>CAWCEF010000019.1:0-80181 GCA_963794515.1 uncultured Solirubrobacterales bacterium | reverse complement strand
ACCAGCTCACCGGCCAACGGGCATCAGGACCGAGACGAAGGCATATCGCACGACCAAGCTCAGCCGGCGCGAGGGTCGATCTCGCTGTGGGCGGAGCTCGCGATCGAGACCGTCGACCCCCCGCATTCCTCGTCGCGATCGCTCCCACCGCCTTCGTCACCAAACACACCTATTCTCGCGGTGCTGCGCCGCGGACTCAACCCGTTGGAGCATGGCACCGTCGCCCTTCCGCCGGACGCGCCGCCGCAGATGCGGAAACGCCGAGCCCACCACTGGACGGGCCTCGCCGAAGTCGAGGCCCGGTGGATCCGCAAGACGCTTCAGCGCGGCGTTGACCACGAATTGGCTTTTTCCAGTCCCCTCGGGCCAGTTCCAGGATCCCGTTAAAGGGACTATCGGTGACATCCCAGCTGATGGCCCAGGCCGAACGCGATCGCCGCCGCGCAGCTACCTGATCCTGCATGGCATCGGCAACGAACGACCGCCGACCACTGGCAATTCCAATTGGCCGCGGAACTGGCCCGTAGGGGACATGACGTCCGCTACCCCGGGCTACCAAATCCCCGCTTTCCTTCACTGGACAAGCTAGCTCAACGTCCTCGGCACAGAGCTGAGTGCCATGACCGGCCGCCGGCGCACAGTGATATGTCACTCGCTGGCGTACCTACTGTGGTTCCACGCCGCGAGCCGAACGCCCGCCGTCGGCATGTCGGTCGACCGAGTGCTGCTCGTCTCACCCCCACATTCAGCGCACGTCCCCGACGAAGGTGCGTCGTTTCGACTCTTAGACCTCGACGTCGCGGCTGTGCGGGCCAGCGCCAACTCGGAGTTGGCGATGGTCTGCTCGGACGAGGGAGACAATCCGTTCAACCCGGTCGGCGCCCAGGCGGTTTACGGCGAGCAGCTCGGGATCTGCGTGACGGTGATTCCAAGAGCACGGACATATCACCCGTCGCGAACGGATACGGCCGGTGGGCGTGGGTCGAGGGCTCAAGCATCGCCTGAGCTCCCACAGCTGAGTCGTGTGACCGCGGCTCCGCGGCCCCCCCGAGCCCGCCCGACTCCGCCATGCCGGGGCGGGGCTCGCCTGTGCGCGCCGGGGTCAGCGTGCGGCCCGCCTGCTCGTCGGGCGACCGTCGACGGTCCCGTCCGCATCCTCGTCTTCGATGGGCTGACCTCGTCGCCGACGGTCGGCATCCACTTGCCCTCTGCGATCGAGTCGCCCCCCACCCGCTCGGCAGCCCGTCGAAATCAAGCAGGTGGTCAAACTGAGCCGCGGAGGCAGGCGAAGACGGGATGCGCTTGAATTTGCGCGTTCGTGGAAGAACTTGATCATGGCGGCGGCGGGTCGGAGTTACCTTGACGCGGTTCCCCGCGGCACTCGCGCGGCACACGCGCGGCACCGGGTCTCTCTTCAGGGTGCACAGCTTGCCGGCCGCGTCACCTCCGAGCAACCGCACGACGGCTGGTTGCACGGCGGCGCGGATGAGCGCCATCGCTTAGACTTGGATCGTGAGATCCTGGCGCTCGGAGACCGAGAGACGGCTCGTCTGACCCATGGCGAGCTCGATGCCACTTTGGCGCTGATGCTTGATGGCGTCGACTGCGGATGGACGCCGACAGATAGCGACGATACTCGGGACCTTGACTCGCCCGATGGAATCTGGCTGCTGCCGGCACCCCGTCCGTAACGACTCGGCCGCCTATGCCGCGATCGTCTACTCCTCGAGTCGGGAACACGTTCCTCGGAACATCGGCGGTTTTCAGTTCGCGTGCATCTCGTGGCTCGGTCTTTAGCAGGGATCGATGGCGCGCCCAGCGGAGAGCGATCCTGAGCGGAGAGCCCTGGTCGTTGTCCCGCTGTCGTGCCCCTTCTACGGCGAGCGGCGTCTCGTCGAACCGGTCCTCGGCGCCCGTCTTGCCGAGTTCTTGCGGCACGCAGCCGTTCACCGGGTTGCATTCGTCGGCTCGGCCTGGACAGTGCCATCGAAGAACGACTTCAGAAAGCAGCGTGGTTTTGAGCGCTCGCGCCGGCCGACGCCGTGTCGAGGCGCTCGAACTTGCTGACCGTCCCCTCTTCCGTCGACCGCGTTTCAACCGCAGTTCGGCTGGAGCGAGAGTCAAGCGCTCGTCCGCTCCTCGGCGCGTTCCTCGCTCGACCCGAGCCACCGAACCGGTCGGGACGGTCGCTTCGACGACTGACGGACCCTGCTCTCAGTTCCAGCTGCGCCCCGCGCAGCGGCGCGGCAATGTCAAGGTGCGACGAGCATGTCGCGGACGCAAGAAGCCTTCCGGCGCCGCGTCATGGGACCCGAGCTGACCACGGAGTCGCGGCGAAACATCAGTCGGGCGCTGGTCTATCGCCGCGTCCGTCTGCGCTGATCGGCCGCTAACGGGGGGCGCAACTGTGCCTCTACGCCGGGCCCCTTACAGGACGGATCAAGGCCCGGTCGTCGCAGTCGTGACCGCCTCCATTGTCGTCCAGCCATCTGCGTGGCGAAGTAGAGAAGCGCCTCGTAAGGATGCCTGGCGTGGCCGCGCCCTCGCTGGTCGCTCCGGACAGCGGCGACGCGTGCAAGTACCCAAGGCGCTTCGTGGTCACGACCGTCCCGAACACGGGTTGGATGAGGAGCTACCTGACATCACGCTCGCCGAGGAATCGCCGAGCGACTCGGCTATTTCCGCGAAGTCGCTGCGCGTGGCTGGCTGCGGCTCGACCGGCATGAACACCTGGTGGCCCAACCTGGGGCCGACGGGCCGTCACCGTGCACGCTGGCCAGTCACGATGGGTCGCGGCGTCGCCTCTCCCCGCATTCTTCCCGGTGCATCCGGTTCGCGAATTCTCGGCGCCGGTCGCCGATCAGCTGCCGAGCGATTGCGACGCCCGCCTGCTGGGCTGGCGCGGTGCGGGTGCGGAGCCTTATGACCCGGCGATCGTTGCTATGACGATCTGGTCGATCATGCAGCGGCGAGGGTCTCCTGCGGCAGCGACGTGATCGCACGGTTCGATCGATGGGGTCATGGCGATCGCCCTCGCCGCGGCCTCCCAAGGTCCGGCGTCTCGTCTCGTCGCCACCTCCGGCGGGCTCGACGTCGACGGCCACGGCGCCGAGGACTGCAGCTCGTCTGCGCGGCGATAGCGGACAGTCGGGTCAACCCCGTGCCAGGCGGTGGCCGCGAATACGAGCCGAAAGCTTCCAGGCGGTGCCGTGAAGCTTTCGGAAGTCCTGGATGTGTACCTCGGCTCGGAACCGATCTGAGGTTGCATCTTGCCCCCGCTGCGAGACGTGCGGCTGGCTCGACGCATACCACGACAAAGCCGCGCTGCAACTGCGGCCGTGCGGCCGTCCCGGTCGCGCAGCCGATCTCCAGCAGCCAATCACCCGGGCTGATCCCACTGAGGTCGTCGGACAATCCAGATGGATAGCAAGGGCGCGCCTTGTGGTAGAGGTCGGCGATCCAATCGACGGTGGTCCGCAGCCGGTCGCGGTCACGCTCCGACGGCCGCGCAAAGAACTGTCGTGCGCACCCCCGTCGATGCCGTTGTTAGACACCCCAGATAGCGATCAGCGGAACAGCCGGAAAGCTGCTCGCACCTCGTCCACGAAAGTCGCTGGCTGCTCCAGTGCGGCGAAGTGGCCGCCTTTTCCAAGCTCGTTCCAGTAGCGCAGATCGCGGAACTGCGGCTCTGCCCAGCGGCGTGACGGGCGGTAGATCTCCTTAGGGAAAACGGAGGCACCGGCCGGCACAAAAACGGGGTCCTGGATGCGTTTGCCGAAGCTCTCCCAGTACAGCCGGGCCGCAGATGCGCCGGTGCCGGGCAGCCAGTAGAGCATGATGTTGTCCAGCATCTCGTCACGGGTGAAGACGTTGGCCGGATCACCGTCGCAGTCGCTCCACGCCCAGAACTTCTCGACGATCCAGCCGCAAAGCCCGGCGGGCGAGTCGACGAGCCCGTAGCCGAGGCTCTGCGGACGGGTCGACTGCTCGATGGCATAGCCCGACCCCCTCCTGCGGTGGTATTCCAGCGCGGCCAGTGCCTCGCGCTCCCGCTCGGTGAGCTCATCGTCGTCTTCGGGATCGGGGAACGCGAACACCATGTTCAGGTGGATGCCGATCAGGTGCTCGGGGTGCCGGACGCTGAGCGCCGTCGTCACCTGGGACCCCCAGTCGCCGCCTTGGGCGCCGTAGCGTGGGTAGCCGAGCCTGGCCATGAGCTGATCCCAGGCGTCTGCGATTCGCTGCGTGCCCCAGCCTGGACGCGCCGGCTTGCTGCTGAACCCGAATCCTGGCAGCGTTGGGCACACCACGTGGAACGCGTCGGTAGCGCTCCCGCCGAACGCCACCGGATCGGTCAGCGGCTCGACGACCTTGGCGAACTCGACGACCGAGCCAGGCCAGCCGTGCGTCATGACGAGCGGAACGGCGCTCTCGTGCCGGGAACGAACGTGGACGAAGTGAATGTCCAAGCCGCCGACGGTCGTGCGGAACTGGGGGAAGCGATTGAGCCGGGCCTGTGCCTTCGCCCAGTCGTACTCGTCAAGCCAGTACTGGCACAGCTCACGGGCATACGCGAGCGGTGTCCCCTGCGACCAATCGTCCACGGTCTCAGCCTCGGGCCAGCGAGTCCGGCGCAGCCGATCGCGAAGATCCTCGATATCGGCTTCGGCTACGTCGATGTGGAACGGGACGACGCCGTCACGCATAGCACCGCATCGTAGGAGGTAAGGCGTGGTCGAGATCGTTCGAGCTCCGATTGGCGCACACGTACGGACGAAGCTCCTCGGCTCCCGCCTGATCGTCCGTGGCGGTTCGGCCGGCCATCCGTGACCAGAAGACGATGAGCTCGCGCGGGCACCCTGCTCTACCACAAGCACCGGGTAGGACCCGTATCAAGATTCGACTCGCGCTACCCGTGCCCCGATCCCCGCCGCCGCAACAGCAGCGCCGACCTCGAGGCGATCCGCGACGAATCCTCGGACCGTGAGCATTCAGAAGCGTGGCAGGCGTTCGTCATCCGGTGGCGCGAGGCGGCTATCGGCTGCAGGGCACGTTCATCAAGCGCGCGACACAATCGACGAGCGTCTGGGCGGGTCGCATGACAGCACCCTCAGCTCGGCCGCTCATGCGCCAGGATCGCCTGCTGCACGGCCAGCGCGTCGTGGAGCGCTCGGACGTCGTGGGTACGAATATAGTTGGCGCCGTTCGAGGCCGCGGAGAGCTCAGCGGCGAGGCTGGCGGCGCCAGCGTCCGAGACCTTCCGGCCGGTGAGCGTACGCAGAAATGACTTGCGCGACGGGGATAGGAGGACCGGCAGACCGAACTGAGCCTTGAGTCGCCGGATTCCCGCCATGACCAGCAGCGAGGGTTCCGGCGTGCTGCCGAGGAAGTAACCAAGGCCCGGATCGATAATGAGACGTTCGCGCGCGATGCCCCCCGCTTCGAGTGCTGCCAGCCGCTGATCGAAGAACCGATTGATCCTCGTCCAGACCTCAGCTGGATTGGTCATCAGTCGCGTCGCGGGTCCGTCGTCCTGAACGGCATGCATCACCACCAGTCTGCAGCTCGCACTGCTCAGGGCGTCATAGACGGACGGATCAGGGAAGCCATGGATATCGTTCAGATAGCTCGCGCCGTGTGTCAGCGCGAGGCGCTGGGTCTGAGGGCGGTAGGAGTCGACCGACAACGGGATGTCCCCGTCGGCCAGGCGTTCGAGCACCGGCGCTAGCCGACCCTGTTCCTCGCGGGGACTGACCGGGATCGAATCGGGGTGGCTGGACGCTGGGCCGAGCTCGATGATGTCGGCTCCGGAAGCGCGGAGTGTGTGTGCGTGCGCGACGGCGTCATCGGGATTCAGGTACAACCCGCCGTCCGAGAACGAGTCCTGCGTGATGTTGACGATTCCGACGATCAGCGGAAGCGTTGGCACCGCCACCGGCGCGCGCAGTTCACCGTTCATGACTGATGCCCGTCGGCGACACCTGGGCGCGATGCACGCCGTGGATGTGGGAGCTGGCACTCCGGCTGGTCGCGGTCGACCCGCTCCCCGCACGGATACGCCTGCTCGGACGCGGCGATCATGATCACCGAGAATGGCGCAACGGCGCTCAGCCGTAAGTAACGCAGCGATACACACAAGTGCGGACCCGCACAGACCTGACGACGCCGGCGGTCACTGGTATGCCGGCCTCGAGCCACCACCGTGCCTCCACGTGACGAACGAAGCGGCGCTGCCGTCAGGCCGGCTGCAACCGCGGCCTCTACTGGGGGCACCGCGCTCCGCGTTTGCCGCGCAGAAGCACGAGCCAGAAGTATCGACCGACACCGGTTTGGGTTCGAGATATTTCGGCGTGCCTTAATCCTCGATACGAGTGAAGGGTCAACTGTGCAGCACTCAGACTCCGCGGGCGCGGCGACGAGGTGAGAGGGCGTACCAGTTTCGGAAGTCACATTTGGTACCTGCGATCGCCGGGGATAGATCGTGCGGCACGCGCGAAGACCTGCACGGGATCCCCCGACTGAATACGCCGCAGACCTGGCGATCCTTACGTGGCCCTCGACAACGCCCACGGACGCTTCACGAGCGTAAACGTGCCTCGCGGCGTGTGAGCCGACCTCGACCGGGCGGCGATCATCAAGGAGCGCGGCGGCACGCTGACCGGCCAGTTGGCCACGCACTTCATCTACCCCGGCAACCAGGGCTTCCAGCAGGCGGCGGCTTGGCCGGTCCGCAGGTCCCTGAAACAACGACGTCAACGGCAGCCTCCCGGTCGCTGAGCGGTATAGAAGGCGCCCGGTACACGACCGGTAAGTACCCCGGCAATCGGACCGTCCAGATCGTCGGCGCCAACAACGGCAACGACCCGTGAGTCGGCTTCCGAGACCGCGGTCCTCCCTGACATTCCACAGATGCTTGATGAGCTCGGGCGCCGCTGCTCGATGGTGGTTGCCACCTCGAAGCCCCAAGCGCTCGCTGAACCTCTTGTCTCCGCACTTGGGATTCGCCACCACTTCCTCGCGGTCGTCGGCCCCGACCTCGCCGACGAGCACCAACCGAAGGGTGTGACGATCGAACGGGCCCTTACGCACGACCCCTCGTGCGGCCAGGTTGTCATGGTCGGCGACCGCCACTACGACATCGCAGGCGCCAACGCGAACGGGCTCGCCAGCATCGGTGTCCTTTGGGGCATCGGAGACGGCCACGAACTCACGAGCGCCGGCGCTGACGCTCTCGCCGCCGACCCCCAGGCTCTTCTACAACTCGAGCACGGTCGTCGTCGTTGTGCCCGACGGCACCACTTCGTTCGAGGACGAGCATTTCTGCCGCCGCCGACCGCGCCATGCTCAGTGCGGAAAGCGAGGCTGCAAGGCCGGCGGCGGGCCGGGGGTGGCGTGGTGGCCACGGCGAAGGCAGACGTCCCGTGGCGGCTGCTTCTCGGTCGCTATTTGAGTCCAGATCCGGACTCGAGCCGGAGCTGCCGGCGAAGCTCCGAGGGGGTGCGATCGGTGTGCCGATGCAGCGTCCGGGCGAGGTGGGAATGGTCTGCGAACCCGAGGTCGGGAGCGAGCCGCGCGAGGTCACGCTCGCCCTCCTGCAGGCGGTCAAGCGCAGCGCAGATACGCAGTTGGACGCGGTGCTGGGCAACGCCGCGTCCAGTCGCGCGGGAGAACGTCCGGCTGAGATGATGCGCGGAGACCGCTAGTCCCGCCGCGAGCTGCGACAGCGTCAGCATTGGATTGGTAGCCAGCGCCTCGCGGGCCTCTGCGACCAGCCCACGCTGCGCCGGGTTCAATGGCCGACAGGCAACGTCCAGTATGCGACGGCGCCCGATCTGCGCGACCCTCGCCGCGATCTCGAGCGCGAGCTCGGCTCGCTGATCACCCTCTTCGGCGGCGAGCATCCGGCGGTGCAACACGGAAACCGCCGCCGGGAGAGGCAACTCCGGATCACGCCGCGTGCGCGGGTCCCCGAACAGGTCAGCGAACGCTGCCGCGTCGAGAACGATCACAGTGCAATCGTCCCCGCCGGCGGCGGGGTGACCGAACCGCTCCTCCTGCCCGGACGCTGCAGATAGGCGGTCGAGGGGCAAAGAACTTGCTGACGCCCATCGACCCAGCGCGCAAAGCAGCCTCGCCGGACGAGCACCACCGCGGTCGACTGGCACACCGCGGGGTCGCTCGCCGGCCCCTCGCGGATGACAGCAACGCACGGCACGCACCACAACGCCGTCCACGTCAGCAAGCACCCGGCTGCGGAGCATCACCCAATCATCGCGCACCGAAGTTCAAGCCAGCCGGCCCGCCGCACAGGAGAATCGGCCCATGATCTGTCGAATCTGGCACGGCTGGACAACTCACGAGAACGCCGACGCGTACGAGCGCGTTGTCCGTACCAGCGTCATCCCAGGCATTGAATCTCGCGCGATCGACGGCTTCCTGTCGATCGACCTGATCCGCAGACGCCTCGAGAACGAGATCGAGTTCTGCACCATCATGTGGTTCACCTCGCTCGAAGCGATCGTCGCGTTCGTCGGTGAGGACGCCACCGCGTCCCATGTCCCACCGCCGGCACGCGCCGTGCTCAGCCGCTTCGACCATCACTCACAGCACTACGAGGCCCTAGACCGCCGCCCACAACACCGCTGACCGCGATCCGACGCGCGCCCCGCCTTTCGCGCCACGCCGCGCGTCTAACCGCTGGCCACCATGTTCCCGGACAGCGCGGCCAGCAGAGCGCTCGCGGCTCGAGAGCCAGCCGCTTTGTAAGGGCTGGCCGGCGAATCGTCCTTTCCGCGCAATGCAGGGGGAGTCGGCGTTACGCCGAGATGCTCGCGGCGGTCGCAGAGCAGGTCGCGCGCGGATTAGGATTGCGGGGTGACCGTGCCTTCGGGAGAGATCGGTGACGGGGGTTTGGCGGCGGCGGTGTGGGATCTCGACCCGCTCGTCGACAGTGGCGGTGCGGACGGCGCGGGCGCGCTGCTTGACGACGCCGCGCGGCGCGCCGCTGATTTCGCCGTGCGGTACGGCGGGCGCGTGCTGCAGCTTGACGCCCCGGAGTTCGCTGCCGCGGCGCAGGAGTGGTCGGGGATTCGTGAGACGATGATGCGAGCGTTTCTGTACGCCTCGCTCTCGCATCAGCGGGATCTCTCGGACGCGGCTGCCGGCGCGTTGTATGGGCTGGTTGCGGAGCGGCGCTCCGAGATTGAGCAGAAGCTGCGGTTCTTTGAGCTGGAGTGGGGCGCTGGATCGCAGGACGCCGTGGAGCGGCTGCTCGCGGAGGCGGGTCCGGAGGTCGAGTTCGCGGCCCATCATCTTCGTCGGGTGCACGACGCCGCGAGCGAGCAGCTCAGCGTTGCCGAGGAGCGGGTCCTGTCCGAGACGTCGGCGACGAGCCGGTTTGCGTGGGTCCGGCTGGCCAACGAGCTGATCTCGGAGGTGCAATGTGAGGTTGACGGTGAGCAGGTAGGTGTCGGTGCGTTTCTGAGCATGCTCGAGGATCCCGACCGTGGGGTGCGAAAGCAGTTCATGGAGGGGTTTGTGGCGGCGCAGGAGCCGGGTCTTGGAACCCGCTCGTTCGTATACAACGCATTGCTGCAGGGGCACGCGACGCTCGATCGGCTGCGAGGACGCCGCCATTGGCTTGATGCGCGGAACCGTGAGAACGAGATCTCCGGTGAGGCGGTGCAGGCACTGGTCGACGCGGTGGTCGGCCGCTACGACATCGCCCACCGCTGGCACCGGCTGAAGGCGAGGCTGCTCGGACTGGATCAGCTCGCCGACTACGACGTGATGGCACCGATCGGAGACCTCGAAGGCCGCTACTCCTATGTCGAGGCGCGAGAGCTTGTGCTTGGCAGTTACGGCTCGCTGTCATCGAGGGCGCGCGAGATCGTCGCGCGCTTCTTCGATGAGGGCTGGATCGACGCGCCGCCGCGGCCGACGAAGTTTCCAGGGGCGTTCTGTGACTGGTCGTGCACCGTGCATCCACACGTGTTGCTGAACTACCGCGGCCGCATCGGTGATGTGTTGGCGATGGCCCACGAACTCGGCCACGGCCTTCACGCTGTACTCGCCGCGCCCCGCGGAACCTTTGACTTCATGCCGACGATAACCATCGCCGAGACGGCGTCGACCTTCGGCGAGACACTGCTGATCGAGCGACTGGTTGCAAACGCCGGGAACGATCGGGAGAGACTCGGCGATCATCGGCCGCAGCATCGACAACGCGCTGCTGCCCGTGCACTGGCAGATCGCCTTCAACCGCTTCGAGGATGCCGCGCACACGGCGCGCAGAGCCGAAGGGGAACTCTCACCCGAGACGCTGGGCGCACCTGTACGCCCAGTCTATGCGCGACTACTACGGCGAGGCCGTGGAGCCCACCCCCGGCAGCGAGCACTGCTGGTCGACCGTTCCGCACTTCTTCTTCGACACACCCGGCTACGTGTACAGCTACGCCTTCGGACAGTTGCTGGCGCTCGCGGCGTACGCGCGCTACCAACAGATCGGGGAGCCATTCGTAAACAGCTACCTCGCGATGCTCGCCGCCGGCGGCTCACGCGACCCACAAAGGCTCGTCGAGCTGATCGGCTTGGATCTCAGAGATCCGGGCTTCTGGAATCTCGGCCTCGACCTGATCGACGCGCGATTGCGCGAGGCTGAGAAGCTGGCGCAGGGCCACGCCAGTTGACGCCGACCGCGCACTGCTGCACAAGCGTGGGCCGCGATGCCCGCGCGACAACCAAAGTGCAGGTCTCGACAAGCAGGGCGCCACCGGTCTCGCAAATCGCCAAGCTCGAGACTCGCCACGTCGTCGGCCGTCCGGCCGCCGTTGGCGATCAGCTCGGTGTTCTGCTTTGGCGGGAACTCGGGTGCGACGTCGGCACTGACGGTGCGGCGGCGAACGCGCTTGCTGATTCGCTCGCCCGAGCCGCCAGGAAACGCTCCGGCGCTGTCGCTCTCATAGCCTGAGCATGCGCCCGGCCGGTCGCTTTCATCAGTGCTGAGTCGGACGACGACCAGCAGGAGTGAGGTGTCGCTACTGCTGCTGTCGAGAGCAGGCAGCCTGGAGCATCCGCGTGCTCTGAGCTGGTCGAGCGGTTCGAACTGGCCTGGGGTAATGGGGCGGGGGCGCTGGGTGCGCTCCCGCCGAGGGCTACAAGTCGAGGCCAGCGCTGGCGTGCATCATTGGTGCCTGTCGGCCGTGGACCGTGGAGATGATCTCTTCGGAGGAGATTCCCTGCAGGTAGGTGCCGGTCGTCGAGAGGTGCGAGTGGCCGAGCTGACGCTGGATCATCGGCAGCGGGATCCCTTCATGCAGCAGCTCGACCGCATGGGCATGCCTGAGCTGGTGCGGGGCGACGCGCCGGCGCACGCCTGCCTGGATCGCGGTGCGATGCAGCTCCCGCCGGGCAGCGCTCTCTGACCAGCGATGGCCACGAGTCGGGCCGACGATACGCAGAACAGCGGACCGACAGGAAGCTTCGCGCGCTCGGCCAGCCACGGCTGGATCGCCGACCACGCCCACGCGTCCATCCCAACCTCACGTCGGCGATCGCCCTTCCCGTGTTTGATCAGAATCGACCCGCCGCGTGGATCGAGGCCGGACTCCATCAGAGAGAGCGCCTCGTGGATCCGCAGCCCAGCGCGCCAGAGCACCACGATCACGCCGCTAAGGCGAGCGGCGTGACGGGCCTGCCTGGCCTGGCGCATGACCACGACGATCTGATCGGCGGATCGGCGGATCGGCGGATCGGCGGGGTAGCGTTGTCCTTTGTTGCGCGGTGCTGCACCTGCGTGGAACCCCGGCATAGTCGCCGGCGAACGGGTACGACCGGCGACATCGACCAACCGACGGACAGCTGACATGGCCCCCTCCTACGAGAACATGGTTTGACCGCCCACCCTTAGCGTGCCACCACGCCGCTGGCCAAGTCCCCGCGCTCCTGAGACCGCCCGGACACGCCAAATATCTCCTGCAGCTGGACTGCTGCATTCCACCGGAGGGCCAGCCAGGTCGCGCCGATCCATGTTCGTACTTAACGCAAGCGCGCCGCGCGAGGGTCGAGTCTCATGCTCGGCCCTGGGCAAGCACTAGTCAAACGGAAGGACTTCGATGACCGTCGAGGTTGTGACCACCTCATAAGCTGGTGCTGACTCCCGAGTCGAGCCACGAACTCCAGGCTGGCACCCCGCCCCGCGTTGCAGATACGAGTCGATCACCTGCTTCCTGGTCGTGGCGACGAAGATGGCGGCGCTCCGCCGCAGACTCAGACCTCCTCTCTTCTCGGGGCATGCTATTTCCGCCGCACGCGCAGGAGGGAACGGGAGGACCAAGCGGTCGTAGCGCGCGTGGCCGTTACTCGGCGAGGCCCGGCCACATTTGTCGACGTGAGCCTTCGCGTGCGCGCCGCCTCACCCAGCAGATTTCCCATCGCTGCCGAGGTAATGCGAGAACAGGTCGGAGTGCCTCGCCTCGTCGGCCGTGCCTTCGAAGGCGATCTGTCCCTTACGGATGATGTAGGCGCGGTCGGCGAGGGCGAGCGCACGAGTGGCGTACTGGTCGACGATCAGGAACGCCGTCCCAGCGGCGGCCCGCTGGGCCAGGAACTCGAAGATCTCGTCGGTATCGCTGTGGACGGTGACCATGCCACGACGGTGGATCGCTCCTGCGTGATGCGGCGCCTCTCGACGAGCCGATGCCACCCAGTGATAAATGACCGGAGCCCATCACTAAAGGGCTGATACGAGCCGACAACCCATAGTCGGCCGCGCCCACGCATCTCCCATGTGGCAATCAGCCAGGAAAGTAGGTTAGGAGGCTTAGGGTAGCCAGCGATTACGAGTCCGGCCTTCGTAACGATCAGCGAGATCACGGTCATATCCCAGGCTGGGGCAGGTTCGATGATCTTGATCTTCGCTTTGTCAGCCACTGCCGGTTCTTCGGCTGGCACGGTCGACTCGTCGGTCGGGACGACGATCTCCAAGACGAGACGCGCGCCATCTTGGAACTCGTCGGGCTCGTTCCATTTGACTACCGCGCGATCTCCTTCAGGAACGAACTCTCCGGCGGCTTGCTCGTTGAATGCCTGACGAGAGATGCCCGACGAGTGAAGACTGGTCTTCATCTTGCCGGCCAGGCTCCGGGGGGCGAGGTAGATCTCATCGTTGGTGGACCAGATCCGCCAAACCCCGGATCGGGGCCCGAAATCAGTTCCGACGATGACCCGAACCGTCGAGTTTGCCTCAGTGCCCATCTAATTTCAGTCCACTTCTCGTGCGACGACGATAGCTATGAGCTCCGACGCGGTCGCACATAGACGTGGACCTGGCACAAGGTTGCGAGCCCGCTGGAGCGGATTGGAGACGGCTGTGCTCCTCAGGTGAGGAGTCGCCGGTAGCGGGGCTTACCGCAGCATGAGCTGACCTCAGCGGCCAGAGTCGTCCTGTTTCGACAACACGTCACTCGTCCAGCGCGATGACGGTGCACCTAATGCCACCACGCGGCGAGCGCGAGGCACACGACAAGCTCGGTGATCACCGCCCCGGCGCCGAGCGTATCGCCCGTCCTCCCACCGAATGCGCGGCGGACGAAGAGAGTCACGAGGGCGGCGGCGATCACGCCTGCGCCGAGGCTCACGGCGCCGCCGGGGACGCCAGCGACGGCGAGCACGATCGCCGCAGTCACCACAGTCGAGACGGCGAGCGCGACCAGGTTCACCGAGAACCCCGCGCCGAGCCCGTCACCGCGGGCGGGACGTGTCCCGAATCCCTGCACGAGGATCGCGAGCCGAGACGTCGCGCCGGCGGCGATCATCGCCTTCAGCGCCTGCACGCTCGTGAGCGGCTCGAGCGCGGCGAACAGCAGCAGCCCCCATCCAACGAGCGCGAGCACACCGAACGCTCCGATCGCGGAGTCGCGCATCACGGCGAGGCGGCGGATGAGGTCGCCGCGGACGCCGAGGCCGTCGGCGGTGTCGGCGAGCCCGTCGTAGTGGAGCGCGCCGGTCACGACGACCAACGTGATCATCGCGAGCACTGTGCTCGGTCCGTGGCCGAGCAATGGATCGAAGCCGGCGCGGATCCCGCCGGCGGCGGCGCCCACCGCAGCGCCGACGACTGGGAACCAGGGAACCGCCGCATCGAGGTCGGGCGCGACGGCCCTCGACAACCGACCGGGCAGCGGGACGATTGTCAGGAAGGCGATCGCGCCGAGCAACCCACCGAAAAGGCGGCCGCCGAAGCCAACCTGGGCATTCGCCGCCACGGAGGCTGGCGCGTCAGCCTGACCCGGCGACACCGGCCTCCTCGAACGTTCCCATTCGGCGGTGCAGCGCGCCGGCTGCGGCGATGATCGGCAGCGCGATGAGCGCACCGGACGCCTCGCCGAGCCGTAGCCGCAGATCGACCAGCGGTTCCAGCCCGAGCTCGGTGAGGACGATCCGATGCCCGGGCTCGGCGGAGAGGTGGCTGGCGATCAGCCACTCGGCGGCCATCGGATCGAGGTGGACCGCAGCCAGCGCGGCCACGGCCACCGCGAATCCATCGAGGACCACCGGGAGGCGCAGCGCTCCCGCCGCGCCCACCGCGCCGGCTAGGGCCGCGAACTCGAGCCCGCCGACGGCACGCAGCGCATCGCGCGCCGGCAGCGGCGAGCCGTGCCGCTCGAGCGCGGCACGGACCGCGGCGCGCTTGCGTTCGATTCCGGCGGTGTCGAGCCCGGACCCGCGTCCCACCATCCGCTCAATAGGCGCACCGAGAAGCGCGCACGCAAGCGCAGCCGCGGTGGTGGTGTTGCCGATGCCGATCTCGCCGAGCGCGAGGCAGTCGACCCCGCTCGCAGCCAGCTCGCCCGCGAGCTCGGCCCCGACCCGGAGGGCCGCCCCCACCGCCTCATCCGAGAGAGCCGGGCCCACAGTCATGTCGTTGGTTCCCTCCCCCACCTTCACGTCGCGGACACCGGCCGGAGTCGGCCCCCGCAAACCGACGTCGGCGATCAGAAGTTGGTGGTCGCCGCCGGTGGAAAGGACGCCGAGCGCGGTTTCACCGCGCGCCGCGGCGGCGGCGACCTGGGCCGAGACGATACCGTCGAACAGGCTCGTCCCCCGCTCGACGTGGCCATGGTCGGCGCCGCACACGAGTACTCCGGCGTGCAGCCGCTCCGGGGGTGGCGATCCGGTGATGAGCGCCCACCGCTCGATCAGCGCCTCGAGAGCACCGAGGCTGCCGGCGGGCTTGACGAGCTGGTCGAGCCGGTCCCGCGCCGAGATGCCGGCGGTTCGGTTCAGCGCACCGCCATCAACGGCGAGCTTTCCATCGTCGCCTTGCCACCGTTCGGCCATGACGACGTCTTTGAGCGGTAGCCGGGACGACCAGCCGACTGTCTCGAGCGTTGGCCGGACCGGTTGCTCGTCGGGCCAGCCGAGGCATAGGTAGGCGATCGGGTCGACCCGCATCGGCAGCCCGAGAATCTGTCGCAGGTCCTCCGGCCGGTAGAAGCTCACCCAGCCAACGCCGAGGCCTTCGGCGCGGGCGGCCAGCCACAGGTTCTCGATCGCGCACGCGGTGCTGTAGACGTCGGTGTCCGGGATCGTGGCCCGTCCGAGGATCTCCTCGCCGATCTGCCCGTGGTCGCAGCAGACGCAAACCCCGACGGGCGCCTCGACCACTCCTTCGATCTTCTGGTCCAGGAAGTGGCGTGCTCGCTCATCGAATCGGTCCGCCTGACGGAGCCGCTCTCGCTGAGCGAACGCGCGAACGGCACTCCGCGTCTCCAACGAACGGATCACGATGAACCGCCACGGCTGCATCAGTCCGACCGAGGGCGCGCGATGAGCCGCAGCGAGGACGCGCTCCACCAGCGAACCGTCGACGTCGTCGGCGCGGAATCTGCGGACGTCCCGGCGCTCGGCAATGACGTCATACACACATTGCCGACGAGCGTCGTCGTAGCGCCAGCCGCGGGGATCGGCGGCCCGCTGCGCGGCCCGAGATGGGTCGAAGCCCTCCGGGGTCGGCGGGCGGACGAAGCGATCGGGCATGGCCAGCAACAGTAGTATCTGCCCGGTCAAGCGTGGCGGCGTGAGGAACCCGGTGAAAGTCCGGGACGGTCGCGCCACTGTGACCGGAACGATCCGTTCCGGGAGTCAGGAACTCGCTCGCCGCGAACTCTTCCGAGCAACGGGACGCAAGATCCCCAGGAGGTCCTCCTCGATGTACGCCGCGCCGCCGCTGGATCACTCCGCATCGACGTGAGGCGACTGCTGCTGGTGCGTCACGCGCCGACGGGTGCGACCCGGCGCGCGGCGTTTCCCACCGATGAGCCGCTCGACGAGCGAGGCGCCGCCGCGGCCGCGAAGCTGGAGAGCCGGCTGCCGAGCCGGTGCGACGCGGTGAGCAGCCCGGCCCGCCGTTGCCGCGAGACGGCGGGCGCGGCCGGACTCGCGCCTCGGCTCGAGCCGCGGATCGCCGAGTGTGACTTTGGTGCGTGGGCCGGGCGGACGCTCACCGACGTTCACGCGGAGGACCCCGCCGCCGCTGAGCGCTGGATGACCGACCCCGACGCCGACCCGCATGGCGGCGAGAGCCTCACGGCGTTCTCCGAGCGGGTGGTGGATTGGCTCGAGGACGCGGCTGCTCATGCCGACGGATACACGGTCGCGGTCACCCACGCCGGCGTCATCAAGGCATCGCTCGTTCACGCGCTTGGTGCACCGCCGCTGGCGTTCTGGCGGATCGACGTCGGGCCGCTGGCCATCACCGAGCTGCACGCGCACGACGGCCTCTGGACCGTGACCCGCGTCAACTGCCGTGCGCCGAGCGACGGGAGCGTCGAGTGAACGGATCGCCGCTGCTGGCCGGGTACGCGCTCGACCTCGTAGCCGGCGACCCGGATCGGTGGCACCCGGTCGCCGGGTTCGGTCGGGTCGCCACGGCGCTCGAGCGGGTCGCGTATGCGCCTAGCCGCGTCCGCGGCGCGATCGTGACCACGGTGCTCGTGGCCGCCGCGGCGGCCGTCGGGTCGCGTACGTCGCTGACGTTCGTGACCTGGGCGGCGCTCGGCGGCCGCTCGCTGCGCCGCGAGGCCGCGGTGGTCAGCGAGCTGATCGAGCGAGGCGATCTCCTGGCCGCGCGTGAGCGACTCCGATCCCTCTGCGGTCGTGACGCGCTCGAGTTCGACGAGGCCGATCTGTCGCGTGCCGTCGTCGAGTCCGTCGCCGAGAACACGAACGACGCCATCATCGGTGTGCTGTTCTGGGGCGCAGTAGCCGGGTCGTCCGGTGTCGCCGCGTACCGAGCGATCAACACGCTGGACGCGATGTTCGGCCACCGGGACGAGCGCTACGCACAGTTCGGTTGGGCGGCGGCGCGCCTCGACGACGCGATCAACTGGCCCGCGGCGCGAATCACCGCGGGGCTCGCGTGCCTCGCCGCGCCGCTCGTCGGCGGGTCACCCGCGGACACGGCACGAGTCATCCGCCGGGACGGAGCCGCTCATCCGAGCCCGAACGCGGGCCGGGCCGAGGCGGCCTTCGCGGGCGCGCTCGGGCTGACGCTCGGCGGCCCGCTCGCCTACCACGGACGGGTCGAGGACCGGCCGCGCCTCGGCGACGGACGCCCGGCAGCCCCAACCGACATCGAACGCGCGAACCGCCTTTCGCGAGCGGTCGGACTCGCCGCCGCGCTGCTCGCGTCGGCGTGCGCCGCGGTGAGGAGAGCAAGGTGAAGGGCGCGCTGCTCGTCTGCGGCACCCACTCGGACGCCGGGAAATCGGTCGTAACGGCGGGTATCTGCCGCTGGCTGACCCGGCAAGGCGTCAGCGTCGCACCGTTCAAGGCGCAGAACATGTCGCTGAACTCGGTCGTGACGCTTGACGGCGCCGAGATCGGCCGGGCACAGGCGGTGCAGGCGGCGGCCGCCGGTCTTGAGCCGGAGGCGGCGATGAACCCGATCCTGATCAAGCCGTCGGGCGAGCGCCACAGCCAGGTGATCGTGATGGGCACGCCGTACGCCGACGCGGACGCGCGCTCGTACGGACAGATGAAGCGCGAGCTGCGACCGATCGTCGCGAACGCGCTCGCCGACCTCCGCGGCCGTTACGACGTCGTGGTGTGCGAGGGTGCCGGCAGCCCGGCGGAGATCAACCTCCGTCACGCCGATCTCACGAACATGTGGCTGGCCGGCGAGGCGGACCTGCCAGTGTTGCTCGTCGCCGACATCGACCGCGGCGGCGTATTCGCGTCGCTGTTCGGAACGCTCGCGTTGCTGAGCTCGGCCGACCAGGCGCACGTGGCCGGGTTCGTCATCAACAAGTTTCGTGGCGAGCAGTCGCTCCTCGCGCCGGGGCTCGACGAGCTCGAGCGTCTCACGGGCCGACCGACCCTCGGGGTGTTGCCGTTCGCCGAAGGGCTGTGGATGGACGTCGAGGACTCGCTGGCGCTCGACGCGCGCCGCCCGGAGCTGCCGGCGGCCGGCCCGGACACGCTCGACGTCGCGGTCATCCGTCTGCGGTGGATCAGCAACTTCACTGACGCCGACGCGCTGGCGGCCGAGCCCGGCGTCCGCGTCCGTTTTACCCGTTCGCCGGCCGACATCGCTCGCGCCGACCTCGTCGTGATCCCGGGGACGAAGGCGACGGTCGAGGACCTCGAGCGACTCCGAGCCGACGGTCTCGACGAAGCGCTGACAAACCGGGCGGCCGCGGGCGACCCGATCCTCGGGATCTGCGGCGGATACCAGCTCCTCGGCGACGCGATCGAGGACGACATCGAGTCACATCGAGGACGCGTCGCCGGCCTCGGGCTCCTGCCGGTAACCACGCGATTTGAACCCGAGAAGATCCTGCGCCGCAAGACCGGCGTCTCACTCTGGCTCGGCACGCGCGCATCCGGGTACGAGATTCGGCACGGTCGCGTCGAGCGGCTCGGCGGTGAGCCGGTGATCGAGGACGAGGGCTGCGTCGCCGGGTCGGTGATCGGGACCTCGTGGCATGGCGTGCTCGAGCACGACGCGTTCCGCCGCGCGCTGCTCTCCCGAGTTGCGAGCAACAGACACAGACGGTTCGTGCCCGGGTCCGAGCCCTTCGCCGCCCGCCGCGAGCACCGACTCGACGTTCTCGGCGACCTGATCGCCGACCACGTCGACACCGCCCGGCTGACTGAGCTGATCGAACGCGGCGCGCCGGCAGACCTTCCCACCATCTACCCGGAGGTGCGACGCGTTGCTGCGCTTCGTGACCACAGCTGACACCGAGATCCTCGCGACCGCGGCCGCGGTCCGAAGGCTCCCCGACGACTTCCCGGAGGTTCGGTGCGCGAACCCGGCGAACACGGTCGATCCCGGCGGCGTTCATCGGGGACGTGCTCACCGGCGCACGGGTGGTTCTGTGCCGGATCCTCGGCGGCCGCCGCGGCTGGCCGGACGGGCTTGACCTGCTGGCACGACGGTGTGCCGAGCAGGGCATCGTGCTGCTCGCGCTCGGCGGCGAGGCCGAGCCCGACGCGGAGATGACCGCGCTGTCGACCT
Source organism: uncultured Solirubrobacterales bacterium (assembly GCA_963794515.1). GTDB lineage: Bacteria > Actinomycetota > Thermoleophilia > Solirubrobacterales > Solirubrobacteraceae > Palsa-465. The sequence goes on along the minus strand of CAWCEF010000019.1, from coordinate 60,659 downwards.
CGCCGACGGGAGCGGTCGCCGAGGCAGGGGAATATTTGCGCCACGGCGACGTCGAGAACATCGAGCAGCTGCTGCGATTCCTCGCCGACACGTTCCTGTTGCATGGTCACGGTTTCGAGCCGCCGCATGAGGTGCCCGACCTCGGCACCTACCGCGACGATCCTGCCTCGAACGGCGCCCCGACGATCGGGATCTGCTTTTACCGCTCGCACTTCCTCACAGGCAACACGGACTTCGTGGATGCGTTGTGCGACGCGATCCGCGAAGAGGGAGCCGGCGTCCTGGCCACTTGGAGCTACAGCCTGCGGCCGCGACGCAGACGGCGACGTGCCCGTGCTGGATCTGCTCGATGGACGCATCGACGCTCTCATCACCACGATGCTCGCCACCGGTGGGTCCGGCGCCGCAGACGCTGAGCACTGGGATGCCTCGGCGCTCGCCGCACTCGACGTGCCCGTGCTGCAGGCCGTGTGCGCCACCTCGTCGCGGGCTGCGTGGCTCGAGTCTGACTCAGGACTCCAGCCTCTCGACGCCGCCACGCAGGTAGCGATACCCGAGTTCGACGGTCGTCTGCTGGCGGGGGTGATCTCGTTCAAGGAGCGGGACGCCGACGACTCGCCGGTCGGCGTGCCCGTCCCTCACTACGTGGCTGATCCCGAGCGCTGCACCCGCGTCGCGCGTCTCGCGGTCCGCCACGCACGTCTGCGACAGATCGAGCCCGCCGAGCGCCGAGTCGCGCTGCTGCTGACCGCCTTTCCGACGAAGCACGCGCGGATCGGTATGGCGGTCGGACTCGACACGCCGGCCAGTGCGCTGCGGTTGTTCGACGCGCTCGAGCGCGACGGGATGCGGGTCGAGCATGGCTTCTCGCACGGCGACGAGCTGATGCACGCGCTGATCGCGGCGGGCGGCCACGATCCGGAGTTCCTCACCGACGAGCATCTCGCGAACGCGACCCTCCGCTACCCGGTCGGCGATTACGCGGACTGGTACGGGACTCTTCCCCCCGCGCTCCGCGAGCAGATCGAGAAAAAGTGGGGACCGCCACCGGGCGAGTACTTCGTCGACGGTGAGGAGTTCATCGTGGCGGGGCTCGAGCTCGGCAACGTGCTCGTGGCGATCCAGCCGCCACGCGGGTACGGCGAGGACCCGGTCGGTATCTACCACGACCCGGAGCTTCCTCCGACCCACCACTACCTCGCTTGCTATCGCTACATCGACCAGGTGTGGGGCGCCGATGCGATCGTTCACCTCGGCAAGCACGGGACACTCGAATGGCTGCCGGGCAAGATGCTCGCGCTGTCGCCCGCGTGCGCGCCGGACGCCGCGCTCGGCGCCATCCCGCTGATCTACCCGTTCGTCGTCAACGACCCGGGTGAGGGCGTCCAGGCCAAGCGGCGCGCGCATGCCCTGATCGTCGATCACCTCGTCCCGCCGATGATGCGCGCGGGCAGCTACGACGAGCTGGCGGAGCTCGAGACGTTGCTCGACGACTACGCGCGGCTGGAGGTGCTCGACCCGAGCAAGCTGCCGGCGCTCGCCACGCGGATCTGGGCGGCCATCGAGCGCGCCAACCTGCAGGCCGAGCTGGAGATCGCGCAGCGACCGGATGACCTCGGTGAGCTGGTCTCGCACATCGACGGCTACCTGTGCGAGATCAAGGACATCCAGATCAAGGACGGCCTCCACATCCTCGGCGTCGCTCCGGAGGGCGAGCAGCTGCGCGGCCTGGTCGCGGCGATACTCGGAACCACCCCCGATGAGGACGCGGATGCACTGGAGCACCCGGGGGCTGCGGAACTCGTGGAGCGGATCCGCCGGACCCCGAACGAGCTGACCGCGATCGTGCGCGCGCTGAACGGCCGCCACGTCGAGTCGGGCCCCTCGGGAGCGCCGACGCGGGGTCGGCCAGACGTGCTGCCGACCGGGCGCAACTTCTACTCGGTCGATCCGCGAGCCCTCCCGTCCGAGCTGTCCTGGGAGGTCGGACAGCGGCTCGCCGACGCGCTTGCTCGAGCGCCATCTGAAAGACACGGGCGAGCTGCCGAGGATGGTCGGCCTGGTCGCCTGGGGCACGGCCGCGATGCGGACGGACGGCGACGACGTCGCGGAGATCCTGGCGCTGCTCGGGGTCAGGCCGACCTGGCATCCGCAGTCGCGGCGCGTGACCGGGCTCGAGGTCATACCGCTCGACGAGCTCGGCCGCCCACGGATCGACGTCACGGTCCGGATCAGCGGCTTCTTCCGGGACGCGTTCCCGCACCTGGTGACGCTGCTCGACGACGCCGTCGCCGCCGTCGCGAAGCTCGACGAGCCCGATGACGCAGAACTACGTGGCGGCGCACGCCCGCGCCGACGCCGCACGTCTCGCGCTGGAGCTTGGCGCCGACGCCTCGTGGCGCCGCGCGACCACGCGCGTTTTCGGCTCAAAGCCGGGCACCTACGGTGCGGGATTGCTGCAGCTGCTCGACAGCGCGGGATTGGCGCGGCGACGACGATCTCGCCGCGGTGTACGAAGCGTGGGGCGGGTACGCCTACGGCCGCGGACTCGACGGCGCGGCCGCCCAGGATGCGATGCGCGACCAGTACGCGCGCATCGAGCTCGCCGTCAAGAACGTCGATTCGCGCGAGCACGACATCCTCGACTCCGACGACTACTACCAGTACCACGGCGGAATGGTCGCGACCGTGCGAGCGCTGAGCGGCCGCGAGCCTGCCGCCTATCTCGGCGACAGCTCGGATCCGACGCGGGTGCGGACGCGGACGTTGACCGAAGAGACGCGGCGGGTGTTCCGGGCTCGCGTGGCCAACCCGCGCTGGATCGCGTCGATGATCCGCCACGGCTACAAGGGCGCGGCCGAGCTGTCGGCGACCGTCGATTACCTGTTCGGCTACGACGCGATGGCCGGCGTGGCCGACGACTGGATGTACGAGCAGGTCGCGGAGCGGTATCTGCTCGACCCCTCCGTCGCCGAGTTCATGTCGCGCTCGAATCCGTGGGCGGCGCGGGCGATCGCCGAGCGGTTGCTCGAGGCCGCCGATCGCGGTATGTGGGGTGCGCCCGGCGACGACACGCTCGGCGCGATACGCGAGCGTTTCCTGTCGCTCGAGGGCGAGCTCGAGGAGGCCTCGGCATGAACGCAGCGTTTCCGCTCAGCGCGATCGTCGGCCAGGAGCAGCTGGTCGAGGCGCTGCTGATCAATGCGGTCGCGCCCGACGTCGGCGGGGTGCTCGTCCGCGGCGAGCGGGGCACGGCCAAGACCACCGCCGTCCGCGGCCTCGCCTCGCTGCTCGCGCCGGCGCCACTGGTCGAGCTTCCCCTCGGCACGACGCTCGATCGGCTGGTCGGATCACTGGACCTGAGGGAAGCGCTGGCCGGTGGCGAGCACCGGTTCGAGCCGGGCCTGCTCCGTCGGGCGCACGGCGGGATCCTCTATGTCGACGAGGTCAACCTGCTCGCCGACCACCTCGTCGACGCGCTGCTCGACGCCGCCGCCACCGGCGTGGCCCGCGTCGAGCGCGAGGCGGTCTCGGTCACGCATGAGGCGCGGTTCCTGCTCGTCGGGACGATGAACATCGAGGAGGGCGACTTGCGCCCGCAGCTGCTCGATCGGTTCGGTCTCGGGGTCGAGGTCACGACGCCGGGCGAACCCGTGGTGCGCGCGGAGATCGTGCGGCGCCGGCTTCGATTCGAGTCCGATCCCGATGCATTCGCCGAGGACTGGAGCGCCGCCGAGACGGAGCTGTCCGAACGACTGGCGGCGGCGCGGGCGCGCCTGGATTCGGTCCGCCTACCCGAGCGGGAGCTGATGCGGATCACCGGCGCGTGCGCGGCGCTCGGTGTCGACGGCGTCCGCGGGCGACATCGTCACCGCCCGCGCGGCGCGGGCGCTCGCGGCGCTCGATGGCGCCGAGGAGGTCGGTGAGGCGCATGTGCGGCGTGCCGCCGCAGCTCGCGCTGTTCCACCGGCGGCGCCGCGACCCGCTCCAAGGCCACGCACCGGACGATGATCGAGCTCCAGCGGGCGCTCGACGATCCGCCGCCGGAACGCGATCCGCACCGCCGCACGACGACCCGCCTCCGCATGACGATCATCGGTCCGAGGGTGACCCGCGACCAGAGGGCGGGCTGGCCCCCGAGCGCGTCGACGCGCCCGTCGCGGCACAGCTGCCGCAGCGGGCGCTCGCGCTGCCCGGCCGCGGCCACGGGCCGGCGGGCGGGCGCGCACGCAGCGCCGGCGACGGACGCGGGCGCGATCGACAGCCGCCCGGCGTCGCCGGGCTCCGACGACCTCGCGATCGTCGGCGACGCTGCGCGCGCGCCTGCTCGGCGCGCGACGCGGAGGACGTGCGCGAGCACGTGCGTGCCGGTCGCGAGGGTGCGTTCCTCTGCCTCGTCGTCGACGCGAGCGGCTCGATGGGCGCGCGCCGGAAGGCCGCCCGCGTGAAAGGGCGCCCTGATCGGCCTGCTGCGCGACGCCTATGCGCGGCGTGACCGGGTTGGGGTGATCGCCTTCCGCGATGCGGCCGCCGAGGTGCTGGTCGCGCCCGGAGCGCCGGTCGAGCGCGCCGCCGAGGCGCTGCGCGCATTGCCCACGGGGGGACGGACGCCGCTCGCCGAACGGCCTCAAGGCCGCCGAAGATCTGATTCGCCGGGAGCGTGCCCGCGATCCTCGTCGGCGCGCGATCGCGATCGTGCTCACCGACGGCCGCGTCGCCGATCGCGACGGCACCGTTCGCGCCGCCGCCGCGTCGCTCGGCCGCGCCGCCGACGCGGTTCAGGTGATCGACACCGAGGATGGACCGGTGCGCGTCGGGCTCACCGGCGAGCTGGCGGCCGCCGCGCGGGCCGAGCTCCACACACTTGGGAGGGTGGCATGAGCGAGGACCGCGGCAGCGCTGACCCGAGACGCCGCAAGCCCCGCGACCGGCCGCTGGTGATCGTGCTGACCGGGCACGGCAAGGGCAAGAGCACGTCGGCGTTCGGAATGCTGATGCGCTCGTGGGCGCGCGGCTATCGGTGCGGGGTGTTCCAGTTCGTCAAGTCCGGCAAATGGAAGGTCGGCGAGGCGAAGGCTGCGGCCGCTCTGGGCGGGATCGACTGGGAGAAGATGGGCGACGGCTGGTCGTGGCTCTCGAAGGATCTGGACGAGTCGGCTGACCTCGCCAAGGAGGGCTGGGCCGAAGTCAAGCGCGCGATCGGGGAGGAGCGCTACGAGTTCCTGCTCCTCGACGAGATCACCTACCCGGTGAAGTGGGGCTGGATCGACGTCGCAGACGTGGTGGCGACGATCCGCGACCGGCCTGGCTTCCAGCACGTGATCATCACGGGCCGCGATGCGGCGCCGGAGCTCGTCGAGGTGGCAGACCTGGTCTCCGAGGTCACGAAGGTCAAGCATCCGATGGACAACGGGATCCGCGCCCAGCAGGGAATCGAGTGGTAGGTCTTTGATCCCACGCGTTGTAATCGCCGGGACCAGCTCGGGCGCGGGCAAGACGACCGTGGCCAGCGGCCTGATCGGCGCTTTGCGGGCGCGCGGATTGGTCGTCCAGGGCTTCAAGGTCGGTCCCGACTTCATCGACCCGAGCTACCACGCGCTCGCGTCCGGGAGGCCGGGGCGCAACCTGGACGCGTTTCTGAGCGGCCCCGAGCTGATCGCGCCGCTGTTCCGTCACGGAAGCACCGGCGCGGACGTGGCGGTGGTCGAGGGCGTGATGGGCCTGTTCGACGGGGCCTCCGGCAAAGGCGAGCTGGCGTCGACCGCGCATGTCGCGAAGCTGCTCCAAGCGCCCGTGATCCTCGTGATCGATGCCTCCGCGATGGCGCGTTCGGCGGCCGCGGTCGTTCACGGCTTCGTGAGCTTCGACCCCGAGGTGGATGTCGCTGGGGTTATCTTCAACCGGGTCGGCTCCGACACCCACGTCCAGCTTCTGCGCGAGGCCGTCGAACCGCTCGGGATACCGGTGCTCGGCGCGCTCCGCCGGGACCAGGGGATCGCGGCGCCCGAGCGCCATCTCGGGCTCGTCCCCGCCGCCGAGCGCGAGCCGCGCGCGGCCGAGGTCCTGGCGGCGCTGAGCGGGGTGCTCGCCGAGTCGGTTGACGTGGAGGCCGTCGAGCGTCTCGCCCGCGCGGCGCTCGACTTGCCGGGAGCGGCCTGGGACCCCGATCGGGGATCGCGGCCGAGATTGCGAGCGACGATCGCGATCGCCCGCGGCCCGGCGTTCTCGTTTCACTACGAGGAGAACCTCGAGCTGCTCGCCGCCGCCGGCGCTGAGCTCGCGCCGTTCGATCCCACGCTCGATCGCGCGCTGCCGCCCGATGCCGACGCGATGATCTTGGCCGGCGGTTTCCCTGAGGTGTTCGGCGAGGAGCTGGCCGACAACGCGGAACTCCGCAATGACGTTCGCACGCTCGCGCTCACTGGCCGGCCGGTTCTCGCCGAGTGCGGCGGACTGCTGTACCTGCTCGACGAGCTCGACGGCCATGCCATGTGCGGCGTCCTCCCAGGCCGCGGGGCAATGGCCGGACGGCTAACCCTCGGTTACCGGCAGGCCCGCGTGGCCACGGCCACGCCCTGGCTCTCCCCCGGCGCCGAGGTCCGCGGCCACGAGTTCCACTACTCCACCGTCGAAGCCGACGGCGCGGCGGCATGGCAGCTGTCGGCTCGCGGTAACACTCGGCCGGAGGGGATTGTCGCGGGCTCGGTTCAGGCGAGCTTTTTGCACGTCCACTGGGCCGCCCACCCCGACATCCCGGCCCGATTCGTTCGGGCGGCCGCGGCATGAGCCTTAGCGTCGTGGTCGGCGGCACGCGGTCGGGAAAGAGCGCCCACGCCGAGCGGCTCGCGCTCGCAACCGGGCTGCCAGTTCGATACGTCGCGACCGCGATCGACGCCGACGGTTCGATGGCCGGCCGGATCGCGGCGCACGTCGCGCGCCGTCCTGACGGATGGGAGACCGTCGATGCCGGGGACTCGCTCGCCGACGCGGTGCTCTACGGCGGGTGCACGTTGATCGACGGGCTGGGCGTCTGGCTGGCCACGCCGCGACCGGAGTGGATCGACCCGTTGATCGCCGTCGCCGCCAACGAACAGGTGATCGTCGTCGCCGAGGAGGTCGGGCTCGGCATGCTTCCCCTCGATCGAGTCTCTCGCGACTGGCTCGACGCGTTGGGCGAGGCCGTGCAACGGCTGTCCGCGGCCGCCGATCGGGTCGAACTGGTCGTCGCCGGCCGCGCGATCGCGCTGTCCGCATCGGTCGCGGCACGCCCGGCCGACACCGTTACCCTCCGCCATCACGGCGACCGCGACGTTCGCCCGGGCGAGGCCGATCACGCTGTCAACGTCCTCTCGGGCGGCCCCCCGGCTTGGCTCCGCGAGGCACTGGCCGACGCGCTCGACACCGACGCAGAGCGCTACCCGGACGATGCCGCGGCCCGCGCGGCCACGGCGGCCCGCCACGGCCGCGACGCCGACGAGATCGTCACCACGAATGGCGCCGCGGAGGCTCTGTGGTTGCTCGGCCCAGCGCTCAGGCCGCGCCTCGCCGCATGCGTCCACCCCGGCTTCACCGAGGCGGAAGCGGGATTGCGCGCACACGGCATCCCGGTCGTTCGCGTCCTCCGGGAGGCCGGGGACCGGTTCGCGCTCGATCCACGCGCGGTGCCCGATGCCGCCGACCTCGTGATCGTCGTCAACCCGTGCTGGACACTCGACCCGGCCCATTCGCTGCTCGCGCTGCGACGCCCGGGACGCATCGTGGTCGTCGACGAGGCGTTCATGGACATGGTCCCGGACGAGGCCGGATCGCTCGCCGGCGAGCGGCTGCAGGACGTGATCGTCGTCCGCAGCCTCACGAAGCTCCTGTCGGTCCCCGGGTTACGCGTCGGCTACGCAATCGCGCCGTTGGCGCTGGCGGCCAAGCTGCGAGCGGTACGCCCGGCATGGTCGGCAAATGCGCTCGCGCTGACCGCGCTGACCGCCGCCGCCGAGCACCCGGCCGAGCTGGCGGCGTTGGCCGATCGCGCGGTGGCCGAGCGGCTCGATCTCGAGGAGCGGCTGACGGCGATCGCGGGCGTGCGGGTGTGGCCGTCGGCGGCCAACTTCTGCCTGGTCGAGGTGGCCGACGGCCCTCGCGTGGCGAGCGCCATGCGGGAAGTCGGAGTGGCGGTGCGACCGGCGTCGTCGTTCCCCGGCCTCGGTCCGGGTCACCTCCGGATCACCGCACGGGAGCCGGAGGCGAACGCCCGACTCGTGAACGCGTTGCAGGAGGCGCTCGCGTGATCACCGTCGTCGGGATCGGCGCCGACGGCTGGGCGGGTCTGAGCGAAAAGGCGCGAGCGGCGATCCTGGCCGCGGACGAGGTAATCGGCTCCGACCGCCAGCTCGCGACGCTCCCGGCGGGCGCGGCGAATATGCGGACGCTGCCGTCCCCGCTCGCACCGCTGATCGACGAGCTCGCCGCCGCCAACGGCAGTTACAACGTCGCGGTGCTCGCGAGCGGCGACCCGATGCTGCACGGCATCGGAGCAACGCTCGCTCGCCGGATCGAACCAAGCCGGCTGTCGGTGATCAGCCATCCGTCCGCATTCGCACTCGTCTGCGCCCGGCTCGGTTGGGCCGAAGCGGACGTCGAGCTCGTCAGCGCAGTGGCGCGCGATCCCGCGGTCCTGGGGCGTGTGATGCAGCCCCGGCGGCGGGTCGTCATCTACGCGACAGGGACCGCCGGCGCGGCCGCGATCGCCCGAGTCGTTCGCCAGGCCGGGTACGGCGCCAGCCGGTTCGTGATGCTGGCCCAGCTCGGCGGCGTCGACGAGACCATCGTCGAGTCGACCGCTGACGCGTGGGGCGAACGCGCCACCGACCCCCTGCACGCGGTCGCAATCGAATTCGTCCGCGACCCCGGCACGGCTCTCCTTCCGCTCGTGGCCGGCCTGCCCGACCATGCCTACGAGCACGACGGCGCGCTGACCAAGCGCCACGTCCGTGCGGCGACCCTGGCGGCACTCGCGCCCGCTCCCGGCGCGCTGCTCTGGGACGTCGGCGCGGGCAGCGGCTCGATCGCGATCGAGTGGCTCCGCGCCGAGCGGACCGCGCGGGCTGTTGCGATCGAGCAGCGCGCCGACCGCGCGCGCCGGATCGCCGACAACGCCACGCGCCTCGGCGTCCCGATGCTCGAGGTCGTGATCGGCAAGGCGCCGGACGCGCTTGCGTCCCTCCCCCGCCCCGACGCGATCTTCATCGGCGGAGCACTCTCGGACGACGAGCTGCTCAGCGGCTGTTGGGATGCGCTCCTGGCCGGCGGCCGGATCGTGGCAAACGCGGTCACGCTGGAGGGCGAAGCGGCACTCGTCGCCGCCCGCAACGTCCACGGGGGCGAGCTCGTTCGCATCGAGATCGCGCACGCGGAACCGATCGGCAGCCTGACCGCCTGGCGGCCGGCATTGCCGATCGTGCAGTGGAGCTGCGAGAAGCGATGACTGTCCACTTCATCGGCGCCGGCCCGGGCGCCGCCGACCTCATCACCGTGCGCGCGCAGCGCCTGATCGCGACCTGCCGGGTGTGCGTGTATGCCGGCGCGCTGGTCTCGCCGGAGGTGGTCGCGCATGCGCCAGCCGGCGCGTGGTTGATCGACACCCAACACCTCGACCTCGACGCGATCCTCTCCGAGCTCGAAGCCGCGCACAGACGGGGTGAGGACGTTGCCCGCCTGCAGTCGGGCGACCTCTCGATCTACAGCGCGGTCGCCGAGCAGGCGCGCCGGCTCGACGCGCTCGGCATCCCCTGGGATCTGACGCCGGGCGTGCCCGCGTTCGCCGCCGCCGCGGCAGCGTTACGTCGCGAGCTGACGATCCCCGAGGTCGCCCAGACGGTGATCCTGACGCGTCACGCCGCCAACGCGTCGGCGATGCCGGCCGGTGAGGAGCTGGCAGCGCTCGCCGCTCACGGCGCGACGCTCGTGATCCACCTCGGCGCGCAGGCGATCGAGCACATCGCGTCCACGCTCACAGACGTCTACGGCTCCGACTGCCCGGCGGCGGTCGTCGCGCGGGCGACCCTGGCCGACGAATGCATCGTCCGAGGCACGCTTGAGACGATCGCCGGCGAAACGCAGGCCGCCGGCGTCCGCAGGACCGCGACGATCATCGTCGGCCCGGCGCTGAGCGCCGAGGGCTTTCGCGACAGCCACCTCTACTCGGTCATGCGGGAGCGGAGCAGATAGCAGTCCATGATCCAGCCCTTCCGCTCCCGTGCCTGCGCGCGTACCCGGTCGATGTCGTCGGCCACCTCGTCGAGCGGCCCGGCGATCAGCAGCTCGTCGGCGGTCCCGAGATACGCGCCCCAGTAGATGTCGCACGGATGACCGAGGACACGGCGGAACGCGCCGCCGGTGTCCAGCATGACGACGATGTCATCCACGCCGCCGGGCCAGCCGTGGTCGCGCAGCCGGCGGCCGGTCGTGATCAGGACCGCGCCGCCAACTCGGTTCAGCGCGATCCCGTGTCGCGCGGTCAGCGCGTGCACGCTGCTGATCCCGGGCACGACCTCGTAGGTGAACTCGACGCGAGCGCGGCCGCGGACCTCGTCGAGCACGGCGATCGTGCTGTCGTACAACGACGGATCACCCCACACGAGGAACGCGCCCTCTCCCCCGTCGTCCAGTTCCTGCTCGATCGCCCGCTCCCACACGTCCGCCCGCCGCGAGCGCCATTCGTCCACGGCCGAGACGTAGGCCGTCGCCGTGCGATCGCGGCCTGGCTCGACCAGCCTGACCACGCGGCAGTCGCCGCTCAGGTACCGCCTGATGATCTCCGCCCGCGCGTCGGTCAGCTCGCCAGCCCGCCGCTCTATCTCGAACACGACATCGGCTCGGTTCAGTGCCTCGATCGCCTCAACGGTGACGTGCCGCGGATCGCCGGCTCCGATTCCGATCACGAGCACGCGCCTCATCCGCGATGATCCTGGTACTCGGGGGCACCGCCGAAGCACGCACTCTCGCGGCCGATCTCCACGAGCGCGGGGTGGCGGTGACGTCGTCGCTCGCCGGCCGCGTGACACGTCCCCGACTGCCGCCCGGCGAGGTACGGATCGGCGGCTTCGGCGGTCCCGACGCGCTTGCCAGCTGGTTGCGAGAGCACAGGGTAACCGCGGTCGTCGACGCCACGCATCCGTTCGCCGAGCGGATCTCGGCATCGGCGGGACGCCGCCTGCGCCACCGCGCACGTCCCGCTGCTGCGGCTGGAACGCCCAGGTTGGCGCGAGCGCAGCGGCGACCGCTGGACCTGGGTCGAGAGCCTGGAGGCGGCCGCCGACACGATCGGCAAACTCAGCGCACGGCGGGTGCTGCTGACGGCCGGTCGCCAAGGCCTCGCCGCATTCGCGGAGGTGACCGACACGTGGTTCCTGATCCGCTGCGTCGAGCCGCCCGACGCGCGGCTGCCGCCCGAGCACAAGCTGCTCCTCGACCGCGGGCCATACACCCTCGCCGGCGAGGGCGAGCTGATCGATCGTCACCGGATCGATCTCGTCGTGACCAAGGACAGTGGCGGCGGGCACACGGCCGCCAAGCTCGACGCCGCTCGTGATCGCCAACTGCCGGTGATCGTCGTTCGGCGGCCCGCCCAACCGGCAGGCATCGAGACGGTGCCCGACGTGCCCGCGGCCCTCGCGTGGTCGCTCGCTCACGCCGGATAGCGCCTGGGCGTGTACACGCGAGGCGCGGCGCCGTTGCGACTGGCGATCGTACGGGTGGTCGACGAGCCAACCAGCAGCACGGTCCGCATGTCGACCTGAGCGGGGTCGAGCCCACCGAGCGTGGTCACCTGCACGGACTCGTCGTCGGCTCCAACGGCCCGGGCGACAACGACCGGCGTGTCGCGGTCGCGATGGCGGCACAGGACGGCGATCGCGCGCACGAGCTGATCGCGGCGCGAACGCGAGGCGGGGTTGTACACCGCAAGCGCGAAGTCGGCGGCCGCGGCGGCGTCGAGCCGGCGCTCGATCACCGCCCACGGCTTTAGCTGGTCCGACAGCGAGATCACGCAGAAGTCGTGACCGAGCGGCGCGCCCACACGGGCGGCCGCCGCCTGCATCGCCGACAGCCCGGGGACGACACGCACCTCAACCTCCACGCCGTCCGAATCCTCCGCGACCGCCTCCAGCACCGCGGCGGCCATCGCGAAGATGCCCGGGTCACCAGAGGACACGACCGCAACCCGTGAACCGGCGGCCGCCATCGCCAGCGCATGGCGGGCGCGATCGAGCTCGACGCGGTTGTCGGTCGCGTGGCGCTGCTGACCGGGGCGGACGGGGACTCGGTCCAGGTAGGTCGTGTAGCCGATCAGGATGTCGGCCTCCTGCAGCTCTGCCTGTGCCTCGGGGGTGAGCCACTCGGGCCCGGCCGGTCCCAGGCCGACAACCGACACGCGTCCCGGGCGGCCATCCGCGGGTCGCGGCGCGCGTGCCGCCGGCACGAGCACGAGCGACATGTACGGCACCCGGTCGTGAACCTCGGCCAGGGGCGCGACTCGCTCCTCCGGCGTGCTGGCCCGCTCGACGTAGATTCCACGAGCAATCACGCCCGCGCGTTCGGCCGCGCCGCGCACCTTTGCGAACGTGCGGCCCAGCTTCATCACCACGGCCGCCTCGCTCGCGCGCAAGCGAGCGGCGAGAACCTCGGCAGGGAGCGTGCCGGGAAGGATCGTGAGGACGTCATCGCGCCGCACGAGCGGCGTGCCCGCAGCGGCCGCGGCCGCGCTGAACGAGGTAACACCAGGGATCACCTCGGTCGCGTAGCGACCCGAGAGCCGATCGTGGAGGTACATGTACGAGCCGTATAGGAACGGGTCTCCCTCGCAGAGCACCGCGACGTCGAGACCCGCGTCGAGATGCGAAGCGAGCTCCTCCGCGCAGTTGTCGTAGAACTCGCCGATCGCGCCCTCGTAGCCGCCCGGATGGTCGGTGGTCCCGGTCGTGACCGGATAGCGCAATGGCACCTCGATCTGCTCGGGACGCAGGAACGGTTCGGCGATCCGCCGCGCGACACTGCGCCCGTGCTCCGCGCCCGGGTAGGCGATCACGTCAGCCGCCTCGATCGTCTTGCGGGCCTTGATCGTCATCAGCTCGGGGTCGCCCGGGCCGACGCCGATGCCATACAGCCTGCCTGCGGTCACTCCGCCGGGCTCGCGATCGCGTTGACGGCCGCGGCGGCGATCGCGCTGCCGCCGCGACGGCCACGGACGACGAGGTGATCGAGCGCCGACGCAGCGAGCGCATCCTTCGACTCGGCGGCGCCGATGAAGCCGACCGGCACGCCGATCACGGCGGCCGGTGGCGGCGCTCCGGAGCCGATCACGTCGAGCAGGTGGAACAGCGCCGTCGGGGCGTTGCCGATCACGACGACGGCTCCGTCGAGCCGGTCCCGCCACAGTTCGACGGCGGCCGCCGTGCGCGTGGTGTGCAGCCGCTCGGCGAGCTTCGGGACGCGCTCGTCCGACAGCGTGCACACCACCTCGTTGCCGGCGGGGAGGCGCGAGCGGGTCACGCCCGCGGCGACCATGTTGGTGTCGCACAGGATCGGCGCGCCGGCGACGAGCGCGCCGGTGGCGGCCGTCGCGAACCGTGGCGATGTCGCGATGTCGTCGGCCAGGTCGACCATTCCACACGCGTGGATCATTCGCACGACGACCCGCTCGAGCGCCGGGTCGAACCGGTCGAGTGACGCCTCGGCCCGGATCGTGGCAAACGATCGGCGGTAGATCTCCGCGCCGTCGCGGATGTAGCTCATGCCGGTGCTCCGCAGTTGCGCTCACAGGCGGCGTAGTGCTCGGGCGGGTCGTTGGCCGTGCGCAGTTGTGCTCGCTGTGCGGCCTGGCGGCGGACGTCGGTCCTTGCCTTGGTGCACGCGCCCAAACCGGCACACGCGGTCAGACCGAACCACCCCGAGTTGGGATCGTCGACAAGCCCGAGCCCGCGCAACGCTGCCGGGTCGACATCGAACGCGGTGATTGTCCGGGTTACGCCGATCCGTATTTCTGGCACGAGCTCGGCGAGCCCATCGAGCTGCGCGGGCGACAGTCGTGCGAGCGGCGGCATCACGGTCACGGCGAGACGCCCGTCGGCCTGACCCGCGGCGCCCAGCCTGGGGTGACATGGCGGCGCGACCCGCCGGGATCCGGCGGCCCTCTCGCGCCGCCTTTAGCGCCTCGTCGACGCCGATCGACCCGCCGACGACGATCGTCACGTCGGCGCTGCGGCCGTGCAGCCCCGTACCGTCATCGACGGCGAACAGGAACCTGGCCGAGAGATTGGCTAGCTCGGAATCGGCGCAGAGACGCGCGTCGAGTTCGGTGACGAGGGCATCGACTGCCGGGCCGGCCAGCGGACTGGCGAGGATGTTCCGCACGCGCTCGTGCGACGGCGAGGGCAATAGCCCGGCGGCCGCCAGCAGCCCGGCCGCCGCGTCGTCGTCGGCCAGACCGCGGATCTGCAGGCTCGCCCGCGAGGTCAGCTCTACGATCCCGTTGCCGAGACGAGACGCGCTCGCTACCGCTCGCATCCCGCCTGGAATCGAGCCGCCCGCCGGGCAGCCGCACCCGCGCGAGCAGCCCGTCCGCCGCGGGGTGCAGCCGCAGTACGCCCGGACAGCGGTCCTGCTCCACCGGCACCATCGTCACCTCCTGGGAATCACGCGTTCCCTTAAGCGGTCTCACGATGGCCCGAGTTCCTGACTGAAGGACCGCATTCGGTCCGTCACAGTGGCGCGACCGTCCCGGACTCTCACCGGGTTCCTCGAACCATCGCGCGTCCACTCAGGATACCCGGGCCGGCAGGCCGAATGCGGTCGGGTGCAGCAGCCTTGCGAGCGCCACCACCGCCTCAGCGTTGCGCGGACTGGGCGTCACCTCGTCGTAGGCGAGGTGGATGATGCAGTCATTCTTCACGGCCGGCAGGTTGCGCGCGGCCGGGAAACTCCGAAGGAACTTCAGCTTCTGCTGCCAGGTCGGCGTGCCGTAGTCGTTGATGATGATGCACTGGGGTTGACGCTTGACGACCTGCTCCCACGAGACCGTGGTCCACGACTCCTTGAGCGAGGCGAAGATGTTGGCCCCGCCGGCGAGTTGGAGCAGCGCTGTGGGCATCGACAGACCAGGTCCGGTTACCGGTGCCGAGTTGCCGCTGTCGTAGTCGAAGACCGTTACCGGCTTGAGAGCGCCCACCTTCTCTGCACGTCTGCGACCTGGGCCTTCATCTGGTCAATCAGCGCGGTCGCGCGCTGCGGAACGTCGAAGATCTGGCCGAGGTTGGCGATGTCCTGGTAGGTCTCGTCAATCGAGACCGACTGCTTGCCCGACTGGACACGCGCGCACGACTCGCTGAGCGCCAGAGTCTTGATCCCGAACTTGGCCAGTCCCTGCGGAGTGAGCCGCGTCCCGGTCTGAAGCCCGTAGTCCCAGCCGGCGAACAGGAAGTCCGGATGCAGTCCGACGAGCGGCTCGAGCGTGAAGTAGTTGGAGCGAGACGTCCCGGACCTCCTTGAATCCCGCCTCGTATTGCGTGGGCACCGGCTGGTTGACGGGCCCGTCACCGGTCACACCGAACGTGCCGACCATCGAGTGCTCGAGGCCGAGCGCAAGCATGTCCTCGGTCGTGTTGATGTCGTTGGAGACCGCGCGGGTCGGAGCGCTGTCGAATGTGAGGGGCGTCCCGCAGTTGTCGACCGTCACCGGATAGTGGGATGCCGTGGTCGCGGTGCTGCTGGTCGCGCCAGCGCTCGCTTTCGTGCTGGTGGTACTCGACGACGAGCCGCACGCGGCGAGTACGCAGCTCGCGAGTGCAACCGCGATCAAAGCAGCGGGCGGGCGGGGCGCGAGGCGGCGAGACATCAAGTGGTCCTTTCGGGTCGGCTGGGTGGACGGCGTCGCGCCAGGGGCTGCGGGACGCCGGAGTCCGGGTGCGGAATGACGACGACGTCCGCCCCGTAGACCTGCTCGATCGAGGCGGCTGTGATCACGCTCGCCGGGCGGTCCGTGGTCGACGAGGCGGCCGTCCGCGAGCAGGTGGACGGAGTCGCAGAACAGGGCGGCAAGCGCTAGCTCGTGGAGCGCGGCCAAAACCGTCACCCCAAGCCCATGGACGAGCTCGAGCACCTCGACCTGGTAGCGGACGTCGAGATGGCTGGTCGGCTCGTCGAGCAGAAGATGATCGGCCTCCTGCGCGATCGCGCGTGCGATCAGCACGCGCTGCTTCTCGCCTCCTGAGAGCTGATGGAAGCTGCGGTTCGCGAACGCGGCCATTCCGACCCGATCGAGCGCGCGAGCGACGATCTCGCGGTCGTCAGGACCGTCGCGCTCGAACCCGCGCTTGTGCGGGACCCGTCCGAGCATCGCCATCTCCCAGACGGTCAGCGCGAACTCGACCGTCGCTCTCCTGGGCGACCACCGCGAGCCGCCTGGCCGCCTCGCGTGCGGGCAGCGCCAGCAGATCCCGGCCGTCGAGCAGGATCCGACCGGAGGCCGGTCGGTTGACCCGGCAGATCGCCTTCAGGATCGTCGACTTGCCACTGCCGTTCGGCCCGAGCAGTCCGGCGAACTCACCGTCGCCGACGTGTAGGTCGATGTCCGAGACGATCCGTCGCCCGCCGAGATCGACGCTCAGATCGAGCACGTTGAGGCTCATCCGGTGCCTCCGTACAAGTAGGTCCGGCGCCGGATCAGCACGATCAACGTCGGCGCCCCGATGATCGCTGTGATCACGCCGATCGGCATCTCCTGCGGCGCGACGATCGTCCGCGCCAGCAGGTCGGAGAGGACCATGAACGTGGCCCCGACAAGCGCCCCGACCGGCAGCATGCGCCGGTGATCGGAGCCGACGATCAGCCGCACGATGTGCGGCACCACCAGTCCGACGAACCCGATCACGCCGCTGACGGCCACCGACAGCCCCGCGATCAGCGACGTGACCAGGAATAGGTTGCGCCGCAGCGACGGCACGTCGACGCCGAGCGAGGTGGCGGCATCGGCGCCCATCGCGAGCGCGTTCAGCGCTCGAGCCTGCGACGAGCAGGTAGCGCGATCGCCAGGAGCAACGCGAGCGACGGGCCGGGCAGCTGCGACCAGGTCGCGTTCCCGAACGAGCCGAGCAGCCAGAACAGGACCGACTGCGTCGCCTGCGGGTTGCCGCGAAAGATCAGGAAGCTCGTGATCGACTCGAACAGCCCGGCCAGCACGACGCCGCACAGCGTCAGCTGCAGCGGCGCGAGCGTCCCGCCCTGCCGGGAGACGACGAACACCAGCACCATCGCCACGAACGCGCCGAGGATCGCGCCCACCGACAGCGCCCACAGCCCGAGCGACGCGAACGCGCCGAACAGCAGCACCGTGGTGGCGCCGACGCTCGCGCCCGAGGAGACCCCGAGCAGGAACGGATCGGCGAGCGCGTTGCGGACCAGCACCTGCACCACGCTGCCCGCGGTGGTCAGCGCGGCGCCGACCACCGCGGCCAGCAGCACCCGCGGCAATCGCAGTTCCCACACGATCGCGTCGGCGATCGAGTTCTGGGGATGGCCGATCAGGTGGTCGTAGATGACGCTCCACACCGTCGCCGGGGACAGACTCACCGATCCGACCCCGACGCCGGCCGTGATCGCGGCCGCGAGCAGCACGACGCACAAGACGAGCACCCCGGTCAGGCTCCTGCGCACTTTCAGCCAGTCGGCTCGGAGATGACTGCCTTCAGGCCGGCCTGGCCGAACGCCTGGGGTTGCTCGTCATGAATCATCCTCCTTCGCGGGAGGACGAAGGAGCTCTTGCACTCACCGAGCGCACGAACCGCCCTTCATCCGAGGACTGGTATCGGGACGGTGAGGTAGGCGACCGGGCTCGTCCCCTGCTAGAGGGGCTTCACCGTTGCGGGACAGCGCCGGAATCAGACCGGACTTCGCTGCACTCAACGCCACGCCGGACCGGCCGGCGCGCGCGGCACTGTATCACCGCCGGCCGGGACTCAGGGAGAATCGGACGATGTTTGGCTCGGCCTGTGGGCGTCAGGTTCGCTATGGTCCGTGCCTAGCTCGTTACCGAGGAAGCCGGTGAGAAACCGGGACGGTCGCGCCACTGTGATCGAGGCTAGCGCCTCGTAAGTCAGATACTCGCGGCGAGCGAAACGCCATCCACACAACCGAGACGCACGATCTCGAAGGGAGGCCCCTCATGGCCAACTCGCCGTCCGTTTCGCTTCCTGCCCCGTCCTCGGCAGGGACCAAAGCGATCTCGATCAGCAAGGGCAACAAGTGGCTAATCGCCACTGTGCTCGTCGTGGCGCTGCTCTACTACCTCATCGGCGTCGATGAGGGCGCGTACTCGATCTTCGGGAAGAGCATGTTCATCCACGAGTTCGTGCACGACGCCCGCCACTTCCTCGGCTTCCCCTGCCACTAGGGGGGAACTGCTCATGGAAAAGCATCTGATTCTGCGCGGCATCGCCGCGGGAGGACTCGCCGGCCTGCTCGCCGCCCTATTCACCAGGATCATGGCCGAGCCATGGATCCAGAAGTCGATCAACTACCAGAACACCCGCGACCCGATCGAGGACGCCTGGCGCAAAGCCCGCGGCATCGCGCCGCTTCCGCCCGGCCCAGACATCTTCAGCCGGGGCGTCCAGCGCAACCTCGGCGCACCGGTAGGCCTGCTCGTGTTCGGAATGGCAAGGGGCGGCGCTGTTCGCCGTCGTGTTCGTGCTTCTCTACCGTCGCTACGGTGACCGCGTCTCTCCGCGCACATTGGCGGCTGGCATTGCCGCCGCGGCGTTCCTCGCGATCTACTTGGTGCCGTTCCTGAAGTACCCGGCCAACCCGCCGGCGATCGGCCATCCGGACACGATCCACGCGCGCGGAGATCTGTACCTCGGCATGGTCGGCGTCTCCATCGTTTCGGTGATCGGGGCGTTCTTCCTCGCCAGGTACCTCGCTGCGCGTTGGGGCGCCTGGAACGGCACGATCGCGACCGGGATCGTGTTCATCGCCTGGATCGCGCTCGTCATGTCGATCGTCCCGCCGCTCGGACACCTTCACGACAACGTCGTCGTGGACGGCAAGCAGATCACCGAGACGCCGCTGCCGATCTACAACACCCACGGGCAGCTCGTCTACCCAGGCTTCCCGGCGGACGTCCTGTTCAAGTTCCGCCTTTACTCCGTGCTCAACCAGGGTCTTCTGTGGAGCACGATCGGACTCGGCTTCGGAGTTCTCGCTGAGCGCGCACTCGCGACGGCAAAGACCGCCGACACCGGCTCGTGGGCAATCCCACGGACGGCCGAGCCCGCCGTCTGACAATCATCCAGTTCGCCGCCGCTCGTCCGCGCCGGGACGAGCGGCGGCGATGACGCTAGGCACAAGCGGCTCTGAAACACGCACCACCCCCAACCGTTCTCGTCTGGGCCGCCGGGATGGTCACGCTGCTCGCCGGCGTCGCCGTCCGCCTCTCCGGCAACAAACCGGCGGGCGCTGACGTACTCCTGCTGGGCGCGCTGATCCTGATCCTCAGCCGATTCGGCAACCTCCGGCGACGCTGAAACCCGTGCAAAGTCAGCGATGCCGGGAACGGCAAAGATCCGGGCGTGCGGACAGCCGCCCTGACACTATCGGTGCAGTCACAGCACAGACGTCGCGGCTCGCTGGGACGGTCGAGCTCAGGTGTCGGGGAGTACTCGGCGGATCGCCTCGAGTGCTAGCGCGGGCACGGGCCGGTCGTCGTTGCGTCTCCAGGCCGCGGCGAGCTCGACACGCGTGGTGTTCTTCGCGAGCGGACCGTAGATCGCGCCTTTGACTGTCATGTGACATGCAGAGGCCGGGACGAGGGACACGCCGAGCCCGGCCGCTACCAAACTGACGAGCGTCGCGATCTCGGCCACCTCCTGCGGGCGATGGGTTTGAAGCCATGGGCTGCTCCTTCCGAGCAACGACCAGGGTCTTCGCCTTGAGGGCCCCGGCCGAGGCGGCCGCCGCCACCCGTGAGGTGAGACGCGCCTGCTCGCGGCTCGCCATGAGCTGGACCGTCGCTTCAGTGCGCGAACGGTCGACACGCGCCAACTCCCAATCCTCGTAGGTGGCGCAGACTTCCCCTTGGTTGCCAAGAGGGAGCCGGTGCGAACTCGAGTACGGCTAGCGCGTCATAGCGCTTTGGACGAGTTGGAAGAGCGCGCCTTCGACCGCTGCGGCCATTTGCTTCGCCAGGTGAAAGAGCGACGTCGGCCGCTGAGACGGCGCTCCTGCTCTCCATCGAGAGGAGTCACCCCCTCCGTGCGGCTGCTTGAGGCGACAAGCGGCTGCGAGCAGGGCGAGCGGTCGCTGGGGTCGACGCCGGAGCGGCCGCACGGACCTGCCTGCATAGTCAAGGCACCGGGTCCCTTTGCAGGTCTGAGCTGGGCACTCAAAACAGCGATCAGCCCAAGCGCGAATCGGCCGACTCTCGCGATCGCATTTGTCTGGCGACCGGTCCCCAAGCGGACGAGTCCTATGCCACTCAGTGGCAGGCCGTCGTTCTGATCGGTGATGTCCGGCCGGTCCGGTTGGGTTCTCGGGCGGCGGCGGGCTGACTCTCTTTGCCACTGTCGGCCCGACGAACGAGAACGGCGACGATACGCAGCCCTGATGCCGGAGCTGATTGCTCTCGCAGAAGAGCTCCGACGGGGGTTTGGGGTCGTGCCTTCTCGACGGTCGATCGCGGACATCTCGGCGCAGACTCTGTCAATCGTTCCCGGTCGGGATCACCGTCGCCGGCTCGACCATCAGCAAGACCGTGCGTCCGTGCGCGCGTGGGCGGTGAACGACACCACGCGGGATCGTGACGCCCTGATGCACACCAAGCAAGAACGGGTCCCGCCCCTCGACCTCGAGCTCGAGCGTTCCCTCGAGCACGAGAAAGAACTCGTCTTCGTGCTCGTGGCTGTGCCAGTCGACGAGCTCGCCCTCGATCACGGCAAGTCGAACGACGCAATCATTCACGCTCGTGAGCGTCTGATTCACCCACAGTTCATACCCCTCACCCTCCGCGGCAATGTCGATTTGCGCCAGCTGACCATACTTGTTGTCGTACCTGATGTCGTAGTTCTGCATAGATAGCTCCCAGTTGTTTCTCAGATCGTCAGCCCGCAGATCTGGGCAGGCGACGAAGAACGAGCCGGCCAGCTGCGGTGCTATCCGATGCCACGTCGTGTGCGTCCGCGGATGGCCGTGCAGCAGCACCACCGGCTGCCCGTCGCCGCCTACCGTACCCGCAGCGTCACCCCGCCCACGTCGACGTATTCGAGCTTGAAGTCTTCGAACACGAGCTACTCCGAATCGCACAAGATTCGCATGAGGGACGATCCGGGGGCACGCTAGGCGTGCTGTCCCGCATCGCCGTTCGGCGGCGATCAGAACTTCTCAGCCCGCGCCCCAGCGGCGATCGATTCACGTCGGCCGTCCAGGGTCCCGTCATGCTCGGCCGTTACGTCGACCGAGGCGTGCCGTTAGCAACTACCTCATACTGCGACACGAAGTCGGGCGGGTCTATGAGAAGCTGCTTGTCCTTGTCGTAGTAAACGGGCGTGCCTGGCGTGCTGCCGGCATACGCCTTGACCGCTTCCATCGATTCCCACAACGAGAACATCATGAACTCCGCTTTCCCTCCAACGTCTCGGCGGAGGCACCATGCCCCGACGTTGCCCGGAATGTCGGTGTAATCTTCCATCCGTCCATCTTCCCCGCTTAGATGGGCGGCATATGCTGCGCCATCGTCGAGTGCGACTGCACCATGCCAGACGCGCGCGATCATCAGTTCTCCTCTCGTTTGCTTGTGAACTCGAGCGGTCCGCTCGTGGCTCGGCCGAACCGGGTCGCGTCCGTGCCCGTGAGCCTTAGTGACACAACATCACTCCGATCGCCGGCTACTTTGGCCACGACTGAGGTCAGCGCGACCCCCGCGCGACCCGAAAGGAGTCTATGCTGGTTCATCTGACCTGTCAAGCGTTTTCACAGGTCAGGCGGGCTCGGAGCCATCTGACCGGCTCGGCGTTGACAATCCGGGGTGTTTCTCAAGGCGCGCGCTCGGCCCTGTGATTAGAGGTTCCTGCGCTACCAACCAAGCACGCGTGGGCGCGTCGATCGAGCGGCCGCACCCCAGCACCTCTCGTGAAACATCCGCGGGCGCATGCCCGGCCGGCCAATCCGCGCCGAGGCGACCAGTTAGTTTGCAGCGAGAGTGCCCAGAAAGATCGTGTCGATGCCGGCCGATCGAGCCCATGCACGGGTCCCAGCTGTACGGCGTCACATAGCAGCAGCATGGCCCCACTCAGCGTTTTGCCTCGCTTCGGCATCACGTATCAAGAAGCCATTGCCCCGCCTCGAGTACCCGCCGCCCGCCGACGTCGAGCGTGGGATCGAGCACAACGGCATCGAGGTGGATCGGAACCGAGACCGTGCCCCCGAAGGACGCGCTTGCACCGAACGCGACGTGAAGCGTGCCGAGGATTTTCTCGTCCTCGAGGACGTTGCCGGTGAGGCGCGCCCGGTCGTTGGTGCCGATGCCAAGCTCGGCGAGATTGGTGCCCAGATGTCCCGCTCGGCGGAGAAGCTCGAGGAAGCCTGGGCCGTGTCCACCCTCAGCGGAAGTGACCTTCCCGTGGTTTACGGTAAGCGTCGCGGGTTCGGCCGTTATCCCCATCCCGGCGAGGCTCGCTGCGATCACCACGCGCCCATGGCCGCTCAGCGGGGCGATGAAACCTTCCCCGCACGGGAGATTCCCGCACGCCCCTGGCTCGACGAGGACGCCGTCGTCGGGGATACCAACGCGCCCCCTGAGGTCGAGCTTCAGATCAGTCCCTCGCGGGCAAGTGACATTTGCTTCGTCCGCCTCGCTCAGCGCCTCTGCGATCGCCCTCGACCGCTTGGTCATGAGTCCCCAGTCGACCGCCATGACACGCTCGAGCATGTCCGCGGTCACTCCCGGCATCGTCGCGCCGCGCGCGCCAGCGTCGCTGGCGCGCTTACGCGCCTCGGTGTGGCTGATCGACCACGTCGTCGGGGCGATGAAGGCATCGCAGGCGCTCAAGGCAGCGGCGACAGATCGGGGGGGCTCAACCCCGTGAGTCTCGCGCTCGGCCATTATCGCAAGGACAGTCTCCGCTCCCACTGAGCTTGCTTCGCGTTGCAGCGCCTCTCCGATAGATCTCGTACCCGGATCGACGATGACGAGCACGTCTTCGCCGGGCTTGATGGCAAGACAGCGCCGGACGACCGCGGCCACACCCAGATCGCACCCCGACATCTACGACATCCAGCTGCACGTCGCCCCGGCGTACCGACCGAACCCCCGGGGCCGGAAAGCGCAAGTGCGGTATCTGAATGGTCGGCCTTGCTGGGCGCGCTTCAAGCGGAGCGTGATCATGACTGTCGGCCTACGATCCTGCGACTATCACTCTTACGGCCGCAAACTCTGCGGCCGTAATAAGCGTGTTCATGAGGAGATGCGGTCATGCCGGCATCGCCTGCGGTAAGCGAACTCGGCTTGGCGCCACCCGCATGACCTGCGTCGAGCTTACGCCGGTCAGCCTGGCCTGTCAAGTCAATTAGCCAGGATTAGCACATTCCCGCCAACCCGGCTCCGTCCTCGTACCCCGCCTTGGAACCGAAGTCGGCACCGATGCCGTTGCTGCTGGTTCAGGCATTCCTCAACACCCGCGACCTCGATCGCCGGTCGGACCGGTTCCGAGCAAGCGAGAGGGTGGTTCATTAGCGCTGGCCTGCTCGCTGCAGAGTCGCCCGTCACCGACGGCGATCTTTTCCTGGCCCGTGAACTGCGCGCCGATCTCCGGAGCATGCTCGAGCCGGGCGCATCCCACTCGCGGCCACCAGCCGTGGAAGCCCTCCGAGAACTCGCCGATACGCACCTATTGCGCTTCAAGGTACGCGCGGTCGGAACACTCGAGCTGGAGACGGTCAGCCACGATGGCCTCACAGACGGGCTGTTCGAGCTTCTGCTGATCATTCATATT
Source organism: uncultured Solirubrobacterales bacterium (assembly GCA_963794515.1). Lineage (GTDB taxonomy): Bacteria > Actinomycetota > Thermoleophilia > Solirubrobacterales > Solirubrobacteraceae > Palsa-465. The sequence continues at coordinate 36,630 of CAWCEF010000019.1, read as the reverse complement.
GCTCAGCAGGGACGGGAGCTGGCATCGTCTGAAGGCCTGTGCCAACCCGGACTGCCAATGGGTGTTCTACGATCGCTCCCGCAACCAGCTTGGCAGTTGGTGTGACATGGCTTTGTGCAGTAACCGCTTCAAGAATAGCGGTATGTGCAAGGTTGGTCTTCCGGTGACAGCGGATATCAGGGCGTACTCGGGAACCGTGGAGCGTGGATCTTTCACCGCGAGGCCGGTGATCGCACCGGGATTATGGCCACCAGCCTTTGGGAGTCCGAAAAGGCGATCCGCCGGCTGGTCGCGGAGGACATCGACTTCGCAGCGTTCTGTCCCAGCCCCGGGCGAGGTCTGGTAGCTCGCGCACCTGTCGTGTCGCGCTATCGGGTCATGGAATCAGCCCGCACGCGTTCTCTGCCGTCGTACGGCTGGTTTCAGCTCGGCGGGACGTTCGCTGCTTCATTGAGCCTCAATCGAGATAAGGCCCCAACGCATCCGAGCCCGTGTCGCTCCTGGATACCGGGATCGACTGCAGCTCGTGTGTTACTGCCAGTGGCGAGGTGCACCTGGGGCTGCCAGATCTCGCCGTGACCCTCGTTTAGTCGCGCTTTCCCACGACGATGCCCTGGCCGTAGGCGCGACGGTACACTTCGATTCGATCCACCGTCGCTCGACGGCAGCAGCGGAACCAGGCTCAGCAACGGCCACGAGAGATCCACGACCGTCGGCCGTGGGCGGCGAGAGCCCAGTCGATGAACACCCGGCCTCCAGCCCGGCGGTGGATGAGGTGCCACGGGGCAAGGTCGTCGCGGCAAGGGATTTCGTAGAGTCCGCTCGGATGGCAGCCGCGCTCGGACCAGGCGAACCGGTCGGACCCGATGAAGCTGCAGGCGACCTCATGGAAGCGGCGACGAGGTTGGCGAGCTGGGAGAGGGCTGCGCCCGGCTCGACCAGTTGGAGACGGTCGGGATGCACGACATCTCCTCGATGTAGTCGAGCACTCGTGTTCCAATTCGGTGAGCCTGTCGGGAGGGCGTCCGTGTTTTGAGACGCCGACGCCGCGCTCTGCGCGCTGGCGCCAAAGGCGTGCGTTGCCGGCCGCGGGTCGCGGGCCCGCGTCACCTGACGTATCATGGGTGCGTCTCGATGCGCCAAAGAGGAGTTCGGTGACCGTTCGGTCCAATTCTGGTGAGTTGCAGCCGTTGTCGGGTGCGCCCGGGTCACTGCAACATGCCGTGCGACAGATACGTGAGGCGATCATTTCCGGCCAGCTGGCTCCTGGCACCCGCCTCGTAGAAAACGATCTCGCCGCGACACTGAACCTGTCCCGCGGCCCGGTTCGTGAGGCGCTTCGAGAACTGAGTCGCGAGGGCCTTGTCGAACTACGCCCCAACCGGGGCGCAGTGGTGCCGAGCATATCGACGGACAACGTCGTGGAGGTGTACGCAATCCGGAACGCCCTCGGTCCTCTGGTGCTTCAAGTGCTGCTTAGCGACGGACCCGCTGCGCCCGAAACGGTGGCCCGCCTCGAAAAGCTTGCGGCAAGCGCGCGCACCGCCGCTAAACGAAGTCAAGCCGCGATGGTCGAAGCCGACCTCGCGTTTCAGCGTGCCCTGGTTGAGGAGGCTGGCCTCCCGCGCCTCGTCAAGCAGTTCGTCGAGTCGTCAGCAGAGATACGCACATTTGTCAACCGGCTGAGGATTCTGTACCCGGACAGGGACCAGATCCTTGAAGATCACGACGCGTTGATCGACGCTCTGCGCTGCGGCGATATATCGGCAGCCGAGCGCACCTGGCGCGGACGGTTCCGTCGCTCGGCCCAAGAGTTTCTGAGCATGCTGCCCGACCGTGATGAATCAAAGCCATCGACTCGCGCCCTACTCGCTGCTCTCGCCGATTAGCAGCGGCGCCCCCCGGAACCCGCTCACCTGGTCGCGGGTGCCTGCGTTTAGCGATAGCAGCCCGACTTCCCCGGTACATGCGGCGTCGGGCTGGGAGGGCGACTCCGGGAGGCCCTCAGCGCTGCGCGGGGCGTGAGCATCGCCGGGCCGGTTCGCCACCGTCCGTCCCGACGGCATCTCGCGGCACTCGGGATATGCTGATTTCTCTCTCACGAGGGTTACCAGCGCACGTGCCGCGACGACTTCTCCTCAGTAACCACCTCGGCGATCTTCCGGGCGCGTGCGAACTCGACGACCTGCGTTCCAACGGTGCGTAGCTGGGCTTGCGCTCCTTCGTCCATACACGCACCCGACTCGTCGAACGACGTTTGCGAGGCGTTGATCGCGACCCCCAATGGACTCGGCCACCCTCGGAGCGCGTGAATGACGGTCCGCATCGTTTGCAGCGTCGACACGGTCGCCTGCCAGCCATGGGCGACTGCAATACATCCAACTGCCATCCCGTCCAGGTATATCCGTCTGTCGCACCGTAGGTCCTCGAGGTAGTCCAAAGCATTCTTCATCATGCCCGAGAGCGAACCGTGGTATCCGGGAGACGAGATGATCAAAGCGTCTACTTCTCTGAGCGCGTCGATCAATGCGCAGGCCTGCGGCGTTCGGAACTCCCGCTCTGTGTCATAGACCGGCATGATCAGACTACGACTTGCGATGATTTGAACAGCTGCGCCTGCATCGCGTGCTGCATTTGCCGCCAATCGGAGCGCCATCTCGGACATCGACCGAGGGCGAGTCGAGCCCCCAATAGCCAGCACGCGTATCTGACCGGTCAGGTGGTCAAGCATGGTTACCCCGTCTTCACCGCACCCAAATTCGTGTCGGTAGCGCTACCGCCAGATCGGCGTCGGCTACCGCAAGCGCCGTCGACGGAAGGCGTGATCCAGCCACGGTGTGCTTACGCGGCCGCGTTGTGCTTGCCCCCGCCGTCACCGGATTACCAAACCGCCGCTCACCACAAGCGTTTCGCCAGTGACGTACGACCCGCGTTCCTCGCCCGCGAGTAACCAGGCCATGTCAGCTATCTCCGCCGGTCGAGCGACTCGCCCGAGGGGGATCGTTCCCTCCGCTCCGACCATCCGGCCTGTCTTTCGATTGCCCTCGGTGTCGACCCAGCCGGGCGCGAGCGCGTTCACGCGAATCTGAGGTGCCAGCTCGACTGCGAGCGAGCGCGTCAGCGATACGACCGCGGCCTTGGATGCGGAATACAGCAGCTGCCCGCCCGGAGGCGCAAATGCATCAACCGAGGCTATGTTTACGATCGCGCCTTCTCGCCCATACCGCATGCGTTCGACGACGCTCTTGGTAACCAAGACCGTTCCCAGAACGTTCACGTCAAAGATGCGTCCGAACGTTTCGGCCGTCGCAGTGTCAAGAGTCGTCGGGGGATAAATGCCGGCGGCATTGACACATGCCCGCGGCGCTCCGGCCCTCTCACACGCCTGCCTGACCGCTCGGTCCACCGCCTGGCTGTCCGTGATATCGACCGGAAAGCCGAGCAACCCGTCGCCGAGCTGCGCGCCCAGCGCGGCGAGCCTGTCGCGGTTCTGATCGAGCGCCGCAACGATCCAACCCTCATCCACGAACCGTTCGGCGCAAGCCTGACCTATTCCGCTTGCGGCCCCCGTGATGATTGCCAGATCAACCTTCATGCGTGTACGACCGTCCGCGCCATCGCGTCTCTTCCGACCGGCTGATCCACCCGGAAGACGCCCGGCGCGGCATCCCAACGCCCGCGTGCCCGCTCAGGCTCCTCGTCCCGGGCCTGGCCCGCGCGCGCCGACCGGCCACTAGGCACGCGACGGCCCGCATGGATCCACCGATCGAATTTCCCCACTACCGCTTAAAGCCGCCTCGGCTTCGCCCACAGCGTCTACTTTGGGCGCCACCACCGTCCCCATGAGCTCAAGGGACCGGCGGTACGCCTCAGGCTGGTCGCTGTAGTCGTACACCATACCCATGAGCGTCCCGAATCCGCCTGTCTCGCGTTGAAGAGCCGTCAGCTTGGCGACAGCGGTCTCGGGAGACCCCACAATCCAGAACTCGTTCGCGAGGTACTCAACAGTCACCTGGTCTGCTGGAATCGGTGCCAGCAGAGGCATGAGCTTGAGCTCTTTTAAGGTCTGCAAGACGTGGTCTCGCCAGACGCGTCCCATTTCGCCATTGACCACGCGATCCATTGCCTCGGAATCGGTATCCGCGATGAAGAAATTGCGAGTGATCGTCCACTCTGACCGGCGCGGAATCCGGTTTGCAGCTTTCGCCCCAGCGCTGTACGTCTCCCAATGCCGGCACATCGTCTCCGTCGATAGCTGCTGGCTAATCGGAAGATAACCATGTTGGCCCGCTTGCATCAACGAAGGTGACGTGGCCTGGGCGCCGACGAGCGCGATTGGCGGATGCGGCCGCTGCAGCGGCGTCAGGTGTGGGCCCTGCCATGCGTCGCTGTAACCCGGCATATCGATCGACCAAAAGGTCCCGTGATACTTGAAGGGACCACGTCGCGTCCAGATCTCAAGGATGATCTCTAGCGCCTCGCGGGTCATGTTCGCATTCTGCCCTTTTGTCCCGAACAGTTGGGCATCGGTGGGGAACGCCCCAGCGGCTATACCCGCGACGTACCGCCCGCCCGTCATGTGGTCGAGCCACATCAGGCGATGCGCCAAGCTGACGGGATTGTGATACGGAAGGAGGTGCGCAGCCGCCCCTAACCGGATCTTGGTGGTCAACTGGGACGCGGCCGCGATCATCAAGTCAGGGGCGGGCGATGGCTCCCGACCTATTGTGTAGTGCTCCGCATAAAAGGCGTCGCTGAAGCCGTATTTGTCGGCCCAGACTGTGACGCGAAGTCCCCAGTCAATAATTTCCTTCGGCGTTCGTCTCCCGTGTTCGTAATCAAGCGTATACGGCACGTCGAAGAGACTGACTTTCATGCGTAATCCCTCCGCATTGGTGGCATCGTGGCGGCAGTTCTCGGCCCGGCTGCACTGGTCTTGTCCAGACAATATACACGGTGGATGGTAGATTATCTACAATCTGGTTTAGCCGACCGGCTCCGGTCCCTCCGCTCGCCAACCCTCGGGAAGATGCTCCTGGAGCGCTGCAAGCGTTGGTTCCGACGACGCCGGCACGCGTGGCGGCTCCCGCAGAGGGTCAAGCCCGTCCGCGTACTGACGCGCCCACGTCAGCCACGCCGCCGCGTCAGGCTCGGCGCCGTACACCGCGTCGGCGGCATCGCAGTAGCGGCGGATCCTGTCGGCCTCATACCACGCGTCAAGCTCGGCCTGCAGATGCTCGACGCGATGAACGATCGCGAAGCGCTCTCGCCCCTGGTCCATGAGGACGCCCCATTGGCGCTCGCGCTCCTCGGTCTCTCGTCGCGCCGACTCGGCCGCGCCCCCGCGCCAGGCGTCTCTCCTCGGCGGCGCGCACCGCATCGTCGATGCGCTCTTCGATCTCCCGTGGATCTCTGCCTTCGCCCGACGTCGACACCGCGCGTGGGGTCATCGAGGACCACCACCAATGGATGCCGCGGCAGCCACCCGCCGAACGCCACTTTCTGCTGGTTGCCGCCGCTCAAGGCTTGGCTCTCGCGGTTGGGCGAATCGGTCTTGGTGGATAGCTGGTGAATAATCTCCTGGACCGGCTTGGCGCTTTCGCGGCGCCGCTCGAAGCCTGCCCGTGAGACTGCGGTCAGCGAAGGCAGGCTTAGGTTCTCGGACACAGTCATCTCGAGCGCAAGCCCTTCCTTGCGGCGCTCCTCCCGAACGAAACAGACGCCGTGCCGTTTGGCTTCGCGGCCAGCCTGATCATTGGCCTGACGGGACGACCGTCGTTCAGGCCGCCGAGACGAGCTCGAGCGCGCGCTGCTTGAGCGCGTTGTCCTCGAACGAGCGCCGCGCCTGATTGGTCCGGGTCGTGTATCGGCGTCCGTGCTCGAGGTGCTCGGCGATCGCGTTGAACGCGACCCACTTGCTCCCGAGGCTGTTACCGGTGGTATCGCCAGCGTCCCCGCGTCCCCGGGGATGGCGATCGTGCACGCTATCGGCGGGCGGATCGCGGGCCGGTGTCCTCGCGTCGGCGACCGCGGACGACCGCCCGGTCGCAGAAGCGCTCGTGGGTGGTCCCGTTGGCGCCGAGACGGAAGCGATAGCGCGCTGCCGAGGCGAATCACGACGAGTGGGCGCCTTCCGCTCCTAGGATTCCGGGCACGGCGTCCGGCGCTAGGTTCTCGGTATGTCCCTCAGCGTCTGCGTTTTGCTCAAAGCGATCCCCGGTCGCGAAGTGCTACTCGCCCAATACGAGGATCGCGTGTTGGACTTACTTCCCGGACACGGCGCCCCTATCGAAGGTCGCGTTAGGGCGCTTGAAGGCCCGCTCAGCGAGATTCAGATTCTTGAGTCCCCCTCCCAACGGGCACTCGACGACTTCCAGACGGACCCGCGACGATTGGAGCTGACCGAGATCCGGGCAAGCGGTGATCGCTTCGGCCACCGTGACGCGAGTTGAGTCCGTGACCGGGTGACTTCTCGGTCCGGTGCTCGCTGTGGCTGGCTGCACCCGCTTCGTTCGGATCGTTGACTCGGCAGGCGTCGAACGCGTCGCGCAGTGAACAGCGTTCACTTGCAGCTGGCGTCAGCTCTCGACGAGGGCCGACGGCGGTCAGCGTTATCTAGAGCCAGCCTTCAGCTGCGGTTAATCGGCGAGCATTCGAGGAGTGCGGCGCGTCTCACCGAGTCTAACCCGTGCGTTTGGGCTCGACGCGGACCATGAGTCCGACTCTCGTGGTTGTCCGTTTGATGATTTGGCCGTGCGAGTTGAACCACACCGCCTGGGCTTTCGTTTCGACGCCGTCCATCACGGGCCTTGGACCAGTAGCCGTGCGGCTGGTCACGACCGGGACGGCGAGCTGGAGGGCGCCGATGTTGTCGTGGACGCTCGTGCTGGCGTGGATCGCGCCGAGCGCGGCGTTTAGTGCTGTCCTGCTGACGCCGGGGGGTGTCGTGTGCGGCAAGCTCACGAACGGCCCGAGCTGGACGCTCGTGACTCCGTCAGGCACGACATAGACCGCGTCCAAGAAGCGTTTTCCCGGCGCGACGCCGGCCAGCGCGAGTCCGTGGGCGAGCAATGTGCCAAGGCTCGCAGGTTGCGGTCCGGTCGCGATTAGGCTTAGTGGGATTGTCGGCGTGGTCCCAATCGACATCGCGAGGTCGAGACCCTCGGATCGGTTGCGGGATGACGGTGATGGTCGGAACGTGGTCGGAGCGATCAACACCTTCGCGGTCCAGGCGGGAATGTGCACGACCCTGAGCAGCCGACGGTCCAGTTCGGGGTAGACCCATCGCTTGAGGACCGGTGGAGGTCCCGAGATCGCGATATAGCGGCCGGGCGGAATCGTCGCCCCTGGGAGGTGGACAGGAGAACGTAGGTAGAGCATTAGCAGCTCGTGATCGAGATCGGCGTTCGTTTGGCGCCTGCGGAGAATGCCGAAGGTCCGGATCAGCTCTGCACGAGGCGAGCCGCCGGGCGGGCCGGCTGGGGTCGCAGACTGGGTGGTGGCTTGGTCGCGGTGACGCAGCACCACGATGGCGACGGTCGCTATTGCGATCGTGACCGCGGCCGACAGGATGAGAGGAAGGCCGGCGGCGGTCCGCCTTAACCGTCCCGTGTACGAGCGGGGAAGCGAGGTCGTCTGCTCGGGAGATGCTGCGGCCTTGGGGGGCAGTCGCCCCTGCGCGGCGTTGAAGAGGTCTCGCTCGAGCTGGGGGAGGATGGTCATCGTTCACCTGCTAGTCGTGTGCGGAGAGTTCGGAGTCCGCGGCTGACGCGCTGGCGCACCAGGGCCTCCGAGCAGCGAAGCTGGTGCGCGATGTCCGGGTATTCGCGCTCGTTGAGAATGCGTGCCTCGATCGCCTGGCGCTGCTCGCTTGGGAGTGAGGCCAGCGCGAGCGACGCGGCCTCGCGCCCCGAGCTCAGCCGGGCAATCGTTTCGGCGGTGTGGTCGTCAAGGATCAGCTTGGGCATGCCGAGCCGTGTCCGCGCGGACACTTCAACCCGCCGGCGCCGATAGCTCTCGGCGAGCACATGGCGGGCGATGCCGAACAGCCATTGGTCGGCGCTACCGCGCGTCGGATCGAACGCTGCGACGCATTCGAGCGCGCGAGCAAAGGTTTCGGCGGTGAGGTCGGCGGCGAGATCACTCCTACGGGTGGCGTTCAGGAAAAACCCGAGCACAGGGCGCTCGAACTGCCGATAGAACGCGGCGAACGCGTGCGCGCCGGACCGTGCGGCGGTGAGCAAGGCGTCCTGGTTGTGCTGGCTCGCGTCGGTCATGCGCGATCAATTAGCGCAGCCCGCCCAGTTTGTGACAGCTCTCCAGAGGCGGGTCGAGGTACGCCTGCTCGGTCGCCAATCCGATCCCGAGATGGGAATGCGCCCGTACGAAACCGATCGCCGTCGCAGCTCGCCGTCTCGATTCAAGCTCTGCTTAGCGTCGTGCGGTACTCAGGAACCATCTGCTTGTAGCTCAGGGCCTCCCATTAGGCATCTCCTCTCAACACGGGACGAGTCGGCGGCATTGGATTTGCAACTCGAGAAAGACAGAACTCAAGTAGGCGACTGAACCGGGGTCCTCTTCGGTTGTGCCAACCCGCCGCGTCGGGTGCCAACGGTGGTTCCGCGCGCAGAACCGGGATCAGTTGCGGCCGTGATACACGCGGAGGTTGTCCCGATCGTCGTGGAACTTCGACGGCGATCCCAGATTTGTGGTGGTGAGAGTATCGGTGCTGGGGTTAGTCCTTGCGCGGGCACAACCGCAGCGCGTTGTCGATGCGGGTTTCGTGTCCGAGTGCACGGGCGAGTCGATGGATCTCGTCGTCGGTGGTTCCGGGTAGCGGAGCCGTCGCTTCGGAGAGCCAGTCGACGAGCATCTCGAGCGCGAGCTGAGCCTCGCCTACTTCGACGAGCTCGGAGTAGGAAGCTCGTTGCTGCTCGGTGAGCAGTGACCGGAGTTGATCGCCGAGAGCTCGCAGGGGTTGTCTGTTGTCTTCGGTCATTGATGCAGCATGGTGTCGTGTGCGGATCGGTCCTGCTCGGAATGGGGAGCCCACCGCGGTGGTGGACGGTTCTGTCGCGCCGCGGATAGGAGGGGCTGATTGTCGGCGGCGATCGAGGTCGTGCTCGATCGCGACGGCGAGCTTCGCGAGGTCCTGGTAGCCGATCACCTTGCGGAACTGTTTCTCGGCTTCGAGCATCCCAGCGGCGGTCCACCGCAGCCCCATCTCACCGCTGGACCGGTGTTTGACGTTGCGTTGAGTGCGGCGGACGCATTCGATCATCGACTCGCACGGATTGGTGCTCTCGAGCGTGCGCTTGAGCTTTCCGTTGATCCGAGCCGGATCACGGTGACGGTCTCTTCCATCCCTTCCTTGAGCGAGCCGGCGGCGCCGGGATGCGTGTGCTCGAGCTCGTCCGCGAGGCGTTGCAACTGCTCGAGCGCTCGATGGTGGTCGGTGTCCGCCCACGCCCGACGCACGCGGGCCTTGACGGGCGGCCGGTCACGCTCAAGGAGGTGGTCCATCACGTTTCTCTCCTTGTGGCGGATACACCTGTGGACTGGCACCTCACCGAACACTGACCGGATCGCTTTGCGGAGAGTGCCTTCGATCCGTCGATCACGAACAGCATCCCCTGCTCGGGATCGAGGCCTCGCTCGACGAGGTCAGAGAGCAGCGCGGTCGCGACGGTCGCGTTCTCGCTGCTCCCTTCCCATAGGCCCAGCGGGATCCTCACGCCCTCGGTCGTGATCCCGAGCGCAACGATGTTCGTGCGGCCCTTCAGGTCGATCCCGTCGATCATCATCACCGGGAGCCGTAGGTCGGCGAGCTGGCCGGCCATCAGCTCGCCCAGCGCATGACGGGTGCGATCCACAAACGTGCGCGACACGGCCGACTTCGACGTCGACCGCGCCGCAGCTTCAACCTGCTCGCCGGCGGGGTCCTGCGTGCGCCGGTACCGGCGCGCGGACACGCCCGCGAGCATCCGCTCGAGCACGACCCGAGCGAGCGGATCGCGATCGCCGAAGTGCTCGTACGTCTGAAGGTGGACCTCCGCGGCGCCGTCCGCGGTCCGGACCCGCGGCCGCTTGACCTCGACACGGCGGCCGCCGAGCGTGACCTCGCCGTCCTGGTGACCGTGGCGCACGGCGGTCCGGTCCGCGTCGTGCTTGCCCTTCGGGCCCACGACATCATCCACCTCGTCTTCCATCAGTTCGGCCAGGACGCCGAGCCCGACACCGACGCTGAGCGCAAGCAATCCCTCCTTCGCTGCTCCGACGAGCTGCCCGAGCGCTTCCTTCACGCGCTCCGGGAGCACGGCTTCATCGCTCGTCGCCTGCGCGACCGGTACGTTGGACTTCACGGCGGTTCCTCCTTCGATCTTTGCCGGATCGCCACGAACGCTCACATCAGGAGCGGACGCGGCAGGAGGGACCGCCGTCAAGTTCTACGAGCTACGGACAACCTCGATCGTGCCCTGGGGATCGATCATCCGCATCACCGGCCGCGTCCGCGGCGGCTACGTCCCCACCGACTCCAAGCTGCTCCAGCTGAACGTCGAGATCGGCCGAATCGGCCACATCGAGGGCCTCCCAGACATCCGGCCAAACGGTAGCTTCGTGATCCTCTGGAAGTTCGACGCAGGACAGGGCATCGCGCACCCCTGGTTCTCGGTCGCAACCCTGCCTGAGGCCGCCTTCCCATACAGCCCGGGCAGCTCCAATCGTGCCACCATGACGCTTGGTGAAGCAACCCCCAAGCACTGTCGCCGCTCGGCGAAGTCGTGCACGTGAAACGTAGTTGAACCGTACAGTTGTGTTCGTTGAACGTCGCTGAGCGCGCTTGCGTTTCGGGCAGTTGCGGCCCGGAGCGCGGTCTGTGGCGGCCGGGTTTGGCCCCGCTCTGGTTCTGCCGCTCGGTGCTGAGCTCGTGTCGAACGATCGTGTATCAGCCAGTTGCGGGCACCGTCGGGCCAGATAGCTCCTCTAGGATTAGCCACAGAGATCGCGACGTCGGGAGCTAGCAATAGCGCCGTCGCATACCGCGCGATTTCAGAACGCGAGCAGCATCAGCCCGACGGTTACGCCCGGGCCGACGGTGACCATCAGGCCGCGCTCGCCGGCCCGGGGCTGTCTGCGGTTGATGGTCTCCTTGAGCACGTAGAAGATCGAGGGGGTGCCGACGTTGCCACGGTCGCGCAGGACGTCGTAGCTGATCTCGACCTGCGCGTCGCTGAGGTCCAGAGCGTCGTGGACGCGCTCGAGGATCCTCCGGCCGCCGGGGTGCACGATCCAGTGGTCGATATCCGGGCGCGTCAGCGCGACCGAGGCCAGGAACTCGTCGATCAACGGGCGAGGCCGGCGGCGGCGAGTTCGGGAAGCTCACGTTCGAGATGCAGGTAGCTGTCCCGGTCGGTCAGCTCCATCCTGACGACGCCGAGCGTTCCCTCGATTTGGTGCACCCTCGAGGCCACGACCGCGGGCCCGACGGTCCCCTTCTCGATAACCGCCGCGGCGCAGCCGTCGCCGAAGATCGCGGCACCGACCGTTTTCGCGCGGTGGTCGCCCGCCGCGGGTCTCGTCAGCAGCCCGCTCATGCTCTCGGCCGCGACGATCAGCGCCTTCTGTCCCGGCTGGTGGTCAAGCCATGGGAGCACCAGGCGGACAAGCGGAACGGCGCTGGCGCAGCCCACGCCGACGACGTGGTACTTGTCGGTCGAGCGATTCATCTCGAACTGCTCGACGAGGCGATGCGCGAGCGTCGGCCCGCCCAGCGAGTACAGGCTCGAGGTCACCACTGTCCCCACCTCCGCCGGGTCGACCGCCGAGTTGCCCGACAGCGTCGACGGCATAGTCGAACAGCTGGTCCTCGGTGGTCGCGGTCCGGCCTTGCAGCGTCCTGGCGAGCGTGGCCTCGGACAGGTCGAGGCTACGGGTCCTCACGGCAGCCCGGTCGAACACTCCCTCGGCGAACTCGTCTCCGCTGCAAGCCCAAGCAGCGCCAGCGCGTCGGGTTGCGAGACGGCGACGTCGACGTCGGTGACGGCGAGCGCGCTGATCCGCGGCGGGCCGGTCAAGTCGGCATGCGCTGCTTCGCCCGCCAGGACTCAAGCGTTGTGATCGCCCCCCCGATCACCCGGTCATCAAACGTGGCGCGGTCGTTCGCGTGAGGGAGCGGCTGTGCCGGCACGTCGACACCGAGGAACTCGCACAGCGGCTCCCACCCCTCAGTGACGTCCCACACGAGCAGCCGCTCGGCGGGAACGACTGCGCTTGACCTCCTCGTTGTGCGCGACAAAACCGTCGATCAGCGCGCGTCGCGAGTGGCCGCCCGGGAACGTGCCCTCACCTGACCAGAACATCCGATCGACGAACGCGAGGTACCTGCGCCACGTCGGGTCGACGTGCGCGCGGGCGCTCGACAGCAGCCGGATCATCGACTCGCCGTGACACATCTTGACGATCGTCTCCCGAAAGCTCGCCTCCCACCGCTCGGGATCGCGGACGCTCAGCAGCACCTTGGCGTCCGGGAACGCGTCGAGCAGCTGCCGGTAGAAATAGCCGCCGGGCCAGTCGACCGTCGAGCGGTAGCTCTCCAGGATCGCGGCCGGCTGCACGCGGCCGTCGAGCGCGCCGTCCCACAAAGGGACCTGCACATCGAGATCGGCCAGGATGTCGACCCAGTGGTAGCACGGCCCGATCCCCAGCAGCTCGAGCGCCTGCTTCTGCGTCAGCGTGCCCGTCCGCGGCAGGCCGGCACCGATCAGCTCAACCATCTACGCCGCCACCCGAGCGGGCGTGCCAGGAGGGCGAAGGGGCCAGGTCACCGCGAGCACGAGCCGCCCGACCGGCTCGAGCTGGCCACCGATCCGAGACGACGGCCCGACCACACCGATCGCGCGCCCGCGGCCGGCCGCGATCAGACGACACACAGGAACCGCGACCCCCGACATGCTCTCGACGTACCCCTCGCGACCGACATCGAGACCCAGCGGGCCGAGCAGTGTTACCCCGACAGTTCGAGTCATTCGCACCCGCCGCGAGGCGATCAGTCCGCGTCCGTCGGCGAAGTAGTCGGGGTAGCTGTGCGCGGAGGATGGGGAGGGCGGTGAGAACCATGCTGAGGTGGTGGCGCATCGCGTCCTCGGCGGCGTCGGCATCGCCACGGGCGACGGCTTTGAGGATCAGGCGGTGCTCGCCGAGCATCTGGTCGAGGTAGCGGGGCTGGGGAAGGCTGAGGCGGCGGATGCGGTCGAGGTGGCCGCTGACGCGGCAGATGAGTGTCCACGCGACGGGGTGTCCGCTGAGGTCGCACAGCGCTCGGTGGAATTCGTCGTTGAGTACGAACCAGCGGGCGTAGTCCTCCGCTTTGCGGACGTCGTCTTGCCGGGCGAGGATCGCGCGCAGCGCGGCAACGTCCTGCCTGTCGGCGTGGACGGCGGCTTCGCGGACAGCGGCGCATTCGAGGGCTTCGCGAACGAAGTAGGCGTCGGCGACCGCGGCCTCGCTGATCGGGGTGACGAACGTGCCGAGCTGGGGGACGATCTCGACGAGGCGGTCGTCGCGGAGGCGGACGAGCGCCTCGCGGACCGGGGTGCGGCTGACGCCGAGGCGGGTCGCGAGCTCGTTCTCGGAGAGTTGTCGTCGGGGCTCGAGTTCTCCGGAGATGATCGCGTCCCGGAGGAGGTGGTACGCCTCACCCCGGCCGGGGCGTCGACGCCGCACGGCAGCTTCCATACTTGTATGCTACAGAGCCACGCGCGGACCTGGGGGCCTCTGTGATAGCTGCTCCAACGCGCCCGCGAACCCGGCCGCGGAACCGCGGGCGGTGGCTAGGGCCGGTACCCGAGGATGTCGAGGGCTGCGATTCGCTGCATCTGCTCGGGCGTCACCCGCAAGTACCAGCGCACGTCGCAGTCCAGGCAGCCGCAGTCGAGGTAAGGCTGCGGCCCCCATTGCCCGTACATCCAATGCACCCACTCTGCCGTCAAGCACACCGGGCAGCTCAGCGCAGCGAGGACGAGCTCGCCCGGGTCCTCACGGGTAAAGCGAGCATCGTCCTGATAGGGACCCGCGCCCCCACCGCGCTCGTGTCTCGGCAGCCACCGCATCGGACGCGCCGCGACCGGGTCAGGCCTCGCCGGACAAAACGTGATTCGGCTGAGGAGGGCCCGGAGCCGTACTCACCGCGTGGCGGCGCGGACAGCGGAAAGACGCGGGCTCCGAGAACCGCGTGGGGGTCGTAGCCAGCTCCGAGCGCGAGCATCCGCGCGGCGTGCTCTGCGGACCGCCGGCTGCGGAACGCGTCCCGGACCGCTGCCCGTGCCGTCGAGAACCGCATAGCGGAACGGCCCCCGCACAGCTATGTCGACCACCTGAAACCGTGAGCCGTCCCGTTGACTGTCGCTGCGATCGGAATCCCAGGTCAACGCCGCCCTCGTCGGTCTCGGATGAGTCTCGCCTCACGGTCGCGGATCGCGACGGTGGCGTCGTCCCAGCAGAAGTGCGCAGTTGACATTACTGGTATACTACCATGCCAGTACACATCGGTCAGGCCTCCCGCCGCCGGATTAGCCTCCTCCTCTCACGGCGGCGGGGCCTGACCAATTCCATCGTCTGCGGCATGCCTGCACTCACCAGCCGTCACTCTCGCACCCAACGCGGCTGGGACGTCGGCGACCGAAGGAGTGATACCGATCCGAGTGAGCTCGCACCGGAAGTGAGACGGCGATCCTTCTCGCCGCGCGGCGCCGCCGGGCACGTCCGGCGAGAAGTTGCGTCCGCGCGCGCGGCCGGCGCGCGTTTGGCCACAAAGCTATCGGCCTCGCTACTCATGGCCGGTAGAAGGGAGGAGAGGCGCCCCTAACCTACCCCCTCTCCTCTCCGCTCGCGCCGGCGGGGCTGTTAGGGTTGCCCCGCCGGCGCTCTCATGGTTAGCTGGAGATGCTGGTCAAACCCAAGCCACCTGGGCTGTGTCGCCCGTCGACCGGGTCAGCGAGCATCCCTCTGGCGCTCCCGGCGACATCGCCTAGCTCGTCGGCACCGGGACTCGAGTCTCGGTCGGCTAGCCTCTGAGGACGAAGATCAACGCGGCAAGCGCGAGCGCTGCATCTCGTACAAGATCCAGAACGGCTTTGTGGCCAAGCTGATCCGTCGACTTCGTCTGGATGCTAGTTCGGACGCTGCAGCGGCAATCGTTCCAGCTCCAGACAGCGCCTCGACGAGCGTTCCGAGGTCAACAGCTCCGTGAGTACCCGCGACTGCGAGTCCAGCCGTCGCGATAGCGGTTGACGCGACGGCCTTTGACTTGAAAGTCGTAAGAGGGTCGGCTTTGCGCCGAGTTCTTCTACGCCTTCGCTGTATCTCCGCGAGGCTCCGGTCCACGAGCTTCCTTCTCACGCCAGCGACCGCATCAGGGGGTTGATCTTTTGGGACATCGCGGAGCTCCTCCGCAGCAGCCCTAGTTGCTGCCCGCAGATGGACTCGCGCGGTCTTTAGGCGCTCGCGAACGTCGAGCACCGTATCCATGTCGGCGTCTGGAAACAGTTCAAGCTCGCCGATGAGGTCGCCAGCGATAGCACCCTCGACAATCCGCACACCAGCCTCGCCGCTATCCTCGGAACCGCCCGAAGGTCCATTCCGCGATGACCAAGCAAGACGCGCTCGACGAGCTGTCGCACGTGTCCTGGCTTCGCCGCCGCGACTCGCAGTGCACTTAGGTCGCTTGTCTTTGGGTGCTTCCCCCGCGCGCTGCCGATAGCCTCAGCCAGGCCGACCGTCGCGAGGACGTCCGGGACTTGGTCGATGCCGGGCTCGGTGTTGTGGGACATCACGTTCCTACGGAGTTGGCGTCGCTAGGCTCGGAGTCAACACGGTCGCCTTTCATTCCCGTCATGTGTAAAGGCGGACTGTCGCTAAGAGCCCGAACAAATCGATGACTTGCTCGCATGCTTCCTCACGTGTATGCAGCCGCTGCTGACATCCATGGCATCCAGACAACAGAGGCCCGCACTCCGCCATTTTCAAGACAGCGGTACTCAAGCGTCAACCGTGCCGGAATCGCGAGTTTGTCTTCTTGCGGCATGATCAGTTCCTCTCTTCGTCGAATCGGAAGTCTTCTTTCCGCAGACCCGGCCAGGAGACCTGTGTGTTTTGGCTTTCTCGCCGAGGTGGGCACCGCGCACGGCGAAACACGCTCGGCGTTCGGCGGCCGATAGCGAAGCGACGCCGGTCGCAACCGCTGGAGCTACCAAGGCCGGCCACGGCGATCCGTCATGCCGCGAGCTTGATCGATTTGAATCGAAGAAATTCCGCGAGTCCTTCCAGGCCGCACTCTCTTCCGAAACCTGACTGCTTGACGCCCCCGAACGGTGCGAAGAACGAGACGCCGGCGGGATCGATGGCCACGGTGCCACTGCGCAGTCGCCCAACGAGCCGCAAGGCGAGATCAACGCATGATCCTCCTGATGAGGACGGAGGCTGCAAGCCCGTATTGGGTCCCGTTCGCAATCGCCACCGCGTCCTCGATATTTTTCGCCGGGATCAAGCAGAGGACTGGCCGAAAGATCTCCTCCTGCTCGATCCGCATGCCCGGCTCCACGTCCGTGAACAGGGTGGGTTCGACAGAGAATCCGCGCTTCAGGTCGTCGGGCTGACGGCCACCGAGCGCGAGGATGCTTTTTCCGATACTCCCACCTCCACATAATGTCGAACGCGCTCGAGCTCGTCGCCGCGAGGCGAGGGGACCCTGATCGACAGTCGGATCGGTTGGATCTCCCACCCCGGATCCTGCGCGATCCGCTGCTCACCGCGTCTCGGACCTCGTCGTAGCGGTCGTGGCGTACGATCACGCGCGTCAACGCGGCGCAGATCTGGCCTTGGTAGTTGATGAACCCGGGGATCAGCGACGGCAACACGCGATCGAGAGGGATCCCGTCGGCGATGATTGCTGGCGACTTGCCTCCGAGCTCCAACGTGACGTTCGCAAGGCGCCGAGCGCACATCGCCATGACTGCGCGGCCAGCATCCGAACTCCCCGGTGAGACTGACCTTGTCAATCTGGGGATGGCTTACCAGATGCGCGCTGACCTCCCTCGACGCGCCGACAACGCTGAAGACTCCCTCAGGAAAATCAGCTTCCTCGGCCATCTCCCCGATGAGCGAGGTCGTGAGTGCCGACTCGGGGGCGGCCTTGACTATCGCCGGGCAGCCCGCCAACAGAGCGGGAACCGCTTTCATCGCCAAGTAGAGGCCTGGTCCATTCCACGTGCTGATCACGAGCGTCGGCCCGATCGGTTCGCGGCGCACCTCAACCGGGGCATCGCTCGGTTCGCGGCGCTCCTTCAGAGCGACAGCCGGTGCATCGGCGACTGAACTGCCGAATCATGCCTCTGGCGGCGGCGTTTAGGCCGGCTGAGTGGGACCGTGTCGGCCCCGACTCGGTGGTCCAGGCGCGATCAAACTCAGCGCTTCGGCGCTCGAATGCGTCGCACAGACGGCCTACTACCTGAGCGCGCTCGGTCATAGACATCCGCGGCCATGGACCCAGATCGAATGCTGCCCTCGCCGCAGCGGCCGCCCGCTCCGCATCAGCCTCCGATGGGGAGGGAACGCGCGCGATGCGTGACTCGTTCGCCGGATTGATGAGGTCTATGAGCTCGCTACCGATTGGCTCGACCCACCGACCTCCGATGAAGAGCTCGTTGACGTGCTGCTGTACGGGCATAGCCAGTCACCCGCTCCTTTCGTCGACCAGGACATACCCGGCTCGCTCCAAGAGGGCCTCGAGGGCGGCCCTATCCGGGCATGAGTGCCCGCCGGCGGACTGCACCGAATGGTTTCCGCATGCGTTGCCCCATGCCATGCACTCGCGGAGTCCCCGTCCCGCCATTGCGGCGGCGATGAAGCCGCTATCGAAGGCATCACCGGCACCTACGGTGTCGACCACAGGAACGGTGGAGCTCCGCGTTTTGAGTTCCCCGCGTGTCGTGAAAAGGGTGCTCCCGCGTTCCCCGGCACGGGCCACGACTACTGCGCTTCTCCCCCACCAGGTCCTTCGGGTCATCGACAAAGTAGGGCAGCTCGTCGTCAGCCGAACCGAATACCACGCTGGCAACATCAATCACGCGCCGAACGTTGGCTGCGGCATACTGATTCCAGCCGAAGCACTCGGTCCGAAGATTGAGATCGACGGACACTGGAATGTGCCGCTTTGGCGCATTCCTCCGCGAGCCGCCCTAGGGCGCGGCCCGCTGGATCACGCTCGAGCGTCGCGCCGCAGAAATGAGCCCAGCCGACGGAGCTGGCTAGGCCGTCGGGCACGTCTTCTGGCTCGATGCGCCACAGCGCACCACCGTCGTCGGGCCAGGTGAACATGTTGCGGGCGCCCTGTGGCTCGACTACAGCCATGTTGACCATCGTCGGCGCAGTCGCATGCAGGCTTATTAGCGACGTGTCGACCCCGACTGAGGCCATGTCGTCTCGCAGGAGCCGACCGAAGTAGTCGTCACCCACCTTCGCCAAGATCGTCGTCTTCACCTCTAAGCGGGCGAGGCCGAAGGCCGTGTTGCCAGAGGTGCCGCCAAGGAGAAGCGCGACTCGCTCGGTGTCGTGGGCGGCCAGCCTGAAGTCGACCAGGAGCGACCCGGCGCACAAGACGGGTTTGTCACTGCGGACGAACTGCACTCTCGGCCCTGCGAGCGGCGGCACAGAACTTCTGTACGCGGGGAATGTCTTTTACGTAGCGTCCGTCCTGTACCCCGCCGTTTGTCCAGGTGAACGAATCAACGCCCCACGGATGGACGGCCTTCACGGCGGCGACCACGTTGTCCGGGCGCAGGCCGCCAGCGAGGATGACCGGGAACTCGGGACGCGGTGACGATGTCGCGGCTGATCTCCCAGTCGTGCGTCCTGCCGGAGGCCCCGATGCCGGCCGGCGCCGGCGAGTCCAGGATCAGGTAGTCAGCGACGTCCTGCAAGCGCGCCGCCTCGGCAAGCGACGCCTCGCGGTCTTTGATTTCCACCACATGCATCAGACCTACGTCGGGGACGCGGCGGCCGAGCTCGGCACGAAAGGCCCGATCGGCTCGAAAGCCCGCACCACTCACGTGCAAGACATCGGGGGTGAGACGGCTCGCGGTGTCGCAGAATCTCCCGAGCCTCTTCCGCCCAGCGACAGGACCACGGCGGTCCCGCGCCCTCGGATGGCCTCGATGATGTCACGAGCGGTCGCGAACGAGACGTGGCTGCCAACCACCGGGTCCCCGGGGCCACTTCCCTGGTAATCTGGATCGTCGACGGGAAAGATGCCGATGAAGTCGGTTCCAGCCTCAAGCAGCTCCCGTGCCTCGATCGCCGACGTCGCTGAGTAGATCTGGCAGATCATCGGTTCTCCACAAGGGCTCTCTGATCGGCTGCATCCCGGGCCGAGCTCGTCTCCGAAAAGACAGGCGGACTCGCGATGCCGTCGATCGCATGCAGCAGCGCTGCCAAAGGAGCTGGATCGCCAAGTTGCGGCAGGTGACCCGTTTCGAGCTCGTAATAGGCCCATTCCGCCGAGCCGCGTGCTTCCTCCGCACACGCTTTGAACACGTCGATTCCGGGCTTGATCGTGCAGTAGATGTAGGCGCGGCGGATGTGGCCCGGTGCCAAGATCTCGTCCAGCGGCTCCTCGAGAGTCGTGAGCGGATGCGGCGTAGCGCGTCGGATCAGCCAGTCTCGAGCCTCTCCCTCTGGAACCGCCCATCGTTCGGCAGTCCCCGGGAGGAGGGGAATCAACCCTAGGCGCGCTGCGCGCCGGTACCGATTAGCGAACTCTTCCCCGGTGAGATCGAAGACCGACTGGCCGGCGTTGGGGACCGCCGCGTCGAGGTACACAAACGTGCGCACCGAACGCTGGGCCGCCGCCCCCAGCCCAGTCATCACGGCGCCGCCGTAGCTGTGCGACACGATCACGGCGTCGTGGATCTCTTCGGCCTCGAGCGTGGCCGTCAGGTCGACGATGTGGGTCGTTATACCTTTCACCAAACAGGCTTGGTGCGTCCTGTCGCCGAGACCGGTCAGCGTCGGTGTGTAGACCCTGTGACCATAGGCCCGCAACCGGTCCGCGACGTGACGCCAACACCAGCCCCCCAGGTACGAACCCGGAACCATCACGAAGTTTGCCAATCCATCGCCCTTTCTCTCGCCATCTAACCTCTGCCAGCGGTACGCGACTCGCCAGGCCTGACTGGCATCTCGTTTGCGCAGCCCGAGCAGCTCACGTCGCCACGGGAAGCGGTGTCGGTCGCGCCGTCCACCCCTCCCTACGCGAGCGCCTCGCGCGCCACTGTCCGGCGCCGCGCCCTGCGCTGGTGGACGCCGCGCGCAGCCGCCGGGACCGCCAGTGCCATCACCGTGACCACGTACGGGAAGCATCTGAACGAGCTCGCTCGGGAGATGCTGGAGCTGTAGCTCGTTAGCCGCGGCTCCCGTGAACCCGAAGAGCAGGCATGCTGCCATCACCGGTCCGGGTCGCGCCCGCCCTACGAAAATCGCGGCTAGGGCTATGAACCCGCGCCCGGCGGTCATGCCCGAGACGAACTCGCCCAGGGTACCCATGGCCAGTTGCGCGCCCGCCAACCCGCACATGGCACCCGAGATCACGACGGTGATCATCCTGATCTGCCGCGGCGGGAGTCCCGCGGCGGTGACCGCCGGCTCGTACTCGCCTACGGCTCGGACCCTCAGGCCGAAGCGGGTCCGAAACAGGACGAATGACGCCACCGGCACGAGCGCAAACGCCAGGAGCACGAGGGCCGATTGGCCGGTGAAGGCGGGACCCAGCACTGGGACGTGCCGGAACGCCCCGGAGCTCAGCTCCCACATGTGGGGAAAGTCTGGGGTGCACGACCGCTCCCCCCCATAGAGCGTTGCCAGGAGCAAGACGGACAGGCCGGTCGCGAAGATCGTGATACCGATTCCGACGACGAGGACGTCGGCACCAAGATAGAGCGTGGTCACACCGAAGATCAGCGAGAGCGCGACACCGGCGCTCATGGCCGCGAGAATCGCGACCAAGGTGCTATGCGTGCCGGCCCCGACCACGATGCTAGTAAACGCCGCCATCAACATCATCCCCTCGAGGGCCACGTTCAGAACCGCGGCCTGCTGACTGAAAATCCCGCCCAGGGCCGCGAGTAGCAGGGGCGCCGTCTGCAGCACGACGGCGAAGAGGAAGGCGTCCGCAAGTACCCAGCTCATGGCACTCCTTCGGACGGGACCTGCGAGCCGAGCGCCGCGGCAGGCTCGGGTGTGAGTGCGCCCGTGGTCACCGCTCGGCGGGGTATTCCCGCATTCTGAGCGCGGAGGCGGTTACCAGGATGATGATGATGCCTTCGAGCATGTTGACCAGCGACAGCGGCACGTTGGTGTTGAGTTGCATCAGCGACGCGCCCTCCTTTAGCGCTCCATAGAGCGCAGCGGCGAGCGCAACGCCGACGGGGTTGAGGTGCCCGAGCAGGGCGACGGTGAGTCCCAGGAACCCGTACCCGGGCGAGAAGCTCTGGTTGAAGCGAAGTTGCGTCCCGAGTGACTCGACGACGCCTGCTACTCCGGCGATCGCTCCCGCCTGATCTGAAGGATCTGACGGCGCACGTCTCGATCTCGCTGAGATATCGCGCGAAGCGACGGTTTTCGCCGACGAACCCAGTCCGGAGGCCCCATCCTGGTACGCCACATGACCAACCCGACGACCACGAGCACGATCAGCCGAACTGAAGATCCCCACGTCGGCGCTGCTAAACCCCAGGATCGTCGGCAGGTCAGCCTTTCCCGGTATCTGGCGAGTCTCCGGCGGTGCTCCCGTGGGGCCGCACTCAGCGGTCCGTCGACGAGGTACGACGCGATCGCTATGGCGATGAAGTCGAACATCAAGGTCGACACGAGGACATCGACGTCCAAATAGGTATTCAGCAGTCCCTGGAACGAAGCCCCAGGCGGCACCGCCGAGCGCGCCGCCGATGAAGGCGAGAGCGATCAGCAAAGGCCCCGGGACGGAGCTCAGCTTAAGCGCGATGAACGCGCCGAGAAATGCGCCCACGTACATCTGCCCCTCGCCGCCGATGTTGAAGATCCCGGCTCGAAACAACAGGTACACCGAGGTCCCGATCAGAACTAACGGTGTTGTCTGCGCGACCATGCCGCCGAAGTTGAACGAACCCTGGAAGCTTCCGAACAACAAGCTGCTGTAGGCGGCGCCGGGGCTGTCGCCGAGAGCAACGATGGTCGCAAGTCCGATCAGCAGGGCCAGAGCCACAGCCGTTGCCGGTTGGACGAGAGCCGCCGCGGCGCGACGCGCTGGGCCGATCACCGTTCGCAGAGCGGGTTGGCCTGCCACATCTGGTAGGTCCGCAGTGAGCCCCCGCGGGTTCCAGGTCGGTCTTCCGCGCGAAGAGGTTGATCTCAGGTCCGTGGGATTCGGAGGTTTGTACGCGTCGGCGGCATCGGCGCAGCCAGTCATCGCGAGCCCGATCCGGGTAACGTTCTGCCCGACGGCGCCGAACTCGGCGACGATCCGGCCGCTATGCATCACGAGTAGCCGATCGGCCAGAGCCATCAGCTCGCCGAGATCTGCCGAGACGAGCAGGATCGCCGCGCCACGGGCTCGCTCGGCACGTAGCCGGCTGTGGATGAAGGCGGTTGCCCCGCAGATCGACGCCTCGGGTCGGCTGCGCCGCGAGCAGCACGTCGGGCACCGATTCGATTTCCCTCGCGAGCACCACCTTTTGCACGTTGCCACCCGAGAGCCTTTCGACTGCCGTGCTCGGCCGTGCTCCTCGGATGTCGTACCGGCGGATAATCGCCCCCGCCCAGCGCTCGGCGAGCGGGCGTCGCATGACCCCGGACGAGAATAACTCTGACTGCCAGAAGCCACCAATCAGGTTCTCCGTGACCAGCTGGGTCCGGCCATGCCCGACTCCAGCCGGTCCTCGGGGACATGCGCGACGCCCCCTGCTCGGCGCTCACCCGGCGCCTGCGCCGTGACGTCTCGCCCCGCCATGCGAACCGCTCCCGCGGTCACCGGCCGGAGGCCCGCCAGCGCCTCGATGAGCTCGGTCTGGCCGTTGCCCTCGACCCCGGCAATCCCGACAATCTCCCCCGCATGCACCGCGAGCGAGACCCCGGCCAGACGGGGCTGTCCGTGGCCATCGGCCACCACCAGGTCTTCACAGCTGATCGCAACCTCGTCCCCGCCGCGCCCCCTCCCGTCAGGACCGCTGCCGTTGCGCGGGGCCGCCGCCGCGCTGCCATCCGTTGGCCGCGGTCTCCTCTACGTCCAGGAGCGCTACCACCTCTCGCTCGGGCACGCGCTCCTTTCCGAGCATCAACGTTGCGATCTCGCGCTCGCTGTATCGACTCGCGTCGTCAGTCACGATCGCTCGACCACCGCGCATGATCGTGACTCGGTCCGCCACAGCGCGTACCTCGCGCAGTTTATGTGTGATCAACACCACCGCGTCCCCGCAATCGGCCAGGCCGCGTATGACGTCGAGCAGGGAGGTTCGGTCTCTTGCGGCGTGAGGATCGCTGACGGTTCGTCCAGGATCAAGACACGGGCGTTGAAGTAGAGCGCTTTCAGGATCTCTACGCGCTGACGCACACCCGCCGACAACTCGCACACCCGGCTGGTCGGATCAATGACGAGTCCGTAGCGGCGACTGACATCCGCGAGCTTGCTGGCCATCCGTCGTCGGTCGAGCGTGCGCCGGCGGGTGAGCAGTTCCTCGCCGAGAAAGACGTTCTCGGCGACGGTCAGGGACGGGACGATGTGAGTGCTGGTGCACCATCGCGATGCCCAGGCGCCGAGCCACCGCCGGACTCTCCATCTTGACGGTCTGCCGTGGACCCGCACGTCGCCCGAGGTCGGCTGCAGAATGCCGAAGCAGACACACCTTCATCAGTGTCGACTTACCTGCACCGTTCTCGCCGACGACGGCGTGGACCTTGCCCTCCACCGAAGTCGACCGATACATCCGCAACGGCCGGCAGGTCGCCGAAGACCATGGTGATCTTGTCGACGCCAAGCGCTGCCGGTACGTCGGCCGGAAACGCTCCATCTCGCCCATCCTTCATGCGCATGTTCCCAGGCGTGCAGGGCGTCGCCGGGCTACAGAACCCCGCGACGCATGGGACCTGGATCTTTCCGGCCGCGACCTGACGCGTCCAGCCCTCGATTCGAGCGGCCACCGACGGCGGCACGAGCGCGGTGTTCAAGAGGAGCCCAACACCGCCGTTGGTATTCTCGTAGACGTAGGTGTGGCCGAGTTGCAGGGTTCCCGCCTTGTACTTCTCGAGCATGGAGTATAGCGAGGCGGCCACGTTCTTCAGATCGCTGGCGAGAACGTCTTGGGCTCGATGTTGTCTTCCGGTTCGAGTCGACGCCGATCGAGTATTTGTTCATCGCCTTCGATGCCTTGGACAGCTCCAGGCCGGCACCGCCGGCGGCGGCGAAGACGACGTCCGCGCCGCTGGAGTACATTGCCGCGGCTTGGCTGTAGCCGGTCTGCGCGTCGACAAAGTTTCCGACGTACGAAACCTGTACTTTCATCGCTGGATCGATGACGGCCACTCCCTTTTTGAACCCTACGACGAAGTCGTTGATGACCGGGATGTTCTGCCCGCCTACGATGCCGACGTTGCCAGCCCCCGACGAGAGAGGGAGTTCTCTTCCTCGTCCCTGGCGACGACATGGTGGCCAGGACACCGGCCAGAAATGCTCCGTCGTTCTGGAGATAGGTGACGCTTACAACGTTCGGTAGGTTCAGCTGCTGGTCGAGCAGAATGTATTCCTGGTGTGGGTTCTGCTGTGCCACCGCCTTCAATTGGTCGAGCACGTAGGAGGTGTCGGTCACTATCAGGTCCCAGCTATGGGAGGCGGTGAGGTCTTGTAAGTCAGTCTGCCACGTGGTCGTTGCGTCCGTGCCACCTTCGATCGTCTTCACCTTCGCCCCCAGCGTGGCGGCAGCCATCCGTATTCCCCGTCCGCGCCCTCGTGCACGCTCAGATCGCCGAGGGTCCCGGCCGCCGACCATGTACCTGACGCTCAGAATTCTCCTGATCGCTTTGAGAGGTTCCGCCGCTTTGAGAGGAGCGGTTACTTGTTGTCGCCGCGGATCCGGACGATCCACAGGCAGTGATGAAGCCCGCGGCCACAGTGCCCAGCCACCGCCGCCGCTCGCCGCCGCCGCCCCCCCGGCAGCAGATCGCGGTGATGTTTCAAAGGCCGTCTATGGTGAGGTCAGCCCAGCTTGTGGACTGGCGGTCTCCCCGGGCGGCGGCCCAGGCGCGCTTTGGGCGTGCCCAGTCCTCCGTGCTCTTGCGCGCCGCGTCCAGTGGCGTGCCAGCGCACCGGCTTCGAATCGATGCGAGCACGTCCGTGGTGTCAGTCCCCAAAGGGCGCGCGCGCCCCACGCCGGCTCCGGCGAACGTGCTTCGATTAAGAACGGATAGCCTTTGAGACGGACCGGCTCTTCTTCCGATCACTCGGCGCCCGGTAAAGCTGACGTCAGCTGCACGCTCGGCGGCGTCGCAGGCACCGGTGTGGTCGGAATCCCCGCGGCGCGCAGCCTTGCGACGCAGCTCCGGCGCGACCGCTCGGTTGTCCATGCGGTGATACCGCGATCAACGTGCGGTCGGTGCTGAGCCCACCACCTTTCGTCGTAGCTGCTGACGTTCAATCCCGTCAACTCGGCGAGCCGAGCCCGCTGCTCGTCACGACGCAATCATCGCCACCCACTGGTCGGCTCCCGACATGGGGTAGGTATCCCGCAAGATGGTTCCCCGGGCGACCGCGGTTCCGGATCCTTCACTCTGCTGGTTCGTCCGCCGATCACCAAGCGCGTCAGCGAGGGTCCAGCAGAGCACCTCGGCCTGGGCGACGTCGAGATGGACGTCGCGTTGTTCCTGCTGAAGGCAATAGGCAACGAGGCCGGCCCCGGCAAGACTGACCAGCTGGTCCGGAGAGTCGACCTGATCTGATGACCATATGGCGTCGTCGGCCGCGTATCCGGTCAGCGACGCCAAGCCGGAGACGAGATCGAGAGTCGACCCGAACGATGCGTGAGCAGCGTCGGGGCCGGTCTGGCCGTGGCTCGAGAGGGACAGGTAGACGAGGTTGGGATTGAGCGAGCGGAGTGACTCGAAGCCGATCCCTAGGCGCTCGGTCACTCCCACGCGGAAGTTCTCGACGATCACATCGGCGGCGCGGACAAGGTCGGCGAACTCAGCCCGTCCGCGTTCGGACTTGAGGTCGAGGGCGACGCTGTATTTCCCGACATTGTTTGACTCGAACAGAGGGCTAGTCCCGCATGCGTCGGAGCCGGTGGACGGCCGCCGCCTGGAGGGTTCCATCGGCGAAACGGATCGGGACGGGACGGCGACTCGATCTTGATCACCGTCGCGCCGTAGTCCGCCAGGAGACGTGCGGCCGCGGCGCCAGCCGTAATGGTTCCGAGATCGATGACCGTGTATCCGTCGAGCGGTGCTGAGCCGGCCGTTTGGCCAGCGTCGTTAGCGAGGCACGCGGTCGGCCGGGGTGTCCCGGCTGTGCCACGACGGCGGAGGTCGTCGGTGACGGTCGCCCTGTGACCATCGAGCCGCGGGGTCCTTCGCTCCGTCCACAAGGCGCGGGTCGATTTGAAAAAGGGACCGACGGGGGCGCTTGCCGACGGGTTGTCATCCGAGAAGAAACCGCGGTACGCCAGCTGAGCAGACTGACACACGTCGGTCAGGGTGGCCACGTATCCAAACGGCAGACCGAGCGCCTGGGCCTGATCATATGCTGCCCGCTTGGATCGGCCCTGAGCCCACTCTTCGATGGCCGGCCACCAGTGATTCGCTAGCTCGTCACGTCCCTGCTCAGAATCGAGGCGTGGGTCCTGCAGTCGGGCATCGTCGATCAGGCGCCGTACGAGAGGCCACTGCTCGGGCTGGTAGATCACACCAATCCAGCCGTCGGCCGCGCGTACTAATCGCCAGCGTCCGCTCTTGGTCCCTCGGCGGCGGACCACCTTGCCGGTGGCGGCGTAAGCGATGTCAGACTTCCAGTCCATGTAGGCGGCGACGTCGCACATCGCCACGTCGACCACATCACCGGCGCCGGTCCGGTTGCGGTTGGCCAGCGCGATCATCGTTCCGAGAAATCCGGCGAATCCGGCGGCGTAGGCGGCTTGATCGCCGCCGAGGGCGAGGGGGCGCTGGTCGGGCTCTCCGATCATAGTGGCGAGACCTCCGTACGCCTCCGCGAGCAGGCTGTCCCCGCATTGAGCGCTCTCGTTGCGGTGAAGACCAACACCGGTGATCGATGTGATCACGAGCTGCGTCTGGGCCTGACGATGCTCCTGGACGGGGCCGTCGGTGATCAGGACGTCGGCGGTCCTCAGCAGCCGGTTCATCAATCCACCATCAAGGCGCGCAGCGTCATCGACCACGATGCTCCGCTTGCCGGCGTTGACGGCGCGGAACTGCCACCCCACCCCCTGGTCGTCCAGCGGACTCTGACGTCGAAGCGGATCGCCGTCCGGGGGCTCGCACTTGATGACGTCGTGGCCGAGTCCGGCGAACAGCCGACCACAGACGGGCCCTGCGAGCCCCTGCGTATCCTCGACGACACGCAGTCTTCCGCTGCTCACGGCCGCGAGCCCTGTCCCGGGTTGCGCTGGCCTGCGGCGAACGTGTCGAGGCCATCACGAAAGCGCCCACTCCGGGCTTGGATGAGGACGCCGACGTCCTCGCCGTATTTCAGTGCCGCCGCCCAGTCCGACGTCTGCGCAGGAATCTCCCAGAGGGCCTGCTTGGACCATGAGAGCGCTTCGGCGTTGTACACAGCTACGCGTTTCGCGAGGGCCATCGCCTCGTCGAGCAGGTCCGCCAGGAGGACGCATTGGTTGACTAGTCCCCACTGCGCGGCGGTGCGGC
Organism: uncultured Solirubrobacterales bacterium; assembly: GCA_963794515.1. GTDB lineage: Bacteria > Actinomycetota > Thermoleophilia > Solirubrobacterales > Solirubrobacteraceae > Palsa-465. Next base: position 8,679 of record CAWCEF010000019.1, on the reverse strand, counting down.
CATCGATGCGCTCTGCCGTGAGTACCATCCACCCCGCGCGTTTCTGATTCAGACGCAGCTGGGTCGACGGCCCGGCGAGGTTCGGATAGATGCCGAACCCGATCTCGGGCATCCCGATGGATGCCTCTTCGGCGGCGATCGCCAGGTCCGAGACGTTGATGAGGGTGACCCCTCCTCCGAGGGCGAAGCCGTTTACGGCCGCGATCACGATCGCGGGGTGACTCTTGAATTCCTCCTGAACAGACCGCCAGGTGGATCGACGCTCGAGCGGTGTCGATGGCTCCCATCCCCCCGCCTCACGCACGCCGGCCTCCTTCAGGTCGATGCCGGCACAGAACGCAGGTCCGTTTCCTGTGAGGACGACAACTTTCGTCCCTGCAGTTCGGCAATCATCGAGCGCCTCGACCAGGCCGCTCCGTGCCGCCTGGTTCATGGCGTTCCGCTGGGCTGGCCGATTCAACGTGATGGTCGAGATTCCGTCGTCCAGGTGTTCGACCAGGATCGGGTCTGCCATGCTCATGTCGCGACCACCTTGAAGATCGGAAGGTTTCGGCCTGGCGCCACGGCTTCGAAGCCGAGCTCAAGCCGCTGACCGCACTCGAGCGGGCCGGAGCCCGAAGCGATTGCACTGATGAGAAACGGACCTTCGTCGAGTTCGACGAAGGCGACGACGTACGGTCCGCAGTCCACGAGCGCTGGGAAGTAGTTCTGGTGCATCGTGATCCAGGACCAGAGCTTCGCCCCGCCACTCACCGGCTCCCAGGAATACTCGGCCGACAGACAATGCGGGCACACGGGGCTCTCCGGATAGCGAAAGGCTCCGTCCCGGACACAGCGTTGCAGCCGGAGCTCGCCGACATTGCACGCGTCCCAGAAGGGTTCGGTCGCCGGGGTTATCGCCGGCAGAAGTGACTCGCATAGATGGCTAATAGTCATACCGGCCACCTACTCCCCTGCCAGGATGTGGGAGCTGACGATCGGCGATGCACACATGTACTGCGCGATCGAGCAATCGGGCACCTGACGCGCGCCGGCTTCCCCTCTCACCTGACGTACTGCTTCGACGAGCAGCGCCCAGCCCTGCATGTAGCTCTCCCCCGTATGTCCCCCTGACGTGTTGAGTGGAAAGTCTCCGTCAGGGGAGGTGGTGACCTCCTGCATCCAGCGCCACGCCTCTCCGGGTGGCGCGAATCCAAACCCTTCGAGGCTGAAGAGAACGATCGGGGTGAAGTTGTCATAGATCTGGAGGCAGTCGATGTCTCCAGGCGCGACGCCGGCTTGCTCGCTCACTCTCTCGGCCACGCTGCGACACGCGGTAAAGAAGAAGTCGTTACTGATGTAGTAGTTAGTCAGGTCGCCCGTGCTGGCCGACGCCGCGACGCGAACGACAGGGTTTGCCAGGGATCGCGCCCGGTCCAGCGTTGTGACGATAATCGCCACCCCCCCATCGTTGATGATGCAGTAGTCGTACAACCGGAGCGGTTCGGCAATGAACCGAGAGCCAAGATATTCGTCGAGGTCGAGGTTCTGACGCATGGCCGCGGTGGGGTTGAGTGCGGCATACGCACGGTTGTTGATCGCGATAGGTGCGAGCGCGTCGTCTGGCGCTCGGTAGAGCGAGCGATACCGCTCATACATCATGGCGACGTATGCTCCGGGCGACGTCATCCCGTACATCGAGTCGTAGGCCACGGTGGGTCCACCGCCCTCCCCGCCGTATTTCATCTTTACCGACCGGCTGTTGTTGCCGTAGACGCACGCGACCGTTTCCGCTTGGCCGGTAGCGACCAGCGCTGCGGCTTGCTCGAGGAGGACACCGCTCATCCGCCCCGTGCCCTCGTAGCCGTTGACCACCCTCGGGTACCGCATCCCCACGACGTCAGCGAGCCGGTTGTAACTGAGGCGCGCACAGAGCAGACCGTCGAGATCGCTCTTGACGAGGCCGGCGTCACTCAGTGCGGCGCGGAGAGCCTCTGCCGCAAGTGCGTATTCGTCCCGCTGAGTGCTCCGGTCGGCGTAGAGCGCAGCGAAGTCCGTCTGTCCGACGCCGACGATGGCAACCTCGCGGTGTCCGCGGTGCCGCTGACTCATGCGAATCTCCCTCTTAGCGTTTGCCAACAGCTCTCTGCTGGCTCAGCTCTCGGCATCGCGCCAGCGCGGTTCAATCGTCTTCACCGCGGCCAGCGCCGAGGCGGCGGCCGCTTCGACATGCGTCCTCGACGCCGCCGCGGCACGCGGTGCATCCCCGACCGCTATCGCGTCGAGGATTGCGGCGTACTCCCGGCGAGACTGGTCCCAGCGTCCTGGGATTGACAAGGACACACGGCGCAGGGCGTGGATCCGGTCGTTGAGCGGGCCAAGCGACGACGTAAGAACTGGATTACCCGCGCCGTCCAGGAGCGTCTGGATGAAACCGTAGCTGACGGCGAGTCCGACCTCGGGCTCACTTCCGGGCTTGACGGCGGGGCCGAGCAGCTCGATCAGCCGTGCGACCTGAGCGCTGCTCGCGCGTTTGACGAACAGTTCGGTCGCCAGCGGTTCAAGTGCGCCGCGCACCTCGAAGATGTGTTCGACGTCGGCGGCTCGGAGAACCGCCACGCGCAGCCCTCGTTTTGGCGCCCGTTCGACCAAGCCAACCGCCTGGAGATGCCGAAGCGCTTCCCGCACGGATGTCCGACTGACGCCCGTGAGCGCTGTGAGCTCGGCTTCGGTGAGGCGGCGACCCGGCTCGAGCGCCCCGGCCGAGATCGCGTCTCGCACGGCACCGACGATCCGGTCCCGGATCAAGCTCTCGGGCTTCTCGATTTGCAAGTCGAGTGGGGTGGTTTCATCGGCAGACATAGGACGTATTGCATTATCTGTCATACAGACTACATTGTCAAGTTCCCTACACGGCGGCTTGCACCAGGCCCGTCCGGGCCGCGGCAAATCGGGCCGAGGGACATCAACAACTCGCAGTAGCCCGGACGCGCGTGAAGCTAGATCATCGTTGTCGATCGACGCCTCGCCGAGGCGAGGCGCTTCACTTCGCTAACGGTTGTCCGCTGCCCGCGCTTGCGGGGTGGTCGCGGACCGGTGGCCCCGCCTCAGTACGCGATCAAGCTCTCGGCGACACGAGCGGGACAACCGCAAGCGCATAAGAGAAGCTCGCCAGCGTGTCCGACCCTTGTGCCATGGTGATCCCGGTTAGCTGGTCGGCGTTGTTGTAGGTGCTCGTGTCGACGTTGCCGGTGCTGGTCGGGAACGTGATCGCTTGCCGTCGGAGTTCGGGTCCCAGGAGAAGCTGGTGCTGTTTCCGAGCCAGTCGGTGACCGAGGTTAGGTCCCCGTCGTTGTCGTAGGCCTGGGTGACGGTCTGGCCGTTGGGGTAGGTGATGCTGGTCTGGTTGCTGGCGAGGTCGTAGCCGAAGCTGGTGGTGTCGCCGTGCCCGTCGGTTGTGCTGGTGATGCGCCCGAGCGAGTCATAGACGGAGCTGGACTGTCGGCATCGCGGCACTCCTTCTGAACGGCTTGCTCGAGGGTCATGGCGCGTCCGTCCTCAACCAGCGCGTAAAGCGCGCGTTCGTCCATTTGTGCTCGAAGGGCGTCGCGGACGGCCCGCTCACAGACGGTGTCGCTCCACTGCATCGCGGTGCCGGTGTGCCGGAAGAACTCGAGTGCGGTGCCCAGGAGGAGTGCGGCTCGTTCGGGCTGTTGGAGCTCCGCGAGCGACCAGGCGAGCGTTAGTGCCGCGGACGCTGAGCCATTGAGGTATCCGATCCTGACGGCCCGGTTGAGAGCTTCCTGGGCGACCTCGGCGGCGTCCGTGTGGCAGCGCTCGAGGTTGGCGATGAGGGCGAGATTTATCCGCACGGCTACCCCCGAAGATGGGACCCCTCTGGGAGCCAGGGTCAGGGCTTCCTCGCAGAGCGCCCGCGCTTGATCGAGCCGGCCCTCGGCGACCTCGATGTCGGCGAGATTTATGAGGATGGTTGGCAGCCAGCGGTTGAGTTCGTGCTCGCGAGCGAGCGCAAGCGCCTCCTCCATGAGCGCCCGCGCCCGCGGCAGGTCGCCTAGATGTACTTCCGAACCGGCCTGGCGGGACGTTTCTATCACGATCCCTGTCACATCTCCGAGTTCGCGATACAGCGCGAGGGCCTGCTCGCAGAGATCGGCGGCCTCGTGGTAAGCGCCGCGCGCCCACGCGATCTCGCGCGCCGCTGTGAGCACCCAGGCCTGAAGCGCCAGCGGGTACTCGTCGGATCGCTCGCGCACGACACCGAGCCACCGGTCGGCCTCGCTCAACCTGCCCTCGTCGCACCACAGCATGGTCAGCGGTGCCGCGAGGCGAGCAACGGTCTCGATCTCCTCCGCCCGCTCGGCCCACTCGAGCGCGGCGCGAAAGTTCTCGGGCTCCGCCGCACGCAGGACGTGCATCCTTCCCATGTCGGGATCATTGAACGTGTCGAGGCCGTGCGCATGGAGTAGTTCGACGAACCACTGTGCATGCCTACGCCGGACGTCGTCGTCATCGCCTGACTGCGCGAGTTTGTCGAGCGCGCACTCGCGCAGCGTCTGGAGCATCCAGTAGCGCCCTGAGCCGGCGCGCACGAGGCTCCGATCGACGAGCGCTCCGAGCGTGTCAAGCTTTCCATCGCAGACGGCCTCGGCGGCCTGAAGCGTGCAGCCGCCAGCGAACACGGCGAGCCGTGCGAACAGTCGCTGCTCCTTCTCGGTGAGCAGCTCGTAGCTCCAGTCGATCGTCGCCTGAAGCGTGCGCTGGCGTTGCGGAGCGTCGCGCGGACCGCTGGCCAGCACCGGCAGGCGGCGCTCGAGCCGGTCAAGGATCTCGGCCGGCGAGAGGACCTTGGTTCTGGCCGCGGCGAGCTCGATCGCGAGCGGTAGGCGGTCAAGCCGCTCGCACACCGCGGCGGCGGTCTCGCGCTCGATGACTAGGTTCGGCGCGACCGCCCCGGCGCGAGCAACGAACAGCTCGATCGCGTCCTCGCGATCGAGCACGGGCACCTCGTACTGCTGCTCGCCCGCGAGGCGAAGCGGCTCGCGACTGGTCACCAGCATCCTCAGGCCTGGGCACCCGGCGAGCAGCTCGCCCAACACGCCCACCCCGGTTGTGAGCTGTTCGAGGTTGTCAAGCACGAACAGCAGCTCGCGATCCCGCAGGTACCCCTCAAGCCGCTGCGCCGGGGTCAGATCCGGCTGCTCGGCAAGCCCGAGCGCCTGGCAGATCGCCGGCGCGATCAGCCCCGGGTCGGTGACGTCCGCAAACCCGACAAACCACGCCCCGCGTTGATGCTCGTGGGCGCACGCCTGCGCCGCCTGCAGCGCGAGCCGGGTCTTGCCGCTACCGCCCACACCGGTCAACGTCACCAGACGCCGATCCGCGTCGCGGAGCAGCGCCGTGACCTCGGCAAGCTCGCGAGGGCGGCCGAGGAACGGCGTCGCGGGCATTGGGAGGCTGCCCGTCGCTGGATCGGCCCGCGGCGACGGCTCAAGCGCCGCGTCGTGCTGCAGGATCGAGCGCTCGAGCTCCTTGAGCGCACGGCTCGGTTCCAGCCCGAGCTCGTCGCGCAACGATCCGTTGAGCTCGCGGTACACGGCGAGCGCGTCGGTCTGGCGCCCGGCGCGGTACAGCGCGCGCATCAGCTGTCCACGCGGGCGCTCGCGCAGCGGGTCAGCAGCGATCAGCACCTCGAGCTCTGAAATCAGCTCATCGGCCGCGCCGAGCGCGAGGTCCGCCTCGATGCGCTCCATGACCGCCACCAGCCGCAGCTCCTCAAGGCGCCGGATCTCGGCCTGCAAATGCTCCACGCCCACCAGGTCCGCCAACGCCCCCCCGCGCCAGAGCGCGAGACCCTCCCGCAACCACGCCGCAGCGCTCACAGCATCGCCGACGGCCAGCCGCTCGCGCCCGTCGCGCAGCAGACGCTCAAAAATCGCCACGTCAACCTGCTCGGGCGCCGCGGACAGCGTGTAGCCGCCCGGCCGGGTCTGCAACACGCCGTTCTCGTCGTCGGCCTCGAGCAGGTGGCGTAGCCGCGAGACCGCGACCCGCACCGCGTTGACGGTGCCTTCGGACCGTTGCTCGCCGAACAGCGCCTCGACCAGCGCCTCGACCGCCACCGGCTCGTTGACGTGCACCAGCAGCAGCGCCAACAGCGCGCGCTGACGCCCGCCGCCCAGCGCAAGCGGCTCGCCATCGCGCCAAACCTCCAGCGGCCCCAGCAGCCGGAACTGCAGCCGCCCCGATAGGTCGGTCGCCATTGGCCCGATTATCCGCCGCGCCCAGCACCGGCGCAAACCCACGTGACGCGGCCTGTAATGCCGCCGTCACCCGTCGGTCATCCCGCCCCCGGATGCTTCCGATCAGCCAGACCGCACCAGCGATCGGCCGACAGGAGGCAGGAGATGACAAGCCAACTCACATACCTGATCGCGCAACAGCACACTGAGGAGCTGCAGCAGGCCGCCGCCCAACGGCGACTCGTCCGCGAGGCCAGGACCCAGCGACCCCGGACAACCAGCCCTCGGGTTATCGCCCGCGTGGCCACCCAGTCCGCGAGCCGGGCACGGGTCATGCTCACCCCGCGGAAGGGTCTGTAGGCGGCCGCCCAGACGAGCACCGTGCCGGCGGGGGGCTCTGCGCTCGTCAGCACTCTCAGCGAGTCGCTCTCCTTCCTGACCCTATCGCCACTCAGGAAAACCCGGTTCGGACCCGGAAATCAACCCGCACCAAAAGGAAGACGTGCCCAGCACTCATCGCTCCGCTCGCTGTGCGCTCGCCGTGAGGGGAGCACTCGGCGCGTCTCTCGCCCCGTTGGCCGCCTCCACGGTCGCGAGAGCCGATTCCACCGCCATCAAGTCCTACACGATCCCGCACCCAGAAGCCCCTTGTCCGGTCCCACCGGAGTGGCTCCGGCTGCCTCAGCCAACGCCCACGGTTCAAGCGCTTCGATCGTATGAGCGAGCGCCAAGGTCGCCGCAACACGGAAGCCAGCCGCGAACGACCGAAGCATGCCAACAATGAACCTTGACGCCAGGAGTGACGAACGCGACCGCCACATCGACCGACTGAGCGTCCTTGGGCAACGTGCTAAGTGCCTCGCGCAACGCGTACAGGTCGCCAAAGTCCGCGACCGACATGTGCGATCAGCCCAATCGGAGCGCGAAGTAGTCCTCAGTGATGATGGGCGCAAAGCCGACGGACATGTAAACCGTGAGTGCTCGATCGTTCTCGACGTCGACTTCCAAGCCGATCCGATGCGCGCCCTCAGCGCGTAGCTGCTCGCAGGCATGTCTGAGCGCGGCCCTCCCGATCCCACGGCCCTGCCAGGACGGATCGATCGCAAACCCGTAAACGCCGGCGCTGTCTCCGTCCCGAGTGAGACGCAACGTCCCGACGGCTGACCCGCTCAGCTCGACGATCGTCGTCCGCTCATGCGGCGATTCCAAGCGTTCAGCCAGACCAGAGGGTGCGGGCTTATCAAACCCGCGTTCGAGCAGGCGCGAGACGAGAGGAAGGTCCGCCAGCGTTGCCGGGCGAACCGTGATCGCCGGGTCACTCGAGCCCCTCGTCGGGTCGCCATGCAGCTCGAGAGCATGCTCGGAGCGGTCGAGCAGGCCGCCGCGACGGAGCGCCAGACGCTTGCCCGCTAACGAGGCGCGCGGCACGATCAGCAACGGCCGCCGATCGCCTCGCTCGCAGCACAGCCGCAGTGCGGCGTCCACTAGGGCGGCGCCGATGCCGCGTCGGCGAGCATCCGGCGAGACCATTCCGGCCAGCTCCGGCGCAGCCTCAAAGCCGTAGATCCCGAGGAACCCGAGTAGCCGATCACTCTCCCACCACAGCACGTCCTCGACCCCATCGCCACTGCGACGGCGAAGCGTTTCCCACTCGAGTTTCAAGCGGCCACCGTCCGCCTCGATCACCCGCCGCTCGAGTTCGGCAATCGCCTCCAAAGCTCGTGAAGATAGGCCAACGGCCAGCTCGACCACAAACGGAGCAAACCACATCACCCGCCCGCCTAGGACTACCGGAGCGTTTCTCAAGGCCCCTGCCCTCGCTCACCGACCTATCCCCGACGCCGGGATCTGCAGCACCGACAGCTCGGGACGATCGCATCCGCGTGCCCACTCGACGCCCACCGGGCTATTGCTCAGACGACTGGATAGCGCCGGTTCCGACCGGCTAGCGCCGGAGCTCACGATCGCGTCAGGTCCTCGGGACCAAGCCCGCCGGCGGCGCGGGCCTGCCGCGTCGGATGCGAGGGACTTCGTCGGGGCCCGCATAGCGCGGTGGCGCGATCGGCCTGCGGAGAGCGCCGACCACGGCCAGCGAGCTTATCGTCATGACGACCACTGTCGGGTGGATTCGGCCCGTGCTGCCGAGCGTCGCGTACGTGGGCATCCGCGGGCCGCAGCCCAACTACGGACACGGTGGATCACGGGTCGTCGGCCTGATCAGAGACGGGCAGAGCGGACACTCACGCTGGCCGACGAGCGCTATCTCCACCAGGAGAACTTCGAGTGGGGATACGACGGCGCCGGCCCCGCCCTGCTCGCGCAGGCGATCGTTAATGACTACCTCGGGTTCGAGTCGACAGCCTTATCGCCCGCGTCTTGACCATGGAAGGGTACGGGCTTTACGAGCGTTCACGGACGCTTTCGGACGGGCACTAAATCC
>CAWCEF010000018.1:0-1014352 GCA_963794515.1 uncultured Solirubrobacterales bacterium | reverse complement strand
TGAGCTCTCGTCCGCAGAACTGACCGGTTCAGATCTCGCAACCGTAGGCGGCCTGGGAAACTCGCTGGCGATCCAAGGCAAGACGATCGTGGCGGGAGCGCCCCTCAGCACTGAGAACAGCAACCCAAATTCGTTCGAAGGAGCCGTGTTCGCGTTCGTCGGACGCAACGGCAGCTTCCAAACGGCCGCGGTCAACCCCTCGCCGGCACGTGATGCGAATACACAGGCCTCGCTGCGACCAGCCGCACTGTCGACACGCTCTGGCGCCCGCCAGCGCACACTGGCGCCACGACCGCTCTCGCCGCGATCACATGGTCTCCCGCGAACGCGGTCGTCAACGATCGCGTCTGCCAGGCTTGTGCAAGGGACGAAAACGAGGTGTCTCGCGCCGGCCGCGGCAGGCCGGCGCCGAGGCTGCTCCGTGTCGTCCAAAGGGGAGGTTGGCGTTGGCTCGAATCGAGCTAACGGCGGCTCCGCGTCAGCGACTAAGCGGCAGTCGTGATCGAGACTCGCGCTTGATGGCATGGCGGCGCTCGACCAGGAAATGGGAAGCACTGCTGGCTGTTCGATGCTGAAGGCAGGGCCTGCGTGCTCGGCATATCCGCGGGCGCTTGCTGCGGTGATCGCTTCACGGCGACGAGCGACGAGGGGCGGAATTTCTCAATCCTGCGCCGGCGCGTGCGAGGATTGCGGATCGTGGCGGGCTCGACCGCTCAGATAACGCTCAAGCGTCTGCGTCGGCCGATCGGCGATGTGCTTCGGACCTACAAGGTCGTGATCGACGGGACCGAGGTCGGCGACATTCGTCGTGGTGAGACCAAGACGTTCGACGTCCCTCCCGGCCAGCACGAGATCCACCTTGAGATCGACTGGGCGACGAGCCGAAGGCTCGGGCTCAAACTCTCCGAGGGCGATTTGGCAAGTCTCACGTGCAGCGCGCGTCCGCCCAATTCCGGCTGGACCGCGCTCGCGTCGAAGAACTACATCAAGCTCGAGATCGTCGACGGATCGTGGCTCGCGGTGGACGATACGTTCAGTCCGGAGCCGCCATCAGCGCCGGAGGTCGATCCCGGCGCGCCGGACGACGAGGAGATGGAGGCAGCCTGGGAGGCGTGGTCGCGGTCCTCCGAGCGCGCCACGGAGCTTCGCGCCACGCTGCAGAGCGCGATCCGGGCCGGGGACGACGGCGAGATCGTGCGCGTCAAGCAAGCGGTCGGTGCGGCGCTCGCCGAGCACCGCACGCTCACCGACGAATTCAACCGCCTGAAGGGGGAGCGGCCGGACTGGAAGACGCCTCCGCGAACCGGTTGAACGGGACGATTGACCCGCGGGCGGTAGCGAAGTGGGCTGGACCTTGTTGTCATGGAACGTGGCTGGTCGTACTGGCCGGTGGCCGGATCAGCTGGCGGCCGTGCGTCGACTGGATCCGGATGTCGTGGCGCTGCAGGAGGTGACGTCGTACACCTCGGGGCGGAAACGCTCGCCGCACGAGGCGATGCTGCACGAGCGCGGGAGCACGCAGCCCGCGCGCTGGAGCTCTCCCGCGAGCACGGCTACGGTCTCTTTGAGGAGCGGGCAGCAGCTCTCATCGAAACGCAGTCCGCGGCCGAGACCGATCGGCGCTGAGCCATGTTGCTGCCGCAACGCTGCCGCTCAGACGACGTTGCGAGTCTTCTCCTCCTGACCGAGCAGTTGTGTCGCCGATCGGTGGCATAGTGCTCCTCCTGCAGCGAAGCGGCCACGATCTCACGCCAAACGCTGCTGTCCATCGTGGTCCCTTCCGGACGCTTTGGGCCACGCCTCCGCCCCTGCGCGGCGTCGCTGGCGTCGTCCGCGACCGCTCGGACGCCTCAAGCAGCAGCGACGAGGCGCTCGGTGTGGGTTGGGCGCTCTTCGATCTGAGCGGGAGGTCGCGATCCAATGCGGACTGCCGCTTTCATGGCGTTGGGGAAGGCAGGCGGGACGCGGCGGCTGCCTGGTACGAGCGCCATCGGGTTCGGCGCGGTTAGTCGGACCTGCCAACGGTCCGCGCCATCGCGATCTCCCTCGCGACTGCATGGACGGATGGGCTGGCGTGCATCGCGGTCAGGAACGCCTCGCGGTTGACGCCGAACAGGGCGGTGTCGGTCGTTGCGGTGACGGTCGCGATTCGCGGGCTGTCGTGGAGCAGGGCGATCTCGCCGAAGCCGTCACCGTCGCTCAGGCGGGCCACCTCGATGGCGTTGATCGTGACGGCCACGGTGCCGTGCACGATTGCGTAGTAGCTGTCGCCCTCGTCGCCTTCGTGGATGATCTCCGCCCCCGGCTCGACGGTCGTGTAGCTGGCCTCGCGCGCGAGCGTCTCAAGTGGTGCAGCAGGCAGTCTCGCGAAGATCTCAAGGTTGCGTAGCAGCCCCATTTCGACCACCGGGATCGTCGCGGTTGCGTCCGTGCGCAGCAGCTGCCGAGTGGTCAGGAGCACGACGATCGGCCCGAACATCGCGATGCCGATAAAAGCCGCATCGGGACCGCCGAGATGGACCAGCAGCGGTACCGCGACGGAGCCGAACGCCAGACCGATGTCACGCATCGACTCGATCAGTGCGAACACGCACACGAGCACATCAAGCGGCGTGGAGCGCTGGATCAGCGTCTGCGCAGCGATCGATTGCACGGTTCGTGTGGCGCCGACGATCGCGAGTAGTACAACGGCGACGATGACCTCGATGCCAGCGCCAGTGCGGCGAGCCCGCACTTCCGATCAAGGCGGCTGCCGCAAGCGGCAGCGCAAGCCGCCGGCCGACGAGCGCGACCGCGCCGAGCGCTCCGATCAGGCCGCCGACGCCGAACGCGGCGCTCAGGTACCCCGCCGCGCCCGGGCCGATCATCAAAATCTTGACCGCGAGGATCACGACCAGCAGATCGACGGCCCCCTCGATCGCGGCCGCGCCCGCCGGGTAGGCGATCAGCGCACGGGTGCTCGGTCGCGACGCGATCACGCGCGCCGCTGCGAGCAGGTCTGCGAGCGCCCCGCCCGCGCCGTCGTCCCTGTCCCCGAGGTCTCGGTTTGCTGCCTGTCTCGGGCGAACCGCAGCGAGTGGTGCCATGGTCGCCGCGATCACCGCGAGCGAAGCCAGCGCCAGGCCGGACCCGTCGATGCTCATCAGGATGCCTGCAAGCGCTGCTCCGATCACGGCACCCAACCCGTCGGACCAGCTGGTCGCGACGTTGGCGGCGGTGAGCTCCTCGGGGAGACGGACGACCAGCGGCATTAGCACGCAGTGCATGGCGCGTGTGACCGCGATCAGGACCGACAGGCAGGCCGCGCTCGCGTACACGAGCACAACCGTCGAGCCCGTAAGGATCGCTGCGGCACCAATGCCGAGCATCAGCGCCTCGAGGAGGTAGCAGCCGACGGCTACGCGCACGACCTCTAGGCGACCCGCATGGGAGCTGACGATCGGTGCCAGGAGGATCGACGGGATCAGCTGGATGATCACCGCCAGACCCGCCTGCGTAAGCGCCGCCACGCTGGTAGGCGTACACGAGAATCGCGATCCACTGGCCGTACTCGGCGAGGATGTTGACGAAGTACGCCAGCAACAACCGCGCGAGCGCCCGGTTGCGTGCGATCTCCAACATCACCGTGCTGCGTGACCTAAGGGCTTGAATCACGCACACCTTTCAGCCGAGCAGAAGCTCGTGCCCGACCTGTTGAGCGCGGCGCCCACTTCCCCCTCCTAGCGGCACTTCCAGCCGTCCTCGTCCGCAGCCTGACACGCAGGACAGACCATCCGTGCTCCTCACGCTCAAAAGGAAGCGACAGCCTATCCGCAGCAGGGTAAACCGTGGAACCCAGCACCCGCAAACCCGGCAAGACTGCTCCCTACCACCCAACCAGACGCCACGCCGCGACGCCCCCTATCCAGCGAAACCAACAGCGCGACCGACGACGAGCGCTTCCCCAATCGGACAAAGGGGACGCGCCTAGTCCTAGTGCAATCGAAGCCCGCGAGTGCTTTCGCGAATTGCGATCGCGAGCCGCGGTCAGTCGCCGGCGACTCCAACGCCACGATCTGGATCGTCAGCGCAATCCCAGCCGCGCGATCGCTTCGCCGATCCGAGCGTCCGCACGGCCGCCGTGTCGGCCGACGGACGCTGGCAGCGCTGCATAGGATAGGTAGCGCGACCCTTTCCGCAGGCGTTCTGGTGAGGCCAGCTATCGGCGATCACGGCGGGTGCAGGACCGGCGTTCTGGTGATCGCCGAAACCCAGGGCTCCCGCGGAAGTGTGCACCCGGGCGGCGCTGCCCGTGCGGCGTCGTCGGAGCGGGTGCTTCTCGCCGCACCGGCTGTCGGAATTGGGCCGTTGCGCAGTCTGTGAGGTCGACACCGTCGGCCTGGAGCGCACGTCTGCTTTCGCGATGGTGCTATTAGCGGTCAGGCCAGAGCGGGCGTTTCGGTCGTTCCGCTGTCCGGCTCGTCGCAGAGTCGTGCGGTCGGCTCGACTTGCTCGCTGAGTCATCAAAGAGGCCCCCGATGCCGGAGCGCGGCCGTCATCCTCGGCGGTAGCACCACGTGGTGTTCGGCGGCGTGGTCGTCGGCCTAGCACGGTTGGAGTTCGTCCGCCGGTCGAGGTGGGTGTCGTGATCTCGGTCCCTTTGTCCATATGCAGGCGTTGCTGTGGCTGGCACGGTTGGGCACTGTGATCCCGGTAGGGAAATACGCGTCGAAGGCTGCGGGCACGATCGCGCGGGGCACGGGCGAGGCGATCTTGCTCACCGGCGCAACGGGGTTCGTTGGCATGGCCGTGCTGGCGCGGCTGCTTGAGCGCACCGATCGCGAGGTCGTGGTGTTGGTGCGTGCCGCCTCCCAGTCGCAGGCGGATGCTCGGCTGAACGCGGCGCTCGGCTCGATGTTCGCCGCTCCCGAGCGGCATCGTGGGCGGGTGAGAGCGGTCTGCGGCGACCTGACCGCCCCCGGTCTTGGTCTCGGTGCCGACCGCGAGTGGCTCGCAGAGGAGGTCGGCGAGGTCGTGCATGGCGCGGCTTCGGTCGCGTTTGACCTGCCGCTGGGTGAGTCGCGATCGATCAACGTCGAGGGGACCCGCCGGGTCCTCGATCTGGCGGAGGAGTGCTCTGCCCGCGGGGCGGGTCTGCGGCGGATGACATACGTGTCGACCGCGTATGTCGCGGGGGACCGGCGCGGTTTGGCGCGGGAGTCAGAGCTTGACATGGGGCAGGGGTTCCGCAATGCGTATGAACAGTCCAAGCATGAGGCTGAGGGCGTGGTGTGGAGCCGGCGCGAGCGGTTGCCGGTCACGATCGTGCGTCCGAGCATCGTCGTTGGCGAGCGCGGGACCGGCTGGACGGCCTCGTTCAACGTGGTCTACGGTCCGCTGCGCGCGTTCGCGAGTGGAACGTATCCCGTGATCCCGGGCCGACGCGACGCCGTCCTTGACCTCGTTACCGTCGATCACGTCGCTGACGCGATTCTCGCTCTCGCTGCCTCGCCGGCGGCGGCCGGCAGGACGTTTCACGTCGTTGGCGGCGAGCAGGCAACGACGGTCGGTGAGCTCGTGCGTTTGGCGGCGCGCCGCTTTGATCGGCGCGCGCCTCGCTTCGTACCGCCCCGCATCTACCGGTCCGTGCTGCACCCGCTGATCTTGCGCCGTGCCGATCCGAACACGCGCCGGCGGTTGGTGCGCAGCGAGGTCTATTTCCCTTACTTCTCGCTCGATCTGCGCTTCGACGATCACACCACGCGCGAGCTGCTGGATCCGCTCGGCATACGCGCGACGCCGTTGCGCGAGTATTTCGACACCCTGATCGACTTCGCCGAGGCCGCGGACTGGGGACGGGCACCGATCGGCCGCGCCCGCGCCGGTGCACTCAGCAAGCGAACCAATCCGGCGCTCCCGAACGCACGCACGGTCGAATCGGTCACGTAACCGGGTCCACGCGTCCAGTGCTGCGACGGTCGGTTTGGACTGATGCCTGTGGTCCTGGGCGGCGTCAGCGGGCAGGTTCTTAGCCGTTCCCGTTCCGGTGGCTGGGCCGTGTCCGGCCGCTCTGGCGCGCTCGACGGCGACTTGACGAGGCTGCGTCGGCGGATCAGGATCCCACGACGGTGACTGTGGAGCAGATCGCGGCTCGGATGGACGCACTACTCGTGGAGGTGTCTGAGGATGCCGGTTAGGGGTGCTCGCCTCGCGCTTGGAGCGGAGCTCGGCGGCTACCGCATCGATGAGCTGATCGGGCAGGGCGCGATGGGGATGGTGTATCGCGTGACCAATATCGGGTTGAACCGGACCTACGCGCTTAAGGTGCTGGCTCCGGAGCTGGCCGAGGATGAGCAGTTCCGCAAGCGCTTCCAGCGCGAGATGCAGATCGCCGCCTCCCTTGAACACGCCAACGTGGTCGGTGTCCACTACGCGGGCGAGCAGGACGGCGTGCTGTTCCTCGCCATGGACTACGTGCACGGCACCGACCTTCGCAAGCTGATGATCGAGCATGGCGCCCTGAGCCCATCCCGGGCGGTCGAGTTGCTGAGGCAGGTCGCGCTCGCGCTGGATGCCGCGCATGCCAGCGGGCTCGTGCACCGAGACATCAAGCCGGGGAACATCCTGCTCACGGTCAGGGATGGTCAAGAGCACGCATATCTGACGGATTTCGGGCTCGCGAAGCGCAGCGATACGCTGGCCGCGCTCACCGTTCAAGGAGCGATGGTCGGCACGGTCGACTACATGGCTCCTGAGCAGGTCACCGGTGATCCAAGCGACGCCCGCACCGACATCTACGCGCTCGGATGTGTGTTCTTCGAGATGCTCACCGGGAAGGTGCCCTACGAGCGCGAGACATCGGTCGCGACCCTGTTCGCTCACGTGCACGATCCGCCGCCTCGTCTCGAGTCGCCGCTCGCCGAGGAACATCCAGAGTTCATAGCGGTATTCGAGCGGGCGATGGCCAAGCAGCCGGGTGACCGCTACTTGTCGGCGGGCGATTTCGCCCGAGACGCGGCCGCGGCTCTCGGCGGTACCCACAGCACCGGGGCGGAGTCGATGGTGGCGACCGGCGAGGCGAGGCCGTCGGAAGCGACGGCCGGCGTGCCCGAGCCGACCATCGATGAGCCGCATGCGATCGTTGCGCGCGGCGCGGTCGCAGACGATCCCACGCAGCCACCCTCGGGGGCCGATGACGGACCGGCCGAGAAGGCCGGGGCCGGAGGGCCGATCCGGCGCTACCGCTGGTTTGCGCTGGGGCTGGCTCTGGTCGTCGCCGCGGCAGCGGCCGCGATCATCGTGCTCACCGGCGGTAGCTCCACGTCCGGGCAGGGGCAACTGTTCCAAGCGGTGCTGCGGCCGGTTCCAGACAACCGGGTCACGGGAAGTGGTACTGCGGCCGTCCGGTTGAACGGCGACACGGCAACGGTCACGCTCGATACGACCGGGCTGCTCAACGGCGCGCCTCACGCCATGCATATCCATGCCTTCGGTGAGGGCATCTGCCCGCCGCCGAGCGCGGCCAGGCTTTACAACGGTCACCCCGCGATCAGTACGACCGACGGCCTGAAGTACTACGGCCCGATGGCCGCTGCGCTGACCCTGAGCGGGGACACGAGCATGAATAGCATGCTCGCCTTCCCGAGGTACCCGAGCAGCGGCAACATCCGCTACCAACGCACGATCGTCATCTCGATCGCCGCTGCTAATGCCATCCGCAACGGCAACGCCGTGGTCGTTGTCCACGGCATCGACTACAACCACAACGGGCGCTACGACAACGTCCTGAACCGAAGCGAGCTCGACAGCGCCGTGTCACAGGAAGCAACCGCCCCGGCGCTCTGCGGGACGCTCCTCAATCCGGCAACCGTCGGCGAGAACGGCTGACGCACCTCGGGCGATGACGCGAGCGACCCAGTACGTGTGCTGCTTTCCTTTCGCCGATGGTCGACCGCGCCCCAAACCTGCATACGCAGAGCGACGACTTTCACGCGTTCAGGCGAGCCCCGCTCTCGGCGATCGGCGTGATCCCCACGCGCGACGGGATGGGCGGGGTCGCGAGCGAGTGCTCGTGGCCGGTGTTGTCCGGTTGCGGCAGCGCGGCGATGGCCGCCGGCCACTCGAACCGCGGCTGTTCCATGGCGGAGCGGTCACGGGATCGATCGCTGGCGTCGCTTGCTTAGCCTGGCGGGGCAGGCTCCTGTGGAGGTCGAGGACGCGCTCTTATCGACTCGTCCTTGCGGAAGCGGTTCCTTCGTCTGCAGATGTGCTTCGAATGGTCGAGGAGCTAGCCCCGCGACCGGCGACGGCCGACTGCTGCTGCGGCGCTCGAACGAGCAGTCACGCTGGCACGGTCAGGATTACTCGTGGAAGCCGTGCTTGAGGGAAGCGACCCAGGCAGCGCACGCGGGTCTGATCTTGCCTGCCGGCGCCGGCGAGCGTGGGCGACGTCTTCTGAACGCGATCGATTCGACAACGCGGCCGTCCGCGGCGGTCCGGCACCGCGCGCTGTCCGCCAGCTGAGGCGGGTTCGTGTGCGCGACGGCGGGGCGTGGATGGTGACTTTACGACGAGAGCGTGTCCGGGGTGCGATCAGTGCCCAAATGCTGGCCACATGGTGGTGTTTTCTGCTCGCCGGACGCGGGAGCCTGTGCCAGATATGCAGTCACGGGTCAGGCGCGGTGTTGGCACGGTTTCCCCATCGTGGTCACCGTTTCTGAGACGATCGCGGTCGGCTATGGCTGGTGGGGGCCTACTGATTGGGCGCGAGCGCGAGCTTGTCGAAGTGGAGCGGATGTTGGCGTCCTCCCGGTTGGTGACCGTGATTGGCGCGGGGGGGTCCGGGAAGACCCGGCTCTCGCGCGAGGTTGCTGAGCGGGCGGTTTCATCTGCACAGCACACTCCGGCCGTCGTGATCGAGGTTGCGGACACCGCCAGCGCCGAAGAGTTGGTCGACGCGGCGTTGCGCGCGGTCGGTGCTCGCGAGCGCGTCGGCCGCCGTCCGTCGCAGGTGTTGCTGGAGCATCTCGCCGAGCGGCGCCTACTGCTCGTGTTCGACAACTGCGAGCATCTGGCGGCAGAGGTCGGGCGTGTCGTGCGAGAGCTCCTCGACGGCGCTCCCGGACTGCGGGCGCTGGTTGCGAGCCGAGAGCCGTTGGGGATCGCGGGCGAGGACGTGTTCCGACTCGGGCCGCTCAGTCTGCCTGATCCAGGGGGTGGGGTCGGGGCGGTGGTGCGCTCGGACGCGGCGCGGCTGTTCGTCGACCGGGCCGCAGCCGCGGACGCCGGGTTTGCCCTGACTCCCGCCGTGGCCAGAGCAGTGGCGAGGATCTGCCATCAGCTCGATGGCCTGCCGCTGGCGCTGTGCCTGGCGGCTGCCCGCGTCGGTGCCGTGAGCGTGAGCGAGGTGGCCGAGGGACTGACGCGGCGCGGTCGTCTGGACACGATCGCCACCGAGGGCGGCTCGCCGCATCACCAGTCGGTGCGTGCGTCCTTCGATTGGAGCTATCAGCTGCTTGAGGCTCGTGAGAGGGAGCTGTTGCGGTGGCTGTCGGTGTTCGCAGGCGGCTTCACCGTCGCTAGCGCGCGCTCAGTTGCGGGGCCTCTGTTGGACGAGGGCGAGGTGCGCCGGCTGCTGGGCGCGCTGGAGGCGAAGGGGCTGATCATGGCGGTCAAGGCCATAGGGCCGGAGCGTTGGGCGTTCCTCGAGACAATCCGCGAACAGGCTTTCGAGCTGCTGTGTCGGGAGTCCGAGGAGGACGAGGCCGAGGATCGCCGCCTGGTGTTCTTCCGTGCGTTCGCGGCGACCGCGGATGAGCTGGTGTTGGAGACCGATGGGCACGAGGTGATCGACGAGGAGACCGCCAATCTGCGTCGCGCGCTGGAGTGGGCGCTGGAGGGCGACATCGACGGCGCTACGGACATGGTGGCGGACCTGATGAACCACTGGGTGCTGGCCGAGCACTTCGAGGAGGCACGGGCGGCGTGCGCTGCCGTGCTTGCCGCCACGCCGGGCGGTGATCCGGGCGGGCGAGCGGTTGTCCACTGTGGCGCCGGGATGATTGGGATGCTCTCCGGAGACTACGCCGGGGCGATCGCCAACACCCAGGCCGGGCTTGCTCTGCTGGAGGCCGTCCGGGACGTCGAGGCGCAGGTCCGTTGTCTACGGATGTCGGCGATGGTGCTCACTCTTACGGGCATCGACATGGACCAGGGGCGGCGGAACGCATACCAGGCGGCCGAGCTGGCCCGCTGCAACGGGGACTGGTTGGGGACCGCGTGGGCGCTTTCCAACCTGGCGGTGGTGGAGGCGACGAGTGATCGTTTCGATGCTGCCCGCACCGCCTATGAGGAGTTCCTGACGATTCCGAACGCCTCCGAGCACGTCAGGCTGCGTACGTTTGCCGAAGTCGCCGCGGCCTGGATTGAGGTGATTGCCGGGTCGCCGGAGCGAGCGCTGGCGCATGCCGATCTCGCGCTGGCCCTGGAGGGCGATTGGCCCTCGATGACCCATTTCCAGATCGCAGGCTTCCGGATCCACGCCCTTGCTCTGCTGGGTCGAACCGAGGAGGCGCTCCGCGAAGGTGCACGCGAGATGAGACGCGCTCAGGAGTCCGGGGCGCTCCAGGCGATTCCGGCGATCGACCTGGCGCTGCTGATCGCCGAGCTGGCCGCCGACGACCTAGACGGCGCCGAGGCTCGCGCGCTGCGGTTGCTCGAGGTACCGCAGCAGCACACGCTCGCGTTAGCGCGCGAGGTGCTGGGGCGGATCGCGCTGGCCAGGGACGACGCGGCCGAGGCCGAGGCCCAGGCACGCGCGCTCGAGGCCGTGTCTGACCGAACGAAAAGCGCCCGTCACGAAGCGATCGCCCAGTTTCTCTACGGCGGTGCCGCGATGCGTGCCGGGAACCTCGATCACGCGCGAGATCTGCTTCAGGGAGCGCTGGCGAGCGACGCCGAGCTGGGCCTCGAGCGGGAGGCAGTCGACGCGCTGCACTCGTTGGCGCTGCTCGCGGCGCGGACGGGCGACACGCCGCGGGCCGCTCGTCTGGCTGGGGCCGCGGAAGCCGAGCGGGCGCGACTCGGCTGCGTGGCGTTGAGGTCGACGCTGGTGGGACTGGAGGCGGCCCGCGCGAGCTCGTTGGGGCGCGGCACCGAGGACTGGGATGTGGCGTGGGCGGAGGGTGAGCAGCTCTCGCTGGCCGAGGCGATCGCTTATGCCCGCCGACGCCGGGGGCGCCGCGATCGCGCGCCGGCTGGCTGGGGAAGCCTGACGCCGGCCGAGCTCGACGTCGCCGCCCTCGCGGCGAGTGGCCTCTCGAACCCGCAGATCGCCGCGCGCCTGTTCGTTTCGCGCGCGACGGTGAAGATGCATCTCTCCAGCGTGTATCTGAAGCTACGCGTGGCCAACCGCACCGAGCTTGCCGCCGCGATGGCAACGCACGCGCCACCTTCACCATCGCCCGGGACGGGCCGGCCGGTTCGGACCTGAGCCGCCGGCTCCCGGATGGGCTCGTGGGTCCGCCGGCTATCCCGAGATCGGCTGCCAGGCCGCCAAAGAATGGCCAGGTGGCCGTGGTTCTGGGCTGCCGCGACGCAGACGATGGCTGCACGCCGCCCCAGGAATGGTGTCGACCACATCACTCGAAAAGAGACTCACATGCCTACCAATCGCCTTGCCCGTGGGGGCGACCCCGCTGGGTCGTCGCAAGTGTCGGCGCGCCTCGTGCACTCGAACGTCGGGCGGATGGGCGGTAGCGGCTAAACGAGATCGAAAGGAGACTTGGTGGCCGCACAAGCAGAGACTTCGCTGGAGCAGACGGTCAGCCAGTTGTTTGAGCGCCTGGACGCAATGGATCTTGACGCGCTCGGCGCGATAGTCGACGACGAGGTTCAGGGCGTCGATGAGATCGCGCGAAGGTGGATGCGCGGACGGCCGGCGATCGAGGGGTACTTCTCCCAGCTCAAAGACACCGTGTCAGACGTGCGCTCTCGGATGAGTGATGTTCAGGAGGACGCGTGGGATGATGCTGGCCTGGTCACCTTCGTCCTGGATCAGACCTACACACTGGACGGGCAGCAGCAGACCATCTCCGCTCCGACATCGATCGTCTTTCGACGCCGAGGGAGCGACTGGAAGATCGTTCTGATCCACACCGTGCCGCTCCCCGAGGAGGCCTAAGCATGGTCGCAGTGACGTCCGTTACGCCTCGTCGTTCGAGCGATCGGGCGACTGCACTGGTAGTCGCGTCGCGCATCCCGCGGGTTCGAACTCCTGCATCGTCGCGGCCGGCGCAGCCGGTGCCACGCCGACAAGGCTCGCCCGAGACTAATGAAAATCGGTGCGGATGGGCTTGGCTGTTGGCCTGGCGCCGGCGTAGACCCGCGAGCGTTCGAGGACGGACGAGCGGAAGGAGCGAGTCCGCGGGAGCGCTTGCCATCTGCGTCGTCGTGGCGAGTGTCCTAGCGGGGTGCGGTAGCAGCTCATCCGAAATGAAGCTGACCGCGTACCTGGTTCACGGCTCACAGGAGACCGGCTTCACTACACAGGGTAAGCCCAGCGTGGAGAGGAGCCTGCAGTCGTACGTGGCCAGCGACTACGGGGGCAGCAGCGACCCCACGACGCTGAAGGCAGAGGGGTTCACGGAGTTCGCCAGCGTGGGCACGGGTGGCCCTAGCGATGAGCAAGGTGGGTCTTTTGCGCTGGAGTTGGGGTCGCCGTCGGCCGCGGTACGCGAGCAGGCCGCATCCCTCGCCTATGCGAGGCAGAACCAGGGAGGGGCAAAGCTGGTGCCGTTCACCGTTCCGGGCGTCCCCGGCTCCACCGGAATACACGCACTGGGGTCGCAATCAACGTCGAACGTCTACTGGCACGAGGGCACGTGCGTCCTGTGGGTGGGCGACACCGATTCGTCGGGTCCCGTGATCGCCGCAGCGCAGGCGATCTGGGGGGCGACACATGCGCGCAAGGGCGTGTGCGGGGGGTGACGGCCGCTGTCGACGAACGATCTCCTCAGGAGGGAAGCGATCGCTGATGCCGGCCCGATCACTGCCCGTGATCACGATTGCCCCTTTGCTCCGCGCTTGGGCGCCTAACCTGGTCCTCGCCTCAGATGCGAGACGGACCCCTTCAGGCGCCGAGCGGTCGCGGACAACGTGGACACGCCAGCGACGCCGCGCAGGGGCTCCGGCGTGGCCCAAACTGTCCGGAAGTAGAAGCCTCGCGGACGCCGACAAGAGCCGTCAGGTAGCTGCTCTACTGCGGAAGGCGCGCAACCCACTCTTGATCGCTTTCGCCTCTGGAGCGCCTCCGAGCCTGCGAGCGATTCGGCGACCAGGGAGTCGTACCAATCCGTCGTTCTGGTGACCGGACTTCACGGTTGTCTTGGCGCCGGAGCAACGCCGCGTGCAGTCGTTCTAGGTGGTGTTTGCTCCGACCGGTTCGGTGAGCGTGCTGCCACCGACGATGTCTCGGAGCGCGGCCACATGACCGTGGAAAGCGGCCCTGCCGGCGGGCGTCAGTCGGGCGCGTAGCCGTCGGCGTCCGTGGCCCAGAATGTGCTCGAGGGTCACATAGCCCGCCTCTTCGAGTGTGGAGAGCTGCTTCGACAGTGCGGAGTCGGACAGCTCGAGCTGGTCCCGGATGAACGCGAACTCGATCCAGTCAGTCGCTGCGAGCAATGACATGATCGATAGTCGAGTGCTCTGGTGGATCAGCTCGTCAAAGCCGGCGGCGGTCATCGCCCGGATCGGCTCGCGAGTCGGTGACGCGCGTACACCAGCAATCGCGGGCCGCCCAGCACAAGGATCACTGCGACCAGGAGGCTGGCCATCGTTACGGGATGGCGGGCGCCGTCAGCGCCGGCGGCGATCGAGGCTGCGATCGTCAGCCCGGCCAGTCCTACCAGACCGGCCAGCACGAGCCTGGAAACGTGCTGGCCGACCACGTCGCGCCCGACGCGCAGCCGTTGGTTGCCGTGACGGCCGTCGACGACATGCGGCGCCACCGTCGAGTGCACGGCGCCGAACACCAAGGTCGCCGCCGCCGTGAGCCAGCTGTGCTTCAGATCGGTGATCACTCCGAGAGCGATCCAGCCGAGTGCGAGCCCCCACCAGTACCAGGCTGGAAGGTCTACGTGCGCGATCACGCGCAGTCGCTCGCGGTCCACCGTTCCCAGCGCCGCCTGCGCCTCCTCTGGAGTGATCGGTTGGGTCGTCATCAGCTTCTCACTTTCCTATCGGGAAAGTCAACGGTAGACTTTCCCTATAGGAAAGTCAAGCGTGATCACCCCAACCCGCGGACGGTCGCCCCCGCCGCCACGACCGGTCCTGTCGGTCCATCGCCCCGCTCCGTGCGATCGGGTTGCCGACGCAGCAGTCACCCTCCGACGACGCGGATCGCGTGACCGGAGCTGTCCGTTTCCAGAAGCGCGTCGAGCTAAGCGAGGTGATCTGAGGCTGTCGCTTCGCGGCGCCTGCGGCGGCGTTGGGCTCGAGAGAAGGCGAAGCCTCGACCTATGCTCGGGTAGAACCGAGAGCGATTGCGAAGCGAGGCATGATGCGCTGGAGTGAGCTGGAGCGGCAGCAACCGCGTTTCGCGGCGCTGGGCCGGGAGCGACTCATCGAGCCGGGCGTTGTCTTGGTCGGCACGATCCGACGGGATGGGACGCCGCGCATCAGTCCGGTCGAACCGCTTCTGTGGGAAGGTGAGTTGTGGCTGTCGATGCTTGATGGCTCTCTCAAAGCCGCGGATCTCATTCGCGATTCACGGGTGCTCGTGCATGGCATCGTGACTTCTCGACACGGCGGCGTTGGTGAGTACAAGGTCCGGGGCCAGGCGATCATGGAGGACTCTTTGGATCGGCAGCGCGGGTACGCGGATGAGGTCACGGCGCGCATCGGCTGGACGCCGGAGCCTGGGCGTTTTCACCTCTTTAGGGTCGACATCGCCAATGTGACCTTCATCCGTTATGAGGAGGACACCGGGGATCAGTTCGTCGCGCGTTGGCCGGACGGGATCGAGTTTGTTCGTCGTGGAACCTCGGCGACGTCTCTCGGCCCGCGCGAGCCCCACCACGAGTTCCTCGACCCGTAGCCCGCTCCTTCCGCTCCCCAAAACGAGCCACGCCGTCGCCGTGACCCTCGTAGGCGGCGAGCGGTAGCGGACGACGCTAGACGACGCCGTCGACGCCACGCTCCGCCCAGGGCGTGACCCAAAGTGTCCGGGAGCGGCAGTCTCGAGCGCCGCGGCATCCGTCTCCGAGGCTGCTCGTGCTTCGTGGGAGCAGAAGCAAGCGGCGGTAAGCGCCGTCGCAGTACCGCCTGAACACTTCCTCGCGGAGCTCGGCCTTGCCGAGTTGCGCGCGAGCCGGTCGGGCACGTCGCTGAGTTGCCCGTACTCGAACCGTGACGATCGTCAGCGCAGCACCGTTGCGGAGGGTTATCCCGAGCCGGGGCGTGTGAGCCTGGCCTCATTTGTCCGGAATGGGCTGTCTGGAGTGGGCCTGTGAGATGGCCGTTTAGGTTAGGCGCCATCCGGGCTTCTCGCGAGCTCGATCGTCGCGCTGAGGTCGCGGTTCCAACACAGCGGCGTCACGCGCCGGGTGCTGGCGTTCCGCGTTACTCGTATCGGCCACCGCAGCGGAACGTCCGGGCCGCCCGGCTGATCGGTGCCGGTTTGAGCTAGTGCTTCGCCTCAACGGTCGACACCGGCTGGCCCGCGATCTTCCCGTTGGTTGGCGGCGCCTCCGCGGTCAGGGGAAAGCGGACGCCGGTGAGTTGCTCGGAGACTTCCCACAGCCGTTGGGCGACGTCCATGTCCTGGGCGCCTGCGGTCCGCTTGGCGAGGTTGGCTCCGCCGCGTACTTCCATGAAGCCGGCCGGTCCGGCGAAGCTGTTGCCCGGGATGTTGGCGACGGCGGCGTACAGCGTGGGCAGTGCCCCGCCGTCTTCGTCCTGGGCGAGGAGTCGGTTTGCGATCGTGTTGAACGCGTCCATCGCGCGGTTCTCGGAATGG
This sequence comes from uncultured Solirubrobacterales bacterium, assembly GCA_963794515.1. Taxonomy (GTDB): domain Bacteria; phylum Actinomycetota; class Thermoleophilia; order Solirubrobacterales; family Solirubrobacteraceae; genus Palsa-465. Next base: position 998,358 of record CAWCEF010000018.1, on the reverse strand, counting down.
AACTGGAGGTTTGTGGCGGCGTAGCCGGGGTGCGCGGCGGTCGCCTTGATGCTTGATCCGGCCTCGTTGAGCTTTCGCTGCAGTTCGGCGGTGAACAGCAGGTTGGCGAGCTTGGATTGCCCGTAGGCACGCCACGCTTTGTAGGGGCGCCGTTGCCACTGCAGATCGTCGAAGTCGATCGCGCCGAAGCGATGCGCCGAGGAGGAGACGGTGACCACGCGGCCGGTGACGTGCCCGAGCAGGAGGTTGGTGAGGGCGAAGTGGCCGAGGTGGTTGGTTCCGAACTGCAGCTCGAAGCCGTCGGCGGTCATCGACTTGGGCGGGATCATGATTCCGGCGTTGTTGATCAGCAGATCGATCTCGCCGTCCCAGCCCGCGGCGAATTCCCTGATCGAGTCGAGGCTCGCGAGGTCAAGGCGGCGCACCTCGGTCGTGCCGGTCATCTGCGCCGCGGCGGCGTGACCTTTGTCGGTGTTGCGTACGGCGAGCACGACACGCGCCCCCTTGGCGGCGAGTGCTTTGGCGGCGGCGCGTCCGATGCCGCTGTTGGCGCCGGTGACGATTACGGTGCGGCCGGTCGTGGCGGGGATGTCCTGGGTGGAGAAAGTAGTCATGGACAACAATGTAGGCGCTGACCACAATGTTGTCAAGGACAACTTTGATTCGCTAACCTGCCCGACATGACGACCGACCGCGCGCAACAGCCGACCGAGCGGCCCTACCACCACGGCAACCTCCGCAGCGCGCTGCTCGCCGCGGCCGAACGCACCGTCCGCGAGCGCGGCGTCGAGAGTCTGTCCCTACGCGAGCTAGCGAGGGAGATCGGCGTCAGCCACGGCGCCCCACGCCGCCACTTCCCCGATCGCCAGGCGTTGCTCGACGCGCTCGCCGAAACGGGATTCGAACGCCTGGGCGGCGAACTGCGCGCCGCCGCCGACGGCGCCGGGGACGAATTCCAGCCCCGGCTGGAAGCGACCGCGACGGCCTACATCAGGTTCGCCACCGCAAACCCAGCCCTGCTCGACCTGATGTTCGCCTCAAAGCACCGCGCGACACAGCCGAGCCTGCACGAGGCGATGGAGCGTGCCTTCTCGGTAATGATGGACCTGATCCTCCAGGGCCAGGCGATCGGCCGGCTCCAGCCCGGCGACCCTGAACGCGTCGGCCTCGTCCTGTTCTCGACCATCCAGGGCATCGCCGCACTCCTGACCGCGGGCATGATCACGCCCGATCAACTCAACGGGCTGACCACCGACGCGATCGCGCACTTCCTGCGCGGCTCCCGCACTACCGGCTAACAAACTACCTCGCTACTCACACGATCACGGGCACGACCCGGTGAAACGCACCCTTCGACGCACGACGTCTACCGCCGACCCGGCCTCTCGACCCACAGAGCGGCCATCCGGTCGCACAACTCCGCGAGTGGCAACACGGCCGTCCCCTGCTCCTTTGTCTCCCAGACATCCGTGACGCGCAGACCACGGTCCGTGAGCGCGCCCCAGCGAAACAGGCAGCCCGGGGGGGCCGCACCCCCCGGCTCGTAGTCCATCAGCTTCGCGACCTCGTCGTACCGCTCGATCGCCCCGCCGTCGAACTCTAGATCTACTGCTTCCGCCATCTGCTCCATCCTTTCGCCTGTTGAGCGGGCGCTCTCACACGCTCGCCCGACCTGCAAGGGAGCGAGCGCACCCAGGACACGCGACCGCACGGGAGCAGGCCGCGGCCCTCGGCACGAGTCGCCGACTTGGTCCTCGCCAGTTCGGGGGACCCAGGCACGGCAGCCGGCCTACGTACGTGCACGGATCTCGAGCATGTCGTGCGAGCGCTGCTATCGCCCACGCCTGGGCCGGCGAATACGTTATGCGGATCGCCGTCTTTGCGCGCGGTCTGAAGGCCAGGTGTGCGATCGTGATGGTCGGCATGTGATCATCGGCGAGCGGAGCAGCGCATGAGTGCGGGCAAGATTGGCGAGGTGGAGCAACGATCGGGCGACAGGGCCGACGGATTGGCGAGCCGGAGCACGCTGACCGTGATCGACAACCGCACGGGGGAGCGGTTCGAGTTGCCGATCGACGACGGCGCGGTCCGCAGCTCGGAGCTCGGACGCCAGGCGGGTGGGCTCGCGCTATACGACCCGGGCCTTTCGAGCACGGCCGTGTGTCGCAGCGCGATCACGCACATCGATGGGGAGGCCGGGATCCTGGAGCATCGCGGCTACCGGATCGAGGCGCTGTGCGAGCGCTCGAACTTCCTCGAGGTGGCGTATCTGCTGATCAACGGGGAGTTGCCCACCGCGGGGCAGTACGAGTCGTGGCTGCACGAGATCGGCAGCCGCAACTTCGTCCACGAGAACGTCAAGGGCTTCATCGAGGGATTCAGGTATGACGCGCGCCCCATCGCGATGGTGGCCGCGTCGGTCGGTGCACTCTCCAGCTTCTATATCGACGCCGACCAGGTGTACGACGAGGATGCCCGGGAGCTGCAGGTGGTCCGCCTGCTGGCGAAGTTGCCGACCCTGGCGGCCTTCTCCTACCGCCACCTGCAGGGGCTGCCGTACGTGCACCCCGAGGACCACCTCAGCTATACGGGGAACTTGCTGTCGATGATGTTCCGGATGAGCGAGCTTCGCTACACCCCGAACCCGGTGGTCGAGCGCGCGCTGGACGTGCTGCTGATGCTGCATGCCGACCACGAGCAAAACGCTTCCACGACCGCCGTGCGCGCGGTCGGGTCCACGCATGTGAATCCATACGCAGCCGTTGCCGCGGGTGTCACCGCGCTGTCGGGGCCGATGCGCGGGGGAGCCGCCCAGGACGTGCTGACGATGCTGAGGCGGATCGGATCGCCCAGCCAGGTGCCCGAGTTCCTCGCGCGCGTCAAGTCAGAGCGCGAACGGCTGCTGGGCTTCGGCCATTGGGTCTACAAGACCTATGACCCGAGGGCGCGTGTGCTCCGCCGGCAGCTCGAGCAGCTCCACGAGCATCGCCGGCCCGACCCGTTGTTCGCGATCGCCGACGAACTCGAACAGCAAGTGCTGGACGACGAGTACTTCACCTCCCGCCAGCTCTACCCGAACCTCGATCTGTACTCCGGCCTCACATACGAGGCCCTCGGCATAGCGCCGCCGATGTTCCCGGTGATGTTCGCGCTCGCCCGCAGCGCCGGATGGATCGCGCAGTGGGTCGAGATGGTCAAGGACCCCGAGCAGACGACGTTCAGGCCGCTTCAGCTGTACACAGGCGAGCTCGACCGCGAGTACGTGGACGTCGGCGAGCGCGGCTGAGCGCCGGCCGCGCCCGGCGGCGAGCTCGCTGGCGGTTCCACCGCGCGCCTCGGCGCGGAAGCGATACTGGCGCAATCACACGAGGATGCGGGTGTCTGCCTAGCAAGGTAGCGCGCCCTTCTTGCAGGCGTTCTCGTGAGCCTCGCTATCGGCGACTGGCGCGATTCTGCTGGCCCGATGGGACGTGATCGGCGTTACCGGGTTTGTCCGCGAGCAGCCACGGGCAGGAGCACCGCCGGCGCCGAGACGGTGGCCGCTTCGCGCCGAGAGCGGCCGCCTCGGCATGGTCGATCCCGCTGCCTCAGGCGTCCGGGACTTCGTGGAAGCAGGTCTCTCAAAGAGCCGATCGAGGTGACCGAGCTGCTCCCGCTGGTGGCGTGATGCGGGCCTGGCAGTGATGGTCGCATCGGTCCTGCAGCTCCCTGCGCGGTTGTTCTGGCAGCTGGTCTAGCTGCCCGCCCGATGCGACACGGACGACGCCCCAATCCGAGCGCCGATCGGGTTGCTCGCGAGGTGGGTTAGGGTCCGGCACGTTGCGGCTCGGTGGGGTCGCCATCGCGATTCCATCGCGCTCGGCTACCCCTTGACCTGGGTCGGTCCGATCCGCCAGCGCCGCTGATGATCTCGGCGGTGCCGGTGACAGCATGAAGCCCCGGTCGTGTGACCGGGGCGTCATGATTGCAGGGCGTTGCTTGGGGTTCAGCGGGTGTGGCCAGCCTGAACGGTCAGCGTGTTCCAGACCTGAGTTGAGTGTTTGGCGGCTGCCTTGGCCTGGGCGGCCACCCGGTAGCGGCCCGCCGTCAGCGTGCCACCGGCGAAGGCATCGCTGAGGAACACGCTGTGCTGCCCTTTGGCGAGCGTGACCTGCTTGGTGCCGGCCGTCTGCCAGCGTCCGTGCACGAGGCGCTGTAGCACGAGCGTCACCGTCGCTGAGCGGTTCAGCTGGAAGCTCAGCTTCACCTGGGCATGCTGCCCCGGGGTCACGGTCATCCGGTTGGCGCTGAGGGTGAGGTTGGTGAGCGCGGGACGCTCCCCGACAGCGGGCTTGCCGCCTGGACCCTGCGGCCCGGTCGCGCCCTGAGGACCCTGCGCGCCGGTCACTCCAGTGGCGCCTGTGTCACCCTGCGCGCCGGTCGCGCCGGTCGCGCCGGTCGCGCCGGTCGCCGACCGGTGGCACCTGTGTCACCCTGAGGACCCTGCGCCCCAGTCGCTCCGGTGGCACCTGGGTCACCCTGCGGCCCCTGCGCGCCGGTCGCTCCGGTGTCGCCCTGCGGTCCCTGCGGGCCTGCGGGACCTTGCGGCAGGCCGATCCCGTTGCCCGACAGCGCGACCGTGGTAGTCCCGAGGCTGTTGCCGGAGCCGTCGAGTGCGTCGACCAGCAGCGCGCTCTGGCTCGCTCCGGTCTGCTGCGGGATGAACCGCACCCGCACGGTGCAGCTCGTGCCGGCGGCAAGCTGGCCGCCGCAGGTATTCCCGCTGACCAGGTAGTCGTCGCCGTTCTGGCCGTTTGAGTAGTCGAAGTCCAAGCCGGTGATCGTTTCCGGTCCGGTCGAGTTGTTGGTGATCGTGATCGCCTGAGAGGCGCTCACGCCCTGGTTGGGGGTGTCGGGGAACGTGAGCTGCGAAGCGCTCGCCGAGATCAGGGTCGGCCCGGGCGTGATCGTGATCTGCGGGGTAGCGGTCGTATCGAGGCTGCCGGTCACGCCGGTCGCTGTCGGCTCGGCGTAGGAGGAGCCGCCGCCGCCAGCGAACGTGGCGGAGCCGCCACCGCCGCCGAAGTAGCCGCCGCCGCCGCCGCCAGCTCCGAGGGGGCTGCCGCCGTCGCCGCCCTGGCCGAGGTTGCCGTCGTTGCCGTCGTAGCCGGCGGGGTCACCGTCGACCACTCCGCCGGTGCCGCCGGCGCTTTGCGTGGCGCCGCCGCCGGAAGCGCCAGCCAAGTAGCCGGTGCCGTCCTGTCCGTTGCCGACCGGCAGGCCGGCCGCCCCGCCGATACCGGCGGTGCCCCAGGCGGCGCCGCAGCCGCCGCCGCCGGCCGCGACCAGCAGCCGCGTGCTGAGGTCGCCCGACGCGGTGCGGATGTCGCTGGCGCCGCCGCCCGAAGCGCCCTCGCCGCTAGCCCAGCCGGCATTGCTGGAGCCGCCGCCACCGAACGTTGCCGGCCCGTTCAACTCCCCGTTCTGGCCGACGTTCACGTACAGCTTCTGGCCCGGGGTGACCGGGGTCGTCGCGGTTAGCGTGGCGCCAGCTCCGGCTGAGCCGCCGGCGGCACACCCACTCCCGCCGGTGCCGCCCGTCAACGACTCGGTGATCGACTCCACCCCTGCGGGGACGGTGTAGGTCTGCTCGGCTCCGGTGGACCCAAACGTCTGGGACGGTGCGTCTGCCTGTGCGGCGCCAGAGGCGGCCAGGGGAACTACAGCGGCGGCAGCCGCCGCAAGCGCGCTAACGCTGGCAAGGGTGAACTTCATGGGATCAAAGCTCCTAAGGTGGGCTGTGTAGGCTGGTCGACGCCTGCGGCGCAACCCGCAGGCGGGTCGGGCAATCCATCGCCCACGGTCACAGCAATCCTTGCTCGCGCTCCTACTTGCATCGGCGCGAGCAGACGACCGGTTGACCGCCTCTTCGCGAACTCTTCGAAACGCCCACACCCACGCCACCATTCAGCGACGCCCGCGACAGCATGGACCTGATCAAAGAAGCCGCCAAACGTTTCCGAGTTCTCCGCGAAGGGCCGCTGAATGCGCGCGGAAATGGCACCGACACCAACCGTGTCCCACTCCGCGCCCTCGCAGCCCACCTCAGCGCCACCGGCGACCAGGTCCACGCACTCGCCGAGATGGCGATAAAGGTCCCTAAAGGGCGAGATCAGCACAGCCAGTAACCCCAACGGCCGCTGCACACCAGACCCGCATCCACTCCGCCCACCACGCCTCGCGGACATTCCGACGCCGCGGCCCCGCTTCGCGTGCGGATAGCGGGAGCAGCATCCAGACCCAGCCGCTGGCACCCGCTTCGTCGCCAACCCAGCCACGGACCCCAGACTTCCGCTTGAGGCGTGAAGCGGCAGCGCGCGCGACATCACACGTCTGCCTCTGCTGCCCGTGGTGCGCGAGGCCACGCACGCCAAGGTTGCGTATGCAAAACGCGACTCTTCACCCCCGTTACGCGCGCCCTGCAATCGGCGAGAAGCGCTGTCCAGGGGTGGATCTCGCACGAGTGCTTTGCCCTCCCGGCGTCTTCCGGCGGTGCGATCGGATTGGCGACATCTGAATCACGCCGATCGCGGCGGGCCGGCGCCGGGCGCATCATTGCTTTCGCGGCGCCGGAGCGTCGGACACACGCAGAGCCCGCTTGCGCAATGCCACCACGAATCCGATCGCGGCTGCCCCGCGCTGGACTCTCGGTTAGCGCGGCCCGTCGCGTCACGCTCGGAGCCCGCGCTTATGCCGATTCAGCGCCAAGCGAAATGCGGTTCTTCCAGCTGATCGACACGGGTACCGAGCTGACCGCGTAGCGCGACCTCGCGAAACTGGTAGAGAATCGCGCCCGTCGGCGGGTGGATCAGGTCATTGCCTAGCGGCAGCTGGAGCACGGGCAGGCTGCTCTGCGGAATCGGGGTCAAGCGAGGCTCGCAATCGAGCAGGGCCTGCAACCCGACCCTGTAGACGGCCATCACCTCGCTCGGGTCCGGGTCGAGCGCGGGGTCGTCGCCGCCCCAGAGGACTACGGGGGTGATCACGAAGCCCGACCGCGTCGCGCGATCGTCGAGCCACCCGACGACGTCGTCTGCGCCCAGCCCCAGCCCGAGCTCCTCGGCGGTCTCCCGCAGCGCGGCGTCGAGCGGCGCCTCGCCCGCCTCGATCCGCCCACCCGGAAGCGCGTACTGAGACGCATGCCGTTTGATCCTTGACGGCCTACGGCACAACAGAAACGCCGCGCCCCCCGCCACCCCGACCATCCGGCCGTCCAACCGAGCTGACTCGGCGGCGTCCCACGGATACCCGGGAACTTCGGCCCAGTCGATCTCCTTCTCTTGGACCGGATCGACATCGTGGCGCTCGACGTCGCTGTCGACCAGCACGATCGCCACCGCCGCATGTCGCCGCCCATCCAGCGCCAGCTCGCGGCGCGGGTGCGCGCGCAGCCTGTCCGCAACCGCCCGGCGCAGAGTGTCATCGAACGCAATCACCGTCCCGCGACAGGATGATGGATCACCCGAGCATCCGCGCGAACGATCTCGTCGGCCGGCCGGCCGACGCTCATCGATCCACCGGTCGCGTCAGACCACCGCGTGCGATTGCTGAGGGCGTGACGAGACCGGGGCAGCCGGGCGCCTGCCCGCGGTTCTGACGCGTCGTAGCGAGGTGGCGGCGCTCGCCGGCTACTCGAACAACGAGTCGATCGAGACCTCGATCCGTCGCCGGCTGACACTTGGCCCGACGGGGGCAACGGAATCCAGCGGGCGGATGATGGTGCAGCGGCGTTGCACCTCATCGGTGAGAAACCGCGACGGCTTGCCGTAGCCGTGCGCGTCGTCAATTCCGTGGGGACGGTGGTAGTAGCGGACCGGGACGTAGAGATGGAGCTGGCGTCGAGCGCGCGTCATCGCCACGTAGAGCAGCCGGCGCTCCTCGTCGATCGTCTCCGTCGACCCAGCGGCCATGCACGCCGGGAAGTTGCCGTCATAGAGCGCGAGAACGTGCACGGCGTGCCATTCAAGGCCCTTGGCGGAGTGGATCGTCGAGAGCACGAGGTAGTCCTCATCCAGGTGCGGCTGCCCCGCGAGGTCCGAGCTCGACGTGGGAGGATCGATGACCAGCTCGGAGACGAACTGGCCGAGCGTCGACGCCTCCCGGGCGGCCGCGACCAGCTGGTCAACGTCCTTGAGCCGCAGCGCGCCGTCGGGATACCTCGCCTTGATCAACGGCGCCAGTGATCGTCCGAGCAGCTCCGCGCGCACACCGGCCGCGGTCTCCGTCCGGGCTGCCCGTAAAGCCTCGATCACGCCGTCGGCCAGTCCGCGAGCGTCCGCGGGGAGCTTGTCCCGTGCGGTCGGCCACGCTGCGAGCATGTCTCCGTCCGCGGTCACGAGCAGGTCGAGGACGCGCCGGGCGGTCGCCGGACCCACTCCTTCGAGCAGCTGGAGCACACGGAACCACGAGACCTCATCGACCGGGTTGTCGGCGAGACGAAACAGCGCGATCAAGTCCTTCACGTGAGCAGCTTCGAGATAGCGCAGGCCGCCGTACTTGACGAACGGGATCTGCCGCCGCGAGAGCTCGAGCTCGAGCAGAGCGCTGTCGTGCGAGGTGCGCATGAGCGCGGCCTGCTGGCGCAGATCCATCCCGCGCTCCCTGGCCTCGAGCACACGATCAGCGATCTCGCTCGCCTGCGCGGACTCGTCGCGACAGAAAACAAGCTCCGGCACGACACCGCCCTCGCGATCGGTCCGCAGCCGCTTGGGATACGCACGCTCCGCCTGCGCCGACACAGCATTAGCTACGTCGAGGATGGGCTGGGTTGAGCGATAGTTACTCTCCAAGGTGACGACCGTGGCGTCGGGAAAGTGGTCCGGGAACTCGAGGATGTGCGTGGCCGACGCGGCTCGCCAGCCATAGATCGCCTGAAAGTCGTCTCCGACCGCAGTCACTTCCCGGCATTCCCGACGCAGGTGGCGGACGATGTCGACCTGCAGGCCGTTGACGTCCTGGTACTCGTCGATCAGCACATGATCAAACAGCGCCTCGATTTGCGCGCCGACTACTTCGTCGGTCGCGAGGCCCCGCCAATACAACAGCAGGTCGTCAAGATCGATGACCCCGAGCGCACGCTTCCGAGCCGTATATGCCCTAAACAGCGCGGCGATGTCGTCCCGATGCTCCTCGCACCACGGAAACGACTCCGCGAGCACCCCGGACAGCGGTCGTTGCGCGTTCACCGTGCGGGAGTAGATGTCCAGCAGCGTGCTCTTCTTCGGAAACCGCCGCCCACGCTCCGCATGTCCGTGCTCCTCGCGGACGAGGTCGATCACGTCCGCGGCGTCACCCGCGTCGAGCACCCCGAACCCCGCCGGCAGCCCCAGCGACGCAGCGTGGCGGCGAACGAAATGGTGCGCCACCGAATGGAACGTGCCACCGAGCACGCCTCGAGCGCCGCTCGGCATCGCGACCAACGCCCGCGCGCGCTGCAACATCTCACGCGCCGCGCGACGCGTGAACGTCAACAGCAGAATCCGTTCCGGCGCCACCCCTTCGGCAACGAGCCAAGCCACCCGCCCGCACAGCGTCGTGGTCTTACCCGTCCCCGCACCAGCCAAGATCAGCAGCGGACCGCCCGGATGGCGAACCGCCGTGCGCTGCTCAACGTTCAGCTCCTCAAACCACCGCGACTCCTCAACGAGCAACGCGGGCGTCGGCGGCGATCGCGGATCCGAGCGGACGACGAACATGTGTTCGCGACTCTAGGACAGCGCGCGGATGGACCCATCCGAGGCTCCGAAAAGCCCGCACGATCCAGAACGTGGCGTTGCCCTCCTGCGGTGTCCGGCCGGACGTCTGCTTTCACGATTGCGACAATGCGACGCGGCCGGATCTAACTACTGCTCTGATCCATACCCCCGCGATCGCGCGTCGGCGCCGCCGCTTCTTCACAGCCGCCGGCTGCGGGCCTGAGCAAGCACTACATCCCTCGCGGGTCACTGGTGCTTCGCCTCGCCAACCAGCACTGCGGCTGCCTCGGCGCCCACTCCGAGCTGCACCGACTCCCGCATCATCCCGGAGATGCACCCGTCTCGCCCGAGCACGGCGAGACGAGTGCTCGTCGTCCAGGTGAGAAGTGAGCTCGCCGGCACGGCGGGTGCCCGCTTGGCAGGGAGAGCGACAGCCAGCGGTGTTTGCTGACCGAGCCGTCGCCGGTTAGCAGCCGCGTCCGACGGCGTGCTCGACCGCCGCTGCTGCTTTGTATCGAAGCGGTGCTCTCGCGGGACCGCTCCTCGTAGTACCACCGCGTTAGCTGGAATCGCCGACTCCGGCAAACGCTGCGGCGGAGCTGAACATGACCGGGCGCGGAGTTTCAGTACGCGGCCTGAACGCGCCCGGGCAGGATCGAGTTCGGACCGGACGGGGCAGTGATACCACGCCGGTCCGAACTCGGGCGGGGGAACGGGCCGGCGACCGGTTCAGTCGAACCGTGGCGCCGGACCGCGAACAGTCTCAGCTGACCGAGCCCGTGCCTGTCACCGAGACGAAGGCCGCCTTCGGAGCGGCGTTCTGACTCATCTGGCACTGGCCCTTGTGCGAACCACTCTTGAAGCGGGCCGAGATAGCGGCGAACGTACCGCGCAGCTTCAGCGTTCCGGTAACTCCGTTATAGAGGCCGGTGCCGCTAACGATCGACGCTGTGCCGCTCCAGGAAACCGCGAACGAACACGTCTTCGCGGATGCCACGACCGGCCGAGCGCGATTCCCGGCGGCGTTGAAGCCCGTCGCGTCGACGAGGAGCGAACCATTCTGCAGCTTGAGCGCCTCGAAGTTCCCGTTCGGATCGGGCTTCCCGTTGGCGTCAACCGACGTAGCGGTCCCGTTGTCGCCGATCGCGCCGGCTACCAAAACGTTCTGGTGAACGTTGCCCGTCCCGGCGACGAAAAGCCGAACGTTCCCCCCGGCCGAACTGGCGGCCGTGGCTACCGCCGCCAACACCAACACCAACACCGCGGCGAACCCAGCCATTGCCGCGGCAACACTTGCGCGCTTCATTGCATCCTCCAGTCAGAGACTCCAGTTAGCTGTTGCGCCTCAGCATCCGATGCTGGGCACCCCTATCGCGCCGCCCGAAACCCCGGCCTTGGCGCGAGCCGAGCACCGTAGCAGGGGCCACAAACGTGTCAATACGGCATTTGCGTTACGTCAGAAGCCCAGATCTCAGATCAGGCATGGGAGATCGACAGTCCCCTACGCCAACCGCACCTTCCTCTGGGCCCGGCTAAATGTTCTGACTGCGACGGTGACGGCGCGGTGATTTACAGCGGCGCTAACCGAGCCCTGAGCCAGAGGCCAGCGAGGATTTTCATGCCAGATGTCGAGAATGGGTGGGCGTCTTCGCCGACCTCCGTCGCGAGGCTGATTTCAGAACGGACGAGATAACAACGTCACTTCAACTCGAAGTGGCCGTGGTTCTTCGGCTGGTGCGCGACCGGGTGTCGTGACCTCGAATCGCTCGTTGGGCCTGGTCCTCGTGCCGGCTGCGAGCCAGCGCCGGTGGGCCGGCGATCCGCTTCGGCTTCATGGTCGACGGACGTCCGTGTGCGCTGCTCATTGCAGGGTCCTGAATAACTCGGCCACGTTCGCCTGGATCTCGGGAAGCGTGGGCGGGCCGCCGGCGGGGCCCGCGAGGCCTCCTGGTGTGATCCCGAACATTTGCGCGACCGCTTGCTGGTATGACTCGAGCTGCGTCTGCTGCTGCGGGGTCAATGAGTGCAGGTCTGTGCGAGTCGCGGCACGTCGTTGCGCGGGGGGTAGTGACGTGATGCCGGTCATCTGCCGGCGCTCGTGGCGTGTCGGCGATCGCGGCGCCGACGCTCGGCTCGAGGGGCCGGACGACGCCGACCGGCCTCCGGACGCGACGACCTGGGACGGGATGGTCGCGGCGAGAGCGCTCACGGCGACGGAGACGACTACGAGCAGGCCGGACCGTTCCAGGCGGGCTCTTGTGCGGCATGAGGAGGAACTGCTGCGTGGCATTTGGGCTCCATTTGTGTGGGCTAGGCCGTGTGTGGCTGGTGGAGCTACGGGCTACGAGCGGCGGACCGGTGAAAGGTGCTGAGGTGCGATGGGTAGGACGGTCCGGGCGGCGGCCGCATCGATAGCGCCAGTTGCTGCCTTGTCGGTTCGATCGACTGCTCGAGATCGGGTGCCGATGCTGATCGTGGCCGCTTGCAGGTCGGTTGCAGAGCGCTGACCAACCCTCCCGGGGCGGCTCATAGCCTGGTTTGCGGCCGTCGCGAGGCGGTGGTAGGCTCGACTGAGATCGGGGGTAGCAGTTGGACTATCGGATCCTCGGGCCGCTTGAGGTTTCTCGCGAGGGCAGGGATGTCGCGCTAGGCGGCGATCGGCAGCGTGTTCTGCTGGCGCTGTTGCTTTTGCATGCCAACCAGGTGGTCTCGGCGGATGTGCTGATCGATGGCTTGTGGGGAGCGCGGCCGCCGCCGTCGGCGTTGAACACGTTGCATGGGAAGGTGTCGCGGTTGCGGCGGGCGCTCGCGGTGGACGGCGAGCCACAGGCAGAGGGAACGCTGGCCACGCGAGGGCGGGGTTACATGCTTCGCGTCGAGCCCGGAGAGCTTGATGTTGATCGCTTCCGCGGTATGGCCGAGCGGGGGCGCGAGCAGCTGGCGGCGGGCGACGCGAAGGACGCCGCGAGCACTCTGCGATCGGCGCTGGCCGTCTGGCGTGGGGCGCCGCTCGCGGATTTCAGCTACGAGCCGTTCGCCCAGCCGGCGATCACGGAGTTCGAGGAGTCTCGGCTCGCGGCCCTGGAGGAGCGGTTCGAAGCGGATCTGGCGCTGGGTGCCCACCGCGAGCTGGTCGGAGAGCTCGCGGCCGCGGTCGAGCGCAACCCGCTCCGGGAGCGGCCGCGGGCGCAGCTGATGCTGGCGCTGTACCGCTGCGGCCGCCAGGCTGAGGCGCTTGACATCTACCAGGAGTGTCGCCGCACGCTCTCTGAGGAACTCGGGCTGGATCCCGGTCCGAGACTGCAAGAACTCGAACTGCGCGTCCTCGGTCGCGACTCCTCGCTCGATCTGCCCGCGAGCACACCGGTGGCCGCGGCGGCGACCAGCGGCTCGTCTGTCCCGCCTGTGACCGCACCGCGACCTGATCGACGCCGGGTACGGCGGGCGGTCGTGGCCTCGGCGCTGCTGGTGGGCGTGCTCGCTGCGGTGCTGATCGCGGCGAGCGTTGGCGGGAAGCCGACGCCGTCGACGATCGCGGCCAACTCGGTTGGTGCAATCAGCCCGGCCGACGGCGGGGTCCGCGCATCCGTGCCGCTCGGGTCTTCACCTTCGACGCTCGCGGCCGGGGGCGGGGCGGTGTGGGTGACGAATTACGAGGCCGGCACCGTCTCACGGATCGACACGGCGACGCGTGCCGCCGTTGACACGATTCCGGTCGGCTCAGTGCCGACCGGGATCGCCGTGGGCGCCGGGATGGTGTGGGTCGCAAATAACTGGGGCCAGACCGTGTCCCGGATCGACCCGGCCGTCAACCGGGTTGTACAGACGATCCCGGTCGGTAGCAATCCGAGTGGTGTGGCAGTCGGCGAAGGCTCGGTGTGGGTCGCTAACACGAATAGTCAGACGCTGACTCGGCTCGACACGGTTAGCGGCCATGTGCTTCACACTATTCCGCTCGGTGCTAACGCGACGGGCGTGGCGGCCGGCCTTCGCGGAGTGTGGGTCAGCGATACCGTCGGTGGGCGCGTGCTCCGCGTCGACCCGCGAAGCAATCAGGTGAGTCAGGTGATCAACGTCGGGAGGGGCGCGGACGCGATCGCGGTCGGCGACGGCTCGGTGTGGGTGGCGAATAGCCTCGACGGGACCGTCTCACGGATTGATCCGCAAACCAACGCCGTAGCCGCCACAATCAAGGTTGGTGAAGGACCCGCCGCGATCGCCGTCGACGGTGGCGACGTGTGGGTCGCAAACCAGTACGCCGGCACGATCTCACAAATCGATCCGGCCACCAATACGGTCGCCCGCACGATCGCGGTCGGGAATCGCCCCGCCGGCATAGCGGTCGCCGACGGCCTCGTTTGGCTGGGTACTCAAGCCGAGGCCACCAGCCACCGCGGCGGCACGCTGACGGTCCTCACCACGACGCCGCCCGGCGACCTCGATCCGACCGCGGACACTGCGGACTTCTTGCTTTGGTGGGCCAACGACGGCCTGACCGCATACAGGCGGGTGGGCGGCAGCAACTCCACGCAGGTCGTGCCCGACCTCGCCGCCTGGCTGCCATCCCCGACCGACAGCGGCAAGACCTATACCTTCCAGCTGCGCCGCGGGATCCGCTACTCCAATGGGGCCCCGGTGCGACCCGAGGACTTCCGCCGCGCCCTCGAGCGCGACCTCAAGCTCGGCCCCAATCCCCTGACCGGCGACTATTTCGCGAATGTCATCGGCGGCGCCGCTTGCGCGGCCAACCCATCGCACTGTGACCTCTCCCGTGGCGTCGTCGTCGACGACCAAGCGAACACCGTCACCTTTCACCTCGTCGCTCCCAACCCCGAGTTTCTCAATCGGCTCACGCTCGCAGACGCCGACGCGGTGCCAGCCGACATACCCAACCACGACATCGGGCGCCACCCGATCCCAGCCACTGGCCCGTACGAAATCGCGAGCATCGCGGCCGCACAGACCGCGCTAGTCCGTAACCCCTACTTCCACGAATGGTCGCGCGCGGCAAGACCCGACGGCTACCCCGACAAGATCATCCTGCGAACCGCCAGCAGCGCGTCGGCTGAGGTCACCGCGGTCGAGCAGGGCAGCGCCGACGTCGCGATGGACCCCCCACCCACGGACCTCCTCGGTGAGGTACAAACGCGCTTCGCAAGCCAGCTGCATACCGTCGGAGCCCTCTACGAGTACTCGCTGATCCTCAACACACGGGTCGCCCCGTTCAACGACATCCGGGTCCGCCAAGCGCTCAACTACGCAGTCGACCGCGCCGAGGTCGCCCGCGTCGTCGGCGGAGGCGCTCAACCCACGTGCCAAACGCTGACGCCGTGGTTCACCGGATATCAGCGCTACTGCCCCTACACACTCCACCCGGCCCCGACTGGCATCTGGCACGCCCCCGACCTGCCAGCCGCACGACGGCTGATCACGGCCTCCCACACGCGCGGGACGCCAATCACGATCTGGCTTTCGTACGGGGCGCCGCGCGCCGCCGCGCGCTACCTCGTCACCCTACTGGACGGGCTGGGATACCCCGCACGAGTACGCGATGTGTCAACCGAGCCGACCGGATATGCCCAGATCGCTGATTCACGGACAAAAGCTCAAGCGTTTCTCTTTGTGAACTACGCTCCCTACCCATCACCATCGCAGCTCATCGAAATCTACTTCGGTTGCAAATACTTCATCCCCAACTCGCCACTGAACGGCAACGTCGCCGAGTTCTGCGATCCGAACCTCGACGCACAGATGCGAAGTGCACTCGTCGCCGAGGCCAAAAACTCGCCAGATCTCGCACAACTCTGGGGCCAAGCCGACCGCACCGTCTCCGACGACGCGCCACTGGTGCCGCTCGTAATCCCAACGTACACGATCTTCGTCTCGAGGCGGGTCGGCGACTACCAAGCCAGCGCCTCGCGTGGCTTCCTGCCGGACCAGCTCTGGGTGCGCTGAGGCCTTCCCGATCAGCGGCTGCTCGCATCCGGAAACGGCCACCAATCCGACCCAGAGCGGCTCGGTGCGCGAAGCTATCCCCAGGGCCGCGGTGAGGTACCGCCTGCAGGCATGGATCATCCCTACGAAGTAGGAAACCAGCGGACACTGCAGCCCAGATCGTCTCGATCGCGAATCCAACGCCCGTCGGCGCGATCGCCACCGAGTCAATATCGCCCCGGCCCGACCAGCGCAGCGCATGACGGAGCCGCCACCCCTGCACCTCGAGTGGCGCGAGGACACGCCGCACCTCGTCCTCGGAGCGAGCCCCGACCCGGCGGCGCTCGGCCAGCGACAGCCAGTGGCGGCTGCGGACGGCGAACCCTACGGCGGCCAGGAGCAGCCCGCCCAGCAGAACGAGACCGACCGGGCGTCTCGTGGCGCGTCCTCGGCCGGTGAGACCATCGCCGGATGATCGATCTCGTACCGCGAAGGCCGCTATTCGCGGCCGAATCTGCGGTGATCTTCGGACCGCATTCGCCCCGATTCGCCCCGCATACAGAAGGTTTCGGGGCAAATCGGATGAGTGGAGACGGCGGGAATTGAACCCGCGTCCGCAATCGCGTAAGAGGTGGTGTCTACGAGCGTAGCCGGCGCTCTGATCTCACCCTCGACTCGCCATGCCGGCGGGGTTGTCGGGGGCCAGCTCCGAAGATGTCCCCGACGGGGCTGGAGCGAGCCTCATCGGGTGAGCCTGCTTGATAACCCGGCCCACCGTCGCAGGCGCGCGGAGGCCGGTCTGGCACTAGCCGTTAGTTAGACAGCGAGGCCAAAGGCGTGGGAATCTGAATGATCCGCACTTATTGTTTTCCCGGGTGTTTAACGAGGCCTCCCGGGACCTCGACTCGCAACCACCCCCACGAATCGACCACGTCGAAGCCTGTCGTCCCCGGGGGTATGTCCTCATTCGAGTATAGACGCGGGTTCTTCCGAGGCCCGCTCGGGAGACGTCTCGGGGCGGAGCCGACCAATCGAACAACATCGTAAGAACCGTGGCCGAGCGACCCCGGCACGTTTCTACAATCCGTAGCAATGGACACGAACGCGCAATGGCCGCTTGCCCCCGTCGGGGCACCCGAGGCTCCCCGCCCGGAGCCCGAGCCCGTGTTCGAGCCCTACGAGCCCGAGCGCCAGCCCCGTCGGCAAGGCCCGATCCGCCGGCGCCTGTCGGCGATCGGAGCCGCGATCGTCGCCTTCCTCGCGAAGTTCAAGGCAATCCTGCTGCTGCTTCCGAAGCTGAAGCTCCTCGCCTCGACGGGCACGATCTTGGTGTCGCTGGCGGCGTATGCGCTGCTCTGGGGCTGGCCGTTTGCCGCCGGCTTCATCGCCCTGTTGTTCGTGCACGAGATGGGACACGTGATCGCGCTGCGGCGCGAGGGCCTCAAGGCCAGCGCGCCGATGTTCATCCCGTTCCTCGGCGCGGTGATCGCGGCTCGCTCGCTCGGTGACAACGCGCTCGCGGAGGCCCGCGTGGGCCTCGCGGGTCCGATCCTCGGAAGCATCGGATCGGCCGTGTGCGTCCTGATCTGGCACGCCACCGGCAACGAGTTGTGGCGCGCGCTCGCGTTCACCGGGTTCTTCCTGAACCTGTTCAACCTGCTGCCGGTCGTGCCGCTCGACGGCGGACGGGCGATGGCCGCGATGGCGCCGTGGATGTGGTTTGTCGGGTTCGCGGCGATGATCCCGCTGGCGATCATCTTCCCCAACCCGGTCATCCTGCTGATCCTGCTGTTCGCAGGCTATGAGACTTACAAGCGCTGGCAGCAGCGCCGCTCGGGCGGCATCGCCCAGCAGGCGTATTACCGGGTCAGGCCGCGTGACCGCGCGCTGGTCGCGGCCGTGTACCTGAGCCTCGTCGCGCTGCTCGTAGTCGGCATGCACGCCACGCTGTTGGCGCGCACGATCAGCTAACGCTCGTACGCGCCCCCGCTGTCACCAGAATGCGCCCCGCGGCCTACAACAGCTAGCGCCGGACTACGCGCGTCTCGTCATAGGCCATGTCGCGCCGGGCCCACCAGAAGGTGTAGATCAGCGACAGCACCAGCCCGACGAGTCCGACCACGAACAGCACGGTCCCAGCCGTCTGGATATTGAAGCCCTTCACCTGGGCGGTGACGGCCCACTTCAGAATCGCGCCGACCGCGATCAGGAGAATGCTTGAACCTATCGTCATACGCTGGGACTACCCAGCCTTCTGCATCGCTACGCATGCGGCCCCCGGCTACGACAGTTGAGTACTCAACCAGCCTCGGTGCCGACGCGGAACGCTCGGCGATGCGTCCCGGCGCGCTGGCGAGGAACGATCACTGTCGAGCCTCGCGCAGCTCACGCTGCACGTCCCGGGTCATGTCGCGCTTCTTGATCGCCTCGCGCTTGTCGTAGAAATCCTTGCCGCGCGCGAGCGCGATCTCGACCTTGGCCCGCGAGCGCGGTCCCGCGAAGTAGATCCGCGTCGGCACGAGCGTCAACCCCCGCTCGCGGGTCCGGCTGATCAGCCGCTCGATCTCGAAACGGTGAAGCAGCAGCTTGCGGGGGCGCTCGGGATCGTGGTTCTCGCGTGACGCCGGCCCGTAAGGCGCGATGTACAGCCCGATCAGCCACACCTCGCCATCGCGCACGACAGCGTAGGAATCCTTGAGCTGTGCGCCGCCCTCGCGCAACGATTTGACCTCCGTGCCGGTCAGCACAAGCCCGCACTCGAACCGTTCGAGCAGGTTGTACCGGTATGACGCCTGCCGGTTGGTGGCGACATCGCCCGGGGACGCCTTGCGTTTTCCGCCCTTGGCCACGTCAGTCAGTCCTCCTCCCAGGCCGGCAGCAGATCGACGCGCCCGCGCGGGGCGTCGATCCCACCCACCCGCACCCGCAGCGAGTCGCCGAGCCGGATCACGGCCCCGCCGCGGGTTCCGACGAGCATCGTCCCCTGCTCGTTGAGCTCCCACCAGTCGCCGCGCATTCGCCGCACGGGGACCAACCCCTCGAACTCGCCCCGCGGGCCGAAGGCGACGAACGCGCCGGCGCCGGCGAGCCCGATCACCTCGCCCTCGAGGGGCTGGTCCGGGTCGACGCCGTTCAACCACCGCTCGAGCAGGAAGCACGCCGCGATGTCGTCGGCGCTCCGCTCGATCGCCATCGCCTCGCGCTCGCGCGCCGAACTCCACGGTCCGGCCTCCGCCACCCAGGACGCCGCCGGCGCCGGCTCATCGCCGGTGACGGCCGACAGCAGCGCGCGATGGCACACGAGATCGGGATAGCGCCGGATCGGCGAGGTGAAATGGCAGTAGCTCGCGAGTTGGAGGCCTGCGTGTCCGCGGTTGCGCTGGTCGTAGTAGGCCTGCTTGAGCGATCGCAGCACGAGGCTCGTCAGTGCCCGCCGCCCCCGGCCGCCGTGTGACGCGGTCCACTCCTCGATGAGCCGGGACGCCTGCCCAATCACCTCGGCGGCCTGCTGGGGCGTGAGGTGCCCCTTCGGCACCGGCGGGGTCGGGACACCGAGCGAGTCGAGCTGGTCGACCAGGCGCTCGGCGGCGATCCCGTCGGGGCGCTCGTGGACCCGATACAGCGTCGGCACGCGCCGGGAGGTCAGCAGCTGTGCCACCTGCTCGTTCGCCGCGATCATCAGGTGCTCGATAAGCCGGTGGGACTCGGTCTGCGCGACCGGCTCGGCGGACACGACGTTGCCCCGGTTGTCGAACGCGAACTCGGGCTCAGAGGACTCGAGGGAGAGCGCCCCCTGCGAGGCGCGCCGCTCCTCGAGCGCGGCCGCCGCCGCCCGCGCGACCTCGAGCGCCGGCCCCCATCCATCGGCGGCGCGGGACCGGCCCTCGAAGATCCGGTCGACGCGACCGTAGTCGAGCCGCTCGTCGGAGCGGATCACCGAGCGGTAGAAGGCGCTGCTGCGAACGCGGGCGCCGTCGAGCACGATCTCGACCGTGACCGCGAGACGATCCTGCCCGGGCACGAGCGAGCAGGCGGTGTTCGAGAGCGCCTTGGGCAACATCGGCTCGACCGCGCCCGGCACATACACGCTCGTGCCGCGCCGGTAGGCCTCGCGGTCAAGCAGCGAGCCGGGTCGCACGTACGCTGACACGTCGGCGATGTGGACCCACATCCGTCGGGAGCCGTCGTCCTGCGCCGCGGCCGAGATCGCATCGTCGAAGTCGCGCGCGGTCAACGGGTCGACGGTGAACGTCGGCAGCGATCGGAGATCGCGGCGGTCGCCCGAGGCCTCCGCCCCATGCTCGGCGCCCGGCAACGCCGCGGACAATTCGCGGGCCTCGTGGTCGACCGCCGGATCGAACCGGCGGCGCAGCCCACGGTCGACCATCAGCCCCTCGATCACGTCGCGCGCTATGTCCGAGCGACCGATCCTCCGGACGATCGTCGCCCTCCCGCCGCCGCGGCCGTTGCGAGACGAGCCGGGGCGCACGACGATCAGGTCGCCGACCGCGGCCTCGCGATCGCGGCTGACCACCGGCCGCGGACCCGCGCCGAAGAACGGCTCGGCGACGAAGAACTTGCCCCGCCGAGCCAGCACTGCAACCCGCGGGCCGCGGCCCGCGTCGGTGACCGCGCTCACTGCACCTCGGCGGCCACCGTCCGCTCGGCGACCTGGAACGCGGTGTCGGTCTTGGAGCCCGGACTCGTCGAGGCGTAGATGTCGGGCTTGATGCCGGCGCCCTCCTTCACTCCGCCGCCGCCGAGGTTGGTCCCGTTCGGCGTGAAGTACTCGCCGACGGTGAAGTCGAGCGCGCCGCCGTTGGGGAGCGGCTCGATCTCCTGGAACACGCCCTTGCCGTACGTGCGCGTGCCCACGACCTTGGCCCGACCGCGGTCGTGGAGCGCGCCGGTGACGATCTCGGCGGCCGACGCGGTGCCGCGGTCGACGAGCACGACCATCGGGATGCTCGTCGCGATCGCGCCGCCCCGGGCGACGTACACCTGCCGGGGCTGCGCCCGGCCGTCGGTTGAGACGATCGTGCCGTCGGGGATGAAGATGCTCGCGACGTTGACGGCCTCGTTCAGCAGCCCTCCGGGGTTGTCGCGCATATCGAGTATCAGCCCGCGCGCGCCCTGGTGAAGCACCTTCTCGACCTGCGCTTTCAGCTCAGCGCCCGCCCCGTCGACGAACTGCGTCAGCGTCAGTGCCCCGATCTTGACGCCGTGGTAGTTGACGATCTGTCCGGCCGCGACGGGGACGACGATGTCCGCGCGCAGCAGCGTCAACGTGTGCCTCTGCTTCTCCCGGAGGATCGTTAGCGTCACCCGCGTGCCGGCCCTCCCCTTGATCAGCTGCGACCCGTAGTTCGCCGGCCGGCTGGCGAGCGACGTCGCGCCGACGGCGACGATCACGTCACCGCGGAGCAGGCCACCCTTGGCCGCCGGCGATCCGGGGAACACGTCATCGACCAGGAGCCCTTTCGACTCTGCCTGGACGTCGACTCCGATTCCGCTGAGATGCGGGTTGTCTTCGTTGAGGAACCCCTGGTAGGCCGTCGGGTCGTAGTAATGCGAGTAGGGATCGTCGAGGCTGGCCACCATTCCGGCCAGTCCCTTGTTGATCAGCTGGCTGCGGTTGACCGGACGGTAGTAGTCGCGCTCGAGCATGCCGAGGACCTGGTTGACGAGCGGATCGCTGTTGTTGCTGACGAACGCGCTGCGTATGCCCGAGGGCATCCAGCCCGCGTGGCCGCCGAGCCAGATGCCGATCACCAACACGATCAAGGCGGCGAGCACGCCAAGGGCGATCCGAGGCTTACGGGATCGGCGAGGACGCATCACGGTATGAGGTTACGACGCCGCGAACCCCGGCGGCCCCATCGCCATGGGCCGCGCGCAGTAGGCAGGTGCGGCCGCGCCCAACCCGCCGCGGTCCAGTCCCCGGCCTCGGATCGCAAAACGAAGGCCATCCCGGCCGGCCAGGCCACCTGCAGGCCCGGCCGGCCGAGGCGAGTTCCCTAGAAGTTGTGCCGGAACCCGGGTCCGGCGGTCGTGAACTTGTAGGTCGTCTTGGAGTTGAACACCTGACCCGGGTTCAGCACCACCGACGGCCAGTTCGGGTCGCCGATGTGGTGCGGGGTGTCCGGGTAGTGCTGCGTTTCGAGCGTGAACGCGTCGCCCTGGCGGTACGCGTGACCGCTCGTCCCGACGAGGTCGCCGACCAGGAAGTTCCCGGTGTAGAGCTGCACACCGGGCTGATCCGTGTAGGTCCACAGCACGACGCCATCACCCGGGTCCTGAGCGACCGCGGCCAGCCGGTAGCCCGACCCGCGAAGCACCCAGTTGTGGTCGTACCCGTGGGCCAACACCAGCTGGTTGCCCTGGGGCGCGCTCGCGTCCTCGATGTTCCGGCCGATCGGTTTCATCGCCCGGAAATCGAACGGCGTACCGGATACCGACGCGAATCCGGTCGGGATCTGCACGCTGTTGGTCGGCTGGAACGTGTTGGAGTTGATCGCGAGCTTCTGGTTATAGACGTTGCCGGATCCCTCTCCGGCGAGGTTGAAGTACGTGTGGTTGGTGTAGTTGATGACCGTGGGCGCGGTCGTGGTCGCCCGGTACGCGATCCCGAACGCGTTGTTGTTCGTGAGCGTGTAGGTCACCTCGGTCGTGACCGCGCCCGGGAAGCCGTTGTAGCAATTTGGGTCGGTGTAGCTGAGCTGCAGCTCGACGCCGTTGCTCAGGGTCTTCGGCGTGGCCGCCCACACCTGCGTGTTGTACGACAGCGGCCCGCCGTGCAGCAGGTTCGGCCCGTTGTTCGGGTGGACAGCCGACCCGCACGAATTCGGACCGCCCCCGAGTCCGTACAACGTCCCGTTGAGCGTGAACGAGGCGTCAGCGATCCGGTTCGCGTATCGGCCGATGATCCCGCCGAAGTAGGTCTCGCCGGATCCGCCGGTCGCCGGCCACGGCTGGTTCTCGAAGTCGTTCACGTAGTCGCTCAGCTTCGGGAACCCGAGCGCGACGTTCTTCAGCTGGCCGGTGCGGTCGGGCACCCAGATCGACTGCACGACCCCGCCGTAGTTGCTGATCTTGACGATCATCCCGTTGCTGTTGCGCAGCGAGTAGAGGTCGACGGCCTGGCCGTGCGCCGATCCCCAAGTCTGCTTCGAGATGCTCAATGCCCCGTGATGCTTTGTCTTGTGCTTGGCCGCGAGCGCGATGCTCCCTGTGCCAAGTAACACTACGACCGTCGCCACCAGGACGTGGCCCCAGCCAACGTGACGCAGCCTCCCCCGGCTGCGTGAGCGGTTCTGCATGGATCCTCCCATTGGATTGTGCGCTTGCCCCGGCCGTTGGACTTTGCGCAAGCGGGATGCAGTGAAGGAGGTGTTATAGCAAAGAATGTGAACGCTCACACGCCGGGAGTGAGCGCTAACACGGGTCCGGGCGGGCGTGGGCCGAACCGAACCGAGCCGGTGGCGGCTGGTCCAGGCGCGGATAAGTGCACACTCGACGACGCGTCCAGATCGAGAGTGGCGAAACTGGCGCTATAGGGCGTGTTTCGGCGCACTGGGCGCGCAGAGTTCGTCGAGTGTGCTGTTAGCCGACCTGAAATCCGGTGTATCGGGACGGGAGGCGAGATCGGTGGCGGTCTCGGTGATGAGCCCGGCGCGGGGCGGGACCGCGAGGCGTGCACTCTCGAACCCCGGGCGCGCGCCCGCCCACGGACCCCGCCCAGACCCCGCTCAGACCCCGCTCAGACCCGCAGGAACCGCCGCAGCGACAGCCCGGACCCGATCGCCGACACGACCGTGCCGGCGCCGAGCAGCACGATCACCAGGAACGTGAAGCCGATCGTCCGCGGCGCCGCGATCAGCGTCCAGTTGCTCGCCAGAGGGTCGAGCAGCGCGATCTTGGTCGCGGCGAGGACGGCGATCGCCAGCAGCGCGCCGACCGACCCGACGATCACGCCCTCGATCATGAACGGGACGCGGATGAACCAGTCGGTGGCGCCGACGAGTTTCATCACCTCGACCTCGCGCCGGCGCGCGTACAGCGACAGCCGGATCGTGTTCGCGATCAGCAGGATCGACGCGAGCACGAGCAGCACGGTCAGGGCCGCGGCGGTGATCGTCACGAGGTTCGTGACCTCGAGGATCTTCTTGGTGTCGGTCTGCTTGTTCGAGACGGTCTGGATCGAGACGTCGATCGGCTGGCCGTTGCCGCCCGAGCCGGTTCCCGCGATCTCGCTGTGAACCGTGAGCACGTTGCCCGGGTTGTCCGGATACACGTGGAAGGTGTCCGGCAGCGGGTTTGCCCCGAGCAGCGCGTAGGCCTGCGGATCGCTAGCCGACTGCTGCTTGTAGGCCTGCTGCTTGGACACGAACTGGACCGACTTCACGTGCGCCAGGCGCTGGAGCTCGCCCTGCACCCGCGCATTGTCGGCGGCGGTCGCGTTCGTCTTCATGTAGACGTCGACCTCGACGCGGCCGCGGACGCTGTTGGCCGCCCCGTTGGTCGCCTGCACGATCGGGATGAACACGCCGAGCACGAGCATCGTCACGAGCACGGTGGCGAGCGCGGCGAAGGTCGGGGCGGCGCTGCGCCGCATCGAGCGCATGGCCTCGCGGAGGAAGAACCCCAGTTTCACCGGGACACCTCCCAGATGAACAGCGCCATCGGGCTAGACACCCTGCGGGCGCGTCGGGGGCTGGCGCAGCCGCCGGGCGAACTCGCGCGTGGTCTCGTCGCGCGTGTACAGCCCTGTCGCCTCGTCGCGCATGATCCGTCCCTCGGACAGCTCGAGCACGCGCCGGCGCATCTTGTCCACCATCGCCTGGTCGTGGGTGGCCACGAGCACGGTGGTGCCGGTCCGGTTGATCCGGTACAGCAGCCGCATGATGTCGACGCTCGTCTCGGGGTCGAGGTTGCCAGTCGGCTCGTCGGCCAGCAGCAGCGGCGGGTGGTTGACGAACGCCCGCGCGATCGAGACGCGCTGCTGCTCGCCACCGGACAGCTGATCGGGGTAGTTGTGCAGCTTGGTCGACAGGCCGGTCAGGCGCAGAATGTCCGGCACCTTGTCGCGGATGTCGCGCCGCGTGCCGCCGGTGACCTGGAGCGCGTAGGCGACGTTGTCGTACACGGTCCGGCCCGGGAGCAGCTTGAAATCTTGGAACACCACGCCGAGATTGCGGCGGTAGAAGGCGATTCGCTTGCGCTTGATCGCGCCGAGGTCGTGGCCGGCGACGCGGATCGTCCCGCCGGTCGGCTCGAGCTCCTTGATCAGCAGGCGCATCACGGTCGACTTGCCCGAGCCGGTGGCGCCGACGAGGAACACGAAGTCGCCGCGGTCGATGGAGAACGTGACCTCGTCGAGGCCGATGTCGCCACTCGAATAGCGCTTGGAGACGCCACGGAAATCGATTACCGATCGGGCGGTCGGGGCAGGCCCGACGGCCTGAGCCTGACGGGGCGCGATCAATGCCGAGGCAGCGCTCTCGCGCCGCCGTCTGGTTCGCTGCTGTGATTCAGTTCTAGCCATAGGTTGGGGGCACACTATCGAGGCCCATCCTGGAACGCCCCCCGATCCCTCCCCTTGCAAGCGGATTTGCACGGGCAGCTATTTTCTGTTGCGGTGCCATCGATAACCCAAACATCTCTCCCGAACGGGCTCCCTCTCTACCGGATCTCGGTCGAAGGAACGCGCTCGGTGACGATCCTCGCCGCGTTCGACGCCGGCGCCCGGACCGAGCGCGAAAGCGAGAACGGGATGGCCCATTTCCTTGAGCACCTCGTGTTCAAGGGCGGAGAAAAGTACCCCACCTACCGCGACGTCAACGAGGCCGCGGAGCGGATCGGCGCGGTCCTCAACGCCTACACCAGCCACGACCTGGTCGCGTTCCACATCACCGCCCGCGCCAACAAGGCGATGGAGGCCGCCGACCTGCTCACGGACTTCGCTGGCCGCCCGAAGATCGACGGCGACGAGCTCAACCGCGAGCGCGGCGTGGTCGTGCAGGAGATCGCGCGCGCCGACGACCAGCCGGCGGTGCTTGCGGAGCACCTGATCGACGAGGCCGCATTCGGCGAGCACCCGCTCGGTCGCCCGGTGCTTGGGCCGGCCGAGCACATCCGAGACACGTTCACCCGCGACGGGGTCGTCGCCTTCCGCGACCGCCGGTGGGCGCCCGAGCGGGGCGGCGCGTTCCTCGTCGGCAACCTCGATGACCTGCCCGGGGACGGCGCCGTCGACGACCTGTTCGCGCGGTTCCCGGCGCTGCCCGTGCCGGCGGCGTACGAGCCCGCGCCGCCGCAGCACCCCCGGATCCTTGTACGCGAGCGCGACTCCAACCAGTCGCACCTGCGGATGTCCTACCGGCCGTCGATCGAGATCACCGACCCCAAGCAGCGCGCCGCGCTCACGATCTACTCCACGCTGCTCGGCGGCTCGATGGGATCACGCCTGTTCGACGAGATCCGCGAGCAGCGCGGCCTCGCCTATTCGGTCCACTCGATCGCCCACTCCTATTCCGACGTCCCGGTGCTGCAGCTGTCCGCCGGACTCGACTCGGCCAAGATGCTCGAGGCCTACCGCCGGATGCGCGACATCGTCACCGAGCTGCGCGACGACGGCCCGACCGAGGCCGAGGTCGAGCGCGCCCGCGCCTACGCCGCCGGCGCGCGCGCGATCGCGTTCGAGAACACCGGCGCGATCGCCCGCCATGCCGCGCAGCAGACGATCGTCTACGGCGAGGATGTCGACCCCGACCGCACGATCGCGCTGCTCGACGAGGTAACGTACGCCGAAGTGAGAGAGGCCGCCGGGCGCGTCGCGGATGAGTTGTCGGTGGCGTGCGTCGGTCCGCACACTGTGGAGGAGCTCGAGTCAGCCTGACACGCCGGATTGCGGGGGGCATCGCTGTGGTGGCGATGATCGCTGGGTGTGGTGGCGGGGGCCACTCGCCAAAGCCGAGCTCGGACGCGTCGGTCGGTGCTCCGGTCGCCCGTACGGCCACGGCCACGGCCACGGCGTCACAGACCGTTCCGCTCCACGTTGCGCCGCTACCTCCGCCGCCCGCCTCGCCGCAGCTCGACACGCTCCGTGCCGCGCTCACAACCGGGCTCGGCAAGGGCGGCCCGCAGACCGGCGCGATGGTCTACGACCTGACCGCGAAGCAGCCCCTCTTCTCGCTGCGGGCCAACGTCGGCAGGCCGCCGGCGTCGGTGGAGAAGCTCTACACGACGGTGGCGACGCTCCGCGAGCTCGGCCCGAACGCTCGTCTGAAGACGACCGTCGTCGGCGCCGGTCACCTCGGCCCGGGCGGCGTGTGGCACGGGAGCCTCTATCTGGTCGGCGGCGGCGACCCGACGTTCGGTGACGGCGGCTTCAATCGAAACTGGGAGCAGGGCTACGGCCCGACCGCCAGCGAGCTCGTCAGCCAGCTCCAGCACGACGGGATCAAGCGCGTCACGGGGTGGGTGATCGGCGACGCGGCGCTGTTCGACGGCCTCCGCGGAGGCCCGGCGACCCACTACGCCCCCGACGTTCCCGACTTCGGCGGGCAGCTGTCGGCGCTGAGCTACGACCACGGCTCGACTTACAAGAAGCTCAACCCGGGCGCATTCGCGGCGAAAGAATTCGCGCTGACGATGCACGACGCCGGGATCGGGGCGCGGCCACTCAACCGCACGCTGCCGGCGCCCGGGAACGCCCACCAGCTCGCGTCGGTGCAGTCGCCGCCGCTGTCGGTGATGCTCAAGCTGATGGACGTGCCCTCAGACGATTTCTTCGCCGAGATGCTGACCAAGCAGCTCGGGGTGCGGTTCGGGGGCGGTGGGAGCATCACCGCCGGCGCACAGGTGATCTCGCAGGAGATCGACGCGTACGGCCTGCATCCGGCGATCGTTGACGGCTCGGGGCTGTCGCGCGATGATCGCTCTTCGCCGGACGAGGTCGTCGACCTCCTCAAGACCATCTGGAACACGCCGATGGGTCGCACGCTGTCGGCGTCGTTGCCCGTGGTCGGCGTCAGCGGCACCGTCCAAGGCATCGGCCCAAAGACCGCCGCCCAGGGGCACTGCATCGCGAAGACCGGCACGCTCAACTACGTGACGAACCTCGCCGGCTACTGCACCGCCCAGGACGGACACGTGCTCGCGTTCGCTCTGATGATCGACGGTCCGGGCAACTGGACCGCGATTCAGCTGTTCGATCAGATGGTTCCGGCGATCGCCAAGTACTGAAACCGTTGCGCCCACGGCCCGGGATCGGGACAATCGTGCCGTGGAGGTGACCACGGCCGTCAACCGGCGCGAGCTGCATCGGTACCTGTCGCGCGTCGATGACCGATGGACGATCGACGTCGCGATGCTCGGCGGCGCGCGTGTCGCCGACGAGCAGGGCGCCCCGCCGCAGCGAGAGCGCGGCCCCGAGTTCATCGTGATCCTCGTCTCAAAGGCGTTCGAGGGGATGCCGTGGCTTGAGCGCGTCTACCACGCGGGGTCGCTGTGGGACGGCCTCGAAATGGGCGATCCGGCCGACGTCCACTGCTACACGCCCGGTGAGTTTGAGCGCAAGCGGGTGACGCTACGGCGCGTCCGGGACGCGGTCGACAACGGAATCGACCTGCTGGCCGACGCCAACTAGCACCTACGAAATCGCCACCATCCGCTCGATCGGCAACCGCGCGCGGTCGGCGACCTGCGTCGGCACCTTGACCTCGTGCACCCCGTCGCGGAGCGCATCGCGGAGCTTCGGGAGAGTGATCATCTTCATGAAGCGGCAGTGGGCGGCCTCGTTGGCGGCGATGAACTCGACGTCCGGTGCGGCCTGGCGGAGCGGGTACAGCATGCCGGTCTCGGTGGCGACGATCGCGGTCTGCCGCGACCCATCCGGCCGTCCGGCCACGCGCTCGCGCGCGTACCCGAGCATCCCGCCGGTCGAGAGCATGTGGACGCCCTCGGAATCGACGTCGCCGGCGGCGACGTACTCCATCACGCTCGTCGAGCATCCGCATTCGGGGTGGATCAAGAAGTCGGCCCCCGGATGCGCCGCGCGAACGTCGGCGATGTCGGACGGTTTGATCCCGGCGTGGACGTGGCACTCGCCGTCCCACACGTGCATCGGGCGCCCGAGCGTCTTCTCGACGTAGGCGCCGAGGAACATGTCCGGCCCGAACAGAATCTCAGTGTCGTCGCCGTGCTCGGCGTAGATGTGCTGCACGACCTTGACGGCGTTCGCCGAGGTGCAGCAGTAGTCGGTCAGCGCCTTGACCTCGGCGGTCGTGTTCACGTACATCACGACGGTCGCGTCGGGATGCGCCGCCTTCCAGTCACGTAGCTGCGCAGCCGTGATCGAGTCCGCGAGCGAGCAGCCGGCGTCCGGGTCGGGGATCAGCACCCGCTTGTCCGGGCACAGGATCGAGGCGGTCTCGGCCATGAAATGCACGCCGCAGAACACGATCATCCCGGTGTCGGCGGCGGCCGCCTGCTGCGAGAGGCCGAGCGAATCGCCGACGTAATCCGCGACGTCCTGTATCTCCGGCAGCTGGTAGTTGTGAGCGAGGATCACCGCCCCCCGCTCCTGAGCGAGCGCGCGGACCTCGTCCTGAAGAGCAGGAATGCTCTCGAGTAGCAGGGGTGCGTCTGATGCACCCAACATCGGCAGGTTCATGGAATCGGTTCGAGGAGGAGGGACAGGTCCAGCGCCGGGGCGCTGTGGGTGATCGCACCCACTGAGATGAAGTTTACGCCGGTGCCCGCGACCGCCCTGAGCGTGTCGAGCGTGACCCCGCCGCTCGCCTCCAAAGATGCCCGGCCGTCGACGTGCAGCACCGCCTCGCGCAGCTCGTCGACCGACATGTTGTCGAGCAGCAACATCGGTGCGCCGGCGGCCAGCGCCTCGTCGACCTCGGCGAGCGTGCTGCACTCGACCTCGAGCGGGAGCCCGGGCGCGTGGGCGTGCGCTTTCCTCACCGCCTCCCCCACCCCGCCGGCGAGCGCGGAGTGGTTCTCCTTGATCAGGATCGCGTCGTACAGCCCGGCTCGGTGGTTGGTGGCGCCGCCGGCGGCGACAGCGGACTTCTCGAGCGTGCGCAGCCCCGGGGTGGTCTTGCGCGTGTCGAGGATCGTCGCATTGGTGCCGGAGACCGCGCGCACGCAGCGCGCCGCCATCGTCGCCACCCCCGACAGGCGCTGGAGAAAATTCAAGGCGGTGCGCTCGCCGGTCAGGATCCCGCGGGCCGAGCCCTCGAGCGCGAGCACCGGGCCGCGCTCGCGCCACTGGCCTTCGGGCGCGAGGCGCTCAGCAACCACATCGGCGTCGACCGCGCGGAACGTCTCAATCGCCACATCCACCCCGTAGACCACCCCAGGCGCCTTCTGGGTGATCGTGGCACGGGCGCGAGCGTCCTCGGGCACGGTGGCAGCCGTGGTCACGTCGCCGTCGCCGACGTCCTCGGCGAGAGCACGGGATACGACTTCATTGATGGTCAGATCGGGTATGGGGCGAGCATAGATGTTGCGTCTTCTCGTCGGACTGATCTCCCTGGTGGGCCTGGCGTTTGTGCTGGCCGAGTTTTTCATCGTGTTCCTGCTCCCGCGGCGGGTGAACCGGGATCCCGCGATCGCGCGCGCGATCCTGCGCACGTTGTGGATCCCGTGGCGCGCCGGCGCGAGCCTGCTCGGCCGCGACGCGGCTGACACGATGCTCGGCATCTTCGGCCCGCTCGGACTGGTCGCGATCCTCGCTCTGCTGAGCTCCGGCGCGATCCTGTGCTTCGCCGGGCTGCACTGGGCGATCTCGACTCGGCTCGGCGCCCCGCACGCCGCCGCTTTCGGGGACGACCTGTACTTCAGCGCGGGCGCGTTCGTCAGCGCCACGAACCCCGCGACGCCGGCGGGCAGCGTCGGCAAGGCGCTGCAAATCTTCGAAGCCGCCGCCGGGCTGGGGTTTCTGGCCACCGCGATCGGATACCTGCCGGCGCTGTACCAGGCGTTCTCGCGCCGTGAGGCGGCGGTGGCTCGGCTCGACCCGCGGGCCGGATCACCGCCCAGCGCCGGCCGGCTGCTCGAGCGCTCGGGAGAGCGCGGCGGCTGGGCCGACCTTGACGAGTACCTGCTCGAGTGGGAGACGTGGACGGCCGAGCTGCTCGAAACGCATCTGTCGTATCCCATCCTCGGTTACTTCCGCTCGCAGCACGTCAACCAGAACTGGCTGGCGGCCCTGACCACGATCGTCGACGCGTCGGCGTACGCGCTCGCCTACGGCCCCGACGGTTCGACCGAGGCGGCCGAGCTGACGTTCCGGATCGGCGGGCACGCGCTCGGAGACCTCGCGCACACGCTGAGTACCCGCCGGGTCGAGCGCGATCCCGAGCCGCGGTCGCGAGACCGTCTGCCCTCCGAGGATCTCGCCGAGCTCCGCGGCCGGCTCGAGGGCAGCGGGCTGCACTCCGACGCCTCGAGCGAGGAGGCCTCGGAGAAGCGCCTGGCCGAGCTCCGGTCGAGATACGAGCCGTTCGCGATCGCGCTCGCGCGCCATCTGGCGCTCGAGCTGCCCGACTGGCTTCCTCGGGGTGAGGTCCGGGACGAGTGGCGCGTGGTCGCGAGACCGCGCTGAACGACCGGCCCGGATCGCGCTAGCTGGCCGCCTACTTGGCCGACTTCAACAGGTAGGCGCGGGCGAAACCGTCGAGGTCGCCGTCGAGGACCCGCGCGGTGTCGCCCATCTCGTGGTCGGTGCGATGGTCCTTGACCATCGAATAAGGGTGCAGCACGTAGGAGCGGATCTGCGAGCCGAAGTTCACGTCCTGGGCCTCGCCCTTCTCGCGGGCGATCTCCTCGCGGCGCTTGCGCTCCTCTAACTCGAGCAGCTTCGAGCGCAGCATCGTCATCGCCTCGGCCTTGTTCGAGGACTGCGAGCGCTCGTTCTGGCACTGGACGACAATCCCGGTCGGCTTATGGGTGATCCGCACCGCGGAGTCGGTCTTGTTGACGTGCTGGCCGCCGGCGCCGCTCGCGCGGTAGGTGTCGATCTGGATGTCGTCGTCGTCGATGTCGACGTCGCCGATGTCGTCCACCACCGGCGAGACCTCGACGCCGGCGAAGCTCGTCTGCCGGCGGTGGGCGGCGTCGAAGGGCGATAGCCGCACAAGCCGGTGGACGCCCTTCTCGGCACCGAATAGACCGTAGGCGTTCTCGCCCTTGACCAGGAACGTCGCCGACTTGATCCCGGCCTCCTCCCCCGGCGAGG
The DNA here is from genome assembly GCA_963794515.1 of uncultured Solirubrobacterales bacterium. Classification (GTDB taxonomy): domain Bacteria; phylum Actinomycetota; class Thermoleophilia; order Solirubrobacterales; family Solirubrobacteraceae; genus Palsa-465. The sequence continues at coordinate 966,435 of CAWCEF010000018.1, read as the reverse complement.
CCTCGAGCAACTCGACGTCGAATCCGCGCCTTTCGGCCCAGCGCATCTCCATCCGCAGCAGCATCTCGGCCCAGTCCTGGGCGTCGGTGCCGCCGGCGCCGGCGTTGATCGTGACGAGCGCGTCGCCGGTGTCGTAGCGGCCCGAGAACAGCCGCTGCTCCTCGAGCTGCTCCAGGCGGTCGGTCACGCTCCGGATCTGCTCCTCGAGCTCAGCCGCGATCTCGGGATCTTCCTCGGCGAGCTCGGCGAGCGGCTCGAGGTCCGTGACATCGCGATCGAGGTCGCGGTACACCGCGAGCCGCCGGCTCGCGCGCGCGTGCTCGGCGCTGACCTTCGCCCCCCGCTCCTGGTCCTCCCAGAAGCCCTGCGCGCCCATCTCCTGTTCGAGCGCGTCGACGCGCTCGCTCAGCTCAGCTGGGTCAAAGGTAGTCCGCAAGCAGCTTTAACTGCTCGCGGATGGTCGCGAGGCGCTGTGAAAGGGGCTCTGAAGGCGCCGTCGTCATCACCCTTCACACTAGCAGCGAGCGGTAGATTGCCGTTCCATGGCAACCCTCAGCGATCCCCCAGTCAAAGAGCTGCTCGAGCAGCCCAACCACGCTGTGATTTCGACGTACAACCAGGACGGCTCGATCCACAACACGGTCGTCTGGATCAGCGCCGAGGATGGAACCGTCGCGGTCAACAGCGCCAAGGGCCGGAAGTGGCCGACGAACCTCGAGCGCGACCCGCGCGTCAACGTCCTCGTGTACGAGCAGGACAACCCGTACAACTACGTGGAGATCCGCGGAACGGCGTCCGAGACCCCAGGCGGCGCCGACGAGCACATCAACGCGCTTACCAAGAAGTACATCGGTCAGGACGAGTACCCGTTCCGCCAGCCCGGCGAGCAGCGGGTCAAGTTCGTGATCGCGCCGGATCACGTCCGGCACCAGAAGCAGGGCTAGCGCTGCCCGCCGTCGTGTCGGCCCGAGCGGCCGGCACGGCCGCGGGCTTCGTCGCGCAGCTGGCCGCGGAGCTCGTTCTTCCGCTGTCGCGTCTCGAGCTCGCGCTCGAGCTCGTCGAATTCGGGCGCCGGCCCATATAGCCGCCAGCCGTTGCGCACAAGCGGGACCAGCACACCGAGCGCGACGAAGATCGGCCAGAAGAACCCGCTGGCGCCCGACCCGATCCAGATGACCGTGCAGATCAGGAATGCGCCCGACCCTCCCCCGGCCTCCTGGAGCAGCCGGCGCTGGAGCATGCTGCGGCGGGCCGCGATCTCCGCCTTCTGCTGCGCCGGCGAGGCCGGGAGCTTAGGCAGGTCGGCCAGGAGCTTGGAAAGCTCTCGCTCGGTGCGCGAGCTGTAGACGGCCTGCACTCGCTCTGAGAGCTCGTCGTCGGTCAGGCGCCCCGCGGCGTAATGCTCTCGGATCTCGGCAGCCGCGCGGTCGCGCTGCTCGTCGGACGCGCGGAGGTCATCAGGCTCGGCCACCGGCGGCCGCTATGCCCCGTGGCACTTCTTGTACTTCTTGCCCGAGCCACACCAGCACGGGTCGTTCCGGCCGATCTGCTCGCCGGGATCGACGCGGCGCTGCTCGACAGGCGCCATCGCGGGCCCCTCGAGCTCGGCGACGTCCGCGCCGCCGGCGCCGCCCGCCGCGGCGGCGATCGCCATCGCGCCCTGCGGGCCTCCGCCGCCGGAGTAGGTGACGCGCCCTCCACCGCCGGTGGACGAGCTCGCGGCGCGGCTTGGCCGCCGCGTCGGTGGCGGCGCGGGCAGGGTGGGCGGGCCACCATTTCCCGGGTCGATCGGCGTGACCTCGACGTGGAAGATCAGCCGGGCGTAGTCCTCCCAGACGCTGTTCATCAGGTCGCGGAACAGTTCGTACGCCTCGTTCTTATACGCGACAAGCGGCTCGATCTGGGCGAACCCGCGCAGGTGGATGCCCTCGCGCAGGTAGTCCATGTCGTACAGGTGCTCGCGCCAGCGCTGGTCGATGATCTGGAGCAGCAGGAAGCGCTCGATGTCGCGCATCAGCTCGGGGCCGAACTCCTCCTCGCGACGCTCGTACTCCTCTTGCGCCTGCTCTTTGAGCGCCTCGACCAGTTCCTCGCGGTCGACGCGATGCGGATCGACGTCGAGGACGTCAGCGTCGGGCGGGAGCATCTCCTCCATCCTGCGCAGCATGCCCTCGACATCCCACTCCTCGACGAAGTCACCCGCCGTGTACTCGGCTACCTGCCGATCGATCATGTTCGTGATCTCCTGGCGGGCGGCCTGGCTCATGTCGCGGCCCTCGAGGATCTCGTCGCGGTAGTTGTAGATCACCTCGCGCTGCTGGTTGAGCACGTCGTCGTACTCGAGCGTGTGCTTGCGCTGTAGGAAGTGCTGCTCCTCGACCTTGCGCTGAGCCTTCTCGATCTGCTTGGAGAGCATCCCGTGCTCGATCGGCTCCTCGTTACCCTCGTCGTCGATGCTGCCGAGGCGATCGAGGATCTTGTAGATGCGCTCGCCCGCGAACAGCCGGACCAGGTCGTCCTGGGCTGAGAGGAAGAAGCGTGACTCGCCGGGGTCGCCCTGGCGGCCGGAGCGGCCGCGAAGCTGGTTGTCGATCCGGCGGGACTCGTGGCGCTCGGTGCCCAGGATGAACAGGCCGCCGAGCTCGAGCACCTGGTCACGCGCCTCCTCGACGCGTGCCTCGATGGTCGGGAACGCCTTGCGGTAGTGCTCGTCGTAGTCGGGGTCGCCGGGTGCGAGACCGAGCTTCGCCATCTCGAGGCCGGTCAGGTGCTCGGCGTTGCCGCCGAGCTTGATGTCGACGCCACGGCCGGCCATGTTGGTGGCGATCGTGACCGCGCCGGGAGCGCCAGCCTCGGCGATCGTCTCGCCCTCGCGCTCGGCGTACTCGGGCTTGGCGTTCAATACCGAGTGCGGGATGCCCTTGCGCTTGAGATCGTCCGACAGCTGCTCTGAGACCTCGACCGAGATCGTGCCGACGAGCACCGGCTGGCCGGCGGTGTGCCGCTTCTCGATCTCGCGGGCGATCGCGCTCGCCTTGCCCTCCTTGGTCTTGTAGACCTGGTCGTTGTTGTCGGCGCGGACCATTGGGCGGTTGGTCGGGACCTCGACGACCGGCAGGTTGTAGATCTTCATGAACTCGGTCGCCTCGGTCAGCGCCGTTCCGGTCATGCCCGCGAGCTTGTCGTACATCCGGAAGTAGTTCTGGAGCGTGATCGTCGCGAGCGTCTGGTTCTCCTCCTGGACGCGCACGCCCTCCTTGGCCTCCACCGCCTGGTGCAGGCCCTCGGACCAGCGCCGGCCCTCGAGGATGCGCCCGGTGAATTCGTCGATGATCTTGACCTCGCCGTCGATCACCGCGTAGTCGACATCGCGCTTGTACAGCGACTCCGCCTTGAGCGACTGGATCAGGTGGTTCACCAGGTGGCCGTTCTCGGCCCGATAAAGGTGGTCGATCCCGAGGAACCGCTCGGCCTTGGCGACGCCCTGCTCGGTGACCGAGATCGTCTTGTGCTTCTCCTCGAACTCGTAGTCGAAGTCGGCGACGAACTCCTTCTTCATTCGCGGGTCCATGCCCTCGGGCGTCTTGCCGGGCACCATCTGCGGCGCGAGCTTGGCGAACCGGCCGTACAGCTCCGCGGCCTGCTCGGGCGCGCCCGAGATGATCAGCGGCGTGCGGGCCTCGTCGATCAGGATGTTGTCGACCTCGTCGACGATCGCAAACGTGTGGTAGTGAGACTTGCCCTCCTCGGGCTTGGGACGGCCGCCGTGCTGGACCTTCTCGTCGAGGGTGGTCGCCATGTTGTCGCGCAGGTAGTCGAAGCCGAACTCGGAGTTCGTCCCGTACGTGACGTCGGCGGCGTACGCGGCGCGCTTGTCCTCGTAGGGCTGCATGTTCTGGAGCACGCCGATCGACACGCCGAGCGCGTCGTAGAGCGGCTTCATCCACATCGCGTCGCGGCGGGCTAGGTAGTCGTTGACGGTGACCACGTGGACGCCGCGCCCGCCGAGCGAGTTGAGCACGACCGCGAGCGTCGCGGTGAGCGTCTTGCCCTCGCCGGTGCGCATCTCGGCGATCGCGCCGTCGTCCAGAACCATGCCGCCGATCAGCTGCACGTCGAAGTGCCGCATGCCCATCGTCCGCCGGCCGGCCTCGCGCACGAGCGCGAAGCACTCATACGACAGGTCATCGAGGCTCTCGCCGTTCCGCGCGCGTTCGCGCAGCTCGTCGGTGGCCTCTTTCAGCTCGGCGTCGGTGTAGTGCTCGAGCTCTTCCTCGAACCCATTGATCCGTCCAACCCGCTGCTCGTAGACCTTGAACTTCTTCGCTTCGCCCATGCGGAGCGCGCGGTCCAGAATGGACATGGGGCTAGCGTAGCATCGGCGCCCTTAGCCGCATCCGGCTTTTGGCCGTCGCGCGCGCCGCTTCAGGATTGCGGGAGACCGCTTCGCGCGCACCGGCATTTTCCACGGCTCAGCGTCCGGCTGAGCCCGTTTTAGGCCGCCGAAGACACCCCGGGTGGCCCGGCGTCCGCGAACTCGCCGATGAACCCCTCGTCCTCGTCCGGCGCGCTGCCGACATCGACGGTCTGAGCGGCCGCCGCGGCGCGGGCCTCGCGCCGCTTTCGCCGCTTGTCACGGTGGCGCTTGACCTGGACGTGGAGCTCGTCAGCACAAAGATTGATCGAGTGCAGGATGTCCGGTGAGGCATCCCTTGCGCGTAGCGTCACCCCCTTCAAGTGGAGCGTCACCTCGGCCACCTGGTTGTCGGCGATGGCCGGATTGCGCTCTTCAAACACCTCCACTTCGAGCTCGGCGAGCTCCGATACCTGCCGCTCGACCTTGCGGAAGCGCTTGGCGACGTGCTCCCTCAGGTCCTCGGTAACGGGCAGGTTACGGCCCTTGACCTCGATGCGCATCGACCTACCTCCTTGCTGGGAAGCATGGATGTGCGTGAACACCCAAGCCTAGCCCTCGGGGCGGCGTTTGTCGATTCGGCACCGCCCTTGGCAGACCGCTCATAATCACATTTCGTGAGCCCGCATACGTCTTGGAGTTTTGACTGGACGGCGCTGCTCTCGGTGGTCGTGCTCGTGGGGCTGTACGCGCTCGCCTGGCGACGCGCTCGGCGGGCCGAGCGGCACCCGCCCCCGCTGTGGCGCCTGGCGCTGTTCGCCGGCGGGGTCGTGACGATCCTGGTGGCGCTCGTGTCGCCACTCGACTCCCTCGGCGACCAGATGATGGTCATGCACATGGTCCAGCACATGCTGCTGCTCGACATCGCGCCGATCCTGCTGATCCTCGGGCTGACGAAGGTGCTGCTGCGCCCGGTGACCCGGCGCCTGCAGGCGATCGAGCGCCGCGCGGGCTTCTTCGGCCACCCCGTGTTCGCGGTGATCTTCTACGCCGGCGTGCTGTGGGTGTGGCACATCCCGGCGATGTACGACAAGGCCCAGGGCAACGGCGCGATCCACGTCTGCGAGCACCTGACGTTCTTCCTCGCCGGCTCGCTCTACTGGTGGCACGTGCTGTCGCCGATCCGCAACCGCCAGCGCCTCGCCGGCCTCGGCCCGGTCGCCTACATGGCCGGCGGCAAGCTGCTCGTGGGGGTGCTCGGGGTGGCGCTGGCGTTCGCGCCGACCGTGCTCTATTCGTTCTACGCCCACCAGCCGTCGTACTGGGGGATCACGCCGCTCGAGGATCAGATGATGGCCGGCCTCGTGATGGCGCTCGAGCAGTCGATCGTGATGGGGATCGCGCTCGTCGTGCTGTTCATGCAGATGCTGAACGAGTCCGAGCGGTCCGCGCAGCGCGCCGACCGCTTCGAAGTGGCGTAGCGGGCCGCCGAAGCGCCTCCGGCGCCCCCACGCGACCGCGCGAGGGCGCCGGCAACGGCAACTACTTGATCAGCTGCACTTCTGGGTGCCGGTGACGGTGCCCGACTGCTGCGTGCCACCGGGGCCGCTCTCGGCCGTGAACGTCACGCTGTACGGGCGCCTGCCGCTCTTGCAGGCGACCGACACGCCGTAATGCACGGTCTTACCGGTCTTGAGCTTTTTGCTCAGGTTCTTCCAGACCAGGTGCTCGCCCGTGAGCGAGCCCTCGACGCCGGCCAGCGGGAATGAGACGGCCGCCGGGATCGGGGTGTTCATCACGAGGTTCTTTCCGACCGTCTTCATCGTGCCTTCGAACGGTCCGACGAATCCGGTCGGGACGGCGCCGCCGGCGCAGATGTGGCTGCCCTTGTCGACGAAGAAGTACACGACCTTGCCCTGTCCCTCGTTCCAGACGTCGAGCAGCGGGTCGCACGGGGCGGTGCCCGGCGCGGTCGAGCTCTGATCGTTCTCGGGGCCGAGGATGGCGGTGATCGAACCGCTCGCGACCAGTGCGCCCTTGAGACATCCTGTGTCGCTCTTGGCGGTCGCGATCTTTGACTTGCTACACGTCGGGAAGTCCTTCCCGTCGGTGGTCAGGCCGTAGACCGTGGTCTTGATGTCGGTCAGCGGCGCGGTGCGATTCCCGTTGGTGCCGTTGGCCTGGTAGTTCTCGGTGAACCCCGTCGACGACGGGGCCTTGCCCGAGCCAGCCTTGTTCGGCGAGAACTTCACGGTCGCCGAATAGGTGTTGAAGCCGCCGGTGGCGGCGAAGGCCGACGCTGCGGCAATAAGCACGGCGAGTGCCGTGGCAACTACGACGATCCGTCGCAATTGACTCCTCCTTTGATGTGTGAAGCAGAGCCGGCCATGCTCATGGGATTGGTTGTAGTTGAGGAAATGCCTGGGTCTGTCCGGTGGTCGCCTCGCCCAGCGGTTGCTGGGCCTTGCAAGACGGCCCGCTCGGGTCCGTGGTGTAGTAAACGGTGCTCAGGACCGCGGCGATAGACGCCGGGATAGTAGGGCCTATCGTCGGTTGAGGATTGCTCGTGCACAGATTGCTCGCGAACACGGGCAGTCCCTGCACGAGGCTCGAGTAGCCGCTCGGGACCAGATACGGGTTTCCGCGATTGCTCTCGAGCCGGTCCGAATAATCCGTCAGCGTCTCCGGATTGACCGGGCTTGCGACGCGCACGTAATGGAGCAGCCTGTTGCCGACGGACGCGGGCAGCGTGGCCTGCGTGGCCGCCGTGCCGTTTGCGAAGAACGCCGCGAGCTCACGCCGGTAGTCGTTGATGTAGTCGACCACCGGGATCACGCCACCGAGGTACGGCGTCAGGCGGGTGAGGAGCGGGACGCTCTGGTTGAGGAACTGCTGGACCGCGGGGACCCCGGCCTTCGACGCGCTCGTCAGCGGGCCGACGTTTACGAGCAGGCTGTTCAGCTTCGGCGCGAGCACCGCGAGCGACTCGAGCGCCGGGCTCAGCTGCACGGCCGCCGGGCGGAGCTCGTCGACGAGCGGCTTCGTCGTCCGGGCGAAGCGCCCCACCCGGTCGATCGTCATCTTGGTCGCGGTCAGGAACGGCGGGAACGCCTTGATCGTGGCCGCGAGCGCGCTCGCCTGCGCGGCGGTCGCCGAGAACGTCGTATTGGCGTTGTTGACCAGCTGCCGGAGCGCCGACGGCGAGCGCGTCACGGCAGCTAGCACCTGGCCTCCGTCATTGAGCAGCGTGCTCGTGGCCGCGCTGTCGCGGTTCAGCACCGCAAGCACCGAGTCGACGTTGGTCGCGAATGGGTAGAGCTCGGCAAGCGCGGCGTTCAGGTCCTGTCCCCGACCGGTGAGAGCGATCCCCTGCTGTTGCATCCACGTCTCGAACGCCTGTCGCGTCGCCGGGTCGAATGTCGAGAGGATCTGGTCGAGCTGCACGGTCGGGGCGATCTGCCCGCGCGGAAGCGTTGCGCCATCGCGGAGCTTTCGCCCGGTCGGCGACCCGGGCGAGAGCTCGACGTAGGTCTCGCCGAGCAGCGTCTTCTGGCGCAGTATCGCGCGCGTGTCCGCCGGCCGCGGTGCGAACTGCGGATCGATCTCCATCACCGCGCGCGTCAGGCCGGTGCGGCGGTCGAGCCCGACGCTGATCACCTTGCCGACGTCGACGCCCGAGATCCGCACGTCGGCCTGGCTGCCGAGGTTCTCGGCCTGGTCGAACTCGGCACTGATCTCGTACCCGCGGGGGCTCAGCGACGTCGACCCGCCGAACGAGATCCACAGGAACAGGAGCAGGCCGATGCACGAGCCCGCGAACGCGACCATCGTCAGGATCCGGAGCGCGCTCGGTGCCTGGCGGTTCATCCGCTCGCTCCCGTCCCGCTGGCCGCGTGCCGGGTCAGGGCGCCGAGCGATGCCGGGCAGTACGACGAGTTGATCTGGGAGTGGTCGGGGGCGTTCAGCAGATCGAGCAGCGGTCCGACCGACGGGCTGCCTTCCTGGATCGTCGTCTCGAGCAGGTTCAGCGCCGGGCACGTGGCCATGAACAGCCCGCGGATTGTCGGTCCCTGCGCATCCTGGAGGTCGGTCAGCGTGGCCGCGATGTGGGCCAGCCACGAGCCCCAGAACAGGTATCCCTGCTCGCTTCCGGCCGGCTGGTAGGCGAGCGTGTTGAACAGCTTGTTGATCACGCCCACCGAGCTCGTCAGCGGCGGGACCGCCTTCGCCAGCTCCGTCGCCGCGGGTCGGAGCGCCTTCGCGAGCGGCTGGACCGCGATCGAGAACGGCCGCAGCTGATTCTGGATCACCGGCGTGGTGTCGTGGAACAGCGGGCGCGAAGCGGTGAGCGCGGGCGCGAGCGCGCGGGCGAACGGCAGCAGCTTCGTGAGCGTCGGACCGAGCTGACCCGCGAAGCCCTGCACCTTGCCGAGCGTCTGGTTGGTCTGGGCGAGCGTGCCCGGGAGCAGCGTCAGCCCCGCCTGGAGGTTGGCGGCTTGCGAGGAGATCGCGGCGAAGTTCGTGTTCGAGGACTGGATCAGCGACGCGAGCTGGCCGTCGACGCCGCCGAGCGCGGTGGCGACACGGTTGAGGTTGTGGATCGCGAGGCTGAGGTTGTGGCTGCGCTTGGACAGCAGCGTCGCGAACGTGCGCGTGTCGCGGTCGAGCGGCTCAAAGCGCTTGAACGTGCCCTGCAGCGCCGGGATCGTCGACCCCGGGTTCTGGAACGCGCCGGCGCCGCCCGAGAGCAGCAGCAGCAGGTAGTTCCGCGTGTCGCCGTCGAGCGAGGCCAGGATCTGGTCCAGGTCGACATCCGGGGTCGTGCTCCCCGCGCCGAGCATGCCCCCGTTCGGGACCGCGCCGGCCCGCTTGGTGCCGGGATCGAGCGCCAGGTACATGTCCTTCAGCGGCGTGCGCGGGCGCAGCAGCACGGTCGCGTCGCGGTAGATCGGCGCGTACTGCTTGAAGATGTTCATGGTCACGACCGCGCGCCCATCCTCGAGCTGCACTCCGCCGACCAGGCCGACCTGGACGCCGGCGATCGTGACCGCCTGGCCCTGCCCGGGCGTGACGGCGGCGCTGCTCGCGAACTCGGCCCGCACCGAGTAGTAGCTCTGCCCGAACGTGAACGACGGCTGGTGGTAGAGCACGTACGCGGCGACCGCGAGCGCGCCGGCGACGAGCACGAGGATCGCGACGAAGTCCCGGCGGTGGGCCTTGAGCGCGCGCCTCACGGTCCTGCCCCCGTGGTCACGCGGTCCAGGTCGGGCGCGGCGTTCTGGAAGCACGGAGTAGCGCTCTTGACCGGTGGCGCCTTGCCCGGCCATGCGGGGCGAGTGCCGAGCGGCGCGAGCACCGCGTTGCCGAACAGGGGTCCCTGCGAGCCGAGCACGCCGGTCTGGACCGCGTCCGAGCCGCCCCCCGGCGACGAGCGCACGTAGCGCCCGTTACCGTCGAAGTTCTGGCCGGCGCCGGCGATTCCCACTGCCGACTCGAGCAGCTCCTGGTAGACAGGCACGCCGCTCGTCAGCGGCGGGTCCTGGATCACGGTGTTTCCCGTCGGGACGAGGTTGTGGGTCACGCACCGCGCGAGCGCGTTGCTCTGCGACACGAGCGCGGTGCTCGAGTGGATCGTGCTCGCGGTCGCCTGCACCGCGGGCGTCAGATCGGACACGAGTCCCCCGAGCTCGCTCGGCTGGAGCAGCGCCGTGGCCTGCGCGAGCCATGGCAGCGCCTGGCCGATCGTCGGGTCGACCTGCTCGATCCCCGGCAGGATCTCCCTCGCGAACGTCTTGGTCGGCCCGAACGAGGCGTCGAGCGCGGTCAGCGCGCCGTTGGTCGTGCGCAGCAGCGGCGGCAACGCCGCGATCGTGGCGCTGAGGGCCTGTTGGCGTGAGGCGAGCGCTTTGAGCGTGGCGTCGAACGTCGTGACGAGGCTGGCCAGCTCGTTCTGGCGCGACGCGAGCGCCCGGAACACCTCCTCGTTGCCCTGCACGGACTCGCTCAGGTCGTGCGGCTGGGTCCCGAGCAGCGCCTGGTTGACGATCGCGGACGCCTTGAACGCGCCGGCTGAGTACTTCAGCGACTCGTTCAGCGCCTGCGCCGCGGTGAGGCCGCGGACGCTCGGGTCCTGATTCTGGACGGCGTCCTGGGCCGCGCTCGGCTGACCGTTGAGCGACGCGCCGAGGCCCCGCACGAGCGTCTGAAGGTTGCCGCGGGCGTTCGTGGTCAGCGCCGCGAGCACGCGGTCGAGCTGAACCGGGCCGGACGTGTTCGCCGCGGGGAGGGTCGCGCCCGATCTCAGGATCGGGGCCTCGGGGCTCCCCGGGTGCAGGTCGACGTAGAAGTTGCCCTCGAGGAAGATCCGCGTGAGGATCCCGGCGGTCGCGTCGGCATGGATCGGCAGACCGCTCGAGTTGATGTCCATCGTGACGACAGCCGCGCGCGTGTTGTTGCCGAGCGACTTGACCGACGTCACCTCGCCGACGTCGACGCCGGCGATCCGCACCGGCGAGGGGATGTGGAGCTCGGTCTCGGTCGTGAACACCGCCCTGAGCACGAACGGCGACGGCGAGAACGGCGTCGGGCCGCCGAACACGAGGTAGATCGCGAGCGCGATCGCGAGCGCGGCGGTGATGCCGGCGACGAGGCTCGAGACGCGGGGGCGCTGGCGCCTCACTTCTTCGCCTTCTTGTCGTCGCCAGCCTTGCCGTTCTTGCCGTTCTTGCCGGTCTTGCCGGTCGTGGTGGTCTGGGTGGTCTGCTCGGTCTGGAGGCCCTGGTTGCCGGGGACGTTGCCGATGTCCGCTGCCGCCCCGGCATACGGCTCGTTGCCGGCCTCGCATTCCGCGGTCTCGCCGGGCGAGTCGGTGTTCGGATACGGATCGACGTGGAGCGGCCCGTGCTCGACGGTCGGGTTGGTCTGGGGCGTCGTGTACGGGCGGTTCGACGGCACCGCCTCGCCGCCGAGCACGTCGTCGATGGCGACCAGGGAGAATCGCAGCGACGTGCCCGAGGTCGTGCTCTCGGACAGCAGGCTTCCGACGTTGCGGAGGAACAGGGTCACGTAGTTGCACGAGGACTGGACCGGGGTCAGGAACGCGAGCGGCGAGCGCAGGCTCGACGCGAGCAGCGTCAGGCGGTCGAGCCCCTGCTGGACGGCGGAGGTCTGTCCGTACGTCTCGAGTGTGTTCGACAGGCTCACGAGACGCTGGTCAAGCCCGGCGGTCCCGGGGAGGTTGCGGACGCCGGCGGCGAATGCGTTCGCGAGCACGGGCGCGCTCGCCGGCAATGTCGCGATCCCGGGGCGAAGCTCGCTGAACAGCGCGGCGCTGTCGGTCAGGAATGGCCTGATCGTCGGGCTGTTGGCGATTACCGCGCTGAACGCCGGCGGTGTGTTGGAGATCGCGTCCTGGAGGTACGGGACCGACACGCTCGCGAGCGCGCGGAACGTGCCGTCGAGATTTGCGAACAGGGTTGCCTGGGTGTTCGCGACCGGCGCGAGGGTTCCGGCGAGGGCCTCGAGCCCACGGAGGAACCCGCCGAGGTCGGTGTTCGGCGAAGCGAGGTTGCGCGCCACCGGCTCGAGGTCTCCGAGCAGCGGGACGAACGCCCCGATCGCGGCGTTGACGCCGATCCCGCGCCCGGCGAGCCCGTCGCTGAAGCCGACGGTCGAGGCGACCACGCCCTTTCGCGTCGGCGGGCTGAACATCGACAGCACCTGGTCGAGGTCGACGGCGGCGCTCGTCTGGCGGACCGGCACGGTCGCGCCGCTCGCGAACGTGCGCCGCGAGTTCCCCAACGCGATCGCCAGGTACTTCTGCCCGATCGCGCCCTTCAGCCTGATCGCGAACGTCGAGTTGACCGGCAGCCGCCCGATGCTCTTGTTGAGCTTCAGATCGAGTACCGCGATCGGCTGACCGGACGGCGACCGCTCGGGAGTAACCGTGTCGACGAACCCGACGAGCGCGCCGCCCATGTGGACCTCGGCTCCGTGGGTGAGCTCGCTCGCGTCGACCACCTGGACGTGCAGCGTGTAGCTCGGGACGAACGGGAGGCCGTTGTTGGCGTTGTAGGCCAGGAACACCGCGACGATCACTGCGAGCACGGTGACCGCGCCGATCAGCACGGGATTCGCGAGGCCGCCTCGGTTGCGTCGGGGCCGCTGATTCATCCGCCTGGTCCGATCAGGTAGTCGAGGAGCCGGGTGAGCGGCGCCGCGGTGGCGTTCGCGACGGACGCGCCGGCTTTGGCGGCGTTCGTCATGACGGCGTTTGCGGTCCTGGCGGTCGCGCTCGCCGTCCCGGCCGCGGCCGTCGCGCTGCCCTTGGTGAACTTCGCCGAGCAGCCCGGAACCGGGGTGATCGCGTACCCCGTGCAGTCGCTGACGAGAAGCGAGTCGCGAACGTAGTGCCCGAGGCTGTCGTAGCCGTTGGCCGCGGTCGTCCCGTAGAACAGGACGGCCATCAGCTGGCCGATCGCGCCGGTCTTGTCCAGACTCGCGGTCAGCCGGTTGAGCCCCGTCGCAGCCGGGACGGCTTGAGTCCCGAGTCGGTTCAGCCGCTGCGCGAGCGGGATCGTCGCCACGAGCGGCGCTTGCGACTTCTCGGCGGCCGCGCCGAGGTTGATCAGCGAGGTCCTCGCGGTGGTCGCAAACGGCGTCAGCTCCTGGAACTCGCGCCCGAGCGCCGCCGCGCTCTGGCCGAGATCGCTGGCGAGAGGCGTCCCCTGATCGGCGAGCGACCCGAGGTCGGACATCAGCGGCCGCAGCTGGCGCAGGAAGCCGGGCAGCAGCTGGATCGACTTCGATATGTCTGCGGCGCGCTCGGCGCTCGCTTGGGAGGTCGTATTCGCCTGGACGACGAAGTCAGCGAGCGCCTTTCGCTGGCGCGCGAGCGGACCGAGCACGGCCGACGAGTCGGTCGCGAGCTTGGCCAGCGCGCGGTTCTGGCCAGCCAGGATCTTCAGCACCTGGTCGGTGTTGCCGAGGGCCGGATCGGCGCGGCGGATCACCGCGTTCAGATCCGACCCGCGCGCCGCCAGACCGGTGCCGAGCTCGTTGAGGATGATCGCGAGCCGCTGCGCCACCGGCTCCTGGTAGATGTCCTGGACGATGTCGAAGTCGACCGGTGAGCTCGTCCGGGTGACCGGCAGGTAGTAGTTGCCCTTGCCGGGGCCGGAAGCGATCTTCTTGAGCTCCGGCGCCGACGCCGTGCCCGGGTTGCAGTCGACGTACATCTCGCCGATCAGCGACTGCGGCCGGATCGCACAGGTCGCGTCGGCGTGGAACGGCGCGAACCGCGAATCGTCGATCTCGAGCGTGACTGCCGCCTGCTTGCCGGCGGTGACGCCGAGCGACGCGATCGACCCGACCGGCGCGCCGGCGACGCGCACCTGTTCGCCTGTCACCGCGAACGACGCGTCGTCGAAGATCGCGCGAACGTCGTAGGGGTCGCCGCCGGGGCCGCCGGACGCGGTCGCGACCGCCGCGACGACCGCGGCCGCCACCAGCACGAGCGCGAGCAATGCGAGTCGTCTCATGGCTTCGTCACGGTCCGGGCGGGGTCGAGCCGGGCTGGCAGTTGGCGACGGTCTCCGGGGAGGAGCCGTCCGGCGCGGGCTGAACGCCGCCGCCGGGGCAGCGCGAGCGGACCATCTGGAGCCCCTGATAGCGGTCGGCCGGATTGCGCGCGACGAGCTCGTTCGAGCTGTCGGTCCCGAACGCGAAGAACGTCGGCTGAACGCGGACGTAGTGCCCGTTGGCGTCGTAGTAGCCGCTCGCCTGACCGACGTTCGTGAGCGCGGCGACGACGTCGGGCGTGTACTCGCGCAGGTTGTCGAGCTGCGTCTGCGAGGCGTTCATCGCCTCGATCAGGTTCGGGAACGCGGTGGCGGCGAGCTGCGCGAGCTTGGGCGATTGTTCGAACAGCGTGGTCAGATCACCCGTGCCGGCGGGGTTGTGGACCAGGTCGCTGAGCGCGGTCACCGTCGGGATCGCGACCTTGGCGAAGGTGTTGAGGCTGCTTGCGAACGGCTCGAGGCGACGGGCGGCCGTCTTGGACTTGGCGACGACCGGGTCGAGCGCGTCGAGCGTGCTGTCGAGGCCGGCGAACGTGGTCGTCGAATGGCTGAGCGTGCCCGGCAGCAGCTGGAGCGCCTGCTCGAGCGCCGTGCTCTGGCTCGCGATCGCGCCGGTCGTCGTGTTCGCCTGGACGATCAGGTCGCTCAGCTGCTGCGCTCGCGACGCCAGCGCCTGCATCGTCTGCGCGCCCTCGACGAGCAGCCCGTCGAACGCCGGCTCGTTGCGGTCGAGCTCGGCGGTGAGATTGCTCGTGCTGGAGAGGCCGGGCGCGAGGTACTTGAGCGTCTTCGATGCCTGCGCCGCGCGCCCCTCGATGCTCGTCGCCTCGCCCTGGATCACGCCGCGCAACCCGGCCCTGGTGAGCGGATCGAGCGCGTCGAAGACCTGGTCGAGGCTGACGAACGAGTACGTGTGGTTCTCGCCGATCGTCCCGCCGCTCGGGATCGCCGGCGCCTGTTCCGACGCCGGCTCGAGCACCACGTACCGGGTGGCGATCCCCGACAGCGAGTTCTCGTAGATCCGCGCCACCGTGCCGTCGTGCATCGGCGCCGCGCCCGAGTCGATCGCCATCGTGACCTGCGCCTCGCCGTTCGACGTGAGCGAGATCGCCTGGACCTGACCAACCTTCGCCGGCCCCAGCAGCACGTCGTCGCCGGTGACGAGGCCGCCGGCATCCTGGAAATCGGCGTGCAGCGTGTACGAGCTGCCACCGCTGATCAGGACCACCACGACTACGACGATCGCGATCGCCAGCGAGGCGACCGCGGCAACCCGCGCGATCATGAATCCTTCAACATCCGTGTGGGCATTCGTGCCGTGGTCGCGGATGACATGCTTGTAATGCTCTCTCCCCCCGCTTCCGCGGGAATTCGGCCGGCGGCGCGCCCATCCTGCCAGAGCCGGCGGTCAACCGCCAGCGACGGATGTTTAGGCGGTGTTAATCGCGCCGCGGCCGCCCCCCGGGAGTTGCAGGCTGCGGGCGACACAGCGCGTCGCCCTTGCACACTGCGCACGAGACGGTGCATTTCTCGCCAAAGCTCCCCAACCGCGGCGATCTTTCGAACATAAGCGCCCCCTCGGCGCTTATTTAGCCAAAGCTCGCGAGTGCCGGTGAGGTTTGGCGGGTTTTGCACCGCGCCGGCGGGGCGGGGCGCCGCCCCCCGATGAGGCCCGTCAGTCGCCGACAAGGCCCGTCAGTCTGCGACGCGGCCCGTCAGTCGCCGACGAGGCCCGTCAGTCGCCGACGAGGCCCGTCAGTCGCCGACGAGGCCCGTCAGTCGCCGGCGCGGCCCGTCAGTCGCCGGCGGCCGCGGTCGCTCGCGTCCGGGGTCCGCCGGCGCGGCCCACGGCCGGTCCGCCGCGCCGCCGCCCACGCCCGGTCCGCCGCGCCGCCGCGCCGCCGCGCCGCCGCCCACGCCCGGTCCGCCGCGGCGCCGGCAACCCACGCCACCGAGCAAACCTCATGCATTACTCCCGAAAGCTCACCATCCCCCGGTACTCCCGGGACATAAGCACCTGGTGCATGCTTATGTCCCGAAAGCCCCGGCGGAGGGGGCGATTTCGGGCCTTGTGCAGGCGGTGGGCGCGCGGCCGGCGAGGTCCGTCAGTCGCCGGCAGCCGCGGTTGCCGGCGGCGGGCTCGCCGCCGCGTTGCGCGCGCGCACCGGCTTGACCTGCAGCGCCGCCCCGAGCGCGCCACCGAGGTCGCCGAGACCCGCCGGCAGCACGTCGGGCGGGTTGTTGTCGTTGAACAGATGCGGCTGCATCGCCTTACGGATCCGATTCACGTACGGCTCGCCGAGGCGCACGCCGAGGCCACCGCCGATGATCACCGCCGGCACGTCCAGCAGGTTGATCGCCGACGCGATGCCGGCGCCGAGCGCCTCGACGGCCTCGTCGATCAGCTCCGTCGCGAGCTTGTCGCCCTTGTCGAGGGCCTTGGCCCAGATCGAGCTCGTGAGCTTGGTGCGGCCGCGGTCCTTCATCAGCTTGAAGAGGTCGGTGTCCTTGCCCTTCTCCTGCTGCTTGCGCGCCCTGCCCTCCATCGCGGCCCGGCCGGCGTAGGCCTCCATGCAGCCGCGCCGGCCGCACGGGCAGCGGGCGCCCCCTATCACGACAACCATGTGCCCGATCTCGCCGGCGCCACCGCGTCCGAGCCACGGCTTGCCGTCGAGGATCAGACCGCCTCCGACCCCGGTCCCCCACATCACACCCAGCAGCGACTTGTACGGGCGGCCGGCGCCGAGCGCGAACTCGGCGTCGGTCGCGACCTGAACGTCGTTGCCGAGCGCCACCTTCGTGCCGAGCTCAGACGAGAGCGCCGGCCCGAGTTCGAACGACCCCTCCCAGCCGGGAAGATTCCGCGCCGTCGAGACCGCGCCGGCGGCCTCGTCGATCACGCCGGGCGATCCGACGCCGACGCCGAGCAGGGCGTCGGGTTCGATACCGGCGGCTTGGCAGGCGGCCTTCATCGCTGCGACCAGCTCGGCGGCGACGTCCGGGGGTCCGCCGGTCGACGGCGTCGGGCGCCGGGACGAGCCCAGCACGGTGTTGCCGCCGTCGACGACAATCGCCTCGATCTTCGTTCCGCCGAGGTCGATGCCGCCCCTGAGTTGCTTCCGGGCCGCTGGCATAAGCGCCATTTTCTCAGAAGATCCGCGCCGAACGACTCGTACCCGACGGAACGACCCCGCTACCCCCACGATTCCCGGTAGCTCACCTGGTCGTCGGTCGGCTCGTCGATTGTGACCCCGAGCGCCGCAAGCTTGAGCGTGGCCACCTCCTGGTCGATCGACTCAGGCACCTGGTGCACGCCGGGCGCGAGCTCGCCCCGCCGGCGCACGAGGTCCTCGACGCACAGCGCCTGGATCGCGAACGACACGTCCATGACGGCGGCCGGATGGCCCTCGCCGGCGGCCAGGTTGACGACGCGGCCGCGCGCGAGCAGGTTCAGCCTGCGCCCGTCCTCGAGCTCGTACTGCTCGATCAGCGGCCGCACGTCGCGGACGCCGACGGCGAGCGCCGACAGCTCCTCGAGGTCGAGCTCGACGTCGAAGTGACCGGCGTTGGCGAGTAGCGCACCGTCCTTCATCCGCGCGAAGTGCTCGCCGCGCAGCACCCGCCGGGAGCCGGTGACGGTGACGAACACGTCGCCGCGCTCGGCGGCCTCGAGCGCCGGCATCACCTGGTAGCCGGCCATCCGCGCCTCGAGCGCGCGCAGCGGGTCGATCTCGCAGACGATCACCGCGGCGCCGGCGCCGCGGGCACGTTCGGCGATCCCCTGGCCGGCCCACCCGTAGCCGACGATCACCAGCGTATGGCCGGCCAGCAGCACGTTGCTGGCGCGGACGATCCCGTCGAGCGCCGATTGCCCGGTTCCGTGGCGGTCGTTCAGGGCTCGCTCGGTGCGGGCCTCGTTGACTGCGACGACGGCGCAGGCGAGCTTCCCGTCGGCCTCGAGCCGCCGCAGCCGCACGAGACCCGTGGTCGTCTCCTCGGTGCCGCCGATCAGCCCGTCGAGCAAGTCGCCGCCAAGCGCGTGCGCGGTGATCAGCAGATCGGCGCCGTCGTCGACGGTGACCTGGGGCCGGCCGTCAAGCAGCGTGCGGACGTGCCGGGCGTAGGTGTCGCTGTCCTCGCCACGCAGCGCCTGCACCTCGACCCCGTGCTCGTAGACGAGAGCGGCCGCCACGTCGTCCTGGGTCGAGAGCGGGTTCGCTGAGCAGAGCGCCGCGCGCGCGCCGCCGGCGACGAGCGCGAGCACGAGGTTCGCGGTCTCGGCGGTCACGTGCAGGCAGGCGGCAATCCTCACGCCCTCGAGCGGGCGCTGGTCGGCGAATCGGGCGCGCAAACGCTCCAGGACCGGCATCTGCCCGCCGGCCCATGCGATTCGGGACGCGCCGGCCGGCGCCAACCCCAGGTCGGCGACCTCGTGTGGTGGCAGACGCGTCCGCGCCATCGCGATGCCGTCCGGCGGCGATCCTGCCCGGGCGGGCGCCGGCGGGCTAGTACCGGTAGTGATCCGGCTTGTACGGGCCGTCGACCGGGACGCCGAGGTACTTGGCCTGGCCTGGGCTGAGCTCGGTGAGCTTGACCCCGAGCGCTCCCAGGTGCAGCCGCGCGACCTTCTCGTCGAGGTGCTTGGGCAGTGTGTAGACGCGCTTGTCGTAGCTGTCGTTGTGGCCGAACAGCTCAATCTGCGCGATCACCTGGTTCGTGAACGAGTTCGACATCACGAAGCTCGGATGCCCAGTGGCGTTGCCGAGGTTCAGCAGCCGGCCCTCGGATAGCAAGATCACCGAATGCCCGTCGGGGAACACCCACTCATCAACCTGCGGCTTGATGCCGATCCTGTTGATGCCCGGAGTCCTCGACAGCCCGGCCATGTCGATCTCGTTGTCGAAGTGACCGATGTTTCCGACGATCGCCTGATGCTTCATCCGCGCCATGTGCTCGGCCGTAATCACGTCGCGATTTCCCGTCGCGGTGACGAAGATGTCCGCGGTCGAGATCACGTCATCGAGCGTCAGCACCTGGTATCCGTCCATCGCGGCCTGGAGCGCGCAGATCGGGTCGATCTCGGTGATCACGACGCGGGCGCGCTGGCCGCGGAGCGACTCCGCGCAGCCCTTCCCGACGTCGCCGTACCCGCAGATGACTGCGAGCTTGCCTCCGATCATCACGTCGGTGCCGCGGTTGATCCCGTCGATCAGCGAATGGCGGCAGCCGTACTTGTTGTCGAACTTGCTCTTGGTCACCGAGTCGTTGACGTTGATCGCCGGGAACAGCAGTTCGCCCTGCTCGGCGAACTGATACAGGCGATGTACGCCCGTGGTCGTCTCCTCGGTGACGCCGCGAATGTCCGCCGCCACCTTCGTGAACCGCTGCGGATCGTCCTCGAGCGAGCGCTGAAGCAGTCCGAGCACGATCGCGAACTCCTCGGACTCCGCGCCCGCGGGGTCTGGCACCGCGCCGTCGCGCTCGTACTCGACGGCCTTGTGGACGAGCAGCGTGGCGTCGCCGCCGTCGTCGAGGATCATGTTCGGACCGTGGCCGTCGGGCCAGGAGAGGGCCTGCTGTGTGCACCACCAGTACTCGTCGAGCGTCTCGCCCTTCCACGCGTACACGGGCACGCCGGCGGGGTCTTCGGGGGTGCCCTCACGTCCGACAACGATCGCCGCCGCAGCGTGGTCCTGGGTCGAGAAGATGTTGCACGACGCCCACCGGACCTCCGCGCCGAGCGCGACCAGCGTCTCGATCAGCACCGCGGTCTGGATCGTCATGTGGAGCGATCCGGTGATCCGCGCGCCGGCGAGCGGCTGGGCGTCGGCGTACTCGCGGCGCAGCGCCATCAGCCCGGGCATCTCATGCTCGGCCAGGCGGATCTCGTTCCGCCCGAACTCGGCCAGCCCCAGGTCGGCAACCTTGAAGTCCGCCTTGGCAGCGGTCGTGCTCATATGTCCTCCACAGTCGGGGTCATCGGCTGGTCGCGATCACGCGACCGCCAGCAGTTTCTGATGCTTTTCCTGCTCGAATCGGAGCCAGTCCTCGGTGCCAACGTCATCCGGCCGACGCGCCTCGGCTTCGAGCCACGCCTGCACGGCGTTGCGAAGCTCCGGGCTATCGGCCATCCGCGCGGCGAACGCGACGTCGGACAGGCCGACGTCGAACCGCGACAGCAACTCCTTGAGCGTCCGGAGGCGCTGGAGCTGAGCAGGTCCATACAGGCGGTAGCCGGACGCCGAGCGGGCCGGCGAAACCAGCCCCGTCTGCTCGACGTATCGGAGCATCCGCGCCGACCAGCCGGTCGTGCGCGCCGCCTCGTTGATGGTCAAACCTTCCATCGCTCACAACCTTACCACGACAGTGTCAAGGTTCTGAAGACCGCGAGAAGATTTTTGGATCGGGGCTCAAGTTCGCTCGGACATTTGTCGAAATAGGTCCGGAGAAGTGAAGTCGCGCTTAGCATGAGCACCAACCTCGAACTAGGAAGCCGGAGGCCGGGCATGGAGCGGTCCCGAATGAGGACGCCAGTCATTCAGCGCAGCAAGGTTGCCTGCACGATCGCGTTGACCGTCGGATTCGGTTGCGCGGTCTTCGGCGTTGGCGGAGCAGCGGCCGGAAACAGCTCGTACGTCCGGCACGTGCGCGAAGACAGACTCGCCGCACAGGCCCTCGCCCAGCGCTCGCCCGATCAGGTCCTTCTCGCGATCAAGCCCGCGGCCAAGGCGCACGACGCGGCGCCGCCGGTCACCGTCCCGACGACGACCGACGCGACGACGACGACCGCGACGACCGCGACGACCCCGACGACCAGACGACCGCGGCCGACACGACGACGACCCCGACCGACACGACGACGACCGCCACCACGACCACGCCGGCCGCGACGACCACCACGACCGCGACGACGACCACTCAGACCGGCGCGACGACCGGGACGACCACCACGCCGGCGCCGACCGACACGACGACCACCACCCCCGGGACGACCACGACGACCGGCACGACCACCACGCCGGCGACCACCACGACTTCCACGACGACGACGCCCGCGTCGACTACGACGACGGACACGACGACGACCCCGGCCACCGAGAGCGTCACGACCGGCGTCAACGGCCGCCAGCCGGGCACGACCGGCACGCCGACTACGGCCCTGTGCCACGGCCGCTGCAGCACCAGCGGCAACGGCGGCGTCGTCCCGGCCTCGCTGCCGTCGGCGACCTCATCGACGACGTCGAACAACTTCGGCGTGTCCTCCGGCACGGTCGCCACGCCGACCGTCGTGAGCACGCCGACGAACGCCGCCTCCTCGATCACTCTGAATCCGATCGTGAACGTCACGACGACTTCGACCTCGACCTCGGGCACGGGGGGCGGCACGCAGCCGACCTCGAACAACAATCTCAAGGGCGACGTTCCCACGTTCAGCTCGTCCGGCTCCTCGATCAAGCAGCTTGCGAGCAGCGGCGCCAGCAGCACGCACCGCTCAGGCGGCGCGCTCCTGGTCGCCAGCGCCGGCACGACCGCCGCCACCCCCGGCGCCGCCGGCACGGGCACGGGCGGCGCGACGGGCACCGGGACGGCGGCTGGCACCACGGCCGCCGGAACGCACTCCGCGACGCACCGTTCCGCCAAGCACCCGACCACGGGCAGCTCGGCCTTCACTTCGCCGTTCAGCAGCAGCGTCAAGTACATCGACCGCTTCGTGAACGTGATCCCGACCGCGGTGTGGATCGCCCTCGGCGCCGCGTTCGCGCTGATGCTGGCATTCGCCGCCGCAGCGTTCCGGTCGGGCCGCCGCGCCCGTCGCCGCGAGAACGAGTTCGCCGCGATCTCGGCCGCGGCCCTGACTGACGCGCTCACCGGCATCCTCAACCGTCGCGGGTTCACCGAGGCCGCGGAGCGCGAGCTCGCTCGCGCCAGCCGCTACGACCGTCCGTTCGTGCTCGCCTACGTGGACGTACGCGGCCTGAAGTCAGTGAACGACACCGAGGGCCATCTCATGGGCGACGAGCTGATCAAGACCGTGGCCGACCTGATGAAGGAATCGGGCCGCGCCGACGACGTCGTCGGGCGCATCGGCGGCGACGAGTTCGCGCTGCTGCTCGCCGAGCAGACCGCAGCGAGCGCAGAGCCGGTCATTCGCCGCATCCAGACGCGCGTCGCCGAGGCTCGCGCGGGGATGGAGATTTCGGTGCCGTGGGAGCTGACTATCGGGATGGCCGCCTTCCCGAGCGACGGCGAGGCCCTCGACGAGCTGCTCGACGTGGCCGATCGGCGACTGTACGAGCAGCGCGGCATCGCTTTGAGATAGTGGGCTGGGGCAGCAGGGACTTGGGGGTTGGGCGCCGTTCGGGCCCCTCACACGGCCGTGAGGGTGCCCGAACGGTGAATCCTCGGGCCTGAGGCCCGCCGACTGGTCCGCCGAAGGATCAGCCGCGGGCGAGCGCGGACTTCAGCCGCTCGATCGGCGCCACCGGCGTCGGATCGACCTCGCGCAGCACCGCGAGGTAGAGCGACACGAGGTCGCCGAGGAACACGAGCGAGACCAGGCGCTCGGTCCGGTTCTGGCCGATCGTCTCGATCCGGTAGGTGCCGGCAGCCTCGGCCTCGATCAGACCGCGGGTCAGCTCGATCCGCTGGCGTATTCGCGGATGCAGGTCGCTGTCGTCGAGGAACACGGCGCTGAAGCGCCCGAGCTGGCTCGCCTCCTGCCACCCGACGATCTCGTTGTGGTCGAGCTCGGGAAGTTCGGCCGCGAAGCACGGCATCTTCGCGTTCTCGTTGATCTGGGTCTTCCATCGGTACGCGATCGGCGACGTCAGCCCCGAGCCGGCGATCTGCGGAATCGTGCCGTGCAGCCCACGCGCCAGCTGCTTGGCGAGCGAGTCGTCGGGCGCGTCCGGACCCCACATCGACACGATCTGCTCGAGGTGTGCGGCGGCGACATCGATCTCGGCGTGAAGCCGCTCGCCGGCGCCGCACAGCCAGGCGACCTCGAGCGCGACCACTAGCGAGTACGCGACCGCGGCGCGCGGCTGAAAGCCGCCGGGAAGCGGGATCACCGGGACGCCGTCGGCGCGCGCCGCTTCGGCCAGCTTGCCGCCGGTGGTGGCCACGATCCGTCGGGCGCCGACCGCGCCGGCGGCGTCGTAGATGGCCAGGGTCTCCTCGGTGTTGCCCGAGTAGCTCGCGCACAGCACGGCGGTGTCGGGCGTCGTCCAGGCGGGCAGCGCGTAGCTCCGGGCGATCACGATCGACCGCGACGCGCGATCCCCGAGCGCCGCCCTGGCCAGCGCGCCACCGATCGCGGAGCCCCCCATCCCGGCGACGATCAGCCCGCCGGGGGCGTCCTCGGGCTCGAGATTCGCCGACTCCACCCGCCACAGCGCGTCGCGCAGCTGATCGGGCATCGCGAGGATGTCGTCGATCTCGCGCGAGGTGTCGATCGACTCGATCGTCTCACGAGTGAGGGCCGCGGTTGTGCTCATCCCCTCATGCCTCCCGCATCCCTCCGAGTCGAGTTCAAAACTTGATCGCTCCGTCCGGCAACTCCACGCCCGGGAAGATACGCGCGCCGGCCGCAAGTGTGTTTCCCGACCCGATCCTGACCCCTTCGCCGAGCACCACGCCGCCGCCGATCTGGCACTGCTCGCCGATCTGCACGTCCCGGCCTACGATCGAGCCGCTGATGGTGGTGCCAGCTCCCACGGTGACCCCGGCGAGCAGCACCGAGGACTCGACGCGGGCTCCCTCGCCGATGCTCACCTCCTCGCCGAGCACGCTGCGATCGCCGACCAGCGCCCGGGGTCCGATCGAGCAGCCCGGGGCGAGGAAGGCAGGGGCGACGACTCTCCCCTCGACGGTCGCGCCGTCGGTCAGCATCAGCCCCGCGGCTCGGAGCTCCCGACCGATCTCGGTGCTCACCTTGCCCTCGAGGATGTCGTAGGTCCCCTTCAGATAGCGATCGGGCGTCCCGATGTCGAGCCAGTAGCCCGTCTGCTCGAATCCATACAGGCCCCGCTCAACGAGCGTCGGGAACACGTCGCGCTCGATCGAGACGTTCGTCCCCGCTGAGGGCATGCCGTCGAGCACGCCTCGGTCGAGGATGTAGGCGCCGGCGTTGATCAGGTTGGTGCCGGTCTGCTCGGGTCCGGGCTTCTCGACGAACTCGGTGACCGCGCCGTCCGGCTGGATGCGCACGAGCCCGTACGCCGAGGGGTCGGCGACCGACACGAGCGCGATCGTGGCGCGCGCCCTCGTGCGCTCGTGCGCCTCGAGTTGGGCGGTCAGGTCAAAGTCGGCGAGAACGTCGCCGTTCAGCATGAAGAAGCGCTCGTCGAGCAGATCCTCGGCGAACTTCAGTGCGCCGCCCGTGCCGAGCGGGCGCGGCTCCTCGAGGTAGCGCAACCGGATCCCGAGCCCGGACCCGTCGCCGAGCACGCGCTCGACCCGATCGGCCATGAACCCGCACCCGAGGATCACGTCATCGACGCCGTGGCCGCGGAGCCACTCGAGCATGTAGGAGATGAACGGACGCCCAACGAGCGGGACGACCGGCTTCGGGATCGTCGAGGTCAGCGGCCGCAAGCGGGTTCCCTCCCCGCCGGCAAGGATCAGCGCTTGCACGTCAACTCCGCCCGGGGACTGGGTTCACCGCCCGATGCCCTCGTACACGAACCCAGCGGCCCGGACCGCGTCCGGATCGACGAAGTTACGACCGTCGATCACGAGATTGCCGCGCATCCGCTCGGCGACCACCCGCCAGTCGAGCTCGGCGAACTCGGGCCACTCGGTGACGATCACGCACGCGTCGGCGTCGGTTAGCGCCTCGAGCGCCCCGTCGCCGAACTGGACACCGGTCATCATCTTGCGGGCCTCGGGCTCGGCGACCGGGTCATACGCGCGGACGGTGGCGCCGTCGGCCTGGAGGCGAGCGGACAGCACGAGCGAAGACGCCTCGCGCATGTCGTCGGTGTTGGCCTTGAACGCGAGCCCGAGCAGCGTCACCTGCTTGCCGACCAGCGACCCGAGATGCTTCTGGAGCTTGCCGATCACGCGCCGCTTCTGCAGCTCGTTGACCTCGATGACGGCCGTCAGCAGCTGGAAGTGATAGCCCGAGTTGCCGGCGAGCTGTTTCAGCGCTGAGACATCTTTGGGAAAACATGAGCCCCCGAAGCCGATACCCGGCTTCAGGAAGTGGGTGCCGATCCGCTGGTCGAGCCCCATCCCGCGCGCCACCTCGAGCACGTCGGCGCCGGTCTCCTCGCACACGTTGGCGATCTCGTTGATGAACGAGATCTTGGTGGCGAGGAACGCGTTCGCGGCGAGCTTGATCATCTCGGCGCTGGCGACATCCGTGCGCACGAGCGGCGCGTCGAGCGGGGCGTAGAGCTCGGCGACGGCGTCCCCGGCCCAGTCGCCGTCGTCGCCGACCACGACCCTGTCGGGCGCCCGGAAGTCCGCGAGCGCCGAGCCCTCCTTCAGGAACTCGGGGCATGACACGTACCCGAAGCCGGTCTTGCCGCGCTCGGCGAACGCACGCTTGATCGCGGCGCCGGTCCCGACCGGCACGGTCGATTTCATCACGAGCGCGTGATGTGCCGAGGCGGGCATCGCGTCGACGACCGCGTTCACCGCGGACAGGTCGGCGTCGCCGGAGTAGGTCGGTGGCGTACCGACCGCGACGAACAGCAGCCGTGCATGGTCGAGCGCCGGCACGAGCTCGGTCGAGAAGTGCAGGCGCTCGCGGTTGGCGGCCACGGACTCCGCGAGTCCGGGCTCGTAGATCGGGATCTCACCGCGCTCGAGCCGGGCGATCTTGTCGGCGTCGATGTCGACGCACCACACCTCGCTCCCAAGCTCGGCGAAACCGGCAGCCGTGACCAGCCCGACGTAGCCGGTCCCGATCACCGCGATCGGTTCGCGCTCTGAGCCCATCGGCCGGAGGGTAGCGGTCCTACTTGCCGCCGCCCCGCGTCAGCGAGGCGGCGATCGCGACCAGCTGGCGGTTCGGGATGTTCTCGGTGAGCGTGTTCGAAATCCAGTACGCGGCGCCAGCCGTGCGCCACGCGACCATGCTCAGCTTGCCGCCGTCGGCAAACAGCAGCAGCTCCTTGCCGTTGACGAACTTGGTCGCGCTCGGCTTGTTCAGGATCGGCGGGTTCAACCAGGTCGTGCCCTGCACTCCGTAGTACTCGCCGAGGATTGGGTTGATTTCGAGCGTCATCCGGTAGGAGTAGTGGGCGACGCCCAGCCGGTCGTGAAGCAGGTAGGCACGAGGGTAGGAGCCCGGGCTCGCGATCTCCACCGGGCACAGGCTGGTCTGGCTCGAGCAGTACTGGGAGCCCGACACGATCTGCTTCGGGTAGTAGATCGGGATCCCGATCGTCCCGAGCGTCTTGGCCTGGGCCTGCCCGTCGCTGGGGTCGGCGGTGAGACCCGGGGTAGGCCCGCCGCCGCCGTGCGACCCCTTTCCGCCACCGGCCGCATGCGCCGGGGTGATGCTCGACCCGGGGAGCGGCGACCCCCTAGTCGGCGTCATGAACGCGTGGAACGCGGACTCCTCGGCCTGGGCGCTGGCCGCGCCCACGTAGCAGGGCGTCTGCTGGGCGGCGCTGCTCGCGGTCGGTGACACCGGCGCGCACGGCAGCAGCACCGCCGGGAACGGGATCTGCTTGATCGTGCTGCCGGCCGAGAACGCGACTAGGTCGAACAGGTTGATCAGCCCATCGGTGGTGTGCAGGTTGTGGTCGGTCGTCGCGTTCTTGCCGAAGATCTTCAGCAACGCGTCCCGTTCGTTGATGATCTGATCCTGGCTGAACTGGGCCTTCGCCCAGCGGATGAAGTCTTGCTGGCGGGCGTTGCGGACGATGTCCGAGTCGGTGTGGCGGAAGCGCACGAACGACAGCGCCTGAGCCCCGCACAGCTTCTGGTACCCGGGCTGGATGTCGATGCTCGAGTAGTCCGTGACCGCGGTGTTGTTGTAGTAGCGGTGGTCGACGTCGGTGTAGACGCACCCGATCGCGTTGATCATCTGCTCGAAGCCGCCGAAACCAACGTCCACGACGTGGTTGACGTTCAGCCCCGGGAACACCTGCTGCTGGAGGATCTTGATCAGCAGGTTTGGGCCGCCGTAGAAGTACGCGGCGTTGAGCTTGGCGGTCACCTGCGTCCCGCCCTCGGGGATCTGGACCTCGAGGTCGCGAGGGACCGACAGGAGGTTGATCGTCGAGGACGCCGGATCCATCCGGACGAGCATCATCGTGTCGGTGTTGACGTCCTTGAACGGCGTTCCGGCACGATGGTCGGAGCCCACCAGCAGGATCGTCTGCGGGTTCCCGGGGTTCGGGACGGTGACCGACGGCGCGGCCTTGAAGGCCGGCGTCACGTCCAGGTCCTCGGTGATCTGCCTGACCTGGAGCAGCCCGGCCACGGCAGTCGCCGTGGCCGCGAACGTGATCACGAGCACGCCGGCGATCACGAACCGCACGAACGTGCCCGTCCGCGACTTGGGAATCAGCCGTCTCAAACGAGCCCCCCGTCGATCGCGGTCAGGCCCGTGCGCGCGTCAGACTCGTCGTGCTCGCGTTCCGGGGCCACCCCGTCCACCGCGATCGCATTCCGGGCATCGTCGGCGGCCTTGCGCTCTAGCCACATCGGCAGCGTCCGCACGAACCCGACGAGCGAGCGGCGGTAGCGCGCCAGCGAGGACACCGACACCCACTCCTCCGGGCCGTGATGGCCGGCGCCGTCAGGGCCGAACTCGACCGCCGGAATCCCCGCGGCCATGAACGCGACCGCGTCCGAGGCCCCGTCCCGACCGACGCTCAGGACCTCCTTGTCGGGGATCGAGCGCGCCACGGCGTCGCGCAGCGCCTGAACGTAGGGGTTGCCGCGGGCGACGCTGACGGGCGGGAAGATGAAACTCTTGGTCACGTCGATCGACGGGATCCGGAGGATCTGCTCGAGGATCGCGTCCGGGTCCTGTCCGGGGAGGAAGCGGATGTCGACCGACATCCGGCACTCGTCGGGCACCTTGTTGATCGCATCGCCGCCCTCGATCCGCCCGAGATTGATCGACGGACGGTCGAACACCTCCGAGGACTCGCGAGAGAACGGCATCGACTCGATCGCGCGAAAAACGTCGACGG
This sequence comes from uncultured Solirubrobacterales bacterium, assembly GCA_963794515.1. Classification (GTDB taxonomy): domain Bacteria; phylum Actinomycetota; class Thermoleophilia; order Solirubrobacterales; family Solirubrobacteraceae; genus Palsa-465. The sequence continues at coordinate 938,344 of CAWCEF010000018.1, read as the reverse complement.
CCTTCAGAACGGCGTTGTCGCCGAGCCACGGCGTCGAGCTGTGCGCGGCGCGACCGTGGACCTCGATCAGCATCGCCAGCACGCCCTTGGCCTCGACGCCGATATGCAGGTTGGTCGGCTCGCCGGTGATCGCGAAGTCACCGCCGAGCCCGCGGCCGACTATCGCGTCGGTCGACCGGTCCTCGATCTCCTCGGATTCCTCGTCGGGGACGCACACCAGCCGGACGCGCACGCGCCCCTGGGACTCGATGTCCTTGAGCACGCACATCATCGTCGCGAGCCCGCCCTTCATGTCATAGGCGCCGCGGCCGATCAGCCGGTCGCCGTCGACCCGTGGCTGGAACTGCTCGGGGCGGCCGGGCACGACGTCGAGGTGGCCGTGGAGTACGACGCACGGATACCGGACCCCGTCATCGGGAGGCCCGACTTCCGCCACCAACACGGGCAGCCCGTTGTGATCGTGGTGACGCACCTCGATGTCCCGGGATTCGAGCCATCCCTTCACGAATCCTGCCGCAGCGACGATCTCCTCCGGCCTGGACGTGTCGTAGGAAATCAGTCGCTCGGCGAGTACGAGCTCGTCCAGCATGGACCAAGGAGGATAGGCGCAGACGTGACGCCACGCCGAACCCCCCGGCCGGGGGTCACCCCTCGGCGATCTTCAAGAACGCTTCTAAGCGGGACTTGTCTCGCTCGGCGACGCGCCGCTTTTCGGTGTCGTCGCCGGCGGAGTCGAGTGCGTGCTCGGCCTGCTGCAGGCGCTCGCGGAGGCTGCCGGCATCGAGATCGCCCGGCGCGACCGCCTCCTCGACCAGGATCAGCGCATGGTTGTCGGCCACCTGGAGGTATCCCTCAGCCTGGGCGAACCGCACTACCTCGGACTCGGTCTTGTACAGGCGCAACTCGGTCGGGTCGAGCATCGCGAGCACCGGCTCGTGGTGGGCGAGGATGCCGATCGACCCGACGGCTGTCCTGGTCGAGACCAGTTCGACCTCGTCGTTGAACACCTCGCCCTCGGGAGTGAGGACCTCGGCGCGGAATTTCGAGTGCGCCACCGGCGCCTACTCCTCTCCGTCCTTGGCGTCGTCCGAATCGCCCTTGGCCTCGCTCGAATCGCCCTTGGCGTCGTCCGAATCGCCCTTGGCGTCGTCTGAGTCGCCCTTGGCGTCGTCTGCGTCGTCCTCGGCGGCCTTTTCGCCTTCGCCACCGCCGGCATCGCGCACGACGTCGTCGATCGTGCCCTTCAGGAAGAAGGCACGCTCGGGCAGGTCGTCGTGCTTGCCCTCGAGGATCTCCTTGAAGCCGCGGATCGACTCCGCGATCGGCACGTACACGCCCGGGGTGCCGGTGAACTGCTCGGCGACGTGGAACGGCTGTGACAGGAAGCGCTCGATCTTGCGCGCGCGGTTGACCGTGAGCCTGTCCTCGTCGGAGAGCTCGTCGATTCCGAGGATCGCGATGATGTCCTGGAGCTCGCGGTAGCGCTGGAGCACCCGCTTGACCTGGTTCGCGACGTCGAAGTGCTCCTCGCCGAGGATCTCCGCCTTGAGAATCGTCGAGGTCGAATCGAGCGGGTCGACGGCCGGGTAGATGCCCTTCTCCGCGATCGACCGGGACAGCGTGGTCGTCGCGTTGAGATGCGCGAACACCGACGCCGGCGCCGGGTCGGTGAGGTCGTCGGCAGGGACGTAGATCGCCTGGATCGACGTGACCGAGCCGTCTTTGGTCGACGTGATTCGCTCCTGGAGCTCGCCCATCTCGGACTCGAGCGTCGGCTGGTAGCCCACCTGCGAAGGCATCCGGCCGAGCAGCGCGGAAACCTCGGAGCCGGCCTGGACGAAGCGGAAGATGTTGTCGATGAACAAGAGCACGTCCTGGTGCTCCTCGTCGCGGAAATACTCGGCCATCGTCAGGCCGGACAGCGCGACGCGCATGCGGGCGCCGGGCGGCTCGTTCATCTGCCCGAACACGAGCATGGTCTTCTCGAGCACGCCCGATTCCTTCATCTCGAGCCAGAGGTCGTTGCCCTCGCGCGAGCGCTCGCCGACGCCGCAGAACGCCGATAGTCCCTGGTGCTCCTCGGCCAGGTTGCGGATCAGCTCCTGGATGATCACGGTCTTGCCCACGCCGGCGCCGCCGAACAGGCCGACCTTGCCGCCCTTGGCGTACGGGGCGAGCAGGTCGATCACCTTGATCCCGGTCTCGAACATCTCGGTGGTCGGCGTCAGGTCCTCGACCGTCGGCGCCTCGCGGTGGATCGGCCACCTGGGGGTGTCCTCGGGCAGCGGGTCGCCGAGGTCGATCGGGTCGCCGAGCAGGTTGAAGATGCGCCCGAGCGTGACGTCGCCGACCGGCACCGTGATCGGCGCGCCGCTGTCGATCACCTCGACGCCGCGCGCGAGCCCGTCCGTCGTGTCCATAGCCACAGCGCGCACCCGGTCATCGCCGAGGTGCTGCTGCACCTCGCAGACAAGCCACGGTTCCTCGCCGGAGGCGATGTCGATCGCCTCCTCCTCGCGCGCGGCCTCGGGCTTGCGCACCAGGATCGCGTGGTTGATCTCGGGTAGCCGCTCGGGGAACACGGCCTCGATCACGACGCCCTGAACTTCCTCGATGCGCCCGATGTTTTTCTTTTCGGGCTCGCCCTCGGAGGCCTCGCTGCGCTGTTCTTGTGCTACTGACATAGCTTCTCCAGTGTAGGTCTACCCGGACAGCCCTTCGGCTCCCGCCACGACCTCCAGGATCTCCTGGGTGATCTCGGCCTGGCGGGCTCGGTTCATCTCGAGCGTCAAGGTCTTGATCAGATCGCTCGCATTGTCGGACGCGTTGCGCATCGCGGTCATTCGCGCGCCGTGCTCCGATGCGGTCGACTCGAGCAGTGCGCGGTAGATCGAGATCTCGACGTAATCCGGAACAAGGCGCTTCAGAATCTCCTCCGGATCGGGCTCGTAGTCGACGAGGGCGCGGGGCTCGGACTGTTTGTCCGAGGAGCGCGCGTCGCGCGAATCCGATTCGTCGTCGCCTTTCTCCTCCTCCTCGTCGAGGATCGTCGCACGCTGGAGCGGCAACAACGTCTCGCGGCGGATCACCTGTGACACCGGCGAGATATAGCCGTTGTAGAAGATCTCGACCTCATCGACCTCGCCGTCGATGTAAGCGGCCATCAGGCTATCGGCGATCCTGCGCGCGTCGGCGTACGACGGGCGGTCGGTGAACCCCGTGAAGCTCTCGACGGGCTCGAGCCCGCGGAACGTCAGCGACGTCGTCGGACGTCGACCGGAGGCGAAGTAGACCGGCGTGTGCCCCTCCCCCTCGTGCTCGCGCCCGGCGGCCACCCCGGCGCGGACGATGTTCGAGTTGAACGCCCCCGCGAGGCCTCGGTCACCGGCGATCAGCAGCAGGCCTACCTTCGAGACGTGCTCGTGCTCCTCGAGAATCGGCAGGCTCGGGACATGCCCCGCGGCCTCGGCCGCCTGGCGCGTCATCCGCCTGATCGCGTTGGCATACGGCCGGAGGGCCTCGATCCGCTGTTCGGCCCGGCGCAGCCGCGCCGCGGCGACGAGCTCGAGCGCCCGAGCGATCTTCTGGATGTTCTTGACCGCGCCGATGCGGTTGCGAACGTCTCGCTGCGATTTCGCCATTGGTCGACTCCCGACTCAGCGGCTCACGCCGCCTCCGCCTGATCCTCCTCGTCGCTGTCGCCATCCCGCCGCTCGCGACGAGAGGGCTCGGGCGGACTGTCGTCGATCGGATGGCCCTCCTCGTCGAGGTCGAAGCCAAAGTCCTCGGCAAAGCCCGAGACCGCTGACTCGGTGGCCTTCTGGGTCTCGTCGCTCCAGTCCCCGCTGGCGATCTTCTCGAGCAGATCGGCGTGGTTGGCCCGCATCGACTCGGTCAGCTCGGCGAGGAACCGGTCGACCTTGGCCACGACGATCCGGTCGAGGTAGCCGTTGGTGGCCGCATACACCTGGACCACCTGGTCCTCGACGGGCATCGGGTGCCGTTCGGGCTGGTTGAGCGTCTTCACCAGGCGCTCGCCGCGCGCGAGCGTCCGCTGGGTGGCGGGATCGAGCTCGGATCCGAACTGCGAGAACGCCTCGAGCTCGCGGTACTGCGACAGCTCGAGCTTCAGCCGTCCGGCAACCCGGCGCATCGGTGTGATTTGGGCGTTGCCGCCGACCCGGGAGACCGAGATGCCGACGTTGATCGCCGGCCGCACGCCGGAGTTGAACAGCCCCGGCTCCAGGTAGATCTGGCCGTCGGTGATCGAGATCACGTTCGTCGGCACGTATGCCGACACGTCGCCGGCCTGGGTCTCGATCACCGGCAGTGCGGTGAGCGAACCGGCGCCGAGATCGTCGTTGAGCTTGACGGCGCGCTCGAGCAGCCGCGAGTGGAGATAGAAGACGTCACCCGGGTAAGCCTCGCGTCCCGGCGGACGGCGCAGGAGCAGCGACATCTGGCGGTAGGCGACGGCGTGCTTGGTGAGATCGTCATAGACGACCAGGGCCGCCCTGCCGTTGTAGAGGAAGTGCTCCGCCATCGCGCAACCCGCGTACGGCGCCAGGAACTTGATCGGCGCGGCCTCGTCGGCGGCGGCCATCACGATGATCGTGTTGTCGAGTGCGCCGGCGTCCTCGAGCGTCTTGGCGAGGGCGACGACCGTCGCCTTACGCTGGCCGATCGCGACGTACACGCACAGCAGATCCCGGTCCTTGTTGTTGATGATCGCGTCGAGAGCGATCGCCGTCTTTCCCGTCTGACGGTCGCCGATGATCAGCTCGCGCTGGCCGCGGCCGATCGGGATCATCGAATCGACCGCCTTGAGCCCGGTGAGCATCGGCTCCTTCACAGGCTGGCGCTGGACGACGCCCGGGGCCTTGAACTCCGACGGGCGGGTCTCCGTCGTGTCGATCTCGCCCTTGCCGTCGAGCGGGTTGCCGAGCGGGTCGACGATCCGTCCGAGCAGTGCCTCTCCTACGGGAATGTCGAGCAGGTGCTTGGTGCGCTTGACCGTGTCGCCCTCGACGATCTTCTCCCAGTCACCGAACAGCACCGCACCGACGTTGTCGGACTCCAGGTTCAGGGCCAGCGCGGTGACGTCGTGCGGGAGCTCGAGCATCTCGAACGACATACAGTTTTCGAGCCCGTGGATGCGGCAGATCCCGTCCGCCACCGAAAGCACCGTTCCGACCTCGGTCAGGTCGGCGCTCGAGGTGTCGAGTCCTTCGATCCGATCCTTGAGGATTGAGGTGATCTCGTCAGGGTTGATCTGCATTCATGACTCCTTCGCGGGCGAGCGTAGCTACGCCCGCGCGACTTGCTTTCGAAGTTGTTCCAGCCGGTTCCGAATCGAAGCGTCGAGGATGACGTTGCCCACGCGAAGCACAATGCCGCCAAGGATGTCGGGATCGACCTTGCTCGAGAGCTCGACCGTGCGCTTGGTCTGCTCGCCGATCCGATCACCGATGCGCTCCACCGTCGAGCTGTCGAGCGTCACGGCGCTCGTCACCTGCACGGGGAGCAGATCGCGCGCATCCTCCCACATGTCCTGGTAGCGGTCCTTGATCCGGAAGATCGCCGGCATCCGGTGACGCTCGATCAGCGCTTCGAGGAAGTTCATGAACGCCGGGTCGGCGCCGGTGACGGCCTTCTTCAAGCCTCCCTTCTTCTCCTCGGTGGAGAAGTACGGCGAGAAGAAGAACACGGCGAGTTGGCGATTGTCCGACAGCGCATCGGCGAACTGCGTGAGCTCGTCGTGGATCTGGTCGAGGAGGTCGCGCTCCTCAGCCACCTCGAACAGCGCGCGGGCGTAGACCTGGGCGATCTCTTCCACTAGCGATGACCCCCTGCGCCGTTCACGTCAGTGGCCGTCCCCGTGAGCGCGGCACTAGTTGTCCCTCGGCGCGAGCGTGCTGAAGTCCAGCTCCTTCAGGGCGTCCTCCACGAGCCGCCGCTGGTCATCGCCGTCGAGGACCTTTCGCGTGACCTTCTCGGTCGCGAGCACGGTCAGGTCCGCGACCTCGCGGCGGATCTCCTGGATCGCGCGACGGGTCTCGACCTCGATCTCGCGGCGCGTCTGCTCCATCATCTGCTCGCGCCGCTGCGCGGCTTCCTCCTGGGCGTTGCGCTCGGTCGCTTCGCCGGTCTTGCGCGCGCGGTCGAGGATGTCCTCGGCCTGGGTCCGAGCCTCCTTGAGCCGCTCGCGGTACTCCTCGAGCAGCTCGTCGGCCTCATGCCGAACGCGCTCGGCGTGGTCGATCGACTCCTCGATCGCATGCTGGCGCTTGTCGAGCGCCTCGGAGATCCTCGGGAACGCCAGCTTCCAGAGGATGTACATCGAGATGCCGAACAGCAGCAGCGTCCAGATCATCAGCCCGACATTGGGCGTGATCAGGAACGAGCCGCTGGAAGAGGCGACGGGGAGATGCGAGACGGCGGCCATCTACTTGAGCACGTACGAGAGCAGCCCGGCGACCAGGCCGTAGAAGAACACCGCCTCGGTCAGTGCGAAGCCCAGCCATTGGATGCTGGTGATCTCGTCGCGCATCTCGGGCTGCCGGGTCACCGCCTCGATCACCTTGCCGAAGATGATTCCGATGCCGACGCCGGCACCGACCGCGCCGAGGCCACCGCCGACCGCGATCCCGAAGCCGGCCGTGATCCCGGAGGCCGCGAACGGAATGATGTGGAAAACAGCAAGCATCAGGGGCTCCTTCTCGTGTTAGTGGTGAGTCGCTGCGCCGGCGATATAGATCGCGGCAAGGGTCGCGAAGATGAACGCTTGGAGCGTGGCCACCAGGCCCAGCTCGAACAGGTAGATGAGGATCCCGGCCGGAAGCGCGAACCACCCGAGCGCCTGGAGCCCGAGGATCACCGCGAGCCCGCCGGCCAAGAACAGCAGGATGATGTGCCCGGCGAAGATGTTCGCCCAGAGCCGGATGGTCAGCGACAGCAGCCGCATCAGGGTGGAGATCACCTCGATCGGGAAGATCAAGAACAGCATCGCCCCGTGAACGCCGGCCGGAATCAGGCTCTTCAGGTATCCGATCGGGCCCTGCTGCCTGACGCCCACCCAGTTGAAGGCGATGAACACTACGAGCGCGAGCACCAGCGGCACGGAGATGTTTGCGGTCGCGGCGTAGAGGGCGAACGACGGGATGTGGGCGCCGAACAGGTTGAACTTCTCCTGGCTGTTCGTCGGCAGCGGCAGGTAGCCGATCAGATTGCAGAACCAGATGAACAGGAACAGCGTGCCCAGGAACGGGAACCACTTGGCGGCCATCGAGTCCGGCATGTTCCCCCGGGTGATGTTGTTCCGCATCAGCGAGTAGAGCACCTCGACCGCGGTCTGGACCTTGTTCGGCCGCGCCTGCATCCGCCGGGAGATCCACACCATCGTGAAAATCGTCAGCAGGGTCGCCAGGAACAGGTATAGAACCGCGCGGTTGATGCTGAACACGCCGAGGCTCACCCAGTTGACGAGCTTGAACTCGTTCTGGATCTGGAACTCGCTGTTCTTGTGCTGGGTGAAGCCGTAGATCGCGATCAGCAGGACAAAGATGCCGATGTAGGCGCCAAAGCCGATCAGCAGGATTCTCTGGGTCTTGCTCATCGCCGACTCCTCGGGCGGGTCAGGAAGGTAGTCAGCAGCTGGATCGTGAACGCGAACACGATCACGAGCAGCGCCGTAAGCCCGTCGCTGCGCCCGGCGCCGTTGCGGGCGACGATCACGGCTATCGCCAGCGTGAACAGCCGGCCGAGCATGTATGCCAGCCGCAGCGTGACCTCGCCCCGGGGATCGTGTAACGCGGGGACCACCCGTTCCATCGCCACACCGACCACGCGCAGGACGATCCAGGCGCCGGCGCCGACCAGGTAGCCGGCCGAGGGCACCCCGATCAGCAGCATGATCGGAGCCGCCACCACCAGCACCACCACGTCGAGGTAGGCGAGTGGTGCGGCGTGGCCTTCAGAAGTTGCGGGCGCGCTCAGCGACACCGGTTGTACCGGTCCTCGGCGTCGGGATGGGGAAAGTTGGGGCGGGGCATGAAGTGTTGAGAGGGCCGGAAGGGTAGCGGCGTGCCAACGGGGCCGTCGCGCCATAAATTCGTTCGCCTGCGCAGGCTGACGCCCCCACCTTGGTGTGATCCGGTGGGGTACTACGTTAGCGGTACGTTAGCGCCGCCGCGTTGACCCCGGCAAGCAATGTTCGGCGTTCCGGGACGGTCAGCGAACGCCCGACGGGCGGCGGATTCGGGGCTTGGGCAGCTGCCCCTCGGCCCACATCGCCGCGATCCCGGCGCGCGGCAGCCCGAACGTCCCCTCGTACACGAGGAACCGGGGCTCCCAGCGCGGGAAGAACTTGGCGTTGAAGCGGTACAGGCTCTCGATCTGGAAGAACGGATTCCCGAGCGCGATCAGCTTTCCGAGCAGCCGCTCGACCCGCTTCTCGGGGCTGTGCATCCACTTCGCGAACGCCGCGAAGTTCAGCGACAGCTCCTCGAGCCCGCGGTCGCGCAGCAGCTCGATCGCCCTCACGACCAGGAACTCGGTCAACCCATTTGGCGTCGACGGGTCGCGGCGCATGAACGACAGCGACACCGCTGGACGGCCGTAGCAGGGGACGAACTGGAGGACGCCGCGGATCGCGCCCGCGTCGTCGCGCGCCAGCACCACGAGCGTCTCGTGGTCGTGCGCGCCCTGGAGCGAGTCCATCGCCATCGAGAAGCCGCGCTCGGGTGCGCCCTGGCGTCCGATCTCGACGATCTCCTCGATCCGCTCGATCGTCACCTGGTCGAGCGTCCGCAACTCATGGACCTCGGCCTGGTACCCCGCCTTGCTCAGACGGGTCACCGACTGGCGCACCTTCCGGATCGGGCGGCCCTCGAGCGAGAAGCGGCAGAGGTCGACGACCGCCTCGTCGCCGAGGTAGATCGCGCGCAGCCCGAGCGTCTCGTACAGCGGGCACAGCTGCTCGCTCGCCCCGAGCGCACCGAGCTTGAGGCCGCGGGCGTCGGCGAACTCACGTACGTCTTCGAGCAGCTGCGGGAGCGCGTCGCGTGGCCCCACAGGATCGCCGGACAGCAGCAGCACGCCGTTCTCGATCGCGTATGCGACGAACGCCTGCCGGTCCTCGCTGAAGATGTAATTGCCGTCGGCGCGCAGCTTGAAGAACGCGAGCGTGTCGGCGCCGTGAGCGCGAACCACGTCGGCGGCGTCCCGGCGCGCGGCCGGGCTCGCCGGCGTCCGCGGCGCGGTGAGCGGCCGGAAGATCACGTAAGCGATGATCAGCATCGTCCCGAGCTCGAGCATGTGCACGCCGACGGGGATGTGGTGGCGGAAGTGCATCGGCCCCGGCTGCCAGCGGAGCAGGTCGAACGTTTCGCGCGCGACCGTGCCAAACGAGGGATGGCCGCCGGTCCAGATCGCGAGCATCGCGATCGCGACTCCGATCAGCCCCACCAGCGGTACGCGCCAGACCGCCGAGCGGAGCGTGATCGGGTCATGGCGCACGTTGAAGGCGTCGCGGCTGAGGATCAGACCGACCGCGACGCCCCAGGTCAGGATCGTCTCCTCGAAATCGAGCCCCTTGAGCAGGTTGAACAGGCCCAGCACGAGCATCAACGCGACCGCGGTATCGAGCGCGCGGCGCCGGCGCTTGGCCAGATACGGCGCCACGAGCAGCAGCGCGGCCCCCGCCGGCAGGGCCAGCGCGTGGAACACGCGGATCGCCTCGACGGGCTCGAACTCGAGCAGCAGGTGGCCGCGCCAGCGGATGTTGGGCGTCAACGTCGAGGCGATGTTCACGAGTCCGACGAGCGCCGCCGCCACCGCCGCGAACGCGGGCACACGCTTCGTGAGGGCTTTTAGCGAAAGGCTCATGGACAGAGAAACGCCGGAGCGCGCCTTCCCGTCTTCACGGTTAGAAAACGCTCACGACCATTGGCGCGCCGCAGACACGCCTCCCGCTGAGACTTACCGCGCCGGCGCCTGTTGGTTACGGCGCCGCGGCGCGCAATCCTGCCGCGGACGGTGCCTCGCGGCCGGCGGTCACCTCGCGACCCGCGGTCGTCTCGCGGGGCGTCCGCCGCGGGAGCGCGAGCGTCAAGGCGAGCGCCACGAATGGGAGAACCGCAACCGTCTCGAACACCGCGGTCAGTCCGTGTGCGTCGGCCAGCAGCCCGAGCAGCGGCGCGCTGGCGCCGCCGAGCCCGACAGACAGCCCGATCGTCACGCCTGCCGCGACCCCGAGCCGTCCGGGCAGGTACTCCTGGCCCATCACGATCGTGACCGCGAACGTCGCGATCGTCGCCGCGCCGGCAAGCGCCGCGAACCCGATCGCGACCACCGGTCCGGACAGCAGGAAGCCGGCGACCAGCGGCGGGATCACGAGCATCGACCCGACCAGCACGTTGCGCCGGCCGAAGCGGTCGGCGAGGGGCCCGCCGGTCAGCGTCCCGACGGCGCCGCCGAGCAGCATCGCGGTGAGTGCCGCGCTTCCGAGCGCCTTGCTCGTGTGCAGGACGTTCACGTAATAGAGCGGGATGAACGTGACCAGGCCGAAGTACACGAACGAGCGGACCGCGATCACGCCGGCGAGCACGGCGAACGGGCCCCACGCCTCGTGGTGCGCACCGGTCTGAATCCGGCCCCCGACGACGTCGTGGCGGAACGTCTTCAGCCAAGGAAGCTCGCGGACCAGGACGGCCGCCATTGCCCAGGTGGGGATCAGGAGGAACGCCGTCCCGTGGAGTCCGAACACGATCAGCAGCGGCGTCACCAGCGCCGGCCCGAGCGCGAAGCCGATGTTCCCGCCGACGCTGAACCGGCTCATGCCGCTGGCGCGCCGCGCGCCCGACACGTAGTTGGCAAAGCGCGAGCCCTCGGGATGGAAGGCGGCCACGCCGAGCCCGCTGAGAAGCACGGCCGCAAACGTCAGCGCGTACGTCGGCGCGAACCCGACGAGCGCCACGCCGAGGCCGGCGAGCGCCGGCCCGATTGGCATCAGCCACGGCAGCGACACACGGTCCGACACGTAGCCGAACAGCGGCTGGATCACCGACGAGGAGATCGTCGCGGCGAGCACGAGCGCGGACGCCGCGGCGATGCTGATGTGATCCTTGGCGATGAGGAACGGCAGCAGCGCGGGGATCGACCCCTGCGCGATGTCGGTGAACATGTGACCGAGCGAGAGCACGGTCATCGCGCGGCGGTCGACGCCGGCGCGCGGGCTGGTCGCCGGCGCCGGCGGCGCCTGCGTGGTGGCGCCCGCGGTGCTCACTTCGTGTCGGCGAGGCGCTGCTGCACCAGGCGGCGCTTGGCCACGAGCTCGGATTCGAGCTGATCGAGCTCGCGCCGGCGGCGCCGGACCAATTCGAGCTGGGTCGTTATGTGTCCGAGCGCCTCCTCGCGCATCCGCCGGATCTCAGCTGGGTCATCGGTCTGCTGGATCTCGCGCCTGATTGCCGCGCGTGCGGTCTCGGCCTCGAGCAGGGTCGCGAGCTCCTCCAGCGACAGCCCGAGCACGTCGCGCAGCCGGAGGATCTCGCGTACGCGCTCGACATCGGCCTCGCTGTAGATGCGGTGCTTGCCCTGAGCCCGGTCATCCTCGCCGGGCAGCAGCCCGATCTCCTCGTAGTACCGGATGGTCCGCGGCGTCGTACCGGTGAGCTCGGCGACCTCGCCGATCCGCAGCGGCTTGCTGGCGGTCGCGCTCACGCCGCAACCTCCGTGCGCGCCGCCGCCGCATCCCGGCGGCGCTCGGTCTCCAGATGCTCGGCCTCGACCTGGAGGTGCGACGGGCGTGCCGCCGAAATCGCCGCACCGAGCAGCGAGATCGCGGCCAGGCACCACAGGGCCGTGTGCATGTTCGAAATGAACGGAACGAGCTGCGCGTTCGTGATGTGGTTGGCGAGCCCGGAGAACACCTTGAACAGCGTGCTCTTCGGCACCGAGGACGTGACGACCGCGAGCACGAACGCGATCGATATGACCGCGCCGGTGTTCTGCACGAGCACCCGAGCGCCGGCGGCGATGCCGCGGCGGTGCGGCGGAACCGTGCCCATCATCGCGGCCGTGTTGGGGGAGTTGAACATTCCCGAGCCGACCCCGACGATGAACATGTAGACGCCGCTCGCCAGGTACGCCGTATCGCGCTCGAGCGTCGTCATCAGCGCGAGCCCGGCGGCCTGGACGAGCATGCCGGCCACGGCCATCCCGCGCGAGCCGCGGCGGTCGGCCCAGATGCCGGCCAGCGGCGAAGCGATCAGCATCCCGATCGCCAGCGGCGCCAGTTTGATCCCGGCGAGGATCGGCGAGTCCCCCTGGACGCCCTGGAAGTAGAAGACGAACACGAACATCAGCGCGAACCGCGCCAGCCCGTTCGTAAACGCCGCCAGCGAGGCCGCTGCGAACAGGCGGTTCTTGAAGATCGAGAGGTCGAGCATCGGCGACTTGACGCGGCTCTCGATCAGCACGAAGCCGGGGAGGAACACCGCCGCAGCGATCAGGCTGCCGATCACCCCCGGGCTGCTCCAGCCCGAGAGCCCGCCCTTGGAGATGCCGTAGACGAGCCCGGTCAGCCCGATCAGGAACGTGATCGTTCCGAACGCGTCGAACGAGCGGTCCTCCGCGCGGCCGGTGACCTCATGCAGGATGAACCACGCCCAGGCGCTCCCGCCCAGCGCGAACGGCACGTTGAACCAGAACACCCAGTGCCACGAGATCAGCACCAGCGCGCCACCGAGCACCGGACCGATCACCAGCCCGACGGCGGCCACCATCGTGTTGGTGCCCATCGCCATCCCGAGCTGCTCGCGCGGGAAGGCGTCGGTGACGATCGCCGCGGCGTTCGCGAACAGGAACGAGCCGCCGACACCCTGGAGGATCCGCCACAGGATCAGCTGGGTGCCGTTATCTGCGAACCCGGCGCCCAGCGACGCCGCCGCGAACACCAGGAACCCTGAGATATACGCCTTCTTGCGTCCGAACTGGTCAGACAGCCGGCCGGCGCTCAGCACGAGCACCGTCGAAGCGATCATGTACACGAGGATCACCCACACCAGCTCGAGCAGGCTCGTGTGCAGGCTCCGCTCGAGGTCCGGCAACGCGATGATCAGCGTCCCCGAGTTGATCGTCGCCAGCAGCATCCCCAGGCTCGTGCATGACAGCGCCCACCACTTGTAGGAGTCGTGCCCGGCGTCGACGCCGATGCGGCGGGCACGGCTGGTCTGGACTGCTGACATGTTCCTCCGGACGGCTGAAAGCTGATTCTTACGTAAACGTCAGAATAGCAAGGGTGGGCGTGGCCGGCGAACGCGGTCGGCGGGGGTGGTTGGGGGGTGCTCGGCGGCGGGCCGGCTGTCCGCGCCGGCGGCGCGTGCGTTCCCTCTCAGTTCCACCGCGCCACAACTCTGCAACGTTTCTGTTCCAATTCGGGCGCGATCGCCGACGACGGGCACCTGGAGCATGGATACTGGGCTCCGTGAGCCGGAAATCACCTGCAAAGCGCATCATTCAGTACGACTGCGCGAGGCCTCGGTGCAGCACGCATGTGGGGCATGCGCGACGCATCGAGGCCTCGCTCGAAGGACCTCGGTGATGCGGTATGCATGCCGTCGAACGGGCCATCGCCAAGATCGCGGGTCGGCAGGACAACGTCATCACCGGCGATCAGTTGCGTAGCGTCGGCCTTGAGCGCGGTGCGATCGCGCATCGCGTCAAAGTCCGGACGATGCAGCGGCTTCACACGAACGTCTATCTGCTCGGTGCGGCGCCACCAACGCCGATGGCGCGCGCCCGGGCGGCGGCGCTCTCTTACGGGACGGACGCTGTGGTCAGCCATCGCTCAGCCGCCTGTCTTGACGGACTCTTGCAAGACACCGGTGGCGATGTCGATGTGACGGTCCCGGGACGCTGCCCCCGGCAGAAGGCCGGAATACGGCGCCACCGCGTCGCCAGCTTCCGACCGCAGGACATCCGAACGATGCGCGGCCTCAACGTCACCTCGGTGGCGCGCACGATCTGCGACCTCGCCGCCACCGAATCCGCACGCGACACCGAGTACGTCTTCCAGGAGGCCCTCTACCGCGACATCGTCACGGACAAGGCCCTCAAAGCCGTACTGACCCGCGAGCCGACACGAAAAAGGGTCGCCACTGATCAAAGCCCTCATCGACAACCCGACGCTGACGCGCTCAGATCGAGAGCGCCGACTCCTCAAGCTGATCAAAGACGCCCAGCTTCCGACCCCGCGAACCAACGTCCGCGTCCACGGCTACCTGGTCGACGTCTTCTGGCCGGAGCACGGCTTGACGCTCGAGTTCGACGGCTGGCAGGCCCACGGCCACCGGCTCGCGTTCGAGAAGAACCGCCGGCGCGATCAGGTCCTGCTGGCGGCCGGAATACGCGTTCTCCGCATCACCGATCGCCAGCTGACAAACGAGCCGATCGCGCTCGTGGCCCGGATCGCACAGGCGCTCCGGACCTCCATCTGAACACCAGTCCTCCGGCCCTGCCATGCTTCTCCGACGGCATGCGGTACTGGGACGCTGTGTTCGCTTTCCTGGTGGCGATGGCGATCGCCGCCGCGCTGACCCCGCTGGCGGCCAGATTGGCGCGACGGGTCGGCGCTGTCGTGCTGCCCAGCGAGCGCGGGCTGGCCGAGCGCCCCACCCCGGCCCTCGGTGGCGTCGCGATCCTCGCCGGCGTGGTCGTCGCGTCGATCCTCTGGCTCCCGAGCACGATCCTGCTCCGCCACACGCTCGGCACCGCGCCCGGCTCGGGCGGGACCGTGCACACGTGGGCGATCATTGGCGGCGCCTGCCTGATCACGCTCGTCGGCGCGATCGACGACGCCCACCCGCTCGCCCCGCAGTGGAAGCTGCTCGGTCAGATCGCCGCAGCGGTGATCGCGGTGGCGGTGGGTGGCGCGGTCGTCACCGACGTCACGTTCCCGTTCGTCGGCACGCTCCAGCTCCCGAACACCGGCGGCGTGCTGACCGTGATCTGGCTCGTCGGGCTGATGAACGTCGTGAATCTCTCCGACGGCGTCGACGGATTGGCCGCGGGGCTGTGCACGATCGACGGGATCGCGTTCGCGATCATCGCGTTCGATCTGCACATCGCCGGCGCGGGCGTGCTCGCGGCGCTGACCGCCGGCGCCGCGCTCGGCTTCCTGTTCCACAACTTCCCGCCGGCGTCGTCGTTCATGGGCGACTCCGGCGCGAACCTGCTCGGGTACCTGCTCGGGGTGGTCGCAGTAATCGGCTCGGTGAAGACCGGCGCGGTCGTCGCCCTGATCGTGCCGCTGATCGTGCTCGCAGTGCCTTTCCTCGATACCGGGTTCGTCGTCGCCAAGCGCCTGAAGTACCGGCGCAAGCCCTGGGCGGCGGACGACAACCACTTCCACCACCGGATGGCGCGGATGGGGTTCAGTCAGCGACGGACGGTCGCGTACCTGTACGGCTGGACGCTGATGCTCGCCGGCGTCGCGGTGGCGCTGCGGTTCGTGCCGTACTCCAACCACCACGGCACCTACCACCTCGGGTGGATACTGGTGATGGCGGCGATCGTGCTGATCGCGCTCGCCGGCAGCATCTACCTCATCTACGTGCTCGAAATCCTGAAGTTCAAGAGCCGGCGCACCCGCGAGCTGCGAACCGCCGAGCCGGCGACCAGCGAGGACGAGATCGACGAGCGCGTCCAGCGCGAGGTCGAGACCGGGGAGTTCGAGCGGGTGGGTTAGCTGGCGGCTGCGACTCGCACCACTGACGATCAGTTGAGCGGACTCACCCGCGTCGAGCGCGCGCTCCTCGTCGTCGTCGCGGTGCTGGTCGCGCTCGCCGGCGTGACGCGCTACGCGAGCGGCGTCTCCCGGATCGTCGCATTCATATTGGCGACGCTGGCGCTCGCCGGCGTCGCCTGGGTCGTGTCGATCTCGATCGAGCAGGTGGGCCGCCGCGCGGGACCCGCGGTCACCGGGGTGCTGCAGGCGTCGCTCGCGAACCTGCCCGAGTTCTTCGTGGTGATCTTCGCGCTCCAGGCGGGACATATGGTGCTCGCCGAGACCGCGATCCTCGGCTCGATCCTGGTCAACGCTCTGCTCGTGCTCGGGCTGGTGATCGTCGCCGGCGCCTGGCGAGCGAGCGACGGAGTGATGCGCTTTAACCCGAGGCTGCCGAACGACACCGCGACGCTGCTGCTGGTCGCGTCATTCATCATCGTCCTGATCGGGCTGACCCATTCCGCGGGAGACGCCGCCAGCAAGCACTCGGAGACGATCTCGATCATCGGGGCGTGCGTGATCCTCGTCGTCTACGCCAGCTGGCTGCGCCAGTACCTGACCTCGGAGTCGATCGCGAAGGACGCTTCGGAGCCGCCGCGACTCAGCCTGGCCACGAGCCTCGTCCTGCTCGGGCTCGCCGGCGTGGCGTCGGCGTTCGTTTCGGACTGGTTCGTGAACGCGCTCGAGCCGACGATCACGAAGCTCCACATCTCGCAGGCGTTCGCGGGCCTCGTGATCGTGGCGATCGCCGGCAACGCGGTCGAGAACGTCGCCGGGATCGTGCTCGCCGCCAAGGGCCAGGCCGAGCTCGCGATATCCGTCGTGAAGAACTCGGTGTCACAGATCGCCGCGTTCCTGTACCCGTTGCTCGTGCTGGTGTCGCTGCTGACCGCCACGCGGCTGACATTCACGCTCGCGGGTGTGTACATCGGCGCGCTGATCGGGACCGCGGTGATCGTCTGGCAGATCACCGGCGACGGCGAGGCGACCGTGTTCGAGGGCGTCGCGCTGATGGCGACGTTCGTGATCCTCGCGACCGTCGCCGCGTTCGAGTGACGGACGCCGCCGCAGCCTAGGAAACGACGGCAGCTGCGCCGAGGCGCGCGTACAACGGGTACCGGTCGGCGATCGCCGTCGTCCGCTCGACGAACTCGGCCTGCCGCTGCTCGAAATCGTCCGCGACCAGCGTCTCGGCGATGACCGTCCCGACCTCGACGAAGTCCTCAAGCTGAAGCCCGCGCGTCGCGAGCGCCGGCGTGCCGATCCGCAGCCCGCTCGAGACCGCCGGCGGCCGCGGGTCGAACGGAACCGCGTTCCGGTTCACGGTGATCCCCACAGAATGCAACCGGTCCTCGGCCTGCTTGCCATCCAGCTCGGACTCGCGCAGATCGCACAGCACCAGATGCACATCGGTACCGCCCGTCAAAACACTCACACCACCACCCGCGCCAAGCAACTCCTCCGCGACCGCCTGCGCTCCCGCCACCGTCCGCTCCTGCCGCTCCCGGAACGCCTCCGAAGCGGCGATCCGCAGCGCCACCGCCTTCCCCGCGATGATGTGCTCCAACGGGCCGCCCTGCTGCCCCGGGAACACCGCCGAATCGACCCGCTTGGCGTACTCCTCCCTGCACAAGATCATCCCGCCGCGCCCGCCACCGATCGTCTTGTGAATCGTCGTCGTCACCACATCCGCATACGGCACCGGATTCGGATGCAGCCCCGCCGCGACCAACCCCGCGAAATGCGCCATATCCACCACCAGGTACGCGCCCACCGCGTCAGCTACGGCCCGGAACCGCTCAAAATCGAGGAACCGCGGATACGCCGACCACCCCGCGAGGATCATCTTGGGCCGGCGTTCGAGCGCGATCCGCTCAACCTCATCCATATCGATCCAGCCGGTCTCCCGATCGACGTGATACGGGGCAATGTCGTACAGCCGACCCGACACGTTGATCCGCATCCCGTGGGTGAGATGTCCGCCGTGGGAGAGCTCGAGCCCCATCACGGTGTCGCCCGGATCGAGCAGCGCGTGGTACACGGCGATGTTCGCCTGGGCTCCCGAGTGCGGCTGCACGTTCGCGTGCTCTGACCCAAACAGTTCATTCGCGCGCTTGATCGCGAGGCGCTCGGCGACGTCCACGTACTCGCAGCCGCCGTAGTAGCGCTTGCCCGGATAGCCCTCCGCGTACTTGTTCGTCAGCACCGACCCCTGGCACTCCAAGACAGACAGCGGCACGAAATTCTCCGACGCGATCATCTCCAGCGTCCGCTGCTGACGCTCCAACTCCAAGGCCAGCACCTCGGCGATCTCCGGATCGACCTCGGACAGCGGCCGGTTGAAGAAGTCGGCTGGGAGGTCACTCATCGCGGCTACGAGCCTAGCAACGGCAACGGTCGCCGGAGTTGCCGCTCAGAGACCAGTCGACGCTCAGATTCGCCGCGCCGCGACGACCGCCAGATCGCCGTTCTCCCACACCACGTGGGGCTCCAATCCGGCCTCCGACAGCCACCGAACCTGGTCGGTAAGCAGGCTCGGATGGTCGTACCCGGGCGTCAGCGGCGTGGTTGCGAGAGCCGGGTCAGCCGGCACCACGACGTCGCCGAGCACGAACAGCCCATCGGGAGCGAGCGCGTCGCGCACCCGCGAGAAGAGCTCGGCCTTGCCGGCGCCGGACAGGTGGTGCACGCACAGCGCGCTCGCGACCACGTCGAACGGGCCGGACGGGAGCTCATCCTCGATCCGGCCGGCGAGCAGCGAAACCCGCCCGTCCGGCAGCGACTCGCTTGCGAGCGCGAGCATCTGCTCGTTCTCGTCGATGCCCACGAGCACCGCGTCGGGGTGGCGCGCAAGCAGGCGGCGGGCCGTCTCGCCGGTCCCGGTCCCGAGCTCGAGGATCCGCCGCGCCCCGGCGCCGCTCGCGCCGGCGAGCTCGTCCTGTAGCTCGTCATACGCCGGCAGGTCCTCCCGGATCTCCTCGGCGTACGTCGCCGCGTCGAAGTGGTACTGCCAGTGGAGCGCCTCGGTCAGCTCGCGCTCCCCCACGGCTCCTGGCCGCAACACGCTCCACTCGCCGTCGACCTCGTAACGGCGCAGGTCGACCACAGTCGACGGCGTCCCGGGCAGCTCTCCCCCGTCGACCACGAGGTCGACGGCCGCGCTCAACAGGGTCGGGACCTCGGAGAGCGACCTCGGGTCCGCCTCACCGGCGCGATTCGCGCTCGACTGAAGCACCGGGCAGCGAACCCCGGCGAGCGCCGGCACCGACGGCACCCGCACTCCGAGCGTCGCGAGATCCGACCCACACGCGAGCCCGAACCGGCCCGCGGGGTTCGGCACGAGCACGGTCACCGCGCCGGGCAGCAACCGCGCCATCGCCTCGCGGGTCCGCTCCCCCAGCTCGGGCAGCGCGGCGAGCGCGCGGTCGAGATCGAAGAACATCACCGCCGAGGGCTTGTCGAGGCTGCGCCGCTTGAGCAGATACAGGCGCTCGACGGCGAACCGGTCGCCGGGATCGCACGCCAGCCCGTAGACGGTGTCGGCCGGAAACAGCGCCACCCCGCCGGCCCGGATGCAGCGCTCGAACGCCTCGGCGTCGCTCAACGGCGGCCGACGACCACGCGTTCGTGACCGGCGAGATCGCGCAGGATCTCGACCGACGGGAAGCCGGCGCGCGATACGAGCGAGCCGACGGCCTCGGCCAGCGAGACCTCGAGCGCGATCAGCGGGACCCCGTCCACCATCGTCAGCAGGCGCCGGACCAGGTCCATGCCGTCGGGACCCCCGAACAGCGCGAGCGACGGCTCGTAGAGCTCGATCTCGGGCGGCATCCCGGAGCCTTCGGCCACGTACGGAAGGTTCGCGAGGACCGCGTCGAACGGCCCAGGCACGCCGTCGAGCAGATCGGCGCGGACGAACTCGACGTCGAGGCCGAGCCGCCGCGCGTTCTCCCGCGCGACCGCGATCGCGCCGTCGCTGACGTCGACTCCGATCACCGACAGATCGGGCCGCTCCTCCTTGACGGCGAGCGCCACCGCGCCGCTTCCCGTGCCCACGTCCGCGATCCGACCACCGCGTTCGACCGTGAGGGCGACGTCCACGAGCAGCTCGGTCTCTGGCCTCGGGATCAGCACCCGCCGGTCGACCGACAGCGCGATCCGGCGGAACGCCTTGCGCCCGAGGATGTACGCCACCGGCTCGCGCGCCTCGCGCCTCGCCACCACGGCCTCGAACCGCTCGAGCTCAATCCCGTCGAGCTGCTCGAAAGCATCGACCACGAGCCGCTCGCGACCCACCCCGAGCACGAACGACAGCAGCAGTTCGGCGTCGAGCCGCGGCGTGTCGCATGCCGGCGGCGCTGAGCGTCGCGGTCGCGTCCGACAGCGCGCGTGAGATCGACTTCCCGGCCCCGACCACGGCGTCAGGCAACTGCCTTCTCCTCGAGCCGTCGGCGCTTCTCGTCATCTTGGAGCGCGGCGGTCAGCTCGTCGAGCTCGCCAATCAGGATCGCGTCGAGGTTGTGGAGGAGCAGATTGATGCGGTGGTCCTTGACTCTGCGCTCGCCGTAGTTGTAAGTGCGGATCTTCTCGGCGCGCTCGCCGGTCCCGACCTGGGCAGAGCGCGAGGCTGCGACCTCGGCCTGCTGCTCGGCGAGTGCGCGCTCGTACAGGCGGGCGCGGAGCACCCGCATCGCGCGCTCGCGGTTCTGGAGCTGGGATTTCTCGTCCTGCATCGAGACCACAACCCCGGACGGCCTGTGCGTGATCCGGACCGCGGAATCGGTGGTGTTGACCGACTGGCCGCCGGGCCCGGAGCTCCGGTAGACGTCGATCTGGAGGTCGTTCGGATCGATCTCGACCTCGACGTCCTCGGCCTCGGGGAGCACCGCGACCGTCGCCGTAGAGGTGTGGATGCGGCCCTGGGACTCGGTCTCCGGGACGCGCTGCACACGATGGGTGCCGCCCTCGAACTTGAACACCGAGTACGCCCCGTCGGGTGGGCGGGCCTTGATAGCGAACGTATATGTCCCCTCCCCGATCGACAGCGCCTCGGTCTGGAATCCGAGCCGCTCGGCGTACCGGGTCAGCATCCGGTACAGGTCGCCGGCCCACAGCCCGGCCTCGTCGCCGCCCGCCCCCGGGCGGATCTCGACGATCACGTTCTTGTCGTCGTTCGGGTCGCGCTCGACCATCACGAGCCGGATCTCGTCCTCGAGCGACTCCAGCCGCGTGCGCGAGTCCTCGAGCAGCGCGCGCAGCTCGGCGTCGTCACCGTCCTCGGCGAGGAGCTCGCGAGCCCCCTCGAGGTCATCGGACACGCGGCGATACTCGGCCGCCAGCTTCGCCGCGGGCTCGAGATCCCGGTACGCGCGGCTCGCGGCCGTGAACCGGTCGCGGTCGCCGATCACCTCCGGATCGGACAGCTGCCCCTCGAGGTCGCCGAAGCGCGCGTCGATCTGTGAAACCAGGTCGTCGATCATCCTGAGGCCGAGTGTAGGCCGCTCACGGCGGCGCGAACTCGAACTCATCGGGGTCTAACACGCGCAAACGTTCGCCGTACTGGGTCATGTAGCCGGGCCAGTTGGCGACGATCCGGCCGCGCTCGTCGCGATACCACGAGTCGCACTCGGTCCAGGCGGTTCCGGCGAACGCCGCCTGCACCTCGCGGTCGCTCGCGGCCTCGACGTCGGACCGCACCGACATCGACACCGCCCGGCGCGCGCTCATAGCCTCGAGCGCCTGGCGGATGTAGGCGGCCTGCGTCTCCTCGTAGAACACGATCGAGCCGCCCGAGGTGTTCGTGTTTGGGCCGTACATCAAGAACAGTGACGGAAAGCCCGGAACGCACACGCCGAGATGGGCGTGGGCGCCGTCGGCCCAATCCTCGCGGAGCGACTTCCCGCCGGCGCCAATGATCTCCATCGGGAACATGAACTCGGTGCTCTTGAAGCCGGTGCCCCAGATCACGCAGTCGATCTCGCGCGTAACGCCGTCGGCGGTCACGACCCCGGCGGCCGTGAAGCGGTCGATCGGCGAGGTGACGAGCTCGACGTTCGGACGCTGGAGCGCCGGCAGGAACCGCGAGCTGAACAGGACGCGCTTGCACCCGAACGTGTAGTCGGGCCAGGCCTTGCGCCGCACCTCGGGGTCGCGCAGCTGCCAGTGCATGAACAGCGACGAGCGCAGCCGCCCGATCCGCCCGACCGTACGCGGGTTGCGGATCATCATCGTCAGCGTCTCGGCGTAGTAGTAGATGAACCGCCGCCTGAGCGCCTGCACTCCCGGCACGTACCGGATGACGCCACGCACGAGCGCCGGATACGCGCGGTTTCGCCGCGGCAGGAACCAGTTGCCGGTCCGCTGGAACACGTGCAGACGGCCGGCCGCAGAAGCGATCTCGGGCACGAACTGAACCGCGCTCGCCCCCGTCCCGATGACCGCCACACGCTTGCCGGCGAGGTCGTAGCTGTGGTCCCAGCGCGCCGAGTGGAACGCGTGGCCGGCGAACTCGTCGAACCCCCTAAAACGTGGGACGGCCGGCTGGTGGAGCTGTCCGGTCGCGATCACGACCGCGTCCGCGCGCCAGCTTCGCCCGTCCGCGGCCGCCACGGCCCACGAGCCAGAGTGCCCTCCCCAGCGGCACGAGACCACGTCAACGCCGTGGCGCACGAGCCCGTCGACCCGAAAGTCGCGCGCCACCTCCTCGAGGTATCGCTTGATCTCGGGCTGCGGCGAGCACAGCCGCGACCATTGCCGGCGCTGCGCGAACGAGAACGAGTACAGATGGCTCGGGACGTCGCAGGCGCACCCCGGGTAGTCGTTGTAACGCCAGGTCCCGCCGACGCCGGGCGCCCGCTCCAGCACGGTCACATCCGCGTACCCGTGCCGCCTGAGCTCGATCGCAGCCGCCAGCCCGCCGAACCCGGCGCCGACGATCACGGCACTCAACCCGCGTTCCCCGCTCACGGGGAGGAACCTACGCGACTACTTCAAGCCCAACAAGATCCTCGGGCGAGACGTCAATGCCCTCCTGACGGGCGAGCACCGCCTGCAGCGATGTGATCGACACCGCCAGCTGGTCGAGATCGGGCTCCGCGGTGGTCAACCGCTGGAGCTGCATGCCCGGATACATGACCGCGCGGACCCACGGCCGCCGGCGGTTCCGGCCCGCCCACTTGATCACCTCGAACGACAGTCCGGCGATCAGCGGCACACCGACGATCCGGGTGAGCACGAGGATCCACCACGCCGGCAGCCCGACGGGAGCGAACACGAAGATCGCCATGATCATCACGATCAGCAGGAAGCTCGTGCCGCACCGCGGGTGAAACCGCGAGTACAGCTTCGCGCGCTCCGGGGTCAGCTCATCCGAGGCTTCGTAGCAGGAGATCACCTTGTGCTCGGCGCCGTGGTATTCGAACACGCGCTTGAGGTCCTTCACGCGCGAGAGCAGCAGCAGGTAGCCGAGGAAGATCGCGGTCCGGAGTACCCCCTCGACGGCCCAGAACGCGACCGACGAGCCAAGCTGGTGCTTGATCAGGCTGGTCACCCCGACCGGCACGACGAAGAACAGCCCGATCGCGAACACGGCGGCAACCGCCACCGTGCCGATCCAGGCGCCGCTGGAGATCTCCTGCTCCTCGCCGGGGAGCTGGGCGTTGGCCGAGATCCCGAGCGCGCGGATGCCGATCGCGAGCGACTCGACGAGCGCGACCACGCCGCGGATAACCGGCCAGCGGTAGATCCGCCGGCGCCGGTTCCACGACTCGATCGGGAAGGTCTGAACGCTGATGTCGCCGAGCGCCTCGTCTTCGACGGGCGGCGTGCGGACCGCGACCGCCCACGTGTTGACGCCGCGCATCATCACGCCCTCGAGCACGGCTTGGCCCCCGACGGGGGCATCGCGCGATGCCGTCAGGCGTCCTTGCTCGACGGCCGCGCTCATCAATTCCTCAGGCTACGAGGCCGCGGTGGTTCCGCGAGCGGCACGCCGCCCCTTGGCCACTCGCCGCTGGAAGCGCTCAACCCGACCGCCGGTGTCGACCAGCTTCTGCCGGCCGGTGTAGAACGGATGACAGGCGGAGCAAATCTCGACGTGGATCTCGGGCTTCGTAGAGCGGGTCATGAACTCGTTGCCGCACGTGCAACGCACGTGCGCATCTACATATTCAGGGTGTACGCCAGTTTTCATAGTACGTTCGAGTTTAGCGGCCCTCCGACCCCGGGCCTCCGTCATATATCGGCGCGAAACGGCGTTTCG
Organism: uncultured Solirubrobacterales bacterium; assembly: GCA_963794515.1. Taxonomy (GTDB): domain Bacteria; phylum Actinomycetota; class Thermoleophilia; order Solirubrobacterales; family Solirubrobacteraceae; genus Palsa-465. The sequence goes on along the minus strand of CAWCEF010000018.1, from coordinate 914,297 downwards.
TTAGCCCGCCGGCGACGCCGGGCAGGCGATCGTCAATGCGTTGTTCGCGTAGTCGTACTCGTCGATGCTCTGGTTCGGATCGACGGTCACGGTCAGCGTCGTCCCGGACGCGCACGGCGCCGCCACGAACCGCTGGCGTACGGAGGACTTCGCCCCGACCCAGGCGACCGTCGCCGGCACCGGCGCGCTGTTGCCGATCGCGAACTCGACCTCGACCGGGCCCGCCCCGGTCACGCCGCGGTTCGCAACCTGGGCGACGTAGGCCCACTGACCAGCCGACGGCCCCGAGGTGATCGGGGTGACCGACAACGAGCGCACCAGCAAATCGGCGCGGAGCTCGGGCTGGTAGCACGTCGGGCTCGTCTGAGTGGCCGTTCCGACCGTCTGGCCCTGGGACCCGATCCACCGGTAGCCGACGCGGAACTTGTACGCCGCCGGCGCGCTGAGCTGGACGACCGGGTGATTGACGATCCACACGTCGCCGGCCTGCTGGCCGAGCGTCGGATTCGTCGGCGAGATCCAGCTCCCGAGTCCGTGCGCGTGGACGGTCACGAAGCGCGGATGCGCCTTGGTCGAGCGCAGCAGCTCGAACTTCATCTGCATCTTCGACGTGCCGGTCAGCGGGCGCATCACGGACTGGACCGTGACCGCACGCGCCGGCGGATCGAGCGCCTTCTGGCACACGAACGCCTGGAGCTGGTCACGCGGCGGCGTGGTCGTGGCCGCCGCGGCGGCTCCCGAGCCGAGCGCCAGGGCGCACACGACGGCGGCGCCGACCCCAAGTAAGCGCTTGCTGGACATGCGCAAATACCAACAGATTGCGGGCGTGAAAGTCGCGGCCCGCGACCCCGGCGATCGACGAGAGCTCGTGACCCCGGGCTCAGGTCACGGTGTAGAGCGGGCCGTCGCCGCCCTCCGGCGGCGTCAGCCGTCCGCCCTTGGCCGTGATCGCCCCGCACTGCACGCAGTTGGTGTAGTTGACGATCACGTCGACCGGTCCCGACTCGGGCGCGTCGTCGGCGATCTCATACACGCCGGCCGGGCACATCCACTGCCACGTCTCGGCGATCTCGCGCGGGACCTGCTTGTGGACGCGGATGTGGTTGGGAGCGTCGTCACGGGTGGCATTGCCCGACGCGTACACCGAGGAGAGCTTGTCGAACGTGTACTTGCCGTCGGGGCGCGGATAGGCGTCCTTCTTGGAGTCGATCGTCATGCCGGCGTCGGCGTCCCGATGGTTGGACCACCGGCCGCCGGGGAACCGGCCCTTGCTGATCACCATCGCGTTGGTGATCGCGCCGCCGACGAAGAACCCCTTGGCGAACGGCTGCTTCATGTTGCGCGACTCGTAGAGCTCCTTGCCGATCAGCGACTCGTCGACCCGCTGGTCGTACTCGGACAGGTCGGTGCCGCCGTCCTTGAGGCGCTTGAAGATCGTCTCCGCGGCGAGGATCCCGGAGTGGATCGCGTAATGGATCCCTTTCAGGACCGGCACATTGACCATGCCGGCGCTGTCGCCACAGATCACCATCCCCGGCGCCGAGGGCTTGGGCATCGCCCAGTAGCCGCCCTCGGGGATCGCCTTGGCGCCCCAGGCGACGCGCTTGCCGCCCTCGAGGATTCCGCGAACGAGACTCGAGGTCTTGAACAGCTGGAGGAGATCGTGCGGGGAGACGGTGGCGTCGGTGTAGTCGAGCCCGACCACGAACCCGATCGAGACGCGATTGTCGCCCTGCGGGTAGATCCACGAGCCGCCGAACTCGTGCCACCTTGCGCCGTAGCGAAGCGGCCAGCCGAGCGTGTGGATCACGCGGTCGAGTGGCTTGGAGACCTCCCACACCTCCTTGACCCCGAGCGCCCACACCTGCGGCTCCCGGCTCGCGGCCAACTCGAACTCCTTGATCGCGGCGCCGGTCAGATGGCCCCACGTGCCCTCGGCGAGCACGGTGGCGCGCGCGGTCACGTCCGAGCCGGGCTCGAAGTTGCCGAGCTCCTCGCCCTCCTTGCCGCGGCCCTTGTCCCCGGACCGGATCCCGCGCACGATGCCGTCTGAGACCAGCAGCTGCTGCGCGCTGGTCTCGGTCAGGATGTACGCGCCGGCGTCCTCGGCTCGCTGGGCGAGCCACCGCGACAGCTCGGCGACGCTGACCATGTGGTTGCCGTGGTTGCGGAACGGCGGTGGGGTCGGCTTGAGCGGCAGCTTCCGCCCCGGCCCGAGCATCCAGTACACGCTGTCCTTGGCGACCGTGCCGTGCGTCGGCCATTCGGACTCGGGGACGTCGGGGAACAGCGTCTTGAGGCCCGAGGGGCGCATCATCGCGCCACTCAGGTTGTGCGCGCCGCACGCCTTGCCCTTCTCGATCACCGCCACCGGAACCTCGCCGAGCTTCTCCATCAGCTCGGGCTCGTCGGCGAGGAGCTGGAGCAGCCGGTTGGCACAGGCCAGCCCGGCCGGGCCGCCGCCGACGATCACCACGCCGACGTCGATCCGATCCTCCTCGGGATCGAGCTCGCGCTTGACGAACTCGCCGACCGAGTCGACCGGGGGTGGGAACTGACTGGGCGCAGGCGCCCGGTGCCCGTTCATCGAGGACACGTCAGCGTCAGCTTCCTTTCTTGGCCTTGATCGCGTCGGTCAGCTTGGGGAGGATCTTGTTGAGGTCGCCGACGATCCCGAGGTCGGAGAACTCGAAGATCGGCGCGTTCGCGTCCTTGTTGATCGCGACGATGTTCTCCGAGGACTGCATCCCGACCTTGTGCTGGATCGCGCCGGAGATCCCGGCGGCGAGGTACAGCTTCGGTGAGACGGTCTTGCCCGTCTGCCCGATCTGGGCCGCGTACGGGTACCAGCCGGCGTCGACCACCGCGCGGGTGGCGGCGACCGCACTGTTGCCGCCGAACGCCGCCGCGAGATCCTCGGCGAGCTTGAAACCCTCGGCCTTGCCGAGTCCGCGGCCGCCGGCGACAAGGATGTTCGCGCCCTCGATGTCGACGTCCGCGCCGCGCTGCTCGCCGCGCTGGACCATCTTGGCCTGGTTCGACCACGGCGAGTACTCGACGTCGACGTCGACGACCTCGGCCGAGGCGCCGTCCTGAGAGGTCGTCTCAAACGCGTTGATCCGCCCGATGATGATCCCCAGGTCGCCCTTGTACTTGGACACCGAGATCTGCGAGTCCTGGAGGATCGGGCGCTCGGCGACGAGCTTGCCGTCCTCGGCCCGGACCGAGATGACCTCCATCGTGACCCCGGCGTGCTTGCGCGCGGCCAGGCCGGCGCCGATCTCGAAACCGAGCAGCCCTCCGCCGAACAGCGCATACGAGTGCCCGTGATCGTCGATGACCTTGGCCATCACGTCGATGACCGGCTGCGCGAGGCCCTCCTCGCCCTTGGCGCGGAATACCTTGGTGGCGCCGTACGCGCCGACCGACTGGCACAGATCGTCGGTCAGGTCATCCCCGCCGACGACGACCGCGTGGCACTCGCCGCCGATCTCCTTGGCGCGCGCCGCGCCCTCGGACACGGCTCCGAGCGAGTTCTTGTTGAACACGCCCTCGTAATGGAGAACGTATGTGAGCACATCGGGCATCAGATGAGCTTCCTTTCCTCGAGCCACGCGACGATCTTCTCGACGGTCTCGTTCGTGTCCTCGTCCTCGATGATCTGCCCCGCCGGCTTGGCCTCCGGGGCGTGGAAGTCGCCGCAATCGACGCGCGACCCCTCGGCCCCGACCATCGACGCGTCGATCCCGACGTCGCCGGTCGCGACCTTCTCGAGCGGCTTCTTGCGGGCGCCCATGATCGCCTTTAGCGACGGATACCGGGGCTCGTTGATGGCGTCGCCGACCGAGATCACCGCGGGCAGACCGACCTGGACGGTGTCGTATCCGTACTCGGCCTGGCGCTCACAGCGGAGGGTGGGTGGGGACTCATTATTGACGTCCATCTTGATCACCTGGGTCAGCGACGGCATCTTCAGGTGGTCGGCGACGACCGCGCCGATCGTGTAGCACTCGCCGTCATCGGACTGCTGACCGAGCAGCACGAGGTCCGGCTGCTCGGACTCGAGCACCTTCGACAGCGCGTATCCGGTCGCCGCGACGTCGGAGCCCGCGAGCCCGTCGTCGCTGAGATGTACCGAGCGGTCAGCGCCGAGCGACACCGCCTTGTGCAGCGCGCGCATCGCCGATTCGGGGCCCATCGTCACGGCCACGATCTCCTCCACCTCGACCGAGCCGCCCTCGCGGATCTGCATCGCCGCTTCTATGGCGTGCGTGTCGTAGGGGTTGAGGTTCTTCTCCCCCGACCGGTCCAGACGACCCGTCGAGGGATCGATGCGCTTCTCGACGGCGGCGTCCGGAACCTCTTTGACGAGGACGCAAATCTTCAAGTGAAGCCTCCTAAACGGTTCAGAGGGGTCGCATATTACCCGGTTGACTGACGAGTCAATCGGTCTGGAGAGGGCGGTCGGTCAGGCCCGCACCGCGCTGCGGATGAAGTCGACCGCCTGCTGCGTCGATGCGCCAGGCGTAAACACCTCCGCCACGCCGAGATCCTTCAGCTCCTGGACGTCGTCGGAGGGGATGGTCCCTCCGAGCGTCACGACCACGTCGTCCACGCCCTGCTCTTTGAGCAGCTGCATGACCCGCGGAACCAGCGTCATGTGGGCCCCCGACAGGATCGACAGCCCGACGGCGTCGGCGTCCTCCTGGATCACGGTCTCGACGATCTGCTCGGGCGTCTGGTGCAGGCCGGTGTAGATGACCTCCATGCCGGCGTCGCGCAGCGCCCGGGCGATGATCTTCGCCCCGCGATCATGACCGTCGAGGCCGGGCTTGGCCACGACGACGCGTATCTTCTTCTCGCTGGAGGCGCCCATGAGCGGACGTGCAGTGTAAAACGTCCCCTAGTGGGCGCGTCCGCAGGCCGCACGATCTGCGGACGCGTCCACTAAAAGACAGGCGCCTCGGTGAAGCTGCCGAACACGGTCTGGAGCGCCGTAACGATCTCGCCCTCGGTGATGTCCACGCGCGCGGCCTCGAGCAGCAGCGGCATCAGGTTCTCGGCCGGGTCGCGAGCGGCTCCGACGAGCTGCTCGAGCACGCGCCCGACCGCATCGCCGTCGCGCCGCTCCCGGACCGCCTCGACGCGGCGGATCTGCTCGCCCTCGAGCGCCGGGTCGATCCGCAGGATCGGCGTGGCGAGGTCGTCGCCCTCGGTATAGGCGTTGACGCCGACCACCTTGCGCTCGCCCGACTCGACCTCCAGTTGATAGCGGAACGCGGCGTCGGCGATCTCCCGCTGCGGGAACCCGCGCTTGACCGCCTCGACCATCCCCCCGAGCGCGTCGATCTTCGCGAAGTAGTCGTACGCCTGCTCCTCCATCCGGTCGGTCAGCGCCTCGACCAGATAGGAGCCGCCGAGGGGGTCGATCGAGTTCGCGACACCGGTCTCCTCGGCGATGATCTGCTGGGTCCGCAGCGCTACCCGGACCGCCTGCTCGGTCGGGAGCGCGAGCGCCTCGTCGAACGAGTTGGTGTGTAGCGACTGCGTCCCGCCGAGGACGCCGGCGAGCGCCTCGATCGCGGTCCTGACGATGTTGTTGAGCGGCTGCTGCGCGGTCAACGACACGCCCGCGGTCTGCGTGTGGAACCGCATTCGCCACGACTCGGGCTTGCGCGCGCCGAACGTGTCGCGAAGCTCTCGCGCCCATATCCGCCGCGCCGCGCGGTACTTCGCGATCTCCTCGAAGAAGTCGATGTGGGCGTTGAAGAAGAACGACAGCCGCGGCGCGAAGTCGTCGACGTCCAGTCCGCGCGCGACCGCCTGCTCGACGTAAGTAAGCCCGTCTTTCAAAGTGAACGCCAGCTCCTGTGCCGCCGTCGACCCCGCCTCGCGAATGTGGTACCCGGAGATGGAAATTGGATGCCAGCGCGGCATGTGGCCCGCGCACCATTCGATCATGTCGCCGACGAGCCGCATCGCCGGATCGACCGGGAAGCACCACTCCTTCTGGGCGATGTACTCCTTGAGGATGTCGGTCTGGATCGTCCCCGCGAGCGCCTCGGGCCCGATCCCCCGCCGCTCCGCCGCCACCACGTAGAAGGCGAGCATGATCGCCGCCGGCGCGTTGATCGTCATCGACACGCTCACCTGGTCGAGCGGGATACCGTCGAACAGCGCTTCCATGTCGTCGAGCGAGTCGACCGCGACCCCTTCGCGCCCGACCTCGCCGAGCGAGCGCGGATGGTCGGAATCGAGGCCCATCAGCGACGGCATGTCGAACGCGGTCGACAACCCGGTCTGCCCGTGCTCGAGCAGATAGCGGAAACGCCCGTTGGTCTCGAGCGCGGTGCCGAACCCGGCGAACTGGCGCATCGTCCACAGCCGGCCCCGGTACATCGAGCCGTACACGCCGCGGGTGTAAGGGAACTCGCCCGGGAACCCAATCGCGGCCTCATCGGGCATATCGGCGTCGGTGTAGAGCGGCCTGATCGCCTCACCAGAGATCGTCGAGAACGGCGCCTCTCGCTCCGGGGTGCGGGCAAATGTCTCGCGCTCCCAGCGCTCCCTCTGCTCCTGCTCAGAGACGCGCTCGCCAGTCGCCATGCGCGAAGTCTAGGTGCTCCTCAGCGGAGCTTGGCGACGAGGCCGCGGCGATGGCGGGCGCGGGCGGCGAGCGCGGCCGACCCGGCGCCGCCGGCCACCGCGGCCCCGATCAGCCCGACGGTGGCCTTCAGCCGGCGCCCGAGCCGGTCGAATCGGAGCAGCTCCCAGCGTTCCTCGCGCGCCGCCTTGGCCAGCGCCGAGTCCGGGTTGACCGCAACGGGATGCCCAACCAGCCGCAACATCGGCAGGTCCGACGCGGAGTCGGAGTACGCATAGGAGCTCGCGAGGTCGAGTCCCTCGCGCTCGGCGAGCTGTTCGATTGCCCGCGCCTTCTCGCTGCCGTAGACAAACAGCCCCGCCGGGCGGCCGGTGTACACGCCGTCGACGACCTCTGAGAACTGCGAGCCGATCGCGCCGTCAAACGCGAGCACGCGGGCAAGCATCCCGGCGAGGTCTTGGGAGGCCGCGGTGACGATGTACACCCGCCGCCCTTCGTCCTGGTGGCGGTACGCGATCTCGAGCACCTGCGGATAGATCCGCGGCAGCACGCCCGCGAGCACGTCGACTCCAAGCCGCTCGAGGTCACGCACCCGGATACCGGCGAGCGACTCGGAGATCCGGTTGCGGAGCTCGTGCGTTGACTCGTCACTCGCTCCGCGCAGCCGGAACATGAGGTTGGCCCACCCGTCGGCGACCAGCTGGCGCCGGCTCAGCAGACCCGCGCGGGATGCCGCGCGCCCGAACTGGAAGGCCGAGGAGCCCTCCATGAGCGTGCGGTCGAGGTCAAAGAAAGCGGCAGGCGAGCCGTCAGCCGCCATTGACCTCGATGATCACGGCGTCGCCCTGGCCGCCGCCGGAGCAGATCGCCGCGCAGCCGAGCCCGCCGCCGCGGCGGCGGAGCTCGAGCATCAGCGAGCCGAGGATCCGCGCCCCGGACGCTCCGATCGGATGGCCGAGCGCGACCGCGCCGCCGTTTACGTTCACCTTGTCCTCGTCGATCCCGAGCATCCGCATCGAGTTCAGCGTGACCGAAGCGAACGCTTCGTTGATCTCCCACAGGTCGATGTCGTCGACGCTCAGTCCCGCCTTCGCGAGCGCCTTCTTGGCGGCGTTCGCGGGCGTGCGGGCCAGATACGCGAAGTCATCGGCAACCTGGGCGTGGGCGACGATTCGCGCGAGCGCGGTCTTGCCGTTGGCCTTGGCCCACTCGTCGCTGGCCACGACGAGCGCGCCGGCGCCGTCGTTGACGCCGGGCGAGTTGCCCGCGGTGTGCGTGCCGTCCTTCATGAAGATCGGCGGGAGCTTGGCGAGCGTCTCGAGGGTGGTATCGCGGCGAGGCGCCTCGTCGATCTCGACGACCGTGTCGCCCTTCTTGCCCTTGATCGTCACCGGCACGATCTCCTCGGGCAGGCGGCCCTCGTCGGTCGCCTTGACCGCGAGCTGGTGGGAGCGAAGCGCCCAGCGGTCGAGGTCCACGCGGCTCAGCTCGAGCTCGGCGCCGACCTCGCTCGCCTCCTGCGCCATGTGCTTGCCGCTGAACGGGTTCGTGAGCCCGTCGTTGATCATCGCGTCGATCGCCTTCCCGTCGCCCATGCGGAAGCCGAACCGCGCCTCCTTGAGGAGGTACGGGGACTTCGACATCGACTCCATCCCACCCGCCAAGCCGACGTCGAGATCGCCGACGCGGATCGCGTTGTCGAGCAGGCAGGCCGCTCGGATCCCCGAGGCGCAAACCTTGTTGATCGTCTCCGAGGAGACCTCCTTGGGGATCCCGCCCTTGATCTGAGCCTGGCGCGAGGGAATCTGGCCCTGTCCGGCCTGAAGCACCTGGCCCATCACGACGTGCTGGATCTGGTCGGGTGAGACGTCAGCGCGCTCGAGCGCACCTTTGATCGCAGTTCCTCCGAGCTCGGTCGCATCGACGGTCGACAGGCCGCCTCCGAGCTTGCCGATCGGCGTGCGGGCCGCCGAGAGAATCACGGTGTTGGGCATCTTGTCTCTCTCTCCGGTGGTGGGTACGCAGTCATCGTAGTAGCACTGGTATGTTCGCCCCGTGCACGTCGAGGCGACGACCGAAAGTCCTCTCGCCACCGGCGCGGACACGATTGTCGTGGGCGTATTCGAGGGCGAAGACGTCGCCCACGACCTGCCCGGGGACGCCCTCGGAGCGCTGCTCTCCTCAGGCGAGGCACGCCGAGAGTTCAAGCGGCTCGCGGTCGCCCACGCCGACGGCGCCCGCGCGATCCTCATCGGCCTCGGCGAGCGCGACAAGTTCGACGCCGAGCGCGCGCGTGTCGCCGCCGCCGTCGCCCACGGCCGGGCGCGCGAGCTCGGGACCGACACGCTGTGCTGGGAGGTGCCACACCACGTCGAAGGAGACGTCGTCGCAGGACTCGTCGAGGGCGCGCTGCTCCACGCCTATCGGTTCGACCGCTACAAGCCGAACAAACCCAGTCAGGATTCGCGCCAGGTGAAGACGCTCGTGCTGAGCGCCCACCACGACATCTCCGAGCCGGTTCGGACCGCCACGATCCTGACCACCGCCCAGAACCGGGCTCGGGACCTCGGCAACACCCCATCCAACGACCTGCCGCCGCTGGCGCTCGCCTCCTACGCCGAGGAGCTCGCGGGCAGACTCGGCATCGGGTCGACGCTGCTCGACGAGCGGGCGATCCGCGAGGCGCGCATGGGCGCGTTCGCCGCGGTGGCGCAGGGCTCACGCGAGCCGGCCCAGCTGATTCGGCTCGATTACGACGGCACGGGCGGGAACGGCGATGGCGGCCCGCTGATCGCGCTCGTCGGCAAGGCGGTCACGTTCGACTCGGGCGGGATCTCGCTCAAGCCGGCGGCGACGATGCACGAGATGAAGTTCGACATGTGCGGAGGCGCGGCCGTGATCGAGGCGATCGCCGCGCTCGCCGAGCTGCGCGCCCCGGTGCGCGTACTCGGGGTGGTCGGCGCGACCGAGAACCTGCCGGGCGGCGCCGCGGTCAAGCCCGGAGACATCATCCGCGCGCTCGACGGCACCACGGTCGAGATCAACAACACCGACGCCGAGGGCCGCCTCGTGCTCGCCGACTGCATCTCGTACGCACGACGCGAGGGCGCCGAACGACTAGTCGACGTCGCCACGCTGACAGGGGGCATCGTGGTCGCGCTCGGGTCGACCTACGCGGGCCTGATGAGCAACGACGACGCCTGGGCCGAGCGCGTCCAGCAGTCCGCGCGGCGGACCGGCGAGCTCGTCTGGCGAATGCCGCTCCACCGCGACTATCGCGAGATGATCAAGGGCCGCTACGGCCAGATCATCAACTCGACAACCAAGCGGGTGGCCACCGCGCTGACCGCCGGCGAGTTCCTGCACCACTTCGCCGGCGGCACCCCGTGGGCGCATCTCGACATCGCCGGGACCGCCTACGACGTGCGCCGGCCGTACTTCGCCGACAAGGGCGCCGCGACCGGTTACGGCGTCCGCCTGCTCGTCGACCTCGCGGTCACTAGAGGCGGATCAGGCTGACGAAGCTCCGGAGCGCGCCGACACGGCCCTCGATCCGGACGCGCCGGGACGTGAACAACCCGATCGCGGCGCGACCCCGGGCGTCCATGGGGCTCGGCACCCCGCCGATCGTCGGGGCGACCATCATCGCCGCCAGATCGGGCAGCGATCCGCTGATCCGCAGTCCGGGCGCCACCGCCGGCCCGTCCTCGACAAGCACGCTGTCGCCGCCGAACACGATCCGGATCGGCGGATACGTGTCCTCCATCTGAAGCTCGACCTCGAGCCGGAGCGCCCGGGCCTGGGCCGGCCGGCGCTGCACCCCGCGCTCGATGATCACCATGATCGCCGGCGCCAGCCCGCCCTCGCGGAGCGAGCCGAGCCTCACATCTGGACAGTCCTCGCCGGCCGTGGGCACATCCTGATCGTAGGGCTGTGAGAATCCGACGGCATGGAGTTCGATCTACCCGACCATCACCGACTGCTCCAGCGGACCGTCCGCGAGTTCGCCGAGCAGGAGATCGCGCCGGTCGCCGAGGAGCTCGACCGGACGCATTCGTTCCCCTACGAGATCGTTCGCCGCCTCGGCGAGCTCGACCTCATGGGCATCCCGTTCCCTGAGGAGTACGGCGGCGCCGGCAGCGACTCGCTCGCGTACGCGCTCGCGGTCGAGGAGTTGGCGCGCGTGGACTCGTCGGTGGCGATCACGCTGTGCGCGCACACCTCGCTCGGGACCCAGCCGATCTACCTGTTCGGGTCGGAGGCTCAGAAGCAGGAGTGGCTCCCGCGGCTCTGCAGCGGCGAGCAGCTCGGGGCGTTCGGGCTGACGGAGCCCGAGGCCGGCTCGGACGCCGGCAACACCCGCACCCGCGCCGCGCTCGAGGACGGTGAGTGGGTGATCAACGGTACCAAGCAGTTCATCACGAACGCCGGCACCGACATCTCGGGCGTGGTCGTGATCACCGCGGTCACCGGCACCGGGCGCGGCGCCGACGGCCGCGGCGGCGACCGGACGCCCGGCGAGCGCGAGATCTCGAACCTACTCGTCCCGAACGGAACCCCGGGCTACGAGCCCGGCGAGCCGTACCGGAAGATGGGCTGGAACGCGTCGGACACCCGCCCGTTGACGTTCGCCGACTGCCGCGTGCCCGAGGAGAACCTCGTCGGCGGGCGCGGTGCTGGCTTCCGCCAGTTCCTCAACGTGCTCGACATCGGCCGGATCGGCGTCGCCGCAATGGGCGTCGGCCTCGCTCAGGGCGCACTCGACCAGGCGCTCGCCTACGCTAAGGTGCGCCGCGCGTTCGGCCGCCCGATCTCCAAGTTCCAGGCGATTCAAAGCAAGCTCGCCAACATGGCCACCGAGATCGAGGCCACGCGGCTGCTCGTGCTCAAGTCCGCGTATCTGAAGGACAAGGGCGAGAACTTCTCGCTGACCGCCGCGCAGGCGAAGCTCAAGAGCGGGCGGCTCGCGGTCAAGGCCGCCGACGAGGCCGTCCAGATCCACGGCGGCTACGGCTACATCGAGGAGTACCCGGTGTGCCGGTTCTACCGCGACGCGAAGATCCTGACGATTGGAGAGGGCACCGACGAGGTGCAGGAGATGGTGATCGCCCGCGCGCTGGGGGCATGACCGCGCGCCGGCAGTGGGCGATCGCGGTCCTCGCCGCGGGGCTCGCATGCGCGGCCGGCGCCGGCGCGGCGACAGCCCAACCGGCTCCGATCCAGTCGCGCCTCGCCGGCACCTATCAGATGACCGGCAAGGTGACCGTCGCCCACCACGTCCGCGGCGAGCACGACGGCGAGGTCGTGCAACGCACGTGGACGTTCACGCCGCTGTGCCTGTCCGGGCCGTGCGCGCAGGTCCGCCTGTTCCGCGGCCGCGCGAACGCCACCGACACGCTGATCCTGACCGAGACCTCGCCGGGTCACTACGCCGGCACGGGCCGCTTCTTCGCGCCGCTCAAGTGCGCCGGAACGGTTTACGGCACGGGCGAGGAGGTCCCGTACCAGATCAAGCTTCACGTCACCGCGACCGCGACCGCCCCGGACGGGACCGTGCTCGCGCAGCAGATCAGCGCCACGTACGTGAATAAGTCCCGGCTGAACCTGACCCGGTGCGTGATCGTGCTCGGCGACGACTCGGCGCGCTACACGGGAACCGACGTCACTACGAGCTGATCCGCAGTGACTGCAACACGACGCCGGTCGCCGCGAGTTGCCGGGGGCGGTCGATCCGAGGGCCGGAGACGACGACGTACAGGCAGAACGGTCGGTTAGCCGTGGTGAAGAAGTGCTGCGTCCCGGCCTGGCCGGGGCGAGGGTGGGCCAGCCCCCTCGGGCTGAAGCTCGTCGGGTCGAGCGTTCTCGGGATCCGCCGCGGCGCGAACAGCCCCTGGCCCGGCTCGAGTCCCGCCCCGGCCACGTACTCGGTCAGCGCCAGGAACGTCGCGCCGGCCGGCATCACCGCGGTGCTCTGATCACCGAATTCGCCGTCGTCGAGCGGGAGATCGAAGTCGCCGGCATGCAGCGTCGCGCCGCCGCCCGGGCGTCTGAATATGCGCCCGCTCCACCGCCGGGGCAGCTCGATCCGCACACCGTGGGACTCGAGCGCGGTCACGACAGCGCGAGCGCGAGGACGAGCATCCCGGCCTGCGCCGCCACCGCGCCCCACCGGGCGACCGCACGACCGCGCGCCAGCGCACGGTGGAACTCGAGCAGCCGGCGCTGACTGCGCACGCCCGCGGCCGCGAGCGGGGTGAGGCCGCGGACCGCGCCGAAGCAGCCGACGACGATCGCGCCCGCCGGAGCGCTCGCGGTCAGGAACGCCGCGACCAGCACCACGTACGTCGCCGCGCTCGACACGATCGTGGTCACGCCGAGCCCGAGCTGCGCGCCGTAGCCGAGACCGTAGACCCAGCCTCGGTACCGGTCGAGCCAGCGCTCGTCGACCTGCCGGCGTGGCCCAGGGACCGCGCGGGGCAGCGCGTCGAGCACGATCGCGATCGCGATCGCCGCGAGCAGCACCGCCAGCGGGGGCTGCGCGGCCAGCACGACCGAGCCGAGCGCGCCGAGCGCCGCGCCGGCGGCGGCCGCTGCGGCGGTGGCGCCGAGCAGGAACGCCCCGACCGTGATCCCCCACCTGGAATGGCGCCCCCGCTCACCGAGCGGGGTGATGCTCGCGAGCATCGACTCGCCTCAGGGGGACCAGGCGGACGCCACCGCGGCCGTGATCGCGGCCGCGCAGCCGAGGATCAGCACCCCGCTCAGACGCTTCCACCCGGGAACAGGCTCGGATGGTCAGGCCCAATCCCCGCCGCCGCGAGGCGCTCGTCGAGCGCTCGCTCCTCCCTGACCGCATCGCCGATCAGTGATGCGAGCGCGGTCCACGTGGTGGCGACGCCCTCGCCCTTGATCGCGCCGTCCTCGATAAGCACGAAGTACGGGGTGCCCGGCACGCCGTAGTCCGCCCACGCCCCCGAGGACATCACGACCGGGACGCCGGCGGGGGCGAGCCCGCGGAGCTTGACGGGCTGCTCGCGATCGGGTCCGCGGGTCACGATCACAGTGCGGAGCTCCGGCGCGGGCAGGCCGTCGCCGAGCTTCTCCCAGAACCCGCCGCAGCTCGTGCAGCCGCTGCTCAGGAACGCCAGCAGCGTCGGGCTCCCGTGGAACGCCAGCTTGACCGCGTCGCCGGCGGGCGTGACGCCGGCAAGCTCGTACGCGGTCGTCTCGAGCCGCGCTCCCGCGGGGGGCTCGGGCAGCCGCGGCGCACTCGAGTCCTCCGGTCCAAGCCGGCGCAGGATCGCCGCGTGGCTGCGCAGCAGCGCCGCGACGAGGACGACGAGCACGACCAGCAGTACGGTCTCGACCGACACCAGCGCGACCACCTACGCCCCGCCTCCTCCCGGGAGCTGCATCCCCAGGCCCTCGAGGCAGGGATTGTTGTGGGTGCACGTCCGGTTGTCGACCATCACGGTCCCGTTGCAGTTCATCGTCGGAACGGTCGCGGGGTTCTGGCACACCACCAGCCGGCACACGACCTCGGTGGTGCCGCCGATCTGAGTGTTGCACTGCCCGTAGCGGAAGTGGTTGCAGTCGACCGCGCGACGGGCGCAATCGCCGTGGGCGCACTGGCACCCGCCCGGGAACACGGTCCCCGGGATGCGGTTGCAGTCGATGTAGTAGCGCACCCCCTGTTCGTGGCAGAGACCGTGGCCACGGTATTTCGTACATTTCCACCAGCCTGCGATGTACGTGTTCGGCGGACACGCGTTGTTGCCGTCCTCGATCTCGCAGCAGAACGCGGTGTAGCCGTCGGTGCACTTCGTGCCCTTCGCGCAGTCCCCGGGCGCGATCACCGCCCACGCCGTGCCGGGACGCACGAGGTAGCGGACCGGAGCGACCGCGAGCGCCGAGCCGGCGACCGCCGCCCGAGCGAGCGCCCCGCGGCGTGAGGTCCGCCGCTCGAGCGCTTCACCGATGCGGCCGACGATGCTCATACCGCCCCCCAGGCGGCCCACGCGCGCGGCACGACCGTGTACACGAGCACGACCGCGTACACGGCGCCGGCGACGCCCGTCAGCAGCACGACTGCTTGCGGCGCCGGCTGCCCGAGCACCCACGCGAGCCCTCGCGGCCCCGCGAACGCCGCAGCCAAGGCCAGCGCCCCGAGAAGCTCGCTGGCGATCACGTGGGCCAGCGTCACCGGAAAGTCGTTTTCTCCAAAGCACCCGCACGCCGCGCGGCGGCGCCTGAGGACCGCGGCCACGGCGGCGAACGACAGGTAAAGAAACGCGAGCGCGAGCGCCAGCGCGCTCGTCGGGTGCACGGCACAGGCCGTGCCGAGAGCCACCTCGCCGACCGCGAGCACGCGCATCGGCGGGCTCGCAGACCGCAGCTTCAGCGCGCCGGACACGCACAGCACAAGCGCGGCGACGATGAACGCGGGCGCGAGCGCGGCGCTCATCGCGCGAGATCCTCCGCCCGCCGCTCGAGCACGGTCGTGGCCGCGCTGGCGGGGTCGATCTCGCGCGCCACCACGCGGTCGAGTAGCTCCTGGACCTCGGGATCGTCGCGGATGGACGCCTCGAGCTCGCGGCGCATGCGGTACGTCGCCAGCGCCAGCACCTCGTTCATCAGGTTGCGGCGCCGGCGCTCCGACAGCGTGCCCTCGGCCTCGACGTACGCGCGGTGCTCGGCGAGCTTGTCGGCGAGCTCCTCGATCCCGATGCCGTTCACGGCCTGGGTCTTGACGATCGGGACCTTCCACCCGCCCCTCGGCCCGAGCGCGAGCACGTTCTTGATCTCGCGCACCATCGTGTCGGTCATCGGGTGGTCGGCCTTGTTGACGACGATCACGTCGGGGATCTCCATCACCCCGGCCTTGAGCGCCTGGATCGAATCGCCCGAGCCCGGCATCAGCACGAGGACGACGGTGTCGGCGTGGTCGATGATGTCGACCTCGGCCTGGCCGACGCCGACGGTCTCGAGCAGGACGATGTCGCGCCCCGAGGCGTCCATCAGCAGCGCGGCCTGCAACGCGGCCTCGCTGAGGCCGCCGAGCGCGCCGCGGCTCGCCATCGAACGGATGTACACGCCCGGGTCGAGGAAGTGGTCGGTGAGGCGGATCCGGTCGCCGAGCAGCGCGCCCTGGGTGAACGGCGACGTCGGGTCGATCGACAGCACCGCCACCGTCCGGTCGCGCGCCCGCTCGAGCTTGGTCAGCGCGCCGAGCAGCGTCGACTTGCCGGCGCCGGGGGGGCCGGTTACACCGATCACGGCGGCGCGGCCCGTGCGCGGATATACCTCCTTCACGAGCGCCCAACCCTCGGGGTCGTCGTTCTCGACGAGGGAGATGCCGCGCGCCAGCGCCCGGCGGTCGCCGGCGAGGAGCCGTTCTGCGAGCGATTCTTCAGCCCCAGCCATCGACGGCAATCATGCCAGGGGTACGATCCTGCGGTGCAGTCCGCCGGTACCGAGACGCTCGAGCGCACGGCGCCGATCGCGGTGCCGGCGGCGGTCCGGTCGGGTCCTCCACCGCTGCACGGCGGTCCGGTGGCATTCCTGCGCTTCGCCCGGTCACATCACATGATGCGACCCGGCTACGCGGTGCTGATCGTGCGCTGGCTGTGGCTCAAGCTTCGCTGGCGCGGGCGGCTGCAGACCGACGGGCTGTGCTTCGTGTGCCCCGGCGTGAAGTTCGAGATCGGGCCCCATGCGCGGGTGACGCTCGGTCGCTGGTCGTGGATCGGGCACGGGTGCAAGATCCGCGTGCACGAGGGCGAGTTCTCGCTCGGCGCGAAGTCCGTGATGGGCCAGGAGTGCACGATCTCGGCCTACCAGCACGTCTCGATCGGGCGTGAGTGCATCATCGCCGACCGGGTGATGATGATCGACTTCGACCACGGCATGGTCGAGGTCGAGCGGCCGATCCGCGACCAGGGGATCTACAAGCGCGACGTCGACGTCGGGCACAACGTGTGGATGGGGTATGGCGTGTGCGTGCTGCGCGGCGTGTCGGTCGGCGACAACGCCGTGATCGGGACGAGCGCCGTCGTCACCGCCGACGTACCCACCAACGCGGTCGTCGGTGGCGTGCCGGCGCGGTTGATACGGATGCGGAAAGCCCCGAAGACCTTCCGCTGGACATAGGCCTAGCGGACCGGTGTCGTTCTGCCGTCCACGTCGGTCATGAACGGAGTCAACACCGGTGTACCCCAGCCCGACACGTAGTCCCAGCCCGGCAACGCCTGGTACGCGCCGTTGGTGCCGGCCTCGTAGTCGTTGAAGTCGCGGGCGTAGTCGGTGGAGTTCTCGGCGATCCGGTAGATGTCCGGATCGGCAAAGCCCGTGCCGTGCTTCGACGCGGCCTGGATGCGCGTCCACATCCCAACCATCAGCGGCGAGGACAGGCTCGTGCCGCCCTCGCTCGAGGCGCCACCGAGCTCATCGCTGTAGATGTCGTACGAGCTCGTCGCGATGTCGCCCGACTCGTCGGCCACGTCCGGAATCCCGCGGCAGGTCGTGGCGGACGTGTTCGGGTTGCCGCTCACATCCGAAAGGCACGGCCGGTCGACGTTCGAGTCGCCCTGCTGGAAGGCCGGCTCGGGGATGAAGAAGCTCTGTCCGCCGCCGCTGTACGGCCACGGGTACTCGAGCGCCCGCTGCGGCGGCGTGCTTCCGTCGGGATACAGGACGGTCCCGCCGACCGCCACCACGTACGGGCTCGCGGCCGGGTAGTTGACGATCGGGACGCCCTGATTGGCAACCCCGTTGCCGGCTCCCGCGTCCGGTCCCAGGACGAGGACCGGACACGAGGAGCCGGTGTCTCCGGTGGCTGCGAACAAGGTCCGTCCCTCGAGCACTCCCTGCTCGAGGGTCTGCTCGGCGACCGGCTCGAGCGCGTCCGGCGCGCCGGTCCCGTACATCGCGTTCTGGTCTTCGTTGTTGTTGAACTGGGTTGGGATCGTCGACTCGAGCGTCGCGTTCGCCGGCGTCGTCTCGCACTCGCCGAACGACGCGTTCGCCTGCTTGGGCCCGCTCGGGTCGTCAATCCACTTAACGAAGTCGGCCTCGACGTCGGGGTCGATCAGGTGCTCTGCGAAGTACAGGTGCACCTTCTTGACGTCGGGGGCGACGCCGGTAGAGGCCTGCGTGTCGAGCTCCCACTCGACGTTGCCGCCGGTGTCGGAGAAGTCGCCGTCCTTCGGGATGTCCGTGACCTGGACCGACACCTTCGGCAGGTTGTGCTCGGACTCGAAGATCGCGAGATCTTTGACCGTGGTGCTCGAGTCGCCCGAGCCCATGATCGCGATCGACTGCCCCTGGCCCATGTTGCCCTGAGGCATGTCGTAGATCGACCACATGTCCTGGGGCGTCAGCTCCGCCGGGATCGTCGGCACGGACGCGGCCGGGACGCTCAGCTTGTTGGTCTTTGTCAGCGGGTTGGCGCCCGGGAGCCCCGGGAGCGAACCGAGGGCGCCCGTGATCGTCGTGGTCAGCGTGCCCTCGCCCGGGATTGACGGAAGCGACGCCGGCGCGGTCGACAGGCCGAGCACCGTGGAGCCCGGCGCCGGCACGCCCTTGTGGGCGTTCTCGAGCGGGGTGGTCGGGCGCTCGAGCGTGTTCAGCCCGACGACGTCGAAGATGTCGAGGTGCGCGGGCACGCTCGGGGCGCTGTTGTTGGCCAGGAAGGTCGTGCCCTTGGCGCTGTAGCGGTTCTCGTGGGTTCCGAACAGCGCGTTCACCTGCTTGACGGTGGCCGTGAACTCGATGTAGTTGCGCGCGCCGGCGCTGTCCGTGATCTGCGCGCCGCCCTTCTTGAGCCAGCTCAACGCCTTGTTGAACGTGGCCTTGGGGACGCCGAAGCGCGAGTCGAACTGCGCCGGCGTGAGGAAGTGCTGGTACTGGGGGCTGGCGGGGTTCTGCAGGGCCTTCGCGAGCGCGGCTTCGCCCCGGGCGTTCGGGGCTTTGAGCCCGATGCCGATCGTCATCACCTGCGACGGGCTGGCGGATCCCTGCTTGGCCGCGTAGCCGAGCGCGAGCACATTGTGGGAGAACCAGACTCGCGTGATCGAGCGTTTTGCGGTGCGCGTCCCCGCACGCCTGGCGGAAGCCGGCGCGGCCGGTATGAACGCGACGACAGCGAGCGCTGCGGTGATCGCGGCGCCCGTGCGTAGCCGAAGATGTGACACAGCGGACCCTGCCTTCCGGATGTCAATTGGCCATTATTTGGTTGTGGCGCCCAGGCTACCCAGCCTGCCGCGGTCCATGCGCCGCTTTGGGTCAGACGCGGCAGGCGGCGAGAAAGTCGAGCGCGCGGTCGAGCCGGTCGCTTCGGAGCGCGAAATCGCGGCTGCTGATGGCCGGCGTGAAGCGGCTGTAGAACGCGTCCGTGATGTTCGTGCCCTTGTGGACCCGATCCCAGCCGAGCGCGAGCGCCGCCTCGTGGACGCGGAGCTTGCGCGCGTGGAACAGGCCTCGGAGCTCGACATTCGGGAATGTGCCGCGGCACAGCGCGTCGAACTCGCTGGCCCGGTACTCACGGAGGTGCCACGGGTTGTCCGACTTCGCCTGGCCCGCCGGCGCGAGCTTCAGCACGTTCGGCGTCGAGACGTACGCGACGCCGCCGGGCTTGAGGATGTTCCTGAAGTGGGCGAGCACCGCCGACGGGTCGATCACGTGCTCGATCGTCTGGAGAAAGACGACCGCGTCGTAGGTGTCGGGGTCGCCGAACGCCTCAACCGCGCCCCATTCGAACGTTAGGTTCGGGGCCGTGTAGCGGAGCTTTGCGTGTTCGTGGGCCTCGGGGTTACCGTCGACACCGACCACGCTGGCGGCGGCACGAGCCAGCACCTCTGACCCGTAGCCCTCCCCGCAGGCCATGTCGAGCACGACCGCGCGGGCAACCCGCGCGGCGATCCATTCGTACACCGCCAGATGCCGGCGATACCAGTAGTTCTCAGCCGGGACGTCGGGCAGCGTTCGCTCGCCAGTCAGCTCGAGCGGTGGCACTCCCGGAGGTTGATTCTGCTGGACGTAGAGGCTCACCCTGGCGGGGCCTAGGGTAATGTCCTCGCGCCATGGAGGCACTGCGGAGCGAGGCGATGTGGAGCGATGCCCAGCGGCGCGCGGACGAGATCCGCGATGTCAACACCCGTTACCACGACGTCGCCGCCGCGAGCTACGACTCGAAGTGGGGCATCGACTTCGGCGAGGTGGGCCAGGGCCAGGTCGTTGGCAAGCTTCGGAAGCTGCTCGGCTCGGCCGCGCTCAGGCGTGGCTTCGATCGCTCGCTCGAGGTCGGCGCCGGCACCGGCTACTTCAGCCTGAACCTGCTGCGTGCCGGGATCGTCCGCGACGCCACGTGCACCGACATCTCGCCCGGGATGGTGCGCACGCTGTCCGCGAACGCCGACCGACTCGGGCTGCGGGTCAAGAGCCTCCGCGCCGACGCCGAGTCGCTCCCGTTCGCGGGCGAGAGCTTCGACCTCGTGCTCGGGCACGCCGTGCTGCACCACCTTCCCGATCTGGAGCTCGCGTTCTCCGAGTTCCATCGCGTGTTGAAGCCCGGGGGGCTGATCGTGTTCGCCGGCGAGCCGTCGCGCGTCGGCGACCGGATCGCCGCGATTCCCAAGCGGAGCGCGTGCGCGGTCGCGCCGGCGTGGCGCCGGGCGCTCCGGGCCGGGCCCCTGCCCCCACCGGATCCCGGGCCAGGGTCGGGCTCCGGGTCCGGGTCCGGGTCCGGGTCTGGATCTGGGTCCGGCAACGGCGCGGATCACGGGCTCGAGCAAGTGGTCGATATCCACGCGTTCGCGCCCGACGATCTCGTGCGCCTTGCCCGCGCCACGGGGTTCGACGACGTCCGCGTGCGCGGCGAGGAGCTCCTCGCGAACTGGTTCGGGTGGTTCAACCGCGCGCTCGAGGCGACCGCGAACCCCGACGACGTGCCGATGCTGTGGCGGCAGTACGCGTTCCGCGGCTACCTCCTGCTCCAGCGCGTCGACGAGCGGCTGCTCGAGCCGGTGCTGCCGCCGGCGATCTTCTACAACCTACTCGTCACTGCCCGCCGTCCGTAGACTCAGGGGGCGGATGCCAGATGGCCCCTCGCGCGAGTTCCCGTTGTTCCCTCTCGGGATCGTGGCACTGCCCGGAGAGCTGATCCCGCTGCACATCTTCGAGGAGCGCTACATGACGATGATCGACGAGTGCATCGGCTCCGAGCGCGAGTTCGGGATCGTGTGGCTCTCCGACGACGGGCTACGCGAAGTCGGCTGCGCCTGCGCGATCGATCGCGTGCTCGAGCGGATGGAGGAGGGCCAAATGAACCTGATCGTCCGCGGGACCCGGCCGTTCCGGGTGCTCGAGCGCCAGGGCCACCTGCCCTACCCGGCCGGCGTGATCGAGTTCGTCGAGGACCGCGACGACACGATCGATCCCGAGCTCGCGAAGGGCGCACACGACGCGTACGCCGAGCTGTACAAGCGCGCCACCGAGCGCGAGGTCGACCCCGACGAGCTCGCCGGGATGAGCGCCTACTCGATGGCCGCCACCGTCGACTTCGGGCTCGACGCCAAGCAGGGGCTGCTCGACATGCGCTCGGAGAACGCGCGGCTGCGGCTCGTGACGCGCCTGTTCCGGGCCGCGATCAAGCGGCTCGAGCTCGTCGACAAGGTGCAGGAGCGCGCGAAGTCCAACGGGAAGGTGCGGTTCGGGGCGAGCTGAGGTGGTTGGTGGCGCGGTGGCGCACCGCTGGCGTGCCGTCAGCTAAGGGGCGAGCCTGGGCGCCTGATGGCTTCACTCGAGGCCGTTCAGTGAAGCCATCAGGTGTCAGGCGAAGCGCCTACGCGTTGTATATGACCATCGCCGCCCCGAACACGACGCAATAGATCCCGAACGGAGTCAGCGTGCGGGTCTTGAAGTACCGCGTCAGGAAGTGAACGGAGAAGATCGCGGCGATCGCAGCGGCCACGGCGGCGATGATCGCGTCACCCCGGATCCCCGCTCCAAGCGAGCCGGTGAGGTCGCCGAACTTGAGCACGCCGGCGGCGAGGATCGGTGGCGTCGCGAGCAGGAACGCGAAGCGCGCGGCGTCCTCGTTGTCGAGACCGCGCACCAACCCGGTGGCCATGCACAGTCCGTCGCGGCTGAGTCCGGCGATCAGCGCGAAGCTCTGGGCGATCCCGATCACGCCGGCCTCCTTGTACTCGAGCGTGTCGAGGCGGCGGCCCCCGTCGCGCTTCATCCCCTCGCGGGCGGCGAGCGCGCGGACCTCGGCGCGCCGGCGGAATCGCTCCGCACCGAGCAGGATGAACCCGTTGACGACGAGGAAGATCGACGCGGCGAGCGGCTTGGCCAGCGCATCCCGGATCGGGTGCTCCAGCAGGATCCCGAGGATGCCGACCGGGATGGTCGCGAAGATGATCAGCCACGCGAGCCGCTCGGTCGAGGTCTCGATCCGGCGCTTGCGGACCGTGGCAAAGAACGCGCCGATGACCTCGAGCCACGTTTTCCAGAAGTAGATCAGCAGGCCGACCGCGCTCCCGACGTGCAGCATCACCACGAACGCCAGCCACGGCGACTCGGGCTCGGACTGCCAGGCGACGATGTTGCTCCAGCCGAACAGGTTCGGGAAGATGACGGTGTGCCCGAGGCTGGAGATCGGGAACAGCTCGGTGACACCCTGAAGGAGCCCCAGGACGATCGCCTGGAACGTCGTCATGTGCACTGTGGTTGCGGCTAAGTTGATCACGAGCGTGGACGGTAGCGGCCCTCGTAACCAACGGCTAAGCCGCTAAGAGGATCCTCAAGAAGGCAGGCCGCATGGATTGGCGGCCGCCTGTACTACAAACAACTCCAATTGCGACAATTCCTTGTGCGACAGTCCGGCCGTGTCCGGGAATGACATCGTGCCGTTCTGCACTTTCACCGTGTACGAGTACACGCTCCGAGCGGTCGTCGGGAACCGCAGCTTGGCACTGACATCGGTGTTCACGCTGGTCGCGAGATCGCGCGCCTGCAGTAGCTGAGGGTCGGGCAGGTTCTTCGGCTTGCCGCCGTCGCACCGGATCGTCCCGCCGTCGTTCACGAGCAGCGACAGCTTCTGACCGTGGGCACCGGTGCGCGTCACCAGGAACAGGTCGGGCTCCTCGACCTCGAAGCCGCACCCGGTCACGAGCGCAGCGAGGAGGAGCGCGACCGCTGCGCGAAGCCTCATCCAGGCGAAACTACCAGCGCCGCGCCGCCGCGCCGCGGATCTCCGCCGCCGGAGAGCCGCCCGGTGCGGTCGCGCGCGACGGCCTGCACGCCGCCGAAGAACAGGTTGAGCTCCCTGAATCGTCCGATCGTGCGCCCGGCGCGCTCGAGCGGGTCGGTGTCGATCCCGGGCTCGGCGTAGACGACTCCGTCCTCGAAGTGCACCCGCGGTGCCCGGACCGCGTCGCCCGCCTCCATGCCGTCGTCGATCACGCGGATGATCGTCTGGAGGACCGCTGAGCGGATCCGGTTCGAGCCGGCGCTCCCGAGCACGAGCTCGGCCTCTCCGTCGCGGAGCACGGCCGTAGGGGACATCATGCTCGGCATTCTGCGGCCCGCCGGATGGCGGTGGAAGCCGAGCGGGTTGAGGTCCTGTTCGCCGAGCATGTTGTTCAGGTGAACGCCGGTACCAGGCACCACCACGCCCGAAGACGACCCGTTTGAGCAGGTCACCGAACAGGCCCAGCCCTCGCTGTCGAGCACCGCGACGTGGGTGGTCGAGCCGAGCGGCGAACGGCGCGCCAGGAACCGCTTGACGAACTCCGGGTCGTCAAGCCCCTCGAGGAACTCGGGCGTGCGCTCCGCCTGCGTCCGCTCCATCGCGGCGACGAGGTGCACCAAGTCAGGCGGGCTGGGCTCGCCCCCGAGCAGCGCGAGCGCGTGCGCGATCAGGATCCCTCCCGCGGACGGCGGCGGATTGGTGAGCACCTCGCGCCCTCGGTAGGACACCCGGATCGGTTCGCGGTCGACGACCGCATACGCGGCCAGGTCGTCGGCGGTGACGATCCCGCCCCGCGCCGCCAGCCAGTCGACGATTGCCGCCGCGATGTCGCCCGTATAGAACGGCGCCGGTCCCTCGCTCCCCAACCGTTCGAGGGCGTCGGCCAGGTCGGGCTGGCGCACGACGTCGCCGGCGCGCACGACCCGCCCGTCAGGCGCGAACAGTGCGGCGCACTCGGGCGTCGAAGTGACGATCCCGGCAAGGATCTCGATCACGTATGCCTGCGGTACGTTCATCTCGACTCCATCGCGGGCGAGCTTGGCCGCCGGCGCGACGAGCTCCGACAGCGAGATCCGGCCGAAGCGCGTCGCGGCCTCCCAGATGCCGGCCGGCATCCCGTACGTCCCCACCGACGCGGGGCCGATGCTGAACACCTGGATGGCGTCGCCGAACGACACGCTGACCGGCACGAGCTCGGCTCGGGCCGCAGTGTCCGCCCCCCGTCCTGGAGCCTCGATGAAGAAGTCGAGCAGCACCGGGCGGCGTCCCGGTTCGACGACGAGCATGTAGCCGCCGGCCCCCAAACCGGTCAGCAGCGGTTCGCACGAGAACGCCGTCAGCATCGCGGCGATCGCTGCATCGACCGCGTTGCCGCCCCGGCACAGCGCATCGGCCCCGGCCTGCGCGCTCCGCGGATGGCCGGCGGCAACTACGCCGAGTGGCTCGGCCACGGCCTATCTACGCGGAATGAACTCGGGCACGTCGAGGTCGAGTGGAGCACTGCGCTGGCGCACGCGGCTGACGCGCGGCTCCCCCGCGGGCTCGCGCAGGGTGGGTCCACGATCGGCGTTGCGGTCCCCGGTCGCACGGCCGACGTCGCGCGAACGGGTGCGGCCGTCGCCGTAGCCGGTGGCGATCACCGTCACCCAGACGTGGTCTGCGAGCTTCTCGTCGACCATCGCTCCGAAGATGATGTTGGCGTCCGGATGAGCCGCCTCGGCCACGGCCTTGGCGGACTCGTTGACCTCCCACAGCGACAGGTCAGGGCCGCCGGTGATCGACAGCAGGATCGAATGCGCGCCGTCCATGCTCGTCTCGAGCAGCGGCGAGGACACGGCTCGCTCGGCCGCCTCGATCGCGCGCCGGTCGCCGGTGCCCATCCCGATCCCGAGCAGGGCCGTGCCGGCGCCGGACATGATCGTGCGCACGTCGGCGAAGTCGAGGTTGATCAGCCCGGGCAGCGTCACCAGATCGGAGATCCCCTGGACGCCCTGGCGGAGCACGTCGTCGGCGACGCGGAACGCCTCGACCATCGAAACGTTGCGCTCGAGCACCGACAGCAGGCGGTTGTTCGGAACGACGATCAGCGTGTCGACCTCTTCGGCAAGCTCGCCGATCCCCACTTCGGCCTGGTCGCGCCGGCGGGTGCCCTCGAACTGGAAAGGCCGCGTGACGATCCCGACGGTCAGCGCCCCAAGCTCGCGCGCGATCTGAGCGACGATCGGGGCCGCACCGGTGCCCGTCCCGCCGCCGGCGCCGGCGGCGATGAACACCATGTCCGAGCCGCGCAGCATCGCCTTGATCCGGTCGTACTCCTCGCGCGCCGCGGCCCGCCCGAGCTCCGGGTTTGATCCGGAGCCGAGCCCATGCGTGATCGCGTCGCCGATGTGAAGCGTCTCGTGGGCGGCCGATTGCTGAAGCGATTGAAGATCGGTGTTGATCGCGAGGAACTCGACGCCCTCGATCTCGGCCTCCACCATCCGGTTGATGGCGTTGACGCCCGCGCCGCCGACGCCAACGACACGCAGCACCGGCCCGCCGGCGGGGCGGTCGCTCGCGCCCTCGTCGCGCATCACTCGTGCGTACACGTCGGGCTCGGGATCCCGCGACACAGCCGCCGGCTTCGGTGACGAAGGCCGGTCGAGCACGTTGTCGGGAATGTCGGCGGAGAACGCATGGCGCAGCCGCTCGTGCGGGAGCGGGATCCTCGGCTCATCCTCGACCTCGGGCTCCGAGGGCTTCGCGGGCGCCGCGGCCCCCGCCGTGCCACCCGGCGCGGCCGGGCGCTCGCTGGCCGCGGGTGCGTCCGCCGGCGCCGGCGAGGCCGAAGCCGGGCGATCCGCGGGCGCGTGACTGTCGTCGACGTCCTGAGCGGTCTTCCGGAACAGGGCAGCGAGTGGCCCCTCGCGCATACTCGCGCGCTTACCACTTGGCATTGGACAGGACCTCCTTCGCGAGCTGCCGGTAGGCGTGTGCGGCCAGACCGTCGGGATCGTACTTCAGGACCGACATCCCTTTCACAGGGGCTTCGGCGAAGCGGATCGTCTTGCGAATCCGTGACGCGAATACTCGGTCCCCGAAGTTCTCTTCCAGCAGCTCGATCGCCTCCTTGGCGTGCAACGTGCGCGTGTCGACGAGCGTCGGGAGGATCCCCTCGATCTCGACGTCCGGGTTCAGGTTCTCGCGGATCATCGCCAGCGTGTTCTGAAGCTGGATCAGCCCGCGCATCGACAGATATTCGCATTGCACGGGGACGATCACCTTGTTTGCGGAGGTCAGCGCGTTGATCGTGAGCAGCCCGAGGCTCGGCGGGGTGTCGATGAACACGAAGTCGTAGTCGTCCTCGACCGGCTTCAGAGCCTTCTGGAGCGAGCGCTCGCGACCGATCATCGTCGACATCGCGATCTCCGCGCCGGCCAGGTCGATCGACGAGCAGGCAATGTCGACCTCGCGCTTGCGGATCACCTCGCGAATCGAGATGTGGTGCACGAGCACGTCGTACATCGATTTCTCGAGCGTGTCCGGATCGATGCCCTGCGACATCGTCAGGTTGCCCTGGGGATCCATGTCGACGCACAGGACCCGATGCCCTTCCTCGGCAAACGCGACTGCGAGGTTGAGCGTGGTCGTGGTCTTGGCGACGCCACCTTTCTGGTTGGCGAACGCGATCACGTGGCTCATATCGACCCGTGTATTCGCAGAAGCCACGCGGAATCCTCTCGCGCCGCCCCGCTATTTTCGAGTGCCGTGCCCAACCTCCTGGATAAGCGCCTGGTGTTCGTGACCGGAAAGGGGGGCGTTGGCAAGTCGACGGTCGCGATCGCGCTCGGGCTGCTCGCGGCGCGCCGGGGTCTGCGCACAATCGTCGCCGAGCTCGCCAGCCAGGAGCGAATCCAGGGCGTGTTCGACAACGAGCGCGAGCAGTTCCGCGAGGTGGAGCTCGAGCCGCGCCTGTTCACGATCTCGATCGACCCCGAGCAGGCGATGGAGGAATACCTGCGGGTCAAGGCCGGCACGCTCGGGCAGGCGCTCGGGTCGAGCCGCCTGTTCCAGGCGTTCGCGATGGCCACTCCGGGGATGCGCGAGCTGCTTAGCATCGGCAAGGTGTGGGAGCTCGCGCAGCTCGATCGCCGGACCCGTGGCGCCGCTCCGTACGACCTGGTGATCGTCGATGCGCCGGCGACCGGGCACGGCGTCGGGCTGCTTCGCACCCCCAAGACGTTCGCCGACATCGCGCGCGTCGGCCCGATCGCCCACCAGGGTCGCACGATCGCCGACACGATCGCCGACCGCGAGTTCACGGGCGTGATCGCGGTCGCGACGCCCGAGGAGATGCCGGTCAACGAGACGCTCACGCTCACCGACGAGCTCGCGCGCGACGAGCTCGCGCTCGATCTCGTGATCGTCAACGCGCTCTACCCCGCCCGGTTCGAGGAGCACGAGATCGCCGAGTTGGCTGGGGCGCTGGCGAAGACGCGCTCGCCGCTGGCGCGGTCGGCGCTCAGAGCGGCGATGTCCGAGCACGCCCGCGCCGCCACACAGCGCGAGCAGTGCGATCGGCTCCGCGAGCATGTCGACGGGCGCCTCGCCGAGCTTCCGTACGTGTTCGCCGACCATCTCGGGCTGCCCGAGCTCGGGCAACTCGCCCAGGCGCTGGAGGCGTCGCTGTGAGCGTCGCCGAGATGCTCGAGGGCAAGCGCGTGTGCGTGTGCGCGGGGTCCGGCGGGGTCGGAAAGACCACCACATCGGCGGCGGTCGCGCTCGGGATGGCGGCGCGCGGCGCGAAGGTCGCGGTGGTGACGATCGACCCGGCCAACCGCCTGGCCGACGCGCTCGGCCTCGAGCAGCTCGAGAACGAGCCCCGCCGCGTCGATCCCTCGCGACTGGCCGCCGGCCCGCTCGAGGTGGCGGGCGAGCTGTGGGCGATGATGCTCGACCCCAAGCGGACGTTCGACGAGCTGATCGAGCGGATCGCTCCCGACCCAGGGAGGGCCGAGGAGATCAAGGCCAACCGTGTGTACCGCGAGCTGTCAACCGCGGTCTCCGGATCGCAGGAGCTCACGGCGATCGCCAAGCTGTACGAGCTCGACCAGGAGCATGCGTTCGACCTGCTCGTACTCGACACGCCGCCGTCGCGGAACGCGCTCGAGTTCCTCGACGCCCCGAACCGGATCAACTCGTTCCTCGAGGGCCGCGCGCTGAAGGCGTTCATGAAACCCACCGGCTTCGGCTTCCGCACGCTCAGCCGGGGCGCGGCGCCGCTCCTCGGGGGACTCAGACGGATCACCGGTCTCGACCTGATCACCGATCTCACGGTGTTCTTCGGACTGCTCGGCGACATGACCGGCGATTTCAGCAAGCGCGCCACTCAGGTCGAGCAGCTGCTCCGCGCGGACACGACCGCGTTCGTACTCGTCACCTCGGCGACACGCGAATCGGTCGACGAGGCGATCTGGTTCGGCGAGCGGCTCGCGAACGACGGCCTGCCGTTCGCCGGCGTGATCGTCAACCGAGTCCACCACGACCTGCTCGGCGACCGCGAGCCGCGCGAGCTCAAACGTGCGCTCGCCGGGACGCTGACCCCGTCGCTCGCGGGCCGGGTTGCCGACAACTTCCGCGACTACCACGTGCTCGCGACCCGCGACGACCACAACCTCGCACGGCTCGCCGACCGGCTCGACCCGAGCCGGCTCCTGCTCGTGCCCCAGCTCGACGACGACGTCCACGACGTCGAGGGGCTCACGCGGATCCACCGCTACCTGTTCGCGTCGCAGGCCGAGCGCGAGAAGCTGATCGACGACCTCGTCGCGTAGCGAGGCTCAGAGCGGCCCGAGCGAGACGGCGTCCGCCCCGTCCTCGCTCCACGTCGGCCACGCGAGCAATGCCGGTTGCCACTCGTACGCCGGCACGGGCGCGCCGCGCCGCGACAGCGTGACCGGCACGGAATGGAGCAGCTCCCACGCAACTCGCTCGCACAGCGCGATCCGCTCGCTCACGCGCGTCTGCGGGTACCACTCGCCGGCGAGCTCCACCAGGCCCGACATCGTGATCGCGCCGGCGGCCGACCGCGTCGCGATCTCGGCCTTGAAGTCGTCGGCCGTGGGCAGCTCGGCGTTCTCGTCCTGCGCCTCGATCAACACCTCCTGGGTCACGTCGCGGCCTCCGCGAGTCACGTTCTGCCACCCGCGCCCCATTCCCATCTCGGACACCGAGAGCGGTGGCCCCTCGTAGATCGTGAGCGTCGCCCGGTCCGGCAGCCACTTGTATTCGTTGAGCTCGACGGGCTCACGGGCCAGCCAGGGGCCGACGATCCGCTCGTCGAGCTCGTCCCGGGTCAGGTTGAAGGCACGCGTCTGGTGCGGGAACTGGCGCAGCTCGACGTGGAACACGACGGAAGGCTTGCACGCCACGCGCCGGTACGCTGCCCCGTCATGACCGAGCGGCCGTTGTGGGCACCGTGGCGCATCGAATACATCACCGGCCCCAAGGACGGCGAGTGCATCTTCTGCGCCGCCGCGTCGTCACAGAACAAGGACCCGCAGCATGCGCCGATCGACCGCACCGAGAACTGCGTCACGATCCTGAACGTTTACCCGTACGCCCCCGGCCACGTGATGGTCGCGCCGGTGCGACACGTCGCCGAGCTCGAGGCTCTGAACGAGCAGGAGATGCTCGACACGATGCGCCTGGCGCGACGGGCGATCCTCGCGATCCGAAAGGCGATGAGCCCGGATGGCTTCAACGTCGGCCTCAACCTCGGCAAGATCGCGGGAGCCGGGATCGCCGATCACCTGCATCTGCACGTGGTCCCCCGCTGGAACGGCGACACGAACTTCATGCCGCTGCTCGCCGACACGCACGTGATTCCACAGGCGCTCGAGGCGACCCGCGCCGTCCTCGCGGACGCCATCGCTGAGCTACCGTGACGGGTGTATGGCAACGCAAATCGACCTGGACCAACTTCGCGAGCTGATCGACCAGGGCGCCCAGGTGGTCGAGGTGCTCACCGAGGACGACTACGCGCCGGCGCATCTCCCGGGCGCGATCAACCTGCCGCTACGCCAGCTCGACGAGCGCGCTGCGAATACGCTCGACCATGGGCGCCCGGTGGTCGTGTACTGCTGGGACTGGCTCTGAGACCTAAGTCCACGAGCCGCGTGCCGGCTCGAGACATTCGGGTTCAGCGAGGTTTACGACTACGTACCGGGCAAGGTGGACTGGCTCGCGCACAATCTCCCGGTCGAGGGCGAGGCCCCCGAGGCACCGACCGTGGGACGTGCGATGCGCGACGACGTCGTGAGGTGTGCACCGACCGAACGCGCGGCCGTCGTGCTCGAGTGGATCGCGCACTCGCCGTACCCGTTCGCGCTGGTCACGACCGCCCGCGGCACGGTGCTCGGCCGAGTTCGCGCCAGCATGCTCGACCCGAGTGCTGAGGAGCCCGTCTGGGACATAGCCGAGCCCGGGCCGAAGACGTTCCGGCCACACGCGTCCGCCGAGCGCGTAGCCGGGCAGCTCGCCGAGAAGAACCTGCGCTGGGCGATCGTCACCACCCCCGAGGGACGGCTGCTCGGCGTCGCGTCGCGCGACGATCTGGAGCGATTGGCTAGCGCACCCTGATCGTGCCCGGCTCGCCCTCGACGAGCCTGCCGACTACGGCTCCCGGGACATCGGCCGCCCGCGCCGGGTCGACCGCCACGAGCAGGCCGCCGGAGGTCATCGCGTCGGTCACGAGCCGCCGCCGGACCTCGTCGACGCCGTCGTCGAACGACGCGAACTCCTCGGCGTAGCGGCGATTGTTACGGCTGCCGCCGGCGACCGCGCGGTCGTCCTCGAGCAGCTCGAGCGCTCCCGGGATCGCCGGCACCGCCGCGGCGTCGACGACCGCGGACACGCCGCTCGCGAGCGCCAGTTCGTGCAGGTGCCCCAGCAGACCGAACCCGGTTACGTCGGTCATCCCGCGGACGCCGGCCGCCCGCGCCGCGGCCGATCCGGCCGCGTTCAGCTCGGTCATGACCTCGACCGCGCCCGCGAGCACCTCTTCGGACACGAGTCCCTTCTTCAGCGACGTCGTGACCGCGCCCGCACCGACCGGCTTGGTGAGCACGAGCACGTCGCCGGCCTGGCCGCCGGCGTTCGTGATCACCTCGCCGGGGTCGATCACGCCGGTCACCGCCATCCCGTACTTGGGCTCGGGGTCGTCGATCGTGTGTCCTCCGACAACCACCACGCCGGCGGCGGTGGCGACGTCGTGGCCGCCGCGAAGCACCTCGCCGAGCATCTCGGTGCCGAGGTCCTCAACCGACCACGCGACCAGGTTCAGCGCGCTCACCGGCCGGCCCCCCATCGCGTAGACGTCCGACAGCGCGTTGGTGGCGGCGATCCGGCCGAAGTCGTACGGGTCGTCGACGATCGGAGTGAAGAAATCGACGGTCTGGACGAGCGCGAGGTCGTCGCGGACGCGGTACACGCCGGCGTCGTCGGACGTCGACGTCCCGACGAGTAGGTTCGGATCCTCAGACTGAGGGAGCGCCGCGACCACGGGCGCGAGCAGCGCCGCCGGCACCTTGCACGCGCAGCCGGCGCCGTGAGACAGGGATGTGAGCTTGACGGCGGTCATGATGAAATTCGATTTGGCGGCGGCGCCTTAGGGAGTTGGCGGCGGCACCTGGCGGCGGCGCCTAGCGCGATGATCGCAGAGCGCCCGGGTAGGGTCTTTCCGTGCCCGACCTGCTGTTCGCAGCCTCGCAGGCGCCCGCGCACCTGCCGGGCGTCCTCCACAGTCTCGAGCCGACGCTCGACCGCTTCGGCTATCTCGCGCTCGCATTGATTTTCCTCGAGGACTTCGGCGTCCCAGTCCCCGGGGAGACCGTGCTGATCGTCTCGGCGCTCTACGCCGGCACCGGGCGGCTGAACATCTGGCTCGTCGCTTTGATCGCGTTTCTCGCCGCGATCCTGGGCGACAACGTCGGGTTCGCGATCGGCCACTTCGGCGGCCGTCCGCTGGCCGAGCGCTACGGCAAGTACATCCTGCTCACGCCCGACCGCCTCGACAAGACCGCGGACTTCTTCGATCGCCACGGCGGGAAGGTGATCGTGATCGCCCGCTTCGTCGAGGGTCTCCGTCAGGCGAACGGGATCATCGCCGGCATCACCGGGATGCACTGGAAGAAGTTCATTCCGTTCAACATGCTCGGCGCCGCGCTGTGGGTCGGACTGTGGGTCTCGATCGGCTACTTCTCGGGCGATCACATCGACAGCATCTACCGCACGGCGACGAAGTACGAGCTGTACTTCGGGATCGCGGTCGCGCTGGTGATCGTCGCGTGGATCGCCCACCGCCTGTGGAAGCACCAGAAGAAACGGGCCGAGCGGATGCAATCGGAGCTCGCCGCCGCCAAGCCCTTCGAGTCCAGCGAACCCGAGCCCGGCGAACCCGAGCCCGGCGAGCCCGACGCCGTGGAGCCCAGCGAGCCCGAGCCTAGCCCGCCTGATCCTGAACCGCCCGCCGCGCCCTCTCGATCGCCTCGAGCGCAGCCTCCCGATCCGCCCAACCCTTGACGTCGGAGTGGCGGTCGGGATCGAGATCCTTGTAGACCGTGAAGAAGTGGCTGATCTCCGCGCGCAGCTGAGCCGGGAGATCGTCGACGTCCTCGAAGTGGTTCCAGCCCGGATCGTCTACCGGCACGCAGACCACATGGTCGTCGGGCCCCTTCTCATCCGACATCCGGAACAGCCCAACCGCCTTGGCCACGACGATGCAGCCCGGGAACGTCGGCTCGGACACGCACACGAGCACGTCGAGCGGATCGCCGTCGGGGGCGAGCGTGTCGGGCACGTAGCCGTAGTCGGTCGGGTAAACGACCGAGGCGGAGATGAAGCGATCGAGCTTGATCCCGCCGAGCTTCGGGTCGTACTCGTACTTGTTGCGGCTGCCCTTCGGTATCTCGACGATGCAGGTCAGCTCGTATTCGCTCACGTGCGCGCTCCGCTGAAGGGGCCCGTCAGTTCCACGCCGGCGCCTGGGCCGGTCAGTTCATCTCTCCGCGCGCCACCGAGAGGCATGCCTCACAGCGGGGCCAGGGCGGGTCCCACGGGTACCCGGACACGTCCTTGCCGCACAGCGCGGTGTCCGGATCGTGCTCGGTGACCAGATGGCACAGCTCTTCGAACCCGTCGTTGTTGATCCGCGGCGTGTTCCGGCACTCCGGATGCACGTTCGGCGCGACGGCAGGCCGGGCGGCAGCGGCTGGTGACACGCGGCTGAGCATAACCGCCCCCTACCCACTCGGCAGGGCTTGACCCCAAAAAACAGCACGAGCGGGCTGAACGCCCGCTCGAAGCTGAGATCGCGCTCCCCCTAACTGCATTAGAGCCCCAGGACTTACATGTCGAGCCTGGCGGCAGGACACTCCCGGCCCCTCGCGGGACCGAGTAGGGAGCGGTCTGCGCGAACCTTAGCGCGATGGCTGCAGGCGGTGGGAGTGGTCGCTCAGACGGCTGCCTGCGCCAGCAGGTCGTCGGCGACCGCGCACAGATCGGGCTCGAGATGGCCGCACAGAACGTCTCTGAGCAGCGCCCGCAACTGCTCGGCGAGCTCGTCGACGAGCGCGTCGACGCCGGTCCGCGCCGGCGCGAGGCCGGCGATAACGGCCCGCTCGAGCGAGATCGTATGCGCGGTCCGCTCGGCCACCGCCGCCCGATCCTCGGGCCGGGCGCAGATCGCGGCCAGGCGGCCCGCGAGGCGGCCACTCGCGGCTCCCTCGGGCTCGAGCAGCGCCCGTAACGCGAGCAGGTAGTCGGTCAGCGCCTCGAACGGCGCGAGGCGCTCGCAGCCCATCTCGAACCGGGACAGCGCCCATGCGGTCTCCCCACCGTTCGGCGTCCGCCGCGCCACCAGGTTGCAGAACGCCCGAAGCTCGTCCTCCTGGTCGGCTGGGATGCGCCTCTCGAGACGTGGCCGGCCGGTCCCCCCGAGCGGGACCGAGCGCCAGCTGCCGCCATCGATCCGCGTCCACGCCACCGGGCCGAGCGCGAACCCGCCGCGCTCGAACAACCGCAGCGCGGTCAAGGTCCGGCGAAAGCGCACGCGCGCCACCGACATGGGCGCCGGCGCGGCGCGATCCTGGGCCACGGTCAGCACCGCGAGCACGTGGGGCTCCTCGGCGTCCCCCCAGACGGCATCGGGCGGCGCGTCGTCGAGCGCGTCCCCACGCATGAGCGCGAGGCCGTCGCCGAGCGGGATCTCGATCGTGTCGTAGTCGAGCGCGATCCCCAGCAGCGGTGCCACCACGGTCGTCACCGCGCGACCCTCGTACAGCGCCTGTTCGAGCTCGTCGTAGGCGACCTCGAACCGGTCCGGGTCGAACGAGAACTCGCTGCGTTCGTCGTAGAGCACGGCCAGGAAGGCTCGCAGCGCGACGTCGGTGCATTCCCGCGGCTCGGACGGAATGCGAGACTCGCCGCGCTGGCGCAGGTACGCGTCGACGCCCTGCAGGCCGCTCAGCGCGCGCGCGGCGGGCGCATAGGTCGGGAGCGCCGACAACAGCCCGAGCCGCTCGTCGATGAACGGGGCGGTCAGCGGCCGGTAGCAGTAGAGCGGGACCCGGCCGCGCGGACCACCGGCGGCGTCGATGAGCTCGAACGGGACTTCGGCGCCCGACGCGGTCTCGGCGCACAGCGCCATCGCCGCCTCGGTTGCAAACGCCTCGATCACCCCATGGAGCGTTCCGTTCCGCACGTCCGCCGGTTCGCGATCGCGTGCGGACATCCTGCCCTTGGGAAGAAACCCCCACCATGCTGAAGTCTCTTCCCAACCCGCCCTGCCGTGAGCGGCGAGCAAGCGCCGACTAAGCCGAGCGCTCGATCTCCGATACGTGCGCGATGTTGTCGAGGTCCCCCACCTCAGCGCTCGCGGCACCCCGGAACCAGGCATCGAGGATCTCCTCGAGCTCGGCCGCGGACGTCGCCCGCAGACTGAGCGCGAGCACGTTGGCGTCGTTCCACCGGCGCGCGCCCTCCGCCGTCGGTGCGTCGGCGCACAGCGCGGCGCGGATCCCCGGCACCTTGTTGGCGGCGATCGACGCGCCGGTTCCGGTCCAGCACGCGACGACCGCCTGGTCGGCGCGGCCGTCGGCCACGTCCCGCGCCGCGGCCTCGCTCGCCCACGCCCAGTCGGGCCGCTCGGCGTCGGAGTACGCGCCGTGGAGCAGAGGCTCGTGACCGCGCCGGCGAAGCTCATCGGGCAGCGCGGGCGCGACGCCGGTCAGCTCATCCGCGGCGACCGCGATCCGCATGTGCGGCCTCAGCGCTCAGGCGGCGGCGATCGCGGGCTCGCGGGCCTCGTCGGCCGCGTCGGCCTCGGTGGGCTCGTCGCAGTCCTCGAACAGCCACTGGAGCCCGTACGCACGCATGTCCTCGATCAGCGGCACCAGCGCGCGGCCTTTGTCAGTGAGCGCGTACTCGACTCGCGGAGGAACCTCCGGGAACGTCTGACGCTCGACGACCCCCTCCTCCTCGAGCGCGCGCAAGCGCAGCGAGAGCGTGCGCGGGCTGATCCCCTGCAGCGAGCGCTCGAGCTCGCAGAAGCGGGACCGTCCCTCGGCCAGATCGCGAATCACGAGCAATGTCCACTTCCCGCACACGATCTCCGCCGTGCGGCAAACAGGACAGGTTTCGTTAGAAGAAGCCATCTAAAGCCGATTCTAGCGCGATGCTTCACGAACTGAAGTACACGGAACGCTTGGCAATCGTTGACACGCGGTGGTAGGTTGGCCGCCGCAGAGTCCGCGTTGCCCACCTGGGGTGGGGTCCAGGTACGTCCGGAGCGGGCTCGCTTGTTGTCCAAAAGAGGAGAGGTGTAGAGGTATGCGATCACTGATTGCCGGTGTCGTGGTGCGTGCGGCTGCCCATAGGCGAGCAATCGCCTTCCTGGTGGTCGGCGCCGGGCTCGTGGCCATGGTTGGTCCGCAGGCCGTCGGGGCTACGACCAGCCCGACGTCCGGCCGGCTGACGCCGGCTCTGACCCGGCGGCTATCGCAGAACGCAAACCAGCACGTGATCGTGATCCTCAAGAGCCAGCCCGCCGCGGCTCACGTCGGGAGCGCCGCCGCAAACAGCCGCTCTCGCGCGATCACCGGGGTTCAGGCGCCGCTGCTGCGCGAACTGAGCGCGGTCCACGCCACCCACGTCAAGCGCTACCAGCTCGTCGACGCGTTCGCGGCGACCGTGTCCAAGGGCGAGGAGGCGAGGCTGAGGGCCAATCCGGCCGTGGCCGAGGTCATCCCCGACGTCACGATCAAGGGCGCGGCGCCCGCTCAGACGGCGACCGGTGGGTCCAAGAAGTCGCATCTGTCGACGACGCTCACGCCCAACGTGATCCCGGGCGCGTGTTCCGCCGGCAAGCCGCAGCTCGATCCCGAAGGCCTGTCGCTCACGGGCACCGACTCCGACAGCCCGCGCCAGCCGACCGCTCGCTCGCTCGGAATCACAGGCGCCGGCGTGAAGGTCGCCTGGATCGCCGACGGCATCGATCCGAACAACATCAACTTCATCCGCGCGAACGGCACGTCCGCGTTCAGTGACTACCAGGACTTCACCGGCGACGGCCCCGGCCAGGTCACCAGCGGCGACGAGGCGTTCCTCGACGCCAACACGATCGCCGGCCAGGGCCTCCACACCTACGACGTCAACGGGTTCAGCGACCAGCCGGACCCGACTGCCTGCAACATCCGGATCGAGGGAGTCGCTCCCGGCGCCAGCCTCGTCGGTCTCGACGTGTTCGGCTCGTTCGAGGACACCACCGAGTCCAACTTCCTGCAGGCGATCAACTACGCGGTCGAGACCGACCACGTCAACGTGATCAACGAGTCGTTCGGCTCGAACCCGTTCCCCGACGTGACCGCGCTCGATGCCACCTCGCAGTTCGACAACGCCGCGGTCGCGGCCGGCGTCGTGGTCAGCGTCTCCACCGGCGATGCCGGCGACTTCAACACGATCGGCTCGCCGTCCACCGATCCAAATCTGATCTCGGCGGGAGCGTCGACTGACTACCGCTACTACGCCCAGACCAACTACGCCGCGGCTCGTTACTTCGCCACCAGCGGATGGCTGAACGACAACATCAGCTCGCTCAGCTCGGGCGGCTTCAACGAGGCCGGCGGGACCGTGTCCCTGGTCGCCCCCGGGGAGGACAGCTTCGCTTCGTGCGACGCCAGCCCCATCTTCGAGGGGTGCGTGAACCTCAGGGGGCAATCGTCCGACATCGAGAACGCCGGCGGCACCAGCGAGTCCTCGCCGTTCATCGCCGGCGCGGCGGCGCTGGTCATCCAGGCCTACCGGGAGACCCACCACGGAGCCACGCCGACGCCTGCGCTGGTCAAGCAGATCCTGGTGAGCACCGCCACCGACCTCGGCACTCCCGCCGTGGAGCAGGGCGCGGGGCTCCTCAACTCCTACAAGGCCGTTCAGCTGGCCGAGTCGATCCGCACGGCGGACGGCTCCCCCAGGCCGACCGGAAACACGCTGCTGACGTCCACCGGGCAGCTCAATGCGGTGGCCGCCCCTGGCACGCGCGAGCGCTGGAACGTCAACGTCACCGACACGGGTTCGCATGCGCAGCTCGTGAACCTGAGCGGCCGGACGTTCGGCTCTGACCAGAACGTGCAGACCGGCAGTGTCACGTTGACCGACGGCACGAGCCCGGAGTTCGCCAACTACCAGGGACTGCAGAACAACTACGGGGTGTTCCACTTCAACGTCCGGCCAGGGCAAGACCGCTTGGTCGGTGAGATCGCGTGGCCGGGCGACCCGTCGTCCTGTCTGAACCCGGCTTCCGCCTGCAACACCGGCCTGAACGCGCGGGTACGGCTGATCCTGATCGATCCGCGCGGACGGTTCGCGGCGCACTCGCTGCCGCAGGGCCCCGGGAACTTCGGCAGCGTCGATGTCCGCGTCCCGACCCCCGGGCAGTGGACCGGGGTGATCTTCGGTGACGTGAAGAGCTCCGGCGGGACGAACGGAACCGTCCCCTGGCGGATGGCCACCGAGCGGTTCGTGCCGTTCGCGTCGGTGTCGCCGAGCCGGCTGTTGCTGGCTCCCGGCGAGAGCCGGACGGTGACGGTGAGCGCCACTACCCCGTCGTCCCCGGGCGACTCGGCGGGCTCGGTCGTGCTGAGGTCGGACTTCGGCTTCGGCGGATCGACCTCGATTCCGGTGACGCTGCGCAGCCTGGTCCAGCCCGGCAGCAACCGCTCGGGTTCCTTCTCGGGGCTGCTGACCGGCGGCAACGGTCGCGCCGACGGCGAGGGCCAGCAGGAGTACTACGAGTTCAGCGTGCCTGCGGGCGTGCGCAACATCAGCGCGGACGTGTCGATCGCCAACGATCCGACCGATCCGATCGGGGCGTACCTGATCAGCCCCGACGGGAATACGCTCGGGTACGGCCAGAACTCCCTCAACGGCACCTCGCTGACGGCACTCACCGCCAGCGCTGTGAACCCGGCTCCAGGAACGTGGACGCTCGTCGTCGACTTCTCCGAGCCGGTCGTCGGGAACGAGATCTCCGAGCCGTACACCGGAGACATCCGCTTCAACGCCGCGAAGGTCAGCGCGGCCGGGCTCCCCAACAGCGCGGCCACGAAACTCGCGGCGGGGATGCCGGTGACCGTGCCGGTGCAGATCACCAACACCGGAGTCGCGCCGGAGGACTACTTCGTCGACCCACGGTTGAACGGTTCGACGTCGGTGACCCTGGCACCGCAGGGGCCGAGCACCGTCTCCCTGCCGATGACCGACGGGTTCCCGGCATGGTTCGTTCCGACGGAGACGTCGAGCGTCACCGTGGCTCAGACCTCGAGTCTTCCGGCGATGTTCGACTTCCAGCCGGTCGCCGGCGATCCTGATCTGTCCAGCCACGCTCCCGGGGACGCGCCACTGTGCTCGACCAGCCAGTCGGCGAGCGACACACCGCCGGGCGGTCTCGTCACCGCCGGCTTCTGGATCGCCGGGCCGACCGAGTGCGGGCCGTACCCGACCGCAGCGCCCGCCGGCACCGCATCGGTCTCGATGACGGCTCAAATCAAGCCGTTCGACCAGTCCGTGACGTCGAACACCGGGGACATCGAGCCGGCCTCGATCAACCCGGCGACTTCGTTCTCGCCGCTGGTGATCAATCCCGGGCAGACCGGCACGGTCAACGTCACGATCACGCCGAGCGCCGCCAGCGGCACGGTGGTTTCGGGGAACCTGTACGTCGATGACTTCGACAGCAACGTTCCGCCACCGGTGACCAGCCAGGAGAGCGGCGACGAGGTCGCGGCACTGCCCTACGCCTACACGGTCAAGTAGGCCCGGCTGATCCGAACGAAGTTCTGGACGGCGGCCGGCTCCTCGCGAGCCGGCCGTCGTCGTGACGGCCGGGAGCCGCGGCAGGCGCGCCCGGTTACGCCGCCATGCCCGGCGGCGGCGACGACGGCCGGCCGTTCGCCGGGGTCATCGAAGGCGCCGGACGCACCTGCTGGAGCGGCGGCGCGAGCTCGGGCGAGGCCGGGCGGATGGGGGCCGGGCCCTCGTCCCCGCCGGCGAGGTCGTTCATCGATGTCGCCGTGCGACCCTCGCCGGCGACCAGCAGCTTGAAGTCATGCGGGCTCGACGCGACGCGCATCGCGTCCGCCATCGCCACGCGGCCGGCCTGGAAGTGCTGGAGCAGCGCCTGGTCAAACGTCTGCATCCCGTAGTACGAGCCCTCGGCGATGACCTCGCGCAGGCGGTCGGTCTGGTCGGGGTCGAGGATCATGTCGCGCGCGCGTCCGGTCATCCGCAGGACCTCGCACACCGCGACCCGGGCCGTGTGGTCGGCGGTCCGCACGAGGCGCTGCGAGACGACGGCCTTCAGCGTCCCGGCGAGCATCGCGCGCGCTTGCAACTGCTCGTGCGGCTGGAAGAAGTCGATGATCCGGTTGACGCTCTCGGCGGCGTCGAGGGTGTGGACGGTCGAGAGCACGAGGTGGCCGGTCTCGGCGGCCGACAGCGCGGTCCGGACGGTCTCCTCGTCGCGCATCTCGCCGATCAGGATCACGTCGGGGTCCTGGCGGAGCACTCGACGCATCGCGCGGCCGAACGACTCGGTGTCCATCCCGACCTCGCGCTGGTTGATGATCGACTGACGGTCGCGGTGCAGATACTCGATCGGGTCCTCGATCGTGACGATGTGCCGCGCCATCGTCTCGTTGATGTGGTTGATGATCGCCGCGAGCGTCGTCGACTTGCCCGAGCCGGTCGTGCCGGTGAGCAGGATCAGCCCGCGCTCCTCCTGAGCGATCTCCTCGATCGACTGCGGCAGACCTAGCTCGCGGATCGTCCGGACCGTGAACGGGATGACCCGGGCGACGATCGACACCGACCCGCGCTGACGGAACGCGTTGACACGGAACCGCGCGAGCCCGTCGACCGTGTAGGAGAAGTCGATCTCGTTGTCGCTGTCGAACGCCGCCATCTTGTCCGAGTGAGCGGCGAGCATTTGCCGCAGCACGCCCTCGGTGTCCGCCGGCGTCAGGGGCTCGGTGTAGTGCTCGAGCGGCTCGAGCTGGCCGCGGAACCGCGCCATCGGACGCGCCGGCACCTTCACGTGAAGGTCCGAGCCCTCGTTTTGGACGACGTACGCCAGCGCCTCGTGGAGATCGAACATCGATCTCGAAATCGGCGCAAAAGCTCACCAGCTTGAGCGCCCACGCCTTGCGTGGACGCCCAAACCGGCGACTGAAACTTCCTACGCTACGTCGCGGAGCTTCTGCGCCTCAGCCAGCGACTGAAGCTTCTTGAGCGACTGATTCTCGATCTGCCGGATCCGCTCGCGCGTCACGTTGAACGTGCGACCGACCTCGTCCAGCGTGCGGGGGTGCTCGCCACCGAGTCCGTACCGCAGCTCGAGCACGCGGCGCTCCCGGTAACTGAGGTTCTCGAGCGCCTCGCGGAGCGCCTCCTTGGTGAGGATCTCAGCCGCCCGCTCGTACGGCGACTCGGCGCGCTCGTCCGCGATGAACTGCCCGAACTCCGATTCCTCCTCGTCGCCGACCGGCTTCTCGAGCGACACCGGCGCCTGCGCCGAGCGCTTGATCGACTCGACCTCCTCGGGCTCGATCCCCGTGACCTCGGCGATCTCCTCGGCGGTCGGCTCACGCCCGAGCTCGGTCACGAGCTTGCGCTCGGCCCGGCCGATCTTGTTGAGCTTCTCGACCACGTGCACCGGGATGCGGATCGTCCGCGCCTTGTCGGCGAGCGCGCGAGCGATCGCCTGGCGGATCCACCAGGTGGCGTATGTGGAGAACTTGAAGCCCTTGCGGTAGTCGAACTTCTCCGCCGCGCGGACGAGGCCCAGCGTCCCTTCCTGGATCAGGTCCAGGAACGGCAGGCCCTGGTTGCGGTAGTTCTTGGCGATGGAGACGACGAGCCGGAGGTTCGACTCGACCATCTTCTGCTTGGCGTCGAGGTCGCCACGCTCGATCCGCTTGGCGAGGTCCACCTCTTCCTGGGCGGTGAGCAGCCGCACCTTGCCGATGTCCTTCAGGAACAGCTGAAGGGAATCGGTGGTCATGTCCGGCTTGAGGTCCAGCGCCGTCTTCGGCTTGCGCCGGCCGCGCTTATCGGGCGCGCGCTCGAGGTCCGCCGCGGTGCTCGCCGGGTCGAGCTCTTCGACGAGCTCGATCTCAGCGCGCTCGAGGAAGCCGTGCAGCTCCTCTACGTCGGCCTCGTCGAGGTCGAGCTCCGAC
Organism: uncultured Solirubrobacterales bacterium; assembly: GCA_963794515.1. Taxonomy (GTDB): domain Bacteria; phylum Actinomycetota; class Thermoleophilia; order Solirubrobacterales; family Solirubrobacteraceae; genus Palsa-465. The sequence continues at coordinate 872,674 of CAWCEF010000018.1, read as the reverse complement.
ACCGCGCCGGTGATCTCGGCGTAGGTCAGGACGCCCAGCTGCTGGCCGCGCGTTACGAGGCCCTTGATCTCTTCCAGTTCCTGCAGATCCGCTACTGACATCTGAATCCGTTTCCCGTCGTACCCGCCGGCCCTGGACACCGCCGGCTTAAGAGGATGACAAACGGGCGAGCGTCCTAAGGGCGCACGCCCGCTAGCTAAACGTATGGAGAAAGTCTAGACGCTATACTTTTTGAAGTCAATCGGCCTGGGGACGCGACATCGCGCCCGATTGTAGGTATACGCGGAACCGAGCGACCGGTTTCAAATCCTGTTCGGATTTTGCTAAGTCCGCCGATTCGCGGGCACCCGAATCTTCGCATTACGCCATGATGTAAGGGCTTGAGCGACGAACGCCCCTCAGACGTCCTCGGCGCGCTTCCGCGTAGGCGCCCGCACCGCCGCAGCGACAAGCGCGCCTCGCCGGCGTCGGCGACGGCGACCCGCGAAGCGCCGGCACGACGCAAAGCGCCGGCGACCCGCGGCGCCCGCGCCACCCCCGTCACCCGGGTCCCGAAGGCCGCCCGCCCCGAGCGTCTGCGCCAGCCCGCCCAGCCCGCCGGCGTCCCCCCCACGCCCCCCGCCGGCGACCGCACTGACCACGGCACCGGCCGCGACGTCCTCGGCATCGCCGCCCAGGCGGCGGCCGAGCTTGCCGAGATCGGGCTCACCGCCGGCGCCCGCGCGCTGCGGAACGCAGTCGCTCGGCTGCCGCGACCGTAGGGTGCCCCACATCATCGGCGCATCTGGTTAGAATCTCGCGCCGTTCACGCCGAGCGATCGTCCGTCCGCGGGCGATTGGCGGGGGAACCACTTGCGGATCCTCGGATCCGCAGGGGCGAATCGGCCCACCAGGGCCGTAGCGCTCACAAGGCGCGAGCCCGTCAGCTCACCCCGTAGGCACATCACGAGAGGACTGATCCAGCTGCTCGCGAGAGTCGGCAATCGCTATGTAACCCCGCTGTTGGCCGTCGGCGCCGTTCTGGCGGTCCCGGGTCTCGCTTGGGCCACGTCCGGCGGCGGCGGGTCGGGCGGGGCCGGAACGGGGCCGGGCGGGTCGGGAAGCGGGCAGTCCCAGCCCAACCCGAACGTGCCCATCAGCGCCGGCAACGTCCCCGTGAGCGCGAGCGCCGACGGGATTACGATCACCTCCGAGGCGTCGGCGTTCCTGCGCGGGGGCGTGTCGGTCACCGGCAGCGTCCCGAGATCAGACGCCGGCGACACCGTCGAGATCGACCAGCTCTCGAGCAGCTCCGCCTGGGTCCCCGTCGCGGACGCGACCGCTCAGCCGGGCGGCTCGTTCTCGGCCGCGTGGCACCCGAGCCGCCCCGGGCAGCTGACGATCCAGGCCGTCGTCAACGACGGCCAGGCCTCGAGCGCCACCGCCGCCCCCACGGTCTCGGTCACGGTCTACAAGCGTTCGACCGCGACCCTCTACGGTCCCGGTTTCTATGGTCACCGGACCGCGTGCGGCAAGATCCTCAGGCGCCGCACGATCGGCGTCGCGAACCGGACGCTCCCGTGCGGGACGCCGGTCGAGATCTACTACAAGGGTCGCGTGATCACGGTGCCGGTGATCGACCGCGGGCCTTACGCGCATGGCGCCAACTGGGACCTGACGATGGCCACCGGGCGCGCGATCGGCATGCTCGGAACCGAGGTCATCGGCGCCGCGGCCATCCCGTCGGCGTCCAGCACCCCCACATCGGGCGCGCCCGCCGGGCAGTAGCGCCAGCGCCGGGCAGTAGCACCAGCGCCGGTCAGCTGACGAGGCTCGGACCCGCGGGCGGCTCGAAGTCGCCGTCGAACTCGCCATCCCCCGGCTCGCCCGCGACGATTCCGATCCCGCTCGCCTCGGCCGCGAACCGCGTCTGCTCGGCGGCATCGATCAGCGCCGCCGCGTTGTGACCGTCCTCGCCGAGGACCGCCAGCCCGACGCTCACTGTCAGCGGCGCGCCGCGCCAGGACTCTTCGAGGGGCACCGCCGTGACGATCCGGGACCCGAGCGCCTGCGCGCCGGCCCGCCCAGTGTCGCGCGCGATGATCCACGCCCGGCTCTCGGTCTCGCACGCGAGCACGTCGCGGTGGCGCAGCGCGAACCGCACCGCCTGCGCGAACCGACCGAACGTCGCGTTCGCGTCGCCGCGTGGCTCGGCCGCGAGCAGCCGCTCGGCCTCGTCGAGCTCGACGAGCAACAGCGATAGTGGGAGCCGTGAGCGCGCGGCCCGGACGATCTCGTCCCGGAGCGCGCCGATCCACAGCGCGTCGCCGACCGCGCGCTCCGCACCTACCGCCGGCGCCTCGGCCCATCTCCGCGTCGGGGGCACGCCTTCGGGCCCAAGCGTCGTCGCCGGCTCGCAGTCGCCGGGGGCGGTCGTCGCCGCCTCGGCATCGTCCGTGTCCTGTATTCCCCCGCCGTCCTCGAAACCCCCGCCCGCGCCACCGCCAGCCCCAACCGGTCCCCCCGTGCCCGCAAGCCCCGGCGTTGCGCTCCGTTCCCCGCGGTGCGGCGCGGCTTGGACATCGGTGCGTGCGACCCGTAGCGGCGGGACGCGCAGTCCCGGGGGGCCTCCGGCCGCGCCGTCGGCCTGCCGGCGCAGAACCGCGGCGCGCACGAGCTCGGTGACCAGCGACAGCCGCTCACCGGCGTCGGCGAGCACGTCCGGGTCTATCCGCGCCAGCTCGGTCCGCAGCGCGCTCCAGATCACGGTCCGGAGCGTCTCCACGGCATGAGCGGCGGTCTCGGCGCTGCGTACGCCGGCGAGCTCGCCGGCGCGCGACACGAGCGGCTCGAGCACGCCACCGGCCTCGATCCGCCGCAGATCCGCCTCGTCGTAGATCGCGCGCACCACCGCATCGCAGATGCGAGGCCCGTCGCGGGCGACGTCGCCGGCCATGATCGCCGCCGCCGACTCGAGCGGCGCGTCCTCGACCAGCGCGAGCAGCCAGCCCTTGGCGAGGCCATCGCCACGCAGCAGCAACGCTTCGACTCCTTCGGTCACGACCGGCCCTGGTCGCCTACGGCGTGGCACACCCCGCTCCATCCAGCCTCTTTTACCACGCATTGACCCCGTCCATTCGCATTTGCATCAACGGACCGCAGTTGTTCGCGAGAATGAGGCGATGCCGCCCGACATGATCACGATCGCCGAGGCCCGCCGGAGGGTGCTGAACGCCGCGCAAGCGCTGGGAACCGAGCGGGTCTGGATCGACGACGCCCGCGATCGGGTGCTCGCCGTCGACCTGCAGGCCGCCGGCAACGTGCCGCCGTTTCCGTGCTCGGCGATGGACGGCTACGCGGTCCTTCCCGGAGATGCCGGCCGGACCCTGACCGTCGTCGGCGAATCACGCGCCGGGACGCCGTCGGCGACGGCGCTCGAGGACGGTGGGGCGATCCGGATCTCCACCGGCGGCGCGATTCCGGACGGCGCCACCGCGGTCATACCCCAGGAGAACGTCGAGGTCCGCGACGGGGCGATCTTCACCCAGAGCCCGGTAGCCGCCGGCGACCACGTCCGCGAGGCGGGTGAGGACATGCGCCCGGGCGAGACCGTGCTCCACGTCGGCACGCTGCTCGGCGCCGCCGAGCTGGGCGCGGCGGTGTCCGCCGGCGCGGCCGAGCTGATCGTCTACCGGCGCCCGAGGGTCCAGGTGCTGTGCACGGGCGACGAGCTCCGCGCGCCCGGCGAGCCGCTCGGACCCGGCGAGATCCACAATTCGAACGCGCCGATGCTCGATGCGCTCGCCGCCGCCGAGGGCGCGATCGTCGCCGGCGCAAAGCGACTGCCCGACGATCGTGCGGCCACCGAGGCCGGACTCCAGGACGCGCTCGAGCGCGCCGATGTCGTGATCATCACGGGCGGCGTGTCGGTCGGCCCACACGACCACGTCAAGCCGGCGCTCGCCGAGCTCGGCGTCGAGGAGGTGTTCTGGCGGGTGGCGCTCCAGCCGGGCAAGCCGACCTGGTTCGGACACCGGGGAAAGGTCCTCGTGTTCGGACTGCCGGGCAACCCCGTCTCGGCGGTTGTGACGTTCTCATTGTTCGCGAGCCTGGCGCTGGCTGCCCTCCAGGGGCGCACGGAAGAGCGCCTGCTCGAGCCCGAGGCGGTGCTCGCGACGGCCGTCCGCCGCAATCCCGACCGCGAGCAGGCGGTGCGCGTGCGCCTCGAGCGCCGCAACGGGAGCCTGGTCGCCCTGCCCAACGGGCCGCAGGGATCCCATATCGTGACCTCGCTGCTGGGTGCGAACGCACTCGCGCTGATCCCCGCGGGCGAGGGCGAGCTGGAGGCCGGCGCGGCAGTGGCGCTCGAGCGTCTTCCGCGCTGAGACAATCCCGCCGTGGCTCTTTTCGCCGCGGTCCTCGCAGCCCTCACCGCGTTTGTGGCGTCGCGACGCTGGCGCCGGCGGCCGGACCGCCTTCCCGCTCGCGCGGTGATCGTCTCGCCGGCGCGGTCGACGGCGATTGCGCGCGACGGCGCCGTCCGCTCCGCACAGTCCGCCGAGCTGACGCTGGCGCCCGAGGATTGGAAGCGGATGTGGAACGCGACCCATCTCGAGAACCTGGCGCGAACCTACTGGCTGTTCCTCTCGCGCGTGACCGCGTGGACGATCCGCGTGGTCTACGACGAGAACGAGCGCTCGGTCGTCTTCCTCGGCCGGCCGCTGACGCTCCTCCGCTTCGACGCGCCCGAGTACGAGCTCGAACGCGACCACGGCAAGGTCAGCTGGCGGATCCGCGACGGGCTGCTGGTCGCTCGCGCCGGCCGGGGCTGCGGCTTCCTGTCGCTCGACGTCAGGCATCTGGGCACCGACCCCGACGGGCGGGTGAAGCTCCGCATCGAGGTCGAAGTGGCGAATTTCTACCCGGCGATTGCGGTCGGGTTCAGCGCGCCCGTTTACGAGGCGACCCAGTCCGCGATCCACGTGCTGGTCACCCACGCGTTCCTGCGCTCGCTGGCCAAGCTCGACCTCGCGCCGTCGAAGGTCGGCCGCTTCGCCGCCGGGCGCGCCGCGGGGGTCGCCGCCGGCCGCGCCGCAATCGAGCGCGCCCGCCAGTTCCGCGACCATTGACGCTTCGGCGGCCCGTTATCCGTAGCGGACGCCGGTGAGCGCACGCAATTTGGCGCGGTCGTGCCGCGCCGACACTCGCCGGACCGTCCCGGACCGCGACCGCATCACGAGCGACTCGGTCGTAGCGCCCCGATCGCCCTGGTAGCGAACCCCCTGGAGCACGTCGCCGTCGGTGACGCCGGTAGCCGAGAAGAACACGTCCTCGCCCGCCACCAGGTCGTCGCAGCTCAGGATCTTCGTCAGGTCGTAGCCCGCCTCGATCGCGGCCGTGCGCTCCTCGTCGTTGCGCGGCCACAGCCGCCCCTTGAGCTCGCCGCCGATGCACTTGATCGCCGCCGCGGTGATGACGCCTTCGGGCGTGCCGCCGATCCCCCACAGGATGTCGACCGGCGTGTTGTCTGAGACCGCGAGCAGCGCCGCCGACACGTCGCCGTCGAGGATCAGCCGGACCCGCGCGCCGGCGTCGCGGATCTCCTCCATCGCCTCGTGGTGGCGCTCGCGATCGAGCATCACCACCATCACGTCGCGGATGTCGATCTTCTTGCGCTCGGCGATCAGCCCGAGCGTCTCGGGCAGCGGCCGGTCGAGATCGAGCAGGTCGCCGATCTCGGAGCCGCCGGCGATCTTCTCCATGTACACGATCGGCCCCGGATTGAACATCGATCCGCGCTCGGCCAGCGCGATCACCGAGAGCGCACTCGGCATCCCGAGCGCGGTCAGGCGGGTGCCCTCGAGGGGGTCGACCGCGACATCGACGAGCGGCGGGCTGCCGTCGCCGATCTGTTCGCCGTTGAACAGCATCGGCGCCTTGTCCTTCTCGCCTTCGCCGATCACGACCACGCCGTCCATCGACACCGAGTCGAGCACGTTGCGCATCGCGTCGACCGCGGCCTGGTCGGCTCCCTCCTTGTCGCCGCGCCCGACCATGCGGGCCGCGGCCAGCGCCGCCGCTTCGGTCACGCGGACCAACTCGAGCGCGAGGTTCCGGTCCGGCCGTGTCGCTTCGCCGCCGCTCATGGCAGTCCCGGTGGCTTACGCGTGGTCATGCTCTCCTTCGTCCGCGCGACCGACCCGATCAGGATCAGCACGCCCCCGACCAGGCCGATCCACCAGCCGAAGCTGATGCCGATCTCGCCGGACGGGGTTCCCGGTTTGTCGATCAGCCCGCGGAACAGCGTGAACCCGAGCGCCCAGATCGCGATGATCGCGGTCATCTCGCCTCGCGGCCACGAAAGCGCGTGTCCGCGCAGGATGATCCAGGCGAGGATCGCGGGCGCGAGCGCCGCCACCAGCAGCAGGAAGCGGACCACCAACAGCGAGTTCCACGCCGTGCACGAGCTGTTTGGCCCCCGGCAGTTCCCGAGCACCGTGAACTTGTCGCCGAGCGTGTACCACGCCAGGAACACCGAGATACCCAGGATGGCTCCGCCGATGACCGCGATCAGCTCCCCGCGGTCGAGTTGCCTGAAGTGCATCGGTCGGGCAGCCTAACCGGTTTGCCGCCCGCCCGGCGCAGCACACCGCCCTCGCTCAGAGGTCGCTGATCGCCCGCTCGGGACGAGCGATTCCGCTGCGCTCGGCCGCCTCCTTGACGGCGGCGGTGACCGCGTCGTGGACCTCTTTGTCGAGCGCGTTGGGGACAAGCTCCCCGTCCTTGGCGAGGTCGGCGAGCGCGTCGGCGGCCGCGAGCTTCATCGCCACGTTGATGCCGGCCGCCCCGGCCTTCAGCGCGCCGGCGAAGATGCCGGGGTAACCGAGCACGTTGTTGACGCTGCGGCCGTCCGCGGCGAACGCGGCGCCGGCGGCCTCGGCGACCTCGGGGTCGATCTCGGGGTCGGGGTTCGTTAGAGCGAGGATCACCTGGCCCGGGCGGATCATCTCCGGCTGGATCAGCCCGGCCCTGCCGGTCGTCGCCACGACCACGTCGGCCTCCGTCATCACTCGCTCCATCGAGATGATCTCGACCCCTTGCTCGCGAGCCCGCGCATGCGACGCCTCGATCGGATCGAACGCCAGCACGCGGCGGACGCCGGCGTCGACCATCAGCGCCGCGATGCCGTACCCGGCGGCGCCGAGGCCGAGCTGCCCAACCGTCGCCGACTGCAACTCGATGCCGGCGTAGCGGCAGGCGACTAGCGCGGCCGCGAGCGACACCACGGCCGTGCCGTGGACGTCATCGTGCATGACCGGCTGCGGCAGCGCCTCCTTCAGGCGCCGCTCGATCTCGAAGCATTCGGGGGCCGAGATGTCCTCGAGGTGGATCCCGCCGAACGTCGGCGCGATCCGCAGGACGGTGTTGACGAACGTGTCGACGTCGGTGGCGTCGATCAGGAGCGGCATCGCCGAGATCCCGACGAACTGGTCGTAGAACACCGCCTTGCCCTCCATCACGGGCATCGACGCGACCGGCCCGATGTTGCCCAGGCCGAGCACCCGTGTGCCGTTCGTACAGATCGCGACGCTCCGCGAGATCATCGTGTAGCGCGCCGCGAGCTCGGACTGCTCGGCAATCGCGGTGCAAACGCGCGCGACCCCAGGGGTGTACACGTCGCGCATCTCCTGGACCGTCCGCACTGGCTGACGCGCATGGATCCGAAGCTTGCCGCCGAGGTGGCGGAGCAGCGCCCGGTCCTCGTGCCACAGGACCTTCACATCGTGAAGCCCGCCCACCAGCTCGGCGATCCGGTCGGACTGGGGGATGTCCCGCACCTCGACCGTGATCTCCCTGATCGAATGCTCTCGACCAGGCGAGATGGTCACGACGTCGCCGATCAGTCCCTCGCCGTCGGCAATCGCCTGGGCGACGCGCGCGAGCTGCCCTGGGTGGTGTGGGATCTGGACGCGATAGGTGCAGTCGAGCATGCTCCCTCCCTCGGACGCGGGCTGTGCCTCAGCGCTGTCTGTTTAGCACCCTGCTGATAGGTTCGCGCTCGTGACCCCCTCGCCGTCGTCGTCCGAGCGCGGCCCCGAGCTCCGGCAGCTCGTCCCCGACCTCGCCGCGGTCCACGTCGGCGAACTGCTCGCGTCGCTCAGCCTCGCCGGCCGCGCGCATCTCGACCGGCCGTACACGATCGTCAACTTCGTCGCCAGCACCGACGGGCGGGCGGCGTTCAATGGGCGCTCGCGGGACCTCAGCGACCCCGGCGACCGCGCGATGTTCCATGGCCTGCGCGAGCACGTCGACGCGATCCTGGTCGGAACCGGGACGCTCCGCGCCGAGCGGTATGGACGGCTCGTCCGCGACCCCGCGCGGCGGCACCGGCGCGCCGCGTCGGGCCTGAGCCCCGAGCCGCTCGCCTGCGTCTTCAGCCGGGCCGGCGACGTACCAAGCGACATCCCGCTGTTCTCAGAGCCCGCCGCCCGAGTCGTCGTCTTCACCCCAGCGGCATTCGACACCTCGGAGCTGGCGGCGCAGGTCGAGGTGGTTCGACTGGATCCGGGCGAGCTCACGCTGACCACGATGATGCGGCGGCTGCGCTCGGCTTACGACGTCCGGTCGTTGCTGTGCGAAGGCGGCCCGACGATGTTCGGCGCACTTCTCCAGGAAGATCTCGTCGACGAGCTGTTCCTGTCGCTCGCGCCGAAGCTGACCGGTGGTGGCCGATCCCCGGGGATCACCAGCGGACCTTCCCTGATGGAGCTGCGCCAGCTCTCGCTGGTATGGGCGATCGAGTTGGACAGCTCGCTGTACCTTCGGTACTCGCTTCACTGAACCGTTTCACCTTCACTGGTTAACCGGTTCACCCTGATAGTGAATCGGTTCAGTTCGAGGGTTAACCGGTTCACCTCCGAGTTACCTTCACAGGGTCTCCGAATTCCCCCGAAGTTAATAAACCTGGCGCCTACAATGAGGGTCAGTGACCAGTTCGATCGCAGCCACGGCGCCTCTGACTGCGACGCGAACGGTGCAGGCGCTCGAGGAGGCGCGTCGACGGACGTTTGCGTTGGTGGCCTCGGTGACCGACGACGACCTCGAGCGCGTCCACTCCGAGCTGATGAGCCCGCTGGTCTGGGACCTCGCGCATATTGCGGCCTACGAGGATCTGTGGCTGGTGCATCGCTACGGCGAGCGGCCGCTCCTGCGCGAGGACCTCGCGGCGATGTACGACGCCTTCGAGACACCGCGCGCGGTCCGGGGCGACCTGCCGCTGCTCGGGCCTGATCAGGCCCGTGAGTACCTCGACGAGGTGCGCGCAAGAACGCTCGACGTGATCGACGAGCGCGGCGTCGGCGACGGCGTCCTGCACGAGATGGTGCTCCGCCACGAGCACCAGCACGACGAGACGATGTTGCAGACGCTGATGCTGGCGCGCCTTGACGGCTACGAGCTCGGCGGGCGCCGCCCGATCCCCAAGTCGGCGGCGGGCCCCGCGCCGACGGGCCTCGAGATGATCGAGATCCCCGCCGGCGAGTGCACGATCGGCGCCGCCGCGGACGGGTTCGCGTACGACAACGAGCGCCCGCGCCACCGGACCGACGTGCGCGCCTACCTGATCGGCCGCACCCCGATCACCAACGCGAGCTTCCTGACGTTCGTCGAGGGCGACGGCTACCACCGCCGCGAATGGTGGACCGACGAGGGATGGGCCTGGAAGGAGGGGTACGGCATCACCCGACCCGGCGCCTGGACCGAGGACCTCACCGGCGAGTGGCGGCTCGGCGGGCTCGAGCCGCTTCACCCCGACCGACCGGTCGTGCACGTTTCGTGGTTCGAGGCCGACGCCTTCGCCCGCGCGCACGGCGCCCGACTCCCCACCGAGATCGAGTGGGAGAAGGCGGCGACCTGGGACGAGGTAACGGATCCCGCCCACCCGCGCGCCCGGCGTTACCCGTGGGGCACCCGCCGTCCGGTTGCCGGCGTGCACGCGAACCTCGACCACCGCGGCTGCGGCACCGCCCCGGTCGGCGGCTTCCCCGAGGGCGCGTCGCCGTACGGCTGCCTGGGGATGATCGGCGACACGTGGGAGTGGACGAGCAGCCCGTTCGACGGCTACGCCGGATTCGTCGCCCACCCCTACCGCGAGTACTCCGAGGTCTTCTTCGGAGGCAACTACCGTGTGCTGCGCGGCGGCTCCTGGGCGACGCGGACCCGCGTCACGAGCCCCACCTTCCGCAATTGGGACTACCCGAAGCGGCGCCAGATCTTCGCCGGCGTCCGGATCGCGAGGAGCGCTTGACGCCGCCGACATGGACGCGGACCGGCGAGATCGAGATTGAGTCGTTCCTGTCGGAGACCGACGAGCGCTCGCTGGCCAACGACGTGCTCGACGGGCTGACCCGGCCGTTCAAAGAGATCCCGGCCAAGCACTTCTACGACGCGCGTGGCTCGGAGCTGTTCGAGCAGATCTGCGACCTGCCCGAGTACTACCCGACCCGGGCCGAGCGCGAGATCCTGATCGCGCGCGCCGACGGGATCGTGCGCCAGACCCGCGCCGGCGAGCTCGTTGAGCTCGGCTCCGGCGCGCCTGACAAGGCGCGGATCCTGCTGAGCGCGATGTCGCGGGCGGGCACGCTGCGCCGCTACGTCCCGCTCGACGTGTCCGAGAGCGCCCTCGAGGCCGCGGCCCAGGAGCTCGTCGACGAGTTCGACGGCCTCACGGTCCACGGCGTGATCGGCGACTTCGAGCGCCATCTCAGCCACGTCCCCGATTCCGACGGGACGCCGCGGATCGTCGCCCTGCTCGGCGGCACGATCGGAAACTTCCTGCCCGGCACGCGCCGGCGCCTGCTCCGTGAGATCGGCGGCCTGCTCGGCCCTGAGGATCGGCTGCTGCTCGGCACCGACCTCGTCAAGGACCCGGCGGTGATCGAAGCCGCATACGACGACTCCGAGGGCGTCACGGCCGAGTTCAACCGCAACGTGCTGCACGTGATCAACCGCGAGCTCGACGCCGACTTCTCACCGTCAGGGTTCGAGCACGTCGCGTTCTTCGATCGCAAGCACGAGTGGATCGAGATGCGCCTGCGATCCCAGCGGCCCTGCACCGTGCTCGTCGGCGACCTTGGTCTGCGCGTCGACTTCGCCGCGGGCGAGGAGCTCCGCACCGAGATCAGCGCGAAGTTCACGCGGGGCCGCGTCGAGGAGGATTTCGAGGCCGCTGGTCTGCGGCTCGACTCCTGGTACACCGACGCCGACGAGCTGTTCGCGCTGTCGCTGGCCGCCCGTCGGTAGGGTTCCCGAACATGCAGATCGAAGGCAGCGGCGCAATCGTCAGCGGCGGCGCTTCGGGTCTAGGCGAGGCTGCGGCGCGCCGGCTCCACGCCGGCGGCGCGCACGTCGTCATCGCCGACATGAACGAGGAGCGCGGCCAGGCGCTAGCGAGAGAGCTCGGAGACCGCGCCACTTTCGTGCCGGCCGACGTAACCGACGAGGGTGCGGTGGGAGAGGTCGTGGCCATCGCCACCGCGCAACCGGGGACGCTCCGGATCGCGGTGTCGTGTGCCGGCATCGGCTGGGCCGGGCGCGTCGTCGGCAGGAACGGGGCGCACGCGCTCGAGCCGTTCGAGACCGTGATCCGCGTCAACCTGATCGGGACGTTCAACGTGATGCGGCTCGCGGCCGCGGCGATGCTCGAGACCGAGCCGACATCGTCCGGCGAGCGCGGCGTGTGCGTCAACACGGCCTCGATCGCCGCGTACGACGGCCAGATCGGCCAGATCGCCTACTCGGCCTCGAAGGGGGCGATCGTCAGCATGACCCTGCCGGCGGCTCGCGACCTCTCGTCCGCCGGCGTCCGCGTGTGCGCGATCGCGCCGGGCACGTTCGACACCCCGCTCCTGAGCAAGCTGCCCGACGACGCCCGCGAGGCGCTCGGCCGGGTCGTCCCGTTCCCGTCCCGGTTCGGGCGGCCGGAGGAGTTCGCCGCGCTCGTCGCGCACATCGTCGAGAACGAGATGCTCAACGGCGAGGTCATCCGGCTCGACGGCGCTCTCAGGATGCCGCCGCGCTAGCGCGCGGCCCTCCCTAAACATCTGTTCTACCGACGCTTCTACCCCCCTTTGCAGGGGTAAACTCCCGCCATCCAGGAAGGGAGTTTCAAGTTGGCGCTCACCATGCAGGGTGGTGAACGGCGGCCCGCGTCCCCGGTCGGGACATCGCCAGAATAGTCGTGATGAAGCCGCCCCCCAAACACCAACGCGGGGCCGGCGAGTGGCTCGATCTCCAGCGCGCGGTCACTGACGCGCTCGACCGATCCCAGTCGCTGACGGAGGCCGGACCGCTGATTCTCGAGGCACTCGCCCGCGCCGAGGAACGGTCGCGGGGCGAGCGGTTGCTCACCGAGGCCGAGCAGGCGGCGGAGAGCGGTAGCTTCGAGCTCGCACTCGACACCGGCGAGACGCACTACTCCCTCGGCCTGCGCCGGATCTTCGCAACGCCGGCGGACGTCGAGTTGACGCGAGCGCTGCTGCTCGAGCGCGTTCACCTCGAGGATCGTGAGCTCGTCGAGAAGTCGTTCGAGGGCGCGCGCCGCACCCGCGAGCCGCTGCACTTCGAGTTCCGCGTGACGCGGTTCGACGGCGCCGAACGGGTCGTGCGCGCCCGCGGCGAGGCGGTCAGAGAGTCGGGGCGCGGGCCGATCAAGGTCGTCGGGACGATGCAGGACGTCACCGACGAGGCGACGGCGCGATCGGCGCGCGACCTCCTCAGCTACGTGGTCCAGTCGACCGGCGACGCGATCGTCACGAAGTCCCGCGACGGCACGATCACGAGCTGGAACCGCGGTGCCGAGCAGCTCTACGGTTATCCGGCCAAGGAGGCGATCGGCCAGCCGATCGGGCTGATCGAGCCCACGCACCGAGCCGGCGAGCAGCAGAAGATCCTGCAGACCCTGCTGTCGGGCGAGTCGATCGAGAACTTCGAGACCGAGGGCGTCCGCAAGGACGGAAGCGTGATCACGGTGTCGTTGACCGTGTCGCCGGTGACCGACGCGAACGGCCGGATCGTGTCGACGGCGATCATCGCGCGCGACACGACAGAGCGGGTGCGCTACGAGGAGCGGCTGCGCGACATGGCCGACCACGACCAGCTGACCGGCCTCTTCAACCGCCGCCGCTTCGACGAGCAGCTGAAGCGCGAGCTCGCCATGGCCGGACGCTACGCCGCCCACAGCGCGGTGCTCAGCGTCGACATCGACAACTTCAAGGGGATCAACGACTCGGCGGGTCACGCCGCCGGCGACGCCGTGCTCGTCCAGGTGGCGCGCGTGCTCGCAAACCGGTTCCGCTCGACCGACGTCGTCGCGCGGCTCGGCGGCGACGAGTTCGCGGTGCTGCTATCAGCGGTCGGCCCCGACCAGGCCCGCGCGGCGGCCGAGGATCTGCTCACGGAGATCCGCAGCAGCCCGGCGAGCTACGGTGGTCGGCCGTTCCGGATCAGCGCCAGTATCGGAGTGACCGCGTTCGAGTCCGATGACGCCACCGCCGGCGAGGTGCTCGTCAACGCCGACCTCGCGATGTACGCGGCCAAGACCGCCGGCCGCGACCGGGTCGTGGTCTACACCGCGCCCGAGGCGCGGAAGGCCCGCGCGATGGCCAAGCTGACCTGGTCGCAGCGCATCCAGGACGCGCTCGATCGCGACCGGTTCGTGCTCCATCTCCAGCCGATCCTCGAGCTGTCCACCGGCCAGATCAAGCACGGCGAGCTGCTGCTGCGGATGAAGGGCGAGCGGGGCAAGCTGATCGCTCCGGGCGCGTTCCTGCCCGCCGCCGAGCGGTTCGGCCTGATCCACGCGATCGACCGCTGGGTCGTGGCCCGCGCGATCCAGTTGATCTCCGAGTCGATGGGCCCGATCCCCGGTGTCGGAATCAACCTGAGCGGCGAGTCCGTGGTCGGCGATCCCGAGTTGCTGCGGATGATCGAGCGCGAGCTCGAGCGGTCCTCCGTCGACCCGTCCAAGCTGATCTTCGAGGTCACCGAGACGGCCGCGATCGCCAACATGCCCGAGGCCACCGCGTTCGCCCGCGGCCTGACCGACCTCGGGTGCAGCCTCGCGCTCGACGACTTCGGCACCGGCTTCGGGTCGTTCTACTACCTCAAGCACCTGCCAGTCAGCTACGTGAAGCTTGACGGCGAGTTCATCCAGAATCTGCCCCGCAGCGAGGTCGACGAGCACATGGTCAAGGCGATCGTCGGCGTCTCACAGGCGCTCGGGATCAAGACCGTCGCCGAGTCGGTCGCCGACGCGGAGACGATCGGGCTGCTCCAGAAGCACCACGTCGACTACGCCCAGGGCTACTTCGTCGGCAAGCCGACCCCGCTGAGCGTCGCGCTGGCCGACGGCGGCTGGCTGTCGAGCGCCCCGCGCCTCACGGCCTAGGCGGCCTGGCGCTCAGTTCAGCCGCTCGATCAACATCGCCTGGCCCATCCCGCCGGCGACGCACATCGACTCGATCCCGAGCGTTCCATCGAGCGCGCGCAGGCCGTTGATCAGCGTGGTCATGATCCGCGCGCCGGTCATCCCAAACGGGTGCCCGAGCGCGATCGCGCCACCAAATGGGTTGAGCTTCTCGTCGGGGATCTCAAGCTCGTCTTTGCACGGCACGATCTGCGCGGCGAACGCCTCGTTGATCTCGACCACATCGACGTCGTCGATCTTCACGCCGGCCTGCTTGAGGAGCGCCTGGATCGCCGGGATCGGGCCGAGGCCCATGATCTCGGGCCGGATCGCAGCGACCGTCGAGGCGATGATCCGGGCCTTCGGCTCGAGGCCGAGCTTCTTTGCCCTCTCAGCCGACATCACGAGTACGGCGGCGGCGCCGTCGTTGAGCGGGCACGCGTTGCCGGCGGTCACGGTGCCGTTCTCGCGAAACGCCGGCTTGAGCTTGCCCAGCACCTCCATCGTCGTCCCGGCACGCGGGCCGTCGTCCTTGGTGACGACCGTGTCGGGGACGTCGATCTCGTTGCCCTCCTTATCGGTGTCCTTGTGCGCTGGCACCGGCACGGGCACGATCTCCGCGTCGAAGTGGCCGGAGTCGCGCGCGTCGACCGCCCGGTTCTGGGACGTCACCGCCCACGCGTCCTGGCTCTCGCGGCTGACGTGGCAGCGCTCGGCCACATTCTCGGCGGTCATGCCCATCGGGATGTAGACGTCGTACGCCGAGCCGTCGGACCCGTTCAGCCGCGGATGCTTGGCCTCCTCCATCATCCCCGCGCCGAGACCGGCCCGCGACACCGCCTCGACCCCGGCGGCGATGTACTGGTCGCCCTCGCCCACCTTGATCGCGTGGAACGCCATCCGCAGTGTTTGCAGCGACGACGCGCAGAAGCGGTTGACCGTGCACGCCGGAACGTGATGGTCGATCCCCGCCAGCAGCGCCGCGTTCCGCCCGACGTTGTAGCCCTGCTCGCCTATCGACGACGCGGCGCCCATCATCAGGTCGTTGGTCTGGGCGAAGTCGACCCCGGGATTGCGCTCGATCAGCGCCCGGATCGGGATCGCGGCCAGATCGTCGGCGCGGACGGTCTTGAGCGAGCCCTTGCCGGCCCGCCCGATCGGCGTTCGGATGGCGTCGACGATCACGGCTTCTGGCATCTAGGTTCAGCTCCTGGCTTCGGGGAATCGAGGTCCGGGGTGTGTCGGAGACCGACGCTGCTCTCGCGGCCGGGGTCGGCCTCGCCCTCAAGCGTAGTCGTCGGGCGCCCGTCCCGCCCCCGGTCCCGGCGGGTGCAAAACCCGCCAAAGCCCCCGCCTTCTCCCGCATCCGTCACATAAGCGCCTGACCGGCGCTCATGCGCACAAGGGTCGAATCGGAGCGCGGCGGTTTGGCGAGAAATCCACCAGCGCCGTCGTGGAACACGCTGTATAAGGCCCGAATCCGCGGCCCGGCCGGGAACCTCCGGGACATAAGCATGCGCCACATGCTTATGTCCCGAAATCGCCCGCCGGCCGGCGAGTTACGGGACTTGTACAGGCCCGCAGGTGCCCATCCGCGCCAGCGCGCCCCGCCGCCAAGCACCCACCCACCGCGCCACCGCCTCCATGTTGCTTCTGATACATGCGGTAAATAAGCTGCCTACCGGCCCCAATGGGAAGTGCCTAGGTGGGCGTGGGTCCGCCGTTGTTCGGGAGCGGACCCAGCTGGGGCTCGGTGTTCACCAGGTCCCCGGTGGGCACCCCGCGCAGCGCTATCTGGCGCGGGCGCCGACGGGCAAGAAGCACAGATAGGACTCCAGCCGGGGCGGCCTATAGCCCCAGTCCCCGAACGCCCTTCTCGCCCCAACCCAGGTGATGCGCGAGCTCGTGACGGAGCGTGCGGGTCACCTGCGCCTTCAGCAGGTCTGGATCGTGGCCGAAGTCGCGCAGGAGCGTGTCCCGGAAGATCACGATGCGGTCGTGGAAGTAGTCCTGGGCGACCGTGTCGCCCTGGTAGAGGCCGTAGGCGCGCTCGCGCCGGCCGCTGTCGGAGACGACGACCGCCACGTGCTCGAGCGCCCGATGGAACTCGAGCGGCAGATCGTCGATCGCCGCCCGGACGAGCGCCCCGAAGTCCTCCTCGTTGTACGGGTCGAACAGGTCGTCGTCGTCCTCGTCGTCGTAGTCCTCGTCCCCGCCCCACGATCCTTCAGCCGCGAGCCGTTCGGTGCGGAGCACGAGCGCCTCGAAGTCGTTCTCGGACTCCGGATCGCGCCAGTCGGCCAGGCGGATCATCACAAGGACGACCGCGCCACCGACGATCACCGAGCCGGCGCCGAACACCGCGATGCCTTGCAGCAGCCGGACCGGCGGCGACTCGCTGAAGCCGGCAAGCAGGCTGATCGCGCCGAGACCCACGGTCAGCGCCGCCAGCGCGCACAGAAGGACGCGGCGGGCAGTAGGCGGACCTGGGCTCATCTCGCCCCCACGATCACCAGCTCGACCTCGCTCCTGTCCTCATAGCGCTTCCCATCCTACGACAGAGCCGCAGGCGTCAGGGGGTCGGCGCCGGTCCTAGGGCGGCGCCGGTCAGGCGTCGGCGCCGCCCTGGGGCGGCACCGGTCAGGTGTCGGCGCCGGTCGGGCGGTGCGAGCCACGCCCGCGCCGGCGAGGAAGCCGGCGCAGGAGCCGCTCACGGGCAAAGGATGGGGCATCCGGCGGCAGGCGCCGGATGCCCCTGCCAACCCTCCTCCTAGAAGCCGGGCGGGTGACGGACGACGTAGTCGCCGCCGTCAGCAAGGTTTCCGAGCGGGTTCGAGCGCCACCGCGGGCCCGTTCCGGACGGGATGTTCGGACCGCCGTAGTCGGCCGTGTCGAACGCGATCCCGTCGACCACGAGAAATGCGTGGCTCGGGTCGGTGTAGATCGAGATCCACTTACCGGGACCGGGCTGGCCATAGGACTCGAAGCCCGTCGAATCTTCTGAGCTTGACAGCAGGCCGGCACCGTGAAGCGCGAAGCTCGCCGAGCCGGAGCAGTCGTAGCAGCTGGACTTCCACTGGCCGTGGCCGCCGCCGACGCAGTAGGACGTGTCGATGATGCTGTTGGCCGCGGCGATCAACGACTGGACCGCCGCGGGCGCGCCGGCCGGCGCGGTGGCGGTGCCATCGGGGTTGATCGTGGCCTTGCCAGTCGGGACGTCGGCCTCGAACGCACTGATCGCCGACTGAAGCGACTTGTCGAAAGACGGGCCGGCGACTCCGTTGGCGGGAGCCATGCTGTGGGCCTGCTTGAACGCCGCGACGCTGGCCGCAGTCTCGGGGCCGTAGCTGCCGTCGACCGAGGTGGGATAGCCCGCGATCGTCAAATCGCCCTGGAGAATCGTCACGTCAGCGCCATGAAGGCCCTGGCGGAGCAAGCGCGTGCCGAGCTTGCGCTGGGTGCTCGGTTTGTTCAGCGTGCCCGCGGTCCTGACCGTGGCCGACATGGCCGCGCCACCGGAGGCCGGCCGGTTCGCCGGGGTGGCGGCGCTTGCGCTGGCGCCGGCAAACACCGCCGTCGCTATGAGTGCAGACGCACCCGCCCTACGGGCGACGCGTTGAAAATCCAGGCTCGACAAGTACTACCCCTTCTCTTTCTTGCGCCTACGGGGTTAGCTGTCGGGCTCGCGCTGAAAGAGTGCGCTACGCCGGAATTCCGGCGATTCGCCCCCCGGAGCCTGTCGGCTCCACTGGGTTCCCCGCTTCCCGATGCCGTGGCAATCGGGAACTCGGCTGGGCTTTTCTATGTCGGCGCGGCAGCCTACACGACCGGCCCGACAAATGTCACATAACCCCTATCGGGCTCTAGGTGGGAATTCCTTTAGCCCGGCCGAGATCTTGCAGCCGAGGGCTCGGGGCGGCCAAAAGGCCCCTGATGCGCGGTCAGCGTGCTGACCACGAAGCCGAGCGCGGAACTACGCCACGTAGCCGTCGGCCGGCTCGAGCGGCAACCCCGCAGCGTGCCAGTCGAGGAGCCCGCCGAGCATGTTGTGGGCGTCGAACCCGGCGCCCCGGAACGCGTCGGTCGCCATCGCCGAGCGCGAGCCGCTGCGGCAGTAGAACACCACCGGACGCTCGCGGTCGATGCTGTCGACCGCGCCCGGCAGGTCAGAGAGCACCACCAGGCGATCGCCGGCGATCCGGCCGGCGTCGTGCTCCTCGGGCTGGCGGACGTCGATCAGCTGGACCTCGCCTCGCTCGATCAACTCCGCCACCTGCTGCGGCGTGTAGTCGTCCATCGCTACTACTTCCACTTGATCGAGCAGCCCACCGGCTTGGTCTCGGCCCGCTCGATTATCGACTCGGACAGAACCGCGTCGAGGGCCTCCCGCAGCCACTCCGCCCGCTCGCCCGGGTTGTCATAGTCGGCGTCGGGGGCGCCGCGATAGCGCAGCCGGTCCTCGGCGTCGAGCACGAACACATCCGGCGTCACCTTGGCGCCGTAAGCGCGCGCCACCTCCTGGGTGGCGTCGTGCAGGTAGGGCATCGGCCAGCCCTCGCCGGCCACCCTGTCCTTCATCGCGTCGAGCGAGTCATTCGGGTAGCGATCGGCGTCGTTGGAGTTCACCGCCAGTACGCGCACGCCGCGCCCCGCGTAGTCCCGCGCCACGTCGGCGATCCGGTCGTGCCAGGCGAGGGCATACGGGCAGTGGTTGCACGTGAACACCACTACGGTTGCCGGCGCGCCGTCGTAGCTGGCCACCGACCATTTCCGACCCTGCGTGTCGAGCAGGGAGAAATCGGGCGCCACCTGGCCAATCGAAAGACTCATCGCTTCACCTCCGCGCGCTCGGCGGCACTCGAGAGCGCCTCGCGCAGGTCGTCAGGATCGGGAATCGGACTCACGCGACCGTCGCGCCGGCGATAGACCCGGCAGCTCAGGCCGATCTGCTCCTCGGTGGCGGCCGGGACGAGGTCGACCCCGTCGATCAGGATCGTCGGCGACCCGACGAACCCGGCCACGCGAGCCGCGTCGTCGTCCTTGATCTCACGCGTGCGAACCTCGACCCAGTCGAGGCCAAGCTCGCCCAGCGCGACGCGCACCGCGGCGAGCGCCCGCTCAGTCGAGGGACATCCCTCCCACCACAGCAGCTCTACGTCCACACACCGAGCGTAGCGAGCGCCACGCCGGCGCCACGCCGGCGCCACGCGCGGCGTCGGGCGACCGTCAGGCGAAGGTCAGCCGACGGTCCAGCTGTCGGCGCCGAGCAGCAGGTCCGCGAGTTCGACGTCGGTCGCCGGGGTCGTACGCACCGGACCACCACGCCCGTAGACGTGACGCTCGACCTGGCGGAAGATCCCGATCGGCGTCGGCGAGGTCGGGTCGTCGGCGAGCCGCGCGAGCGAGAACGCGAGGCCCGGGTCGGACCGCGTCGGATCGTGGACGATCAGCGAATCCTCCCCGACGTCGGCGACGTCGACGATCGCCAGGCCGCCGTCCGGCCCGCGGGCGACGCCGCGCTCGTTCTCGACGCCGAACCGGATCGGCTTACCGGCGTCGAGTCGGATCTGGTTGGCGTCCTTGGTGTCCTTTTCGGTCAGCGCCGAGAACGCGCCGTCGTTGAACACCGGGCAGTTCTGGTAGATCTCGACGAGCGCCGCGCCGTCGTGCGTCGCGGCCGCTCGCAGCACATCGGTCAGGTGCCGCCGGTCGCGGTCGATCGTGCGCGCGACGAATGTCGCCTCGGCGCCGAGCGCCAGCGACACCGGGTTGAACGGATGGTCGGCAACGCCGAACGGGGTCGACTTCGTGACCTTCCCGAGCTCCGAGGTCGGCGACGCCTGGCCCTTGGTCAGACCGTAGATCTGGTTGTTGAACAGCAGAATCTTGATCGGGACGTTGCGACGCAGCGCGTGGATCAAATGGTTGCCGCCGATCGACAGCGAGTCCCCGTCGCCGGTGACGATCCAGATCGAGAGGTCCTCGCGCGCAGAAGCGAGCCCGGTGGCGAGCGCCGGCGCGCGACCATGGATGCCGTGCATCCCGTACGTGTTCATGTAGTACGCAAACCGCCCGGCGCAGCCGATGCCGGTGACGAACACGATCCGCTCGGGCGGAATCCCGAGCTCGGGCATAAATTGCTGCACCGCGGACAGGACCGCGTAGTCGCCGCAGCCCGGGCACCAGCGCGTCTCCTGGTCTGACTGGAAGTCGGCCTTGGTCAGCTCGTTCGGCGGGGTGGGCGGGACACCATTTCCGTTGGTCACAACCGCAGTCATTGGCGCTCAGCGATCTCCTCTTCTATCTCTGACGCGAACAGCGGCTGCCCCTGCACCTTGCAGAACGACTCGACGTCGACCAGGTACTTGGCGCGCAGCAGCTGCGATAGCTGACCGGTGTTCATCTCGGGCACGAGCACGCGGTCGAACGAGCGCAGCACGTCACCGGTGTTCGACGGGAACGGGTTCAGGTGGCGCAGATGCGCGCACGCGACGGTGTGGCCGGCATCGCGGGCCCGTCGCACGCCGGCGCGAATCGCGCCCTCGCTCGAGCCCCAGCCGAGCACGAGCAGACTCGCGCCGGGTTCGGCATCGACGACCAGCGGCGGGATGTCGCGCGCGATCCCCTCGACCTTCGCGGCCCGCAGCTCGGTCATCCGCTCGTGGTTGGCCCCGTCGTAGGAGATGTTCCCGGTGCCGTCGGCCTTCTCCAGACCGCCGATCCGGTGCGCCAGCCCGGGTGTGCCCGGGATCGCCCATGGGCGCGCGAGGTTGTCGTCGCGGGCGTAGGGCATGAACTCCTCGCCGTCCTGCGCCACCGCGAACCCCGGATCGATCGACGGCAGCTCGGCCACGACCGGCACCCGCCATGGCTCAGACGAAGACGCCAGGAACGCGTCTGAGAGCAGAATCACCGGAGTCCGATAGCGAACCGCGATCCGCGCCGCCTCGAACGCCGCGTCGAAGCACCCGCCGGGCGTGCTCGGGGCGATCACCGGGATCGGCGACTCGCCGTGGCGCCCGTTCACCGCCATCAGCAGATCGGACTGCTCGGTCTTGGTCGGCATTCCGGTCGACGGCCCCGCGCGCTGAACGTCGACGACGATCATCGGGAGCTCGAGCGCCGCCGCCAACGCGATCGTCTCGGCCTTCAAATCCATTCCCGGGCCGCTCGTCGCGGTCACGCCCAGGCGCCCGCCGAATCCGGCGCCGAGCGCCATCCCCGCCGCCGCGATCTCGTCCTCGGCCTGGATCGTCTTCACGCCCAGCGCGGCGTGGCGCGAGAGCTCGTGCAACAGCTCGGACGCAGGCGTGATCGGGTAGCTCGCGAGCAGCAGCCCCAGCCCACTGCGTGCGCTCGCCGCGATCAGCCCGAGCGACAGCGCGGTTGTCCCGTTGACGTTGCGGTACGTGCCGGCGGGGACGTCCGTCGCCGGCTTGACCTTGTACTGGACGTCGAGCAGCTCGGTCGTTTCGCCGAACGACCAGCCGGCGTTGAACGCGGCGAGGTTCGCGAGCAGCACCGCCGGCCTGCTGGCGAACTTCTGCTCGATCCAAGTCTTGGTGACGTCGGTCGGGCGCCCGTACAGCCACGACAGCACGCCGAGCGCGAACAGGTTCTTGGCTCGGCCGGCGTCGCGAGTCGACGCGCCCTCGATCCCCTCAACCGCCGCCACCGTCAGCGACGTCATCGGAATCCGATGCACGCGATACGCGGTCAGCGAACCGTCCTCGAGCGGATTCTCCGGGTACCCGGCCTTCTCGAGGTTGCGCTTGCTGAACGCGTCCTCGTTGACGATCACGGTGCCGCCGCGATCGAGCTCGGCGAGGTTTGCCTTCAAAGCCGCCGGGTTCATCGCGACCAGCACGTTCGGCCTGTCGCCCGGGGTGAGGATGTCCTGCGAAGCGAACTGGATCTGGAACGCCGAGACGCCCGCAAGCGTGCCGGCCGGCGCGCGGATCTCGGCCGGGAAGCTCGGGAGCGTCGCCAGGTCGTTGCCCAGCATCGCGGTGGCATCCGTAAACCGGCTGCCCACGAGCTGCATTCCGTCGCCTGAGTCGCCAGCGAAACGAACTACTACTCGCTCGCGCTCCTCGACCGTCTTAGTCATCTAGGGTTGCCCAAAGGTCCAAACCGCCTTACCCATAGTACGCGCGAGGGGGGACGAAGTTTCGCCCTAGGTGGGATTGGCCCCCCGAATGGGTGGAGACGGGCGCGCAGGTTCGAGGTGGTTCGCAGGTCCACGCGCGAGCAGCAGCAGGAAGTGGCGGACTACATCCTCGACCGGATCCGGGAGTTGCATGGTGAGCCGGCGCGGCTCGGCCGACGGGAGCCGAGGCGCGTGGCGCGGGAGTCCGCGGGGCGGTAGGGGTCCCCGGGTCGACTAACAGCGGGCATCTGGGGAAGGGGGCGGACGGCTGCCGCGGGGCGCGGGACCTTGTGGTGCCCGGTGGTCGTGGTTCGCATGCGTAGCGCACCATTCGACGCCTCGCGGCCGGACCGCGGTGCAGTACGCATGTGGGGCATGCCTGGTGCCGCGCGGCCTCGCGGGAATCGCTCGAGTGGTGCGTTATGCAGATCGGCTGGCCACTCCGTGCGCTCGCCGGGCCAGGACGGCATGCGTAATGCGGCACTCGACGCTTCCCGGCCAGGCCTTGCCGTGCATGTGCCACATGCATGGCGCGGCAAGGTTCGGCAGGAATCGCTCGCGTGACGCGTTGTGCAGGTCGGCTTGGGGCTGCGCCGGCCTGCCGTGGCCGTCGCAGCGGCTCTGGAGAGCCCGAGCTCTTCGATCGCGGTCTCGCGCATCGTGAACTTCTGAGCCTCCTCGACTGGGCCGACCCGGGACGCATCCGCCCCGACCCCAAGCGAAGCCGGGGCCCTACATCTTGTTGACGCTGACCGCCTTGGGCCCCTTGGGCGAGGCCTCTTCCTCGTACGAGACCTTGCTGCCCTCGGCGAGCGAGCGGTAGCCGTCTCCGCTGATGCTCGAGTGGTGGACGAACAGGTCGCGACCGCCGTCATCGGGGGTGATGAAGCCGAACCCCTTCTCGTCGCTGAACCACTTAACTGTGCCCGTTGGCATGTGGAGTGCTCCTCCGCTTGAAGTGCTGCTACCGCGGAGGAATGTGCCCCGGCGCCTGCACCTGCTTTTTGCCGCCCGGTAAATCGGACGGCCTTCCGAGGTGGGAAGGTACAGGACATGGAGGACCCGATGTCAATCGGTCGTGATATCCGAGTGCCTTTGAGGGAGATCGTGCTCAGGACGTCCCGCTCCTCGGGTCCGGGCGGTCAGCACGCGAACGTCACCGCCTCGCGCGTCGAGGCGATCTTCGACGTCGAGGCGTCCTCGGCGTTGACCGACGAGCAGAAACGGCGCGTGATCGCGCGCGCGGGCGCGCGGGTGACCGCGGTCGCCCAGGACGCCCGCGGCCAGGCCCGCAATCGCGAGCTCGCGCTCGAGCGCTTGCGCCGGCGCCTGACGCAGGCGCTCGCCACGCCGCGCCACCGGGAGGCGACCCGCCCGACCGCGGCCTCGGTCCATCGCCGCCAGGACAGCAAGCGCCGGCAGGCCGCGCGCAAGCGCGACCGCCGCCGGCCCACGACCGACGACTAGCCTGAGCGCAAATGCGCTGGCTCGTCGACGGTATGAACGTGATCGGTTCTCGGCCCGACGGGTGGTGGCGGGACCGCGACGCGGCGATGCTGCGGCTCGTCGACATGCTCGAGCGGTGGGCCGCGGAGAGCGGCGAGGACGTAACGGTGGTGTTCGAGCGACCGCCGCGACCGCCGATCCGCTCGACCGTGATTGAGGTCGCCCACGCCCCGAGGCCGCGCCCGAACGCGGCCGACGACGAGATCGTGCGGCGGCTGCGCGCCGACCCGGATCCCGAAGCCGTGCGGGTGGTGACCTCCGACCGGTGGCTGGGCGACCGCGCATGGGCCGCCGGCGCGAGCGTCGAGGGCGCGGATTCGTTCCGGAGCCGGATCGAATAACTCCAGAAGCGTTCGTCGTGCCGCGTGGGCGCGCTGCCACAATCATCTGATGGCCGAGCAACCACGGCGACGAGAGAGCAGCCCCCGGCTGCGGCCGGGCGGTCCTCAGCAGCCACCCTCCCCGGGCTGGCGGGTGACGCCGGCGCCCGACGGCCGCGGCGGCCGGCCCGCCAAGCCGCCGTCGGGCCCGAACATCCGCTGGATCGCGGTGATCCTGGTGATCGCGCTCGTGGTCCTCAACTTCTGGGTGTCCTCGAAGGCGCTCAGCCCGAGCCCGCGGGTCCACATCCCGTACTCGCCAACGTTCCTCCAGCAGGTTGAGAACAACAACATCGACTCGATCTCGTCCACCGGCTCCGCGATCGACGGGACGTTCAAGAAGTCGATCAAGTACCCGGCCGGAGGCACGACCTATGCCTACTTCTCGACCCAGATCCCGTCGTTCGCGAGCAACTCGCAACTGTTCGAGCTGCTCCAGAAGAACAACGTCACGATCAACGCCCAGTCCGAGAACACCGGGCCTTCGTTCCTGACCAGCCTCATCTTCGGGTTCGGCCCGACGCTGCTGTTCCTGCTGCTGCTCGTGTGGGTGTTCAGGCGCGCGGCCGCGTCCGGCGGCGGGGCCGGCGGGCTGATGTCGTTCGGCCGCTCTCGCGCGCGCCGCGTCGAGGCCCAGGACCAGCGCGCCACCTTCAACGACGTCGCCGGGATCGATGAGGCCAAGGCGGAGCTGACCGAGATCGTCGACTTCCTCAAGAACCCCGACAAGTATCTGAAGCTCGGCGGCCGGATCCCGCGCGGCGTGCTGCTCAGCGGTCTTCCCGGTACCGGGAAGACGCTGCTCGCCCGGGCGGTGGCCGGCGAGGCCGGCGTCCCGTTCTTCCAGATGTCCGCGTCGGAGTTCGTCGAGATGATCGTCGGCGTCGGCGCCTCGCGCGTCCGCGACCTGTTCGCGCAGGCCAAGCAGGCGGCGCCCGCGATCATCTTCATCGACGAGCTCGACGCGATCGGGCGCTCGCGCGCCTCGGGCGGCCCAAATATCTCGGGCGGCCATGACGAGCGCGAGCAGACGCTGAACCAGATCCTCACAGAGATGGACGGGTTCGACCCCCGGCTCGGCGTGATCGTGCTCGGCGCGACCAACCGGCCGGAGATCCTCGATCCCGCGCTGCTGCGCCCCGGACGGTTCGACCGCCGCGTCGTCGTGTCCCCACCCGACCGCACCGGCCGCGAGGCGATCCTGCGCGTCCACACCCGTGGCGTTCCGCTCTCGGCCGACGTCAACCTCGGCGCTCTGGCCGCGACGACGCCCGGCATGGTCGGGGCGGACCTCGAGAACCTCGTCAACGAGGCGGCGCTGCTCGCCGCGCGGCGCACGCACGAGAGCGTCAACCGCGAGGACCTCACCGATGCGCTCGAGCGGATCGTGCTCGGCGCCGAGCGCAAGGTGATGATCTCCGCGGAGGACCGCCGGCGCACCGCCTACCACGAGGCCGGCCACGCGATCGTCGGGATGCTCACCGCTGGCGCCGATCCGGTCCGCAAGGTCTCGATCATCCCGCGCGGCCAGGCGCTGGGGGTCACGTTCTCGGCACCCGACGCCGACCGCTTCAACTTCGAGCAGCAGCACCTGCTCGCGCAGATCAAGGTCGCGCTCGGTGGACGCGTGGCCGAGGAGCTCGTGTTCACCGACATCACCACGGGCGCCGAGTCAGACATCCAGCATCTGACCCGGATAGCCCGCCACATGGTCGGTCGGTGGGGAATGAGCCGCGCGATCGGCCCGATCGCGGTGATCCCGGCGGACGGGATGGGCCCGCTGCTTCCGGGCGCCGCCGAGACCTCCGAGTCGACCCAGCGGCTCGTCGACGAAGAGGTCCGCCGGATCGTCGAGTCGGCGCATAGCGAGGTCAGCACGCTGTTGCGGGCGCATCGCGCCAACCTCGATTCGCTCGTCGCCGGCCTGCTCGAGCAGGAAACGCTCGACGAGACCGACGCCTACGCGTCCGCCGGGCTGCCCCGCAACCGGCTCGCCGAGCCCGAGCCGCACGTCACCCTCGACGCGCTGCACGCCGACTCGGCGCCCGAGCGTCCGCTGCGCTGACCGGCGGCGGCGGTTCAGTCGCCGAGGCGGGTGAGCCGCGCTAGCGCCTCGTGACATTCGACCACGCGGCGCTTGACCGGATCGTTGTCCGGACGGTCGTGGACGAGGTCCCAGGTGCGGTCGGCGATCTCGCGTGCGGACTCGGCAGTAGCGCTCTGCCACAGGCGATCGATGAGCGTGATCTCGAAGCTCTGGATCTGGTCGGCGGGATCGCCGGGAGGCATCCTCGGCAGCGGCTCGGCGATGGTCTCCTTCCACATCGCGGTGGCGACGAGCAGTCGATTTCGCAGCGTGATCTGATCGATCGGCGACACAGCGCCAGCCTAACGGATCGGTCGCCGCGCTCAGCGCAGCGTGGGCAGATTCTGCTGCACGCCGAGCGCCGGCGCGAACAGGTCGCCCTGGTCCTCCCCGCGCGTCAGCAGCTCGTGGGCTTCGAACGTGAGCAGCTGCTCGTCGCCGTCCTCATGGCACGCGCTGACCTCCTCCCAGGTCACCGGCGTCGAAGCCGTCGGACGCGCACGCGCGCGTAACGAGTAGACGGTGACGGTCGTCTTGTGGTCGTCGTTCTGGCTCCAGTCGACTAGCACCTTGCCGGGCCGCAGCCGCTTGGTCATACGCGAGACGACGAGCTCCGGCATGCGCTGCTCGAGCAGCTCGGCCACGCGCCGCGCGAACGGCTTGGTCACGCGGTAGTCGACCTCAGTGTTGAGGGGCACGTACACCTGCATCCCCTTCGAGCCCGATGTCTTGGCGACGCTCACGAGTCCAAGCTGATCGAACAGCCCCCGAAGCACGAGCGCGACCTGGCAGCACTCGACGATACCCGCAGGCGATCCCGGGTCGAGGTCGAACACCATCATCGTCGGGCGCTCCGGGTGCGCCGCCAGCGCAAGCGAGGTGTGGAGCTCGACGTCGGCGAGGTTCGCGAGCCAGATCAGCGTCGGCCGGTCCTGCGCGATGGTGTAGTTGACGTCGCCGATCCGCGTCGTCTGGACCCACTCGGGGCGGTGCGAGGGCGACTGCTTCTCGTAGAAATAGGGGGCGTCGACGCCGTTCGGATAGCGCTTGAGCGTCAGCGGCCGGTCCTGCAAGTGCGGGAGCACGACCGGCGCGATCCGCGCGTAGTACGCGATCAGGTCGCCCTTGGTGAAGCCGCTCTCCGGGTACAGCACCTTGTCCCAGTTCGTGATCCGCAGCTGCCGTCCCTCGGTGATCACCGACAGAGCACCTTCGGGGAGGCGCTCGACCTCGTCGAACAGCGCCTCGGGCGAGGCCGAGTCGACGTCCTCGACCGGCGCCGCGCCGCCGTCCTCGACGACGACCTCTCGTGGGTCCTTGTCCTCGCGCAGCCCCTTGAACGAGGGCGCGCGCATCACCCGCTCGGTCGTCCACTCCCTGAACTCGATCTCGGCCACCAGCGTCGGCTCGACGAACACCGCCGCGCGCGGAAGCTTGAGCGCAACGTCGAACGGGCTCGTGCCGCGCTTGAGCGGTCCCAGGCGCCGGCGAAGGTCATCCAGCGTCTTCTCGGTGAAGCCGGTCCCGACGCGGCCGGCATAACGGAGCCTCCCGTCGTCGTACACGCCCATGAGGAGCGCTCCGATCCGGTCGGTCCTCCGGCCCTCGCCCGGCAGCCAGCCCGCGATCACCATCTCCTGCCGGAGCGTGTTCTTGATCTTCAGCCACGCGCCGCTGCGCCGGCCGGGCTCGTAGCGGGTGTCGAGCCGCTTGGCCACGACCCCCTCGAGGCCCTGCTTCCGAGTGGCCTCGAGCAGCGCCGGGCCGGCGCCGGGGTGAGCGGCCGGCACGCGCCACGCGGGCCCGGCGAGCTCGAGCGACTCGAGCGCGGCGCGGCGCTCGGTGTACGGCCGGTCCATCAGGGAGAGCCCGTCGAGATACAGCAGATCGAAGATCGCGTACACGACAGGCGTGGTCTTCATCAGGCGGCGGACGGCGTTCGGCGAGGTCACGTGCATGCGCCGTTGCAAGCGTTCGAAGCTGGGACGGGGGTGGGCGGGGTCCGACTCATCGAACGCGACGATCTCCCCGTCGAGCACGGCCTCGTGCATCCCGAGAGCGCCGACGAGCCCGCGTACCTCCGGGTAGGCATCGGTGATCTCGTTGAGGTTGCGGCTCTCGAGCCTGATGCGCCCCGGCTGCACGTAGGCGATCGCGCGCACCCCGTCCCACTTGATCTCGAACGACCACTTGCGCTCGTCGCGCGGGAGCGTCGTCGCCGGCCTCGCCGCCATCGGCAGCAGCCGCTCGGGCATCGGCTGACGGTCCGGATCCGCCGGCGGATCCATCCGGTGGATCATCCAGTCGTTCTTCGAGTCGCCCGGCTTGCCGATCGGGAACAGCCCGTAGCGCCCGCTGAGGCGCTCGCCGTGGAACGTCACCTCGACCTTGCGGTCCTCCCACTTGTGAACGTCGAAAGAGCCCTCGTCCCAGATCGTCATCGTCCCGGCGCCGTACTGGCCCTTCGGGATCTCGCCATGGAACTCGAGGTACTCGAGCGGGTGGTCCTCGGTCCTAACCGCTAGCCGGTTGTCCTTCGGATCGGCGGGGATGCCGTTCGGGATCGCCCACGACGCGAGAACCCCGTCGTGCTCGAGCCGCAGGTCCCAGTGCAGGCGGGTGGCGTGATGCTCCTGTACGACGAATCGCTGACGGTCGCCGGCGCCGTCCGCTGCGCCGGCGGGCTCGGACGTCGTGTCGAAGTCGCGCTTGGCGCGGTAGCTCTCGAGCTTTTCCTTGTCCCTGGTTCGTGGCACCCGCACTGAGTTTCGCGAATCGTCAGAAAGACCGGCGGCAAACGCGCCATCTTTCAGTTCGACAAACAACCAAGGGGGCAGTGATGGACCTGAGCAAGTTCACGCGGGACGAGCTGATCATGGCCGGGGCGGCGCTGCTGTTGGCGATCGATCTGTTGTTCCTGCCGTGGTTCGACATCAGCGTCAGCTTCGGCACACTGCACGTGTCGGCCACAAGCAGCGGCACGGGCTCGCCGGACGGCTGGCTGGGCGTGCTCGCGCTACTGGCGGCGCTGGCGGTGATCGTCGACCTGGCGGTCGAGCGTCTCACCGATACCAATCTCCCCGCGGTCGGCGGGAGTCGCGCGACCACCCGGCTCGTACTCGCGGTGGCCGCCGCGGCATTTGTCGCGCTGAAGTTCCTGTTCCACATCCACTTCGACCTGTTCGGCTTCGGTTTCTGGGCCGCGGTCGTGCTCGCCGCCGCGCTCGTCGTGAGCGCCGTGCGCGCCCGGGACGCCGCCCGCCTGGCGCCCACGCTCGCCTGAGAGCCAGTGAGACTCGGGGGCACCATCCCCCGAGTCTTCACAAACGCTTAGCTCGACGCGCCACAATTACGCCCATGGCGCGCGTACTAGTGGTGGACGACGAGCCTGCCGTGAGGCGGGCGCTGGAGCGTGCGCTGCGACTGGATCGCCATGACGTCGAGCTTGCCGGCGACGGCGAGGAAGCGCTGGACGCGCTCGCCAAGGCGCCGCCCGACGCGGTGATCCTCGACATCGGGATGCCCAAGCTCGACGGCCTCGAGGTCTGCCGGCGGATGCGCCAGGCGGGCGACCGGACTCCGATCCTGATGCTGACCGCGCGCGACGCGGTCGACGACCGCGTCGAGGGGCTCGACGTCGGGGCGGACGATTACCTGGTCAAGCCATTCGCGCTCAGGGAGCTGCAGGCCCGGCTGCGGGCGCTGCTGCGCCGCTCGGGCGACGGCACCGACGGCGAGATCCTCCGCTACGCCGACCTCGTGCTCGATCCGATTGCGCACGAGGTCCGGCGCGGCGATCGCCTGATCGAGCTCTCCAAGACCGAGTTCCTGCTGCTCGAGCTGTTCATGCGCCACCCACGCCAGGTGCTGACCCGCTCGACGATCTTCGAGAACGTGTGGGGATACGACTTCGGTCCGACCTCCAACGCGCTCGGCGTGTACATGGGCTACCTGCGCCGCAAGACCGAAGCTGGCGAGGAGCCGCGCCTTCTGCACACCGTCAGAGGCGTGGGCTACGTGCTGCGGGACTGACGGAGGTCCGGGGGAGTGCCGCTGCGCCGAAGACTTGCCCTCGCATGCGCCTCGGCCGTCGCGCTGGCGATCCTGCTCGCCTCGATCGTCGTCTACGTGGTCGTCCGCGACCAGCTGCTCGGCCAGGTCGACAACGAGCTCCAGTCACAGGCCAACCTAGTCTCACAGCTGCGCGGGTGCTCAACCAGCAGCAACAACCTCCCGGCGCCGCCCGGAATCGCCGGCGGCGGCGCGCCGATCTGGCAGGTGACGACAGGGCAGGGGAGCGTCGTGTGCAGCGACGGTAACGTCGAGCTCCCGTTCGACCGTCACGTGCAGTCGATCGCCGGCGGCAACGGCGGCGGGTCGTTCCTCCAGGACGTGAACGTCAACGGATCGGTGCTGCGCGAGCTGACCATCCCCGTCACCGTCGGCAACCAGTTCGAGTCCCAGCCGGCGGCGTTGCAGCTGGCACGGCCGCTCGCCCCCGTCCGCAACGTCCTGGCGGACCTGCGCCTGGTGCTGTTCCTTCTGTGCGCCGGCGGAATCGCGCTCGCCGCCTGCCTCGGGCGCCTTGCCGCCCGGCGCGTGCTCGCGCCGCTCGCCGAGGTCGCGCAGACCGCTCAGCACATCACCGACACCGAGGACCTGACCAGCCGCATCCAGTACCACGCCGACGACGAGGTAGGCCAGCTCGCGACCCGCTTCAACGCGATGATCGAGCGGCTCGAGGTCTCGCGCGGCGCCCTCGACGAGTCCGTCCGCGCCCAGCGCCAGCTCGTCGCCGATGCGTCGCACGAGCTGCGCACGCCGATCACGAGCCTGCGGACGAACATCGAGGTGCTGATGGCGGGCGATCGGCTGAGCGACGACGACCGCCACCGGCTGCTCGCCGACGTGCTCGAGCAGAGCGAGGAGCTGAGCGCGCTGATCGGGGACGTGATCGAGCTTGCCCGCGGCGACCTTCCGCTCACCTCGGCCGAGGACGTCCGACTCGATCGCCTCGTGGCCGAGTGCCTTACGCGCGCCCGGCGCGACTTCCCCGACATCCAGTTCGAGAGCTCGTTCGAGCCCGTCGTCGTCGACGGCATGCCCGAACGGCTCGCTCGCGCGGTCAACAACCTGCTCGACAACGCCGCTCACCACTCCACGGCCGGTGGGCTGGTCGAGGTGGCCGTCGACGAGCACGGGGTGCGCGTGCGCGACCACGGCACCGGGATCGACCCGGCCGACCTTCCGTACGTGTTCGACCGGTTCTTCCGGGGCGCGAACTCCCGCCACCGCCAGGGCAGCGGGCTCGGACTCGCGATCGTCCGCCAGTCGGCGGTGCAGCACGGCGGCTCCGTCGAGGCGGACAACGCTCCCGACGGGGGCGCGATCTTCACGCTCACGCTGCCGACCGGGCCCGAGGATCAGCTCGATGGCTCGGAGTCGCCGTTTAGCGAGGCCGGCGACCCGCTTCCGCTCGGGTAGAACGACCGCTACTGCTTAGCAGGCTTGGCGATCCGCGCCTGGCGCGCGGCCAGAAAGCGCTTTTGGAGAAACACGGCGCAGACCGCGAATACTGCGGCCACCGGGAGGAGCAGCACGATTCGGACCGCGTCGCCTCCGACGGTCACCGATACCACGAACTCGGCCGCCACGGCGGGGACAGCGGCGAGCATCACGGTGTGCGAGCGATACCCCGAGAAGTGCTCGCGCGCGGTGACCTCGACCACCCCGAGCAGGCACAAAACCACACCGGCGATCAACACTGGCCCGCCCTGATTGATCACGCCGAACACCAGCGCGACGATGCCGGAGAGGATCGCTATCTCGGACACCGGGACGCCTCCGAACGGGCCCGGCGGGCGATCCCCGTAGGTGCTGAGCGCACCGCCGCGGCGGTGCTGAGGCCTGGAATCCCCGGCGAGGCGCGCTCCGCCTCCACGCTCGACAGGCTGCTGACGGCGCACCGGCGCCGGCGAGGCGCCCGCCACTCCTGGTTCCCGCCGCTTGCGCGAGCGCCGTCTGGACTTCTGCTGAGCCACTCCCGGGCGAGGATAAAGCCTGCGCCGCTCGGCTCGTGGAGCTAGGGGGCCGGCGCGGCCTCGTGGGGCGTCGAGGCGTCGGCGAACTCGCGGAACAGGCCCGTCACCACGAACACCGTCTGCTCGGCGATGTCGACGGTGTTGTCGCCGACCCGCTCGAGGCAGCGCGCGACGAGGATCATGAACATCGCCCACTCGCGGAGCTCGAGGTTGTCGCCGACCTCGACCGCGCGGCGGAAGATCGCCCGGTTCAGCCGATTGATCTCGGTGTCCTGGCGCACCATGTCCTGCGCGAGCTCGACGTTGCGCCCGGCGAAAGCCTGCTTGGCCTGCGACACCTGCGAGCGCGCGAGGCGGCCCATCCGCTCGATCGCGTCGAGGATGTCCTTGTCCTTCGGGGCCTCATAGCCCGACAGCGGCACGAGCTTGGCGATGTTGACGCACTGGTCGCCCATCCGCTCGACGCAGCGGATCACGTGCAGCAGTGCGGCCACGATCCGCAGGTCGCCGGCAACCGGCGCCTGCCGGGCCAGCAGCGACAGGATCCCCTGGTGGACCTCGAGGTACCGTCCGTCGATCCGGTCGTCGTCGGCGACGACCATGCCGGCGAGCTCGACGTCCTGGTAGGAGATCGACTCGAGCGCGCGGTCGAGCTGTTGGATAACGATGTCGAGTCCGTCGAGTGCCTGGGCTTCGAGCGCGCGGAGCTGCTCGTGGAACTGATGCCGTGTCTCCTGCATAACCGACCCCCTACCCGAACTTTCCGGTCACGTAGCGTTCGGTCCGTTCGTCCGTTGGGTTGGTGAAGATCTTGTTCGTCTCGTCGTGCTCGATGACCTCGCCCTCGAGCATGAACACGGTCGAATTGGCCACGCGCGCCGCCTGCTGCATGTTGTGGGTCACGATCACGATCGTGTAGCGCTCCTTGAGCTCGTCGACCAGCTCCTCGATCTTCAGCGTGGAGATCGGATCGAGCGCGGACGCCGGCTCGTCCATGAGGATCACCTCGGGCTCGATCGCCACCGTCCGTGCGATGCACAGCCGCTGTTGCTGGCCGCCGGACAAACCGATGCCCGGTGAGCTCAGACGATCCTTGACCTCGTCCCACAGCCCGACCGATTGCAGCGAGCGGTGCACCAGCTCGGTGAGGTCACGGCTCTTGGTGCCGGTCAGCCGCAGCCCCGCGGCGACGTTGTCGAAGATCGACATCGTCGGGAACGGATTGGGTTTCTGGAAGACCATGCCGATAGCGCGCCGTACCGCCGTCACGTCGACCTCGGGGCTGTAGACGTCGAGATCGTCGAGCATCACCGTCCCCTCCGCGCGTGCGCCGGGGATCTCCTCATGCATGCGGTTGATGCACCTCACGACCGTCGACTTACCCGAGCCGGACGGCCCGATCAAGGCCGTGACCTGGTTGGCCGGGAAGTCAATCGTCACATCCTTGATGCTCCGGGTCGAGCCGTAATACGCGTTCAGGTCCTTGACCTTGACAGCATGGCCCGCCTTCTTGACGACCGCCGGCCTCGACGACGTCAGCGGCGTCGCCTGCGAGCGCTCCGAGGGGCCCCCAGCGGTTGACATATCGGTTTGGTCCTTGCTCGAGGTTTCTGGCGGGATCATGCCATGCGGCTCCTTCGAGAGACGAGTCGGGCCAGGAGGTTCAGGATCAAGATGATCGCGACGAGGGTCAAGGCAGCGCCCCAGGCTCGATCGATCACAGCCTGACGCGGGTTCGTGATGTCGGTGAAGATCTGCAGGGGCAGATTGTTCATCTGCTGATTGAGGTTGTATGACGTCACGAACGTCGCGCCCACCGTGAACAGCAGTGGGGCGGTTTCCCCCATCCCCCGGGCCACCGCGAGCAGCGATCCGGTCAAGAGGCCGGGCGCCGCCGTCGGCAGGACGACGCGCCACACCACCCGCCAGCGCGGAGCGCCGAGGGCCAGCGCGGCCTCGCGCAGGTTGTCGGGTACGAGCAGCAGAACGACCTCCGCCGAGCGCGCGACGATCGGGAGCATCAGCAACGCAACCGCGAGTGCGCCTTTCCAGGCGGCGAACGACGAACCGCCCGTGTGGCTGATCACGAGCACGATGTAGATGAATAGCCCGAACACGATCGACGGCACGCCGGTCATCACGTCGATGAAGTAGCGGACGATGTTCGCGAACAGCGACTGCTTGCCGTACTCCACGAGGTACAGCGCGACGCCGATCCCGATCGGCACCGAGATGATCGTCGCCAGCCCGACGATCTCGAGCGTCCCGAGGATCGCGCTCTTGATGCCGCCCGGGCTGCCGAAGAAGTTCCCGTTCGGATCGGTCGTGAAGAAGTCCCCGCTCAATGCCTTCAGGCCGTGCTGGAGCAAGAAGTAGATGATCAGCACCAGCGGGACGAGCGCGATCAGCGTCGCGATCAGGAGCACCGCGCGCATCACCTTGTCGGTGCGCCGCCTGCGGCCACTCACGTGGGGAAGCGATGAAGCCACCGTGCTCATCCGACCTCCCCTACGGCGGCGGCCTGAGCGGCGACGACAGTATCGCCGCCGTGCCTGCGACCGCGAGTGCCGCGCACGACGAACCAGCGGGCGAAGATGTTCACGATCAGCGTCAAGACGAACAGGACCAGTCCGGCGGCGAACAGCGCCGAGCTGTGAGCGGGCGTATTGGCCGCCTCCCCGAACTCGTTCGCGATCACCGCCGCCAGCGTGTAACCCTGGTTGAACAGGTGGCCGCCGATCACCGACGCGTTGCCGATCACCAGCACCACCGCGATCGTCTCGCCGATCGCGCGGCCCAGCCCGAGCATCGCTCCGCCGGTGATGCCGGGCCGGGAGTACGGCAGCACGGATATCCGGATCATCTCCCAGCGCGTCGCCCCCAGAGCAAGCGCAGCCTCCTTGTTCTCAAGCGGGACGGTGGCGATGACCTCGCGGGAGATCGCCGAGACGATCGGCAGGATCATGATCGCGAGGATGAGGCCCGCGATGAAGTAGTTGGGGTCGGTCGCCGTGCCGCCCCCGATGAACGGGATGAACGAGAACGTGTTCGCGAACCATTGCTCCGCCGGCAGGATCTTCGGCGCCAGCACGAAGATCCCCCATAGTCCGTACACGACCGATGGCACCGCCGCCAGCAGGTCGACGAGGATCGTCAACGGAGTCCGGAGACGGCGCGGGCAAAGCTCGTTGACGTAGATCGCGGCCGCGACGGCTACCGGGACGCCGATCAGGAGCGCGATCGCGGACGTGACCAGCGTGCCGACCACCAGCGGCAGCCCGTGGTAGATCGCGTGTGCCGGATCCCAGTCGTTCGCGAAGATGAAGTTCAGCCCGTATGTGCTGAACGTCCTGCTCGACTCCCCGATCAGGCGGATGAAGAAATACGCGAGCAGGACGAGAATCAGGGCCGCGAGAGTGGTCAATCCCCACTTCAGGACGCGGTCCGGAAGCCGCGACGCCGGCGACCGCTCGAGACTCGAGCGGCCGCCGGTGGCGGTGGTGGCGCTTGCCTCCACTACGAATCCCTACGAGATCGGGGATCCGTTGCAGACCATCGTGGCCAGCTGCGTGTTGTCCTTGCCGGCCAGCGACGAGGGCACCGGCGCGTACGGCAGCTGATTCGAGCCGGCTCCGAGCGTCTGCTGCCCGGCGCCGAATGCGTACGTGAGGAACTTCTTGAGGCCGCTCGCGACCGACGCGCTGGTCCCACCGTCCTTGCACGGATCCTTGTACGCGTCGAGGAACGTCTGCGACACGATCGGGTAGGCCCCCGGGTTCGGCGAGTTGATCGTGCTGATCCCGAGATCCGCGGGCACCTGGACGCCCAGGAACGCGGCAGACGTGTTGGGGATCGACGGCAGGACGTAAGCGCCGCCGGAGTTCTTGACCGCGGCGTACGTGAATCCGTTCACCAGGGCATACGCCTGCTCGACGTAGCCGATCGCGCCTGAGGTCTGCTTGACGGCAGCGGCCACGCCTGCGTTCTTGGCCGCACCCGTGCCGGTCGGCCACTTGACCTCCTTGTCCGAGCCGATCTGCGACTTCCAGGTCGGGTCGGTATCAGACAGGAACCCGGTAAAGCCCTCTGTCGTACCGGAGGAGTCCGAGCGGTGGACGACCGTGATCGACGTGCTCGGCAGGCTCACCCCCGGGTTCAGCGCCTTGATCGCTGGGTCGTCCCAGGTCTTGATCTGGCCCAGGTAGATCTTGGCGATAGTCGGGCCGTCGAGCTTGAGGCCGCTCTTGACCCCCGTCAGGTTGTACGACACGGTGATCGCGCCTGCGGCGACCGGGAACTGGAGCACCGCCCCCTTCATGGCCGACTTGTCGCTCGGCTTGAGCGCGGGGTCGCTCCCGGCGAAGTCGACGGTGGCGGTCTGAAGGTCGGCGATGCCGGTGCCCGAGCCAACAGGGTTGAAGTTGAGCGTGACGCCCTGGCTCTTCAGCGCCGAGGCCCACTGCTGGTAGATCGGGGCGGCCAGCGTGGAGCCGGCCCCGTTGACGGTCGAGCTTCCGCCGCTGCTGCTCGACCCACTTGAGGAACTGGAGCCGGAGCCGCCCGAGCTCGAGCTGGTGCTGTTGCTGCTCGAGCCGCACGCCGCAATGGCGAGCGACGAGGCGGCCACGACGGCGAGAATTGCGATACGTCGTGGTTTCAAAGTTGCGTCTCCTTCACTAGGTGTGCGCCAGAGTGTCGGTCCAACGATCGGGTGGGGTGTTATCCAGATGTGAACCGATCGTTTACGTTCTGTGCCGGCTCAGCCGCCAATCGGTACCCGAAGCCGAAGTGCGTATGGATGAACCGCCACCCGGGAAGCGCGTCCTCCAATTTCACGCGGAGCTTCCGCACGTACACGTCGACCGACCTGTCGCCCGCCCGCATCTCGCGACCCCAGACAAGACGGAACAGCTCCTCGCGCGGCATGATTCGATCCGCGCGGCGGCCGAGCTCAGTCAGCAGGCGCAGTTCCCGAATTGAGAGAACCAGAGCGCGGCCGTTCGCCCGCGCGAGATGCTCCTCGGGAAGGATCTGGAGCGGGCCGACCTCGATGACCTCGCTGCTCGACCTGGCGATCGCCGGCATGGCGGCCGATGCTCGCGTCCGTGACCCGGCCGCGCGTTATCGAAACGTAACGACGATGTGAACAACCTGTGATCGAAGTAGCTGATCTGACCCCGACCGCAGGTACCGAGGGCCGGCCGCTCGGGCCGTGGCGCGGTCCTCAGATCAGCGCGCGAGCGCTGCCGGCAACGCGGCCGGTGGCTCTACTGCATTGGCGCGTACTTCGATCTCGTCCGCCTCGAGCTCGGGGGCGAATCTGTAGCCAACCCCGAAGTGCGTGTGGATGTAACTCCAGGACGGCGATATCGCACGCAGCTTCTGGCGGAGCTTGCGGACGAACACGTCGACCGAGCGGTCTCCGTGCGCCATCGCGTAGCCCCACACCCGCTCGTAGATCTCCTCGCGGCGCAGCACGCGGTCAGACTGAGAAAGCAGTTGCAGGATCTCGAACTCGCGCGCGGTGAGCTCTAGGCTGTGCTCGCCAACGTAGGCCTGGTAAAGATCCGGCCGGATCGTGATCTCCCCGATCGTCGCCGCGACGTCGATCTGAGGCAGGTCCTGGCGCCGGTGCCGCCGCACGGCGGCCTCGATCACGCAGATCAGCTCCTCCGGATGGCACGGCTTCGTCATCCACGCGTCGGCGCCGAGCCGGAGTCCGCGAACTCGCTGCGCCACCGACGACGGACCTGTGCAGACGATCACGGCAAGGCCTGGCAGGCGCCCGCATACGCGCTCTACATAGTCCCAGCTGTCGGGACCGATGACCGACAGATCGAGCACGAGCGCGTTCAGCCGCATCGATACGAGCGTTTCGACCGTCGCCGGACTCGACAGGGCGCGGTGATCGCACCCGAGCGCCCCGAGACGGTTCGCCAATACCTGCATGAACCCCGGGTCGCGGTCGATCACCGCCACACGAAGCCTGGCCTGGGCGCGCTGCGGGGAAGCCTGTCCCCCCGATTGCCCGTCGCTGATATCACGCGACATGGGCGGCACTGTAGTTCACCCCGTAGTCGAAAGCACACCGGACAGCATCCCGGTCACAGGATGTTTACACGCAAAAAGCGGTTAAGCAGGCACCCGGGCGCCGAGGTCGGTTGGGGATATGGCCGCGGTGGGTCGGCTGCCGAGGCCTCGCCGAGCGGAACGCTCCCAGAGAAGTTGAAGAGGTGATGAAGACGTGCGCCGGACGGGGCTGACCCCCCATATGTCCCGCTATCCTCACGTCGAACGCGCCCCGGGCGCGCCTACGAAGATGGCTTCCCGAACCAAGCAGAAGGAAGAGGCACGTGCCCGCCGCCTCGCCGAGGAGCGCGACCGCGCGGAACGCGCCCGGCGTGACCGACGGCTGAGGACGATCGGCGGCATCGTCGTCGCGGCGGTGATCGTCGTCGTCGCGCTGATCTTCATCAGCAGTTCCGGCAGCAAGAAGGGCGGCATCCAGACCGGCACCACTCAGAACGCCACGGTCACGTCGGTCGACAAGCTTCTCGCCGGCATCCCACAGTCGGGCGCCCGCCTCGGGAATCCCAAGGCGCCGGTCACGATGACCTACTTCGGCGACTACGAGTGCCCCGTCTGCCAGGCGTTCACACTCCAGGGCGGCTTCCCTGAGCTGGTCAGCAAGGACGTCCGCCAGGGCAAGGTCCAGGTCGTCTACAAGTCGTTCTGCACGGCCACCTGCAACGGCCCCAATCCGAACATCTTCCCGACACAGCAGGTCGCCGGCCTCGCCGCCGGCAGGCAGAACCTGTTCTGGCAATTCACGGAGCTCTTCTACCGCCAGCAGGGACAAGAGGACACGGGCTATGTGAATGAGAAGTACCTGGACCAGCTGGCCCGACAGGTCACCGGCCTGAACCTGACCAAATGGGAATCCGACCGGAACGACACCGCCCTGACCACCCAGGTCAGTTCCGACCAATCGGAAGCCCGCAGCATTGGCGTCAGCGGAACGCCCACGCTGATCTTCAAGGGTCCGAAGGGCCAGGCAGCCGCAAGCGCGGCCGTGCCCACCTACGCCCAACTCCAGCAGGCGATCAAGCAGGTCTCGTGACCGCCACCGCGACCAGCGCGGCCGTTCCCCGGACCTCGACTGTCGATCGGCGGCTGAAGATCGCGATCGGGATCCTGTCGGTGATCGGGATCGGGATCGGGACCTACCTGACCTATACGCACTACGCGAAGCTGAACGTCCTCTGCCTCTCGAGCGGCGGCTGCGAGACCGTCCAGCACTCGGTCTACTCGAAGCTCGTCGGCATCCCGGTGGCGACGCTCGGTCTCGCCGGCTACATCGGGATCCTTTTTTCGCTCGCGCTCCGCGGCGACACCGGCCGAGCGATCGGCTTCGGCCTCGCCCTGATCGGGTTCCTGTTCAGCATGTACCTCACCTATCGCGAGGCGTTCACGATCCACGCCTACT
Source organism: uncultured Solirubrobacterales bacterium (assembly GCA_963794515.1). Lineage (GTDB taxonomy): Bacteria > Actinomycetota > Thermoleophilia > Solirubrobacterales > Solirubrobacteraceae > Palsa-465. Next base: position 832,583 of record CAWCEF010000018.1, on the reverse strand, counting down.
GCCAGTGGTGCCTCGGCAGCGCGACGATCATGACCCTGCTCGCGATCCTCACCGCCATCCGCCTGATCCGGGTCGAAGGCCCGGCCGAGCCGGTGGCGCCGAGGAAACAGGTGTCCCGCGCCGAGCGCCGGCGCCAGATGGCGCGTCGCTAGCCGGCGCGCCACCGGCTCCGCGCCACCGCCCGCAGCCGCGTCGCTAGCCGGCGCGCCACCGGCCCCGCGCCACCGCCCGCAGCCGCGTCGCTAGCCGGCACGCCACCGTCCCGCGCCACCGCGCCACCGCCCGCCCCGCCCCGATACACCGGAATTCAGGGCGGCCAACGTCGCACTCGACGACTCGCTGAGCTCGAAAGCGACGAAAGCCGCGCATATCGCGGCTTTCGCGACACTCGAGCCGGCGGGCGCGTCGAGTGTGCCGTTAACCGCCACCGCAACGCTGACCGTTGCATCTCGGCCGACCGCAAGAACCTCCGGCCCCACCCGCCTGCCACCAAAACCCCACTCGTGGCATCCATCTGATATATCAGGAGCGGAACACGCATGGCCGGCGCAGGAGCTAACAAGCGAGTAGTCGTCATCGGCGCGGGGATCGTGGGCAACAGCCTCGCGTATCACCTCACCCGCCTGGGCGTCACAGACCTGACGATGATCGACAAGGGACCGCTGCCGAACCCGGGCGGGTCGACCGGCCACGCGTCGAACTTCATCTTCCCGGTCGACCACTCCAAGGAGATGACGCTGCTGACGCTCGAGAGCATGCGTCAGTACAAGGATCTCGGGGTGTTCGTCGAGAGCGGCGGCATCGAGATCGCGCGCACCGAGGAGCGGATGCAGGAGCTCACGCGCCGCGTCGTGTCCGCGAAGTCCTGGGGCATCGAGCCGGTCGAGATGCTGACGCCGCAGCAGATCAAGGACAGGGTCCCCTTCATCAACGAGCAGCTGTTCATCGGCGGCTTCTTCACTCCGGGCGCCGGCGTGGTCGACTCGCTTCGCGCTGGCACGATCATGCGCGAGCGCGCGATCGAGGCGGGCATGAAGGTGTCGGCCAACACCGAGGTCCTGGGCATCGACGTCGAGCACGGCCGCGCGACCCGGGTCAAGACAACCAGAGGCGACTTCGACGCCGACATCATCGTGATCGCCTGTGGCGCGTGGAGCCCGCGCATCGCGCGGATGGCCGGCGCCTCGATCCCGCTGACGCCGATGGTCCACCAGATGATCGACATCGGGCCGGTGCCGCGGTTCGCGAACACGAAGGGAATGATCGAGTACCCGATCGTCCGCGACGTCGACACCAACATGTACGAGCGCCAGGAGGGCACCGGCCTCGAGATCGGGTCCTACGCCCATCGCCCGATCACCCTGACCGCCGACGAGATTCCGTCGATCGAAGAGTCCGCGCTCACCCCGACAGAGCTTCCGTTCACCCAACAAGACTTCGACCCGCAGATGGAGCTTGCGCTTGAGCTGATGCCCGAGATCGTCGGCGACGAGTCGGTCGGCGTGAAGTACGCGATCAACGGAGTGCTGTCGGTCACCTACGACGGGATGCCGCTGCTCGGCGAGACGCCCGAGGTCAAGGGCCTGTGGTCAGCGGCGGCGATCTGGATCAAGGAAGGGCCTGGCTCCGGCAAGACGGTCGCCGAGCTGATCGTCCACGGCGAGTCCGAGATCGACGTGTTCGAGTCGAACATCGCGCGCGCCTACCCGAGCCAGAAGACCCGGACCCACATCGTCTCCCGCGCAAGCGAGGGCTTCAACAAGATGTACGGGATCGTCCACCCGGGCGAGCAGTGGGAGTCGGACCGCCGCGTCCGCCTCTCCCCCTTCTACGAGCGCGAACGCGAGCTGAACGCGGTGTTCATCGAGGGCGCCGGCTGGGAGCGGCCGAACTGGTACGAGTCCAACGCCCCGCTGCTGCACGAGTACGGCGACAGGGTCACCAGGCGCGAGGCCGAGTGGGAGTCGCGGTGGTGGTCGCCGATCATCAACGCTGAGCATCTCGCGATGCGCGACCGCGCAGCGATGATCGACCTGACCGCATTCGCGATCTTCGACGTGACCGGACCCGGCGCACTGCAAACGGTCCAAAGGGTCGCCATGCGGCAGATGGACGTGCCAATCGGTCGGGTCGTCTACACGCCGCTGCTCACCCCGAGCGGTGGTTTCAAGCAAGACCTGACGATCATGCGCATCGCTGAGGACGTGTTCCGGATCGTGACCGGTGGCGCCTACGGGATGTCGGACAAGAAGTGGTTCGCCGACCACCTCCCCGACGACGGGTCGGCTCAGATCCACGACCAGACCAACTCGTTCACCACGCTCGGCCTCTGGGGCCCGCGTGCACGGGACATCCTGCAGAGCGTGACGAGCGCGGATATCTCGCACACAGCCTTCCCGTTCGCCCGCTGCAAGGAGATCGAGATCGGCCCGGTCTCCCTGCTGGCGTCCCGCATCTCCTACGTGGGCGACCTCGGATGGGAGCTGTACGTCCCGATCGAGCAGGGCGCCCGGCTGTGGGACATCGTCGCCGAGGCCGGCGCGCCGCACGGGATCATCCCGGCGGGGATCGGCGTCTACGGGACAACCGGACGCCTCGAGAAGTGCTACCGCGCCTACGGCGCGGAGCTCGAGGGCGACTTCAACGTGGTCGAGGCCGGCATGGCCTGGGGCAAGGTCAAGGACCAGGACTTCGTCGGCAAGGAGGCGCACATGCGCCACCGCGAGGAGGAGCCGGCCGCGATCATGTGCACCATCACCGTCGATGACCACACCTCGGAGTCCGGGGTCAAGCGCTACATGCTCGGTCACGAGCCGATCCTCACGCGCGACGGCGAATCGATCACCGACCGCAAGGGCCGCCGTTCCTACGTCACGAGCGCCGGCTCGGGACCGTCGCTGGGCAAGTACATCCTGATGGGCTACCTGCCGCCTGAGCACGCCGTGGTGGGCAACGAACTCGCGGTCGAGTACATGGGCGAGCGCTATCCGGTTACCGTCGTGACGAACGACTCGACCGCTGTGTTCGACCCGGACAACTCGCGGATTCGCAACTGAAATGAACATCCTGGTGTGCGTCAAGCGCGTGCCCCTGACCGGTGGCAAGATCGTCCTCACCGACGACGAGCGAGCGATCTCGACGCGCCACCTCGGCTTCACGGTCAGCCCCCACGAGGAGTGCGGCGCCGAGGAGGCGGTCCGCCTGATCGAGCAGCACGGCGGCTCCTCGACGGTGCTCACGCTCGGCCCGCCCGAGGCCGAGGAGCAGCTCCGCGACATGATGGCGCTCGGGGTCGACCGCTCTGTCCACCTCGTGACCGACGGCGGGGAGTGGGACCCGCAGGCGACCGCAACCGCCATCGTGGACGCGATCCGCGACGAGCCCGAGCCACCGGACCTGATCCTGTTCGGCAACGAGTCCGCCGACGCCGGCAACTACCAGGTGGCGATCCGCGTCGCGCACAAGCTCGGCTTCCCGGTCGTCACCGGCGTCAAGGGCATCACCGTGAACGACGGGCAGGTCAGCTGCGAGCAGGAGGTCCCGGGCGGCCGGGACGTGTACGTCCTCCCTACGCCGGCGGTCGTGACCGTCAAGGAGGGGCTGAACCTGCCGCGCTACCCGTCGGTTCCGGGGCGGCTCCGGGCCAAGCGCAAGCCGCTCACGAGCTCGACGCCAACCCGGCCGGAACCGAGGCTCGAGATGGTCAAGCTCACGCTCCCGCCGGGATCGGGCAAGCAGGCCGAGGTGCTCGGCAACGGCGCCGACGCGGCGCCGGCGGTCGTGACCGTCCTCCACGACCTGGGGCTGGTCTAGGCGATGATCCTGCTGTTCGCCGAGCGCTCCGACGACGAGCTATACCGCCAGGCGTTGGCGTTCGCGCGTGGCCTCGGGGGCGAGGTAGAAGCGGTCGGGATCGACGACCCGCAAGGCTATTCCCCTGACGCGTGGGCGACCGCGCTCGCCGGCGTCACGGGTGAGCGCACTCCGACCGTGGTCGTCGCGCCCGGAACCGAGCGCGGCAACGAGGTGCTCGCCCACGTCGCGGCGATGCTCGACCAGCCGATGGCCGCGAACTGCACGGCCGCGACGTCCGGTGACCCGCTCACGCTGACCCGCGTGCGGTGGGGTGGAAGCCTGCTCGAGGAGGCGCGGCTTCACGGCTCGCCGGCGCTGCTCACGGTGGCGCCGCACGCGGTCGCCGCCGCGGAGGAGAGCGCCGACATCGAGCTCGTCCCGGCGGCGTCCGACGCAAGAGTCCGCGTGTCCGAGCGCGTCGAGACCGTTGCCGCCGGCGTATCGCTCGCGGACGCCGACGTGGTCGTGTCGGGCGGGCGCGGGGTCGGCTCGGCCGAGGGCTTTGTGGTGATCGAGGAACTCGCGGCGCTGCTCGGTGCGGCGGTCGGGTGCTCGCGCGCGGTGACGAGCGCCGGCTGGCGACCCCACACCGATCAGGTCGGCCAGACCGGGACCAAGATCTCGCCGTCGCTTTACATCGCGTGCGGGATCAGCGGCGCAACCCAGCACATGGCCGGGTGCAAGGGCGCCAAGAAGCTGATGGCGATCAACCCCGACGCCGAGGCCTCGATCTTCGCCAGCGCCGACTACGCCGTGATCGGTGATCTCCACGAGGTCGTCCCCGCGATCTCGGCCGAGATCCGCAGGACGCGAAGTGTCGGCGGCGCATCCGGCGGTGCATCCGGGAGCGGCGGATAGCCTCGCTGATCTCCGCGCTGGCGCTGGCCGCCGCTCTCGCTGTCAGCGGCACGCTGTTCTTCACGCGCGTCCGCCTGCTCGCAGGACTCGTACAGAAAGCGGCGCCGACCAGGCGAACCGGCGACGTCCCGCGCCGCGCGCGCAACGAGGCCGAGATCGTGCTCGGGCAGAGCAAGCTGCTCCAGAAGCTCGTCCCGGGGCTGCTGCACGCGTTCATCTTCTGGGGCTTCACGGTGCTCCTCCCGACGATTCTGATCGCGCTGATCGGGCTCGTCGACAAGCACGACACGCTGCCGTGGCTCGGCCACCAGGGGTGGTACGCGCTGCTCGTCGACATCTTCTGCGTGCTCGTGCTCGCCGGCGTGGTCGGGGCGCTGTGGATCCGCAAGGTGCAAAAGCCACGGCGGTTCGACGGCAGCCATCTCGGCGAGGCCGACCTGATCCTCGCGCTGATCGCGACGATCGTGATCAGCCTGCTGCTGTGGCACGCGACCCGGATTGCGCTCCACCTGAACGAATGGCCCGCGAGCTGGTCCCCGGTGTCCAAAGCCCTGTCGCACCTGTTCGGCGACAACCAGACGACGAGGGTGCTCGAGCGCGTGTTCGTGTGGATCCACGTGCTCACGATCCTCGGCTTCCTCGCCTACCTCCCCCGCTCCAAGCACCTCCACATTTTCGTCGCCGCGGTCAACGTATGGTTCGGGCGCACCCGGTCCAAAGGCCGGCTCGAACCCCTCAAGTTCGATGACCCGGACGTCCCGGAGGAAGACTTGAGATTCGGCGCCGGCACCGCACCCGACCTCACCTGGAAGCAGGTGCTCGACACGTTCTCGTGCACGGAGTGCGGCCGCTGCCAGGACGCGTGCCCGGCGTTCGCCACCGGCAAGACCCTCAGCCCGAAGCTCGTGATCATGGGACTGCGCGACCTCGTGCTCGCGCAGGACGAGGAGACGCCGCTCGTCGGCGAGGCGGTGCCGGCGGACATGGTGTGGGACTGCGTGACCTGTGGCGCGTGCGTGCAGGCGTGCCCGGTCTCGATCGAGCACATCGACCACATCGTCGACCTGCGCCGGCACCTGGTGATGGTCGAGTCGAGCTTCCCGAGCGAGTCCGAGCAGATGCTCCGCGACGTCGAGCGCGCGTCGAACCCGTGGGGCAAGGCGCAGTCAGAACGCGCCGATTGGGCGGCCGGCCTCGGCGTCAAGGTGCTCGAGCCGGGCGACCCCGCCCCCGAGTACCTGTACTGGGTGGGGTGCGCGTCCTCGTTTGACGAGCGCGCGCGCAAGACCGCGGAGGCCACCGCGAAGCTGCTCCAGAACGCCGGCCTCGACTTCGCGATCCTCGGCCCGCGCGAGAGCTGCACCGGCGACCCCGCACGGCGGATCGGCAACGAGTACGTGTTCCAGGCGTTCGCCGAGCAAAACGTCGAGACGCTCAACGAGGCCGGAATCACGAAGATCGTCACCGGCTGCCCGCACTGCTTCAACACGATCGCCAACGAGTACCCGGACTTCGGCGGGCGCTACGAGGTCGTCCACCACTCCGAGCTGCTGTCGAACCTCGTCAGCGACGGCCGGATCAAGCCCGCCAAGAAGACCGGAGGGCTGCCGATCACCTACCACGACTCCTGTTACCTCGCGCGCCACAACGATGTGGTCGAGGCGCCGAGACGGATCGTCGACGCGATCGGGACGCCCACCGAGATGAAGCGCTCGCGCAAGCAGACGTTCTGCTGCGGCGCCGGCGGCGCCCACATGTGGATGGAGGAGCGGGGCAAGCCGATCAACGAGGAGCGCGTCCGCGAGGCCGCCGCGACCGGCGCCGGCACGCTCGCGGTCGCGTGCCCGTTCTGCACGGTCATGCTCGACGACGGCGTGCAGAGCGCCGGCGCCGACCTACGCGTGGTCGACGTGGCGACGCTGCTATCCGAGTCAATCGACGACGGCGGCTGATCCCCCGGCGACCGCCGCGTTGAGCTCAGCGCGTGCGCGCGTGAGAGCGGTCGCGTCGGCGCCGAGCTCATCGAGCCCCAGCAGCGCCGCGCCTACGATCGGCTCGCTCGGCGAGACGAGCACGCGCGCGGCCGGCGCGACCTGCTGCACCTCCTGGGCGATCGTCTCGACCACGCTCAGCGAGACCGCGGTGAGCAGGCGCCCGCCGAGAACGACGTCCGGATCGGCCCCGGTTAGCTCCAGCCGGCGGATGGCGGCGCACGCGAACGCGACCACCTCATCCGCGAGCCGGCGCACGATGCTCGCCGCGACTGGATCCTCGTCGCACGCGCCGAGCACGACCGGCGCGAGCTCGCCGAGCCGCGCCGTCGGCAACTCCTGCAGATGGAAGGCCCGCGCGACCTCGAATGGGTCTCCGAGACCAAAGTGAGCCGCCACCGCCTGCTCGAGCACCGTCTGCTCGCCGCGCCCGTCGGCGCCGCGTACAGCGGCGGCCAGCGCGGCCATGCCGACGTCCATGCCGCCGCCCCAATCGCCGGACACCGGCCCGAACGAGAGAAACCTCGCCTCTCGTGGACCCGATCCCCGCCCGCCTACCCCGACGCAGTTGATTCCCGTACCGCACACGACCGCGACCCCCCAGCGGCGGTCGGTGCCGGCGCGGAGCAGCGCAAGCGTGTCGTTGCCGACGACGAGCCGTTCGGTCCAGTTCTGCCGTTCGATGCGACCGCTCAGCGCGGACAGCTCCTCGGGCAGATCGACGCCGGCGAGCAGGACCTGCGCGGTCGCGGCGAACGGACGCTCGAGCGTCCCGAGGCCCGCCTCCAGGATCGCGCGGTCAAGGAGATCCTCGAGCACCTCGACGCAGCCGTCGACTCCGAGGTAGTAGGCCTGGCTCCGCCCGCCGCGCACGAACGCCAGCAGCTCACCGCGAGCATCGAGCAGCGCGAGGTCGGTCTTGACGCCGCCCCCGTCGATCGCGAGCACGAGCCCGTCGGCGGTCATGACCGGGCGCGGGACAGCGACGGCCGGCCGTCCGCGGCAAGCATCCGCTCGCTCAGGGTGGAAGCCAAGCGGTACTCGCGAACAAGCGGATGCGCGAGCAGCGCCAGCCGCGCGGCCTCGTGATCGCCGTTCGCCGCGGCGGACGCCGCGAGCCGCTCGTAGCCCGCGACATGCTGGACCAGGCCGAGCAGCTCGGGCGCGAGCGGCCGTTGCGCCACCGGGACCGCGCCCCCCCGCCGGATCCGCGCCGGCACCTCGACCACGTCGTCTTCGGCCAGGCCGACCAGCGTGCCGCCGTTCCGCACATCGACCACCTGCACATCGCCGGTGTCGGCGAGCAGCGATGCGACGAGCGCGATAGCAGCCTCGCTGTAGAACGCCCCGCCACGCTGGTCGAGCAGCGCGGGCTTCTCGGCCAGCGACGGATCGCGGTACAGATCCAGAAGGCCGCGCTCGATCTCGGCCACCCTCTGAGCGCGCGGCTTGGTCATCTTCTGCTCCTGGACGACCTCGCGCTCGGCGTAGAAGTAGCGAAGGTAGTAGGACGGGATCGCACCCAGAGCCTCGATCAGCGACCGCGGCAGCCCGATCTCGTGGGCCAGCGCATCGCCGAACCCATCGATCACGTCGGGGAGGACGTCGCGCCCGTCGACCCAGACCGAGCGAATCCAAGTGAGATGGTTCAGACCGACCTGGTCGACCAAAACCCTCGCCGGGGGCACACCGAGATGCAACGCGATCTGGCGCTGGAAGTTGATCGCGACGTTGCACAGGCCGATCGCACGATGACCGGCGTCGAGCAACGCTCGCGTAACGATCCCGACGGGATTGGTGAAGTCGACGATCCAGGCATCGCCCGAGGCGAGCTCGCGCGCCCGCCCGGCGATCTCGAGCACGACCGGGACCGTCCGCATCGCCTTCGCGAGCCCGCCGGCGCCGGTCGTCTCCTGGCCGACGCAACCACACGCCGCCGGAATGGTCTCGTCACGCAGCCGCGCGGCCTGGCCGCCGACGCGAATTTGGATCAGGACGACGTCGGCGCCGTCGAGCGCCCGGTCGAGCTCGCCGGTCAGCTCGAGCGCGCCGGCGAAGCCCTGGCGCTCGAGGATCCGCTGCGACAGCCCGCCGACCACGTCGAGGCGCTCGGCATCGACGTCGTGGAGAACGAGCTCGTGCGCGCCGACACGGTCGCGCTCGCGCATCAGCCCGGAGACGAGCTCCGGCGTGTAGGTGGAGCCGGCTCCGATGACGGAAAGCTTCACCGCGCCGCGCCCCTCATCCCGCCACCCCGATCCGATACCGGTTATCCGACGGCCGCGAGATGATCGTCGTCGCGAACTGCGCCGCGCTCGCGAGCGCATCGCGCCACCCCGTCCCGAGCGCGAGCGCGTGCATGAGGCCGGCGTTGAAGGCGTCGCCGGCGCCCGTGGTGTCGGCGACGTCGACCGCCGGCGCCGGTACCCCGAGCTCGACGCCGCCCGGCCCGACCGCGAAGCACCCGGACGGTCCGCGCTTGACCACCACCCACCCGCCCGACACGGCCTGGAGCGCGCGCGCCGCCGCCACCGCGTCCCCGGGCGTATTCGCGAGCGCGCACGCCTCGACCTCGTTGGGCAGGAACACGTCCACCGACGGGAGCAGCTCACTCACCTCGGTGCGGGTCTCGCCGGGGAAGCCGTCGGGGTCCCAGGTGGTGTCGAAGAAGGTGCGCGCTCCACGGGCGTGGGCGGTGTCGAGCAGCCGCCTCGCCGCTTGGCCTCGCAGGCGTGGGGCGACGAAGTAGTCGCACAGCAGCAGGTTGTCGCACGTGAGCGCATCGTCGGGGATCATCGACGATTCCCACGAGGCGTTGACGCCGAGGTAGGTGAGGAACGTCCGGTCGCGCGCCGGCGACTCGAGCACGACCGTCAGCCCGCTCGCCTCGCCCGCGGCCACGACTAGCTCGTCCGCGAGACCTGCGAGCGTGAGCTGGTCACGCATCCACCCGCCGAGCTGATCCTCTCCGATGCATCCGATGAGCCGCACGTCCAGGCCGGCCTCGGCCGAGGCCAGTGCGGCGTTCGCGCCGGCGCCGCCGACCCGGACCGCCATCTGGTCGGTCAGCAGCGTGCCCCCGGGCGAGGGCAGGTCGGTGACCGGACTCATCACGACGTCCGCCTGTACGCATCCGATAATCGTCACCGTCGGTGCGTCGAGCGGCTTGCTCGGCACGTCGTCCACTCAGGACACCCGGAAGGCCGTCGGCTTACGCAAGGGTCTTGCCTTATCGCCGCAATGACGCTTATTCTTAGCCCGCACGTGGGCCATCCTATTCGTAAAGGGTCTTAACCTCAATGCCCGGCGCGAGCCGAGACGACGGTCACCGCCGCCCCGGCCGGACCGAGGCCGACTCGCGTCTTAGCCTGCTGCGGGAGCTCGGCGAGCAGGCTGTGCTCGAGACGATATTTCGCACCGGCCCGATCACGCGGCCCGAGATCGCCACCGCCACGAACCTGTCGAAGCCGACGGTCTCGGCGGCCGTCAGCCGGCTCGAGCAGGGCGGCCTCGTCCGCGCGGCCGGCCTGCGCGCCGGCCAGCGCGGGCGCAACCCGATCGCATATGTGGTCAGCGCGCGGGCGGGGTTTGTCGTCGGCGCTGACATCGGCGGGAGCAATTTACGCGTCGCCGCCGCCGACCTGTTCGGCGAGCCTATCTGCGATCTCAAGCGACCGACGGCGAAGACCGGCGGACGTGCCGTCGGGGTTCAGATCCTCGAGATGGTCAGCGAGGTGATCGATCAGGCGAGCGCGGTCCACGGGCGGCCGCTCGCGCTCGGAATCTCCTCGCCCGGGATCGTCGATCAGTCGAGCGGCCGGGTCACGTCGCTGGCTTACAACGTGGTGCCCGAGGGCGGCTTCGATCCGCTTGAGGTGATCCGCGACCGGTTCGACCTCCCCGTGTTCGTCGAGAACAACGTCAACCTTGCGGCCGTCGGCGAGAAGTGGTTCGGCCTGGCCCGCGGCGTGTCGACGATGGTGTTCATCGCGATCGGCGCCGGCATCGGAATGGGGATCATCATCGACGACGAACTCGTCCGGGGCGCGCACGGCGCCGCCGGGGAGATCGGGTATCTGCCGCTGGTCGGCGACCCGTTCAACCCGCGCCACCGGCTGCACGGAGGGCTCGAGGACGAGATCGGCGCCGCCGGGATCGTCGCGGCGTTCGAGGACCGTCGCGCTCCGGAGGATCCAGAGCTGTCCTCCGTCCACGACGTGTTCGAGCTCGCTGCCGCCGGCAACGCGGCGGCTCGCTCGGTGGTCGATCACGTCGCCTCGCGCCTGGGGACGGCGATCGCGACGGTGTGCGCGATCCTCGACCCGCAACTGGTCGTGCTCGGGGGCGGCATCGGCGCGAGCTCGCTGCTGCTCCGTCCCGTGCGCGGTTCGGCAGCCGCGCTCGTGCCGATTACCGCGCGGATCGAGACCAGCCTGCTCGGCGAGCAGGCCGCCCTGCAGGGAGCGATCGCGGTCGCGCTGCATTCCGCACGCACGACGCTGCTGTCGCCTGGCGCCTCACCGTCGGCGCGCCGCAGGCGGGTCGCGATCACGCCGCGGAGCCCCTAGTGCCTCCCGCCTCAGCACCCTCGAGCGAGCGTCTGCACCCGGAATTGGTAAAGGAAACGCCAATCTCTCGCACAGTTGAACATCAGTACAGAAGCCGATATGTTCCCTTTTGTTTAGGGATTTACCAAATGTGTGCTGCATGCGAGGGTGTCCGGGAAGGCCGCGTCGGCAAGTCCGAGTGGACGCCGCGGCCGACGGCCTCGCTTGCGATGACCCGTAACACGAATGGAGGGTGTCGATGAAACGCGTCAAATGGCTGATGGCGCTGGGCGCGCTGTGCATGCTGGCCACGGCCTGCGGGAGCTCGTCGTCGGGGTCCTCCACGTCGTCATCCGGTACGGCGGTCTCGAGCGGCGGCAAGGTGACGGGCAAGCTCGTCGTCGACAACGAGAGTGGGTCGACGTGGACGTGCCAGTTCAACCCGTTCAATCCCGCGGTCACGCTCGTGTCGTTCGGCTGGATCTACGAGCCGCTCGAGTATGTCGACATCCTCAAGACCGGCTCGACGACGCCGTGGCTCGCGAACACGTCCTCGTGGTCGAACAACTACAAGACGCTCACGTTCACGATCCGTAGCGGCGCGACCTGGAGCGACGGCCAGCCGTTCACCGCGGCCGACGTCGCGTACACGTTCAATGCGATGAAGAGCGACAAGGCGATCGACCTCAACGCGCTGTGGACCGCCGACGGCGGTCCGCTGACGAGCGTCGTCCAGAAGGGAGACCAGGTCGTCTTCACCTTCACGACGTCGTCGCAACCGTACTTCTATCTGGTCGCCGACCAGACGCCGATCGTGCCGAAGCACATCTGGGCCGCGCTCAACCAGAGCAAGCTCCACACCTACACCGACACGCACCCGGTCGGCACCGGCCCGTACCTGATGTCGAACTGCGCGCCGCAGAACATCAAGTACCTGAACAACCCTCACTACTGGCAGAGCTCGCCCGGCCACCCGGTCCCGGCGGTGAAGGAAGTCGACTATCCGGCGTTCCTCAGCAACACGCCGGCCAACCTGTTCCTCTCCCAGGGCCAGGCGCAGTGGGGCGGCCAGTACATCCCGAACATCAACTCGTTCTACATCGCCAAGGACCCATCCAACCGCCACTACTGGTTCCCACCGGTCCTGAACGTGTCGCTGTTCCCGAACCTCACAAACTCCGTGTTGAGCCAGCTGCCGGTGCGCCAGGCGATATCGGACGCGATCGACCGCGCCACGGTCTCCCGCCTCGGCGAGAGCGGCTATCAGGCGCCGGCGAACCAGTCCGGCGTGATCCTGCCCACGTACTCGGCCTGGTCTGACCCGTCGTACACCCAGACGACCTACAGCGCGTCCAAGGCCGACCAGATCCTGACCGCAGCCGGATTCACCAAGGGTTCGAATGGGATCTATCAGGACAAGAGCGGCAACCCGCTGTCGTTCACGATCAAGACGATCAGCGGCTTCTCGGACTGGGACGCGTCGCTGCAGCTGATCACCCAGCAGCTGAAGGCCGCGGGCATCGCCGTCACCGTCCAGGACGAGAACACGAGCTCGTACACCGCCGATCTCCAGGGCGGTCACTTCCAGCTCGCGTACGGCGGCAGCGGTGGCCCGGCGCCGAGCCCGGGACCGAGTCCGTACTACGAGCTTCGTGGCCTGCTGTTCGGCGGGAACGTCGGCTCGACCAACTACGAGCGTTACAAGTCGACGTCAACCGACGCGCTGTTCAACGAGTATTCGTCCGCGACCCAGTCACAGCAGGTGAACATCATTCACCAGATTCAGAAGGTGATGGTCGACGAGGTTCCGCTGATCCCGGTGACCGAGGGCGTCGACTGGTATCAGTACGACACCTCACACTTCGCCGGATGGCCGACTCAATCGAACCCGTACGCGCAACCGTCGCCGTATCAGGCCCCCGACATGGGCGTTGTGCTGACCCATCTCGTCCCGACGGGGTGAGCGAGGTACTCGTCAGTCTCGTAAGCCCGGCCGCGGTTCGGCGACTCCGCCAATGAGATACCTCGCGCGGCGCGGGGGCCTGTTCCTGGTGACCCTCTGGGCCGCGCTGACGGTGAACTTCATCATTCCGCGGGTGATGCCGGGGAACGAGGCGAGCGCGGTGCTCGCAACGTTCCGCGGCATCAACCCGGCGGCGCTGCACGCGCTCGAGATCCAGTTCGGCACGGGCGTTCATCAGAACATCCTTTCGAGCTACTTCGAGTATCTCGGGAACTGCCTGACGGGCCAGTTCGGACTCACCGCTCAGGGCGTTCCCGTGATGACCGAGATCACGTCGAAGCTGCCCTGGACGTTGGGGCTCGTCGGGGTGACGACGGTGATCGCGTTCGTGATCGGCACGTTCGCCGGCATGGCGAGCGCGTGGCGGCGCGGCGGCCGTCTCGACGCGATCCTTCCCCCGACGCTGTTCATCGTCTCGAGCGTGCCGGTGTTCTTCGTCGGGCTGCTGCTGATCTACGTCTTCGCGGTGAAGCTGAATTGGCTGCCGCTCGGCTCCAACTACAGCTACGGGGCGACACCGACGCTGTCGCTGTCGTTCATCTGGGACGTGATCGAGCACGCCATTCTCCCCGCGCTCAGCCTGGTGATCGTGACCGCGGGCCTGTGGGTGTACTCGATGCGGAACAACATGATCACGACGATCTCCGAGGACTATGTGAAGACCGCGCGAGCCAAGGGGCTGTCCAGCCGGCGGATCATGTTCGGCTATGCCGGACGCAACGCGATCCTGCCCAACCTCACCGGGTTCGCGATGCAGCTCGGCTACGTCCTCGGCGGCGCGATCGTGATCGAGTACCTGTTCTCGTATCCCGGCCTCGGATACCTGTTCTACACGGCCACGACGGACCACGATCTGCCGCTGATGCAGGGCCTGTTCCTCGTCTACACGCTTGCCGTGCTGATCTGCGTGCTGATCGCGGACCTCGTGACCGCGGCGCTCGATCCTCGGACGCGGGACGCCTGAGATGGCGATTCCGGACATCGCGATAAACGACGGCATCACCGACGTCGAGGCGACCCGCGCGCCGCGGCGGTTCCTGCGCGCGGTCCTCGGCAATCGCAAGGCGGCGGCCGGAGCCGTGATCCTGCTCGTGATGGCGTTCACGGCCGCGTTTCCGGGGCTGATCGCGCCTGACGACCCCCAAGCCGCCGTCTACGCCCAGAACGCCGGACCGTCGTCCGCGCATCTGCTGGGCACGACGATGCTCGGTCAGGATGTGTTCTCGCAGCTCGTCTGGAGCACCCGCCTGACGCTGATCGTCACGCTCATCGTGACCGCGATCGCCACCTTCCTGTCGACGATCATCGGCGTCACTTCCGCGTATGTGGGCGGGATCACCGATCGGGCGCTGACGGTGTTCATCGACGTCTTCCTGATCCTGCCCGTGCTGCCGCTGCTGATTCTGCTCGCAGCCTACCTCCCACCCGGAGTCACCTCGCTGGTGATCGTGCTGTGCATCACGAGCTGGGCGTTCCAGGCTCGCCAGCTCCGCTCTCAGGGTCTGTCGATCCGCAACCGCGACTTCCTGGTCGCGGCCCGGGCACGCGGGGAGCGCGGGATCTACATCATCTTGGTCGAGATCGTGCCCACGATGACCTCGCTCATCGCCGCCTCGTTCTTGTCGCTCGCGGTGTATGTCGTGGGCTTCGCGGCCAGCCTCCAGTTCCTCGGGATCGGCAACACCAGCGAGCTGATGTGGGGCACGATGCTCTACAACGCGCAGCAAGCTTCGGCGCTGGAGGCCGGGAACGCCTGGTGGGCCCTGGCTCCTGGCGCCGCGGTTGCGGTGCTGGGCGCCGGCTTCGCCCTGCTGAACTACGCGTTCGACGAGATCGGGAATCCGGCGCTGCGACCGGTGAGGAGGCGGCGTGGCCGATCCTCTGCTTGAGGTCGACGACCTGAGCGTCGACTACCTGACGGACACCGCCGACGTCCGCGCGGTGAACGAGGTCAGCTTCACCGTCGACCCCGGCGAGTTCCTCGGGATCGTCGGCGAGTCGGGGTGCGGCAAGTCGACGCTGCTGTTCGCGGTGGCGCAACTGCTCTCACCCCCCGGCGAGGTCGCCGGCGGCAGGGTCCTGTTCCGCGGGAGCGACATGGTGCGCCTCGGTCGCGGCGAGCTTCAGAGCATGCGCTGGCGCGACTATTCGATCGTGATGCAGAGCGCGATGAACGCGCTGAACCCGATGAAGAGCATCGCCGCCCAGTTCAAGGACACCCTCCAGGCCCACGGCACCGACGCGGCCGACGACATTCGCCGGCGCTCGACCGAGGTCATGGAGCTCGTCGGGATCGACCCCGCACATCTGCAGAGCTACCCGCACCAGCTGAGCGGCGGAATGCGCCAGCGCGCGATGATCGCGATGGCGCTGCTGTTCACCCCCCAGCTCGTGATCATGGACGAGCCGACGTCCGCGCTCGACGTGGTCGCGCAGCAGTCGCTGATGACCAAGATCAAGGACCTCCAGCGAAGCCTCGGCTTCGCGGTCATCTTCGTCACCCACGACATGTCGGTGGTGAGCCGCTACTGCGACCGCGTGCTCGTGATGTACGCCGGCCAGGTTGCGGAGACCGCGCGGACCGACGAGGTGTTCGAGCGGCCGCTTCATCCGTATACGCGCGGGCTGATGAACGCGTTCCCGTCGGTGCGGGGGCCGCGCCGGGAGCTCCTCGGGATCCCAGGCAGCCCACCGGACCTCGCGCGGCCGCCGAGCGGCTGCCGCTTTCATCCGCGTTGCCCGGACGTCATGCCGCAGTGCCTGAGCCGCGAGCCCGATCTGTACCGGGTCGGCGACGGGGATGTTCGCTGCCTGTTGTACGCCGATCCGGTGAAGGAGGCGGTGTAGGTGGCGCACGCGCCCGACTCGCCCCCGAGCGCGCCGGCGACCGACGAGCCGCTGCTCCGCGCGGTCGACCTGACTTGCCATTTCCGCCTCGGCGGGCTGGTCTCAAAGCATGCGCTCCACGCCGTCGACGACCTCAACCTCACGATCCAGCCGCGCGAGATCGTCGCGCTCGTCGGGGAGAGCGGGAGCGGCAAGAGCACGGTCGCCCGGCTGCTCGCGCGCATCTACAAGCCGACCCGCGGCGAGATCTACTACCGGGGCCGGCCGCTGCAGCGCCTGCGCTCGCGCAAGGACATGCTCTGGTACCGGGGCGAGGTCACGATCGTCCTCCAGGACCCCTTCAGCGCGTTCCATCCGGTGTTTCGCATCTCGCATGGCGTGATGCGCAACCTCGCGCTGCACCGGCCGGAGCTCACCCGCGCCGAGCGCCGCGCCGAGGCCGAGCGCGTGTGCGACGCCGTCGGGCTCAGCCCGAAGATGCTCAGCCGCTTCCCGTATGAGATGAGCGGCGGCGAGCGCCAGCGGATCGGCTTCGCGCAGGCCCTGGCCGTCCAGCCGGAACTGATCCTCGCCGACGAGCCGGTGTCGATGCTCGACGTGTCGATACGCGTCGGGGTGCTCAACATGATGGCGGGGCTGCGCGACCGCGAAGGCGTGTCGCTGCTCTACATCACCCACGACCTTGCGAGTGCACGGTACGTCGCCGACCGCATCGTCGTGATGTACGCCGGCCACCTCGTCGAGGAAGGGCCGGCCGAGACCGTGCTCTCGAGCCCCAAGCACCCGTACACGCAACTGCTGCTCTCAGCGGCGGCCGATCCGAGCGAGAAGGGCGCGGAGATCGCCGCCGACAGCGGCGAGCCGCCGCGCGTGATCGATCCGGGCGAGGGCTGTCGCTTTCGCTGGCGCTGTCCGTACGCGATCCAGAAGTGCGCCGAGGTGACGCCGAGGCCCGCCCCGATCGGGGCCGCGCAGGTCGCATGCCACGTCGCGGTTGCAGAGGCGGAGCGCGCGTCGAACCCGGCCTCGATCAGCTAGTGGACCCGTCAGCGAGCGCCGTCAAGCTCGTGATCTTCGACTGCGACGGCGTGCTGATCGACTCCGAGCGCCTCGCGGTGAAGGTCGACGTGGCGGTGCTGCGCGAGCTGGGCTGGCCGCTGAGCGAGGCCGAGGTGATCGCCAGGTTCGTGGGGCGCTCTGACCGCGACACCCGGGCAGAGATCGAGGCTCACCTCGGGCACGCGCTCCCTGACAGCTGGCAGGACGAGGTCGAGCAGCGCTACCGGCAGGTGTTCGCCACCGAGCTAACGACCGTCGACGGCGTGGTCGACGCGCTCGACCGGATCGATTTACCGACCTGCGTCGCGTCGAGCGGCACCCACGACCACCTGCGCTACACACTCGGTTTGACCGGCCTCTATGACCGGTTCGCGGGACGGATCTTCAGCGCCGAGGAAGTCGCGAACGGCAAGCCCGCCCCCGATCTGTTCCTCCACGCTGCGGGGCGGATGGCGACGAGCCCGGCGCGGTGCGTGGTCATCGAGGACAGCCGCCCGGGCGTCGCGGCCGCGCGTGCCGCCGGCATGCGCGTCCTCGCCTACGCCGGCGGGCTGTCCTCAGCCGAGAAATTGGATGGCCCGGACACGACCGTGTTCGACGACATGCGCGATCTCCCGGCGCTGCTCGATCGTCACGGCGCCCCATGAGCGGGACCCGCATGGCGGCGGAGATGGCCGAGCAGCCAGCCCGGCTGCGCGACCTGCTCGGGCGCTCCGACGACATCTCGCACCGCGTCTGTGAGGCCGCGCCGGCTCCGCTGCACGGGATCACGATCGTCGCGCGCGGGTCCTCCGACAACGCGGCCGTGTACGGCCGGTATCTGCTCGAGGCGGCCACCGGCAAGCCGGTCTCGCTCGCGGCCCCGAGCCTCCACACCCTGTATGGCGTCGACGTCGACTACCGCGGCCAGCTCGTGATCGCGGTCAGCCAGTCGGGCGCGACGCCCGAGATCGTGCGGACGCTGCAGGCGCTCCAGGACGGCGGGGGACGCGGCCTCGCGATCACCAACGAGCCCGACAGCCCGCTCGCGCGGGCAGCGGACGAGACGATCGCGCTCAATATGGGCGCCGAGCGGGCCGTGCCGGCGACCAAGACCGTCACCGGGCAGCTGACCGCGTTCGCGATCATCGCCGCGGCGCTCGGCGACGTCCCGTTCACGCCCGAGCAGTTGGTCGCGGTGCCCGACGGGGTGCAGGCGGTGCTCGACGACTCCGCCCCCACCGCGGGCGCAGCGGATGACCTTGCCGGCGCGTCCCAGCTGATCGTCGTCGCGCGCGGATATCTATTCGCGGCCGCGCTCGAGACCGCGCTCAAGATCAAGGAGACGTGCTCGCTGATGGCCGACGGCTACTCGGCCGCGGATCTGCGCCACGGCCCGATCGCGGCGGTCACGCGCGGCCTGCCCGTGATCGCGCTTTGCGCGGACGGCCCGGCCTACGCCGATGTCGCATCGCTCGTCGAAGAGATCCGCGCCCGCCACGCGAACGTGCTCGTCGTCGGCAGCGGCAAGGGCGACGGCGAACGAACCGGGGTCCCGCTGCCGCCCGGCGTCCCCGAGCCGCTCTCGCCGATCGTCGCGGTCGTCCGGGGCCAGCAGCTCGCGTACGAGCTCGCGCGTGCGCTCGGCTACGACCCGGACAGCCCCCCGGGACTGACCAAGGTCACAGCGACTTAACCTCACGTAAATAGTAAAGCGCTGTCCAAATGCCTCCCGGCATTGACGTTCTGCAGGCTTCCGAGATAAGGTATTTGTTTAGAGCCTTACCGAACTGGGAGGAAGCTCATGCCACGACGCGCCGCCCGTCGTCGTCTGACCCTGCTCGTCACCGCGATGCTGTCCGTAGTCGCAGCGACCGCGTTCGCCGCTCAGGCAGCGTCCGCCCAAACCGAGACGGTCGGGTTGGGCGGGTGGCAGGTCCAGAGCACCGCGCTCGCCACCGAGTCGCCGCAGCAGATCTCGACGCCCGGCTTCGCGACGGGCTCGTGGCTCCACGTGCGCCCCGATGACGCCGGCGCCGTCGGAACCGAGGTCGGCGCGCTCGTCCAGACCGGACACTGCCCGAACGTGTTCTTCTCGGACAACATCAAGACCTGCTTCGGCTACATGGACACGGTCGGGGCCGACACGATCCCCGAGTTCTCGGTGCCGTGGTGGTTCCGCACCGACTTCGTCGCTCACACGAGCGGCTCTGGGCGGGCGGGCTCGCAATCGACCGACCTGATCATCAACGGGGTTGTCGGGCAGGCCGACGTGTGGGTCAACGGCAACGAGGTCGCGACGCAGGACACCGTCCAGGGCGACTACACCCGGTACACGTTCGACATCACCGGCCTGCTGCACCGCGGCGTGAACACGCTCGCGCTCCAGGTCTATCCGAACAATCCGAACACGATGTTCACGCTCGACAACGTCGACTGGACCCAGATCCCGCCGGACAACAACACCGGCATCCAGTTCCCGATCCAGCTGCATACCTCCGGCCCGCTGGGGCTGAGCAACGCGCACGTCGTCCAGGACGACGCCGCGGACCTATCGAGCGCGGCCCTGACCCTGAAGGCCGACGTCACCAACCACGCCACGACTCAGCAAACTGGCCGACTGTCGGCCACCGTCGAGACTCCGACCGGCGGGAGGATCCAGGTCTCTCGGGCGGTGACGGTCCCGGCGGGAGCGACACAGACGTTCAGGTTCACGCCGAGCGACGACCCGCGCCTGAACGTTCATCACCCGAGCGTCTGGTGGCCGACCGGAATGGGGCGTCACCCGCTCTACGGCCTGACTACGTCGTTGACCCAGCCCGGCGCCGCGGCCGACACCGAGTCCGAGACGTTCGGGATCAGGACCGTCACCACGCGGCTGATCGGCGCGGCGCCGAACGCGCCGGATGGTTCACGGCAGTTCTCCGTCAACGGCGTGCCGTTCGTGTTCCGCGGCGGCGGGTGGTCCGAGAACCTGTTCCTGAGCTACTCGTCGGCGGATACCGCGAACCAGATCAAGATCATCGAGAACCTCGGCCTGAATGGGATCCGCACGGAGGGCAAGCAGATGCCCGACGACTTCTACGAGCAGATGGACCGCGCCGGGATCCTGATCGACGGCGGCTTCCAGTGCTGCGATGCGTGGCAACCGAGCCGCAGGCGCCAGCTCACCGACCAGCAACTCGCGGTCCTCGGCAACTCGGCGCTGACGATCGGCGAGAACCTGCGTAACCACCCGAGCGTGCTCAACTTCAGCTGGAGCGACAACGCGCCGGTGCAGCAACAGGAGCAGGTCTCGCTCGACGGGTTCTCGCAGGCCGACTTCCAGGACCCGCTGATCTCCTCGGCCGAGTACAAGACCGATCCGATGGGCGTGCTCGGCCCGTCCGGCGAGAAGGAGGGCCCGTACGACTGGGTTCCGCCGAGCTACTGGTACGACACCACCCACTACGACCCGACCGATTCGACCCGCACGAACGTGGGAGGCGCATGGGCGTTCGACAGCGAGGCGAGCCCGGGCGACACCGTGCCGACGCTCGACTCGATCAAGCGGTTCCTCTCCCCCTCCGAGCAGGCTGAGCTGTGGCAGAACCCGGACTACAACCAGTACCACCTTAACTACGAGCCCGACCTGCCCGACCCGGACACCAACGGTGGCTACTCGTTCGGGACCCTGCACGACCTCGACGCGGCGATCAGCAACCGCTACGGCCAGTGGTCGAGCTTGTCGCAATATGTCGAAGAGGCCCAGGTCCAGAACTACGAGACCCAGCGCGCCGAGTTCGAGGCCTATATCAACAACTCCACGAACCAGGACGCGCCTTCGACTGGGATCGTCTACTGGCAGCTCAACAAGGGCTGGCCGACGCTGCTCTGGGATCTCTACAACTACGACTACGACCAGGCCGGCAGCTACTTCGGCGCCAAGAAGGCCAACGAGCCGCTGCACGTCCTGTACGCCTACGACACCGGGACGGTCTCGGTCGACAACCTCACGGGCTGGACGCAGCGCGGCCTCTCGGTCGAGTCGAAGGTGTACAGCGTCGGTGGCACGCTGCTCGACGACCAGACCGCGAACGGGATCTCGGTCGGCAGCCAGGGAGTGGCGCAGGACGTCCTGCATCCCGCGGTGCCCGCCGGCCCGACGGCCGAGACCTACTTCGTCGAGCTGCTTCTGAAACGGCACGGCCAGGTCGTCGACCGCAACGTCTACTGGCTCCCGACCCAGCCGGACGTCGTCAACTGGGACACGACGATCGGCAACCCGCAAGCGACGATGACCCAGTACGCGAACCTCACGCAGCTGCAGTCGCTGGCCCCGGCCACCGTTCGCGTTACTGCTCAGACCCGTCCGTCAGTGCGCGCCGGCGGCGACGCCGAGACCGACGTGACGATCACGAACACCTCGACCAAGCCGACCGTCGCGTTCTTCCTGCGCGCCGACGTACGCCGCGGCTCGCGCTCGGGCGCTCCGGCGGCCGGCGACAACGAGGTGCTGCCGATCGCGTGGAGCGACAACGACGTGACGCTGTGGCCGGGCGAGTCCGAGACGCTCCGCGCCACCTACAGCCGCGCCGAGCTCGGCGGCGCGACGCCGGTCGTCAGCGTGTTCGGCTGGAACGTCGGAACGACGGGCGTGCCGGCGGCGCCCTGAGCGCGGCCCGCGCTGTCAGACATTCCCGACCAAGGCCTCGAGCTGTCGCTCGAGGCCCTCGTCGCCGGCCTCACGAATCTCGAGCGGCAACCCGACCCGCGCCGCCGCGCGCTCGGCGGCCGACCGCGTCGCCGGCGTCGGCCGCTGCGCGAGCCACATCACGCGCGTGTAGTTGCCGAAGTAGTCGTCGCGGAGCTCGGGATAGCGGTCGAGCCCGAGCTCCCGCCATACCGTGTGCTCGAACGTCCGCGCCAGGAAGTCTGTGAGGAAGTACGTCCCCGGCTGCTCTTCGAGCGCGGCGCGCACCTGGGCCGAAGCGAACACGTCGTAGCAGTTCTCGCCCTCCAGACGGGCGAGACCGAGCGCATCGAGCGCTCCGTACGTCCCGCAGTCCCCGTACGCCACCGCCACGACGTCGAAACCCGCCGAAAGCCTGGCAACTGCGGGCGCGATACGCTCGGGATGGTTGTGGAGCAGCGCCGGCACCGGGATCACCTGCACGTCCCAGCCGCGCCGCCGGGCGATGCGGCGCACGTCGATCGCGAGCGCTCCGCACGCGACCACGGCAGCGCGACCCGTACAGCTCACCCCGGGAACGCCAGCTGGTCGACGAACATATCGTTGAAGTCGGCCCGTCCCGACAGCTCGACGTACTCGACCTCGCGCAGGATCGAGTAGGCCTCCGCGCGCTCGCGCACCGACAGCGCCGCGATCTTCGCGCCTTCGCCGGCGACGTTGCCGGCGGACACGATCCGCGGGAGAGCGACCTTGGGAACGAGCCCGATCCGCACCGCGCTCAGCGGCGTCAGGTAAGCGCCGAAGCTGCCCGCGAGCAGAATCTGGCTGATGTCGGCGACGTCGATGCCGAGCTCCGTCATCAGGATGCTCCACCCGGTCGCTATCGACGCCTTGGCGAACTGGAGCTCGCGAACGTCGCGCTGCGACAGGAACACCGCGCGCTCCGGGTCGGTGCCGCCGCGCCAATCGAGCACGAACACGCGCTCCTTGCCGATCATCGTCAACCGCTCGACGAGGCCCGGATGCGAACCCGCGGCGTCGTCATTCGGGATGAACCGCCCCGAGTGGTCGAGCAGCCCGCAGTGGACGAGCTCGGCGACCGCGTCGACGAGTCCCGACCCGCACATCCCGACCGGCTCGATGTCTCCGATCACGTCGAGCGTGACGCCGTCCTCAGCGGAGATCTTCACGCCTTCGATCGCACCCTCCGACGCGCGCATGCCACACCGGATCTGTGCCGCCTCGAACGCCGGGCCGGCGGGAGCGGCGGTCGCGACGACGCGCTCGTGGGAGCCGAGCGCGATCTCGCTGTTCGTGCCGACGTCGATGAACAACCGGACGCGGCGATCCCGGGTCAGCCCCGTGGCGAGCATCCCGGCGACGATGTCACCGCCGACGTACGCGCCCAAAGACGGGAACACGAACGCCGGCGCACGCGGGTGGACCTCGATCCCGAAGTCGCGCGCGAGCACTTCGGGAAACGAGTGGGTCGAGACCACGAACGGTGCCATCGACAGCGGCTCGGGGTCGATCCCGAGCGCAAGGTGCATCATCGTCACGTTGCCGCACATGGTGATCTCGTAAACCTCGCGCGACTCGACCTGCCCCTCGCCGCAAACCTCGGCGACGAGCTCGGCAAGCGTCTCGTGGACACGCGCGCGCAATGCGTCGAGCGCGTCTGGGTCCATCATCGTCGCCGAGATGCGCGTAATCACGTCCGCGCCGTAGGGCTGTTGGCGGTTCAGCATCGAGCGCACCGCGACGGGCTGTCCGCTCTCGAGATCGAGCAGCGTCGCCACGACCGTGGTCGTCCCGAGGTCGAACGCGATCGCGAAGCGCCGGACAGTGGTGTCGCCCGGCTCGAGGTCGATCAGCTCCTGGTCGGCGACGACCGCGGTCACGTCGAATCCGGACCTCCGCAGTACACGGCCGAGCGAGCGCAGCATCTCGATCGACGCGTGGGGCTCGAGGTCGTCGAGCTCGTCGAGCACCCGCTGGAGGTCCGAGCGCTGATCCTCCATCGTCGGCTCCTTGAGCACGAGGTGGCGCTTCTGCACCGCAGGGCGCAGGATCACGTGGCGGCCGACGCCCGCGAGCGCCGCCTTCGGCCGTGTCTGGAGCGGCGGCACCTCGACCACGAGGTCGCCGCGCGCGCCGGCACGGCACGCCAGCCGCCAGCCGTCGCGCAGCTCGTCGGTCGTGAACGCCCGGGGATCCAACGGCCCGACGGGGACGTCGCCGGACACGATCCGCACGCGGCACTTCTTGCACGTGCCGTGGCCGCCGCACGTCGAGTCGATCGCGATCCCGTTCCAGCTCGCGGCGTCGAACACAGGCGTGCCGCTCGGGACGCGAACCTCGGCGCCCTCGGGCAGGAAGCGGAGCCGGACGCGCTGCGCGCCATCATCTGGCTCCGCCGCCATCTCATGCGCGAGCTCGAGCCTGCGGCGCTGCGGCGACGGGGTGCTCACGACACGCGCGCCGCCTCGGACACGGTCGCCTGTCGCGCGCGGTGGGCGGCGATCCAGCTCGCGCCCCACTCGTCGTGGCCGAGCAGCAGGTCGGCCGCCCTGACCGCATCGACGCACACCTCGGAGGCCGACATGATCGCGCTGGTCAGACCCGCGGCCATCGCCATCGGCAGGAACGCCGCGTTCAGAACGAGCCGCTGCGGCAGCCCGAACGACACGTTCGAGGCACCGAGGCACATGTTCACGCCGAGCTCGTCGCGGATCAGGCTGATCGTGGCGAGCGTGGTCTTGACCGCCTGCGGGTCGGCGCCGACGGTCATCGCGAGCGGGTCGATCACGACGTCGTCGCGCGCGATTCCGTAGTCGGCCGCAACCGAAACGATCTTGCGCGCGCACTCGAGCCGCTTCTCGGGGGTCTCAGGAATCCCGGTCTCGTCGTTCGCGAGCCCGATCACGGCGGCGTCGTGGCGCGCCACCAGCGGCAGGATCTCCTCGAGCCGCTCGTCCTCGGCGGTGACCGAGTTCACGAGCGCCCGGCCCTCGTACACCGACAGCCCGGCCTCGAGCGCCTCGATCACCGAGGAGTCGATGCAGACAGGCACGTCGACCGCCTGCTGCACGGTCCTCAGCATCGCTTTGAGCAGCTCGGCCTCGTCGACGAGCGGGATGCCGGCGTTGACGTCGAGCATGTCCGCGCCGGTCTCGACCTGAGTCACGGCGTCGTGCGTCACGGTCGAGAGCTCGCCGGCGCGCAGGTCCTCGGCGAACTTCTTGCGCCCGGTCGGGTTGATCCGCTCGCCGATGATGCAGAACGGCCGGCCCCGGGCGATTGTGACGGTCTTGGTCGCCGACCGCAAGACGGTCTGCGCCGGGGCGACGCCGCTCACGCCGGCACCTTTTCGCGCCGGAGCTGGATCAGCTCCTTCGCCTTCTTGACCGCTGAGGACGCGTCGGCGGAGTAGCCGTCGGCGCCGACCGCGTCGGCGTACTCCTGCGTGACCGGAGCGCCGCCGACCATCACGATCACCTGGTCGCGCAGGCCCGCCTTCTGGAGCGCGTTGATGTTCGCCTTGAACATCGGCATGGTCGTCGTGAGGAACGCCGAGAACCCGACGACGTCGGGGTTGTGCTCCTCGATCTGCTCGATGAACTTCTCGGGCGGGACGTTGACGCCGAGGTCGATCACCTCGAAGCCGGCGCCCTCGAGCATGATGTTGCAGAGGTTCTTGCCGATGTCGTGGACGTCGCCCTTGACGGTACCCATCAGGAACCTGCCGACCTGCGCCGCGCCGGTGTCGGCCAGCAACGGCCGCAGGATGTCGAGCGCGCCCTGCATCGCCCGCGCCGCGATCAGCATCTCCGGGACGAAGAAGTCGCCGCGCTCGAACCGCGCGCCGACCTCCTCGAGGGACGGGATCAGCGCGTCGTACAGCAAGCGGTCGGGTGCCATCCCCTGCTCCAGGCCATCCTCCACGCCCTGCCTGACCACCGGCGCGTTGCCAACCAGCGTCTCGTCATACAACAGCTGGAGGATCTCTTCATCCGTCACGCCGCTCGTTCTCCTTGATCGCGATGTCCGAGGCGACGGCTGAGCGTCCGCGCCTCGCTGGTCAAAATCGGATTCAGCTCCTCGATCCGCGCCGGCGTCATCCGCAGCGTCGGACCAGAGATGCTGAGCGCCGCGATCACCTCGCCCCGCGCGCCCCGTACCGGCGCCGCGATCGCCGCCAGCCCGATCTCGAGCTCGTCGATCGACGTCGCAAAATCGTCGCGGCGGACGGCCTGTAGCTCGTGGCTCGCCGCCACCGCGAGCTCGCCGCTCGTCGCCGGCCTGGGCGTGTCCGCCGGCACCCGGCCGAACGCCGCGAATACCTTGCCGTTGGCCGAATGCTCATAGTCCACCAGGCGCCCGAGCCACTGCCCGGCGCCGAGGAAGTGCCGGCTGTCCACCTGGGCGATGTGCTCGACGCCCTCGAGCCCGGGCACCGACAGGTTGATCGTCTCTCCGGTGGCCTCGGAGAGTGCGTCGAGCGCCGGCTTGGATAGCTCGACGATGTTGCGCTCGAGCATGCTCCGCTCGGCTACACGGAGGATCGCCGGGCCGGGGCGCAGCCGCCCGCGCTCTCCGTCCTGCTCGATCAGGCCGCGCCGCTCGAGCGCGCTGACGAGCCGCGACGCGGTGCTCTTGGGCAACCCGGCGGCCGAAGCGAGGTCGGTCAGCGCCACCGGCTCCTCGCTCTCGAGCACACGCACGAGCAGATCCGCGCCGCGATCGATCGCGGCGGTGCCGTGAGCCGGAGATGTCCGGCCTTGGACTTGGAACTGTTGTTCCACGCGGTATAGATTACGCATAGAAGTCGCCAGGTCAAGCCCCAAGGCGCCGCCGCCAGGCGCCGCCGCCAAACTTGAAATCCCGAGGAGGCCGCCGTGTTCGTCAACTCGATGCCCCGCTACGAGATCCTCAGCGAAGACGCGATGGCCGTGATCGATCGCGGCTGGAGGCGGCTCGTGTCCGAAATCGGGATCGAGTTCCTGCTCCCCGAGGCGGTCGAGTTGCTCCGGGGTGCCGGACAGATCGTCGAGGACGAGAACCGGGTCCGGTTCGACCCCGAGTTCATCCTCGAGCAGATCGCCAAGGCGCCGAGCGAGTTCGAGCTTCAGGCCCGCAATCCCGCGAATACCGCCCACATCGGTGGGAACCACATGGTGTTCGCGCCCGTCTACGGGTGCCCGTTCATCCGCGATGGCGACATCCGACGCGACGCCAAGATGGCCGACTTCGAGAACCTCGTCCGTCTGTCCCAGGCGTTCGGAGAACTCGACTCCCCCGGCGGGACGATCTGCGAGCCCGAGGACCGGCCGCTCGACTCGCGCCACCTCGACATGGTGTTCGCGCTCCAGACCCTTTCGGATAAGCCGTATATGGGCTCCGTCACGAGCGGTCCCAATGCGGCGGACACCATCAAAATGGGTGAGATCCTGTTCGGCGGCCGCGAGGCGATCGAGCGCGCGCCGGTGTCCATCAGCCTGATCAACGTGAACTCGCCGCTCCGCTACGACGACCGCATGCTCGCGGCGATGTTCGAGTACGTGAAGGCCAACCAGGCCGTCGTGATTACCCCGTTCCTGCTGATGGGCGCGATGTCGCCGGTGTCGCTGCCGGCGACGCTCGTGCAGCAGGTCGCCGAAGGGCTCGCCGGGATCGCGCTCTCGCAGTTGATCCGCCCCGGCGCCCCGGTCGTGTTCGGATCTTTCCTGAGCAACACCGACATGCAGTCCGGGTCGCCGTCGTTCGGGACCCCCGAGTCGGGCGTCGGCGTTCTGTGCACGGGCCAGATCGCCCGGCACTTCAACCTCCCCTGGCGAGGCGGCGGCGGGCTGAACGCATCGCAGACCGTCGACGCCCAGGCCGCGTATGAGTCGCTGATGACGCTGCTGCCGACGTTCCTCGCCGGCACGAACTTCGTCATGCACTCGGCCGGCTGGCTCGAGGGCGGCCTCGTGTCGTGCTACGAGAAGTTCATCGTCGACGTCGAGCTGCTGCGCGAGCTGCGCCACGAGTTCACGCCGATCGAGTTCGACGACGCCTCCCTGGCGTTCGATGCCCACACCGAGATCGGGCCGGGTGGCCACTTCCTCGGCGCCGCGCATACGCTCGAGCGGTTCCGCGAATGCTTCTACCGCCCGCTGCTGTCCTCGACCGAGAACTTCGACCGCTGGTCCAAGCGCGGCGCCAAGGACACCGCCGCGCGCGCCGGCGAGATCTGGCGCGCGACGCTCGAGACCTACGAGCAGCCGCCGCTCGACGACGCGATCCGCGCCGAGCTCGAGGAGTTCGTGGTGCGCCGGCGCACCGAGCTCGGCGACTGATTAGGACCCACTTACCCCGACCACCGCGTTGAACCCGCGCGAGCTCCGCTTGCTGTTCCTGGTCGCCGGCGCGATCGTGTTCGTCGACACGATGTTCTACGCGGCGGTCGTGCCGCTGCTGCCGACGCTCACGCGTGAGCTGCACCTGTCGAAGGCGTCCGCCGGTGTGCTCACGGCTGGGTACGCCGCGGGGACGCTGGTCGGCTCGATCCCGGGCGGAATACTCGCCGCCAGGGCGGGGCCGCGCACGACGATCTACATCGGCCTCTTCCTGATGTCGGTGTCGAGCCTGGCGTTCGCGTTCCTCGATCACATCGTGCTGCTCGACGCCGCCCGCTTCGTCCAGGGCTTCGGGGGCGCGTGCACGTGGGCGGGAAGCCTCACCTGGCTGATCGGCGAGGTCCCCGCCGAGCGCCGTGGCAGCACGATCGGAGGAGCGCTGGCGGCGGCGATCGGCGGGGCACTGCTCGGGCCGGTGCTCGGCACGCTCGCGCACGCGCTCGGACGCGGGCCAGTGTTCTCTGCCGTGGTCGTCGTCGCCGGCGCGCTCGCCGTGGCCGTGACCGTGCTGCCCGCTCCGTCGCCGTCGCCGCCCCAGCCCGGGGCGGCCCGGATGCTCGCGCTGCTGGCGAGGCCGGCGATCGCGATCGGGATGTGGCTGGTGACGCTCCCCGCGCTCGCCTCGGGGATGCTCAACGTGCTCGCGCCGCTTCGGCTGAGCGCGCTCGGGGCGAGCGCCGCCGGCATCGGCGCGACGTTCGTCGTCGCGGCCGGCGCCGAGGCCTGCATGAGCCCCGCGGTCGGTCACGTCTCCGACGAGCGCGGCCGGATGTACCCGCTCCGGATCGGGCTCGCGGGGGCGGCGATCGTGCTCGCGTGCTTCACGCTGTTCAGCAGCGTGGTGGCCGTCGCCGGCGTGGTCGTGCTCGCGGCCGTCGCGCTCGGGAGCTTCTGGGCGCCGGCGATGGCGATGCTGTCGGACGCGGCGGAGTCGAGCGGGATCGGCCTCGGCTACGCGATGGCGCTGATCAACCTGGCATGGGCGGCCGGGCAGGTCGCCGGCGCGGCCGGCGGCGGGGCGCTCGCGAAGCTCACCGGCGACGGGGTCCCGTTCGCGACCTCGTCAATCCTGTGCGCCGTGACGCTCGGGTTCGTGGTGCTGCGCCCCGTCCGGGTCGCGCTCGCGAGGTAGGCGGTGTCGCTTCGCCCGGCGCGCGGTGCCACCGGGGGCCGCCCGGGGCATCGGACGCGATGGCGGACGCAGAGACGATGGCGGAGGCAGAGACGATCGGCGGACGCAGAGGCGATGGCGGTGCAAAACGCGCCAAAGCCCACCCGCGCCACCGGCATTCGCAACATAACCGCCTCCCAGGCTTATGTCCCCGACGGGACTGCGAGACGGCGGGCCTTGCTGCGTTTTGCACCCCCACACGACATGCTTCCGCACGACCGCGCCGCGCTAGGCCTTCCGATCACGGTGGCGTCGCCGCCGACCTCGCCACCGCGCTTGCCGCCACATATAGACTCTCGACCGATGACTGATATATCAGTCGTCCATCCAACTCGGACGCCGGCAGCCCCACGCGGGCTGCTCGCTGACCGTGCCTATCGCGAGCTGCGCGACCGGCTCGTGATGCTGCGCATCGCGCCGGGCGCGCCGATCGACGAGGACCTGATCGGCCGCGAGCTGCAGATGGGCCGCACCCCGGTGCGGGAGGCGATCAAGCGGCTCGCGCTCGAGAACCTGGTCACGGTGTTCCCGCGGCGTGGAACGTTCGCGTCGGACATCAACATCACCGACCTCGCCCACATCTCCGACGTGCGAGCGCAACTCGAGGGTCACGCCGCGTACCGAGCCGCCGAGCGGATCACCGACGCCCAGCGCGCGGAGCTCTCAAGGTTGCTCGAAGAGCTGCAGGAGAGCCGCGGAACCGACGACCTCGAGTCGCTGATGGAGCTCGACGCGCGCGTGCACCGGTTCATCTACCGCTGCGCCGCCAACCCGTTCCTCGAGGAGACGCTCGGGCGCTACTTCAACCTGTCGCTACGGATCTGGTACCTCGTGATCGACCGGCTGCCGCACCTGTTCGTGCGCGTGCACGAACATCAGGACGCGCTGCTGGCGATCGCCGCCGGCCAGGCGGACGAGGCCCGGGACACCGTCGCCGCGCACGTCGCGACGTTCGAGCAGGAGATCCGCTCGGTCCTGTAGGACGGGGCGGCGTTAGTCGCCGGAGGTGCGCCAGCTGATCCGGTCGGGTCGCACGGTCACCCGCACGACCGGCGCCGACGCCCGGGCCGGGACGACCGGGACGACCGGGACGACCGGGACGACCGGAGCGACGGTGCCCGGCGCGCGGAACGCCGCCCGGAGCGACGCGCCGACGTAGCGGCGCAGGTGCCAGACCAGCAGGCCGGTCCACCACGCGGCCGAGATCAGGTGCGCGTACGCAAAGAACGAGCCGGTGCTAGGCGCGAAGAGGAGGGCGACGCCGGTGAGCACCAGTGGCACCGACAGGATTCCCAGGACGACCGAGACGAGCTCGGGCAAGCGGTCACGGCCGAACGCCCGGCGGATCCGTGCCGTGCCGATGTCGCCGACCTTGTAGGCGACGAGCAACAGCGCGAGCGCCGAGATGCCGGAGTGGATCCAGATCACGGCGCCGGGGACCGCGCCACCGCCGACGTCGAGGCCGTACAGGACCAGACCGGTCGCGACCGTCCCGAGCAGAGGCCCGAGCGCGAGCAGACCGCGGCGAGCTGCCGATCGGCGCACCGCCGTCGCCTTGGGAGCCGGCGCGGCGGGCTCAGGGACGGGCACTGGCACCGCGCCGCCGACTCGATCGTCCGTGGAGCGCTCGGGCTTGTACGCGACCCACAGGAACGCGATGACCCCGATGCCGACGAAGATCAGGTGAGGCCAGTGTGCCGCGAGGATCTTGCCCACGCCGAGCCTGGGCCTTTAGGACCGGGAGGCGCGCTGAACGTCGCGAATCGCCAGCCCCATGAGGACCCCGCCGGCGAAGATGAAGCCATGCTGCGTGAAGTGGATCATCGGGTGGGTGTCCGCCAGGTGATCGACGAACGGAAGGATCAAAGTGATCTCGAGCAGCGCCGCGAAAACCACGAGGCGAAGCGCCCGGCGGCGGGCCGTCCGGCGGTCGCGCGCCGCCGGGAGGGAAGAGACGGACGATTCCATAGCCCCGTGATCGGCTTTGTCAGCCCGCGCTTGAGTCGGCGGCAGGATCGCCGCTGACCCAGGTGTGGGTCATCGCCTTGATGCCCGCGACCAGCGAGTGCCTCGCGAGCCGCCGGCGGCTGCCGGGGACGCCCGCCGGCGGGATCAGCCGGCGCTGCGGGCCGGGCGTGGGGATGATGGCGTCGATCGGCCCGACGGTGCGCTCGGACGCCTCGGCGGCGGCTGGCGCCGCGGCTGGCGCCGCGGCATGGGCGGTGTCGGCGAACAGCTGCTCGACGACCTCCGGCGGCTCGGGGCGGTAGAAGAGGAAGCCCTGCGCGGTGTCGCAGCCCGCTGTCTGGAGGTTGCCGAGCTGATCGATCGTCTCGACGCCCTCGGCGGTCACCGACAGCTTGAGCGCGTGGCCGAGCTCGATCACCGCGTTGACGATCGCCACGTCCTCCTCGTTATCCGGCACGCCGCGCACGAACGATCGGTCCACCTTCACGCAGTCGACGGGCAGCCGGCGCAGGTACTCGAGCGAGGAGTAGCCCGTCCCGAAGTCGTCGATCGCGATCTTGATGCCGAGCTCCTTGAGCTCGGTGAGCATCCGGATCGAGGACTCCGGATCCTCGATCAGCACGCTCTCGGTGACCTCGAGGCACAGCCACTCCGGATCGATCCCGGTCTCCTTGATGACCTCCGACACCGTCTCGCGGAAGCTTTCCTGGGCGAGCTGGCGGGCTGACACGTTGACGCGGAGCATCAGCGGCTGGGCGCTCGTGCGGGTCCGCTGCCACACCACCGCGCGGCGGCAGGAGTCGCGGAGCACCCAGGCTCCGAGCGGGACGATCAGGCCGGTCTCCTCGCACAGCGAGATGAACTCCCCCGGGCCGAGCAGTCCCCGCTCGGGATGCTGCCAGCGGACGAGCGCCTCGAGCCCGGTGATGTGTTCGTGGTCCACGATCGACACCTCGGGCTGGAAGAACACGCGGAACTCCTCGCGATCGATCGCCTTGCGGATCGCCTTCTCGTTGTGCAGGCGCGCCAGCGCACGCTCGCGCGTGACCTCGTCGAACAGGACCACACGCGCGCCGCCGGCGCCCTTGGCGCGGTACATGGCGGCGTCGGCGTCGCGGATCAGATCGTCCGGATCCTGGTTCGGATCCGAGGTGACCGAGATGCCGATGCTCGCGGCGGCCATCGTCTCGCCGTGGGCGAGCGCGAACGGCAGGCTGAACGCCTTCAGCACACGCTCGGCCACCGCTACGGCGCCCTCGTCGTCGAAGATGTCCTCGCACAGAATCACGAACTCGTCGCCGCCGAACCGGGCGAGCGTCTCGTGCCGGCGGAGCGAATGGCCGACGCGCTCGGCGACCGCGACCAGCAGCTCGTCGCCCTCGCCGTGGCCAAGGCTGTCGTTGATCACCTTGAACCGGTCGAGATCGAGGAACAGGACCGCGACCGCGCGGCTCGGCCCGCGGCCGAGCCGTTCGAGCGCGAGCTTCAAGTTGTTGAGGTACAGCAGTCGACTGGGCAGACCCGTGAGCGGGTCGCGCAGCAGCTGGTTTTCGTTCGTGCGCCAGGCGACGACGTGTGCGACGCTCGCGGCGAGCACGAACGCGCCGTGAATGCCCGCCCACAGCCACGGATCCTTGTCCGCCTGCGGGTTGTCGCCGAACACCGCCCGGGGATCGAGCACGCCACCCACGCCGTGGTGGATGACCACGAACGCGATCGCGACCAGGAACGGCGTCCAGTCCTGGTACAGGGTCAGCACGCCGATCATCACGAAGAAGTGGAAATGCGCCTCGGTGATGCCGCCCCACAGGTCGACCAGCACGGCCGAGCAGGTCACCAGGCCGAACGATGCGGCGATGATCCGCGCCTTCAGACGGAACCGCTCGAGGCTCGCGCCCACGCCGCACAGCACGACCATGCTCACGTCGATGCCCGTGTGCAGGGCCGAGTTGCCCATCAGGACGCCGAACGCGAACAGCGCCGGTACGTGAAGCCAGAGCAGGATGACGATCGAGCGGTGCCGGCGGCGCAGCACGTGCTCGGGCAGCAGCTGCCCCTTGGGCAACCAGTGCTTCAGCGACAGCCACTTGCCGGCGAGCCACGCCCCGGGGCCGACCGACCGCGCGCTGCGGGCGCGATCGAAATGGCCATCGACCGAGCCGCCGGCCACGGCGCCTGCGCCCGGTTCGATGGCCGGTGCGCCGGCGACAGCGCTCATCGCGAGACGGACGGCTTGGCTTGCCGGACCTTGGTCACCGCGCGCTGCGCCTCGGTAAGCGCAGACGCCTCGCTGCGCTCCGGCGCAGTGGGAAGTGCCACCTTGCAGGGGGCGCCGGTCTTGTGCACGAACAGCGTGCGAGCCTCGTGGTAGCTGCGGTTCTCACCGAAGAAGCACTCGTGCGAGCGGGCCATCTCCGCTGTGCGGTAGGCCTCGAGGGGCTTGGCGTGCTCGTGACACGCGCGGATCTCGCGCTTGCCCTCGAGCCAGTGAGCGACATCGGGGTGGCGCGCGAGACGCTCGGCGAGGCCCTGCACCTGGGCGCGGAAGCTCGCGATCGAGTCGCCGAACGTCGCGTCGATCAGGCCGATCTCGACGGCGTGCCGCGTCCCGATCGGAGTGAACGGAGCGCTCGTGAGCTCCGCGGCCTTCTCAGCGCCGACGCGGCGCGGGAGCAGGTAGGTCCAGTACTCCGACCCGTACAGCCCGCCCATGTGCTGGTAGTAGGGGTTGAGGACGACGTCCTCGCGGGCGACCACGTGGTCGGCCGCGACCGCGAACGGAACCCCGCCGGCGGCGGCGTCGCCCGTGAGCGCCGAGATCGTGATGTGCGAGTCGGTCTCGATGATCTCGCGGACGATGTCGTCGATCGCGTGGAGGTTGTACCAGGACTCCTCGCCCTGGTCGGCGGCCGCCTCGATCACGTTGAGGTGGATTCCGTTGGAGAAGAAGTCCGACCCCCCGGCGAGCACGATCACCCTGGTGGTGCGACGGCTGCGCGCGTACTGGTAGGCCTCGCGTAGGCGGCGGCACTGCTCGGTGCTCATCGCGCCGTTGTAGAAGTCGAAGTTCAGATAGCCGACGCCCGCCTTCTCCTCGTAGGAGATCTCGCGGTAGGTGTGGCCCGGCGGGATCGGGGCGTGGAGCGGGACCGGGATCTCCGGCGCGTCCGGCACGGTGCCGGCAAGCTCGAGCGCGCGGGTGGCGGGGAGCTTGTAGGGCGCCCGCGCCGTCGGATCCTTCCGCTTGAGGTGCGTGACCCACACCGCCCCGTCGACGGTCGCGCGACAGATCGCGCCGTTGCGCGTGGCGATGATGTCGCCCGGACGGCCGCGCAGGCCGCGCTCGGGATAGACGTTGAACAGGAAGAACTCGACGCCGGCGATCGAATCGAGCACGCCGGGATGACCCTCGGCGGCGCGGATCTTGCGGACCACGGCGGCGGTCGAGTCGCAACGCCAGTCGATCGCACGGTCGGCCTGCTTGATCGACGGCCGCAGCCGTCCGGTCACGTTCGGATCGTCGTAGTCGAGCGCCGTCGGCTCGAAGCCACCCCGCGCGAAGTTGTGGACCGCGAACACCAGCATCTCGACCGCGGCGCGGCGCACCTCGTGGCGGTAGATGCTGCTCTTGCCGACCGGCCGCATCCGGAACTTGCGGGTCTCCCAGATGTCGCCGGCATCGGCCTCTTCGACGGCCTCGAGCACGGTCACGCCCCACTCCTCCATGCCGAGCTCGATCGCCCAGTCGAGCGACGAGGCACCGCGGTCACCGTGGGGACCGGGATGGACGACCAGGCAGGTGTGCTTGCTCCACACCGACTCGGGGATGAACTGCTTGAGCATCGGGCACACGACGAGGTCGGGCTGGTGCGCCTCGACCGCGCGCTCGATGAGCTCGCTCGAGTCGACGACCTGGACGGTGACGTCATGCCCCATCTCGGTGAGCGCGATGTAGCAACGCTGGCTGAGGCTGTTGTGCGCGGACGTCACGAACAGAATGCCCAGCGGGTTCTCTGCGACCGGCGTCGGGACTTCTCCACGCAAGCGTCCCGGGCTGCCGCGCAGGACGTCTTCGAAGTTCTTGGACGGTTCCATGAGCGGTTGCATCGACCCCGCGCACAGACGCCTACAGTCGCCTGGACGGATTACGGAGTAACGCCCGTCCGAATACTGACTCGGCGCCGGCTGCCGATACTCAGAGGTCCGGCAGCTTCAGCCGACTTCGAGCGAGCTAGTTCACCTGCGGCGCGTGTGCGGCGTGAGCACGATCGTCTGCAGCTCGGTGAACGACTGCATGACGTGCGAGCCCCCGACCCGGCCGATCCCGCTGTCGGTTCCCGCGCGACCGCCGAAGGGGAGGTGCGCCTCCCAGTAATTGCTCGACTCGTTGATGTTGACCCAGCCGGCGTGGACCCGGTCGGCGAACTCGAGGCCGTCCTGAAGATCGGCGGTGAAGATCGCGGCGAGCAGCCCGTACGGCGAGGCGTTCGTCAACTCGATCGCCTGCTCGAGCGAGTCGATCGCGACGACCGGGGCGATCGGACCGAACGTCTCCTCGACCGCGACCCGGGCGTCGGCGGGCACGTCGGTCAGGATCGTCGGCTGCCAGTACAGCGACGTCGCGAAGCCGTCGGCGCGTTCGCCGCCGCTGACGACGCTCGCGCCACGTGCCACCGCGTCGCCGACGTGCTCATCCATCTTCGCCGCCACCGGCTCGTTGTTGACCGGGCCCATCGTGGTCGCGTCGTCGAACGGGTCGCCGAGCAGGATCCGCTCGGTCACGCGCCGGGCGAGCAACTCGACGAACTCGTCGCGCGCCGCACGGTGGACGAGGATTCGCTCGCCGGCGGTGCAGCTCTGGCCGGCGCACAGGTAGCAGGCGGTCAGCGTCGCGTCGACCGCCGCCTCGATGTCGGCGCCGTCCATCACCACCAGCGGGCCGTTGCCGCCCATCTCGAGCAACGCGGCCTTGCCGGCGGCCGCCGAGGCGACGAGGCGTCCGGTCACGGTCGAGCCGATGAACGCGACGCCGTCGGTGCCGGGGTTGCGCGCGATCTCGTCGCCGACGACCGGCCCCGGCCCGGTGACGAGGTTGAACACTCCCGGCGGGAGGTCGGCTTCGGCGATGCATTCCGCGAGCGCGACGGCGCACACCGCGGTCGAAGGCGCCGGCGTCCATACGACCGCGTTGCCGCACGCGAGCGCCGGCGCGATCAGCTCGGCCGGCATCGTGTACGGCCAGTTCCACGGGCTGATCACGCCGACCACGCCGCGCGGACGGCGCGCCAGCATCACCCGCTTGCCCGGCGAGAACGAGTTCGGGAGCTCTCCGTTCAGGCGCTTGGCATCTTCGGCGGCCATTCGCCAGTACTCGACCAGCTCGGCGACCTCGTCAAACGCCTCGGCCCGCAGCGGCTTGCCCTGGTCGAGCGTGAGCGTCCGCGCGAGGTCGTCGCGCCGGGCTTCGATCAGGTCGCCGACCGCGTGCATCTTGGCCGCGCGCTCGAACGCGGTCAGGCGCGCCCAGCCGTCCGCGGCGCCGCGCGCCGCCTCGATCGCGCGCGTGGCATCCCCCCGGTCACCCTGCGGGACGGTGGCGATCACCTCGCCGGTCGCGGGGCTGGTGGACTCGAACGTCTCGCCGCTGGCGCTCGGCTGCCAGCTTCCGCCTACGAACATCTGCTGCACGGTCCCAATGGTCATCGGTGCCTCAAGCCCCTCATCCCGGTCGCGTTGACACAGTTCGACAACTGATATATAACCGCCCGATCAGGTCCGGGT
Source organism: uncultured Solirubrobacterales bacterium (assembly GCA_963794515.1). Taxonomy (GTDB): domain Bacteria; phylum Actinomycetota; class Thermoleophilia; order Solirubrobacterales; family Solirubrobacteraceae; genus Palsa-465. The sequence continues at coordinate 795,431 of CAWCEF010000018.1, read as the reverse complement.
CAATGGATTCGAGGGTGCGCTCAGGCCCCAGACACGGGCTAGGCCGTGGTGTGTTCGATGGATCGCGCGGCGTCTGCGCGGTCCGGGGAGGTTGATGTATGGCAACCGTGGAAGCTCCGCATGCGAGCGGGAATGCGGATAGTTCCGAGCTCGCGGGCTTCGGATACAAGCAGGAACTCGACCGCTCGCTGGGGAGCTTCTCGGCGTTCGCGGCGGGCTTCAGCTACATCTCAATCCTGACCGGCGTCACCGCGCTGTACGGGTTCGGCTACCTGAACGCCGGGCCGGGCGTGTGGTGGACGTGGCCCGTAGTGGTGTTCGGGCAGATCCTGGTGGCGCTGTGCTTCATGGAGCTGGCGGGTCAGTACCCGATCGCCGGCTCGGTGTACCAATGGTCCAAGCAGATGTCGAGCGGCTTCACGTCGTGGATGACCGGCTGGATCTACATCGTCGGCGCGATCGTGACGATCGCGGCCGTTGCGGTCGACTGGCAGATCGTCCTGCCCCAGGTCTCGACCCACCTCCAGTTCTTCGGAACGTCGGCCGACGCGGGCACGTACCTGACCAAGCATGGGGCCCAGAACGCGTTGCTGCTCGGGGGGATCCTGGTCTGCATCACGACCACGATCAACATGCTGGGCGTCAAGCTGATGTCGCGGATCAACAACGTCGGCGTGCTGTGCGAGCTGGTCGGGGCGACCATCCTCGTGATCCTGCTGCTGTTCAACGCGCACCACGGGCCGCAGATCATCTTCCACTCCTACGGCTTCGGCGCCGGCCATCCGTGGGGCTTCTTCGGCGCGCTGCTCGTGGGCGGCCTGCTGAGCGCGTACGTGATGTACGGATTCGACACCGCGGGCACGCTCGCCGAGGAGACCAATAACCCACGCAAGCACGCCCCGCCGGCCATCATCCGCGCGATCGCCGCGGCCGCGATCATCGGCGGCCTCGTGATCCTGTTCGCGTCGATGGCGAACAAGCACATCCTCGACAAGAACGTCGGAATCCTCGGCCTTCCGTACGTCATGAAGCAGGCGTTCGGAAACACCGTCGGAAACCTCTTCCTGATCGACTGTGCGATCGCGATCTTCGTTTGCTGCCTGGCCGTCCAGACGGCGACGATCAGGATGCTGTTCTCGATGGCGCGCGACAACCGCTTGCCCGCCGGCTCAGCGATCGCGCGCGTCTCGGGTCATCGCAAGGTGCCGATCGTGCCGGCGCTGGTTACGGGCGGCCTGACGCTGCTGCTGCTCGTGATCAACCTCGGCAACCAGAGCGCGTTCCTCGTGCTCACGTCGCTGGCGATCATCATGTTCTACCTCGCCTACCTCGGGGTCACCGTCCCGATGCTTCTCAAGCGCCTGCGAGGGGAGTGGCCGAAACCCGATCACGGGCCGTACTTCTCGCTCGGTCGCTGGGGCTTGCCGGTCAACATCGCAGCTGTGGCCTACGGCGCCCTCGTGGCGCTCAACATCGCCTGGCCGCGCAACGCGATCTACAACGCGCTCGGCACGCCGCACTGGTACTGGCAGTGGTCGCCATTCCTGTTCGTCGGCGGGGTCGTGATCATCGGCACGATCTACTACTTCACGGTTCAGGTCAAGAAGGGCGGCGACGTGCTGGAGGAACACCGGGCAAACGCGCCGGACCTCGAGCACCTGCCGGCGATGGGAGAGATGGCCCCATGATCGACGCCGGCGAGTTCGACTATGTGATCGCCGGCGGCGGGACTGCGGGCTGTGTCGTGGCCGCACGGCTGACCGAGGATCCGAACGTCACGGTCTGCCTCCTGGAGGCAGGTCCCTCCGACGTCGACGACCCGCGGATCCTGCGACTCGAGGATTGGATGTACCTGCTCGACTCGGGTTACGACTGGGACTACCTGATCGAGCCTCAGGCCCGCGGAAACAGCTTCATGCGGCATGCCCGGGCCAAGGTGCTCGGCGGGTGCTCGTCGCACAACTCCTGCATAGCGTTCTGGACGCCGAAGGAGGACCTCGACGAGTGGGCCGCGATGGGCTGTGAGGGCTGGAGCTCGGCCGAGTGCTGGCCGCTGATCCGGCGGCTGGAGACCAACGACGGGCCCGGTGACCACCACGGGCGCGAGGGCCCGGTCAACATCCGCACGGTCCCGCCCGACGACCCGTGCGGCGTCGCGCTGCTCGAAGCCGCCGCCCAGGCGGGGCTGGCGACAAGCCGGTTCAACGAGGGCCACACGGTCACCAACGGCGCCGGTTGGTTCCAGATCAATTCCTCCGCGGACAACACGCGGATGTCGTCCTCGCACGCGTACCTGCACCCGATCCTGGGCTCGCGCCCGAACCTCGAGATCCGGACCGCGTGCTGGGTCAATCGGGTGGCGCTCGAGGACGGCCGCGCCGCCGCGGTCGAGTACCTCACCCCGGACCTGCTCACGCAGGCGTCGGTCAAGGCCCGGCGCGAGGTGATCCTGAGCGCCGGCGCGATCGACACGCCGAAGCTGCTGATGCTGTCGGGGATCGGGCCCGGCGAGCATCTGCACGAGTTCGGCATCCAGACGGTCGTCCATTCCCCCGGCGTCGGCGCGAACCTCGACGACCACGTCGAGGGGATCGTGCAGTGGGACGCGAAGAAGCCGATGATCCGCACCTCGACGCAGTGGTGGGAGATCGGACTGTTCTCGACCTCAGAGCCCGGCCTCGACCGGCCCGACCTGATGATGCATTACGGGTCGGTTCCGTTCGACATGAACACCGCGCGCTGGGGCTACCCGACGACCGAGAACGGCTTCTGCCTGACGCCGAACGTATGCCGCGGCCGGTCGCGCGGAACCGTGCGCCTCCGCTCGTCCGACTACCGGGATCGCGCGCGCGTCGACCCGCGCTACTTCACCGACGCCGAGGGGCACGACGAGCGCGTGATGGCGTACGGGATGCGGCTCGCGCGGAAGATCGTCTCGCAGTCGCCGATGGCGGAGTGGGCCGGCGCCGAGCTGGCCCCGGGGCCCGATGCGCAGACCGACGACGAGCTCGTCGACTACATGCACAAGACCCACAACACGGTCTACCACCCGGCGTGTAGCTGTCACATGGGCCCCGACTCGGACCCGCTCGCGGTCGTCGACTCGCGCCTGCGGGTCCGTGGGGTGCGGTCGCTGCGCATCGCCGACGGGTCGATCCTCCCGTTCCTACCGGCGATCAACCCGTGCATCACGACGATGATGATCGGCGAGAAGTGTGCCGACATGCTCAAGGAGGACGCGCAGCGGGGTGCCGAGCACGCCGCACCCGCAGCCGTCGGCTAGTCGGACGAGGTCCCGAGCATGAGCGCCACCGCGGCGCCCGAGGTCACCCGCTTCCTCCAGGAGCACCCGCCGTTTGACGCGCTCGAAGCCGGCGAGGTCGAGCGCGTCGCCGCGGCCGCCGCGTCCGAGCTCCATCGCGCCGGCACGACGATCTTCTCGCAGGGGGCCGGGCCGGTCGAGCATCTGTGGGTGGTCCGCGCGGGCGCCGTCGAGATCGTGTTCGACGGCCGCGTGCTCGACCTGCTCGGGGAAGGCGAGCTGTTCGGGCACGCGTCGATGCTGTCCGGGCTGCCCACGGGCTTCGAGGCCCGCGCCGGCGAGGACACCGTCTGCTACCGGATCCCCGCCGAGGTCGCGCAGGAGCCGCTGTCCCGCCCGGCCGGACTGCGGTATGTCGCCCGCTCTCTGCTCGACATCAGATACGAAGGCGGCGCGGCCGTCGCCACCGAGCCCGGGGTCGACCCGCCGCTGCAGCCGGTGGGCTCGCTGCTCCGCGGCGACCCGGTCGTGTGCCGGCCGGACACGACGATCCGCGAGGCCGCGGAGCTGATGACCACCGCCCACGTCACGTCCGCGGTGGTCGACCTCGGCGACGGCTCGCTCGGGATCCTCACCGACCACGACCTGCGTACGCGCGTGGTCGCGAACGGGCTCACCGGCGAGGTGTCGGTGTCGGCGGCGATGTCGGCGCCGGCGTACACGTGCCCGCCCGACCGGCTCGGTGGCGACGTGCTCCTCGACATGCTCGACCGCGGTTTTCGCCATTTCCCGGTGGTCTCGGCAACCGGAACCGTGATGGGGGTCATCGAGGAGATCGACCTGGTCGCCGCGCAGACCCGCTCCTCGTTCTACCTGCGGCGGCGGATCGCGAGGGCCCAGACCGTCCCCGAACTCGTCGAGGCCGCGCGCGATCTGCGCCCCACGGTGCTCGCGATGCACGACGCGCACGTCGCGCCCGCCAACGTCGCCGCGGTGTACTCGGTCGTCGTCGACGCCCTCACTCGCCGGATCCTCGAGCTCACGGTCACCGAGGCTCCCGTGGTCGGCGCCGAGTTCGCGTGGCTCGCGCTCGGCAGCCAGGCGCGGCGCGAGGCGCTGCCGAGCTCCGACGTCGACAGCGCGATCGTGTGGTTCGACGCCCCCGACGAGGTGAAGTCGCGTCTGGACGCGATCGCGACGACCACGGTCGCACGTCTCGAGGAGTGCGGGCTGCACGCGGACGCCCACGGCGCCACCGCATCCGATCCGCGCTTCGTCCGCTCGCTCGCGTCCTGGGAGCGAGCGGTCCACAGCTGGATCGCCGATCCGACCCAGGACAAGGCGCTGGTGCTGGTCTCCGTGCTCGTAGACAGCCGGCCGGTGTGGGGCCTCCACACCGGGACGCCGATCGCCGACAGCTTCCGCCTCGCTCCCGGCAACCCGGCGCTGCTCCGCCTGCTCGCGCGGTTCGCGCTCTCGCACCGCCCGCCCACCGGCTTCTTCCGCGGGCTCGTGGTCGAGCCGACGGGCGAGCATCGCGGCCGCCTGGACCTCAAGCAGCGAGGGGTCGTCCCGATCGTCGACCTCGCCCGATGGGCCGGGATGGCGGCGGGGGTCACGAGCGCCTCGACCAGCGAGCGGCTGCGGGCGGCGGCGAGCGCCGGAACCCTGTCGGCCACCCACGCGCAAACGCTCGAGGACGCGTTTACGCTGATCATGGACCTGCGCGTCGAGCATCAGGTGGAACAGCTGCGCGCCGGCGAGGAGCCCGACGACTTCATAAAGCCGGCCACGCTCAGCCGCCTGACCCGCAGCTACCTGAGGGAGGCGTTCCGCGCGGTCGCCTCGGTTCAGAAGCACGTAGCCGCCGAGCTCAAGATGGGCGTCCGATGAGGGGCGTTACAGTGCGGCCATGACCGGAGACTGGCGCGACTGGAGGCCGGCGATCTGGTTGACGATGCTCGGCATCGCGGTGATCCTGCTGGTCAGCCCGTTCTGGATCGGGGCGCTGTTCTTCGGTGCCGCGATCGGAGCCGCGATCCGCATCTATCAACGCCGGCGGCGAGCCGTGGCGGCTCCGGCTCCCAAGGGCCCTAAGCGGGCGCGACGATCCTGACCTCGGCGCCGGCGAGGTGCTTGAGCCGCTGGGCCTGGGGATGGTAGGCGCCGCGCAGTGGCCGCCGCCGCGCCGGCAGCAGCACCAGATCGAAGCCGCCGCTGCGTGCGAACTGCTCGAGCGTCTGATCGGCGCCGTCTTGCAGTAGCACGAACGTTGCGCCGGAGGCCGCGCCGGCGAGTCGCTCCCGCGCGCGCTCGAGGTCCTCGGCCACCGAGTCCGCGACCGCCTCGTTGTACTCGATCGCCGAGTTCCCGCAGCGCGCTCCCGACGGCGCCCGGGGCGCGACGCCCACGACCGTGACCGCCGCGTCCTCCAGCTCTGCGAGCTCGCGGGCGAGATCGATTGCGGCCGCCCCGGCGCGGCCGTGCTCGCATAGGACCAGGACCCGCTCAGCCGACCTCACGAATCACCCGGCACGGATTGCCGTAGCAGACGTGGCCTGGCGGCAGGTCCTTCGTGACCACGCTGCCGGCGCCGATCACGGTGTCGGCGCCGATGTTCACCCCGGGGCACACGATCACGCCGGCGGCAAGCCACGCGCCGTCTCCGATCGTGACCGGCTGGGCGGTCTCGGTGCCTCGACGCCGCTGCACCGGATCGAGTGCGTGGACCGCGGTCAGCAGCTGGACGTTCGGCCCGATCTGGACGTCGGCGCCGATCGTCACGCTCGCGCCGTCGAGCACCACGGCGCCGTAGTTGATGAATGTCCGGGGGCCGAGCGTGATGTGGTAGCCGTAGTCGCACTCGAACGTTGCCATCACCTCGGCGTCCTCGCCGAGCTCGCCGAGCAGCTCGTCGAGGATCGCCCGGCGTGTGGCGGTGTCGGCGAAGCTGGTCCCGTTGAACCGTTCGCACACCAGGCGGCATCGTTTGCGCTCCTCCAGGAGCGCGGGGTCGTTGGCGAGATACGGAACTCCGCGCAACATCCGGTCCTTTTCGGAGGCCACGGAGCCATCCTGACAGTTTCGTCCGGGGCAAATCGGATCATTCACACCACGTGAGCTGGCGATCGACCCGAGCGAGCGCCCAGACGGGCGAGGACGTCCGCCAGGTGGCCGTTATCGACCTCGGGTCGAACTCGTGGCGCCTCGTCGTGTACATGTTCGCGCCCGGCGATTGGTGGAAGCTCACGGATGAGATATACGAGACCGTGCGGATCGGCGCGGGCCTCGCGAAGACCGGCCGCCTCAGCGACGCCGGGATGGGGCGCGGACTCGAGACGCTCGCGGTGTTCGAGCGCTTCTGCGCGGCGCACGGCCTCGGGCCGGAATCGGTCCACGCCGTCGCGACCAGCGCGATCCGCGACGCCACCAACGGCGAGCTGTTCCTGAAGGCCGCACGCGCCGCGAGCGGGCTGAACATCGAGGTGATCTCCGACGAGGACGAGGCGCGGTTCGGCTACGTGGCCGCGATCAACAGCTCGACGCTGACCGACGGACTCGTGCTCGAGACCGGTGGCGGGAGCATTCAGCTGATCGACGTCGCCGGTCGCCGCCCGGTGTCGCTGCAGTCGTTCCCGCTCGGCGCGGTGCGCGTCACCGAGCAGTTCCTCCCCGGAAACGGCCCGGCGAAGAAGCGCGACCTCCAGAAGGTGCGGGCGCACGTGCGCGAGACGCTGGCCGGCAATTCCGGGTTGTCCGGCACCGGCGACCGGATCGTCGGCATGGGCGGCGCCGTCCGTAACCTCGCCGCCGCCGCTCAGCGCATGGTCGACCAGCCCGACATCGGCGTCCAGGGCTTCGTGATCACGCGCGAGATGCTCGCAGAGCTCGTCCAGACGCTCGCTGAGCTGCCGGTCTCAGAGCGCGGCGACGTCCCCGGGATCAAGGTCGGGCGCGCCGACATCATCCTCGCCTCGGCGCTCGTGATCGAGACCGTCGTCGAGCTCGGATCGTTCGCCGGCATCGAGGTCACCGAGGCCAGCCTTCGCGACGGCGTGTTCATCACGCGCGAGCTGCTTGCGGACGAGCCCGAGCCGCTGTTCGAGGACGTGCGCGTCGCCGGCGTTCACAACCTCGCGATCCAGTACGAGTCCGACCTCCCCCACGTCGAGCACGTCGCGCTGCTGTCGCTCCAGATGTTCGACTCGCTCGCCGGGGCCGGCCTGTTTGATCCCGCTCCCGGCGAGCGCGAGCTTCTGTGGGCGGCCGCGATGCTCCACGACGTCGGCATGACGATCTCCTACGACGACCACCACAAGCATTCCGCCTACCTGATCGTCAGCGCCGAGCTCCCGGGCTTCGACCCGCGCGAGCGCGCCCTGATCGCCCAGATCACCCGCTATCACCGCAAGGGCGCCGCCAAGCTCGGCGAGCTCGCCGCGCTCACCCGCGCGGGCGACGAAGAGCTGCTCGACCGCTGCTCGCTGATCCTCCGGCTCGCCGAGCACCTCGAGCGCGGCCGCGACCAGTCGGTGCGCGAGGCGCGCCTGCGCGCCAACGGTCACGGCGTCGACCTGCACCTGGAGGCCGCCGGCGACCTGACGCTGCCGCGCTGGAGCGTCGAGCGCTACGGCGACGGCGAGGCGTTCCAGCGGGTGTTCGGCCGGCGGTTGTTGATCGGGTAGCCGGCGCCGGCGCGTTTACCAGGAAGTTGCCACTCCGACTAGAGTTCTCGGCATGCTCTGGCTTCTGCGACACGCCGAGGCGGAAGACGGCTTGCCTGACGACGAGCGCCCGCTCACCGAGCGCGGCGCGATGCATGCCGACGCGGCCGGCCGCACGCTCGCGGTTCTCGGCGTCCACCTTGACGCCTGCCTGAGCAGTCCGAAACTCCGAGCCGTCCAGACCGCCGAGCGAGCGTGCGAGCCGCTCGGCGTGCCGGTCACGATCGAGCGATCGCTGTCAGGCGAGCCGTTCGACGTGGAGGCTCTGACCGCCGGACTCGGCGACGTGCTGCTGGTCGGACACGACCCGTCCTTCTCGCTGCTGCTCCACGATCTCACGGGGACTCAAGCGAGGATGAAGAAAGGCGGTCTGGCCGCCATCTCCAAGGGCGAGCTGGTCGCGCTCCTGCGACCGTCCGAACTCAGCGCGATCGCAAAAGCGAACGTAGGAGTGATATGAGCGACACGCAGTTGGAGACGGGGCAGGACACGACGACCGGGACGCCGGAAGATGGACGGGCCGTCGCTGAGACGGACGGGGCGCTCGTCGAGATCGCGGACCCGGCGGTGTACATCAACCGCGAGCTGTCCTGGCTGGACTTCAACGATCGCGTGCTCCAGCTCGCCGAGGACGAGTCGATGCCGCTGATGGAGCGGTTGAAGTTCCTGGCGATCTTCACGACGAACCTCGACGAGTTCTTCATGGTGCGCGTGGCCGGCGTGCACGATCAGATCGACGCACGGATCGACGCCCGCGGGCCGGACGGCCTGTCGCCGACCCAGGTGCTCCAGGGGATCGCCGAGCAGGTACGTGAGCTCGACCGCCGTCACTCGCGCGAGTTCACCGAGGTCGTCCGCCCCGAGCTTGCCGAGCACGGCATCCGGATCGTCAGCTGCGAGCAGTCCAGCGCGCCGGCGAGTCTGATCGCGCGCCACTTCCGCGAGCAGATCTTCCCCGTGCTGACGCCGCTCGCGATCGGCCACGGCCGCCCGTTCCCGTACATCTCGAACCTGTCGCTCAGCCTGATCGTCCGCCTCCAGGACCCCGACCTCGATCAGGAGGTCTACGCGCGCGTCAAGGTGCCGAAGGAGGTCCTGCCCCGGTTCGTCGAGATCTCGCCGAACACGTTCATCTCGCTCGAGGAGATCATCGCGCGCCACCTCGACCAGCTGTTCCCCGGGCTGGAGATCATCAGCTACGACATGTTCCGGGTCACGCGCGACGCCGATTTCGAGGTATCCGACGAAGCCGACGACCTGCTGGAGGCGGTCGAGGACGAGCTTCGGCGCCGGCGGTTTGGCGAGGTTGTGCGGCTCGAGGTCGGCGCAAGCATGGACCCGGCGATGCGCGCCCGGCTGATCGAGTGGCTCGGGGTCGATGACGTCCAGGTGTACGACGTCGAGGGCTTGCTCGATCTCGGCGACCTGTGGCAGATCGCCGGCCTCGACGGCCATTCGGACATCCGCCAGGTGCCATGGACGCCGATCACCCATCCGGCGTTCGGCCCCGCCCCTGGGGATCAGGACGACCAGCCCGACGTGTTCGCCCCGATGCGCACGCGCGACGTGCTCGTCCACTACCCGTACCAGTCGTTCGCGACCAGCGTCGAGCGGTTCGTCAAACAGGCCGTCGATGACCCGAACGTCCTCGCGATCAAGATGACCGTGTACCGCACCTCGGACGACTCCGCGCTCATCCCTTCGCTGATCGAAGCCGCCGAGAAGGGCAAGCAGGCCGTGGCGATGGTGGAGCTCAAAGCCCGATTCGACGAACGCCAGAACATCGGCTGGTCGCGCGCACTTGAAGAAGTGGGCGCGCACGTCGTCCACGGCATCCCCGGGCTGAAAACGCACGCCAAGGCGATCCTGGTGGTCCGCCGCGAGCGCGGCGGCGTCCGGCACTACGTGATGATCGGCACCGGCAACTTCCACGCCAAGAACGCCCGCCTGTACGAGGATTTCGGACTGTTCACGACCGATCGCGAGATCGGCCAGGAGGTCGCGAACCTGTTCAACACGCTGACCGGCTATGGGCACCCGGCGCGTGAGCGCAAGGTGCTGGTCGCGCCGAATTCGATGCGCGGACCGCTGATCGAGGAGATCGACCGGACGATCGCGGCCCATCAGGCCGGCGAGTCGGCGCGGATCACTTTCAAGATGAACTCGCTGGTCGATCAGGAGTGCATCGAGGCGCTGTACCGCGCGTCGCAGGCGGGCGTGCAGATCGACATCAACGTGCGTGGGATCTGCTGCCTGCTGCCCGGCGTCCCCGGCGTGAGCGAGACGATCAACGTCGTCTCGGTGGTCGGGCGGTTCCTCGAGCACTCGCGGATCTACTCGTTCCACCGCGGCGACGACGCCGTGTACTACATCGGGTCGGCGGACCTGATGCCGCGGAACCTGGACACGCGCGTCGAGCTGCTCACGCCGGTCGAGGACTCCGAGCTTCAGCTCGAGCTCGAGGACACGCTCGAGCGGTGCCTCGCCGACGACACGTTCTCGTGGAGGCTCGATGCCGAGGGCGACTGGACCCGGCGCACCGGCCGGACCCGCAGCGTCCACCGCGAGCTGATGGAGCGGACGCTCCAACAGCAGGCTTCTTCTTCCGCGGGCTGAAAACGACCGTGGCCGGCGCTGAGGCCGGCCACGGGGACTTCAGTTTGTTCGCGCTGTGGATGTGGGCCTACGGGTTTGAGAAGCCGTTGCCGCCGCCCTGGCCCTGACCCTGGCCCTGATTCTGGTCGCTCAGGGTGGCGGCGCTCGCGGGCTGTGCGCCGAGCGTGAGCTTGATGCTCTTACTCGACCCGCCGCGGTTGACGGTCAGCGTCACGGTGTTGCCCGGCGCGTAGTTGGCGATCGTGGCGACGAACTGGTTGACGTTCGCGACCGCGGTGCCGTTGACGGCCGTGATGATGTCGCCGGCCTGCAGCCCGGCCTTGGCCGCCGGCGAACCCGACACGATCGGCGAGGCGCCGCTGCCGGTGCTGCTCTTGGCGATCCCCGCGCCACCGGACACCGTCGGGTCGAGGCTCACGCCGACGTAGGCGTTGTGCGCCTGGCCGGTCGAGATGATCTCGCGGGCGATCCGCGCGTCGCTGTTTGACGGGGTCGCGAAGCCGATGCCGGAGCTAGAGCCTTCGCCTTCGCCGTTGGTGTTGTTGGTCTCGATCTGATCGTTGAGCCCGATCACCTGACCCGCGGCGTTGACCAGCGGGCCGCCCGAGTTGCCCGGGTTGATCGGGGCGTCGGTCTGGATCGCGTTCGGGATCGTGAATTGATTCGGCGCGTTGATCGTGCGGCCGACCGCGCTGATGATGCCGGCGGTGACTGTGTTCGGGAGGCCGAACGGGCTGCCGATCGCGATCACGCTGTCGCCGACCTGGACGGCGTTCGAGTCGCCGATCGTCAGCGGGTGAAGCTCAGACTGCGGAACGTTCTGGACGCGGATGACCGCGAGGTCGGCGCCGGTGTCCGAGCCGACAAGCGTCGCCGAGGCCTTGACCTGGTCCGGGAACGTCACGGTGATCTTCGACGCTCCGGACACGACGTGCTCGTCGGTGATGATGTCGCCCTTCTTGTCGAACACGACGCCGGCGCCCTCGCCCTCGGTCTGCTGGGACTGACCGAAGCCGAACACCCCACCGCTGTTCTGTGTCGAAGAAGTCGTGATGTCGACGACGCCCGGTCCGACGGACCGGTAGATCTGGTTGATCGACATCGAGTGACCGCTGCTGAAGCTGGTCGGGAGCTGCGCCGCCGAGCTCGAACTCGCCGGCTGCACCACCGTTGTCGTCGTCACGGAGTGCGTGGTGGTGCTCCCGTTGGCTACGGCGAGTGCGATTGCCCCGCCGGCAATTGCACCCCCGATGATCGGGAGCAGACGGCTCAGGCGTTTCATGGGTTCAGATCTCCTAGCGAATGCGTGGCTGTTGTTTCGGTTCTCCCAGTACAGCAGCTACCCGTGAGAAACCAGTCAGAAATCAATGAGAGCCGCGTAAGAAGTGCCGGCGCGCCCGGGGTTGCGGTGGGTTGCTTGGGCGCGCGGGTTGCCTACGGGCGCGGGGTGCGTGCGGGCGCGGGTTGCTTGCGGACGCGCGGGCCTGCCCTATGCGGTCGGCGCCGGCATGAACAGCTGCGCCGGCGCATCTCCGGGCGTGGGGGCCGGCGCGCTCGGGGCTTGTGGCTTGGGGGCGCCGTTGGGCGGGTTCGCCGAGGGCGGCGCTCCGGAGCCCTTGCCCCCACCGTACGGACCGCCCCAGAACGCGTGACCGGGGCCGCCTGCGCCACCGGGACCGCCTCTGCCACCGGGGCCGCCTGCGCCACCGGGACCGCCTCCGCCGCGGAAGAACCCCCGCGGCCCGGCCGGCGCGAGGCCCTTCTGGTTGATCTGCTTGCTGAGATTGGCGGTGTAGCGGCTCAGGATCTGCTTCTCGCGGGCTGCGCTGATCGCCTTCTTCGCGACCGCCGCATCGAGGGCCTTTTTGATCGGAGCGGTCATGGCATTTTCGAGGCCGGCGACGGTCTTGCCCTTCGTGCCGGCGATCTGCGCGAGCGACTTTCCGCTCTGGAGCTGCTGGAACAGCTGGGCGTTGGTCAGCCCGAGGTAGGCGGCGGCCGAATTCAGGCCGAACCCGAACCCGCGGAACCCGAAGAACGGCCCAGGTCCGCCCGGTCCGGCCGGTCCGCTACCGAACCCTCCCTTGGGCACTGCGAACGCCCGCGGGCCGGCTCCAAACCCCGGGGTGAGCTGTCCCAGTGGCGCGGTGGCGCCGTTCTTCAGCCTCTGCTCGAGCGCGTTGGCCTGCGCCTGGCTCAGCTGTCCTGCCTTCACCGCAGCCTGGATCTGGTCGGTGGTGGCGCCGCTGAGCGCGGAGCTGAGCTGCGCCGGCGTGACGTGCAGGCGCTTGGCGACGTCGTTCAGAAACGCCTGTCTCGTGCTCGGACCGGAATTCTGGGTGGCAGCGTACGCGCCACCGGCAAACGCGGCCACAGCCAGCGCCGCCACGCCCATCACGAGGTTTCGCTTGATACCGCGGTGCAACGTGCGCTCCTAAGTTGGCCGGGCGCTCCATTGGGGCGCCCGTGGGCGGCACTCTTTCAGTCTTGTTTGAGAGAAGCGTAAGAAGTTCCTAAGCGGCTTGGCGCCGCCTCGCCTCGAGGATCGTACGAAGGCGCTTCGCTTCGCGCGCCGGCTGCCCCGTGAGTCGCTCCCACGTGATCCGGACGGTCACGTAGCCCGCCGCCAGCAGTTCCGCATCCCGATCCCGGTCGCTCTCGAACGCGTACCGGTCGAGATGGAATTCCGCACCGTCGAGCTCGACGATCACGCGCTGCTCCCGGAACAGCGCATCGACCTCATAACCGTGGACGTGCGTGTTCGTGACCGGCGCCGGCAAGCCGTATTGGCGCGCGAACTCGATGAACGCGTCCTCGAACGCCGACCGGGTCGGGCCGCCGGCGCGTGGGTCCAGGAATTGCGTGAGCCGCTTGGTGGCTGGGTGGCGGGGGTGGCGGCTGAGCAGCTCCGCCAGATCGTCGAGGTGCAGCGTTCGAGTCAGGCGAGCGTCCCGCACCAGGCGCCGAAGCGGCTTGTCGGCGAGCCGTGGCGCCATGTCGAACACGGTCCGGGCGGGGCTCGTGACGGGGATGCCGAGCTGGCGGGTGAGGTCGCGGCGGGTGAGCGTGCTTGTCCGATGGACCTTGATGCCCTTTCGCCGGCGGTCGTTGGCGGCGATCACCTCGAACTGCCTCGGCCAGTGCTTTACGTATTTCCAGAGCGCCGCAGCCGAGCCGTGGCTCAGGACCGCACCGTCGCCGCAGGCGAGTACCGCGGCGTGCGAGTGGGCCTCCTGGCCGAGAGGGACGTGCCCGACCGCGTACACGCCGGCGTAGACGGGGATGAGCCGCCCGATCGTGACCCGGTACTTGATCGCTTCGGGCCCGAGACCGAGCGCCAGAAGTTGGACGCGGGTGATGTACCCGTGTTGCTTCCGGGCCAGAGCCGCGATCGCCTTGTCGATCCGAGCCGCCACGTCCAGGCGCGTGCTGGATTTGGGTCCACAGTGGACCCAAATCCAGCACGCCTACCTCCAAGAGGCGGCAGCGCCCCGAAGTTCTCCCCCCTACGGGGCCAAATCCACGAAGTAGTCGAGAGCCGCGGGATTCGCCAGCGACTCGCGAGAGGCGGCCTGATCCGGTGGCGTGCCCATCAGGATCCGCTTCACCGGCACCTCCAGCACCTTCCCGGACAGCGTCCGGGGCACCTCGTCGATCTGGCGGATCTCGTCGGGGACGTGGCGGGGCGAGCAATCCTCCCGCACCCGGCGCCGGATCTCCGAGACGAGCGAGTCATCGAGCGAGACGCCCTCGCGCAGCACGACGAACAGCGGCATCCAGGCCTCGCTGCCCTCGCGCGGCACGTCGACCACCAGCGCGTCGGTCACAGCGTCGACCGCCAGCACGGCCCGGTAGATCTCTGAGGTCCCCATCCGCACCCCGCCGCGGTTGATCGTCGAGTCCGATCGGCCGTAGATCACCGCCGTCTCCCGCGAGGTGATCTCGATCCAGTCGCCGTGGCGCCAGATCCCCGGATACATCTCGAAGTAGCTGTCCCGGTAGCGCTCCCCCGACGAATCGCCCCAGAAGAACACCGGCATCGACGGCATCGGCCTGGTGATCACGAGCTCGCCGACCTCCTCGATCAGCGGACGACCCTCCGGATCCCACGACTCGACAGCGGCGCCCAGCGCCCGCCCCTGAAGCTCGCCCAGGTACACCGGTAGCGTCGGCACGCCACCGACGAACGCGGTGCAGAGATCCGTACCGCCCGAGGTCGAGAACAGCCACGTGTCCGACCCGAGCTGGTCGTAGATCCACTCGAAGCCCTCCGGCGACAGTGGCGAGCCCGTCGACCCGACCGACCGGAGCGCGCTCAGGTCACGCCCTTCCTGAAGGTGCAGGTCGGGGTCCTTCATGCACGCGCCGATGAACGCCGCGCTCGTCCCGAAGCACGTCATCCCGCTGTCCGCCGCCAGATCCCAAAGCGTCGCGAGCGACGGGTACCCCGGGTTGCCGTCGAACAGGACGATCGACGCATCGGACAGCAGCATCCCGACGATGAAGTTCCACATCATCCAGCCGGTCGTCGTGAACCAGAAGAGACGATCCCCGGCCTGCGCATCGAGATGCAGACACGCCTTCTTGAGGTGCTCGAGCAGGACGCCGCCCTGGCCGTGGACGATCGGCT
The DNA here is from genome assembly GCA_963794515.1 of uncultured Solirubrobacterales bacterium. Lineage (GTDB taxonomy): Bacteria > Actinomycetota > Thermoleophilia > Solirubrobacterales > Solirubrobacteraceae > Palsa-465. The sequence continues at coordinate 780,199 of CAWCEF010000018.1, read as the reverse complement.
TCGGCAGCCCTGTGGTTCCCGACGAGTACAGGACCCACAGCGGGTGGTCGAACGGCAGCTGCGCAAAATCCAACTCGTCTGAATCGCCGAGGAAGCCATCCTCCCAGCCCGACCCATCCAGGTACCCGAGCCGCACGACCCGCGCCAGCGACGGGATCTCGCCGGCGATCCGGTCGACCGCGTCACGGCGATCGAAGTCCTTCCCGCCGTAGCGATAGCCATCGACGGCCAGCAGCACCTTCGGCTCGATCTGCGAGAAGCGATCAACCACGCTCCGCACGCCGAACTCGGGCGCGGCCGATGACCACACCGCGCCGATCGACGCGCACGCGAGCAGCGCCGCGACCGTCTCGGGGATGTTCGGCATGTACGCCGCGACCCGGTCGCCCTCGCCCACGCCCGACGCACGCAACCCCGCGGCGATCGACGCCGTCAAGGCGCGCAGCTCGCCCCACGTCATCGACGACAGCTCCCGCACCTCGGACGCATGCTGGATCGCCAAGGCATCCGGATCCTTGCCGGCGAACATGTGCTCGGCGTAGCTGATTCGCGAGCCCGGGAACCACTTTGCGCCCGGCATCACCTGATTGCCGAGGACTCGGTCGCCGCCCTCGGAAAACCGTACCCCCAGGAAATCGACAAGCGATTTCCAGAACGCCTCGATGTCGAACACCGACCAGCGCCACAGGTCGTGATAGCTCTCGAACGAAAGGTCGTGCTTCTCCTCGAGCCACGCCTGGTAGCGCGTCAGCGTGGTGCGCTCTATCCATTCGGGCGAGGGCGTCCACAGGACCTTGGGCTCGGCTACCGCCACCCGACGCAGTATCCCGTAGTAGCGTTGGCAGCGTATGCCCGCCGGCAAACCGACCCCGCCGACGCGCGCCGACGGCCTCGCCGAGATCGTCCTACCGGATCACGACTCCCACGAGGTCCGTCTTGGCGAACTGTGGAGCGACAAACCGGTCGCGATCGTCTGGCTCCGCCACTACGGGTGAATCTTCTGTAAGGATCACGCGGTCCAGTTGGATCGCGCTCGGGGCGATTTCAAGGCGGCCGGCGCCGGTCTCGTGCTGATCGGACAGGCGACTCCGCGCCACGCCGCCCAGTTTCGCCGGCGCCAGGGGATCCAGCTTCCGGTGCTCGCCGACGAGCTGCGGGTCAGCTACAAGGCCGCCGGCGCGAAGATGGCGAGCGTCACCGAGCTGTTCGGTCCCCAGAGCGTGTCGAAGGGCCTGCTCGCCGGCGCACGCAGTCGCAAGATCCAGACGCGCACGATCGGAAACGCGGCCCAGCTCGGAGGCTCGCTCGTGATCGGGCCTGACGGGCAGGTCGTCTGGTCGCACATGTCGGCCAACGCCGGCGACAACGCCTCGCCCGAGGAGATCCTCGCCGCGGCGCGTAAGGTCGTCCCGTAGCGTTCCCGAAGCGCATGCCCGACCTGCCGCTGCACGCCCCGTTCGCGGGGACGGTGATCTCGATCGCCCGCGAAACCAACGACAGCATCACCGCCGGCGAGCCGCTGGTCGTGCTCGAGGCGATGAAGATGGAGCACGAGATCGCGCCAGGCGTCGACGGCGTCGTCCGCAGCGTCGAGGTCGCGGTCGGCGACACGGTCGACGAGGGTCAGGTGCTCGCGGTCCTCGCCCCGGGAGCGGCGAGCGCAGCCGTGCCAAAGGACACAAGCGCCGCACCCGCGGGCCGGGACGACCTCGAAGCGGTCAGAGCCCGCCACGCCCAGACCCTCGACGCAGCCCGGCCGCAGGCAGTTGCCAAGCGCCACGAGCAGAACAAGCGCACGGCCCGCGAAAACCTCGACGATCTGATCGACCCGGGCAGCTTCGTCGAGTACGGACCGCTGATGTTCGCCGCCCAGGAGCGCCGTCGCCAACGGGAGGAGCTGATCGAACGCACGCCGGCGGACGGGCTGGTCGGAGGCACGGCGACGATCGATGGGATGCCGGCGGTCGTCATGTCCTACGACTACACCGTGCTCGCCGGCACGCAGGGGATGCGCAACCACCAGAAGAAGGACCGGCTGTTCGAGATCGCCGAGCGCCGCCGGCTGCCGGTCGTGCTGTTCGCCGAGGGAGGCGGCGGCCGGCCCGGCGACGTCGATTGGCCGCACGTCGCCGGACTCGACTGCCGCGCGTTCCACCTGTTCGCACGGCTCAGCGGGCTCGTCCCGCTAGTAGGGATCGCATCGGGGTACTGCTTCGCCGGCAACGCGGCGCTGCTCGCGTGTTGCGACGTCGTGATCGCCACCGAAGACTCGAGCATCGGCATGGGCGGGCCGGCGATGATCGAGGGCGGCGGCCTCGGCGTGTACGACCCGCGGAGTGTCGGGCCGATCGACGTCCAGGACGCGAACGGCGTCGTCGATCTCCGGGTCCCAGACGAAAACGCAGCTGTGGCGGCCGCCAAGCGGTATCTGTCGTACTTCAACACGCACGCACGCGAGCCTGGGGTCGCGGCGCGCGCGAGCAACGCAACGACCCTCAGGGACCTCATCCCCGTCAACCGTAAGCGCGTCTACGACATCCGCACGGTCGTCACCGCGCTGCTCGACGATGTGCTCGAGCTCCGTCGGGGCTTCGGCGCCGGCATCGTCACCGCGCTCGCCAGAGCGCACGACGGCAAGCCGCTCGGCGTGATCGCCAATAACCCCGCCCACCTCGGTGGCGCGATCGACGCCGACGGCGCCGACAAGGCCGCCCGGTTCATGCAGCTGTGCGACGCGTTCGACCTGCCGCTGCTGTTCCTGTGCGACACGCCCGGCTTCATGGTCGGTCCCAAGGCGGAGAAGACCGCCACCGTTAGACATTTCTCTCGCATGTTCGTCACGGGCGCCAACCTCACAGTCCCGACCGGCACGATCGTCCTCCGCAAGGGCTACGGCCTCGGTGCTCAGGCAATGGCCGCGGGCAGCTTCAAGGCGCCGCTGTTCACGGTCGCGTGGCCGACGGCCGAGTTCGGCGGAATGGGGCTCGAGGGCGCGGTTCGGCTCGGAATGCGCCGCGAGCTCGAGGCGATCGCCGACCCCGACGAACGCGCCCGAGCCTTCGACGACGCCGTCACCGCCGCCCACGAGAAAGGCAAGGGCCTCAACATGGCCGCCTACTTCGAGATCGACGACGTGATCGATCCCGCTGACAGCCGTCGCTGGATCGCGACGCTATTCGACGACGACGGCCGCCACGACGGCGCGCGACGCGACTGGCGATCACGCCACGCCAAGAAGCGGCCGTACGTCGACACCTGGTGATGTGGCGCGCGCGCGCGGAACGCGGATTCCGCACGCAAGCTCAAGCATTCCACTTTCCGGACGAATACCCGGGCCGAACCCAAGAGGTCGCGCGGGAGTGACCTCGGGAAACCAAAGGAATCAGGTCCAGGTAATGATCAGTGCAGGGATTGCACGACGACTGACGGCGGGCGCCTCGGCGCTGGCCGTGACGATTGCATTTGCGGTGGCGCTGCCCGCGTCCTCGGGCGCGGCGACGACCTCCAACGACACGACTTCGTTCAGCGTGACCGCGGGTTCGCTGGCGTTCTCAACCGCGCCCGCGATGCCGACTCTGTCCGGCATCACGCTCAACGGCCAGGCGCAGACGACGAACACGAGCATGACGAACTTCGCGGTCGACGACGCGACCGGTAGCGGTTCGGGCTGGAACGTGACCGTCAACGGCAACTCGGCCGGCGGCAAGAGCGCGGTGTTCAAGCAGTACTGCCCCAGCGCCACGTGCGGCTCGGACTCCGGTCCGGGTTACGTGAGCGGCGGCCTGACGCTGGCGGCGAACTCGCTGACCGTGAACAGCACGGGCGCGAGCCTCTCCGGCCAGAACGGCACGACCGGAACCGCGCCAACGCTTCAGTGCAGCAGCGCGTGCAACGTCGACAGCGCGAGCGTGGTGAAGGTCGCCTCCGCCGCCTCAAGCGCCGGCATGGGCACCTGGGCCACCACCGGGTGGTCCGGGACGAGCCTTGCGCTGAGCACTCCTTCCACGCTCAAGGCGCTCCAGACAGGCGAGGTCTACCGAGTAGATCTGGTCTGGACGCTGAACAGCGGACCGTAGAGACGTACCCGAGCGGGGCGACCACCGGCCGCCCCGCTCAGCCGTAAACCCTCGAGCCCCAGGACGAACAATTGAATCTCTCCCTCGGTCGTAGCCGCGCCGGCGCGGGCAAGCGCTTGCTCGCCATCGCTGCGCTGATGCTGGCGTCGCTGTACGCGGCAGCCCCCGCCTCGGCGGCGAGCCCCTCCGTGTTCGTCAGGGTCCACCAGGCCTCCGGACTGGTATCCCCGTATTTCCAGCTCGAGGCCACTCCGGGCAAGCGCGTGAGCGCCGGGTCGCTGCAGGTCGTCAACCCGTCCTCGAAGACCGTGACCGTGCAACTCGCCCCGGTCAACGCGCTGACCACGAACACGCTCGGCTCCGCCTACGCGCTCCAGGGTGTCGCACCCCACGGCCCGACGACGTGGCTGCACCTGAGCCGCGCGTCGATCACGATCGCGCCGCGCTCGTCGAAGAGCGTCGCGGTCTCGCTCGAGGTGCCGGCGTCGGCCACGGCCGGGGATTACCTCGCCGGCGTGTCTGTGCAGGCGCTCGGTCAGGTGCAGACGGCGAGTGCGAGCCACGGGGTCGCGATCGGCGAGATCGACCGCTACGCGATCGGAGTCGAGGTGACGCTCCCCGGCCCGCGCCGCCCCGCCATCCATTTCACCGGCGCGTCGGTCACGCGCGAGCCCGCCGGCCTGGCCTTCCTGCTCGCCGCGGGCAACGCCGGCAATGTGATCCTCAAGAACGTCCACGGCTGGGTCAAGGTCACCCGCGGCAACCGCCCGGTTGCCACGGCCACGATCGCGCCGGGCACGTTCGTGTCGGGCACGACCATCAGCTATCCCGTCCTGAGTCGGACCGAGCAGCCAACCCCCGGCTCGAGCTACCGCGTCCAGGCGGTGCTCTACTACCAGGGAGGTGTGGCCCGCCTCGACGAGGTCGTCACGTTCAGCCACGCCGCCGCCCTCAAGCAGCAGAACTACGGCGGGCGCAAGCTCCCGCAGTCGAGCCCACCGTGGCTCTGGATCGCGATCGCCGCGGCGCTGATCGGCGTGATCGCCGGGCTCCGTGTGCTGATCCTGCGCCGCCGCCGGCCGATGTCGCGCGCCGCGGGAGTGGCGATGCTGACGCACGCGCTCGGACCCGATGGCGAGCGGCCGGTCAGCATCGCGCTGGTCACCTGCGACGCCCGGGTGTCCCCGAGGGTCGCGGCGACGATCGGGCCGCGTCTGCGCAAGACCGACCGGATCTGCGAGCTCGGCGCTCCTGGGCTGATGGTTATCTGCCCCGCGACTACGCGACGCACCGCCACCGCGCTCGAGCACGATTTCTACGAGCATCTGGCGCGGGACCCGCAACTCGCCGATGCGCCGATCGAGATCACGCGGGCCACGGCAATCAAGCCGACGACGGCGGAGAGGCTGGTCCAGCGCGCGATCGCGACACGTTGGCGCAACCAGCAGCAGCTCGCCTCGGGCGGGGTCGTCCCGGCGACCACGAAGGCCGAGTGACCGCCCGCTCCCCACATGCGCACGCTCGTCCGTAGCACAGCCCTGGCGCTGGTCACGGTGATCCTGGCGACGTTCGTGTCGGCCGGCGCCGCCGGCGCGACCACGTTGACGTTCACCACGGCTCCGGCCCTTGGCACCCTGTCGGCGCTCACGCTCAACGGCGCGAAGCAGACGACGACCACGAGCACGACGCTGAACCACTTCGCGGTCACCAGCAGCGGCACCAACACCGGCTGGAACATGACCGTCGCGTCGGTGTCCGGCGGCGCCAACAGCTCGGTGTTCAAGGAATACTGCCCGAACGCAACCTGCGGCACCGACACCGGCCCGAGCTACGTCACCGGCGGATACACCCTCCCCAGTGGATCGCTGACGCTCGATACGGCCGGGGCGAGCATCCTCGGAACGGGCGCGACCAAGCCGACGTTCCAGTGCAGCGTCAGCCCGTTCTGCACGGTCGACACGACCACCGCGACCAGGATCGTGTCCGCGACCACGAGCTCCTCGCTCACGACCTGGCTCTCGTCGGGGAACGCGACGCTGTCGCTCACGACCCCGGCCAACCTGCACAAGCTCCAGACGAGCGAGGTCTACCGGGTCAACGTCGTGTGGACGATCAACAGCGGCCCGTAGCCGGCTGGCGAATCCGGACGGACGGTCTGCGGACCGGCTGGCGGACCCGGGCGGGAGTCACGACCCGGGGCCGCCGCCGGTCCCCAGCTGCGGGGTTCGGGGAGTCCGTCCGCAAGCGACGAGGCGCACTTTCGTCGCGTCGGCCAGCGTATGCCCCGTCCCGTCAAATCTCCGTAAGTGATCAGGGAATGGTGCTGAGTCCCTGGGACCCAGGCACCCCTGTCCGGCTCCGCGGGTAGCCGTACGGCTGGTAGAGGTACGGGCTGGTCGCGCCCGAGCCGAACTGCGAGCCCGCGCCGGCACTGCCGCCGTCCGGCACCGGAATCGCCGCGGAGAACAGCCGGGACAGCACGAGCAGGAGCACCGCCGCGCCGGCGACGATCCACGCCACCACAACCGCACGCCGGAGCCATAGCGCGCCGTTCGGCTGCAATGCCGAAAGCGCCCGCCCCGCAACCACACCGGCGGCGGCGGACGCGGGCGCGACCGTCCGCGTGGCCGCGGAAACCGGCCCCACGGCGGCCACTCCGCCCGCCGGCGCGCTGAGCGTCCGCACCGGCGCCACCACACGCCGCGCGGGCGCGGGACCGGGATAGCGCTCGTTCAGGTGACCGTTGGCAAGCGCCCCGCGGAGCGCCCGCTGCCATTCGCCCGCCGGCGGCCGGTTGACCGCGTCGGGGGCGAGCGAGCGCGCCAGCAGGTCGCGCAGCTCAGCCGGCACGTGCTGAACCCACGGACCGGCCGCGCGCGCGTCGTGCGAGCGCGCGAACAGCCGCAGCACGACGAGCCCGAGCTTGTACGCGTCGGCGGCGCGCGTGCCCGGCGACTCGCCGTAGGACTCCGGGATGTCCCAGTCGCCGGTCTGCACCGAGGTCAGCGCCTGTCGCCCGTGGAACACCATCGAGTCACAGTCGATGAAGCAGACCTCGGGTTCGTCGCCGGCGCCGAATGCGACCAGCAGGTTGTTGGGCGCGATGTCACTCGCGACGATCGCGTGCCGGTGCAGGAACGCGAGCGCCTCGCAGATCCGCTCGGCCACCTCGGCGCGCGTGAACGTATCGAGCCGTACGCCGAGGCCGCGCATCTGCAGGTAGGCGTCCGTCCCGAGCAGATGCTCGAGTGTGAGCAGAACGCGCTCGCGGCGGCCGCTCGGCATCACGAACGGCGCGGCAAAGCGCCCGTTGACATCGCGCATGACGATTCCGGCAGCGCCCTCGCCGGCGCGGACGACGGCGAGCGGCCATGCCGCGACCGACCGCAACGCGTCGCGCTCGTCGTCTCCGAGCAGATGCGACCAGGCCACCATCTCGGTGAGCACGTGTCCGGCGCCGGTCGGCGGCCGGCGCCGGTAGAGCTTGACGACCACGGGAGCCGCCCCGAGCCCCGCCGGGACCATCGACGGTCGGTACACCCGGCCCTGGCCGCCGAACCGGGATATCGGCACGAGCTCACCGAACTCGTCGACATCCAGCGCGCGGCGCTCGACCCCCGCGGCGATGTCGACCGCGACGCTCACAAAGCCCCTCCCCAAACCGCGATCAAGCTCCGATCGTCGTCGTAGGTGCTGCGGCTGAAGTCGAGCAGCCGGGCGAAATCGACGATGTCGGGCGGACGGGCCAGCTCGCGTGCGAGCGCTCGGCCGACCTCCCCCGTGCCGCCGGCAAGTGGCAACGCGACCCCGTCGGTGCACAGGAGCAGAACCGCAGCGGGGTCGAGCGAGCAGCGTGACACCTGGACTGCGCCCATCGCACGCGGGAGCGCCTCGACGCCGCCGCCGAGCAACCCATCCACGCTCTCCTGCGATCCCACGACCGCATCGTAGTCCTTGCCCATTAGCACGAACGCCGGCGAGTCGCCGACCGCCGCCACCTCCACGTCCGCGCCGCGAACGGTCGCGACGAGCAAGGTCGTGGCCAGCGACGCAGAGGCGTTGTCAACCCCGGCGCCGGCATCGCCGGACGCGCGGCGATGCTCCTCGACCAGCGCCCACGCCGCTTGTTCGAACACGCCGGCCCAGTCGAGAGCCGCGTCGCCGTCGAGCTGGCGCGCGACCGCGGCCGTCGCGTACCTCACCGCGAGCGCTGCCCCAAGGTCTGATCGCGCCGCCCCGGAGACTCCGTCGGCCACGGCCGCGATCAGCGTGCCCGTATCCGCGTGCAGCCGCAGGCAGACGTCGTCCTGCCGGGGACCACCGGTGTAGCGCTTGTACAGCCCGCGGACCGACGCCGCTCTGACCGTCAACCCGAACGCGGTGCCGCCGTCGGCGATCGTGTCTGGCCGGTAGGGGTCGGCCGCGGCGAGGATGGGCTCGATCGCCGCTGCCGGCTCGCCGATCGTCACCGGCCCGCGCGCCAGCCTCACGCGGCGACGGACCGACGCGGGGCGTCCGGCGGCAGTCATCGCTCGACGCTACAGGAGCGGTGCGTCGAGCTGTACGAACCCCTCGGGCTTCTCGAATTCGATCGTGTGGTCGCCCCGGTCCAGCCGCTCGGCGGACGCGACCATCGAGTTCAGCATCGACGCCGCGAACTCCGCGATCGCCCCCGCCGTGGACGCGCCCTGAGTCATCATGAACCCGTAGCGCGGCGAGCTCGCGAGCTGTCCGATCACCGCCGGGTCGGCCTCGCCGACGCCGAACGCGAGGATGTTGGGGCGCTCCCGGAAGCTCGGATCCTTGAGCTCGGCGAGGCGCGCCTGCCACTTCTCCGCCTTCTCGGTCGGCAGCCCGTCGCTCAGGAAGAACACCGACGGACGGTGCACCTGATAGCCGCTGCCCTTGAGTAGGGCCACGTCGGCGGGGATCGTCTGACGCAGTGCCTCGAGCGCGCTCGCGTAGCTCGTCCCCCGCCCGCGGGGCGAGAGCGTCGGGAGCACGAGCTCCTCGCTGAGCTCCGAGAGCTCGAGCCGGGTCTGCGCGGACTCGGCGAACGTGATGATCCCGAACCGCACCTTCTTGCCGATCAGCGGGTGCTTGGCCACCTCGTCGCGCAGGTCGATCAGGCCCTGGTTGACGGCGGCGATCGGATCGCCCGCCATCGAGTGCGATTCGTCGCCGACGAAGTACATCGGCAGCACCTGGCCGACCACGACGCCCGCCGGCACGGTTTCGCCGGGGTCGGTGACGGTGCCGGGGGCGGCGACCGGCGGCGGAACCGCGGGGTCGACGGGCTTCGCGCCCGCCGACCAGAGCACACCAGGCCCACCCACACCCTCGGTCCCGCCAGCGCCCGTGCTCGTCGCCGTGCCGGGTCGAATGTTCGACGGCAGTCTGATCTTCATCATGTGAACTCCCGAGACGGCCTCAGGCCCCCGATGTTGTGCCCGTCCCCCCGCTTCCGCTTGGTCGCGCCGGGATCAGCAGGCTCTGGCAGGCCTTGCTGGCGGCCTGGAACTTCGTGTTGGACTGGATGTTTGCGGGGAAAATCGGCCCCTTGCCCGAGAAGTTCGGGTTCGGCAGGTTGTAGCCGTGCTGGCGCACGCACGTGACGTACTTGGTGATCGCCGTATGTGAGAGCCGCCCACGGAACCCGCCGCGGGCGCCGCCGCCGAAGCCGAACTTCGCGCCGCAGGCCTGGAATGCCGCCCGCATCTTCGGACTGATGTTCCCGCCGCCACCGAAGAATCCCCGCCGCGGCCCGGTCCCCGTACCGGTCGTGCCGGTCCCGGTGCCGGTGCCACCGCCGCCGCTGCCGCTCGCGGAGCCAGCTGCGCCACCCGCGCCACCGGGCGGCGGACCACTGCCCGCCGGCCGCGACGGCAACGTGACGCCGTGCGACTTCAGGCACGCCACAAGCTGCGTGCGCCGGGCGCTACCGCCGGCGCTCCCGCTCGTCCCCGCCGACGAAGCCGATGCCGTCGTGCTGCTCGCCGAGCTACTCGATGTGCTGCCGCTGCTGGAGCTGCCGCAGGCGGCTATCAGGCAGCCGGCGGCCACCGCGACGAGCGCAACAGGCACCCGCCGCTGTCCGAAATCAATGAATTTGCGTTTCAAGACTGCGTCCTTTCGTAAGAGAACCTGCTCATCCGCCACCGCCCCCGAATAGCGAGCTCACTGCGGAGGAGCCGCTGGTGCCGCCGGCGCCCGATCCGGACGAACCCGAACCGGAACCGCCACCGGCGGCGCCACCCGCCCCGGCGCCCGTGTCGCTGACCGTGGTGGCCGAGACGGTGCCGTTGGAATTCTTCGCGCCGGCGACCACGACGGTGTCGCCGGGGCGCACGGCCTTCTTGCCGACGGTCACGTTCTTGGAGACCTTGGTCGCGGTCGACAGCGTGACCTTGACGGTGTTGCCGCCGGTCTCGGTGACGTAAAGAGTGTTTCCGCTGATCGTGCTGACCGTTCCGAACGTCGCGCCCGCGGCGGCGCCCGCGCCCGCAAAGCCGCCCGCGCCGCCGCCAAAGAGCGAGCGGAAGCCGCCCGCCCCGGACGCGGAGGCACCGGTCCGGCCTGCGGTGCCGGTCGCGCCCGCGCCCGTCGCGCCGGCGCCCGTGGCGCCAGCACCGGCACCCGTGGCCCCGCCACGTCCGGCCAACGCGCGCAACGCCGCCGCGCCGCCGCCGGCGCCGGCCGTCGAGCTCGAGTTAGACAACTGGCCCTTCTCCACACGCACGCCGGCGTAGAAGCCGATCGCGCCGAGCACGACCGCGAACAGCGCCGCGCTCTTGCGGTTGAACCACTGGCGGCGAGGACGGCCGGGGAGCGCGAGCTCCTCGTTCCCCTCCGGATAGCTGTCCCACTCCTCCTCGGGCCGGTCATAGGGGATCGCGTTCATCTCACTACCTCGTGTTTCTTGTTGATCACTCAAAGCGGAGCGCCTCGATCGGCCGGAGCGCCGCCGCGCGTCCGGCGGGGTAGGTCCCGAAGAAGAGCCCGGTCAGGACCGCGGCGCCGAACGCGAGCGCGATCGAGTACGGCGCGATCACCGGCTCCACGCCGGCGATCTTGAACTGGCTGCCGACAATCCCGGCGATCACCCCCGCGATGCCGCCGAAGAACGAAACAAGCACGGCCTCGACCAAGAACTGGGTCAGGATGTCGCTGCGGCGGGCGCCGACGGCCTTGCGGATTCCGATCTCGCGGGTGCGCTCGGTCACGGACACGAGCATGATGTTCATCACCCCGATCCCGCCGACGAGCAGCGAGATCGCCGCGACCTCACCGAGCAGCGTCGTGAACACCTTGCTGCTCGCGGTCGAGGTCTGGATGATCGAGCTCTGATTGACGACATTGAAGTTGCTCGAGGTCAGTGATCCGGCCGTCGGCGGATCGAGCTGGTTGAGGATGCTCGTGACCTCGGTCTGCGCGGCGTTCAACTGGCCGCGCGACTTCGCCTGGACGACGATCTGGCTGATGTTTCCGTATCCGGTCAGCGTGTCCTGAACCGCGGTAAGCGGCGCGATCGCGACGTCGTCCTGGTTCGAGGTGCCGTTCGATCCCTTCGACGCGGTCACGCCGATGATCTGGAAGTTCGTGCCGTTCACCTGGATCGACTGGCCGACGGGATCCTGCCCTGAGAACAACTCGGTCACCACGGTCGGCCCGACCACGAGCACGCGGGTGTGGTTCTGCTCATCAGCGTTCGTGAACCACGACCCCTCGGCCATCTTGTAGCTCCGCGCCGCCTCGTACGACGTCGTCGTCCCGACGAACGACGACGGCGAGTACGTGGTCTCGCCCGAGGTCAGCGTCACGCCGTTCGCGGTCACGACGGGCGACGCGCTCTGGACGTCGGGCGCCTGGAACGAGCTCTGCAGCGCGTTCGCGTCGGCCACGGTCAGCCCCGTGCTCGCGCTCGCCTGTCGAAACAGGCCGCCAAGCGACGGCGCGCCGCTCACCAGCAGCACGTTGCTACCAAGTTGGTCGATCTGGTTCGTGACCGCCGCCGAGGATCCCGTGCCGACGGCGATCAGCACGATCACCGAGCCGACCCCGATCATCAGACCGAGGATCGTCAGCCCGGACCGCAGCTTGTTCGCGGCCAGTCCGGCCAGCGCCACGCGAACGGTCTCGATCAATGGACCCTCTCGGCTTCGTCGGGGACCTCGTCGGACAGAATCGTGCCGTCGCTGACCCTGATCACCCGGCGGGCATGGGCCGCGACGTCGGCCTCGTGCGTGATCAGGATGACCGTCCTTCCCTCAGCGCTGAGCCGGCCGAAGATGCCGAGCACCTCGGACGAGGAAACCGTGTCGAGCGCGCCGGTCGGCTCGTCGGCGAGGATCATCGCGGGGTTCGTGACCAGCGCCCGGGCGATTGCCACGCGCTGCTGCTGCCCGCCCGAGAGCTCCGAGGGCATGTGGTGCACGCGCGGCCCGAGTCCGACCTGCTGCAGTGCCGCGAGCGCCCGGTCGTGGCGCGCGCGTCGGTGCACGCCCGCATATGACAGCGGCAGTTCGACGTTCGCCACCGCGCGTGTGCGCGGGATCAGGTTGAAGCTCTGGAACACGAACCCGATATGACGGTTACGGACGTCCGCGAGCGTGTCCTCGTCGAGCCCGCGGACGTCGAGCCCGTTCAGTCGGTACGTGCCGGTCGTCGGCGAGTCCAGGCACCCGAGGATGTTCATCAGCGTGGTCTTGCCGCTGCCGGAAGCCCCGACGATCGCCACGTACTCGCCACGCTCGATCCGCAGCGAGACACCGCGCAAGGCGTGCACTGCGATGTCGCCGACCGAGTAGGTCTTGTGTACGTCGATGAGCTCGATCACGGGCGCGCGGCTGGGACCGGCCATCATCGATGCGGCCCCCACGGCCTGGGGCGCCGGAGTCGAACGGCCGCGCTTGGCCTGCTCGCGCCGCGCCTTGAGCACACGTTGCGCCCGCGCCACCGCGGGGCGAGGGATTCGCTCGTCGCCGGCCATCAGCCACCTGCGGCGCGGCGGAAGAACCCGCCGCCGCCGCCGCCGAAACCACCGGCGCCACCGAATCCGCCGGCGCCGCCGAGACCGCCGGCGCCACCCAGGGTCCCGGATCCGGACGATCCGCTCGTCGAAGTCGAGCTGAGTGAGGGGAGCGCGATCGTGATCACGAGCTGATCGCCGGAGCTGACGCCGCTGATGATCTGCGTGCGCGAGTCACCCCGCAGCCCGACCACGACCTGCTGGGAGACCTCTTTGCCGTTCTTCATCAAGTTGACCGTGCCGAGCGAGCCGCTACCGGTGATGGCCGCGTTCGGGACCGTGACGCCCGATGCCTGGCCTGTCACCACCGACGCCGACGCGCTCATCCCCGGCTTGACCCGGTTGTCGTTCTGATCGAGCGTCAGCGTCGCGTCGTAGGAGACCACGCTGCTGCTGGTGCTACCCACGAGCGAGATCGAGCTGACGTGGGCCGCGAGCTCGACGCCGGCCAGCGCATCGAGCGTGACCGTCGCCGGCTGCCCGACGTGGACGCTGCTGATGTCGGACTCGCTGAATGCGACGGTCATCGTCAGCGTGTCGGTGTTGACGATCTCCGCGAATCCTGAGCTCGAGCCGCTCGACGATGAGTCAGAGCCGCCGAGGCTGCCAGCGGTCGCTGCTCCGCCGGTGCCGGAGCTGCCTGACGAGCCCGAGGACGAGGATGAGCTGCTCGAAGACGAGCCGCCCGAGCTGCCGGCGGACACAGCGTCGCCCGGCGTGAGGCTCGAGAGCGACGCGATCGTGCCGCTCGTCGGCGCATAAAGCTTGGTGTCGTTGACGGCGGTCTCGGCGCTGTGCACGGCGGCCTGCGCGCTGTAGACCGACGCCTGGGCCGACGCGAGGCTACTCGGCGACGGCGTGCTCGTCGTCGTCGTGGTCTGCGTGCTCGTCGTCTTCGCCCCACCCGAGGAACCGCCCGACCGGCTCCCGGAGCCCTTCGACGCAGAGCCGGACCCACGACCGCTTGAGGAACTCGGCGTCGTGGTCGTGTGAGACCCGCTCGGGCCGATCGTGGTGACGGTCTTGGTCGTGGTCTTCGTGATCGTGGTCGTCGTGCCGGATCCGCCCGAGCCCTTCGTCGGCTTCTTGGTCTTACCCGGCTTCGACCCGGGAGTGAACGATGCGTACTCCACCGTCCCCGAGTTGCCGCCGGTCAGGCTCGTATCGCTACTCGAGCCCGTGTTCGAGCTCGACCCGGACACGGACGACCCGGACCCGGCACTGCCGCCGGATCCGCCAGACCCGCAGTTGGCGGTGGTCTGATCCTGCAGGCAGGTCAGCTGGTCCTCGGCCGAGGTCAGCTGGGACTGCGCCTGGCTCAGCTGCAGATCCGCCGACGTGGGATCGAGGTCAGCGAGGAGCTGGCCGCCGGTGACGTGTTGGCCGAGGTGGACGTACACATCCTGGAGCGTGCCGCTGGCGTTGAAGTTGACCGTAAGATCGGTGCCGGCGGCGATGTTGCCGCTCCCGGTCACGGTCGACTGGACCACACCCTCCTCAGCTGTGACGGTTTCCTTGGACGTCCGCGCCGAGCTGGTTGGCGGTCCAATTTCCGACACCGCCAGTGCCGCGACCGCGATCGCCACGACTCCCAGCAGGTACAGAAGCCAGGGCCTAGACGGTCGATCCCGGCGCGTGTTCATGGGAGTGGCAATCCGTTGCCGGGAGGAGGGCAGGCAGACCGGGCACAGCTATGGATGAGGCGACAAGCACGATGCCTCAGCGTTGTAGCGCCGCCCGCATCAGCTCTACGTAAGCACTCTTGCGGTCCTCTTAGGAACCACGGTGACGCTCACCCGCGGGAGCGCCGGAAGCTCGATCCGCACCTCGAGGCCGCCGGCCTGTGGAGCGGTGATCTCGATCGTGCCGCCGTGGGCCGCGACCACCGAATTCACGATTGACAGCCCGAGCCCGAAGCCCCCCGCGCCGCGATCCAGCCGCCGGAACGGCTCGGTCAAAGTCTCGGCGTCGGCGGGCTCGATCCTCGCGCCGCCGTTCGTGACTCTCAGCTGCACGCACCCTGCCACCGTCCGCGTCGAGACCCGCAGATAGCCCCCGGGGCGGTTGTGGCGAAGGCCGTTGTCGACGAGGTTCGCGATCATCCGCTCGAGCAGCGCCGGATCGCCGCGCGTCCACGCCGGCTCGAGGTCGTCCCTCACCTCGACGTCGGCCTCGCGCGCCTGGGCTCGGAAGTCGGTGACGCAGTCGGCCGCCAGCGCCGCGAGGTCCGCTGGCTCCTCGCGTCCGGTCGCAGCCTCGCTCCGGGCGAGCATTAGCAGTCCCTCGATCAGCCGCTCGCAGCGATCGACGGTCTCGCGGACGGCGTCGCCCATCCGCCGCAGATCCTCGACGGTGGCGTCCGGGTCGGCGAGCGACACGTCGACCTCGGTGCGCATGATCGCGAGCGGCGTCCGCAGCTCGTGCGAAGCGTTGGCGACGAAGTGCCGCTGGCTCGCGAACGTTCCGTCGAGCCGGGCCAGCATCCCATCGAACGTGTCCGCGAGCTGCTTGAGCTCGTCGGCGGGCCCCTTCAGACTGATCCGCTCGCCGAGGTTCTCGCCCGACACACGGCGCGCCGTCGCGGTGATGTCGCGCAGCGGCCGGAGCGCGCGACCCGCGAGCAGCCACCCGGCCGCCACCGACACCGCCGTCATCGCGCCGAGCGCGACTACGTACTCGATCAGCAGCCGGTGGAGCGCGTCGCTGCGCAACTGTGCGCGTACCGCCTCGGCGATGCGCGCGCCCGCGGAGCCGGTGGTGAACACGGGCGGCCGGCCGAAGAACGTGGGCGCCAGCCCGAGCTTGCGCAGCTCGTTGCGGTAGTCCGAGGGCTGGTTGAGGTTGTGACGGACGAGCTCGTAGCCGATCGTCAGCAGCACCGCCCCCGTCACCAGGAAAACGAGGCCGTACAGCAGCGTCAGGCGCAGGCGGATCGTCGGCGGCGGCAAGCGGATCGAGGCCGGCCCGACGCGCATCAGGTCATCCGGTAGCCGACACCGATCACGGTCTCGACGACAGCCGGCTCACCCAGTTTGCGCCTCAGCGTCATGATCGTCATGCGCACCACGTTCGTGAACGGATCGGTGTGCTCATCCCAAACGCGCTCGAGCAGTTCCTCCGCCGATACGGTAGCCCCATCGGCGTCCATTAGCACCTCGAGCACGCCAAATTCCTTGCGCGTGAGCTCGATCGCCGCGTCAGCCCGCGCCACCAGGCGGCGGGCCGGATCGAGCTCGATGTTGCCGCGCGTGAGCACCGGCGGCCGGCTCGGCGACGCCCGGCGAGCGAGCGCGTGGATTCGCGCGACCAGCTCAGCGAACCGGAACGGTTTGGGCAGATAGTCGTCGGCGCCGAGCGACAGCCCCTCGACGAGGTCCTCGAGCGCGCCGGCCGCGGTCAGCATCAAGATCCCGGTCTCGGGACGCTCGCCGCGCACGGCCTTGCACACATCATCGCCGTGCAGCCCGGGCAGGTCGCGGTCGAGCACGAGCACGTCGTAGCGCACGACGCGCGCCTTCACCAGCGCATCGGTGCCATCGGGCGCGACGTCGACCGCCATGCCCTCGCGGCGCAGCCCCCGCGCAATTGCGTCGGCCAGTCTCTGCTCGTCCTCTGCGATTAGCACGCGCAATGTGAGATCCAGGATGACGGCCCGCGCGTAAGAAGCCCGTAAGCCGTGTTCATGACGGCGAATGTTATGGCGCAGCTCTTAGTCGCCATTTGCAGGGGGTTCGGGGAGCGTCCAGCTCGATCCCTGGCAGCTCTCTCCTGATTCTTCGGCCGGTCTTCGAGATCCGCGTCATTCCTAGACCCCAGAGCGGCGGCGGGCGGCATTCCGAGGAGGGTGATCTCCGGGCCTGCAGCCCTGCCATTCGGGCCCGTCGAGAGCTCGCCGGCCGTCGCCGCTCTCAGCCAACGGGCGCCGGCGTGACCGCCATCGTGCGGGTCGAACTGCCTCTTATGAACCCCTGAGAGCAAGCCCCGGACGTCAGTGAGCAGCGCGGAGTACGTGATCTGATGGGGCGCCTGGACGTTCGTACGACGGCGGGCACGCCGTCCAATACAACCGTTGTCCGCAGGGATTGACTCGTTGCGGAGTTTTTGGCAGGTTTGACCCGGCTCACACATCAGGGAGCGGCGCCGGGCCTTGAGAACGGAATCTCGCGGGCTTGGGCGGGGGAACCAGGAAGGTTCACCGGGGGCGCTCGGGTGCCGTCCAGCGCCGCTCCCTCGATGTCGATGTCGTGCTCCCTACCGGGATCGAGCCGGCGCACGCGGACCTCGCGCGCGGAAAGATTCGCCGGCGGCGTTCGCGGGTAGCGACGCATTCGACATCGGCTGACGTTACATCGATCCGTGTTATCGTCCGAGTGAGCATGACCCAACAGAACTTCACCGAGCGGGGAATGGCAGTCGGGCTCCGGGCGCTCAACCGCCTCGCGAGCAACCCGCTGATCGACCGCTTCGGCCTGCGCGACCCCACCCAGCGCATCCTCCATACCGCGTCGAAGGCGACCGTCCGCACCGCCACCCGCGCCGGCCGGACGTTCGCCGCGACTCAGAAGCTGACCAAGCCGGCGCGTCAGCCGCGCACCGGTGCCGTCGACCTGTTCGACCTCACGCCCGACGATGAGCAGCAGATGCTGCGCGAGTCGGTCCGCGACTTCGCGCTCGCGAAGCTCCGCCCGGCCGCGCGCGACGCCGACGAGGCGTGCGCTGCGCCGGATGAGCTGCTCGCCCAGGCGAACGAGCTCGGGCTGACGATGGTCGGCGTCCCCGAGGACCTCGGCGGCGCGGTCGCCGAGCGATCCGCGGTGACGACCGTCCTGATGGCCGAGGCGCTCGCGCAGGGAGACATGGGGATCGCGGTCGCGTGCCTCGCGCCCGCCGGCGTCTCGACCGCGCTCAGCCTGTGGGGCGACGCGGATCAGCAGGCCACGTACCTGCCCGCGTTCGTCGGCGAGAACGTGCCCGCCGCGGCGCTCGCGCTGCTCGAGCCGCGCCCGCTGTTCAACCCGTTCGGGCTCCAGACGAAGGCCCGCCGCGCCGGCGAGGGGTTCGTGCTCGACGGCGTCAAGTCGCTCGTCCCGCGGGCCGCCGACGCCGAGCTGTTCATCGTCGCCGCCGAGCTCATTGATGAGGATTCCGCCCGCCCTGCGCTGTTCATCGTCGAAGCGGGCGGCGCCGGCCTCGGGATCGAGCCCGAGCCCGCCATGGGCGTCCGCGCCGCCGCGACCGGCACATTGATCCTCGAGGGCGTGAAGCTGCCGGCGGGCGCGCTGCTCGGCGACGCCGACCGCGACGTGTTCGCCGAGTGTGTTCAGCTCGGGCGCCTGGGTTGGTGCGCGCTCGCGGTCGGGACCGGCCAGGCCGTGCTCGACTACGTGATCCCGTACGTCAACGATCGCAAGGCGTTCGGCGAGCCGATCTCCTCGCGTCAGTCGGTGGCGTTCACGGTCGCGAACATCGCGATCGAGCTCGACGGCATGCGCCTGGCCACCTACCGCGCCGCCAGCCGCGTCGACCAGGGCCTGCCGTTCGGTCGCGAGGTCGCGGTGGCGCGGCGGCTGTGCTCCGAGCGCGGGATGGCGATCGGCTCCGACGGCGTGCAGATGCTCGGCGGCCACGGCTACACCAAGGAGCACCCGGTCGAGCGCTGGTACCGCGACCTGCGCGCGGGCGGCGTGATGGAAGGAGCGCTGGTCGTTTGATCAACCTCGAGACCCCCAGGAAGTTCGAGTTCCTGGTCGGCCAGGCGCACCAGGTCGCGACCGAGATCTTCCGCTCGAACTCGCGCAAGTACGACCGCGACGAGCACAGCTACCCCAAGGAGCTCGACATGCTCGCCGCCGTGATCGACGGCATGAACGAGGGTGGCGCGCTCAGCGGCGCCGGCGCCGGCTCGGTCGGCGGCGGCGGCAACGGCTCGAAGCCCAAGGACCGGGATGGGAACCGCAATGGCAGCAACATGGCGAGCCTGCTCGGGCTGATCGAGCTGTCGTGGGGCGACGTCGGCCTCCTCCTGACGATGCCCCGCCAGGGCCTCGGCCAGGCGGCGATCGCCGCCGTCGCCAACGAGGAGCAGCTCGAGCGCTTCGGCGGAAAGTGGGCCGCGATGGCGATCACCGAGCCCGAGGCCGGGTCTGACTCTGCCGCGATCCGCACGACCGCGACGCTCGACGAGGACTCGGATCCCGCCCACCCCGAATACGTCCTGAACGGCGAGAAGATCTTCGTCACCGCCGGCGACCGCGCCGAGCTGATCGTCGTGTGGGCGACGCTCGACCGAAAGCAGGGCCGCGCCGCGATCAAGTCGTTCGTGGTCGAGCGCGACAACCCCGGGCTGATCCTCGAGCGCCTCGAGCACAAGCTCGGCATCCGCGCCTCGGACACCGCCGACTTCCGCCTCGAGAACTGCCGGATTCCCAAGGAGAACCTACTCGGCAGCCCGGAGATCGAGCCCAAGCGCGGATTCGCGGGCGTCATGCAGACGTTCGACAACACACGCCCGCTCGTCGCCGGCATGGCGATCGGCGTCGCCCGCGCGTGCCTCGAGCGCACGCGCGAGCTGCTGGCCGATGCCGGCGTGGAGATCGATTACGACCTGCCTCCGCACGCGCAGGTCGCGGCCGCATCGGAGTTCATCGCGATGGAATCCGATTGGGAGGCCGCCCGCCTGCTGACCATGCAGGCGGCGTGGATGGCCGACAACAAGAAGCCGAACTCGCTCCAGGCCTCGATGGCCAAGGCCAAGGCCGGCCGCACCGCCACCGACATCGCGCTCCGCTGCGTCGCCCTGTGCGGGTCGATCGGCTACGGCGAGGGCGAGCTGCTCGAGAAGTGGGCCCGCGACGTCAAGATCCTCGACCTGTTCGAGGGGACGCAGCAGATCCAGCTACTGATCGTGGCGCGCCAGCTCTTAGGGAAGACGTCCGCCGAGTTGAAATAGCCGTCATCCGCCCGGGGCCGTCGTTACCGAGAACACCGCCCCGAACGGATCCGCCACCACGGCCTGACGCGTCGGGATGCTGTCGAACGGCGGGACGACGACGGTGCCGCCGAGCCCCGGCGCGCGGGCGGCCAACTCGTCGGCGTCCGCCACCCAGAAGTCCACGCTCCAGCGGGCGGGGCCGTCATCTTTGGCCATGACCGCGACCACGTCACGCGGCACAGGCTGCGCCGGCTCGCCACCGACGTAGTCCGGTAGGCGAAACAGGCTGATGCCCGGCGCGAACTCGTCGGTCTCCCATCCGAACAGGTCGGCGTAGAACCGGGCCGCCGCGTCCGGGTCGGGCGTGTGAAGCGCACTCATCGCGTACGCCGCCGCCTCGTTCACCAGCTGACAGCCGCTCCGCTCGGCGGGCTCCCACAGCCCGACGATGGCACCACCGGGGTCCTCGAGCGCGGCAACGCGGCCGGCCGGCAGCACATCGAACGGTTCGACGACGACCCGGTCCGCGGCCTTCGCGGTGTCGTCCGCGCTCGCCACCGACACATACGTGTTCCATCCGGGCGATACGCCGGACGGCGCCTGCCCCAGCCCCGCCACGTCGCGCTCGCGCACCCGTGCCACGTAGTAATCGCCGGGACCGGGGCCTTCGAACTCCCATCCGAGGAGCTCGCCGTAGAAGTCCATCGCCCTTGCCGGGTCCGGAACGAGGTTGTCGACCCAGCAGGGGACGCCGGCTGGATACGAATCGCGCTCGCTCATCGCTGCGCCACGCCGTACTCGTCGTGCTTGCGCCACCAGGTGTATGGCGGCGTCTGCGGCCACCCCGCCGGCGAGTCCTCCCACTCCTCCTGGCGCCCGAGCGGAGTCAGGTCGAGCAGGCTGAAGTCGAGACGCAGCCGGTCGACGCCGCGCGAGGACGTGACGTACGAGCGGTACACGGTGTCCCCGTCGCGCAGGAACACGCTCAGGGCGAACGATTCTCCATCGTCGGCGGTCGTGCCGAAATCGCGATTGAAGTCGCTGTCGAACGAGGAGAACCACGGCACCGTCCACGCCATCCGCTCCTTGAACGCACGGATCTCGTCATACGGCGCGCGGGAGATCAGGACGAACGCCGTATCGCGCGCGCGCAGATGGCTCAGATCGGCGACGTTGTCGGTGAACGACGAGCAGCCCGTGCACGCCTCCTCGCCCGGCCCGAACATGAAGTGGTAGACGATCAGCTGCCGCCGCCCCTCAAACAGGTCGACGAACCGGACCTTGCCGTCCGGACCCTCGAGCTCGTAGTCCTTCTCGATCCGCACCATCGGCAGCCGCCGGCGCTCGGCCGCGAGCGCGTCGAGCGCGCGGGTCGCCTCTTTCTCGCTGATCAGCAGCTCGTCGCGCGCGGCTCGCCACTCTGCCTCTGAGACGACTGGGGGAAGACTCATCATCTACACCTCCGGAAATTGACAATTGGAACAACGCGCTAGTTGGGAAAACCAACCATAGAGTCCGTTTACCCAACTGTCAAGTGGTAGACTCCTGGGATGGCCGGCAAGCGCAGCTACGGGGATCCGTGCGGGATCGCCCGAGCCCTCGACGTAGTCGGCGAGCGGTGGGCGCTGCTGGTCGTGCGCGAGCTGTTGCTCGGACCCAAGCGCTTCACGGATCTTCGCGCAGGCCTCCCCCACCTCAGCCCCGACGTCCTCTCGCAGCGCCTGCGCGAGCTCGAGCAAGCCGGCGTGCTGCGGCGTGACAAGCTCCCGCCACCGATCGGCGCCCAGGTCTACGAGCTGACCGACCGCGGGCGCGAGCTCGAGCCGATCGTCCTCGGCCTCGGGCGTTGGGGGAGCCGCGCGCCGTTCCCGGCGGACCACGGCGAGCTCGGCGTCGACGCGTTCGTCCTCGCGCTCAAGACGCTGTACGACCCGACCGGCGCCGACGGCCTGGCCGGCTCGAGCTTCGAGCTGCGGCTCGGCGAGCACCGGTTCGCAGCCCGTCTGGCTGACGGCCACCTCGACGTCGCGCGGGGCGCCGCCACCGAGCCCGTCGCGACGATCACCACCGACTCCGGAACGCTCCAGCAGATCCTCTGGCACGGCCACCCGCTCACCACCGAGGCGCTGTCAATTGCCGGCGACCGCGAGGCGGCGGTGCGATTCCTGACGCTGTTTCCGCTACCGAGCTGACCCGAACCACCAACTACTGCTTCATGTTCACGACCGTCTGCATCATCTGATCGGCCGTGGTGATCGTGCTCGCGTTGGCCTGGTAGCCGCGCTCAGCCTCGATCATGTTCGTGAACTCGGTACCCATGTCGACGTTGGACTGCTCGAGCTCGCCGCTGATCGTCTGGCCGAAGCCGGCGGTGCCGGGCTGACCGGCAGTCTCCGCCCCTGACGCGGCGGTGGCGCTCCACAGCGAGCCGCCGTCGCGCTGCATGCCACCCTGGTTGGGGAACGTCGCCAGCGAGATGTAGCCGGCGGTCACGGTGGCGCCGCTCGAGTTCTGGTAAACGACGCCGCCGTCCGGCCCAATCGTCACAAGGCTCGATCCCGGCGGCACGACGATCGGGTTGTTCGCGGGATTGGTGCCGCTCGTGACCGGCGACCACGCCCCGGTGCTCGCGTTCTGCTGCGCGCCGTAGCCGAGCACGTACTGCCCGGTCTGGCTGCACAGATGGCCACTGGAGTTGAACGTCAGATCGCCCGCACGCGTGTACTGCGTGGCGTCGAACGTCGGCGGCGTCGTCGCGACGTTGCCGTTGGCGACGCGCAGCCAGCCGTTACCCTGGATCGCGACGTCGTTCGCGTTGCCGGTGGACTCGACGCCGCCGGAGGTCATGACGTTGTCGATTGAGCCGACCTGTGTCCCGAGCCCGACCTGCAGCGGGTTCGTCCCCGCGCTGTAGCCGTTTGCGCTGGTCCCGGCCTGGACGAGCTGCGACAGCTCGTCGGAGAACTGCGCACTCTGGGCCTTGTAGCCGACCGTGTCGACGTTGGCCAGGTTGTTGGCAGTCACATTGAGCATCGTCTGATGCGCATCCAGGCCGCTGATCGCGGCATACATGCCTGACATCATCGAAAGATCACATCCTTTGCGGCGCCCCGGTGCCGCTTTCGAGGTTGATCCCTGCAATCGAGTAGTCGGCAGTTCCCCGCGCGGGTGCAGTGGTGCGCGCACCACAAATTCGCGCAAACTGCGTGGAAAGCCGGCTATCCGGCTCCGTCGCGCATCGCGATGATCCCGCCGAGCGTGCCGACGTACTCGGTCCCAGTCGGGCTGAGCGCGATCCCCGAGTAGTTGTTGTTGTAGCCGACCCCGGTGCCGGCGAACTGCTTGTAGACGGTGCGGCCCGTGCGGAAGTCGATCGCGGTCCAGTACCAGGGGTCGGAACTGCCGGGGTCCTTCGTGTAGGTGTAGATCAGGCCGTCCGCGATCGACAGCTTGGACACCACCGTGGGGGCGCGCTCGCTCCAGTTGGTCCACACCAGTCGGCATCCGGTGCCCGCGCGGTTGAGGTCGACACGCGCGAATCCCGCCGCCGTCACCTGACCGCCCTCGACCGACGTGGGGTTCTGGTAGCCGTAGTTGTTTTCGACGATCATCGAGTTGCCCGCGCCGATCAGCGAGTTCTCGTCGGCGCTCGCGCCGGCGTGGAAGACCGGCACGCGGCACACCCGCCGGCTGCGGACGTGGACCGCGGTCCGGTAGACCATCACGTCCATTGGGTCGGCGTTGTCGGTGATGTTCACGTAGCCGCCGCGCATCACGGTCGGGGTCGAGCCGGTTCCGTCGTCGACCTGGCCGGGCTTCGACTCGCCGCTGTTCGGATAGGTGACCTGCCACCTGATTCGCGGGGCGCCCTCGGGCTCGGCGCCCGCGCCGAACCGATAGAGCTTGACGTTCGTCGCGATGTACACGCCACCGTGCTCGTCGGTCGCGAACGAGTTCTCGATCTCCCCGTCGCTGCCGCTGCCGAGCCGGATCACGCGGACCCGGCCAGTCGTGAGGTCGAGCGTCCCGACCGCGCCGTCGCGCCGCGCGACGAACCACAACAGGCCGTTCGAATCCGGGAGCGCGGATGTGATCTCCTCGTCGGACCGAAGGACCGACGACAGGTCGTAGTCGTGCACGAGCGCGAACCCAGGCCCGCCGGAGGTCTCGCCGATCACGTAGATGTGCTGGGTCGTGGTGGCGGTCACGACCTGGTCGTGGTTGTCAAGGTAGAAATAGCCGCCGTTCGAGAAGTCCTGAAAGATGTTCGGATTGAGCAGGACGTCCTCGGGCGTGCGCGGGGGCAGCGAGAACGTCGCCAGCGTCGCGAGCGTGGCGGGATCGAGCATGTACAGCTCCGGCCCGGTCGTGCTGATGCAGATCGACACGACGCGGCCGTGGCTGTCGAACGCGATCGAGCCGCAGTCGCGCCCCGGCGCGAGATACGACGACAGCGTCTGCGGTGAGCGCCCGAGCGGCCCCGCCCAGCTGTAAGCGTCGGTCTGCCAGCCATCGTCGTGGATCTCCGCCTCGCCGTTCGGCGCCGTGAACGGGTTGTGCGGGACCGTGCCCGTGCCGCGCACACGATGCGGTGTCGCCGGCGCGACGGAAGCGGCGGGAGCTGTGCCCGCGCCGGCGCGCCCACCACTAGCAGCACCGGCGCGCCCACCAGCAGCAGCGCCGCCACAGCCAGCCCTAAGAGACGGAACCTCCCGCGTTCCAAGCCAACGTCATACCCGCGCCGCCTCGCGCACAAGCACGTCGAACGCCCGGCTCACGTCGTCCGCGGTCGTGCTCTGCTGACCGATCGCCATCCTCAGCACATAGCGGTCGCCCAGCACCGCGTGCGAGATGAACATCTCGCCGCTGGCGTTGACCCGCTCGAGCAGCTTCCGGTTGCGGTCGTCGTCGCCCTCGACGCGGAAGCACACGAGCGAGAAATGCCGGGGCGCGCACACCTCCCAGCCGTCGGTCTCCTGCACTCGGCGCTCGAACTCCGACGCGAGCTCGATTCCGCTGCGGATGTGTCGCTGCAGGCCGCTGCGGCCGAAGCAACGCAGCACCGCCCACAGCTTCAGTGCGCGAAAGCGCCGGCCGAGCGCGGGCCCGTACTCGCTGAGGCTCAGCGAATCCTCGGCGTCGGGCGTGCGGAGGTACTCCGGGACCACGCTGAAGGCGCGCCGGAAGTCGTCGCGCCGGCTGGTCCACAGCAGCGAGCAGTCCATCGGCGTGAGCAGCCACTTGTGCGGGTTCACCACCAGCGAGTCGGCGCGATCGACGCCCTCGAACGCCCACCGGTTCTCCGGACAGACCATCGCCGAGCCCGCGTAGGCGGCGTCGACGTGCAGCCACGCGCCGCTCTCGGCGCACGCATCGGCGATCGCCGGCACCGGATCGACCGCAGCCGTCGCGGTCGTGCCGACGGTGGCGACGACGACCGCGGCTTCTGACAGGTCGCCGAGGTCCTCGGCGCGCATCCGGAACTGGTCGTCGACCGGGACCTTGCGCAGCCGCATCCCAAGCATCCGCGCGGCCTTCTCGATCGACGAGTGCCCGTGCTCGGCGCACACGATCAGATCGCGGCCGGTCGCCTCGCGTGCGGCCACGCACGCGGCGAACGTCGACGTCGACGCGCTGTCCTCGATGTGGCCGTGCCAGCCCGAAGGCAGGCCGAGGAGGTCGGCGGTCCAGTCGAGCACGACGCCCTCGAGCTCGGTCGACGCCGGCGCGGTCCGCCACAGGATCGCGATCGAGTTGAGCGTGGCCGCGAGCAGCTCGGCGAGGATTCCCGGCTCCGCCGCGCTCGTCGCGAAGTACGCGAAGTAGCGCGGGTGCTGCCAGTGCGTGACCCCCGGCAGCAGGACCTCGTCAAGGTCCCGCAGCACCGCCGAGAACGGCTCGGGCTCGTCGGGGGCCTTCTCGGGCAGACGCGCGCGAATGTCACCCGGGGCGACCTGCGCGAGCACCGGCAGATCGGCCACCCGCTCTAGGTAGCCCGCGGCCCACTCAACCGCGGCGTGCCCGTCCGTGCGGAAGTCGCTCATGCCGCCGCCCGGTGCGCGTCGAACTCGTAGTGGACGCCGGTGAGCATCTCGGACACCTCCCACAGACGCCGCCAGTTCTGCTCGTCGTAGGCCTTCGCGGCGGCGCCCACGACCTTCGGATAGCCGCGCTGCTCGCCGCGGCCGCCCGGCCCGACGAACGTGCCGCCGGGCAGATACGGGACCGTGGCCGCGTACAGCGTCGGCAGCGCTCCCATCTCCGCGCTCTGCGCGAACAGCTTGTTCCCGATCGCCATGTACCACCGCTCGTAGAAACGATCGGTCCCGGCGGCCTGGAGGTTCGTGGCGGCGTAGCCGGGGTGCGCGGCCATGCTCAGCAGCGCGCTCCCCGCCTCCACGGCCCGGCGCTGAAGCTCGAAGCAGAACATCAGGTTCGCGAGCTTCGACTGCCCGTACGCTCCCCAGCGCTTGTACTTGCGCTCACCCTGCAGGTCGTCGAAGTTGATCGTGCCGGTCCGGTGGAGCGCGCTCGAGACCGTGACCACGCGCGGTGCCGGCGCCGCCAGCAACCGGCCGAGCACGAGCCCGGTGAGCGCGAAGTGCCCGAGGTGGTTCGTGGCGAACTGGCTCTCGAAGCCGTCGCGGGTCTGGCGCCGCGGCGCGGCCATCACGCCGGCGTTGTTGATCAGCAGGTCGATCTGGTCGGGCGCACCCGCGGCGAACGCGCGGACGGATTCCAGATCCGCAAGGTCCAGAACTGCCGCCATCACATCTGCAGCCGGAACCGCAGAGACTATCCGCGCTGCGGCCTCCTCGCCCTTGTCGATGCTGCGGCACGCGAGCACGACCCGCCCGCCGGCGCGCGCGAGCTCGCGCGCGGTGACCAGACCGAGCCCGCTGTTGGCGCCGGTCACGATCGCCACGCGTCCGCTCTGATCGGGGATGTCCGCGGCAGTCCAGCCGTCAGCCATCGAGCACCTTGAACTCGATCCCGGCCGCCTCGAGCCGGCGCCTCAGCGCCGGCCCCATCGCCACCGCCGGCGTCAGCTGCCCGGCCCGCTTCGGGAGGTCGTCGTGCGCGAGGCACAGCGCCGACTCGGCGAGCATTTTCGAGGTCTCGGAGTAGCCAGGGTCGCCGCCGTTGACCTCGGTCCGAAGCTCGACACCGCCGTCGGCGGAGCCGCCGCCGGCGCTCGCAGCCCCGCCGGCCCGCGCCGCGAACCGGATACTGAACCACGACTTCGCCCGCTTCTCCTCGGACGGCCCCTCCCCCGAGCCCTTCAGCTTGAGGAGCAGGTTGCGCGTCGGCGGAATCTGCGCGAGCACGACCGCCACACCGGCCGCGGCGCCCAACCCGACGAGCATCGGAAGCGGCCCGACGACCGCGTAGTGGCTGTAGCTGAAGTCAGGCCCGTAGCGGTCGAGCGCGCGCGCCGAGCGCAGCACGGTCGCCGGATCGAGCGTCGGGAACGGGACGACCCAGCCGCCCGCGAACTGGTCCGGGTGCGGCCGGCCTGAGATGCCTCTGACCTGCCGGCCGGCAGGATCGCGCTCGAGGCGGCGCCGCTCGCGTGCCACCTTCGAGCTCGACCGCAGGCCGCCCAGGATCTCAATCGTCGACTGGTAGGTGCCGCCCGAGATCGACGCCTTCGTCCGCATGAACCCGTCGACGGAGATCGGCACGCCCTCCGGCAGGTGCTCGACGGTGAACTGCACGCCGAGGTCGTACGGGATCGAGTCGAACCCGCACGAGTGCACGAGCCGGGCGCCGGTCCGCTCCGCCTGCCCGTGGTACTTCAGCCACATCCGGTCGACGAACTCGGGCTCGCCAGTCAGATCGACGTAGTCGGTTCCGGCGGCGGCACACGCCGCGACCAGCGGTTCGCCGTAGCGGATATACGGGCCGACCGTGGTGATCACGACCCGGGTGGCCTCGGCGACGGCCAGCAGCGACTCGGCGTCCGTGACGTCGGCGTGCATCAGCGGCAGCTCCGCGCAGGCAGGATCGATCGCCGCGAGACGTCTCCGCACCTCCGAGAGCTTGTCCATGTTGCGTCCCGCCAGCGCCCAGCTCATTCCGGCGGGCGCGTTCCGGGCCAGATGCTCGGCGGTCAACGCGCCGGTGAACCCGGTGGCGCCGAACACGACGATGTCGTGCGGGCGCTCAGCCATCGTCCGGGCGGTCGGCATCGCCCCCGACTTCGCGGGCGATCCGAAGCGCCTCGTCCGGATCGACGCCGGCCTTGGCCACGAGCCAGCACGAGACCGGCGCCGCGACACGCTCAGAGGAGTGCGCCGCCTCCCCGGCCACGTTCAGCAAGGTCTTGAACTCATCGGTGGTGGGCGGCTCTGTGCCGAGCTTCTCGGCGAAGGCGGCCAGCCATTCGCGGGCGTTCATCGCGATCGGACTCTAGAAGGTCGCGGCATGTCGCGATCCGGCGAGGCCGCGGTCAACTGGTACATTTGTACCACTATGGCAGTCAGCACGACCAGGACCCAGAGACCCCGCGGCGCCGCCCGGCGCGAGGCGCTGCTCGACGCGGTGCTACGGGTGGTCGCGGACGCGGGGGTCGATGCCGTCACGCACCGGCGCGTCGCCGAGGTGGCGGGGCTGCCGCTCGCGTCGACGACCTACTACTTCGAGTCCAAGGAGCACTTGCTTACCGCGGCACTCGAGCGCGCCGCCGAGCGGGACATCGAGCGCCTGCACGCGCTCCTCGGCGACGCCCCCGAGCGCGCGGCCGACCCGCTGGAAGTCGCAGTCGCCGCGATCATCGGCCCGGGTGAGGACCCGACCAAGGCCCAGCCGTCGGGCGCCGCCGACAATGCGACTCATACCAGCCGTAGCTGGCTGCTCGCGACGTATGTGCTGCTGCTCGAAGCCGCGCGCCGGCCGGCGCTCCGCGAGGTGACCGTGCGCTGGACCGACGCCTACCTCGAGGCGCTCCCGCCGCTGCTCGCCGCGGCCGGGTCCCGCCACCCGCGCTCGGACGCGGAACTCCTGCTCGCGGCCGCCGACGGCCTGCTCGTCGATCAGCTTGCGACCGGCGACGCCTCGGACCTCGCGCCGCGGCTGCGGCGACTCGCGGACGCACTGGTGAGAGCATGACCGCGCTCCGCTCGCGCCGGCCGCGCCTGGCACCGCGCACGCTCAACCCCAAGCGCAACACGGTGATACTGCTCCGCGTCCTGCTCGGCTTTGAGGCCGTCCTGTATTCCAGCGTGACGCCGCTGCTGCCGCATTACGCGCATCAGTTCGGCGCGTCGAAGACGGCGATCGGGGTGCTCACGGCGGCCTACCCGGCGGGAATGCTCCCAGGCTCGCTGCTCGGCGGCTGGATCGCGACCCGCGCGGGTGTACGGCGCACGACCGTGGTCGGCCTGATGCTGTTCACAGGCGCGACCGCCGCATTCGGGTTCGGCTCGAACATCGTGGCGCTCGACTGGCTGCGTTTCGCACAAGGGGTCGCGTGCGGCTGCATCTGGGGCGGTGGGCTGGCGTGGGCGATCGCCATCGCGCCCCGGGAGCGCCGCGGTGAGATGGTCGGTTCGGTCCTCGCCTCCGCCGTCTTCGGCACGCTGATCGGCCCTCTGCTCGGCACGGTCGCGGTCGCGACGGGGACTGCTGTCGTGTTCGCGTGCGTCGGCGGCGTGTCGCTCGCGCTGACGGCGTGGACGCTCGAGCACCCGGAACCTCCCCGGGCCGCGCTCGGCGCCGGCGCGCCGATGCGCGCGCTGGCGAGAGACCCCCGGATCGCGCTCGGCTGCTGGCTGATCCTGCTCGAGGCCTGCTTGATCGGCGCGACCGGCACGCTGATCCCCCTGCGGTTGTCGAGCTTCGGCGCCTCCGGGGTCGCGATCGGCGTCACATTCGTACTCGCGTCACTGCTGAGCCTGGTGCTGAACCCCAGGATCGGACGGGGTATCGATCGGCGGGGGGTCGTGCTGCCACTCGGCATCGGTCTCGCGGCCGAGGCTGCACTGCTCCTGTTGGTGCCGCTGCCGCGATCGCCGGTCGGGCTGGGGGTGCTGACCGTCCTCGCGCTCGGCGGGCCGGTGACCGCGTTTGGGATGTCGGCGATCGCGATCATGACCGACGCGATCGATCGGATCGGGGCTGCCCTCGCGGTCGGTGCGATGCTGTTCAACGTGGCCTGGGCAACCGGCGAGACCATCGGCGCCCCGGTGGCGGCGAGCGTCTCCCGGGCGACGAGCGACGCCGTGCCGCTGGCCGTGCTGGCGGCGCTGATGCTCGCAACCGTGGGGTTTGTGATCAGCCCGAGGTCGGCAGCGCGCTGGTCACGTCCAGCGGCTGATCCCCAAGCGTCTCGTCCCGAATCTCAGCCACACTGACGCCCGGGTCGGGCAGGACCCGGAGCGCGTCGGCCGGAAGGTCGACGCTGACCGGCGTTCCCTGGCTGTACGGCACGACCGCCCCCTCGTTGCGCATCAGCGCCTGGAGCGCCGAGCCGGTGGCGAGCCGGACGTAAATGTGTGTCGTCGAGCCGAGAAACACCAGGCGCTCGACCATCCCCGGCACGCAGTTGGCACCGGGCGTGTCGTGCGGACGCAGGTGAATGCGTTCCGGTCGGATCGCGACCTTGACGGCGCCGGTGGCGTTGAGCTGGCCGGCCTTCGCCTCGAGCGTGAAATCACCCAGGCGCAGGTGACACGTCCCCTGCCCGTTGCCGCCTGGCTCGACTTGAGCGTCCATCAGGTTCGACACGCCCAGGAAGTCGGCCACAAACGCGTCGGCGGGCTCGTTGTAGACCTCTTCCGGGGTGCCCAGCTGGGCGATCCGTCCGTGGTTCATGACCGCGAGGCGATCGGACATCGTAAGCGCCTCTTCCTGGTCGTGAGTGACATACAGGAAGGTGATTCCAACCTGCTTCTGGAGCGCTCCCAGCTCGACCTGGAGCGTGCGGCGGAGCTTCGCGTCCAGCGCCCCAAGGGGCTCGTCCAGCAGCAGGACCGACGGGCGCAGCACCAGTGCTCGCGCCAGCGCGACGCGTTGTTGCTGCCCGCCGGAGAGCTGGTTCGGGCGTCGCTTCTCGTACCCGGACAGCTGGACCATCTCGAGGGCCTCCGCCACCCGGCTGTCGCGCTCGGACTTCGCCACCGACTTGTACTTCATGCCGAACGCGACGTTCTCGGCGACGGTCAGGAACGGGAACAGCGCATAGCTCTGGAAGACCGTGTTGACGTTGCGGCGGTGCGGTGCCCAGCCCCCGACGTCGGTGCCGTCGAGCAGGATCTTGCCGCTGGTCGGCGGCTCGAAGCCCGCGACCATCCGCAGCGTGGTCGTCTTGCCGCATCCGCTCGCCCCGAGCAGCGAGAAGAACTCGCCGCCCTGGATCTCGACCGAGATCTCGTCGACTGCGGTGACACCGTCGAAGTGCTTCGTCAGTGACTCGAGCTTGACATGTCCTCCACTCATGTTTCAGTTCCTCTCAGATTCCCGCAATGCTGGTCAGTGCCTCGGCGCGACCCTCGGTGCGTTCACCCCGGCTCAGCCACCTGTAGCCGATGAAGCCGATCAGCGCGGCGATGAGCGAGATTACGAGCATGATCGTGGCCAGGGCGTTGAGCGCCGGACCGCTCAGCCCCCCGTGGACGTTGGAGTAGATCAGCACCGACATCGGCTGGGTCCTCTCGGTCGACGACAGCTGCTCCACGATCACGAAATCGTCGACGGTGCTGGCGAACACCAGCACCGCGCTCGCGAAGATCGCCGGCATCAGCATCGGCAGCAGCACCCGGCGGATCGCCCCGATCCGCGACGCGCCGAGGTCGGCGGCCGCCTCTTCGTAGGTCCGGCCGATCGAGATCAGCCGCGCGCGCACAATGATCGCGGGCCAGCTGATGTTCCACACCACCAGTCCCGCTACCTCGGCCGGCGTTCCGAGGTTGATGAACGTCAGCGCCTGCGTGACGAGCAGGAACAGGGCTACCGCGAGCAGCAACTCCGGGATCACGAACGAGAAGATCATCACGAAGTTCAGCCCGCTCGCGGACCGGGTCCTCCAGCGATCGATGCCGATCGCGAAGCACACGCCGATCGGGACGCAGATCACCGTGGTCAGGACCGCGAGCACCAGCGTCTGGACCACGGCCTGGTGGAGGCTCGGGTTGTGGAGCACCGAGGTGACACCGCTGCCGACGTACCACTTGGTCGAGAACCCCTGCCAGGTGGCCTGAGACGCTCCCTTGTTGAACGAAAACAGAACCGCGATCGCGATCGGCACGATCGACCAGGCGATGTACAGCCAGATGAAGCCCACCATCGCCCACGGACGCCGCCACGGGTTGCCCCGCGGGCGGCCACTTCCGGCGATCTCCGCCCGGCCGGGCGAAGCTGTGGTCACGGGCTCGCCGACGGTGCTTGCCATCACGCGTTCTCCCTCGAGGCGCGGGCGGTACTGATCGTGTAATAGAACATCGGGATCAACAGCACGACGAGCAGCATCAGCGACAGCACGGCACCCTGTCCGACCTCGCCGGGCGAGTCAAGCTGCCCCTCGATCGCGTTACCGATCATCGTCGTTCCGGGCGACCCCGACAGCAGCTGATTGGTGAAGTAGTCCCCGAGCATCGGCAGCGCGGTGATGAACGTCCCGGCAATGAGCGCCGGCTTGCTCAAGCGCAGCGTCACGTGCACGAACGTCCGCCACTTGCTGAGGCCGAGATCCCGGGCGGCGTCGAGCAGGCTCTGGTCGATGCGGTCGAGGAAGGCATAGAGCACCAGGATCACGTACGGGATGTATCCGTACACGAGCCCCAGGATCACCGTCACCGACTTGCCACCGAGCCAGTTGGTGTTGCCCGGCAGCCCGAAGAACGACAACGCGCTGTTGAAGAAACCGCCCTGTTGCAGCAGATCGATCCAGGCCAGCATCCGCATCATGTAGCTGACCCAGAACGGCGCGATCAACAGCACCAGGTAAAGCGTCTTGCGCTTGCCCGCGTAACGTGCGACGAAATACGCCACCGGGTACGCGATGGCGAGCGTGATCAGCGTGGCGACCACGGTGTAGATGACCGTCCGCAGCGCGGGTGCGCCGATGAACGCCCCGCTCCCGAAGATGTCGTGCCAGACCGCGCTGAAGTTCCAGCTCGACCAGTGCAGCGGGTTCCACACCGGGACCACCGTCTGGAAGAACTCGTTGACCCCGCCACCGGCCACCGACAGCATCACGTAGAACGGCGCGACGAACAGGACGAGCAGCCATATCGTCCCCGGCAGCGTCAGCGCTATCCACAGCCCGCGGTTGCGCCGATTGTGTGTGTCCTTGAGAGCCGACATCGTCTATAGCCCCTTCGAGAACGAGTTCCAGGTGGACTCCCACACGGCGTTGGCGGCGCCGGGCAGTTCCAGCTGGAACAGGCCGTTGCGGAAGTAATCCGGCAGCACCACCGTGGATGCCAGCTGGGGCGGCAGCAGCTTCTCGGACGTCAGCTTGGCGGGAGTGACCTCGGTCAACGGCTGCATGTAACCGACGTAGCTGTAGTTCTCGAGCGCGTTGTTCACGTCGAGCATGTAGTCGATGAACAGGTGAGAGAGCACGGGATTAGACCCGCCGGTCAGGTTGACCATCAGGTCGTTGGCGACCGGGCCCTTCCGGTTGGCCGGGAACCAGTAGCCGACCGTGTCGATCGATGTGCCCTTCGGGAGGTACTCGGCCGCCGTCGCCATGTCACCCGACCACGCGTGGTGAATCCAGGTCTTCCCGGTCGGGACGTCCGTGTAGTCGTTGTTGTCGATCCGCACCCCGGTCAGACTGGACAGCTCCTGCAGCGCCCGGCCGGCGGCATGAATCTGGGGCGCGTTGGTCGTATTGAGGTCGAGGTTGCCCGCCCGCAGCAATGCCAGGCTGATCGTCTCGCGGTAGTCGTCCAGAACTGCGACCTTGCCCTTGTACGCCGCTCCCTGCCACGGCATGTTCCACGAGGGCGAGAGGTTCACCTTGTCCTTGCGCCAGGCCATCCCAGTGGTGTAGATCGAGTACGGAGTCGTGTACTGCCAGCCGCGGTCGTAGAACGGATCCTGATAGTCGGGCCAGGCGTTCGCGATGTTCGGGATATAGCTGTGGTTGAGCGGGCGGATCAGCTTGCCCGCGATCAACTGACCGAGCACGGCGACGGTCGGGAAGAACACATCGAACTTGAGCTCCCCGCTTGAGAGCTTGGAGAGCGCCTCCTCCATCGTGTTGTACGTCGTCACCGAGTACTTGCAGTCGTACTTCTTGCAGAAGCTCTTGATCACGGCCTCGTTGATGTACGCCACCCAGTTGTACAGCTGCAGGGTCGCGCCCTTCTCGGGCTGGAGGCCAGCGGCGATCGCCTTATTGCCCGGGTACACGGGCCACTTGACGGGGCTGTCCTGACGCGGGAGCGGCGGGTCCGCACTGCTCGCTCCGGCGGGGTTCGTACTGCTGCAGCCGGCGAGCATTCCGCCGAGCGCGAGCCCCGCGCCGGCACGCAGCAGGTCGCGGCGGGACATCGCAAGTCCTTCGAGCGTGGGACGACGCCGTATCCCGTCGCCCAACCATCCCTCACGTGGATGCACGCACACCCCTCGGCTCGCGAAGTTCGCAGCCAAGCTCGCTCGACGCGAGCGCCAGGCAGCGCTCAACCATCCGCTCCGCGGTCACGTCGGGTTGACCCAACGTGACCTGGACGCCGAGCCCGTCCATCAATCCGCTCAGCGTCAGCGCGAAATCGTCAGGGTCGACATCGCGGTCGAACTCGCCCGATTCCTGTCCCTCGCGCACGATGTCCGCGATCAACTTGCGCTGGCGGCGGTCGAGCCGGAAGTAGGCGTCGCGCACGCCGGCGTCGCGGCGGGCCCGGACCCACATCTCCATCCACAGCGTCCAGTCGGAGAGGCCGCCCGGACCGAGGCTCGTCTCCTCGACCAGGTGCACGAGCTTGTCGACGGGGCCCTCCTGCCGCGCCTGCCCCTCGGTCATCCGCTCGTAGAACTCGCGGTCGGTCTGATCGACTGCCTCCTCGAGTAGGCGATCCTTGGACTCGAAGTAGTAGAGGATCGTCGGCGCGCTTGTCCCCGCCCGCTCGGCGATATCCCCGATCCGGGTGTCGAACAGCCCGCGCTCGTAGAGCACGTCGGCGGCAGCCGCGATGATTTGCGGCTTTCGCAGGTGCTCAACCTTTGGACGCGGACTCACCCTCTTCTCAACCCTTGAACGAATTCGTATACTGAATCGCCGTTCAAGAAACTACCGCGACCGTCCCGGCGCTGTCAAGACCTCCGGGTTGTCGCTAACAAAACACGCGAACAGGAGTCAGCTGGCGTGGTCGACGTGGCGGTGTTGGGGGCGGGACTTGCGGGACTGAGCGCCGCGCGCGACCTCAAGCGCTCGGGAGCGGAAGTGATCGTGCTCGAGGCGCGCGACCGCGTCGGTGGTCGCGTGGAGGCGGTGACGCTGCCCGATGGCCGCGTGGTCCAGGCCGGCGGCGAGGTCTTCGGGCCCGCCCACACCGCCTACGGCGAGCTCGTCGAGGAGCTCGGCCTGGGCGTCGAGCCGAGCTACGTCGCCGATCCCGGCGAGATCAGCTGGGGGCTCGTCGACGGGGTGTACGTGGGCGACGAGGTGCCGTGGATGACCGAGGCCGAACGGCTCGACGCCGACCGCGTGGAAAGGGCGTTCGTCCGGCTCGCAGCGACCGTCGATCCCGGCGATCCCTGGAGTCACCCCGACGCCGTCCGCCTCGACGCGCTCAGCCTGGCCGACTGGCTCCGCGCCCAGAACGCGCTCCCGGCGGTGCGCCGGCGCCACGACCTGGCCTCGCTGTCGCTCGCCTGCGACGCGCCGGACCGGACGTCGCTGCTCGCCGAGCTGCGCAAGCACGCGGCGCTCGGCGGCGAGGACTTCTACGACCTCGAGCGCTGGGAGGGACTGCGAGTGGCCGACGGCTCGGCCGCCGTCGCGCTCGCGATGGCCGCCGAGCTCGGCCCCGAGGCGATCCGTCTCGGCGTCGCGGTCGAGCGAATCGCCGTGCGTCCGGGTCGCGTCGAGGTCACGATCGGCGGCGGCGAGGCGCTCGCTGCCGAGGCGGTCGTGTGCACGATCCCCGCCGGCCCGCTGCGGGCAATCGAGATCTCAGGGCTGAGTGACGCGCGCCTGCGGTCGCTGCGCTCGCACCGCCAGGCGCTCGCGGCCAAGGTCGTCGCCGCGTACGAGGCGTCGTTCTGGCAGGAGGCGGGCCAGAACGGGCTCGCCGAGACCGAGTGGCTGTTCGGCTCCACGTGGCCGCAGGGCACCGGCGTGCTCTCGATGCTGGTCCCACCCGAGCGGCTGTCGGCGTTCCTGGCGACGCCGGAGGCAGTCCGGGCGAGCACGGTGGTCGACGGGCTCGTGGCGCTGTACGGCGAGCCGGCCCGGTTCCCGATGGCGATGCTCGAGCGCGCGTGGGGCGTCGACCCGTTCACCCAGGGCTACATCGCGAGCTGGGCGCCGGGCGATCTCACCCGGGTCGGGCCGCTGCACGGGACCCACGAGCCGCCGTTCTACGTCGCCGGCTCGGACCATTGGGTGGCCGGCTACATGGAGGGCGCGGTTCGCACGGGTCGCGACGCGGCGCGCGCGGCCTTGCGCGCGGGCTCGCGGGCCTGAAGGGTCTCCCCCAGGCCGAGGTCCTGCGCGAGCGCTCTGGAGATCGCGGCTCGGGCCCGGTCGAGCGAAACGGCGCCGTCGCCGATCAGCGTTCGGATGCCGAAGCCGTCGATCAGCGCGAGCGCGCGGTCCGCGACCTCGTCCGGATCGCACCGGTCGAACTCGCCGTCCTTGACGCCGGCGTCGATCTCCTTGGCGAACCAGGCGTGCAGGCGCGCGTAGAGCTTCTCGGCCACCGGCCGAAGCTCCGGTACGCGCGCCGCCCGCAGCCACAGCTCGACCCACAGCACCCAATCCTCCGCGAGCCCGGGAGTCGTCGGCAGGCACTGCTCGACCATCGACCCGAGCCGCTCCGCGTGCGATGCGGCGGGCAACTCGTCTCCCGCGATCCGCGCGTCGCCGGCGTGGCTGTAGGAGTAGTCGAGCGCCTCGGCCAGCAGGGCGTCGCGGGTCTCGAAGTGGTAGTGGATGAGCGCGCTCGAGACCCGCGCCTCCATCGCGATCCGGGCGATCCGCACGCCGTCGATCCCCTCGCGGGCGATCTGGCGCACGGCGGCGGCAAGGATCCGCTCGCGTGCGCTGCGCTTACCCGCGCTCACCCCGCCGCGGCCTCGGGGTGGGCGCCATCCAAATCCGCGCGCACCCGGTCGGCGAACCACGCCACCGCGGTCTCCCGGCGCGACAGTGGCCCGCACCGGTAGCCGCGCGTCCGCAACCCGAGCTGGACGTTCTCGACGAGGTCGACGTCCTCTTTGAGCACGATGGTGTTCAGCCAGTTGTTGATCCGCTGGACGGCGCGGGTCCGCGGGCCGCTTCCCGGCGAGCGATAGCCCGCGAACACGTCGCGCGTGCGCCCGACCCCGTCCGGGTTGATCTGCCACGTGTTGACCTGGTCGGGATACAGATCGATCGTGGTGTTGGGATAGATGAATACGTAGCGCCATGTGCGCCGGTCGTCCTCGCCGAGCCCGGGCATCGGCGTTACCAGCTGCGCGTACAGCCGCTCGAGGCGGTTGCTGCTCGGCTTGTTCCGGAGCGGCGCCTCGATCCACGCGTAGTGCTCGTGAAGCTCGGTGTCGTAGTGCTTGTAGTCGAGCATCCGCATCAGGCCCGGATGGGCGATCGGGATGTGGTAGCCCTCGAGGTAGTTCTCGGCCACGACCTTCCAGTTCGCGGGCTGGGAGCCGCCGGAGAGCCCGAACGGCTCGAGCTCCCGGATCCGGTAGCGCTCGAGGCGCGCCGGCAAGTCGCCGACGAGCTCGGCCAGCGGCGTCGCGTCGTGGTCGAGGTTGACGAACACGAGGCCGCACATCTCCTCGACGCGCGCCGGCATCAGCCCGAGCGCCGACTTGTCGAGGCGCTCGCCGAACTGGAGTGCCTCGGGGGCGCCGATCATGGTCCCGTCGAACTTGTAGGTCCAGCCGTGGTAGCGGCAGCGGATCGCTCCCTTGCACTGGCCCGAGCCACTCAGCAGGCACGATCCACGGTGACGGCAGACGTTCCGGTACGCGCGCAATCCGCCCGACTCGTCGCGCAGCACCAATACGGGCTGCGAGCCGGCGAACCCGGTCGTGTAGCTCCCCGGCCGCGGAAGCGCCGAGACGTGACCGATCAGCTGCCAGGTGCGTTCAAAGATCCGCTCCTGCTCGAGCTCGATCAGCGCCTCGTCGAGATACAGCCGCGGCTCCAGCGCTTCGCCGACTGTCGTGATTACAGCTGCCATGTTCGCTCCATCCTGACTTTGTGATCAGTTTGCGTTAGTCTACCGCCCATGGTCAAGCGCGTGCCCTGGCTGTCGGTGACGCCCGAACCCGAGCGCGAGCTTCCGGCCGCCGTCGCGACGCTCGCAGCCGGCGGCCAGCCGACCGACGAGGCGGTCGCCTCCGAGGCGACTCGGATCGAGCAGCTGGTCCTGCACGGGAGCCAGCGCTCGTGGCACCGCTACCTGCACGGCGTCGTCGAGCTGATCGAGCGCCGTCGCGACGACACCGATCCCGACGTGGCGGAAGCCCGCGACGTCGCGATCGCCGTGATCGCCAATCACCACAACCTGCTGCTGGCGCTGCCGGGTCGCGCCGCGCGGCAAACCGAGACAGACAGGCGGCGGCTCGCGCAGCTGCTCGCCACGAGAAACGAGGACCAACGATGAGCACCGCCGTCTTCCCGACCACAGCCGGTCACGAGCTGACCAGCGACCAACTCGAACTGCAGCAGCGCGCGCGGATGTTCGTGGAGAGCGTGCTGATGCCGCTCGAGCTCGAGGCCGAGCAGCTCGGGGGGCAGCTGCCCGAGGACACGATCGAGCACGTCAAGCGCGAGGCGATCGCGGCACGGCTGAACGGCGGCCGGTTCGCCCCCGAATACGGCGGGCAGGGCTGGTCGATGTTCGAATGGTTCCTCGTCAACGAGCAGTTCGGCCGGGTCACCAACGGGCTGCACTGGCACGTGCCGAGCGCCTACAACGTACTGCTCCAGGGCACGCCCGACCAGGTCGAGCGCTACCTCGTGCCCGCGCTGCGCGGCGAGGGCGGCGACGCGTACGCGGTGACCGAGGCCGAGGCCGGCTCAGACCCCGGCGGCATCGCGTCGACCGCGGTTCAGACGGACGGCGGCTGGCGGATCAACGGCGAGAAGTGGTTCGTGACCTCGGGCGACGTCGCCCGCGTGCTGATCGTGATGGCGAACGCGAGCGACGGTTCGGATCGGCTCCCGACGCTGTTCCTGATCGAGCCCGGCGCTCCCGGCGTCGAGTTCGTCGACAACCCGGGATTCACCCACAACTATCCGCACGGCCATCCGACGATCCGCTTCACCGACGTCGAGGTCGGCGCCGACGCGGTGATCGGCGGCGTCGGCAACGGCGAGGCGTTGCAGCGCGCGTGGTTCACCGAGGAGCGCCTCGGGATCGCGACGCACGGGCTCGGCGCGATGTGGCGGCTGCTCGACGAGACGACGGCGTGGGCGCTCGAGCGCCGGCAGGGCGGCGTCCGGATCATGGACTACCAGGGCATCTCGTTCCCGCTTGCGGACTCGGCGACCGACGCGGCGCTCGGCCGGCTGCTGGCCATCCACGTCGCGGGGATGGTCGACGCCCGCGCCGACGTCAAGCTGATCCACGCGAAGGCGTCGATGGCCAAGCTGTTCGTGTCCGAGGCCGCCGGCCGCTGCGCCGACCGAGCCGTCCAGGCGTTCGGCGGGCGCGGCTACATGCGCAGCAATGTCGCCGAGCGGTTCAACCGTGAGCTCCGGGTCGACCGGATCTGGGAGGGCACCAGCGAGGTGCAGCGGCTGATCATCGCGCGTGCGCTCGAGCGCCGCGGGGTCGAGGCGACGATTCACTGATGGATCTGGCCCGCCTTCTGCGCCCGCGGTCGATCGCGGTGCTCGGCGCCACCGACCGACCCGCGAGCTACGGCGGGCAGGCCTTGCTGAACCTCGAGGCGGTCGGGTACCAGGGTGCGGTCTGGGGCGTGAACCCGAACCGTTCCGAGGTGCTCGGCCGGCCGTGCGTCCCGACGCTCTCCGACCTGCCCGAGGCCGTCGACGCCGTGGTCGTCGCGATCCCCGCGGCCGGCGTCCCGACAGCGATCGAGCAGGCCGGCGCGCGCGGATGCGGCGGGGCTGTGGTGTTCAGCGCCGGGTTCGCCGAGGTGCCGGACGGCGTCTCGCTGCAGCACGAGTTGATCGCGGCGGCGGAGCGACACGACCTCCCGGTGTGCGGCCCGAACTGCAACGGGATTGTGGCGATGCACGAGCGAACCGTGCTGTGGGGCGACGCGCTCACGCCGCACGAGCCCGGCGCGGTGGCGCTGATATCCCAGAGCGGCAATGTCGCGGTCAACGCGCTCGCGGCGCGACGTGGGCTGCGGTTCCACACGGTGGTCGCGAGCGGCAACCAGGCGGTTCTGCAGGCCTCGGACTACCTGTCGTTCCTCGCGGGCGAGGAGGGGATCGGAGCGGTCGCGCTGTACCTCGAGGACGACGGCGGCGCGGGGCTATGCGACGGCCTCGCCGCGTGCGCCGAGGCGGGCGTGCGAGTGGTCGTGTTGAAGGTGGGCAGCTCGGCGGCGGGAGCGCGCGCCGCCGCGGCTCACAGCGCCGCGCTCGCCGGCGATCAGCGGATCTTCCGCGCGCTGATCGAGGAGGCCGGCGCGATTTGGGCCGCGGACGTCCACGATCTGCTCGAGCTGGCGAAGACGCTCGCGGTCCCGGTCCGGAGCGC
Organism: uncultured Solirubrobacterales bacterium; assembly: GCA_963794515.1. Lineage (GTDB taxonomy): Bacteria > Actinomycetota > Thermoleophilia > Solirubrobacterales > Solirubrobacteraceae > Palsa-465. Next base: position 739,306 of record CAWCEF010000018.1, on the reverse strand, counting down.
GCGCGGGAGCGCCGGTAACCGAGCCGGTGGCGGCGGGCTCGCGATCATGACGTGCTCGGGCGGCGACTCCGCGCAGAGCGCCGACGAGGCGCAGCGGCTCGGGCTCGACCTCCCGGCGCTCGCGCCGGTCACGCGTGAGCGCCTTCGGGCACTGCTTCCCTCGGCCGCCACCGTCGCCAACCCGCTCGACTACACCGCGATGATCTGGGGCGAGGGCGAAACGCTGGCCGAGCTCGTGCGCGCGCTCGGCGAGGACCCCGCGCTCGATCAGGTCCTCGTGTTCTACGACCAGTTCCCGGGACTCACCGGCGCGGTGGCGGAGGCGTCGGACGCGGTCCGCAACGGCGTCATCGCCGGCGCCGCCGCGAGCCCGGCGACGACGATCATCAGCTCGACGCTCCCCGAGCTGCTCGACGACGAGGCGGCCTGGCGGTGCGCGCAGGCGGGCATCCCCGCCGTGGCCGGGCTGCGCACGGGACTCGCGTGCGCGGCGGCGCTGATGACCGCGCCCGGCGACCCGGCACGGCTGCGCGAGATCGCGCACGCCGCACAGCGCGCGGGACGAGCGGATCAGTGCGAATGGCTGGGAGAGCATGAGTCGAAGGAGCTCCTGCGCACGGCCGGCGTCGACGTGGTGGACGGCCGGGTGGTCGGGGACGAGGACGACGCGGTGCTTGCGCTCGGCGAACTGGGCGGACACATCGTGCTCAAGCTCAGCTCACCGGCGATCCAGCACAAGTCAGAGCTCGGCGGGGTCGAGCTGTCTCTGAGGTCCGAAGTCGAGGTTCGAGCCGCGTTCCGGCGACTCCTCGCGCTGCCCTCCGTGGTCGGTCCGGTCGTGCTCGCCGAGACAATGGCCGCTCCCGGCGTCGAGTTGATCGTGGCGGCGCGCGCCGACGCCGTGGTTCCGGCGCTGGTGATCGGGCTTGGTGGCGTATGGACGGAGGTCCTCGGTGACGTCGCGATCGTGCCCCTCCCGGCCGGCGCCGCCCGAATCGAGCAGGCGCTGACGACGCTCCGCGGCGCCCCGCTGCTGACCGGGGGGCGCGGCACGACACCCGTCGACCTCGCCGCGGCGGCGCGGATCGCCGCGCGCTGCGGGGAGATTCTGCTCGATCAGTCGCTGGAGCTGATCGAGCTGAACCCGGTGCTGGTCGGGCCGGCGGGAGCGCTGGCGGTTGACGCCACCGTGCGCCGGTGCATCCCGGTCGCTTCGCCCGCGGCGGTGGTCTCATGAACGATGTGATCGTCGTCGGCGGCGGCTTCGCCGGCGTCACCGCCGCCCGCGAGGCGGCGTTGCGCGGCCGCTCGGTATTGCTCCTCGAGGCCCGCGAGCGGCTCGGGGGCCGCACGTGGAGCGCCGACTGGAACGGCCACGCGATCGAATACGGCGGCGCCTGGGTGCACTGGCACCAGCCGCACACGTGGTCGGAGATCACGCGTGCCGGCCTGCGCACGAGCGTCAGCGGCGACACCGAAGCGGCAGGCTGGTACGTCGGCTCCGAGCGCCGGTCGGGGTCGATCGAGGAGCGCGACGAGATCGCGCGGCGCGGTTGGGACCAGTTCGTCGACGGCGTGCGCGACGCGTTGCCGGCGCCCCACGACCCGACGCTCGCGCTCGCGGCGCTCGCCCGCTTCGATCGTCAGACGATCGCCGACCGCGTCGAAGAGCTCGCGCTCTCGGACGAGGAGCGCGACGTGCTCACCGCCGAGCTCGAATCGCTCGCGCACGCCCCGCTCGACCAGGCCGGGGCGGTGTCGGTGCTCCGCTGGCACGCGCTGTCCGGGTACAGCCTCGAGCTGACCCAGTTCACCGGCGGCCGGGTGACGATCGTCGGCGGCACCCGCGCGCTGCTCGATGCAGTCGCGTCGGCGGCCCCGTTCGAGCGCCGGCTCGCGACCGCGGTTGCCGCGATTACCCAACACGGCGAGCGCGTCGAGGTCGAGACCCGCGCCGGCGACGCGTTCTCGGCGCGCGCGGTCGTCGTCGCCGTCCCGCTCAACGCGCTCGGCGCGATCGAGTACAACCCCGGGCTCCCCGAGGACAAGCGCCGCGCGATCGCGCTCGGCCAGGCCTCACGCGGGATCAAGATCTTCATCCGCGCCCGCGGCGACGCGCTGCTACAAAACGCGATCCGGCCTGGCCATCCGTTCGGCTACCTCAGCACCGAGTCGGTCAACGGCGACGGCTCGCAGGTGCTGATCGGCTTCGGACCCGACGCGGCGCACTGTGACGCCGGCGACCTGCCCGCGGTCCAGCGGCAGCTCGACGCGATCCTGCCGGGGTACGAGGCGCTCGACGCCACCGCCCACGACTGGCTCGCCGACGAGTTCTCGCGCGGCACCTGGGCGATCCACCGCCCCGGCTGGTACGAGCACCACCACCGCGCGATGCGGCGGCCCGAGGCCCGCGTCGTGTTCGCCGGCTCGGACATCGCCAACGGCTGGTCGGGATTTATCGACGGCGCGATCGAGTCGGGCATTCGCGGCGCATCGCTGGCCGCCGCGCTGGCATGATGCCCAGCCTCACATCCGAACACGGAGGCCTCGACATACATGGCAATCCTCGATGACAAGGTGGCGATCGTCACCGGCTCGGCTCGCGGCATCGGACGCGCCACGGCCGAGCTGCTCTCAGAGAACGGCGCGAAGGTCCTGATCAACGACCTCGACGCCGATGTCGCCGAGCAGACGGCAAGCGAGATCGCCGGCGAAACACTTGTTTTTGCAGGGGATCTGACGGCGCCGGGAGTCCCTGACGAGCTCGTTCAGAAGGTGGTCGACACGTGGGGCAAGGTCGACATCCTCATCAACAACGCCGGCTACACGCTTGACGCGCCGATCCACAAGATGAGCGACGACTGGTTCCAGCAGATGCTCGACATCCACACGGTCGTGCCGTTCCGGATGTGCCGCGCGGTCGCCCCCCACATGCGCGAGCCGGCCAAGGTCGAGCGCGCCGAGGGCCGCGAGGTGTTCCGCAAGATCGTCAACGTGTCCTCGATCTCGGGCACGATGGGCAACGCGGGCCAGGCGAACTATTCGTCGGGCAAGTCGGCGGTGATCGGTCTCACCAAGACGCTGGCGAAGGAGTGGGGCCAGTTCAAGATCAACGTCAACGCGGTCGCGTTCGGGTTCATCGAGACGCGCCTGACCGCGGCCAAGAATGACGAGAACGTCGTCGAGATCCGCGGCGAGAAGGTCCAGCTCGGCATCCCCGAGCAGCTCCGCGCGATGGGTCCGGCGCTGATCCCGCTCGGGCGCGCGGGCACGCCGCGCGAGGCCGCCGGCGGGGTGTTCCTGCTGTGCACGCCGTGGGCGAACTACGTGAACGGCCAGGTGCTGACGATCAGCGGCGGCCAGTTCGGCGGCATGACCTCGTAGCGCGCCGCTCGCGGCCCGTTCAGCTCACTGCCCGCCGGTCGCGCGCAGGTACGCGAGCACCGCGAGCACGCGCCGGTGATCGTCGTCGCCGGCGGGCAGCCTGAGCTTGCCGAAGATGTTCGAGACGTGTTTCTCGACCGCCCCGAGCGTGACCACCATCTCGCGCGCGATCGCGGCGTTGGTCCGACCCTGGGCGATCAGCTCCAATGTCTCCCGCTCGCGCGGCGTAAGCGCCTCCAGCTCCGCCCGGTCGCCGGCGCTGTCACGATCGGCGATCAGCGCGCTGACGACCTCGCGATCGAGCGCGGTCCCGCCGGCGGCGACGCGTCTGACCGAGTCGACGAACGTCCTAACCTCGCTGACGCGCTCCTTGAGCAGGTAGCCGACCCCGCTCTGGCCCGCCGCGAGCAGCTCGCCGGTGTAGACCGGCTCAACGTACGCGGACAGGACCAGGATCGCGAGCTCGGGATGGCGCCGGCGCGCCTCGAGCGCCGCACGGATCCCCTCGTCGGTGAACGTCGGTGGCAGACGCACGTCACAGATGGCGAGATCGGGCCTGTGGCCCTCGACGATCCGCAACAGCCCGGGACCGTCGTCCGCCTGGGCGACGACCTCGATCCCGTTCTCGGCGAGCAGCGCCACGATCCCTTCGCGCAGCAGCGCCTGATCCTCGACGACGACTACTCGCACGGCAGCACGGCCCACACGACCGTTCCCTCACGCGGCATGCTGTGAACCTCGAGCCGGCCGTCGAGCGCCTCGACTCGCTGCTTGAGCCCGGTCAGCCCGCCGCCCGCCGGGTTAGCGGTACCCGGCCCGTTGTCGGCGACCTCGACGACGAGCATCGCGCCGTCGAGACTCACCGACACCCGCGCGCTCGCGCCCGGCGCGTGCTTGACGACGTTCGTCAGCGCCTCGGCGACGACGAAGTAGGCCGCGGTCTCGACGACCGGTGACAGGCGGTGATCGAGCTGTCCGACCACGTCGACGTCCGCCGTCGACCGGGTCGCGAGCGACTCGACAGCGGCGACCAGTCCCCGGTCGGCGAGCACCGGGGGCGCGATCCCGCGGGCAAGGTCCCGGAGCTCCCGGATCGCGGCGGTCGCCTCCTCGCGCGCCTGGCGCACGAGCGCTGCGCTGTCGGGGTGATCGACCAGCCGCTCCTCGGCGCGCCCAAGCTGGATGCTGAGCGCCACCAGCCGGGCCTGTGCTCCGTCGTGCAGATCGCGCTCGATCCGGCGGAGCTCCGATGCCTGGACGTCGAGCGCTCCGCTGCGGGTTCGGGTCAGCTCGTCGACGCGAAGCTCGAGCCTGCGCTGACCGGGGCGGGAGATCAGCGGGTTCACGGCGAGCGCGATCGTCAACGCGACGATCGGGAACACCGGCCAGAAGAAGCCACCGCCCGACATCGCCCACACCAGGAACACGGTCGCGGCGAGGACGGCCGAGATGCCCGCCTGCATTGCGTACCAGCGACTCGCTCCCTTGGGCCGGCGGCGCGCCGACCGTACGGCCCACCACAGGCCCGTCGGGATCGCGAGACCGAGCGCCGCCCACATCGGCCAGAAGTACCCGGCTCCGGTGACGGCCCAGATGACGATCAGGCACAGCAGCAGCACGGCGAGCGGCGCGAACGCCGCTCCCCGTACCACCGACCGCAGAATCGTTTCGTGTCCGTGCTCAGTCATTGCTCGATCCGATCGCGGCGACATTGACTCCATGATCCCAGCCCCGCGCGCGCCTGCGAGGTGCGCGAGCGGGAGCCAGCCCGCGGTCGCCCAGCAGCGTCAGCGCCGCCGGCAACGCCAGCCCGCGGACGATCGTCGCGTCGAGCGCGATCGCGGCCGCCAGCCCGACGCCGAGCTGCTTGAACTCGAGCAGCGGAAGCGTGGCGAACACCGAGAACACGGCGATCATCACGATCGCGGCGCTCGTGACTGTGCCGCCGGTGCAGGCGAGCGCCTCCGCGGCGGCCTGTTTGGCGCTCGCGCCCGCGAGCCGTGCCTCGCGAGCCCTCTCGAGCACGAGCACGGTGTAGTCCATCGACAGGCCGAACAGCACCACGAACGCGAACAGCGGCAGCCAGTCGACGACCGCTCCGTCTGACTGGAAGCCGAGCAGCGACTGGGCCCAGTGGTGCTGGAAGACCGCGACGAGCACGCCGAACGCGGCCCCGACCGACAGCAGATTGAGCCCCATCACCGACAGCGCCAGCTGCCATGACCGGAACGTCGCAATCAGCAGGATGAACGCGAGCCCGAGCACGAACGCGATCACGAGCGGGGTGACGTGCGACAGGCGGCTCGAGAAATCGAGATTGCCCGCGTAGTCGCCGGTCAGGTCCGCGTGCGCTCCGGGGATCGCAGTCGCGACCGCCGGCTCGAGCTCGTGGCGGAGCGTCTGCACCTTGTGGTCGGCGACCGTGAGGCTCGACTCGGGCATCGGGATCTGCAGCTGCGCCGTCTGACCGTCACGCGAGATCTGCATCGCCACGGGGCCCCGGCCGCCGGTGATCTGTTGGCCATGCCGGCCAATCTTTCGCAGCTGCGCCACCGCCGGCTGGCGGTTCAGCCCGTGGCCGCTGATTACGAGGTCAGCGGTGTCGGTCGATCCCGGGAACGCGCGCTCGATCGCCCGCGCCGCGACTCGGATCGGCGTGTTCGGCGACACGTCGTTCTGACCGGGCTCGGCGGTCTGGATCGAGATCACCGGCGCCGCGAGCGCCGCGAGAATGACGACGGCCAGCGCCAGCGAGGTGCGTGGGCGGCTCGTGACGCCGGCCGCAAGCACCTGCCACGCCGATCGCCGGCTCCGAGCCGCGCCGGCGCGACGACGGCGACGCCAGATCCGGCCCCGGTCGATCCGGTCGCCGAGCAGCGCGAGCATCGCCGGGAGCACGGTCAGCGACCCGATCACGGCGATCAGGACCACGAGGATCGCGCCCAGCGCCATCGACGTGAACACGCCGAACCCGGTGAACAGCAGTCCGGCGAGCCCGATCACGACCGTCATCCCGGCGACCAGAATCGCGCGGCCGACGGTCGCCGAGGTGGCTGCGAGCGCCGCGTCGGCGGACGCCCCGTTTCGCCGCTCCGCTCGCTCGCGGCGGATGTAGAACAGCGAGTAGTCGACGCCGACGGCAAGGCCGATCAGAACCACGACCGGGGCCGTCGAGGAGCCGTTGGGCGCGATGTGCGAGACGAGCCCGAGCGCTCCTAGCGCCGCGCCCACCGAGGTCATGCCGAGCAGCAGCGGGACCGACGCGGCGACCAGCGCGCCGAACGCGAGCACGAGGATCACGAGCGTGATCGGGACCGAGATCAGCTCGGCGCGGTGCAGCCCGTTGTTGACGAGCTGCGTGATCGCGTTGTCGTCCGAGCCGCTGCCGGTCTCGTTGAAGGTGACGCCGGGATGCCGCATGGCCAATGCCGTGACCAGATGCTGCACGTCGGCGGCGCGGCTGTCGGGGTTGTCGGGATCGCCGCGCAGCGTCACGACGACGAGCGCGGTTCGGCCGCCCGCTCGAGACAGGTCGGGTGAGCGATCGGGGCCATCGACCGATTTCACCGCCGACAGGCGGCGGACCCCGGCCTCGAGCGCCGCGACCGCGCGGGTGGTGTGCTGGCGGCTGCTGGATCGGACGAGCACGTCCTCGGTGGCGGGGCCCTTGAGCCCCGATGCCGACAGGCGAGCGTCGGCGCGGGCCGACTCGCCGGTGCCAGAGCCCGCGTTCGACAGGCTGTGCATGCCGGCGCTGGAGCCGAGCACGACGCAAGCCACGATCAGCGCGAGCCAGAGCGCGACTGTCGTCTTCGGGCGGCGGGCCGCGTTCCGGGCCGCGGCGTGGACGAAGCGGGAGAGTAAGCCGGAGCCTCCCGGCGGGCGCGACCCGGCCGGCCCTCTCGAGCCGCTCGGACCGCCGGATGTGACGGTGGGTGAAGGTGTGTTTTGCATGCACCGCAGCCTGCCTTCGCCGGCGCCCAAAATCGCTGGTGCGACCGGGCGTCTGCCCGGCCGAGCACCCCCGTTCTCGATGGTGGGGATAACCCCACCCGCCACCCGATTCGCCGGCGCCGTTCGCGCGCCCACGTCGCGCCGCCACTATGCACCACGCCCGGAACCTCCCCCTCGCCGACCGGCCTCCGGGACATAAGCATCCCTCACCTGCTTATGTCCCGGGGGCGCACAGAACAGACGGACCTTCGGGCGTTGTCCATGCTCCCCGCCGAAGTCGGACCGCCGACAGCACACGCCCCGCCACCGCCGCCGACAGCAAACGCCACGGCCGGCGAACCCGACCCTCCGCGGGCCCTAGACACCGATTACCCTCTCAGGTAGAACTGTATTGGACATATTTGTGCAGAGCGAGTGGAGGGTGTGATGGCCGACAAGACATGGGGTGGCGAGCCCTTCTGGGGATTGGGGTACGAGTGGGACCCGGAATGGGTGCTGACCGACCGTCAAAAGGAGCTCCGCGACACCCTGATCGAGCTGTGCGAGAAGGAGATGCGGGCGAACGCCAAGATCTCCGACGACGAGCTCAAGTTCCCGCGGCGCAACCTCGAGCTGCTCGGGGAGCACGGTTTCCTCGCGCTCACGGTCCCGACGGAGTACGGCGGCCTCGGCCAGGACCACGTCGCTTTCGTGATGACGTGCGAGACGATCGCGCGCTACGGCTGCGCTTCGACCGCGATGTGTTACGTGATGCACATGGGCGCGGTCAACACGATCATGCTGCGGCCGACCGAGGCGCTGATCGACAAGTACATCCGGCCGCTGAACAGCGGCAAGATCGGCACGCTGTCCTATTCCGATCCCGAGACCGGCTCGCACTTCTGGTACCCGATCTCCTCGGGCGCCGAGCGCCGGAACGGCGGCTACAACGTCCGCAAAAAGGCATCGTGGACGACCTCAGGCGGGTTCGCCGACTTCTACGTCGTCCAGACGACCTCCCCCGACTTCACGGGCTACGACGACCTGTCCGTCTTTGTAATCGACGGCGAGCACGTCAAGTCGCAGCCCTCGACCTGGGACGCTCTCGGACTCCGCGGCAATCAGTCCGGGCCGATTCAGGTTGACGGCGTCGACATCCCCGCCGATCAGATCGTCGGGCCCGAGGGCGACGGCGCGGCCTCCAATGACGAGGCGGTCGACCCGTGGTTCCTGATCGGGTCATCGAGCGTCTGGAATGGACTGGCCATGGGCGCGATCGACATCGGCAAGCGCCAGACCACGCGCAAGCGCCACGTCGACGTCGGCCTCCGCGTCGCGGACTACCCGACGATCCAGGACTACGTCGGCGAGGCCGTGATGGACACGAACGCCGCACGGCTGTTCGTGTACTCGATCGCGCAGGCGATGGACAACGCCACCGACCACAACACCGTCCAGCCACCCCCAGGCGAGTTCGCGCGTGCGAACTACCTCCACTGGGCGTGGCAGATCAAGTTCAACGCCGCCAAGAACACCGCTCACGTCGTCGACAAGATGCTCCACGCCTGCGGCGGCACCGGCTACAAGCGCGACATGGAACTCGAGCGCTACCTCCGCGACGCCAAGGCCGGCTGGGTGATGGGCCCCACGAACGAGGTCCTGCGCCAGTTCGTCGGCAAGGCGGTGCTGCTCGGTTTCGAGAGCCTCGACTACTGGAACCAGCACTACAACCGCCGCGCGGTCGAGAACGAGCTCAAGAAGCTCGACGCCGACGGCAAGCGCGAGCTCGCCGAGCAGCTGCTCGCCGAGGTCGAGAACGCCTCCGCGCCCGCGGCCTCGTAGGAGCCCCACCCCGATGGCGGTCCTCGTCAACGGCCTGCGCCCGACCGAGCCGGGCGTCGAGTTCTACCGCGTGGTCCCGGGCGGCGCGACCGCGGTCAAGCTCGACGGTGACGATCGGGTTCGGCTGATCGACCGCCACGGCGGTCAGACCGCCGAGCTAACCGCCAACGGCGGCGAGGGCCTCGCCGCGCTCGGGCTCCAACCCGACGCGCAATCGAACGCGTTCAAGCTCTTCGGCCCCGAGTCCAAGCCCGGCAGCGAGATCGCCCTCCTCACCCAGGCGGCCACGACACTGGTCATCACCGCCCCGGGAGGGCGGATCGTCGACGGCGACGTCCCCGCCTCAGAGCTCCTGATCGAGGTCCGGCGAGCAAACCCGAGGGCCCGCGACGACGCCGAGCTCCCGCCACCGCTGGCCGAGCCACGTCTGGACTTCCGGGTCGACAAGGCCAGCGCGCTCTCCTACGAGGTCAAGCAGGGTGAGTACATCCAGGTGATCGACGTCCAGGGCAGCCAGTGCTCGGACTTCCTCGCCTTCCACGCCGGCAAGCTCCAGCGCGGGCTCGAGCGGGGCCTCGACGCGACCGTCACGAGAACGCTCATGGGCAACGCCTACCCGACCCCCGGGCTGAACGGCAAGTTCTACGACCTCGACTTCGACCCCTTGGTCGAGGTCGTGCGCGACACGGTCGGCCGCCACGACACGTTCGCGCTCGCGTGCCAGGCCAAGTATTACGAGGATCTCGGCTACCCGGGGCACGTCAACTGCACCGACAACTTCAACGGCGTCCTCGACCGGTACACGATCGCCCCACGCAAAGGCTGGGAGGCGCTGAACTTCTTCTACAACACCGCGTTCGACTCGAACATGCAGCTGATCTCCGACGAGCCGTGGTCGCGTCCCGGGGATTACGTGATGCTGCGCGCGATGAGCGACCTCGTGTGCGCGTCGTCGGCGTGTCCCGACGACGTCGACCCCTCAAATGCCTGGGAGGTGACAGATGTCCACGTCCGCGTCTATTCGCCACAGAATCGATTCTCGGTGGCCATCGCCCACCGCGTGACCGCCGACGCCCCGCCGGTCCTGACGGAGGAGACCGCATTCCACGACCGCACGTCCAAGCTGACCAGGTCGTTCATCGAGTACCGCGGCTACTGGCTCCCGCACTGCTTCAACAACGAGGGCGGGATCGCCGAGTACTGGGCGTGCCGGGAGCGGGTGGTCGCGATGGATCTGAGCCCGCTACGGAAATTCGAAGTGCTCGGCCCCGACGCCGAGACCCTGATCCAGCGCACGATCACGCGCGACGCGCGCAAGCTGTCGGTGGGCCAGGTCGTCTACACCGCGCTTTGCAACGAGACCGGCGGCATGATCGACGACGCGACGGTGTTCCGCCTGGGCGACAACAACTTCCGCTTCGTCGGCGGCGACCCGTACGACGGGGTGTGGCTCCGCGAGGTCGCGGACCGTAACGACCTGCACGTCTGGATCAAGCCGAGTACCGACCAGCTACACAACCTCGCGGTCCAGGGCCCGCTCAGCCGCGACCTCCTAGCCAAGATCGTCTGGACCCCGCCGACCCAGCCAAGCCTCGGGGAGCTCAAATGGTTCCGTTTCCTCGTCGGCCGGATCAACACCCACGACGGGATCCCGATCATCGTCTCGCGCACGGGCTACACGGGCGAGCTCGGCTATGAGGTGTGGTGCCACCCGTCCGACGGCCCCGCCGTATGGGACGCGATCTGGGACGCCGGACAAGAGCACCAAATCAAGCCGCTCGGTCTCGAGGCGCTCGACATGCTACGGATCGAGTCCGGGCTGATCTTCGCCGGCTACGAATTCGACGACCAGGTCGACCCGTTCGAGGCGGGCATCGGGTTCACGGTCGCGCTCTCGAACGACGAGGACTTCATCGGCCGCGACGCGCTGCTGGAGCGCAAGGAGCACCCGCAGCGAAGGCTCGTCGGCCTCGAACTCGACAGCAACGAAACCGCAGGCCACGGCGACCCGGTCTATGTGGGCCGACAAAAGGTCGGCGTGGTCACCTCCGGGACCCGGAGCCCGATCCTCAAGCGCTCGATCGCGCTCTGCCGGATGGCTATTCAGTACGCGGAGATCGGCACCGACGTCGAGGTCGGGAAGCTCGACGGCCTCCAGAAGCGCATCCCGTCGAAGGTCGTCCGGATCCCGTTCTACGACCCGGACAAGACCCGCCCCAGGTCATAGAGCGTCGCGACCCAGCCAAGATCGGGCTATCGTGACCACCGTGACCGAGCGCGAGGGAGTAGCGCGCCTCACCCGGGTGGCCCGTCCGACGGAGAGCACCGGGGGCCTGATGCCACCGCTCCGGCCGCCGGCCAAACGAGAGCCGCCGACCGCGCGCGTCGCCAGCCTGCCCCCGGCGACGGGCGTCGCCAAGCTCACGCCCAAGGCGCCGGCGGTTCTCGAGGCGGCCAAGGCGTTTCGCCAGGTCATGGGCCGGTTCGCAACCGGCGTGACCGTCGTGACGACGGTCGAGCGCGACACCGTCCACGGGATGACCGCGAACGGCTTCCTGTCGGTCTCGCTCCGGCCGCCGCTCGTGCTGGTGTCGCTCGGGCGCTGCCGGATGAACGAGATGCTCCCCCGGAGCGGGCGCTACGGAATCAGCGTCCTGTCCCAGCAGCAGCAGCATTTCGCGGCCCACTTCGCCGCCCAGAAGCCCTCGCCGGTGGAGCCCGCGTTCACCTGGCAGAGCGGCCTGCCGCTGCTCGACGGCGCGCTGGCGCACCTCGTCTGCCGGGTCGTCGACGTCCATCGAGCCGGAGACCACGTCCTCTGGATCGGCGAGGTCGAGTACCTCGACCACCGCGACGACGAGCCGCTGCTGTTCTACACCGGCCGCTTCGGCACGATCAGGGAAATCCGCGATCGCGACTGACTAGTCGGTCGCGATCCACACGAGGCACGGCGCGTCGCGCCGCACGACCTTCGCCGCCGCGCGGAAACGCCGCCCAGAGATACGCGAACGGTCCGGCCCGAACACGAGTACGCCGACGTCGCGTTCTTGTGCCAATTCGATCAGTGCGGTCACGGGGCGCGGGCTCGAGACCCGGAGCAGCTCGGTCGGGACGCCGAGCGCAGCCGCCCGGCTCGCGGTCTCACGGACCGCGTCGAGGTCCTCCTCGTGAGGCAGCGTCGCGTACTCGCGCGCGATCATCACCGTCAACGGATACGGCCCCAGCAGCAGCATGTTGGCCAGGATCAGCTTGGCGCCCGCCTCGAGCGCTGTCTCGATAGCCATGCGCTCGGCGGTTGGGTCGACGCGGACCGACAGCGTCGCGAGCAGCACGGGGCGCGAAGGCGACCGGTGCTCGCGCATCGCTGCGGCCGGCGACCGCCGACGATCCAGCAGCTGGTGCATCGCGCCAGCGAGTCTACGCCGCGACCCGCGGAAACCCCCCAACGTGCGGCTTCGCGCCCCCCGAAACCCGCGTCGATCAGGTTGACCAACTTTGTACAAACTGGTATAAGGCTGCGAGCAGCGGGGAGAACGGACTTCACAGGAGTGGTGATATGGCGACAGCCGTAGTCGAGGAGCGTCAGCTGCTGAAGTCGCTCCGCTGGTGGGACGGGTTCACGATCGCGATGTGCAATCCGGGCTTCCTGTTCGGGACGCTCGGCTTCACGCTGAACATCTTCGGCGTGTGGGGCTCGGTGATCCTGTGGGGCATCTCCGCGATCATCGGCTGGGTCCTGACCTGGATCTATGTCGAGCCGGCGATGATGTTCCCCGAGAAGTCGGGCGGGATCTCGGTCTACGCAAACGAGGCGTGGCGCAAGTACACGACATTCGTCGGCCCGATGGCCGCGTTCGGGTACTGGATCGGATGGTCGGTCGTCCTGTCGATCTTCGGGAATCTGATCGGCGCACTGATCCAGGCCCGCTGGTTCCCCCACACCACCTTCACGGTGTACGACGGCATCGTCCACCTGACGCTCGGGAACTTCATCGCAATCGGGGTGATCATCGCCGTGTGGGCGTTCAACATTTTTGGCGTCCGCCCGTTCAAGGGGTTCACGTACGTGACCGCCGGCCTGCTCACGATCGCGCTGATCGGGTTGATCATCCTGCCGTTCGTGACCGGCCACTGGCACGCGAGCAACGTCAAGGCAACGTTCACCGGGCCCTGGGGCGGCACCAAGGAGGCGTTCGTCTACCTGTTCATCCTTGCCTGGTCGGCATGGGCGGCGGAGGTGTGCGCCACGTTCGCCCCCGAGTACAAGACCAAACAGGACGCCAAGATCGCTCTGCGGAGCTCGGCGGCGTTCGTGGTCGGCGTGTTCACGCTGCTGCCGTTCGCGCTCGGCGGCGTCACCGGATCGGTGTCGGCCGCCACCGCCACCGGCCAGTTCTATTCGGGGGCGTTCGAGAAGATCGCCGGCAACACTGTCGGGACCTTCTTCCTGATCTGCCTGCTCGCGAGCCTGATCCTGTCGATGTCGACCTCGACGGCCGACGGCGGCCGCGCGCTGTACGGAATCTCCAAGGCCGGCATGACCGTCAAGCAGCTCGGCACGCTCAACCGCTTCCATGTCCCCGGGCGAGCCATGACCGTCGACCTGGTCGTGAACTGCCTGCTGGTGCTGTTCATCTCGAGCAACCTCGCGATCCTGTACATGAGCAACATCGGCTACGTGCTCGCCCACCTGTTCGCGGTCAGCGGCTTCCTGCTGCTGCGAAAAGACCGACCAAACTGGCCGAGACCTGTCAGGCTAGGCAACGCATGGGTCTGGATCGCGGGCTTCATGACGGCGCTGGTGGCGTTCCTGTTGGTCGTTGGCGCCCTCGCTCCGCACCTCAACGGCTATGGCACCTGGACCGACTTCGCCATCGGCGTCGGCGTGCTGTTCGCCTCGGTGCTGCTGTTCATCTTCCGCCGGGTCGTGCAGGACAAGGAGCGCGTTCACTTCCGTGAGCACACCCCCGCGACCCCAGAGGAAGAGGCGGCTATGCTCGGCGTCGACCCGGCTCCGGCCGCACTGCCCGTATAAGCCGCACTGCCCGCATCACGAGGAGGGTCAATGAGCACGATTGTGGTCGGCTACGACCAGACGCCCGGATCTGACCGCGCGCTGGAGCGCGCGGCGACCCTCGCCAAGGCGCTGGGATCGAAGCTGGTGGTCACCAGTGTCACACCGCTGATGATCAGCGCCGGCCGCTCGGGGGGCCCGATCGATCCGACGGACCCCCCCGAGAAGCACGCCGCGGAGCTAGAGGCCGCCCGGAAGTACCTCGAGGGGCAAGGGATCGAGGCCGACTATCAGCCGGCGATCGGCGAGCCCGCGGACGCGATCGTTCAGCTCGCCAACGAGCGGAAGGCCGACATGATCGTCGTCGGGACGCGTGAGCCGAACCTCATCCAGCGTCTGACCGGACAGAGCGTCAGCGAGTCGGTCACGCACCACGCGCACTGCGACGTGCTGATCGTGCACCATCCTCACGACGCCGACTAGCTAGCTTCCGGCCGTGTCCCACGATGCGGCCGGACCAGCGGTACTGCCGTACGGGTCGTGGAGGACGCCCGTCACATCGGCGGTCGTCGTCGAATCGGCCGTCGGTTTCTCCGATGTCCACGTCGACGGAGCGGACGTGATCTGGGCCGAGAGCCGACCGGCCGAGGGCGGCCGGACGCAACTCGTCCGCCGGCACGCCGACGGGAGGACGACGGATCTGCTTCCCAAGGGGCAGAGCGCGCGCAGCGCCGTGCACGAATACGGCGGCGGAGCCTGGTGGGCGAAGGACAGCGTGGTCTGGTTCGCGGCCTGGGACGATCAGCGGCTCTACCGCCTCGACCTCGAGGCGGGCACTACCGCACCGATCACCCCGATGCCGCACACGCCGCGCGGCGACCGCTACGCCAACGGCGATCTGAGTCCCGACGGCCGGTGGATCGCGTGCGTGCGAGAACACCACCCTTTGGACGGGCGCGGCGCGGTCGACGTCCGCAACGAGATCGTCAGGCTCGCCGCGCACGAGGAGTCGACCCCCGAGGTGCTCGTGACCGGGCCGGACTTCGTGGCCGGCCCGCGCTGGAACCCGGCCGGCGACCGTCTGTGCTGGATCGAATGGGATCACCCGAACATGCCGTGGGACGCGACCAGGCTGGTCGTCCGGGATGTCGCCGGCGGCGAGAACGTGGTCGTTGCGGGCGGAGCGGCCGAAGCCTGCCACGGCGCGAGCTGGCAACCCGACGGGTCGCTCGTGTTCATCAGCGACCTGACCGGCTGGTGGAACCTCTACCGGTATTCCCCGGCCGACGGAGCCGTCACTGCGCTCGTCGAGATCGCGGCGGACATCGGCGAGCCGCCGTGGATCCTCGGGACGTCCCGCTACGCGCTGTTGCCCGACGGCCGGATCGTGTTCGCCCGGTGGCGAGACGGCGTCGACGGGCTCGCGGTCCGGCTGTCCGACGGCACCGCGCGTGACCTCGAACTGGGGTTCTCGGAGGTCTCGTGCGTCCGGGCCGCGGGAGGCGCGTCGGTGGTGGTGATCGCCGGCTCGCCCGCGGCGGAGGCGTCAATCTCTCGCGTCACGTTCGGCGAGGCGGACGAGGTGAGCTCGCTGGTCACGCTGGCCCCCGGACGCGACCTCGCCGACCTCGGTGTCGATGCCGCGTACGTCTCGGCTCCCGAACCGGTCGCGTTCCCGTCCGAGCGCGGCCGCACGGCCTACGGGCTGTTCTATGCGCCGGCCAATCCCGCCTGCGTCGCTCCCGAGGACGACCTGCCTCCGCTCCTGATCTTCATTCACGGCGGGCCCACCGCGACGGCCCACGCGGCGCTGCGCCTCGGCCTTCAGTACTGGACGAGCCGCGGCTTCGCGGTCATCGACGTCAACTACACCGGCTCCACCGGCTACGGCCGCGCCTATCGGGACGCGCTGCGCGGCGAGTGGGGAATCGCCGACGTCGAGGACTGCGTGGCGGCCGCCCGCTGGTTGGCCGAGCAGGGCCGGGTCGACGCTGCGCGGCTGTGCATCCGCGGCGGCTCCGCGGGCGGGTACACGACGCTCGCGGCGCTGGCCCGAGCCGACACCCCGTTCGCGGCCGGCGGCGACCACTACGGACTGGCGGATCTCGAGATCATCGGCCGCGAGACGCACAAGTTCGAGAGCCGTTACCTCGACAGCCTGATCGCACCGTATCCCGAAGGCCGCGAGGTCTACCGCGAGCGGTCGCCGATCCACCACGTCGACGCGTTCTCGCGGCCGCTGATCGTGATTCAGGGGCTCGAGGACGAGGTCGTGCCGCCGAACCAGTCCGAGATGATCGTCGACGCGCTGCGCGCCAAGGGCGTCCCGGTCGCCTATCTGCCGTTCGAGGGCGAGCAGCACGGCCTCCGTCAGGCCGACAACGTCCGCCGCGCCCTGGATGCGGAACTCAGCTTCTACGCGCAGGTGCTCGGGTTCGAGCTGCCGGCGGACGAGGGGATCGAGCCGGTGGCGATCGAGAATCTCCCGCGCCCGGCCTAATCCTCGTCGCGCGCCGCCCACTCGAGCAGCGGCTCGAGCGAGAACACCGCGTCGTCGATCCCCGCGTGCGGGTCGCCGATCGCGGCGAACCGCGCCGGCACGGTCGCGATCGTGAACGCGTGCGGGTCGACGTCGTCGAGCTCGTCCCACGTGATCGGCGTCGACACGGTCCCCTCGCGGTTCCCTCGCACCGAGTACGCGCTCGCGATCGTGTGGTCGCGCGCGTTCTGGTTGTAGTCGACGAACACCTTTCGGGGATCGCGGTCCTTGCGCCACCACGTCGTCGTGGCGTCGTCCGGGATGCGACGCTCGACCTCGCGCGCGAACGCCAGTGCCGCCTCGCGCACTTCGGCGAAGCCCCAGCGCGGCTCGATCCGGACGTAGATGTGGAGCCCGTTGCCGCCCGAGGTCTTGGGCCAGCCGACCGCGCCGATCTCGTCGAGCACCTCGCGCGCGACGTGGGCGACGCGGCGCACGGCCTCGAAGCTCGCCTCGGGCATGGGGTCGAGGTCGATCCGCCACTCGTCCGGCTGCTCGACGTCGGCCCGCCGCGAGTTCCACGGATGGAACTCGACGGTCGCCATCTGGACCGCCCAGATCACGCTGCCGAGCTCGGTCACGCACAGTTCGTCGGCCGTGCGCCCAAACCGGGGGAAATAGATGTTCACGGTCTCGACCCACGGCGGCGCGCCCTTCGGAAGGCGCTTCTGGTGGACCTTCTGGCCGTCGACCCCGTCGGGGAAGCGGTGGAGCATGCACGGCCGCTCGCGGAGCGCGCGGACGATCCCGTCCCCAACGCTCATGTAGTAGCGCGCGAGGTCGAGCTTGGTCTCGCCGCGCGCCGAGAAGTACACCCGATCGGGACTCGAGATCCGGACCGTCCTGGAGTCAACCTCGAGCTCGACGGCGCGCTTTGTGTCGGCGGGGGCCACGCTCACTGCCAGCTTAGAGCGCGGGCACCGCCGGATGTCATCGCCCGGCGCCGGCGAGCACCTCCGCTGCCGCGCGCTCGCCGCTCCGCAGCGCGCCTTCCATCAGCCCGTGCCACACGCCGGCGGTGTGCTCGCCGGCGAAGAACAGCGGCCCGACCGGCCGGGCGAGCGCCTCAGCGTCGAGCGGCACCGACGCCGACCGCGCCGAGTATGCGCCGTGCACCCAGGGGTCGTGGGCCCAGGTCGAGAGCATGACCGTGTCGAGGTCGAATTCCAGGTCCGGGCGCAACTCGGCGAGCGCCGCCAGCCACCGTTCGGGCCCGGCGTCGACCTCGAGCGACTCGAGGGCGCCCGGCGTCCCCGCGAACGCCGCGACGAACGGTCGCGGCTGCCCGTCGGCGCCGAGCTGCGTGTAGCACCAGAACCGGCCCGGAACCGACAGCACCTCGCTCGGTGGCGCCGGCGTCCGCAGCGCGACGAACAGCTTCGCCGCCTGGCCGTAGCGGACCGCCGCCTTCTCGGGCGCGAGCGGCGGATCGAACACGATGTCGAAGAGCACCGAGGCGGGCACCGCGATCACCGCGGCGTCCGCGACCCACTCTTCCCCGCCGCCGAGGACCGTGACCTCGCGCTCGCGCCACTCCACGCTCGACACCGCCGCCGACAAACGCACCGCGCCCCCGAGTCCGGCCGCGAGCTCACGCGCGATCCGGTCGTTCCCGCCGTCGATCGTGTGCGTGTCGAAGTCCCCGAACGAGGCGGCGCCCTCGGACAGCGCGCCGGAGTCGAGATCCTCGGCCGGGTACCCGCAGCTGACCTCGATGCGAGCCTGGATCGCCTCGGCCACACCCGGCTCGAGCCCGTACGCGGCCAACGCGCGGCTAAGGATTCCGGCGCCGGACGCGAGCGGCTCTGACCCGATCCGCTGGAGCGCGGCCGCCACCTGCTCGCGCGTCACCGGCTCGCCGCCGCGGGGCTCGCGATTGCCGTAGCGGGTCGCCTTGCGCACGAGCGCCAGCCCGAGCCGCTCGGCGGTCGCGAGCACGGTCCTGTCGTGGGGCAGGATGAACTCGGCGCCTCGCTCGACCGCGCCGCCGGCGAACGGCACCGACCACACCCGCCCGCCCACCCGGTCGCGCGCCTCGAGCACGTCGACCTCGACGCCGGCCCGAGCGAGCGCATCCGCCGCGGCCAGGCCCGCGAATCCCGCGCCGACGACGATCACCCGCACGACAGCGCCTTTACTCGGGCTCGATGTTCCAGCTCGGCCGTTTCTGGATCGCCGTCAGGTACCGCCGCTTCCACATCGGCCGCCCGAACGTGCTCCACACCATCGCGACAATTGCGACCAGCAGGATCCCGCTGAAGGCCCGGCCCAGCACCACGAGCGCGATCAGCGACGCGATCACGAGGACGGCCGCCGCCAGCGGCAGCCAGCGGAAACGGAGCTGGGTGCGGCACAGCTTCGCGTACTCCTCGAGCGGGATCCGCCGCGTGTTCCAGGTCTTGCCGCACTTCTCGCACGTCCAGCGATCGCCGTAGTGGAGATCGCGCCGCTCGCCGCATTCGCAGCCGAGCGTGATCGGTGGGCCACGCCGAATCGATCGCGGGAGATCCGACTCGGTGGCCATGATCAGTGCGCTGGGCGCTCCCATCCCTCGAGCACGCCCGGCTTCCAGTCGGTTCCCACGGTCCGCGAGCCCTTGACCCACGGGCCGAGCTCGGGCTGGGGGAATTTGCAATGACGCTCCTTTAAGGCGATCCCGTAGGAGTTGCCCGATTGGAGGTGCTTGATCAGCACCTTGCGCGCGATCTCGTTCTCTTGGCCCGCGGGAATCGGGAAGTAGATCTTCAGGAACGAGTTCGAATAGCGGTCGAACACCGCCGGCACGCCGTCCTCCTCGAGCAGGTCGATGTCCTCGAGCCAGTTGATGTCATCGCCGGGGGTCGCAGCGAGCAGGTCGACGTCCTCGAGCAGCGACATGTCCTCCTGGTAGGGGAACCGCCGGCCGGCCAGATACTCGGCATCGATCGAGTTCGTGTACTCGGTCTCGCTCACGACCCCACCTCCTCGCGCGGCAGCTCGAGGTAGTCGATCGGGTTCTCGACGTGGCGCTCGAGCAGGCGCTCGATTCGCGCCAGCGTTCGCTCCTCGGACACTCCTGGGATGTAGTCGGTGCCGGCGAGCGGCACGCGCGCCATCGCCGACGCCTCGACCGTCAGCGCGCACAGGTCCTCGGGCTCGAGGTTGTGGACGTCGGTCTTCCCGCACGCGCGCGCCAGCATCTGGCACTCGAGCGTCATCGTGTGCAGGAAGTTGTAGACGCGCTGGGCGGCGTCATCGACGACGAGCCGCCTGCGCAGCTCGGGGTCCTGCGTGGCCACGCCGACCGGGCACCGCCCGGTGTGGCAGTGGTAGCACTGGCCCGCGGGCACGCCGACCGTGCCCTCGTAGTCGGTGACGCCCGGGATCTCCTTGTTGCAGTTGAGCGCCATCAGCGCCGAATGGCCGATCGCGATCGCAGTAGCCCCGAGCGCCAGCGCCTTGGCGACGTCGGCGCCGTTGCGGATCCCGCCGGCCACGACGAGGTCGATCTCGTCGGCCATGCCGACGTCCTCGAGCGCGCGACGCGCCTCCGGGATCGCGGCCATCAGCGGGATTCCCGTCTCCTCGGTGGCGATGTGCGGGCCTGCGCCGGTCGAGCCCTCAGCTCCGTCGAGGTAGATGATGTCCGGACCGCACTTTGCCGCCATCCGCACGTCGTCATACACGCGGGCCGCGCCGAGCTTGAGCTGGATCGGGATCTCGTAGTTGGTCGCCTCGCGGACCTCCTGGATCTTCAGCGACAGATCGTCGGGGCCGAGCCAGTCCGGATGACGCGCGGGCGAGCGCTGGTCGATGCCGGCGGGAAGCGAGCGCATCTCGGCGACCTGCTCGGTGACCTTCTGCCCCATCAGGTGCCCGCCGAGGCCGACCTTGCACCCCTGGCCGATGAAGAACTCGCAGCCGTCGGCGAGCATCAGGTGGTGCGGGTTGAAGCCGTACCGGCTCTGGATCACCTGGTAGTACCACTTGGTCGAGAGGTCGCGCTCGGGCGGGATCATGCCGCCCTCTCCCGAGCACGTCGCGGTGCCTGCCATCGACGCGCCCTTGGCCAGCGCCATCTTGGCCTCGAGCGACAGCGCACCGAAGCTCATGCCGGTGATGTAGATCGGGATGTCGAGCTCGATCGGTTTCTTGGCAAAACGCGCGCCGAGCACGGTCTTGGTCACGCACTTCTCGCGGTAGCCCTCGATCACGAACCGGGTCAGAGTTCCCGGCAGGAACATCAGCTCGTCCCAGTGCGGGATCGGCTTGAACATCGAGAACCCGCGCATCCGGTAGCGCCCGAGCTCGGCCTTGACGTGGATGTCGTCGATCACCTCGGGGGTGAAGATCCGGCTGTGACCGAGCTGGTTCCGGCGCAGGGGGGCGTTCTCGTCGGCGGCAGCCATCACAGCACCATCTTCCTCTCGGACGGCTCGAGCGAGTCGTAGTTGTAGAGCTTCTTGCCGCACACGAACTTCTGGAGCTCGGGCGGATCGCCGAGCCCGTAGATCCTGAACTTGCGCTCGATCAGCTCGGTGTCGGCGTCGGTCCACTCGCCGGGCACGCAGTCGATCCCAAGCGAGGCGACCTTGCCACCGACGTAGATCACGCCGTCGTACATGGAGTCACCGAGGCCGTGGCCGGCGTTGCCGCAGATGATCTGCCGCCCGCGCTGCATCATGAACCCGGTCATCGAGCCGGCGTCACCGAGCGAGATGATCGTCCCGCCCTTCTGGTCGATCCCGGTGCGGGCACCGACCCGCCCCTTGACGACGACGTCGCCGCCCCGAAGAGCGGCCGCGGTCAGCGATCCGGCGTTGCCGTCGATCACGCACACACCCGACATCATGTTCTCGCACGCCGACCAGCCAACCCGGCCGGTGATGTGGACCTCCGGCCCGTCGTTCAGCCCGCACGCGAAGTACCCGAGGCTGCCCTCGAACCTGATCCGGCAGCGCTGGAGGATGCAGACGCCGAGCGAGTGCTTGGCGCCCGGGTTGCGCACGGTCACCTCCTGCACGGCCTCCTCGTACACGAGCCGGCGCAGCTCGAGGTTGATCTGCCTCGTGGTCAGGTGGCGAGCGTCGAAGCTCGCGCGCTCACCGTCGATCTCGGCGATCCGCGGGATCGTCTCGTCGAGCTCGACCAGCCCGCGCGGGTCGAACCGCGCCTGCGGAACCGCACCCGGTGCCTCTACCGCGTCCATACCATCACCTGGCTCTCGTACGGGTCGTAGGTCTCGATCTCGCGGTCGATCACCGCCCGGATCGCCATCTCCTCGGACGCGAGCACGACCATGTCGTCGCCCTCATAGAGCACGAGCGGCTTAGCCGCAAGCTCGTCCTTGGCCATACCCAGCGCGTCTTCAGACACGCAGATGTAGGTGAACACGCCGTCGAGGTCGTCGAGGCTCTGGCGCATCGCCTGCTCGAGCGTTGCACCCCCGGACATCTTCTGAGCGAGGTACACGGCGATGATCTCCGAGTCGCAGTCGGACGCGAACCGGTGGCCGAGCCGCTCGAGGCGCCGGCGCCATTGGTGGTAGTTCGTCAGCTGCCCGTTGTGGACCACGGCCACGTCAGCGAACGGGTACGCCCAGTACGGATGCGCGTTCGAGATGTCGACGTCGGACTCGGTCGCCATCCGGACGTGCCCGATCCCGTGCGTTCCGATGTAGCCGTCGAGCTTGTACGCGTTTCCGACGGTCGTGGCGTCACCGAGGTCCTTGACGATCTCGAGCGCCGAGCCCGCCGACAGGACCTCCGCCCCCGGCACCGACTCGACGTAATCGGCCAGGTGCTTGAGCTCGCCGTCGTAGTCGAGGGTGGCCGCGATCGTGTACTGGTTGATGTCCTCGATCGACTCGACGCGAGCGCCGGCGGCGCGCAGCCGCGCCTCGACCTCGCGCCGGCGCCGGCGCAGCCGTTCGGCGTACTCGATGTCATTGCTCGCGTCGCCGTCGGCGAGCTTGATCCGCAAGACCAGGTCGGCGGTGGGGCGGTGATAAAGCGCGAAGCCGGTCGAGTCCGGTCCGCGGTGCTTCATCGACTGAAGCATGCTGGTCATGTCCGCGCCCAGCCGGTGGGCGCCGTTTCCGTTCCTGTAGATGATTCCGGCGATTCCGCACATGAGCGTTGACCCCCCGGCCGCCGGCTAGGGGAGAACCTCGAGGTATTCGTCGCGCTCCCAGTCGGTGACCGCCGCCAGGTAGCGCTCCCACTCGTCGCGCTTGTACCAGTCGAACACCTTGTACAGGCGGCCCGGGATCGCGGCCTGGATCAGCTCGTCGGCCGCGAGCGCGTTCAGAGCCGCGCCGAGGCTCTCGGGGACGCGCTCGATCTCGACGCCCTGCTGGAGCAGCTCATACGTGTTGCCCTGCTGCGGCGGGCCTGGGTCGAGCTTGCGCCGCACGCCGTCGAGCCCGGCCTGGAGCAAGGCGGCGGTCGTCAGGTACGGGTTGCACGAGGAGTCGACGCCGCGGTACTCGAACCGGCCGCCGGTCGCGACGCGCACGGTCGTGGTGCGGTTCTGCCAGCCCCAGTTCTTGTAGATCGGGGCCCAGAAGCCCGTATCCCACATTCGGCAGTACGAGTTCACGGTCGGATTGCCGATGCACATCAGCGCGCCGAAGTGCTCGAGCATCCCGCCGAGGAAATGGCGCGCGATCTCCGACAGCTGCGCCGGCCCGTCGGGGTCATGGAACACGTTGACGCCGTTCTCGTCGACGAGCGTGAAGTGGTGGTGATGACCGTTGGCCGACACGCCCGTGAACGGCTTGGGCATCCAGGTGGGCAGCACGTCGTGCTTGCGCCCCACGGCCGCGCAGACCTGGCGGTAGGTCGTGAGGTTGTCGGCGGTCCGCACGGGGCGGTCGAAACGGAAGTTCAGCTCGAGCTGGCCCGGCGCGTCCTCGTGGTCGCCGTAGCTCATGTCGAGGCCGAGTCGCTGGCCCCAGTCGACGACGTCGAGCAGCACCGTACGGAGCTCCTCGAACTGGTGGATGTGGTAGCAGTACGGCTTGGTGATGCCCTCGGGCAGCTTGCCCTCCTCGGGCTTCTTCAGCCACATCGTCTCGGGCTCGATCCCGATCAGGAACTGGTAGCCGAGTTCCTGCTCGAAATCGTGCGCGACCCGCTTGAGGTTCTGCCGGCAGTCGGCGTCGAGCAGCTCACCGGTCTCGGTGTCGTAGCAGTCGCAGTACACCCGCGCGACCCGGTTGTCCCACGGCAGCACCGCGAACGTGTCGAGGTCAGCGACCGCCGCGAGCTCTGACTCTTCGGGACCGAACCCGATGTAGTTGCCGTGCCGATCGGTGAACAGGTTGGCCGTCGCGCCGTACACGAGCTGGTAGCCCTTCTCCGCCACCTGCGGGAAGAACGTCGACACGACGCCCTTGCCCATCACGCGCCCCGTGACCGACACCTGCTGGAAGAACACGTACTTGATGCCCTGCTCTTCGATCCGCCGCGTGATCTGCTCGATCTTCTCGCGCCGGCCGGGCGCGTTCCGGGCCTCCTCGAGGGTCGCCGGCGCGGGCGCGATCCGCGGGCTGTCGAGCACCGTCTGGACGGTCCCACCAAGGGGCACCGTCACCGCACTCGGGTCGCCGCCGTCGACTGCTACCGCCATGTCCTCTCCTTTCGTGCAGCCTGGCCGGCCACGCCACAACAAGGGCGACGGACGGACGAATTCAACGCTCCCTTGTACAAATTCGTACAGCGGTCGTTATATCAGTTGCCGAATGCGCAGGCAAGGGTGGCGCAGGTCGCGGAGTGGGCGCGTCTCGCCCGCTGTCCGCGTCCCAGACGCCGGCGGCCATATCTAGAAGGCCCGCAAGCTCGGTCCCCCCGCGGGGGCGGCGGTCAACGTGACGTTCGGCAGTGGCCGCCGGCCCAATGTCACGTTGCCCGCCACATGCGCGGCGAAGGTGACGCTCGGCCGGCGGTGGCGGTCGAATGCCACGTTGACCGCCTGCGCTGGCGCCTGGTCGCGCGCGGGTGGGTCAGGCCGGCGGCCGGCGTGGGTCATATCTCGCCACTCGACGGGCGCCGGCTGCCCAGTGCGCCGGAATGACCCACATACGTGCCTGAATAACCATTCACCTCGGGCGGGGGTGGCGAGTGTCGACTTAGTCGGTGTAGCCGGCCGCCTCGCACCGCCCGCGCCACCGTCACCGGCACCGCCCGCGCCACCGCCACCGCCACCGCCACCGCACGCGCCACCGCCACCGCAGCCGCCACCGCACGCGCCGCCACCTTGACCCCACCACCCGCCACCCCTATCCTGACCCAACGCACGGCGCGCAACACCGTTGCGCACAACGCAACGTCCAAGAGGAGCAAAACACGGTGTCAGATCCACTCCCCGCCTCTGTCCCCGTCCTCGTCATCGGCGCCGGCGTCCACGGCTTGTCGACCGCCTGGCACCTCGCGGAGCAGGGCCGGCGCGTGCTGGTCGTCGACAAGACGGGGGTGGCCGCCGGCGCGTCGGGCATCGCGTGCGGCGTGATCCGCAACAACTACTTCCAGCCGGCTATGTCCGAGCTGATGGCGGCGTGCGTCGAGGTGTGGGAGTCCGATCCGGAGGCGCTTCACTACCACGGCTCGGGCTACATCGCGCTCGGGCCGCCCGCGCAGGAGAGCGACCTGATCGCGGTCCACGAGCGCCAGCAGCGGATCGGCTACCCGTCAGAGCTGTACCTTGGAGAAGAAGCGGTCACCACGCACATGCGCCAGCTGTACGGCGACTGGCGCGCGCCCGGTCTGACCGTGTGCCTGCACGAGCACGCCGGCGGGTTCGCGTTCAACCGCGAGTCGATGGAAGGCCTCGCCGCCAAGGCGCAAAAGGCCGGCGCCGAGATCCGCGCCGGCGTCGAAGTCACCGGGTTCGACCTCGACGACTCGGGCGCGGTCACGGCCGTGCACACGACGCAGGGCACGACCCGACCCGAACAGGTCGTCGTCGCGGTCGGCCCCTGGATCACCGACCTGTGGTCGATGCTCGACCTCCCCGACCGCATCGACGTCCGCCAACCCGATGGCGAGGTCGAGCCCGATCTGCCGATGTGGACGTACTGGTACCTGCAGGAGGGCGAGATCGAGTTCGACCCGAGGCTGTTCGTGACCGATGACGGCAAGGAGTCGCCCGTGCTCCACGTCGACAGCGATCAGACCCTGCGCGACGACGCAGCGCGGCTGATCACGAGCGAGCCGTGGGGGGTGTACTTCAAGCCCGACCGCGAGACCGTGCAGGGCGGCGCCCAACCGCTCAGGCTCGGCCACTCGATCGACCTCGACCCGTACCCGACCGGCACCGTCGAGCCCGGCTTCCCGGACATGTGGTGCGCCGCGCTGTCGCACTGCCTCGGCCGATTCGAGGGCGCGAGGGCGGCCTACCGCCAGACCCGCAGCGGCGGAGCCGGGGCGTTCACGGTCGACAACTTCCCCGTGTTCGACTACATGCGCCCGAACGTGTTCGTCGCCGCGGACTCCAACCACGGCTACAAGATGATCGCGGTCGGCCGCGAGATCGCGCGGGTCGTCGCCGGCGAGCACTCATCGCTGCTGCACCCGTTCCGGTTCGAGCGGTTCGCGACGGGCGACCTACACCCCGTCTCGCACAGCCCGTACCCCTGGAGCTAGCGGCGCGGCGCGTCTCAGGCCACGGGCGCGACGATCACAGGCGCGGTCGTGGGCGCCGGTGTCCCCCCCGCGGGCTCCTGCGTGACCAGGACCGCGCTGACCCCGCTCAGGCTGCCGGGAACGCCGATCGCCGCCGTCCCGCTTGACGTGACGCCGAACAGCGTGCCGGTCGGCACCGGGTGCGCGCTCCCGCGCTGCACCCACATCTCGTAGATGCGCCCCGCGGGCAGCTGCGGCAGGCGGCGAACGATCAGGTCGCCGCGGCTGCCGGCGATGCGAAGCTCGGCGTTGCCCGCCGATGCTTGGATCGTCCGGGTGCTGGATCCGCCAGACCCGACCGCGAACGCGATGATGACCGCGACCACGACCACGGCGAACGCGCCGCCGAACGCGACGAGCGGCCGCCACGACCGCGTGACGCGGCCCGGCGTCGTGCGGGCGGCAGCCTGCGCCTTCGGCGTCGCCTGCACCTCGGCCATCACGCGCCGGCGCAGATCCTTGGGCACCTGATACTGGACGCTCGCGTCGGGCAGGGACCCCCTGATCTGCTCGAACTCCGCGACCTCCCTCTGGCAGTCGGCGCAGCCCGCGAGGTGCCGGCGGAAGGCCTCGAGCTCGCCCGGCTCGAGCGCCCCGAGCACGTACGCCGCGACATCGTCGCCGCACCGGCGCCCGTTCGTGATCCGGTCCTCGCCGCTCATGCCGTCACCCGCGCGCTCTCGCCGAGCACGTATCGCATCTTGGTCAGCCCGAGGCGCATGCGCCCCTTCACGGTACCGGGCGGCAGGTCGAGCATCTCGGCTATCTGGGCGTGGGTGAAGCCGCCGAAGTACGCGAGCTCGATCACCTGGCGCTGGTCGGGCGGAAGCTCCTCGAGCGCGCTCCGGACCTGCCGGACGTCGTCGCGGCGCTCGACCTCGACGTCGGTGGCGTCGGGCGCGGGCAGGCGCTCGGCGATTCCCTCGTCGGGCACGTTGCGGCTGTCCCTGGGACCCTGCCGGCGGAACGCGTCGATCGCTCGGTTGTGAACGACGCTCAACACCCACGACCGGACGCTGCCGCGCCCGGGCTCATAGCTGCTGCTGCTCCGCCACAGCGACAGGAACGCGTCCTGGACGATGTCCTCGGCGAGCGAGCGGCGCCCGCACATCCGGTAGGCGAGCGAGAACGCCGACGTCGAATGGCGGTCGAAGATCACCTCGAACGCATGCACCTCGCCGCCGCGGACAAGCTCCATCAGCTCCTCGTCGGCGAGGCTGCGGAAGTCGGTTGAGCGGAAGCGGCCCCGCGCTCCGAGCATGCCCAATCCTATCCCGGCGCCCCGAGCGATCGCCCGAGCTCGGCCGCCGCCTTGCGCAGTGGCGCGTGGAGAGCACGCCGGGTGCTCGCCTCCAGCCGCGCCGCCGGCCCCTGGAGCCCGAGGATCGCGACGAGCTCGTCCCCGCGACCGATCACCGGCGCCGCCAGCGCGTTCAGGTCGGGCTCGCGCTCGCCGACGGCCTCGGCGACCCCGGACGTCCGCACTGCGTCGAGCTCCGCGGCCAGCATGCCGGGATCGGTGATCGTGCGCTCGGTGAACGCGACCAGCTGATCTGAGAAGCCCTCGTCGCCCGACACCGCCGAAGACCCGAAGGCCAGCATCACCTTGCCAGCGGCGGTGGCGTGGGCGACGCTCGGGCGGCCGAGCCGCGCCATGCTGACGACGCTCGACGGCGATGGGACGAAGTCGACGGTGATCGCCGCGCCCCCGCCCGGGACCGACAGAGTCGCGGTCTCGCCGGTCTCCTGCACCAGCCAGGTCAGCCACGGTCGCGCCCGCTCACGGACGTCAAGCTGCCCGAGCACCCGGTCGGACAGCGCGACGAGCTTCAGCCCGAGACGGTACGGGCCGTCAGGCGAGCGCTCGACGAGCCCGCCGGCCTCGAGCGTCGCCAGCAGCCTGGAGGCGGTGCTCGCGTTGACCCCGATCCGTCGCGCCAGCTCGTTGACGCCGAGACCGGTGTCGCTGCCGGCCACCTCGTCGAGCAGCGCGAGCGCGCGCGCCACCGAGGCCACCCGCTGCCGCGACCCGGTGCTCACGGACGGCGGTTGCGCGTGCCGCCGTCGCGCGCGTTGCGCGCGCCGCGGAAGTTCACGATCGGCGTCGGTCGGGTTGACTCGAGCGAGCGCGTTACGGCCACGTCGAGTCCGCCGGGGGCGAACAGGTCGCGCGAGTAGGCGACGCGCTCGTCGCGACCGGCGTAGATCAGCTCCTCGAGTTCGAGCACCGCGGTCGTCCGCCGCACGCCGAGCAGCTTGCCGGCGCGCTCGCGCGGGCTGAGCAGCGACGGGATCACGCGCGTGCGCGCATACGTGACCGGGACCCCTAGGGCGATGAGCACGTCGAGCACCATCTGTCCGCGCTCGAGCGCCGCCCGGAGCGCGCCGTCGTCGGGCAGCGACACCTTGGGGTGGACGACGTCGAACATCACGGCGACGGGCGCCTCGTCCGCCACGAGCGTCCGCGAGACCGTGAACGCGGGGGCGATCGGAGCGAGCCCGAGCGCCTCACCGACCTCGGCGCCGACCGCGCGGCGCTCGATCGTGAGATCGACGGAGGACAGCGTCAGGCCGCGGCGCTCCGCCAGGGACGAGTACGGCTCGAGGCGCTCGAGGCGCTCGCCGATCGCGGCCGGCACCGCGCTGCGCCCGACGAACGTGCCGCTCCCCTGCCGGCGGACGATCTCGCCACGCTCCTCGAGGCGGTGGAGCGCGCTGCGCAGCGTCCCGCGCGAGACCCCGAGCATCGTCGCAACCTCGTGCTCGGGTGGAAGCCGGTCGCCCTGTCGATAGCGGCCGCCGGCGAGCCAGATATGCAGCGCCTCCTCGGCGCTGTCGACGAGCGAAGGGGCGCGCGACTCGGGCGCATGAGCGTCACCAGAGCCTTGAGATCGTCGCCACCGTGGCGCCACCGCGTCTTCGCGGGCCACCTCTCGCCCTCCTCCCCGAACAGGTTGTGGACCTATTGTCTCAAGAGGTGCAAAACCGCGGATGTCCGCGTTCCTACCGAACGCAGAACTCGTCTGAGCTGCGGTTGAAGCAGAGCAGCCCGCGCAACGTGACGCCGTCCTCGTCGAGCACGATCAACCGCGGCTCGCTCTGGCCCTCGAGCAGCTTGATCGCGTCGGGGATCGGCGTCGCGGGGGTCGCCGTCACCGGCTCGGTGTCGGCATACCGCGCGGCCGACTCGTCCGGCGTCGCGTCGGCGGGGAGGTCGGTGCGCTCGATCGCACCCCGGAACACGCCGTCGTCCGCCAGCAGCACGGTGCGCACGCTCGGCAGCTCGAACGCTTGCCGGACAACGGCGACGAGCACGTCGCCGGGCATCGTCTTCGGCCGGGCCATCATCACCTCGCCGACCGTCTTCTCGACGACGTCTTCGGTGGCAATCCGCCCCTCACGTGCCATGGAAGGGAATTTTATGCGGTCTACCATCGGCGGCCATGGTGGACGCCGCGGGAATCGTGCTGGCCGGCGGGAGGTCGTCGCGGATGGGCTCGCCCAAGTCGGCGCTCGACTGGCACGGCTCGACGCTGCTGCGCCGAGTGACCGGGATTGTCGGCCGCGTCGTCGGACCCGGCCCCGTGATCGTCGTGTCCGCCCCGGGTCAGGCCCTCCCAAAGCTCGCCGGCAACGTAGAGGTCGTCACCGACGAGCGCGAGGGCCGCGGGCCGGTCCAGGGCATCGCGGCCGGGCTGGCCGCGGTCGGAGCCCGGGCGCCCATCGCGTACGTGTCGTCGACCGACGTGCCGCTGCTCCATCCCGCGTTCGTCAGCGCGGTTCTGAAAGCGTTTGACGACGACATCGACGTCGTGCTCCCTGAGGTCGGGGGCTTCCGGCAACCGCTGTCAGCCGCCTACCGGACCACACTCTTACCGCTAGTCAACGACCTCATCGCCACCAACCGGATGCGCCCGGCCTTCCTGTTCGAACGCTCGCAGGTCCGCCGCCTGACCGAGGCCGACCTCCTCAAAAACCAAGCGCTCGCCCGCCTCGACCCGCAACTCGAGTCCGTAAGCAACCTCAACGAGCCCGCCGACTACGAGCGCGCCCGCGCCCTGCCGGCGCCCGCGATCGTTGTCGAGCGATTCGGGCCGCTGGCCAGGCCCGGAGCGCCACGTCGGCAAACCGTCAGCGCGTGGTCGCTCGGAGCCGCCGCAAGCGCGGTCGAAGTCGCGCTCGACGAGCACGTCGTGGCCGCCCTCAACGGCGATCAGATCACGCGCGACCCGGAGCTACCGCTCGTCAGTGGCGATACCGTCGCGTTCATGGCCGCCGACGCCGGCGGCTAGCATCGTGGGAATGCCACCCGGCGGCCTCGGGAAGGCGGTGCTCGTAGATCTGCGCACCGGCTCGGGGCAGACGACCACGATCGAGGATGCGCGCGACCTCCCGAGCGCAGCACGGAGGCCCGTCGTTGTCCAGGCTCGGCTGAGCGACGGCGGCCGCCCCGCCGAGCCGATCTTCGGATCCTCGGCGTTGTTGACCGTCCTGACCGCCGCCGACGGCTATCTGATTGTGCCCGAGGACGCGAACGGCCTGTCCGCCGGCGAGCCCGTCGAGGTGATCCCGTATGGCTAGCCACGCGACCCCATTCCTACGCGATGTCCCGCTCGTGAGCGCCCAGGCCGCGTGGCGCGAGTGCTGTGCCGCCGCCGGCTGCCCGCGCCGGCTCGAGCCGGTCGGGGTCGCGCTCGCCCGCGCGGTCGGGCGCGTCACCGCCGAACCGATCTGGGCGGTCCGCTCGTCTCCCCCGTTCGATTCCGCGGCGATGGACGGGATCGCCGTCCGCGCGTCAGACACCGTCGGCGCGAGCGAGAGCACGCCGCTGCTGCTGCACCCCGGCGCGTTCGTGGTGCTCGACACCGGCGACCCGATGCCCGACGGGTTCGACGCGGTCGTGATGCGCGAGCACGTGCACTACGTCGACGGTCAGGCCGAACTGCGCGCCCCGGTCGCGCCCTACCGGCACATGCGCTCGATCGGCGAGGACATCAGCGCCGGCGAGTTGCTGCTGCCCGCCGGCCATCGCCTGCGCCCGGTCGACGCCGCGGCGGCCGCGGCCGCCGGCGCCACCGAGGTCCGCGTCCACCGTCAACCAGTGGTGGCGATTCTCCCCACGGGCGACGAGATGCGCCCGATCGGCTCAGATCTCGAGCCCGGGGAGCTGCTCGAGACGAACTCGCTGATGCTCGCCGGCCAGACCCGCGAGGCCGGCTGCGAGGTCGTGATGCTGCCGATCGAGCCCGACGACGAGGGACGGATCGCCGACGCGATCCGCGACGCGGTCAGGCGCTGCGACCTGCTGATCGTGATCGCCGGCTCGAGCGCGGGCCGTCACGATCACACGGCGGCGCTGATCGGCCGCCTCGGCGTGCTCGCCGTCCACGGCGTCGCCGTCCGGCCCGGCCATCCGGTCGTCCTCGGAGCGGTTGACTCGACGCCCGTGCTCGGCGCACCCGGCTACCCGGTGTCGGCGTCCCTGACGTTCGAGATCTTCGCCGCGCCGCTGCTGGCCGAGCTCGAGGGTGCCACCGTGTCGGAACGGCCGTCGGTCCGGGCGCGGCTCGCGCGCAAGCTCGCGTCGACGATCGGGATGGACGACTGGGTGCGGGTGCGGCTCGGGCGCGTCGGCGGCACGCTCGTCGCCTCGCCGCTGCCGCGCGGCGCCGGCGTGCTGACTTCTCTGGTCCGCGCCGACGGGCTCCTCGTCGTCCCCGCCGACGTCGAGGGCCATCACGCCGGCGCCGACGTCGACGTCGAGCTGCTGCGCGGCCTCGGCGAGATCGAGCGGACGATCGTCGCGATCGGATCGCACGACATGATCCTCGACCTCGCCGCGTCGCAGCTCCGCGAACGCGACCCGAAGGTGACGCTAGCGTCGGGCAACGTCGGCTCGACGGGCGGGCTGATCGCGCTCCGCGACGGGCTGTGCCATCTCGCCGGGTCGCATCTGCTCGACCCCGAGACCGGCGTCTACAACCTCCCCTACGTCGACAGCTTGCTCGCCGGCCGCGACGTCGCGGTCGTCCGCCTCGTCCACCGCGAGCAGGGCCTGCTCGTCGCGCGCGGCAACCCGCTCGGGCTGACGGGCGCGGCCGACCTTGCCCGCCCGGAGCTCAGGTACGTCAACCGCCAGCGCGGCGCCGGCACGCGCGTGCTGCTCGACTACGAGCTCGCGCGGGCGGGGATCGAACCCGACACGATCGCCGGCTACGGACGCGAGGAGCCCACCCACCTCGCGGTGGCGGCGGCGATCGCGGCCGACCGCGCCGACTGCGGGATGGGCGTGCTCGCCGCCGCGCGCGCGTTCGATCTCGACTTCGTGCCGGTCACGAGCGAGCCCTACGACCTGGTGCTCGAGCGCGAGACGCTCGAGCACCAGTTACTCGCTCCGTTCTGGGAGCTCCTAGAGTCGCCGGCGTTCAGGTCGGCGGTCGAGGACCTCGGCGGCTACGACACGGCCGAGATGGGCCGGCGCATCCGCTGACGGTTCGAGATCAGCCTCCGCCCGTGGGTGATTGACGATCGCTACCCCGGCGATCACGACGGCAATGCCGAGTGTGGCGGCAGGTCCTGGAAGCTGTCCCTGAACGGCGTCGATCAGAACGGCGACCACTGGGACGAGGAACGTCCAGGCATAGACGCGAGTAGATGGCCAGCGCGCGAGCGCAGCGTTGAAGCCGACATACACGAGGACCTGGCCTCCGATGACCAGGTAGGCGAGCTGCGCGATCAGCCTCGGGTCGCCCCAGCTGGTCGTCCCGCCGTCGAGCAGGACCAACGGGATCAGCGGGATCCCGCCGGCGATGAACTGAGCGGCGGTGTGGCCGGTGACGTCGAGATCGGGCTCACGTTGGCTGAGCACGTGCATCGCCAGCCCGCCGCCGGCCCATCCGAGCGCGCCGAGTAGCGCGATCCCGAATCCGATCGCGAGCCGCGATCCGTGGGCGATCTTGCCGGGGTCGGCGAGCACGATCAGCAGCACTCCGGCGAAACCGATCACCAGCCCGAGCCCGCGCAGACGGGTGATCGGCTCGCCGAGAACGAACCGGGCGAGCAGCGCGACGAAGAACGGCGAGGAGTTCAGCAGCACCGACGCGACCGCGGCGCCGGCTCGGTCGGTGCCGACGCTGATCCCCACCTGCGTCAGCGTCGTGTTCCCGAACCCGATCGCGAACGCCCACGTCCACAGGCGGCGCGTGCGCGGCAGGCGACTGCGCAGCAGCGGAAGCACCAGCGTGAGGATCAGGCCGCCGGCGAGCGCACGCAGCGTCGCGATCATGATCGGCGAGGTGTGCTTGAGCGCCGAATCGGTGACCGGGTAAACGACGCCAGCCGCGATCATCGAGACCGCGAGGATCAGCGAGACCGGCAGTCCGCTGGAGCGCTCCTCCATCGCAAGGCCGAGCCTATGCCCGAATGCGCGCTAGCAGGAAATAACGGTCACGCGGGCGCGGCGCGGGTGGCGTCAAGCTCGGCGAGCAGGGCGCCGACGCGCCGGGCGATGTCGTCGCGAGTAGCGCGGACCTCTTGCACCGGGCGACCCCTCGGGTCCTCGAGCTCCCAGTCGATGTAGCGCTTGCCGGGGATGAACGGGCACTGATCGCCGCAGCCCATCGTCACGACCACGTCGGCCTGCGCGCCGAGTTCGCGTGTGAGCAGCCGCGGCCGGCGCTCGGCGAGGTCGATCCCGAGCTCGCGCATGACCTCGATGACCTCGGGATGGACCCGATCGGCCGGCGCCGTCCCGGCCGACGAAGCCGTATACCGCCCGCCGGCCGCGCGCTCGAACAGCGCCTCGGCGATCTGCGAACGCCCCGCGTTGTGAGTGCACACGAACAGCACGCGCTCCATGATCGACAGAAGCCTATCGATTGACAGTCGTCACTTCAATCGATATATGTGTATAGATGGCTGTCGATCTGGTACTCGCCCCGAAGGTGAAGCGACCGGCGGGCGAGCGCTGCTGCGAGCCCGTGGTCTACCCCGACGTCGACCGGGACGCGGCGATCCGCATGGCCGAGGTCGCCAAAGCGCTCGCCGACCCCGTACGCGTGCAACTGGTCGACGTGCTCCGAAAGCACGCCGGCAAGGTGTGCGTGTGCGAGCTTGTCCCGCTGTTCGACCTCTCGCAGCCGACCGTGTCCCATCACCTGAAGGTGCTCCGCGAGGCCGGCATCGTCGGCTCCGAGCGCCAGGGGCTTTGGGCCTACTACTACGTCATCCCCGACGCGCTTGAGGAGCTGTCCGCATGGCTGAGATGAATGTTCGCGAGGCGGTCCGCCAGCGGTACGCGGCCGCCGCCACCGCCACCGCGTCGGACGGCTCGTGCTGCGGCCCGGCGGAAGACGCCGGCTTGTTCGGCGCGTCGCTATACGCCGACGGCGACGCGAGCGGCGCCCCCGAGGCCGCGATCAACGCGTCGCTCGGGTGCGGGGTACCGACCGCCGTCGCCGATCTGCGTCCGGGCGAGACCGTTCTGGACCTGGGCTCGGGCGCCGGCGCGGACGTGCTCATCTCCGCACGCCGGGTCAGTCCTACCGGAAGGGCGATCGGCCTCGACATGACCGAAGAGATGCTCGACCTCGCGCGCGCCAACGCCCTCGCGGCCGGCGTCGACAACGTCGAGTTCCTCAAGGGCTATCTCGAAGACCTGCCACTCGAGGACGACACGGTCGACGTCGTCATCTCGAACTGCGTGATCAACCTGTCAGGCGACAAGCCGCAGGTGATCCGGGAGGCGGCACGCGTGTTGCGCGCCGGCGGCCGATTCGCGGTATCGGACGTGGTGGCCGACCCCGACATGGACGAACAGACACGCGCCGACATGGCGGCGTGGACCGGGTGCATCGCCGGCGCGCTGACCGAGGCTGAGTTTCGGTCCGCGCTGGAGAACGCCGGCTTCGGCGATATCGAGATCACCGAGACGCACCGTGTGCACGAGCACGCCGGCTCGGCGATCATCCGCGCCCGCAAGCTTTCGTCCTGACGCAAACGCCGAACGCGTCGCGACTCTCGACGCGAAGCGCCACCGTCCCATCGCAAGGCTCAGCTCCCGACGTGCTCGAACCCGAACCGGCCCTTGATGCACAGGTTCCCGAGCGTCACGTCGTGGTCGGCGGGAGAGGTGACCTTGACGATCTGGTCGTCCTGCACGTGCAGGGTGAGGTTGCAGCCGACGCCGCAGAACGCGCACACCGTGGTGGTGGTCGTCTGGCGCGACGGATCCCACTCACCGGACTCGCGCAGGTCGTGCTCGTGGCTCGCCATCAGCGCGCCGGTCGGGCACACCGCGATGCAGTTGCCGCAGTACACGCACGCCGACTCGGGCAGCGGCACCGCGTACTCGGTCGAGATGTGAGCGTCGAACCCGCGCCCGGCGACCGTGATCGCGAACGTGTTCTGGTGCTGGTCGCCGCAGGCGTCGACGCACTTGTAACAGAGCACGCACTTGGAGTAATCGCGCACGTACAACTCGTTGTCGACCTTGACCGGGCCGGCGACGGTCGCCGCCGTCTGGCCGTCAGGGATTTCGTGATGGCCGGCGCGCCGGCGCTCGCGGTCGGCGTCGGGCGGGGCCGGCGGCCCGAACCGTTCGGGCTTCACGTCGTAGATCTCGAGATACGGCTGCACGATCGGGGCGGTCGACAGGTCGACCGAGGACGCAAGCAGCTCGAACACCACCTTGCGGTTCAGCCGGACGCGGTCGGAGTCGGTGTGGATCACCATCCCCTCCTCCGCCTTGCGCGAGCAGGCGGGCACAAGCGTCCGCGCCTTCTCGAGCTCCACCATGCACACCCGGCACGCGTTCGCCGGCGTGAGCGTGTCGCCGTAGCAGAGCGTCGGCGTGTCGATGCCGAGCGTCCGGCACGCCTCGAGCAGCGTCGCGCCCTCGCGCACCGTCACCTCGTTGCCGTCGATCGTGATCGTGACCGTACGTTCGGTTGACATCAGGGTCAGGCCACCTCCTCCTTGAACACGCCGAGCTTGTCGATCGCCGACGCCAGCGCGCTGTATGCGGTCTGACCGAGCCCGCAGATCGACGAGTCCCGCATGCACGTTCCGATCTCGTCGAGCAGCGCCAGCTCGTCGGCGACCGTGCCGCGGGTCTTGCCCGACACGAGCCGGGCCAGCGCCTCTTCCTGGCGCACGGTCCCGACGCGGCACGGCGTGCACTGACCGCACGACTCGTCGCGCATGAACGCCGCGATCCGCACCAGGATGTCGCGGAGGTCGACGGTCTCATCGAACGCGACGACGACACCCGATCCGAGCGTCGCGCCCGCCGCGCGCGCGTCCTCGAACGTGAGCTTGAGATCGAGCTGATCGGGGCCGACGAACCCGCCGGCGGCGCCGCCGAGCATCACGGCCTGCAGCGTATGCCCGCCCGGGATCCCGCCGGCACGCTCGAGCAGCGCGCCGAGCGTCTCGCCGAACGGCACCTCGTAGATGCCCGGCCGGACGACCGCGCCCGACAGGCAGAACAGCCGCGGGCCGGTCGATTTCTCGGTGCCGATCCGCGCGTACTCGAGCCCGCCGAGGCGCAGCACCTCGAGCACGTTGATGAGCGTCTCGACGTTGTTGACGATCGTCGGCTTGCCGAACAGCCCGCGCTCGACGGGGAACGGCGGCTTGTTGCGCGGCTCGCCGCGGTAGCCCTCGATCGAGTTGAAGATCGCGGTCTCCTCGCCGCAGATGTACGCGCCGGCGCCACTGCGGATCTCGATGTCGAACGTGAAGTCCTCGCCGAGGATCCGTTCGCCGAGATAACCGTGCAGGCGCGTCACCTCGAGCGCGTGCTCGACGATCTCGCGCGCGAGCGGGTACTCGCCGCGGAGATAGAGGTAGCCGTGGCGGCAGTCGCCCGTGTACGCGGCGATCGTCATCGCCTCGATCAGCGCGAACGGATCGCCCTCGAGAACGACGCGGTCCTTGAACGTCCCCGGCTCTGACTCATCGGCGTTGGCGATCAGGTAGTGCGGATGGGCGGGCTGCTGTGCGACCGCCTCCCACTTGACGCCGGTCGGGAACGCCGCCCCGCCGCGCCCCATCAGGCCCGAGTCCTTGAGCTCCCGGATCACGTTCCGCGGCCCGATCTCGATCGCGCGCCGCAGCGCCTCATACCCCCCATGCGCCCGGTAGTCGTGGAGGCTGTGCGGATCGACCACACCGACCCGGCTGAGCAGCCGGAGCCCGGGGTCGCCCTGCTGCGGCACGCCGGCCGGCGCAGGCGCGGGCACGGTCTCGGCCTTCAGCGCGCCGACCGCGTCCTCGACGCTAACCGCGGCGATCGCGTGCTCGGTCGGATGCTCGCCCGCCACCGTCAACATCGCCGCCGGCGCGCGGTCGCATTGACCCAGGCAGGGGCTGCGAAGCCAGGCGCAGCCGCCGCAGTCGACGTCCTCGGGGCCGATCCGCTCCTCGAGCGAGGCGATCAGGTCCTCGGCGCCCTTGCAACGGCAGACGACGTCGTCGCACACGTGCAGGACCCGCGCCGGGCGCGGGTTCATCGACAACAGGCCGTAGAACGTCGCGACGCCGTACGCATCGGCGGGCGGCACCGTCAGCCGCTCGCAGATGTAGCCGAGTGCCCCCTCGCTGATCCAGCCGATCCGCGCCTGCACGGCCTCGAGCACCGGCAGCAGCAGGTGGCGCCGGTCGCGCGCCTCGTGGCCCCCGTGCAGGCTCCGCCCTTGCACGTCCACCGCGTGGGCGCGGCCGTTCGGCGACGCTGTCGTGCCATCCAGGAACCGATCCACCGCGGCTCGCTCGTCTTCGGTCGGCGCAGCGAGCAGCAGGCGCAGGTCCATCAGGTGCGCTCCCGGGCAGGCTGGCGGTCGCCGTTCCCGGCCGCCACGCGATCGCCGTTCCCCGCCGCCACCTGAGCGCCGTTACCGGCGTTCACGCCGTCGCCGTTCGCGGCGACGGCCGAGGCCTCGACGCGCTCGGCGTCCTCGACCGGCAGCTTCTCGACCCGGATCGCGGTCGCCTTGAACTCCGACGTGCCCGACTTCGGGTCGGTGGCTTCGATCGTCAGGTCATTGGTGGCGACCTGGTCCGGGAAGTGGAACGTCATGAACGCCAGGCCCGGCCGCAGGATGCGGTCGATCCGCGCCGGCACCCGCAGCGCGCCGCGGCGCGAGGACACGAGCACGATCTCTCCGTTGTCGATCCCCAGCCGCTCCGCGTCCTCGGGCGAGAGGTCGAGCGACTCGCCGCGATGCAGCGGCGAGCGGTACAGGTTCGTCTGGGCGCCGGTGTTGTAGGACTCGAGCCGCCGGCCCGTGGTCAGCCGGATCGGGAAGTCGTCGTCGAGCTCGTCGACCGGAGGCTCGAACGGCGTCACGCTGAATGGCGCCAGCGGCCCCTCGACCGGGTCCTTCCACAGCCGGTCGTGGAGGAACTGCGATCCCGGGTGATCCTCGCTCGGACATGGCCACTGCAGCCCGCCGTGCTCGGCCAGCCGGTCGTAGCGCATGCCGCGGTGCATCGGGCTCAGCGACCGCAGCTCGTCCCATGCCTGCTCGGCGGTGGGCTCACCCCAGTCGAATCCGAGACGCCTGGCGAGCTCGGCGATGATCCAGATGTCATCTCGCGCATCTCCCGGCGGATCCAGCGCCTTGCGGCACAGCTGCACCCGGCGCTCGGAGTTGGTCACGGTGCCGTCGGCCTCGGCCCACGACGCCGACCCGGGCAGCACCACGTCGGCGAGCTTGGCCGTGCGCGTCAGCACGATGTCCTGGACGACGAGGAAGTCCAGGCCCTTGAGCAGCTCCATCGCATGCTTGCGGTCGGATTCGGAGTCGGCCGGGTTCTCGCCGATCACGTACAGCGTCCGCAGCTCGCCGCGATCCATCGCCTCGAACATCTGGGTCAGGTGCCAGCCGTAGTGCGGAATGATCGGGACGCCCCAGGCCTCCTCGAACCGCGCTCGCGCCTCCGCGTTCTTCTCGATGTCCTGGAATCCGGAAAGCTTGTTCGGGATCGCGCCCATGTCGCCGCCGCCCTGCACGTTGTTCTGCCCCCGCAGCGGATTGAGCCCCGATCCGTACTTGCCGACGTGCCCGGTCAGAAGCGCCAGGTTGATCAGCGCGAGCACGTTGTCCGTCGCGTTGTGATGCTCGGTGATCCCGAGCGTCCAGCACAGGATTGCCCGGTCGGCCCGGCCGTAGGCGTGGGCCAGCTCGCGGATTGCCGACGCCGGCACGCCGCTCAGGCGCTCGCCCTCCTCGAGCGTGTACGGCTCGACCGACGCGGCGTACTCCTCGTAACCACTGGTGGCGTTCGCGATGAACCGCTCGTCGGTCAGGCCCTCGTGGATGATCTCGCGGGCGACCGCATTCGAGAGCGCGATGTCGCCGCCGACATCGAGCCCCAGCCACAGGTCGGCCCACTGCGCCGACACGCTGCGGCGCGGATCGATGACGACCAGGCGGGCGCCGTTGTGGATCGCCTTGAGCACGTGGTGGAAGAAGATCGGGTGGGTTTCGCGCGCGTTCGACCCCCAGAGGATGATCAAGTCAGCCTCTTCAACCTCTTTGTAGGACGACGTTCCGCCGCCCGCTCCGAATACCGCCGCCAGACCGACGACGCTGGGAGCGTGTCAGGTTCGGTTACAGGAATCTATGTTGTTGGACCGCATCACCTGCCGGGCGAGCTTCTGCGCCAGGAAGTTCATCTCGTTGGTCGACTTCGAGCACGAGAACATCCCGAACGAGCGCGAGGCATCGGCCTCCCGCGCACGCCCCAGCGCCGTGGCGGTGCGCGTAAGCGCCTCCTCCCACGTAGCCGGGCACAGCTCCCCGTCGCGGCGGACGAGCGGTTGGGTCAATCGAGTACGAGCGCGCATGTCTCCCTTTCAGAGTTTGGGCTCTGTTAATCGATTTAACGCCTCTTCACGCGCTTTCAGCGCGCGCACGGCAAATTCGGTCGCCTCGCGGACAGCAGGACCGTCTGTCAGGTTGATCGCGACCAGTCGCGCGGCCGCCTGCGCGGCCGCCTCGGCGAGCACCGCGCCCGTGATTGCATCCCCGGCGAGATTCTGGTTTCCGGTGCGCACTAGGTCTACGGCCAGCTCGGCCAGCTCGGCCCCGACGCCGGCAATCGCGAGCGGCGACGCCGACGCAGTAGCGGCCGCGCCCCGCACGCGGTCAGCGCGCTCCGGATCGTCACGCGGGAGCCTGAGCGCCTCGAGCACGGGCTCGTACGCGTGCAACTCGACCTCGGCCAGCCCGAGCGCCCTCGCCCGCAGCTCGCGGGCGCGCCCCGCGGCTTCGAAGCGGTCGGGCGCGAACACCGCAGCCATCTCGACCAGTGAGGCCGCGATCGCGCACACGCAGGCCGCACTCGATCCGCCGCCGGGCGCGGGCGTCCGGGCCGCGATGGCATCGAGCAGCTCTCCAAGTGAGCGCTCAGAAAAGACCGACGGTCCGGCCCTCGGAGTCGATGTCGATGTTGAGCGCGGCCGGAGTCTTGCCGAGCCCGGGCATCTGCATTACGTCGCCGCACAGCGGCACGAGCCAGCCGGCGCCCGTGTAGGCGCGGATGTCCCGGACCGGCAACGTGAAGTTCTCGGGCGCGTTGAGCAGGCTCGCGTCCGCCGACAGCGACAGGTGGGTCTTGGCCATGCACACCGGGAAGTGTCCGAGCCCCTCGCGGGTGAACTGAGTGAGCTTCGCCTCCGCCTCGGGATAGAAGTACACGTCCTTGGCGCCGTACACCTGCTTGGCCACGGCCTCGATCTTGTCCTGGATCGGCTCGTCGTCCTGATAGAGCTGGTGGAACGTGTTCGGCTGCTCGCACGCCTCGACCACCGCCGAAGCGAGGTCGGCGACGCCCGCGCCGCCCTTGGTGAAGCCCTCGTTGGCCTCCGCCGCGAACGCGCCCGCCTCGAGCGCTAGCCGCTTGACCAACTCGATCTCCTCGTTGGTGTCCCCGGGCCTCCGGTTGACCGCCACGACCGCCGGCACGCCGAACGTGCGGATCGTGTTGAGATGGCGGCGGACGTTGGCGAAGCCGGTCTCGATCGCCTGCAGCGCCGCTGAGCGCTCGGGCCGAGGATCGTCCTCCAGCCCCGCGTGGTGCTTGATCGCCCGAACGGTGGTCACGAGCACGGCGGCCGACGGCGTCAGCTTGCCGAACCGGCAGACGATGTCGAAGAACTTCTCCATCCCCATGTCGGCGCCGAATCCGGACTCGGTGACGACGTAGTCGCCGAGCTTCATCCCGATCAGGTCGGCGATCAGCGAGTTGTTGCCGTGCGCGATGTTGGCGAATGGACCGCAGTGCATGAGCACGGGCTGACCCTCGAGCGTCTGCACGAGGTTCGGCTTGATCGCGTCCTTGAGAAGCACGGTCATCGCGCCGGCCGCGCCGAGATCCTCGGCGGTGATCGGCTTGCCGCCGTCGAAGGAGTAGGCGGCGGTGATCCGGGACATCCGCTGGCGCAGGTCCTGGAGATCACGCGCGACCGCCAACATCGCCATCACCTCCGAGGCCGCGGTGATGTCGAAGCCGGTCTCCCGTGGATAGCCGTTCGCCCGGCCGCC
This sequence comes from uncultured Solirubrobacterales bacterium, assembly GCA_963794515.1. GTDB lineage: Bacteria > Actinomycetota > Thermoleophilia > Solirubrobacterales > Solirubrobacteraceae > Palsa-465. The sequence goes on along the minus strand of CAWCEF010000018.1, from coordinate 697,381 downwards.
GAGACCCACGGCGATGTCGCGCAGCGCCCTGTCGTTCATGTCGACCGCGCGGCGCCAGGGAATGCGCAGCGCGTCGATGTGATGCGGGTTGCCGTGCAGGATCGACGCGTCGATCATCGCCGCGAGCAGGTTGTTGGCGGCGCCGATCGCGTGGATGTCGCCGGTGAAATGGAGGTTCAGGTCCTCCATCGGAACGACCTGGGTGAGGCCGCCGCCGGCCGCGCCGCCCTTGATCCCGAACACCGGACCGAGCGACGCCTCGCGCAGGCACGCCACCGGGTTCTTGCCGATCACGCCGAGCCCCTGGGTCAGACCGACCAGCGTCGTGGTCTTGCCCTCCCCGGCTCGGGTCGGCGTCATGCCCGTGACGCAAACGATCTTGCCGTCGGGCCGGTCGCCCAGCCGCTCGAGCACCGACAGCGCAATCTTCGCCTTGTACCGCCCGTACGGCTCGATCTCGTCGGCATCGAGCCCAGCGCGCTCGGCGATCTGCTCGATCGGAACGAGTTCCGCTTCCTGAGCGATCTCGAGGCTGGTCTTCATCGTGGTCCCCTCCTCGGTGCTTGTGTCCATCCTGTCCTGTTCCCGGCTAGTGGCTGACGGCCGCGGCGGCAAGCTCTGAGACGAGCTCGTCCCGGTAGAAGCGCTCGACCTCGAACGGTGCGATCAGGTCGGGCGTGCGACCGGTCGCGACCAGCTCCGCGAGCGTCTTGCCGACGATCGGAGCCGCCTTGAACCCGTAGGTGCCCCACCCGGCGCTGACATGGAAGTTCTCGACCTCGGTCTTGCCGAGGATCGGGCTGTAGTCGGGACTGAGGTCGCACAGGCCCGCCCAGCTTCGCAGAAGCCGCGCGCGTTCGAGTTGCGGAAACAACTCGATCGTGTGACGGGAAACCTCCTGCAGGAAGTTGAGCGTTCCCTGCATCCGGTAGGTCGTCCACGGCTCGATCTCGGCGCCCATCAGGAACTCGCCTCGGTCGGTCTGGCTGATGTACACGTGCATCTGCGAGGACACGATCACGACGTCGAGCAGCGGCTTGACGGGCTCGGTCACGCACGCCTGGAGGATGTGGGTGGTGATCGGCAGCGGCACGCTGACCATGTCGCAGATCAGCGTGCTCCAGCCGGCGGTGCAGTTGAGCACGGTGCCGGCGCTGATCGTGCCGCGGTTGGTCTTGACCTTGGTCACCCTCCCGTTCGACCGCTCCATCCCGAGCACCTCGGTGTTCTGGTGAAGCTCGACCCCGCCGCTGTCCGCGCCGCGCGCCAACCCCCACACGACCGCGTCGTGGCGGATGATCCCGCCGGGCGGGTGGTAGAGCGCGCCCATGATCGGATACGTCGCGTGCGGATTGTCGACCTGCATGGCCGGCGCGAGTTGCTTGATCTCGTCCGGGTGGATCACGCGCGAGTCGATCCCCTGCAGGCGGTTGACCTCGGCCCGATTGGCCATCACGAACATCGCGCGATCCGAGTGGGCCAGCGTCAGGTGGCCGCACTGCGAGAACAGCAGGTTGAAGTTGAGGTCCTTCGACAGTCCCTCGTAGAGCTTGACGCTCGCGTCGTAGAAGCGCGCGCCCTCCGGGGTCTTGTAGTTCGAGCGCAGGATCGTCGTGTTGCGCCCGGCGGCGCCCGACCCGAGGTAGCGCTTCTCGAGCACCGCGACGCTGCGGATCCCGTGGTCCTTCTGGAGGTAGTACGCGGCCGCGAGCCCGTGCGAGCCGCCGCCGACGATCACGACGTCATACGCTGATTTGAGCTCCCCCTGGCGACGCCACATCCGGCGCTTTCGGAATATGTCTATCAATTCTTCAGTGCTCCCCAGCCAACCGGGGCGCCATCGAGCGGGCGCGCCGCGTCGTCCACGACCGTCCACATGTACTCGCCGACGGCCCAGCCGAACAGCAGCAGGAACCGGTCGGTGTTCTGCACCAGGATCATCCCGGGCTGGCGCGCGATCGAGCCCGGGCGGAAGCTGCCGGGTGGTGCGACCTGGGGGCGGAGGTCGAGCGCGCTGAAGCGCGCGATCACCTCCCGGGCCTGGGGGCCGAAGATCGTGAGCGCGGCGAAGCACGTGGTGACGTCGACGGCATCGGCCGGCGGGGCGTGGTCGCCTCCGAGAAGCAGGGCCCTCGTTCCAGTCAGCTGACATATCCACGCATCGCCTTCGCGCTTGGCCTCGCCGAGCTCGCCGGGAACGTCGTCGCCCTGGAGCTCGAGCTTTCGCAGGTGCGAGACGTCGGCCCACCCGGTCTGGCGCGGCGGCGAGGCGTACTCGACCGCGATATTCCAGCCGTCGCGGACCTCGAACCTGGCGCCGGCAGCTTTCGCCTTGCCCTCCATCGGGCTGCGCGCCGTGGCCTGCGCGTCGGGGCCGGCCGGCTCCAGGAACGCGAGGCTCACGAGCGGAGCACCTCGCCATCCGGGTCGTAGAAGGGCCTCGTCTGGACCTCGGCCTGCATCGTCGCGCCCGCGTCGGAAATCGTCACCCGGGCCCCGTCCTGGGCGAACTTCCCCGGGACCCAGGCCATCCCGATCACCCGGTCGAGCACCGGCGAGAAGCGCGCGCTCGTGACCTGGCCGGCGGGGTCGCCGAGCCCGTCGAGGATCACCGAGCCCTCGGTCGGGACGTGGCCGTTGGCCAGCGTGAACCCGACCAGCCGCGTCGCCGGCTCCTCCTCGGAGTAGTGCTCGAGCGCCCATTTGCCGATGAAGTCCGCCTCCTTGTCGAGCTTGACGATCCACGGCATCGCCGCGCCGAACGGGGTCGACTCCGAGTCTGTGTCCTGGCCGACGAGGATGTGCATCTTCTGGAGCCGGAGGATCCGCTGGGGCTCGAGGCCGAACGGGCGGATCCCCTTGTCCGCGCCGGCCGACATCAGCGCATCCCAGACGTGCTCGCCGTAGGCGGCGGTGAAGTGGATCTCGTACCCGACCTCGCCGACGAACCCGATCCGCAGGAGCAGACACGGCACGCCGGCAACCTCGGCCTGCTTGCCGTCGAGGTACGTGAATGCGTCGGCCGAGCAGTCCAGCTCGGTGAGCTCGCCGAGGATGTCTCGCGCGCGCGGGCCGGCGAGGTTGACCGCCGAGATTCCCTGGGTCAGATCGGTCAGCTGCACCCGCATCCGCCAGTCGGCCAGCCACCACGAGAACCACTCCTCGACCGCGCCGGCGCCGCTCGAGGTCGTCGTCACGTAGAACGTGTCCTCGTCGATCCGACAGATCGTGCCGTCGTCGACGATCCGCCCCGCGTCGGAGCTGATCACGCCGTAGCGGATCCGCCCGGGCTTGAGGTCGCTGAAGCGGTTGGGATACAGGCGGTCGAGGAACTCGCCGGCGTCGGGTCCGCGGACGAGCAATTTGCCGAGCGTGGACACGTCGATCAGCCCGGCGGCCTGGTGCACCGCGAGCGCCTCGCCCTGCGGGTCGCCGTAGTCGTAGGCGCGCCGCCAGTCGCCGGCCCACTTGACGTTCGCGCCCAGCTCCCGGTGGCGGCCGTGGATCGACGAGCGCTTGGCGGGCTCGAACGGACGGCCCGCGAGGACCCCCATCGGCACCGATACCCACGGCGGGCGCGCGGTGGTCGTGCCGACCTCCGCGAGGCTCTGCCCGGTTTCCTTGGCCATCAGCCGGATCGCCGGGAGCTGGCACATGCGGCCCTGGCATGGCCCCATCGTCACGGTCGTGAAACGCTTGGACAGCTCGATCGAGTCGTAGCCCTCCTCGACGCTCAGCTTGATGTCCTTGGCGGTTACGTCCTCGCACAGGCACGCGAAGCACTTGCCGTGGCCGGCGCCGCTCACCGGCGGCGGGACCGCGACCGCGCCCGACTCGCCGCCCGCCACGTCGCCGACGGCGGTCACGTTGGCGGGAAGCTCGTCGAGGACGAAGCATCCGCGCGCGGCGTCGTAGCGCGTCCGCGCGCCGGCCTGGAGCAGCAGCGACGTCGCGGGCGCGAACCCACCCGACACGACGACGAGATCGCACTCGAACGTCTTCTCGACCGACGCCCCCTCGACCCCGATAGGCCCGAGGACGGCGGCCTCCACCAGCTTGCCGCCCTTCGCCTCGAGGATCGCGTGGCCGGCGAGCACGTCGATCCCGCGCTCTGAGAGCTGCCGCGCCGCCGCGCTCCTGGTCTCGCGCAGGTCGGCCACCGCGACGATCTGGACGCCGGAGTCCGCGAGCTTCGCCGCCGCTTCGAGCCCGCGGTCGGACGTCGTGGCGACCACGGCGCGACTGCCCGGGCTGACGGCGTAGAGCTCGGTCAGGCGGAGCGCGCCGCCCGACAGCATCACTCCGGGAAGGTCGTTGCCGGCGAACACGAGCGGCTGCTCGATCGCGCCGGTGGCGAACACGTGGCTGCGGGCCCGGATCTGGTGCAGCGTGTCGCCCTGCCACACGGGGACGATCCCGTCGAAATAACCGAGCGCGCTGGCCCGAGCGAGGATCTCGACGCCGGCGATCGGCTCGATCGGCAGCGGCCCCTCGTCGACCAGCACGACGTCCTCGCCCTGCGCGGCGGCCGCGGCCGCGGCCTCGCGCCCGGCGCTTCCGCCACCGATGACGAGCACGTCCGCGTGGCGGCGGCGGTACTCGGTCCGCCACTCGCGGTCGGGCTGCTCCTTGCGCAGAACGCCGAGGCCGGCGGCGTGACGCAAGACCTTCTCGTAGAGCGGCCACAGCTTGCGCGGTCGGATGAACGTCTTGTAGTAGAAGCCGGGCGGGGTGAACTTTGTCCCGACGATGTCCGTCGCACGCATCACGTCCAGCTCGAGGCCGGGCTGGGCGTTCAGGTGCTCGACGCGCATCCCCTCGCGAACCGGCTCGGTGCACGCGCGCACGCCCGGCGCGCCATCGACCGCGACGATGCAGTTCGGACACTGGCCGGCGCAGCACAGAAGGCCCCGCCGGCGGTGGTACTTGAAGCTCCGCGAGAATGTGCGCCTGCCGGCGGCATACAGCGCCGACCCGACGGTGTCGCCCTCGTACGCCTCGACCGGCTTGCCGTCGAACGTGAACCGGACCACGTTCACGCGGTTGATCAGCTCGCCCGGCTGGTTCGGCAGGCGGCTCACGCGGCACCGCCCCCGTTGGAATCGGCCGGTAGCTCGGTCAGCAGCACCTCGTTCGTCCGCGTATCGCGCTCGGCGATGAACCACGCACGGCAACCCGAGCGGTGAAACCACCACTCGCGCTGGACGCCGGCGATGTTACGGCGGAAGTAGTTGTACTCGCCGAGCTCGCGCAGCGTGGGGCGGGACCGCGGGCGCACGGAGATCTCACCGCCGTAACCGAAGTCGGTTACCTCGCGGACGCCGCAGTTGGGGCACGTTAGGAGGTAAGACATGTCGCCTTGTTCTGGGGCAACGCTACGCCTGTCCCTGTGATCGTGTCCAATATCTAGTTAAGCTCTATTGATTCGCTGATCGAATCATGGAACTGCGCCAGCTTCGATACTTCATCGCGGTCGCGGAAGAGCTCCACTTCCGCCGCGCCGCCGAGCGTCTCCACATGTCCCAGCCGCCGCTCAGCCAACAGATCCGAGCGCTGGAGGACGAGCTCGGGTTCACGCTGTTGACCCGCACGCGCCGGCGAGTCGAGCTCACGCCGGCCGGGGAGGCGTTCCTGCGCGACGCCCGGGCGCTGCTCTCAGAGCTCGACGGTGCAGTCGCCACCGCTCGGCGGATCGACGCCGGCCAGACCGGGCGGCTGCGGGTCGGCTTCGTCGGCTCGGCGCTGCTGTCGATAGTTCCCGGGACCGTCGAGCGGTTCCGGGCTTCACGGCCGGGCGTGGCGATCGAGCTGCGCGAGCGCTCGACGGTCGATCAGCTGCGCGCCGTCGCCGCCGGCGTGGTTGACGTCGGGCTGGTCCGCCCCCCGATCGAGGACGACGGGCCGCTGCGCGCGCAGACGGTGCTGCGCGAGCGGACCGTTGCGGCGTTGCCGGCGGCGCATCCGCTGGCGTCGCTGAGCCGGGTGCCGCTGCGCCGCCTCGCGGCCGAGCCGCAGGTGATGTTCCCGCGCGACCAGGCGCCGGGGTTCCATGATCTGCTGATCGCGGCGTTGGCCGGCACCGGCGCCGGCCCGAGGGTGATCCAGTACGCCCCCGAGATGCTGACGATCATCGGACTCGTCGCCGCGGGCACGGGTGTGTCGCTCGTGCCGGCCTCGGTCAGCCGGCTCGCGCTCGACGGCGTCACCTACCGCCCGGTGACCGGCGCGCCGCACTCCGAGCTCGTGGCGATCACCCGCGCCGGCGACGACTCGGCGCTCGTGCGGGCGTTCGTGGCGCAGGCGATGGCGGCCTAGACTCAGTGCGATGTCGCTGCACCTGTTCGCCGGTCTGCGCGTGCGTGACTATCAATCGGCGCGCCCTTGGTACGAGCAGCTGCTCGGCGAGCCGGCGTTCTTCCCTCTTCCCACCGAGGCGGTGTGGACGCTTGCCGACGAGCGGTCGATCTACGTCGTCGAGCACCCCGATGGCGCCGGCAACTCCGTCGTGACGGTGTTCGTCGACGACCTCGACGCGCACGTCGCGGCGATCGCCGCTCGCGGTCTCGATCCCGACGAACGCGAGACGCTCTCGAACGGAGTGCGTAAAGCCATCTACCGCGACCGCGACGGCAACGAGGTCGCCTTCGCCGGCGCCGCGCTCGACAGCGGCTGATCGACCGCTCGGTGCGAACATGGAGCGATGGCGCATGTGGCGGTTTCGAATCTGGCGTACGCCCATCCGGGCGGCGACCTGCTGTTCTCGGAGGTCTCGTTCCGCGTCTCGCCGGGCCAGCACGTCGGGCTCGTTGGAACTAACGGGGTCGGCAAGAGCACGCTCCTGAAGATCCTCGTCGGCGAGCTGCCCCCCGACGAGGGCGAGTACGCGGTCGGAGGGCTGGTCGGCTTCATGCCCCAGGACGTCGGCGTCAGCGACGGCGAGCGGACGGTGCGCGCGCTGCTGCTGTCGATGGCGCCACACGCGGTCCGGCAGGCCGGCGAGAGCATGCTGATACTCGAGGCCCAACTCGAGGCCGGGGATCCGTCGGCGGGGATCAGGCTCGGCGAGGCGATCGCCGACTGGTCCGCGCTTGGCGGCTACGAGCTCGAGGGCCAGTGGGACGCGTCCTGCCGGCGGATCATCGGCGTCTCGTTCGCCGAGGTCGCCGATCGTCCGGCGCGGACGCTGTCGGGCGGCGAGCGCAAGCAGCTCGTGCTCGACGTGCTGTTCGCCTCCGACGCCGACGTCCTGCTGCTCGACGAGCCCGACAACTTCCTCGACGTACCGGCGAAGCTCGCGCTCGAGCGCCGCATCCGCGCGTCCAAGAAGACGATCGTGATGATCTCCCACGACCGCGAGGTCCTCGCGGGCGCGGTCGGGACGATCGTGACCCTCGAGGGCAACGGCGCCTGGGTGCACGGCGGCTCGTACGCGACCTACGCCCAGGCCCGCGAGGAACGCCAGCGGCGGCTCGGCGATGCCGTCAAGCGCTGGCACGAGGAGGAACGGCGGCTGTTCCGCCTGATGAAGACGTTCAAGGAGCGCGCCCGCTACGCGCCGGACTGGGCCAAAAGGGCAGACGCGATGGAGACGCGGTGGCGACGGTTCCGCGCCGGCGGCCCGCCGCCCTCGCCGGTCGCCGACCAGGCGATCGCCGTCCGGATCCGCGGCAGCGACTCGGCGCGGATCGTCCTCGACCTGCGCTCGCTCGGGATCTCCGGGCTGGTGGCGCCGTTCTCGGAGGAGGTTCACTTCGGCGAGCGCATCGGCGTCATCGGCCCGAACGGGTCGGGCAAGAGCGCGCTCATCAACGTGCTCGCCGGCGCGCGCGACGCCGACCTGGGCGAGCTGCGGACCGGGCCGCGGGTGTCGGTCGGGCTGTTCACCCAGTTACAGTCGCGCGCCGACTTCTCCGGTCGCGTCGTCCTCGACATTGTGATGGCGCGCCGCGGCGAGATGCAGGCGGCGATGGGCGCGCTCGCGCGCTACGGGCTGGCGGAGGCCGCCCGCCGGCCCTACGACGTGCTGAGCGGCGGCGAGAAGGCGCGGCTCGAGGTGCTGATACTCGAGCTCGAGGGCCACAACCTGTTGCTCCTCGACGAGCCGACCGACAACCTCGACACCGATTCCTCGGAGGCGCTCGAGAAGGCGCTCGACAGCTTCGAGGGCACTGTCGTCGCCGTGTCCCACGACCGCGCGTTTCTCCGCCGCATGGACCGGTTCCTCATGGTCCTCCACGACGGCGGCGTCCTGTCGCTCCCGTCCTACGACTCCGCGCTCGAGGCGCTGCTCGACCCCGAGCGTGCGCCCGAGGTTCGCCTCGCCAAGCCGCTGTAGCTCAGGCGACGGCGGTGAAGATCTGGAACGCGAGCGGCGCGTCGATCCGCCCGTCGTCGCGTGTGATCGGCGCGATCCGACGCTCGATCGCCTCCCAGACCGCACCGTAACTATCCGCGGGCACGCCGAAGAACCCGAGCGCCTCGTCGTCGACGATCGCGTCGCGGTCGACGGTGACGACCAGGTCGTGCGAGGTGTGGGCGACGTCGCGCCAGCCGCTCGCCTCGAGAATCCCCGTGGCGTGCACCGGGTCGGCGAGGCTGAACGGATGGGTCGCGCTCTTACCGGGCGCGGGGGGCGGTGGCGGCGGCGCGATCCCGGCAAGCGCCGGGCCGGGGAACCACGGGTTGAGATCGGGGGCCCGCCAGCACGCGAACGCCAGCCGGCCGCCGGCGACGAGCTGGCGACGGATGTTCGCGAACGCGGTCTCGGGCTCGTCGAAGAACATCACGCCGAACTGGCTGATCACGGCATCGAACGGTCCGCCCGGGACGGTCTCGCGCTGGACGTCGGCGACGACGAACGAGACGTTGCCCGCGCTCTGCGCCTCGGCACGGGCGCCCGCGAGCTCGAGCAGCGGCGCGGAGATGTCCGCGCCCACGACCGTGCCGTCGCCGACGAGTGCAGCGGCCGCGAGCGCAGCCACACCGCCGCCGGTGCCGACATCGAGCACCTTGTCGGACGGCCGCAACTGGGCCTGACTGAGCAGGACGTCCGTGACCGCGGTGGTCAGCCGCTCGCGCTTGGGCCACGCCGCCGCCCACGCGGCGTCGTTCCAGCGCCGGCGCTCGGCCTCATTGGGCTCGCTCTCGTTCACCGGGGTGATCGTACGCGGTAGGCTCGACCCATGCCCTCGGAATCTCCGCCTCGCACCGGTGAGGCACCGTCGCTCGAGTGGATCGCGTCCTTCGTCGGCGGATGGTTGGAGGCGTGGAACTCACATCAGCCCGATCGCGTGGTCTCGCTCCTGACCGAAGACGTCGAGGCCCGTGACGACTCGTGGCCGAAGACGATGCACGGCCACGCCGACGTCCGCGAGTTCCTCGAGGCGTTGTGGCACGCGGTCCCGGACATGACCTTCGAGCTGCTCGACGGGCCGTACGTGATCCCCGGCGAGCCTCGCGCATCGTTCCGTTGGCGTGGCTTTGGCACCTTCACGGGGCGGATGGATCCCCCCGGCTTCGCGCCGACCGGACGCCGCTGGGAGGTCGACGGCGCCGACTTTCACGTGTACCGCGACGGACGCATCAGCACCCTCAGGGTGGCCTTCGACATGATGACGCTCGCGCGACAGCTAGGGGTGATGCCGGCTAACGGCAGTCGCGCCGAGCGGGCCATGGCGGGCGCCCAGCGCTCGATCACCCGCGTTCAGCAGGCGCTTCGACAGCGGCACTGACTACCTCGAGGACGAACACCGCGATCCGGCGGTTAGAGGCGCGACGCTCGTAATGTGACCAGCCCGGGTACACGCGCAGTCCCTCCTCCCAGATGCGCCGGCGCCGGTCGCCGTCAACTTCGACGGCGTGGAAGCGACGTGTGTGGCCGTCAACGGCTACCGATCCCTCCGGATGCGCGCGCAGATTGTGGTACCAGGCAGGCTGTCGCCGCTGCCCGAAATTCGAGGCGATCACCGCCAGGCCGTCCGCGGTCGGGAGTCCGAGCACAGGTACCGTTCGTGGTCGCCCGCTCCTAGCGCCGGTTGTGGTCAGCATCACGACCGGAATGCCGGACAGCAGACTGGCGAACGTGTGCCGCCCGCGCGTCGCTCGATACACCGGCCGATCGATCCGGTGCAGCACTCGCGCGAACAGCCAAGCTCCCGGCCCGCTGCCCGCGAACCTCCGTAATGCCCGCTGGACCCCGTTGGCGCGGTCAAAGGCAAGCGGATCGATCAACGGGTCGGCCATGACACCGATCCTGTCGTCGCTCGGGCCGAGCGTCAAGCGGTGAGTGACGGAGTAGCGTCCTGAGCGTGGAGTTCAGCCGCGAATTACTGGGCGATGTCCTCGCCGGCGACGTTACGCTCTCGGTTCGGCTCTGGCAGCGGCCCCGGGTAAAGCCGGGCGGCCGGTACCGCGTCGGCCTCGGTGAGATCGAGGTCGACGCGATCGAGCTTGTCCCGTTCGCGGCGATCACTCCTGAGGACGTGCGACTCGCCGGCGAGCCCGACCGCGAGACGCTCCGCCGGCGGGCCGCGCACGCCGGTCCGATCGACGATGACACGCTCGTGTACCGGATCGAGTTTCACGCGCTCTGACACAGACTGGTGGTCTCACACCCAGGTTCGATGAACCTCTTGTCGATCCGCGTTCCAGGGCGCAAGCTGTGGGCATGAACAAGACATCATTCATGGGCAATAAGCCCGTCAACCGCATCGGCTTCGGCGCGATGCAACTCGCCGGTCCTGGCGTGTTCGGTCCACCCCGCGATCCGGACGCCGCCCGCGCCGTCCTGCACCGCGCGATCGAGCTCGGCGTCGACCACATCGATACCGCTCAGTACTACGGCCCGGACGTCGTCAACGACCTGATCCGCGAGAGCCTGCATCCCTATCCGGAGAACCTGAAGCTCGTCACTAAGGTCGGTGGGCGGCGCGACGACAAGGGCGCTTGGCTCCCCGCCCAGAGTCCCACCGAGCTGCGCGCCGGCGTCGAGGACAACCTCCGCAGCCTCCGCGTGGAGCGGATGGACCTCGTCAACCTCCGTCTGATGTCAGCCGAGGTTTCGAGCGATCTGCTCGCCGAGCAGCTCGGCGCGCTCGAGGACCTGCGCGGCGAGGGCAAGCTGGACCTGATCGGGATCAGTGAAGCCGGAGTCGACGCGGTCCGGCGCGCACTGGACCTCGTCGACATCGCAGAGGTGCAGAACTCCTACAGCGTCGTCAACCGCTCCGGCGAGGACGTGCTCGAGCTGTGCATCGAGCGAGAGATCGCGTTCGTGCCGTACTTCCCGCTCGGTTCGGCGTTCAGCGGCGGCCCGAGGCAGCTGGCGCAGGATCCGGCGATCGCGGGGGTCGCGGAGCGGCGCGGGATCACCGTCACGCAGGTGGCGCTCGCCTGGTTGCTGTGCCGGTATGAGCGGATGCTGCTGATTCCCGGCACGAGCTCGGTGGCGCACCTCGAGGAGAACATGGCCGCGACGGACGTCGAGCTCGACGAGCAGGATCTCGCCGACCTCGAGAATGCGAGCCAGGTCGGCGATCCGCTGTCCGCCGCCCACGACTGAGGTGCGCGGGACTCAGCGGAGAGTCTCGAGCGCGGCGCGGGTGGCCTCGTCGGCGGGCGCATAGACCGCCATGCGCAGCTCCGGCCGGCCCGTCGGGACCGTCTGCGCGTGGTGCAGGCGGAGCGTGCCGAGCCGCGGGTGCTGCATGAGCTTCGTGCCGCGCTGCGCCTCGATCACCTCGTGCTCGTCCCACCAATCGCGCAGTCGCGCGCTGTGCTCGCGGATCCGCGCGATGAACTCCTCGTACTCGGGCTCGCCGGCATGGCGCGCGTACTCGGCCCGGAACCGCGCCAGCGTGTTCCGAGCGGTTCCCTCGCGCTGGGCCGTCATGCCACCCTCGCCGGGCTCGACCATCAGCCACCAGAGCAGATACCGCCGGTCCGCGGGCAGATGGTCGGGCGAGCCGAGCACGACCGACGCCGCCCGGTTCCACGCGAGGATCCTCGTCATCGGCCCGAGCAGGTAGGCCGGGTTCGGGTGCAGCGACTCGACGAGCGCGATCAGCTCGCCGATCTCGCCGTCGAGCTGGGCAGAGTCCGTGCCGGCGATGTCGTCGGCGAGCGGAAGCTCGGTTCGCGCGAGTGCGAACAGCGTCCTGCGCTCGGCGGGATCGAGCCGCAGTGCGCGTGCGAGCGCGTCGAGCACGTCGGGCGAGGGATTGATGTCGCGCCCCTGCTCGAGCCACGTGTACCACGACACGCCCACCCCCGCCAGCGCGGCGAGCTCTTCGCGCCTCAGGCCCGGCGTCCGGCGACGGCCACCGTTGTCCGGGAGCCCGATGTCTGCCGGTGACAGCCGCGCCCGCCGCGAGCGCAGAAACGCCCGCAGCTCATCACGCCGGGAAGGTGAGGACGCGACGGCCATGACTCGACCCAACCGACTGTATCTAGCCGACTGACCACAGCCGGCGCCGCCCGCCGGACCCGCCGTCAGGCGCGAAGCCGACGGTCGTGGGGCGCCGGCCGCTCGGGATCGAGAACGCCACGCATCCCGTGCGCAACTCGCCCGGGCCGATTGCGTTCATGAAGTCCTGAAGCGGCGTCTGGCACACGCCCTTGGACACGAACAGCGGTGGCGCCTTACCCGCGGAGGAGTCGAGCGAGAAGTCGCCGGTGGCCGAGCTGTCATAACCGCCCGGTCCCGCGTTTCGCACCGCCACAAGAACGCCCACCGGCTTCATCCCCGGCACAACCTGCGTCCCGGAGTCGCGCAGCGGATCGATCACCGAGCGAATGGTCACGATCAGGGTCGTGCCCGGCGCCGGCACGCGCCGGCTCGCGCCCACGCGCGGGAGCACCGGCGGCGGCGGCGTGTGATGCGTCGGGGTCGACGTCTTCGTGGTCGCCGAGGTCGTGTGCGTCGTCGGCGAAGCCACGGGAGTTACGGTCCGAGTCGCGGTCGTCGTGTGGGATCCGCCGCACGCCGAGGCGATCAGCCCCGCGAGCACCGCCGCGATGATCGCGCCCGTACGAGGCGCGATGGTCAGGGGCTCGAGGTCCCTGAGCCCGGCGTCGGCGCCGGAGGAGCCTCCGCCGCCGGTGAAGGCGCCGGAGGAGCTTCCGCCGCCGGCGAGTCCGGGTGCCCGGCCGCGCCGGGTTCGCCGGACCCCTGGTCGGAGAACTTCTCTACCGCGTCGCTGGCCTTCTGCCCGAACTTCATGATCTTGTCGGTGTACTTGCCGTGGGTCTTCTGGTCGACAGCCGTCCCGGCCGACCCCATCGCATTCTGGATCTGCTCCTTGTGCTCCGCCACCGCCCCCTGGGCCTGCTCGCGGAGGTCCGTGAGCTTGTCGCGTAGTCCCATCTGTCGCTCCTGTCGATCGAACGCAACTCCCCTGACTCGAAGCTTACGCGCCCGACCAGCGACAATGGCGGGGTGAGGAATGTCCCTACCGCGCCGATCGCGGCGCTCGGGCTGATCGCCGGCTTCGGCGTCGCTTTGGCTTCGGGATCGCGGGCCCTCGGCGGCGTCGTGTTGGCGCTCTGCGGACTCGCCTGCATTGCGATCTGGCTCAGGCGCGACGGGCGCCAGACCGCGATCACGCTCACGATCGTGGGACTGCTCGCGTTCGCGTTCTCGCACCTGCTCGGGCTGATCATCGGCGCGTGGCCCGCCGTGTTCCTCACTGCCGCTGGCACCGCCGCGCTGTATTGGCGTGCCTCGGACCGCCGAGTACAGGGGGTCGCGCGCTGACGACGCGCGAGAAGGTCGTCGCGGGCGTCGCGGTCAGGGAATGGGGTGATCCCACCGATCCGGGCATCCTCCTGTGGCCAGGGCTCGGATCGAACAGCGCCTACTTCGCCGGTCTGGCGCCGGCGCTTCCAGGTCGGGCGGTAGCCGTCGATCCACCCGGGTGCGGCAATTCGGCCGCCCTCGATTCCTACACCTTCGAGCGGCTCGTCGAGCTCGTCGCAGCTGTCGCCGAGGCGTGCGGCTGTTGGTCGATCGTCGGTCACTCGCTGGGCGCGTATCTCGCGGCCGGCGTCGCCGGCGCCCCGCCGGACGGACTCCGCGCCGCGGTGCTGCTCGACGGCGCCTTCCTGGATGCCACGACGATGGCCAAGGTCGGGATGCCAGTCACCTTGCCACGTGTGGAGCTGATCGCGTGGATCCGCGCGAACGAGTTGCGCTACCCCGACTGGGAGACCGCGATCGGCAGCCTCTCGACGATGCTCGGCGGCGCACCGACTCCAACCCTCGAGGCCTACATTCGTGCCTCGTTCGTCGAGCGCGACGGCGAGATCCGCCAGCCCACACCACCCGAGGAGATGGCCGACCAGGTTCAGGCGGTCGTGGTTGACGACGTGCGGGGTCTAGCGGAGCGCGTGCAGATCCCGACACTGCTCATCGCGAGCGGGCAACCGGCCGAGCTCCGGGCGGTGAGAGAGCCGGCCTGGCGGCAGTTCGCGGATGCATCCGCGCTGATTGACTTGCACATCGCCGACGGGTGGGGCCACAACGCGATCTTCCAGGACAGCGACGCCGTGACCAGTCTGATCGCTGACTGGCTCGAGCGCCGGCGCTGAGCTTGTCGCCGTCGGCGCCATCGAATAGGTTTCCGCCTCGCTGGCCGGCCGTCGGCTGGGGTGAGTGCGTAACGAGCTGCCTGGGGGTGGATTGTGGGTCTTGTGCTGGGTTTGACGCGCGGGCGGAACCGCCCGGCTTACGTCGTCCTCGCGGTGGCAGCCGCGGTGCTGGGCTCGGCCGGGGCGGCGCGGGCGCAGGCCTTCGATCCGAGCTTCGTGGCGCTGAGCAGCCAGCCCACGACCGCCCGATTCGGTGCGGTTGCGGCGCCGCTGCCCAGTGGACAAGTGCTGGTCGCCGGCGGCTTCGACGGAAGCAACTTCCTTCAGAGCGCCGAGCTGTTCGATCCCTCGAACGACACATTCGCGGGGCTAATGGCGTCAGGCACCACCGAGCTCCAGACCGCTCGGCAGTTCGCGGTGGCGGCGCCGCTGCCGAACGGGGAGGTGCTGGTCGCCGGCGGCGTCAACTCGACCGATGTCCTGCAGAGCGCCGAGCTGTTCAACCCGACCGGCGATGCCTTCACCGCGCTGACAGGGGCGAACAAGGAGCTGAACACCGCGCGCGAGGGCGCGGTAGCTGCCCCCCTGCCTGATGGGGAGGTGCTGATCGCCGGCGGCTTCGACGGCACCAACGTCCTCACGAGCGCCGAGCTGTTCAACCCCACCGGCGACACGTTCACCGCGCTAACGGGGGCGAACAAGCAGCTGAACACGCCCCGCCAGGGCGCCGCGGCGGCGACGCTGCCGAACGGAGACGTGCTGATCGTCGGTGGCACAGATGGGACCGGCGACGACCTGCAGACCGCCGAGCTGTACAACCCGACCGCGCAGACCTTCACCCAGCTCCCCGCATCCGGCGACACCGAGCTCCAGACCGGCCGTTCGGACAGCCCGGTGGCGATCTCGCTGCGCAGCGGCCAGGTGCTGATCGCCGGCGGCGACAACGGCGGCACCTCGCTTCAGACCGCCGAGCTGTTCGACCCCGCGACCGACACGTTCACCGCCCTGCCGGCGTCGGGCAACACCGAGCTGCAGAGCCCGCGCGAGGGTGCGGTCGCGGCGTCGCTCCCGAATGGGCAGGCGGTGATTGCCGGCGGGTTGGACACGGTGAGCGCCAACACCTGGCAGAGCGCGGAGCTCGTCCTGCCCGCCGCGCCGACGGCCTCGATCACCTCGCCGGCGTCGGGTGGCACATACACCGTGGGGCAGTCGGTCCCGACGAGCTTCGGGTGCGCCGAGGGCATCGGCGGCCCGGGCCTGTCGAGCTGCACGGACAGCACCGGCAGCGCCGGCTCCGGCCACCTCGATACCTCGACCCCGGGCGCTCACACCTACACGGTTACCGCGACCAGCAGCGACGGTCAGATCGGCACCGGTCAGATCACCTACGCGGTCGCCGCGGTTCCGTCGGCGTCGATCTCGGCGCCGGCCTCAGGCGGGACATACACGGTCGGGCAGCCGGTCCCCACGAGCTTCACGTGCACTGAGGGAATCGGCGGCCCGGGATTGTCGAGCTGTAACGACAGCACCGGCACCGCGACGACGAACGGCGGGACCGGTCATCTCGATACCTCGACCGCCGGTTCTCACACCTACACAATCACCGTTACCAGCAGCGACGGGCAGACCGCGAGCGCCCACACCAGCTACACGGTCAAGAATCGAACCGGGCCTCGCCTGAGCAAGCCCAAGGTGACTCCGCCTTCGTTCACGGCGCTCACCAGCGGGCCGGCGGTCACGACGAGACCGAAGGGCGGCGCCAAGGTCAGCTATCGCGACTCGCTCGCGGCCCGCACCACCTTCATGGTCTTCAGGTGCGTTGGCTCCCACGGCCGCTGCAACAAGCTGAAGCGCGTGAGCGGCACGTTCTCCCATGGAGATCACGCCGGCGCGAACAGTCTGCGGTTCAGTGGCCGCATCGGTGGCCACGCACTCTCGCCCGGGCGTTACGTGCTGAAGTTGTCCGCCGCGCTTGCGGGCCTGCACGGCGCCACGATCGCCGTCAACTTTGTGATCGCAGCCTAAGGAGGGACAGTGTCGACCAGGACCAGGTTATTCGCCGTTGTGACCGCGCTGGTGATGGTGGTGGGCGTCGGGGTGACAAGCGCGAGCGCCGCGACACCTGCGTGTGGCGCCAGCTGCCCGAACTTCTCCAACGCCGTGTACGGCGCGCCGAGCAGCCCGACGTTCGTACTCGCCGACCAGCTTCACCTCCAGAATGTCGGCCAGCCCCTCACCCTGGCCCAGTCGAGCGCCACCAATCCAGGAGAGGACTTCATCTTCGACGATGCCGGAACCGTCAACGACTTCTTCCAGGCCGGCCTCATATCGGGGGGCCTCGACGCGCTCTACAGCTCAGATTCGGTCGGAGAGATCGAGTACGCGCCGTCCGGTGCGCCTACCGGGTTGTGCGTCGGCGTCCCAACCCCACCGGCGAACGGGACCCGGGTTACCCTTGAACCATGTGGAGTGAGCGCGAAGACCACGTGGATCGTCGACAACGGCGGGACGTTCACAGGTACAACGTTCACGACCAGCACCATCCCGCTGATCAACGGGGCGACCAACAGCAGCTTCTTCGACCCCTACGTGCTGACGAGCCTGGCGCCCGGACTGCCTCTGACGACTTCGATGCTCCGCATCACCAACAGCGTGCTGTCCCCGACTCAGCTCTGGGGCGCCAAGAACGGAGTGCTGTAGGCGCGACGTTCGCTACAGACCGAGCGACCGGGAGATGATCTCGCGCTGGATCTCGCTGGTCCCGCCGTAGATCGTGGTGACCAGCGCGTGGCGGACGTGGCGCTCCATGTCGTACTCGGTCGCGTAGCCGTACCCGCCCATCATCTGCATGCCCTCGAGCGCCGTCCGCTTGGCGATTTCGGTCGCCTTGAGCTTCGCCATCGAGGCCTCGCGCGGCAGCATCTTGTCCGGATTCGCCTGGACGGTCTCGGCTACCCCGTAGACGAGATGCCTGGTCGCCTCGATCTCGGTGGCGAGGTCGGCGAACCGGTGCGCGATGGTCTGGAAGCTGCCGATCGTCTTGCCGAACTGCTTTCGCTCTTTGACGTAGGCGAGCGCGTCCTCGAATGCGCGCTCGGCCATGCCGAGCGCCTGCGCCGCGATGATCAGGCGCTCGTTGTTGAGACCGGCCATCAACTGCATCCACGCCTGGTCGGGGCGGCCGACGACCCGCTCCTCGGGCACGTGGCAGTCGGTGAAGAACATGTCGTTGACCTCGCGCCCGCCCATCGTCTCGATCCCGCGAATATCCAACCCCTCGACCTCGCGCGGGACCGAGACCATCGTCAACCCGAAGTGCTTGTCCTCGGTGCGCGAGGTCCGACACACGAGCAGGATGTGGTCCGCGGCGTGGGCGCCGGTGATCCACGTCTTCTGCCCGTTGATCACGTAGCCGCCGTTGGCGCGCTCCGCCCGGCACGAGAGGTTCCCGACGTCCGACCCGGCTTCGGGCTCGGACATCGCGATCGCGTATACCGTCCCCGCGACGATGTTGGGGAGGATCTCCTCCTTGAGTGCGTCGGTCCCGAACAGCTCGACCGGTCGTGCCGACATCATCGTGACGGGGAAGAAGCCCATCGGGATCTGCCCTCGCGCGAACTCTTCGCACAGCAGGCACAGGTCGACCGAGCCGCCGCCGGTGCCACCGTACTCCTCGGGGATCGCCGCGCCGAGCCACCCGAGCTCGGCGATCTTCGCGTAGATCTCGGGGTTGTGCGGCTCGCGCCCGTTCTGCGTGAGCGCGTCGCGCTGCTCGCGGGTGCCGCACTCGCGCCGGGCGAAGTCGCGGATCGCCTCGACGAACGCGCGCTGCTCGTCGGTCAGATTCAAGTCGGTGTTCCTCCTGGTGTGCCGGTGCTGTCCCAGCCGAGACTACATTCCCGGTAGTTCGCGAGGACCGCTGAGATAATCGGCTGATGGCGGAGTCCACGGTATTCAGGCCGGGCGGCGTGTCATATCTGCGGATCCCCGCCCCGGACCCACAGCGCGCGGCGACCTTCTACGCAACCGTGTTCGGCTGGACGGTCGACAACGATCGCGAGAATCCGAGCTTCGCTGACGGCAGCGGCCACGTCATCGGCCACTTCATGCGCGACCAGCCCGTCGCCGGCGAGGCCGGCGTGCGGCCGTACGTGTACGTCGACCACGTGCCGCGGACGCTCGCGGCGGCGCTCGCCAACGGCGCCGAGATCGCGACCGAGCCGTACCCCGAGGGCAACCTGACCGTCGCGACGTTCCGCGACCCGGCCGGGAACGAGATCGGCGTCTGGCAGCAGGGCGCCGGCGCCTGAGCGTCGTGGACATCCGGCCTGCGAACAGCGCTCGCGACGCGGCCGCGATCGCGGCGATCTACGCGCCGTTCGTCGACGACACGGTGATCTCGTTCGAGGACGTCGCGCCGACCGCGGCCGAGATGGCCGCGCGAATCGAGCGGCTGACCGACACCCACGCCTGGCTGCTCGCCGACGACGGCGGCGAGATCCTCGGCTACGCGTACGGCTGCCCGCACCGCGAGCGCGCGGCGTACCGGTGGGCGACCGAGGTCAGCGTGTACGTCGACCCGCGGCACGAGCGGCGCGGCGCCGGGCGCGCGCTGTACTCGAGCCTGCTGAGCGCGCTCGCCGAGCGGGGCTACCGGATCGCGCTCGCCGGCATCGCGCTCCCGAACGACGCGAGCGTCGGGCTCCACGAGGCGTGCGGGTTCACGCTGGTCGGGGTGTACCCGCGGATCGGGTTCAAGCACGGCGCGTGGTGGGACGTCGGCTGGTGGCAGCTCGAGCTCACGCCCGCCGGCGCCTAAATGCGGCGATCTGGAGCGGCGCGGGCGGATCGATCATGCAAAACGTCACATTGGATGCGGCGGGTCGAGGCCGTGATGCGCTACGCATGCCCCAGATGCATCCCGCACCACGGTCTTCCAGCGTCGGCTCGGCTGATGCGTTTTGCAGGCCGCGAGACGGCGCCGGCCAGGCCCGGCTAGTCGTCGTCGAGTAACAGCGCGAGCGTCGGGCACGCGTCGACCGCGCGCCGGGCGAGGCCGAGCAGGTCGGGCGGCACCCTCGAGTCGTCGAGGATCGGGTAGCCCCAGTCGTCGAGCCGGATCAGCTCGGGCAGGAGCTCCGCGCACAGGCCGTGCGCCTCGCACGCGATCGGGTTGACGCGCAGACGATGAGTCATCGGGGCCGACCCCCGGTGAACCCGCGCGAGCCCCCGGTGACCCCGCGCGCGCTCCGGCCGGCCCGGAGCCGTCCGCCGGCGACCGCCGGCCCGCCGAGGGGAAGCCCCGCCGGCGCCGCGTCGCAGTGGCCGTGCTGGTGGCGGTCGATGTCGGCGTCGAACACGGCGAGCGCGCTCTCGACGAACCGCGCCGCGCCGTCGGGGTGGTGGCAGGCGCCACGGCCGCGGACCTCAGCAGTCCATCGGAGCACACGGTCGCGGTCCTGCGGGTGGGCGCCGCCGGCGGCGAGCGCGCCCATGGCATCCGCGATCGCCCGCAGCCCGTACACGCAGGGACCGCACTGGCCGGCGGACTGCGCCGCGAGGTACGCGATCACGCGCGCGCTCTCATGGAGCCCGCACGCGCTCTCGCCGAGGGCGATCAGCACGCCCGACCCGAGCGTGCACCCGACCGAGCGCAGGTCCTCGCGCGCGAGCCGGAGCCCGATCGCGCGCGAGGCCTCGACCCACGTGCCGAAGTACCCGCCGACCAATAACGCCTGGAGCGGCTCGGACGGCCCGCCGGCCGCGTCGAGCAGGTCGCTCATCGCGGTCCCGAACGCGAGCTCGTACACCCCGGGCGCATTGACCGCCCCGGTGATCGTGACCAGTGCCGACCCCGGATCCGCGACCGTGCCGAGCTCGCGGTACCACCGCGACCCGAACCGGGCGACGAGCGCGAGCTGGGCCAGCGTCTCGGGGTTCTGGATCAGCGTCGGCCGCCCGCGATAGCCGCGCTCGAACGGCCGCGGCGGTACGAACGTCGGCAGCTGAGCGCCGCCGTTCAGGTAGTGGACGACCGCGCTCTCCTCGCCGGCGACGTACCCCTCGGGCGCGGCCACGACCTCGATCGGCACCGGGTCGCGCTCCCGCGCCGCGACCGCGGCCCGGAGCGCACCCAATGCGTCGGCCGCACGATCGCCGACCTTGACTATCACCTTGCCCGCTCCGACGGCGCCCGCGGCCAGCACGGCGCCGTCGAGCACGAGGTGCGGGAGCCTCGCCAGCAGCAGCCGGTCCTTGGCGCTCGCGGGCTCGGTCTCGGAGCCGTTGACGATCACGGGTCCAGTGCGCCGGCGCTCGGCCACCGCGCGGAGCTTGCGCGCGGTCGGGAAGTCCGCGCCACCGCGCCCGCGCAGCCCGCTCTGCTCGACCTCCTCGATCAGCTGCAATGCCGACACCGAGGGCATCGGGCCATGAACCGCCAGATGAGTGGCGAGCGACATCGGCCCACCCGGCTCGAGTCCGGCGAGCAATCGCGGCAACCCGTGATGGCCGGCGTCGGCGAAGCCCGTCACGCCGGCGCTCCCGACACCGTCCCGGTGACCCGGTTGGACTGCTGATCGATCCGGAGCGCGACGCGGAGGTCGACCGCCGATCCCTGGCTGTCGGTCACGCGAGCGCTGAACTCGGTCCCGCGGAGCGAGCCGATCGTGCCCTCGAGCACCGACGGCACGCCGGCCGCGGCGAGATCGACCTGGCTACCGGTCATCGACAGGCCGCCGCCCACCGGCGTTCCGGCGATTCTGACCCGCAGCTGCCCGTGGACCTGGCCGCTCACGCTGAGCGCGAGGTCGACGACCGCCCCGCCAGGCGCGCGGCTCTCGTGGACGCTTCCGGCGACGGTCGCGGTGAACGGCCGGCTGATCGCCGAGGCGGCAGATGAGCCGCCGGCGGGGGCAGCCGGCGCGGCCGCGGACGCGGTCGGGGCCGAGGAGCCGAGCAGCGACGCCGGCGTCCCCGCCTTCCGAGCCCAGCCTCGCTGGAGCGGACCGGCGAGCGTGAAGATCATGAGCCCGATCGGCGTGATCACTGCGAGCGCCGTCGCCGGCGCGCGCAGCCCGGAGTGCTCGGGGGACACATGCCCGATCCGCGTCCACACCGCGACCAGCACGGCGACGATGCAGACGACGGTCAGCGCCAGCATCCACCACTGCTTGACGTCGCTCCCGGTGCCGAGGCCGTGCAGCACCGCCACCGGCCAGCTTGCGTACGCGGCCCAGTGGATCGCGCGCCACGCGCGGTAACCGAGGCGCCGGCGGACGATGCTGGTGACCGCGATCGCGACCAGCAGATCGAACGCCAACGTGCCGAGACCCAGCCAAAGCGGGCGATACCCCGAAACAAAAGGGATCACGCCGTCGAGCAGCGTGATCGGTGCAAACCCGTCGAGCACGCTGGTGACGATGTGGATCACGAGCACGACCAGCACGAGCAGCGAGACGTCGCGATGGACCGCGTCGATCGCGAACCGCGGCCACCGCTCGGCGGTGAACCGCACCGAGCCGAGGATGCCGATCACGACGCTCGCGGTCAGCAGCACCAGCGCGACCGCGCCCGTGCCGCGCGCGAGATACCAGTACGCGCTCGGCCCGAGCGCCGCTCCGACGCCGAGGCTCACCGGGTCGGCCGTTCCCGTACCACGCTCAGCACCGCCGGTCCGGGCTCGCCGACGGGCAGAGCGTCGCCTTCGGACGGCCAGCCGGCGACGTGGAGGACGGTGCCGTCGGTGCGCACGAGCCGGCTCGGCAGCCCGAGCGCCTCGAGCCAGGGTGCCGCCCGGTCACCGCGGATGATCGTCGCAGTGCTGGCGATGTTCGCGTCCAGGCAGCAGCCCGCGCAGACGCTGACCGTACGCCACACGCTGTTGGCCGAGCCGCCGGTCAGCGGATCGATCAGATGGTGCGCCGGCCCCGAGTCGGAGATCCAGCGGCGAACCGCGGTGCTCGAGGTCGCCAGCCCCCCGGAGCCGAGCGAGATCCACTGGCCGGGCGCGTCGAAGCCGGAGCGGTGGTCGTCGGTCACCCGGATGCGCCATCCGCCGGCCGGCGCGGGTCCGGCGATCGCGAGGTCGCCGCCGAACGACACGAGCACGCCGCAGCCGGCGGCCGCGCTCGCCTGCTCGGCGGCGCGGTCAGCGGCGAGCGCCTTCGCGGTCGCGCCGAGGTCGAGACGAACGCCGCCGGCGAGGCGGACCGTGCTCCGCTCCTCGTCGACGGTCACCGTCCGCCACCCGGGGATCGATGCCAGCGGGCGCGCCACGACCGGCGACCCGATCGCGCCGGGATCCCATGACAGCGACGCGAAGTCACGGTCGTAGCCGAGCGAGATCAGCGCCTCCCCGACGGTCGGATCGACGTCGCCGCCGGTCAGCCGAGCGGCGCGCAACGCGACCCCCACCGCCTCGAGCAGCACCGGCCCGACGTGGACCGTCGCGCCCGCCGCCGCGTTGACCGCTGACAACTCGGAGTCCTCGCGGAAGCGCGAGCACGCCCGGTCGAAGTCGGCGACGACCCGCTCGACGACGGCGACCGCCGCCGCGAGGGCGCCGGGGTCAGCGACCGCGACTTGCGCCGTGCTTCCGAACGCTTCGAGCGTCGCGGATTCCTCGGGCCGGCTCATGTCTTCCTTTCACGAGCCCCCCGAGACAACCCCGCCCCCGGAGCCCGCCCCGGACGAACCGCCGGACGAACCGCCGGACGATTGCGGGCCCGGCGAAGACTGCGGCGTCGGCGAAGACGGGCTGGGCACCGCCTTGGGCGGCTGAGTCGGCCCCTGCAAGCCGAGCGTGCTCGGACTCGCCACCGGCGGCAGCTGCGGAACCGCGGATGACGACCCGGTCGACACCTCGGTCCGGGTCGCCGGCTTCGACGCCAGCGACCGCCCGGGGGCCGCCGCTGAGACGAGCGCCGCAAACCCAGCGGTCAGGGCCGCCGCCCCGACGATCACCCACCGCCGTGTGCGGCCCACGCGCGCAAGCGCCGCGTCGCGGGCGAGCGCCGCGCGAGACTGGGTGCTGTCGCTGCTCATCGGATGTCCGCTGCCAATCATGACGCGTTCCGGGAAGAGAGAATCAGCGCCCCGTAAGACCAATATGAGAATTCGCGAAACCCGCGACCGCGGGTCACTCCTGGGCGACCGCCGGCAGCGCGAGCGTGAACGCCGACCCGTCGACGGCGACCCGGCCACCGTGACGCTCGACGATCGCCGACACGATCGACAACCCGAGTCCCGATCCCGGGCGGCCGGCCGCGCCGGCGCCGCGCCAGAACCGCTCAAACATCTGGCCGCGGTCACCGGGGTCCGGCCCGGGGCCCTCGTCGCGCACCGTGAGGAGCGCCCACCCGTCGACCCGCGACAGCGAGACCGTGACCTGGCCGTCCGCGGGTCCGTGCACGAGCGCGTTCTCGACGAGATTCTCGAGCGCCCGCCTGAGCGCACTCTCATCTCCGCGCACGAGAACGTGATCGACCCCCGCCGACCCGACGCGCGCACCGGCCTCGCCGGCGTGCGCGCCCACAACCCCGCGCACGACCTCTCCCAGGTCGACCTTGGAATCAGCCCTCACCCCGGCGTCGGCCCGTTCGAGCGCGAGCAGGTCATCGACGAGCCTCGCCAGCCGGCGCGCGTCGCGCTGTAACTCCTCGAGCACCTCCGGATCCGCCCCGTGGCGCGCCGCGAATTCGACGTTCCCGAGCAGCGTGGTCACCGGCGTCCTCAGCTCGTGCGAGGCGTCGGCGAGGAACCGCCGCTCGCCGGCGCGGGCCGCCTCGAGCGAGGCCAGCATGCGGTTGAGCACCCCGGTCAGCTGCCCGATCTCGTCGGCCACGGCGCGCTCGGGCAATCGCTGCGACGCGTCGGCCGTCCGCTCGATCTCGCCCGCGCCGGCCGCCAGCCGGCTCAGCGGCCGCAGCCCACGCCGGGTGAGCACGGCCGCGAGCAGCGCCGCCAGCAGCGCCGCGCCGGCTCCGGTCAGGATCACGAGCACGCCGAGCCGGGCGGTCGTATGTGAGATGTCCGAGGTGTCGGACGCGACGAGCACTGCGCCACCCCCGGCCGGCCCGCTCAAAGCGATCGGCGCCGCGAACACGCGGAACGGACGACCGCCCAGGTCGATGTTCTCGTAGCCGGTCGCGCCGGAGACGCGCGCGGCGCGGGCCAGCCGGTCCTCGGGCAGCAAGCCCGCTCCGAGCGACAGCGACCGCGCGAGGATCCGCCCGCGGGCGTCGATCACCTCGACCGCGATCGACCGGCCCGACACCGGGGTCTCGAGCGCGCCCGGCTCGGTCAGCACTGCCGGCGCCGAGACGGCCAGCTCGGCGACCTCCTGGGCGCGCTGGCGCAGGGCACTGTCGAGCGAGCCGCGGAGCTCGTGGCCGACGATCACGACGGTGGCGACGCCGAACAGCACGAGCGCGACCAGGATCGAACCCGCCGCCGCGAGGACGAGCCGGAACCGGAGCGTTTGTGGTCGCCCGAAGCTCATGCGGGCTCTCGCGCGATTTTTAGGGTGATCCACAAGTTTTTTGGGTAATTGCCCATATTTAGTGTGGGCAGGTTTCAACAAGGATGTAGAGCTGTTGCTCGAAAAGGACTTTCAATGCAGGGGAATTCGGTGCACGCCGGACCCGTAAGAGTGCTGCTGGTGTCCGCCGACCTCCGGACGGCGGAGTTGATCGACGAATTGCTCCACACGACCTGGAGTCGGGCTCAGCTGCTGACGCATCCCGAGTGGGACGCCGCGGCCGCGCAGGCGGTCGTCGATTATCCGTCGTGCTGCGTGCTGCTCGACGTCCCGGCCGGCGCCCGCGGGGAGACGATGGACCTCCTCGCGTACGTCCGACTGTCCGCACCCGATGCGCCGATCGTGCTGCTGTCCGACGCCGAGGACGAGCCGCTGGCGCTCGAGGCGGTCAAGGCGGGCGCGCAGGATTGCCTCGCCAAGTCCGAGCTCGGGCCGGCGCTGCTCCGCCGCACGCTCACTCACGCGATCGAGCGCAAGCGGGCGGAGTCCGAGCTCGCCCACCAGGCGCTCCACGACCAGCTCACGGGTCTCCCAAACCGCGCTCTGTTCCTCGACCGGCTCGGCGTCGCGCTCGAGCGCGCCCGCCGCTCGGGGACCCAGCTCGCCGTCATGTTCCTCGACTTCGACAACTTCAAGCACATCAACGACACCCGCGGCCACGCCGTCGGCGACCGTCTGCTGGCGGCGCTCGGCGATCGGTTGAGCACGCTGCTGCGCCCAATGGACACCGTGGCCCGGTTCGGCGGGGACGAGTTCACGTTCCTGTTCGAGGACCTCACATCCGAGCGCGAGGTGGTGCTGATCGCGGACCGCATCTGTCAGGCCGCGAGCCCGCCGATCAACATCGACGGCGTCGAGTTGACGGTGACCGTCAGCGTCGGGATCGCGATGGTGGCCGACCCGACTGTCCCGGCGGAGACGGTGATCCGCGAGGCCGACGCCGCGATGTACCGCGCCAAGGAGCGCGGACGCTCGCGCTTTGAGCTGTTCAACGAGGACTCGCGGCGGCGGGCGATCGCGAGAATCGAGCTCGAGGCAGCGATCCGGCAGGCGGTCGAGCACGGCCAGCTTCGCGTCTACTACCAGCCGAGGATCGCCCTGAACCAGTTCACCGACGTGCTGTGGATCGACGCGCAGGTCCAGTGGCAGCATCCGCGCCGCGGCCTGCTTGGTCCCGCGGAGTTCATGCCGCTGGCCGAGGACACGGGCGCGGCGACCGCGATCGGGCGGTTCGCGCTCGAGCAGGCTGTCGCCCAGCTCGCGCGCTGGCGCGCGTCCAAGCCCGACATGCGGCTGTCGCTCGGCATATCGGCGCGGCAGCTGCGCGACGCGAACCTGGCGACGGGCCTGACCGAGGCGATCAGCGCGAGCGGAGTCGACCCCGGCGCGATCTGCGTCGAGGTCCCGGAGGCGGCCGTCACGGACGATCCCGAGGCGTCGATCGCAGCGCTCCGAACCCTCAAGGCGACCGGGGTGCGGCTCGCGCTCGACGATTTCGGCCTCGGCGGGTTGTCGCTTTCGCGCCTGCGGGAGCTGCCGGTCGACGCGCTCAAGATCCACCGCAGCTTCATTCACGCGCTCGGCGAGTCCGACGAGGACGCGTCGATCGTGATCGCGCTGATCGAGCTCGGGCACGCGCTCGGCCTCGGCGTAATCGCCGACGGCGTCGACACCGAGGCCCAGCTCGAGCAGCTCCGCGAGTTCGGCTGCGACGCCGCCCAGGGCGACCTGATCGGGGGCCCGGTGTCCGGTGAGCAGACCGAAGCACTGCTGGTCGCCAAGGCCGCCTAACCGTCTCAACGCCGCTCACGTCCGCAGCGTGAATCCGCTCCCTCGGACGGTCCGTATCAGCGGCGGCTCCCCGAGCTTCCGGCGCAGGCGGGTCACGTAGCGGTCGACGACGTTCGCCTCGGCGCCGTCGTCCCAGATCTCCGCGAGCGCGCGCTCGCGCGTGACCACGCGTCCACTCTCGCGCAGGAGCAGCTCGAGCAGGTCCGCCTCTCGACCGGTGAGCTCGACGGGGCGCCCCGCCCGAGTCGCCCGGCGCGCGGCGACGTCGAGCGTCAGATCGCCGTAGGACCGCAACCCCCCGGCATGCGCGTCGCTCCCGCGGCGGGTGAGCGCTCGCAGGCGCGCGATCAGCTCCTGGACCGCGAACGGCTTGACGAGGTAATCGTCGGCGCCGGCCTCGAGACCGGCGACTCGGTCGGGCACGGCGTCGCGGGCGGTCAACATCAGGATCGGGGTCGGAAGGCCCTTGCCGCGCAGCCGCCGGCACACCGCGAGGCCATCGAGCGCGGGCATCGCGACGTCGAGCACGATCACGTCGGGGGCCGCCCGCTCGGCCTCGGCGAGCGCGGCCCCGCCGTCCGCGGCGACCGTTACCTCGTACCCCTCGGCGGCGAGCGTCCGCGCGAGCATCCGCCGAAGCGGCGGATCGTCGTCGACCACGAGCACCCGGTCGCGCAGGCCCTCGGCCGTCACGCCGGAGCGATCAGCCACCGGCGACGTCGCGGCGCAGGAACACGAGGAATGCGGTCGCGAGCGCCGGCACGGCGTACATCGCGCACACCCAGGCGGCGCGGACGATCGGCGCCCAGTCGATCGGCTGGCGCAGCAGGCCCTGCCAGGCGTTGAACTGGGTGCTCAGCAGGTAGGGTCCGAGCGCGCCGAGCCCCGGCAGGATCCCGATCAGCTGGAACAGCAGCGAGATCATCAGCGTCCCCACGACCGCGGCTGCGCTGTTGCGGGTGATCGTCGACAGCAGGAGCCCGATGCACACGACCGTGCCGATCGGGATCAGGTAGACGAGCAGACTCAGGTACACGAGCTCGAGGCCCTTGGGCGCGGACACGATCGACCCCGACAGCGTCTGCACCGAGTTGAACCCCGACTGGATGCTCCCCGCGACCACCCCCACGGTCCCGGAGATGAAGATCGCGGCGATCGCGTAGGTGGCGGTGGCGAGCGCCTTGCCGGCGAAGATCTGCCAGCGCTCGAGCGAGCGCGTCAGCACGGTCTTGAGCGTGCCGTTGTGGTCCTCGGAGGCGAAGATGTCGCCGGCGACGAGTGCGGTGATCAGCGGGAACATCCACACCGCGCCGAACAGGAGCAGCACCAGCGGGACGACGAGCCCGCTCTTGGACAGGTACGACGCGAACGCGAAGTCGCCGCCGCCCCCGCGGCGGTGGCGGAAGTGGATCGCGACCACGAACAGGATCGGGACCAGCGCGGCCGCCCCGAGCCCGAGGTAGGTCCGCTTCTGGTGGCGGAGCTTGAACAGCTCCCACCGGTACACGGTCGCGACCCCCGGGCGCGACCGCGAGCGCCCCGGCGCACCGGCCGTGGCGCCCGGGCGCAAGCGCGTCCGATCCGCCGCGCCGACACCCGAGCTCATCGCGAGGCCTCCGCGGGCGCACCCACGCCCGCCGGCAACCCCGCGTTGACGACGCCGTCGCCCTCGGTGAGCGAGAAGAACAGGTCCTCGAGCGTGACGCTCTGGGGCGCGAGCGAATGGATCAGCGCGCCCGCCTCGATCAGCGCCTGCGACAGATCGGCGACCGCCGTCTCGTCGGCCGCGAACGAGATCGACCCGTGGACGACCCTGACGTCGGCAATCCCCGGCTGGGCTCGGCACACCGCGATCGCGCGCTCGTCGTCGGTGCTCGACAGCCGGTAGGTCGCGCCGGCGCCGCGCTTGAGGTCGGCGATCGCGCCCTCGTACACGATCCTGCCGGTGCGGACGATCGCCACCCGATTGCACAGCTCCTCGACCTCGGCGAGCAGGTGGCTCGACAGCAGCACGGTCATCCCCTGATCGGCGAGACGCCGGATCAGCAGGCGCATGTCGCGCATCCCGGCGGGGTCAAGGCCGGTGGCCGGCTCGTCGAGCAGCAGCAGCTTCGGATCGCGCAGCAGCGCCGCCGCGATCCCGATCCGCTGGCGCATCCCGTGCGAGTAGCCGCCGATCTTGTCGCGGGCCCGGTCGGTCAGGTCGACCGTCTCGAGCGCGTAGTCGATCCGGTCGCGGGCGTCGCCCCCGTCGAACCCGGCGAGCAGCTCGAGGTTGCGCCTCCCGGTGAGGTACGGATAGAAGGTCGGCGCCTCGACGAATCCGGCGACGCCGTCGAGCGCCTGCACGGTCTCCTGGGGATCGCGGCCGAACAGCCGAACGCTCCCGGCGGTCGGTCGGATCAACCCGAGCATCATCCGCAGGGAGGTCGTCTTGCCGGCGCCGTTCGGACCGAGGTATCCATATACGTCGCCGGCGTGGACGGTCAGGTCCACGCCGGCGACGGCTTCGAGCTCTCCATAGCGCTTGACGAGACCGCGGACCTCGATGGGCGCAGCAGCGCCGGGGGCGAGGCGCTCCTCCGGGGGGGAGGTGCCGGGGGTCGTACCCGTCACGTCGCTCAGGGCACGAGCTTCGTCGCGGCCGCTTCCGCCGCGGCCGGCGGCACCGATCCGATCAGCGTGTACTCGACGCCGCCGCTTGGGACGCGCAGTACCGTGCCGAGCGCGGTCGGCAGCTCCTGCGCGCTGTGGTTGTTGATCGAGATCGTGGGGAGGTTGAGGCCACCTGAAGACCCGCCTGGCTGCCCTGAAGAGGACTGGCCGGAGGAGCTCTGCTCGATCACCGCGATCCCGCCGAGGCCCTGGCCGTAGGTGACCAGCGCCGCCGGGCTTCCGCCCCAGTCGAGCAGCCGCACCGATTGCCGCGGCAGGCCGTCGAGATGATCCGGAGCGGCGAGCGTGAACGGCAGGTGGGCCTGGACCGCGGCCGGGCCGGTGATCTCGGAGGCCTTCCTTGACTTGGCGTGAGCCTTTGCGATCGCGCCGCGGGCGGCGTGCGTGGGCGAGGAGATCCTGACGACCTTCGCCCCGGCCGGCGCGGTGATCTTGAACACGCCAGCGGAAACCGCCCGGTAGGAGATGTGGGTGGCCTTGAGCTCGAGCACCGGGCTGCTGCTGCTCGTCGAATAGAGCGCGATCCCGAGCGGAACGCCGTGGGTCGCGTCCCACGCGAGCTGGACGCTCCCGAGCAGGCCGCCCGAGTGCTTGGGCGTGAGCACGACCTTGTACGCCGGCTGGCCGGCAACGTTCCGCGGGTACGGTCCGCCGATGTCGACGTGCTGCATCAGCTGGTTCAGCTGCGACTGGATCTCGGCGACCGACGGGATCGGTTCGGTGCCGGAGTTGCCGGCCGCCTTGGAGCTACCCGACCCGGTCGGCAGCGTGCCCTTGTACACGGTGTTCGACATCGGGTCGTAGATCGAGAACGCGCCGTTGTCGACCAGGACCTGGGCGTCGCCGTTCTGGCCCTGGAGCTCGAGGCGGAGCTGATGCGTCGTGGTCGACAGCCACAGGCGCCCGCTGGCGCCGCTGAGGATCGGATCCGATCCCTCGAGCGCGGTCGAGTCGATCAGGTTGTCGGTGAAGCTGATCCTGGCGCTGAGCGCGGTCACCGCGGGTGCCGCGCCGGCCTGGTGGAGCGCCGTGGCGAGCGACTCACGGGGCGGGGTGGGTCCGTTGCCCGCGGCCGCGAACGCGATCGCGGTGCCGCCGGCGACCGCGATCACCAATCCGGCGATTATCGCGAGCAGACGCTGGGTGGAGACTGTGCGCAGGAGCTTCATCACGGCATTACCTTTCTCGTGTCCTGCGTCCACGATAGGGCACGACTTTGAAATTACATTGACAGTGGCTGCGCTAATGTCGCGGGCGTGTGCCGCCTGTTCGGCATGAGCGGTGGGCGCGAACCGGTCCGCGCCACTTTCTGGCTGCTCGAGGCTCCCGACTCGCTCGCGCAGCAGAGCCGGCGCGAGCCCGACGGAACCGGCCTCGGAACGTTCGACGCCGCCGGCCACCCGATTGTCTCCAAGCAGCCGCTCGCCGCCTACGAGGACCAGGCGTTCGCGCAGGAGGCACGCGAGGTCAGCTCGAGGACGTTCGTCGCGCACGTCAGGTACGCGTCGACCGGGGCGGTCAGCCCGGAGAACACGCATCCGTTCGAGCAGCGCAACCGGCTGTTCGCCCACAACGGCGTCATAGGAGACCCCGAGCGAATCGAGCCCGAGCTCGGCGACACCGCCGACCTCGTCCACGGCCAGACCGATTCCGAGCGCTACTTCGCGCTGATCACCAGGGAGATCGAGCGCGACGGAGACATCGGCGGGGCGATCGTCCGCGCAACGAGCTGGATCGCCCAGAACCTTCCCGTGTTCGCGCTCAACATCATCCTCATCACCGACTCCGAGCTCTGGGCGCTCCGGTATCCGGACGTCCACGAGCTGTTCGTGCTCGAGCGCGCCGCCGGCGGCCCGACCGGGGAGCGCCACCTCGAGCACGCGAGCGCACGCGGCTCGATGAGGGTTCGCTCAGGGGACCTCGCCGACCGTCCCGCCGTGGTCGTGGCGAGCGAGCGGATGGACGAGGACGCGGGCTGGCGCGCGCTCGAGTCCGGCGAACTGCTCCACGTCGACCCCGACCTGAAGGTGACCACCACCCGGCCGCTCACGGACCCGCCGGCACATCCGCTGACGCTTGCTGACCTCGGTGTCAAGGCGGCGGCATCGCAGGCCCCGAGCCGGCCCTCCTGAGCCGGGCCTGCCCGTGTGCAACGATCGCTGGTGAGGATGTCCACCAGGGAACACGGCCTTCCCCCCGGTCCGCGCCTGCCGCGCGCGCTGCAGACGATCGGCTTCATGTTCGCCGGGCCTCGGTTCATCGACGCGTGCCGGCGCCGCTACGGGGACGCGGTGACGTTCGGGACGCTGTTCGACGAGCGGTTCGTGATGGTGTTCCACCCCGCGCTGATCAAGGAGCTGTTCCAGGGGCCGCCTGAACAGCTCCGCGCCGGCGAGGCCAACGTGATGCTCGGGCCGATCGTCGGCGAGCGGTCGGTGCTCCTGCTCGACGGCCGGCAGCACCTCCGCCACCGACGGCTGATGGGTGCGCCGTTCCACGGCCGGCGGATGCTCGCGCACGCCGAGGCGATGCGCTCCTGCACCGACCTCGAGATCGACTCGTGGCCGGTCGGCGAGCCGTTCTCTCTGCTGCCGAGCATGCAGTCGCTGACGCTGCGGGTGATCCTTCGCGCGGTGTTCGGGTACGCGCAGGGGGCCGAGGAGCAGGAGCTCCGCGGGCGCCTGCGGGCGCTGCTCGAGCCGCTCGCCCGGCCGAGGGCGATGATGCTGCTCGCGGCACTGCCGTCGATCCGGGGCGACCAGGCCGCGGTGCCCGCGCCGTTCGCGGCCGCCCGCGAGGCCGTCGACGAGGTGCTGTATGCGGAGATCGAGCGCCGGCGCGCCGACCTCGACGCGCTTGACGAGCGCGACGACATCTTCTCGGCGCTGCTGCTCGCGCAGGACGAGGACGGACAGCGGCTGTCGGATCAGGAGGTGCGGGATGAGCTTGTGACGCTCCTGCTCGCTGGACACGAGACGACCGCCACCGGCCTCGCGTGGTGCCTTGACCTGCTGCTGCATAACCCGGCCGTGCGCGAGCGCGCGCGCCAGGGCGACGAGCGCTACCTCGATGCGGTCGTCAAGGAATCGCTGCGGCTGCGACCGGTGATCCCGGGCGTCGGCCGGGTGGTCCGCGGGGAGCCGTTTCGGGTGAACGGCTACGCGGTCCCGCCTGGGGTCGAGATCAACCCGTCGATCCGCATCATCCACCGCCGCGCGGACCTGTATCCGGACCCCGGAGCGTTCCGACCGGAGCGGTTCCTCGTCGACGACCCGCCCGATACCTACACGTGGATCCCGTTCGGCGGCGGGACGCGCCGCTGCCTGGGCGCGAGCTTCGCGCTGATGGAGATGCGGATCGTGATCGCCCGCGTGCTCGAGCGCGCGGCGCTCGCGGCCGTCGACCGCAAGCCGGCGAAGGTCCAGTTCCGCGGGATCACGCTCGCGCCAAAGGGCGGCGTGCGGGTGATCCAGGACGGGCCGCCGGCGCCGGCGGTCATTCCCCCGTCGCCACCGGCCGATCCGGGTCCGTGATCCAGTCGCTCCACGAGCCGACGTAGAGCGACGCGGGAATTCCGGCGAGCGACAGCGCGAGCACCTCGTAGGACGCCGCGACACCCGACCCGCAGTAGGCCCCGACGGAGGCCGCCGATTCGGCGCCGAGCGCTGAGAACCGGGCGCGTAGTTCGTCGGGCGCGAGGAATCGCCCTTGTTCGCCGACGAGGTCCGGCGCCGGCAGGTTGACCGCGCTCGGGATGTGCCCAGCGACCGGGTCGATCGGCTCGTGCTCGCCGCGGAAGCGCGCCGGCGCGCGTGCGTCGATGAGGACGCCGTCCTGCGCGAGCGCGGCGGCAGCGGCGCCGTCGAGCAACGGCATCCCGCCGGGTTGCGGGACAAAATCGCCCGGCTCGGCTGCGGTCACACCTCGCTCGATGGCGTACCCGGCGGCCTGCCAACCACTGAAACCCCCATCCAAAACACGCACGTCCGGGTGACCGAAGTACCGGAGCAGCCACCACGCCCGCGCTGCCGCCACCGAGTTCCCGGCGTCGTAGGCGACCACGGTTAGGTCCGCCGATACGCCCGCGGCCCGCATCGCGTCGCCGAACACCTCGGCGTCCGGGAGCGGGTGGCGGCCGCCGGCGCCCGGAGGGCCGGCGAGCGCTGCATCGAGATCGACGAACGCGGCGCCCGGGATATGGCCCTCCAGATACAGGGGCCATCCGGGTGGCCGGGGCGGGTGGGGACTTAGTTCCCAGCGGACGTCGAGGAGCACGGGCGGCTCGCCGGCATGAAGTTCGTCAGCCGTGATCAGGCTCATCGCTTCCCGATCGCATATTGCAGGATCGACAGATCGGTCAGCCATTCCACCGGGGCCTTGTCGTCGGTGTAGACCTGACCGCCAGTGAGCGCCGGCGCGATTCGCCCGCCGACCCGGCCTGCGACGTCCTGGAGCTCGACTGGAAGGCGCTGGGCTCGCTCGATCATCGCCACGGCCGACACCGGCTCCGTGCTCGCCACCACGAGCGAGTTCGTGTCGCTGACCAGGTCGCGCGCGACCATCGGGAACACCGCGTGCAGCGTCGCCGACACCACCCGCTCGAGCCCGTCCGAACCCGGCAGGTGCCCGACGTTGACGATCACCACGCCGCCCGGATTCAGGTGCTGGCGGACGAGTTCGAAGAACTCGCGCGTGACCAGGTAGAACGGGATGTAGGGCTGGCGGTAGGCGTCAAGGAAGATCGCGTCGTAGTGCGCCTTGCTCATCTCGAGCCACGGCCGCGCGTCGGCCGTGTACAGGTGCAGGTTCGGCCCGCCCAGTCCGAAGTAGCGCTCGCCGATCTTGGTCAGCTCGCCGTCAATCTCGACGGCGTCCACGCGCGTGTGCGGGAAATAACGGCCGTACGCGCGCGCCACCGTGCCCGCGGCGTCGCCGAGGATCGCGATCCGCCGGGGCGCGGCCGGCTCGACCGCGAAGGGCAGCACCAGGAAGTCATCCCAGTAGCCACCGCTCAGGTAGCTCCAGGGGCGGTAGACCGAGTGAACCGCGACGCCCTCGTTCAGCTCGAGCCACCGCTCGCCGGTCGGGAACTCGAGCACGCGCGCGTACTGATACGGGGTCTCGGTCGAGAAGATCACCTTCGCCCCGACGACGTCCGCACCGACCGCCGCGGGCGGCACCGCGAGCAGCGCCGCGATCGCGCAGGCGACGACCAGGAACCGCCACGAGCCCGCGCCGATCGCGGCCGCGAGCGCGAGCCCCACCGCGAAGACCAGGAAGGTGCGGTGGGTCCCGATCAGCGGGATCAGCAGCAGCGCCGCCAGGAACGTCCCGACGAGGGACCCCGCGGTCGAGATCGCGTACAGCCTTCCGGTGACCGTCCCGGTCTCGGCTACGCGATCCACCGCGAGCCGGTTGACGTACGGCGAAACCATGCCCAGCAGCAGCACCGGGACCGCGACCAGCGCGAGCACGGCCGCGAGCGACCCGGCGAACCCGCCGACCGACAGCGCGCCCAGCGCCCTGACCGCCTCGCGCAGGAACGGGTCCGCGACGAACGGCACGATCGCGAGCAGCACCGCGGCGCACAGCACGATCGCGCACAGGCCGTGCATGTCCGCGCGGCGGTCGGCGATCCGCCCGCCGACGGCGTAGCCGACCGACAGGGCGACGAGCACGGTGGCGATCGTGTTCGCCCAGATGATCGTCGAGGCCCCGAAGTACGGGGCGAGCAGGCGCGCCGCCGCGATCTCCGCACCGAGGCTCGACGCCCCGACGAAGAACGCGACCAGGCGCAGACGCCAGAACGGGACCGGGGGGATCGGCCGCACCGGGGAATGACGACGCCCGCGCCCCACCGCATGGCGGCTCTTGGTCGTCGCGCTCACGTCACGACGAAGCGTAATGGTCGTCGAACGTCGGTCAGCATCCGAACCGTCGGGGTTCAGGTTCTCCGGCGGGAGGTCGATGAGGCGTAAAGCGGTAGATCCACACCGCGCACCCATGGCAGAGGTATTCGTCGCACGACAGCCGATCTTCAACCGGACCCTCGAGGTCGCCGGGTACGAGCTGCTGTTCCGGGATGGCGACGCGAGCCACGCGCTGATCGCCGACCCCGAGGGCGCGACCGCGTCGGTGGTGCTCAACTCGTTCACCGAGATCGGGCTCGAGCGGCTCGTTGGCCTCAACCCGGCGTGGGTCAATGTCTCGCGCGAGTTCGTCCTCAGCGGCCTGGCCGAGACGCTGCCGCCGAGCGTGGTCGGGCTCGAGATCCTCGAGGACGAGCTGCTCGACGAGCGCTTCGTGCACGCGCTGATCGAGCTCAAGCGCAAGGGATACCGGCTCGCGCTCGACGACTTCGAGTACACGGTCAGCGCCGAGCGGCTGCTCGGGCTCGTCGACGTGGTCAAGCTCGACCTGCTCGCGATTGGCCGCGAGGGCATGACCCGCGAGATCAAGCGCCTGCGCCCTTACGGGGTAGCCCTGCTCGCCGAGAAGGTCGAGAGCCACGAGGACCACGCCTGGTGCGCCGAGCAGGGCTGCGACCTGTTCCAGGGATTCTTCTTCTGCCAGCCCGAGCTCGTGCACAACCGCGGCATCGTCGCCAACCGTGCGTCGATGCTCGACGTCGTAGCCGCGCTCCAGGATCCGACCGTGCAGCTCGCGGCGCTCGAGCGCAAGATCAGCCGCGACGTTGCGCTCAGCTTCCGCCTGCTCCGCTACATCAACTCCGCGTTCTTCGGGCTGCGGTTCGAGATCAGCTCGATCGGTCAGGCGCTGGCGCTGCTCGGAGTCGAGAATCTGAGGCGCTGGGCGACGCTCACGGTGCTCGCCAGCATCGACGGCAAGCCGCCGGAGCTGACCGTCACCGCGCTCGTCCGGGCGCGCTTCTGCGAGCTCGCCGGCGAGCAGCTCGCCGGTCCGCGCCCCGGAGAGCTGTTCACGCTCGGTCTGTTCTCGGTGATCGATGCGCTGATGGACGCCCCGATCGAGGCCGTGGTCGCGATGATTCCGTTTCCGGCCGACATGCGCGATGCGCTCGTGTCACGCTCGGGCGACAAGGGCTCGCTGCTCACGTGCGTGACCGCGCTCGAGGCCGGCGACTTCGATCGCGCCCAGAAGGTCATCCGCGGCGCCGGGGATATGTACCTCGAGGCGCTGATCTGGGCCAACGACGCGGCCGGCCCGCTGTTCGGGCGGACCGCCGCGCCGGCGCGGCGACCGAACGCCGCGTAGACCCGCTCGGACGCTAGGCCACCGCCGCGGCGGCGAACCGCTCGAGCGACTCGGGCCACGCCCCGGGCGAGTCGAACAGGTCGCGCATCTCGTCGGCCTTGTCGCCGTAGGCATCAAGCCCGCGGTGCTCGAGGTCGACGCGGGTTCGGTCCGGACCCTCGGGCGTGAACGTGACCTCGAGCTCGGTCCACAGGTCAGCGTCGTAGGCCCACTCGCCGGAGATCTGCCAGCTGAGCACGAGCCTCGACGGCGGATCCCACAGCACGACCTTTCCCCAATCGCACTCGCTGCCATCGACGTCGCGCTCGTACCAGCGTCCTCCTTCGCGCGGCTCGATGATCGCTTCGTCGAGCTCGGCGCGCCCGATGTGATGCTCGCGCGGCCACCAGCGGTTGATGTCCGCGGTGAACGTCGAGAACGCCTTGTCCTGCGCAACGGCAACGGTGATCCCGTGACGGACGGCTGTGCCTGTGCTCATTTGCGCTCCTCCTCTGGTGATGGGTCCTCGGGGGCGGTCTCGGCAGCGGCCTGAAAGCTCGCCAGCGCTTGGCCCCAGAACGAGTCGAAGTACTCGCGCAGCGCCGCGACCGCCGCCGGATCGACCTGGTAGACGCGCCGCGTCCCCGCCGGGCGGTCGAATACGAGCCCGGCGTCTTTGAGCACCTTCAGGTGCTGCGAGACCGCGGGACGGCTGATCGGAAGCTCCTGTGCGAGCTGACCCACCGCGCGTGGGCCGTCGGTGAGCCGCTCGAAGATCTCGCGTCGCGTCCGATCGCCGAGAGCCTCGAGCGCCTGCTGGTATTGGTAAGCGTGCACTAACGGTAAGTCTAGACTTACGGATGCGTGTCAGTCAAGGGTGGACTCGGCGCGCAAGCACGGGAATGCAGCGTCCGTTTTTGGTGTTAGGTTGAGACCTAACGAACGACGTTTGCAGCAGGAGCCGGATCGCCGGCTCCGATACGGCGGCCCGTGGATCGTGGCCGCCAGCGCGTTGCCGCTGGATGCCCACGCGATTCGGCCGCGGCCCGTGACACGCCTGGTCGCTGCGGCCGTGCGGCGGCCGCGCCGCCTGGTCGCGCTGATCGCGCTTCTCCTGCGAACCCCCACCGAATACGTGACCCTGTCAGCCACGCCTGCCGGGCAGGCGCTCGACGAGTACTTCGGGGGGCGCGCCTGGTGGATCATCCCGCGCCAGCGGTTTTGCCGCGGGCTTCTGTGCCTCCCGACCGATCACACCGACTACCTGCGCGGACGCCGGCGCCAGGCGGTCAGGACGAACCTCCGGAGAGCCGCGGCGGCCGGCATCCGGTGCGAGGTGGTCGCCGACGGGCGGGGCGCCACGGACGAGATCGCGCACGTGCTCGAGCACTGGCGGCCGACCTGGGCCGAGGAGGACTTTCACGCGTTGGTCATGCGCATCTGCGCGATGGCGCAGCGGCCGGAGACAACGGTCATGGTGGCCCGCGATGCACACGGCCGGCCGTTGGCGATGGCAGCGACGGTGATCGACGACACGGTGTGCCTGATCGGGGCGGCCGTGGCGCGGAGCCACGAGGCCAGGTGGGCGCTCCACGACCACCTCGTTCGACTCCTGATCGCGCGGCGCGTCCAATACCTCCTCGCCGACGGTGGAGGGCCATTCGGGGCGCTTGGCGCCGGGCCCAATGTGCGGCACTACCAGCATCTCCTCGGCTATGAGCTACGGCACGTGGTCCCGATGGGCGCGCGGCGCGGGCGGCGCCGGCGACGTGTGTTCGCTTCGCTCGTGGCGATGACGGCCACCGTGGCCGTGGTCGCGCCGTCGTCGGCGTCATGCGCCGTCACACCGACCCGGGCCGGCCCGGCCCGGCGCAGGCGCGATTCGCAAGCCCGTCTTTCGAATACTCGTTAGCAACTCGCCCGTAGTCATCAGCGGCGCCGGCTGGTACACACCAGCAACCGTGCTGCTCTACGACTCCCGCGTGTCAGGCAACTGCTACAAGGTCCGCCAGCTGTTCGCGCATCTGGGGATCGAGTACGAGCGGCGCGAGGTCGACGTCATCGACCGCTCACGCCGCCTCGAGTTGCTCGGCGCGCTCAACCCGGCGCTGCGGGTTCCGACGCTCGTGTTCGACGACGGCCGTTCGATGGGCGAGTCGGACGCGATCATGTTCTACTTCGCCGAGGGCACCCCGTACCTCCCAGAGGATCAGTTCGAGCGCGCGCAGGTGCTGCAGTGGCTCTTCTTCGAGCAGTACAGCCACGAGCCGTACATTGCGGTCGCGCGGTTCTGGGCGATCGCCGGGATCACTCCTTCGCAAGCCGACGCCGAGGCCAAGCGACGCGGCAGCATCGCGGCGCTAGACGCGATGGAGCGGCACCTGGCCGACCGCACTTTCCTCGTCGGCGAGCGCTACTCGATCGCCGACATCGCGCTGTACGCCTACACCCACGTCGCCCCGGAAGCGGGATTCGAGCTCGATCCCTACCCGGCGATCGGCGCGTGGCTCGAGCGCGTCGCGGCCCAGCCGGGGCACGTCCTGATCACCGACTGACACGCGGACCGCCCCGGGCGCCCGGGGAGGCCCCCGTTCGCCCCCGTTCGCCCGGACCTAGCGTGTGGGAAGAAACTCGGAAATAGTCAGCGTTTCTTCCCAACCCGCGGCAGCGGCACCGGCGAGAACTGCTTGACGACGAGCCCGGCGAA
The DNA here is from genome assembly GCA_963794515.1 of uncultured Solirubrobacterales bacterium. Classification (GTDB taxonomy): domain Bacteria; phylum Actinomycetota; class Thermoleophilia; order Solirubrobacterales; family Solirubrobacteraceae; genus Palsa-465. The sequence continues at coordinate 657,866 of CAWCEF010000018.1, read as the reverse complement.
CAGTTTCGGGTCGGCTTTGGCGATCAGCCTGGCGAGCTCGAGGCGCTCGCCCGCCGTGAGCTTCCCCCGGCGCCCGCCGGCGACGCGCACGAGCGTCAGCAGCCGACGGCGCTCGTGCGCGTCGAGCCGGTGCCAGTGCCGGCGCGCGAGCAATACCACCTGAGCCGCGGTCAGCAGGCGAACCATCGGGATCGCGCGTGCGGCTTTCAAAGGATTGGGCGCCACACGAGGGAGTGTAGGAAGCCGGCGGGGTTTACCCTGCACGCGATGGCGCTGACCGCGATCGAACGACCCGCCCAAGGCGAGCCGCAGGGGCTGCTCGTCCTCCACCACGGCCGCGGAAGCGACGAGCAGGACCTGATGGGGCTCGCCCCCGTGCTCGATCCCGAGGGACGGCTCCACGTCGTCGCCCCGCGGGCACCGCTCCGCCTCGCGGGCTCGCCGGGCTATCACTGGTACCTCGTCCCGCGAGTCGGCTATCCGGACCTCGACAGCTTCCGCGCCGCCTACGCCGAGCTCGCGGCGTTCCACGACTCGCTGTGGGAGCGAACCGGGATCGTGCCCGAGCGGACCGTGCTCGGCGGCTTCTCGATGGGGACCGTGATGAGCTACGCGCTCGGCCTCGGCGGCGATCGGCCGGCGCCGGCCGGGATCCTCGCGGTCTCCGGTTTCATTCCGACCGTCGAGGGCTGGGAGCCGTCGCTGTCCGATCGCACGGACACCGCGGTCCTCATCGCCCACGGCCGCCAGGACCCCGTGATCCCGGTGGCGTTCGCGCGCCGGGCGCACGAGCTGCTCGAGCAGGCCGGGTTCGGCGTCGAGTACCGCGAGTCGGACGCAGCGCACAACGTCGACCCCGGCGATATCCAGCCGATCGTCGCCTGGCTCGCCAACACGCTCGCCCCTCAGTTGTCTCAGTGAACGCCTCGGGGCCGTCGCGGCGAACGCCGCGACGGCCCCGAGAGACGACTCAGGATGCAGCTAGCGCTTCCTGACGTCACTGCTCCAGCCGACCGACTCGCCGGTGCTCGGATTCAGGAACAGCCGCGGACCGCTAGGCCACCTGAACTGGAACATTCCGTCCAGGGTGCCGGCGCTGGCGTCATCGGAGCCTCCGCCGACGCTTTCGCCACCCAGCCAGTTGTCCTCGATGAACCGCACCACCGACGCCTGCGTGGTCAGAGCCGAATCCACGTAGTTGCGGCGGGCGTACGGCGAGACGACCAGGAGCGGCTGGCGCATGCCGGGACCGCAGCGGCCCTGCTGGCCGCTGGGGACGTCGGCCGCGTTGGCCCCGCACTGGCCCGTGCCGGACAGCGTGTCGAGCGAGGTCTGCGACTGGTTGATGACCGGCGCGGCCTGATGGTCGTACCAGCCGTCGCTGTCGTCATACGCGATGACGACCGCGGTGCTGCTCCAGCTCGGGAGGCTCTCGAGGCGGTTGATCGTGCTGACCAGCCAGGTCTGCTCGTCGAGCGGGTCGGAGTACCCGGCGTGACCGTCCTGATACTCCGGGGCCTTCAGGTACGACACCGCGGGCAGGTTCCCGGCACCGGCTGCCGCGAAGAAGTCCTTGATGTCGTACTGGTGGTTCGCCTGATCCTGGTGGCCGACCGCCGAGATCGACGTCGGCGGCAGGTGCTTCGGGTTCGCCGTCGACGCGTAGTACTGGAACGGCTCGTGGTGCACGGAGTAGTCGGTGGCGCTCGCACCGGCGACGTTGTCATGCGCGCCCGTGCAGACCTTGCTCGGGTCATCGGTGCTCGGCTTGCCGGACACGTAATTCGGGCTGGCGAAGCCGCCCTGGAACCAGCCCCAGCTGATCCCGGCCTCGTCGAGCAGATCGCCGACGTTCTTGCCGCCCATCTGGATCGTCGTAGCGCCCGACGTGTTCCCGTCCTCGGTGTCCGAGCAGACGTCGTAGTAGGGGTCGGAGTCGCTGTAGTTCGTGCCCGGGCCCTGCGCCTGTGGGTGCCCCGGATTCGCCGGAGTGCTTCCCGGAGCCGACGTCGGGCAGGTCGGCGCGTTGATCGTTGAGGACGACGGGCCGCAGATCACTCCGAACGTGTTACCGGAGATCACGTTGATCGCCCCGGGCGTAGAGGGACCGAACGTCTCGCTGTAGGAGTTGTCGTTCAGCGCGTAGTGCTGGGCGTAGTTCCACAGCGCGGTGACGGTGTTCCCGTCGTAGTAGTCCATCACGATGCTCTTGTCCGTGCAGCCGCTGCCCGCGGTGTCCTGCACGAACTTGTCGAGCAGGCCGTGGTCGTAGGCGCTCTGCTCGGCGGTGTAGCCGTGGTTCTGGTCACACGTCACCGCCTGCGAGCGGTCGAGCCGCGCCGGATTGGCGGTATTAGGGTTGTGCGTGAGCAGTTGCTGCGTGAGACCGTTCACCCTCGGCGTTCCCGGTGCGGCGCGGAACGGCGGCTCGCCGGACGGGTTGGTGGCGTACGGGTACGTTCCGAAGTAGTGATCGAACGAGATGTTCTCGTCGAAGATCACGACAAGGTGCTTGATCGGCGTCGCCGTGCGTAGATTTGCGCCGCCACTCCCGCCCTGATAGCCGTTAGTCGGCGGTGCGGGAATGGATGGGTGCGAGTGACCCGGGCTTGATGCCTGAGCCACCGCGACAGCGGACACCGCTATTAGAGCGAGTGCCGCCGCCAACAACGAAAACACGCGCTTGCGCGCCATCGAAGTCTCCTCTGGTCGGTGGTGATTACCCCGGCGTCCGGCCTGGGCGCCGCGGGGCACCACTCTTGCTAGCCGCCGCCGCGCGCGAGTGACCGCCTTGTGACCTAGTTGTTGTCACGTTGTAAACGGCGCCGACGCTCCTGAAATCAGCGCATTGATCGCTGCAATCTGCGGAGGCCTGGCAACGTCTTGTTAACAAGTTGTGCGTCGCCGGCCATTACCTTGGCCGGCGGTCCTGATGACCTTGCTTTCACCCGACACGAGCGCGGAAGGCTCGGCGGGGGCACGCCGGCGCCGCGTCCGGCGCCCCTCAGGCCGCGCAGCGCTCGTCGGCCTGCTCGCGGTGCTGGTGCTGGCCGGGGCCGCGGCCGCCGCGGTGATCGCGACCGGGGGCGGAAAGGGCCGCCATGTGGCGGCGTCGAGCAACCCGTACCCGGTCCACATCACCACGGTGGTCGGCTCGAGCATCCCGCCCAAGCAGTACGGGAGCGAGATCTCCAAGCAGCAGGGCTCGGACACCGACGACGGCACCGCGCCGGGAGCCATACCGGCAGCCCCGCTGACTCCGGTTTCGCCCGCCGCGTTCGCCGCGCCCGTGGCCGCCTACCGCGCCTACGCCGAGCGCTGGGCCGCGACGCTCGGCGACGAGGTCCCGAACCTCCGCGACGCGCTCGCCGCCGGAGATCGCGCCGGCGCCGAGCGTGAGTGGGGCGTCGCCTTCAGCGACTACCTGCATCTGGGCGCGGTCTACGGCCTCCTCCCGGGGACGCTCGACGAACAGATCGACGGACTGCCGCAGGCCCTGCCCGGCCCCGGCGCGCCGACCGTGTCGTTCTCCGGGCTCCACCGGATCGAGATGGGCCTGTGGACGGGCGCGCCGCCCGCCTCGCTCGTGCCGTGGGCGACCCGCCTGCAGGCCGACGTCGGGACGCTCAAGCGCGTCCTGCCCACGGTGCAGATCGACCCGCTCGACTACGCCACCCGGGCGCACGAGATCCTCGAGGACGCCCAGCGCGATTTCCTCAGCGGCACCGACGTGCCGTGGAGCCGGGCCGGCGTGCTCGCCACCGCCGCGGGGTTGACCGCCACAGAGGAGGTTGTCTCGACGCTCACGCCCGTGCTGGAACAGCGCGACGGGACGCTGCTCGACGTGAACAACTGGCTTTATCGGCTGCAGGGCGTGTTCGGGCGCCTGCGGGCCGACCATGGCGGAACCTTGCCGACGCTCGGCCAGCTTACGTTCAGCGAGCGCGAACTGCTCAACGGCACGCTGGCCGGTGCGCTCGTCCCCCTCTCACAGATCCCCGGGAGCCTCGAGACGACGCCTACTCCGAAGATCCCCAAGCTCGCGGCGTCCCAATGAAACCGCTCGATCGCCGCCGCTTCCTGACCCGCTCGGTGGCTGCCCTCGGCGCCGGCGGGGTCGGCGCCGCCGTGGGGTCGATGGCGGCGCCGGAGGCACTCGCGAGCACCGCCGCGAAGCCGGCCTCGACCGGGGATGCCCTTACCCCTGGCCTGGGCGTCCGCGTTCCGTTCGACGGCCCGCACCAGGCTGGAATCCTCACCTCGCGCCCGGATCAGGCCACGTTCGTGGCCCTCGACGGCATCGCGCCGACTCGGGGCGCGCTGATCGACGCGCTGGTCGCCCTATCCGCCCAGGCGCGGACGCTGACCCAGGGCGATCGCTTCTCGGTCCCCCGGATCGACGATCCTCCCCCCGACTCGGGGATTCTCGGCGATGTCAACCTCCCCGACTCGCTGACGGTCACGATCGCCTTCGGCGCATCGCTGTTCGACGATCGTTACGGGATGAGCGCCTTGCGCCCGCGGTACCTGACAGCGATGCCGGGGTTCGCGAACGACGCGCTCGATCCCCTCCGCACCGGCGGCGACGTGCTCGTGCAGATCTGCGCCGGCCAGCGCGACACCGTGGTCCACACGTACCGCGAGCTGATGCGGGCGGTGACCGGCGCCATGGTCATCCGCTGGACCATGGACGGCTTCTCGAGCGCGCAGCGAGGCCCCAGCCCGAAAAGCAGCCGCCGCAACCTGTTCGCGTTCCGCGACGGAACCGCGAATCCGGATGTCGGGGATGCCAAGCTGATGAACGAGCTCATATGGGTCCAGCCCGGCGCCGGCGAGCCGGCGTGGGCGGTCGATGGCACTTACATGGTGGCGCGCACGATCCGCATGCACGTGGAGTTCTGGGATCGCGTTGGTCTGCTCGAGCAGGAGCAGATGATCGGGCGCGACCGGGTCACCGGCGCGCCGCTCGGCGGGACGAACGAGTACCAGGATCCCGCCTACAACCTCGACCCGAACGGCGACCGCATCCCGCTGAACGCACACATCCGCCTGGCCAACCCGCGCACCGACGCCACCGCCAACGAACGGCTTCTGCGGCGCGGCTACAACTACCACCGCGGGATCGATCAGGCCGGCGACCTCGACCAGGGCTTGATGTTCATCGCGTTCAACCAGAATCCCTCTCGCCAGTTCGCGACGATCCAGAACCGCCTGACTCCCGAGCCCATGGTCGACTACATCACCCCGGTAGGGGGTGGCTACTTCTTCGCCCCGCCGGGGACCCGCGGACCGAGCGACTGGGTCGGATCCGGGCTGGCCTAGCGCCTTCAGGCGGCTGCGGGACGACTATGCTCGCGGCGTGCCGCTCGCCGCCGACCTCGAGCTCCCGAGCTTCGACCACACCAATTCCGAGCTCCGGGGCGACCGCTATCGCACCGCGATGGCCGAGCTCGAGGGCCACGACGGCTGGCTGGCCGCGAGCCCGTTTGGTTTCATCGTGCTCGACCGCGAGGCCGGCGAGTTCTTCTTACGCAGCCGCCGCGCGGTGTTTCCCGGGCTCGCGATCGCCGACATCTTCCAGATCACCGAGGGCCCGCTCCGCGAGGAGATCGTCAAGAACATCATCACGGTCAACGGCGACGATCACCGTCGGCTGCGCAACCTCGTCAACCCGGCGCTGTCGCCGCGAGCCGCCGATCGCTACCGGCCGGCGATGCGGCGCTTCCTCGAGCAGCTGCTCGACCAGGTTCCGGCCGACGGTCGCTGCGAGTTCATCGGTGACTTCGCCAAGCCGTACCCGTCGCTGGTGATCGCCGAGGTGATGGGGGCTCCGCTCGAGGACGCGCCCCGCCTCCACCACTGGTCGAACGTGATCCAGCGTCAGTTCGATCCGACCAGCCTGATGACCGAGCGCGCCGAGATCGAGGAGGCGGTTGCCGAGTTCTACGAGTACGAGGACCGGTTCATCGCCGCCCGGCGCCCCGCTCCCGGCGACGACCTGATCTCGGCGCTGATCAAGGCAGAAGAAGACGGCGATCGCCTGAGCGACGACGAGCTCCGCAACCTCGTCCTGAACATCCTGGTCGGCGGGGTCGACACCAGCCAGAGCCAGCTCGCGCACGCGATCCGGCTGCTCGCGGCGCACCCCGACCAATGGTCGCTGCTGCGGGGCGACCCGCGAGGGCTCGCGTCGGCCGCGGTCGAGGAGGCGCTCCGGTTCGAGCCGATCACGCCGTTCAGCGCGCGGATCATGGTCGAGGAGGTCGAGCACCGCGGCGTGACCTTCCCCGCCGGCGCGATCGTGCTCGTGTCCGCCTGGCACGCCAATCGGGAGGGGGTCGGGCCTGACCGGTTCGACCTCGCCGCCGAGCGCGGCGGCGCGCGGCTGCTGACGTTCGGCGCCGGCATCCACTACTGCGTCGGCGCCAATCTCGCGCGGGCCGAGATGCAGGAGGCGCTCGCGTTCCTGGCCGAACGCGTGTCGGCGATCGCGCTCGACGGCGAGCCCGAGTTCGGGACGCCGTCGGGGATCTACGGCGTCGAGAAGCTGCCGTTGAAGCTCGAACGAGAGGAGTAGTCGACTTGTCCTACGAGACGATCATCTGGGAGCAGTCCGGCGGCGTCGGGCGCCTGACCCTCAATCGCCCGGACTCGCTCAACGCGTGGACGCCGCAGCTCGGGTTCGACCTGCGGACGATCATCGAGCGCGACGCCGCTGATGACTCGGTGAGAGCCGTGCTGATCACCGGTGCCGGGCGCGGCTTCTCCTCGGGCGCGGACCTGAAGGCCGGCTTCGATCTCGCCGACGACGGGATGCCCGACATCCACAAGGAGCTCCACGACGTCTATCACCCGGCGATCGCCGGCCTGCGGCGCCTCGAGAAGCCGGTGATCGCGGCGGTCAACGGCCCCGCGGTCGGGATCGGCTGCTCCCTGGCGCTGGCGTGCGATCTGATCATGGCCGCCGAGTCGGCATTCTTCGGGCTGGCGTTCGTCAACATCGGCCTGATGCCGGACGGCGGGTCGACCGCGTTCGTGCCGCCCGCGGTCGGGCGGGCGCGCGCGTTCCAGATGGCGATGCTCGGCGAGCGAATCCCGGCCCCGCAGGCGCTCGAGTGGGGCCTCGTCAACTGGGTCCACCCCGACGACCGCCTCATGGACGAAGCCGAGGCGCTCGTGCAGCGCATGGCCGCCGGCCCCACTCGCGCCTATGCGGCGAGCAAGCGCGCGCTCAACCAATTCATCTACGGCGACCTCGACGCCCAGCTCGACCTCGAGGCCGAGCTCCAGCACGCGCTCGGACGCACGAAGGACTTCTTCGAGGGCACGGCGGCGTTCGTCGAGAAGCGCGCGCCGGCGTTCACCGGCGGGTAGGTGCAGTGGCCGACTGGGAAACGGTCTCCTCGCTGGCGACCGGCGCGGGGACGCTGGTGCTCGCGGTGGCGACGTTCGCGGCGGTCCGTTCGTCGAACCGCTCGGCGCGGATCGCCGAGCTAGCGCTCCAGGAGCAGCGCCGGCCGCTGCTCGTCCAGTCGCGGCTCGGGGTGGACCCCGAGCAGAAGATCATGTTCGTCGACGAGCACTGGGTCCACGTCGGCGGCGGCCACGCCATGGCCGAGAACGTGGACGGACTGATCTACCTGGTGATGAGCCTGCGCAACGTCGGCGCGGGGATCGGCGTCTGTCAGGGCTGGGGCGTGCGCACGGGCCTCCTGCGCAACAACGTCGACCACCTCGCCGAGGCCGACCTCCGACTCCAGACCCGCGACCTCTACATCCCGGCCGGCGACATCGGCCTGTGGCAGGGGGCGATCCGCGACCGGAGCGATCCCGCCCACGACGAGGTCGCGCGCGCGATCTCCCAGCAGGAGCCGATCTCGGTCGAGCTCCTCTACTCAGACCAGGCCGGCGCGCAGCGCACGATCACCCGGTTCACCTTGGTGCCGAACCGCCGCGAGGACGCCGAGGAGGCGAGCCGGCTGATCAGCGGCGGCCGGCACTGGTATCTAGACCGCGTTGGTCCGCGCTGACCCGATCGAGGACGGCCCGCGCGTGGGCCGCGATCCCGCGGACGATCTCAGCCGCCGGCCGTGCCTGTGCGAGCTCGTGGGCCTGCCCTGCCCACAGGTTGAACGCGTCGGCGTCGCCCCGGAGGCGGGCGGCGGCGCGGAGCGGGCTCGTGACGTGGTGGATCTCGGGGTACCCGGTCGGGGCCGCGCCTGAGTGCTCGGTCATGAACCGGTTGACGATCCCGCGCGCCGGCCGCCCGGTGAACGCGCGCGTCACGCGCGTCGGCCGGCGCTCGACGAGCGCTCTTCGCTGCGCCTCCGGGGTTCCGGCCTCGGGCGCGAGCATCAGCGCTGTGCCGATCGCGGCCGCGGTCGCGCCGGCGCACAGGACGGCGGCGAGCGCGGCGCCGTCGGCGATCCCGCCGGCGGCCACCATCGGGAGCGGCGTCGCACACGCGAGGACCCGCAGCAGCGCGAGCAGCCCGACCCCGCCTTCGTCGGACCCGTCGTCGACGAACCCGCCGCGATGACCGCCGGCCTCGCTGCCCTGCACGGCCAACCCGTCCGCGCCGGCCTCGCGCGCGACGAGTGCTTCCGCCACGTTCGTCACCGTGACCCACGCGGCAATCTCGACTCCATGTAGCCGATCCACCACCGCCGGGTCCGGACAGCCGAACGTGAACGACACGACCGCTGGTCGCTCCTCATACACCGCCTCGAGCTTGGCCTCGTAGTCGTCGTCCTCGAACCGCGGCTCGCCGAGCTCCGCGCCCTGGCGCTCGGCCTCGGGACCGATCCGCTCGAGGTAGCCGCGCAGGGTCGCGGGGTCGGCAGGCGCCGGGGTCGGCACGAACACGTTGACCCCGAACGGCGCGGACGTGGCGGCCCGCACGGTCCGCATCTCGTCGCTGACGGCGTCCGCACGCTTGTAGCCGGCGGCCAGGAAGCCAAGGCCGCCGGCGTCGCTCACCGCAATCGCCAGCGCCGGTGTCGACGGCCCGCCGGCCATCGGCGCCTGGACGATCGGTAGCGGGAGTGTGCTCGGGTCGAACGTCCTCGCGAGTCTACGGGCGCCGGGTCAGCCGACGGCGAGCGCGCGAGCCGAATCGAAGACCATCGGCTCGGTGGCGGTCGACGACTGCCACACGGCGTCGTCGCCGAGCGGATGGCGGATCGCCTCGCCGGTACCGACGAGCTCGAGCAGCGCCGCCTCAGCCGCGGCGCGGTCAGGCGACTCGTTGTTCCCCGCCATGAGCGCGGCGACCTCCTGGGTGGTCAGGCCGTCGTTGAAGCGCTCGAGCAACGGCGCCGGCGTCTCGGGCGCCGGCTCGCGGTGGAGCTTCGGATCGATGTTCGCGACCAGGATGTCGTAGGCCTCCGCCGGCTGGAACCCGCCGGCGACGAGGCGAGTGCCGGTGCGCTCGAACACGATCGACGGCGCGGTGAACCGGACAGGGCCGTCGCTGGTCGAGGTCTTGCCCTGCAGCTCGGCGGCGGAACCTTCGGCCCGACGGGTCTCATCCTTGTCGGCGCGGTAGGCCTCGACGACCTCGGGAGCGTCGATCAGACCGACGAGCTGGTCGGCGTCGATCCCCGGGATACCGCGCAGGGCGTCGGCGAGGTTCGAGTCGTCGTCGAGGATCAGCGGCGTGTTGAAGTTCGCGAGCTGGATCGCGCGGAACACCCGCCACTCGCTACCGGGGTATGTCATGCGCGCGGCGACGACCGCGCGGCACGCGCGCGAGGTCGCGCTCAGCCGTGCCTTCGGCGCCGGCGCGAACGGCATCCCGTAGCGGGTGCGGAACCGCGCCGCGCCGAGCGCGCCGCGGATCGGCGAGTAGCCGCGAGCCGCGTACTGCGACGCCTCTTCGGTCAGCCCGACGACGACCAGGCGCCAGTCGAGCTGATCGCCGTAGCGCCACTCGATAACGCGGAGCGCGGGGCTCTCGGAGTAGGCCCACGGGCAGGCCGGGTCGCTGTACAGGGTCGCGGAAATCATGTCTTGGACGCCTCCGGAGGTAAGTTGATTGACGCCTCAAGGATGTTAGCGAGGTCGCCGCCTCGCCCTCGATCGCCGTCCACGACGTCGACGGCGGGTCGCACGCGAGCCTCGGCGAACCCGGCCGCGCGAAGCGCCCGTTCGGCGTCGGCAGCGTCTTCGAAGTGCAGGTACACGCGCCCGCGGACGAACACCCCCAACAGCACCCGGAACGCGCGCACCTGCGGCGTGACCGTCCCACCCAGATGCAGGTCGGACAGGTAGCGCCCGGCGGCGAATCCGTCGAGCGTCCGCGCGAACCGGCGCCACAGCTCGAGCACCGCGTCGGTCGAGAGGTACCCGAGCAGCCCCTCGGTGACGATCGCAAGCCCCTCGCCCGGATCGAGGTCGGAGGCGACCACGGCGAGGCTGCCGGCGTCGTCATCTTCTCGCAGGGCGTCGACCCCGCAGACCCGGTGGCGATCGCTCAGCGACCCCATCCGCTCGAGCGCCGCCCGCTTGCTCGCCGCCATCTCGGGCAGGTCGGCCTCGACGTACGTGAGCCGGTCGCCGTAGCGCGTCGCGAACCGCCACCCCCGCGGCGACAGGCCGCACGCCACCTCGATCACCTGGCTGACCTCGCCGGTCTCGATCGCGTGCTCGAGCCGCGCGTCGATCGCCCGGTGGCGCGCGAGCAGGTAGGCCTCGAGCGTCGCCTGGCCGGCCGCGCGGCTGACGAGCATGCCGGGCTGTAGCGAGCCGAACAGCGCGCGGCCTTCGCGCGTCTCGAGCTCGGGATGCGACAACCCGTTGCGCGCCCACACGTAACCGGTGTAGTGAGCGGTCGGCCCGATGCGCTCGCCGGAGAGGATCACCCGGCGTTGCTACCCGGTGTTGCCGGCGAGCAACTCCTCGAGTCGATCCAGCAGCAGCGCCTGGCCGACGTTGATCTTCTCGCGCGCGGCGCCGAGACCGAACCATTCGGCGCGGTCGACCTCGGGTATCTCGATGAGCCGGCCCGAGCGCGGCGGCCACTCGAACGGGACCGTGTTGCTGACGATCCCGCTCGCGTCGAGGTCGCCGGCGAGCGCCCACGCGCGCACTCGCTTGCCGCTGCGCTGGCGAATCTCGCCGAGGTCGGCGGGCTCGGCATCGGGCGCCGTCGGCGGGGGCGTTCCCAATTCCTCCTCGAACTCGCGCCGGGCCGCCGCGAACGGGTCCTCGTCATCGGCGTACTCGCCCTTGGGGATCGACCACGCGCCGGCGTCTCGCTTGGACCAGGCGGGTCCGCCGGGGTGGACGAGCAGGACCTCGAGGCCGTCGCCCTGCCCGCGGTGCAGGAGGATGCCGGCGCTCCGCTTCAGCCGATCCTCCCGTTCACGCGATCCCGGTCAGCTCCGGCGGCCCGTGAGCGCCAGCCCGAACCCGAGCGCGATCAGCGTCACGCCGCCGCCCGCCGTCATCCACTCCAGACGCCGAGAGGACCGCCCGAGCCATTCGCGTGCGGTGCCCGATGCGAGCGCCCAGGCGGTGTCGGACAGGAACCCGATCGCGACGCAGATCGCACCGAGCGTCGCGATCTGCAGCGTGATGTGGCCTTGGGAGCGGTCGATGAACTGCGGGATCACCGCGGTGAAGACGATCAACCCCTTGGGGTTGGTCGCCCCGACGAAGAACCCCTCCCGCACGATCCGCCGCAGGGGCTTCGCCGCGACTCGTACCTCCGGCGTGAACATCCTGGCCAGCTGCTTACGGTCGCGGATATTCCGGACCCCCAGGAACACGAGGTACGCGGCGCCGAGCAGCTTCAGCGTCGTGAACACCGCGTCCGAGCCCGCGACCAGCGAACCCACCCCGATCGCCACCAACGCCAGCTGGAGGATGAACCCGCTCGTGTTGCCGACAACCGTCGCGAGCGCCGCCCGCCGGCCCAGCGACACGCCGCGGCTGACCACGAACAGCACGCTCGGCCCGGGGATCAGGATCAGGATGTAGACCGTCAGCAGAAACGCGAGCAGATGGTGCGTCGGCAGCATGACCGGGCCCCATCCTAATCGCGCCGGCAGCGAGGCCGCCGGGAGTGTCGGGGATCGCGTAGGCGACCACGGGCCGTTGGGTGACGTCAAGCAGCCAGCGCCTCATTCTCAGCCTCCTCGATGTTCGGTAGACGGACGACCTCGCGGCTCGGCGGCTCGCGGAGCAGGAACGCGGCCACGCCGGCGCCGGTCAGCGCGAACGCGGCTCCGATCATGTACGCGAGGCCGAACCCGTTCGTCAGCGCGTGGGCGGCTCCGTCGACGCCGACGAGCGCTTTGGTGTGGGACGCCGCGATCGTGCTCAGCACGGCAAGCCCGAGCGCGCCGCCGACCAGCCGCGACGTGTTCAGCAGACCGGAAGCGACTCCGGTCTGGGAGCGCTCGATGCCCTGCATCGCGACGATCGTCGCGGGGACGAGCGTGAACCCCATGCCGAGCGCCGACAGCAGCGCTCCGGCGAGGACTTCGTTCACGTACGTCCCGCCCGGCGCGATGCCGCTCAGCAGCATCATGCCGACCGCCGAGGAGAGCATCCCGGCCGTGATCACGGGCCGCGGCCCGAACCGGCCGACCACGCGCGGGGCCAGCGTCGACGCCGCGAAGATCGACAACGTCATCGGCAGAAAGCCGAGCCCGGCTTCGATCGCGTCGTAATGGAGCACCTGCTGCAGGTACAGCGTCAGGAAGAACCATCCGGGGAACTGGCAGGCGTACAGCAGTACGACGATCGAATTGGCGGCGCGGAGATGCCCGATCCGGAAGATCGACAGCGGCACGAGCGGCTCCCGCGCAAACCTCGCCTCGACGAGCACGAACGCGGCCATCAGCGCGAGGCCGCCGGCGAGCGGCGCGAGCACGCCGGTTGAGCCCCAGCCGAGCGTGTCGCTGCGGACGATCCCGAACGTCACGCCGACGAGGCCGGCGGTTACGAGCAGGGCGCCGGCGATGTCGAAGTGGCGGGTGCCCTCCGCGCGCGCGGTCGCCGGGATCAGGCGTAAGCCGAGCGCGACCACGACTATCCCGAGCGGCACGTTCACGGCGAAGATCGCCTGCCATCCGAACGTCTGGGTGAGGATCCCGCCGAGCAGCGCCCCCGACGACGCGCCGAGGCCGCCGACGGCACCCCACGCCGCCAGGCCGCGGTTGCGCTCGCGACCCTCGGCAAACGAGGCGGTGATGATCGACAGCGTGGCCGGCGACAGCACGGCGCCGCTCAGGCCCTGGACGGCGCGGGCGGCGATCAGCAGATCGCGCGAGTCCGCGAGCGAGCATCCGAGCGAGGACACCGCGAACATCGCGGTGCCGACGAGGAACACCCGCCGGCGTCCGAGTAAGTCGGCCAAGCGCCCGCCGAGCATCAGGAAGCCGGCGAACGTCAGTGTGTAGGCGTTGACCACCCATTGCAGGCCGGTGGTCGAGAAGTGCAGACCGGCGCGCATCGAGGGCAGCGCGACGTTGACGATCGCGACGTCGAGGATGACCATGAACTGGGCGAGGCAGACGACGATCAGGAGCGCGTTCTTCGAACGCGTGGATTCAGTTTTCTGGGGGGCGATTGCGTTCACGAGTGGTATGGTGCGACAATGCTTATCCAGGTACAAGAGAGGGGTTTATCCTGGTAGTAGACGTGACACCCAAGTCGTCGGAGAACGGCAACGGTGCCGTTCGCGTGAGAAACAACGCGGCCAACGGCGAGCGCCGGCGCGAGGAGCTCGCGGACTTCCTGCGCACGAAGCGCTCGAGTCTTCAGCCCGATGACGTCGGCCTCCCCGACGGCAGCCGCCGGCGCACGCCGGGCCTTCGCCGGGAAGAGGTCGCGCTTCTGGCCGGGGTCGGCACCACCTGGTACACGTGGCTCGAGCAGGGGCGCGATGTGCGTGCGTCGCTCGATGTGCTCGAGGCCGTGTCCCGCGCTCTGCGGCTGACCGGCCCCGAACGCGCGCACCTGATCCTGCTCGGCCGCGGCGAACACGCCAAGCCGTGCAAGGCCCCCGCCGAGGCGGTCTCCCCCACGGTCCGGCGCCTGGTCGAGAACATGGGGCCTGGTCCTACCTACCTGCTCGGCCGCCGGTGGGACTACCTGGCCTGGAACCGAGCGTTCGAGGCCGTGTTCGGCTGGGAGCCAGGCGACGAGCCGCTGTCCCGCAACCACGTCTGGCTGTGGTTCATGGACCCGGCGCGGCGCACCCTGTGCTCGGGCGACTGGGCGGCGAGCGCGCGCTTGCTCGTGGCCAAGTTCCGCGCCGACAGCGCGAGGAACATCGGCGACCCGGCGTTCGAGGAGCTGATCTTCGCGCTCAACGGCGCGAGCCCGGAGTTCCGCAAGCTGTGGAAGCGCCACGAGGTCGCCGGCAGCGGCGACGGACGCAAGGAGCTGACGCACGCCACGGCCGGTGAGCTGATCTTCGACCACGCGGTCTTCCATTACGGCGAGGGGGGCGAGCAGCGCCTGGTCGTGTACTCGCCGTCGTGCGAGCAGGACACCCGCGCGAAGATGGCTCGGCTGCTCGCGGACGACAACGAAGGCCGGGCTGACGTCGAGCTCGCGATGGCCGCCGGCTGAGCGCGAGCGACCTCGCGTCGCCGCCGGCCGAGCGCGAGCGGGCGCCACTTGTTACGCCCGCGTGACCCATGTCACGTCCGCGTCAGCGCGGTCTTCGACACCTCTTAGCATGGCTTGACGTTGCTCTGCCGGACGCTTGGTCAGATATACGGCATGACCACGCAAGCGCCCCCCAAAAACTCACAGCAAACGGCCCCCGGGCGGGACGAGACGACCTTCCTCCCCCGCGAGCATGAGACGGCGCCGATCGAGGCCGGCGGCACCGCGCCGATCCTCAACTCGCTTGCGCTGCTCGACCATCGCACCCGCCTCCGCGCGGTGCGCCCCCGGCTGGCGCCGTTCGGCCACTACCTCGCGTTCGCCGACGACGGCAACGAGTGGCTCGTGCCGCTCGACGAGAACGTCATCCACATCGGCCGCGGCCTCACCTCCGACGTCCGCATCGAGGAGCAGCGCGTCTCCCGCAGCCACGCGATCCTCGTGCGCCACGGCCACCACACGCGTCTGCTCGACAACCGTAGTGCCAACGGCACGTTCGTCAACGGCCGCCAGATCATCGCCACCAACATCTCGGGCGGCGACGTTATTCGCATCGGGCCAGTGGTGATGACGTACGTTCAGGTCGCGTGAGCTGAACGTACGTTCGGGCCGTTTGAGCCCGCACCGCGCGCCGCAGGCCAACCCTCCCAGGCCTGCGGCGGCGCGGTGCGAGGCGTGTTCGCGCGCCGCGAGGCGTATTCGGGGGTCGTGGAACGGCTACTGCGTTTGGGGTGCGGCGCTCCGGGGACTGGCCCGCCGTGCCGCGGAGCCGGCACGGGAAGCGCCGGTACGGACGACCGACTCGACCGCGGTGAGCGGCTTGGCGATGCCCTCGAGGCCGCGGCGCTCGGCCTTCACGCCGAACGCGATCTCGGCGACGCCACCGAGGATCATCAGGACCGCCCCGATCGCGAGCGCGACGAACACATCCGACGCGTTGCCCGTGGGCACGAGACGACCGAACAGCTGCGGGCCGATGATCCCGCCCAGACCGGTGCCGATCGCGTAGAACACCGCGATTGCGAGCGCGCGGGTCTCCATCGGGAAGATCTCACTGACCGTCAGGTAAGCGGCGCTGACCCCGGCCGAGGCGAAGAAGAACACGACCGACCAGGAGATCGTCAGCGTCGTCGCGTTCAGCTGGTTCTCCTTGAACAGATATCCCGTGATCAGCAGTAGGACGCCGGACAGGATGTACGTGCCGGCGATCATCGGCTTGCGCCCGACCGTGTCGAACAGCGGCCCGAGGACGATCGGCCCGACCAGGTTCCCGACGGCAAACGCGACCAGGAAGTACGGAGCGTCCGCGGTCGCGACGTGGAAGAACGTGCTCAGCAGCGTCGCGTAGCCGAACAGGATCGAGTTGTAGAGGAAGGCCTGCCCGATGAACAGCGCCAGCCCGAGCACGAACCGCTTCGGGTAGTTGCGCACGATCGCTCGGGTGATCTCCCACAGGCCGATCGACTTGCGCTGCTTGATCGTGATCGTCTCGTCGGGCTCCTCGAGCTCGGCGCCAGTCGACTCGGCCACCTGGCGCTCGATGTCGCGGGTGACCTGCTCCGCCTCGTCCTCGCGGCCGTGGATGAACAGCCAGCGCGGGCTCTCCGGCACGTGGCGGCGGACGACCAGGATCGCCATGCCGAGGATGAAGCCAAGCCCGAAGCACACCCGCCAGCTGAGCAGCGGCGAGAACACATGGAGGGCGACGACCGACAGCAGCGCGCCCGCGGCGGCGCCGGCCCAATACGTGCCGTTGATCAGGATGTCGGTACGGCCCCGGTGCTCCGCGGGGATCAGCTCATCGATCGCCGAATTGATCGCGCTGTACTCGCCGCCGATGCCCATCCCGGTCACGAACCGGCAGGCGAAGAAGAACAGCGGCGTCCATGCGAACGCCGTGGCCATCGTCGCGGCGAGATAGACGCCGAGCGTGATCATGAACAGCTTCTTGCGCCCGAACATGTCGGTCAGCCGTCCGAACACCAACGCGCCAACGCAGGCGCCGGCGACGTACATCGACGCCGCCCATCCGGCGATGTCGGCCGCGGAGATGTTGATGCCGCTGCCCTTGGCGGAGATCGCGCCGGCGATCGAACCGACGATCGTGACCTCGAGCCCGTCGAGGATCCACACCGTCCCGAGGCCGATCAAGATCCTCCAGTGCCACCGAGACCACGGCAGCCGATCGAGGCGTGCCGGGATATTGGTTTCGATCGTGCCGAGCCGGCCGGCCGATGACGCAATTGCCGCCATTTGCAGGACCTCCTTGCTTTCTCTCTTCCCACTATCGGTCCTACCCGAGGGGTCGTGGCACAAACCCGGGGGCGTCCGCCCGCGGACCCGCGCCACCATCTGAAATCGTTACTCGGGGATGTGGCCGGCTCCCCCGCAGATTCGATTCGCCGGCGGCGCGCTCGACCGTGCTGCCCACCTGCGCGACCACGCCGCCGCCGGGCGCCTTCGCAACGCCGTCGACTCGAAGGTCGTGCTGGTTGGACAGACCCAGGAGGTCGCCACCGCCGGCGAAGGCGGCGGGCTCGCGCTCGTGCCGACCTCGGCGCTGCCGGCCGATGCGGAGCTGACGTTCCTCGGCCTCGACACGGGCGGCACGGCCGTGTTCGCCTACGACGCCGCCGCCGGCGCGCCGGCGACCGGCCAGAGCTTGAAGTTCGTCCCGCTCCGCGCGCTCGCCGGCGAGCTCACACCGGCCGAGGCAGCGCTCGCGGCCTATGCGGTCCCGCTGATCGGCTGGCACCGGGTGACGCGGTTCTGCGGACGCTGCGGCAACGCGACCGAGGTCGAGGCCGCCGGCCACCGTCGCCGCTGCCCGGTGTGCGGCCTGGTCCAGTTCCCGCGAACCGATCCGGCGATCACGATGCTGGTGCAGTCCGGCGACCGCTGCGTTCTCAGCCGCCGCGTCGGCGTCGTCGAGGGCCGATGGTCGGCGCTGGCCGGGTTCGTCGAGCCCGGCGAGACCCCTGAGGCGGCGGTCGTGCGCGAGGCTCGCGAGGAAACCGGAGTCGAGGTCGTCGCGGTCGAGTACGTCACCTCGCAGCCGTGGCCGTTCCCCCAGGCGCTGATGATCGGCTTCTGGGCGTTCGTCGACCCCGCCGCCGCCGGAGCGACGCTGACGCCCGACCCGGCGGAGCTGCTCACGGCGCGGTGGTGGGAGCGGGGCGAGCTCGAGCGTGCCGTCCGCGACGGCACGGTGTCCCCGCCGCCGGCCGGGACGATCGGGAACTACCTGATCACGACCTGGCTTGCCGGCGGCGCGGTGTAAAACTCGCCAAAGTCCCTCCGCGGCCGCGACCCCGTGAACATAAGCGCCCGTCAGGCGCCTATTTGCACAAAGCGCGGGCGCCGCAGGCTGTTTGGCGCGAATTGCACCCGCCGGCGCGGCCCCGGTCGCCCGGACCGCATAAGCGCCCCGGCTACGCCACCGGTTCGCGTAGCGCCCGCACGACCTCAGCGTGCTCGCGCATCGTCTGCATCCCGTCCTCGCCCGGCTGGCGACCGAACCCGCAGTACATCGCTACGCCGAAGTCGCGCAGGTACCGCGAGGCGGTGGCGTGGCGCCGGCGCAGCCCAGAAACTCCGTCGAGCGGCAGCACGATCCCGAGGAACACGCGCGTGTCACCCACGTCGAGATCGCTCAGAGGCCGGAAGAAGCGCTTGTCCTCGGACCGCAGGTACCGTGGCCCGGCCATGTGCACCCAATCGACGGTGCGCCCCGAGTTCGCCACCGCGTAGTTGGCCATCCGAACCAGGACCTCGTAGTCGCGGGCCTCGTACATCGGCCACTCCGGGAACGTCCCGTAGCAGAAGTGGTAGCCGACCATGACGTCTTCGGGGATCAACGGCGTGAGGCGCGCCACCGGGCCGGCGTAGCGCTCCCACGCTCCCTCGGCGGTCCACGCGAGCACGCCCTCGAGGTCCTGAACCTCATACGCCATGTCCCATTGGATCGCCAGATCCTGAGCCGGAATCTCGTCGAGCAGCCGGACCATCGACCGGCCGACGAGGTCCTCGTAGGCGCGCTCGGCGACCGGATAGTCACCGGCGAAATCGGCCTTGAAACCGTTCAGCGCGCTCGACGGGAACGGCAGCCCGACCTGGAAGCGCAACCCCGCGGGGATCACCCCTTCCTCCCGCAGCGAGTAGAACGAGCGCCACGACGCGATCGCGTCGTCGATCCGCGGCCAGCTGTCGAAGTGCAGCTCGCCCGCGCCGGCCCGGATCTTGAAGACCGGCGTCTCGTACGCGTGGCGCGGGACTCCGGTGGGCGACTCGGTCTCGGACACGACCTCGACGTCCGGGTTCGGCCGCACCAGCCGCTCGCGCTCGTACCCCACCCACGCGGCGCGCGGGCCGGTCTCGCCGTCCGGGAGTGCGAACACCAGGTCGCCGAACAGCTCGGCGCCGGCGCGGAAAGCCGCGTCGGTCGACTGCGCCGGCAGGCTCCCGACGAGCAGGAGCTCACTTGCCGCGCGCGAGCTCACGGCGTCTCGCCGACGATCTCGCCGCCGGCGACCTCGTCGATCACATCGGTCACGTCGCGCGCCACGAGCGCAGCGTATGCGCCACGCCGCTCCATCAGCTCGTCGTGACTGCCGCGCTCGACGATCCGGCCCTTGTCGATCACGACGATCTGGTCGGCGTCGCGCACGGTCGAGAGCCGGTGCGCGATCGTGATCGTCGTTCGACCCTCGGCCAGCCGCTCGAGCTCGGCCTGGACCGCCGCCTCGGTCTGCGTGTCGAGCGAGCTCGTGGCCTCGTCGAGTACCAGCACCGGCGGGTTGCGCAGGACCGTGCGCGCGATCGCCATCCGCTGCTTCTCCCCGCCCGAGAAGCGGTAGCCGCGCTCGCCGACGACAGTGTCGTACCCGTCGGCCAGCGACGCGATCAGGTTGTGGATCCGCGCCGTCCGGGCCGCGTCCTCGATCTGCTCGTCGGTCGCGTCCGGTTGCGCGAAGCGGAGGTTCTCGCGAACGCTGGCGTGGAACAGGTAGGTCTCCTGGGAAACGACACCGACGGTCGCCGCCAGCGATTCGAGCGAGGCGTCGCGGACGTCGACACCGTCGATCGTGACCCGTCCCTCCTGGGGTTCGTACAGCCGCGCGGCCAGATAGCCAAGCGTCGTCTTGCCGGCGCCGGTCTCGCCGACGACCGCCGTCCGCGTTCCGGCTGGGACGACAAGGTCGACGTCGCGGAGCGTCCAGCTGTCGTCCCCGTTCGCGCCGTAGCGGAACGAGACATGCTCGAAGCGGACCTCGCCGAGGAGCTCGCTCGGCCGCAGCTCGACCGGATGCTCAGCCTCGACGATGTCGACCGGGAGGTCGAGGTACTCGAAGATCCGATCGAACAACGCCAGCGAGGTCTGCATGTCGGCCTGGACCCCTAGCAACGATTGGATCGGGAACAGCAGCCGTACCTGGAGCGTCGTGAACGCGACCACCGTGCCGATCGAGATCGAGGTGCCTATGAACGTCTGGCCGGCGAGCCAGTAGATGATCGCCGGCTGCACCGCAAACGTGAACTGGATCGTCGCCATCACCCAGCGCCCGGCCATGCGCGAGCGGACCTCGAGGTCGGCGATGCCCTTCGACTCGCCCGTGAAGCGACCGGCAAGGTCCGAGCCCCGGCCCATCGTCTTGCCGAGCATGATTCCCGACACCGACAGCGACTCGGCGACCAACGCCGACATGTCGGCCAGACGGCGCTGCTGCTCGGTCGTGATCCTGCGGCGGATCTGGCCGACGCGCCGCGTCATGTACACCGACGGCGGCACGAACACGAGCGAGATGATCGCCAGGCGCCAGTCGAGAATGCACATCGCGATGATCGAGGCGATCACGGTCGTGGCGTTCTGCGCGATCGTGGTCGCGGTCGTGGTGACGACGCTGTCGAGCCCACCGATGTCGTTGGCGATCCGCGACTGCACTTCGCCCGTTCGGGTCCGGGTGAAGAACGCCAGCGACATCTTCTGCAGGTGGTGGTAGACGGCGGCGCGGAGGTCGTGCATCACGCGCTGGCCGACCACGTTCGACATGTAGGTCTGCCACACGCTCGTGGCGTTGGTGAAGACCGCGATCCCGATCATCGCCAGCACGGTCACGGTCAGCACGGTCTCGTTGTGCTCGAGGATCCCGACGTCGAGAGCCCTCCTGAGCAGGAACGGCTGGAGGATCGCGATCCCGGCCGAGACGACGATCAGCACGAGCACGGCCGTAAGACGGGTGCGATAGGGCTTGAACAGCGCCAGGATCCGCGCGGTGTCGCGCTCGCGCGTGGGGTCCATTAGCGGCGGCGGCTTTTTGCCGGACCCACCCGCCCCGCGCAGCGAACGCATCGCGCCGCTGCCGCCGGCGCCCTGCGACGCCGCAAACCCGTGATTTCCGGAGCTCATCTACATCCATGATGACAGCGGCCAAAAGTGTGTCCGCCGCCCCGCAATCCGTCCGAGATCGAACGTTTCGACCGGGAACGAAATGTCGCCGAGCTACCGTGTACGTCGTGAAGGGCGACGCCGACATAGCCAGCATTGGCGCGCTGGTGGCCGACCCTGGCCGCGCGAGGATCCTGCTGGCGCTCGGTGACGGTCGCGCGCTGCCGGCGAGCGTGCTCGCCGACGAGGCGGGCGTCGGCGCCTCCACCGCCAGCACGCACCTGAGCAAGCTCGTCAAGGGCGGGATGCTGAGGGTCGAGCGACACGGCCGCCACCGCTACTTCCGGATCGCAGGCCCGGAGGTCGGCGAGCTGATCGAGGCGCTCGCGCGGCTCTCCCCGCCCGCTCCGGTGCGCTCGCTCAAGCAGGGGAGCAAGGCCCAGGCGGTCCGGTTCGCGCGCACATGCTACGACCACCTCGCGGGCATCCTCGGCACGCAGCTGATGGAGGCGATGATCGAGCGCGAACTGCTGGCCGGCGGGGACGGGGTGTTCGATCCCGATGCCGCGCGCGAGGACCGGCTCGCCGCCCCCGGCTTCGACCTCGACTACCGGCTCACGCCGAGCGGACTGCGCGAGCTTAAGGCATTCGGCATCGACTTCGACTCGATGCCCACGCGCCGGCCGCTGATCCGCTACTGCGTTGACTGGAGCGAGCAGCGACATCATCTGGCCGGGTCGCTGGGGGCAGCGATGGCGGCGCGGATGATCGACCTAGGCTGGGTGCACAAGGCCACGCGCAGCCGCGCGGTCCACGTGAGCGACGACGGGTTCGAGGGCCTCCGTGAGCATTTCGGGGTCGAGCTGAGCCCGGTCGCCGACGCGTGAGACCGGTCTTAGACGCCTGAGACGGGCCATACTCGGAGGAGTGTCCGGACAGGAGATCGGCCTCGCGGTATCCGTGTTCCTCGCCTGCGCGGTCGAGGCCGTCGAGGCGCTCACGATCGTGCTCGCCGTCGGCGTCACGCGCGGCTGGCGCTGGGCGCTGACCGGCGTCGGCGTAGGGACGCTCGTGCTCGCGGTGATCGTTGCCGCGCTCGGGCCGGCGCTCACCGCGGTCCCGATCGGCGCGCTGCGGGTCGTCGTCGGAGGGTTGCTGCTCGTGTTCGGCTTGCAGTGGCTGCGCAAGGCCGTGCTGCGCTACTCCGGACTCAAGGCGCTGCGCGACGAGGACAGCGAGTTCGAGGCCGAGACCGAGGCCGCCCGGACGGCGGTGCGCGCCGGTACGGGGTTCGACGCCTACTCGTTCACGATCGCGTTCAAGGGCGTCCTGCTCGAGGGGCTCGAGGTCGCGTTCATCGTGCTCACGTTCGGCTCGAGCCAGCACGACGTCGGCCTCGCGGCCGTTGCCGCCGGCGTCGCGGTCGCGGTCGTCGTGCTCGCCGGAGTGCTGGTACGCGCGCCGCTCGCGCGCGTGCCCGAGAACACGATGAAGTTCTGCGTGGGCGTGATGCTGACCTCGTTTGGCGTGTTCTGGGGAGCCGAGGGTGCCGGAGCGTCGTGGCCCGGCGGCGACGCCGCGCTGCTCGTGATCGTCCCGGGCGTGGCGCTCGCGTCGCTCGGGATGGTCAGGTGGCTGCGACGCGCGCCCGCCCGTCCAATGCTGGGAGAGCCGGCATGAGCTGGATCGCGCGCGCCGGGCACGCGGTGTGGGAGTTCGTCGTCGGCGACGACCCGTTCACCGCGGTCGGCGTCGTGGTGGCGCTCGGGACGACCGCGCTGATCGCTGACGCCGGCGCGCCGGCGTGGTGGGTCATGCCGGTCGCCGCGCTGGCGCTGCTCGGGTTGTCCCTGAGGCGCGCGGCTCGCTGACCGCCACTTCCCGGCCGGTGAAGGACGCGCCGCGCTGACCGCTACTTGCGGTCGGTGAACGACGGGAGCATCAACGAGTACATCCGCGACGCAGGCTCCGGACGCGACTGTACGGGCGCCGACTCTGCAAACGCGGGCTTGGCGACGTCGGGTGCGGGGACGGGAGTCGGTGCAGCGCGCCACCGGAACGGCTTGAGCTTCATGCTTGGCCTCCTAGGAAGTCCGCTATTTGCGGATGCTGGCGGATATATACCCGACGCGCATGACAATTACACCCGCTCCCGTTCGAATCCAACGTCAGCACGGGGCCTTCCGAGACGTTGCCCGAAGGACGTTGCCCGAAGGCCAGTTGACGCCGACGCTCAGGCGACCAGCCTCACCGGCAGCGTCTTCAGCTGGTTGACGAACGTCGACAGCACCCACGTCGGCTCGCCGGCGATTGCCATGCCCGGATAGCGCGCGAGCGTCTCCTCGAACAGCACGCGGAGCTCGAGCCGCGCCAGCGCGGTCCCGAGGCAGAAGTGGCGACCGCCGGCCCCGAACGCCTGGTGCTCGGGGTTGCGGCGCACGTCGAACCGATCGGGATCGGCGTAGCGGGACTCGTCGCGATTCGACGACACGTACCACATGACGACCTTGTCGCCCTCGCGGATCGTCTTGCCGGCGAGCTCGGTGTCGCGAGTCGCCGTCCGCCGGAAGTGCGCGAACGCCGGGAACATACGCAGCGACTCCTCGACCGCGCTCGGGATCAGCGACGGGTCCTCGAGCAGCAGCCGGCGCTGCTCGGGGTCCTCGAGCACCGCGCGCATGCCGCTGCAATAAGTGGCCTTTGTGCTGTCGTTGCCGGCGGCCACCAGCAGAAAGAACCCCATCACGATCTCCTGCTCGTCGAGTCCCTCGCCGTCGATCTCGGCATGGACGAGCACGCTCATGAGGTCGTCGGTCGGACGCTCGCGACGCTCGGCGATCATCCGCCGGCATCGCGCGAACAGCTCCGGGATGTCGTGGTCGTGCAGAGTCCTCACTCCGTCCGGGCTCATGTCGGGGTCGCCGACCGCGAGCGCCGAGTTCATGATCCGGGCCCAGACCGCGTCGTCCTCGGGCGGAATCCCCATGAAGCTCCCGATCACGCGCGAGACGACCGGTTGGGCGACCTCCGTCACGAGGTCGCACCGATCGCGGCCGTCGACGCGATCGAGCACTTCGTCGACGATCGCCCTGATCGCGGGCTCGTGGGCGGCGATCCGCTTCGGCGTGAACCCGGCCTGGAACAGCATCTTCAGGCGGTCGTGCCGCGGCGGGTCCATCCCGATGAACATCGAGCGGATCAGCTGGAGCGGGAACACGCCGACCGCGGTGATGCCCCCGAGCTCGGACGAGTATGTCCGCCAGTCGCGGCTGACCGTGTGGATGTCCTCGGGCCGGGTCACCGACCAGTAGCCGGGCTCGCCGGGGTAATCGGGGATTCCGTCCGTCCAGTGCACCGGGCACCCGGAGCGCAGCTGTCCGAACAGCTCGTGCGGCGGTCCGTCACGCCAGAGCTCGAGCTCGCTGACGAGTACGTCTTCGAGGTCGCTGCGCGTCGGTGTCACAGCCGGCCGATCCTACTGGCTGGCTCGCCAGCCGGTCTACCTGGAGCTCGCCGTGCTCCGGTGCGCGTGTGCCGGCGCACCAGCCGCGCCGACGCCGTTGCTCGCGGACGCCAATTCGACCGGCAGATCGCCGTCGACGTACCGCTGCCCCCGCGACCACGACGCCACCGCGGCGATCAGGCAGGCCACGATCGCAAACGCGAATGCCTCGTGGAGTCCGTGGCGGAACGGCTCCGAGATCAGTTGCGGGAAGAACGAGCGGCCGGTGATCAGCGCCTGTGTGTGCGCCGACAGGTGGCTGAGCGCTGGCCCGCCGAGCAGATGCTGGATCGGGTTGTAGCCGAGGAACGCCGCGAACAGGATCGAGACCGGCGGGAGGTTGGCGGCGTGCTGGGCCGCCTGCGCCGCGACGCCGTGGGCCTCGAGCCCGCTCGCCATCGTATGCGGCAGCGTCGACGAAAGCCCGAGGATCATCAAGGTGAAGAAGATGCCGACCGACAGAACCTGGGCGGAGTTCTGGAACGTCTGGTTCATGCCGCCGCCGGCGCCACGGTCGCCCGGCGGCAGACTGTTCATCACGCCGGCGCGGTTGGGGGAGGCGAACATCCCCATCGACACGCCGTTCAGGAACAGGATCGCGGCGAACGCGGGGAAGGAGAAATCGATCGGGAGCAGCGCCAGCAGCACGAAGCTGAAGGCGGCGCTGATCATGCCGCCGGTCGCGAACGGCCGGGCGCCAAAGCGATCGGACAGGTACCCGGAGGTTGGCCCGGCGATCAGCATCCCGCAGGTCAGCGGGAGCATGTAGATCCCGGCATACAACGGCGTCTTGGTGTAGTCGTAGCCGTGGAGCGGTAACCAGATCCCCTGGAGCCAGATGATCAGCATGAACATCAGCCCTCCGCGCGCCACGGCCGACAGGAACGTCGACAGCGTCCCGAACGTGAACGCGCGGATCTTGAACAGCGGCAATCGGAACATCGGATCGGTGACCCGTCGCTCGATCGCCACGAACGCGACAAGGGACAGGATGCCGGCCGTGAACAGCACGAGCACGCGCGGGCTTCCCCAACCCGTCGCCGAATCGCCGTACGGACGGATGCCGTACGTGACCGCGATCATGACTAGAACGAGCCCGACCGCGAACGTGATGTTGCCGCCCCAGTCGATCCGGGCGCGCTTCGGCGTCGAGATCTCCTGAAGCTTCAGGTAGGCCCACACCGTCCCGAACAGCCCGACGGGCACGGAGATCAGGAACACGAGGCGCCAGTTGATCGGCGCGAGGATGCCACCGAGCACGAGACCCACGAACATGCCGCTCACACCGACGATGTTGTTGATGCCGAGCGCCATCCCGCGCTTGTTGGCCGGGAACGCGTCGGTGATGATCGCCGCGGAGTTCGCGAGCAGACAGGCCGCGCCCACGCCCTGGACGATCCGGAACACGATCAGGTAGGTCGCCCCCGACCTGCCGCTGAGCCAGTCGACGGTCAAGACCAACGAGGCCGCCGTGTAGATCACGAACCCGAGGTTGTAGATCCGCACCCGCCCGTATATGTCGCCGAGCCGCCCGAGGCTGACGATCAGCACGCTTGTGACGATCAGGAAGCCGAAGATCATCCACAGCAGGTAAAAACTGTTCGCCGGCACCAGCGGATCGAGGTGTAGGCCGCGGAAGATGGCCGGCATCGCGATCAGCGTGATCGACGCGTCAAGCGTGGCGAGCAGCACGCCCAGCGTGCAGTTCGACAGCGCGATCCACTTGTAGTTCTTGCCTCGAGGATCCGGTCGGGCGAATCGCGTGCTTGTCGCGCGCCGCCCGTTCCCGATCGAGGCCATACCCCTACTCTACGCACGCGCGATCGCGAACCGACCCA
The DNA here is from genome assembly GCA_963794515.1 of uncultured Solirubrobacterales bacterium. Lineage (GTDB taxonomy): Bacteria > Actinomycetota > Thermoleophilia > Solirubrobacterales > Solirubrobacteraceae > Palsa-465. Next base: position 631,516 of record CAWCEF010000018.1, on the reverse strand, counting down.
CGATCCCGTCGGGCCGCGACGCGGTTCCGGTTAGCGGAACGACCCGCCTGTCGGACCTCGGCAGGAGGGGTGTAAGAGTTCGCTAGGAGCGCAACCTGGCGCCCGGCTGGGGCGTCGTCAGCGGCGCATCCTCGCCGCGCGCGGCCTCGAGCAGGCTCTCGATCGACGATCGCGTGGCCAGCTCGACGGCACGCTGGACGAGCATCCGCATCGGCAGGGCCGCCGCCACCCAGCGCGGCGCGACCACCCGTCGCGAACGCCGCGCGATCCCGCGCTCGATCGCGTCGATCCCCACCTCGAGCGGCGTCACGCGCGGCACCGGCCGGCGGATCTGGGCGGCTTGCTTGGCGGCCGCGGTGCCGAAGCCCTGGCGAACCATGTCGGTGTCCAGCTCGGCGAAGTACGCGACGCCGACCCGCGCTCCGCTCGGGGCGAGCTCGATCCGAAGCGAGTCAGCGAGCGCCTCGACACCGGCCTTCGATGCGCAATACGCACCGAGCAGCGGTGGATGCACCGCCGCCGCGAGCGACGAGATCGCGAGCGCGTAGCCGCCCTCGTGAGCGATGTGCGGCCCGGCCGCGCGCAGCGTGTAATAGACGCCGAGCAGGTTAACGTCGATCGTGCGCTCGAACACCTCGGGGTCGCCGTCGAGCAGCGGTAGCTGCGCGGCCACGCCGGCGTTCGCGACCACGACGTCGAGCCCGCGAAGATGCTCGGCGGCCGCCTCGACGGCGGCCTCGACCTGGTCGCGGTCGCGGACGTCGCACACCACGGCGAGCGCATTGCCGCACTGCGCTGCGGTCCGCGCCAGCACGTCGGGCTCGATCCCGGCGAGCACCACACGGGCGCCACGCTGATACAGGCGCCTGGCGGTGGCGGCGCCGATCCCGCGGGCCGCACCCGTAATCAGTACCCGGCGACCGGAAAGATCGGTGCTGATCCCGCGGCTCATCGCGCGGCTCACGATACCCAGCCAGGCCGAACGCCGAGCCGGTAGCCACGAGGTCTAGGCGAACTCCTGGCGGCGCTGAAACATGATCTCGGGCACGATGCATCCCGGCGAGAGACGGAGCATGAACCGCAGCGCCTCCGCAATGTCGGTCGTGCGGAGCATCTCCTCGGCCGGGACCTTGCCCTTGATGTAATCGGTCATGTCGGTGTCGACGAAGCCGGGCGCGAACGCCACCGACTTCACGCCGTCTCGGGCGAGCGCCCTGTTCATCGCCAGGGAGTACGCGGCGACGGCAGCTTTGGTTGCGGAATACACCGACAGCCAGCGGTCGGGGAACTTTCCCGCGATCGAGGCCATGTTGACCACGAGCGCGTTGCCGTGCTCCGCGCCGGCGGCGCGCAGCAGCTCCGCGCACTCGCGGTAGAACAGAACGACAGCGCGGATGTTCACGTCCAACTGGAGGTCGACGTATTTGGCCTGGTGCTCGTTGACCGGCGCACCGACCCCGACGCCGGCGTTGTTGACGAGCACGTCGAGACGGCCGTAGCGCTCGCGGTGCCGGCGCACGACCTCGCGGATCGCGTCCTCCTCCGTGAGGTTTGCGGCGACGTGCTCGACCTCGAACCCTTGCCCCCGCAGCTCGCCCGCCGCGAGCTCGAGCGTGTCGGGGTTCCGCGCGGTGATCGTCACGCCGTAACCCTCCTCGCAGAGCGTCTGCGCGAGCGCGCGTCCGATCCCGCGAGACGCCCCGGTGACGATGGCGGCTCGGTCTGGCACCGTCGGAACCCTAGCGCCTGCGCAATTCGGTCAAGTGTCCGAGCCGCCGGCCGATTACCCCCATAACGGGTTCCCTCGAACCACCGGCGCCAGCCGCACTTCTTAGGTGGCATTTAGCGTCATACCGGCGCTACCGGGTATTCGTTCACGTACCTGCCACTTACTGATGCCTCCCTTTAAAGGAGGGAGCCATGCTCGATCGTTGCCCAACATGCGGAAAGACCACCGGCACGCTCATGGAGACTCGTGCTGACCGGCCAGGCCTGATGCAGATCCTCCACGGCGAAAGCGGCGAAGCGCAGCGGATCATCGTGACCGTCGCACTTTGCATCGTCGTCGTCCTGGCGATCGTCGCGACCGAATCCCTGTTCCTTCACTAGCAACGCCAGAGGCGTTCGTCGCCCCCCCCGGATCGCTGCTGCGATCACGCCGCGTAAGCTACGGCCGGCGCTCGCAGAGCACCGAACACAGCACGAGAGGAGCGACATTGCGCGTTGATTGGTACGGCCAGGCCGCGTTCCGCCTGAGCGGGCAGGACGCCACGGTGTTCATAGACCCCTTCGGCGACGTCTCCGCGATGGCCTCGAGCGGGATCCAGTTCGAGTACCCCGCGATCGAAGGCGCCGAGGCCGGCCTGCTGCTGGTCACGCACGAGCATCTCGATCACAACGGCGTCGAGGCGATCGGCGGGGACCCGACGATCCTGCGCTCGACCGCGGGACGCCTGGAGTCGCCGATCGGCGAGATCGTGGCGATCGCCTCCGAGCACGACGAGGCGGCCGGCACCGAGCGCGGGCCGAACACGATCTTCGTGTTCAAGCTCGACGATCTGCGGATCGCGCATTTCGGCGACTTCGGCCAGCGCGGGTTACGCGACGAGCAGGCCGACGCGGTCGGTCAAATCGATCTGCTGTTCCTTCCGGTCGGCGGCGGTCCGACGATCGGGGCCGAGCAGGCTGCGGCGATCACGCACCGTCTCGGTCCCAAGTGGGTCGTGCCGATGCACTACCGCACCCCGCGGATCGGCTTCCTCGAGACCGCCGACGAGTTCCTCGAGAAGATGCCCAATGTCGAGCGGCTGTCCGAGACCGGCTTCGACACGGACGCGCTTGCGGGCGACGGCGGGCCGCGCGCGGTCGTGCCGGCGGTGCCGTAAGCGCGGGTGTCCTAGGCGCCGGTGCTCTGAGCGCCGGCGAGGGGCGCGTGCGCGAGCGCCTCGCGCCCGACTCGCTGCAGGTCGCGCAGATAATCGAGATGCGCCGCCCAGGCGGGGTCCTCGTCGAGCTCGCCCGCCAGTCGCATCGTATCGACGTGCGCGTCTAGCAGCTCATACAAGAGCTCCATGACGTACCCGGTTGTCGTGGCCGCATTCCTGTTCGCGTCCAACACCGCTCAGCCCTCCGTAAAGCAGTAGACAGAGGATGAACGTCGCGTCGGACGTCACGCTTACGGCAATCGAACAATTGTGCGCTGTGTGGCCGTCCCGGGGCCCGTCAGCGACGCCGGGCCTCGGGCGCGAGCGCCGGGTTCTGCCAGCCGCCGTCGGCCGCGTTCAGGTTCACGCCGGGCGGGACCAGCTCGTCGATCCGGTCTAACACCTCGTCGCTGAGAGTCACCTCGGCCGCCGGCAACTGCGACTCGAGCTGCTCCATCGTGCGCGGCCCGATGATCGGCGCGGTCACCGCCGGATGGGTCAGGACGAACGCGAGCGCCATCTCGATCAGCGTCATCCCCGCCTCTTCGGCCAGCTTTGCGAGCGCGTCGGCGATCTCGAGCTTCTGCTGGTTCCCCGGCAGCGACATGTCGAAGCGGGCGGGGATCCGGTGCGCGCGGTGCGACTCCGGCGCCTCGGCGTCCTTGCGGTAGCGGCCGCTCAGCCACCCGCTCGCGAGCGGGCTCCACGGGATCACGGCCATGCCGTGACGCTGGCACGTCGGGAGCACGTCGTTCTCGACTCCGCGGACCAGGATCGAATACGGAGGCTGCTCGCACACGAACCGCTCGCGCCCGCGCCGCTCGGCGACCCACTGGGCCTCGACGATCCGGCTCGGCGGGAACGTCGAGGAGCCGATGTACCGGACCTTTCCGGCCCGCACGAGGTCGGTCAGTGCGCCGAGCGTCTCGTCGATGTCGGTGTCGTCCTCGGGGCGATGGATCTGGTACAGGTCGATCCAGTCGGTGCCGAGGCGCCTCAGCGAGTTCTCGACCTCGCGGATGATCCAGCGCCGGGTGTTACCGAACTCGTTCGGGTCGTCCCCCATCGTGCCGTGGACCTTCGTGGCCAGCACGACGTTGTCGCGCTTGCCGCCGGCAAGCGCCTTGCCGACGATCTCCTCGGACTCGCCGCGCGAGTACACGTCAGCGGTGTCGATGAAGTTGATCCCGGCGTCGAGCGCGCGGTGGATGATCCTGATCGACTCGTCGTGGTCGGGGTTGCCCCACTCGCCGAACATCATCGCGCCGAGGCATAGTGGGCTGACCTTTACTCCGGTACGTCCAAGCGTTCGATAGTTCATGACCGGCAAGCTACTCCTGCGCGCGCCGGCGCTCGGCCTCCTCCTCCTCGAACGTCTTGACCCCGGGCGCGAGCACCCACTTCCGTCCGCGCGGCTCGTCGTCGTCCTCGGGCCACTCGCCGTGCTCGTCGAAGTACCGTCTTGCCTGCTCCTCCTGCTCGCGCTCGCGGTCGCCGCTGACGCCGAGCCGGAACAGGAAGTTGATCAGCAGCACCGACAGCCCGCCGCCGACGGCCATCGCGAACCCATCTACGCCGAGACCGGCTGGCGAGACGATCAGCATCACGATCCCACCGAGGACCATCACCCCGCCGATCCCGTAGCGGACGATCAGCACGCGGACCTCCGAGGTTCACCTAAGCTGGTCACGTGAGCGGGTACGACGACGACGATGACTGGGTCGGTGCGCCACCGGAGGGACGCTACACCCGCGATCGCGCGGACCCCGAGTTCTGGTGGCGCCAGCGGCCGATTGCGTTCGGTGGCGCGGCGCTGTTGGTGATCGTGATCGTGGTGATCGTGATCGCGATCGTGCACTGACCGCTGACCGCTGAGCTATCGATTGGCCTCGCGGACCGCCGCCTCCGCGTCCCGCACCGCCTCCTCGGCCGCCAGCACGTCAGCTTCGGCCGCCTCCACGCCGTCCTCCGCGTCGCGCAGCGCCTCCGCGGCCTTGTCCCTGCGCTCGCGCGCGAGCTTGGCGCCGCGGCCCGCGCGTTCCACGCGCCGGCGAGCCTCGCGCTCCGCTGCCCGGGCCTCGGTGCGCGCCTGCGCTCGTTCGCGCTCCGCGCGGTCGCGCTCGGCCCGGGCGGCACGGTCGCGGTCGGCCCGAGCGTCGCGGTCGCGATCGCCCTTCGCGCCGGTTCCGGACTTCGTGCTCGACTGCTTCGCCGCCCGGCCCCGGGCCGGCGCCGGCGCGGACGTGGCCGTCCCGCCCCCGAATGCCGCCGTCCCCAGCCCCACGTGCTGAAGCTCGCGCTCGAGCGAGCCCTTGGTGACCTGCTCGCGCGCCTCGTCGTCGAGCGCGCCGGCATGAAGCGTGTCCGTGACCCGCGCGAGCATCGCATCGCTCAGCTCCTCGCCCTCGGAGGTGAGCAGGCCCCGCGCGGCGTCGGTGAGCGCGTCGACCGCCGCACGCTCGCGCTCGACGGCCGTGCGCAGCGAGCGCGCGTCGCCGGCGCCGGCGAGCACGTCGTCCTGCGCCGCGCGCAACCCGTCCCCGGCTTCCATCAGCTCCGCGACCGCACGACGCTGCGTACGGACGAGCTGGTTTACCGCCCAGGCCGCCACCGACGGCTTGCGCAGCGCCGCGACCTCGGCCGCCTCGTCGCGCTTACCTGCGTCGCGCAGTTCGCGGGCGAGCGCGGTCCGCTCGGGAACGAACTGGTCGAGCGGCAGACCGTAGAGGCCCTCTATATCCACCCCGCCCATGGTGCCATCTGCGCCGGCACCCGCGCCACCCTCACGGGGAGGCGACGAGACCTGGGATCCAGGAGGTCCCCGCCAGCGGCACCCGCGCCATCGCCGCCGCCTCGATCGTCAGCGCCACGAGGTCCTCGGGCTCGAGGTTCAGCAGGTGCGACTTGCCGCACGCCCGGGCCAGCGTCTGCGCCTCGAGCGTCAGCGTCCGGAGGTAGTTCGCCAACCGGCGTCCTCCCTCGACCGGGTCCAGCCGAGACGCCAGGGCAGGATCCTGGGTCGAGATGCCGGCCGGGTCCAACCCCGCCTGGTAGTCGTCGTAGTAACCCGCTGCGGACCCGATCTCCCGATACGAAGCGTCGTGCTCAGGCGCGTTGTCACCAAGAGCGATCAAAGCCGCCACCCCGATCGAGACCGCGTCCGCTCCGAGCGCGAGCGCCTTGGCAACGTCCGCGCCGGTCCGGATGCCGCCGGACACGATCAGCTGGACCTTGCGATGCATGTCGAGCTCCATCAGCGACTCGACGGCCTGCGGGATCGCGGCCAGGATCGGGATCCCGACGTGCTCGATGAACACGTCCTGGGTCGCCGCCGTCCCGCCCTGCATGCCGTCCAAAACAATCGCGTCGGCGCCCGCTTTGACCGCCAAAGCCACGTCGTAGTAAGTGCGAGAGGCACCCACCTTGACGTAGATCGGGATCCGCCAGTCGGTGATCTCGCGCAGCTCCTCGATCTTGATCTCGAGGTCGTCGGGGCCGGTCCAGTCCGGATGCCGGCACGCGCTCCGCTGGTCGATCCCTCGCGGAAGGTCGCGCATCTCGGCGACCCGGTCAGAGATCTTGTGACCGAGCAGCATGCCGCCGCCGCCCGGCTTGGCGCCCTGCCCGATCACGACCTCGATCGCGTCGGCGCGACGGAGGTCGTCGGGATTCATCCCGTAGCGCGAAGGCAGAAGCTGGTAGACCAGGACCGAAGAGTGTTCGCGCTCCTCGGGGGTCATCCCCCCGTCGCCGGTCGTCGTCGACGTGCCCACGGCACTCGCCCCCCGCCCGAGAGCCTCTTTAGCTTGACCCGACAGCGCGCCGAAGCTCATGCCGGCGATCGTGATCGGGATATCGAGCCGAACCGGCTCGCGCGCAAAACGCGTTCCGATCACCACGTCGGTCGCGCACCTCTCGCGATAGCCCTCGAGCGGATACCGGGACACCGACGCTCCCAGGAACAGCAAGTCGTCGAAATGGGGAACGCGACGCTTGGCCCCGAACCCGCGGATGTCGTACATCCCCTCGCGCGCGGCGCGCTGGATCTCCGCGATCACGTCGCGATCGAACGTCGCCGACTCGCGCAGACCCGGATGCCACCCATTCGAGCCCGCCGACGCCGCCATTAGTACGAGCCCAGGTTGTCGACGTGGAAGTTGTACAGCCGCCGCGCCGACCCGTAGCGACGGAACTCGCCGGGATCCACATCGTCGATCCCCGCGACCAACAGCAACTCCCGTACCTGCGTCACGTGCTCGGGACGCATCTCCTTCTCGACGCAGTCGGCGCCGAGTCCGGCCACCGACCCGCGGACGTACAGCCGCGCCTCGTACAGCGAGTCCCCGAGCGAATCGCCGGCGTCGCCGCACACCACCAGACACCCCTTCTGCGCCATGAACGCGCTCATGTGCCCGACCGAGCCGCGCACGACGATGTCGGCGCCCTTGAGCGAGATCCCGCACCGCGCCGACGCGTCGCCGTGAATGACCAACAAACCACCGCGGGCCGTGGCGCCGGCGGACTGGGACGCGCTCCCCTCGACCACCACGACGCCGGACATCATGTTCTCGGCGACACCCACGCCACAGTTTCCGCGGACGCGGACCGACGCCAGCTTGTTCATGCCGGCGCAGTAGTAGCCGACGTGCCCTTCGATCTCGATCTCGTACGGCGCGTCGAGCCCGACCGCGATCGCGTGGCGGCCGCCAGGGTTGAGCACGACCACCCGGCCGCCGGCACCATTAGAAGACGGCTCCGAAGGCCCCGAGTGCAAGCGCGCGTTCAAGTCGCGGACCGTCTGCTCGGCGAGGTCGAACGACCACACCGCCTCGGGCGTGACTTGAACCCCCACCTCGGCCATCACGCCACCAACGATGCGGTGCCCCAGCTATATACATGCCCCGGTGCCGGCTCCCACAGCACCGCGTCTTCCGCCCCCGGCAGCACCGCGATCGCGCGATACTCGGACGCCATCGCGACCCACTCGTCGGTTTCCGCCATCACCGCCGGCTTGCACGCGATCGGGTCGCGCAGCACGGCGAAGCCATCGGCGGTCCCGACGGCGAACGTGTAGAAGCCGTCCAGGTCATCCAGACAACCCTCCAAGGCCTCTTCCAAAGACGCGCCCTCGCGCATCCGCCACATCAGGTACCCGGCCGCGACCTCGCTGTCGTTCTCGGTCCGGAACGAGATCCCCTCGCGCTCCAGCGTGCGGCGTAGGCGGTTGTGGTTGGAGAGTGAGCCGTTGTGTACCAGGCACAGGTCCATGCCGGTCGAGAACGGGTGGGAGCCGGCGGTCGTGACCCGGCTCTCGGTCGCCATCCGGGTGTGGCCGAGCGCGTGCGAGCCGGCGATCTGCTCGAGCGCGAACCGCCTGACGAACTCCGTCGGCAGAACCGCTTCCTTGTAGATCTCGATCGAGCGGCCGGCGCTCATCAACGTCAGCTCGGGGTGGCATTCGAGCAGCCACGCCTGCGCCGCATCGGCCTCGGCGGCGATCGTGAACACCGCGTGCGAGGCGCGCACCCGGGGTGGCGAGGCCTCGCCAAACTCGACCTCCAGCTCGGCGGTCAGCGCCTCCCATTCGGGCGTCGACGAAGGCGAGTGCAGCGACACCTTGCACCAGCCTGCGGGCGCCGGGTCGCGGTAGAACGCCGCGCCGGCGCTGTCAGGACCGCGGTCCGAGAGCTGCTCGAGCATGGTCGCGAGATGCGTGCCGAGGTGCTCACGAAGCGTGGCCGACTTCGTGTAAAGACCTGCTATTCCACACACGTCGCGGTGAGGCTAGTCCCTGGGCATGACCGGTCCAATAGCCGTCACGCGCACAGTTTCAGCTGTGAATGTGGTTGCGGGCTCTACTTCTTTATGCGTTCTTAGCGCCCGAGGTGGGCGAAACGTACGGCTGCGGACAGCCGGATCGCGCACGGATCGCGCACGGATCGCCCGCAGAGGCTCACGGCGGTGACCAGGCTCCGATGCGTTTTTGGGCCCGCCGCACGACATTCAGCGCCTCGCGCAGGTCGGTGCGCGCGATCGGCGCGAGCTCCTCGGGATCGACGAGGTTGTCGGGGGTCTCACCGGCGTGGACCTGGGCCGCGTGGTGCTCGAAGCGGATGCGGTTGATGACCACGAATGCCTCGCGCAGCGCGTCCGCCGTCGCGTTGTCGAGCTCGCCGACGTTGGCGACGGCCTCGATCCGGTCGAGCGTCGGCGAGATCGTCACGCCCGCGGCGAGCGCGTGGAACCGCACCAGGTTGACCAGCGGGATGATCGCCCCATGCTTGAGGTCGAGCTTCCCGGGAGGAGCGTCGTCGCGTCCGGTGGCGAACTGGCCGCGGAACCCGAGCGCCACCGGGTAGCCGGTCGCGGTCCGCGCCATCAGCCGCATGAACTGGGCGTGGTGGCGCGCGGCGCGAATCCTCGCGTTCAGCTCGGGCGCGACGGCCAGGCCGCCGGCGGTCGTGCGAAAGTCGAACGACACCGTCGCCCGGATCAGGTGCGACTCATCAGGCTCGTTCAGGCAGCTGTCGAACGTTCGCAGCCAGTCGTCCTTCGACATGCGCCACTGGCGGTTGCCGGCGAGCACGCCGTTGTTGTCGATCCCGATCCCGCACCTGACGAGCCCGTCGTTGACATCGGCACCGAGCGCGGCGAAGTACGCGTCCACCTCCGAAGCCAGACCCGGTGTGGGGGTCGCGTAGGCGAGCGCGTTGTCCTGGTCAGAGGCGAGCGTGAACTCTCTCCGGGCCGCGCTCCCGAGGTCGAGCCACGCCCATGGGACCGGCGCGGGGCCGCGCGTCCAGATCGAGAAGTCGATCAGCCGGGCGACGACGGTGTCGAGCTGGAGGCTGAGAACCCCGCCGAGGTCCCTGGAGAGCACGCCGGCTCGCATCAGCAGCAGGAACAGCTTGGGTATCTCGCCGGCGGCGCGCACGAGCGTGTCTTCGTCGGGCGCCCCGAGCAGCATGTGACGAAGCGCGATCGGACTGCGCGTGTCCAGCCCGAGCAGGTCCGTGGCCGACAGCAGGCCGCAGACACGGTCGCCGTCGAGCACGGCGAGGTGCTCGGACCCCGCGGCGAGCATCTCGACGGTCGCCTCGATCGCGAGCTGTGTCGGCGGGACGGTCGCCACCGGGGTGCGAACGGCGGCGTGCACCGGCCCCTCGAGTGGGACGCCGCCGGCCGCGACCGCTGAGCGGACCGCGGCGTCGGTCAGGATCCCGAGGCCGCCGCCGTCAAGCCGGACCAGCAGCGCCGAGACCCCGTCCCGCCCGAGCCGAGCCGCAGCCGTGCGCAGCGGCTCATCGGCCTCGCAGAACTCCGCCGGGCGCATCACAAGCGACACCGGCGTCGTGCCGATGTCGGGAAGCCCGTGCACGGTGTGTCCCGCGTACGTGATCCGCTTCCGCATCGAGATCGCGACGTATGCGGCCCCGGCCGCGGTCCCGAGCACACGTCGACCGGCCTCGGAGTCGAACAGCGCGCACGTCGACGGCTCGCGCGCGCGCACGGTGAATGCCGGCGCCATTCCCGTCAGCAACGACGGATGCCCGAAGCATTCGCCCGGCTCGAGCACCTGGATCGCCTCCCCGTCATGGACGATGTCCATCGACCCGGTGCGAATCACCCACAGCCCAAGCGTCGGCAGGCCGTCCTCGACGAGCACGGCCTGCCCGGTGTCGTACGAATGCTCCTGGGCGCCGGCGGCGAGCGCCCGAAGCTCGTCCGGATCAAGAGCGTCGAACGGAGTGTGACGGGCGAGGAATGTGTCCAACTGCTCCATGTCGAACCCTGCAATTGTGTGCGCATCGCGCCTGGGACGTGCACCGGCCACGTGGGAGCCTAACCGCGGCTAGGTACAACCGGGTTTGGAGGACATATGGCGGACGGGTCATCAGCGGACCACGACGAACTCGTCTACGAGTCCGCTGGGTTGCCGAAGACGACGAACTGGTGGGGTGCGTTCGTAATCGGCCTCGCTGGCACGATCCTGGTTACCGGGATCGCGCCCGTGATGGTCACCGAGCTGGGCGCTGCTTCGGTGCCGGTGATCGTGCTGATAACGATCAGTGGGTACATCGTGTGCCTGCTCCTGGCGGAGCTGTCGGCGATGATGCCGGACCGCTCCGGCGGGTTGCCGTCCTACGCCTACCCGGCGTACAAGGACAGATGGCCGCGCTTCGCCGAGCACGTCAACGGATTCACGGCGTGGGCGTACTGGCTGGGCTGGTTCCCAGTCGCGCCGCTGAACATGATCCTGGCGTCGTACTACATCGTCGACCGCTTCAAGCTCTCGACCGCCGGGTTCACGCCGATCCACACGCCGATCGCCTGGTGGACACTCGGCATCTCGATCGGCGGGCTCCTGCTGCTCGCGATTCCGGCGGTGCGGGGGCTGCGGTTCGGGACCGTGTTCGCGACGACGCTCGCGCTGCTCTCGATGATCCCGCTGACGTTCCTGGCGATCTCGTGGATCTTCAATCCGTCCGCGGTCGACTTCAACTGGCTGGTGCACTTCCGCCACACCGATGGCAGCGGCTTCTTCTCGCCGCTGTTCGGGCACGGTTGGCTGACCTTGTACATCGCGTTCTCGTTCCTTCTGACCTGGAACGTGATCGCGATGGAAGCGGCCGCGTGCTACATCGGCGAGACCAAGAACCCGGACCGCGACGCGAAGATCGCGATGAACCTCGAGGGCCTCTACGGCCTGTTCATCTACACGATGATCCCGGTGGCGTTCATCATCGTGCTCGGCCTGCCCGCGCTCGGCAACGCGGCGCTTGTCGATCCCAAGACGATCTTCGTCCACTACGCCGCCGCGGTGTTCGGGACCGGTACCGGCTCGAGCATCCTGGAGTGGCTGATCGCGATCATGCTGATCCTGGCCCTGATCCTGTCGGCGCTGAACGCGATCACGGGCACGGCCCGGTCGCTTCACCAGATGTCGACCGACGGTCAGTTCCCGCGGTTCTTCCAGCGGGTCAACCAGCACGGCGTACCGAACCGTGCGATGTGGTTCAACGTCGCCTGCTCGATCGCGGTCGTGTTCATGGGCGGCGCGGTCGAGATCTACACGTTCTCGAACGTCGGCTACCTGGCATCGTTCATCCCGGTGCTGATCGGCTACTTCCTGCTCCGCAAGCACCGCCCGAACGTGCGCCGGCCGTTCAAGTTGCCGGAGTGGATGAAGTACGTCGCCCTGGTCATCGCGGCGATGTACGCGGTCATCTACTTCTACGGCGGCCCCGTGTACGCAAACTGCACGTGCAACGCCGCGGGACGCAAGACGCTGCCGTACTACTTCATCGGCTGGGCCGTGCTGCTGTCCTACCTGCTCTTCTACGCGTACCGGAAGCGGGTCGAAGACAAGCGGCCCGCGGCGCCGGCGCCGGAGATGGTGGGAGCGACGGCAGCCCCAATCGCGGGCGCGTCGGAGCCGTGAGCGCGGTCACGCGAGTGAAGGAGAGCCAGTCGCCGACCCCGGCAGAAGGGCCGTTCGAGAGGATCTTGCTCGCGTCCGAGGGTCGGCCGTTCTCCGACTCCGTGATCGCGCGGGTCGTCGAGCTGGCCAAGGCCTCTGACGCCAGCGTCCGCGTGTTCACGATCGCCCGGATACACGGCGTCTCGTTCGGGATGCAGATGCCCGGGCTGCTTCCGACCAAGGCGGAGTGGAAGGAGCAGCGCGACATCGTCGACAAGGCGGTCAAGCGCCTCGAGCGCAAGGGCATCGAGGCTGACGGGCACGTGGTCGGAACGCGCAAGTCGACCAAGCGCATCGTCGACGAGGCGAAGTTCGCGGACTGCGACGCGATCGTGATGGGCGCCGACGCCGACCGCAACCGGGTGCTCGGCGACTTCGACTGGTCCCAGGAGCCCCAGCGGGTCCGCCGCAAGGCGAAGATCCCGGTGTTCCTGGTCCTCGAGAACGATTAGGGGCCGTCCAGCGGGATGACTCCTGGCCGGCACGGCCTTGGCGAGGCCGGATGCCGAGCGTGCCGAGCCGGGAGGCCGTTCCGCCGGGCATCCGTGCCCGGCGGGCGGGGTCGCTATCCCTCGCGTGCCGTCGCGGGCCGGCCGTGGAGCCGGGCCAGCTTGATCGCCAGCTCGAGCGACAGCAGATCGTCTTCGTCGAGCTTCAGCCCGGTCAGCTCCTCGATCCGCCCGAGCCGCTGGCGCAGCGTGTTCGGGTGGATGAACAGCTCGCGCGCCGACTCAATCACGCTGCGCCTCTCGGCGAGATACCGCTCGAGCGTGTCGAGCAGCGCCGTGCGCCGGCGTGCGTCGTACTCGATCAGGCGATCGACGGCCGACCGCATCCGGTCGTGCGGAGCGTCCTCGGACCCGATGTGCACGAGGTACCGGTACGCCCCGACTTCCGCGTAGCCGATGGCGCCACCCTCGCCGAGCAGCGCCCGGCCGATCTTCGTGGCGTCGAGCGCCTGGCGATAGGCTCGCGCGCCGGCGGCGGCCGTTTCGTGCAGCTCGCTCAGGCCGATCGCCGCGCCGTGGCGCCGCCCGAGCTCCCGACAGGACCGCACGACGTGCTCGATCTTCTGCGGCCCACGCGCTCCGAGCGCGAGCACCGCGCGCACCGGCCCCGGACCGGGCTCGACCGCGGCCCGTGGCGCGAGCTCGGCCACATCGCGCCCGAGGACCTCGGCCGTGGCGCGCCACTCGCCCGACCCGTGCTCGTGGCCGGCAGCCGGCTCGGCGCACAGCATCAGGTAGGGCTTGGACAGATCACACCGGACCTCCGCGGCCTTGCTCGCGGCGAAGGTGGTCGCCCCGGCGGCCAGCGCCTCGAACATGTCCTTGACGATGTTCGCGTTGGTCAGGCCCTCGATCAGCTCGGCCCGCTTGATCGCGATCGCCGCCAGGTGCGCGATCGCGCGCGCCATCTCGGTGCCCTCGCCGGTGAACGGCCGCCGTGGCGGCGCGCCGGCACAGAGCAGCCCGAGCCGCTCGCCGCCGGACACGAGCGGCGTCACCAGCAGGTCCGCGACGTCGAGCTCGGGCCACAGGGCTCGCGCCGGCGGCCGCGACGCCCTCGCGTCGAACGCCGCCAGTAGCAGTGCGGTTGCCGACAGCGCCTCGGCCTCTGCAGTCGTCTCGGGCGAGGAGGACAGCAGTCCGAGCGCGGTGCCGTCGCGGTCCAATCGGTACACCTGGCACACCTCGGCCCCGAGCAACCGGCGCATTCCGCGCGTCACCGCATGCCCGATCTCGCCGGCGTCGCCCGCGGTCGCGACCTCCTGCGCGAGCCCCGACAGGCTGGTCAGTGCATCGACGCGCCGTCTCTGCTGGTCGTACAGCTGGGCGTTCTCGATCGCGCCCGACACGAGCGAGGCGATATGGACGAGCAGCTTGAGCGTGTCCTCGGTGAACTCGCGCGGCGCCTCGGTGTGGAGCACGATCACGCCGATCGTGTCGCCGGCGCGGGCCAGGATCGGGACCGCCACCATCGACTGGAACCGCTCCTCCTCGAGGACCGGGAAGAACTTCATCCGCGGGTCCGCCATCGCGCCTTCGCGAATGAACTCGGGCTGGCGGTGGCGGGCTACCCACCCGGTCAGGCCCTCGTCGAGTCGCATCTGCACAACGCCAACGGCCGCGGCGTACACCGGCGAGGCAGCCCGGATCGTCAGCACGCCACCCTCGACCAGGTAGATGAAGCACGCGTGGCAGCCCGTGGCCTCGGTCGCCAGATCGACGATCCCCTGGAGCATCGGGCCGGGCTCGACAGACGATCCGACGAGGTTGATGACCCGGTAAAGGGTGCGGTTCTCTTCGCGAAGCCCGTGGGCCTCAGTGGTTGCCGACAGCTAGGTGCCTCCTGCTATGTGCGAAGCGCACATCCTAGCCACCGATACCCGGTGCGAGCAGCCATTGTCCGGTACCGGGTTCGCCGGATATACCTCGTACATGGCTATCACAACTGAGCAACACGAAGGGGTCGCGCCGCAGGTCAGCGACGCCGACGACGTCCGGCGGGTCATCAGCGAGCGGCAGATCGAGTTTCTGTTCGCTCAGTTCGTCGACATGCACGGCAAGCCGAGCGCGAAGCTCGTTCCGGCGCACCATATCGACGATCTGCTGACCGACGGGGCGGGGTTCGCGGGGTTCGCGGCCGGGGATATCGGCCAGGGCCCGCACGACCCGGACATGATCGCGGTCCCGGACCCGAAGACGCTCACGATTCTGCCCTGGCAGCCGAACGTGGCTCGGTTCGCGTGCGACGTGACGGTCGAGGGTGAGCCGTGGCCGTTCTGCCCGCGCACGATCCTGCGCAATCAGCTGGCGCGCGCTAAGAAGCTGGGGTTCGAGCTGAAGGTGGGCGCCGAGCTCGAGTACTTCCTGGTCCGCAAGCGTGAGGACGGGACGATCGAGGTCGCCGACAAGCTCGACACGCTCGACCTCCCGTGTTACGACATGCGCGCGCTGACCCGCAACCTGGACTTCGTCTCGACTGTCTCAAAGGCTGTGACGGGCCTCGGGTGGGACAACTACGCGACCGATCACGAGGACGCGAACGGTCAGTTCGAGCAGAACTTCCAGTTCGACGACGCGCTGACCACGTGCGACCGGGCTGTGTTCTTCCGCTACATGGTCGAGTCGCTGGCACAGCAGCGTGGGCTGATCGCGACGTTCATGCCCAAGCCGTTCGCGAACCTGACCGGGAACGGCTGCCACTTCCACGTCAGCCTGTGGTCCAACGGTGAGAACGTGTTCGAGCGCGACCAGGCCGACGATCCTCGCGGGCTGGGCCTGTCCGAGCTCGCCTACCAGTTCATCGGCGGCCTGAAGGCGAACGCCAAGGCCTACATCGCGGTCACCGCCCCGACCGTCAACTCGTACAAGCGCCTGGTCGTGGGTGCGCCGACGAGCGGCGCGACGTGGGCGCCGGCGTACGTGAGCTATGGCTACAACAACCGCACGCAGATGCTCCGCATCCCGGACGCCGGCCGGATCGAGGACCGGACCGTCGACGGCTCCTGCAACCCGTACCTGGCGGCGACCGCGATGCTCGCGGCCGGCCTCGACGGAATCGAGCGCGGGCTCGACGCCGGCGAGCCGAACTCGGCCAACCTGTACGAGATGCATCCCGACGATCGCGAAAAGGCCGGCATCGAGCTGCTTCCCGCCAACCTGCTCGACGCCGTCCGCGAACTCGAGCGCAACGACGTGCTGCGCGCGGCGTTCGGCAAGACCCGCGACGGCGACTACGTCGACTACTTCGCGAAGGTCAAGCGCCGCGAGTGGCAGGCCGCCCACGAGCAGATCACCCAGTGGGAGCTCGACCGCTACCTGCAGCTGTTCTAAGGAAAGCGTTCAGGCTGCGCGGCGCACGGTTGCGCGCTCGGACTCGAGCGCCGCGCAGAAACACTCGACGACCTCGGGGTCGAACTGGGTGCCGGCACAACGCCACAGCTCGGCCACCGCGCTCCGCTCGTCGATCGCATCACGGTACGGGCGGTCGTTCGTCATCGCGTCGAAGGCATCGCATACCGCGATGATGCGCGACCCGAGCGGGATCTCGCGGCGCGCGAGCCCATCCGGGTAGCCGGTCCCGTCGAAGTTCTCGTGGCTCGAGCGGACCAGCCTGGCGACGCGGGCGAGGTCGGGCGCCGCGCCGATGATCTTCTCGCCGATCAGCGTGTGCTCACGGATGAAGGCCCACTCGGCCTCGTCGAGCGCCGCCGGCTTGTGCAGGATCGCGTCCGGCACCGCCACCTTGCCAACGTCGTGGAGCTCCGCGGCGGCGCGAATCATCTCGATCTCATCTGGCGGCAACGAGAACGCGGTGGCGACGGCGGCGGCCAACTCGGCGACGTCTCGTCCGTGCGCCCCCAGCTCCCCGTTTCGCTCGGCGACAGCACACACGAGCACATCTTTTGACTGCAGGGCGGCGGACACCCGGCCAACCCGCTTGTCCGCGTACATCCGCTGGTCGGCGATCGTCAGCGCGGTGCTCGAGTCGTGCGCTTCGGTCGGTAGCAGCACCGCCCCGTGCGACGACCCGATCGTGAAGCCGTCACCCTGCTCGAACAGCGTTCTCGCAGCGGCCTCGACGTCGGCGTCGCAAGCGCCCAGGGGAGCGTCGATCAGCGCGCAGAACTCGTCGCCCCCGATCCGATAGGCCCGACCGGTGGCGCCGAGATGCGACTCGAGCTTCGCTCCGAGCCGGCGCAGCAGCGCATCTCCCGACGGATGGCCGAAGTTGTCGTTGTATTGCTTGAAGCCGTCGAGGTCGAACAGCACGAGCGCGAACGGCCCGTCGTCGACTGCCTTTGACAGCCGTCGCTCCAGATCCGCGAGCAGTGCGCGCCGGTTCCCGAGGCCCGTCAGCGCATCGGCGAGGGCTTCCCCCTGGCTGGCGCGCAGCAGGCGCGCGTTCTCTCGCCACGTCAGCACCAGACGGCCCATGACCACGCACAGCGAGCCCGTGGCCAGCGCAACCGCGATCACGCCGACGCGATCGAAACTGGAGACGACCAGTACGGCGATCGCGACCGACGCGAACGCCACCGGCATGACGATCCCGCGCGCGCTGACTCGTCCCGACGCCGGCGCGGAGACGGGGCGCGGCAGCCATCCGGCCAATGCCGCGAGCACCGGCGCCCAGTACCACAGCGCGTTGTACCAGTCGTTCTGGGTGTAGGTCCCGGTGGCGTCGGTCACGACGTAAACGCTGTCCGCGATCCAGAACGCGAGTACCGACGCGGCCAGCAGGACCCACGTCCGGTTCAGGCGCCAGTTTCCGAGCGCCGTCGCGCCGACGATCAGGCCGAGCAGCAGCAGGTCGAAGATCGGGTAGGCGAGGTTGGTGGCGACCGCGAGCACTCCGCCGTCAGCATTGGCGACGACCGGCTGGACCACCAGCGCGGCGCCGAGCGCCCCGACCGCGAGCGTGGCCGCGGCCGAGTCCGCCGCAAGCGCCTTCGGCACGCCGGACATCCGCTGGCGCACGAGCGCGAGGATCCCGGCAAACGCAAACGGGCAGAACGACAGGTAGCCGGCATCGGCGAGAGACGGCACCGGCGGGTTCGCGAGGTTCCCGAGCGCGAGCGTCCAGTAGATGTCCCCCGACGCCCAGCACGCCGCGCCGATTCCGATCAGCACCCACCCGCGCTCGCCGCCCACGCCACGCCATATCAGCAGCGCGGCCGCGATTAACAAGACCACGTCGGGCGCGATCCCGTGAAACGGGAAGTCCACGAGGAGCCCGGGAAACACGGTGAACGCGAGCTCGTAGGTGACCGCCCAGACGACCATAACCGCGAGCACGGCGAGCGCGACTCGTCGCGTCGTCGAGCGCCCCGGCGGATCGGCTCGCCGGGCGTCGCTGACGAACGGCGAGCAGCTCCCTGACATCACAGGGTTGCGTCGGCCGAACCGCGCTCGCCCATGAGCCCGGCGGGCTGAGATTCGACGAGTCTTCGGTGACTAGGGCCGGCGGACTCGGCTTCGCGCCACCGCCAGCAGCGCGAGCAGGTCGAACGCGACCGCTGCCGCGTTGAGCGCGGTGATCTGGCCCGGCGAGTCGTACGCCGGCGCGACCTCGACCACGTCGAACCCGGAGAACTCGATTCCCGCGAGCGCGCGCAGGAACGCGAGCGCCTCGCGCGGCTCGAGGCCGGCGACCTCGGGCGTGCCCGTCCCGGGCGCGGACGCCGGGTCGAGCACGTCGATGTCGAACGAGAGATACGCCGGCCCGTCGCCGATCCGGCGCCGGGCGCGGTCGCCGTACTGGTCGGGCGTCATCGCCACCAGGTCCGGCCCCGGGATGACCTCGAACCCGAGCTCGCGCGGGACGTCGATGTCCTCAGGCCCGTACAGCGGCCCGCGCATGCCGGCCAGCAGCGAGCGCGCCGGGTCGAGCAGCCCTTCCTCGACCGCGCGCCGGAACGGAGTGCCGTGGAAGTAGCGCTCGCCGTAGTACTGGTCCCAC
Source organism: uncultured Solirubrobacterales bacterium (assembly GCA_963794515.1). Taxonomy (GTDB): domain Bacteria; phylum Actinomycetota; class Thermoleophilia; order Solirubrobacterales; family Solirubrobacteraceae; genus Palsa-465. The sequence goes on along the minus strand of CAWCEF010000018.1, from coordinate 612,643 downwards.
GTGTCGGCGTGGGCGTCGAGCAGCACCAGCGCCACCGGGCCGTGCGCGGCGTGCTGGGCGCGGAGCTCGCCGAGCACGATCGAGTGGTCGCCGCCGAGCACGAGCGGGACGATTCCGGCGCCGATCACCGGCCGCAGCTGCTCATCGATCTGCTCGGTCGTGCGCAGCGCGTTGCCGGGCGTGACCTGCAGGTCGCCACCGTCGACCAGCGACAGCGTCTCGAACACGTCGACGTCCAGCACCGGGTGGTACGGGCGCAGCAGCATCGACGCCGACCGGATCGCCTCAGGCCCGAACCGCGCCCCGCTCCGGAAGCTGGTCGCGGTGTCGAACGGCACGCCGATCACCGCGGCGTCGACGTCGTCGCGCGGCAGTTCGACGTGCGGCAGCCGGGCGAACGTGCGCACGCCCGTGTAGCGGGGAGCGACCGTCGCGTCCGGGGGGCCGAAGTGCGTCACTGGAGCAACTCGGAGTCGTGCTCTTCGAAGATCTCGGCGTAGTCCGTGCGCTCGCCCGAGTGCAGCTCCTGCACCAGGTGATAGATCCGCGGCGTCATCACGAGCAGGTAGCGCGCCGGCTCGGACCTCGCGTTCCAGAACGAGTGCCGCGTGCCGCGCGTCACGAGGATCGACTCGCCGGCGGGCACCTCTCGCCTTTCGTCGTCGACCTGGAACCCGAGCGCGCCGCTGAGCACGATCCACGCCTCGTCATCGGAGCGATGCAGGTGCGGGCCGGCGATCGGCCGGCCCGCACGCGTGCCCGGATCGCTCCAGTCGGCGACCACGAACGACTCGCTGACGATCACTCCCAGAAGCCTACGGCCGCCGGGGGCTCGAAGTCCACCGCCGGCGACCCGCATGTACTTCGCCCGAAACCTCCCATCCGCAACGCACATCCGGGACATAAGCATCCGCCAGGTGCTTATGTCCCCGGAGCGCCGGCACGAGGGGCTCTTTCGGGCCTTGTGCATAGGCGCCGGCGCGGGAGGCGGCTTTCGGGCGGTGTGCAAACGCGCGGCGCGGGCCTTCGAGAGCCCGCCGGCGATCACCCCGGTCCGAACCGCCGCAACGCCGTCGACGCCGGCGGCCGGCTGGCCTGCACCAGCGACCCGACGGTCTGCGGCGCCACCGTGTCGAGCAGGCTCGCGAGCGCGATGAACGCCTGCGCGGTCGTGAGCGCGTCGCCAAGCGCATGGTGGGGCATCTCCGCCGGCTGCCCGAGCACGCCCGCGAGCCGCCCGAGCGAGATCCCCTCGGGCGCGACCCCGTCGCGGTGGCGCAGCCAGGCCCGCCCGAGCGCCTCGGTGTCGGCGACCGCCGGCAGCCGCACCCGCCGGCGCCCGAACTGGCGCTCCAGGAAGCTGCGCTCGATCGCCGCGGTGTGGAACACGGGCACGCGTCCGGTGAGCACCTCGAGCACGCGGTCCATCGCTTCCTCCAGAGGCGGCGCGTCGGCGAGGTCGGGCACGCGCAGCTTGTGAACGAGGACCGCGCCGTGCTGGGATCGCCGAGTGGAGCGCACGAGCGTATACATCCCGCCGCCGAGGACGATGCGGCCGTCGTCGATCGGGACCGCCCCGACCGCGATGATCTCCTCGTGGCGCGGGTCGAGCCCGGTCATCTCGAGGTCGAGCGCGCACCAGCGGGCGTCGCGCCAGCCGGTCTGATCGGAGGGCGGGGCGGCGTCCGCGAACTCCGCGGCGACACCCTCCGGCGCCCGCCTGAGCCTCACGCGCGCCACCTCACGACCGCCACCTCACGACCGCAACCTCCGCTGCACGGTGGTCACCGCCCGGAACACGTCGCGCAGGTGGTCGCGCATCAGCGGGCTGACCTCGGCCGGCTCGATCTGGTCATCAGGCGCCCGCCCCGCGGCGACCCGCGACATGTGATGGCCGATCCGCAGCTCGAGCGCCAGGTCGAACGCGTCGGCGAGCGTCCGCGCGTCGCCGTCGCTCAGGACGCCGCCGGCAGCGGCGGCGAACAGCCGCTCGGGGGTCGAGCCTTCGACCACGCCCACGGCCGCCGACCCCCACCGCGCGAGCTCGACGATCGGAGCGACCGCGGCCCGGCGGATGTCGAGCCGCGCGCTGTGGCGACCGTCGGCCTCGAGCACCGAATCGGCATCGAAGCCGGTGGGCGGCACCGCCGCCAGCGCCCGCCGCGCCAGCGCCGCGACGATCCGCTCGCCGACGGCCCCCTCGGGTGCCGGCAGCGGATCGATCGGCGTCCCCCACAGCGCCCTGCGCTCGATCAATACCGACAGCGACAGCTCATCCTCGTCGTCCGGCCGGCTCCACTCTTCGGTGCGCCGCGCGACGATCTCACCGGGAAACCCGCACGCGTGGAGCACGTCGGTCACCGCCCGGGTCCACTCAACCGCAGGGGCCTGATGACAGACGATCGCACCGCGCGCGATCGACGCCGGCGTCAGCTCCCGGCGCGCCTGGGCGCCGACCGCCACCCACACCACGCCCTCGGACGACGCCGGCGCCGGCGCGACCAGCTCGAGCGCGCGCGTGGTCAGCGCGTCGACGAGCGCCGAGAGCACCCGCACGACCTCGGGCGCGCGCAGGCGCGCCCCGTGCAGGTCGGCCACAACCGAAGGCAGCTCCCGTGCCACCGCAGCGAGATCATCCGGCGAGGAGGCGCGCGAGATAGAGCGACGCGCTCCGAACCACGACCGCGACTGCGCCGCGAACAGGTCCGCATCCTCGATCACGCCGACCAGCTGGCCGCTCTCGGTGACGACCGGCGCGTGGCGGATGCCGCGCTCGAGCAGCTCGAACAGCACCTCGCCGCCGAGGCGGTCGGGCGTGACCGTGAACACTGGCGTGGTCATCACGGTCGCCACCGGTGCGCTCAACGGCAGTCCGGCGCCGACGATCTTGGTGCGGATGTCGCGATCGGTCACGATCCCGAAGCCGCCGCTGCGCAGGTTGACGATCGCGGAGCTCGCGCCCTCCTCGGTCATCCGCCGGGCGATCTCGCGAATGCTCTCCATCGGCTCGCACTGCACGGTCGGCGACCGCAGCAGCCGCGTGACCGGCCGGGCGTCCGGCGGTCCGCCGGCGATCTCGATCGCCCGCGCCCTGACCCGGTCGAGCAGCGGTCGCGCGACGCTCGCCGGGATCCGGTAGCAGAGCGTGTCCTCGGCGGCGCGGGCCTCGAACCCCGGAGGGAGCCCCGAGAGCATCGAGGCGTGCCCGAACGTGTCGCCGGTCCCGAGCATGTCGAGCAGCCGCCCGTCGTGGATGATGTCGACCGCGCCCGAGTGGATCACGCGCAGGAACGTGACCGGCCCGCCGTCCTCGGTCAGGATCGCGGCGCCGGCCACGTAGAACTCGATCTCGGTCTGCGCCGCGAGCTCGCCGAGCTGCTCGGGGGCGAGCGCGTCGAACGGCGCGCGCGCAGACAGGAACCTGGCGATCTCGCTGAGCGCGGCGTCCACTACTACGACAGGAGGCCCAGCCGCTGGCTGCGCTGCACTGCCTCGGTCCGGTTGCGAACTCCGAGCTTGCGATACACCGCGCTCGTGTGCTCCTTGACCGTGTGCTTGGACAGATGGAGCTTCTCGGCGATCTCGGGGTTGGTGGCACCCGAGGCCATCAGGTTGAGCACGTCGCGCTCGCGATCGGACAGGCCGAGCGCGACCGGCCGGTCCTGGTGGTCGAACACGGTCTTGCCGAGCCCGACGAGCCGCACCGCGCCGGCGATCTTCCGCGCCGGCCAATCCTTGTACGCGAAACCCGACGCGCCGGCGGCGCGCGCCGCATGGGGCGAGATCTCGCCGGCGCCCGAGAACAGCAGCACCCGCGTCATCGGCTCGGCCGCGCGCAGCTGCTCGCATATCTCGGCGCCCGATTCCTCGCCGATGAACAGGTCGACGAGCGCTACGTGCGGCCGGTAGCGCGTCGCCAGCGCGATCGCCTCCTCGCCCGAGTGCGCGCTCAGGCAGCGGTCGACCCACGGCTGCTGGGTCAGCATCAGGCGGATCCCCCAGTGCACGACGTCGTGGTCATCGACGACGAGCACGCTGAGCTTCTCCGGGCTCCGCAGCGCGGTGTCAGAACTCATCGGGCACCACCAGCCGGACCTGCCAGACGCCGGGCTCGCGCTGGCCGAACTCGACGACGCCGCCGCTCTGGAGCGCCTCGAGCGCGGCTAGCCGCAGCCCCATGCCGGCGCGGTGGCGGCGGCCGCTGCCGACGACGCCATCGTTGGCGACCTCCAGCACGAACGCGCCGTCGTCGCGGCCGATCCGTACGGTCACACGGCTCGGGTTCGCGTGCTTGTGGGCGTTGCGGACGGCCTCGGCCAGCACCGACTGAGCCAGCGGCTCTATCCCCGGTGGGACGTCTCCCTCGCCACCGGCCTCGAGCGTCACGCTGAGATCGGGGTGCACGCGCGCGAGCCGCTCGACCTCGGCCACGAACGTCGTCTGGGTCGCCCGGGGTGAGCGGCCCAGCGGCCGCTGAAGCGCCTCGCGCAGATCGGTGAGCGCAACCTGGGTCTCGGTCGCGCACCTCTGGCGAGCCTCGGCCGGCAGGTCGCCGTCGCCGTCGAGCGCCATCGAGACCCCGAACAGGCGCTGGATCACGACCTCGTGGATGTCACGCGCGAGATCGATCCGCTGCTCCAGCTGCTGCGCCTCCTCGGCCTGCTTGGCCACGATCCGGGCGACCGAGGCGAGCGCCGCCGTCTTGCCGAGCGTCCACAGTAGGTACCGCTCGGCGTCGTCGAGCGGCGGCTCGGTCAACAGCCGGTCGGCGAAGATCACGCCCATCGCGCGCCCGGCCGCCGCCATCGGCGCGCACACCAGCCGGACAGGCTCGGGGAACACGCTCAGGAACTCCTCGGGGAACTGGCCGGTCATATCCCCCGCGATCTCGATCACACGGTCCTCGCGCAGCGACTGGGCTGCGATCGGCGCCGACTCGACGGTCACGTGAGCGCCGGCGAACTGCTCGAGGTTGAGCCCGTGCGCACCTGCCGCGCGCACGCGCCGTACCGCAGAGTCGTAGCGGAAGATCAGCGCGCGTCGCATCCGCGCGAGCCGGCACACCGCGTCGCACAGCCGGTCGTAGAAGCCCTCGCCGGCCGCCGGTCGAGCCTCCGACTGCGACAGCACCTCGACGAACAACTCGAGGGCGTCGATTCCGACTTCGGAGCGGGAGCTCAGAGGGTATCCATCAGCGCGAACCGCAGCGCCTGCTGCGGCTCGAGATAAACCCGCCAGCTCTCCTCGCAACGTGGGCATCTGCATTCGACCGATGGATCGTATCCGTCGAGTGCGGCGTGCCACTCGATTTCGTCGCTACGCAGGCACATTGGACAGGCAAGCGACGCGATCACGAGCGGATCGGGGTCGTCGGTCCGGAACCTGGCCGTGTCGGCAAGCATGACCATAGTTCGAGGATGCTCGCGCCCAGGCCGCCTCGCAACGCCACGCCCCGGACAACCCCCCGGGTGGGGGGAGGGGCCTAAATCAAACGCCGGCGAGTGCCGCCGCCGCCTCGACGCGCGGGATCGGCTGCTTGCCCCAGCGGCTGTAGGTGGCGTAATCGAGTAGCCGCGACATGTAGTCGCGGAGCGGCGCGACGCTGATCCCCGCCGGCTCGAGTTGCGTGCGTGTGAACGCGTCGTCGAAGATCGTCGCCACCGAGAAGTACGGGAAGTACATCGCCCCTTCCTCGATCATCGATCGGGCGACTCCGTGGTCGCCGGACATGAACTCCTCCGGCGAGAGCAGCCGGGGCGGCGGCTGCTGGAAATAGCCGCTCGCGAGGTCGGCGATCTCGGCAATCGTGCTCGCCTCTGCGCCGGCGGTGAGGTGGTAGGTCTGGCGGACCGCGCTCGGGCACTCGCACAGCTCGTGAATGGCGTCGGCGACATAGTCGATCGAGACCACGTCGACAGGCGCCGACGCGACCGCCGGAACCGCCGGAAACAACCCGCGCGCGAGCGCCCGAAGCGGCCAGTAGAGGACGTTGAACGCAGACGTCCAGCCGCTGTGGCGGTCGCCGACGACGATGCTGGGGCGCAGGATCGTGAACGGCAGCCCCGGACGCGAGCGCACAAGCTGCTCGGACTCGAACTTCGACTGCTCGTAGGAGTTGTTGAAGCTCTGCCCTACGTCGAGGTCGTGCTCGTAGAACCGGCCCGCGTGAGTGCCGGCGACGTACGCGGTCGACACCTGGGCGTAGCGCTCGAGCACGCCGAGCTGCTGAGCCCGTCCGGCGAGCTCGAGCATCCGGCGGGTCCCGGCGACGTTGATCGCGCGGGCCTCCTCGAGCGACAGGCCGAACGACACCGACGCGGCGCAATGAACGATCGTCGTGGCGCTCGCCGCGAGCCAGTCCCAGCTCGGAGCTTCCAGCCCGAGACGCGGCGCCGTCAGATCCCCGGCGACCGCGATCACCCGCTCCGAGTACCGACCCGCCCGATATCCGAACAGGTTCTCGAGCACTGCGTCGATCCGCCCGCGGGCGTCCTCGTCGCTGCCGGCGCGGACGATCGTGAGCACCGTCCGGTCGGTGCGCTCCAGGTACCGCGCGAGCAGCTCCATCCCGACGAAGCCGGTCGCCCCGGTCAGCAGCACGGGTCCGTCGTACCGGCTCACAGGCCAACCTCGGGCGTCAGCGAGCGCAGAGCCCAGCTCAGGCGCGAGCGAGTCTGATCGGGGGTGATCAGCTCGTCGATGTATCCGGCGCTGGCGGCGACCCGCGGGCACAGGTTCGTCTCGGCGTAGCGCTCGGCGAGGTCGTCATGCATGGCCTCGGGGTCGTCGGCCGCCGCGAGCTCCCGGCGGTTGATGATCCCGACCGCGGACCTCGCGGCCATCACGCCGATCTGCGCGTTCGGCCACGCGAACACGTAGTCGGCTCCGAGGTCCTTGGAGTTCATCGTGATGTACGCGCCGCCGAACGCCTTGCGCAGAATCACCGTCACGCGCGGAACGTCCGCGGCCGCGAACGCGTGCACGAACCCGGCGCCGAACCGGATCACGCCGCTTCGCTCTTGCTTGGTGCCCGGCATGTAGCCGGGGGTGTCGACGAGCACGACCAGCGGGATGCCGAACGCATTGCACTTATTGACGAACCGCGCGCCCTTCTGCGCGGCGTCGGAGTCGATGATCCCGCCGAGGTAGCGCGGCTGGTTCGCGATCACCCCGACGGTGCGGCCGTCGAGGCGCGCGAACCCCGTGACGAGGTTGCGCGCCCAGCCCGCCGCAACCTCGAGCAGCTCGCCGCCGTCGACGAGCGCGCGGGCGACGTCGCGCACGTCGTACACGCTGCGCGCCTCGTCGGGGACGAGGGCAGATAGGTCGTGACCGAGCGGCGGCCGCGCCGGCAGCACCGGCGGCCGCGCGTCACGGTGCGCGGGCAGGTAGCCGAGCAGCTCGCGCGCGAGGTACGCCGCGTTCACGTCGGTGGGGGCGACGAAGTGGCACACGCCGTTGCGCTCGTGCACGCGCGTCCCGCCGAGCTCGTCGGCCGTGACGTCTTCGCCGAGCGCGTCGCGCACGACGCCCGGTCCGGTCAGGAACATGCTCGACTGCTCGGTCATCACGACCCAGTCGGTCAGCGCCGGCGAGTACGCGCCGCCGCCGGCGGACAGGCCGGTGATGATCGACACCTGCGGGACGCGGCCGGACAGCTTCACGATCCGGTGGAAGATGCGGCCGTAGCCGCCGAGCGCAGCCACGCCCTCCTGCATCCGCGCGCCACCCGAGGACACGAAGCCGACGACCGGAGCCCGCGCCTTGTCGGCGAGCTCGAGCACGCGCACGATCGTGTTCGCGTGCTGCTCGCCGAGCGAGCCGCCGGCGTAACTCGAGTCCTGGGCGTAGCAGAACACCGGCCGGCCGTCGATCACGCCGGCGCCGGCGACGACGCCGTCGCCCGCGCGGGCCTTGTCGCCCATCGCGCCGGACATGACCTCTGAGCGGATCAGCTCGAGCGTGCCCGGGTCGCACAGCGTCTCGAGGCGCTCGACCGGGCCAAGCGGCGGCGTCTCGGTGCGGGATGCGAGCGTGGCGCTCATGACGCACCTCCGAGGCACACGACGGCGTTGTGGCCGCCGAAGCCGAACGAGTTCGAGAGCGCGACCAGGGGTGGGTGGGATCCATTTCCGTTTCCGTTGACCACGAGCGAGCGTGGGCCGTCGGGCACGTAGTCGAGGTCGAGTCCTTCTTCCTGCTCTTCGTAGCCGAGCGTCGGCGGCGCCATCCGGGCGTTCAGGGCGAACACGGTCGCGATCGCCTCGACCGCGCCGGCCGCGCCGAGCAGATGGCCGATCGCGGACTTCGTCGAGGACACCGGGATGTCGTAGGCCCGCTCCCCGAGCGCGAGCTTGATCGCCTCGGTCTCCGAGCGGTCGTTGAGCGGCGTCGACGTCCCGTGGGCGTTGATGTAGTGGACGCCCTCGGGGGTGACGCCCGCGTCCGCCATCGCGCGGGTGATCGCGCGCGACGCCGGGCGACCGGTCGGCTCGGGCGCGGTCAGGTGGTAGGCGTCGGCAGTGGAGGCGTAGCCGAGCACCTCGCCAAGCACCCGCGCGCCACGGCCCTTGGCGAGCTCTTCTGACTCCAGCACGAGCACGCCAGCGCCCTCGCCCATCACGAACCCATCTCGCCGGGCGTCGAACGGCCGCGAGATCCCCGTCGTCGACGTCGCGTCCATCGCGCCAAAGGCAGCCTTCGCGAGCGGAGTGAGCGTAGCCTCGGCTCCGCCCGCGAGGACCGCCTGTGCCTCTCCAGATCTGATCATCCGCGTGGCCTCGCCGATCGCGTGGGTACCCGACGCGCACGCGGACATGACGCCGAACACCGGTCCGCCGAGGTGATGGCGCATCGCCACGAGACCTGCGGCGGCGTTGCCCATGATCAGCGGGATGGCGAGCGGCGAGACGCGCTCGGGCCCGCGGTCACGGAGCACGTCGCACTGGCTCTCGAAAGTCCACATGCCGCCGATGCCCGACCCGATCACGCACCCGATGTCGGCCGGATCGGTGGGCAGGTCGTCGTCGTCCCAGCCCGCGTCGGCGACGGCCTGGGTGCTCGCCGCGATCGCCAGCTGGGCGAAGCGGTCGCTGCGACGGACCTCCTTGACCGTCATGAAGTCGGTCGGGTCGAAGTCCTTGCACGCGCCGAGGCCGTCCTCGATGCCGGTACGGCCGGCGATCCAGCCCTCGTAAAGCTCGGATGCGCCGACGCCGAGCGGCGTGACGGCGCCGACGCCGGTGATTAGAACGCGGCCACTCATGCGGCACCCGTGGGTAGGAAGGGCGGGGTGGGCGGGTCCCGATTAACGACCGTGGCGCCCCAGGTGAAGCCGGCGCCGAAGGCGCCGAGCAGCACGCGATAACCGGGCTTCAGCACGCCGGCGCTCTCGACGTGCGCGAGCGCGAGCGGGAGCGTGGCCGCCGACGTGTTGCCGTACTCGGAGATGCAATCGACGACGCGGTCGGCCGGCAGGCCGAGGCGCTCGCCGACCGCGCTCAGGATCCGCCCGTTGGCCTGGTGGTAGACGAACAGGTCGATGTCGTCGAGCCTCGTGCCGGCGGCCCGTGCCGCCTGGACGGTGGCCAGCGACAGTCGGGCGACCGCCTCGCGGAAGGTCTCGTGGCCGCGCATCCGGATCACGCCCTCGTCGCGGGGGACGATGATGTGGTCGGCGCCCGCGCCGTCGGCGCCGAGCACGATCGGCCCGATTCGGCTCGTGTCTCCGGTCGCGGTCAGCACGACCGCCCCGGCGCCGTCCGCGAACACGGCGGCGGTCGTCCGGTCGTCGGGATCGAGGATCCGCGACATGAAGTCCGCTCCGATCACGAGCACGCACTGAGCGCGCCCGGCCTCGATCTGGCCGGTGCCGACCGCCAGCGCCGACAGGAAGCCGGTGCACGCAGCGCCGATGTCGAACGCGCCGGCGCGCACCGCGCCGAGCTCGTGGGCGACGAGCGGCGCCGCGTTCGGCATGACCTCGTCGGGGGTGGTGGTCGCGACCAGCACGAGGTCGAGCTGCTCGGGCGAGACGCCGGCGCGGCGCAGCGCAGCCTGGCCGGCAGCGGTCGCATGGGTGGCGAGGCGCTCGGTCGGCTCGGCGACGTGCCGTGCGCGGATACCGGTGCGGCGGACGATCCACTCGTCGCTGACTCCGATTCGCGCGGCGATCTCGGCGTTGCGGACGACCTTGCGCGGGACGCTCATGCCGACCGACGCGATCGCGGCGCCGACATTGGCGGCGGAAACGACCGCGTCCTCGCCGGCGAGGTCGCTGTGAAGCGCTGGCATCGTCGTGCTCATTCTGGACACGTTCACCAATGCGGTGGGCGATTCCAACCGCGGGGCGGCCGAAACCCCCTACGCGGGGGGTTTCGCGGCGGCGGCGTCAAGACGCGTAACGCCAGCTCAATGTTCGGGTAGCGCGCGGCGGTCCTGCGGCGCGTGGCGCGGTGCAAATTTCGCCAAAGCCGACCCGCACGAGCCCGGGCGGCAACATAAGCGCCACCCAGGCGCTTATCTAACCGCGGCCCGTCCACGGAGGCGGCGTTGGCGACTTACGCACCAGACGTGCCGGCGCGGGACACGGGTGAGGCGCGCCGCGCGCCCCACCCGGTTCGCAGCTGAATCTCTTACGCCTGCGCCACCTCGGCGCCGGCGCCCGCCATCGGGCCGGTGCGATCCCAGATGGGCCGCACCTCGACCGCTCCGCCGAAGCCGACCGCCGGTAGGCGAGATGCGTGATCGAGCGCGGTGTCTAGATCCGGGCAGTTGATCAGGTAGTAGCCCGCCAGGAGCTCCTTCGTCTCGGCGAACGGCCCGTCGGTGAACTGCGTCTGCCCGTCGGCTCTCGCGCACGGTCGTCGCGGTGTCCACGCTCTCGAGCGCGTCGCCGCCGACCAACACGCCGGCGTCCATCAGACTCTGGGTGTAGGCGTCGTATCGGGCGCCGATCTCCTGCATCTGCTCCGGGCTCGGATCGCCGCCCGCGGGGTTGTAGATCAAGAGGATGTACTGGGGCATCTCGCCTCCTAGGGATCGATTGGCCGCTCGGTGTGCGGCTTCAACCGTATGACGGACGAGCGTGCCGTGTTTCGACACGCTCGTCCATCAAATGTTTCATCCCGCGTGCGTCACCAGCCGCGGTGCCCGCCGGCGATCCCCGGCAGGACCTCGGTGCCCTCGATCCGGACCGCCTGCAACGCATTCGGATCGAGCCCGAGCAGGCTCAGAACCGTCGGCGCCACCTGGGTGGTCTCGACCCACCGATCGGACGAACGGGGCCGGACGACCCCGGGCGCGTAGACCAGGAGCGGCACGTCGCGGTCGCCGGCGTTGTCCCCGCCGTGCTCGGCGATCTTCGAGCCGGTTGTGTAGATCGTGCCGACCTGCGCGATCGCGAACACGTCCGGGTGGTGCGGGTCCGAGCCGCGGACGCCGAAGAACAGCGCCGACTGCTCGCCGGCGAAGATCCTCGCCAGGCCGGAGTGCTGGACGGTGATCGTCTGCCCCGCGAAGTTGACCGCCGGGGCGGTGTGCGTCCACAGGTAGTCCTTGACGAAGTCAGCCGCCGCCTGCGAGCGATCCGACAGCCACCACAGCAGCCCGTCGTCGTCTGCTTCCTGGACGACCAGCGCCGGGTTGCTCGGGTGCTGTGCGGCCCACGCGGCGTTGACGCCGGAGATGATCGGACCGTCGTCGATCCGTTGTAGCTGGGCGTTGTTCTGCGGCGACTGGCCGTGCTTGGCCGTCACGATGATGGCCGTCGAGCCGGCCTCGCCGTCGGCCTGGATCGTGTCGGCGATCCGCTGCACCGAGTCATTCACGTAATCGAGCGCGCTTTGCATCAGCGGGCCTGGCACCTGGACGCCGTTCTGGGTCACGTACCCGCCCGGCAGCGACGGGCCCTCGGTGTAGTCGCCCTGCGCGTTTGGGCCGATCAGCACCGCCGGCGAGTGCTTCAGCTTCTCGGCGGTCGACACGGTCTGGAAGTTCATCCCGTAGATCGCCGGCGTGCCGACCTTCGGCCCGGTGCCGGAGTGCTCGTAGCCGTTGATCCAATTGATGACTGCCTGGACCTTGTAGGAGTCGTACTGCTTGGTCGCGGCGTTGTCGGCCGTCCACGCGCCGTCGACGGGGTACGGCACGCCGTTCGGCTCGACCGCCTGCGAGTCGATCTCGGGGCCGAAGAAGTCGTCGATGCTCATGCCGTTCGAGCCTGGGCCGTTGAACGACGTGTAGATCGCGTGCTTCTCGGCATACGCCGTCCGCATGCCGGCGCCGTGGATCACCTGGAAGATCGTGTTGACCCCCAGGAAGTCCCACGGCTGAATCGGCTTGCAGGTCTTCGGGTCGACCGGGTACGTCGCCGGGTTCAGAGCGGACTGCGGGTGCGGAGTCAGGTTCATGATCAAGGCCGGGTTCTTGTCAGTGCCATTCGGGTAGATCGAGCCGCCCTCGTCGAACGACGGGAAGGTGTTGCCGCTCCCGTTGTTCAGCAGGTCCGGCACGTTGGCGAGGCTGTCGTCCGGCGAGTCGTAGACCACGTCGCCGCCCGGAGCCGGACCCGAGCAGTTGGTGGTGCCGGCCGGGAACACCCCATGGCTGTACTCGTCGTCGTAATAGATGCCGGTGACCTTCGGGTCGCCGCCGGTCATGATCGCCGTGCCGGCCGGATCGGAGTCCGACGGGTCGGCGGTGTGCGCGTTGCTGTACTGCGCACCGCCGGTGGCGAGCCGCGCGAGCTCGGAGCCCGGGTGGCTGGCGACGTACCACTCGAGGTCGGACTGATGCATACCGTCGACCGAGATCAGCAGCACGTGGCTGATCGCGCTTCGCTGATGGTGGTGATCGCGGGAATCGGGGTGCGCGGACCCCGCCGCGGCCGAACCCCCGATCGCGCCGGCGGCGATCACCGCCACCGCCCCGAGCTTGGTAACTCTACGCATGCGAACGGCTCCTCTCGTTGCGAGTCAGTGCGCGGGCACTTATATGGAGGCCACCCGCCGCGGCTGTTGCGGAGCCGTGTCTCGAAGATATGCGTGGTCTTAGAAGACCGGCGCTATTCGTCGGGCCCGGAGGCGAGCTCGTCGATCAGCGCGGCGAGCCGAAGCAGCAGGTCGGGCGCGAGCTCCCGCTCGGCCCGCGGGAGCGACGCGTAGAACGCGCGCTGCCGGCCTCGCAGCCACTCCTGCTGATCGGAGAGCAGCTCCCGCCCGAGGTCGGTCAGGCTGACCGCCACCACACGCCGATCCTCAAGCGAGCGAGCCCGCCGCACTACGCCCCGTCGTTCGAGCGCGTCGAGAATACGAGTGGCCGTCGACGGCGTGATCCCGGCTTCGCCGGCGAGGTCCTGAACCCGCGACACCGACCGGCTATCCAGACCCTCGAGCAGGCCGTACTGGGACAGCGTCAGGCCCCCGTTCGCCGCCGTCGCCCCCCGCGCCCGGCGTACCGCCTGGGCCAATGCGTCGAACGCCGTGACGAAGTCGGTGCTGGCGTTCGCGTCCACAGCACTTGAGATTATCGCGGCTGCCATGCTAATATTTGGCATGCTAATCATTATCGTCGATCCTGGAGCAGAGCCATGTTCCACAACATCCTCGTCAGCATCGACGGGTCCGATCATTCGGACAGGGCCCTCGACGAAGCGATCGACATCGCCCGCGCCGACCAGGCGCGCCTCACGATCCTGACCGCGATCACCCAGCCCCCGGTGTGGGCCGCGTCGGCGATGGCCGCCGGCGCCTGCGCGCTCACCGCCGCCGACCTCGAGAAGGAGGCCGTCGACAACATGCGCCAGGCGGTGAAGCGGGTACCCAAGGACATCCCCGTGACCACGATCATCAGCCGCAAGCCGATTCGCCACGCGCTGATGGGCCGACTCAAGACCTCCGACTACGACCTGCTCGTGATGGGGTCGCGCGGTCGCGGCGCAATCGTCGCGTCACTGCTCGGAAGCGTCAGCCACTACGCGCTCAACCACTGCCCGATCCCCGTGCTGATCGTCCACGCCGACGCGGGCCACAAGCGGTCGGATGCCGAGCAGGCCGCCGAACCGCCGGGACGCACTTCCACCGAGCCTGACGCCGCCGCCGGACCCGGCGCGCCGGCGCCGATGCCGGCGTAGTCGCAGGCCGACACCATCGTTGCCGGCGGCCGATGCGGATCGCCGGCAACCTGCTGCCGACGACGTAGTACAACCCAGGCGGCGCACGCGCACCACCACCCAGCGCCTCAGGCTCCGGGACGGAGTGAGCACGGAATCGGCGGTACGCGGGGTTCTAGCGTCAACCGGGCACGTACCCGATGATACCCCCCGCCGGCGTCGCCCCCGGGACGCGCAGCGAACCCGGCCGCGGCCGCGTGACGGCTACTCGGCGGTGGGCCGAGTCAGCGCCACGATCGCCTCGACGATGTCCTCGAGCGGCGGCAGCTTCGCGCTCGGGAGGGGCATCTGGCGCTGCGACGAGCGCGTGTAGCAGGACCCGATGAACATCATCGCCAGCGCGTGCGGATCGATGTCCGCGCGGGCCCTGCCGGCGGCCTGCTCGGCGGCAAGGTAGTCGCCGATCGCGCGCACGCCGCGCTGAGGCCCGAGGTCGTGCTCGGCCATATACGCGGCCATCGAGTCGCGGAGTTCGGTGTCGGACTGAGCGGCCGCGATCACGGGCAGAGCGCCGTCGAGGAACTGCTCGAGCGTGCGCCCGTACAGGGTCAGAACCGAGCGCGGATCGGTGCCCGGCTCGATCCCGCCCTCGGCCAGGGCCCGCAGCGGGCGCAGCCCCTCCTCGAAAACCGCCTGGAGCAGGCCGAAGCGGTCCTTGTAGTGGTAGAAGACGCTCGCCTCCGACACGCCGGCAAGACCCGCCACCTCGCGCGCGGTCAGCCGCGCGATCCCGCGCTCGCGAATCACTCCGAGCGCGGCGGCGAGAATCGCCTCGCGACCGCCGGCGGGCGGACGGCCCCGGCGCTTCGGCGCCCGGTCGACAACGTCCTGTGCATGTTCACGCCGTCGTGACAATTTCCTGATCGCGCACTCAGTATATCTGTTATCCTCGCTCACGCCCAGGAACAGGAGGTAGCTCCGATGGCTCGCAAGTGGTGGACCCTGCTCGCCGTCTGCACAGGCGTGTTCATGCTGTTGCTCGACATCACGATCGTGAACGTCGCGCTGCCGTACATCCAGCAGGCGTTCCACGCGTCGCTCGCGGATCTCCAGTGGGTCATCGACGCCTACGCGCTGACGCTCGCGGCGTTCCTGCTCACCTCCGGGTCGGTCGCCGATCTCGTCGGCCGCCGGCGCGTGTTCGCGGTCGGCATCGTGGTGTTCACCGTCGGGTCCGCGCTGTGCGGGGTCGCCTCCGATCCGACGTTCCTCGCGCTTTCACGCGCGTTCCAGGGCATCGGCGGCGCGATCATGTTCGCGACATCGCTCGCGCTACTCGCCGACGCGTTCCCGCCGCGCGAACGCGGCGTCGCATTCGGCGTATTCGGCGCGGTCACGGGAATCGCCGTCGCCGTCGGCCCGGTGCTCGGCGGCGCGCTGACGAGCTGGCTGTCGTGGCGCTGGATCTTCTTCGTCAACCTCCCGATCGGGGTGTTCGCGCTCGTCGTCACCCTGCGCGAGGTCGCCGAGTCCAGGGCGCCGGTCGCCAACCGGCCCGACTGGCTCGGGTTCGTGACGTTCACGCTCGGGCTGACCGCGCTTGTGTATGGGTTGATTCGCAGCCATCCCGACGGCTGGGGCTCGACCACGGTGGCCGGTTCACTCGCAGCGGCCGTCGTGCTGCTCGCCCTGTTCGTGATCGTCGAGCTCCGCACGCGCGCGCCGATGCTCGACCTCAAGCTGCTGAAGGTCCCCACGTTCAACGGCGGCCTGGTCGCGGCGTTCGCGATCTCCGCCTCGGTCTTCTCGCTGCTCACGTACCTCGTCCTCTACCTCCAGAACGTGCTCGGGTCCTCGGCGATCGACACCGGCATCCGGCTGCTGCCTTTCACCGGCGCGATCTTCCTCACGGCCGGACTCGCCGGGCGGCTGACCGGCCACGTGCCGACGCGGCTGCTGATCGGCCCCGGCTTCGTGCTGATCGGCGCCGGCCTGGTGCTGATGCGCGGGATCACTCCGACCGACGACTGGACCCATCTGCTGCCGGGGATGATCGTGGGAGGCATCGGCTGCGGCCTCGTCAACGTGCCGCTGGCGTCGACCGCCGTCGGCGTGGTCGAGCCCGCGCGTGCCGGCATGGCATCCGGGATCAACTCGACCTTCCGTCAGATCGGGATCGCCACCGGCGTGGCCGCGCTCGGGAGCATCCTCGCGAGCGAGGTCTCCAGGTCGATGATCTCGAAGCTGTCGGGCGGCCCGCTCGCGCACGGTTCGCACACGCTCGCCTCCGCGGTCAGCAACGGGAGCATCCTTCAGGCGATGACCGCGGTCCCGTCGCACCTGCGCGAGCTCGCGTTCGGCGCCGCCCGCGCGAGCTTCGTCGATGGGTTGAACTCGATCCTGCTGATCGGCGCGGTGATCGCGTTCGCCGCCGCGGTGCTGACGCTGATGCTGATCCGCCAGCGCGACTTCGTCGACGTGCACCCCGCGCCGCCCGAGGGCGCCGGTCCGCCGGCCGAGGCCGACGCGCCCCGGCAGACCATCCCCGCCGGCTAAGCGCGACCGGCTCGCCAGCGGACCTTCCTACTATCAACTATGTGCGCCTCTCCGTACTCGACCAGTCCCCGATCTCAGAGGGCTCAACCGGCGCCGATGCCCTGCGCAACACGCTCGACTTGGCCCGGCTCGCCGACGAGCTCGGCTTCCACCGCTACTGGGTGGCCGAGCACCACGGCGGGCCGATGCTCGCGAGCGCGAGCCCAGAGGCGCTGATCGGACCGATCGCAGCCGCCACCGAGGGCATACGTGTCGGCAGCGGTGGGGTGATGCTGCCTCACTACAGCCCGCTCAAGGTCGCCGAGACGTTCACGATCCTCGCCGGCCTGTTCCCCGGCCGGATCGACCTCGGCCTCGGCCGGGCCGCCGGCACCGACCCGATGACCACGTTCGCGCTCCAGCGCGACCGCCGCCAGGCCGCGCCCGACGACTTCCCGCAGCAGCTCGCGGAGCTGCTCGCGTACCTCGACGACAACCTTCCCGAGGGCCACCCGTTCGCGAGGCTGGCCGGCGTGTTGCCGGGCCGTCCCGAGCTCCCGGTGCCGTGGCTGCTCGGGTCCTCCCCGCAGAGCGCGATCTGGGCGGGCGAGCTCGCGCTGCCGTACGCCTTCGCGGACTTCATCAACTCCGAGGGCGCGGATATCGCGAAGCTCTACCGCGAGCGCTTTACGCCCACCGACACCTCTCCGGTGCAGCGGACGGCGGTGGCGGTCTGGGCGCTGTGCGCGCCGACCGACGAGGAGGCCGAGTACCTCGCGACCAGCAGCCGGATGTGCTTCACGCTGCTCCACCGCAACCAGCTGATCCCTGTTCCGCCGCCGGACGAGGCGATCGAGTTCTTCCGGCGCGAGGGCAAGAGCCCCTCGGGCGGTCGCCCGGGACGCCGCAGCATCCTCGGGTCGCCCGACAAGGTTCGCGCCGGCGTCGAGGAGGTCGCTGTCGAGTACGGCGCCGAGGAGGTGATCGTGGTCACGATCACCTACGACCACCAGGCGCGCCGGCGCTCCTACGAGCTGCTGGCCGAGGCGTTCGACCTCGAGCCCCGCGAGCTCAAGACGCCAGCGCTCGAGTCGCCGCGCTGACGAAGCCCTGGGCCAGCGAGTCGCCGATCCCGCCGAGCGGGAGGAACCTGGGAACGTCCAGGTCGGCCACGAGGTCGAGCCCGATCTGGCTCGGACCGCCTCCGCTCACCCGCCAGTTCACCTCGAACTTCTCGCCGTCCGATCCGTGATGCGGGACCCGGCTCAGCTTCACCGTCCCCGCCGGGTCGACGACCACCGCCATCGTCAGATCGAAATCGCGCGTGATCGGGCCATGCTGGACGTGGAGCTTGGTCTGCGCCTTGGTCGGCCGCCCCTGATCGTCGCGCTCGAGGACCTCGACGGCCTTGACGACGTCCGGGTGCCAGCTCGGGTACCCGTCGACCGCCACGAGCAGCGCCATACAGGCTTCGGGCGAGGCTGGTGTGCTGTCGCTGGCGGTTCCGGTGAGCTCTTTCACTCCGAGCCGGATCCTACGCCGTCGCCTCCTCGAGCGAGCGCCCGGTCGCGCGGATTCCGAACAGAATCAGCCCGCCCGCAAGGAGCCCGGTGATGCCCATCACAAGGAACGAGGCCGAGAAGCCCCAGGCCGAGTTCGCGCCGAGCACGATCAGCGGCGCGAGCGCGCCGCCGATGTGGCCTAGTCCGTCGCTCAGCGCGACGCCGGTGGCGCGAGCGCTGGTCGCGAAGTGCTCGGCCGTGTACGTGTACAGCAGCGGAACGAGCAGCCCGATCGTCATCGAGGCGATGAAACCGAACACGACGATGACTGCCGGCGACACGAAGTAGCCGATCACGAACAGGGAGATTGCCCACGCCACCGCAAACAGCGCCGTCGCGTACTTGCGCTCGAAGCGGTCGCTGAAGCGCGTGGTGGCGAACGCGCCGACCAGGAAGCCGATCCCGGACACGACCAGGTAGGTCGTGCTGTCGGCGAGGCTGTAGCCCTTGTCGGTGAACAGCGTCGGCGCCAGCGTCAGCCAGCCGTAGTTGCCGATGTAGTAGACGAACCAGATCCCGACGAACAGCAGCACGCGGCCAGCCATCGGACGGCGGAGCAGCGCCCTGACCGGGACGCGCTCGGCCGGCGCCTCGTCGGGCACCGGCTCGGGTTCGGGGAGGCGGTCGCCGTCCATCACCTCGAGCGCGGTCTCCTCGGCCTCGGCGACGATCTCGCGCGCCTCGTCGATCCGTCCCTGGGAGACGAGCCAGCGGGGAGAGGGCGGCAGACCGCGTCGCATGAACAGGATCGTCGCGCCGCCGAGCGCGCCGATCAGGAACAGGATCCGCCACCCGGACGCGAACGTGGGCACGAGACCGCGTGCGATGAACGGCACGACCGCGAATCCCGCGTAGGCGGCCGTCGTCGCCCAGCTCGTGTAACGCCCGCGCAGTCGGGCCGGTGACAGCTCGCTGATGTAAGTGGTGACCGCAGCGATCTCAGCGCCGATTCCGAGCCCCGAGATGAAGCGGAACACGATCAGCTCTGTGACGTTCGTGCTCGCCGCGGCGAGCACGGTGCCGATAGAGAACACCGCGACCGATATACCGAGACTGAGCTTCCGTCCCCACTTGTCGGCGATCGTGCTGTCGGCGAACGCGCCGATGATGTAGCCGATCAAGCTGCTCGTCACCGACAGTGTGACGGTCGCCTTGGACACGTGGAACTGCGTCGCTATGACCGGCGCCGCGAAGGAGATCGTGACGATGTCGAAAAACGCGAAGAAGTAACCCGCGCCGACTATCCACAACAGCTTTCGCTCATACGGCCACACCGGGATGCGGTCAAGGCGCGCGGTGACACTCGCTCTACCGCGGCGTTTCCTCGCCGTCGACTGTTCCGTCGCACTGCTGTGAGGCGCTGTGTGTGACATTTCCCTCTCCTTTCACCTCTGGGCTTACCCACGACCTGAGCACCGAAAACTGGTGCCAGTCGGCTGCGCCCACGGGCGGTCACGCTCGCGCCCCCGCGCGTCTTGCGCTATGCGGCCAGGATGACGGTGCCGATACGTCGCTGCCGGCGCAGCGTCGCGGCGCGCCTCGAACGGACGCGGATCGTGGTCCCGGCGACGCCCGTGCGGACCTCGACGAGATCGCACAGCTCGTTGACGATCCACAGGCCGAGACCTCCACTCGCCGACGCCTGGCGCCGCCGGCCCGCAAGCGGATCGGAGATGTGGCCCGAGTCCTCGACCTGGAAGACCACCTCTCCCTCGGTCGTCCAGAACCGCAGCACCCCGTCGGTTCCGCCGTGCCTCACCGAGTTCGTGGTCAGCTCGTTGACCGCGGTCACGAGCGCCTCAGCGCGCGGCTCGTCCACCCCCGATGCGGTGGCTCGCTCCGCGACCCAGGCGCGCAGCCGCCCGAGGTCGCGGACCTCAAAGGCACTCGTATGAGCTTCCGGCGGGGGATCGGACAAGGGCGCTTCGCACGCCGACGGAACTACGCCGCCGCAGTAAGCCGGGCTCGCCTCGAGCCGGCCGTCGCGCGCGATGCCGGGATGGGTGTGCTCGGCGTCGCTCAGTACCTGATCGTCGAGGTTCGCAACGTCATAGGGACACAGCACGCGGATGTCCGCTTCCGGCCAGGCGAGGTTGATCAGCGCCTCGTGCCGGGTGGCCTCGCGAGCCTCCTCGGGCGTGCGCCCGGCCCAGATCGGCTCGCTCACGAGCCGCAGCGGGCGAATCCCGGACCGCTCGATCATCGCCAGCACGGCGGGGATGATCCGACCGGGGTTCCGCCCCAGCTCGGCCATGTCGATCCACTCGACCCGGCTCGCGCGCCGCCCGAGTTCGGCGCGGAATCCCGACAGCCTCGGCTCGGGGACGGCGATCGCCACCGGCTCGTCACGCGCGAGCGCGGGCTCGATGAACCCTACGACGCCGTCGAGATACTGGTCCCAGTCACGATAGAAGAGCGCTTGATGCGCCTGCATGGGCGCCGACGTGTGTTCGCACGGGGTCACGCTTACGCTTGCTCGCTAACTCCCTGTCTGACGCTCCGGCCTGTTCCCGGCCCCAACGTAAGTATTGCCCCCGACGGCCGGCTCCTAACACCGGCTTTGCGAAGAAATCCGCGGGGGTTGTCTTACGCGCTCTCGGAGGAGGACTGCTCGCCGGCGGTCAGGAGGTCCTCGGGACTGTCGACCACCGTCAACAGGTCCCGTACGCCGGTGAGCGTCAGCACCCGCTCGACCTGGTCCGCGCCTCGCACGAGCGCAAACCGCCGGCCGCTCTCGTGCGCCCGCTGGTGGGCGCCCAGCAACACGCGCAGGCCGGTCGAATCCATGAATTCGATCAGCCTGAGGTCGAGGATCACGAGCTCGGCCCCGCTATCGAACGCGGCCGCGAGCCGCTGCTCGAGCTCCGGGCTCGTTCGCAGGTCGAGCTCGCCGCTGACCGCCAGCACGGTCGCACCGCCTAGGTTGTGCTCGACTACGCTGAAATCGTTGGTCACGACTGGCTCCGGCACCCACTGCCCGCAGAACGAACCGACCCGGGAAAGCTACCACCGAGTAGCCGTGCGAACGCCGACGGTGGGCCGCGGACGGCCACGCCGTGCCGGCCGCTCGGGCCTAGCCGCGGGCGGGCTCAGGCCCCGGCGGGCGCGGTCCACTCGCTGGCGACGATCCGCTCGCCGCTGCCCTGCGCCACCGCGAGGTGAAGGGCCGCCGGCGCGATGATGTCCGGATCGAGCAGCTGAACCCCCTCCGGGACCGGCTCGGAGATCATCCCGGTCGCGGTCGCGCCACCCGGCAACAGCAGGTTGATGTGGACGCCGGTCCCCTCGAGCTCGGCCGCCCACACCTGGGTCATCGCCTCGAGCGCCGCCTTCGACGGCCCGTAGGGCGAGAAGCCGCGGCGGACCATCGTCGATTCGTTGACCGTCACGTTGACGATGCTGCCGCTGCCGACCGCAAGCATGTGCGGCACCACCGCCCGGGACATCAGGAACACCCCGATGATGTTCGTCTCGATCACCAGGCGCCACGCCTCCGGATCGGCCTCCCAGAACGGGCGTGGGTCGGTCATAAACCGGTCGTTGACGAACCGCATTCCGCGCGCGGCGTTGTTGACGAGTACGTCGATGCGCCCACGGACGTCGAGCGCCCGCTGCACGAGCCGGTCGATGTCGGCGGACATCGTCACGTCCGCCTGAACGGCCTCGATGCTGCCGGGCAGCTCCGCGCCGAGCGCGGCGACCTCCTCGGCCTCGGCCGCGTTCCGGGCGGCGCTGATGATCACATCCGCGCCCGCGCCCGCGTACGCAAGAGCTATCGATCGGCCGATGCCACGGCCGCCGCCGGTCACGATCGCGACGCGGTGGCGGAGATCGATGCCCACTCAGTTACAGAGTACGCAATGCCCGGTCTCGCACGAGCACGCGGGCAGCTCGATCGGCATCCGCTTGGGTCGGCAGTGGCGGAGCCAGTCGAGTGCGACTCGCTCGGTCCGGTCGTCCGGTCCGCCCGGCCAGCACGCGCCGACGATCAGCGAGGCGAGCCGGCGCGGGTCGGTGCGACCGAGCGGGGCGGCTGATTCGATGTGGTGACGAAGCTCGTCGCGGTTCATCATGGTGGCGAGCAGATACCCGTTTTTGCGCAAACCTCACGCTCATCGGACGGAAGGTTGAGCCGGGTCCGTAAGCGCAACCAGGCGTCACGCGGGCGCAGCCGCGAGCGCGACCACGTCTCGCACCCCGGGCTCCGTCCGTGACCAGGTGTCGCCGGCGTCGCCGGTGACCATCAGCGATCCGCCTCGCAGGCCGGCGACCAGCGCGCCGGGCTGTCCCGGGAGCGCCGCCAGCGCGTAGGGCATCCGGCGCAGTGCCGCGTCGTCGCCCCAATGATCGACCGCCGAGAAGCCGTTCCCGCGCGAGCGCACGAGCACCGCCTCCCCGTCGCCGCGGCCGTGCGCGGCGTAGGGGCCGCGGCTGACCGACGCGTACCACAGGTCCGGATCGGCGCTGTCGGCCGCGACCGCCCACGCGTAGTGCCGGTCGAGCCCGTCGTCGAGCCGCCGCCAGCTGTGGCCGCGATCGAGCGAGATCGCGATCCCCTGGCCGGCGACCTCGTACACGCGATCGGGCGCGACCGGGTGGGTCAGGAGCTGATGCGCGTCGCTGTGCGCCTGCGGGTTGTGGTCGATCCAGGTCGCGCCGCCGTCGGCCGAGCGCATCACGCCGCCGAGCTCGATCCCGACGGCCAGCGAGTCCGGGTCGGTCGGATGGAGCGCGATCGTGCTCACGTGGTGGGTCCACGGGCGCGGGGGGAAAGACCAGCGTGGCTCGCTCTCAAGGCGGCGCAGCTCGGGCAGCAGCTGCCAGGTCTTCCCCCCATCCTCGGATCGGTACAGGTTGCTGGGCTCGGTGCCTGCGTACACGACCGACACGCCGTCCTCCTGATGCGACGCCGATACGGCGACGGCCATCACGCGCCGGTCGGCGATTCCGTCCCACGCCTCGCGCCAGCTGTCTCCACCGTCGTCGCTGACGTACAGCCCGTCGTCGAACGTGCCCACGTACACCCGGCTCGGGTCCCGTGGATCGACCGCCACCGCGTGCGGCGCCGGCACTGTCAGCACGGCTTCGACGTCGGCGGCGCGCGAGCCCGTCAGCGTCAGACGGACGACCTCCTCGGCGGTGGCCACAAACAGACGGGAACGATCAGGCATGGCTCCTCCGAGCCCCCTGTGCGCGCTCGTACGCCATCCGGAACAGCTCGAGGGCGCCCTCGGCCTCCTCGGGCGAGCGGATCGATACCGTGATCCACCCCGAGTCGGGCAGCACATGGTGTGGCCGCGCCCGCCCGTCCGCGATCAGCTCGTCGCGGACGCGGCGCGGGAACGGAAGGTCGGCGATCCGGTCGCCATGCAGATGACCGAGCTCGCGGCGGCCAAGACGGAACTCGATCCCGCCGAAGCGATGGGACGAGGCCTCGACGCCCGGCCAAGACTCCACGACGCTCGCAATTTGCTCTCCAGTGGAATTACTCATGCCTCGCAGACTAGGGCCGGCGACGCGCGATCACCAGACGCAATTGGTCCTAGTACGTTGGTCGGATGACCGGCCGCCCGAGCCTCGACGTCGTGATCGCCGGCGGCGGTCACAACGCGCTCGTCGCCGCCACCCTGCTCGCGCGCGCCGGCCGCTCGGTGACCGTGCTCGAGCGACGCGACGAGCTCGGCGGGGCCGCGGTCTCGGCCGCCCCGTTCCCGGGCTTCGACGTGCGGCTGTCGCGCTACTCCTACCTGGTCAGCCTGTTCCCGCCGGCGCTGCTGCTCACCCTGCGAGTGGCGGTCGAGATCCGCGCGCGGCGGGTGGCGGCCCATCCCCCGCTCGAGCTGCCCGCGACGTTCCGGGCGATGCTGAGCCGTGTCGCCGAGCGCCTGTTTCCCACGCTCACCGAGCCGCTCCGTTCGCGCGAGGAGATCAGGCGCGTCCTCGACGACGACGCCGCCTGGGACGCGCTGTTCGAGGAGCCGGTGTCGGAGCTGATCGAGCGAACGTTCGACGACGACCTGACTCGCGGCACCGTTCTCACCGACGCGCTAATCGGAACGTTCGCGCCCGCGGAGGATCCGCTGCTCCGCCAGAACCGCTGCTTCCTCTACCACACCGTCGGCGGCAGCTGGGACGTGCCCGTGGGCGGCATGGGCGCCGTGTCCGCCGCGCTCACGGACGCCGCCCGCGCCGGGGGGGCGCAGCTCGTGACCGGCGCCGAGGTGACCTCGATCGAGACCGACGAGACAACCGCCGAGGTCACGTGCGCAGACGGTCGGACCTTCGCCGCGCGGCACGTCCTCGCCGGCGTCGCTCCGGCGGTGCTGAGCGGGCTGCTCGGCGAGCCGCCGCGGGGCGAGCCTCCCGAGGGCGCCCAGCTCAAGATCAACATGCTGCTGAAGCGCCTGCCGCGCGTCCCGGGGGCCGACCCCGAGGAAGCGTTCACGGGGACCTTCCACGTCAACGAGGGTTACGAGCAGCTCGCGACCGCGTACCGCGAGGCGAGCGCCGGGTCGATCCCGAGCCTGCCGCCGTGCGAGGTCTACTGCCACTCGCTCACCGATCCGAGCATCCTGTCCGCCGATTTGCGCGCCGCCGGTGTACAGACGCTCACGCTGTTCGGCCTCCACATGCCAGCGCGGCTGTTCGACCCGGGCGATGCCGGCGCCAAGCAGCGCGCCGTCGACGCCACGCTCGGCTCGTTGAACTCGGTGCTGGCCGAGCCGATCGAGTCCTGCCTGCTCGGGCTGGAGGCGCTGACCCCGCCCGAGCTCGAGGCCGAGCTCGGCATGCCCGGCGGCCACATCTTCCACCGCGACCTCGCGTGGCCGTTCGCCGAGTCAGACGACGAGGTCGGTACCTGGGGGGTCGAGACCGCGCACGCCAACGTGTGGCTGTGCGGCGCCGGCGCTCGCCGCGGCGGTGGCGTCAGCGGCATCCCGGGCCACAACGCGGCCCGGGCGGTGCTCGCCGCACTCGCCTGATCAGAACACGATCACGGCCCGCCCTCGGAGGCCGCCGGCGTCCATCACGCGCTCCGCCTCGGCGGCTTGCTCGGGCGGGAACTCGTGCGCCACACGCAGCTGGAGCCTTCCCTCGGACGCGAGCCGTCGTAGCTCCTCGAGCCAGTCGGTCCGCTCTAGGACCCTCACGACCATCACCGGGTGCACGCGGATCCCGCGATCCTCGACCTCGTCGCCGTCCCAGCCACGGACGACGACGATCTGGCCACCGTCCTTGATCGCCGCGAACGCGGCCCGGCGGAGCAGCGCGGTGTCGTACAGCCCGTCCGCTCCGTCCGGCGCGTGCTCGAGCACGGCGTCGGTGAAGCCCTGCCCGCGCGGCACGACCACGTCGGCGCCGAAGCTCCGGACGAGCTCCTCGTCCTCGGGTTTGGCGTCGGCGATGACTCGGAGCCCTCGCACTTTGGCAAGTGGAATCACGTACGAGGCGAGCTCCCCAGCGCCGCCGGTGACCGCGAGCGTCTCGCCGGCGTTCAGACCGAGGAGCTCGAGCCCGCTCCACGCAGTCAGGCCGTTCATCGGCAGCGTCGCCGCCTGGGCCATCGTGGCGCCGTCGGGAATCGGCACGACCCAGGCCGACGGCACGACCAGCAGCTCCTGCTGCGCCCCGCCCTCGGGCCGGCGGGGGCTGACCGCGGCCATGACCTCGTCGCCGACCGCCAATCGGTCGACGCCTGGCCCGACCGACTCGACGACGCCGGCGGCGTCCATCCCGGGTACCCACGGCGCCGGCAGATCGGGCGGGCCGCCGCGCTGGCGGAGCCCGATGTCGGTCGGGTTGACGGCCGCGGCCTTGACCGCGATCCGGACCTCGCCGGCGCCGGGGTCGCGCGCCGGGCGATCGGCGACCTTCAGGACATCGAGGTCTCCGGGCTGGGTGATGACAACGGCGCGCAAGTTCAGACCTCCTGTTTGATGATTAGCGAGGCGTACGTGTCGCCCCCGGGACCGACGATCCACCTGCGGTCCCCGTGGCGAAGCACGCTCATATCGCCCGCGTGCGCCGGCGAGCGGTACTCGATCTCGACGTCGATCGACGCGGGCTCGCCGTCCCTCTCCAGCAACTCCTCCTCGAGCGGCGCGAGGTAGGCCGCGTTGTTGACGTGGCCGGCCAAGTCGAGTTCGCTCGCGCGAAACCTCCACGGGAACCCGTCGGTCACGCCGTCGGGCGCGGGGTGGCGCAGGCGAGCGGTCACGGTGCGTCCCGCCGTCGACTCGCCCCACATCGCGATCTCGTCCTCGGTCAGCTTGGTCGGGCGCCCGCTGACCGGGTCGAGATGGACCCAGATCGAGACGAGCTCGACCTCGCCCGCGGCCTCGCCGTCACGGGTCATCGACGTGCGGCGCTCGGCCCACATCCGCCCGAGCGCGCTACAGAACGTCGTCAGCGTGAACCGTTCGCCGAAGCGCGGGAACCGCGTCACGTGCATCCGCGTACGCCGGACGACCCACGCCGCCCTCCCCGCCATCCCCGCGTCGACGGAGTCGGCGTAGGCCACGTCCTGCGCCCAGCGAGCGAGCGCGTCGAGCCGGATCCGGCCGGTCGGCGCGCAGTCGGCGAGCGTCGGGCGCACGGGCTCGGTGAAGAAGCGGCCCGTCGCCGGTGGCGCAACGATCTCTTGCATCCTCAATCAATTTACGCATGAAGACCGATGCGAGGCTCCTTCGCCGGATCAAGCCCGCAGATGGATCGGCCGGCGCACACGGCGCCGGCCGAGCAGGACGAGATAGCCGGTGGCGTCGACCCTGACGATTCCGGCCTCGGGCGTTTCCGGGCTATGCGATCGCGGGAACGTGAACGCCGAGCTTCTCGGCCGCCATCTTGGTGCCCTGCACCCGATTGGCGATCTTCTCGAAGGCGACGTCTCGGGCGAAGTCGGGCGAGCCGTGGAGCGGCTTCTCGTCGATGCTGAACGGTGAGAATCCGCAGTCGTCGGTCGAGCCCAGCCGCTCCTTCGGGATGCGCTTCGCCGCCGCCACGAGTTCGTCGCAGATCTCCTGCGGAGTCTCAACCCTCGGGTTCTGGGGGTTGATGACGCCTATGTGCACGATCTGCGCCACGCCGTCCGCGTCATCGCGGCTGTGTTCGCCGACGAGCCTGTACACCTCGTCGCGATCGCGCTCGCTCTTGTTCTGCATGAGGAAGTAGCCGGCGTTCAGTTCGAAGAGGCTCGGCAGCAACGCGCTGTAGGGCACGTCGGCGCTGTGCACGGCGTCGCGGTCGCCGCCCGGACAGGTGTGGACACCGATGTTGACCCGTTCCTCCGCGGTGAAGCGGGCGAGAACCCGGTTGATGAGATCGATGAAGTGAGGCAGCATCCCGCGCCCCGTCCACGGGTTGCGGGAATCCTCGCGGAGCGCGAGGCGACCCTCGGTGAAGTCGATCGACACGCATGCGGCGCCGACGTCGAATGCCCCGCGGATGTCCTTCTCGCACTCGCCGACGAGATCCTCCTCGAACTGCTCGCGCGAGTACCCAGGCAATTCCTCGTCGAGCGGATACAGCAGCGCGAGCATCGACGGAGCGATCACCGCCTGCTTGATCGGCTTGCTCGCGAACTCGATCGATCTCGCCAGGGTGTCCGCCGCGAACGTCTTGTAATGGAACGGCCCGCCGGCGAGCCGTGGCAGCTGACGGTAGTGGCCGTCGGAGAAGATCGCGAAGTACTGACCGCCGGGCGCAAGGTGGTCGGCCAGGCCGGTGCCCGCGAGCGTGTCCGTCACCGGATACGTCGCAAAGCTCGACCACCACTGCTCTCCGTCGGAGATGATCGGTGAACCGGTCGCCTCAAATCGGCTGATCGAATCCTTGACCGCCTCCTCCTGCTCGGCCTCGAGGTCCTGCTTGGAGATGCTGCCGGCGTCGTACTCGGCGTATGCCGCCTGGAGCTTCGCCGGCCGCGGCAACGAGCCGACGGGTTGGGTCGGGATGCCTGTCTCCGACCTCAGGTCATAAGCCATCTTGTGGTCCTCCTCTGGTCACCCGTCTCGTGTTATGAGACTGACTGGTCTCCCTCCGGTTTAGCCTACGCTCCGGTGCCTGCAGCGTCAACCTTCCAGAACCAGACCGAACGTTCTCCTATCATCGGGGCATGGCGGAGGCGGTCCAGACCAGCAGGTCAAGCGGCGGGACGGGGGCGAGGGACCGGATCCTCGACGCCGCATATGACCTGTTCTCCCGCAACGGGATCCAGGCCGTCGGCATCGACGCGGTCATCTCCACTTCCGGCGTCGCGCGCCAGACGCTCTACCGCCATTTCGCGTCCAAACAGGACCTGGTGCTCGCCTTCCTCGAACGCCGCGAGCAGGAATGGACCAGACGCTGGCTCGAGGCAGAGGTCACGCAGCGCGCCGGCGATCCGGAGTCGCGGTTGCTCGCGATCTTCGACGTGTTCGACGCATGGTTCCGGCGCGATGACTTCGAGGGCTGCTCGTTCATCAACGTCATGCTCGAGCATCCCGATCCGGCCGATCCGGTGCACCGCGCGAGCGTGTCCTACCTCGCGGGGATCCGCGGGTTTCTCGAGGGCCTTGCGCGGGAGGCCGGCATTCCGGACGCGCAGGACTTCGCCCGCGAGTGGCACATCCTCATGAAGGGTTCGATCGTCGCCGCCGCCGAGGGAGACGACCACGCGGCCCGCCGGGCCAAGCGGATCGGACAACTGCTGCTCGCGGCCGCTAGGCGAACAGACGCGGGTCGGCGGTCGTGATCCCGTGCACGCCGAGCGCTCTTAGCCGCGCGATCGCGGCGCGCTCGTTCACGGTCCACGCGTAAAGCCAGCCGCCGCGGTCGACGACGTCGCCGAGCAGCCCGCCGTCGACGAGCTTGTGCTGGGCCATCAGCGCGTCCCACCGGCCGCTGTGCAGGCCTGCGAGCGCCACCGCCCTCCAGTCGCGCCACCGATGGCTGAGCCGCGCCGCACGCCCCCCGACCGAGATGCCGACGCGCGATCGCGGCTCGAGCGCGCGCACGCCGTCGAGCACCGCCGGCACCTGCGCGGAGATCAGCGTCCGGCCGAGCAGCGACGCCCCGCGCAGCTGTTCGATCAGCTCGGCCTCGCAGCCGACGTGCTTGACGTCGACGTTCAGCTCGACGCCGGCGAACCGCTTGCCGGCCAGGTGCGCGAGCGCGTCGTGCAACCGCACGTTGCCGCCGCGGCGGGCGTGCAGCACGGTGTGGGCGAGCACGAGCTCTCCGTTCCACGCCCGTACGTCGAACTCGACCATGTCGATGCCGATCTCGCAGGCGGCATCGAACGAGGCGAGCGTGTTGGCCCGCGCCAGTGCGCTCGCGCCACCGTGGCCGATCCGCTGACAGGGCATCGAGTCTCAGACTACCTGTGCGAGCCAGTCGCCCACGGCGGTGCGGATTGCGCCGACATCGCCGCGCAGGCTGTGGTTGCCGGCGACCGTGACCACGATTCGAGACGGACCAGGCGCCGGCATCCCGAACGGGTCGCTCGCGCCCTGGACAACGAGCACCGGCACGGTAACTGCGTCGAGCTCGTCCTGGCGGCTCTTCTCGGGGCGGCCGGGTGGGTGCAGCGGGAACGCCAGGCAAAGCACGCCCACGGCGCCGGTCTCCGCCGCGGTCCGGCACGCCACGCGCGCGCCCGAGGACCGTCCGCCGCACACGACCGGCAGGCCGTTCAGCTCCTTCGCCCGAAGCCGGGCGAGGACCGCGATCCAGGCGGCGTCGAGCTGGGCGGCCGGCGCCGGCGAGCGCCGGCCGGCGACCCGGTAGGGCTGCTCGACCAGCGCCACGCTGCACCTGGCCGCGGCCGCCACCTCCGCGGCCACCGCCAGGTCGCGCGCGCCGACGCCCCCACCGGCGCCGTGGCCCAGAACGACCGCGCCGGCGGCGCCCCGGACCTTGGTCACGTGGGCACGGGCCGGCCCGTGCGGGGTGTCGATCTCGATGACGGTGGCGGCGGCGGGCATCATCCACCAGCGATTCTCGCCGAACGCGGACCTGGACCCAGAACCCGACTAAGTCCTCAGTCGCCGCCCCGCCGTCGGTGAACGCGGATTCAGCCACCCACGGTGTGGCTAAGTCCGCTCTCGAGCGAGCGAACTCGGCGAGCGTGGGGTTAGCCGGGCCGGCCGCCCCGCGACGTGCTGCGCCTGCGGGACATAATCACCGCGATCCAAACAGGAGGTTCGAATCGATGGCGAACATGACCGGCAGCTCGACCGCGGAGATCGACGCCCCCCGCGACCGCGTGTGGGCGCTGGTCGAGGACGTCGAAAGCGCGCCGCAGTGGCAGGGTGGCCTGAAGTCGATGCACGCGCTCGAGCGCGACGGCGACGGGCGCGCGATCTTCTGCGAAACCGAGACCGACGCGAAGGTGCGGTCGGTCAAGGCGAAGGTGCGGTTCACCTACGACGGCCCCGGCCGGCTGAGCTGGACCCAGGAGCAGGGCGACCTCAAGTCGGTGCAGGGAAGCTGGGAGCTCGAGGATCTCGGCGGCGAGCGGACTCGCGCCACCTATTCGATCGACGTCGACCTCGGGCGCAAGCTCGGGATGCTGGTCCGCGGACCGGTCGTCGACGTGCTTCGCCACATGCTCGCGGGAGCACGCGCCGGCGAGCTCAAGAAGCAGGTCGAGTCAGGCTGACAGCGCGGCGTCGAGCTTGTCGAGCATCTCGCCGAAGATGCGCCTCAGCCCCATCGGCGCGAACGTCCGCTCGAACACGCCGCCGATCCCGCCGGCGCCCTGCCAGGTGGCCTCGAGCGTGACCTGCGATCCGTCGGCGTCCGGGGCGACCGTCCAGCGTGAGACGTACGAGGACAGCTGGTCGCGCTCGGCCAGGCCGCCGGCGTCCTCCTCGACGCTCAGCCGGTAGTCGCGCTCGCGCCCGCCGGCCGCGAAGTGGTAGCCGATGACCGTGCCTCGGCCCTGGCCGCCCGACTCGACCCGGTAGGCGCTGTAATTGCTTGTGAGGATGCGCGGCCTAGCCTCCCGGTAATCCCGTAGGAAGGCAAGGACCCGGTCCGGCGAGGCGTCGACCGCTTTGGTGGCGCGCGCGGTGACGTTTGCCATGTGGACGGGATTGTCGCATCCTGCCGCCCGGGACCGCGAGGTCGTGACCGGCGCGCCTACGGCATGATTGGCCCCATGCTCGCCGTTTACGCCTCCGCCATCGACCGCGACGACCCCCTCAGCGGCCTCAACATCGACGACCGCCCCGACCCCGACGTGCCCGACGGGTGGACGACGATCACGCTCAGGGCCGCCTCGCTCAACCACCACGACCTATGGTCGCTCCGCGGCGTCGGGCTGCCCGAGGACCGCCTGCCGATGATCCTCGGCTGCGACGCCGCCGGACTCGACGAGGACGGCAACGAGGTGATCGTCCACTCGGTGATCACCGATCCCTCCTGGCACGGGGACGAGACGCTCGACCCGCGCCGGTCGCTCCTGTCGGAGCGCTACCAGGGCACGTTCGCCGAGAGGGTCGCGGTCCCAAGCTGGAACCTGCTGCCCAAGCCGGCGGAGCTGTCGTTCGAGGAGGCCGCGTGCCTGCCGACGGCGTGGCTGACCGCGTACCGGATGCTGTTTACGCGCGGCGCGGTCCCGCCCGGCTCGACCGTGCTCGTCCAGGGCGCGACCGGTGGCGTCGCCACCGCGCTGACCGTGCTCGGCAGCGCCGCCGGTATCCGGATCTGGGTGACCGGGCGCTCCGAGGAGAAGCGCGCGAGAGCGCTCGAGCTCGGCGCCGAGCAGGCATTCGAACCGGGCGCGCGCCTGCCCGAGCGCGTCGACGCGGTGATGGAGACCACCGGCCAGGCGACCTGGGCGCACTCGATCAGGGCGCTGAAGCCGGGCGGGACGATCGTGATCTCGGGCGCGACCACCGGCGATGCCCCGCCGGCGGAGCTGACGCGGGTCTTCTTCCTGCAGCTGTCGGTCGTCGGGTCGACGATGGGGACGCGCGAGGAGCTCGGACGACTGATCCGGATGTGCGTCGACAAGGGCGTGCGCCCGGCGATCAGCGCGACGATGCCGCTGACCGGGGCCCGGGCGGGATTCGAGGCGATGCTCCGTGGCGACACGTCGGGGAAGATCGTGTTCACAAATCCATAAGCGCCGCTTATAAGTCCATGCGTAGATTCGTCTTGGACAACTAGTCTTTCGTAAGTCACACTTCGAATCACCCTCCTCCCTCGAGCGCGCCCCAGAAGCCCGGCCTTCCCTCTCCGCCGGACCCGGGGCGCGACTCACTTAAGGGGTCGGGCGACTCCCCGGGTCACGACCGCGGCCGACGCGCACGTCACCAGCGCGAGCGGCAGGTCCGCCGGGTCCACGCCGCGCAGATCGGAATGGCCGAGATCGATCTCGATCGTCGGCTGCTCGACTTCCCCGATGACGCCGAGGCTCCGGTACCCGTTCCGGCACAGCTCGGTCCAAAGATCCCCCACCCGCGCGAGTAGTCCCGAGCGCAGCTGACGCTCGCGGCGCGAGCCGGTCTCGAGCTCGCGCGCCTCCTCGAACGGGTCGATTCGCACCTGCGAGTCGCTGCCGATCGCGAGCGGCACGCCCGCCTCCGCATAGGCCATCGCCGGCAGGTACCCGTCGCCGAGGTTGCCCTCGGTGGTCGGGCACGAGACGACGGTCGCCCCGGTGCGCACGAGCGCGTCGACGTCGGCAGGCGCGACGTGGATTCCGTGGATCACGCTCGCGTGCGGACCGAGGAACCCGGTCCGGTCGAGTAGCTCGATCGGCGAGCACCCGTGCTCGGCCCGGCACTCTTCGAGCTCGCGCCGCTGCTCGTGGGCGTGGACGTGGCGGACGATCCGGTGGCGCTCTGAGTACTCGGCGATCGCCTCGAGCCAGGAGGCCGGGACCGCGCGGACGCTGTGCGCGGCGATCCCCACCTCCACGCCGGGCACCGAGACAGCCCACGAGCGCAGCGCGTCGACCCGGGCCAGGAACGACTCGACGTCGGGATCGCAGAAGCGGAGCTGTCCCGGCGCCGGCGGCAGGTCCCCGCCGTCCCAGCCGCCGCGGTTATAGGCCGCGGGAAGCATGACGATCGGCAGTCCAGCCTCGACCGCGGCTTCGGCGACCGCAAACGCCATCGCGTTCGGCTCGGCGTACGGGGTGCCGTCGCGCTGGTGGTGGACGTAGTGGAACTCGCCGACGACCGAATAGCCCGCCGCGGCCATCTCGGCGTACGTCTCGAGCGCTACCGCGTGCATTCGCTCGGGATCGAGCGTGTCGGCGAGCGCGAACATCTCGGTCCGCCACGTCCAGAAGTCGTCCTCGCCGCCGGCCGGCCCGGGGCGCTCGGCGCGCCCGCGTAGCCCGCGCTGAAAGGCATGAGAGTGCGCGTTGGGCATCCCGGGAATCGCACGCGCCACGATCGCCGACCCGACCATCACACCCCCGCCCGAAGGGACGACAGCGCCCGCGCCACCACCCGCGCCGCTACCGCGGCGTCCGCCAACTCGACGTCCTCGGCCGGCGAGTGACTGACGCCGGTCTCGTTGCGGACGAGCAGCATCGCCGCCGGCAACCGCTCGGCGAGCACGCCGGCGTCGTGGCCGGCGAAGCACACGACCTCGGGCACGGCATGGCCGACGATCTCCTCGGCCGCGCGGGCAAGTGCTCCCCGGAGCTCGGGCGAGAACTCTCGGGCATCGCTCCGCGAGGCAACGGAGACCTCGATCTCCACCCCGGTCCGCGCCGACAGGGCGGCCGCGAGTTCATCCACGCCGGCACGCCACGCGTCGATCGCGCCGAACCCACCGGGCGCCCGGGCGTCGATCCACAGCCGCACCTCCGCGGCGATCGTCGTCGGCGCGTTCGGCCGGACCACGATCCGAGCGGTCGTGACGGTGAGCGAGGGCGACAAATCGGCGAGGTCCTCGGCGCCGACGACCAATCGCGCGGCCGCGGACAGCGCGTCGCGGCGCTCGTCGCGAGGCGTGGTGCCGGCGTGGTCGGCCCGCCCGCGCAGCACCACCTCGAGCCGCGTCCGGGCCGCGAGCGACCGCACCACCCCGACCGCCTCGCCCGCGCGCGCAAGATCGGTCGTCTGGTCGATGTGAACCTCGATGAAGCCTGCGAGCTGCTCGAGCCAGCGCGGCGCGCCCTCGATTCCGTCGGGATCCACCCCGGCCCCGCGCATCGCGTCGCCGAGCGCGACGCCGGCGTCGTCGCGCCGGGACAGCACGCCGGGTAGGTCGAGCCGTCCGCTCAGCGCCTTGCTCCCGAACGTCGGGGTGTTGAAGCGCGCGCCCTCCTCGTCGGCGAACGACACCACGGCGACCGGTGGCGCCGCCCCCGCGAGCGCGGCCGCGACCTCGAACCCACAGGCCACGCCGAGCGGCCCGTCGAACCGTCCGCCACCACGGACGCTGTCGAGGTGCGACCCGATCCCCCACCAGGGAGCGTCCGCCGGAGGGCAGGCCCACAGGTTGCCGGCCGGATCGCACAAAACCCGGAGGCCGACGGCGGCGGCCTGCCGCTCGAACCACCCCCGTGTCGCGGCGTCCTCGTCGGTCCAGGCCAGGCGGTAAACGCCCTCGGGACCGACGCCGATGTCGTCGATCTCGCGCAGCCGGGCGGACAGGCCTTCAGTTGTGATCACGCGCGTACGGTAATTGAGCGAAGATCCCGGGGTGACCATCGAAGCTCGCAGCACCCCATCGTTCCTGTTCGATCTCGACGGGACCCTGATCGACTCGGTGTACCAGCACGTGCTCGCCTGGCGGTCGACGATGCAGCAGGTCGGGATAAATCTGGCCGTGTGGAAGATCCACCGGCGGATCGGCATGAGCGGCGGGCTGTTCATGAACGCGCTCAGGCGCGAGCTCGGGAGCGACCTCGATCCGGACACGGCGGCGGCGCTGCCCAAGCTGCATCAGGACGAGTTCCTGCGCCTCTACGACAGCGTACGGCCGCTGCCCGGGGCCGTCGAGTTGCTCGAGACGCTCACCGCCCTCGAAGTTCCGTGGGCGATCGCCACCAGCGGCGTCGAGCGGTATGCCCGTCGCGGGCTCGATCTGCTCGGTCTTCCGCCCGACACGCCGCTCGTGACCCGTGACCAGGTCCGCTACGCCAAACCCGACCCGGACCTGTTCCTGGCCGCCGCGGAGCTGATCGGGGTGGACATCGGCGACAGCATCGTCGTCGGCGACAGCGTTTGGGACCTGCTCGCGGCGCGGAGGGCGCGGGCGCTCGGGGTCGGACTGCTGTCGGGGGGGTACGGCCGCGAGGAGCTCATCTACTCGGGCGCGTACCGGGTATACGACGACCCGGGAGACCTGCTCGCCCACGTCGACGAGGTCGGCGTGCGGCGCCCGATCTAGTACGCGCCGCGTCCTCGCCGGCGCGGTCGCGATGGAGCCCGACCGCAACGACCACGAGCACGACGCCGACCACCTGTCGAGCGCTCGGAATCTGCGCGAGCACGACGATCCCGATCACGGTCGCGGTCGCCGGCAGCAGCGACACCATCAGCGAATATGTCGCGCGGGGCAGGCGGGCCATCGCGAGCTGGTCGCACACGTACGGGATCACCGACGAGGTGAGACCGACCCCGATCCCGGCGCCGATCGCCACCGGGTCGAGCAGGTGGGGAACCACCGCCCAGCCGCCGATCGCGGTGCTCACGGGCGCGGCGACCAGCATCGCGCCGGCGAGCCCGTCGATCCCGGCGATCCCGGGCGCGCGCGACACGCGGTGCGCGAGCACGATGTACAGCGCGAACAGCATCGCGTTCCCGAACGCCAGCGCCACGCCGAGCGGCTCGCCGCCGAGTTGCACGGAGACGAGCGCGTACACCCCCGCCACCGCCAATCCGAGCGCGAGCCCGTTCCGCAGCGAGCGGACGCCCACAGCCGCGAGCACGATCACCGGGAGGAATTCGATCGCCGACACCGTCCCGAGCGGCAGCCGCGCGATCGCCTCGTAGAAGCAGCTGTTCATCACCGCGAGAACGACTCCGAGCGCCACCACCAGACGCACGGTCGAGCGGCCGGCAAGCAGCACCGGCCGCCACGGCCGGCGCCACACCGCGAACAGCGCCGCCGCGCTCACGATCCGCAGCCACGCGACGCCGAGCGGCGCCACCCGCGCGAACAGCAGCACCGCGAACGCCGGCCCGAGGTAGTGGAACACAGCGCTGCCGACGAAATAGGCCTGCGGCGGGAGCACCTGCTGCGAGCGTGAGTCGGGCATGGCACCGATTGTCCGCGCCCACTCGCATCATTTACATGGCCAATCGAAGGCGTTATTGTCGATCGTCCTTATGAAGAACGGCTTGGCACCCATATCAGTCACTGATTTCCCAGACATAGACCCCATCGATCACAGAATCATCAGCGAGCTCTCGACCGACGGACGCATCTCGTTCGCCGAGCTCGGGCGCCGGACGAACCTGTCCTCGCCGGCCGTGACCGAGCGCGTCAAACGCCTCGAGCAGGCCGGCGTGATCACCGGCTACCGCGCCGAGATCGACCCGCGCGCGCTCGGCTACCGGCTGACCGCGATCGTCCGGGTCAAGCCAGCCGTCCGCCAGCTCAGCAAGATCGCCGAGCTCGCGGCGACGATCCCGCAGATCGAGGAGTGCCTGCGGATCACCGGCGAGGACTGCTTCTACATCAAGCTCCACCTCCGCACGATCGAGGAGCTCCCAACCGTGCTCGACCAGTTCCTCCTCTACGGCGAGACCACGACCTCGATCGTCAACGCCACCCCGGTCCCTCGCCGCGCCCCGCCGGCGCCGTAGCCCCGAGACGTTCGAGCGTCGCGGTCGCGTCGGCGCGGAAAGCGTCGGCATCGGGATCGCCGTCAAACCCGACTCCAGAGAGCTCGAGCGCGAGCACCGCAGCGTCGAACACCACCCCCGCCTCGCTCATCAGCCGCCACGCCGCGCGCCAGTGCTCCGCGGCGCCGTCGCGATCGCCGGCCCGAGCCGCCAGGTGCGCCTCCAACCGCCGCGCCTGCGCTGTCACGTACGGCGAGGTCTTCGGCGCCACCGGCCCGTTCAGCACCGCGAGCGCCGCCACCAGCGGGCCGTCGTCTTCGCCACCGACGAGCAGATCGACGGCGAACGGAAGCCATGCGGGCCATTCCGCGAAGTCGCCGGACCCGGCGTCGACGATCGCCGCCAGCGC
This sequence comes from uncultured Solirubrobacterales bacterium, assembly GCA_963794515.1. GTDB lineage: Bacteria > Actinomycetota > Thermoleophilia > Solirubrobacterales > Solirubrobacteraceae > Palsa-465. The sequence goes on along the minus strand of CAWCEF010000018.1, from coordinate 575,287 downwards.
CCGGTCCGGGGCGGTGTCGAGGCGCGCGAGCGCGACCATGCGAACGCCGCGGTAGTCACTCTCGAACGCGGCGCCGGTGTCCGCCTGGAGCCGGTCGAACTCGTCGATGAGCGACCGTACGACCTCGAACTGCCCCCGCGCGAGCGCCACCAGCACCGGCGGGCCGATCGCCATGCCCGCATTCGCCGGCGTCGCGTCGACCGCCACTCGGCCGACCGTCTCGAGCGCGTCGTCCCAGTGGCCGAGAGAGAACAGGATCCGCGCCAGGTGAAGCGTCGCCCCCTCCCGGCTCGCGCTGCTCGCGACCCGCTCGGCGGCGGCGATCGCCGTCCTCGCGGCGTCGGCGGCCTCGGCGAACCGACCGAGCGCCGACAGCGAGATCGCGACATTGGCGAGCGTGAACGGCACCTCAGCGGGCGCGTGCAACTCACGCACCCCGAGCGCGGCGCGGAACAACTCGAGCGCCTGCGCCGGTTCGCCGAGCTCGACGAGCGCCGAGGCCCGCCAGTTGAGCGCGACGCCGAGCTCCACGGGCGCTCCGGCGATCTCGGCCGCGCCGGCCGCCTCGCCGGCGATCTTCTCGGCGGCAGCAGCGTCACCGTCTGAATAGAGCACGCCCGCGAGCGCGGCGGCCGCGGCGGCGAATGCCGCGTCGTCGGATCCGCGCAGCCCCTCGTATACGGCGCGAAGCGGCTCGATCAACTCCGTGCCGGGACGCGTCCACCGGTACGCGTACAGCTCGCGCGCGCGCAATACGAGCGCCTCGCGCGTGCGGCCGGCCTCCTCGTGCAGCGCCCGCGCCGACGCATAGTGCCCCGCGGCCCCGGTGCGATCGCCGTAATGCTCGGCCCACCCGGCACCCTCGACCAGATAATCGGCTCGCCGCCGCTCGTCCGGCTCGATCTCGGCGGCGCGTTCGAACAGCGCTACCGCCTCGCGGAGCGCGCCGACGCTCGCGGCGCGCCGGGCCGCCTCGACGATCGTGGTGAGCGCCCGCCGGCGGATGAACTGGGCATCGCTCGCGGTCGGCTCGGTGTCCGCGGCCGCCAGCAGGTGACCGGCGTAGAGGCCGGCTACGTCGGCGTCGGGCTCACCCTGGGCCAGCCAGTCGGCGGCGGCAAGGTGCCTCGCCTTGCGGGTGTGCCTGGACATCGTCGCCAGCGCCACGCGCTGGATCTGCCGGTGCGAGAACGTGTACTGGCCGCGCTCGGGCGACAGCGGGTCGGTCGACACGGTGAGCAGCTGCTTCGCTACGAGCCCGTCGAGCAGGACGCGGACGTCGGCCTCGGGCGCTCCGGCGACGGCCGTGGCGGTAGCCGCGTTGAAGCGCTGACCGAGGACGGCCGCATCGAACAGCACGTGGCGCTCGTCCGCAGTCAGCGCGTCGAGGCGGCCGGCGATCAGGGCGTGGATGCTCGGCGGGACTGCCAGCTCGCTGACGTGTCCGACGAGCCGGTAGGCGTCGCCATCACGCTCGGCCACCATCACCCCGCGATCCGCGAGCATGCGCAGCGACTCGACCGCGAACAGCGGCACGCCGTCGGCGTGATCGCGCACGACGGCCAGCAGCTCGGCCGGCGCGTTGCTCACCGCCTCGGCGACGAGCGTCTCGATCTGTCCGGGCGCGAGCGGCGTCAGCTCGAGGCGCCGCTCGCGCGCGCTCAGCGCGTCGAGCCGCTCGTCCGGGCGGCTGAGCGCGACGATCAAGATCGGAGACTCCGACGCCCAGTCGACCATGTGAGCGATGAAGTCGAACAGGCCCTGGTCAGCCCAGTGGAGGTCGTCGAACAGGAGCAGCACGGGGTGACGGTCAGCCAGGCGCTCGAACAGCAGCCGCCACGACGAGAAGAGCTCGCCGCGGTCGATCAGCGCGCTGCCGTCGTCGAGTCCCAGCAGCCGCCGCAGCGCGCGCCCGACGCGAGCGTGTCCCTCGCCGTCGCCGGCGAACACGTCGTCAAGAAGCGCGTCGAGCTTCGTCCGCTCGGTGTCACGGGAGTCCTCGAGCGTGATCCTGGCCCGCATCCGGACCATGTCGCCGAGCGCCCTGAACCCGACCCCCTCCCCGAAGCTCGACGCTTGCCCGCGATGCCAGAGCACGCTCGCCGCGAGGCCGTCGACGTACTTCTCGAGCTCCCAGGCCAGCCGGGACTTTCCGAGCCCGGCGTCTCCGACGACCGTTACGAGCGTCAATCCGGCACCCCTCTCGAGCACGCTGTCGAGCGCTCCCCGCAGAACGTCCAGCTCGGCGGCCCGTCCGACGAGCGGCAGCTCGAGCAGCGCTCGCCCGGCGCCCCCGACGACGGCCACGATCCGCATCGGCCGCCACGCCTGCACCGGTATCGATTTTCCCTTGACGACGTGGGTCCCGGCGTCCTGGTAGACGATCGCGCGCTCGGTGGCGAGCCGGGTGACGTCGTCGACGACCACGCTTCCCGGCTGCGCGATCGACTGCAGCCGTGCCGCTGTGTTCACCGCGTCGCCCTGGACCATTCCCTCGTCGACGGCGCCGACGTCGACCGCGGCTTCGCCGGTCAGCACCCCGACCCGGAGCCGCAGGTCGAGGCCGAGCCGGTCTCCGAGGTTGGTCACGGCCGCGACCAGATCGAGTGCGGCTCGCACCGCCCGCTCGGCATCGTCCTCGCGCGCGACCGGTGCGCCCCACGTTGCCATCACACCGTCGCCCTCGTACTTGCGGATCGTGCCGCCGTACGCCGCGGTGATCCGGCGGGCGGCCGCGTAGTAAGTCGTGACCAGCTGGCGCACCTCCTCGGCGTCGTGGCTCTCGCTGAACGCGGTGAACCCCACGAGGTCGCCGAACAGCACCGATACCAGGCGGCGCTCGACCGCGGGCAGGTCGAACACGCTTGACCGCGAGCCCGATTCGGGCGCTTCGGGCGATTCGGGCGATTCCGGCGTCTGAACGCTCGCGGCGGCGAGCGGCGGCGGCGGCCGCCCGGCAAATGGCGGGATCGCCGCTCCGCACTCGAGGCAGAACCGTTGCCCCGGCTGGCTCGTGAGCGTTCCGCACGCCGGACAGTGGACCGCCTGCGCCGCTCCGCACTGGCCGCAGAACTTCGCCCCGGGTGGAACCTCAGCCGAGCAGCTGCGGCACGTCGAGCTCATCGGCCAATGCGCCCAGTAGGCCCTCTAGCCCTGGCAGCGGGCGGCGGTCGCTACCGGATCCGCGCTGAGAGCCCCGCCCGCCCCGGCGTCGCGAACCAAGGCATCGCGCGCCGGCGGCGGTCCGCCTGGGCCGGGGGGTGCCGGGCAAGATCCACCGTGGCCATGCAACGTCGGCAGCGCCGCTTCGTACTGCTGAACGACCGCGGACGAGCACACCGCCTGCGGGTTGCCGCCGGTCGCCTCGCACAGCTCGGCCGTGAACACCTCCGCCTCGCCCGCGATCGCCTGCGTGGAGACGTTGCTCGCGTCGGTCAGGCCGCCGGCGATCTGGGTCCACGACTTGTGGGCGATCAGGTGCGGATCGACCGTCGAGCTATCCGTGATGAAGCGGTTGGCGACGTCGATGAACGGCGTCTCGATCGAGGGGTCGAATCTGTGCAGCAGCGCCGACTCGGGATGGGTGAGGGACTGCAGTGCGACGAGGCCGGGGAACGCCGGCACGTTGCTCCACACCTCGACCGGAACGAACGAGACGTAGGGGCTGTGGTAACTCGATCCGAAGAAGGTGAACGTCGTCACCTGCGGGGGCGTCGTCGGCACGCTCTGCATGAGGTTCAGGTTCGAGAACGTCCCGAACTGGGAGAGCGCGACGATCATTCCCCAGCGCTGCACGCCACAGAACGGACACGCCTCCGACCCGGCGTAGAACACCTCCGGCTTCCCGGCGGCGGAGAGAGGCGGCATCCCCTGCTCGATCTCCGGGCCGGACATGCCGAAGTGCGTGGCGGCGAGCGCAGGCACGGCCGCCGCGGCGAGCGTGGCGGACGGGACGCTCGTGACCTCGCCAGCGACGAGGTGGGCGATGGCGCCGTCGGCCAGCTGCCAAGCCTTCGCGTACAGATCGATCGCCGCCGAAGGGTTGTCGGCTTGAGCCTGGCGGTCGCCGGCCGCAAGCGCCGACCGCGCCGGCGCGAGCCGCGCGGCGGTCCCGCCGTGCCCCTGCGCGACGGCGTCTTCGGCGAGAGCCCGGTCCGCGGTGACGATCAATCCGACAGCGGTGGCCGACAACCCGGCGAGCTCCCCGAGGGCTTGCCTCGACGCGGTGAAAACGTTTCTCCCGTAAGGGGGAGCGTCCGCTTCACGACTGTTGATCCAGAGGTCGCGCGCCGTGGCTCGCGTCAGCGCAGCGGCGGCAGCGCTCCCCTGTGGCGCGAGCGCCCGTGCTTGGCGCAGGGCGTCCCTCGGTGCAGGGACCGCGGCCGCGCCTGTGGCGGTGGCCGTGGCCGTGGCCGCCCCGGAGGCGAACAGCATGACGACAAAGACCGCGGCCGCGGGCGCGCCACGGCGTACAAAGCTGGCCACCGTGATCACGATGGCGGCGGCCCCGACGGCGGCCCCGACGGGTACTTGCGGAGGACCGCGGCCGCGGCGGCGCGCACGCCGGACGAGGTGCAGACGCCGCCCGGACGGCCGTCGGTCGCGCGGCAGATTGCCGCCGTGAACAGGTTGGCCAGCCCGTCCACCTGACGTGCGACCCGATTGCGAGGATCCGCGAGGGTCCCGGCGATCTGCGACCACGTCATGTGCGCGAGCGTCCCTGGGTCATATCCGGACCCCTGAAACCCCCACGCGCCCGCTATATCGATCGCCGGAGTGACTCCCTGCAGACGAACGGCCGCGAGCGAGCGCCGCTCGTGCCGATTGGGCTTTTGGAGGTTGTGCCCGTTGACGTCCTGGAGCTCGATCGCCGCGAAGCTGATGTACGGGCTCCGATAGGTGGCGCCCATGAAGCTGAGCCCGTGCGTGTACGGAAAACAGTAGAGCGGGTTCAGGTTGCACGGATCCTCGGCGACCTTGCAGAAATGGGTGCCGGTGTTGATCTCGCCCAGTCCGGTGAGGGTTCCGAACCGGCTGAGCGCCACCGCCAACGCCCAGCTGTTCGCCGCGCAGTGAGGGCACCACGCGAGCTCGACGGTCACGACCTGCGGCTTGCCGTCTATCGCGAAGTGCCCGTCGCCCCTCGAGATCCCGAATTCCGAGCTGGTGATCGGGTTGCGGCTATCGCCGGCGCCGACCTTGTTGAGCGTGGCCGAGGGCACGCCCGTCACGAGCTGAGTTATCTGCGCCGGTGCGGGAACCGAGCCGTCGGAACGGTCGGCCGCCTGCGCGGCCGGAGCCAGCGCCCCCAGGGACGCGACAACCCATGCGAGCGCCACCCATCGCACGTGGCAAAACCTACATGTGCCGGATGGTCGGTTGCAACTACCGGTCATTTAGGTGACACCGGACCGGGGTAGATGAACGACATGTTGCAACGGCTCCTGCGTGCCCCACTCGCCCCGGCCGAGGCGTACATGCACATGCTGGCCGCCTTCGGCGAGGACCTTGCCGCCACCGCGATCGACCGCGGCGAGCACGATCCGTTCGCGATGCGCGACCCGGAGTACATCGAGCGCACGCTGCCGGCCGTGCGGCTGGCCTCGCGGTTCTACTTCCGCGCCGACGTCCGCGGGCTCGAGCACATCCCCCCCGAAGGCCCGGTGCTGCTGGTCGGCAATCACTCCGGCGGCACCCTGATCGCCGACACCTTCGTGTTCGGCCAGCACTTCTACGACCGCTTCGGGGCCGAGCGGCGCTTTCACCAACTCGCCCACGACCTCGTGTTCAAGCTCCCCGGCTTGCGCGCGCTGCTCGAGCGCTACGGCACGGTCCCGGCGTCGCCGGCGAGCATGGCCCGCGCGCTCCGCCGGGATGCTGCGCTCCTCGTCTATCCAGGCGGCGACCACGAGACCTACCGCCCTTCGTGGGAATCGGACCGGATCGACTTCGCCGGCCGGACCGGGTTCATCGAGCTCGCGCTCAAGCATCGGGTGCCGGTCGTGCCGGTGGTCGCGATCGGCGGGCAGGAGACCGCGCTGTTCCTCGGCCAGGGCCGGCGCCTGGCCCGCGCGCTTCACCTCGACCGCGAGCTTCGTCTGAAGGTCATGCCAGCGGCGATCGGGCCGCCGTTCGGGGTCACGTTCCTCGACCTGCCGGCGCGGATCCCGCTGCCGGCCAAGATCACGATCAGGATCCTCAAGCCGATAGACCTCCGCGACCGGCTCGGCAACGATCCGGACCCAGAGCGCGGCTACAAGCTCGTGACCTCGACCATGCAGCGCACGCTGACGAGGCTCTCGAACGAGCGCTCGCTGCCCGTCGTGGGGTGAGCCTCCGCTCGACCCCCTGGCCGGTGCGCGTCTGACCGCCCGGATCGAGAGCGCCACACGACCCACGCGGGTTGAAGCATACGGCTGTATCAGGCGGCCGTTCACACCCTCTGTTCTCTTAATCAGGGACCCACTGCCAGAGGAGTCGCAAGATGTCCATCTCAGAATCCGTCCAGCTAGCGTCACCGGCCAGGAGCACCGCACGCTCGCGCGCGCTCGTGGCCCTTGTCGTGGTGTTCGCGATCGGACTCGCGCTGCTCGTCGTGCTGCTCGCTATCCCAACCGGCGGACTTGCACCGCATCACATCGCCGGGACGGCGCCGCATATCGCGCGCTAGCCGGACCCACAACGGAGCAAGTGCCGCCCGGTGTGCAAAGCCTCCGGCTCACTGCTCGACGAAGTACGCGCCGCTCCCCTGCCCGCTCGAGAACCACCGGCTCGTGACGGTCTTCTTGCGCGTGTAGAAATCGACCGCATCCGGGCCGTGCGCGTGCAGGTCACCGAGGAACGAGTCCTTCCACCCGGAGAACGGGAAGAACGCCACCGGCGCCGCGACCCCGATGTTCACGCCGACCATGCCCGCCTGGACCTCGTGGCGGTAGCGCCGGACCGACGCGCCCGACTCGGTGAAGATCGACGTGCCGTTCCCGAACCGACTCGCGTTCACGATCCCGATCGCCTCATCCAGCGTCGGCGCGCCGATCACGCTCAGCACCGGCCCGAACACTTCCTCCTGGGCGATGTCCATCTCCGGCGTCACCCCGTCGAGGATCGTCGGCCCCACATATGACCCATTCGGATCCCCGGAGGCATCGCGACCGTCGAGCACGACCTTCGCGCCGCCGGCCTCCCCCCGCGAAATCCAATCACGAATCCGATCCCGCGCCGCACACGAGATCACCGGCCCCACATCACTGCCCTCATCCAAACCATCTCCAACCGCCAGCGCCCGCGACGCCTCCACCAACGGCCCCAACAGCTGCTCGTGCGCGTCGCCGACGGTCACCACCACCGACCCCGCCATACACCGCTGCCCGGCCGCCCCGAACGCCGAGGCGATGATCCCCTCGACGGTCTTGTCGATCACCGCGTCGGGCATCACGACCATATGGTTCTTCGCGCCGCCAAGCGCCTGCACCCGTTTGCCCGCCTTAGCCGCGCGCTCGTACACGAGCCGCGCCACCGGCGCCGACCCCACGAACGACACCGCGTCGATCCCCGGGTGATCCAAAATCCCCTCGACTACTTCCCGCGAGCCGTTGACAAGGTTCACCACGCCCGGCGGCAAACCGAGCTCGTGCAACTCCTCGAACGCGATCTGCTGGGTCAGCGGCACCTGCTCGGACGGCTTGAGCACGAACGTGTTCCCGCACGCGATCGCGAACGGCAAGAACCAGAACGGCACCATCGCCGGGAAGTTGAACGGGACGATCGCCGCGCACACCCCGACCGGCTGACGGATCGTCTCCGCGTCGATGTTCCGCGAGACGTCCTCCAGGATCCGCCCCTGCATCGTCGTCGGGATCGCGGTCGCGGCCTCGACCATCTCGATCATCCGGGCGACCTCCGCACGGGCGTCAGCGATCGTCTTGCCCATCTCCAAGGTCACCGACCGGGCCAGGTCCTCCTGGCGCGAAAGCAATCTCTCGCGCAAATCGAACAGCTTCCGCGCCCGCGCGATCGTCGACACCCCGCGCCACTCGAGCAGCGCCTCGCGAGCCGCGCGCACGGCCACATCGAGGTCAGCCGACCCCGACAGCGGCACCCGCGCTAGCACCTCCCCGTTCGAGGGGTTGAGGACGTCGAGCTCGCCGGTCGCGGCCTGCGCCGGCGTCCACTCACCGTCGATGTAGTTGTCAAGAAGGCGGGTTGCGGTCACTGCCATGGAGGATCCATTCGTGGTCGGGGTCGTTGACGACCGCCCAGAAGCGGCTCGGGCCGGCCATCACGTTCAGGTAGTAGATCTCGTAGCCGGGAGGCGCGGACACCGTGTGATAGCCGCGCGGGACGAGCACGCAATCGCGGTCGCGGAAGGTCACGGTCTCATCGAGCGCGCTGTCGAGCGCGTACACGCGCTGCAGCCCGAAGCCCCGCTCGGGCCTGATCCGGTGGTAGTAGATCTCCTCGAGGTGCGACTGGCGCGGCGGATCGTCGTGGTCGTGCTTGTGGGGCGGGAAGCTCGACCAGTGGCCGGCCGGCGTCAGGACCTCGACGACCAGCAACGACTCCGCTCCCTGGTCCTCCATCAGGATCGGGCGGACGAACCGCTCGAATTCGCCGGTCCCGCGCGTCTCGACCTCGATCGCCTCGCCGGGGAGCACGCGAGGGTCGGCGCCGCCCTTGTGCGCCGGGCCCCAGCACAGCGCGACCTCGGCGCCGTCGTCGGCGGCGCGGAGGTCGACGTGCGACTCGGGCGGCAGGTAGGCGGCGTCGGGCAGCCCAGCCCACGGGTCGGGGCGGCCGCCGAGGTCGAACCATTCGCCGTGCTCGGACGCGACGTGCACGACGCCCGAGATCACCACGATGCACAGCTCGCGGGGGCCGCACAAACGCTCGGCGGTCCCGCCGGGGGGAAGGGCCAGGACCTCAAAGCCGACGCGCTCCCACCCCGCGGATTCGGGGGTGACGTTCAGGACCGTTCCGTCGGGTTCCGGGGTCGACGCGCCCGAGATCAGTAGCTCACTCATGCGTGGAGCGTAGATACTGACGCTGCGCCGCGTGGTCGCGCTCGTATCCCTCGCGTGCCGCCCGCACGCTGTCCTCGTCGGACACCTCGGCGACCGGCACGTCCCACCAGCTCTCGTAGTTCGGCACGCCCTGGTAGCGGTCGGCCTCGATGTACACGACGACCGGACCGTCCGTACCCCGCGCGCCCGCGAGCGCGTCCCGCAGCTCGGCGATCGTCTTGCACCGCACCACCCGGGCGCCGAGACTCTCGGCGTTGGCCGCGAGGTCGATCGGCAGGACCTCGGTCGCCGCCGGGTCGACCGGCACCGAGCCGTTCTCGGAGAACCGGTAGAGCGTCCCGAACCCGCCCGAGCCAACCGACCGCGATAGCGCGCCAATCGACGCGTAGCCGTGGTTGTCTACGAGCACGATCACGATCGGGATCCGTTGCGCCACCGCGGTCACTAGCTCGCCCGGGAGCATCAGGTACGAGCCATCGCCGACGAGCACGAACACCTCGCGGTCGGGCGCGGCGAGCTTGACGCCGATGCCGCCGGGGATCTCGTAGCCCATGCACGAGTACCCGTACTCGACGTGATACGACTTCCCCTTGGGATCCCGCGCGCGCCACAGCTTGTGCAGGTCGCCGGGAGCCGACCCGGCCGCGCACACGATCACACCGGTCTCGCCGGCCGCGTCGTTTATTTCTTTGATGATTTGTGCCTGGGTCGGTAAGCGGGCGTGGTCGCCATCGAGCGATACCAAGCGTGCACGCTCGTCGCCCCACGCAGCCGCCTCGGCCTGCGCGCGCCGCTCCCACTCGGTGTCGGCCCTCCAGCCCTCGAGCGCTGAGAGCAGCTGCTCGAGCGCGACCTGCGCGTCACCGAGCACCGGCAGCCCGGCCTGCTTGCCGGCGTCGAACGCGGCCACGTTGACGTTGACGAACCTCACGTCCCGATCCTGGAACGCCGACTTCGACGCGGTCGTGAAGTCGCTCCAGCGCGTGCCGATCCCGATCACGAGGTCGGCGTCCCGCGCGAGGCGGTTCGCGGCGGTCGTCCCGGTGGCGCCGATCGCGCCGAGGCTCAGCGGATGCTCGGACACGAGCGCGCCGCGGCCGGCCTGGGTCTCGCCCACCGGGATCGCTGTGGCGTCGACGAGCGCGCGCAGCGCCGCGGTCGCCTCGCTGTAGATCACGCCACCGCCGGCGACGATCAGCGGCCTCCGCGCGCCCCGGATCAGCTCGGCCGCCCGCGCGAGCGCGTCCGGCGCCGGCGGCTGGCGGTACATGGTCCACACCCGCGGCTCGAGGAACGCGTCCGGCACCTCGAACGCCTCGGCCTGAACGTCCTCGGGCATCGCGAGCGTGACCGCGCCGGTCGCGGCCGGATCGGTCAGCACGCGCATCGCCTCGAGCGCGGCCGGGATCAGCTGCTCGGGGCGCTCCACCCGCTCGTAGTAGCGCGACACGGGGCGGAAGCAGTCGTTCACCGACACGGTGCCGTCCCACGGGACCTCGAGTTGCTGGAGCACGGGATGCGGCGTCCGGGTGGCGAACGTGTCGCCGGGGAGCAGCAGCACCGGCAGGCGGTTGATCGTCGCGAGCGCCGCGCCCGTCACCATGTTCGTCGCGCCGGGCCCGACCGACGTCGTGCACGCGAACGTCCCGAGGCGGTTCTTCTGGCGGGCGTAGCCGGCGGCGACGTGAACCATCGCCTGCTCGTTCCGCGCCGGGTAATAGGGGAGCAGGTCGCGGTACTGATGGAGCGCCTGTCCGAGCCCCGCGACGTTGCCGTGCCCGAAGATCCCATAGCAACCGGCGAAGAACCGCGAGCGCTCGCCGTCGCGCTCGACCTCCTGGACCGCCAGGAACCGGATCAGCGCCTGTGCGACCGTGAGCCGAGTCATACCAGACTCCATGATGACTCCATCTGGACCCGGAGTCGCCCGAGCATCGTGTCCAGATCGGGCAACGTGACCCCGAGAGCGCGCGCGGTTGCGCTGGCGTCGAGCCGCGTATCGCGCGGAATGCGCCCGGGTCCCACCACGCTGTCGGGCGGCGGAACCACGTCGAGCAGATCGGGGTCGAGTTCGAATACCTCGATCGCCCGGCGGGCGAAGCCGACGCGGTCGGCGTGCTCGCCGCCACAGCAGTGCAGGACGCCGGTGACGTCGCCCACGAGGGCGCGCCACACGAGCTCGGCGGCGTCGGTGGCGAGCGTTGGCGTCGCCAGCAGGTTGATCCCGGGTCCGTCCCAGAGGGCGAACCGCTCGCCGGCGCGCAGCGCCTCGACGAGCGACGCGACCAGGTAGCCGAAGCCTGCGTCCTGGGCGCGCGGCGTGTGCGGGCGCGCGCGATGGACGCCCTGCACGCCGGCGATCCGGGCCACCGTCCCGCGGGCGGCAGATTCGGCGACGATCAGCTCCGAGCACGCCTTGAGGAAGCCGTACGTGTTGACCGGGTTTGGTGGCTCGGATTCGGATGCCCCCCCACCCCGGGCTTGGGTGCCGTCGAACACCCAATCGGTCGAGATCAGCACCACGTGCGCGTCGACGGCGTTGGCGGCCGCGACGACGTTGCGGGTGGCGCCGACGTAAGCGTCCCAGGCGCGACGGCGATCGGTGTGGAGTCCGGCCGGGTCGTTCCAGATCGCGGCGTGCACGATCGCGTCCGGCCGGGTGGCGAGCACCGAGCGCCGCACGACCATCTCGGCGGTCAGGTCGACGTGCTCGTGACCCGGTGCCACCACCTCCGCGCCGTGCTCGGCGAACACATGCGCGAGGTTCGACCCGACGAATCCGGCGGCACCGGTCAGATAGATCCTCATGTCGGCTGCACCTCTGAGACGCGCACGGGACGACCCTCTCGCAATGACCGCCCGGCTGCAAGTCCGATCACGAGCGGGGCGCGTGCGTCGACGGTCGACACCGGCGGTTCCTCGCCGCGCTTGACCGCGTAGACGAACGCCTGCCACTCGCGCACGTAGCTCGGCAGATACCGCTCGAGGAAGAAGTAGGGGTTCGGAGGTCGCCGCTCGCCGCCGGCGGTCAGCACGCTGCCGGTGTGCGCGCGCGGGTTCTCCGATATCGCCATGCCCTCCGAGCCGAACACCTCGACGCGCTGGTCGTATCCGTATGCGGCGCGGCGCGAGTTGTCGATCGTGGTCAGGCATCCGTCGGCGTGGACGAGCGTCACCACCGCGGTGTCGATGTCGTCGGCCTGCGCGAACGTAGGCTCGATCCGCAGCGCGCCGCGCGCGAACACGTCGACCACCTCGGTGCCGGTCACGAATCTGGCCATGTCGAAGTCGTGGATCATCATGTCGAGGAACAGGCCGCCCGACGTCTTGACGTACTCGAGCGGCGGCGGCTCGGGGTCGCGGCTCGAGATCCGCACCAGATGCGGGTCGCCGACGGTCCCCGCCATGACCGCCTCGCGAACCGAAGCGTGGGCCGGGTCGAACCGGCGGTTGAAGCCGATCTGGAAGGGGACGCCAGCTCTGTCAATCGCGCCGAGCGCGCGGTCGACCTCCGCGAGATCGAGCGACACCGGCTTCTCGCAGAAGACCGCCTTGCCCGCCTGCGCGGCCGCGATCAGAAGGTCGACATGAGTATCGGAGCTCGAGCAGATCGCGACCGCGTCGAGTTCGGAGTCGAAGATGTCCTGCACGCTCGCCGCCGCCGGGACGCCGAGCGCAGCCGCGACGACGCGAGCCGCCGGCTCGCGGGGGTCGTACACCGCTCCGAGCGCCGCGCCGGGCACCTGGCGGGCGATCAGCTCGGCGTGCATACGGCCGATCCGCCCGACGCCGATGACGCCGATTCGAAGGGGCGCGACCGCGGTCGTGGCGGTCACGAACGCACCTCCTCCCAACCCCCACTCTCCGCCGAGCGCAGGAGCGCGTCCTGCACTGCGGCCCAAGCGAGCGCCTGCTCGAAGCTCGGCTCGTACGGCCGCCCCTCGGCCACCGCCGTGCAGAACTCGTAGTCCTCGATCGTGACCAGGTCCTCGAACCCGATCGTGTTGCCGGCGCCGGGGACGAAGATCCCGTGGTGCCCGAACCGGTCGCCGCCGAGGACGGTCGTGTAGCCCGCGCCGCGATCCTCGGTGGAGCGGTAGACGCGGAGCTCGTTCAGACGCTCGAAGTTCCACCCGACCGCGCCGCGGGTTCCGTAGACGTCGAACGCGTTCTCGCTCTGGGGTCCGACCATCGTGCGGCTGACCTCGAACGTGCCCCGCGCGCCCGAGGCGAACGTGCACAGCATCGCCGCGTAGTCCTCGTTGGTCACCGGCGTGCGCGGGTCCTCGGGCCGTCCCCGCCCGTAGTGGCTCGCGCCGTCGCCGGGCGCCGGGCGCTCGCGTATGAACGTCTCGACTGTGCCGGTCAGGTTCGTGATCGGGCCGACCAGCATGTGCGCGAGGTCGACGGCGTGGCTCATCAGGTCGCTGGTGACGCCGTATCCGGCCTGGTCGAGCTGGAACCGCCACGAGTTCACGCCGAGCGGGTCGGCGCCGTACATCGAGAAGAACCGGCCGCGATAGTTCGTGATCTCGCCGAGCTCGCCGCCCGCGATCAGCTCGCGCGCATAACGCACGAGCGGCGCCCACCGGTAGTTGTAGCCGACACCGCTGATCACGCCCGCGGTCCGGGCGGCCCGGGCAGCGCGAGCCACCTGCTCGGGCGTTCCCCCCACCGGCTTCTCGCAGAACACTGCCTTGCCGGCGTGCGCGGCGGCCTCGACCAACTGCACGTGCACCATGTTCGGCGCCGCGATGTAGATGACCTCGACGTCGGGGTCGTCGATCACCGACTCCCACGCCGCCGAGGCGCGCTTGAACCCGAACGAGCTGATCGCCTGGTCCACCCGCGCCGGGAGCGTGTCGCTGCACGCGACGAGCTCGGCGTCGAACGCGCGGTTCTCGAACAGCGTTGGGATCCGGAGCAGCGAGCGCGTGTGGGCCTGGCCGAGCCATCCGAACCCGATCACGCCGACGCCGATCCGGCGGCGCCCAGGGCGGGTGGGGGCCGGGACGGTCGCGGCCGTGGTCTTCGGTTTCGCGGCTGTGCTCATGCCGGCGATCTCTCGACTAAGGCGCCGCCGCCAGGCGCCGCCGACCTTCCTAATATCTCGACGACCTCTTCCTCGTCCGGCATCGCCGCCGAGCACAACAGGCGGGAGGCGACGATTCCGCCGGCCGCGTTCGCGAACGCGATCGTTCGATCGTGGGACCATCCCGCCAGCAGCCCGTGGCAGAGCGCGCCGCCGAACGCGTCGCCCGCGCCGAGCCCGCACAGGACCTCGACCTGGGGCGGCTCGATCAGCTGCTCCCCCTGCTCGCTAAAGACCAGCACGCCGTCCCCCCCGAGCTTCACGATCGCGACCTCGACGCCTTTCGCCCGCAGCCTGGCTGCGGCCTCGCGGGGGTCATCCGTTCCGACCGCGACCGCGCACTCCTCGCGGTTGCCGACCGCGATCGTCGCGTCCTCGACGGCCGCGCCGACGCGCGCCGAGGCCTCCTCGCGCGAGCGCCAGAACGTCGGGCGGTAGTCGAGGTCGAGCACGGTGTGGCGTCGGCGGCCGCGGGCGCGGGCGCGGGCGCCGAGCATCCCGGCCACCGTCGTCGCGCTCGGCTCGTCCGACAGCGCGCCCGCGGTCACCCACAGGATCGGAACGTCGGTCACGGTCGCGCTGTCGACGTCGTCGGGCCTCAGCTGGAGGTCGGGTACCGGCGGCTCGCGGCGGAACAGCAGCTGCGGGTCCTCGGGCGGGTCGAGCGCGGCGAACGCCAGCGGCGTCACCGTTCCCGGCTCGACGCCGATGAAGCGGGTGTCGACGCCAAAGTCGCGGAGCTCCGCGAGCGCGACCTCGCCGAACGGGTCCTCACCGACTTTGGTGAACACCGCGCTCCGATGCCCGAGCCGGGCGGCGGCGATGGCCACGTTGGTCGCGCTGCCGCCGACCGCCTTGCTGAACGTCCGGGCCGCATACCAATCGGCTCCGACCTGGTCTGAGTACAGGTCGATGCTGATCCGCCCGACCGTCAGCAGCTCGAGGTCGCGCATCATCGTCAGTGGTTGCTCACGTGAGCACGGTCGCATCGAGAGGTACGACTGGTGGATGCCGGGCGAGAACGCAGGATCCGACGTGTAGCGGCGCTACACGAGGGTCCGAGGACAAAGCCCGGCGCCGCCAGGCGTGCCTCGAATGCGAGCGTGTTTGCGTGAGGGACCACTAGGGTGACGCCTTGGCGTCCGACGCCTCGGCGGCCAGCTCCTTCGCGACCTCCTTGAGGGACGGGTCGACCGCGTGCTGGAGCTCGTGGCTGAGCTCCTCGAGCTCGGCGCCGCCGGCCATCATCGAGGTCAGCTCCGCGATCGAGGTCTCCGACTTCGCGTAGGAGCCGAGCATGCCGCCGCGCTTGAGCAGCACGAACCGGTCGCCGACCGGATAAGCGTGGTGCGGGTTGTGGGTGATGAAGATCACCGCTCGTCCCATCTCCCTTGCCTGGATCACGTACTTGAGCACGATCCCCGACTGACGGACGCCGAGCGCGGACGTCGGCTCGTCGAGGATCAGGACCTTGGCCCCGAAGTACACCGCGCGCGCGATTGCCATCGCCTGGCGCTCTCCGCCCGAAAGCGTTCCCACGGTCTGGTCCGGGTCGCGGACGTCGATGCCCATCTTGGCCATCTCCTCGCGCATGATCCGCTGGGCCCCTTTGACGTCCAGTCGCTGGAGCGGGCCGCGGCCGCGGGTCGGCTCGTTGCCGAGGAAGAAGTTGCGCCACACAGACATCAGCGGCACGGTCGCGAGGTCCTGGAACACGGTGGCGATCCCGTGACCCCGCGCATCCCGCGGCCCGGCAAACGTCACCGGCTCTCCTTCGAACAGGACGTCGCCCTTGTCCGGCGCGTGCACCCCGGAGAGGATCTTGATCAGCGTCGACTTGCCCGCGCCGTTGTCTCCGAGCACGCAGGTGACTTGGCCGGAGTAGACCGACAGGCTGATGTCCTCGAGCGCGTTGACGCTCCCGAAGTACTTGGAGACCGACCGCACCTCGAGCGCCGGGGTCGCGTTTGCTTGCGGTTGCACGGTGGCGGGTTTCGCCTGCGCCTCGCCGGCACCGGACGTACCGTCGCTGATGTTCGAGATTCCTTCGCTCATCGTCGCGCCTTCAGAGCCCGCCGGTAGATCACCGTGTTGACAACGACGGCGAGGAACAGGATCACCCCGAGGAACGCGAAGTCCCACGAGCTGTCCCAGCCGGCGTAGATCACCCCTTCGAACGCCATTCCGATGATGCACGCCCCGAGTGCCGCGCCGATCGCCGAGCCGTACCCGCCGGTCAACAGACAACCGCCGACGACCGCCGCGATGATGTAGAAGAACTCGTATCCGACGCCTTGCTCGGACACGGCCGAGGACGCCTGGGTGAACGAGATGATCCCGACCAGCGCCGCCGCGAGGGCCGTGCCGACGAACAGCAGCACCTTCGTGCGGTTCACGGGAACGCCGGTGTTGCGGGCCGCGTTCTGGTCGCCGCCGGAGGCGAAGATCCAGTTCCCGAACGTCGTGCGGCTCAGCACCCACGTGCCGACGATCGTCACCGCGATGAACCAGAGGATCGCGGTCGAGTAGCCGCTCGGGAGCGATCCGCTCGAGAAGAACGAGCTGCCGAATATCGACTTCGCGCTGCTGAGGCCCGCCGGATGGGCCGTGGTGACCGTGATCTGCGTGCTCCCGTTGTTGAGCAGCAGTACCCCGCCGGTGCTCGCGCCGCGCAGAACGAAGAACGTCGCCAGCGTGACGATGAAGCTCGGCAGCTTGGTCAGCGCGACGATGTAACCGTTGAGCAGCCCGATCGCGGCCGCGAACGCGAGCGTGATGATCACCGCGATCCAGGTATTCACGTGCCACTTGCCGACGAGCAGCGCCATCACGATCGCGGTCACCCCGGTCATGACGCCGGCCGAAAGGTCGAATTCGCCGCCGATCATCAACAGCCCGACCGGCACCGCGACGATCCCGAAGAACGCCGCCTGCTGCGTCCACGCCGCGATCCCGGGCTGCTTCAGCCACAGGTGGTTGGAGCTCGCGTCGAAGACCGCGAACATCACGAACACGAACAACGCGGCGAGCAGCGAGCCGAGCTCCGGACGCCTGAGCGTGCGGGTGAGCCGGCTGATCGAAACCAGCCGTTCGTCTTGCGCCCCCCCGGATGCAGGCGGCGTTGCTATCGGAGGTGAGGTGGCACTCATCTGGGTGGCTGGGTAGATGGCTGGGCGGGGATCTCAGTCTGGTGTCGTCACCGGGCGGGATGTGACTCCCGCCCGGCGACCGTGCGTTAGTCCTGTCCCGCGGCGATCGCCGCCGCGACCTTGCCGACGTTGGCCTTGGTCACGATCAGCGGCCCGCTGGCGACGGTCGTTCCTCCGCCGACGGTCTGGCCGTTCTTGCGCAGATATAGGTCGAGGAACACGATCGGCAGGTACCCCTGGAGATATTGCTGCTGGTCGATCGCGAATGCCATCGAGCCGTTCTGGAGGTCCTGCTGGACGCCCGAGTTCAGGTCGAACGTCGCGATCTTCGGCTTACTCTGGGGGTTACTCGAGATCAGCGCCGTCCCGATCGCGTTGTTCAGCGTCATCACCGCGTTGATCCCCGTATGGGTCTGCAGGTATGCGGTGACCTGCTGGATCGCCTGCTGAGGGTTCGAAGCGGCGTTCGGCGTGGACAGCGTGAGCTCGGTGCAGGCCGGGCCGCTCGACGGCGCGCTCCCGGTCTTGCACTGCGAGCCGACCCCGAGTCCTTGCGCGATTCCGTTGCACCGGTCGAGCAGGTTCTGACCCGACTGGTGAATCACGCACAGGACATTGGTGCTGCCGAGCTTCTTGAAGTACTCGCCAGAGGCCTCGCCGGCGAGCTGCTCGGGCTGGCCCACGCAGGTGAGCGCCTTGCTCGCCGCGATGTCGGTGTCATCGCAGCCCGCGTTCAGCAGCACTACCGGGATCCCCGCGGCGGCCGCCTTGGCGAGCGTCGGGTTCATCAGCGAAGGATCGTGGTCGGACACCGCCATCCCGCTGACGTGCGCGTTGATCGCATCCTCGATCTGCGCATTTTCGGCGTTGTCGTCGGGCTCCGCCTGACCTTGCTGCTGTGATCCGTATGTCTCGGTGAGCGTGCACCCGAGATCGGCGGCGGCGTCCTTGGCGCCCTTGTACACGACGCTCCAGAAGCTGCCGTTGTCACCGTGGGTGATCAGCGCGAACTTGTAGGGGCAGTTCTTCGCTCCGGTGCTCGCCGAGATGTTTACGGCGCTGGTGCTCGTGCCGCTGCTCTTACTCCCGCTCTTGCTCGAGCTGCTGCTGCCGCACGCCGCCACCAGCAGGGCCGCAACGCCCACGGCGGCGACGATGCCGATAGTGCGAGACAGTCGTCTCATCGATTGCTCTCCTCCGTCGTCCGAGCCGTGTGGTGAAGGAAGGCGGTGCTCTCGCGAGCGTCGCGCATCAGTCCGCCTACCACCGTCGGCTCATCTCCGGTGATGGCGGTGCAGCGCCTGCTGGGAGCGGGCGCCGACCGACTTACGGGCATCACGCCCCAGCCCTGGATCTCGCACGCTCCCGACGAGATCGGCGCGCCGGCAAGGCGGTCGTCGATCCTCGGGTTCGCGCCGGTCGCGCGGGCATGCGCCTGTTGCATGGTCTGGTGTGCCTCTCGCTCCCTCGCGCTAGATCGCTCTAACGCGTCCGGGCGATTAGAGCGCTCTAACACCGAGGTCCGGCGACTATATCCCGTGACTTCCCGTCAAGTCAAGGCCGCCTCCTAGGCTTCCGAGGCCCATTCGTCGGTCTCGAAGGCCGGTCGCCGGCTGCCCGAAACCGTGGCGGATATTTGGTTAGAGCGCGCTAACCCGATTGCAATGTTGTCGCGCTCTAAGTATGGTCCCTGCGCGAAATGGCCAGATCAGCGCGCCGTACCGCGACGCTCTTCTCCTCCCGACGCGCGCCCACGATGGAGGACGTCGCGCGCGAGGCCGGCGTGTCGCGCGCGCTCGTCTCGCTCGTGATGCGGGAGCGGCCGAACGTGAGCGAGGAGCGCCGCCGGCGCGTGCTCGACGTCGCGGCGCGGCTCGGCTACCGACCGAACGCGATGGCGCGCAGCCTCGCCAGCCGGCGGACCAAGACCGTCGGAGTGATCCTCGACGACCTGCGCAACCCGTTCTTCGCGGAGATCGCCGGCGGCGTCGAGGATTACGCCTCGGAGGCCGGCTACCAGCTGCTGCTCGCCGCCGGCGGGCGCTCGTCGCGGCGCGAGCGCGCTGCGCTCGGCGCACTCCTCGAGCACCGGGTCAGCGGGTTGATCCTCGTCAGCCCCCGGATGGCCGCCGCCGACATCGCCGCGGCCGCGGCCGAGGCGCCGCTCGTGATGGTCGGGCGCGGCCTTCGCAACGTCGACGTCGACACCGTCCTGATCAACGAGGCGCACGGCACCGGGCTCGTCCTCGATCACCTCGTCGAGCTCGGACACGAGCGGATCGCGCACGTCGACGGCGGCAGCGGCGCCGGCGGACCACAGCGCCGATCCGCGTACCTGCGAGGCATGCGCGCGCGCCGGCTCGGCCGCCACGCGCTCGTGGTCGCCGGCGATTTCACCGAGGAGGCGGGCGCCAACGCCGCCGACGAGCTGCTTCGCCGGCGCGAGCTCCCGACCGCGATCTTCGCCGCCAACGACATGGTCGCGGCCGGGCTGCTCGGCGGCTTCGACCGCGCCGGCGTCGACGTCCCCGGCGACGTGTCGATCGTCGGCTACGACAACATCTCGATCGCCCACCTCGCACACGTGTCGCTGACGACCGTCGATCAGCCGCGCACCGAGATGGGCCGGCTCGCGCTCGAGCTGCTGCTCGACCGGATCGACAACCGCCGCTCGAACGAGCTGCGCTTGATCGAGCCATCGCTCGTCGTCCGCTCGACGACCGCGCCACCGCGCACGGTGGCTGGCGCGCATCGCCCGCGCAAGTCGCTAGCTTTGTCCGCCTTCAACCCGGTCGTACATCCCTAGGAGGAAGCCGTGCCCCAGGCAAAGAGCAGCAGTTCGAGGTCGGCCAGCAAATCGAGCGGCAGTCAGACCAAGCGCTCGACCGCGAGCGCGAGCAAATCGACGGGCGCGAAGCGCACGACCCGGAAGACCGCCGCCAAGAAGAGCAGCGGCACGACCCGCACCCGCGCGTCCGCGTCGTCGGGCGCGACCGCCGCGAAGTCAACCGGCGCGACCGACCCACGCCTCGACGCCGTCGCCCAGCGCGTGCGGAAGCTCAACGAGCGCATCATCGAAGACAGCAAGACCGCCGGCGAGGCGACCCTGGCGGCTTACGAGAAGGCGCTCAAGACGATCGCGAGCACGCTCGAGCGTGGACCTGGCAAGAGCGACGTCGAGTGGATCTCGTCGCTGGCCACGACGCAGGCGAAGTGGATTCGTGACGTTACGGCCGCGTGGACGGCGGCGGCCCGCGGAGTGCTGAAGTAACCGCGTTCGCGCCCCACAACTCGTTCAGCGTCACCTGCATGTACGCCCAGTAAGCGGGCGCGATGATGATGTAGAGGAGGAGCGCAATCCAACCGTTGATCGGCTCCGTCCCGCCCACGCGCGCGGCCTCCTGTGTGCGTCCGGTTCCGCGCCAGTAGCTGACGAGGGCGGGGACGACGATCAGCCCGCCCGGGAACACCGCGATCGCTGACAGCGCGGGACTGTTCCCGAGGTCGACGTGCTTGGCGGCACCGAAGTCGCACAGCTCACGGTTGATGCGATACCACCACACCAGGTGGTAGATCCCGAAGGTGACAAACGGCAGCAATGCCACCGCCCATGGGCTGCGGATCTTCACCCGCCCGTCGCTGTTGCGGATCCGCAGTTCGTGCGCCATAGCCGCAGACCCCTTCGCCGGCACACGCCGGCGTCAGGTGTGAACCTGAACGCTACCCCCGTGCGCGGCGCTACTCAAGGCAGCCGACGGCGGCGCTCTGCCGGCGCGCATGCGGCCGTGTCCGCGCGAGCAGCGCGACCGGCGCGGCCGCGAGCACGGCGACAGCGGCCGCGAACAGCCCGCCGGCCGGGTCGGCCGCGCGCGCTGCGAGGCCGACGGCCGGGCCACCGAGACCCACGCCCGCGTCGAAGTACGCGAAGAACGCGCCGGCGGTCCGCCCGTGCCGGCTCGGCGGCACCGACGCGAGCGCGAGCATCCCGAGCGACGGGACCGCGAGCCCCTGCCCGACCGCCATCACGACGAGCGCGAGGAGCGCCACGGGCGTGCTCGTGGTCGCCGCCATTCCAGCCAGGCCCGCGGCCTCGATCGAGACCGCCACCGTCAGCGTCCGCGGAGCGCCGAAGCGGTCAGGCACGCCGGCGAGGATCGTCCGGCTCGCGATTACGCCGACGCCGAACACGGGGATCACGAGCGCCGCGATCCCGGTGCCCTGCTCGGTCGCGGCCGCGGCGCCGAACGACAACACCGCGACGTAGCCGAAGTTGACGAGCATCAGCCCGAGGCCGGGACGGAGCGTCGCGCGCGCTGTGCTCCTCTGCTCGCCGCCGTCGCGCTCGGGCCCCTCGGCAGCCGGGTCGGGCGCGATGCCGCGATCCGGCGTCCTACCGAGCGCCGCCGCGCACGCGGCCGCCACCAGCGGCAGGATCGCCGCCGTCACCCACACACGCGTCGGATGGTCCTGCCCGGACAGTGCCTGCGCGAGCAACGGGCCGACCGTCAGCCCCGCATAGTTGGCGAGCCCGACGTGGCCCATCGCGCGACCGCGACGCTCCGGGCCTGCCAGGCGCAGCAGCCACAGCACGGTCGCGGCCATCATCGCCGCCTCGCCCGCGCCGACCGCGAGTCGGCTGACGAGCAGCGACCCGAGTGAGTGGATGAACGCCGGCAGCGTGCCGACGGCCATGACGAGCGCGCCCGCGATCATGATCCGAGCGGGCCCGCGGTGATCGGCGAGCCGTCCGCCCAGCGGCCGGCCGGCCGCGCCGGTGATCGCCGGCGCGCCGACCGCGAGGCCGACGAGCACCGCGTCGCCGCCGAGCGAGTGCACGTAGTCCGGCAGGATTCCAAGCACGGTCCCGAGCGCCGCGTAGCAGAGCACCGCGGTACCGAGCACGATCAGGTATCTGGGTTGCGTGGTGGTCACGTACAACATGGTTACCCGAGAACGATTCGACAACCGTCGAAATGTCGAGACCTTGATACAACGCGCTCGTGCCGCAAGCTGTGATCTTCGACATGGACGGGGTCCTGATGGACTCCGAGCAGCTCTGGAACCAGTCCAAGCAGGAGGTCGTCCGCGAGACCGGCGGCCACTGGCGCGAGGACGCCCCGCACGCGATGATGGGCATGAGCTCCCCCGAGTGGTCGCGGTACATGCACGACGAGCTCGGCGTCGACCTGGACGCGGACGCGATCAACCGCGCGGTCGTCGACCGGATGGAGCAGCTCTATCGCGAGCATCTGCCACTGCTCCCGGGCGCGGTCGATGTCGTCCGCACGCTCCACCGGCGGTGGCCGCTCGCGCTCGCGTCCTCGGCTAACCGGGAGATCATCGACTTCGCGCTCGACGCCGCCGGCCTCGCCGGCGACTTCCGCGCGACGATCTCCTCCGAGGAGGTGGAGCGCGGCAAGCCCGCTCCCGACGTGTATCTGGAGGCGGCGCGCCGGCTCGACGTCGATGCGAGCCGGTGCGTGGCGATCGAGGACTCGAGCAACGGCATCCGCTCGGCCGACGCCGCCGGCATGGCGGTGATCGCGATGCCGAACCAGCACTATCCGCCCGACCAAGATGCGCTCGACCTCGCCGCGGCGACCGTGCACGCGCTCCCCGAGATCACTCCCGAGCTCGTCGAGCGCCTTCGCTAGTAGCGCCGGCGGCTAGGAGACGTCGAGGACCGCGGCACCGGGGATCGCCGCGATCAGCGCCTCGGTATCGGCCTCGAACACGGCGTGTGGCGTCCCGGCCGCCGACCAGACCGTGGCGAACCGCCTGAGCGACTCGTCGATCAACGTCGCGAGCGGCTGATCGTGGCCCAGCGGCGGAATGCCGCCGATCGCGAAACCGGTGGCCGCGCGGGCCTCGTCCGCGTTGGCGGCGCGAAGGCCGAGCCGCTTCGCCGCGACCCGCCGGTCCCCCGCGCACAGCACGATCACCGGCTGCTCGTCGCCCATGAACACGAGCGACTTTACGATCTGGCCGACGTCGCACCCGACCGCCACCGCCGCCTCGGGAGCGGTTCGTGCCGAGTCCGGCAGCACCTGGACGACGACATCGAGGCCGCGCTCGTGCAGCCGCTCCTGGACCCTCGCCGCCGTCGGATGCATTCAGGCGGTGCGGAGCTCGCCGGGATCGAGGTCCGGTGGCATCGGCATCTCCTGCGGCGTCGTCGGGCTCTCGTCCTCCCACGCCATGAACGACTCGCCGTCGCGTCCCCGGTGCTCGGCCGCGCCACCGAGCGCGAGCAGGACGACTCGCTCGGGGCCGTAGTTGACGAGCTGCCGGCGGACCCCCGGCGCCACCCGCAGCAGCTCACCCTCGGTGAGCTCGGTCGGCTCTGACTCGATCACGATCGTCAGCCGGCCCTTGAGCATTAGGTACACCTCCTCCTGGCGCTCGTGGCGGTGGATCCGGCCCCGCTGCCCGGGCTGGAGCACGATCTGGTTCATCCCGAACGACGTCACCCCGAGTTGCCGGCGCAACGGCAGAAAGCGATCTCCGTAGTCGTAGTCAAGCCGCGCCCGGGCGGTGCCCTCTTCCATAAGCGAACCATATTCGAACCCCGCCGGCACCCCGTCTGGGTCATTTCGCAACACTGGGCGCCCCGCCGGGCGGTGAATGGTGATTCAGGCACGTATATGGGTCATTTGGCGACACTCGAGCCGCGCGCACCGCCGAGTGGTCGGAAATGACCCAACCACGACCGTCGCGGGGCCCGCCACGGCTCGCCCGCCAGCCACCGCCCGCCGCCCGACCGCCACCGTCAGCGCATCGAACGCGGCCAGATCCCCTGCTTGCCCGGCGCGAGGATGCCCTGCGGGTCGAGCGCGTCCTTGAGCGTCTCGCAGAACCGCCGGTAGGCGTGGTCGTTCCAGGAGTACTGCTCGGCCGCCAGGTCCATGAAGTCGAGGTGCGCGCGGTACTCGCCATACCCGAGCTTGGCCGCGTCCCGCACCAGCCGGCGCGCGACGTCGTACGCGGCGCGCGCTTGGCGCTCGTTCTTGGTGTCGAAGATGATCAGCGTGATGTGGGCGAACGACCGCGCGTTGATCGGCAGCATCGCCGCGATGTAGTCGAGCCCGGCCTCCTCGATCATCCCGCGCAGGAGATCGCGGAGAGCGATCGCGTCGCGTCCGGTCAGCGGCGCGATCGGCGAGAACCCGATGTGGCCACCCTCCTCGCCGCCGTACCACGCGGTCATCGCGTTGATGTCGAGGCTGGGGACGCCGCCCTGGACTCGCTCGGCGGGGTTCTCGAGCGAGGGGATGTCCTCGGGCGCGACCTTCGTCCCCCACACGTCGGCGCCGATCCGCTCGAACGCCGCCTTCACTTTCGCGAACCGAAGGTCCACGATCGCCTCGTCGCCGTACAGCGCGGCCCGCATCAGCCACCGCCCGACATCGAGCCCCCGCGCCAGCCGTTCGAGCCCCTCCGGGGGAATCGGGCCAGGTCCGGTCCACCACTCCGCTCGCGTCGTGAACACCGACCCGTACGCCACCGTGTTCAGGATCTGCGGAACCATCCGGATCGTGTCGTCGAGCATCAGCTTCCGCAGCGTGTCGACGACCGGGCCGAGGTCGTCGTCGTTCCACACCCGCACCCAGAACGGCATGTACACCTCGGGGTAGGGCATCAGCCACACGCCCATCTTGGTCACGATCCCGAACCCGGACTGCATGAATAGCTGGTCGGGCGTCGGTCCGAGGCCGCGCTTGTACAGATGCCACGAGCGGTTGCCGGGCATCGCGCCCATCCCCGTGCGCATCACGTCGCCGTTGGCGAGCACGACCTCCATGCCGCACGGCAGCCCGAAGTCGACGCCGTAAGGCATGTACGTGATCCCGTGGTCGAGCGTGTTCCCGATCACGCTGCCCCAGCCGACGTCGGCGATCGACAGCATCAACCGGTGGCCGCCGGCCTTGATCGCCTCGTACAGGTCGAACCAGCGCACGCCCGGCTCAATCTCGGCGTAGCCGAGCTCCTCGTTGATCTCGAGCACGCGGTTCATGTCCCGGAGCGACACGATCACCGAGCCGCGCACCCGCGGCGCCGGGCCGCCGTAGCCGTTGTTGCGGCCCTGGCCGAGCGTCCACAGCGGCACGCCGTGACGGCCGGCGATCCGCACGACCTCCTGCACCTCCCCGACCGTCTCCGGCATGACGACGGCGGACGCCACGTACTCATCCCACGACGCGTGCTGGAACGGGTCGCGCCACTCACGCAACTCTTCCTCGCCGGCGAGAACTCGGTCCGCACCGAGGGCCCCGGCAAAGTCGTGGCGCACGGCAGCCAGGTCTGAAGCGGACGGGGCGCTCGCTGCCACGAGCGCGACCCTACTCGCCCGAGTCCGTCCCGTCTACGACGCCGGCGCCGGCGGAGCTGTCGATTCGCGCACGACCAGCTTCGTCTCGAGCTGGACGTGAAGCGCCTCGATCCGCTGGTTCTGGAGCTGGCGCACGAGCAGGTTCACCGCCATCCGGCCCATCTCGGCGAGCGGCTGGCGGACCGTGGTCAGCGGCGGCGTGACGATCGACGCCTCGAACGTGTCGTCGAAGCCGACGACCGACAGCTGCTCGGGGATGCCGACGCCGCGCAGGCGCGCCGCCTGCATCACGCCGATCGCGAGCATGTCGTTGAACGCGAAGATCGCCGTCGGCGGGTCCGGACGGTCTAGCAGCGACAGCGCCGCCTCGGCGCCGCCCTCGGCGTGGAAGTCCGATTCGACCACGAGCTCGGGATCGGGCATCACACCGGCGGCCGCGAGCGCGCCGCGGTAGCCGCGTAGCCGCTCCTCGGTGGCGATCCACCCGCGCGGGCCGGTGATCGCCGCGATCCGCCGGTGCCCGAGCGCGAGCAGGTGCTCGACCGCCTCGCTCGCCCCTGAGGAATGCGCGGCCGACACCGTCGGCACGCGCTCGTCGAGCGGCCGGAGCGGGTCGGCGATCACGAACCGGTAGCCGTGGTCGTGAAGCGCCGCGAGCTCGTCGGGCGACTCCTCGGGCAGGATCAGCAGCGCGCCGTCGGTCGTCCCCTGCATCAATCGCTCGAGCAGCGACACCTCGCGGTCGTGCTGGTGGTGGGTCCGGCACAGCACCATCCGCATGTCCTGCTCGTACAGAGCCTCGCCGGCACCGTCGAGGATCACCGCGAAGTAGGAGTGATGGACGACCGGCGTGGTCACGCCGACGAGGCCGGTGCGCCCCGCCGACAGGCCGCGAGCCGTGCGGTTCGTGCTGTAGCCGTGCTCGCGCACCACCCGTTGCACCGCCTCGCGGGCCTTCTCGGAGACCTCGGCGCGCCCGTTGATCACCCGCGACACGGTCGCGGTCGACACGCCGGCGAGGTCCGCCACCTGGCGGATCGTCAGCCGAGCGCCTCGGCCATTGTCGGGTCCGGTCATGGAACTCATACGGGGAATTGAATCACAATTTCTGAAACGTTACATGGCTCAGCGACAAACACAGCCCGCAACATACCGGGAAAATTCATATGAAACAAGCCTTGACTTTCGTGAAACAGTTCCGGTAGCGTTTTCAGCGACGAGTCAGCCAACGTGGCGCGGCTCGACCCCAGAGGGATACGAGAGGAGCAGGCAACGATGTGGTTCATCACCCGGCGCTTGGCGTTCTATGCCGTCGCGGCGTGGGTGGCGATCACCATCAACTTCGCGATCCCGCGGGTGATGCCGGGCAACGCGGTCGACACGCTGCTCGCCAAGTACCCGACGCTCGACGCGAACTCGCTGCACGCACTCGAGGCCGAGTTCGGCACGCACACACACGGGAGTCTGGTCAGCCAGTACTTCACCTACCTCGGGAACCTGGCGCACGGAAACCTCGGAACGTCGGTCAACCTGTATCCCGCCAAGGTCACGTCGGTGATCGCGACGACGCTGCCGTGGACCTTGATCCTCGTTGGCACCGCGACCGTGATCAGCTTCGCCGTCGGCACGCTCCTCGGGATCCTGGCGGCGTGGCGGCGCGGCGGCTGGCTCGACCGCACGCTGCCGGCGTTCACGTTCCTGCAGGCGACCCCCTACTTCTTCCTCGCGCTGATCGTGATCGAGCTGTTCGCGGTGAGCTGGGGCCTGTTCCCGTTCGGCCAAGGCTACAGCCTCGGCCTCGCCCCCGGCTGGGATTGGCCGTTCATCTCGAGCGCGATCTACCACTCGATCCTGCCGGCGCTCACGATCATCGTGACCTCGATGGCGGGGTGGATGCTGCAGATGCGCAACGTGATGATCACGACGGTCGCGGAGGACTACGTCCTGGTGGCGCAGGCCAAGGGGCTGTCGCCGCGACGGGTGATGTTCAGCTACGCGGCGCGCAACGCGATCCTGCCCAACCTCGCCGGGTTCGCGCTGTCGATCGGCTTCGTGGTCGCGGGCGCGCTGGTGATGGAGATCGTGTTCTCCTATCCCGGGATCGGCCTGACCCTCTACAACGCGGTCACGTCGGACGACTTCCCGCTGCTCCAGGGGATCTTCCTGGTGATCTCGTTCTCGGTGCTGCTGGCGTGCCTGCTCGCCGACATCGTCTACTTCGTGGCCGACCCGCGCACGCGGACGAGGAACGCGTACTGATGTCCGCTCTCGCCGAACCGCTCGATCCCCTCCCCGGCGGCGCACAGGAGCTGCCGCCGGCCGTGATCGCACGGAAGCGGGGGTGGCACCGGCGCCTGCCCGGGAAGGCCAAGGTCGGCGCCGCCCTCCTCGCCGTGTTCATCCTCGTCGCGATCATTGGCCCGGCCATCGCGCCGTTTGACCCGACGGCGACGACCCCGGGTCAGGCGCTCCCGCTCGCGCCGAACTTCACCCATCTGCTCGGCACTACCGCGACCGGCCAGGACGTGCTCTCCCAGCTGCTCGTCGGGACGCGCTCGACCGTCGTGCTCGGGCTCCTGACGGGCGTGATCGCGACGATCCTGTCGGTCGTGATCGGGATGTCGGCGGGGTTCCTCGGCGGGGCGTCGGACGAGGGGCTGTCGCTGCTCGCGAACGTGTTCCTGGTTCTGCCGGCGCTGCCGCTGCTGGTCGTGATCCTGGGCTACCTACCGCATTCGGGTGAGCTTCCCACGGCGATCGTCCTGAGCGCGCTAGGTTGGCCGTGGGGAGCCCGGGTGATCCGCGCCCAGACCCTCTCCCTGCGCAACCGCGACTACGTCGCCGCCGCGCGCGAGTCGGGCGAGCGGACCTGGCGGATCATCATGTTCGAGATCTTCCCCAACGAGGTCGGGCTAATCGCCGCGAGCTTCGTGGGCACCGTGCTGTACGCGATCCTGACCTCGGTCGCGCTGGCGTTCCTCGGGGTCGCCGACCTGTCGCAGTGGAGCTTCGGCACGATGCTGTACTGGGCGCAGAACGGCAACGCCGTGCAGTTGAACGCGTGGTGGTGGTACGCGCCGCCCGGGATCTGCGTGGCGCTGCTCGGGATGAGCATGGTCCTGCTCAACTTCGGACTCGACGAGCTCGGCAACCCGCAGCTGCGCGCAGCGGGGGCGGCTCGGATCGGGCGCCGGAAGTGGCGGCCCTCTGACCCGACCCCGGTCATGCGCGATCAGCCACGGGAGACGGCGTGAGCACCGTGACCGAGCCGGGCGCCGATCGCACAGGCGAGGCAGCCCTCCAGACGCAGGGGCCCGTGCTCGACATCCGCGACCTCTCGATCGCCTATCGATCGGAGGCCGGCGACGTCCGCGCGGTGCGCGACGTATCGCTCGCGCTCGGGGCGGGCGAGGTCGTCGGCCTCGCCGGCGAGAGCGGCTGCGGCAAGTCGACGCTCGCGTACGGGTCGATCCGGCTGCTGCGGCCGCCTGCGGTCATCACCGGCGGGAGCGTCACCTACCACGGTCGCCGCGTCGGCCCCGCCGGCGTCGACATCCTCGCCGCAAGCCCGGACCGGCTCCGCGCGCTCCGCTGGCGTGAGATCGCGATCGTGTTCCAGAGCGCGATGAACTCGCTGAACCCGGTGCTCCGCGTCAGCGATCAGCTGCTCGACGCGGTCGGCGCGCACCTCCCGCTCACCGACGAACAGAAGCACGACCGGATCGTCGAGCTGATCGAAATGGTCGGGATCCCCCGCGTGAGGTTGAAGAGCTACCCACACGAGCTCTCGGGCGGGATGCGCCAGCGCGTGATGATCGCGATGGCGCTCGCGGCCGAGCCCGAGGTCGTGATCATGGACGAGCCGACCACCGCGCTCGACGTCGTCGTTCAGCGGGAGATCCTGTCGGAGATCTTCGAGCTCAAGGCCCGGCTCGGCTTCTCGGTCCTGTTCATCACCCATGACCTGTCGCTGTTGCTCGAGATCGCCGACCGTGTCGTGATCATGTACGCCGGTCAGATCGTCGAAGCCGGCACCCGCGAGCAGATCCACCGCCGCGCAGCCCATCCGTACACCAAGGGCCTGCTGACCTCGTTCCCGAAGCTCCGCGGCCCGCGCCTGAAGCTGTCGGGGATCCCGGGCTCTCCACCTGACCTCCGGGCTGCACTCAAGGGTTGTCCGTTCATTCCTCGCTGCGGCTTCGCTACCGACGCCTGCGCGACGGTCGACATGGCGCTGATTCCCTCCTCGCAGGAGCCCGATCACGTCAGCGCCTGCCCGTTCGTGACCGCCGCGCAGGTGGCGGGTTCGCGCCCGGCTCCGGCCGAGGACCGCAGCACGGCGACCGGGCCGGTCGTACTCGAAGCGGTCGACCTCGACAAGCAGTTCCGCCTCGGCCGCGGCCGCAAGGCGACGGTGCTGTCCGCGGTCAAGCACGTCTCGCTGGAGCTCCGCCGGGGTCGGGTCGTGGCCCTGGTCGGCGAGAGCGGCTCGGGCAAGACCACGGTGGCGCGGTTGCTGGCCGGCCAGGAGCGCCGCTCCGGCGGCCAGATCCTGCTCGACGGAAAGCCGATCGAGCCCGCGGCACGGCGTGGCTTCCGCGCGTACAAGAGCGAGGTCCAGATGGTCTTCCAGGACCCATTCGCCTCGCTCAACCCGCTCCACACGGTCAACTATGTCCTGGAAAGGGCGCTTCGCCTTCACGCAGGGCACAGCGGTAGAGAGCAGACCACCGCCGAGCTCGACAAGCTGCTCGAGGAGGTTCGCCTCACCCCGGCGGCAAAGTTCCGCGACGCCTACCCGCACGAGCTCTCGGGCGGCCAGCGCCAGCGCGTCGCGATCGCCCGCGCGCTCGCGACCGCGCCGCGGGTGCTGCTCGCCGACGAGCCGGTGTCGATGCTCGATGTCTCGATCCGGCTCGAGATGCTCGACCTCCTCGATCAGCTTCGCCGGAACCTCGACCTCGCCGTGCTGTACATCACCCACGACATCGCGTCGGCGCGCTACTTCGCCGACGAGATCGCGGTCATGTACGCCGGCGAGATCGTCGAGCGGGGCCCCGCCGAGCAGGTCACGCAGCAGCCCAGCCACGAGTACACGCGACTGCTGATCGCCTCCGCGCCGGACCCCGACGCCTTCGGCCGCCGTCCAGAACCTGCTCGAAGGGAGGATCGAGCGATGAGGTGATCCGACGCGGGGTTGCGCCTCGGTGCAACGCCGCCGCTGTGCGGGTTGGGCGACGGGTTAGGCCCGAGAGCCCTTTTTAAAGCCCGCACCCCCGGCCTCACCCGGGGGCACGTGACCGTCTACATACGCGACACGACCCTGGCCTGAACCAGGCGTCGTGAATGTCTACATACGCGACACGACTCTTTTATCAGAGAGAAGGTGTACCCCTCGATGAAACGATGGATCAAGCAACGTAGTTGGCTGGCGGCGGGCGCGGCGCTCGGCGCCGCGGCGGTGATCGCCGGCTGCGGCGGCACCTCCAGTTCCTCCTCTGCAGGCGCCAGCAGTGGCGGCGGCGGCGGTTCCTCGGTGCTGACCGTGGAGTCGAGCCAGCAGAACGCGATCACCCAGAACTTCAACCCGTTCATCCAATCGTCGGCGGCGACGTTGCTCGGGGCCACGTCGCTGATGTACGAGCCGCTGCTCCAGACCAACGCGATCAAGCCCGGCCAGTACTACAACTGGCTCGCCACCGGATACAGCTGGTCGAACGGCGGCAAGTCGATCACGTTCACGATCCGCCCCGGGGTGAAGTGGTCCAACGGCACGGCGATGACCGCGGCCGACGTCGCTTTCACCTTCAACATGATCAAGCAGTACCCCGACGTCAACAACACGGGCCTGGCCGTCGCGAGCGTGAGCTCGACCGGTAACCACGTGACGCTCAACTTCTCCTCGCCGCAGTACGCCAACCTGCAGAACATCGCCGGCCAGACGTACATCGTTCCGGCATCGGTCTGGAGCAAGGTCGGCGATCCCGGGAAGTACACGGACCCGAATCCGGTCGGCACCGGCCCCTACACCGTCTCGCAGTTCAGCCCGCAGGGGGTCACGTTGAAGGCCAACCCCAGCTACTGGGGCGGCAAGCCTGCGGTGTCCGAGGTGCAGTTCCCGACCTACGCGTCGGCCAACACCGCCCTGGCGGCCCTCCAGACCGATCAGCTGCACTGGGCGGGCAACTTCATCCCGGGTGTGCATCAGGTGTTCGTCTCTGGCCACGCCGACCACCAGGTCTGGTTCCCGCCGGTCCAGACCAACAGCCTCGAGCCGAACCTGACCAAGTTCCCGACGAACCAGCTCGCGGTGCGCAAGGCGATCAGCCTCGCGATCGACCGGACCGCGCTGAGCCAGCAGGCCGAAGGCGGACTCGAGCCGCCGGTGTCCAACGCCAGTGGGCTGACGCTGCCGATCTTCCAGCAGTTCCTGTCGCCTTCGGTGGCGAGTATGACCCTGCCGGCACATTCGAACATCGCCGCCGCCAAGCAGGTGCTCGAGCAGGCCGGCTACGTGATGGGGTCCGATGGCTTCTTCCGCACGAAGTCCGGACAGAAGCTGTCACTCGACGTCACGAACCCATCCTCGTTCGCCGACTACGCGACCGGCGACCAGATGGTCGCCGGCTGGCTGCGCAAGGCCGGCATCGACGCCACGTTCGTTGGCCAGTCGGTGACGGCGTGGTCCTCGGATATCGCGACTGGGAACTTCCAGCTCACGTCGCACTGGTCGCAGACGAGCGTCTCGCCATACCAGCTCTACAACGACTGGTTGAACAGCGCCCAGGCAACGAACAACGCGGCCGGCGACTACGAGCGGCTGAAGGACCCGACGGTCGACGCGGCCCTCAACAAGCTCGCGGCCGACAACACGCCGGCGTCGCAGCAGACGGATCTGGCCCCGATCGAGCAGTACGTGGCACAGAACCTGCCGATCATCCCCACCGTCTACGGCGTCGTGTTCGACGAGTACAACACCAGCAAGTTCACCGGATGGCCGTCGCAGAGCAACCCGTACGAGTCGGGAAGCCCGAACACGCCCACCAACGAAGTCGTGATCTTGCGGTTGCGACCGACGAGCTAGGCCACTCCACCCCCCAAGGCGCCCGCTTCCCGTGTCCTCTCACGCGGGGAGCGGGCGCCATGCCCTCTGAACTTTTTCGAACCACACGACTAGGAGAACTACATGACTGGGACGTCACTCAACGGTGCGCCCCGCGCACGCCGGTTCCCGCCCGGCTTTCTCTGGGGGGCCGGGACCTCGGCCTATCAGATCGAGGGGGCGGCTCACGCGGATGGCCGCGGCCCTTCAATCTGGGACACGTTCAGCCACACCCCCGGCAAGGTGCACGGTGGTGACACCGGTGACGTCGCGTCCGATTCGTATCACCGCTACGAGGAGGATCTCGGGCTGCTGAGCGAACTCGGAGTCGGCGGGTACCGGTTCTCGGTGTCGTGGCCGCGCGTCCAGCCGACCGGACGCGGACGCGTCAACCAGCGAGGACTCGACTACTACCGGGCGCTCGTCGACGGACTGCGCGCCCGCGGCATCGTTCCCGTCGCGACGGCCTACCACTGGGACCTTCCGCAAGCGCTCGAGGACGAGGGCGGCTGGGCGAACCGCGATACGGCGGAGCGGTTCGCGGAGTACGCGGACGTGCTCGCCCGCGCGCTCGGCGACGAGGTCGGCATGTGGATCACGCTCAACGAGCCCCAGCAGTCAGCCAACCAGGGCTACCGCATCGGCACGCACGCCCCGGGCAAGACCGACCTCCCCCTCGCCGCCGCGGCCACGCACCATCTGATGCTCGCCCATGGGCTGGCCGTGCAGGCCATCCGCGGCGCACTGAAGGGGCGCGTCCCGGTCGGCGTGACGATCGACCTTCACCCGGTCCGCGCGATCGGCGAGGACGCGGCGGACGCCGCCGCGCTCCTCGACGTGGAGCAGAACCGCATCCTCCTCGAGCCCTTGCTGCACGGCTCCTACCCCGGCGCCGCCCGCGCCGAGTTGCTCCCGCCGGACGAGCTGATCGAGCCCGGTGACATGGATCGGGTGTGCGCGCCGCTCGACTTCCTCGGGCTCAACTACTACTGCCCGTACTACGTGCGCACGGGCGACTGGGATGACCTGCGCCTCGGCGAAAGCACGCTGCCCGGCTATCCGGGCGTCGTCAGCTACGCGCCGCCTGAGATTCCACGCACGAACATGGGCTGGCTGATCGAGCCCGACGGTCTCTACGACGCGCTACGGACGCTCGACCGCGAGGCCCCGCAGCTGCCGCTGTACATCACCGAGAACGGCTGCGCCGCGGACGACTACGTCGATCCCGACGGCCGGGTCAACGACTTCGAGCGGGTGGACTATCTCGAAGGCCACCTCGACGCGGCGTGGCGCGCGATCGACGACGGCGTCAACCTCGCCGGCTACTTCGCGTGGTCGCTGCTCGACAACTTCGAGTGGGCGCGCGGCTACCAGCGCCGGTTCGGGCTGCACTTCGTCGACTTCGGCACCCAGCGGCGCATCCCGAAGGCGAGCGCCGGCTTCTACTCGGCCGTCGCGACGGCCAACGCGCTCCCGTCGGCGTCCGAGGATGGCGGGCTCGCCGAGCCCGCGCTCGCCGGCGCGGAAGCCTCCGCTTGACCTAATGAGGCGGCGACCCGGCCCCGGCAGCGCTCGGGACCGGGTCACGCGCGGACCGGGAGCTAGCTGTTGCTCGAGGTCTGGACTGCGTTGATCTGTCCGTCGACACTGACGGTGCCGCCTGTCTGCGTGCAGGCGAGCGTCGACGTCGCGCCGGCGCTCGGAACCGTCGAGGCGAGGTTGATCGGCAGTGAGACCTGATGCCCTGCGGGTACGGTCACCGTCCGGGCCTGGCTCGAGCCGCTCGGCACGGAAAGTGTGCAGGTGAACGTCGAGTCACCGACGCCGGTGTTGTTCGCGTAGGCGTAACCCATCAGGAGATAGCTTCCCGTTGCGAGCGCTCGACTGGCGACGGTGGCCGAGGTTGCCGTCACGCTGGTTCCCGTCGATGCGCTGCCGAACTCCTGCGGTGCGGTCGCGTTGCAGGCCACGTGGCCCGATTGGGTGATCTGGCCGATCGCGCCGTTCGTGCCCGTGCACGTGCCGCTCACGCGGGTCTGGACCAGACCCTGGTTGATCCGGGCCGAACCGATCGTGCCCGGTGCGATCTTCTGATAAGTCACGGCGTTGTTGCGGATCTGCCTGGTGCCTACCGAGTTCTGCGGGATCGACAACGCGGCATAGCTGGCCCCCCCGAGGGCGAAGAACAGCGCGAGGACCGAGATGAGCAACGGCGCCGAGGGACGGCGTAGGCGGAACGACTTAGGCATGTATGACCTCCAGCAATGCTTGACGCCGCGAGTGACCCGGCCGTCCCCTACCCGCGGCTACGTTAGGACGCCATTGCCCTACCCACGCGTCGTCCGTCCAAATCTGCCGGGTGATCCATTGCGGGCGCGGCACCCGCCACCGACGCCAACCCGGGCCGTCTACGCCGCCTGCGCCACCGACGGCTGCGCGTCCAACTCCTCCTCGCCACGCTCGAGCGCGGCGAGGAAGGCGTCGACGACGGCCGGATCGAACTGGGTGCCCGAGCAGCGGATGAGCTCCTCGCAGGCGCTCGCCGCCGGCATCCCGGCGCGGTAGGGGCGGTCGGCGACCATCGCCTCGTACGCGTCGGCGACCGCGAGGATCCTCGCCTCGACCGGGATCTGCCGACCGACGATCCCGTTCGGATAGCCACGCCCGTCGATCCGCTCGTGGTGGGCCCTGACCCAGTCGGCGATGTCGCGCAGGCCGGCGTGCTCGAGGATGCGGGCGCCGATCTCGGGGTGGCGCATCATCTCCTTCCACTCGCCGTCGTCGAGCGCGCCTGGCTTGAGCAGGATCGCGTCGGCGATCCCGAGCTTGCCGAGGTCGTGGAGCACGCCGGCGGCGCGGATCCGCTCGACCTGGTCGGGCTCGAGGCCGAGCTCCACCGCGGTGTGCTTGGCGAACTCGCCGACCGTGCGCGAGTGCTGCGCGGTGCGGGCATCGCGCATGTCCAGCGTCTCTGCGAGCAACATCACTGCAGCTAAGCGTAGTTCGTCGGATTGGCCCGTCGCGCCGGTCCCTACCGCAGCGGTGCGATGTGCCTGCTCGATCGCGAGTCCCGCCTGATCTGCCACCGCCATGAGCACCGCGATCTCGGGGTCGTCGGGTCGCCGGCCGTGGAGCGGCTGGTCGAGCGACACCATCCCGATGATGTCGCCGTCGGCGCCGCGCAGCGGCAGCATCAGCATGTCCTCTGGGTGCCACCCGTCGGGGCCGAGCGCCGCAGCCGCCGGCGGGGTCCAGCAAGCGCCCTCGTCCATCCACTCATACGTCCCGGCAGCGAGCCACAGCGCCCCCTCGCGCATGTTCTCGGGTCGCATCAGCGCCGACCACTCGGCCCAGCTGCTCGAGGTCCCCAGCAGCGTCTGGCGTGCCTCCTCGTCGCCGTGGACCAGCACCACACACATCCGCGCGCGGTCGTCGTCGAGCAGGTTGAGCGCCACCACCTGGAAGGACAGCTCGGAGCGGATCGTCTGCGCGAGCGACTCGAGCACCGGGATCACGCCGTCACCGGACGCGGCGGCGCGCGACAGCGCGAGCATGCTGCGCAGATGACGCGGCACGGTCGCCTGCTCAGCGCCGGCCCGCTGGCGGGCGACCGTGAGCGGCGCGTCCGGCTCCGACGCGGCGACGACGCGATTGCGGCCCTCGTGCTTGGCCGAGTAGAGCGCGGCGTCAGCGCGGGCGAGCAGGCTGCCGTAGTCGGCGTGGCCCGCGGCGACTCCGATCGAGACCGTGAGCACACCGCCAATCCCGGCCGGATGCGGCAGCGCCGCCGCCTGCACCGCGGTGCGGACCCGCTCGACGGCGCTCAGCGCTTCCTCCGCCGTCGTGTCCGGCAGCACGATCAGGAGCTCCTCGCCGCCGAACCGATAGGCCACGTCCCTGCCGCGCAGGCTGCCGCGAATCGTCGCCGCGATCGCCCGCAGCGCCTGGTCGCCGGCGAGGTGGCCGAGCTCGTCGTTGAAGACCTTGAAGCGGTCGACGTCGCACAGCGCGATCGCGAGCGAGTCGCCGCGCGCCTGGTGACCGGCCTCGAGCCCGGGCAGCTCATCGGCCAACGCGCGTCGATTGCGCATTCCGGTCAGCGGGTCGCGGCGGGAGTCCTCCCTGAGGCGCTCGTTCAGCCGCGCGAGCTCCGCCTCGCGGTCGGCCAGGATCGCGAGCGCAGAGCGCTCGCGGCTGAGCATCCTCCGCAGCCGCTGCTCGAGCAGCCCGCCGCGCACGACCAGCGACGCTCCGCAGAACAGCAGCCCGGCGTACAGGATGAACGCAACGGCATCGG
The DNA here is from genome assembly GCA_963794515.1 of uncultured Solirubrobacterales bacterium. Lineage (GTDB taxonomy): Bacteria > Actinomycetota > Thermoleophilia > Solirubrobacterales > Solirubrobacteraceae > Palsa-465. The sequence continues at coordinate 538,298 of CAWCEF010000018.1, read as the reverse complement.
GCGCGTGCTCGAGCCGCGCGCGCAGCAGCGCGCCGAGCAGCACGAAGAACAGACCCGCCGGCAGGAGCCCACCGCGCAGCCCTGGCTCGCCGGTCTTCGTGGCCGGCTCGGTGCGACGCGAGGAGAGCGCACCGCCGGCGCCGATCGCGACGAGCCCGAGCACCCAGATCGGATCGAGCAGGCTCTCGCCGGACGCGTAGCTCTGGTTGAGCAGCTCAGCGCTCCAGACGATGAACGCGACCGCCTCGAGCATCACCCCGACGAGCACGAGGCGGGCACCCGGCGAGCGGACGCTCGTGAGCGCGCCGCCGATCAGCGCCTGCAGCGCGAGCACGGCCGCCGACACGTAGATCGCGGGATACACGAGCGCGGAGAAGCGCTGGGCGACCGGCAGCATCGAGGCGCCGGCGGCGTGCCACAGCAGCGCGAACGTCAACGACGCCGCCGCGGCGATCACGGGCAGGATCTCGACCGCGCCGACTATCAGTAGAGCGCGGGAGCGGGTGCGCATCCTCACCAGGCTCAGCACCATCAGCACCGCGAACGCCCACCAGCTGAAATCGGCGATGTTCGGCGACGACGGGACGTCGGCCCCGCTCGTGATGCTGAACAGGTCCCAGCCCACCTGCCCGACCAGCCAGCAACCGGAGGCGACGGCCCACAGCGTCCAGTGACCGCGATCAGAGGACGCGGCCGCGCGGCGGCCAAGCAGTGTTCCGGTCAGAGCGCTGACCGCGGCAGAGGTCCAGGCGATGTCCCACCAGAGCGCCCCGGGCGACGCCAGATGGCCGAGGACCATCGCCGCCACGGCCAGCACGGCCGGCGCAACCACCAGCGATAGCGCCAGATGCGGGCCGGCGGCTGATTTAGCGTTTTGCATCACATCGGTAATCGGCCGGCGCCGCCTGCTGCTGAACGCCGGACGAGCTGGGTCGACTGATCTTCGGACGCCTCCCCGGTGCGTCCGAGCGCTACCCGATCAGCCCCACGACTCCGCGGACGATCTCGTAACCGCCGATGACCGTCAGTGCCCAGGCCGCCATCAGCAGCATGTTGTGGTCAAGCCACTCCTTGACCTTGACCGTCGTCGCCTTCGTCGCTTCGGGAGCGATCACGAACCCGCCGATCGGCACCTCGATGAACGTGAACACGATCGCGAAGAAGCACAGGATCACGACCAGCGTCGCCGCGGTCGAATACCCGAGCTGGGCGACCTGCGCCATCCCGAGGATCACAAGCGGCCCCGGGACAACCGACCCAACGACGCCGCCCGCGAACGCCAGCGGCCCACCGTTCTCGACTAGCCGTTGCAACTTGTCCTTCGTCCGCGACCTCTTGTTCGCGCCCTCCCGCCGGGCTCGACGGCGCTCGCGTCGTCGTTGGGCGCGCCAGAGGCCGCATGCGATCACGAGCGCGGCCGCACCGAGACCGATATCCACCCATGGGGCCGACGGCAGCCGCGGCCCCGTCATCAGCGGGCTGTCCTGGAGGAGAAAGACCAACGCCGCTCCGACGCTCACCGCGGTGATGAACCCGCCCACGTAGAACCAGACCAGAATCTTCGCCGGCTGGGTCGTCTCTAGCGCGATCACAACGACGACCAGCAACAGCGGCCAGAACATCGAGCCGATCGCTAGGAGCGCTACCTGGAGCAGGGCCACGGCCGCGAGCCAACAAGCTCGAGTCGGCTCAGCCGTCGGGCGCGAGCGCCGCCTGCGCGGCGGCGATTCGGGCGATCGGCACCCGGAAGGGCGAGCACGACACGTAGTCGAGCCCGGCGTTGTGGAAGAAGCGGATCGAGTCCGGATCCCCGCCGTGCTCGCCGCAGATCCCGAGCTTCAACCCGGGGTGGGCCTCGCGCCCGACCCACGCCGCGAGCCGCACCAGCCACCCCACGCCCGGACTGTCGATCGTCTCGAACGGCGAGCGATCGAGGATCTTCCGCTCGATGTAGGTCGGGATGAACTTCGACTCGACGTCGTCCCGCGAGAAGCCGAGCGCGGTCTGGGTGAGGTCGTTGGTGCCGAACGAGAAGAAGTCGGCGTGCTGCGCGATCAGGTTCGCGATGAAGCACGCCCGCGGCAGCTCGATCATCGTCCCGACCGTGTAGTCCTCGCGCTCGCGCATGCCGTGCTCGTTGCCCACGGACACGACCAAGTCGCGGGCGATCTCGAGTTCGTGCTCGTAGGCGACGAGCGGGATCATGATCTCGGGATGGGGCGGCTCGTCGACCGCCTTGGCGGCGCGCATGATCGCGTGGACCTGCATCTCGTAGATCTCGGGGTACAGGATCCCCAGCCGGACCCCGCGCGTGCCGAGCATCGGGTTGCCCTCGTGGATCTCCTCGACCCGCGTCAGCAGCTTCTCGAGCTCGTCGAGGTCGTCGGTCACCTCGATCCGGGCGCGCTCGACCTGGGCGCGCAGCTCGGGCAGGTTCGGCAGGAACTCGTGGAGCGGCGGGTCGAGCAGCCGGATCGTGACCGGCAGCCCCTTCATCGCCTCGAAGATCCCGATGAAGTCCTCCTCCTGGAGCGGCAGCAGGTCGGCAAGCGCCGTGCGCCGGCCCTCGCGGTCGTCGGCCATGATCATCGCGCGCATCTTCGGCTGGCGGTCCTCGGCCATGAACATGTGCTCGGTACGGCATAGCCCGATCCCTTCGGCACCGAGTTCGCGCGCGCGCACGGCATCGCGCGGGGTGTCGGCGTTCACGCGCACGCCCAGCCGGCGCAGGTCGTCGGCCCACTCGAGCACGGTGTCGAACCGCTCGTCGAGCTCGGGCTGGATCAGCTTCGCGCCGGCCTCGACGACCGTGCCCTCGGAGCCGTTGATCCCGATCCTGTCGCCGGCCTTGAACACCTGGCCGTCGATCGTCAGCTCGCGGGCGTCGAGGTCGATCGCGAGCGCCGCGCCGGTCACCGCCGGCACCCCCATCCCCCGCGCCACGAGCGCGGCGTGCGAGGCCTTTCCGCCCTCGGACGTCAAGATCCCGCGAGCGGCATTGAAGCCGGCGACGTCGTCGGCCTCGGTGAACGGGCGGACGAGGATCACGTCCTTGCCCGCCGCCGCTTCGGAGACCGCCTCGGGAGCGGTGAACACGATCTCGCCGACGGCCGCGCCCGGGGAGGCCGCCACGCCCTGCGCGAGCACCTCGTACCCGTCGCTGCGGTCGAACGTCGGATGCAACAACGCGTCCAAGGACGAAGCGTCGATCGTCGCCATCGCCTGCTCGCGCGTCAGCAACCCCTCGTTCACCGCGTCGACCGCGAACCGCACGGCCGCCTGCGCCGGCCGCTTGGCGTTCCGCGTCTGGAGCATGTACAGCTGCCCCTCCTCGACCGTGAACTCGACGTCCTGCATGTCCTTGTACTCGGCCTCGAGCGTGCGCATGATCTCCATCAGCTGCTCGTGGGCCTCGGGCATGACCTCGGCGAGCTCGGAGATGTCGCGCGGGGTGCGGACCCCGGACACGACGTCCTCGCCCTGTGCATTCACGAGGAAGTCGCCGGAAGGCTCGGGCGCGCCCGTGACCTCGTCGCGGCTGAACGCGACCCCGGTGGCGGAGCTGTCGCCTTTGTTGCCGAACACCATCTGCTGGACGTTGACCGCGGTCCCCCAGTCGTCGGGGATCCGGTTGATCCGCCGGTAGGACACCGCGCGCTCGCCGGTCCAGGAGTCGAACACCGCGAGGATCGCTCGCCGCAGCTGCTCCTGAGGGTCCTGGGGGAAGTCGTAGAACCCCTTGAACTCTTCGACGAGCGCTTTTAGCGCGTCCGCCGACAGCTCTGAGTCGCTGTCGACCCCGGCGTCTCGCTTGGCCGCGGCGATCGCATCCTCGAATCGCGTACCGGCCACGCCTTCGACGACGTTACCGAACATCTGCACGAGCCTCCGGTAGGAGTCCCACGCGAACCGGTCGTTTTCGGTGGCGCGCGTCACGCCGAGCACCGACTCATCGTTCAGGCCGACGTTCAGGATCGTGTCGAGCATCCCGGGCATCGACTCGCGCGCGCCGCTGCGGACCGACACGAGCAGCGGATCTTCGTCGTCCCCAAAGCTTTTCCCCGCGGCCTTCTCCAACCGCTGCAAAGCCGCCGCCACCTGCTCGTCGAGACCGTCGGGCTCCGATCCGGTGCGCATGTACTCGACGCACGCCTCGGTCGTGATCGTGAACCCGGCCGGAACGCGGTCGGGACCGAGCACGCGCGTCATCTCGGCGACGTTCGCCCCCTTGCCGCCGAGCAGCTCGCGCATGTCCTTCGAGCCCTCGGCGAAGTCGTAGACCCATTTGTGGTCTGCCATTGCCGTTGTGAACGACCCTACCGCCCCGGTCGCCAGGGTGGCAACCGGCAACCGACCACCCCTTGATAGCTTGGGAGTCATGCCTTCGATCGGTGTCTCAACTCCTCGCCGCGACTCCGAGCCGAAGGTTCGGGGCGCCACTCGCTTCGCCGCCGACGTCCCCGTAAACGGGTTGCTCCACGCGCGCCTGCTGCTTGCCCACGACGCGCACGCCCTCATCAAATCGATCGACACGACCGCCGCGCGCCAGCTTCCCGGCGTCGTAGCCGTGCTCACCGCCGACGATCTGCCGATCGTCGCCACCGGCCCCGGCCGGTCCAAGAACCCGCTCGCCCGCGAGGAGATCGTGTACGCCGGGCAGCCGATTGCGATCGCGGTCGCCGAGACCGAGGCGATCGCCGCCGACGCCCTCGAGCTGATCGAGGTCGACCTCGAGCCCGTCGAGGCCGTGATCGACGTCGAGAGCGCCGTCCGCCCCAGTGCGCCGCGCGCGCGGCTCCACGTGATCGAAGAGGGCGACGAGACCGACCTCGGCGACGCGCATGCCGCCGTCGCCGCGGGCGGCGTCGGCGACGAGGAGGAGCTGTCGGAGAACGTGCTCGGCACGGCTCGCCTCGCCGGCGGTGACGTCGACGCCGCGTTCGCCGCCAGCGAGGCCGTCGTCCGCGGCCGCTTCCATACGCCCTGGGTCTACCAGGGCTACCTTGAAACTCAGACCGCGACGGCCTGGTTCGACGTCGACGACGAGCTCGTCGTGAGCACCTCGACACAGGCGCCGTTCATGACCCGCGACGAGGTCGCGTCGCTGTTCGGGCTGCCCATCGACCGCGTCCGCGTTCGCGCGGCTCCCTTGGGGGGAGGTTTCGGCGGCAAGATGCTGATCCCCGAGCCGCTGGTGGTCTCGGCGGCGCTCGCCACGCGCCGGCCGGTCCGGCTGGCGATGACGCGCAGCGAGGACTTCGCGGCCGCCAACCCTGCCGGCGCCGAGGTGATGGAGCTCGAAGTCGGCGCCGACCGCGACGGCAACTTCACCGGGATCCGCGCCCGGATCTGGTGCGACCGCGGCTCTGTTGAGGGCATGGGGGTCGAGTCGATCGCGGCGATGCTGAGCGCCGGCCCGTACCGGTGGCAGGCCCACCACCTCACCTGCTACGGGGTATCGACCAACCGCGTGACCTACGGCGCCTACCGCGCGCCGACCGCGCCGCCGGCGGCGTTCGCGGTCGAGTCGTTGATCGACGAGCTCGCCGGACGCCTCGGGGTCGACCCGCTCGACCTGCGGCTGCGCAACGTGCTGGTCCCCGGCGACAAGACCGTCGCGGGCCAGGAGCTCAAAGTGTTCGGCGCGCTTGAGTGCCTCGAGCGCATGCGCGATCAGCCGATGTGGACGGGCCGCCACCTGCTGCCCGAGGACGAGGGCGTCGGCCTCTCGATCGGGTGGTGGCCGGGAGGGTACGAACCCGCGGCCGCCGCGTGCCGGCTCGACTCCGACGGGCACATCACGGTCATCACCGGCATCGCCGACATGACCGGGGTCCAGACGACGTTCGCCGCGATCGCGGCCGACGCGTTCGGAGTCAGCGCCGACAAGGTGCGCGTCGTCCACGCCGACACCGCCAGCGCCCCCTATTCGGGGGCGAGCGGCGGCAGCAAGATCACCTACACCGTCGGCCGCGCGGTCGAGCTGGCCGCGCGCCAGACCCGCGAGCGGCTGCTCGACGTCGCCGCCGAGGAGCTCGAGATCGCGCCCGAGGACCTCGAGATCGTCGACGGCTCGGTGCGACCGGTCGGGGTCCCGGCGAAGGCGATGGCGATCGAGGATCTCGCGAAGAAGGTGCTCACGTTCGGCAGCCCGTATCCGCCGGTCGAGGGGCAGGGTCTGGTCTCGCTCCCGCAGGCCCCGCAGTCCGCCGCCCATCTCTCCCACGTGCGGGTCGACCGCGAGACCGGTCAGGTCACCGTCCTCGGACACGTGATCGCCCAGGACGTCGGGCGCGCGCTCAACCCCGCGCTCGTCGAGGGGCAGATGCACGGCGGGACGACGCAGGGTCTCGGCTGGGCGCTGCTCGAGGAGATCGCCTACGACGAGCACGGCCAGCCGATCGCCGGCTCGTTCGTCGACTACGCGATGCCGACCGCCGGCGGGGTCCCGTTGATCGACACCGAGATCGTCGAGGTTCCCACGCCCGAGGGTCCGTTCGGCGCCAAGGGCGTCGGCGAGGCGCCGGTGGTGGGCGTCCCCGGCGCCGTCGCGAACGCGGTCGCCGCCGCGACCGGCGGGGTTCGCATGCGCCGGCTGCCGATGACCCCCGAGCGCGTGTGGCGCGCGATCGATGGGAACGGCGACGGCCAGGCTCGCTGAGTGGTCCGGTCCACTCGCTAACGACCTGGCCCGCTGGGCGACCGAGCTCGACCCAACTGAAGACGACCTCGCGCTCGCGCGCCGCTCGCTCCTCGACACGCTCGGAGTGATGTTCGCCGCGCGCGGGGACCCGCTGGCGCCGCTGTTCGCTCGGCTGTCCGAGGCTGGCCGGTGGGCTGCGCTCGCCCACGTCCTCGACTACGACGACCTCCACCTGCCGTCGACTACGCACATCAGCGCGGTATGCGTGCCGGTGGCGCTCGCGGCGAGCGGCGACGCGCCGGGTGCGGGCAACGCGGACGCGGCGCGCGCCTACCTCGCCGGCGCCGGCGTGATGGCTCGGCTCGGGACCGCGCTCGGGTGGCGGCACTACAGCGCCGGCTGGCACGCGACCTGCACCGCCGGCGCGCCGGCGGCCGCGGTCACCGCCGCGGTGGCGCAGGGGCTCGACGCCGACGCGGCGGCGAGGGCGATCGCGCTCGCGATCCCCGCCGCGGGCGGCGTCCAGCGTGCGTTCGGAACCGCGGCCAAGTCTCTCCAGGTCGCGTTCGCGGCCGAGGCCGGCGTCCGCGCGGCGGCGCTCGCCGGCGCCGGCGCGACCGCCGACCCGCGCGCGCTCGAGGACTGGATCGCGCTCGTCGGCGGCGACCCCTCCGACCTCGTCCTTGACGGGCCGGCCGTTCCCGGCGGCCTTGCGATCAAGCCGTTCCCGTGCTGCTACGCGCTCCAGCGCCCGATCGCGGCCGTTCGGACGCTCGCGACAGAGGTTGCGACCGCCGACATCCGCCGGATCTCGGTGCGGACGCCCGCCGCGTCGCTCGCGCCCCTGATCCATCACGATCCGGCGACCGGGCTCGAGGGCAAGTTCAGCCTCGAGTACGGGATCGCGGCCGCGCTACTCGACGGCGATCCCGGGTTCGAGAGCTTCTCCGACGCGGCGGTGCGGCGGCCCGAGGCGGTGCGCGTCGCCCGCATGGTGAAGGCCATGGCGTCAGACGACGGCGGCGATCATCTACTGACCGGCGAGGTCGAGATCGAGATCGACACGACCGACGGCGCCGGTGTGCGCGTCGTGCTGGCGCTGCCCCCGGGCGCGCCGGAGCGTCCGATGACCGATGAACAACTCCAGGCCAAGCTCGCGCTGTGCGAGGCCAACGAGCTCGCCGCGCTCACATGGGAGTCGGCGGCGCGCTGGGCGCGGTCGCTCTGATCAGTGCGCGACGGCCGCGAGCTGCGACTTCCACTTGTCCAGCTGGGCGCGCTGGCAGGCGGAGCACGTGCCCACGTGGGCGGCGTGACCGCAGGCCTTGGCGGACTGACCAAGCTGGACGCGAGCGGAGGTGGCGCTGGCGGTGGAGAATGGCGTACGGAGCATTGATGAAGTCCCGGTCTCGGTTGGGCTCTAACTACGTCTGAGCCCTTTATCGGCCGCATTTGCCTCGGATGTAATGCGGCGGCGACGTACTACCCGCAAACAAAAAGAACTAGGCTCGAGAACCAGCGCAAACATGCGAATTAATTAGGCTGGTTCACCGATGCCGCAGCAGACGCCGATGGAGCTCAAGGAGGTGATCGCCGCCGAGCGGACGGGCTTCCCGTTCCTGGTGTGGCGAACCGACGACGGCGAGCAGCGACTGCTGGTGCTCGACCAGGCCAATTGGCGGGTCTCGATCGGCCGTGACGACACCGCAGACGTGCCGTTGCCGTGGGACCCGGAGGTGTCGCGCACGCACGCCTTGCTCGAGCAGGTCGGCCGGGGCTGGACCGTCGTCGACGACGGCCTGTCGCGAAACGGGTCGTTCGTCAACGGCGCCCGCGTGGTCGGGCGCCGGCGCCTGCGCGACAAGGACCACCTCGTGGTCGGCGCCACCGAGGTGACCTACCGCGAGACCTCGGGCGGCACCACGCAGACCGCCTCGGCGATCGACACCCCGTCGGCGATCCCGCTGTCGCCGATGCAGCGCAAGGTCGTGATCGCCCTCTGCCGATCGGTACACGACTCCGACTCGGCGACGCCGGCGACCAACCGTCAGATCGCCGAAGAGGTGTTTCTGACGGTCGACGCGGTCAAGGCGCACCTGCGGGTGCTGTTCGACCGCTACGGGCTGAGCGAGCTGCCCCAGAACGAGAAGCGGGCGCGCCTGGTCGCGACCGTGCTCGAAGCCGGCGTGCTCGCCCCGCGGGATTTTTAGGTCTCCGGCCCTCGACCTAGCTGTTAGCGAGGCTGCGACGCCCGTCCGGCAGCACTCGCGCCCGATCCAATTGACCTCCGGCCACGTATCGGATGTGCGCGGCTGCCGGGGCGGGCGGGCAGTCGAAGCGAACTAGGTGTGAGACGAACACCCTAGGGGGGCCTGTAATTCCGCGCCGGCGACCGTAGATTTCCACCCATGACGAGGAGCCAGCAGAAGACCGGACCGGGGGACAAGTGGGCAGGGCACGGGATTGGCTTCGCGCATTGGGGGTCTGGCGAACAAGAAGGGCATGAGCGCCAGCAAGGGCTGGGGGCTTACACCGGGGGCTGTAGTGAAGCGGTTGACGCCCTCTCGGAACGGGGATACACGACTCACGTCGGGTCTCTCCGGGAGCTAGCAGACGTGCTCCATCCGAGAGGGCGCAGCCGCTAACCGACGCGGATCGTCAGGGCGCGGTCGGCGTCCGAGGTGTGCTGTGATGCAGCCGCATGATCGGCGTGCGGCGACAGACCCAGATCTACCTCGACGGCGTTAGCGGCCGGCGGCCACGCGTTCCACTCGACGCGGACCGGCTCGAAACGGCCGCGAAGAGGCGGATGCGACCCGAGGCGTTCGCCTACGTGGCCGCAGGCGCGGGGAACGGACGGACACTGGCCGCCAATCGCGCCGCGTTCGACGGCTGGCGGATCGTCCCGAGGATGCTCCGCGACGTCGAGCGGCGCGACACCACCGTCGAGTTGTTCGGGCAGCGGCTGCCGAGCCCGTTCCTGCTCGCGCCCGTCGGCGTGCTCGAGCTTGCTCATCCGCAAGCCGACTGCGCGGTCGCATCCGCCGCCCGCGACATGGGCACGACGATGGTGTTCTCGAACCAGGCGTCCAAGCCGATGGAGGGGCTCGCACGGATCCTCGAGGACTCGCCGCGCTGGTTCCAGCTCTACTGGAGCCGGTCGGACGCGCTCGTCGAGAGCCTCGCGTCCCGAGCCGAGCGCTGCGGCTGCGGCGCGATCGTGGTCACGCTCGACACGACGATGCTCGGGTGGCGCACGCGCGACCTCGAGGGTGCGTACCTGCCGTTCTTGCACGGCAAGGGGATCGCGCAGTACACGAGCGACCCCGTGTTCAGAAGCCTGATCGCCGAGCACGCCTCCCCGTCGGACCCCGGCCAGCCCGGGCCACGCCCGACGCTGGCCGCGCTTCGCACGCTGATCGAACTGACCCGCGCCTATCCGGACACGTTCCTGCGCACGCTCCTGTCGGGGCGGGGACGCGCCGCGGTCCAGCGCTTCACCGAGATCTACTCGCGCCCGTCGCTGACCTGGGACACGCTCGCGTTCCTGCGCGAGCGCACGAGCCTCCCGATCGTGCTCAAGGGGATCCTCCACGCCGACGACGCCGCCCGCGCGGTCGCCGAGGGCATCGACGGCGTGATCGTCTCAAACCACGGGGGCCGTCAGGTCGACGGCGCGATCGCGTCGCTCGAGGCGCTGCCGGCGGTGGTCGCGGCCGTCGACGGCCGGATCCCGGTGCTGCTCGACTCGGGCGTCCGCGGCGGAGCCGACATCTTCAAGGCGCTCGCGCTCGGCGCACGAGCGGTGCTGATCGGTCGCCCGTACGTGTACGGACTCGCGATCGCGGGGCGCGCCGGCGTGCGCGAGGTGATCGAGAACCTGGCGGCCGACTTCGACCTGACGATGGGGCTGTCCGGGTGCCGCTCGATGTCGGAGATCGGGCCCGACGCGGTCGTTTCCGCGGCGAGCCTCGCGACCGCCGGCGACCTCAGCGCACGCGAAAGTCCCTGAACCGCGCGGTCGTCAGCCAGGTCGACAGTCCCGAGGCATGGAACACGCCGACGTCCTGTCTGCCCGCCGACGCCGCGGCCGCGACCGTGACCGTGCCGACCGCTCCCCAGATCTTGCCGCGGTCGGTTGAGTAGTAGCCGGTGTAGGTCCTCCCCCGCCGCACGAGCCGCAGACCCACCGGCGCCCTGACGATGACCGACGGGGCCGCGAGGTGGCTGTCGACGTCGGCACCGCCCGAGGCGTTCCACGCCATCACGACCGTCCCCGGCCCGCTCACGTACAGCACGACCGCCGCGCGCGATCGCTTGCCCGCGGTCATGTCGTCGCGCTCGATCAGGCCCGCGCCGCCCGAGGCGCCGCCGGCAGGGTCCGAGGTGACCGTGACCTGCGCGGTCGACGAAGGCTTGGCCGCGGCGTGCTCGTAGATCGCCGCGTACGAGTCGGTCTGCGCCGCCCCGTACGGAGGGTTGAACACGCCCAGGCCGCGCGCGCTGATCGCCAGGTGCCGACCGACCGCGCCGAACGACGCCAGGTGTGTGGTCACGTCGGCGGTCCAGAGCGGTGCGCGCACCGGGGAGGAGACGAGCTCCCCAAGTGTGGCCGAGGCGTTCTGCCGACCGTGAAGCGGATCGTACGACGCCGCTCCGGTGAGGATCGAGACGACGAGCGGCGGCGCGGACGGGGGCGCTGACACCCGGTAGGCGACCGTGAAGCGCTTGCCGGGCGCGAGCAGCGGGGCGCCCGCCGGGCCGAGCGGCTTGACCAGCCACCCGGGCCGCGCCGACAGCGACAACCGCAGCTTCTTGACGTCGGAGGTGCCGTTGTTGGTGAACGACTCGGACACGGTCGTCGAGCTACCGACGCCCAGCTCGGAGGCGGCGGCGTCGAGCGACAGCACGGTATGCGGCTCGAGCTTGCGCACGCTCCGCTTGGCCACCGTGGTGACCTTGAACATCGCGACCCCGTGCCCGGGCACGAACGCGCCGATCGGGCCGGCGGTCTGGCTCACCGCGTTCGTCCACAGGTCCTGGAGCTGGTAGACGTGCCCGCGCGGGAGTCCGGCCGCGGTCGCCCTCGTCGAGATCGTCGCCGCGGTGTTGGTTGAGTTGAACAGCACGACGGCCCGGCCGCCGTCGCTCAGCTGCTTGGTCATGACCCACAGCCCGTTCGCATGGGAGATCGGGACGCCCTGGCGGCCGAGCGGATCCTGGTCGACCGCGATCACGTTCGGGTTCTCGTAGATCGCGAGCTCAGAGCGCGTCAGCGCGGAGATGTTCGTGCTCGCGATCAGCGGAGCCGCCATCTCGGCCCACAGGCTGAACTCGCTCGTGTATTCGAGCAGGCTGCTGCCGCCGTTGCCGATCTGGAGCAGGTCGGGGTCGTTCCACGCGCCCGGCCCGGCATCGGCGAACAGGTTCACCGTGCCCTCGAAGTTCGCGAGCATCGAGCCGAAGTTGTCCTGGATGTCGGTGGTCGTCCGCCACAGGTTCGAGATCGGCGCCCCCCACTGCCACGGGTCGTCACCGGGATCGGGATTGCACATCGAGAACACGATCTGGTGCGCGGTCGCCCGCAGCGCGTTGCTCATGCGCGTGTACAGCGTCTGCTGGACCTGCTCCTCGGTCTCACCGGGGAAGCTGCCGTACGGGATGTTGCAGCGGTCGTACTTCACGTAGTCGACGCCCCACGACGCGAACGTGGCCGCGTCCTGAGCCTCGTGCCCGAGGCTGCCGGGGTAGCCGGCGCACGTGGTCGTGCCGGCGTCCTCGTAGATGCCGAGTTTGAGCCCGAGGCTGTGGACGTAGTCGGCGACCGCCTTGATTCCGTCCGGGAAGCGCGTGGGATCGGGAACGAGGTTCCCAGCGGCGTCACGGCTCGGAGCCATCCAGCAGTCGTCGATGTTGACGTAGTCGTACCCGGCCGCCTTCATCCCGTCGGCCACCATCTCCTGCGCGGTCTGCTCGACGAGTTGTGCGGTCACGCCGCAATACACCGAATACCAGTCGTTCCAGCCCATCGGCGGCGTCGGCGACAGCCCGTTGCTCTCGGCCATCGCGGTGCCGGCGCCGGCGGCGCTCGCGGCGAGCGCGGACGCGCACAGGCACGCGGCCAGCAAGACGACGCGGAGCCGCGACGTCCGCATACGATGCCGGTGTCGGCGCCTCACCAGCGATCCGCACCCCACGCATGAGATTCTCCGCCAACATCAGCTTCCTGTTCAAGGACGTGGCGTTCGGCGAGCGGTTTCGGCGGGCCGCCGACGCCGGGTTTCGCGGCGTCGAGTTCATGTGGCCGGGCGTCGACGAGGTCGAAGCGGTGGCACGCGCTGTGCAGGACACCGGCCTCGAGGTCGCGCTGTTCAACTTCGACGCCGGCGACATGGCCGCCGGCGATCGCGGGCTCGCCGGCGACCCCGCCCGCCGCGCGGAGTTTCGCGCCAACGTCCCGATCGCGCTCGAGCTCGCGGCGCGGATCGGCTGCCCGCGGCTGAACGCGCTCGTCGGCGTGCACCGGCCCGAACTCGACCTCGAGGCTCAGCTCGAGGAGGCGCGCGAGAACGTCGCCTGGGCTGCCGAGCAGGCCCGCGCGCACGGAGTCAGCATCACGATCGAGGCCGTCAACTCGCAGCAGAACGGACCCTATCTGCTCGACACGACGGCTAAGGCAATCACGTTCATGGACGCGGTCGGCGCCGACAACGTCGAGCTCCAATACGACGTCTACCACATGCAGCGCATGGAAGGGAACCTGTCCGAGACGATCACGCGCGTCCTGCCCCGGATCGGCCACGTCCAGATCGCCGACCCCCCGGGCCGCGGGGAGCCGGGGACCGGCGAGGTCAATTTCGCATTCGTGCTCGGGCTGCTCGACCGCAGCGGCTACGGTGGCTGGGTGGGGTGCGAGTACAACCCGACGACCGCGACGACCGAGGAAAGCCTCGGCTGGATGACGGAGCTTGGATATGCCTGACACGAAGATCGGATTCATCGGGCTCGGGATCATGGGCGCGCCGATGGCGGCCAATCTCCGTCAGGCCGGCTATCCGCTGGTCGTCCACAACCGCTCACGGGCCAAGGTCGAGGAGTTCATGCGGGACGGCGGGGACGCCGCCGCGACGCCTAAGGAGGTCGCGGAGCGTACCGATGTGGTGATCACGATGCTGCCCGACTCGCCCGACGTCGAGCAGGTCTACCTCGGCGAGGAAGGCGTGATCGAGGGGACGAGCGACGGCATGCTGCTGATCGACATGAGCTCGATCGCGCCGGCGGTGGCGCGGGCGGTGTTCGACGCCGCATCGTCGGCGGGCGCCACGGCACTGGATGCTCCCGTCTCGGGCGGGGACGTCGGCGCGCGCGAGGGGACGCTGTCGATCATGGTCGGCGGCTCCGAGGACGCGTTCGAGCGGGCGCGGCCGCTGTTCGAGGTGATGGGCAAGACGATCGTGCGCCTCGGCGAGGCCGGCGCCGGTCAGACCGCGAAGGCGTGCAACCAGATCCTCGTCGCGATCACGATCGAGGCCGTCAGCGAGGCGCTCGTGCTCGCGTCGAAGGCCGGCGTCGACCCCGAGCGGCTGATCGAGGTGCTGTCAGGCGGGCTCGCCGGCAACCGGGTGATGGAGGTCAGGCGCCGGAACTTCCTCGAGCACGACTTCACGCCGGGGTTCAAGCTCGAGCTCCACCACAAGGACCTCGGGATCGCGCTGCGGACGGCGCGCGAGCTCGGCGTGTACGTGCCCTCGACCGCGCTCGTCGATCAGATGCTGTCGGCGCTCGAGGCCGCCGGCGATGGCGGACTCGACCATTCGGCGCTGCTGACCGTGATCGAGCAGCAGTCCTCGCACCGTATCTAGGCGGTCATTCAGGTGGTCATTTAGGCGGTCCACGCCTCCGGGTTCAGGGAGCTCGCCGGCAGCCGGCCCGCGAGCAACTCCCGCAGGTTGGCAATCACCGCCTCGCCGGTGCGGTCGAGGCCGAGCTCGGTGTACGAGGACAGGTGGCCGGAGACGATCGTGTTCGGCGCCGACAGGATCGGGTCGTCGGGTGCCGGGGGCTCGCGCTCGAACACGTCGAGGCCGGCGGCGGCGATCTGGTTGTTGGTCAGCGCCGCAGCGAGCGCGGCCTGGTCGACGAGTTCGCCGCGCGCGGTGTTGACGACGACGGCGTGGCCCGGGAGCAGCGCGAGCTCGGGCGCGCCGAGCAGCCCGCGGGTGCCAGGGGTGAGCGGCGCGTGCAGGGTGAGCACGTCGGCCTGGGGCAGCATCGCGTGCAGGTCGACGAGCTCGATCTCGTGCTCTTTGACGAACTGCGCCTCAGGGTTCGGCTCGAGCGCGAGCACGCGACACCCGAACGCGCGCACGCGGCGCGTGACCGCACGCCCGACCGCCCCGAGCCCGACGATCCCGACCGTGGCGCCGGCGAGGTCGCGCGTCGGCCGGGTGGCGCGCCACTCGCCGGACCTGACGGCGGCGTCGAGCGCCGGCAGCCGGCGCAGGCACGCGAGCATCAGCGCGAGCGCCATGTCGGCGACCGCCTCGGCGTTGACCGCGGGGGTGGTCACGACCGCGACGCCGGTGTCGGTCGCCGCGCCGATGTCGATCGCGTCGGAGCCCGTGCCCCAGCGGAGGATCGCCTTGAGCTCGGGAGTCGCCTCGAGCACGCCGCGGGTGTAGGGCTCGCTGCCCGCGACCACCGCCCAGGCTCCCGCGAGGCCCGTGATCAGCGGTTCGTCGTCGTGGCTTGACGATAGTTCGTACCGCTCGACCGTCTCGATCTCGGAAATCCGCTCGAGCTCGTCACGCACGCGTTCGGCGGCGCGGAGGGCGAGAACTACGGTGCGCGGCGGGCTCGTCATCGGATCAGGGTGGCGATGTGGCGGTGGGGACGTGGCGGTGGGCGCCAGCCGATCATGATGACCGGTCAGCGCCCACAGCACTCGCCCCCACTTCATCAAATCTACGGGCGGGCGCGCAGGACGGGCGCGGTGTGGGTGAACGGCGTCGCGGCGGCGGAGGCGGCCGGGACGGGCGCCGCGTTGGCCAGGTTCCAGGCCGGCGCCATGTCGCGGACCTGCGGAAGCGCACGCGCCGGTGAGGCGCCGTGGCTGCCGGCGAGCGACAGGGCGATCAGGATGGCCGCCACTCCGGCGACGACGATCGCGACGAGTTCGGTCAGCGCCTTGCGGCGGGAGACGGTGACGATCGAATCCGGATATGAGATGAGCTGCGTGCTGAACATTTCGGTCTCCTCCTGCGGTCTTGGGCTGATTTCACCCGGGGTTGCAGTAGGTAATCTCCCACCGGGCGTCGTCACCGCCCACGTCCGTTGACCCTCAGCGAATGCGTCCTTTGACCCACATTCCGGCGGTCCGGATGTGCCGGCACGGCTCTCAGTGTCCGGACGCGATGACCCGGCGCGGACTCGTACGCCGGTCAGCTTGCCGGCGCGGGGTCCAGCCCCGGCGCGTCCGCGCGGGCGAAGCGGTGGCTGCCGATCTCCTTGGGCGGATCCCCGTGCAACACCCACAGCCGGTCCTCACCGCGGCTCACCGCGCCGGCACGAACGAGCTCGCCCATCGCGGTGGTCACCGCGGGCCGGTGGGCGCCGACGAGGGTCGCGAGCCGTTCGTGCGAAAGCGTCAGCGGGATCGCGATGCCGTCGGGCCGAACCCTGCCCCACCGCTCGGCCACCGACCACAGCGTCAGCAGCACCCGGTCGTCGACCCGCGGATGATGTGAGATCGCGAGCGCGACGGCGAGTGAGTGCGCGCGCCGCGTTCCCCGGCTGAACAACTCGAGCCCGAGCTGTGGCCACGGGTTCATCTGCGTCACGAGCTGGTGGTCGAGCACCGCCATCCGGGTCGGCTCGAGGACCACCCAGCCGACCTCGGCGTTCACGTGCGACCCCGTCGGGTCCCAGCCCCAGGGCCGGAGCACGTCGGCGTCACCGATCAGCTCGACGGCGCGGCGGCCGAGCACCTCGACCTCGCGGCTAAGGAGCCCGTCGATGACCAGGAATCCTTGATGGTGGACGTCGCGCTCGATGGCCTCGGCGGCCTTCCATTCGCCCGGCGACAGCCGGCGGACGCGCGTCACCGCCTGCCGGCGCGCCTTCTCGCGCTCGGCGGGGTCGAGCAGCTCGCCGAGGTCGGGGTCGGCGTCGACGATGCTGATCAGCTGCGAGGTCGGTCCCACGGACATGCGCTCAGAACCAGTCCTCGACCTCGATCGACCAGCGAGCGTCGTCCCACCCGGACTTGATATTGACCTGGTACTCGCCGGAACCGGTCGTGAACACGCGCGTCTTGTTGCTGCCGCTGTTCAGGTCGAACGACTGGTCGGTCGTATCGGTACCGAGGCCGAGCACCTGCGCGCTCGGCCCATTGCAGAAGAACACGAAATCGCACGTGCCCTCGTAGGACATGCTGTAGACGAGTCGCCACTGCGTCCCCTTGATCTGGAACGGGACCGAATGGCCGCCGCCGTCAGCGCTGAACGACGTTACCTCCCGCCACATCGGCGCCTCGGCGACGAACAGCTCGACCGTGTTGTGCCGCTTGAGGGAGGTCCCGGGCGACGGCGACTGGCGCGTGACGACGCCGGGTGTCGCACCGTTGCCGGGTATGTTGGTGACGCCGGCATCCAGGCCGATGTGACTGAGCGTCGAGCTCGCGCTGCTCGCGGTCTTCCCGGTGAGCTGCGGCACCTTGATGGGCGCCGGGCCCCTGCTGATCGAGACGGTGACCGTCGAGGCGCGCTTCACCCGCGCGCCCGGGGCGGGACTCTGCGCGAACGCCGTGCCCGGCCGGGCCTTGTTGTACCGGTGCGCGAACGCGGCGTGGAGGTGGAGGTGGAGGCGATCGAGCTTCGCGGTCGCCTGTTTCGCGGTCAGTCCGTGGAGCTGCGGGAGCGCGACGGTCGGGGCCGCGGTCAGCGCCCGGGCCGCGACCAGCATCGCCCCGAGCACGACCAGCGCGAACACGAATACGGCGATCGCGCGTCGGCGCCCGGCCGGATTGACGGTCCGGCGCGGGGTCATCCGCGGCGCGGGGCGAGTCGGGGCGAGCCCGTCCCGCCGGAGCGTGCGCGTGTCGAGGGCAAAGATCTCGGTGGTGTCCTCGCCGGCCTCGGGTAGCCTCCGGAACCACTCGTGGGCGGGCGTGTCGCTGTGGCGATGCTTATCGGTTTCACGGTCGTCGGCGGCCGCGCCCGTGCGCTCCCGGCCGCCGGCGGTTGCGAGCGCGTCGGCCATCTCCGCGGCGCTCGGATACCGGTCCGCCGGGTCCTTGGCCAGCGCCCGCCGGACCACGCGCTCGAGCGAGCGCGGCGTCCCCGCCGGCAGCGGCGGCGGCTCGATCTGCACGTGCTGGAGCGCGATCTCAACCGCCGACTCGCCGCCGAACGGCGTGCGCCCGGCGAGCATCTCGTAGAGGACGACGCCGGCGCTGTAGACGTCGGTCGCGGGCGTGACCGGCTGGCCGCTGGCCTGCTCGGGGGCCATGTAGCGAGGGGTGCCGACGATCGTCGCGGTGCCGCCGTCGGTGCTTCCCTCGGCGAGGCGCGCGATCCCGAGATCGCCGACCTTGACCTGGCCGCGACCGGATATCAGGACGTTTGCGGGCTTGATGTCGCGGTGCACGATCCGCTCCGCGTGCGCGTTCGCGAGCGCGCGGCACAGCTGCTCGGCGATGTCGCACGCGTCCGGAACGGGGATCGGGCCGCTGCGCTTAAGGCGAGCCGCGAGGCTCTCCCCCTCGACGAGCTCGGTGACGAAGTACAGCCCCTCCTCGGCCTGGCCGACGTCAAAGATCTGCACGATTCCCGGGTCGCTCACGCGCGCGAGCAGCTGCGCCTCGCGCTCGAAGCTCTCCGCCCCGTCGGGGTCTTCGGCCCACCACGGCTTGATCACCTTGATCGCGACCGTGCGCGCCAACCGCCGGTCGTAGCCCCGGTAGACGCGGCCGAACGTCCCCTCCCCGATCAGCTCGTGGAGCTCGTAGCGCCCGTCGAGCGCGCAGCCTGCAAGATCGGGGGCGTACGGCATCGCGGCTCAGGCCCCCCGCGCGGCTGCGAGCTCGCGGCTGAGGGCTGACTTGAGCATGCTCGAGTCGACGCCGACGGTGACCATCCTGAACCCGGCCTTAGCGTACCTCTCGGCAGCGCGGGCGCCCGAGCAGTGCATCCCGGGGACGATTCCGTGGGCGACGCACGCCTCGCGGATCCGCTCGAGGTGCTCGGCCAGGGCGCGGCGGTCCTCGTCGAGCTCGTCGACGATTCCGCCCGGCTTCATCCCGAGCGCGAGCGACAGATCTGAGGGCCCGATGTAGAGCCCGTCGAGGCCCGGCGTGGCCGCGATCGCGTCGAGGTTGTCGAGCCCCTCGCGCGTCTCGATCATCGCGAAGCACAGCGCGTCACCGACGTCCTCGGGTGCGGCCGAGCCCATCACCAGCTCCGCGCGGATCGGCCCGTACGAGCGTTTGCCGTGCGGCGGATAGCGACACGCCTCGACGCCGCGCGCGGCCTCGCCGGCGTTGTCGATCAGCGGCAGGATCACGCCGGCCGCGCCGAGGTCGAGCGCGCGCATGATCAGCCACGGCTCGTTCCACGCGAGCCGGGCCATCGGCACCGAGCCGCCGGCCTGGATCGCCTGGAACATCGACACCAGTGTGGCCTCGGTGCTGAGGCCGTGCTGGAGATCGACGCACACATAGTCGTAGCCGGCGAGCCCCGCGAGCTCCGCCGTATACGAGCTCGGGATGCCGGCCCACAGCCCGAACACGGGCTCGCCGGACCCCAATTTCGCACGCAGCCGCTTGCCCGCCGAGATCACAGAGCCCTCCATAGAGGGCTCAATGGTATTAGGGGACTCTTGTGTCCGGTTTGTGACCGGGCCGCCACACGCCCCGCGGCATCGCCTCGGTCGACCGCGGAGTGGTGATCTTCCCGTCCGCGTCGACCGCGATCAGCCCCCCGGTGCCCCCGCATTCCGTGACCACTTCGAGCGCTTGGCCGGCCGCCGCTTCGAGCACCTCGCCCCGCTCGACGAGCGTCGCCACGAGCCGCGCCGCGCCGGCACGGATGAACGCCTCTCCCTGCCCGGTGCACGACACCGCGACGTGCCGATCGGCCCACGTCCCGGCGCCGATCAGCGGCGAGTCGCCGACACGGCCGGGGCGCTGGTTCTGAAGGCCGCCGGTCGACGTGGCGGCCGCGAGCAGGCCGGTGGCGTCGAGGCAGACCGCTCCGACGGTCTCGCCCTCCCCGGCGAGCTTCTTCGCCAGCCGTTGGCGTTGGCGTTCGGTCACGAACTCGGTGGGGTCGCACTGCTCCAGGCCGTGAGCCGCCGCGTGGGCGTCGGCGTTTGCGCCGGCGAGCAGCACCTCGGGCTCGTCGAGCAGCGCCACCGCGGCCGCAACCGGGTGCCGCGTCCGCGTGACCAGCGCCACACCCCCGGCCGCCCGGTCACTCCCGCGCATCACGGACGCGCTCAGCTCGACCGAACCGTCCGAGCACAGCGCCGCGCCGTGGCCGGCGTTGAACAGCGGGAACGACTCCATCACGACCACCGCGGCACGGACCGCCTCGACCGCGCCCGCGCCAGCGTCGGTCAGCGCCTGCGCACCCGCGGTCAGCGCGCGTTCGATCGCCTCGCGGATCTCGTCCTCGTGCTCGCGGATCTCCTCCGTGAGGCCGCCGGCGCCACCGTGGACGACGATCACCGCCGAGGTCATCCGACCAGCTCCGCGAACAGCGCGTCGAGTGTCGCCTCGGGGTCGTCGGTCAGCCCGGTGTGCACCCTCGAGGGCTGGATGATCGTGCTCGACGGCGCCACCAGCCATCCGAAGCGCTCCGAGGGCGGCAGCGCCGCGATCGCGCCGGCGTCCGGGTCGCCGGCCGCCACGCTTGCGAGCGCCTCGAGGTGCGCGCGGACGTCTGTTGGCGGGTCACCGGGCGCGAGCGCCGCTAGCCGGCGCTCGTCAAGCCGGACCTTGGCCCCGAGGAAGCCGCGCTGCCGGCAGAACACGACCACGCCGGCGTTGAAGCGCTCGCCGCGCTCGATCCGCGGGACGACCCGCAGAATCGCGTACGCGAACGGGCTACGCGCCGGCGCGGACACGCTCCGCCTCTCTCGCGAACTCGCCGCTGCGGAGCCGCCGCCTCAGGTAGTCGATGTACGCCGCGGGGTCGTCACCGGTGCTCGTGAGCCACTCGCCGGGGACGAGCGACACCCCGTCGGCGAGCGCGCCTGCGTCCGTGGCGGGCGCGAGGCGTTCGTGGGCCTCGAGGATCGAGCCCGCGTGCGGGAGGAGCACGTGGTCTGCGATCAGCGGGAACGGCTTGTCCGCGTGCTGTGCGGGGTCCAGACCCCCGTGGTGCAGGTACAGCGCCGCGCCGTGGTCGATCAGCCACAGCCGGTCGTGCCAGATCAGCAGATTGGGGTTGCGCGGCGTCCGGTCGACGTTCGTCGTGAGCGCATCGAGCCACACCACGTCGGCGGCGAGCCGTTCGTCGGGCACGTACGGACCGCCAGGCGTGTACGGAAGCGACCCCGGGAGGAAGTCGACGCCGAGGTTCGCGCCGGCGCTGGCCGTAATCAGCTGCTGAATCTCGGGGTCGGGCTCGGCCGCGCCGAGCACCGGATCGATCTCGACCGTGACCAGGTCGGGGACGAGCAGTCCAAGCCGGCGCGCGAGCTCGCCGACGATCACCTCGGCCACGAGCGCCCGCAGACCCTGGCCGGCGCCGCGGAACTTGACGACGTACAGGCCGTCGTCGTCGGCCTCGACGAGCCCGGGCAGCGACCCGCCCTCCCGCAACGGGGTGACGTAGCGGATCGCGGTGACGCCGCGCAGGCTGAGGTCGGTCCGGGTCGACATGGGTCGTCGGAAGGTACCCGCCGGCGCGGGTGGCAGGCCCGCCGGCGCGGGCAGCAGCCCCGCCGGCCACCCCGGCTAACCCCGCACTCGCCACCCCCGCCCGAGGTGAATGGTGATTCAGGCACGTATGTGGGTCATTCCGGCACACTGGGCAGCCGGCGCCCGTCGAGTGGCGGGATATGACCCACCCCGGCCGCCGGTCCGACCCCCATCCCACGCGCGACCACGCAGCAGTGCCGGCGGTCAACGTGGCACTCGGCGCGCCCCGCCGGCCGAATGTCACGTTGACCGCGATACACGCGGCGAACGTGGCGCTCGGCCCGCGCCGGCCGCCGAATGTCACGTTGACCGCCGGCACCCCGGGCGGGTGCCGAGTGTGGACTTAGTCGGGCTAGCTAGCCCGGCTGCGAATCGGCCGTTAGCCGGCCAGTGCGGCCGCCTGGATGTCGCGGTGCACGGCCGGGAGCTCCGAGCTCTCCCACAGCAGCTGCGTCAGCACGATCACGACGAGATCCTCCGCCGGAAAAACCCGCCACGACGTCCCGAACCCGCCATCCCATCCGAACGCGCCACCGTCCCATACCGCCTGGCAGAAACCCCAGGACTTGTCGGCGAAGAACTTCGGCCCAAGTCCGCCGTGTGCCTTCTGCGGGTCGGTGAGCTGGTCGCTCGTCATCGCCTGGACCGCCTCCGCGGGCAGCACGGACGCGCCGCTGGCGAGCAGCATCCGCGAGAACGCCAGCAGATCGTCGACGGTCGACAACAGCCCGCCGGCGCCGTCCCCGAACGCCGGCGGCGAGCTCCACATGCCATCGGGCTCGTCCCACACCGCGAGCCCGTCCGGTTCCCACTTATACGCGGTCGCGAGCCGGTCGGTCTCGGTCGTCCAGAACGCGGTGTCACGCATTCCGAGCGGCTCGAACAGCCGCGTCCCCAGCACCTCGGCGAACGGCTGCCCGGTGGCGCGCGCCACGAGTACGCCGAGCACAGACGCGCCGGTGTTGTACATCCACCGCTCACCCGGCTGGGCGAGCAGCGGGAGCGTCCCAAGGCCCGCGATCCAGGTGTCGGGGTCGGGCTGCACGGCCGGGTCAGGCGGACCGGTCGTCGACAGGTTGAGCTCGCGTTCGGCCGCGACCACCGGCCACGGCGTGCGGACCATGAACATCCCGGTGAGCATCCCGTACCCGTGCGTGAACGTCAGCAGGTCGCGCGTGGTGATCGCGCGCTCGGCGGGGACTGTCTCGTCGAGCGGTCCGTCCATCCGCGCGAGCACGCGCCGGCCGGCGAGCTCGGGAAGCAGCCGGTCGACGGGCTCGTCAATCCCGATCAGCCCCTCCTCGATCACCGCGAGCGTCGCCGCCGCGGTGATCGGCTTGCTCGTCGAGGCGATCCGGAACAGCGAGCCGCGCCGGACGGGTGCGCCGCCGGCCGCGAGGCTGCCGAGCGCCTCGACGTGCACGTCGTCGCCGCTGGCGACGAGGGCGACCAGACCGGGTATGCGCGTATCGCCGACGTGCTGCTCGGCGGCCGCGCGTACCCGGTCGCGCGTGGCGTCGGTGAGACCTTCCGCCATGCCGGCGCGCTACAGGTTGACGCTGGCCATGCCGGCCTCGTCGTAGCGGTCGCCCGCGACCTTCGGCAGCTCCGCATCGATCCGGGCGAGATCCTCATCGGTGAGCGACACGTCGACCGCGCCGGCGTTCTGCTCGAGGTACTCGCGCCGCTTGGTCCCGGGGATCGGGACCAGATACTCGCCCTGCGCCAGCACCCACGCGAGCGCGAGCTGCGCCGGCGTGATGCCCTTCTCCTCCGCGATCTCGGCGACCTTCGCCGCGAGCTTCAGGTTCGCGTCGAGATTGTCGCCAGTGAAGCGCGGACCGTTCCGGCGGAAGTCGCTGGCGTCGAGGTCCTCGGGCGACTTGAACCGCCCGGACAGGAATCCCCGCCCGAGCGGCGAGTACGGCACGAAGCCGATCCCGAGCTCACGACAGGTCGGCAGCACCCCGTTCTCAGGATCGCGCGACCACAACGAGTACTCGGTCTGTACGGCCGTGATCGGGTGGACGGCGTGAGCCCGGCGGATCGTGTCCGGCGCCGCCTCGCTCAGGCCGATATGGCGCACCTTGCCCTGCTCGACGAGCTCCGCCATCGCCCCGACGGTCTCCTCGATCTCCACGTTGGGGTCGACCCGGTGCTGGTAGAACAGGTCGACGTGATCGGTGCCGAGGCGCTTGAGCGAGCCGTCGATCGACGTGCGGACGTGGTCACCCGAGCCGTCGAGTTTGCCGATCGTCGACATGTCGCCGGCAGTGGCGGAGTCCATGCGCCGGGCGAACTTGGTCGCGATCACATACTCGTCGCGGTGCCCCTTGATCGCGCGCCCGACGAGCTCCTCGTTGGTCAGCGGCCCGTACAGCTGCGCGGTGTCGAGAAAGTTAATTCCGAGCTCGAGGGCTCGCTGAATGGTCGCGGTCGCCTCGGCCTCGTCGGCCGAGCCGTAGAACGCTGACATCCCCATGCAGCCGAGCCCGAGGGCCGAGACCTCGAGCGATCCGAGCTTGCGCGTTTTCATGACTGCTCCATTTCGTTCGCAGTACAGCGTCATGTCCACGATAGAACGTGGCCGGGGCCCGGACCCGGGGGGTGAGCCTAGATCTGCTGGGCGCCGAACGTCTTCAGCGCGATCAGCCACAGCTCGCGCCACAGCTTCTGCTGGGCCATCTTGTTCTTCATGATCTGGAGGTATCGCTGTTCGCTCATGCCCGGCGGCATCGGCAGGAGCGTGAACACGTTGTCCCGCTTGGCGACCTCGAGCTGGCGGAGCGCGAGCTTGCGGTTGTTGACTCCGATCCCCCACATCCGCCACCGCTTCCCGTCGCACTCGATCGTGAAGCAGTAGGGCCAGCTGCGCCGGCACCGAATCTTGCCGATCGGCGCCGTGAACAGGACCTCGCCGCGGTTGCTGGTGAGCGTCGCGGTGTTCTCCACGTCGCCCTTCAGCTCGAGCACGCCCCGCCTGCCGGTGAGCGATAGCAGGTGGCGCCGCCAGCATACGATCGCCGCGAACCGGCGCTCCTTCTTGGGCGCGAATCCGGAGCCGGATGAAGCCGGCTCACCCGGAGCGCCTTCGGTCTGTTCCTCCGTCCGAGTCCAAGCCGTGAACCGGTCGTCGTCGTCGCTCATCGCTTACGTACTACCCAGACCCGGACCGGATCGCTCATCTGCCGCGCACGACGAACCGCAGACCGCCCTTGGGGCCAAGCGTCGGCGTGGTCACGATCTGCGGCTCCGCGGCCGACTGGGGCTCGAGCCGCACGCGGGTGAGCAGCACGGCCGCGAGCGCGCGCAGCTCGTACTCGCCGAAGCGCTTGCCGAGGCACATGCGCGAACCTCCGCCGAACGGGATGTAGGCGCCGCGAGGCAACGCGGCCTCGCGTTCGGGCAGGAACCGGTCGGGGTCGAAACGGAACGGATCGGGGTACAGGTTCGGCAGGTGGTGGGTGGCCCAGGACGAGTACTGCAGGCCGACCTCCGCCGGCACCGGCACCCCGGCGAGCGTGACGTCGCGGGTGCATCGCCGCGGACCGACCCACGCCGGCGGATAGCACCGCAGCGTCTCCTTCAGCGTCCGCTCGAGCACCGGCAGCGCCTGGCCGTCGAGCTCCGCCGGCGTCGGCGGCCGACCGCCCAGCACCTGATCGAGCTCATCTTCGACCGCCTGGCGCGCCGGCGCGGTCCGGCCGAGCTCGTGGAGCAGGAACGTGAACGTGGTCGTGGTCGTGTCGTGCCCGGCGAACAACAGCGTCACCGCCTGGTCACGAACCACGCCGACCGGCAGCGGCGCCCCCGCGTCGTCGGTGGCGGCGAGCAGCAACCCGAGTACGCCCCGGCCGGGATCTCCGCGGCGCCGGCGTTCCTCGATCTCGGCGCGGACGAGCCGGTCGAGCCGGACGCGAGCTGCGACCGCGCGCGCCAACGGCGTCCTGCCGACCGCCGGCAGCAGTTGGAGCAGGACCGGTTCGCCGTGGATCGCGAGCGAGTCCTCGAACGCCTCGGCGAGCGCCTGCTCGCGCCCGCTGGCGGCGTCGAGCCCGAGCAGGCCGCGCAGAGCGATCCGGAGCGCGAGCTCACGGGTCCAGTGGTAGACCTCGAGCACCTGTCCGTCGACGAGCGACTCTGCGGCGACGACGCCCTCCTCGATCATGGTCTCCGCGACGCCGGCGACGTACTCGCGATGGAAGGCGGGCAGCATCAGCATCCGGAAGTCGCGGTGGTATTGGCCGTCGATGTTCAGCATCCCGTCCCCGAGCAGCGGCCACAGATCGGCGAAGCGCCCGTCCCGCCACGAGAACGCGTCGAACTCGCCGACCAGGATCTGGTGGTTGACCTCGGCGCCGATCGCCCACACGATCGGCTCGTGCAGCAGGCGGATCGTGAACACCGGGCCGAATCGGCGCTCGTGCTCGAGCAGCAACCCCAGCGGGTCCGAGATGATCCTGCGCGTATTCGAGAAGCTCGGCGCGGTGCTGCCCGCCGGCAGCTTCGCTCGCCGGCGCACACGCCGCTCGCGCCGCACGTCATCGGCGATGCGCCGCACCATCCCGATCTCGATCGGAGCCGGGCGCGAGGCGCCGATCGTGCGTGTCGGGGTGAGGGCCTGGACGCCCGTCATCGCCCCGAACGCTAGCGCGCGTCAGCCACCGCGGCGGACGACGACGACCCGGACCGTGCCGGTCATCGAGGTGGGGAGCCGCACGCTTGCCTGGGCGCGGAGCGAGATCCGGGCGGTGCACCTGGGGGGCGGGCCGCCCAGCTTGCCCGCGACCGAGCACACCCACGCCGTGACCTGGCCGCTCACCCCGCGCGCGCGGCGTAGAGCAAGCACTCGGGACCCGGCCCGTGACCGTCGTGCGTCACTCGCCGCCGACAGAGGCGTGATCCGCGCGAACGCCAGGGCCGTTCCGCGGGAGTTGCGCACCGGGGACTGGCCGCCGGAGAGCAGGACCGCTGCCGAGTATGACGACACGACTGGGCCGACGGACTGGGCCGACCACACAACCGCGCCGGCGGCGACGTTGGACACGGTCTGCCTCACCCAGAGGACCGAGCCCACGTCCGCCGGTGTGATCTTGTAGGTCGAGGCGTTCGACGGGCCGGCGGCGACACACGCGTTCGTGCACCGCATGACCTGGGTGACGCTGCTCTGGAGCGGCGATCCGGTCCACGTCGCGGGAGTGATCTTCAGCGTCGTCCCGACCCGTCCCGGGGCGGCGGAGATCCGCGGCGGCGCGGTCCACCGCGGCGCCGCGAAGGTCATCACGGGAGCGGGGCCGGCCGACGCGGGCACCGGGCCGACCAGGACGCTGACCGCTGTCGACTGACCGAGCGAGTTGACGGCGGTCACCGCCAGGCGGACGTCGTCGCCACCGTCGGCCGCGCCGAGGGTGTAGCTCGACCCGATCGCGCCGGCGATGCTTGTCCACGCGACGCCGTCGGGCGAGCGCTGCCACTGATACGACAGCGAGGCGCCGGACGGCGTCCAGCCGCCCGGGTAGGCGTAGAGCGTCTGCCCCTGGAGCGCGAGCCCGCCGATCACCGGAAGCATCGTGTTGACCGGCGCGGACTGCGTCGTCAGTTCCGAGTCGTACCCGTACGCCCACCCGTCGGTGTTGTGCGCGATCAGTCGGTAGTGATAGGTGGTCCCGGGCGCGAGGCCGGACAGCGCACCCGTCGCCGAGACGGGCGCCTGCCCCGCGCCGATGTCGACGCCGGCGGTCTGCGAGCCGTACGAGGTCGTCGGTCCGTACTGCCAGTAGTACGTGGTGTCGAGTCCATTCGGGTAGACGCCGCCGCTCAGCGTCGCCGTCGTCGGCCCGACGCCGGCGGTGTATGTGTTGCCCATGCCGTAGCCGAACGAGGGACCGCCGATTCCCGGCGCACCCTGCACGACCGCCCCCGAGATCGAGCCGATCCCGGTCGGGCCGTCATACCCGAGGCCGGC
This sequence comes from uncultured Solirubrobacterales bacterium, assembly GCA_963794515.1. GTDB lineage: Bacteria > Actinomycetota > Thermoleophilia > Solirubrobacterales > Solirubrobacteraceae > Palsa-465. The sequence continues at coordinate 510,767 of CAWCEF010000018.1, read as the reverse complement.
GTCGCAGATGTAAAAGATCGCCGAGTCGCAATCGCCGTTCGAGCCGCTCGTCGGATCGTTCAGCAACGCGCTGTCGTTGTATGCCCACTGCGGGGTCGGACCGTCGACGCCGGTGTCGACGCCGGTGATCGCCTCGTACGCGGCGATCAGCGGCGACGCGAGGCTCGTCCCCCCGTACTGCCACCAGCCGCCGGTCTCAGAGTCGTAGATCATCAGGCCCGTGTCGGGATCGGCGTCGGCGGACACGTCCGAGTAGGCGCGTCCGGTGCAGCCCACATCGTGCTGATACGGAGGCTTCTGCTCGTTCAGGTCGCAGCCCGACCCGCCTCCCCAGCCGTCCTCGAGCGACCATGCGGACTCGCTGAAACCCCGGGCACTCCCGCCGCCGGTGGCCGGCGCGAGGCTGGTGCCGCCCGCGGCGGTCACCCCGGCAAGCGCCGCGGGATAGTTGTCGGTGCCGTTGCCGACGTAGCCGCTGTCGCCCGTGGCGGCGATCACGGCCGTCGTCGAGAACGTGTATGTCCCACCGATCGGCGACCCCGAGGGGGCGGCCCAGCTGTTCGAGATCTGGTTGGCGTTCAAGGTCGCCGCCTCGATAACACCATCGTCGAGGTCGCCGTCGCTGTTGCTGTTGGCCTCGACCAGCAGGATCTTGCAGTTCGGGCAGAGCGCAGACACCGCATCGAGGTCGAGCGACTCCTCGGGCTGCCAATCGGAGCCCGCGGCCGTCGGCAGCGGCGACGAGGTGCCGCTCTGGTTGACCTTCTTGAAGCACCCGTCGGCCGTCGTGCACGCCGGCAGTCCGTATGCGCTGCGGAATACGCCGAGGTCGGACTCAGCGGTCGGATCGTCGCCGACGTCGACGATCGCCACCGTGTCGTCGACGCCGGCGGTCTGCGACAGGTACGTCAGGTCGTAGGCCTGCTGCAACCACGCCGGCGTACCCGGCTCCGGCGGCGCCACGCCGGTGGCGGCGTCCGCCGGGCGCGCCGACGGGATTCCGCGCGCACCGGTCGGGAACACCTGCGTGAAGGTCGGACCACCGTGGACGTGCGGTCGGACGCGAGCGTGGTCCGAGCGACGCACGAGCGCCTCGGCCGCGCACCGCGCGAATCCCGCTGGCACCGGCGGGCAGACGGCCTCGGACGTCACCTGCGAGGGGGTCAGGCCGGTCGACTGCCACAGCGCGCTCGCGATCGCCTGCTCGCTGGCCGGCTGGGAGCGGACGCCGGCGCGCGCGCCACCGATCGCCGTTGCGGAAGCCGCATGCGAGCCGGCGCCGGCTTGCGCCGGCGCTGCAAGTACGCACGCCGCGAGCAGCGGCAGCAGGAATGTGAGCGCGCGACCGAGCCCCGGGCCCGACGCGAGCCCTGTCGAGCGGCGCATACACCCCTACCGGCCGGCGCCCTCGCGCGCACGCGAAAAGGGCGCGGATCTGGACGCATGTCGGTCGGTTGCGCGGCTGGTCGCCCTCCCCCGGGGCGCGAGCCGGCGCGCCTAGCGGCGGATCAGCCGGTACCAGTGACGCGGGATGTTGCGCATCGGTCCCGCCGGGTCGCCCTCGGTGTCGGGCGCCGCCGACGACTGCTCCCACCCGTCAAACCGGGCGACGATCTCGCTCTCCTCCACCCCGGGTGGCGCGGCCAGCACCCGGTTCGGACCGAAAGCCATCATCAGCAAGGTCGCGCCCGGCGCGGCGAGCGCCGTGACGCCGGCGGCGTACGCGGCCCGCTGGCGATCGTCGAGGCCATGAAAGCACCCGCGATCGAACGCGAGCGTGAACCCGGGCTCGAGACCCAGGCTGGGGAGCTCAGCGACGTCGGCCTTGATCCAATCGACGGTCACGGCCGCGGCGCCAGCCCGGGCGCGTGCCCGCGCCAGCGGCCGGTCGACGGCGTCGATGGCCGTGACCCGCCACCCGAGGCGTGCGAGGTAAACAGCCTGGGTGCCGGTCCCACACCCGATGTCGAGTGCGCGGCCGGCCGGTAACGCGCCGGCGCCCTCCACGATCGCGCTGAGTTCCGGCGGCACCGCGCCGGTGTCCCACGGGGTGAACCCGACCCGGTACATCACCCGATAGATGAGCGACATCCCGGGTGAGCCTAGTGACCGCCCCTGCAGTGGGCCAAGTGACCGCCGCCCTTGCGGTGAGCCCAGTGACCGCCCCCGCAAATCCGCTCGCGCTCGTGGCGCGTTCGTACTCACGGGGGCGACCACTCGTCCCGCTACCGGCGCGGCGGGACCAGGCCAGTCCGGGGGCGGCGACTGCCACACTGCTACCACCGGCGTCCCAGATACGACGCCTCGGCCGCGTATCGTCCGGATCGCCGGGCCGCGCGCTCCTCCGCCTCGCGCCGCTCGATCATCGAGATGCGCTCGACCGGGCTGACGCGCGCACTCCGCTCGGGGGCGATGCGCTGCCTTGGGATCGGCGGGGACCACGAGGGCCATCGCCGTCCGGGAACAACTGAGAGCAGGCGTGCGCTAACCGCCTGCGGATTTCCTCTCATGAGAGGTCTCCTTTGGGTTGGTTTGGGTACGTCTACGCGGACTGCCTCTTCAGGCAGCGCGATATGTCACATGCGTGTCACACGCATGTGTAAGTCGATTGGGCCCCTCGCGGTGTCACCTGACCGCGAGCGGGCAATAAAAAAGGCGACCCTTTGGGTCGCCCTCGCGATTTGGTTCGGTATGTCGCGCTAGGTCTAGCGCGCGAGCCTCTCCGCAAGGGTGACATTCATGAGCGGCGTGCCGGCGTCGGCACCGCGCAGCTGCGCCGCGTGACGATCCGCCTTGGCCGAGAATGAATATGTCGCGATGAGCATGAGCATTAGGTTCTTCTCCTTGCTGCATCGCCAGGGTAACCCAGCGATCGGATAAATGCAAGGGGGTGCGGGCAAAAAAACGTCACCTAATGCGTTCTGGTGCGTGCGCGCGGTAACACGCGCTCACCAGGGCACAACGCGCCCGTCTCGGAAGAAGCCGCCGGTGGGGCCATCGTCGGGCACGTCGGCGGCCCAGACGACAGACGCCGCGCCATCTCGGACAGGACGTCCGCCCGGACCGCCCATCTCGGTCGCGACCCAGCTGGGGCAGACGGAATTCACGAGGATCCGGTCGCGGCGCAGCTCGGCGGCGAGCATTCGGGTGAGCGCATTGAGCCCAGCCTTGCTTATGCGGTACGCGGGGATCCCGCCGCCCATGCTCGCCAGCGAGCCGCCTTCGCTCGAGACATTGACGATCCGGCCGTGCTCGCTGCGACGCAGGAGCGGCAGGAGCGCCTGCGTGACCTGCCAGGCGCCGAGCAGGTTCGTCTCGAGCGCCTCGCGCACGATCGACAGGTCGGCCGTGGCGGCTTGCTGGTACGTGTCGTAATGGATCGCGGCGTTGTTGACCAGCACGTCGATGCGGCCGAACTGCTCGCTCATGAAGTCCGCGAGTGCACCGGCGCTGGCCGCGTCGGTGACGTCGAGCCGGTGGGCGACCACACTCCCGGCGAGACCGTCCGCCGCGTCATTCGCCTTGGCCTGGTCACGGGCCGTGAGGATCACGGTGTCTCCCCCGGCGGCGAGCTGGCGAGCCACCTCCAGCCCGATGCCGCGGTTTGCGCCGGTGACGACCGCCACGCGACCGGTCACGACCGTTCGGCGATCTCCGCCAGCGCGATCGCGGTCGCCACGGCGGCGTTCAGGCTCTCGACCCCCTCGCGTCCGCCCGGAATTCGCACGAGCGCATCGCACTTGGTGCGCGTGCGCTGCCGTAGCCCCTGGCCCTCGGCGCCGACGACCAGCACCGACTTGCGGTCGAACTCGGTCTCGCGCAGCGTGTGCTCGCCGCGCTCGTCGAGCCCGTATACCCAGAAGCCGTATTCGCGCAGGATGTCGAGGCTGCGCGCCAGGTTCGTGACCCGGAACACGTCGACGAACTCGGCGCCACCGACCGCGATCCGCGCGACCTTCGAGGTCAGCTCGGCGGACCGGTTCTTGAGCAGGAGCACGGCGTCGGCTCCGAAGAAGGCAGCGGCCCGGAGCACGGCGCCGAGGTTCTGGGGATCGGAGATCTGGTCGAGCGCGACGACGAGGCGACCGTCCGCGAGCCGGTCGAGGTCGTGCTCGCCGTACACCGCGCGTCGGGCCGTGAACACGCACACGCCCTGGTGCTTGTCGTCGTCGGTCAGACCTGTCTCGCGACGAAATTCCGGCCACGCGACCAGCTCGGGCTCGACGCCCAACCGTCGCGCCGATTCGATCGTGTCAGCGTGGTACTCGGGCTTGCCGCCGAGGACCACGCGCCGCACGTCCCCGGGACGCTCGAGGAACACCGCCCTGACGGAGTGCTTGCCGTAGACCATCTCCATCGCGCGCACCGCGCCCTTCGAGGTCACGCGCGCGACAGGTACCTGGCCTCGCGCGTGTCCACCTTGATCGTCTCGCCGATCGAGATGAACAGCGGCACCTGTACGACGACGCCGGTTTCGAGCGTGGCCGGCTTGGTCCCGCCCCCCGACGCGGTGTCGCCGCGCAGGCCGGGATCAGTCTGGGTCACCTCGAGGTCGACCGACCCCGGGACCTGGACATCGCTCGCCTGGTCGTCGATGAACAGGATCTCGACCTCGTCGTTGACCTTGATCCACTTGAGCGCGTCCTTCAGCGTCCCCTCGGGAAGCTCGATCTGCTCGTAGGTCTCGGTGTTCATGAAATGCGCGGCCTCGCCGTCGGCGTAGAGGAACTGCATCCGGCGCGCCTCGCTGCGAACCGAGCGCAGCTTCTCGCCGGCGCGGAACGTCTTGTCGATGACCGCACCGTCGCTTGCCCGGCGGAGCTTGGTTCTCACGAACGCCGCGCCCTTGCCCGGGTTGACGTGCTGGAACTCAATCACCTTGTAGACGGTCCCGTCCACCTCGACGTGATTGCCACTCTTCAATTGATTGGTGCTGATCGACATAGCGCGGACCGAGGATAGCGACGCTCTCGCGCTCCCTAACCTTCGCCTCGCGGTGGCTGAGTACTCCACCTACTTCCGACCGAAAGGTCTTGACGGCATCGAGGCGCTCCATGCCCGGTTCGTACGCCATGCGTACCGGCCCCACTCGCACCCGACCTGGACGGTGGCGGTGGTCGAGCGCGGCGCCGCCCGGTTCGACCTGGATGCGACGCACCAGCGTGCCTGCGAGGGCGAGCTGTTCGTGCTCGAGCCCGAGGCGGTCCACACCGGGATGGCCGCGGTCCCTGAGGGATGGGCGTACAAGGTGCTGTACATCGAGCCCGGGCTGTTGCACGACTGGGCCGAGCGTGACGATGCCGCGCCGCGTGCCGCTCGCTGGGTCGTGTTCCGCGACCGCGCGCTGCGCGGCGCGCTCGTCCGCGCCCACGCCGCGCTCGCCGCCGAGCCCGCGGGAGAGCTCGCGATCGACGAGGCCCTGCTCGGCGCCGTCGCCGCGCTGGCGCCACACCTGCGCCCCGGACCGCCGGCGCGTGGCCGCGAGCGGGCAGAGCACACCGCGGTCCGCCGCGCCCGCCGGTATCTCACCGACCGTTGGGACCAGCAGGTGATGCTCGCCGAGCTGGCCGCCGACGCAGGGCTCAGTCGGTTCGAGCTGGTCCGCCGGTTCGGCGAGCAGAACGGCGTCACCCCGCACGCGTTCCAGACCAACCTGCGGGTCGATCACGCCCGGCGACTCCTCGCCACCGGCGCGGCCCCAGCCGCGGTGGCCGCCGCCTGCGGTTTCGCGGACCAGCCACACCTCACGCGCGTGTTCAAGCGCGCGGTCGGCGTCACGCCCGGCCGCTACGCCCGCGCGGTCGCGTCCTGACGCCGCGCAGCCAAGCGCAACAACGTTCAAGACACGGGCCCCGACGGCCGCGATCATGTCGCTCATGGGCGTTGGTCAGTTCGACACGAAGATCGCAGTCGTCGTCCGCGACGACCTCGCGACCTGGCAGCGGCTGAACGTCACCGCATTCATGGTCAGCGGCATCACGGCGCAGGCCGGCCCCGCCGCGATCGGCGAGGACTACGTCGATGCCGACGGGCGCCGCTACCTGCCGCTCCTGATCCAACCCGTGCTCGTCCTTGAAGCGGCTGCCGCCAAGCTTCAGACCGTGCGCGAACGCGCCGACCGCCGCGGCGTCCCCATCGCGATCTACACGAGCGAGATGTTCGCCACCGGCAACGACGAGGACAACCGCGCTGCGGTCCGCGCCGTGGCCACCGAGGAGCTCGACCTCGTCGGGATCGCCGTCCGCGCTCCGCACCGCGACGCCGACGCGATCATCCGCGGGCTGAAGCGCCACCCCTGAAGCGCCGTCCCGGAGGCTCTAGGATCGCGGCTTGCCCTCGCCGTGGCCCCAGACTCCCCCGACCGCACACCAGAAGGCCGCCTACGCGGACGCGGTGAACCGGTCGTTCTGGCTCGACACGCTGCCCGCGCGGGACCCGCACCCGCCGCTCGACGAGACGCTCGAGACGGACATCTGCGTAGTCGGTGGCGGCTACACCGGACTGTGGGCGGCGCTGTACGCGAAAGCGCTCGACCCGGCGCGCGACGTCGTCCTCGTGGAGGCGACCCGCTGCGGCGCCGGCGCGAGCGGGCGCAACGGCGGCTTCGTGCAGTCATCGCTCACGCACGGGATCGCTAACGGCCTGTCGCGTTTCGGCGCCGAGCTCGACCAACTCGAGCGGCTCGGGCTCGAAAACTTTCACGCGCTCGCCGCAGATGTCGAGCGGCTCAAAATCGACGCCGAGTTCGAGGCCGCCGGCGACCTGATCGTCGCGCTCGAGCCGCGCGAGTTCGCAGACCTCGAGGAGGAAGCCGAGCTGGTGCGCCGGTTCGGCCACGACGCCGAACTGCTCGACCGCGAGCAGGTCCGCGCCGAGGTGAACTCGCCGACATACCTCGGCGCGCTGTGGACGAGGACCGGGTCGGCGCTCGTTCACCCCGGCAAGCTCGCCGACGGCCTGCGCGCGGCCGCGGTCCGCGCCGGCGTCCGCGCACACGAGTACAGCCCGGTCCGCTCACTCCGAAAGACGGCCACCGGCGTGTCGGTCGTGACCGAGGGCGGGGTCGTCAATGCGCGCCGAGTCCTGCTCGCGACGAGCGCCTACCCGCCGCTGGTGCGCGCGATCGGCAGGTACATCGCGCCGGTCTACGACTACGTGCTCGTGACCGAGCCGCTCGACGAGCGCATGCGCGCCGCGGTCGGATGGCCGGCCCGGCAGGGCGTCAGCGACCTCGGCAACCAGTTCCACTACTACCGTCCGACCGCCGACGGCCGGATCCTGTGGGGCGGCTACGACGCGGTCTACCGCTACGGCGGGCCCGTCGGCCCACAGCTCGACGACGACGAGCCGACGTTCGCCAAGCTCTCGCAGCACTTCTTCACGACGTTCCCGCAGCTCGAGGGCCTGCGCTTCAGCCATCGCTGGGGTGGCGCGATCGACACCTGCAGCCGTTTCTCGGTGTTCTTCGGCACGGCGCTGAGCGGCCGCGTCGCCTACGCGCTCGGCTACACCGGCCTCGGCGTCGGCGCCAGCCGATTCGGCGGCCGGATCGGGCTCGACCTGCTCGACGGACGCACGAGCGAGGCGACCGCGCTCACGATCGTGCGCCGGCGGCCTCTGCCGTTCCCGCCCGAGCCCCTCCGCACGGGCGTGATCCAACTCACCCGTAACCGGCTCGCCGCCGCCGATCGCCACGACGGCCGCCGCGGACTCTGGCTGAGAACGCTCGACCGGCTCGGCCTCGGGTTCGACAGTTAGCTACTGAACCTTCCCGCGCGCAGCCACCGCCCAGACCGCCTCCACCGTGCCGCCGCGGTGGGCGTACATCGTGTCGTGGAGGTTGATCGTCGGGTCGATGTGCGACGGGATCAGCCTGACACGATCGCCGACGCGCAGATCGCGCGCGTCGGGCTCGCCGCTTGGCGTGAGCACACCGTGCTCGTCACCGCCGTGCCGGTAGCTCCAGCCGCGGACGCCGACGAGGCGCGCCGGGCCGGAATCGTCGGAAAGCGTCTTCAGCCCCGCATCGATGACCGCGCGGTCGGCGGCCGGCCGGCTGATCACGGTCGCGATCACCTCGAGTGAGGACTCGTACGGAAGGCCGTCGGTGTCCAGGTAGTCGGCGTCCATGAACGCGAACGATCCGGGTTGGACCTCGGTGACCGCGTCGTGTGCCGCGCAGAACTCGGCCGTTCCGGTGCCGCCCGTGCTCACCACCTCGACCGTGTGACCGCCCGCGCGCAGCTGCTCAGCGACTCCCGCCAGCCGATCCATCGACACGTCGCACAGCCCCCGGCGCTCGTCCGGGTCGCGCACGTGCTGAAGGTTGCCCTCATACCCCTGGAGCCCCGCGAGCCGGAGCCGCTCGAGCACCCGGATCCGGTCGGCAAGCGCGAGCGCGTCGTCGGGCGCCACGCCGCACCGGTTCTGCCCGACGTTCACGTCGATCAGCGTTTCGAGTGCCCGTGGCAGCACGGTGTCGATCGCCGACGCTCCGTCCCACGAGTCGACGACGATCCGGATCCGCGCGGCCGGCCACTCATCGACGAGCCGCGCGAGCCGGCGCACCTTGACGGCCCCGGCGATCTCAGTCGTGATCAACACGTCGTCGATCCCGCCGGCGAGCATCACCTCGGCCTCGCTCAGCTTGGCCACGCACACTCCCCGCGCGCCGGCATCGAGCAGCAGCCTCGCCACCTCCGGGCTCTTGGCGGTCTTCAGATGCGGCCGCACGTTCACGCCCTCGAGGCGGCTCAGGCACGACCTGACATTGCGTTCGAAGACGTCGAGGTCGACCGTCATAGACGGCGTGTCCAGGTCGTCGAGATGGGCCGGCGCCGTGTCGGGCATCCGGGCATCCTAGGATCTCTGGTCATGCAGCCTCGTGTCGCGTTCGTGACCGGCGCAAGCTCGGGCCTCGGCGAGGCGATCGCCCGTCGGTACGCGGCCGCCGGCGTCAAGGTCGTCGCGGCGGCGCGCCGGGGCGACCGGCTCGACGGCCTCGTGGCCGATTTCGGCGAGCGCTCGGTCCTTCCGATCGTGCTCGACGTCCGCGACAACGACGCGGTCGAGCGCGCAGTCGGGTCGCTTGCGCCCGCCTTCGCCGACGTCGAGGTGCTCGTCAACAACGCGGGGCTCGCGCTCGGGCTCGAGCCCGCGCAGGACGGGGTGCTCGACAACTGGGAGCGGATGATCGAGACGAACTGCACGGGCCTCGTGTACATGACCCGCGCCGTGCTACCGGGGATGGTGGCCCGCGGGCGCGGCCACGTGGTCAACATGGGCTCGATCGCCGGCACCTATCCGTACCCGGGCGGGAACGTGTACGGCGCGACCAAGTCGTTCGTGCACCAGTTCAGCCTCGGCCTGCGCGCCGACCTGCATGGCACCGGCATCCGGGTCACGTGCATCGAGCCCGGCCTGATCGGCGGCACCGAGTTCTCCAAGGTCCGGTTCGCGGGCGACACCGACAAGGCCGCTGGCGTGTATAAGGGCACCCAGCCGCTCGGCCCCGAAGACATCGCGGCGGCCGTCGACTGGGTTACCTCCCAGCCCGAGCACGTCAACGTGAACGTCCTCGAACTGATGCCGGTGAGCCAGAGCTTCGCCGCGCTGCCCGTCGACCGCGCCGAGCGCTGACCGCAGCGACGCCTCAGAGCGCGAGCCGCATCTCGTGCTGGCGGATGTTGGGAGTTGCGCCGAGACGCTCGAGCGCGCGCGCCGGCGCCTCCCCCACCGGCGCGTTCGACAGCCGCAACCCGCGATCCGGTCCGGCCGCCGCCAGCAGCGCGTAGCCGGCGGCGTCCGCGTCGACGGCGGCGATCTGCAGGACCGCGACCTGATCGGGGTCCTCGCGGAACACCACCGCGGCGCCGACCTGGTCGCCGCGGTCGATCATCAGCCCCCGGAGCGGCGCTCCCCGCGCGCGCATCCTGCTGACGCTCTCGTCGGCGCGCTGCCAGGGCTCGCGGCTCTCCCGATGCGCTCCGATCCAGGCCTGGGCGGGCTCGGCGTCGACCGGCCGCGCCGGCGGGACGCCGTCCCGGCGGGGCGCCAGCGACCACACGACCGTGTCCCTCACGACCTCGAAGCCGAGCTTCTCGTACAGCGCGATCGCCCCCTGGTTTCCGTCGATCACCTCGAGCCAGGCCTCGCGGCAGCCGCGCTTGCGGGCGGCGTCGAGCCCCTCTGTGAGCGCGCGCTCGCCGAGACCTCGGCGGCGGTGCGTCGGAGCCGTGCCCATGCCACCGACCCACGCCGACGGGCCGCGTCGCGCTATCAGCGCGAGCGCCGCCGGCCGGTCGTCGATCGCTACCCGCGAGCAGTCGAGATCGATGTCGTTGCAGTCGAGGTGGCCGCGAAACGCGGCCTCGTCGAGTTGGAACGGCACCAGGTATTCGGAGAAGCCCTGGTTGAACAGCTCTCGGAGCCGCGAGCGCTCGATCGCGCTTGCCGGTTGCACCCTCACGCAGTACCGCCACCGAAGAACGCCACCGGGTTCGCGACCATCATCTGGTCGATCTGCTCCTGGGTGACACCCTGCTCGAGCAGCGCCGGCAGGACCTCGGTCGAGATCAGCAGATAGTCGGGCTTTTCGTTCGCGAAGGCCGGGTTGCCGACGAAAAAGTCGAGGAAGCACGCCGCGTCGTGGGAGAGGTGGATGCGGTCGGCGTAGCCCTCGCCGACGAGCGCGACCAGCGTCCGGATCCGGTCGGCCAGCGGGTTGAAGTGATCGATGCCGAACCGGTCGCACCCGAGCCACGCGCCGCCGTGCGCGACGCGCCGCAGGTAGTCGAGGTCGTTGCTGTCGCCCATGTGTGCGATCACGACGCGGCTGGGGTCGACGCCGTGGCGGGTGAGCGAGTCGAGCGCGAGCAGCCCGGTCCGCTGCTCGGCGTTGGTGTGGACCATCACCGGCGCGCCGGTCTCGGTGGCGGCGATCGCAATCGCCTCGATGATCCGCGGGATGTCGCCGACCAGCCCATGTCGCTCGACCGCGCACTTCAGAAAAGCCGCCTTCACCCCGGTGTCGTCGATTCCCTCGCGGATCTCGCGTATGAACAGCTCGGCGATCGCCCTGACGCTCCGGTAGGCGAGGAAGTTCGGCAGCTCGAGGAACGCGTACAACCCGGTCGCGACGATGATGTTGACGTCGGCCGCCTCGGACACCTCGCGGATGCGCGGGATGTACCGCCCGAGCCCGGGAGCGGTCGGGTCGACGATCGTGCTGATCCCGGCCTCGCGCACCCGCTCGAGCTTCTTCACCGCGTCGACGATCCGCGCCTGCTCGTCCCAGTAGCGGGGACCGTACGCGTGGCCCCAGTTCTGGAGCGCCTCGGGCTGCATGATGAATACGTGCTCGTGCATGAGCGTCCGGCCGAGGTCGTTCAGCTCCACCGGCCCTCGCACGGTCTCGACAGTTGCCACGCTCTCTCCTCTCTCGTGAGTGGCGCCGTAGCGTAAACGGCATCTGGGGCCGCTTCGCGGCATCCCTGGGGCCTGGTGCCCCGTCCGGTCAGGATCAGATCACGCCGGCCGGGATCGTGATCGTGATGTTCGCGCGCTTCTGGGCCGCGGTATCGCCGACGCGCTGTGCCCACGCGGCCGGCGAACGCATCCACTCCGGGATGCCCGCCGGCGCGTCGAACTCGGGGATCTCGATCCGGTCACCGGCCGCGAACGAGGTGCCGTAGGGAACGAGCGGACCCGGCGTGTCCGGGTGGGCGATCAGCGGATGCAGCGCTGCGAGCGCCTGGTTCCAGTTTTGGAGCATCGCCGCGATCGCGGCCTTGAGCTTCGCCGGGTCGCCGCCCGAGCTGCTCTCAGGCTCGGTGGGGTGGGTGACGTGCGCGTACGCGGGCGAGTAGGTCTGCCCGACCGGCGTCTGCTTCCACTTCTGCCACGCGTCGTCGGCGAGCGACCCGAGCGCCACCACGGCCTCGATGACGTTCCCGCCGAAGATGCTCCGCAGCCAGCTGTTGCGATAGCTGACGATGCCCGCGTCGTCCTTGTGCTGGTCGCCGCCGTTCTGGCCGTAAACGGAGTACAGGAACGTGTTGACCAGCAGATAGCTGCGGTCGAAGCCGAGCTTGGCGATCAGACCCTGGGTGCGGTGCCCAGCTTCGCCGACGAGGATCCGACGGACGACCGCTTCGGATTGCGCGGGGTCCTGCCCGATCACGAGGAGCCGGGCGCTGCCGTCGAGCCGTCCGCGATGGAAGATCGGGCCCCACTCGACGCGGAACGCCGCCGGCGGGTACACGTCGGCCCCGGGGTACGCGCCCACCAGCGAGGCGTACGGCTCGCCCAAGGGGCCTGGGTCAAATTCGTGCGTCATCGCGACCACCGTTGCGCGGGCCGGTGCGCCCCGGGCCCGTGCGCGAAAAGCTTACCTCCGAATGGCCCGTCTGTGTACGGTAGGCGTATGCCTAACGGTGCCGGACCGATCGACCCCGCCGGTAGCCCCAAATGGGCGCTCGGCGGGCGCATCGTGACGATGGACCCGAGCTCGACGATCGTGATGGACGGCGTGATATGGATCGCCGATGCGGCGATCGCCGCGATCACCCAGCGCGCCGACGCTCCCCCCGACGGTTTCGCCGGCGTCGTCCCGCTCGAGACCGGCGGCACCGTGTTCCCGGGCCTGATCGAGCTCCACAACCACCTCGCGTACAACGCGCTGCCGCTGTGGAGCGTCCCGAAGCGGTACACGAACCGGAACCAGTGGGGCAACACACCCGCGTATCACGAGCTCGTCACCGCGCCGATGAAGACGGTCGGCGAGGCCACCGACCTGCTTCCGGCGCTGGTCCGCTACGTCGAGTGCAAGGCGCTCGTCGGCGGGGTTACGACCACGCAGGGGATCGCGCTGTTCAGCGCGCCCGGCGTCCGACGCTATTACCGCGGGATCGTCCGCAACGTCGAGGAGACGGGCGATAAGCAATTGCCCGAAGCCGGCAGCCGCATCGCCGACGTCGACGCGAGCGACCCGCAGGCGTTCCTCGCCGAGATCGAGAAGAAGACGTGCTTCCTGCTGCACCTGAGCGAGGGCACCGACACGGCCGCCCACCAGCACTTCGAGGCGCTCGCTCTTGGAGGCGGTAAGTGGGCGATCGCACCGTCGCTCGCCGGCATCCACAGCGTCGCGCTCGCGCCCGCCGACTTCGCGGTGATGGCGAGCCACGGCGCCTCGATGGTGTGGTCGCCGTTCAGCAACCTCCTGCTCTACGGGCAGACGGCGAACGTCGCCGCGGCGCTCGGCGCCGGCATCGGCATCGGGCTCGGGTCCGACTGGTCGACCAGCGGGAGCAAGAGCCTGTTCGGTGAGCTCAAGGTCGCCCGGGTCTACAGCCAGAACAACGAGAACGTGTTTGGTGACGAGCAGATCATCCGGCTGGCCACGACCGCGGGCGCCAAGATCCTCGGGTGGGAAGAGACCGTCGGCTCACTCGAGGTCGGTAAGCGCGCGGACCTGGTCGTCGTCGCGGGCCAGAACGACACCGCGCCGCTGACTCCGCTGTTCGAAGGCGACGAGCGCTCTGTGCAGCTCGTCGCGATCAACGGCACCCCGCGGTACGGCACGCCGGCGACGATGACGACCGACGGTCCCGGCCTCGAGACGCTCACGGTCGGCGGCCAGCCGCGCGTGCTGTACCTTGCGCAGGCGACCGAGGATCCCGACGTCGCCGCGCTCGGCTACGGCGCGGCTCGGGACAAGCTCGCCGATGCTCTTGCGAACATCAAGGCGATCCGGCTCGAGCAGGAGCGTAAGCGCGGCCCCGAGGCGCTCGCGGCCGCGCCCGAGGTCGACGCCGGACACCCGCGGCTCGCGCTCGACGAGTTCGAGCACACCGACTTCACCCAGCGTCCGCATCTGGCCTTTGACGGTCACGTGACCGGGCCGGTCGACACGCCCGAAGCGGATGCGCCGCCGATATCTTCGCTGCTGTCGGCGATCGAGATCGACGCGCTCACCGTCGCGGACGATTCCGGGTGGCTCGACCGCGTCGCGCAGGAGATGAACCTGCCGGGCTATCTGGCGCCCGGACTGCGCGCGTTGTACGAAGCCTGACCCGCCCCGGCTTGCCATCGCCGCGCGCTTTCGCGAAGATAGCCGCGGGGAGAGGGGCGAATGACACCAAACGGGGCAACCGGGACGGACGAGCCGCCGGTTACGAGGGGGGAGGCCGGCGCGGCGGGTTCGGACGCGCGACGCGTCGTCTGGATCGCAGTCGCGCTCGTCGCCGGACTGTTGGTGTTCGCGTGTGTGATCGGGGTGATCACGACCGGGCTTCGCCTCGCCGTGGCCGGACTGTCACCTGGGCATGGGCTGTTCGTGGTGCCGATCTGGCACAGCTTCCTCACAGGGCTGATCGTCACCGGCGTCGGCTGCGCGACGTTGGTCGTCTCCTGCGGCGCGGCTTACCTCGCTGCCTGGAGGCGCTGGGGCTACCACGGCCATGACTGGCAGGACATCGTCGAGAAGGGGGGTGTCCGCAAGGCCTGGGACTCGCTGCACGCGGACGGCGCCGACGGCGAGCAGCGCCGAGCCGCGCGCAAGGCGCGGTACACACACGTGAGCACTCGCAGCAAGGCGAAACGCGAACAGTCGCTCGCGACCGTCAGCAGGGCTGCCGGCCTGACGATGGTCGCGGACTCGCGCGAGCGAATGGCAACCGGCTTCCAGGCCACCGCGGACGTTCAAGCTGTCGCTGCCGACGAGCACGCACAGGCCGTCGGCGAGACGGCGGGGCGGGGCCACGTCACCGAGACTCCCGCCGGAAACCGCCTGCTCCAGATCCTCGCCGGGTTCAACCTGCTCGTCCTCGCCGGTGTGATCGCGCTCGGCGTCGGGCAGACGGTCGCAGCGTTCCAGTCCGCGTGGTGGGCGGTCGTGCCGGCGAGCGTGATCGCCTTCCTGGTGGTCCACCGCGTGCTGACGACGCTCGGACCGCTCGACGCGCATCCACACGTGCACACGCTGTCGTGGGTGCTCGTCGCCCTGCTTGCGTTGGTGTCGTCGCCACCCGTCGGGTTGCTGGTCATCACCGGCGCGATCATCTCGACGTTGGGGCGGAAATTCGTTCGCGCCAACGCGTCAGAGCCGCTGGCGCTGCGCCTGCTATCGCCGCTGCCGTGGCTGATGGCCGCGATGTACACCGCGGTCGCCGTCGGCTACCTCGCGATGCCACCGGTGTCGTTCGACGGCGTGACCGTCCAGACCGCGTCGGCACAGATCATCGGCGGCAGCCTCGCACGGTCGGGTGACACCGTGCATGTGATCGTGTGCACCCCGATCGCGAACGCGACGTCGAACGATGCGCGGCTGGCCACCGTGTTGGTCAATCGCACCGACCGGGTCTCGACCGGCGGCACGGCGGCGCTCGATTCGGGCGACCGGCCGACGCTCGCCGCGCTCGTGCTCAACCTGGTCGGCGTCGACTGGCCCCACGCGATCATCGCGCCGAACCTGCACGCTCGGAAGGCCACGTGCGATGGCGCCCCGCCGCCGACGCTCGTGGCCGGGACCGAGGACCCGGCGCTCGGCGCCGGCGCGATCGCCGGGCCGGCCCCGCCGGGAGGACGCGCCGCCGACGGCGACCCGCCGATCGAGCAGACCACCGACCCGAGGATCGCCCGGCTCGCACGCCTCTACCAGCCGACGCTCGAGGTCTCGGTCGCCGACCGCTTCTGGCCGGTGTCGGTCGGGGCGCTGCTCGCCGACATCGGACCTGACGGGACGCGAACGTGCCTCGTCACCCCCGCCACCTCGACGGCGTGCAAGCCGATCACGGCACTGCCGGCGACCGGTCAGCCGGCCGATTACCTCAGGTACCCGACGACCGCCAACGTCAAGGCCAGCGCGCTCACCGAAAAGCCCGCGGCCCAGTTCCGCGCGTTCGAGGCCGGGCAGCACACCGCCACCGGTTCGCTCAGCCACTGGCTCGCCGACCCGGGAATCCTCAACCCCTGGCGCAGCGCCCAGTTGTACTTCTACTACGCCGGCCCGGTGCATTTCGGTGGCGTCGGAGGGCAGTTGCCGGCGTGGCCGACGGTCCGTGCGGTGTCCTCACCCGGCGACATCCCCGATCTCTCCGACGGGCTCATCGGCCTGCAGTACTGGTTCTTCTACCCGTACAACTATTACCCGCTCGTGACTCGGTCTTCGCTGATGAACGGCGCTCCGGTCGCCGGCGACATCGAGAACGTCGACCTGCACCAGGGCGACTGGGAGCACGTGACGGTCCTGCTCGACGAGCACACGCTCAAGCCGGTCGCGGTCTATACGGCCCGTCACGCCAACGAGGGCGTGTTCTATTACTGGAACAGCAAGAAGCTCACGTTCGACGGTCCTGGGCGTCTACACCCGATCGTCCAGGCCGCGATCGGCGGTCACCCCTCGTATCCGAACACGTGCGGGGGTTTCAAACGCTCACAGGGCGGCGGCGCGCTTTACGACTGGGTCGCGTGCGGCGGAGGCCGCTATGCATTTCGCGCCGTCAGCACGCCGCTCGTCGATCTCGGGCAGATGAGCTGGTCGTGCTGGCCCGGTCACTTCGGCGAGGCCAAGCACGGCGTCGAGGTCGTTGACGCCACCGCCGACACCCTGACTCAGGTGAACACCAAGTACGTGCACGTCGCCGGCCCGGTGTCACCGCTACGGCAAGCCGAGAACGGCCAGGACCCCGGCTACGGCGTGTGTACGCGCGGGGCCGGCGCGAGCGAGTACGACGCGCTGCACGGATCGCTGACGCCGCTGCTGACGAGGTTGTTCGGGCAGTAGTGGGCTCGGCCGTAAGTCGTGCGGCACCGAGAGTGGTCACTGGTGGATGCTGCGCGAGGACGCAGGATCCGACGCGTAGCGGCGCTACGCGAGGATCCGAGGACAGCCGGACGACACGGGCGCGGCCCGGTCCGGCGAGGCCGGATGCCGAGCGGGCCGCAGGCCCGTGGCAGCGCCGCCAGGGGCCGCTCGAATGCCGTAGGACTGGCGGACGGGTCCACTAAACGCGCGAGAATCGTCCGATGGCGCGGCGCCGCCCACCCCTTCCCGAGTCGGCCTCGGTCGTCATCGTCGGAGGTGGCGTGATCGGCACGAGCGCCGCCTTTCACCTCGCCGAGGCCGGCGTCGACGTGGTCCTGATCGAGCGCGCCGAGCTCGGCAGCGGCTCGACCTCCAAGGCCGCGGGCGGCGTCCGCACGCAGTTCTCGGACGCGCTCAACATCGAGATCGCCATGCGCAGCCTGGCCGCGTTTCGCGACTTCGGACGGCGCCCGGGCTGGGAGATCGAGCTCAGGCAGGTCGGATACCTGTTCGTCCTCACGCGCGAGCCGGACGTCCACGAGTTCGAGCGGAGCGTGGCGCTCCAGAACGAGTGCGGGCTCGATTCGCGGATCGTGTCGGCCGACGAGGCCCGCGCGCTGTGCCCGCTGCTCGAGGGCGACGACATGCTCGCCGCTTCGTTTTCGCCCGGCGACGGCCACGCCACCCCGGAAGGCGTCGTCCAGGGCTACGCGTTCGCCGCCCGCGGCCACGGTGCGCATATCCGTACCGGCTGCGAGGTCGTCGGCATCGAGACCGGCGGCGGCCGGATCACGTCGGTCGTGACGTCCGAGGGGCCGGTGCGGACCAGCACGGTGATCTGCGCCGCCGGCGCCTGGTCCCGAAGCTGCGGCGCGATGGTCGGGGTCGAGTTGCCCGTCACCCCGATGCGGCGCCAGATCCTGTTCACCGACGCGGTCGACGGCCTGCCCGCCGATCTGCCGATGACGATCGACTTCGCGTCGAGCTTCTATTTCCACCGCGAGGGCCCCGGCCTGCTGATGGGCATGTCCGATCAGGCCGAGACCGCGGGGTTCAGCGTGCAGACCACCGACGATTGGATCCCGGGGCTGATGGAGGTGGTGCGCCGGCGAGCGCCGCGGATCGCCGACGTCGGCATCCGGGGCGGCTGGGCCGGGCTGTACGAGATGACTCCCGACCACAATGCGATCATCGGCGAGGCCGCCGGCGTTTCGCGATTTCTGTACGCGACCGGATTCTCAGGGCACGGATTCCTGCAGGGCCCCGCAGTCGGTGAGATCCTCCGCGGCATGGTCCTGCGGCGCCCGACGTTCGTGGACATCGCGCCGCTATCGGTCGAGCGCTTCGACGCCGCCGCGCTGCGGCCGGAGTACAACATCGTCTAGTAATACGGGTGTGATCGAGATAACGCCAACGACCGCGACGGGGGCCACGCGCCTCGTCGAGATGCTCCAGCAGCTCCGCGTCGAGCTCGTGTTCGGGCTGCCCGGGGTCCACAACCTCCCGATCTGGAAGGCGCTGTCGGAGTCGGACATCAGGCTCGTCGGCGTCCGCCACGAGCAGACGGCGGCGTACGCGGCCGACGGCTACGCCCGCGCCACCGGCCGGCTCGGGGTCGCGCTCGTCACCACCGGCCCGGGGGCGGCCAACACGCTCGGCGCCACCGGCGAGGCGATGGCGGCGGGCTCCCCCGTGCTCGTGATCGCCACCGACATCTCCACCGCGCTCCGCCGTGAGGGCGTCTACCGCGGCACGCTGCACGAGACGCGCGACCAGACCGCGATGTTCCGGCCGGTGACGAAGGCCGCGCGGCTGGTCGACACCGCCGAGGAGATCGGCGACGCGGTACTCGATGCCGGCACGGCGGCGCTCGCCGCACCCACGGGCCCCGTCTACCTGGGCGTGCCAACCAACCTGCTCACGCACCCGGTTGCGTCCGATCCCAGGCCGCCACGCGCAGCAAGTCTGAACTCCCTCGAGCCCCCAGTGGGGGTGGAGCGCGCCTGCGAGCCGGATCGCGAACGCCGAGCGTCCGCTGATCTGGGCCGGCGGCGGTGCGCTCCGGGCCGGCGCGGGACCGATCGTGGGTGAGCTGGCGCTGAAGCTGGCGGCGCCAGTGATCACGACGTTCATGGGCCGCGGGCTGCTCGCGCCCGAGCATCCGTGCGCGGTCCAGGGACCGCCGCATGCCGAGCCGGTCGGCGCGCTGTGGGACGAAGCCGATCTCGTGCTCGCGATCGGCACCGACTTCGACGGCACGAACACCCAGAACTGGCAGATGCCGGCGCCGCCGGCGCTGATCAGCGTCAACGTCGACGAGGCCGACGCGAACAAGAGCTACGCGTCCGACGTCACCCTCGTCGGCGACGCGCGCGCCGTGGTGGAGCAGCTGCTCCCGCGGGTCGAGGCGCGCGACGGGCTCGGCGAGCTCGAGCGCCGGCTGGCTGCGGTGGGCGCCGACGTGGCGGCGTGGGTACGGAACGACGAGGAGCAGGCCGCCCGGATGCTCGAGATCTTCCACCGCGCGCTCCCGCCCGAGACCGTGCTCGTCACCGACATGTGCATCCCGGGTTACTGGATCGCGGGCTACTGGCAGCCGCCCCAGCCGCGCAAGCTGGCCTATCCGCTCGGTTGGGGCACGCTCGGGTTCGGGTTTCCGGCGTCGGTCGGAGCGGGCCTCGCCGGCGCCGGCCCGACCGTATGCGTGGTCGGCGACGGCGGCTTCATGTATGCCTGCGGCGAGCTCGCGACGGTCGTCGAGGCCCGGATTCCGCTCACGATCGTGCTCGTCGAGGATGGCGGCTACGGCATGCTCCGGTTCGACCAGGTCCTGTCCGGCGAGGAGCCGTTCGGCGTCGATCTGGTCCAGCCCGACTTCGCCGCGCTCGCCGCGTCGTTCGGCGTGCCGGCGACCACGGTCGACTGCTTCGGGGCCGAGTTCGAGGACGAGCTGCGCCGGTCGGTTGCCGGCGACGAGGCCCGCATGTTGATCGTCCGCGCGCGGCTGAAACCTCCTCCGACCACGTCGCCGCGGTGGTACCGGCGCGCATGAGCTCTGACCCGCTGTCGGTGCCTTCGACCGAGTCGCTTCGCGCCCGGGCGCGCGACGCCGCCCGGCGCTGCGGCGCTGTGGTTGACGTTCGCTCCGGACCCGTGGTCATGGCGCGGTCCCCGATCACCGGCGAGGACCTGTTCGAGGTTCCCGCCGCCGGTGAGGCCGAGATCCTGGCCGCGATCGCGGCGGCCAAGGCCGCGTTCGCGTCCTGGCGAGTCGTGCCGGCGCCGGCGCGCGGCGCGCTCGTCAAGCGCTTCGGGGTGCTGCTCGGCGAGCACAAGGCCGACATCGCCGAGCTGATCACGATCGAGGCCGGGAAGATCCCGTCAGAGGCCCTCGGCGAGGTTCAGGAGATGATCGACATCTGCGACTTCGCGATCGGGCTGTCGCGCCAGCTCGACGGCCGGACGATGCCGTCGGAGCGCCCGGGCCACCGCCTGATGGAGACGTGGCACCCGCTCGGGGTGGTGGCCGTGATCTCGGCCTTCAACTTCCCGGCAGCGGTGTGGTCGTGGAACACCGCGATCGCGCTCGTTTGCGGCGACAGCGTCGTCTGGAAGCCCTCCCCGATGACCCCGCTGACCTCGATGGCGTGCGCTGCCTTGCTCGACCGCGCTGGCGCGGACAGCGGCGCTCCGGTTGGATTGCATCAATTGGTGATCGCGGATGCCGGCGCCGGCGCGGCGCTGATCGACAGCCCCGACGTCGCGCTGGTCAGCGCCACCGGCTCGGAGCGGATGGGCGCCGAGGTCGCGCCCCGCGTCGCCGCCCGTCTCGGCCGCTGCCTGCTCGAGCTCGGGGGCAATAACGCCGCGGTGGTCGCGCCGTCGGCCGACCTCGCGCTCGCCACGCGCGGGATTGTGTTCGCTGCCGCCGGGACCGCCGGCCAGCGCTGCACGAGCATGCGACGGGTGATCGCCCACGAGCATGTCGCCGATGAGCTCGTCGCCGGCCTGCGCGACGTGTTCGGGCGGCTCCCAGTGGGCGACCCGTCGGCCGAGGGCACGCTCGTCGGCCCGCTGATCAACGGACGCGCGTATCGCGGGATGGTCGAGGCCCTCGACGAGGCCCGCGCCGACGGCGGCGAGCTCGTCGCCGGCGGCGAGCGTCGGCCGGCCGACGGCGCCCCCGACGCCTACTACGTCGAGCCTGCGCTCGTCCGGATGCCCGCCCAGACCGCCGTCGTCCGCCGCGAGACGTTCGCGCCGATCCTCTACGTGATGACCTACCGCGAGCTCGAGGACGCGATCGCCCTCCACAACGGCGTACCCCAGGGCCTGTCGTCGAGCATCTTCACCCGCGACCAGCGCGAGGCTGAGCGCTTCCTCGCCGCCGACGGCTCGGACTGCGGGATCGTCAACGTCAACATCGGCACCTCCGGCGCGGAGATCGGCGGCGCCTTCGGTGGCGAGAAGTCGACCGGTGGCGGGCGTGAATCCGGCTCGGACGCGTGGCGCGCGTACATGCGCCGCGCCACCAACACGATCAACTACTCCGACGAGCTTCCGCTGGCGCAGGGCGTCGAGTTCGGCTGAGCCTCACTGCCGCAAAAGCGTGATCGTCTCCTCGGGGAAGATCGCGCGTATCTCGACGTTACCGCCGAGCGCGGCGACATAGCGGGTGAGCACGTCGAGGTAGACGTCCTCGTATCCATCCCCTTCGGCCGATTCGCTCGCCTCGATCGCATCACCGAGCGCGGTGTCGCTGAGGCCCCGCCGCCGGCGCACGTCGTCGAGGCAAGCCTCGACGTCCATCAGCCGCCGGTACATGGCGACCCGCGCTTCGTTCAGCGACCTCTGCTCGCGGATCTCTCGCCAATTCTTGTTCGGGCCGGCCATCGCTCTCCAGTTCCGATCGAACGCAGATGCTTGTCGTACAGCTTGTCAGCGAGTGGGATGTTGCGCACGTACCACCCTTTCCAGTCGTTGGTCTTGTCTCCGCCGAGCAGGATCACTGCCCGCCGGCGCGGATCGAACGCGAACAACGCCCGCAGGTGACCTCCCGCCGAACGGAGCTCTTTCATGTTGTGGTGGCGTGACCCCCGGATCGAGTCCACGCGCTCTCGACCAAGGTGCGGCCCCTCCTCTCGTAGCGCATCGATTGCCGCCCCCATCCGGTGGGCGTCCTTCTCGCTCAGGCCGTTGAGCCACCGGTCCGCGTCGGGTGTGAACTCGATCTCCCACGCCACCCTGGCAGCGTCACGTCATCGCCTGTTACAGAACAAGACGCATTCGTTCCAACAGTGACAATTAATGCGACGCCGGATCCTGGGTCACAACGGCACACTCGGCACGCCCCGCAGCGCCGAGATGTCCGTTGTGACCCACATACGTGCATCTGCGCACACTCGACTGCGGGCACGGGTCGAGTGTGCGCATATGACCCACCACGCCCGCGCCGGCACCCCCCACCACCACGCCCGCGCGGACCCTCGCGCCGGCTACCCGCCCAGCGCCTTCAACAGCGCCGCCCCATCCGGCGACCCGTTTCCGGTGCACGCGTCCCACCCCGGCCCGGCCTTGTAGGCGGGGTTGTCACCCGACGTGATGTCGTGAAACCCGCCGGCGGCCGCCGGCGCGTAGATCTGCGGCTGCAGGAACCCGACGGGCTTGCCGAGCGACGCGTTCAGCAGCACGATCAGGCCGGCCCACAGCGGCGCCACCGCGCTCGTGCCCCCGATCGTCTGCTGGCTGCCGTCGACGAGGATCGTGTAGCCGGTCTCGGGGTCGGCGTCGCCGGCGACGTCGGGCACGCCGCGTCCGGGCTTGCCGGTGTCGACGTTGTCGGGCATCTTGGTCGCGGACTGGTAGGAGGGCACCGCGAACTCGATGCTGATGCCACCGCCGCCGGCGCCGTGGCTGGGAAGCTCGTTCCAGACAACCTCGCTCGCGATCTTGCCGTTTTCGATGCTCAGCTTGGTGCCGCCACATCCGAGCGCGTGGGGCGCGGAGGCGGGGAAGTCGACGTGTTGCTTGCCGTCGGTTTCGCCGTCGGTCGAGCCGCCGTCGCCCGAGGCGACCGTCACGGTGACGCCGGCGGCAGCGCCCTCGGTCATGACCTGCTCCATCTGCGTCCGTGCCTGCGCCGTCCAGGAGTCCTCCGGCCCGCCCCAGCTGATCGAGACGACCGACGGCTTGTTGGTGGCGTCGTGCACCGCGGTCGACAGCGCGTCGATGAAGCCCTGATCGGTGTTCGGCGCGAAGTACACGAAGATCTTCGCGCCGGCGGCGACGGAGCCGAGCACCTCGATGTCGAGCATCACTTCGCCGTCGGCGTTCGTGTCGGTGCCAGGTGAGTTGGTGCCGCCGTCGACGCTGACCGCGGTGACGCTCGGCGCGGCCAGCCCGAGGCCCTTGAAGTACGTGTCGAGGTCGGTCTGGCTGAACCCGCCACCGAGCTCGAGGATCCCGGCTGCCTCACCCGAGACGTCGACGCCCGAGGGATAGTTGTACGCGGCCGCGACCTGCGGCGGCGTGTACGCCGGATCGGCGGGGTGGGGCTTGCGGCGCCGCAAGTGGACCCGCGCCTGTGGCCGGTTGTCGATGCCGAACACGCCGGTGACCACGCCCCCGAGCTCGGTCGGCACCGTCAGCGACCCCTGCCGGCCGCGGTACTTTCCCTCGCTTGGGTGCTCGTAAAGCTGTAGGTCCTCCACCCCGAACGCGTCGGCGACGGCCTGCACCGTGCCTCGCAGCGTCATCGCCCGGCGCCCCTGGTCGACGGCGGTCACTTCGAGGCCGTACTCGCCGGCGAACTTGCGCACGGCGGCGATGTCCTCGTCGCTCGCGCCGGTCGCGCTCGCGAGCTCCTCGCGTGAGAGCGTCCGCCGCTCCGCCGGCGCCTTCCCGGCCTCCTGATCGACCCAGTCGAGCGATCCGGACGGGCGCAGATAGACGGTCACCTCGATCGACTCGTCCCGGTTCACCTCTCCGACTCGCTGATGCTGGGCGTCAGCCTCACGCGTACTCCCTGGGATCTCCACACGCTGTGCCATCAGTCCTCCTCGTCGAACGCTCAGAACCCATCCGTGGCGTCCCGTGCCCCTATCCCCCGATCATCGCACCGCGCCTACCCGTGTGTCCACAGCCTTTCTCGCAACCCCGACGCGCGCGCCACCGGGCGCTCGACCGCCTGGCGAACGGCCTCCTCGGCCCCGACCACGATCAGCTCCCGGCGCGCGCGGGTGACCGCCGTGTACAGGAGCTCGCGAGTCAACAACCGAGAGCTCACCGCCGGCAACACGACGGCCGCGGTGTCGAACTGCGAGCCCTGGCTCTTGTGGACCGTCATCGCGTACACGGTCTCGACCGAGCCAAGCCGCAGCGGGCTGAAGTGGAGCAGCTGGCCACCGCGCTCGAATACGGCCGTCGGGTGCGCGCGGGCGCTCTGCACGATCACGCCGGTATCGCCGTTGTAGAGGCCGAGCTCGTAGTCGTTCTCGGTCACGAGCAGCGGCCGGCCGACGTAGTCTCGCTGGTCGACGTCGAGGTCCGCGAGCTCGCCGGCGAGCCACCCCATCAGCCGCGACGTCCAGTCGCTGACGCCGTAGGGGCCCCGCCGGTGAGCGCACAGCAGCCGGAAGCGCCCGAGCGCCTCGAGCGCGTCCTCGCCGGCGCCGGCTCGGGCCGCTGCGAACACGGCGCTTCCCGCCGCCACCGCGCGCTCCCGGACCAGTGCCGGCCCGGTCTCGCTCTCGTGCGGGTCGACCGGGAACCACGTCACCTCGCCCGGGGCCGCGGTCAACGCCGCCACCGCCGCGTCGGCGTCGCCGGCCCGGATCGCCTCGGCGAGCTTGGCGATCCCGCCGCCGTAGCGGTGAACCCGGTCGAGCACGACGATGCCCGGGGCAGGGCTCTGACGTGAATCATCCCCCACTATGTCGCCGAGCACGACGCCGGCCTCGATCGACGTGAGCTGACCGGGGTCGCCGACCAGGATCAGCCGCGCGTCGGGACGCACGGCCTCGACCAGCCTCGCCATCAGCGACAGCGACACCATCGAGGTCTCATCGACGATCACAACGTCGTGCGGGAGGCGGTTGCCGCGGTCGTGCGCGAACCGACTGTGACTTCCCGGCCGCCATCCCAGCAGCCGGTGGAGCGTCGACGCGCGCAGGCCCAGGACCAGCTCTCGCACCGAGTCGCTGACCGGCAGCCGCGCGGTCTCCTCGTGGACGGCCTCCTGCAGCCGGGCCGCCGCCTTGCCGGTCGGCGCCGCCAGCGCGATCAGCGGCGGCCGGGGTGGGTGGGGACCGGATCGAACGGCGTGCTCGATCAACTCCGCGACGACATGAGCGACCCGCGTCGTCTTCCCGGTTCCCGGGCCGCCGGCGATCACCTCGAGCCGGCTGCTCGCGGTCATCTCGTTCAGGTCGGCGGCGACCGCGCGCTCCTCGCGCCAATACCGATCGAGATACAGCCGTGTCCCGAGCAGCCGCAGCGGTCGCGAGTCGCCGGCGCCGGGGCCGGGGCCGGCATCGTCCTCGCCCACCGCCACCAGCGCGCTCCCGGCCAACGCGCCCACCCACTCCTCGACGGAAGGCCACGGGAGATCCGACAGGTCGACGGGCTCGTCGGATTCGACCGTAGCCGTGTCGCGAACGGTCGCGAGGTCGACGAACACGTGCCCGAGCCGGGGGCCGCGAACGGCGAGCGCAACGGCCAGCGCGACCGACTCGCTCGCCTCGCCGCCCAACCCAGCGAGCCGCGTGGCCACGTGCACGTCAGCGGCCGACAGCAGACCGATGTCGTTGAACTCACGGAGCAGGCCGGTGGCGCCCATCGCGCGCCGCGCCTGGAACGGATCAGAAGCGAGCGCGCTCACCCCATGCTCCCGTCGAGCACGTCGCTGAGCGCGGTGACGAGCTCTCCCGACGGCTGCCACGCGAACACGCCCGAGTCCGAAGAATCGCCGGCCATGCCGCGAACGAACAGATAGAGCACGCCGGCGAGGTGACGGCCGGGCTCGTAGTCCGGCATCCGCCAGCGGAGATAGCGGTGCAGGGCGACCGTGTAGAGCAGCGCCTGCAACCCGTAGTGAGCGCGGCTCATCTCCGCCGCGAGCGCCTCTGGCTGGTAATGCCCGAGCGTCAGCGGCTCGCCAGCAGGGCCGAGCCAATTCGTCTTGTAGTCAACGATGAAGAATCGAGGCCCGCCCACCCCACCCACCCCCGGCGTGGGCGGGCACCCAATCCGGATCACGAGATCGATGCTGCCGGTGAGAAAGCCGCGCACCTGCGACCTCAGCGCCGGGTCCTCGAGGCGCGCGGCGTACCCGGCCATCGGATCGCCGGCGGGCAGGTGTGCGCGCAAAACCGCGGCGATCGCCCGCAGCGTCAGCCGGCCCGTCGGGTCATCGCCACCCGCGAGCGGCAGCTCGAACTCGAGCTCGTCGAGCCGGTCCACGCGCGCTACGTCCCGCAGGCGCAAGCCGCCGGCGACCGGCCCGAGCGGCGTCTCGATCGCGGATCGCAAGCCCGAGACGACCAGATCCGGTTCGCCCAGATCGAGTGCACGCCATGACTGCGCGCCGGCGACGCGTTCGGAGAGCTCAGCGTCGAGGTCGGGTGCCGCGAAATCCGTCGCCTCGAGCACCGTGTGGACGAACGTTCCGAAGTCAACTCCGACGGGCGCAGTCCCGAGTGGCGATTCGCGGCCCCGAGCCGGATCGACCTGGACGGCGCCCGGCACGAACACCGGCGCCGGCATCTCGGGCTCGTCGCTCAGCACCGGCGCCTCGGGCTCGCTCGCCACGAGCGGGTCGTGCGCTTCGGCGGTGATGTCGCTGTAGGAGGTCCGCCGCCACCACAGGTCGAGACGGCGATCGAACGTCGCGGCCGTCAGCGAGGCCGCCGGCTCGATCGGCGGACTCCACGTCGAAGGGAGCCCGAGCGAGGACCGCTCGACCCCAACGGCGCCGTCGGGGGCCTTTGTGGCCAGCTCGGCGAACCGAGCGTCGGCGGCGACGTCGCTCGCGGTCGAGTTGCCGTCGCACGCGACATCGCCGTCGTCGCTCATGTTGAACAGCAGTCGCCCGAGCGGCGAGTAGCGGCTGTCAAACGACCCCGCCCACCAGATCACGGCCTGGTGCTTCGCGCGCGTCAGCGCCACGTACGCCAGACGCAGATCCTCGCCGCGCTGCTCGATCCGGTGCCGGCGCACGTGGGCGCTCCAGGCGCGCCCCTCGAGCCCGACGTCGACCGTGCGCCGGAACCCGAACGCCGGGTCGTGGAAGAACACCGGCTCCGGGTCGCGCGCGATGTAGCTCGGCTCCCACAGGAACGGGCAGTACACGACCGGGAACTCGAGGCCCTTGCTGCGATGGATCGTCAGCACCTGCACGGCCTCGGCGTCGGACTCGAGCCGGCGCGTCCGCTCGTCCTCGGCGTCCTGGCGTCCGGCGTCGGCGATCCGCTCCGCGAGCCAGCCGCGCAACGCGGTGACGCCGAGACGCTCGGTCGTGGCGGCGTGATGGAGCAGCTGCGCGAGGTGGTCGAGGTCGGTCATCCGGCGCTCGCCTCCGGCATCGGCGAGCACGCGCGCGGCGAGGTCCTCGCTGACCGTGATCGCCTCGGTGAGCGCGGCGACGCCGCTGTCGCGGGCGATCCGGGCCCAGCGATGCAGGCGCTGGTGAACCTGCTCCCAGTCGGGCTCGGGCGCGGTCGCGATGCGCTCGCCGCTCCAGCCGAGAAACGGCGTCGCCGCGGCCGTTCTGGCCCGGATCGTCGAGGCGGGTCGCTCGAGCGCCTCGAGCAGTCGCAGCCAGGCGCGGGCGCTCGCGGTGCCGAACACGTTGCCGCCGCCGTTGATGACCGCCGGCACGCGTGCGGCGGTCAGCTGCTCGCACACGAGGTCGGCGTTTGCGTGCGTACGGACGAGCACCGCGATGTCCCGCGGGCAGATCGGCTCGGTGACGGTCGGCTCGCCGTCGGGCCGGCGATGCTCGAGAGTCGCCTTCGAGGACAGCAGCCGCACGACGTCGGCGGCGACGTCGCGCGCGACGTGGGCACGCGCCGACGGAGCCCGGGCGTACCCGTAGTTGGTCTGCTCGACCGTCGGCTCGTCGCGGTGCACGACCCGGATACGGAGCGCGGCGTCGCTCGGCGCGGCGCGCAGACGGCTCGTCTGGTGCCCGGGCGCGGCTCTCACCTGGCGGTAGACGATCTCCTCGTGGCCGAGCCGCGCCTGCGCGAACAACGCGTCGAACGCGTCGAGCAGCGGCTGATCGCTCCGCCGGTTGACCCGCAGCGTCGCGTGCGCGTCGGCGGTGGCGGCCGCTGTCAGGTACGCGTACACGTCGGCGCCCCGGAACGCGTAGATCGCCTGCTTGGGGTCGGCGACGAGCACGAGCGTCACACCCTCGGTCGCGAACGCTCGGTACAGGATCTGCCACTGGATCGGGTCGGTGTCCTGGAACTCGTCGACGAGCACGACCTCGTAGCGCGTGCGGAGCCGCTCCCTCGCCACCGGGCCGTTGGGGCCGACAAGGATCTGGTTGAGCCGGGTCAGCAGGTCGTCGTACGTCATGATCGCGAGCCGGCGCTTTCGCTGGTCGACCTCGTCGCGCACCCTGTGGGCCAGCCGGTAGCGCATCGCAGCGGTGGTGTCGTCGGGCTCGTCCTCGGGCTCGAGCTTGGACATCGGGTTGAACACGGCGGCCCGCGCGATCTGAAGCGCCTGCGACCGCGTGAATCTGGCGCCGCCGCGGGGACCGAACCGCCGCACGTACAGATCGTCGAGCGCCTGCTCGAGCAGGGCGGACACGTCCTCGACGAACTCCGTCTCCCGATCGAGGTCGCCGACCGTGCTGAGCTCGGCCAGCACCTCCTGGCAGAAGCCGTGCGTAGTCGCGATCGTGGCGGCGTCGAAGTCCGCAACGGCGTGCGCGAGCCGGTCGCGCCGCCGCGCGACCTCGTCGGACGGCCCTGACGCGAGCAGCGTCACGATCGGGTCGGCTCGGGGGTCGGGCGCGCCGGCGAGGATCCGCGAGAGCTGCTGCTCGCACGCCACGAGCCGCTCGCGGACGCGGTCGCGGAGCTCGCCCGTCGCCATACGCGTGAACGTGATCAGGAGCAGCCGGTCGAGCGGTATCCCGTCGGCCACGTACCGCGCCGCGAGCGCCGCGATCGTGTACGTCTTGCCGGTGCCGGCGCTCGCCTCGAGCACCGTCACGCCCGAGGGCAGCGGACCGCGCAGGTCAAACTCGGCGTACGCGTCGACCATCCTCACCGGTCGCTCACCGCCTCGACCGCCAGCAGTCCGCGCCACAGCCGCAGCGCGTAACGCCCGAACCGAGTCGTCTCGGCCTGGTCCCAGCTCGATCCCTGCTCGTCGCCGCGCGGGCCGTCCTCGAGCAGCCGGGCGAGCGGAATCGCATCGCCGTACACCAGCATGTGCTCGGGGTCGCGGTCTTCCTTGTCGTACCGGAACTCGGTCTGCCATGCGCCTCGCGCGGCCGCCAGGGCCCCGTCGGCGTCCTCGCCGGCCGCCACCGCCTGGGCGTAGGCCGCGGACGTGTCGCACGCGAGCGGGAGCGGCTCGCGCATCCCGCGGTCGTACAAGTCGAGCAGCACCGCGAGTTGGGCGAGCGCGGCCTCGCGCCGCCCGTCAGGGGTGTCCGCGAGCGGCCCGATCCGCGCCACCGTGACGCCCGCCCAGCGGGCGTCGGCGCGAGCCCGGCCGATCACGACCGATTCGAACGGCCGCTCGGGGCGCGCGGCACTCAGCGCGAGCAGCTTCACCCAGGCGCGCAGGCGCTCGCGCGGCTTGACCCGCGAGTACGAGATCGTGCGGACCGCGTCGCCGCACAAGCCGGTGACCGTTCCGGCAAGCGTGCGCCCGTCCGGCAACGCGAGATTGAGGTCGAGCGAACCGGGCTCGCGGTCGGCCCCGAGCGCCTTCGCCGCCGCGGCAATCTGGTCGACCACAACGCCGATCTCGGCCAGCGTCGGGCGCGCGAGCTTGCCCGGAGGCAGCGCCCCACGGGCGATCTCGGCCTGCATGCACGTCGTCAGCTCGGCACCGGCAAGCACACCCTCGAGAAGTCGCTGCCCCACTCCCCACTGCGCAAGCGCGTCGAGCTCGACCGGGATTGCGTCCTGCACCTCGTCGAAGAACTCGCTGACGCTGATCCCGAGCCGGTCGCGCAGCAGCGCCTTGACCGGATGCTCGACGAACCGGATCAGGTTGCCGAGCTCGACCACGGCGTCGTCCCGGGGCGGCAGCGGCGCCGGCAGGAACGGCGGCCGGGGCGCGCGCGGCCGGTTCAGCGCGTTCGCGCCGGCGAGCGCCTGCGGGTCAAACCCCCAGGAGCGGCCGGGCACGAGCCGCCCGGGAGTGAAGTTCCGGGGATCGAACGGCTGGAGCGGATGGTGGACCTCGACCTGATCACGCGCCGAGCCCTCGGCGCAGCTGACCGTGCGCTCGACGATGTCGAGCAGCTCGCCGACCGGTACCGCCGGCGGCCGGCGCAGGTTCGTCCGCTCGTCGTTCCCGGTGTAGGTGACGATCAGCCGCTCAGTCGCGGCCAGCAGCGCGTCGAGCAGCATCTGGCGGTCCTCGGCGCGCGGATCGCGGTCGCCGACGTGCGGCTCGGCGAGCATCAGGTCGTCGCCGTCGCGACTGGCTCGGCGAGGGAACTCGCCGTCGTCGAGCCCGAGGATGCACACCACCCGGTGCGGTACCGAGCGCATCGGGACGAGCGTGCACACGGTCAGGTGACCGGTGCGGAAGTTCGCGCGCGTCGGACGGCCGCGCAGGCGGTTGGCGAGCAGCACGCGGACGTCGGCGAGCTCGAGCGTCGCGCCGGTCGGGCCGGCCTCGTCCCCGGAGTCCGAGTCGACGTCGGCGAGCAGCCGCTGGAGCTCGCGGCGCTGCCACGAGTCGCGCTCGCTGGTCGCGGTGAGGGCGTCGGCGGCGCCGGCGAGCGCCTCGGTCCAGCCGTGCATGGGCTTCGCGCCCGAGAGCGCGCCGGCCGCCGCGCGGGCTCGATCGATGAACTCGGCGAACCGGCCGGCGAGGTCGATCGCGCCGCTGTCGACGTCGTCGAGCGGGAGCACGCCGCCGACGAGCCGGCGATCCTCCTCGGTCATCGCGACGCCGACCAGCATCCGGTCGAGGCCACGGCGCCACGTGTTCGCGCTGACGCTGCCGAGCCGGTACGGCTCGCGGTGCGGCGCGTCGAACCCCCACCGGATCCCGCACGCCGCGACCCAGTCCTGCATCCGCGACAGGTCGTCGTCGTCGAACCCGAACCGCCGGCGCACCGGCTCTTGTCCGGCCAGGTCGAGCAGCTGCGAGGCGGTCGCCCGCTCGTCGGCCAGCGCGAGCAGCTGGCTGACGACGCCGAGCACCGGGTTCGTCTGGCGCAGCGAGCGGTCGGCGAGCCTCACCCGCAGGTCCGGCAGGCGCTTGCCCGCGGCCGCCGGATCGTCATCGTCGTCGGCCGCGGCGCGTCCCGCCCCGAACGTGGCCTCGATCAGCGGCGCGAACGTCTCGATATCCGGGCACATCACGATGACGTCGCGCGGCTCGAGCGTCGGATCGTCCTCGAGCAGATGGAGCACGGCGTCGCGGAGCACCTCGACCTGGCGTGCGCGCCCATGGCAGGAGTGGATCTGGAGACTGCGGTCGTCCGCATTCAGAACCTGCCGGGCGTCGCGCTCGCCGGGGAGCGGCGGCCCGGGGGGCTGGCGGTCCTCGCGGATGTCGCGCTGGATCGCCCCGAGCAGCGTGTCGGCTTCGGTTGCGGGGAGCGCGTGGTGGTGGTCGACGGCCTCGCCTGTGTTCGCGAGGACAAGCTGGAGCTCGCGGACGTCGCGGCCCCAGGACGCGAGCAGCCGGTTGACCGGCAGCGCCGACGTCCGGTCGTCGCGACGCTCGCCGATCGGCGGGCCATGCTCGAGCTCCTCGGCGACCAGACGCCACAGCGACGGCGAGGGATGCAGGACGAACAGGTGGACCTCGCGCCCGGCGGAGATCGCGCCGAGGACCTCGAGGTATGAGCGCGGCATCCGCGTCAGCCCGAACAGCGACAGCCTCGCCGGGAGGTCGAGCAGCCCGGGGTCCACGCGGATCCGCTCGCACGCGGTGCCGAGCCGCTCGGCCGGGCTCGGGGCACCGATCCGTGCGCGGAGCCGCCGCCACAGCTCGGGCTGCCATGCGTCCCCGCCCGCGCCGGCGATCCACGCCCGCACCATGTCCGGACGGTGCACCCCATAGCGGTCGAACAGATCGGCGATGTGACGGACGACCCCGAATCGCCGGATCGGATCCTCGGCCTCGCCGCGGGTGCCCTCGAGGTGGAGCGCAAGCGTCTGGAGCCACGGTTCGCCGAGGCAGTCGTCGACGACCTCGAGCAGCGGCCACACCGACCGCTCCGCGAGCCACGGGTCCCGGTCGGCCTCGATCCCGGTCGCGGCCGCGAGCGCTCCCAGGATCAGCCGGCCGGGGAACGGGAACTCGACGTTCGCGCACACCCCGTCCCGACCGCCGGCGGAAGTCCCGAGCCGGGTCGAGAGCCGCTGGATCAGCCACCGCTCGATTCCGCGGGTGGGAACCGCGACCACGTCGGGCGCGAACGGGTCCGCGAGCGGGTCGACCAACGTGTCGGCGAGACCGTCGGCGAGACGGTCCGCGCGCTCGGCTCGGTGGACGTGCAGCATTTGTTACGACGGTAGCTTCGGGGGGTGATCTCCGGGCGGCATGCGACTCTTGTAGTCAGAGTGCTGATCACCGACCCCGAAACCATCCCCGCGGCCGCCCTGGATCGACTTCGAATTCTCACCGACGATCCGGACGCGGAATTCCGCGCCGGCCAGCTCGAGGCGATCCGCGACGTGGTCGCCGACCGGGCTCGCGTCCTGTGCGTGCAGCGGACGGGCTGGGGCAAGTCGGCCGTGTACTTCATTGCGACCGCGCTGCTGCGCGAGGCGGGCGCCGGACCGACGCTGATCGTCAGCCCGCTGCTGGCGCTGATGCGCAATCAGATCGCCGCCGCCGAGCGGCTCGGGCTGCGTGCGCACACGATCAACAGCACCAATCGGGACGAGTGGGACGACGTCCGCGACCGGCTCGCCGCGGGGACGATCGACCTGCTGCTGATCAGCCCCGAGCGCCTCAACAACCCGCGCTTCCGGGAGGAGATGCTGCCGCTGTTCGCGGCGTCGGTCGGGCTGCTCGTGATCGACGAGGCGCACTGCATCTCGGACTGGGGACACGACTTCCGCCCCGACTACCGGCGGGTCAAGGACATGCTCGACGCGCTGCCCCCCGGGGTCGCGGTGCTCGGCACGACCGCCACCGCCAACGACCGGGTCGTGGCGGACGTGGTCGAGCAGCTTGCGAGGGACGATCGCGAGCCGCTGCGCACGTATCGCGGGCCGCTGGCGCGCTCCAGCCTGCGGCTCGAGGTGCTCGAGCTTCCGCGCCCGGCCGAGCGGCTCGCCTGGCTGGCATCGAATCTCCCTGCACTACCGGGGTCCGGGATCGTCTACACGCTGACCAAGCGCGACGCCGAGCAGGTCGCCGCATTCCTGTCCGCGCAGGGGATCAGCGCCGTCGCGTACAGCGGCGAGCACGAGACCGATCAGCGGATCGCGTCCGAAGACCGGCTGCTCCGCAACGAGATCAAGGCTGTCGTCGCCACCAGCGCCCTCGGGATGGGCTACGACAAGGCCGACCTGACGTTCGTCGTCCATTACCAGGCGCCGGGCTCGGTCGTCTCCTACTACCAGCAGATCGGCCGCGCCGGCCGCGGCGTCGATCACGCCGACATCGTGCTGCTCCGCGGCGGCGAGGACCGCCGGATCCAGGACTTCTTCATCGAGCAGGCGTTCCCCGACCGCGACCGCGTCACGGCCGTGCTCGGCGAGCTCGAAACTGCCGGCGAGGACGGGCGCACGACCCGCGAGCTGATGCCGGCCGTCAACCTCGGGATGGGCCGGATCGAGGCGATGCTGAAGATCCTCGACGTCGAGGGCGCGGTAGCGCGGGCGGGCAGCCGCTGGAAGCTCGTCCCCGGCGCCGACTGGAGCTACGACGCCGAACGCTACGCGGCGGTCACGGCGCTACGGCGCGCCGAGCAGCGGGCGATGGCGGCGTTCGGGACCGACGGCCGCTGCCTGATGCGCGTCCTCCAGGAGCAGCTCGACGACCCGTCGCCCGAGGATTGCGGGCGCTGCTCGGTGTGCGCCGGAGCACGCTTCGACGCGCCACCCGATCCGGCCCTGGTCGAGGCCGCCGGGCGGCACCTGCGCTCGACGCCGATCGAGATCGAGGTCAAGAAAATGGCGCCGGACCCCGAGGGCAAGATGCGGAAGATCCCGGCCGATGTCCTCGTCGAGCCCGGGTGGGCGCTCGCGCGGTTCGGCGACGGCGGCTGGTGGCCGGCGATCGAGCGCGGCGTCGCCGGCGGCGAGTTCGAGGACGACGTCGTCGCAGCGCTCGCCGACATCGTGCGCACCGGCGGTGCCGACTGGGTGACCTCGGTGCCGTCGGTCCGGCTCGGCGACGTGCTCGAGCGGCTGGGCCGCCGGCTCGCCGACGCCCTCGGCGTCCCTTACGTCGGGCTCGTGGCGCGGGTGTCCGAGCGCCCGCCGCAGCGCGAGATGGCGAACGCCGCCCAGCAGGCCGCGAACGTCCGCGGCGCGTTCCGAATCGGGACCTCGCCACCGCCCGGGATGGGCGTGCTGCTCGACGATCGCCGGATCTCCGGGTGGACCCTGGCGATGGTCGGCGGCCAGCTTCGCCGCGCCGGCGCTGAGCGGGTAGTGCCGCTTGCGCTCGGCTCTCTGCAGTAGCGTGTTTGGTCAATCTGGGCCGGGAGCGCGATTGCGGTCGACAAGGGGAGGGAGACAGATGCGTCGTTTGGTTGTTGTCGTGAGCCTGCTGTGCGCGTTGACGCTGGTGGGCGTGACCGGAGGGGTGGCATCCGCGCGCCCCGTCCAGGCGCACGCCGCCCAGACCATCCCGCTGGTGATCGTCAAGTCGAAGGACGGCGCGACGGCGGCGCTCGTCCGGGTGTACATCCACGGACATTTGGTCCCGATGCTGGTCGACACCGGCGCGACCGTGACCGTGATCAACCGCACCGCTGCCCGTCACCTGCACCTGAAGACCGTCGGGAAGCCCCACCGTTTCTGCGGCGTGACCGGCTGCAGCACCGCGAAGCGGGTCCGGGTCTCGAACTGGAACGTCGGCGGGGTGCCGCTTCCCAACGTCGTCGTGTCGAGCGCGCCGATCGCCGGGCTGAACGCGCACGGGTTCGGGCTGCTCGGCTCGGACGTGCTGTCGAAGTTCGGGTCGGTGACGATCGACTACCAGGACAAGGAGCTGATCCTGGGCTGACGCCGGCGCGGTGAGGCCGCCGCCCCGCGCGCCGGTGCGTGCTGGATTTTCCCCACTGTGGGGCCTTTTCCAGCACGCGCCCCGTCGGCGACTCACTCCGCCGTGAAACCCCCATCGACCGGGAGCGCCACCCCGGTTATGAACGACGCGCCGCCGGACGCCAGGAACAGGGCCGCCGCGGCGCACTCGTCGGGCCGGGCGAGGCGCCCGAGCGGCTGGGCGGTGGCGGCCTCCGCTCGCGCACGGTCGGGGTCGGGGAGCTCGTCGAAGAAGTGCTCGAGCATCGGGGTGTCGACGATCCCGGGGCACACCGCGTTGACGCGGATGCCTTCGGGGGCCCAGTCGAGCGCGAGCGCGCGAGCCAGCTGGATCGCCGCGCCCTTGGTCGCGCAGTAGATCGGCGAATCCCGCTGGGCCACGAGCCCGGTCTTCGAGGCCATCACGACGAGGCTGCCCGTGGTTCGTGCGAGCGCGCGATGCGCGGCCTGCGCGAGGTAGATGACGGCACGCACGTTCACAGCGAACAGCCGGTCGATGTCCTCGTCCTCCGTGTCGTCGATCGAGCGGGCCAGGTTGACGCCGGCGTTGGCGACGACCGCGTCGAGCCCGCCGAACCGCTTCTCGGCAAGCGCGACCGCGTCAGCGTTCAGCGACCGGCCGGCGATATCGCCGGCGAGCGTCACGGCGCGGACACCCGCGCCGCCACACGCCGACGCGCACCGTTCGAGCTGCTCCGAATCGCGGTCAACAAGCACGAGATCCCAGCCGGCGCCGGCGAACGCCCGTGCGCACGCGGCGCCGATCCCGTTGGCCGCGCCGGTGATGATCGCCGTGCTCACAGCGCCAAACCGTAGACCGTCGTGGCGGTTCCACCGAGCACGGCATCCCGCTCCTGGACCGACACGCCGTCGAGAGCCGTGACCGTCTCATCCCAGACGCGCAAGTAGTCGCCGGCCATCAGGCACACCGGCCAGTCCGAGCCGAACATCAGCCGACCCGGCCCGAACGCCTCGACCGCGACGTCCACAAACGGACGTAGATCATCGGCCGACCAGCGGTCGGGGGCGACGGTGTTCAGCCCCGAAACCTTCGCGAACACGTTCGGAAACGAGGCCGCGGACGCCAGAACCGTCCGCCAGGGCTCCACCGCACCCGACGCGATCGGCGGCTTGCCGAGATGATCAATCACGATCTTCAGGTCCGGCAGTTGCTCGGCCAGCCGCGGCACATCGGCCAGGTGGCGCGGAAACACCGCCGGGATATCGAAAACGAGCCCGCGATCCGACAGCAGCGTCAAGCTCTCGCGGACCGGCGCCCGCGCGAGCCAGTCGGGGTCGGGCTCGTCGTGGACGAGGTGGCGGACGCCGCGAAACGCGGGATGCCGGCAGTAGCGCACGAGCGCCCGCTCAGCCTCCGCAGGCTCGAGCAGCGGTACCCATCCGACGACCCCTGAGATCCACGCATGCTCCGAAGCCCGCGCCAGCATCGCGTCGGTGTCAGCGAGCGAATTCGCGGCCTGCACGGTGACGCAATGACCGATGTCCGCCCGCCGCAGCAAAGGCTCGAGGTCCGATGGCCCGAAGTCGCGGCGGATCGCGCCGAAATGTGCCCCGGCAAGCCACGGGTACTCGACTTCGCCCAGACTCCAGAAATGCTGATGCGCGTCGACGCGAGGAGCAGTGGTCTCTTTCGTACTTTGCGAAAGGGGCCACCTAGCCAACGTCCACCTGGCGCGGCGATCCACACTTCGGGGTCACGAACTGGCGCACGAGCGG
The DNA here is from genome assembly GCA_963794515.1 of uncultured Solirubrobacterales bacterium. Classification (GTDB taxonomy): domain Bacteria; phylum Actinomycetota; class Thermoleophilia; order Solirubrobacterales; family Solirubrobacteraceae; genus Palsa-465. Next base: position 473,789 of record CAWCEF010000018.1, on the reverse strand, counting down.
ATTGTTCAGGTCGTGGCGGGTGACGAACACCGCGCCGGTGTTCTCGTTGTGAGGCCGCCCCTGGTGGCGCAGCATCTCGACCGCGGCGCGCACGCCGTCGTAGCCCATCCGGAACGGGTCCTGTGAGATCAGCCCGGCGACGACGCCCTGCTTGACCCCGTCGACCTCGTCCGGCGAGGTGTCCCAGCCGACGATCTTCACCTTCCCGACACGGTGCGCGATCCGAACGGCCTCTACCGCGCCGACGTCGCTGGCCTCGTTGGCCGCGAACAGGCCTTTGAGATCGGGGTTCGCGGTCAGGATGTTGGCCGTGACCGTCAGCGCCGTGTTGTAGTCGTTCTGGCTGTACTGGATGCCGAGGAGATGAAGCTTCGGGTACTTCTTGAGCTCTTCCTCGAATCCCTGCACGCGCTGGTCGTTCGTCTGGCTGCCAGCGTGGAAGGCGATGATCGCGACCTTGCCGCCTCCCGGTCCGATCGCCTTGGCCAACTGCTTGGCAGCGAGCTTGGCGCCGCTGATGTTGTTGGTCGCGATCAGCGGGACGTTCGACGGCTGGGGGGTGGTGCCCGAGTCGATCGAGACCGTCTTGATGCCGGCTTTCGTGGCATCGTCCGACACCTCGGTCATGGCGGTGGCGTCGGTGGCGGCGTACACCAGCCCGTTGACGCCCTCGGCGATGTAGTTGTTGAGCAGGTTGAGCTGGCCGACCACGTCGGTCTCGTCGGTGACGCCATTCCAGGTGATCTTGACTCCCGGTAGCTGACGCGCCGCGCACGTCGCGCCCTCGTGCACCTTCGTCCAGTAGTCAAGACCGACCGATTTGGGGATCACCGCGAGGTGAATCGGTGGCGTCTGCTGCAAGCTGACTTTGACCTTATGGTCCTTGACAGCTGCGCACCCGGACGCCAACACCGCCAGCACCGCGACCGCGGCGCTCACAAGTCGCCTGTGAATATGAGTACGACGGCTACGACGCATGGGCGCCCCCCGGCTCGGACCGGGCGCCCCTTTGACGGCGATCATCGCCGTCGGTCTTCCGTCGCTCGAACTGCTCGGACACCGCGGACAGTCGCCGGCGGCGAACCTGATCCCACCACACCGCGAGCCAGATGATGACGCCGATGATTACCTGCTGGTAGTACTGCGTGATGTTCAGCAGCACCGCGCCGTTGGTGACCACCGCGATCAGGAATGCTCCGATCATCGTTCCGCCGATCGTCCCGACGCCACCGAACAGGCTCGCGCCGCCGATCACGCAGGCGGCGATCACGTTGAGCTCCAGCCCGACGCCGTAGTTCGGCTGGCCGGAGTGCACGAGCGAGGCGGCGATCATCCCGCCGAATCCGGCCAAGGCAGCCGGGATCATGTAGATGACGATCAGGTAGCGGTTCAGCGGGATGCCCGACAGCCGAGCGGCTTCCTGATTTGAGCCGATCGCGTACGCATAGCGTCCCAGCTTGGTCCGCCTGAGGATCAGACCGCCGGCTCCGGCGATCACGATCAGGTAGATGATCGGCATCGGGATCGGGCCGATCTGACCCTCGCCGAACAGCCGGAAGCTGGCCGGCAGTCCGTACACCGCGTTTTCGCCTCCGACGATGAACGGCAGCCCGCTGACCACGCTCAGCGTGCCGAGCGTGGCGATGAACGGCGGCAGCTTCATCTGGGTGACGAGTACGCCATTGACAAATCCGATAAAGGCGCCGGCGAGGACGGCGATCAGGATTCCGATTGGGATCGGCAGGCCGGCCTTGGCGATCGCCATCGTGCCGAGGATGCCGCCGAGGCCCGCCACCGCGCCGACGGACAGGTCGATTCCGCCGGTCAGGATCACGAACGTTTCGCCGACGGCGATGATCGCCACGATCGAGACCTGAACGCCGATGTTGAACAGGTTGTTCGCGGTCAGGAAGTAGGGAGAGGCGATCGTCAGCAGGACCGCGACGAGAATCAGACCGCCTGCGGCCGCGAGTTGGGAGGCGACGTCCTGCATGCGGTCGCGCACCCGGTCGGGCAGTCCGAACGAAACCGGCGCGCGTGATGATCCAGCGTGGGTACTCATCTCATGCAGCCTCCCTCTCGACGCCCGACGCGAGCGCCATGATCCGCTCCTCGTCGAACTCTTTGCGGCTCATCTCCCCCACGGTGCGGCCGTCGCGAATCACGACGATCCGGTCGCACATGTTCGTCAGCTCGGGCAGGTAGGAGCTGATCAGCACGATCGCCTTCCCGTCCGCCACGAGTTGTCCCATCAGCTTGAACAGCTCCGCCTTGGCGCCGACGTCGATCCCCCGGGTGGGCTCGTCGAAGAACAGCACGCGCGCCTCGGTCTCGAGCCATCTGGCGACGACCACCTTCTGCTGGGTGCCGCCGGACAGCGCCTCGACCGGCGTCCGCAGCGAAGGTGTGCGGATGTCGAGCTGCTCGACCCGCCGCTCCGCCGCCTCGTGCTCGTGCCGGCGGTCGATCCATACGCCGGAACCCGGAATCCGGGCGAGCGTGATGTTGTGCTCGACGGAGAGCTGCATCGCGAGCCCGTCGCCCTTGCGGTCCTCGGTGAGGTAGCCGATTCCGGCCGCGATCGCCTCACTCGGGGAGCTCAGCTCAAGGGGCTCGCCGTCCAGCTCGACGCGGCCTTCGGCGATCGGATCGGCAGCGAACACGGCGCGGGCGAGCTCAGTGCGTCCCGCGCCGATCAGGCCAGCGAATCCGACGATCTCGCCGGCGCGCACGTCGAACGCGCAGTCGTGAAGGATCCCCGGCCGGCTGATGCCTTCCACGTGCAGGACCACGTCGCCGATCTCGCACTCTTCCTTGGGATAGAGGTTGTCGATCTCGCGTCCCACCATCAGGCTCACCAGGCGCGGCTCGTCGAAGTCACCCTTCTCCAGCGTCTCCACCACCTGGCCGTCGCGCATGACCGTCACTCGATCCGCGATCCGCACGACCTCTTCGAGCCTGTGCGAGATGTAGAAGACCGCGATTCCGTCCGACTTGAGCTCCTCGATCAGCGCGAACAGATCGTCGATCTCGGGCTCGGTCAGCGTGGCCGTGGGCTCGTCGAGGATCAGGACCTTGGCGTCCACTGCGAGCGCCTTCGCGATCTCGACCCGCTGTTGGTCGGCCACCGACAGCGTCGCCACTCGGCGCCGGGGCTCAATGTCGAGCTTTACGCGCTCGAGTAGCTCTCGCGCGCGCTGCTTCTCCGAGCCGCGCACAATCAGCCCGGCGTGCGAGCGCTCGCGGCCCAACGCGATGTTGTCGGCGATCGTCAGGTGGGGAGCGAGCGCAAACTCCTGGTGCACCATCGCGATCCCGAGCCGTTGGGCATGGCGCGGATTGCGGAAGCGCACCGGCTTTCCGTCGACCTCGATTGTTCCGTCGCTCGGCCGCTCGAGCTGCGACAGCAGCTTCATCAGCGTTGACTTGCCTGCGCCGTTCTCGCCCGCGACCGCGTGAACCTCACCCGGTCGGATGTCGAGGCTTACGTCCTCGAGCGCCTGGACGCCGGGGAAGCGCTTGCTCACGCTGCGGATCTTGACCACAGCAGGGTTAGCTGTGCGACTCTCCTGTGCCACTCTCCACCTTCCTTATTGACATTTCCCCCAACGACGAGCGTGAAACGTCAAATGTAAAAAGAGTGACTAATCAGTGTCAGCGCGCAGTCAAACCGCCGTCGACGACCATCGCCGCACCGATCACCGATCCCGCTTCGTCCGAGGCGAGATACGCCGCCATTGCCGCGATCTCCTCGGGTGACACGAACCGGCCGTGCGGCTGGCGCTGCTCCATCGCGGCCCGCGCCGCCGCGGGATCGTCGTATCCGCTCGTGATCCGCTGTATCCATGGCGTGTCGACGGTGCCGGGCGCGATGCAGTTGACCCGGACGCCGTCGGCCACGTGGTCGATTGCCGCGGCACGCGTGAGCGCGAGGATCCCGCCCTTGGCCGCGCAGTAGGCCGCGCGGTCGGCAATCCCGACGAGCGCCGCGACCGACGACATGTTGATGATCGAGCCGCCGCCGCTGTCGCGGATCACCGGGATCGCATGCTTCATCCCGAAGAACGTCCCGGTCAGGCACACCTCGATCACACGGTGCCAGTCCGAGGTGTCGGTGTCGGGCGCCTTCGCGGCGATCCCGATCCCGGCGTTGTTGACGAGCACGTCCAACCCTCCCCACTCCTGGCTCGCGCAGCGGATCATTGCGGCCATGCTCTCCTCGTCGCTCACATTCACCACGTGCGCGAACGCCGGTGGCCCGATCTCGCCGGCGACTCCTTCGGCGGCGTCGGCGTCGACATCGGCGACCATCACCCGCGCGCCCTCGGCGGACAGGCGGATCGCGATCGCCCGGCCGATCCCCGCGCCGGCGCCGGTGACGATCGCCCGCCGGCCGACCAGACGGCGCGGAATCGCGGGGTCGCTGCCGGACTGGTCAGGCATCCTGGTAGATGGTGACCTCTTCGGTGTAGAACTGCTTCGCCGCGCTCCCCTGCTCGTGCGGCCCGTAACCGGATTCCTTGGTGCCGCCGAACGGGACGTGCACGTCCGCGCCGGCGGTCTGCGAGTTCACGTGCAGGAGCCCGGCCTGGAGCTCGTTGACGCACCGGTTGGCGGTGGCGATGCTGGTCGTGAACACCGCCGCCGACAGGCCGAAGCGGACGCCATTGGCCCGCCGGATCGCCTCGTCGAGCGTGCCGTAGCGGTATAGCGTGGTGACCGGCCCGAACACCTCCTCACACGACAGGAACGCGTCGTCGGAGACGTTCTCGAACACGGTCGGGGCGATCAGGTACGCGTCGGGATCGGCGCGCTCGCCGCCGGCAGCCACGGTGCCGCCCTCCTCGCGCCCGCGCTCGATGCCCTCGAGCACGCCGTCGAACTGGGTCTCGTTGACGACCGGGCCGACCTCGGTGTCGGGATCGCTCGGGTCGCCGACCTTGCCCTCGTCGATCCGGGCGAGCAGCCGCTCACGGAAGTCGTCGTAGATCGCGTCGTGAACGTAGATCCGGCGTGTCGCCGTGCATTTCTGGCCGGCGGACCAGAACGCGCCGATGTATGCCGCCTGCACGGCGGCGTCGAGCTTCGCGTCGTCTGAGACGATCAGCGGGTTGTGGCCGCCGAGCTCGAGCTGGACGCGCTTGCCGAGCGTCGCGGCGCGATCCCGGACACCCCGGCCGACCGGCACCGAGCCGGTGAACGAGATCGCGACCACCCGAGGGTCGTCGACGAGCGGCTCGCCGACCTCGCTACCGCGGCCGATCACGACGTTGAACACGCCTTCGGGAAGCTCGGCCTCGTCGAGCGCGCGGGCCAGGTGCAGACCGGTCAGCGGCGCGTCCTGCGCGAGCTTCATCACCACTGTGTTGCCGTACGCGAGCGCCGGCGCAGCCTTCCAGGCGGGGATCGCCACCGGGAAGTTCCACGGTGTGATCAGGCCGACCACTCCGAGCGGGCGCCGGCGCGTGAACACGGTCGAGCCGGTCGCCGACTGCTCGAACATCTCGCCGACGGGGCGCCAGCCCTCGCCCGCGAAGAACCGGAAGATCTGCGCGGCGCGGGCCGCCTCCAGGCGCGCCTCGCGGAGCGGTTTGCCCATCTCGCGGGTCATGTCCTGGGCGATGTCCTCGACGCGCGCTTCGATCGCTTCGGCGGCGCGCGTCAGGATCGCCCCGCGCTTCGCCGCCGGCAGCGCAGCCCACTCCGGGAACGCCTCCGTCGCCGCTGCCACCGCCGCGTCGACGTCCTCGGGACCTGAGCTCGGAAACTCACCGACGACCTCAGACGGCCGCCAGGGGTTGTGACGCTCGTAGGTCCGGCCGCCTCGACTGGCGGCCCACTGCCCGGCGACGAAGTTGGCGGCACCGGGGGCGATCGTCGTATCAGGCATTTTCTCTTCGGGCCTCCTGTGAGTTGCGTCGTTCATTGGCCGCGGCAACCGGGTTGCGCAGCAGTCCGATCCCGGGGATCCGGATCTCGACCGTAAAACCCGGTGTGAGCGTGACGTCGTCCGTCGGGACCAGGCCGGTGCCGGTCAACAGTACGCTGCCCGGTGGCACCGGGTTGTCGCGGTACAGGTATTCGACGAGCTCGTCGATCGAGCGCCGCATGTTCTCGGTCGAAGTCTCCTCGGCGTACACCTCCGTGCCGTCCGCATCGAGGATCCGGCATTCGATCTGGAAGTGCGCGTCCCACGACTCGGGGACGAGCAGCGCGGGGCCGAGCGCGCACGATCGGGCGTAGACCTTGGCCTGCGGGAGGTACAGCGGGTTCGCGCCTTCGATGTCGCGCGAGGACACGTCGTTGCCGATCGTCACCGCGAGCGGCCCGTGTGCTCCGAGTACGACGGCGAGCTCGGGCTCGGGAACGGTCCACGACGCATCGCTGCGGGCGGCGATCGGCGCGCCCGGACCGACCGTCCGCCGACCCGCGGCGTCCTTGAGGAACAGCTCGGGTCGCTCGGCCTCGTACACGAGCTCGTACACGTCGACGACCTTGCTCTCGTGCATGCGAGCGGAGCGACTGCGCTCATATGTGACACCAGCGGCCCACGTCTCGGGCGCTGCCACCGGGACCAGCAGCTGCCACGGCTTGGGAACCTCGAGTGTCTCGTCGTCGAAGATCGGAATCGTGTCAACCACCCCGGGGAGCACGTCGCGCTCGAGCGTCCCGATCATGTCGTCCCCGTTCAACACGGTCAGCTCGGCCTCGCGAACCAAGCCGACGTGCACCCGCCCACGTCCGTCGCGGACGCGGACGAGCCGCGATCCGACGAGCGTGCCTATCTCCATGCGCCACCTCCGGGGAACGCGTACTCCTCGAGCGACTCCGGGTGCATCTCGATGCTGTACCCCGGCGCGCCCGGCGCTACGTAGCGACCGCCCCGGATGTCGACGGGCGCGACGAAGTGCTCGTGCAGCTCGTCGACGTATTCGATCACCCGGTCGCTGAGATCGCCGCCGACCGCGACGTAGTCGATCAGCGACAGGTGCTGCACGTATTCGGACAGCCCGACGCCGCCGGCGTGGGGACATACCGGGACGTCGAAGCGCGCCGCGAGCAACAGGACTGCGAGCACCTCGTTGACGCCGCCCAGGCGGCACGCGTCGAGCTGACACACACCGAGCCCACCGGCCTGCATGAGCTGCTTGAACATCGTGCGGTTATGGCAGTGCTCGCCGGTGGCGATCCTGACCGGCGCGACCTCGCGCGCGATCCGGGCGTGTCCGAGGATGTCGTCGGGGCTCGTTGGCTCCTCCATCCACCACGGGTCGAACTCGGCGAGTGCTCGCGTGGCCGAGATCGCCTGCTCGACCTCCCAGACCTGGTTGGCGTCCATCATCAGGAAGCGATCTGACCCGATCTCCTCCCGGATCAGCGCCGCCCGCCGCATGTCGCTGTCGAGATCACCGCCGACCTTCATCTTCAAGTGCGTCCACCCCTGCTCGATGGCGACCCGCGTGCGCCGTCGGACCTCGTCATCACTGAATCCCAACCATCCCACAGAGGTCGTGTACGCCGGAAGGCCGTCGCGACGTGCCTGCGCATCACGCTGCGCCTTGCCGCTCGCTCGGGACTGGAGCAACTCGACGGCCTGCTCCGGTGTGAGCACGTCGGTCATGTAGCGGAAGTCGACGCACCCGACGAACTCCGCCGGCGTCATGTCGACGACGAGCTTCCACAGCGGCTTGCCCTCGGCTCGGGCCCACAGGTCCCAGACGGCATTGACGACGGCGGCCGTCGCGAGGTGGATGACGCCCTTCTCGGGGCCGATCCAGCGGAGCTGCGAATCGCCCGTGACCGCTCGCCAGAAGGCGCGCGGATCCGCGGCGATGTCGCTCAACCGGCGGTTCTCAACGAGATGCGCGAGGGCGTGGATCGCGCTTACCACGACCTCGGTCCCTCGCCCAATCGTGAACGTCATCCCGTGGCCGCGCAGGTCGCCGTCGGTCTCGAGAATCACATACGCCGCGGAATAGTCCGGGGCCTCGTTCATCGCGTCCGAGCCGGCGAGCGTTCGCGACGTCGGGAAGCGCACATCCCGGACGTCTACAGCGGTGATCCGGCAATCCTCCACGCCAGTCCCTTACCCAAAACCTACGCGATACGACACACGCCGCTTGTTTTTGCACACGGCACTGAGGGTACGCGGGACGGCGTGGAGGAGATCAGACGCGAACGGGAGGAGGCGCAGGTGCCGGCGCGGGCAGCCACGGCTGAGGATCTGCTCAGAGCGCTCGCGCTCGTCAAGGAGGGGCGCATGTACAGCCTCGACTGCGGTCGGTTCCCGGGGATGCCGATCTTCCCTGCTCACCCCCCGTTTCAGGTGCTGAGCTACCGGACGCCGCGAGGGATCGTCAACCAATGGCTCGGCGACAACGACGTCAACTTCCATTGGCAGAGCGAGATGGTCATGGGCACGGTGCACACCGGCACGCACATCGACGCCCTCGCGCACATCACCTGCGGCGCCGAGCACGACTGGTTCGGCGGCGGGTCGGCCGAGCGGGACCTGGGTGACTTCGGTCCGCTCCGCGGCGACGCGACCGAGATCCCCCCGCTGATCGCGCACGGCATCCTGATCGACGTCGCCGGCGCCCGTGGCGTCGACGCGCTCGATGCGCACGAGGCGATCGGCGCCGACGAACTTCGCGAGGTGCTCGCACGTCAGGGAACCGTTGCGCGCCGGCGACGTCGCTCTGGTGCGCACCGGCTATCTCTCGGGCTGGCCTGACCGCGACTTCATCGCCGCGCACGAGCAGGCCGGGATCGACCGCGACGCCGCGCTGTGGCTGGCCGAGCAGGGCATGGTTGCAGTGGGCGCCGACACCGAGGCGCTCGAGGTGCTGCCCTCGACCGTCCCGGGTAACCCCCACCCGGTCCACATCGCGTTGCTGAACCAGCGCGGGATCTTCATCATCGAGATGGTCGACTGCGAGGCGCTCGCGCACGACGGGGTGCACGAGTTCTGCTTCGTATGCCTCCCGCTCGCGATCCACGGGGCCACCGGCTCGATGGTGCGGCCGATGGCGCTGTGCTGATCAGTACAGCAGCGCGGGGTCCACGCGGTTCAGCAGGTCCTCACCGCGCAGGTAGCGGTGCAGGTTGTCGGCGAACAGCGCCACGATGCGCTCGTTCTCGTGTACCGACAGCGCCGCGGTGTGCGGGCTGACGAGCACGTTGGGCAGGTCCCACAGCGGGCTGTCGGCGTCGAGCGGCTCGGTGGCGAACACGTCGAGCGCGGCGCCGCGCAGCCGGCCGTCGCACAGCGCCGCGATCAGCGCGGGTTCGTCGACGACCGCGCCGCGGCCGATGTTGACGAGCGTGGATCCGGGCTTGACCCGGTCGATCGCCGCCGCGTCGATCAGGCCCCGCGTCGCATCGGTGAGCGGTAGCGAGACCACGATCGCATCCGCCTCGGGGAGCCAAGCGGAAAGCGCTTCGATCCCAGCCAGCTCATCGACGTCGGGATAGTCGCCCGTACCCGACCGGTTCAGCCCGATCACCCGCATGCCGAACGCGGCGGCCAGCCGGGCGACCTCAGCGCCGATCTGCCCGAGGCCGACGATCAGGACGGTGGCGCCGGACAGCTCGCCCATCGGATAGTGGTCCCAATGGCGCGCGCGCCGGTCAGCGAGCAGCCGCGGGAGGTCCTTGGCGAACGCCAGCACTCCGAACAGCGCGAACTCGGCGAGTGGCCCGGCGTGTACGCCGGCGGCGCTGGTCACGACCACGCGGTCGAGCTCGTCGGCGGTCAGCTTCGCCGCTTCAACCTGCTCGCCGGCGCCGGCGACGGTCGCCTGCACCCAACGGAGCGAGCGGGAGTCGCGAATCGCCCGGGCGAGCCCCTCGGGAGAGTCACCCGGGATCCCGAACAGCACCTCGGCGCCGGCGAGCATCTCCCGCCAGCGTCGCTCGTCGTCGGGCGCGCGGCGGAAGCCGTCCACGCCGCGATGGTCGTTCGGGTAGCGCACGGGCGGCAGCAGCCCGGGTGCGTAGGCCACCTCGATGCGCGAATCGACCGCCTCGATCGGCTCGATCAGCTCCGGCTCGAGCGGCACAGCGATCGCGACCCTGACATGTGCACCCATCGAAGGCGGGAAATTATCGCCTTTGGCGGACACTTTGGGGCGTGCTCTGACAAACGTGGTTTGTCGGCCGTAAGCCGGGGTAAGCCACAGATTGATGGAGGAGAGCACGTGCCACCAATGGCTGTGCTGACACGCCGGAAATTCATCGGCGGCGCCGGTCGTGCGGCTGCCGGCTTGATGGCACTCGGCACGGCCGGCTGCGCCGGCGCCGCGGGAGCGCGGGTCAAGGACAAGCTGAAGATCCCGCTCGCGAACTCCTCGATCGGCAACACCTGGCGGCTCGAGATGGAGAACACCTACCGCGCCGCGCTCGGCGCCGAGCCGTACCGCTCGCAGGTGTTCGGCGAGGTCTACAACGCCAGCAATGACATGTCAGATCAGGCTCAGCAACTCTCGAACCTGATCGCCGCGCAGGTCGACGCCATCGTAATCGACGCCGCCTCGCCCACCGGCCTCAACGGCGTGATCGGCCAGGCGATCGATCGCGGGATCCTCGTCATCTCGTTCGACAATGTCGTCACCCAGCCGGGCTCGCTCCAGGTCAACACCAACCAGTTCAAATTCGGACATGACCTGGCGCAGTGGCTGGTCCGCCAGATCGGCGGTAAGGGCAACGTGATCATGGTCACCGGCGTCCCGGGGACGTTCGTCGACACCCAGCGCAACGCCGGCGGAATGTCGGTGTTCTCCCGCCACCCGGAGATCAAGGTCGTAAACAAATACGCCGGCATGTGGGACTCGAGCGTCGCGCAAACCAACACCGCGGCGGTGCTTCCTTCGCTGCCCAAGATCGACGGCATCTGGGCCCAAGGGGGCACGGACGGGATCCTCAAGGCGTTCATGGCCGCGGGGCGCCCGCTGCCGCCTACTGCCGGCGAATCCGAGAACGGCTTCAGGCAGTTCATGAGCGGCGCCAAGACCGGCAAGAAGCTCCCGGGCTACTCGATCGGCCAACCGACGTACCTCGTGCTGCTCGCGCTCGAATTGGCGCGGCGGATCCTGCGCCACGAGTACCCGCGCAAGAACGTCACCGTGCCGTTCCAGACCGCCACCACACACACCGTCAAGAACGGAGTGAATGTGTTCCCGCAACTCCAGGACTCGTTCTTCACCCCGTTCACCGACATCAGCCCAGCACACATCGTCGACGTGCCTCTCACCGAGGTGCTCACCGGCAAGACCACCCGACCGGCGATGACCGTCCGGCTCCCTGCCGCATGAGTGACAAGAACGGCAGCGCGATCGAGGGCGCGGGTCTCCGCAAAGCCTACGGAGGTGTGCTCGCGCTCGACGACGCGACGTTCAGCGCGGCGCCCGGAGAGGTGCACGCGCTCGTCGGGGAGAACGGCGCGGGAAAGAGCACGATGATCAAGGCGCTCGCCGGCGTGATCCGTCCCGACGAAGGGCGGGTGTCGATCGGTGGCGAGGAGGTGCGGCTTCGCTCACCTGAGCACGCGCTCCGACGCGGTGTCGCGACGGTGTTCCAGGAGCTCACCCTGCTGCCCCGGATGACCGTGGCAGAGAACCTGCTGATGGGGCACGAGCCCCGGGGCGGCCTCGGGCTCATACGTCGGCGCGAGCTGCCGGCCGCGGCCGCGGAACTGCTGGCCGAGCACGACGTCGACTCGATCGACCCTGGCGAGCTCATCGAGAACCTGCCGCTCGCCCAGCAGCAACTGGTCGAGATCGTTCGCTGCGTGACGCGCGAGCCCGATGTTCTGATCCTCGACGAGCCGACGTCCGCTCTGTCCAAGCGCGAGGTCGAGTGGCTATTTGGCCTGGTCCGGGGCCTGCGCGACGCTGGCTCGTGCGTGGTGTTCACCTCGCACCGCTGGAGCGAGGTGACCGATCTCGCCGACCGCATCACGGTATTCCGCAACGGCACCGACGTTGGCACCCGCGATGAGCTGGCCGAAGACGAGGCGGTCAAGCTCATGTCCGGTCGTGAGGTGTCGACCGCCTACGTCGAGCCCGATGACACGCCGCAAGACGACGTACTGCTCGAGGCCGGTGACCTGACGGCGCCCGGCTTGAACGGCGTGTCACTTTCGCTGCATGCCGGCGAGATACTCGGCATCGGCGGACTCGAGGGACAGGGCCAGCGGGAGCTCTTCCACGCCCTGTTCGGGGTGATGCCGGCCGGCGGGGAGCTTCAGGTGCGGGGCGAGCGGATTCGCCTGCACAGCCCGCGTGACGCCATCGACGCCGGCATCGCGTTCATCCCCCAGGACCGCAAGGCGGAGGGGCTGCTGCTGCCGATGACCGTGCGCGAGAACCTCACCCTTCCCATCCTGAAGCGGCTCGCCTCCGCCGGCGTGATCCGCCCGTCCGGCGAACGCAAGGCCGCTGGCGGCATGATCGAGCGTCTCTCGATCGACGCGCGCCGTCCGGGCCAGCCGGTGGGCACGCTGAGCGGCGGAAACCAGCAGAAGGTCCTGCTCGGTCGATGGCTCTTGGCCGACTCGCAGATCCTGCTGCTGTACGACGTCACGCGCGGCGTCGACGTCGCCACCAAGCAGGACATCTACGAGCTTGTGATCAAGCTCGCGGCCGACGGTCGCGCGATCCTGTTCTACTCCTCGGACACCGAGGAGATCGCCCACCTGTGCCATCGCGTGCTCGTGCTCCGCGAGGGAGCCGTCGCCGACGAACTCGACGGTCCGGACATCTCTCCCGAGGACCTGATCGGCGCTTCGTTCCGCGAGGAGACCCATGCTTGAGGAAGCCCTCGGGACCCGCGCCCCCCGCGGTAACAAGCCGACCCCGCGCACGTCGGGGCGCCGCGGTCAGGTGATCGCTCAGAACGCGTCGCTGGTGGTCGCGGTCACGCTGCTCGTGGCGATGCTCGTCATCTACATCGCGCTCTACATGGGGTCGCTGAGCGCGTTCCCGGGGTCGTTCGAGGCCGCGTCGATCACCGATCACGCGGTCCCGCTGTCGCTGGCCGCGGTCGGCCAGAGCCTCGTGCTCCTCACCCGCGGGATCGACCTGTCGATCGGCGGGATGATGGACATGACGAATTCGCTCGCGGCGCTGAAGCTCAGCGGGGGCCTCGCGACCGAGGCGCTTTGGACCGTGATCATCCTGCTCGTGGGCGCCGCCGGGGGCCTGCTCAACGGCGTGTTGGTGGCGTACGGACGGATCCAGCCGATCCTGGTCACGATCGGGACGCTTTCGATCTTCCAGGGGATCGCGCTGTGGGTCTTGCCCACGCCGGGAGGTCACGTCGCGAACGGGTACACCAGTCTGTTCCTCAACCCGAACGCCCCGACCGCGCTGATCTACGTTGTCCTGCTCGCTCTCGGCTGGGTGGCTTTCCGGCGCACGCGGCTCGGCGTGCACATATTTGCCGTCGGCAACGACGAGGCGGCGGCCCGGGCGAACTCGGTGCGGGTGGCGAGGACGAAGGTGATCGCGTACGTGCTCTCGGGGACGCTGGCCGCGGCCGCGGGAATCGCGCTCGCGACGACGACCACGGGGGGCGACTCCACCGGCGGCGACGTGTTCACGCTGTCCTCGATCGCCGCGGCGGTGGTCGGCGGCGTGTCGCTGTTCGGCGGCCGCGGTAGCGCGGTCGGCGCGATCTGCGGCGCGTTCGTACTGACCCTGCTCGTCGACGTCCTGTTCTTCGCGAACATCGATCCGCTGTTCCAGCCCTTCTACCAGGGGCTGTTCCTCGTGGTCGCGGTCGGCGCGACCACGCTCCTGGGTCGCGTCCTGGTGAGGCGAAGATGAGCTCGACCACCCAGACGCCTCCGGCCCCGAGTCCACTGCGCACCGCGCTCAACCCCGATCGCCGGAAGGTCATCTACGGCTTCGTCGCCGCGATCGCGCTGTTCGTGATCGGCGACATCCTCAAGCCCGGCTTCGCCAGCGGGAGCGGGATCGAGCAGATCCTCGAGGTCGCGTCGTTCGTGGGCCTGGTCGCAGCCGGGCAGACGTTCGTGATCCTGATCGGCGGCATCGACCTGTCCGTTCCGTGGGTGCTGAACGCAGCGGCGATCCTGATGGTCGCCGTGGCCAACGGATCCAACGGCCGCCTCGCCCTCGGGATCGTTGTGGCGCTGGCGTTCGGGATCGCCTGCGGCGTCGTCAACGGCGCGGGGATCACGCTGCTCGGCGTCCCGCCCGTGGTCATGACGCTCGGCATGAACGGGATCATCCAGGGGCTCGCGCTTGGCGTGACGCATGGGCTGACCTGCGGAGGCTGCACCAAGCCGCCGCCCCCTTCGCTGATCAACGCGATGACCGGCAAGACCCTCGGCATCGACACCAGCCTGCTGATCTGGATCGTGGTGATCGTGATCGTGTCACTGACACTGTCGTTCACCACGTTCGGGCGCCGGGTGTACGCCGTCGGTAACTCCGAGCGCGTGTCTCGCCTGGCGGGCGTCAATGTCAAGCTCGTCACGATCGCGCTGTACGCGCTCAGCGGCCTGTTCGCCGCGATCGCCGGAATCGCGCTCGCCGGCTTCGGCGGCGGGGCGACAATCGGCATGGGCGACCCCTACCTGTTCGCGTCGATCGCCGCCGTGGTGATTGGCGGCACCTACATCCTCGGGGGCCGGGGCAACTATCTCGGCACCGTGGCGGGCGCGATCGTGCTGACCGTGCTCGTGAGCGTGCTGCTATCTGAGAACGCGGCGGACTACGCCCGGGATATCGTCTACGGCGTGGTGATCCTCGCGATCCTGCTGGTCTACGGACGGCAACGAGCCGAGACGTGAAGGCTGTCGTCTGGCAGGGTCCCGAGCGGATGGAGCTCGGCGAGCGGCCCGAGCCGAGCGGCCTCGCCGCCGATGAGGTCATCATCCGCCCCGGCGCCGTCGGCATCTGCGGGTCCGAGGTCGAGGGATACCTCGGCCACATGGGCAACCGCACGCCGCCGCTGATCATGGGCCACGAGTTCGCCGGCGAGATCGTCGCCGCCGGTAGCGGCGCCGAGCAGTGGGTCGGGAAGCGAGCGGCCGTCAACCCGATCGAGGGCTGCGGGCACTGTGCGCTGTGCCGCGCCGGCCACGAGAACATCTGCCCCGAGCGGACGCTGATCGGCGTCCACAAGGACGGTGCGTTCGCGGATCTGGTGCGCGCGCCGGCCGGCAACCTGCGAGCGTTGCCGGACGCGCTCGACATCCGCGTCGGCGCGCTCGCCGAGCCGCTCGCGAACGGCGTCCATGCCGTTCGGCTCGGCCTCGGTGGCTTCGTCGCGAGCAACGCCGCGGTAATCGGCGCGGGGACGATCGGGCTGGTGACGCTCGCGGCCGCGCTGCTGAACGAGATCCCGGCGGTCGCGGTGATCGAGCCTCAGGACGCACGCCGCGAGCGTGCTCGTTCGCTTGGCGCCTATGCGGTTTGCCCGGATGGCGATTCAGCGCGCGGCGACGTCGCCGGCGATCTCGGGTTTGACCTCGTGCTCGACGCGGTCGGCGCGCAGGCCACGCGCGCGATGGCCGTCGAGTTGGTACGCCCGGGAGGCCGCGTGGTGTGCGTCGGACTGGCCGCCGATGACACCACGCTTCCTTTCCACACGGTGGTGCGACGACAGATCACGATCATCGGCTCCTACGCGTACACGATGGCCGACTTCGAGCAGGCGCTCGAATGGCTCGCCGATGGCCGCGCGTCGCTCGGCGAGCTGCCCCCGGTGCTCCCGCTCGACGACGGGCCGGACATGTTCGCGCGGCTCGTCCAAGGACCGCCGGACCAGGTGAAGGTGTTCCTCGCCGGCGCCGGACGCGACGGTTGAACAGCGGCACACCGCTGAACGACCGGGTGGCGGTCGTGATCGGAGCATCGAGCGGGATCGGAGCCGCGACGGCGCGGATGCTTGCGCAAGCCGGCGTCCACGTGCACGCGGCCGCTCGCCGGCGCCCGTCGCTCGACGAGGGCATCGTCGGCCACTCGCTCGACGTGACTGACCGATCCGCGCTCGATGCATTCGCGCGCGAGCTTACCGCCGAAGAGCCCGTCCACGCCTTGGTCGTCGCCGCCGGCACGAATATCACCGATCGTGCACTCGACCGCCTGACACCCGAGGCCTTCGACACGCTGATCGCCGTCAACCTGACCGGAGCCTTTAACGTGGTCCACGCCTTCCTCGACGCGATCCGGGCGACGCGGGGCGACGTCGTCCTGATCGGCTCGATCTCGGGTAGCTGGCCTGACGTATCCGGGTCCGGCTACCAGGCCGCGAAGGCGGGACTGCTGGCGTTCGCACGAGGGGCCGCGTTCGAGGAGCACACGCACGGCGTGCGTTTCACCACGGTGCTTCCGGGCGTCGTCGACACGCCGATTCTCGACAGTCGCCCCGAGCCGCCGTCGGCGGAGTTGCGCGCGCACATGCTCCAGCCCGAGGACGTCGCTGCCGCCTGCCTGTTCGCTCTGACGCTCCCGCCGCGCGCGTCGGTGCCGGAGATCACGCTCTTGCCGACCGCGCTCCAGGCGGTCGGCAAGACCAACGTCGCGAGCCCCGAGCTGCCGGGCGACCCCGCCTGAGAGTCACTTCACGGGAAGCGGCTCGATCGGCCCGACGATCGCCAGGTACGAGAACGCGCCGACGAGCCCGAGCGCACCGGACAGGACGAGCGCTGGCACGAACGAACCGCCGTCGAGCGCGACGAGCGCTCCAGTCGTGGTCGCGCCGAGCACGCCGGCGAGGTTCGAGGCGAAGTTCTGGATCCCGCCGATCGAGGCCACATGCGCCGGCGTCGGCGCGACGTCGGCGGGGAGCGACCACACCGAGGCCGCGGCGAACGTCAGCGCGGCGTAGCACACGCACAGCAACGCGAGCGCCTCACCCGCGGTCGGCACGAGCACGGCCAGCGCAATCACCGAAGACAGCACCATGCCGCCGACGAGCGGGATCTTCCGGGCCACCGTGAGGCTCTTCCCCTGCCGGACCATGCGGTCGGATACGAGTCCTCCGATCCAGCCGCCCGGAATCGCCACCAGCGCGGGCAGCACGCCGAACACGCCCACCTTGAGCAGGTCGAAGTTTCGGGCGTCCACCAGGTACGTGGGGAACCAGGTGATGAAGAAGTAGATGATGTAGTTCAGGCAGAAGAAGCCGAGCATCATCCCGAGCACCGTGCGGTAGCGGAATAGATCGCGGTACCTCACGGCCTTGGGATCGCGCTCGTCCTCCCGAGCCTCCTTGTCGATCGTCCGCGCGCCGCCCTCCTCGATGTACTCGAGCTCAGATTCCGAGACCTGAGGATCCTCGCGCGGGCGGCGGTAGTAGATCAGCCAGAACACGACCCACACCACGCCGAGCGCGCCGGTGACGATGAACGACCCGCGCCACCCCAGCCATCCGACGAGCGCGGCGACGATCGGAAGCGCGACCGCTGTCCCCATGCGGGCGCCGCTGTCGTAGATCGAGGTGGCGAACGCACGCTCGCGCGTCGGAAACCACAGCGATACCGCCTTGGCGCTGGACGGATAGCCGCCGGCCTCACCGGCGCCGAGACCGAGCCGGGCCACGATCAGCTGCGCGAAGTTCTGGGTCGCCGCGGTCAGCGCAGTGAACACCGCCCACCACGCCACCGTGATCGCGTTGATGATCTTCTCCCCCCAGCGATCGACCGCCCGGCCGGCGGGCAGCTGGAACACCGCGTACGACGCGAAGAACGCCGCGAGCACGACCCCCTCCGCGCTCGGCCCGAGGTGCAGCGCGGTCTTCATCTTCGGCAGCGCCACACTGAGGTTCGAGCGATCGATGTAGTTAATCGTCAGCCCGAAGAAGCACATCGAGACCATGAACCAGCGCCGGCGGGTTCGCGGGCGCGCTGTCGTTCCTGATCGTTCGGCGGCTCCGCGCTCGTTTGCGGTCGCGCCACGCTCGCTCGCGGTCGCGCCGCGAGGTCGCTCCGCCGTGCCGCCAGCGCGGCTCCTCTCCATTCCCGTAGCCAAGGTCTCCTCCTTCTCGACTGAGTTCAGTCTCACCTGAACGCGGCCTCGTAAACGGCTGGATACGCTCGGGGTATGGACGCGGACAAGTCACGGCGGCGTGACCGCGCGGCGTTGCGCGCGGGAGCCGGACGCGCGCCGGCGCGCTCACACTTCCGCGCTATGGGCATCGATCCCGAACGGCTCGACGGACCGATCGTCGGGATCGCCTCGACCTGGACGGGCACGATGCCGTGCAACCTGAACCTCGGTCGACTGGCCGACCGCGCCGCGGAGGCGGTGCAGGCGGCGGGCGGCGTTCCGCTGATCTTCAACACGATCGCGGTGTCCGACAACCAGTCGCAGGCCACTCCCGGGATGCGGGCCTCGTTGGTGTCGCGCGAGGTGATCGCGGACTCAATCGAGCTGATGGTCGACGCCCACGACTTCGATGCGGTGCTGTGCCTGGTCGGCTGCGACAAGACCGTCCCGGCCGCGTTGATGGCACTCGCGCGTCTGGATCGTCCCGCGGTCGTGCTCTCAGGCGGGCCGATGCTCGCCGGCCGAGCGAATGGCCGTGCGCTGACGATCCAGGACATGTGGGAGGCGGTCGGCGCGCACGAGCGTGGGCGAATGTCGCGCGAAGACCTCGACGCTCTTGAGCGAATCGCGTGCCCGGGCGCGGGCTACTGCTCGGGGAACTTCACCGCGAACACGATGGCGATCGTCGTCGACTTCCTCGGCCTCGGCGTGCCCGGCGACGGGCTGATTCCGGCCGTCCACCTTGAGGAGAAAGACGAGGCGGCGGCGCGGGCGGGCGCGCTCGTCGTGTCCCTCGCCGAACGCGGGATTTCAGCCCGGACATTCCTCGACCGCCGCGCGATCGAGAACGCGATGGCCGGTGTGGTGGCGAGCGGCGGCTCGACCAACGGGTTCCTGCACCTGCTCGCGATCGCGCGCGAGGCCGGCGTCGACCTCACGCTCGATGACCTCGCCGCGATCAGCGCGCGGACGCCGGTCATAGCCAACCTGGCGCCCGGCGGCCCGTGGGTGGCCGAGGACCTGCACCGGGTCGGCGGGACGGCCACGCTGATCCGGGAGCTCATCGCCGGCGGACATCTCGACGGAGACGCGCCCACCGTCGACGGGCGGACGCTGGCGGAGGTCGGCACCGCCGCCCCGCCGGCCGACGGCGAAGTCATCGGCTCGTTCAAGCCCCGCGGCTCCCTGTACGCCGTGCGCGGCAACCTCGCACCCGACGGCGCCGTGCTGAAGCTCGCCGGGACCGAGCGCCGCCGCCAGTCCGGGCCGGCTCGCGTGTTCGACGACGAGCGGTCGTGCATCGAGGCGGTCCGCGCCGGCCGAGTGAAGGAGGGCGAGATCCTCGTCGTCCGTTACGAGGGACCGGCCGGTGGTCCCGGGATGCGCGAGATGCTCGGGCTGACCGCGTCGGTGGTCGGCGCCGGCCTTGGCGAGTCGGTGGCGCTCGTAACCGATGGCCGCTTCTCGGGCGCGACCCGTGGCCTGATGGTCGGGCACGTGGCGCCCGAGGCCGCGCGCGGAGGCCCGCTCGCCGTCGTCGAGGACGGCGACCGCATCACGATCGATCTCGATTCCGGGGTGCTTGCGCTCGAGCTGTCCGAGGCCGAGATCGAGCGACGGCTCGCCGCGTTCACTCCGCCGGAGCCGCGCTTCACGCGGGGGGTGTACGCGCGCTACTCCGCGTCGGTCCTGTCGGCGTCCGAGGGAGCGGTGCTCGGCGTCGCCGGCGATCTCGTCGCGGGCCGGCGCTGAGGGCTTATGCCAGAGCTACCTGAGGTCGAGCGCGCCCGCCAGACGCTCGAGTCCGCGCTCGGCCGCCGGATCGCCGCCGTCGACGACTCCGATTCGTACGTGTGCCGGCCGCACGCCCCCGGCGAGATCGCCGCCGCGTTGACCGGCCACACGCTCGCCACCGCCCACCGCCGCGGCAAGTTCATGTGGCTCGAGACCGAGGACGGGCCGGCGCTCGGGCTGCACCTCGGGATGGCCGGCAGGATCCTCGTCGACCCCGAGGACACCACCCGCTGGGATCGCTTCACGCTCGAGTTCGAGGACGGCGGCCGGCTTGTCCTCCGAGACAAGCGCCGGCTCGGCCGCGCCGTGCTCAACCCGAACTTCTCGCACGTCGGGACGGACGCCGCCGAGGTCGGCCGCGACGAGTTCCGCCGCCTCATCGGCTCGGGTCACACCGCGATCAAGGCGCGACTGCTCAACCAGCGCGCGATCTCCGGGATCGGGAACCTGCTCGCCGACCAGATCCTGTGGCAGGCGCGGATATCGCCGCTGCGAAGCACGTCGGACCTCTCTACCGCGGACCTCGACCGCCTTCGCCGCGAGCTTCGCGCCGCCGTCCGCTCAGCGATCCGCAAGGGCGGCGCCCACACCGGCAACTTCATCCAGGCGCGCCGGCGCGACGGCACCTGCCCGCGTGACGGCCACCCGCTCGAGCGCGACCAGGTCGGCGGCCGGACGACGTACTGGTGCCCCGTCTGCCAGACGTGACCTGACCTCCGCCAACGTGTGGACTTATCCCGGGGTCAGGTCGGGTCCACTCAGCCGAACTCAGCCGCCGATGCGGATCATCTTCTTGTTGACGAACTCGTCGGCCCCGAAGCGACCGAGCTCACGGCCAAAGCCCGAGCGCTTGACACCGCCGAACGGCAACTCCGCACCCTCCGCCCCGACCGCGTTGATGAACACCATGCCGGCGTCGATCTTGTCCGCGACCCGCTGCGCCTGCTCCGGATCGTTGGTCATGACGTAGGAGCCCAGGCCGTACGGCGTGTCGTTGGCCAGCCGCACCGCTTCATCCTCATCAGCCGCGCGGTACACCTGTGCTACCGGACCGAAGAACTCCTCTCGGTACGCGTCGTTTTCGGGGGTGACCTCGGTCAGCACCGTGGGCTCGAAGAAATTCCCCTCGCGACCGCCGCCCGCGATGAGATTCGCGCCCTGGCCAACCGCCCGGCGAACCTGGTCCTCCAGCCGATCCGCAGCGGATGCGGAGGACAGCGGGCCAATCGTGGTTTCCGGGGAACGGGGATCGCCCGGCTCCACCGCCGTCAGGGCGGCGGTGAACTTCTCGAGGAAGGGCTCGTAGAGCTCGTCGACCACGATGAACCGCTTGCCGGCGTTGCACGCCTGACCGGTGTTCTCCAGGCGGGCGTTAACCGCGGCCTCGACCGTCTGGTCCAGGTCGTCGGTCTTCAGCAGGATGAACGGATCAGAGCCGCCCAGCTCGAGCACGACCTTTTTGAGGTTGCGCCCGGCGATCTCGGCCACGGCGGCGCCTGCCCGCTCGGAGCCGGTGAGCGATACGCCGCGGACGCGCGGATCGGCGATCACCCACTCGATCTGCTCGTTGGTCGCGTAGATGTTGATGTAGGCGCCGTCGGGGAAGCCGGCCTCGCGGAAGATCTCCTCCATGGCAGCCGCCGACTCCGGACACTGCGGCGCGTGCTTGAGCAGGATCGTGTTCCCGATCACCAGGTTCGGGCCGGCGAAGCGCGCCACCTGGTAGTAGGGATAGTTCCAGGGCATGATCCCCAGCAGCACACCCAGCGAGCTGCGGCGCACGAGCGCCGACCCCCCACCGTCGAGCAACGTGATCGGCTCGTCGGCCATCAGCGCCTCAGCGTTGTCGGCGTAGAAATCGTAGATCGCCTTGCAGAAGCCAACCTCGCCGACCGCAGCCTCGATTGGCTTGCCCATCTCGCGCACGATGATCTCGCCCAGCCGCTGGCTGTGCTCCTCGTGGAGCTCGCCGACGCGGCGGATCAGGGCTGCTCGTTCGGCCACCGTGGTTGAGCTCGACCACTCGCGATGGGTCGCATCCGCGCGCGCGATCGCGGCGCGCAGCGCATCGTCGGTGATCGTCGAGTACTCCTTGACCGTCTCGCCCGTGGCCGGGTTGACAACCGCGTAAACACTCATCTTGTCTCCTCTCAAGCTGCGGTATCAGCAGCGCTCACTCGCACGTCCGCGGAAGCGTCGCATACCGGGCGCGCACGCACCGATGACCGGGAAGCGAAGAAGCGCTACTGCGCCCCGAGCAGGTGCGCGTCGGCGAGCCGTCGGAACGGCCCGTCGACCGCGATCAGCTCAGCCTCGGTCCCTTGTTGCACGATATCCCCGCGGTCGACCACGACGATCTGGTCGGCCCGGCGAGCAGTCGACAGTCGGTGGGCGATGATGATCGAGGTCCGCCCGCGTAGAAGCCGGTCGAGCGCGCGCTCGATCAGCAGCTCCGTCGGCCGGTCGATGTTCGACGTCGCCTCGTCGAAGATCAGGATCCGCGGGTCGGCCAGCAGCGCGCGGCCGATCGAGATCAGCTGCCGCTCACCGGCCGAGAGGCTGCTGCCGCCCTCGCGAATCGGATGCTCGAAGGCGGCAGGGAAACGGCGTGCGACTACGTCCAACCCGACCATCCGGGCGATTTGGGACAGCTCGTCGTCGCTTGCCTGCGGTTTGGCGAACCGCAGATTCTCAGCGATCGTGCCGGAGAACAGAAACGGCTCCTGGAGCACCACCCCGAGCTGCTGTCGGTACTGGATCAGGTCGAGCTCTCGCAGGTCTATCCCGTCGACGAGCACGGCGCCCTGAGTCGGGTCGTACAAGCGCGCCGCGAGCTTGGCGAGCGTCGACTTGCCGCCGCCTGACTCGCCGACAATCGCGTAGCAGGCGCCCGCTGGGATCGTCAGATCGATCCCGTGCAGGACGTCGCGCTCGCCGTAGGCGAAGTGCACGCGCTCGAACGTCAGCTCGCCCTCGAGGCGTCCAATCGGCCGCGGACGGCTGGGACTGTGGATGTCCGGCTCCTCGTCCAACACGAGCGAGACCTTGGCCATCGCGGCCTGCGCTGACTGCAGCTGGGAGTAGACATCGGAAAGCGACTGCAACGGCTGGAACGCGAGCGAGAGAAGGAAGTAGGCGGCCGCCAGCGTGCCGATTTGACTAGCCGGCAGCACGCCCGCGCCGACGGCGAGGACGGCGACGGTGGCGAGCACGCCGAGCAACTCGATCGACGGGAAGAACACCGAGACGATCCGCTGGGCGTAGGTATTGGCGACTCGGTTGGCGTCGTTGAGCTCGTCAAAGCGCGAGCGGAACAACGGCTCGCGTTGGAAGCTCTGGATGACCGACATCCCGGCGACCGACTCCGCGACATGCGCGGTCACGCCCGCGATGCGAGTGCGGACCTCCAGCTGGGCCCGCGTGGAGGTGTGCTGAAACCAGCGGCTGAGGACGATCGCTGGGGGCAACACCAGCAGCGCGGCGAGACCCAGTCGCCAATCGTTCACCAGCATTGCCACCACCGCGGCTGGCAGGAGGGCACAGCTCATCACGATCGTGGGCAGCCCCTGCGAGAGGACATCGGAAACCGCGTCGACGTCGCTGGTCAGGCGCGCGATGATCCAGCCCGCGCGCTGCTCGGAGAAGAACCGCAGCGACAATGTCGTGAGGTGGTCGAACAGGTCGCGGCGCAGGCCGAGGACGAGGTCCTGGCCGACGCGGGCCATCCCGCGCGTGACGACGGCGGAGAGCACCCAGCCGACGGCGCTGACCAACACGAACGCGGCCAGGGTCACGTCGAGCGTCCGTTTGTCGTGCGCGACGATCCCATTGTTGATCGCCACGCGGACCAGCAGCCAGCTGCCCGTTTGCGCGCACGCCTCGCCGATCGCGAATATGCATAGCGCGGCTACCCAGGCCGGACGCTGAGGGAGGTAGCGGCGCAGCGCCAGGAGCCGGCTATTCCCTGCGCGCTCATCCGGCACGGCTGACCGCCTCCTCTCCGAACAGCGCCGTGAACGCGCCGCCGTCATCGAGCAGTTGGTCGAGCGGGCCGTGCTCGACGATCCTGCCGCCCTCGAGCACGACAATTCGGTCCGCCAGGGCCAGTGTCGACAGCCGCTGAGTTGCCAGCAGCACGGCGCGTCCATGCAGACCGAGACGCAACCCCTCGACGATCTCGCGCTCTGCCTCGGTGTCGACGGCCGACAGCGGATCGTCGAGGACGGCCACCGGCGCGGGCGAGAGCAACGCGCGCGCGAGCGTGACGCGCTGGCGCTGGCCGCCGGATAGGTTGATCCCGCGCTCGCCGATGAGCGTGTCCAGGCCGTCGGGCAGAAGATCGACGAACGTCAACACCCCGGCTCGTCGGCACGCGAGCTCGAGTTCGCTGCTGCTGGCGTCGCGGCATCCGGCCAGCACGTTCTCCCGGAGAGTCTCGGTGAACAGCAGCGGTCGCTGGCTGACGACGGTAACCGAACTGCGGACGTCCGCGAGCGTCATCGCGCGCAGGTCCACCCCCGCGAGGGTGACCGCGCCCCGGGACGGGTCGTACAGACGCGGCGCAAGCGAGAGCAGGGTCGACTTCCCAGCACCGGTCCGCCCGCACACGGCGACCACCTCGCCCGGCTCGACCCTCAGCCGCACGCCGCGCAGCACCTCGGGCCCCTCGGCATACGCAAACTGGACGTCGTCGAAGACGACGACCGCGGGCCGGTCCCGCGGCCGCCGGGTCGCCTGCGCCGGCGGCGGCTCGGGCAGCAACGGGATCTGGTCCAGCCAGGAGAAGGTGCGCCCGGCGGAGGCGAGCGCTCGCTGGCTGAGGTCGAGGATCCAGCCGATCGACTCCAGCGGCCAGACGAGCTGGAGCAGCAGCTGGATGAACAGGGCCAGATCCCCGTAGCTCATCGTGCCGTCGATCACCGAGCGCCCGCCGAGGAACAGCACCAGCGCGACCGACAGTGAGGGCAGGTAGAAGATCGGCGGCAGATAGATGGCCTCGAGTCGTGCCTGGCGCAGCATTTCGGTCCTGATCGCGCCGGCGCGCTCCGCGAACCGATCGCGAACGATCTGGCCGCGTCCGAACGCCTGAACCATCTCGATGCCGACGACCGCCTCGTTGGCGGCGTCGGTGAGGTCGCCCTTGCGCGCCTGAACGGTCCGCGAGACCGGCGTCACCATGTGGCCGAAACGTCGGGCGACGACCGCGATCATCGGCATCGGCAGCGCGCTCCACAGCGCGAGCTGCCAGTTAGTCAGCGCCAGAAGCACGGCGGTTCCGACGATCAGCATGCTGCTCTGCACGGCCTGGACCAGGCCCCAGCCGATGAAGTACCGCACCGGGTACAGGTCATTGGTCGCAC
Source organism: uncultured Solirubrobacterales bacterium (assembly GCA_963794515.1). Lineage (GTDB taxonomy): Bacteria > Actinomycetota > Thermoleophilia > Solirubrobacterales > Solirubrobacteraceae > Palsa-465. The sequence continues at coordinate 448,615 of CAWCEF010000018.1, read as the reverse complement.
GCGAGAGCACCTGCCCGGTTGGCTGGCGGTCATAGAACGGGCGTGGGAAGCGCAGGTACGCCTGGTACAGAAGCTCCCGCAAGCGTGCCTCGATCGCGATGCCGACCCTCGACGTCGCATACCGCCGCTGGTAGTTCACCCAGGCGCGGATCACCGATAGCGCCGCGATCGCCGCCAGCAGCGGCGCCAACGGGTAGCGATGATCGACGATCGAACTGTCGATCGCCGTTGCGATCAGCAGCGGGATCGCCAGCGACAGCACGCTGTAGACAAACGCGTAGCCGAGGCCGATGAGGCTGAGGCGCCGCTCCTCCCGCCACACCTGGACAAGCCGCCTCGCGGTCGTGCCCATCCCGTACGCCGGCGGATCGAAGGCCCCGGTGTCCGGCGGCGTCGGCTCCGGCAGCCCCACGCGACCGTCCTTCAGACGGTCAGGCCGGGCACGCCAACGGTCACGCACAGCGGTCTTCATCTCGAGATCCGATCCCTCCGGGCCAGAGCGTTACTGCGCTGGCCAGGGTCGCGGCACGCCGGAGGTGGGACATAGCCGCCAACCTCTGCGCGCTGCCCTGCACACCACGGCCAGCGTCACGAGACTAGCCGATCGAGAACCTTGGTCAACCGGTTGCCGAAGCGCTCGCCCGATGCGACCCCGCGGAACACGCAACTGCAGTTGTGCGGGCCCGCGACGCAGCCGACCTTCGGGCGCGCTACTCGCCCGGGACCGGGCCGAAGAGCGTGAACCCTCCGCCGCGGGGTAGCTCGGTGCAGGCCGGACTCGTCGCGGTGCCCTTCCACGCGGTCGTCTCCTGTAAGCGTTTGCCCTCGAACGTGTAATGGTGGACCGGCCCGTTGACGTGGTAACCGCTGAGGTTCAGCATCGTCTCGGCGATCTTCGGCGCTCCGAGGTAGTCGAGCGTCACCTTGGCGGGGCCGCGGTAGGAGATGCGGCCGTTACGGACCCGCAGCTTGGGCGCGATCACCGCGATGCCGGCGTAGCCGGTGTTCTGGGTCAGACTCGGATCGGCCGGCATGCAGCCGAGGCTCAGGTGCGGAACCGCCCCGCCGGAGCGAACGTGGAACTCGATGTCGGTGGAGGGGACGCCGGTCAGGCTTGAGTAGAACCCGGTCTTGACCGGCTGCGCTCTGGCGTCCGCCAGGGCAGGGAGAACGACCGCAGCACCAACCAAAGCGGCGACGGCGACGCGCCAAGCAACAGAGAGCCTCATGTGGCCACCCTATCTGACCGCAACCACGACCCGTAGAGCGCTTCCCAACGCATGCGCGGGTCCGACCAATGCGCAACGTCCCGATGGGCCTGCTCGACCTCGCGGTGAGCGGCCTCAGGTGGATCTCGAGGCTTGCGAGCCGGTCGTCTTGCTCTTCCTCTGGCGTGGCTTCTTGAACGCGTTCTGGTAGGCGTCGAGGAGAAAGGGCAGCATGTCTGTCTCGTGCATCGGCTTGCCTGCGGTCTGTCGTCGGAGCATCTCGCTGCACAGCTGGATGTATGCCTCGCCGAGCGCGGCGGTGAGCGCTGCGGCAACCGATGCGTTGATGACCGACACGCCGGGAATGACCTTGAGGAGGTTCGCGGCGATTTCTCTGCCGACGACCGTGACTCCTCCCTGCCCGACCAACCCGCGGATCAGGTTGACCGCGCGGTCGCTACCCATGTCGATGCCGAAGATGGCGCTGACGCTCGCGAGCATCCCGAGCTGCACCGGCATCAACAGGACGGCGTCCGGGACCGGAATCGGCACAGCCCCGATACCGGCTGCCGCCACGCTTGACGCGCCGACAACCGCTCGCGCCTGGTTGGCTTTGAGCCGGACGACTACCCCTTGGGCGTTTGTAAACGCCCGCCTCACCGCCTCGGGGAGGATTTCGTTGGTCCGTTCCACGAGTTCCTCGAGGCCTTGTGGCGGGATTGTGTGTCCGGCAACCCTGCGCTCGCGCGCGAGCGTCCGGATAGGGCTGCCTTCGATGGGCATGTTCTCGGCGGCAATCGCCCGCGCCAGCGCGCTTGCTCGGTCCTCGTCGATGCACTGCGTCAGGACCAGAATCACCGGCACTTCGGCGGCCAGCGCGCCGACAATCTCGACGTCGTAGCCCTGCACTCGAGTCTGCCCCGCGTCGATGCAATACCAGGCAACGTGGATGACCGTCTGCGGGCCGCTCCTTCGGGAGTCGGCGATCGTCTTGACGTAGTCTCGGATGACGTCCTTCTTGGCGTGTCCGAGCTCGATGCCGGGGGTGTCGTAGATGGTCACCGGCACACCGGCTACGTCGTAGCGCTGGACGTTCTTGGTTACCGGCTTGCCGGTGCCCTCCTCGGCGAGCGGAACCCTGAACACGGCGTTGATGAGCGTGCTCTTCCCGACCCCGGTCTGTCCGCTGACGAGGATGTTCGCGTGGCCGAGCCGCTCGTTCGCCTTCTGCTGCTCAGCGCTGAAGTACGCCGCCGGATCCGCCGCTACTTCCTCGACGCTTGGGCTTCCGGGCTCCCCCGTGGAGGAGTCGTTGCCCTTGGCGGAGCGGCGCGCGCGCCGGGACGCGTCTTGGAGGCCGCGCGTGACCGCCTCAGTGATGTCTTTGGCGCCCTGTTCAGCCGCACGCCGAGCCTGACCCACAGCCCGTTGAACCCGCTCTCGACCCTTATCGCGATCAGCCAATGCTCACCCTCATCTTGAACTTGGCCTCGCGGGTCCTTATTGCGTCCCGCGCCTGACGAGCTCAACCTCCCCGTCGCGCGGGGCAGGCATCTTCAGCCATTGCTCGTCGGAGTCCTCCACGAACGATAGGAAATCCTCGCGACCGAGGAGCCCGTGATCGATCCGTGTAACTGTGAGCTCCAGGCCGGTGTGTGTGCGCAAGCGGTCGCCCATCCGCACGTCAGTTGCCTTAACCGTTGTTGTCACCCTAGCGCCCGCTCGATTTGCTCGATGATCCGCTCGTCCTCCGGTGCGAGCGTAGGCCGGAAGCGGGCCATTATTTCGCCGGACGGCGCGACCAGGAATTTCTCGAAGTTCCACTCGATCTCGCCGGCCTTTCCCGCTGCGTCGGGAACAGTGGTCAGGCGCTGATAAAGGGGGTGGCGACGGCGGCCGTTGACTTCAAGCTTGGCGGTCATCGGAAACGTCGTCCCGTAGGTGGTTCGGCAGAAGCCTTCGATCTCGTCCGGCGTTCCGGGTTCCTGACCAGCGAATTGATTGCAGGGGACGCCCAATACCGTGAAGCCCCGATCGCCGTAGGTGCGCTGGAGACGTTCGAGTCCCTCGTATTGCGGTGTCAGGCCGCACTTCGAGGCCACGTTCACAACCATCACCGCCTTGCCGGCGAGCTGCTCGATGTCAAGCGGCTCTCCGTTCAGGCCTGGGAGGTCGGCCCAATCTACGACTTCGGATGTGGGTGTTCTTTCAGGCATCGTGAGCGCTCCCGGGTTGGTTAGGCCAGACGCCGATCGTAGCCAGCACTTATTCGGCGGTTCGAGGTGACTACCAGCGATCGTGTACGAGCGGCCGAAGCAGCCGGTCGTACACGGCCTGGACGCCGGCCAGCTGATCGTCGCGTAGCGGCGGTAGCGCGGCGCTCGCGGCGTTGCCGCGCACCTGCTCGGGATTGCGCGCGCCGGGAATGACCGTGCTGACCCCAGGCTGGTCGATCACCCAACGAAGCGCGAACTGAGCCAGCGACAGACCAGGGTCGAGCAGCGTCTCGAGCTCGCGGACGGCCGCCAAGCCGACCTCGAAGGGAACACCGGCGAACGTCTCGCCGACGTCGAACGCCTCGCCGCGGCGGTTGTAGCTGCGATGGTCATCGGCAGCGAACTCAGTGTGCTCGTCGTAGCGTCCCGAGAGCAGCCCGGATGCGAGCGGAACGCGTGCGATGATCCCGACGCCGGCCTCCTGCGCCGCGGGTAGCACCTCCTCAAGCGGCTTGAGGCGGAAGCAGTTCAGGATGATCTGGACGGTCGCTACGCGCGATCGCGCGATCGCCGCGATCGCTTGGGCGGAGGTCTCCACCGACACGCCGTAGGCACGAATTCGCCCCGCACTCACCATCTCGTCCAGCGCCTCGAATACGGCGTCGTTTTCGAACACCGCGTCGGGCGGGCAGTGGAGCTGGACGAGCTCGAGCTCATCCACACCGAGATTGGCGCGAGAGCGATCGTTCCACTCAAGGAAGCTCTGGCGGTTGTAGTTCTCAGGCAGCTGTTCGACCCGGCGCCCCATCTTGGTCGCGATCAACACGTCGGGATGGCGCCGGCGCAGCTCACCGCAGAACTGCTCGCTGCGCCCGTCGCCGTAAACGTCCGCCGTGTCAAAGAACGTGACGCCCGCCCCGACGGCCGCCTCGAGCGTCGCGTGCGCGTCGTCGACAACGACAGGCCCCCAGTCGGCACCGAGCTGCCAGGTGCCCAGTCCGACGACGCTGACACTGCGACCCAGCCGCTCGATAGTGCGTTGCTCCATCCGCCGTCCAATCCTGCCAGACCGACGGGAACCGCTCCAAACCGACCAGCTATGCCGCCCTGCGGATTGGGGGCGCCTCGGAATCCGGGCGGGGGGGTGCCTGAGGTGGCACGGCCGCGCTATAGTCGAGCGTGGTTGGCACTCTCGGGCCGAGAGTGCCAAAACCTCCTCAATCGAGCCCCCACTGGAGGCCGCATCTCATGAAGCTCAAGCCCCTTGGCGATCGCGTGATTGTACGCGCGATCGAGGAGGAAGAAACGACCGTGGGCGGGATCGTTCTGCCCGACACCGCGAAGGAGAAGCCCCAGAAGGGCAAGGTTCTTGCGGTCGGCGACGGCAAGATCAGCGAGGACACCGGCAAGCGCATCCTGCCGGACGTCGCCGAGGGCGACGAGGTCCTTTACAGCAAATACGGCGGCACCGAGATCAAGGTCGACGGTGAGGAACTGCTGGTCCTGCGCGAGTCCGATGTACTCGCCAAGGTCCAGTCCTAAAGGAGATCAGGGACACATGCCCCACAAGGAACTCAAATACGCCGAGGACGCACGCAAGGCGCTCGAGGGCGGAGTCGACGCGGTCGCGAACGCCGTCAAGGTCACGCTAGGTCCGCGCGGCCGCTACGTCGTGCTCGACAAGAAGTTCGGCGCGCCGACGATCACCAACGACGGTGTGACGATCGCGCGTGAGATCGAGGTCGAGGACGTCTTCCAGAATCAGGGCGCACAGCTCGTACGCGAGGTCGCCACGGCGACCAATGACGTGGCCGGCGACGGCACGACGACCGCGACCGTGCTCGCCCAGGCGATGGTCCATGCCGGCATGAAAAACGTGGCGGCCGGCGCGAATCCGCTTGGTCTCAAGCGCGGCATCGAGAAGGCCGTCGAGGACGTCGTCAAGAACATCGAGTCGCAGTCGACCGAGATCTCCGGCAAGGATCAAATCGCGCGTGTCGCGACGATCTCGGCCGGTGATGAGGAGATCGGCGATGTGATCGCCGATGCGATCGAGAAGGTCGGCAAGGACGGCGTGGTCAACGTCGAGGAGGGCCAGACGTTCGGCATGGACCTCGAGTTCACCGAGGGCATGCAGTTCGACAAGGGCTACATCTCGCCCTACATGGTTACCGACCAGGAACGGATGGAGGCGGTCCTCGAGGATCCTTACATCCTCATCGCCAACCAGAAGATCGGCTCCGTTCGCGATCTGCTGCCGGTGCTCGAGCAGACGATCCAGTCCGGTAGGCCGTTTCTGATCCTCTCCGAGGATGTCGAGGGCGAGTCGCTCGCGACGCTCGTGGTCAACAAGCTCCGCGGCACGTTCACGGGCGTTGCGGTCAAGGCTCCGGGCTTTGGCGATCGCCGTAAGCGCATGCTCGAGGACATCGCGATCCTGACCGGCGGCGAGGTGATCACCGAGGAGCTGGGCCTCAAGCTCGAGAACACGCAGATCTCGCAGCTCGGCCGCGCTCGTCGCGTGGTAGTCGCGAAGGACACCACGACGATTGTCGACGGCGCTGGTTCGTCCGATGCGATCAAGGGCCGGATCAACCAGATCAAGACCGAGATCGAGAACACCGATTCGGACTTCGACAAGGAGAAGCTCCAGGAGCGTCTCGCGAAGCTGTCCGGCGGTGTCGCGGTGGTCAAGGTTGGCGCTGCCACCGAGACCGAGATGAAGGAGAAGAAGCATCGCGTCGAGGACGCGCTGCAGGCCACTCGGGCGGCGCTCGAGGAGGGCATCGTCCCCGGCGGCGGCATCGCTCTACTTCACGCGCAGAAGGCCATCCACCTCGACCGGTTCGAGGACGAGGACGAGAAAACCGGCGCGAAGATCGTGCTGCGCGCGCTCGAAGAGCCACTTCGCCAGATCGCGCACAACGCCGGCCTCGAGGGCTCGGTCGTCGTCAGCGACGTCCGCCGCGGGAAGAAAGGCCAAGGCCTCAACGCAGCGACCGGCGAGATCGTCGACCTGGTCAAGGAGGGCATCATCGACCCTGCGATGGTCACGCGCTCAGCGCTCCAGAACGCCGCGTCGATCGCCAAGAACATCCTCACGACCGAGGCGATCGTCGCCGAGATCGCGGACACCAACGGCGGTGGCGGCGGTGGCATGCCCGACATGAGCGGAATGATGTAGCCAGAGCACGTCGACTCACCACGACCGTCCCGTTCGATCTCCCCGTCGCTCAGACGCGCAGGTCGGAAAGGGGCGGTCGTGCGTCGCGCGCGCGCTGCTCCGTGGGCCGATGGGTGCTGGCAGCGGATAGCGGCGGTCCCCTCAAAGGCCGCCGGTCCCGCCTTGCCCTAACCTGCGGCTGAGCAGTCGGTCGCAGGTGCTGAGCGTCGCTACCGGCCGGTCGTGCGGTGCGTCGGCGCGCGCGTATGGCCGGCGCGTCCTCCCCCACCGCGGCCCCCGCCGCGCGCTCCATCGTGGACCGGCGACGGTGTCCGACCGAGGAGAAGACGCAATGCCCGATCGTCGGGACCCTCCTCCCCGCGCTCGGTCAAGGCCGCGGGATGAACCGTGCGGAACGTCGGCCCTCGGCCGGGTTCCACCACGGCCACCACTACCTTTGAGTGGCTCGGCACGTCGAACACGATCCCGTCCAGGTCCGGACCGCGACCCGCGACCCGAACGAGCTCACCTGGGGCGATCGTCTCCACCGGGAAAAGGGTACCGCGCCCGATGCCCCGCAGCGGAGCACTGGCCGCTGTCAGGTTCGGGTCGTCTTCGGCGAGGCGCGTATCGTCCTTAGACGATCCCGGGCCGCCGCCCCACCGCCATGAACGCCTGCACGACATGTTCTACGTGCTCGAAGGCGCGCTGACGATGCGGTTGGGCGATGACACCCATGAGATCGGCCCCGGCACGTTCGTCTGCGTGCCGCCCGGCGTAACCCACACCTTCAGCAACACCAGCGACGCGCCGGTTCGATTCCTCAACTTCAACACCCCCTCAGGCTGGGAGAACTACATGAGAGATCTCGGCAACGCGGCCAAAGCTGGGCCGCTCACGCCGGACGTGATAGGCCGAATCGCGTCTCGCTACGACTTCCACGCGGTCTAGAAGCGCTCCGGCGCCGGCGGCCTGTCGAAGGGACGGACCGCCAGTGCCGAGCCCGGAGTCAGGAGGCGATGGCCGAGCCGAAAACGGTGCAGACCTTCTGCTTGCCGAGTGTCGTCGCGTTGTCAAAACCGTAGTTGACGGTGACGACCTTCCCCGCGGGCGTTTCGAACAGGACGCTGCCGCTCGCGTCGAAGTCTCCGCTCGTGGTCGACAGCGCAACGCTCACGCCGGGGCCGAACGAGGTGTTGTGGACGACGTGCAGGCGACCAAGCCCGTCGAAGATGCGACCCAAGAGGTCCGACTTGGCCACGCTTGAGAACGCGAAGATCACGGGCTGCCCGGCTGTGCCGCAGCGCGCATTGATCGTCAGCCCGTCGATGCTGACGACGTTGGTGGTCTTAGACCCGGGAGCTCCGATGAACGAGAACGTTCTCGTCACCGGTCCGGCCGTCCCCTTGACGATCGCCCGGTGAACGGTCGTCCTCACGGTCGCGTGCTCGCTCTTCGCACTCGCGGTCCCGGCCGCGGCGACCGCCACCGCGAGCATCGCCACGATCAATGCGGCGATGCCGCGACCCCTAGTCAGAAGCTTCATTTCAGCTCCTCCTCTTCGTGGCTAGGCCACGAGTCGTTTGGAAGCCCCAGCGGGCCTGATATCGAACTCATCCAACCGCTCCCTCACCTCGCTCACCCCGTTCCCGGTCGCCCCGCCCCTCCGGAGCAGGCAAACACAACCCGCCCGCCGGGTCAAGCTTTGCCGCCAGCGTGAGCGGGCCTCATCCCACCGTTGCGGGACTCGCCGGTGTGCTTCCTCCCCGGGGCAACCGCGATGACGGGCCAAGGCCCGGAGCTCTCACCGAGCTCCGCTCGCGACTCGATCTCAGAGCACGGTCCGTGCGGCGTTATGCGTAGCGGCGACCGCCAGCAAGTCGGCTCGCTCGTTGAGCGCGTGCCCGACGTGCCCCTTGACCCAGTGCCAGCGAACCTGCTCGTGGTCTGACGCTGCAGCGTCGAGCTGCACCCAGATCTCCTTGTTCTTGACCGGCCCGCCCGAAGCCGTCTTCCAGCCCTTGCGCTTCCAGCCGGCCATCCAGGAGGTCATCCCGTCGTGCAGGTAACGCGAGTCGGTCACGACGCACGCGCGCGACCCGAACGGCAGCGCGCGCAAGCCCTCCAGCGCGGCGGTCATCTCCATGATGTTGTTCGTCGTGTGTGCCAGCCCACCGCTGTACTGCTCGACGACCCCATCCTCCCAGCAGAGCAGCGCAGCCCACCCGCCCGGGCCCGGGTTCCGCCGGCATGCGCCATCAGTCCAGACCAGCACCTCCCCCGGTGCGGGTTCCGGGAGGTCGCCGGGCAGTGACTTGGATAGACGACGCGGGCTGACCGCCATCCGCGGGATTCAACCAACCCCGGAACCCGGAAAGCCGCTGCGCGCCCCCGGTCGCTCGGCCCGCGAGCGCGATGGCACCCTCGCGATCGGCAGGCGTCCTGGGCTCAGGGATCAAGCCCGGCGACATACCGCTGCTCGTTGGCCGCCGCCGACTGCCGGAGTGCCTGTGCTGCCGCCAGAAATCGTCCACGATCATGAGCCGACTGCATCTCCAGCTCGTCGGCCATCCGTTCGAGCAGATCGGCAAAAGCGTGTTGAGCCTTCGCCATCTCCCAGTGATCCTCTGCGGATCTGACGGCCGAGATGATCCGCTCTTGTTCGTCGCGGATCTCAGAACGGAGGCGTTCGTCACCCATCTCCAAATTCTCCTCCATCCGCGATGCTTAGCACTCGTTCGCGCCGGCAGCCCGAGCGATCGGACACGAGTTGCGGCGTCGAAGCTCGGGATCTGAGACTCTTAGCTGCGTGAGGGCGGATTGGACGTAGCGGCGTCTCAGGCGACGGTCGATCATGCGTTGCGCGCGGCCTTGGAGGCGGAGGGCGAGGTTGGGCGTGATCTGCTGGCGGTCGAGTGGGAGCGCACCCCAGTCGGTCCGCCGGAGGCGTGGTCGAACAGCCTCCGAACGGTCGTGCGCGTCATGCTGGCCTCGCGCTTTTCCATGTGGATGGCGTGGGGCCCTGAGCTGACGTTCTTCTGTAACGCGGCGTACCGCCGCGACACGCTCGGCAAGAAATACCCGTGGGCGCTCGGCCGGCCGGCGCGCGAGGTGTGGGCGGAGATCTGGCCCGACATCGGACCGCGGATTGACATGGTGCTTCAGACGGGGACGGCGACCTGGGACGAGTGCTTGCTGCTGTTCCTCGAGCGCAGCGGCTACATGGAGGAGACCTATCACACGTTCTCCTACAGTCCCCTTCCTGACGAACGGGGAGCAATCGCGGGCATGCTGTGCGTGGTCACCGAGGACACCGACCGCGTCATCGGCGAGCGTCGGATGGCCACGCTGCGCGACCTGGGTAGCGTCCCCACCACGATCCGCGAAGAGCAGGCGTTTCTCGACGCGTCTGCCCGGCATCTGGCCGCCAACCAGCGCTCGATGCCATTCACCGCGGTCTATCTGTTCGATGGGCAAGGCGACGCGCGCCTGAGCGTCACCACCGGCCTCCAGGCAGGTCATGCGGCCGCGCCCGAGCTGATCGAGGCGGCGGACCCCGCGGCCGTATGGCCGGCGGCGGAGATACTGCACGGCGATCTGGACGGGATCGTCATCGACGGCATCGACGAGCGCTTCGAGGGGCTGCCCACCGGCGAATGGACGCTGCCGCCCGAGCAGGCGCTCACGGTAGGCCTCTCCGATCCCTCCGGCGGGCGGCCGTTCGGCTTCATCGTCGTGGGAGCCAACCGCTTTCGGCCGCTGGACGACGACTACCGGGCGTTCATCGGGCTGATCGCCCAGCGCCTGGCCTCGGGCCTGGCGAGTGCTCGCGCCTACACGGCGGAGCGTCGCCGGGCCGAGCAGCTGGCAGAGCTGGACCGGACCAAGACCGCGTTCTTCTCGAACGTCAGTCACGAGTTTCGGACGCCGCTGACGCTGATGCTGGCGCCGCTGCACGACGCGCTCGAGGACGAGGAGGCGCTCGATCGCGAGCACGTTGAGGTGGTACACCGCAACGGATTGCGGCTGTTGAAGCTCGTCAACGCGCTGCTCGACTTCTCGCGGCTCGAGGCCGGCCGGCTGCGCGCTACGTACCGTCCGGTGGACGTCGGGCGGATCACGTCCGAGCTGGTGGGGACCTTCTCGGATGCATGCCAGCGTGCCGGCCTCAAGCTGACCGTGCACTGCGAGGAGCTGCCGGGGCAGGCGTATCTCGACCCCGACCTGTGGGAGCGAATCGTCCTCAACCTCGTCTCGAATGCGTTCAAGGTCACGCTCAGCGGCGAGATCAACGTGGGGCTCCGCGCGATCCCCGGCGGGTTCACGCTGTCGGTGGGCGACACCGGTCCGGGCATCGCGCCGCTGGAGCAGGCGCGGGTGTTCGAGCGGTTCTATCGGGTCCAGACCGCGCACGCGCGCAGCCATGAGGGGGCGGGCATCGGGCTGTCCCTGGTCAAGGAGCTCGTCGAGATGCACGGCGGCGAGATCACCCTGCAGAGTGTCGTCGGCGAGGGCTCGACATTCACGGTCACCGTGCCGCTCGGGCGGGAGCACCTTCCGTCTGACCAGATCATCAACGAGCCGGTCGCCGTCGCGCCCGGAATCGCCGACCTGTTCGCCGAGGAGGCGCTGAGCTGGCTGCCGGCGGACGACGATGATGGGTCCGACCGCGACGAGATGGCAGCGACGAGCCCGCCAAGGTTGGGCCGTGGCCGCCTCGACACCTCCAGCTCTCGCGTGCTGATCGCCGACGACAACCCGGATCTCCGAAGGTACCTGACGAGGCTGCTCTCGCCGTACTGGCACGTTGAGGCCGTCGGGAACGGCGCCGACGCCCTCCGCGTTGCGCGCGAGCTACCGCCCGACCTTCTGGTCACCGACGTCATGATGCCCGAGCTCGACGGCTTCGAGCTACTGGCCGAGCTACGGGACGCGCCCGAGACACGAGAGCTGCCCGTAATCATGCTGTCCGCTCGCGCCGGCGAAGAAGCGTCGATCGAGGGTCTCGCGGCCGGCGCCGACGACTACCTGCCCAAGCCGTTCTCAGGGCGCGAGCTGCTGGCCCGCGTGCGCGCGCACCTCGAGCTGTCGCTGGTGCGCCGCCAAGCGTCGGAGGGCATCCGAGCCGAACGCCTGCTGCTCGAGCAGACGCTCACGCAGCTGCCGGCCGGGGTGATCGTGGCCGAGGCGCCGTCGGGACGGATCGTGCTAGCCAACCAGCAAGTGCCCGAGATCCTCGGGCACGATCTGATCGAGCCGCAGATCATCGAGGATTACTCCGCGTACCGCACGTTCGCCGTCGACAGGGAGCCCGTCTCGGCCGAGCGCCGGGCGCTCGTCCGCGCGATCCGGAACGGCGAGATCGTCCACGACGAAGAGGTGCTCTATCAGACCGGCGAGGGACGGTGGATCACGCTCCGGGTCAGTGCAGCGCCGATCAGCGACGGGTCCGGCCGAACCGTGGCCGGCGTGGTCGTCTTCCAGGACATCAGCGAGCGCGTGCGCGGTGAACGGCTCCTGGCCTCCCAGCGCGACGTCATGGCCATGATCGCGCAGGGTGAGCCGCTCGCCGACACCCTCGCCGAGATCGTCACTGCCTACGAGCGCCTGTCCGATCGCGGCGGACGAGCCTCGATCCTGCTCACGAGCGCCGACGGTAGGCGGCTCGAGCACGGAGCGGCACCGAGCCTGCCGGCGCCGTACAACGAGGCGGTCGATGGCCTCGAGATCGGGCCGAGCGCGGGCTCGTGCGGAACGGCTGCCTTCCGACGCGAGGCCGTGGTGGTAAGCGACACCCAGTGCGACCAGCTATGGGCCAGCTTCCGCGAGCTCGCGGCCGAGCACCGGTTGCGGTCGTGCTGGTCGACGCCCGTCTTCGCCACCGACGGCGCCCTGGTAGGGACGATGGCGATCTACCACGGTGAGCCAGCCGAGCCATCGGTCGAGGAGCGGGAGGTCGTGGAGTTACTGTCGCGCACGGCGGCTGTAGCAATCGAGCGTGACCGCGACGTCCGAACCCGCGAGCGTCAGCTCAGCGAGCTGCAGACCAGCCTTCTCCCCCCGCAGATTCCCAAGATCCAGGGGGTCGAGGTGAGCGCGACGTTCCATCCCGGTGACCGCACGCTCGACGTGGGCGGTGACTTCTATGACATCTTCCCGATGTCTGACCGAGCCTGGGGTCTGGTGATCGGAGACGTGTGCGGTCACGGCGCGCAGGCCGCTGCCGTAACGGCACTCACCCGCCACACGACGCGCGCGATTGCCGGACGGGAGTCGGATCCCCGCGAGGTTCTCCGGCAGGTGAGTGAGATCCTGCTCAGCTCCGGATACAACCGATATTGCACGGCGGTGTACGGCCGTGTCGAGCGAGCCGCTCATGGCTGGCGCCTCGAGCTCGCGGTCGGCGGGCACCCGCCTCCGTTAATCCGGCGTGCCGACGGAGCCACCGACATGCTGGAGGATCACGGTCCCGTACTCGGCGTTCTGGATGTTCCGCGCTTTCCACTGATCGAGGTTGAGATGGGCCCGGGTGACACGCTTCTGCTGTACACCGACGGCCTCATTGAGCACAACCCGCGCATCGATGACGAGGTCGCCCTTGCACGCCTGCTCGGATCTCTCTCCACCAATAGCGCTGAGGATCTTCTGTCCGAGCTCGAGGACGCCGCGCTTGGCAGCCCACGCCGACAGCCCCGCGACGATGTCGCGATGCTGATCATGCGTGTGCCGGTTGGCGGCGTCGTCGACCCGCAACAATCTGCGGAGGCCGCGGTTGTCTAGTCCTAACCCGGTCCTGTCCGACGCGCCGTGGGCGCGGCATGTTCTGGCCGACCCGCCAACCGTCGTACCGACGCTGCGGCGGGAACTGGTCGCTTACGCAAGATTCCTCGGGGCGAGCGACCGGACCTGTGACGCGATCGCGCTGGCAGTCAGCGAAGCCCTGACGAACATCGTCCAGCACGCCTACGTCGGGCAGGAACCGGGGCCGATCATCGTCGAGGCGCTGCTCGAAGGTCGCAATCAACTCGTCTTGCGAGTTTCCGACGAGGGCCGAGGCCCTACACCGCGAGCCGACAGCCCGGGCCTTGGGCTCGGACTCGGCGTGATGGCTCAGACGGCCGACGACTTCAGCATTTCAAACCGCCAAGACACTCAAGGCACCGTCGTGACGCTCCGCTTCTCTCTGCCGGACCGCGATCCAATATCCCAGGAACGGGGCGCTGCTGGGAACGTCGAGTGCAACGTTCACAGTTGATGGCAGGCCAGAGCCAGGGCGCGAGCCCGTTCGAAATCTCGACCCTGGCGCAGAAAGGCGGCCAGGTCATAACCCCCGAGGGCGAGCTCGATCTCACCACCGTCCCGCTCTTGGAGCAGCGGCTGAACCAGGCGCTGCTCGCAGGCGACACCGTGCTCGACCTCTCCCGCATCTCGTTCATCGACAGCACCGGCATCGCGCTGCTTTTGTCCGTCTCGGCGACGGCACGCGAGCGCGGGTGGCACCTCGAGCTCCGCGACCCCTCACGCCAGGTCGAGCGACTGATTACGCTGACCGGCGTCACCGAACTGCTGGGGTCTCCCGGGGAATAAAGACACGCGGACTCGAGCACCCACATCGCGCGGATACGAGGGCGCTCGCGTGGCACCCACCTAGCTGATCGCATCCGCCGTGGTGTTGGAGGCCGCGGTTTCTCGCGTTAGGAAGATGACGCTGCTCGCGAGCACGAAGATCAGGAACAGCACGAAGCCGATGATGTCGAGGACTAGCCCGAACGAGGCGATCACGCCGCCGAGGCCGAAGGCTTGAAGGAAGAACAGGATGCCGACGAGGATCGAAACCCACCCGAGCCAGCGCGGCAGGACGCCGCTCTTCAGCACGATCAGGCCTGTTGCGAAGGCGAAGAGGCTGCCGAACACGTCGGCGACGCTGTCGAACGCATACGTCATGAGGTACAGCGAGTAGGACACGCCGTGGTCGTGGTGAGCGCCGTACGCGGCGAGCTTGGCGCCGACCAGGCCGGTGATGCCGATGTCGCTGACGGCGTGCAGGGCCACGAACAAGACTCCGCCGGCCAGCACCATGGGGGCGAGCAGCCGCGGCCGCTCAGGCGTGCCGCGTAGCTGGTTGTACAGACTCCACAGGTAGATCAGGAAGCTGGCGGCGTAGACGACCGACAGGGCTGCGATCACCACCAGCCGTGTGCGGTGCTCATACAACGCGTTGGCCATCTTCCCGGCTGAGTCGTTCTGGGTCAGTCCGACTCCGACCGCGACCACGGATTCCGCGACGAGCGCGATGACGTAAATGATGCCCGCCGCCCAGGCATACCGCTCCCAGTCTCTCGCCGCCCGAGACTTCGTCTCGTGGCGCTCGGCCACACGTGGGGCGCCCACGCCGGTGCCGGTCACGTCGGACGTCGCGGTCATGGCTGCCCCTTTTCTGTCGGTCTCAGGCCGGAGAAAACGTCGCTTTTCTCCGCACCTCGGTCCCGAGACGCGTGCGTTCCGACACTACTCCCGTCGGACGAAACTAGCAAGCCATTTCTAGAAGATTGTCATCTATATTTGTGCGATGGGTGAATGGGGCTTCTTGACTAACCACGCCCGCGCGTTGGTTTGCATCGCGCGCGATCCCGGTGTCCGCCTGCGCGAGATCGCTGATGTGCTCGAAGTCACCGAGCGTCGGGCGTTCGGGATCGTCAACGACCTGAGCAAAGCCGGCTACGTGGTTAAGCAAAAGGACGGCCGTCGCAATCGCTACCGCATCCAGAACCACTTGCCGCTGCCAGCCCCAATCGGTCGAGAGCCGACGATCGGCGAGCTGTTGGGAGTGCTGGTCGACACCAGCGCCACCGGATCGGTCGGGCCGGGGTGACCGCCACGACCACCTGATCACCCCCGAGGAGGCAGGTAGGCGATGCCGCCGGCGCGCACCGGCGCGCGTCGCGGCAGCGTCGAGCGCCGCGCGAGGAGCCACCCGAGACGGCCGAGTTGGAGGAGTCGTCCCCGGTGGTCGGCCGGCGGTTCACGCGGGCCTAGTCGCTCGGCCCAGCTTTTTCAAACGCGGCCACATGAACAGGACGGATGGGACCGAGCATGCATAGCGTGACATTGGGCGATCGGATAGCGGGCCTTGATGCGTTGTGCATGCCCCACATGCGTAACGCATCGAGGCTCCCGCTTGCCGGCGCGAATGTCGCGTTATGCATGTCGTGGAGCGCCGGCGCGGGCAAATCCCCCGCCTACCGGACAGCGGCGACTATCCCACGGACAACCTCGCCGGCGCCAACGAGTGTCAGGGCCCAGGCCGCGAGCAGGAGCAGGTTACGGTCAAGCCATGCCTTGACGATCACCGTTGCCGCCTCCGTCCGTTCGGGAGCAACCAGGAACCCGCCGATTGGCACCTCGATGAACGTGAACACGATCACGAAGAACACCAAGATCACGACCAGCGTCGCGATCGTCGAATAGCCAAGCTGAGCGATCTGCGCCATCCCGATGATCACGAGCGGCCCCGGAACGGACGACCCCACCGCGCCGCCCGCGAACGCGAGCGGACCGCCGTGCTCAACCAGCCTCTGCAGCCGGTCCTTGGTCCTCGACCGCGTTCATCACGGCGTCCCGACTCCGTCGATTACGCTCCCGCCGCTGCCCCGCCGCCAGACAGTCAGCGCGATCGTCACGCCCGACATCTGCCAACTGGCTCGGCGTTGTCGGGCACCCCTGCGAATAGGCCCCGGGAGTCACTAACTGGCTCCGGCTGAGATATGAGTTCGGTAAGTCTTGTCTGGGTGCCGGTAACCCGTTTGCTAAACCGGATGTACTTAATCTGGGCAGGCAACCAGCATCCCGCGTGCGACCGGGAGCGGCGTCGGAGCGAGGCGGTAGTCATGAGCACCATCGGCGGCAACAAGGATCTTCGGGGCGCCGAAGTACAGCGCTCTCCGAAGCTCAAGGCGCTCATGTCCCGCTGGCGCGAGGCGTTGGCCGAGATCCGCGCCTCGCCGCTATTCGGTGATCGTCGTCGGAGAATTGACCCCAATCGGCACGACAGTGGCGCTCCCGAGTGCGCGTCCGGGGCTCAGCTGAAGGAAGTAGCGGAGGATGGTCCACAGCACATCGGGCCCGAGCCTCCTACCGGCGACGGTGACACTCCCGAACGCGAACTCGTGCCGCTCCCCACGGACCGCGCGCAGGCGCTCGCGCATCTGTGCGACCTGCTCCTTCAGGAACTGGACGGCCAGGAGGTGAGGTCCGCTGAGATTCGCTTCGTTGTGCACAGGAAAGAGCATCCCGGCGATCCGCAGCTTGAACCGGGCCTACCGGCTGATGCTGGCGACGGCGACCTCATCCGGGAATTGCGTCGGCTGATCGCCGCGTCGGGCGGCACTATTGCTGACGTCGCACGAGCGCTCGAGACTCGCGGCGCCGACCTGGACGAGACTGCGCGCGACCTGCTAAGAGACGAACTCGCGACACTCGACGCCGACCTCGCCACACTCAACGTGCACTTGGCAGACCCGGTCGACTGGGACACCGAGTTTGAATGCCTGCTCGCCGGCGAGGTCGCCCCGTTCGATGACGTCGCCGGCGATGAGGACGACGAGAACGACGGCTGAGGACATTCGCCACGGGGTCGCTTCCGGATCGTCCCGCGGTCGCGGCGCGTGACTAAAAGCCTAAAAGCGAGGATTTGCGGGCCAAATCGCGCCTGGATCATGACCCGAGCGGCCGTCCCGACTCCTTACAATCGTCCGCTCGGTCAGCGACACGAACGAGAGGCGGCATGCAGCGAACAGCGGTGGTCACCGGTGGCGCCGGCGGGATCGGCAGCGCGATCGTCCGCGCGCTCGCCGCCACCGGGCACGACGTCGCGATCCTCGACCGCGAAGGCGAGTTCGCGGTTGACCTCGGCGACGAGCAGGCGGTTCGCCAGGTCGCCGAGCGGCTCGGGCCGCGCGACGTCCTCGTCCACGCCGCCGCCGCGTTCGACCGCGCTTCGCTCGCGGACATCGACCTCGACACCTGGCGCCGGGTGCAGTCGGTGAACGTCGACGCCGCGCTGTGGCTGTGCCAGGCGCTGACCCCAAGGATGTCCGAGCGCGGCTTCGGCCGGATCGTGTTCATCGCGTCGAACACGGTGTGGAGGCCGCCGGCCGCCGACTTCCTGCCCTACGTCGTCAGCAAGGCCGCGCTGATCGGGCTCGCCCGGTCGCTCGCGAAGCCGCTCGGCGAGCACGGGATCACGGTCAACTGCGTCGCGCCGGGGCTGACGCTGACGCCGTTCACCGAGTCGAACCTGCCCGAGCAGGCGTTCGAGGAGGCCCGCACACGCGGGTCGATCGGGCGCTCGCTCGTCCCCGACGACACCGCCGGGCTTGTCGCGTTCCTCGCCACGGACGCGGCAAGCGCGATCACGGGGCAAACGCTAGTCGCCGACGGCGGGTCTGTGCTTCGATGAGCGCCACCGTGACCGACATCATCCTCGACTGCGACCCGGGCCACGACGACGCGATCGCGCTGCTGCTCGCACTCGCGAGCCCCGAGCTGCGCCTGCTCGGCGTGACCACCGTCTCGGGCAACCAGACGCTCGAGAAGACGACCGCGAACGCGATCCGCCTCCTCGATCATTCCGACCGCCCCGACATTCCCGTCGCTGCCGGCGCCGACAGGCCACTGGTTCGCGAGCGCGACGTCGCCGCGGAGGTACACGGCGAGACCGGCCTCGACGGCCCGGACCTGCCGCCGCCGTCCCGCCCGCCCGAGCCGGCGCACGCGATCGATTGGATCGCGATGACGCTGACGGCGAGTCCAGACCCGGTCACGCTCGTTCCGACCGGACCGCTCACGAACATCGCGCTGTTTCTCGCGCGGTATCCGGAGCTAACTGGCCGCATCGAGCGGATCGTGCTGATGGGCGGCGCGATCGGCGAGGGCAACGCGACTCCCTCGGCCGAGTTCAACATCTGGGCCGATCCCGAGGCGGCGCACCGCGTGTTCACCAGCGGATTCGACGTCACGATGGTCGGGCTCGACGTCACCCATCGGGCGCTGCTTCGGCCGGTCGACGTCGAGCGTCTGCGGGGTGCCGGCAAGGCGGGCAAGCTCGTCGCCGACCTGTTCGAGTTCTACGCCGGCTACCACCGCCGGCATTACGGGTGGGAAGGCGCGCCGGTCCACGACGCGGTCGCGATGGCGCACGTGATCGACGGCAGCCTGCTGAGCACCGAGCACGTCGGCGTGGTCATCGACACGGGGCCTGAGCTCTCGCGCGGTCGCACCCACGTCGACCTCCGGGGCACCACGGGGTGGGAGCAAAACTGCCACGCCGCCGTCGACATCGACGCCGAGCGCTTCCGCGACCTGCTGATCGGGCGCATCAGCTCGCTCCCGTGAGCCGGCGAACCCACTGAAGACCCGTTCAGCCGACCGATCCGACGCGCGACGTCCCGGGCAGGTAGACCGCCGCGTCAGCGCCGAGAACACGCTCGATCTCCGCCACCGGGATCCGGCGCCACCAGGCGTTGTCGGTCCGCTTCGGGCTCGCGTTGGCCGCGTGGATGATCCCGACGATGAACCGATAGTCGCGGAGGACGTGCACCTGCCGGCGGTTGTCGGTGAGGAAGCGCGAGTCCTCCCCGACCGGGATCTCAGCGAACCGGCCGCGGCGCCAGGCGTCGCGCTCGTAACACAGCGTGTTGCCCGCGACCCACCGCGCATGCAGCCCGCCGCCGTGCTCGTAACGCCACGCGCGCGGGCCGTCCGGGCACAGGTACAGCAGGCTGGAGGTGCCGCACACCTCGGCGCCGCTCGCCTGCAGCTCGGTGAGCTGGTAGCGGATGCGATGTGGCGCCGCCCAGTCATCGTCGTCCCAATGGAGCACGACGTCGCCCCGGGCAAGGTCGCAGAGCGCGTTGCGCTTGGCGCCGAGGACGAGCCGTCGCTCGCCGGCGACGTAGCGGATCCTTGGATCGGGCGGGATCAGGTCCGCGATCCGGTCGTCGCCGTCGTCGAGGATCACGAGCTCTCGCGCCGGGTGATCCTGGCGCTCGAAATAGGCGATCGCCCGGCGGGCGAGGTCGCGGCGATCCGCGGTCGGCATCACGCAGCTGACGAGCGGGGCCGAGCGCCGGTCCGCGGCCGGCGAGCGGTCGGCCAGGAAGCGCCGGTCTTCGGCGGGAAGGTCCGGCTCGGCGACCCGGATCCAGCCGCGCTCGTCGAGGAAGCTCCCGCAGGGAAAACGCCACGCGCTGCGGGCGTGTCGCACGTACAGGAAAAGTCCGTCGTTCCGAAGGCCGCACAGCCGTGCCCCGCGCCGCACGGCCGCGCGCAGGAACGCCGCGTCCTCGGCGAGCGAGCTATCGGGAAACCTGGTCCCCGCCCACACGTCGTGCCGGTACGCAAGTGTGCCGCCGTGGACGTCGTGCACGAACATTCGCCGGTGGAGCGCCGCGCTCGCCCGCCAGAACGTCCAGCGCTCGAGGTCGAGGAACGTCCCCGCCCGGAGCGCGGTGATGTCGGCTTGGCCGCTGAGCACCGGCTCGATCTGGCTACGCAGCCGCGCGGGCGCGTACCAGTCGTCGTCGTCCCAGTGAACGATCACTTCGCCGCGAGCGAGGCCGCACGCGCGGTTCCGCTTGGCGCCGATCGACTCGCCCGCGGGGGCGCGCACGTAGCGGACCTGTTCGCTTGACCGCAGCCGGTCCCCGAGCCCATCTCGCCCGTCGTCGACGACGATCAGCTCCCAGCGCCGGTAGTCCTGACGCTCGAGCAGGTCGAGCGCGTGCAGAACGTAGTCGGCGCGGTCGCGCGTCGGCATGATGCAGCTGACGAGCGGCTGATCGGCGGTCGGCACGCGTACGGACGGCGCCGGGCGCAGCGGGCGATTGATGCGCATCGCATTCGGAGGCGCGAAGTTCGTGCACGCGGTCCCGCGACAGTGTGTGGCGTATCCGTCTCGTGCTCCGCTCAGCCGCAGCCCGCAGACCGCGTCCTGATAGCGCCGCTTCGACGCTTCGAACAGCTCGCGCTCCATCTGGGCGCGCCGCGGCGTGAACTCCGCGCGATGCACGTACGCGCCGCACGCCCATACGGCCTGGAAGCCCGCTCGCAGCGCCCGCGCGCAGTACTCCATCTCCCAGCACGGGCCAAGACCGAAAAGCTCGTCCGCGGCGCCGACGGCATCGAGGACCGGCCGCGTCGCCGCCAGGCAGAAGTCGCCGAGGCCATGCAGCGGCGCGAGCGACCGGACCCGCATGCCGAACCGCCGGCGCGCCTCCTCGGCCGTCGCCGTCACGTCCGCGCGGGTTCCGCCTCCGCCCGGAAACGCGGCCTGCTGGTTCCACGCGAGGTTCGTCGAGGGGCCGGCCAGGCCAACGCCGGGTCGCGACCCCAGCGCCGCGAGCAGCGCCTCGAGCCAGCCCGGCCCAACCGTGCATCCGCTTTCGAGTAGGACGATCACGTCGGCTCGGTCCCGGCGCGCGAGCCGGTTGAAGCATGCCGGCGGTCCGAGCGCCGTGATGGTGCCGTCCTGCGGGTGCGGCAGCGTCGTGAGCGCCGCGCGGGTCGCGGGATCGGGGCCGTCGGGGAGCAGCACGAGTCGGAAGGGAGCCCCGCCGGCGGCCTGGAGCGACGCGAGCGTCGCCTTCAGCCCGTCGGGTTGCGCGTGGACGTGCACCCCGATCAGCACGTCGATCATCGCATGGCCTCGTCACGTACGCGGACCTTGCGCAGCAGGCTGACGTGCGACCCGAGCGGCATCGCGCTGGCGGCCCGGGCCCCGCCGGACCCGGCGCTCCGAGGCCCGCGCTGCCCGCGCTCCGGATCCCGGGCGAACATCACCGCGGAGCCGATCGGCTCGCAGCCCGCGTCCTCGAGGATCGCGCGCATCGCGCCGTTGTCCACCCCGGTGCCGTCTTCGTACCGCACCAGGCCGGACGAGTGCATCAGCCACAGCGCCTCGGCGTGGAGCACGCGCCCGAGTCCGCGGCCGCGCAGCTCCGGGAGCAGCCCGATGTACCCGAGCGTGCCGAGTCCCCCGCCGGCGTCGATCACGAGCGCCACGCCGGCGGGTTCCCCGGCGTAGTACGCCACCCGCCACAGCGACATGTCCGGGGGCTCGCCGGGACCCGGGCGCGCCACGTCCTCGAGCCGTTCGAGCTCGAGCTCCGCAGGCAGACGGTTGGGTCCGTCGCCGCCCTCCCAGATGCCCGCGAGCATCGTCAGTAGGCCGCTCCGGCCGACCTCGGACCAGCGCCTGAACGTGAACGGGCGGTTCGGCGGACGGTAGAGCTCCGCGAGCGAGCGGCCTGCGCGAACCTGCCGGTAGACGAGCTCGAAGCCGGCCTCGGCCGCGACCTCATCGAGGAGGTCGGGCGTGTCGCGCGCGTACAGCTCGATTCGGCCCGCCGCCACGCTCGCGTCCGCGACCGCTGACAGGACCTCGCCCGCCCCCGCGCCGGCGCCCACGTGCAACTGTTCGATCCGTGCGCCGGGCGCCGCCGGGACCGTCACGGCCAGACCGACTACCAGGCCGTCGCCAAGCACGACGACCCCGGCACCAGGCGGCTCCAGCGGTGCTCCCCACACGGGGTAAAGGCCGGTGAGATCGTCGGTCTCAGCAACGGGGCGGATGCTCAGCATCTCGGCCTCCGCGAATGCTCAGGTGCGCTCGTGGATCTCGACGCCGCCGTCGGCGCGTGTGCCGAACGCGAGCAGCCGACCGTTGTGCGAAACGACGATCGGTTTCTTGAGCGAGGCCGGCAGGCCGGGGTGGCGCTTCCAGGTGCGCGTCGCCGGGTCGTACTCGAGCACGTCGGTGGTCTCGTGCGCGCCGCGCCCCTTCGCGTCGGAACCACGGTGCGGGTGGGCTGTGGCGTCGCCGAGAACGACGACGTGGCGGCCGTGATGCTCGGTCGACTCCACCACCGGCCGCGCTTCCGGCAGCGGCGGCTCGGACTGCCAGCGGCCCTTCTCGGGGTCGAACGACTCGTGCGCTACGTGCGCTTCTTGAGCGGTCCCGCGACGGACGCCGGCGTGGCCCCCGACGACGTGCACGCGGTCGCCAAGCGTGGCGGCGGCCGCGCCCGCCCGCGGCGTCGGCAGCTCGAGCGCCTCGTGCCACCGGTCGGCGCCGGGCTCGTAGACGTGATGGGTGCCGTGTACGCGCGGCCGGATCCCCCGGCTGCGACCGCCGACGACGTGGAGCTGTCCGTGAGCAACCGCCAGCGCGGGGCGCGCGTGCTTCACGGGGGCCGGGGCGCGCTCGATCCATTTGCCGACGTCGAGTTCGAATCCGAACACGCGACCGTCGGCATGGTCCTCCGCCGGGCCTCCCCCGACCAACAGCAGCAGCCGCCCGAACGCCAGCAGCTCCGACCCGTGCCGGGCACCGGCCGGCAGGGGGGCAAGCTTCGAGGCTTGCCCCTCGTCGGAGAGCGCGTACAGCCCGCGTTCGGTGAGCAGGATGATCGACTCGGCGACGCTCACGGCCGAGTGGAGCTGACCGCCGGCGAGCTCGAGACCACCGATGTGCGTCCAGCCTGTGGTCTCCTCGGGGTGCGCCTCCGCGTGCCCCCCCGAGTGTGCCTGCGACCGCGCGCCCGAGTGCACCTCCGAGGGCGACCCCGAGGGCAGCGGGTCGGCCGGCTCGGTCGCGGTCGGCTCGGACCAACCCGCGTCGAACGACTCCGGCCCGACGCCGGCCGGCTCGGACGACGCCGGCTCGGATCCTGCCGACTCGGACGCCGCCGCCGCCTCCATTGCCTCCCACCCGGTGTCGGGCGGCGGCGAGCTCCCCGGGGAGTCGGCTCCGGACGACGTCGCCTGCGTCGCGGACGGCGCGGTGGCCGCCCCTGACGACGCCGGATCCGCGCCGGCCTCGGCAGCCTCGCGCTCGTCGTCCTCGATCTCGGCCAGCACCTCGAGGGCGATCTCGATGTACGGCTCCTCGAACCCCTCGCCGTTGCCGGTGTCGTCGCCATAGTCGGCCGCTTCATATGAGCCGTCGCCGTTCTCGCCAGACCCGGCGCCGGTGGTTCCCGCCGGCCGGCGACTCGAAGGCTCCGCCGGCCCCCATACCGCCGGCGCGGAGCCGGGCGCGGGGATCGGCCTCACAACCCGACGAAGATCCTCGATCTCGATTGCGCCGCCCCGCAGCGACAGCCGGGCCAGCGGTGCGGTCAGACGCTCGACTCCGTTCGGCCCGACCGCTTTCGGATGGCCCGATGTCTGCGGCCAGTCGATCGTGCCCGAGTCCATGCGCGAGAGGATCCACCAGTAGTCGCCGCGCCGGAACTCCCCGGCTTCGAAGCGAATCCGTATCCCGTCCTCGAGTTCGACCCACTTGCTGTCGATAGGCAACTCCGCTCCGACTCCGGGCGGGGGATCAGCGCGCGGGTGGTTGTCCCACCGCCGCAGCAGCGTGGTGCCCGCCGGCGGGGACCCGTCGAGCGTGACCGTCCCGTCGGCGGCCGACGCGGCCGCGACCCGCAGCAGCGAGTGCGCCGGACCGTCGAGCGGCGCGCCGTCAGGGAGTGGCTCGACGACGTCGTCGGGAGCGAGCGGAGCGGCCCCGGCGGTCGCGTACAGCACCTGCATCACGCCGAGCCCATCGCCCGCGGCGACCGCGAACACCGACGCGCCGTTGTCGCGGCTCCATTTGAACGTGGCCTGGCTATCGCCGGTGAGCTCCCCGGATCCGTGGATCTCGACCCGGTAGAGGTGGTTACCGGGAAGGCGATGCCCGGTGTGCTCGGCGGCCAGAAGCCCGAGCTTGGGCTGCTTGGGCGCGGCCGCGCCACCGGCGTCGTCGCTGTCGCCGAGCTCGCGCAACCGCACCCGCGTGGCAATACGGGTCCGGAGGCTCGGGTCGAGCCCACCGAGGGCGACCTCGCGCAGCGACGCGTCCTCGGCCGCGCTGACCGACTCCTCCCACACCTCGAGGTAGGCCAGATATTCCCCGCCGGTCGGGAGCGTGTTGTCCGAGCCGGGCTGGGAGGTGTAGGTGATCGACTCGGCGAGCTCGCACGGGACGCCGTCGACGTAGAAGCGGCCGGCCTCGATCACGAGGTCGACGAGGTGCCAGTCGGTCGAGCCGCCGTCATTGATCGTCGCGGTACGCCCGCCGGCGGCATCGTCGAGAGACGTGTCGCCGGGCTGGTCGAAGCTCCACAGCGCGAGCAGTCCGGGATCGGTCGTGGCCCAGTCGGCCGTCGGCGCCGCGTGCGCAGCCTCCGCGAGCTCCGCGATCGTTCGCGCCACCTCCCACACGCGGATCGCCGTGATGAAGCCCCGGAAGCCGACGTTCCACGAGGTGTCGGCGACCGGGCCCCCGAGCACGAGCACCGACGTGTCGAGTTCGGCAAGCCCGCTGTGCCGGCCGTGTGCGACCTGCTTGCCGTTCACGACCAGAGCGGCAAAATCGCTGCCGACGACGACCGCCAGGTGGATCGCCTTGCCGACCGGCACGGGGGTCGAGGAGTACAGGCGCAGCGTGCTCGCCGCTCCCTGCCGAACCGACAGCACGAGCACGATCGTCCCCGTCTCCTCGATCGCGAGCTCGTACCCGAGGCTGCCGTCGCGGCCGCGGCAGTCGACCAGCACCGCGGCGCCGCCGGACCAGGTCAGCCAGAGCTCGAGCGTGTGCTGCCCCCGCCCGCTCGGACCGAGCGAGCCCGACTCGTCGAGCAGCAGCCGGTCCGAACCCTCGAACCGCCTCGCGACTCGCGCCCTGACCGCGAACCCCGGCTTTGAGGCGGGCGCCCAGCTTCCGGGCAACAGGTCGCTGAGCGCGGTGCGGATCGCATGCTCGACGATCGCGCGCTGGTCGTTCCAATCGGCGTCGAGCTGCACCCGCCCCTGCTGCGCGAGCACGCCGGTGTAGCCCTTACCGGGATCAAAGCCGACTCGAGAGAAGTCTCCGTAACGGGTTCCGCGCATGTGATCAGTTGACGTAGCTCACGCTGGCCCCGATCCCAGCAGGAAGAAACTCTTGCAGGATCACCGGTACGCGTGCAAATCGCTCGGGCTGCCCGAGCCAGTTGAACGCGCCCATCTCGCTCCCGAGCGACCCGCCGGTGGCGACGGACTTCGTGCACCTCAAGCTGAGCTGACAGTAGTCGGCGTCTCCCCAACGCGTCGACGCGAACCGGACAGCTCCGCTGCCTGGGCCGGTGCAGCTCAAGCGCTGAAGCTGCCCGCACCCCTCGGCCAGGTAGCTCGTGCGCACGAGCCCGCGCTCTCCCGTGAGCACACCGGTGAAGATCGAGTCACCGGCCTGGACCGTCTTACCTCTCACATCGCCTAGCACTGTCACCTGCTCGAGGTCGAGCGAGCCGGTGCAGATGACATCGCCGTCGATGATCGAGGAGGTGACAGTCAGATCTCCCGCGCCGACGCCGCCGAGGATTGCGAATGACACCGCCACCGCCACCCCCGCCGCCGAACTCAAGCTGTCGCGCCCGGGCTCGGGGGACAGCGTGCACTGCTCGAGCGCCAGCTCGCCATCACCATCGACCTTCAGCGTCCCCGCGATCGTCACCCCGCTGAGCTCCAGGCGCGCCTGCGATCCGACGCGCGCGCGGACCTCTCCGGCGAGCACCGGAGCCGACTCCGGGGCGGACGCGATCCGGAGCGTGGCGCCGTCGGGCACGTCGACCGTCCAGTGACCCCGTGGCGCGGTGTACGTGCCGCTGTCCTCGAGCGTGACCGACGCATTGGCGGGGCGCTTGGGCGAGCTTACAACGGCGTCGTGCAGGTCGGCCTCGGCCGCGGCCAGTGCGGCATCGATCGTCGACAGCGAGCCAGCGCCGGCCTTTGCCACCTGGATCACCGACGCGCCGGCCGGAAGCGGCGCGTAGTCGTCGGACGTTCCGTACGGCCCGCCGCCGATCTCTCCCGGGAACCCGTAGGCGTAGCTGACGGTCACACCCGCGCCGGCTTCCTTGGCGAGGAGCAGCCGCCCGAGGCCCGGATCGACGATCGCGTCGGCCCGCTCGAGATGCGGCGGGTGATGCCAGTTACTGAGGTCGCCCGCGACCAGCTTCGCGCACCCCGTCACCGTCACCGGGGCGGGCTGACCGGACGGCGGCGCGTCGGTGACCATGTCGTCGGTGAGCGCAAGCGGGAGCTCACCCACGCCGGGCGGCAGCTGACGGTCGGCCGGCGGGGCCGGAACCGCGAACAGCTGGATGTCACGCCCAAGCGGATCGAACCGGAATGCGCGTCCGGAGTACCGGGCCGGCACGTCGCGCGCCGGCGACGCGGTCCGGTCGGTGACCGGGAAGCTCATGAGACGCCAGACGTGGAGCGAGACGGTCGCCGGCGCAGGGAAGCCCGCGGTGCCCGCGCTCGCGACCTCGGCCTCGCCCGCGAACAGCGGCCGCCCGGAGACCGACGCCGTCCGCCCTCCCGGCGACCACGGCCGGCCGAGCTCGGCGGCCGGCGTCCGGCCCGAGATCGCGACGTACCCGGGCGGCCGCACGTCCGGATCGCGAACCGACGCGGTCGCGCTCACCACGGCGCGACCCTCCTGGATGTACGCCGCCCAGCCGGTGGCGGCGATCACGCCCCGGGCGGCGGTCGCGAGCGATCCCTTGCGGCGGCGGAGCTGGATCATCCGGCCGACGAGCGCGCGATCGCCGACGCCGGGACCAGCCACCGGCGCGAGCCCTGGCACCCCGATCTCGTCCCCGAGCAGCGGCACCCGCTCCGGGTCACACGTCGCGATGAAGAACTGGTTGTAGAGCTCGTCGACGTCGATCGCGAGCTGGTCGTATTGCGCCGCCAGGCTGTCCACGAGCGCGGCGAGCACGCCACCGCCCTCCTCGGCGTCGCGGAGCCAGAAGTACCGCGGGAGCAGCCTGCGAAGGAGCTGATCGGCGGGCGTGCTCATGAGCCTGGTGCCACCACCTCGATCATCAGACGCTGCGCCGACCCGTCGATGCTCAGCAGCTCAGCACCCGTCGGGGCGGACGTCTGCGTCCCCCACGTCGCGCGCGCCGCAGCCAGCGACGTCGCGGTGGTCGTGGCGTTGCCGAGCCGCTCCCATCCGACGATCTCCGCGGCGACCACGCCCGAGACCGCGGTCACCGCCGACAGCACCTGGGCGGCGTACAGCGGCTCCCCGGGCGCTTGCGCGGCGAAGCCCGAGAGCGCGGTTCGGACGAGCGGCTCGATCGCGTCCGTCGCCTGTGAGGAGATGACTTGTACGGTCGCGAGCACCGTCACCCCGGTGGCGGCCACGACGCGCACCGGAAGACCGCTCGAGCTGAGCGTCCCGACCGTTGCGGACACGTTGTCGAGCGTCCCGTTGGGGGCGTCGGTCGCGAGCGCCACCGTGATCACGATCGCGCGTCCGGGCGGCCCGGCGAGCACATCGACACGCGTCGAGGTGACGCCGACCTGCGCGAGCACGAGGTCCTCGTAATCCTCGACGGTGACAGTCCGGTCGAGGCTGCGGACGGCGGCGTTCCGCGACTGATCGGGCGGCGGCGTCTGCGGGACGAGCGCCGGTGCCGGGTTGTGGACGGCCGTGACGAGCTGCGGGCGGTCGAGCGCCTGGATCAGTGCCCCGGGCGCGACCGCGGTCGCGGCGCCGCCACCCTGCAGGTACGTGGCGACGACGTTGTCCTGGCCGGACGGGAGGCGAGCCCCGTGGACGCCGTCGCCGAACGTCACGGTCGCGCTTCCGTCCTTGTTCGTGCGCTCGACGTACACCGTCGCTTCCGGTCCGGACTGGAGCAGCGAGGCGACCGCGTTCCACGGCTGGCCGTTGACGTACACGTTCAGACTGCTCGTCGGAGATGCGGTCGGATCGGCCGCGGTCGGGCCGATCGCGGCGATCGGGAGGTTCACCGTGAACGACTGGTTGGCCTGCTGGGGGTCCCCGCTTCCGATCGGCGCGGACACCGGCTGACCGGCGGCGGCGGAGACCGCGTTGAGGTTGACCTGAACCGTGCTGGCGTCATAGATGTGCGCTAGTGGCTCCTGGAGACCGAGCGTGCCAGTCGCCTCGAGCGCCACCGAGACCTGGGCATCTGCCGTCGTCGCCGCGAGCACGGCGGTTTCGGCGAACGAGGGGGAGTTGGAGTCGGCCCGAAGGAGCTGCGCCCTTGCCTGTTGCACGGTGACCGTCGCGGGGATGCCGCCGGCGAGGACAGTCCACGTCTGGGCGTTGCCGTCGACGCTCGCTGACGCGGTCGGATACACCACGGTCTGGTTGCGGTAGACGTTGAGCGTCGATCCGGCGCCGCTGCGCTGAACGACGATGTAGAGGTCGCCGGCGGAGTGGATCAGCCAGCAGTTGGACTCGGTGGCGTTGACGATGTGTCCGGGATCGAGTTGCACGCCGGCGTCGGCGAGCGCGGCGGCGAGCGTGTCCGGGACGCCGCCCTGGGACAGCATCGCGATGTCCGCGTCGGTGACGTCCGCCCCGGCCAGCACCTGCCCGTGACTGATGTCGATCTCCTGGGTGCCCGACGTCGGCACGAGCGACACGGACGTTCGGGTCGCGAGCCACAGCGATCCGTCCGGCGCGCCCGCCATGCCCGACAACGTCGCCGCCGGTGCCGAGGAGATCTGGTTCCAGTCCGTGCCCTGTTGCTCGCCGACCGCGTGGACGCCGGCGACCGAGAGCTTGGCCGTGACCGCCATCGAGCCCGACGGCCGCAGGCACAGCGCCTCGACCTTGCCGATCACCTGAGGCTCGCGCCGCCACTCCTTGGTCGTCGAGTCATAGCTCTCGAGGCCGCCGTCGCCACCCGCCCAGAGCGTTCCGTTTGTGTCGATCTGCATCACCGCGATCGCGCCGGTGATCGCCCCCGGTGGAAGCGCGGCCCAGGCGCCCGAGGTGTACTCGAACACCCCGCTCGTGTTGGCGGCATAAACCGTCGAGCCGCTGATCGCCAGCGTGCCGGGCGGCGGGTTCAGGGGCGGCAGGTCGGTCCAGCTCGTCGGCGTCTGCGACGCTCCCGCCGCGAGGATCATGCCGCCGTCGAACAGGCTGGCGACCGCGCCCTTGCCGTCGCCGGTGATCGCGACGACCTCGGTGTCCTTGCTCGCGGTCGACCACCCGCCGGGCGTGCCGCCGGTCGGATGCCCGAGCAGCTGGACGCCCTGCTCCGACGCCGCGAGCACGTTCGCGCCGGCGACCGTGACTCCCGCCGAGCCGCCGCCCACCCAGCCGGTCGTCACCGGCTGCGGGACGCCGCTTCCGGTCGCGGCCGCGGCGGCCGGGACCGTGAAAACGCCCTCGGCGCCGGCGAGGTAGACGCTTCCGTCGGCACCGACCGCGACCCCGTTCATGTCCGCCTCGGGCGGACCGACGATCATCGGCGTTGTGCTCGATGCGCCGAGCCACATCGCGCCGCCGAGCGGAGCGATCGCCAACCCTGGCGGCGAGCCGGTTACCGCGACGAGCTGACCGGCCTGCACCGGCGCCGCCAGCGGCGCGGACAGGCAGATCGTGGTCCCGCTCACCTGCGTGACGGTTGCCGCCGGGGGATCGAACGCCGGAAGCACCGCGGCGCCGGTCCAGACCGTGCTCGCGCGCCGCGGGAACTGGCCCGCGGGCAGGCTCTCGCTGAAGTGCAGCCTCGTCAGCTGGGTGTTCCGTCCGGCCCGCACCCCCGCGTCCTGGTCGACAGCGGTCACGTCGAGCACCACGTTGCTCGGCGACGGAGTGCCCTGCTCGATGATCGCCGGCATCCCCGGCGCCACGCCGCGCACCGGGGTGATCTCCACCGCGGTTCCCGCGACCTCGAAGCCCGGCCACTCGTTCGCGGCGCTCGCCGCCGCCGCTCCGACCGCCAGAACCGGGCCGCCGTCGGACTGCGCGAGTCCGCTCGCGCCGGGCATCGCGTCGAGCAGCGTGACCTGCCAGGGGCTGGTCACGGCGGTTTGCGTCAGCTGATAGCTGTGGTCGCCGTCGACGAGCAGGTAGCCGCCGCCGGACGAGGTGAGCTGCGCCCCGCTGCTGAGCTCGATCCCGTAGTCAGCGAACCCGGCGAGCGCCCCGGCGCTGGGTGACGTGTCCGCCGGTGTTGGGCTCGTGGTCGTTGTCGCGGTCGTGGTTGCCGGGGGCGGCTGCAGGTCCGCGGCGGGCACCGTGAACGCCGGCGCGTGATCGCAGCGTGACCACGTCACCGCCGGGCTCTGGCCAGACGCGGAGTAGATGCCCTGCGCGGTCGCGGCTAGCAGCTTCCCGGAGTCGCCGAGCAGCGCGGTGACCGGGATCCCCGCCGGCAGCCCCGCGCCGGCCGACTCCCAGGCGTTGGTGACGTAGGACGAGACCCCGGTCGACGTGGCCGCGTACAAGTCGCCGGCCGCCTCGGCCAGCGCGTAGACAGCCGTGCTCAGCCCGCCGATCGGGCTCGTCGCCCACGTGCCGGCGGTGCGGATGAATACGCCCACGGCGGTCGCGGCCGCGAGCGTGCCGTCGGCTCGGACCAGCAGCGCGAACACCGCCGGCTGTCCGGGGATGCCGGTCACCGCCTGCCAGTTTCCACCGGTATACGCGTACAGGCCGGCGTCGGTTCCCGCGATCAGCATCGCCGGGTCGTCCGTGGGTGCGGTCGGATCCCGCATCACGCAACGCACGGTGGCGCTCGGAAGCTGGTGGGTGACGACCGTCTGGGTCGACGGGGGTGTCACGGCTCCTGTGGTTGTGCCCGGGGTCGTCGTCGCGCCCGCGGTGGTCGTCGTCGCCGCAGTGGTCGTCGTGGACGGGGTCGCCGCCGCCGGGGTCGTCGCCGCGGCCGGGGTCGTCGCCGCGGCCGGGGTCGTCGTCGCGGAGGGCGTGGACGACGGGGCGGTGACGAGCTGGGGCGGGCCGCCGGTCACCGCGCTCCAGGTCTGGCCCTGGTCGCGCGACTCGTACACGACCCCGGCGGACGCTCCGGCCAGCATCCGCACGCTGGTGCCCCCGAGGAACCCGACAGGACGGCGGCTGCCGCCACCGAGGGTGGTCGCCGTGAACGGCATCCCGGCGACCGAGCGCAGCAGCCCCGAGGCGCCGGCTGACACGATCGCGACGTCGCCGTACGCGCCGACCGCGACGAGGTCGACGCCGACGGGCAGCCCCGCCGGGTTGAGCGACCACGTCACGCCGGCGTCGGCACTCGACGCGAAGCCTCCGCGGATCGGAATCGCACCACCGGCCAGCGTCGTCGTCTGGAGCTGACGCACGTTCGTCTGCGCGCTCCAGTCGGGCGCGCCCGCCGCGGCCAGCGCCGAGGACCGCGCGAACCCGTACACGAGCAGATTGCTGACCCCGGTGGGCGACGGCTCGCCCGCGAGCGTACCCAGCGGCGTGTTCCAGGAGATCCGGGTCGAGCCACGCTTGGCATCCGGGTGAACGTCGGTTAGGAGCCGGATCCAGCGCAGTGCTGCTCCGCCCGATGGTGGCGCGGCTGACAGGAGCACGGGCTGTCCAACCGCGAGGCCCGTCTGCGTGCCGGCGAGCTCGAGCATCGTGGCGCCGCTCGTCAGCGGCGGCGGCGCGGTCGACGGGACGTACGCGGCCAAGCGTGTAGCCCCGACGTACGCGGCGATCGGGGCGAGCGTCACGAACACCGGGGACGGCTGGTTTCCCGTGGGGATCGCGCGGACCTGGGCGGCTCCGGGGATCGCGCTCGACACGCCCAGCGACAGCGGCTGCGTCGCGCCCGCGGGGGTGCCGGCGGTGACGCCGGCGGGCGTGCCGACGCTCGGGAGCCCTAGAACCGACCCAACCGTCCCGCCCGACTGCCCGTTGGCGGGCGCGCTCGCCGGCGTGCTCGCACTGTCTCCCCGATGCGGGGGCGCCGTTACCGGACGCGGTCGCCGTGCTCAGCTGGGCGATCGTCTGCGGGCTCATCCCCGTGCCCCCGGCCGACCCCAGGCGCGACACCGCCTCCACGCCCGCCACCGATGACTGCAGGTGGTAGGCGAGCGTCGTCGTCGCGGTCGCGTTTGGGGGAAAGATGTGCCCGAGCGAGTGGTAGATGAGCTCCTCGGAGGAGTCCTGCGTGGCCGTGCTGAGGAACGCCTCGTCGAGGATCCGGCACTGGTAGAACCCGATCACCTCGGCGAGCGCGCCCCACGCATCGCACAGCGCGAAGATCCAGTCGGAGTCGTCGTCGCCGATGTACTGCGCTAGGGCCGGCTCGGCGCGCAGGGCCGCAGTCAGGCTGCCGCGCGCGCTCTCATACGTCACGAGCTGTGCGCTCATGAGCGGACCGTCCGCAGTCGGAACGACACCGAACCGTGGCCGGCCGCGCTCGGATCGTTGTCGATCCGGATGATCGCGCCGAACGGCGGCACGAGCTCGTCGCGAGGCGCGGCGTCCGGAGCGTCCTCGGTGAACCGGAAGCGCACGAGCGTGGCGTCGATAACGCCCGCCAGCGGCGTGAGCCACGTGATCACCTCGCTTCGGTACAACGTCGTGGCGAAGCCGAAACGGCCCGGACCGACCAGCTGCGTATCGAGCGTCTGCTCGATCGTCGATGCGATCGCCGCCAGCGCCCAGTCCGAGTCGGCGGTGATGTCGAGCTCGATCGTCACGGGCATTGGGGTTGCGCCGACGACGTCGAGCGCGACGCCGACCGGCCGAACGCGATCGAGTGCGTCGTGGACCTGCGCCGCCAGCGACTCGACCGGCGTCGTCCAATCGCCGGCGTAGATGCGCACGACCGCGAGCGGGCCGGTTCCGGTCGGGACGATCATCGCGGTCGCGTCCGTGACCCCATCGACCTCGAGCGCGGCGGCGCTGTACTGGTCGGCGGTGACCGCGCGGTCGGTGCTGCGGAACGCGGTTGGAGCGTGCAGGCGCACGTTCGCGAGTGGCTCCGGGTCAGTGCCCCCGACCGCCGGGACAGGATTCCGGACGCGAAGGTCCGGCGGCTGTGCGCCGACCACGTGCGCGATCGCGCCGATCCCGACGTTCCCGACCGTTCCGCCGCCCGAGCGGACCATCGCCTCGAGGTTCGCGCCGACCGGCGGGCGCATCCCGTTGGTCCCGTCGCCGAAGCGCAGCCGCGCGGTGCCGTCGTCCTCGACCTCCACCACGAACCCGGGATCGAACGGCCCGCTATCGAGCAACGACGGACGGACGTCCCAGTCGCGGAAGTAGCCCTCGGAGCCGGCGTGCACCGCGACCGCCGGCTGGACCTGTGCGCCGGTCGCGGCGAGCATGTCGGCCGCGCTCGCGGTCGTGTCGCCACCCGGCGGCGCCTGCGCGGTGTACGCCGGGTTCGAGAACGGCAGCTCCGGCCAGTACGGGACGCCGGGGGCAGGCGCCGGGAGCGCCGTCCAACCGTGTGACTGCGCCTGCTCGGCGAGCACGAGGTTTCCCGGCCGGAACTGCACCGCGGTCTGAGTGAGCGCGTCGTCGGCAGCCACCGCGTCGGCGGCGCCCCACTCGATCGTCGTGTTGTGCCCGGCATGAGCCACCCGCGCCAGACGGACGACCTGACCCGCCGGCGTCGACAACGGATCGACCGGCTCGATCAGCACCAGCTGGCCCTCCCGCAATCCGGTGACCGCGCCGGAGATCGTCGCGGAGGTCGCGCCCGGGGCGAGCCGCGCGGCGGCGTGTTGCACGATCGCCAGTTGGTAGGGAGCTCGGTCGGGCTCGACGCTTACCTGATCGAGCGTCTCGAACACGAGCGCACCGGCCGCGAGCGCCGCCGGTAGCGCGTCCGTCGGCACGAGCGCGGGAAGGTCTGCGACCCCGGCGAGCAGTTGCGTGCGCGCCGGCAGAGTGACCGGCTGCGTCACCTCGAAGCGCACCCAAACCCTTGCGCTCTGACTGGTAAGGACCTCGTAGTCGAGCAGCTCCGCGTGCCGGGTCACCGAGATCCGGCGGCGGGCGCTGGCGAGGTAAGCCTCGGTGGCGACGCCGTCCTGGCTGTAGCTGAGAGCGTCACCGAGGTACGCGAGCTCCTCGACGAGCGCGGCCGTCTGCGACACGGGGTTGTCCGCGAGGCCCGAGCCGGTCCGCTCGTCGACGACCGCGACCAACATCGTCCGCAGCGCGTCGAAATCGCGCGCGGTGTAGTCGATCGCCGCCGGACGCGACGGGTCGCTACTCGCGGGGAGGCCCGCCTGGGGCAGCTCGATCTCCGCGGTCCACCCCGGCCCGCCGAGCTCGAATCGCGGCGACGCGCCGCCGACCGGCCGCTCGGGAACCGCGAGCACGACGCTGAACCGCTGCGGCGCCGACGGCATAGGAATCGCGAGCGACTCGACCTCGGCCCCGGCGGTGGCGCTGCGAAGAGTGATCGCCCCCGGGTGGGGCCGCGGCGGCGACGCCCGAACCGCGGCCGTGCCCTTGAATGCCAGCTCGACGCGCCAGCGCCCGGGGCCGAGCCGCGTCGCCGACACCTGTCGCGCCACCGCGGTCATTGGACGAACGCGGCCGTGCGCACGACGCCATCGCCGAGCAGGGCGTACGTGACGGTGGTCAAGAGCTCGGCGCCGCCCGATTCCGTGTCGACCGAGATCACGCGGATCAGGTCACCGAGCCACTTCTGCAGCTCGGCGGTGACCTGGAACTGGGTCGCTGCCCGGAGCTCGTCCGACGCGGGTTGGAACACCAACTCGAGCAGCCCGCAGCCCAGGTCGGGGCGGTTCAGGCGCTCGCCGAGCGCGGTGAACAGCAGCTCCTCTATCAGCTGCTCGACCGCGACCGGGTACGACGGCGCCGGGGCGGTCGCGCCCGCGCTGTCGAGGTGGAGCGGAAACGCGACCGCTGAGCTGTTCGACGAGCCGTTCATAGCAGCGGCGGAACGACGATTCCCTCGATCAGGCCGGCGACCGCGCAGTTGCCCTCGGTTTGCTGCGCGCCGAGGAAGTTCGCGTCCCCCTCGACCGTGAATGCACCCAGCACGTTCGTCTCGCCCTCGACCGTGACCGCCCCGGTGACGTTGGTCTCGCCTTCGACCGTGACCGCGCCGACGACGTTGGTCTCCCCTTCGATCTGGACGGCGCCCGTGATCTCGACATCTCCCTCGATCTCGACCGCGCCGACGATGTTGACGTCCCCCTCGATCTCCACCGACGGGCTGGTCACTTCTACGGTCGCCTCGGCCTCCACCTCGACCGACGCAGTGGTGACACTGACTGTCTCCTCGGCGGTCACCTCGACGGCGGGAGTCTCGACGGTGACACCCTCGGCGGTCAGCACCATCGTTGTGTCCGCCGCCGTCAGCGTGATCCCGACCTCTGGGTTCATCGTCAGGCTGAGCTCGCCGCAGATGACCGAGAAGCCCTCGTCGTTCATCGTCAGCGTCACCGGCACGGCCGCCACCGGTCCCGTGGCCGAGATCGTCACGCCGCCCTCCTCGGGCGTGTCGTTGAACAGCAGGGTGCAGAACGCGCTCCGGAGCACGTTGACCAGCTCCGGGGCCTCGGGGCTGATCTCGGGCATGATCGGCTCCTCGCCGAGCTCCCAGTAGCCCCCGGACCAGATCGGCTTGTCGGGGTCTCCCTGCTCGAACTCGATCCACACGTCCGAGCCGATGATCGGCAGCGCGAAGAAGCCCTGCCCCATGCTCGCGTACGGGACCGCGGGCATCGCCCAGTTGAGCGTCATCTCTGGCAACGCCGCGACCGTGCACAGCAGGCGACCGCCGATGAACGGATCGACCGTGTCGATCACCTTGCCGCGGAACTTGCCCCAGTACTTCCGCTCCGGCGCCAGGAAGCTCATGACACCTTCAGAACCGAGGTCGTGGTGCCGGTTCCCTCGCGCGTCATCGTCAGCTGCTGGGTGTAATCCCAGCCCGTGTCCGCGAGCAGGCTGATCTGGTGAGTCGCGGACTTCAGGTAGTAGAGGCCGTCGTAGGACTGCCCGGTGCCACGGACGCCGACCACTCCAGGCGCGCTCACCACCGTCCCAAGCCGGGCCGGCGCGAACGAGCAGTTCACGGTCACGACCTCGTCGGTTGACACGTTCGTCCTCGACTGTGCGGTCAGTACCGCGCGCACCGGGTCGAGTTGGTCGTCGCGCCAAAGCGTGTGACGCGAGAACAGTGGGTTCTGAGTCAGCGCCGGAACGGCTGCCAGCGGTGGGAAGCGCGTGCTCGCGAACGTCGCGATCGGAATCGGCTCGTAGGGCTCGACGAGCGTCTCGGTCGACTCCCCGAAGAACGTCTCCGGGGCCAGCGCGTTGTACTGGGCGCTGAACGAGTCGGCCGTGCTCGCCGCGCCCACGGCGACGTCGATCACCGCAGTCGGCGGCGTGAATCGTGGCGGCGGACCCCAGTAGGCCTCGTTCACGAACAGCACGTCGGTCGGGCTGATGTAGAACACGTTGCCGTTGGCCTGCGCGAGACGCTGAAGCAGCGCGCGATCGGTCTCGGCCTGCTGGGGGACGTAGTCGATCGGCACCAGCGACGTCGGCGACGGGATGATCGTCGGCGCGATCCCCAGCACGAGCCAGGGGGCGAGGACCTCCGCGACCGTGGCCACATCCGGCATCGCGGGGAACTCGCGCGAGTAGTCGACGAGGTCCATCACCACGCTGATGTCCTCACCGGTCACCACGAACTGGCTGTCGTCGGGCCCGTTGCCGGCCGCGAACTGCTGGTGGGTGATGAACCCGTCCATCAGCGTCACCGGCACGCCGTTCACGGCCGCGCGCAGAACCACCCGGTTGAACGGAACCAGCAGCGGGTCGGCGACGATGTCGAACACCGAGCCCGCCGAGGCGATCTCGGTCAGGAACGTGAGCTGAAAACCGCACGGCGCGGAGTCCTGCTGGGTGACCTCGACCCTGCGCAGCGCGCGCATCAGGTACGCCGGCGCGGCAGTCGGAAAGCCCTGACCAATCCGCAGACTGAGCTCGACTGTCGACAGCGCGGTCATAGGTTGCTCGCCGGCAGGTTCAACATCAGGCCGGCGCGGCCGCACAGGTCGAACGGGTTGATGGCGTCGTTGGCGTCGGCGATCCGCCAAGCCTGGCTCGGGTCGCCGAGCGTCCGGTTCGCGATCAGGTCGAGGCGATCCACCTCGTGTGCCCGAACCTGGGCGACGGTGGTACCCGCGACGGATTCGCCGAGCGGAAGGATGCGGACCGCCAGGTAGGTCACGACCCGGCCGGATCCGCTCGACCACGTGAGCTGCGCGCTCTTGACGTAGCGACTCGTGTTCACGTGCCCTGCGCTCCTCCGCCGGCCGTGAACGCCTTCGCCGCCAGCGATTCGAGCTTCTGCTGGTAGCTGATGAACTCCGAGAACGACGGGTTGGTCTCGTCGACGTCGGAGTAGCTCACTGCCTGGAGCGTGAGCGTGACCGTGGCGAGGATCGGCACGAGATCCCGGTCGTAAAGCTCCTCGACGATCGTCGCCGAGGTCAGCCGTACCGGCACGACGCGCGACCCCCCCCACACGAACAGCAGCCGGTCCGCGAGCGTGGGGAGCACCTCGATCGTTCCGGCGTCGAGTTGCTGCTGCGCACGCTGCACGTCTGCGCTCTTTGGATACGCCAGCGTGGCGAGCGCCGCCAGCTGCGGCGCGATCCCGTCGCCGGCGACCACGCCGGTGCCGGGAGCGACATTGTCGACCGCCGAGAAGCGACACTCGATCGTAATCGTCTCGGTCGGGGCGCCGGCGAACCGCATCGCCTGCGAGCGCGACCCCGCATGCCCACCGACCGTGTTCGGCTCGAGCGTGCGCCGCAGCGTGTCTGGGTTGTACTGGAACGCGAGCGATCGCTTGCTGCCATCGGCCGCGATCACGACGATCGCGCCCTGCTGGAGTGGCGGCGCCATCATCGACATGGCGTGGCGGTGTAGAGCGTCGTGTAGATGTGACGGGCGATCGAGTGCGCGAGGCTCGCCGCCGTCGCGGCGCTGCCGGTGTGAACGCGCCCGCCGGGAACGCTGATCACGGTGCCCGGCGCCGGCATTCGCGCGAGCGGCGCGCGCGCGAGCAACTCGCCGAGCTCGGCCGCCACGCGCTCGCTGAGCTCCTTGGAGTCGAGCTTGTGGCGGCAGCCGCTGATCTGACCGATCTGTACGCGCAGCGGGGTCATCGCCACGCTTCGAGCTCGTCGGGGGTCATGTCGCGGCCGAGCTTGCGCAGCTCGCGCTGACTCGCCTCGAACAGGTGCTGCATCTCCACCTCGCTCGACTCCGCGGCGGCCATGAACGCGCCACGCCGCGCGATGTTGTTGATCGTGCCGCCCGTGGCGGCCATGACCGCGAGGCGATCGGGCTCGAGCTCGCCGACCGGAGCCTCGTCGGGATAGATGTTGCTCCAGATCTCGCGGCGCTGGGCGTCGGCCGGGAACGGGAAGTCGATCACGAAGTGCAGCCGCCGCACGAACGCGGGATCGATCGCGTCCTTCAGGTTCGTGGTGAGGATCGTCGGAGTCGGGGCGTTCTCGATCCTGGAGAGCAGGTACGCGGTGCTGAGGTTCGCGTAGCGGTCGTGACTGTCGCGGACCTCCGAGCGTTTCCCGAACAGCGCGTCGGCCTCGTCGAACAGCAGGATCACGCCACCGATCGCCGCGGCGTCGAAGATCCGGTCGAGGTTCTTTTCCGTCTCGCCGATCCATTTGCTGAGCACGCTCGCGAGGTTGGCCCGGTAAAGATCGAGTCCGAGGCGGCGCGCGAGCACGTACGCGGCGTGCGTTTTGCCCGTGCCGCTCGGGCCGGCGAACAGCGCGGTCGTCCCGGTCGTGCGGCCGTGCCCGAGCCCCCAGTGGACGCCGACCTCGTGAGCGAGGCGGATCGTCGTCTCGAGCTCGAGGAACTGCTGGGCCTCGGCCGTGGGGAGCGCCACCTCGGCCGCCGATTCGAACACGACCCGGTCGACGAGCGGGTCGAGCCGTGAGCGCACAGCGCGGGCGCATCCCTGCCGGAAGACGGCCACGAGCAGCTCGGGATCGATCGTCTCGCTGCTGTGCGCGAGCACCGCCTCGGCCTCCAGGCATACGCGCTGCGCGGTGTTGGCGCCGATCCGGTAGTCGCTCGCGAGCGCCGCGAGCGCGGCGGCAAGCCCACGGGTGCGGCGGCTGCGCAACCGGCGGCGGCTCGCATCGGCGCACGCCTGCCAGATCTCGAAGCGCTCGTCGGCGCCGAGCCCCTCGACGGCGCGGCGGATCACCGGGCGCGGCGGCTCAAACGTCGTCGGCCGGCGCACCGACAGGAAGAACGGGTCGCGGATCCTCGCCAACGCACGGTCGAGGCGGTGGCGGATCGTCGGATCCTCCTCGTTCGAGTCGGCGCCGGTGATGCAGAGCAGCGTCGCGGTCAGACGCGCGCGGCGGCTCCACGTCTGGAACACGCGATCGAGCTCCTCGCCCGGCGCCGGCAGGTCGCGGACGTCGCCGGCGGCCACCGTCGCGCCGAGAGCCTGGGCGCACGCGTACGCGATCGCCACCCGGTCCTCGTCGCCTGTCCCGTGGAGCTCGACCGCCGGCGCTTGGCCGGTTACCTCGAGCGTCCGGGTCACCGCCCTCGCGACTGCATCGCCCATCGCGAGTTGGCTCCCGACGAGCACGGGCGGCGGCGGTACCGGCGTGAACGCGGCGTCGGGCTCGGCGCGCGGATCGAACCCCATCAGGAACCGCATCACGTCTTCGGCGAGACGGAGCGTCGCGTCGGGCAGCGCGGTGGCGTGCCCGACCGAGACGATCCCCCAGTTCCGCAGCGGCGCGGCCGCGTCGAGCGCCGCCCAGTTCGCGCCCTGGAGCGCCTCGAGGACATATCCGATCGTCACCGGCCGCTCGTCGACGCGGAACCGCGGGTCGAGCTCGGATGCGACGCATGTGAGCACGATGTCCTGCTCGAACGCGCCGAGTGCGAACACCTCGGTCATGATCAGGAACGCCGGCGCCTGCTCCATCCGGTCGACCAGCAGGGCGATCTCGGCGCGCATGTCGGCCGGGTCCTCGTCCTGGATCCGCGCGTAGAGATCGTCGACCGCAAGCGCGAGGAACTCGCGGTTCTCCTCCTGCCAGCGGGCGAATGACGGGTCTGCGCTCATGACAGCGCCACGGCCGGCTCGGCATACACGCCGCCGACGAGCGTCGGCAACGACGCGACGCCGTCGACTTCGAGGATCGTCAGGTACTGCCCCGCGGCGAGCCCAGCCGGCAGCGGGAACGTCGCCTGCCTGGACGTCGCGATGATCGCTAGCGGGATCTGCACCGAGTCCGCCGCCGGGTCGGCGCCGGCATCGGACGCGACCAGGCTGAGCACGGCCGTCTGGCCGGGCTGGAGCGGGGGCGCGACGCTGACGGTGACGGCGGTGCTGTTCGAGTTCGCCGCCGGTTGGGTCACCTCGGGGCGGATGCGGAGTACCTGCTGCTCGGCACCGGCGATCGGGGCGGCCGGCTGGCCCGATGTCGCGGTTCCGAGCGTGACGCCCTGGACGCCGGCGGCCACGTTCCCGGGCAGCGTGAACTGGAGGCCGCCGGCGGGGCTGGGTTCGAGCGGCGCCCACACGCTCCCGATCTGCACCTGCTGCTGGCCGGTCAGGCCGGCGCCGGTGACCCCGACCACGGTCGGCGGGCTCGAGCTGAACTGGACCGTCGGCAGCGGGTCGAGCCGCGGCGGCAGCGACCCGGCGCCCCCGCCAACCCTCGCCACCGGCAGCGCCGCGGTCGGGCTGTCCGAGGCCGTGAGGATCACGGTCATCGCCTCGTACAGCGTCGAGACCGTGTACGGCATCTGCAGGAACCCCGACCAGAACCGTGCCAGCTCCTCGAGGCTCACGCTGCTCGGCACGAGGCGCACCGGTGGAACCTGACTCGCCAGCCCGGAGTCCTGCAGTTCGGGGTGGCTCGTCAGCGCCTGCGTGATGATCGTCGGGTCGAGCACCGCGTGGCTTCGCAGGGCGATCTCCACCGCCCCCAGCATCAGGTGCGCCTTCTCGGACGCGCCGAAGAACGACAGCAGGTAGCGCAGGTTGACCGGCGCCATCGGCACCGAGACGAGGTTGCCCTTGTCATCCCGCGTCGGCAGGTCGTTGGACCGCATCGTCGGGTCCGGAATGACCTGCACGAGGTAGATGTTCACGCGCGGCTCGTTCGCCGATCCCGCCGCCGGCTCCTCGGGTCGCGCGAGCGTGACCCGCGCCTCGGGCACCGCCGCCAGCACCGCCGAGCCGACGAGATACCCGAGCGTCTGGGTGGTCGCGGCGATGCCCTTGTACGTGGTGGTGGTCATCGCCCGCTCCTGCTCCGCAGGTACTCCCCCAGCGAGACTGGGATCGCCCGCGGGCCGGCGGTCCGCTTCGGCGCATCCTCGACGATCTCGATCGCGCCGATCTCGACGGTCACCTCGAGCGGCGGCCTGACCCGCCCACGCGTGGGTTGCGACTGGTCGGGCGCCTTGCCGGCGCGACGGGTGTTGCGCCGCGCGCCGGTCGCGACCTTCCCGCTCGGTCGGTCGGCAAAGCCGACGGGCCGCCCGGGGGTGGTGGCGGGCGCCGGCGAGCGGTGGCGGGTCGATGCGCGGTCCGGTGGCGGGTCGACGGTGCGGGTGGTCGGTGGCCGCGGGGCGGCTGGCGCCGGCTCGTCTGCGCGCGCGGGCCGCGCCGGCGAACTATTGTCGGTCGCGGCCGGCGCGCGCTCCTCGCGCCTCGCGGCGCGCAAGGGCGGCTGCGCCTCGAGCCTCGGCACCGTCGCCGGCGAGCTGTGGTCGGTCGCGGCCGCCGTCGGGCTCGCGGCATGCGCCGGCGACGGAACCTGCGCGGCACGCGCAGCGCTCGCGGCATGCTCCAGGGACTCGGCTCGCCCGGCGGGCGCCAGCGCGGCAGCAGTGCGAGCGCTCACAGTGGACATCGAACTCGGAGCTGGCATCGGGGAGACAGCCCGCGGCGCA
Source organism: uncultured Solirubrobacterales bacterium (assembly GCA_963794515.1). Lineage (GTDB taxonomy): Bacteria > Actinomycetota > Thermoleophilia > Solirubrobacterales > Solirubrobacteraceae > Palsa-465. Next base: position 406,219 of record CAWCEF010000018.1, on the reverse strand, counting down.
GATTCCGGCGACACAGTCCCGCGGACGGAGACCGCCGAGGCAGGACTTAGGGGCCGAGCCAGTGATGTAGCAACCGGAGAATGCGCCGGCGACTCAGCCTCAGAGGCGCGGCCTAGAGCGGCACGAGTCGGAGCGGGCGGCGGAGGCCCGGCTCGTCCGGCGGGCGCCGGCACGGGGGCAATCGGAGTGCTCGCCGGTGACACGGAACTCGAAGCGGGAGCCAGGGAGGCGGCACTTGGAGTGGCTGCCGGCGACGCGGCCGGGTAGACGGAGGCCGGCGATACCTCACCTCGGGCAGGCGCCGGCGACGGAGCACGCGGAGAACGCGCAGGCGAGGGAACTCCGCGATCGAGCGTCGCCGACTCAATCTTCGGGATGGGGTCCGGCGACGCGATCGGTGCCGGCGCTGACGCCGCCGGCTCGGACCGCGACTCGCTCGATCGCGCCGGTCTCTCCGGCGGCGCCCCGGGCTCGGGGGCGGGCACTCGGGCGGTCCTCGAGCGCTCCGGCCGCGCCGGGCCTGCCGATGCTGTCTCCGACCTGTCCGTCGCCTGAGCCCGGAGCACTATCGCGTCCGACTGTGCCGCTATCTCGGAGGCCGGCGCGACGCCGTCTGAGTCCGATCGTTTGGGAAGAAACCCGGTCCATACAGGCGTTTCTTCCCAAACGGTCGCTTCGGGGCGGGCCACGTCGGCCTGGTTCGCCGCCAGGGGCTGAGGCACGTCGGCTTGCAACTCCTCGGACCCGACTAGCTCAGACGCCGCCTCCTCGGATCGCGCAGCGATCTCGGGGCCAGCTACGACTTCGTTAGGCACCGCCGGCTCGGGCGGAGCGACCACGTCACGCCGGTCACCCCCCGCGACGGGCTCCCCGACCTCAGACCGCTCGACCACCTCCGGGCGCTCGCCGCCCGCGACCTCAGACCGCCCGACCAGCTCCGGGCGCTCACCGGAGGCCGGCGCGAGGCCGTCTGAGTCCGACCGTTTGGGAAGAAACCCGGGCCATACGGGAGTTTCTTCCCAAACGGTCGCTTCGGGGCGGGCCACGTCGGCCTGGTTCGCCGCCAGGGGCTGAGGCACGTCGGCTTGCAACTCCTCGGACCCGACTAGCTCAGAGGCCGCCTCGTCGGATCGCGCAGCGATCTCGGGGGCAGCTACGACTTCGTGGGGCGCCGCCGGCTCGTGCCGAGCGGCGACGTCACGCCGGTCACCCCCCGCGATGGGCTCCACGACCTCAGACCGCTCGACCACCTCAGACCGCTCTACGGCCTCAGACCGCGCCGTCACCACCTCAGACCCCGCCACCACCTCTGGCCGGTCCTCAACCCCGAAGGGCCGACTCTCCGTGGGCGCGCCACCCAACAACGCCGCCGGCACGCCACCGCCCGCGGCCTGCCGCCGAGCGGCCCGCCGCGGCCCCAACGACTCCCCTGCCACAGCCGGCAACTGCCCCGCCGGCAACTGCGAGAGCAGCTCGGGTGGTGGTTCGAACCGCGTCGGCGTCGCCGGCCAGATCAGGTCGGGACCGGGGTTGATCAGCCGGCGCGCGAGGCGCTCGAAGAAGTCAGTCACCGGCGAGTCGCTCCACGTACTCCCGGCGCCGGCGCGAGGACAGCCGCAGGACCTGCTCCTCGGACCATCCGTAGCCGATCGCGAGTTGGTGGACCTCGTCGAGCAGCTGCACGCCGGTCGTCGACAGCTCGCGCCAGAAGAACTCGGCGATGTCGAGGATCGCGGTCCACTCCGTGCCGCAGCCGGCGCAGCCCATCGTGACGCCGACCTCTGCCTGCGGATCGGCCGCCAGGATCGCCTCGCCAATTCGCTCGAGCAGCGCCTCGTCCAGCTCCGACGGATCGAGCACAGCACCGTCCGCGCCGCTCACCGTCACGCAGCCCGCGATCAACACCCGCCGGGCGTCCTCCTCGCTGTCGGAGCGCGCGGCGGCTGCCAGGATCGGTCCGTCGGGCGAGCGGGCCTGGACGACGAGCGACCCCTCCTCGAGATCGAACCGAACCGGAGATGTCGGCTCGGAACGATCCGACCGAGTTACCTCGTGGCGTGGGATTCTCACCGTGAGCGACAGCCCGCACGCCGGGCACGTGACCCGTCCGCGCAGCGTTTCGCCGAACGTCGTGCAGCGGAGGTCGAGGATCCGAGCGTCGCGCGCCCCGAGCGTGAGCTCGTCGAGCCACTGGTCGGACAGATCCGGCGCGGCCGCGGCCAGCATCACCGTTCGCCTGCTCGCCGCATCACCGTCGGCTGCGGCGTCGATGACCTCGAGCAGCTGTGCTGCTGACAGCCCCGTCTGATCCATTGTGTCTCCGCTGCCCACCCCGCCTAGCTAGGCGGGTACGTCACGGAGGAATCCCTATCCCATCCTTCGTGCTCGATCGTCATGCTCGCGAGCGCGACGACGTTGGCACCGCCGTCGAGATCAGGTAGCGCCGTGTATTCGCTCGGCCAGCAGTTGTACAGGTTGTAGCGAACCGACAGAATCCCTTGCTGGTCGTACAGCTCGATCTGCATTGGCTTGCGAAACGTCTTGAGCTGGGTCTCGTTGCCGAGCTGCTGCGTGTTCGGGAAGTTCCACATCAGGTTGGCCCACTCCTCGAACGCGGTGTCGGTCGTGACGCCGCGCTGCAGGCGAACCGGCTCATAGTCCGTCTGTCCGGGGATCTTGAGCGCGCTTTGCGGCTGACCGCCGGCGTGGAACGAGACGACGGCGGTCCGGCGAGTGAGTCCGCTCACGGTTGTAACCGCGGCGACCGCCTTCCCGTCCCACTTGATCAAGAAGTTGTAGGTGAGGAATGGGTTCGTTACCTCTGTTGGTAATGCCGCCATGACCGGTCTCCTAGCTCGCGGCGGAGGCCGCGTTGATCTGGATGTTGAGCATCACGAACTCCGCGGGGTCGACGGGCGCGAACCCGACGTTCACGTTGACGATCCCGCTCAACATGTCCGTGGGCGACGTGGTGCTGGCGTTGCAGGCGACGGTGTACGCCTGCGCCGCGCTCGAGCCGGCGAACGCTCCGGCCGCGAACAGGCCCGCCATGAACGCCGTCACCTCAAGCGTGACCGACGCCCACAGCGTCGGCGCGTTCGGCTCGAACACGGCCCAGCGCAGGCTCTGCTGCAGGCTCTGCTCGATGAAGTCCGCGAGCCGCCGTACGGGGACGTACTTGAACGGGCTGCTCGCGATGTCGCTGCCGGCGAGAGTCCGGCTCCCCCATACGATCGATTGGTACAGCGGGAACGTCCGCAGGCAGTTCACGCCCATCACGTTCAGGTCCCCGTTGACCGTATCGGTGATCGTCGTGTCCGCCAGCTGGATCACGCCGGCGAGCAGGGCCTCCACCCCGGCCGGGGCCTTCCACACGCCACGCGACGTATCGGTCGATGCATACACCCCTGCGACCGTTCCACTCGGTGGCACGTAGCGCGGCATGCCGGTGACGGGATCGGGGATCTGGACCCAGGGGTAGTAGGTGGCCGCGGCAACGTTGTCCGGGGACAGGAACGAGTCCGCCCAGGTGACAAGGTTCTGCAACCCGGATGAGCCGATGCCGATGTTGTCGACGGTCGTATCCGTGCTCACGCCTTTGGCCGACGCGGGTGGCGGCGGGTCGACCAGCAGGAACGCTTGGCGATCGGAGCAGAACTTGTGCGCAGCCGGGATCACGTACTGCTGCTCGGTCGCGGGCGCGAGCGCAAGATCCGGGATGCACATGATGTTGAACACGGCCGGCGCGAGCTGGGTGAGGCGCCCGCCGTCCCCGAGCTCGACCTCGACGACCGCGTCCCAGAGCCCCGGCGCTGCCCACGTGCCGTCCGAGCCGTTCGGACCGAGCTGAGCCCACGAGTTCCCTCCGGCCGGCGGGGAGCTCCCGGCGGGAACGGACGCGGTGATGTAGTTCGACGCGCTCGTGATCGCCCTTGCGACCAGATCCAGCGACGGCGCGGCCTGGGTGCCTGTCGCGAGGACCTGAACGTTCGTGATCGTCTCGACCGGCGGATACGCGGGCGTCGGTGACGGCGCGAACGTCTTGCCGAGCGGCACCTGGTAGACGAGGAGGTCGACATGGCTCGGGTCGGGGTGGGACGCCGGGCCTGAAGCTCGGAACTCGACCGCCAGGTCGTTTCCCCACACTCCCGGACTGTTGGCCGAGATCTCCAGCACCGGCGCGCCCTGGAGCGGAATCGACACGACCGCGCTGGCGGCGACCGCCGCCTGCGTTACCAGGGTGCTCAGTACCGGATCGTCGGTCGGAGCCATGCGGACGATCCACGCTCCGATGCCGCCGTTGAGGAAGAACTGCGCGACGGCGTATGCGGCCAGCGACGAGTCGGCCGTCAGCGGGCCGAACTCCATCTCGAACTGCGCCCAGGACGTGACCAGAACGGCCTCTGACGTGGTGCCCTTGGGGAACTCCCCGACGAACGCGGTGAGATTTGTCGTCGCCGGCGCAACGACGTGCGGCACCGACGCCGTTTCGGTGATGTAGACGCCGGGATAAGTGGGGGTTGTGGCCATGATGTTCCCCTCGCGCACGAAGTTGATGGATGAGATGTCAGACTCGCGCGCGCCCGCCACTTACCAGCACTGACCCGCCGGAGTCAGCTCACCCCAGCAACGATCGGCGCTGCAACCAGGCTAAGCGCAGCGATTTATGACACGTGACAGTAAGAACTCGCTTAGTTACACGTCAGCTATAACGCCACCCCTCCGGCCGAGACGGCACACCAACACCGCCCCTCGTATGGCAGCGGCCCCAATTAACTCCATCCTATGCATGCCGGCAGCGTCGCGTCAAGGCGCTCACCTGTCCGGCAGACGACACTCGTCCAGCCCCGCAGATTGACACGTCCCGCACCGCGCGGTTACATGCGCCAGAGCCCCAAAAAGCTCCCAAAAGCTCGTGCATCGCTATTGCACGATCTGTTCGCCGCGCGTGCGACTCAGCAGCATCTGCCAGCGCCAACCGCGGTTGTATGAACCCCAGTCGACCTCGTGGAGCTTCGAGCCGGTGCGCGGGTCGTAGTGAGCCACGTACCAGACACGCTTGCGGAGGAACGTGATCAGCGCGTGCAGCTCGCTCAGGCGCTGCGTGTTCATTCGCGGGTGGATCCGCAGGTGGTCGTACTCCTCGACGATCGCTCGTTCGTCGAGCTGCATGAGCTTGCCGCTGGCGTCGCGGAACGGAAAGGGGCCCACCGCGTACCAGTCGTAATGGTTCGGATCCGGCGGCGGAGGCGGAGGACCGAAGAACCCGTCATTGCACATGCTCTCGTCGAGGCTCACGTTCAGCGCGTGGTCGGTCCATTGCGTCGCGTCCGCGCTCGTCCTCAGGCCATAGCCGCAGCGATCGGCGCTGCAGAGGTGCGCGTAGCCGGTGTAGTGAGCCGTCCACGTCCTGACCGTGGTCGCCGATATGCCGGCGGACTCGAGCGCCGCCAGCACCGACCCCATGTTGCTCACGCTCGCATAGAGCACCGGGCGGCGCACTCCCCGCGAGAGCTGGCGCTTCACCCACGCCGGCGCCTGGTACGGCTCGGCGTCACCCCGCTCGATGTCGAGGCACTCGGCGTCCTCACCGGCGTTCACAGCGATCGAGAGGTGATAGGCGTGCGGGAACTGCTCGAGCAGGCGAAGGTACGTCGGCCAATAGCCACCGACGTAGCCGGCCACCGCCGGCGCGCTGGCCGGGATCTGACCGACGGAAATCGAATCGAACATCTGAACCGGCATCGTTCAACCTCCCACTTGGGCCATAAACGGAGAGTTGGGTTGAGACTTGCTGCCGATCAGCCCGGCGGTGCTCGGGGCCGAGACGGCGTACTGCGTGGGCTCGCTCTGAGCGGCCGAAGGCGCGTCCGCGAACTCTTCGGCGTCGGCTACGAGCTGCTCGACGTCGGAGATGCCGGTCCCGACCGTCTGCGCCAGCTGTGGCACCACGACGCCCAGCTGCCCAGCGGCTGTCGCCGTACCGTTGGTAGCGTCAGCGCCGGTGGCGAGTGTGCCTTGCACCGGGACCGCAACCTGCTCCGTCGCGTGCGCCGTCGCCTGCGCCGCGATCTGCGCGGCGACTGCCGCCACCGCAGCCTTCGCCGGCCCCGCCTGTCCGGCCTGAGCCGTGGCCACCATCTTCAGCCCGGTCCGCGAAATCACGGCGATGCCGTCGATGATCGTCAGCCACTTGGCCGACTGCGCCGGGGTGAGCGCGTTGGAGACGAGCGGGACGATCAGGAGAGCCAGGTTGAACGCGAAGACCAGTATCCCTTCGCCGGTCCGGATGAACTTCGCCAACGGATCCGTCGTCTTCGGAATCATCAAGCCCTCCTAGAGTTACTACGACTGCGTTGATCGCCCCATCGCCCTGTACTGCGCATCCGACGGGATGGATGTACAGCTCGGGCGCCCTTGCCGTCGCTGGGCGGTCGCAGTCTCTCCGCGCACGAACACCGTTGTCAACCCACTGTTGGCGATCTGACAGTCAGCGCTTCAACGCCTGACAGTCAGGTTTTCACCTTAATTCTGAGCTTTAGTCAGCTCTTGTCAGGACGGAGCCGAGATCACGCACTGAGCTGGACAAGCTCGAGCGGCAACGTCGACAGGACTTCGGGTCCGCCCGGACGCACGACGACGTCGTCCTCGAGCCTTATCCCGCCCACGCCCCGTCTGTAGATGCCGGGCTCGATCGTCAGCACCGACCCCTCGACGAGCGGCTCGTCGGCTCGGGGAACGAGAAACGGCGGCTCATGGATCGAGAGGCCGACCGCATGGCCGGCGCCGTGCAGACAGGCGCCGAGCTCGTTCGCTGCCTCGACGATCTGGCGCTGCGCGTGATCGACCTCCCGAGCGGGCACTCCGGGCTGCGCAGCCGCGACCGCCGCGCGTTGGGCGTCGAGCACGACCTCCCAGGCGCGCGTCGCCCAATCGGATGCAGGACCAACGGTGGCGCAACGGGTCAGGTCACCCCAGTACCCGTCGAGGCAGGCCGACAGGTCGGCGCACACGACGTCGCCCTCTCGAAGCTCTCGGGGTCCGGGATCGGCGTGCGGATTGGCGGCGCTCTCGCCGAACAGAATCAAGGGATGGGCACCGCTCGCGCCCTGCTCCCGGAGCCAGCCCTCGACCCGGGCGTTGAGCGCGTGCTCGACCACGCCCGGAGACAGCCACTCAAACGCCCGTCGAAGTCCCTCCTCCACGAGCTCGCACGCGGCTCGGATCCGCTCGATCTCGGCGGGATCCTTCGCAATGCGCAGGCCCATCACGACCGACCCGGCAGGCACCAGGTCAAAGCCCCGCTCGCCGAGCGTGCGCGCCCGCGCGTAGATCAGGTGATCCTCCTCGACCCCGACGGTGCGCGCGCCGGCCAATGCCTCCGCCAGCTCTGGCATCCCATCGGATTCGGCGCCGTAGGAGATCCGGGTCAGTCGTAACGACGCCCCGTCGATCTGACCGCGATCAAGCGCGGGCACGATAACGGCGGATCGCTCCGGCGCCACGACCACGCCGAAGAACCGCTCGAGCTGGACCGGCCGAAACCCCGTCAGGTACGCGATCGACTCGTCGCTCGTGACCAGGAGCGCATCGAGCCCGCGCGCGCCCGTCCGCTCGACCAGATGGTCGAGGCGTTGTTCGTAGCTGTGACGATCAGACACCTTGCCGGACACCATCGCGGACTGCGTGTGCCGTGACCGTAGCAGCCACCGTTCCGAGGGCGGTCAACCCCCACGTGGCCTCGAGACCCGCCGCGGCGGGCGGGTCGGACCCCGACGCCAGACAGAACACGACGTCCCCATCGACCGGCGTGAACACCGGGTCGACCGCGCGAGCAAGCCCCGCACTGGCCATGCGCGCGACGATCGCGCAACTGCGCTTGTCGAGCGAGGCATCGGTGAGCACGCAGACGAGCGTCGTGTTCGGAGTCGCGGCAATCGACCCTGAACCCGCCCCAGCGCTGCCAGCCGGCGGCTCGGCCATCCTGGCCACGAGGTCCGCGGTCCGTACGAGTCGGCCGCTCTCGTCGCGCGGAGCGCCGATTAGCTCCCCGTTTTCGCCGAGCACGTCACCGAACGCGTTGGCGACTGCGATCGCGGCAACGATTGTCCCGTCGGCGAGCACGGTCCCGGCGTAGCCCACCCCACCCCGAGTCGACCGCTCGCGGCCGAACAGCTTCCCGACCGCAGCCCCGGCGCCGGCGCCCACCGGCCCGCGCTCCGGGACCGCCGCTGACGCGCTCTCGCACGCGGCATAGCCCTCCTCTGGCCCGGGCCGACGACCCGACCCTCCCTCGACCAGGTCGTAGACGACCGCCGCGGACACGAGCGGGACGACGCCCATCGGCGTCGGCCGCCCGAGGCCTCGCTCCTCGAGCCATCGCGCGACACCATCGGCCGCCGCCAGGCCGAACGCGCTGCCACCGGTGAGCAGCACGGCGGTCGGGCCCGCGGCGTTCGCAAGCGGCGACAGCGTTTCAATCTCGCGCGTCCCAGTGCCGCCGCCCCGCACGTCGACTCCACCCCGCGTCCCCGGCGGAGGGATCACGACGGTGCATCCGGTTCGAGCGTTCGGATCGGTGAAGTGTCCGATCCGGAAGCCCGCGGGCAACGGCAGCGGTCCGGCCATCGCCCCAGCCTACGCACCCCGGCGGCTCTAGCCTGGCACGTCGTGGACGACGCGACGGTCTACACGATCGGGCACTCGACGCGTTCGGCGGACGAACTGCTCGCGCTGCTCGCCGATGCCGGCGTGACCCTAGTGGCCGACGTCCGTGCGTTTCCGAGCTCGCGCCGCCATCCGCAGTTCAACCGAGGAGCGCTGGCCGCGTGGCTCGGGACAGCTGGCATCGCTTACCGGCACATGCCGGGACTCGGAGGCCGGCGCTCGCCGATCCCGGGATCTCGGAACGGCGGCTGGACCGAGACCGCGTTCCAGGGCTACGCCGATCACATGGCCTCGGACGAGTTCCGGCGGGCACTCGCCGATCTCGAGGCGCTCGCGCGCGCGTCTCCCACCTCGATCATGTGCGCCGAGGCTGTCTGGTGGCGCTGTCACCGCCGACTGATCGCCGACGCGCTCGTCGTTCGCGGCTGGCGGGTCCAGCACCTCGGCATCGGCGACGGTCGCGGAATGCACGAACTGACACCGTTTGCGCTCGTCGAGCCGGACGGGACGCTTACGTACCCGCCGGCGCAGACAACGCTCCCTGTGGTTCTCTAGTCGATATGAGCGTTGAGACACATACATTCCAGGACGACGGGGGCATACCCAACTCTCGGCTTCCGGTCGTCATCCACCACGCCGCGCTCGACAGCGATGCCGGCGCCGGCGCATACGAGGAGCTGTTCGCCGGCCACGGCTGGCTCGGCGCATGGCGTGACGGCATCTTCCCCTTCCACCACTTCCACTCGACCGCCCACGAGGTCCTCGGCATCGCCGCGGGCACGGCGAACGTGATGCTCGGCGGTCCTCAGGGCCAGGCCCTCGAGCTGAGCGCCGGCGACGTGGTCATCCTTCCGGCCGGCACGGGTCACCGCAACCTCGGCTCGAGTGCCGACCTGCTGGTCGTGGGCGCCTATCCGAACGGAATGCGCTGGGACCTGCGCCGTGGCGATCCCGCCGAGCACGACGAGGTACTCGCGAACATCGCACGCGTGCCGCTTCCGGACCAGGACCCGGTGGCCGGCGCCGACGGGCCGCTCGTGCGAACGTGGGCAGCGGCCGGAACTGTTGCGCGTGCGTGACTGCAATGGTAAGTTAGGGGTGGCGCCGGAGGAGTCATAAAGGGAGGGTTGCGCGTGGGGGCTCGCAGCAGAGGGTTGGCGTGCGCGTGGTCACAAGGTGACCTAGCTCACGACGGTCACGACGGTATAAGGGGGTGAGCGCTCGGCTCGTCGTGCTGGTCGTGCTCGCGTCACTGTCGCACGCGCTGGTGCTGGGCGCCGACTGGGCGAGCGCCGCGTCCGGATCGGTCGCAGCTTGGGGATACAACGCCGACGGCGAGCTCGGGAATGGCTCGACCTCCAACAGCTCCGTGCCGGTGCAGGTGAGCGGTGCCCTGTCGAGTGTCGCGACGGTCGCCGTGGGCGAGTTCGGGAGCATGGCGGTCCGGTCTGGCGGAACGGTGTGGCAGTGGGGCGACAACACCTACGGCGAACTCGGGAACAACACGACCACGAACAGCCTGACTCCCGTCGAGGTCGTCGGACAGGGCGGGACGGGAACGCTGTCAGGCGTGAAATCGGTCGCTCAGGGGGTCTACCACAGCCTCGCGGTCAAATCGGACGGCAGCGTGTGGTCGTGGGGGTACGACCGCGACGGCGAGCTGGGCGTCAACTCGACTACGAACAGCTCCACACCGCTCGAGGTTTTCCCCACCGGCTGGGCAGACTCGACTGGCGAACACGTGCCGATCGCCGCGGGCGCCTGGCACAGTCTCGCACTGAAGTCCGATGGGACGGTGTGGGCCTGGGGCCAAAACGGATTTGGCCAGCTCGGCATCAACTCGACGGCCAGCAACAGCACGACACCGGTAGAGGTCGTCGGTGCCGGCGGAACGGGCGCGCTCTCGGGTGTCGTCGCGGTCGCGGCCGGGTTCGAAAGCAGCGCCGCGCTCAAATCGGACGGAACCGTGTGGACATGGGGCTACAACGGCTTCGGTGAGCTCGGCAACAACACGACTACTCCCAGCTCCACCCCGGTGGAAGTGGTTGGTCCCGGCGGTGCGGGAGTGCTCTCAGGAGTGGTCGCGATCGCCGCCAACTACGGCGATACCCTGGCATTGAAGTCCGACGGGACAGTATGGGCGTGGGGCGACAACACCTATGGCCAGCTGGGAATCAATTCGTTCAACAGCAGCCTGACCCCTGTCGAGGTCCTCGGTCCGGGCGGGGCCGGCAACCTGTCGGGGATCGTCGGGCTTGCCGCCGGACGGATCGACGGCGTGGCGCTCGGGTCCGATGGCACCGTCTGGAGTTGGGGCGATAACGAGAGTGATCAGCTAGGAAACGGCTCCACCGCGGAGACAAGCAAAGTGCCAGTCCAGGTCAGCGGCATCGGGGGGTTAGGAGTGTTGACCGGCGTCTCGGCCCTTGGAACCACTTGCTGCGGATTCCATGCGCTCGCGCTCGTCCAGGCCTCACCAGCGGTTGCCACGGGATCCGCCTCGTCGATCTCGCAGTCCGCGGCGACGCTGGCCGGGTCGGTGAACCCGGAGGGCGCGAGCGTCACCGACTGCCATTTCGATTGGGGCACGTTGACCGGTTACGGGCACAGCGTTCCTTGCGCGCAGTCCGTCGGCTCCGGCAGCAGCGCGGTGCCCGTGTCGGCAACCGTGTCGGGATTGAGCCCCGGCACCGTCTACCATTTCCGGGTCGTCGCGACCAATTCCGGCGGCAGCGCGTTCGGGGACGATCAGTCTTTCACCACTACTGCTGTTTCTGTGAACGTTGCCGCGACCGCGGTCTCGGTGGTGTGTTCTCCGGGGTTGGTGGTGGTGGGGCAGTCGTCGGCGTGTGTGACGACGGTGTCGAGTGTGTCTGGCGTGCCTGGGGGTGTGGTGCGGTTCGGTTCGGGTGGGGCGGGGAGTTTTGCGGCTGGCGGGTCGTGTGCGTTGTCGGGGTCTGGGGCCTCGGCGTCGTGTTCTGTTTTGTATACGCCGAGCGGGGTGGGGTCGGACACGATCACGGCGTCGTATGGGGGTGATGCCTCGCACGCGGGGTCGAGCGGGTCGACGGTGCTGGTGGTCGGGCCGGCTGTGGGGGGTGGCGCGTCGGTGGTGGTGGCGTGTTCGCCGGGGACGGTCACGGCCGGGCAGTCGACCAGGTGCACCGTCAAGGTCGCTTCCCTCTCGGGCGGTGGGCCGTCCCCGACCGGGATCGTGCAGATGGTCGGTGGCGGCGGTCCCGCGTTGAGCGGCGGTGGTAGCTGCACGCTGGCGCCCGCGAGCGCCAGCACGGCCGTGTGCTCGACGGTGTTCACGGTCGGCGCAGGCGCCTCGAACACCTATATGGTCATCGCGACCTATGGGGGCGATGGGAACTATGCGTCCGGGAGCGGCCTGACGAGCTTCGCCGCGGCCGCCCCGGCCGGGGTCGCGGCCGCGGTCGCGGTCGTGCGCGGAGTGGTCTCGATCAAGGACAGCACCGGCACGTTCATCCCGATCAAGGGATCGACGGTCTCGGTCCCGGTCAACTCCACGATCGATGCCACCAAGGGCGTGATCCGCGTCTCGACCGCCGCCGACTACCGGCCGGTCACCGACCCCCGCCACCACGAGCAAGTCGGAACGTTCTCCGAGGCGATCTTCGAGATCAAACAGCTCACCAAACGCCAAGCCCTCGCACGGCTACGCGCCAAACAACGCCGCCGCCTATTCCAAATCATCCCATCCACCGACCTCCAACTCCTCAGCGCACCCGGAGCGCTCACCAAAGCCCGCTGCCGACCCCACTCCCCCAACCCCGGCAACGGACTCGTCCGCGCGATCACCGGAACCGCCAAAGGCTTCTACCGAACGCTCGCCGCCAACAGCATCACCACCATCCACAACGCCACCTGGATCGTCGAAGACCGCTGCGACGCCACCATCACCGAAGTCGGCAAAGGCACCGCCACCGTCACCCCCACCCACCAACCACACCCCCACCCAATCACCATCCACGCCGGACAAAGCGTCACGATCAAAGGCGTAACCCGCTAACAACACCTCACCAAGACGCCCAATGCGGGTGTTGCGCGAGCGTGATGACGGTGGTAGGTTAGTTTGGCCGCCGAGGGAGTCGAAGGGGAGAGTCGTATGGGGGCGCTCGTGCCGGAGAGTCGCGCTTGTCTGTGCCCGCGTTCGTTGGCGTGGGCAATCGGAATGCTCGTTTGCTGCTTGCTCGCTCAGGGGCGATTGGCGCCGGTCGCATCGACTTTGGTGCTGCACTCGGGCGGCGCCCTGTCCGCACGATCGTCCGGCGGGCTCGAGCGATTGCCGGTCGCGGCTCAGGGGCCGGTGTCGGCCGTACTCGGACGCGATGACCGGTGGTTCTCGATCCGCGACTTGCGCGGCGTCAACGCGCCGCAGGGACTCGAGCTCCGGTTTGGCGACGGCAACGTCGTCATCGGGTCGGGTTCCGCGCGCGTATCGCTGGGCCTCGCGAGCGTAGGGCGTCCACGCGACGCCGTGGCGCTATCGCACACCGCTTCGCCGCTGGTTTACGGCAATCGGGTCAGTTACTCGCTCGGAGCCGTGCGCGAGTGGTTCGTCAATGGTCCGCTCGGGTTGGAGCAGGGCTTCGACGTGACACGCCGGCCGCGCGGAGCGGGCGCCATACAGCTCGGCATCGCCGTCGACGGCACCGAGGGCGTCACGCTGGACGGCCGACGCGCGGCGTCGTGGAAGCTGCCGGAAGGGCGCGTACTGCGTTATTCCGGTCTGTCGGCAACCGACGCGGCCGGCCGACATCTAGATACCTCATTACGTGTCCGGCACGGGCGACTGTCAATCCTGGTCGACGACCGCGGGGCGCGCTATCCGATCCATGTCGACCCGCTCATCCAACAGGGCGCGAAGCTCGTTGGCACCGGCGAGTCCGGCGCCGGCTGGCTCGGATTCACCGTCGCCGTCTCGAGCGACGGGAACACGGCTCTGATCGGTGCGCCGTTCGATGGGACATCAGGCGCGGCGTGGGTCTTCACGCGTTCAGGATCAACATGGAGCCAGCAGGGCACGAAGCTCATCGGCGACTGCACCAGCAGCTGCGCCGGGCCAAACGGCACCGGCGAGTCCTCCAGCGGCAGGTTCGGCCTGTCCGTGGCGCTGTCCGGCGACGGCAATACGGCGCTGATCGGGGCGCCGTCCGATAGCAACGCAGATGGGTCCGCGTGGGTCTTCACGAGGTCAGGCTCCAGCTGGTCTCAGCAGGGCACGAAGCTACGTGCCGATTGCGGCAGCCCCGGCCCGTGCAACGGTCCGGACGGCACCGGGGAGGCCGGCGCAGGTCAGCTCGGGTCGAGCGTCGCCCTCTCGGCCGACGGCAGCACCGCCTTGCTCGGGGCGGCGGCTGATGACAGCAGTGCTGGTGCGGCGTGGGTATTCACCCGGTCGGCCGGATCCTGGTCAGACCAGAGCGGCAAGTTGACCGGCGACTGCACTGTCGGCTGCGGCGGCATCGGGGGTACCGGCGAGACTGGCGCAGGGGAGCTGGGCTTCGCCGTCGCGCTTACGGCCGACGGCAACACGGCGGTCCTGGGGGCTCCCGGCGACGACAGTGGTGCGGGCGCGGCGTGGGTTTTTACTCGCTCAGGATCGGCGTGGTCCGCGCAGGGCACGAAGCTCGTCGGCGACTGCACCAGCGGTTGCAGCGGGGCGAACGGCACCGGAGAGAACGGCGCCGCCGATTTCGGAGACTTCGTCGCCCTCCCGGCGCCGCTCGCCGGATCGAATTCGGCGACCGACAGCAACACCGCATTGATCGGCGGTCCTTTGGACAACAGCAACAGCGGCGCGGTCTGGGTCTTCACGAGGTCGGGCTCGACCTGGTCCCAGCAGGGGGCGAAGCTGGTCGGCGACTGCACGAGCAGCTGCAGTGGCGCAAGCGGCGTCGGCGAGGTCGGCGGCGGCGCGTTCGGCGCTAGCCTCGCCCTGTCGACGAGCGGGAACACAGCGCTGATCGGCGGGCTGTTTGACAACAGTCAGGCCGGCGCGGCATGGGTGTTCACGCGCTCAGCGGGCGCCTGGTCGGAGCTCGGCTCGAAGCTCGTCGCGAACTGTACGGGTGCGTGCGGCACGAACGGCACGGGCGAGAGCGGCGCGGGCCAGTTCGGATCGGGCGTCGCGCTCTCCGGGGATGGCAACACGGCGCTTGTCGGGGCCCGCCTGGACAACGGCGATAGCGGCGCGGGCTGGGTGTTCGTGACTCAGCCGCCGCCGACGGTCACCGGCGTCGCGCCGAGCGCCGGGACCACCGCCGGTGGAACCTCGGTCGTGGTGACAGGCACCAATTTCATCAACGTGACCGGTGTCTCGTTCGGCTCGGCCGCGGCCACCGGCTTCACGGTCAACAACCTGAACCAGATCACGGCGACGTCCCCGCCCGGAGCCGGTACCGTCGACGTAACGGTTGCGACCGCCGCCGGCACGAGCGGTGCAAGCGCGTCCGATCGTTTCACCTACCTCGTTCCGACCGCGGTCTCGGTGGTGTGTTCTCCGGGGTTGGTGGTGGTGGGGCAGTCGTCGGCGTGTGTGACGACGGTGTCGAGTGTGTCTGGCGTGCCTGGGGGTGTGGTGCGGTTCGGTTCGGGTGGGGCGGGGAGTTTTGCGGCTGGCGGGTCGTGTGCGTTGTCGGGGTCTGGGGCCTCGGCGTCGTGTTCTGTTTTGTATACGCCGAGCGGGGTGGGGTCGGACACGATCACGGCGTCGTATGGGGGTGATGCCTCGCACGCGGGGTCGAGCGGGTCGACGGTGCTGGTGGTCGGGCCGGCTGTGGGGGGTGGCGCGTCGGTGGTGGTGGCGTGTTCGCCGGGGACGGTCACGGCCGGGCAGTCGACCAGGTGCACCGTCAAGGTCGCTTCCCTCTCGGGCGGTGGGCCGTCCCCGACCGGGATCGTGCAGATGGTCGGTGGCGGCGGTCCCGCGTTGAGCGGCGGTGGTAGCTGCACGCTGGCGCCCGCGAGCGCCAGCACGGCCGTGTGCTCGACGGTGTTCACGGTCGGCGCAGGCGCCTCGAACACCTATATGGTCATCGCGACCTATGGGGGCGATGGGAACTATGCGTCCGGGAGCGGCCTGACGAGCTTCGCCGCGGCCGCCCCGGCCGGGGTCGCGGCCGCGGTCGCGGTCGTGCGCGGAGTGGTCTCGATCAAGGACAGCACCGGCACGTTCATCCCGATCAAGGGATCGACGGTCTCGGTCCCGGTCAACTCCACGATCGATGCCACCAAGGGCGTGATCCGCGTCTCGACCGCCGCCGACTACCGGCCGGTCACCGACCCCCGCCACCACGAGCAAGTCGGAACGTTCTCCGAGGCGATCTTCGAGATCAAACAGCTCACCAAACGCCAAGCCCTCGCACGGCTACGCGCCAAACAACGCCGCCGCCTATTCCAAATCATCCCATCCACCGACCTCCAACTCCTCAGCGCACCCGGAGCGCTCACCAAAGCCCGCTGCCGACCCCACTCCCCCAACCCCGGCAACGGACTCGTCCGCGCGATCACCGGAACCGCCAAAGGCTTCTACCGAACGCTCGCCGCCAACAGCATCACCACCATCCACAACGCCACCTGGATCGTCGAAGACCGCTGCGACGCCACCATCACCGAAGTCGGCAAAGGCACCGCCACCGTCACCCCCACCCACCAACCACACCCCCACCCAATCACCATCCACGCCGGACAAAGCGTCACGATCAAAGGCGTAACCCGCTAACAACACCTCACGAACCCCGCCAGAAGAGGAGTCCTGATGAAGACACATCGAGTGGCGTTGGCAACGCTGGTCGCCAGCGTGTTCATAGCGGGTCCGGCGCACGCCCAACCCAGTCCGCCGCCGAACGACAACTACCTCTCGTCGACGGTCATCACCGAGGCGGCTACGACGGGATTCTCCGACACCCAGTACACAGACGTGGAGGACACGACTTTGGCTACGACCCAGTCTGACCTCTTCAACCCGGACAGGAACGGGCTCCCGTTCGGTGGTGCTGGGCCGGAGCCGCTCACCTGCCAGGGCATCACCTACGGCAAGACGATCTGGTACGACCTGCACCCGAAGGTCGATGAAGGGCTTGAGTTCGAGGTTGCGGGCTTTCCGACAGCGGTCACCCTCTACCAGTGGGACGTCAACACTTCACTCATCGTGCGTACCGTGGGATGCCAGGTATCGACGACCAACCTCAACGACTTCGTCCTGCTCCGCGACCTCGAAAAGGGAAAGGCCTACACCGTGCAGATCGGCGGCGTCGGTGCCGGTAGCCAGGCCGATTCGGGCACGCTTGACGTGACCGCGAACTTCGTGCCCGACCACGATGGCGACGGCATCTACGACCAGATGGACGCCTGTCGCACGTTGCCCGGGGTACAGCGCTTCGATGGCTGCCCTCCGACCCTCAAGCCAGGCTTGTCGTGGAACGCGAACACAAGCTCGGGTGTGCGGATAACCCAGATGCTCGTAACCGGCTTGCCGGGCGGCTCGCAAGCCCAGATCCGCTGTTCGTGCCGTATCCAGCAGACGCTGAAGCTGAAAGGTTCCTCCACCTCCGCCAATGCCACCGCCGGCGCGTTCGTCGGACGGACGCTTCCGGTGGGCGCGACCGTCGAGATCTGGGCGACGCACCGGGCGACCGGAACGGGTGAGTTCAAGTACGGCGCGATCGGCGGATACCTCAAGTACGTCGTCAACTCGTCCGGGCTCAGCGTGCCCGTGAAACGCTGCCTGATGCCCGGGTCGCGCGTCCCGCGAACAACGTGCCCGCCAGGCGGCCGGCGGCCCGTGAGTCATTCGGTGGCGGATCTGCTCCGCACCGGGTGATCCGGATGCTGATCCGAACTCGGCGGTGATCGCAGTGCCCAGCCTGTTCGTGTGGCTCGCCCGAATCCTACGGTTGGGCCAGCGCCACGCGTAAGTGGGTGCGTTGCCCGATGCTCCACAACGTCGGAATCAACTCCTCGATCACCTTCTTGAGGCGCGCCTTTTGATCGGCTGCCGCCGTCTTGTACACGCGGACGATCGTGTCGAGGTCGTCGTCGCTGACCCAGCCTTTAAACAGGCGCCTGGTAATCCGCTCGCGCTCGCTCGACGGCATGCGTGCGAGAGTCGCGTCGTCGGCGGCCGAGACCGCTTCCCGGATCTCAGTGTCGCCCTCGAGCGCATACGTCGGTCCAATTTCAGGACGCGCGACGAGGGCGGAGGTGACGCATGGGCAGGTGGCCTTCCACGTGTACTCGCCCATGGGCTGGGCGAGTCTCAGGCCTTCGGGTTTCTCGGGCGGATCAAGCTTGCCGCAATGGGTGAGGTCTTCCTTGCTGAGCTTGATGCTCAGGAGGTCGACGCTTTCGAAGCGGTGCATCGTGTCCGCGCGCCAGTGCCAGTGTTTGGACGCTACATAGGTGATCTTGAACTCGATCGAGTAGTACCGAACGCCGGGCGTCGCTATCGCCTCGTGTTGCACTTCTTTCATCCTCGATTGCCAGCGCGGCTCGGCCAACCTTGCCGCGAGAGCGTCTTGGATGGGCTTGCCAGCGCCCGGTTCCGGCAGGAACCGCAGCAGGATGAGACCGAGTGAGAACGCGCTGAGCGCGATACCTCCTGTCCCGGCGGTCCCCGTCGCAGCGGGCAGCTCTGGTACGTCCTCCGGGGCCGGCCCCTTGGTCCCAGCCGGTGGGATCTCGGGTACCTCGACGCGAGGCTGTCCGGCTGGGGTCGCTTCGACCACGGGACCAATCTCCGGATCGGCGCCTGGGCCTATGGTCTTGGCGGTCGGCACGTCCGGTTCGCTGCTAGATCCCGACGTTCGCGCGGCCGGCACATCGGGCTTGTCGACGGACCTCTCGGTCTTCGTCGGCGGCGCTTCGGGCTCGGGCGACGCCGCCGGGTGCTCGTCGCCGATGTCGATCTCGCCCGCCGCCGGGTATACCGCTGCATACGAGCCGATCGCCACCCCTGGGAAGTCGCCGGCGAGCTCGAAGAAGGCAGCGGTGCAACTCGAGCAGGCGGGCATCGGTTCGATCACCTGACCGCCGAGACGGCTACGCATGGTCAAGAAGCTGATTTTCCCGGTCGCCCCTTCAGGCATGTGCGAAGCGATGTAATTGAACATCTTGATCTCGGCGTCGTTGATGTGGGAGAACGGGAACTCTCGCCGCTTTCCTGAGCCAGCGATCGTCCGCGCCGCCGAAAACATCCGTTGCGACGGCGTGGAAGCATGGAAGATCGCGGCGCCCCGCCCGAGCGAGTCGGTCTCGGCACCGCTGATCGCACGGATCTCGCGCGCACCGGTGAAGCCGTCGACCTCGACGATCACCGCACCGATCACCCTAGTCCCGGGGGGCAGCGGGCCGCCTTGCTCGATGATCTGCGTGAGTCGCTGCTCGACAATGGGATCGCCTCCGCTTGTTGGCACCGCGGCTGTCGCCAGCGTTGGCGCACGGGCGAGCGGTCTAACACGCCCCGCGCGCAGAGACTCGGTCCGGAGCATCCGCCCGAACGCGCGGTTACCGACCGTGGACTGAAGCGCCAGCGCATCACGCTCGGTCAGGCAGCGTGCGTGCGCGGCCGGAGCCACTACCGCGACATCGCCGGCGGGGGCGCCTGCGGCGGGATGAGCGCCGCCAGCTGTTGACGATTCCACCTGCTCGCGCTCGAGGCTCACGGTCACACCCCAACGGACGGCGCGTCCAGAGCCACGATCCTACCCTCCTGCGATAGGCACTTCAACCGCCCGGCTGTGAGTTTCGTGCTCGCCCGGAGCCCGACGCAGAGGCATCCGTAGACGTCGTCTCCGCCGGCTAACCAGAGTAACTCGCCACTCGACCTCGCAGCCAGAACTGAATGGTGACTTTGTCGGGCCCGGCCCGAGTTTCCCGCCTTTCGAGCCACGGCGGCCGACGAGTGACGAGATAATCGGGCTCTCCGCCGGCCGAACCGTCGCGCGGGCGCCAAAGACGCCGGCCGCTCACACGAACGGTTCGCCTGGTAACCCCGCCACCCGCCGGCCGGCGATCCACCACAGCACGCTCGCCCCCACGTCCGCCAGCAAACCATCGTGGCGCCGCCCGCAGCGTCCGGGAAAAACAGCCAGCAGCGGGGCGTACTCGCGCGTGTGATCGGTGTGGGGGGCGGTCGGGTCGACGCCGTGGTCTGCGGTGAGGATCAGCAGGTCGTCCTCGCCCAACAAACCAAGCCACGTGGAAACCGCGGTGTCGATCTCGATCAGCGCGCGATGGAACCCCTCGACGTCGTGACGGTGACCGTAGACCTGATCGGTCTCGACCAGGTTCACGAAGATGAAGCCCGATTCGAGCTCGGCGAGCAGCCGAGAGGTCGCGGCGATTCCCGCCGCGTTGGTGGCGCCCGCGTGTTTTACGTCGACGCCGACGCCGGCGAACAGGTCGTGGATCTTGCCGACGCCGTGCACCTCGACCCCGGCGTCCTGGAGTTCCTGCAGATACGAGCGGCCCGGGGGAACGAGCGAGTAGTCGCGCCGGCCCTCGCGCCGGCGGAACGACCCCGTCGAGCCCTCGAACGGCCGCGCGATTACGCGTCCCACCGCGTCGGAACCGGTCATCACGCCCCGGGCCGCCTCACACGCCGCATACAAATCGCTTTCGGACACCCGATCCACGTGACACGCGATCTGCAAGACCGAGTCCGCCGACGTGTACAGGATCGCCTCGCCGGTCTCGAGGTGGTGGGGACCGAAGTCCTCGATCACCTCGGTCCCGCTGTACGGCCGGTTGCAGCAGAACCGCAGCCCCGTGGCGTCCTCGAGCGCCCGCACGACATCATCCGGGAACCCACCCGGATACGCCCGGAGCGGCTGCGCCGGCACGACCCCCATCAGCTCCCAGTGCCCGGTCGTCGATTCCTTCCCAGGTCCCAGCGGACGCAGACGGCCATAGACCCCGGGCCCCACAGCCGGCGGGACCCCCAAGAGAGGCACGATCGACCCCAACCCCAACCGCCCAAGCGTCGGCAACCGCAGCCCACCGACCTGCTCGGCCAGGTGGACGAGCGTGTTCGAACCGCTGTCGCCGTAGTCCGCCGCATCAGGCAACTCCCCGACGCCGCATGCATCCATCACCACGACGAGCGCTCGCCGCATCAGACGACCCGCCCTGCCACCCGGACCTCCGCGATCGACTCCTCGCGCGCGAGCGTGAACAGCGCCCCGAGCTTCGCCTCGATCGACTCGGCGCGCTCGAGCACCACGGCGAGCGTGCTGCCCGCCGGCGGTCGTACGAGCACGAAATCCGCGCTCTTGCCGACGCTCAAATCACCGATCTCATCCGAGAGCCCCAAAGCGACGGCCCCCGCAGCCGTTGCCAGCCACAGCAGCTCGGCCGGCCCGAGCGGGGCCCCCGCCGGCCCGAGAAGCATCTGCACCTGATACGCCATCAGCCCCTCTTTGACCATCGAAAGACCGGTGCCGGCGCCGACATCGGTCCCGAGCGCGACCCGGACCCCAAAGTCGAGGTGCCGGCGCATAGGAAACAGCCCGCTACCGAGGAACGCATTGCTCGACGGGCAGTGTGCGACCGCAGCGCCCGCAGCCGCGATCCGCGCCAGTTCGCCGTCGCCCGAATGGATGTCGTGGGCGAACACCGACCCGGCCCCGACCAGGCCGAACCGCTCATAGGTCTCCAGGTAGTCACCAGCCCAAGGAAACAGCGACGCCACGAGCTCGATCTCGCCCGGCGACTCGTTCAGGTGGCTCGTGACCAGTAGCCCGGGCACCTCGCGCAAAAGCTCACCGCACGCGGAAAGTAGCTGCTCAGAGCACGAAACCGAGAACCGCGGGCTGACCGCGTACCGGATCAGCCCCCGACCGTGCCACCGCGAGATCAGTTCACGACTCGCAGACAGAGCAGCATCGACACCGACCTCCAGTGCGGGAAGCAACCCCCGGTCGGACACCACAAGGCCCGACGCCACCCGGAGCCCAGCCTCCGAAGCCGCGCGAAACAGCGCGTCCTGGGCGGCCGGGAAATGCGAGCCGAACACGAGCGCGGTCGTGGTCCCGTTCGCGGCCAGACCCCCGACGAACTGGTCGGCAACGACGCCCGCGTACCCCGGATCGGCGAGCCGCGCCTCCTCGGGGAGCGCGCGCAACCGCAGCCAATCGAGCAATTCCAGCCCCATCGCCCCGATCACCCCGATCTGCGGATAGTGGACGTGACAATCCACAAATCCAGGCAGCAAAACGGCGTCCCGGGCCTCCACGATCGAAGCATCCGCGTGCATGCGACGGACCTCGGCCCACGGCCCCACCGCTAGGATCCGCCCGTCCGAGAACGCGAGCGCTCCGTCGTCGAACGCCTCGAGCGCGGGCTCGTGCAGGAACGGATTTCGCGGAGTATGCGCGAGCTGAGCCCGGACGATCGTCGTCATTGCTTAAAACCACGTTAGGCGAGTGGCAACAGGTCCGCTGAGCGGGTTATGGTTGCCCACTCGCTCTTGAGGAAAGGAGAACTGGTGTCGGGGAGGATCAGGCCATCTGGCCTAGGCGCACTTGCCGTTGTCGTGCTGGCTTTGGGGCTGGCCGCGTGCGGGAGCAGCAAGAGCAGCAGCAGTAGTTCCAGCAGCGCGGCCGCGGCGAGCACGAGCAGCACGGCCGCCGCGAGCAGCAGCACGACCAGCTCGTCGTCGAGCTCCGGGTTCAAGGTCGGCCTGGTGACCGACATCGGCGGTCTCAACGACCACGGCTTCAACCATCTGTCCTATCAGGGCCTGCTCCAGGCCGAGTCTCAGCTCGGGGTCAAAGGCACGGTGCTGCAGTCGCAGAGCGGCGCTGACTACACCCCGAACCTCACTCGGCTCGCGGAGTCCGGAAACAAGCTCGTCATTGCGGTCGGGTTCCTGATGGCGGCTCCGCTACAGCAGGTCGCGCTGAAGTACCCGAACGTGCACTTCGCAATCATCGACAGTCCGGGCGGCACGGCTCCGGACACGGCCAAGAACATCGAGGGAATCGACTTCGCCGAACAGCAGGCGGGGTATCCGGCCGGTTACCTCACCGGGCTCTACCTGAAGCAGCACAGCTACACGACCGCCTCCACGGTCGGCGGTCAGAGCATCCCACCGGTGACCCTGTACATCGCCGGCTTCCAGGCCGGGGTCAGGGCAGCAGATCCGTCGGCCAAGCTCCTCAACGCGTACTCGCAGAACTTCACCGATGAGTCCTCGTGCAAGGAGCTCGCGCTCAACCAGATCAACGCGGGCTCCAAGGTCGTCTTCCAGGTCGCCGGCGCTTGCGGGCTGGGCGCCATCTCCGCGGCCGTGCAGAGCAAGGACCAGGCAATCGGCGTCGACGCCGACCAGAGCTACCTCGCGCCGACGTACATCCTTACGTCGGCTGAGAAGAAGGTCGACACCGGCGTGTTCACCGCGATCAAGAACCTCCAGAACGGCCAGTTCTCGAGCAACTTGCAGGAGGACATCAACAACGGCGGTGTCGGGATCGGCAAGATCGGTCCGGCCGGGGCTCAGTACCAGTCGCAGATCGACGCCATCATCGCCAAGATGAAGTCCGGGCAGATCAAGCCTCCGACGACCCTCCTGGTCACCAAGTAGTAAGACTCAACACGACGTGACAAGTACAGGCCCTCCGGCTCTCGAGCTGAGGGGGATCACGAAGAAGTTCGGCTCGGTCGTCGCCAACGACCGGGTCGACTTCGACGTGGTCCCGGGTGAGGTCCACGCGCTGCTCGGCGAGAACGGCGCCGGCAAGTCGACGCTGATGTCGGTCCTGTACGGCATGTACAAGCCCGACGACGGCGAGATCCTGGTTGACGGCAAGGCGGTCGAGATCGCCTCGCCCTCGGCCGCGATCAAGCTCGGGATCGGGATGGTCCACCAGCATTTCATGCTGGTGTCGGTCATGACCGTGGCCGAGAACATCGTGCTCGGACAGGAGCCGATGCAGAGCGGCGGGCGGCTAGACCTGAAGGCCGCGAGAGCCAGGGTCAACGAGCTCTCGGAGCGCTACGGACTGGCGGTCGATCCGAACGCCAGGATCGAGGATGTCACGGTCGGCGCCCAGCAGCGGGTCGAGATCCTCAAGGCGCTGTACCGGAACGCTCGGATCCTCGTGCTCGACGAGCCGACCGCGGTCCTGACCGCACAGGAGGTCAAGGAGCTCACCGGGGTGCTCAACCGCCTAAAGCAGGACGGAACCGCAATCGTGTTCATCTCTCACAAGCTTGGCGAGGTGCTCGAGGTCGCCGATCGAATCACGGTGCTGAGGCGTGGCAAGAAGGTCGGTACCGTCCCGCGCCAGGGCGCGACCGAGGCAAGCCTCGCGCGCCTGGTCGTCGGCCGCGACGTGATGCTCTCGGTCACCAAGCCTGCGGGCAAGCCCGAGGGCCCGTTGCTCGAGGTGCGCGATCTGTACGTGCGCGACGAACGCGAGCTCGAGAAGGTCTCCGGGCTCTCGCTCTCTGTCCGCGCGGGCGAGATCGTCGCACTCGCGGGCGTCGACGGTAATGGCCAGCAGGAGCTGGTCGACGCGATCACCGGGATGCGCGCACCCGAGTCGGGCGCGGTGGCGATCGACGGCGCGGACATCGCCGGCAACGGCGTGCGCGCGGCGACGGATGCCGGTGTGGCGCACATCGCCGAGGACCGCCAGCTCCGCGGGCTCGTGCTCCCGTTCACGCTCGCCGAGAACCTCGCGCTTCGCGAGTACCGCTCGCCGGAACTGAGCGGGCGCGGCTGGCTCCGGCTGGGCCGCATGAAGGAACGCGCCGAACAACTGCTGACCGAGTTCGACGTTCGCGGCGGCGGACCGGAGACGTACGCCGCGGCGCTGTCGGGCGGCAACCAGCAGAAGGTCGCGGTCGCGCGGGAAATCGCGTCGAACCCCAAGGTGCTCGTCGCCCACCAGCCGACTCGCGGCCTCGATGTCGGCGCGATCGAGTTCGTGCACCGTCGGCTGATCGCCGAGCGCGACAAGGGCCGGGCCGTGCTGCTCGTGTCGCTCGAGTACGAGGAGGTGAAGGCGCTCGCCGACCGGATCCTCGTGATCTACGAGGGTAAGATCGTCGGCGAGTTCCCGCCCGACGCGAGCGAGGAGGAGCTTGGCATAGCGATGACCGGTGGGAAGACGCGCACGGCCGAGGCGCCTGGGTGAGTCTCCTCGAAGAGGAACTCCAGGCCGAGGCCGACGAGAGCAAGGGCGCGGCGGCCACGTCCCCGGCGGCGCTGACCGCGTTCCGGCGAGGGGCCAGCGGCGTGATGGTGCCGATCATCACGACCGTGATCGCGTTCATCGCCGGCGGGCTGATCGTGCTGGCGACGGGCCACAACCCGCTCTCGACCTATCAGTCGATCTTCAACGGGACCGGCCTCAACTGGGTGTTTCCGTGGGTCAGCGGGTCCGAGCGCGCGACCGCGGCCGGCAACCTCCAGCAGACGCTGCTCCAGGCCACCCCGCTGCTCCTGGTAGGCCTCGCGGTAGCGTTCGCGTTCCGCGCCGGCATGTTCAACATCGGTGGCCAGGGCCAGTACACGGTCGGGGGGATCGTCGCCGTTTGGGTCGGCTCCTCGTTCAACGGGATGCCACCGCTGCTCCACGTCGTGTTTGCGATCGTCGTCGCCGCCGCCGCGGGCGCCGTGTGGGCGGGGATCGCCGGGTTCCTGAAGGCCATGACCGGCGCCAACGAGGTGATCTCGACGATCATGCTCAACTGGATCGCGATCTGGCTCGGCGTGTACTGCTTCCAGCTTGGCGGCCCGCTGCACAACCCGCACATGCCGTCGACGCCGGTGTCCAGCAACGTCGTCGCCGGGGCGAAGCTGCCGGTGTTCTGGGGCAGCGCCTCGCTCCAGGGACTCGACGTCGGGATCTTCATCGCGCTCGCGCTCGCGGTCGTATTCGGCTTGCTGATCAAACGCACGCGGCTCGGCTACGAGGCGCGCACGGTCGGCTTCAACCCCGATGCCGCGCACTACGCCGGGGTGAACGTCGGCCGCACGTGGATCCGCGTGATGCTGATCTGTGGCGCGTTTGCCGGCGTCGCCGCCGCGCTCGACATCCTCGGCTGGAAGTACAACCTGTTCACGAACGACATCGAGATATCGCAGATCGGGTTCTACGGGATCGCGGTGGCGCTGCTCGGCCGGAACACGGCCAGCGGCACGGTCGCCGCCGCGCTCCTGTTCGGGGCGCTCCTCACCGGAACCTCGGATCGCAACATCCACCTGAGCATCGACCCGACCCTCGTCCAGTACCTGACGTTCATGATCGAGGGGATCATCATCCTGCTCGTCTCGACCGACGTGATCACGCTCCGGTTGCTCAAGGGCGGGCGGCAACTCCGCGTGGCGTTCAAGCGCCCGCGCTCCGAGGAAGCGACCGCGACGCAGGGCGGCGCGAAATGAGCGTGGGCACGATCGCGGTGGCGCCCTCACGGGCGGTCTCGACGAAGCAGATCGGCATCGCGGGCATCGTGGTCGCCGCGATCGCGTGGGTGATCACGATCCCCCCGATCGAGGCCCGCGGCATGGCGCCGTCGATCGTGCTTGCCGTGATCGCGATCTGCGCCGGCGCGTGGTCGGTCGCGGGCGGCGAGCGCAAGATCGGATCCGAGGCGATCATCGTCGCCCTGTTCGCCGTCGCCGGGGCCGCCGCATCGGCCAACTCGGCGGTTTCGACGCTCGAGTCCGTGTTCACCTGGTCGGCGCTGGTGGCGGCGACACTCCGTTACGCGACGCCGCTGTTGTTCGCGGCGCTCGGTGGCGTGATCTCCGAGTCCAGCGGCGTGATCAACGTCGGCCTCGAAGGCATGATGCTGATGGGCTGCTTCTGGGGCGTCTACGGTTCCGACCTGCTGGGCTCGTGGGTCTGGGGCCTGGTTGTCGCCGCGGTCGCCGGGGGGCTGCTGGCGCTGGTGCACGCGTTCTTCTCGATTCACCTGCGCGCCAACCAGATCGTCAGCGGGTTCGGGATCAACTTCCTGGCGCTCGGGATCACCGGCTACTTCCTCGAGTACCACTACGGACCGAACGGCACGCCACTGACCATCTCGATGATCCCCAACGTCAAGATCCCGGGGATCCAGCACGTCGGGTTCTTCGGCGCGGCGTTCGGCGACGCCAACCTGATGACCTGGATCGGGATCGCGCTCGTCCCGGCGCTCACCTTCTACCTGTTCCGGACGCGCGGAGGCCTGCGGCTGCGGTCCGTGGGCGAGAAGCCGCGCGCCGCCGATACCGTGGGCGTCTCGGTGGTGCGGATCCGGTATATGGCCGTGATCGCGTCCGGCGTGTTCGCGGCGCTCGGCGGCGCCTACCTCTCGGTCGGGTTCGTCGGGTCGTTCAGCAATGACATGACCAACGGGCGCGGCTTCATCGCGCTGGCCGCGATGATCTTCGGCAAGTGGAAGCCCTGGGGCGCTTTCTGGGCGGTACTTCTGTTCGGCTTCGGAAACGCGATGTCCGACCGGGTCTCGAGCGTCAACCCGACGCTCGGGACGCTGTTCGAAGCGCTGCCGTACGTACTCACCCTGGTCGCGGTCGCGGGGCTCGTCGGCCGCTCGCGACCGCCGGCCGCCGACGGCATCCCGTACGTGAGGGAGTGACGACAGAGCATGGCGGTCGCCCGGCTGGCCCTGACCAGCTTCACTGACGGGGAGCTTCGCCTCAGCGATGAGGTCGAGCTGTACCAGCGCACGTACACGACGCTGCTGCGCTCGAGCGGCGAGACCCAGCTGCGCGTGCTCGAGCCCTCGCACATGGCGATGGGCTCGAGCCTGCACCCGCTCGCCGCGAGCGAGGAGCTCGACCTCGGCGCGTTTCTGTACGCGGTCCAGCGGCTGCCCGACGGGATCGCGGGCGCCGAGCTCGTGGTCATGGGCCAGGACGTCGAGGCGCTCACCGTCAGCGGCTTGCCCGTCGACTCCTGGGAGGAGGCCGAGGCCCCCGCCCGCCGGCGACGGTGGTACGACAACGGCGCCGGCACGCTCGCCGTGCTGCTCGCGAGCTCCTCCGATGTCGACGACCTCGTGCCGACGCTCGTGGCGTTCCAGATCGAGTGGAACAAGATCCGCGTGCGAATGCGCGCCGCGGGGTGGCCGGACGCGCCTCGCTCCCCGGAGGTGCCGCCGGAGGAGCTTGCGCGCGAGTTCGGCGGCAGCCCCGACGACTGGGCCCGCCTGCGCCGTGCCTGGGGCGACAGGTTCGGCGAGCGGATGCGACTGATCGGCGAGCGCCGGCTGTCGCTGCGGGTGCGGATGCTCGGCGGCAGCCACACCGGATACGCCCGCCTGACGCGCCGCTGGTGGGCACCGGTCGCCGCCGAGATGGCGGGCGAGGGCCTCACCGAGCGCCCGCTGTACTTCGTCAGCTCGAACTCCCACAGCCTCGTGAACATCGTCACCGGCATCGCCCACGACCTCGAGCCCGAGCTGATCGCGTTTGTCGAGCAACTGCCCGACGACGACATCCTGCGCGAGGAGCTGGCGGCGTTCCGCGCGGGCGAGAGCCAGGGGTCGTGGGAGAACTTCCTGTACTTCGTCGCGCGCCTGTACTTCAGCGCGCGCGGGCGGGGCGCCGCAGCCGAGCGCCGCGACGGCGAGCAGCGCAAGGGCGTCACCCATCTGCGCAGCATGAACGCGTTGCGCGTGCCGGCGCAGGTCATCTCGCTGGCCGCGCTCGACCCCGGGTCGCTCGACCCGCGGCTCGGCCAGGTCGACCACGACGCGCTCGCTGCCAGCGGCGCGGTTATCGTCAACATCGACTATCCGCTTGGCGTTGCCGCCTACAACATCCTCCGCGAGATCGCGGTCGACCGCACCGGGCTGCGCGGCGTGTACGTCCTCGGCAAGGCCGCGACGCTCAACGCCGACGTCGGCGACGTGATGATCTCGAACGTCGTCCACGACGAGCACTCGGGCTCGACGTATTGGCTCGACAACGCGTTCAGCGTCGACGACCTCGCGCCCGACCTGCGGTTCGGCACCGGGCTCGACAACCAGCGCGCGGTCACGGTCAAGAGCACGTTCCTCCAGAACCGCTCCTACCTCGACTTCTACTACCGCGAGGCGTTCACCGTCGTCGAGATGGAGACCGGCCCGTACTGCAACGCGGTGTACGAGATCGCCGACGCCGACCGCCATCCGACGAGCGAGGCCATCAACTTCTCAAAGCTGCCGATCGACCTCGGGATCATCCACTACGCGTCAGATACGCCATACACGCAAGCTCGCACGCTCGGCGCCCCGGGGCTGAGCTACTACGGGATGGACTCGACCTACGCGTCGTCGCTCGCGATCCTGCGGCGGATCCTGCGCCTCGAAAAGGTTCTGAGCTAGGCGCCGACCGGGTGCCAGGCGGTCTTTAGCTCGGTGACCGCCTCGAGCCGATCCAGCGCGTCGTCCGTGGCGTCTTCGTAGGTGCTCGCCGCGGCGCCGTGGCGTACGCGCTTGATCGTCTCGGCGGCGAGCCGGTCGAGCTCGGCCGACAGCTCGGCGTCGCCGGCGGCGTCGACGATCGCGTTCAGATCGCGGTGGGCGCCGAGCGCGCCGGCGAGCTCGGCGCGGCGCCCCGACAAGAGGTTCACGACACCCCCCGGCACGTCTGAGACGCCCAGGACCTCAGCCAGATCGAGTCCGACGAGCGGACGGGACTCGGACAGGATCGCGACCGCGACGTTGCCGGCGGCGAGCGCCGGTACGAGCTCGGCGATCAACCCGAGCAGCGGCGGCGCGTCCGGCGCGACGATCCCGACGACGCCCGTCGGCTCGGGCAGCGAGAACGACAGGAACGGCGCCGCCACCGGGTTGACACCGCCGAGGACCGCGTGGAGCTTGTCGGTCCAGCCGGCGTAGTGCAGGAGCACGTCGACCGCGGCGTCGACCTCTTCGCGCGGAACCCCCATGACGTCGCCGCGCGACTCGAGCGACTCGGCCGTGCGGTACAGGATCTGCCCCCGGTTGTAGGCCGTGCGGGCCGCCCACGGTCCGGAGGCCTTGCGCGCGGCCGCCATCGCATCGCGGACGTCCTTTCGCGACGCGCGCGGGAAGTTCACCGCGCCGGACTCGTCGTATCGGCCGGACTCCGAGCGCACGAACGCGCCACCGATGTACAGCTTGTACGTCTTGCGGACGGCCAGCCGGTCGGCCACGCTAGCGCACCACCTCGAGGTACGGACGTAACCCCGCGGGGCCGCCCTCGCGCCCGAACCCCGACTCCTTGTAGCCACCGAACGCCGCGGTCGGATCGAAGTGGTTGTACGTGTTCTGCCACACGACCCCCGCCTTGAGCGCGCTCGCGACCTCGAATGCCTTCGCGCCCTTGTCGGTCCAGATCCCGGCGGCGAGCCCGTAGCGCGAGTTGTTCGCCTTCTCGATCGCCTCCGCCTGGGTGCGGAACGTGAGCACGGACACGACCGGCCCGAAGATCTCCTCGACCGCGATCCGGTGCGCGGGCGAGACGTCGGTGAACAACGTCGGCGCGAACCAGTAGCCGCGGTCGGGAAGCTCGCACTCGATCGTGCGCTTCGTGGCTCCCTCCTGCACCCCGGCCGCGACGAGCACCTCGATCCGCTCGAGCTGCTCGGCCGAGTTGATCGCACCGACGTCGGTGTTCTTGTCGAGCGGGTCGCCGACGCGCAGCCGGCCCATCCGCTGCCACAGCTTCGCGATCACCTCGTCGCGGACGCTCTCCTGGATCAACAGACGCGATCCCGCGCAGCACACGTGGCCCTGGTTGAAGAAGATCCCGTTGACGATCCCCTCGACCGCCTGATCGAGCGCGGCGTCCTCGAACACGATGTTCGCGGACTTGCCGCCGAGCTCGAGCGTCAGCCTCGTGCTCGTGCCGGCGAGCGCGGCCTGGATGTCCCTGCCGACGGCGGTCGAGCCGGTGAAGGCGATTTTGTTTATTTTTTTCTGGCGGACGAGGGCCGCACCCGTATCGCCATTGCCCGGAAGGATGGAGACGACGCCCGGCGGGAGCTCGGCCTCCTGGCAGATCTCGGCGAGCAGCAGCGCGGTCAGCGGCGTGGTCTCGGCCGGCTTCAGGATCGCGACGTTCCCGCACGCGAGCGCGGGCGCGAGCTTCCACGCCGCCATCAGCAGCGGGAAGTTCCACGGCACGATCTGGCCGACCACACCGAGCGGCCTGACCTCGCGGGCGCTCGTGCCGTAGCGGAGCTTGTCGGCCCAGCCGGCGTAGTAGAAGAAGTGCGCGGCCGCGAGCGGGATGTCGACGTCGCGCGACTCCCGCAGCGGCTTGCCGCCGTCGAGCGTCTCGACGACCGCAAGCTCGCGCGCGCGCTCCTGGATCAGGCGCGCGATCCGGAACAGGTACTTGCCGCGCTCGAGGTCCTTGAGCGCCGCCCACTTGGGGGCTGCGATACACGCGGACTGCACGGCTGCGGTCACGTCGTCCGGGCCCCCGTAGGCAACCTCCGCTATCGGTTCCTCCGTGGCGGGGTTAATAGTCGGTACGTAACGCCCGTCCGCCGGGTCCCGGAATTCGCCGTCCAGGAACAGGCCATAGCGGTCTTTGACGCGGATGTGATCGGCCGACTCGGGCGCGGGCGCGTAGTCCCAGACGATGCTTGTTCGGGTCGAGGTCGTCATTCTTTGGAGTAGTCCTCCGAGCGCCCGTAGCGGCCGGACTCGGTCTTGGCGTACTGCATCAGAAGATCGTTGAGCACGGACGACGCGCCGATCCTGGTCCGGTCGGGCGTCAGCCACTCGTCGCCGAGCGTCTCCTTGACGAGCACGAGGCGGTGCAGCGCGGCCTTGCTCGTCGACACGCCGCCGGCGGCCTTGAATCCGACGATCCGGCCGGTGCGGTCGGCGTAGTCGCGGATCGCCTCGAGCATCACGAGACATACGCCCGGGGTCGCGCCGGCGGACGCCTTGCCGGTTGAGGTCTTGATGAAGTCCGCGCCCGCCTCCATCGCGAGCATCGAGGCGTGGCGGACGTGATCGTAGGACCCGAGCTCGGCGGTCTCGAGGATCACCTTCAGGTGCGCATCGCCGCAGCGCTCCTTGACAGCGACGATCTCCTGCTGCACGCGCGTGTCGTCGCCGGCGAGGAAGGCCTCGCGCGAGATCACCATGTCGATCTCGTCCGCGCCGGCCGCGACCGCGTCGTCGGTGTCTCTCAGCTTGGCCTCCAGCGACACCTGGCCGGCGGGAAAGCCGGTGGCGACGCTGGCGGTCTTGACGCCGGTGCCGGCGAGCGCCTCCTTGACGGTGGTGACGAGCGACGAGTACACGCAGACCGCTGCCACGGACGGGATCTCGGGCATCGTCGGCGCCGGGCACACGGCCTTGGCACAGAGGTGGCGCACCTTCCCCTCGGTGTCGGCGCCCTCGAGCGTGGTCAGGTCGACCATCGACACCGCGAGGCGTATGCCCTGCTGCTTGGCGGTGGTCTTGATCGAGCGCTTGCCGAGCTGGGCGGCGCGCTCCTCGATGCCGACGCGGTCCACGTGGGGCAGACGACGGATCACGATGCGAGGCTACTACGCTCCCGCCGGTGAAACGGGTTCTCGTGTTCTGTGGATCCAGCCCGGGAGGGTCGCCCGACTACGCGCGCTGCGCCGCGGAGCTCGGCTCTTTGCTCGCCTCGCGGCGGCTCGAGCTCGTCTACGGCGGCGCGAGCGTCGGGCTGATGGGCACGCTCGCGGACGCCACCCTCGCCGCCGGCGGCACCGTGCTCGGCGTCATCCCGACGCGGTTGGTCGAGCACGAGATCGCCCACGCCGGCCTGACCAAGCTGCACGTCGTCGAGACCATGCACGAGCGCAAGGCGCTGATGGCCGAGCTCGCCGACGCCGTGATCGCGCTCCCCGGCGGGACCGGCACGCTCGACGAGCTGTTCGAGCTGTTCACGTGGAAGCAGCTCGGCCTGCACCGCATGCCGCTCGGGCTGCTCGACGTGAACGGCTACTGGCAGCCGCTGCTGGCGTTCCTCGAGCACGCGGTCAACGAGCGGTTTCTGCGCGCCGAGCACCTGGAGACGCTGCTGGTAGAGCGGAGCCCGGCGGCGCTGCTCGATCGCCTGGCCGCGCATCGCCACCGGTTGCCCGACAAGTGGATCGACCGTGGTCAGGCGGTGCCGAACACTCGGTCGCCGGCGTCGCCCAAGCCGGGGCGGATGTAGGCGTTCTCGTCGAGCTCGCGGTCGATCGCGGCGGTCCATATGCGAACGTCGGGGTGCTCGTCCTGCACGGCGGCGATCCCCGGTGGCGCCGCCACGAGACACACGAGCTCGAGCTGCTTGGCGCCCGCGTGCTTGAGCTTGTCGAGCGCCGCTACCGCGCTCCCGCCGGTCGCGAGCATCGGGTCGAGCAGGTACACGCGCGCGTCCGGAAGCCCGTTCGGCAGGCGCTCGTAGTAGTCGACCGGTTCGTGAGCCTCCTCGTCGCGGTAGATCCCGACGTGCCCGACGCGCGCATCTGGCAGCAGCCGCAGAAAGCCTTCGACCATCCCGAGGCCGGCGCGCAGGACCGGCACGACCGCCACCTCGTCGCGGAGCCGGCGCCCGGTCGTGGCCTCGAGCGGGGTCTCGATCTCGACCTCCTTCACCGGTAGCTCGCGCGCTACCTCGACCGCCATGATCGCCGCGGCCTCGAACAGCGCCTGACGGAAGTCGGGATGGCGTGTGTTGCGGTCGCGCATCACCGACAGGCGATCGGCGAGCACCGGATGCTCGACCACTTTCACCATTTCGGGCACGGCTGCGATGCTATCCGCCGTGGCGCGAGTCAACATCGAGCTGAAGGCCCGTGATACCGACCTCGACGGCACCGCGGCCCACTGCATTGCCCTCGGAGCCCAGGATGCCGGCGCACTTCGCCAGACCGATACGTACTTCACGTCGCGGCGGGGACGACTGAAGCTGCGGGTGCAGGAGGGAGCCCTCGGTGGCGAGCTGATCGCCTACCGACGGGAGGACGCTATCGAGGCGGTCGAGAGCGGGTACCTGCTGGCCCCCGTCGCCGCCCCCGAGGAGCTTGCCGAGGCGCTCGACGCCGCACTCGGCACGACCGTCGTCGTGTCGAAGCTTCGACGCCTGTTCCTGTGGGAGGGCGTGCGGATCCACCTCGACGAGGTCGACGGCCTCGGGAGCTTCGTCGAGTTCGAGGCCGTGCTGCCGGAGGCTGGCGACCTCGCGACCGCGCGCGAGAAGGTGGCGCGGTTGCGGGCACAGTTGGGAGTCGCGGACGAGGCGTTGGTTGCGGTCGGGTACGCGGATCTGCTGATCGACGGGGCGCAGGCGCTGCTCCGGGCTGCGTCCGAGGCGATGGAGAACGCGTACGCGCCGTACTCGGAGTTCAAGGTCGGCGCGGCTTTGCGGGCGCCGAGCGGCGCGATCTACGCCGGCGCGAACGTCGAGAATGTCGCGTTCCCCCAGGGCCAGTGCGCGGAGGCGTCCGCGATCGGCGCGCTCGTCACCGCCGGCGAGTCCTCGATCACCGCCGTCGCCGTGGTCGCCGAGCGGCTTGAGCACTGCCCGCCGTGCGGTGGCTGCCGTCAGCGGCTATCGGAGTTTGGTAGGCCCGAGACGCCCGTGTACCTCGGGCGCCCGGGGACGGACCCCTTGACGTTGTCGCTGGCTGAGCTGCTGCCCGGCGCGTTCGAGCGCGGGGCGCTCGCGTGAGCCTGGGCTCGCCGCGCGTCGGCGTCGTGCTCGGGTCCGGCCTCGGCGCGGTCGCCGACGCCGTCGAGAACCCGACCGTCGTCGGCTACGAGGACCTCCCAGGGTTTCCCCGCCCGACCGTTGCCGGGCACGCCGGGAGGGCGGTGCTGGGCACGATCGGGGGCGTCTCGGTGGCGGTGCTCCAGGGTCGCGCGCACCTGTACGAAGGCGGGCCGCTCGACGCCCTGCGGGCCCCGGTCCGCGCGCTGCGGGCCGCCGGAGCCTCTGTGCTGGTTCTGACCAATGCCGCCGGATCGCTGCGCGCCGAGGTCGGCGCCGGGTCGCTGATGGCGATCACCGACCACATCAACATGACCGGCGTGAACCTGCTCACCGGCCCGAACGACGACGCGATCGGTCCGCGGTTTCCGTCGCTGCGCGACGCTTACGATCCGGCGCTGCTGACGGCTCTGCGCGAGTCGTCACGGGGCCTGGGGATCGACCTTGCCGAGGGCGTGTACCTAGCGGTCGGCGGGCCGAGCTTCGAGACGCCGGCGGAGATCCGCGCGTTCCGGACGATGGGCGCGGACGCGGTCGGCATGTCGACCGTTCAGGAGACGATCCTCGCCCGCCACTGCGGCCTGCGCGTCGCCGCCGTATCGGTGATCACGAACCTCGCCGAGGGCATGACCGACGAGCCGCTCGACCACGAGCACACGCTGCGCGCGGCGCAGGACGGCGCCGTCGACCTCGCGCGGCTGCTGCTCGACTTCATCCCTCGCGTCGCCGCCGCACCACCCGATGCTGACGGCTGAGCTGATCCGCCGCAAGCGCGACGGCCTTGAGCTGTCCGAAGATGAGATCTTTGAGCTCGTCCGCGGGATCACCGACGGCAGCGTCACCGACGCCCAGGTCGGGGCGCTCGCGATGGCGATCGTCTGGCGCGGTATGAACGCGGGTGAGCGCGTGGCGCTGACCGGCGCGATGACGCGCTCGGGCGACGTGCTCGACTGGTCGGACGCCGGGTTCACCGGCCCCGTCCTCGACAAGCACTCGACCGGTGGCGTCGGCGACAAGGTCAGCCTCCTGCTCGCGCCGATCGTCGCGGCCTGCGGGGCATTTGTCCCGATGATCTCGGGGCGGGGGCTCGGGCACACCGGCGGCACGCTCGACAAGCTCGAGTCGATTCCGGGCTACGAGGTGGTGTTGGAGCCGGATCGGTTGCGCGCGGCCGTGGCGCGAGTCGGGTGCGCGATCGTCGGCCAGACCGCGCGCCTCGCGCCGGCCGACCGCCGGCTGTACGCGATCCGTGACGCTACCGGCACCGTCGAGTCGATCCCGCTGATCGTCGGCTCGATCCTGTCCAAGAAGCTCGCCGCGGGGCTCGACGCGCTCGTGATGGACGTCAAGTTCGGCTCGGGCGCGATGCTCCCGTCGCTCGACCGCGCGCGCGAACTGGCCCGGGCGATCGTCGAGGTCGCCGTCGGTAATGGCCTCCGCACGGTGGCGCTCCTCACCGACATGAACCAGGTGCTCGGCCGGACCGCAGGCAACGCGGTCGAGGTGCGCGAGTCGATCGAGCACCTGACCGGCGATGCCCACGACGCGCGGCTGCTTGAGGTCACGCTCACGCTGTCCGCCGAGCTGCTCGTGCTGGGCGGGCTGTACGGCGATGTTTCCGAAGCTCGTGCCGCGGCGGTCGACGCGCTCGGAAGCGGGCGCGCCGCCGAGCGCTTCGCCGCGATGGTCGTGGAGCTCGGCGGGCCGGCGGGTCTGCTCGAAACGCCGTCTCTGCATTTGCCGGGCGCCCCGGTCGTGCGCCCGATCGAGCCCGACGCGCCCGGGGTCGTGTCCGCGATCGACGTGCGCGCGGTCGGGATCGCGATCGTCAACCTCGGCGGCGGGCGCGCCCGCGAGGATGACCGCGTCGACCACGCCGTTGGTCTGACCGAGGTCGCCGCGCTCGGCGAGCGCGTCGAGCCGGGCGGCCGGCCGCTCGCGCTCGTGCACGCGCGCGACGACGACAGTGCGCGGGCCGCGGCGTATGCGATCCGCTCGGCGTTCGCACTCGGCGATCCCCCGGCCGACATCCCCGGCCCGGTCGCAGAGGTTCAGCGCGCGGTGTAGACGCCGGTCGAGACCGGGTGGTAGCCCTTCGCACCGACGCTCCGCGCGAGCGGGCTGCGCGGGTCCTCACCGTCGGCGAGGCGGGCGAGCGCATGACGGAAGTCGTAGCGGGGCGACCAGCCGAGCTCGCGGCGCGCGCGCTCGTTGACGTACACGCGCTCGATCGACGGGAACATGTGCCAGCCGCGCGCGGCGTATACATCCACGTAGTCGGGGAAGCGCTGCTGTAGCACCGCTGGGAGGTCGTTTCGGATGTTTGCCAGATCGTCCGGGGTAAACGGGGTGGTCGCGCTGATCACGTAGCGCCCGAAGCCGATTGCCGGCGCGTGGTCGAGCGCGAGCAGGTGGGCGCCGACGACGTCCTCGAGGTCGACTCGGCGGTAGAGCAGTTCGTTGACCTTGAGGTTCAGGTCGTCGTAGGCGGTGCGGACGTCGTCGCGATCGTCGGGCTCGGGGAAGAACCGCGAGGTCCGCAGGATCAGGCACGGCAGCCCGTGGTCGCGCGAGATGAGCTCGCACAGGTCCTCGGCCGCGGTCTTGGTCGCGCCGTAGATGTTGCGCGGGACCGCCGCGACGTCCTCGGTGATCCATGCCGCGGGCGCCCCCGCCGCGGGCGTGAGCGCCCGCCCGAACGCGCTCGTCGTGCTCGTGAAGATGAACCGGTCGGCGCCCGCCGCGACCGCCTCCTCGAGCAGGATCAGCGTGCCGGTGATGTTCGTCTCGACAAACTGCGCGCGGTCGTGCGTGCCGACGTGGGGCTTGTGGAGGGTGGCCGAGTGCACGACCGCGTCGACGCCGGCCATGCACCGCCGCACACACGCGCGGTCGGCGACCGACCCGACGACGTCGGTCGACGGCGACTCGAGCACGTCGAGTCCGATCACCTCGTGGGCGTGTCCGGGCAGCACGCGGATCAGCGCCTCCCCGAGATGCCCCGAGCTGCCGGTGACGAGAATCCTCACCAGCTCAGAACTATCAGAACTACCTGATAGACATCCGCGCTCATGTCTGATGTCGCCAAGGCCGAGCTGCACGTCCACCTCGAGGGGACCGCGCCGCCCGAGCTCATCGGGCGGATCGCCGAGCGGAACGGCCTGCCGCTGCCCGAGCGGATGCTCGGCGACGACGGGCGCTTCCGCTACACGGACTTCCTCGACTTCCTGCGCACCTACGACCTCGCGGCGAGCGTGATGCGCACCGCCGAGGACTACCGCGACATCACCTACGAGTACCTGTGCTCGTGTGCCGCCGGTGGCGCGATCTACGTCGAGCTGACCGCCTCGCCCGACCACGCCTGGCTCATCGGGCTGAGCGATGCCGAGCACCTGGGCGGCATCGCTCGGGGGATCGACGACGCCCG
Organism: uncultured Solirubrobacterales bacterium; assembly: GCA_963794515.1. Lineage (GTDB taxonomy): Bacteria > Actinomycetota > Thermoleophilia > Solirubrobacterales > Solirubrobacteraceae > Palsa-465. The sequence continues at coordinate 368,426 of CAWCEF010000018.1, read as the reverse complement.
CCGCGACACCGGCATCGAGGGCCGCATCCTGATCTCGGCCGTGCGCAACTTCGGCGTCGAGCGAGCGCTGCGCGTCGCCCGCCACGCGGCGGAGCGCCCCCACCCCTACGTCGTCGGCTTCTCGATGGCCGGCGACGAGGCCGGGTTCCCGGCCGGCGACTTCGCGGAGGCGTATGCGATCGTGGCCGGCGCCGGCCTCGGCTGCACGATCCACGCCGGCGAGTGGGCGGGCGCCGAGAGCGTGCGTGCCGCGCTCGAGCTACCGATCACCCGGATCTCCCACGGGGTGCGCGCAGTCGAAGATCCCTTGCTGGTCGCCGAACTGGCGGCGCGCGGGATCGTGCTCGAGTGCTGCCCGACCAGCAACGTCGTCCTCGGCGTGTATCGGAGCTACGAGGACCATCCGCTGCCGCTGCTTCACGCCGAGGGTGTCAGGGTCACGCTCGGCTCCGACGACCCCCCGTACTTCGGCGCCACGATCGAAGGCGAGTACGAGGTGTGCCACGAGCGGATGGGCTTCGGCGAGGACGTGCTCCGCGAGATGACCGCCATCGCGATCGAGGCCGCGTTCTGTGACGAGGAGCTGCGAGCGGAGTTACGCACCCGTCTCTGATCGTCCGTTCGTCCGTTTGCGGTAGGGATCACACACGCTGCGCGCCGGCAGGCGCGATGTGTCACCCATGGAAACCAAAGACGACGTCGACGTCACACGTGTCCTCACCTCCGCGCTGATCCGGCGCATGAGCGATGACCAGATCAACCGGGTCATCGGTGAGCTCGAGTACATCGCTGAGGAGCGTGGCGATCGCACCGGCGAGAGCGCCCACGCTCAGGCCGCCGGTCACCTGATCGCGGCGCTGGAGGGCCGGCGCGAGCGGCGAAACGGCGGGAGTGTCCCGCCGCCGTCGCTCAACGGCGCGGCGGCAAACGGGCACGAGGGCTGAGGGTGGCCGGCGCCGCGTTTGCGGCGGCGTCGCCATCACTTCGCCAACGCGGTCTCAGGCGGTCATCGCCAGGTCCGGGGCGTCGAATACCAGCTCGAGCAGGTTTTGCGCCTCGGTCGATATCCCCTCCGGACGAAAGGCCAGCGCGAGCTCCATGTACTCCTCGACGTCCCTGAGATCCTGGACGACGACATTCGGGTTGTCCCTGGCCCAGGGCCGGGCCGCAAACGCGACTCCGAGCCCCTGGGCCACGAGTTCGATGATCACCTGGATCGACGTCGCATGCGCGACGATCCGCGGTGAGAATCCCGCCTCGTGACACAGTCGTAAGAATCCAGGACGGACGCTCGCGACGTCCTCCTGCACCGGCAGGACGAAGGCCTGATTGGCGAGGTCGCAGATCGACAGGTCGCGCAGCCACGACAGCGGGCTGTTCCGGCTCACGGCCACGCAGATCCGCTCCAGCAGCACTGTGCGCAGCTCAACGCCCGCCGGCGGTTCATCACGCCGCAGGATCGCGAGGTCCAGCCGGCCGACCTCGACGGCGCGCGCGAGCTCTGAGGACTTGAGTTGGTGGCAGACGATCGATACACCCGGATACTGCTCGCGGAACTTCTTCAGCAGACGCGGCAGGACCTCGAACGTGGCCGCATCGACGAAGCCGATCGCGACAGTTCCGGTCTCGCCACGGCCCGCACGACGAGACATTTCACAGGCCATCGCGATTGACTTGCGGAGCCCTTGGGTCTCTGACAGGAGCACCCTGCCCGCATTCGTGAGCGACGTCACTCCGCGGTGGTCGCGCTCCACGAGTGGACAGCCGATCTCCCTCTCGAGCCGGGCCAATGCCTGACTGAGCGCCGGCTGCGATAGGTGAAGCCGCGTGGCGGCACGCCCAAAATGCAGCTCGGCCGCAAGCGTCTCCATGTAGTGCAGGTCGCGAAGCTCCACATCCCTCTCCTGGTCACGACGTCGCTCAAGCTCCCAGCGACAGGCTATTGGATCCCAGATGTGGTCCCAGGGGCGTCGCCTCGATCACGGCGATCTGGGCAGAGGAGACACCCAATCGGGCGTCGGCAGGTCGAGGCCGAAGCGCTCCCCCGAGACTCTTCCCGCCAGGCCCTCGAGCGCGGTCATGTCGTCGTCATCGAGGGCGAGCGCGGCCGCGCCTGCGTTGCTCACCACGTGCGCCTCGCGCCGGGTTCCCGGGATCGGCACGATCCAGGGACGGCGCGCGAGCAGCCAGGCAAGCGCGACCTCGGCCGGACCGGCGTCATGGTCGGCGGCGATCCGGCGGACGGTACTCGCCAGCTCGAGGTTGGCCGCGAGGTGCGCCGGACCAAGCCGTGGATACCGCGACCCGTCTGCCCGTATGTCGGACGGATCCGGCGCGCTCGCCGGGTCGAGCTTGCCTCCGAGGAGGCCGCGGCTCAGCGGCGAGTACGCCATGAACCCGATGCCGAGCTCCTTGCAGGTCTCGAGCACGTCCGCCTCGACGCCCCTCTCCAGAACGGAATACTCGCTTTGCAGGACCGCGATCGGGTGCACGGCGGCGGCGCGGCGAAGGTCCGCGGGCAGCGCCTCGCACAGACCGATGTACCGCACCTTGCCGGCCTCGACGAGCTCGGCCATGGCGCCGACGGTCTCTTCGATCGGAGTCGTTGGATCCACGCGGTGCTGCAGGTACAGATCGATGAAGTCGACGCCGAGACGTTGCAGGCTCTGCGCACATGCTTCGTGCACGTACTCCGCTCGTCCGCTGATCCGCAGCGGGCGACCAGTGGCATCGACGACATTTCCGAACTTCGTCGCGACGATCGCCTTGTCGCGCCGGTCCCGGATGGCGTTCCCGACCAGCCGCTCGTTGTGTCCGGAGGCATAGACATCGGCGGTATCGAGCAGATTCATCCCGAGATCGAGCGCGACGTGGATCGCACGAATGCCTTCATCCTCGGACGCCTGGCCGTACAGCCCGGACATCGGTGCACAGCCGAGCCCGATCGCGCCGACATCGGGGCCGCTGCGCCCGAGCTTACGTCTGGCCAACACGAGTGCCCCGGTTACGGTTCTTCCGGCTGCTCGCCGATTCCCGCCGGGATCGGTTCGCCGACTTCGTCGACGTTTTCGCTCGGCGCGATCGTCCGCGATCGCGCCCACACCGCGTGAGCGACCACCCCACGAAGTCGACCGAGGCCGACCGCGAGCAGCAGGATCACGCCGGTCGCGATCTGCTGATAGAAGGTCTGCACCTGCATGAGGGCAAGCCCGTTCGAGACGGTGCCGAGCACCGCGACCCCGAGCAGGCTGCCTGGAATGCCGCCGGACCCGCCGGTCAGGGCCGCTCCTCCGAGGATCACCGCTGTTATCGACTCAAGCCCGATGGTGCTGGCTACGGTCGGGGCGCCGGCCAGCAGCTGCTCGGCGAGGATCACGCCCGCGAACGCGGCGAACCCGCCGCTGATCACGTACACGCACACGGTGATCAGGTCGGTGCGGAGCCCGGCCAGCCGGGCGGCCTCGCGGTTGCCGCCCATCGAGTAGAGCATCCTCCCGAACACGGAGTATCGGAGCACGACGAACGTTATTACGCTCAGGACGACCATCACCCAGACGTAGGTGGGGATACCGAAAGCGTTGTTGTCGAGACCGGCCTGGTTCGGGTTGTTCAGAGTGATGGTGACCCCGTTGGTAACGGTGAACGCGAGGCCCTGGGTGATCGACACGGTCGCCAGCGTCGTGATCAGCGGATTGATCCCCAGCCGGGTGATGATCACGCCGTTGGCCACGCCGATCGCCATTCCCGAGAGCACGGCCAGAGCGATCGCCTCAGGGGCGCTGGCCCCATGGTTGCATGCCGATACGTAGATGATCCCGCCGAGTGGCGCCGCTCCGGCCACCGCCAGATCGAACCCGCCGGAGATGAGGACCAACGACTGGCCGAGCGCGACGATCGCGAGCGGCGTCAGGTTCGACAGGATGTTGACTGCATTCGACCCGACGAAGAAGCGGGACGACTCGACGGTGAAGAAAATCAACAGCAGGATGAAGAACCCGCCGACGCCCAGCAGCTGCGTACCCTGAGCCGCCAGCCTGGCCGCCGTTTGCCGAGACACCCTCGGGCCTCTATGCGCAATCGCTGTCATTCATCCGCCTCCGTCCCGGTCGCGAGCGCGAGAGCGTTGGCTTGCGTCAGCGCTCCATCGGTCAATTCGCCGACGATCGAGCCATTTCGGATGATCACCAGACGATCGCTCACAGTCACAGCCTCCTCCACGTCAGAGGTCACCCACAGAACCGATCGACCCCGCTCCGCCTCACCTCTCAGGTAGTCGTGAATCTGCAGACGCGTCCCCACATCGACGCCGCGCGTGGGCTCGTTCAACACGAGCACAGCCGGCTCGGTTGCCAGCCGGCTTGCCAGCAGCACCTTCTGCTGGTTCCCGCCGCTCAGCAATGCGACCTCCTGCGTCAACGACTGGGCACGGATCCCGAGGCGCTTTCGCCACACCTCCGCCAGGCTTCGCTCGGCCGACCCCCTGACGAAGCCGAACTCGGCGACCCGATCCAGGACGAGCATGCTGATGTTCGCCTGGATCCCCATTCCGAGGACCAGGCCGTCTCGTTTCCGTTCCGGTGGCACGTAGCCGACGCCGGCGGACCGCGCGTCGCGCGGCGAGCCAAACGGCTCGTGCTCCTTCCCGAGCACGGTCAGGTTTCCGTGGAACCCGCCGACGCGGCCACCCAGTCCGCCGGCGATGAGGTCCGCGCCTGACCCGCGCACGCCGAACAGCCCGAGCACCTCACGTTCCCTCAGCTCGAGCGTGGCGTCGACGATGTCAGGAAGCCCGAGGCGCGTCCATCCCTCGAGCCTCATCACCACGGGGCGGCCACGCCCGCCGTTTCCACGGCTCGCCGATGAAGCGCGGAGCTCCGTTCCAAGCATGGCCCGGATCAGCTCGCGTGGCGTCGTGGCTGCGGCGTCCATTTGAGCGGCCACGATTCCGTTGCGCAGCACGAGGATGCGGTGGGCGACATCGAGGACCTCGTCGATCCGGTGCGAGATGAATATGACGCCGACCTCCGCATCCGCGAGACCCCGGACCACTCGGAAGAGGTTCTTGCTCTCGTCGCTCGTGAGCGCCGCGGTGGGCTCGTCGAGGATGAGGACACTCGTCTCCCGGGCGAGCGCCTTCAGGATCTCGACGAGCTGACGCTCGGCAAGTCCCATTTCGGTGATCGGCCGTCGCACGTCGAGGCTGATGCCGAACTTGTCCGCCAGCCTCTGCGCCTGCGCGCGACCCATCTGCCGATTGGTGAAGCCCCGGCGATTGGGCCAGCGGCCGACGAGCAGGTTGTCGGCGACGGTGAGATTGGGGAGATACTCGAGTTCCTGCGGGATGTACGACATGCCCGCCTCGATCGCTTCGCGAGGCGAACGGAGACGCAGCGATTGGCCGCGCAACGTGAGGGAACCGCTGTCCGGCTGGACGACGCCGGCGAGGATCTTCGAGAGCGTCGACTTCCCCGCGCCGTTCTCGCCCACGACGGCCAGGATCTCGCCGTGGTCCAGCGCGAAGCTGACGTCCTGGAGGGCCGCCTGAGGGCCGTAGTACTTGAACAATCGGGCCGCACTCAGCAGCGCGGTATCCGCTGCGCGTCCGGCGCTCGACGTATCTGGCGGCGATCTCTCTGCGCTGCTCACGCTCCGCGCCCTACCTAGCGACTTCGAACTCGAGCGGATGACGCGCATGCCACTCGGTGATGCTCTGGTATGCGTCGCCGATTCGCAAAACCATCGACTCGTCGAACGGCCGTCCGAACACCTGCATCCCGATCGCGAGGTCGTCGGAGTCGAAACCGACCGGGATGCTCACCGACGGGATACCGATCACGTTGGCCATGAAGTTCTGATGGATGAAGCTCGCGAGGGCGCCTGAGACCGTCTTGCCGGTCAGGTTGACGGACAGCTCTTCGACCGGCATCGTCGTCTCGGGGGTCGTCGGGGCGAGAAGCGCGTCGAGTCGATGCTCCGCAAACGCGCCGCGCACGCGGTCCTGGATTACGCGCCGGACCTTCTGTCCCTTGACATACGACGTCGCCAGCAACAGCTCACCGACTTCGATCATGGCTCGCGTCTCGCGAACGTAGTCGGTCCCGCGCGCTCGAAGCAGACCTTGATGCCATTCGCTGCAGTCGCCGAGCAGGACCGCCATCCCAGCCGGTACGACGAGATCGAGGTCGTCGATCGTCACTTCGACGATCGTCGCCCCGAGCTCCCCGAGTTGCTCGATCGCGCGTTCGACCGCGGCGCGCACATCGGGGACGACCGCGTCGTAGAAGAAGTAGTCGCGCTCGACGCCGATTCGGACGCGGCTCAGATCCTGGTCGAGCTGCCCCGCGTAGTCGTCGACCGGCTCGTCGATCGCACCGCGGTCGCCGGGGTCGAGCCGTCCGGCGATCACGCCGAGCATGAGCGCGGCGTCGCGCGCCGTGCGAGTCAAGGTGCCGACGGTGTCGAGCGTCGGACTCATCGGGAATACGCCGGTCCGGCTCACGCGTCCGAACGTCGGCTTGAGCCCAACCACGCCGTTGACCGCCGCCGGCACCCGGATCGAGCCCCCGGTGTCAGTGCCAATCGCGCCGTACGCGGTGCCCGCCGCGACGGCGACTCCGGATCCGGCGCTCGAACCGCCCGGATAGCAGCGCTGATCCCACGCGTTCCGCGTCTGCGGCATGTCCTGCCCCCAAGCGAACTCGTGCGTCACGGTCTTGCCGATCAGGACGGCGCCGCCGTCGCGCAGACGCCGCACGACGACCGCGTCCCTCGTCGGGACGTGTCCCTCCAGCGCCCGCGAGCCCGCAGATGTTGGGAAGCCGGCGGTCTCGCACAGGTCCTTGACCCCCACCGGGATCCCCTGCAACGGGCCGCGAGACTCCCCCCGGGCAAACAGCTGGTCGGCGGCCCGCGCCTCCCGCCGAGCGGACTCCGCCATCACGCCAACGTACGCGTGCAGCGCCGGCTCGGTCTGTTGTATGCGCTCGAGCAGCGCCTCCGTGAGACCCGCGGAGGTCACTGCGCCCTCGCGCAGTAGGTCGGCGGTCTCGGCGATCGACCGCCAGTGGAGATCGTCTATTCCCATCGCGGATCCAGGGTGACGATCGGCTCGACCTCTGTCAGATCCCGCCCGCCGAACTGGTTGCCACCGTTCAGGACATTCGTCAGGTACGCGCGCACGAGCTCCATGTCGTTCTCGGGAATCTCCAGATCCGCGAACGCAGCGAGCGTGCGTATCAGGTCGTCGTCGACCGGGGGACGCATCACACCTTTATCCGCAGCAGTTGACGCTGTGGCTGGGTGAGGAGCTCGTGACCGCCGTCGGTGACGACCACGAGGTCCTCGGAGTGGTAACACTCGCCTTGCTCGGTGGCCTTCAGCATCGGCTCGATCGCAAGCACCATTCCCGGCTCGAGCGGGACGGCGTTTCCCGGGTGCAGAATCGGAGCCTCGTGCAGCCCCGTGCCCAGGCCGTGTCCAACGTGCGGCATCCGGAACGGGAAATTGCGTCGCTCGAACTCCTCTTTCACGGCGTGATAAACGTCGGACGCGGGCCGTCCCGGCTCCACGGCCTCGAACCCGGCAGCCTGCGCCGCCATGACGCAGGCCAGGCGCTCCTCCTGCTCGGGGGTCGGATCTCCGACGACGCCGGTCCGGGCGAGATCGGAGTTGATCCGGTCGAAGAATCGGGCTCCGAGGTCGACGCGCCAGATGTGTCCCGGTTCGAGCGCTCGGTCGGCCGGGTCGATGTGCGCGCCCAGGGCGCGTTCGCCGGACGCCAGGAACGTGAACCTCGGGCTTCCCGCGCTCATGATGATCTTGGTCGTCATATCCGCGGACAGCGCCAGCTCGCTCATGTCCGCCGAGGCGGAGTCGACCGCGCTCAGCACCGCATCGAGCGTGGCCTGTGCGGCGTAGCGAAGCTTTTCGATCTCGTCGGCCGATTTCACGCTCTGAAGCTCCTCGACCGCGTCGTCGATCCCAACGAGCTCGACGTCGGGAAGAGCACGTCTGATCCTCTCGTAGCCCTCGGCGGGCACCCGCCGGGCTTCGAAGCCCACGCGGTCGTGCTGCACCCCGTGGCCCTTCATCAGCCCGGCGAGCACGTCCCAGGGATCCGCGGCGAATTCGACGTACTCGTGAATATCAGCGATGTCGGTTTGGCTCTTCACCATCCCGGTCTCGATGTCGCACACGAGCAGCGCGTCCTTGCCGCCCGGGAACGACAGGTAGAACGCCGGCCGGTCGGGCAGCATCAACTGAGTCAGGATGTTCGTCCCCGCCAAGTACGAGACCGCCTGATACGAGCTCAGGAAGGTCGCCTGCAGGTTCTGGCTATCCATTACCGCCTGTAGACGTCCACGCTGCACTGCGCAGCCGTTCGTCGTGTTCGTCATCCCAATTGCCATGTCACATGGACCTCAGACGTTGGTGTCAGGAAGCGCGGGCAAGGCCACGCCGACGTTGTGATTCATTGCGCGTTCAGCCCCTTGATCTTGAGGAACTTTTGGAGGATTCCGGTCTTCGCCAGGTACTGGTTGTCAGGCACAAGCGCGGGCAGCGTGATCGGCTGGTCCTGCGCGTTGTAATACTCATCGACCGTCTGCTTGGAAAGCCCAACCTCCGGCGACGGCGTCAGCATCGGCGGTGTTACACCTTCGTGGATCGCGGCCGCCTCAGCGAGGACGTACGGTCCCCAATCCTGGATGAACTCCGAATTCTCGAACACCCAGTTAGGATCGGTGCGCAGCTCGTTCAGTCCCTCGGGCTCCGCCGCCAGCCCGCCCGTGAGGATCCGGCCCTTGCCCCAGCCGGCCTGTGTCAGAGCTCGGTATGCCCCGAGATCGCAGTCGTCATCCGAACCGTAGAGCAGGATGTTGTTGCCCTTCGGGATGTCGCCGACGATGTTCTTCGCGGCGGCGTACGCGCCGTCGAGCGTGCTCTTGCAATCGATCTGAATGGCTCTCGAGCCGCCGATCGTTGTCGTGGTCGCGGTGATCTGACCAGGGGTCACCTGCACGAAGCCTGGAAGTTGCTTGGCGGTCTGGATGTAGAAGTACCGAGGACCGTTGTTCACCTCGACGCCGTTGGCGGCCGCGACCACCATCACTACCGTCGTGTTCTTGCCGTTCCACCCTCGCTGCTTCGCGATCGGCAGGATCACGCTCGCCGCTTCGAGGCCCGCTTCCTCGTTTGAGAGGTTGAACCAGGCGCAGCCCGGAATCTGCTGGTTGACCGCGAGGCACTTGATGTTGTTCCGCGTGAACTGGGCACCCACCGATCGTCCCACTGCCACGACCGTGTTCCAGTCGATCGCCACGTCGGGATGGTCCTGCACCATCAGCCCCGCGTTGCGCAGAGCGGTCGGACCATCGAGAGCGTTGTCGTACTCGTTTATCGTCCAACCCAGCCCCTTGGCATCGGTCACTATGCCCGAGCTGACGGTCTTGAACAGCGCTACCTCGTCATCCGCGCTACCGAACGTCACCGCCAGGTTCTTTGGTATTCCACTCGACGCACTGGATTGTGAAGTCGCGCTCGATGCGGCGTTAGAGGCAGACGTCGTGCTGCTACTGCTGCTGCTCGACGACCCACACGCTGCCAGACTTACCGACACAGCCGCAAGGCAAATTGTCCCAATAACGCGCACGCATCTCATCCTCTAACCTCCTCGTCGGGCACGCTGGGTTGTGGCGCAGGATTGAACCAGAGGCCATGTTGGAATGCCAATTCACGTGACTTCGGCACGTAATAAATCCAGGTTATGACCTGGCAGGTGTGCGCCCCGCACCCTCCCGCACCCTCCCGCCCCCCGCCAGCCGCCTTCCCGCCCCCTTTCGGCAGCCGTGCTCAGCCGCCGGCGGTGCTCGGGAGCCAGCGAAAGCGCCACGCGGCGAACGCGGCGGCTCCGGCGCCCCAGGCCCCGAGCACGAGCACGTCGGTGACCGAGATGGCGGCGCTGAATGAGGTGTGGACGGATGCGACGTGCAGCCCGTCGGCGAGGTGCTCGACCGGGAAGACCGCACCGACCGAGCGCAGTCCGGCGCTGATGCTCGCGGTGGGGATCAGCACCCCGGAGAGGAACCACAGCGGCATCGTCGTCGCCTGGACGATCGGCTGCGCCGCCTCCGGCGAGCCGATCATGCCCGATATCGCATAGCCGATCGCCGCAAACGTCAGCGCGCCGAGGGCGGCCAGGCACGCGATCGCCGCGATCGCCCCGGGCGCCAACGCGATGCCGTACAGCACCCTGGCGATGACGAGCATGATCGTGCTCATGAGCGCCACCGTGACGACGGCGGTGATCGCCTGCCCCCCGATCAGCACCGCGGGCGGCACCGGCGTGGCGCGGCGTCGCTTGAGCACGCCGGACTCGCGCAGGGTGGCGATCGACGTGACCAGGCTCGCGTACGACGCGAGCACGATCGCCATCGCCAGGATGCCCGGCATGAAGTAGCGCGAAAGCTTGATGTGGACACCGTCGACGGTCGTGGTGCCGTGGAAAACACCGGCGAAGATGACGAGCATCACGACCGGGAAGAAGAACGTGAAGAAGCGCGCGCGAGGGTTACGACCGGCGGTCAGCATCTCGTAGCGCGCCTGGTGGGCGAGCAGAGCGACCGGCCCGCGCGACGCGGCGGATCGCCGCCCCGCGCGCGACCGGGTCGCCGATGTCGGCGGCCCTGCGCTAGGCATCGCGCTACCCCTTCGCCTTGCGCCTGGCGGTGAACTCGCGCCACTTGCGGGACATGTACTTGAACAGCCAGATCATGATTGGCTCCTTTGTGGGTCGTCGGTATCGCTCGTCAATTGCAGGTAGACGTCCTCGAGCGTCGGACGCGTGACCTCGAGGTCGTCGAGCTCGAGGCCGCGCTCGAGCGCCCATCCGGACAGCACGTGCAGGTCGGCTGTCACGCGCGTGCTCGGCAGCAGGAGCCGGCCGGCGGCCTGTGCCGTCACGCGCGCCGCGAGCGCGCCCGGAAGCTCGGCCGCGGAGCTGCCCAGGGGCGCCGAGAAGGAGATCTGCGCCGCCCCGAGCTGCCGGTCCCCGAGCGTCTGCGGCGTGCCCTGCGCGACGATCTGGCCGGCCGCGATCACCGCGATGCGGTCGGCGAGCCGTTCGGCCTCCTCCATGTAATGGGTGGTGAGGAAGACCGTCTTGCCGAGGTCCCGGAGGCCGGCGATCATCTCCCAGGCGGCGCGGCGGGCGGCGGGATCGAACCCGGTCGTCGGCTCGTCGAGAAAGATCAGCTCGGGGTCGCCGATCAGCGCGAGAGCGACATCGAGCCGGCGCCGCTGGCCACCGGAGAGAGCCGACGCGCGCTGATCGGATTGGTCGGCGAGGTCGACGAGCGCGAGCGTGTCGTCGACGTTCCGCGGCGCTGGGTAATAGCCGGCGTACAGGCCGAGGCATTCGCGCACGCTGAGCCCGGGCTCGGCTTCTGACTCCTGCAGCACGATCCCGATCCGTGCGCGCCAACTCGCCGGCGCGCGCCACGGGTCGCGCCCGAGCACCTCGACCGTGCCGCCGCTGGCCTCGTGGAAGCCCTCCATGATCTCGACGGTCGTGGTCTTGCCGGCGCCGTTGGGACCGAGGAACGCGAAGATCTCGCCGCGCCGGACCTCGAGGTCGATGCCGCGGACCGCCTCGTGGTCGCCGTAGCGCTTGTGCAGATCGCGGATCGAGATGACCGGAGCGGCCGCCGGTTGCGCGGTCGCGGATCGAGTCGTCATCGCCCCGTCCGTTCGAGGTTGGCGCGGGCGTCGCGGCCGAGGGCGCGCGCGTTGATTAGCCACCCGATCGGGATCGCGGTCGCGAGCAGGATCGCGGCGCCCCACGCCGCCGCGACGGCGTAGCCATGCACGGTCGCCGCGGCCGCTCCCGCCGCGCCATGAGCCACGAGGTAGGCGGCCGTCGCGGTCGCGGCGATCGTGTTCAGCAGCGCCGCGCCGATCGAGGAGCCAAGCTGGCCGGCGGCACTCGACGCGGCTGAGGCGGCGCCCGCGTCCTCGCGGGGGACCGAGCGCAACGCGGTGGCGAGGATCGGCGGGCCGGCGAGGCCGGTGCCGGTGCCCTCGACGACCTCGGCGATCACGATCAGCACGATCGAGTGGCTGGTCGGCGTGAGGCCGAGCAGCAGCAGCAGGCCGGCGGCGCTGAGCACCACGCCGGTGCTGATCATCCAGCGAGGCGCGACGCGTGTCATCAGCCGCCGGCCGATCACCATCGAGCCGCACGCGGCGGCGAGCGCGAACGGGATCAGGGTCAGGCCGGTGCGTAGCGGCGAGTAGTGCAGGACCGCCTGAAGCTGGTAGGTGAGGATCAGCATCAGCCCGACCGTGCTCAGGCTGTTGAACACCGTCGCCAGGAGCGCCCCGCCGCGGTTGCGGTCGCGCACCACCCGCAACGGCAAGATCCCGTTGGGGCGTGCGGCCTGGCGGGCGGTAAACGCCGCGAGCATGAGCGCGGCACAGACGAGCGACCCGACGACCGCCGGCGACGCCCATCCCGTGGACGTGGCGTCTCCGAGCCCGAACACCAGGGCGACCATCCCAATCGAGCACAGCACCGCGCCGGCGGGGTCAAGGCGGACAGCCGGGCGGGCGGCCAGCGCCGGCAGCACCCGCAGCGCGCCTGGGACGACGAGCAGGCACACGACCACGTTCAGGTACAGGCACCAGCGCCACCCGAGACCGCTGGTCACCGCGCCCCCCAGGATCAGGCCGAGCGCCATGCCGGCGGTGAGCGTTCCGGCGAAGATGCTCATCGCCCGGGCGCGCTCGTGCTCGTCGGTGTAAACGGTCACCAGGAGCGACTTCGTCGACGACACGAGCACGGCGCCGAACGCGCCCTGGACGGCGCGAGCGGCGATCAGCATCGCGCCGTCCACCGACGCTCCACCGACCGCGGACGCGGCGGCAAAGCCCACGACCCCGATCACCAATGTCCGGCGGGCGCCGAGCCGGTCGGCGAGCCGGCCGCCGAGCAGCAGCAGCGAGGCGAACGCCAGCGTGTAGGCAGTCAGCACCCACTGGCGGGCTCCCACGGACATCCCGAGCGCGTGCTGTGCCGCCGGCAGCGCCACGAACATCACGGTGATGTCGAGGATCGCCATCAGGTGGGCAGCCGCGACCACCGCGAGCGGCCGCCACTGCGGCGCTGACTGCTCGGCTCGTATCCTGGCAGGGACCGGGGTGCGGATCGGTTCGGCGGTGATTGACATGCGAGGACTCCGGGGACTACGCTAAGGAACATCGTGTATCTAATCAGCGAGAGGCATAAGAGTCAAGATGTCCCCTAAAAAGATTTCGACTCAGCCTGCGCGAGCGCGCCCGGAGCGGCCGCAGCCGAAGACCAACCCCGCCGAGCGCGCCACCCGCCGTCGCGGCGCGACGCTCGAGCACGCTCTGCTCGACGCCGCCTGGGAGGAGCTACAGCAGTCCGGCTACGCCAAGCTCACGATGGAGCGCGTCGCCGAACGCGCCGGCACCAGCCGCGCGGTCATCTATCGCCGCTGGGCCAACCGAGGCGAGCTGGTGATCGCCGCGATGCGCCACCGTCAGCCGGTGCTGTCCGGCGGGATCCCGGACACCGGCGCGCTGCGAAGCGACGTCCTGGCCGTGCTGCGTCGCGCGTCGACGCGGATCACCGAGCTCGGACCCGATACGGTCATCGGCATGCTCAGTGGCCTACTCGCAGACGACGAGGCGTTCGAGCTGATACTCAACCAGCTCACCCGCAGCGGCGGCGAGGTGATGGGCGGCGTGCTGCGGCAGGCAGTGGCTCGCGGCGAGGCCCGCGATGACATCACCCCCCGCGTCGCGCGTCTGCCGATCGACCTGCTCCGCAACGAGCTGATCTTCAACCACCAGCCACCCACGCAACGCACGCTCGAGGAGATCATCGACGACATCTTCCTCCCGCTGGTCCTGATTAGGCCAGCTGAGAGTCAGCCTGTATCTAAGCGCGCGCCGCAGTAAGAGTCTGCTCGTATCTAAAGCAGATGCCATTCTCGACGACCGCCGAGCCTGCCAGGGCGACCTCGGCGGCGTATGCTCGTGTTCGTGTCGGGGCGCATCGCCCCTCGAGCTCACCGAGGCAAAGGAACCGAGATGACCGGATCGATCGCAGACGCCGTGAGTGGGGCCGCCACCGAGCAGCCCACGCTCGCGCCGCTCCACCAGACCGCGATGACCGCCACCGACTACTGGAACGACTCCTGCTCGATCGAAGAGCTGACCTACGCGATCGAGCGCGGCGCGGTCGGCGCCACCAGCAACCCGACGATCGTCGGCGAGGTGCTCGGCAAGGAGATGCCGCTCTGGCGTGAGCGGATCGGCGAGATCATCGCCACCCATCCGACCTGGACCGAGGACGAGGTCGCGTGGCAACTGATCGAGGAGATGGCCGTCCACGCCTCGAAGCTCCTCCTGCCCGTGTTCGAGCGCGAGGGCCAGCGCAAGGGACGGCTGTCGATCCAGACCAATCCGAAGCTCTACCGAGACACCGAGCGGCTCGTTGCCCAGGGGATGCACTTTGCCGATCTGGCGCCGAACATGCAGATCAAGATCCCGGCCACGCAAGCGGGCATCGACGCGATCGAAGAAGTCACCGCCGCGGGGGTGAGCATCAACGCCACCGTGTGCTTCACGGTGCCGCAAGCGCTCGCCGTGGCCGATGCGGTGCAGCGCGGCCTGGCGCGCCGCGAGTCCGCCGGCGAGGACATCACCACGATGTCGCCGGTGTGCACGATCATGGTCGGCCGGCTAGACGACTGGATGCAGGTGCTCGTCAAGCGCGATCGCGTTGTCGTCGACCCCGGCGTGGTCCACTGGGCCGGCATCGCCTGCTTCAAGAGGGCCTACGGTCTGTACCGCGAGCGCGGGTACCGGACTCGCCTGCTCGCGGCCGCGTATCGGCACCACCTGCACTGGTCCGAGCTGATCGGCGGCGACATCGTCCTCACGATCCCCCACGCGTGGCAGCGGCTGTTCAACGACTCCTCGGTCGAGGTCGTGCCCCGGATCGACGATCCGCTCCCCGACGGCGTCCTCGACGAGCTGTACGAGAACTTCTCGGACTTCCGCCGCGCATATGACACCGACGGGATGACGCCGCCGGAGTTCGACGGCTACGGCGCCACCGTCCGCACCCTGCGCGGGTTCATCGGCTCATATCAGGATCTGGTCGCGGTCATTCGCGACTTCATGCTTCCGGATCCCGATCGCCGCTGACAGCCTGCGCACGGTGTGATCATCACGCCGGCACCTTCGCGTCCGACGCGATCATGGCGCTGGCACGTTCCAACGCGGATTGACACACCACTCTCCGCGGGGTTAGGGTTGGAAGCGATCGTCCGCTAGGGAGACTGCCAAACCGCCCGGGGGGGTCTTGGCGGGGAAGGAGGGTCTTATCGACTAGTGAGAATGCCGCGCCGGAAGCGCGGAATCTGCGTGCGCCAGAAAAGCGGTAAGCCCCGTCGAGCCGGGACCGTTGCGGCGCTGACCTATGTGGCTCGGTCAGTAGATACGTGAGGAGACAGATGAGAATTGCTCGATTGTTTCGAGGAAGCTTGCGCGGGCCGGGTTTGGTGCTCGTCGCGGTGGGTGTCATCGTCGTTGTGATCGCGGTGACTTCGGCCGGCCCTTCGGCGAAGACCGCCAGCGCACAGGTGTCGGCCTGCGCTGCGGGTACTGGAGTTCAAACGGGGGCCGGCCCGGTCTGCGGAACCACTGCCGCCAACGGTGTGGAGGAGTGGCTCGGGATTCCGTACGCCGCGCCGCCGGTCGGGTCGCTGCGGTGGGCATCACCGCAGGCGCACGCGCCGTGGACGACGACGCTCGAGGCGACGCAATTCGCGAACGAGTGCCCGCAGCCGGCCGTGAAGTCGGGGCCGTCGGCAGCGGGGTCGAGTGAGGATTGCCTGTACCTGAACGTGTTTGTGCCGGCCGGCGGCGGGACGAACCTGCCGGTGATGTTCCACATCCACCCCGGAGGTCTGTTCAAGGGCTCGGGGAATGGCGACTACTCGCTGATGGCGGCGACCGGCCATGAGGTGATCGTTTCGATCAACTACCGGCTGGGGATCTTCGGGTTCCTCGCCAACTCGGCGTTCGGTCGCAATGCCGGCGACTATGGCCTCCAGGATCAGCAGTTCGCGATGCGCTGGGTGCAGCAGAACATCGCCGCGTTCGGCGGGAATCCGCATCGCGTGACGATCTTCGGCGAGTCGGGCGGCGCCTCGAGCGTGTGCGACCAGATCGCCTCACCGACGGCCCGCGGACTGTTCCAGGGAGCGATCGACGACAGCGGCGAGTACAACACGCTGTTCGGCGTCCCGGGCGTGCGGCCCGGCGGCTCGTACGACCTCGAGCCGCAGGACTGCAAGTCGTCCGTGCCATCTCAGCAGCAGGCCAACGGCATCGGCGCGGCGTTCGCGACCTCCGTCGGATGCGGCGCGGGCACGGCGAACGTTGCGGCATGCCTGCGGGCGCTGCCGACCGACGCCGTGCTCGAGGCTTCGGACACGCCGGGTGACGGGTACCAGTACGGCGGGCAGGGAACGGTCGGCCCGACGATCAACGGCACCACGCTCACGAACTCGCTCCGCCAGGCGCTCAAGACCGGCGACGTGAATCGAGTCCCGGTCATGATCGGGACCGAGCGCGACGAGGACCTCGTGGGCGAGCCGACCACCTCGGCCGACTACGAGCAGATTGTCGAGGCCCAGTACGGCCGGTACGCCCCGCGCGTGCTGGCGCTGTATCCGCTGTCGCGGTTCGAGACGCCGTTCATCGCGTGGCGGACGCTCGCGGCCGACTCGGACACCGTCTGCCCGGCGGTCGTCACCGACGAGGACCTGTCGCGGTGGATGCCGGTGTACGGCTTCCTGATGAACGACAACGATCTGCCGCCCTACCAGGCGACGGGCACAAGGGACACGCCGGCCGGGGCGGCGCACGACAACCCTTGGAACTCGTATGAGACGCCGCAGGCGACGCCCCTCGACGCCGACCAGCAGGTGATGCAGGACGAGGAGATCGCGCGGATGACGACGTTCGCCCGCACGGGCAACCCGACCGCGCAAGGCTTCGCGTTCTGGCCCGAGTTCAATCGCTCGGGCGACGAGATGGAGCTCGAGCCGGCAGGCGACAGCGAGGTCATGTCGATCTCGCAGATCTCCGCCGACCACAACTGCCGCTTCTGGGACTCGATCTCCCCGGGAGTGGATCAGCAGGCACACCGGCGCTGATTGACCGCTGAAGGACCGAACAGGGGCCGGGCTCGCCCGGCCCCCGTTCGAACAATGGGTTGATTAACTGACTCAGTCAGTTATTATTGGCGCATGCCCCGCCGGACGCCACCAGGACGAGTGCACGACGTCGCGCGCGCCGCGTGCGACGTTTTCATCGCGAAGGGCTACCGGAGGACGCTGATGACGGACGTCGCCGAGCAGCTGGGACTGAGCCACGCGCTGCTGTACCGGTACGTCGAGAGCAAGGAGGCGCTACTCGAGCTGGCGGCCAGGTACGCGATCGACCAGCGGGCGGACCTGGACGCGGTGGTGCCACTCGCCACCCCGCAGCCGGGGCAGATCCTCGAGCTGATCAGGGGGTGCCTGGCCGTCCGCGGGACGTTCCCGGCGCTGCGCGCAGCGCTCGAACGCGGACCGGGCGGCGACGACGCCTCGGACGAGCTCGCCGCGATCATCGACGAGCTCTACGACTTCGTCGAGCAGAACCGACTACTGCTGTTGCTGATCGAGAGCCTGGCGGGCGACTACCCCGAGCTGGGCGAAGCGTCTGTCGACGATCGAAAGCGCGCTCACAACGATCGGCTGGCGGCGTTCCTCGGCAGCCGAGCAGCGTCGGGCGGCCTGCGCCCGCTGGCCGATCCGGACATCGCCGCCCACTTCCTCAGGGAATCGATCGCATGGTTCGCCCAGCACCGAAAGCGCGACCCAGGGGCCGCCTCGATCGACGATCAGGCCGCTCGGTCCTCGGTGCGCGCGCTGCTGCTGGCGGCGTTCGTGCCCGACACGAAAGCAACCAGAAGGGCACGCGCAGGAGGTTTCTGATGACCCGTTTCGCTCGTTGGTGTTTCCGCCGCCGCCGGCTCGTCCTCGCCGGCTGGCTCATCGCGCTCGTCGGCCTCGCCGCCGCAGGCCATGCCGCCGGGATGAGGTACGCCACCAAGTACACCCTGCCCGACACGCCCTCCGCCCGTGCGCTGGCCATCCTCCAGCACAACTTCCCGACGGCTTCGGGTGACACCGACCAGATCGTGGTGCAGGCGAAGACGGGAGCAGTCACTTCCGCGCCGGCACGCTCCGAAGTCGAAGCAATGCTCGCGAAGGTAGGGCGCCTCCCGCACGTCGAGGCCGTGGTCAGCCCCTTTGGCCCCAGCGGCTCCAGCCAGACCAGCCGAGACGGGAGGATCGCGTTCGCGACAGTCGACTTCGATGCCCAGGCCCAGGACCTCCCGATCGCCGCCGTCACCGCCGTGATCGACACCGCCCAGGCAGCCCGGGGGCCGAACCTGAGGGTAGCCCTGAGCGGCCAGGCGATCGAAAACGCCCAGCCTCAGAAGTCCTCGAACAGCACCGCGATCGGGGTGATCTGCGCGTTGCTCGTACTCGGCCTGGCGTTCGGCGCGCTGTTCGCCGCGGTCACCCCGATCGTGACCGCGCTCGTCGCGATCGGGATCGGCTACGCGATCACCACGCTGCTCAGCCACGTCATCGCGATCGTCAGCTTCGCCCCGATCCTCGGCGTGCTGATCGGCCTCGGCGTCGGGGTCGACTACGCCCTGTTCATCGTCACCCGGCACCGCAGCGGCGTGCGAGCCGGCCAGAGCATCGAGGACGCTGCCGGGGACGCCGTCAACACCGCCGGGAGGGCCGTGTTCTTCGCCGGCCTGACCGTGGCGATCGCGCTCCTCGGCCAGTTCGCGCTCGGGGTGTCGTTCCTGTACGGCGCGGCCGTCGCGGCGACCGTCACGGTCGCGCTGACGATGCTGGCCTCGCTAACCCTGCTCCCGGCGCTGCTCGGCTTCATCGGCCCGAAGGTGCTGAGCCGCGCCGAGCGCCGGCGGATCCGCGAGTCCGGCCCGGAGGCCGAGGTGGTCACGTCCGGCCTGTGGTACCGGTGGTCGCGCTCGATCGAGCGCCACACCGCGCTGCGTGCCACGGTCGGTCTGCTGGTGGTCGTCGTCATCGCCCTCCCGGGGCTCACGCTCCGCCTCGGCCTCGACGATGCCGGCACCGACCCGGCGTCGTCGACTACCCGCCAGGCCTACGACCTGCTCGCGAAGGGCTTCGGCCCAGGGTTCAACGGGCCGCTTCAGCTGGTCGCGACAATCCACGGTTCCGCGGACGAGGTCGCCTTCTCACGAGTCCTCGCCGCCGCGTCCCGCGAGCCGGGGGTCGCGGCCGCTACGCCGGCACGGGTGAGCCCCGCTGGCACCGCCGCGGTCGCGCTGCTGTACCCCAGCACCGCGCCGCAGACTGCCCGGACCGCCAAGCTGGTCGACGACCTCCGCGGCCGCGTCGTACCGACGGCCGAGGCCGGCACCCGTCTGGACGTTCTGATCGGCGGCGTCACCGCGACGCAGGTCGACTTCTCGAAGGCCCTCGCAGCGAAGCTGCCCGAGTTCATGGCGGTCGTCGTGCTCCTGGCGTTCGTGCTGCTGATGCTCGTGTTCCGGAGCCTCGTGATCCCGGCGATGGCATCGGTCATGAACCTGCTGTCCGTCGGCGCCGCGCTTGGGGTGATGAACGCGGTGTTCGGGTGGGGCTGGGGCTCGTCGATCCTCGGGTTCAGCGGCACCGCACCGGTCGCGGTGTTCCTACCGGTGATCATGTTCTCCGTCCTGTTCGGCCTGTCGATGGACTACGAGGTGTTTCTCGTCAGCCGGATACACGAGCAGTGGATGCGGACCGGCGACAACCGTCTCGCGGTCACCACGGGTCAGGCCGTGACCGGCCGAGTGATCACCGCCGCCGCGAGCATCATGATCCTCGTGTTCCTCTCGTTCCTGTTCGGCCAGACGATCATCATCCAGCAGTTCGGGATCGGCCTCGCCGCGGCGATCCTCATCGACGCCTTCGTCGTGCGCACCATCCTCGTGCCGGCGCTCATGCACCTGTGCGGGCGGGCCAACTGGTGGCTTCCCGGCTGGCTCGACCGCCGGCTACCGCACCTCGCGGTCGATGTGCCGGACGCCGCGCCGGCGAAGTAGGCAGTCCTGCGCGCACGCAGCTGGGCAACATCCCGCCGCCGGCGCAACCGACCAAATAGGCTCCGACTCGCGACCAGATCGGAGGTCATGCGAGACCATCGCCCTGGAGTCAGATTGGCCAGAGCGCGTTCCACTACAAGACCTGAGGAGTGTGCCGTGGAAACATCCGGATCTTCCAAACTCGGATTCGAGACCGACATCAAGCCTCTGTTTCGGGACAAGGATCGCGAGGCGATGCGCAGAGCATTCGATCTGTGGTCGTACCCCGATGTCGTTGCTCACGCCGGCGCGATCGCTCAACGCTTGAGCAACGGGACGATGCCCTGCGATGGCGCGTGGCCCAGCGAGCAGGTCGAGCGCTTCCAGCGCTGGATCGACGAAGGCGCCGCCGCCTAGCGATATGGCCGCGGTTGGCGCGGATACGGCCGCGCAAGCGCGCTCGCGGGCGGCCGCAGCCAGCGTCCGTCATCCGCTGACGGTGCTGCTGCTCACGCTGACGTTCAGCACCGGACTCGTGGACGCCGTGAGCTACCTGGGCCTCGGGAGGGTGTTCAGCGCGAACATGACCGGCAACGTCGTCCTGCTCGGGTTCGGCATCGCTGGCGGCTACAGCCTGCCGATCGTCGCGCCGATCGTCTCGCTGATGGCCTTTCTGGTCGGCGCCGCGCTCGGCGGAAGGCTCGCCGAGTCGGTCGCATATCGTCACCGCGTCCACCTCGGGGCGGCGCTCGGCGTCGAGGTCGCCCTGCTCGCCGTGGCCGCGGTCATAACCGCGGTGGCCACGGTCCACCCGAATACTTTCTGGAGCGACGTGGTGATCGGACTGCTCGCGCTCGCGATGGGTATGCGCAACGCGACCGTACGGCGGATCGGAGTGCCGGACCTGACGACCACGGTGCTCACGCTCACCCTCACCGGCCTGGCGGCCGACCTGCGTCACCCGCGCACGAATCTCACCGCCTCCGCGCGTCGCCTGTTCGCCGTCCTGGCCATGCTGATCGGAGCTCTCGTGGGCGCCCTTGTCTTGAAGACCGGGCCGGCGTGGGTGCTCGCTCTGGCGGCGGTGTTGGCCACGATCACCGGGGTGCGATATCTGACGCATCCAAGCTCGCGCGACGCCACGTGAGCGATCAGCGGCAAGATCCGGTGATCGTGACCGGCGCCACCGGAACCCACGGTGGCGCGGTGGCACGGGAGCTGATGGCCGCGGGACATCGCGTGCGCGCACTGGTACGCGACGCCGACTCAGACCGCGCTCGCCGGCTCCACGACGCCGGTGCCGATCTGGTGACCGGGGACCTCGACGATCAGGCCTCGCTGGCCCGAGCGTTCGCTGGCGTCGCCGCCGTGTATGCGGTAACGACCCCGTTCGGAGGCGGAAGCGACGAGGAGGAGCGCCAGGGCGAGCACATCATCGCCGCCGCGGAGGAGTCCGGGTTGCCGTGGCTGGTGCTCGCGTCGGTCGCGGCGGCAGACCGCGCGCCGGTGCCGCACTTCGCCAGCAAGGCGCGAATCGAGCGCCGATTGCGCGCCTCGAGCGTGCCGTGGACGGTGATCGCTCCGAGCTACTTCTTCGAGAACGTCAGCGGCGTCGGCACCGCCATCGGCCAGGGGACGCTGCCGCTCGCGATGCCACCGGACAAGCCGCTGCATCAGGTCGCGCTCGCAAACCTCGGCGCGCTCGTCGCCGCGGTTCTCACTCGCCGCGACGAGCACCTGTTCAAGCGAGTCGAGGTCGCCGGTGACGCGCCCACACCGGCGGAGATGGCGACAGCGCTCGGCGTCGTATTCGTCCACCTGCCGATCAGCGATGTGCAAGCGCGCAGCCCCGACCTCGCCGCGATGTACGCGTTTCTCGCGCAGGACGGATACGGCATCGACGTGCCGGCGGTGCGCCGGCGATACCCCGAGGTCGATTGGCTGCGGTTCGCCGACTGGGCGCGCGACATGCGTTCGGCGTAGACGTTCGGTACCGTGCCGAGCCTCCCCGGCCCGCTCCGTGGCGGCCGGTTCACGGGTGTCGGACTACTGGGCCGTCCAGCGGCCGTCGACGGCCAGCACGTGTCCGGTGATGAGCGATGCCTCCTCGGAGAGCAGGAAGCCCGCCGCGCCGGTCACGTCGGCGACCTCGCCGATGCGGCCCAGTGGGATGCGCGACAGCACTTCCTGCTCGAACGGGGTCGGCGAACATCGGTGTGGTGAGCGGTGTACGGATGAACGTGGGCGCAACCGCGTTGACGCGGATGCGGTGAGGGGCCCGCTCGAGCGCGAGCCCTTGGTCAATCCGTTGACGGCGTGCTTACTGGCGCAGTAGGGCGCCCGGCCGGGGTAGCCAACGCTGCCCATCTGCGAAGAGACGATGACGGCGGCGGCGGGACGTCCCGCGGCGATCGCCGCGCGGCCGAAGGCCCGGCACGTGAGCACCGTCCCGGTCACGTTGATCTCCAGGATCGCGAGAACACCCTCGAGCGGGATCTCCGTGAGCGCACCCGGGCGGCGATGATCGCGTCCAGAGCCTCCGCGTCACGCACGTCGGCGCCGCAGGCCCGCACCCGCGCGCCGCCGGCCGTCGCGGCGAGCTCGGCCACCTCGTCGAGATCGGTCTGCGAGCGAGCGATCGCGGTGACCGCGGCGCCGGCGCGGCGACCGGCAAAGCCCCGGCGAGCGGGGTCGTCGAGGGGGTCCGACGCGGTCATTTAAGCGGCCCACGGGGGCCCCAGGGTGCGGCGGAGCACCATGCGAGGCT
Source organism: uncultured Solirubrobacterales bacterium (assembly GCA_963794515.1). Lineage (GTDB taxonomy): Bacteria > Actinomycetota > Thermoleophilia > Solirubrobacterales > Solirubrobacteraceae > Palsa-465. The sequence continues at coordinate 345,441 of CAWCEF010000018.1, read as the reverse complement.
CGAAAACCCTCTGGCGCACCGATGAGGTCTCAACCTGCCCCTCGATCCGCTCGATGAGCAATCGCACGGCGGTACGAGCCATCTCCTCCATTGGCTGGTGCACGGTGGTGAGGCTGAACACCTCCCAGCCGGCCATCGGGAGGTCGTCGAAGCCGACGACCGAGACGTCCTCGGGCACCGCCAGACCGAGCGCGCGGGCGGCGTTCAACGCGCCGATAGCGACGGTGTCGTTCGAGCAGAGAACAACCGTCGGCCGCGGCTGCTGGCCGAGGAGTTCGGTCATCTGGGCATAGCCGGCCTCGAAGCTGAACGGGCCGCGCCGGACCGTCGCGTCAAGCAGCTCGAGACCGGCGGCGGCGAGCGTCGCGCGCACCCCCCGCTCGCGATCGCGGCCGGTGCTGGTGTCCGGCGGCCCGAAGATGGCACCGAAGCGCGTGTGTCCCATTCGGACTGCCTCGCCGGCGGCCAATGACGCGCCGAGCGAGTTGTCGACGACCGCGCTGTCGGCAGCGACCCCCTCCGCATACCGGGTGAGGAACACGAACGGCAACGACGCGCGGGCCAGCCCGGCCGACAGCGTCCCGTCGAGGCGGCTGGTGGTCAGCACCACGCCGTCCATGGAGCGGTCAAGCAGACGGTCGAGCAGGGGATCGAGCAGGGGGTTGAGCGCCTGCTCGGTCGGCGAGACGCCGGGTCCGGCACCGTCGGCGATCGTCTCGACTCCCTCGGTGAACAGAACCATCCGGTAGTCACGGGCGTCGACCTCCTCGTGCAACGGGGCGATGAGGTACGGGTAGAACACGCTGGTCAGGTCGGTGACGACGATCCCGATCGTGCGGGTGCTCCGGGTGACAAGGCTGCGACCGACTTCGCTCGGCACGTATCGGAGTTCGCGGGCGACGGCCAGGACCCGCTCGCGTGTCGCGTCCGAGATTCGGGGGTCGTTGCGCAGCACGCGCGACACCGTCGACTGTGATACGCCCGCGGCGCGGGCCACGTCGTGACTGGTGACACTCGGGGCACGGTGGCCATCGCGCCGGCCGAGCGGACCCCCTCGCGTAGAGCTCATCCCGCGGCTGAGCTTATCTCGTGCCGGACAGGCGTTGGGAATGTCACGACGCCTCGGCGTAGCGCCGCACCCGGATGTCATACGTCAACGCGTGGCCCTCGAAGTTCTCAATCCGGCACTGGCGCGCGCAGACCTCGCCGATTCGACGGCTGGCCTCCGGAGTGCACCGCTGGTGGCGTGGGAGAGCTTCTCCGAGAGGCTGATGAAGATGGCGCGCGAGGTCGGGCCGTGCTCGGCCTGACCGAGCAGGTCGCAGGCTACGAGCTCGGCATCCGCGGTGTCGTCGGCAATCACGAGGATCTCGGTCGGCCCGGCGAGTAGATCGATGCCGACAATCCCGTACAGCTGGCGCTTGGCTTCGGCCAGGTACGCGTTGCCGGGGCCGACGAGGAAGTCGACGGCTGGAATCTCGCTCTCCCCAGCGCCAGGGCGGCCACCCGGGACACGCCGGCGACCCTGGCGGTGACCACGCTCGTGTGCGCCGAGGCGACCATCGGGTATCGACCGCCTGGGACATAGCAACCGACGCTGGAGACGGGGATGTTTCTGTGACCGAGCGTCACCCCGGGCTCGGTCTCGACCTCGACGTCGGAGATCGCCGCCCGCTGGGCCTCCGCGAACCGGCCCACCTGGGCCTGGCAGAAGCGGGATTGTCGTCGATCACCTGGGGGTCGACCTGGCCGACGATCAGCTCCACCTCGTCGGGATCGAGCCGAAACCTGTCCGGAGTGAACTTGTCAAAGCGCTCGGCGTACTCACGCACGGCCTGGTCGCCGCGGTCGCGGACGGCCTCGATGATCGAGCTGACCCTGGCCCTGCACCGCCGGGTCGGCGGCCTGCTGGCGTTGGGACGAGCTGGTGGGGCGGGCTTGCAGGCTCATATCTCTCCTCTGGTGATCCCTTTCGTCACGGCTGCCGTTAGCTCTCGATTAGCGGCGCTTGACTACGTATGCACAGAATGCCATGATCCGCCGAAAGCTGCAACCGACTTCCTAGCAGCGGTGGAGAGGAGACGAACTGAATGGCGATAAGCCGGCCCTCGGCAGACCCGATGGAGGGACGCATTGCGCGCTTCGCCGATCTGAAGCGCAACGGCACACCGATCATGTTCATCGACAGCGTCCTGCCTGGGCACTACCGGATGAACTTCTCGGTGGTCGGCGACACGGCATCAGAGAACCCGGACTTCCGGCCAATGATGAGCGACCCGCACAAGTTCCAGATCGGCATGTTCGAGGCTCCTCCGGGTAACGGTCCCGGCTGGCACACGCACGACTACGTCGAGATGTTCATGCCGCTAACCGGCAATTGGCGCTTTTGCTGGGGCATGAATCCCGATGATCCCGACGATCTCATCGGTGACGAAGTGCTGGAACCATGGGACGTCATCTCGTTCGTGCCTGATGTCTGGCGGCGGTTCGAGAACGTGTCCGACACCAACTCCTGGGGGTTCGCGGTGCTCGATCCCCACGTTCATTTCACCGGGCCTGACCCACGCTGGCCCGAGTGGATGATCCGCCAAGCCGCCGAGCACGGGCTGCGCACCGACAGCGACGGCCGGCTCATCAAGCCGGAGAACTTCGGTGAGCTCGAGGCCGATATCGCCTCGAAGATCAACGGCCACACCGACAGTCGGCCGGGGTGATCGCGGGCGTGGCACTGAAGCGAGGATCGGAGAGGTTATGAATGCGTATGCACAAGCAGCACCGTCAGGCGGCAGGTCATGACCGCGGTGCTCGAAGCCGAGGGCATCACCAAGCGCTACGGCCACGTGACGGCGCTGAACGAAGCCGCGTTCGAGGCGCGCGCCGGTGAGGTGACCGCGCTCATCGGCGACAACGGGGCCGGTAAGAGCACCCTGGTCAAGGTCCTGTCGGGCGTGATCGCGCCCGACGACGGGACGATCCGGCTCGGCGGCGAGATCACCCCTCTCGACTCGCCCCAGCATGCCAAGGACCTGGGGATCGAGACCGTGTTCCAGGATCTGGCCCTGGCCCCGGAGCTCGGGCCGGCGGAGAACGTCTTCGCCGGGCGGGAGCTCCTCCGTGCCGGCTGGCTCGGGAAGCTCGGGGTCCTCGACAAATCCGAGATGCGTCGCCGCGGACTCGCGGCGTTTGTCGCGATGGCGACGGATGTCAAGGACATGTACGCGCCGGTCGCGGCCCTCTCCGGCGGGCAGCGTCAGAGCGTGGCCATCTGCCGCTCGGTGATGTTCGCCAGCCGCGTCATGTTCCTCGATGAGCCGACCGCCGCGCTCGGCGTGCGCCAGACGCGCAACGTGCTCGATCTCATCAAACGGGTGGCCGCCCAGGGGGTCGCCGTGATCCTCATCAGCCACAACATGCCGGAGGTCCTGGAGGTCTCGGACCGGATCGAAGTGCTCCGCCTGGGGCGCCGGGTCGCGCAGTTCGTCGGGTCCAACGTCACCGTCGAGGACCTGGTGGGAGCGATGACCGGTGCTCTCGAGCTGCGCGGGGAGGGGCCCAAATGAGCGTCTCCGGCGGTCAGGGCGTGGACAACAGCGTCGGCATCGAGCCGCCTGTGGATCCCGCCGGCGAGTCTGTGATCCCCGCCGAGGATCCGGTCGAGGCCCGCCGACGGGCCCGCATGCGGGTGCTCAACAGCTCGCCTACCTGGATGCTGGGCGTACTGGTGGGGATCATCATCGTGTTCACGATCCTCAGCCCGAGCGCCTTCCCGTCGGCGGCCAACGCGCGCAACATCATCCTCGACGCCGCGACGCTCATGGTGATGGCCGTCGCCATGACGTATGTGATGGTGGCGGGAGGCTTCGACCTGTCGATCGGGTCGGTTCTGGTGTTCGCGAACGTGTGCGCGGCCAAGGCGATGGAGTCAATGGGGACCGACAACGGGATCACCATACTCGTGGGGCTGCTCGTCGCCCTCCTGGCCGGCCTGGTGTGGGGTGTATTCAACGGCTTCTGCATCACCAAGCTGCGTGTACCGCCCCTGATCACCACGCTCGGCACGCTCGGGGCCGCCCTCGGCGTCGCCCAGCTGATTACCGGTGGCAACGACCTGCGCGACGTGCCGTTGACACTGATCAACCTCGGCTCCGACGAGTTCCTCGGCCTGAGTTACATCGTCTGGGTCGCCGCAGTGGTCACGGTGATCGGGGCAGTCATCCTACAGGTGACCCGGTTCGGCAGACACACGTACATCATCGGGTCAAACGCCGAGGCCGCTCGGCGCGCCGGCATCAATGTCGACCGTCACGTGCTCAAGCTGTACGCACTGTCCGGCTTGGCCGCCGGCCTCGCCGGCATGCTGTCCCTGGCGCAGTTCGCCACCACCACCATCGCCGGCCACAGCACGGACGTGATCGCGGTGATCACCGGCGTCGTGCTCGGCGGGACGAGCCTCTACGGCGGCATTGGCTGGGTGACCGGCACGGTCGTCGGCATCTTTATCCCGGCAACCCTCAACAACGGCTTCATCATCCTCAACGTTCAACCGTTCTGGCAAGAGGTGGCGACGGGTTTCATCCTGATCGGCGCCGTGTACATCGATCAGCTCAAGCGGCGTTCGCGCGAGCGGTCATAATCCAACGAGGGAGGTAGTAAGTGAGAGTAAGAGTCACCTGGTTAGGTGCGACGGTCGCACTGGCGCTGGCGCTCGCTGCGTGCGGCAGCTCATCGAGCAGCAGTAGCAGCAGCTCCACAGCCGCGGGCTCAGGCTCGAGCTCCACGGCCGCGAGCTCGAGCTCGGGCAGTTCATCCGGCGCGAAGTACAAGGTGGTGTACGTCCCGGGCCTGACCGGGAACCCGTTCTACACCACTGTCGCCTGCGGGGCGGCATCGGTGGCGAAGTCGCTCGGCGTCCAATTTTCAGTGCAGGGCGCCCCGACGTTCGCGGTGTCGGCTCAAACGCCGATCGTGCAAGCGCTGCTCGCCTCCAAGCCCAATGCGATCATGATCTCCAATGACGACCCCAAGGGCATGATCCCGCCGCTGCTGGCTGCTCAGAGGGCGGGGATCAAGATCGTGAACATCGACGGCGACCTCGCCGACACGAGCGTCGGGGTCACCAACATCCAGTCCAACGACACGCTCGGCGGTCAACTCGCCGGCAAGGAGATGGCCAAGCTGCTCGGAAGCAAGGGCGGCGACGTCGTGATCATCGACAACTCACCGGGCTATCCGGTGTCCGAGGATCGGCGCAACGGGTTCATCGCCGCGCTCAAGGCGTATCCCAACATCCACGTCACGGGCGTGCAGTACTCCAACAACGAGACGGCCGACGCCGCCTCGATCGTCCGGGCCACCGCGGCCGCGCATCCGAACCTTCGGGGCGTCTACACCGTGGAGACCAACAACACCGAGGGCGCTATCACCGGCATCCGCGAAGCGCACCTGACCGGAACGGTCAAGATCATCGGCTTCGATACCTCCGATCCGATCGTTCAGGGCATCCAGCAGGGCATCGTCGCCGCTGACATCGTGCAGTATCCCTACGGCGAAGGCGTGCTCGGCCTGGAGTCTGCGGTCAAGGCGATCAAGGGCCAGTCGGTGCCGCGTGAGCAGAGCCAGCCGTTCGTGGTGGCCACGCCGCAGAACGTCAACACTCCAATGGTGCAGCACTACATCTACAAGACCACCTGTAGCTCATGACAGACCCGCACGCTGAGGGCATTGCGGCGGAGGGGAGCGCGCACGCGCGCTCCCCTCAAGCGGGCCAGAACGGCAACGACCCGGCAGCCGCGAGAATGCTTCGCTTCGACCCCGCCCCTGACCACCAGATCTCGGTCAAGACCTGGCGGGCGCGGAACCTACCCGGCGACGAATCGGGCGAGCGACTCCAGCCGATGCGTGGCTACGAGGACGAGTACGTCGACATCGTCGACTGGATCATCCGGATCACCGATCGGATCTGGGAGGACCAGGACGTCGGCTACATCTACGACACATACCGGACCGCGTGCCGGGTGTACGACGACTCGGGACCGCAGTACGGCGTCGAGACGGTCGTCGAGCACACGATGCAGGCGATCAACGCCTTCCCCGACACGCGCCATTACGCCGATGAGGTGATCTGGGCGGGCAACGAGGACCAGGGCTTCGCCACGTCGCATCGGGCCGTCAACGTCGGTCACCACCTCGGCCCCTGGCCGTGGGGGCCGCCCACCGGGCGCAAGATCCAGCTGTGGGTGCTGGCCAACTGCGTGTCGGAAGCGAACGAGATCTTCGAGGAATGGGTCCTGCACAACCAGGCGGCGCGCCTGGCCCAGTGCGGGGTCGACGTCCACGCCGCCGCGCGCGCGTACGGCAACCAGGGACTCAGCCTGCCACTGGGCGAGCGCGAGCTGAGCGAGATCGAGCGCCTGGAGGGTGGCCGCATCCCGGTCCGGGCCGTCGAGCCGTCAGCGGATTCCGGTGACGTCGACGCGATCGTGCGCGCCCTGCTCCACAACGTCTATAACCGGCGGGACCTGAGCGCGATCGACCGCGTGTACGCCCCCAACGTCCGCTGGCACGGGACCAGCAATCGCGAGGGATACGGACGCGCCGACGTCCGCGCGATGGCGCGGAGCCTGATGTCAGCGTTTCCGGATCTCGGGCTCCACGTCGACGAGGTGTACTGGATGGGCAATCCGAGGGTCGGCATCTCGGCGTCCGTGCGCTGGACGGCCGTCGGGACCCACCGCGGCCACGCGCTGTACGGTCCGCCGACCGGACGCCGGGTCCACCTTTGGGGTATCTCGCAGCTCTACTTCTCGGGCGGGCGGATCGTCGAGGAGTGGTCGCTGTTCAACGAGTTCGACGTCCTGGCCCAGCTGTTGCGTGACGATCCGCCGGACGTGGCACCGAGCTGGTCGTGAGCCGGATCGCGGCTGTCTCCTGCGACCCGCAGATCGCCGACCTGGAGGCCAACCGGCGGTTGACCGCGGCGGCCATCCAGGCCGCGGTCGGCGCCGGAGCGGAGCTGATCGTGCTGCCCGAACTGGTCACGTCCGGCTATCTGTTCGCCTCACCCGAGGAGGCGGCGTCGGTCGCTCTGGCTGCGGACCACGCTTTGTTCGCGGAGTGGTCGCGGCTGGCCGCCCGGGGACCGTCGGTCGTGATCGGTGGCTTCTGCGAGCGAGGCGAGGACGGCACGCTGTTCAACAGCGCGATCGCCGTCGACGGCGACGGGGTGCTGGCGGTGTACCGCAAGACGCATCTGTGGGACCGCGAGAAGCTGGTGTTCGCCGCGGGCGATGAGGCGCCGCCGGTGATCGACACTCCGGCGGGCCGGGTCGGCGTGCTCATCTGCTACGACCTCGAGTTCCCGGAGATGACCCGGGCACTCGCGCTGCGCGGCGCCGATCTGATTGCCGTCCCGACGAACTGGCCGCTCGTGGAGCGGCCGGCGGGTGAGCACCCGCCGGAGGTGATCGCGGCCATGGCCGCAGCCCGGGCCAATCGCGTGTTCATCGCCTGCGCCGACCGCTCCGGAGTTGAGCGCGGCATGCGCTTCACGGGCGGCACGTCGGTCATCGACGCATCCGGATGGTTGCTGGCCGAGATCCGGGAGGCCGGGATCGCCTGCGCCGACGCCGATCTGGCGCGCGCTCGCGCGAAGACGATCGGCGAGCGTAACCACGCTTTCGACGACCGGCGGCCGGAGCTGTACGCCGCCGTGCTGACACACGGACGCGAGGAGACGACCAGTGTCTGAGACGGTCAACGAGCCGCTGGTGCTCCCCGCCGGACTGCCCGACGGGCTCGACATGATCCTGGTCAAGGCCCCACGGCGCCCGCCCGCACCGCACCGTGACGAGGCCATCGCGGCCACCGTGAGCGAGATCCTGCTACGGGTCGAGCGCGACGGGATGGACGCGGTCCGCGACTACTCGCAGAAGCTCGACGGCTGGTCGCCGGAGTCGTTCGCGGTCACCGCCGACGAGATAGCCGCGGCCACGGCGCAGCTCAGCGACGAGCTGAAGGCGGCGATCGAGTTCGCCCAGCGCCAGGTCCGCGGTTTCGCGCAGCGCCAGCGCGACACGCTCGTCGACTTCGAGGCCGAGACGCTGCCCGGCATATTTCTCGGTCAGCGCCAGGTGCCGGTTCGGCGGGTCGGCGCGTACGTGCCGGCGGGGCGGGTCCCGATGCTGGCAGCGCCGTTCATGACGATCCTTGTAGCCAAGGCGGCCGGCGTCGACGAGGTCATCGCGTGCTCGCCGCCCCGACAGGGGCAGGGGATCTACGCGCCGGTATTGCACTCGATCGCCACCTCGGGCGCCGACGCGATCTATGCCCTCGGGGGCGTGCAGGCGCTGGCGGCGATGGCGTTCGGGCTGGAGGGCCGGGAGCCCGTCGACATGATCGTCGGTCCGGGCAACGCGTTCGTGGCCGAGGCCAAACGCCAGCTGTTCGGCCGGGTCGGGATCGATCTGCTCGCCGGCCCCTCCGAGGTCACCGTGCTCGCCGACGAGACTGCCGATCCCGAGCTCGTCGCCGCGGACCTGCTGGCCCAAGCCGAGCACGGGCCGACATCGCCGTCGGTCCTGGTCAGCACCAGCGAGCCGTTCGCGGTCGAGGTCGTGGCGCAGATCGAGCGCCGGCTGGACAAGCTCGCCGAGCTCGGCGCCGACGAGGTGCCGCGGACCGCCTGGCAGGACTACGGCGCTGCCGTCGTCACCCAGTCCCCCGAGGACGCGGTGCGAGCCGTCGACGGGCTCGCCCCCGAGCACCTGGAAGTCCAGACGGACCGCGACGAGTGGTACTTCGAGGCGCTCCGCAACTATGGCTCGATATTCGTCGGTCACCGCGCGACGGTCGCGTTCTCCGACAAGGCGATTGGCACCAACCACACGCTGCCGACCGGCCAGGCGGCCCGGTACACCGGCGGTCTGTCGGTGGCCAAGTTCCTCAAGACGCTCACCTACCAGCGGGTCGACACCGACGCCGGCGTCGCCGCGATCGCGCCCGTGGTGGCCGAGATTTCGCGCGCCGACATGATGCCGGCCCACGAGGCCACCGCGAACCTACGCCTGGAGCGGTGGGCGCCGGATGCCCTGAAGTGACCCCGCCGGAGTACAGGAAATGAGCCTCGCCGCGGAACCTCTCGCCGCGCGCGTGCGTCGCGGCGACTCCCTCCGGATGCTGCTGGTCAAGATGCCGGCCCCGGCCGAGGTCGAGCAGGCGGCGTACGCGGGCTTCGACGCCGTGATCCTCGACACCGAGCACGGGCCTGGGGCCGGCCCGGAGCTGGAGCACCATCTGCGGGCCGCCGATGCCGCCGGGATCGCCGCGCTGGTGCGGGTGCCGGCGGTGGAACCGGGACCGATCCTGGCCGCGCTCGATGCGGGCGCCACCGGCGTCGTCGTCCCCCACGTCGTCGACCCGGGCGTCGCCGCAGCGGTGGTGGACGCGGCTCACTACCCCCCGCGGGGGCACCGGGGACTCGCGCTGACGACGCGCGCCGGACGGTTCGGCACCGCCGCGCTGGCCGATCACCTCGACCGTGCCGCACGCCAGACGCTCGTGCTCGTGCAGATCGAGGACGCTGAGGCGGTGCCGCACGCGCAGGAGATCCTGTCCGTCGACGGCGTCGACGGGGTGCTGATCGGGACCACCGACCTGTCGATCTCGCTCGGGCATCCTGGCGAGCCGGACTGCCGCGAGGTGCGAGCGGCGGTCGACGAGATCGTCGCGGCAGGCGGGCGCGCCGGGAAGGCCGTCGCCACCGTCGCGAGGAGCGCCGTCGAGGCGTCGCGCGAGCCCGGGGTAACGATCGCGGTGTTCGTGGCGACGCTGGTCATCCGCGACGCGCTGCGCGCCGCCGCCGCGCCACCCGCCGTCGCCGCCGCCACGACGCCCCGCGGGGGCACGCTCATCCTGCTCCCCGGGATGCTCGGGACCGCCGAGCTGTGGGACGACGTCGCCCCCACTCTCGCGCAGCTTGCGTCGGTGCATGCCGCCCGAATCGACCTCGATGACAGTGTCGAGGAGATGGCGGAGTCGGTGCTGGTCTCCGCCCCCGACCGGTTCGCGCTCGCCGGGCACTCGCTCGGTGCGATCGTCGCGCTCGCGGTGACTCGGCGGGCTCCAGCGCGGGTGACCGGGCTGGCCCTGCTCAACGCCAACCCCCGTGCCCCCAGCGAAGCGCAGCTGGCCGAGTGGGCCGACACCGAGACGCGCGTCCGCGAGGGCGACTTCGCCGCCGTCGCCGACGAGTTCGCCCGGGCCAACGTGCCGGAGTTCCGTCGCGACGACGCCGACCTGCTGGGACGGATCGAGGCGATGGCGCTCGAGGTCGGGCCGCACGGGCTGCTCCGCCAGCTCGCCGCCCAGCGCGCCCGCCCGGACTTGCGGCCGTTCCTGGGCCAGGTGGCATGTCCCACGCTCGTCGTCGCCGGCGATGCCGACGGCATCTGTCCGCCGGCGCTGCAGGAGGAGATGGCGGCGGCCATCCCCGGGGCCCGACTCGAGCGGCTGTCCCGCTGCGGGCACATGTCGACACTCGAGACGCCCGAACGGGTCGGGCCGCTGATCGCACGACTGCTCGCGTGAGCTTGAGTGACCCCGACAAACGAGGAGAGGAGTGACACATTGGCCGGGGACCTGATGCCCACGGACTTCGAGATCACGGTGGCGGCCAAGGGCGGCACCGATCGGCTGCTGGCCCCGGAGCAGGGCGAGCGCGTGCAGGAAATGCGCGGCTTCGAGGACACGTACGTCGACATCGTCGACTACATCGTGCGGGTGACTCACCGCATCTGGGAGGAGAAGGACATCGGCTACATCTACGACACGTACCGCCATAACTCGCGGGTCACCGACGACTCCGGGTTGCAGTACGGGCGGGACAAGATCGTGGCCGACACGGTCCACACGATCAATGCGTTCCCGGACATCCGGCTGTACGCCGACGAGGTCATTTGGGCCGGTGACGATTCGACCGGGTTCCGCACCTCGCATCGCACGGTGATCGTCGGCCATAACACCGGCCACAGCCGATGGGCGCCGCCGACACGCCGCAAGGTCGTGGTGTGGGCAATCGCCAACTGCTGCGCGATCGAGAACGAGATCTACGAGGAGTGGGTGCTGTACAACAACTCGAGCCTGCTGGCTCAGCTGGGATTCGATCTCCGCGTCCTGGCCCGCCGGCTGGGCAACGCGCGCGCCCCGGAGCCCATCCCGGACGGACGGTTCGGCGAGGTCGAGCGGCTGGCCGGGCAGGGCAAGCCGCTCCGGATCCCGCCCCCGGACGGCGACCGCTTCGACCCCGAGTCGTTCCTGCGCCACCTGCTCCACGAGATCTGGAATTGGCGCAACCTCAGCGCGGTCGATCACGGCTACGCCCCCAACGTGCGTTACATGGGCCCGACCAACCGTCAGCTGTACGGCCGCGGAGAGCTGAAGTCCCACATCCTGTCGCTGATCGCGATGTTCCCGGACCTCGCCTTCCAGATCGATGACCTCTACTGGATGGGGAACGACCGCGACGGGTACCTCAGCTCAACTCGCTGGTCGATCGTAGGGACCCATCGTGGCCACGGCATCTACGGCGAGCCGACCGGACGGCCGGTGTACCTGTGGGGCATCACCCAGCACCGCATCGTCGACGGTCGGATCGTCCAGGAGTGGACGGTGTTCAACGAGTTCGAGGTCATGCAGCGTCTGTTCCGAGACGAGGAGCCGCTGGAGGTCAACTCCGCGCTCACCCGATGAACGTCCTCGCGATCGACCAGGGGACGTCCGCCACCAAGGCGCTGGTGATCGCCCCCGGCGGCTCGGTGTTGGGGCAGGCCTCGGCGCGGGTGCATCCACAGCCAGGGGCGGGCGGCGCGGTCATCCAGGCCCCGCGTGAATTGCTGGATTCGGTCCTGGAGGCTGGGCGCCGAGCGCTGGCCGATGCCGGCGAGGACGTCGGAGCGGTCGGCCTCGGCAACCAGGGCGAGACGGTGCTGGCGTGGGACCCGGCGACCGGCCATACCCACGGTCCGGCGATCAGCTGGCAGGATCGCCGCGCGGCCGGCGTGGTCGGCGCGCTCGCCGAGCATGCCGACCGTCTGACCGAGGTGAGCGGCCTTCCACTCGATCCGTATTTCGCCGCTCCCAAGATGCGCTGGCTCGCGGAGGAGACCGGCGGCGAGGCAACGATCACCGGCGCCGAGCCTGCCGACGTGGCTGCGCTCAGCGGGCGCACCGTCGCGGGCTCGGTCCTGGACTACCTCAGCGGCGCGGCGTGGCCGGCCGCTCCCGTGCGGGTCGTGTGCCAGCCGCCACTTCATTGGATCGTGCCCAACCTGATCATTCGCGGTGAGCCGGCGCGATGGTTTCGGCTGCGAGCGCGAGAGATTCTGCACGACGTGCGAATCGAGGCAATCCAGGACGGACGCGTGCTCGCGCGCCAGCGGCTGCCGCGGGTGATGCCGGGACGGTCCGCCCGGCTTGGCGCGGGATGGATGGATCAGGTCGACCCGGCCGGACTGGTCGTGGAGGTCCGGGTCGGGTCGGCGCGGTTCGGGACCAAACGTCGCGCCGAACGACCCAAACACCAGACAGGAGAACGATGAGCGAGCGCATTCTCACCACGCACGTTGGGAGCCTGCCGAGGCCGCAGGACGTCGTCGACGTGGTGTGGGCGGAGGACAGAGGCGAGCCGGTCGATCCCGCCGAGCACGAGCGCGTGATCGCCGCCGCCGTCGCCGATCGAGTCGGCCGACAGGCGGAGGCTGGGATCGACATCGTGTCCGACGGCGAGATGAGCAAGATCGGATATGCCACCTATATCCGCCACCGCTTGTCGGGGTTCGAGTTGGGGGATGTCCCCCGCGCCACACCGGCCGACCTCGACGCCTACCCCTCATTCCGCGACCGCCTGGCCGCCGGCGGCGGCAGCCCGAAGTACCTGCGCCCGATCTGCCGCGGGCCGATCAGCTATGCCAACCACGAGCCGCTCGAGCGAGATCTCTCCCACCTCCAAGCGGCGCTCGACGGCCACGACCTAGCCGGCGCGTTCATGAATGCACCATCGCCCGGAGTGATCGCGCTATTCCAACCCAACGAGTACTACCCGTCACTCGACGAGTACCTCGAGGCGATCGCCGAGGCGATGCGCGTCGAGTACGAGGCGATCGTGGCCGCCGGTGTGCAGCTCCAGATCGACGCCCCCGACCTCGCGATGGGCCGCCACATCATGTACCGCGACCGGCCCGAGCAAGAGTTCCTTGCCAGCGTGGGCACGCACATCGAGGCGATCAACGCGGCTCTGCGCAACGTCCCCGCCGACCGCGTGCGCCTCCACATCTGCTGGGGCAACTACGAGGGACCCCATCATTTCGACGTGCCCATGGAGAAGATCATCGACACGGTGCTGGCGGCCAAACCGCAGACGCTTCTGTTCGAGGCCGCGAACCCGCGCCACGAGCACGAGTGGATCGTGTGGAGAGAGGCGGCGATCCCCGCCGACAAGGTGCTCGTCCCCGGGGTGCTCGATTCCACCAGCAATTACATCGAGCACCCCATGCTGATCGCCCAGCGGCTGCTCAACTACGTCGACATCGTGGGACCCGAGCGAGTCATCGCCGGAACCGACTGCGGCTTCGGCACGTTCGCCGGGTTTGGCGCCGTCGACCCCGAGATCTGCTGGGCGAAATTTCGCGCGATGGCCGAGGGTGCAGCGCTGGCCTCGCGGGGCGCCGGCCGCGCCGTCGTCTGAGCCAACCCGCAGCCCCTAATCCGGTTCGGCGGACGCCGCGATCGCCGCCGCGTCACCGAGATACGGCCTTCGGTCCTGCCAGACCAGGCGCTTGCGGTCCTGCACGAACACGCGCCACAGGTAGAGCACCAAGCCCATCAGCAGCGCGCCGAGCCCGACGAAGAAGTCGTTCCATCCGCCGTAGCCGCTCTCCTTGAACGACGTCGACCCGATCACGAGCAGGACGATGTTGATGCTGCCAAGCACCCCGGCGCCGACGAGCCAGCGTGTGCGCAGCTTCACCGGCCGCGGCTGCTCGGCCATCACCCGGCGTAGCGTGATGACTCCGAAGAGCGCCGCGATTACGACCACGAAGTACGCCATATTGCTCGCGGCGACGATGCCGATCACCGAGTTCAGAACGATCACCACGAACACGTTGACGACCATGTCGAGTGTCATCGCGTTGGCCGGCACATGGTGACGGTTGAGCCGGCTGAAGATCCGAACGGTGTACCCGCGCCGGGAGGTCGCATACAGAGCTCTCGAGGCGTTCATCGTCGAAGCGTTCATCGTCAACAGGCAGGCGACGAGGATCAGCGCCACCGCGAACGAGGATCCGAACGAGCCGAGCATCTGCCCGAGCTCGATCACGAAGAACGAGATCGGGTTCGCGCCGATCGTGCTCGCCGGTAGCACGCCGCCAAGAGCGAACGGTACGAGCGTGAACACCGCGAGACCCGCCAGCGCCGCGACCATCAGGCCGCGCTGGGTATCGGGGACTGCGTTCCTGTACTCGGGCGCGAACGTCGCCGCTTGTTCGCTCGGGTAGGTCGACCAGCCCATGAGATACAGGTAGACAATCGCGAGGCGGACCCCGCCCCACGACTGGCCGGCGCCGCCGATGTTCCAGGTGACCAGGTGTGCGTGGAAGCTCCCCGTCACGAACGGCAGCAGGATGAACAGGCCGAGCACGATCGCGAACAGCACGCCGGTGATCCGTCCGAACTTGAGCGTCGGGCTCATGCCGGCGACGTTGATCACCCAGACCGCGACGATGATCGCGGAGGCGAGGAGCTGCGGGAACGAAATCGCGACCCCGAGCGGATGCACCGCCCATGTCGCCGACGGGAACCACTGGGCCTGGACCAACTGCGCCGCGATCAGCCCGAACGCGGACAGCGTCGAGGTGTACGCGATCCAATACGCGAAGCCTGTCAGCGGCGCGATCAGGTTGGCGTGTCGGCGCCACGCCTCGCGCGCGAACGCGGCCAGGCCGCCCGAACAGTCCGCGAGCATCGTCGCCGGCTCGACGAAGATCCTGCTCTGGGCGACGGCCATGACGGCCGAGATCGCCCACATGCTGACGGCGCCGAGTGCGCCCAGCGAGCCGATCGAGTAACCGACTGTCGAGAGCATGAATCCGAACGCGGACATGCAAACGATCACGCCGTCGACCCAGTGCATCGTCTTCCGCAGCCCGCGCTCTTCGGCCACCGAGGTGTCCGGGACGGCGGTCGTGGTCCCTTCTGCGAGTGCCATCGTTACTCCCTTCCACCCAGGTACGGCACGGCGACGGGCGCCGCGCCAGCAGGATCAGGCCTCATCTCGTCGAGCCGCGGCGGCGCCTCTCGGCGCGCCCGGTCGATCAGGTTCGCGAGCGCGTCCACCGCGAGCGTGAACAGTTGCTTCCCGTCGCTCGCCGTACCGTCACTCGGCCGTCCGGTCAGCCCATCGACACTCGTCTCGGCGACCGTGTAGCTGAACACGAGTCCGGCCGTCCGGTCGGGATCGTCCTGAATCGCGTCCGTGCTGACCAGGTCAGGTCGCAGGTGGAGCATGAGCGACGTCTCGGCGGCGTTCGCGTGCCAGTCCTCAGCGTCCCGGTTCACCCACGACTCGATCTCCGGCGTCAGGTCGAACCAGTGCACGAGCCCTGCGCGCAGACCGCCGCGCGAGCGCAATTCCTCCACCGCGACCTTGAGGGTCGCGCGGTTACCGGCATGCCCGTTGACGATCAGCAGCCGGTCGAAGCCGCTGGCTCGCACCCAGCTGCCGAGCTCGGCGACCACTTCGATGACGAGCCTCGGTGGGAGCGAGAACGTGCCCGGCCAGGTGGCCGTGTGGGCGTGCGACGAGCTGATGCGGAGCGTCGGCAGCAATGGAACACCGGTGAGGGTGCTCGCGCCGCGGCAGATCGCCTCGACGATCAGGCTGTCCGTGCCGGCCGGCAAGTGACGCCCGTGCTGCTCGGTCGCCCCCACCGGCAGGACGCACAGCGTTTGACCGCGTCCCACCAGCTCAGCCAGCTGCGGCCATGTGAACTCCTCGATCAGGCATGGTTCTGTCATCGTCGTCCTCGGTGCGAGATCCGGGTGACCCGCTCAAAAGAACGTCAGGTACCGCTGGAGCTCCCAAGGTGACACTTCGTTGTGGTACGCCCACCATTCCGCCGACTTCAGCTCCGAGTAGGCCCGCCGCATCTCCGGCCCCAACGCGCGTTCCATGAACTCGCCGTCGCGGTCGAACGCCTCGACCGCCTCCTGCAGCGTGCGCGGAAGCTCCGCGGCGCCGCGGGCTCGCAACTCTTCGTCGGACAACAGGTACATGTCCTCGGCGATCGGCTCACCGGGATCGAGCCTCTGCTCGATCCCGTCAAGGCCGGCGTGGAGATACGCAGCCGCGGTCAGGTAGGGGTTACAGCAGGCGTCCACCGCCCGGCTCTCGACGCGTGGCGCCTTCGACGGTATGCGGACCATGTGCGTCCGGTTGTTCCGGCCGTAGGTGATGAATACAGGAGCCCACGTGAACCCGGTCATCGAGCCCGACTTCACGAGGCGCTTGTAGGAGTTGACGGTGGGACAGGCGACCGCGGTGAGCGCAGGTGCGTGTGCCAGCACCCCGGCGATGAAGTGGTACGCGAGCGGGGAGAGCAAGCATCCGCGCGGATCCTCGTCGTCGGCGAACAGGTTCTCTCCGGTGTCGAGGTCGGCGAGGGACATGTTGAAATGCCCACCGGTTCCGGTCCGGTTCGAGTACGGCTTCGGCATGACGGTCACCTCGCAGCCGTGCTTGCGCGCGACCTCCTTCATCATCATGCGCCACAGCGTCTGCCGGTCCGCCGAGGCCATGGCGTCCGCATAGGAGAAGTCGAGCTCGAACTGTGAGTTCGAGTCCTCGTGGTCGAACGAGTGCACGTCCCAGCCGAGGGCGTTCATGTTCGTGACGATCTCGTCGAGCACGGGATAGGCGCCGAGCAGGTCGACGATGTCGTACGCCGCCTTCTCCATCACGTCGAGGCTGTTGGCCGGCTCGATGCTCCCGTCCGTCCTGCGCTTGACGAGGTAGAACTCGATCTCGATCCCGAGGTTGAACCGGAAGCCCATCGCCGCGGCGCGGTCGAGTGCCCGTCGCAGGATGCCCCGGCTGCACAGCGGGTACGGATCGTCGCCGTGATAGAGATAGCCCGGGGCCCACGCCATCTCGGGCCGGTGGGGCAATTGCACGATCGCGTCGAGCTCGGGACGCACCGACAACTCGTCGTCTGCGGGCGTCTGCCCCAGGCCGTCCAACGCGGCTCCGGTGAACAGCTCGGACCCGCGCATCGCGTCGGAGAAGTGCTCGATCGGGACGCCCTTCGCCTTGCCCACGCCGTGCGCATCGGTGTAGGCCGAGAGCACGTACCGCACTCCGCTCGCGGCGAGGTCGTCACGGCGCTGCTCGAACACCGGGTCGGCATCGAGCAGGACGGGCGGAGCGAAGCGGGGGGTGTACGGAATGGCGGCAGTGCTCAACGGATTTCATCCTCCGGGGCTGTGTTTGTGCGATCCGGCGCGAGCACAGTAGTCCGCGCCCTCCAACGCGAACAATCCGCAACCTCAACGAAGTTCGGCTCAGAAAATCCTGCGGATCGCGGAGCGCGACCCCGGCTGCGCTAGCTGTGCTAGCCCCTCAGCACGCGGTCGGCCATCAGCGCCAGCTGGACCGCCAGACGGTCGTCCGGATGCTTCAGCTCGAGGCCGGTCAGCGCTCCGACGCGCTGCAGGCGGTACCGCAGCGTCGAGTGATGCACGTGGGCAGCGCGCGCGCTGGCCTGAAGGTTCCACCCGTTCTCGACGCACAGCTCGACGGTGCGCCTCAACTCGGAGCTCCGTTCCTGGTCGTAGCTGTCGAGCGGGCCGAGCACGCGGCGGACGAACGCCGCCAGCAACTCGGGCTCGGCGGCCCTCAGCAGCAGCTGCTCGAGGCCCTCGCCGTCGATGCTGATCAATCCGAAGCGACCGAGGTGGCGCAGAGCCGCCACCGCGCGGCTCGCGCCCAGGTACGACTGGCGGTAGTCGTGCGTCGCGGTCGAGCCGCCGACACCGATGCGCACCGATGGAGCTGACAGCAGGTCGCGCAGATCGTCTGGCCAGGCACCCTCATCCGGACCCAACAGGACGAGCTCGTCGGCGCGCTGGGCCAGCAGGACGCCCGGACGATCCTGCGCCCCGCGAAAGACGAGGTCGTATAGCTCGGCACCGTTGAGAGAGTCGGATCTGGCAACCGCGACTCGCGCGGGCAGCTGGGGATCGTGACCGACGGCGCGGCCATGCCGAACGAGCGTGTCGGTCGGGCGTTCGGCGACGAGGAGGGCCTCAACGTATTCCCCCCGTCGGCGAGCCTCCGCCTCGGACGATGCTCGCGCGCGCAGGAGTGCCACCGCCACGGACGCCGCGCCGAATCTCACCGCCTCGGCGTCGGGCGTCGCCTCGGTCGCCGACACGACGAGCCAGCCGAGGTGCTCGTCCCCGTTGGCCACCGGAATCGCGTCGCCCGGCGCGTCCGCGGAAATCACTGGCGGCTGGTCGGCGGTCGCCGCGAGGCGACGGCCCTCGGCGTCGTAGATCGCGACCGACGCGCCGTGAGTCCGGCTCAGCGTCGACGCGACCCGCGAGAGACCGTCGGGCGCCAGGCTGGCGGCGATCAGCTCCGCGTCGGCATCGATCACGGCGCGCAGCCGCGCCTCACGAGCCTCGGCGCCGCGCACCGCTCGCTCGCGGGCCACGGCTTCCCGCCGGCTCACCGCCGCCGTGTGCGAGTTGCCGAGCGCGAGCACGCAATAACCCGTGAACACACCGAGCACGATCGGATCGGCGTCCTCCCGGCAACCCTCCGCGAGAAGGAGCGCGCGGGAGCCGTCGGCCAGGTCGAACGGGATCCCAAGCAGGCCGTCGTCGCTGGCCGGCGCCCCCAGCTCCGCCCATCGGCTCCCGCGCTCGAGCAGGTTGCGTCGGGCATCGCGCGTCAGCGGCGTGCTCGCGACCGGCACGGATTCGGCATCGGGCTCTCGGCGCAGCTGGAGCATCACGCGGTCCGCACCGACGAGATCGCGAAGTTCAGCACAGATCCTCCTCCCCACCTGTTCCGGCTGATCGCTCTCCAGCAGCCGCAGAGCCACGTCGTGGAGGCCCGCCAGCCGAACCTCCCGGCTGTTGTCTCCTACCTTCTTCGCGGCAGGGGCGGACTCGAGCCCGTCGAGAGCAGCGGCCGCCGCCTGTCCGAGCACCTGGAGCACGGCCCGCTCGGCTCGATCCGGCGCCCGTCCGGCCGCGATCAGCAAGCCGCCCCAGCGATGCTCGTGCCCCAGGAGCGCGACGGTGGCGACCATCTCCCCGGAGGCGCCGGGGCGTGCTTCGGCGGCGACCGCGCGGCCCCACGCGTCGAACAGCTCGGCGCCGTCGTCGCTGGTGGTCGCGGCCGGGAACCGCAGAGCCGGCCGGCCCGCCACCACCAGCTGCTCGTACCCGACTTCGGCGTCGCGCCGCTGCCACAGATCGAGCACGCCGGGCGCGGGTCCTTGTAGCGCGACCACGGTCGACGTTCCCGTGCCGATGAGCTCGTGTGCGTGGAGCAGCGCGAGCGCGACCTCGGCCTGGGAGGGTGCCCGCGCGACCGATCGGGACAGCTCCGCCAGTCGCGAGGCCCGGGCATTCAACGCGCGAGCCTGGCGCTGCTGCCAGAGAGCCCGCAGCGCGATCGCCCCGTGCTGCGCGAGCGACTCCGCCACGTCGCGCTCGAGCTCGGTGAACGGCGTTTCGCGGTGGATGAGGAGCGACCCCGTGGGCCCCTCGGCTCCGCCGATCCCGCAGATGAGGAGCGTCGCCGGCCCGTCGGCGACCGAGACTGCGCGGCCGCGGTCACGCACGCGCTGGATCGCCTCGGCGTGCGTGCGCTCGGCGGTCCTCAGCGTGCGTTCGTTCATATGGAGCGTGGCGGTCAGACTCTCGCCCGCGCCGAGATTGAGACGGACCGCGGCGCGCGTGATCGAGAGCAGCGAGTCCGCGTGCGCGAGCAGGTCCTCGCAGAGCTCCGAGAACGACACCCCGGCGGCGACCCGCTCGATCAGTGCTCGGTGGGCGGCCGCCGCCTGCCGGTAACGGACCGCCTCGGTCCGCAACGACGAGGTGCCGAGCGCCACGGCGACGTTGAGCGCGAGGATCCGGAGGAGGTCGTGCTCGTGCCGGGTGAACGTCCGGCGACGGAGCCGGCTCACCTGGAGCACCCCGACGACCTCGCCGGCGTGCTCGAGCGGGAGGGCGACGAGCGCCTCGGCCTCGACGGGCACGCCGGGGATCGGCTCGAACAGCGGATGCGAGGCCACCTCGTCGACCTGCATCGCCTCCCCGGTCGCCGCGACCGTGCCGACGATGCCGCGCCCGTGGCGCACGACCAACCGGCTGATCGCATCCGGGTACGGATCCCTGACCACCACCGGTCGCAGCATCAGGTCCTGGTCGAGCCGGAAGATCACGACGGAGTCGCAGGCGATGACGCGCTCGATCGCGTCGCACAGCTGAGCGACCGATGACAGCCCCTCGCCGGAGGCCGCGCCGAGCTGCGACGCGGCGATCGCGATCGTGTCGAGCTCTCCCGCCAGCCTCCGCGTCTGGGCATCCGCGCTCAGCAGGGTGTCGAGCAGCTCGCGATGCTGCAGCGCCGCGCTTGCCTGGTCGGCGATCATCCGCGCCAGCACCGCGATGCACTCGATCCCGCGGACGTAGACGTCGCGCGGCATGACCCGGACCGCCTCGGCCGCGGCGACGTATCGCTCCGCATCGATCCCGTGCTCGGCCGCGACCGCGTCATACCGGCGAAGGTCGCTCTGCCGTTCGAAGAAGACCTGGCCGGAGAGGAAGTAGCCGAACAGCTCACCCCGGGCCGAGACGATCGGGACCGTGCAATCCCACAGCCTGTTCCAGCAATGGAAGATCGTCGGCCGGTGGGTGACCGCCGACGTCGCCATCCCGCTGCGATCGCAACTGAGGCAGCGGCCGCCCGCGCGCGAGGGTCGCGTCAGGTCCTCGCAGAACGCCACCCGGTGGGTGATCTCGCTCACGTTGTAGCCGTCGTGATCGAGGACCACGGTCGGGATGTCGAACGCGATCGCAAACGCGTCCTGGATCGCCTGCAGATTCGCCTGGCCGATCAGCTCGACCAGCGTCCTCGACGGCAGGCGCGTCGTCGCCGTCCCCGGTTCCGTCCCCGGGCGGTTGTCGTCGTCTGGGTGCTCACCGCGGGTGTCGAGCGCGATGAACACCGGACGGGGCGAGAAGGCGCCGTCGGCCCCGTCGGAGGGCCGGCCGCGCTCACGGATCAGATCCACGTCAGCCAGTGTCGCCGTTCCCGGAGAAACGAGTCAAGCCGGGTAGCGGTGGACCACCCGCCCCGGTGCAAGCGACAGATCGATCATGCGGTGCAGGCCGAGCACGACCTCGCGGACCGGCATCAGGTACACCGGCACCTGCGCGTTCGGCCGAAGCTCCAAGGTCGCCGGCCCGCTCCAGCACTCGTGCACGACGACGTCGGCGAATTCGCGCGCGATGAGCTCGCGTCGAAACACGCCTCCGTCCTCGGCCACGACGCGCAGGTTGACGTTGGTCGCCGACCCGGGCACGAGGCGCTCGAGGGAGCCCGCTTCGGCACGCTGCTGCTTGTACACGGTGGTCGCGGTCGCGATCTCGATGCCGTTGCGCCGCACGATGCCGACGATCAGGTCTCCGCGCGGCTCGAGCACCACCTCCCCCACCTTCTTGGGCTGACCGTAGAGCTCACGTCCGGCGGCGACGCCGCCGTCGGAGCCGAGCACGAGGAACGGCGAATACACAGCGCGCGTGCCGTCGGGGAGCTCCACCGGCACTTGCCAGGCCGACTCGCCGTATACCCCGAACCATTCGGAATCGTGCATCCAGTAGACGTGCACGACGACGAGATCGCCCGTCAGCCGCAGCGGCTCGGGGATGACTCGGTCGGCAGCCGCCGGGTCTGTCCGGTAGACGATCGTGAGGATCTCGGTCCGCCGCATCCGCACCGGAAACGTCGGTACCAGCGGAGCAAGATAGGGGGTGCCCGTCAGCTGACTCGGGTCAAACGGACTCACAGCGCCGCATGCTCCTGGTCGGCGAGCTCCACACCGTGGTGAAGCGCCTCCACGAGAAGCTGAAGGTCACGCTCGTCGCAGATGAGCGGCGGCGCGAGCACGAGCATCCCGTCCTCGCCACTGGTCTGGATCAGCGCTCCGTGCTCGAGCGCGCGGGCCGCCACGCGCGTGGCCAACGGCTCTCGTTCGACGTCACCTCGCCAGGTGCGCCAGTCGGCACCGTGCAGCTCGATGCTCCAGTGCAACCCCCGGCCGTCGATCCGGCGGATGCTCGGGTGCGAGTTCGCGAGCTCGGACAGCAGCCGGTACATCGTCTGATCGAGCGCCCTGGCTCGTTCCACCAGGCCGTGCCGGCTCAGCACCTGGAGGTGCGCTCTAGTCGCCGCCGCGATCAACGGGTGGCCGCGGAACGTGCCCGCGGTCTGCCACGTGCTCCCGTCGATCCGCTCCGCGAGCGAGCGGGAGATCGCCACCGCGCCCGCGGGCGCCGCGCCGGCGCCGATTCCCTTGCCCAGGGTGACGATGTCGGGCCGCGCTGTGCCTTCCTGAAATGAGAACCACCTGCCCGTGCGCCCAAAGCCAGTCACGACCTCGTCGGCGATCCACAGCGTGCCGGCCCCGCGCGCGAGCGTGGCCAATCGGTCCTGGTATGCGGGTGAGCTGTACACCGCGCCCTGCGTGTAGTCGACGATGACCGCGGCCACGTCGGACAGGTCGATCGCTCCTAGCGCACGGGCATCCCGCTCTGCGTCGGGTGGTTCCGAGCCGATCCGCTCGCCGCCAGGCGCGGGCAGCGACACGACCTTGACCGTCCGCGGCGCCGGATCGGCACCGCCTCGTTCCCACGAGAGCCCGCCGTGCCACTGCGGCTGAACCGTCGTGTCGCGGCTCAGGCCAACCCCGCCGTGGTAGGCCCGCTCGCGGGTGGCCAGCTCCGGCCGACCGGTTACTGCCTGCGCCAGGGAAAGCGCCAGGTCGTTGGCCTCGCTGCCGCTCATGCAGAATCGCACGCCGGCCAGCCAGTCGCACTCCGCGCCGAAAGCCAGCCGCGCGATGTCTTCGACCGCGGCATCCCGATCGATCCAGTTCCACGCCTCGTGGACGATCGGCGCACGGATCGCCCGCTCCATCGCGGCGACGATCTCGGGATGACGGTGGCCGAGCGGCGCGCCGGTGTTCGTGCCGTCTATGACCCGACGCCCGTCCTCGAGGACGAGGTGGATTCCCTCGCCGTCGACAACGCGCCCGAACCGCTCCCGGCTGCGCTCGTAGCCGGTCCACGTCGGCCGCCACCGCTCGGTGCCGGCCGGTCCGCCTCCGGCCGGTCCGCCGTCGGCCGGCGGCGATGTCGCTTCAGGTGAAATCCGGCTCCTCCGGGAGCTTGTACCACCGGACCCGTTCGCCCACCCGCGCCCGCATCCGCCAGCCGGCCGACTTCGGCGCGTTCTCGAGCGCCTGGACGAGCCGCTGCGCCCGGTCGACCGCCGCGGGGAAGGCGCCCAGCTCGGAGGCGAACTCACCGGCCCTGCGCGACACCTGTGTGACCGTCTTCCACAAACCCCAATCCGACCCGGTCAGCTTGGCCAGGTACGTGACGTTCACCCCTTCGTCGTCGTCGCTCAGATCATGATCGGCGAGCAACGCGACGATGTCGCGCAGGTCCTTCTCGGTCGTCTCGACGACCTGTAGCTTGGTCAGCAGGAGGTCTGCCAGCGGCAGTGTCGGACCGGACAGTCCGAGCCGTCCCCGCAGATCGAGGTCGTGACACATCTCGAAACGATCGAGAAACACGTCGAGCCGGCGCCGGTTGGCCTCGTCGACGTAGAACAACCGCCCCCCGCCGTGTACGGCGTTGAGCTGATCGAGCCCTCGATAGCCCTGGGCCGTGAGGAACCGCTGCAGCTTGCGCCGGTCGCGGCTACGCGCGACAACGTCGATGTCGCCGTAAGTCCGTTCGAGCGCCGGCAGCTGAGCACTCGGGCACCTGAGCGCGATCGCCACGCCCCCGAGAACCCGGACCGGGGATTCGTCTTCGGCCGCCGCCGCCAGTCGCTCGGCTTCGGTGAGAATGTCGGTAGCGGCCAGCGCGGTCATCCCTCGGTGAATATGTGGCGCTCGATGGTGTCGGGAGTCACGTCGACGATCACTCCATGCAAGCGTCCGGAAGCGTAATCACTGCCGGGATTTATGCACAGCGTGCGCCCGATCCGGGCATCGCCCTTGGACTCGTGAATGTGACCGTGCAGCCCGAGCAGCGGCTGGACGCGCTCAATGGCCTCGCGCACAGCCGTGCTTCCGGCCGGAATCTCCACCGGCATTCCGTTCTCGACCACCGGCCGGAAGTTGGCGTCGAGCTTCTGCACCGTGTCGATCCCGGCGCGGAACGGCGGGACGTGGAGGTTGAACACCGCGGACTCTGGTCGCTTGAGCCGCCCCGTGAGCTCGTCCAGCCGCTCGGCGATCTCCTCCTCGCTGAACTCGCGGGCGCTCGCCCACGGAGTGCGATTCGACCAGGCCAGGCTCAGCACCTCGACGCCGTTGGCGAGTTCGACGACCTCGCCGTCGACATTGCGAACGACCGAAGACTCACCGCCGCCGAGGTACTCGTCGATGTAATACTCGTCGTCGTTGCCCGGCATCACGAGGCACACCCGCCCGCTCCCGCGCAGGCGCTCTTCGGCGAGCTCGGTCCAGCGGCGCACCTGGCCGATCATCGCCTCGCGGAAGCGGCGAGCGCGCTCCTCGGCACTGGTCTCCATGTGCGCCATCTCCTCGCCGGTGACCTCGACCGGGTAGAACCCGGCGCGGCTGATCGCGTCGCGCAGCTGCGCCACATCTTCCTCGGTCTGGCACAGCCGCTCCTGCCCGTGTAGGTGGCCCCGCCAGCTGCCGTCCTGGAGCCGGACGATCGGCACCAGCGCCTTGCCCGTGATGTCACCGCCCAGGATCAGCACGTCGGTCTCGTAGTGCGCGCCCGCATTGATGAACTTGCGAAAGCACACGTCCGAGCCGTGGATGTCCCCGCAGTAGAACAGCCGCAGACGCCTTGTGGCTGTGTCCGCCTTTCGCGAGCCGCGCGAGCGCAGGCCGAGCATCACTCCGGTGGGATCTCCGTCAACACCGAGTCGAGGCTGATCCCCTGACGCTTGTAGGACGCCTTCAGCCACACGTACACGATGGCGCCCCACGCGAACGCGATCACCAGTGCCAGGATCGACTTCCAGCTCAGCGGGCCGATCGCGAGCGGCTTGACGATCGCCAAGACCGCGATCAGCGCTGCGAAGCCGGTCGACAGCAGGCCGACGACGACGATCAGCGGAACGCCAAATACCCGCTGGGTCAGTGTCCGCGGGCCGGACTCCCAGATCTGCCGATGCCGGTACACGAGTGACACGACGGCGAGACTGATCAGGACGTAGATGATCGCGAGCCCGAGCGTCCCATTGCTCCACACGGTGAGCACGCTCGTGAAGATGGCGAGCGCGAACATCACCGCGATCGACAGCGCTGTGGCACCGATCGCGACGCCGGGCGTGCCCCAGCGGGACAACGAACGGATCCCGCCGGGCAGTATGCGGTCGAACGAGAGCGCGAACAGGATCCGCGAGGTCGTCATCAGGTACACGGTGATGATCCCGATCTCGGCCACCACCGGAATCAGGTTGATGATGAAGCTGACCAGGTTGCTCGAGGTCAACATGCTCGTGTACAACGTCATCGACGGTCCGTCAGGCACCGGATAAAGGCTCCCGTGCTGAGTGGAGAGGAAGTTGGCGGCGCCAATGAACTGCGTGCCGAGTACGCCGTTGGCCAGGAACGCCGTGATCAGGAACAGGACCATCGCGATCGACGCCGACCCGTACACCGACCACTTGATCGTCTTCGACACGTTCCGCAGTTCGCCGGCGGGGTAGGCCGCCCAGGAGAATCCCCAGATCAGCAGCGCCGCGTAGGGCAGCGCCGAGAGCGTGTTGCCAAATGTGAAGCCGCCGTTGTAGCCGACCTTGCGCCCGGCCGCCAGCACGGCGCCGTACGAGGTCTTGCCCGCGTAGTGATGGTTGAAGGCCGCGACGAAGTCCTTGTTCGAATGCGTAGCCAGGACGATCAGCCCGACGAGGAGCGTCGCGATCCCAACCACGAAGCAGAAGCTGAGGATTCTCGCGCCGAGTCGCGTGCTGAAGATGACGGCTGCGGTCAGCGCGATCAGCAGCAGCATGCCGATCAGGAAGAAGGTCCCCTTGCCGCTACCGATCGAGTTGTTCGCCCAGTTCACGAGTCCGTGCCAGCCGACGAGCTGTCCGAACGATGCAACTGCGGCCTGGAAATTGCCGGTGGCGAAGTTCGCCGCCCAGAACGCAGGGAAGGTGGCGAACACGAGAAACTCCGCGCCGCCAATCGACGCCCCGACGATCGGGTGCAGCAGCCGGGAGGCGAACACGTAGTCACCGCCCGTACGGGGCATCGACGAGACCAGCTGGACGTAAACCGCGCCGAGCAGGAACGATGCGATCAGCCCGAGGATGAGCGTCACCGGAAGGTCGGCTCGCGGGAAGACCCCGAGCATGTAGAAGAAGGCGATGAAGCCGCCGCCGATGTTGATCGAGCCGATCGCGATCGCCAGCGCGTGCCACGGACCGATCTGGCGGACCAGACCAGTGGCGTCGCGGACGAACATGCCGGTCTGCGACGGAGTCGCCGGCGCGGTGGGGGCCGGTTCAGAGGTAGTGCTCACCGTGATCCTTTCCTGCGCTGGATATGCCGCCGGGTGTGCGCCCTGACGGCTCCGATGCTTGCCCGGCGGTGCTCCGTCGGGTCCGAAGTTCCTGTGTGCGCCGGTCGTCGGGCCGGCCCGCTGCATCGAGCACGACGCCGTACACCGCCCCGGCTCGCTCGGCGCTGATGTAGCGCTCGGCCACGTCGGCCGCCACCAGCTCGGGGTCGCGCTCGAGTGGGTCGCCGTACCCGCCGCCCGAACAGCTGACCGAGACGATGGTCTCGCCTGGCCGGAGAACGATCCGCGCGCAGTTCGGAAGCTCCTCGAGCTCCCCGTCCCGGCCGCGGCGATGTGCCGAGGCACGGCTTCCGCACTGGCCTCCGCGCACCCCGAGGGGCGCGTTGACCGAGCCGTCGCTGGCGTACATGACCTCGAGCTCACCTTCCGTGGGCCCGAACTCGGCGTAGGCCGCCGGGGCTCCGCGCAGCCGGCCCGCCCCCTCGGTGTCCGACAGCAGGCGCTGCGCCTGGACGAGCATCGGGAAGCGAAGCTCGTCGAGCTCGACGCTGTCCCGCCACAGCATCCCGGCGTCGCCGACGCCGGCCAGCATCGTCCAGCCGTCGGCGTAGGGCGAGGCGCCCCCGCAGCTCACGGCTCCGAGCATGATCTGGTTCACAAACGGCTCCCGGCTGCGGGGATCGACGCCCGAGATCACCCCCCACGCCGGCGGCTGGGTCAGACCGCTCTCGGCCATCCCAAACCCCTCCCCGAGTGCGGCCAGCGCCTGGTGGACGGCGTTGGCGACGCGATCGGCCACGTTCGTGGTGGCCACCGAGCAGCAGGTGGGGTGGCGCGGAATCCCGGCGACGCACCCGTCCCGCAGGTGCACCTTTACGCGCCGGAACGCCCCCGAGTTCGTCGGCACGTCGGCGTGCAGGCCGTTGAATACACCCATCATGGCCGCCGCGCTCGCCGTGGCCTCGGTGAGGTTGAGGCCACACGGCACGGAGTCGGGGTTGTCGCGCAGGTCGACCTCGATCCGGCCGGCCGCGCTGTCGACCTCGACCGTGACCGTGATCGGGATGCCGTCGGGAACACCGGGGAAGGGGTCGTGCGAGCTCTGGCCGCTCACTCGGCCGCTCGGGAGCGCACGGATCGCCGCGGCCATCCGCTGCTCGCTGTAGTCGAACCAGGCGCGGGAGTAGTCGACGAGCGTGTCCCATCCGACCTCGGCCCCGAGCTCGGCCAGACGTCGCTCGCCGACCCGCGCGCTGCCCAGCAGCGCGAGATAGTCGCCGCGCCACTGAGCGGGCACGCGCAGGCGCATCTCGCACATGCGGATGACGTCCTCGAGGTCGCGGTGGTCGCGCTGGACCCGGACGCACGGGAAGATCAGCGCGCCCTCCTCGTAGACATCGCGTGCCTCGGCCGCGTAGGTGGTTGGCTGCGCGTTGCCACAGTCGGCCTGGTGGCCCTTGGCCAGCACGGTGAACCGGTGGGCGCCGTGCTCGTCGAACACCGGCACGAGGATCGTGTGGTCGGCAGCGTGGGTGTTGCCGTGGTAAGGCGAGTTATGCAAGAACGCGTCGCCCGGCCGCAGGTCGCGGTGCAGATCGGCCATCGACCGCGTCATCAGATCCCCGGTGAGGACGTGCACCGGCTGGCTCTCGGCCACTGCCAACAGCTCGTTGGCGTCGGTGAGGATCGCGCACGAGAAATCCTGGGCCGTGTTGAGCACGCCGGAGCGCCCAGTGCGCACGAGCGTGTTCATCATCGATCGCGCGATCGCCTCGAAGCGGTTGGCCAGCACCGCCAGACGGACGCCGTCGATGGGCGCCGCGTCGGTCTCGGGCCGGTCGTGGAGTGTGCTCACGGTCGCATCCCGCGCGGCTCGATCAGGACCCCGCCGTCGCTCGTGGCACGGGCCACCGCATCGGGCGGCAGAACCACGGTGGTGAGCCCGCCGTCGATGATCGCCGGGCCATGAAGTTGCCCGGTTTGCGGAAGCGACGCGAGCAGGTGCACCGGGACATCGACCTTTCCGGCCGCATCGAAGTACGCCGAGCGGACGTGCGGTCCGCCGCCGTTGGCCCTGCCGGCGCCGTCTGCTCCGCTCGCGCCGTTCGCGTCCAGCTGAGGGCGCAGCCGGTAGCCGGCGCGCGCGCGCCAAGCCAGGATCTCGACCGCCGACGCGGGGTCGTTGATCTCGAACACTTCCCGGTGCAGCTCGTGGAAGTCAGCCGCGAGCGCCTCGACGTCGGCCGGGCCTTCGAACGACGAGCCGCGCAGCGGCAGCTCGAGCTCCCAGACCTGATGCTGATAGCGCACCTCGGCGAAGTACTCGGTCGCCGCCGCGCCGGAGTGGCTTTCGGACACGCTCGCGAGAAACTCCTCGCTGCGTTCCCGCAGATCCTGCAGCGCGCGGTTGGCGCCGTCGTAGTCGAAGTCCGCCGTGGTCGTCGGGAACATCGCGGCGAACTCAGCCACCAGGTCGGACACCAGCGCGCCGGCCGCGCTGAGCGCGGCGCCCATGGCCGGAAACAAGATCGCCGGGCTGCCCAGGCGCCGGCCGACCGCGACCGCGTTCAGCCCGGCCGCACCCCCACCGCCGACCAGGACTGCGCCGCGCGGATCGATGCCCTGGTTGACCGTGATCTCCTCGATGGCGTGAACCATCTGTTCGGTCGTCACCTCGAGGATCGCCGACGCCGCCTGGTGCACGTCGAGCGACAGCGGTTCCGCGACGAACCGCTCGATCGCCCGCTCGGCCGCAGCCGTGTCGAGCGCCATTGCGCCGGCCAGGAACGTGCTCGGGTCCAGATAGCCGAGGACCAGCGCGGCATCGGTGACCGTCGCGCGCTCGCCGCCGCGGCCGTAGCACGCCGGCCCGGGGTCCGCCCCCGCGCTCTCGGGGCCCACGTGGAGCATCCCGCCGTCGTCGACCCAGGCGATGCTGCCGCCGCCGGCGCCGATGCTGCGCACGTCGACCGAAGGGAATCCCGTCATGTGGCCGGTGAAGCGCGGTCCAAGCCACGTCTCTCTCGTGCGCGGGATCCGGCCGCGGCGCACCAGGCTGACGTCATAGCTCGTCCCGCCGGCATCGGTGACGATCGCGCTCTCGGCCTGGGCCTCCTGCGCCGCGTGATGCCGGCCGGCGATCGGCGCCATCGCGGGCCCGGACATGATCGAGTGGATCGGCGCGGCGGCTACCGAGGCCGCGTGCATCAGCCCACCGCTCGAGGTGACCATCACCACCGGAGCAGCCAGGCCGGCGCCGCGCAGCGTACTCTCGAGCTCGCCCAGGTGCGCAGTCATCATTGGCTTGAGCGAGGCGTCGATCGCCGAAGCCGAGGCACGCCGGTATTCGCGGATCGTCGGGTTGAGCTGATGCGAGAGCGTGAACGGCACGTCCGGGAGGTGCTCGGTCAGCAGCTCGCCCACGCGACGCTCGTGCTCGCCGTTGGCGATCGACCACAGCAGACACACCGCCACCGCCTCGACCCTCTCGGCCACGAGCTCCTCGACGATGCTGAGCACGGCCGGCTCATCAAGCGCGCGTAGGATGTTGCCGTCGTACGCGATGCGCTCGGGCACCTCCCATGTCAGGTGGCGCGGGACATACGGCGGCGGGTAGAAGCGGCGATGGTTGAACGGTCCGGACCGGCCGCCCTCGCGGAAGACGAGCGTCTCGGGGTGGCCTTCGGTGGTGAGCAGCGCAGTGCGGGCGGCCGTCTGGGTGATCACCGCGTTGATCGCCCGGGTCGTGGCGTAGATCAACAGATCGGTGCGCTCGAGCAGCTCACGTGTCGTGCAACGCCGGTCGGCGGCGGCCACGTCCAGGACGTTCAGGACTCCCTCGAGTGGGTTGCCGGGCGTGGTCGAGCTCTTGTACAGACCGCGGCGGTCCGTGTCCTCGATCACGAGGTCGGTGAACGTGCCGCCGGTGTCGATGGCCAGCCTCACGCTCGCCGCCCATCTCCATCCCGGCGAGGATCGATCACTTGGTTTCGCATTGCAAAACTTCGTTTCATTTCGTCCGTGTGCCGGAGAGCAAACAGCGCCTGCGAGTCGGTGTCAACACGCGGCGCCCATGCTTTTCGCATCGCGAAACGGATCGCCCGGACTGGCTCCGGCGGGACCGGACCGACCCGAATTTCCTGGCCCGATGTCCATTGCGAACTCACCTCAGAGCCGGATCGGTGACGGCCTCCAGGGCAATCCGGAGGAGCTCCGATCGCTTGGCATCGGCCGGCTCTAGCGGCGGCCGCACCTCGGCGGATTCGAAGATGCCCATTTGGGCGAGCAGCGCCTTGCTCGTGGCGATCTCATCCCCGATCCCGAACACGTGCAGGACGGGTAGGAGCTCGCTGCCGAGCGTCGTCAGCGCGTTCACCAGCTCGCCTGCCTGCACGTGATCCCACACGCGCCGGAACGGCTCCGGGAACAGGACGGGGGCGATCACCATCGCGCCATCCACGCCGGCGACGAGGTACCGCAACAGGATCGGGTCGTCGCCGGCCAGCACCTTGAGGCCCGCCTGCTGCCAGACCGCGATCTTCGACAGGTCGTGGTCGGTCAGCTTGACCGTGTTCAGGCGCGGCAGGTCGCGCGCGTAGGCCAGGACCTGGTCGGCTTGCAGCTTGGTCCCGGTGCTGACCGGGTTGTCGTAGAGCACGAGCTCGACCGCGAGCGCGTCGTCCAGCGCGGCGAGGTAGCGGCGGATCCCGGACGCCGTGTTCGCGAAGTAGTAAGGCGACGCGCACAGCACTCCGGCCGCGCCCTGCTCCTGAGCGTGCACCGCCAGCTCGACGGTGTCAGCGAGGCTGGTGTGAGTGACTCCGACGACCACCGTCTTGCTCACTGGCGTGTGCTCGAGCGCGAACTCGGCGATCCGCATGCGCTCCGTCGTGGTGAGCGACGGCGCCTCTCCGGTGCTGCCAAGCAGCGTGTATCCGTTGACCCACGGGAGCATGTGCTCGAGCATTCGCAGGAAGCTGCCCTCGTCGAAGCGTCCCTCGCGGAACGGGGTCGGGATCACCGGGAGGATTCCTTCAATCGCCATGTGGCCTCTCTTCTTCTTCTGACGTGCGATCGCTGATCAGGGACTGAAACTCGCGCAGCGCTGCGCGGATCCGGTCGGGCTCGCGAATCGTGTCCGGCCCGACCAGCGCCGAGCCGACCGCGACGGCCACCGCGCCGGCGTCGAGGAACTCGCGCGCGTTCCGCTGGCTGATTCCGCCGGTCGACACGAGTCGCGCGTCGGGAAACGGCTGGAGGAGATCGCGGACGTACCCGGGGCCGAGCCTTCCGGCCGGGAACAGCTTGATCAGCTCCGCACCGGAGGCGAGCGCATCGGCCAGTTCGGTCGGCGAGAAGATTCCCGGGAGATGGAGCACGCCGCGCTCGCGGGCGAGCGCGCAGACATCGCGGTCGAGGTTCGGCGAGACGAGGAACCGCGCGCCGGCCTCGAGCGCGCGCTCGGCATCGCCGAGCGTGCGGACCGTGCCGGCGCCGAGCAGGAGACGATCGCTGAGCTCCTCGGCGCACCGCTCGAGCGCGGCCAGCGCGCCGGAGGTCGCGAGGCTGACCTCGGCCACTCGGGCGCCGGCACCGTCCAGCGCCTGCATCGCCGCCACGATCTCCGGCTCGGTGTCGGCGCGGACGATCGCAATCAGCCGCGAATCGGCGATTAAGCGGGCCGCGGCGGTGGACGACACGGCACCCTCTTCTGATGCGGTGTGGCTGGCGGTCATCGCAGCACCTGGGCGGGAGGCGCTTCGGCGAGCACCGCGTCGATGTCCTCGCGCCGCGCCAGCGACACGTCGCCGTGCGTCGTGGCCTTGAGCGCCGCGAGCGCCGCGCCGGTCCGCAGCGCGTCCTCGACCGTCCGCTCCTGCAGCAGGCCATCCAGGAGCCCGGCCACGAACGCGTCCCCTATGCCAAGCCGGCCGACCACCTGGGTGGGGATCGCCTCGACCACGATCGCCTCGTCGCCTTCCGCCACGGCGCGGCATCCGGCGTCCCCGGCCGTGATCACACAGACGGTTGCGTTTGGCGCGTGGCGGGTGCGAAATGCCGCCGGGTCGTCAGGATCGGCTCCGAACACGGTCTCGGCGTCGCGCCCGGCGCAGACCACCACGGCGGCCCGCGCCAGCAGGGGCGCGAGGGCCGCCCGGGCATCGTCTGGCGACCACAGTCGCGCGCGGTAGTTGACGTCGACGCACAGCGCGACGCCGCCGCGGTCGGCTTCGTCGGCCATCGCGGCGGCCGCGTTGGCGGCCGTCGGCGACACCGCCGGGGTGATGCCGGAGACGAGCGCGTAGCGCGTCCCGCCGCCGAGCGCTCCGTCCGGCCAGGCGGCGTGGCGCGCGAACGCCGACCCGGCCCGGTCATACAGCACGGTCGTCGAGCGCGCCCCGGCCCCCTGCTCGACGAAGAACGTCCCCATGCGCTCGTTCGGCACCCAGTGCACGTGCTCGAGCTCCACTCCGGCGGCGGCGAGCTCGGCCCCGGCCCGGTGACCGAGCGGTGTGTCCGGCAAGGCGGTGACGAACCCCGCCGGGACGCCCAGGCGAGCGAGCCCGGCCAGGACGTTGGCCTCCGCGCCGGCCGCGTGCACGTTCAGGGCCTCGGCGTTCTCGATCCGCCGACCGTCGGGCGGGGACAGCCGCAGCATGACCTCGCCAAGCCCGACGACGGCGGGTGCCGGAGAGCTCACCGCCGGCGGCCCATCAGGCCCGGGCCTCGACTGGACCGGGCGTCCGGATCCGGCACGCCTCGACCACGTCCTCGTCAATCTCGATTCCGAGTCCGGCACCCTGAGGGACGCTCACGCAGCCATCCCGGACTGGGAACTGCTCGGTGACGAGCCGCCGGTTGAGCTCGGTCGTCTGCACGCAGTACTCGAACAGCTCGGCGTCGGGCATCGCCGCCAGGACGTGGAGCGACGCCGCTTTGATGATGCCCGTGCTCCAGGCGTGCAGGACGCACCGCCGCCCGCTGACGCGCGCGAGCTCCGCGATGCGCCCACATTCGAGCATGCCGCCGGCGCGCGTGACATCCGGCTGCAGCACCTCGACGCCGATGTCGACGAGGCGGCGGAAGTCGGCGACCGTAGCCTCCTGTTCGCCCGCCGCGATCGGCGTCCGCACCGAGTTGGCGAGCGCCGCGTATTTCCCGTGCTCGTCGGGCATGAACGGCTCCTCGATCCAGTACGGGCGGTACTCCTCCATCCGGCGCACGCGCTCGATCGCGTCCCGCGCGCTGTGCCAGCCCAGGCCGATGTCGATCAGCACGTCGCCGTCCTCGCCGGCCGCCTCCCGCGCGGCTGCCACCAGGCTCACGTCGAGCTCGGCGTCCAGGCCGAGCGGGCCATAGCCGAGCTTGACCGCGGTGAACCCCGCCTCTCGCTGGGCGCTCACGACCGCCCGCACCTCGGCTGGCGTGTCGGGCATCAGCGTGCTCGCGTACGCCCTTACGCGGTCGTGATGGGCACCGCCGAGAAGCGCGTGTATCGGCTGACCGGTTGCCTTTCCGAAGATGTCCCACAGAGCGATCTCGAGGCCGCTGATGGCGTGGATCACCGCACCGCGCCGGCCGTAGTACATGCTGCCGTCATAGAGGCGCCGCTGGAGCGGGCCGGGCTGGAGCGGGTCCTGGCCGATCAGCAGCGCGCCCAGTCCCGAGGCGTACTTGTGCGACCGCGGAGCGTCGATGATCGCTTTGACCACCGTCGGCAGCGAGTCGGCCTCTCCATAGCCGGTGATGCCTTCGTCGGTGTGGACGCGGATCAGCAGCGCGTCCTGGCTCCCGTCCGCGATCGTCACATCGATCTCGCCCGGCTGGCGCAGGATGATCGCTTCGACCTCGGTGATCTTCATGAGCGCTCGCTACACCGCGTGGGAGCGGAGGTCGCCGGGTCGTCTGCTCGGGCTCGTCTCCTCCGTGCTCCACGGCGCCGCCGCGGCCCACGAGGGCCGGCCGCCCGCGCCCCGCCAGCCGAGCCGGCTCGAGACGTGGTCCGCCACCTTGCACAGCACGAGGGCCACCGCGCCGGCCTTCTCGCGGGAGAGGCGAGTCGCCGGCGCCGACACGCTCATCGCGGCGACCACGTCACCGCGCTCGCTCCGGATCGGGGCGCCCACGCAGCGCAGACCCTCCGCGGACTCCTCGTCGTCCATGCTCCACCCGCGCTCGCGCGTGCGCTCGAGCTCGGACTCCAGACGCTTGACCGTGGTGAACGTCCGCTTGGTCAGCCGGGGCAATCCGCGCTCGTCCACGATCTCGTTCAGCCGCGGGGGCGGCGCCCAGGCCACGAGCGACTTCCCCAGAGCGGACACGTGCATGTACGTCCGCTCGCCCACCGGCACCGCCATCTTGATCGGCTGGCTGCTCGGCGCCACCGCGACGTGGATCACGTCCGGGCCGCTGAGGATGCCGAGGTGCACGCTCTCGTCGTAACGGTCACGCAGCCACCGCATCGCCGGCGTGGCCAGCTCCGGAATGCGCAGCCGCTGCCGCGCCACGAACCCAAGGTGAATCAGCGCCGGCCCGAGCGAATAGAGCTTCGTCTCGGGCGCCATCGTCACGTAACCCGCGGCCTCGAGCACGCGCAGATGGCGAAGCAGGCTGCCCTTCGGGATCGAGAGCCGGGCGGCCAGAACGCCGAGCGCGATCTCCTCCGCATCCCCGATCGCGGCGATGATCTCGAGCGCCCGCTCGAGCGCGCCGATCCGGTACTGCACTGGGCCTTGGTTTCGCATGACGGAACTAAGTTTCGCTGGTGGTGCGGCGATAGACAACCGCGCCGCGGCGCCCGTGTCAAGGCTCTGCGCCGAAACCTTCCGTCTGACGAAACGTGACCGTACGGTCAGATTCGGCCGAGTAATCCCCCTTCCTGGCCTCGAACGTGGCTGGCGCCGGGCGAGGGTTCGCGGCAGTTGCGTCCCGCGTATCGGCCGCCGAACGTGCCGCCCCTGCGCGTGCCAGCGACCAGCGTCATGGCGCCGCGACCACCCGGCTCTGCCGTTGATCGGCGGTGTTGCCCGACGCGAACCGGGGGAGTCGCCGGCTGATGATGAGAGCTCACGGCGCCTGTCTCCCTTGGCGCTGTCAATCGCCAAGCGCGTCCTCGACAACGCCTACGTGGGGCCGTTGGGACTCGGCTTGGACCTTGAGGGCCGGGCGTACGGGATGCTGCGCTCGAGGACGCGCGCGGAAAGACGCATTTCGCGACGCCGGCGACCGCGCGACAAGCCCAACCAGGAGGTGACCACGTTCCCCGAGGCCTGACCGCCCGCTACCTCGCCGACGAGCGCAACCCCGTTACACCCCTACATCCGACTTGACTGGTCCTTGGGCAGACGGAGCGTCGCCAACCGTGTGCCGCGGTAGGTTGATTGCCGAACGGCCCGATCCGCCTGTAGGTTCGGAACGGACAAGTTAAGCCAGTTCGAGCGCACCGATGCCTTCCGCAGACGCGTCTGGTGGCGCCGAGTTGGGACCATTATGAGAACGTTTGGGGCGTCGGCGCCGTTCGCCGGGTTGGTGTTGTGCGGCGTTCTTGCGTTGGCTCCAGCGACAGCGCGCGCGAGCGAGTTTGGTTATACGGATGGCGAGCAGGTATGGCCCGTTCCTGCTGGCGTCACCGCGGTGAACGTCGTCGCCGTTGGCGCGCCGGGTGGCGGCGCGAGTGGTGGTGAGGGAGCGATTGTCACCGCCGATGTCCTTCTGCCGGTTGGGCAGCGGACCCTCTATGTGGAGGTTGGTGGGGCTGGCGGCACCCCGGACGGTGGGTTCAACGGGGGCGGTGCGGGCGGGGTTAGTTCGCAGAACCCCGCGAACGACGGGTCCGGCGGAGGTGGAGCAAGTGACGTTCGTACGTGCTCGATAGCGCTGGGCGCGAGCTGCGCGACCGCTGCGAGCCCGCTCGACTCGCGTCTGGTCGTCGCCGCCGGCGGCGGCGGGACCGGTCCCGGGTGGGCGGGTGGTCCCGCCGGCGAGGCCGGCGGCGGCGATGGCGGTCAGCCGGGAGCGCAGAGCGCCGGCGGTGAAGATGGCCTGAACGACTGCTCGACGCTTCCTCCTGCGACTGGCGGATTCGGCGTGGGCGCCGATGGGCAGATCGAGACCCCTCTGTCTGGGGGCGGGGGTGGCGGCGGCGGCTGGTACGGAGGAGGAGGCGGCGCCGGCGCGGGCGTGATGGGTTGCGGTACCGATGGCGGTGGGGGTGGCGGGTCGAGCTTCGTGGCCGGGCTACCGGCGCCGCAGGTCGAGCTCGACACGAGTGGCACCCCGCAGGTGACGATCACGGCACCCGTGCCGCTCGCTACCGGGGCCCCGACGATCAGTGGGGGCGTTGTCGACGGCGAAGTCCTGACCGCACAGGACGCCTCGTGGATCAACGGCCCGACCGTCCTTGCCCGGCAGTGGGAACGATGCAGCGGCACGGCTAACTGCTCTCCGATCCCGGGAGCGACCGGCCAGACGTACACGCTCACCCCGCCTGATGTTGGTCACGCCATGTTGGTCGAGGAGAGCGCATCCAACTTCTACGGGACGAGCGCCGCAACCGGCCGTATCGAGCCCCACGTCCGGCGTGCTCGCCGCGCCGCCGCCGACTCTCTCGTTCTCGGCAAGGCCCGCGCCCGGGCCGGTTGAATCCGTGCTGATCACATGCCACGGCCTCGCCACCCAGGCGTGCACCGGACACGTGGAGGGAACAACCCGCGAGCAAAAGACAGGCGCCAAGATCGTCGGGGTCATCGCGCGGAAGGGAACGACGCCAAAGCACAGAACCGTTGCCGTCGGCGTCGTCAATAGCGTCTCGTTCTCGGTGGTCGGCGGGACAACGGCCGCGGTGGCGCTGCGGCTCAATGAGGTGGGCCGTCGGCTGCTCGAGCAGTTCTACAACGTGCCCGTCACCCTCCACCTCGCTGGTGCGAGCTCGACGTTCCCGGTCGGCTTCAAATACCCCAGGATCAGCTCAATCATCGCCTACAACGTCTCCTACACAGGGAACATCAGCACCGTCAACTCGCTGACGATCTCCAAACTCCCAGCGCACCCCAAGGTCACGATCCGGTGCCGAGGCCTCGGATGTCCCTTCTCTACCGAAAACCTTCGGCCTCGCACCGCCAACGAAGACCTCACACACGTCTTCGCCGACAGTCGGCTGAATGCTGGAACCACCGTCGTCGTAGCGATCCAAGCACCGGAGCACGTGGGCGAGGTACTCGCGATAACAATGCAATCTTCCACCGGGCCGCGCCAGACGAACCTATGCCAGCCGCCGGGCGCCACCGCGCCGAGCCGATGCGCGTGATTACTGGGAGGAGAACCGCGATCAATCGACCGAGCCTCGAACGCCGCCCGGACGCACCATCGCTCTCCAGAAAATGCCATCGTCGCCCCACCGCGCTTTGCGCGATAAGTGACGTGAAAGATCATTCCTCTTCTTTTGGCCCAGCAGACGCCTCCTCAGACATTCTGACTCGGCACACATTCCTGGCCACGAATGCTCAGTGGGCTCCGAAGCGCCTCGATGCCTGACCGGACGACATCCGATCACGATGCTCCTGAACCCAGTGTCGTACCTGATCCCGCGGTTACAGCAGCTGTGCGTCCGCAAGCGCACGCCGTACTTGGAGTGCAGTCCGTGCTTGCTCTGCAGCGAGTGGCTGGCAACGCGGCGGTTTCAACGTTAATCGAAGCGCGGCGTCGCAGCCCGGACGCTCCTTCCACGGGCTTGTTCCAGCCTCGCCCCCGAAGTACCGGGCAACGCGGTTTGTTTGACGCCCGCCGAGATCCCGTCACAGCGGCGTCCGATCGTGATTGCATGCCTCAACCAGAGGTAGCGGAAGAGCCGATCGGCGCGGCGGCCCGGGCCGCGAAGCAGATAGGTGTCGCGGTGCAGAGACGCCAGGCGGGCGAGATCCAACGGCCACGAGTACCGCACGTCGCGGTCCAGCGGCAGGTCGCGGCTTCGGATGACGCCGGCACGAGGTCAGATCCGAGTTCAGCGGGTCCGTCGTCCGCCGGCGACCAGACCGCTGCGTCTTCGCCCGACCAACCAACGACGCCCATGTCGTCCGCCTCTCAGGCGGACACGAGTCTGTCCGGGAACATCGCCTCGGCCCAAGCATCACCGACCTCGCCTTCGAGCGGTGCCTTACAAGCACTGGCCAACGCGCAAAACCTCGCAAATCAACAGAATCCCGCGATCTGGTTTGACAGCTGGGGTAATGATCTTCGGGATAACAACCTCAACGGTGCTATCGACGATGCGACGGAGCAGGGCATTTCCGACGGGATCCACTACAAGAAGCCGTTTAAGGGCTACGTGTGTGGCGACGCCTCCGTTACGACCGATAAGTGCGGGACCTCCAAATCGCTGATAGACGTCCAGTACAAGGTATGTATCGACGTTCCGATCGAAAGCTACGGGGCTGTTCCTGGCACGAACGTGTCGACCAATCGCAACGTCAGTGGCTTTTTCGCGGAGCTCAAGACCAAACCGAACTGGCGCGTTTGGGGGGGACGCCGAAACTCGGCCGGTTCATCACTTCCCTCACCCTTGCTTGATGGCGACATCGTCGCAGAGGACGTGAATTCCACCACTGGCCATGCCGGCATGATCGTAACCGGCGCCCTTGCGGATTCGGTCATTAACCTCCCTGGGCCGACATCACAGAGAACCTATCGCGTCTTTACGCCCAGCGGAAAGAACGATATGATGACTGTTCCGAAGGTGGCGTTCGAACTCGTCAAGGGCATCGATTGGGTCGCCAGGCTCATCGACACCGCTAAACGCAAGAACGACGCGGGAGGCGGTGGCTCGTC
Organism: uncultured Solirubrobacterales bacterium; assembly: GCA_963794515.1. Lineage (GTDB taxonomy): Bacteria > Actinomycetota > Thermoleophilia > Solirubrobacterales > Solirubrobacteraceae > Palsa-465. The sequence continues at coordinate 305,751 of CAWCEF010000018.1, read as the reverse complement.
ATGGTGACAGCCGCCGCTTTGCTTCCGCTCCACCACTCGGCGAGCGAGCGCTGCCTCGACCGCGCCCCCGCGATGGTCGTTATGTTCGCCGCCTCTGAGCCGCCTTCGCCGCCGACGTGAAACCCGCGACTTCGTGTTATGAGTAGCGGGGGCGGTGTCTGGGTTCACGACATATGTCCCAGGTGATATGTCCCTCATGAGTCGCGACATAGGTCTCACCCGGCGGAGAGGTCGAGGGTTGGGGTTGCGGCGGTCGTCGCGGAGGCGGAGCCCGTAGGGCGACGCTGTAGCGGCGATCGCCGCGCGCGGCCGTCCGGGGGTGGGCTGACTCGTGCTCGCGTTGCTGTTCTCCAGGTCGTCTCCCAGCAGCTGTCCGTGACCGCTGCCGCTGCCGAGTGCGGGTTCTCCCGGCGGCATCTCCATCGTCTTCTGGTCGCCTATCGGGAAGGAGGTCGGGACGCGTCGAGCCTCGCTCGCGCCGTCCGAAAACGAACGCTGCGGCGACCGCAGTGCTGGTCCGCGAGCGGGTGATCGCGCTGCGCGCGCAGCTGACCGCCGACGGGCTCGACGCGGGGCCGGTGACGATCGCGTGGCATCTGGAACGGGAGGGGCTCGACCTCCACGATCCGGCGGACCCTGCATCAGGCGAGGTTGATCACGCCCGAGCCGCGCAAACGGCCCCGCAGCTCCTACACCCGCTTCCAAGCCAGCCAGCCCAACGAGATGTCGCAGTCGGACTTCACCCACTCGCGGCTTCTCGGCGGCAGCGATGTGGAGGTCCTGAACTGGCTCGATGACCACTCTCGGTATCTGCTGTCCTGCACGGTCCATCAGCCGGCGAGCGGCGATCACGTCGTGGCCGTCTTCCTCGCGGCTGTGGATCAGCACGGCCCGCCCGCATCCACGCTGACCGATAACGGCAGCGTCTACACATCCCCGTTCACCGGTGGCCGCAACGCGTTCGAATACCTGCTCCCGATGCTCGGCATCCGCCAGAAGAACGGGTCTCGCGGCCATCCCCAGGCGCAGGAAAGATCGACCGCTTTCACCAGACTCTCAACCGCTGGCTCGCTGCCAGGCCGACAGCGCGCAGGCCCACGGAGCTTCAGCAGCAGCTCGACGCGTTCCGCGAGCATTACAACGAGCAGCGCCCCCACCGGGCTGGACCGCCGCACACCAGGCCAGGCATATCGGCCACACCAAAGGCCGCCCCGGCCGACGGGCGTGCTCGCGCTCACAACCGGATCAGATACGACCGGCTCGACACCAAGGGCAAGATGAGCCTCCGCCGCGCCGCCCGCATGCACCACCTCGGCGTCGGCACCGCCCACGCCGGGACACGCGTCCTCGCGCTCGCCGATGAGGACCGGATCACCGTGATCGAGCTCAACAGCGGCGAGGTCCCCTCAACCCACCTCATCGATCCCAACAAGCTCTCCTGGCGCAACCAAGAGCGAGAGCCCGGCCGCTGGCCGAGCTCTCAAAAGTGCCCGACGGTGTTCGTCCCGCTCGGTCCGACGTCATTCAGAGCCATCCGCACGAGCCGTCGCGGGCGCCTCGCACGTGCAGGATGGCGCCGCCCTGTGCTGCGCGTTTGAGCTTCGTTGGACAGCACCGGTAGCTAGGTGGGCGTCACCGAAGAGAAATGCGGAGACGGCGACTCGCTCCCCATCATCTTGCACCAGCGCGGATGGAGGCCGCTGGCGCGCGGGGAGCTCCTGAGCTCGCTCGACGCGTGCGGAAACCGTCCGCCGGAGGGTCAAGGAGATGGCGATCGATGGCGTGGTCGGCGACTCGCGGCAGCCGGGCTGTCAGCCCAGGGACGCGCCAGTTGTTACGCCGCGTTCCAATTGGGTCACGGGTGCGTCACAAAGGACCCTGCGGCATCTAGACCTCGGTGACGGGCCGGCACACTCGCTCCATGGGCACCGAATCGAGTGATGAGGATTGGGACGGCGAGCCCGGCGCAGATTGGAACAACGCGTGGCACGACGAAGAGGGCGCCTGGCTAGACCGATGGGCGCCGAAGTGCCCGATCCGCAATCCGCAACGTGTGGGACGGTTGCTCGGCTACCGCGAGCGCGAACCGGGACGGCTCCAGCTCAGGGTAGGGATTCGGCCCCGCACAGACGGCGTATGCGAGGCGATCGTCGAGGAGTCTGAGGCTACGGTGGACGTCCGGGTCCTCCTGTGCTTCGAGGATCGGGAAGAATCGTGGGACGACCGCGAGTACTGGGACTGCCCGGTCCACGTGTATCTCGAGAAGCCGCTGGGCGACCGCACGGTTATCGCGGTCGATGGCAATGAAGCCTTGCCGCTATACGCGCCACGATGGGAGATCGAGCACAACCGACGTGTTGAGCGCGAAAATCGCCGCCGACGATCGGCCGACTGACGCCCGGCAGGCTCAGTACTGGCTAGTGATTCGCCATCGATGCTCGACCGCGTGCGGGGCGTGAATGGCCGTAACCGGCATCGGATCGGATCCGGGGATCCGCTGAGCCGCCGCCCCGGCCGTCTGGGCGCTTGCCCTTGCCGAGCGATCGCTTTCGTTTGAAGTCCGCTGCCATCGATCCCTCGAGGTCTCCCCAGATCTCGCGCTTCGTCCGGTGATCCTCGACGCGGACGAGCATCATGCGCGACGCTGACCGAAGATCGAGGAGGGGCTCGCAGCCGACGGCCGGCTGAAAAAGCACCGCCGAGGTGGCCAGGGCCGGGAGCTGCGCGAGCGTAAACCTCAGATCAATCCTCATCGGCATGCACGTGACGAGTCAACCATCGCGGAGCGACGCGATACCACGATGACAGCTACGAGACATTCGATAGCGCGATGGCAGTCATCACCCTTTCGGATAGTTAGGTGTACTTCGCATTACCAGGCATTAGGACTTGCACGAACAATTCGTTATGGTCGCCTTGGCAATCGCACGTTTTGTCTGCGATGATCGATTTGGGGTAGTTATGCAGGGTAGTTAGTGAGAGGAGGCCGAGATGGTAAGAGGTGCCCTACCTCGGATTGAGTCGGCCGATCAGGGACGCGGCCCTCTTATGGCGCGTGTGTCGCGCGCTAGCCTGTTCAAGGGATCCGTTGCGATGGTCGGCGCGCTGGCAGGTGCCGGAGTGGGCGGTGCCCAGCTGGCTGCATCTGCGGATTCGGGCGGCTCCGCCGCGACCGACCGGGAGATCCTCACGTATGGGCTGCTGATGGAGCGACTCCAGGCCGCGTTCTATGCCGCGGCGCTTGCCGGCGGAAAGCTCACGGGCGAGGCTCGGCAGTTCGCACAGGTCGTGGGCGCCGAGGAGGAGGCGCACGTTAAGTACCTGACCGACGCGCTCGGGCCGAGCGCTGGGGCCAGCCCCCGTTTCAGCTTCGGCGATTCGGCCACCGATCCCGCGAAGTTCATCACCACAGCGATATCGCTCGAGGAGACAGGGCTCGGCGTCTACAACGGGCAAGCGGTAAGCCTCACGCCGAAGACGCTCGCGGCTGCGGCCCGAATCGTATCCGTCGAGGCCCGGCATGCCGCCTGGGCACGCGCACTCGCCGGGAAGGACCCGGCACCGGTGGCGGTCGACGTCCCGATCCCAGTCGCCCAAGCCAAGCAAACCTTCAAACCGTTCATCGTGCAGTGATGCCCGACAGCGATCTAGTTTCCTTGAAAGTCGACGATTTCGACGTCGACGGCGCCGTGCGCGAAGCGTTCGAGCGCATGCCGCAGCACACACGGTCAGGGTTTCTCGGCCGGACGGCGGCCGCAGGGGCCGCCGCGCTCGGAGCGGTGGCAGTTTGGCCGGCCTCGGCGTCCGCCAGACCGGAGTCGAGCGACATCACGATCCTCAACTTCGCGCTGTCGCTCGAATACCTGCAGGCCTCGTTCTACACCGAGGCCGAGCAGATCGGCGCGCTGCGCGGCGCTCTGGCCCACCAGGCACATGTCGTCGGCATGCATGAACGCGCGCACGTCAAGGCGTTCAAGCAACTGCTCGGTCCTGCCGCGATCAAAGAACCGACATTCAATTTCCACGGCGTCACCGACAACCCGGACACGTTCCGCAGCACCGCGGTGGCGTTCGAGGATTTGGCGACTGCCGCGTACAAGGAGCAGGCGCCGCTGATCAAATCGAAGAGCTATCTGGCCGGGGCGCTCGCGATCCACTCGGTTGAGGCACGGCATGCGGCCTGGATCAGGCGACTCGCCGGGTTCCTACCGGCGGCGCACGCCTTCGATGAACCGCTGAGCGACGCGAAGGTGGTCGAGATCGTCAACTCGACCCACTTTGTGACTTTGAAGAACCCGCAAACGAGCATGAAGGCGAAGCCTCGGTTCACGGGGTAGGCATGTCAGGCGGTAGCGCGGGATTGCTTGGAAGGGTCGTGCTCGTTGGGGCGTTCGTCGTCAGTTTTGTCGGAGCGGCGTTGCTTTCCTCCCGCGTTCTGCCGTCCCACGTTTTGGCGCGCGGCCACTCCATGCCGCTTTCTGCCTATGCCGGTGCGCCGTTGGCGGCGCTGCCAGCGGCTTTCGATATACGCCGCCTGGTCCCACTGAGCGATCCCGCCGCCGATACCCGGTGGGCGCCCGTGTTGCGAGCGACGATCGCTCGCAACGCACCGAGTTCGAAAGCAGGCCCAGTCGGTCAGCTTCCCACGCTCACCCCGGACGGCACCACAAACATCGTGGTTGCCGACGCCGAGGCCAATGTAAACGGCGCAACCTGGGTCCGCGTCGGTCTGTCGATCCTTCCGAATGACACCGAAGGCTGGGTTCCGCGGAGCTCACTCGGGGGCTGGTCGTTCGTCGATACGCGACTCGTCATTGACCGAGCCCGATTCACCGCAACGCTGTACCGCGCCGGGCGGATCATCTTTCGTGCGCCAGTCGGCGTGGGGGCACCGGGCACACCCACGCCCCCCGGCCAGTTCTACGTACGCGACCGTCTGAGCGGCTTCTCGAACCCCATCTATGGACCGCTCGCATTCGGTACCAACGCCCGCTCCCCGACGCTCACTGATTGGCCTGGCGGCGGAGTCGTGGGAATCCACGGGACCGACCAACCTTCTCTGATCCCAGGACGGATCTCCCACGGCTGCGTCCGCCTTACCAACGCCGCGATCCTCAAGCTCGGGAAGCTCCTGCCTGTCGGCACTCCGGTGACGATCGAATGACGCGACGGCGCGACATCGTGGCTGCGATCGCCGGCAGTTGCCTTGCGCTGGGCGGGGTCACCGGCGGAACTGTCGCACCAGCTGTCGCTGCCTCGACGGCGTCGACCGCCACGGCCCCTCAGCAGTTGGTGAATCAGTATCCGCTGGGTCCTCAGCTGTTGTGCTGCGGCGGACAGAGCGGCTCGCGCGCGACGACCGGCTCGAGTGCCCCGAACCGATCCGCCCCACCCACCCGCGTAACCTCCGCGCCGAGGCGCGGGCGGACTCCGGCCAAGCCGACCGGCCACGGCGCAACCAGTGGCGGGCCGGCTGCGCTCCTGATCGGATTCGGCGCACTGGCGGTGCTCCTCGTCACCGGTGCCGCCGCCGCGTACCGCACGCGCCGGCGAACGGCCCATGTCCTCGGACGTGGCTTCGCCTCTGCGCCGCTACTGCCGCACTCGAACGGCGTCGCGCCTGCCGCGAGCCTTGGCACCGGCAACGCCACGTCTCGTGCGGAGCCGACGTGGGACCGCTCGCCCGCTCCGGCCGTCGCGGCGTCCGAGGTCGAGGAGAGAGAGTTCGGCCGGCTCGACGCGAACGGCGACGCTGGCGGCGCTTTCAACCTCGGGGTCGTGCTCCATCAGCGCGGCGACGTTGAAGGCGCGACGGCAGCCTACAGGCGCGCCGAGGAGAGAGGTGACCCCGACGCGACGTTCAACCTCGGCGTGCTCGCGTACGAGGCCGGCAATCTCGACGGCGCCGAGGCTGCTTGGCAACGGAGCGCGGGACACGGGCATGTACGGGCGGCCGCGAATCTCCTGTTCCTGTCGCGTCGTCGTCGCCAGTTGGAGCACGGCATCGCAACCGAGTCCGAGGTGCCGGGCCTTGCGGAGTTCGAAGAGCTCTCCTACCGCCGCGCCGACGAGGGCGGCGCCGCCACCGGTGCCTTCAACCTCGGCGCGATGCTCCATCAACAGGGCGAGACGGCTGGAGCGCTAGCCGCATACGAGCGCGCCGAGCGCAGAGGCGACCTCGACGCCGCATTCAACCTCGGCGTACTTCTGTATGAGACTGGCGATCTCGACGGTGCCGAGGGCGCCTGGCGACGGAGCGCCCGGCAAGGCCACGCTAGAGCCGCCGAGAACTTGGAATTTCTACTTCGTCACCGCCACGAACTGGAGAGCGCGGCAGTCGCCGGCGCATCGGGTGACGACAGATGACGCGACGCGCCGGGACATCGCTCAGACAGCGCGCGACAATGTCGCGACACGGTCGCGACATTGTCGCGTACGTACGCCGCCCGGTCGCGACCCTGACGCGTCCCATCGCGGCCGCCACGACCACACACGACATACCGGATTCCTGAGAGGCTCGCCATGCAACCTTCCACGCCACGTCGTGCTGCCGGAAGTACTCCCTCGTCCGCCGATCTCCCGTACGGCCCGCTCCCGGTGCGGTCACGGCGCCCAACGCCTGAGCTGTCGGGGTCTACGCCGCTGGAGCAGTTGGTGGATCTTTCGTGGCTCGAGCCTGCGGCGCCACCGGAGGCGGAGGTAGTCGAGGACTCGGAGCCGGTCGTCGGCGAGGATGCTTCATCGGATACAGGCGTCACGATGTCGCTCGCCGCGCCAAAGACAGAAGCGGACGATGACGTCCACTTCGGCGTCGCCGCCAGGGCGCTCGACGTTTCGCGCAAGACGGTCGAACGTATGGTCAAACGCGGACAGCTGGAGCGTGGCCCGTCGAACGCGCCGGCCACGGTCTCGAAGCGGTCGTTGGTATCCGCGCTCGAGGAACGCCGCCGCGACGTGAGCCATCTGACGCACGCGACCGAGATTGAGCAAGCCGGATCAGGAACCACCTGGTTGAGCCGGGACTCGTCGCAGGACCCGACGTCCGCTCTGCGTGAACTGCTGGTTCCCGTCCTCGCGCCGTTGCTCGACGAGTTTGTGGCCGTGCGGACCCGTGCTGCGGTCCTCGAGAGCCAGCTAGACAACATCACAGCTCGCGCCGAGCAGCAGAGCAAGCGCGACGAGCTGCTGCTCGCGCTCGCCACAAGCGGCTGGTGGGGCCGTAGAAGAACTCGCAGAGCGGTGCTTCGGCACTACATCGTCGGGGACGGGCCGTCCCGTCCAGGCTCGGGAACTGAGTGAAGCTCAACTCCCGCTGGCCGGCGGCGCCGGCGCCCGATGAGCAACCATCATGAGCGCGAACCGGGCTGCTGGAGGCGTGAGTTCGGCCAGGCTGGGCTGGACCACGTAGATCGGGCGCATCATCCGCTCCAGCCTCGAGATGCAGAACGGGACCAAGTCTCCGCGTTCGATCTCGTCCCCCACGAGCAGTTGTGAGATGAAGCTGACGCCGATCCCATCCGCCACGGCCCGCTTGATCGCCTCGGATGAGTCGAATGTCCAGATGCGTGCGGCACGGTAGTCGGCACGAGCCAGACACCGCTCCGCGATCATCCTCGTACTGGACCCCTCCGGACCGAGCAGAAGGGTGTGACGCGCAAACGCCTCCCTACTCACCGATCCGGCGTCCGCGCTGAGAAGGCCGATGGGAGCGATACCCACGAGCTCGTCGATCAGGATCTGCTTACGAATAACCGGCTCGGCGTACGACACCTCGCCGGCGATCCCGATGTCCGCGGCTCCTCGTGCGACCTCCCGGACCACCATCTCGCTGGGGAGGGTCCGGAGGCTGACGCTTACCCCAGGATGACGCGCTGCAAAGTCGCGTAGGACCGGGGGTATCAGGACCAGACTAGGTGTTTGGCTCGCGGCCACCACTAGCTCGCCCAGACTTGGGGCGTTCAGCGCATCGAGCTCCCAGCGCATGTTCTCCAGAGTCCCCAGCATTTGTGCGGCGTGCGAGGCAACGATCTTGCCCGCGGGGGTCAACTTGCTCCCGCGTCCGTTCCGAGATCACCAGTCTCTGCCCGACGGCCCTCTCCAGCGTCCGAAGGTGCATCGACGCCGATGGTTGGCCGATCGCGCACCGCTCGGCGGCGGCCGAGATCGAACCCGTCCGGTCAATCTCGAGCAGAAGCCGCAGCCTGCGGGGATCGACCCCCTCCACCTGCGTGTGATGGAGGGGGCCACCGCCGCTGACCGTGATTGGCCTCGCGAGGTTCGCGGCGTCGCCGAGGCCGGTCTTACCGTCGATCGGCGCGGCCGACTCGAGCGGCTCCGAGACGATCAGCGCCTGGTCGGCCAAACGAGCAGAGCGATGCACGAACCTCGATCTAGGCATGCTGCGCTCGCTTAGCGCGTCGCGCGCTGGCCTCGTCCACCTGGGGGCCTAGATCGAGGAGCGCAGCTCGGGCCATACCCGCGACCTCGTCGTCGCCGCGCTGCCCAGCACGAACGTAAGCCGCCCTGGCCTCCGCCAGCGCCCCACGATCCTCGAACAAAACGCCAAGATTGAATGATGCGCCCGCGTCGCCACGCTCGTCCGCACTCCTGAACGCCGCCTCAGCCTCGACCAGCGCCCCGTGCTCGGCGAAAAGCAAGCCGAGATCCAGAGCCGCAGCGTTGTGACCGCGATCTGACGCGCGACCGTATGCGGCCGCGGCCTCATCCAATGCCCCTCGCTCCCTGAGCAGCACCCCGAGCCCGAACGCACCATCGGCATCGCCACGCTCATCGGCCCGGCGGTACGCCGCCTCGGCCTCGGCCAGCGCCCCACGGCCCTGGAACAGAACACCAAGGTTGAACGCCGCGACCGCGTCGCCACGCTCGTCCGCGCGCCCGAACGCCGCCTCAGCGTCGGCCAGCGCCCCATCCTCGGCGAAAAGCACGCCGAGATCCAGAGCCGCATCATTGTGGCCGCGATCTGACGCGCGACCGTATGCGGCCGCGGCCTCATCCAACGCCCCTCGCTCCCTGAGCAGCACCCCGAGCCCGAACGCACCATCGGCATCGCCACGCTCATCGGCCCGGCGGTACGCCGCCTCGGCCTCGGCCAGCGCCCCTTGCTCTTCGAGCAATCGACCGAGGTTCGAGGCGGCGGTGCCATGGCCACGCGCATCGGCGCGACCATAGGCCGCTTGCGCTTCCACCACGCCCCCTTGGCCTTCGAGCAGCAGACCGAGGTGGAAAGCGCCAGCGCTGTCGCCGAGCTCATCGGCGTGACGGTAAGCCGCCTCGGCCTCGGCCAGCGCCCCTTGCTCTTCGAGCAATCGACCGAGGTTCGAGGCGGCGGTGCCATGGCCACGCTCACTGGCGCGACCATTGGCCGCATGCGCTTCAACCACGCCCCCGTGGCCCGCGAACTGCTGGCCGAGGTCGAAAGCGCGAGCGGTCTCGGCCGGCTCGGGGGGATCGTCCCCTTGTCCCCGAGACAGCCGGCTGTTTGCGCCATTGCCACTGCCAGCCCCACCGGCTTTGGCGCGATGCCCGTTTGTGTGAATCTGGGTGCCGTTGGTTCGGGCGACGGCTTCGTGGTCGCCCTTCGGCGTGGACAGGCGTGTCTGGTCCAGCGCCTCCGGTTCCACATCGCCGGCCGCCTCCCTTGCGAGGACGGACCGGCCTGCCCGGCGCCCGGTCGCGCGGCGCAACGAAGCGATGAGCAAGCGAGCAACGACCGCCAATGCCAGGGCGATCACGAGACCGCCCAGGACGATCATCCACGGCACACCTCCCGGGCGGGGCCGGTGGGCTGATCCTCTGGGCACCCTGCGGGCGGCATTCGCTGGACGCTCGAGAGGCGCCGGTGCCACGGTCGAGCCTGGCGGCCGCGGGCTGCGGTTCAATCGTCTCGTCGACGGCGGGGGCTTTTGCGGGAGCGGGTTCGACCGGCGGGCAGATGGCTCGGGCGTGGCCACACGCGCAAGCATGCGCGGGCCGGCAATCCCGGTAACCGGCAAGCCGTGCGCTTGTTGGAATCGCCGGACCGCTCTTTCGGTGAGGACGCCATAACGGCCATCAATCGGACCTGGCGAATCGCCGGCAGACCTCAGGAGGCGCTGCAGCGAACGCACCAACGTCTCGCCACCGGGTTGATCGCCTGCCCCCAGGCCCAGGATGAGGACTGGCTCGCTAAGCGGGGCCCACGTTCGCGGACCCACGACGCCATCCGCCTGCAGGCCGTGCGCCGCTTGGAACGCGACCACTGCATCGCGCGTACGCGGCCCGAACAGCCCGTCGATGTGACCGGGTGGATAGCCCCGCGTCTCGAGATCACGCTGCAGAACTCGCACGAGCGAAGAACCGCCGCGACTGCCGTAGCCGCTACCGAACGCCAGCACTGGATGGCCGAGGCCGGCCTGGGAGGCGCGCGGTGGCGTCCCGCTGGCCCGGTTGGCCGCCGAAGTCGTCGGCTCAGTAGGACCAGGCCCCGCTCCGAGCGCCGTCGCCGGGAAGCCCAGGGCGAGCACGCTGATCGTTAGCGTCCACCGTGCTGCAGTTCTTGCCTTCTTCGGGGGGCGGAACCCACCCGGTATGACTTGCATCGTGCTGATTCCTCGTTCGTTGATGTCGCAGCCCCGGGAACGCCACCGGTCACCAGAGCATTGGTCGACGGAGTCATGCGAGGCAACTGCCCCCGCGTGAAGTGACGAGCGCCCGACAGGACGCGCGTCGTTGGTGATCAGGCGTCGAGGTGATCAGCCTGGGTGCTCGAGTCGCGACACGAGCAATGCTGACCGCCACGCCACACGATCGAGGGAGAAGCGGCCTAGAAGGATCGTTGCGAGCACAACAGCGAGCGCGGCAAGCTCAGCCACGACGGAGGGTGCGACCGCGCCGACAGCACCGCCGGTGGCTGCAGCGGCGCCACCGATGGGCGGCCGTGTCTCAACCGGAGGCACCGATGGCAGTACCTGCGGATTCGGCGGCGCCGTGGCGGCATGCGTGCGGGCGACGAGCACCGGCCTCAACGGCACTTCGGATCGCGGTGAATCGGCAGCGGCAGTCGCCGACCCACGGTCGAGGTCGGCGTCACCGGCAAGCACGCCGGTCGATCCGACAGCCGATCCGAGGTGCCCTGCGGCCCGTCCGCGCGACGGGTTGATAGGCCCGGGCGAAGGCTGCGCGTCCGTCGGTGTGACGAGCGGCACGAGCTCGTTCTTGTCGGGCCGGAGCCACCGAGCCGCGGAGGCGTGGAGTTGGATCAGCCTCGGCCCTCGGTTGACCCGGGACACGGGAGCCGAGGGTGCGCTGAACGGCTGCGTCGCGACAGGTTCTGTCGCGACAGAACCTGTCGCGACGGGACTCGTCGCGGTCGGCGGTGTCGCGACGGGCTGTGTCGCGGGTCGTGTGATGGGCACCTCGGTCGGTGCGGCTGTTGTGACGGTCGGCGGCGTGGTGAGGGTCGGCGTCGCGGTCGACGGCGGCGCCTTTCGCTGCGCGAATGGACCCTGCCGGCCATGGACCCGAGTCGCCACCGGAGTCCGTCCAGCGGAGTCGACGGACGAGGGATCCGGCAGGGCGGTCTTCGTTGTCGTCGCCGATGGGGCGGTGCCGCTCGTGGGCGGGCCTGCCGAGTGCCGGCCGCCGATGAGCGGGGTGACTCCGATGTCACCGCGAGTAGAACGCGTGGCGGGCGTCGGCGGCGCGGCCTGCGCCGGCGCCGTGGTGCCGGCGACCTGTCCGAGGCGCTGTCCAAGGCCCGGCGAGCCGCTCTCCGGTGGCCCACTCGTGGGAATCAACGACGGGCCAGACGTGGCGGTGGTGATGACGCGGCGCAGTGGCCGGGAAGCCCCATTGGTATCGACGGTTGTCCGCGTTGCGTCCACGAGCCTCGGTGGGCCCGCCTCTGGCGCCGAGCTCGTTCCGACCGGCACCAGAGACGCCGAAGCCCCGCTTGACTCAGTCGTGGAGACCGTCGTCCCGGCCACCGCCGCATCCGTGTAGACGCCATAGGCCAAGGCACTGACGGTCGCTATCAGGCCAAAAAACTGAAGCGGTGAAAGATTGGCACGCATTCCGAGTTTCCTCTCGATCCACCCCGGTCGAGGAGAACCAACATCCAATTCCGGCCCCCAAAAACAGCATCGAACCTAATGAGTAATCGCAGTCTCAGCAAGCCTCGGTGGAATTTTTAACTCGGAATTTGCGAACTTTTCTTACGCCAAGTACATTGAAAACATGCTTAGAAACTGATATCGCGACATGTCGCGACACGCTCTGAAAGCCATTTCTCGGGGCACGCTTGTCGCACCCGATCTCGGTAAGACGAATGAGGCGAAATCGGGAGCTTTGGACTCTCGGTCAGCACGTCGGTGCACATTCACCGCCTCGCGCCCCACCCCACCCGCGGCCCGACTCAGCGCGCATGTGTGTGTATAGTGTGTGTATGGCGCGCTTGAACGTGTATCTCCCGGATGATCTGGCTGAACGGGCCAAGGCGGCCGGACTCAGCATCTCGGCTGTAACGCAGGACGCGCTGCGCTCCGCTCTCGCGGCGGGCGAGACCGATCGCTGGCTCGATCGTCTCGAGCGGCTGCCAGCGCACGAGGTATCGCATGACCTCCTGATCCGCACACTCGACGAGGTGCGCGATGAGTTCGGTACGTGAGCGGTCGAGCCCCAGCCTGGGTCGTCGACGCATCTGCCTTAGTGGAGGCCCTCATCGGCTCAACGCTCGGCGTCGTTGTGCGGGAGCGACTCCGCGGCCACGAGCTCCATGCCCCCGCGCACCTCGATGCCGAAGTCCTATCCGCGTTGGGACGGCTGTATCGCGCCGGACAGCTGCCCGCCGAAACGGTCGCGGTAGCGCTCAACGAACTCGAGGCCGCGCCAATCGTGCGTCATCCCCTCGCCGGCCTCTTGATTGGTGTCTGGCGAACGCGCGACCGTTTGCGTCTGGTGGACGCTCTCTATTACGAACTCAGCGCGCAGCTTCGGGCGACGTTATTGACGACCGACGCGAGGCTCGCACGAGCCTCGGAGACGGCCGAGCTCGTCGCGATGCCGTGAACGATGCACCCGCCGGCGATCAGCGCCGGTGACGCCGCGACGAACGGCGCCCCGGCTTACGCCCGCTCCTTCCACTCGGTCCGCCCTGGATCCGGTGGATCTCGGCCGGCGGGACAAGGAAGATCTCCTCGCAAATCGCCGTGGTGACCTGCTCGACGATCTCCGCGCAGACCCGGATCTCCTGCTCCGAGTATCGCTCAGACACTCCCCCCAGCACGCTCCGTATCACAGAGTGCGCGACCTCGATAACTGGCGGCGCGTCCGGCGAAGACAGGCCAGAGGACTCGAATGCATGCATGGAGCTGATGATCTGGCTGAGGGGGCCACCGCAGTCCAAGAGAGAGGCGACGAGCGCATCGAGTTCGTCGGCTGTGGAATGAGCGTCTTGATCGGTCATGCCTATAAGAGCCACGAGCGACCAAAAAACACCCCCCCGTGTCGACCGAGGTCAACCCAGACGACGCCTGTCAAACGGCATCAAACGAGAGATGCCCTTAAACGATGAAACCCCCGATCTCTCGGAGGTCTCGGTTTCCAGGCCCTTCGTAGTAGCGGGGGCGGGATTAGAACCCGCGACCTTCGGGTTATGAGTTACGAAAAGGGCCTCTAATTCGCGCAAATTGGGCGAGATTACAGTGCTAAAAGCCCCGCTTTTGGGGTTGTTTTCGGCCAGTTTGGTACTCAAAGTGGTACTCCGAAATGAGTGGTACTCTGCTGGTACTCCGCCGATCCTCCTCCTCGTTCGATGCCTCCGACAGACCCCGTTCCAACCGCCGCGCTGATCGTCTGCGAGCAACGCGGCGAGGCGTACTACGAGGCGAAGTTCCGCTACGGCAGCCGCCAGGTGAAGCGGCGCATCGGACGGGCGTGGCTGACCCGTGACGACGCGGGCAGCTGGAGGCCACGCCGCGGCCGTGTGGCCGACGGGTACCTCGACGACCGGCGTGCTCACGTGGCCGCCGCCGAGTTCGTTCGTAGCTACGTCAAGGACTTCAACGAGTCAGAGCGCGTCGAGCGCGAGCGCCGCACGCGAGGCGTCACGTTCCGAGAGCTCGCGCACGGCTACCTGGAGTGGCTGGAGAAGGTCCGTGGCGCCAAGCCCTCGACGATCCGCTCGCACCAATCCGATCTGGCCGAGCCGGGGACGCCGCACAAACGGGGCACCGGCACGACCGCGGGGCTCATCATGGCCGCGCTCGGCGACAGGCCGGCGGCGAAGATCACCCCGGCCAACGTCGAGGCGCTCCTGCGGACGGTCGCGGCGACGGGCGTGTCGGCCCGCAGCGTAAACCGGGCGCGGGAGATCGTCTGTGCCGCGTTCAACTACGGGATGAAGCCGACGACGTATTCGCTGCCGACGAACCCGGCCCTCGGCACCGACCGCCGGCGCGTACCCGAGCCCGGGGTGCTCCTCTTTTACTCGCCCGAGGAGGTCGAGGCCATCGCCCGCTCGCTCGAGGCCGGCTTCCACCGTCCCGCGGTCACAGCGCGCGACGAGCTCGAGCACTTCGAGGACTATCGCGATGGCGAGGCGGTCCGCGTCGCCGCCTATTCCGGACTCCGCCTCGGAGAGCTGCTCGCGCTTCGCTGGCGGGACGTCGACTGGACCGGCTCGGCGCTGACGATCAGCCGGTCGCTGTCCTCCGGCGTCGAGGGCACGACCAAGACCGGACATGTCCGGCGCGTGCCGATGGCCGACCAGGCCGCGGCCGCACTTGACCGGCTCTCCCAGCGCGAGGATTTCGTCTCTCCCGACGACTACGTCTTCTGCAACGCCCTGGGCCGGCCGCTGGACGGCTCGGCGCTGCGCCGCCGCTACAAGCGCGCCCGCGACGCCGCCGGCCTTCGCCCGCTCCGCTGGCACGACCTCCGCCATACCTTCGGATCGCTGCTCGTCGCCGGCGGAGTCGACCTCGTGAGCATCAAAGACGCGATGGGACATTCCCAGCTGACCACCACGAGCCGGTACCTCCACGCCCGGCCGGCGACCGAACGCGCGGCCGCGTTCACCGCCGCGTTTCAAGGTGGTGCTGCCACGGCTCCGCCGTTCCGAGGCCGAGACAGCCTCGAGCAGCCGGACGCGCCGTAGCGAGAGACGAGGACCGCGTGCGTGACGCCGGCCGCCCCGATCCTTGCTTCGATTCGTCGTTTGGGAAAGGATCATGCGTTCCTTTCCTAAGCCATCCACTTAGGAAAGGAACGGGACGTAGCTTTCCACGTAGCGAAGGTTGCACACGCGGACGGGTGCAAGGATGAGTTCACGATCCTTTCGTACGGGGTGGATGCGAAAGGTTCAAGACCAGGCGCTCGTGCAGATCAGGTAATGCCGCCCAGATAGCGCCGAGCTCGACGCCCCCGAGCAGCTGCGCGGAGCCGACACCGGAGACACCGGCGAACGCGTTACGGCGGGCACGACGCGCTTGAGCAGTTCAGCGCTGGGGTCCTTTGACGACACGTTCAGTCCGCGAGGAGCGAAGCGCGTCGGGGGTGCGCCCTTCGCCAAGGTTGGCCGCGGAAGTCGGCGTCAGTCGATCCAGGCTCGGGCGACGGGGTCCCAGGTGCCGCCTGCGGTGCCATCGAACAGTGGCTCGGCAAATGGGCGCACGACGTCGAGGGCTTCGTCGAGGGTGAGGGCAATCGGCAGCAGCGAGTTCGTGGCGGCAGCGCTGTAGCCGCGCTCCCAGAGGTCTCGGCTGGGGACGTCAAACTGGCTGGGTGTCCGCAGATCGCGCCGCTGCAATTCTGAGCCGAGTGCCGCCATTTGTGCGTCCGCTGGTACGGAGGCTGAGGTCGTGATCGCGACCAGGTCGACGAGGTCTCGGTAGCGGGTCGACGGCGTCCGTGTCGGTCCATAGCGCTGGAAGATCGCGGCGATCTTGTCAGCGATGTGGTCGACTAGTGGGTAGGCGCGGTAGCCGTGCTGCTCGACGTCGGGCATGGCCACTCGGGCTAGTGAGGGGACGTCCTCGGGTACACCGGTCATCTTGACGTCGGCGCCGACAAGGTCGATGTGGAACTTCGCCCACTGAGTCGCACCTACGTATGCGCTGACCGGGATGCGAGCACCTCTGGTCGCGTTGTCCATGACTTGTGAGTTGCCGAGCTCGAAACGGAACCAGTCACCGATGTCGGCCGCGGCGGCGGCGCGCAAGTCGGATTCGGCCTGCTCGTGGGCGGCTTGGCGGTAGATGTCGATGTCGAGGCTTCCGCGTACGCCGATGTCTCGGGCGAGCAGGGCGGTGGCGCCCTTGACGATCCAGTCCTGGTCGGTGAGGTAGAGGCGTTCGAGGAGCCGGTCGTAGGCGAACTGACGTTGAAGCTGCGTCAGCGTCCAGCGACTGTTTGTGGCCATGGTCTTCAGCCGGGCGGTGAGCGCCGTGCGGAAGGCGATGGGCGAGCCATAGGAGCGGTCGTTCATGGGTCCCGCTCGAGTGTTGGGCTGCGCGACTCAGACCAACCATCGGTCTCCTGGTCGTCGGGAGGATGGTCGGCGAGGCTGCGGCGCGCCTCATCGAGCCAGAGCTGGGTGTTCGGGTAGCCGACGAGGCCGAGGAGCCAGCCGAGGAGGGCGAGACCGTCGCCGCGGCGCAGTCCGAAGCGCGCGGCGTGGGGTGCAAGTGCCTCGGCGAAGCTGCCGGGGTAGTCGTAGACGTTGCGGATCGAGTCTCCGATGATGTGGGCGACGGCTTCGGGGTCTTCGTTGTCCAGGAGGAGGTCGGAGGCGATGCGAGATGGGCGTGTGACCGGCAGGCCACGCAGTTCGATCCACGGCCCTGGTCCGCGGGGACGGACATGAAAGCGGACATCGGGACGGCGGGACTGACGACGGGTGGGGACGGTGAACTCGTGGCGGTCGGCGGGGAGGTCGCCGACGCCGTACATCTCAGCTGCGGAGCGGTGGGAGACGACTCCCTGCTCCAGCGCACGTTGCCAGCGAGGGACGGCGGGGGCGAGCCGCAGCCACGCTGCGCGCAGTTCCATGTGGTCCGGGATAGGGGCGCCCGCGAGGCGGTACACACCATGACTCACGCGTTCGAGCAGCGAATTGGCCACGAGGCGTTCGACCGTCGCCCGCGCGATTCCCGCGGCGAGCTCAGCCTGCTGGCGGGTGAGGAGACCCCATTGGTCCTCAGCGATGACCGACAGGCGAGCAATAGCAGACGGGCGCGACATCTTGCTGCTGCACTGTACCTCATTTACAAGGCATTTCGCAGTTCAATAGGCAGCGGTATACTCCTAAGTGCCCCGAATACGAGATATTTTGCAGTTGTCAGCCGGGTGGTGATGGCGTGACCGCTCGGCCTGGAGAGAGGCGATTGCGAAGCAACGCTCGGGTCGCTGGTGGGCTCACGCTTACCGGTACGGTTCGCGCGTGAGCCAGGACGACCGCCAGGCTGACCTGCTGCGCCAGTTCGACGCGATCATCGGCGGAGCTGAGCTCGATGACCTTCGACAGCTCGCCGGCGCTCTGTCGCGCCTCGGTGTCCGACCGGGAGAACAGCCACGACCTCGACGCCCCGAGCTGCGCCGACCCCCTCTCCCAGAGCTGCAGCGCTTCGTGGTGAGGGTCGATCTCCGGAACGCGAAACCACCGATCTGGCGTCGGCTGGAGGTTCGCTCGGATTTGACCCTCGATGTTGTCCACCGGGTGCTGCAGGCCGCGTTCGGCTGGACGGACTCGCATCTGTGGCGTTTCTCGCTCGGTGGTGATGCGTTCAGTTCCTCAAGTCAGGTGTTTCTCTGTCCCTGGGACGTCGAGGAGGGCGATTTCGAGGACGAAGGCGGTATCCCTGCCGCCGCCATACGGCTGGACGAGGCGGTCCAGATTCCGGGCGAGATCCTGTCCTACGCCTACGACTATGGCGATAACTGGGAGCTCACGCTACGGCTCGAGAATGTCCTGCCGGCGGCTGCTGGCACGCCTTCGGCCGTCGCCGTGGACGGTCGCCGCGCTGCACCCCCGGAGGACTGCGGGGGGCGCCGGACTGCGGATGAGCTGGCGGAAGTCCTTGAGGAGCCATCGCTCTTTGACCTGGGCGAGGTGAACGAGGCGCTCCAAAACCCGTTCATCGTGCTGCGCGACCATGGGCTGGATCCACGACTGGCGGCCCTGATCGACCGTCTGACCTACAGCCCGGTCGGCGAGGATCTCGCGGCCCGTGCGCTATCACTGCTCGACGAGCGGCCCGTCCCGGATGAAAAGGTGCTTCACGCGTCATTGACGCCCTTCATCTGGTTCCTTGATCGGGCCGCAGAAGGCGGGATCCAGCTCACCGCAAGCGGCTACCTCAAGCCCGCGGATGTGACGGCCGCCGCCGAGGTGCTACCGACCATGCACGGGTGGATCGGGCAGGCGAACCGCGAGATCGACACGACGCCGGTCCTGCACTTCCGCAAGGCACTCCAGGCGTTGGGGCTGGTCCGCAAGCACAAGGGCTCGTTACTGCTGACACGCGCCGGACATGATTCGCGCGCCGCGTGGCAGACCCTATGGAACCAACTGGCGGACCGCCTCGTCCCGAACACCGACGGGTTCGACACCGATGCGACGCTGCTGCTGCTTCTCTACGCGGCAACGTCCCCCGACAGCGAGCTTCCGCTCGACTCGATCGCGACAGCGCTCACCCACTTGGGCTGGCAGAGCCGCGATGGCACACCGATCGTCGACTACGACCTGTACCGGCTGCGCGCTCTTGATGTTCTCCGCAACGTGTCGACCGCGCACTTCAGCCGAAGCGACCGTTGGCGGATCGGTCGCGAAGTCGCAGAGCTCGCGCGCGCAGCGCTCCGAAAGCCGTAACGCGCATCGCGGCGAACGCGCTGCCGGCGACGACGACGACTTCGGGCGGAGCGTGGCTTTGCGCCGTGCCATGTTCCCGATCGGGGCCGTCGCCGGCTTTATCGACCGCCTCGCTGCGCAAGTTCCCGAACGGGAGCATTGAGCAACGCCGCAGCCGGGAGATCGCAAGAAGGCGTGATACCATGGTGTCATGGCGAAGAACCTGACGGTGCGGCTTGATGACGATCTCGCAGCAGACACCGAAGCGCTGGCGCGGGCCGAGGGCAAGAGCCTGAACGAGACCGTGAAGCTCGCGCTCAGCGAGGCGGTCGAGCGACGGCGTAGCGACCCTGCGTTTACTGATCGCGTGCGACGGATCATCGAGCAGGACCGCGAGCTGCTCGAGCGGCTCGCGAAGTGACGGTCGCTTATCTCGATCTCGTCGACTACCTCTCAATCGCAGCCGAAGTCACCGGCCTCGACGTCAAGACGCTCATCCGCGTCACCAAGCTCGACCTGGCTGACTCCGCTCTGCACGCTCCCGCCGCTGCGTTCGGCGGGACCGAGTTCTACCCCGACTTCGTCGATAAGGCCGCCGTCCTGATCGTTCGTCTCGCCAAGAACCATCCGCTGCCGGACGGCAACAAACGCGCCGCGTGGGTCTCTCTACGCATGTTCCTTGAGATCAACCGCTGGCACTGGACGCGAATGCCCGACATCGACCAGGCTGAGCACGCCGTCCTCGCGATCGCCGCCGGCGACTGGAACGAACAGAAGACCGCGGATTGGCTGCGTGATCTGATCGCGCCCCAGCCGACCTCGTAACCGTCGAACCGTGCCATGCGACGGTGGTGGTGCTCCGTTCTGCGGGTTGGCCAGGGCTCTCCCTGTCACGACTTCGGCGGAGCACCGCGCGTGACCGACGGGCAGTCAGGGGAGGGGCCGCGGGCGGTCGGCAGCCCCAGCAGCCTCGGGGGCCCCGACCTTGACGGCCCGGCGGCACGCGCGACAATCGCGCCGACTTCGTGACAGGGCGCCCCCCGATTGCTGCGCCCGACCGCGCAGGGGTCAGGCCCGTCGTCCTGGCCAGCGGCGCGGCGGCTCCGGGCGCGGCTCGGTCGGCGGCGCCGGCGACTGTGACAGCCGGGGCTCGGGCTCGATGTCTGGCTCATGCGGGCGTTCGAGCTCGACTTCGGCGAGGTACGCGTGAAGGAGATCGCGGGTGGGGAGCGGTGTCGTCCGTTCCCAGCGTTCGTCGAACTCGTCGGCGAGCCGGTCGAATAGCCCGCGACTGGTGCGGCGCTGGATGAGGATCAGCGGTGGCGGCTCGCTGGGGACGCCGATGCGGTGGAGCGCGAGGAGCATCTGCTCGTCGGTCCGGTAGAGGCCGTAGTTCCCGGCGCCGGGAGAGGCGTGGATCTCGATCCCGTCGATGCCGAGGAGCGGTTCGACCTGTCCATCAGGGTCCTCGATGATCGCCCGCGCATGACAGCCCTCGGCAGCCTTCGCAAGCAGCAGATCGACGATGCCCGCCATGACGTTGGGGACGATGAGCTCGATCCGCTCCGCCGCTGCGCGCAGGACGTCGACGGGGTTTGGCGCGTCGCGGTCGGTCGCGTATCCGTACCCCGCGACCACGTCGGTGACCACCGGCATGCGCTGCCCGCGCTCGGGAGACTCGGTCGGCGCCGGAACGGTGTTGGGCCAGAGCGCGTGCTCGGTCGTGTCGAGCGCGCCGGCCACCCTGGTGCGATGCCGCGGGTATGGGGTGCGGCCGGCGAGCCAGCGCCGCACGGTCTTGACGTCGACCTGGACGATGTCGGCGAACTCCTCGAGCGTCAGCCCCGCGCGCGTGATCGCGGTCCTGAGGTGCTCGTTCTCCAAACCCTCTCCCCCTCCCAAAAGTGGCGGATTTCCAGGGGGTGAGTGTAGATGTCCGAAGTCGTCCCAGGACGTCCTCGGGGACGTCCCGAGATGCCCTTGCGCCGTCCCAGGCGAGCCTGCATGGTGATGAGCATGCTCACCGCGACCCCGCAGATGACCGGCTCGCGCGACCAGGCTGGTCGCGTGGCGCTGACCCGGGACGAGGTGATGACCGCCTCCGAGGTCGCCGAGCTTCTGCACCTTCCGGTCTCGACCGTCTACTACCTCGCGCGCCGCGGCGAACTGCCGGCGAGTCGGCTTGGGCGGACGTGGCGGTTCCTGCGCCCGCGGATTGAGCGGCTGCTTGAGGAGTAACCGCCGGGTGCCCTGCTGACATGAGCCCTGTGGACAGACCGGACGGGTGGGGACCGTCGCACCAGACCGAGCCGCGCCGCCGGTGGATCGCCAAGCCGCCGGTGCAGGTCGCCGCCCTGGGCGTGGTGATCCTGATCGCGAGCGCGATCCACTTCGGCGCGCCCAGCGTCGCGATCGCGCTGATCCTCGTGCTGCTGACGGTCGTCGTGATTGACGCGATCATCGCCTCCCACGCTCGACCCCGCAAGCCGAGGGCACCTGCGATCCCGGCCGACGCGGACCCCTTGGGTGCGATCCGCACGCTCGCCGCGCACGCGGGTGGCGGTGTGTGGCTCGGCGCGGGTGAGGATGGGCAGTGGCGGTTCGCGCAGCCGGAGCGGGCGGTGCTGCTGCTCGGCCCGCCGCGGTCGGGCAAGACCAGCGGCGTGATCATCCCGGCGGTGCTCGCGCACCAGGGGCCGGCGATCGCGACGTCCACCAAGCCGGATGTCGCGCGCGCGACCGCTCGGACCAGGGCGCGTGATGGGCGGGTGTGGATGTTCGATCCGACCGGCGCGAGCAGCCCTCCGGCGGGGCTTGAGCAGTTGCGGTGGTCGCCGGTCACCAGCGCGCTGACGTGGGACGGAGCGGTCGTGATCGCCCGGGCGATGACCCTGAACGTCGGGGTCGGGACGACCGACCGCTCGCACTGGGCCAACCGCGCGCAGGCGCTGCTCGCACCCTTCCTGCACGCCGCGGCCGTGCACGGCAGAGAGATGGAGACGGTCGTGGACTGGGTGATGCGTCACGAGCTCGACGAGCCCGGGATGCTGTTGGAGGATCAGCGGTCGAGCCGGTTGGCGTTCGGGTCGCTGGTCGGTCTGCTGAACACTGAGGACCGCGAGCGGTCTTCGATCTTCTCCGCCGCAGCCGACGCGCTCCAGGCCTATACGAGCGAGAGCGCGCTGGCCACAGCGAGCGACCCGAACTTCGACCCGGCCGCGTTCATCGCCGGCGGCGACACCGTCTACATCTACGCGCCCGCCGAGGAACAGGCCGCGGTCGCACCGGTCGTCTGCGGCCTCCTGGCCGAGGTCCGCCGCGCAACGTACCGGGCGCACGCCGCCGGCCGGCTCCCCGGCCGGGTGCTGTTCGCGCTCGATGAGGTCGCGAACATCGCGCCGCTCCAGGAGTTGCCGCAGATCGCGTCCGAGGGTGGCGGGCAGGGCCTCACCCTCCTCGCCGCGCTTCAGGATCTCTCCCAGGCGCGCGCCCGGTGGGGCAAGGCCGCGGACGGGTTCCTGACGCTGTTCGGCACCAAGCTGCTGCTGCCCGGGATCGCCGACACGACCACGCTTGAGGCGGTCTCGACGATGCTCGGCGAGTACGACCGGCAGGTCATCTCGCGCACCAGCGACGCCAGCCTGTTCAGCGACCCCGGCAAGAAGATCCCGGACGGTGTCCACGCAGCGCACCCGCGTGCTCTCGCCCGGGCGAGATCGCCGGGATCCCCGCCGGCCGCGGGCTGCACCTCGACGGCACCGACTGGGAGCTCGTCACCCTCACCGCCGCGCACCGCGACGAGCCGTGGCGGGCGCTCACCGCGCCGGCCGGGTCATGATCGCGATCGAGCCGATGCCGTCGGCTCGGGCTTCGGGTGGCGTTTCGCGGGCGGGACGTCTTGGGACGAGTTGGGACGTCTTGCCCCCAGCACTGCCAGTGCGTGGAGTGTATGCCTGGATCGGTGGGCCGTGGACGTGGCGGGAGTCGGGGGTCTGGGGTGCTGATCGTCGCGAAGATCACGAAGGGCACGGCGGGCGGGTATGCCGAGTACCTCGAGGGGAAGGCCAGGGCGTCGGAGCTGGGCGACTACTACCTCAAGGACGGGGAACGGGTCGAGGCTCCGGGTCGCTGGGCGGGCGGAGCTCACCTGTTCGGCATGGACGCCAACGTGGCCGTGACCGGTGAGCAGCTGCGGACGCTGATGGACGTCCGCCGGCCCGACACCGGCGGCGAGCTGCGCCGGGTCGGCGCCAGTGGTGAGGCGGTCGCGGCATTGGACGCGACGTTCTCCGCGCCGAAGTCGGTCAGCGCCGTCTGGGCGCTCGGCTCACCGGAGCTGCGTGAGCGGATCGAGGCCGCGCACGAGATCGCGATCGACCGCGCGCTCGACTACGCGGTCCGGCACGTGCCGATGCTGCGCCAACGCGTGGACGCGGACACGGTCCTGCATGCCAAGGCGGTCGGGGTGGTCGCGACGAGCTGGCGGCACACCACGGCTCGCGCCGTGGCCGATCAGGTCCCGGACCCGCAGCTGCACTCGCATGTCCTGTTGCACGCCGCGCACCGCCGCGATGGTCGGCTCGTGGCGATCGATTCGCGGACGTGGCTGCAGCATCAGCGCGAGGTCGGCGCGGCGTACCGGACCGAGCTCGCCCGCGAGCTCGCCACGCTCGGATTCGCGGTCGAGCGTGGCACCGGCCGCGGGGAGCGGTACTTCGAGCTGGCCGGCGTCCCGCAGCCGCTGCTGGACCGCTGGTCAAGCCGCCACCACCAGGTCCAGGCCGCGATCCGCGACCGGCTGAGCGCGACCGAGCGCGACCTGCGGGCGGTGATCGCCGAAGGCGGCCCCGCCGCCGCCGACGCGCACGAGCGCCTCGAGCTGCTGCTCGCCAACGGGCAGCTCGCCCCCGCCGAGGAACGTCTGATGGGGACGATCACCCGCGCCGGCAAGGTCGCGGTCACCGCGGCCGATCTCGATGCGGAGTGGCGGCGCACGGCACGGGGGATCGGGTTCACGCCCGAGCGCGTCGAGGTGCTCCGCCGCCAGCCGCGCCAACCGCTGACGCCGGCCGCGCCGGATCGGGTGCTCGACGCGTTGACGGAGTTCGACGCGACGTTCCCCGCCCGCGAGGCGCGCGCGGTCGCGCTCGAGCGCTCCGCCGGCATTCCGATCGACGACGCGCTCCGGCCGCTCGTCGAGCTGCGTGACGCCGGGGAGATCCTCCGCCTCGCCGACGGGAGCGGCACGACCCGCGAGCACCGCGCCCGCGAACACGAGACCATCAGCACCGCGGAGCGCGTGATCGACCACCGGATCACTGCGCTCGATCGCGACTCCGTCGTCGCGCAGGCCGACCGGCTCGACCGTGAGCTGCAGGGTCGCGGAGGCCGGCTGTCAGACGAGCAGCGCCAGGCGATCATGCTCGCCTGCAGCGATCGCCAGCTCGTGATGATCGAGGGGCAGGCCGGCACCGGGAAGAGCACCGCGCTGACCGGCATCGCCCGCGCCCACCACGACGCCGGCCGGGACATCGTCGTCACCAGCACCGCCGCCGTCGCAGCCGAGCGCCTGGCGCGCGATCTCCACCACGCCGGCGTCGACACTCGCCACTACTCGCTCGCCGCGCTCCAGACCGCGATCACCAACGGCACGGTCGTCCTCGGGCCGCAGACGACGATCATCCACGACGAAGCCGCACTCGCCTCCACCCGCGAACAACACGCCCTCCTCGCCGCAGTCGAGACCTCCGGCGCGAGGTTGATCGCGGTCGGCGACCCGCACCAGAACCCGCCGGTCGGCGCCGGCGGACTCTGGCCCCACCTCGAGGCCGCCACCCGCGACCGAGCACAGCCAGGCCGTTCTGACCCGCAACCTCCGCGCCCACGACCCCGCCGACCGCCGCGACCAGGCCCGCTTCCGCGACGGCCACCACGAGCTCGCGATCCGCGGCTACGCCGCCCGCGCACGCGTCCACACCGGCGCCGACCTCACCCGCGCCGAAGACGCCGCGCTCGAGGCCGCCCACACCGACACCCGGAACGGGCGCACGACGATCGTGCTCGCCCAGACCTCGAACGACCACCTCGACGAACTGAACGCCCGCTACCAGGCGATCCGCCACCAGCACGGCGAGCTCGGCACCGACACGATCCCGGCGCCCGGCCGCCCGTACAGCCTCCACCCCGGCGACCAGGTCCAAATCCGTCGCACCATCAACCACCCCGATCACGGACCGCTGCGCAACGGCACCACCGCGGCGATCCGCGACATCGACCCCGACGCCCAGACGATCGAGCTCGCGCTCCCCACCGGACAGCCCGTCACCCTGAGCATCGACCAGGCCGACGCCGCGCAGCTCCGGCTCGCGTACGTCCAGCACCCATTCCCCGCCCAAGGCCTCACGACCGACACCGCCCACCTGATCGTCTCAGCCCACGCCACCCGCGAGGGCACGTACGTCGCGCTCACCCGCGCCCGCGAGGAGACGCACCTCTACGCCGAGGAGTCCGTCGACTCCGACCGGGACGGCGATCGCCTCCAAGCCCTCGCCGAACGGATCAGCCGGACCGAGCCCGACCTTCCGTCGATCGCCATACCGCTCGAGCACGAGCCGGACGATCACCGCGACGCCCGACGGCCGCGAGCCGATCGAGCCCGACAGGCCGGCCAGACAGCCGGCGGCCCACGATCAGCCGGGAGTCCGTGAGCGGGCCTCGACCGACGAGTCGATCGCGGTCGACGGGGCGACCGAACGCGACATCCAACCGACGGCGGCCGAGCCCGACGCCGCACGCGACACTCCGGATCGACCCGAGCACTCCCGGCCGTGGCGATCAAGAGCACGCCCCGCCGGCGATGGCCACGTCGACCTGGGATCGAGCCGGCCAACCACCTGCGCGAATCTATCCGTGACAACGCCAGCGACCACCCGGCCACCGGGCTGGGAACCGTGATGAGTCCGAAGACGCCAGGTGAGCGCGTTGGCGGGGACACACCAACATACGACGCGCTCCTGCCACGTCGCCTACCCGGTTGCGCGCTCCGATAGCCGCCCGCCAGCAGATGCGATCGTCCGCTCGGTCGCGCGCGTCGCCGTAACCAGGGCTGGCGACGCAGCGTGCAGACTCCAGTCTTTGCCTAGTAGGTAGAGCTGGTCGGCAACACATCTGGTCGTCATCCCGAGCGTGCTGTCTTGGTCGGAGGCGTCCGCCCCTTGGTGACGCCGTCGATCAGGATGTCGGCCGCGGTTGGTCTCGCAGGCGCAGGCTCATCGACGAGTTTGGCGTCGATCGCCGCGAGCAACTCTTCCAGCCGGTCGTCTAGGGATGCCTGCGTATCGAACTGATCGAAGCGGTCTTGGTAGATGTTCCGGGGTCGGGGCAGGCGTCGCCCGTCCCGTGGACTCTTGGTGACCAGCTTTTTTGTGATCATGCCGCGCCGCTCCAGGCTCGCTATGCCCTCCTCGAGCAAGGTCGTTGAGAACGGCAGGATGGTTCTCCGCGGCGGGTCCCATTCGTCATTCCCGAACCATGCGAGCGGACGCCACCACTTCTCGTGCCCGGGTCGGATCGGGCGGTCGGCGCCACGGTCGTGGTGAAGCTCGGCGAGCAGACAGGCGAAGTATGCGGCGACCTCGGTGGCGCCCCATGCCCGGAGTTCTCCGGCGGCGATCAGGCTGCCGTGGATCGTGAAGTACGGCTCGTAGGGCTCCGCCCCGCCGGGGTCGTCGTACGGCTCACCGCTGCCGTCATCGCGCAGGACCGTGAGCTGCGGCGTGTGCCCCGGCCGCTCCGTGATCAAAACGAGCTGGCGTTCTGCGAGCTTGTGGAGCTGGTTAGCAACCCACTTGCGCTTGAGCTTGGTGATCTGCTGCTCCGTCCGCGTTCCGGTCCCACGCTGTGAGAGGTCCTGATCTCTGATCAGGTCGTGGAGGTCCTCGTAGGTCCAGACCCGCAGTAGTACGTGACCCGGTTGGCGCCTGCCGGCGTGCGCCGGGGCTAGGGCAATGCAGCGAAGCAGCATGTCGAGCTTGACGGCGCCGTGGGACTTGCCACGGATTAGCGGGGCGTAGTGCTCTGTCACGAGGCGGTGCCGGACGCGGTACCGGCCCTTGCCGACGCCCCGGCCAAGGCGGATCCCGCCAGACGACACCGCGGGGGGCACTTGTCAGTCCCTTCGGAGCGAATTTAGGGGTACCAGCACGCGGGTAACGCTAGCACCATTACACGGGTATCGCTGCCCCCGGTTCACGTGCAGTAGTTAATCAACACGAAGCCGATCGACCGGCCGATCGAACTCTACCCAGTACCCGCCAGCTGGTGTCACCGGCCTGGAACCCTGCCGCGCCCCGTCGTATGGTGGCGTTCGCAATCACCCATATGCGACGAAGCCCCGGACCGCGAGGTTCGCGAACCGGGGCTTCGGTATCACCGGACCTAGCGGCCCGGGCGACTGATTTAGCAACAGAAAGCCTACCCGCTATCCGGTAACCGTTACAACCGTTACGCCAACCATGGCGTCCGCGGGCTTCGTCGTCCATCAGTCCACATCAGGAGGACGACGCCCCATGAGTGCAGTCCCGCAGTACCACCCCGAGGATGGCGATGGCACCTCCACCCCCGCCCCGGCCCGCATGGCAAGGGTTACCGCCGACGACATCGGCATTACCCTGGAGGCGAATCTCCGGATCACCGGCGTGCTGCCCGAGGTCCGCGACCTGTTCGCGGCCACTCCCGTCGACCAGCACCCCGAGCTGGTCGAGCGGGCGCTGATCATCGGCGCCACCAACCTCGCCACGACCGCGGAGATCGCCGCCACCGACACCGCGCGGATGAAGCTCGTTCAGGCCGTCGAGGCCATGCTCGAGCATCAGGAACAGGCAGCCGAGCGACAGGAGGCGCACAGCAAGGCGGCCGCCGAGAAGATCGAGGCGGCGCTGAGGCTGCTCACCACCCAGGTGAACACGAGCAGCAAGCAGGAAATCGAGCTGCGCACCCAGATCAAGGAGGGACAGGCGGAGGTCGTGAAGGCCGCCCAGCAGCTGAACACCACCCGCGAGCAGCTCGAGAAGAACGCCACGGACGCACTCACCAAGCTGACCGAGGCGCAGACGAAGGCCCGCGATGCCATCGTCAAGGCCACCGAAGCGTCGCTCCGGAAGCTCATGGACAAGGCCGACCCGACATCGGCGCCGGCGCTGATCACCGGCATCATGGACAAGGCCGCCTCGGACATGCGCACCACGACGAGCAAGAACATCGACGGCCTGGTCAAGGACCTCACCAAGCAGTTCGGTGAAAGCTCGCCGCTTGTCGAGAAGATCGCCCGCACGGTCCGCGAGGGGGCCGAGGCGGAGATCAAGCACGCCACCGAACAGGTCGAGAAGCTCCGCGCCGAGCTGCTTGAGCAGCGCACCCGCACAGAGCACAGCCCGGCCCTGCGCGGAGACAGCTACGAGGAGGACCTCGTCGAGCTCGTCAACCATGGTGCGGCCGTCTACGGCTGGACCGTCGAGCGCACCGGTACCGAGATCGGCGGGGTCGCCGGCTCCAAGAAGGGCGACCACCTCATCAGCGACGAGGATGGCATGGGGGTGGCGGCGATCGAGGCGCGGGCGCGCAAGGGAGTGAGCGCCCGGGCGTTCTACGACGGGCTCCGGGACACCGCAAAGAACCGCGGGACCAAGATCGTCCTTTACTTCGCGCGCAACTCCGACGAGTTGCCCTCGGGGCTCGGCGAGTTCTCACGGGGCCGCCTGCCGCTGCACTACAAGCAGCTCGGCGACGGCGTGCACGCGCTCACCACGGTCATCGATCCGGCGTCAGAAAGCGTGGCCGAGCGCCTCGGACTCACGCTGTGGCTCGTCCACCGGCTGCGAGACCAGCTGCCTGAGCGCGGTACCCGGGCGGACGCGGTGACGCGGATCGCCGAGGCGTTGCCGTGGGTCCAGCAGATCGTCAACCGGCTCGGGATGTTCACCTCGATCAAGGCCGGGCTCACGAAGTCCAGCGGCGAAATCGGCAAGGTGCGCACCAAGGTGGTCGAGCTCGAACGGACCCTCGGCGAGGAACTCGAGACCCTCGAGCAGGTGCTGTGGGGCGACCAGGACGACGGCGACGAGCCCGAGGTCGCATAACGCCCCACTCACCTGCGCGGGCGGACTGGCTCTCCAGCCCGCCCGCGCGAGGTCGCCGCTGGCCGACCCGCTCCGCAAAGGCTGCATCGGTCCGTGAGGCCGGCGCGATCACTGCCCTTCGGCGCGAAGGCGATAGCCGGCTCTGCCGTGAACCGGGCGAGCGCTACGGCGAACAGGGCGCTCGCCCGGGCCGACTGGGATTGGCGGCGCGCGGCCGACAATCAGGTTCGCCCAATTCCGAGCGTGGGTGTCGCCGATAGCACGGCCTGCCGCGTGCGACCCGCCGCCAAGTGCGGGATGTCTGGGCACAGCCCGAAATTTGCATCCGCCGTCGGCCGGCCCCTTGGCGTGAGGACAGCCGTACCACTAGGGAGGACCGGGCAGGAGTGGACACATAGCCTGTGCATCCCTCGCCGGAGCGATCTGACGGCACGTCAGGGTACGCTGAGGTTTGTGGCCGGACGCGAACTGAAGCAGCTCTTTCGCGCTTTCTCGGAAGGAGACGAGCTCGCGTTTCGACGCGCCGCGCAGGCGGTCATCCAGGACGAGGAAGCTAAGCAGCATCTCGCGCTGGCCCGCGATCTTCGCAAGATCCTGGGCGGGCAGGGCGGCACGGTAGGCCAGCTTGCTCTTGCCATGCCCGAGCCGCCCAACGATCGGGACGGCGGATGGCCGCTCGCCGACATCCGCACGCCGTCCCGCAGCCTGGATGACCTCGTGATCCCGTCTACCCTTGACGACGCCTTGCGGCACCTCGTTCGGGAGGTTGGCCGCTGGGATGAGCTGGATGCCGCTGGCATTCCCCGTCGACAGCGTGTGCTGCTCTATGGGCCGCCTGGGTGTGGCAAGTCGTCCGCGGCCGAGGCAGTCGCCGCCGAGCTCATGGCGCCGATAGCCGTCGTGCGGCTCGACGCGGTCGTCTCCTCGTACCTGGGCGAAACGGCTGCCAACCTGCGGCGTATCTTCGAGTTCGCCTCGGGCGGACGCTGGGTGCTCCTCTTCGACGAGTTCGACGCGCTCGGCCGCTCGCGGGATGATCCAACCGAGCACGGGGAGATCAAGCGCATGGTTAACGCCGTGCTCCAGATGCTCGATGCCTACCGAGGTCCCAGCCTGCTCATTGCGGCGACCAACCATGAGTCCGCGCTCGATACTGCGGTTTGGCGCCGCTTCGACGCCATCTTCGAGTTTCCGCGCCCGACAGTGCACCAGCTCCGCGCCGTGCTGCGCCGGCGCCTCGCCACGATGCCACATCGAGGCCTCGACGTCGATGCGGCGGCAAGCAGATTGAAAGGCCTTCCGCATGCCGCGGCCGAGCAGGCGGCCTGGGACGCCGCTCGGCGGGCGTTACTCGACGATCGTCACGAGGTCCGTCAAGGCGACCTCACGGCGGGGATCGAGGCTGTTCGCCGGCGGCCGTGGTGATCGGCTGAGTGGCTGACCACCTTTCGCTTCCCGACGCTGCGGCGTTGCCGACACGTCGCACGCGCCCGGGCCCGCGAACGCCGCCACGCAATCCACGTCGGCATGGCCGGATGCTCGAGCGCGAGCTCCACGAGTCCATCCGCGCAGCGACGGCCATCACGGTTCTCGAAGGGGTTGATCCCGCCTTCGTATTCAAGGTGCATACGTCGGGACGAGTGAGCGCCGACGACTGGCAGCGGAGAGGCCTCGAGCTGCTTACCGAGGGGGTCGAGTGGGATTACGTCGTGCTGAGCCCGGGTAGGGATGCGCCGGAGATAGGTACCGAGCTCTCCCGATACGCCGCCAGCCCAGACGAGGAGGGGGCTTCGGCGCCGTTGTCATCGTTCTTTGGGGTGCTCGAAGCGATTGAGCCGTACGGCGCCGACGACCGGCTCGCCCCCGACGTGGCCGCAGAGCTCGATGCTCATCCAGGCCCAGCCGACGTGGTGATCTGGCCAGCGGCGACCGCCGGCGAAGCCGGCTCGCGCGTCGACCAAGTCGTCGCAGCGATCGAGTCGCTCGGGGCTCGCATCGCGGCGTCCGACCG
The DNA here is from genome assembly GCA_963794515.1 of uncultured Solirubrobacterales bacterium. GTDB lineage: Bacteria > Actinomycetota > Thermoleophilia > Solirubrobacterales > Solirubrobacteraceae > Palsa-465. The sequence continues at coordinate 274,760 of CAWCEF010000018.1, read as the reverse complement.
ACGCCCACGCACACCCATCGTTCGGGCCATCCTGGACGGCGCGGCCGCGCGAGCGCTGGCGACCGTTCCGGTGATCGAGGGCATCCGCCTCCCCCTGGTGCCATATCTCGACCCCTCGGCCTGGCGCGATGCGCACTTCGACGACCTTGAGGTTGACCGCCGCGACGGGCCGGCGCTAGGCGTGCTCGACGACGCGATCGCCACCGGGCATCGGCTCCTCGAGGGGCTGGTTCTCGCTACCCGGTCATTCCCTCAGGGGCGCGCCTGGCAGCAGCTCGGCGAGCATGGGACGATGGTGGCCGGGCTGGCGGCCTACGGCGATTTCGAGGAACCGCTCCGTAACGGCACACCCCTTGTTGCCGGAGGACCTCTGATACAGGGTCGCGTGATCGAGCGCGATCCGGCGCGACATGACGGGTACCGCTTCCCGCCCGAACAGCCTGAGTACCGCACCGTCGAGCAGGCGATCACCGCGCTCAACGACGATTACGGTGTTCGCGTCTTTGTCCTGGCGGTGACGGCCACCGACGCCTATGCCGGGCCCCGCGTCTCGTTGCTCACAGAGCGCCTTGACGACCTCATCCGGGAGCGGAATCTGGTGGTAGTCGTGCCAACCGGTAACCACCGTGTCACGCTGGCAACAGCCACCATGGCCTCCGGCCACCATGCGCTGAACGACTACCCCGCCTTCGTGCTTGACGAAGGCGCCCGGGTGGCGGAGCCGGGGACCGCCGCCCTGGCCCTAACCGTCGGCAGCGTTGCCCGCAGCGCCGGGCCGGCGACGCTTGCTGGCGTGACGCCGGTCGGCGCCCGTGCGATTGCGCCAGCCGACGGCATCTCGCCGTTCTCCCGGAGCGGCCCCGGAGTCTTCAGGGGCGTCAAGCCCGAGCTCGTCCACTATGGCGGCAACTGGGTCATGCGTCCCAGCGGAGAGATCGCACACCCCGAGTCGGGCACCGGTGTCGTGTCCCTGGCTGTCACTGACACTGGCCGACTCTTCGCTATGGGCGCGGGTACTAGCTACGCCGCTCCGCGGGTCGCGCGCCTCGCGGCCGACGTCCTGGCAGCGTACCCGTCCGCGAGTGCCAACCTCGTTCGCGCGCTCGTGGGCCTGTCGGCCCACGTTCCCGGGCCTGTGGTTACCGAGTTTGCCGATGACGCTATTCGCGCGGCAGGGTATGGCTTGCCGGTAATGGCGCGCGCAACAGCAAGCTCGGCTACGCGGGTCGTTCTGATGGGCGATTTCGCGATCAACGCGGACACAGTCGCGCTCCATCCGCTGCCGATACCTCAGGCATTCCACAGGGTCAGGGCCGCCCGCTCCATCCGGATCGCGCTAGCGTTCGACCCGCCCGTACGCCGCACACGGCGCGAGTATCTCGCGGGGGCGATGCGGTTCGACCTGTTGCGGGCGAGTACGCTCGAAGAGGTCGCCGAGTGGTACCAGCGCCAGGACCCTGACCAGCCACTCCAGCTGCCAGCTGGACGGCGCCGCCCAGCGCTGGAGCCGGGCACGAACACCACGGCGAACAGCACCCTTATGGTGCGCGGCATGCGACGCCAACTCTTCGGCGAGGATGACGGCGACACTTACTTCATCGCGGTGACCCACCAGAGTCGACCATGGGCGTCGCTCGGCGATCAGTCCTATGCGCTCGCAGTAGCGCTGGAGGAAGAGGAACGCGCGGATGTCGACCTTTACGTCGACCTCCAGCAGCGTGTCCGTCCGCGTGTCCGCGTCCGGGCCCGATAGGTTTCATCGGTTGCAGAGCTCACAATGCGACGTCGGTCTGCCTGCCTGGAGTCGGGAGGGTGCTCGCGCGGGTGCGATCTCGCCAAAGCCGTGTGCGGGGAAGGCGAGCTCTCCCGCTTGACGAAGGCGATCGTGTTACTCCGCGAGCCGCTACTCGATCCCCCCAGCGTCGATGAATGCATCAACCGAGGGAAACCAACGGAGAGGCTTCCTGCTCCCGACTCCTGCCCAGCGCGCAGCCGCAATCGGAGCCGGATTGATCACATCTATCCAGCGGAGACGGGTGTTCCTGGCCAGTGCCCGCTCGAAGAGCTTCTCCGCCTCAATATCGATCGCGGGAAGCGAGTAGCCAAAAATAACAAGCCGCTCAGCCTGCTCTACGGAAGTACGTGCATCTGTCCAAACCTTTTGTATAGCCCCGCGGAGAGCCTGCTTTGCGTAGACGGGCGGCACAACTACGGGCCAGAGCGTCCACCTCGTGCGACCACGGCCGGTGCTCTTTCGCGCGTAAAACTCGCGTTGAGTTACGAGCTGCCTTCGGTTCACCAGGTGAAGGTCTCGCTGGATGGCACCGGAGAGCAAGTTGGCCGTGGGGCGCGCACTGTTGATGCGGACATCCCAGTTGAGTGACCCGTGGAGCTTGAGAATCGTGATTGGACTAGCGTGCGAGCAGTGGCCATCGGAATGCACATTGAAGACCGGTACTCTGTTGGTCGGGACGAGCAAGCTGAGATCTTGGCTTATCGTGCCGTAGCCTTGGTCCAGACACCATCGCGGCCGCAGCCGGGCGCGACGGTGGATCTCATTTTCTATCACTAGGTCGTGGTTGAAAGTGATGACCGACACGTCGTCGGACACGTCGGCCGCGGCCGCGAGAAGCGCGCCGACGGGGGCTCCGCGCCGAGAATCGGCGCATAGCCAGTTGGTAGTTTCGCGAAGTACGCGAAGGTAGAGATCAACAAGGTCGATGTACGCGTCGAGGGCTCCTCCGACCGTTCGCTCGGTGAAGTCGTAAAAGACATCGGCGAACACCTGCTCCATACGGCGATCGGCAAGGGCAGTCGTAGTCGGATCGATCCCGAGTACCGTCTGAAAGTAGGTACGGAGAGACGCGCTAAGGGTGATCTTGCGCGCTCGGACTACCTCGAAAAACGTCGTATCGAGCGGCGGAAGCGTATTTCGCATTCGCTCTCCACGAAAGTGGAGAGCATTGGCCAAACTGCCCCCGGCACCCACGACAAGGGCGGTGTTCATTCGGACGCTAGTCGCTTGATGACCTTGGCTACCAAACTTCCCACTCCTCCGTTTATCCAACCGGGCGCGGCGAAGGCTAGCCGCCGGCCCGGTCGTCCGGAGCGACAGGCCCCGGACGTAGCGCGTGACGTCAAGGGCAGAGGACTCCCGGCGCGACCGCCTCGGAGAGATCAGTCGGCATTAGCGCCAATCGCCCTCGCGCACGCCTGTTTTCAGAAACCAGGACCGATGGCGACGCTGGCTGCTCCACCGACTCTTGCCGTGAGCGGAGCGCGTCGATGGCGGCTTCGCCGTGGTCGACGACGCATTTTCGACTTGCGCCCTGACCACCGGCGGCCGAGGCGGCGCTGACCGAGACCGTCGTATCCAGACGTCTCGCGACACTGCCCGCAGGTAGCGAGCGGGCACCTGAGCGCTACATAAGCCCCGAGCCGGCGCTCTCGTCGTCTCGCTAGCCCTGCAATCGGCGAAGCTCGGGGCCTGCCGCGTGCGGCCGGACTTGGATTCGCGCGTCTTGTCCGCGCCTGGCTAGGTCGCTGGTAGGGTCCGGATCCATGAGTGAGAAGGAGGCCCTCGATGCTCTGCGCATGATGGTTCGCGAGCGTGATTGGGAGCAGTTCCACTCCCTCGAGAACCTCGCGAAGAGCGTCGCTATCGAAGCGGGCGAACTGCTGGAGTGCTTTCAGTGGGCCAATGCAGCGCCCAACGACCGGATCATCGACGAATTGGCGGACGTTCTGACCTACTGCTACCTCCTCGCGGCGAAGCTCGGAGTTGAGCCGTCTGAAGCGGTCCTCAACAAGCTCCAGCTGACGCGGTCGAAGTATCCGGTGGACGAGGCACGTGGCACCAGCGCCAAGTACACCGAGCTTTAAGGTCCGGACCTTCCATTTCTCCGCCGCTGGGATCGCGGCGCAGCTGCAGGTCGACACGCGTTTCGGGAATTGGCCGGCGGTCTACGTCCTCGCTGATGCCAAACGGATCTACGTCGGGGAGTCGCTGAACGTCGCGATCCGGCTGCGCCAACATAAGGACTCGCCGGAAAAGCGGGACCTCTCCGACGCTCGGGTCGTGCTGGATGAGCGCTTCAACAAATCGGCCGCGTTGGACCTCGAGTCCTTCTTGATCCGTCTGCTCGCGGGTGACGGACGATTCCAGGTTCTCAACCGCAACGACGGCATCACAAATTCCGACTACTTCGACCGGGATCAGTACCGCGCGGCCTTCCAGGACATCTTTGACCACCTGCGCTCCCTCAAGCTATTTGAGCAGTCCCGAACAGCGATCGAGAACAGCGACCTGTTCAAGCTCTCTCCGTTCAAGGCGCTCACTGCCGACCAGGAAGAAGCTGTTGCCAGCATCGTTGGGGCGTTGCTGAACGACCTATCCGGCGGAAGCAAGACCACTTCGGTCGTCAGCGGCGGGCCGGGGACTGGGAAAACCGTCGTTGGCATCTACCTGATGAAGCTGCTGTCGGACCTCGCCACCGGTCGCGCGGATGAGACCGCAGACGCTGAGGCAGCACTGTCCGAATTCTTCACCGATGATCGACGCCTACAGCTCAAAGATCTCCGCCTCGGACTTGTCATTCCTCAGCAATCCCTGAGAGCGTCAGTAAGGAAGGTGTTTGCGAGGACGCCGGGACTCCGCAGAGACATGGTGCTGTCGCCGTTCGACGTCGGCAAAGCGTCGCGTGGGTTCGACCTGCTCATCGTCGATGAGACACATCGGCTCATGCAGAGGGCCAACATGCCATCGGCAGCGCAAAACAAGCAGTTCACCGACATCAACATGCAGCTGTTCGGCGACGATGACGTGGCCCACACGCAGCTCGACTGGATTCAGCATCAGAGCCGGCACCAAGTACTGCTTCTGGATGCCGCACAAGCCGTGCGGCCTGCGGATCTCCCGACCGCTCTGCTCGACGAGCTCACCGCCAGAGCCGAGCGCACGCGCCGCAAGTTCGCGCTCAGCTCCCAAATGCGCGTAAACGCCGGCGGCGACTACATCGAGTACGTCCGCCAGATTCTGAGCAACAGCCCGCCAGCCGCGCGAGCCACCTTCGAGGCCTACGATCTCCGGCTCTTTGACTCAGTCAGCGAACTACGGGTCGCGCTGAAAGAGTGTGAATCGCACGCGGGACTCGCCCGGCTGGTCGCTGGCTATGCCTGGCCATGGAAGAGCAAGAAGGACCCCGAAAAGCACGATATCGAGATCGACGGCGAGTCCCTTCGCTGGAACAAGACGGCAGTCGATTGGGTCAACTCCCCGACGGCCGCAGACGAGGTCGGATCCATTCATACGATCCAGGGCTACGACCTCAACTTCGCCGGCGTGATCATCGGAGACGACCTTCGCTATGACCCCGTCGCGGAGCGCCTCTCGTTCGATCGTGGGAGCTACTACGACACCAAGGGCAAGGAAAACAACCCTCGCATCGGCCGGACCTACGACGACGATGATCTGTTCAGGTTCGTGACGAACATCTACGCCGTTCTCCTGACCCGCGGAATCCGCGGCACCTATGTGTATGCCACCGACCCGGCGCTGCGCGCCTATCTGCGTCGCTACTTTTAGCCGTACTCAATCAGCTCGCAGAACTCCAACGTGCCGGCGCCCCTAACGCCCGAGGAGTTCAAGCAGACGAAGAACCACCGGCTCGCGGCGAACTGAGAAGACAGAGCGAACGTAGCCGAGTCCCGGCAGCAGCAGGCCGCGGGCCTGTCAGGCATGCACCTCTCGCCCAATGCCTAGAGTATCTTCACGGGCGTGTCCGACGAGATGCCGGGTCTGCGTGATGAGCTGGTCACGCGCCGCCTGGCTGAGCGCCTGTCAGGTATGGGCGAGGAGCTCGTGGAGCTGGCCCAGCTGGACGGAGCTGACGCGCCGGAGCGTTTCGGGCGACACGCCGGAGAGGCTATTCGCCGCGCCCTCGAGGACATGCACGACGCGGACGAGTCGGTCGACGCCCAGGCGGTCGCGGTGAACAGGGTGATCCAGGTCTTGGCGGGCGACGCGACCGACGTTTCTGACGACGACGCGATCAGTCTTCCGCCGCGGCTGCTCACTGGTCTGCTCCGGCCGGCGGTGGGTCTTGGCATACCGATCCTCCCGGCGAGCCCGATGATCGCGCTGTCGGCGAACGAACTGCTTGTCAATGGCCATGCACAACCGGCGATCGGTCAGCAGATCCGCAGCGAACTCCCAAGCGCATCGGACGTCGACTTCCTCGTGAGTTTCGTCCGTTGGACGGGTATACGGACGCTCATCGACGAGCTCGCCGACGTCGTTCAACGCCAAGGCCGCGTCCGTGTCATCACAACGACCTATATGAGCGCGACCGAGCCAAAGGCGCTCGAGGAGCTGGTTAAGGTTGGCGCCGAGGTACGGGTCGACTACGAGGCGGACCGGACCAAGCTGCACGCGAAGGCTTGGATTGTCCACCGGCCCGGGGGCCTCACGACCGCCTTCCTCGGCTCGTCGAACGTGTCATTCACCGCGCTCCACCAGGGCATGGAATGGAACGTCAGGCTCAGCGAGGTCGCGGCCCCCGGCTTGGTCGACCGCATGCGCGCAACGTTCGAGACGTATTGGGCCAGCGATGCCTTCGAGGCCTTTGACCCTGAACAGGACGGCCAGCGGCTACGCGAAGCCCTAGACAGTCAAAGACGGGCTAAACGCCGAAATCTTGGTGGCGGTTACGTCGCGTTTGACGTGAGTCCCAAGCCGCATCAGGCACGCATGCTCGAGCAATTGCAGGCCCAGCGCGATCGCCACAACCGCCACCGAAACCTGCTCGTCGCCGCGACCGGCACAGGCAAGACCGTGATGGCGGCGCTCGACTATCGCCGCCTCTGCGACCAACTCGGACGCAAGCCGAAATTGCTCTTCGTCGCACATCGCAGGCGCATCCTCGATCAGAGCCGGGCAACGTATGCCACGGTTCTCAAGGACCCGGACTTTGGCGAGATCCTTGGAGACGGCGAGCAGCCCCTCGTCGGTCGTCACGTGTTCGCGATGGTGCAGTCGCTGCGTAACGAAGCGGTCGAGAAGCTCAGCCCCGACGCGTTCGAGGTCGTCGTGATCGATGAGGTTCATCACGCTGCTGCACCGAGCTACCGCGCGTTGCTCGAGCACCTTCAGCCAGTCGAATTGCTTGGTCTGACGGCAACGCCCGAACGCATGGATGGCGAGGACATCACCCGCTGGTTCGGTCATCGGACGGCCGTCGAACTCCGATTGTGGGAGGCGATCGACGACGGCTATCTCGCGCCATTTCAGTATTTCGGCGTCCACGACGATGTCGATCTGTCGACGCTGGAGTGGCGGCGCGGCGGCTATCGCACAGACGACCTCGACCGCCTCTTCATCACCGGTGATGACGCACGGGTCGTGCGACTGCTGCAAGCGCTCGACCGGATCCTCCTGGACCCCGGTCAGATGCGTGCGCTCGGGTTCTGCGTGTCCGTCAAGCACGCGGAATACATGGCTCGTGCCTTCAGCGGACCGCAATCTTCCTAGCGAGGCCCTGTGGGGCGAGACGGACACCGATGAGCGTGACTCGGTCCTCAGACGCCTTGAGCAAGGCGAGCTCCGCTGCGTGTTCAGCGTCGACGTACTCGGCGAGGGCGTTGACGTTCCGTCCGTCGACACCGTGCTGCTTCTGCGGCCAACCCAGTCCGCCACAGTCCTGACCCAGCAAATCGGTCGCGGTCTGCGGGAACACCAGAACAAGAACACGCTCACGGTGGTCGACCTCATCGGTCAGCAGCATCGGCGCTTCCGATTCGACACGAAGCTTCGGGCACTGATCGACTCCCGCAACGGTCGACTTGTCGACCAAGTCGAGAATGACTTCCCGTACCTCCCAGCCGGCTGTGAAATCAAGCTCGACCGACAGAGCCGCGACGTGATCCTGAGCAGCCTTCGCGCCGCCGCGGGTGCTGGCAATTGGTCGGTGCTCGTCGACGATTTGCGACGTATGGGTGATGTGTCGCTGCGAGCGTTCCTACGTGATTCCGAACGGAGTCTGGGCGACCTCTACCGATCACGGGATCGCACCTGGACTCGGCTTCGCCGCGATGCCGGGCTCCCGGTTGCGGCCGGAGATGCGCATCAGGAGACCCTGCTGCGAGCGATCCATCGGCTCCTGCACATCGACGACGCAGACCGGGTCGAGACCTACCGTCGGTTCTTGACCGCCGCGAACAAGCCAACACGGCTCTCGGAACGCGACCGGCGTCTCCTGAGCATGCTCGCGATCGACATCTTTGGTCGGCGGCACGGCATGGTCGATCTCGACGCCGCGCTGGATGCCATCTGGGGCAATCCGGCCGTCCGCGACGAGCTTGCCCAGGTCCTGGAGATCCTCGGAGAGGAAGCTGACTCTGCGACCGAACCGCTTCGACTTCGGCCCGCTTCGCGTTCACGCGCGCTACACGCGAGACGAGGCGCTTCTCGCGCTGGGCGACGGCACCTTCGAAAAGCCACCCACCGCTCGCGAGGGCGTTCGCTGGCTCAGCGACATCAGCACGGATGTCCTCTTTGTGACGCTGAGAAAGAGCGAGAGCCGGTATTCGCCGTCAACCCGTTACCGCGACTACGCACTCTCGTCTCGACTCTTCCACTGGGAATCCCAGAGCACGACGACCCGGGACAGTCCAACGGGTCGTCGTTATCGCCAGCAACGCGAAGCCGGCACCACGGTCCTGCTCTTCGTGCGCGAGAGCCCGACGCTCGCCAACGGCGCGGCAGCGCCCTTCACGTTGCTCGGGCCGGCGACGTTCGTCGAAGACCGTGGCGAGCGGCCGATCCAGATCACGTGGCAGCTGCATACGCCGATGCCCGAATCGCTGCTCGAGGTCGCGCGCCTCGTCGCGGCGTAGCGGAGCGGCCCTAACTGGCTGAACCGGGCCGAGTTGATGGTGCCAGCGGCGATCCAGGCGCTCCGGGTCCGGGTCAAATCCGTCGTTTTCGAGCCCTGTTTGGTACTCCACTTTGGTACTCCACCTCAACAAGATCGGTGGAGATTACACACCGGAAAATAGAAAAGGCCCGCAAATGCGGACCTTTTCGAAGTAGCGGGGGCGGGATTCGAACCCGCGACCTTCGGGTTATGAGCCCGACGAGCTACCAGACTGCTCCACCCCGCGGCGGACCAAAGATCGTAGCACCGAGACCAAGTTCGCCCTAGCCTTGCGCGTTCGGCGATCTTCCCGTGGCGCTGACGAGGAGAGCGGCAACTCATCTGCATTCCATCAGCATGCCGAAACGTAGAGGAAAAATCCACGAGATCGCGTACTTTTTCTATGCAACGGTGCTAGGCTGTGACGCGTGACGCCAGTCAGGCACCTGAATCCGTTTCGCTTCTCTGGCCCACTCCCGCCCGAGGACATGATCGATCGGGATCCGGAGGCGGAAGATCTTCTCGCCTTGGCCGAAGGTGGCCACTCGTTTCGATTGGTCGGGCCGCGTCGGTACGGAAAGACGACCCTCCTGCGTCGCGTTCTTGAGAGCGCCGAGCGGCAGGGTATGGCCGGCGTCCTGGTGGACCTGCAGGACGTGCTGTCGATCGCCGAGATCGTGGTTCGGATCGAGCGCGGCTATCAACGCCTGAAAGGGCCGATCCGGCGACATGTAGAGAACCTGTTCCGGAGCTGGAACATTGGGCTGTCGTTGGGGGGCGGCGGCTTTCACGGCAACGCTGCAGCGCAACCCGCACGTCGATGCCGAGTCAGTGCTTCTCCGTCTGCTCGAGCTGCCCGCAGCGCTGTTTGATCGTGATGGGACGAGCAGTCTGGTGGTCTTCGACGAGATTCAGGACGTCCTGGCGGTCACCGGTGCCGACGGAAAGATCAGGAGTGTGATTCAGCACCAGACAGACGCCGCAACGTACGCGTTTGCCGGCTCCGCGCCCGGAGTGATGCAGCAACTGTTTGCCGATCCCAAGCGACCTCTCCTCGACCAGGCCGTTCCACGGAGTCTCGCGCCCCTGCCGCTCGACGACGTCGCCGGCTATGTGACGAACCGTTTTCGTCAAACCGACCGCGAAGTCGGCGCAGCGCTCCCTCCGTTCCTGGAGTTCACGAGGGGACACCCGCAGCGAAGCATGATGCTCGCGCATTACGTCTGGGAGCGCACGGCGCAAGGCACGGCAGCCGACGAGGGGACCTGGGTCTCAGCCCTCGACCAGGCCGCAGCGGATGCCGCTCCACTCATGAGGGCGATCTGGAGGGCGCTCACGACCAACGAGCGCCGCATCGCCCGCGCGGTGGCGGTGGTGACGACGCCGCTCTACGGCGAGGAGACCGCCGCAGCCGTCGGCATCAAGCGCTCGAGTATCGGCAAAGCCCTCGAGAGCCTCATCGCCAATGCAGACGTCATCCACGAAGACAAAAGACCGCGCCTAACCGACCCGATGTTCGAGCTCTGGCTCCAGGCGCGCGGGTTGACTCCCGCTGCCGGCGCTGACGATGACGGAGGACCACGCGAGTGAGCACCAAGATCAGATCTCGCACCTGCCACCCGCCGTTCCAACACAGACGTGTCGCAGTTGGAACAGAGTTGGCACGACTATGTCTTGATCCGTAACAGGGAGTCGGAACATGCTGCTGGTATGGCAACTCTCGCTCAGAAGATCGAGACGGAGAAGCGGATGCGGGACCTGCTCGAGGAGGGCGGCCTCCCTCAGCCGGACTACGTCGAGTACGGCTTCACCTGTATCAGACTGTTCTTCAACGACACGAAGCATGTGGTCGTCATCGATATCGACGACCCCGAGGACGCCGAGGCATCGGTCGACGAACGCATTCCTTAGGTTGGCGCCGACGCCCGGTCTGAGCGCCGGCTCAGCCGGCTTTCGCGGCGCCGGCGCCGGCGCCGTGCCGCGCGTCATCCCCCAACACCCGCAGCGCTTCCTCGAGCGCGCGCTCTTCCTGGGTGATCGCGAGGTCGAGCTCGTGGCGGCGGGCTCGCACGGCGCCGAGCTCGACCGGCTCCCGCGCGGTGACCGTGACCTCGCGCAACTCGGCTTGAAGCCGCTCTAGACGCCGCCGGATCCGTAGCGGGGCCTGGCGATCGAGCTCGTACACCCCTGGCGACGAGCCCTTCCGCACGACCGGTGAACGAGTCAGCTGGGTCAGGAACACGGCCAATGGATCCTTGCCGGACACGCCGCAGCCGGCGTCCACGAGCAGCTCGTACCAGCGCCGGTAGTGGAGGGCCTCGATGTGGTTGGGTTGGGCGACCAGAACGCGAACCGCAGCCTCGCGGATCGCGGGCCCCCTCAGAAGCGATCCGGCGCCGGCGCCACCCGCGGTCGCGTCGGGGACCACCACACTGGAATCGGGCGACGTGGACACGCGTGCTTCGCCGATGACACCGACCGACTCAACCGGGCCGGCGAGCTGCGCGAGGACGTCGAGCCGCCGGTCGACCGCGCCCACCGCCTCGTCGAGCTGGCGCAGCTGGTCGAGGAGGCCGTCGCGTTCGCGGCTGAGCCGCTCGCGGTGGCGAACGAGGTCGGCCTGCTCGGCCGAGGCGGCCCGCAGCAGACGGCTCGAGGGATTGGGAAGGGAGACGCTCATCCGGTTGTCGCTTTCTACCGGCTCGCGCGAGTGTCCAATGTGGATCGGATGTTCATAAGCCGTGCTGCGTAGCCAGGAGACGCCACGTAGCTGTGGATAAGCCTGTTGAGAAGCCCAGGCCCTTTCCGCAGCGAGCGGGGTAATCGCCCATCATGCGCGTGTCGACAAGCTCGTCGCAGCGCAATTTGCGTGATCCCCGAGCCGGAACGGTTCCGTCCGAAGCCCTCGTCATGCTGACTCTCGATACTGCTACGTAGCTATACGGAGGACACCGTATGACGACGATTGACCACCCTCTGCCTGTGGACCTGGCCATGCACCGCGCCGCCCACACCCGCCCGGAGTCCGACGTGGCGCAGGCCGAATGCCTGATCGAGGACCTCGCCGCGTTGGTAGACGCGGGCCTGGTTGTGGTTCACGACCGCCTGCTCGGCCCCGCCCGTTACGGCCTCGGTCCGGACCTCGGAGATGTCGGGTAATCCGAGGAGACCCGAGCGCCGCCCGTCGTGCGCGCAAAGAAGCCCGCATCCTCCGGATTCGTGTGCGGGCGCCGTCCTGAGGCGGGCGTAGGATCGCGACGTGGGCAAGAGCAAACGAACCCGCCGGCCCGGAGGGCATCCCGCCAAGGTGGCGCAGCGCCGGGAGCGTGACGCCGCGAGGAACGCCGGCGCGATCACCGGGCCTGACCGGATCGCCCGTCAGATTGTGCGCGACGCACTTCGGTTGCCCGGTGCGCTCGACGCTGAGCTGTGGGGCTCGAGCCTGCTCGGCTCTTTCTGGGATCGGCGCTACGAGCTGCCCGTGGACGAGTTCGTCTTGGGGGCCGAGCTCGTGTTCGGCGGTCCTCTGATCGAAGCGATAAGACAAATCGGTGGACCCGGCGCGCGGAGCGCGCTCGCGGTGATCGGAGCGGTGGACGATGGCGAGCTCGGGCTGCGCGCACTTCAATTGGCGGCCGAGCTGTCCGAGGAAGCCAGCGAGCCGCTGCCCGACTGGGTTGTGGAAGTCGGGCAGGCGATGGTGACCGGCGCCGCGCTGATGTCCGAAGGCAACTACGACGATGCCTGCACCGTGTTTCTCGAAGCTCGCCATTCCAGCGGTGAGGTTCTCGCGATTGGCGTGTGCATCGACAACAACCTCGGCGGCATGGCCGAGGATGTCCTGCTTGCCGACTCGATCGACCGCGTCGAGGAGATCCTGCGCCAACATCCTCCGCCCGCGGGTGACGTGAGATTTGAACGCGTCTCGCCCGGTGTCGCCGCCGGCCGAATCCATGCCGCGCTGAAACTCACAGACGACACGTGGCATCCGCCGGTCTCGGAGGATTTCGCCGATCTCCGGGCACTCGCGTGGATGCGGGCCGATGCGACGCCTGGCCTCGTGGTTCCGGCTGAGCCGGAGGAGATGTCCAGAGAGGAGCGCGACCGACTTCGGGACGCGTTCCTGCGCTCCCCCGAGGGACACGGCCTCGATCCCGACGGCGAGGAGGCCTACGCCGTGTCGCTCGCGATCGACTTCTGCGTCGACTACGTCGACGGACGGCCGCTCCGCTGGAGCCCGACCGTGGTGGAGCTGTTCATGGCCGACTGGATTCCCCGCAAAGTGATCGGCGACGACGAACTGTTTGCGTCCGTTCCCGCGGCACTCGATGCCTGGGTGCGGTTCGCCGGACGGAAGTCGGGCCTGCCCGAATCGGCGATCGCCGCCACCCAGCAGGCCATCCCTACGTGGCGCCAGGAGATGGTCGAGCACAGTGAGGACCCCGACGCCGCGGGCCCGGCAAAGCAGTTCTTGAGCGCGGCGCGGAAAGCCGGGATCGATCTCGAGAATGAGAACGCGCTGAACACGTTCGTCGCGGGTTGGAACGCCCGCAGCGTGGTCGACTGACGGGCGGCTACTCGTGGTCGCCGCTACGGTCGCGGCAGGTCGCGACCCGCGGGCGAGTCTCGGAGCGCAGCGCGCAGGCGATCTCTGAGCTTCGGCGGGCGCACGGTGACGCTGCCGAGGAGGACCTTGGCGCGGATCTCGATCACCGGCGCGTTCGCGGCGGGAGCGCTGTGGATCTGGCTTGACTTGGAGCCGAGAGTCGCGCGCCCGGACAGCCGGACGTCGACGCCGTCGGGCGCGAAGATCGTGATCGACCCGAGGGTCGCGCTCGCGTCGATCGTGGTGTGCTGGGAGGTGAGCACGGCCTCCTGGAGCTCCAGGTGGCAGTCGCCGAGCACCGATCGGACGGTCATGTGGGCCGGGACGTGCCAGTGGCCCTTGCGCGACTCGTTGCCGAGGATCGCGGTGATCTCCGCGGGCTCCACCGGGGAGGTGTCCGGGAGTGCCTGCTCCAGGTCGCTCGTGAGCGCGGCGAGCTCACGCTGCAGCCGGGCGTTCAGCGCGAGCTCGGCGCGCCCCGAGTACTCCTCGAGCGTTAGCCGCCCGTCTCCGGCGGCGACCGACAGCAGCTCGAGCGCCGCTTCTCGGTCTCGATCGGAGGCTCGAAGCTCTACCTCCGGCGGAGCTCGATCGGGGATGTTGTCGTCCCGGGTCACTGCGCAGGTGTCAGGCGATCGCGTCCGAGATCCGAAGCGGAGAGCGCGCCAGCGAGCCACCAATCGAACATCGCGAACGCCTGCTCGCGCGCCGCCGGCGCGTGCTGCTCGGACTGCGCCGCCAAGTCCTCCGGGGTCAGCCCGACGTCCGCGAGATGCTCATCCGCCTCAGCCCACGCCTGGACGACCTCGGCGTCGACCTCGGGATGGAACTGGACGCCGAGGTGCGGACCGCAAACGAACGCGGCCGGGCCGGCGGGCGATCGCGCGAGCTCGACGCCGCCCGGCGGCACGCGCAGCTGCTCGTTGTGCCACATGAGCCACGGGCCGGCGGGAACGCCGCCGCCGTCGACGGCCTCGAGCGCGAACCAGCCGATCTCGGGCCGGGCGAGCCGATCGACTCCGCCGCCGAGCGCCAAAGACAGCGCCTGGCCGCCGAAGCACAGGCCGAGCACGGGCACGCCGGCGCCGACCGCAGCGCCCAGCACGTCCACCTCCGCTGGGACCCAAGCCGGGTCGCTGCCCGCGGCCGACTCCTCAGACCCCAGCGAGACCAGGAACGAGAAGTCGCCAACCGCCGGCGGCGGATCGGAACCCGCCTGGTGGACCACGAACGGCAGGCCACGCTCGTCCATCCACTCGGTCACGCGGGCTGGAGGTCCGAGTCGGCCGTGCTGGAGGATCAGGGCGGGCTTCGCGTCCACTGGTCAGTGACTGTAACGACCACCCACGCGAGCGGATCGGAGCAAATGGGGGCGCTAGGCTGGCCACGTTGACATCGACCACCGACCCGCAGACAGCCGAGGGCGCTGCGCTCCCTCTTCCCGAGGGCCCTGCGCTCCCTCTTCCCGACCGCGACCAGGTCCTCGCGCATGCCGCCGCGCTCATCGCCGAGACGTGGCGGAGCTTCGACCATCCCCGACCGGGCCAGCCGCTCCCCAATGAGCGCACGCGCGAGTTGCTCAGCCGTCCGCTTCCCACCGAACCACACGACCCGGCACAGTCCCTAGACGCCGCCGCCGACGTGCTCGACCGATCGCTCGCGCAGTCGCGCCCGCGGTGGTTCGCATACATCGGGTCCTCCGGACTCGAGATCGGTGTGCTCGCCGACGCGCTGATGGCCTCGCACGACGTCAACGTCGCGAACAGCGCCGGCGCGGCCGACCTGCTCGAGGCGCAGACGATCCGCTGGGTCGGGCAGTTCGTCGGCTTCGACGACGACGCCTGCGGGCTCCTCGCCGCCGGCGGCACGATCGCGAACCTGACGGCGCTCACGGCGGCGCGCGAGCGCGCCCTCCCCGGCGTCCGTCACGAAGGCGCCGGGGGACGCAAGATGGCGCTGTACTGCTCGGCCGAGGCGCACTACTCGGTCCGGCGTGCGGCCGAGGTGCTCGGGATCGGCGGGCGCAACGTCCGCGCGATCCAGATCGACGAACGCAGGCGGATGGACGTCACCGCGTGCGCGGAAGCGATCGACCAAGACAAACGGAACGGCGTCACCCCCGTAGCCGTCGTAGCCACCGCGGGGACGACGCTGACCGGCGCGGTCGACGACATCGAGGGCCTCGCCGGGGTCTGCGGCGATGAGATCTGGCTCCATGTCGACGGCGCCTACGGCCTCCCGGCGGCCTCCACGCACAAGGCGGGCGACCTCTTCCGAGGCCTCCCCAGCGCCTTCTCGGCGACCGTCGACGCCCACAAGTGGCTGTATGTCCCCAAGGCGTGCAGCGTCCTGTTGATGCACAACGTCGAGGCGCTCGAGCACGCGTTCTCCCACCACGAGGGGTACATGCCGCACGGCGAGCAGCTGCACGCGGTCGACCGCACGCTCGAATACTCGCGTCCGCTACGGGCACTGAAGCTGTGGCTCGCGTTCACGGTGCACGGTGCTGACGCGATCCGCAAAGCCATCGAGCGCAACCTCGACCAGGCAACGCTCCTGGCGTCCCTGATAACCGCCGACCCCCGCTTCGAGCTGCTGGTCGAGCCGCAGCTGTCGGCCGTGTGCTTCCGCTACCTCTCCCCTGCCGGCGTCGACCCCGACGAGCACAACGCCGCCCTCGCGCGCGCGATCGCCGCCGACGGACGGATCCTGCTCGCGCCGGCCGAGGTCGACGGCGCGGCCGCCTTGCGCGCATGCTTCGTCAACCACCGAACGACCGAGGAGGACGTACGCGCGATCCTCACGGTCGTCGCCGACCTCGCGACGCGCACGGCACCGTGACGAACACGGTCGAGATCGAGGGCGTCACCGTCCCCACGGACCACTACATCGACGGTCGCCGAGTCGCCAGCGAGACGACGTTCGAGGTCCGGAGCCCGATCGACTGGGACAACTGGAAGCTCGCCGAGGTCGCCAACGGCGGGCAGCAAGAGGTCGACGCGGCCGTGGCCGCCGCGCGCAAGGCGTTCCCGGAATGGGCCCGCCTCGGCGCCGAAGGCCGACACGCCTACCTCACGAAACTCGCCGACGCGATCGACGCCGCCGTCCCCGACCTCGCCAAGGTCGAGACCGCCGACAATGGCTCGCTGTACGAGGCGATGAGCCTGCGCGTGCTGCCTCGCGCGGCCAACAACATCCGCTTCTTCGCAAATTTCGCACGGGACCGCCTGAACGACGCCGACCCGGTCCGCACCCTCCCCGGCGGCGAGCGCAACCGCGTCCGCTACGACCCGGCCGGCGTCGCTGCCGTCTCGACCCCGTGGAACGCGCCGTTCATGCTCGCGACCTGGCGGGTCGGGCCGGCGCTCGCAGCCGGCGACACAGTCGTGCTGAAGCCGCCCGAGTGGGCGCCGCTCACGTGCTCGATGCTCGGCGACCTCGCCGAGCAGGCCGGCCTGCCGCCCGGCGTCCTCAACGTCGTCCATGGCACGGGCGCCGGCGCCGGCGCCCCGCTCACGGGACACAAGGACGTCGACCGGGTCGCGTTCACGGGATCGCCGGCGACCGCCCACACCGTTTACCGCGACGCCGCCGCGAACCTCACGCCGGTGTCGTTCGAGCTCGGCGGCAAGTCGCCGTTCATCGTGTTCGAGGACGCCGACCTCGACGCGGCAGCCGCAACCGCCGCCTACCAGTACGACAACTCCGGCCAGGTGTGCCTCGCCGGCACGCGCCTGCTGGTGCAACGCGACATCGTCGGCGACTTCCTGACCAGGTTCGAAGAGCACGTCGGCGACATCAAGGTCGGCGACCCGCGCGACCCCGACACCACGTATGGCCCGTTGATCCACCCGGTCGCGCTCGAGCGGGTCACCGGCTACGTCGCGCGCGCGTTCGCGGCCGGCGCGAGCCTCGAGTTCGGAGGGAGGCCGATTAACGGCCTGTACTACCCCCCGACTCTGTTCACCGACGTTCCCCCAGACGCCGAGATCCTCCACCGAGAGGTGTTCGGACCGGTGCTCACGCTCCAGACATTCGGCACCGAGGCCGAGGCGGTCGAGCTGGCTAACGCCACCGACTTTGGGCTCGCGGCGACGATCTACACCGGCTCGCCAGACCGCGCCGACCGGATCAGCGCGGCGGTCGTCGCCGGAACGGTTTGGGTCAACTGCTTCTACGTGCGCGACCTCGAGACGCCCTTCGGTGGCGCCCGAGACTCCGGGATCGGCCGCGAGGGCGGCCTGCACTCGTTCGACTTCTACTCGGACGTCAAGACGATCGTCGAGCGGACCGCGCTGTTCTCGTCAGGCGAATGAGCGAACGAGCTCGCGGCACAGCCGGCCGACGTCGGCGGGGTCGTCGGTGTACTGCGAGGGCTTGAAGCAGATCGTCGTATAGCCGGCCTCGAGCTGTGCCGGGATCGCCTCCGCGGCCTCCATCAGATCCGCCACGCCGCCGGCGACGGGGAACCGCCCGCGGATCCCGCCGACAACCTCGATATCCGCAAACGACCGCCCGGCGGCCGCCAGACCATCGACCAACGGCCGCAGCTCGGAAGCGCTGGGCTGCCCGAACGGATGAAAGCCATTCCCGTACTCGACCAGCCGGCGCACGATCCAAGGTCCCACGCTCATGCCGCCGAACCACAGCCGCGGTCCGTCGGCGCGGAACGGCTTGGGTTCGAGGTACACGTCGTCGAAGCGGTAGTGGTCCCCGTGGTAGCTGGCGGGCGAGTCCCGCCACAGCACCCGCCAGGCGGCCAGGTGCTCGTCGAGCAGCTCGCCACGGCGCTCGAACGGAACCCCGAGCGCCGCGTACTCCTCGCGGTGCCAGCTGACCGTCGGCTGCACCACGAGCCTCCCCTCGCACAGGAGATCGAGCGTCGCGAGCTGATGCGCGAGGAGCACCGGATGCCGCAGCGGGGCGATGATCGCGGCCGCGATCAGCCGCAGCCGGGTCGTGACCGCGGCGATCGCACTCATCAATACGATCGAGTCGGGCCACGGCGTGTCGGGGTCCTGGTTGCCGGGGGCCGCGTAGTCGCGCGGATTGTCGGGGCGCCCGCCGGCCCCCGCCGACGGCCCGAGCACGATGTGCTCGCTCAGCATTACGCCGTCGATCCCCGCATCCTCGGCCTCGGCGGCCATCCGGACAAGCGCGCGCAGGTCGCGCGGCGAGGTCATCGTCCAGTTCTCGCTCAGAACGAGGACGAACCGCGGCGATCCGCCAGCGCCACTCACGCGGCCTCACTCACGGCGACGCGAGCGTGACCCGGACGGGCAGCCGCTTGAGCCCGTTGGTGAAGTTGGTGCGCTGGCGCACCGGCTCGCCGGCGAGCTCGACCCGCTCGACGCGGGCGACGAACTCCTCCAAGTAGATGCGCAGCTCGAGCCGCGCGAGGTGCGCACCCAGGCACTGGTGCGGCCCGCCCCGCCCGAACGTCAGGTGGTCGGTCGGGTTGCGGGCGAGGTCGAGGCGGTGCGGATCGGGATAGTGGTCGGGGTCGCGGTTGCCAGCCGCGAACCACACGATCACCTTGTCGCCGGCGGGGATCTCGACATCGCGCACGGTTACGTCGCGCGTCGCGGTCCGCCGAAAGAACCACACCGGCGACGAGAAGCGCAGCAGCTCCTCGGTCGCCGACGCGATCAGCGAGGGATCGGCGCGCAGGCGCTGGTACTCGTCGGGATGCTCGGCGAGCGCGAGCGTCCCGAGGCTGATCGCCTGCCGCGTGGTCTCGTTCCCGGCCACGATCAACAGGGCGAACGTGTTGTCGAGGTCCTGGTCGGACATCGGCGCGCCTTCGATCTGGCCGTTCGCGATCAGGCTGAGCACGTCGTCGCGGGGGCACGCGCGCCGGTCGGCGTAGTACTCGCGCCCGATCGCGCACAGCTCGTCGGCCCACGGGGAGCCGAACGGCTTGTAGCGGTACTCGTCGCGCTCGCCGGCGAACGCGTGCTCGCCGACGTACTCGGGGTCGGTGTCCACCAGCAGCCGGTCGCCGAGGTCGATCAGGTGCGGCAGGATCTCCTCGGGCAGCCCGAGGATGTGCGCGAGCACACGGATCGGGATCGGCGCCGCGAGCTCGTGCACGAGATCGAACTCGCCTTGCGGCAGAACGTTGTCGAGCCGGTAGCGGACAAGCTCGCGCAGCCACTCCTCGTAGCGCGCGACCGCAGGCGGGGTGAACTGCCTCGAGATCAGACGGCGGTACCGGCCGTGCTTGGGCGGGTCGAACTCGAGGAAGTTCCGCCGCGCCGCGAGCACGTCCTCGGGCAGGTCCTCGATCGTCGCGGCGCCGCCGACCTCTGAGGAGTACGTCTTCGTGTCGCGCAGAACCGCGAGCACGTCGTCGTACTTGGTGAGTGCCCAGAAGCCGCGGCCGTCGGGCTCGGGGTGGCGGTAGACCGGCGCCTCGCGCTGGAGAAGCTCGAACACCTCCCACGGCTCGTGGTCGGCGAACAGGTCGTAGTCGAGCAGATCGACCGACTGCATGGTGGCGGGAGGATACCACCCGTTATGCGTAATGTATCCACGCTTGGTGGGGGGCGGGCTGGGTCGAGGCGGGCGCGCGAGGGACCGGGCGATGCGGGTGGCGGTGGCGCGGGAGGGGACCCGGTGGCCGCCGCGCGGATCCGGGTCTCTGTGGCGGTGGCGCGGGACCGGCCCGGCGGCTTCTCTTGACACCGCTTTCGACACTTGCGAATGTATCCGAAACCTCGTGAGGGTAAGGAGAGCCGATGGCAACTCAGTCCGCCGGCGGCGCCGGCGCGGGCACGACGCAGCCGCACCTGGGTGAGAAGAAGCTGACGACGCTGCACGCGATCGGGCAGGCGCTGGCGATCGGCCCGATCTTCTCCGTTGGACTCGTCAGCGGCCTAGTGGCGAACGTGGCCGGCTTCTCCACCCCGGCGTCGATCGTGCTGGGGTCGATCGGCTCGATCGGGCTCGCGTATGTGATCGCAATCTACGCCCGGCGTTATGCCGGCGCCGGCGCGATCTTCGAGTACCTGGCGCAGGCGGTGCACAACTCGTTCGGGATCTTCTCGGGCTCGGTGTACCTGCTCGGCACGCTGTTCCTCGGCGCCGGCGGGATCTACATCGGTCTCGGGTTCCTCGTCCAGGGCTTCTTCCAGAGCCACCTCCACACAAATATCCCCTGGTGGGTCGGCGGCGCGGCGGGTCTCGCAATCGCGTTCACGCTCAACCACTTGGGCGTCAGGCTCGCGATCCGCGGCGTGCTGCTGCTCGCGTCGATCTCGTCGATCCCGTTGCTGTTCCTGTCGGTCGTGATCATCGCCAAGGGCGGCGTCGGCGGGAACACGCTGGCTGTGTTCAACCCGAATGAGACCTCCTGGAACGCGGTGTTCAACGGGATCCTGTTCGCGGTGACGCTGTTCATCGGGTTCGAGGCGGCGGCCTCGATCGCCGAGGAGACCGAGAATCCGCGCAGGTCGATTCCGATCGCGGTCGTCGGCGCGGTCGCACTGAGCGCGGCGCTGTACATCTTCGTCTGCTACGCAGCGACGATCGGCTTCGGCAAGGTTGCGCTCGAGAAGGGCGCGTGGTTCGCCTCCCCGAGCCCGTTGGGCACACTCGCCACCATCTACGTGGGCAACTGGCTGAGCTTCGTGATCGACCTCGTGATCATCCTCGACGCGCTGTCGCTCAGCATCGCGATCATGGTCACCGCGTCGCGGATCATCTTCGCGTTCGGTCGTGACGGGCTCCTTCCGAAGGCCGCCGCGAAGACCTCGCGCTACGACACCCCGATAGTCGGCAACGTCGCGATCGCGGTCTGGAGCATCCTGCTGCTGATCTGGGCCGGCGTCACGAACTACGGGGTGCCGGTCAAGCTGCCCAACCCGATCGAGGCGTTCAACATCACGACCGGGGCCGGGAGCTACCTGGTCGAGTTGATCTACATCTTCCTCGCCGTATTCGCGCTGCGTCTGCTGTGGCGCGACCGCCACAACGAAGGCGGGATTTGGTGGAAGGTGATCCTCGTGCTGCTCGGACTGGTCACGCCGATACTCGCATTCAAGGGCGCGCTCGACCCGTTCCCCACGTTCCCGAACGATCGTGGCGTGTTCATCGCGATCGCCTGCATCGTGATCTCGGCGGTCTGGTACGGGATCCTGCACTTCACGAGGCCCGCGCAAGTCAAGGCGGCGGCGGGATACGCGGTCGAGCACCACGGCGTGCCGGCGCTCGACGAGCCGATCCCGCAGCCCTCCCCTGGCGCCGCGGGCTGACACCGAACCCGAACGCGTGCCCGCAAGCCTTCGGTGCGAGATCTTCCCGTCCGATCTCGACGCCACCGTCGACTTCTACGTAAAGGTCCTCGGGTTCGACCTCGTGCGGGACGAGCGAAAGGCCGAGCACCCATACGTCGCGCTCGAGCGCGGTGACGTCAAGCTCGGCGCCGCAGCACGCAGAGACACCGCAAGCCGCGACCACCGCCGGCCGCCGACCGGCGTCGAGCTCGTGCTGGAGGTCGACGATCTCGAGGCCGACCGCGAGCGCGTGGCCCAAAACGGATGGCCGCTAGAAGAGGACATCACCCACCGCCCGTGGGGCCTTTCCGACTTCCGGCTGCTCGATCCGAGTGGGTACTACTGGCGGATCACGACGCGGTGATTCACGACGGATGCAGCGTCGCTCGGAGCTCCATCCGCGCCGCCGGCCCGAACTCCGTCTCGGTCTCGCCCACGTGGACGAATCCGACGCTGCGATAGAACGCGTCCGCGTGCGGGTTGGCCGTGACCTCGACCTTGTCGATGCCCTCACGCGTCGCCAGCGCGACGATGTCAGCCACGAGTCGCCGCCCGACTCCCGTGCGCATCCAGTCGGGATCGACGAACAGGTCCTCGAGGTCCAGCGCCCCCTGCTCGAGCCGCCGCCAGGTTGTGAACCCCCGGATCGTGTCGTCAGCGGCGACCGCGACGCGAGTTCTTCCTTCGGCCACCGCTGCGTCGGACGGCCCGACCAGCTCGGGATGGGCCAGCATCAGCTCGCGGTCGCCCTCGTTCGACAGCGACGAACGCCGGAAGAGACGGCGGAGAGCCGGCAGGTCAGCAGCAACGGCCGCGCGTACTTGAACGACCAACTCGACGAGACCCACTAGAGCAGCTTCGAGTACTCCTCGAACTCCCAGTCGGTGACCCACGCCCGGAAGCGCTCGAGCTCGGCCATCTTGATCGCCTCGAAAGTCTCGACCAGCCGCGACCCGAGCGCGTCGACCATCACCTGATCCTCCTTGAGCGCAGTCAGCGCCTCGGCGAACGTCGTCGGCAGCATCTCGCCGAGCGCCTCGTCGGGTAGGTCGTAGATCATCCCCTCGACCGGCTCGGGGAGCTCGAGCTCGCGCTTGACGCCGTCGAGGCCCGCCGCGAGCGCGGCGGCGTAGGCGAGATAAGGATTGGCGGTGCCGTCCCCGAGCCGCAGCTCGAGCCGGGTCGAGGACCCACGCTCCTTGGGCACGCGGACGAGCGTCATCCGGTGGTCATGGCCCCAGCACACGCGCGTCGGGACGAGCGCCTCGGCGCTGATCCGGCGGTAGGCGTTCACGGTCGGGTTGAAGAACACCATCATCGCGCGCGCGTGCGCCATCACGCCGGCGATGAAGTGGCACATCAACTTGGTGAGGCCGTGGGCGCCGTCGTCGCCCTCGCCGGCGTTCGCACCATCGGCGTCGACGAGCGACACGTGCAGATGGAAGCCCGAGCCCTCGTCGCCGTTGAACGGCTTGCCCATGAACGTCGCGAGCAGGCCGTCGAGCGCGGCCATCTCCTTGACCATCGCGCGGAAGCGGAACGCGCGGTCGCACGAGTCGAGCGCGGCCGAATGGCGCAGGTTGATCTCGAACTGGCTGCGGCCGTACTCGTGGGCGGCGGCGATCGCGCCGACCTCGAGCTCGACCGCGGCGTCGAGCATCCGCGCCAGCGTCCCCTTCGGGTCGGCCATGTCGCCGACCGTGTAAACGGCGCTGTCCTGACCCGCGTACGGGCGGTAGCCCCGCGCCGAACTCGCGTCCGGCTCCATCAGGTAGAACTCGAGCTCGGGGCCGACCACCGGCGAGACGCCGAGCTCTGCGAACTGCGCGAGCACGCGCTTCAGCACGCCCCGGCAGTCGAGCGGGTGCGGCTCGTGCGTCGCCGGATCCTCGAGGTCGACCAGACACGCGACGACGTCCTCCTCCCAGGGCAGCGGCACGAGCGTGTTCAGGTCAGGGCGCGCGAGCAGGTCGGGAAACCCTCCCTCGAAGCCGGCGATCACGTTGTGCCGCAGGTCGATCGTCATGATCGCCTCGACGAACCCCATGCCCTCCTCGGCCACGTGCGGGAACGCCGAGATCGGGATCAGCTTGCCGCGGCAGATGCCGTGCAGGTCCGCGTACTGGAGGCGGACGGCGCGGACGCCGACGTCGGCTAGCTCGGACAGGCTCCCGACGAGCCTGGTCCGCGCGGCGGCGGCGCGCTGGTCTCGAGGCGCGGCGGCGGCACGATCGCCGAGGTCTTGGGCCATCTGTCTCTCCTCTCCTGTTCAGCCTGCGGACGGTGCGAACGCGAGCGTACCGGCGTCGACGATCGCGGCGCCACCGTCGACGGTCAATACCGCGCCGTTCACATACGACGACGCCGGCGACGCCAGCCAGGCGACCGCCTCGGCCGCCTCTTCGGGGGTCCCCGCACGCCGAGCGGGGACGTCCGCGACCGCGACCGCGTAGGCCTCGTCGCGGGAGACTCCCCGCCGCTCCGCGAGCACATCGATCTCCTCGTCGGCCATCGCGGTCCGAATCCAGCCGGGGCAGACGGTGTTGGCGCGCACGCCGCGCGGCCCGTAGTCGAGCGCGATGCACTGGGTCAGCATCACCAGCCCGGCCTTCGAGCTGCAATACGCCGCCGAGGCCGGGTCCGCTCTCAACCCCGCAAGCGACGCCACAGTGACGATCGCCCCGCGGGCCTCGATCAGGTGCGGAAGCGCGGCCCGGCAGACGAGGAAGGGCGCGGTCAGGTTGGTGGAGATCACGAGGTTCCAGCGTTCGAGCGTCTGCTCGGCAACCATCGCACCCGCGCCGGCGCCGGCGCTAACGACGAGCGCGTCGAGCCGCCCGAACCGCTCGACGCACGCATCGACCGCAGCCGCAGCGCCCTCGGGCGTAGAAGCATCAGCGCTCACCGCGAGCCCCCCAACCGAAGCCGCCACCTCCTGCAAAGGCGCCAAACGCCGGCCACTCACGCACACGTCCCACCCGTCGGCCCCCATCCGCCGCGCCACCGCCGCGCCAATCCCGGTCCCGCCCCCGACGATGAGCACGCTACGAGTCACGGACAGGTCAGTCGCGCAGGAACTGCTCGACCAGCGACTCGGGGAATGACTTGTCGGCGACGTTGTAGGCGAGCGCGGTCATCCGCCAGGAATCGCTCAAATAGAACCGCTCGTAGAGCTCGCCCCGGCCGCCGAGCTCCGACCCCAGGAAGTCCCAGGCCAGGCGGAACAGGCGGATCCGCCGCTCGGCATCCGCGCCGGCGGCCTGGAAGTACTGCTCGATCTCCCCCCGCAGCGGCCCCTGAACGTCCGCCCGCGACGGCGTCGCCATGAATCCCCCGCCGCCGATCAGCTGCAACAGCTCGTTGACGCGCGGCAGCCACTTCGGCATCTCGCCGCGCAACGCCAGGAACGGACGCTCGTCCGGGGTCATCACCCCGCCCGGATCCACCACCGCCCCCGCCTCGGCGGCGATGATCGCCGACCGCGCGAGCTCGCTCATCGACCAGATCTGCCCGAGCTTCTCCTGGATGTGGTCGAAGCGCACGACCCCGGTGGTCGTCGCGATCAGATGACCCAACCCCAAGGCAAACGAGAGCTTCACCCAGGCCCGCGTGAACGCTTGGTGCATGATGTGGCTGCGCCATCCGGTGTCGGTGATCACCTCGCTGTAGCCGACGGTGTCGCCGTCCAGGAACACCCGCTCGCGCGGGATCTCGACGTCGTCGAAGATCACGACCGCGTCCATCTCGTCGAAGCGCGCCGACAGCGGATAGTCGTACACGTCGCGCTGCTTGGAGTAGCTGTCGCGACAGATGAAACGCAGCCCGGGCGTGGCGATCGGGATCGCGAACGACAGCGCGTAGCGGCCATCCTGGGGGCGGATGTCCGACCCCGGGTAGACGAGCAGCTCATCCGCGAATGGCGCGAGCGTCGCCAGCATCCGCGCGCCCCGCACCACAATCGAATCCGAGGTCTCGGAAACCTTGTGCAGGGCGACCTGACCCATCGCCTGCTCGGCCTCGGGCTTGGTCCGGTCGACCTGCGGGTTCATCAGCGCGTGGGTGGTCGACAGATCGGCGTCGCGCATGTACTCCTGGTACGCCACAAGATTCGCGGCCAGCGACGAGTTCCCCCGCCGTCCCCACACCTCCGAGCGCCCCGCGAAGCACGCGAACGTAACGTTCAGGTAGTCGGGGGTCCGGCCCATCACCCCGCCCGACAGCGCGGCGACAAGCTCGAACGCATGCCGGCGCCGGACCAGGTCCTCCAGCGACCGCGGGATCAGGTGGGTGACGTTCACCAAGAGATCCGCGTCCGCACCGCCAGACCGAGCAGGAGCGAGCATCGAAGACGCGTGCTCGTGCTGAAGATCGAACACGCGCGCGAGCGACAGCGCCGCGTCGCGCAGCTCCGGATGGTCGAGCGGATGAGTGATCCGCTCGCCGCGCAGCCAGATCTCGCGCCCACCCTGACGCAGCCCGTCGAGGAACTGCTCTCCGGTCCGCGCACCCGTAGCCTGACCGACGGGCGCCGGAGCCATCAAAAGCCCCCCGGTGGCAAGGCCTGGCCGAGCGCCTCCAAACCCTGACGCTCCCACTCGACCGCCTCCGCATCGAACCGGAAGTACGACCGCGGCGGGAGGATGCCCCACGTGTTCGACGAGTGGGCGTCGTCGGGCCACGTGCGGGGCTCGTGGTCCGGGGTCAGCTGCTCCATGTCGCTGTAGAGCTCGACCATGCACTGCTCGTCGGGAATCCGCACGTACGCGGCCAGGTTCTGGCCGAGCGCGTGGCGCACCGGCCCCCACGCCAGCCACCTCCCGTGCTGGGCGAGGTGGTCGAGCGCGACCCGCAGCTCACCCCAGTCGGTCAGCTCGAACGCGAGGTGATGGAAGTGGTAGTAGCCCTTGCCGACGAGCGCGACCGTGTGGTGGTCGGCGCCGACGTGCAGCCAGCAACCCTCGTCACCGAGGCGATCGGTGACTCGCATCCCGAGCACGTCGCAGTAGAACGACGTCAGGCCCGCGAGGTCACCCGTGAGCGAGTTCACGTGGCCGAGCTTGCGCGGGTGAAAGCCGGCGAGCGTCGTGGTCGAGCGCGCGATCGCCGGCCGGGGATCGTCGGGGGCGGCGTACGCCACGAGCTCCACCCCGAATCCGTCCGGATCGCGCAACCGCACCGCCGACGAATCCCGTTCGAACGCGACGCCGAGCCCAGAAAGATGCGCCTCGGCGTCGTCGAGCGAGATCCCGCGCGCGAGCTCGAACCCGGCGTGGTCGGCGCCGGCGACATCCGATTGCACGAGCTCGAGCGAATACGGCTCGTACGCGCAGGCGAGCCGCGCCCGCTCCGGGGTGAGCTCGCGGACGGTCAGGCCGAACTGGATCGTCCAGCGCTGCACGGCGACAGTGAGGTCACCGGTCCGCAGGCAGACGTGATGAATTCGGCGGAGCTCCAGCAATTTTGGATACAGTATCCGCGCTGTGGCACCGGGTCAAGAAGAGGCGACAGGTGGCGGTCGCGATGACGGCGACCGGCGCGCCCGCGCCCTGAAGCGCCTGGCCGAGCTGAACGACGAGCCCGGCGGCGAGCAGTTCCTCGCGCGGATGGGACCGCTCGGCGACTGGATCGTCGACTGGGCCTTCGGCGACGTCCACACCCGCCCCGGCCTCCCCGCGCGCGAGCGCGAGTTGATCATCGTCGCGGTGCTGACCGCCCTCGGCTCGAGCGATCCGCAGGTCCGGGCGCACATCCGCGCGCTCCGCGCGATCGACGTCCCGTGGACCGAGATCGAGGAGACGATTCTCCAGACGACTCCGTACGCTGGCATTCCGCGTGCCGTGAACGCGATGAAAGTGCTCCGCGAGGAACAGGAGGCCGACCAGTGAAGGCAGTGCGGTTCGTGAACCCGGAGGGCGAGACCCGGATCGGGGCGCTGGGTGACGACGGGACGGTCACCGATGCCGGCGCCGCCGGAGCCCAGGGGTTCGTTCCGACGACTCTCGCGTGGGATGCGCTGCGCAACGCGGACGGCGCGACGCACAGCGTCGATGACGTCAGGCTCCTGCATCCCGTCGTGCCGAACAAGCTGATCGGGATCGGGCTCAACTACCGCTCGCACGCCGAGGAATCGCAGCTCGACATTCCGAACGTGCCGGTGGTCTTCGCGAAGTTCTCCTCGTCGCTCGTCGGCCCGGGGGCGGAGATCGTGATCCCGCGCGAGGAGACCCGCCCCGACTACGAGGGCGAGGTCGCGGTCGTGATCGGACAGGGCGTCTACCGCGCCGACGAGGCCGAGGCGCGAGCCGCCGTCGGCGGGATCTCGGCGATCAACGACGTGTCCGGCCGGCGCGCCCAGCTCGAGACGCCGCTTCGCCAGTTCACGCTCGGCAAGAGCTTCGACACGTTCTCGCCACTCGGACCGTGCGTCGCCATGGCGGACGGCGTCGACCTCGCCGACATCGACCTCCGCACGACGGTCTCCGGCGAGGTGATGCAGGACGCCAACACCCAGGACCTGATCTTCTCGGTCGTCGAGCTGATCCAGTACATCTCGGCCGGCGTGACGCTCGAGCCCGGCGACGTGATCGCCACCGGGACTCCGAGCGGCGTCGGCGACTCGCGCTCGCCCAAGCGCTACCTGCGCGAAGGCGACACCGTCGAGATCTACGTCGAGGGCGTCGGCACGCTGTCGAACCCGGTCCGCGACGAGCGCTGACCGGCCGCGGCGATCAGCTCGCTCCCGCGTGCCCGCCGATGGGCACGGGCCCGATCTCGCGGCGGATCACGAGGTAGGCGATCGAGCCGCCGGCGAGCGGCACGACCAGCCCGATCGCCTGGTGGAGCAGGACCGCGGCGACCGCGGGGTTGTGGTGGACGCCGTAGATGATCAGCATGCCGGCGATACCCCCGATCGTGCCCACGCTCGCGGGTAGCGGAACCGACCCCCCGAGCGCGCCGATGATGTACGCCATCAACACGACCGCGAACGTGGGAACCGGCTGGGCGTGGACCGCGTGCAGGGCGAGCCACAGGATCACCAGGTCGAATCCGAGGTACGCCACCGCGCCCGCCAGCGGCACCCAGTTCCCACGATCGACGACCAGGCGCTTGGTGTCGTCGACGGCCTTGGCGAGCGTTCCGATCACGCGGGCGATCTTCGCGTGTTCGGCCGCCGCTCGATCGGCGCGGCTTCGAGCGCGACCGGCGACCACCAGCGCGAGAGCGATCCCGCAGGCGGCGAGCGTCGCCGGCAGCAGCGTCAGCAGTAGGCTGCCCTCGCCGGCCAAGATGCCGGTCGCGAGCCCGAGGCCGAAGATGACCAGCGCGAACGCGTCGACGGTCGTGTTCAAGAAGCTGAGGTTGAACTGCCGCTCGGCGATGACGTCGGTGGACATTCCAAAGCGGTGAAGGATCCAGCCGCCGACGCCCATCCCGCCGAGCGACCCACCGGGGACGAGCAGCCCGCCGCCGAGCTGCGCCCACGCGACCCGCTGGTCCATGCGCCACCCACGTCCGTCGCGCTCGAGCACTCCGTCGGGGTCGACGATCCTCCGCCAGGCGATGACGAAGCCCGTCTCGGAAATGACCTCGAGCAGGATCGCTCCGACGATCCACTCCCAGGACACCTGCCGGAGGCTGTGCAGCGCCTCGTTCAGCGTCGGAATCAGTCTCAGGATCAGGTACGCCACCACCAGGTAGCCGACGAGCTTCAGCGCCGACTTGCGCAGATGGCGCCTGACGTCGCTCAGCGCATGCCCCGTCTGGTGGGTCTGAGACGTCTGGACCGGCAGCGGGGTCATTCCCCGAGGATGTCGAGCGAGCGCTTCATCGCATCGGCGAGGTGCCGGCGCGTGAGCGACTCGGCACGCCGGCCGTCGCCGGCCTCGATCGCCTCGAGGATCTGCTCGTGCTCGCGGACGTCGAGCAGCATCCGCTCCTGGGTCTCGACCTGGCGCTCGTAGATCGTCTCGCCGATCCGCGCCACCCACAGGCGCTCGGCGAATTGCGAGAGGAACTCGTTGCCCGAGGCTGCTGCCAGCGCCAGGTGAAACTCGCGGTTCGCCTCGAAGCTGCGCCGCACGTTGCGCAGCGAGCGCCGCTGAGCCGCCACCGCCGCGCGCATCCGCGCGAGCGGCTCCGCCAACCGCTCCCCCGCCGCCAGCCGCGCAGCGCCCGGCTCGATCACGGTCCGCGCCTCGTACGAAACCCGCATCCCGGCCTGGTCAACGTCGGCGACGCGCGCGCCCCGGTTGGTCCGCATCTCGACGAGCCCCTCGGCGGCCAGCCGGCGCAGCGCCTCGCGCACCGGCGTCCGGGACACGCCGAGTTCCTCGGCGAGGTCCTCCTGATGAACGCGCGCGCCGCGCGCGAGCGACCCGCTCGTGATCCGCTCGCGGATCGCCGTGTAGACCTGATCGACGACGCTCGCGATGTTCAGCCGGTCGGGCGCCGACCCGGGGGCCTCGCCTGCTGTCCGGGCGGCCTCCATAGCTACCCGGCGAGATCTCCCAGCGCCGCTTCGGTCACGCTCACCAGCTCGTCGACCTCGTCGTCGGAGATGATCAGGGGCGGCGAGAACGCGAGTGAGTTCGCGTACGGAAGCGCGCGGCCGATCACGCCGCGCTCGAGCAGCGCCTCCGACAGCGGGCCGGGTGCCAGCGGCTCCTCGAGCTCGATCGCCTGCATCAGCCCCTCGCCGCGGACCTCGGCGACGCCCGGCTTGCCGACGAGCCCGTCGAGCCCGGCCCGCAGCCGCCGGCCGGCCGCGGCGGCCCGTGCGGGCAGATCCTCGGCCTTCATCAGCTGCAGGTTCGCGATGCCCGCGGCGCAGCACGTCGGATGCCCGCCGTAGGTCCCGCCGTGCGCGAGCAGATAGCCGGGATCGTCCTCGAGCCAGCCGCGCACTCTCGGCCCGACGATCACCCCGCCGAGCGGCAGGTAGCCGCTCGTGATCGCCTTGGCGAACGTGACCATGTCGGGCGTGACCCCGTAGTGGTGGGTGCCGAACCATGAGCCGAGCCGCCCGAACCCCGTGATCACCTCGTCGAAGATCAAGAGCGCGCCGCTCTCGTCGCACACCTCGCGGAGCCCCTCCAGATAGCCGTCGGGCGGCGGGAACACGCCGCCGGCGCCGATCACCGGCTCGGCGACGACCGCCGCGATGCGCTCGGGGCCGTGGTAGGAGACCGCCTCCCGCATCGCGTCCACGCTGTCGCGGTCGACTTGGTAGAAGTCCGGCAGCAGCGTGCCGAACGGATCGCGGTTCGCGGGCAACCCTCCGGCCGACGTGCCGCCGAGCATCACGCCGTGATAGGCGTAGTGACGGCTGAGCACGACGGTCCGGCCGCCGTCGCCGGCGGCCTTGTGCCCGGCGCGGGCCAGCTTCAAGGCGGAGTCGATCGCCTCCGACCCGCCGCAGGTCAGGAACACGCGCGCGTCGGGGATCGGCTCGAGCTCGAGCAGCAGGCCCACCAGCTCGTCCTCGGGGGCGTTCGTGAACCGGGCGAACGTGTGGAACGCCTCGAGCTTCGCCATCTGCGCGGCGACCGCGTCGGCGATCTCGCGCCGGCCGTGCCCGACGGCGCAGTACCACAGCGACGCCGTGCCGTCGAGGTAGCTCTTGTCGTAGGCATCCCAAACGCGGCAGCCCTCGCCGCGCACGATCTCGAGGTAGTCCTCGGCCGCGCGGGCGGGAACGGCAAACGGATGCAGTACCTGCGGAACAGTCATTGCGTTACCCCCACAGTTCGTTCGGCTTCGTCTTCGGGCATGGTCAGCGCCACGTGCAGCGTCTGCGCGGTCACCGCGGGCTGCTCGCCGACCACTGGCAGAACTTCGTCCGACTGAAAGACGGTGTTTTCGAGCCGGCCGATGCCGTCGATCTCGACGGCGACCACGTCGCCGGGCTCGACCGGGCGCGAATGCGCCGGCGTGCCCGTTAGCAGGACGTCGCCGGGCTCGAGCGTGATCAGCCTCGCCAGGTCGGCGATCTGGTAGGCAAACGAGAACATCAGGTCGGTGCCGGTGTGACCCTCCTGGACCTGCTCGCCGTTGACGAACGTCCGGACGGTCAGGTCGTCCGGGTCGACGTCGGCGGCGTCGACCATCACCGGGCCCAGCGGGCAGAACCCGTCCTGCCCCTTGACGCGCAGCATCGATCCGCGATCGGCGTGGCGGAAGTCGTGGACGCCCCAATCGTTCACGACCGTGTAGCCGCCGACGTAGTCGAGCGCCTCGTCCACACCGACCCCGCGACACCGGCGACCGATCACCACAGCGACCTCGCCCTCGTAGTTCAAAAACCTGCACCCGGCCGGCCGGACGACCGGAGCGAGATGGCCCGACAGCGACGAGGGCGGCTTCATGAAGTACGAGGGCTCGCTCGGCATCCGCGCCATCTTGTACTCCTCGGCGCGCGAGCGATAGGTCAGGTGGGTGGCGAGGATCTTGCCCGGCGTCACCGGTGGGAGCCAGCGCTTGACTTGATTGATCTTTATTTCAGTCCCGTCGCCCGTGACCGTGTCGCCATCGAGCGTGGCGTCGATCGCGCGGCCATCGTGCTCTATCCGAACCCGTTTCATGTGATCAACGCCTCCTGTCGGTGCTGGGCGACGACCTCGACCCCGTCGACGGTGTATCCGAACGAGAACCGGTAGCCGCGGAGCATCTCGCGCGGGGCGATCGCCTGCAGGTCCTCGAGCGTGTCGTCGTAGATGCGGAGCTCGGCGCTCCCCTCCCAGACCTCGGTGGCGTCGCGGTCGTACCCACCGGCGCGGACGAGCTCGAACACCGACGGGTGCGGGCCGGAGGCGGCCGGGAAGTGCCGGGTGTTGTGCATCGGCGGGTCATTGACGATCGGGCCGGTCTCGGACACGTGCTCGAGCGTGACCACCATCCGCGCGATCTGCCGGTCGTTCGCGGTGCAGGTGGCGCCGAACCGCGCGCCCTCCTCCAGGCGCGGCGTCGCCTTGCCGGCGGCGAACAGCCGCGTCATGTGGATCGACCCGAGCTTCTTGGGGAAGCCCTGGATCCAGCCGCGGTACATCGCGAAGTCCTTGTCAACCCAGATGTAGACGCAGCGGCTGACCGGCTGGCCCTTGTAGCGCGCGCCGACGACGAGGAAGAACTCGCGGTACTGGGACTGGATCGGATCCTCGAGCTCGTGGAGGTCGAGCGAGCACGACTGCCAGTCGGCACAGATCGCGGCGACCGCGCCCGGGTCCTCGGCGGGCTCGAGCTCCTCCGGCAGCAGCGCCGCGATCGCGTCGGGGTCGGTGCGGTACTCGGCGATCAGGAAGTCACCCGAGTAGTGCCACGGCGGCGGCGGCACGATCCCGGCGCGCCCGTCCGGGGAAAGCGGAGCGGTGTAGCCGCTGATGGTCACGCGGGCACCCTGACCCGAGCACGCGCCGCCCCAACCAGCTGCGCGAACAGCCCGGACTGCTCGGGCTCGCGCATCTTCTCGGGATGCCACTGAACCCCGAGGCACGGCCAACCCGAGCGCGGCTCGACCGCCTCGATTACACCGCCCGCTGCGGTCGCGGTCACCTCGAGCTCGCCGGCGTCGGCGATTCCGTGGTGATGGATCGTGTTGACCGCGACCCGGACCGCACCGCCCCCGAGCGCGCGCTCCACCCGTGAGCCCGGGACGAGCTCGATGTCGTGCCGAGCCGCGAGGATCGCCTCGGGAGACATGTCGCCGAGGTCGCGGTGGTCGTCGGTATCCGGGAGCCGCTGCGATAGCCGGCCGCCGTGGGCGATCGCCAGCAGCTGCGCTCCCCGGCAGATCCCGAGCGTGGGCAAGCTCCGCTCGCGAGCGGCCGCGATCAGTGCAAGCTCCCAGTCGTCGGCGCTGACGTCGGGTTCGTCGGCGTTCTCGAGCTCCGCGCCGTACGACGCCGGGTCGACGTCACCGCCGCCGGTGACCAACAGCCCATCGGCCAGGGACAGCAGGTCTTCGAGCATGTCACCGCCGAGGCGGGAAACGACCAGCGGCAGCCCACCGGCGTCCGCTACGCGCCCGGCGTACGCGGGGTCGAGCGTGTCGAGGACCGTGTTCTCGCCCAGGTACGTGGGCAGCGGCCGGCGCCAGCATGTGACGAGTATGCGGGGACGATTCATAGGCGCATGAATACATTATGTGATCGATCGGGTGCCTGCCAGCGTCTCGCGAACCTGCTCGGCTTCGCGCAGCTTGTAGCGCTGAACCTTGCCGGTCGGCGTGCGCGGCAGGTCCTCGACGAACTCGACCACGTGCGGGTACTCGTAGCGACGCAGGTGCTCCTTGCACCAGCCCCGCAACTCGTCGGCGAGCGCATCCGCATCGTCCGGGGATGAGGCGCAGATCACGAACGCTTTAATCCGACTGACGTCGTCAACCTGAACGCCGATCACCGCCGCCTCGGACACGGCCGGATGGCGCACGAGGCAGCCCTCGACATCGGCCGGTGAGACCCACAGCCCGCCGACCTTGATCATGTCGTCCGAGCGGCCCTGGTACACGTAGTGGCCGTCGGCGTCGACGATGTACCGGTCGCCGGTGTGGAACCAGTCGCCGCGCATGCTGAACCGCGTCTTCTCGCGCTGGTGCCAGTAGAAAGCGGCGCAGCTGTCTCCGCGGACCATCAGGTCGCCGGCCTCGCCGGGCGAGACGTCGAGCCCGCGCTCGTCGACGAGCCGCAGCTCGTACCCGGGCACCGGCCGCCCGGACGTCCCGGGCGCGAGATCGTCGGGCGTGTTCGAGCAGTAGATGTGGAGCATCTCGGTCGAGCCGATCCCGTCGAGGATCGAGACGCCGGCGATCGACTGCCAGCGCGCGAGCACCGCCGCCGGCAGCGCCTCGGCCGCCGACACGCACGCGCGCACGGACGAGAAGTCGACCTCCGAGATCTCGGGCGTTCGAACCATCGCGGCGTACAACGCGGGGACCGAGAAGAACAACGTCGGCCGGTAGCGAGTGACGGCTTCGAAGATCCGATCGGGGACCGAGCGCCCCTTCACCAGCCCGGCGCAAGCGCCCACCGACAGCGGGAACGACAGCGCATTCCCGAGCCCGTACGCGTGGAACAGCTTCGTCGTCGAATAGCACACGTCGTCGGCGGTGATCTGCAGGACGCCCAGCGCGTACTGCTCGACGGTCACGCCGATGTCGCGATGAGCGTGGACGACGCCCTTGGGCCGCCCGGTCGACCCCGAGCTGTACAGCCAGAACGCCATGTCCTCGCGGTGGGTGTCCGCCGGCGGCGGCAGCTCGCCCGAGCCGGCGCGGGCGTGCTCGCGAACGACGGCGTCGAAGCTCGCGTGCCGCCCCGGGTCTCCGTCGACCACCAGCACGTGCAGACCGACCCGCGACTCGAGCTCGGCCTCGAGCCCTCCGAGCAGCGACGCCTCCACCACCAACACGCGCGCGTAGCTGTCGTCGAGGTAGTAGACGTAGTTGTCGACCCGGTCCA
The DNA here is from genome assembly GCA_963794515.1 of uncultured Solirubrobacterales bacterium. Classification (GTDB taxonomy): domain Bacteria; phylum Actinomycetota; class Thermoleophilia; order Solirubrobacterales; family Solirubrobacteraceae; genus Palsa-465. The sequence continues at coordinate 239,515 of CAWCEF010000018.1, read as the reverse complement.
TCGGGTTGACCGGCACCGGCACGGCGCCGATCCGCATCGCGCCGAGGAACGTCGCGGGGAACGCCGGCGAGTCGTCGAGGATCATCAGCACGCGCTGCTCGCGCTCGATGTCGAGGTCGAGCAGATACGACGCGACCGCGGAAGTCAACGACGCCAGTTCGCCGTAAGTGACCGCGCCGTCCGCGGTCAGCAGTGCGCTCTTGTCCGCGCGCCCCGCTTCCAGATTGCGGTCGAGCAGCGTGCTCGCGTTCAGTCGCTCGGCTCCGCTCACGGTCGGTTCGAGTCTAAGAGGTCAGGTGCGCGCCCGCTTTTTCCGGCGAGCGTCGTGCTCGACGTCCCAGGCCAGAATCCGCTTGGCGTAGTCGACCGCCTGGCCGGGAGTGCGCTGGATGTGGAACCCGCCCGGGTAACGCGCTTGCTCGGCCTTCTTTCCGAGCAGACGCAGCCCGGTGTAGAGCTCCTCGCCCTGACTGATCGGCACGCGCAGGTCCCCCTCCCAGTGGATGACGAGCACGGGCGTGGTCACGTTCGGCAGGTACGTGAGCGGCGAACGCAGCTCGTACTCGTGCCGGCGCGACCAGGGCAGACCGCCCATGTTGAACGCCGCGAACTCCGGTATCTCGGTCGTGAGCACCATGCTCGTCTGGTCGACGACCGCGGCGACGGCGGTCGCGGCCCGGAACCGGTCGGTGTGGCCGACGATCCAGCTCGTCATGAACCCGCCGTAGCTGCCGCCGCTCACGAACTGACGGTCGGCGTCGGCGATCCCGCGGTCGATCAGGTCGTCGCAGCAGGCGAGGATGTCCTCGTAATCGCCTCCGCCCCAATCCCCGGTGCAGGCGCCCGTGAACGCCTCGCCGTAGCTCGTGCTGCCGCGCGGATTGGGCAGGACTACCGCAAAGCCGGCAGCGGCGAGCGCCTGATGAAACGCGAGCCACCGCCCCGACGGCCACGAGGCGTGCGGGCCGCCGTGAATGTCGACGTGGAGCGGGAGCGCGCGGGGCGCCCGGTCGCGCGGCAGCAGCGTGAAGTACTCGACCTTGCTGCCGTCGGGGCGGGCGATCGTCGTCCGCGTGACCGAAGCGAGTTCGACGCCGGCGAGGAAGTCGTCGTTGAGGTGGGTCAGCGGCGCGGGCTCGGCGCCGGCGGTGGTGGCGACGAGCACCTCGCTCGGCCGGTCGGGCCACGAGGCCGTGAACGCGACCGCGCGCCGCCCCGCTCGAGCCGCCAGCCCGTCGATGATCATGTCGCCGCCGACGATCTCGCGGCTCCGGCGGTCGCCGACCCGCGCCCGGTGCAGAGTGACCGAGCCGTGGTCGGCGAGCAGCATCAGCAGCTCGCGGTCTCCGGTCCAGCACACGGGGGCGGGGAGACCGGGGAACAGGACCGTGGGGCGATCGGTCTCGGGCGCGATCGGCTCGGCCGCGGCGCTCCCGTCGGCGGGGACCACGAACACGTGGGTGTCCGTGTCCCAGTCGTCGGTGTCGCTGCCCGCGAACGCGATCAGCTGGCCGTCGGGAGAGAACTCCGGGTAGGCGACGCGCCCTTTCCCGTTCGTCAACCGGCGCGGACGGCCGCCGGCGGCGGGCACGACCCAGGCGTCGCCGCGGAACTGGCGATCGTCCCGGCGCGGGTGACGGTCGGATGCGAACACGATCGTCGTGCCGTCGGGGGAGAACGATGGGTCGTCGTCGTCGTATTCGCCCCGGGTCAGCTGCCGGCTCGAGCCGTCCCCGACCTCTACGACGAACAGATGGCGCCGGCCGTCCTGCCAGCCGACCCCATCGAGGCGCGCGGCGAGCCCGCGCACGACACGCGGCGCGTTGCGCTCCGAGGCGCTGGCCTTCGCGCGGTCGGGCATCCCGACGCGGCAGACGACGACGATCCGCTTCGAGTCGGCCGACCACGCGAGCTGGCTGACCGGGCCCGGCAGGTCGCCGAGCCGGTACGGCGCGCCGCCGTCGAGCGGCGCCAGTCGCACGTGAGCGTGCTCGGGCTGGTCGTCGGTCACCGACAGGTACGCGAGCCAGCGGCCGTCCGGGGACCAGCTCGGGCTCCGGTCCGAGGGGCCCTCGGTGAACGGACGCGGCGGCGATGAGCCGTCGAGAGCCGCCACCCAGATCGACGAGCGAAGCTTGTCGTCCTGCTCGTCGGCCACGACGACGGCGAACGCGACGCGTCGCCCGTCGGGCGACAGGTCGGGGCCGACCGGGGTCTTCAGCCGGAGGGCATCCTCCGGACGGAAACTTCGCTTGGCCATGACGTCTCCCCCTCCAGCCCCATAGTTCGTTCCTCGGTCGAGCGACCGCCGCCGAGCCGCACCGCTCCAAATCTACACATTCGGGCGGGACGGCCGCGCGGCTTGGCGAGGGTGATCTGAACATCGCAGATGCGCCGTTCGGCGAAGCCGGCTTCGCAGTACTTGAGGTAGAGCATCCACAGCCGCCGGAAGCGCTCGTCGTAGCCGAGCCCGGCGAGCTCGTCGGCGTGCGCGCCGAAGTTCCGCTGCCATTGCCGGAGCGTCTCGACGTAGTGGGGGGTGAGGTCCTCGAGCGCGACCATCTGCATGTCGGTGCGGCGGGCGACGTTGCGCGCGATCGCCTCGAGCGAGGGCAGGCAACCGCCCGGGAAGATGTGCGTATTGATGAACGACCTCGAGGCCTTCTCGACCTCGTAGGCGCGGTCGTCGATCGTGATCGCCTGGAGCAGCATCGCGCCGTCGGCGGTCAGCAGTTCCGAGCACTTGGCGAAGAACGCGCCGATGTGCTGCCAGCCCACCGCCTCGATCATCTCGATCGAGACGAGCTTGTCGTAGTGGCCGGTGAGGTCGCGGTAGTCCTCGAGCAGCACCGTGACCCGCTGCTCGAGCCCGGCACGGCGGACCTCGGCGACCGCGTGATCGTGCTGCTCGCGTGAGATCGTGGTGGTCGTGACCCGGCAGCCGCGCGTGGCGGCGGCGTGGAGCGCGAGCCCGCCCCACCCGGTGCCGATCTCGAGCAGGTGATCGCCCCGCTCAAGACAGAGCCGGTCGCAGATCAGCTCGAGCTTGGCCACCTGGGCGTCGTCGAGCGTCGTCGCGTCGCCGCCGAACACCGCGCACGAGTAGCTCATCGTCCGGTCGAGCATCCGCGAGAACAGCTCATTGCCGAGGTCGTAATGGGCGGCGATGTCGCGGCGCCGGCGGCGGCGGGTGCTGCGCCTCACGACGGCGCGGGCGCGCTGGATCGGGACGCGGACGGGGGCGATCAGCGCGCGCAGCCGGTCGAGCCCGGCCGCGTTACGCGCCGCCAGGCGAACCAGCGCGGTCAGGTCCGGGGAATCCCACAGCCCCTGGCCATACGCCTCGGCGAGACCGCGGCTCCCCGTCAGCGCCATCCGCCACATCCGCGGAGAGCGGACCTCGATCGTCGCCGCCGGCGGTCCCGAGCCATACACGCTGCGCTCGCCGGCTTCGATCACGGTGAGCGTTCCGGTCGTGATCCGTGCCAGCAACAGCGATAGGAGCCAGCGCGCGATCCGGTCGATCACGCCGCACCCGCTTGGGGATGCCCGTACACCGGAGCGCCGGCGAGCTTCAGCCCGACCGCGTGACCGTAGATCAGCGCCAGCACGCGGAGGTTCGCGAGCGGATAACGCGCGGCGAGCCCTGCCGCCGAGCGACGCGTGAGCTCGCGCCGGCGGAGCGTGAGCGTGGCGTCGAATTCGACCTCGCCGGCGCGGCGGCTCTCGATGTGGACGGCCAGGCGCTCGCCGGGCGCGCACGCGCGCGCCGTGTACCGGTGATCCATCCCCATGAACGGCGACACGTGCAGCGCCTTGTCGAACTCCGCCCGCCCGCCGGGCAGGACGTACGCGTGCCGCTCGCCCCATGGCGTGTTCGTGACCTCGGCGACGACGGCGTCGACGTGCTCACCGGATGCGTCCAGGCAGTAGTAGAAGCTGACGGGGTTGAAGTAGTGCCCGAACGAGCGCAGCTGGGTGAGGACGCGGATGGGGCCGCTCGGCCGCGCGCCGGTCTTGATCCCGACCGCGTCGCGCACCGCGTGATCGAGCGGCATCCACGCCGGCCGGAGGTAGTCGCGGCGACGGAAGCGCAACACGCCGGCGCCCGGGACGGTCAGCCGGCCGCCGAGGAGCGACGGCAGCTCGTCGAGGTCGAGGTAGAACAGTGCGAGGGGGTGGCGGAATTCGCGTCGCGGGTGGGTCCGGCGGTGGCGGATCGCGCCCTCGTAGATGCAGCTCGCGGTGCTCAGGGCGTCGGCGTCCTTCACAGCCGCGCGCCGAACCGTAGGGCCACCCGCGCGGCGCTTTGGACCCCGTCCTCGTGGAAGCCCCAGCCCCAGTAAGCGCCACAGAAATGGGTTCCCCGGCGGCCGCTGATCTCGTCAAAGCGCCGCTGCGCCGCGACGCCGGCCGCCGTGTACACGGGGTGGGCATAGTCGATCGTCCGGATCACGGTCGCCGGGTCGATCGCGTCGGTGCGGTTGAGCGTCACGCAGAACTCGCGCTCGGCGCGCAGCGACTGTAGGCGGTTCATGTGGTAGGTGACGGTCGCGCGTCCCGCCGGCTCGCGCTGGAGGTGGTAGTTCCAGCTCGCCCACGCCCGCCGGCGCCGCGGCAGCATCCCGACGTCAGTGTGGAGCACGGCCTCGTTGCGCTGATACGGGACCGCGCCGAGAAGCTCTCGCTCGCGATCGGTCGCGTCCGCGAGCAGCGCGAGCGCCTGGTCCGAATGCGTGGCGAGGATTACCTCGTCGAACCGCTCCGCGTCGCCCCCGTGCGGGCGGACGAGGACATGGTCGGGGCCGCGGGCGACCGAGGCCACCGGCGTCGAGAGCCGCAGCCGACCCGTGAAGCGGGCGATCAGCGCCTCGACGTAGCGCCGAGAGCCACCGCGGATCGTCCGCCAGCGCGGGCGATCGCGGAGGCCGAGCATCCCGTGGTGGTCGAAGAACTCGGCCAGGAACCGGGCCGGGAACGTCCACATCTGACGCGGATCCGCGGACCACACCGCGGACGCCTGGGGCACGATCAGCCGCTCGATGAACGCGCGCGAGAACCGCTGGCGCTCGAGCCACTCGCCGAGCAGCGGACCACTCGCGGCCGAGTCGGGCGAGAGCAACTCGCGCGCGGCGCGATTGAAACGCGCGAGGTCGGCGACCATCCGGTGAAACGACGGCGTCACCAGATGCCGGCGATTCGCGAACAGGCCGTTCGCCGACGCGCCCGAATACTCGAAGTCGCCGGTCCCGTCGCTGACGCTGAAGCTCATCGTCGACGGCTGCCACGCGACCCCGAGTCTCGCGAGCAGTCGGTCGAAGCTCGGGTAGTTGCGGTCGTTGAAGACGATGAAGCCGGTGTCGACCTCGTGGGTCTCGTTCGGCGTGTCGACGCGGATCGTGTTCGTGTGGCCGCCGGCGTAGCCGGCCGCCTCGAACACCGTGACCTCGTGCCGGTCGTGCAGCAGGTGCGCCGCGACCAGCCCGGACACGCCCGCGCCGATGACCGCGATCCTCATCGCTGTCCCAACAAGTCCATACACGTGATTCGCATCCCGAGCGCAGATGGATCACGCGTCGACGGCGGCCGCGAGCGCGACGCTCGCGAGCGCCGCGCCACCGCCGACCACCAGCGTGGCAGGGGTAGAACCACGCGGCAGCCGGCGGCGGCCTAACGCGGTGGCGATCACGTCGGTGAGGTCGCCGGCGGCACTGGCGGCGAGCCAGGGCCGCAGCGGCCTGCCATGGATCGCGGCCGCCAGCGCCCCCGTGTGGAGGATCGACTCCCGGGCGCCGAGGGCCCGGAGCGCGACCTGAACGGGCGCGTCATCGGCGGCCGGCCCGAGCCATCGGAGCGCGAGCCGCCGCGGGGCGACGATCAAGGCCACGCCGTAGGAGATGCGGAGCGCGAGGACCGCGCCCGCTGTGATTCGGGCGAGTTTCATATTCGACCTCACCATATCACACTGCGTGTAGAAAAATTTGAACAGCTTGTTTAACTCTTATCCCTGCGCTACGGTCCGATTCGTGCCGTACTCACCCCCCGAGCCCGGCCTGACGATGCGCGAGATGTCCGCGCGCAGCGGGATCAGCGAGGCGACGTTGCGGATGTGGGAGGTCCGGCACGAGTTCCCTCAGCCCCGCCGGATGGCGAGCGGACACCGCCGTTATTCCGAGCAGGATCTGGCGCGGGTCCGCGCGGTTCTGCGTGGCCGCGCTCGCGGGCTCTCGCTTCAGGCGGCGATCGAGCTCGCCCACGATATGGAAGACGAGCGGGCGCCCTCGGTGTACGCGTCGTTGCGCTCGCGCTACCCCGAGCTCGAGACGCAGGTGCTGTCCAAGCCCGCGATGCTTGCGATGTCGCACGCGATCGAGGACGAGTGCCTGGCGCGCGCGGAGCGCCCGCTGCTGTTCGGCTGCTTTCAGCGCGAGCACTTCTACCGAGCGTCCGAGCACCGGTGGCGCGAGCTCGCGCGGACGGCGGAGCTGGCCGTCGTGCTGGCCGACTTCGGACGCGTGCGCCAGCCTAAGCAGGCTCCGGTCGAGGTCCCGATCGCGAGCTCCGATCCCGTCGCACGCGAGTGGGCGATCGTGTGCGAGTCGCCGAGCTTCGGCGCGTGCCTCGCGGGATGGGAGCGGCCGGCCGACGACGGGACCCGCGGCGAGCGCATGTTCGAGGCGGCCTGGACGATCGAGGCTTCCGCCGTCCGCCTCGCGGCGCAGGTGTGCCTGCGGCTCGCCGCGGCGGCCGCGCCCGAGGTGCTCGACGGCCTCGAGGAGCGACTCGACTCGACGCCGGTCGCCCGCGAGCACGAGCTGCGCTCGGCGATCCAGCTCAGCACCCGAATGGTGCGCTACGCCGCCGCCTCATAGCGGCCCGATCCCGGCGTCGGCGAGCGCGGCCTCGCAGTAATCCCACAGCTCCGTGCGAGCTCGATCGTCGTCGGGGTGCGCGCCGAGCCGGTAGTGCGTCGGCCGCGGGCGCCGGTCGTGCCAGAACAGCCCGGTCTCGCGGAGCGCCTCGGGGGAGGCACCGAGCCATACGATCGTGTCCGCGCCCTCCTCCGCGGTGCGGATGATCGGCCGGATCGCGGTCCGGAACCCCGGCATCGCCCCGCGTAGCCCTTCGGTGTCGGCCCACCCCGGGTGCATCGCGTGGACGAACACGCCGCGCCCGCGCAATCGTTCGGCGAGCATCTCGGTGATCACGACCTGCTCGCGCTTGGTCCGGGCGTAGAGCTTCTTGGGCGAGTACGGCGTCCGCTCTGACTCCCAGTCGCCGTCCTCCGGCAGCGCCTCCGTGTACATGCCCCCGGAGCTCACGTTGATGACCCGCCGCGGAACGAGGATCGTGGTCAGCGCCAGCGGAGCGAGCACGTGTGTCGCGAACATCAACTCGTGGCCGTCCGCCGAGCGCGTTCGCTGTGCCGACATCACGCCGGCGTTGTTGACGAGCACGTCGAATCGGGGCTCGCCAGCCGCGAACGCGCGCACCGCGCTGAGGCTGCCGAGGTCGCATGCCTTGGCCCGGACATCCGCCGCGGGCACGGCGGCCCGCACACGCGCTTTCGCTTGCTCGGCACGATCGAGATTGCGCGCCAGTACGTGGACCGTCGCCCCGAGCCGAGCGAACCCGCGCGCCGCCGCGAGCCCGAGCCCCGACGCCGCCCCGGTCACGAGCACGGCGGCGCCGTCGATCTGCGGCGGGTCTGCCGGCCACCCCGGCAGTCGCCGGCGCGCGAGCAGGCCGATCCGCCCGTACCCGAGGACGATGCTCCGGTCGAGCACGGTGTCGATCGCGGTGTCGATCATCTTGTGTAGATAATAATGGACGCTGTGTTCGATCGGATGACAACGATCCTCTGGCTTCGCCGCGACCTACGCGTCCACGATCATCCCGCGCTCGAGGCCGCGCGCCGCGACGCCGGCGCGCTCGTGCCGGTGTTCTGCTTCGACGATCGCCTGCTCCACGGGCGACACGCCTCCGGCCCGCGCACGCAGTTCCTGCTCGAGTGCCTGGCCGACCTCGACGCGGCGCTCCGCGACCGCGGCAGCCGGCTCGTCGTGCGCCACGGGCGGCCGGAGGACGAGTTGCCGGCACTGGCGCGCGAATGTAACACCGACGCGGTGCATTTCAGCAGCGACGTCGGGCCGTTCGCCCGCGCCCGGGACGCCCGCGTCGCTCGTGCCCTCGACGGCATTGACGTGACGGTGCACGAGCACCCGGGGACGTTCGTGGCCGACGATCTCGACAACATCCTCACGACCGCCGGCAACCCATACACGGTGTTCACGCCGTTCTACCGGAGCTGGGCCGAGCTGCCGCGACGTCAGAAGCACGGCGCGCCGCGCAGGCTGCCGCCGCTCCCACGAGGTCTCGCGCCAGCGCGGCTTCCGTCTCTCGCCGATCTCGGTCTACACCAGGAGATCGCGGAGCCGCGCTGCCGTGGCGGCGAGGGCGCCGGGCGCAAGGCGGCGCGCGACGGCACGTCGCCCTTATCGCCGTATCTCCACTTCGGGTGCCTGTCGCCACGCGAGATCGAAGAGCGCGTCAGCGACGAGGTCCGCCGGCAACTGTGCTGGCGCGACTTCTTCGCTCACGTGCTGCTCCACCATCCCCGGAACGCGCGCTCGGAGCACCAGGCCCGCTACCGCGGCACGATCCGGTGGAGCCGCGCGCAGAAGCGGTTCGAGGCGTGGTGCGAGGGCCACACCGGCTATCCGATGGTCGACGCCGGCATGCGCCAGCTGAGGCGCGAGGGCTACATGGACAATCGGGCGCGACTCGTCGTCGGCTCGTTTCTCACGAAGGACCTGGGGATCGACTGGCGCTGGGGCGAGCGCTGGTTCATGCGGCTGCTGCTCGACGGCGACGAGGCCAGCAACAACGGCAACTGGCAGTGGATCGCGTCGGTCGGCGTCGACCCGCAGCCGGTGTCGCGCCGGATCCTCAACCCGGCCCTACAGCAGGCCAGACACGACCCCGACGGAAGCTACGTCCGCAAGTACGTCCCCGAGCTCGACCGGGCCGACTACCCGAAGCCGATCGTCGACCACGCCCAGGCGGGCCGGGAAGCGCTCGCCCGTTACCGCGTGTGAGGAGAGAAAGCGCGGGGCCGGAGGCGGTTTGCGCCTCCAGCCCCGAGCAGCACCTACCCCAGGTGAACTAAATCGGTTAGTAGACGAGCGACGACAGCGCGCCCGACTGGATCAGCTCGACGGTCGTCGCGATGTCCACGTCCATGTAGCGGTCGCGGTCGAGGAACGAGACGTGCTCGCGCACTATCCGGAACGCCTCCTGCGTCCGTGGGCTGCACTTCTCGACGCCGCGGAGCTCGAGCGCCTGGCAGCACGCGAGCAGATGGATCGCCGCGACGTTCTGCGCGAGCTCGACGATCGAGCGTGCGTCGCGCGCCGCGATCGTCCCCATCGACACCTTGTCCTGGTTGTGGCACTCGGTCGAGCGCGAGTGGATCGTCGTCGGGTTGCACAGCTTCATCGCCTCGGCGGTCATCGCCGACGCGCAGATCTGCATGCCCTTGAAGCCGTGGTGGACACCGGCCTCGGGATGGCTCGGCTCGAAGTACGGGATCAGATTCGGGGTCAGCCCGCGGTTGAACTTCTCGTCGACGATCAGCTCGAGCTGGCGGTCCATCAGGTCGCACAGGTTCGCGAGCGCGACCTTGAGCGAGTCCATCGCCTGGCCGACGTGGCCGCCGTAGAAGTTCCCGCCGCTTTCGACGCGTCCGCCGGCGACGTTGAACAGCGGGTTGTCGTCGGAGGAGTTGATCTCGATCGTGAGCCAGCGCTCGGCCCACTCGAGCACGTCGCGCAGCACGCCGGTCACGTGCGGCGCGCACCTGATCGAGTACTTGTCCTGAACCTGTCGGTCGAGCTCGACGAACTCGGCGCCGTCTAGTCCGCCCTCGAACAGCTCGTCGCTGTCGGCGGCCAGACGCGAGTCAGCCAGCAGCTCGCGGATGTGGCGCGCGCTCGTGACCATTCCCGGGTGGGGCTTGGCGTCGAACAGGAAAGCGTTGAAGTGGCCGCGGTTGCCGAGCATCGCCTCGGACGCCATCGCGGTCGTCAGGTCGGCAAGGTCGGCGAGCTCCTTCGAAGCGCCAACTGCCAGGCACGCGAACGCGCTCATGAACGACGTGCCGTTGGTGAGCGCGAGCCCCTCTTTGGCCTCGAGCGCGAACGGCTCGAGGCCGAGCTCGGCGAGCACCTCGGCGACCTCGCGCTCGACGCCGTCGAACGCGACCACGCCGTCGCCCGCGAGCGCCCGCCCGACATACGACAGCGGCGCCAGGTCGCCGCTCGCCCCGACCGAACCGCGCTCGGGGATGAACGGCACGACGTCGTTGTTGAGCAGGTCGAGCACGCGCTCGACGAGCTCGACGCGCACACCCGAGTTGCCCTTCGAGAGACAGTTCGCGCGCAGCAGCATCGTCGCCCGCGCGACCTCGGGTGGCGCGATCGGACCGGTGCCGACGCCCATGAAGCGCATGATGTTCTGCTGCAACCGGGCCGTCTTGCCAGGGGAGATCTGGCGGTGCGCGCTGTCGCCAAAACCGGTCGTAACCCCGTAGATCGGTATCTCTTTGGCGATCAGCTCATCCTTGAGCCGCTTACTCGCGCCGACGGCCCGGGCAGCACGCTCGGACAACAGCACGGTGCGACCACGTCGTGAGACCTCGAGCGCGTCGCGGACGGTAAGGGAGGCACCGTCGAGCTCGAGCACCGTCCGACTTGAAAGCTCCTGCGCCGGAGTGGTGATGGCCATCGTGGGACTTTGCCGCGGTGATACGCTCGACGCAACTCACACGCACTCGATCGGTACTCCCATGCAGCTCAGCCGCCCTCTGGACAGCATTGACCGCAAGATTGTTGCGTTGTTGCAGGAGAGCGCGAAGCGGACGTTCGCCGACATCGGCGCCGACGTGGGCCTCTCGGCGACCGCCGTCAAACGCCGCGTCGACCGCCTCGAGGGCGACGGCGTGATCATCGGCTACGGCGCCCGGATCAACTGGCGGGCGCTCGGCGAGGGGATCGAGTCGCTGATCGAGATCTACTGCGCGGACCGGACCTCGCCGGCGGACGTCGGGCGCTCGCTGGCCACGATCGACGAGATCGTCTCGGCGTTCACGGTCTCCGGCGAGGCCGACGCCGTGATCCGCGCGCGCGTCGACAACATCGAGCACCTCGAGCGCCTGGTCGAGCGGCTGCGACGCGATCCGAACATCGTGCGCACCCGGACGCTGATCGTGCTCTCGACGCTGCTGGACCGCCCATGACCGAGACGTTCGCATCGCCCGACATCGAGATGGACCGTCGCGACGACGGCACGATCGTCCTCCGCTCGCGCTCCTGCGCCCCGGATCCGGAGCATTCGATCACCGCCGTACTCCGAAAGCGGGCGGAGCTACATCCCGATCGGCCGCTCGCCGCGCACGCGGGCGGGACACTCACCTACGGCGAGGCGAAGCAGCGATCCGACGCGCTCGCCCACGCGTTTGTCGAACTCGGCCTCGGTCCCGACAAGCCGGTGATGCTGCTGTCGGGCAACTCGCTCGACCACCTGCTGGTGAGCCTCGCGGCCTACGGCGCGCGCGCGCCGGCGATGCCGATCAGCGTCGCCTACTCGCTGATGAGCGCCGACCACGCGCGGATCAAGGCGATCGCGGAGCTCACCGATCCCGGGCTCGTGTTCGCCGATGACGCCGGCGCGTTCGCCGGCGCGCTCGACGCGCTCGGGATCGACCACGTGCTCGTGGCGCGCGGCGATCGAGACGGCGCGATGCGCCTTGAGAATTTGTTGGAAACCGGCGCTCACCGGGGCAGTCCGCTCGATGGCGAGCCGGGCGGGGAGGCGACCGCCAAACTCCTATTCACATCAGGATCGACCGGCGTCCCCAAGGGAGTCATCAACACCCACCGGATGCTGTGCTCGAACCAAGCGATGCTGCAGGCGATCTGGCCGTTCCTCGCCGACGAGCCCCCGATCCTCGTCGACTGGCTGCCGTGGAGCCACACCTTCGGCGGCAATCACAACCTTCACCTCGCGCTGTTCAACGGCGGGACGATCTACATCGACGACGGCCGGCCGGCGCCGGCGCTGTTCCCGCGGACGCTCGCGGCGCTGAACGACGTGCCGCCCACGCTGTACTTCAACGTGCCCGCGGGGTACGCGTTGCTCGCCCCCGCGCTCGAGAACGACGCCGCGCTCGCCGAGCGATTCTTCAGCCGCCTGAGGTTCATGTTCTACGCCGCGGCCGCGCTGCCCGACGCGCTCGCCGCACGATTGCGGGAGCTGGCTTCTCGGCACGCGGATCATGAGGTACCGCTGACCTCGAGTTGGGGCACGACCGAGACGTCGCCCGCCGCGACCAGCGCCCACTTCCCGAACTCCCCGACGGGCTGCATCGGCGTTCCGATCCCCGGTGTTCGGGTCAAGCTCGCCCCGGTCGGCGACAAGCTCGAGGTTCGCGTGAGTGGACCGAACGTCACCCCCGGCTACTTCCGCCGGCCGGACCTCACCGAGGAACTGTTCGACGAGGAGGGCTTCTACCGCTCGGGCGACGCCGCCACACTGATCGCGCCAAACCAGGGGCTGATGTTCGACGGACGGATCGCGGAGAACTTCAAGCTGCTGACCGGCACCTGGGTTGCGGTGGGAGCGCTGCGAACGCGACTGCTCAGCACCGCCGGGGTCCTCAGCGATGCCGTGATCGCCGGGCAAGACGCCGAGTATGCGGCGGCGCTGGCCTGGGTCAACCAGGCCGAGGCGCCGGACGATGAAGCCAGCCTTCGTGAACGCCTGGCCGGCGCACTGGCGAAACTGAACGCGGACGCCGGATCGGCCGGGCGAATCGAGCGCCTCCTGTTGCTCGCGGCGCCGCCGAGCCTCGACGCCGGCGAGATCACCGACAAGGGCTACCTGAACCAGCGCGCCTGCCTCGAGAGCCGAGCCGCCGAGGTCGCGAGGTTGTACGCGAACCCGCCCGACCCGGACGTGATCACGCCGGCTTAGGCCGACCGTGAACGATCAGCACCGGCAGCGACGAGTGTGCCGCCACGGCCTCGGCCACGCTCCCGATCAGGATGCTCTTCAGACCCTTGCGTCCGTGGGAGCCGAGCACGATCAGGCTGCCGCTGTGCTGCTCGCCGACCTCGATGATCTGCTTCCAGGGTGGCGCCCCTTCGATCGCCGCGCTGCGGGCGAGGAACCCGGCTCGCTGCGCGATTGCGGCGCCGTCGGCCGCGGTTCGCTCGGCGGACTGCCTGACCGCCGCCGTCTTCCCGGCGTCGAGTTCCACCCCATCGCTCGGCACGAAGCCGACCTCGAATTGCTGCCACACGGTGATCACGAGTGCGTCCCGCCCGGTCCCCATCTGGCGGGCGGCCTCATCGATCGCAAGCTTGGCCAGCTCGGACCCGTCGTAGGCAAAGATGACGGGCCCGAGGGACGCGCCGGCGCTCATGGAGGACAGGCATCCTCGACGGGCGCTCGACGGGTGGCGCGCTGACGGACGCGGGCGAGCAGCGGCGGTGAGTACCAGGCGGGACCCTCCATGTCGACGAAACGCCTTAGATTCGGGGTCTGCGGCCGTGCTCCCCCGAGCGCGTAGAGCAGGACGGCGATCAGCCCGCCGGCGACGGCGAGTCCGAACCCGATCCACAGCGCGATGCCGGTACCGGTGGTCACGTTGCCCCCGACCGTGACCGCGAAGTGCACGAACAGAGGCGCGATCATGAACGCCGCGACCGCGCGCATCAGCTCGACGATCGCGAACACGCGCTGCAGGTTGTTGGACGGCAGCGAGAAACCGGCCACGAACAGGGCCGGCGCGACGCTCGCGCCGAGTCCAATGCCGGTGAGCCCCGAGCCGATGAGCGTGAGCGCCTGACTGGGAGGAAGCTCGATCCGGAAGACGGCGATGCCGGCGGCCAGGAACCCCATGCCGACCAGCGGGAGGTAGTGCATCGCGCGGCTCTTCATCACGACGCCGAGGGCGAACGCCGTGAGCACGGCCCCCGCCAGCTCCGGCAGGAACAGCAGCCCCACGTGCAGCGCGCTGTAGTGGGGCGCGAGCAGCGCCGCGGTCAGATCGGTCGCCGCCACCGACGCGGCGGCGGCGAACAAAGCAAGGGTCACCGCGGCCACGGGGATCGTGCTCGAGAACATGGTGCGGATCGTCAGGAGCGGGCGCTTGGAGCGGTACTGGTTGACGATCAGCACGACGATCAGCCCCAGCCCGACGACCAGCGGCACCACTGTGTGCACGTTCAGAAATGGATACGTGAGCAGCTGCGACGAGCCGTAGAACGCGGCGACGCAGCCCACCGCCGCGAGGGCGATCACGTTGGGGGCCCATGGAGCGCTGCGATCCATCGGGGGCGAATCCTCGAAGGTCAGGACCGTCAGCACGAACGCGGTGAGCGAGACCGTCGCGACGATCCAGAACAGCGGCCGCCAGGCGTCGGCGCTCGCCTGGAGGCCTCCGATCGTGGGGCCGAGCGCGACGGCGCCGAAGATGCACAGGCTCATGATCACGGCCGTCTCGCGGAGCCGATCGAGTCCGAAACTGAGCACCAGCGGCGGCACCGCCGCGATCAGAAGCAGGCTCGTGCACAGACCCTGCAGCACGCGCCCGGTGATGAACACCGCGGGAGTCGTCGCCGACGCGGTCAGGATCGAGCCGATCACGAGCACGGCCGCGTACAGGACCATCATTCGCCGCTGGGGCAGATGCTGCGCCAGCTGCACCGCCAGCACCGTCCCGACGGCGTAGCCGGCGTTGGCCAGGCCGGCCCCCAGGCTCATCGTCTGTAGGCTCGTGTGCAGGTCTTTCGCGATGATCGGCGTCAACGGCTGGAGCGCGGCCGACAGCGCGAGAAACGGCACGAGCGCGAACACGACCATCGCGGCCGCGGCCGGATAACGACCGGCCAACCGCCCCGGGCGGATCGTTTCACGCTCGGCGAGCATCACATCAGAAATAGCAGACTCGCCGCGTGGGGCTCAGCGACCGCGGGCCGGCCTGACCGCGATCGTCACATCGACGAGCGCGCAAAGCTTGTCGCGATCGTCGCGGAACTCGTGGCCCCAGGTCCACTCGCGCTCGTCGTGGCCGCGCAGCTTGGCGGTGACGTCGACGACGCCGCCGGTGATCGGCGCCAAGAAGCTCGCGTAGTTGCTGAGCCCTGAGCCACTGAAACCGTCCTTCCACACCGCGTTGACGGTCGCGACCGACGCGACGGTCTCGGCCACGGCGCAGTAGATCCCGCCGTGCATCAGCCCGAGCGGCTGCTTGAGGTTGTCACGGACCTCGAAACGGACGTGCGCGGACTCGAGCGTGAGATCGAGCCATTCGAGCCCGAGGAAGCCTTCGAACGTCCGGTCGAGGGGGATCACGGGCGCCGGGAGCGTCGCCCGGTCCCACGGCGCCGGCTGGCTCATCCGGCCCCGAGCACGACCGACTTCGTCTCGGTGTAGAAGTCGAACGCCTCCTCGCCGTGCTCCTTGCCGTAGCCGCTCGACTTCCAGCCGCCGAACGGGAGCTCGTCGTAGACCTTCGTGCGTGAGTTGACCCAGGTGTAGCCGGCCTCGATGCGGGTGGCGGCCTCGCGGGCTCTTTGCAGATCTTTCGTCCAGACGCTCGACCCCAGGCCGAACGGGGACGCGTTGGCGCGCTCGATCGCCTCGTCGAGGTCGGCTACGCGCCAGATCGGGAGCGCCGGCCCGAACACCTCCTCGGTCGCCATCGGGACGTCGTGCGGGGGGTCGGCGACGACCGTCGGCGCGTAGAAGAACCCGTCGGCGAGGTCGGCGTCGTCGGGCGGTCCGCCACCGGCGCGGAGCTCGCCGCCGGCCTGCAGGGTGCGGGACACCTGAGTTGCCATCTCCTCGCGGCCGCCGGCGGTGTGCATCGGGCCCATCTGCGTGCCCTTGACGTCACCGCGGCCGACCTTCAGCCGCTTCGCCTTCTCGGCGATCGCCTCGATCACCTCGTCGGCGACCGACTCGAACACGTACACGCGCTTGATCGCCAGGCACGCCTGGCCGCAGTTGTAGAAGCGGCCCATGCTCGCGGCAGACGCGGCGGCTGCCAGGTCGGCGTCGTCGCAGATGATCATCGGGTCAGAGCCGCCGAGCTCGAGCGTCACGCGCTTGATGCCGTTCGCGCACTGGGCCATGATGCGTTCGCCCACCGGCGTCGAGCCGGTGAACGCGATCTTCCGGACCAGCGGGTGAGTGACGAGCGCCTCGCCGGCCTCGGACCCTTTTCCGGTCACGACGTTGAAGACGCCCTCGGGCAGACCGCCATCGGCGAGCAGCTCGGCGAACCGGAGCGTCGTCAGCGGCGTCGTCGCCGCGGGCTTGGCCACCACGGTGTTGCCCGCGACGAGCGCCGGTGCGAGCTTGTTGCACAGCAGCGTGGTCGGGAAGTTCCACGGCACGATCGCGCCGACCACCCCGAGCGGGCGGCGGAGCACGAACCCGTCGACGCCCGGATCGAGGTTCGGCGTGTGCGCGCCGCGGAGCGACTTCGACAGGCCGACGTAATGGAGGAGCGTGTCGATCGCCTTGGTCACCTCTATGCGGCTGTCGCGGAGCGTCTTGCCCTGCTCGCGCGTGAGCAGCGGGATCAGCTCGTCGAGGTGCTGCTCGACATGGTGCGCGGCCCGGCCGAGGATCTCGCCGCGCTTTGACACGGCGAGCTCCGACCAGGTTTTGAACGCCGTCGCGGCGGCGTTCACCGCGACGTCGACGTCGGTCTCGGTGGCGGTCGCGACCTCGGTGAATGGCTGGCCGTCGGCCGGGTTGACGACCTCGAGCGGCGCGCCGGCGTTCCGGTGCTCGGCGCCGCCGATGAATGATCCGGGGTGGGTGGTGAGCGTCTCGGTCGTCATGCGCCGACGAACTCCGGCGTGCGCTTCTCGACGAACGCGTGCAGGCCTTCGTCCGCGTCCTTGGAATTGAACAGCGTCTCCATGAGCTCGGCTTCGAGCGCCAGGCCGCCGGCCAGCGAGAGCTCGCCGCCCTCGTGGACGCAGCGCTTGATCGCGGCGATCGCGAGCGCGGGACCGCCCGCGAGCTTGGCCGCGTACTCGCGGACGTCCGCCTCGGCGGTTTCCGCGTCATAGACAGCCGCCACGAGGCCCATCTCGCGTGCCTCCTCGACGCCGAACGTGCGGCCGGTGACGAGTAGCTCGAGCGCCCGGCTCGGGCCGACCAGGCGGGTGAGCCGCTGGGTGCCGCCGTTGCCGGGCAGCAGCCCGAGCGTGACCTCGGGCGTACCCAGCTTGTAGCTGCCGGCCGCCGCCAGCCGGATGTCGCACGCCAGCGTGATCTCGAGCCCACCGCCGAGCGCGTGGCCCGCGATGGAGGCGATGAACACCTGTGGCGAGGCCGCCATCCGCCGGAACGCGGCCTGACTGACCTTGATCATCTCCATGTTCGAGCCGACGTCGCCTTCGAGGAACTTCTTGATGTCGGCGCCGGCGGAGAAGAACTTGGGGTTCCCGCTCTGGATGATGACTACGCGGGTGGCGCCGACGACAGCGTCGTCTACCGCCTCGGAGAACTCGGTCATGAACTCGAGGTCGTAGGAGTTCGCCGGCGGCTTGTCGAGCGTGATGAAACCGAGCGAACCGTCGGCGTTGTAGGTGACGGCCATTTACGCGAGACCTCCCACGACCACCGACTTGATCTCGACGTAGCTGTCGAGCGCCTCGATCCCGTGCTCCTTGCCATACCCGGACGCCTTGACGCCGCCGAACGGAAGCTCGTCGTAGCCGTAGTGGATCTGGTTGACCCACGTCATGCCCGACTCGATCTCCTGGGCGGCGCGGTGGATCAGGCGCGCATCGTGTGTCCAGATGCTCGAACCGAGGCCGTATGGCGTGTCGTTCGCTCGCGCGATCGCTTCGTCGAAGTCGGTGAACCTCGAGACCGGGAGGACCGGCCCGAACACTTCTTCGCGCATGAGGCGCGATGTGTCGGCGGGCTCGGCGATCACCGCCGGCTCGAGGAAGAAGCCCTTGCCGTCGCCGCCCGTCCCGCCACCGATCAGCAGCTCGCCGCCATTGGCTACGCCGTCCTCGATCTGCTCGAGCAGCTCGTCGCGCCCTGCCCGCGTGTGGATCGGGCCCATGCGGAGCTTCGGCTTCTCGGCCTTGACCGTTCCGTCGCCGGGCTCGTAGCGGCCGACCCGCTCGACAAGCTGGGAGACGAAGCCGTCATACACGGAGTCGTGCACGAACACGCGCTTACACCCCAGGCAGGCCTGGCCCGCGTTCCAGTAGCGCCCGATGATCACCGCCTTGACCGCGGCGTCGACATCGGCGTCGGCGCAGATGATCACGGGGTCTGAACCGCCGAGCTCGAGCGTCAGGCGTTTGAGGTCGGGGGCGGCGAGGGATGCGACGCGGCGGCCGACCAGGGTCGATCCCGTGAACGCGACGCGGCGAATGTCTTTGTGGCTTACGAGCGCATCGCCGATGTCATTGCCCCGACCCGTCACGACGTTCAGGACGCCGTCGGGCACGCCGGCCTCGGAGAAGAGGCGGGCGACCTGCAGGGTCGCGAGCGGCGTCGTCGACGCGGGCTTGGCCACGACCGTGTTACCGGACGCCAGCGCCGGCGCGACCTTCGTCCCGAGCAGCGTCAGCGGAAAGTTGTACGGCGTGATCGCCGCGCACACGCCCATTGGGCGGCGGATCACCATGCCGTACGCCGGGCCGAGCGTCGACGGCAGGTCCTGATAGGCGCCACGCACCTTGGTCGCGGCCTCGGCGTAGTAGTGGACGCCGTGCGCGAGGTGGGTCACCTCCCCCATCGCCTCCGCGATCGGCTTGCCCTGCTCGGACGTCAGCGTCGCCGCGAGCTCCTTGGCGTTGGCCTGGATCAGGTCCGCAGCCTTGCTCAAAATCGCCGCGCGCTTCTCGACGTCGGTCTTCGACCACTCCGCGAACGCGCGCTTGGCGGTCGCCACCGCGAGCTCGACGTCCTCGGGCTTTCCGGCGGGGACGCTTGCCACCGTCTCCTCGGTGGCCGGGTTGACCACCTCGAGTTCCTCGTGAGCGGCGGCCTGTCGCCACTCACCTCCGATCAGCATCTCGGGCACGCTGCCTCCTGTGTCAGTTTCAGGAAACGCGCTCGTCCTCGACGAGGCGAACGCGGCTCGTTCTCAGATAATGCTCGCGCAGTTGCTGGTAGTGCCCCGCCGCCGCCTCGGTCCAGGCGAGCGCCGAACCGGACAGCTCCTTCTTCACGCGCGCGGGAACCCCGGCGGCGAGCACGCCGGCCGGGATCTCGGTGCGCTCGGACACGACCGCACCGGCGGCGATCATCGCGCCGGCGCCGACGCGTACGTACTGCAGCACGATCGATCCCATCCCGATCAGCGCGCGGTCTTCGACCGTGCAGCCCTCGAGCAGCGCGGCGTGGCCCACGACCACATTGGCACCGATCACCGTCGGGAGGTCGTCGGCACAGTGGATGACCGCGTTGTCTTGGATCGAGCAGCCGGCGCCGACCTCGATGTACGAGTTCGCGGCATCGCCGCGGAGCACGGTCCCGAACCAGATGTTGCACCGGTCGCCGACGCGGACGTCGCCAACCAGGACCGCGGTCGGGGCCAGGAACACGCCCTCACCGATCGTGGGGGCAACGCCGTCGAGCTCAACGATCGTGGCCACTTGACCTCACCGGGGAGAGACTATACGATGGCGGGCGTTAGTCAAGTGTCACACGTCGCTCCCGAACAACTCGCCCCCTGGACCGAAGAGCAGGTGCAGAAGCACCTGGCCGCCGGCAAGCTCGTCGAGGGGCTGCAGCACATGTCCCCGCGCTATTTGGAGGGGATGCGTCGGATCCTGACCGTATCCGCCGACACTGAGTTCGTGAGCGCGCCCGCGTACCTGCGCGCCGCCCAGCACGCGCCGGCTTTGAACAACTTCGGGTCGGCGATGTCGATCATCCAGGACGAGCTCGCGCACGCCCACATCGGGTACCGGCTGCTCGGGGATCTGGGCGTCGACATGGACGAGCTTGTGTATGAGCGGCCCGCGCGAGCGTTCAAGTACCCATACGCGTTCGACGTGCCTTTGAACTCCTGGGTAGAGCTCGTGTGCGCGAATGCGCTGTACGACCAGGCCGGGTTCGTGCTCCTGTCGGACGTCTACCAGTCGAGCACGTTCGGGCCGTGGAAGCGGGCGCTGGCCAAGGTCGACAAGGAGGAGACGTTCCACCTGCGCCACGGGCGGACGTGGCTCCGCAAGCTGTGCAAGGACCCCGCCGGGAAGGCTTCGGTTCAGGCGGCCGTCGACTGGATGTTCATTCTGACGCTCGAGTGGTTCGGGCTCCCAGACTCGTTGAAGCAGCACTCCGAGCAGCTCGACTATGGCTTCAAGGGCAAATCGAACGATCAACTCCGCCAGTGGTGGATGTTCGAGGTTGTTCCCTTTATGGAGGAGATCGGCGTGCGCGTGCCGGCGCACTTCGACGCGGATGAGGACCGGTACGTGATCGACTGTCCGTTCCCGGCGGCGTTCGACGAGGAGAAGCGTTCGTGGTTGTTGGACGACGGCGCGATTTCGTGGGACGACGTGATCGTGCGGTGGCGGGCGCGCGGGCCGATGAACGACGACTATGTGCGGACCTTGCAGCGGGGCTATCAGACGACGTCGCTGCGGGGGGCGGCGTGAGCGATTTAGTCGAAGCCCGTCTGTGGGAGGCGCTGCGCGGGGTCGAGGACCCGGAGATACCAGTCTCGGTCGTCGGCATGGGCCTGATCGTGTCGCTGGCGTACGTTGCGGGGTCGCGGACCGCGGATCTTCAGATTACGTACACCTCAATGGGCTGTCCGGCGATGGAGTTCATCGAGGACGACATTCGCGCCGCGCTGTTGGCCGACCCAGATGTCGACGTGGTGAACATCGAGGTGGTCTGGGACCCGGTCTGGACCAAGGCCCGCCTGCGCGACGACGCGCGGGTGAAGATGCGTTCGCTCGGGATCGCGGTATGACCCGGGGAGGCGAGACCGTTTGGGAGGTGTTCGCGCGCAAGGAGTACGCCGAGCCGTTGCACCACGTCGGGACCGTCACCGAATCGGATGAGGAGCTCGCGGTGGTCTCGGCGCGCGCGATCTACGACGAGCAGCCGTGGATCGAGATGATCATCGTGCCGCGGCTTGCGATTCGGGAAGCGATCCGGGCGTGAGCGCTCCTGCCGGTGCGGTCGACGCGGGGACCGCCACGATGATCTCCCTGATCGGGTCGCTCGCCGACAACAAGAGCACGCTCGGGCGCCGTTACGGAGAGTGGGCGGTGAGCGCACCGACGATCGAGTCGGCGGTGGCGGCGGCCGCGATGGCCCAGGACGAGCTCGGGCACGCGCGGTCGACGTACCCGGTGCTCGCCAAGCTCGGGGTGTCACGATCGGAGGACTCGGGCCTGGACACGGGATATCCGCTGCCGGTGATCTCTTCCGAGCTCCCGGACTGGGCGTCCGTTATCGCCGCGAACCTGGTCGTCGACGGAGTGTTGACGACGTTCGTGGCTTCCGCCCGCGACAGCTCGATCGAGCCGCTCGCGCAGCGCGCCCGCAAGATCCTCCAGGAGGAGGGCGCCCACCGGGTGAACGCGGAGGCGTGGGCCCGGCGGATCGTGGCCGTCGGGGGTCCCGACCTCGAGTTGCTGGTGACGCGGATCGAGGAGATGTGGCGTTCCGCCGCCCGCTGGCCGGGTCCCGACTCGGACGCGGGCTACGCTGCGGCCGTCTCATCGGGGATGGTTGCTGTCGGTCCGTCGGCAATCCGCGACCGCGTCCGCGATTGGCTGGGCCCACAGGTCGCCGGCCTCTCACTCGACGACCCGGCCGACTGGTCGGCTTGGGACCCCGAGCGCCGGCAATGACCTGCCCGTTCTGTTCCTCGGAGGATGTCGAGCTCGTCTCGCCCTGGGGCGGCCAGATGATCACGAGCCAGATGTTCTGCCGGGCGTGCAACACGTATTTCGAGGCGATCCGGGAGGAGTTCGAGTCATCGACGACCAACTCCGCAGACGATCAGTAGGCGCGCCGGCGGCGCGCTCACTGCTGCTGACGATCCTCGGCGAGTACGTCCTCCCGCGCGGCGAGCCGGTGTGGCAGGAGACGCTGGTCGGCGCGCTCGTCTCGGTCGGCTATACGCAGCATGCCGCCCGGCAGGCGCTGGCGCGCAGCGTGCGCGACGGCTGGCTACTAACGTCGCGCCACGGTCGTCGCGCACGCGTGTCGTTGAGCGTCGGGACGGCGGCGCTGTTGCGGACCGGAGCGTCGCGAATCTATTCGTTCGGCTCGCCGTGGTCCTGGGACGGCCGGTGGCTCGTGCTGGTGTTGCGCGTCCCCGAGGAGCGGCGCTCGGTGCGCCACCAGCTCCGAACCCGCATCGCCTGGGCGGGACTCGGCTCGATGGGCGCCGGCGTGTGGCTGACGCCGCACGTCGAGCGCGAGGCCGAACTCCGCGACGTGGTGTTGGACGCGACGGTGGCGGAAGCCACCTCGTTCGTGGCTTCGCTCGGCGCGCTGGGCCGTGCCGACGACGTCGTGGCGGCAGCCTGGGATCTCGACTCCGTGCGCTCCGCGTACGAGGCGTTCATCTCCGATTTCGTGGCGATCCGGCCTTCGTCGGACGAGGCGTCGTTCCGCATCCAGACGCTGCTCGTGCACGCGTGGCGAAAGTTCCCGTTCCTCGACCCCGACCTCCCCTCGGAGCTGCTGCCCGCCGGCTGGCCGCGCCGGCGAGCCCACGAGCTGTTCACGGGCCGGCACGCGCGGTGGCAGGCGCCGGCGAGGGCGTACTTCGCTGAGCTCGAGGCGGGTCGCTCTCCGGGGACCGCTCGGGCCGCCTGAGTCCGGTCGCCGACAGGGGTGGTTGCCGCCGCCACCGGCAGCACCTGGGAAGAAACTCTGACTATTTCCTAGTTTCTTCCCAAGAGGTTGTGAACATTCGGGGATAGGCGAGCAAAACTCGTTTTCGCGAACGCGCGCGCGGGAAACGAAACAGTGCCCGTCCATAAAACAAGACCTTCGCGACGAGTTAGGCATCACGCTCTGACGCGACGGGGACCGGCAGCGCCGGCGATCTCAGCCGGTTCGTTGGCAAAAACACATACGTGGGTGCAATGCCCCGTCACAGGTTCCAGGAGGCGGAACGATGAGCAAGCGTCAGCGTCGTCGCATGACCGATCGCCGGACTGTGCACATGCAGCAGTCCAAACGACGAGCCGCGCTGCCCCTGGCAATCGCGGCGGTGGCCGCGCCGGCGCTCGCCGCGCCGGCCGCCCAGGCGGCGCCGCACGCGCTCCGGCTCGACGGGTCGGTCCTCGGCGCGGTGGCGCGCGCCGACAAACAGCTCCGCGATGACCACGCGTCCGCGGCCAGGACGATCGCGAACTCCACGCACACCGGCCAGGCCGCCGCGCTCAACCGCCCGAAGTCGGGCCGCCCACGCCGCCCCGCCGCGCCGACATCGCTCTCGCCCGCGAACTTCGCCCCGGTCCCCGGCGAGATCGTGGCTCCCGCAACCCCCGCCGCCACGCCTTCGACCACTCCGGCAACGACCGCCCCGGCCGCGACGACACCGGCTGCCGCGACGACACCGGACTCCGCGCCGGCGGCCACCCCGGCCGCGCCCGCGCCGGGCACGACCGCCCCCGCCGATTCGAGCGCTGCGCCGGCCGCCGCACCTCCAACCGACGCGAGCTCTGCGCCGGCGGTAACCCCCGCCGCGCCGGCGGCCACGCTGTCCCCCGAGGCGGGCAGCGCGATCGCGCCCGCGCCGGCGGACGCCACGCCCGAGGTCACGCCGGACCCGACGCCGCCCGCAGCGTCCGGCCCGGCGGCCGCCGGCAGCACGATCTCACCGACGACGCCGCCGACGCCCGCCGCCCCCAATCCCGCCAACGCGGGCGCCGCGATCGCGCCCTCGCCGGCGCCGGCTGCCCAGGCCACGCCCCCGAGCCCGGCAGACGCCGGCGCGGCAATCCAGCCCACGCCGGTGCCCGCCCAGATTCCCGTCGCCGGGCAGACCGACCCGCAGTCGATCAACCCGGACGCCCCGCCGGCGGTCCCGAACCCGACTCCGACGACCGGCGGTACCGGTGGCGTGTCGGTCGGGGCGAGCTACTACGAGGGCGTCGGTGGCGGAGCGACGCTCGTCGCGACGCCGCAGGGCCTGTACATCGTGCCCGAGTTCGGGATCGGGTTCGGGCCGTCGGTATCGGTAGCCGCGGGCTCGAATGTGAACGTCCCGAACACGCCGCAGCTGCAGCTCGGGTTCACCGGCGGCGATTCGATCGGCCCGGTCGGCTATCGCGGATCGGCCACGGTCACGGTGCCGCTTACCGACCCGAGCCTCCAGAACACGAACATCGGGGCCAACTTCGGGTTCAACGTACCCGGTACCCCGTCGCTGACGAACATCCCGGGGACGAACATCCCGCTGACGAACGTCCGGGTATCGGGCAACTACAACCCCACGGCGGGACTGACCGGTGGCATGCAGTACTCGGGCACGAACCAGCTGTTCAACGCGAGCGATCAGTGGAAGCTGGCGGTGCGCGTCCCGATCCCGCTGCCGGACCTGACGCAGACGACGCCGGCGGACTCGAACGGCGTGTCCGACGTCATCACCCCAACCGGGGCCGAGGGTCCGCCGGCGATCAGCGCGACGCGCAACGTCTCGAACCTTGGCTATCCCGACGGCCAGGGCGACACGGTGACGCTGAACCCCGACGGGTCGTACACGCTCCACACCCCGACGAGCGACGTCACCAACTTCGGCCCCAACTACCTCGAGCAGCAGGGGGTGGATCAGAGTCAGGGCGGCCAGCTGACCCATCAGCTGATCGACACGCTCGGTCAGCGGACCGATCAGTGGAGCTGGCAGGGCAACGACGGCACGACCGTGACCCAGACCCAGACCGGGACGTTGACGCAGACGAACACGGACGGCACCACCGTCCAGCAATCCACCTCGGGCGTGGTCACGCTGACCAACCCGGACGGCACCACCGTGAGCTACGACCCGAGCACCGGGAACGTCACCACAAGCGACGGTCACTGGTTCGGCGCGACGACGACGTTCTATCCGGACGGATCGGTGAGTCAGACGAGCCCGGCCGGCACGACGATGTGGGACGCGTCGGGCAGCGGCACGACGATCCCGAACTCGATCGACGGGCCGTCATTCCCGATCTCGACGTCGGAGGCCGCGCCGACGGCGCCGGCCATGCCGTCGGGGATCTCGCTGCCGCACAACCCGAACGCGCCGGCGCCCGCGCCGACCGACACCACGCCAGCACCGGCACCCGCGCCGACCGACACCACCCCAGCGCCGGCACCCGCGCCGACCGACACCACCCCAGCGCCGGCACCCGCGCCGACCGACACCACCCCAGCGCCGGCACCGGCACCCACGCCGACCGACACCACCCCAGCGCCAGCACCCACAGACACCACCCCCGCCCCCGAACCACCGGACGCCACGCCAGCGCCAGCACCCATCGACACCACCCCAGCACCCATCGACATAACGCCGGCACCCATCGACACCACCCCAGCACCCATCGACACCACCCCAGCACCCATCGACACCACCCCAGCACCAATCGACACCACCCCAGCACCAATCGACACCACGCCGGCACCAATCGACACGCCGGACACCGGTTCGCTGGACGACACCGGCACCGACGACACCGGCAGCCTCGATGACACCGGCACCGACGACACCGGCTCGCTCGACGACACCGGTTCCCTGGACAGCGGATCGCTCGACGACAGCGGATCGCTCGACAGCGGCGGATTCGACGGCGGTGGCGACGGCGGCGGCGACTGAGCCGACGCACAGCGGCATCACCTGAACCGCGAACGGCGCCGGGCCAACCGCCCGGCGCCGTTCGTGTCTGAAACGGCGGTAGGCTCGGACCGAGCATGCCGTCCACGAGCCTCAACCTCTCGATCGGCAGGCTCGAGATCCTCGACATCCCCGGCGACCGCACCGAGTCTCCGCTCCTGCTCCTCCACGAGGGGCTCGGGTCGGTCGGACTGTGGCGCGGCTTTCCCGAGCGGCTCGCCGCTGCTACGGGCCGGCGGACCGTCGCGTTCTCGCGGTTCGGGCACGGGGAGTCCGACCCGCCGGCGCGGCCGCGCACGCCGTCGTTCATGCACGAGGAGGCGCTCGAGGTGCTGCCGGACCTCATCGCTGACCTCGACATCGCAGACCCGGTACTCGTCGGGCACAGCGACGGTGCGTCGATCGCGCTGATCTATGCCGCCTACCACCCGGTCGCCGGCGTGGTCGCGATGGCCCCGCACGTGTTCGTCGAGGACATCTGCCTGGCCGAGATTCGCCGCGCCCGCGAGTTCTACGAGACCGGTGACCTGCGCGAACGGATGGCGCGCCATCACCGCGATCCCGACGCGGCGTTCTTCGGCTGGAACGACGTGTGGCTCGACCCCGAGTTTCCGGACTGGAGCATCACCGATGAGCTCGAGCGGATCTCGTGCCCGCTGCTGGTGATCCAGGGCGAACGGGACCAGTACGGGACGATGGCGCAACTCGACGCGATCGAGGAGCGCGCCACCGGACCGGTCCGGCGCGTGCACCTCGACTGCCAGCACTCGCCCCCGACCGAGATGCCCGACGAGACGATCGCCGCCATCGCCGAGTTCGTGGACGGGCTGATTCGCATCGCCGAGGAGCCGTACGACGGCCCCCGCGCGACCGGCCTGGTTGCCGACTACGTGGCCGAGATCCGCTCGATGTACCCCGACTGGACCCCGGACGTCCCACCCCGCCTCTCGACCGAGGACGTCACGCCGCCGGCGGGCCGGTGGCTCGTCGCCTATCGCGCCGGCGAGCCCGTCGGTTGCGCCGCACTCAAACGCCTCGACGATCGGACCGCGGAGATCAAGCGCGTGTACGTCGCGCCCGAGGCCCGCGGCGCCGGCGTCGCCCGCGCGCTCCTCGCTCGGCTCGAGCACATCGCGCACGAGGTCGGCTACACCCGGCTGCGCATGGACACCGGCGCCCGGCAACCGGCATCGGTGGCGCTGTTCGGCTCGGTCGGCTACGAGCAGATAGAGGACTACAACGGCAACCCGGTTGCGGCGTACTGGTTCGAGAAACGGCTCGTATGACCTCGACGCCCGAGCATCCGACGCCCGAGCATCGCGTCACGATCAGGATCGCCGCCCAGCGCGACACCAGGACGATCGCGCCGTTGTTGGGTCAGCTCGGTTATCCGGCCTCGCCGGACGAGTTGGGCGAGCGACTCGAGCGGCTTACGGATCGCCCCGACGGGGAGGTGCTCGTGGCCGAGCTCGACGACGAGGTCGTTGGACTCGCCGCGTACGTGCTGATCGATGTGCTCGAGCGGCCCGATCCCCAGTGCCGGATCACGGCGCTCGTGGTCGACGATCGCTTCCGGCGCCGTGGCGTGGCCTACGCGCTGCTCCACACGATCGAGGAGACGGCCCGGGACTTCGGGTGCTTCAGGCTCGAGGTCACGAGCAGAGAGGACCGCGCCGAAGCGCTCGCGTTCTATCGCGCCGCCGGGTTCGAAGAACGCCCTCGCCGCCTAATCAAACCGCTCGATGACCACAGGCACCAAGAGCTCTGACGACGCAGAGGACCGAACCGCGGCGATCGAGATCCGCCAAGTCGATCCCGCGGGCGAGGACGCCATCACCTGCGTGCGCGCGTACTTCGCCGAGCTCGACCGCCGCTCGGACTCCGGGTTCGACGCCGTGGCGGGAATCTCGGCCGAGCCCCACGAGGTCACTCCGCCCGCCGGCCTGTTCCTGGTCGCGTACCGGCAGGGCAAGCCTGTCGGGTGCGGCGCGGTCAAGCACCATCCCGGCGAGCCGTCGGAGATCAAGCGGATGTGGGTGGCGGAGTCCATGCGCGGCCGCGGGATCGCTCGGCGGATACTCGCCGAGCTCGAGGCCGACGCCGTCGGACACGGCGCAACCGCCGCACGGCTCGAGACGAACAAGGCGCTGAACGAGGCGATCGCGCTGTACCGGTCGGCCGGCTACGGCGAGGTGCCGGCGTTCAACGACGAGCCGTTCGCGCACCACTGGTTCGAGAAGCAGCTTCCGGCCGCCCGCCGATCCTGACAACCTGCGAACCGTGCAACTGACGTTCCTCGGGTCGGGCGACGCGTTCGCCGGCGGCGGACGGTTTCAGGCTTGCCTGTACCTCGCCGGCGGCGACGAGCCGATGCTGCTCGACTGCGGCGCGACCACGCTCATCGCGCTGAGACGAGCCGACATCGACCCACGCACGATCGGGTTCGTCGCGCTCAGCCATCTCCACGGCGACCACTTCGGCGGACTGCCGTGGTTGATCCTCGACGGGCAGTTCTCGGAGCGCACGAGACCGCTCGAGATCGCGGGCCCGGCCGGCGTCCGCGAGCGTGTCGAGCGGACGTTCGATGCGCTTTACCCGGGTGCGACGCGAGTCGACCGCGCGTTCCCCACGACCTTCGCCGAGCACGCTGAACGGACGCCCCACGAGTTCGGGCCGGCCCGGATCACCCCGTTCGAGGTTCGCCACTCGAGCGGCGCGCCGTCGTACGCGCTGCGGGTGGAGTACGCCGGCAGGGTGATCGCGTACTCGGGCGACACCGAGTGGACCGACACGCTGATCGACCTCGCCGACGGCGCCGACCTGTTCGTGTGCGAGTGCAACTTCTACGACCTGAAGGTCCCCGGCCACCTCAACTACGTGACGCTCGCCGAGAACCGACCGCGAATCAACTGCGCCCGGATCGTGCTCACCCACATGAGCGCGGGCATGCTCGCGCGCGCCGACGACGTAGACCTCGCGATGGCCGCGGATGGCACAGTGATCGCGCTGTGAAGCCGCTCCTGGCGCTGCTCGCGCTCGTACTCGGACTCGCCACCGCGCCGGCCGCCCAGGCCCGCGTGCTCCACGTCGGCCCCGGGCAGAAGTACCGCCGCCCCTGCCAGGCGATCGCGGCCGCCCGCGCCGGCGACCGAATCGAGATCGACGCGCGCGGCAACCGCTCCTATCGCGGCGACGTGTGCGCGTGGTCGACGAACCGCCTGACGATCGTCGGCGTGCACGGCCGCGCCCACATCGACGCCGCTGGTCAGAACAGTGAGGGAAAGGCGATCTGGGTGATCGCCGGCAACGACACGACGATCGACAACATCGAGTTCTCGGGCGCGCGCGTGCCGGATCAGAACGGCGGTGGGATCCGGGAGGAGGGCGCGAACCTGCTCGTCGAGCACTCCTACTTCCACGACAACCAGGAGGGGATCCTCGCCGCCGACAACCCGGCGAGCAACATCGTCATCGACTCGTCGGTGTTTGCACGCAACGGCGCCGGCGACGGCTTCTCGCACAACATCTACATCAACCACGTCCGCAGCTTCACGCTGCAGTTCAGCTACTCGACCGACGCGCGGGTCGGGCACCTCGTCAAGTCGCGCGCGCTCCGCAACTACATACTGTACGACCGCCTGAGCGGGGAGCGCGGCACCGACAGCTACGAGCTCGACCTCCCGAACGGCGGCCTCTCGTACGTGATCGGGACCGTGATCGAGCAGGGCGCGAACACGCAGAATCCGAACATGCTCGCCTACGGCGAGGAGGGCGGTCTGAATCCCGACTCACACCTGTACGCGGTCAACGACACGTTCGTCAACGACCTCCACAAAGGCGACGCGATCTTCGTCGGTCCCGAGGTGACGCAGCCCGTGTTCGCCGAGAACGACATCAGCGCCGGGAGCACCGCGTTCGTTTCCCAGCCACAAGCGCACACGCGCCACAACTGCATCACCGGCAACCCAGGTTTCGAAAACCGGGCGAAATACGACTACACCCTCAAGGCGAGCAGCAAGTGCCGGCGCACAGGCGTGCATCCCGGCGACGCGCAGGGCTTCTCACTCACGCCCCGGTTCGAGTACGTGCCAACCGCGGGCCGTGAACCCCGGACCGACGGCGGCACGATCGCGGGCGCGTTCGGCAGCTGAACGCCGGGCTACCGGCCGGTCCAGGCGGGCGCGCGCTTCTCGAGGAACGCGCTCATCCCCTCCTGGGCATCGCCGGCGAGCGCGTTCTCGGTCATCACGGCCTTGGTGTGCTCGTAGGCGTCATGCTCGGCCCGATCGACCTGGTCGTAGAACGCGCGCTTGCCAACCGCGACGGTGTACGAGCTCGACCGGGCGATCCCATCCGCGAACTCAGCCACAGCCGCGTCCAGTTCAGACTCTGGCACCACCCGGTTCACAAGACCCCAATCGACCGCGGTCTCGGCGTCGATCGTCTCGCCGGTCAGCAGCATCTGCATCGCGCGCTTGCGCCCGACCGCCCGGGACACCGGCACCATCGGCGTCGAGCAGAACAGCCCGATCTTGACGCCGGGCGTGCCGAACCGCGCGCCTTGCGCCGCGACCGCTAGGTCGCACGCCGCCACGAGCTGGCAGCCGGCGGCGGTCGCGATCCCGTGCACCTTCGCGATCACCGGCTGCGGGAGGTCGTGGATCGTCTCCATCATCACCGTGCAGACCTCGAACAGGTGCGAGAAGAACGCCTCATCGCGGTCGATCATCTCGGCCAGGTCGTGGCCGGCCGAGAACGCCGGGCCGGCGCCCTCGATCACGACCGTCCGCACCGAATCGCGCGCGGAGACATCGCGCAGCGCAGAGATCAGCTCCTCCATCAGCTCGAGCGACAGCGCGTTGCGCTTGTCGGGCCGGTTGAGCGTGATCCGGGCGGACGCATCGCCGACGTCGACGATCACGTTCCGGTACTCGATCCCGGGCGCGGAGCTCATCCACGCAGCCTACCGCCCCACCACAACCCGATTCAGCGCCCGGCGACCGCCTGGAGCTCGACCTTCGCCCCGAACGGGAGCGCCGCGGCCTGGAATGTGAACCGCGCCGGTGCTGCCGCCGCGTCGGGGAACTGCCGGCGCCACCACTCGTTGAGCGCCGCGTAGTCGCCGATGTCGGCGAGCACGCATTGCACGTACAGAATGTTCGCGGCCGCAAACCCGGCTGCGTCCGCGATCGAGGCGACGTGGCGCCAAGCGCGTTCGACCTCCTCCTCGAACGGCGCCGGGACATACGCCCCGTCGGCGTCGACCGCCGGCATGCCGCTGATGAAGCAGATGTCCCCCGCGGCGCCGGCGAGGCTGAACGGGAAGATGGTCGGCAGCCCCGGTGCGGCCGCGGTACGAGCGATGGCCATGAGCGTTCCTTTCCCTCGTGAGCTGGTGGTCACATCCGAACTGGATTGTCCGTCGATCACCGCGACGGCGCACTCCCGCGCCCTCGGCCTGCCGGTTAGCATGGCCCCTCGTGAGCGAGGTCGAGGTGTCCCAGCCAGCGGCGTCGGTCGCCGACGTCGTCGGCGCCACGATCGCCGGCCAGGGCGTCAGGGACGCGTTCGGCGTGCTCGGCAGCGGCAACCTCGTCGTCACGAACGCGCTCTGCCGGCACGGCGCACGCTTCCACCACGCCCGCCACGAGATGAGCGCGACGTGCATGGCCGACGGATACGCGCGGGCGACCGGCCGCGTCGGCGTCGTCAGTGTGCACCAGGGACCAGGCCTGACCAACACGATGACCGGGCTCGCCGAGGCCGCCAAGAGCCGGACGCCTCTGCTCGTCCTGTCCGGCGAGACGCCGGCGGCGGCGCTGACCTCGAACTTCCGGATCGACCAGCACGATCTCGTCGAGTCGGTCGGCGCGATCGCCGACCGCGTGTACGGCGCGAAGACCGCCGCCGACGACGCGGTGCGGGCCTATCAGCGCGCGATCCTCGAGCGCCGCCCCGTGGTCCTGATGCTGCCGATCGACATCCAGCCGCAGCCGCCGGTCCAGACCGAGCCTTCCCAGCCCCCGCTCCCCCCAATCAGTCCTCCGGAGCCAGCGCCCGGCGCGATCGCCGGGGCCGCCGACCTCATCGCCCAGGCTGGGCGCCCCGCGATCATCGCCGGCCGCGGCGCCGTGCTCGCCGGCGCCGGCGACGAGCTAGAGCGCCTCGGGCAGACGATCGGCGCGGTCCTGGCGACGTCCGCTCCCGCGAACGGCCTGTTCGCCGGACTCCCGTACGCGCTCGGCATCTCCGGCGGCTTCGCCAGCCCGTTCGCCGCCCGGCTCCTGCCCCAGGCCGACCTCGTGCTCGTGTTCGGCGCGTCGGCCAACCACTGGACGACCAAGCACGGCGCGATGATCGGTGCCGACGCCCGCGTGATCCAGATCGACGCCGAGCCGCGCGCGATCGGTCGAAACCGCCCCGTGGATCTCGCGATCATCGGCGACGCCAAGGCGACGGCCAAAGCCCTGACCGCCGAGCTCGACCGCCGCAACCACGCCAACCAAGGATTCCGGACGGACCAGCTCGCGGACGAGATCTCAAGGAACACGTGGCGCGACGATCCCTACGAGGACGCGTCCACCGACGAGTGGGTCGATCCCCGGACGGTCAGCATCGAGATCAACAAGCTGCTGCCGGCCAACCGCGCGGTCGCCGTCGACTCGGGCCACTTCCTCGGCTACCCGTCGATGTTCCTAGACGTGCCCGACGCGCGCTCGTGGCTGTTCCCGAACGGCTTCCAGGCGGTAGGGCTCGGGCTCGGCAACGCGATCGGCGCCGCGATCGCCGAGCCGGACCGGCCGACGGTGGCGGCGATTGGCGACGGTGGCGCATTTATGGCGCTCGCCGAGCTCGAAACGGCGGCGCGGCTCAAGCTGACGCTGCTGGTCCTGATCTACGACGACGCCGCGTACGGCGCGGAGGTCCACCACTTTGCGCCGATGGGGCACGACGTCTCGCTCGTCCGGTTCCCCGATGCCGACCTCGCCGGGATCGCGCGAGCCGCCGGCGCGAAGGCCGCCACCGTCCGTCGCACCGATGACCTCGAAGTCGTCACCGAATGGCTCGCCAACCCCCATGGCCCACTCGTCCTCGATGTGAAGGTGAACCCGACGATCTGCGCGGAGTGGCTCGAGGAGGCCTTCCGCGCCGGCTGACAAGGAGACAAAGCAAATGTCCACCACCCCGACCGCGACAGCCCTGCTTACCGCCCTAGGCGACGGCAGCGTCGAGATCGTCGACTGCACGCAGCCGCTCAGCGAGTCGACGCCGGTGATCCAGCTCCCGCCGCCGTTCGTGAACACGCCGGGACTGTCCCGTGAGGAGATCAGCCACTACGACGACCGCGGTCCCGCCTGGGCGTGGTACACGCTGACGATCGGAGAGCACGTCGGCACGCACCTCGACGCGCCGATCCACTGGGTCACCGGCAAGGACGGCGCGGACGTCGGCTCGCTCGGGCCGAGCCAGCTGATCGGGCCGGCGTGCGTGATCGACAAGACCCTCGAGACCGACGAAGACAACGGCTACCTGTTGACGGTCGCCGACCTCGAGGCGTGGGAGGCCGACAACGGCAGGATCCCGGACGGGGCGTGGGTCCTGTTCCGCACCGGCTGGCAGTCCCGCGCGCAGGACCAGGAGGCGTTCCTGAATGTCGGCGATACCGGACCGCAGACACCGGGACCCGACGTTGAGGCGTCGCGCTGGCTCGCGAGCGAAAACCGCCAGATCCTCGGGTTCGGCACCGAGACCGTCGGGATCGACGCCGGCGCCGCCCACAGCTTCGATCCGCCGTTCCCGCTGCACAACTTTCTGCTCGGTGCGGGCCGCCTCGGGCTGACTCAGCTCGCGAACCTCGACAAGCTGCCGCTCGCCGGCGCGCTGCTGGTGGTCTCGCCGCTCCGGCTCGTCGGCGGCACCGGCAGCCCGAGCCGCGTGTTCGCGTTCGTGCCCAAGGGATAACCGTCCCAGACCGGGCCTTGGCAGATAACTCGCGCCGGCCGCGAGTTATCTGCCAAGCGGACGTGAGTCGAAGGCCGAACGGAGCTACGAGACGGCCGCCGGCGCGCGCCCCGTCGCCGTCACCGCGTCGAAGTGCCGCTGCGACGCCGCCGACAGCCCCGTGTACAGCGACTCGAAGATCTCGGCCGCCCGCGAACGCGGCCCCGACATCGGCGCGTACTCCTCGGGCAGCTCCGGGTCGAGTTGGGCGAACGCCCGGAACGAGTGCATGAGCCGCGTCCGGACAAGAAACGCCTCCCGGTCGGGTAGCGACCCAGCATCCGGCTCGAGGTACCGCTCGAACCCCGAGCAGAACGCGGCGTAGCGGTCGGCGAGCCCGCTGAGATCCCAGGCCCGCGCCACCAGCGCCAGCAGCCCGCCCCCGGCGAAGTCCCCGGCGTCCCCGCCCCCGCCGGCGTCCGCCGCCACACGCGCCACGAACACGGTGGCGTGCTCGGCCACGCCCAGCTCGCCCAGCAGGTCGACGACCTCGGCGGAGTGATCGTGGGGTGACACCCACAGGCTGTCCTGCACCGACCCGAACCCGAGGAAGCGCAGGCGCCGGCCGAGCCGGGTCCGCTCGAGCCGGCGATCCTCAGGAATCTGGTGCCAGATCACGGTCCACGGGCCGACCTCCGCGGGCAGTCGGCCGAGCATGAAGATACGCCCGTCGCCCTCGATCAGCAGGCGCTCGCAGCGCGGGGTCAGCGCGTAGTGGACCAGGCGCCCCGAGCGCACCCGCACGATCAGCCCGCGGCGGACGAGCCGGGTGAGCGCGGCGCGGGCGGCGCCGTCGGAGAACCCGAACTCGCGCAGCAGCATCACGAGCCCGCCCGACCACACGGTCCGCCCGAACGGGCGCACGTACGTCCCGAGCAACGTGACGATCAGGTCCTGAGGCTGAAGAGGGTCGCCGCCGGTCACGTGCGCGCGTCCGACGAGACCAGCGCGATCTCGTCGAAGGTCCGCTCGAGCTCGGCCCGCACGCGATCCCGGCCGGCCGGCGGCTTGCGCGATCCGGGCTGGTATTGGGGCACCCACCCACCCCCCCATGCGTCCATGTCGAACTCCTGGTCGGCCGCGGCGTGCAGCGTCCACGCAGGGTCGTACAGGTGCGGACGGGCGAGCGCGCACAGGTCGGCGCGGCCGGCCGCGATGATCGTATTGACGTCGTCGTAGCTCGAGATCGCTCCGACCGCGATCACCGGAATGCCCACCTCGTGGCGGATCCGGTCGGCGAACGGCGTCTGGTAGCTCCGCCCGAACGCGGGCTTCTCCTCGGGAGTCACCTGCCCCGATGACACGTCGACGATGTCGCAACCGTGCGCGGCGAGCATCCGCGCGAGCGCGACCGCGTCATCGCCGTCAAACCCGCCGGGCACCCAATCCGTTGCCGAGATCCGCACGCTCAACGGACGATCGGAAGGCCACACCGCGCGGCACGCGTCGAGCACCTCGAGCGGGAACCGCGCCCGCCCCTCGAGCGACCCCCCGTACTCGTCATCGCGCTGGTTCGTCACCGGCGACAGGAAGCTCGACAGCAGATAGCCGTGCGCCATGTGCAGCTCGAGCAGATCGAACCCGGCCTCCAGAGCACCCCGAGCAGCCCAAACGAACTGGTCTAAAACCATGTCCATGTCGGCCCGCGTCATCGCGCGCGGCACCTGGTTCCGCGAGCTATATGGCACCGCCGACGGCGCGATCAACGACCAATTGGAACCGTCAGGTAGTGGCTCGTCCATTCCCTCCCACATCAACCGCGTCGATCCCTTGCGTCCCGAGTGCCCGATCTGAGCGCCGATCGCGCAGCCTCCGTGCTGGTGAGCAAACGACACGATCCGCGCCCAAGCGGAGACGTGGTCGTCGCGATACATGCCGGCGCATCCGGGCGTGATCCGCCCGATGTCCGACACGCACACCATCTCGGTCATCACCAGCCCGGCGCCACCGAGCGCCCGCGCACCGAGGTGTACGAGATGGAAGTCGCCGGGCGTCCCGTCGACCGCCGAGTACATGTCCATCGGCGACACGACGACGCGGTTGCGAAGCTCGAGCCCCCGCAACCGCAGCGGCGTGAACATCGGCGGCCGCGGATCCGGGTGCACGGCGCGAACGAACCCCGGGTCACGCAAGAAGAGATTCTCGTACGTCACGCGCCGGGACCGCGTCAGCAAGTTGAACGCGAACTGCAGCCGGTCCTGGCCGGCGTAGCGCCCGATCCCCTCGAACCATTCGAGCGACGCCTGAGCGGCGCGTTGCGTGCTCTCGACGATCGGCCGCCGCTCGGCCTCGTAGGCCGCTGTCGCCGACGCCACGTCGTCGCCGAACGAGCGGAAAGACCATGCCAGCGACACCGCGTCCTCCATCGCGAGCTTTGTCCCCGACCCGATCGAGAAGTGCGCGGTGTGCGCGGCGTCGCCGAGCAGCACCGCGTCGTCGGTGCGCCACCGCCGGTTGCGGACGGTCACGAAGTTGATCCACCGCGATTTGTTGGCGAACAGGCGGTGACCGCCGAGCGCATCGGCAAACAGCTCAGACGACCACGCGACGCTGTCCCCGACGGACAGCTCGCCAAGCCCGAGCCGCTTCCACGTCCGCTCGTGCATCTCGACGATGAAGGTGCTCATCCCCTCGTCATACGGATAAGCGTGCGCCTGGACCAGGCCGTGCTCGGTCTCGGCGATGAAGAACTTGAACGCCTCGAACACGAGGTCGGTGCCGAGCCACATGTACCGGCAATGGCGGCGGTCGAGCGACGGGCCGAACTCCCGCGCGAGCGCGCCCCGCACCGCGCTCGAGGCGCCGTCGGCGGCTACGACGAGGTCGGCCCAGCCGAGCTCGCGGACCGGCGGGGCCTCGGCGCCGAATCGAAGGTCGGCGCCCAACCCAGCCGCCCTCTCCTGGAGGATCCGCAGCAGCTCGCGGCGCCCGATCGCGGAGAAGCCGTGCCCCCCGGACGTCGTGACCCCACCCCGGTAATGGATGTCGATGTCGGTCCATCGCGTGAACCGCTCGGCGATCTGCGAGTACGTCTCGGGATCGGCGTGCTCGAACACGGTCAGCGTCTCGTCCGAGAACACCACCCCGAACCCGAACGTGTCGGTCGGCGCGCCCCGCTCGTACAGCGTGATCTCGCAGTCCGGCCTGATCTTGCGCATCAGGATCGAGAAATAGAGCCCACTGGGCCCGGCGCCGCAGACGGCGATCCTCACGAGCGACCTCGCACGCCCGGGCCTCTCACGCCCCAAGGTCGGTCAGGTGCTCGTACTCGAGCGCAAGCCCGTTGACCACGTTGTGCATGAGGGCGAGCGACGCCTGGACGCCGCAGAGCGCGTTCGGCGGGAGATCCTCGGCACACAGCGCCTTTAGCTCCTCGTATACCGCCAAAATGCGCTGCTCGGACGGACTCAGCTCGGATCCAAGAAGATCGACCGTCATTTGCTTACCGCCGCCGGCGACTCGCGCAGGTCGATCATCCGCTTGGCCTTGAGCTCGAACCGCGGCAACTCGCCGGCGCCGGCGCGCTCGATCTGGAAGTTCAGCCCCTCGTGGGCGTGCCCGAGGCGCCGGTGGAGCGCGTCCGAGAGCTGATCCCACGACTGCGCCGGCCAGTCGGGCTTCATCTCGACGCGCAGCGTGATCTCGTCGCGAATCCCCTCGTGGACGATCACGGTCTGGAACTCGTCGACCTCCGGGAACTCGCGGACGATCGCCTCGATCGCTCGCGGGTAGACGTTGGTGCCGCGGATCAGCTTCATGTCATCGACGCGGCCGAGGATCCCGCCCTCGTAGATGTCGAAGCCGCGACCGCACGCGCACCGCGAGGCGGGCACGCGGCACACGAGGTCGCCGGTCCGGTACCGGATCAGCGGAATCGTCCCGCGCCCCATAGACGTCACCACGCGCTCGCCGCGCTCGCCGAAACCGACCGGCTCCAAGGTCAAGGGGTCGAGCACTTCCTCGATCACGTGGTCCTCGATGATGTGCGTTCCCCCTGGCTGGTGCGCGCACTCGAACACCATGATCGTCCCGATCTCGGTCATGCCGGCGGTGTCGAACGCCTTCGCGCCCCACTGCTCCTCGATCAGCGCCTTCGTCTGCGGGATCGAGCCGGCTGGCTCGCCCGAGAGGATCAGCCGGGACACCTCCGACTCGCGCAGGTCGATTCCGAGCACGTCGGCCTCCTGAGCAAGCCGTAGCGCGTACGTCGGCGTGGATGCGACGACGGTGGCGCCGAAGTCGACGATCTGCCGGACCCGCGCCTCGGTGGTCTGAGCGCCACCCGGGACGTTGAGCACGCCGATCTTCTCCATCGCATAGTGCAGGCCCCAGAAGCCGATGAACGAGCCGTACCCGAACGCTACGTACGCGGTGTCGACCGGGCGCACACCGCAGCCCCAGATCCCGTAGCACCACATCTCGGCGATCCACGCCCAGTCCTTGCGCGAGTCGAGCGCGCGGAGCGGCCCGCGGCCGGTCGTGCCGGACGTCGTGTGGACCCGGATTGCACCCGAGGCCCCGATCACCGGGATCTCGCCGTACGGCGGCTTGGCCTCCTGGGACGCCATCCAGTCGTCGCGCGTCAGGAATGGGATCCGGCGCAGGTCGTCCAGCGTGTCCAGCTGCGCCGGCCCGAACCGGGCGTCGGCGAACTGCCGCTGGTACCAGGGGCTGCGCGCGGCCGCCCACTCGCACTGGCGGCGTAACTTCACGAGCTGAAGCGCCTCGATCCGCTCCCGATCGAGGGTCTCGGTCTTGGGGTTCCAGTAGGGGCTTTCCGTCGCCACCGGCTCGCGTCCACAATAGCTGACATTGCTCCGGACTTCCATGTCGAGTATCGTCGCCTGGCGGCGCCGCGGGACCGGGTTTCGTCGGCGCCGCGCGAGCCCATGAGTCCGCACCGGATCGTCAATCCCCCGGAGCTCGGCGCCCCCAGCGGCTTCTCGCACGCGGTCGTGGCGTCGGGCCGGACCGTCCACCTCGCCGGCCAGATCGGCGCCGGCGCGACGCTCGCCGAGCAGTTCGGCAACGCCGCCGCGAACATGATCGTCGCGCTCAGGGCCGCCGGCGGCGACATCGAAGATCTCGTCTCGCTACAGGTCTTCACGACCAGCGTGCCCGCGTACAAGGACTCGCTGCCCGAGCTCGCCCGCGTGTGGCGCAAGCAGTTCGGCCGCCACTACCCGGCGATGGGGCTGTTCGGGATCACCGAGCTGTTCGAGCCCGACGCCCAGGTGGAGCTGATGGGCGTCGCGGTTCTGCCGGACTGACGGGCCGCCTCGCGGTGTGACACCGTTCCACCCCGTGGGCACCCTTTCGCGTCGACGCCTGACCGCCCTCACGCTCGCGACGGTCGTCGTGGCCGCCGTCGTCGTCGGGCTGATCGCCTCGCGCCGCTCGAGCGCACATGAGAGCCAGGCCGCGAGCGCGCCGACCACGCTTACGCTGACCGTCACGAGCACCCCGACCGGGAGAGCAATCCCGTCGGGCTTCCTTGGGTTGTCGCTCGAATATCCGGCGGTCGAGGCTTACGCCGGCAAGGACCCGAACGCGGTCAATCCGGTGTTCGAGCAGCTGATCCGGAACCTCACCCCCGGCCAGGCGCCGGACCTGCGGATCGGTGGCGATACGAGCGACTGGACCTGGTGGCCCGTTCCGGGCGTGCGCAAGCCGCTCGGGGTCCGCTACTCGCTGAGCAGCGATTGGGTGCAGGTGACCGCCGCACTCACAAAGGCGCTCGGCGCGCGCGTGATCCTCGGGATCAACCTCGAGCTGGATAGTTCGACCGATGCGTCCGCTGAGGCGCGGGCACTCGTGAACGGGATCGGAGGCAACTCGGTCGAAGGCCTCGAGCTCGGCAACGAGCCGGAGCTGTACGGGAGCTTCTCGTTCTACCGACTCCCGGACGGCACGCACGTCAACGGCCGTCCAGCCGGCTATGACTTCTCGGACTATCTGCGCGACTTCTCGCGGATCAGCCGCTCGTTGCCGAAGGTTCCGCTCGTGGGGCCGGCGACAGGTGGGCCGCACTGGATCCCTGACCTCGCGCGGTTCCTCGCCGCCGAGCCGGCGGTGCGCGTAGCGACGCTGCACAAGTACCCGCTGCAGACCTGCTTCATCGCCCCCACGAAGCAGCAGTATCCGACGGTCGCACACTTCCTCTCCCCGAAAGCTGCGCAGGGGCTTGCTGACAGCGTCGCGCCGTACGTCGGAGTGGCGCACTTCCGCGGCGTCCCGCTGCGGATCGATGAGATGAACTCCGTCTCGTGCGGCGGAGCCCCCGGCATCAGCAACGCGTTCGTGTCCGCGCTGTGGGCGCTCGACGCCATGTTCC
Source organism: uncultured Solirubrobacterales bacterium (assembly GCA_963794515.1). GTDB lineage: Bacteria > Actinomycetota > Thermoleophilia > Solirubrobacterales > Solirubrobacteraceae > Palsa-465. Next base: position 199,274 of record CAWCEF010000018.1, on the reverse strand, counting down.
AGATGGCGCGCGTCGGCGTCGACGGAGTGAACATCCACACCTATCCGAAAGCCCCATACGAGCTGTTCAGGTTCACCCACGAGGACGGGAAGTGGAGCGGGTTCGTCGCCCCCGAGTACTACGGCCTCGACATGTTCGCGCAGGCGGCCCCCGCCGGCGCGCACTTGCTCAAGACCTCGGGCTCACTCGGCAACGTCCGGGCGTGGGCGACGCGCGCACCCGACGGCACGATCCACGTCGTGCTGATCAACGACTACACCGCGCAGTCGCGCACGGTCGACGTCCGGATCGCCGGCGCGAGCGGGGCGGCCACGCTCGAGCGGCTCCGCGCTCCCGGGGTGACGGCGCTGACCGGGGTGACGCTCGGCGGCCAGAGCTTCGGGACGAAGACGACGACCGGCCTGCTCAGCGGGCGGTCCGCGGCGACGTCGGTCACCCCCGCGAACGGGACGTACGCCGTGCACCTGTCGCAGGCGAGCGCGGCGATGCTCACGATCCCGGCTACGTCGGGCTGAGCAGCGCGCGCAGCGCCTCGACGCCGTCCCACACGTCGACAAACCGCGTGGTCAGCGGCGAGAAGCCGTACCGGATCACGTCGGGCCGCCGGAAGTCGGGAATCACGCCGCGCTCGATCAGACGCGCGCACAGCGTCTTTGCGTCGGGGTGAGCGAGCGCGACGTGCGCGCCGCGGCGCTCCGGGTCGCGTGGCGAGGCGACGCGCACACCGTCGAGTCGTGCGTCGGCGAGCGCGATCGCGAGGTCGGTGAGCGCAATCCCCTTTGCTCGGATCGCGTCGATCCCGGCTTCGGCCACCATCCTCACGCCCTCATCGACCGCGGCGAGCGCGAGCACCGGCGGCGTGCCCGACAGAAAAGCCCGCATGCCAGTGGCGGGCTCGTACCCCGGCGCCATCTCGAACGGGTCGCGCCGGCCGAGCCACCCCCAGATCGGCTGGCGGAGCTCGTCCTGCAAATCGTGCCGCACATACATGTACGCGGGCGCTCCCGGACCGGCATTTAGATATTTATATGTACAGCCCACGGCGAGCGGGGCGTGGTCGCCATCGAGCGAAACGGGAACGCTGCCGGCGCTGTGGCTGAGGTCCCACAGCATCAGCGCGCCGGCGTCGCTGACCGTCTGATTGACCGCTGCCATGTCCGCGATGCGAGCGGAGCGATAGGAGACGTGCGAGAACGAGACCAATGCCGTGTCGGGCCCGATCACGGACGCGACCGTCTCCGGATCGCCGTCGAGCCACACGAGCTCAAGGCCCCGCGCGCGGGCCACCCCCTCGAGCACGTACCGGTCGGTCGGGAAGTTGTCGAGGTCGGTGACGATCTGGGTGCGACCCGGACGGGCGTCGAGCGCCGCGCACACGAGCTTGTAGAAGCACACCGTCGTCGAGTCGCCGATCACGGTCTGGTCCGGCGCCGCCCCGAGCACGGCGGCGCCCAGGCGGTCGCCGACCTCGAGCGGGAGGTCGAGCCAGCCGTCGTCCCAGCCGCGCACGCCGCGCTTGCCCCACTGCGCCACCAACCCCTCGAGCCGCCCCGCCGTCGCCCGCGGCAGGCACCCGAGCGAGTTGCCGTCGAGGTAGACGACGTCCGGATCGATCACGAACCGCTCGCGGAACGCGCGCAGCGGATCGTCGGAGTCGAGGGCCGCGGCCGCCTCGCGGGTCAGGGCGCCGGCCGCCGGCGAGCGCGTCACCGCCCGAGGTACGCGCGCTTGAGGTCCTCGTGGTGCAGAAGCTCGGACGCCGAGCCCTTGAGCACCACGTTCCCGGTCGCCAGCACGTATCCGCGATCGGCGATCGACAGCGCCATGTTCGCGTTCTGCTCAACCATCAGGATGGCCACGCCCGACGCGTGGACCTCCTTGATGATCCGAAAGTTCTGCTGGACGAGCGCGGGCGAGAGTCCCATCGACGGCTCGTCCATCAGCAACAGTCGCGGCCTGGACATCAGCGCGCGGCCCATCGCGACCATCTGCTGCTCGCCGCCCGAAAGCGTGCCCGCGAGCTGGTCTTTGCGCTCCTCGAGTCGCGGGAACAGGGTGTGAACGCGGTCGAGGTCCGCGTCGAACGTGGTGCCGTCCTGGAGCACGGCGCCGAGCTCGAGGTTCTCGCGCACGGTCATCTGCCCGAACAGCCTGCGGTTCTCGGGAACGATCGCGAGGCCGTTGGCGATGCGCTGGGCGACCGTCCAGCGCGTGACGTCCTCGCCCTCGATAATCACGCGCCCCGAGCGAGGCCGGACGATGCCGAGGATTGTCTTCAGCGTCGTCGATTTCCCCGACGCGTTGCCGCCGAGCAGGCACACGAGCTCGCCGGCGTCGACCGACATCTCGACGCCCTCGAGGATCCGCATCTGACCGTAGTAGGTCGTGACCTTGTCGAGCTGGAGCAGCATCAGGCTTCGGCCAGCGCCTCCGGGTCGCGGCCCAGATACGCCTCGACCACGGCGGGATGACTCGCGACCGCGTCGAACGAGCCCTCGGTGATCTTGACCCCGTGGTCGAGCGCAACAACGCGGTCCGAGATCCCCTCGACGACGTGCATGTCGTGCTCGATCACGAGGATCGTCAGACCGAGCTCGTCGCGGAGCCGGCCGATTACCTCGGTCACCTCGTGCGTCTCGTTCGGGTTCATCCCGGCGGCGGGCTCGTCGAGCAGCAGCAGCCGCGGCTCTGTCGCGAGCGCACGCGCGATCTCGAGTCGCCGGCGGTTGGCGTACGAGAGCACGTATGCCGGTTGATCCCAGCGATACCCCATCAGCCGCTCGCCGAAGAACGACAGCGCCTTGGTGGCGAGCGCGTCGACCTCGCGCTCCTCGCGCCGAGCCCGCGGCAGCCGCAGGATCGACTCGGCCGGCGACGCCTTGGTGTGACCGTAGGTGGCGGCCTTGACGTTCTCCTTGACCGACATGTTCAGGAACAGCCGCAGGCTCTGGAACGTGCGCGCGATGCCGAGCCTCGTGATCGCGAACTGTCGCTTGCCGGCGATGCTCTCGCCGGCGAACCGGACGTCGCCCGAGGTCGGCTTGTAGACGCCGGTGATCACGTTGAACAGCGTCGTCTTGCCGGCGCCGTTCGGTCCGATCACGCTGACGATCTCGCGCTCGAACACCTGCAGGTCGACGTCGTTGAGGGCCTTGAGCCCGCCGAACGTCAACGACAGCTTGTCGAGCTCTAGCAGCGCGGTCCGGTCGCCGTCGGTCACGCTCACAGCACCTCGACGCGCCGCGAGCCGAGCAGCCCGTTCGGTCGCGCCGCCATCGTCACGATCAGGATCACGCCGAGCATGATCTGGGTGGTGATCGCGGGATTGACGATCAGCCGCGCCTCCCAGCAGCACGCCGCCAGATACACCGTCGGGACGACGAGCAGCAACCGCAAGGTTCCCTCCACGCGGATCAGCACCAGCACGAGCACGATCACCAGCACGAACAGGATGTTCCCGTAGCCGACTGCGTCGCGCGGGACGATCACCCACCCGTTGACCGCGGAGCCGATCCACCCGGAGCTGCCCGCGTGCCCGGCGGTCGCCGAGCTCGAGATCGCACCCACGATCGCGTGGGCGACGAACCCGAACACGATGATCGACGCGAGCACGGCGAAAAACTTCCAGGGCGGCCTGATCCGCAGGAACAGCGTGAGCAGGATCAGGCCGTAGAACAGGTAGCCGGCGTCGGTCGGGCTCGAGAGCATCTGCTCGAGCGCCCATACGATGATCCCGCCGGCGATCGCGCCGGCGATGCTGCCGGCGCCGCCGAGCACCAGGCACGCGAAGATCAGGATCAGGATGCTCTCGGTGAAGTTGGTCGGGAACACGCTCGACTGCTGGGCGGCGAACAGGGCACCCCCGAGGGCTCCGATCGCGGCGCTGAAGCTGAACGCCATCACCTTCAGCTTGTTGACCGGGATCGTCATCGCGGACGCGGCCAGCGGGTCGTCGCGCAGCGCGCGCCACGCCCGCCCGGTTCGTGACGTGTCCAGCATGTGCAGAAGGAATGCCAAAACCGCGACGGTGATAAGCGCGATGAAGTAGTAGCCGCGGGGAGTCGAGACGTTGCCGCTGAGTCCGTGGAGCGGATCGATCGAGAAGATCCCGTTGACGCCGCCGAGCGTTCCCGGGTCGACGTTGTTGACGATCTCGACGAACGCCTGCCCGACGAACAGCGTCACGATCGCGAGATAGTCACCCTCGAGCCTCAGCGCGACCAGGCCGATCAGGACGCCGACGAAGCCGCCGAGGATCATCACGATCGGGATCGACAGGAACCCCGCGAGATGCGCTCCGCCGGAGCCGCCGGAGCCGAGCGCCGTCGAGGAGAAGATCGCGTAGCCGTACGCGCCGAAGCCGACGAACGCGATGTAGCCGAGGTCGAGCAGGCCCGCCCACCCGGCCGCGATGTTCAGCCCGAGCGACAGGATCGCGTACAGCAGGCACGTGAAGCCGACCGTGAGCAGGTTGACGTTGCCGGTCGTCAGCCCGAACGCGACGCCGACGAGCGCGGCCAGTAACAACCGCTGCCACCACGCGACCCGCGTGTCGAGCTCGTACAGGACGCGCCGCCACCCGGTGCCCTGCTCGCCGCGCTGGCCGGACTGGGCGACCCACTCGTCGATGCCGATTTGAGGCATCCGCGATGTCAGACCTTCTGGAGCGCGCGCCGGCCGAAGATGCCCGCCGGGCGGATGAGCATCGTGACGATCAGGATCCCGAACACGATCAGGTCGGAGTACTTCTCAGAGATGTAGCTGAGGCTGAACGCCTCGCACATGCCGATGAGGATGCCGCCGATGACCGCGCCGGTGATGCTCCCGATGCCGCCGACGACCGCGGCCGTGAACGCCTTGAGCCCGGCGAGGAAGCCGATCGTGTTCGAGATCGACTGGAACTCGAGTCCGGACATGACGCCGGCGAAGCCCGCCAGCACCGACCCGATGAAGAACGTCAGCGCGATCGTCCGGTCGACGTTGATGCCGAGCATCTCGGCGGCCTCGCGATCGGACGCGACCGCGCGCATCGACTTGCCGAGCGTCGTCCGGTCGACGATCTGGACGAGTCCCCAGCACAGGAGCCCCGTGAGGACGATGATCATGATCTCGACGCTGTCGATGTGCGCGCCGGCGATGTGGATTCCGTTCGTGTCGGAGATGAAGTCGGTCGTGTTGTAGCTGCGCACGAACCCGCCGAACAGCAGCAGGACCGTGTTCTCGAGCACGAACGAAACGCCGAGCGCGGTGATCAGCGGCGCTATTCGGGGGGCATCGCGCAGCGGCCGGTAGGCGAACCGCTCGATCGCAACGCCGAGGACGCCCGTCCCGAGCCCGGCGATCAGCAGCATCAGCACGATCAGAAGCGGTACCGGGATCGCGAGGTGGTTCGGTCCGCCGAACCACTGGATCACGAAGTAGCCGATGTACGCCCCGACCATGTAGACGTCGCCGTGGGCGAAGTTGAGGAGCTTCAGCACGCCGTACACCATCGTGTAGCCGAGGGCGATCAGCGCGTACAGACAGCCGGTCACGAGCCCGTTGACGAGTGTTTGGATGAAGACCTGCACGTTCGTGTGCCGTTCTGAGTCCTAGATGGCCGGCGGCGCCGCCCGCGCAGTATCGCGGGCGGCGCCGTCCGAAGCCACTATCAGCGGTCCGTCACTGTCTCACTTGGGCGGGATCTCGATGTACTTGCCCGCGCTGTTGATCTTGAACAGGTAGCCGTTGTTGCCCGCGAGGTCGCCGTTCGACGCGAACGCGACCGGGACGCCCAACGGATTCTCGTTGGCCGGGACGTTCGTCTTCTTCAGCGCCGCGAGCACGTTCGAGCGGCTCGGTGTCTGACCGGACTGGCACACCGACGCGATCGCCTTCATCACGACGTCGGCGGCCTCGTATGTCGGGACGCCGAACGGCCCGTAGGGACCGTACTTGGCCACGCCGGAGACGATCGACTTGTCGAGCGCGCTCGTGCTGCCGGCGATGTCCGGCCCGAACGACGACACGTAGGTGCCCGGGATGTTGAACTGCGACGGCGAGTTCGTGCCATCGGTCCCGAACAGGATCACCTTCTTGCCGGCCTGCTTGGCGTCCTGGCCGAACATCTGGGCGTTCGTGGCGGTCTGCCACGGCAGGATCGCCACGCCGTCCTGCGCGGTCAGGTGCGAGGTCACGAGCGACTTGATCGCCGCCGACAGCGTCGCCCCAGTGTCGGTGCCGTTGAGCGTCTGATGGTCGACCGCGATCCCGGCCTTCTTCAGGATCGGGATCATCACGTTGACCAGACCCTGCGAGTACGCCTCGTCGTCGTCGATGATCAGCACGCCCTTCGTGTGAAGGTGGTTGACCACGTAGTTCGCGTCCTGCGGTCCCTGCACGTTGTCGTCGGGGACGACGCGGAAGAACGTCGGGTTCTTACCGCTGGTCGCCAGCGCCGGCAACGTCGCAGAGCCGGAGACGAACGCCAACCCGGCCTTCCCGAACAGGGGACCAACCGCCTCGACCTCCTGGCTGCCGGCGGGGCCGATCGACGCGACCGCATTGGTCGCGACAATCGACTGGGTCTTCTGCACCGCCAGTGAAGGCGTCAGCTGGGTGTCGTCCTGGGCGAGCGTGACGTTGGTGTGGTTCGCCGCATTGTCGTCGGCGACGGCCAGCTGCGCGAAGTGCAGCTGTTCCAGGCCGACCTGCGCCACCGGGCCGGTGAACGGCCCCTCGATCGCGATCGACGCCGTGCACGACTTCGAGCCGCTCGAACTCGCGGCCTGCGTCGAACTGCCGCTGCTGGCGCTCGCGCTACTGCTGCTGCTACTGCTCTTACTGCTCCCGCAGCCGGCCGCGACCAGTGCGGTCAGGGCCATGGCGACGAGGCTGATGCGTACCTTCATTGGCGTTCGAACTCCTCCTATGTGGGTCCATTACAACGTGCGTCATGCAGTCATGACCGGCGACGTGCCCGGGTATGCCGGGGTGCCGTCCGGGTAGTACGCGGCCGCCGGAGATCCGGCCGGCCGAAACACCGCGACGAGGCGCATGACGTCCTCACCGGTGTTCTCGAGGCAGTGCACGGTCCGCGACGGCAGCTCGAGGCACGAGCCGGCAGCGACCGCTGTTCGGTCGCCGCCGGTGTGCAGTGCTCCCTCTCCCTCGATCACGTAGATCACTTCGTCGTAGGTGTGAAAATGGTCCGGCGCACGCTCGGTCGGGACGTAGCCGACGAAGTGCGTCGCGGAGCGTAAGCCTGAACTCGGGTCGGCGACGATCCGGAACGAGCGCGACGTGGTCGCGTCCTGCTCCTCCTGGTCGGCGAGCCGGCGGACGACGCTGCGGTTGGCCTCGCCGGCATCGGGGTCGGCGTCCGACGACACCGGGTCGAGGATCCGCACCGTCACGACGCGCAGCGGTTCGGAGCCCTGGTTGTCGAGCGCGTACTCCTCGCCGGGCGCGAGGTACACGCCGGATTCCGGCTCCAGCGGATGACGTTCACCGTCCAGATGGAGCTCGCCGGTGCCCGCGAGCACGAACAGCACCTCCTCGGCGTCGCCGGTGGCGCGCGCGGTCATGCTGCGCGGAGCGCATTCGATCACCGCCTGTTCGAGCCCGGTCCGGCGGCATCCAGTCGCCGGGTCAGTTGCCGCCAAGCCTTGCCTCCAGCGTTATCTCCGTGCCGGCGAGCGCCCGGGACACCGGACAGGTGTCCTTCGCCTGCTGGGCGAGGTTCGCAAAGGTGTCGGCGTCGACGCCCGGAACCTCGCCGACCGTCTCGAGCGCGATGCCTGTGATCGCAAATCCGGTCTCGAGCTGCTCGAGCCTGACCTTGGCCGAGGTCTTGAGATCCGCCGGCGGATGGCCGGACTCGGTCAGCAGGTTGGCGAGCGACATCGTGAAGCAGCCCGCGTGCGCGGCGCCGATCAGCTCCTCCGGATTCGTCGAGCGCTCGACGTCGTCGACCCGCGCCCGCAGCGTGAACGGGCCCTCGTAGGCGCCGCTGCCGACGCCGATCCGTCCACCGCCTTCGACGAGGTCGCCTTGCCAGCTTGCCTGGGCGGTGCGTGTGACGCGGACGCTCATGGCCGGGTGAGAGTAAGCCAACTAACCTTGCGATTGCGTTATGCGTTAGGCCCCGTGTGAACGTCGGGGCCGTCCAGAACCCCGACAAGGAAGGGAGCCTACAGATGGCTCAGATGACGGACAAGCTCGACGTCGCCGCGGCCCGTCAGCGCTTCTCGTCCCTGCAGGAGGGGTTCACGTTCTTCGACGCCCCGGGAGGCTCCCAGGTGCCCGACGAGGTCGGCGACGCGATCGCCCGGACGCTGCGCGAGGCCAGCGCGAACCTCGGCGCGGTGTACGAGACGAGCCGCCGCGTCGGACGGATCCTCGAACGCGCCGAAGCGGGAGGGGCGCGCCTGCTCGGGTGCGAGCCGCACGAGGTGATCTTCGGCTCGAACATGACCTCGCTGAACTTCACGCTGTCGCGCACCGCGGGGCGCGAGTTCGCCGCCGGGGACGAGATCCTGGTGTCATCGCTCGACCACGACGGCGGAGTGGCGCCGTGGCTCGAGCTCGCCTACGACCGCGACCTCACCGTCCGTCACATCGAGTTGCGCGACGACACCACGCTCGACTACGAGGACCTCGAGTCGAAGCTCGGGCCGCGCACGCGGGTGGTGGCATTCGCGTGGGCGTCGAACGCGATCGGGACCGTGGTCGACGCCCAGCGCGTGTGCAAGCTCGCCCACGACGCCGGCGCGCTCGCCTGGGTCGACGCCGTCCACTACGCCGCGCACGAGCCGATCGACGTCCGCCAGATCGACGCCGACGTGCTGATCTGCTCGCCCTACAAGTTCTGCGGGCCGCACCTGGGGCTCGCCTACGGCCGGGCCGAGGTGATCGAGCGGTGGCGCCCGTACAAGGCCCGGCCGGCGCCGACGACGCCGCTCGGCCGGCGCTTTGAGACCGGCACCCAGCCGTACGAGCTGCTCGGCGGCTTCAACGCCACCGTCGACTATCTCGACTCGATCGGCGGGTTCGAGCTGATCGTGCCCTACGAGCGCGCGCTCGGCGAGCGGTTCCTGTCGGGGATCTCGGACGCGGTGTCCGTCTACGGGCTGCCGAGCATGGAGGGTCGCGTGCCGACGTTCCTGATCAACGTGGCGGGGGCGCCTGCCGGCGAGGTCGCGACCCGGCTCGCCGAGCAGAACATGGGCGTCTGGGCCCACGACTCCTGGTACTCGCTGAACCTCTACCAACGACTTGGGTACGACGACCAGGCCGTCCGCCTCGGTTTCATCCACTACAACACCGACGAAGAGGTCGACCGGCTCGCGGACGCCCTCAACGGCTTGGCCGCCTAGAGCGTGCTGGATTTGGGTCCACTATGGACCCAAATCCAGCAACGCAACCACCTAGTGGATCGACATGCGCTCGGCCCCTAGGTACAGCTTCGCGGCGTACGACTCGGGGTCTGCGGCGAAGTGCTTCTGCATCGCGCCACCGTTCAGCGCGTCGTCGATCGCCGCCATGATCATCGACTGGTCGAGCACCAACCGCCGGTGGCCGACCTCACCCGTGACCGGGTTGACCGCGTCGTAGAACCCGCCGTCTGATGTGTAGATCCCTGGGTACAGCGTCCGCAGCCGCTCGAGGTTTGCGAGCGCCTGCTGGGGCAGCACCGTGAGCGCGATCGCCGAGGCGTGCGGGCTCACGGTCGTCTCGGTGGCGCACGTCGTGCACCACGCGAGCGGCGAACCGGCCCCGAACGCCAGGCCCTCGGCGCCGAACCCGCCGTAGTCGCCGGTGTCATCCGCGGTCGAGGACGGCGACATCCCCCATACGGGGTAGCCGAGTTCCTGCGTCGCGTACTTCTCCTGCACCTGGCCCCAGCGGAGGTCGTCGAGGCCGAAGCTGTGCGGACCCCACGTCGTCTCGGGCACCACCAGGTTCGCCATCAGGCCCTCGAACATCCCGCCGCCGAACGTCGGCACGAACGTCAGCGAGGTGCCCGGGTACGTGTAGTGGCCCTCCCACACGTCGAACTTCTTGCCCGACTGCGGGTCGGTGTAGGTGTGCCAGTAGCCCGTGCCCGTGGCGGTGGCTGAGTTCATCGGGTCTGTGGCACAGCGCTGCGGCTCCGGGGTCCGCCACGACCGCCACCACACGTCGCCGGGCATCTGGTGGCGCCCCATCCCGATGTACATCGCGATCCGGGGGTCGCTGTACAGCGCGCTGTTCCAGTACGACGCCGGGCCTTGGTCGACGTAGTAGCCGCCGTGCATCTGGCCCGTCGGCGGGTCGCCCGGCAGTGACGCGTTGACGTTGCAGTCGGTCTGCGCCCGGTTGTCGTAGAAGATGCTGAAGTCCATCGGCGCGAGCAGCGACGAGGCCAGCCCGCGCAGCGCCGGCAGCCCCTGCTTGACCTCGATGAGCCCGGTCGCGTACCAGCCGTTGTCGACCGCGGAGACGAACCAGCAGTTGTCCTGCGCCGGTGTCGTCTCGTTGCAGTCACCCTGCCCCGGGTTCAACAGCACGTTGCCGTTGTTCGTGTCGTACCACTGGTACATGAACCCGTCGTAGCGCTTCAGCTTCGCGACCTCGTGAAGCGTCGCACTAGCGAGCTGATCCGCCCGCGACTCCGAGATCAGCCCGAGGTCGTGGGCGGCGACCACCGCCCACAGGTACACGCCGACGTTCGCGGCCGACGTGTACGTGCCGCGCGCTGATGGAGTCCCCGCCAACCCCAGGTTGTCGAGCGGCAGATGCGTCACGGGATCGACGTCGGCGGAATAGAACTGCCACGTGTCATGCGCAATCCCGAGCAGAGCCGACTTCTGTTGTGGGGTGAAGGTGGCGGCGCCCGCCGGCGCCGCCACCACCAGGATCGCCGCCGCGGCTGCGGCGGCGATCAATCCCCGGACTCTCATCCGACCGTGAACGTCGTGGGCGTACCCGTATCCGCGGTCGAGCTGTCGCCGATCCACAGGTCGAACGTCCCCGGTTCGACCGCGAAATGGCCGTTGTTGTCGTAGTAGCCGAGGTTCTGCGGTCCTAGCGTGAACGTGACCGGTTGCGACTTCCCGGGGTCGAGCGTCACGCGCTGGAACCCCTCGAGCTTCTCGACGGGCTGGAGGATCGGCGTGTCGCTCTCGTGGATGTAGAGCTGCGCGACGTCAGTGCCCGTCACCGAGCCCGTATTGGTGACAGTGGCGGTGACTTTGATCCTCCCGTTCCGTGACACGCTCGATGGGGCCGACACGTTCGAGATCGAGAACGACGTGTACGACAGCCCGTACCCGAACGGGTACTCCGGCGCGTTCGACACATCCAGGTACCTCGACGTGTACTTGCTGTTCGGATCGTAGGGCCGGCCGGTCGGGAGCTCGTCGTACGACATCGGGATCTGGCCGACGTTCTGGGGGAACGACATCGTCAGCTTGCCGCTCGGGTCGTAGTTGCCGAACAGCGCGTTCGCGATCGCGGTGCCGCCGGTCGTGCCCGGGTACCACGCCTCGAGCATCGCCGGCGCCCCACCGGCGTGTGTCGTCGGATCGCCACCCAGCTCGGGGATCGTCAGCGGGCGGCCGTTCATCAGCACGATCACGTACGGCCTGCCGGTCGCGGCGATCTGCGAGATGAGCGCCTCCTGCTGTCCGGGCAGGTCCAGACTGGTCCGCGAGGACGCCTCGCCGGAGTCGCCCGCGGGTTCGCCGACCACGATCACGGTCACGGCCGACTGCTGCGCAGCCGATACCGCCGACCCGAAGTCGGTGGTCTCGTTGCAGGGATCGGCGACGGTGAAGTTGGCGCACCCGTCGACGTAGTTGACGTTGCCGGCGCCGACCACCTTCTCGATCCCCTGCCGCACGGTGACGACGTCGTCCGCGCCACCGGGCGCGAGGTCAGCCGCGCTTGTGCTGTAACCGATCGGCACGTCCGGCCCGAGCTGATCAAGCGCGTCGTCGGCCAGCGGCCCGACCACGGCGACCTTGCCGACGCTCGGGCTGAGCGGCAGCGCGTGGTTGTTGTTGTTCAGCAGGACCAACGACTCCTCGGCGGTCGTCAGAGCCACCCCCTGGTTCGCCGGGGTCAGCTCCTCGTTGGCGTACCGCGTGGCGTTCCCCTGATCCGGGTTCGAGAACATCCCGGCCAGGTACTTGAGCGTCAGCACGTGCCGTACGGCGTCGTTCAGCTGCGCCATCGTGATCTTGCCCTCATGCAGCAGTGTCGGGCCGTAGCTCCCGTACGTGTTGTAGACCGGGTTGGTCGAGGTCATCGACACCGCCATCTCGATGTTCTCGCCGGCCGTCAGCGCGAGGCGGGCAGCGTCGGCGCCGTCGGACGCGTACCCGAAGTCCTCGAGCTCCTGGACGGCCTGGTAGTCGCTCAGCGTGGCCCCGCTGAACCCCCACTCATCGCGGAGGATCTGCGTGAGCATGTACGGGTTGGCGGTGTTCGGCACCCCGTTGAGCGAGTTGAACGAGCTCATCACGGTCGCCGCGCCGGCGTCGACCGCCGCCTTGTACGGCGGCAGGTAGTCGTTGAACAGCTGCTGGGTCGACATGTCGACCGTGTTGTATTCGCGGCCCGCGACGGGCGCACCGTAGCCTCCGAAGTGCTTGATCGTCGCGGCGACCTTGTTCGGGGCCGCATAGTTGTTGCCCTGATAGCCGCGCACCTTCGCGGCGGCGATCGCCGAGCCCAGGAACGGATCCTCGCCGGCGCCCTCCACCACGCGTCCCCATCTGGGGTCGCGGCTGATGTCGACCATCGGATTGAACGTCCACTTGATCCCGTCTGCGGCCGCCTCGTCGGCGGACACGGACTCGTCCTTTTGCACCTGGCGTGGATCCCAGGTCGCCGATTCGCCCAGCGGCACCGGGAACATCGTCCGGTAGCCGTGGATCACGTCGAGCCCAAAGATCAGCGGGATGTGATGGTTCGCGGCTGACGAAACCGCAGCGTTCTGGACCGCGTTGATGTTGGCGGCGCCGGTGAGGTCGAGCACCGAGCCGATCTTTCCTTGCTGCGCGAGCGGAATCAGATCGCTTCCGGTCGCCGTGCTGGGGCCGGCCATCTCGAGCTGGCCGAACTTCTCGGCGACGGTCAGCTGCCCCATTAGCGCATTGACCTTCGCGTTGATCGACTGCTGCTGGCTCGCGCTGGCGACCTGCCGCGCGTGCCGGCCCGCGGCAGCGTGGTGCCCCGTGGGTGCGGCGTTGGACGACCCGGACATGCCGCTCACGAGCAATACGACGGCGAGGCCAAAGGCCGCTAGGGCGGCACCGAATCCGAACCTACGTCTGGGCTTTTCCCAAACGGCGGCGGCGATGCGTTCTGACATTTCCCCTCCCTGATTAGGGTTGACCGCGCCCGCGTACCCGGTGGGAGGGTGGTTGAAAACCTAAGTCGTTAAATGGTGTGCGCCGAGAACGGATCCGCGAACCTCGCGCGGTCGACCGAGTGGACGACGACCGGGCGGTCGAACAGCGTGTCCTCGCGCAGCGGCGTCATCCCGAGCCGCTCGGCGACCCGGATCGAACGCGCGCATGAACTCGCGCACCCCCGGTTCGGAGTGGAGCGCAAACAGGTCGTCGGCGTCGTGCATCGTCATCGGACGCATGTACAGCCGTTCGGTGTCGATGTGCGTCGCCGCGGAGTTGTAACGGGACGAACGCCGTCAGGGCCGAGAGACCACGCCGGTGAACAGCACCGCGCCGGTCTGCAGGTCGCGGAGCACGAACACGAACGGCCGGTCGGCGATGAACTTGGTCGGCGGCGGCGCCATCACCGCGGTGCCGCTGATCCCGACGCCGGTCGCGGCCGCGGCCTCGGTGCCCGCCTCGTCGACGTCGAGATAGGCCTCGTGGACGACCGCCTTCACGTACAGATAGCCGGGCTTGTCCGCGATCCCGGACAGGTCAGCGTGCCCGGGCTCGAATGCGAGTTGCATCCCGAGCGCGCGCAGCGGCTCGGCCAGCTCCACGTGGGTGGTCAGCCGGAACTTCGGCAGCGCGACCTCGACCTGCGTGTGGCGCAGTCCGGCGAGCAGCGCGAGCGGTCCGTGGCCGGCAATGCGCGAGAGCAGCGGCCCGAGCCCGCCGGGGCTCGGCAGCAGGACGTCGAAGGCCAGCCGCCCGCCCTGGTAGCGCATCTCGAGCGCCTGGTAGCCCGAGGCCTGGACGTGGCCGAACGTCCCGGTCTGGTGCATGGTCGGGACCTGCACCGTGCCGGCGGGAGCATGGAACGCAGCGGCGGATGTCTGGTTAGCGGCGAACGGCTCGAGCCACTTGGCCTTCAGGTACACGGCGTTGACGAGCACCAGCCTCGTCGATGGGTCGACGTCGCCGGGTCCGAGCAGCGCCGGGATCTTCCCGTGGGTCTGACCCGACACCCAGGAGTTGATGTCCGACCTGGCGCCGGCGGGATCGTGCTCGAAGTCCGCCGTCCGCAGGCCGGCGCCGTAATCGCGCGCGAGCACGCGCAGAAACGCCTGGTGGAATTGCTGGCCGGTCTGCCCGTACAGGGCGTTGGCGACGTCGAACGTCGCCTTAGGCCCGTTGACGTTCGCGAGCGAGCGGTCGGCGGCGTTGAACGCCGCCCCGAGACGACCGGGCGGGAGGCGGAAGTCGAGCGCGCTCGCCATCTCCGATGCGGTCTGGCCGCGCGCGCCGGCGAACGCCATCGCGAGCGTCTGCGAGATGCTCGCCGGCGACAGCGCCAGGTTCGGCTGGCTTGGCGCCACCTGCGCGAGCAGCCGACCGGCGAACAGCGCGTTTCCATCCCGCAGCGCCGCCGCGTCCGCGGACGACACCGCCGGCGTCGCGCGGGGGACGTTCGCGCGCACGAGCTGCGTCGTTACCGAACGCGTCTCGCTGCCCGACGAACCGCAGCCGGCGAGTACGAACAGCAGCCCGAGCGTGATCGGCGCGCGCAATCGCATATCGCGAGAACTACGCACCGGGCGGCGGCGCATCACAGGACTCAGCTCTTGCGCCCGGACACGAGCAGCCCGGCGCCGACCGCGACGATCGCGAGGCCGCCGGCGCCCCCGATCAGCTCGAGGCGCTGGGGCGACCGGGCAAACCAGGTGCGCACGCCGCCGGCGGCGAGCGCCCAGATCGTGTCCGACACGATCGCGATCGCGGCGAACACGAGCCCGAGCAGCAGGATCTGGGCGGCGACGTGGCCGCCGGCCCGGCTGACGAACTGCGGCAGGATCGCGGCCAGGAACACGACGGTCTTGGGGTTGGTGGCGCCGACCGTGAATCCCTCGAGGAACGATCGCCGGTCCGATCCGCCCCGCACGGGTGCAGCGAGCGCGGCCGCGAGCGACCGGCGCTGGCGGAACGTCTTCACGCCGAGGTACACGAGATACGCGCCGCCGGCGAGCTTCAGCGTCGTGAACGCTGCGACCGAGTGCTCGGCGAGCGCGCCGACGCCGACCGCGACCGCGATCACCTGGACGTACTCGCCGACCGCGTTACCGATGACCGTCAGCACCGCCACTCGACGACCGCTTGCCAGCGCGCGCCCGACGACGAATAGGACGCTCGGCCCTGGGATCACGATCACGACGAACGCGGTGAGCGCGAACGCGAGCAGCCGATCCGTGGACAGCATCGCCTCAAGTCTAGGCGGGCACCGTGGTACGTTCGCGAGGGTGGAGGACTCCCGGACGACCGCGGCGCGCACGCACTTCGACCGCTGGTCGCAGACGTACGAGCACGGGCGCGGCGCCGGACGTCTCCAGGACGTGCAGAAGGCCGCGCTCGCCGCGCTCGCGCTCAGCCGCGACGACGTTCTGCTCGACATGGCGTGCGGCACCGGGGCGGCGGTGCGCCAGGCGGCGCCGTCGGTTCGCCGCGCGGTCGGCTTCGATCTGTCGCAGGCGATGATCGAACAGGCCCGGAGGCTCGCGGCCGGCCTTGACAACGTCGAGTTCCGCGTCGGCGACGTCACCGGGCCGCTGCCGTTCGCCGACGGCGAGTTCAGCGCACTCGTGTGCACCACCGCGTTTCACCACTTCCCGCGGCCGCTCGACACCATCGCCGAGATGTCGCGGGTCCTCGGTCCGCGCGGCCGGCTCGTGATCGCCGACGCCAACCGCCGGCACCCGGCGGTGTTCGCCGGTGACCTCGCGCTCCGCCGGCTGCAGCGCAGCCACGTCGGGATCCGCAGCCCCACCCGTTTGATGCGCGAACTGCGCGACGCCGGCTTCGCCCGCGTGTCCGTGTGCACCGTCTGGGGGCGCGCGTACGCGTTCGTCCGCGCCGAAAAGCTGGCATGGCCTTGACCGCTTGACACCTAGCGTCACTATGCATTACGGTGCTAGGCATGAAGCCGGACGCGTTGAACGGGCAGCTCGATCCGCTGATACTCGCCACCGTCGCCGAGGAGCCGGCGCACGGCTACGCGATCCTGCAACGCCTGAAGGCGCGAAGTAGCGGCGCGTTCGACCTCGCCGAGGGGACGATCTATCCCGCCCTGCACCGGCTCGAGCGCGACGGACTGCTCTCGAGCTCGTGGTCGACCCAGACCGGCCGGCGCCGGCGCGTCTATAGCGTCACCCGCGCCGGCACCTCGGCTCTTAAGGTGCGCCGGCGCGAGTGGAGGCAGTTCGCGCGGGCGATCGAGGCAGTGATTGGATGAGCTGGCTCGACGACCTGTCGTGCGAGCTGTACGCGCGCGGCGTGCCGCGCCGCGAGCGTACCCGGATCGTGCTCGAACTCGACGATCACATCGCCTGCGAGCCCGGGTGCGAGCAGCGACTCGGCGAACCTCACGCGCTCGCGATCCGGTTCGCCGACGAGCTCGCCGCCGCTGGGGCGCGCCGCTCGGCGTTCGCTGCGTTCGCCGCACTGGCGGTGGCGGCGGCCGTGCTCGTCGTCTCACAGATCACGCTCGCGCGTTTCGTCCATTACCCGGGCTCTTCGAACGGGATCTCGGCGCTGCTGTTCTTGCCGGCGATCCTCGGGATGACGGTGGCGCCCCAGGTCGCGCTGGCGGCGGGAGCATTGGCGACGTGGCGGGCGGTACGCCGGCGCCGGGAGGTGAGCCTCGCGGCCGCGGAGATCGCGCTGATCCAGCGCCGCACCCGCGTTGCGCTTCGTGCGGGCTTCGCGACGATGGCCGGTGTCGAGCTGTACGTCTTGAACTTCTCCGAGCGTCTGCCTGGGTGGTGGCTCGGTCTGACCGGCGCGATCGCCGCGCTCGCCGGCGCCGGCCTGTTCGCGGCGTCGCGGATCCTCGCGCGCTCCCGGCGGATTGTCTCGGGCGCCGGCGGCGGCCCGGGCGACATCTACGACGATCTCCCGGTGCTCGGATCGGACTGGCTACGGAGCCGGCCGTGGGTGCTCGGCGGGCTCGCGTCGCTCGCCGTCGGGGTCGTGATCGGCGCGTTCGAAGCGCACGCCGAGCACTCGGTATTCGAGGGCATCCAGCGCGGCACATTCGAGGCAATCGCCGCCGCGATCGGGTTCGCGTTGCTCGGCCGCGCGATCGGCGCGTGGCCCGAGGCGCGAGAATCCGGTTATGGGCCTGCCCGATCCCGATGACGTCGCCGCGTACGACGAGTCCGAGAAGCGCCGGATCGGCGGACCCAAGCCGCTGAGCGCGCTGATCGAGCTGCGTGACTACGACCCGCGCTGGCCGAACCTGTTCGCCGAGCACGCCGCGCGCATCCGCGGCGCCCTCGGCGACCGCGCGGTTCGCGTCGAGCACGCCGGCTCCACTTCCGTGCCCGGCCTCGCAGCCAAGCCGATCATCGACGTCGTCCTCGAGGTACCCGACTCGACCGACGAGGCGGCGTACGTCGAGGCGCTCGAGGAAGCCGGCTACGTCCTGCGGATCCGCGAGCCCGAGTGGTTCGAACATCGATACTTCCGCACCGATGACGGCGCCGTCCAGATCCACGTGTTCTCGGCCGGCTGCGCGGAGACCGACCGGATGGTCGCGTTCCGCGACTGGCTGAGGACGAACACCGCCGACCGCGAGCTCTACGAGCGGACCAAGCGCGAGCTGGCGGCGCGTGACTGGAAGTACATGCAGCAGTACGCGGACGCGAAGACCGCGGTCGTCGCGGAGATCATGACGCGGGCGCTTCGATGAGCGTCACGATCACGCGTTAGCGTTCACATCGGGCAACCGGGGTGGGGCGTTGTAAGGGTTCAGACCCATTCCTGCGCCTCGGCTCAATCTCCCGGTTTCTCGTTCGAGGCTTGCGCTAACCCTCCAACCCAGTGAAGTTCTCGCCCCCGCGGCGATGCCGTGCGTTTGTCTATGTCTGCCTTCCGCTGTTGCTGGTCGCGGCGGCCACGGTGAACATCTCAGTCGCGGGCGCGTCCACCGCCACGGTGGCGATCACAAGCGGTGGCCTTTCGCTCTCGAGCCCGTCCGTCCGCGTCATCGGCCAGGACCCGACGCGGCTCGAGGTCAGCACGTCGGTGACCGACGCCCGCGGCACGGGCGGCGGATGGTTTCTGTCGCTGGGCGCCGCCGCCCCGTCGCAGACGACTCAAGAGACGCTGATCGTGACCGGTGCCCGGTCGGCGTGCGAGTCGGGCTCGGCCTGCACGCTCCCCGACAGCGACATCCTCTACCCGCTTCCGCTCGGCGTCAACGGCGCCAGAAACTGGGCGTTCGAGGCCCGGCCGTCGAGCGGGCTCGGGGCGCAGACAGTCGACGTGTTCGTCACCGTGCCTTCGGGTGTAGCCGAGCCGCTGAACCTGAGCTTCAGCATCTCGGCGCAGCCACCCGGTGGCGGTGAGGCGCCCGCCGCCGGCTCCGCGTCCGCCCCGAGCGGTGCGGTCAAGCAGCAGTACCCGCCGTGCTCGGCCCATCAGATGCTGACCACGGACTCGTGCCAGACGAGCCCCTGAGCCGGGCTACGCCGCGCCGCCTTTGCGCTCGGCGTCGAACAGCTCGACCAGCCGGCTGCGCACGTCCCATAGCTTCGGGATCTGGCGTTGAGCGATGAGCTTGCCGAGCACCTGAACCGGCGTCCCCTGCGTCCCGATCGTGTCCTCGCCGAGCGCCCGCGCGACGATCGCATAGTGCCGGAACCGCCACACCCAGATCCGCTCGTCCCACTCGGTCAGGAGCTCGGCCAGCTGGTAGAGCTGCTCGTGCTCGCGGCCGTGGCGGTACAGCTCGGATAGGTCCAGGCCGGCCTGCTCGAGCAGGCGGTCGAACGCCTTCGCGACTCGCGGGGTAACGGCCGACACCCGCCGGAACCCGGGCGAATCGAAGCCGCTGCCGTGGCCGAGCACGACGCGGATCTGCGAGTACTCCCACGGGTCCATCTGGTTGAGCATCTCCATCTGGGTCGTGACGTACCCGAGCGCGAGGGTCGCCCGGCGGAGCAGCCGCAACGCCGGATCGATCTTCCGCTGCTCGAGCAGGCCCGCGGCCTCGTCGACCTCGGTCGTCGCGAACTTCAGCCACAGCTCTGAGGATTGGTGCACGGTCTGGAACAGCAGCTCGTCGTGGTGGACGCGCTCCTCGGCGGTCTTCTGCAGCGAGAGCAATTCGTCAGTCCGGAGGTAGCGCTCGTAGTCGCTCCCGCCGGGGCCAGGCAGGATCGGCGCGCGCAGGTCGTCCTGCGCGCCGTCGGTCACGGGGTTCCTCCCCCCAGGATCGTGGCCACCTTGGCCATGTCGATGTTGCCGCCCGAGACGATGCACACAACCTTTCCGGTGCCCGCCCGGCCCGCGAGCGCGGCCGCCGTGGCCAGCGCGCCCGCCCCCTCGGCGATCACGTGGGCGCGCTCGGCGATCGTCCGCACCGCCGCGGCGGCGTCGTCGATCGAAATCGCGAACGCGTCGTCGACGAGCGGCTGGACACGCGGCCACATCGTGTCGAGCACGCGCCGGCTGCCCGCTCCGTCGACGAACGACGGGCTGTATTCGACATCGGCCGGCGATCCCGCTGCGAGCGCGGCCGCGAGTGCCGCGCCCGTCGCCGGCTCGGCGGTGTAGATCTTGGTCTCCGGGCGGAACGCGCGGATCGCGCTGGCGATCCCGACGGTCAGGCCGCCGCCCCCGTACGGGATCACGACCGCGTCGGGGTCGGGCAGGTCCTCGAGGATCTCGAGCCCGATCGTCCCGTTGCCGGCCATCACCCCCGGGTCCTGGACGGGATGAATGAACAGCCCGTCGACGCCGTCGACCCGGCTCGTGACGATCGCCTGCCACCACTCCTCGTAGGGCAATTTCACCACCTTGCCGCCGAGTCGCTCGATCGCGCCGAGCTTGGCCTGCGGCGCGTGCTCGGGAACCGCGATCGTGACCGGCAGCCCGAGCTCCCGCCCGGCCCACGCGACGCCCTGGGCCATGTTGCCGGCGCTGGCAGTCACCAGTCCAGCCCGGCGCTCCTCCTCGGGCGCCAGCCGCACCGCGTTGGTCGCGCCGCGGATCTTGAACGAGCCGATCGGCTGGAGGTTCTCGAGCTTCAGGTAGATCTCGGCCGGGGCGTCGTCGGCGCGCAGCCGTACGAGCGGCGTACGCACGGCGACGTCGGCGATCCGCGCCCGCGCCGCCTCGATCTCGGCCAGTTCGATCACAGCTCGACCTCCGTTCCGATTCCGGTTCTCCGCGCCCGATCGACCGCGCACCGCGCCGCCGCCAGATCCTCGACCGCGATCCCGAGCGACCTGAATACGGTCAGTTCGTCGTGGCTGCCCCGACCGGGCGCGATCCCCGCGAGCACCTCGCCGAGCTCGCCGCGAACGTGACTCTCGCCCGCGATCGCGCCCTCCTGCACCGCCAGCCGATACTCGCCGGCCTCGTTGCGGAGCGACTCGCGGCTGTCGCAGTAGAACGCGCTCGCCGCGACCGTGGCGACATCGAGCTCGCGCACGGCCGGCATGCTCGCGCCGACGGCGTTTATGTGCGCCCCCGGGCGCAGCCACAGGTGCCGCAGGACCGGCTCGCGAGAGCTCGTCGCCACCACAATTACGTCCGCACCTCGCACCGCCTGCTCGGCGCTCTGCGCGACACTCGCGCGCCCGGCGGCCGCATCGGTGGCGTGCGCCTCGTTCGGAGCGAAGATCCGCACGTCGTCGAACGCGCGAACTCCGAGCAACGCCGTCAGGTGCGCCCTGCCCTGCACACCGGCACCGAGGATCGCGAGCACGCGCGCGTCCTCGCGCGCGAGCACGCGGGTGGCGACCGCGCTGACGGCCGCGGTCCGTACCGCGGTGATCGCGGACGCGTCGAGGATCGCCATCGGCACGCCGGTCGCGCCGTCGAACAGCGTCACGGTGCCCTGATGGGAGTCGAGCCCGCGCGCCGGGTTGCCCGGCATCACGCACAGCGACTTGAGAGCGAACACCGGATCCGCGCCGCCGCGCCACGCCGGCATCAGGCCCATGAAGCCGGGCGCGTCCTCGAACCTGACGACCGACCGGAGCGGCATCTGCGCCTCGCCGCGGGCCTGCGCGGCCAGCACCTCGGCCATCGCGTTCGCGCACTCGTCGGGCGGGAGGGCCGCGATCACGTCGTCGTGGCCGAGGATCAGAACTGAGCTCACCCGAATACGCTATCGAGCTGGGCGCGTTCGGCGCGCCCAAGCGGGCGCTCGAGCGCCTCGCGCACCGGCGTGAGATGGTCGGGGCGGCCGGGGCCGACGACGATCTGGGCGACGCGGTCGTCGGCGAGCAGCCACGCCAGCGCGGCGCCCGCCATCGAGATCCCGCGCTCGCGGGCGAACCCGTCGAGCGCATCGAGCCGGTCGAACGTGGGGTCGGCGACGAGCGCCGCGTATGGCTCGGGGCGCTGCGTCATCCGCGACCCCGCCGGGAACGGCTCGCCGCGGCGGTACTTCCCGGTCAGCCAGCCCCCGCCGAGCGGGCTGAACACGAGGTAGGACACGCGCTCGCGCTCGCACAGCGGGAGGACCGCGGCCTCGTCGCCACGCGCCAGCAGCGAGTGCTCGTTCTGGACCGCTGCCGGCGTAGCCGTGTCGAGCGCGGCAGCCAGCTGCTCGGCGTCGAAGTTGCTGACACCGTAGGCGGTGACCTTGCCCGCGTCCACAGCCCGCTCGATGGCGGCAAACGTCTCGCCCAGCGGCACCTCGAAATCAAATTCATGAGTCAGATAAAGGTCCACGCGCTCGACCCCGAGCCGCTCCAGACTCGACTCGAGCTGGCGCTCCACGCGCTCGGGCGCGAGCCCGTGGTCGGCGCCGGTGTCCATCGGGTTGTACGTCTTGGTCGTGAGCGTCGGTCGCACTCCGCGGCTCCGCATCCACGCGCCGATCATCCGCTCGCTGCGCCCCCCGCCGTACGCGTCGGCGGTGTCGAAGTGGTCGATCCCCTGCTCCCAGGCGGCGTCCATCAGCTCGAACGCCTGGTCCTGGCTGAGCCCCTGGCCGAAGAGCTCGGGCGCGGATCCGACCCCGCCGAAGTTCCCGCAACCGAGCGCGACCCGCGGGATCGTGAGTTCGGAGCGACCGAGGCGCCGGCGTTCGATTTCGAGCACGCTCACCGGCCTATTTGATCGAACCAGCCGCCGCGTGGCAAATTGCCAGAAGCATGCACCGCCAGATCCGCCATGGTCTGATCGTCGCCGCGACCTTCTTCGCGCTCACCGGACACGCCGTCGCGAAAGCGAATCCGGTCCCCGCGGACGCCGCGATCGTGAACGTTTCGGGCGCACCCGGAGGACGCCAGATCCCGACCGGCTTCCTCGGCCTCTCGCTCGAGAACAACGCGATCCTCCCCTACGCCGGAAGCGACCCGAAGGCGCCCGATCCGGTGTTGCTGCAGCTCGTCCGCAACCTCACCCCGGATCAATCGCCGGTGCTGCGGATCGGCGGGGACAGCACCGACTGGGCGTGGTATCCGATCCCCGGCATGACCAAGCCGAAAGGCGTGCGGGTCACGCTCAC
This sequence comes from uncultured Solirubrobacterales bacterium, assembly GCA_963794515.1. Classification (GTDB taxonomy): domain Bacteria; phylum Actinomycetota; class Thermoleophilia; order Solirubrobacterales; family Solirubrobacteraceae; genus Palsa-465. The sequence goes on along the minus strand of CAWCEF010000018.1, from coordinate 176,390 downwards.
CCCGCGCTGGCTCGCGGTGATGCACTCGGTCGCGAGCGACCTGAGCGCCCGGCTGATCATGGGCATCGACCTCGAGGCCGACAGCCGCACCGTCGCGGACGCCGAGGCGAGCGCCTTCGAGCGGGGGATCGGGAGGCCGTGGATCGAGGCGCTCGAGATCGGCAACGAGCCGAACCTGTACGGCAGCTTCACCTGGTACGTGGCGTCCGACGGCGTCCACGTGATGGGCCGCCCGCCCGGCTACGACTTCACGTCGTTCCTCCACGAGTTCGGCTCGTTCGCGCAGGGACTGCCGGGGCCGCTCGCCGGCCCCGCGACGGGCGCGCCGAGCTGGATGGCGGACACCGGCGAGTTCCTCGCCGCCGAGCCGCGCGTCAAGGTCGTGACACTGCACCGGTATCCGGTCCAGACCTGCTTTGTCGCGCCGTCCAACCCGGAATACCCCACGGCCGCGAACCTGCTGTCTCCCGCGTCCACGTCCGGGCTCGCCGACGGCGTCGCCGCATACGCCGCGCTCGCCCACGCCCACCATCTCCCGCTGCGGATCGACGAGATCAACACGGACTCGTGCGGGGCCGCGCCCGGCGTCAGCAACGCGTTCGTCTCGGCGCTGTGGGCGCTCGACGAGCTGTTCGAGATGGCCCAGGTCGGCGTCGACGGCGTGAACATCCACACCTATCCCGGCGCCACCTACCAGCTGTTCACGTTCAGCCACGACCACCGCTGGAGCGCGTCGGTGGCCCCGGAGTACTACGGCCTGCTCATGTTTGCTCAGGCTGCGCCGCCCGGATCGCGCCTGATCGGCACCACGACCACGAACGCCCAGGGGATCACGGCGTGGGCGACGCGCGGCCGGAAGGGGCACACACGAGTCGTGCTGATCAACGAGAGCCTCGACCGGCGCACGGTCGCGCTGAGCGCCGCCGGCAGCGCTCCGGCGACGCTCGAGCGGCTCCGCGCGCCCCGGCTCAGCAGCACCAGCGGGGTCACGCTCGGCGGCCAGAGCTTCGGGACGGATACGACCACCGGCCGGCTCGCCGGCCGCTCGAGCGTCGCCAAGCTCACCGCCAGCGATGGCCGTTACGAATTCACGCTGCCGGCCGAAAGCGCCGCCCTCGTCGCGCTACCGTAGGCGCAGTGCCGGTCCTGGAAGCTCGCGGGATCACGAAGACGGTGGGGTCAGGCCGTGGTGCCCGCCGTGTCCTTGACGGCGTGAGCCTCGATGTCGACGCCGGCGAGCTGATCGCCGTGCTCGGCCGCTCGGGCAGCGGCAAGTCGACGCTCCTGCACCTCCTGGGAGGCCTCGACCGACCCGACGCCGGCACGATCGCCCTCGCCGGCCAGGACATCGTCAAGCAGCGCCCACGCGCGCTCGCCCGCACCCGGCTCCGCCACATCGGGTTCGTGTTCCAGTCGTTCCAGCTGATCGAGGAGCTGAGCGGCGAGGAGAACGTGCTGTTGCCGGCGCGCCTTCCCGGAGCCGTTCGCGGAGGCGAACTGCGGGCGCGACGGCTGATCGACGAGCTCGGCCTGTCCGAGATCGCCGGCCGCCGGCCGCACGAGCTCTCGGGCGGGGAGCAGCAGCGGCTCGCGATCGCGCGGGCGCTCGTCAACGACCCCGAGGTCGTGCTCGCCGACGAGCCGACCGGCAACCTCGACCAGGACAACGGCGCGAATGTGCTCGCGCTGTTGCGGAGCCTGACGCGCCGCGCGGTGGTGATCGTCACGCACGAGCCCGAGGCGGCGGCGATCGCGGACCGCGTGCTGCACCTGCAGGACGGGCGGCTGGCGCACCGCCCGAGGGAGCTGGCCTGAGAGCCGCGCTCCGCGACGCCCGGTTCGGCGTTCGCGTCCGGCGCCGGCGCTCCGTGCTGACCGGCCTCGGGATCGCGCTCGCCGCGGCGATGCTCGTGGCAGCGCTCGTCGTCTCGGACAGCCTCGGGTTCGGGTTCGACCGAGCCGCCCGCGCGTCGGACCTCCCCGACATCGTCGTGCGGTTCAACCCCGAGAACGCCGGCCGCGTCGCGCAGCGGATCGCGGCGCTGCCCGATATTGCGGCGTACTCGCTGCGTCAGGAGGTCACGAACGTCAATCTCCAGGCCGGCGACAACGGCTCGGGCAGCGGTGTGGTCGAGGTCGTCGGGTCTGGCCGGCGTGGATACGCGATCGTCGGCGGGCGCAACCTGTCGAGCCGCGCCGGCGAGGTCGTGGTCGAGAAGGGTCTTGCCCAGGCGTGGGGGATCAAGCTCGGCGGGGAGATCGGGGTCGATGGCCTCGGCGCGCTCCGCGTCGTCGGCTTCTCCCAGAGTCCCGACAACGTGTCGTATCCGCTCGCGACGCCACGCGCGTACATCTCGCGCGCCGGACTGTCCGCGCTGCTCGGCTCCGCGCCCTCCCCGAACGTCAACCTGGCCGAGATCTGGCTGCGCGACCCGCGGAACCTGAACGAGGTGCTGGTCCAGGCTCGCGCCACGAGCTACGGCCTGCGCGGCCTGCGGTTCGTCACGCGCTCGGGCGTGCGGGTGCTGCTCGACCAGGCCGCGGGGATCGTGATCGACCTGCTTGTCGCGCTGTCGCTGATCGCGCTCGCGACCGCGAGCGTGATGCTCGCCGCATCCGCCCGCGCCGAGGTCCAGCGCCGGCTCGGGGCGATCGGCGTCCGGCGCGCGGTCGGGGCCTCGCGCGCGCATCTCGCCGGCACGCAGGCGTTTGAGGCGCTGTTCGTCGCGGCCCCGGCGGCGACGATCGGCGCGGTCGGCGGCGTGCTCGCCACGTACGGCCCGACGGGCCGCCTGCTCGTGCTGCTCAACGAGCCGGCGCCGGGCGCGGGGCTCGCGCCGGCGCTCGTGGCGGCATGGGCGGCGAGCGTCGCGATCCCCGTGATCGCGGCCGCGTGGCCGGCGTGGCGGGCCGCGGGGCGGCCGCCGGTGGCGCTGCTGCGTGGCGCCGAGCTCGGGCGCCGGCGCGGCGGCCGGAGGTCCGCGCCCGTTGCGGCGCGCTCAGAACGGTCGGCGCCGCGGGCCGGACTCACCGTGCTCGGCGCGCGGCTGGTCGGCGCCCGCCGCACTCGCCTGATCGCCACCGTGGCCGCGCTCGGGTTCTCGACCGGGTTCGTGCTGCTGCTCCTCGCGCTCGCGTCCGCGCTCAGCTCGCTCGAGACCGATCCCCAGGCGCTCGGCAAGCGCTACCAGCTGACCGCGAACCTGCCCGCCTCGGATTTCGCGCGCGTGCGCTCGATCCGAGGCGTGAAGGCGGTCGCGCCGCGCTACGAGGAGGAGGCCGTCGACTCGTACTCGCTCGGCGAGACGATCGACGTGATCGCGTACCCGGGCAACCACACGGTGTTCGAGGCGCCGCCGCTCGTGAGCGGTGGGCGGCTCCGCGGCCGGGGTCAGGCCGAGGTCGGGCTCGGGCTCGCGCAGGCGCTCGGGCTGGCGCCGGGGTCGACCCTCGCGATCGAGCTCGCGTCGGGGCGGGAGCTGCGGCTGCGGGTGGCCGGCGTGGTCAGCTCGCTCGATCACGACGGTCGCGTCGCGTACGTGCCCGCGGCGGCGCTGCTCGCCGCCGATCCGTCGGCGGCCGGAGACGAGCAGCTCGCGGTCGTGGTGGCACCGGGGGCGAACGTGAGCGCGGTCAGCGCCGCGATCGGAGAGCCGGCGGCACCGGCGACCGGCGCGGTCGGCCGCGGCGTCCCGCTGGTGGCGGTGCTCCGCTCGATCCTGCGCGCGGTCGCGATCGTCGACGGGCTCGTGTGCCTGTACGCGCTGATCCAGGCGTGCGCGCTGACCGTCCAGGAGCGCCGCCGGACGGTGTCGGTGCTGCGCGCGTTCGGCGCCGGCGGCGCGGCGGTCCGGCGGCTGCTCGCCGGCGCGGTGATCGCGCTCGTGGTGCCCGCGGCCGTCGTCGGGATCCTGCTCGAGCGCCTCGTGCTCGGCCCCGCGCTGTCGCGGCTGGCCGCGAGCTACGTGACGCTGCCGCTCGGCGCGACCGGGGTCGAGATCGCCGCGGTGCTCGCCGGACTCGGGCTTGCCGGCGCGGTCGCGGTGGCGTGGGTCGCGCAACAGACCACGCGCGAGAGCGTGATCGCCGGGATGGGGGCGCCGTGAGCCTCACCCGGCGGGAGGCGATCGTGCTCGGCGCCGGCGCGCTGCTGTCCGCCGGCTGTGGCGGCTCGCGCTCGGTCAACGCGGGCGTTACCGGGTCCACGCTCGCTTCGACGTGGGCGGATCCCGGCGGCACCGGGACGCTCGCGCCGGGCCCGGGCGAGGCCCTGATCGCGCGCACCGACCTCGGTCCGCGGCAGCCGGTCGAGCGCGTGATCGCGACGCTCGCCCACGTCACCGATGCCCACGTGCTCGACGCCTCCTCGCCGGCGCGGGTCCCGTTCCTCGATCGGCTCGGCGCGCCGTTCGAGTCGACGTTCCGGCCCCAGGAGGCGCTGACGGCGCAGGTGCTCGCGGGCGCCGCCCGCGCGATCCGGGCGCTCGGGCCCGACGCGGTGATCCAAGGCGGCGACCTCATCGACAACGACCAGCGCAACGAGCTCACGTGGGCGCTGGCCGCGCTGCGCGGCGGGCTCGTCCGGCCCGACCGCTACTACGGCGTCCAGCTCGCGAGCGACCCTGATCCGTTCTATTACCGCCCCGACCTCGACGCGCCGCTGCATCCCGGGCTGCTCACGCGCGCCGCACGTCCATTTGTAAGCCCGGGCGCCGGCGCGCCGGTGTACCCGGTGCTCGGCGACCACGACATCCTCGTCGCCGGCGAGCTCGCGCCGAATTCCGAGACGCGCGCGCTCGCGGTTGGCGACGAGGCGCTGTGGGAGGCGCCACCCGGACTGACCGTGCCGCCGGGGACCTCGCTGACCGCCGGTGGGTCACCCGACGGCCCGCCCCTGCCCGGGCTCGTGAACGGATTCCTCGCGCGGGCGCTCGCGGGGCCGAAGGTGCGCGTGCCGGCGAATGCCGGTCGACTCGAGATGGATTCGCTCGAGGCGATCAGGCGCCTCGGCCGCCCCGGCCCGTACCTCGACTACCGCGTTGACATCGGCCGCGAGCTTCGTGTGATCGTGCTCGACCTCGCGCGCCGGGGTGGCGGATCCGGTGGACTCGTGCGGTCCGATCAGCCTGGCTGGCTAGCCAAGCAGCTCGAAGATGTGGGGGGGCGATGGGTGATCGCGGTGTCACACCAGCCACTAGCGAGCTCCGAAGGCGGCGACAAGCTGCTCTCGATCCTCGACGCTTATCCGCGCGTCATCGCCGCGCTGTCGGGCCACACCCACCGCAATCTCATCGAGCCCCGCGGCCGTTACTGGTTGATTAGCACGGCGTCGCTGATCGACTATCCCCAGCAGGTCCGCGCGCTCCGCGTCGTCCAGACCGCAGGCGGCGGCGCGGCGATCCAGACGTGGATGCTCGACCACACGGGGCCCGGCGACCTGGGCGACATTTCGCGCGAGCTCTCCTACCTCGACGCCCAGGGCGGACGGCCACAGGGGTTCGCCGGCGGCGCGCTCGACCGCAACGTGACGCTGTACCGAGCCGGCGACTAGGTGTAGGACCCGAGTAGGTTGTTGCCGGTGAGTCGGGTGATCGGGGGCTTGTGGCCGAGGCTGCCGTGTGGTCTTCGTGTGTTGTAGCGCTCGAGCCAGCCGGATAGGGCTGCGGCGCGTTCGCGGGAGCTGCCGTAGATCGCGGCGTAAGCCCATTCGCGGAGCATTGTGCGGATGAGCCGTTCGGCTTTGCCGTTGGTTCGCGGCCGGCGAGGTTGGGTGCGGAGGTGTCTGATACCGAGCGCGCGGCAGGCGATGGCGTGCAGCGCCGAGATGTAGGCCGAGCCGTTGTCGGTCATGACCGCCTGGATGGTGATCCCATGCGCGGCGTAGAACGCCAGTGTTCTGCGCAGAAACGCGACTGCGGTGATGGCTTTCTCGTTGCTGAGTACCTCGGCGTGCGCGAGACGGCTGTAGTCGTCCACGCACACGTGCACGTATTCCCAGCCGACCTGACTGCGGTCGTGGCCGGCGCGATCGACGAGGTGCCGGTTGCGGTGGCGACGACCCGTCACGCGATGCCCCGCGCCCTTGGGTCCGATGCGACCGAGCTTCTTGACGTCGATGTGCAGGAGCTCGCCGGCGTGACGCCGCTCGTAGCGGTTGGGCGGCTCGAGTGGTTCCAGGCGGCTGAGCTTCCCCAAGCCGATCCGCTTGAGGATCCCGGAAACGGTCGAGCAGGCCATGCGCATCACCTCAGCGATCTCTGGCCCGGTCATTCGCAAACGGCGCAGCGCAGCGATCGCCTCGGTCCGCGATTCGCTTGTGCGGTGTGGGATCGACCGTGGCGCTGAGGAACGATCCAGGAGCCCGAGTTCCCCCTCGGCGCGATAGCGGCTCACCCACTTGCGCGCGCAGTGGACGCTGACCTCGGCGGCCTCGGCCGCCTCGCTCACCGTCCACTGCTCATCGACAACCCCCTCACAGAGCTGGCGACGTCCTTTCAGACTGAGCGCCGCGTTAGCGTGAAGCTTCATCCGGTGTCCTCCTTGGGACTGAGTTGGCTTGGCAGCTCTCAGACTCCAAGGGGGCCCGGATGGATCAACCTACTCAGGAACTACAACTAGGTACCGTCGCCGCCGAGCGCAGTCGTGATGTCCGCGATCGCCGTCTGCTCGCCGGGGCTGACCGCCGCCCCGTGCTCGCGGTGGGCATTGGCGACGTGGTCGGCGAGCGTGAGCACGAACCTGCGGTAATCGTTGACCTCGTCGGGCGTCGCCTTCTGCGCGAGGACCTCGACGCCGTCGCGGACGTGCTTCAGCGTGGCGGCCTTGATGTCGTCGACGGAGTGGTAGAAGTGATGATCGACCTCGGGCTTGGCGGACGTGATCGCGTCGAGCAGTTCGCTCGCGCCGTGCTGCTGGCGCGCCTCCGTGTAGGACTTCGCGATCGCGAAGCTCTCCTTGAACGTCCCGCCCCTGGACGCCGAGGCCACGAGCATGCCCGCGGCCGGCGGCCCCTTGAGGACGGTGTCCCACTCCGGCTCGGTGAAGTCGCTCTTTCCGGTCATCTCTTTCTCCTCGTAATCGTCTTTCAGCGGTATGTTCGCCCCAGCGGAAGCCGTGCGGATCATCCGTGTTGGGTGATGCGAACTCGGCGGTGCCGCACTTGAGTGTGGCCGCCAACGTACGCCACAGATCGGAGTCGAAGTGTTTGTAGTCGCAAGTTCCTATCCGTTCCTGAACATCCTCTGGGACATCCTGATCCTGTTCGCGTGGTTCATCTTCCTCTGGATCGCGATCACGGTGCTAATCGACGTCTTCCGCCGGCACGACATCTCGGGCTGGGCCAAGGCCGCCTGGGTCGTGTTCGTTGTCATCCTGCCCTGGATCGGAGTCCTCGTCTACCTGATCGTCAACCACCAGGGCATGGCTGACCGCCGGTACAAGGACGCCCAGACCGCCCAGACGCAGTTCGACGACTACGTCCGCCAGACTGCTGCCACCGCCAGCCCGACCGCCGAGATCGAGCGGGGGAAGAAGCTGCTCGACGACGGCGCGATCACCCAGGCCGAGTTCGACGCGATCAAGGCCAAGGCGCTGGCATCCGCATAGATTGGGTGGGGCTGCGCTGAGCGCAGCCCCTTATCCCACGACGGTCTCGATCGTCTCGATCGGCTCGAGCTGCGAGAGCTCCGATCGACGGTTCTCCCAGTGAGGCGGGATGCACATGTGCGTCCCGAGTTCGCTGGCGGACTCGTCGATCAGGAACCCCTGCGGGGTGCCGTAGGCGATCTCGACGAGCAGGCCGCTCGGGCTGCGGCAGTACATCGAGAAGAAGTAGCCGCGGTCCTTGGCCTCGGACACGTCGGTGAAGCCGAGACCGACGATCCAGTCCTTGACCTCCTGCTGGTTCGCGGCGGAGACGACGTCGAACGCCTGGTGGTGGATCGTGCCCTCTCCGAAGTTCCACGTCCCCTGTGGCAGGTTTGGCTCCTCGACGAGCTCGAGCATGCGGCCGTAGCCCTGCTCGTCGCCGATGCGGAACCGGGTGTGCGGGCCTTCGGTGCCGAACAGCTCGCCGCCCATTCCCTCGGTGACGAAGAAGCTCATCGGATCGACCTCGCGCACCGAGGTCGTCGTGCCGTAGGCGCCGCGGATCGCATGGTCGGCCGGGACGAGGGCGTCGTAAGGCTCGCGGTCGTCAGCTTCCGGATCGCCCACGATCTGGTACTCGATCCCGCAGGGATGGTTGAAGAACAGCCTCTCGGTCCCGAAGCGCTCGCCCGCCTCGTGCGGGATCGAGAACTCGGACAGGCGATCGGCCCAGAAGCCGATCGAGCCGACGGGCACGGACAGGTTCAGCGACTTCGCCTGGTTGGTGCCGCGCTTGCCCATCCAGCCCGCCTGGCGGTACGGGAAAGCGGTCAGCAGCGTGCTCGGGTCGCCGAGGCCGTTGCCGTAGTACAGGTGGTAGATGGGAATCTCACCGTCGAACAGCACGGTCTTCTTGACGCTCTTCAGGCCGAGCACGCGCACGTGGAAGTCGTAGTCCTCCTGGGCGCCGCCGACGCAGAACGTCAAGTGGTGGGTACCGCGGATGAAGCCCCGAGCCATGATCCCGCTCCTCTTCCTCGTGTTGACTTGTGGCCCGCCGGCCCGATTCTAACTTGAGTGCGCAAGCGCTTCCTAGGACGCAAGCGCGCCGGAACTAGGACCTGAGCGCGGCTTTCGAGTGCTGCAACCACTCCGCGAACTCGTCCCCGGAGACCACCCAGGTGCGGCGCTCGCGCGCGAGCTCGGCGACGAACCCGAGCAGTCGCGCGACGCCGGCCGACCACCGATCGTCGAGCATCAGGAAAGGGTGTAGGACGAGCGTCCGCAGGCTGCCGGTCACGGCCAGATCGGCGAGCTCCTCCTCCCAGCGGTCGGCGAGGTCGTCCGGATCGAGCGACTCCTCGGAGTCACCGCGCAAGACACGGAGCGCCTCGAAGCTGTCCATCAGGTGGTAGGCGTCGACCATCTCCCAGGCGAACGGGACGTAGGCCAGCCCGTGGCGAACGCCGGTCGCACCTCCCGCGGGCGAGCACCACTGCAGACCGCCGGCGCGCAGCAGCGCCGGCGTCCGCGAGTTCAGCTCGCCGCCTGGCGGCCTGAACCCCCGCGGCTCGAGCCCGAGCGCAGAGAACGCGTCGACGGAGCGGGTGAGAACGTCGCGCTCGTCGGCCGCCGACAGCGACGCCCACTCCTCGTGGCGCCAGCCATGGATACCGACCCCGTGACCGCGCGCGGCGATCTCACGCACCGCGTCGGGATACAGCTCGCAGTTGATCGCCTCGACGAAGAACGTCGCGGTCAGACGACGGCCGTCGAGCGTGTCGAGCAGCCACGGCAGCGCCTCGGTCACCGACGGGTCGGTCCCGAGCGCCACATCGGCGGGTTGGGCGCCTCGCTCGAGCGCCCGAGCCTCGCCAAGATTGTCGATCGTCAGGACGAGCGCGCTCGGCAACCCGGCTGGCCCGAATCTCCCCACGGCGGCATCGTACCCCGCTCCGACGCAATACTTCGCGGCGATGACAAGTTCAGCACAAGCTCCTCGCGTCGCCCTGGTCACAGGCGGCGCCGGCGGCATCGGCCGCGCGATCGTGCGCGCGCTCGCCGCTGACGGCCACCGGGTCGTGGCAGGCGACATCGCCGACGGCGCGCCCGGCGAGGCCGCGCTCGCCGTCCACCTCGACGTTACCGACACCGACTCGGTCGACGCGGCCGTGACCCGCGTCGAGAGCGAGCTCGGGACGATCGAGATCCTCGTCAACACCGCCGGCTGGGACGAGTTCCATCCGTTCCTCGAGAGCGACGAGGCGTTCTGGGACCGGATCATCGAGCTCAACTACAAGGGGGTCCTACGGGTCTGCCGCCGGGTGGTGCCGGGCATGGTTTCCGCGCAGTACGGCCGCGTCGTGAACATCTCCTCGGACGCCGCGCGCGTCGGCTCCTCGCTCGAGGCTGTGTACGCCGGCGCCAAGGCCGCACAGGTGGCGTTCGGGAAGACGCTGGCCCGCGAGGTCGTCCGACGTGGTGTGACCGTGAACAGCGTGTGTCCAGGACCGACCGAGACGCCGCTGCTCGACGGGATGATCGGCGCCGGCGAGCGGAGCGCGAAGATGGTCGAGGCGCTTCGACGAGCGGTGCCGATGCGACGACTTGGACAGCCCGAGGACATTGCCGCCGCGGTGGCGTTCTTCGCTTCCGAGGGCGCCGGCTACATCACGGGGCAGACGCTGTCGGTCAGCGGCGGGCTGACGATGGCTTGAGACCAAAGGAGATCGGGATGGATTTGACCGACACTCGCTACGAGGTCGAGAACGGCCTGGCCTGGATCACGATCGACCGGCCCGACCGGATGAACGCGTTCCGGGCGAGAACGGTCGACGAGCTGATCCATCTGTTCACGCGTGCCTGGGCTTCCTCCGACGTCGGCGTGATCTGCCTGACGGGCACGGGAGATCGGGCGTTCTGCGCCGGCGGGGATCAGAAGCAGCGTGCGGAGACCGGCGACTACGGTCCGAGCGCCTCGGGGCTGTTCGAGATCGAACGGCTGCACCGTCTTATCCGCGAGGTCCCCAAGCCCGTGATCGCCGCCGTCAACGGCGTCGCGATCGGCGGCGGCCACGTGCTCCACGTCCTGTGCGACGTGACGATCGCCGCCGATACCGCATCGTTCGGCCAGGTCGGCCCGCGTGTCGGCTCGTTCGACGGCGGGTTCGGCACCGCTTACCTGGCGCGCGTCGTCGGCGAGAAGCGCGCCCGCGAGATCTGGTTCCGCTGCCGGCGATACGACGCGGTCACCGCCGAGCGGTGGGGGCTGGTGAACCAGGTCGTGCCGTTCGACCGGCTCCGCGACGAGGTTCGCATCTGGGCCGACGACATGCTCGCGCTGTCTCCGACCGCGCTGCGCTTCCTCAAGCAGTCGTTCAACGCCGACAGCGACCACATCGCCGGAATCGCGGGGCTGTCGTTCAGCGGGCTCGCGCTGTTCTACGGCACCGAGGAGTCGGGCGAGGGCGTCCAGGCATTCAGCGAGGGTCGCGAGCCCGACTACTCGGAGTACCGGGCCCAGGCATCGAGCTAGCCGGCGGCCGTCCGCCGGCGGCGAGTGTCAGCAGCCCGAGGCGCGGAGCACGGAGTCGAGCAACCCCGGGAAGCGTCGCTCTAGGTCGTCGCGGCGCAGCGAGTTCAGCCGCGTCGTCCCCTCGAGCCGCTGGCGGATGACGCCGGCCTCGCGCAGCACCTTGAAGTGGTGCGTGCATGTCGACTTGGTCACGGGGAGGTCGAAGCTCCCGCACGGCCGGTCGTCGATCTTGGCGAGGCCGATCACGATCCGCAGGCGCATCGGATCGCTGAGGGCGTGGAGCACCGCGGCCAGCTCGAGCCGGTCGCCCGGCGGGTCCGGAAGCGATTGGCCCGGCACGTCGACGAGCCCGTCGCCTAACCGGGCCGGCGGCCCACCCGGCGCGAAAACCTCGGTGTGTCTGGCCTCGATGCCCATCTATCTCACCCCCATCATAGTACGAAGATCATCAAACATCTGATATCGTTCGATAGGCATCGTACTTGGGGCTTTTTTCGGCGCACGGGCTGTCGAACCGGACGAGCCTTGGACGTCACCCCTATATGAAACCGACTTCCGCAGAACATCCCCACCTTCGCGCCACGCTGTTGCTCTGCTGCCTGGCCCAGTTCATGGTGGTCCTCGACGTATCGGTGGTGAACGTCGCGCTCCCCTCGATTCGCAGCTCTCTGCAGTTCTCCGAAGCGGACCTGCAGTGGGTCGTCAACGCGTACACGGTCACCTTCGCCGGATTCTTGCTGCTCGGCGGCCGTGCCGCCGACCTGCTCGGGCGCCGGCGCGTGTTCGTGTTCGGGCTGACGCTGTTCGCACTCTCCTCTCTGGCCGGCGGCTTCGCCGACACCAAGGTCCTGTTGATCGCGGCCCGCGGCATGCAGGGCCTCGGCGGCGCGATTGTCGCCCCCGCTTCGCTGTCGATCCTCACGACCACGTTCGCGGAGGGCCCCGCCCGGAACCGCGCGGTCGGCATCTGGGGCGCGATGGGAGGCGCCGGCGGCGCCGCCGGCGTGCTCCTCGGCGGCGTGCTGACCGATCTGCTCAGCTGGCGCTGGATCCTGTTCATCAACGTCCCGATCGGGCTGATCGCCGCCGCGCTCGCCGCGCGCTACATCATCGCGAGCCGGGCCGAACGTAGCGAGCGGAACTTCGACCTCGCGGGCGCGATCACCGCGACGCTCGGGTTGTCGATCCTCGTGCTCGGGATCGTCCGGACGGATGTCACCGGCTGGGGCTCGCTCCCGACGCTGGCGCTGATGGCGACGGGCGTCGTGCTGCTGGCCGCGTTCGTCGCGATCGAGGGCCGGTTTGCCCAGGCGCCGTTGATGCCGCTTCGGATCTACGCCTCGCGGACGTTGCGCGCCGCGAACTGCGTCGTGTTCCTGCTCGGATCGTCGACGTTCGCGTTGTGGTTCTTCCTGTCGCTCTACCTCCAGCAGGTACGCGGGTACTCGCCGCTGCATGCGGGGCTCGCGTTCCTCCCGATGACGCTCACGATCGTCGTCGCGTCGACCCTGGCCTCGCGGGGCGTAACGCGCGTCGGCGCGAAGCCGCTGCTGGTCCTGGGCATGAGCCTCCTCGCTATCGGCCTGCTTCTGTTCACGCAACTGTCGTCCGGTGGTACCTACCTCGGTGAAATCCTGTTGCCCTCGCTGCTGGTCGCGGCCGGGATGGGCTTCGCGTTCGTCCCGGTGACGATCGCGGCGGTCTCGGGCGTCGCGCCACACGAGGCCGGGCTGGCGTCGGGGCTCGTGAACACCTCGCGGCTGTTCGGCGGCGCACTCGGACTCGCGGTCCTCGCGGCGATCGCCACCGCGCATACCAACACCGATCTTCGCCGCGCCGGCGAGACCATGCATGCCGCGCTGACCAGCGGATTCGTGTTCGCATTCGCGATCGGGGCGGCGTTCGCCGGCGCCGGCGCACTGATCGCGGCGTTCGGGTTGCCGCAGGTTTCGCGACGGGCGGCCCGGCGGCGGGCGATCGCCGCCGAAAGCGCGTAGGCGTTCCGCGGGCCTGCCGGCGGGCTGCGCGGCCGGTGGCCGGCGTGCCGGCGGTCGCGAACGTGCCGGCGGTCGCGAACGTGCCGGCGGTCGCGAACGTGCCGGCGGTCGCGAGCGACAGGCCGTCCGGAGCTCGCGCACGCGACAATGCGGCGCGGCATGGCCCGCTGCTTCGTCACCCGCGAGCTCCCCGGCCTCGCGCTCGACCGCCTGCGCGAGCGGCACGACGTCGACGTCTGGTCCGAGCGGCTCCCTCCGTCGGCCGAGCAGCTCGCCGACCGCGCCGGCGACGCCGCGGGGCTGCTGACGCTCGTGACCGATCGAGTCGACGCCGCGCTGATCGAGCGTTGCCCCGATCTCCGCGCGATCGCGAACTACGCGGTCGGCTACGACAACGTCGACGTCGAGGCCGCGTCGGCACGCGGGATTCCGGTCGGCAACACGCCCGACGTGCTCACCGACGCCACCGCGGACCTGGCGTTCGCGCTGCTGCTCGCCGCCGCGCGCAAGCTTCCCGAGGCGATCGCCGCGGCACGTGACGGCGACTGGCTGACGTGGGAGCCGGGCCAGTATCTCGGCGCCGCGGTCAACGGCGCGACCCTCGGGATCATCGGGCTCGGGCGGATCGGGCGCGCGGTGGCGCGCCGGGCGTCCGGGTTCGACATGACCGTCCTGCACACCGGCAGCGGCGACGGGGCGACCTCGCTCGCGACGCTGCTCGAGCGTTCGGACTTCGTCTCGCTCCACTGCCCGCTCACACCCGCGACCCACCACCTGATCGACGCGGCGGCGCTCTCGTCGATGCCGAGCAGCGCGATCCTGATCAACACGGCGCGCGGCCCGATCGTCGATCACGACGCGCTGCGGACAGCGCTGATCTCCGGGGAGATCGCCGGCGCGGCGCTCGACGTGACCGATCCCGAGCCGCTCCCGGCCGATCACCCGCTGCTCGAGGCCCCGAACCTGATCGTGGCCCCCCACATCGGCTCGGCCACCCGAGTCGCGCGGGAGCAGATGGCCGAGCTCGCGGTCGACAACCTGCTCGCCGGTCTCGACGGCCGGCCGATGCCGCACCAGGTCAACGAGCCTCGCTGACATGCGACGCGCGGTCGTCGACATCGGGACGAACTCGACGCGCTTGTTCCTGGCCGAGGTCGACGACGGCCGGGTCGGAGACGTGCTCGAGCGCCGGACAGTGATCACCCGCTTGGGCGCCGGCGTCGACGCCGGCGGGCGATTGGCCGACGACGCAATGCAGCGCGTGTACACCGTGCTCGACGAATACCGGTCGCTGATCGACGGCCACGGTGGCGCGCCGGCGGTCGCGGTCATGACCAGCGCGGTCAGAGACGCCGCCAACGGGGCCGAGTTCGCCCAGACCGTCGGCTCTCGCTGGGAGTTTGAGCCCCACCTTCTCACCGGGGACGAGGAGGCGCGGCTGACGTTCCTCGGCGCGACCAGCGAGCGCGACCCGGACGACAAGACGCCGACGGTCGTGATCGACATCGGCGGCGGCTCGACCGAGTTCGTGATCGGCACCGGCCCCGACGTGACGTTCCACGTCTCCAACCAGGTCGGGGTCGTCCGCCAGACCGAGCGCCACCTCCACTCGGACCCGCCGGCAGCCAGCGAGCGTCAGGCGCTGGCGCGCGACGTGCGGGCCGTGTTCGCGGCGGGGGTGCCGGAGGAGCGCCGGCGGTCGGTGGCGTGGGCGATCGGGGTCGCCGGGACCGCGACCTCGATGGCGTCGATCGCCCAGGGGCTCGAGCCCTACGACCCGGACAAGGTCGAGGGGTACGTCGTTTCAGAGGAGCAGTGCCGGCAGATCCTCGATCGGCTGGCGGAGCTGACGCTCGAGGAGCGCCGGCACGTGCGCGGCCTGCATCCCGACCGGGCGCCGACGATCGTCGCCGGCGTGATCATCCTGCTCGAGACGCTGGCGCTGTTCGGTCTGCGCGAGTTCGAGGTCTCCGAGCACGACATCCTGCGAGGGGCGGCGCTCGGGTTGTTTTAGGGGCCTGCGGACGGTGGCGAGGACCGCCGGGCGCCGGCGCGGATGCGGACGGTGGCGCGGACCGCGGAGCGGCGGCGACGATCAGGCCGAGGCGCGGAGGCGGAGGCTGATGTCGGCGCACTCCTCGCACACCGACGCCGGCACGAGCCCGGCGCGCATCAGCAGCGCGAACACCTGGCACCCGAGGCAGACAGCGAAGATCGACTCGAGGCCGGCGGCGACGACGAACAGGGCCAGGACCACGTCGGCCGCGGTGTGATCGCCGACGATCAGCCCGAGCACGAGCGCGGTGGTCGCCATCACCGCGCCCATCCCCTGGGCGAAGCGCTTGGGCGGGCCGGGCACCGGCTTCTTCGGGCCGAGACGGGGTGCGATCAGGTTCTGGGCCGACCAGCCGAGCGGACTGAGCGTCGGCCCGGTCAGGACGCGCGCCCAGAATCCGTAGGTGAGCGGGATCAGCAGCCAGTACCAGCCGGTGGCCAGGATCACGAGCACCGTGGCCAGGACGACCCCGGCGACGACCCGGGCCGCTTTCTCGTTGACGGGATTCGGAAAAGAAAACAAACCGGCCACCATTCCCAGTATAAGAGACCGGAATTCCGGCATATATCGATTGGCGGCCGTGGGTCGGTCGAAACGAGTGGCCGAGGGTCTCGATCTGCCGCCTGGGTCGAACAAACGTCCAGTTTGTGTTCTAAACAGAACTGGACGAATGTACGATTGTCCCCAAGGGCGCTAGTGGGAATGATTGCCGTGGGGCCGGGTTTGTCCTTGGCTCCCAACATAGGCTCGGGCGAAGCCGCAGACATCGGCGCCTCCCGCCGTCCGAGCCACTCTAACCGGCCCTTTCTGGCACGTACCCCTGCCCGTCCCGATTGGGCCAAACCTGGATCGGAAGCCGCCCGCTGAGAATGCGGGCGGTTTTCGTATTCGGGGTCGTCGTTAGGTGTGTCTGGCGGCCGCGCCCCGTTCGATTCGCTCGCCGCGGGCCTGTGGTGGTTGGGCGCGAGTGCCGCCAGCCGCACCTCAACGCCGTCCCCTCGCGCTGTGGTGAGCGTCGCGAACGACGTCCCGCTCACGCGAACTGCGTCCCTCTCCCGCTAGGCGAGGTTCGAGCGGCGGGGGTAGGCGACGGTTGGGTCTGTGAGGACGTTGACGAGGGCGGGTTGGCCGCTTCCGAGTGCGCGTTCCAGCGCCGACCGCAACTCCGCCGGCGTCGATACGAGCTCGCCGTGGCAGCCGAGCGCTTCGGCTACCTGGTCGTAGCGGGTGTTGGGACGGAGGTCGGCGGCGACGGAGTAGCCGTACATGGCCTCCTGCGGATGCTTCTCGAGCGCCCAGATGCCGTTGTTGCCGACGACCGCCACCACCGCGACACCGTGGCGGGCCAGCGTGTCGAGCTCCATCCCGGCGAAGCCGAACGCGCCGTCGCCGAGCAGCAGCACGACCTGGCGCTCGGGCCGGGCGAGCTTGGCGGCGAGCGCGTACCCGAACCCGCAGCCGAGCGCGCCGAGGGGCCCCGGGTCGAGCCAGCAGCCGGCCTGAAACGAATCGATCAGACGGCCGGCGTAGGACACGAAGTCGCCGCCGTCGCCGACCACGATCGCGTCGCGGTCGAGCATCGTGATCAGCTCGCCGTAGACGCGCATCGGGTGAAGGGGCGCGCGGTCGTCGGCGAGTCCCTCGGCCTCGCCGGCGCGGCTCTCGGTCTCGGTGACGCGGAGCGACTCGACCCACACCGAACGCTCGGATGAGACTCCACCACCGCCGGCGGCCACCCGCAACGCGTCGAGCGTCGCCGGCAGCGCACCGTACAGCTCGCCGGCGAGCTGGCGCGGCGGATCCTGGTCGGGCTCGGCGACGTCGATCACGACGATCTCGCCGTCCTGGGCGAAGGCGGCGCCGAAGCCGAGCCTGAAGTCGAGCGGCGCCCCGATCACGAGCGCGACGTCGGCACCCTGCAACCCGATGCTCCGCGCGCGCGAGAACGCCAACTCGTGGTCGGCCGGGAGGCACCCGCGCGCGAGCCCGTTGAGGAACACCGGGATCCGCAGCTCCTCGGCGAGCGCCCGGAGCGCCTCCTCGCCGCGTCCCCAGTAGAGCCCGGCGCCGGCCATGATCACCGGGCGCTCGGCATCGCGAAGCGAGGCGGCGACGCGCTCGATCTCGCGGCCGTCTGCGCCCGCGCCGAGCCACGGCTCGGGTGGCGCCACCGGAGGTCCGGCGTGCTCGGCCTCGCCGAACACGACGTCGAGCGGGAAGTCGAGGAACACCGGCCCCGAATGCGGCGTGAGCGCGGCGTCGATCGCCTCCTCGACCAGCCCAGGAATCTCACCCGTCTCCCGCGCGGTCGCGGCGAGCTTGACGAGCGGGCGGACGAACGGCACGTGATCGATCTCCTGGAGCGATCCCTGTCCCCATCGGAACTGCGGCGCGCGACCTCCGAGCACGAGCATCGGGGAACGGTTCTGAGCGCCCGACGCGATCGCGGTCATCCCGTTGGTGACGCCGGGGCCGGCGGTCAGCGCGCACACGCCGACCGTGCGGGTCACTTTGGCCCAGCCCTCCGCGGCGAATGCCGCGGACTGTTCGTGGCGGACGTCGACGATCTCGATCCCCTCGGCGCGGCAGCCGTCGTAGATCGAGAACAGGTGGCCGCCGGACAGCGTGAACAGCTTGCTCACGCCGTGAGCGCGGAGCCGCGCGGCCAGCAGCCGCCCGCCGTGAGCCTGGGTGCTCGCGTCCGTCTCCGTCGCCACGGACGGGGACGCTACAGAGCGTGCGCCCCGAGCAGCGCCGCACCCTCGATCAGGATGCGGTCGCCCTCGATGAAGCGGCGGCCGAGGCGAAGCGTCGGCAGCGCTTGCACGCCGCGAGCGTGAAGACCCCGCGCGGTCGCCCACAGGGAACGATCGCGCGCGGCGTCACGCGCCGCGAGGAGGCATCCCTCCAGCGGGATCCCCGCCGCCGCGGCGGCGACTGCGAGGACCTCGGGGTCCTCCAGGTCAAATCCTCCGCAGAACGCGAGCCGCGTGGCCGCGAGCGCAAAGCTGGCACCGGCGCCGTTCTCCGCGGCGTATGCCGCCGCTCGCAGCGCGAGCCGCGTGTTGGCCGGGAACCGGTCGGGCCAGACGAGCGGAAGGCGCGCGTCGAGCGCGCGGCGCTCGGCGAGCGCGCGCGTGTCGTCGAACCGCATCCAGCGTGCGCCGCCGTCGAGGCCCACGGCCGGCGCGGGTACCCACTCGACCTCTCCCAGCACCCGCTCGACTCGTTCCGCGACCAGGTAGGAGAACGGGCAGGCAACGTCGTAGAAGAACGCTGCGGCCACTCCTCGTCCCCTGGGGCGAGACCGATCGGCTAGCTGATCCTTCAGCTCGATCACTTCACCCATGTATCTCAGCAACGGTGATGTGGGGCAAAACTGACGCAAAGCTCCCTCGCGCGTTGTTTCCACGCAAACCCCTACCTGACGGGCCCTTGGACTACTACAAAATGGGCATTTACGCGGCAGGAAAACGCTGAACGTCCGTTAGACTCGAACTTGGTAGGTACGCACCGTCCACCGGGAGGAAGTCCCATTCCGCACGTACCCCCACCGAAACGCCACCCTTACGACCAGTGGTCCCCCGACGCCCGGGCGCTCGACCTGGTCGGCGACAAATGGACGCTTCTGATCGTCCGTGACCTCGCCGCCGGCCCCCGGCGGTTCGTCGAGCTTCAGCGCGTGCTTCCGGGGATCTCGACCGAGCAGCTCCGCTCGCGGCTGAACCGGATGGTCGCCGACGGCATGCTCACCCGCAAGCGCTATCGCGAGGTTCCACCCCGCGTCGACTACGAATTGACCGAGCGGGCTCGCGAGCTGATGCCAATCCTCGGGGAGCTCGCCCGCTGGGGCTACGAGTGGGCGTGGAGCCCGCCGCGCGCCTCTGAGTCGATCGACCTCGGCGCGATCTTCCGGCTCGCGCCCGGCCTCGTGGTCCGTTCGACAGCGGTCGGCACCGTCGAGTTCGACGTCGACGGGCCCGATCGGCGGAACGCGTACACGTTCACGGTGGCCGAGGATGCGGTGAGCGTCGAGGAGCACGGCTCCGACGCCGCCGACGCGCGGGTCGCAGGCACGACGTCGGCGTGGATCAAGGCGTTCTCGCCCGAGCACGACCGCACCGGGCTCGAGCTGCTCGGCGACATCGAACTCGCCGGCGCGCTGATCGACGGCCTGCTCGGCGCCGGCGGGCGCGCTTCGGACCGCACCCGCGAGGCCGCTTAGCAGCTCACGTCCGCTACTTGCCGGGGTACGTCGCCGGTAGCTACTTGTCGGGGTACGTCGCCGCGAGCAGGTGCGGGATCTGGCCCGGCTGCGCGCCCGGCAGCGTCGGCGCCACCCAGCACGATTCTTCCGATCCCGGAGCGCCGGCCGGGATGCCGTTGGACGGCTCTGAGCCGTCGCCACCCGCGCCCGTGTTCTTGCAGTCCCACGACGGGAAGTTGCCCTTGGAGAAGTTCTCGGCGTTCGCGAGCCAGACCGGACCCGGGTAGGTGTTGCCGCGGTTGTCGGAGTCGCGGTTGGCCGCGAACGACAGGGTCTCTGACCCCACGGGGGAGAACTGGCGCAGGTAGTGGCCGACGCCGCCCGAGAACGAGGTCGTGGTCGCCGCGATACCGGTGGCGCCGTTGGAGATGAAGTCAGAGATCAGCTGCTGATGGTCAGACAGCCAGCCGAGGACCGGGTTCAGCTGCTCGAGGAACGTCCCGAGCGAGCCGAGCAGCGGGGTCGAGCCCGTGAGGATGTCGCTGACCGCGGGCAGGCCGGTCCGCGAGACCGTGATCAGCGGCCCAAGGTTCGTGAACAGATGGCGCAGCGGCGGCGACAGCTGCTGGACGGAGCGGAGCGTTGGCTGCAGCTGCTGGGCGACCGGGTCGAGCTCCTTGATCAACGGGTCGGTGTTGACCGAGAACGCCTGCAGCTTGGTCATCGTCGCCTTGGTCTCGTTCAGGAACGTCGGGAACACCTCGAACGTCTGCGCGAGCTTGTTGTTGTTGGCCGCGGTCGTCGCGAACGTCGTCTCGGCGCTCGTGATCAGGTTTTGGAGCGCGGCCTGGTTCGCGCCGAGCGCCCCGAACACGGTGCCGCCGTTCTGCACCAGGCTCACCACGGCCTGGTGCTGGACGTCGAGTACCTGGAGGATGTCGGTCGCGTCGGCCGCGAACGACGGCAGGTTGCCGAGCACGTCGTTGAGGTTCTGGTCGTTGCCGCCGATCGCCTGGGCGAGCTGCTGCTGCCACACCTGGAACGCATGCCGAGTAGTCGGGTCGAACGCGTTGTAGATGTCCGACAGCTGCACGTCTGACTGCACCTGCCCGCGCGGAAGCGTCCCGCCGTCCGGGATCGGCGGGGCGTTCGGGCTACCCGGGATCAGCTGGACGTAGGTCTCGCCGAGGATCGTCTTGGTCCGGAGGATCGCGTGAGTGTCCTGGCGGATCGGCTCGAACTTGCTCTGAAGCTGGAGCGTCGCGAGCGTCCGGTTGCCCTTCGGATCGAGGCTCGTCGAGACGACCTTGCCGACGGTGACCCCCGCGATCCGGACGTCCGCCTGCGTCGCCAGATCCTGCGCGTCCGGGAACGACACGTTGATGCGGTAGCCCTGCGCGCCGAGCGGAATCGTGCCGCCGAATGACAGCCACAGGAACAGCAGCAGGCCGACGCATGACAGTGTGAACAGGACCATCGTGATCACGCGCGAGATCGGGGGGCTGCCGGTATGCATCAGTTGGTTCCCGTCGGGAGCTTGGGGAGGAAAAGGTTGTTCGAGCCGGTCGCGCCCGAGCCCGCATGCGGCGTCAGCGCGGACACCTGCGACAGCGTCGAGTTCGACGACGCGGCCGAGGTGGCGGGATGCTTCTCCTCGTACTTCGCGTATGCGGACTTATCGGCGGCGGCCTGGGTCGGGCACAGGCCGGCGTCGGTCAGGATCGGCGTCAGGTTCATGAGAACCTCGGTCAGCGGCGAGGAGTTGGCGAGCTGGGCGAACGTGGCGCAGCTGGCCTGCAGGAACAGCGGACGGAAGTCGCCGTTGGCGTCCTGCACCGAGAACAGCGTGCGGGCGTTGTGGTCGAGCCAGGCGAGCCACCACAAGTAGCCGTGCTCGGTGTTGCCCGGGTTGTAGCCGACCATGTTCACGAAGTTGTTGAGCACCCCGAAGACCTTCGTCAGGTTCGGCGTGGCCGCCGCGAGGTTCACCGCGGCCGGACGCAGGTTGCGAACCACCGGGCGCGCCGCGACCACGAACGGCCGGATCTGGTTCTGGACGATCGGTGCGCCCGGGACGGCGAGCGCGGTCAGGGCCTGGTTCGCGCCCTTGAGCGCGTTGGCCGCGGGCAACAGGTTCGTGGCGGCCGGCCCGAGTTGCTGCGCGAACGCCTGGACCTTGGCGAGCGTCGCGGTCGTCTGATTGAGCGTGCTCGGCAGGTCGGCGACCGCCCGGCTGACGTTCTGGTTCTCCGAGGCGAACGCCGCGAACACCTTCTCGCTCGAGTCGATCAGCTGGACGATCTGCGGCTGCTTGGCGGCGAGCGCGACGTTGAGGCGCTTGAGCGAGTTGACGAGCTGGCGGAGGTCCGCGCCGCGCTGCGCGACCGCACCGTTGACCCGCGCGAGGTCGCGGTGGGTCGGCTCGAACCGTTCCATCACCTGGGCGAGCTCGTCTCCGCCGTTCTTTTGGAGGCCCTGGCCGGCGCCATTGACCAGGAGGTCGAGATACTCGCGGCTGTCCTGGTCGAGCGAGGACAGGATCTCGTCGAGGTTGACGACCGGCATCGTGTTCGACACCGGCATCGTGAAGCCCGATTTGGCCGCCGGCGCGTTACCGACCCCTGGGCTGAGCTCGACGAACATGTCGTCGAGGCCGGTGCGGGGACGCAGCAGCGCCGTCCAGTTGGTGCGGATCAGCCCTTCGTACTTCTTGTCGATGCTCATCTTCACGACGCCCTGACCGTTCTTCAGCGACACGCCGGTGATCAGGCCGATCTGAACTCCAGAAATCCGGACGCTCTGACCCTGGCCGGGGGTGACGGCCTGGGCCGTCTGGAAGTCGGCGTTGAGCGTGAACTGGGCGGGCGAGATGAACGGGATCGACAAGCGCTCGTTGGTGAGGATGTATCCCGCCACCGCGATCGTGATCACGAGCAGGCCGACGATCGCCGCGAAGTCCTTCCAGTGCTCTCGGATCGCGCGCTTCACTTGGGGTTCCTCGCGGGCCGGGAGTTGCTCTTGTCACTGCTGGCGGTGGTGCCCAGCTTCGGCATCGCGGCAGTTCCGAGCCCGAGCCCGGACGTCGCCGCGAGCTTGCGAACCTCGGGGATCGCCGCCGCCGCGGCCGAGGTCCAGCGCAATGAAGCGCCCGGCGAGGACAGGTTGCTCGACTCCTGCTGGGGCGGGCCGCCGGTCGGCGTCGACAGATCCGTGATCGGCTGCTGCGTCTCGCACGCGACGTTCGGCTCAAGCGGCGGCGGCTTCTGGCCCGGAGGCGACTGGGGCTGCTCGCCCTGGAGCGGCGCCAGCGACTGACCGAGCAGGCCGGGCTGGAGCGAGTACGTGAGCGTCCCGCCGGTGCCGAGGATCCGGACGTACGGGCCGTTGGCGTCGAAATCGCGGGATTCACCCGCGAGCCCGGGGAGGAAGTCGACCGCTTCGACGTACACCGGCCGCGCCGGGAATCCGTTCGACGCGTTGAAGTTCGGATCGTTGATCGTCAGCTTCGTCCATGGGATCACCACGTTGGAGACGCAACTTGACGCCGGGCGCACGCCGTTGGCCATCAGCGGGATGCTCGCCCGAGTGAGGTTGGTCAGCGCGGGCACGGTGTTCGCCAGGTCGGCGGTCAGGCCGCGCAGCTCCGACGGCGAGACCAGGTAGCGAAGCTGAGTGATGAACGGAAGGCTCGCGTCGATCATCGGGCCTGTCGACTGGACGCCCGGGATCAGCGCCTTCGCGAGCTGCGGCAGCGGCCCGGGCTTGCAGTTGGGCACTCGCGGGCCTGAGCAGAACGCCGAGTTCAGCGCATTGAACGCCGGGATCGCAGCCGCGAGCGTCTTCGGCAGCGCGGCGACGGCGTTCTGGAGCGACACGCTCTCACGGGCGAACGCGTAGGCGGTCGTGTTGAAGTTCGTGATCAGGTTCTGGAGGTTCTGCGGGTGCGTGTCGATGGCCCCCGAGACCGTCCCCTGGTCGTTGATCGCGTTCGAGAGGTCGTTCGGATCGATCCCGAGCGCGTCGTGGGCGACGATCGCGGAGTACTTGTACGCCGGCAGCCAGTACTGGATCGAGGCGTTGAAGGACGGGCCGCCCTTCTTGAGCGCGGTGCCGAACTGCTGGAGCAGCGTCTGGAGGTTCTGGCGGGTGTTCGACTGCAGCGAGGTCAGCACCTGGTCGAACTGCACGGGCTCGGTTCCCTGCTGGATCGGGAACGTGTAGTCCTTCGGAGCGACCGGGGCCTCGGGCGTGCCGGGGCTGACGTCGACGAAGAAGTTGCCCTCGAGGAAGATGCGCGGGCGGATCGCGAACGTGGCGTTCTTGTGGATCGGCAGCCCCGATCCGCTGATCGTCATCGTCACGTCGGCGGCGCTGCACTGCTGGCTCGACCCCGCCGCGGTCTGCTGAGGCGTGCCGCCGACCTTGCAGCCGGGGACGGCTCCGACGCTCTCCACCTGGCCCACGTTGATACCGGCAATCCGGACCGGTGAGCCCGGCTTCACGCCGTTGGCGTTGGAGAAGACCGCGTGGACGGTGTACGGGCTCGCGAACGGGTTCGCGAACTTGGTGAAGCCCAGGTAGACGAACACGCAGATCGCAATCAGCGCGAACAAGCCCGCCTTGAACTTGCTGAGTCCGACCTTGCGTCCGCGTCTGCGCAACATCAGTTGTTCCCCGGGACGGAGGGGGTGACGACGCCGGTTTGCGGTGTGCGGGTGAACGTCTCGCCGGCGGGCACGTGGGTGCGACCCGTGAAGGTCGTGCCCTGATCGCCCGGCGTGTGCGAGTCGCTATCGAGGTTGCGGCCCTGCGGGTCGTAGTAGTTGAGCTTCTGCGGGTAGCCGCGCTGGCCGGTCTCGCAGTCGGCATTGCCCTGGTTGTCGACGGCCGCTCCATACACCTCGCCGTGCAGGTACTCGTTGCCGCCCTGCGGCGAGTCGAAGCTGCCGCCGTCGGCGGGTGCGGTCGCGCCCTGCGAGCCGACGTTGTTCGACTGGCTGGTGTTCGTCGTCATCAGCATCGCGCGCTGGGCGAACCCGAACGCGGTCGCCTCCGAGAGGTGCTCGGAGAGGTACGTCCACCAGTAGTTCCAGTCGTTGCACACTGTCTGGAACGGCCCGAGGTAGCGGAGCATCGGGTTCAGCGTCTGCACGGTGTCGACGAGCGCGTTCAGCGCGATATTCGTTCCCGGCGCCGCCGACAACGTCTGCAGCGCCTGCATCGTCTGCTGCAGGCGCTGGTTCAGCGCCGGCGTGCGCGCGAGCACCTGGGTGCCCTGTTCGAGCGCCGGGTTGAGCACCGGCAGCGCGACCTCGAGCGACTTCGTCGCCGGCGTCATGTACTGCCCGAACGTCGTCAGATCGGTCAGCAGCGGCTGCTGGGTGGCGAGCGACTGGGTCGAGACCTTGAGCGTCGAGGGCGACTCGCTGATCGTCGCCTTCAGATCGGGCGGGTTGCGGTCGATCGCCCCGAAGGTCGTGGCCATCTTCCCGAACAGCGTGGCGTTGACCTGCGCCACCGGGGCCACCGCGCCCATGAACGAGTTGAGACCGTTGAAGAAGCGCGTCAGCTCCGTGCTCGGATCGGACAGGTACCGGGCGACCGGTTCGAGGTAGCCGAACAGCGACGGAAGGCTCGCGATGGTGTCGTTGAGCGCCGACCCGCGCGACGCGAGCGTGTCGCCGAACCCGTCGAGGTCCTCCTGGACCGCGCCCCGGGTCTTCGTATCGAACATCTTGAACACGTCGTCGAACTGGATCGGCACGTTCGTCTGCGAGACGGGGAGCGTCGCGCCGTCCGCGAACATGTGGCTCGAGGTCCCCTTGTGGAGATCGAGGTACTTGAGCCCGAGCACCGATCGCGGCTGGATCGAGACCGTTGAGTCGATCGGCACCTTGCCGTAGGCCTTGTTCAGCTTGAGCGTGAGCTGTGCGCCGGTCTGCCCGTTCTCCATCATCACCGGCTTCAGCGAGGACACGATCCCGATCAGGTAGCCGCCCTCGCGCACGTCGTTGCCGGCGACGAGCTCGGAACCGTTCGCGATGTCGATCTTGAGCTCGCGCGTCGGGACGAACGGCAGCCCCTCGTTCGCGTTGTAGGCCAGGAACACGCCGACGAGCAGCACCAGCACCGTGACCGCGCCGATCAGCACGGGGTTGGCAAACGCGGATTGCTTGCGGCGGTTCATGGCGACAGGAGGTAGTTGAGGAGCTGCTGGGCCTGCTGGGCCGACGGGGCGCCGTTGTTGGCCTGGCTCGTGCTCTGGGGCGGGGCCGGCGTCGTCACGCTCGGCAGCGACGACGTCACGCCGCCGAGCGGAGCCGTGGCCGAGCTGATCGCCTTATTGACCGCCCCGAGCGCGTTCTGGACGACCTGTGTCGGCGGGCCGGGCCCCGTGGATGGCGTGGCGCCGGAGCCGGCGCCGGCCGCCGGGGTCTTGCTCTTCTTCGCGCTCTTGGTGTTAGGCGCGCCCGTGCTGAGCGCCTCGGCGGGGCACTTCGCAGCGGTGGTCTGGGGTCCGGTCTCGCCCGGAGGCGCGCCGCCGGGGTCTGGCACACAGCCGCTCGGGTCCGACGGATCGGTCTCGTTGACGCCCGGCTGGTTCGGGCCGAGCCACGAGTAGCACTGTCGGTAGCTCGAGCCGTCCTGCTTGAGGTTCGCGGAGATCGTCCCCGGCGTCGCGTACGGCGAGCACTCCGGGTTCACGAACGCGTCGACCGCGAGCATGTGCCCGAACGGCCCGAACGTGTTGATCGCCAGCGTCTGGTTGAACGCGTACTGGAGCAGCGCCTGGAGCCCGGTGAACCCCTTGCCGCCCGGGCTGCGCGGGTCGGGCTCGACCGCGCGGCTCTGCGTGTTCAGGTCCTGCAGCACGATCGCGAGGTTCTGCGCGAGCTCGCCGGTGCCCGCGCCGCCCTGACTCGTGGGCGCGGCGAACTTGTTGAGGATCGAGACAGTCGGCGCCGCGGCCGTGACCGCCTGCTTGCCGGTCACCGACGCCTGTCCGAGCGACTTCAGCGCGGGCAGCGACGCGTTCGCGAAGCCGCAGTCGTTGCCCGAGTGCGGCTGCGAGCACGACGCCAGGTTCGTGAAGAACGTGTGGAGCTGGCCGGCTGCCGCGTTCAGGTTCTCGACGACCGGCGTGTTCGTGGTCGCGGCCGACCCGAGCTTGGCCATCGTCGGCTTGAGCTGCTCGAGGAAGCTCGGGAACCGTTGCAGCGTGGTCTTCAGGTTCGCCTGCTGCGTCGCGGTGTCGGTGGCGGCGTTGTCGGCCTCTACGATGAAGTTCTGGACCTGCTTGGAGTTGTTGGCCAGCGCCGTGACGACCGCGTTGGAGTTGGCGGTGAGCGCTTTCAGCGTGCTCGAGTCGTTGCCGAGGAGGTTGAGCAGGTTGTCGGTCTCATCGAGCGCCGGCACCGCACGCTGGAGCGCCGTCTGGAGGTCGGTGGAGCGCCCCGCGACCGCAGCCCCGAGCTCGTTGATGATCAGCGTGAATCGCTCCCGCTGCGGCATTCGCATGATGTCCGCGAGCAGGTCGGCCGGGATCGTCGAGAACGTGTGCGAGGCGGTGAGGGTCGCGCCGGAGGCGAGCGCCTTGCCGTTCTGGCCGGGCTCGCAGTCGACGAAGTACTCGCCGATCAGGGACTGCGGCCGCGACTGGCACGACGCGTCCGAGCGGAACTCGCCGAAGCCCTTCGAGGTCACCTGGACGGTGACCACGGCGTCGAGCGGGTTCTGGCAGTGGGCGCCTTTGTCCTTGTAACAGAGGTCGATCGACTTGATCGAACCGGCGGGCACGCCGGCGACCTTGAACGGCGCGCCGTTCACGAGCCCAAACGCGTTGTCGAACTCGAGCTTGTAGGTGGGGTTGCTCGGGCCGCCCGTGAACCCACCCGCGATCACGACGAAGGCCCCGAGCACGAGCACGATCCCGACACCGAGTAGGACTCTTCTCATCGTCGCTCAGTTCCCACTCGGAATCTCGCTCGGGTCACAAGGGAAGCCCGACTCCGGGTACCAGACCGATCCGCGCTCCATCGACCCCGGGCAGCGGTCGCCCTGGCCCGAGGTCAACAGGCCGCTCGAGCTCGTGCTGGTGCCGGTTCCGGTGCCCGTGCCGCTGCCTCCGAACGCGAGGACCTGGCGAAGCACTGGCTGCAGGAACGACGGGAGCAGGTTGAGGCTGCCGTTCTCGACCGACCCGACACCGATCACCGGCGCGATCCGGCTCGCGCCGCCGTTGGCGTCGATCGTGCCCGGATGCGAGTAGCCCTCGAACCACCCGGTCAGGTCGACCGCGTACGGACGCGCGGTGGCGAGCTCGGGCGTCGAGTCGTTGAGCGCGATCGTCGACTGCGGGAACGCGCCGAGCCGCTGCGCGCCGTTCGCCTGGAGCGTGCCGTTGCAGGTGCTCGCCGCTGAACTCGTGCCGCAGGTCACGTTCGCGAGCTTCACGCTCAGCTCGAGCAGCTGGATCAGGTCGTTCTGGCCGGGCGTGCTCGGCGAGCACGGCTTGGACCCGCGGGAGCAGATGATGTTGGCCAGGTCGCGGACCGTGGGGACCGCGTTCTTGGCGAGCGGCTCGAGTTGGGCGAGGAACTTCTGGAGCTTCGGCGCCACCGGCTTGGACACGTTGACGAGCGGCGTCAGGTCGTCGAGCGCGTTGCGGAGGTTCACGAACGTCGTGTCCGCGAGCGCCATGAACTGCGGCAGTCGCTGGATCGACTGCCCCAGCGCCTTCTGCTGCGAGGCGAGTGCCTCGGTCGTCGTCCCGAGGTTCTTGACCAGCGATGTGAGCGCCGAGGAACGCGTGGCGATCGTCCCCAGGAGCTTCGAGGACTGGACCACGAAGTTCGTGAAGTCGCCGCCGTCGTTGCGGTTGAGCTCCTGGAACAGGGTGCTGCTCGAAGCGACGGCCGGGTTCAGGTACGCCCAGGCTGCCTGTGCCGCGGCGCCCTTGCCGGCGAACTGCGAGCCCGCGCCCTGAATCAGGTTCTGGAGGCCCTTCAGCGTCGGCGGGTTGAGCGTGTTGAACAGCTCGTCGATGTCGACGGCGCTGGTGGTGTCGCTGGTGCTGATCACCCCACCCGACGGGATCTTCGGAGCGGTGCCCGGCCCGAGCCGCAGATCGATGTAGCGGTTCGCGATCCCCGACAGCGACGTCAGCCGGACTGTTGCCTCGGTCCCCTGGTGCAGCGGCACGTATGTCGAGTTGCTGATGTTGATCGTCAGCTGGGCCTGGCCGTTCTGGGTCAGCGCGATGCTTGACACCGAGCCGATCGAGTTGCCGGCCACCTGGACCTGATCGCCCTTGACGATCTGGCTCGCGTCCTGGAACACGAGCCGGACCTGGTAGCTCGTTCCACCGGAAAGCAGAATCACAGCGACGACGAGCACGGCGATGCCGACCGCAGCCAATGCGGCCACCCTGCCGACCACGGTCGAGTTTCTCACCGCTGCACTGCCAATTCGATCTCCTCCCGCGAAGACCCTGGCTTGCCGAGATGCGGACCTGCAGCCGAACCTAGCAAGGGGTTTGTTCGACTGTCAATTTCGAACCGACACGCCCGTCGGTAGCGAAAGAGCCAATAACCACGGGGGATATCTACCCGCGGCTAAACCTCCCTCCCAATCGCTGAGGGGGCATCGCAGGCGCTCGCGCGCGCACACGCGTAGGAAGACGGTCGGGAACCCGAGCGCATCGCCGGCCCGACAACGAACCCTCCTGGCGCCCGGCCAGCCGATAGCGTTTACGGCACTCGCCCGGGTGGTGGAATTGGTCAGACACGGTCGCCTTAAGAGCGACTGCCCCAGTGGCATGAGGGTTCGAGTCCCTCCCCGGGTACCTAGTCTTTACGACGTATTCGGGGGGCCGTCCTGCAGGACCGCAACTAATGCGCTGCTACGGTGTCACTGCCACCGACGGCCCCTCTGGTTGGCCTTCACGCGAGCTGGATGGAAGTCTCTGCGCTCAGATATTCGGGAGGAATCGGGCTTCACGCGCGCTCGCCGCTGCTGAGGCTGCAGTCCGACGAGCGCCTCGTGACCCTGATCCGCCGGGGGAGCACCCCCGCCTTTGAGGTGCTCGTCGCGCGCTACCACGCGCGGCTGCTCGCGTTCTGCCGGCACCTGCTCGGGTCGCGCGAGGACGCCGAGGACGTGCTTCAGGAGGTGTTCTCGGCCGCGTTCAACGCGATCCTCGACGACGAGCGCCCGATCAACGTGCGGCCCTGGCTATACCGGATCGCCCGCAACCGCAGCCTCAACCACCTGCGCCGGATCCAGGCCGTCGGCGTCGACTCGATGGACATCCACCTGTCCGAGCACGGCGCCACCACAGCCGACAAGGTCCACGAGCGCGAGGAGTTCCGGCTGCTCGTCGTGGATATCCACGGGCTCCCCGAGACCCAGCGGACCGCGCTCGTGCTGCGCGAAATGGACGCCCTGTCCTACGAGCAGATCGCCGAGGCGATGGAGACGACCGTGCCGAGCGTCAAGTCGCTCCTCGTGCGCGCCCGGGTGTCGCTCGCCGAGGCCGCCGAGGCGCGGCTGCTCACGTGCGAGCAGGTGCGGATCGAGCTTGCCGAGGTCGCCGAGGGCCTCCAGCGCCGTCCCGGCGCGCTCGTCCGCCGGCATCTGCGCGCGTGCGACCGCTGCTCGACGTTCAAGGGCCAGCTCAACGAGACGAGCAAGGCGCTGACCGCGGTCCTCCCGGTCGGCGGGTTCGTCCTGCTGCGCAAGCTCGCGATTCTGCACATCGGCCATTCCGCCGGCGCCGGCGCCGGCTCGAGCGCGTCGGGCGCGAGCGCCGCCGGGCAGGCCGCGGCCGTCGGAGGCACTGCGGCCGCCGGCGCCTCCGCCGTGATGGGCTCGACGACGACCGGTTTCCTGTCGGCCAGCGTCGGTGCGATCGCGACCAAGGCGGCCGCCGGGCTGGCCGCGGCGGCGCTCGTCACCGCCGGCGCGGTCGAGGTCGAGCAGCCGGCGCGCCCGCATGTCCACCATCACGCGGCCGCCGCCACCCCGGTCGCGTCGACCCCCAGCCCACCGGCGGTCGCCACCACCCAGAGCCAGACGCCGGTCTACCACGCCAGCATCGCGCCGCCTCGCCCCGCGGTCACCCACCGCCACAAGCCCGCAGCCGACAAGGCCGCGACCACCAACTCGCACAAGACGGCGACCAAGACAACGGCCAAGCACGGCGGCGCTCTCGCCGCCACCAAGACGGGGACGAAGGCCAAGACGACGCCGGCGCCGCCGGCCGGCCGGACCCAGACCCAGACCGATCCGACCGTGCTCGCGGGTGCGACGACTCCGGCCACCACGACCGCCGGATCGACCGGGACCGCAGGATGCCCGGCGAGTAGCTCGGACAGCACCACGCCGACGACCTCGACCCAGAGCACCGACACGACCACGTCGACGAGCGGCTCGACAACGCCCTCAACGTCGTCTGACCCGACGACGACGACCAGCCCTTCGTCGACCACTCCGGCCACGACCCCCGATACCGGCTCCTCGTGCGCCGGGGATTCGTCGGGCTCGGGTACGACCTCGACCTCGACCTCGACCTCGAGCTCGACCCCGACCAGCTCTGGCTCGACAACGACCACGAGCTCGAGCTCCGGTTCCAGCTCCGGTTCTAGCTCCGGTTCTAGCTCCGGTTCAGGCGCCGGCGACGCGGGCTCGGCGCTCACGTCCGGGGGCGTCGCACCCTAAGCTTCGCCGGCGTGATCGACGTCGGCCAGTTCCAAGCCGTTGACATGCGCGTCGGCCGCGTCGTCTCGGTGGAGGAGTTCCCGGAGGCGCGAGTGCCGGCGTGGAAGCTGACGATCGACTTCGGGCCCGAGATCGGCATCAAGCACTCCTCGGCGCAGATCACGCACTACCCCCGCGAGCAGCTCGAGGGCAGCCTGATCGTCGGTGTCGTGAATCTCACGCCGCGTGTGATCGCGCGGTTCAAGTCCGAGGTGCTCGTGCTGGGCGCGCTCGACGACACCGAGGGCGTTGTGCTGCTGCGGCCCGACAAGTCCGCCGCCGTCGGGTCTCGGATCGCGTAGCTATCGCCGGATGCCGGCGGACATCAAGGTCCGGGGGCGCCACCGATCACGAGCGTCCCGCTGGCGGCTCCGTCGACGTCGAGCGGGTAGCGCCCGGCCTTCAGCCCGTTGAGCAGGATCGACCCGCGGCCGTGCGCCGGCACGGTCAGCGTGTAGCGCGTGGGGGTGCGGAGCAGCACCCGGTGCGAGCGCCCGTCACCCGAGATCACCGTGAGCGCCACCGGGACGTGCACGGGCGCGGTGATCGTCGCCGGACTGAGCGAGCCGCTCGGCAGGATCGTGAACGTCGCCGGCAGCCGCACGTCCGACGGTGGCGCGCCACCGCTCGCGGGGGCGGCGGGGTTGGTCGTCGTCTCCGTGCCGGTCGGCGGCGTGCCGGTGGCGGTTGGCGTCGTATCGGTCGTCGTTCCGGTGGTCGTCGCGCTCGTCGCTGGGGTCGTCGCGGTCGTCGTCTGGGTCGTCGTCTGGATCGTCGTCTGGATCGTCGCCGGGGCCGATGCGGTCGGCGATTTGCTCACGGACGCGGACGATCCACACCCCAGCGGAGTGACAAGTAGCACAAGCCACAAAAGAACGGCGCGTTCCCTCACGTTTGCAGGATAAGGGTCGATAAATGGGGCGGAAACGAAGATGCGAAAGGGCGCCGGATACTCCCTCCTCAAGCTCGTCGAATACGACGCGCTCCGGCGGCGCCTGTGGATCTTCGGCCAACGGTGCCACCACGGCGCGACCGGGAGCATCGTCGCCGCGACGGCCTTCCTCGTGCTCCTCTCCGACCAGGCGCCGATAGCCAAGCCCGCCCCCGCGCCGCGCTCGGTGCTCGCGCTGACGGCCGCCAGCGGGGCGCTGATGATGGCCCACGACTGGAAGGACCGCTCGATCTGGTTCGAGCGCGGTCGCGGCTCGCAGCTCTAGGCGCCCGGGAGCATATCGCGACACTCGGCAGCCCTCGTCGGCGCGAGGCAGCCGTCCAGGCCGAGACGGGCCGGCGGGAATGGCGGTCAACGTGACACGCAACCGCTGCCGCCGGCCGAGCGTCACGTTCGCCGCACATATCGCGGGCAACGTGACATTGGGCCTGCGAGGCGAGCCGAGTGTCACGTTGACCGCCAGCCCGATGGCGTGTGGCGTCAGGCCGGGGGTCGGGCCGGCGGGCGGGCGGGCGGCGCGCGGGGGCATATCGCGACACTCGGCAAGCCTCGCCGGCCGAGTGTCGCCGAATGACCCGCATACGTGCCTGAACCGCCAGTCACTGCCGGAGGCCGGCCGAGTGGCGCCAAATGACCCATCAGAGGCCCGGACCGGGACTCCGAATAACCTTCGAACGGCCATGGGCCTGCGCTGCGCCATCGTCCCGCCCACGCCCGTGCCCTACCGCGAGCCGCTGTTCCGGGCGCTGCACGAGCGCGACGGGCTCGAGATCCGCGTGATCTACCAGTCCGCCGGCCAGCCGAGCTGGGACGTGCCGGAGGAATGGTTCCCGCGCGAGCACGCCTACCCCGCGGTCCATCTGCGCTCGCGCCAGCGCCGGCGAGCGGGCCGCACGCCGGTGCTTTGGTCGCGAGGGCTCGAGCGGGCGCTGCGCGCCGCCGACCCCGACTGCGTGGTCGTGTCCGAGTACGGGCCGGCGTCGCTGCGCGTGTTCAACTGGTGCCGCCGCAACGACCGCGCGTACGTGATCTTCACCGAGTGCACGCCGGTGATCGACCCGATGCTGCCGCGCTGGCAGCTTGCGCTCCACCGCCGGCTCGGCGCCCGCGCCGACGGGTTCATCGCCGCGAGCTCGGCCGCCCGCGCCCGCCTTGAGGCGTTCGGAGTTCCGGACGACAAGATCACGGTCGCGCTCCAGGCGGCGGACGTCGAGCCCTTCCGACGCGCCGCCGCGGCGAACGAGCCCCCGCGGCCCGATGACGGGCCGCTCCGGGTGATCAGCGTCGGCCGACTCGTCCCGGACAAGAACTTCGCTGCGTTGATCGAGGCCGTTGCGCGGCTCCACGGCCGGGCCGAGCTCGAGATCGTCGGCACGGGCTTTCTCGAGCACGACCTCAAGGAGCTGGTAGTGCGCCTCGAGGCGCCCGTGCGCTTCCGCGGCCATGTTCCGCCGAGCGAGCTCCCGTCCCTCTATGCGGGGGCCGACGCTTACGCGCTGATCAGCACGTACGAGCCGTTCGGCGTCGCGGTGCGCGAGGCGGCAGCCGCCGGCCTCCCGATCATCTGCACGAAGACCGCCGGCGCCGCCGGTGACGTCGCGATCGACGGCCGCAACGCGCTCCTGGTCAACCCGTACAGCGTCGATGACGTCGCCGGCGCGCTCGCGCGCCTCGCCGGCGACCCCGAGCTGCGTCGACGGATGGCCGGCGAGAGCCGCGCGATCGACCGCGAGACCGACGGCAGCGAGGTCGACGCGTTCGTCGACGCGGTGACGCGAGCCGCGGCGCTGCGCGGCCGAGCCGGACCGCCGACGGACCCGACGGGCAACGGGCACGTCCCCGGCGCGCGCTACCGGCCGAGCAGGGCCGGCAGCACCTCCTCCTGAAGCCGCACCACCGACGCCTGAGGGCGGTACGGAGCGAGCCCCGCCCGCGCCGCCACTCGATACGCGGCCAGCGCGGCGTCATCGGCGGCAAACGCCGCCTCGAGCGCGCGCGCCAACGAGCCCGCCTCACGGTCGCCGGCGACGAACTCGAGCGCGAGTGAACGGGCGATCCCGAGCGCCGGGAACGGCCCGCCACCCGGTGCGCTGACGAACGCCGCGCCGCGGTCGAGCGCCTCGAGCGGCGCGACCCCGAAGTCTTCCCACTCCGCCGCGCTCACGAACACGCGCGCCCGGGCCAGCAGCGCGTGGAACTCGTGCTGGGGCAGCATCCCCGCGAGCTCGACCCCCGCCGGCACGGACCGTCCGAAACGCGCGAGAAAGCCGCGCGCCCTCTGGGGCGAAACCCCGGCGATCACCAGCCGAGCGCCCTCCACCGCCGCCAGCTCCCAGGCAGCGCACAGCAACGCGAGCCCCTTGGCCTTTGGGTCGGGCGTGTACGCGACCGCGACCGGCTCGCGAGCGGCGGCGCCGGCATC
Organism: uncultured Solirubrobacterales bacterium; assembly: GCA_963794515.1. GTDB lineage: Bacteria > Actinomycetota > Thermoleophilia > Solirubrobacterales > Solirubrobacteraceae > Palsa-465. The sequence goes on along the minus strand of CAWCEF010000018.1, from coordinate 141,877 downwards.
AGGCGCCGCCGGCACCGGCGGCGGGATCACCACGGTCGGCGCCGAGCCCAGCGGCAGCGCCGCGACCGCGCCCGGGCTGTGTGGCATCAGCACTCGGGCGCACGCGAGCTGACGGCGCTCCAACCGGTGCAACGGCCAGCTGAGCAAGCCCGGCCGGTTCAGCCGCGCCGGCGAGTCGAGCCAGACCGCGAACGGCACCCCGGGGTCGCCGATCAGAAGTGCGGCGGTCGTCGTCGAGACCACCAGCGCGCGCGGCGAAACCCGGCGCATCGCCGACCCCAACGCGCGTCGCGCCGCAACCGCCTCGACCACGTCGTTGACCGGGTAGGCCCGGCGGAGCGCATCGGTCAAGCCGATGCGCGTCCCGACCGCCGCGACCGAAGCCCCCGCCTCGCGGAGCATGTCGACGAGGTCCGCGCTCGCGAGCCGCAGGCCTCGGGTCGTGCCGAGCGACAGCACGAGAACGTCGACGGGCTCGCTCACTGCGCCGCGCGGGACTCGATCGCCGCGCGATACGCCGCTACGGTCTCCGACCCGGTCCGATCCCAGGTGAAGTTCGCCGCCACGGTCGCGCGCGCGGCTGCGCCGAGGCGACGGAGCTCATCCCGATCGGCGCTCAGCAGATCGAGCACCGACGCCAAGTCGGCCGCGTTGCCGGGCTCGACCAACAGCATCCCCTCACCGGCGGCGGCGATGTCCTCGGGTCCCCCCTCGCCGCGACCACCGATCGCCGGCAACCCTGCGGCCATGGCCTCGACAAACGCCACCCCGAACGGCTCCTCAACCCCAGGCATCACGAACACGTCGCAGGCCGCCGCCTGCGCCACCGCTTCGGAGTTCGGCAGCTGTCCGGCGAAGCTGACGCGATCGGCCAGGCCGAGCTCGACCGCCAACCGCTCAAGCGGCTCGCGACAGGGCCCGTCGCCGATCACGAGATACGACGGGCGACGGGCGGGGTCGAGCAGCCCCATCGCGTGCAGCACGACCTCGTGACGCTTGCGCGCGACCAGGTGCGCGACGGTGACCATCCGGATCGCGCCGTTCGAGGTCCGTTGCGTCTGCGGTAGGTCCGCCCCGAGGTGCACCACCCGCGACGGCAGCGCGCGCCCCGCGATCTCCTCGCAGCGCCTGCGCGCCCACTCGCTGTTGGCCATGACGAGATCGGCCTCGGCTATCGCTGCGACGCACGCACGGCGGCCGATCAGGGTCTCGGGGACCTTGATCATGTCGGGCCCGTGCGCGGACACGACAAAAGCCGGCGGTCGACCTCGCACCCACCGCGCGGCCGCGTGTCCCGCCGGCGCCAGGCAGTGGGCGTGGAGCACGTCGAACGGCCAGTCGGCGTACAGGCGCCGGAGCGCGCGACCGAGCGGCACGGACATCCACCACCCCCAGCTGCCGTACGAGATCGGGCGCGGCGGGCCGAGCCAGGCCACCGGCGTCACCGGCAGCCCGTCGAGGGTCGTCGGCCGCAGCGTTGTCCGGGCCCCCGCGATCCAGCGGCGCAGCGGTCCGATGGCCGGGGGAATATGAAAAACCTGACGAGCCACCGACAGCGGCGGGACCGGGCGCCGCAGCGCCAGCACCCGCACCTCGGCGCCGGCGTCCCGGGCGGCCATCGCCTGCCGGTGGGCCCAGATGCCGAGCACCGGGTCGGCGCGCGACGGGTACCACTCGGCTACGACCGCGACGCGCACCCGCGGAGCTACTGGCCGACCGAGAACAGCGCCTCGAGGTCGTGGCGTGAGTAGACCTCGAACGCGACCATCGTGTGCGTCCGCACCACCCCCACCAGCTGCGAGATCTGGCCGGTCACGACGGTCGCGAGGTCTGCCTGCTCGCGCAGCCGCAGCAGCGCGACGAAGTCCCATTCGCCGGTCACCGAGTAGGCCTCTGCCACCCCCTCGAGGTCGGCCAGCTCGCCCCCGAGCGTCGCCAGCGCCGAGCGGTCCGCCTGGATCAGGACGATCGCGTGGGTCACGTCGTGTGTGACTGGCCCGGCTCGAGCACGACCACGCCTGAGCGCGTCGCCGACTCCACGTCGGACTTGAACGCCTGCGCGTCGGCCTCGATCGGCGGGAACGTGTTGTAGTGGCACGGGATCACGGTCTTGGCGCCGATCAGCTCGGCGGCATCGACGGCGTCCGTGCGGTCCATCGTGTAGTGGCCGCCGATGCACATCAGCGCGACGTCGATCGGCGTGCGCTTGCCGACCAGCGCGAGATCGGAGAACAGGCACGTGTCGCCGAGGTGGTAGACGATCGTGTCCTCGAGGCTGATCACGAGACCGGCCGGCGTGTTGACGGTGCCCTTCGGCGTCGTCGAGGTGTGCCAGGCGGGGACGACCTTGACCCAGCCCCAGTCGAACTTGACGCTGCCGCCGAGGTTCGGATCGCGGACGTCGATCCCCTCCTCACCGAGCTCGCCGGCGAGCTCGGTGATCGCCACCACCGGCGCCCCGGTGCGCTTGGCGATCGCGACGGTGTCGCCGACGTGGTCGGCGTGCCCGTGGGTGAGCAGGATCGTGGTCGCGGCGGCGTCCTCGGCGCTGATCGCGGCCTTTGGATTGCCGGTCAGGAACGGATCGATCAGAAGCGTCGTGTCCCCGTCGGAGAGCTCGAAGCAGGCGTGTCCCAGAAAGCGCAGATCCATCTCGTGTCAATCCTCCTCTTTCGTTTGCAATCGGGGCGCGCCGAGCTCACGCGCCAACTCGAATCCGACCGCGACGCCGACGAGCATCCCGAGCCGGGTTTCCTCCGCGAGCATCGTCTCCACCGCCCGGACGCGCTCCGAGTGCTCGTCCTGGCCGGTCGCCTCCCGGACGGCCTGGCTGTGGGCGTTGTCGAACCATCCTCCCTCGTCGAGGGCGGCCGCCAGCACTCGCTGGAGCGCCGGCGCGGAGCTCGCGACGATCTCCTGCGCCTCCCGCAGCCGCTCTGGATCGGTGATCGCTGCGATCGCAGCCTCCAGCTCGGCGTCGGTGTAGGCGCGATCGACCACGGGGCGTCATTGATCATACGTCGGCCGGGTGGGCGCGGTCTGCGGCGAGGGCGCTCAGCGTTCGCCGGCCAGCGCGAGCGGCAGCCCGACCAGAATGCCCGCCACGACGCCGACCCCGGCGCAGACCCAGCTAGCGCCGGGCGCGGCCAGCGGCATCAGCGCCACCACCGCCGCGACCACCGCGGTCCCGAGCAGGTCGCCGTCGATGTCCTCGCCGGCGCGGAGCGAGAGCAGGTCGGGGATCGCCCACGCGATCAGCAGCGCGAGCGCACCGCCGTTGGCGCCGAGCGCCACCGGGAGCGTCGAGTCCACGGAGGTCAGCGCCGCCCCGCCGACGGCCGCGATCGCGAACAGCACCAGCACGACCGCGGGGCCGTGACGGCGCTCGAGCAGCCAGCCGTAGACCGCGATCGTTCCGAGCGCGACGATCGCGTAGCCGGTGTTGGTGTACGTGAACGGCGCCACCAGCAGCCGCCACCACAGGTGCGTGCCGTACTGCGCCCACAGCGCGACGGCGTGAATGCTCCCGACGAGTGCGGCACGCCATAGGAGCGTTCCAGCGAATCCCGCCAGGACCAGCGCGATCGTCGCGTACGGCCGCGACTCAGGCCGGATCCCCGGGATTTCGCCGCGGCGCAGGCGCGGCAGCGACGGCGCCGGTGCGCGGCGCTTGCGTTCGGTGACGCGGCCCTCGCGGTCGAGCTTCGGCGCCCGCTTGCGCAGCCGGCTGCCGCAGTACGGGCACTCGGTTATGTACGGGCTCACCTCGGATTGGCAGTTCTTGCAAATTACGAACAGGTCCGGGCCGCCGGTGCTCATCGCCCGAACGATTGTATGACGACGCGGCTGTCGGCAACAGACCTCGGATGCCCCACGTGGGGTATGACCGCGATGATTTGCGGCTAGACGGCCGTTGCAGTGACGATCTCGGCCACAACCTCGTGCAGATCGTGGTTGGCCTCGTACACCACGACCTGCCGTGCGGCGCCGTTTCCGCGCTCGATCAGATCCTCGACGGCCTCGAGCTCGGCGTGCGAGCCGAGGTCCTGGCAGTGCTCGCGCATCCGGTGCAGCAGCCGCCGCGCGAGATCCCGCGCCGGCACCCGATCCCAGGCCGGCAGGTCGACGAGCTCGCCATCGAGGCCGTGCCGTGCCGCGAGCCACTTGTTCTCGTCGAGCATCTCGAACGGATAGCGCGAGAGCGTCTTGCCGGCGTCGAAGTGCTCGCACAGCTCGCGGACGAGCCCGTGGACGAGCGCGGCGATGCCGAGCGTGTGCTCGACGCGCGTCTGGGAGTCCATCGCGCGGATCTCGACCGTCCCGAAGTTCGGGTGCGGGCGCACGTCGTGCCACAGGTGGGTGTAGTCCTCGATCACGCGCGCGTTGACCATGAACTCGATCCGCGCCTCGTAGTCCTCCCAGTCCTTGTACGTCGGCGGGATACCCATCCGCGGGAACGCTCGGAAGATCGGCGTCCGGGTCGAGGCCAGCCCGGTCGCCTCGGCGCGCCAGAACGGAGAGTTCGCCGACAGCCCGAGCAGGATCGGGACGTGGACGCGCATCCCGTTGGCGACGTGGATCGCCTTTTCGGGATCATCGACGGCGACGTGCACGTGCATGCCGAAGATCAGTTCCTGGCGCGCGACGAACCGCAGCGCGGACACGAGGTCGCGGTAGCGCGGCCGCGCCACGATCCGCTGGTCCTCCCACATCGCAAACGGATGCGTGCCCGCCGAGCCGATCGTCAGGTTCTTGCTCGCCGCCGTCGCACGAACCTGTTCCCGCAGCGCGCGGAGCTGCGCCCCGGCCTCCGCGGTGTTCGCGCACGGATCGGTCGAGACCTCGAGCACGGACTCCATCAGCTCAGGCTTGATCTCGCCCGCCGGCGCGGACTCGAGCAGGCTCTCGATCGCGTTCACGAGCTCGAGCGACTCGGCGTCGACGATCATCAGCTCCTCCTCGATCCCGATCGTGTACGGAGCTCCTCGGTCCTGGAACTTGTGCTCCATTGCCGCGCAGGCTAGCGGTGCCCGTAGACTGGACGGCAACACCTAAACAGCGGAATCGGAAGGGGGAGCGCTGATGGCTCTCGGATACGACGGCAAGCTTTACATCCTCGCGTTCGACCATCGCGGGTCGTTCCAGAAGAAGATGTTCGGGATCCAGGGCGACCCGACGCCCGAGGAGACCGAGCGCATCGCGGATGCCAAGCGACTGATCTTCGAGGGCATGCTCGTCGCCGTGAGCGAGGGCGCGGAGGCCGGCGCCACCGGCGTACTCGTCGACGAGGAGTTCGGCTCGAACATTCCCGAGCAGGCTCGCGAGCATGGGCTCAAGCTGGCGATGCCGGTCGAGAAGTCCGGCCAGGAGGAGTTCGACTTCGATTACGGCGACGACTTCGGCGCTCACATCGAGAAGTTCAACCCCGATTTCTCGAAGGTGCTCGTCCGCTACAACCCCGACGGCGACGCCGACATGAACCGGGAGCAGCTCGTACGGCTGAAGCGGCTCGCCGACTGGCTCCACAGCACCGACCGCAAGTTCCTGTTCGAGCTGTTGGTCCCCGCGACCGATGAGCAGCTCGCGTCTGTCGGGGGCGACAGCGACCGCTACGACGCCGAGCTCCGGCCCGAGCTGATGCGGCGCGCGATCGAGGGCGCCCAGAACGCCGGCGTCGAGGTCGACATCTGGAAGATCGAGGGCGTCGACGAACAGTCAGACGCGGCGATGCTCGCCGAGCAGGCCCGCACCGGCGAGGGCCGCGAGGGCGTCACGTGCGTGCTGCTCGGGCGCGGCGCTTCGACCGAGAAGGTCGAGCAGTGGCTCCGTGAGGCGGCGCCGGTCGAGGGCTTCATCGGGTTTGCGATCGGGCGCTCGATCTGGTGGGACGCGCTCAGCGCCTTCCTCAACGATGGGCTCGATCGCGAGGCCGCGGCCAAGCAGATCGCCGACAACTACCTGCACTTCGTGAAGGTCTACGAGGGCCAGGCAGTTCACTAGCGGCCGCCCCGCGTAGGTGCGGTCGCACCTACGGGACGACCGCAAAAACTGGCGTTTCCTACATCTACATAACGCCGGGCGTCGTCAGTTGGTACGCTCGCGCCGGCATGGCGATGAAGATGCGCCAGAGTCTCGCCGAACTCGAGCAGGAGTTCCGGCAGGAGATACAACAGGACCGGCGGCGAGACGACCGCATGATGCGGAGCGCGCTCTCGCGCACACGCAAGCGACGGCGTGCACGCGAGAAGAAGCGCAGCTCGGTTCGGTTCTGGCTACTCGTCACCACCCTCATCGGTACTGCGGTGGTGGTGACGATCGCGATGTTCGAAACTCTCTACTACCTGCTCGGCTAGCGGCTCGGGTTTCCCACCTCCAACCGCCCGCGGAGCGGGGACCGTCTCTAGGTGCCCTCTCCCAGACCACGCAGCGCCGCGTCGACCTCCTCGCGCGCGCCCTTGCCGGAGCCGAGGCGCTCCTGCTGAATCTCCAGATAAACCTCCTTGCGAAAAACCGGGATGTCGCGAGGTGCTTGGATCCCGATTCGCACCTTCTCGCCCATGATCGCCAATACGGAGACCTCAATGTCGTCGCCGATCATGATGCTTTGGTTGGACTTGCGGGTGAGTACCAACATTTGGGATGTGCCTCCCTGCTCGCCTGGTCGTCAAAGGCAACCGAAACCCGTCATGTCCACGAGGGTCCGGTCCGCCCAAAAGTCAGCATACCGGTTGCCATCCGTTCTACACAAGGCAGGTGGAGGATGTGCATCAGTCGCTTGCGAACGGCCCAATCAGTCCGATCGATAGGGGTCTGAGGTGGCCTCCCGCCGCGCTCCAACCGTCGCCTGTACTAGTCTCCGCGCCGACGATGGCACGCCGATCGCTACGACCCGAGTTGAACCGCATCCGCGCATGGGTCCGCCAGGGACGCACTGACGCCTGGATCGCGCACCAGCTCGAGGTGACCGTGCAGCAGATCCAGGCCTTCAAGCGCGAGCAGGCTCTCGAGGCCGACAGTGACCCCGAGGCCGGCGCGGCCGTCGACTTCGACGACGAGATCGATCTCCGAGCCGAGGACGATGCGCTGATCGCGGCCGAGCTCGAAGCTGCCGAGGCGCAGCGCGCGGAGGAGGTCGAAGAGGAGGAAGACGAGGACGAGGGCGAGAAGGCGCCCGCCAAGCGCCGACGCGGCCGCCGCGGCGGCCGGCGGACAACCCGGCGCAAGTCAACCCCGCTCGAGGCGACGTTCGACCATGGCGACGAGGGCTACGGACTCTGGCTCGATCCCGCCGTCCAGGATGACCCGATCTACGCCGAGTACTGGGCCGGTCACCGGCCGGTCGAGGTGGCGATCGAAGAGGATCAGATCGTGATCCGCCGAGTCGGCGACGACGACGCCGACTCGGACGAGAGCAACGGCGACGGCGAGTAGCGTTCGCCGCCGCGCGCGCTAGTCCGCGTACGGGTCGTACGTCCCGAACGACCAGACGTTTCGCTCGAGGTCGCGGGCGCCGTACTCGCGCGAGCCGTACGGCTGGTCGACGAGCTCGCGGACGATCTCTGCGCCGGCCGCACGGGCGCGCTCGTAATGGCCGTCGGGATCGCTGACGACGGTATAGATCGTGACTGCGGGCTGGGCGCCGTCGGGCGGCGCGGCGTCGGCGGGGATGCCGCCGAACATGACAAGGCCGTCGCCGAGCCGCAGCTCGGCGTGGTGGATCGCGCCGTCGTCGCCGCGGTAGACGGCCTTCTCCTCGAAGCCGAACGCTCGCTTGAGCCACTCGAGCGCGGCGTCGGGGTCACGGTAATGCAGGGCGGGAAAGATGTTCGGTCGCATGACGATGGACCGTACGCCGATCCCCGCGCTCAGTCTTGGACAAATGGGACCCCGTCGCCCATGACGCCGCCGTAGCCCGGCAGCAACCGGGTGACGAACTCGCCGGGCGTGGTCCCGGCGTCGCGGATCAGTCGAGTGCGCGCCGGGCGCCACACGCATGCGACTGACCTTGCTGACCGGCTGGTGGGCGGGTCCACTAATCGTCGCGGACGATCCGCGCGCCGCCGGCGTAGTCCGAGGCCTCGCGCACGTACCGCGCGAACGCCGCGCCGGCGACCGTCGTGAGGTCCCACGCCGCCGGGTTGTTGGGCGCGACGCGCGTGGCGATGTCGAAGCACCAGTCGGTCCCGTGCTCGCCGTAGTAGCGCGCGAGCTCCTCGGTCGTGAACGTGCCCCCGACGCGCCGGCGGAGCCCGGTCACGATCTCCTCGGTGACCCGCTCGAGCGCGGGGCGGTCGACCGGGTCGGCCTCGGCCAGCCGGCGCTGTCCGTCGCGCCACAGGCCGATGACGTCATCAAACCGGATCACCGGCACGGCGCCACCCCCGACCGCCGGGCGCGAAGAATCAGTGGCTCGGCAGGCCCGTCAGTTCGTACGGATGCTCGCCTGGCCGCACCATCCCGAGCACGCGAGCGTCGCTCAGGATCGTGGTCGGGTCGTTCAGCGAGCGCTGCTGCGCGCGCAGGCTCGCATTCGAGCGAGTCAGCTGCTGCACGATCGCACGTTGCTGGTCGGCCTGGGAGCGCACCGCGAAGTACGAGAGCCCCCGCTGCACGTACAGCGCGGCGACGATGCCAACCACGACGAGCAGGCTGACCCGGCCGACCCGGTCCCACCGGACCCGGCCGCGGAGTCCCCGGCTCGCCACCCCCCGCGATCGCGGAGTCGCCTTCCGACTGGTTTTCCGGCGCGATGGCGCGGTGGCGGTACGTGCTGAAGGCATCCGCTGGGGCCTTCGTTCGACGCGCGCGAATGCCTTCCTTCTGCAACAAACGCTGCGCCGGATGCGCAGCGGTGGACTGCGCCGCCGCACGCGGAGCGGTCTCCCGAAAACTTGAAGCGGAGCGTGCGGCGGCCCAGAGCCGGATGCGGTTACTCACCCCTAGGAGCGGAACGCGCTGCGGCCCGGGTAGCGCGCGTCGGCGCCAAGCGCCTCCTCGATCCGCAGCAGCTGGTTGTACTTCGCGACGCGATCGCTCCGGGCCGGCGCGCCCGTCTTGATCTGGCCGCACCCGGTGGCGACCGCCAGGTCCGCGATCGTGACATCCTCGGTCTCGCCCGACCGGTGCGACATCACGCAGGTGTACCCGTTCTCACGCGCGATGCGCATGGCAGCGAGGGTTTCGGTCAGGGTCCCGATCTGGTTCACCTTGATCAGGATCGAGTTAGCGACGCCGGCGTCGATCCCACGCTGCAAGCGCTCGGTGTTCGTCACGAACACGTCGTCGCCGACGAGCTGGAGCCGGCTCCCGAGGCGCTCGGTCAGCACCGCCCACCCCGCCCAATCCTCCTCGCCCATCCCATCCTCGAGCGAGATGATCGGGTACTTGTCGGCGAGCTCGGCCCAGTAGTCGGTCAGCTCCTCAGCGGTCAGCGACCGGCCCTCGTGCTCGAGCACGTAGGACCCGTCCTTGAGCAGTCCCGACACCGCCGGGTCGAGCGCGATCGCGACCTGGTCGCCCGGAACGTAGCCCGACCCGCGGATCGCCTCGACAAGAACCCCGAGCGCGGCCTCGTTGGACTCGAGGTTCGGCGCGAATCCTCCCTCATCGCCGACCGCAGTCGACATCCCGCGGTCGTGCAGCGTCTTCTTCAACGAGTGGTACACCTCGACGCCCATCCGCAGGCCGTCCCGAAAGCTCGACGCGCCGACCGGGACGATCATGAACTCCTGGAAGTCGATCGCGTTGTCGGCGTGCGCACCGCCGTTGATCACGTTCATCATCGGGACCGGGAGCACGTGCGCGCTCTCCCCGCCGAGATAGCGCCACAGCGGCAGCCGCTCCTCGGCCGCGGCGGCGTAGGCCGACGCGAGCGACACGGCCAGGATCGCGTTCGCCCCCAAACGCGACTTGTTGGGCGTCCCGTCCAGGGTGATCAGCATCCGGTCGAGCGCGGCCTGGCTCGAGGCGTCCTGGCCGCGCACCGCGGTGGCGATCTCGCCGTTGACGTTCTCGACCGCCCGGCTGACGCCCTTCCCGTTCCAATCCGAGCCGCCGTCGCGCAGCTCGGTCGCCTCGAACTCACCGGTCGAGGCGCCGGAGGGCACAATAGCCCGTCCCCACGCGCCGGACCGGACGCTGAGCTCGACCTCGACGGTCGGGTTGCCCCGGCTGTCGAGGACCTGGCGGGCGTGTACGTGCTCGATCTGGCTCATTGCGGTCGGAGCCCTCCTTCGGCGGTCAGTCGCGCTCGGGCGTAATAGGCGAGTTGCTCATCGGGAGCGAGATCGTTCCAGCTATGGCCTTCGGATGCGGCGAGATCGCCCCCGGCGTGGACGCGCGCCCTGAACCGGTCGGCGGCCGCACGGAGCGCGAGCTCGGGATCGACCGCGAGCTTCCGCGCCACGTTGACCACCGCGAACAGCACATCGCCGAGCTCGTGGAAGCGCTCGTCCTCGGTGGCGGCGTCCTCGAGCTCGGACAGCTCGTCCCGCACCGACCGGAACGGCCCTTCGACGCCGGGGAAGTCGAATCCGCTCGTGGCGGCGCGACGCTGCACCTTGCGCGCGTACAGGGGTCCCGGCAGGTTCTCGGGGACCTCCCCGAACACGCCCGGCTCGCGCCCGGGCTCGCTCGTCTTGATCTGATCCCAGTTCCGGCGGACCTGCGACGACGTCTCCGCCTCGACGTCGCCGAACACGTGGGGGTGGCGGCGGATCAGCTTGTCGGTGACGTCGGTGGCGACTTGCGCGAGGTGGCCCGCTCCGCGCTCCTCGAGCAGCAGCGCCAGGAAGTGGACCTGGAACAGCACGTCGCCGAGCTCGTCGACCATCTTTACGTCGTCACGGCGCCGGGCGGCGTCGGCGAGCTCGTAGGACTCTTCGACCGTGTGGGGCACGATCGAGCGCTCGTCCTGCTCGCGGTCCCACGGGCATTCCACGCGCAGGCGGCGCGTGATCGCATCGAGCCGGGCGAGCGCCTCGGCAATCGCCGGGGGCTCCGGCGCGCTCACCCCGTAGTCGCCGTGGGGCTCGTGGACGTGGTGGACGACGACTTCGGAGCCTTGTAGCCCTTGCAGTCGGACATCGCGTACGCGGCGCTGCAGGTCGTCTGGCTCAGCCAGTGCTTCTTGGCCGCGTTGTCGACGGCCGTCTGGGCGCTCGTCTGCGACTGGGAGCTGAGCTGCTGCTTGATCAGCGAGGTCGCCTGGGCGAGCGTCTGCTGCGTGCCGGGCTTGATGCTTGTGACCTCGAACACGTAGTAGCCGAACTGGCCCTTGACCGGCCCGAGCAGCTTGTTCGCCGGCGCGGCGAACGCTGCGTTGCTCAGTGCCGCGTCTTCCTGCGACTTGGTCACGCCGTTGAGGACGCCACCGGTGCTCTTTGTGGTCGGGTCGATCGAGTACTTCTTTACGACCGTCGCCCAGCTCTGGCCGGAGCTCAGCGCCTTCTTGGCCGCGAGCGCGTTCGCCTGGCTCGAGGCCAGCACGATCTTCATGTTGCGCGTCTCCTGCGTCCCGAACTGCGACTGGTGGCTGTTGTAATACGCCTGGATCTGCGCCGGGGTGACGGTCTTGGTGTGCTTGGCGAGCAGCTTGGACAGGATCGCGTTGATCCGGAAGCGGTACAGGAGATCCGCGTTCGTCTGGCCGGTCTGACTGAGGAACGCGGTGTACCCGGTCGGGTTTGAGGCGAACTGCTGCTTCTTAGCCGTGTCGAGGGCCTTCTCGACCTGGGCGTTCGTCACCTTGATGCCCATCTGCGCGGCGTCCGCCTGGTACCAGTACGCCTTGATCAGGAAGTCCAGTACCGAGTTCTTGAGCGAGTTGAACGCCGACTGACATTCGCTGCGCACCGTCTTGGTGGCGGTCTTCGCGAGACTCGGGAACTGCTGCTTGGCGAGCTTGATGCAGTTATTGAAGTCTGGCGGGTCGTTGGGCACGATCACCGGCGACGTCGAGCTCTGCTGGGCCGCCTGGCTCTTGGCCGCGACGTACATCCAGTGGTTGACCGCCTGCGTCGAGATCGGATTGCCCCCGACGTTGGCGACCGCGTCACCGGGAACGCCGCTGCCGCAACCGGACAGGGCGACTGCGATCACAAAAAAGGCGCTAAGCGCCAGGAGAGAACTACGGACCTTCATCGGGGGGTGATGGTAGCGGCGGTCTTGCGCTTTGGTCCCGTCCCGTATGAAGAATGCGCTAAGAGTGGGCCTCGCTGCGCTCGGCATCCAGCCGGATGACTCGGGGCCGGCCCACCTTGCGAGGCCGGATGCCGAGCGGGCCGAGCCCCGAGGCCTGGCAGGCCCGTCCGGTCCCTTTTCAGGCGGCCTCGCGCGTCACCGCGAGCAGCACATCGGCGGCCCTCACGACCGCAGGGAACCGCTTTACCGGGTCCTCGGGGACGCGCATCGACAGCTGCGACTTCCCCGACTCGTACACCGCCTCGGGGATTTCTTGGCGGATCCGCTTGGCGCGGACCGAGTCGAGCTCGATCGGCGTCACCGCAAGGCGGCCGTTGCGGAACGTGACCGCCCGGGCGCCGGCCTGGCCGAGCTTGATCCGCGCCTGCTGAAGCGCGATCAGGTTCTTGAGCGGGTCGGGCAGCTCCCCGAAGCGATCTTCGAGCTCGTCGCGCAACTGCATCAGGTCGGCGACCTCGCGCGCGCCGGCGATCCGGCGATGCACGTCGACCTTGGCCTGCTCGTAGGGGATGTAGTCCGCCGGCACGTACGCGTCGACGTTGACGTCGAGGCGTACGGGCTCCCAGTCGTCCTCGGCCCACGCACCGTCCTCCGCCGCGGCGACGGCCTCGTCGAGCATCTGCATGTACAGCTCGAACCCGAGCGCCGCGACGTGTCCCGACTGCTCGTCGCCGAGCAGGTTGCCGGCGCCACGGATCTCGAGGTCGCGCATCGCGATCTTGAACCCGGCGCCGAGCTCGGTGTAGTCGCTCAGTGCACTTAGTCTTTGCGCGGCGTCCGGGGTCAGCGCCGCGGCGGAGGGATAAAGGAGATAGGCGTACGCCCTTTCGCGGCTGCGACCCACGCGCCCGCGGATCTGGTACAGCTGCGCGAGGCCGAACGTGTCCGAGCGCTCGACGATCAGCGTGTTCGCCTGCGGGATGTCGATCCCGGACTCGATGATGCTGGTGGACACAAGCACGTCCGCGTCGCCCCGAAGGAAGGCGAGCATGCGGGCTTCGAGTTCCTTTTCGTCCATCTGGCCGTGGGCGACCTCGAACTTCATCCCCGGGCACAGCGCGCGCAACCGCTCGGCCGTCTCGTCGATCGACTCGATCCGGTTGTGCAAGAAGAACGCCTGGCCCTTGCGCTGGTGCTCGCGGAGCAGAGCGGTCTTGACCAGCTCCTCGTCGTACTCGCCGACGTAGGTCTTGATCGGGCGACGTCCCTCAGGCGGCGTCTCGATCACGCTGATGTCGCGGACCCCGGCCATCGACATCTGGAGCGTGCGCGGGATCGGCGTGGCGCTCATCGCGATCACGTCGACCCTCAGCTTGAGCTGGCGGAGCAGCTCCTTCTGCTTAACGCCGAACCGCTGCTCCTCGTCGACGATCAGCAGACCGAGGTCCTTCGGGCGTACGTCGCGACTCAGCAGGCGGTGCGTGCCGATAAGAATGTCGACCTTGCCTTCGGAGAAGCGCTTGACGGCTTCTCTCTGTTCGGCTTGCGGTCGGAAGCGCGAGGCATGCTCGATCGTGATCGGATAGTCCTTGAGGCGCTCGGTGAAAGTGCCGTAATGCTGCTGGGCGAGGATCGTCGTCGGCACGAGCAGCATCACCTGCTTGCCATCCTGGACGGCCTTGAACGCGGCCCGGAGCGCGACCTCGGTCTTTCCGTATCCGACGTCGCCGCAGATCAGCCGATCCATCGGGCGCGGGGCCTCCATGTCGGCCTTGACCATCTCGATCGCGTCGCGCTGGTCGGGCGTCTCGGTGAACGGGAACGCGTCCTCGAAGTCGCGCTGCCAGTCGCTGTCGGCGGGGAACGCGTGACCCTCGCGCCGCTTGCGTTCGGCGTACAGATTGAGCAGCTCGCCCGCGAGCTCCTGGGCGGCCCTTCTTGCGCGCGCCTTGATCGTGTCCCAGCGGGTGCCGCCGAGCTTCGACAGCGGCGGGTGGGCGCCGCCGGCGCCGACGTACCTGCTGATCTTCGCGAGCTGATCGACCGGCACGAACACCCGGTCAGAGCCTGCGTACTCGAGGTACAGATAGTCACGCGTGACTTCCGCGACGGTCTTCGTGTCGAACCCCGCGAACCGCGCGATCCCGTGGTCCTCGTGGACGACGATGTCGCCCGTGCGCAGGTCGGCGAAGCTGCGTAGCACGCCGCGACGTCGCTTGCGATCCCCGCCCGCCCCCTCGGTCGCGCGCCGGCGATGGAACAGGCGGTGCTCGGGGATCACCGCGAGGTGGAGCCCGGGCGCGATGAAACCGTTCTGAAGCCGCGCGTGGGCGAACGTGATGCGGCCGTCGGGCAGTCCGTCGTCGCTGTCGAGCCAGTGGACCTTGAGCCGCCCGAGGTTGTACGCCGCGCGCTCGCCCTCGCCCCGGCGCGCGAACGTCACCACCGTGCGGTAGCCCGAGCGGTGGAGCTTCTCGAGCTCCGGCTCGGCCTCTCTCAGGCTGCGGGCCTGGAGGTCGGCCGACTGGGCGCGGAATTCGAATGGTTGATCCTGGTCGATGCTCGAGATGCGGATGCTTGCGCGTTGCTTCAGGGTGCGGTCGATCGCGTCTGCATCGACGTAAAGGTGGCGGGCGTCACGGTCGCGGAAGGCTGCGCTCACGTCCTGCCAGTGGTCGGCGAGCGCCGGCGCGACGTCCTCCTCGCCGGCGATCACGATGCTCGCGTGTTGCGGCGCGAGGTCGAGGAACGGATGGAAGTTGTCAACCGGGAGGAGCTCGGCGATGTCGGGCCGGTCGTCCTCGTTCTCGAGCGCAGCGATCTCCGCGAGCTCGCGGTGCTCCTCGGCGAGTTCGGCGGCCGGCTCGATCTCGACGAGCTCGGCGTCGCCGAGCGAGCGCTGGGTGAACGTCGAGAACCAGCGGAGCGACTCGATCTCGTCGCCGAACAGATCGACCCTCACCGCCCGGTCCTCGGTCGCGGGGAACACATCGAGCAGGCCGCCGCGGATCGCGAACTGCCCGCGGTCCTCGACCTGGTCGACGTGCTCGTAGCCGGCGGCGACGAGGTCGCGCGCGGTTTCGTCGAGGTCGAGCAGATCGCCCTGGGTCAGCGTGAACCCGTGGGGGCGGAGCGACGGGTCGGGGACCTTCTCCGACAGCGCCACCGCGCTGACGACGACGATCGGGGCGCCGCGTTCACCGTCGCCGTCGTCGAGGAGCGCGTCGAGCGCGGCGATCCGCAGGCCGACGAGGTGCGGGGGCGGGGCCAGGTGCGACTCGTATGTGACGCCGCGGCTCGGGTAGTAGCGAACCGTCCGCGGCTCGAGCCACGTCTTCAGGCCCGCCGCGAGGTCGCGCGCGGCGCGGTCGTCGCCGGCGACGACGATCACCGGCGTCGCGGGATCGCGGTCAAGGAGAGCGGCAAGCAGGTAGGGCCGCAGCGACTGAGAGACGAACGCGCGGCCGCCCTGTTCGGCGAGCTTGGCGACCTGCGGATCGTCAGCAGCGTTTGTCAGGAGCGTGCGGAGCATCTACTAACGAGTCTAGGTCGTCGGCGGCGCCCCGGGACCTTCTCGCGCGGGCTGCCGATACGGTGATAGCTCCGCGCATGAGTGCCCGACGAATTCTGGTTACCGACGGCGAAACGCGAGCGGTGGTCGCCGTCGCTCGAGGGCTCGCCGCCGACGGCTTCGATGTGACCGTGGCCGCCGCCGCGCCCGCTTGGCGTGCCCCGGCGCACCTGTCGCGTTCGGTCACCGCACGCCTCATCGTCCCCGGCTCGCTGACCGCGCCGGAGGCGTTCGTCGGCGCGCTCGAGCGCGCCGTGTCCGGTGGCGGATTTGGCGTTCTGATCCCCGGCGCCGACGCTTCGCTGCTGCGCGTGTCCGCGGGCCGCGGCCGCCTCGAGGGGCATGTGCGCCTGGGGCTACCGTCGCACGAAGTCGTGAGGCGCGCGCTCGACAAGTCCGAACTTGCCTCGATGGCCGCGCGCCAAGGCATCGATCCTCCGCTGACCGTCGCGTGTGCCGACGCGACCTCCGCGCTCGCGACCGCGCACGAGCTCGGGTATCCGGTGCTCGTCAAGCCGATGACCCCGATCAGCGACACCGTCACGCCGCCACAGCGGTTCAGCACGTTGTGGGCCGCTGACGACGGTGAGCTCACGCGCGCGATCGCGAGATTCGGCGGAGCCGGTCTCGTCCAGCGCCGCGACGAGGGCGCAGTGGTGTCGTTCGCCGGGGTGTTCGCGGGCCGTCGTCTGCTCGGCGAGGCGTTCTCGCGCTACAAGCGCACGTGGCATCCGCACGCCGGCAACGCTTGCTTCTCGGAGACCGCCACCGCCCCGGCCGAGCTGCGCCGGCATGTCGTCGGGCTGCTCGAGGACCTCAGGTGGGAGGGCATGTTCGAGCTCGAGCTGATCGAGAGCGCCGGCGGCGACTGGCACGCGATCGACATGAACCCGCGTCCGTACGGGTCGCTCGCGCTCGCGATCGGCGCAGGCGCAAACCTGCCGGCGCTGTGGTGCCGGCACGTGCTCGGCGACGACCCCGACCCCGTGGCGGCGGCGCCCGGGGTGTTCTACCGGTGGACGGACGCCGATCTCCGCCATGGCCTGTGGCAGCTCCGCGCCGGAAGCCCCGTGGCGGCGGCGGGCGTGCTGCGCCCGCGCCGGCGCGTCGTGCACGCGTTCGGCCGGCGCTCGGATCCGGGACCCGCCCTGGCGCGCGTGCTCGAGCTCGGCGGGACGGCGCTCGCGCGCGGTCGTGGTTCGCGACCCTCGCCGGGGGCGCGATTGCCGGCGGTGATCATCGGGGCCGGGCCGAACGGCCTCGCGGTCGCGGCGCATCTCCGTGTCGCCGGAATCCGGACGGTGTCGTTCGGCGAGCCGCTCGAGTCGTGGTACGCGCACATGCCCGCCGGGATGCTGCTGCGCTCGCGCCGACGCTCGAGCCACATCGCCGATCCAGGCCTGGATCTGACGATCGACGCCTACGAACGCGCTTGTGGCACGCGCGTCAGCAACCCGGTGATCACGCTCGAGGAATTCGTCGATTACGGGCGCTGGTTTCAGCGGACGGTGGCGCCAGATCTCGACCCGCGGCGTGTCGTTCGCGTCGCCCGGGACGGTGGCGCGTTCTCTGTGTCGTTGGACGGCGGCGAGGAGGTCGCCGCATCGCGCGTGATCGTGGCCGCCGGCCTGGGGCCGTTCATTAGGTGCCCAGAGCCGTTCGAGTCGCTGCCGGGGTCGGTCCGGTCGCATTCATATGACCACGCCGACCTTTCTTTGTTCGCGGGGCTGCGCACGGCGGTGATCGGCTCGGGGCAGAGCGCACTCGAGTCCGCCGCGCTCCTGCACGAGGCCGGTGCGGACGTCGAGGTGCTGGCGCGCGCGCCGTCGATCCGGTGGCTCGGCGAGCTCAGCGGCCGGGTGCCCATGCACCGCGGCGCCGGGCAGGCGATGAAGGAGAGGGTCTCGTTTCCGCCGACCGACGTCGGGGGCCGGGTGAACGGCTGGATCGCGGCTGCGCCCGACGTGTTCCGGCGCGTCCCTCGCGCTGTACAACCGACCGTGTCGTACCGGTGCATCCGACCCGCCGGCGCCGGCTGGCTGCGGCCGCGGCTCGTCGACGTGCCCATCTCGTGCGGCCTTTCGGTCATCGACGCCCGGATGGACGGCTCCGCGGTCGAGCTGTCGCTGAGTGATGGTTCGACGCGGGCGGTCGATCGCGTACTGCTGGGGACCGGCTTCAGCATCGACGTGCGCCGCTACCCGTTCCTCGGCGACGACGTGCTCGCGGATCTCGAGCTCGCCGACGGCTATCCGGTGCTCGGCCCCGGCCTCGAGTCCTCGGTGGCCGGGCTGCATTTCGCCGGCGCGCCGGCGGCGCACAGCTTCGGCCCGGTGATGCGGTTCGTGGTCGGGTCGTGGTACGCGGCGCCGGCGATCGCGCGGCGGGCGGCCGGCAGGCGGCAGCCCGCGATCAGCTTCTCGTTCCCGCGGGGACTGGCCCGCCACTGAGAACAACTTCCTCGGCGGCGTCCGCGGCGCGGTCGATCAGGAGCTGAACCTCTTCCTTGGGCTCACGGAAGCGGCCGAGCACGTACGCGGCGACCAGGTCGGGGTCAGTCGTCGGCGGACGCCCCACGCCGATCCGCACGCGCGCGAAGTCGGGCGAGCCGAGCCGCGACCTCAGCGACTTCAGCCCGTTATGACCGGCGAGGCCGCCGCCGGTGCGTACCCGGATCTCGCCGAAGGGGAGGTCGATCTCGTCGTGGATCACGAGCACGTGATCGAGGTCGACCTTGTACGCGCCGCGCGCCGGCGAGACCGAGTCGCCGGCGTCGTTCATGTAGGTCGTCGGCTTGAGGATCGCCACCCGCGGTCCGCCCGGGCCGGTCCGGCCGTCGGTCAACAGCCCGCGGTACTTCGGCTTGGGCTTCGGCAGCGACCATCTCGTCGCGAGCGTGTCCGCGACCTCGAAGCCGATGTTGTGACGGGTGCCGACGTACTCGGCACCCGGATTCCCGAGCCCGACGATAAGCCAATCGACAGGTGCTTCGCCCGGCAATTCTGGGCAGCCGGGGCGTACGGGCTACTCGCCCTCGCCCCCGCCTTCGCTCTCGTTGCCGCCTTCTTCGCCGGCTTCCGCCTCGGCCTCCTCGCCGGTCTCGCCCTCGGCCACCAGCTCGGTCTCCTCCTCGATTCCGGGCTCCTCCTCAAGCTGGAGCTTCGGCGGCGAGAGGGTCGCGACGAGCGTCTCGGGATCGTCGAGCAGCGTGACCCCGCGCGGCGGGGTGATCGCATCGAGCGTGACCGTGTCGCCGATCTGGAGGGTCGACACGTCGTGGTGGATCGCGTCGGGAATGTCCGTGGGGAGCGCCTCGATCGTGAGCTCGCGGGTCACCTGCTCGAGTACGCCGCCCTCCTTGACGCCGGGCGCGTCCTCGCCGCCGACGAGATCGAGGACGACGGTCGCGCTGATCGCCTGGTCCAGGCGGACGCGCAGCATGTCGATGTGGACGGTGTCGCCAGTCACCGGGTGGCGCGCGATCTCCTTGATCACCACCGGAGTGGCCGCATCGCCGCCGATGCTCAGCTCGAGCACGGCGCCGGCGTGGGCGAGCGTGTTCCGCAGCAAGCGCGCGTCGACGTGGAACGCGACCGACTCTTCGCCGCCGCCGTAGACCACGCCGGGTACGTTGCCGGTGCGGCGCAGCCGGCGCGCCGCGCGCGATCCGTCGGGCTCGCGTAGCTCGACTGCGAGGGCTGTCGTCTGTGCCGTCGCCATGACCGGCGATGGTAGCGGGCAAGCCGTCGTCAGGCCCCGTCACGCTGGCGCCTGGAACCGGCCGGCGCGGCCGGAGGCGCGGGCCGGGTCGCAATCGCTACTGCAAATCGACCACAAACCCCCTCTTCACCCCGGCACAATCAGGCGGTAAGCTTGGCTTTATGTCGGGCGACGCTCAGCTGATGCTGATGATCGCCGGGATGCACCTCCTGGGGCTCGTGTGTGCGGCGGTGCTGATCATTCCTGCGCTGCGCGACAACCCGGAGATCCCTCCACCGCGTCCCGATCAGGGGTCTGACGGCGGCTGGGGCCGCGGTCCCGACCTCCCGCCGATGCCGCCGACTCCGCCACGCGGCGGCATCCCGCTCCCGGATGCCGAGCAGGCGCTGATCCGGCTGCGCGATCGCCGCAAGCTTTCCGAACGCCTGCCCAGTCGCGAGCGCCGACCCGCACGCGAACCCGAGCGCATCCCGGTCAGATCGCGGTAGCGATCGCGCCGGGTCCTAGTACTTCGCCGGGCAGTCGGCGTCGCTGTGGATCCGCACGCTCACCTCGAGTAGCTGAACGCGAAGCCCGCTGACCGGGTTGCCGGCGCGACGCACCTTCACGCACTGGACGATCGGCAACGACGAGCCGGCCTCCCAGGCCACGCGCGCCGTCCCCTCGGTGCCGCCGAACGAAAAGCTGGTCGACGGCTGGAGCTGGATGATCGAGACCGTCCCTCGACGCTTCAGCGCCGTCGCGTTCGCGGCTGCCCGCCGGCGGCACGACGGGTCGCTCCGGCACCCGTGGATCTCGTCGACCACCGCGTTCGCGCTCCCGCTGGCCTCTGACTGCACAAGCGAGGTGATCGCCGACTGCTCGGCGCTGTTCGCGCTGAACACCCGCGCCAGCACGGCGCTGATCACGAGGAACACGAGGATCGCGACGAGTATCCCGACGACGTACACACGGCGCACGGCTCGAAGCTAAGCGCAAACCCAACCGCGGCGAGCGGCGCGGTCGCTACTCGCTCAGCTCGAGGAAGCGCTCGACGGACGCCTCCTGGTGGTCGAGCCGCTGCGCGAGCGCGCGGGCGTGCTCGGCCGCCACCTCCATGAAGTCCTCGACGCACCGCTCGGGGTCGTCGGCCAGCGGATAGATGCGGATCACGTCCTGCTGTGCGCAGGCGATTCCGAGCGGCGGCTTGCCCTCGGCGAGCGTCCGCGCCGCGCATACGGGCGTGACCAACAACTGCAGCTCCGGGGCGACCAGGGCGGTCGGGAGCAGGCGATGGGCGGGGAGGCGCACCGACAACTCGATCGAGTGGTCGACGTTGACGTCGCTGCCGAGCAGATCGCCGAGCGGCTCGCGCCACACGTCGAGCACGACGTCCGCGCCGACGAGCGCATCGCGGAACGCGGTCGCCTGCTCGATGTAGAGCCGCTCCGCGTCAGCGCGATCGCCGGCGTCGGCGAGGTCGAGATCGCACGGAACCCGCAGCATCTCGCTCGCCGCGACTGTCGTTCCCGCCGCCCGGGTCCCACGCGCGACGTACGTCTGAAGCGTGCCGAGGTCCCGGCGGCCGTGGAAGATGACCGTGACCGAATCGCTCAGCGGCAGCCCCCCCACTTTGAGCGAGACGGCGACCGAGGAGGACTCGTCGAGAAGCGCCCGCCGCAGCAACTCCTCCGCTGAGCTCTCGCCTGGCATTGGGTCCTGTTCGAGCATCTCGTGCCTCCGACCGATCCGTGCTGCAGTTACAGCAGGTTAACTTCTACCCGATCGCGTGGATATGTCCCGCTGGATAGCCGGGTAGGCTCCCTGCATGAAGATCCTCTACAAGCCGTTCGGGATCATCGCCGGCCTCGTCGGCGCCAGGATCGCTCACAGCGTCTTCAAGGTCCTGTGGGCCCGGATCGACCAGGAGGATCCGCCCTCCCCGACGACCGAGGAGGCGAGCCTCCCGAAGGTGGTGGGCGCGGCCGCGCTCGAGGCGGCGACGATGGCTGCGGTCGCGGCTGCCGTCGACCGCGCCAGCGCACGGACGTTCCATCACCTGACGGGGATCTGGCCGGGCGAGTCTCGCGAGCCGCAGGGCTCCAAGCAATAACGCCCGATTACGACCGGGCCCCAGGGCTTGTGCGACCGGCCAACCGGCGGTACCTTGGGCGTCCGTCAATGTCACTCAGCCACACGCACAACCTGACCACGGCGTCGTGTCATGGCGTCCCCGTCGCGCTGCCTGGCTTCTGAGCGAATCAGTCACGCGCGGGCCGCGCGCGACGACTCTCTGATCATCACCCTGCCGCTCGGCCGAGCGACCTGAGCTCGCGCCGCGGGCGGATCCGGAGGTTCGACTCCTCCGGAGGGCCTCGCATGGACACAACCATGAACATCACGAATGCCGACCTTCGACCCGGGCGGCACGGCACCGGCCGCGCTGGTGCGGTTGGGCGCGCCGATACTCGTCCGCTCCGATGCCAAAGGAAACGAGGTCCATGCCGTGGTGCGGATGCGCGGCGGCGAAATCGCGCTGATCGACGCCGGGCACGGCCACGTCTGGGTCGAGGCCGCGGGCGAGACCCCGCAGGGCGCGAGCGCGGTGGTGGCCGCCCTCCGCGCCGCGCTCGCCCGCAAGCCGCCTGTCCCTGTGGTGCTCGGCGCACTTCATCATGGACCCCGAGGAGCTGCTCGGACGCGGCGGCGCGTACATGCTCGACCTGCTGACGTGGGACGACGACGAGGAGGAGCGCTGGCGGCTGCTGATCCTCGAGGACGCGGGCGAGCTGATCACCCCCGACGCCCGCGCGGTCACCGGTCAGGGGTTGTCGCGGCTGCTGAACGTGACCGACGGACCGCTCGGGCAGGGCACCCGGACGATGCTGCTGATCACCACCAACGAGCCGGTCGGCCGCCTGCACCCGGCGACGCGGCGCGCCGGTCGCTGTCTCGCCGACATCGAGTTCACGCCGCTCTCGCGCGCCGAGGCCAACGCCTGGTTGGCCACGCGCGGCGAGGAGCGCCGCGTCGACCGGACGACGCCGCTCGCCGAACTGTTCGGGGACGCGGGTGGCTCTCCGGTTGGAGCGGCGACGGCGGGTGCTCGGTTCGGGTTCGCGCGGGCGCTCGACGAGCTCGAGGCGTTCGTGCGGTGAGCGCTACCAGTTGCTCATCGATGCGGTGATGATGTGCCGCAGGTCATCCTCGGCGACGTCCTTCGGCGCCACCGCGAGCAGCCGCTGCTGCTTCAGCGCACCCTCGACGAGGTCGGGAATGTCGTCCTCGGTGTACCCGAACTCGGCGACGCCTCGGGGTGCCCCAACGTCTCGCATCAGTTGACGCAGGACGTCGGGGAGCGTGTCCGGGCCGGACTTAGCGATCCGATCGCCTGCGAGCAGCTCGGCCACGCGCACGTGGCGCTCGGGTATGGCGTCGTAGGTGAACCGGAACGCGGCGGGTGCGGTCACGATCACCGAATGGCCGTGCGGCACGAACGGGTGGTCGTCCGGGTAGCCGGCGGGTTGGTACTCGTGCTTGACCGAGGCGATCGGATACGCGCACGCGTGCGGAATGTGCACGCCGGCGGAGCCGAACCCGACGCCGGCCATCGTTGCGGCGAGCATCATGAACCCCCGTGCCTCGACGTCGTCGCTGTCCGCGACCGCCCGGCGCAGGTACAGGCCGCCGAACTCGAGCGCCTTGGCGGACCACACGTCGGCGACCGGGTTGGATCCCTGATACGGCGGCCGGTCGTCGGGCGATTCCGGGCGGGCGCGGGTCCCGAACGGCTTTGACAGAAACGACTCGGCGGCGTGGCACACCACGTCGAGACCCGTCGCGGAGGTGACCTCGGGGCCGAGCGAGCGGGACAGGTCCGGGTCGACGATCGCCTGCGCGGGCCTTAGATAGCGGTGCGAGATCCCTGTCTTCGCGTTCAGGTCCGGGATGTCGAGAACCGCCACCGTGGTCGCCTCCGAGCCGGTGCCGGCTGTGGTCGGGATCGCGAGGTGGGGCTTCAGCGGCGACGGCGGCTTCTTGCCGGCGCCGAACGGCGGGTTCACGTAATCCATCACGGGTCCGGGGTGGGTGGACGCGAGATTCGCGACCTTGGCAGTGTCGATGCTCGAGCCGCCGCCGACCGACACGAACCCATCGACCTCATGCTCGAGAGCGAACTCGACGGCGTCCCGGAAGGACTCGATCGTGGGCTCGACCCGGGCTCGGTCGTAGAGGACGACGTCGATCCCCTCGGCCTCGATCAGCCCTTTGATCCGCTCGGGATAGCCGAGCGCCGCGACACCGGGATCGGTGACCAGCATCGCCCGTCGTACGCCCAGCCGCTTCAGTTCCCAGCCGGCCTCGGCGGACGCGCCGCGGCCGAACTTCACCGGCGTCGCCTCCATCGTGAAGATCGTCTCGTGCTCTGACGGCATCGCTCTCCTCCTACCCCTGGGGTCGGGCTGAACGCTATTCCGGCGCGTCGTCCGGCACCCGCCACGGCTCGAGTCCGTCCCGCGCCCAGTCGGGGATCGGGGTCTTCTCGAGCGTCCCCAGGTCGACGAGCACGTGACGCAGGTCGCCCTCGGCCACAAGCTCGCCGCCGCAACGCGCAGCGTGCCGGGTGAGGATGCTGGTGTTGCCCATGTGGGTGATCGCCACCGACAGCGCGAGCTCGTCGTCGAACCGCGCCGGCATGCGGAATCGCAGCTCGGCCTCGGCGAGCACGATGTCGATCCCGCGGTCGAGCATCGCCCGGTAGCTCCCGTACGCGGCGCGCCACAGCTCGGTCATGCTCGTGTCGAAGTACGTGAGGTAGTGGGCGTTGAACGCGATCCCCTGGAGGTCGCATTCGCCGTAGCGGACACGCAGCGTGTGGACGAGCGGCTGGTTCACGGTCGCTTCAGCCGCCGCCCCGGAGCACGAAGCCGCGCTCGGCGAGCTCCGCCAGCGCGCTCTCGAACGCGCCGAAGTCGCGGCTCAGGAGCGCATCGATCGGCCGACCCGACGGGCCGGCCGCGCGGACCCAGCGCCTGAGCACCGCCGGCCCGGCGCGCTCGGACGCCTCGTCGAGCAGGTCGAGCAGGATCGGCAACTCGCCTCGGTGCTCGAGCTGCCCCGAGAGTAGCGTGAGCGGATCGGTGTCGAGCGTCCGGCAGAGCTCCTCGTCGCTCAGCCCGAGCAGTTCCATCAAGGCCGCGGCGCGGGTGCTCTGGGCGCGCCGGCCGAGCCACGGATCGTCACGCTCTCCCATTCGCCTGGTGGGCCTCGTCTCCGATTCGGCTCGTCCGCCGGCAGCCGAGCCCCTAGAACAGCTGGTTCTCGCCGCCGAACACGTCGCTCACGGATCCGTCCGTGAAGATCTGGCGGATCGAGCTCGTGAGCAGGTCCGCGCACGACAAGACGCGCACGTTGTCCGGTGCGCCGGCGGGGAGCGGAATCGTGTCGGTGACGACGATCTCCTCAAGCCGCGCCGCCGCGAGCTGACCCCACGGGTGCCCCGAGAACACGCCATGGGTGGCGGCCGCGTAGACGCGTTTGGCGCCGGCCTCGTACACCGCCTCGGCGGCCGCGCGCAGAGTCCCGGCCGTGTCGATGATGTCGTCGACGAGGACGGCGTTCTTGCCCGCCACGTCGCCGATGATGTACCCGATCTCGGCAACCTGCTGGTTGGGGCGCTCCTTGTTGAGGATCGCCAGGTCGGCGCCGATCTTCTGCGCGAACTGCTTGTTCAGCTTGACCCGGCCGGCGTCGGGCGCCACCACCACCAGATCGTCGAGGCCGAGGTCCCGGAAGTACTGCGTGAGCATGAACAGCGCGGTCATGTGGTCGCACGGCTTCTGGAAGAAGCCCTGGATCTGGCCCTGGTGGAGGTCCATCGTCAGGATCCGGTCGATCCCGGCCGACTCGAGCATGCGCGCGACCATCCGGGCGCTGATCGGCTCGCGCGGCATCGACTTCTTGTCCTGGCGCGAGTAGCCGTACCACGGGGTGACGGCGATCACGCGGTGAGCGGAGCCGCCGACGGCCGCGTCGACCATGACCATCAGCTCCATCAGCGCGTCGTTGGCGCTGAGCCCGGTGTCCGGGTTGCCGCACGTGGGCTGCACGATGAACACGTCCGCGCCGCGGACCGACTCCTGGTAGCGGCAGTAGACCTCGCCGTTCGTGAACGTCTTCAGCGTCATCCCGCCGAGCTCGACGCCGAGCTTGGAGGCGATCCTTGCGGCCAGGCCCGGATTGGCGCGACCCGAGACCAGCATCAGCCGCTTGCTGTACGCCAGCTGCAGCTCGCTCGCGGCGGTCAGAGTCGGCTCCAGCAGGCTCATCGTGGCATCGAGTTTAGGAACGAGTGGGGATGGATCGGCAGCTCGGAACTACTCGGGCGACTTGGTGGATTCTCGCGCATCACTGCTACCCGGGCCAGCGTCCTCGGGCACATTCTTATCGCCGACTTGACCATCGCGCGAGCTCGAATCCCGCTGCTTGCGACGTTCGCCGTAGCCCGAGACGTTGCGCTGCCGCGAGCGGGCGATCCCGAGCGCTCCGGGGGGCACATCCTCGGTGATCACTGAGCCTGCGGCGGTATACGCGCCGTCGCCGAGACTCACGGGCGCGACGAGCATCGTGTCCACGCTTACGAACGCGCCCGCCCCGATCGACGTGCGGTTCTTGTTCTTTCCGTCGTAGTTCGCCGTGATCGTCCCAGCGCCGATGTTGGTCCCCTCGCCGATGTCCGTGTCGCCGATGTACGACAGGTGCGGCACCTTCGCGGCGGGGCCGATGTCCGAGTTCTTGATCTCCACGAACGCGCCCGCCTTCGACCCCTCGCGCAGGACCGCGCCCGGACGCAGGTACGCGAACGGCCCGACGCTGACCCGGTCGCCGACGTCGGCTCCGTTCACGTAGGAGTGGATGACGTTCGCCTGCGCGCCGACGCGGGTGTCGATCAGCGTCGACAGCGGGCCGACGGTGGCGCCGGCGCCGATCTCGGTCGCGCCATGCAGGCTCGAGAACGGCGCGATCACCGCGTCCTGCCCGATCTGGACGTCGACGTCGATCACCGTCGTCGCCGGATCGACGATCGTGACCCCGGCGAGCATGTGGCGATCATGGATCCGGCGCTGCGCCACCGCCCGGACCGCCGCCAGCCCCACCCGGTCGTTGACGCCGAGCTCACTGGCGTCGTCGATCTCGTACGCGCCGACGCTTCGCTCGGTCGCCCGGATGATCGGCACCACGTCGGGCAGATACAGCTCGCCCTGCGCATTATCAGCGCGGACCTCGTCGAGCGCCGCGAGCAGCGCCGCACCCTCGAACGCGTAGATGCCGGTGCTGATCTCGCGGATCCGCAACTCGAGCTCGGTGGCGTCGCCCGGAGCCTTGGTCTCGACCACGCGCTCGACCGTGCCGTCCGGTGCCCGCACCACTCGCCCGTAGCCGCTCGGGTCGTCGAGTACCGCGGTCGCGAGCGTAGCCGCCGCGCCCGACCGGGCGTGCGCCTCCACCAGGCCGGCGAGGGTGTCGGCCGTGACCAGCGGGTGATCGCCATTCAGCACGACCACCGTGTCGTCGGGACCAATGTCCGTCGAGGCCGCCTTGACCGCATCCGCCGTGCCGCGAGCCTCCTGTTGCACCACCACCGTCACGTCGCCGTCCAGCGACCCCTCGAGCGGCCGCCCCGGGCCCTCGACGACAACCACCTTGGCGGCGCCGGCCGCGCGGGCAGCCTCCACCGGCCAGGCGATCATCGCCCGGCCACACACCTCGTGAAGCAGCTTCGGCGTCGCGGATCGCATCCGCGTACCCTGCCCGGCGGCAAGGATCACGACGACAGGCGCGGCCACGGCATGATCGTAGGCGATCGGCGGTGGCGCGTGGCTTGCCGGCGCGCTCGCTCGCGACGGCACCGGCGGCGCGTGGCTCGCCAGAGGCCCGGCGCGGTGAGTTGTGGCGGGCGTTCCGCGAGATCAAGCCCGGTTTTGCCTCGCGCGCTCTTCCTGGCGTTCCCACGCCTCCATCTCACGCTGATAGTCGTACCACCGAATCCACTTCCTCACCGCGCTGTCCGTGACACCGTACTTGAGGCCGATCGCCAGGAAGCTCATCGAACTCACGTCGGCCATTAGCTGTTCGTAGGAGGGACGCTCGACCTTGCGGGTCTGAAGCTTGGGACGCCTCCGTCCGTTGCTATGCCTCATCCCGCAGTCCCTCGAGCAGTAGCGCTGTTTGCGAGCCCGCGGTAGGAACCGAATGCCGCAGAGCGCACATTCGCGCTCGTCGAGCCGGTTCTTACGACCGCAATGCGTTTCGAGTGTGGCAGCGCAATTTGGGCAGACGATGCGCAGGTTCTCGAGCCGGTTGTCGTCCGGAACCCCGTTGATGTGGTCGATGATGAGCGACATCTGAACCCCGCGCCATTCCTCGCTCTGGCCGCAGATCTCGCACTTTCGTTCCTTCAGCCCGGATTCGTAGAGTCGTCGCTTGAGCGTCGACCTGTTGTATGTCGAGTTGGTCGTCAGCACCTGCTCGAGCGGCACAGGTCGATGTCGGCTCACCTTTGCCGCGCGGGCCTTTTCGGGATCGAAGTGATCGGTCGGGATTTGCCAGATCTCGTCCACGTATTTGCGAAAGAGCCGGTGATTGCCGCCTGCTGGCCGGAGACCCAGCTTCTGCAGGGCGTCCGAGTAACAGAGCGACGACGCAACGGCCTCTCTGGCCTCGTTCTCGGAATATGCTGGCACGAACATCTGTTCGCATTTGTTGCGGACGGAAATACGCGCCGGCCACTGCACTACCGTTGCTAGATTGCTCGCTGCTGGAAACCCTGTTGGGGGGTCGTCCAACTGGCAGCGACGCCGGGTTTTGGTCCCGGAGATCGGGGTTCGAGTCCCTGCCCCCCAGTGGCCCACTCCACGATCGCTGTCCGCTGGGCGCGCCACAGCACCACCCGCGACGCGTGCCGGCCGCCGGCGATCGGGTCAGGACCCTTGGTACGCGCAGCTGACCGAACTGCTGGAGTTGCTGTTGGGCGTACACAGCGTCTCCCGCGACACCTGCCATCCGGCAGTCGACAGGGAGAACAGGAACGGCGGCAGCAACACCTTGAGCCGGTCGTCGTAGAAGTAGTTCTTGACGTAGCCGGCGCCGGCGACCGTACCGACGATGCCTCGATACCGCTGGGCGATCGCGCCGTGCACGGTCAGCGTGGGCGCAGTGGGGGCCGAGTCGGTGCCGTAGTTGTCGACCATGAACGAGTGGGCCAGCGTCAGGATCGCGGCATCGATCGTCACCGCGGTCGGGGTCACGCCCGAAGCGTGCATGACGCGGACGAAGTCGCCGGCGACGAGCCCGAGCGTCGCGCCACCGGTCGGGTTGCCGCTCGCGTCGGTCGTTGTCGTGATTCCGGGGCTCGAGAGGCCGGTGGTGTTGGCCATGATGATGATGTCGTGGTCGGAGACGATCGTGAGCGGCTGGGTGTAATTGCCGTGGACGTAGACATCTCCACAGGCGCCGTAGTAATAGCCGGCGGAGTTCTTCGCGTACGTCGAGGCGGAATAGGTCGAGGGGCAGTTGGTCCCACTCTTGACGTAGATGATCGACGGCAGGCTCGTCACCGTCTGGTTCACCCACCCCGAGGTGCACGATGCGGATGAGGTCGTGCCCCCGCAGTTGCTGATCGTGGCCGAGCCGCCGTTGAGGTTGATCGTCGTGGTGCCGGTGAACACGTCACCGCTCGCGGTGGCGTCGGCCAGTAGCTGGGTGCTCGAGACACTCTGCGGAAGCGGCACCGTTGTGGCTCCCGCCACCGCGCCCTGGCCGTTGAAGCTCGCCCTCTGACAGTTGTTACTGACGCAGACGCTCGATTCCGGCGCACTGCTCTCGATCTGGTCCTCGCTGCCCGCTCGACCGAACACTGGGCTGGCGCCCGAGTAGATCAGGTACTGGTCGTTGGTGTACATCGGGCCGCTCATCTTGTCGCCGGTGATCCAGTTGATCTCACACGAGCTCGGCGGGTTCGAGCTGCCCGTGTACTGGTAGTAGTACTTCTCCCCGGCGCAGCTCGAGTTCAACTGCGGGTCTTCCATCTCATGGTCGGTGTACCAGAGGAAGTCGAGCGGACTCGGCTTGCGGAAGCTCGCGACGATCGTCCGTTGGACGCTCGGGGTGCCCGACGCATTGGGCGGACCTGAGTACCCGGTGAACTCGATTCGCAGGCTCCCCGTGTTCGTGTCGATCAGGGCCGAGATCGCGTTGGTCGTGGTGCAGCTGGAGTTGCCGTAGCCAGGGTTGTAGACCGGAACGAACGAGTACATCCCGCCGGTGCTCGAGCCGGGGACCGCCGTCGGCGTCGGCTGGTAGTCGTTCGAGCACGTGCTCCAGAAGTTCGGGTTCTGGTTGAGCTGGTAGAGGAACGCGTTCTCGCCGGCGCGGGCCGCGTAATACGCGCGCTGGCCGTTGAGATCGCGCTGGCTCTGCTGGACGCCGCCGTCGACGGCGACGTACACCGCGCCGATCAGGAGGCTCGTGACCATCAGCACGCCGAGCGCGACGACCATCGTGAAGCCGTGCTCCTCGGCCAGGCGCCGGCGGAGCGTTCGCAGGAAGGTGAGTGTCGACGTCATTCGCATGGTCCGAAGGTCGTGCCTGCACCAGACTCGTCGGCGACCGGGGTGAACCGGAACACGACCGAATCGGTGATCGGCGTGGCGGTGCCGAGGATGTTGGTGTTCTCGTGGTCGTGCCCGGCGCCACCCACGACCATGCTGATGATCACTTCCGCGGTCGCCGCAGCGTTGGTCGCGGACAGCCCGCCCGAGACCGGCAGCGGGTCGGGATTGGGCAGCGATGTCGTACCCGGCACCGAGGCGCTTCCGTCCATCAGCATCATGTCGGTGTTGCCGTTGGCGTCGGTGTAAGGCTCGTACGCGAAGTACTGGAAGATCGGCGTCGACCCGTTCTGGGTCACGTTGGTGAGCAGAAGCTTGGTGCTCGACGGCGTCGTGCCGTACGTCCAGTTCGGGGCCTGCCCGCCGCTGCTCGTATAGCTGTAGTCGGTGAGCTGCTTGGTGGTCGAGTTGTAGGTGATCCTGTGCTCGACGGGAGTCGGACTCGCCGCCGTCCCGTACTGGCTGAGGAACACGAGATCGTTCGAGTCGCTGACCTGGGTCCCGTCGGCACCACCCTGCACCGGGGTCTCGCTGTCGGCGACGCACGCCGAGTGCAATTCGTTCTCGACACCGGCCAGCACCGAGTTGGCGCGTCCACTCGCATCGACCCGAGTGAAGGTGTTCGTGGTCTGGCGGAGCGTGACGTCGAGAATTGTGTACAGCGCCGACAGGACGACGATCCCGGCGACCATCGTCACGAGGAGCTCAATGAGGGTGAATCCGGCCTCCTGGCGGATCCGCCCGCGGACTCGCTTGTGTGCCGCGTTCAGGTGCATGGGCCGCTCGCCGACGCCGTGTGGCCGGTCCCTGTCGTGTCATTCTTGAGATCCATGGTTGCCGGTAGCGACGTGGGCGCGGTGAAGTTCGTGTTCGTCATCGCGGTCGTCGACTCGTGACGCGTTGTGGTCCCGGTCGTGTACTGCACGCACACCGTGATATTGCCGGGATCACCCGTCGCGCTTGCGTTCGATGCGCCCACCGCCGCGGTGCTGGCGAACGGGGCGGGATAGATGTACTTGGTCACCCCGGAGACCAGTTCGGTTCCGGCGACTGGGATGTTCTGCCACTTATCCGAACAGGCTCCGCCGGTGCCGCTGCCCGTGAACGTCACCCAAACCTGGCCCGGGGCGACGTAGGAGCCGTTGTACTTGACGGCCACGTCGATCGCCGGCTCCGCCACCGTGGGCGTCCCGCCACTCGGCGACGTCCCGACCGCTCCGGCCCCGACAGTCGCCGTGCCAGACCCGGTCGGCGGCTGCAGCGGCTGCTCCTGCTCGCACGCGCCCGCCCACAACTGGTAGTTGTTGGTGTACGTCGTGCTCGTCGACGCCCAGAACGGGAACAGGCTCGAGGCGGTGAGCGTTGCCTGGGAGGTGGTCTGCGAGCCCACGCTCTTCGCGGCCGACATCTTGTTGCCGTTGCCGCTCCCGTAGTAGGACAGCTCATATCCGGCTGCGGGCAGGGTCGTATGACTCGAGTTCACGGTGTAGAACGTCGGGCTGACGCTCCCGGCGAGTCCCATAACTTCCGCGTTTGCTGCGGACGTCGAGGTCTGGTTCACCGACTGGGTCTGGGTCGGGCTCGAGTTGCCGTTGACGTCGACGTAGCCCAGATCCGTGTAGGTGAGGGTGTAGCTATCGCTCGGAAGGCCGGCGAACGCGACGCAACCGTTCTGGTCGGTGACCGCGGACGTCGTGTAGCTCGTGTTCTGGCCGTTCGCGTTGATGTTCACGCCGGCAAGCGGCGACGCGGTCTGGTCGTTGGCCGTCGCCACCATGCTGCCCGAAAGCGATCGCGTGATCAGCGACTCCTCGGTCACGCTCTTCCCGGCGCCCCCGACCGCTCCGGTCCAGGTGGCGGTCGAGGTCAGCTTGAAGTACGCCGCGCCCCGGGAGGTGCAGCTCGAGCCACCGGTGGCGTCGAGGAACGTCGCGGTCGAGGTGACCGTGTACTGGGTGTTGTTCAGCGTGACGGTCCTGGTCTGGTGAAGGGCAGTCAGCTGCGAGTCCGACATGGCCTTCATGCGCTCCTGGTCCTGCTGGGCGACGACGTCGGCCTGGTAGTGGTTGCGCGTGTAGCCGGTGAAGTCGCTGCTCGTCACGAGCGCCTCGGCGACAGCGGCCGAGATCAGCAACACGAGCAGCGCGCTGACCAGGACCTCGATCAAGGTAAACCCCTCGTGCGAAGTCACACGAGCGCGCACCCGATGCCCAAATCCGTTGTTCACAGCCGGGAGATCGACCCAACCCCGCCGGTGCTTGAGAAACCCGCGCCCGGGCAATCGGAAGTTGCCCGCGCTCCGGGGCATGGATGATTCGGCGTGCGGGGGCCTTGAGACGCGGAGCATGGCTGGTGGATGGATCGATTGCGCGCGCGAGCAGCAGCGACGATGTGCTCGCGCGCGTCATGTGATCTTTCGGTGGCGCGGAGACCACCGATTAGCCGCCCCAAACCGAATTGGACGAATAGCCGAGCCCGAGGGCCTGAGCCCTACCGCCGGCGGCGAAGGATCGCCGCCATGCCCTCCGGGAGCAGCGGGTCGGCCAGGGCCGCGCGGACGTCCGCCGGCCGGTGCAGCGCCCGCTCCGCGCGCAGGATCCCCACCTCGTAGCCGACGTCGCGGATCGCGGTCAGCGCCACCCCCATCACGTCGTGGCGCCACGTCTGCTCGGGCAGCGCGAACAGGTCGGGCAGCGGCCGGGCGATCCCGACCAGGTACAGGCCGCCGTCGATCGCGGGGCCGAGCACGACATCGCAGCCGGCGTTCAGGTCGTCGAGCGCACCGGCGGCATGGACGCGGCGAAAGCGCGGCAGATCGGGCCACACGATCAGCAGCGGGCCGCCGGCGCGGGCGAGCACGCGGGCCGACGCGTCGGCGAGCCGCCCGGCGATCCCCTCGCCGTTCTGCGGGAACATCACGGCGTCGGCCCCGACGAGCGCCCGCAGCTCGGCGCCGGCGTCGGGAGGGTCGTGGGCGACATGGACCGGCGCAGGCGAGACCTCACGGGCCCAGGCCGCGGCGTTGGCGATCAGCGCCGACTGCAGGTCGAGGCAGCCCTCGCGGCCGAGCAGCGGCTCGAGCGCGCGCCGGACCTCGCCGGCGCGCGGCGCCCGCGCCATGATCACCACAACGGGCCCGGGTCCGTTCATCGTCGGCACCCTACCCGCCTCGACCCACCGCCCAGGGCGACCCCACCCGCCTACGCACGATCACCGGCGCAGCCTACCGGGGCACCCGTCCGCCCTCGGCCCCTCGCTCATGGGCGGGACCGCGGGGCGGCGCGATACCGAGCACGCGCATCGCCTTCAGCCCGAGCGACAGCTTCTCGCGGCCGTCGGTCGAGGACACGTCGAGCCCGGTCAGCTCGCGCACGCGCTCGAACCGGTACCGCACCGTGTGGCGGTGGGTGATCAGCCGCTGCGCGGTGGCGTTGACGTTGGCATCGCACTCGAGGAACGTCGACAGCGTTCCGAGCAGGTCGGTCTCGTACTGCTCGTCGTAGGCGACCAGCGGCCGGACAGTCTCGTCGTAGAACCGCCGCAGCTCGGCGGGGTCGCTCATGTACGGCAGCAGCAGCTGATACGTCCCGGTGTCCTCATATCCGAGCTCAACCCGCTCCTGGTCGCCCTCGACCACGTTCGCGGCGAGCAGCGCCTCGTTGCGCGCGCGGTGCAGCTCGAGCGGGTCCTGAACGCGCCGGCTGCGCCCGGCCGCGAACGCGAACCCGGGCAGCCCCGACTCGAGCTCGCGCAGGATCGCCGACACCGCGCGCCGCCCGGTCTCGCCGTCGGCATCTGGCAGCAGCACCGCGATCTCGGCGGCCTCCTCGGCGGTCGGCGCCGCGATCGCGCCCGGCGCGATCGACCGCGCACCCCGCGAGGCGAGCGCGAGCAGTCGCCGGCGCCAGTCCTCCTCGGTCGGGTTGCGCGGGTGGGCGCGGATGATCACCACGCCCGCGCCCGGACTCAGATCCGTGCCGAGCTCCTTCCCCCGCGCGATCAGGTCCTCGCGGCCTTCGATACGCCCGTCGAGCACCGCCCGCATGAAGCTTGTCGCGGCCTCCTCGGACGCGCGCTCGGGCGCCCTGACCCGCTCGACCTCGGACGCGATCAGGGTCGTGACGAGCCGCAGCAGCGACGCGTCGGTCGGCCGATCGGACGCCCGCATCCGCAGCCGCCCGACGGTCGACTCGGCCACCTTCAGCTCGATCGTCGTCACGTCGTCGGCGTCGCGCATCAGCGAGCGCTCGTCCGCCGGCGAACGGGCCGCGACGGCCAGCACGGTCGCCGAGCGATCGATCAGGATCAGGCTCGTGTCGAGCGCCCGCGCCGCCGCGCGAAGGATCGCCGGCAGGCCGGCCCCGTCCTCGACGGCGTCGGTGATCGCGGCCAGCGCAGCCAGGTCGGGCGCGGCCGCCCCGGTCTGCTCCTGGGCGCGGTCAGCCAAGCGGCGCCGTCCCGGTTCGGGTCAGAACACCCTGGGCCACTCGACCACGACCACGGCGCCGACCAGCACACCAACCCCGACGAACGCGGCGAGGACGTAGGCCGACAGCGCGAAGGCGACCACGCGCTCGGCGACGCGCCGGTATGCCGTGACCGCGGGAACGACCACGAGCAGCAGGTACGCGATCAGACCGAGCACGCCAAGACCCGCGGCGACCAGGTAGGTGATGTGCTGGTTAGTCATGGATGTCGCCCAAATTGTGACCGATGGTGGCGATGACCGACGACCGCGGCGCGCTCCGGTACGGATTCGACCAGCGCCGCCGCCAGACCTTCACGCAAACAGCGGAAATCCGAAGTCGCGCGGCACCGGCACCGCGCAGCACGCGCCAGGGTACTGAGGTGCCAGGGCAATCGCCGCAGCCTCCGCGCGACCGCGGCCATCGACCGGGAGCGGGGCGGGCGGGGCGGGCGGGGCGGGCGGGGCGGGCGGGGCGGGCGGGTCCCAGAATAACCCGGCGACCGTCGGCCCCGAGCCCGAGACGAAGACATGGTCCGCGCCGGCGGCGCGCACCGCCGCCAGAGCAGGCTCGATCTCCGGGCACAGCGACACGGCCGCGGGCTCGAGTTCGTTGACCAGCAAGCGCTCCGGGAGGCGCGCCCCTGGGGCGAGCGAGGACCACAGATCCGGCAGCCTGGCCGCGAACTCGAGTTCGTTGTGGCCGACGCCGAGACGATCGGCCTCCGCGTACACCGATGCCGCCGACAGCCGGTGCGCGAGCGGCACGACCGCGAACGCGTGGGGCGCGAGCGGCTCCCTGAGCTCGACCTCGTCGCCCGCGCCCGTCCCGAGCACGAGCCCGGGCGTGAGCTGGCTCGGCACGTCGGAGCCGAGCTCGGCCGCTAGCTTCTGCACCGCGGAATCGTCGACCCGCGCCACCCGCGCCGCCATCCGCAGCACGGCCGCCGCATCCGCCGACCCGCCGCCCATGCCGGCGGCGACCGGGATGCGCTTGGTGATCGTCACCCGGACTCGAGGCGCATTCCAACCGCACGCGCGGAGCCCCGCCAGCGCGCGCGCGACGATGTTCGGCTCCTCGACCCCCGGGCACACGACCTCGTCGTCGAGCGCCGCGCGCGTTACGAGCTCGAGCTCGTCCGCCAGCGACACCGACTCGATCAGCGTGATCAGCTCGTGGCGCCCATCGTCACGGCGCCCGCCGACGAACAGGCTCAGGTTGACCTTGCCGGGCGCCTTGGCGACCAGCTTCATCGAGCCGCCAGCCTCGCCGCGAGCTCGGAGAACTCCGCCGGCGAAAGCCGCTCGGCGCGCTCGTCGGGCGGATGCCCCATGTCAACCAATGCCGAACGCGCCCGCTCTCTCACGCCCGCCGGCGCCCCGGGCGCGAGCGCCAGCGACCCCGCGAGCGCCTTGCGCCGGTGCGCGAACGCGTCGTGGACGAGCGACCGCACCCCCGGATCGACGACCGCCCCGTCGAGCCGGCGCAATCCGACCAGAACCGAGTCGACGCGCGGCACCGGCCGGAACACGGTCCGCGCCACCGGCCGCAACACGCGAACCTCGCAGGCCAGCTGGGCGAGCACCGACGGCACGCCGTACGCGCTCGATCCC
Source organism: uncultured Solirubrobacterales bacterium (assembly GCA_963794515.1). Classification (GTDB taxonomy): domain Bacteria; phylum Actinomycetota; class Thermoleophilia; order Solirubrobacterales; family Solirubrobacteraceae; genus Palsa-465. The sequence goes on along the minus strand of CAWCEF010000018.1, from coordinate 105,717 downwards.
GGCGCCGCCGCGAGTCGCTCGCCGACCTCGCGTTGGACCATCACCACCCACGACCCGACCGACGGCAGCTCGTCGATCGTCCGCAGGATCACGGTGGCCGCGATCCCATAGGGCAGGTTCGCGACGACGGCTGTCGGCGGCGGATCCAGCGACGCGACGTCGAGTTCGAGCGCGTCGGAAAAATGAACCATCACGTTGGAAAATCCAACCAACGACTCGCGGAGCACGGGCTCGAGCCGCCGGTCGATCTCGACCACGTGCAGATAGGCGACCTGAGACGCCAACCGTGACGACAGGACCCCCTGCCCACCGCCGATCTCGAGCACGACGTCGTCCGGCGACAGCTCCGCGAGCCGCTCGATCACGTCCAGGATGTTGCGGTCGACCAGGAAGTTCTGGCCTAGCTTGACCACCCGAACACCTCGGCACCGTTGCGCTCGATCGCGCCGTCCAGCTCGTCGTACGGCATCCGTCGCTCGATCGCGAGCGCCGCGGCCGTCAACGCGACGTGCGCGGGCTGGTTGGGCTTGCCGCGTCGGGCCTGGGGTGACAGGTACGGCGCGTCGGTCTCGACGAGCAGCCGGTCGGCCGGCACCCGGACCGCGGCCACGCGCAGTTCCGAGGCCTTCGGATAGGTGACGTTGCCGGCGAACGAGAACCACCAGCCCTCGTGTGCGAGGCACTCGTCGATCCGGTCGGGCATCGAGAAGCAGTGGAGAATCACCCGGACCCCGCCGGCAAGCTCGTCGAGCATCGAGAGCGTGTCGTCCTCGGCCGCTCGCGTGTGGATCACCAGCGGCTTGCCGACACGTCGCGCCAGCGAGATCTGAGCCGCGAACGCCCGCTTCTGATCGTCGACGGGCGCGTAGTCGCGGTAGTAGTCGAGACCGGTCTCGCCGATCGCGACGCACCTCGGGTGCGACGCGAGCGCCTCGAGCTCGGCGAGGTCGGCGTCATCGAACCCGGTGGCGCTGTTCGGATGGCGCCCGACCGCGGCGTACACCTGTGGGAAGTTCTCGGCCGCGGCGAGCGCCGCGCGGCAAGACGCGCCGTCCGTCCCGACCGTGACGATCCGGCTTACGCCGGCCTCGGCGGCCGCGGCGACGAGCTCCGTGTCGGGCGGCTCGCACAGCTCCAAATGCGTGTGGCTGTCGATCACGCGCGCTTCGGGAACAGCGGCTCGAGCGCGCTGGCCGAACCGCCCGTGGTGCGTGGCGCGAACGACGCGACCTCGTAGTCGAACCGCGGCGCCCCAAGCGCGTCGAGCGCCCGCGCGGTACTCGCCGGCATGTAGGCGTGAAGCAGGACGCTGACGACCCGCACTCCCTCGGCCAGCGACGCGAGCGTCTCGTCGAGCGCGCCGGCCGCCTCGGGATCGCGCGCGAGCTGCCACGGCGCGCGCTCCTCGACATAGCGGTTCAGCCGCCGGACGCGCTGCCAGATCAGCTCGAGCGCCTGGGTGACCTCGAGCCGGTCCAGCAACGTGGCCACGTCGGCCGAGAGGGCCTCAAAAGCACCCACCAGCTCCGGATCGGTCGCCACCGCGGGAGTCGACCCATCGCGATACCGGAGCAGCATCGCGATCGTCCGGCTCGCGAGGTTCCCGTAATCGTTGGCCAGCTCGCTCTCATAGCGCGCGCGGACCGCGTCGATCCCGACGCTCCCGTCGCCGCCGAACGACACATCGCGCATCAGGTAGAAGCGGAGCGCGTCGGTGCCGTAGCTCTCGATCACCTCGAACGGGTCGAGCACGTTCCCGAGCGACTTGCTCATCTTGCGGCCGTCGGAGCCGAGCAGGAAGCCGTGGACAAACACGTGCTGGGGGACCGGCAGCTCCGCCGCCATCAGCATCGCCGGCCAGAAGATCGTGTGGAACTTGAGGATGTCCTTCCCGATCAGGTGGTACGTGGCCGGCCAGAAGCGCGCAGTCAAGTCGTCACCCGGCCGCGCGTACCCCAGCGCCGTGTAGTAGTTCAGCAGCGCGTCGAACCAGACGTAGAACACGTGCTCGTGGTCCCAGGGGACGGTGACCCCCCACTTGAGCCGCTTGCGCGACAACGAGATGTCCTGGAGGCCCGACGCGATAAACGACCGTGCCTCGTTGAAATGGTGTGGCGGCATCACGAAATCGGACTGCCCGTCGAACAGCCGCTCGAGCGGCCCCTGGAACGCTGAGAGCCGGAAGAACCAGTTCTCCTCCTGGTGACGCTCGAGCACGATCTCGTGGATCGGGCAGCGGTTGCCCTCGAGGATCTCGTTCTCGACCTTGAAGTCCGCACACCGCGGGCAGTACCACCCCTCGTAGATCCCCTTGTGCGTGTAGCCGTTGTCGTGCACACGCTGGAGCACCTCCTGCACGCGGGCCTCGTGCTCCTCGTCGGAGGTGCGGATGAAGAAGTCGTTGGTGGCGTCGAGGATCGGGGTGAGCGCCTTGAACTTCTCGGCGTTCCGGTCGGCAAGCTCGCGCGGCTCGATGCCCAGAGCGGCGGCTGCGTCGGCAACCGGTTCGCCGTGCTCGTCGGTGCCGGTCAGGAAGAACACGTCCTCGCCGCGCTGGCGCATGTGCCGCGCGACCACGTCGGCGGCGATCGTCGTGTACGCGTGGCCGAGGTGCGGCTGCGCGTTCACGTAGTAGATCGGGGTGGTGATGTAGAAGGACATCTCTACATCTGACTTTATTGGGCCCCGCTGCGCTCGGCGTCCCTGGGGCAGCCGGATGACTCGCGGCCGGCCCGATCAGGCGAGGCCGGATGCCGAGCGGGCCGCAGCCGGGAGGGCCGGGCATCCGTGCCCGGCCGGCGTGATCGCCACCAGGACCGCCGGACACGGAAGTCCGGCGGAACCGGCCCCACGGACGCCGCCGAAGGCGGCCCCTATTAAGGCGCCGGCAACCCCTTGAGAAGGTTCGTGAAGTAGTCGAACAGCTCAGGGCGGATCAGCTTGAGCGTGTCGGGCTCCTCGATGAACAGCGCAAAACCCTCGGCGAAGTCCTCCTTGAACGCCCTGCGGCCGTACTCGGTCGGGGCCTGCGCGAGCGCGCCCGCGGCGGTGCGGTAGTCCGTCTGATCATGGCGCGCGTTGTCCGCGGGCCTGCGCTCGTGTGGCCGGAAGCCGAGCCGGTGACCGAGCTCGTGCGCGACTAGCTCGATCACGGTCAAGTCGTCGTCGAATGCGGATGTATAGAGCGTGATCTTGGGGGTGGATCCGCCCATGTAGTCGCCCCCCTCGCCGGAGGAGCCGGTCTGTGCCTTCCCGCGCTCCCAGGTGACTCCGCTCACCTCGTTCAGCACGGAATCGGGAATCAGCGCGATCGCCTGCATGACCTGCGCCTTCTTGTCGTAGCCCCAGGCCACGTCCCCGTCGCCCCACGTGAACCCGAACCTGGCGAACCTGTCGATCAGCTTCTGCCGCCCCTTCTCTCCGAGTGCGTCCCAGCTGCTGAGAGCAGCCGGGGCCGCGCCCAGGAACTCGATCAGGATCTCAACCTGAGTCGCGGTCTTGCCCGCGACCGACGTGAACCGATACCGGCCATCGTGGCCCCCGAATCGCTCGAGATCGAGCTTCATGATGGTTGTCTGCCCCTTCTTGACCGCGCCCGTCGACGTCGACGCAAGGTTGAACAGAGCGCGCGCGATGTTCTTCAGGCCGGTCTCGACCACGCTCTCCTTGCCGGGGTCGGCGGCGATGCCCGTGGAGAAGTGGTACGAGACGTCGAACCCGTCGCGCTCCGGGAAACGAGCACCCTTGGGCTTGAACAGCTCGGGAACATCCTTGACCGGACTGTTGTGAGCAGTGTCGAACGTGATCTCGCCGCGGACCTCCGAGTAGTCGGCGAGGCTGGTCGGATCGACGGGCAGCTTGCGATCGCGCTGGAGGGCGCGGCGGCCGATCAGGCGAGCGACAGCGGCGTTCCCAGCCGCCCCCTGGAGCCGAAGCACCGACCCCGGCGCTCCGGCTGGCAGGCGGGTCCGAGGAGCGAGCGACCGGTGGGCTGACGGAGGGATCGGCTCTCGCTGGCGCATCTCACTCGTCGAAGGTCAGCGCGCGATACAGCCGGTTGGCGGGAACTCCGGTCAGCTCGGACACGACCGACGCCGCCGGGCGTGGCTTGGCGCCGGCCGCGACGAGCCGGCGCAGTGCGTCGAGCGACGGCCCGATCTCGTCGGCGACCGACGGAGCCGCGCCGACCACGAGCGCGACCTCGCCCCGGGGCGGGTCGCCGGCGTAGCGCGCGGCCAGTTCGGCGGCGGTCCCGCGCACAACCTCCTCGTGGATTTTGGTGAGCTCGCGGCACACGGCCACCGGCCGCTCGGGGTCGAGCTCGGCGAGCGCCTGCAGCGACGCCGCCACCCGCCGCGGAGACTCGAACGCGACGAGCGTCTCGGGCGCGGCGAACGTCGCCTGCAGTTCGCCTCGCTTGCGGGGGAGGAAACCCACGAACCGCCACCGGTCCGCGGGCAGCGCACTTGCCACGAGCGCCGCGAGCGCGGCCGACGGCCCGGGAAGGACCTCGACCGCGAGCCCAGCCGCGACGCACGCCTTTACGAGAACGAACCCTGGATCGGACACGAGCGGCGTGCCGGCGTCGGACACGAGCGCGACCACCGCGCCGTCGCGCATCTGCGACACGAGCTCGCCGGCCCGCTGGCGCTCGTTGTGCTCGTGGTAGCTGACGACGCGGCCGCCGACGCCGTAACGGTCTAGCAGCACGCGACTGTGACGGGTGTCCTCGCAGGCGATGATGTCGGCTTCGCGGAGCGCCGCGAGTACGCGCAGCGTGACGTCCTCGAGGTTGCCGATCGGCGTCGGGCAGATGATCAGCCGGCCGGCGCTCATCCAGCCTCCGCCCGCTGCCGGATGCCGTCGAACGCGAGCGCCGCGGCGCCGATCATCCCGGCCTCGACCCCGAACGCGGCCGGCACGATCTCGACCAGATCGCGCGAGGGCGGCAGCGCCCGCGCGGCCACCTCCGCCCGGACGGGCCCGAGCAGGAGCTCGCCGGCGCCCATCACGCCGCCGCCGATGACGACGACCTCGGGGTTGAACGTGTTGACGAAGCCTGCGATCGCGACCCCGAGGTTGCGGCCGATCGTCGCGATCGTCTCGATCGCGGCCTCGTCGCCGTCGTGGGCAAGCTCGGTCACGAGCGGCCCGACGAGCTCGCGGCCTTGCGCGTGGGCGCGGCCGAGCCCTGAATTCGGCCACTCGTGCGCCATCCGCAGCGCCTCGCGTGCGAGCGCGGTCCCGGACGCGAGCGACTCGACGCAGCCGTGGTTCGGGCAGTTGCCCTGGCACGGCGGGCCGTTGCGGTCGATCACGACATGCCCGAGCTCGGCAGCCGCCCCGACCGCCCCCCGGTACAGCTCGCCGCGAATGATCAGCCCGCCGCCGATGCCGGTGCCGATCGTCAGCAGCACAACCTCGTTGCAACCTCGGGCAGCGCCGGCGCGATGCTCGGCCAGCACGGCGCAGTTCGCGTCGTTGTCGACGAACACGGGGAGGTCGAGCCGCTCGGCCATCACGTCGGCGAACATGATGTTCTTGAGCGGGAGGTTCACGGCGATCACTGCGTTACCCGTGCGTTGATCGATTAAGCTGGGGATGCCAAATCCGACAGCGGCGACTTCCTCGCCGGCGCCCGCGATCGTCTCTTCGACGGCGTCGACGACGACGTCGAGGAGGTAGGAGACGTCGAGGCGGTTGATATTGCGCTGCGCGCGGTGGTGGACCGAGAGCCCGGAATCGACCGCGCCGGCAAGCAGTTTCGTACCGCCCATGTCGACGCCGATGGTGCGCCAACCAGGCATGCCGTCACTATATGCGTACACATGCCCAGTGATCTCGAACAGCCTCCGTACAAGCTCTACCGCTCGGGCCCGAAGGGTCTGAGAGCTCGCCTGCGCGGCGAGGACGACGAGCTTCGCGGCCCTGTCGACTACCGCAAGTACAAGGGCGGACCCGAGCGCGGAACCCGCCGGCGGATCACTCCGAAGCGGGTGATCATCGGCGTCTTGCTCGCGATCGTCGGGTGGCTGCTGTTGTCGCTGGTGGTGTTCATCATCAGCTCCGCGACGCAGTCAGCCGGCATCCCGTCCGACGCGCAGGCGGCACTCGCATCGGGCGGAAACATGCTCACCTCGGCGAACAACGTGCTCGTGATCGGCACCGACCAGCGACCGAAGGGGACGCACGAGGCCGGCGCGAACACATCGGACGCGGGCAGCCGCTCTGACACGCTGATGCTGTGGCGGGTCGGCGGCGGCGTCTCACGCCGGCTGTCGATCCCGCGCGACACGCTCGTCTCGATCCCTGGGCACGGGACGAACAAGATCAACGCCGCCTACGCGTTCGGCGGCCCGGCGCTGACGATCAAGACGGTCAACGCGCTGACCGGACTGAAGATCAACCACGTGATCATCATCAACTTCGCGAACTTCCCGAAGTTCATCGACGCGATCGGCGGCGTCAACGTCAAGACCGGGCGGATCTGCTCGGAGATCAGCGGCGGCGCGCAGCACGGCGGGTGGACGCTTGACCTCTCGCCCGGTACCCACCATCTCTCGGGCATCCAGGCGCTGACGCTAGCCCGCACCCGGGAGAACAGCTGCGACGCGGCCAGCAACGACCTCACGCGGGAGGGCTACCAGCAGCAGATCCTGAACGCGATCAAGAGCCAGCTGCTGACGCCCTACACGTTCTTCCACCTGCCGTGGGCGTCGTGGTACGCGCCGCAGTCGATCCGCACGGACATGGGCGGCCCGACGCTGCTCAGCATGTTCGCGGCATCCGAACTCGGCGGGTCGGCGCCCGTGCAGATCCTCGAGCCGACCGGTGGCGAGGACGTCCCGGGGGTCGGCGACTCGTTGACGGTCACGCCCCAACGGGTGCAGCAGTCCGTCTCCAAGCTCGTAAACGGCTGACGCCGCGCGCGCAGACCGCGCGTCGGCTCAGTCCGAGGACTTCGAGGCGGTCGAGCTCGCCTTTGAGTCTGACTTCGACTTCGAATCCGAGCTCTTCGAGCTGGACGACGACCCGGAGTCCGACGATGAGCCGGAGCTCGAGCTCGAAGAGCTGTCGCTCTTGTCGCTCTTGTCGCTCTTCTCGCTCTTCTCGCTGTTGTTCTCGCGGGAGCGCTTGCGTGTGCCGTAGTCGGTGTTGTAGAACCCCGACCCCTTGAAGTGCACGGCGATCGGATGGAACACCCGCGACACCGGCGCCTCGCACGTCTCGCAGATCTCGACCGGATCGTCGCTCATCCGCTGCATGACCTCGAAGGTGTGGCCCTGCTGGCACCTGTATTCGTAGATCGGCATTGCTTCAGTAAGTATAGCTCTCGCTTTTGGCACTCTCAAGGGGAGAGTGCCAACGGCCGGGCGCACCGCACGTAGATACCATCTGCCGCCGTGGCCGACGATCCCGCTCAGACCGATGCCGTGACGATGGACAAAATCGTGTCGCTGTCCAAGCGGCGCGGCTTCGTGTTCCCGAGCAGCGAGATCTACGGCGGCCTCGGGTCGAGCTACGACTACGGCCATTACGGCGTCCTGCTCAAGAACAACGTCAAGAACCAATGGTGGAGGGCGATGCTCCAGGAGCGCGACGACGTGGTCGCGCTCGACTCGGCGATCATCCAGCACCCGCGGACGTGGGAGGCGAGCGGACACCTCGCCGGCTTCACCGATCCGCTCGTCGATTGCCGCACCTGCAAGCTGCGGTTCCGTGCCGATCACATCCAGCAATCCGCCTGCGGTCGCAAGCCGTCCAAGCATCCCGGCGAGATCCCCGACTGCGACTTGACCGAGTCGCGCGACTTCAACCTGATGTTCGAGACGACCGTGGGGCCCGTGAAGGTAGAGGGGGCGACGGTTTATCTGCGCCCCGAGACCGCCCAGGGCATCTTCCTCAACTTCAAGAACTACCTGCAATTTTCTCGCAAGAAGCCGCCGTTCGGAATCGCCCAGATCGGCAAGAGCTTCCGCAACGAGATCACCACCGGGAACTTCATCTTCCGCACGCGCGAGTTCGAGCAGATGGAGATGGAGTTCTTCGTCCCCCCGCCCCAGGCCGGCACCTGGCATCAGCACTGGCTCGCGGAGCGGATGAACTGGTGGACGGCGCTCGGGCTGCGGCCGGACCACCTGCGCCTGCGCGCCCATGACTCGGATGAGCTTTCGCACTACTCGAGCGCGACCAGCGACGTCGAGTACCTGTTCCCGATCGGCTGGTCCGAGCTCGAGGGGATCGCGAACCGCGGCGACTTCGACCTCACCCAGCACGCCAAGTTCTCGGGCCAGAAGCTCGAGTACGTGGACACTGCTACCGGCGATCGCTACGTGCCCTACGTGATCGAGCCCGCCGCCGGCGTCGACCGCGCGATGCTCGCGTTCCTCGTCGACGCCTACGACGAGGACGAGATCGAGGGCGAGCAGCGGACCGTGCTGCGCCTGCACCCGGCCCTCGCGCCGGTGAAGGTCGCGGTGCTCCCGCTCGTGCGCAAGGACGGCCAGCCCGAGCTCGCCGCCGAGGTCTTTCGCGAGCTCCGCGAGCACGTCCAGGCGGAGTACGACGAGGGCGGCGCGATCGGGCGGCGCTATCGGCGCCAGGACGAGATCGGCACCCCGTGGGCGGTGACGATCGACCACCAGTCGCTCGAGGACAACACGGTCACGCTACGCGACCGGGACAGCCTCACGCAGGTGCGGCTCCCGATCGGCGAGCTCGTCGACGTGATCCGCGGGCGGCTCCGCGAGCCGTGGCGCTCGCCCAAGCTCGACGCCTAGCGACGCTCTCCCGTCACCAGCCTGTCAAACTACACAGGCGAAGGATGACCGCCTCGATCGCCGCCGATCAGATCTCCTACGCCGACCTGTACGCCCGCTGGGAGCAGGGCAACTGGCGCGCGACCGAGCTCGACCTGTCGACCGACCGCGAGCAGTGGAAGCACGTGTTCACCGACCTCGAGCGCCGGGCCGCACTGTGGACGTACTCGCTGTTCTTCCATGGCGAGGACGCGGTCGCCAACAACCTGTCGCCGTATATCGACGCCGCCCCGCGCGAGGAACAGAAGTACTTCCTGGCCACCCAGCAGGTCGACGAGGCGCGCCACGCGGTCCTGTTCGCGCGGTTCATGCGCGAGGTCGCCGGCGCCGGCGCTTCGGTCGGCGCGGCTCTCGATGAGACCCGGCCGAAGCTGACGTGGGGCTTCCGGAAGGTCTTCGAGCGGCTCGACCGGATGGCCGACGAGCTGCGCGCCGACCGCTCCCGGTGCAAGCTCGCCCAGGCGATCACGCTGTACCACATCGTCATCGAGGCCTCGTTGGCGCAGCCCGGCCAGCACTTCATCGAGGAGTCGCTGACCCGTCGCGACCTGCTCCCGGGCTTCCGCGAGGGGATCGCCAACGTCGCCCACGACGAGCAGCGCCACATCGCGTTCGGGGTCAAGATGCTCGCTGACCTCGTCCGCGAGGACCCCGACTGCGAGCCGGCGATCGCCGATCTCCTCCGCGAGATCCTTCCGTTCACGGTCGCGGTGTTCGTACCGCCAGGCTGGGACGAGCGGTACGTGACCACGTTCGGGTTCACTCTCCAGGACATCTACACCCAGGGCGCCGAGGCGATGGAGGGCCGTTTGCGTGCGGCCGGCCTCGACCCGGCGAAGATGCGCCTCGGGCTCCCGTTCGACATGCCCCCGGCAGCGCGCGCCGAGCGCGGGCTGACGCTGCTCCGCGCCGGCTACCTCGGGGAGCGAAACGGCGGCGTCAAGCCGAGCCCCGAGGCGACCGCGATGCTGTTCGACGGCCTGCGCCGGCAGATCAACGCCTCGGCTGCGCCCGGCGCGACGATCCAGTGGGACTTCCGCGACGCCGAGCCCTGGCACTTGCGGGTCGCGACGGGCTCAGGCGTCAACACGGTGGTGTCACCGGGCCGCGCCGAGGACCCCGACCTGACGTTCCACTGTCGCCTGGAGGACTGGGTCGACATCGCCGCCGGCCGCACCCCGCCGTGGCGCGCCCTGCTCCACGGGAAAGTCCGCCCGACCGGCAAGCTGCGGATGCTCGTCCGCGCGCCGAAGCTGTTCGGCTAGCGGTAGCCGGGCCGCTCAGAGCGTGACCGTGAGCGGCGAAGAGGCGGCGGCAACGTACTGCGCGGTCGCCTGCGTCTGCGTGATCACGACGTACCTCCCCGCGCCCTTGGTTTTGAGCCGGGCATGGAACTGCCCGCCGGCGGCCGCCACTCGCTTGCTCACGACCAGGCGCCGGCGTCCGTGCACGACCTTGTACAGAAAGACCGTGATCGGATGGACCGCCGGCGACACCGTGCCGCTGACTACGAGCGGCGCCTGCGAGTCGAGGCTCAGCGTGAGAACGGGGGCGACTTCGACTGCTGCGACGTCCGAGACCGCCGCCGGCGCCGGCTCGTGGAGCGCCCGCAGGAGCATGTTCTGCGTGGCCGTAGTCGCGTAGCTCCAAGCCCCGTTCGCGTCGGTCGTGAGCGTCGCGATCGTCAGCTCGGAGGGCGGCGGACCGATCTGCTGCAGTTCGATCGGGGCGCCGGCGAGCGGGCTGCCGGTCGCCAGGTCGGCCAGCACGCCGGTGACCGTCACACTCGTTCCGGCGGCGACCGCGGCGACCGGAGCGGCGATCGTGGCCCGCGCCGGCGAGCCCGCGAGCTGCGCGATTTTGGGGCGCATCGACGGAAGCCGCGCGTAGAAGGCGTTGCCTGGGCAGCTCGTCTCGTCGCCGTCGCGGTGCCCGGCGACGCGCGGCAGCGACACGTGCGCGCCGGGCGCGAAAGGCGTGTAGAAGGCGGCGTATGGCGCGACCTCGACGGTGACGCGTCCTAGCGCGGGGACGCCGTGAAGCGCCAGCTTCCACGCCAGGAGGCCCTCGAGCGCGGTGATCGCCGCCGGCGAGGGGACGACGTCCATGAACGAGCCGAGCACGACCATGCCCGTCGACTCCGTGTTGTAGCCGCCGGCGTGGGCGCCCACGATCGGCAGGTCGATCCCGCCGGCGCGCGCTTCCCAGATCCGCCCGAACGCGTCGACTGCGAAGTTGTAGGCGATGTCGAAGTAGTCGCGGACGTAGCGGTGGTAGTCGAAGATCGAGAGCAGGATCGACGGGACCTCGCCGGCGCTGTAACCGTTGGGCGTCTCGCTGTGGTGGACGAACGCGAGCTTGACGGTCCCGTAAAGGGGGACGTGACTCGGTGGCGCGTTCCCCTGGGCCCAGGCCGAGCGGGCGATGATCGGCGGCTGGCCGGGGCCGGCGTCGAGCACCGGCTGGGCCAGGGGGAACGCGCGGGCTGCGGTTGCGTCCGCTAGCGCCACGTTCGCCGGGGTCGCCGGGGTGCCCGGGACCGGGCGCGGCGCTACGAAGTGCAGACGCACACCCTGAACCGCGCGGGAGCAACGCAGCTGCACGCAATCCGCGGGGCCCGTCCAGACCGGCTCGCCGAACAGTCCGGCCTGGTCCGTCGCCGGGCGATCCGGTCCGTGACCGAGCACCGACGCAATCGTCCACGGGCACCAGGCGCCTACGCCCATTCGCGTCCGCAGCTCGATCGTCGCGTCCACCGGCGAGGACCACTCGACCCCGACCAGCGCGAACCGCCGTGGTGCGGCGATCGGCGGGGACTCGCCCGCGACCGTCCCAACCCAGCGGCTGAACACGCCCGGCACGTCCGACCGCAGCGCGGCGAGCCCAGCGCTGGGCGCCACCAGTGAGGCGGCGCCGGCGGCGGCCGCACCGCGCAGCACGGCGCGACGCGTCAGGCCACTGCGTTCTTCGGACGTCATCTTCCCCGCTACTGAACCTTACCGTCCGCCGTGATCCTGAACCCACCGGGCAGTGTCGTCGCGCTGACCGACTGCACGTCGACGTGCGGCTCGTCGAACAGGCTAATCGTCGCGATGCCCCCGAACGGAACGTCGGGCGCGACTACGAGCGCACCGTCCTGCGCCGCGAGGGTGGCGTCGACGGTCGCGTGGAGCCCGAGGAAGCTCGCGGTGCCGCGAAGGGTCAGCCGTCCGTTGGCGGACGCGACGGGTTCGACGTTGTCGAGGAAGAACACCACCGAGCGCAGGTCCGCCTCGGTCACCGTGGCGGATCCGGTGAGCTCGCTGGCGCGCTTGCGCAGGGTCGCGTCGCGCAGGGTCAGCGGCCCGACGTCGAGCTCCTGCGCCGAGGCATCGAGCGAGCCGGCATCGGCCGCGCGGGCGAGCGTGTCGCCGAGGTGGCTCGTCCCCGATCGGTAGCGGCCCATCCGCACGACGACCTTGTCGGCCTTGTGCCACAGCAGCTTGATCGCGGGGAACGCACTGACCTTGACCTCGAGCACGGTCCCCGACTGCTCGAGGTCGGTGCGGAGCTCCTGTGCCGCGATCCCAGGGAGCACCAGCTGCGCGACGATCAGCACCACCAGCACGGCGCCGGCGAGCGCGAGAGCGATTAGCCGGCGCACCGCCCGTTCAGCCCGGCACGTGCGGTCAGCTCAGCACGGCGCGAGCGGCGACGATCGCCTGCTCGGTGAGCGGGCCGATGTCGAGCTCGGGCTCGCTCAGACGCCGCACCATCACGCCGTCGGCCAGCGCGAACAGGAACATCGCCGCGAGCTCGGGGTGGATCCGCAGCGCGAGCACGCCCGAGTCGCGCTTCCGCTCGAGAGCGCCGCTGAGGTGCGACCGCGTGCGGCGCCCCAGCTCAGCGAGCTCAGCGGCGATCTCGTCGTTGCGCTGGGCCAGCGTGAGCATCTCGTAGATCATCACTGGGGCAGGCCCGTCGCCGAGCCATTCTTCGAAGCTGCGCACGAGTTCGTCGAGCACGTCCTCGGCGCTGGCGGCGCCGCCGATCGCCTCCTCGAGGCGCTCGATCCGGACGTCGGACTCGCGGCGCACGACCTCGAGCAGCAGACGCTCCTTGGTGCCGAAGTAGTAGTGCAACAGGCCGCGCGAGACACCGGCCTCGTTGGCGACGTGATCGAACGTCGAGCCGGCGATGCCGCGCGTGGCGACGCTGGCGCGCATCGCATCGACGATCCGCGCGGCCTTGTCGCCCGATAGCTCGCGCGGGGTGGAAACGCCAGGTTCCGCTGCGGCCTCCAAGCCCGCGATTCTAGTCGAGCCTCCAAGAGGCCCGGTTGCGCACGGGTTCCCCCTTAACGCGACGGAGGCGCCGGTGGCGCCTCCGATCCAAACGGTCGACGTGTCGACGCACGCCCGGCTAAGTGGCTCCCACCGGCGAGCTTGGAGGCGTCGACGGCATGCTTGGCGGCGGCGTGTACTGGAACTCCTCCTCCTTGCCGAAGACCGTGTCCAGCACCTTCGTGCGGAGCTTCTCGCTGCCGGCGAGCGCCAGGCCGAACGCGAGCGCGAGGATGAACAGCTTGCGACCGAACCCCCGGCTCTTCTTGGGCGCCTCCCGCTTGGGGGCCTCGGCCAGCGCCGTCGTCGCGTCTTTGAGCGCCTCGACAGCCTGCTGCAGATCGCGCTGAAGCTTCTTGTCTTCGAGCAGGGCCTTGGCCGGGGCCTTGCCGTTGGTCAGGCGCGAATACGCGCTACGACTCGAGTCGTACGCGGTCTTGACGTTCTCCCGCAGCTGGCCGTCCTGGACGATCCGCCGGATGTACGGCGTCGCCTTGTTGATCGTGTCCATATCCACGGCATTGAACGGAGCCGCCATGGACTTCTTGCGTCTTGTTGACATAGGTCTCCCTCGTTGCGTGGGGTCGTGACAGGTCAGGATACGCGAATAGGGCGCCCCGTCGGACGTTTCTCCCCGCAACCCCAGAGCTTCAACCCGGCGATGCGCCGAGGCCCGTTCAAGCCGCGCGCAGCGCCTTCGGGCGCCGGCGCGCCGCCCGCCGCTGGAGCGCCGTCTCGAGCGCTTCCTCGACCGTCGAGACGAACCGGAACTCGATGTCCTTGCGCAGGTGCTCGGGGATCTCGTCGACGTCCTGCTCGTTGCGGGCCGGCGCGATCACGGTGTGGATCCCGCCCCGCTGGGCGGCGAGCGCCTTTTCCTTGAGCCCGCCGATCGGAAGCACCTGCCCGGTCAGCGTGATCTCGCCGGTCATTGCCACGTCGGCGCGGACCGGCCGCCCCGAGAGCAGCGACGCGAGCGCGGTGACCATCGCAACGCCGGCGCTCGGGCCGTCTTTCGGCGTCGCGCCGGCAGGCACATGGACGTGGATGTCGTGCGTCGCGAACCAATCCTCGGGGAGGTCCGGAACGAGCTCCGACGCGTTGCTGCGGACGTAGGAAAGCGCCGCCTGCGCGGACTCCTGCATGACCTCGCCGAGCTGGCCGGTGATCGTCAGGTGGCCGGCGCCGGGGAACGAGGTCGCCTCGATGAACAGCACCTCCCCGCCCACCGGCGTCCATGCCAGACCGGTCGCCACGCCCGGGCGCGCCGTCCGGCGGCGCGTCTCCGAGAAGAACTTGCGCTTGCCGAGCAGCTCGCGCACGCGCGGCTCGCCGATCATCACCTTGCGCTTGACGGTGCCCTCCGCGACCTGCATCGCCACCTTGCGGCAGATCGAGCCGAGCTCGCGCTCGAGCTGGCGCACGCCCGCCTCGCGCGTGTAGTCGGAGATGACCGTCTTGAGGGCCGCGTCGCTGAAGGCGATCTTGCTTCTCGATAGCCCGTTGCGCTCGATCTGGCGCGGGACCAGGTAGCGCTTGGCGATCTCGAGCTTCTCGGCCTCGGTGTACCCGGCGAGCTGGATGACCTCCATGCGGTCGCGAAGCGGGCCGGGGATCGTGTCGAGCGTGTTCGCGGTGGTCACGAACAGGACGTTCGAGAGGTCGAACGGCAGGTCGAGGTAGTGGTCGCGGAACGAGTGGTTCTGCTCGGGGTCGAGCACCTCGAGCATCGCGCTCGACGGATCGCCGCGGAAGTCCGCCCCCATCTTGTCGATCTCGTCGATCATCAGCAGCGGGTTGTTGGCGCCGGCGTCGCGCAGCGCGCGGATGATTGCGCCGGGCATCGCGCCGATGTACGTCCGCCGGTGCCCGCGGATCTCGGCCTCGTCGCGGACGCCGCCGACGCTCAGGCGCTCGAACTGTCGGCCGAGCGCGCGCGCCACCGACCGCCCGAGCGAGGTCTTGCCCACGCCCGGCGGCCCGACGAAGCACAGGACCGACCCCGCGAGACCCGATTCCGGGGCGGGGCCCCGTAATTTCCGCACCGCGAGGAACTCGAGGATCCGGTTCTTGACCTGCTCGATGTCGTAGTGGTCCTCGTCGAGGATCGTGCGCGCGTGCTTGAGGTCGAGGTTGTCCTCGGTGCTCTTGTCCCAGGGCAGCGCCGCGATCCACTCGAGGTAGCCGCGCACGACCCCGTACTCGGCCATCGCCGGTTGGAGCCGCTCGAGCCGCGACAGCTCGCGCTCGACCTGCTTGGACACGATCTCCGGCAGCTCGATCGCGTCCAGCTGGCCGCGCAGCTCGTTGACCTCGGCCTGTATCTCGTCGGCCTCGCCGAGCTCCTCCTGGATCGCCTTGAGCTGCTGGCGCAGGAAGTACTCGCGCTGGCCCTTGTCGAGTTCGGACTGGACCTGCGACTGGATCTTCGAGCCGATCTTGACGACCTCTAGCTCACGCGCCAGGATCTCCGAGAGCTTTCGGAGACGCTTTGCCACGTCGAGCTCCTCGAGCAGCGCCTGCTTCTCCTCGGTGCTGAGCCGCAGCGCGCCGGCGATCAGGTGCGCGAGCACGCTCGGATCGTCGACGTTCGCGACCATGATCTGAAGCTCCTCGGGCAGGTACGGGACCTGCTCGATGATGTTCGTGAACGTGTGCTGGACGTTCCGCGTCAGCGCTATCAGCTCGGGGGTGTGGTCGACCACGTCCGGCGCCTCTGCGATCTCCGCGACCAGGTATGGCTCGGTCCTGATCCACTTCTCGATCCGGATCCGCTGTCCGCCCTGGATCAGCACTCGCAGCGTTCCGTCGGGCACGCGGATCATCCGCGCCACCACGCCGAGCACCCCGACGTCGTAGAGGCTCTCCGGGGTCGGCGTCGCTTCGTCTGTGTTGCGGCTCGCGACCATCGCGATCGATCGGTCGCCGCGGAGGACATCGTTGATCAGCTCGACGCTTCGCGGCTGCCCGACATTGAGCGGGACCAGCATGTCTGGGAACGTCACCGTGTCGCGCAGCGGAAGTACGCCGACCTCGTGGGGCAGCTCGCGAGCGGCACCGACGACGACGTCGCGCGCGGCTCGTTCGGCCGCGCCGATCTCGATCATGCCGCCGCCGTCGTCGCTCACGTGTCGGCGTCCGACTCGCTGATGGGCACCGTCCGCACCGCCGCGACCACGCCCCGCGCCAGCGGCAGCTCGACCCGCAGCATGCCGTCCTCGTAGACCGCCTTGGCCTCCTGCGCGCGCACGTCCGCGCTCAGCTCGATCACGCGCTGGAACTGCCCGCGCTCGATCTCGACCTGCTGGTAAACGTCCGTCTCCGACCCCGCCGGCCGCCGGGTCCCGGTCAGAATCAGCTTGCGGCCCTCGATCTCGAGGCCGATGTCCGCCGGGTCGATACCCGCCAGCTCGGCGGTCACGATCGCGCGCGGCGGATCGAGCGTGTACGCGACATCGACCGCCGGCATGAAGCCGGCGCGCCGGCGGGCCATACCGGCGCGGTCGAACACGTCGCCGAACAGCTGGTCCATCTCACGCCGCATCCGCTCGAAGTTGGCGAACAGATCACGCTCTGACATGTGCTGCGGAGCTTACGGATCGAGCGGTGTTGGCGACGGTGGCGCGGTGGTGGTTGGGCGGTGGCGTGGGCGCGGTGGCGTGGGCGCGGTGGCGTGGGCGCGGTGGCGCCACCGCGGGCGAGGATCGCGACGCGAGCGCTGAAGCGCCGGCACCCGCGAGTCCCGTGTACAACGCGTCAAACCGCCTGCCCGCGAGACAACCGAGCGCAGATAAGCATCCCCACCGTGCTTATGTGGACTCGGTAGGCCCGGGCCTCGGCGCTTCGCTGCGAAATACACGGAATGGTGCGCGCCACGCTCGCCGCACGTGCGTTACGCGCGCCTCAGGCCACCTCGGGCGGTGGCGGCGGTTGGGCGGTGGCGCCTGGCGCGGTGGTTGCGCGGTGGCGTGAGCGGATCGTGGTGGCGGTGGCGTGGCGAGTCGGGAACACGAATGCTGTGGTCCGACGCCGGCGAGGGCGTACCCGGCGCCCGGCAACCGCGCCGAGGCCCACTACCCACATGCATTTCGCCCGAAAGCTGCTCGGGCGGCGGAGCCGGCGGGACATAAGCAGCCCCCACGTGCTTATTTCCCGGAAGCGGCCAGCGGCGGCAAGGTTTCGGGCCTTATGCAGGTTCGGCGTCGCGGGACCGCCACCGCCGGCGCGTCAGCGGCAGTGCATAACGTCGCAAAGCGCCGCCGCCGAACCCACCGCGCGCAGATAAGCGCCACCGTGGCGCTTATGTTCACGAACCGCCGACCCGGTCAGCGGATTTGGCGAGTTATGCACCGGTCTGGTCCGCGCCACCGCCCCCCGCCACCGCCCCCGGCCACTCGCCGCACTCGCAGCTACGCCCCGCCACCATCCGCAGCCGCTGGCAACGTGTACACAGCGCCCTCGTACGCCAGCTCGACCGGCCCCCGATACGCCGCGCCGGCCTCCGACCGCGCCCAGTCGCTATCGAGCTCGTCGGAGAAGTGGGTTATGACGAGGCGTCGCGCGCCGGCGCGCCGGCCGGTCTCGCCGGCTTCCCCGGGCGTGAGGTGACCGCGCATGCCAGTCCGCTCAGGCCGGGGCAGCGTCGCCTCGATCAGCAGCAGGTCGGTCTCACTGGCGAACCGCACGAGCTGTTCGTTGGGACTGCAGTCCGCGCTGTAAGTGAGCCGGCCGCCCGGGCCGCGGACCTCGATGGCAAACGTTCGGGTGTAATGCGGCACCTCGCAGAAGCGGACGTTGACCGGGCCGAGTGCGAGCTCGTCGGGGCCGTCGTACTCGCTCAGCTCGAACGCGCGCTCGATCAGGTCCTCGTCACCCCACGCCGAGGCGAGCTGACGGAACAGCCCGCCGGCGCCCATCGGCGCGTACAGCTGCGGCCGCGCCGGCGAGTCCGTGCCCGGCCAGCCGCCGACCGCGACTGGCTGCTGGCGCGGCGCGTACGACAGCGCGTAGCTGTAAGGAACGAGATCGAGGAAGTGGTCGGCGTGCAGATGACTGATCAGTACCGCGTCGACGTCGACGTAGTCGCGATGGTGACGGAGCTTCGAGAACACCCCGTTGCCGCAGTCGACGAGCAACGCGTATCCATTCTCCTCGACCAGGTAACCGCTGCACGCGCCGCCGGCGTCCTGCCAGGCCGGGGACTTGCCGAGCACGGTGATACGCACGCCCTCTCCTCTCTCGATCCAGTCGCCACTCTAGTCGCTCCCGCCCGCTGTCAGCGTCGGTTCCCCAACGCCCAGAGCGGGGCGGCGGCGCTCACTCAAACTGGAACGGGAGCGAGTCCGCGATCGCCGCCAGCGCCGGCGCGGCCGAGTCACGCGCCGAGGCCGACAGGACCGTGTCGTCCGGCCACGCGATCCCCACCGCGGGGTCGTCAAACGCGAACCCGCCCTCGAGCGCGGGGTCGTAGTAGGCCGAGATCTTGTAGACGACATCGGCGACGTCGCTGATCACGCAGAAGCCGTGCGCGAATCCGTCCGGACAGTAGAGCTCGCGATGGCTGGAGTCGTCGAGCTCGAATCCCTCCCACTGACCGAACGTCGGCGAGCCCCGGCGCAGGTCGACGAGGACGTCGTAGATCGCGCCGCGCGCGCAGCGGATGAGCTTGGCCTGCCTCGGCTGGAAGTGCATCCCGCGCACGACGCCGCGGCGCGAGCGCGAGTGGTTGTCCTGGACGAACTCGTCGTCGATGCCGAGCTCGGCGAGGACGCCGCGCCGGTACGTCTCCACGAAGAAGCCGCGATCGTCGCCATGCACAACCGGCTTCAACAGCACGGGGCCGGACAGGTTCGTGCGGATGCGCTCCATCATCGACCGATCACGCGCAAACGTGGGGCAGCCCGCTCGGACGCCGAACGAAGCGGGCTCAGTGCCGGTCCGACTCGCGCCGGCGCGGGGCGTCGACGAACCAACCGATCAGGATCGTGACGAGCACGAAACAAACGAATCCGATGATCAGCGGCCAGTACATGACCCCGAACACTACACGCCGGCGTCCCGCGAGCAGTCCGCCCACGAACCGCGGCCGGCGCTACACGCCGGCGTGCAACGCGACCTGCTCGCTCGCGGATGGGAACGCCCACGCGACCTGCAGCCGGCGGTCCTGGCGAAACACGAACCGCAGCTGGCTCGGGGGTCGCAGACCGTCCGGGTGGTTCGGGCGGTACGTCGCGCACGGGCCTGCGTCGGAGACCGCGCAAAGCAGGTTCTGACGGAAGAAGCAGTCCTCGCAGCTCACCTTCATCTTCCGCGTGCGTACGTCTGTCACGCCCGGTCCTCCTCAAGAAAGCTCGACCTCGTTGTGCACCCATCAAAGCGGAGTTCTCCCCCCGGCTGCAACGACGAATCCCGGAAATCGCAAGAAGTTCACACCTGGGTAAATCCCTGCAAACAGCGGGATATTTCGAGACCGTGCGGAAACGTGGCGCAATTTCCGTAGCTTTCCGGAGCGGATGGAGCCCTGCTCAGAATCGTCCGCGCACCCTGCCGCCCACGCGCCCGCGAACGCCCGTCGATGAAAGTACTCGTCACCGGCATCACCGGGTTCGTCGGCTCGCGCCTCGCCCCCCGCCTCGAGCGCGACGGCCACACCGTCCGCGGGTTCAGCCGGCGCCCGCCCGCGCCCGGGTCGGACATCGCCATCCAGACGGGCGACGCCCTGTCAGGGGACGGCCTCGCAGACGCGCTGCACGACATCGACGTCGCCTACTTCCTGATCCACTCGATGGAACCCGTCGCCAGCGCGACATCGTCCGAGGGCGCTGCCGGCGACCTCGCGTTCGGTGAGCGCGAACGCACCGCGGCCGAGAACTTCGCGCGCGAGGCGCGCGCCGCCGGCGTCAAACGAGTCATCTACCTCGGCGGCATCATCCCGCCACAAGGTCCCGCCTCCGCGCACCTGGCCAGCCGCCTCGCGGTCGAGCAAATTCTCCTCTCCGCGACTCCGTGCTCGGTGGCGTTCCGCGCGTCAATCGTGATCGGCGCGCAGTCGCGTTCGTTCCGGTTCCTGGTGAGGCTCGTCGAGCGGCTGCCGGTGCTGGCAGTGCCGGCGTGGCGCACGCACGTCACGAGTCCGATCGACGAACGCGACGTGATCGAGGCGCTCACGCGCGCGGCGACGAGCAACGAGGTGTGCGGCGAGTCGCTCGACCTCGGTGGACCCGACACGGTGACCTACGGCGAGTTGATCGACAGGATCGGCGATCACATGTTGCTCTCGCGTCCCACGGTCAGCTTCAAGCGGCTGACGCTGACACCGATCGCGAGCCGGGTGTCGGCGCTGATCGCCGGCGAACGCCACGAGTTGATCGGACCGTTGATGGAGAGCCTCGACCAGGATCTCCTCCCTCGCGACAATCGGGCGGCCGAGTTGCTCGATGTCAGGCTCCACTCACTCGACGCGGCGATCGAGCATGCGCTGGCCGAGTGGGAGGCAACCGAACGGCTAGCTGCTCGGTAGTAGACCACGAGCGGCCGCGGCCCGTTAGTGTTGCCCCGTCATGAGCACCGTTCACGCGACGATCGAGATCAAGGCGCCCGTACGACGCGTGTGGGACACGGTGATGGATCCCAAACACCTGAAAGACTGGGTCACGATTCACCGCTCGGTTAGCGGCGTCTCAGACCAGCCGTTGCGCAGAGGCTCGACGATGGACCAGGTACTCCACATCCGCGGCGTTTCGTTCCATGTTCACTGGACCCTCACCGCGATCGACTCTCCGAAGCACGCGGAATGGGAAGGCCAGGGTCCGGCGCATTCCCTGGCACGGATCCGGTACGAGCTGTCGGGCGACGGCGACGGGCCGACCAAGTTCGCCTACACGAACGAGTTCGCTCCTCCGGGAGGACGACTCGGCAGCATGGCCAGCCGGTTCATTGTCGGCGCGACATCCGAGCGCGAGGCGAACAATTCACTGGCTCGTCTCAAGGCACTGCTCG
Source organism: uncultured Solirubrobacterales bacterium (assembly GCA_963794515.1). GTDB lineage: Bacteria > Actinomycetota > Thermoleophilia > Solirubrobacterales > Solirubrobacteraceae > Palsa-465. The sequence continues at coordinate 84,578 of CAWCEF010000018.1, read as the reverse complement.
AACGCGCCTGACACGCCGTCAGTAACTATCTGTATCTTGTTCGGTGTTTGCATCGTTCATCCCTTAGGAGGGAAGCCAATTTGGCTGGTTTTGTCGACAGCACCGTGAAGGAAATCGATGACCGTCTCCGCGAGCTGAAGGAGGAGGTCTCCAAGCTCGAGGCCGCACGTTCGGCGCTCGTCGGTACCCGGCGTGGACCGGGCCGGCCGCGCGCAGCGCGTGCCGCGGCGTCGACGACCATCCGTCGCCCTACGGGTCGCCGCCCCGGCCGACCACGTGGCCGCAGTCGCGGCGGAACGCGTGCCAACCAGGCGCTGGAGCTCGTGCGCAGCACGCCTGGCATCACCATCCCGCAGATCGCGGAGAAGATGGGTATCGAGCCGAACTACCTGTACCGGGTGATGCCGCGCCTGCTCACGGACGGTCAGGTGAAGCGGGAGGGTCAGGGCTGGCATCCAGCCGGTTAGTCGAAGTCAGGCCATAATCGGGGGACCGGGAGCGACGCCTCGCACCTCGGAGCCAGCGGGTTACCGCGAGGCGCCTCCCAGGGTCCTTTAGACAGCCTCTTAGATCAGACCAGGTCGAGCCGCTTCACCGTCTCGCGCTCGTCCTTGAGTTCGTTGACAGTCAAGTCGAGCCTCGACTTTGAGAAATCGTTTAGGTCGAGCCCTTGGACGATCTCGTATGAGCCGCCCGAACACGTGACCGGGAATCCGAACATCACACCCTCGTCGACGCCATACGAGCCGTCCGACGGGATGCCCATTGAGACCCAGTCCCCGTCGGGCGTGCCGCGCACCCAGTCGCGTATGTGATCGACGGCCGCGTTGGCGGCCGACGCGGCGCTCGACGCACCGCGCGCGTCGATAACGGCCGCGCCGCGCTTCTGAACCGTGGGAATGAAGTCGCTCTCGAGCCACTCCTGGTCGGCGACCAGCTCGGCGGCATCCTGACCGTTGACCTTCGCGTGAAAGATGTCCGGGTATTGGGTCGGGGAGTGGTTGCCCCACACCGTCATGTTCGTGACATCGGCGACCTTGGCACCCGCCTTGGCCGCGAGCTGGGCGATCGCGCGATTGTGATCGAGCCTCATCATCGAGGTGAACCGCTCGGCCGGGATGTCGGGCGCATGGCTTTTGGCGATCAGGCAGTTGGTGTTGGCGGGGTTGCCGACCACGAGCACCTTGATGTCCGACGCTGCGTGATCGTTGAGCGCCTTGCCCTGGGGCTTGAAGATTCCGCCGTTCGCCTCCAACAGGTCGCTGCGCTCCATGCCCTTGGTCCGTGGCCGCGCACCGATCAGCAGCGCGACGCTGGCGCCGTCGAACGCCTTGTTCGGATCATCAGTTATGTCCACTCCGGCGACCAGCGGAAACGCGCAGTCATCGATCTCCATCGCGGTGCCCTCGACTGCCTTGAGCGCCTGCGGGATCTCGAGCAGCGAGAGGTGAACGGGCGTGTCGGGACCCAGCAGCTGGCCGCTGGCGATGCGGAACAGGATCGCGTAACCGATCTGACCGGCTGCTCCGGTGACGGCTACTCGTACGGGCGAATCAGTCACTTCGGTTCATCTCCTTGTCGGTTTTCCTCGAGCCAAATTAGCGTGCGGCCGGCCGCGGGGCGGCGACGAGCCACGCGTGGGGCGGGGCGGCGGGGAGCGACGGCAGCCGCGCTGTACGCAGCGCGCTGACCGCGCGCCGCCCTCAGCGAAGCTCCACCTCGTAGACCTGACTGAGCTTCGCCTTCAGATAGTCGACGAACGGACGCACCGCGATCGGGCCGCCGACGACCCGGTCGAGCAGTTCGGTAGTCGAGAACTTCGCGCCGTGGCGATGGACGTTCTCGCGCAGCCACTCGCGCAGGCCGTGGAGCTCGCCGGCGCCGAGCTGCGCATCGAGGTCCGGGAGCTGCGCGTGCGCGCGCGCGAACAGCTGCCCCGCGATCAGGTTGCCGAGCGCATAGGTTGGGAAGTAACCGATCAGCCCGGCTGCCCAGTGCACATCCTGGAGCACGCCGTGAGCATCGTCGGGCACCTCGACCCCGAGGTACTCCTTGTATCGGGCGTTCCACGCCTCGGGCAGGTCTCGGATCGCAAGCCGCCCTTCGACCAACTCCTGCTCGAGCTCGAACCGCACGATGATGTGCAGCCCGTAGGTGACCTCGTCGGCCTCGACGCGGATCAGCGAGGGTGCAACGCGATTGACGGCACGGTAAAGCGTGTCCGCATCCAACCTGGATGGGAAGAGGCTCACGATCCGTGGCGCGAGCACTCCGCAGAACGGCCGGCCGCGGCCCACCATGTTCTCCCACAGACGGCTCTGTGACTCGTGCAGCGCGAGCGATTCTGCGTGACCGAGTGGCGTGCGCTGCAGCGACTGCGCGATGCCCTCCTCATACAGACCGTGACCGCACTCGTGCATCGCTCCGTACAGCGAAGTCGACAGGAAACTCTCGTCCCAGCGCGTCGTGATGCGGATGTCGTGATTGCTGAAGCCGGTGGCGAAGGGGTGAACCGCGTCATCGATCCGCCACGCGGAACGGTCGAACCCCATCTGCTCGAGCAGCCATATGACGAGTTCGCGCTGCCGATCGACCGGGAAATCACCGTACAGCGGCGAGTCGTCAACCCGGTCGTGGTGCTGTTCCACGACCGCGATCAGCGGCCGGAGCTCCGCCTTGAGCTCGTCGAACAGACGCGCCACGTCACTCGTGCGGCCGCCGGGCTCGTAGTCGTCAAGCAGCACGTCGTAGGCGCAGTCGAAGTCGTCGAAGCAGTCGATGTACTCGCGCACGAGCTCGATGTTCCGCTCCAGGTACGGGACGAATCCGGCGAAGTCAGAGCGGGCCCGGGCCTGGACCCACGCCTGGTGCCCGACCGACGACGCGCGCGCGAGGTCGGCGGCGAGCCGAGCCGGCACGCGGCGTGCCTTCTCCCACTGGCGGCCCGTCACGCGGAGTAGGGACGCGTCATCGGAGTCGTGCGACACCCCGTTGAGGTGCGTCGCCGCGGCATCGATCAAGCGTCCGGTCTCATCTGAGACGAACATCTCATGGCTGATCCTCTGAACGGTGGCGACGGTCTCCGCGCGAGCCACCGCTCCCCGCGGCGGCATCATCGTCTGCTGGTCCCAATCCAGCAGTTGAGCGACGTTCTTGAGGTCGGCCAGGGCCGCCATGTGCTCGCGTAGCTGTTCAAATGGATCTGACATCTGCTCTCCCCGGTTCCACGGCTTTGCGCCTGTGCGACCATTGCAGCATGTGGCGACGTCGGACGTCGATCAAGCTCATGGACCTCTTCGGTTTTCGGATCGGCGTGGATCGCAGCTGGTTCCTGATCCTATTCCTGCTGATCTTCCTGTTGTCGGGCGAGTTTCACCAGGCCCTGCACAGCTCGGACGCGGTGGCCTACCTGACCACGGTGGTAACGGTCCTCGTCCTGTTCGCCTCGCTGATCGTCCACGAGCTCGGGCACGCGCTGGTGGCGCGCCGGCAGGGGATCACAGTGCGCCGGATCGACCTGTTCCTGTTCGGCGGCCTCACCGAGATGAGCCGCGACGCCGCGACTCCGGGCGAGGACTTCAAGATCGCGGGCGCGGGGCCACTCGCCACGTTCGGGTTCGTACTGTTGTGCCTCGCCGTCGACCTTGCGATCGTCGGCCCCCACCGGCTGATCCACGCGGCCAAGCTCGACACGTCGGTCACGATCACGCCTGTGCTGCTGTCGCTGAGCTGGCTGCTGTTCTGGAACATCCTGCTGCTGCTGTTCAACCTGATACCGGCGTTCCCACTCGACGGCGGGCGGATGACCCGAGCGATCGTGTGGCGGGTCACCGGCGAGAAGCAGCGCGGCACGCGCGTCGCGGCAAAGCTTGGCCAGGGGTTCGGGCTGCTCGTGGCCGCACTCGGCGTGTGGCTGCTGCTCGACTATCGCAACTTCACCGGGCTGTGGCTGATCGGGATCGCGTTCCTGCTCTACCAGTCGGCGCGCGCGGCGTTGGTGCAGACCGCGCTCAGCGCCCGGATCGAGGGCGTGCGCGTCGCCGACATCATGGACCGCCAGCCTGTCGCGATCCCGTCACGGACGGCGGTCGCGCAGGCGCTCGACGAGTTCTTCCTGCGCTACGGCTGGTCGTGGTTCCCGGTCGTCGATGACAGCCGCCGGTTCCTCGGAATCGCCCGTCAGGAAAGGCTGACAGCCGCGCAGGATCGCGGCGAGGACTGGCTCACGGTCGACGCCGTGCTCGAACCCGAGCAGGACGGCGGCTGGCAGGTCAACGAGGACCGACCGATCACCGAGGTCCTCTCGTCGGAGAACCTCGGCCGGCTCGGCGCGCTGATGGCCGTCGACGGCGACGGGGTCCTGCGCGGCGTGGTTACCGTCGAGCAGGTCCGCCGGGCGCTCCAGTCCGCGTTCGGAACGCCCGGCCGCCTGGCCTGATCGCCTCTATCCGCGATCAGGCGGCAGTCAGCTGCGAGGCCTTGCGCTCGATTGCGTCCAGTAGCTCCTGGTAGGACTTCGCGAACGACTCGACGCCCTCGTCGACGAGCTGGTGCAGGACGATGTCCTCGACGTCCACGCCCGCGGCTTCGATCTCCTTGATCGTCTCCACGGCCTGGTCGACGTCGACGTCGACCGTCCGCTTCGCGGCGCCGTGGTCGCGGGTGGCGTCGATCGTCTGGTTCGGCATCGTGTTGACCGTGTCAGGCCCGATCAGCTCGTCGACGTACAGGACGTCCGAGTAGTCGGGGTTCTTGGTCGAGGTCGAGGCCCACAGCGGTCTCTGCGGGTGCGCGCCCTTGGCGGCGAGCGCCTCCCAGCGCGGACCGCTGAAGATCCGCTGGAACGACCGGTATGCGATCTTGGCGTTGGCCACCGCCGCCTTGCCGCGCAGGTCCTCGCGGCCGGTCCCCTCGAGCGCGGCGTCGACCTTGCCGTCGACGCGCGAGACGAAGAAGCTCGCCACCGACGCGGCCGACTCGAGCGAGTCTCCGGACTCGGCGCGGCGCTCGAGCCCACGCAGGTAGGCCTCCGCGATCGCCTCATAGCGCGACACCGCGAACAGCAGCGTGACGTTCACGTTCAGGCCGATCGCGGTCAGCTCCTCGAACGCGCGGACGCCCTCGTCGGTGCCCGGCACCTTGATCAGCACGTTCGGCCGATCGATCGCGGCGCGGTGGTGCTTGGCGGCCTCGATCGTGCCATCGGCGTCGTGCGCCAGCGAGGCCGCGACCTCGAACGACACGTGGCCGTCCGCGCCGTTCGCGCGGTCCCAGGTCGGCCGCAGCAGGTCGGCGGCGTCGCGGATGTCCTGATACGCGAGCTGGTTGAAGATCTCCTCGGGGTTGCTGGTCTCCCTGAGCTGCTCGCGGAACGCGTCGTCGTAGCGGTCGGAGTGGCCCATGGCCTTCTCGAAGATCGTCGGATTGGACGTGACCCCGCTGATCCCGTCGTTCTCGATCAGCCCGCGCAGCTCCCCGTCGTCGAGCAACTGCCGGCTGATGTTGTCGAGCCAGATCGACTGACCGAGTGCCTCGATGTCGCGCAGTGGATTGCTCATCTTCTCGCTCCGTTCTTGGGGTACGTCACAGAGGTTAGTTACCCGGGGCAGCCGCAGGTGATTTCCACGTTTAATCCGCGCGCCACGCCATGATCAGCGTGCTCCGCAGCCGCCCGTCGCGGCGTCGGTAATGATCGCGCCGGAGACCCTCGACCTCGAATCCGGCCGCCGCGTACAGCGCGATCGCCCGTGCGTTGTCGGTCCACACCTCGAGCGAGATCTTGTGGGCGCCGGAGGCTCGAGCGTGTTCCTGGGCCGCGGCCAGCAGCGCCCGCCCGCCGCCCCGGCCGCGCGCCGGCGCGAGAACCGCCATCCCAACCGACAGCACGCCGCTCACGATTTCCTGCACGGCCAGGTGACCGACGACCTGGCCGTCGTCGTCCTCGAGCACCCACATCGCGGTCGGATCGGCGCCGTCGATCAGCTCGCGGAATCGCCCGACACGATCGTCGATGTCGATCGGTGGCTGGCCGCCGAGGAAGCCCTCTTCGGCGACCGCGGCATACCCCCGCGCCATCGCGTCGAGATCCTCGTAGCGCGCTCTGCGGACGATCACAGCGCACAGGTTCCTACAGCGGTTCACGTAACGTTGCCCGCATGCCCGCGCGCCACGAGGACGCGGCCGCCCTGGCCGTCGAGGACGCCTTCCGCGAGCACCGCGCACGCGTGCTCGCCGCACTCGTCGCCGGGCTGCGCGACTTCGAGCTGGCCGAGGACGCGCTACAGGAGGCGTTCACGCTCGCGCTCGAGCGGTGGCCGCGCGACGGCGCGCCGCAGACGCCGGCAGCGTGGCTGTACACGGTCGCGCGCAACCGCGCGATCGATCGCCTCCGGCGCCGGCGCACCGCCGAGGAGAAGCTCGAGCAGCTCGGCGCGCCCGCCGAGTCCGATGAGACGATCGACCCGGTGCCCGAGCGACTCGCCGAGGTCGGCGACGAGCGACTGTCGCTGCTGTTCACGTGCTGCCATCCCGCGCTCGCCCCCGAGGCACGGGTGGCGTTAACGCTGCAGGCGGTCGGCGGCCTGACCGGCGCCGAGATCGCGCGCGCGTATCTCGTCCCCGACGCCACGATGTCCCAACGTCTCGTACGAGCCAAGCGCAAGATCCGCGACGCCGGGATCTCGTTCGAGCTCCCGGGCGACGCGGCGCTGCCCGACCGCCTCGACGCGGTGCTCGCCGTGATCTACCTGATCTTCAACGAGGGCTACGCCGCAACCGCCGGCGCCGATCTCGTGCGGACCGAGCTGTGCGCGGAGGCGCTTCGCCTCGGCAAGCTGCTCGCGTCGCTGCTCCCCGACCAGCCCGAAGGCCTCGGGCTTGTGGCGCTGATGCTGTTCCACGACTCCCGCCGCGGCACGAGGACCGGCCCCGAAGGCGAGCTGATCCTGCTCGCCGACCAGGACCGTACCCGCTGGGACCGGGCCGAGATCGAGGAGGGCGTGCGGGTGCTGAACCACGCGCTCCGACTCCGGCGCCCCGGCCGCTACCAGCTCGAGGCGGCGATCGCCGCGCTTCACGCCTCGGCGCCGTCGATGGAGGAGATCGACTGGCCGCAGATCGCCGCGCTGTACGAGCAACTGCTCGCGTTCGTGCCCTCGCCGGTGGTCGCGCTCAACCACGCGGTCGCCGTGGCCGAGGCCGGCCGGCCCGAGGACGGGCTCGAGCTCGTCGACCGGATCGAGGGCCTCGAGCGCTACCACCTGCTGCACGCCGTGCGAGCGGACTTCCTGCGCCGGCTCGACCGCTCGGCCGAAGCGAGCGACGCCTACCGCAGAGCGTTGGAGCTGACGCGGAACCCGGCCGAGCAGGACTTCATCGCGCGCCGGCTGGACGAGCTCGCGGCGGACTGAGAGGCGCGCGCCTACACTGCGCGCCCGTGGACGCCAGCATCCATCCGACCGCACAACTCGCCGGCGACGTCGCGGTCGCTCCCGGAGCCGTCATTCACGAGGACGCCCGGATCGGCGCCGGGTCGGCGATCGGCTCGGGCGCGGTCGTCCACGCCGGCACCGTGGTCGGCGAGCGCTGCATCGTCGAGGACGGCGCGGTGCTCGGCAAGCGGCCGCGACTCCGAGCCGGGTCGAGCGCCGCGGGCGGCGAGCTTGTCGCGCTCGTGCTCGAGTCGGATGTGACCGTGTGCTGCGGCGCGGTCGTCTACGCCGGCGCGTACATCGCCGAGGGCGCGATCATCGGGGATCAGGCGCAGGTCCGCGAACGCGCCCGGATCGGGCCTGGGTCGGTCGTCGGCCGCGCCTCGTCGGTCGACTTCGACGCGCGGGTCGGCGCCCGCGTCCTGATCCAGACCGGCGTGTACGTGACCGGCGGATCGGTCGTCGAGGACGACGTCTTCCTCGGACCGGGCGTGACGACGACGAACGACCACGCGATGGGACGCCACCCGCGCGGCGCGCCGCTCGAAGGCCCGACGTTCCGACGCGCGTGCCGCGTCGGCGGCGGCGTGGTGCTGGTGCCCGGTGTCGAGATCGGCGAGGAGGCGTTCGTCGCCGCCGGCGCGCTCGTGACCAAGGACGTGGGCGCGCGCGAGGTGGTGATGGGGGTGCCGGCGCGGGTTGTCCGGCGCGTACCCGACGAGGACCTGATCGAGCGCTGGAGCTAGCGCCGCGTCGGGCGTTCGACCGCGTCAGGCACGGACGTAGTCCGCCAGGTGCTCCCCGGTTAGGGATGGGATTCCCGCCCACCCCGCGACGAGGTCGGCGGGAGTGCCCTCGAACACGACCCGGCCGCCGTCGTGACCGGCGCCGGGGCCGAGGTCGATGATCCAGTCGGCGTGCGCCATGACCGCCTGGTGGTGCTCGATCACGATCACCGACTTGCCTGAGTCGACGAGCCGGTCGAGCAGGCCGAGCAGCTGCTCGACGTCCGCGAGATGGAGGCCGCTCGTCGGTTCGTCGAGAACGTAGACGCCGGGTGGGCGGGAGCCCGTTTCGCCGATGTGGGTGACGAGCTTGACCCGCTGGCGCTCGCCGCCGGACAGCGTCGTGAGCGGCTGGCCGATCGTGAGGTACCCGAGCCCGACGTCGACGAGCCGGTCGAGGATCGCGTGCGCCGCCGGCACGCGTTTCTCGCCCGAACCGGCGGAGAAGAACTCCCGGGCCTCGCCCGCCGACATCGCGAGCACCTCGCTGATGTCGCGGCCGCCGAGCCGATATTCGAGCACCGACGCGTCAAAGCGCTTGCCCCCGCACTCCTCGCAGACTGTGGCGACTCCGGCCATCATCGCGAGGTCGGTGTAGATCACACCGGCGCCGTTGCAGCCCGGGCAGGCGCCGTCGGAGTTCGCACTGAACAGCGCCGGCTTGACGCCGTTGGCCTTCGCGAACGCGTTGCGGATCGGGTCGAGAAGCCCTGTGTAAGTCGCCGGGTTGCTCCGTCGCGAGCCGCGGATCGGGGCCTGATCGACCGTCACCACCCCGTCCCGTCCCGACACCGAGCCGCCGATCAGCGAGCTCTTACCCGACCCGGCGACCCCGGTCACGACGACGAGCACGCCGAGCGGGATGTCGACATCGACGTCCTTGAGGTTGTGGGTGCTCGCACCGCGGACCTCGAGCGTCCCAGTGCCCGTCCGCACGGAGTCCTTGAGAGCCGCCCGGTCGTCGAAATGCCGCCCGGTGAGCGTGCCGCTGGTCCGCAGCCTCTCGACCGTGCCCTCGAACACCACCTCGCCGCCGGCACTGCCGGCGCCGGGGCCGAGGTCGACGACGTGATCGCCAATCGAAATCGTCTCGGGTTTGTGCTCGACGACGAGCACCGTGTTGCCCTTGTCGCGCAACTGCAACAGCAGCTCGTTCATCCTCTGAATGTCGTGCGGGTGGAGCCCGACGGTCGGCTCGTCGAACACGTAGGTGACATCGGTCAGCGAGGACCCAAGCTGGCGGATCATCTTCACGCGCTGCGCCTCTCCGCCCGACAGCGTGCCCGACGGCCGGTCGAGGGCGAGGTAGCCGAGCCCGATCTCGACGAACGAGTCGAGCGTCTGCTGCAGGCTGTCGACCAGCGGCGCCACCGACGGCTCGTCGAGGCCGCGCACCCACTCGCCGAGTTCGCTGATCTGCATCGCGCACGCGTCGGCAATGTTGATCCGGTTGATCTTCGACGATCGCGCCGCCTCGCTGAGACGGGTGCCGCCGCAGTCCGGACAGTCGGTGAACGTGACCGCCCGGTCCACGAACGCCCGGATGTGCGGTTGCATCGTCTCCCTGTCCTTGGACAGCATCGACTTCTGGATCCGCGGGATCAGCCCCTCGTAGGTCATGTTGATGCCCGCGATCTTCATCCGGACCGGCTCGTGGTGGAGGAAGTCGTGCAACTCCTTCTTGGTGAAATTGCGAATCGGCTTGTCCGAGTCGAAGAAGCCCGACGCGCTGTAGAGCCGGTAGTTCCAGCCGCCCGCCTTGTAGCCGGGGATCGTGAGCGCGCCGTCGTCGAGCGACTTCGAGTCGTCGAACAGCTGGGTGAGGTCGACGTCGGAGACCGTGCCGAGCCCCTCGCAGCGCGGACACATACCGCCGGCGCGCGTGAAGGTCTTCCTCACTGTCTGTCCACCACCGCGCTCCACCCTGAGCGCGCCGCCGCCCCGGACCGACGGGGTGTTGAACGAGAACGCGTTCGGCGGGCCAATCTGCGGCTTCCCGAGCCGGCTGAACAGGATCCGCAGCATCGCGTTCGCATCGGTCGCGGTGCCGACCGTTGAGCGGGTGTCGCCGCCCATCCGCTCCTGATCGACCGTGATCGCGGTCGTCAGCCCTTCGAGCACGTCGACGTCCGGCCGCGCCAGCGTCGGCATGAACCCCTGCACGAAAGCGCTGTAGGTCTCGTTGATCAGCCGCTGCGACTCCGCGGCGATCGTCCCGAACACCAGCGAGCTCTTGCCCGAGCCCGAGACCCCGGTGAAGACCGTAAGCCGCCGCTTGGGCAGCTCGACGCTCACGTCCTTGAGGTTGTTCACGCGCGCGCCGTGGACGCGGATCAGATCGTGCACGTCTTCGGTGGGCGTGCCGGTCATGTCAGTCGTACTCCTGTGATCGATTCCTGATCGGGTTCGGTCGACGCGCGGTCACTCGCCGAGCACGGCGGCCAGCGCCGCCACGACCTCGCCGGCGCGCTCTGATCCGAGCGCCGGGCTCATCGGCAGCGCGAGGTTGGTCCGGGCCAGCTCGTCGGTCGCCGGGAGCGAGCCCTCCTCCGGGGCATAGGGCGACATCGCCGGCTGGCGGTGAAGCGGCGTTCGGTAGTAAGCGCGCGACCCGACCCCCCGCTCGGCAAGGCCGGCGATCAGCTCGTCGGCGCGAGGGTGTGTGGCGACGTACAGATGCCACGCCGGCTCGGCGTCGGCAGGCACCGCCGGTGGCGTGACGTACCGTCCGATGCCGGCCTGCGCGTAGGCCTCCCCCGCGGCGCGCCGGCCGTCCGACCAGCCGTCGAGCTCGGGGAGCAGCACGCGCAGGATCGCCGCCTGCACCTCGTCCAGGCGCGAGTTGTAGCCGACGTATTCGAACGTCTGCTTGTCGCGCGATCCGTGGAAGCGCAGGGCGCGGGCTAGTTCCGCGATGCGGTCGTCGTCGGTCACGACCGCGCCGCCGTCGCCGAAGCACCCGAGGTTCTTGGACGGGTAGAACGAGAACGTGGCGACATCGGCGAGCGCGCCGGCACGGGAATCGCCGAGACGGGCGCCGGCCGCCTGGGCGGCGTCCTCGAGCGTGGGTACCCCGAGCTCCCGGATCTCGGGCAGCGGCGCCGGGCAGCCGAACAGGTCAACAGCGACGACCGCCGTCGTTCGCGACGTCAGCGCTGCACGGACGGTGTCCGCGGTGACGTTGCGTGTCGCTGGGTCGACGTCACAGAACACCGGACGCGCACCGGCGTTCACGACGGCCTCGGCCGTCGCGTAGAACGTGAACGACGGCACCACGACCTCGTCGTCGGGGCGGACCCCAAGCGCCCTCAGCGCGATCGTGATCGCGTCGGTGCCGTTGCCGACGCCGATCACGTGGCGCACCCCGAGGTAGGCGGCGAGCTCCTCCTCGAACGCCCTGACCTCGGGCCCGAGGATGTACGCGCCGCGCTCCAGCACGGCACCGACCCGCTCGCGGATTGCATCCCGGAGCGGTCGCAGCGGTGTGTCGGTGTCGAACAGGCCGATCGGCATCGGCGTCAGACCCTATCCGGCGAGGCAGTTTCGGACCCGGACCGATTTGGTTTAACCACAAATGGGTACGTATTGCCCACCATGAGATGGGGGCGCCGATCGGTCCTCCCTCGGCACGAATCTCGCGCCGGGGGACTACGCGGCCTTGGCTGGTTCGCAGCCATCGCCGGGTTCCTGCTCGCGTTGATCGTCGGGGGGGCGCTACCGCGCGACGGCAGCGCGGGGACGATTCCGTCGATCCCGTCCGTATCGGTCCCCTCGGTATCGGTGCCGAAGGTGACCGTTCCGACGACCGTGAGCGTCCCGACGGTGTCGGTGCCGACCGTGACGGTGCCTAAGGTCACGGTGCCGACCGTGACGGTCCCAAAAGTGACGGTGCCGACCGTCACGACCCCGCCCGTGCACACGCCGACCGTGCCGACGCTCTCGGTGCCCAAAACGTCGCCGCTACCCGTGCACACGCCGACGGCGCCGGCCTCGTCGAGGCCGTCCTCCCACACCCCGTCGGCGGGCTCTCACTCGTCGGCCGCCAGCACCGGGTCCGGGTCGGCGGCCGCGAGCTCGGGTGTCGTCTCCCCGCCCGGCGGCTCGTCGGGCGCAGGGTCGACGGCGAGCGGATCCAGCGGATCGTCCGGTGGCGCCGATCACTCGTTCGCGGGTGCGTTTGCCGGCGACGGCGCGGGCCGCGCGATCGCGCGGCCTCCGCGCGGACAGCTGTCGCAGCAGTACCTCCGCCGGGTCATCTCGAAGCTGAAGGGCTGCCTCTCCTCGCTGCCCGCGCACCAGTCAGAGGTCCTGGTGCTGCGCACCGGAACGGGACTGCGGCGGAGCTACACGCGCGCCCAGGCGGCGAGAATCCTGCACGTGACGGTCGCGCAGGAGGGCCGCCTCGAGCACCGGGCAGTGACCGGGCTCGGCAAGGCCGCGGTCGGGAGCACCTGCGCCAGCCCGGTACGATCGCTCCAGCGGGCGGCGCAGCTGGCCATGCGCGCAGTACTCAACTTCGTCCACACACTCTCCTCGCCCACCGCGTCCGGCGCGGGTGCGCCGGTGTCCACGGCCCCCAAGCCCTCGCCGAAGCACTCGCAGGCTCATCGTAAACACGCGCCGGCGCCGCAGACGACAACCAGCCCTGCCGCCCCGCCGCGCACGAGGAGCGCCGGCATCGTTGCGCCGGACCACGGCGGCCTCCCCTGGCTGCTGCTGGCGCTGATGATCGCGGCCGGTATGGCCGCGCTGGCGCTGATCTTCGCTCGGCTGCGCCCCGAGCACGAGACCGTAGTGGCCACGACCACTCGCCCCGACCGGTGGCGCGCGCTCCGGAACCGGGCTCTTTGGAAGCGGGCCGGCGCGGCGGCGGGCCTCGTCGCGCTGGTACGCGATCGCCGTGGACGTTCCCACGGCAGGGGGGCCAGCACCGCGCCGACCGCCCCGCCCGCCACCCGGACCCGGCGGCCGCCCCACGCGACGAACGGAACGAGCGTCGGCGCCGCGACCCCCGCCGCCCCGGCGAAGCAGCCCAGCGTCCCGCCGACCGAGCCCACGCCGCGCGCCGCTCCCCTGCGGAAGCTCCGCGGGGGGCTCGGAGTGGCGCTGGCGGGCGTCGCCGCGGGCGCGGCGGCGGTGGGCCGCGGACAGCAGCAGGCCGCCCAACGCAGGCGCGACCGCCGCCGCGGAGCAGCCGATCGCCGCCGCGAGGCAGCCGAGCGCCGCCGCGAGGCCAAGGCGGCCGAGGCGGCGAAGGCCAAAGCGGCCAAGGCGGCCAAGGCGGCGTCCACCACAGCCGTGACGTCGCGCGAGCCCTCGCGCGTCGACACCGTCCCGTCGATACCACGGCCTGAGACCCGCCGGGACGACACCGCCCCGTCGATGCCACGGCCCGCCACCGCGCCGGCGCCCACGCAGCCCGCTGCCACCCCCGAGCCCACGATCGACGAAGCCCTGGCGGCGTTCGAACTCGGCGCGACGCTCGCGGAGCGGTCCGACATGCCCGGCGCCGAAGCCGCCTTCCACCGGGCGGACGAGCACGGCCACCCGGCCGGCGCCACGAACCTCGGCGTGCTCCTCGAGCAACGCGGGAACCTGAAAGCCGCGGAAGCCGCGTATCGCCGTGCCGACGCCCGGGGCGACGCCTCAGGCGCGTTCAACCTTGCGGCGCTGCTCGCCGACCGGGGCGATCTCGACGGCGCCGAGGCGGCGCTTCGCCGCGCCGATGAGCGCGGCGACGGCGGTGCCGCGGCGGAGCTTGGCGTGTTCCTCGAACGGCGCGACGACCTTGACGGAGCTCAGGCCGCATACCGCCGCGCCGCCGAGCGCGGGGATGCGGATGGGGCCTTCAGCCTGGGCGGGATGCTCGCGCAGCGCAACGACTTCGGCGGCGCCGAGGCCGCGTACCGCAACGCGGATGCGCTCGGGCACCCGGCCGGAGCCGCGAACCTCGGCGTGCTCCTCGAACAGCGTGGCGACCTCGGCGGTGCGGAAGCCGCATACCGGCGCGCCGACGAACGCGGCGATGCGACTGGCGCATTCAACCTCGGTGGCCTGCTCGCCGAGCGGGGCGATCTCGCCGGCGCGGAGGTCGCTTACAGCCGCGCCGACCAGCGCGGCGACCCCGCAGGCGCGTTCAACCTGGGTGAGCTGCTTCTGGAGCGCAACGACCTTCGCGGAGCGGAAGCCGCATACCGACGCGCCTACCAGCGCGGGCACGGCGAGCTGTCGGAGATGGCCGAGGCCGCATTGGCCCATCTCCACCGGGACTGATCAGGCCGCGCGAGCAGTCACGCCGACTTCAACCCCACCGATCGCGGCATGTACCGCACCGACCACGCGCTCGATCTCATGGCGTTGAAGGTCTGGGTGCATCGGCAGGGACAGTTCCTCCGTTGCCCAGGCTTCCGCGACCGGAAACTCGCCGTGGCCCTCACCGACGTCCCTCAGCCCCGGGTGATGACGCAGAGTCGGGGAGTAATGAACGGCCGTGCCGACGTGGTGGGCCCGGAGTGTGGCCGCCACCGAGTCGCGGTTCTCGAACCGCGCGGGGAACAGGTGATGGACCGAAGGGCTGTGCCGTCGCTCCTCGACCAACCTGACCTCCGGCGAGAGCAGCGTCCGGTAGCGCGCGGCGTGAGCGCGGCGCGCGTCGGCCCACTCGTCCATGCGCGAAAGCTTGACCCGCAGCAAGGCTGCCTGGAGGCCGTCGAGGCGGTGGCTCAGGCCGACTCCGTCGTCGCGCCGGCTCGACTCCCGCAAGCGGCGCAGCCGCGCCGCCAGCAGCGAGTCGCTCGTGCAGATGGCGCCCCCGTCCCCGAGCGCACCGAGGTTCTTCGTCTGGAACGAGAATGCCGCCGCGGTGCCGATCGAGCCGGCACGGCGACCGCGGTAGCGCGCACCGAGCGCGTGCGAGCCGTCCTCTAGAACCATCAGGCCGTAGCGCCTCGTAACGTCGTCGAGCGCCCCCATGTCACAGACTTGGCCGTACAGGTGAACCGCGACGATTGCCGCGGTGCGAGCTCCGATGGCTGCGCGCGCAGCGTCGGCGTCGATCAGGCCGGTGCCGTCGTCCACGTCGCACAGCACGGGTGCCGCCCCCGCCTGGAGGACCGCCAGCGCTGACGTCGCGAATGCGTGCGCCGGCACGATGACCTCGTCGCCCGGACCGATCCCGCAGGCGCTCAAGGTGAGTGCGAGCGCCGCGGTTCCGGACGCCACGCCCACGCAATGCGACGCCTCGCAATACTCGGCGAATTCGGCCTCGAACCGCTCGACCTCTCCGTCGAGTGGGAACGCGCTGGACGCGACCCTGCGAGAGAAGGCCTCGTTCAGTTCTGTCTCGATGCGGCCGTGCTGTCGGTCGACCGCAATAAAGCGGATGACCTCGCCGCGGTGCGCGGCGGCTATTGCTGGTGCCTGCACAATCTGTCCTTGCCCCGTATTTCCTTGCCTTGTAGTTATGGCAGGTGAGGCCACGCCGATAAATAGGGCGCCACGCCCATGAATCGTTCAGCCGGCTGAACGGAGCTCCGGAAACCGGCCCAACCGCCGCGGTTATAATCCGCGGGAACGGGGTTGCGCCGGTGCCGTTAGCCGGTCACGGTTGAAATAAGGGGCCATAAGACGGTTTTCATTTCGATGAGCGAAGCCGACCGGCAGAACGCACCGATCCGTGTGCTCGTCGTCGACGACCACGACTTGTTCCGCACCGGTCTGGCCACGCTGCTCGGGTCTCAGGCCGATATCGAGGTGGTGGCACAGGCGTCCGGTGGGCGCATGGGCGTGCGGCTGGCGGACGAGCTACGCCCTGATGTCGTGCTCATGGATCTCCGTATGCCTGACGTCGATGGTCCGGATGCGATCCGTCAGATCCTGGCGATGCATCCCGGGATTCGCGTGCTGGTCCTGACCGTGGCGTCCGACAGCGCCGACGTCGATTCCGCGCTCGAGTCTGGCGCAATCGGGTTCATGGCGAAGGACACCCCAATCGACAGCGTCGTGATCGCAGTCAGGGCCGCGGCCCAGGGCGTGGCCTGGCTGTCGCCCCGTGCCGCCGAGCTCGTGCTCGGGCGCGTGCGCCAGCGGAACGTCGAACAGGAACTGGATTCCGAAGGTCTCGATCAGTTGTCGGCGCGAGAGGTCGACGTGTTGCGGCTGATCGCACGCGGCATGGAGAACGCGGAGATCGCCGAGGCCCTGAACATCAGCCCGCGGACGGCGAAGAACCACGTGTCGAACATCCTCGCGAAGCTGGGGCTGCCCGGAAGGGTTCAGGCGGCGATCTACGCGGTGCGGCGCGGCTTGGACTGACCGGGATCGCTCGGCGGCGGTTCGACGGCGCGTGACACGCGGCCGTTCCCGTTCAGCACGAACCCAATCGCGAGCGCACAAGCGCCGTTGTTCTGCGCCAGGCGCAGCTCCTCGATCGTATGTCGGAGCGACTTGATCGCGTGCCCGACATGGCCGCGCATACCCGCCGGGTCGTCCGGCCCGTCGAGCGCATCGGGGTTGATCGACTCGAGCGTGACCAGTGCGCCGCAGCTCGCCTCGAGCGCGGCCTCGATTCGATCGAGGGCTGGAAGGTAATCGCGGGGATGGGCCATTGCGCGTTCAACCGATCCGGACATCATCATTGCCCTCCGCCGCCGCCGCAATGAGCTAGGTGGCCCCGTTGGCGTTCAGGTCCGATGCACGGCCGGCTAGGCCGTTTAGACGGCAGCGCGAGCCGGACGCGCGTCTGTGCTCGTCAGAGCCGCGCGATCCTCGACTCCGAGCTTGCGGACCAGCTCGGAGATGTGGCGACGCACCGTGACCGGCGCGATCAGCAGCCGGTCGGCGATCTCCGCCGTGCTGTGGCCACGGCGCAGCATGCCCAACACCTGCGACTCGCGTGTCGTCAGCGCATCGGCGCCGTGGCCGCGGCCGCGCAGCTCCAGAAGAAGCTCGAGGACCATCGATCGGGGAACGACGGCTTCGCGTTCGCTAACCGCGCGGACGATCCGGCGCAGGCGGTCCGCGTCGAGCGCGCCCGGCACGTAGCCGACCGCACCGGCGCGCACACAGTCGAGGAGCAGATCGACGTCGTGACCCTCGGTCAGCACCACAACCGCCGCATCGGGCGCAGCGCGACAGATTCCGCGAACAGCGGCGAGCCCGGAGGAGCCGACCAGATCGTCGCCGACCAGGCACACGTCCGGCTGCTCCCGCATGGCCGCACGGATCGCCTGCTCGGCGTCGTCGACCTCGGCGCAGACCTCGACCTCGCCGTCGAGCGCCATCTTGATGCCGACGCGGGTGGCTTCCCGATCGGCGATCAGCAATCTCACCCGATCAGTCAAGGGAGAACGACCTCCAGCTCAGTCCCGCCTCTGCGCGCCGGGCGAACGCTCAGGTGGCCGCCGAGCGCGGCGGCGCGCTCGCGCATGCTGGACAGACCGAAGCCTTCGGGCGCGGCCTCGCCGTCCGCGCCGGCGATCCCGCAGCCGTCGTCGACGACGCGGAGGGCAACGCCGCTCGGAGCATTCCGCAGCGACACGATTACGTTACGCGCCCCTCCATGCCGAGCCGCGTTGGCAATCGCCTCGCGCGCGATACGGCTCACGTGCTCCCGCGTAGCCGACGGCAGATCGGCGTCGAGATGCGCGTCGACGGCGATCGCGACGTCGAATCGATCCCGAAGCTCCTGGGCAACGGCCTCGAGCGATTCGTGGGCGGTCGCGCCCTCGGGATCGGAAAGCTCGGAGATCGCGTTCCGCGAGATCGCGAGCGCGCGCCTGGCGGCGATCACGACCGGATGCTCGTCACCCATCTCCTGCGCGATCCGCGGGCCGTGGGCGGCGATGAACGCCAGATCCTGAGCCAGTCCGTCATGCAGGTCCCGCGCCACGCGCCGGCGCTCGGCCAGGGCGGCGCTCCTCGCCAAGCGCGCGCGTGCGCGGCGCTCCGCGGTGGCCGCAGCCGCTAGCAGCAACGCAAAGGCGATCGTCCGCAGCCCCTCGCCCGGACCGACCCGGCCCGGCGACAACGACAGCGTCACGAGATGGGACATGCTCACGAAGGCGAGCAGCATCGCCGCGATCGCCAGCAGCGCCGCGCCGCGGTCGCCCTCGATCCGATGGCGCCGGGCAAAGCCGGTGGCGGCGTATGCGAGCGGTCCGGCGGCGGCGAGCGCGAGCACGAACAGCTGCGGATGCGTCAGCGCTCCGGCAGCCGTCGCCGCGCCGGTCGTCGCCTCCTGGCCTTGTCCGCCCAGCACCAGGGCGCCGACGGCGGAAACCACGAGCGCGGCCAGACCGAGCAGTGCGGTGACGACGAGCGGGTGCCGGGAGCCCGTCACCAGCCGATGAGACGGGACGCACGCGGCGGCGGCGAAGATCGCCCCCACGGCCAGCGAGCCCCAGAACTCGGCGCCGGGGAAGTACGACCCCGTCCCCAGGTTCAGCGCGGCGGGCAGCGCCGCAGTCCAGAAGTTCGTCAGCCCCAGAACGAGGAACCCGGCAAGCAGCAAGAGGTCGCGCAGCCGGCGGGCGTGAGCGAACTGGGCCCGAAGCAGCCAGGCGCCGGCGAGCGCGAACAGCGTCATGGTCATTTCCAGCGCCGCGCGCACCGCCGGCGCGTTGACCGAGACCGTCCGCAGCGCGAACGCGAGCACCAGCGCCACCACAGCCGCGCCGATCACGGCCGGCGCCACGAGACGCCCGGACCGTGCGACGGTCGCAACCCGTGCCGGATCAAAGCCAGTAGGGCGGCGCACAGCTCCGCCCGGCGCGTCGAATCGCCCGCGGCTGGGAAGCCGACGAACTACTCCGGACGACCAGTTGTCGATGACCGAGACGCCGGCAAGCGCCTCGCACTTCACGTCATTCTGCCCCATGTGTTGCCCCCAAACTGCCCTGTGCGAATCCCTCGCTAATACGCATCATACCGAATATCGGCTCCATCGCCAATCTCATTTAGTGCGAAACCTCGCAAAGCCTCACTGCGGTAGGCGAAAGCTGCCATCCGCTACATAGACGTTCGGCGCCGGACATCTCTTCCACGCCCGGGCGCGTATGCGCAAGGAAAGCTGGGCCGGATGGGTGCGTTCATCGGCCTGAACGGCGCAATGGGTCAAGACGGTCATTGACCCGCGGGTGCCATGGGCTGACACTTTCGCCAGAAGCAAGCCGAAGGTGGACATTCCTTCGGAGGGGGCCTGAATGAGAGTCGGCCAGCGCCCGGATTGAGCGTCTCCCAACGCTCGCGGGCGCGGCTCTCGTTCGAGGCGAAAGCCGCTGCAAAGGACGAAAAAAAGTGATTAGGGAAGCTGCCTTAGCTACAAGCTCGGCCACGGTCGGGTTCACGAGCCGGACTGCGGTCAACGCATCGCCGGAGATGCTCCAAAAGACTCGCCTCGCGGTCGCTCGCGCCAAGGAAGGTGACCATGAGGCGCTGCGATTCCTCTACGTCAGCTACTCCCATAACATCTACGGCTACGTCCGCTCGATCGTGCGTAACGACCACGAGGCCGAGGACGTCACGCAGCACGTGTTCGCCAAGCTGATGACGACGATCCACAAGTACGACGATCGCGGCATCCCGTTCTTCGCATGGCTGGTCCGGATGGCCCGCAACGTGGCCATCGACCACCTGCGCTCGAACCGACTCATCCCGACCGAGAACGTGCTCGATCCGACCACGAGCACCGGGGCGGACCTCGATCGCGCCGAGACGGTTCGCGCCGCGCTTGCCGCGCTGCCCGAGGAGCAGCGTGAGGTCGTGGTTCTTCGCCACGTGGTCGGTCTCACGCCCGGAGAGATCGCCGACCGGATGGGTCGGACGGAGAGCGCGATCCACGGTCTTCACCACCGGGGCCGGCGGGCGCTGCAGCGCGAGCTGACCCAGCTCGAGTCGACCCCGTCCACTCGGCCGGCGAAGCGTCACCTGTCGGTCGTGTCGTGAGCAGCGCGGCTGCCCGCTCCGCCGTCGCGAATCACGACTGCGCAGCCGGGTAGCCGACGCCGGGCACGGCCACGACCGACGACGCCGTCCCCGAGACCCCGAGCGACGCCTCAGCTGAGCAGCGGGCGCTCCTCGCCGAGCTGATCGATCGCCGGCTGCTGATCGACACCGGCGTCCCGGGCCTGTACGGGCACGGCGCGGCATTCGAGGACGTGCGAAGACGGCTGGACGCGCTGTTGAGCGTCCCCGCGGCGGCCCGCAGCGCCGAGACCCTGAGCTTCCCGCCGCTGCTGCCCCGGCGCCGACTCGAGGAGGCCGGCTACCTGGCGAACTTCCCACACCTCGCCGGAAGCGTGTATGCGTTCGAGGGCAACGAGGCCGCGGCAACGGTGCAGGCCAAGCGGGCCGCACGCCACGAGGACTGGAGCGAGTTCCAGCGGATGACCGACCTGGTGCTCGTGCCGGCGGCGTGCTACCCGGTGTACCCGGCGATCGCGGCGCGAGGTCCGCTGCCCCCGGGCGGCGTGTTCATCGACACGGGCGCCGCACGAGTGTTCCGGCGCGAGCCCTCGCACGATCCGGCCCGCTGGCAGATGTTCCACATGCACGAGCTGGTGCGGGTCGGCGAGCCCGGCGTGATCCGCGAGTGGCGCGACGAGTGGACGGAGCGCGCCCTAGAGATTCTCGAGGGCCTCGGGCTCGCGGCCGATCCCGAGATCGCCAACGACCCGTTCTTCGGCCGCCGTGCACGCTTGCTCGCGGCCAACCAGCGCGCTGAGGTGCTGAAGCTCGAGCTGGTGGTCCAGATCGCCGGCCCCATGCCGACCGCAATCGCCTCGCTCAACCTGCATCGCGACCATTTCGGGAGCGCGTTCGACATCGAGCTCGCCGACGGAGACGTCGCCCACACGGCCTGCCTCGGGTTCGGCCAGGAGCGGATTGTGCTCGCGCTCCTGGCGACGCACGGCTTCGAGCCGTCGAGCTGGCCAGCCGAGGTGCGCCGTCGGCTCTGGTAAGCCGACGGTCAGGCCGCGTCGGTCCTCAGCTCGCGGATCGCCTCGGCGATCGCGGCGATGCTCTCGAACACGCTGCGGCTGACCAACCGCGCCGGGAACTCGATCTCGAATGTGTCCTCGAGCTCGAGCATCACGTCGACGCTCGCGTGCGAGCTCATGCCGGCGGCATAAAGGTCCGCGTTCTCATCGAGCGCTCCGGCATCGAGCGGGAGCCTCGCCGCGTCGTTCAGAACCCGTCTGATCTCTGAGTGGAACTCGTCACCCATCCCTGAGTTTCGCCTGGACCCCGACCGGACCGAGCCGGTCCGGTCGGGAGCCTACTGGCAAGGACGACAAGTTGGTGCCCGCAGCACCAAGCCGCAAGAAGCGCCCTTGGCCAGCCGTTTTCGAGGTAATGGGGCGATCTCACAAGCAGGACATCGGGGGACGGTCGACTCGGCGCGGTTCAGTCAGCGCACGATCGTCGAGTGCTCGCTCACGCGTGCTCGTACACGGCTGCGATCTCGGTGCGCATGAACTCCTCGACCGCGAGCACGCCCGCGTAGTCGGCGGCCGTTCCGACGACCGCGAACAGATAGCACCGGGTGCCATCGCGCGCATCGATCTCCGTCCCGGGCAGGCGATGCAGGAACAGCCTTTCCACCCCCGGCAGTTGCTTGAGGCGTTCGAGCCCGTCGATCGAGGTGAGCCGGGCGGCGCTCTCGGGCGGCTGGTAGAACAACCGGTACGCGACGCCGTCGGTGGCAGGCAGGCCGTCGACCTCGGGCGTCAGTCCAAGCGCGGCTCGCATCGCCAGCTTCACGATCTCGACACCGGTCGCGAGGCGCAGCATGTCCGGGACTCCGCCACCGACGCGCCCATTCACCTCGAGCACCCGCGGACCGTCAGCGGTCAGCTTGATCTCGGTGTGCGCCGGGCCGCTCCGGACGCCGAGAGCGCGCAGCGCTTGGCCGGCGAGGTCGAGCAGCTCCGACTGATCGCCGGGGCCGACCGTCGCCGGAATGAAGAAACCAGTCTCGCGGAACGGCGGCGCCAGCGGAAATCGTCCGGTGACCGCCAGGTGCGTCATCTCGCCCGCGTGCACGATCGTCTCGACCGACACGTAGTCGGCCTCGAAGCCTCCGGGCATGGCGGGTCCGTCGGGGAGATACCCCTCGAGCAGCATCGGCTCGGGTTCGCCGGAGGCAAACCGAGCGCAGAGGTCACACAGCTCAGTCACGCTGCTCACCGCAAACATGTGCCAGCTGCCGGACGCCCGGCGGGGCTTGAGCACCGCGGGGAGGCCGACCGAATCGGCGATCCGTTCGAGCATTTCTCGATCGGCATGCGGCGGCAGGCCCGCGAACTCAGGGCCGGCCAGGCCGGCGGCGCGGAACGCGGTGCGCTGGTGCAGCTTGTCCTCGAGGCAGCGCGCGGTGTGCGCCGAGTGGAACGGGACCTGGAGCTGCTCGGCGATCGCGGCAACGTGTTCCATCCCTGTGTCATAGAAGGTGGCCAGGCCACTCGGAGCATGGACGGCCAGTGCATTTGCAGCCCGCTCGGGAGACTCACCCAGGGCGTCGACGACCACCCCGAACTTCCGCAATATCGGCCGCACTCTCGGCACGGACGGGTCGTTCGCGTCGACCAGCCACACGAGATCACACCAATCCCTGGCACCGTCAAATATCTGCATCAGATCCAGCGACCGGTAGCCGTAGACCACGGCCAGCCGTCGACGAGCGTCGGGTGCGGAGGAAGCGTGGTTCAGAGGCCGACCAGCCTATCGACCTCGATCAGCTCGACATGGAAGGAGAGGGCCGACGCGGCCCGTGTTGCTGCATGACAACAATGGTTGTTACCGAAGCCCGTTTGCCGGCTCCTCGACCGATCAGCGTCGCGCTGGTGAACAACATGCCGGATTCGGCATTCGTCGACACCGAGAACCAGTTCCGCCGGGCAGCACAGGGGACTGACAGCGGCGGGGTCAACTTCGATCTGTACACAATCACCGAGATCCCCCGCTCGGAGGCGATCGCCGAGGTGATCGAGTCGCGCTACCAGGGGCTCGACCAGCTTTGGAACCACCCCCCGGATGCATTGATCGTCACCGGCACCGAGCCGGCCCAGGTCAAGCTGAGCTACGAGCCTTATTGGCCGTATCTCGCCCGCCTGCTGGAATGGGCGGCGGCCTCGGTTCCCACGACGTTGCTCTCATGTCTTGCCTCGCACGCGAGCACCCTCCTGTTTGACGGGATCGAGCGAGTGCCGCGCGCGAGCAAGTGCAGTGGCGTCTTCTACGGCGAGGTCGAAGATCCGTACGATCCGCTCGCGTGCGGCCTCCCGGACGCGGTCCCGTTCCCCCACTCCCGGGTCAACGACGTGCCCGAGGACGCGCTGGCCGAGGCGGGCTACCGGATCGTCGTCGGCTCAGGCTCGTCCGGCGCCGGCTGGGCGGTGGCCGCGCGTCAGCAAGGCGACGGGCTGTTCGTGCTGTGCCAGGGGCACCCCGAGTACGGCACGCTGAGCCTGCTCCGGGAATACCGCCGCGACGTGCGCAGGTACCTGTTCGGCCGCGGCGCGGTGCCCTATCCGTGCCTACCCGAGGGCTATTTCTGCCCGAACGCGGTCGCCACGCTCGAGGGCTTCGCGGAGCGCGCGGCGGCGCGGGACGCGGACCCACGGGAGCTCTGGTCGGTCTTCCCGTTCGACGAAGTCGCCGCCAGCGTGGAGAATACGTGGGCGGCCCCGTCGGCCATCCTGTACGCCAATTGGTTGAGCCTGGCTAGCGCCGCCTCGACCGTCTGATCACTATGCACGACGAGACTCTCGCAATCCACGGTGGCTACACGCCCGACTCCACCCGCGCCGTGGCAGTTCCGATCTACCAGACGGTCGCCCACGACTTCATCGATGCTGACCACGCCGGCGGAATCATGGATCTCGAGATCCCGGGCTACCACTACAACCGCCTCAACAACCCGACGGTCGACGTGCTCGAGCAGCGGATCACCGCGCTCGAGGGGGGCGCCGCCGCGATGGCGGTCAGCTCAGGCGCGGCCGCGGTCAGCATGTCGGTCCTCAACCTGGTCGGCGCCGGCGACAACTTCGTGTCGGTCCCGCAACTCTACGGAGCCACGTACACCTACTTCGCGCACGTGCTTCCCCGGCTCGGCGTCGAAGTCCGCTTCGCTGCCGACGACAGCGCCGAGGCGATCGGCGCGCTGATCGACGGGCGGACGAAGGCGGTCTTCTGCGAGACGGTCGGCAACCCGGCCGGAAACGTCATCGACCTGGCCGCCGTCGCCGACATCGCGCACGCTCAGGGAGTGCCCGTGATCACCGACAACACCGTGGCCACGCCGCTGCTCCTCAAGCCGTTCCAACACGGCGCCGACGTCGTTGTCCACTCGCTGACAAAGTTCATCGGCGGCCACGGCACGTCGATGGGTGGGATCGTCATCGAAGGCGGCACGTTCCCGTGGGCCGAGCATTCAGACCGGTTCCCGGACATGCTCCAGCCCGAGCCGGCATTCCACGGCGTCTCCTATACGGACGACTTCCCAATGGCCCCGTACATCACCCGCTGCAAGACGATCGGGTTGCGCAACACCGGCGCGATCCTGTCGCCGTTCAACGCGTTCCTGCACCTCCAGGGCCTCGAGACCCTGTCCGTGCGGCTGCCGCGCCACGAGGCCAATGCTCGCGCGGTGGCGGCGTATCTGGAGGAGGATCCGCGCGTCGCCTGGGTCAGCTTCCTCGGCATGCGCGAGAACCCCTACTACGACCTGGCCCAGCGCTACCTTGGGGGCCGAGTGCCGTCGATCCTGACGTTCGGCGTCCACGGCGGTCGCGAAGCCGGCATCGCGGTGTTCAACAGCGTCAACCTGTTCAAGCGGCTGCTGAACATGGGAGACGCCAAGTCGCTGATCACACATCCGGCGTCGACGACGCACCGGCAGCTCAAGCCGAACGAGCTCGACGCCGCCGGCATCACGGCGGACATGGTGCGCCTGTCGGTCGGCCTCGAGCATCCCGACGACCTGATCGAGGATCTCGACCAGGCTCTCGCCGTGGCCGCCTCGACGGTCTCGTTGTCGCACGCCTCGCACTAGCCCGTCCGCCCCTGGGAGCCGCTGCGGCGCCCCTGTAGACTGCCCGCGCACACTCCTGCGGGAAACGGATGGGGGTCGGATGCGGACGAAGGTCTTGGCTGTGCTGGTGGGAGGGCTTCTGATCGCGGCTGCGGCGGTTCCGCTCGTCGCCGCGGGCAGCACGTCGAAACAAAGGCCTCACGCGGCGAAGCAGAAGCCGGCGATCAAGACCGAGGAGGTCGGCTATTTCGGCAACGCCAACGTCGCCCATGAGGTCAGCGTCTTCGTGTACTCGAACCTCGGGCCTAGCGCCGGCAACCACGTGACCGTGTGCCTCGGCGGCAAGTGCGAGGCGGCCCACGGGCACAACGCGAAGCTCGCCTGGTACTCCGCATCGTTCAAGACCGCTCCGCTCGCGATGGGGGCTCCGGTCGGGTTCACCGCGATCGCGACTGACGCGGCCGGCCGGGCCAGGGTGACGGTCACCAAGGGCCTGCTCTGCATGCACAACAGCGGCAGCACGCCGCAGACCTGACGCTCGAGGCGAATCCGCTAGTGCGTCGTCGTCCCCGAGGGGATGACCACTAAGCGAAGACTTCAGCGACGCAGCCGCCGAGATCCAGGATTTCGGCGACGCAGGCGCCGAGATCCTCGAACGCGCGGATACGGCTCTTGGGCGACGGGATGTAGTGATTGAAGTGGCGGAAGCCCTCGGTGAGGACCCCGAACATCCAGATCCGGTCCTGCGGCCGCCCGTCGATGTCGATCGGATGGGAATCGGGCGTCAGGTCGACGCTGCCGACCGTGACCGCGCCGTAGCGGAACTGGCTGACGCGGCCGCGGTTGTAGAGCCGGGTCAGCAGCTGCGACGCAGACCCGTCGATCCGGGGATCCTCGAGGTGGCCGCGGATCACGATGTCCGCGTCCGAGGTGTACGACTGCTCGAACGCCGTCGATGCGATCCGGGTGGGCGCGGTCGCGAGATCGTCGTGGCCGGGAGTCGGTCCGATGCTGGGCGCGGGGCCGTACGGGATCCGCAGCACGCCGGCGTCCATCAGCGCAAGGAACTGCCTGGACCGTAGCGCCGGCGGACCGGCGACTAGGCGATGGATCCGGCTGCAGATGTCCGCGTTGAAGTCCAGATAGGAGTCGAGCGAGAGCCCGCCCTGCTCGACGACCGTGCGCATCGGGTCGCGGAAGATGCGAAGCACCTCAGCCGCAGACTTCACCGGGCTGGCGCCACCGGGCGCCTCGGCCTCGCGCAGGTCGTTGGCGAAGCCGTCGTAGACGAACGCCTCGTAGTCGCCGGTCGTGTCGTACTTCGGTTGGTGTCCGAAGAACATCGCTTCGGCGTCGAAGCGGCCGTAGCGAATGGCCAGGCTCGCGAGCTCATGGTCAAAGCGGTCGCGCAGCCAGGCCGTCTGGAGACGTTCTCGCACGAGCGCGCCGTCAGCGCGCAATCCCGCTTCCTGGAACGCGACCTGGGAGTAGTAGCGGGAGGACATCTCGGCGAAGAGCAGCGGCAGTAGCTCGCTACGCACGTCCACCAGTCGCCGGCGTCCGTTGTTGCGACCGCTCAGCGTGTCGAGCGCGTCGGGTGTGCAGATGATCGGCTTGTAGACGTCGGTGCGGTCGACTCCGGTCACCGACTTCGCGGTGAACGGCAGCCCGCTGCGCGAGAACATCTGGACCAGCGGCTCCCGCCCGCTCGGAACGTAGCGGAGCCCGTTTCCGTTCTCGACGAACTTGCCGCCCCGGCCGACGGTCAGGGCGATCGCGACGTCGACGCCGACCAGCCCCATGCCGGCGATCGCGACCGTCGAATCGACCGGCAGCTTGTCGACGTATGTCGCAACCGGATAGGGACTCAGCTGGCGCGGGCGGGATCCACCGTTGCCGCTGTCCTGATTGGCGGTGTGGCCGGACGTGACGATGACGTGGTCGACGATGACGGTGTCGCCGTTGGCCAGGCACACCTCCTCGCTTCCGTCCAGACGTCCGATGAGGTCCACCGCAGAGGTCCTGTGATGCATGATCTCGAGGTTCGACGGGGCGCCGGCGACGAGCGCGCGGTAGAACCACTGCAGGTACTCGCCCATCAGGCGCCGCGGGAGGAAGTGATGGGGCTCGATCGGCTCGCCGCCGAGGCCGACCTCGCAGCGGTCCCCGACCCACCGGTAGCCGCGTTCCTGGACCCAGTCGTAAAGGCCGAGGGCGTAGCACGGCTCGTCGCCGTCGCCGTCGCCGGCGAACGGATACAGCGTCAGCTGGCCACAGGGCGCGTTGAGCAGCAGATAGTCGGGCTGGGTGACGTCATAGACCCCCGAGCCGGGCGTACCGGGCTCGATCACATGCACGTCGATGTCAAGCCCGGTGCGTAAACCGTGGCGGGCGGTGGTGACGACGCGCTCGAGGGCGCAGGCGCCCCAGGGGCCGAGTCCGACGATGGCGATCCTAAGCAAGTCCGTGATCTCCCGAGTTCTGTGTAGTGAACGTCGGGGAGTCGGGCGATCTTGCGGAAACCGTCCTGCACCATCTGTCCCCGCGCAACCCGAGGACCGGCGCCGCGTGGTGACCGGCCACCGCATCGCCGGGCCTCAGATCGGGTGAGACGCACTCGAGCCTGGGCTTGCGATGCCCACGCGCGCGCGATCGGCCGACACGACCCTACCCCTGCCACAGGCTCCCTGGCGCGGTCCGGAATAGGACCAATCCGGCAATCATGGTCTGAATAACGACCATCCGCGCGAGCATGAGCATCGCGCGCCCGTTCTATGTGCATGTCGACCAAGGGAGTTGTCGTGGCACCCACGGACGATGCGGCCGTGCGCGCGGCGCTTTGTACCGAGCGCGTTGCCAATCGTCCAATCGTCTGCCACGCGCTCGACACCCTGATGTCGGCCGGAATCACGGACCTGGCCGTGGTCGCCCCGGCGGCGGCGCTCGAAGCCATCCGCGCGTGCGTGGAGAACGACGGCGGGGCCGGGGTCAATGTCAGGTACCTGGTACAGACAAGCCGACCGGACCTGCTGGGGTCGCTCGAGGCCGCGGCGCCGTTCGTCGGCGACGAACCGGCCGTCGTGCACCTCGCCGATGGCCTGGTCGGCGAACCACCCGACAGATTCTCGCGATTCCTCGCCGAAGTGCCCGAAGGCGTCCTGCTGTTCGTGCACCGTAGCTCCGCCGAACATGCGGGGCTCGGACCGGCCACCGAGCGTCTGCTCGGAGTGACCGAGTTGAGCGGCTCCCGCAGCCGTCTGTCCGTGGCGGGAGTCTGCGCGTTTGGACCGGGTCTGCTCCGCCGCGCCTCCACCGCGGCTGCGGGTCCCGACAGCCGGTTCGACCTGATCGCGGTCGCCGAGTGGCTGGCCAGCGAGGGGCAGAAGCCTCAGGTCGGATTCGTCCAGAGCTGGCGGCGCTATCGCGGCGATTCGCTCGACTTGCTGGAGCTCAACCGGCTCGTGCTCGATCAGCATGCCCCTGAAGGCGACGCGATCGACGCAGGCGACAATCGCATCGAGGGCCGAGTCAGCATCCACCCCACGGCAGAGCTCAAGTCGAGCATCATCGTCGGGCCGACGATCATCGGGCCTGGCGCGCGCATCTCGAACTCCTTCATCGGCCCGTACACGTCGGTCGGCGCCAGCGCGGAGATAGAGGGCGCTGAAGTAGAGCGGTCGATCATCGCCGATGGTGCGCGGATCATGCATGTCAGCCGGCGGATCGAAGGAAGCACGATCGGGCAGCGCGCGACGATATTCCGCGACTTCGCCCTACCTCGCGGGATCCGGCTGCATGTCGGGGCGAACGCAGAGATGGCCTTCAGCTGAGGGCGGTGCCACGAGCGTTGAAGCTCGAGGCGCTGCACAGCCGAACATCGAATATTTCATGAGCTCCGCCGCAACAGCCGCTGCCGCTGACTACCATGCACCGGCCGTGGGAGAGAATGTCAGCCTGGCAATCGTCGACGCGGTCGCCGAGCACGTCGGAGAGTCCAGCTTCGAGACGAGCTCCCGGTACGTGACATCGATCGCCAACCTCCCGCTGATCTGGCACGTCTTCGACGAGCTGGCGCAGGGCGGGGTGGAGCGCGCTCTGATCATCGCTCGCGCCGGCGTGCGGCGCGAGCTCGAGCAAGCTCTCGAAGGCGGCAGATCGTGGGGAGTCGAGGTCTCGTATTCCGAGGTCGGAGACGCAGACGGCCAGCAGACCGTATTGACCAAGACCAGGGAGAAGCTCGCGTCCGGGCCGGTCCTCGTGTATCCGGCGGATTGCCTGTTCCCCGGCCAGGTCGCGGCGATGCGCGAGCGCTTCCGCGCCGGCGACGTCGATTGCGTCATGCTGACTCAGGCTCCCCCCGAATCCTCGTCGCCGGTGTCCCGGATGTTCTCCACCGCGGCCATGCTCGGGCCGCGCACAGGGGAGTTTCTGACCGAATCGATGGCTCGGGGCCGCGACCCGCGCGGCCTGATCGAGACGCTGCTCGGCGCCGGTTGTCGCGTGGCGGTGTGCGAGGCCGCGAAGCAGTGGTACTACAGCGATTCCACCGAGCGGCTACTCGCCGCCAACCGCATGGTCCTCGACGACTTGCCGGTGCCCGTGGCGGACGGAACTTTCCCCGGCAACAACGAGGTTCACGGACGGGTCGCGATCAGCCCGCGCGCGCACGTCTCGAACTCCACCCTCCACGGCCCGATCGTGATCGACGACGACGCGGTCGTCGAAGACTCGTTCGTCGGCCCCTACACCGCTATCGGCCAGGGCGCGAAGGTAATCGGGAGCGACCTGGACAACAGCATGGTGCTGACGATGGCGAGGATCGAGCACCCGGGCTACCGCATCGAGGGAAGCATCATCGGAGAGCGGGCCTCGGTACTGCGCAGCTACGAGCTACCGAAGGGCCTACACCTGCGACTCACGCCCGGATCCAGCGTGAGCTTCAGCTGACCGGGCGGAGCGGCTCGAGGCTGCCGCACGGCCCGCCCGTCCGGACGGCGGGTGCGGGTACGACGCCGATGGCGGCGCCGAGCGATTGCTTCGGATCGAGCAACAACGACACCGCTTCGCTGCGGGAGCGCACGCCGAGCTTCGTGTAGGCCGACGACAGGTGGCTCTTCACCGTGCTCTCGGCCAGATACAGCCGCGCACCAATCTCGCCATTCGTGAGACCCATCACGAGCAGACCGAGAACCCGCCGCTCCTTCGCGGACAGTGACGGCTTGCGGATGAACGTCCGTAGGTTGCGCGGCACGGCGATCTGGCCTACCACTGCCGCTGCGACCGTAGGTCCGAGTGTGGCCTCGAGCTCGTCGGCGAACACCAACCCGTCGGTCCCGCTGTCCACCGCTTGACGGACGGCGCGGCCGTCGGCCGACTCGCAGACGGCGACGATTATCAGCTCGGGAAACCTCGCCTTTACCTGCTTGAACGCCTCACAGTCCTCCGAGCAAAGCGATTCGTGGTAGGTGACGATCACGTCGTCCGGTGCCCCGTTGACGATCAGCCGGCGCAGCGATGACACGACGCGCAGCTGATACTCAGGCTGGCCTGCGAGCGCGCTGGCCAGCCTCAGTTGCACCGGGCGGGCCTCCGCCGCCACGGCAACTGCCGTGACGCTCTGTAGAGGCTCTCTCGCCACAAAAGTGCTCACGTCCAATCAACGGAACCACACCGCGAGGACTTGCTCACTCGCCGGCCAGCAAGCTCGGCAAGCTCCTCGACGTTGTTTTGGCGATGACCGACGCGCCGTTCACCGGACCGATGATTGATCGTGCCGGCGACCAGCGCGGCTGCATCCGGTGTGCGACCACTCCAAGGACATGGTCAAGTCCGGCGGCGAATGGATCTCCTCGGTTGATCTGGAGAACCATCTGATGGCGCATCAGGCCGTCACCGAGGCAGCGGTGGTTGCGATTCCGGACGAGCGTTCGGGCGAGCGGCCGCTCGCCGCGGTCGTCCTCCGCGACGGGGTCAAGAAGACCGAACTGCGCAAGCAATTCGGATTGGAAGTCGGCCCCTAGCGTCTGCGGGCCGGGCATTCAATGGCCATGAGACCGGGCGAGCGACCCAGCCCGTTTTCACGGGGACCGTTCCGTCCGGACTTCTGGCGCAGCCCCCTGCGCGGCGCCTGGCTGACAGCTCTCCTCGGCACGCTGCTCGTGCCGACGATCACGGTGATCGCTCTCACCGGGTTCATCTCGCACTGGGCATATCGCCCCGAGCTCGCCGGCAACGCCACGGCCAATCCGGCGTTCGACATCCCGGTGCTGTTCCAAATCCCGCAGTCGTGGCCGGTCTGGACCTTCGCGCTCACCCAGGGCACGCACATCACGCTCGGGCTGATGACGCTGCCGCTCGTCTTGGCCAAGTTGTGGTCCGTGATCCCGCGGCTATTCCGGCGGCCGGCGGTCCGCAACTTCGCCGGTCTGCTCGAGCGCATCTCTCTGCTGGTGCTCGTAGGGAGCGTGCTCGTCGAGTTCGCCACCGGCATCTTCGAGATCCAGTACATCGACCCGCTCGGCTACAGCTTCTACGCGGTCCATTACTACGGAGCGTGGGTGTTCGGGACGGTGTTCGTGCTCCACGCATGCCTGAAGCTCCCAACTGTTCGTCGCGCCTACCGGACCCGCGGCGCGCTGGAGCCGCTTCGTGAAAGCCTGAAGGAGACTCGGCCTGAGCCGTCCGGCTCGAGCGAGCTCGCGCCCACCCACCCGGCCTCCCCGACGATCAGCCGACGTGGACTACTGGCGATGGTCGGTGGGGCATCGCTGACGATCTTTCTCGTGCAGGCCGGCGAGTCGATCGGCGGGTCATTCCGCCGGTTCGCGCTGATGGCGCCCCGCGGGAAGGTGTGGGGAACCGGACCCAACGACTTCCAGGTGAATACTCCCGCCTTCGCGGCCAGGATCTCCGAGGCGATGACGGGGCCGACATGGCGCCTGAAGGTCATCGGCGAGAGCAGCGCCTCGCTCAGCCGTGAGCAGCTGCTTGGGATGGAGCAGGCGACCGAGACGTTGACGATCAGCTGTACCGAAGGTTGGTCTACGACCCAGCACTGGACGGGCGTACGCCTGATCGATCTGGCCAGGTTGGTCGACGCGGCGCCGGCGGCGATCCTTCACACCGTGTCGCTCCAGAACGAGGGCGTGAACAACACCGCGAACCTGGCCCACGAGCAATACAGCGATGAGCGAGCATTGCTCGCCCTCAAGGTGAACGGGGTCGACCTCTCGCCAGACCACGGCTATCCCGCCCGAGTGATCCTGGTCGGCGGACCCGGGATACACAACACCAAGTGGGTCCACGAGCTGAGGTTCGCGCCGGAATGAGAACAGCGGCGTTGCTTGGTCATTTCCGGCGCCGTTATGGCGCCAGTCCGTTGCACCTGGCCGGCCATCTGGTCGTGTTCGCGATCGCATTGTTCGCGATCTGGCGGATCGCGAGCGCACAGAGCGTGGTGAAACTGATCGCCCTCTACATCGGGTTTGCCATCGCGCACGATCTCATCTTCCTACCGGCATACTCGGGCCTGGACCGGGCTATGCGCACGGCGCTCGCGAGAATCCGGATCGGCCGCCCCGGTTCGGTGCCGGCGATCAATCACATCCGGGCGCCGGCGTTGATCTCAGGTCTGTTGCTCATCATCTACGCGCCGATGGTCTCTGGCCGGGACGCGCACGGCTATCTCCTCTCGAGCGGCCATCCTGTCGAGGGTTACCTGCGCAACTGGCTCCTGATTTCGGTCGCCCTGTTCGTAGCGTCAGCGGTCATCTACGCGTTGCGGGTGGGCCGGGCTGCGCACAAGCGCCGCGTCTGAAATCCTTGGGCACCATGCCCACCGGCGCCCAGGCACTGATCCAGACGCTCGTCGACGCAGGCCTCACGACGTGCTTCGCGAACCCGGGTACCTCGGAGATCCATTTCGTGGCGGAGCTCGATTCCGTGCCGCGGATGCGGGCGATCCTGACCCTGTTCGAGGGCGTTGCGACGGGCGCCGCCGACGGCTACGCGCGGATGCGGGACGAGCCTGCGTGCACCTTGCTTCACCTGGGACCAGGTCTCGGCAATGGGTTGGCGAACCTTCACAACGCGCGCCGAGCCCGGGTCCCGGTGCTCAACATCGTGGGTGACCAAGCGACGTATCACGTGCAGTACGACCCGCCGCTTCACTCCGACATCGAGACGGTGGCGCGCAATGTGTCGACGTGGGTACGCACCTCGCGGACGGCCGAAGACCTCGGACGCGACGCCGTGGAGGCGATCACGGCCGCGATCGGGCCGCCAGGTCAGGTCGCGACGCTGATCGTGCCGGCCGACGTGTCGTGGCAGGAAGCAGCGGGTCCCGCCGAGCTCCCCGAACAGGTCCCGCCGCCCGCGGTGTCCGGAGCGATCATCGAGGCCGTCGCGCACGAGCTACGGAGGGGCCAGCGGACCGCGATTCTGCTCGGCGGGAACGCTCTGCGCGGGCGCGGCCTCATCGCAGCCGGCCGCATCGCCGCTGCGACCGGGACCAGGCTGTTCGCTGAGCGGGGGGCGGCTCGCCTGGAACGCGGCGCCGGGCTCCCCGAGGTGGAGCGGCTCGCCTACTGGCCCGAGCTCGTCTCGGCTCAGCTCGAGGGTCTTCAGCATCTGTTCCTTGCCAATGCCGACTCACCCGTCACCTGGTTCGCCTACCCCGGCGTGCCCGGCACTCTCGTCCCCGACGGTTGCACGGTGCACGAGGTCTCACCGCCATCATTCGACGTAACCAGAACGCTCGAGGATCTGGTCGACGCGCTCGATGCGACGCACGTCGAACCAACGCTGCAGCCGTTCTCGATACCGCCACTGCCAGATGGTCAGCTCACGGCGGCGAAGGTATGCCAGGCGGTCGCCGCATTCCTGCCCGAGGGAGCGATCATCTCCGACGAAGCGATCACGTCAGCCGCGGCGCTACCGGCGAGCACCGCAGGGGCGCCCCGGCACGACTGGCTGACGCTGACCGGTGGCGCAATCGGCCAGGGCCTCCCGGTCGCCGTGGGCGCGGCGGTCGCATGCCCCGATCGACCAGTCATCGCGCTCGAGGCCGACGGCTCGGCGATGTACACAATCCAGTCACTGTGGACGATGGTGCGCGAACAGCTCGACGTCACCGTTGTGATCTTTAACAACCGCGCCTACGGGATCCTCGGGGCCGAGGTCGCTCGTCTGGACGGGTCGAGCGTCGGTCCCAAGGCCAGGGAACTACTAAGCCTCGGGAACCCGGACCTCGATTTCGTCAAGCTCGGCTCCGGGCTCGGCGTCGAATCACGACGCGCCGACACCGCCGAGGAGTTGATCGATGCCCTCGATCATGCCGTCGCTGATCCCGGCCCGCATTTGATCGAGGCCGTAATCCCGGCTGTCACTAGCGGGCGGCAGCTCCCGGCCAGGCCGTCGGACCCGACGCAAAGCGCGTAGCGAGCGCTAGGCCGCCTGTAGCGAGCGGTAGACCTCAACCAGCGCGTCTTGGCGCACGCGGTCCAGGCCGTACTTGATCCCCTGGGCGATCATCCGGAAGTGCTCAGCGGTCGCGGTAAGCGGCGGCGACACGGCGACGGCGGTGCCGCCGGGGCGCACGAAGACCCCGGCCGCGCGTGCCCCCAGCGCGAGCGAAGCCGCGACGCGGGGTTGCCCCTCGCACACTTCGGGCCTCAGCTCGACCGCGGCCATCGTTCCGACGCCACCTCGGACCTCGGCCACGAGCTCGTCCTCGGCGAGCGGGGCCAGGGCGTCGAGCAGAGCCTGCTCCTGCTCCCGACCGCGCTCGAGCAGCCCGTCACGCTCGAGGAGTGCGATGTTCGCGAGCGCCGCAGCGCAGCACGTCGGGTGGCCGGCGTAGGTCGAGCCGTGCCGAAAGATGGGTCCGCCCGCCTCACGCCAGAAGGGTTCCGCGATCCGCTCGGAGATCATGACCCCGCCCAGCGGGAGGTAACCGCTCGTGACGCCCTTCGCGAACACGATCATGTCCGGCGTAACGTCCCAGCGCTCGATCCCGAACCACGTGCCGAGCCGACCGAAGGCACAGATCACCGCGTCGATCACGAGCAGCGCACCGGTTCGCCGGCACAGCTCGGCGAGACCCTCGATGTAGCCAGGGGCGGGCGGATAGACGCCGCCGGCGCCGATGACGGGCTCCATGAAGACCGCCGCCACACGCTCCGGACCAACCCGCGCGAAAGCCTGCTCCATCTCCTGGAGGGAGTCGTGGCGGACCTGAACTGTCTCGTTCAGTGGTCCGAAGCCAACCCGGTTGCTGGGGAGCCCGCCGAGGGCCGTTCCGAACCCGTGCGTGCCGTGGTAGGCAGCCGTGCGGCTTATCAGGACGGTGCGGTCCTTCTCGC
The DNA here is from genome assembly GCA_963794515.1 of uncultured Solirubrobacterales bacterium. Lineage (GTDB taxonomy): Bacteria > Actinomycetota > Thermoleophilia > Solirubrobacterales > Solirubrobacteraceae > Palsa-465. The sequence goes on along the minus strand of CAWCEF010000018.1, from coordinate 48,970 downwards.
CGACCTCCCAGAAGTACCGGCGGGCCAACTTTGCCGCGGTGTCGATCCCGTCGCTGCCGCCGGAACCGAAGAAGACCTTCGCGGGCATCGGCGCCCGCTCGGCGAGCGTCTCGGCGAGCTCCAGCGCCGGGCGATTGGCCAGGTCAAAGAACGCCGAGCACGCCTCCATGCGCCCCATCTGGGCCGCCACCGCAGCGCGGATCTCAGGTCTGCCATGGCCCACGTTGGCGTACCACAGGCCAGCGGTGGCGTCCAGATAGCGGTTCCCGTCCGAGTCCCACACCCACACATCCTCCGCCCGCTCCATCACGTGCTCGGACTGACGGACCGAGCCCATATCCGCGTACGGATGCCAAAACGATGTTTCAGTACTCAAAGGTCTAACCTCCTCCGGCACGGAGACTCACGCGCCCGGATAGGCGGGATCGATCATTACTCGAACAACGGGAGGGGCCAGTCGAGCTTGTACGCGGTCGCACCCGAATCTCGCATTCCGATCGGCTTGGCCGGCACCCCTCCAACGATCGTCAGCGGTTCTACATCCTTGGTGACGACCGAACCCGCGGCGACGACAGATCCCCGGCCGAGGGTGACTCCGGGCATCACGATGGCGCGGGCCCCGACCCAGACGTAGTCCTCGATCGCGACCGCTCCTGCGATGTCGCCGAAACCCGGGTCGTTGATGTCGTGCGTTCCGCCGAGGATCATGACCTCGGCTGAGATGCTCACGTTCTCGCCTATCGTCAGCCCACTTCGCACGTCGAGCGTGCAGTCTCGGCCGATCCTCGAATTTCTCCCCACGCTCACGCCGAAGCGCCGGATCTCTCCGGGACCCCAGAACCACACGTAGTTTCCGAGATGCACGGCGGCATTCGGGCCGAGCTGTATTCCGAGCACGCGTCGATACCAGAGGTGGCGAAGCGTGAAGCTCGGCACGTAGGCGACCAGATAGTTCGTCAGGTAGAGAAGCGCTCGAACTGCGAACAGCCGAATCGAGAACATGCTCCCCAGGCCTCCCGCCGGTCCGCCGGTGGACTGCTCCATCCTGCCTGGCAGCGCTGCAGCGTTCATCCGCCCGAGGATCCTTCCGCCGTCTTCCTCGCCGATGGACTCGGGCTCCGATTCAGGCGTGGCCGGAATCTGCGGATCGTCTGGCATAACTCCTATGGCTCCCGTGCGCGACATTTCTTCTCGTCAAAGCAACGTCCGGCCTGGTTGTCCCCTTTCACAATCTCCGCGGCGCTCCGTGCCACAACTTCGCGGCAGCACAAGGACGGCGACGTCCGCCGCGTTGATTGGGCATGTCCATGAGCTCTACAGCCGCCGCTGCGCCCATCGAGTCCGGGCAGGAAGCTGATTGCAAGCCGAACGTCGCGACACGGGTGATCGCCCCGCGAATTCCGCGCCATCAGGAGGACGATTACACGGTCGATAGCGCAGCGCACCGCCGGGAGTTCCTGCGCCAGCGGACCGGGGTGAACCTGGAGCACGTCGGGTCGTTCTCGTTCGACCCGAGTGTTTTGCCGGGAAACATCGAGAACTTCTCCGGCGTAGCGCAGGTACCACTCGGAGTGGCGGGACCGCTCCGGATGAACGGCGAGCACGCTCAGGGAGACTTCTACGTGCCGCTCGCGACCACCGAGGGTACGCTCGTCGCCAGCTACAACCGCGGCATGCGGCTACTGAACGAGTGTGGCGGCGTCAAAGCGACCGTGGTCGACGACCAGATGCAGCGCGCCCCGGTATTCATGTTTGACGACGCGCTGGCGGCGCGCGAGTTCGGCGACTGGGTCGATCAGCACGTCGAGGAGATCCGCGCCGCTGCCGAGGCGACCACCCGCTCGGGCAAGCTCACTTACATCGGCCAGTACCAGGTCGGTCCGCTGCTCTATCTGCGCGTTAACTACACAACCGGAGATGCTGCCGGCCAGAACATGACCGCGAAGGCGACGAACGCCGCGTGCGAGTGGATGGCGGCGAACTATCCCGGCCGCGCCGAGTATCGCCTGACCGGCGCGATCGACACCGACAAGAAGCACTCGCACGTCAACATGCTGTTGACTCGCGGCAAGCGCGTCGTCGCCGAGGCCGTGATCAAGAACGACGTCCTTCAACGGCTGATGGGCGTCGACACCCAGAGCGTGTACGACTACCGCCAGGTCCACATGCTCGGCGGATTCCTTGCTGGCTCGGCTTCCAACAGTGCGCACGCTGCCAACGGCCTCACCGCGATCTTCATCGCCACCGGCCAGGACGTCGCGAACATCGCGGAGTCACACGCTGCGATCACCTATTCGCACCTACTGCCGAACGGCGACTACTACTGGTCGATCACGCTGCCCAGCCTGATCGTGGGCACCCACGGTGGCGGCACCGCGCTGGCCACGCAGCGTGAGTGCCTCGAGCTGCTCGGCTGTCACGGCAAGGGCAAGGCCCACAAGCTGGCCGAAATCTGCGCCGGCACAGTGCTCGCGGGCGAGATCTCGCTCACCTCGGCGGTCCTCGCCGGGCAGTGGGTGAACAGCCACGAGCGCCTGGGCCGTAACCGCTAAGCGGCCGCACACTGGATCGCGCGGGCGCTCCTTCGTGGACCCGGGCGAGCGACGGCCGCCAATCTCAAGCTGACCCCCGCGTCTACTGTTCGCGCCGCTCCCGCAACGCGTTCGGCGTCGTCGTAGGCGCCAGCATCAGTGGCGGGCTTGCCATGGTCTTCCTGTTCGTTTCGCGGATCTTGTCGTTAATCGTCGCGAGGATCTTCCGCACGTCGGCCTCCGAACTTACCGGGAAATGCCCATACTCAGAACGTGTTATGCATCTCTCTGCTGCGTGACCGAGGGCGGGCATGTGCGACAAGCCTTCGTCGCGCGGCTTGTCTCGAGACCCACCATCGCTCGTCGAATGGTTTGTCGAGATCCGGGAGCGGACGCCGCCACGCCCGGGAGGTTTTCAAATCGCCCGGTTGCCCCGCCGCCCTGCGAATCTGCCTGTCTATCCAGCTCACCCACCCGACCTCCGGCTTTCGTCTAGTGGTGACGAAAGTTGGGCGCACGCGTCGCCACAGGGAAGACCCGCGGCAGAACACCGACAGGATTATCGTGAACCACGCGGGACGAAGGCTCTCGACGCGGTCGAGAGCCTCGGAGCCCAAGCGACGGTGAACCGGGGACGCGGGGGGCTCAGAGTCTCAGGCGTGGCGCTGCGACACGGCGGATCCCGCGTCCTCGCCCCGCTTTATCCGGCGCGCTCGCCATCGACGCACGCCGGACTGTCGAGATTGCCTCTAAGCCGCGAGGTCGACGAACTGCTCGCGCAGGGCGGTCTTCTTGAACTTGCCGGTCGCGGTGCGCGGGATCGCTTCGATGAACTCGATCCGATCGGGCAGCTGCCACTTGGCAAATTCGCCGCGTAGGTGCTCACGGAGCTCGTCGGGAGTGGCCTTCATGCCCTCGCGCAGGACGACCGCCGCGAGCGGCCGCTCGCCCCACTTTTCGTCGGGGACGGCGATGACGGCCGCCTCGGCGACGGCGCTGTGACCCATCAGCTCGTTTTCGAGGTCGACCGACGAGATCCACTCGCCACCGGACTTGACGAGGTCCTTGGAACGGTCGCAGATGCGCATGCAGCCCCGCTCGTTGATACGGACGACGTCGCCTGTGCAGAACCAGCCGTCATCGGTGAACTTGTCAGTGCCGCCTCCGCCATGGTAGGCGGACGCCACCCACGGGCCGCGGATCTCGAGCTCTCCCATCGCCTTGTCATCCCACGGGATCAGCACTCCATCGTCTCCCCGGGCGCGGATCTCGATCAGCGGGATCGGGGTCCCCTGGCGAGCGCGGTATTCGTACTGCTCGGATGGGGACATGTCCACCAAGTCCGCGGGCAGCCTGGACAGCGCCCCGAGCGGTGAGGTCTCAGTCATGCCCCAACCTTGGATGATCGTCAGGTCGTGGCGATCGAAGGCCTCGATTAGGCTTGCAGGGACAGCCGCGCCACCGAGGTTGACCTGCCTCAGGGATGCCAGGTCCCATCGGTCGCGTTCTGCATCGAGCGCCTGGAGGACCGCCATCCACACCGTTGGCACGCCGGCCGTGAACGTCACGAGCTCATCGGCCAGCAGGTCGAGCAGGCTCACCGCGTCCAACCGGGGCCCCGGCAGCACCAGTTTCGCGCCCGTCAAGCAAGCCGTGAACGGTAGACCCCAGCCATTGACGTGGAACATCGGAACCGCCGGCAGGATCACGTCGCGTGAGCTGATCCCAAGCGCATCCGGCAAGGCGAAGACAAGGGAGTGCAGGACCAGCGCCCGATGGGAGTAGATGACTCCCTTGGGGCGCCCCGTCGTACCCGACGTGTAACACATGGCTGCCGCCTGCCGCTCGTCGAGCGCCGGCCAGCTCATCGGTTCCGAAGACGCGATCAGCGACTCGTACGCGATCGTGTCCGCCGGCGCATCGGCCGAGTGGGTGACGACGATCACGTGCTCGAACTCGTACTCAAGCGACTCGAGTACGTGCAGCAAAGTTTCGTCTACTACGACCACGCGATCCTCGGCGTCCTCGGCGATATAGCTCAGATCGTCTGCGCTCAGCCGCGGGTTGAGAGTGTGGATCACGGCTCCCATGAGCGGGACGGCGAAGTAGAGTTCGACGTGCTCGGCCTGGTTCCACAGCATCGTCGCGACGCGATCGCCATCGCCGATGCCGAGATCGGCAAGCCCTCGCGCGAGGCGGCGAGCACGCGCGGCGGCCTGGCCAAGGGCGGTGCGGTGGATCGAGCCGTCAGGACGACGAGACACCACTTCGGCGTTGGGGCTCAGTCGCTCGGCCCGGTCGACAAGTGCCGTGAGCGACAGTTGAAAGTGGTCCATCATCAGACCATTCAGCAAGGATTGCCTCCGTTCCGCCAGATCATTCGTTCTCTATCAAACGCCACAGCGATCCTCGATCTTTCGAGGCGACGCCCCTGGACGGGCACCGGCTTCAAGCCGCCTGGCGGCACGCTGCGCGCCACCGCCGGCCTAGGATGAGCCGGAGGGAGCGGGACCGATCAGGCGCCGGCCGCCATTCAGAAGTAGCGACGAGGAAGGCCTCGGCGACCAGGCGGTTACCGTAGGCGTTGAGGTGGCCGTCGCCGACGACCTTGTGCCAAGAGCGCCATTGCCGGTATGGCACGCGCGAGAAGTCAGGGTCCTGGCCACGAGCGATGCGGTCGAGGAGAAACTGAGCGACGTCGACGAACACCGCATCATGCTCGATTGCGATCTCCCGGAGCGTCGCCCGGACCGGCTCGGTCAACGCAGCCCAATCGGTGCCGGGCGGCATGTAGTCCGGAGCCTCCGGCAGGTTCGTCATCCCCGGACCCATCAACACGATCTTGTCGACGGCACGCTCGCGCAACCAATCCATGATGTACGTGACGTTGCGCTCGGTCTCCAAGTGATCGATTCCCGTCTCCGCGTCCACGTTTCCCGCGAAGAGAACCGCTACATCGGGCCGACCCTCGGAGAAGAACTGCTCGACCCGCATCGCCATGTCGATCGTGCGATCGCTCCCGTTGCCCAGATTGACCGTCTTGTAGCCGTGGCGACCGACGTATCGCAGCCAGTTCTGTCGCGGATATGTGAATCCGATGAAGGGGTCGGTGAGACTGTCGCCCATTACCACGAGCAGAGGACCCCGTCCATGCACACGGCCTTGCACCTGCCCGATCCGCCACAGGAAGCGATGACCGACCGTCCAGAACCACCACTCATGCAGCTTGCCGAGCCTTCCCACGAGGTTCTGTTGGCGTGATGCCTCGGTTCTGATCATGGCTCGGAGAGAAAACGGGGGCGCGCGGGCGGGACTTGTGAATCTCGAATGAAGTCCCCACCGGTCGGGCGAACACCATGCCGCCTGACCCGGAGGAAGTTCTGTCGCAGGGCGCCGGCGAAGCGCGTTCGGGGTCCAATTGGCTCCTTACCCCTGAAGGATGCGAGGTTGGCCTCGCCGGTGGCAGCGCGGGGACGCCTACCCGAACGTGTGGTTCGTCTCAGCGTCGAATTCAGCCTAAAAGTTGTGCATCGGGGTGGGCGTTTTCTCTTCGATGGGGGGGCACCCCGACCGGGCCTTGATTGCTGATGAATACCAGTACCTATTCGGAGTCATTGCAGGTGGTCGAAGCCAGGGCAACACCGGGCGCGCAGCGCGCGCTCACCGAAGCGCTGAAATCGCGGCGCGAAGAATTGGTTGAGCTGTGGCTCGATCTGGGCGATGAGGGGCCGCTGTACGACACGGCCCCGACGGACCCCGTCGCCCAGCGCGATCTCGTCGACGGCTACGTACGGCCGTTGGCGCGCCTCCTGGCCGATTCGATCGACGGCTCCTCCCTGCACCGGAGCCTGTACCTCGACATGCGCATCTTTCACTTGCAAGAGCATTCGCCGTCCGATCGGCCGGCGGTGATCGGTGCGCATCTGGAGGCTGAGCTCGAAGCGATTGCCTCGATAGTCGCGCATCCCGGCGCCCGTGGGGCGCTCCGGGATCTGCACGCGCCACTCCTCGTCGAACCGAGCCCAGACGCTCAGCGGCTGCTGATGATCGGCGATTGCATCATGTCGGAGACGCGTCTGTTCCTGCAGTCGGAATACCTCTCGGAGGCCGGCCTGCAGATGACGCACGTCAACTTCCATGCTGACCACCGCGGGTTTCGCTCCGACGAGGTCCTCGGTCAGATCGAGCGGATGCGGCCGACGCTGATTGGACTCTCGCTGTTCAGCCACAACGCCACCCCGGGCTGGGTCGCGCTGCGTCTCGACACGCAGCGCGGTCTCTCGCGCGCCGCGATGCGCAGGCGTGTGACGACCCTGATCGATTCTCTGCGAGAGGCGGTCGCGGTGGTCCGCACCGCCACCGACGCGCCGATCATCGTGCATGCACCCGCCGCGGTACCGCTCAGCAGGAAGGAGTTCTACCGGCCCGGCATCGGGATCAAACGGCTGGTCAAGGAGATGAACGCGCAGCTCGTCGAGTTCGTGAACGCAAGCGAGAACGTGCTGCTGCTCGACGAGGCGGAGATCGCTCAAGCTCTCGGCGGTCGCCGCGCCGCCGGCGGCCGCGTGCTGGCCGCGCACTACCGGCCAGCCTGGATCCATCCGTTGCGCATGGGTCCTGCGCTTGCCGAGGAATACTCCGACGTGCTCGCGTCAGTCAACACGGTCGGGTCTGCGAAGGCTGTCTTCGTCGACTTCGACAACACGCTGTGGGATGGGGTCATGGCGGATGGGCCGGTCGCCCACAACCGGGAAGGACAGGAGCTGCTCAGAGAGCTGCGTCGTGCCGGCGTGCTCCTGATCGCCCTCTCGAAGAACGACCCGGCAAATATCAGGTGGGACGAGATGGCGCTCGAGCCGGACGATTTCGTGCTCCACAAGGTCAGCTGGCGCCCGAAGCCCGAAGGCGTCGCCGAGGCCATTCAGGAGCTCAACCTCGCCGCCAGTGCGTTCATCGTCCTCGACGACAATCCCGCCGAGCGTGCGCTCATCGAGGAGAACGTTGAGGGTATACGGGCACTCGACCCGACCGATCCCTTCGCATGGCGAACGCTGCGCCGCTGGCTGGCGATGCCCTCGACCAAGCGCACGCCCGAGGCGTTGCAGCGGACCGAGATCTACCGTCAGGCGGCGGAGCGGCGCCACGCGATGGGCGAAGTTCAGGACTACGGCGAGATGCTGGCCACGTTGAAGCTCCGCGCCGACGTGCGCCAGGCTCAGGACGGTGACCTCGAACGCATACTCGAGCTCGTCCAGCGCACCAACCAGTTCAACACCACGACCCGGCGCCGCGCGCGCTCGGACATTCGCGAGCTGATGGTCTCGGACGACCACACGGTGCTGGTGGCGAGCATGCGCGACCGGTTCGGCGCCCTCGGGGTCGTAGCGGTCGTGATCGTCGATCGTTCGGAACCCGGCGTGGCCGAGATCGACAGCTTCGTGATGAGCTGCCGTGCGATGGGCTTCGGACTCGAGTACCTGGTGCTGAATCACCTGACGGTCGAGCGGCCCGAACTCGAGTGGAGAGGCCGCTTCGTCCCGGGGGATCGAAACGCCCCAGCCGCCGGCATGTATACCAGCGCCGGATTTACGCAGGCCGACGCCGCCGGCGAATGGTGGACGCTTGCCCCGGGCACTGCGCGTCCCGAGCGGCCAGCTTGGTTCGACTGACCCCGACGACCGTCAGCTCGCTCGCGCGTGACACCGCGCGGACGGGCGTCCGTCTAAGTTGGGTGGGATGCTGCGCAAAGCTTGGTTGCTGGCCGGGGGCCTTCTCGTCGTGGCGCTCGGAGCGATCGGAGTGCTGCTGTCCGGCCTGGCCGGGAGCGGCGGCGCCGGGATGTACTCGATAAAGGCTTGCCCCTGGGTCACCTCGACCGCGCCGATCGCCCAACGGGTGGCCCAGTTGATGGGCCACATGACCGTGGGCCAAGAGGACTTTCTAGTCGAGGGTCACGGAACGACCAACGAGGGACCCAAGCCTTCGCCCAATCCGTACGTGTTCTGGATGCCCGGGATCCCGAGCCTGTGTATCCCCAAGCTCGGTGAAGAGGATGGGCCGACCGGCGTCGCCGACGGGCTCACCGGCGTCACGCAGCTTCCGGCGGGCGTCTCGCTGGCAGCAACGTGGGATCCGTCGCTCGCCAACGAGTACGGCCGGGTGATCGGCTCAGAGGAGCTGGGTAAGGGCGCCGACGTCAACCTCGGGCCGACGGTCAACATCGACCGTGATCCCCGCTGGGGACGATCATTCGAGGCGCTTACCGAGGACCCGTTTCTGAACGCGGCGGTCGCCACTAGCGAGATTGACGGTGTGCAGAGCACTGGCGAGATGTCGCAGGTGAAGCACCTGGCCGCCTACAACCAGGAGACGAACCGCAACACCCCCGCCGACAACGTCGTCGTCAGCGGCCGGGCTCTGCATGAGATCTATCTGCCGGCATTCAATGCCGCGGCTACCCAGGGGAACGCGGCCTCCGTGATGTGTGGCTACTCGATTGTCAACGGCAAATACAGTTGCGAGAACCCGTATCTGGAGACGACAACCCTCGACGATCTATGGGACTTCCCGGGCTTCGTCACCTCCGACGATCAGGCGCTCCACAGCACGTCCGGCGCAGAGGATGGCACCGACCAGGAACAGCCGTTCGACACCTATTTCGGCTCGCGGCTCGAGAAGGCGGTAAACGCGGGCGTCATTACGCGCGAGGTCCTCAACACGATGGTGCAGCGCATCCTGACCGAGATGTTCCGCTTCAATCTGTTTAGGATCCGGCGTCCCGCCACCCCGACCGCCACGGTGACGACGCCTGCGCACCGGGCGCTCGGCAATCGGGTCGCAGACAGCGGCACCGTCCTGCTCCGGAACCTGCGCGGCACGCTCCCCCTGCCGTCCAAAAATGCCGGCACCGTGGCGGTGATCGGCCCGGCCGCATCGGCCTCACCGACCGACGGCGGGGGCGGGAGCGCATATGTCGTCCCGTCCTCGGCCGTGAGCCCGCTACGGGGGCTGCAGACGGCGGCAGGCCCCGGGACGCACGTGACGTACACGCAAGGGCTGCCGACCGACACCTCGCTACCGGCGATCCCTTCATCGACGCTGTCGCCGGGATACCCCTCGGGCGGGACATCCGCCGGCGGCAGCTACAGGGGCACGCTGACCGCGCCCGAGACGGGCACGTACGTCCTAGCGTTGAGCAATCAATGCCGCTGTTACTCGCCGGTCACCCTGACTCTGAACGGGCAGGAACTGATCGACAATCCAGGCACACCGCCCTCGAACACGTATTCGGCCGCGGTCAATCTGACCGCCGGCCAGAAGTACACGCTCTCCATCGCTGGCGGCGGCGAGTCGAGCAACCTCCGCTGGGGGACGCCGTCGGCTCTGGCACCCAGCCTGAACGCGGCGGTCGCGGCGGCAAAGTCCGCGTCAACCGCCGTCGTGGTGGTCTCCGACGACACCGAGACCGAGGCCGCCGACCGACGGAGCCTTGACCTGCCGTCGGCGCAGAACGAGCTGATCGCAGAGGTCGCCGCGGCCAACCCTCGAACCGTGGTCGTGATCGACGCCGGCGCACCGGTGGCGATGCCGTGGCTCAGCCAGGTCGCGTCAGTTCTCGACGCTTGGTACCCAGGCCAGTCGAATGGCAGATCGCTGGCCGACGTCCTGTTCGGCAAGGTCGACCCGAGCGGTCACCTGCCGGTGACCTTCCCAGCCAGGCTGGCGCAAATCGCCACCGCGACGCCGGCACAATTCCCGGGTGTCAACGGCCAGGTCCTCTACTCCGAGGGCATCGACGTCGGCTATCGCTGGTTCGACGCGCAGAACCTCACGCCGCTGTTCCCGTTCGGATTTGGGCTCTCCTACACCAAGTTCGCGTTCAGCCGTCTGACCATCCAGCGAGCCGCGGCCGGCGCCGTGGGCGACGTCCTGGTGTCAGCGACGATCACGAACGTGGGAAAAGCTGCCGGCGCCGACGTCGCCCAACTTTATTTGGGGGATCCCGCGCCGGCGGGTGAGCCGCCGCGTCAGCTCGTCGGCTTCCGCAAGGTGTCACTGGCGCCGGGAAGTGCCGCGCGAGTTCGCTTCACCGTCACTCCGCGTGATACATCGTGGTGGGATCAAGCGGCCGGCGGATGGTCCCAGAGTCCGGGCACCTATCAGATTTACGTCGGTGACTCCTCGGCCCTGGCGAACCTTTCCCTACATGGAGCCTTCGCGATCGCCCGGACACCGGGTGCGCGGCAGGTCGTGATCGACGCCCCACCCCGCCTCCGCTCGGGCCGCGGCTCGCAGGTCACGGTCGGGCTGGACCGCTCACCTTCGGGCGACGAGACGCTGTCCGTAGTGCGGCTCTCGCTCCAGGTGCCTCAGGGCTGGACGGTCCGAGCTCTCGGAGCCACAGTGTTCCACCACGTTCGCCCGTCGCAGATGCCGGTTGCCAGGTTCGTGGTCACTGCACCAAGCTGGTGCCCGGCGACCGACTCGGTGGTGCACGCGACGGCCGACCTCGGCAGCGCGGCGCAGCGGGAGGCTGGGGTAACCGTTCGGCTAAGCCACTGAAAGCCGCAGATCGCGGTGGCGTCCGTCAGGGACCTGTCTCGCTCGTCCGCTCCGTCCGCACCCAGGTGTCCCCACGGAACCCGAGCGTCCGCCGGAGGCTCAGCGGTTTCGCCAGGACGAACAGCGGCGCGTAAAGCAGCGCTCGATAAGCGGACCGCGGCGCGTCGCTGGCGATGAATCCGATGACGACATACAGCGGCACGGACGCGGACGCGATGATCCACGGCGTCACCAGCCAACCGGACCACAAGCCGGCGAGAGCAAGCAGAGAGCTGATCAGCAAACCGCTGAGGGCGCCGGCGGCCAGCAGTCCGAGCGGCGGCACGGCCAGCTCGAACGCAACCATGAGCGGATCAGCGGACCGCTCGCGCCACGCATCGCGCAACAGGCGGGGCAGACGCGCGCGCAGGAGGCTTGCCCAGCCGCCTTCCCAGCGCAGCTGCTGAGTTTGAGCTGCCTGATGGCTAGGCGCGGTTGGCGCGTGCACCGCGGCAGCGCCGGCGAAGGCGATACGGACCCCGTCGCTCTGCAGGTCCAGGCTGTACTCGCGATCCTCGGTACTCGTGAACGCCGCCCACGGCCGCCGACGCAACAGTTGGGCGGACAAGAGCCACCCGTTGCCGACCAGCCAGGCCGACCGGCCCAGGACGTTGGATCCCGCCGGCCGGACCCGGTTGAACAGGAGGAATCCAGCTTCTCTGAGCGCGGCGGATTCCGAGCCGTCTCCGATGGCCCGATAGTCGCTCTGGACGGCTTGTGCGCCCGCCTCGAGGCGCTCAACCAGTGCCAGCAGCAGGTCGGCATCGGTGATCGTGTCGGCGTCCACGCTGACGATCGCATCGGGCGGTTGCTCCGCGCTCAAAAGCTGCTCGATCGCCCACTGCAGAGCGCGACCCTTACCGCGCGCGTCGGGAGCCTCGCGAACCATCACCATGTCGGCGCCTGCCGACGCGGCGACCTTGGCCGTGTGGTCGGTGCAGTTGTCCGCGATCACGGCGATCCGGAACAACTCTCTCGGATACGACTGCGCGAGTAGCGATCGGATCGTGCGTCCGACCAACAACTCCTCGTCGTGCGCCGGGATCAGAACCACCACGCGCGAACCGGGTAAGAACCCCTCGATTGACTGGGAGTATCGGAACGAGGCGACGGCCAGCAGGATCAGGTACAGACCGAACGCAGCCGCGACTCCGCCGGCAACCACCAAGAGCAAGCCGCCGACGATCATCTCGCCGCCTTATTGGCGCGCGTGGCGTTCTGACCCTGACAAGGTCGCGCATCTGCGTCCACGGACACTTAACTCCGACCAGAGCGCTGAACTCGCGTGGATCTCTATTCCGCCTCGGACGCCCGGAGCCGCCACGCTCGCCACAGGAACACCGGGTTCCCCACGACGTAGCGTCGCCAAAGCCGACCGGGCTCCTGGACGAGACGGAACAGCCACTCGATACCGAGGCGATTCATCCAACGGGGCGCGCGGACAACTCGGCCGGAGATGAAATCGAAAAACGCGCCCACCCCGACTCCGAGGTGGCATCCCGTGGCGGCGAGGTGCTTATCCAGCCAAAGCTCCTGCTGCGGCTGGCCGAGGGCGACGATGACGACGTCCGCGCGCGACATACGAATGTCCCAGACGATCTCCTGGGGTGGCCGCTCGTCGTAGCCCTCGAGAACCCCAACGATCTGGAGTCCCTCGATGGCCTCGCAAAGGCGTTTACGCGCCGTTTCGGCGACGCCAGGCTGTCCGCCGTAGAGGTATACCTTCCAGCCGTTCTCGGCGGCACAGCCCAGCAGACGCAGCGTGAAATCACTGCCATTGAGGTTCTCCGGAAACTCACGCCCACGCATTCGGGCGGCGAGTTCGAGCCCGATGCCGTCGTTGAGCACGAGATGCGCACGCGAGAGCGCGTCTCGGTAGGAATCGTCGCGGTAAGCGAGGTTCAGCGAGTGCGCGTTGACGTAGCAGAGGTGTCGCGGGTGCTCGACTGAGCGGTCGGACACGATGTCCAGGACCTCGTGGCCCGAAATCGCGTCGATCCACGTGTTGAGCACGCGCATGCCTCGGTCGGATGAACCGAGCGCATAGCGCGATCGGGGCACCTGCAGTCCAGTCAGGTCAGGCGCGAGGTCAGCGGCGGTGATCATCTCCATGACCTACCAACGGCCCGGCGTCCTCGCTGCGCGCCGAGATGGGTACTTAATTCGCCCTACCGGCTCACTTGAGCTTCACGTACGGTGCGCCGGCCCTCGCCCGCGCACGCAAGTCGCACCGGAGCCAAGTCGTTGGTTTTGCTGTGGAGACAGCCGTGGCCGAACAGGGGCGCCTAGACATAGACGAGCGCCAAGACGCCATGGACGGGCGCCCGGACGCCACGGACGAACAGATCGAGACCGCGCCCGCAGAGCCTGCTCGCAGCCTCCGGCGCAACGTGGCGGCGCTCGGAACCGGCCAAATGTTCACGTGGGTCATGACCCTGGGCTGGACGCTCGTCGTGCCACGCCTCCTCGGTGCCGGAGAAATGGGCATGATCGTCACGGGCATTTCGGTCGTGACCATGCTGCAGATCGCCATGGGTGCCGGAACGGCTCTCTACGTCACCCGCGAGGTCGTTATCACGCCCGAGCGAGCGGCCCGGATCGTCGCTGGCGCCTCGCTCGTGCGCCTGGCGCTCGTCCCTGTGTTTGGCGCGGCCATCGTTCTGTGGGCGCACTTCGCGCACTACGGAGCTAGCCAGAATCAGGTCCTATACCTGTGCGGCGGCGCGACGGCCGTGATGCTCCTGGGCGAACCGCTCCTCAGCTACTTCCAGGCGACCGAGCGGATGCACTACATGGCGATCAGCGACGGGATCAACAAGGCATCGCAGGGGCTCGCCGGGATCGCGCTTGCGGTGATCGGATTTGGCGCGTTGGGGTTTGCCGCCTGCTGGGTGGCCACCGCTGCGGTGGTCGTCGTGTTGGGCCTCCGGTGGACCAGGCGCTACATACATCTTCAGTGGCGGACAACCTGGCAGGACCTACGGGACATCGCACGCGGCAGCGTGAAGTACTGGACCGGCGGGCTCTTCTTCACGATCTACGCCTGGATCGACACGGCGATGCTGTCGGTCATGACCAACGCCACAGTCGTGGGCTGGTACGGCGTGCCGATGAGGCTTTGGGGAACGTTTCTCATCATCCCGTCGATCGCCTCGCGAGTCTTCATTCCACGGCTCGTTCAGGCCGCCGAAAAGTCGCCGGCCGAACTCAAGCGGATTGCGCGCCCTCCGATCGAGCTGGTGTTCGTCCTCTCGCTCCCCGTCGCGACGCTAATCGCGGCGGCCGCGGCGCCGGGGGTGCACCTGGTCTACGGTCCGAGCTTCGCGCACGCAGTGCCGGTGCTGATCCTGCTCGGCATCAATCTGATTCCGATGTACCTGAACATGATGCTGGGCTCAGTCCTGGTCGCGTCGGGCCGACAGGGAACGTGGAACTGGCTATTTGTCGGCGCGACGATATTCAACCCCGCCGTCAACGCCGTGCTCATTCCGCTCACGCAGCGTCAGTTCGGCAACGGTGCGATTGGTGCGGCGATCGCCCTCGCGCTCACCGAGGCGCTGATCGCATGTGCCGGTTTCATGATCGTGGGTCGCGGACTGCTTGGCCTTTCGGCCCTGGGACGGGTCGCGAGGATGGCGCTGGCGTGCGGTGGGATGCTGCTGGTGGTCCACCTCCTCGGCGGCGCTGGTCCAATCGTGGCGTTCCTGGTCGGCTGCGTCGCCCTGTGCGTCCTGATCCTCGTTCTGAGGGTGATCACCGACGCGGAGCGCCGGCAAGGCCTTCGTTTCGCCCAGACATACGCACGGCGAGGGCTGACGGCAGTCACGACCCTGCGCTCGAGACGGACGACGAGCGGCCTGACCGACTCCCCAGCTGCGCCGGGCGAAGCGGCCCCCGCGGAGATCTGATCTACGACTACTCAGGTGAACTACTCGAACCCCCGGTGCTGACATGACGAAACTGATTTTCTATCCCGTTTACCTCTACTGCCTGTGGATCAGTGCCAGGGATCCGGTTGTCCGCGAGGCGCTGGTTCGTGATGCTGCGTCTTACGGCCCGCACGACCCCGATGGACGCCACTCGGCGGCGGAGCAGCGTCGGATCCTTCAGGCGGCCTCGGGGCAGCGGACGTTCAGGACGATCGCGTACTACCGCGCGCCGACGCCGCTGATGCGGCGGGCCGGGCAGCTATTGAGTGTGTTTCTCCCCGGCGCGCCGGCGATGGAGATCTACGACACCGAGGTCGGTGGCGGCTTGAAGATCCGCCACGGCAACGGGACCGTCATCCGGGCGCAGTCGCTCGGTCGGGACTGCGAGGTCTACCAGCAGGTCACGGTTGGACACGGCCGCGGCGGTTTCCCCGTGATCGGAGATCGCGTCGACCTGTGTGCAGGGGCCGTCGTGTTCGGCGGAATCCGGGTTGGCGACGACGTGATCATCGGTGCCGGTGCGGTAGTTGCGAAGGACGTGCCGGACCGCGCCATCATGGTGGGGAATCCTGCGCGGCAGGTGGGGACCACCAACGGGCTCCGCGCCGCGGACATCGCCTGGGCGACCTCGGCCTAGTTCGCCACCCTCCTCCTGAACCCGTCGGTGCCCGGACCGATCCGATCGGTACGGCCGTGGGTTAACCCGGTACATGAGGCATCCGATGCTGCTCTCAGAAGGCTTCGCACGATCAAGGCAAAGGCCGACCATCCTCCGAGCGCGCTTCAATCGACCCTTCGCCGACGAATATCGGTAGGGTCAGGCGCTCGCTCCACCGCTCGATCCGTCGTTATGACCGTCTTCCGTTATCGCACGCTGCTTGTCGTCTCGGCAATTGCCTTCACAGCGCTGGGCGTCGTCATCAGCGACGCGCCGGCCGCGACGGCATCGCGGAGCCGCGCACCTATCCACCACAGCCGGCCCAAGATCACCGGCCAGACGCTCGTGGGCCAGACGCTGAAGGCAGGGCCAGGCCGCTGGAGCCGCGCTCGCGCGCTCCGCTTTCGCTGGGAGCGATGCAACGCAGCCGGCGCGCGATGCAAGACGATCCGTGTCGGCCATGCCGCCCGGCCGGCCGCGGGAAGGAAGTATGGCCTCACCAAGGCCGACATCGGCCATCGGATCCGGGTGATTGTCCACGCAACAAATGCGTTTGGCGCCAGCTCGGCGACTTCGCGTGCGACCGGCGTGATCAAGAAGCGCGCTGCCGCCGGAAGCGGAGCACCGGGAGGCGGGTCGACCACACCGCCCGTCCCGGCGCCGCCGGGCACCGCGCCGAATCCCAGCCTCTTCTCGCTCGTTCCATCCTCCGGAACCGGTTCCCCGCCGGCTGGGATCCCGCGATCGGACGCGGCCTGCGCCGCGGCGGTCACGCCGACGGCAGAGAAGCGGCCGTCGAACGCGACCGCGAATAACACCGTGCCGGCGGATCCGTCTTCGATCCAATGGAATCCGGCCTACAAGAGCTGGCCCGCGTTCGTGTCGGACCGCGACAAGGTGACCGGCGACTTCAAGGGAACCACCGACGAGATCATCCAGTGGGCGGCCTGCAAGTGGGGGCTCGACGTGAACGTGGCCCGCGCCGAGTCCTGGCTCGAGTCTGGCTGGTACATGTCGACGCGGTCCGGCTGCTCCGCCGCCCCCGAGGCATCGTTCGGGCTGTTCCAGATCGTGGCCGAGGACTGCAATGGGAACCTCGTCCACGGCGGCTACCCCTACGTGCAGGACGACACCGCCCTCAACGCCGACTACTGGGGCTCATGGATCCGCGGCTGCTTCGACGGCGCCTTCCTGGTGCAGGGCTACCCGGCGCAAAACTCGCCGGCTCAGGGTTACGGCGGAACGCCGATGTCGCAGGTAGTCGCTGCGCACGGCGAGGCCTACGCGCTCTGGGGATGCGTCGGCGGGTGGTTCTCGAACGCGTGGTACTCGTCCGCCGCGCAGGGCTACATCAACACCGTGCAGAAGGACGAGGCGGCCCAGCCGTGGCTCCAGCCCGGCACCTGACCTGACCGCCTCGGCGGCGAGACGCCGGCGTCGGTGGACTGCTACGCCGCGAACCAGGTCGGTCGCTGCGGACGCTCGGCGTCGGGCGCCAAGGTCCACAGCTCGCCATCGGTTCCGGGGGCGAAGCCGGCACCCCGGAACAGTTCCGCGGCCGGTCCGTTTCGGTCGGTCCTGATGAAGCGACCGGTCCAGACCAGTTCAGGGCGCGTCGAGGTCAACTGGTTCAGCAGCAGGTACTCGAGGCCGAACCCCATCGCGCGGCAGCTCATCACGAAGCTGTCGATGTCCGCGATGCCGTCCCTCGAGTAGTCGACGATCACGACTCCGACGACGCCGAGGTCGCCGAAACGGTCTTTCAGGCCGGCCACGACGACCTCGTGATCGGCCGACTCGAGCAGCCCCACGACCTCCGAGCGAGAGCGGCGGCGCGTGCTGGTGTTGAACTGGTTGGTGCGCTGGACGAGTTCCAGGATGCGGTCGAGATCGGCCTCGGACGCCTCTCTGGCCGTCGCAACCAACTCGAGCGAGCCGAGCATGGTTCCGTAGTCGACGCCCACGCTCAAGGCGCGGCGGCGCTCCGCGGCTTCGCGGTAGATCTCGGTCCGCTTCATCGCCTCGGGCGTTCGCTTCGTGGACGGGCTGTCGAGCCAGCGGCGCAACGTTCGCCAGGCAAACGGATCCGCGGGATCGAGCGCGCGCACACCCACGACGTTCTCCTCGACCAGCGCGCGCTCCGCGGGGTTGTCGTCCAGCAGGAGAAACGTATTGGCGCCCAGGTCGAGTTCGTGAATCGCCTCCGCGGCGCCTTCGGGCTTTGGGCTCCAGCTGATCTTCTGGAGCACGAAGTCCTGCGGCGCCAAGCGCATCTCGTCCCATCGGATGTTGGCTGGGTCGTTCTTCGAGAGGGCGATCAGCAGCACTCCGGCTCGGCGCAGCTCCTTCAGCAACTCCTGCGCCTCGTAGTTGTGGACGACCGGGCCGTCGGCCATGACCCCGTCCCACAGCGTGTTGTCGAAGTCCACGAACAGGGCCTTCGCCGATCCGACCAGCTCAATGGACTCGAGCACGTCAACATACTCCCGCGCAACGGCGGGCCCGAAGCGCATGGGGTGGAACCACGCCTCCCGGTAGCTCGACGAGAGCAGTCGCTTGGCCGCGGCCTTCCGCCCGCCAATCGGCTCGATCACCGCCGTCTCGTCGAGGTGGATGACGTTTTCGGTCGCACCGGCAAGACGCGCGATCTGCTCGCTCAACTCCCCGATCAGGCGCTTCACACCGCGGGACGTCGGGAGGAAGCGCTCACGGCGCGTCAAGGGAACCGCAGCTGGTGAGTGGACGAGGATCGGAACGTCGGTCACGGCGCGAATCGCCGACACGGCGCTTTCCAGCTGCTCCATGCAGAAGGCGATCCGCTCCTCCAGCTCGCTCCCCGACAGCTTCGCGGCCTCGTTGAGAAGGGCCGAGTACGCGGGCGTTGCGTTGTGGCTGAAGAGCGACAGGCCGATCAACGAGGGGCGCGTCAGCTCGATCTGGGTGGCCACCGCTTCGGGATTGAAGCCCTTGAAGTTGGCGTGGAACTGCACGTGCGTCGACTGGATTGCGCGCTCTGGATCCCGGTAGGCCGGGAGGAACAGCCGGATCTCCGGCATGATGCAGTCGCCGATCATCAGCAGTCGGGGCGCGTCGTCGGGGAGCGGTGCGAGAAGGTGCTCGTGCAGCTCCGTGAGCGCGGCGGCGGCCGCCGGATGCTCCAGCAGTTCCGCCAGCGCGGCAATTTCGGTGGGCATGTGCTCGGCCATCACGTCGGCTCGATCCTGGGGCCGAAGCTCCTGGAGGTTCCAGGGCCTGACGTCCAGATAAAGACTGCGGTGCAGGGCGGAACCGTTCAGCGAATCGCGTAGCAGAAGCGCCAGCGGCGTCAGGTAGCCCTCGACGATCACGTCCAACCACTCGGGGGTTGGACGAGGTGCATACAACGGTCCTGACTCGCCGAGCTCGAGCCAAAGCTTTACGACGTCGTCGATTCGGCGATCGACGATCGCCGCAACTGCGCGGCGGTCCTCGTCCGAGATCTGGGCGAAAATAGCGGTTGCTGTCGTGGGTCGCTCACGCGTGGCCGTGTCTGTAGGCATACCAAGTCCAACGCTTCCGATCGAACCTAACTTCCGCGGTTCGCCTGGCTCACGCAAGAGCATGGGAACATCGCGGGAGTTCGCGACGCTCGGGTGCGTTGATCACACGTGACTGCCGCGAGACCGCGTTTCCGCCAGACCTTCCGCAAGCACCGCAAGCTCCTGATCGCGCCGGTCGTTATCGCGTCAGCGATCGCGGCCTATTTCTCCTTCAGTGCGGCGCCCGTCTACCGGTCGGTCGCCGCGGTTTGGGTCGACAACTCACCGGCGGTGTCGTCGGCCATGGATGGGCCGACGTCGGCCACGAGCAGCTCGGCCACAGCCTCCGAAATCGATCCAGGAGCGGATGGCGCAGGGAGCCCGACGACGACTTCTGCGGCACCGAACGGCACGGCCGGCCTCGAGGGCCAGGTGCTGTACGAACTGCTCCTGAGCCCCCAGTTCGATGTCCAGGTTGGGCAAGGATCGCTGCTACCGCGCTTTCTCACGGGAGGGGGCGCCCCGTCGAGCCTGGCCGACGACGAGGCCGCGGCGGAGCTGGCGCCGAAGATCGAAGCTTGGGCGACCGGCCCGCAGGTGCTTCAGCTCAGCTATGACGGACCGTCGGCGGCCGTGTCACGCAGCGTGCTTCAGTCGGTGATCAAGCAAATGGGAGCAGCCGGCTCGGCGTTCGGCGACACGCTCGGAAAGACAGCGTCGTCGTTCTACAACACCCAGCTGACCGCAGCCCAAACCGAGCTGGTGGGGAACGAGGGCTCGCTCGCGTCGTATGCACGCGAGCACCCGGGCGCGAACTCCGCAAACGATGCGACCTATCGGGCGCTGGCCAACGAGGTCCAGCTCGCCGAATCGCAGGAGGCGTCGGTGTCGGCGGCAAGCAACCAGGCCAATACCGAAGCTTCCTCCAACGCTGGAAGCGCCACGATCCGGGTCATCGATCGGCCAAGTCTGCCGGCCGCGCCGACGACCGGCCTCACTTCGAAGTTGACGGGCGTCATCGGCGGAGCGTTCGCGGGTCTGGTGGTGAGCCTGGTGGCGCTGGTCCTGTTGACGCCCCGCGGCAACACGCGCTGGGACGCTGACGTCCCGGCGTTCGTGCGCCTTGCGGCTTGGGACAGGACCCGTCGACGCATCCGGCCCCCCGCCGGTCCGCGAGAGACGCAGGCGCCCCGCCCGCGGCATGATGCACCTCCGCGGGAGGAGGGCGTATGAGCTTCGGAAACGGCAGCGCCACACTGGAGCGCCCGGCCAAGACCAGCCCGCACGGGTCTGCCGAGATGGGCGGCGCCGGCATGCATCCGCTGATCTTCCGGCTGGTGCGCCTGGCCAACTTCGCGACGAACCATGTGATCTCATGGATACCGAGCTACCGGCTCCGCCACCGTTGGTACCGGTCGTATCTGGGACTCCAGATCGGAGACGGAGCCCGCGTGTTCCTCGGCTGCTACATGTGGCACATCGGCCCGCGGCACGTCCGCCGGACTGGCTCGCGGATCGGCCCGCGAACGTGGATCAACCGTGATGCTTGCCTCGACCTGCGCGGCGGTATCGAGATCGGCGCCGACGTCAGCATCTCGCCGAGCGTCATGATCCTGACCGCCCAGCACGACATGAACCACCCGCGGTTCGAGTACGTCTCCAAGAGAGTTGTGATCGAGGATCACGTCTGGATCGGCGCTAGGGCCACGATCATGCCCGGCGTCACGGTCGGGCGCGGTGCCGTGATCGCCGCGGGAGCCGTCGTCACGCGCGATGTCGACCCGCTGACGGTCGTCGGCGGGGTTCCCGCGCGCCCCATCGCCACGCGTAACGCAGATGCGGTCGACTACGAACTCGCCGCGCCGCTCTCGTTCTCCCTGTTCGAGTAGCTCCCTCTTAGCACCTTCTTATGTTCGGCCGAAGTTCAACCTTCTCGCAAGGTTGGCGCGACTCGCTGCGTTCCTTCATTGGACCCAGTGGCCGCGTCCGGAGCCGTTTGGTCGCTACGAGAGGAAGCACTGATGCACTCATACCGTGAAACCTTCCGCCGTCACAGACTGCGCTACCTGCTGCCGGCGCTGTTGGCAGCGGTCGCGGTCGCCGGCGCCACCTACAAGGCACCGTCGTACGTGTCGACGGCCAGCCTTTGGGTCGACAACCAGGTGTCGGGACCCTCGTCGTTGAGCGTCGGGCCGGGGAACGTCCAGAGCCAGACGCCATCGTCCGCGGAACTGAGCGTGCTCGCCGAGCTGCTGACTACGAAGGAGTTCGACGCCGCGGTCGTCTCCGGCGCGGGGCTCGGGCACGTGACCGCTGACAGTACTTCCCCGCTCCTCAGCCTCGTCAGCGGCGGCATCACCGCGACGACTCCCGGGCCGCAGGTCCTGACGGTTACAGCGGACGCATCGTCGCCCACAGTCGCGCACAGCTTGGTGAAGTCGGTGATCACGCAGTTGCAGGACTTCAGTAGCAAGTGGGCACACCAGTTCGCCAGCTCCGCCGTGGCCTACTACCAGGCCCAGGTGGCCAGTGCAAATCAGGATGCGGCAAAGGCAGCAACTGACGGCAGCCGCTCATCGCAGAACACTGCCTCTTCGGCGCTGTCCACGGCCACGGCCGGTCTGAGCCAGTCGCAAGCGGAGCTCAACGGACAGAACAGCTTTACGACTGTCTCGGTGCTCGACCAGCCCACCTTCGACACGGCCGCGACGTCGGGCCTCAGCGGTCCGATCGAGAAGGGGCTCGGCGGCGCTATTGCCGCACTGGTCGCGAGCTTCCTGGTGATCGTCATGCGTACGCCCGGCGGCCGCGACAAGTGGGACGACGAGATCTCGGATCCGAGCCTGGCCCGGCCCGGAGGTATTCCCGGTCAGTCGATGGTCGACCCCGCGGCGGCGGCGATGGCGTACGCGCCGGTGACGCCTCGGGCGCCGATGGCCCGGCGCGGGGCAATGATGGCATCCGGATCGGGGTGGCCGCCTGCGCCGGTGACGCCTCCAACGCCGATCACGTCTGCAGAGTCGAACGGACATGCCTCGTCCTCGCACGCGCTCCGCCGCCGCGGATTGGTCGGCCGCAAGACGGTCCTGCCCCAGCAGCACGACCCCAAGTCCGAGGGTGGTCTTGCATGACCCATTGGGGTTACGCGCTGCTCATCATCTTCATAGGGTTTGGCGTCAGCCGGGTCGGCTGGCGTAAGGCTGGTCGGCTGGCGGCCATGCTCGCGGTCGTGATCATGGCCTACGCGTTCTACAGCTACGGCGCCATCTGATGTCGGCCGTCGCCGCCCCATTGGCCTCCGGCCGAGAGGCGTCGCGCCGGCGATCCCTGAAGCCCGCGATCAACGTCGGAATCGGGTCCCTGGCCGCTGGGCTCGTCGCCGGAGTGGCCGCTGCCGGGGGGCGGTCCGCCGATCTGATCGGGCTCGTCGCCGTATTTCTCATACTGGCGGTCTGGCTGCGCCCTCAGATCGGACCGATCATCTTCCTTCTGACGGCCCTGCTGATCGAACAGTTCCCGCTTGGCTTGACGAACGGCGGGGTCACGGTGGGTGTTCCCATCACGCAGAGCATCCCGATGTTCAAGGGACTGGGTTCCTTTCACCTCGAACCGAGCGACCTGTTACCGATCATCGTCTTCATCGTCTACATGATCCGGAGCTCGGGGACCGGGGTCCGCTGGTGGCCCCGGACCCATCTGTCGGTATCCGTCGCGGCCGTAATCGGCTTCGTTCTGTTCGCCGAGATCAACGGCCTCGCGAACCACGGCAACATGCGGGAGTCGATGTTCGAGTGCCGGCCGTTCATCTACTTCGGTTGTGCCTATCTGCTCACCGCAGTGCTGATCAGAACGCGGACCGCCGTACAGGCAATGCTGTGGGCGCTCGTCGGGGCCGAGATTTTCAAATCGTTGCAGGGCATCGAGGTATGGTGGGTCACCCGGAACTGGCATCCCGGGCCGCAGAACGTCCTCGGGCACGAGGAGGCGATGTTCGAAAGCCTGTTCTTCTTCCTCGTGGCCGCGTTGTGGATGTTCAAGATCCCTGGGCGGCTGCGCACGGTCGCCACATACGCGGTGCCGCTCGTGTTCTACGCCGACCTGGTGAACGATCGACGGGCGGCATGGTTGATCCTCGGCTTCGGGTTCATCGTGCTGGCCGCGGTGGGCTACCGGGTGCTTCCACAACGGAGGCGCAAGCTCCGACGCATCATCTTGGTCGCTGTCTTCGCAACCGGGCTCTACCTGCCCGCCTACTGGAACCACACTGACGGTACGTTGGGCAAGCCGGCCGACGCGGTGCGTTCCAACTTCTCCCCGGACGCGCGTGACGCCCTGTCTAACGAATACAGGGTCGACGAGGACGCCAACATCGAATACAACATCAAGGCGGGCGGTGTGCTCGGTGAAGGATTCGGGCGGCTCATCGATTACGCCCTCCCCATGCCAGGCCTCGTGACCGCAAGCGATGCGGGCATCACATACGTGCCACACAACAGCGTCCTCTACCTGATGATGAGATTGGGCCTCCTGGGCGCAGCGGCTTTCTGGGCGATGTTAGGAGCGGCGGTCATCGCGGGCTGCCGCCTCGCGCGATGTCCGGACCCGCTGTTCGGGGCGGTCGGCGCGGTTGTGGCGGCGATAACGGTGGGCTGGGCGTTGGAGGGCGCGACCGACATGGGGTTCACGTTTCCACGCATCGCCATCGTCATGGGATGCTTGTTCGGCCTGCTCGAGGCTTGCAGGCACATGCACCTGATGAGCACCGGCTCGACCCAGCGCCGCCTCGTGGCGGTTCCGGCACCTCCGACACCCCTTGCGCCGCCCGTGGTTCCGGCCTCCGTCTAGGCTGCAAGAAACTCACCAACCATGTCGTTGGTTAGGTAATCATGGCGCCGGACCTGCAACCCAACGCCTTGGCCGCTGAGGCTCCGGTGCCGCAGGCAGTGCAGCGGCCGGACCTGGCCCTGGTCGAGAATCCAGGCGGCCGTGTCGCGGCCGCCGGAGGCCAAGCGCGGACGCTGCTCTCGGTTCAGTACGCCCGCGGCGCCGCCGCGGTAAGCGTTCTCCTGTTTCACGCTTTCAACGACGCCAACGCGACCGGATATCCGGAACAGGTGCTGCAGGCCGGAGTCGATCTGTTCTTCGTGATCAGCGGCTTCATCATGTGGGTTACCACGTTCAAGTCCGACATCGGCCCGAAGGCATTCCTGGGCAAGCGGGTTCGGCGGATCGTTCCGCTCTACTGGCTGTTCTCGGCGATCGCAGTGTTCACGGCCGCGGTGGCACCCCAGTTGGGCAAGTCCACCGGCACGGAGCATGCGATCGCGTCGTTCCTGTTTCTTCCGGCGGTAAACCCGGTGACGCACAAGGCGGAGCCGCTGCTCGCACCGGGTTGGACGCTGAATCACGAAATGTTGTTCTATGTCATCTTCGCGCTGGCTCTCACGCTCTCCTCGAGGCGGTGGCGGCTGATCACGGTGATCGGTCTCAACGCTGTGCTGGCCGTCATCGGGTGGCTCACTCACGGTCCGTTGCTGGTGTCCTTCTACACCAACCCGATCATCCTCGAGTTCGTCCTCGGTGTGATCATCGGGTGGATCTACACGGGTGGCTACAAAGCGTCCCGCCGCGTGAGCGGCGCCATGGTGACGGCCAGTGCGCTGACGATGGTCTTCTTCGCGGCCGCCTGGGGCCAAACGGTGATCCTTCGCGTCGTCCTTTGGGGCATTCCGGCGGCGGTGATCGTGCTCGGGCTCGCGCTCGCCGAAAACGCAAGGCCCGTGGCACGGCGGTCCAGCTGGAAGTTCCTCGGCGACGCCTCTTATTCGATCTACATCGTCCACGGGGTCATGCTCGCGGCACTCTTCTCCATCGTGCACCACCTCCACGCGCCCGACATCGTGATGATTCCGCTCGGGGTGCCGATCGCACTGATCGGAGGCGTGATCGTCTATCGCTATATCGAGCGCCCGATGACCAACTACCTCAGTGGGCGCCGTCGAGCCCGCGCGGCTATCGCGCCGTCGCTCGTCAGCGCTCCGCCCCTCGTCGCAGCCGACGCCGCGGGCACGGTCGACAGGTGACCCCGCCGGTCACGAAATTGCTCCGGGAGGAAATGGTGAGTAACGCGCCAAAGGTGACGCTGCAGATCAATCTCGCGCCGATGGATCTACGGCACGCCCGTGAGATCCTGCCGCACGAGCTTCGGCAGCTGGGTGACCAAGTCGACGAGATCCTGCTCGTGCTCGATGACAACCGGGGCCCGAGGGTTGATCGAGGTGTCTGGGAAAGCTCGAAGGCCGGGCTGGAGCATCTGGCCGAGGAGTGTCGAGAGCGTTGGCCGCATCTGCGGCTGGTGGAGGTCGACTACTCGCCGGCAGCGGCCGCCCAGGTTGCCGACGCATTCGCCGGAGGGCAGCTGATTCCCGACAAGGACTGGCGCGGGGCTCCCATTTACGCCTACTTCTTCGGGCTGTGGGCAGCCCAGCACGACTACATCTTTCACATGGACTCGGACATGATTTACGGGGGTGGCAGCCAGACCTGGGTGGCCGAGGCCGTCGACCTGCTTCGGTCGCGACCCGATGTCCTACTCTGCAGCCCACTACCCGGACCGCCCACTGCCGATGGGCGCCTGACAGCGCAGACGCTGCCCCGCGAGCCGTTGGATTCGCTCGCCTACCGGGCCGACCAGGTGAGCACCCGACTCTGCCTGATCGATCGTGCACGCTTCTTCGAGAAGGTCGGTCGGGTGACCGTCACGCCGCCTCCGACCCGCAAGGTCTGGCTGGCGCGTCTCGACGGGTATCCGCCCTACGATTGCGCGGAGCTGTTGCTCACGAGGGCGCTCGTGGAGAGCGGGCTGGTGAGGATCGACTTCCTCGGGCGTGATCCTGGGCTGTGGGGAGTCCATCCTCCATACCGCTCTGAGCACTTCTACGAGCGTCTGCCCGGTCTGATCGCCCGCATCGAAGCCGGGGACGTGACCGATGCTCAGCGGGGCAACTACGACATCGATGACTCGATGATCGACTGGAGCAGCGCGCGGCAACCACGCTGGCGCCGGCTGAAGCGGCACGCCGAGCTCGGAGTCCACAATCTCGTGGTGGCTCGCGGCGCCCAGCCTCAGGCCGCGGGTTCGCGCGTACCGTAGCCCGGGCCGGCGCCCGTCGACCGCCTCGACGGAAGATGGCCCAAGCCGCGCCCGTTAGATGTATGCGCTCGGACCGATGGCTCGATCCTGGCACGGAAGTCATTGACTCGTCCACATGACTGCGGAAAGGTAGGCGGCCCTGAAGTCATCCATCGACACGCTCGCGACGCGCTCATCCGATGCGAGCCCGGCGGCGCGCTTGCGAGTACTGGTCATCTCCCCGTACTTCCCCTTTCCGCCGATGTTCGGGGCCACAGTACGGATCTACCAGTTGATCCGACAGCTGGCCGAGCGTCACGACGTCACGCTGCTCAGCTACGGAAGCGAGGCGGATCACGCCGGAGCCCGAGAACTGAGCGACACCATCTCGGTACGCACGGTGCACCGAGGCGAGGAGTCTGTTCTCAGGCGCAGGCTGGGTCAGGTTCGCGCCATCGCGAGCGGGCAGCCATTCGCCACCTGGGTGCTGCAGTCCAAGGACATGCAGGCCGCGATCGACGATCTGTGCACGCGCATCGACTTCGACCTGATCCACGTCGAGTTCAGCACGATGTCCGACTTCAGGTTCCCCCCCGGGATCCCGGTGGTGGTTGACGAGCACAACATCGAATACGAGCTGTATCGGCGACTGTACGAGGGCGAGCGATCGCTGCTCCGCCGCGGTTTCAACGGGCTCGAATATCTCCGGGTTCGCCGCATGGAAGAGCGCTGCTGGAAGCGCGCTCAGGGGTGTGTGGTGACATCCGCCAGAGAGGAGCCCACTGTCCGCGCGACGGCTCCATCCACGCCGACGGCGGTGGTGTCGAACGGCGTCGATCTCGAGTACTTCGCGCCGTGGACCGAAGGCACTGAGCCGCATTCCGTCGTGTTCAACGGTGTCCTCAACTATCGACCGAATCTGGACGCCGCGACGCATCTGGTCGACGAGGTTTGGCCTCTGGTGCTCGAGCGGTGTCCGTCGGCGCGCCTGATCCTCGTCGGCCGTGCCCCTGAGCGCGACGCCGCGATCCTGCGGCGACCCAGCGTCGAGGTCGTCGGCACCGTTCCCGATATCCGCCCGTATCTCGGCCGTGCGGAGGTGGTAGCCGTCCCGATCCGGATGGGCGGCGGCACGCGATTCAAGGTGGTCGAGGCGCTGTCGATGGGCAAGGCGATGGTGTCGACTACGCTCGGCTGCGAGGGTCTGTCCGCGCGCGACCGCGAGCACCTGTTGATCGCCGACGATGCCGAGACATTCGCCCGGAAGATCCTCGAGCTCTTCAACGATGGCGAGCTACGCCGAGGTTTGGGAGTGGCCGGTCGTGCTCTGGCTGAGGAGAAGTACTCCTGGCACCTGGCCGGAGAGCGGCTCGAAGCGCTCTACCGGCAGGTCACGATCGACGTTACCTCCTCGGATCGTCCGGCGATCGATCTGCAGCCGGCCGGTGTGTGAGACGACGCAAGGTCAGATGACGGCGTGAGCGCGCCCACGCCCATCTGCGAAACTGGCGCCGCCGTGTCCGCTTCACCGTCTGTGCGCCTCGATGACGCCGGGCTCGCGATCTCCCGCGTCGGTTTCGGGTGCGCGAGCCTCATGCGACTTCCGTCGGCCCAACAGCGCCGGGATTTGATCGCGGCCGTGGTCGACGCCGGGATCACGCACTTCGACGTCGCACGCATGTACGGTCTCGGCGCCGCCGAAGCCGAGCTCGGACGCGCGTTGCGCGCGCGTGGCGGCGAGGTCACCATCGCCACGAAGTTCGGGATCGACGTTTCGGCGAAGATGCGGTGGCTCCGCCCCCTCCAGGGGCCGGCAAGAGCGCTCCTCGCCAGGTCGACCGCGACCCGCTCCGCCGTCCGTAACCAGCGGGAGCGGTTCGTCGCGCCGCGTGTTTACGACGTGGCGAAAGCGCGTGCCAGCCTCGATACGAGCCTCCGCAAGCTGGCCGTGGATCATGTCGACATCCTTTTCCTACACGACCCACGCCCTCAGGACGAGATCGACGGCGCCGCGCTGGGAGCCTTTCTGGAAGAGGCCCGGGCCGCCGGCAAGATCCGAGCCTGGGGCATGAGCCTCGACGGCAGCTCAAGGACGCCGGTCCTCTCTCGCCTGCCCGACGCGGGGATCGTTCAGCTCCGCCACGACATTCTCGGCGACGCGAACCCGCGCCCCAAATCGATCGCGTTCGGGGTGCTGTCCGCCCACGCCGCGATATCGGGCTGGCTGTCGCACTCGCCGGAGGCACTCCGCAAGTGGACGACCGCCATCGGCGCCGATCCACTCGAGGGCGATCTACTGGCCAAGCTTCTGCTGGCCCATACGCTGACGCAGCCGAACGTCGTGGCGTGCCTCTACTCGACGACTCGGGTCTCAAGGCTCGCGATTCCGGCCGCCGTCATGAGGTCGTCGCTGCCGCCCGGTCAGGTCGAGGCGTTCGCGCGCTCTCTCGCCGACGAGCGGTCCGCGATCGCGGACCTCGCGGCTCGATGATCCGGGCTGCGAGCGACCTAGGCGACAATTCGACGCTCTCGGCCGAGGTCGTCGTTGTCGGCTCCGGGCCGATGGGGATCGTCGTCGGCCTCGAGCTTGCCGACAAGGGCCACCGCGTATTGCTCGTCGAGAGCGGCGGGGTCCGCTTCGATCCGGCGGCCCAGGAGCTCGCACGGCAGTCCGGCAACGATCCCTGGCACGTCTCGAGCGCGCTCGCGGTGCGTCGAGGTGTCGGGGGAACCTCGGCCACCTGGGGCGGTCGCTGTGTTCCGTTCGACCGCATCGACTTCGAGCCCCGACCGGCCGTGCCCGACGCTCTGTGGCCGGTCGAATACGACGAGATGACGCGCTATCTCCAGCGCGCCTGCGAGTGGTGCCGATGCGGACGGCCCGTGTTCAGCGCGGTGGAGCTACCCGAGCTCGCCGGACGCAGCATGATCCCGGGCTTCCCGGATGGGGACGTTCTGACCACGTCGCTCGAGCGGTGGTCGCTACCCACGCGGTTTGGTCGCGTCTATCGGAAACGGCTCGAACTGGCGCGCCGGCTCGAGCTCGTCACGGGCCTGACCTGCACCGACATCGCATGCGATCCCCACAGTGGCCAAGTGGACCACCTGGTGCTTCGCTCGCTGGACGGGAAGCAAGCGATCGCTCGAGGCCGTTACTACGTGCTCGCGACCGGGGGGCTCGAGGCAACGCGACTGCTGCTGGCGTCCAACGACGTCCATTCCGCCGGGATCGGCAACGCCTCGGGCCATCTGGGCCGCTGGTACATGGCGCACGTCGAAGCTCGGGTCGCGCGGGTGCACCTCACGACTCCGCCTGAGTCAACCATCCACGACCACGAGCGAGACGCGGACGGCGTGTACGTTCGGCGGCGATTCACGTTCTCGCCCGCGCTTCAGCGCCGCAAGGGCTTGCCCAACGCCGCGATCTGGTTCGTGAACCCGGCGATGAGCGATCCGGCCCACGGCAGCGGCATCCTGTCCGGCGTCTACCTGACGCTGATCTCTCCGCTTGGGCGCTTCATGCTGGCCGAGGCCATCCGCCAGGCCCATACCAGAACCTCGACCCCGGTTCGAATACGCGATCACCTCCGCAACATCGTTCGCGACCTCGGCCGGGCTATCCGGTTCGCCCTCGACTTCAGCTATCGCCGCTTCCTCAAGCCGGGCCGGAAGGCGCCCGGCTTCTTCGTTCCAAGCGCGGCCAACATATATCCGTTGGACTATCACGGCGAGCACCTTCCGAACCCGGACAGCCGGGTGATACTGACCTCCGAGCGCGACGCGCTGGGCGTGCCTCGAATCCGGACCGAGATGCGGTTCTCCGACGAGGACGTGGCGAGCGTCGAGCGGGCGATGCGCGAGCTCGATGCCGCGCTCCGGGAAGCCGGAGTCGGACATCTCGAGTTTCTCTTCGATGACGTCGCGGCCGGTGTGCGGGATTGCCTGCACCAAGCGTCCGGCTTTCACCAGACCGGGACCACGCGGATGGCGGCGAGCGCTGCGGACGGCGTCGTCGACACCAACCTGGCCGTTTTCGGCACCGAGAATCTGTTCGTGGCAAGCACCTCGACGTTCCCGACGTCGAGCCAGGCGAATCCGACGCTTACCGGGATCGCCTTCGCGCTCCGGCTCGCCCAGCACCTGGACCGGACCCTCCTGGACCGCTAGCCGGCGAAGCCGCGGCGGGTGGCGGGCGCGCCTGGGACCCGAGAGGACGAATTTCGTCTGAAAACGCGCAAACCGGCTGTCGCGCGGAGCGTTCCTCGATCAACGATGTCAAGCCAACCGGCCATCCGACTGCGGCCTGAGGATGCTCCGGCTCTGCGGAGTACACATGAGCCTCGGGTCGCGCTCGTCGAGCCGCCGGCGGCTGTCGCCGTGCCCCTGGTCCCCATGGGCACGACCGCTTGGGAGCCGGAATCGATCTGGTCTCGCGAGGCGATCACACGCCGGCTGCTGGCCCTCGCCGATGCGGCCGTCGTCACGCTCGTTCTGTTCGGGCTCCTTAGCCGGATCGGCGTCTGGACCGGCGGTATAGCCGCCGCCCTCAGCGTGCCGGCAGTCCTCGTCGTGTTCCACCTCGCCGGCCTCTACAGCCGCGACGAGATCAGGCTGGGGCACACAACCTTGGACGAGGCTCCGCTTCTGTTGCAGGTAACCGGGATGCTCACTCTGGGCACCGCGATCCTCCTGCCGCTGGCCGGGCACGCGGGTCTCGGCGGCGCCGGCATCGCTGCGCTGTGGGCGGCGTCCTTCGTCGGCGTTCTCTGCGCACGTACCCTCGCGAGAGGGGTGGTGCGGCGGATTCTTGGCCCCGAGCGGTGTCTGGTGGTAGGAGAGATGGCCCAGGCGCAGCGGATTCGCGAAAAGATCGCAACCTCCGCCGCCAGCGCCGAAGTTGTCGGCTGCGTGCCGATGAGCCGCGACGAGATCGCCGAGCTGGCCGATCCGGAGACCATCCGCGCCGTCGCCGAGGAGGTGGGAGCGCACCGCCTGATCATTGCCGGGACCGCAGCGGACACCGGGAGCGCCGAGCTCGTCCGGGCGGCCAAGGCGGTTGACGTGCACATCAGCGTGTCGCCCGAAATGTTCGATGTGGTGGGCTCCGCGGTGTCGTTCGATGACCTCGAGGGCATGATGATGCTCGGGGTTTCTCGGTTCGCGCTGCCCCGGTCCTCCCGCCGGCTCAAGCGAGTTGTCGACCTGGTCGCCTCGGCGATCGGGCTGGTTGTCATCAGTCCGATCCTGGCCGCCGTTGCGCTCGCGATCCGGATCGACTCCAAAGGCCCGATCTTCTTCCGCCAGATTCGCGTCGGCCGGGATGGTCGGCCTTTCACGATCATCAAGTTCCGCTCGATGGTCGCCGACGCCGACCGGCGCAAGGCGGCGCTGCGCTCGCTGGGCGGAGCGGAGGGAAGCGGCTTGTTCAAGCTGAGCCAGGACCCGCGCATCACCCGGGTTGGGAGCTTCCTGCGCAAGTCGTCGCTGGACGAGTTGCCGCAGCTCTTCAACGTCTTCTGCGGCGATATGAGCCTCGTCGGACCCCGACCGCTGGTCGTCGACGAAGACGCTCAGATCGTCGGCCTGAAGCGGGGTCGTCTACACCTCACCCCGGGCATGACCGGTCCGTGGCAGCTGTTACGCACTCGTGTCCCGCTCGAGGAGATGGTCGAGATCGACTATCTCTACGTGGCGAACTGGTCGCTCTGGCAGGATCTGAAGATCCTCGTGCGCACATTCGGACACGTCGCGCGCCGCGGCAACGTCTGACGCGCCGTCCGCGTTCGACCGACCTGAACACGACGGGTGGAGGTCCGGGACGCGGTCGCGTCGCCACCCGGCGTGGGTGGCGTCGCGACCGCTCATGTCCTTCCCGCGCTCAGTCTCCCGCGCGGCAGGTACGACCCGCGCTCGTCAGCTGCCGCCTGTCATGTGGTCGTAGGCCCAGGTACCCCAGCCGCTGGCCGCGGCTCCGTTGTAGTTGGAGATCAGGTTCGCCCATGACTCCCACTGTGAGAGGTAGTAGCTCTGGCCCCAACTGTCGTATTGGTCGATGAACTGCTCGATCAGCGGGAACGAGGACGGGTTACCTTCGACCCCAGCTTCGCCCATGTCGATCGGCATGACCTGCTCCACAGGGCCGTACGTGTCCTGCACCGAGGTGTCGCTGTTGACGAACTGGCCTTGGTCCGGGTAGTTGTCGGTGTCCGCCATGAGCTGCTGCCCGAGGCTCGAATCCGTCGTCGAGAGCGGGTCGGTCACCTTGATCCCGGGCTGGAGGAACCCGCACGTGGTCGGGTTGCCGGTGTTGGTGCACGTTAGGGCGTTCGCGAACGCTATACCCGGGACCTGGATGACGTTCTGGGCTCCCGTGCCACGGATGATGTTGACCAGCGACTGCATCCCCACGGCGCTGTAGGTGTGGCCGTTCCCGTCGCTGTTGAGCGGGTTGCAGTTCTGCGTCGAGGAGATCGGCGTCGGAGCCGTCGGCGGCGTGTTGTCCGAGCTCGTGCCGTACTGGACATCGCCCTTGCTCCAGCACTCCCAGGCCGTGTTGACGTTGCCGTAGAACTCCGGCCACGGCTCCTCATACAACCGGAAGATCACGTTCGGGTCGTTCTTGAACGCGTTCGCGATCTCCTCCCACCACAGCGGATAGTGATCGGCGTCGGGCATCGGCGCGTTGCCGTTGCCCGTGCTGGACCAGTTGGGCGTATCCGCGCCCGGCTCGCCAACCTGCGCGGTCAGAACCGGATAGATGCCGTCGGCCTCCATCGCCGTGACCTGCGCCTTGACGAAGTTGATGTAGTTCTGCCCCGAGTAGGCGGCCGAGACACCGTTGATCCCCAGCCAGCAGTCCTGATTGAGGGCCAGCATGAACGAGTTGATATGCCAACTCGCCATCGCGGAGTACAGGCTCGCGCCGACTGGCGTGTCCGAGAACCCGTACCCGCCCTCCTGCTCGCACGCGTATGCCGAGCCGCTGATCTCCGTGCCATGCAGCACCACCGTCTGCCCATTGGCGTTCTCGAGCTTGTTGCCGGCCACGTGCAGCCCGGATCCACCCGATCCACCGGATCCACCCGATCCGCCGGACCCGCCGGATCCGCTAGTCGCCATCACGGTTTGCGTCTGGGGGGAGGTGGCTGAGCCCGATCCGCCGGCGTTGCTGGCGGTCACGACGGCGTCGATGGTCTTGCCGACGTCGGTGGACTTCAGCGTGTAGGTGCTGCCCGTCGCGCCACTCATGTTCGAGCAGCTAGTACCGGACGAGCAGTCCTGCCACTGGTAGGCGTAGGAGGAGGGGCTGTTCGACCACGACCCGTTCGAGGCGGTGAGCATGTCGCCCTGCATCGCCGTCCCCGAGACCGTGGGCGCCGCGGTGTTCGCCGGCTTGGCCGGCGGCGGGGCGGTCACGGTTGCGGTCTGGGTGCTGGTGGCGGAGGTCGACCCGCCGGCGCTGGTGGCGGTCACGACGACGTCGATGGTCTTGCCGACATCGGCTGACTGCAGGGTGTCGGTGCTGCTCGTCGCCCCGCTGATGTTCGAGCAACTCGACGCGGACGTGCAGTCCTGCCACTGATACGCGTAGGACGTCGGGCTGTTAGACCACGACCCATTCGAAGCGGTCAGAGTGTCGCCCTGCTGCGCTGTGCCGCTGATCGTCGGCGCTGCCGTGTCGGCGGGCTTGGCCGGAGGCGCTGCCGCCGATCCGCCGTAGACGTCGAACTCGTACAACGAATAGCCCCATCCGGTGCCGCGGGCGGTTCCGTACATGCGCACGTAGCGTCCGCTGCCTGACAGGCCGGTGAGAGCCTGTGTACCACCCGTGCCCGAGGTGGTGCTGTAGATGGTGCTCCAGTGGCTGGCATCGTTCGACACCTGAATCTGGAACGCCTTGCCGTAGGCCCTCTCCCAGTAGAGCGTGACCCCGGTGATCTTGTACGTCGTCCCCAGGTCCACGTAGATCGACTGGGGGTCGCTCCAGGCGCTCGACCAGCGAGTGTAGATGTTGCCATCCACGGCGTTCTTGGGGCCGAGCTGCGAGGTCTCGATCGAGGATGCGACGGCCGGCTTCCCGAGTGCTAGATCGGTGCCGGCTGCGGCTCTCGCGGCGGATGGAGATAAGGCCGTGCCCGAGGCAACGGCGGCGAACATGAACAGGCACAGCACACAGAGGATGCTGATTCGACGCATCTTCCCGGTCCTCCTGCGTCAACTGCATTGATACGAATAGGTGAGGCGATTAGCCACGTATCCGTTAACGGATACGCCGAAACCCTTCGAAAGCCCTTGTCGAACAGATGTCTACACAGTTCAACGTTGCATTTGTGGTTATTGTCAGTGAATAGCCACAATGCAGCGCGGGTCACGTCAACGTGAACGCATCGCGGCAGATGTCTCCGGCGGGCGAATCCGACTCCCGTCGCACCGTCTCCTCGAAAGGACGACTAGACGGTCCACTACTGCGTTTGCAGTAATTGTGACTGCCATAGCCACAGGTGCCGCGCGACCACCTAAAGTGTGACGCCACCGGAGCCTTGCCGAGGACGCCCTGGACAGCCAGGACGTGCGCTGGCGCTGATGCGCTAAGGCCGCGCCGCCATCGGAAGCGATGGCGGCGCGGCCTTATGCGCTTGGGTGCCGCGCCTGGCCCGGCGCGCGGGAGTTATAGTCGGCGCGCTTAGCCGGCGCCGGTGATGTGGTCGTAGTACCAGGTGCCCCAACCGCTATCGGGCGTGCCATTGTAGTTGGTGATGAGGTCGGCCCAGCTCTCCCACTGGGAGCCGTAGTAGCTCTGGTGCCACGTGTCGTACTGATCCATGAACTGCTCGATGAGCGGGAACGCCTGAGAGTTGTTCTCGACGCCGGCCTCGCCCATGTCGATCGGCATGACCTGCTCCACGGGACCGTAGGTGTCGGTCACGCACGTCAGGCTGCCGCAGTCCTGACCCATGTCCGGATAGTTGTCCGTGTCGGCCATCAGCTGCGCTCCTAGCGACGGGTCGCTGCCGGTCAGCGGATCGGTGACGCGCACTCCGTCGGCCGAGTCCAGGAAGCCGCACGACGTCGGCGACTCTGTGCTCGTGCACGACAACATGTTGGCGAACGCCACACCGGGGATCTGGATGATGTTGTTCGCACCGGTGCCGCGGATGATGTTGACCAGCGACTGCATCCCCACCGAGCTGTAGGCCGTGCCTTGCGCGTCCTTGTTGAGGGGGTTGCAATGCTCGTTCGACGAGGTCGAGGTGGGGGCGGTTTGCGTTCCGGGGCTAGACTGCCAGGTGCCGGGCAGCGTGCTGTCCGAGCCGGTGCCGTACTGCACGTCGCCCTGGCTCCAGCACTGCCATGTCGCCAGGTTCGTGCCCGTGCTCTCGGGCCACGGTTCCTCGTAGAGCCGGAAGATGACGTCCGGGTCGCTCTTGAACGTGTTGGCCATCTCCTCCCACACCAGCGGCACGTGGTCGTTGTCCGGCATCGGCGCGTTGCCGTTCCCCGTGGAAGACCAGTTCGGGCTGTCGGTTCCGGGCTCGCCCACGAAGAACGTGATCGCGGGATAGATCCCGTTGCTCTCCATGCTGGAGACCTCAGACTTGACGTAATTGATGTAGTTCTGGCCCGAGTACTGGGCCTTCACGCCGTTGATCCCGAGCCAGCAGTCCTGGTTGATCCCGAGCGTCACGGAGTTGATCGTCCAGTTCTTCGACAGGGACCCGTTCTCGTTGCCGACCATCGCCGAATACAGGCTATTGCCGGTCGGGGTATCGGAGAACCCGTATCCGCCGTTCTGCTCACAGGCATACGACGAGCCGCTCACGTCCGTGCCGTGCAGCACGACCTGCTGCCCGTTGCCGTTCACCAGGGTGTTCCCGACGACGTGCAGCGGGGAGAGCCCGGATCCGCCGGATCCGCCGGATGCGGTGACGGCTCCGGTTTGGGCGCTGGTGGCGGAGGTCGAGCCGCCGGCGTTGGTCGCGGTCACGACCACGTCGATCGTCTTACCGACATCGGTCGACTGCAACGTGTAGCTCGAGCTCGTCGCTCCGCTGATGTTCGAGCAGCTCGACGCCGACGTGCAGTCCTGCCACTGATACCCGTAGGACGTGGGGCTGTTAGACCACGACCCGTTCGACGCGGTCAGCGCGTCACCCTGCTGCGCCGTACCCGAGATCGTCGGCGCCGAGGTATTGACCGGCTTCGCCGGCGGCGGTGCCGTCACCGTCTGCGTCTGAGCTGACGTGGCGGACGTAGACCCACCAGCGTTAGTGGCCGTGACGACCACGTCGATCGTCTTACCAACATCGGTCGACTGCACCGTGTAGCTCGAGCTCGTCGCGCCGCTGATGTTCGAGCAACTCGACGCCGACGTGCAGTCCTGCCACTGATACCCATACGACGTCGGGCTGTTAGACCACGACCCGTTCGACGTCGTCAGCGCGTCACCCTGCTGCGCCGTACCCGAGATCGTCGGCGCCGAGGTCTCGACCGGCTTCGCCGGCGGCGGTGCCGTCACCGTCTGCGTCTGCGCGCTCGTGGCCGAGGTTGACCCGCCGGAGTTAGTGGCCGTGACGACCACGTCGATCGTCTTACCGACATCGGTCGACTGCAACGTGTAGCTCGAGCTCGTCGCGCCGCTGATGTTCGAGCAACTCGACGCCGACGTGCAGTCCTGCCACTGATACCCATACGACGTCGGGCTGTTAGACCACGACCCGTTCGACGCGGTCAGCGCGTCACCCTGCTGCGCCGTCCCCGAGATCGTCGGCGCCGAGGTGTTGACCGGCTTCGCCGGCGGCGGTGCCGTCACCGTCTGCGTCTGCGCGCTCGTGGCCGAGGTTGACCCGCCAGCGTTGGCCGCGGTCACGACCACGTCGATCGTCTTACCAACATCGGTCGACTGCAACGTGTAGCTCGAGCTCGTCGCTCCGCTGATGTTCGAGCAACTCGACGCCGACGTGCAGTCCTGCCACTGATAGGCAAACGAAGTCGGGTTGTTCGTCCACGATCCGTTCGAGGCAGTCAGAGTGTCGCCCTGCTGCGCCGTGCCAGAGATCGTCGGCAGCGCCGTGTTCCCCGGCGCCGGCTGGCTGGCGACCGTGGCGGTCCGAGACGACGCCGCGGGGAAGGAGCCGGCGGCATTGCTCGCGGTGACGATGACATCAATCGTCGAGCCGACGTCGGATCCTTGGAGCGTGTAGCTGGAGGAAGTGGCGTTCACGATGTTGGTGCAGAGCAACACCCCACAGTCCTGCCACTGATACGCGTACGAGGTCGGGCTATCCGCCCAGGAGCCGGTGGAGGCGGTGAGTGTCTGTCCCTGCTGAGGCGTGCCGCTGATGGCGGGCGCCGAAGTGTTGATCGGCGGAAGGGGCAGCGTGAGGCCGGTCGACGGGAGCTGAGTTGCAGGCGTCGTCGTGGTCGGCGCCGAGGTAGCGCCGGAGCCCGCGGCGGCGGGCTGGCCGATCACATATGCCGCAATGCAGTCGGTAAACCGGAAGCCTCGTCCCCACGACTGAGGTAGCGCGCTGAGATCTCGCTTGGCCTCGGTCGTCCCCATGCACGAAGCGCTCTCGCGATTCCTGGTGTCGAGTCGGCCGCCCTTGCCGAGCACCGCCGTCCAGTAGGTCGTGCTCTTCTGCAGCGGGGTGTTCTTGATCGGAACGGTTACCCACCCGCCGGCGTCCGGGATGGACTTCGAGTTGGAGGCGAGCAGCGATCCAGGATCGCCGCCTCTGTCGCTGTACAAGCCGACGGCGAGGGACTTGGCTGTGCTGTGTGCCGGCACAAAGACAGTGATCCCCTGTGCGGTGCCGGTCATCTGCTCAACGAAGCGGAAAGCTTCGGCGTGGTTGACACTGTCGTCACGGACGGTCGACGCGGACGTCGCGTGGCCGAACAGGGTTGCCATGCGTACGCGACGAGCCTGTGCCGACTGAGCAACGGCGGCGGCCGGTCGATCGATCTGGGGCAGCACCTCGCCCCAGGCAACACCTGCGGACACGGCGAAAAAGCACAGCGCAAAGAGAATGCATCGACTACGCATCCCGGTCCCTCCCTGCCTAGTAGCTTCTGTGAAGTTGTCGGGGCGCCGCGAGCACTACCCGGCGGCGGCCTCGCGATAAACCTCGAACAAACGTCCACCCCCTGGGCGGGCGCCAACCCTGCTCATCCCTGTGTATCCCGGGCCGAGGAGCCGTCTTTCGCCGGGTTAGGTTTACCCCGACCCTTGAGCGGGAATGGGCCCACGGAGCCGTCGGTCCTCATCATCAGGTGCCTGTGACGAAGTCGTGGGCCCACGTTCCCCAACCGCTAAACGGGGTCCCGTCATAATTGGTGATCAGGTTCGCCCATGACTCCCACTGCGACAGGTAGTAGCTCTGCCCCCACGCGGCGTACTGCCCCATGAACGCCTGGATCAGGGGGAACGAAGCCGGGTTGCCTTCGACGCCGCACTCCCCACAGTCGATCGGCATCACCTGCTCCACCGGACCGTACGTGTCGTCCATCGTGGTGACGCTATTCACGAACTGCCCGACGTCGGGGTAGTTGTCCATGTCCGCCATGAACTGCTGCCCGAGGCTCGGATCCGTCGTCGAGAGCGGGTCGGTCACCTTGATCCCGGGCTGGAGGAACCCGCAGGTAACCGGAGAGCCGGTGTTAGTGCACGTCAATGCATCCGCGAACGCGATACCCGGAATCTGGATGACGTTCTGGGCTCCCGTGCCACGGATGATGTTGACCAGCGACTGCATCCCCACGGCGCTGTAGGTGTGGCCGTTCCCGTCGCTGTTGAGCGGGTTGCAGTTCTGCGTCGACCCGTCCGATGTCGGCGCGGTCTGCGTGCCCGGGCTCGACTGCCAGCCGTTCGGCAGAGTGCTGTCCGCGCCGGTGCCGTACTGAACATCGCCCTTGCTCCAGCACTCCCAGGCCGTGTTGACGTTGCCGTAGAACTCCGGCCACGGCTCCTCATACAACCGGAAGATCACGTTCGGGTCGTTCTTGAACGCGTTCGCGATCTCCTCCCACCACAGCGGATAGTGATCGGCGTCGGGCATCGGCGCGTTGCCGTTGCCCGTGCTGGACCAGTTGGGCGTATCCGCGCCCGGCTCGCCAACCTGCGCGGTCAGAACCGGATAGATGCCGTCGGCCTCCATCGCCGTGACCTGCGCCTTGACGAAGTTGATGTAGTTCTGCCCCGAGTAGGCGGCCGAGACACCGTTGATCCCCAGCCAGCAGTCCTGATTGAGGGCCAGCATGAACGAGTTGATATGCCAACTCGCCATCGCGGAGTACAGGCTCGCGCCGACTGGCGTGTCCGAGAACCCGTACCCGCCCTCCTGCTCGCACGCGTATGCCGAGCCGCTGATCTCCGTGCCATGCAGCACCACCGTCTGCCCATTGGCGTTCTCGAGCTTGTTGCCGACCACGTGCAGCCCTTGCGCCGAAGGACCAGGGCCCGTGCCACCCGTGCCGCCGGTCCCGCCCGTGCCCCCCGTCCCGCCGGTGCCGCCGGTCCCGCCCGTGCCCCCCGTGCCCCCCGTGCCCCCCGTCCCGCCGGTGCCGCCGGTCCCGCCCGTGCCGCCGGTGCCGCCGGTAGTCCCGCCACCGCCATTTCCGCCACTGCCGGTCTGGCGCACCGGCTTCGCGTTCGGGAAGCGGCTGACGACTGCACTCATCCTCGAGGTCGCCGAGGCTTTGCCGCTCGGGTCGGCGGCGATCACGAGCACACGGATCCGGTGACCGAGATCGGATGTCGTGAGCGCGTACGCGCTGGCCGGCCGGCTCGCCTTCGGGCGGGCACGGTGAACGAGCTTGCAGTTCTTGCCGCGCGCGTTGCAGCGCTGCCATTCGTAAGCGATCGTGGAGGCCCCGATCCAGCGGCCGGGAGACGCGTGCAACGTGCGCCCCAGGAGCGGCAAGCCGGAGATCTTCGGAGCGCTCGCGCGGACCGGGCCGCTTCTGCCCCCCTGGCTCAGACTCGCCGCTTCAGCTTCCGCAGCACCGAACATCGCAATGGCGACGGACGACAGCAGAAGCCGACCGAACAGCTTCCTGGATAAAGGCAAGACCCCTCCTCGGCGTGGAGATCAACGCAGGACGTAACCGCTTTGGCGTTAATCGCTCGTCGCCTTACAGGGCTTGAATTTTCTTCAAATTAGTGGACGTTGCCTAGCCGCCCAGCCGAGCCGGCGTGGACGCACGATATGGCAGCCGGTACGGCCGCGAGGGAGAACTGTGAAGGCGGACCGATTTAGTTGGCGGTCAGGTGCCTGCTGTGGCCGCTAGATCGCGGCGGCCGCCTGATTCGCCGGGGCGGTGCTTCATCAGCCGCCTGTCAGGTGGTCGTACGCCCAGGTTCCCCAACCGCTGTGCGCGGCACCGTTGTAGTTGCTTATCAGGTCGGTCCACGTCTCCCATTGGGAGAGGTAATAGCTCTGGCCGAGGGTGTCGTAGGCATCGATGAACTGCTCCATGAGCGGGAACGGCTTGGAGTTGTTCTCGACCCCCGCCTCGCCCATGTCGATCGGCATCAGCGCCGCGACGGCGGCGTAGCTGGTGTTCACGCATGCGACGGTCGCGCAGAACTGCCCCGTATCGGGGTAGTTGTCCGTATCGGCCATCAACTGCGGCGCGGTCGCCGAGGCCGGGTCCCTTACCCGCACCCCGTCGCTCGAATCGAGGAACCCGCACGTGACCGGCGTCTGCGTCGGTGAGCACGACAGCATGTTCGCGAAGGCCACTCCCGGAATCTGGATCACGTTGTTCGCGCCGGTGCCCCGGATGATGTTGACCAGCGACTGCATGCCGACCGCGCTGTAGCTGTGACCGCTGCCGTCCGAGTTCAAGGGGTTGCAATGCTGGACTGACGATGCAGGCGTGGGAGCCGTCGGCGGGGCATGGACGGAGCTCGTGCTGTATTGGACATCGCCCTGACTCCAGCATTGCCAAGCGGCCAGGCTGGTGGCGTTGCTGTCCGGGTACGGCTCTTCGTAGAGCCGGAAGATCACGTTCGGGTCGCTCTTGAACGTGTTGGCGATCTCCTCCCATACCAGCGGCACGTGATCGTTGTCCGGCATCGGGGCGTTCCCGTTACCCACCGAGTACCAATTCGGCGTATCGGATGCGGGCTCGCCCACGAAGAACCCGATCACCGGATAGATCCCGGCCTGCTCCATGCTCGTGACCTGGGCCTTGACCCAGTTGACGTAGTTCTGGCCCGAGTACTGGGCCTTGACGCCGTTGATGCCGAGCCAGCAGTCCTGGTTGATGCCCAGAGTCACTGAGTTGATGTGCCAGGAGCGCATGGGCGCGTACAGGCTGGCACCGCTGGGTGTATCCGAGAAGGCGTATCCCCCGTTCTGCTCGCAGGCGTACGCCGAGCCGCTTATGTCCGTGCCGTGGAGCACCACCCTCTGTCCGTCGCCGTTCTCCAGGGCGTTCCCGACCACATGCAGACCGCTGCTGGCCGGGGCGCCCGAAACCGGCGCCGTGCCACCCGGTGTCCCGACCGCCGTCGCGGTACGGCGGACGACGGCGGTCGCCGGCGAGGTCGCCGAGGTGCTGCCGTGTCGGTTGCTCGCGATCACGGTGACCCGGATCCGGTGACCGAGATCCATGTGGGTCAGCGTGTACACGCTGGCCGGCTGGCGCCGCTTGGAGTTCGCGCGGTGGATGAGCTTGCACTTCGCCCCGTGCGTGTTGCAGCGCTTCCACTGGTAGACGAACTTTGAGGCGCCGGTCCAACGGCCTCCTGACGCGTGCAACGTGTGGCCGAGGACCGGGGAGCCCGAAATCCGTGGCAGCTTTGTGTCGACCGGCCGGCTCGTTTTCGTGTGGTGACGCCCATTTTTGGGTGTCGCGGCGAACGCGATCGTGACGATCGCCACGATCGCCACGATCGCCAAGACCGCCAGCACGAGCCCGCCGATCAGCTTCCTGGACAAAGGACCTTCCTCACTGGGAGACAAACGCTCGCCGTCGGCCATTTCTGGCGCGTGCGCTTAATAGTCTTGGAAGCGTGCGTTCGTGGCAAGCGCTGCACGCTCGTTACCGAAGGGCCGCAGTGCGCGCGGAAGCAGACCGCGTAGTAAGACGTTTTTCGCATGTGAGCAGGGGAAGCGACGCAGTGTTTGTGCGGGAGATGGTCTGCCGCTTTGGCGACAAAACAGCCCTGAACGGGGTCGACCTGTCGATCGCGCCGGGCGAGGTCCACGCGCTGCTTGGCCCTAACGGCGCCGGGAAAACGACGCTGATCAGAGCCCTTTGCGGCTTGGTCAAGCCAGCGCAGGGAACGCTGCTCACGAGCGGGCGAGTCGGCTTTGTCCCATCCGGCGAGCGATCGTTCTATCTGCGCATCAGCGCCCTGGAGAACCTCATCTTCTTCGCGCGCCTGGATGGGCTGAGGCTGCGGCAGGCGCGCGAGGCCGCGCGGGCAGCGCTCGACGCGGTCGGGCTTACCGAGGTCGCGAATCGGCCGGTTG
The DNA here is from genome assembly GCA_963794515.1 of uncultured Solirubrobacterales bacterium. Lineage (GTDB taxonomy): Bacteria > Actinomycetota > Thermoleophilia > Solirubrobacterales > Solirubrobacteraceae > Palsa-465. The sequence goes on along the minus strand of CAWCEF010000018.1, from coordinate 6,117 downwards.
GGCGCTGCTCGCATGGGATGCAGAAGCGCCTGTCGGTTGCTCGCGCGGTGCTGTCCCGCCCTCCGATCCTGTTGGTTGACGAGGCCACCGCGAACCTCGACCCCGAGGCCGCGCGTCGAGTCAGAGGACTCGTCCGCGGCCTCGCCGATGACGGTGCCGCGGTGCTGTGGACGACCCAGCGCGTGGATGAAGTACCGGGCTTGGCGGACTCCACGACCTTGCTGGTTGATGGCCGCGTCGTCTTCAGTGGCTCACCCGCTCAGCTGGCGGCTCGGGCGCCGAGCGATCGGTACCTAATCGAAGTCCGCGACACGGAGACGGGACAACCGCCACCACTGGCCGCCGTCCGGCTGGCGGTCGGCTCTCGCGGGTCGATCCTCCCCACCAACGACACCGATCATTTCCTGCTCGCGCCCGAGGAGCCCAGCGGGCTCGGGGCCGCGGTGGCACGCCTCGTCGATGGAGGTTTCCAAGTCATCGGCTGCCGTCAGGCGCAGTCGGAGATGGAGGAGGCTTTCCTGGTGCTGACCGGGGCGGCGGCATGAGCGTCTCCGGCCTTGACCGGAGGAGTGCCGCGAGCTTCATCGCGGACGCGCCCAAGCTTGCCGCGTTCCTGCGCCGTGATTTCCGGATCACGTTGAGCTACCGCACCGGCGCGATCACGGGGTTGGTCGCCATCGCCGGACAGGTCGTCGCCTTCTCGTTCCTCGGCCGGCTCGTGAATCCGGCGGAAATGCCGGTCTACGCGGGTACCCGCGCCAGCTACATCGAGTTCGTGGCGATCGGCATCTGCCTGAACATGGCCGTTCTGCTCCTGCTCCACGAACTCTCGCGCGCGCTGCGCAACGAGCAGCTGATTGGAACGCTCGAGGTGCTGCTCGTGACGCGCACCCGGATGGGGGCGCTGCAGCTCGGATCGACCTTGTTCAACCTGCTGTACGTGCCAGTGCGGCTGTGCGCCTTCCTGGCGGCGACCTCGATCGCCTTCGGCCTTCATCTGCACGCGAGCGGGATCCTGCCCGCTACCGTCTTGATGCTGGTCTTCCTCCCGTTTCTCTGGGGCCTTGGCCTGATCGCCGCCGGCGCGGTCCTCACCTTTCGACGCGGAACCGGGGTGATCGGTACCGGCGTCACGGTGCTCGGGCTCGGCTCGGGTGCGTTCTTCCCGTTGACGGTGCTGCCCGGCTGGCTCGCGGCACTTGCAGCCTTCAACCCCGTGGCGATCGTGCTGAATGCGCTGCGCGAGGCGCTGATCGGCGGCTCCGGATGGCACGGTCTCGCCACGCCGCTGATCGAGCTGTTGCCGCTCGCCGTGATCAGCCTGACGGCTGGGATCGTCTGCTTCCGGCTCTTCCTCCGACGCGAGCAGCGGCTCGGAACGCTGGGACTGTACTGATGGACGTCGCGACCGCGCAACTGTGGGGAAGCGTGGACAAGCTGCTGGCCCGGGCCCCGACCATCGCGGACTTGCGCCACCACGGCCTCGACGTGCTGGCGGCACGACAGCGCCGCACCGAGGGACGGGAGGTCGATCCGCGTCTGCGAGACGCCGAGCGACTTGCCGCGGTGCGCCATGTGTCGGCCCCGCTCCTGCTCGGCCTGATCCGCTCCGCCGTGGACGTCCCGCTGATCCTGATGAAGGGACCGGAGGTCGCCGCCAGCTACCAGTACCCCGAGTGTCGCCCGTTCGGCGATCTCGACATCTTGACGCCGGACGCCGACGCCACCTTCCTGGCGCTGCGCCGGGCAGGCTTCAGCGAGATCGGGATCTGCGACGCCGACCACCATGCGCCGCCGCTCGTGTGGCCGGGCGTGCCGCTGAAGATCGAGCTGCACAACACGCCCAAGAGCATCGATGGCGTTCCGGCGCCACCGACAGCGGAACTGTTGGAACTCACCGGCCCAAGTTGCACCGGGGTGGCGGGAATCGCGGGATTCCGACCCGCTGCCCACGCGGTGCTGCTCGCCGTGCACGCATGGGCTCATGGCCCGCTCGAGCGGCTCGGCCAGCTCGTCGACGTCGCCGCGGTGCTGACCGAATGCGATCGCGGCAGCGCCGATGAGATCGCGCGCCGATGGGGGTATGAACGGCTCTGGCTGACGACCGTCGCGGCCGTCGACGGGCTCTTCGGCCGGGCTACGCTGCCGGTGTCGATGCGGACTTGGGCTCGGCATCTGCTCACGAGCCGCGAGCCGCGCGTGGTGGAGCGGTCCGCGGCCAGGCTCGTCGCCCCCGTGTGGGCGCTCCCGCCGCGCTCGATCCCCGCCGGCGTCCGAGCGGAGCTTCTGAGGATCGTCCAACCGGGTTCCTGGGAGACGCGCGAGGACCAACTCGCGCGCTCGTGCCGGGCGCTTACGCAGCCGTTCAAAGCCGTCTCGGAGTTCAGAGCATCACCAACCAAGGAGGGGATCACATGACCCTTTGTCTACGCAGGGACAATCTCGACTGGCGCGAGATTGGCGACGAGATCGTCGCTCTCGACGCCGAGTCGTCCGAATACCTCGCCGTCCAAGGATCCGGCACGCTCGTCTGGCGCTTGCTGGCCGATTCGACGACGCGGGACGGCCTCATCGAGGCGCTGGTCGAGAGCTACGGCATCGACTCCGCACTGGCGTCGACCGACGTCGACGCATTCCTTGCCACGCTCGAGCACCGAGGGCTGCTGGCGTCGTGAGCCACCGCCCGCCCCGAATGTGCGAGCTCCGCGCTGCCTGGTGGGCGGAACGAGCGCTGCGCGACGTGCGCCGCAACCTCGCAGCCGGCCAGGTCGAGGTCCGGCTGGCGCCGGCACCGCTGCCCGCGGCTGCCGTCCGCGGCGTCGACGCCGTGTTGCGGCGACGCGGGGCGACCTGTCTGCAGGCCGCGCTCGTGCGCCAGCGCTGGCTCCGGGCTCAGGGCGTGATACGCGACGTCGTAATCGGCGTGACGGCACCCAGCGAGGGGTTCACGGCGCATGCGTGGCTGGCTTCGCCGGGCGAGCCCGGCCCGTCGCAGCCGTGGCACGAGCTGTCGCGTGTACCCGGTTGACGGCGGTCGTTGGCCCTCCCCGCGCTACGTCACAGCCGGCCGTCGCCAGTCGGCCGTGGCCATGAGAAAGGCTTCGGCCACCAGTCGTTGGCCGTACGCGTTGTAGTGCGGATTGCCGTCGGACACGTGCCACGAGCGCGAGCGTCGATACGGCACGCGTGAAAAGTCCAGATCGTGACCCCCCTCGATGCGATCTCGGAAGAAGCCGACCAGGTCGACGAAGGTGGCGCCGCGCCGCTGCGCGACGTCGCCGAGCAGCGCGCGGACCTGTTCGATCGCAGGAGCCGAGACGGCCTCCTGTTCGAAGTTGAGCAGCCCGGGGGTCATCAGCACGACGTGGCGGGCTCCCTGATCTCGCAGCCAGTCCACGATGAAGGTGACGTTCTGCTCCGTCTCGGCGGGATCGACGCCGAAAAACGCATCGTTCGCGCCACCGTAAAGAACCGCGATCTCCGGCTGCCCCTGGCTCACCGCCTGCTCGATCCGTCGGCGCATGTCCCCGGTGGTGTCACCGGACACGCCCAGGTTGAGGGTCTTGTAACCACGGCGGCCCACGCGGCGTAGCCACACCTGCCACGGGAACGTGTACTCGCTCGTCGGATCGGTGAGGCTGTCGCCGATCACCACGAGCAGCGGTCCGCGCCCGTGCACACGGCCGGCGAAGCGGCCGACGCGCCGGTACACGCGTTGCTCAACCTCTACGAACCACCACCGTCGCATCGACTCAACGTCCACGGCGCAGGATTATCACGTCGCTACCTGACTAAGCGGCGATGAGTGAAGGCGGGCCGACTCGCGGCATGTCACCAGCAGCGCGATCGAGCAGCAGGTTCTGCACGAGGCGGTTCGAGGAGCGCAGCCCGGTGATCGACCGGGGGCGCCTCAGCGAGAACGTGGGCAACGCCGCGAGGTCGAGCAGCGCGCGCGGATCGCGTGGCCAGCCGTTTTCGCCGCGAACCTCAAGCAGGTGGTTGAGCGCGTCGCGGTGGTGAAGCGGCTCGATCGCCGTGTCGGCGGATGACCACTCGAGGTGGATCACCCCGGCGAGCGGATGCTCGGCCGCGATCGGCGCGAGCTCTATGCGGTTACGCGGATCGCGGGGACGAACTCTCGTACCGGACCCGAACCGCCGCATGTCGGGCCGCAGGTCGATGCAACGCGGTCCGGCGAGCGCCATGCCGGCTCCGAACACGAGGACGTCGTCGGTCAAGACCGGCGTGCCGGCCTTGACCAAGCTGGCGAGCAGGGTGCTCTTGCCCGCGTACTTCGGACCGACCACGACCCAGGCGCCGGCGCTTCCGATCACTGCGCCCGCGTGCATCGCGTGATGGCCACGGGCGAGAGCCAGATGTGAGGAAACTCGTTGCAGGAGCGGATGCACCAGCTCGCTGTGGGAGATACCGGCGCACAATCGCAGCTCGAACTTGTCGATATCGACCGCCATCTCCGGGGCCTCAGCGCGGCCGTCGACCTCGCATGACACCTGTGGCCAGTGGGCAGCTCCGGCCACGGCAAGCCAGCGGCCGCTCTCCAGGCCGTCAAACCGGAGCCCGTAGGCGGCAACCGAGCGGTCGCTCATGCCGCAAGCGCGAAGTCGCGGTCGGCCACTAGGTCACGGTCGGCCAACCAAGCGCTCTGAAGCAGCATGGAGGTCCGAAAGTCGGGAACCTCGGACAGCCATTCGCGCCGGAGCGCGTCCGCGTCGACCAGCGTGTCGTCGAGCCCCCGCCCGGACCATGCGGCGGCGAAGGCGCGGCTCTCCTCGCCGAAGAACACCCGATTGAAGTACGCCTTGCTCGTGCGCCCGACGACATTGGCCGGCAGCAGGTCGCCGGCCAGCGCGTTCATGATCGCGGTCCGACCGCCCAACCCCCCGCGGCCGCCCGCGCGGGCAAGCGCGCCGACGAAGCCCGCGTCCAGCAACGGAGCCTCGACCCGTTGACCGCTGGATTGCGCGAGCCGCTGCATTGCATGGAAGGGAAGAACCACGTCCCGGCGAGCGGCAACGTGCCTGATCGCTGAATCCCACGCGACCGGCTCCTCAAAGCCTCTCCGGGAGAGGCGATCGAGCTGGTGCGTTGCCGCCGGACGCAGCCATGTCATCTGCTCGAGATCCCCCGCGCAGGAGGGTCTCAGCCGGCCGCGGATCGCTCGCGGCAGCGCGGCGACGGCGAGCCTGGCGACATCGCGCCGCTGTGGGCGGCGCCTGCGGCCGAGCAGGTCGTGCACTGATCGCCACTGTTGTGGGGTCAGCAGTTCGTCGCCGCCGAGGCCCACGATCAGGCAACGCCCGCCCGCGGCGTCGAGCATCGGGACGACAGAGTGAGCGTTGGCCGGGAACAGCAATCCATCGCTCAGCAAGTGCCGGCGGGCGTAGGAACCGATCAGGTCAAGCTCACCGCGGATCGGTATGCGATGCCAGCGCGGAATCTGGAGATGCTCCAAAACGCGCTCCTGCCACACGCGCTCGTCCGCTTCCGCCACCGGGCTTTCTATGCACAGCGTGATCGGCAGCGGCGGTTCGACACCGGCATTCCTACACACGAGCGCGGCCACCGCGAGTAGCAGCGAGGAATCTCGCCCGCCCGAGAACGCGACCGCGGGCGGGCCGTTGTCCAGCGTGCGCTCGATCGCCGCGGTAAGCGCGGCGATCGGCTCATGACCGCGCCGCGCTAGCTGTGGCACCGAGCGGGCGCTCCCGCCGAGAGGACAACCGGCGACCGCTTCGAGAGCGGTGAGCTCTGGCGGGATGCGCACGTTGATCCTTACGAGCCGGGGCCGCCGTCACCGATGGCGGTACCGATTCCGTGTGACAGGTCCGAGAGCGACTGCCACTTGCTCCCGAGGGTCAGCTGGGCAAAGTTCCCCAGCACCTCGATCCTCGGTGGCTCATACACCGGCCTGGGTCCTTCCACTTCTGGTGTCATCGTGACTCCCTTTGGTTGGTTTTAGTGACTACGAGCTCGCCAGTGGTTAGCGGAGCGCCGCCAACGGCGAGCTGCTCTGCGAGCCAGGCGTATTGGAGAAGACACGCGGTTCGCGGATCAGGCCTGTCGCTGAGCCAGCTGCGACGGAGCATCTCGGTGTCG
>CAWCEF010000017.1:0-22171 GCA_963794515.1 uncultured Solirubrobacterales bacterium | reverse complement strand
GCTCCAGTCGCGGACTGACCGCGGCCCAGGCGGACCCCGAACAAGCCAGGAAGCGGCGCCGGGCGATGACCAGCGCAGCACGGGCGTTCATTGAGCGCGGTTGCTCTACCGCACCTTGACCCACGGCTTGACCCGAGGGGCCTAGAGCGTGCTGCTCGACGCTCTGATCAGACGGAAAGTGCCGCGTTTGCGGGGCTTTCCTTGAAGCGGCTGAAGGGACTCGAACCCTCGACCTTCTGCATGGCAAGCAGACGCTCTAGCCAACTGAGCTACAGCCGCGTATCGACCTTCTGGGGAGCGATTATAAGGCGGGGATCGGCCCGCGGCCGCGTGGCGTCGGCGATCAGCTCCGGTTCGCGTGGTAGCTGACGTCGTCGGGGTCGATCAGGTCCGGGACGGTCCAGCCGTCGAGGTCGTACTCGTTCATGCACTGCTCGGCGAAGCCCTTGTAGGCGTCGGTCTTGCCGGTGCCCATCGCTGCGAACAGCACCTCCATCCGGATGTTCTCGTCGGAGCCGCTGTAGTTGCGCTCGTAGAGCTCGTGGCGGCCGCCGAACTCGGACCCCAGCGCGTCCCAGAGCAGCTTCATGAGCTTCACGCGCTCGACGGCGTCGATGCCGTTGGAGCCGCGGACGTATTGGTCGAGGTAGCGAGCGATGTCGGGGTTCTTGAAGTCGCGGGCGTTCGAGTTGATGTAGATCAGGCCGCTCGCCACGGTGTGCTCGATGATCTCCTTCACGCGGCCGTAGCCGATCGTCGAGAACAGGCGGTAGGCCATCGCGTAGTCCATGTTCGGGAGCAGCGCCGAGCCCCGCCAGGCGTCCGGCTCGCGCGCCATCGCGCTCGCCAGTCCCCACAGCATGTTGCGCCACGCGAGCACTTCGCCGACCTTGGCCTGCACGCCGCGAAAGTCCTTCGTGCCGGTCGCCTCGACGGCCTTGAGCAACAGGCCGCCGATGAAGTCGAGCTTGACCGCGAGGCGGATGCAGCCGTGGAAGCAGAACCGCGGGATGAAGCCGGTCCGGGGAAAGAAGTTGTTGGCCTTCTCGACGTCGCCGTAGACGAACACGTTCTCCCACGGCACGAGCACCTTGTCGAAGATGAAGATCGCGTCGTTCTCGTCGAGCCGGCTCGAGAGCGGATAGTCGAACGGGCTGCCCATCACGGCGGCGGTCATCTCGTAGGACGGGCGGCAGATCAGCTTCACCCCGGGCGTGTCCATCGAGACGGCGCAGATGAGGGCGAACTCCTTCTTCTGCACCGGCACCGGGCCGTGGTGGGCGATGAAGTTGAAGTGGGTGAGTGCTGAACCTGTCGCGACGACCTTTGCGCCGCTCACTACGAGCCCGTCGTCGCGCTCCTCCTCGACGTGCATGAACACGTCCTCGACCTCGTGTATCGGGCGGTTGCGGTCGACGGGCGGGTGGATGATCGCGTGGTTCCAGTAGAGGACCCGTTCCTGGGCCTCGCGGTACCAGCGCTTGGCGTTCTCCTGATAGGGGTCGTAGAAGTCCGCGTTGGCGCCGAGCGTCGCCAGGAACGCCGCCTTGTAGTCCGGGCTACGTCCAAGCCAGCCGTAGCTGAGCCGCGCCCATTCGGCAATCGCCTCGAGGTCCCCGACGCAGTCCTCGACCGTCCGGGGGAAGCGGAAGAACTTGTGCGTCACGCCGGTCGAGCCGGTGTCGGTCGGGGTGGTAAGGATCTCGCGCCGGCCGGGGTCGTGCAGGGCGTCATACAGCCGGGCGATCGAGCGAGCGGTGTTGCGGAACGCGGGGTGGGTGGTGACGTCCTCGACCCGCTCGCCGTAGACATAAACCTCCCGACCGTCGCGGATGCTCTCCAGGTACTCGTCTCCGGTGAACGGCTCGGTTGTCCTGGCGGTGCTCTCGAGCATCGGATCCACTACTCCTCGTCGGACGTTTTTGTCAGACAGATCCTCCCACCCCGATCTGCCGCGATCAAGCGTGGCGGGCTGCGCGGGCTAGCCCGAATGGGCTGCGCGGGCCAACCCGAACGGGCTTCCCTCGGAGTCCTTGCAGATCGCCCACCGCTCCCCGGGATGGACGACGGTCCCGCCGAGGGCCTTGACCCGGTCGATTGCGCCGGGGATGTCGTCGACCTCGAAATACGGCAGCGAGAACGAATCCCCGGGCCCGCGTCCGCGGGCGTGAACGCCGACCGCCGGGGCGGCGGCTGGGGTCTGCCAGCCGTCGCCCTCGCCCTCGGCGCGGGCCTCGAGCGTGACGCCGAGCAGCTCCGACCAGAATCGACGCGCCCGCTCGGGGTCGTCAGCGGGGAACTCGAGCAGAGAGAATGCGGGGCGCATGGGGGAGACCATATCCCTCGGGACGGTGCGGGTAGGCTCCCCGGCCGTGCCGACGGGCTGCTTCATCTCCACCGGGCGCTCGCTCGACGACGCGATCGCGAGGGTGAAGCTCGCCGAGTCGCTCGGCTACCACTCGGTGTTCGTGACCCACATCGCCGGCCGCGAGTCGCTGACCGGGCTCACCGCCTACGCGCTCGCGACCGGGCGGATCCGCGTCGGCACGGGCGTCGGCCCGATCTACACGCGCACGCCCGCGACGATGGCCCAGACCGCCGCGACGATCGACGAGCTGTCGGGCGGGAGGCTACGCTCGGCCTCGGCGTCTCACACCGCGTCGTGGTCGAGGGCTGGCACGGGCAGACGATCGACCATCCGGTCGACGAGATGCGCGAGTACGCGCAGATCGTGCGCGCGATCCTGCGCGGCGCGGACCCTACGGCCGGCGAGAAGTGGGGCACGAGCTTTCACCTCGCGGGGCTCGATCCGCGGCCCGAGCTTCCGATCTTCATCGCGGCGCTGTCGCCCGCGATGCTCCGGCTCGCCGGCGAGATCGGCGACGGCGTGATGCTGTGGCTGTGCAACCCGAACTACATCCGCGAAGTTGTTGTGCCCCACGTGCACGGCGGCCGCGAGCGCTCCGGCTACGGCGAAGGCATCGCCGCGTTCGACGCCGCCCGCGGCGACGGTAACGGTATGCGCGCCGCGATCTCGGACGTGTTCCTCGATGCGCTGACGGCCGTTGGCGACGAGGCCGCCGTCCGGGCCGGGATCGACCGCTACGCTGCCGCGGGCGTCACGCTGCCGTGCATCGGTCCGATCTCGAAGACGGACTTCGAGGCCACGCTGCGTACGGCGGCGCCTCAGGGGAAGGCCCCGGCGGCGACACCGCGTCGCGGGTAGTGAACAAGCACGCCGAGCGTGAAGAAGATGCTCGGTCCCAACGTGAAGATGCGCTCTTCGAGGACGCGGGCGTGCTCGTACGCCGCTCGCCTCACCGGAAGCAGCGTCCCGTGGTCGTTCAGGTAGTAGTGCCCTCCGCTCATTGTCGGCTGTCCCCCGAGGCGCAGAAGCGACGCCATCGACACTAGCCATGCGCCGGCTAACAGGATGACCGCGGCAGCTACGAACACTGGCGGGACCTCGGCGACCATCTCGCGCCAGCGCAGGCGACGACGGCCCGACGCCTGCACTCGCAAGATCGACGAGAAATGGATGACGAAGATCAGCGGGACGAGCACGAACTGCGGCCATTGCGGTAGCACGGGCGCGCCGGGTGCGAGCGTGCTCGCGGCGATCAGCAACTCGACGGCGAGGCCGACCGCGCTCAGCCGGAGCATCATGCCCGGTCTCAGGGTCTCGAGTCCCCATTCCCGCAGTGACACGTACCACGCCGGAGTCGGCATGGACCCTCTATCGGCTCGCCGGCCGCGAACCCCGACTAGCTGGGCCGCGGCACGGACCGCCCAACGGGCGCGGCCGGGATCACGTGATCGGTTGTCGCAGCTGTGCGACCGCCGTTGCCAGTTCCGTTCGGTTAGCGATTCCCAGCTTCGTATACACACGCGAGAGGTGGGTCTTGACGGTCGAGCGCGACATGTATAGCCGCTCGGCGATCTGCGGATTGCTCGCACCGGCGGCCGCGAGCGCGGCGACCTCGGCTTCGGCTCCGGTTAAGCCAGCCCACCCATGTTCAGGGTCTCGCCGTCGGGCGCCGCGTCCGCGGAGCGCGAGGGCCGCCGCTTCCTGGAGCCCCTCGTCCCCACGCGCGAGCGCCGCCTCCAACCGCCGGGTGCGCTCGAGCTGTCCGGTCCCGGTGAACGCGTCTCGCAGTGCCTCCAGCGACCGGCGGGCTCCGTTGTGGTCTTCGACCTCCCGTTGGACCATCAGCGCGTCGGTCAGGTGTGCGATCGCGGCCTCGGGCTCTGAGCCTGCGAGTGCCACAAGTCCGAGCATCATCTTGGCGCGGGCTGCGTCGCGGCGGTTGCGGATTGTCTCAGCGGCCGTGAGCGCTCCGCGCGCTCGCGCAGCGGCAGCGGCGAGATCTCCGCGCGCCAGTTCCACGTCGGCAAGTCCCAGGTACCACCAGGACTGAAAAGGGGTGGGACCGTTAGGGCCCGAGAGGTGCAGCGCGGCCTCGAAGCGGTCGGTCGCGTCGTCCAGGTTGCCCAGCCCGAGCGAGATTCGCCCCAGCAGGCCGGTGGCCATGTAGCGGGCATAGCCGCTGCCGATTTCTTCCGCGAGCGCCATTCCGCGCCGCGCGAGCACTTCGCCGTCGCGCGGCCGGCCGGCGAGCCGTTCGAACTCCCCGAGCATCGCGAGGTCGAGGGCGATCCAACTGCGGTCGTCGAGCTGTTTGGAGAGGACGAGGCTTTCTTGCAATAAGGCGATCGCCCGGTCGACGTCATGCTCGATCGCGGCGACGCGCGCCAGGCCGCCCAGGGCGCGGTGGATCGAGCGCTGATCTCCGGCCTGGCGAGCGATCGCGAGGCTCTCCTCGAGCAGCGGCCTTGCCTCGGTCGCCTCGCTGCGATATAGCGCTGCCGCGCCGAGCTTTCCGAGCGCATCGGCCAGACACCATGTATCGCCCGCCTGTCGGGCGAGGGCAACGGCCTGATCGAGCGGCTCCTGCGCCGCCGCCGGGTCGCTCATCAGATCGAGCTCACCCATCAGGATCAGCGAGCGCGCCGCCAGCCCCGGCTCTCCCGCTTTGCTCGCCATCGCCGTGGCCTCTCGGACGACCGGTCGTGCCGCACCGAGCTCGCCGTTTGCCACGAGCATCAAGCCGAACGCCCACCGTGCCCGTGCGGCGAGACCCGGCGCGACCGCGTCGGGCCCACGAAGCAGCGCGGCAAGTTCGTGGCGGCCCTCGATGAAGCGCCCACGGATGTGCCAGTAGAGCGCCATCGCGGACGCAATTCGCAGACCCAGAGCCGGCTCGGCGGTCCGGGTCCAGATAAACGCGGCACGCACGTTGTCGGTCTCTGGGTCGAGGGCCGACAGCGCCGCGGATTGCTCGGCTCCCATCAGTTGCCGCTCGGTCCGCTCGACGAGCGCGACGCACCACGCGGCGTGCGCCGCACGCGTCGGCTCCGCGTCCTCGCTGGCCTCCAGGCACTCGCGGGCGTAGGCGTTGATCGTGCGCAGCATCCTGAACCGGGTGCCTGCCCCGGAGCGGTCGACGGTCACGAGAGACCGGTCGACGAGCGCGCCGAGCAGATCGAGCACATCGGCCGCCGGCACCGGCGCGCGGGCGCAGACTGCCTCGGCGGCCGCTAGCTGCCATCCGCCGGCAAACACCGACAGGCGCTCGAACAGGATGCGCTCGGCCTCTGACAGCAGGCTCGCGCTCCACTGCATGGATGCGCGCAGCGAACGGTGACGCGGGACATCATGCCGCCCGCCCGCCAGCACGTCGAGCCGACGTCCCAGGTCCGCGCTGATCTGCCGGATGTCGAGCATTCGCGTGCGCGCCGCGGCGAGCTCGATCGCGAGGGGAAGCCCGTCCAACTCGGCGCACAGGACTTCGATCGCCGCAAGGGATTCGCGGTCACACGTGAACGATCGGCTCGCTCGCCGGCCTCGATCGACGAACAGGGCCACCGCGTCGCCGCCGGCACCGAGCGAAAGAGGTGAGAGTTCGAACGTCGTCTCCCCGGGGACCTCGAGCGGGACCCGGCTGGTCGCCATGATCCGCAACTCGGGTGCCGCCAGCAGCAACCGAGCGCAGAGAGACGCGGCCTCGTTCCGGACGTGCTCGCAGTTGTCCAGCAGCAGCACGGTCTGTCGGCCGGCCAGGCCCCTGGCAAGTGTGTCTGACAGGTCCGCCCCCGGCTGCGACCGGACGCGGCACGCCGCTAGAACGAACGCAGTCAGCAGCGCCGGCTCGAGCACAGCCGTCAGCTCGACCGTCACTACACGGCCTCCGTATCCCTCGAGCGCGGCCAGTGCCAGCCGGGTCTTACCGACCCCGCCCGCCCCGGTGACGCTCAAGAGGCGCGCGCCGACGAGCGCGGAGCGGAGCGAGGCGAGTTCCGCTTGCCGACCGACCAGCGGATTGACCGATGCCGCGAGCAGCTCCTCCACACGCCGATCCTGACAGAGGCGACCTCGGTCGTGGCGTGACCTAACGACCGCCTTCGCCGCTGGCGTGGATCTGAAGCGCCGGACTACGCGACGCGCGGCCGGTGCACGATCGCCCAGGCGGCATGGCCGAACGCCCTGATCCCCTCCGCGGTCACCCTCGCGCGCAGGCGGCGGTCGGCCCGAACGCTGGCCGCCAGCGGGACGAGGGGCACCACGATGAGCCAGGCAACGACGACGGGCCAGAGCGGAAGCCAGCCCGCCAGGGCGCCGGCCACCGCCGCCCAGTATCCGCACAGCAGCGGGATCGTGCGGCCGTCGGGATGGGGATACGGCACTTCTGAGACCATCAGGGCGCTCGTCAGCAAGATGCCTCCGAGCAGCAGTTGCGGGGAGGGATGGGCGATGATCAGGGCCAGCGCCGCACCAGCCGCCGCGGGCATCGGGAGCCCGAGGTACCCGCCTTCGGGGGCCGGAAAGGTCGCGAACCGCGCGAGGCGCAGCATCGCCGCGGCCACGAACACGCATCCGACCGGAAGGCCGAGCCAGCGCCACGGGGCTGGCTCAGACACAGCGGCGGCCACGAGCACCGCAGCGGGCGCGACGCCGAACGTGAGCGTGTCACTCATCGTGTCGAGTGCCGTACCCATGCCGCTGGCGCCAGCAAGACGCGCGACCGCTCCGTCCACGAGGTCGAGAATGCCTCCCATCACGATCAGGCCCGCACACAGCACGAGGCGGCCGTGGCTCAGACCGGGTGCCTGACCGGCAGCGCGCACCGATCCGAGCGCGACGACCACGGCAATCAGTCCGCACATGCCGTTCGCGACGGTGATGCAATCCGCGATCGAAAGGCAGTCTCGGATTCCGCGCCCAGACCTTCCGCTTGAAGTTGACATCTGCTGCTGGCTCATCCTCGGCTCCCTTGGTGGAATCCGGCAAAACGTACGGCGCGGGGGGGTGCCAGAACATCGGCCACCTGGCCACTTGTGCCCGTCGCGCCGGCGAGCCGCTACCCAAAGAGGCTTGCGGGCGCGTTCTCAAGCGCGCTCAGCGCCGCCCTCCTCCCGGCATCGCGCATGGCTTCGAGCATGTAAAACTCGAGCCGCCCCACCTCGCCCTTCTCGGGCAGGATCGCCAGATCGGCGTCGCGCCGGGCAAGCGCCTCGGTGTCTGTGGTGCCGAGCAGCATCGCGCGCGCAAGCGTCTCGATCAGCCCGATGTCGGGCGGAGCCTCCCCTGGCGCCAGCACACGTTGCTCGGGCTGGGTGACGTCCGAGGCGATGACCGGACCCTCGTTCTCGGCAGCCATCGTGGAGACCGGCAGATTGTCCAGAACTCCGCCGTCGACCAGCAGACGCTGGCCGAGCGCGACCGGTGGCGAGACGCCCGGTATGGACATGCTGGCGCCGACCGCCGGGACGAGCTCACCGCGCCGGTGCACAACCAGCTGCGCCGAGATGATGTCGGTGGTGACGCAGAAATAGGACCGCGGCAGGTCCTCGATCAGGCCGTCCAGATTGCGCTCGAGCATGGCGCGGGCCCGCCCGCCACGAGTGAGCGACCTGCGGGGCAGGCAGTAGTCCCCCAGAGGATTGCGCCGAACGAACTCGTGATAGCAGCGAGCTTCGATCTCCTCGACGTCCATGCCCCCCGCGAGGAGCGCTCCGATGAACGCGCCCATGCTCGCGCCGCCGACGCGATCGATCGTGATTCCCGCTGCCTGCAACTCGGCGATCACGCCGAGGTGGGCAAACGCGCGCGCGCCGCCGCCGGAAAGCACCAGTCCCACCGCCCGCCCCGCGAGCCGGCGTGCGAGCCGAAGAACGTCGTCGTCATCCTGGACTCGATGCGTCATACGTGGCGCAAGCGAATCGAGCAGATCAGCGACGGCCGGATCGCGAGCCCCGTCGAGGAGGATGGCTTCGCATCCCGACAAGAGCTCGGGTCCAGGCTCCGCTCGCCACACCGCCGTGTCGGCGTCGATGAACGCCGCCACCTGGTCGGCCTGCCGCAAGCAGCACCGGAACCAGCCCTCTGCCGGTTCGGCGACAGCGCACAGGACGACGAGCTCATGCCGCGGCTCGACCTGGTCGAGCACCTGGGCCAGCCCGACCCCCAGGTCCCCGGCCGGCGCGTGTCGAAGTATCAGATCACGATCGAGCCGGACCACGTTGCGCAACTGCGCCAGCGCAGCCAACAGCGCATCCTCGAAGGCGGCGGCCCGCGGCTCATCGGGACGGCGCACGAGCGCAATCGTCCTCGCCCGGGTACGACTCCTCGCGTCGAGACGGCGGCTGTGACGCAGCTGCTCCGCTAGCGCCCCCGCGATCCCTGTGGCGAATTGGGCGTCGCCGAGCATCTCGCTGAACCGCTCGCGGTCGATGCGCAGCAGGCTCGCGTCGCGCCGGCTTCTGATCGACGCGGCTCGGCTTCCCGCCGAGAGCAGCCCCAGCTCGCCGACGACCGATCCGCGACCCAGCTCGTCGAGCAGCTCGGGTTGACCGCCACCTTCGCGCAGCACCTCGAGGCGTCCGCTCCGCACCACATACATGGCGTCGGCCGGGTCGCCTTGCCTGAACAGCCACTCGCCCCCTGCGAGCCGAACCGTCTGAGCCTGCTCGGCCAGCGTGCGGCGAGCCGTCGAGGAGAGCGCGGCGAACATCGCGACGGCGGTCAGCAGCGCCTCGTCGGTATCCGCGGCGTAGCCGACCGTCGAGAGTCCTGACCCGCGCCGCACGGTCGCATCGGTGACGGTCGGGCGGCGCGTCAGCTCGTCACGGCGCCGGTCGAGGTCCTGTTCCTCGTCCAGGTCCGGACTGCGAAACGGCCTCAGCGCAAGCGCGCCTACGGCCACGGCAGCGAAGCACCCGGCCGCGAACCACCACCCGGCGCGATACGGACTGACGGAGGATGAGCGGACCGAGGATCCGAGGATTGCGGCCAGGATCGCGACTCCGACAGCCGCGCCGATCTGCCGGATCGCGCCGTTGTGCGCCGAAGCGGCCCCGTACCGGCCGCGTGGAGCGATCGCCACTGCGGCGTCGCTGACCAGCGGAAACGCGAAGCCGATCCCGACTGCGAGCACCACGGCCGCGGGCAGGTATGCCCCCAGGTAGTCGGGCCGGGGTCCCATACGTTCGAGCAGGATCAGCGGGCCTAAGGCCCATATCCCGGCCCCAACGACGACCAGGCGCCGCGCGTCGAAGCGCGTTGCAAGCCGGCCGGCTAATCCGGCCGCGAGCGCGGCGAGAAACGGCGCCGGCGTAATGGCCAGACCAGTTTGGAGAGGCGAGTAGCGCCAGACCTGCATCATGAACAGCAGGTTCGCCAGTCCGAGGGCGAAGAAGCCCGCGGCCCCGATGACGGTCAACCCACTGATGATTGTGAAACCGGGCGCTCTGACGAGCTCGAGGTCGATCATGGGCGCCGGATGGGTGAGACAGCGCCGGGCCAGAATCATTGCGGTGGCGGCGCTCGCCGCGAATGCCGCGATCACGGCCGGACTTGCCCATCCCCAGTTGGGGCCCTCGACGATCCCTACGATGAGCACGCCGACGGCCAGCGCGAGCAAGGCAGCCCCGCGCAGGTCCGGCAGGAGGCGACGTCCCGGGGCACGACTCTCGACCAGCTTTCGACCGGCGAGGTACCAGGTGAGTGCGCCGATCGGAAGGTTGACGAGGAAGACCAGCCGCCAGTTGTAGATGTCCACGAGGAGCCCGCCGATCGCCGGTCCGACCCCGGCCGCGAGCGCGGCGGTCGCGCTCCAGATGGCCACCGACTGGGCACGGCGCCCACCCGGAGCGCCGTGGAGCACGATCGCCAGCGAGGCAGGTACGAGGATCGCTGCACCGAGACCCTGCAGGGCACGCGCGCCGATCAGCGTCCCGATCGTCGGCGCCGCCGCGCATAGAGCCGACCCGAGCGAGAACACCAGGATGCCGACGAGGTACATACGCCGGCGCCCGACCACGTCGGCGAATCGCCCCGCCGGGACCATCAGCGCCGCAAAGGCGATGTTGTAGGAATTCAGCACCCATGACAACTCGGCCAGGGTCGCGTGGGGGAATGATCGGACCAGGTTCGGGAAGGCGATCCCGACGACGGTGTCGTCGACGAACGCCATGAACACTCCGAGCGAGGCAACGATCAGCACCATCCGCGGATCCGCCCGCCCGCGCCGGTCGGGCTCAACGCGCTGCACCTTCACCCCCTTGGCCACGAGGCCGCTCGAGCGACGATACATTCTGCCCCAGCGATGGGGAATGGCCGCGCCCGAGTTCTGAGTCGACCGAGGCTGGCCGCGGGGACGCCGAGCTGGGTGCCCCTGTGCGGCCTGGCCAGCATGCTCACGGGGGCGCGCGCCGCGCGCAGGGCCGGCGGCCACAAAGCGAGCGGGATCGCGGTGGCGGGGATGGGCGCGGCCGTGTGCGCATTCTTCCGAGATCCCGATCGCGAGCTGGCGGATGGAATCGTCGCGGCGGCGGACGGAGTCATTTCGGCGATCGAGCGCGAGGACGACGGACGGATACGCATTGCGACGTTTATGCGGCTACAGGATGTGCACGTCAACCGCGCCCCTCTTCCCGGGGTGGTGCGTGACCTTCGACACCGTCCCGGCGGCTTCAGGCCGGCCTACAGTAAGGACTCGGACAGCAACGAGCGGATGGAGTGGACGATCGACACGGAGCTCGGAGAACTTCGCCTCGTCCAGGTCGCGGGTTTGGTGGCGCGTCGGATCGTCCCCTACAGAGGTCCTGGCGACCGTCTCGAGCGCGGACAGCGGATCGGCATGATCCGATTCGGGTCGCGCGTCGATGTGACGCTGCCAGTCGGCGTGGCGTGCGCGGTTCACATCGGCGAGAGAGTGCGCGCGGGATGTACCCGCCTCGACCAGGCTTGAACTGACTATCGTCCACTAATGACCGGCTGGCTGATGTTATGGGCGCCGGTCGGACATAGGTTTCCCTCACTTCGATCGCTGTCCTACGAGTAATGGGGGAGACACATGATGTGGAGTCGCGGCGCTGTCGTGTACGGCGGCTTGTCGGCTTTCAGGGGATCGGTTAGGGTCAGCGCGGACCGGCCGGCACCTGGAGGGCGTTCTCTCACTGAGGACTGCAAGCTGATAGATCGATCGAGTCCGCATGCCCGCCCGAGCGAGGACACCCTACGTTCGGTGCACCTATGAAGGCCGTGGCCGCGTATCGAGGCGTTCTCGAGATCCGCGAGGCACGCGTGCTCATCGGTGCGAGTGCGGTCTCACAGGTCGGCGACTGGCTATACAACGCGGCGCTCCTGGCTTATGTCTTCAGTGCGACGCACTCAGCTGTGTGGGTCGGCGCGGCCACGCTCTGCCGCTTGCTTCCCTACGTCCTGCTCGGGCCGTTCGGCGGTGCCGTCGCGGACCGTCATCCCCGCCGCACGGTGTTGGTGGTGGGAAGCCTGCTGCGCCTCGCGATCATGCTCATACTGGCCGCGGTGGTCGCCGGCCATGCCCCGGTTGCGCTGACGATAGGCATCGTCGCGGTGGCGTCGGCGGCGGGGAGCGCGGAGCGACCGGCAGCGTTGTCGCTGCTCCCACGCCTGGTGGGCGAGGGTAGGATCGGTCCCGCCAACGCCTTGCTTCACACGGTGCAGGACCTCGCTGTCGTCATCGGTCCAGCCATTGGCGCGCTGCTCCTCGTCGTTGCCTCGGCGCCGGCGGCCTTCCTCGTCAACGCGGCAACGTTCGGCGTAGCGGCGCTGCTGTTCTCAAGGCTCGGCACTCACATGGTCCGCAGCACCGGAAGTCGCGACGACGATGGCGCCGCCGCGAAGGGGTTGCGGACCGCCCGCACGACCCGATTTGTGATCCCCTTAACCGTCATCGTGGCCATGGTCGAGTTCACCTACGGCGCTCAGACGGTTCAGCTCGTCGTCTATGCGAGCCGATCTCTGCATCTCGGCACGGGCGGCTACGGGCTACTGCTCGCCGCATCGGGCGCCGGCGGGCTCATCAGCGCAGTCTTCAACGGTCAACTCGCCACCAGCCGCCGTCTCACGCTCGTTGTGGTGAGCGCGGCAGTGCTCGCGTGCGCCAGCCAGTTCGTCTACGCGAGTACCGGTGTGCTCGCGCTCGCTCTGGTTATGACCGTGGCCGGCGGGGCCGGACTCGTGTGCTCCGAGGTCGTCGCTGAGACGGTGATGGCGCGAGTGACGCCGCGCGACACGCTCGGCCGGATCGCCGGATTCTTCGATGCCAGTTCGATCGCAGCGATGGTGGGCGGCGCCGTGCTGGCGTCGATCCTCGTCAAGGCGACGTCGCTCGGGTCAAGCTTCTGGATCCTCGGCGGCGTCACCGTCGGGGTGGCGCTCGTCGCCGCCAGTCTCGGGCTACCCGGGCTCGACGAGGCCAGCCAGAAGCGCACCGAGGCGCTCGCGTCGCGACTGACGATCGTCGAACGCCTCCCGATCACCCAGGGGACGCCACAGCTCGTTCTCGAGCAGCTCGCATCGTCTTCGGAGGTGTGCCCGCTTCCGGCTGGCGTCGACGTGGTGGTTCAGGGCTCTCCAGCGCACGCCTTCTACGCGGTCGCGGACGGGGGCCTCGTCGTCCATCGAGGCGGGGACGTCCTCGCGCACCTCGGGCCGGGCGACAGCTTCGGTGAGCGCGGGCTCCTGGACAACACGGCGCGCAACGCCACGGTCACCACCGAGGCGGACACGACCGTGCTGCGCATAGACGGGGGGGTGTTACTCGAGGTGCTGGAGCAGGCGCCGATGTTGACGACCGCCCTCGACCACAGCAACGGTGGCCGCCCGCTTCCCGACGTGCCCACAGAAGACCGGCAGCTTGTCGATGACGCGAGATGGGCTCCGGTGTGACACTCGGCAGCTCCGGATGAATCCTTCGGCCGACCTCTCCTCCAATCTTGCCGAGGCGAGCCGCCGGCTGGCGGAGCTTGAGTCCGTCGAAGCCGAGCGCGCGCGGGCGTCCAAGGCGCTGTATCGGATCGGCGAGCTCGCGAGCACGGCCCGTGATCTGCAGGAGTTCTACCGGGCGATCCACGGCGTCGTCGCCGAGCTCATGTACGCGAGCAATTTCTATATCGCGCTCTACGACGAGGAGCGCCGGCTGATCAGCTGGCCGTACTTCGTCGACGAGGTGGACACCGAAGTTCCCGATCCCAACCGTTGGGACCACTTCGGAAGCGGCAACGCGCGGGGCACGACCGCCTACGTGCTCCGGACCGGAAAGCCACAGCACCTTTCGAGAGACCGGATCGAGAAGCTCCACGGGCTCGGCGAAATCGAACTGATCGGCGATCTGGCCGAGGACTGGCTGGGGGTTCCGCTCGAGTTCGGCGACGGCGGGACGGTCGGCGTTCTCGTCGTGCAGTCGTACCTGCCGGATTTTCGCTACACGGAGCAGGACGAGGCGCTGCTCGCATTCGTCGGCCAGCACGTCGGCGTCGCCCTCTCGAGGGCGCAGGCGATCGAGGAGACGCGCCAGCGCAACGCAGAGCTCGCGCTGATCAACAGCGTCCAGGACGCGATCGCCGGCGAATTCGAGCTGCAGGCGATCTATGACGCCGTCGGCGACAGGATCCGTGATGTCTTCGACGCGCAGGTCGTCGACATCGGCATCTACGACGAGCCCTCCGGCCTGCTCCACTTTCCGTACACGATCGAGCGCGGCGTGCGCTTCCCGGACCAGCCGATCGAGCTAATCGGCTACCGCAAGCACGTCATCGAAACCCGCGAACCGCTGATGATCGAGGAGAGCACGCCCGAGCTGGCGGAGCGGTACGGTAACCCGTGGGTGCTCAGCGGGGAGCCGGCCCAGTCGCTGCTCTACGTCCCGCTCGTCGTCGGTGGGCGCGCGACAGGTGTCATCTCGCTGCAGAACATCGATCGCACACACGCGTTCAGCGACTCTGACCAGCAGCTCCTCGAGACGCTGGCTGGCAGCTTGAGCGTCGCGCTCGAGAACGCGCGCCTGGTGGATGAGACCCGGCAGCGCAACGCCGAGCTCGCGCTGATCAACAGCGTCCAGGAAGCGCTGGCCGGCGAGCTCGAGCTGCAGGCGATCTACGACGCCGTCGGCGACAGGATCCGCGACGTGTTCGACGCACAGGTGCTCGACATCGGCATCTACGACGAGCCGTCTGCACTGCTCCACTTTCCGTACACGATCGAGCGCGGCGTGCGCTTCCCGGACGAGCCGATCGAGCTGATCGGCTTTCGCAAGCATGTCATCGAAACCCGCCAGACGCTGATGATCGAGGATCGGAGCACGCCTGAGATGCTCGAGCGCTGGGGCAACCCCTCCGTGCTGAGTGGGGAGCCGGTCAAGTCGATGCTGTTCGTCCCGCTCGTCGTCGGTGGTCGCGCGACCGGCGTGATCTCGCTGCAGAACATCGATCGCACACACGCGTTCAGCGACTCTGACCAGCAGCTCCTCGAGACGCTGGCTGGCAGCTTGAGCGTTGCGCTGGAGAACGCGCGCCTCGTGCACGAGACCCGGCAGCGCAACGCCGAGCTCGCGCTGATTAACGGCGTCCAGGGGGCGATCGCCGGCGAACTCGATCCGTTGGCGATCTACGACCTCGTGGGCGACAAGATCCGCGACGTCTTCGACGCACAGGTCGTGAGCATCTCGGTCTACGACGAGGCGAGCGGAGTTCTGACTTTCCCATACGTGATCGAGCGAGGCGAGCGACTCGATCAGCAGCCGATCTTCCTGATCGGGTTCCGCAAGCACGTGATGGAAACGCGCGAGCCGTTGATGATCGGGGAGATCACGCGCGAGCTCGCGGAACGCTACGGCAACCCGTGGGTGCTCAGCGGGGAGCCGGTCAAGTCGGCGCTCTTCGTCCCTGTCGTCGTGACTGGGCGGGCGACCGGAGTGATCTCGCTCCAGAACGTCGACCGAACGGACGCGTTCGGCGAGGAGGACCTGCGGCTCCTGACCACCCTGGCCGGGAGCCTCAGCGTGGCGCTCGACAACGCTCGCCTACTCGATGAGACGCGCCAGCGCGTGGCCGAGCTCGCGACGGTGAACAGCGTCGGCCAGGCGCTCTCGTCGCAGCTCGACCTCGTTGCGCTGATCGAGCTCGTCGGCGAGCAGGTGCGTGGGGCATTCGACGCCGGCATCGCCTACGTCGCCCTCCACGACCGGCCGTCGGGACGGATCGACTTCGCCTACTACTACGAGAGCGGGCGGCGCCGGGACGAGCCGTCGATGGCGTACGGCGAAGGGCTGGCTTCCCGGATCCTCGACTCGCGCGCGCCGCTCGTGCTCAACCGCTCGCCGCAGTTCGAGGCGCACGAGCCGCGCCGGATCGGCACCCCGGTACGGTCCTACCTGGGCGTTCCGATCCTGCTCGGAGAGGAGGCAATCGGGGTCATCAGCGTCCAGAGCATCGAGGAGGAAGGCCGTTTCGGAGAAGCCGACTCGCGACTGCTGGCGACGATCGCAGCCAATGTCGGCGTGGTGATCCAGAACGCGCGCCTGTTCGCCGAGGTGGAGCGCCAGCGCCAGTACCTGGAGTCGCTCGTCGCGATCAGCCCCGCAGCGGTGGTCGTCATGGACGCTGAGGAGCGGGTGACTGACTGGAACCCGGCCGCGGCCGAGCTGTTCGGCTACTCGGCCGCGGAGGCGCTCGGCCGGCCCATCGACGACCTCGTCTTCGGCGCGACGGACCGCGACGAGGGACGCGAGATCACCGAGGAGGCCATGACGCTCGGTCGCGCGGACCGGATCACGCAGCGCCTGCGGAAGGATGGGACGCCGGTCGACGTCGAGCTGATGTTTGTCCCGCTCACGGTGGACGGCGCCCACGTCGGCCTCCTCGGCATTTACCACGACGTCACCGAGCTCCAGCGTGCCCGCCACGAGGCCGAGGCGGCGACCCAGGCCAAGAGCGCGTTCCTCGCCACGATGAGCCACGAGATCAGGACGCCGATGAACGCCGTGATAGGGATGACCGATCTCCTGCTCGGCACTGAACTGACGCGTGAGCAGCGCGAGTTTGCCGAGGTCGTGAGGAGCAGCGGCGACGCGCTCCTCCACGTAATCGACGACATCCTCGACTACTCGAAGATCGAGGCCGGCAAGCTCGACCTCGAACGGGAGCCGTTCAGCCTGCGCGAGTCCGTGGAGGGAGCGCTGGACATCGTCGCACCACACGCGTGGGAGAAGGGGATCGAGCTCGGCTGCCTGATCGACGACGCCGCGCCCGCCGGGATCCTCGGCGACGAGGCCCGCCTCCGCCAGGTGCTGTTGAACCTGCTCTCGAACGCGGTCAAGTTCACCGAGGCGGGCGAGGTCGTCGTCCTCGTCCACGCCGAGGTGACCCAGTCCGGCTCCTACCGGCTCGAGCTGCTCGTGCGCGACACCGGGATCGGGATACCCCCGGACCGGATCGACAGGCTCTTCACCTCGTTCAGCCAGGTTGACGCCTCGACGACGCGCCGTTTCGGCGGGACGGGGCTCGGCCTCGCCATCTCCAAGCGCCTGGTGGAGCTGATGGGCGGCACGATCTCCGTCGACAGCGACCCGGGCAGCGGCTCGACCTTTCGCATCGCGCTGCCGGTCACGGCCGCCGAGGTGCCGAGCCAGACTCACCCTGAGGAGGGCATGCCACAGCTCGCCGGCAAGCGGATCCTCGTCGTCGACGACAACGCGACGAACCGGGAGATCGTGATCCGACACGCCCGCTCGTGGGGAATGGAGGCGGTCGCGCTCGAGTTGCCCGCGGAGGCTTTGGCGCTGGTCGAGGCCGGTGAGCCGTTCGACGTGGCCGTGCTGGACATGATGATGCCGGTGATGGACGGGCTCGCCCTGGGCGCAGAGATCCGGAGCCGGAGGAGCGAGCAGGACCTCCCGCTCGTGCTCCTGACCTCACTCGGCCGCCTGCCGGAGGACCAGTGGGCCGGCGTCTTCTCGGCCCAGCTGGCAAAGCCGCTCAAAGCGTCACAGCTCTACAACACCCTTCTGAAGGTGCTGACCGCGGGCGAGGCGAGAGAAGAGACGGCCGAGGTCACGGCCGGCGGCACGCCCGCGATGTCGTCGCTGCGGATCCTGCTCGCCGAGGACAACGCGATGAACCGGAAGGTCGCCCTCGGCTTCCTCAAGCGGCTCGGCTATGTCGCCGATGTCGCGTCGAACGGCCTCGAGGCGCTGGAGGCGCTCGAGCGGCAGCCCTATGACGTCGTTCTGATGGACGTGCAGATGCCCGAGCTAGACGGTCTCGACGCTACTCGCCGGATCTGTGAACGGTGGCCGCCGGATAGCCGCCCTCACATCATCGCGATGACCGCGAACGCGCTGCCCGAGGATCGCGAGGCGTGCTTCTCGGCCGGCATGAACGACTATGTCGCGAAGCCGATCCGATCCGAAGAGCTGGCGGCGGCACTGAAGCGCGCGCAACCGCTCCGAGACCGTGATGCCGGTTCGGCCGAGAGCGGTGACGCCGGCTCGCCAGAGAGCGAGATCGGCCTCGAGGATGCTGCGCTCCAGGCCCTGCGAGACCTGGGCGGCGTGGACTTCCTTATCGAGGTGGTCGACCTGTTCCTCGCGGATGCGCCGGCGCTGATGACAAGCCTCCGCAGCTCGCTCGGGCGCCAGGACACCGAGGAGCTCCGCCGAGCGGCGCACACGCTGAAGTCGAACGGCGAGACGCTGGGCGCCATGGTGTTCGCGAAGCTCTGCCGCACCGTCGAACAGCACGCCAGGGACGGTCGCCTCGATGGCGTCTCGCAGCTCGTGGATCAGGTCGAGCATGAGTACCGGACCCTTCAGGAAGCCCTCGCCTCTCTTCGGGCGGAACCGGTTTCGTGAGCGGCGCCGCTCCGACTGCCGGCACGATCCTGATCGCTGACGACAACCGGGTCAACCAGCTCCTGCTCGGCCGCATGCTCGAGCAACACGGGCATACCGTCGTCTTCGCCGAACACGGCAGAGAAGCGCTCGAGTTGTTGCGACGCCGGCGCTTCGACCTGATGCTGCTCGACGTCCTGATGCCCGAGCTCGACGGCTACGGAGTTCTGGAGGAGCTCCAGCGCGACCCGCATCTACGCGATATCCCGGTGGTCGTGACATCGTCGCTCGACGAGCTCGACAGCGTCGTGAGGTGCCTCGAGATGGGCGCGGAGGACTACCTGACGAAGCCGGTCAACCACGTGTTGCTCAGCGCGCGAATCAACGCGAGCCTCGAGAAGAAGCGCCTGCGGGACCAGCAGCGCGAGCTGATCAGCAAATTCGCCACCAAGGAGGTAGCTGAGGATCTGCTCATGTCAGGGTTCTCGCTCGGCGGCAAGTACGTCGAGGCCTCGGCGATGTTCTGCGACATCCGCTCGTTCACGACGATCGCCGAGGCCCAAGACGCCGCGGAGACCATCGCGCTGCTGAACGACTACTACGCGCTGATGATGGACGCGATCAACGGCGAGGGCGGGATCGTGAGCCTCATGGCCGGCGACGGACTGATGGCGATCTTCGGCGCGCCCTTGCCGCGCGAGGACCATCGCCGGGCCGCCGTGCTCGCGGCGCGGCAGATGATCGACCTGATCCGCCTGTTCAACGAGGAGCAGGCGGCGCGCGGGAAGGTGCAGATCCAGATCGGTGTCGGGATCGCGTCGGGACGGGTCGTCGCCGGGTACACCGGGACCGAGCAACGGGCAACGTACACGTGCGTCGGCGACACCGTCAATGTCGCGGCACGACTCGAGTCGCATACCAAGGTCGCCAAGCGGCCGATCCTCATCGACGAGAACACGCGCAACGGCCTCGGCGACGGTATCGCGGTCGACCCGCAAGGTGAGGTGCTGATGAAGGGAAAGACCGAACCGATCAACGTGTACGCCGTCGTCGTCGACTCGCTCGTCGCCGAGAGCGCGTGAATCGGCGTTCGCCGCTAGAGAGGCGACGACCGGAATCGAACCGGTGTAGACGGCTTTGCAGGCAACGACAGGGGGGTCAGGATGCTTCTATACCCCGTCGCTAGCGTCGCTCAGTTCTTCTGAGTTTCGCTCTGTGTCCCGAGTTGGGGACACAAACGGGGACACAGAATCGCCCCCGAACGCCGCCGCGAGACGCTGTGCGTCGTCTTTGCCGGGCCGGTGGTGGACGTACCGCATCGTCGTGGTGATGTCGGCGTGGCCGAGCATGGCCTGTACGTCAGAGAGCGGGAACGCCTTGACCGCGGTCGAACCGAACGCATGGCGCAGATCGTGAAAGCGGACGCGGGGGAGACCGGCATCCTCCAACGCCCGGTAGTAGCGACGCCGCAGCAGGGTGTCGTTCTCGACCTCGCCGACCTGATTGGGGAACACGAGATCGTCGGGACCGGCGAACTGCTCACGCTGTCCAAGCCTCGCCAGCGCGGTCGCGATCTGGGGGACCATCGGCACAGAGCGAACGCGTCCGGATTTGGGAGTCTTGATGGTCGCATTGGCCCCGACCGTGGCGCTGCGCCGAACGTGGATACGGTCAGCGGCGAAGTCGATGTCTGCCCAGCGCAACGCCCGCAGCTCCCCCTGGCGCAGCCCAGTCTGGGCCGCGGTCAGGTAGAGCGCGGCGTCCTGAGTACTGGCGGCCGCACGGATCAGCGCGGCGAGCTGCTCGGTGTCCAGCGTCCGGAACTCGCCGCTGTAGCGGACGGTGGGACGGTCTACGAGATCAGCGCTTGCCGGGTTGCGGGCGAGCCCGTACTTGCGCATCGCATATTTGAACACCCCGTGGGCGACGGTAAGATGCCGAACCGCGGTGCGGGGAGACACGTCGCTGGCCATCAGTTCATCCCGGAGCGCCTCGACGTCGTTGACGCGGATCACATCCACCGGCCACTCTCCCCAGCGCGGGACGAGGTAGTTGTTCACCGATCCGCGATAGTCGCTGATGGTGGCGCGCTCGCGGCCGCGGACATGCTCGATGTAATGCAGGTATCCGGCGGCAGCGTCGGCGAACGTCGCACCGAGGTGATCGTAGGCACGGTGGCCGACCTTGTGGCGTTCCTCGGTCAGAATGTCGGCCAGCGCGTCCTGTGCTTGGCGGCGGGTGAGGTGGCCGGCGGGCGGCTTACCGCCGCTCACATGCGCCGGGGCGAGGAACGTGGTGGTCTGCTCGGGCGTGCGCCCAGGGACGCGGGTCTTGACGTACCAAATCGGGCCGCTCTTGCGCTCGATCAGCTTGAGGTGCCCGGAAACCCGTCCGGTTCTAGGCTCGCGGGTGCTCATGGGAGGTCACTACTCCTCTGGGGCCATCGCCGAGGGCGTTCCCGCGCCGCTCGGCCACTCTATGTGTTGTGCCCAGCGTAGTCGGCCTGGCGGATCTCCCAGCGCTCAAACGCCTCGATCTCGTCGAGGCGATAGCGGTAGTACTTGCCGAGCTTCACGGTCGGGATCTCACCACGCCGGGTGAGGGCGTAGACCTGCGACTTCGGGACCTGCCAGCGCTCGGCGAGCTGGTCGGCGGTGAGCAGCCGGTCGGTCATTGGTCACCCCGGATGAGGCGTATCCGCGACTCGACCGATTCGACCATCGCCGTTGGCGCAGCGCCCCTCCAACTGCTGCGCGGTTCCGCACATGATCTGTCGAATGCGTCACAGACGTTCATCCACGCTTCGACAATCGCGTGCCGGATTGCCTGGTGCTCGCCGTGGGTCGGCCGCAGGCGACCGATCGGGCCGACCCCGATCCTCGCGGGCGTGTGGACAGCGGGCGCCGTCGTGGGTGCGCCGGCGTCGACGTCGAACCGATCACGGGGTTGCCGGCGCGCGTTGGGATCGTGCGCCAGCGCGTCGAGCGGCAGGCCGACGAGGGTGGCGTCGTCGACGGTGACCACGATCTCACCCGAACTCCCTGTAGCTATGGGCTGTTTCATCGCTGCTTACCCCATTGCGCAAGCGACTCGAGAAAGAGCCCGAGGGGGCTTTTCCCGGTCTCGCGCTCATTTCCCGCGTTGCGTTCGATCACGGGCGCACCGGTGCGGGCCACGCTCCCGCGCCAGTGATGGGGAATCGGCTGCGGTAGAGGTTGGTCGGTCCATCTTGGCTCTCGAACGCTCGGAAATTGCGTCATAACGTAGGTACCGGATAAGCAGCAGCAAGCCCCTCCGCGGCGACGAAATACTTTCGGCTCTGATTACTTGCAGGTGTCTGAGCCTCGGCGGCGGCCTGCGCGACCGGAGGGTCGTTTAGCCGTCCGCCGTTGAGTCTCGCGCTTGCGGTGCTCGGCCAAGTGTCGGTCGCAAACAGCAAGATCGCGGCAGCGGCCCGAGGCGATTAGGCCCGCTGCAACCACGGCCAGAACCGGT
The DNA here is from genome assembly GCA_963794515.1 of uncultured Solirubrobacterales bacterium. GTDB lineage: Bacteria > Actinomycetota > Thermoleophilia > Solirubrobacterales > Solirubrobacteraceae > Palsa-465. Next base: position 464 of record CAWCEF010000017.1, on the reverse strand, counting down.
CCCCCCGCGTCGCACGTGCCTGGCCGAGGACCCGGCTGGGGGCCGGGCGGTCGCAGGTTCAAATCCTGTCTCCCCGACTACAAAAGCCCTGCTAAGAGGGGGGTCGCCAGTGGGCTGCGGCGGGCCGCAGTGCAGCCAAGGGCGACAAACGGGCGACAAATGTAGGCTGTCCGTGCAGACTCGCGGACGGAACTGGGCGGGCGATTCCCTCTCCGGAGCGACCCAGAACCGCCGACCGTCTCGCCTTCTCGAAGCGTCGCCTGAGGAGAGGGTTGTCCACCCGATCACTGGGGCGAGCGGAACCCCTTCTGCCCGGTCGCACGCTGCGCACTGCTGGCCCGCGACGGCCGAGGCTCGTCAGCGCCGGCGAGGACGGATGTGTGGCTCGCTTGGCTCGAGCGGCCAGTTGATGCCGAGATCGCGCGGGATGCGAGGCTTGGGCACCCGCCCGATCAGGTCGATGA
>CAWCEF010000016.1:0-78228 GCA_963794515.1 uncultured Solirubrobacterales bacterium | reverse complement strand
GTGGGCGGTACTGGGCTCGAACCAGTGACCTCCTGCTTGTAAGGCAGGCGCTCTACCAGCTGAGCTAACCGCCCCGGGGCGGACCGATGGTACTCACGGACGGACGGTGCGCTGCGCCGGCGAGCCGCAGCATCGCCGGCGCCGCCGTCACTTATGACTGGGATTCACGACGAGCGCGCTCCCGCCACCGAGACGGACCGGCTCGGCGATCGCCTCGGCCCGGCCGTTCCGGAGCATCTGGAGCGCAGTCGCATCGCCCGGATAGTTGTCGAGCGGGAGGATCGAGCCGGTGGCGAGCGAGAACTTCTCGCCGTACTGGCTCGTGAGCTGCTGGGCGATCGCGCTGTTGTAGAAGTCCGGCTCGGCCTCCGAGGTGTTCGAGGACGAGTTCGTCTGGCTGACCCGGGGCGCGGCGAGCGCGGCGGGGAGACTCATGCCGAAGTCGACATGGTTGATGAGGATCTGGACGACCGTGGTGATGATCGTCGAGCCGCCGGCCGCACCGATCGCGAACAACGGCTTGCCGTTTTGAAGCGCGATGACCGGCCCCATGCTCGAGCGCGGCTCCTTGCCGGCGGCGGGCAGGTTGGGATCGGACGCGCCCGGCGAGGGCGGGGCGAAATCGAAGTCGGTCAACTCGTCGTTGAGCAGGAAGCCGTAGCCGGGCACGACCTGGCCGCTGCCGCCGAAGAAGTTGATCGTGTTCGTGTAGGCGACGATGTCGCCCCACTTGTCCTCGGTCACGATGTTGTTGGTGTGGTGAGACTCGGGGGACGCCGAGGAGGGCTGGGTCGACGCTGCGGTGCTGCCGCAGGCCGTGAACGGGGCAAACGGCGAACCGGGCGCGACCGGCGAGGTCGCGGCGGTGTTGCCGATCAGGCAGCGGCGCGTCGCCGCGAACGCCGGACTGAGCAGGCCCGAGAGGGGCACGTGGACGAAGTCGGGGTCGCCGACGTAGGCGTTGCGGTCGGCATAGGCGAGGCGAGACGCCTCGAGATACTGGAACAGGGCCTGGACGCGCGGCTCGGAGCCGAGCTGGTATCCGTTCAGGATGTTGAGGATCTCGCCCTCGGTCGAGCCGCCGCTCGACGGCGGCGCCATCCCATAGACCTTCAGGCCCCGGTAGCTCACCTTCGTGGGCGCGAGGATCCGCGTGCGGTACGACTGCAGGTCCTGCATCTTCACGATCCCCGGGTCGGTCACGATCGTCTGACCGGGCGTGAGCAAGGGATGATCGTCGGCCTGGACGACGGCCTTTCCTATCGGCCCGTCGTAGAACGCCGTCGGCCCGCGGCGCGCGAGCAATTCGTAGGTGTGGGCGAGGTCGGGGTTGCGCAGGTGCGTCCCGACCGGGAGCGGATTGCCCGACGACGTCAGCAGGAGCGACCGGCTCGCCGGGTAGGCCTGGAGCGTCGAAAGGCTGGACTGCTCGAGCTGGTTGAAGTCGAAGTTGACCGTGAAGCCACCCTTGGCGAGGCTGATCGCCGGCTGCAGATCGTCGGCGAACGAGAGCTCGCCGTACTTGCGCACGGCCGTCGCCCAGGTCGCGACGTTCGAGGGCACGCCCGTCGACAGCGGCTGATCGGATGCTGCCGTGTAGTTCATCGGCTGGCCGGTCGTCGGATCGATGAAAAGCGTCGAAGTGCAGGCCGACGGGCAGGTCTCGCGGCCGTCGATCGTCGTGATCGTGTGCTTGCGCGCGTTGTAGATGACCATGAAGCCGCCGCCACCCGGCCCGGCAACCCACGGAACCGTCACCCCGAGGGCGCTCGCGGTCGCGACCGCGGCGTCAACCGCGTTGCCGCCCCGGCGAAGCACGTCGACGCCGGCCCGGCTCGCGCCGACGTCCATCGAGGCGACGGCGCCGCCGGTCCCGACGGCGAGTGGCTCATCCGGGTAACGAGCCGACGGCCGCGCGGCCGACGCGCCGGCGGGCACCATGGCAATGACGGCGCCCAACAGCACCAAGACGAAAGTTGCGAATCCTCGACGACGCATAGACGCCTACCTCCCACTAATCCTCAGGACAACCCTGAACCTCCCCATCAGAGGCTGGTCGGAAACCGCTTGGCTCGCGCTCGCGCGCGCGCGTGCGTCCGTTTTCGTATCCTCCGGTCGACCAGGCCAGGGTTGGTTTCCAACCGGTTTGCTTGTCGGCCACCTCACAGCCACTAGATTTCCGGGAGTGGCAGGCGTGGTCGGGACCGATAGTTGAGCGGCACCTAGCCCGACATGAGAATCGACGAACACAGCTCAGAAAGCGCCGCCGAGACGCAGCGCAGCGCTGCGACGCCGACGCGACGGCGACGGCGACGGCGACGGCGACGGCGACGGCGACCACGGATCGCAGCCCGATGCTCGAGATCTCGAACGCGATGGTCCGGGTCTACAAGGAGGCGTTCGGCCGGGGGCCCACGAAGGCCAGGGCGCAGTTTGCCGGTGCGGACACGCTCGTCGTGATCCTCGAGGCCACCCTGACCGTGGCTGAGCGCAACCTGGTGGCGATGGGCGAGCACCAACGGCTGCGCGAGGCCCGGCTGTTCTTCGGATCCGCCCTCGAGGAGCAGTTTCGCGCGATCGTCGAGGAGGCGCTGGGCCGGCGCACGGTGGCATTCGTGAGCGGCATCGACACCAATCGCGATGTCGCGATCGAGGTGTTCACGCTCGAGCCGGCAGACGACGCTTCGGAGTAGCTAGGAGCACGCGGTGCGCGCGCGGCGCCCGAGCCGACGCAGGATCCCAGCGTTCGCTACGCGAAGCTGACGGAAGCGGTCCATGAGCTCGTACAAGCCTGCTTTAGCCGACGCGTAACCTCCGGGGGCGTGGAGCGCGCCTCGATCGATCACATCGTCGGCGGGATCTACCGGATTTCGCTCTGGGTCCCCCAGAGCGGCATCACGTTCAATCAGTTCCTGATCGACGACGAGGCGCCGACGCTTGTGCACACGGGGAGGTACGAGCAGTACGAGGCCGTCGCCGACGCGATTGGCGAGGTCCTCGATCCGGCGCGTCTGGCCAACATCGTGCTGCTGCACTGGGAGGGAGACGAGAACGGCGGCATGGACCGGTTCATGACGCGGGCCAAGGACTCGGAGCTCGTCGGCTCGGTGCTGTCGATCGCGCTCAACGCATCCGGGTTCGGACTGCAAACGCGGACGCGCGGATTCCGGGACGGTGAGTCGCTCGACCTCGGTGCTCACAAGCTCCGGTTCATGGAGACCCCGCACGTCCATCACTGGGATTCGATGATGGTCCTCGAGGAGACGACCGGCAGCCTGTTTCCGTCGGATCTATACCTCCAGCCCGGCGAACAGCCGGCCGTGACGCGGGAGAACCTGGCCGATGAGATGATCGGGGCCTACCGGAGCTACGGGATATTCGCCCACGAAGACCCGGTCCGAGCAGTGGCCCGCCGGATCGCGGCGCTGAACCCGGCGTGGATCCACGCGATGCACGGAGCGACGATCGCCGGCGAAGCGCTGCCGCACTACACGAAGGCGCTGCTCGACGACGAGTTCGGGTATCGAGGCCAGCTGTTCGGGCGCTCGATTCCCGGAGAGCCGGTTCCGGGAGAGCCGCGAGAGCCGGGAGAACCGAGAGGACCGATTCGGGCGCTCGAGTAGGACAGGGAGCGGCCTGGACGGGCGTTCGGGTCGCCCCGCGGTGGCTCAAGGTCGCGGCCGCCAGCCCCGACAGGCACTGCATGAGCCAGATTCGGCCGCGTCTGCCCGTCGTCGGGTTACTCGCACGTTCGGTGGTGATTCCTGCGGTGCTGCTGGCCGGGACCAACATGGTCATGGTCATGTTCGTCCCGGTCTTCCACATGATCGTGGTCGGGGTCGCCGGCGCCCTCGCCGCCGTCTCGGCGATCGCGATGTCGGTGATCGCCGCGCGCCGAAACGACGGGCACGCGGTGTGGATCGGCATGGCGTTCTCGGTGATCGCGACGATGCTGGTCATCCATGGCCTTGCCACCCCCGGAGTGATCCTGCCGGCCAACGGCCTGGTGCAGGTCGCCGGTGCTCTCAACCTGCCTGTGTGCGGCACGATCCTCGCCGCGTCCGGCCTGCCGATGCTGCGCAGACCGCGGCACGTCAAGCTGCTGCTGCGAATCCAGTTCTTCGTGGTTGCCGCGGTGGCGATCGCGGGAGCGGTGGCGCTCGTGCACTCGACTCTCATCCCCGTGGTCCCAGACCCCTCGACGATGACCGCGGAGATCATCTTTGTCCTCGGCGCAATCCCGCTCGTGCTGCTCGCCTGGCGCGCGGGCCGCACGTACCTGTTGACCCGCCGGGTCGCGGACCTGATCGTGGTCGAGGGCGTCGTGTGGCTGATCGCCGCCCAGTTCGGGCTTCTGAATTTCACGATGATGAACGCGGCGTGGTGGTCGGCGCACGCGCTCGAGGTCGCGGGCATCGGGATGGTCGCAATCCCCGTCGCGCTCGATCTTCGCCACGCCGTCGCCTCTCGTCCGCTCGTCGGCGACCTGCGCGCCGCCGACCTCGTCGAGCACGAGGAGGCGTTCCTCGGCGGTCGCGTCCGCGCGCTGCTGGTCAAGCTCGGCGAGAAGGACCCCTCGACGGAGGGCCACACCCGCCGCGTCGCCACGCTCGCGGTCGCGATCGGCGAGCGCCTCGATCTGCCGGAGGGGCGTCTGCGACAGCTCGCCCTCGGCGGTCTGCTGCACGACGTGGGCAAGCTGTCGGTGCCCAACGAGATCCTCAACAAGCCGGGCCGGCTCACCGACGAGGAGTTCGACGAGATCCGGCGTCACCCCGGCGCCGGCCGCGAGCTGCTGACGGAGCTCGGGGGCTTCTCGCCGCTGGTACTCGATCTCGTCGAGAGCCATCATGAGCGGCTCGACGGCGGCGGCTACCCGAACCGAGTCCCGGCCGGCGAGCTCGACCTCGCGGTTCGCATCCTCACCGTCGCCGACGTGTACGACGCGCTCACGGCCGACCGCGTATACCGCGAGGCGTGGCCCGCTGAGCGGGCGCTCGCGCTGCTCGACGACGAGACCGGGCTCGCGTTCGACCCCGCTTGCGTCGCGGCCCTGCGCTCGGTTGTCGCGTCCGAGGCGCCGGCGGTCAGCCCGACACCCGCGCGCCGCGAGGCCGCCCCTGCGCCGGTGCGCTCGCTTCCCGGCGCGGTGTTCGGCGAAGCCGCCGCCTGAGCACGCCCCCGCCCTGGGGAGCAGGTAGGCTCGGCCGCCGCCAGCCAACAAGGAGGAGCCGATGGTCAAGTTCGTCGTCATGTACGGCAAGCCCGAGGACCCTGCGGCGTTCGACGCGCACTACGCCGGCACGCACATCCCGCTCGTGGAGAAGATCCCGAACCTGCGCCGGTTCGACGCGGGCAAGGTGCTCGGCACGCCCGAGGGCGGCGAGGCGCCGTACTACTACCTCGCGGAACTGTTCTTCGACGACGCCACCGAGATGCAGGCGTCGTTGGGGACCACGGAGGGGCAGGCGGCCGCCGCCGACGTCGGAACGTTCGCCACCGGCGGCGCCACCATCATGATCGCCGAGGTCTGAGCCGGCGGCTACGCCCAGAGTTCGGGCACGAGCACGATGCGGAAGCCATCCGGGTCCTCGAACGTCGTTCCGTGCTCCGCCCAGTAGGGGTTGGCCGGCGCCACCGGGTCGACGGCGAGGCGCGCCGCGACCTTCTCGACCGCCTCGTCGTCGCCGAGATACAGCACAAGCAGCGATTCCGGATGCGGCACGGGGCCGCCGTGATCGCCGCCGGTGGTCAGCTCGAGATGCGCACCGGTGCCCGGCACCTCGAGGAATACGCCGGCGTAGCCGTCGTGGTCGGTGAAGCCGCCGATCTCGATCAGCCCGATGCCGTCCCGGTAGAAGCGCACGAGCTCGTCGAGGCGCTCGGTGTGACGGGCCACCCGCAGCTGCATCGCTCCGAGCGCGGACGCTGATCGGTCAGGATCTCGCAGTGGGAGCGACAACCACACCTGGTCCCGGAGCGGAACTCCGTCGATCTCGACGGGGGCGTAGCCGGCCTCGGGCGTGAAGACGTCTCGCACGACGCGCGTCAGCCGGAACCCGAGCCGCTGGTAGAAGTGGAGCACTCTGGCGTCCGCCGGCGAGGTCGACAGGGTTAGTGTGGTGAGGCCCTCCTCGCGACAGATTGACATCGCGCGGTCGACGAGCAGCCGGCCGACGCCTGACCCCTGGCGACCCTCGCGGACCGCGAGGCTCTTGAGCTCGGCCTCGCCGGCGCGGTCCCCGGCGATCAACTGCAGATGACCGACGAGCTCCTGCCCGTCCCGGGCAACGAGCACGCGCCCGAGATCGCGGTAGCGCGCAACCGCCGCCGGCGACTCGTCGGCCAGCGCGAACAGGTCACGGAGCTCTTCGCGAGATCCATCGAACCACTCGATCCTCACTCGCCAACGCTCTCGAGCAGCTCGGCGGCGAGTGCCGGCTCGAGGTCGATCCGGCTCGTGGCCATGATCCGCCCGAGCATCATGTACTGCCCGATCACGAGCAGCAGGTGCATGATCTCGCGCGTGGTGAAGCGCGCGGTCATCGCAGCGAATGTGTCGTCGTCCGGGGCGGCGTCGCGCACGACCTGAGTGGTGAACGCGACCACGAGCCGGCCGTCTTCTCCGAGCGCCGGGGCGTCGAGCTGACCTCGCTCGATCGCGTCGAGCTGCTCCTGCGTTCCGCCGACGGCGAGCGTGATCGCGGCGTGCTGGACCCACTCGTATTCGGCGCCGGGCGTCATCGCCGCGACCCGGGCAATCGCGAACTCGCGCAGCAGGGGATCGAGCTCGTCACCATCGAACAGCCGGCCTCCGAACCGCATCCAGGCCGGGAACGCCCCCTGGGCGTTCGCGACCATCCGGAAGATCCCGAGGTCGGGGGTCTTGCCGAGCACCGCGGCGACGTGGGGCTCCGCGTCGCCCGGGTCGAGATACGGGAGTCGGGCCACGGCGCGCGACCTTACACCGGATCCCGCGCCCCGCGCGTATAGGCTGACGACCGCCAAACGAGATCACAGGAGCAATGAGCGTGAACGTTTCCTCGAGGTTCGACGTTTCCGGGTTCGGCGTGATCGTGACCGGGGGCGCGAGCGGCCTGGGGCTCGCGTACGGGGAGGTGCTCGCGGCCCACGGCGCGCGCGTGACGCTGATCGACGTCGACGGCGACGCGGTCGCCGCGCAGGCGTCGCGACTGTCCGGAGAGGGCCTGGACGTGCGCGGTGCGGGTGCCGACGTCACCGACCACGCAGCGCTCGATCGCGCGATCGACGAGGCGGCGGAGACATACGGCCGGCTCGACGTCGCGTTCGCCAACGCCGGCATCGATCCCGGCGTCGGGTTCGTCGGCGCGTGGGCCGGCGGGCAGCGGCCGCGCGTCGAGGAGGGCGCGCTCGAGCGCTACACGGACGAGCGCTGGAACCGCGTGATCGACATCAACCTCAACGGGATCTTCGCCACCGCGCGTGCGGCGGCTCGCCACATGCGCCCACGTCGGTTCGGGCGGATCATCGTGACGACCTCGCTCGCCGCGACCACCACCGAGGGGGCAATCGGCTCCGCGTACATGGCGGCAAAGGCCGGCGCCCGGCACTTCATGCACTGCGTCGCACTTGAGCTCGCCGCGGACGGCATCACCGTCAACGCGATCGCGCCGGGCTTCTTCGTCACGAACATCGGCGGTGGCCACGCCCACAATCCCGACGTCCAGGCGGCGCTCGCCAAGGACATTCCGATGCATCGCGTCGGCGTCCCGGACGACATCAAGGCCCTCGCGCTGTTCCTCGCCGCGCCCGCGTCGGAGTACATCACCGGACAGGAGATCGTGATCGACGGAGGCTGGGGGCTGGGCGTCGCCGACTGACACTCAGTCGGCCGCAACCAGCTTCCCGCCGCGACGCGCGCGCCGGAGGGCCTGACGCCGGCGCGTCCCGGTGGCCCTGTCCTCGTCGACTGCCCCGAGCTCGAGCGCGCGCTCTCGCCCCCTGCTGCCCAGGTCGTAGTGATCGTTCTCGGGGCGCCCGGGCTTTGACTGAAACCACTCGCGGCGCAGACCGAGCCGTTCGGCGAACTCGTGCAGTTCCTCGAGCGTGTCGGCCTGGAGGTGGCCGCCACCGCTCCACCGCCCCCAGTCACCGACCGCGAACGCGTTGTCGACGTAAACAGTCACTCCGGGCACCGTAGCGGCTCTGCGACGATGCACGACATGGATGAGCGGGTCTCAGACACCGAGCGCGAGCAGGCGGTGGCATCGCTCCGGGACCATCTGGTGTCGGGGCGGCTCACGCTCGAGGAGTTCTCAGCACGGGTCGAGTGGGCGTATGGGGCCGTCGTTCAGTCCGACCTCGACCGAGTTCGCTCGGGCTTACCGGCGGCCGACGGGTTGCCGGCGGCTCGCCCGAGGCGCCGAGCCACCCGTCTCACCGGCGCTCTCCTCGCCCACGTTGTCAAGCGCGGGCGGCTGAACCTCCGACGCTGGACGGTCGCAGGCGGTGCGCTGTGCGACGTCGACCTCGATCTGCGCAACGCCGAGATCCACGGCCAGAGAACCGCGCTGACCGTGCTCGTCGGCCTCGGCAACGTCGACGTCTACGTCCCCGAGAACGTAAATGTCGCGGTGAGCGGGCTGAGCGTCGGCGGCCACCGGCGCGAATGGGGCACGGATGTCGAGCGGCCCGGGTCACCGGAGATCTCGGTGCGCGTCATATCGATATTCGGCACCGTCGACGTGTGGCGGGTCCCAACGGACATGCCGGGTGACTACGGCGAGATCACCCGGCGACTGCAGGCCAGTGAGCGCATGCTGCCGCCGTAGCGGGCGGTCACCAGCGGATGGCCGGCCGCATTACCTGCGAGGTAACAGCTCGGGGCGGCCATTACCTCGCGGGTAATCGACAGTCCGGGTGCCGGTCGTCACCGTGACCGGCATGACAACGCAAGCCAATTCATCCACGCTGGCGGTCCCTGCACATGCCGGCTCCGTACCGGCGCAGACCGGTCGCCTCACAGCCTTGCCCGTACTGCTCGCCGGCACGTTCATGGTCGTCCTCGACTTCTTCATCGTCAACGTCGCGCTGCCCTCGATGGAGCATGACCTCCACGCCGGCACCGGTGCGATCGAGTGGGTCGTCGCCGGATTCGCGCTGACCTCGGCGGTGTTCCTGATCACGGCCGCGCGGCTCGGCGACCGCGTCGGCCGACGACGCATGTTCGGGGTCGGACTCGGCGTGTTCACGCTTGCCTCGGCCGCATGCGGCGCGGCCGGCGGTCCGACCATGCTCGTGGCGGCGCGCCTCGCGCAGGGCATCGGCGCGGCGATGGTGATGCCGAACGTGCTGTCGATCATCAACGTGACCTACTCCGGCCCTGACCTCCCCCGCGCCCTCGGAATCTACGGGCTCGTGATGGGCCTGGCCGCCGCGTGCGGCCAGCTGATCGGCGGCGGCCTGATCCAGGCCGACATCGCCGGGCTCGGCTGGCGCCTGTGCTTCCTGATCAATGTTCCGGTCGGCGTCGCCGCGCTCGCGCTGGCGCCGCGCTTCGTCCCCGAGTCCCGCTCCGAGCGTCGGACGCCGCTCGATCTGACCGGGACGCTGCTGCTCAGCACCGGCCTGACCGCGATCGTGCTCCCGCTCGTCGAGGGGCGCCAGCACGACTGGCCGGTCTGGACCTGGATCTCGTTCGCGGTCGCGCCGCTGCTGCTGGCGGCCTTCGTTCTGCAACAGCGCGCGCTCGCCCGCCGAGGTGGCGAGCCGTTGCTCCCGCCAGCGATGTTCCGCGCTCGCTCGTTCACCGCCGGGCTCGTGACCCAACTCGCGTTCTGGTGCGGACAGGCTTCGTCCTTCCTCGTGCTCGCGCTGTACCTGCAGCAAGGGCGAGGCTTGAGCGCGCTAGACGCCGGTCTCGTGTTCACGATCATGGCGGTCGCGTACGTCGCTGCGTCCGCGCAGGCCCCGGCGCTCGTCGTGCGCTACGGCCGGCGGCTGCTCGCGGTCGGCGCGTTCGTGCTCGCCGCCGGGCACGGCCTGCTGCTGGCGGCGGTCGCAGACGTCGGTGTCGGCGGCTCGATCGTTCCGCTGTTTCCCGGCCTCGTGCTGATCGGTGCCGGGATGGGCCTGTTGCTCGTTCCGCTGACGACGACGATCCTGTCGAGCGTCGACACCCAGCACGCGGGCGGCGCTTCCGGAGCGGTCACCACCGTGCAGAACGTGGGCGGTGCCCTCGGGGTGGCGATCACCGGCGTGATCTTCTTCGGGGCGTTGCGCGGCGGCTACGCGCACGCGCTCGAGATGAGCCTGGTCGAGTTGGCCGCGCTGCTGCTCGGGGTGGCGGCGTTGACGCGACTGCTGCCGGCGACGCGACGTGACTAGCCGATCATGACGTCCTGCTCAACACCGCGGAGGGGACGCAACGCTCGCGAACGGCGTGACCGGCGTTCGTCCCGACCGGCGAAGGCGACTGATCGGCGCAAGCACGGAAATCTGCGGTCGAAGCTCGCGCGCCCAAACCTCGGATCGTGAAGCGCCACGCCGACGCTCACGCACCCGAGGGGAATCGCCCCCGACACGACGCGGACCGGGCTGGGACTGCTCACCTGGCGGCGCTCGCCGCGAGCAGGCCCAGTCCGCCCGCCCGTGGGCGTGATCCCCGCGACCGCCGCGATCACGATCGCGAGGACCGCGAGAGTCGCGATCGCGAGAGCACCGAAGCGCGAGCGAACGCTCGCGATCCGCTGGCTCAAGGTCGGGCCGCGGGGACCCGCGATCACGGTGACCTCGACGTACGCCGGCGGCGCCCCGCCGCGTCTCCGATCAGCGTCCGTGTCCGGCTTCGGCACCGCTACGTGGACGCGCCGTGGTCGCCCTGCTCGCTCTCCGTCGCGTCCGCTTCGGGCACAGCCGTCTTCTTGTGGCGACGGAATCCGAAGAAATGCTCGGCTTCCTGGACCCCGTGCTCGGCCCGTTGCACCTCGTGTTCGGCCCCCGCGAGGGGGCCGAGTATCTTCACGAGATCCTGCATCGTGTCGGTGAGCCGGTCGACGGACTCGGTCAACGGACCGACCGATGTCGCCAGCGTCTCGATCACCTCGACGTGGTGCTCGATCGACTCGGTCGCGCGCTCGAGCACCCGGACGGCGTCCAGCGTGTCGTGCTCGGTCTCCTCGAGCGGCCTGAGCGCGTCCTCATTCACCGCGCGAACGAGAGACCGAACAGGCTTCAACACGAAGTCGAACAACGACGGGAGATGCTACCGGCCGACCCCTCCGCCGCGGTCCTAGGCGAATAGTGCCTGCTGCGTAAACCCGGGGGCGCGCTCGATCTCGAGCATCCGCCGCTTGGTCGCGATCCCGCCCGGCGCCGAGAAGCCATGAAGGGCGCCGGTGGCGGCGAGCACGCGATGACATGGGACGATGATCGGGAACGGGTTCTGTGCCAGCGCGACGCCGACCTCGCGCGCGGCGCGCGGCTCTCCGAGGCCGCGCGCGACCTCGCCGTAGCTGGCGGTCGAGCCCGGCGCGATCTCGCGGGTCGCGGTGTACACGCGCCGGCGGAATGGGTCGAGGTGGCGCTCGTCGAGCGTCACCCAGCGGAGATCTCGCCGCTCGCCGTCGAGCAGCGAAACCATGCCGGCGATCGCCTCCCGTACCGGCTCGGGCAGGTCGGCCGAGTCTTCGAGCCGCTCACCGTCAGATCCTCGAGTGCCGGGCATGAGCACCTCGGCGATCCCGGCGTCGGTCCAGCGGACGCCGCACCTTCCGATCGTGGTCTCGAACGTGAGCATCGTCATCGAGCATAGAAACGACCGGGGACGCCGAGTCGTGAGATCGGCGCCCGCGAGTCTCAGGCCGTGTGCGCGTTGCGATACTCAAGGCGTGGCGGTCCACATCAGCGACCCCCGGACCGACTCGGATGGGCTCGACGAGCTCGGGCCGCTGTGGCGCGAGCTGCATCGTCACCACCGCGAGGTCTCCGATTACGAGCCGTTGGTCGAAGACTTCGATGCTTCGTGGGCGAGCCGTCTGCGCTTCTACCGCGAGCTGCTCGCGAGCGGCGCCTCGTACCTCACCGCCACCGACGATGGTCGTCTCGTCGGCTACTCGATGGTTGCCCTCGAGCAGGGTTCGGATGACACGTTCGAGGTGCAGGGCGGACGAGCCGAGGTTGCGACGCTCGTCGTTTCCCCGGACCGGCGCTCCGCCGGCGTCGGCCGCGCGCTCATCGCCGCCGCAGAATCGATCGCCCGCCACAACGGATTCGACACCGTGAAGATCGCGGTGATGAGCGGCAACGACCGAGCCCTGGAGTTCTACGAGGCGAACGGTTACTCCGTCGCGGAGCACGTGCTGTACCGCAGGCTCGAGCCGCGGCTAGACCAGCATCGCGCGGGCAGCTAGCTCGGTCGTGCGGGCCAGGGCGACGAGGTAGGCGTCCCGGACGAGCCCGGCGTCGCGGAGCGCCCACAGCACCTGCGCGTGATCCCAGGCCACGTCGCGGGCGCCGGCGAGCGACCACATCGCGATCGCCTCGTCGGTCTTCACCGGCGTCACGTCCTCGATGTCGGCGATCAGCCCGGTATCGAACCAGCCAGCGATCTTGGTCTCGACGGTGCCGAGCAGAGCGTCGACCCGCTGGAAGTCACGGTGGACCGCGCTGTCATCGACGGGCGCGAGCCCGAGCTCCTCGCACGTGGAGACGACGGCGATCGGCAGGTCGTGGTTGATGTGCGCGGCCATGCCCGCGAGCGCGAACTGGATCGGCTCACGCGCCTGCGAGCGAGTCTCGACCAGCGGCCGCCACGCGACCGGGCAGGCCGTCCCCGCCGCGATCGTCGCCTCGGCGTCGAAGTACAGACCGGCGAACAGGACGTCCAGCCGGTCGACGAACGCCTTGTCCTCGAACTCGGTCCCCGCGCTCGCCGAGTCGACCGCGAGCGTGACCTGGAGATAGAGGCGGTTGAAGATCCCAACGCCGTCCTTCCGGGGCAGCGTCGCGCCGATCGCCTCCAGCCGGGCGATCACCTCGGGGATCGTCGACACGGTCGCTCCTGCGCTCACCGCGCGATCCTAGCCGCCGCGGCGCTGCGGAGCCGAGATGTAGCCGTCCGGTGATCGTCCGCGATGGTCGGGTTTTCCTATCCAGGGGCATGGGTACCTCGACCTCGACCGAGGCGGCCGGCTCGGATCTGGGCGCGATCGACCACATCGTGTTCCTGATGATGGAGAACCGCTCCTACGATCACTATTTCGGCGACTATGCACGCGGTCGCGGCTTCAGCGATCACCCGGCGCACTCGCTCGGCGTGTTCGCGCAGGACTACCCGGGCGCCACCACGCTCGTGCCACCGAACGTGCTGCTGCCGTTCCACCTCGACAGCACGCAGGGCACGGAGTGCACCGACGACCTCACCCACGACTGGGGTCCGATGCACCTGTGCTGGAACGCAGGCAAGATGGACTCCTGGGTCAGGGTCCACACCTCGTCGACCTACGAGGGCGCGCACGGCGCGATGACGATGGGTTACTACATTCGCGAGGACCTGCCGTTCTACTATGCGCTCGCGGACGCGTTCACCCTGTGCGACGCGTATCACTGCTCGATCCTCGGCCCGACGCATCCAAACCGGCTGATGGCCAACAGCGGCACGATCGATCCCGCCGGCACGAACGGCGGCCCGGTAACCGACACGAATGCCACGCCCGATTTCGTGTGGAACTGCACGTGGACGACGATGCAGGAGCTGCTCGAGGACGCCGGCGTGTCGTGGAAGGTGTACAGCCCGAGCAACGCCGGCGTCACCGGTAAGTACGCGTCACTCACCCAATATCCCACGTGGAGCCCGGCGCTTTACAACCCGATCGCGAACCCCGAGATCATGGGCGCGAGCGACCACGTCCTTCCCTACTTCACGGCGTTCCGCAACCCGCTCTCCACGCTCTACCAGAAGGCGTTCACGCCGACTTTCCCGAACGACTTCGTGGCCGACGTCAACTCGGGGTCGCTGCCGAGCGTGTCGTGGATCATCCCGCCGCTCGGCTTCGACGAGCATCCGTCCTCGGCACCGGCCAACGGCATGTGGTTCACCTCTCTGGTCCTCGACGCGCTCACCGCGAACCCGAACGTGTGGTCAAAGACAGCGTTCTTCCTGATGTACGACGAGAACGACGGGTGGTTCGACCACGTGCCGCCACCGACCGCGCCGGCAGGAACGGCCGGCGAGTACCTCACGGCGTCGCCGCCGACGATCGGCGACCCCGATCCCGGCACGCTCGATATCGCCGGCCCGCTCGGCCTCGGCGTCCGGGTGCCAATGCTCGTGATCTCACCGTTCAGCCGCGGCGGTCACATCGCCTCAGAGGTGTTCGACCACACCTCCCAGCTGAAGCTCATCAGCGAACGGTTCGGGGTCGAGGTCCCGAACGTGTCCGCCTGGCGCCGCGCGACCGTCGGCGACCTGACCTCGACGATGTTCCAGAGCCCCGCGAACACCACGGTGCCGAATCTCCCGGCGACTTCGGCGACGATGCCGCTGACCGGGACCTGCTCGGAGGCCAGCCAGGACACCGAGTCCGGTGGCGCCGCGCCGAGCGTGCCGACCAAGCAGACGATGCCGACCCAGGGTGGCGGCACCCAGCCGGCCACCGACTACTACCCGGGCACAAGCGAGCAGGCGAGCGCGGTGCCTGACGGCGATCGCACCACGGTCGGCGCGCCCGGCTCGGCGTTGGCGACGACGAAGTCCGCCTACAACAGCCTCACGAAGGTCCCGAGCTGAGTAGGCCTCCCTTCAACATTCCGCCCGTAATGCCGGACCGGATGACCGCCAGGCTTTGTCCTCGGATCCTCATGTAGCTCCGCTACACAACGGATCCTGCGTCCTCGCCTGACGGCCCCCGGCCTCGGCCTTCCGAGCGAAACGTTTCGGTTGACCCACTAGAACCGTCTGTTCTAATTCGCGGTCGTGCCGAAGGAGACCGCGCTGAGCACCGGACCCCAACTGGCGGGCGCCGTGGAACGACTCGGGACCGAGTCGGCGTTCGCGGTCCTGGCGCGGGCACGAGAGCTCGAGCGGCTCGGCCGATCGATCGTCCACCTCGAGATCGGGCAGCCCGACTTCCGAACGCCAGAGCACGTCGCCGCGGCCGGCATCGACGCCATTCAGCGCGGCGAGACCGGGTACACGCCGAGCGCCGGCCTGGCCGAGTTTCGCGAGGTGATCGCGACCGAGCTATCCGAGACCAGGCAGATCGAGGTTGCGGCCGACCGCGTGCTTGTCGGCAACGGCGCCAAGCTGTTCCTGTTCCTGACGATCCTCGCGGTGTGCGAGCCGGGCGACGAGATCATCTATCCGGATCCGGGCTTCCCGATCTACGAGTCCGTGATCCGGTGGGCCGGCGGTGTTCCGGTCCCACTGCCGCTCCGCCAGGAACTGGACTTCAGCTTCTCGCTGGACGATCTGAGCGACCGGCTGGGCGCGCGCACCAAGCTCGTGATCCTGAATTCGCCGAACAATCCGACCGGCGGGGTGGCGCCGGCGGCCGACCTGCGCGCCGTCGCCGAGATGATCCTCGCGAGCTCCGCGTGGGTGCTCAGCGATGAGGTCTACCGCCGCATCGCCTACAACGGCGAGGCCGCCTCGATAGCGAGCCTGCCCGGGATGCTCGATCGCACCGTCCTGCTTGACGGCCTGTCGAAGACGTACGCGATGACCGGATGGCGGTGCGGCTACGCCGCGGTACCCGAGCCGCTCGTCGATCCGCTGACGCGGCTGATCACGAACTCGGTCTCGTGCGTCCCCGCGTTCGTCCAGGCCGCCGGGATCGCGGCGCTGACCGGACCGCAGGACTGCGTGACCGAGATGGTCGACGAGTTCCGCCACCGGCGCGACCTCGTCGTCGCCGGGCTGAACGAGCTACCCGGCGTCTCGTGCCTGGCGCCGCACGGAGCGTTCTACGTGTTCCCTGACGTGTCAGAGGTACCGATCGCGCCCCAGGAGCTCGCCGACCGGCTGCTCGAGGAGGCCGGCGTCGCGCTGCTCGCCGGCGCGGGGTTCGGCGTCCACGGCGAACGGAACCTGCGGATCTCCTACGCGAACTCGCGACCGCAGCTGGAGCTCGCGCTCGAGCGGATCCACACGTTCCTCACCGCGTAGCCAGGACGGCCGGCTCAGGCTGACGCGAAGGCGACGGCGATCGCGTGCCGGCGGTCGCTGACCTCGAGCTTGCGGTAGATGTTCTCGAGATGCTTGTTGACGGTCCGGGGCGTGATCGCGAGGCGGCGCGCGATCGCGGTCTCGAGCAGGCCGTCGGCGGCCGCGAGCAGGATCTCGCCCTCGCGTTTGGTCAGGCCGAGCGCGGCGGCCCGAGCGCGGCTGGGCGCGATCGCCTGCTCCAGCGCGAGCAGCGGCGTCGCGTCCCCCGGTCGGTCGGCGAGCAGCGTCGCGGTCAGCGTTCGGTCGCCGCGGGCGATCCTCACCGAGGGTGCGACTACGGCCGCGCACTGCTCAAGTCCGAGCGCGAGCTCGGGTGGAAGCTCCGATCTCCCGGCGTAACCGAACCAGTCGGCGAGCAGCCGTCTTGCCGGCGGGGTGAGCCACGCGATCCGCCGGCGTCTCGTGAGCACGACGAGCGCGGCCACGCCCTGAGCCGGCTCGCCGGCAAGCGCGCGGTGGCACCGCCGCATGTGCGCGAGCTGCGCGGCGCGGGCCGGGCCGAGACCGAGATATGGGTGCAGGAGATCGAGGATCAGCCGGTCGCGCTCGGTGAATCCCCAGTGGGCCCGGCTGATCGCCACACCGATCGTCGTCCGTCCGGGACCGGCGGCGTTGCTCGTGATCTGGTCGGCGATCCCGAGCGGCCGGTAGAACTCCTGGTAGAGGTCTAGGCGGCGGAGCCGGCGCGGGGTGGCGTGGTCCGAGATCGTGCTCGCCGAATGGATGCCGGCGGGTCCGTAGGCCGCGATCACGGGATGCTGGTGCAGGAGCCGGATGAACACCTCGTCTCCGCCGGGCGTGTGGACGTCGTCGGGGTGAACCGCGGTGACCCGCGTCGTCCCGGGGCCGAACTCGTTGTAGCTCGCGAGCACGCCGGGAACGATCTCGAGGACGCCGGCCACCAGGCGCCCCGGGACCTGCTCGGGCGCCACGCGCGTCAGCGTATCGACCAGGTCGGCAACCGCTTTCAGATCAGAGCTTCGAAGCGTCCGCATCGACGTGGATAAACGGCCGGCGGAGCGTCGCGGGTACGCGGAACACCGTATTGACCGCGCGTGGGTCGCGCGCTATCTTGCCACGGCCCGCCGTTGGGCGCGGGCACTTCGTCAGTACCTGGGCGGGTTGGCCAGGATCATCAGGATCAGGAGGGACCATGATTCGCAGGATTGGCGCGTTGGTGGGCGCGGGCGCGCTCGTGCTCGCGGGGGTCGCGTCGGCCGCCGTGGCCGGAACGTATTCGGGGAAGACGAGTCAGCACAACGGCTCGATCAGCCTCAAGGTGAAGAACGGAAGCGTCGTCCACGCGTCGTTCGTCGATGGCACCGGGAAGGGCTCCGGCTGCAGCTCGTTCGCCGCTCCGCAGCCACAGTTCCCGGTCAGCTTCAAGACGCACATGGCGCTCGCGAAGAACGGCACGTTCAGCGGCACGGCGTCGCCTCGTGACCAGGAGGTGTTCAAGCTCACCGGCCGCGTCAGCGGTGGCAAGATCACCGGCTCGTTCACGGACAAGGTCCCGATCGGGCAGCTCACCTCAAAGGGGTTCACCTGCTCGTCGGGCAAGGTGAAATACACCGCCACGCGCGGCTAGCCAATCAGCTCGCGGAGGTCGTCCGCGAGCGCCCGGCGGTCCTGCTGTCGGCGGTGAGGACCTCGCCGGCCGACGGATGGAGCCGGAATGCGACGACGGTGGCGATCGCGCCGACGACGCTGATCACGAGGAAGGCGATGACGTACGCGAACCTGGCGTCGTGCCCGGTCTTGCCGACTTTGCCGACGGCGTCGCCGAGACGCAGCGCGATCGTGGCCAGCACGACCGCGAGGCCGGTGAATAGCTGCTGGGCGGTGCTGGCTAGGGCGTTGGCGGGTCGCATCTGCTCGGTCGGCACATCGCTGAGCGCGAGCGTCGTGTAGCCGGTCATCGACACTGACCGAGCGGCGCCGCTGATCAGAGAGAGAAGCGCGATCACGACGAGCGGCGTATCGCGGGTCAATAGCGCGCACCCAACGGTCGTCAGCGTCAGGACCACGGACGAGGCCACGAGCACGCGCCGGAACCCGTAGTTGCTGTACATCGGCGTGGTCAGCGGCTTGATCGCGATGTTGCCGACGAACACGAACAGCACCAGCGCACCTGACTTGATCGGGCTCCACCCGAACACTGTCTGGAACAGCAGTGGCAGCAGGAACGGGATCGAGCCGATCACCAGCCAGATCAGGCTGCTGCCGACCATCGCATTGCCGAAGGTCGGGATCCTCAGGGTCTGCAGGTCGACGAGGGGCGCTTCGGTGCGCAACAGGTGCCAGGTCGCCACGACCAGGAGAACGACCGAGGCGAGCCCGAGCGCCGCCACCAGCAGCCACCGCGGGTGCGCGTCGGAGACGAGGTGCGCCGCGTACGTGAGCGCGGCGAGGCCGCCGCACGTGAGCAGCACGCCGCGGACGTCCAGGCGCGGCGGAGCGTCCACGGGCCGACCGTGGATCAGCCGCCAGGCGCAGATCAGACCGACGACGCCGAGCGGGATGTTGATCACGAACAGCCATCGCCAGCTGGCGTAGGTGGTGATCACGCCCCCGGCCAGCGGGGCGATCACGGGCGCGAGCAGCGCGGGCCAGACGATGAACGACATCAGCCGCATCACCTGCGCCTTTCCGGCCCGCTCGAACACGATCATCCGGCCGACCGGAACCATCATCGCGCCGCCGACGCCCTGGAGCACCCGCATCGCGACGAGCTCGCCGAAGGTCTGGCTCGCCGCACAACCGAGCGAGGCGAGCGTGAACACCGCGATTGCCGACAGCAACACCGACCGGTAGCCGTAGCGGAGGGTCGTCCAGCCGCTCAATGGGATCAGCACCGCCACCGTCACCAGATACGCGGTGACGATCAGACCCGTCGTGCCCGGCGAGACCCCCAACGAGCTGCTGATCCGCGGAATCGCGGTGATGACGATCGTCGCGTCGAGCAGCTCCATGAAGAAGCATGCGGCGACCAGCAGCGCGATGTTTCGAGCGCGTCGTTCGATCATGTGGTCTGGGCCCCGCGGCTACCAGGGGGTAGGCGCCGGGAGCCTAGACCACGTACACCGTCGATCGATCAGACGAGCGCTCGGGCACGAGCGAACTCCTCCGCGAGGCCCTTCGCGTTCGCTCCCGCGCCGGCCTCCAACTTGATCTCCGCCCCTCCGACGGTGACGATCACCACCTTGCCGACGAGCAGGCGCTTGACCTCGATCGAGTCGACCTCGCTGAGCGGCACCGCACTGACGAGCTCTTTGACGTCGCCTCCCTTGCCCATCGCGATCGGGGCGCTGACCTTGAGCACGACGAGCCGGCTCTCGGTGAGGGCGAGCGCCATCGGGCTCGTGAGCTCCAGCCCCCGCGACTCTGCGGCGCTCCGTGCTTCCTTGATCTTGCGGCCGCCGATCGCGCCCCCGGCGAGACCCCCGGCGCGGGCGACGCCCGCGCCGCGCGGGTGGGTGATGAACGCGGCAAGGACCCGCTCGCCCGGTCCCAGATACGGCTTGGCCTGCTCTTTGATTTTGTCCTCATAGCTCGTGGACATCGCTTGCTCCCGTCGTCGATCCGGCCGTGCTCGGGCCGCAGTGGTTTTGAACGGCCCGATCGAGCCGATCGATTAGTTCGAGCCAACCGAAGAATGCGGTCGTCGCCGCGCCGGCAACCGTGATGTGCCCCTTGACCGTCTCGTCGGTCTGTTCGAGGTCCACCACGACCTGGAGTGGCTCGCTGATGCTCATGGCGATGAGCGTGCCCGGGGCGGCGCGGGCCTGCATCGGGGTGCACCCTGAAGTTCTGTGGGCGCCATCCCGATGATTCGGCGGGGCATCGGCCGACCCGCGCGTATGATCGCGGGGCGATGCGCGCGGACGAGAAGCTCGTCGATGAGTTGCTCGAGCGCGAGGAGGAGCTTGGAACGCTGAGCGAGCTACTCGACCGCGCGATCGACGGGAGCGGCAGTGTCGCGCTGGTGCTGGGCTCCGCCGGCATCGGGAAGTCACGCCTGCTCGATGCGTGGGTGGCGCGCGCGCAGACGCAGGGGGTCGACGTATTGTGCGCCAGCGGCGACGAACTGGTGATGGACTCATCCTTCGCGATCGTGCGCGAGCTGTTCTGGCCGCCGCTCGCCGAACGTGGCGCCACCGCATTCGACGGGGCGGCCGGCCTGGCCGCCCCGGTGTTCGAGGGACGCGCCGCGAGCGGAGGCGAGCCAGAGTCGGCGGGCGCGGTGCTCCACGGGCTGTACTGGGTGGTGGCCGGCCTGGCGGAGCGCGGTCCGCTCGCCCTCGTCGTCGACGATGCGCACCTGCTCGATCCCGCGTCGGCTCGCTTCCTGCTCTACATGGCGCGCCGGATCGATTCGCTTCCGATCCTGTTGGTGGTCGCGTCGAGACCTGAGGAACCGGTCGGTCTGGCGGCTCTGTCGGAGCTCGCAACGCGGGTGTTGCCGCTCGCGCCGTTGAGCGTCGAGGCGAGCGCGACCGTGGTGCGTCGTGCGCTGGGCGCTCGGGCCGACGAGGCGCTGTGCCGTTCGTGCCATGAGGCGACGCACGGAAACCCCTTCTACCTGCGCGAGTTGGCCACCGCATTGAAGGCCGAGGGCGAACGTCCGAGCGTAGAGCTGGCCCGACGCGTTCGGGCTCTGGGCGTCGGCGCGATCGCCACGAACGTGCTCCTGCGTCTGGCTCGTCTGGGGCCTGATTGCGAGCGCCTGGCCCAGGCCGTGGCGATTCTCGGACCGGGCGCGGGGCTGCGTCACGTCGCCCCGCTGGCCTCGCTCGACCGAGAGCGGGCCGGCTCCGCAGCGGACGCCATGCGGGCGGCAGACCTGATGTCGGATCGGTCGACGCTGTCGTTCGTGCATCCGATCGTCAACGAAACGATCGCCTCCCAGCTGCCCGCGGCGAGGCGCGCCGATCTGCACGGCGCGGCGGCGCGCCTGCTCGCCGCCGACGGCGCGCCGTCTGACCGCGTGGCGGCGCACCTGCTGTCCAGCGAGCCGTTCGGCGAGGTTTGGGTCGTGGAGGCGCTGCGCGGCGCGGCTCGCGACGCGCTCGCGCGAGGCGCGCCCGAAGTGGCGAGCTCCTACCTTCGCCGCGCGCTCAGTGAGCCGCCCCCGCAGCCGGCCCGACTTGACGTGCTGCTCGAACTCGGCCGTGCGGAGGCGATGCTGCCCGTGGCACAGGAGTTCCCGGCGCTGCGCGAGGCCCTCGCGCTCTCGACCGACCCTCGCCAGCGCGCCGAGCTCGCCCTCGAGCTGGCGCTGGCGCTGTTCGGAGTCTTCCGAAACGGCGAGGCGCGCCTGGTGGTCGACGAGGCGCTCACCCGTGAGCGGGACCTCGACGCCGACATCGTCGAGCGCCTCGAGCAGGCCCTGATCGGGGGCGGCATGGACGACCCAGACGCCGTGCCCGACATCCTCGCTCGCGCCGAGCGCCACTTCGAACGGGCGCGACGCGGCGAGGTTCGCGACTGCAGGATGCTCGCGGCGCTCGCCGCGGTCGCCGCCTACACCGGCAGATCCGCGGCCGAGGCCGGCGACCTCGCGCACCGCGCGCTTGAGGACGAGCGCCTGCTGGGACCCTGGCTCGACGACGGCTTCGTCCCCGCGTGCCTGGTGTTGATCGTGGTCGATCGACTCTCCGAGGCCACAGAGGCGGCCGATCGGGGGCTGGCCGAAGCCCAGCGTCGGGGGTCGGCGCCGATGTTCCTCCAGCTGGCGCTGGTGCGAACCGATGTCGCGCTCCACGCGGGCGATCTGAACGATGCCGATGAGTTCTCCGAGCGCGCCCTCGAGGTCGGTCGGGAGCTCGGAGCGGAGCTGTTCGGTGCGATGTTGCGCGCTGCGGTACTCATCGAGTGCGGCCGAGTCGACGAGGCCGCCGCGATTGTCGAATCGATGCCGCTCCCGAGCGCGGGGCTGAACGCGGCGACGATGCTCGCGATTCGCGGGCTCGTGCGGATCGCTGCCGGAAGCCTCGGACCGGGTCTGTCGGATCTGCTCGACGCGGACGACCGGCATCGCAGCGCCGGCCACAGCCTGAGCGTCGGGACCACCTGGGTACCGTCGGCCGCTTCCGCGCTGGTTTCGCTCGGCCGCCGCGAAGAGGCCGCCCGGCTCGCGAACCGCGAGCTCGCCGAGGCGGCCGCGTTCGGCGCACCGCATCGTCACGGGATCGCCCTGTCGGTGTGCGGCAGCCTGGACAGCGGACCGGCGGGGCTGGCCCGGTTGCGCGCGGCGGTCTCGATCCTCGAACACTCACCCGCACGCTTGGAATACGCGCGGGCGCTCCTGAACCTCGGCGTGGCACTGCGCGTCCGAGGCCAGCGCGAACCGTCGCGGCGGGCGCTCTCGCGGGCGCTCGACGTCGCCGCGCGATGCAGCGCGACCACGCTGGCCGACCAGGCGCGCGCGGAGCTGATCGCCACCGGCGCTCGGCCACGGCGAGAGCTGCTGACCGGCCCGGGCTCGCTCACACCGGCCGAGCTGCGGGCCGCGCGCATGGCAGCCGACGGTCTCACCAACCGCGAGATCGCCCAGGCGCTGTTCGTCTCGGCCAAGACGGTCGAGGCACAGCTCTCGGCGGCGTACACGAAGCTCTCGATCGGCAGCCGGCGCGAGCTTCGTGGCGTACTGGAGCGAGCCACGCGGTGATCGCCATGCGCCCTGCCACCGACGCCGATGCTCCGGCCGTCGCGCTCATCTGGTACCAGGGTTGGCGCGATGGCCACTTAGAGCACGTATCCGAGGACGTCGTGAGCGTCCGGACCGAGGCGTCGTTCCGCTCGCGCGCCGCGCAGCGGGTCGCCGACACGACCGTCGCGACGGTCGATGGCGATATCGCCGGGTTCATCATGGTCGTTGACGACGAGGTAGAGCAGGTGTACGTCGCGCGAGCGGGGCGCGGGAGCGGTTTGGCCGTGGCGCTGCTCGCAAGGGCCGAGGAGATGGTCGCCGGCAACGGCCACGAATTCGCATGGCTCGCGGTCGTCGCCGGCAACGCGCGGGCGCGCCGCTTCTACGAACGCAACGGCTGGATCGACCGTGGTCCGATCGATTACGAGGGCGCCACCGACGGCGGCCCGGCGGTCCTGATCCCGGCGCGCCGGTACGAGAAGCGCGTAAGCGTGATATGACGGGGCCGAGCGAGAACGAACGAGAGGACCGCCATGCCACCCACCAATGTTCACTTCAACGGCTCGGTCAACCTGCCCGATGCCGAGACCGTGATGCGGGAGATCAGTTCACGCATCCCGAATGGCGTGACCCGGATGACCGACGGGGAGCCAGGAGACCGGAACTACTGGATCAAGTTCCAGACCGAGAAGTTCCAGCAGATGCCGGAGTTCGACACCGTGGCGGTCGGCATGGCCTACGAGACCACCCCCGACGCCCCGCCGATGCCGCAGCTTCGGCTCACCGAGGACGCGTCGGCCGAGACGATCAACTGGCCCAACCTCGGCTATGCCGATGCCTACACCGAATCGTTTGCGACGTTCGAGCGCATGCAGAACGAGGGCACGGTCGCGGCCGACGTGCGCCTGCAGGTCCAGTACCCGACGCCGCTGGCGTCGATGGCGGGAACGATCGCCCCCGACGACATGGCGCAGGTCGCGGCCTCGTACGAGCAGGCGCTGTTCGCCGACCTCGACACCCTGCTCGAGCGGATCCCGCACGATCGGGTCGCCGTCCAGTGGGACGTCGCGGTCGAGTTCGGAGCTCTCGAGGGCGCGATGGGCCCGAAGATGCCGATCGACCAGATCGCACCCGGGCTCGTCCGCTGCCTCGAGCGCGTGCCCGCCGACGTCCCGGTCGGCATGCACCTCTGCTACGGCGACTACGGTCACCAGCACTTCAAGCAGCCCGAGTCGCTGCAGATGCAGGTCGACCTCGTCAACGCCGTGACCTCCGCCACCAAGCGCACCCTCAACTTCGTCTCGTTCACCGTCCCCCAGGGACGCAACGACAGCGCCTACTTCGAGCCGCTCGCCGGACTCACGACCGGGCCCGACACCGAGCTGAACTTCGCGCTCGTCCCCTACCACCCGGACGATCAGGCACCGGGCACGACCGCTGAGCAGATCGAGAACATCGACGCGGCCCTGCTCAACTCACCCGGTGGCGCTCGCCACTGGGGGATCTGCACCGAGTGCGGGATGGGCCGCGTCGACGGCGAGGACCTGCCTCGGATCCTCGACCTCCACAGCCAGATCCTCGCGTCCGCATCGGGCTGAGCCGGGCGGCGAGGTGATGCTCAGCGCCGGATGCCGGCCACGAGCGCGTCCCAGTTGCCGGCGGCGACCCGCTCCTGATCGCTCTCGTCAAGTCCCGCGCTCTGGAGGAAGTGCTCGACGCCACCATCGGGCCCGGGCCGGTACGGATAGTCGGTCGCGAACATGACGCGCTCGACACCGACCACCTCGACCGCCCACCGCAGATAGCGCTGGCTGTACACGCCACCCGCTGTGATGTAGGCGTTTCGGCGAACGTATTCGGAGAACGTGTGGGGAAGCTCGGCCGTCATGGCCAGCCCGTCGGACCGGTCGAGATAGAACAGGACGACCTCGCCCCAGTGCCCGAGCAGGACCTGGAGGTCGGGGAAGCGGTCGAACACGCCGGCGAGCGCGAGCCGGAGGAACTGCACGCCGGACTCGTAGTGCCAGCCGATGCCGAACGTCGCGAACGCGTTGCTGACGGCGTCGCCGAACCCCGAGTACAGCGCGGCGCGAACCCGCGGTTGCGGGATCTGGGGGTGGATGTACAACGGAGCGCGGAGCGACGCGGCCGCCTCGAAGATCGGCCAGTTATCCGGGTGGTCGAGGTTGCGCTCACGGGTGCGGCCGAACAGCAGGGCGCCGTTCAGCCCGAGCTTCGTGACCGCTCGCTCGAGCTCCTGCGCGGCGGCGGCCGGCGCGGGGGTGGCGAGCGTGGCGAAACCCTGGAGCCGGTCGGGATGGGCTTTCACGAGTTCGGCGATGCGGTCGTTCGTCTCGACCTGCAGACCGGTCGCCACGTCTGCCGGAAGGTTATGCAGGCCGGGGGAGGTCAGCGAGACCACCTGGATGTCCAGCCCGGCCTCATCCATCGCGGCGATCCGGCGCTCTCCGACCTCTCGCAGCCGATCTCCCATATCTCCCGGAGGCACGCTTGCCAGCGTGTCGTCGCGCGCGTCGGTGTCGAGCCCGTTCCATGCCGCGATGACCTCTTCGGTGACCAGGTGCTCCTCGGTGCCGATCGTTCTCATCTCTTCTCCTGTCTGTGCAATGGCGTAGCGTCAGGCACCGTCGGCCGCCACGTTCACCCAGGCACGCTCGGCGCTGCTGCGGGTGACGGCGGCGATCAGACGCATCAGAAGCAGCCCATCCGCGAGCGTCGCGACCAGCTCGTCGCCGGGAACCGGGCAGCCGAGGATCGTCCGGTAGACCGACGCGAACAGGTTGACGAACGTCGTGTTCCACCCCTCGAGCTCGCCGGCCGGCAGATGCGCACGGCGCTCCGCGCGCTCGTGCAGTTGCCCGGCTGACTTGTGGCGCAGCTCGGTCGGTCCGCCGAGACGCCCGAGCCACAACTCTTCGGGACGCTCCTGGTCCCAGTAGAGCGATCCCTCCGATCCGTCGAAACGAATCCGGAAGCTGTTCTTCGCGCCCGGCGCGACCTGCGAGAAGACGAGCGTCCCGAGCGCGCCGCCGTCGAACCTGAAGAGCGCGCCACCGTGGTCGTCGGTCGGCCGCCCGTGCCGGCTCGCGATCGCGGCGGACACCGACTCGATGCGGCGACCGGTCAGGTGCATCGCGAGATCGCACCAGTGGGTCCCGAGATCGGCGAACGTCGTCGAGGCCCCGCTCTGTACCGGGTCAAGCCGCCAGTTGCTCACGCCACCGTCCGACAGCCAGTCCTGCAGGTACACGCCGTGAACGTGGAACACCTCGCCGATCGCGCCCGCCCGGATCAGCTCGTGCGCCTCCGTGACCAACGCGTAGCAACGGTAGTTGTGGCAGAGCGCGGTCCTCGCCGGGCTGTCGGCGGCAGCGGCCACGAGCGCGGTCGCGTCCTCGATGTCGATGGCGAGCGGTTTCTCGGTGATCAGGTGCTTGCCCGCCGCGAGCACTGCGCCGGCGACCTCCGCGTGGAGGTGGTTCGGAGTGCAGTTGTGCACGACGTCGATCGCCGGGTCCTCGACGAGCGCACGCCAATCGCCGTAAGCCTCGGCCACCGCATAGCGATCGGCCGCCCGTCGCGCTGACCCCTCCGACGACGCGGCGAGCGCGGCGACCTCGGCCAACCCGGTCCGTCCGATCGCTTCGATGTGCGGCCCGCCGGCCAGGCCGACGCCGATCACTCCGGCCTTGAGCTGACGTGTCATGCGCCGAATCTAACGGTATCCCGCCCGGCCCGCCGGCTATATATGTTTGGCGTCGTGAACACGCTGAGCGTGAGCGAGTGGACGCTCGAGGCGGCGAGCACCGGGTACGCGATCGACCGGGTCGCGGCCGCGGGCTATCCGGCGATCGAGATCGCGGCCGTGCCCGAACTCGACGTTGGCGCCGCCCGCGAACGGCTCGACGCGCGTGGCCTGACGGTGTCGTCGATGTGCTGGATCGGCCTCGGCTACCCCGAGCGAGACTGCGCGCACGAGAGTGAGCGCGTCAGGCGCAAGGCCGGCGACTATCTGCGCCTCTGCCTCGAGCAGGCGCACGCCCTCGGCGCCGGCACGCTCGTGCTCGTTCCGACGTTCCGAACTCAGCCGGACGCCGCCGGCGGCAGGGCGGCCGAGCTTCACCGCGCCGCGGACACGATCACCGGCGTGATCGACGCCACCGCGCCCGATGGGGTCGTGATCGCCCTGGAAGCGCTCAACCGCTACGAGACTCACCTGCTGAGGACGCTCGACGACGCCAATGAGCTCTGCCAGCTGATCGATTCGCCGCACGTCCGGCTGATGGCCGACGTGTTCCACATGAACATCGAGGAGGACTCGATCGCTGCTGCGCTCCGCGCTCACGCCGAGCACATCGTCCACGTGCACCTCGCCGACAGCCAACGACGCGAGCCCGGGAGCGGACACCTGGACTTCGCGGCCGTGTTCGAGGTGCTCGCTGACACCGGCTATACCGGACCGCTCGCGATGGAGTTCGTGCCGGCAACGGACGCGGCGATCCTGGCCGGCCGGGAGTGGGTGCAAGCCCAGCTCTAGAAGGTGCCGAAGCGCTCGTAGGCCGCGAGCGGAAGCATGCCCTCCCTGACCGACGAGCGGATCTCGCTCTCGGTCGCAACCTTCTCCTCGGCCTCACCCAGGATCTCCTCCAGCCGGTCGCCCGGGACGATGACGAGCCCGTCGCGATCCCCCACGATCCAGTCGCCGGGCGACACCTGGACCCCGCCGACGACGACCGTGATCTCGCCGTGGGCCATCAGCTCCCAGCGCACGACGCAATCCTGCGGAGTCACGTAGCGCGAGAACACCGGGAAGTCCTCGCGCAGGATGTACTCGGAGTCGCGCGAGCCGCCGTCGAGCACCGCTCCGGCGCATCCGCGCGACGCGAGCGACGTCGCCGACAGCTCGCCGAAATGCGCGGCGGTCTGTTCGTTGGTCTCGTAGACGGCGACGCTCCCCGGCGGCACCGAGCCGAGCATTTCGAGGATCTTCCGGATCGACGTGTCGTAGTCGTTACCCAGATGCGGACGGCCGAGCACCGGGTAGACCGGCCCCGCGAGCCGCATGCCCAGGCGCAGCGGGACGATGTCGGCAGCCAGCGTCTGCTGGCCGTATCCGTGGCGGTCGAGCACGTCGGTGAGCGCGCCCGTGTATAGCGCTGCGAAGCGGCCAGCGAGATCCCCGGTTGCGCTCATGCCTCTTAGAATACGGCCGCGATGAAGGCGGTCGTCGTCGAGCGACCACACCAGGTCTCCTACCGAGAGGTCGACGCGCCCGCCGTCGGTGCCGACGACGTGCTCGTCGCGAGCCGCGAGGCCGGGCTGTGCCGGACCGACATCGAGGTGATGACCGGGATCTTCACCGACCCGCGGTGGGTTCGCTTCCCGGTGATCCCCGGCCACGAGTGGTCGGGGACCGTGGTCGAGGTCGGGGCCGATGTCGAGTCGATCCGCGCGGGTGACCGCGTCGTCTGCGAAGGACTGATCGGCTGCCACCGGTGCGGGCCCTGCCGCCGAGGCGAGACGCACTGGTGCGAGCGGATCGAAGCGCTCGGGTTCACTCGACCGGGCGGATACGCCGAACTCGTCACGGTGCCCGCGCGCGTCGTCCACCGGCTGCCCGACCACGTCTCGTTCGATGCCGGCGTGCTGATCGAGCCCGCGTCGGTCGTGCTCCACGGTCTCGAGAAGGCGCAGCCGCGGCCCGGCGAGACCGTCGGCGTGATCGGCATCGGCACGCTCGGCTCGCTCGCGATCGCGCTGCTGCGCCTGCACTCGCCGGCGCGGCTCGTGGCCTACGGCATCCGCGAGGAGGAGCTCGAGCTCGCGACCTCGCTCGGCGCGACCGAGGTCGTCTTGACCGGTGGCGGCAGCACGCCCGAGGCCGCGGAGCTGGACCTCGTGGTGGACACCGCGGGCTCCCCGTCCGCGATCGCCCTCGCCACCGAGATGTGCCGCCCCGGAGGCCGCGCGGTCCTGCTCGGGATCGCCGGCGAGGGCCGATCGCTGACATTGCCGTCGGACCTGCTCACCGCCAAGGACATGGCGTTGATCGGGAGCCTCGCGTATCCGGCCTCGGTGTGGTCACGCGTCGTCGGACTGGTCTCTGACCGCGTGCTCGAGCTCGACCCGATCGTCACCCATCGTTTCCCGGCCGCCGAGTTCGAGGAGGCCATGAGGCTGATGGACAACCGGGACGGCATAGTCGCGAAGATCGTCCTCGAGCACTCCTAGGTAGTGGCCGCCCCCGTGGACGACCACTAGCCGCCGAACGAAAGGAAACACATGCCGACCATGCGAAGCGGTGGATACGAGCACGCCAACGGCCGCCGCAGCTCGGAATGGTTCGACCGTCGCGATCTCGACGGGTTCCTTCACCGCTCGTGGCTGAAGTCGACCGGGGTGAGCGACGAGACGTTCCGCGGCCGGCCCCTGATCGGCATCTGCAACAGCTGGTCTGAGCTCGTCAACTGCAACGTGCACCTGCGCGGCCTCGCCGAGGCAGTCAAGCGCGGCGTGCTCCAGGCCGGCGGCTTCCCGCGCGAGTTTCCGGTGATGTCGCTCGGCGAGTCCCTGATGAAGCCGACGACGATGCTGTACCGGAACCTGATGGCGATGGACGTCGAGGAGTCGATCCGCTCCTACCCGCTCGACGGCGTCGTGCTGCTGACCGGCTGTGACAAGACCAATCCGGCCTCGATCATGGGCGCGTGCTCGGCGAACATCCCGACGATCGTCGTCACCGGCGGCCCGATGCTCAACGGTCACTGGCGCGGCAAGGAGCTCGGGTCGTGCTCGGACTGCTGGCACTACCACGAGGAGCTCCGCGGGGGCCGGATCAGCGAGAGCGACTTCACCGAGATCGAGAACTCGATGTCGCGCTCGAACGGCCACTGTATGACGATGGGCACGGCGTCGACGATGGCCTGCATGACCGAGGCGCTCGGGCTGACGCTGCCCGGAGCCGCGGCGATTCCGGCGGTCGACTCACGCCGAGCGCACGTCGCCGAGGCCGCGGGACGTCAGATAGTCGAGCTCGTCGAGCGGAACATCCGGCCGACGGACATCCTGACGCGTGATGCCTTCGAGAACGCGATCCGAACGCTGCATGCGATCTCGGGCTCCACCAACGCGATCATCCATCTGATCGCATACGCCGGCCGCCTCGACCTCGACCTGCCTCTCGGGCTGTTCGACGAGCTGTGCGAGACGACGCCGTGGCTCGTGAACCTCAAGCCCGCCGGCGATCACCTGATGGAGGACTTCTACTACGCGGGCGGGCTCCCCGCCGTGCTCGAGCAGATCCGCGACCTCGTGCACCTCGATGCTCTAACCGTCACCGGTCAGACCGTCGCTGAGAACCTCGACGCGACTCCCACCGAGATCATCAACGAAGGCGTGATCCGCCCGCGCTCGAACCCGCTCGACGAGGGAGGCTCGCTGGTCGTGCTGCGCGGGAACCTCTGCCCCGACGGCGCGGTGATGAAGATCTCCGCAGCCGACCGTCGGCTGCTCGAGCACGAGGGGCGGGCGATCGTGTTCGAGGACATCCACGACCTCGCCGCTCGCGTCGACGATCCGGACCTCGACGTCGACGCCGACACCGTGATGGTGCTGCGCAATGCAGGCCCGGTCGGCGCGCCGGGAATGCCCGAGTGGGGTCACATGCCGATCCCGGCGAAGCTGCTGCGTCAAGGGGTGTCCGACCTGCTGCGGATCTCCGACGCGCGCATGAGCGGCACCTCGTACGGCGCCGTCGTCCTACACGTCGCGCCCGAGTCGGCGGTCGGAGGGCCGCTCGCACTCGTGCAGACCGGTGACCGGATCCGCCTCGACGTCGAGGCGAGGACGCTCGACATCCAGGTGCACGACGCCGAGCTCGAGCGCCGGCGCGCCGCCTGGACGCCGCCGGCGCGCAAGGACCAGCGCGGCTACCGCCAGCTCTACGAGGACCATGTATTGCAGGCCAACGAGGGTTGCGACCTCGACTTCCTCCGGGGCCGCGCTCCAGTCATCTCCGACGCGGTCACGTACCTGTGATGGCGGCCGCGGATTACGACTTCCACGGCCGCACCGCGCTCATCACCGGCGGCGCCGGCGGCATCGGCGCCGCGGTCGCACGGACGCTGCAAGCCGGCGGTGCGCGGGTGGCGACGTTTGACTCGCGCCCCGCCGATCTCGACGGGGTGCTCGCTATCGAAGGCGACGTGCGTCGTTCCGAAGACGTCGACGCGGCCGTCGCTCGCGTCGGCGCGGAGCTCGGCCCGCCTGATATCGCCGTCTGTGCGGCCGGCGTGAGCGGCGACTCGCTGCCGACGATCGACGTCGCCGACGACGAGTGGCGCCGCGTGTTCGGGGTCAACTGCGACGGCGTGTTCTTCGCGAACCGTGCGGCCGCACGCGTGATGGTCCCGCGGGGCTACGGAAGGATCGTGAACGTCGCATCGATCGCGGGCAAGGAGGGAAACCCGATGGCGGCTGCGTACTCGGCGTCGAAGGCCGCGGTGATCGCGATGACGAAGTCGATCGGCAAGGACCTCGCCGAGACCGGAGTGCTCGTGAACTGCGTCGCGCCCGCGGTGATTCGCACGCGCATGCTCGACGACATGACCGAGGAACACATCGAGTACATGGTCGAGCGGATCCCGATGAAGCGACTCGGGGAGCCCGAGGAGGTCGCCGCGCTGATCGCGTTCCTCGCCAGCGAGGCGTGCAGCTTCTCGACCGGCGCGGTGTTCGACCTGTCCGGCGGTCGCGCGACCTACTGAGTGAACGCGAGCGCTTTGCCGGAGGCGAGCCAGAATGGCCGGAAGTAGGCGGCCGTGCACGAGAGCGGCAGGACCTCGTCGTGCAACTGCACCCCGAGCGTCGAGCGCACGTACTCCTGACGGGCGCGAATCCGCGACCACAGCGCGGGGTGGGCGGCCTCGATCTCGCCGCGCAGCGCGGCGTCGGCGATCGCCACCGTGTCCTCGCAGTTGACGGTCCAGCCCGGCCGGATCCCCGTCGGGATGATGTCGCTCTGAAGGACCATTCCGCTCGCGATCGCATCGTCCGAGCCGGCTCGGATCGGCGAGTCCATCCACTCCTCGTAATGGATCAGATGACCCGGGTTCAGCGCAGGAGCAAACTCCTCGCCGGCCAGAAGCTCGGTCACTGTCGTGAACACCTCGCCGCCCCGCACACCGATGGTGAGTGTCTCGTACCAGGTGGCGATCGCACGCCAGTACGGCACCGCGAGTCGCTCTAGGTAACCGTCGCTCGCCGACGTGAGGTCGGCGGTTGAGCCGGCCACGAGCCCCCCGCGAGCGGTGTTCCCACCCCACAGGCCGATGCACGCAACCGCGCCGTCGCCGAGCTCGAGCCGGCGCGAGGACGGGCTACGGAGACCGACCGCGACGTCGGGGCCGGATGCGAACACCGGGTGCAGGCTGAGCGGCTCGCCCGTCCAATCCGCCGCACGGAACGCGTCGTGCTCGCTCGCGCCCGGTCGTGCGGCGCCAATGATCGCGTGCACCCACGCCGAGGAGCGCGAGGCGCCCCATTCGAAGATCGCGATCTGGTCGGCGCTCGAGAACGTGCGCAGCCCCGACCGCGGGCTGGTGAGCGCGATCGTGGCGTCGAACACCGCGCCCGACTCCCCCGCGAGGTCACGCAGCGTGTCGACGAAGAACGCGGGCGCGAAGATCGCCGGGCGCCGCCCGCTCCACTCCTCGGCGTGCAGCGCCTTCCAGCCGACGACGCCGATCCGGGCGCCCACGCCGATCCCGATCTGGCGGAGTGCCTCCTCGAGCGTCGGGCCGCCGCGGCGGTCGATTCCCATCAGGCTGAACGTCGGGCATAGGACGACGTCGACCTCGATCGGGACGACCGGGACGTAGCCGACGTCCTCCTTGCCGAGCACGAGCGTCCGGCTGTCGGGGCCGATGACGAGCAGCGCCTCCTCGAACCGGGGGTCGAGGTTCGACAGAAAGATCAGGTTCGCGCTGTGCTCGCGGTCGCCGTAGACGACGACCCAGTCGGCGTTGACCGCCTCCTTCAGTGCGGCGATCCGTGCCTCGAGCTCACCGGGCGAGATCGCCGGTAGCTCATCCGCCGTATCGAGCGGTGGCGGCGCAATGTCGATTAGCTCGATGGCCCTCGTCACCGGTGTTTGCACGCGTGTTTGCGCCCTCTTGACAGCCCTAGGCGGACCGGGTTATGGTCCGCTCGATTCACATGGTAACCATACAACTTGGGCCATGAGGGCGCGGCAAAATACCCAGGTCCGGTTCGTCAAGCTGAGCGATCAGGTGACGCGAGAGCTGGCGCGGCGGATCGCCAACGGGGAGATCGGTGACGGCGTGCCGCTGCCGACCGAGGTCGAGATCTGCCAGGAGTTCGGCGTCTCGAAGG
The DNA here is from genome assembly GCA_963794515.1 of uncultured Solirubrobacterales bacterium. Classification (GTDB taxonomy): domain Bacteria; phylum Actinomycetota; class Thermoleophilia; order Solirubrobacterales; family Solirubrobacteraceae; genus Palsa-465. The sequence continues at coordinate 44,956 of CAWCEF010000016.1, read as the reverse complement.
CAACCGCGCGCGAGGTGATTCGGTCGCTGGCCGAGCGTGGCTTCGTCGATGTCCGGCAGGGCCGCCGGATGCAGCTGCGCCGTGCGAGCGCGTGGAACCAGCTCGACCCGCTGATGATCGAGCTGATCGACGACCCCGAGGTCGCGCGTCGGTACCTCGCCGATGTCCACTACGTCCGGACGTTGATCGAGCCCGAGGTGGCGGCCCGGGCTGCCCTTCAAGTGAACGATGAGCAGATCGCCCGGGCTCGCACCGCCGTCGAGTTGATGTCGACGCTCACCGACGATCCCGACGCGTATCTGGAGGCCGACGTCGCGTTCCATCGCGAGCTCGCGGCGGCCACCGGGAGCGTGATCCTCGCCTTCGTCCTGGACTCGCTGGGTGAGCTGCAGAGGCTCAGCCGGCGGGTCACCAACCGGCTGCTGAAGCGGCTGCCGGAGGCCACACGCGAGCACCGCAGGATCCTCGAGGCGGTCCTCGCACGCGAACCAGAGCAGGCGCGCGCGGCGATGCAGGCTCACCTTCTGACCGTGGAACACGTCTGGGTCCCCGGTGAGCAGGACGCCGAATTCGACGCGCTCTTTACCAACGCGGGTCAGCTGGGAAGGAGATAAGTGCAATGGCGGATGTAATAACCTCACCCGACGGGCCGGCCGCCGATGTGAATTACGTCGCCGCGGACACCCAACTGAAGGCCGGGGCGCTCGGCTTCTGGGGCGGGATGGTCCAGGCGGTCACCCACATCGCACCTGGCCTTAACGTCCTGCTTGGGTTGACGTTCATCGTCAGCTTCGCGGCCGTCGCGGCGCCGATCGCGTACATCATCGGCGGGATCATCTGCCTCGGCGTGGCTGTGGTGTTGACACAGCTGGCCAAGCAGTTCACCGGGGCCGGTGGTTACTTCCTCTACGTCAGCCGGACGATCGGGCCGCGGACCGGTTGGATCACGACGTGGCTGTACTTCCTGTACGACCCGATCGCGGTGTCGTCGGTGTTGGCGTTCACCGGGCTCCTCGTCGACCAGACGCTCCAGCAGCAGTACGGGATCCACATCATCTGGTACTTCTGGTTCTTCGCCTTCCTTTTGATCGTGACGGGGTTCACGCTGTTCGGGATCTCATTGTCGGCGAAGGCGATGCTCGTCCTCTGCAGCCTCGAGGTCGGGATCTTCCTGCTGCTGGCGATCTTCGGCCTCGCCTCGCCGGGCCACGGCGGCTTCAACTTCGACTCGTTCAACCCGAACAACCTCCCGAGCGCGAAGGGTCTGTACCTCGGCGTGGTGTTCACGATCCTGGCCCTATCGGGGTTCGAGGCGGTGGCGCCGCTCGCTGAGGAAACCGAGAACCCCAAACGCAATCTGCCGATCGTGATCGTCGTGTCGACGATCGGCGTGACGATCTTCTACGCGTTCGTGAACTGGGGCGTGCTCGTCGGGCACGGAACGACGAGCGTCGCGGCCGGCAATTTCACGACCTCCGACCAGATCTTCGACCTAGCCCGCCGGCTGTGGAGCGGCGCCTGGATTGCCGTCCTGATCGCGGCGGTGAACTCCGCGCTGGCGGTGTCGATCGCGATTCAGAACGCGTCGACGCGCGTGTTCTTCGGCATGGGCCGGATCGGGGCGTTGCCCCGGTGGCTCGGGTACGCGCACCCGAAATGGAAGACGCCGTCGAACGCGATTCTGGCGATGACCGTGCTGACCGTGGTCGTGGCGATGGTGCTCGGCTCGACGATCGGCCCGGTGAATCAGTTCGGAATGATCGGGATCGTGCAGACGCTCGGCCTGATCGTCGTCTACTCGATGGGCAACATCGGCGTGATCAGGTACTACTACCGCGAGCGGCGGCCCGAGTTCAACTGGGCGCTCCACGGGGCGATCCCGATCCTGACCTCGGCAGCGCTGTTGTGGGTCGGGTGGAAGACCGTTCAGGGACTCCACATCTTCGGGCTCCCGACACCGCTCGACTATGCGCCGTGGATCGCGATCTTCTGGTTCGCGATCGGGTTGCTCATACTCGCCTGGGCAAGCCGGACCGGCAAGGAGGGCTGGCTGTTCAAGGCTGGCGAATCCACGATCGAGCGGCCTGAAACCCCGGAGGAGGCAGCTCACCGGCCGGCGATCTAGTCGACCATTGTCCTCAACACAACTCGACGGCCTCGGCGTCGCCATCACCGGCGCCGCCGGCGACCTCGGCCATGCGATGTCGCTGGAGCTCGCCCGCCTGGGCGCGCGCGTCACGATGATCGACCGCGTCGCCGAGGCCGAGGCCTCGGAGCGGATCGCGGCGGTCGGTCGCGTCGGTCCATGCACGTATGTGCAGGCCGATGTCACCGACCGCCGTGCGGTCGAAGCGGCGCTCGGCGGCGTCGATCCCCTCGATGTCGCGATCGGCAACGCGGGCATCGTCGAGTCCGCGCCGTTCCTCGAGGTGACCGCCGAGCAATGGCAGTCCCACATGGACATCAACCTGACGGGCTGCTTCAACCTCGGGCAGGCGGCGGCGCGGCTGATGGTCGAACGGGGGCGCCCGGGGCTCGTGCTGTTCACCGGCTCGTGGGTCGGTGAAATACCCTGGCCCGAGATCGGCGCATATTGCGTGTCGAAGGCCGGGGTCAGGATGCTCGCGCGCTCGATGGCGCGCGAACTCGCGGCGCACGGGATCCGCGTCAACGTGGTGGCGCCGGGGATCGTCCACGCCGGCATGGCACGCCGTCAATACGAGACCGATCCGGCGTACGCGCGGCGCGCGTCGGTGGTGATACCGCTCGGTGAGATGGGCACGGCCGAGCAGGTGGCCCAGTCAGTCGCGTTCCTCTGCTCGCCGCAGGCGACGTACATGACCGGGTCGGTGCTGCTCGTCGACGGCGGCGCGTCACTATTCCAGTTCGCGGAGTGAGGATCGTGGAGCTCGTCGAAGGCGTGCATCGGATCGAGGCGGAGGTAGGCGGCAGACCGCTGTACCTGTTCGCGTTCCTCGGCGAGCGCCGGCTGCTGATGGACGCGGGGTGCGCGAGCACGGTCGATGAGTTCATCGTCCCGTACCTCGAAGGCCTCGGCCTCGGGCTATCAGACCTCGACATGCTGCTGGTCACCCATTCCGATCTCGACCACCAGGGCGGTGCTTCGCTGCTGCAGGAGGCCAACCCGGCGCTGTGGGTGACGTGCGGGGTGCTCGACATACCGCAGGTCTCGGATCCGGACGCGCTCGTCGCCGGCCGTTACCAGGCGTACGCCGCGCTCCATGGCATCAGCCCCGACGAGGATGCGCTCGCCTGGATGCGCGGGGAGTCGGGCGAAGCCGTGCGCGTAGACGTGGGCTGGTCGGGGGGTGAGCTCCTGCAGCTGGGGCCGGATTGGAGCGTCCGGATCCTGCACGTCCCGGGTCACTCGATCGGACATGTCGCGGTTTACGACGAGCGCTCCGGAGCACTGTTCAGCGGCGACTGTCTGCAGGGCTCGGTGTATCTCGGACTCGACGGCACGCCGAAGCTGTGCCCGACCTACACCCACGTCGACGACTACCTCGCGACCGCGACGGCGGTCGAGTCGCTGGAGCCGCGCGAGCTTCATGGCTGTCACTGGCCGGCCGCGCGCGGAGACGAGGTGGGCGCGTTCATCGGCGAGACCCGCGACTACGTCGAGCACGTCGACGGTCTGGTGCAGGCGTGTCTCGCCGAACCGCTGACGCTCGAGGCGCTGACCACGTGCGTCAACCGCCGGCTCGACGCGCCGTGGCACGACGAGATCGCCCCGGAGCTCGTATACAGCATCCACGGACACGCCGAACGGCTGGCCGCGCACGGGGCGGCAACGAGCATCCGCGGTGCCGACGGCCGCGTCGTCTACCACATGGCCGGGTCGGCATGAGGGTCACTCGCATCGACACCGTACGGACCGACGAGTTCCCGAACCTCGTGCATGTCCTCGTCCACACCGACGAGGAGCTGACCGGGCTCGGGGAGACGTTCTTCTTCGCCGACGCGGTCGAGGCCCACGTCCACGACGCTGTCGCCGATTACCTGCTCGGCGAGGACCCGTCGCAGATCGAGCGCCACGCCGGCGCGCTGCGCGGTTACGTCGGCTCGGGGTCGAGCGGCGCGGAGATGCGGGCCGCGTCCGCGATCGACATCGCGCTGTGGGACCTGCTCGGCAAGGCGCTCGGGCAGCCGCTGCACGACCTGCTCGGCGGCCGGTCCCGCGACCAGATCCGCACCTACAACACTTGCGCGGGCGAGCGCTACGTCCGTGGCCGTCGGGCGCAGGCGGTCGCGAACTGGGGTCTTTACGAGCCGACCGCTGACGGGCGCCACGAGGATCTCGATGCGTTCCTCCACAGCCCCGCGGAGCTCGCGCGCAGCCTCCTCGACGAGGGCACGACCGGGATGAAGATCTGGCCGTTCGACCCGTACGCCGAGGCGACCCTCGGCCACGACATCTCGACGGCCGAGCTCGATGTGGCTCTCGAACCGATCCGGCGGATCCGCAACGCCGTCGGCCGCGAGATGGACCTGATGGTCGAGCTGCACGCGCTCTGGGATGTGCCCTCCGCGTGCCGCATCGTCTCCGCGCTCGCCGACTACGACCTGTTCTGGATCGAGGACCCGGTAAGGGTCACGAGCGCCGCGGCTCACGCCGACGTCCAGCGTGCCACCCATGTGCCGATCGCCTCCGGAGAGACGCTCGCCGGGCTGGCCGACTACCGCGATCTGCTCGCGCGCGACGGAGCGCGGATCCTGATCTTTGACGTCGGCTGGGTCGGAGGTATCACGGCCGCGCGCAAGGTCGCCGCGCTCGCGGAGGCGTACGACCGACCGGTCGCCCCGCACGATTGCACGGGGCCGGTCGTCTACACCGCCGCGACGCACATGTCGCTGCACCTACCGAACGCGATCCGTCAAGAGAGCGTGCGCGCGTTCTGGGACGGCTGGTATCGCGATCTCGTGACCGCCCTGCCGGTCATCGACCGGGGCATGGTGTCGGCGCCCCCCGGTCCCGGGCTCGGCCTCGAGCTCCGGCCAGAGATGTTCGAGCGCGCTGACGTCAGGATTCGATCGACGAGCGAGGAGTACGCACGATGAGCAGAACCGTTCGCGTGATGCAGGAGGGCTGGGGCGTGTTCCAGAACCTCCCCGCCACCGCGAAGCGCTTCACCGAACAGACCGGGATCGAGGTCGAGGTCACGCTGACGGTGATCCCGGAGATGTGGGAGCTGATGGAGCGAAGCTTCTCGGGCGAGGATCCGCCGTTCGATCTCGTCGGCGTCGACGATCTGCTGTTGATCCAGGCGGCTCGCGCCGGGCACGTCGAGCCGCTCGACGATCTGATCGCCGCCGACCGCTATTCGCTCGCCGACTTCCCCCAGGCGGCGCTCGACTCGCTGTCCGACGATGGCCGGATCTGGGGGCTTCCGTACTGCTTCGTCTCGAACGTCCTGATCTATCGCGCCGACCTGTTCGAGAAGCACGGGGTCGCCGTTCCCCAGACGCTCGACGAGCTGACCGCGGCGGCGGTGGCGGTCCAGGACGCCGAGCGGGCCGACGGGAACGACGACTTCTACGGGATCGCGATTCGCGGCGCTCCCAACTGCGGGCTCAACTTCTGGATCGTCGGCTCGACATGGGGACCGTCGTTCGGCGCGCGCTGGTATGACGACGACGGCCGACCGACGCTGGCGACGCCCGAGCTGATCGGCGCGGTCGAGCACTATGTCGACCTCGTGCGCCGGGCGGGACCACCGGAGTCGCCGACTATGGACTTCATCGACTGCATGGCGTGCTACGGCTCCGGCCGCGCCGCGATCACGATCGAACCCGCGAACGAGGCGTCGATCCTGTACGACGAGGGCGGCCCGGTCGCGGAGGGCACTCGCACCGCGCTCATGCCCGCGGGTCCGCTCGGCACACGCCACGTTGGCCTGTACACGCCTCCGTACGCGATCCCGTCTCGGGCCGCTTCCAAAGACGCGGCGTGGGAGCTCGCCAAGTTCCTGTGCGCGCCGGAGCAGATGCTCGACGACGTACAGCAGAGCGGCTTCGTCGAGGTGGCGCGGGACTCACTCCTGCACGATCCCGCGTTCACCGCCCGATTCCGGCCAGAGCTTCTGTCGACGACCGTGCAGACGCGTCCGTTCGCTCGCGGTGAGCGTCCCATCACCAACTACGGGATGGAGGTCGGCAACCTGATCGGCGACGAGATTGTGCGAGTGCTCACCGGCGAGCTCGGAGCCGCGGAGGCGATGGCCAACGCCGAGCGGACCGTCGCCGCGCTCGGCCCGCCATCGTGAGTGTCAGTCGCTGGTGACCGGGTACCTTGTAGATCACGATGGCTGGGCTGGACTCACGGCTCGTGATGGGCGCAACCCTGTTCGCGACACCTGACATGAAGGGCGGCGGTACCAGTCTGCCCGGCATCGCGCTCCTCGTGGTCGTAGTGCTCGTAGTGGTCGTGGGGCTGGTACTCGGCAGATTCTCGAGGCCCGGACCGTCCGATCCGAATGACGGCGAGGGCTGGGGCAACGGACCGCGGGGGCCCGAGCCCCAAGGTCCCGAGCGCCCGCGGGGCGGGATTCCGCTCGACGATGCCGCGCCTGCGCCCGTGCGCCTGCGGGGCGAAGGCCGGCTCGCAGACCTGCTGCCAAGGCGGGCGAGACGACCCGCTCGCGAGCCCGACCGGCCGCCGGCGCCCACTCGCATCCCGAGCTAATCGAGTGCGGCCGGCGCGAGCCGGATCAGCTGTCGCTCGACTTGATCATCACTGGGGCCCTGTCGTGCCCGTCGATGTCGTAGTAGACGCCGGGAAAGGTCTGGAACTCTCCGCTGACGTCGTCGTGCAGATGCGACTCGTTGAAGGTCAGCGCGCCCCAGCCCTTGTCGACGACGTCGAACACGGCGCCGCCGCCCTCCCTGGCGCTGTTGTCGCCGATGACGGTGCCGCCGACCAGCACGTTGTCGTCCTCGCCGTCCAGATAGATCGCGCCACCGCTGCCGCCGCCCGGCGTGCCGGGTGAGGCCGGGTTGGCCCCCCAGCCGATCGCCTTGTTGTTCGTGAACTCACTGTTGAGGATGTCCCACTGGACGCTGATGCTGCTCAGTGCCCCGCCGTTGGAGCAGCGGCCGCCGCGGAACGTGTCGTTGACGATGTAGACGGGGCGGTTCTCGTACTCGGCCAGCGCGCGGATCGCGCCACCGCCGAGATCAGGGCCGTAGGCGTAGCAACGGTTGTCGACGAACCGCGAGTTGACCGCCTTGAACTGGCCGCCCTCGACGTATATGGCCCCGCCGCCATCGACCCCGCCGTACCAGCACGCCGGGATGTTGGCCGTGCAGGTGGCCTGGTGCGCGCCGTCGTGGCCGTCCTCGAGGGTGATGTGCTGCACCACGATCTGCGGATACGGCTGGTCAACGCAGTCGTCGGTTGACCAGGTGCCCGCACAGGTGTCCGAATAGAGGATCCGGCGCTTACCGGCACCGCTCAGTGTGACCAGGCCGCCGCCGTCAAGCACGACCCGGTGCCGGGTCTTGGGCACGCTCGCGGTCTTGGTCATGACAATCGTGATCGGCTTCGGCCCGCAGTTGAACGTGATGATCCCGCCCGCGGCAACGGCGCGCACCACGGCGGCCGACGTGCAACCGCCCGGCTTCCCGTTCCCGATCACGTGGTTGGGGTGGTTGACGCTGACTGCCCGTCCGGCGGGCGGCACGTCGAAGTGCCCATTGGCGTTGCCGAAGCTCGATACCTCCGCCGCGCTGGTCGTCGAGTACCCGAGGGCGACCGCCACGACCAATCCGGCGCCGACCAGCAAACCTCTGAACCCGCCGGTCTGCCACATGGCGCGATCCTAGATCAGACTGCCTGCGGCTGTGACACGACCGAGATTCCAGCCGCCCGCAGCTTGGCTTCGACGCCGCTGAGCGTCAGGATCTCCTCGGGGTTAAAGCAACCGGACGGCGGCGGCGCGGTGCGCAACGCGTCGGCGAACACGACGGTGGCTCGGGCGGCCGACAGTGAGCCGCCTACGCACTCGACGGTCCGCGCGGCTAACCGCCGTCCGGCGTGAATCACCGCGATCCAATGCGCGACCGCCTCGTTGCCATTGGCTCCGTCGGCGCGCTGTTTGTGCAACTCGATCAGCGATTTCGGCATGCTCGCCATTGCGGCGGCACCGTTGAGTGCGAGCAGCCGTTCGTGCATCGCCGGCTCGGCGATGCACACGTACTGTCGAACGATCCGGCCCTCCGCGACGCCTCCGAGCCAGCCCGCGTCGCCCTCGCCAAAGCCCAGACATTCGCGCTCGCCAAACGGACTCGGGAGTCGAACGACCGCGGTCCGGTGACGCGGCACCGCGGTCAATCCGCGGTGGATGAACTCGGCACTCGCCGGTCCCCGGGGGGCCTTCAACGAGAGCGTGAAGACGATCTCGAGTTCGCTGGCATCGGCGTGCCGGCTCAGCAGATCGGCGGCTACAACCGTTGTAACGCCAGGCGCCAGACCGGCGCTCATGACGACGGTCCCCCGTGCCCCGCCCGCGACCGCGCGAAGCGAGCGCGCCGCCGCGGCGGGCAGATCGGAGACGTTGACCAGGGTGCCGCCGTGCTCGAGGACGTACCTCTCCGCGAGCAAGTCGCGATGAGGCACCGTGTTGACGACGAGCTCGTCCCCGTCCACTGCGGCGGCTATCGAATCGCGCCGGGCGAGATCGATCTCGACCTGCCCCGGCTTTGGTCGGCGCGAGCCGGCACGTACCGCCCAGCCGGCGGCCTCGAACGCGCGGACCGTCAAGGCGCCGAGCACGCCTTGAGCTCCGATGACGAGAGCGCGGTTGGTGCCTCCGACTTCCATGACGACTGCCTCCGCTTCGGTGCGACCGTGGACGGCGATCGTATGACCGCGCCTGCCTTTTGGGGAGGACCAAGTGACCTCTTGTTCGGTGAACCAATCACGACCGGCCGGCGCCCGCGGCCGCGGGTGCGTGGCCCCTAGTGTCCGGCGGCCGCGGCGAGCTCCCGGACGGCGCGCGGGATCGCCGACTCCGCGATCAGCCCGTACCCGAGCACCAGCGCGGGGCCGAGCGGGGCCGCGACGGCACAGTCGTCGTGAAGGGTGTGGATCGCCACGCCGCGGTTCATTGCGGCGTCTCTGATCGTTGCCTCACGGGCGCCGTCGGGCAACCACGCGATCACGTGAAGCCCGGCCGCGGCACCACCCACCGACGACTCGGGGAACCATTCCTCGAGCGCTCCGATGAGCGCGTTCCGGCGGGAGTGATAGACGCGGCGGGTGCGGTGCAGGTGGCGGTCGATCTCGCCGCGTTCGAGGAGCGTCGCGTAGGCGGCCTGGTTAAGCGCGCTCGGCGCGGCGCGCGCGACGCCCTGCTGGGCCGCCATCTCCCCGACGAGATGACTCGGGACCAGCGCCCACCCCAACCGCACCGCGGGCGCGAGCGTCTTGCTGGCGGTCCCGACGTATGCGACACAGTCAGGCGCGAGCCCCTGCAGCGAAGCGATCGGTTCGCGGTCGTAGCGATACTCGGCGTCGTAGTCGTCCTCGACGATCAGCGCCCCGCGGCGCCGCGCCCACGCAATCAACTGGGCTCGACGGGCCGGACCGAGAACCGCGCCCGTGGGGTATTGGTGTGCGGGAGAGAGCGCGACCGCGTCGACGTCAACGCGCTCTAACTGACTGACATCGAGACCGTCCTCGTCGACCGCAATCGGGATCGGCTCGAGACCGGCCTGCACGACCGTCTCGGGTATCGCGCGCCACCCCGGGTCCTCGACAGCGACTCTGGCGGCGCCACGCTGGCGCAGCGTCTGCCAAATAACGCTCATCGCTGGCGCCGCGCCGGTGACGACGAATACCCGCTCCGGCTCGGCGACGACTGCGCGCACGCGACCGAGATACTCGGTCAGAGCCACCCGAAGCTGGCGCAGGCCGCGCCGCGACCCGTACGACAACGCCGCGTCGGGAAGCTCGCGGAGCACCGTCGCCATTGCCGACTGCCATCCGCGACGCGGAAAGTAGGACAGGTCCGGCATGCCGCTGCGCAGGTCGTACCGAATCCGCCGCGCTGCGCCCGACGGAGCCCGGGGCGCGGGCGGCTGCTGCGCGAGCCCATCGGCGATCCTCGTCCCGTCTCCGGAGCGAGCGACGAGATAGCCCTCGGCGACCAGTTGCGAGTACGCCTCGACCACGACGCCCCGCGACACCTGAAGCTCCTCGGCGAGGAGGCGGCTTGGCGGCAGCTTCGCTCCGGCGCGCAGCCTTCCCGAACGTATCGCCGCGCGCAACTCGCGCTCCAACTGAGCCCTCAGTGGTGCCGTTCGATCTAAGGGGAGATGGATGTCCACTGGCCGGAGATCGTAGGGCCCCACGGGTCGGACCGAGCGCCACGAGCCATTCTCTTGGTCCTGTCATCGACCCACGCATTGGACCTTCCGCCCGGACCAGGGACGACCTACCTTGGACGGCATGAGTACCGAGATCCGCCCTGATCTGGTCGACCGGTTGATCGAGTTGTACTGCGACTGGCGAACCGATTGTTGGGACGTACGCGCCGCCTACGGTCGGTTCCTGGAAGCCTCGCCACCCGATCGAGCGGCGGCGTTCGCGGCCTACACGGCCGCGCTCGATCAAGAGGAGTCGGCGTGCGACGCCTACGCGGCCCAGATTCAAGCGATCCAATCTCGCTACGTGGACGCCGGCGCCCACGCACACGGGATGCACGCGAACCTCCGCTGACCGTCGCCCGCCGGCGACCTGGATCGTGGCCGTGTGCCTCTCAATACCCAGAGAAACACCTACCTCGTCTCCGCGCTCGTCGGCGCCTACCAATACACCGGCCAGCAGGTCGCTCCTGTTCGGTTCCTAGCCTAACGAGCGTCCGCGGGTGTAGCGTCACTGCCGCAATGGCCGGCGCCCGGTTCGGGGTCGACTGGGCGGTCGTGAATCGATACCACAGGTTTCGCGTGCGTTCGCTCGGCGCGAGGCCCTGGACATCGCGGGCATTACACAAGTTTCCCCGGCTGCTGTTGGCGAGGACGGTAAGCGCGGGACAGATCATGAAGCGGATCATCACCACCATCGTCTTTGCACTCGTGGTGCCAGCGGTCGCTGCCGCTAGTCGAGTCGCGACCGGGGGTACTCGGATTGCGATCGACCGGGCCGCCGCACCGCAGTTGCCTCCCGGCATCCCGGAGCGCTGCCTGCTTGGCCAGGTGACGACCAAGGACGGTGGCAACTGGGCCACCGTCGGGTTCAACGGTCCCCACTATCGCTCCTGCGGCCGCTGGGGGTTCAACGGTGTCATCATCTTGCGCCGCATTCGCGGGCGCTGGCACTACGTCACGGCGGGTTCGGCCCTGCTCCCGTGTGGACGGTTCGGGATCCCTGTCGCGGTCCGACAGGACCTGCATCTGCCATGCGGGGCCGCACCATAACCGGACTGCGCGCCCGCCTGAGGAAGGAGACGGAACGCCCATGAACACCGGAGCACTCGCCCCTTACACACCGCCGATCCCCCACCCGCGCGCGTAATGTCAAAGGTCCCAAAGTGCTCGCGTCGTCCTTCGTGGCGAGTCGCTCGCCACGGTACGGTGGCTTTCAGCCTCGCGGTGGCAGCAACCACTGTGGTGGTTGCACTGACGACGACCGGCGCGCAGGCGAAGGGCAACGGGACGATTGTCTCCCCGTGCCTGATCCAGCCAGGCACGGCATCCGGCAAGGCAACGCGACTCGTGCTGCGCGGCAAGGTGTCCTGCGCTCAAGCTCGTCGCGCGTACCACGCGTTTCTACGCGATGAGGCGTCGGGGGCTTGTGGATCAGGACGGATCTGTGGGATACACCAACCCGGTGGCTGGCAGTGCGCTTTCCTGAGCGCCGTCGAATCCAAGGGAGACCACGGCCTCGAAGCGGACTGCAACCGCCCGGGCGCGTCAATCGATGCTTATAAGGCCGCCGGCAAGGTCGGATAGCGCCACCGGTAATGGCCGAACGTGTCGACCTTGAGTCCGCGTTGCTACTGCTGCCCGGGGCACGTAGCCCCTACTTTGGAAGAATCTGCATATGCAGAGTCCCCGCGAATGGGCTGCGCCGGCCGGGTATGTGGTGTCGACGGATCCGGTTCGCCTTGACGTCGATCGCATCCACCGTTTTCTCTCGACCGCCTACTGGTCGAGAGGCATCCCGCGTGACGTAGTTCACCGCTCGATTGTCAACTCACTGCCGTTTGGGCTGTACGCGCCATCCGGTCAGCAGGCCGGCTTTGCCCGGGTGGTGACCGATCGCGCGACCTACGCCTACCTCGGCGACGTCTACGTCGAGATAGCCCATCGCGGTCGCGGGCTCGGGAAGTTCCTTATCTCCTGTGTGGTCGCCCATCCTGAGCTCCAGGGACTCCGCCGCTGGGCACTCGCGACCGCCGATGCCCACGGCCTCTATGCCCGGTACGGCTTCAGACCGCCGGCGAACGCTGACATTCATTTGTTCGTCGAGCGGGCGCCGGCCGATCTCTGGCCACCGCAGGCGGAGCAAGAAGGAGCGCGTCTGCGGCAAACGACGCAGGACTGACGGATCGACCCACAGACCAGCCCTGGCGATTCGATGAATCGCCCGTAATCTGGTAGGGATGCCGCGATCGTCCATGGTTGTTGTGCGTTTGGTTGGGCCTCCGGAATCCGAGGGTGAGTACGCCGTCGTGCGCAGTCCGGGCTCGGACGAGGAGCTCGTTCATCTCCACGATTACGAGCGCTTGTACGCAACACCCGGGCTCTACGAGCACGTCGTGCAGGAGGTCCTGCAATGCCGCTCGCCGCAGGTCGCGGCCGACGCGCTCGCGTACGCCCTGGCCCGACTCGGAATCGACCCCGCCGACGTGGTACTGCTCGATCTCGGAGCCGGGACCGGCATTGTCGGGGAGCTCGCGAACGTAGCCGGCGTCTCCACGGTCATCGGCCTGGACGCGCTCGAGGGCGCCCGGACCGCTTGCCTACGCGACCGGCCCGGTGTCTACTGCGACTACCTCGTCGGAAATCTCGCGGCTCCGGCGTCCGATCTGCTCGCGGGCCTACGCCACCGCCGCCCGACCGCTCTCATATCCGCCGGCGCAATGGGCGGCACCCATGCGCCGCCGGCGGCGCTCGCAACCGCGCTCACCCTCCTCCCGGTCGGCGCTCCGGTCGTGTTCACCATCGACGAGCGCTGGATGAAGACTGACGCACCAGACGGATACGGAACGGTCGTTGGCCAGCTGATCGAGTCGGGCGAGCTGCGCCTTCTGGAGCGCACCTGCTTCCAGCACCGCGTGTCCACCGCGGGAGACCCCATCCAGTACGAGCTCGTCGTAGCAGTGACGGGCAACAGCGAGCCGGGCGGGCACTCCGCGGGCCTGTAAATAGCGTCGGGGGGCCGCGAACAGACCTCTGAGCTGGCGATCGCATCCGTGGCGAACCAGTCTCCGGAGCCGGCGGCGGGACCGGCACGGCGGACCGCTCCTTCGTCGCCCCATTACAAACGTGCGGCCTCCGAAGCCTCAGCGCCGGTCGCGTGGTCAGCACTCGACGGGCGGCCAGCCGCGTGAGAGGAGCCACCTGTGGTCACCGCGCACGCGCGTCTCGTGGTCGAGCAGCGGGTCGGTGACCCGCCCTCGACGACACGATGCGCGCCCTCAGCAGTGCCACTCTGGCCCGGGCTGCGTTGCGCCACTGCGCCGGGGCTGTAGCCGCTCGACGACGCGCAGTGTCGAAGCAGGCGCAGCGAGCATCAGGCGAGGATGTTCACCGCGCGTGCGACGACGAGCCCGAGAATGATCAGCGAGATCAACGCCTGAACGCCCATGGTCAGCTTGGCCCAATGCCGCAGCGGCATTACGTCGGTCGGGCTGAACGCGGTGGCGTTTGTCAGACCAAGGTAGAGGTAATCGAGGAACAGCGGTCGCCAGCCGGGGGGCGCGAGCGCCGGGTTCATGTGCTCCGGGAACGCTAGGTGAGGGTATTTTGCGGTGCGATGAGCGCGCGCCGCTGGGCCGCCTGCATCGATCTCCCAATAGGCAAAGGTGAACGCGATGATCGTTTCCAGCCAAACCAGTGCTCCGGATGAGAGCAGCTCGTGCGGGTTGTTCAGCGCCTTATCGCCATTCACCAACTCGACGGTCAGCACGACCGCTTGTGTTGTCGCGCTCACGACGAGTACGACGAGCAGCCCGACGCCGATCGTGCGAGTGGCACGTGACTGCCGGTCGATGCGTCCCGGGTCGACGATGATGTGCGCCACGAGCAGCAGCGCCAGCAGGGCCGGTTCAATCCACTTCGACACCAGGCTGAAGCGATCGGGCAGTAGGAGAGGGGCGGCGATCGCCAGGCAGAGCACTATCGCCGGAGGCCAGCGACTCTCTCCGCGGAGGTCGTCGACCTGCTCCTGAGTTAGGTGACTCCCCATCACGGCCTCGGCTGCAGAGCATAACCTGACCCAGCAGGATCGCTCTGCGGCCAAGTCGAGCGCGATGGACCGCGCGGCGTTCCGCGCTGGGGCTGAGCGCCGGCTGGTTCGGGCTGCGGCGGGACCGATGAGGCCGTGGCTGCAGTGGCGGTGGCAGTTGGGATCCCCGGGATGTTCTCGCACCCAGGAAGTCGCCGGTTCGCGTCCGGCTAGCTCCAGCGGCTTGTCAGACGGACGGCTAGCCGCCTTTCGCGCGAGCAGCGCACGACTGGCCGGACAGCAAGATGTTCGTGCCGTAAGGAGAAGATGGCGCTCGCGACGGTCGCGCCCTGCAAGCTCAATCGACGGATCGCTGCGGCATCACGCGTACACGGGTGAGCGGCGATGCGGCAGCCCGAGATGCGCGACAGTGAGGTCCTCGACCCGACCTTTGACGCGCACGGCCGTCTGGTGATTGGCACCGCGACGCGAACGCTTTGGTTCATCCGTTCCGGGGGATGACGCGCGGCCGCGGGCGCTTACGGTGCGTCGTTCCTACTACCCCTGAGGGGAGCGTACGTCAATGGCATCAGCAACGACTACCGGTCTACCCG
The DNA here is from genome assembly GCA_963794515.1 of uncultured Solirubrobacterales bacterium. Lineage (GTDB taxonomy): Bacteria > Actinomycetota > Thermoleophilia > Solirubrobacterales > Solirubrobacteraceae > Palsa-465. Next base: position 29,932 of record CAWCEF010000016.1, on the reverse strand, counting down.
TTCCGGAGCAGGGCCTGATTGCGCGCTACGAGCAGAGCGTGATCGATCGCATCGCCGACTTCCAGGATCCTCACCAGGAGTGGCGGCGCCTGTTCTCGGAACTGTTCGGCACCTTCTTGCTGGTCCTGGTCGCGGCCGGTGGCGGCATGATGGGCCACGCATTTCCGGGCGTGATCACCCGCACCGATGCCGTCGTGGCGCCGGGGCTGATGGTGATGGGCGTGATCCTGTTCATGGGCAAGGTCTCGGGCGCCCATCTCAACCCGGCGGTCAGCATCGCGTTCGCGCTGCGCCGCGACTTCCCATGGTGGCGCGTGCCCGGGTACATCATCGTGCAGCTTGCTGGTGCGACGCTCGCCGCGCTTTTACTGCACGCGATCATCAACGTGTCGGCCACGTACGGATCGAACTACCCGGCGGCCGCGTACTCGACCGGGGCTGCGTTTTGGATGGAGGCCGTCCTGACCCTCGGTCTGGTTAGCGTGATCCTCGGGACGGCATCGGGCGCTCAGAACGTCGGCCTGTTCGGCGCGATCGGCGTCGCGGGTTATATCGCCCTCGCGGGGCTGTGGGGCAGTCCGATCTCGGGCGCATCGATGAACCCGGCCCGCACGTTCGGTCCCGACCTCGTGAGCGGGAACTTCTCGCATTACCTCGTGTACGTGGCAGGACCGATCGCCGGAGCCGTCGTCGCCGTCTGCATCGCTTTCGTCCTCCGTGGCCGAGGCGGCGGAGCATCCGGATCAGGAGCAGGACAGGGCGGCCTGTTCACCGAGACCCACGATCCAGGCAACCCGTGAATACCAGAATCGCGTCCAGCGCCGCCGCAGTATCCGCTTATCGGTCGATGACCCGTTTTCGGTGCTCCGCAGGGACTCATCGGCAAGATCGGCCTGCAGCGTACGTTCACCGACGGAGTGCTCGACGCGATCGGCGCCGACAACCACAGCGCCCTCGCACGCGAAGCGATGGGGCGACTGCTTGCCCGATCGCGCTGGCGGCGCCGTTGACGACGCATACCTTGTCGGCAAGTAGAGCCATAACCGCCATCCTCGCGCCGAGGACCGCGCTGCTGCTGACGCGGCTGCCCTCAGCGAACCGATCGACTCGCCACCGGTGCCGGTGAGGTGCACCAGGCGGTGACGGCGTCAAGGTAGCCGGGGACAAGCGCGCCATCGAGGCAGAGCCTGTGGTCGGCGCCGACGAACACCCGACTGCGGACGGTCGGCGCGAGCTGAGCGAGACGGTCGACGCTCGCTTGCACCGGGATCAACGGGTCTTGGGTGCCGTAGATAGCCAGAGTCGGGGTCCCCAGGCTTTCGAGATCCGCGTCGGGCGCGTAGTCGATCCATCCCTTTAGCTGCGAGTAGCTCTCGGCGGTGAGACGGAAGCCAGTCCGTTCCAGTACCTGTCCTAGCACCGGATCCGGCTCGTCGGCGATCACCCCGGCCGCCGTGGCGAGGTCGGCGTCGGCTCGGACCGCGTCCCGCAGACGTCCAAACAGCGCTCGCGCTCGGTCCAGACCGACACCAGCGGCTGTGAGCCCGTGGACCTCGGCCTCGAAGAACGACACGGCCGGGCAGGAGTTCAGGACCAGGTAGCGAGGCGAGGTGCGGTGGGCCGACGCGCGCAGCGCGACCCAGCCGCCTTCGCTGTGCCCAAACAATCCAACTGCATCTCGATCTACCCCGGGGTACGCCCGCAGGGCTTCCACGGCGCCCGCGACGTCGGCCGCCAGGTCATCTACACGTGCCGACGCCCACGCCCCGGTCGAGCCTCCGACGCCCCGCTTGTCGAAGGCGAGCACCGTCACGCCGGCGGCGACCAAGCGGTCACGAACCGCATCAAAGTAGCCGCCATTGGTGCGGTCTGCCGGTCCGGACCCGCCGACCAACACCACGCCAGGTGTCGCGGCCTCCTCACCCGGTGCCCACACGGTCCCGCTAAGACGGACCTCCCCCACACCGAACCGAACCTCGGCGGTCTTCACATCCACATCATCCCCCAGACCAACGCGCACAGCCAAGCGACGCCCAACATCCGCTGAGTACTCCGACCAGCAGGGAGCGGGGCTCTACCAACAAATGCGAAGCGCTCCGCTCCTCGCCAGAGACACATCTCCGCACGCCTGCTCAATCGCCAAGGGAGTCGTCCCCCCTGGGGCCTCTGGATGGCGAAAGCAGTCATCACGAGGGCGCGGCTTGCGCCAGCGCGGGGCTCATGAGAACTCGTGCGGAAGGAGACGCGCTGCCTATGAGTGTCGCCGCTGACACGGCGAGCGGATCCGGCAAACGAGATCGCGCCGCCGGGCTGGGCTTACTCGGTCGGCATTTCCTCAAACGGCCACCGGTTTGTGATCGCCGGCGAGTCCGACGCAGGGTCAGTCACAAGCGTGTCGCTTTGCAAGACTCGGAGCAGCATGCCCGCCTGGGCATAGAACCGCCCCATGTAAGGGACCCTTCGGCGCCGCTTGCCGACCAGTCCGAGATCCCGAAGCCCCTGATAGAGACTCTCGCCGCAGATGTTCTGGACTTTGCCGATCTCTTTCTTACCGGTCATCTGCGTTAGCCGCGCCCCGGTGCCCATGGTCGCCACCCAGTACGGCCAGACCTGCTCGGCGCTTCGGCCCTCGACGGTCGGCTGGAACGGCCGCCCTGAAATAGCGGCTATCGCTTCGGCGTCGATCATCGCGAAGTAGCCGTAAGCCACCGTGACCATGACGAGACGGCGGACAGCGGGTTCGTGCTGCCCGAGGTCGGGTAGCAATCGGCCGAGCGGCGGGACTCGGCCTGAAAACCGTCCGACCGGAGTGCCGTCACGCGGCGGATGAAGCTCAGAGGTGACCATCCGCGTTACGCATGGCGTCATGCTCGCCGCCTCGGCCAGGCGGCTGTCGTCGCGCATGTAGTCGAGCCAGGCCGCGTCGATGCCCTCGGTTATGTCGGATGCCAGCACACGATCACAAACACTCACGCACGCAGAAGCGAACTCGTCCATGCGCCGACACTATCCGCCCCGGCGCCCGCGGCGCCAATCGCACAAGCATTCAAATGCGCGAGCGAACCCGTTCGCAACGAAGCGCGCCTAGGTTAGGCCCCGCCGGTAGCGCTCATCGCCTGCGCTTACAAGCGACGCACGATCGCAATCGCGACAAGGGGGCGCGGTGGCGGTGGCCAGCGGACGAGTGCTCGGCCATATGCCAGACTTTGGCGTGTGTTCGATATATCGGCTGGGCGACGAGACAAATGCGCCAACAAATGAGCCGCCGAGGATCGGGAGACGAGCAGCTGTTGGGGCGGCTGCTCGCGGCGCCCGATCTCGATGACGGAGCCGAATCGCTCGATTACTGGCACCAGCGATGCCGGCGCCTGTCGTGGTGGCGGGTCCGCGCGCGGCGGGAAGCGGTGCGGATGACTATTCGCTGGGAGCAGCGGGTCGGCGCGGCGCTCGTCTCGCAGCATTGGACGCCGCTCGAGGCCCGGACCTCGGCTGCTGTACTTGTCGCGCGGACGCGGCTGGCCCGTTGGACCCGACGGGCCGGGATCGCCGTGCTGGCCATGGTGATGACCGTCGTCGCGGTCGCGGCGGTTCAGATCGCAGCTGCGCTCGTGTACCTGCTCCACGCGTTGTGATCGAACGGATAGCGATCGTCGGGCTCGATCGCTTCGGCCGTCCGGGCGCTCGCTGGCGCCGCGATTCCTTCGCCACGATTCGGATCGTCAGGGACAGTCCGGCCGCCCGCTCGCCTTAGCCCATGCCCGGTCAAGACTGGGATCACGGTCGGTCAAGCGCTGCCCGGATCTGGCTGAGCCACTCTTTGCCCCTCTGGCGCCCGTTTGGAAGTTGGTCGTATCGATCCCAACGCCACGTTGTGATCATCGCCAGCACGAGGATCCGGCATTCGCGAAGCAAGTCTTGATTGACGCCCGGATAGTGCTCGCTGACTTCCTCGGGCGCATGCGCGAGGTCGAATTCGACAGGCCCCCGGCAGCACGTCTCGAGGTCTATGAACAGCAGCCCGTTCTTCGTCGTGAGCATATTGCCTGGGTGCGGCTCGCCGTGCAGTAGCTGCTCGACCCCGCCATTTTCGCGGATCGCTCGCGTAAGGGTTCGTAACGTGTTGCCGAGCAGCTCCCGGTCCGTGTCGGCGAGCGCCGGAGTATGGTCGCGACTTGCGACGAGTTGTTGGGCCTGTTCGACTCGATCGGTGAAGTGCGGCGTAGTGACATCGAGGCTGCGCATGCCGGCATGCAGTTGCGCGAGTGCATTGGCGTAGTCGACTGGTGAGACCTCTCGAGGGGCCGCGGATTCGTAGTAGGTCCAAAGCGTGACCACGAAGCCGTCACGCTCGTAGACGCGTGGCTCCACTCGAGGCTCTAGAGCAGCCACAGGGCTGCCGGACTCGGCGAGCCGTTGAGCAAGCTCGACTTCGAACTCTGCGACCTGATGCGCTACATGGGCCACCCGAGCCAGTACGTCACAAGGGAGCAGACGCAGGGTCAGCTTGTTCGAGTCATGAAGAACGATCGCGTCGTCGACTGTCAGGTAAAGCGATGAGGCGATCGACATGGCCGCAGCCACGGCTCGCGGGACCTCAAACGCGTGCAACCTCGCCTGGCCCCTCTCCTTGTGCGCTGCCATACCCTCCGAGCGGCACCACTTGCCACCATACCAAGTGGGGCGCCTGTAGCGGAATAGTCACGCTTTGGTCTCTCTTCGTGATCGATTGGCGTCCTCAGCGGAGGGTCCGAGCAGGAACGTGATCCGGCGCGCTCGAAGGCCCTCGGCCGCTCTTCTGTCGCCCGGGCGGCACGTCCTGCTGACTCCTCTGCGCCGCGAGCGGTAACCGCGCCGCCGTGACCGCTTCAGGGCGTCGAGGGGTTGCGCCTATCTGGGTGGAGCTCGTGGCGGCGAGGTGAGGAGCTCGAGCCTTTATGCAAGCGCCCGGTTCATGGGCGCCGTCGTGGACCGGCCCGATGATTTGGAGGCATCATGTCCGAGCAAGAATTGGTGGACATCACCGGCCGTCCGCGATCACCGGCCGCCAGCAGGGCCGCGGCGAGTGTGGGATGTCCCATTTCATGACTCTCCTCCCGCGGCGTCGCGTTCGGGGGGCGGACGGCCGATCTCGCCGACGGCGAGTTGTGCCTCGATCGCGCGGTTGACGTTGCCGTGGATATGGTCTGAGCCGATCAGCTCAAGGGTGCCGTCCGCCCGGAGCACCTTGAGAACGGTTGGTTTGACCCGCGCCAGGCGAAGCGTGACGCCGTCGGCTTGGGTGAGCCGGTGGATCTCGCTCAGCTTCGCGGCGCCCTGCGAGTCGACGAAATCGACACCTTCGAGATCGAGCACCAGAGCGCGAGCTTTGGGGCCGTCCTCGATCAGCTCTCGAACGCGATCCTCGAGCGCCTCGGCGGTGGCGAAGAACAGGCCTCCGTCGAGACGCACGACCGCGATCCCCGGGAACGTCTCGTCGCCCGGGTTCTCGTCGAGATCGCGGAACACCTGGGTTCCGGCCTCGCGCCCCAGCAGCGGCATTGGAGGCCCGGTGGCCACATAGACGAGCCAACCCAGCGAGAGGACGACGCCGATGACCACGCCGGCGAGCACGCCGGCGGAGAGAACGCCGATGATCGCCATCACCGCGACCCAGAAGTCGAACCGCGCGACCCGGTGAAGACGGCGGAGCTCGGCGATATCGATCATCCCGAAGACGACCGCATCGATGATCACGGCTCCGAGGACGGCCTTCGGGAGATGCGAGAACACCGGAGCGAGCACGACCAGCGTCGCGAGCACAAGGGCCCCGGTCGTGAGCGACGCAACTGGGGTCTGCGCGCCCGCGGACTCGTTCAGGGAGCTGGCCGACAGGCTCGTGGACACCGGCATGCCCTGGAACACGCCAGCTCCGACGTTCGCCATTCCCTGCGCGACGGACTCCTGGTTGACATCGATTCGGTACCGATGCCGCGCGGCGAACGCTCTAGCGTCGCCCGCGGTCTGCGAGAACCCGATCAGCAGCAAGGCGACCGCCGCGATGCCGATCGTCGCGTAGTGCTGCCGTACGGTCGTGAGATCGGGCAGCTTGGGGGCGGGCAGCCCTCGCGGCACGTGCCCGACGAGCGCCACCCCGTGGGCACCGAGGTCGAACACGGCCGATGCGAGCAGCCCCGCGGCCACGAGTACCAGCGCGCCAGGAACAGCCGGCGCCAGGAACCGGAGCGCGAGGATGAGCGCGAGTGACAGCAGCCCGACGAGCAGCGTCGTCCCATGGATGTCGCCGAGCGATCCGATCCATGTCGCCAGCTCGCGCCAGGCGCTGTCGCCCTTCGACGACGTGCCGGTGAGCTTCGGCAGCTCCCCGATGACCACGTCCACCGCGGCGCCGGCCAGGAAACCCGTGACCACCGCCTTCGAGAGGAACTGCGCGATCCACCCGAGGCGGAACACGGCAAGCAGGAGGAAGAGGAGACCGGTGGCCAGCGTGATGGCCGCGACCAGCTGCGCGGCGTCCTGCCCGCCAAGGCCGGTCGCGAGCACCGCGCCACCGGCGACCGCGGCCAGCGACGAGCTCGGGCCGGTCGAGATCTGCCGCGACGTGCAGAAGAAGGCGTAGATGATCGCCCCGGCGGCCGCGGCGTAGAGACCGTTCTGAAGCGGCACGCCGGCGATGCCCGCGTATCCGAGGTTCTTCGGCACGACCAACGCCGTGACGGCCACGCCCGCCGCCAGATCACCTCGCAGCCACCGTCGCTCGTACCGAGGCAGCCAACCGACCGCCGGCACGTAACGCGCGAGCCCACCGTGCTTCCGATCCCTGGTCGCCATGGCTACAGCTGACCGGTGTACAGATCGGTCCGGACGGCGCCATCATCCGATCGGGGTGACGCACCTCTTCCCGGCGCGCGACAGTCTTGCTGGCATGTCCGAGAGCTTCGATCCTCCACCCGACGACCGTCCGGTTAGGCCCGGCGACGGCCCCGTTCCACCGGGCGAGCGGTCGGCAGCCGGTCGATATGGGCCGGGGCGCGGAGGCGGGGGCCGCGGCTGGGCGATCGCCGGCGGGATCGCGCTGGGCATCGCCGCTGTCGTGGTCGTCGTGGTGCTACTGGCCAACAGCAGCTCGTCGAACAGCTCCTCGACGGCGACAACGAAATCCTTGAGCGTCGGCAAGACCACGACCATCGTGCAGCCGACGACGACGACCACAACCGGCACCACGGTCACCTCGCCGCCGCGGACGACCACTGTCACCACCGCCGACACGGTGACGACGACCACCTCGGCGCCCAGCACGACGCCGTAGCGTCACCTGATCGGGGTGATGATTCCGCCGGGCCGTGGGCGCCTCGGAAGCACGCGTCCGGAGCTGGAGATGACCGGCCAAGATCAGGAATTGACCCGTAAGCAGAAGCGACGGTTGGCGGAGTTCATCGAGCCGTTCAACGGGGAGCCGGGCTCGCGCGTGAGGCCGTCGACGGGCTTCGATCCTTCGCTCAGAGGGCTGCGTCAAGAAGAACAGGAGCGCAGTCGCGCTGCTGGAGGAGGAGTCCGGCAGCGGTCCGAGTCATCAGGCTTGGGTAGGCGCGGAGTGCGCGAGGAGGAGGAGGAGGAGGAGGGCCACATCGTTGGCCCGGAGAGACCTGTCACTTAGGATCTCCAGTTTTCGACCTGAGGCCCAGTGCCCGCGCCTCAGTGGAGGGTCGCATATGAGTCACAAGAAGCAGACGAAACAAGACGCGCAAGCGGTCGCAAAGCTTGGCCGCAAACGCTACGAGAAGGAGCTGGCTGGTCTGCAGGGGGAGCTGGTTCGCCTTCAGGAGTGGGCCGTGCGCGAGGGGGCCAAGGTCTGCATCGTGTTCGAAGGCCGTGACACGGCCGGCAAGGGCGGGGTAATCAAACGGATCACCGAGCGGGTGAGCCCTCGCGTGTTCCGGGTGGTCGCGCTCCCGGCACCGACCGACCGTGAGAAGTCCCAGATGTACGTCCAGCGCTACCTGGAGCATTTTCCGGCCGCTGGCGAGGTCGTGATCTTCGACCGCAGCTGGTACAACCGCGCCGGGGTCGAGCGGGTGATGGGCTTCTGCTCCGAGGACGAGGCATTGCGATTCCTGCGACTGGCGCCGTTGGTTGAGAGGGCGATGGTCGACTCCGGGATCTTTCTGCTCAAGTACTGGCTCGAGGTCGGCCAGGAAGAGCAGACGCGGAGGATCGAGTCGCGGATCAACGACCCGCGCAAGGTCTGGAAGCTGTCGCCCATGGACCTCAAGTCCTACAGCCGCTGGTATGACTACTCCCGGGCCCGTGACGAGATGTTCGCCGCGACCGACACAGAATTTGCTCCCTGGCATATCGCTGACTCAAACGACAAGAAGCGCGCCCGCCTGAACATCATCAGCCACCTGCTTGAGCAACTTCCCTACGACTCGCCAGGCCGGGAGCGCGTCCGGCTACCAGCTCGCGAGAAGCGAAGCGGCTACCGCGAGCCCGACCACTCCAACCAGTACATCCCAGCCAAATACTGAGTCGCAGAGAAGACGACGACCCATGCCGGTGCGCATTTCGTGGCAAGCACTCCAGCCCGTGCAACACCGCTGGTCAACAAGAACCAACCCGAGAACTCTGGAGCTTTCCGTGCGGCGCGCAGCTCTCTGCCCGTTGAGGTCTGATGCCCGCGCAAGAACGAACGCGAGTCTTGACCCGCGCGCGGCCGCGCACCTCCTGTTCGCCACAAGCGCGCACGGCGTCGACGACCGCTAGGCCCGACTCCTCCTCTGGGCGCTAACTGGACGTCGGGAAGCTGCAAGCACTGAAGCGGTCGTGCCGGCGTCGACGCGGCGGTCGCGAGGCTGCCGGTGTCGACGAACAGCAGCAGCGCGGCCGAGCGTGCCGCGTGGGTGACAAACGGCCAGTCTGCCCGGAGCCTTAGTTCCGGCGCGTTGAAGCGACGCAGCCCGGCTGTTGGCGAGAGCTGGCCCGATCCGGAGAGCGGGTCGTGACCTCGTCAGCACCGGCGTGTTCGCCGCGTTCTCCAAGCCGGTGTCGGAACGTGACTTGTTGCCGAGGGATCGCTCTCTACGATTAGCTGCTGGGCGGCTGGGAGCTTTACGCGCGCGTGTCGAGGGCGACGAGCCGCAGCTCGGAGACGTACCGATTGCCATCGGCGTCGCGTAGCCACGTCTGCTCGGGTGTGGGGAGCATCTCGGTGAAGCGGATGCGGTGATGCGAGGATTCGGCTGCGGCGTGGCGGGCGTGGCGGCAGAGGATCCGAGCAAGGACCAGGCTGTCGGTGTCGAGGTACATCGGTTTGCGCTCGAGCGGCGACTTGACGAACACATGGCGAGGGATGCCAAGGCCTCGCGCGAATGCGGCGATGTCTTGCCCGCGCGTCGGGACGTCGGTTGCGGGCACGTTCCATGCCTCCCGCGCGAGCACGGTGTGTCCGATCGCAAGTCGCGGCGCGTGGTCTTGTTCGGGCTGCGGATCGAACGTTCGGGCGGTGGAGATGTAGATCGGCAGCCAGAACACCTCGAGCAACGGCAGCCTGAAGCTCCCGCCGGGGTCGACGAGGTCGGTGCCGTCGACCAGCAGCTCGTGCGGAAGCCAGGTCCGCTGTGTGCCCGGGGCGCGGCTGTCGGGCATCGCGGCGATCCGGATCGCATCGTCGGGGAGTAGCGGCGCTCCGCGGGCGTCGACGCCCATTCCAGGAGCGAATGGCGGCACCAGTACCGGGAAGCAGCTTCCGACTGCGTTGTGCTGGAGGCGTAGGAGGATCGGCGGGTTGGGGTGACGGTGCGCGAACACGCCTTGCATCAGCGGGTTATTACCCACGTGGATGTCACCAACGACAGCGAGCCATTCGCCCGCTATGACATCGGCCTCGTCGCGTGCCGCGATCTGAAGATCGATCGAATGAAACGCCGCGTGGCGCCAGGCGGGCACCCGATCGGAGAAGATGGCCGAGGCGCGCTCGCCGATGGTCGTGGGATCCGGATCAGCGAGGATCTTCGCGAAGCGTCGCTGGAGCTCAGCGACCTCATCCGCCAGCTCGGGGGGAAGCTGCACGATCGTCCTGAGGGCCTCCATCAGGACGGGCAGGAACGGACCGCGGCCGCCGGTTGGCAGCGCCCGTTCGATCACTCGCCGGCCGATCTCGTTCACCCGGCCGCAATACCAGCTCCCGGCCTCGAACAACACCTGAAGCGCCGGGGCGATCTCGTCAAGTAGCCCAGGCCCGATCGTCACGTCGAGATCGCGCATGCAGTCGAGGTAGCAGAGCGTGCGCGCGCCGTATGCACGGCCTGCGTTGCGCACCGGCTCGCGGCCGGTCAACTCTACGAACACGGCGTCCAGGTCCGCCAGCGCTTTCAGCAGATGCTCGGGCCGGGACGACGCGACAGCGTCGCGCGCAGCCTCGAGCCGATCGAGCGCCGCTAGACCACGCTCCCGGACCCGGCCGTCTGGATGCTGCTCGAACGCGATCCGCAAATCGTGCTCGGCGAACGGTCCCGCGGCAATCTTCAGCTGCGGATCCAGTGCTTCGGCCAGCGCCTGCACCGGCCACGCCTCCAGATGCACCGCACGCTCACGGACCAGCGATCCCGCGCGCGAGCGAAGCGCCGGCCCGTCATCGGCGATGCGCCCCCACGCCAACGGACCGAAGAACCCGATCGTGTCGTTCTTGGCGCAGTAACGCTGCCAGTAGCTGGCGACGATCTCCTCGCGGCCTCGGGCTCGGCTCGGCTTGGTCGGCGCGTTCTCTGCGACATTGACCACAGCATTGACCAGCGCCGCCGGGTTCTGCCACGTCACCGCCTCGCGAAACCGGGGCTGGCGCGCCAGCGAGCGGATCCGCTCGGTCTCATCCCCAAGCCCGAACACCTCTAACCCCGACACCGGGAAGCCAGCGCTACGTACAGCAAAGTCGCGCTGGAATGCCCAACCACCCGCCAGCGGCGCGTAGTCGTCGCTCACCTGTCGCTCCCACTCCCCAGCACCAACAGGCAGACGCCACCACCGCCAACCGTCGTCGCCATACCTACATGCAGAATCACGAAACGACCCTACCCGACACCCCAACCGCATTGTCCGCCCGGGGAGGCGACCCGATGCTTTCAAAAGGCGCCCGACTGCGACCTCTCTCGAACGCCAAGCGCGTCCCGGGAACCCGCTACGGGTGAGCACCGTTAGCCGAGGCTCACTACCACGCGCCTTCGCGGGCGCCCGCATCACCGGCTGACCTACGCGGCCCACAAGCGTTGCCCAGACTACCTGCGTCCTCGATCGCTTCTGCGCGCGAAGCGGCAACCACGACGTCGTGGCCGGTTGTGCCGTCACCGAGGTCGCGCAGGCGGTCGAGCCTCGATCGCAGGTTTCCGGTCCCGTCGTGGTGCCGTCTCCGACCTCGCCATCTTGGTTGTAACCCCAGCAAGACGCCTGGCCGGTACCCAACAGCGCGCATGCGGTCCCCCCGCCCGCCGCGACCTGCGTGGCGTTCGACATTCCGCTTACCGCAATTGGAACTTCACTACAGGCTCCCGCGCAGTGAGGTCATGTATCGCTGCCGGTGCCGAGCGCACCAGCACTGTTATCTCCCCAACACTTCACTCCGCCGCCCGTCAGCACGGCACATGAATCGCAGACGCCCGTGGCCCCGCAGATGCAGAGACCGCTGGTTCCCGCGCACCACTTGGCGGCTGTCACGCCTGGCGACCACCGATCTGAGGTTGTCATACACACACTCCCGCGGCACCCCGCCGAGCCAGTCAAACACGCGGACGTGCCCCTCCAAGAACGACTCGAGCGTCATATCGAAGCTGAAATGCGCGGTCTGCGCGCCGGAGAATGGCAGGGAGGCGATCAGTGCATAGACGCGACGCTCGATCCCCGCGATACGCGGACGGGTCGGCATCTCACCCCAATCGAACTGCCCACCTTCGCCAGCGCCCTGATCTCCGCCCACTCCAACGCGCTCACCACCTCTCCCGGCCTCCTCTCGTCGATCAACCCGACGAGCCCGAAAGCCGGCTCGGTCGCCACCGAAGCGGCGCACAATTCGATTCCTAGAAGTGGCGCACTATTAGGCGTCTGGCGTCAAGGGACGAGCGCTTTGGCGACGCTCCGCGCGCCCCCGCCGCCCCGGGCGTCGGACGACCTCTCGACGAAGAGAGCAGTCACGACGACGCCGGTCTATCTCGTCGCCCGGGTTGTCCGAGAGCGGCCACGCGGGCCGCGGTCAGCGCCCGCTCTTGACGGCTGCTCCGCCGCAAGAGCGGCAGCGTCGGCGCCGGCGCACGGCGGAGGCAAGACTGCTCTTGTTTCGTGGATGCAGAACTGAACCCTTGCGGGCCTCCAGTAGCAAAGGCGCAGGTTCGTACGCTAAGCGTTAGACGCGGTTCGGCGGAGAGGAGGTTCGATCCGGTCTGGACGTTCGAACGGTCTGGGCGTGTTAGACGTGGTGAAGTCGGCCCCTTCCGAGTTGTGCGGCAGCGCGGTCGACCGGACCGATCTCGGCTTCTAAGCAGCCTTGGACGCGGCGTTCCGGTGGCGGCGTGAGGTACAGGTGTCGTCATCTCGCCGCTCGCCCGTGCTCGAGCCTCATCCATTAGCTCGGGGTTGGAATCCGGAAAGCTGGTGCCGTCTCGACTTATTGGCTCTCGTCAGCCTCAGGCGAAGGCTGGGAGTTTCCCCCGTGTCCTTCGCTGTCGGTCGGCTCGGGCGGTGGATCAGAGCCGGCGGGGCCTGGTGCGCGGCGGTCGTCGATAAGCGAAGTGAGGGAGGCAATGACGCCCGTGCCTCTACCACCCACGAGTTCCCATGCCCGCGCGATCCCGATGATCAGCGATAACACCAGGATGTCACTGACTAGGTCGAGTGGGCCGCTGCGAGGATGAATGAGGAGATCGATGCCCGCACCGAGCTGCACAGCGAAGATCACCAGCAGCCAGGCGGTCAACGGAAGGTGCCGCCCTCGCCAGTGTCCTTTAGAAGGGCTAGCAATAAGCGACCGCGTCGCCGCGGCGCTAAAGAACACGCCGATCACACCGACCACCACCGCCGGATACCCCACGTGGGTTCCAGGCACGAGGCTGAACAGCGAGACGGCCAACGCATTGCCAAACGCCAGGAGCGCAGCGGAAGCCCGGACCTGTTGGAGGACGTCTGGGAGGGAGTTTGCGGTGCGACGCTCCGCGACCGTGATGATGACGAACAAGAGGCCCGTGAGCGCAGCGGCCGAGGTCGCGATTGCCGCGAACAGATCCCGGTAGGCCCCAGTCAGCACAACGCCGCACGGTAGACGAAAGCAGGCCCGCCTCGCCGGGCGAAATCGCGCAAGCTCGGGGTCGTCCCGCAAGGCTGAGCTGCCGAAGGCTCACCGCTCGCGCTGTCCGACTCGAAGCAGGAGTCGGACTTTCGGGTGGCATAGACGAGCAGGTGCGGGATCCGATCATCGCGGAGACGCGCGGAACCCCTCTGGCGTTGCTCGAGTTGCCGCGCGGGCTTACCCCCGGTGAGCTTGCGGGTGGATTCGGGCTCCCCGATGCTCCGGCGCTCTCGGGTCGTATCGAACAGAGCTTCACCCAACGGATTGCCGCGCTTCCTCCCCAGACACAGGACTTGCTGTTCGTCGTGGCGGCGGAGCCCGTCGGTGATGGGAACTTGCTGCGTCGCGCGACTGACGAGCTGGGGATCGGCGCCGATGCGATCGTTCCCGCCGAGACCGATGGGCTGATCGAGCTTGGTGCGCTGGTTCGGTTTCGCCATCCGCTCGTCCGGTCGGCGGCGTATCGCGCCGCCGCTCCTGCCGCACGCCGGCGCGCTCACGCGACGCTGGCCAAGGCCACCGATCCGCAGATGGACCCCGACCGCGGGGCATGACACCGCGCGCACGCAACCGCCGTGCCCGACGGGAGCGTCGCCCCCGAGCTGGAGCGTAAACGCCTAACGCGCGCGCGTTAGGCGTCAAGGAGCAGCGCACGACGGTCGGGTGGGTTGCCTGCGTTGCGGGGGGAGTCGGCTCCGAGAGGCGGCGCACGCTCCGATTCGACCAGATCCGAGCGCCGTCTCGCTGCGCGGAGCCAGCACGCGTTGTGGCGCACTGGTAGGTAGACGGCAGGTTCTGCATGCCGTTGCGTGTGCCCTGGTTTTCAGCGAGGAGCGAGCCCTCTATTTGCGGTCGCCCAGTGCTTGCCTCAATCCGACTCGAGGACCCGGTGCCGGCGCTGCGGCGAGGCTCGCGTTTCGCAGACGCCCGGAGTCCATCGTCGAGCAGATCTCGCCTCCTGAGGCGAGACGCGGGCTGCGTTTCACGACTTGCCGCGCGAGCGGTAGATGCCCTTCCCCGATCACGAGGATGAAAGGCGGGTGGGAACACGAATTCAACATACTGGTGGCCCGTGGATGTCAACATGCGCGGTTCGGTGACTCGACTTCAGGCTGATGACGTGGGGACGCGATTGCCATTGGCGTGGCTTGAACGTGTGCGGCTTAGCCTGGACGATGAGGCGACGACTACGGCGCATGTTGCGAGGTATCGCCTGGCGACGACGGCGCTGCGGGTACAGCGCCTTCCAGCTCTCGTCCGATTGGAAGCGTGGTGCACCCAGCACCGGGTGAGCGACGCGCTCGTTGGCGGTTTCTATGTGCGCTGCGCTGCGGTGCCGCCCGGGCCGCCGCTTACCGGGTTGCCCCTCGGCGAGCTGAGGCTCGACGGCAAGAAGCAGCCGTTCGTTCCTTTCACACATCCCTGGGGAGCGCGGCGAGCCTGCATCAGCGTGGCGGCGGGCGAGGTGCGGATCGTCCGGCGCGATGAGCTTCCGGCGGACCCCGCGGGCGATCTCTTACAAGCCGGTCCGCTCCTGGTTCGCGATGGACGAGCTGTCAGCGGCGACGAGGAAGGGTTCTCGGCCGCGGCTGAGCAATTCGACTCGGATATCACTGTGGGGCGGCATCCGCGCGCGGCGCTTGGTTGCGATGGCGAGCATCTCATCGCTCTGGCTTGCGACGGTCGTGCGAATGACGAGGCTGGGCTCACGCTTGATGAGCTTGCGGCGACGATGGTCGCTCTGGGCGCGCGTGAGGCGATCAACCTTGACGGGGGCGGCTCGACCTCGCTCGTTTGCGGGGGTCGCCTACGCAACCACCCGCGGGAGGCACACGAAGTCTCTGTCCCGGGCGGCAGGGCGATCGCGACCGCTCTCGTATTTACGCCGCGCTGACGGCCGATCGCTTCGGCGGGCGATCGGGTCGGGATGCCCGGCTCGCGTATGGTGGGAGCGTGCGGGTATTGAACGGCATCCTCTTCTTTCCGCGGGGAGGATCCGCTCACGTGGCCCGGTCGTTGTCGAAGGAGCTAGTGGACAACGGCCTCGATGTGCGCATCCTCAGCGGCTCGTTGCCCGGAGGTCCCGGTGACGCAGAGAGCTTCTACCGCGGTCTCGATGTCCACGGCGTGGACTTCAACGCGGGTGAGGCCCCTATGCATCCTTCCTACGAGGATCATCCCGGGACACCCGACCGCTGCTTCGCCGTAATCGACGACGCCGAGTACCGCATCCATGTCGCTGCCTGGGCGCAAGCGCTGAGCGATGCTGACGCCAGCTCTTTCGACGTACTGTTGCTGAACCACCTCACGCCGCTCAACGAGGCCGCCGCCCGCGTCGCTCCAGAGGTCCCGATCGTCGGCCACCTGCACGGGACAGAACTGATGCTGCTCGAGGAGATCGACGGCGGCGCCCCAGCTCGCTGGACCCACGCCGCTGCGTGGGCGCGGCGGATGCGGCGCTGGGCGCGGCAATGCACCGGCATCGTTGTTCAGACGCCCGGCAACGTCAATCGTGCGGTAAACCTTCTCGGGATCGATCCTGCCGTCTGCATCATCGTCGCCAACGGCTTTGACGCCGCGTTGTTCGCGCCGCGGATCATCGACCGTGCCGGATTTTGGCGGCGAGCCCTCGTCGAGAACCCCCAAGGCTGGCGACCCGGCGGCGAGCCTGGCAGCGTCGGGTACGAACCCGAGCAGATCACTGTGTTAGCGCAAGGCGTCGTCCTGGTCGCAGTCGGGCGCTATACCGCCGTCAAGCGGCTGGGCCTGCTCATCGACGCATTCGCCCGCGCGGAGCGGCGCGCACGACGTGTTCCAGGGCTCGTGATCGTGGGCGGCTATCCCGGCGAATGCGAGGGCGAGCATCCGTGGGACGCGGTGCAGCGCACCGGCGCACGCAACGTATTTCTCGCCGGCTGGCAAGAACACTCGGCGCTCCCGAGCTTCCTGAACGCTGCGGACGCGCAGGTACTCGCTTCGGTGCGCGAACAATTTGGCCTCGTGCTCGTCGAGGGGATGGCATCCGGCTTGCCAGCGATCGCCGTCGATCGCCTCGGGCCCGCCGAGATCATCGACGACGGCAGCACCGGCTGGCTGGTCGAGCCCGACGACGTCAACCAGCTCGCGGACGCGATGGTCGCCGCGCTCGACGACGACTCCGAGCGACGTCGACGAGGAATCGCGGCACATACGACCGCCGGCCAGCGCTGGGGCTGGCCCGCGCTCGCACGACGAATGGCCCGCGCTCTCGACGAGGCCCACCGGACCGCGCCTAGCCAATCGCGCACATAAAGAACGCTTCCCGCAGCTCCAAATCCACTCCCCGCTCACGGAGGCCAAGCGGCGGTCCCAAAACCACGCCCAACACAGGACGTCTGTCACACACACAACGCCCGTCAACCGGCCGCCAGCGCTCCATCACGGCACCTCCACGCCAGCGATCAAATCCCGCCGGGGACTCTCCCGCTCCGTATCGTGCTGCGCGAACAGCCCGCTCGGGTCGTCGCCTCGTTGCAGTGAGCATTCCCGTACGAACGCCTGTGTCAGCGGCATCCTGCCGCCGCTACGCGCGTCGGCTCCGAACGGATCAGGGCAACCCGCTCACGCCAACACGGACGGCCGACCTCTGGCTGAGATCCGTACGGCTACAAGCACCCGCCGAAAGGAACGCTCAGCCGCAGATCGCCGGGGCAGATCGCGGGTGTATCGTGAGTGGCGAGGTCATGCCCTGGCTCGCGGACTCCGACGTGGGCGCGGCGCGCGGGTTCGCCCGGGCGCTGTTGGGAGCCCGTACGGTGGCCGAGCTGCGACGCCGGGCGCTGTCAGGCCTCGCTGAGCTCGTGCCAGCGGATGTGTTGATGTGGGATCGCGTCGAGCTCGCCACGGGCGTCGTGCGACATGAGGCGACTCCTGCCGATACCGAGCCACCTGGTGCGTTCGCGGCGATCGTGGGTGACGTGGCGCGTCATCCGCTCCTTTCGGCGCATACCGCCCGAAGGCGTCCGGCACTGCGCCTGTCCGAGGCGGTTGACCCCCGCCGTTTGTCCCACAGCGAGCTGTACGGCGATCTGCTCCACCCGTCGGGCGTCGAGTACGCGATCACGGTCGGCGTTCGCGCGGAGCGTCGCGCGATGATCGTCGCGGGGCTCGGTCGCAGCGAGCGCCAGTTCTCAGAGCGCGATCGCGACGTGCTTGACCTCGTGCGCCCTGTCCTCGAGGCCGCACAGCGGGATGCGCAGGCGCGCGAGCGCCTCGACCGCGCGCTGGCCACCACCGCGCCGCCGGGCACCGCGGTTGTGCTCCTCGACCGCTACGGGGAGATCGAGCACTCGAGCCTCGACGCCGAGCGCTGGCTCGCCGAGCACTTCGGGGCGCCGGAGCACCCGGGCTGGCTGCCCGAGGCCGTCTCAGCGTGGCTCGCCTTGCCGCCACTCCCGCCGCTCGTCAGCGTCCGAGACGGCCGTTGCCTCACCGTCAGCCTGCTGCCCGGCGATCCGCACGCGCTGCTGCTCGAGGAGGAGGTCGCAAGCTTCCGCCGCGACGCACTCGAGCACCTCGGCCTGACGGCGCGCGAGACCGAGGTGCTCTGTGCCGCCGCCGCGATCGAGGAAGAGGAAGACATCGCGTGGGAGCTGTGCCTGAGCCTGCACGCCGTCCGAGACCGGCTCGCGCACCTGGAAGCCAAGCTCGGCGTCCACACGGCGGCCGACGCCGTCACTCGGGCGCTCCGCGAGAGCACCTAGACAGCGCGCCGGCCGGCCACGCGCTCGCAGCCTGGTCGCCGCTTGCAAGCAGTGCGGGTGTGCCCGTACTGCCGGCGCGAGATCGGCGTACGCTTCGCCGGCTTGCGGCATGTGATTGCGTCCTCGAGCTGGCCGACGTGATCGCGTCGGAATCTCCTCGCGAGTTCTACTTCGGAGGCAGATCGGTCACGGCGTCCTGATCACGCCACGCGCCGGTCTGGGTGGTCTGGGCCTCGATCGTCCCCTCGTCGGCGCCTTCGGTGAGTTGCACCTTGCGGGGCTTCGCTGACCCGGCCACCGGGATTCGCGACGTGAGGACACCCGGTTTCGTAGTTGGCGACGAGCCGCTCCGCGTCGAGTGTGTCGCCCAGGAACAGTTGGCGGGTAAACGCGCCGTGCGGGCGCTCGGCGGCGATGACCTCGTCGCCGTTTGGCCGTCGAACACCGGCAACTTTGGCCGGTTTGTCTCCACTTCTGCAATGTCGCCCACGGGGCAGTCTCGCTCAAGCTGCTCCTTTCCGCGGCGAGCGGTACCGACGCCAGCATGACCGCTTGAGGCGTCGAGCCGCAGCGGACGACGCCGTCGACGCCGCGCTCCGCGGGCGTGACCCAAACTGTCCGGAAGCAGAAGCCTGGCGGACACAGGCAGCCTGGCGGACATAGGCCACAGCCTCGCAGATGACTCCTATTTCGTGAAAGGAGGCGTCAGCTCTCGATGCAGGGTGCTCACTGCTCGCGCATGGCACAAGCCGCGATCACGGCGGGACTGGCGTGCTCGTGTGCAGGGAGGTCTCGATCCAGCGATGTGCGCGTCCGTTCTGCCACCGCTCACGACCAGTAGTGCCATTGTGCTCGACGAAGACGGCTGCTTTGGGCGCTCGGTGATTGCAGGCCGATCGCACGTTGCAACCAATCTCGTGGTTCCGAAGCGGGATGGTCGGTTGGAAGGGTGGGGCCGAGGCCACTGTCGTTCTCAACGGTGATCGTTCCGGCGGCGTCAGCGACGACCGTGCCGAACTCGCTCGGCAGCGGCGTGGTTGTGGCGGCGGTCATGCCTGGCGTTTCCTCCTGATCTTCTCCGACTATAGGCGCGCGGCGCCGGCCCCGACTCGCAACGCCGGCTACAGCGCGCGGAGTCTGTGTGTTTCCGTTTCGACCAAAGCTTTAGCCCAAACTCGGGCTCATGCGCGCCGCGGACGTGGCTCGCGACCGGCACCGCTTGCGGGCCGCGAGAGCTGGTCGGAGCCCTCCGCGAGGATCGCGGCGCGTTCGATGACCGCACCGCCGGAGGCGTGAGGGCGGGCCAGCCGTCTCAGAGCCGAGCTTCTGTCACCCGAGCGGCGCGGTCGGTCGGGGTCGGCGTCGGCTGGCAGCGAGTCCGCCGATGGCAGCGGAGAAGGTCCGTGCGGACTTTTTGAGATTCGGGTACGCAAGCACCGAATGGGAGTACAGTAATAAGTGAGCTGGCCCTGCGGCCGGGATTCTCGCCCCAAGCCCGAATGCCACCAACGGCGCATTATGCGTCACGAGGCGCGAGGCGTGGGCTACTGGTTTTGACTGCGGGGCCGGCGGCTTGTACTACCGGCGTTACTCCACCGGCCCGGTGGCCTCGTCCCGATCTGGCTAAACGCGCGGGGGTTATTGCCCTTTTCCTTGCGCGTGGTCCCAGGGGAGGGTTGGGAAGGACTGGAGACGTGACACGGACGGAACACAAACGGGCAGCGCGTCGGCGCGGCGAGTTGGCGCGTAGATCACGGGTCGCGGAAGGTTTTCTCGGCGATCGATGCCCAACGACGCTCGAACGCGCGGTCCGCGCGCGGTACCCGGACCAAGACGGTCCCCGTCGGTCCTGGCGATCGCCGCTGCGCGTACCTGCCGCGTACGTACGACTACCCCCTGTTGGTCCGGCTGGCGCCCGATGAAAATGGAATCCACCCGAGTCACGAGGACGATGACCGCTTCGATAGTTACACCGACGCGAGGATCACGGTCGCCGGAATGCTGGTCGGCAAGTGACGCGTCGTCATGAGCGCCGATTTGAGCCAGCTGACTGAACGCGAAGCACCGCAGATATCGGGAGCGGATCTTAAGGAGCTTGAGGAGGTCAAGCGTTTGATCGCGCGCGGTTTACGGATCGGCGTGCTTACGTACGCCGAGATCGCGACCGCCACGGCCGAGCTCGACCTCGAGGACATCGAAGTCGAGGAGTTGCACAGCGTCTTTGAACGCTGCGAGATCGAGCTCATCGAGGAGCTCGATCCGGCTACTGCAGCAACACTGAGTATCGAGCGCGCGCCCGAGAAGCGGACTCGCCGCAAGCCTCAGCTGGATCTGGAGCCGGAAGGGACTACGGACGGTCTGCAGCTATTTCTAAAGGGCATCGGCAAGGTGCGGCTGCTCACGGCTCAGGAGGAGGTCGGTCTCGCCAAGCGGATCGAGCGCGGCGACCTCAACGCCAAGCAGAAGATGGTCGAGTCAAACCTGCGGCTGGTGGTCTCGATCGCCAAGCACTACCGCAACCAGGGGCTGCCGTTCCTCGACCTGATCCAGGAGGGCACGATCGGTCTCGTCCGCGCCGCCGAGAAGTTCGACTACCGCAGAGGCTTCAAGTTCTCGACCTACGCCACTTGGTGGATCCGCCAGGCGATCGCGCGGTCGCTCGCGGACAAGGCGCGGACGATCCGGATCCCGGTGCACATCGTCGAGAAGCTCAACAGGATCGGGCGGGCCGAGCGCAAGCTCATGACTGGGCTCGGCCGCGAGGCGACCACCGACGAGATTGCCGAGGTCACCGGGATCGAGCCCGACCACGTCGAGTCGATCCGGCGCTCCGCGCAGGCGCCGATCTCGCTCGAGAAGCCCATCGGGGACGAGGGGCAGGCTGAGTTCGGCCAGTTGATCGTCGACGAGCGAGCTGAGTCTCCCTACGAGCGCGCCGCGGAGATCCTCACCAACGAAGCCCTGCGCGAGGCGCTCGAGAACCTGTCCTACCGCGAGCGGCGCGTAATCGAGTTGCGCTACGGGCTCGGCGACCAGCACCCGCGCACACTCGACGAGGTCGGGCGCGCATTCAATGTCACCCGCGAGCGAATCCGCCAGGTCGAACACCAGGCCCTCAGAAAGCTCCAAACACTCGACCAAGCCCAGCATCTCCGCGACGATATCGGGGCCGCTTCCGACTCTCCGCTGCGTACGCTCGAGCGCCGCACCCGAAACCCACGATAGAACCGAAGGGCCGGCCGTGCCGTCCTCGAAGCGAACCGGGGGCTGGAGCGGCTTACGATCATGCAACCTGGTTCTGGGAGGCCGAAGTGCTTGGCATGTCTCTTGGTCGCTACGCGCTGGAGGGCCGCTTGTCGATCCAATCGGTGATGAGCTCGCGGTGAGCGAACAGCCATCGGCCGTCCTGGCGGATGAACGTGTCGTGATAGCGGATGGCCATGATCATGAGCATGCGCTGGCCGTCCTCGACCCATATGTGGTGGGCGAGGCAATAGCTCTCGCCGGTCGCGTGGTCGCCGTCGAGCGTGATCGTGCTCTGGCCATTGAAGTGTGTGGTGGCATCGTAGGTCTCGAGCACCTTGAACGCCTCGGCGAGCTCGGCGTGTCCCTGCAGGGTCTGTACCGGCTCGCTGTTCGATGGGTCGGCCATTTGCACGGTGATCCGGCCGTCGGGGGCGAACAGCTCAGATTGTTCTTGCGGCTTGCGCCGGTCGGCGCAGCGAGCCCATGCGTCGATGAGGTTGACAATCTCAAGCCGGTCCGCGCTCCGCTCCGAGGGCACTGAATTCTGATCGGTCATGGACAGCCGTCCCTTTCTTTCCTGCGGGTGTGAAAAGTGGTGCGCGGTCAGTGGGCGAGCCTGCTGACCGCATCCCTATCGGGCTGAGCAGCCACGAGCTCGAGGCTGCTGCTTTGAACCGCCGGGAGGTCCGGCGCTGACGATCGCTTCGACGGGACGCCGGCCAGAAACCGACTATTGCTTCGGTGGCCTTTAATCGCGTCGGCCGCCAACCGAGCCGCGATCGCAATCCCACGCGTTTCCAGCCACGCGGACGAAGTCGACGGCACGATCGCATCCGGGTACCGCGCCGTGAACGGTCAGAAGCGACGGATTTACAGGTCTCTGTGAGTACCCCCAGCCGGATTCGAACCGGCGATTTCCTGCGTGAAAGGCAGGCGTCCTAACCGCTAGACCATGGGGGCGGACGGTACCCATTGTATGAGCCGGGCCGAGCTGCGCTGGTCGGGCTGGGGCGACTCGCTCAACTAGGTGGTGCGGCCGCGGGACCAGGCGTCGAGGCCGACCGCGAGGATCATGAGGACGCCGAGGGTGATCTGCTCGTAGAGGGGGTCGAGACCGAGCAGGTCGTAGCCGTTGCCGATGAGCGCGATGAAGAGGACGCCGACGACCGTGCGCCACACGGCGCCCTCACCGCCGAGGATGCTGGTGCCGCCGATGACGATGCCGGCGAGCACCGTGAACGTGAGCGAGCTGTTGTCCATCGACTGGGCGCTGAGAACGCGGGAGGAGTCGATCACGCCGGCGAGGCCGGCGGCGCCGCCGCTCAGCATGAAGCTGATGACGCGCACCGTGTTGACGCGCACTCCGGCGATGCGGGCGGCCTCGGGGTTACCGCCGGCGGCGTACATGTAGCGCCCGATCGTGGTGCGAGCGAGGAACAGCCCGAGTGCGATCACCGCGAGCAGCATCAGCCAGATCGAGGTCACGACCGTGAAGATGTGGGTGCGCGAGAGGTCGCCGAACGCGGGATGCGCGAACACGTCGATCAGGTTGCCGTGGGTGACCAGGCTGGCGACGCCGGTGATCACGAACGACATCGCGAGCGTCGCGATCAGCGGTGTGATCCGGAAGAAGGTGGCGACCACCCCATTGATCAGCCCGACGGCGAAGCCTGCGAGCACGCCGACGAGGATCGCGGGGCCGGCTGCGATGTGGAGCGCCAGCTGCGCGGCGATCACGCCGGACAGGCCGTAGACCGCGCCGACCGAAAGATCGATGCCGCCGGCGACGAGCACGAGCGTGCCGGCGCCGGCGATGATCAACGTGGCCGACTGCTGGTCGAGGATGTTGAGCAGGTTGGCCTTGGTGGCAAACGACGACTTGGCGATCGTGAGCACGATGAACAGCAGGAGGAACGGGATCACGATCCCGGCCGCTCGCAGCCGCCCTTCCAACAGCGCTTGAACTCGGCGGGCGGGCGCGCGAACCGGTCCCACCGCAGCCGAAGCGGGCGTCGGCGAGGCGGGCGGGCTGTCGTTGCTGGCCGTCACGCGGCGTTCGGCTCCTCGCTCGCCTCGGAGAACGCGGCGGCCAGGATCGCGGACTCGGTCATCGCCTCGCCGGCGAGCTCGGCGACGATCCGGCCGCGGCGCATGACCAGCACTCGATGGGCCAGGCCGAGGATCTCCTCGAGCTCCGAGGAGATCAGCAGCACACCCATCCCATCGGCGGCAAGCGTTACGAGCAGGTCGTAGATCGCGCGCTTGGCGCCGACGTCGACGCCGCGAGTCGGCTCGTCGGCGATCATCACCCGCGGGCTGCACATCAGCATCCGAGCGAACAGCACCTTCTGCTGGTTGCCGCCCGAGAGCGAGACCACCGGAGCGCCATAGGCTCCGCCCTTGACCTCGACGCGATCGAGGATCCGGGCGGCGGCGTCGCGTTCGGCCTTGCGGTTGACCACGCCGAGGCGGCTGAACTGGTCGAGACTCGACAGGGTTACGTTCTCCACCGCTGACCGCCCGAGCAGCAGGCCCTGGTCCTTGCGCGACTCCGGAATCATCGCCACGCCGGCGCGCAAACTCGCGAGCGGCGCTGCCGAACCGAGCGGCTTGCCCGCGAGCTCGACGACGCCCTTGCGCTGATCCACGCCGAATATCGCACGCGCCAGCTCGCTGCGGCCGGCGCCGACGAGACCCGCGATGCCAACGATCTCACCGGCGTGCACCTCGAGCGACGCGCCGGTCACTCCGGGTGCGGTGATGTCCCGCACCGCCAGCGCGACCGGGGCGTTCGCCTGTGGCGCGGTTTTGGCCGGGAACGCGGCTCCCAACGGCCTGCCGAGCATCGCGCGGATCAGCGAATCTTCGGTCTGGGTCGAGGCCGGCTCGGTCGATACCAGCCGCCCGTCGCGCAGGACCGTGATCGTGTCGGCGAGCTCGAGAACCTCGCCGAGGAAGTGGGAGACGAGCAGAACGCTCTTACCGGACTTCGCCAGTGAGCGGATGATCTCGTGCAGACGAGCGGTGTCGGGACCGCTGAGTGCGGCCGACGGCTCGTCCATAACGATCAGCCGGGCGTCGCGGGCGAGCGCGCGGAGGATCTCGATCTGCTGTTGCTCGGCCGTCCGGAGCTGACCCGCCGGCCGGTCCGGGGGCAGCACGAACCCGGCCTCGCCGGCGAGCGCCTCGAAGCGCCGGCGCAGCGTCGCACGCTGGACCCACCCGACGCGGCGGGGCTCGGCGCCGAGGAACACGTTCTCGGCGACCGACAGGCGCGGGACCACAAGTAGCTCCTGCGCGATCGCCGCGACGCCGTAGGCCAGCGCGTCGCGTGGCGAGCGAAACGACACCGGGTCCCCGTCGACCAGAACGTCGCCCGTGTCCGGGGCGATCGCGCCGGCGATGATCTTCCCCAGCGTTGACTTCCCGGCGCCATTCTCGCCGACAACCGCATGCACCGTCCCCGTCTCGATCGTCATCGAGACGTCGTCCAGCGCCTGCACGCCGCCGAACTGCTTGCCGAGCTGACGAAGCTCGACGAGCAC
Organism: uncultured Solirubrobacterales bacterium; assembly: GCA_963794515.1. Lineage (GTDB taxonomy): Bacteria > Actinomycetota > Thermoleophilia > Solirubrobacterales > Solirubrobacteraceae > Palsa-465. The sequence goes on along the minus strand of CAWCEF010000016.1, from coordinate 5,075 downwards.
CCGGCGGCGCGCCGGCTCGCGGTCGTCTACCCCGGCCATTCGGGATTGAACTGGGCCGCGTTCGACTTGATGATCACGCCGCCGTTCGGCAGCGAGGCCAACGGATCGACCGCCGCCGCGCTAGTGCCATTGCGGGCCGCCGCAATCACCTGCTGCGTGCCGACCCGGCCCTCGGTGGCCGGGGTCTGCTGGACGGTGCCGAACCACGTCCCCGCTTTCACGCCGTTCACGCCGGCGGCAGAGCCGCCGTAGCCGACGAGCACGATCTTCTTGCTGCCGATGGCCTGCGATGCGCCTTCGATCCCCTGGTCGGAGCCGGCGATCAGGTTGATGTTGGAGTTCGCCTGGATCATGTCCTGGGCGGCCTTGAGCCCCTCCGCGGGCGTGAAGAAGTCCTGGCCCTCGGCGACGACCTTCACCGACGGGTCAGACGCGATCGCCTGGTTAAAGCCGGAGCGCAGAGCGACGTCGAGCGCGGACGCCTTGATGTCGTAGAGATATCCGACGTTGCACGGGTTGAGGTTGTGGGCCTTGCACGCCTGAATGACGAGGGCGCCGAACTTGTTCCCGAGCTCGGTTGGGACGAAGGTCACGTTGCCCGACATGCCGGGCACCTGCTTGGCGAACGTGTTGAGCTTCGGTCCGAGGATCTGGTCGATGTTGACGACCTTGATCCCTTTGCTGATCGCCTGCTGGACGAGCGGGATCAGGTTCGTGCTCTCGATCGGTTGGGTGATGATGCCGTCGTAGCCGCCAGTGGTGATCACGTCCTGCAGCTGCGAGAACTGCTTGTTCGGGTCGTTGTTGGCGTCGAACACCGTCAGCGACGCGTTGTTGTCGGACGCGACCGCCTGGGCCGCGGCGAGCATCGGCGCGTCGTAGCTGTTGGCGACCGCGAACGACATGTACGCGATCTTCAGGTGCTTGCCTGAGCTGGCGGCGGTTGAACTGGTCGCGGCCGCGCTGGAGCTACTGGTCGCGCTCTTTGTAGAGCTACTGCTTGACGACCCACAGGCCGCCAGCACAAGCACGACCGCGGCGAGGCCGGCGACGGCGGCAACCGATCCGCGCGAATGGGATCGGGCGGTCCTTCTCATTGGGTTCTCCCTCCTCGGCCTCGTTCGCGGGCTGCCGCCCACGCGTCCGTCACCTGGCCGCGCGTTAAAGCAGACGCTACGTAGCGATAAACACCGTGTCGCGCGATCCTAAACAGAGGGCGTCTCGCGCGTCAAGTAGCTTTGACCAGTGCCGGGCGGCGCTGGTCAGACCGGCAACCGCCTCAGAGCTCGCCGGATGCGATCTCGGCGCCTTCGACGAGGGACCGGAGTTTGAGCCAGGCGACGCCGGGATCGACCAGCGACCAGCGGATGAACGTGTCAAACCCGCAGTCGGTGCCGGCCAGCAAACGATCTTTGCCGACGTACTGACCGACGTTGACAAGCCGGTCCGCGACCACGCGCGGATGCTCGACATAGTTCGTCTTCACATCGATCACGCCGAGGATCACCGACTTCTCGGCGGGAAGCTCGACGTCCCGGAACACGCGCCACTCGTGCGAATGGCGAGGGTTCCCACCCTCGACATAGATCGTCCCCGCATCGACGTTCAGGACGTGATCGATGATGTCCGAGAGCGGAACGTCATGCGTGTGCGGGGTGCCGGTGTTCCCCCAACACACATGCAGGCGAACCCGATCGGCGGGGATCCCCTCGAGCGCGCCATTCAAGGCCTCGACCGCGAGCGGGAGATGATGATGCCAATCCCCCACGCTCGACCCGACCGACCGGGAATGCGCCGCCATCGCCATATCCGGCGAATCGACCTGCAAATTGAAGCCCGCATCGATGATGGCTTGGTACTCGTACCTCAGTGCGTCCGCGCACGCCGCGAGATACTTCTCATGCGAGCCGTAGTGCTGATCGGGATAGTTGAACGCGATCTGCCCCGGGCTGATCGTCCCCATAAACGCCGACGACGAATCGGCGTCCCCCAAAGCCGCCTTGAACCTGGCGATATCCCGATGCACCGCCTGCTTATCCGACAGCTCCACCGGCCCGACACAGTTCGAGAAGATCAAATGCGCCATCGACGGCGTCGCGAACAGCTTCATCGCCAGATTCGGGAACGGAGCGACGTCATCGGACTGAAACTCCGAGCGGCCGCCGAACCCTGAGAACCGGTCGTTGACGTAGGTGCTGAACCCCGTCTTGCTCATCTCGCCGTCGCTGATCACGTCCAGGCCGACCTCGCGCTGCTTGGCGACGACCTCGCCGACCGCCGAATCGATCTTCTCCGCCAGCTCGCCGTCGTCGACCTGCTCCCCATCCATCCGCGCCCAAATCATGTCCGCCAACTCATCCGGCCGGGGCAAGCTCCCCGCATGCGTCGTCAAAACCCGATCCGCCATCTCTCTCCACCTCGCCTAGCTCGAGTCCGATGTGTCTGCCGACACTGCACAGTCCTGTGCAGCCGAGCTTCTAGCAGAGCGCCTGGGCTTAGGCAAGCGGCGCTCGCCACGCCGCCGACTCGCGCGCTGACGTAAAACTCACGCCAATGCACGGAGAAGACGGATGCCCGAAGCGACGGTGATTGTCGGCGGCACGCGCGGCCTCGGGCGGTGCCTGGCCGAACGATTCGCCCGCGCCGGTCGGAACGTCGTCATCACCGGGCGGGACGCGGAGCGTGCTCGGGCGGTAGCCGACGAGATCGGCGCCGGGACCGCGATCGCCCTCGATCTGACCGAGCCGGAAGGCATCGCCGCCGCGCTCGAGCCGGTTGGCACCGTCGACCACATCGTGCTCGCCGCCGTCGAGCGCGACGCGAACAGCGTCCGCGACTACGACCTCCGGCGCGCGAGCCGGCTGGCAACGCTCAAGGTGGTCGGCTACACCGAGGTCCTGCACTGCCTGCACCAGCGAATGCACGAGCGCACCTCGGTGCTCCTGTTCGGCGGACTGGCGAAGGATCGACCATATCCCGGGTCGACCACGGTGACGAGCGTGAACGGAGCCGTGACGGCAATGGTGCGGACACTCGCAATCGAGCTTGCCCCCGTGCGCGTGAACGGCATCCACCCTGGGATCGTCGGCGACAGCCCGGCCTGGGCGGGCGCGGTCGAGATGCTCGCGCGCGTGCAGGAGCGGACGCCCATCGGGCGCCTAGTGACGATGGACGAGGTGACCGACGCCGCTGTGTTCCTGCTCGAGAACACCGCGGTCAACGGCGTCAACCTCGCGGTCGACGGCGGCTGGCTCACGGCCTGAGAGGCCGCGGCAACCGGAGCCGGAATGGCCTCGTCCAGTTCCACTATACGTGCAGCAGCAATTGACAATGCTCGATTCCGGGCACTAAGGTCGCTCGCGTGACGGACCGGACCGGGTTGTTTCATCTTCAGCGAGCGGACGAGATCGAACCGGCCATCCCAGCCGCGCTCGCTGACCGCGCGCGGGGACTTCGGCGTGCCGTCCTCGTCAGCCGGCGCGTCGGCTCCGTGCACACCGGCTTTGCCCGGTGCGAGCTAGATCCCGACGGGTCGGTCGACACGCACGTCCATTCGACCGAGCAGAGCTTCTACGTCCTGTCGGGCAACCCCAGCGTGATCGTCGACGGGCGTACCTACCGGCTCGCCCCCGACGAATGCGGGCTGCTACCGGTCGGCGTGCCTCACGCCTGGCGCAACGCCGCGGCCGGCGCCGCTGCGTGGCTCGAGATGAAGGCACCAGCCCCTCGCCTCTCCGGGCCGCCGGAGACCTTCTGGACGGGCGAGCGGGTCCCTCAGGACGACGGCAGCGCGATCGACATCCGCGATCCCCGCACGCGTAGGTTCTTTCGGCTCGGCCCGGACGAGATGGATGTCGACAGGCTCAAGGTCGGCGCGGCCGCCGACGCGCCGACGGTGTCCGCGAGCATGGCCACCGCGCTGCTCGGCTACAGCGGGATCGCGGTCAAGATGCTTGTCGACCAGCGCCTGGGGGCGGCGCTCCACGCGATGTTCATGGTCGAGTACCACCCCGGCGGCGCCGCACTCCCCCACGACCATCCGTTCGAGGAGACGTACTACGTGCTCGACGGCGAGGTCGAGGCGATGGCGGACGGCGAGACGTTCACGCTCGGGCCGGGCGACATCCTGTGGACCGGCGTCGGCTGCGTGCACGCCTTCTACAACAACAGCGAGCGCCGCGTCCGGTTTCTCGAGACCCAGTCGCCCCAGCCGCCCGCGAGCTACTCATATCGCTTCAATCGCGACTGGGACTATCTGGCTACAGTCCTCGGAGTTGAAGGCGCGAGCGGAGATCGAACCGGTGGATGAGCAGCAGCTGCAGGATCCATCGGCCCGTAACGGGGTCGAGCCGGAGGCGATCGGGCGGCTCTTGCGCGAGGAGCGGCTTCGCCAGGAGATCGGCGTGCGCGAGCTCGCGCGACGGGTCCACGTTTCGCCCAGCCTGATCTCGCAGGTCGAGCTCGGCAAGGCCTCCCCCTCGGTCGGGACCCTGTACGCGATCGTCAGCGAGCTCGGGCTGTCCTTGGACGAGCTCATGCTCGGGCAATCGCGCCGGCGAGCGAGCCCCGAACGGTCCGGCCCGGGCAAAGGGCACGGTGCACCGTCGCGGCCGGACGCCGACGCCGGGCCGCCGGACGAGACCCCCCCGGGCACCTTCGACCCGGTCGTGCGGACGGGACGCGGAAAGACCATCCACCTCGATTCCGGCGTCCAGTGGGAACGGCTGACGCCGCAGACGCCACAGATCATCGACTTCTTCAAGGTCGTATACGAGGTCGGCAGCGAGTCGTGCGCTGAGGACTCGCTCATGCGCCACTCCGGCAGTGAGTACGGCCACGTGCTCAGCGGTCGCCTGTGCGTGACGATCGGCTTTGACACCTACGACCTCGGGCCAGGTGACTCGATCTCGTTCGACTCGACGATGCCGCACCGGTTGTTCAACGTTGGCCGCGAGCGGGTCGACGCGATCTGGGTCGTGATGGGCCGCCGCGGTGACCCGCGGGTTGCGCGCAACCAGAACGACTGACCGACTCGGGGACGCACGAGCGCGCGGGCGAGCCCCGACGACGTCCGC
>CAWCEF010000015.1:0-58956 GCA_963794515.1 uncultured Solirubrobacterales bacterium | reverse complement strand
GACTCGGGGACGCACGAGCGCGCGGGCGAGCCCCGACGACGTCCGCGACCACATCGGCGGCGACGTCGACACACGAGCCGAACTGAAGTAAGCTCATGTTCGCTCGGGCGTACAATCCCGCGCGTTTCACCGTCAATCAGAGGGAGCAGCGGAGGTCAAGTGATGTCAGATTCGGACGCGGTCATCGATCTCCTGGTCTTCGGCGGCGGCATGGCCGGGATGAGCGCGGCGGCGCGCGCGTGCAGCGACGGAGCAAGCGTGACCCTGGTTGAGAAGGGACCCGCGATCGGCGGCTCCGCGATGTACGCCGGCTTCATCTGGACCGCGCCTACAGTCGAGGTGATGCGCGAGGTCAACCCGGACGCTGATCCGGCCCTGTCGGCCGAAGTCGTCGAGCAATACGCGGAGGCGGTCGAGTGGGTTCGCTCGCTCGGCGTTCACATGGCGGATCCGGTCACCGTGCTGGGCTATGGGCGCGGATCCCAGACCGACATGGCGAACTATCTGCTGGCTTGCGATCGGCTGGTCCGCGAGCACGGCGAGTTGCTCGTCGGGTGGACCGCGGAGCGGCTCCTGTTTGAGGATGGAGCCGTGGTCGGCGCGGAGATACAGAACGGCTCGGGCGAGAGCCGCGAGATCCGAGCACGTTCCACGCTCCTGGCCACCGGCGGCTTCGGGGGCGATCCCGGGCTTCGCGCCGAGCACATCCATCCGCTGGCCGGCGATCTGCCCCTGCGCGCCAACACCCACAGCACCGGCGACGGACTGCGGCTCGGGCTATCGGTCGGGGCCGGGTTCGGACCGCCGAACGCCGGCTTCTACGGCCACCTGATCCCGTCGAAGGTCGCCTACAACAATCCCTACGAGTTCACCGATCTCACCTTCTACCACTCCGAGCACGGGGTCCTGTTGAACCTGGACGGCAAGCGCTTCTGCGACGAGACGATCGGCGATCATTTGAACACGCTGTACGTGCTCGAGCAGCCCGAGGCCCGGGCGCTGCTTGTGTACGACCAGCGCGTCCATGACGAGTGGGAGATGGCGTCGTACGTCGAGGGTGTCGAGCCGCTCGACAAGTTCCAGCTCGCGTACCGGCGTGGCGCCCGGGCAGCGATCGCCGAGGAGATCGACGAGTTCGAGGCGCTGCCCGAAGAATGGGGCTATCCCGGTCCCGCCTCTCGGGACACCCTCATCGAGTTCAACCGCCAGTGCGAGGCCGGCAACCCGGACCCGGATCGCCGGCTCGACGCCGTGCCGCTGCTCACGCCCCCGTACTACGTGATCGAGGTCATTCCCGCGATCACCTTCACATTCAGCGGGCTGCGAATCGACCCCCAAGCGCGGGTGCTCGACGAATCGGCGCAGGCGATCCCGGGCCTCTTGGCCGCCGGGGCCGACGCCGGCGGCGTGTTCAACCGCGCCTACGCCGGAGGTCTCGCCTGCGCGCTGGTGTTCGGGTTGCAGGCGGCCGCGACGGCGACCGCCGAACGCGCCGCGTCCACCTAGGCCGAGCAACAGGACCGTGAGCGTCGACCCGATCCGGGTGGGAGTCGTCCTGCGCGAGCAGGACCTCGGCGCGTGGTCGGGGCGGTTGTCAGAGCTCGCTGGACACGCCGTGGCGGCAGGCATCAATCACCTGACCGTCGGCGACCATGTCAGCTTCGCCAACGGCCACGGCGCCGACGGCCTGATCCAGGCGGCCGCACTCCTCTCCGCCCATCCGGCGCTGTCGGTGCAGACCGGCGTTTACCTGCTCGCTCTGCGCCACCCGGCGGTGGTGGCGCGCCAGCTAGCCACGCTTGCCCAGCTCGCCCCGGGGAGATTCACGTTCGGCGTCGGCGTCGGGGGAGACGATCCGACGGAGCTCGAGTTGTGCGGGATCGATCCCCGCGAGCGCGGCGCGCGGACCACCGAGGCATTGCGATGCGTGCGGCTCTTCATGCAGGGCGAGGACATCGACTTCCACGGGCAGTTCTTCGACCTCCACGGCGCGATCCGCCCGGCGCCGACGACGCCGATTCCGATGCTCGTGGGCGGCCGGGCCGACGCCGCCCTGGTTCGCGCGGGACAGCTCGGGGACGGCTGGCTTGCTCTGTGGGTCTCACCGCGGAGGTTCGCTGAGGCGGTCGGCATGATCGATGCCGCCGCGGCCGACGCCGGCCGAACCGGCGTGCGCTGGAGCCATACCCTCCAGCTGTGGGCCGGGTTCGGCCCCTCGCGCGAGGAGGGTCGGCGCCGGCTCGCGACCGCCATGGAAGGCGCGTACTCGCTCCCGTTCGAGCGGTTCGAGCGCTACGCGCCCTGTGGTCCGCCCGAAGCGATCGCCGAGGCGCTCGAGCCGTATCTCGAGCTTGGGTGCCGGCGCTTCAACTTCGTCCCCGAAGGGACAACCCTCCCGGCCGCCATGGATGCCGTTGTTGAGGTGAAGGCACTTCTGTCGGGCGCGCTTGCGTAGCCGTCGGGCTGGCGCCGACAGAGTGCTTGAACGGCCTCAGCATCCGTATAGATCGGGCACTCTCGTTCCCTAACGCATGATCAACTTGACAGCCGGGCGATCCCTGTTTAGGATCCCGACTTGAGTTCAATTCACCTCCGAGGAGAAGGTGCTTCCCATGCGAGATGGTTCCCGCGCCGCGTCGGTGCGAGCTTCAAACAGAGTCGACTTCAGCGGACCGGCGTCCACCCGCCATATGGGGGGGAACGCGCGGTGGTAACCGTTAGCGAGAAGACTCCCGAGCAGACCCCGGAGAAGACCCGGAGCCGGAAGTTCAACACCGGCTTCGACCGCTTCAGCGGCCTCTACCTCTGGGCCCTGTTCATCATCGTGTTCGGGCTCTGGGTGCCTTCCCAGTTCCTGACCACGTCGACGCTGCACAGCGTCGCCGCCCAGCAGGCAGTGACCGGCATGATCGGCCTCGCCGTCCTCATCCCGCTCGCGGCCGGCCTCTACGACCTGTCCGTGGGGGCCACGGCGAACGTGTCCGGGATCCTCACGATCGTCCTGATGAACAACAACCATTGGGCGGTCGCGCCCGCGATCATCGCGGGGATCGCGATCGCGGTCGCGATCGGCTTCACCAACGCGTTCATCGTGGTCAAGCTCGGCGTGAACTCGTTCATCGCGACGCTCGGCATGGGATCCGTCCTCGCCGCGGTCGAGGTGATCATCTCGTCGAACAGCCAGCCGATCCCCCCGACGTCGACGGCGTGGAACAACCTCACGCAAACCACCGTCGGCGGGTTCCAGATCGTCGTTCTCTACCTGATCATTCTCGCGTTCATTCTGTGGTGGCTGACCGCGCACACACCGGTCGGACGCTACCTGTACGCCATCGGCGGCAACCCCGACGCGGCCCGCCTCTCCGGCGTGCGGATCAACCGCTACACGACGTTCGCGCTCGTGACGTCGGCGACCATCTCCGGTCTGGCGGGGGTCATGTTCTCCTCTCTGAACGGGCCGTCGCTTGACTTCGGCTCCACCCTTCTCCTGCCCGCGTTCGCCGCCGCTTTCCTCGGTTCTACGCAGCTGATCCCCGGACGGTTCAACGTCTGGGGGACGCTGCTGGCGATCTACGTACTGGCAACGGGCGTCCAGGGGCTGCAGCTAGTCTCAGGAGCCGCCTGGCTCAGCGACATGTTCAACGGTGTGGCGCTGATCATCGCGGTCGCGCTGTCGATCAAGCGCTCGCCCTCGGCTCTGGGACAGCGGCTCAAGGGCATAGTCCGCCGCGGCTCACCGGGTGGACCCGGGGAACCCGGTTCCGGGTTGGAGGATCCCGTCGAGGCTGTCGCGGCGTCCGGCGCCACCGCGAGCTCGAGCGCCGGCTCCTCACCCAACTGAAGTATCTGCCGTATCCGCCCGCACTGACGTTGTGAAACTCAGTTGAAACCACGATTCGTATTCACATGCGAAAGGAGACATACATGACACAGCTCGATAGCCGCAGGGGAGGACGGCCACGGCCCCGCGCATTCGCAGCGATCATTGGCATGCTCGCTCTCGCACTCGCGGCCGCGGCGTGTGGCTCGTCCAGTTCCTCGAGTTCGTCGACCTCATCCGCCTCATCGGGATCGAGTGGCTCTAGCTCGTCGGGGTCGTCAGGCTCCGCATCGACCAGCGCCGCGGCATCCGCTCTCGCGCCGTATAAGGCGGTGCCGACGAGCATCAACATCACGACCCCGCTCACCTCGGCACCGCCGAAGGGCAAGACGATCGTGATGCTAGGGACCAACAACCCCTCGAACGTGATCATTCAGCAAGGCCTGGCGAAGCTGGCCAAGATGGCGGGCTGGAATTACTCGCTGGTCAGCTACGACCCCGCCAACCCGGGCACGTTCACGCAAGCGGAGACCACCGCACTCGCCAAGCATCCCCAGTACCTCGTCGAAGCGGGCCTACCGCTGACCGCGTCGCAGCTGGCGTTGGCGAAGAGCGCCGGCGCGAAGTGGATCCTGGACTCGGTGTATCCGGTCTCGGTAACGGACCCGGTCATCGGTCAGGTAGACGCCTACGCCCAAGATGCACTGATGGGCAAGATCGTCGCTGACTACTTCATCTCCGACTCGGGCGGCAAGGGCAACGCGGTGATCGAACACGTGCCCGCGTACCCGATCCTCGACGGTTTCACGACCGGCTTCGGCAACGAGGTCAAGGCGCAGTGCCCAGGCTGCAAGACCTCTACGACCAACATCACGATCCCCGACCTCGTCGCCGGAAAGACGGGGAGCGAGTTGGTGTCGGCGCTCCGGTCGGACTCGGGCGCGAACTATCTCGTGTTCGACGACGGTCCGTTCGCCGATGGCGTGACCTCGGCACTGTCCGCCGCTGGTCTCAAGGTCAAGGTGATCGGGGAGGCCGCCGACCAGGCCGGCGTCGCCGCGCTGAAGACGGGCCAGGAGGCCGCGTGGACCGGTTTCGATCCGGGCTACCAGGCCTACGAGGACATGGACATCGCCTTCCGTAACGCCGAGGGCATGACCGTCCCGCTGACCCAGGAGGCCGAGCAGCCAACCCAGCTGCTCACCAAGGACACGATCGGATCGACGACGAACTGGAGCGCTCCGACCGATGCCCAGGCCCAGTTCCTGAAGCTCTGGCATCTGAGTTCGTAAAGGAATCCCGAAGGTGACTCACTCCAGGAGGACACGATGAGTGCCGTGCTCGAAGTTGAGGGCGTGTCGAAGACATTCACGCGCACCAAGGCGCTGGCAGGCGTCAGCATGACGATCGAGCCCGGCGAGGTTCACGCCCTCCTGGGGCAGAACGGATCGGGGAAATCGACCCTGATCAAGATCCTCTCCGGATACCACGCGCCCGATCCGGGCGGTGGTATCCGGGTGGAGGGTCAAGACCTACCCCTCCAGTCACCCGTGCAGTCCTACCGGCTCGGATGCCGGTTCGTCCAGCAGGACCTCGGGCTCGTCTCGACACTGTCCGTCCTGGACAACATGGCGCTCGGCTCCGGCTTCCCCACCCAGTTCGGGACGATCAACGGGAAGGCCACCTACAAGCAATCCAAGGCGGACCTCGAGCGGCTCAGCCTCGAGATCGACCCACGGGCCCTCGTCGCCACCTTGAGTGCCTCGGAGCGCACGGGTGTAGCCATCGCCCGCGCGCTGCGCGAGGATCCACAGTACCCCGCGTGTCTGCTCGTGCTCGACGAGCCGACGGCGACGCTTCCCGTCGACGAGGTGGACCATCTGCTCGATCGCGTCAGCGCGATGGCGGCAACCGGCGTCGGTGTGCTGTACGTGACCCACCACCTCGGAGAGGTGTTCCGCGTCGCGAACAAGGTCTCCGTGTTCCGGGACGGGAGGGTTGTCGGGGCAGGCCCTGTCACCGACTTCGATCATGCTGCGATCGTTGGGCTGCTCGCCGGCGAGGAGTTGCTGGCCGAGGAGTCCGAGTCGCGCCGTGAGAAGGCCACGAGGGCGGCGGGACGCGACCATGAGACCGTCTTCGAGGTCAAGGATCTGCGCGCCGGGGCGCTTGCGGGCGTGTCGTTCAGCGTAGAACGCGGCGAGATCGTCGGCATCGCCGGCCTCGCCGGTTCGGGACGCGACAACGTGCTGGGCGCGAGCTTCGGCGCGCTCCCTCGGACCTCGGGTGAGGTGGTGCTTACCGGTGAGGCGCTTCCGGCCGGACGGCCGGACGTCGCGATCGGCCGCGGAATCGCTTACCTGGCTCCCGATCGGAAGATCGGCGGCGGCGTCATGACCATGAGCGCCAGGGAAAACCTGACGTTGCCGGACCTGAAGCCGTTCTGGAAGGGCCTGCGTCTGAGCAAACGAACCGAGACGCAAAGGACGAAGGAGTGGTTCGAGCGCTTGTCAGTCAGACCGGCTACCGCGGTCAACGAGCCGCTCAGCATCTTCAGCGGCGGCAACCAGCAGAAGATCCTGTTCGGCAAGTGGCTGTCTCAGAAGCCGTCGGTGTTCCTGCTCGACGAGCCGACGCAGGGCGTCGACGTCGGCGCCAAGGCCGACCTCCACCGGGAGCTCGTCGCCGCCGCCGAAAATGGAGCCGCGGTGGTCGTCAGCTCGAGTGACCTCGAGGAGCTCGCGGATCTCTGCGATCGCGTGATCGTGATCGTCGAGGGTCGGATCAGCGCACAACTCAAGGGGGCCGAGCTGACCGAGGGAAACATCACGCGCGGGTTCATGCCGCTGTCGGCCGTCCCCACCACGGCCGCGAGCCCGAACGGCGCGACGGCACACTGAGCTCTGACGGGACCGGCCGCGGCCATGGGCAAGGTCATCGGGCGCTTCGATCCGACGCCCTCTCGCGCCCCGGAGGAGTGCGAGCGCCACTACACGCAGGTGCACGTACGGATGGCTCAGGATCTGCTGCGTCCGATGCCGTCGCTGCTCAGCTACTACACAAATCGCGCGGTCGCCCAGGCTGACGTGAACGGGGGATGGAAGCAGCGCCCTCGAGCATGGCGCTTCGTCGTGCTGCGCTTCACGCCTGGCGAGACGCTCGCGTTCACCGCCGAGCAGAACGAGATGGTGGCCCAGGATCACGTCAACTGCCTTTACCGGCTGCGGTCCTGCGACGTCGAGGAGAGCGTGCTGCTCGATCGCGTCGACGGCCAGCTAGCCCTGTCGAAGTTCATGATCGAGGCCGACCGCGCGCCCGGGGTCGACACGGGCTCCGCGTGGAGCGTGTTCAGCGCGCTCGCAGACCGTGTCCGGGACACGGTGGACGGGGCCTTTGGCGTGCGGCGACTGATCGTCAACCGGGTGCTCAACGAGGTCGAGTGCGAGCCGCTCGACGTCGAAGGTCAGCGCCCGATCGGGCTGCTCGAGGACACCACGCGTCTCGGTTACATCGAGGCCTACTTTGACCACGCCCGATGGGGCGAGGAGGCACTCGGAGTCATTGCCGCGGACGGCGCCCTCCGCGATCCCACGCTCGTCGGCGTCAACCTCCTCCGAGTGGAGGAGGCTGCGCCGCTCGACGTGAGCGGCAGCCTCTAAAGCGCGACGAATCCGCCGTCGATCGGCAACGCAACGCCGGTGATGTAGGACGACTCATCCGAGGCCAGGAACACGACCGCCCCGGATATCTCCTCGGGCCGACCGTCGCGGCCAAGCGGGATCCTAGCCTTCAGCGCGTCCACCGATCCCGACGATGCGCTCTGAGTCATCCCTGTGATGACCAGGCCGGGGCAGATGGCGTTCACGCGGATATTGTCGTGTCCGTACGAGACCGCCGCCCCTCGAGTGAGTCCGAGGACCGCTGCCTTACTCGCCTGGTACGGGATCGATCCGGCCATGCCGACCACCGCCGCGACCGAGGCGACGTTGACGATCGAGCCTCCGCGGTTTCGCACCATCCCCGGTATCACAGCACGCATCCCCAGGAACACGCCGCGCTGGTTCACCGCGGTGACCTTCGCCCACTCGTCGTCGTCGGCCTCGATGCCCACCGAGCGGACCTGGATCCCCGCGTTGTTGACGAGCACGCCGATCGGACCGTGGCGCTGCTCTACGGCGGCGACGAGGTCCGTCCAGGCGCCGGCATCGGTCACGTCGTGGTCGTGGTAGGTCGCCTCGGCGCCGGCGCCCCGCAACTCGTTCGCCAGCTGCTCGCCGGGTTCCGCCGCGATGTCCGCGATCGCCACCGTGGCGCCCTCACGCGCGAGCGCCCGCGCGTGGGCGGCTCCCATCCCCTGGGCCGCGCCCGTGATCAGCGCGACCTTGCCGGCGACGCGGCCACCGTCGCTCACGAGGGACTCCTGGTCGCGGGCTTCCCCCTTATCACGAACCTAGTGTACCATCCTAACTGAGTTCAGTTCGTTCATTTCGTGACCTTGGAGCGGCTGTAGTGAGCGCGACAACGATGCGGGCCATACGCCTGACCGAATGGCAATCAGACCCAGTCGTCGGCAATGTGCCGGTGCCCGAGCCGAGCGGCTCGGAGGTGCTCGTCGAGGTGGGCGCGGCGGGCCTGTGCCGCTCGGACATCCACATCATGGGTGCGCAACCCGGCGTGTATCCGTACGAGCTTCCGTTCACGCTCGGCCACGAGACCGCCGGGCGCGTCGCGGCGCTTGGCCCGGACGCGTCGGGCGTCGAGGTCGGCGATCCGGTAGTCGTCTACAGCCGGTGGGGCTGCGGAACCTGCTGGCAGTGCGCGGACGGGCGCGACAACGCATGCGCCCGCACCCAGAGCGGCCCCCATGGCGGCGGCCTCGGGCGCGACGGCGGACTCGCGGAGTATCTGCTCGTCCCGCACACGCGCTACCTCGTGCCGGCTCCGGGCCTCGATCCCGTGCACGCGGCGCCGCTCACCGACGCGGCCCTCACCTCGTATCACGCCGCAAAGCTGTCGCTCCATCAACTCCGGCCCGGCAGCACCGCGGTCGTGCTGGGCGTAGGCGGGCTGGGACACATGGCGGTCCAGGTTCTCAAGGCGATCACGCCGGCGCGGATCGTTGCGGTCGACGTCCGGACCGCGGCGCTCGAGATGGCACAGGCGGCCGGCGCCGACGTAGTGCTCTCGGCGGACGGCCTCACGCCCGACGACATCCGGAGCGAGACCGGTCCGGACGGAGCGAGCGTCGTGCTCGACTTCGTCGGCAGCGACGCCACGCTCGCAATCGCGGCGGGATCCGTCGCCCAAGGTGGCGACGTCACGTTCGTCGGCCGCGGTGGCGGCGAGCTGCGGGTCGCGCCCGGACTGATCCCGTACGAGACGACCGTGCGCATGCCGACGTGGGGAACGCTGGCGGAGCTGGCCGAGGTCGTCGCGCTCGCGGCGACCGGTGCGATCCACTCCGAGGCAGAGGTGTTCGGATTCGACGACGCGATCAGCGCGTACCGCAAGCTCCGGAGCGGTGAAGTACTCGGGCGGGCGGTCGTCGTGCCGTCGGGCGCCGGCAACTAAGCCCTCGCGTCGGCGCGCACTCCTGTCCGAGCGCCGCCTGCCGGCTAATCGGATTGAACTGACCTCACTTCGTGTGATACGGTCCGGGCGCAGCGAAGTTGGACAAGACCGCGGAAGGAGACTGACACAGATGGGACTCGTTGACGGGAAGGTCGCGCTCGTGACTGGGGCCGGCCGCGGGCAGGGCCGCTCACACGCGGTGCGACTTGCGGCGGAAGGCGCGGACATCATCGCGGTCGACATCGCCGCGAACGACGTCGAGACCATCTCCTACGCGCTCGCCAGCGAGGACGATCTCGACGCGACCGTCAAGGAGATTGAGGGCATGGGCCGCCGCGCGGTCAAGGCCGTCGCTGACGTGCGCTCGCTGTCTGAGCTCCAGCAGGCGGCCGACACAGGCTTGTCCGAGCTCGGGAAGATCGACATCGTCTGTGCCAACGCCGGCATTGGCTCCTGGGCGGTCGCCTGGGAGATGACCGAGCAGCAGTGGAAGGACATGATCGACATCAACTTGACCGGCGTGTTCAACACGGTGCGCGCGACCCTTCCCTCGATGGTCGAACGTGGCGAGGGCGGCAGCGTCGTCCTGACGAGTTCGACGGCCGGCCTGCGCGCGTACGCGAATACCGCGCACTACACGGCCGCCAAGCACGGCGTCGTCGGGCTGATGAAGGTCCTGGCCCAAGAAGCAGGCCCGTACCGGATCCGCGTTAACGCCGTGTGCCCGACGACCGTGCGGACCCCGCTGGTGATCAACGCTGCGACGTTCGAGCTATTCGCTCCGCACCTCGAGAGCCCGACCGAGGACGACGTGCGCGAACCGTTCGAGGGCCTCAACATCCTGCCCGGGGTGGCGTGGATCGAGCCGAGCGACGTGTCCGACGCAGTGTTGTTCCTGTGCTCGGATGCCGCGAAGTTCATCACCGGTGTCGCGCTCCCGATCGACGCCGGCAACATCGTCAAGTAACCCGTCGTGCGCCGTCCGAGCGCGAGTAAGTCCACACTCGCCTCCACGCCGCCGGCAAGCGCGGTGAAACTCGGGCTATACCCGAGTGAATCCGAATTCACCGTCGAGGGGCGGCCGAGTGAGGAGTTCTCGGGATGGAGCGAGTGGTGATGACATGGAATTCAATTTGGGCGCGACAGCGCCGTTCTGTGATCGGATGATCGAGGCGCCTGCCCAGCGGCATCGCCCGGATGCCTCGGCCGCGGCGAGCGCGTTCGGCCGGCGCTTCGAGGGGAAGGTCGCGTTCGTGACCGGCGGCGCCTCCGGGCTGGGACGCGCGACGGCGCAAAGGTTCGCCCTAGAGGGCGCCAGGGTCGTCGTCGCGGACCTCGACCGCAGCGGGGCGCAGGCCGTCGTCGCCACCCTGCCGGACGCGCTGGCGGTACACGTCGACACGGCCGACAGCGCGGCTGTCGATCGCGCGTTCGATGCCGCGCTCGAGGCCTACGGACAGATCAACGTCATCTTCAACAACGCCGGGATCGTCGGACAGCAGACGCCGCTGCACGAGACCACGGACGAGTCATGGCGAGACGTGATGGGCGTCAACGCCACCGGCGCGTTCTACGTCCTGCGTCGCGGTGTCAAGGCCATGCTCGCCGGAGGCGGTGGGGCGATCGTCAACACGTCGTCCTCCACGGGGCTTGCCGGCAAGCCCAACATGACCCCGTACACCTTCTCCAAAGCGGGGCTCGTCGGATTGACCCGGGCGGCGGCGATCGAGTACGCCGCGCTCGGGATCCGCGTGAACGCGGTCGCTCCGACCGCCGTCATGACCGATCTCGTCGCAGGTCACATCGCGCGAGCGCCCGATCCGGAAGCGATGCGTCGACTGCTCGAGACACAGACCCCGATCCCGGGGATGCCGAGACCCGAGGACGTGGCTGCCGTCGTCGCCTTTCTCGCCTCCGATGACGCGCGCTGGATAACCGGGCACACGCTGCCGATCGACGGAGGCTTTCATGCACAGTGACTCACACGAACCGACAAGCACCCCAGACGGGATCCTCCGCCGGCCCGAGGTCGATCCCGCCTTCCTGAACGACACGGCGTGGGACGGCCGATTCCGTTACTCGTACGTACCGCCGCCCGCAGCCGAGCTGCGCCTTCCCCCCGAGGTTCGGCTTCACACCGAGTTCGACCTCGACATCGACCCGGTCACCTATCAGGTTCTCCGCAACCGCTTCTGGAGCATCAACCTCGATCACTCCGACACGATCCGGCGCGTCTCGGGCTCGCCGGTGATCGTGTACATGGACGACTTCAACACGGCGCTGCTCACCGAGACCGCCGACCTGTTGATGGCCGGACCGTCAATTCAGTGGTTCGCGGCGCTCGGCGACCTGCCGATCAAATGGACGATGGAGAACCGAGGCCAGAATCCCGGCATCGGTGAGGGCGATGTGTTCTTCCACAACGACCCGTGGATCGGCTGCACCCACGCGATGGACGTCGGCATGTTCGCGCCGGTGGTCCACGAGGGCCGGATCTTCTCCTGGATCTTCAGCCAGTGCCACGTCGGCGACGTCGGCGGTCCGTTCCCGGGGAGCTTCAACCCGCTCGCCAACGATCTCTACGAGGAACCGGTGCTCGTCCCCCCGATCAAGCTCGTCCGCGGGGGCGAGCTTCAACTCGACGTCCTCGAGATGCACACCCGCAAGAGCCGCACGCCGGAACACCTCGCGCTGCAGATGCGCAGCCAGATGGCGGGAATACACACCGTGCAGGCACGGATGGCCGAGGTCCTGGCCGAATACGGCGCCACGACCGTCAAGGGGGCGATGCGCCGGATGATCCGCGACTGCTCAGCGGCGATCGGGGAGCGGCTCATGCGCATCCCGGACGGAGAGTGGTCCGAGCGGTTCTACATGGCCGGCCTCGGCGCCGAGGATCGCGCGGCGCACCGGTTCACCTGCCGCATCCGCAAGCAAGGGGATCGGCTCGTCGTCTCCAACGAGGGCACCGATCCCCAGTACAAGGCCGCCAGCAGCGCGTACGGATCGTGGCGTTCCGGGGCGCTCGTCGCGGTGGGCAGCTTTCTCGGCTGGGACCAGCTGCTCTGTAACGCCGGGGCGCTCGACCACGTCAGCTTCGAGCCTACGCCGGGCACGTTGAGCGTCGCCACCTACCCCGCCGCCACGACGGGCGTCGGCGGGAACACCGCCGCCGTCTATCTGAGCGCGTTCACGGTCTCGAAGATGCTGATGTCCGGTCCCGAGGACCTCGCCCGCCGCGCCAACGGCGCCGGCGGCCAATCGATCCCGAGCTTCTGGTTCGGCGCCGGCAACGACCGCAAGGGACGCTTCGTGGTCCAGCCGCCGGGCGACGTGGTCGCGGGCGCGCTCGGCGCGTTTCCCGACCGCGACGGGGTCGACGTCGGCGGAGCATGGTGGTGGCCGAACAACCCGTCGGGCAACACAGAGGAATGGGAGGACGCGCTGCCGATCCTCTATCTGTACCGGCGCGAACGCCAGGGAAGCGGTGGGCCCGGACGGTGGCGAGGCGGCAATGCGCTCGAGACGGCGATCGTTCTGCACAAGACCGACGAGATGATGGTCCAGCTCGTCAGCCTGGACAACGCCATCAACTGCGCGCTCGGCCTCGGTGGCGGGCTGCCGGCCCATCCGGGTGACTATCGCTTTCGCGAGGCCGGCCTGCCGCACGAGCGCCTCGCCGCCGGCGTACTCCCCGGAACCCCCGATGCGCTCGAGCGCGACGTCGGCGAGCTCACTCGCCTGTTTGCCAAGGAGATCACGATCATGCATCCCGGAGACGTGTTCGTCGCGCAGTACTGCGGCGGCGGCGGGTTCGGCGACCCCCTCACACGACGCCCCGAACTGGTCGCCGGCGATGTGAGCAGCGCGGCCATCACCATGGACGATGCCCGTGCGCTGTACGGCGTCGTCCTCGATGGCACCGGCTCGCCAGATCCACAAGCGACCGACGAGCTCCGGCAGCGAATGCGCGCCGATCGCCTCGCCGGCGCTCGGCCGCCGGTGGCACCAGACGACGTGAAACTGGACCCCTGTCGCTACACGGGATCCGCGGGTGGCGCCGTCGGCTTCGGGCCGGCCTCGGATGGCGAGGAGCACTGGGGATGTCTCGAGTGCGGCTGCGCTCTGGCCCCGATCGACCAGAACTACAAGGACGGGGCCGCGCGGCTCGAGCGGGTGCCGCAAACCATCAGTCCACGGCAGTACCTCGACCCGAACGAATTCTGCGACGACGCGTTCGTCGTCCGTGAGTTCCTCTGCCCAGGGTGTGGCGTCACCCTCGCGACCGAACTCTGTAAGCCCGACGACCCACCGGTCCTCGACGCGAGGCTGCACGCGCGCGTGCAGGTGACGGCATGAACAGCGCCGGGCTGTCGATCGGGGTCGACATCGGCGGCACTTTCACCGACTGCACGATCATGGACGACGGCGGGCGGATCGCAACCGGGAAATCGCCGACCACGCCCGATGACCGTTCCTGCGGGTTCTTCGACGCGATCACAAGCGCGGCGACGAATATGAACTCGACGCTCGAGTCGGTGATGGAACGCTGTGAGCTGCTCGTTCACGGGACGACTACCGGCACGAACGCGATCGTCGAGCGTCGCGGAGCGGCGACGGGACTGCTGACCACACGCGGGCACGACGACGCGATGTTCATCATGAAGGGGCAGGGACGGACATCCGGTCTCTCCCCCGATGAGGCGCTCGACGTCCACTCGACATATCGGCCCGCGCCGCTGGTGCCGCGCGCCATGGTCCGTCCGATCACCGAGCGGATCGATGTCGACGGAGACGTGATCGTGCCCCTCGACGAGGACGAGGTGCGGCACGCGGTTCGCGAGCTCGTCGCGGCCGGAGCCGCGGCGCTCACGATCAGCTTCTTGTGGTCGACGATGAACCCGGTGCACGAGCAACGGGCGCGGGAGATCGCGGCCGATGTGGCGCCGGATCTGTTCATCTCGTGCGGCTCGGAGCTCTCGACTCGCACCGGCGAATACGAACGGACCACGACCGCGGTGATGAACTCATACATCGGGCCGCTGATGCTCGACTACGTCGACCGGATCCAGGACGGGGCGCGCCAGCGAGGCTTTGAGGGATCGGTCCAGTTCGCGCAGTGCGCCGGCGGAGCGATCACGAGTGCCGAAGCGCGCCGGGCGCCGGTTCGGACGGTCCACTCCGGTCCGGTCGCCGGAACGATCGCGATGGCGCGCATCGCCGAACGGACTCGGCTGCGAAATGTCATCGCCGTGGACATGGGCGGGACGACGTTCGACGTCAGCGTGATCCACGACGGCCGCCCGCTCCAGCGCGACATCTCGATCTTCGAGCGCTACGCGATGGCGCTTCCGATGCTCGACATCGAATCGATCGGAGCGGGCGGAGGGAGCATCGCGTGGGTCGATGACGTCGGACGGTTGAACGTCGGCCCGCGCAGCGCCGGGGCGCGACCCGGCCCGGCGTGCTACGGGTTCGGCGGGACCGACGCGACCGTCACGGACGCCGACGTCGTCCTCGGGCTCGTCAACCCCGACAACTACCTCGGTGGACGTATGCAGCTCGACCGCGACCTGGCCGAGGACGCCGTGGATCGACTCGCGGCGCGGCTTGGCATGAGTCGGCACGAGACGGCCGCCGGCATCTCCACGGTGGTCGACGCGAAGATGGCCGACCTCGTCAGGCGCATGAGTCTCTTGCGCGGGCTCGATCCGCGGAACTTCGCCTGTGCCGCGTTCGGTGGCGGCGGTCCGCTTCATGCCCCCGCCGTGGCGGCTCAGGCCGCGATATCGAGAGTGGTCGTCCCGCTCCCGCATGCGGCCTCGGTGCTGTCGGCGTATGGCGCCGCGACGTCGGACGTCGTTCACGTCGTCCAGCGGTGGCGCGTGCTCAAGCTTCCGGTGCCCGGGGCCAGCGTGGAAGAGATCTTCGCTGCGATGGAGAGCGAGGCGCACGGCAAGTTCGCCAGTCAGGGCATTGATGTGGCGGGAGTGGCGCTCGAGCGTTCCGTGCGGATGCGCTTCTCGATGCAGATCCACGACGTCGAGGTGCCGGTGCCGGCCGGTCGGATCGACGACGGCGCGGTGGACCTGATCGATCGGCGGTTCGAGGAGGTTCACGAGCAGCTGTTCGGGAGCGGCTCCGGGGACCGCTCCGGCGGCATCGACTTCACGGCGTTCCAGGTTCGTGCGACCGCGAGGACCGGGAGGGCTGAGCTGGCCTCGGGCGAGCGACACGAACCGGGCCGGCGCTCCCGCCCCGTCTACTGGTCGGAGCTCCGCGACTTCCGCGACACACCGATCTACGAAGAGGTGCCGGCGGCGGCTATCGATGGTCCGGCGCTGATCGAGTTGCCGGACACGGTAATCGTCATCCGTCCAGGCCAGCGAGGCGAACCCGACGTCGCCGGTAACTACCTCATCGACCTCCGGGTGCGGGCGTCATGACCGCGGGCTTCGAAGGAAAGGTCGCGCTGGTCACCGGTGGCGGTTCGGGGATTGGCGAAGCGATCGTGCGCCGGCTCGCGGCGGACGGCGCGAGCGTCGTCGTAATGGACTTGCAGCCGGAGGCAGCGGAGCGTGTGGCGAGCGAGATTTCGTCGGGGAGCCCGTTCGCGGGCGATGTCACCGAGCCCGAGGTGTCAGAGCGAGCGCTGACCCACGCCGTCGAGACGTTCGGTGGACTGCATATTGCCGCCAACGTCGCCGGCATCGGCGGCCCGCTGATCAGCAGCGAGGAGTATCCGATCGACGACTGGCGCAAGGTGATCGACATCAACCTGAGCGGCGTCTACTACAGCATGCGGGCGGAGCTTCGGCACATGCTCTCGGCCGGGGCCGGGTCGATCATCAACATGGCATCGATGTTCTCGGTCGTCGCGCGTGACTCGATGATCGGGTACGTCGCGGCGAAGCACGGAGTGCTCGGCCTCACTCGCGCGGCGGCGATCGACTGCGCGGGACGAGGCGTGCGCGTGAATTGTGTCGGGCCGGCGGTCATCCGGACCCCGTTGCTGGCCGCCTCGCTCGATCAGGCCGGCGCCGACTACCTCGCATCGCTCAACCCGTTCGGTCGGCTCGGCGAGCCGGAAGAGGTGGCGGCGCTGGTGGCCTGGCTCGCGTCCGAGGAGGCCTCGTTCGTGAGCGGCAGCTTCTACGCGGTCGACGGCGCGTTCACCGCGCGATGAGCCTCCGGGACCGAGTGATCGTCGTGACCGGCGCCGCCCAGGGGCTCGGGGCGGCGATCTCGGTCGCGGCGGCGGACGCCCGCGCCACTGTCATCGGCGCCGATATCGTCACGACAGCGCCGGACGAGCGAGTCACCATGCGCGAGCTAGATGTGACGGATGAGAGCCAGTGGAAGGACTTCGCAGCATGGCTGGGGCGTGAGCACGGCGCCTGCCACGGCCTGGTGAACAACGCCGGAATAACGATGCGAAGCCGGTTGGGCGAGGTGTCACTCGAGGATTGGAACCGCACAATCGCGATCAACGCCACCGGCCCGATGCTCGGAATGCAGGCGCTCATGGACCTGATGCCCGCCGACTCCTCGATCGTGAACATCGCCTCGATCGCGGCGCTGACCGGTCACTTCGCGATTCCCTACACCGCGAGCAAATGGGCGCTCAGAGGTCTCTCCCGCGCGGCCAGCCTGGAACTCGGCCCGCGCGGCATTCGCGTGAACGCCGTGATGCCGGGGCTGATGGCCACGTCGATGACCTCCGATGTGCCGCAGCCGGTGTCGGACGCGCTCATCGGCAGCGTGCCGCTCGCGCGCGCCGCCACCACCGCCGACGTGGCCGCGACCGTCCTGTTCCTGCTCAGCGAGGAGTCTTCGTACCTGAGCGGTCTCGAGATCCCGGTCGACGGCGGCCAGATGGCGCACGGCGGCATGAAGTTGCTCTCGGATGCCGTCCGGGCCGCGGCGCCCAGCTCGGAGTAAGCATCAGTCAGTACTGCCGGTCGGCTTCCTCGCCGTCGGCCGCGCTCAGGGTGACTCCGTAGCGCTCGATCAAATGCTGTGCATCGGCCGCCATCGCCTGCCACTCGTCCGAGGTGGATGCGCGGTCGAACGCGGCGCGGTCGTCCCAGTACACCTCGGCCACGCGGAACATGCCCGACGCCCGCGCATTCTCACCGCCGGTCAGTACGGTGATGCGGCGCAGACCCGGAAGCTTCTCCGCAAGCGGGAAGTGGACCTTCTCGTAGTGCTCGTCGAATTCCGCGCGATCTTCGTCGCGCGGCCACGACCAGATGCCTACCGCCTTGTACATCAGACGGTGAGGACGGTGCAGGCGCTCACACCTGGAGCGCCGTAAACCTGGGTGAAACCGACGCGGCACTCCGTGGGGACCTGCCGGTCGCCGGCCTCCCCCCGAAGTTGGAGCGCGATCTCGTGCACCTGGCGCAGCCCCGATGCGCCGATCGGCTCGCCGCAGGCCAGACAGCCGCCGTCGGTATTGATAGGCAAACGCCCACCGATGTCGGTGTGGCCGTTCTGGATCAGCGCTTCCTGCTCGCCGTGCTCGCACAGGCCCGTCTCGGCGAGGTGCATCACCTCCGCCCCGGACTCGGTGTCCTGAATCTGCGCGATGTCGACGTCGCTGGGCTCGATGCCGGCTTCCTCGAACGCGAGTGCCGCCGCCTCGGTCGTCGCCGAGGGCGCCGATTCGATCGGGATCGACGGGCTGAATACCTCGAACGACCCAAACCTCCGCGTCCGGAATGCGACCGACCGCAGATATACGGGCGTCTGGGTCAGCTCCTTGATTCGCGGCCCGCGAGCCAGCACCAGCGCGACCGCGCCCTCGCCCGGGGAGCAGAACATGTACTGCGTCAGTGGGTGGTTGACCATCCGCGAGGAGAGGATCTCCTCCTCGCTCAGCGGGCTCCGCCGCCACGCGTTCTCGTTGCGCGCGCCGTTCGCAAACGCCTTGGCCGCGACCTTGGCCAGCGTCGACGACGTGATGCCGAAGTCAGCCATGTAGCGCTGGATCTTCATCGCGAAGAACTGCGTCGTGAGCATCAGCCCGCTCTCGCCGTACCACGAGCCGATCCCCCAATCCTCGGGGAGTGGGTTGAACGCGCCGCGCGGGTGCTTGTCGAACCCGACCACGAGCGCGACCTCGGCGGCGCCCGACACGAGCATCGCGTGGGCAGTGGTCAACGCCGATCCTCCGGTCGCGCACCCGTTCTTGACGTTGATGAACGGGACACCGGTGAGCCCGAGGATCGATACGGACGTGTCGGCGTTGCCGGCGGCATCGGACCCGCCGGCCGCGAAGTCGATGTCCTTCCACGCGAGGCCGGCACTCGCGAGTGCGCGGCGCGCGGCGGTCGCGCCCATCTCGAGCCCGGACACTCCGTCGTGGCGTCCGAACTGGTGGATACCGAGGCCGACGACCGCGACGTCCTCGCCGCTCATTCGTCCTCCTCGCTGGGCGCGAACGCGAACGTGAGCGTGTCGCTCGCCCCCGGGACCGGGATCAGCGTCAGCTTCATCGGCATGCCGATCCGCAACCGTTCGGGGCTGCTCTCGGTCAGCCGCGCCTCGACGCGGACCTCGCCCGGTAGCTCGACGTAGCCGACGCCGTACGGCTCGAACTCCTCGACGCCGCCGGGGAGATACGGTGGCGCCTTGGGCGCGAAGCACTGGATCGTCCACGTCCACAGCGTGCCTCGCGTCGCGAGCTCATGGGCGTGTACCTGCTCGGATGTGCACCGGGGGCACGATCCCTGACTCGGGAAGGTCACCGTGCCACACACCTCGCACTTCGAGCCGACCAGCCGCGGTTCCTGTTCGGTGCCTCCGATCAGCCCGGGGTCGATCAGATGTAACTGACTCGTGTCCGTCATTGCACACCCACGAAAGCGAGCGCGGGCGAGCGCGCGACCATGTATTTCCGCATCCGCCCAGCCTCGTCGAGCTCGGCGACCGCCAGGAATGTGCCGATCCGTTCGCCCGAGTCCCAGCGCGTTTCACCAAGCGCGAACTCGATGTCCCCACTGGTCCCGCTGTGCAGCACATGGTGAGCCCACCCCTCGGTGTCACCCATGTCGATGAACCCTCGCAGTTCAGCAAGGCCGCCCAGGAACTGACTGCTCTTGCGCGAGGTGTCCGCCGCCCACTGGATGGAGAACTCCACGTTCTCGGCCACGAGCTCGAGCGAGCTGCGGGGATCCGGGCCGTCGAGCCGCTCGAAGTACCGCTCGAAGAACGTCTTCGTCCTGTTGCCCGTCGCCGTCGACTGTGGCTGAGCTGAACTCATGTCAGGAAATCATACAGAACGGCCGGGGTGACGCGGGCTACGCGGTCACCGCCCCGCGCTCGAGGATCTGCGTCACCAAATCTCGCTTGACCACCTTCAGCGATGGCGTCCGCGGGAACTCGTCGAACACCTCGACGGACTCGGGCCACGTGTACTTCGCGACACCCTCCTGATCGAGGAACTGCTGCAACTCCTCGAGCGTCGGCGCCGCCTTGCCCTCGGCCGCGATGATCGCCGCGCACGCGCGCTCGCCGAGGCGCTCGTCCGGGAGCGGCACGACCGCGACCTCGTGGACGTTGGGGTGGCGGAGGATCACTGGCTCTACCTCGGCCGGCACGATCGTGACGCCCCCGCGGCGGATGATGTCCTTGCTGCGGCCGACGTAGACGAACTGCCCGTCTTCGTCGAGATAGCCGAGATCGCCGGTCCGGTAGCCGCCCCAGTCGGTCAGCGAATCTCGCGTGAGGTCGTCGTTGTTCAGGAAGCCGAGGAACCGGCTCGGGCCGTTGACGATGACCGAGCCGATGGTGTTCGCCGGCACGGCACGCCCCTCGTCGTCGACGATCCGGATCTCCGTGCCGTCGTACGGACGCCCTTCTGTGAGATCGATCTTCGCGTCGGGCTCGTGGAGTCCGTGCGCAGCGTGTCCGGGCACCTCGGACAGGCCGTAGTCGCCGAGCGGCGGGACGCCGAATGCCTCCCGCATCGCGACGCGGCGCTCCCGCGTGAGCCCCGGGGCCGCGAGCACCCGCATCGACGGCAGGTCGAGATCGCTCTCGGCCTTGGCGTTGATGAGGTCCGCCGAATGGGTCGGCATCGAGAGGACGTAAGTGCACTGGCGCTCGTCGATCAACTTCAGCGCAGCCGCGGCGTTCCACCGGTTGACGAGCACCCCGGTCGCGCCGTTGAACAGCGGCGGGAAGTACCCGAACACCAGGCCGCCGACGAACCCGAACTCGCAGACGACGAGATAGACGTCCTCGCCGGTCAGCTCCCACCGCTTGCAGATGCCCTCGGTGGCGTAGCGCAGCGTGTTGTTCGAGTGGGCGATGCCCTTCGGCGTCGAGGTCGTCCCCGAGGAATGCAGCACCATCGCGAGGTCGTCGGCGTGACGGGGGACGTGCTCGTCGGCGCGGTCCTCCTCGGCGAGACGGTCGACGACGTCGGGCTCGATCGCGAGGAAGAGCGGGACCTGCTCGGCAACGCCGCGGCACTTCGCGAGCTCCTTGTCCCCGCCGAAGCCGAGCAGCCCGGTCGCCCCCGTCTGCGCGATCAGCGCCGTCAGCTGGTTCTCGTTGAACATCGGCGGCAGCGGTGCGATCACGACGCCGCGATGCATGCAGCCGAGCATCGCCACAGCGGCCTCGATCGAATGACGGCCGAGCAGGATCACGACGTCACCGGGCTTCACGCCACCCTCCGCGAGCTGGGCCGACACGCCGACGGCGGCGCGCCGGAGCCGGTCGAACGTGAAGACGCGATCATCGAGGATCAGCGCCGGCTTGTCCGGATTCTCGACGGCACGGCGCGCGAAATCGCTCCACAGGTCCCCATCACGCCAGTAGCCCTCGGCGTAGTAGCGGTCGGCCTCGGGCTGGAATGTCAGGGTCGGCATGGCGGTCCTCCGCTGTTCATGTTGTCGAGTCGTGACGAGTCGTGTCGCGCGAGGTCAGGCAATTGCCATACCTCCGTCGACGCTGAGCACGGTTCCGGTGACGAAGCTGCTGCCGGTGCCGAGCAGGAACAGCACGGCGTCGTTCAGCTCGCCGGCGCGACCGCCGCGCCCGAGAGGCGTGCGTGACAGCAAGAAGTCCGGAAACTGCTCGGGGTCCTCGCCGAGCTCCGCGTTCATCTCGGTGGCGAAGAAGCCCGGGGCGACGGCATTCACGCGGATCCCGTAGCGACCCCATTGCGATGCGAGCTCGCGGGTCAGGCCGATGATGCCGGCCTTGGAGGCGATGTAGGCCGCGTCCGGGATCTGCCCGATCGACCGCAGCCCCAAGACCGAGGCGATGTTCACGATCGATTTGCCGCCCCCGTCTCGCATCCGCTGCGCCGCCAGGCACGAGAGCGCGAACGGCGCGACAAGGTTCAGATCGAGCACGCGGGCGAAGGTCTCGGAGGAGGTGCGCAGGGCAGGTCCAGTGGCGCCGGCGCCGGCGTTGTTGACCAGCCCGTCGATCTTTCCGTGGCGCTCGACGACGCCGTCGATCAGCCGCTGTCGGTCCGCCTCGTCGGTGACGTCGCAGGTCACCGCGTCCGCACCCGGGATGTCCTCGATCAGCGCGGCCAGCCGGTCGGCGCGCCGCGCAGCCAGGACGGGGATCCCGCCGGCCTCGCCGATGGCCCGCGCGAGCTGCGCACCAAGGCCGGAGCTGGCTCCCGTGATGATGACGACGTGACCTTCGACCGGCCTCATAGTATCCTCTCAGCTGAAGTCAGTTCAACTGTATCGAGGCACTCAGCAGAACGCAACCGCGGGCGCCGGATTTACCGCCCACATGGGCGGTAAGGCCCTTCCCGGCGGGCGCGGCCGCAGCCGCTGGTAGAGTTGGGGTCAATTCAATAGAAAGAGAGATCGGTGGCCAAGAACGCGCAGAAGGGAGGGAGTCAGAGAGCAAGCGGTCCGGCAAGCTCGCGCAGCAAGCGCCAGGAGATCCTGACGACTGCGATCGACCATTTCGGCCGCCAGGGGTATGAGTACACGAAGTGGGCCGATATCGCGACGGACGTCGGCCTCGGCTCGACCGCGCTGTACCACTATTTCGAGTCCAAGCTCCATTGCCTGTTCGAGATCCACGCCGAGGCGCTAGAGGCCGAGCGCGAGCGGTTCGACCGGTTGACCGCGGACAAGGGTGAATTTGGCCCGACCCTGATGCGCGTGCTCAACGGTCTGTTCGACCTCACCGAGCACGAGGTCCTGCGCAACCGGGTGCTGGTCGCCGAGGAGGGACTGATCGCCGTCGCGCGCAAATCGCCGCGGGAAGAGGAGGCACGACGGCTCGCGCGGTCTCAGATGCGCGACATCGAGTTCGCCTGGGCCACCTTCCTCACCCGTGGCATGGAGCAGGGCGCGATCCCCGAGGCCGATCCGCGGCTGCTCACGCATGCGCTGCTCGGACTCTACAAGAGCGTGTGGCACTGGTACCGCCCCGGTGGCGGGCTGTCGCTGGATCACATCCGGGACTTCTTCGTCGAGCGTTGCATGGCCGTGGCCGGTTACGCGGACCCGGCGTCGATGCCCGCCAGGCCTGCCCGCAAGCCCCGCGCGGCGCGCAAGGCAGCCTGACCAGCGGCGCGCAGGCAGCCTGACCGGCGGCCGCGCGATCAGCGGGCGCAGTACCCGCCGTCAATCGGGATCGTCACGCCGGTTATCCAGCGCGCGTCGTCCGACGCGAGAAACGCGACCAGTGCGGCGACGTCCTCGGGCTCGACGATGCCGGGGATCGGGTTGAACGATTCCATCCGCCGGCGCATCTCGACCGGATCGTCGGCGTTGTCGATGAACCGTCGCACGAGCGGCGTCATCACGACGGTGGGAGCGATCGCGTTGACCCGGATGCCGCGAGCCGCGTACTCGACGGCCGCCGAGCGCGTGAGCCCGACGATGCCCGCCTTGGTAAACGTGTACGGCGAGATGTTGTCCTGCGCGGTCAGCCCCGCGGTCGAGGAGGTGTTGATGATCGACCCGCCTCCGGTCTCGAGCATGGCCTCGATCCCGTGCTTGAGGACGTAGAAAACTCCGTCACCGTTTACCGAGGTCACCCGTTGCCAGTTGTCCACGGTCATCTCGTGCAGGGCGGTCTGCTCGCCTTCGATGCCGGCGTTGTTGAAGATGACATCGATCTGCCCGTAGTGGGCAACGGCGGCCTGAATCGCCCGCCGCACCGACTCCGGGTCCGCGGTGTCGACTCCGAGCGCGATGCCGTCCGGCAGCGACGCCGCGAACTCACGCCCGCCGTCCTCGTTGATGTCCGCGACCGCCACCCGCGCGCCCTCGTCGGCCAGCCGGCGCGCAGTCGCGGCACCGAGGCCCGACGCGCCGCCCGTGACGAACAGGACCTTGTTCTCGAACCTCACGTGACCCTCACCAGCGCCTTGCCGGTGGTGTCGCCGGCCAGCACCCGCATGAGTGCCTCGGGTGCCCGCTCGAGACCGTCGATGACCGTCTCGCGGTAGCGTAGCCGGCCCTGGGCGAGCCAGGCGCCGAGCTCGCGAACGACGTCCGGCAGACGATGCTGGTAGGCGCTGCCGCGGAAGCCCCGCAGGGTGAGGTTGTTCGCTGTCGCCTGGAAGAGGTTGCTCGGGCCGTGCACCCCACCGACCGACTCGTACTCCGAGATCGCTCCGCAGAGCGCCGCCCGGCCCCAGTTCTTGAGCATCGCCAGCGCGGCCTCGAGGTGGTCGCCGCCGACGTTGTCGAAGTACACGTCGATGCCGTCGGGCGCGGCCTCGCGCAGAAGGTCGACGACGGGGCCGTCGTGATAGTTGAACGCTGCGTCGAGCCCGAGTTCGTCGAGCAGGAACCGGACCTTCGCCTCGGAGCCAGCGCTCCCGATCACGCGGTGCCCGCGGAGCTTGGCGATCTGCGCCGCGAGGCTGCCGACGGCGCCGGCGGCGGCGGAGACCCACACGACGTCTCCGTCCCGCAGCTCGGCCGCGTCGATCAGCCCGGCGTAAGCGGTTACGCCCATCGCGCCGAGCGGCCCGAGGTACTTCTCGGCCGGCGCGGCCGACGTGTCGATCCGGGCCAGCGTGGCGATGCCGGCGAGCGCCGGCTCGCCGGCGGTGACGATTGCGTAGTCGCGCCACCCTTTCGCGTGCCACACCGAGTCACCTGGCTCGAACCCCTCGGCGCGCGACTCGATCACCTCCCCCACGGCCCAGATGTCGTCCATCGGGGCATTGAGCGGGAACGAGTTGAAATAGCCGGCGGGGCCGCTCTCCTTGAGCCGCAACCGCATGCCGGGATCGACCGAGGTGAACGTGTTACGCACGAGCACCTGACCCGGGCCGGGCTCGGGCACGTCAACCTCGACGGTGACGAAATGGTCGGGTGTCACCTCGCCCATGGGGTACTGCACCAGGTGAACCTGGCGCGCGCGGTCGGTCATCGCGCTACCTCCGTACCTGGTAACCGACGGATTCTCGGTCCCACACGCCGTCGGCCTCGATGCCCTCGGCCTTCAACTCCTGCTTGAGGATCCGCTGGGCGTGCGATTTCGGCAGCTCGTCGACGAATCGCAGATATCTGGGAACCGCGAAGTGCGGCATCTTGTCCTGGCAGAAATCGAGCACGTCCTCGGGTCCGAGCGTCGATCCGGGCTTGACGACGATCGCCGCCATCACCTCCTGGCCACCCATCGGCGACGGGACGCCGTATACCGCCGACTCGAGCAACTCCTCGTGAAGCGCCAGCACGCGCTCGACCTCCCACGCCGAGATGTTCTCTCCGCGGCGGCGGATCGAGTCGGTCTCCCGGGCCCTGAAGAAGTAGAAGCCATCGGCATCCCGATAGCCGTTATCGCCCGTGTGGAACCACAGGTTCCTGATCGACTTGAGCGTCGCGCTGTCGTTACTCCAGTAGCCGGCCATCATCACGTTAGGACGTGCCGGGCGGATGCAGATCTCGCCCGTCTCGCCGACCGGGACCTCACGGTCGTGCTCGTCGAGGACGCGGACCTCGTACCAGGGCACCGGCACGCCCATCGAGCCGGCGCGGCGCTGGTCGTACGTGCAGAAGGTGATCGGCCCGGTTTCGGTGAGGCCGTAGACGTCGAGAATCGCCAGGCCATATCGGTTCTCGAACTCGAGCACCTGATCACGCGGCGCCGCGGCGCCTATCACCACCCGGACGGTGTTATCGGTGTCATCCTCGCCTTCCGGCTGCTTCATCAGGATCCGCAGCATCTCGCCCATGCCGTTGAACGCGGTGACACCCTCGCGCCGGCACTGTTCCCAGAACCTGCTGGCCGAGAAGCGGCGGTTGATGATCGACTTCGCGCCGGCAACCATCGCCGCGACCACGGTCATGTACTTGGCGTTCGCGTGGAACAGGGGGAAGACCGACAAGAGGACGTCATCCTCGGTATAGCCCGCGATCTTGGCGGTACTCACGGCGAGGTTGATGTTGTGGTTGTGCGGCAGCACTACGCCCTTCGGCGGTCCCGTCGTGCCTCCGGTGAACAGGATCGACGCCGGCTGGTGCGGCTCGGCCTCAACCGTCTCCACCGATCCCGGATTCGAGAGCAGATCGTCGAAGTCGTACATCGGCGGCCCGCCGTTCGCCTCGCTCGACTGCTCGCCGACGACGACCACGTGCTCGACGCTCGGGGAATCCCCGAGCCACGGCAGGACGTGACCCAGGAACACGTCCTCGGCAATGACCACGCGCGCCTCGGTCGTGTTGAGGATGTGGGAGATGCCCGGTCCCCTCGCGGCGTCGTGGATCGGCACCTCGATCGCGCCGAGCTTGAGGATCCCGAACCACGCGTACAGGAAGTCCGACCGGTTCCCCATCATGATCGCGACGCGGTCGCCCTGAGCGACGCCCAGGTCGCGGAGTCCTGCCGCCACGTGTCCGGCGCGCTCGGCAACCTGCGAGTAGGTCACAGTGTCATCATCGAAGATGGCAAGCACCCGGTCGCCGAACTGTGCTGCTTTCTCATCGACAAGAGCCGCTAGATTCATCTCTTCCTCTCACTGTGACTTTCGATCTACGTGCTGAGCAATAGGCAAGACGCGAGAGGTCCCGCGCCGGCACTCACCGCCACCACTTTGGCGTCCGCCACCTGACGCTCGCCGGCCTCTCCGCGTAACTGGAGGCACGCCTCGTATAGATGGCCGAAGCTGTGCAGGCGGCCGGCGGAGAGCTGTCCGCCGCTGGTGGCCAGCGGCAGCTCTCCGGTCAGGCTGATGCGATCACCGCCCTCGACGAACGCGCCGCTCTCGCCCTTGCCGCAGAACTGCAACCCCTCGAGCCAGTAGAGAGTCAGGACCGTGAAGCCGTCATATAGCTGGGCGCAGTCGACGTCGGCAGGCGTCATATCGGTCCGAGACCACAGATGGGCCCCGGCGCTCATCGCCGCCGTGGTCGTCATGTCCTCCCACTGGTCCCAGGACGCACGGCCGTTGAGCGCGCTCCCAACGGCCTCGAACCGGATCGCTCGGTTCGGCGTCTCCGACGCGTACCCAGCATCGGAGATCACCACCGCGGTCGCTCCGTCGATCGCGATGTCGCAGTCGTAGAGGCACAGGGGGTCGCTGATCATCGGGGACGACATGTAGTCGTCGAGCGTGAGCGGCTTGGTCAGGACGGCCTTTGGATTGAGCGCGGCGTTCCGGCGGGCATTCAGGCTGATCTGGGCGATCTGCTCGCGGGTCGTGCCGTACTCGTGCATGTGCCGCCGGGCGTACAGGGACATCCAGTTCGGTCCGGAGAACGCTCCGAACGGCAGAATCCACTGCATCATCCCGGTGACGCCACCCGCGTCGGTCGCGACCCGTTCGGTGCTCTGACGCCACGCCGTATCTTCGTTGAGCGCGCGGTAGACGAGGACGTGCTTGCACATGCCAGTCGCAACCGCCATGCATCCGTGAATCACCGACGCGAGCATCCCCGGCGTCTCCGGTCCGGCGGCGTGCCAGTTCGTGTTTAGGCGCAGCGCATCGATGACCGCGTGCGGGCCGGGTCCAGACGAGCCGGGACCAGGGGGCGCGAGGCCCTCGGCCCGGGTCACGGCGCCGGGCCAGGAGACCACACCGTCGATGTCCGCGGGGGTGAGGCCGGCGTCGCCGATCGCCTCAAGGCACGCGTCCAGGGTCAGCGCGAGCACGCCGCGTGTCATGCGGCGCCCGACCTCGGACTGGCCGATGCCGGAGATGATGCAGCGGTCTTCGAAGCGGTCAGCCATCGTCATGGCGATTGGTCGGCGGCGCCTGACGGCGGCGCCTCAGCCGGCCGGAAGACTGGGGCGTACACATCGCCCTGCTCGCGGAACTGCACCTGGACCGGCATGTCAATCGCCACCTCTTCCGGACCGCACCCGACGATGTTTGTCATCAGCCTGAGATCGGATTGCTCGTCGAGCTGGACGATCGCGATCACGTAGGGGACCTCCAATCCCGGGGACCAGGCGCGATCGTTGACCGTGTAGGTATAGACGCGCCCGCGCCCGCTGACCGCCGCCGGGGCGACGTCGTCGCTCAGACACTGCGGGCATCGCGGTGATGGCGGGTGGATGTAGTAGCCGCAGTCATTGCAGCGGATGATCCGCAACTCGGCGTCGCGCCCACCGGTCCAGAATGCTCGGTTGTCGTCGTTGACCTGCGGTATCGGGAACATGCGCTCGGATCGCTAGTTGAGCTGAATTCGGGTCGAGAGCCTACCAGACCGCCCCGAAGACGCAAGCCGGGAAGAAGCGACCGATGTTGGCAGCCTTGACTCGGACGCCCTGAGCACTAAGATAAACGAACCGACTTCAAGTCAACCCTCTCGAGAGACGCCGAGCCGATACGAGGAGAGCTGCTGATGCTGCCACGCGAATTCCCGAACCTGTACATCGATGGCGGCTGGCAAGAGCCAGATTCCCAGGAGCGCTTCGACATCATCTCCCCCGCGACCGGCGAGAAGATCGGCTATGTCCCCGCGGCGAACACGAACGACATCGACCGCGCCGTCGAGGCCGCGCGCAAGGCGTTCTACGAGACCGACTGGCCGACCCGTCCGGTCGAGGAGCGCGCCGAGATGATGGAGCGCCTCGCCGCGCTGATCGCCGAGCACCAGCCGGAGTTCCGCGACTTGATCGTCGACGAGCTAGGGCACACGAAGCTGACGGCCGAGGTCTACCACTCGGTCGCGCCGACGTTGCACTGGAACTACTACGCGAAGGTGGGCCGCGAGCATAAGTTCGCCGAGGTGCGTGAGTCCGACATGTCGCCCCTGGCCGGCAACGCCGGCGGGCTGATAATGAAGTACGAGACCAAGAGCCTGATGGTGCAGGAGCCCGTGGGAGTCGTGGCGGCCCTTTGCGCGTTCAACTTCCCGCTCCCGGGCATCGCCCAAAAGACGGCTCCGGCCCTGGTGGCCGGGTGCACGGTCGTGGTCAAGGCGCCGGACCCGGATCCACTCTCGCTGTTCGCGATGGCCGACCTGGTCACGGAGGCGGGCTTCCCGCCCGGCGTGATCAACATCGTCGCGGCCGGGCGCGAGGCTTCCGAACATCTGGTCGCGCATCCCGACGTGGACATGGTCACCTTCACCGGCTCGACCGAGGTCGGGAAGAAGATCGGCCAGGTGTGCGGCGAGCAGATCAAGCATTGCGTACTCGAGCTCGGCGGCAAGTCGGCGGCGATCATCCTGGAGGACGCCGATCTCGACGCCGCTCTTCCGATGGTCGTCGGCAGCAGCGTCGCGACCAGCCAGGGCGAGAACTGCACCTGCATGAGCCGGATCCTGGCTCCAAAGTCGCAGTACGACGAGATCGCCGCTCGGCTCACCGAGGCGTTCAAGGGCCTCAAGATCGGCGACCCGAACGATGACGACACGGTCGTCGGCCCGCTGATCACCGAAGCGCACCGCGAGCGCGTGCTCGGATACATCAAGCAGGCGGTCGATGAGGGAGCAACGGTGGCCACCGGAGGCGGGATTCCAGAGCACCTCGAAAAGGGGTGGTACGTCGAGGCGACGTTGCTGACGAACGTGAGCAACGATATGACAGTTGCCCAGGAAGAGATCTTCGGGCCCGTGATCGCGCTCATCCCGTATGAGGACGAGGAGGATGCGGTCCGCATCGCGAACGACAGTCGCTTCGGCCTGTCGGGGTCGGTGTTCACCGGCGATCCCGTTCGTGGATTCGAGATCGCCCGGCGCATCCGCACCGGCACGTTCCGCGTCAACACCATGTCCGCCGATTTCAACTCGTCGTTCGGCGGCTACAAGGAGTCAGGGATCGGCCGGGAGCATGGTCCGTACGCGATCGACGAGTACCTGCTGAGCAAGACAATCTCGATCGATCCGTCGGATGAGTTCCCTGACGAGGTGGTCCGGTCGGTCGGAGCAACTCCGGCCCACGCCTGAAACACGGCCGAAGCCGGCGCCGAGCGCGGACAGCTGTGAGCATCGTCCCTGAGCGGGCGGCACAGCCGTTCGCGCTGGGCACCCTTAGTGGACGATGGGCCTCGCGCAGCCTGCGCAGGTTTGCACCGCGCCGGTCACTGCTGCGGGGCCCACCCAGGCGGTGGCGGTCAGGGACTGTAGGGAGTCTTGGTCACTAACGATAGGACCTCGCGCTCGGCGACCGCCGCCACCCTGCCCGCCGCCTCGACGAACTCAGGGTCTTCGTACGCGGCGGCAAACGCGGCCGGCACCGTGTTGGCGTCCGCGACCTCCCACAGGTCGTGCACTTCGTGAAGGTCGCCGATCACCGTGCTCCAGGCGCCGACGAGCGTCCACCCGTGTTCCTCCATGACCCGCCTGATCGTGACCATCGCCTCGAAGAAGGCGGGCAGCCGGCCGTATTTCACCTTGACGTTCGCGTACACGTATGGCATCGACTCACTCCACGATTGCTGAGAATTGGTCACGGTAGGTCTCGCGCAGCTGACGCTTGAGCACCTTTCCGCCGGCGTTGCGCGGTAGTTCGTCCACGATCACGATCGCGGAGGGCTTCTTGTAGCCCGCGAGGTATTGCCGGCAGTGTGCGATCAGGTCGGCTTCGTCCGGCTCGCGAGCGCCGCGGCGGGATACGACGAACGCCACCGGCGTTTCGACCCAGCGCGGGTGCGGGACACCGATCACGGCGGCATCAGCGACGGTCGGATGATCGAGTAGTACGCGCTCGACCTCGGCTGGGTATACGTTCTCCCCGCCGCTGATGATCAGGTCCTTCTTGCGATCGACGAGCCAGAGGTAGCCCTCGTCGTCGAGTCGGGCGAGATCTCCGCTGTGGAACCAGTCGCCGGCGAACGCCTCGCGGTCCGCGTCCGGCTGTTCGTGATAACCGGCCATCACGTTCGGGCCCCGGTACACGATCTCACCTACGCCCCCGCGCGGCACGTCCCGCAGGTCTTCGTCGACGACGCGCAACTCGACGCCGAGCATCGGCTTGCCGACCGAGCCCATCCTGCGCGTCGAGTCGGGACCTTTGAGGAGCGTGGTGGCGCCGGACATCTCGGTCTGGCCGTAGGCACTGACGATCGCGGCGTGCGGGAACGCGGCCTGCATCGCCTCGAGCGTCCCGCGCGGCGCCGACGACGCTCCCCACATCGCCACGCGAAGCTGGCGTGGATCGACCCTCGTGACGGCATCGCTCGTGCAGATCCCCGCCCACTGCGTCGGCACGAAGATGCACATCGTCACGCCGTTGGCCTCGATCAGTCCGAGCATCGCCGCCGGGTCGAACGCCGTCGTCGGCGTGATGACGACGGTCGCCCCGAGGACCAGAAACGGGAGCAAACCGTTGATCCCACCGATGTGGAACAGCGGCTGGCCGGAGAGCCACACATCGTCCTCGCCAGCACGCATCTCGTGGATCCAGCTCAGCGTGCTCGCGACGAGATTGCGGTGGGTCAGGACGGCCCCTTTCGGCCGGCCAGTCGTCCCGGACGTGTAACACATGAGCGCGGGGTCGTCCTCGCCGACCTCGGCGAGCTCGCGCGGCGGCGCTGAGGACACCGCGTCGTCGTAGGCCGATCCGACCTCGAGCACGAACCGAAGCTCGTCCGCCCCCGGCCGCGGCGCGTCGCAGATCAGCGCCGCCGCACCCGAGTCCGACAGGACGTAGTCGATCTCGTCGGCCGCCAGGCGGAAGTTGATCGGGACGGCGACCGCGGCGAGGTCGTGACACGCGAGCAGCGCCTCCACGAACTCGATCCGGTTGTGCAGGAGCAGCGCGACGCGATCTCGCGGGCCGACGCCGCCGGCCGCGAGCACGGAGGCCAGACGCGCGGCGCGCTCGTGCAGCTCCGCATGGGTCCGGGCGTCGTCGCCGAAGATCACTGCGCGATGCTTCGGACGGGATCGGCACGCTCGCCCCGTGAGCTCCGGGAGTACCAGCCGGCGTGACTGCGTGAGTTCGGACCGCATGCCCGGTGGCGCGTCAGGCCGCCGAGGCGCCGTCCGCTGGCGCGACGACTCGGTCTGGTGGCACGCCGGCGCCGTCCGCTGGCGCGACGACTCCATCGGGTGGCGCTCCGGCGACCGCCAGCATGCGAGCGGTGAAGAACTCGGCGATGGTCGCCAGCAGCAGCGTCTGGTCCGGCCGGTACCAGTGCCAGATGCTGTTGTACAGGCCGAGCATCGCGCGCGCGAGCATCCGGGGGTCGCGCTCGGGGATCGCGCCCCGGCTCATCGCATCGGCGAGGAAACGCGTCCAGGCCAGCTCGAGCGCGCGCGTCTTCTGCCGGCCCGCCACACGAGCCTGCTCCTCGCGATGCGAGGAGCTATCGCCGCTCAGGAGAGCCTGCTCAGCGACGAGGACGCGGTTGCGCAGGACCTCGTGCTCGGACAGATCGAAGCAGTCGGCACAGACCGCGCGCAGCGCGTCCGGTGGATCCGGGTGGCTCGAGGTGATCGAGTCAAAGCGCCCGTGCAGGTCGGCTAGAGCCTCGTCGAGGATCACGTACAGGCAGTGCTGCTTGGAGTCGAAGTAGTGATAGAGGGCGGTCGCCCCGATGCCGACGTCGTCGGCGATTTCAGCCCACTTCGTGTTCTCGTATCCGTCGCGTCCGAAACGTTCGATCGCCGCGTTCAGAATCTCGGCTCGCCGGGAACCCCCGTTGCGCGACCGGCGCGTTGGCCGCGAAGTCCTGCCGATGGGAGCCTGAGCCGAACTCACGTCAGTTGCACGGTACCACGCGTCCGGTCCTAATGACAATGCGAATTTATTTGTCAGCGTCGCATTATCGGGCCATTGCGCGCCCTCCCGGCGTCGACCCAGCTGATACGATGTCAGTTCGATGCAGCTGACCGAAACCCCGTCTGAGCGGGCTCTAGCCGACGAGGTCCGCGCGTTCCTTTCCGGCGAGGGGTTTCGCTCGTCCGAGCTCCCGCACGACCTCGACGATCGGATGGCCGTGCTCCAACGCTGGCAGGCCGCGTGTTACGCGGCCGGTTATGTCGGGCGTACCTGGCCGGCCGAGTTCGGCGGTGGAGGCCGACCACCGGTCGAGCAGCTCGTCGTCGATCAGGAGCTCGCCGCGGCGGGAGCGCCCGAGTTCGTGAACGTAGTCGGCCTTGGCGTGCTCGGCCCCTCGCTGCTGCGGTTCGGCAACGACGAGCAGCGCCGGAGGTACATCCCCCCGATCCTGTCGGCGGAGGAGATCTGGTGTCAGGGTTTCTCCGAGCCGGAAGCCGGTTCGGACCTCGCCAGCCTGCGCACGCGCGCCGTGCAGGACAGCGACGCGTTCGTGATCAACGGCCAGAAGACGTGGGTGTCATGGGGTCAGTACGCGAAGTACTGCGGGCTGCTCGCGCGTACGGACGAGTCCGTGCCTCGCCACCGCGGGATCTCGATGCTGATCGTCGACGTGTCCACGCCCGGCGTCGAGATCCGGCCGATGACGCAGATCACGGGCCACGCCGAATTCAGCGAGCTGTTCCTCGACAACGTCGTCGTCCCGCGCGAGAACCTGCTCGGCGAGCTCGGAGACGGGTGGAAGATCGCGATGTACACGCTCGGACACGAGCGCGGCACGGCAGCGCTGCCCCGGCAGGTCAAGTTGCGGACGTGGTTCGACCGGGCCGTGTCGGTCGCCGGTGAGCGCGAGCTCGACGGTCGTCCGGTGCTCGAGAACCCCGATGCCCAGACGGCGCTGGCGCGCGCCCTGATCGGCATCGAGGTGCTCCGCCACCATGCCTACCGAACCGCGGGCGAGTTTCTCAAAGGGGGCGCCGTCGGCCCGGAAAGCTCGAGCGTCAAGCTGCTGATGACCGAGGCGGAGCAACGGCTCGCGTCGACGGTGCTCGAGGTGCTCGGGCCGACTCTGCAGGGCGGCGAGCCCGACGACGTTCCCGAGAACGACTTCTGGTACGAGACGTATCTCTACTCGCGCGCGGCCAGCGTGTACGGCGGTACTCGGCAGATCCAGCGCGACATCATCGCCGACCGCATCCTGTCGCTCCCCAAGGAATAGTCGTGGACCTCGAGCTGAGCGACGAGCAGGTCTGGCTCGAGGAGTCGATCAACACGATGCTCGATCGGCGGTGGCCTGCCGCCGAGAGCGCGTGGCAGGCGGGCGAGGCCGATCGCGCCCGGTTGTGGGAGAGCCTTGTCGAGTTCGGCCTGCTCGGCGGCGCCGGGACCGACCTCGGCGCGATCGAGCTGTGCCTCGTCGCGCGCGCGGTCGGCGGCCATCTGGCCGCGGTCCCGCTACTCGCCAGCGTAGGCGTTCGCTACGCGCTGGCGCCGTTCGCGGCCGACCTCCCTGACGGATTCAGCGATCTGCTCGGGGGCGACGCCCGGCTCGCGATCGCGCTGCTCGAGCCCGGTAGCGGCTGGTCGCCATCGAGCGTGCGCGCGGCCGTGCAGGCGGACCGGGTGACCGGCGTCAAGACAGCGGTCGAGCACGCGACGAACGTCGAGTATCTCGTGGTCGTCGGCCTCGTCGACGCCGAACCGGGACTGGCGCTCGTGCCCGGCAGCTCGCCCGGGCTCGAGTTCACCGATCAGGCGGGCCTCGACGGCGCCGTCCCCCTCAGCCGCGTGGCGTTCACCGACGCCGAGGTCGAGGCGGTCGTCGGCC
The DNA here is from genome assembly GCA_963794515.1 of uncultured Solirubrobacterales bacterium. Lineage (GTDB taxonomy): Bacteria > Actinomycetota > Thermoleophilia > Solirubrobacterales > Solirubrobacteraceae > Palsa-465. The sequence goes on along the minus strand of CAWCEF010000015.1, from coordinate 24,556 downwards.
AGCAGCTCGCCGCGATGATCGTCGACCGGCTCGTGAGCGTCGGCGGTCTGCTCGCGTCCGCCGAGGCCGTCGGAGCGGCGGCCAAGATCTTCGAACAGGCGCGGTCCTACGCGGCCGAGCGGCGGCAGTTCGGGCGGACGATCGGCAGCAACCAGGCGCTGCGCCACCTGATGGCCGACCTGCACGTGAGGCAGGCGAGCGCATGGTCGACGACGCTGTACGCCGCCGCCGCGCTCGACGAGGGCATTCCCGGCGCGCGGCTCACCGCGTCGATCGCGAAGGCATACGTCTCGCGCGCGGCGCGCGAGGTCGCACACGGCTCGATGCAGGTGTTCGGCGGCATCGCGTTCACCGAGGAGCACCCCGCCCACCGCTTCTTGCGACGGATCATCTTGCGCGAGCAGCAGTTCGGAGATGCCGCCCACCACGAGCGGGAGCTCGGCCGGACACTCGCCGCGGATGCGATCGAGGAAGGAGTCGCGGCATGACGTACACCGAGGACGAGCGCGGGTTCAACGACCCCACCGCGCAACAGCTCGAGCGGATCACGACGGGCGCCGACGCCGACATCGTCGGGCCGATGCTCGCCGACCTGCTGCACGACCCGCGGTGGGAGCAGTGCGATGTCGCGCTGATCTCGGGCGGCAAGTCCAACCTGACCTATCGTGTCGCCTGCGACGCGGGTGAGGTCATCCTTCGGCGCCCGCCGCTCGGGCACATCCTTCCAACCGCGCACGACATGGGCCGCGAGTACCGCGTGATGACCGCGCTCGCCGGCACGGGTGTGCCGGTTCCCCGGACCTTCCACCTAGGCGACGCCGACAGCCCACTGGGTGCGCCCTTCTACCTGATGGAGCGGGTGATCGGCCACATCTGCCGCAACGCCCTGCCGCCGCGCTACGCGGCGACGCCCTGCGATCGCCGCCGGATCGGTGAGGCGCTCGTCGACGTCCTGGCCGATCTCCACACCGTCGACCCCAGCGCCGTCGGGCTGGCGGAGTTCGGCCATCCGGCGGGGTTCATGGAGCGGCAGTTGCGGCGGTGGTCGCAGCAGTGGGAGGCGTCGAGGACCGCCGAGTTGCCGGCGCTCGATGCGCTCAGGGACGACCTGGTCGCGACGCTGCCCGAGCAGCGCGCAAACGCGATCGTCCACGGCGACTACCGGCTCGACAACACGATCCTGCATCCGACGCGAGTCGGCGCGATCGTCTCGGTGCTCGACTGGGAGATGAGCACGCTCGGCGATCCGCTCTCAGACCTCGGCGCGATGCTCGCCTACTGGAGCCAGGCGGACGACTCCGAGGTCCTCCGACGGGCGCGGATCATGGCACCGGTCACCGCGATCGAAGGGTTCCCTACGCGCGCCGAGATCATCGAGCGGTACGGCCATCGGACTGGCATCGACCTCTGTGACGTCGACTGGTATCAGTCATTCGCGTACTTCAAGCTCGCCATCGTGTGCCAGGGAATCGCGGCCCGGGCCGCCGGCGGCTCGATGGTCGGCGGAGGGTTCGATCAGGCGGAAGGGCTTGTCGCGCCGTTGATCGAGGCGGGCCGACAGCAACTGAGCTCCCTCCGGGCGGGCTAACCGGCTAACCGGCGGCTTGTCAGCCTGCAACCGGGACGCGCTCGTAACGCGCGGACTCGCGGCGCGCGATCGCCATGTGGTGGACCTCGTCGGGTCCGTCGGCGATCTGCAGGATCCGGGCCACGGCATACAACTCGGGCAGCAGGGTGTCCTGCGCCACCCCCGCTCCGCCGTGAGCCTGAATCGCCCGGTCGATGACCCAGGTAGCGACGTCGGGCGCGGCCACCTTGATCGCCGACACCTCGATCCGAGCTCCACGGTTTCCGACCGTGTCCATCAGCCATGCGGTCTTCAGGACCAGCAGGCGCACCTGCTCGATACGAACTCGAGCCTCTGAGATCCAGCGCTGGACGACGCCGTGCTCGATGATCGGGCGCCCGAACGTCGACCGCTGCGCGGTCCGCTCGCACATCATCTCGAGCGCGCGCTCGGCCATGCCGATCGCGCGCATCGCATGGTGGATCCGCCCCGGACCGAGCCGCTCCTGGGCGATGCGGAATCCGTCGCCCTCGTCGCCGAGAAGGTTCGACGCGGGGACCCGGACGTTGTCGTAGACGATCTCGGCATGGCCGCCGTGAGGGCCGTCCATGTAGCCGAACAGGCTCGTCGAGCGCTGGATATCGACGCCCGGCGTGTCCTTGGGCACGAGGATCATGCTCTGGCGACGGTGGCGCTCCGCCTCGGGGTCGGTGACGCCCATCACGATCAGCAGCTTGCAGCGCGGCGACATCGCGCCGGACGTCCACCACTTGCGCCCGTTGATCACGTAGTCGTCGCCGTCGCGCTCGATCCGGGTCGCGATATTGGTCGCGTCCGAGGAGGCGACATCCGGCTCCGTCATCGAGAACGCCGAGCGGATCTCGCCCTCGAGCAACGGCTCCAACCACTTCTCCTGCTGGTCCTCGGTACCGAACAGCGACAGCAGTTCCATGTTGCCGGTGTCCGGCGCCGAGCAGTTGATCGCCTCAGGCGCGATCCACGGATTTCGGCCCGTGATCTCCGCCAGCGGCGCGTACTGCAGGTTGGTCAGCCCGGCGCCGTGCTCGTGCGTGCGCGGGAGGAACAGGTTCCACAGCCCGCGTCGGCGGCCCTCCGCCTTCAGCTCCTCGATGACCGGCGGGGTTCCCCACCGGTCTTCGAGCGAATGAGCCTCCTGACGGAACCGCGGCTCGGCCGGATAGACGCACTCGTCCATAAACGCGAGCAGCCGCTGCTGGAGCTCGACCGTGGTGTCGTCGTAGGCGAAGTCCATGGGTCTCGGCGTGCCGGGCCGCGCGGCTAGCGGTGCTTCCAGACCGGATCGCGCTTCTCGAGGAACGCCTGCACACCCTCCTTCGCATCCTCGGACTGGTGCGCGACGTTGCACGTCATGCTCTCGAGCGCCAGCAGCGTCTCGGTGTCGCCGTCGAGTCCGCGGTTTGCGGCCATCTTCGTGATTCGCATCGTGAACCCGCTCTTGTCGATCATCGGCGCGGCGAAGTCGACGATCGCCTGGTCCATCTCGTCGGCCGGGACTGACACATTCGCCAGCCCCCACTCGTAACACTCCTTGCCCGACAGCAGCTTTCCGGTGAACAGGAGCTCCTTGGTCTTGCGCAGGCCGATGTAACGCGGCAAGCGGTAGATCGGCCCCGCGCCCCCGAACAGCGCGCGGCGGATGTGGAAGTCGCCGATCTTCGCGTCGTCGGCAGCGATCAGGAAGTCGCATGAGATCGACAGCTCGAACCCGCCGGCGACCGCGTAGCCCTCGACGGCGGCGATCGTGGGCTTGGCGAGGTTGAAGGCGCGGTCGAACGTGCGCGCGGAGAGCTGGGCGATCTTGATCGAGTTGGATGACGTCTTCAGGAACTCCGAGTCGAGCATGTTCAGGTCCGCGCCGGCGGAGAACGTGTGGCCCCGGCCACGGATGACCACGACCCGGACTTCGTCGTCCTCTTCGGCACGATCGAGGGCGGCGCCCATCGTGACGATCTGCTCCCAGTTGAAGCAGTTCTTGACGTGGGGTCGGTTCAACCAGATCGTCGCGATGCCGTCGTTGACCTCGTACTCCACCGCGCCCTCTCGCGTTGTCTCCGGACTCGTCTGCTCCTGAACCGTCATCGCGCTCTCCTACTGTCTCGTTGTCTAAGCTGAATTCAGATCATATAGGTTCGCGACCGATTTGGCGAGCGCTTGACTTGATGTGCCGTTCTCGCGGCGTAAGAAATGCTGTTCCTGCCGCACTGGCGGGCTTCAGGACCACGACGGCGGGCAGACTCCGCCCCGACCGGTCCAAGGTATGCCATACTGAACTCGATTCAATTCAGCAGACCACACCGGCTATCCGCTGGTCGCAGGACATGGAACGCACCGTTCAGATCCAAGCACCTCTACCGCACATAAAGTCGGTCAACATCTGGCTGCTGCGGGGGGACCCGCTCACCCTCGTCGACACCGGGCCCCGCACCGACGAGGCTCTCATAGCGCTCGAGGCCGGCCTCCGAGATGCGGGGGTCCGCCTCGAAGACATCGAGCTGGTGATCCCGACGCACCACCACCTGGACCACTCGGGGTTGATTGCGACGATCGTGGCTCGCTCGGGCGCGCAGGTGGCCGCACTCGATCGCACCGCCGAGTACGGCGCGAGCTACGTCGAGCGCTCTGCCGCCGACCGCGCGTTCTCGGTCGAGCTCATGCGCCATCACGGCGTCCCCGACACGGTGATCGAGGACAACGAGGGTTTTTGGGACTTCATCCGCGACACCTCCGACGCGTTCGCGACCGACGTCGTGCTCTCCGACGGCGATGTCATCACCGCCGGTGGCCGCGAGCTCCGGATCCTGGCGCGACCGGGCCACAGCACGACCGACGCGCTGCTCGTCGATGAGGCGAGCGCAACCGCGTTCGTCGGCGACCACCTACTGGCGGGCATCTCGTCAAACGCCGAGATCGTGCCGGCGGCTGAGCCGACCGGCTCGCGGCCGCGGGCCCGGATCGAGTACTTGGGGAACCTCAGGCGGACAGCGTCGATGAAACTGGACAAGCTCCTGACCGGGCACGGCGACCCCGTGACCGATCACGTCCGCTTGGTGCTCCGCCGCTTCAGCGAGCATCAGCGGCGCTGCCAGCGCATCCTCGCCGTCCTCGAGCAGGGTCCGGCGCAGGCCTACGGGATCGCCGGCCACCTGTGGTCCGCGCGCACGGTGGCCGAGCAGCCGCTGCTCGTCGTGTGGGAAGTGCTCGGACACCTCGATCTGCTCCTCGACGACGGCACGGTGTCCGAGGAGATCATCGACGACGGCAGCCGGTACGGGAAATCGTGGTTTTCGATCCGCCAGCCGAGCCGCGACGGCCGCGACGGCCGCGACGCCGACGCAGCGAGTGAAGGCGCCACCCGTAGCACCCATCCTCTACTCAGGAGTTGATCGCTCTGCCGAACTCGAGTGACAGCCCCCGCGCCCCGGCGAACGTCGGGCCGACGAACGTCCGTGACGCGCGTGATCTGTTCGATCTGACCGGCAAGATCGCGGTCGTCACCGGCGGCACCCGCGGCCTCGGCCTCGCGATGGTGCGCGCGTTCGCGTCCGCCGGCGCCGAGGTCGTCGTCGTCAGTCGCAAGGCGGACGCCTGCGAGGAGGTCGTCGCCGGGCTGCGGTCCGAGGGACTCAAAGCCGTGGGCTGCGCCTGCCACGTCGGGCACTGGGACGAGCTCGAGCCGCTCGTCGCCGGCGTCTACCGTGACTTCGGCCGCGTCGACGTGCTCGTCAACAATGCCGGCATCTCGCCGATGTACGGAAAGCTCTCGGACGTCAGCGAGGCCCTGTTCGACAAGGTCATGAGCGTCAACCTCAAGGGTCCGTTCCGCCTCGCCGCGCTGATCGGCGAGCGGATGGTCGCCGGCGGCGGCGGTTCGATCATCAACGTCAGCAGCACCGGAGCCGTCCGGCCGACGAGCGACATCATTCCCTACGCCGCGGCCAAGGCGGGCGTCAACGCGATGACCGTCGGTCTCGCCCACGCGTTCGGCCCGACCGTCCGGGTCAACGCGGTGATGCCCGGGCCGTTCCTGACGACCATCGCGCGAGGCTGGGACATGGAGTTGTTCGCCGAGCGAGCCAGGACGTTTCCGATGCGGCGCGCCGGCCACTCCGAGGAGATCGTCGGCGCGGCGCTGTATCTCGCCAGTGACGCCTCCACGTACACGACCGGGTCGATCCTCACCGTCGACGGCGGCGCCCAGTGGAGCATGGCCGGTACCGGCGAGGGCGCCCCTGAAGCTCCCGCCGCTCACGCCTCCGCGGGCGCACCAGACGCCTCCACAGCGCAGGCCCGACTTGAAGTCAATTCAAATCCGCGATAGCGTCCCGCGGTATGCCAGCGAACAACCCCCTGTGGCTCCGCGTCGTCCTTCGGGTCGAGCGAACGCTCGGCGAGCCCATCGAGTCCGCGGTCCGCTCCGACACCTACTTCGACCTCGTGAGCAAGACCACTCGGGTCCGGCGGACGGTGGGCGGCGCGGCCGAGGGGGTCTCGCGGCGGTGCTTGCACCTGCTGAACCTGCCGGCGGAATCTGACATCCGCAACATGCGCCAGCAGCTGGCGCGTATGGAGCGGCGGCTCAACCAGCTATCAGACGAGGTCTCCGAGCTCGACGAGCCCGGGCCGAGGTCGGGAGTGAGATGAACCCGAAAGTGCCCTCGACGCTCAACCCGGGCGACCTGCTCGGACGGCTCAACCGCGACGTCGAGCGGTCCGTCCTGCGCGCGCGCAACGGCATTCGCTACGTCCGGGGGACCCACCGGCCCGCGCTCGGGGCGACCCCGAAGGACGTCGTGTGGAAGAGCGGCAAGGCAGAGCTGTGGCGCTACAAGAACGGCGATCGCCGCTACGGGCCGCCGGTGGTGATCGTCCACAGCCTGGTCAGCCGGAGCTACATCCTCGACCTGCGCCCGAGCAACAGCCTGGTCGAGTACCTGACGGCGGCCGGCCTCGACGTATTCATGCTCGATTGGGGAGTCCCGGACGAGCTCGACGCCGAGAACGACCTCGAGCGCTACGTCGACTGGTACCTGCCGCGGGCCGTTGCGGAAGCGCGGCGCGTGAGCGGCCATGACGAGGTCACGCTCGCCGGATATTGCCTGGGTGGTGTCCTCGCGGCGCTGTACGCGGCCGGGAACGAAGACGCAAACGTGCGCAACCTGATCCTGATGGCGACGCCACTCGACTACAGCGAAATGGGGGCGATGGTCGCGCTTCTGCGCGAGGGCAGACTCGATCCGGATCAGATGATCGACGACACCGGCAACGTTCCGGCCGACGCGCTCTACAGCGGCTTCTACATGCTCGCGCCGACGACCGAGGTGGCGCAAAAGGCGACCTTGCTCGAGAACCTCTGGAACGACGAGTTCGTCGACGGCTTCCAGGCGATGGCGACCTGGTCGCGTGACCACGTGCCGTTCCCGGGAGCGGCATTCCGCCAGCTGGTGGAGCTGCTCGTGCGCCAGAACATCCTCATGACCGGCTCGATCCCGCTCGGAGGGCGGCAGGTGGAGCTGGCCAACGTGCGGGGTAACGTCCTGAACGCGATCGCCGAGCGCGACAACGTCGTGCCCCCGGCCGCGGTGGAGCCCGCGATGCAGCTCGTCGGAGATCCCGCGCGCCGGGAGGAGCTCCGGCTGCCGGGCGGCCACGTCACCTTTGGAACCGGGAGGACGGCGTTCAAGCACACGATGCCAAAGCTGACCGGCTGGATCATCGACCACAGCGATCCGCCGTCCTGACCTGAGCGACCACTAGGAGCAGCCATGGAGATTCGATCAATCGAGGCCGGCGATAGCCCGGCGCTGTCGGGGTTCTTCGAACGGATCCCCGAGAGCGACAGGACATTCCTCAAGGAGGACGTCGCGGATCCGCGCGTGATCGCGGACTGGGTTGCGCCTGGCGCAGGACGAGTGATCGCGGTCGAGGACAGCGAGGTCGTCGGCGCGGTGGCGGTGATGCGGCTCGTCGGCTGGTCGAGCCACGTCGGGGAGGTCCGGCTCGTCGTCGATCCCGGCCACCGAGGCCGCGGCATCGGTCGCAGCCTGGCCCGCCAGGCGGTTCTCGAGGCAGTCGACATGGGATTGAAGAAGCTCGTCGTCGAGGTGATCGCGGACCAGGGGCCGCTGATCGCGATGTTCCGCGGTCTGGGCTTCGAGCCGGAGGCGCTCCTGACCAACCACGTCCAGGACCGCTCCGGACAGACCCGAGACCTCATCGTGCTCGCCAACTCGGTCGATGAGGAGTTCGCGGCGCTGACCGCCGCCGGCGTGGCCGACCAGCTGCAATGATCTGAACAGGAGGATTCGGAAATATGCCTTTCACGGATGGTGCGCTCGAGCGAGCGCTCGACGCGATCGGGAGGATCGGCAGGACCGTGCTGATCCCCTGGGGAGGCGCCGAAGCCTGCGTCGACGCTTATGAGTCCGGGATCCGGGCCCTCGCCGATGCTCAGCTCGGCATCGCCCGCGCGGTGGAGGTCGACCCGGTGCGGGCGGTCTTCGCATCGTGCGCAGAGATGACTCGCGACCTCGGCGCCACCCAGCTCTCTGGGATGCGCTGGATCCTCGACGTGTGAGCGCTCGGTCCGGCATCGTCAACGCGCTCGACGGACGGACGCGGCTCTACTGGGAGAGCACCGGGACCGGAGATCCGGTCCTGCTCATCCACGGGCTCGGCCTGAGCGGCGGCGCCTGGTGGCGGACCGTCGACGCGCTGGCGGCGTCGATGCGAGTGATCACCTACGACCACCGCGGGATCGGTAAGTCTGAGTCGCTGAGCCACGCTTACACGACCGAGGCGATGGCCGACGACGCGGTCTCGATCCTTGACGACCTGAAGCTCGACCGGGTTCATCTCTACGGCTTCTCGCTCGGGGGCATGATCGCCCAGCAGGTTGCGCTTCGCCACCCGGGACGGGTGCAGTCGCTCGTGCTCGGTGGAACGCATTCCGGCGGCCGCCGGGTGGCAGTTCCCGACGCCGAGGTCGCAGCGTTCTTCGGCCGGCGCGCGATGATGCCCTCAGAGCAGGCGGCGTGGGCGTCGGTGCCCTACAACTACGGACCGCGCTGCCGCGCCACGCACGCCGACCGGATCGCCGAGGACATCGAGCGGAGGCTTCGAAACCCGTTCAACGAGCGCGCGTACCGGGCGCAACTGCTCGCGGGCTCTATGCACAACTGCTACCGGCGGCTGTCGCGGATCAGCGCGCCGACCCTGGTCGTCCACGGCGCCCGCGACCGGATCATCCCGGTCGCCAACGCGCACATGACCGGGCAACTCGTGCCCGGCGCAGAGCTCCGGATTCTCGAGGACGCCGGCCACCTGTATCCCACGGAGGAGCCGGCCGTCGACGAGGCCATCGCCGGGTTCTTCGAGGCGCATGGGTGACTTGACACGAGCTGCCGCCTCGGCGGTCTGATTGAATTGACGTCAGTGCAGGTTTTTGAGGATCTCCGAGTCGCGGACGTGGTCCGCGAGCACGCGTCGAACCGGCCCGACGTGGTCGCGATTCGCTGCGGCAGCCGCTCGCTCACGTATGCCGAGCTGCACGAGCGCTCGAGCCGCCTGGCGCAGGCGCTGCTCTTGGCAGGCGTCGGTCCCGGCGACCGAGTCGCCCACCTCGACCGCACCGCGCCCGAGCTCGTCGAGCTCCTGTTCGCGACCAGCAAGATCGGGGCCGTCGCGGTGCCGCTCAACTGGCGGCTCGCGCCGGCCGAGTTGGAGACGATCGTCGCCGACGCGGGCTCCAAGGTGATGATCGCGGGGCCGAGCCACTACGAAGTCGCCCGCCAGATCGCTCGCGACGTGCCGCAGCGGCTCGAGGTGATCGACACCGGCGAGGATTATGAGCGGCGCCTACAGGCCGAGTCCGCGATCGATCCCGGTCACAGAGGGGCAGCTCACGACGTGGCCGTGCAGATGTATACGTCGGGGACCACCGGCCTTCCCAAAGGCGTCTTGACGACGCAGCGCAATCTCGCCGCCGCGTATCTGAGCGCCGATGTCTGGCTGTTCGACTCGGATTCGATCAGCCTCACTCCGCTGCCGATGTTCCACATCGGCGGTATCGGCTGGGCATATCTGGGGCTGGTGAACGGCGCGACGACAATCCTCGTCAGTGAGTTCGACGCGGCGCAGGTGCTCGATCTGCTCGAGCGCGAACGGGTGACGAACCCCGTGTTCGTGCCGACGATCCTGCAGATGCTGGCCGCCGTGCCGGGCGCCGCCGAGCGTGACTATTCGAGCCTGCGCTCAATTGTCTACGGCGCGTCTCCGATCACCACTCCCGTCCTGCGAGACGCGCTGAGGACGTTCCACTGCCCGCTGTTCGGCGTCTACGGATTGACCGAGACGACCGGGGGCGTCATCCAGTTGCGACCCGAGGACCATGATGCCGACGGGGACCGCCAGCACCTGCTGCGATCGGCGGGGCGTCCTCTGCCCTGGGTCGAGATGCGCGTGGTCGAACCGGCCAGCCGGCGCGACTGCGGTGCCGGCGAGGTCGGCGAGGTCTGGCTGCGCGCGCCGAACGTCATGGCCGGTTACTACGAACGCAACGAGGAGACGGCCGCCGCGCTGATGCCCGACGGCTGGCTACGCACCGGGGACGGGGGCTACCAGGACGAGGACGGCTACCTGTTCCTCACCGACCGGATCAAGGACATGATCGTGAGCGGCGGGGAGAACATCTACCCGGTGGAGGTCGAGGAGGTGCTCTCGCAGCACCCGGACGTGGATGAGGTCGCCGTGATCGGCGTTCCCGACGAGCGATGGGGGGAGACCGTCAAGGCACTCGTGGTCCGCGCGCCGGGGTCGATCGTCGACGCCGAAGAGCTCGTGGTGTTCGCCCGTGGCAAGCTCGCGGGCTACAAGCTGCCCCGGTCGGTCGAGTTCGTCGCCGGCCTGCCGCGCAGCGCGGCGGGCAAGGTGCTCAAGCGTGATCTGCGCGCGCGCTACGCGCCGCCGGCGTCGGTGGCGACGGCGGCTGCCCCACAAGGAAGCTGACCAGCTCGTCGCTCGCGTCGGGCGCATCTGTCGCGATCGCGTGAGCGGCACCCGGGAGCGCGATCAGCCGCGCTCCAGGGATTGCCTCGGCGAGGCGCCGGCCGTTCTCGGGCGGCAGGATCCGGTCTTCCTCGCCGTGGATGACAAGCGTCGGGACCGCGATCTGGGCCAGCCGCTCGCTTGCGTCGTGCGCTCGCGCGCTCGCGAACTGGCGGCGATACGAGCGTGGATCGAGGGGGCTGCTCAGGCGCCGGGCGATGTCCTCGCCGATCAGCGGCGCCCGCGTGGCGCGCGTCGACGCCGCATAGGCATACGGCACGGCGGCCCACAGACCTTCTTCGATCGGTAGACCGCCGAGGCCGTCGAGAAAGTGCCGGACCGCCGGTTCCGGTGAGACATACCGATCGCCGCCGGCCGACGAGGCCGCGAGAACGAGTGAGCGCACGCGAAGCGGATGGAAGATCGCAAGCTCCTGGGCCGGAACGCCTCCGAACGACATGCCGACGACGTGTGCTTCGGCCACGCCGGCGTCGTCGAGCAGCGCCACGGCGTCCTTGGCGGTCTCGGCCTGCGCCGCGAGCACTGGGAAGTTGGCCTCCTCGAGCGCGACGATCGAGCGAAGCGCGACGGCGGCAGTGAGCCCGATGCCGGTCAGGAACAGCACCGTCGGACGGGCGCCTGCATCGACGTGTGCGCGCCTGCTCATGGTCGTGTCAGGTTACCAGAAACTGAATTGACATCAGCTCAGTTGAGTGATAGCTTGCGCCGAGCTAATTTGCAAGCAACTTCACGACAGCGAAGGAGACCGATATGACCACGCAGACGAAGTCCGACCCGATCACCGATTCCCTCCAGGACGCCGCCTCGCGCATCTCGCTGTTCGGCGAGCAGGCACTCGCCGCGAGCAAGCAGTCGACGGAGGCGTGCCTGTCGTCCCACGAGAGCTCCGTGGTCACGCTCGCCGATGCCTACGAGCAGGCCACCGGCGCCACCAAGGTCGACTGGCTCGCGAGCATCGGCAGCCAGCAGGCCGACGCGACTCGCCAGATCGTCCGCGCCTACACGACCACAGTCCGCGATCTGGTCTCCTAACCACGCCTCGCGGTGACCGCGACGGCAGCGATCGCCGTCGCGGTCATCCGGAACCCCCTCCGCATCCGCGATTCCCATGAACGATCACCATTTCAGCTATCCCCACGTCGTCCCTCTCGTCGGCGTAACGATCTCGGGCCACTCGAGTGAGCAGCCGCAGCCGGCCAGCCCCCCGCAGTCGGCGCCACCGCGCCACACCGAGCCACCGGCCTACACCGGGCGGTAGCCGGGCGCGCCCGCGGGGGCCGCCGGCGACCTGCTTCTACTTGCTTGACCGGCCGCGCCCGCGCGACCCGCGTGCGCCGGCTGGCGGCTTCGCGCCGGCCCTCGGGCGAGCGGGGCGCTCGCCGTCCGCCAACTCGGGGGGTAGCCCGAGCACCGCGAGTTGCCGGCGGATGAAGAACTCCGCGACCTCTTCGAGGGCGACCTGGCCGTTCGGGCGATACCAGTGCCAGATGCTGTTGTAGAGCCCGAGCAGCGCGCGGGTGAGCAGACGGGGGTCGGACTCCGGGAGGATGCCCTGCTCCATGCCGCGGACGAGGAAGGTCGCCCATATGAACTCAACGTCCCGGATTCGGGCGCGGGCGAGCGCGCGAGCTTCCTCCTCGCGCGGAGACGTCCTGCGCACACCGACCATTCCCTGTTCGGCGACGAGCACCCGGTTGCGGAGCACGTCCTGGTCACTGAGCTCGTAGGAGGCCCGCAGCACCGCCATCAGCGCGTCGAGGTAATCGTCATGCGCGCTTGTGTTGCGGTCGAACTCGCTCCGGAAGAAGCCGAGCGCGTCCGCCATGATCACGTACAGGCAGTGGAGCTTGGACTCGAAGTAGTGGTACAGAGCGGTTGAGCCGATCCCAACCGCCGCGGCCACGTCGGCTAGCTTCGTCGCCTCGTACCCGTACTCGCCGAAATACGCTGTCGCGGTCCGCAGGATCTCGTCGCGCTTGCTGCGCGAGGACGCGCCGGTACGACCGGAATCTCGTCTAGCTGTAGGACTCGATCGCGCTGGCGGCACGGCTCTCCTTCATCTGCGGCGAAACAGACGTCGCGGCAATGATAGGCACACTGGCCGACGCCTCGGGCGGGCCGTGTCAGCGATATCCGAACAACCGGGCCGACTACGACGCCGGAGTTTGACCTGAATCCGGCTTTGTGAATACTATCCCGGACCCTTGTCCGGGCGTAGCGACGCTGCTGGCTCCGACGAGAGAGGAGAGGGAGAGATGCACATACTGCCGTCACGGCCGATCGATGGTCCCTGCGTTGCCGTAACGCTGAGTCCGATGCAGGCCAAGGAGGTTGCCCGAGCACTCCGAATCCAGCTCGCATACGAACTTGACCGGCCGCTCGCGGAGCCACTGCCAAGCCGAGAGGACGCAGGCCGACTGCGGATGGTTCTGGACCTTTGCGTGGACCAGCTCGAGACTCTCGACTGGGGGGCGCCCGAAGGCGAGGTGTTGATGACCGCCCCCCGATTCCTCCTCGAGGCGATTGCCCGTGATCTCCTCGACGGTGGCGCCGAGCTGCTGGCGAACCCCCTCGGCTGGAAACCACCTGAGGCGCAGAGCCTCCGGCGACGAGGCCGGCGCATGATCCGCGCCGCCGATGCGATCAACAACGCGCTCGCCGCCGAACGCGGCTACCAGATCGCGTCCTAGCCCCGCCACGGCTCGTGCCTGGGGGCGCGCGCGATAACCTACTCACATGAGTTCAGTTCTGGAGCCCGTGGGCGCCCCGCCGGCGCTCGCGCGCATCCTTTCGATCGCGGAAGGCTCGGATCCGCCGACCCGCTCATGGCCGCCGGTCCGGAGTGCTCAGACCCCAGAACTGCTGACGCCCGACGTGCTCGCGCCGGACGTGCAGGGCTGGTTCGCGAGCCCCGAGCAGGGCCTCGTCGCGCGGATCGAGTCCGTGAACGGGGCCGCGGCGACAACCGAGACGCTGGCGCGGCTGGCGCCGGCGAGGCTGACCGTCTCCGCCGCGGTGGTGACCGACGACGCGTGCTGGGCCGAGGTCATACGCGGCGGCGGCGACCAGATGGAGACTTGCGTCCTGGGCCTGTCCTACGACGACGCGAGCGCTGTGTCGCGGTTGGTCTGGCTGCGGGCGCCGCTCGCCCCGCCCGCGAGCACCGGTGAGGCCGCGCCATCGCCCCAGGACGGTAACGGGGAGACCACCGCCGCGGACGGCCGGCCAATCCTCGAGCGGTATCTCACCGATCTCTCACGATCGAGGTTCGCGGAAGCGGCCGCGCACTTCACGCTCGACACGGTCTACTCCCACCCGCCGTACGGCGGGGGCACCGTGCGCGTCCTGTACCGCAGCCGGGAGGCGCTCGCGAACGGCTTCGCGTACGACCGCGGGCCGAGCCCGGTGCGCCAGGTCATCACCGGCGTGTGGCAACGGGGCGGCCGGATGTTCGTCGAAGGCGTGATCGAAGGCATCCCGAACGGCGGGACGTTCTTCTCGACCGCCCAGATCAGTCCCGAGGGCGAGATCGCGAGATACGTCGCTTTCTACAGCGCCACCCGGATTCCCCGCTTGCGCACAATACCGAATTGATGTAAGTTCAGCCAATGGCGAGATTCGAAGGCAAAGTGGCAGCGGTCACCGGTGGCGGCTCGGGCATCGGCGCGGCGATCTGCCGGCGGCTGGCCGAGGAGGGGGCGACGGTCGCCGTGCTCGATCTGTCGGTCGAGCGGGCACAGGAGATGGCGGACGAGCTGCCCCGCGGGGCCGCGATCGGCGCCGACGTCAGCGACAGCGCATCCGTCGAGGAGGCGCTGACGCAGGTGGAGGCCGAACTCGGTCCGCTAGCGATCATGGTCAACAACGCCGGCGCGCTCGCGATGTCTCACGTGGCGAGGATCAACCCGCTGATCGAGCAGCAGCGCGCCGAGGCGGCAGTCGGACCGATCCAGACTCCGCTCGAAGCGCTCGCACGGCTGACCGACGACGAGTGGCGCCTCGTGATGTCGGTCCATCTCGACGGAACGTTCTACGGCACACGCGCCGCGGTCCGGCGGATGGCCGCGCGCGGCGCAGGAGCGATCGTGAACATGGCCTCGGTCTGCGGCATCGAGGGATGTACCGGCCACCCGCACTACTCCGCTGCCAAGGCCGGCGTGCTCGGCTTGACGAGGGCTACGGCGAAGGAAGTGATCGTTCAGGGGATCCGAGTCAACGCAATCGCGCCGGGATTCATCGACACCACGCGGACGAAGGCACAGGTCGGCGTGGCTCGTGAGGTGAACGTCGCTCGCACGCCGATCGGGCGCCTCGGCACGCCCGAGGAGATCGCCGCCACCGTGGCGTTCCTCGTCTCCGACGACGCCGGCTTCTTCGTCGGGGCGACCGTCAGCCCCAACGGCGGTCTTCTCACCGCGGTCTGACGTCGCCCCCGGCCTCGGCACGCTCGACGAGCACGCCGATGTGGCGCGCGATCTCACCCCACAGCTCGCGCGACAGGTGATGTCCCATCCCTTCGAGCACGACGAGCTCCGCTTCCGGGATCGCGCGCGCGGTCGCGCGACCGCCACTTACGTCGACCAGCGGGTCCTCCGCGCCGTGGATGACGAGCGTCGGAGCCGAGACCGACCGGAGCGCCTCGGTCCTGTCACCGGACGCGGCGATCGCCACCAGCTGCCGGCCGACGCCGATCGGATCGTTCGCGCGGTCAAACGCGACTCCCGTCCGCCAACGCAAGTCGCCCTCATCAAGCTCGAAGCCCGGCGAGCCGATCACGCGCACGATCGAGACCGTCCGCTCGATCGCCTCGTCGCGCGTCGTGGCCGGCGGCGACAGCAGCGCGGTGATCGCCCGCTGCGTCGGCTGCCCGACCGAGGAATTGCCGGTCGTCGACATGATCGAGGTCAGCGACCGCACGCGCTCGGGACTTTCAATCGCGACCGTCTGGGCGATCATCCCGCCCATCGACGCGCCGACCAGATGGGCGCTGTCGAGTCCGAGGGCGTCGAGTAGCCCGACCACGTCGCCTGCCATGTCCGAGAGCCGGTAGGACGCCGACGACGCATCGCCGAGCAGCGCCGCCCGTACATCCGGCATGGGCGCGTCCGAAAGGTGCGTCGACAGGCCAATGTCGCGATTGTCGAACCGAATCACGTGCACGCCGTGGCCGGCGAGCACGTCGCAGAACCCGTCGGGCCAGCCGAGCATCTGGGTGCCGAGGCCCATCGCCAGCAGCACCGGCGGCAACTCCGGATCGCCGAAGCGTTCGTAGGCGATATCGATTCGCGCCGGCCCGACGGCGCGCGCGACCTCGATGCTCACGGCCGCTGCTCCAAGATCCAGTAGCGCTGCCGGTTATCGAAGCGGTAACCCCCGTCGGCCCGGCGATACGGCGCGGCCGCCTCGATCACGGAGGTCGCCGCGGTCGCGACTCCGGCGCGGAGGAGTGAGGCTTCGAGCGCCTCGTCGTCTGCGATCTCGATCGGCGCGGTGACGTCGCCGGTCGCAATCACCGCGAGACACGAGCCGCGAATCGCATTCTCGAAAGGATCGGTCGCCGGAAGGTCGTCGGCGCGCACGCCATTGGCCCCGAGCGCCGTCAGGAACCCGAAGAACTCGTTCGTCGGTGGCGGACCCCACTTGCAGATCGCGATCCGCCCGTCCGCCCGCACGACACGCACGGCCTCGCTAAGCGCCATGTCGGGATCCAGGGCGTACTGCACGGCATCGAACGCCGTCACGACGTCGAATGAGTCCGCCGGCCATGGGAGGTTTTCCATCAACCCCAGGCGGAAGTCGGCGCCGGGGAGCGCGCGAATTGCCTCCGCGATCGCGTCGGGCTCAACGTCAAGGCCGTGCACGGTCGCGCCGCGGGCAGCCGCGAACGCACAGAACGCCCCGTCCCCGCACCCAAGATCGAGGAGCAACGTTCCGTCGCCGACAGCCGCGGCGTCGGCGACCGCCTCGAACGCCGCGGCCGCCACTAGGCCCGCGCCGCGGTCTCCTGGATGCTCGCGAGCGGGCGATGCACGAGCACCGTGCCGAAGCCCGCCATCTGCGCCTCCTCCTCGGGCGTCGGGTTGCCGTAGTAGTGCAGGGGTGAGAGCTGGACGAGCTGGACGAGCCGGCCCGCCGCCTCGAGGTCGAGCTTGGCGTAGTGGTCGAGCATCGCCTGCGGGCTCTCGTACCACTCGATGACGTGGATCGTCAGCGGGTCCTCGTCGATGAAGTAGTGATAGGCGAGCGTGCCGTGGTCGTTCTCCTCGACGTCCTTGATGAACTTCTCGAAGATGCCGACGACCTCGTCGAGATCCTTCCGGTCCAGCGTCATCGTGCATGCGGTGCGGACGATAGCCATGGGGTTTCTCCTCGGACGGTGGTTGACAGTTAGCTGCGCTGCCAGATCTTGGGCCCGCGACCACCGAGGTTCGCGATATAGCCCTCATCGGCCTTGGACTCGGCCCACAGCAGTTCCATGATGCGCCTGCTGATCTTCCATCCCGACGACGTGCGCTTCAGCTCGTCGTGGTAGCGGGCGACGAGGATGACCGCGGCGTCCGGGTTCTCCTTGAACACCTGGTAGGACGTGAGGTAGGAAAGTGCCTTAGCCTGATCGCCGTCGACCGTGATGTGGTAGACGTTGAGTAGGTGGTGCTGCCAGATGATGGTGGTGGTGGCCTCTTCGATCCACGCCACCAACTTGTCGCCACCCTCGACTGGGTCGCCGTTCCCGTACTGCGCCCAGATGTCGTCGGCGAGCGCGCTGCGAACGCCGTGGTAGTCGAACGAATCGACCGCCGAGGAGTACGTGTACAGGACGTCAGCAATGTCGGTCCGGTCCTGAAGAGCCCTGAGGCTCGCGGCGTCTATGGTCGTCTCATCGATGGCGTTCATTGTCTTCTCTCCTCGGCGACAAGCTGGTCAAGAAAGTAATTGAGTTGACTTCGATTCAGTCTAACGTGACTCGGGTGGGGCCGTCAAGCTGGCCGCTCAGCGCGAGGTGTAGCCGGCGTCGACGTTGAGGATGGCGCCGGTCACGTAGGAGGCCGCATCCGAACACAGCCACAGGCTGGCCTGCGCAACCTCCTCGGGCTTGCCGAACCGTCCGAACAGGCTCAGCACCGGAGCGAACTCCGCTTCGGTTAGGCCGACGGTGTCGAGCGCGCCGCGGATCATCGGGGTGTCGATCGCGCCCGGGCACACCGTGTTGACTCGGATCCCCTGGGGGGCGTTCTCGAGCGATGCGACCTTGGTGAGGCCGAGCACGCCGTGCTTGGCGGCGACGTACGCGGCGTTGTTCGGCTGCGGGCGGTGCGCGCTCACCGAGCCGATGTTGACGATCGCCCCGCCGTCGCCTTGAGAGAGCATCTGCGCGACCTCGTACTTCAGACTGAGCACGACACCCTTGAGGTCGACGGCGAGGATGCGGTCCCACTCGGACTCATCGAGCTCGGCGATCGGATGGGTGTCGGGAGTGACCGCGGCGTTGTTGACCGCGCAGTCGAGCCGCCCGTACCGCTCGACGGCCGTGCGCACCATCGCCTCGGCATCGGCCGCACGAGAGACGTCGGTCTGGCAGAACAAGGCGGAGCCACCGTCGCGCTCGATGCGCTCGACGGTCGCCTGGCCGGCCTCGGCGTTGACATCGCTGACGAGCACGTGTGCGCCGGCGGCGGCGAAGACGCGGGCGGTCGCCTCTCCCATTCCCATTGCCGCGCCGGTGACGATCGCGACCTTGCCTTCGAGCGCTCCTGCGGCCATGTTGCTGCACCTTCCTTTCGGGGCTGAGGCGGTCCGGCCGCGGTATACGAGACACGCACGGCCAAAGTGAAGTCAGGTCGATAGCCTACACGCGAACCTAGGGCGATGCGAGCGCGCAGACCGCGTTGACACGTGCCCTACGCCACTGCTAACTTGTCCCGACCTGAAGTTAGTTCGAATACGCCAGCCAGAGCAAGAGGAGAAACCAATGGCCGATTACGACGTCATCGTTCTGGGGACCGGAGCCGCTGGACTCACGGCGGCGGTGACCGCAGCGGAACTGGGCGCGAACGTCGGCCTGTTCGAGAAGGGCGCGACGCTCGGCGGCACGACCGTGTACTCCGGCGGAATGATCTGGATCCCGCTCAACCAACACGAGCCGGCGGAGAAGGGCGACACACGCGAGCAGGCGATGGACTACCTGAAGGCGCTGTCGAACGACACGATCACCGACGAGATGGCCGAGACGTACATCGACGTCGGCCCCGAGATGGTGCGGTGGCTCGACGAGCGCACGCCAGTCAAGTTCCGTGCCGTTCCCGACTTCCCGGACTACCACCCCGAGCAGAAGGGCGGACTCCCGCAGGGCGGGCGCTCGCTGGAGACCGCGATCTACCCCTATGGCGAGCTCGGCGAGTGGGGGGATCGGGTCCACATCTCGCCGTACTACCCGAGCTACCACCTGACGATCGGCGAGACCACGCTCGGCCAGGCGATCCCGGAGGAGCTCACGCCCGAGGAGATGCAGCGGCGCGCACAGAACGACGAGCGAGGCATGGGCCTCGCGCTCGGTGGCCGCCTGCTCAAGGCGTGTCTGGACCGTGGGGTCGAGCCGCAGACCGAGCACCGGGGCGTCGAGCTGATCGTCGAGGACGGGGCGATTGCCGGCGTCGTATTCGAGACCACGGAAGGGCGCAAGGAGGTGCGGGCGCCGAACGTGGTGATCGCCACCGGTGGCTTTGAGCGCAATGCCGAGCTCAAGCGCGCGTTCCTACGCGGGCCGTGCACGCACACGGTCGCGGTCGAGACGAATGAGGGTGACGGCCTGAAGATGGCCATGCGCATTGGCGCGATGCTCGGAAACATGCGCGAGGCCTGGTGGATGCCGATGATCGAGCTGCCGACGGACATCGTCCCCACGGGCCAGCAGCTGCTCACCTACGAGCGCACGCTCCCAGGCGCGATCATGGTCAACCGCGAGGCCAAGCGGTTCACGAACGAGGCCGCGAACTACAACGCGTTCGGCGCCGCGTTCCACGAGCAGGACACGATCATGGGCGTGTACCGCAACCTGCCGTGCTGGCTGGTGTTCGATCAAACCTGGCTCGACAAGTACGGGTTCGCCGGCGGCCTCGGCGGAACCGAGAAGGCGCGGACGGACTGGATCACTTCTTCGGACACGGTCAAGGGACTCGGCGAGAAGCTCGGGATCGACGGCGAAGTGCTCGAGCAGACGGTCGAGCGCTTCAACGCCAACGCGCGCGACAACCATGATCCGGACTTCAAGCGCGGCTGGAGCGCGCAGGACCAGTGGTGGGGCGATCCGACGCTGCGCGACGGGACACCGAGGGCGTCGCTGGGTCCTCTCGAGACTGCTCCCTACTACGCGATCCAGGTCTTCAGCGGGACGCTCGGGACGAAGGGTGGGCCGTTGACCGACACCCATTCGCGCGTGATCGACGTCGACGGCGACGTCATCCCCGGGCTGTACGCCGCAGGGAACGCGATGTCCTCGCCGCTCGGAATGACATACGGCGGCGCCGGCGGCACGCTCGGGCCGGCGATGGTGTTCGGCTACCTCGCGGCGCGCGATATCGCCGAGCGAGTCGCCGCAGGCAAGCCGGAGCTGGCCGAAGCACACGCCGGCGCGTGAAACCGTCTCGACGAGAAAGGTAAACCAGACATGGAATCGAGCGTCATCGCGGAGCGGCAGGGGACCGAGGTCACTGGCTGCCCGGTCATGCATCACGACTTCTCCAAGACTCGTGAGATGGGCGCCTACTGGGCGCTGGCCAACGAGCTTCGCGAGAGCTGTCCGCACTTCTACAACAAGTACGCCGAGGGCGGCTATTGGGTGTTCACCCGGCACGAAGCCGTCAACGACATCTACAAGACGCCGGAGCTCTTCTCCAGCGCGTCGATCACGCCGTGGGAGCCGGATCCGATCTATCGGTTCGTGCCGACCCAGGTCGACGCACCAGATCACATCAAGTACCGACGCATCCTGAACCCCTGGTTCTCGCCGAAGGCGATGGAGGCGGCGGCGCCGATGATCCGAGAGACATGCCGGAGCTTCATCGAGCCGATCGTTCCGAAGGGCGAGTGCGACTTCTTCGAGGAGTTCGCGCTTCGCTTCCCCACTGCGGCTTTCCTGACCGTGATCGGGGTGCCGACCTCTTACACCGAGGTGTTCGTGGGGTGGGTCGACGCGTTCTTCGGCGGCTTTGGGGGTGACCCGGAGGGTGCCGCGGGGATGGCCACCGCGCTCGCTGAGATGCGTGTGTTCTGGGCCGAGCAGCTCGCCGATCGCCGCCGCGAGGGGCACCGGGAGGGAGATCTGTTCTCCTACCTGCTCGACGCCCGGTTCGACGACGAGCCGCTTGACGACGAGGTCCTGCTCGACATGTGCACGGTGCTCACGCTCGCTGGGCTCGACACCACCCGCGCGGAACTCGCTTACATGTTCCATCACCTGGCTCTGCACCCGGAGCATCGCCAAAGGCTGATCGAGGACCCGGAGATCATCCCGCTCGCGGTCGAGGAGACCCTGCGCTATTACACGATCATCTTCGGCGACGGGCGGAAGGTGACCCGCGACGTCGAGTTCCACGGTGTTCAGCTGAAGAAGGGCGACATGGTGTACGGGCTCGTGTCGGGCGCGAACCGCGACCCGAGGCATTGGGACGACGCCAACGAGTTCGTCATCGACCGGAAGAAGAACAACCACTTCGGTTTCGCGAGCGGCCCCCACCGGTGCCTCGGAATGCACCTGGCCCGCCGCGAGATGGCAATCGCCGTCGACGAGTGGCTGAAGGTGATCCCCGACTTCGAGCTCGACACCGACGCTCAGCTGTTC
This sequence comes from uncultured Solirubrobacterales bacterium, assembly GCA_963794515.1. Taxonomy (GTDB): domain Bacteria; phylum Actinomycetota; class Thermoleophilia; order Solirubrobacterales; family Solirubrobacteraceae; genus Palsa-465. Next base: position 3,047 of record CAWCEF010000015.1, on the reverse strand, counting down.
GAGCGCGGTGGCGGCGCGATGATGTCGCTGAGCGCGCTGCCACTGCGGTGGGAGGTCAAGTCGTGAAGCTCTGCGTGAGCGAGGCGTGTCAGGGCCACGGGCGCTGTTACACGCTCGCGCCGCAGCTGCTGAGTAGCGACGACGAGGGCTTCGTGACGATCCGCGGTGGCGACCCGATCGACGTTCCCGACGATCTGCGTGTGCTTGCTGAGGAGGTCGAAGGGACCTGCCCGGAGAACGCGATCAGCCTGATCGCGGACTAGCGCACAACCGCCTTCCTGTCAGAACCGGCCCGCGAGATTAGCGGCGGGCTTGGTCTGTCAGAGGGCTCTTGGCCGCGTCGCGAAGTGCGGCCCAGTCGGTGAGCTTGACCCTCGGCCGTCCGGGGGCGGACGCCAGACCGGCGGCGGTTTCGATCGCGTCGATCGCCTGCCAGCGTTCCCAGGTGACCGCGTGCTCGCAGCGCGTGGCGATCATCGCTTCGATGTCATCCGCGGTCGGACCGTTCAGGCGGCCGGCGGCGGCATCCTCGAGGATGCGGTCGACGGTGTCCTGGGAATCCTTCTTGTTGGTGCCGATCACGCCTGACGGGCCACGCTTGATCCAGCCCGACACGTACTCGCCAAGCTGGTGAGTGCCGTCGATGTCGGTGACGCGCCCACCCTCGTTGCGGATCAGGCCGCGCCGCTCGTCGAACGGGATGTCGGCGACCGGAACCCCGGTGTAGCCGATCGATCGGAACACGAGTTGCGCCGGGATCTCCTCGAAGGTTCCGGTCCCGCGCGCGGCGAGCGAACCATCCCCGCGCGCCACGATGGCGTTGTTCTCGATCTTCACCGCGCGGACGTGGCCCTGACCGTCGTCGATCAGCTCGACCGGCGAGGCGAGAAACCGGAAGCGGACCGTGATCGGCTTTCCGGTCTTCGGCCGCTGCGCGTAGCCCTGGATGATCTCGACGTTCCGCCGGCGGGTCTTATCAGCATCCCCGAGCGCCACCGCTGAAAGCTCGTCGAGCTCGGCGCCGACGACCTCGACGTCGCCACGCTCGAGCTCGCCCATCTCGAGCAGCTCGGGGTTCGTGAACGCGGCCTGCAGTGGACCGCGACGGCCGAGGATTGTGATGTCCTCGATCCCGCTCGCGCTCAAGACCTCGATTGCGTGGTCGGCCGTATCGGTGATCTCGAGCTCTGACGGCGCGAGCGCGAGCATCCGCGCGACGTCGATCGCCACATTCCCCGCGCCCACCACCACCGCTCGGTTGGCCTGGAGATCCACCTCCAAGCCTGAATGGTCGGGATGGCCGTTGTACCAGGCCACGAACTCAGTCGCCGCGTGCGACCCGCGGAGATCCTCGCCCGGAATTCGCAGGCGCTTATCGATCGACGTCCCGATCGTGTACAGCACCACGTGATAGTGCTCCAACAGCTCCTCGCGACCGATGTCGCTCCCGAGCTCCACATGCCCGAAGAACCGAAACCGTTCGTGCTGGCTCGTCTTGTCATACGCCCGCGTGACCGACTTGATCTTCGGATGATCCGGCGCCACCCCCGCCCGCACCAGCCCGTACGGCGTCGGCAGCCGGTCATACAGATCGACCGCGAACCGGGGCTCGCCGACAGCCAGCAACTGCCCGGCGGCGTAAAACCCGCTCGGGCCGGCGCCGACAATCGCGACACGCAAAGGAGTGCTATCGGTCATGGCGTTTGACAGGACCAACCTTCCGCAGTTAGGCTATCAAACTGACTTCAGTTTGGCAACGTGTTGGAGGTCTCGAGTTGAGCGTGTCCCGGTTGGTCATCGTTGGCGCATCGCTGGCCGGGCTCCGCGCCGCGCAGGCCGCGCGCAAGGCCGGGTTCGAGGGCGAGCTAGTGATCGTGGGCGAGGAGCGCCACCTTCCGTACACGCGCCCGCCGCTGTCGAAGGAGCTGCTCGCCGGCGAGCATCCGGACGATCGGGTCGAGTTTCCGTGCGACACGCTCGAGGCCGAGTGGCGCCTCGGGGTGTCCGCGTCCGCGCTCGACCGCGATCGGCGGCGGGTCGTGCTGGCCGACGGCGGCGAGGTCTTCTACGACCGCCTGATCCTGGCCACGGGCTCACGGCCGCGCCGCTGGCCGGGCGCCGGCGGCGAGCTCGGTGGCGTTCACGTGCTCCGCACGATCGAGGACTCGCTCGAGCTGCGCGCGGCGTTCGATCGCGGGCCGCGCGTAGCGATCGTCGGCGCCGGCTTCATCGGCTGCGAGGTCGCCCAGACCGCGCGCAAGGCGGGTCTCGAGGTCACGCTGATCGACATCGCCGCGACGCCGATGCTTCCGCTCGGCCCGGAGCTCGGCGCGTGGTGCGCTGGGCTCCACCGGGAGCACGGCGTGGACGTGCGCCTGGGAACCGGGGTCGCCGCACTGGTCGGCGACGGCCGCGTCGAGGCTGTCGAGCTCGCCGGCGGCGAGCGCCTCGCCGCCGACGTCGTGGTCGTCGGCCTGGGCGCGTTGCCGAACACCGAGTGGCTGGCCGGGAGCGGGCTCCAGGCCAATCCGGGCCTCGCGTGCGACGCGACGCTGACCGCCGCCGGCGACCCGGACGTCCTCGGGGCGGGCGACATCGTCTCGTGGCCGCACCCGCTCGCCGACGACGCGGAGATCCGTGTCGAGCATTGGACCGTAGCCGCCGAGCACGGGCAGCTCGCCGGCCGCAACGCGCTCGCGCCTCCGGAGGAGCGCAAGCCGTACCGGACGCCACCGTACTTCTGGTCGGACCAGTACGACGCGAAGATCCAGTCGATCGGCCTGCCCGGGCGCGCCGAGCGTCTCGAACTGCTCGAGTCCACGCCCGACGGGCGGCGGCGGCTGTATGCGGGCGAGCGCGACGGCCGTCTGGTCGGCGTGATCGCGATCAACGGCGCGCGGCGACTAGGCGCGTACCGAATGGCGCTCGAAGACCCGCCCGCGTTCGACGATCTGCGGGCAAACATCGCCGCCGACCCGGCCTCGCTGGGCGCGCCGGCGGCCTGAATCACCGGGCTGCGGCACGCCTGCTGGAGGAGCCCGAAGCTC
>CAWCEF010000014.1:0-300936 GCA_963794515.1 uncultured Solirubrobacterales bacterium | reverse complement strand
TGTTCACCGCCCCACGAGCGCCGACGAACTCCAGATACGCGTCCACCAGCGGATGCCCGAGCGTGATCGCTCGCAGCTCCGACCCCTCGAACACCCGCCCCATGCTCGGCACGAAACTCACCGCACAGCTCCTCCCTCAGGACACCGGACGGGCGGAACGATCGTCCCCCAGCCGGACGGCGCGCACGCGGTAGGCGCTCCGCTCCGGCCGCCCTCCGGGCGACCTCCGCTACGCGCCCACCGCGTATCCAACCACGGGGCCAATCCGCTACCGAGACAGTCGATGACGGGATCCCTGGCCGAGCTGCCATATCACCCGCATATCCAACACGCAGACCTTGCCATTACCTCTGTGTATCTCCGCGGCATCGACAACACCGAGATCGTCGACACCGTCCACGAACGCCCAGCGCCGATGGCCCCCGCTCAAAGCCAGCTCTCCAGCCTGCCAGGCAACGAAGGAAAGCTCGGTGCTCCTCACTGAGGCTGGTGTTCCAGCGAAGACCCCCAGCTCGTGGGAACCGTCGGCCCGCCATCGGACCAGCCACCTTGCAGGGCGAAGGACTCGCGAGCGTTCGCGGTGCGGGACGAGTGCTCCGTCGCCGATGCACTCATGCGCCCGAGTCCGGGGCCGGGCGATTTGCGATCGTGCGCAAAAGGATGCGTGCTTTCCGCCGACGTCGCGTACGGACGCTCCAGGCATCGGGAACGGGGGGACGCTGGTTCCTAGTGCCGGTGACCGCCCAGCTGAGACACAGTACGGGTCGGTAACGACCGCGTTTCGATTAGAGATGTGGTGGGGCGATTGCGCGGGTGCGTAAAGCGAGGTAGAAGTCGGCTCGGTCAGCCATCGAGTCAAGGTCGCGTCCGGTGTGTTTCTCGATGCGTGCGAGTCGGTAGCGCAGGGTGTTTACGTGGACCCCGAGTTTGTTGGCGGCGACGCTCCAATGGCCGCACGCCGACAGAAACGCGTCGAGGGTCGCGACGAGATCGGTTGCGTGCTCGGCGTCGTAGGCCTCTAATGGCAGCAGAACGGTCGCATGCAGAATCGACACCGCCTGCTGGTGCTCGAGCAACAGCGAAGCGCTCAGCGGCACGCTCGGGCCAGAGTCGACGGAGCCGATCGGGAGACGGCGCAGGGCGTTGAGCTCGCACATCCGTCTGGCGTCGTGCACGGCGCGAGCGAGGTCGGGCATTCCGTGGGCGATCACCGAGGTGCGCCCGAGCGCGCCCGCGGAGCGGCCAATGAGCGGCGCAGCTGCTCGTTCCACCGACGCGACCATTCGCGATGATCGCTCGCCGGGGGTGTCGGGGAACAGGAACGCGATTATCTCGCCCTCCTCCTCGATCGCGACAAGCGCCTTAAGTTCGTTGATCTCGGCCGCGTCCTCCAGTGCATCGGCGGCGTCGTGAAGATCGTTGACACGGCCGGACGGGATCCGGATGACGACGCACGCGACGTGCCCGCGGGGCGCGATCCCCATCCCCCGCGCCCACGCCGCAAGTTCGTCGCTGGTCGCCTCGCCGGATAGCGTGCGCCGCAGCATCTCGGCCGCCATGGGCCGCCTCGTCAGCCGGACCAACCGCTGTCCGCGCTGGTGGCCAGCGATCACCTCGGCCCCCCGCACGAGCGAGCGCACGGTGTCGCCGCGCGCGACTGAGTCCGCGGTCACGGCCACTAGACGGGAGGGGCCTGGGCGCTCGGCGGTGACGACGACCGGCACGGCTACGACCACTCGACCGTCGGCGAGGCCGATCTCGCCTGGCTCACGAAGCGACAGCAGCCGGTCGGAGAGCGCATCGACGAGCTCGTCCGCGAACGGCACTGCCCCCGGAGCCGGAAGCGCACCGCTGCCCGTAACGAGGTGGACATCGCCGCCGATCTCAGCGGCGATCGCCCCCAGAGCCGTTTCGACATCCGTGCTCTGCGCCGGTTCGATCGTGTCTGAGGGCTGCATCCTCACCCGCTCGGGGCCGTCGCCGATACGTTGTCGTCAGTCAAGCCCGTTGCGTCGAGCAGAAGCGCCGGATACGGGTCGGGGGCAGACGCGGGCCACGACTTGATGATTTCGAAGCGACCGTGCTCATCGGCGCGGCCGACGTGCGCCGGGTGGGAGGTGTGCAGGTCGGCGCCAACAGTGATGGGGTGCTCCTCGGGGCTGCCCGCGAACGCGGTACCCGGAAGCGCCGACAGCCACGCCTCAGTCGAGTCCGGGTCCGTGACTCGCTCGGCCGCCGCCGCAAGCAAGTGGATGGCGTTGTATGCCCCAACCTGGGCAGCGTGGGCCGACGGTTCCACCGCCGTTCGGCGGCGCAACGCGTCCAGGAACGCGCGGTTGGCAGGCCCATCGACCGTGCTGAAATAGCTTCCCGTCATGTAGTGGCCTGCCCCGGCGATCGGTCCCATGGTTCGTAGGTCAAGCTCGGTGGTGACCGTCGCGGCGATCGGAACCGAGTCCGCCCGCAGGCCGGCCGAGCGGTACTCGCGATAGAAGGCGGGGACGGAGTCGTTGCCTACGAGATTTGAGATCACCACCGACGGCTGCAGACGGGCGATCTCGGCGATCACTTCGCCGAAATCGGTCTGCCCGAGCGGCACGTAGCGATCCGATAGGACTGTCCCGCGGTGGTCGGTGACGAGCCGCTTAGCGATCGCGCCGGCGGCCCGGGGATAGATGTAGTCCGAGCCGATCAGCGCGACCCGGTCGCCCAAGTGCTCCAGCACCCATTCCAGGAACGGCGTCAGGAACTGGTTTGGTACCGCGCCCGCGTACAGCGTCCGCGGATCGCTCTCAAGCCCCTCGTAATACGTCGGGTACAGCAGCAAGCCGTTGTGCTTGTGAAGCGCGGGCTGGATCGCGACGCGGCTGGCGGACGTGTATCCGCCCGCCAACAGTCTGATGCCCTCGTCGCGAAGCAATCGCGTGGCCTCAAACGTTGCCCGGGTGGTATCGGAGGCGTAGTCGGCGCTGACCGCCTCAAGCTGACGCCCAGCGACCCCGCCGGCGGCGTTGACCTCTTCGATCGCCAGCAGCGACGCGTCGTGGATTGACTGCTCGACCGGGGCGAGCGGCCCGGTAAGCGCTCCGAGCAGCCCGATTCGCAGCGTCTCGCTCCGGCCTTCGTCGCCGCCCGGGGCGGTTTGGGGCCTGGATTCCTTCGGCTCTGGCATCGACGCCATCGTGGCAGACGCAACCCGGCTGGTCCATGTCCGCGCGTGCCGGCGCCTCGGGAGCCGGGCAGCCCATCGCCCCGGCCGGATGCCGGCGGGTTCGCTCCCGCGTGCGGTGATGCGGGTTGGGACGACGCTGTCGCGGGGCTGGGCCGCGGCCGCAGTCACGACGGTCTGCGGTACGTCAATCATTGTCACTTGCTCCTTTCGTTGTCATGCCGGCTCGTGGGCTCTCCGCATCCGTTTCAAGCACCGGCCACGTCGACGGTAGTCGCTCTCCCGCATAAGTCCACATGTGGGTTGCGCCAACCGCGGTCCACTCGCTTGTGTGTTTCACCAACGCCGGGCACCGCATCAGGCTGTTTGGCCATTTCTGGAGGATCGTCCAACGCCCCGCTGCAACGCTGGTGGAAGTCTCTAGGCGAAACGTCCACGCCGGCGGAGGGACTTGGTAACACTCACATCCGGTGCACCTTGACCTCGCCTATCATGTGAGTAGTGTGTCGGCTGTCACCAAACGGGAGGTGAGCCCGACCAGATCTAACCAGACGGATCTCGGATTAGCGAAATATCTAACCGCTTTTTGATTGTCCAGTGCCATACACCGTCGTGTCAACAAGCGAGGAACCATGAGCCCAAACTACGCTGAAGGCCCCACCGTCGTCCTTGTCCACGGAGCGTTCGCCGACGCCGCGAGCTGGGCGCCCGTCACCCAGCGTCTCGTCGAAGCCGGGGTGCCGGCGCGCGCGATCGTCAACCCGCTACGTGGCGTCAGTTCCGACGCCGCCTATGTCGCAAGCGCGATCAACCAGATCGACGGGCACGTGCTCGCGGTCGGCCATTCCTACGGGGGGATGATCATCACCAACGCCGTCCCGCAGACCACCAACGTCGTCGGGCTCGTCTACGTCGCCGCCTTCGCGCCCGACAAGGGCGAGACCCTCGCCGGAATCGTCGGCAGGTCCAGCGACAGCGTTCTCACAACCGCAGTCCTGGAAAGTCAGTTTCCCACCGGACAAAACGGCGACACCGCGACGGAGCTGATCATCGACCCCGCCAAGTTCCGAGACGTGTTCACGGCCGACCTGCCTCAACTAGAGTCCGACGTGTACGGGCTGTCCCAGCGGCCAATCGCCGCCGGGGCACTCGTCGAAGAAACCATGCACGTGGCGTGGAAAGACCTGCCGACCTGGGCCGCAGTGGGCACAGGCGACAAGGCCGCCGGAGCCGACGTCGTGAGGTCGATGGCCGAGCGAGCCGGCGCGACGATCACCGAGATCGATGGTTCCCACGTGATCATGATCTCGCAGCCCGACGCCGTCACGGAGGTCATTCTCACGGCGCTCACGGCCGTCACTCCGGACGCCGCATGACCGCCTGACCCGCCGAGCACGCTGGCCCCGTGGCAACATGGTGGCGGGGCGCCAACCTCTGTTTCGGCACCGAGCCTGCTCTAGGCTCGCGGGCCGCGTGCGAGCGAGCGACCCGGTTTGCATTGAATGAGTTAACACCTCATCCGTAACACAGAGACACACAACGGCGACGGCAATGCCGCCGGAGAGCACGCTCGTGCTTTCGACGCTCCCTCGGACTGTCGGCGGGGAACCATTCCACCGTGGTTGCCACAGACACGTGCACCCAGCAAGCGGCGTCGATCGACGCCGACACTCACCAATAAGGAGCATCACATGTCGACAACGACAACCCCCATTGACGCAATTCAGCCCGACACCGCGATCCGGCCGTTCCGGGTCGGTTTCCCCGAAGCCGACCTCGTCGACCTCCGTCGCCGTGTCGCTGCGACCCGGTTCCCTAGCACGGAGCTGGTCGCAGATCGCTCGCAGGGCGTGCAGTTGGCAATGATCCGGGAGCTCGCTCGGTATTGGGCTACGGAGCATGATTGGCGCGCCTGCGAGGCGAAGCTGAACGCGCTGCCGCAGTTCATGACCGAGATCGACGGGGTGGACATCCACTTCATCCACGTCAAGTCGCGGCACGAGGACGCGTTGCCGCTGATCATGACGCACGGCTGGCCGGGCTCGGTGATCGAGCTGCTCGACGTCGTCGGCCCGCTCACCGACCCGACCGCGCACGGCGGGAGCCCGGAGGACGCGTTCGACCTCGTGCTGCCGTCGGTGCCCGGTTACGGCTTCTCGGTCGAGCCGGCCGAGGTCGGCTGGGACGTCGGCCGCATCGCGGGCGCCTGGGCGGAGCTGATGCGACGTCTCGGCTATGCCAGCTATGTGGCCCAGGGCGGCGACGTGGGCGCCGGCGTCACCGACGCGATGAGCCGCCAGGCGCCCGAGGGCCTGATCGGCGTCCACACGAACCTGCTCGTGCCTGCGCTGAACAACCCCGGGGCCCTGCCGGCGGACACCGAGCAGGAAAAGGCGGCGCTCGCCGCGATCAAGACGTTCGGGACGAGCGGCAACGGTTACTTCGTGGAGCAGTCCACCAGGCCCCAGACCATCGGCTACGCGTTGCTGGACTCCCCCGTGGCACTCGCGGCGTGGATGGTGGACCACGACACGGACGCCTACTACAAGATCGCGCGCGCCTTCACCGACGACAAGCCGTCGGGCAACCTCACCCGCGACCACATCCTCGACAACGTCACGACCTACTGGCTGACAGGCACCGGCGCGTCGGCGGCCAGATCGTACTGGGAGGCCTACGGGGCAGACGCGCCTGCTGCCGGCCAGGAGCCTTTGCCGGCGTCGTCGATCCCGTTCGGCTTCACGACGTTCCCAGGCGAGATCTGGCGGACGCCGCGCAGCTGGGTCGAGGCGTCGTACCCGAACGTCGTCTACTTCAACGAGGTTGACAAGGGTGGGCACTTCGCCGCGTGGGAGCAGCCCCAGCTCTTCTCCGAGGAGGTCCGCGCCGCGTTCCGATCCCTGCGCTAGACAGACCCCGGGGAGACGGCGCGCACCGGTCGCGCCGTCTCCACCCGGCGCACGCCCAACCACGACAGGACACACCATGCTCGCCTACGCGCCACAGGCCGTGCTTGATGGCGCCACCGGGGGATCTGCCCAACCTCTGACTGCGACACGCCTTAGTGGGAAGGTCGTAGCCGCCCCGACTACCCACGCCCCGCTCGCGGCATACGTCACCGGTCGCGGGCGCCCAAGGATCTCCGGGTAGGTCCTCCCACGCCACCACGACAAAGAGCAGTGCTGCCGCCGAGACGGAGCGCGAGCACCCGGTGTCAGCAGAACTCAGGGCGCCGTATGCCCCGGTCTAGAGGCTCTAGCCAGCAGACGTCGCGGATTCCGCCGAAGCTTGCATACCCACCGTCGTGACTCTGCGCACTGTCAGGCGCGCCGTGGCTCGGCGACAACCGCGGTTCTCCGCAAAGGCCGGTGCGCACCGGGATCGCATTGGCGACGGAGCGATGGTCCGCCACCGCAAATGCCGCACGAATGCTATGCCGCGGTCGAGACCTGCTTTGGCGTTGAGATGTATCCGATCAAGCGCGAGCCGGTGATCCCTGCTGCGCGCGGACACCGGGACGCTTGCAGGGTCTATCGAGCTACTGCTGCGTGGTTGCCGTGATCTCGGACGGTGCCGGTGGCCGCGTCCTTCATCTTATTCGCGTGTCCGCGGCCGGGGCCCGGATGGGTCGGGGGGTTGGGCTCAGCTCCTTTCGGGTCGGCGCGCGGCCTGGCCGCTACCTGTCGCTTGAAAGACGACGCGGACTTCCGCGCGCTGGTCGCCGTCGCGGGCGTGCAGTACGGCCACGTGCTCGCCCTCCCAGGGGGCCAGCATCACGCTGACGTCACCACCCGGCTCGAGGCGCTCGCCGTCGAGCTCCCAGTGCAGATCCTCGCTGGGGATCGCCCGTCCGTCGCTAGCGGTCGCCATGCCCCAGAGCCGCACGGGCTGTCCGGCGCGAACCGTCGCGCCCCGGGCCGGCCAGAGGACCGCGACCTCCGGCGGCCGCGCCTCGACGTCAAGGCGCGCCGGCTGGCAGGTCACGGTGTGGAAGCCGTCCGTCACGAGCGGCTGGACCAGGACGGGGCCCGAGGTCATCGTCCGAACGTCGATCTCGGCCTCGTCGGCGGTCAGTCCGGCGGCGAGGAGCTGCCATGATCGGCCGGCATCGGCCGACCAGCGCACGAACCGGTCGACCCGGGTGCCCTGCGCCGCGTCGGTCTGCCAGCGGATCCGGATCACGTCGCCGTCCACCACAGCGTCGACCTCGCCCACGGTCGGCGGACGATCCGGCGCCTCCCGGCGCCACAGCTCCGTGCCGTCACGGGCGATCCGGAGCGTCGTCCCGGGGTGCTCGCCACGCGCAGCCGGATCGGGGAGCATCGCCTCGAGCAGCCCCTCGGCCGGCTCGTCGCCTTGTTCGCCGCAGTGCCCTCCGCACCCGCAGCCGGCCTGCGCCGCCAGCCGGTACACGGGACCGCGCGCGAGGATCTCTCCCTCGCGACCGAGAAGCTCCGCTTGCAGGCCGGCAACGCGGCGCCCCGCCGGCTGTGCGACGGCGTCGACTCGGAGCACGAGGCGCACGTCGACCTCGTCATCGCGGATCCGGCCGCCGACGATGATGATTCCCTCGCGCTCGCCGGGACGCACGAAGCCATCCCACGGCGGCTCGGGCGGGTCGGGCGGCCACTTCACCGGGACCTCGACCTCGTAGGGTGGCAGCGTGTCGCGCGGCGCGTGCGGGGCCTGCGGGTCGAGCCGCGAGTTGGGGACGAGCTGCGCGAAGTGATAGAGCGAGACCCAGGTGTTTCGGCAGTAGGACATGAAGTCGGCCGTCGTGGCCGGCGACAGGATCGAGTCCGTCGTGACGTCGTAGCCGTACTCGCCGATCGACGCCCGCCGGTTGTTCGCCGAGTCATAGGGCTCATACGCGGGGTAGCTCGGGTCGTTCGGATCCCCCGCGGTGAGGTTGCACGGTGCATGAGAGAAGCCGAGGACGTGGCCGAGCTCGTGAGCCATCGTCACCCCGCCGTTGCCGCCGACGAAGCCGGCGCCGACCCCCGCGCCGCCGCCGCCGCACCCGCCTGCATTGCCGATCGGAATTGCCGTCGGCATCAGCGCGTAGTAGAGGCGCGTCGGGTCGTTGCCGTCGATGACTCGAGCGATCCCGAGCCAGAAGAGGAGGTCGAGCCAGCTCTGGGGGCACGCGCCGCCGACGATGTTGCCGGTCAGCGGGGCGTTCTGGGTGAACGTGCCGGCCAGCGTGATGTCGGGGGTCGGCGACACGGGCCACGCCGTCAGCGTCCAGGCGGTCTCAGCCTGAAAGTCGGCCAGCGTCGGGGCGTCAACGCGGATCTGGTTCCCGGCCGCGTCAGGACCCCAGTAGCGGACAGGGATCCCCCGCAGCCGAAGCGTCTGGCGGTAGGACGGTCCGACGGTGACGCTCGTCTCGGCCGAGACGTCAGCATGACCCTGCCGATGCACCTCGACCTTGAGCCGGAGCGCACCGCCGCGCAGGAGCGAGCCGGGCAGCGCGAACTGCAGCGAGCTTGCTCGGGAGCCCCGCTCGGACGAGTAGGTTGAATCGGCCCGAGCGGTGATCGTCCCCGGGAACTGCTGCGCGAGCGTGCCTGAGTCGATCCAGACGCCGTACCGCATCCGCTGGACGGTGATCGTGCCGGTGACATCGGCGACGGGAACCAGCAGCGTGCGCACGAAGACCCGGACCACGGCCGGCTTGTCGGCGACGAGCGTGAGCGAGTTGTCGGCGCCGCGGTCCGCCGGATCGGTGAGGTGGTCCTCCGCTCCCCGGTACTGAAGCCCTTGAGTGACCTCCACCCCCTCCACGTAGATCCCCGACAATCGGGTCGTCCACTTCTCCGCGAACTCGGAAACCCTGGTGATCGCCTTCGCGCGCAGGTCAGTTGGCATGAAACGCTCCTCTCGTCGGTCGCGCCGTCGGCGCGCGGCACGCTGCCGCCAGCCCGACGAAAGCCTCAGAACCGGACTGCTCGATCACCTTGAAACAGCGCCTGGCCAGTCCGTGGACGTCGACTGCCTGTGCGGTCTGCATGTATGCCTGCCCCCTAGAGCTCGAGCGTCGTATGAGGCCCCAACGATCGCGTGCACACCCGACCCCGAACAATGGGGGCCAGACCTCATTTCGTCGGTGACGGCGGTCGACCACTGCCTTGCCGCGATAAGAGGAGACTCACGCGCCGCCTAGCGCCGAGCTCCGGCGCTCGACGCGCGTTTGGCGAGCAGCGGGTTCGTGCCCACGCGCCGGTTGACACCCGCCCTTGTTCCCGTGCAGCCACGTGATCCGGGGCCAGCTTCGTCGTTGCTTGTGGTCCGAACGCTGGCGTCTCGACCCGGAATCACGCCTTGACGGCTGGCAGCACGGTCGTCGCTGCGAGCTCGACCTGCCGCGGCTCGTCGCCGAGTGGCCAGAGGTACACACGGTCGCAGCCTGCCTCCACGTAGCGCGAGAGCAGCTCCGCGCAGCGCCCGGCGGGTCCGACGCAGAGCTGGTCGCTCAGCGAATCTGGATCGCGCCTGAGCATCGGGGCCAAGACCGCTCGCAGCACTCCTCCAGCGTGGAGCGAACCCGACGCGCCGCGCGCCTTCGTCAGCTCGGCAGCAATCTCGCCCGAGAAGGTCCGCGCCCCCGATTCATACCGCCCGGCGACACAAATGACGGGATCCGAAATTGCGAGGTCATGCGAGGCGTGAAAGCGGACGACGGGGCTCGAACCCGCGACCTTCGGCTTGGGAAGCCGACGCTCTACCAACTGAGCTACATCCGCAAGTGGGCCGAGATGCTAGCGATCGGAAGCCTCGAGACCGGGATCGCCGGCTGGGCGCGCCCGCCGGCCGCGGAGGGGTTGGTTTGCAACCCCCCGGAGCCCCCAAATTTCGACCGTCAGGCTGACGGCGCGTCCGGCAGCGAGCCCGACCCGTCGACCCAGGGATCGTCGATGCCGATCGGGACGAACGGGAGCAGGCCGACGATCTCCATGAGCCGCCGGGCGTGGGCCGGCAGGTCCGTGCTCAACCTCAGCTTGCGGCCGTTGCCCTTGGCGATCCGGACGAGCGCGGTCATCGCCCGGAGGCCGGCGGAGTCGATGAAGTCGATCCCCGAGAGGTCGAGCAGTACGTGGCTGTTCGCCATGAGCTCGGCTTCGACGGCGCGCTCGAGCGTCGAGGAGCTGTTCAGCGCGAGCTCGCCTTCGACGCGGACGCGCACCCAGCCGTCCGGCATCGGCTCGAGGTGCAGCGCGAATGGCTGTGGAGGGTCCTCCTCCCCGATCTGAGGTGGCTTGTCAGGTCCAGCTGGGTTCGTTGGGACGGGCAATTTGACCTCGAAGTTCGTGTCCGTGTGCCCCCGGGTCCGGTGCAACCATCTCATGCCAGGCAGGCCCGTCGGGAAATCTGCGGCGAGGGGGTGTTGCAATCGAACCACGCCGCTTCGCCGGGGGCGGTGCTCCGGGAGCGATGCCGGTCCACAAACGCGCGTATTACTCTCCGATCATGCGCCGCATCGCGATTCCTGCCGTTGCCGTCGCCGCCGCGGTCGGGCTGCTCGCGCTGCTCGCGTTCGGCGTCGCCCATCAGGGGACCAGCTCGTCGATCGACGCCAAGGTGGCGCGCGGCGACTACCCGATGGCGCCGGGCGCCCGCACCAAGCTGCCGGTCCTGGGGTCGTCTGGCTTTGAGAGCCTCGCAAAGCTGCGTGGCAAGGTCGTCGTGCTCAACGTGTTCGCGTCCTGGTGCCCGCCCTGCGTGGCCGAGGCGCCACTCCTCGAGCAGGAGCAGCGCGCGCTGGTCAAGCACAACGCGACCGTGCTCGGGGTCACGTACCTCGACAACGCGAGCGACTCCGAGCAGTTTGTCCGGCAACACGGCATCACCTATCCCGTGGTCCGGGATGTAAACGGCAACTTCGTGAAGGGCTTCGGGGCGAGCGGAATTCCCGAGACATACGTAATCAATCGCCAGGGACGGATCGTCGCGCTGCTGCGTTCACAGCTGCCGGGAGATTGGCTGAAGCAGACGATGACTCGGATCCTCGCCCAGTCGACGTGACCCGGCCGCGCCTCCGCACCGGGGCAATCGCCATTCTGATCGCGCTCGTAGCCGCGCCGCTCGGACTCGCACCGGCAGCGGCAACCGCCGCGGCTACCCCTCGAGTGTCGCTGACCGAGATCGAGAGCCTCGTGATGTGCACCGAATGCCACGAGCCGCTGGAGGTGGCGCAATCTCTGGAGGCGAACTCCGAGCGCGCGTATATCCGCGGGCTGATCGCTCAGGGCGAGACCAAGTCGCAGATCCTCAACAACCTGGTCGCGCAGTACGGACCTGCCGTGCTCGGCAAGCCGCCGGCGCACGGCTTCAACCTGGCCGTCTACATCATCCCGCCGGCGATGCTCGTGCTCGGAGCCGCGATCCTCGCCGTTGCGCTTCCGCGCTGGCGCCGCCGGACGCGAGCGGCTGCGAGCGAGCCGGCCGCGTCTTTACCGCCTCTCGACCATGCAGACGCCGAGCGGCTCGACGAAGAGCTCACCCAGTTCCGGGGCTGAGGCGGAACTCCTTACATCGAGTCCGGCGCGCTCACCCCGAGCAGCGCCAGCGACAACGCGATCGTCGTCTGCGCCGCCAGCGACAGCGCGACCCGCTGCGACTCGACCGCCTCGGGCGTCGCGCCGACCACGCGACACGCCTCGTAGAACGTCGTGAAGTCCTGGGCGAGCTCGAGCGCGTACCCGGCGATGCGGTGCGGCGCACGCCGCTCGGCGGCCTCGGCGATCTCGTCCGGGAACGCCACGAGCTTCTTGATCAGGTCGCGCTCGGGGCCCTGCAGCACCTCGGACGAGGCCCAATCCGCGCTCACCGCAGACTCGACCCGATCCGCCGGGAACCGCCGCAGCATCGACGCGATCCGGGCGTGGGCGTACTGGATGTAGTAGACGGGGTTCTCGCGCGACTGCGAGCGCGCGAGGTCGAGGTCGAGGTCGATCGTCCTGTCGTGCGAGCGCTGGAGCATGAAGAACCGGGTGGCGTCGACGCCGATCTCATCCAGCAGTTCGTCGAGCAGCACGAAGTCACCGCGGCGCTTTGACATCGCGGACACCTCTCCGCCCTCGACCAGGTGGACGAACTGGAGAACCGGCAGCTCGACTGTGTCCGGGTCGCCCCCGAGCGCCTCCATTGCCGCCTTCATCGCCCGCACGTACGCCGAGTGGTCGGACCCGACGGGCACGAGCTGGCGATCGAACCGGCGCTCGCGCTTGTTCTCCATGTAGGCGATGTCGGCCGCGAGATACGTCGGCTCGCCGTTGGAGCGGATGACCACCCGATCCTTGTCGTCGCCGAAGCTCGTCGTCCGCAGCCACATCGCGCCCTCGGAGTGGTACACGTGCCCGACCTCCTCGAGCAGATCCAGCGCGCGCTGCAGCTGGCTCGGCGAGCCTTCGTGGAGCGTGCGCTCGCTGAAGAACACGTCGAACACGACCCCGTAGCGGTCGAGTGTGGCTTTGATTTGAGCGAGCAGCAGTTCGACCGCCGCCCCCGACACATCTCCAACGCTAGCGTCGGCGGCGCCCGGGATCAAAGCCGCCAGGTCGGCGACGTATGCCCCCTGGTAGCCGCCCTCGGGGACCTCGATACCGCGCGCACGAGCCTGCACCGATGCGCCGAGTAGCCGGATCTGGTTGCCGGCGTCGTTGAAGTAGTACTCGCGCGTGACCGAGTGCCCGTGGTGCTCGAGGATTCGAGAGAGCGCGTCCCCATAGGCGGCGTGGCGCCCGCTGGCCGCGACCAGCGGCCCTGTCGGATTGGCGGAGACGAACTCGACCGAGACCCGCTCCGCCGGAGAAGCGCCGCCCGCCCCGAACCGCTCGCCGGCGGCCAAAACAGCCCGAAGCGCGCGGCGGTGCCAACCATCGGACAACCACAGGTTGACGAAGCCAGGCCCCGCGACCTCGGCCCGTTCGAGCTCCTCACCGAGCAGGCCCGCCAACTCGAAGCCAAGACGCTCCGCGATCTCCCGCGGCGGCGCTCCGAGCACCGGCGCGAGCAGCATCGCGGCGTTCGTCGAGTAGTCGCCCTGGCCCTTATGCCGTGGCCGGTCGAGCGTCGGCGGAACCGGCGGCGCGCCGGCGTCACCCCGCACCGCGGCGGCGGCGCCGTTGACCGCCGCGGCGAGCTCCGACAGCGGACCGTTGGCCGGTCGATCCGTCACGGTCCCTGAATGGCCGGGCGGATCCCGGAGTGGACCCGCGGTGGCTGGAACATCCGCTCGAGCCGCTCGACCGCGGTCGGCGCGCCCATCGCGATGATCAGGTCCCCGGAGTGCAGGATGGTCTGCGGTGGCGGCTGGGTCTCGAGCTCGCCGTCCGGGTGGCGGACGGCAACGATCAGCGCCGGCCCGCTCACGTCAGCGATCTTCTTGCCCACTCCTTCGCAGATCGGCGACACCTCGATCTCCTCCATCCGGTAGTCGGCTACGTCGAGTGCACCGCCGACCTGGGGGCGCAGCGCCACCCGGGCCATCGCCGCTCCCGAGGTCTTGTAAGGCGAGATCACCCGGTCGGCGCCGGCGCGGAGCAGCTTCTTCTCGGAGTCCTCCGCGGAAGCCCTCGCGACGATGAAGATGTCCGATCGCAGCTCGCGCGCGGTGAGTGCGATGAAGATGTTCTCCGCGTCGGAGTCGACGCAGGCGATCACGCCCAGCGCGCGCTCGATGCCCGCCTGCTTGAGGATCTCGTCGTCCGACGGCTGGCTCTCGATCAGGGGGGCGCCGGTCGCGAGCGCAGACTCGCGGTTGGATGGGTTCGGGTCGATCACGACGTACTTGGCGCCGGCGGCTCGCAGATCGCGCGCCACCTGGCGCCCGACGCGACCGAAGCCGCACACGATGTAGTGGTCGTTGAATGAACTGATCATCTTCTCGATCCGGCGCTCCGCGAGGACGCCACTGAGCTGCCCCGAGACGAAGAACTCCGCGACTGTCGCGAGGCCGTAGAAAAGCGTACCTATGCCGAACAGCTCGAGCCCGACCTTGAGCGCCCGGCCGCCGGCGTCCGGTGGGTCGGGGATCGACCCGAGCGTCGTGACGGTGTCAACCGTCCACTCGAACCCGTAGGCCGGGGAGACGTGCTCGAACAGCGCGAACCCGATCGTGCCGGCGATCACCATCGCGCCGAGCGCGACCAGCAGGATGCCCAGCCGGCGCATGAACAATCGCACCTCGTGACGAGCGTGCTCACGTTGCTCGAGCGCGCGGTGGCGACTCTCCCCGCTCTCCTCGCCCGGGAACATCCAGGCTCCGCTCTGACTCCAATCGGGCATCAGTAGTGATACGGCTCGCCGGCGAGAATCTTGTGACCGCGGTAGAGCTGCTCGAGCAGCACGACTCGCGCGAGCTGGTGGGGAAGGGTGATCCGGCCCAGTGAGAACCGGTGGTTGACGCCGTCGAGCTCGAGCCCGAACGGGCCGCCGACCACGAAGCACAGATCCAACGCGCTCTGGCGCCGGTCCTCGAGAAAGGCGCTGAACGAGACCGAGTCGAGCTCCTCGCCTTCGCGATCGAGTAGCGACACGAACGTCCGATCGGGAATCCGGCGTGCGATCTGTTCGTCCTCGCGCACCTCGATCAACTCGAGCTTGACGTGCCGCGCGAGCAGCTTCTGGTAATGCTGGACATCGTCCGAGAACGGAGGGCGCAACCTCCCGACGGCGACGACGAGGATCCTCACGATGGGATACTACGTTCCCATGGACGATCCCGGCCGCCAGGAGCGGCACATCAACATCCACTTCTCGCCGGACATCATGGCCGGCGTGTACGCGAACTTCGCGAACGTAAGCCACTCCGACTACGAGTTCACGATCACGTTTGCACGCGTGGACCACGAGGTGGAGGACGAGGAGATCCCCGGCGTCGTCGTCTCGCGCATCAACCTGAGCGCCAAGTTCATGCAGGAGCTGATCGACGCGATGCAGGACAACTACTCGAAGTGGCAGACCCGCGAAGGGATCAAGAACCTGCCCGAGTACGGCGGTTACAGCAGCACCCAGGACGTCGAGGCGCCCGAGGAGGAGGACGACTAGTCGGAAGCGGGCGCGGAGCCGTTGACCGCGCGCTCCGCGAAGCTGACCGCCGACCCGATCCGCTCGGCCGTCGGCGGGTGCGTCGCCAGCAGCGAGGTGAGCCACCGCGGCGGCTCGAGGTCGGCAACGTTCTGCACCGCAATCGCGCGCTCGAACGAGATGAACGCCGCGGGCGCGTCCGTCAGCGCCAACGAGTAGGCGTCCGACCGGCGCTCGATCGCCCGCGAGAGGCGATTTCCGATCAGCCCCGTCGGGGCTCCCACCGCCGCGGCCGCCAGCGCGAGCGCGGGGAGAGCACCGGCGGTCCCGCGCTCGGGAGAGAGCTCCCAGCTCAGCCGCTGGACCGCGAGCGCGGCGGCCGGCGCGACCAGCGCGGCGTACAGGACCCCGCGAGGGACGTCGCGGTTGCGCACGTGGCCCAGCTCGTGGGCGACGACGACGCGGATCTCGTCGCGGCTGTAGCGGTCGAGCAGCGTGTCGAACAGCACGACGCGCTTGGTCGGCCCGAGTCCGGCCACGTAGGCGTTGGCCGCGGTCGTGCGCTTGCTGGCGTCGACCGAGTACACCTCCCCGACCTTCACCCCGGCGTCACGAGCCAAATCGAGCACGTCCGAGCGCGTCTGTCCCTCGGGCAGCGGTGTGAAGTCGTTGAAGATCGGGTCGAGCACGACCGGCGCAAGCGCCGCGAGCACGGCGCCGAACAGCACCGAGCCCGCTGAGGCGGGCAGCCACCACCGGCGCGGATACCGCCTGGTGAGCGCTACCGCCGCGCTGCCGGCCGCGGCCGCGAGGGCCGACTCGATCGCCGCTCCCTTGGCCAGATCGGAGGCCCAGCCGCGCCAGGATTGAGTGACGAGCCCCACCGCGATGCCGCGCCGGCGCGCGATCGCCGACAGCGGCAGGGCCGGCAGCGATAGCCCGACGGCCAGGCCGGCGCCGCCCAGCGCGCCGCGAACTGCCGGGCGCCGGGACGCGCTGGACGGCCAGCGGGGCGGCCGCCGAACGACCAGCGCGAGCGCGCCGATCTCGATCGCGGCGCGCCCAAGACCGAGCGCGAGCTGGGGCCGCGCGAACCGGGACCCGCGCTCGATCTCCGCGTCGCTGAAAAAACTGTGAAGATCTATGTCTGCAGGCTCGATGGGCCGCTCTCGCGGAGACAGCAAACGGACGCCACCTTCCGCAGCGGCGAGCGCTAGCAGCATCGATTCAACCACTCGGTGGCGCGAGGGGTGTCTCACCCGCAAGACTGTAGCCGCGCGCGTCACCGAGCCACACCAAAAATGAGAGTCGCAATCGTTTCTGACATCCACGGCAACCGGCATGCCTTCGAGGCGGTGCTGGATGCGATCGAGGCTTCCGAGTGCCAGGAGATGTGGTGCCTCGGCGACCTCGTCGGCTACGGCGCGGAGCCCGACGCTTGCGTCGAGCTGGCCCGGCGCTATGCCGCGATCTGCCTCGCCGGCAACCACGACCTCGGCGTCCGTGGGGCGCTCCCGCTCGAGGAGTTCTCGCGCGGCGCCGCGCTCGCGGCCAGATGGACCCAGGGCGTGATCACCCCCGAGACCCGGGAGTACCTCGACAAGCTCGAGCCCGCCCACCTGGGCGAAGAGGTCGGCCTGTTCCACGCCAGCCCGAGGGACCCGGTGTGGGAATACGTGCTTTCGCCGTTGCAGGCCGAGCTGTGCCTCGACGCCCAGTCCCACCGGGTCTGTCTGATCGGCCACTCGCATGTGGCGCTGTCGTTCTCGCGCGGGGAGGGTGAGTCGGCCAGCGGCCAGACCCGAGGCCCGGACGAGCAGCTCGACCTTGCGGAGGGCGAGTGGCTGATCAATCCGGGAAGCGTCGGCCAGCCGCGCGACGGCGACCCTCGCGCCGGGTGGCTCGAGCTCGACCTCGGGGCGTGGGAGGCCGTCTACCGGCGCACGGAGTACGACATCGCGGGCGCGGCCGCCGCGATCCGCGCCGCCCGCCTTCCCGACTCGCTGGCTGAGCGCCTCGCGTACGGTCAATAAGACGTCTCTTAGCCGGACGTACGCTCAAGGACGGTCGTCCCCGTCTAACGGAATGCCAACGGGGCGACCCTCTAGAGTCAGGCCGCGGATGCGCTACGCGCCTCGCGCCATCCTCGCCGGCGGGCTCGGTTTCGCCGTCTCATGCGTCGCCGCTTGCGGTGGCAGCGCCGGCCTGCTCTCCGGCGACGAGTCGATCGCGCTGAGCGGGCAGGGGAACGAGATCTCGTCAGCCGTCCAGTCGGGCGATTGCGGCGCCGCGGTCAACGCCAGCGCGGCCCTCAACCGGGACGTGGCGACGCTGCCGGTGACGGTCAACCCCAGGCTGCGAAGCAATCTCAGCCAGGGCGCGGTGACGATCGCGAAGCTCGCGGCCACGGATTGCCGTCAACACACGGCGACGACCACCGCGCCGCCGACGACGACGTCCTCGTCAACCACCACTCCGACGACGTCTACCACCACGACACCGACCACGACGACCAGCACCTCGACGACCACCACCTCGACCTCGACGACGTCGACCTCCGCAACCACGCCGCCAGACACGGGTACTTCTAGTACGAGCACAACGACTGGTGGCGCGGGTCTCAGCGTGGGCACCGTCACCGGGAATGGACCGGGCACCACCGGCGGTACCGGCGCAGGCGACGGCAACAGTGGCGGAAACGGCGGTGGTGGATGACTAACGGAACGGCGATCGTCGGGCGATATCGCATCGAAGGCCGCCTCGGAGTCGGTGGGATGTCGACGGTCCAGCTCGCGTTCGACCAGCGCCTCGAGCGCTACGTGGCGATCAAGCTGCTCGCCGAGCATCTCGCGGACGATCCGACCTTCGTATCCCGCTTCCGCCGCGAGGCGCTGTCGGCGGCCCGGCTGGTGCATCCGAACATCGTCCAGGTGTTCGATTTCGGGTTCGACGAGGAGGCCCATCAGCATTTCATCGTGATGGAGCACGTCCCCGGCCATTCGTGCGCCGAACTGCTGCGCGACCACGGCCCGATGGGCGTCGAGCAGGCCGTCGACGTGGTGACGCAGGCCTGCCGCGGGCTCGACTACGCCCACCGCAACGGCGTCGTCCACCGCGACGTCAAGCCCGGGAATCTGCTCGTGTCCGACTCTGACGTGATCAAGCTCGCCGACTTCGGCATCGCCCGCGCCACCGATCAGTCGAGCATCACGCAGGTCGGCTCGGTGCTCGGGACCGCGGCGTACCTCGCGCCCGAGCAGGCGCGCGGCGACGAGGCCGGCCCGCGCGCGGATCTCTACTCGCTCGGGGTCGTCGCCTATCAGCTCCTGACTGGGCGCCTGCCATACGAGGCCAACTCGCTGTCCGAGCTCGCGCTCAAGCAACAGCGCGAGCCCCCGTCCTCGGCCGACGAGCTCAACCCGCGCGTACCGCCCGAGCTCGCGGACGCGATCTCAATTGCGCTCTCGCTCGACCAGGAGGATCGTCCGGAGACCGCGCAGCTGCTCGGCGAGGCGATCGCCAGTGGCGCCCGCGGCATCGAGCCGAGCCGGAACGGGGCGGGGTCCCGTCGACCCGGGGAGACCGCGGCCACCCGCGTGCTGTCGGGGCAGGGTTCACCGACGGCCCAGACCCGCGTCACGCCACGGGGCGCGCCGCCGACGAGCAGGACGTCCGCCCAGCCACGCCAGGCCCGCCGGATCGAACCGCGCCGGCCGGCGTATCCGCCGCCGATGTCGGGCTACGGCACCGACGAGGGCTATCGCGCGCCGGCGAAGCGCTCGGGCGGCTCGCGCGCCGCGCGCCGCTTCTTCGCATTACTGGCCATCGTGGTGCTGTTTGTGGCCGCGGTGGCGGTGGCGGTCACGATCGCGGCGAGCACGTCGAACAACGTCGTGCACTACCGCAAGGTCGTCGCCCACGACACGAGCGACGCGGTCAAGCAGCTCCAGAACATCATCAGCCAGTACACCAAGTAGCGCGGGCGCGAGCGAACGGTGGCTGCTGGGCCGCCTTCGGCGGCGTCCGTGGGGCCGTTCCGCCGGGCATCCGTGCCCGGCGGGCGAGCCTGGACGCCGAGCGGGTCGAGCCGCGAGGTCGGGCCTCCGTGCCCAGCGGCGCCCTCACAGGCTCTCCGTGCACAACTCGCCAAACCGCCGCCTCGTCAGCCACCGGGCGCACATAAGCGCCTGCGAGGCGCTTATATGCGCGGCGCGGGCTCTGGCTGGGCCGCCGTGGCGAGTTAATTAAGCGACCTGGATCCGCGCCCGCCGCCAGCGCCGGCGGGCCGCGTCGGCAAGGCAGGCGCGCCATGCTTAAAGCCCGAAAGCGTGCGCTCCCGGTACGCAATTCGGACTTAAGCAGCTGGGGAATGCTTATCTCCCGAAGGCCCAGGCAGCCAGGGCGATTTCGGGCGTTGTGCATAGTGGCGCGCGCTCACGGACCGTCGCGGGCTCGCGCACGGCGGCGCCACCACGCACGGTGGGGCAGTCCTGGCCGCCACCGGGGGGCGGTCAGGCGGCGCCACCCGGCGCGGCGCCGGCCCGCAACGCGGCCGCCACCTCGGGCAGCCGCCCGCCGTCGATCCCCGCTCGCAGATCGGCCATCAGCCGGGCGATGAACGACAGGTTGTGGAGCGTCACGAGCCGCAGCGCGGTGAGCTCGCCGGCGCGGAGCAGGTAGTGCAGGTACGCGCGCGTGAAGCCGGCCGAGCAAGCCGGACAGGGGCAGCCGTCGAGGATCGGGTCGCGAGAGTCGCGCCACCGGCCCTTGGCCAGGTCGACACGCCACCGGGCCTCCGGGTCGGGCACGATCGCGACTCCGTGGCGACCGAGGCGCGTCGGCATCGCGCAGTCGAACGTGTCGATCCCGAGCTCGACGCCGGCGATCAGATCGTCGACGTCGCCGATTCCGAGCAGGTGGCGGGGCCGGCCGGGCGCAACGCGTTCGAGCTCGGCCGTCGTCCACCCCACGATCGCGTGCATCTGCGGCTTGTCCTGACCGAGCGAGCCGCCGATCGCGATCCCTTCGCACGCGGATGCGGCGACGGCCTCGGATGAGACGACGCGCAGGTCCTGTTCGACCCCTCCTTGGACGATCCCGTACACGACCTGCCCAGCCGGGCCGTGCTCGGTATGCCAGCGCAGGCAGCGGTCGAGCCACCGGTGGGTGCGCTCCATCGAGCGCTCGGTGTACTCGCGCGTGACGTGGAACGGCGTGCACTCATCGAACACGAGCACGATGTCGGAGCCGAGCGCGGCCTGGACCGACATAGAGACCTCGGGTGAGATGAACCGATCGCGCCCGTCGACGTACGAGCGGAAAGCGACGCCCTCCTCCTCGATCGACAAGATCGCCCCCGACTCGCCGCCACCGCCCCGCCCGCGGCCCTTGATCTCGTCGGCCACGCCCCCATGGCCCATCGAGAACACCTGGAAGCCGCCAGAGTCGGTGATGATCGCGCGATCCCAGCGCATGAACTCGTGAAGGCCGCCGAACTCAGCGACGAGCTCGGGGCCCGGCGCTAGCAGGAGGTGAAACGTGTTGCCGAGGATCAGCTCGTAGCCGAGCGCGGCAACCTCGCGCGGCTCAAGTGTCTTGACGGCTCCCTTGGTCGCGAGCGGCACGAACGCCGGCGTGGCGACGTCGCCGTGCGCCAGGTGAAGCGTGCCGGTGCGGGCTAGCCTCCCGGGAATCTGGGTCCGGACCGTGAACACGGTCCGGACCCTACTCAGCGGAGGACTACGCCGCCTGCGAGGACTCGCTGTCCTCGGCGCCGTCGATCGTCTTGGCGTCGTGGCCGACCGAGATCGCGACCTTCTGGGGCTTGCGCTGCTCGGGCTTCTGGACGTGAACCTCGAGCACACCGTTGTCGAACGTGGCCTGGATGCCGTCGCCGCTGACGCCCTCGGGGAAGGTCACCGTGCGCGAGAAGCGGCCGAACGAGCGCTCGACGCGGTAGAAGCCGTCCTTGCGCTCCTCGTGCTCGGACTTGCGCTCGCCGGAGATCCGGAGCACGTTGTCGTCGAGCTCGACGTTCACGTCGCCCTCGCTCAGACCGGGCAGATCGGCCTTCAGGACGAACTCGTCGCCGTTGTCGGCGATGTCCATCGCCGGAACCCAGCGGCGCGCGGACGCCTGGGCGCCGTTGCCCGGGGTGGTCGAATCGAAGAACGTGCCGAACAGGCGGTTCATGTCGTTCTGCATGGTGCGGAGCTCGCGAGCGGGCTCCCAGCGGATAAGTGCCATATCAAACCTCTGCTTGTCAGGATCAGAATCGGTGTCTGCGATCATTATGAAATCTAAGTCGCTCTATGTCAAGTATAGTGGGCGCGGATCGCATAGATCGGCTCATCGCAAGCAGCACTTGCGCTGCGATCTGTGACGAACCCCACTTGATTGGCGGCCGCTCCGGGCGGGGAGGAACCCGACAGGCCATGCACATCACTCACGCCACGAACGACCCGGCCGCGGATGCGCCGGACACCGCGCTCGAGCGCCTCGTCGCCCGGTTCGACCCCTCGGTGTTCGACGTCGGCCGCCGCCGCGTGCGCATCCGGATCCAGACCGGGCACGAGCTACAAGGTGCCCGCGATGTCCTGATCGAGGACGGCACCGCCCGCGTCGCATCCCCCCTGGGCGGCGCCGACGCGATCCTGACCGCCGACGAGGCGACCTGGGACGAGATCGCGCGCGACGTGCGCGGCGGCATGACCGCGTTCCGCAGCGGCGGGCTGCGGATCCGGCGGGACCTCCACCTCGGCGTCGGGTTCCTCGCCGCGACCGCGGAGCAGACCGGCGCCGGCGGCCTACGGATCCGCCACGTCGAGACGACCGCCGGCGACATATCGTTGATCGAGGCCGGGACCGGCGACCCGGTGATCATGCTGCACGGCCTCGGCGCGACGAAGGCGTCGTTCCTGCCGACGATTCACGCGCTCACGCCCGGCCATCGCGCGATCGCGGTCGATCTTCCCGGCTTCGGCGACTCCGACAAGCCGCTGTGGGGCGCCTACGATGCGCCGTTCTTCGCCCGCGCGATCGTCGCGCTGCTGGATGCGCTCGACCTCGACCGCGCGCACGTCGTCGGCAACAGCATGGGAGGACGGGTCGCGCTTGAGCTAGGACTCGACCACGCCGACCGCGTCAACCGATTGGTGCTGCTCGCCCCCTCGATGCCGTGGCTGAAGGCGCGGCCGTGGGCGCCCTACCTGCGCCTCGTCCCGACCCAGCTCGGCGTATTTCAGCCGGCTCCACGCGCGATCGTCGAGCGGATCGTCAAGCAGTTCGTCCCGGGCTCGGACACCGAGTGGACGGCGGCCGGCATCGATGAGTTCATGCGCTCATACCTGACCCCGTGGGGGAGGGCCGCGTTCTACGCCGCCGCCCGCAACATCTATCTCGAGGAGCCGCGCGGTTCCGGCGGCCTGTGGACGCGGCTCCCGAAGCTCCGGCCGGACGCCCTGTTCGTGTGGGGACGCCAGGACAAGATCGTGCCGATCGGGTTCGAACGCCACGTCAGCGAGGAGCTCCCACAGGCCTCCCATCTCGAGCTCGACTGCGGCCACGTGCCCCAGCTCGAGCGGCCTCGCGAGACGCACGACGCGATGAAGCAATTCTTCGCCGGCGCCTGACCGCGACCGACCTCGCGGGCCGACCCGGGCTAATCCGCCGACGAGATCAGCGACTCCCCAGTCATCGCCTCAGGCTGGTCGATCCCGAGCACTCCGAGCACCGTCGGCGCCACGTCGGCGAGGACTCCGCCGGCAGGCCGCAGTGTCAGCCCCGGCACGGTCACGATCAGCGGCACCGGGTTCAGCGAATGCGCGGTGTTCGGGCTGCCGTCGGCCTCGAGCATGTTGTCGGCGTTGCCGTGATCGGCCGTGATGATGCAGGCGCCGCCGGACTCGTGGACGGCATCGACCACCGAGCCCAGACACGAATCCACGGCCTCGATACCCGCCACCGCGGCCGGGATCACGCCGGTGTGGCCGACCATGTCCGGATTGGCGAAATTGATGATCCCGAACTTCGGCGAGTCCTCGCGCCATGCGGCGACGAACGCGTCGGCCGCGGCCCGCGCGCTCATCTCGGGCTTTTTGTCGTACGTCGGGACATCGCGCGGCGAGTCCACGAGCTCGCGGCGCTCGCCGTCGTACGCGGTCTCCTCCCCGCCGTTGAAGAAATACGTGACGTGCGCGTACTTCTCGGTCTCGGCCACGTGCAGCTGGCGAACGCCGGCATCTGCGAGCACGTGTGGCAGCGTCATCTCGGGATGCGACGGCGCGAACGCGACCGGATAGTCCCAGTCCTCCTCGTACTGGGTCATCGTCGCGTACGGCTCGACAATCGGAGCGTCGCCGCGGTCGATCTCGGCAAACCCCGGCTCGGCGAGCGCGCGGGTGATCTCGCGCATCCGGTCCGGCCGGAAGTTGAACGCGAACACCGAGTCCCCGGGGCGGATCAACGCCTCGGAATCCCCCACGAGCGTCGGCGTGATGAACTCGTCGGTCTCGTCTCGCTCATACGCCTCGCGGGCCGCCCGCGCCCCCGACGACGCGCGGTGCTCGGCGCGCCCGTGAACTAACAGGTCGTAGGCGCGCTGGACCCTGTCCCAGCGCCGGTCGCGGTCCATCGCCCAGTACCGGCCGACGATCGAGCCGATCCGCCCGGCGCCGGCGTCGTCTATCCACCCCTGCACGGTCTCGAGGTAGCCGGCGCCTGCCGTGGGCAGCGTGTCGCGCCCATCGGTGAACGCGTGCAGGACCAGATCGGGGACCCCGAACGAGGCCCCCAGCCGGATCAGCGCTTCCAGGTGACCGAAACCCGAGTGCACTCCGCCATCCGACACCAACCCGATCAGGTGCACGCGATCGGCACCGGTGAACGCGTCCCGGAGAACGGAGTTCGACGACAGATCCCCTGACGCGACCGCCTCGTCGATCCGGGTCAGGTCCTGCATCACGACCGCGCCGGCGCCGAGGTTCATGTGCCCGACTTCGGAGTTGCCCATCTGCCCGTCGGGGAGCCCGACTGCGCGGCCGCACGCGGTGAGCCGCGTGTGCGGATACGTCGACCAGAGCTCGTCGAACACCGGCGTCCGCGCGAGCGAGATCGCGTTCCCCGGGCCGTCGGGCGCGAGTCCCCAGCCGTCGAGCACGATCAGGACGGCCGCCGGCGCGGGCAGCTCACGCGGTCCCGGAGCCACGGCCATCAGCAGGCGGCGTTGACGATCGCGGCGAACGTCTCGGCGTCGAGGCTCGCGCCGCCTACGAGCGCGCCGTCGATGTCGGGCAGCCCCAGCAGCTCGGGACAGTTGTCGTCCTTGACGCTGCCGCCGTAGAGGACTCGCGTTAACTCGGCCTGCTCGCGCGACCGGTCTGCCACGAGCGCGCGGATGAACGCGATCGCCTCCTGGGCCTGATCCGGGGTCGCCACCCGGCCGGTCCCGATCGCCCAGATCGGCTCGTACGCGATCACCACCTCGCCGAGCCGCGAGATGTCGACGCGGGCGAGATCCTCCTGGACCTGGTGGCGGAGCTTGCGCTCGGTGTCGCCGGCCTCGCGCTCCTCCTCGGTCTCGCCGACGCACAGGATCGGCTTGAGTCCCGCCGCGAGCGCCGCGGGCACCTTCTGCTGCAGCGCGCGATCGGTCTCGCCGAACATCTCCCGGCGCTCGGAGTGGCCGAGGATCACGCCGTGGACACCTAGCTCGACGAGCATCGGCGGCGCGACCTCGCCGGTGAACGCCCCGGAATCGGCGTGGTGCATGTTCTGGGCGTAGATCTCGACCCGCGAGCCTCGGGCCGAGTCGACCATCGCCTGCAAAGCGGTGAACGGCGGGCAGATCGCGAGATCGACCCCCTGAACCGACGACACCCGCGGCAGCAGCGCCTGGATGAACGCCTCGGCCTCGGCGATCGTCTTGTTCATCTTCCAGTTGCCGGCGATCAGGGGAGTGCGCTCGCTCATGCCAACGCCTCTACCCCGGGAAGCGCCTTGCCCTCGATCAGTTCAAGCGTCGCGCCGCCCCCGGTCGAGAGATGTGTGACCCGATCCGCCAGGCCGAAGCGCTCGAGCGCGGCGGCCGAGTCGCCGCCGCCGACGACCGTGGTCCCGGGCGCGGCCGCGACCGCCTCGGCGACCGCGCGCGTCCCGGCCGCGAACGGGGCGAGCTCGAACGCGCCCATCGGGCCGTTCCAGAACACCGTCCCGGCGCCGGCGATCACATCCGCATACGAAGAGGCCGTGCGCGGGCCGATGTCGAGCCCCATCCACCCGTCGGGGACGTCGAGTCCGTCGAGCTCGAGCGCGTCGGTGTCCTCGGCAAACTCCTGCCCGATCACCAGGTCGACCGGCAGTCGCAGCTCGGCCCGCGCTGACGAGCCGGATTCCAGAATCCCCCTGGCCAGCTCCACATCGTCCGAAGCGCACAGCGAATCCCCGACCGAGTGGCCCTGCGCGGCCAGAAACGGAAAGCACATCGCGCCACCGATCAGGATCGTGTCCGCGGTCTCGCGGAAGCGGTCGATCACCCCGATCTTGTCGCTCACCTTGGCGCCACCGAGCACGGACACGAGCGGACGGGCCGGGTCCTCGAGCACGCCCATCAGCGTGCTGACCTCGCTCTCGAGCAGGAGGCCCGCCGCGCGCTCGTCGAGCAGCCGGGCGACGCCCTCGGTCGACGCATGCGCCCGGTGGGCGGCGCCGAACGCGTCGTCCACGTAAACGTCGGCGAGCGAGGCCAACGCGCGCGCGAGCGACGGATCGTTCTTGGTCTCCCCCGGCTCGTAGCGGACGTTCTCGAGCAGCAACAGGTCCCCGTCCCCAAGAGCGCCCACCGCGTCCGACACCTCGTCCCCGACCACTCCGGGAGCGACGTTCACCTGGACGCCGAGCAGCTCGCCGAGCCGCGCGCCCACCGGCGCCAGCGACAGCGACGGGTCGCGGTCCTTGGGCCGGCCGAGGTGCGAGACGAGCACGATCCTCGCGCCCCGCCGGCGCAGCTCTTCGATCGTCGGCAGCGCCGCGCGGATCCGCATGTCGTCCGCGACGGCCCCGCCGTCGAGCGGCACGTTGAAGTCGACCCTCACCAGCACCCGCTTGCCGTCAAGGTCTCCCAGGTCCCGAAGTGTCTTCACAACAGTTTCTGCGCCACGTCGACGACGCGATTGGAGTATCCCCACTCGTTGTCGTACCAGGCAACGACCTTGACCATCGTCTTGTCCATCACGACGGTCAGCAGCGAGTCGAAGATCGAGGAAGCCGGGTTCTTGACAATGTCCGAGGACACGATCGGCTCGTCGGTGTACTCGAGAATGCCCGTCATCGGACCGTCGGCGGCCACCTTCATCGCGGCGTTGATCTCCTCGACGGTCGTCTCGCGGCCGACCTCGACGGTCAGGTCGACGACGCTGCCGGTCGGCACCGGCGCCCGGACCGCGAACCCGTTGAGCTTGCCGTTCAGCTCGGGGATCACGAGGCCAATCGCCTTCGCCGCGCCGGTCGACGCCGGGATCAGGTTGATCGCCGCCGCGCGCGCCCGGCGCAGGTCGCGGTGGGGCATGTCCTGGAGACGCTGGTCCGCGGTGTAGGCGTGGATCGTCGTCATCAGGCCGTGGTTGATCCCGACGGTGTCGTGGAGCACCTTCGCGATAGGAGCCAGGCAGTTCGTAGTGCACGACGCGTTGGAGACCACCTCGTGCTTGTCGCGGTCGTACACCTCGTCGAAATTGACGCCCAGCGCCACCGTGACATCGGGCTCGGTGGCCGGCGCTGAGATCAGCACCTTCTTGGCGCCGGCGGCGAGATGCTTGGCGGCGTTCTCGCGATCGGTGAACAGCCCCGTCGATTCGATCACGACCTCCGCGCCAAGCTCGTCCCACGGGAGCGCCGCCGGGTCCTTCTCGGAGATGAAGCGGATCTCCTTGCCGTCCACGAGGAAGCCCGTGCTGGTTTCCTGCACCTCGCCCGGGAACGGCCCGTAATTCGAGTCGTACTTGAGCAGGTGGGCGAACGTCTTCGGGTCGCCGATGTCGTTGACCCCGACCCACTCGATGTCGGCTCCGGCCTCGTAGGCGGCGCGGAAGACGTTTCGGCCGATTCGCCCGAAGCCGTTGATCCCGACGCGTACCGCCATCCCGAACCTCCGTTTCGACTCAAAGAAAACGCCGACGGTGCGCCGGCCAGAGGCCGAAGGCTAGCGAGTCATCTCCGCGAGACGACTTCCACCCGCAGCCCGTCGGGGTCGCGCAGATACGCCGCGTAGTACCGCCGGCCGTATTGCGGGCGCATCCCCGGCGCGCCGTCGTCGCTGCCGCCGTTGGCCAGGCCGGCCGCGTAGGCGGCGTCGACCGCCGCCTTGCCGCTCGCCCGCACCGCGAGATGACCGTAGCCCGGCCCCGGTGCACGGCCGCGGACGACGATCCACACCTCCGGTCCGTTGACCCCGTAGGCGACCGCGTGCTCGGACTGGACCATCCGCCTTGCCCCGAGCGCGAACAGCACCCCGTCGTAGAACCGGCTCGAGCGCTCGAGGTCCGTGACCTCGAACCCGATGTGGTCTATCACGCCGGCCGGCTGACGTCGCGGTGAACGACGTGCACGAGGTACCCGGTGTCGGGGTTGTAGCGCCTCGCCAGATGCGTGGCGATCGCGACCGAGCGGTGCCGTCCGCCGGTGCAGCCGATCGCCACCACCAGGTGCGCCTTCCCCTCGGCCAGGTACTGGGGGAGCAGGTAGTCGAGCAGCGGGTGCAGCCTCTCGTAGAAGTCATCGAGCTCCCCGTCCCGGTTGATGAACTCGACGATCCGCGGGTCCTCCCCGGTCAGCGGCCTTAGGTCCTGTTCGTAATGGGGGTTGGGAAGAAACCGGACATCAAGAAGCAGATCGGGGTCGCGCGCCGGGCCGTATTTGAACCCGAAGCTCTGGAACGTGACCGCGAGGCGTCCGGGCGTGCGCGTCGGAAGAAGCTCGTCGGCGAGCTTTCGGCGGAGCATCGCGGCGGTCATGCCAGAGGTGTTGATCACGACGTCCGCGCGTCCTCGCAGCGGCGCGAGCAGCTCGCGCTCGCGCGCGACCCCGTCGGTGACGCTGCCCTCCGGCGCGAGCGGGTGGCGCCGGCGCGTCTCCTTGTAGCGCGTCAGCAGCGACTGCTCGTCGGCGTCGAGGAACAGCACCCGATGGGTCACGCCGGCGGCTCTGAGGTCGTCGAGCATCTCCGCCAGCCCCTCGAAGTACGTGCCCCCGCGGACGTCGGACACGACGGCCGCGTACTGCACCTTCGAGCCCGCGTGCATGAACAGGTCCACGAGCGAGCGGATCAGCTCGGAGGGCAGGTTGTCCACGCAGAAGTAGCCCTCGTCCTCGAAGGCGGCCATCGCCGTCGACTTGCCCGCGCCCGAGAACCCGGTGATGATCACCAGGTCGATCAGCGCCGAGCCTTCTTCGCGCACGGCCTCGGTTTGATCGTCTAGCTGGCTCACTCTGGGCCTTCCATGGTAGGAAGCTTGACGGGCCAAGCGGCGTACGTGGTGTTACCGGTACGCGCTCAGACGCCGGTCTTGTGAAGCTCGCGGTACACCTCACGCGCGAGCTTGCCCGGCATCCCCGGCACGGCCTCGAGCTCCTCGCGCGACGCCGACAGGATCGCGTCGGGCGACCCGAAGTGCTTGAGCAGTGCGCGCTTGCGCGCCGGTCCGACGCCCGGAAGCTCGTCGAGGATCGACGCGGTCATCGCGCGGTCGCGGCGGATCCGGTGGTGCGTGATCGCGAACCGGTGCGCCTCGTCGCGGACGCGCTGGAGCAGCTGGAGCTCGACGGTGTCGTGAGGCAGGCGGAGCGGCTCGCCGGCGCCGGCGGTGAACACCTCCTCGATCCGCTTGGCCAGCGAGATCACGACCACGCCGCGGTCGCGGAAGCCCTGGAGCGCGCGGAGCCCGGCGGACAGCTGGCCCTTGCCGCCGTCGATCACGATCAGGTTCGGCAGCGCGGCGAAACTCTGGTCGTAGTCCTTGTCGTGCGGGGACAGCTCGTGCTGTGCCTCCCACCGCGCCAGCCTGCGCGACAGCACCTCCTCCATCGACGCGAAGTCGTCAGGTTCCCCGATCGCCGGTCCTCCGTTCTCCGCGAAGTCACCGCGGATCTTGAACCGGCGGTAGTCGGACTTCTTCGGCGCGCCGCCCTCGAACACGATCATCGACGCCACCGTGTTCGTCCCCATCAACGTCGAGATGTCGAAGCACTCGATCCGCAGCGGGAGCGCGTCGAGCCCGAGCGCGTTCTGGAGCCCATCGAGCGCTTCGACGCGCTGCTGGCGTCGGCGCTCGGACCGCAGCCGCTCCTGGTCGAGCGCCAGCCTGGCGTTTCGCTCGGCGAGCTCGAGGATCCGCCGCTTGTCCCCGCGCTCGGCGGCCCGGATCTCGACCGCGCCGTCGCGCCGGGCGCTCAGCGCCTGGGCCAGGATCGGCCCCGACGGCGCGACCTCGCGCTGGACGACCAACAGCGGCGGCACCATCATCGTGCTCGTGTAGTACTGGAGGATGAAGGCCTCGGCGACCTCTGCGATCCCACCGTGGGCCTCGTTGTCGAGGTAGAAGCTCTGACGGTCGGACAGCACGCCGTCGCGGACCTGGAACACCTGGGCGTTCGCCTCGTCCTCGTGTACGGCGACCGCGATCGCGTCGAGCGTCCCGCCCGTCTGGCTCGCTATCCGCTGGCGCTCGAGCAGCGAGTGGACGGCGCGCAACCTGTTCCGCTCCCGGGCAGCGTCCTCGAACCGCTGCTCGGCGGCCGCTTCCCGCATCGACTTTTCGAGGGACCGCTCGATCTCGCGGTAGCGCCCGGACAGAAAGTCGATCACGCCGTCGATCCCGCGGCGGTAATCCTCGCGGCTCACGTAGCCCACGCACGGGGCCTCGCACCGCTTGATGTAGTAATCCAGGCACGGCGAGCCGCTGCGGCGCCCCGGCTCGGGACCCTCGCAGGAGCGAAACATGAACACCTTCCCGAGTACCTCGAGCGTCGCGCGAACCCGCTTGGCGTTGCTGTACGGACCGAAGTAGGCGCGGTCGCGACGGTGGCGCTCGCGGGTGAAGTAGACGCGCGGGAAGTCTTCGTCGAGCGAGATCGCGATGTACGGGTACGACTTGTCGTCGCGCAGGCGGATGTTGAAACGCGGCTTGTACTGCTTGATGAAGTTCTGCTCGGCAAGCAGCGCCTCAGTCTCGGTGTGGACCACGAGTGCCTCGATCTGATCGATCATGCCGACGAGATCCCGGCCGCCTCTCGTGCTCGGGTTCGAGAAGTGCGACGCGACCCGCTTGCGGATCGAGATCGCCTTGCCGACGTAGATCACCTTGCCGCGGTGGTCGCGGAACAGGTACACGCCGGGCTCGTCAGGGAGCTCGCGACGCCGATCGGCGGGGACTACTGACACACAATCGAGGATAGGCCGCCGCCCCATCGACCGGGCGCAGCGGTACCCTCATCTCACAGCCGATCTGGAGCCAATCCCACCTCAGACGGCATCCAGATGTCATCACCCTCTCCCACCTCGATCTCCGATGTGGCGCTGGCCCAGTTGCTCCGCGCTCACGGCTTGCGCGCCACCGCCCAGCGACGCGCGATCTACGGTTTGTTCGCCGGGACCGAGAACGGCCACCTGAGCGCCGAAGAGGTGTTCCAGCGGGCGCGGGCCCAGCTCCCCGAGCTGTCGCGGGCGACGGTGTACAACGCGCTCGGCGAACTGGCCGAGGCCGGCATGCTCGGCGTCGTCGAGGGACCCGGGCCGAGGCAGTTCGACGCGAACGTCACGCCCCACCACCACTTCCGCTGCCAGCAGTGCAGCTCCCTGCACGACATCGAGCCCGAGCAGATCGACCTGACGCTTCGCGAGCAGGGGTTCCAGGTCGAGCGCGCGCACGTGCTGCTCGAGGGACTCTGCCCGACGTGCGCCGGCGGCGGCACGAGCGAATCCGGACCTGAGCACCCGCACCCGGCGGCGTCCTGAGGCCTCCTCAGTACTTGCGAGCCGACCAGAGCACGGCGAACACCGCGTACGCGGCCCCACCGAGCAGCAGCAGCCACGCCACCGAGCCCGCACCGCCGCTGTTCCACATGCGCGACGTGGCGATCAGCGTCAACGTCCCGACGCCGGCGGCGACGTACAGGATCGCACGGCGGCCGTCGCCGAGCGAGTACAGCGTGCTCCGGTGCTGGCGGTACATGAGCGCGGCGAACCACCCCAACGTCCCCAGGAACGCGATTGTGACCGCCTGGATGGCGACCTTGGCCGCGGTCTCGCCACCCGACAGCGTGCCCACGATCGCCGCGAGCCCGAGCACGATCAGCACGTTGCGGACTGTGCTGTTCACTCGCTCAGCGTATCGCGGCGAAATGCTGGCGTGAGGATTCCGTGACCGGGTCGACGGATTCCGTGACCGGGTCGGCGGTCCGGTCCCGCGCGCGGTCAACGGTCGGCGAGGCTCCGACGCCTTGTGGAGCGCCCGCTTCGTCGACGATCGGCTCGGCCGCGAACCGATAGCCGACGCCGAAATGGGTGTGAACGTAGCGCCACCCGGGCGAGAGCTGCTCGAGCTTCTGGCGCAGCTTGCGCACGAACACGTCGACCGACCGGTCGCCGCGGGCCATCGTGTAGCCCCACACGCGCTGGTAGATGTCCTCGCGCTCGAGCACGCGGCCGTCAGCGGCCGCGAGCTGGCGCAGCAACTCGAACTCCTTGCGCGACAGCGACGCACCCTGCTCGCCGGCGTAGGCGTCGTAGCGGTCGGGGCGGATCGTGATCTCGCCCGCCTCGATCGTCGCCTCCTCGAACGGCAGTTCGCCGGCACGACGCCGACGGAGCACGGCCTGGATCCGCGCCAGCAGCTCCTCGGGGTGGCATGGCTTGGTCACCCAGTCGTCAGCGCCTGCGCGCAGGCCCTTGACCCGCTCTGACACCGTGACCGGCCCGCTGCACACGAGCAGCGCAAGCCCCGGAAGCGCGGTGGCGACGCGCTCGATGTAGTCGAGGCCGGTGAGCGCGGGGTTGACGATCAGCGCGTGCAAGCGGAGCGCCGCAAGGTGGCCAGCGTCAGGTGGGAACGCGAGCACCTGCGCTTCCCATCGGAGGGCGCCGAGCCTTCGTTCGAGGACGGTCATCAGGCCGCTGTCATCATCGATCAGCGCAACCCGGATCGGCGACGCATCGCTAAGCGGTGCCATCGATAGTTTGAGTCTAGAAGGTCCTCCCGACGTCGCCGCAATAAGGTTGGTCCGCTCGGACATGTCCGCATCCGTTCAACACACGACCACGGGACCGTCGACGCGGCGGCCACGGCGTGTCGGCCTCGTTGTCCACCCGACCCGGAACCTAGATGAGCCCCTGCGACTGCTCGGCGAGTGGACGCGGCAGCACGGGATCGAGATCGTCCAGCTCGGGGCCGCGGACCCGAAAAATCGGGTGGCCGCCGGGGGCGAGGCGAGCGACTGCGACCTGATCATCTCGATCGGTGGCGATGGCACCACGCTTGCCGCGCTGCGCGCCGGTGCGGTGGCCGACCGTCCGGTGCTCGGGATCGCGTGCGGCAGCCTCGGGGCGCTTGCCAACGTGATGTTCCCCGACGCGCCCCGCGCCCTGGAGCGGTTCAGCCGGGGTGAGTGGCTGCCGCGACGGTTCCCGGCGCTGTCGATCGCACGCCCGGCGGGCGAGTCGCTGTTCGCCCTCAACGATGTGGCGTTGGTACGCGCCAGCGGCGGGCAGGTCCGGCTCACCGTGTCGGTTGACGGGGCGCTGTTCGCCCGCATGGCGGGCGACGGAGCCGTCGTGAGCACGCCGATCGGCACGAGCGGCTACGCGATCTCCGCCGGCGGTCCCCTGCTGCTCCCCCACGTCGACGGATACGTGCTCACACCCCTGCCCAAGCACGGCGGCTTCGCCCCCCCGCTCGTGATCGCCTCCCCGTCCGAGCTCACGCTTGATGTCGCCGGCAGTTTCGCCGGCGCGCGGCTCGAGATCGACGGTCAGGTTGCGGGCGACTGCACCGGGGCAATGACGATCACGTTCCGCCCGGCGGTGGTGACGCAGGTGAGCTTCGACGACCAGGAGTCATTGCTGGCCGGACTGCGCCGGCGCCGGATCATCGTCGACAGCCCGCGACTGCTCGCCGAGGCCGACCGCGCGGCGCTCAATCGACCCGCGGGAAGCTGACCGCGACCGTCAGGCCGCCTTCGGCGCGCGGCGCGGTGGTCAGGCGCGCGCCGTGGGCGTCGGCGATCGCCTGAACGATCGATAGGCCGAGCCCGAGGCCCTGGCGCGCGTCCGCGTTCCGCCCCGCGACCGATCCGTTGCCGTCGAGCCGGGAGAACGGCTTGACCAGCTCGTCGACCTGGTCAGGCACGACGACCGGGCCGGCGTTGGTGACCTCGAGCGTCGGCTCGCCGTCGCGGACGCCGGTCCACGCGGTGACCCAACCGTGCGGCTCGTTGTAGTTGACCGCGTTCTCGACCAGGTTCGCGACAAGCCGCTCGACCATCGCAGGATCGCCGCTCGTCGGCGCGTCGGCTAGCTCGGTCTCGACCTTGATTCCGTTCGACGGCACCGCCCGCGCCACCTCGGCGGTGAGCGCGCGCAGGTCGACGGGCGCCCGCGCCTCGAGACCTCGTTGACTCCGCGCCAGCGTCAGCAGCGCCTCGATCAGCCGCTCCTGCTGCTCGCTGGCGGCGAGCACGCGCCGGCATGTCTCCTGCAGCGACTCGATCGACGGGTTGGGGTCGCTGAGCGCGACCTCGACGAGCGCGCGCTCGAGCGTGATCGGCGTCCGCAGCTCGTGAGACGCGTGGGCGACGAATCGGCGCTGGGACTCGAACGCCGCCTCGAGCCGGCCGAGCAGCCCGTCAAACGTTTCGCCGAGCTCCGTGAGCTCGTCGTCAGGGCCGTCGAGTGCGAGGCGCTCGTGGAGGTTGCGCTCGGAGATCCCCCGGGCCCGATTGCTCATCGTCCGCACCGGGCGGAGCACTCGCCCGGCCACCATCCAGCCGAGCCCGATCGACGCCAGCGCCATGATCGCGAGCGCGAGGCCCGAGCGGGTGAGGAGCGTGTCCAGCTGTGACTTGCGGACCGCGTGGATGCGGGCGTCCGCATTCTTCTGCTGTGTTCTCAGCTGCGCTGCCTGAGCGGCGGTCAGCTGATTGAACACGGCCGTAACCCTGCCGGCGTACGCCAGCAGCTGCACGGCCGCGTCCGATTGCGTCCCGGCGATGCGCGGCGTCGCCCCGGCCGCTTGCCCGCTCGCCGCATTCTGGGGCAGCGCGGACAGTTTCGCCGGCACCGGCGGCAGCTTTCCCGTTGCGGCGACCTGGCGGTCGACGAACACCGACTTGCCGGTTGGCATGTCGGTGCTGTTCGCGACCAGCCCGTATGCGGCTCGCCGCGTCAGCGAGCAAGAGTGCCGCAGTCCAGGTTACGGCTAGGTAACAGTCCACGTTTCCGTGACGTAACCGCCGATCCCGTACCACTGTGAAACCACGATCAGGAGGTAACAGTGCGATACGCGATCACGATCTGCCTGACGGGGGCAGTGCTCTCGCTGTCGGCATGCGGCGGCACCTCGAGCCCCGGTGCCGGCGGCTCCACCTCGCCCGAGGACACGGCGGCGAGCAACGGCAAGGCACTCCAGTTCGCGACGTGCATGCGCTCGCACGGCGTTCCGAACTTCCCGGACCCAACCGGCGGTCATATCGACCTTCAGATCCAGCAGACCCCGAACAGCACGTCGGTGAACGGGGTCCAGGTCAACGGACCGGCGTTCAAGTCCGCGATGAAGTCGTGCCAGTCGTATCTCCCGCAGGGCAAACCCCTGACCGCGGCCCAGACCGCCAAGGCGAGGTCACAGGCGCTCGCGATGGGGCGCTGCATGCGCTCGCACGGGGTCCCGAACTTCCCCGATCCCGTGGTCCAAAGCGGCCCGAACGGCGGGATCGGCGTGAAGATCAGCGGCGCCGGCATCGACCCGAGCTCGCCTGCGTTCCAGGCCGCCCAGAAGGACTGCCGGGGGATCTTCGGGGGTGCGCTGCCGATCGCGAAGGCGCCGGGCTAACCGGCGATCCGCTCCCACCGCCGGTAAAGCTCGTCGACGGCGTCCTTGGCCTGTTGGTGGCGGGCGGTCGCGCTAGCGGTCCGCTGCGGCGTCGACCATGCAGCCGGGGCCGAGAGTTCCTCCTCGAGCGCCTTGAGCGACGCCTCGGCCGCCTCGATTTCGCGTTCGAGCCGCTGCTGCTCGCGCGAGTTCGTCGACTGCGGCGGCGTCCGCGCCGAGCGCGAGCGCGGCTTGGTGGGCTTGGCGGGCTTGGTCGTCTCCTGCTGCGAGCGCTCCTCGCGGGCTCGCACGTACTCCGGCCAGCCTCCGAGGTAGCTGTGCAGCGTCTGGTCCTCGATCGCGACCGTCCGCTTGCCGACCGCGTCGAGCAGCGCGCGATCGTGCGAGACGAGCAGCAGCGAGCCGGTGAACTCGTTGAGCGCGGCCTCGAGCGATTCGCGGCTCTCGAGGTCGAGATGGTTGGTCGGCTCGTCGAGGATCAGCACGTTCGCGCCCGACTGCACGAGAATCGCGAGCGACAGGCGCCGGCGCTCCCCGCCTGACAGCACCTCGAGCGGCTTCTCGGCGTCCTCCCCGGAGAACATGAACCGGCCGAGGAGCCCGCGCGCGTTGTTCGGGGTGAGCCTCGTCAGGTGCGTCGTCGCCTCGAGCACCGTCCGGGCGCTTCCCGCCGCCAGCTCCTCGGCGTGCTGAGAGAGGAACCCGATCTTGACGTTGTGGCCGGTGCGGAGCTTGCCGGTGACGATCGGCGGCCCCGAGTCCGGCGTCGCGCGGGAACGGGCGGGTCCGGCGCCGTTGTCCGGCTCGCCGAGCTCGCGCCGGCCGGCGAGGGTTTCGATCAGGGTCGTCTTGCCGGCGCCGTTCGGCCCTACCAGCGACACGTGCTCGCCGCGCTCGAGCCACAGCTCGACGTCGTCGAGGAGCACCCGGTCGCCGACCCCGACGTGGCCATCCTCGAACTCGAATACGACCCGTCCGCTGCGCTCCGGAGGCTTGAACGAGAACTCGAGCCCGGCGCCGTCTTGCGGTCCTCGGTTCAGGCGATCCATCTTCGCGAGCTTCTTCGCGCGGGACTGGGCCTGGCGGGCGCGGGTGCCGGCGCGGAACCGGGTCACGAACCGCTCGAGCCGCTCGATCTCGGCCTGCTGGCGCTCGATCGCGCGCCCGAGCGTCAGGTCGCGCATGGCCTTCTCCTTGCGCCACGCGTGCCACGGTCCGGTGAAGAACTTGCCACGGCCGGCCTCGAGCTCGAGCACCGAGGTGCCCACCGCCTCCAGGAACCAGCGGTCGTGTGCCACCAGGACGATCGCGGCATCGAGGCTCGTCAGATGCTGCTCGAGCCACTCGAGCGACTCGATGTCGAGGTGGTTCGTCGGCTCGTCGAGCAGCAGCAGATCGGGGTCGCCGGCGAGCGCCCGCCCGAGCGACGCACGCGTCAGCTCGCCCCCGGAGAAGGTTTTCAGCGCCCGGTGCAGGGCGGCGTCGTCGCGAAAGCCCAGGCCGTGCAGGGCCGCCAGTGCGCGGTCGCGCCAGCCGTATCCACCGGCGTGCTCGAGCCGGGCCTGGGCCTCGGCGTACCGCCCGAGCGTCGCGTCGTCGTGGGCGCCGGCAGCCATCGCCTGCTCGAGAGCCGCGAGCTCCTGCTCGATCGCGACCAGCTCACGGGCGCCGGACAGCACGTAGTCGCGCAGGCTGATGTCGCGTTCGCGCGGAGGTCGCTGATCGTGCAGCGCGATCCTCGTGTCCTTTGCGAGCACGAGCTCGCCGATGTCGATCGACGCCTCGCCCGAGAGCATCCGGAGCAACGTCGTCTTGCCGGCGCCGTTGCGCCCGGACAGCGTCATCCGGTCGCGGCGCTCGAGCTTGAACGAGATGCCGCGCAGCAGCGGCTCGCCGGCGATGTCCTTACCCAGGTCTGATGCGATCACGACGGCCATCGACGGCAATGGTAGGAGGGGGCGCTCTAGTGGACCATCCTTCGAATCCGCACCCCCTTCGCGGCTGCAAATCTTCGCCTGGCTTTGTCCTCGAATGCTCGCGTAGCGCCGCTACGCGTCGCATCCTGCGTTCCCGCCAGGCTCGATTTTCGCTCGCGAATGGGGCACTGACTCTCAGGCTCGCCCACTAGCATTCTTCGCGTGCGCCGATCCGCGTGGCCACCGGTCCCCCCGTTCGAGATGCCGCCGGCGCGGACGGTGATCGCGCCCGGTCGCGGCGAGCTGTTCCTCCGGGATTCGGCCCCCGCCCACCCGGACCGACCGGTGGTGATGCTGCTCCACGGCTGGGTGGCCAACGCCGACCTCAACTGGTGCGGCGCCTACGACGCGCTCGCGGCGGCGGGCTACCGGGTGCTCGCGATCGATCACCGCGGCCACGGTCGCGGACTGCGCCCACTGACGCCGTTCCGGCTGACCGACTGCGCCGGCGACGCCGCGGCCGCGCTCCGCGTGCTCGACGCCGCGCCGGCGATCGTCGTCGGCTACTCGATGGGCGGCGCGATCGCCCAGCTGATGGCGCGAGACCACGCGGACGTCGTCAGCGGCCTGATCCTGAGCGGAACCGCCCAGCACTGGCAGGATCCCGAGACGCGCCGGGCGTTCAGGGCGCTCGGGCTGGTCGGGCTGATGCTGTCGCTGGCGCCAGCGGCCACGTGGCGCGCCGGGCTGCGTCGCGCCGGCCTGAAAGACTCGCCGCAAACCGCCTGGCTCCTGTCCGAGATGACCCGCCACTCGGTGCCCGACATCGTCGAGGCCGGGCGCGAGCTCGGCCGCTTCGACTCGCGGCCGTGGCTGGCGCCGCTGGCGATCCCGACAGCGGTCGTGCTGACCTCGCGCGACGACGCGGTCCCGCCGCGTAAGCAACACGAGCTCGCCGGCGCGCTCGCCGCCGAGGTGTTCGAGGTGCCGATCAAGCACCTCGAGATCACGAGCAACGCAGAGACGTACAACCCGGTGCTGCTGCAAGCGCTGGCCGCTGTCGGAGGCCGCGAGAACGCCGCGGTGGCGTAGGTCGCTGGCGGGCACTCGCCTACGTCGTGCGCCGGCGGCCCGTCCAGTACCCTTCAATCCAGATGCGCCGCGCCCGGATCATCGTCGTGCTGGCTACTGTGGCGCTCGTGGCCCTCGTGGCCGCGCCGGCCGCGTTTGCCACGTCTAACTCCGGCGAGGGCTGGTACGGCGAGACCACCGACACGGTGATCACGAACGCGATGTTCCTGGTGATCATCTTCTTCCCGACGGTCATCCTGATCTTGTCGCTGATCCAGTGGCGGCGCGACAAGCGCAGGCACGCCCGGATGGACGCCGCCAAGGCCCGCGCCAAGAACGCCGACTGGCGCGGCGGCTGGTAGTCAAATCGGGCGCCGAACCGCCCTGGAACACCCTCCCGCGCCGGCGCACGTCCAGACTTCGTGGACCCTCGGCCTCGAACACGTGTTTAACCAAGACGATGTGCGGCTAAATGAACCCCACGCGGCGATAATCTGTTGCGTCGGTATCGGGCTCTAAAGCGAGCGCCTGCAGGGGGCGGCGCGCGGAGCAATTGAATCGGAGGCGCAGGCATGGCGAAGACTGGGGCGGTAGAGCAGAGAGGCACTGTCCGGGCGGGGTCCACGCGCAAAACCGCGAATGGCGCAGCCGCTGGTAAGGCCGCCAACGGCGCGGCGACGACGGCCAAGAACGGCAACGGCACCGCTGCGGCGGCCAAGAACGGCAGGGCGCGCGTCGACGACCCGGCACTCGCCCGCCTCGAGCACGCCCTCCAGGCCGCCGCCGCCGGCGACTTCGGAGTTCGGCTGCCGGCCCGGCGCAAGGACGACATCGGACGCCTCGAGGCCGCCTACAACCAGATGGCCGCGCGCAACGCCGCGCTCGAGGCCGAGCTCGTTCGCGTCGCCGAGATCATCGGCCGCGAGGGTCGCATGACCGAGCGCGCCCGCCTGCATGGCGCCGGCGGCGCCTGGAGCACCGCTGTCGACTCGGTGAACGGCCTGATCGACGACCTCGTCCGCCCGACGACCGAGGTCGCGCGCGTGATCGT
Source organism: uncultured Solirubrobacterales bacterium (assembly GCA_963794515.1). GTDB lineage: Bacteria > Actinomycetota > Thermoleophilia > Solirubrobacterales > Solirubrobacteraceae > Palsa-465. The sequence goes on along the minus strand of CAWCEF010000014.1, from coordinate 261,606 downwards.
CGCCGTCGCCGAGGGCGATCTGAACCAGAAGATGGCGCTCGAGATCGAGGGCCGTCCGGTCAAGGGTGAGTTCGCCCGGATCGGAACGACCGTGAACTCGATGGTCGAGCAGCTCTCGAGCTTCGCCGCCGAGGTGACGCGCGTTGCCCGCGAGGTCGGCACCGACGGCAAGCTCGGCGGCCAGGCGCAAGTGCCGGGCGTCGCGGGCACGTGGAAGGACCTGACCGACTCGGTGAACTTCATGGCGTCGAACCTGACCGACCAGGTCCGCAACATCGCCCAGGTCACCACCGCGGTCGCCAACGGCGACCTCTCCCAGAAGATCACCGTTGACGTCAAGGGCGAGATCCTCGAGCTGAAGGACACGATCAACACGATGGTGGACCAGCTGCGGTCGTTCGCGGACGAGGTGACGCGCGTCGCGCGCGAGGTCGGCACCGAAGGCATCCTCGGCGGCCAGGCCCAGGTCCCCGGCGTCGCCGGCACCTGGAAGGACCTCACCGACAACGTCAACTTCATGGCCCGCAACCTCACCGACCAGGTGAGAAACATTGCCCAGGTCACCACCGCGGTCGCCAACGGCGACCTCAGCCAGAAGATCACGGTCGACGTGCAGGGCGAGGTGCTCGAGCTCAAGCGGACGGTGAACACGATGGTCGACCAGCTGTCGGCGTTCGCGGACGAGGTGACCCGCGTCGCGCGCGAGGTCGGCACTGACGGCAAGCTCGGCGGTCAGGCCAAAGTGGAGGGCGTGTCCGGCACATGGAAGGGCCTCACCGAGAACGTGAACTTCATGGCGTCGAACCTGACCGACCAGGTGAGAAACATCGCCCAGGTGACGACCGCGGTGGCGCAGGGTGACCTGTCCAAGAAGATCACCGTCGACGCCCGCGGCGAGATCCTCGAGCTCAAGGACACGATCAACACGATGGTCGACCAGCTCCGGTCGTTCGCCGCCGAGGTGACCCGCGTCGCGCGTGAGGTCGGCACCGAAGGCATCCTCGGTGGCCAGGCCGAGGTCGAGGGCGTGTCCGGCACATGGAAGGGCCTCACCGAGAACGTGAACCTGATGGCGTCGAACCTGACCACCCAGGTGCGGAACATCGCCGGCGTGACCACCGCGGTCGCCCACGGCGACCTCAGTCAGAAGATCACGGTCGATGCCAAGGGCGAGGTCGCGGCGCTGGCGGAGACGATCAACCGCATGGTCGACCAGCTGAACTCGTTCGCCGCCGAGGTGACACGAGTGGCGCGCGAGGTCGGCACCGAGGGCATCCTCGGTGGCCAAGCCCAGGTTCCCGGCGTCGCCGGCACCTGGAAGGACCTGACCGACAACGTCAACTTCATGGCCCGCAACCTCACCGACCAGGTGAGAAACATCGCCCAGGTGGCGACCGCGGTCGCGAACGGCGACATGACACAGACGATCACCGTCGACGCCCGCGGCGAGATCCTCGAGCTCAAGCAGACGCTGAACCGGATGGTCGCGCAGCTGTCGAGCTTCGCCGCTGAGGTGACCCGCGTCGCGCGTGAGGTCGGCACCGAGGGCAAGCTCGGCGGCCAAGCGGAGGTCGAGGGTGTGTCGGGCACGTGGCGGCGGCTGACCGAGAACGTCAACCAGCTGGCGGTCACGCTGACCACCCAGCTGCGGGCAATCGCCGAGGTGTCAACCGCGGTGACGCAGGGCGACCTGACGCGGTCGATCTCGGTCGAGGCTCAGGGCGAGGTTGCCGAGCTCAAGGACAACATCAACCAGATGATCGCCAACCTGCGCGAGACGACCCAGCTCAATGCCGAGCAGGACTGGCTGAAGACCAACCTGGCGAGCATCTCGGGGATGCTCCAGGGCCAGCGCGATCTGGCTGCGGTGACGCAGATGATCATGAGCGAGGTCGCCCCGATGGTGAACTCTCAGCACGGGGCGTTCTTCCTGGCCGAGCCGGCGGCCGACGAGGGCGCCCCCGAGCTGCTGCTCGCGGCCTCGTACGGCTACACGCCGCGCCGCAGCGAGATGCGTAGCCGGTTCGTGATCGGCGAGGGACTCGTCGGCCAGGCGGCGCTCGACCGCAAGACGATCGCGATCAGCGACGCCCCTCCCGGCTACATCAAGGTCGGCTCGGGCCTCGGCGACGCGACGCCCGCCGACATCCTGGTGATGCCGGTGCTGTTCGAGGATCAGGTCCTCGGTGTGATCGAGCTCGCGTCGATCCGTCCGTTCTCCGTAGTCCACCGTGACTTCCTGGCCCGGATCGGCGAGACGATCGGCGTGGTGCTCAACACGATCCGGGCGAACATGCGTACCGAGGAACTGCTGACTCAGTCGCAGAGCCTCACCACCGAGCTACAGAAGCAGTCCGAGGAGCTCCGGGAGACCAACGACGAGCTCCAGGAGAAGGCCACACTGCTGTCCGAGCAGAACCGCGACATCGAGATCAAGAACGAGGAGATCGAGTTCGCACGGCGTGGGCTCGAGGACAAAGCGGCGCAGCTCGCGCTCTCCTCGAAGTACAAGTCGGAGTTCCTCGCGAACATGTCACACGAGCTCCGCACGCCGCTGAACTCGATGCTGATCCTGTCGCGGCTCCTCGCGGAGAACGAGGAGAACTCGCTCACCGATCGGGAGGTCGAGTTCGCGCGGACGATCCACTCCGCCGGCAACGACCTTCTCTCCCTCATCAACGACATCCTCGATCTGTCGAAGGTCGAGGCCGGCCGGATGGAGCTCGATCTGGCGCCGGTTCCCCTATCCGACGTCTACCGGGATGCCGAGCGGGCGTTCCGGCACATCGCCGAGCAGAAGGGCCTGTCGTTTGGGGTGCAGATCGATCCGGAGCTGCCGGGGTCGGTCATCTCCGATGAGCAGCGGCTCGGCCAGGTGCTCAAGAACCTGCTCTCGAACGCGTTCAAGTTCACCCATGAAGGTGGGGTCACGCTCGCGATCGGGTACCTGGAGGACCGCTCGGGGCTGCGGAACGAAGCGCTCCGTGAGGCCGAGCGGGTGATCGAGTTCTCGGTCATCGATACCGGCGTCGGGATTCCGGATGACAAGTTGAATCTGATCTTCGAGGCGTTCCAGCAGGCCGACGGCACGACGTCGCGCAAGTACGGCGGAACGGGGCTCGGACTGTCAATTTCGCGTGAGATCGCCCGCCTTCTCGGCGGCGAGATCCAGGTCGACTCCGGCGTCGGCGAGGGTAGCCGCTTCTCGTTGTTCCTCCCGTTGAGCGAGCACGCCGCCGACGCCCCCGTCGACACCCGGACCGACAGCCCGGCGGCGGCCGTCGCGGCGCTGTCCGACGTCGGCGTCCCGCAGCTGCTGGTCGAGGACCAGCTAGCGGACGAGATCGACGAGCTCGAGCGCGGCGACCGGGTGGTGCTCGTGATCGATTCGAACGCCGATCGGGCGAAAGTGATGGTCGAGGCCGTCCGCGCACGCGGGGGCAAAGCGATCCTCGCGCGGCGCGCGAGCGCCTCGCTAGGCCTGGCTCGCGAGCATCGTCCGAGCGCGGTCGTGCTCGCCGGCGACCTTCCCCGCCTCGAGTCCGTGCTCGGGCAGCTCAAGAAGCACCCGGACACGCGCCACCTTCCGGTCGCTCTGGTCGGAGACGGCACGGTGCGCCTCGACGGTCTCCGCGCCGGCGCTGCGGCATTCATCGACGATCCGATCGACGACATTGGTCTCGAGACCGCGCTCGGCAGGCTCGAGCGGATCTCCGGCGCCCCGACCCGGCGGATCGCGCTGATCGCCGAGAACGGTGAGCTCGACGACCAGATGGGCACGCTGCTGTCGGGCGACGACAACATCGACGTCCAGGCGATCGAGCCCGCGGCGGCGCTCGAGGCGCTTCGTCAGGAGCACTTCGACCTTGGCGTCGTGGCGGTCGGCAAGTCGCGTTCGGCGTCCTTCGCGCTGATTCGCGAGGCCGCGACCGACGAGGCCCTGCGAGAGCTGCCTCTGATCGCGTTCGTCGGCGAGAGCCTCTCAAAGGCAGATCGAGCGCGGCTGGACGCGGCCGCGAAGTCGGCTGTGATCACGATCGCCGACTCGCCCGAGCGCCTCGTCGACCGCGCCGCGCTGTTCCTCCACCGCGCCGAGGCGACGCTTCCGCTGCAGACCCGCGAGCTGCTTGGTCATCTCCGGACGGGCGACGCGCCGCTCCACGGTCGCAAGGTGCTCGTGATCGACGACGACATCCGCAACGTGTTCGCGCTGACCTCGACGCTCGAGCAGCGCGGCATGAAGGTCGTGTACGCCGAGAACGGCCGCGAGGGCATCGAGCGGCTCCACCAGCACCCCAACACCGACGTCGTGCTCCTCGACATCATGATGCCCGAGATGGACGGGTACCAGACGGCGCGGGCGATCCGCGCGATGCCGCGCTTCGAGCACCTGCCGATCATCTCGCTGACAGCCAAGGCGATGAAGGGCGATCGCGAGAAGGCGATCGCGGCCGGCGCTTCGGACTACATCACCAAGCCCGTCGACGTGGATCAGCTTCTCTCGATGATGAGGGTGTGGCTCGACGCGTAGAGACTGATTTGGCTCCCGCCCGCCCCGCTCACCAACCCGAGAACACCGCACTCGCCGATCCCGAAGCGATGCCGGGCCTGACCGCCGTCCGAGCGCTGCCGATCCTGCTCGTCGACGATCAGCCCGAGAACCTGCGCACGCTCGAGGCGGTGCTCGAACCGCTCGGGTATCCGCTCCGCACCGCGTCCTCCGGCCACGGGGCGCTGCGCCTGCTGCTCGAGCAGGACTTCGCGATGATTCTGCTCGACGTGCGGATGCCCGGGCTTGACGGGTTCGAGACCGCACAGCTGATCAAGCAACGGACGCGGACCCGGGACATCCCGATCGTGTTCCTGACGGCCGCGCGCGACGAGGTGTCGGAGATCGCCCGCGGCTACGGGGTCGGCGCGGTCGACTACGTGCTCAAGCCGTTCGACCCCGACCTGCTCCGCTCCAAGGTCGCGGTGTTCGCGGAGCTCGAGGCGAGCCGGCGGGCGCTGAAGCGCTCCGAGGCGCTGCTCAGCGGCGCGTTCGAGTCGGCTCCGATCGGCAAGACCGTGCTCGACGCCGAGGGCCGGATCATCCGCTTGAACCCCGCGTTCGCCCGGCTGGTAGCTCGAGAGCTCGGCGACCTGAACGGGGTAGCGGTCGTCGAGCTGTGCGTGCTCGAGGACCGGCCGGCGCTAACGGCGACGCTCGAGGACGTCCCCAGGGCGCACCCGGCGCATGTCGACGCCGATCAGCCGACCGTCGATCTGCGCCTGCGGACGAGCTCCGGCTCGGAGGTGTGGGTCGCAATGGTCGCGTCCGCGATCGAGGCCACCGAGTTCGCAGAGCCGCTGCTGCTGGCGCAGTGGGTCGATCTGACCGTCCGTCGCCGCGCCGAGCAGGACCGCGCCGAGCTGTTGCTCGAACAGGCCGCGCGCGTCCAGGCCGAGTCGGTCGCCGAGCGGCTGTCGAAGCTCCAGGACCTCACGACAGCGCTCGAGCCACTCGAGCTCGACGAGCTCCTGCCCCAGCTGGCCATACGGCTGGCCCAACTGTTCGGGATCGAAGCCGCCGAGGTACAGATCCGAGGCGAGCACGACGTACCGCGGGTGGTCCGCGCCACCGGCGGCCAGGTGCGCTCGGTCCCTCGCGAGGAAGCCGGCGCCGACACCGACCACTGGCGGCAGGTGCCGCTCGTGATCGAGCGGACGACGGTCGGCTACCTGCGCCTCGCCGAGCCAACGGGACGGTCGTTCAGCCCCACGGAACGATCGTTGCTCCAGGATGCCGCCGACCGGGCTGCGCTGGCGATCCGCCGGGCCCAGCTGCACGAGGAGGAGCACCGGATCGCAGTCGAGCTCCAGCGCGGCCTCATCCCGAAGAGGCTTCCGAAGGTGAGCGGGATCGACCTGGCGGCCTCCTACGACGTCGCCGGGCTCAGCGCCCAGGTCGGCGGCGACTGGTACGACGCGTTTGCGATGCCGGGCGGTCGCCTCGGGATCGTCGTCGGCGACGTCACCGGCCGCGGCATCCGGGCGGCCTCGGCGATGGGTCAGCTGCGCACGCTCACCCGCGCCTTCGCGCTCGCCCAGGGCGGCTATCGGGCGCCGGGCGACGCGCTGACGCTGCTCAATCGGCACCAGCTGGCGGGAGAGGACGAGCACCTGTTCACGATCGTCTACGCGGTCATCGATCCAGAGCGCGGCACGATCTCCTGGGCGAACGGTGGTCATCCCCCGCCGCTGCTCCGCAGCACCGACCGCAGCTGTAGCTACCTCGAGGGTGGCGACGGTCTGATGGGAGTCAGCGACCACCCATACGGAACACACGAGGCGCCGACCTCCGCCCACGACATCGTCGTGCTCTACACCGACGGCCTGATCGAGCGCCGAGGCGAGTCACTCGATGTCGGCCTCGAGCGGCTCGCCGGCGCGGCCGCGGCCGGGCCTGAGGAACCGCAGGCGATGTGCGACCACATCCTCGAGGAGCTGCTCGAGCTACCCGAGCAACGCTACGACGACGTGACGGCGGTCGTCGCGCGGCTTCCCGGTTGACGCGCGCCCGCCGCGTGCGAACATAAGGCGATGAGCGAGACGAACGTCGACCTGGCTCGCCGTGGCTACGAGTCGATCATGCGAGGCGACCTCGACGCAATCCGCGACCTGTTCGACCCGAACGTGAGATGGCACGCGGGCGATCCGGACGCGGACTTCGCGTGTAAGAACCGCGATCAGGCGCTCCAGTGGATGCGCCGAGCTCGCGCGCGCCGCGGGAGCCAGCCGGCCGAGTTGATCGAGATCGTCGATGCTGGCGACAGCGTGGTCGTGATCATGAAGCCGACGCCCGAAGGCGACGAGCACGCGACGACGGTTGCCAACGTGACCACGTTCCGCGACGGGAAGGTCGTCGAGATGGTGCACTACGACGACCCGGCCGATGCGCGCGCCGCGGCCGGCGTCTGAGTACGCGTCCGCGGTGTTCAGCCGAGATAGCCGTGCGTCCGCAGGAACCGGCGGAGCTTCGTTACGAATTTCGCGCCGCTCGGCTCCCCGAGGCTGAGCGCGCTGTTCAGGTGCCCGGCCTGCAGCTGGTTGGCGAGGAACGCGTTCACGAGCTTCGCGTGCCCGAGTAGCTCCTCGTCGGCGGCCCACGCCGCCGCCACGCCGACGCTGTCCGAGTAGTGCTGCTTGGCCATGCTCTTGAACGCCTTCATCCAGCGCGCGGCGTCCCGCGCGATCAGCTTCGGGTAGTGCCGCGTCACGTTGGAGAACTGGCGACCGGAGAACGTCAGGATCTTGATCGGAAGGCCTGACGCCGCGAAGTCCGTGAACTCGTACGCGAACGAATCGTCGGCGGTGAGGAACTCGTAGCGCGCATTGTGGCCGAGGTCGACGATCTGCTCGCCGGGATCGCCGAAGTCGTGCTGGGTCTTTACGTACGTCATCGCGCCGGGGTCGAACGAGAACACCTGCTCTATCGAGCAGCAATGGGCGCCGCCGCTGTAGAGGTCGAGCACCACGTCGGGCTGCCCGTCGTGCTCGAGGTCGAGCACGTGCACCGACGAGCCCAGGCCCGTCGGCGACCCGGGAGCGCAGTACGTCCCGCACGCGTTCGACGTAACCGGCTCGTCGTAGAACACCGTGCCGCCCTGGGCGATCGTCAGCTGCATGCCGCTGAACTTCGGATACACGCCGCTGAAAGTGAACGTCGCGCTCACGTCCCCGGACTGCGCCGTCTGAGTGGTCGCGAATGCCGCCGGCGCCGAGATCAGGAACAGCGTCGTCGCGACGAAGGCGGCCAGAAGCGTGCGTTTCACCGAGGAGATGCTATCCGGGAAGGGAGTCAGATCCGGAACACCGTGAGCAGTCGCTTTTCGTGCTCGGCATCGATTCGGGCGATTACCTCGATGTGCTCCTCGAGACCCGATCCGCGCAGCTTGTTGGCGAGCAGCTCGTCGACCTGGTAGATCCCGGCGCTGTTGGACATCGTGATTTCGACGCGGACGGCGCGGTCTTGACCCGGCGAGATCTTCACGTCCTCGATCGCGTACGCGGATATCGAATGGATGTCGAGCCTTCCGGCCTCGAATTCCATCCGCGATCGTCCGCGGGCCATGTCGAGCGCGTCGGCGACGCGCACGATTCCGGCCTCGACCGTGAACGGGTCGCCGCCTTTGCTGCGGTGCCCGATGATCGCGTGCATCGCCTCTGAGACGATCACGGTCCGCTCGGGCTCCTCGTACACGCTCGCCAGCAGGGATCCCAGCCGGTCGGCGGTCAGGAACAGGCTGTAGCGCTCGTGGTCGTCGCGATGGATCGACATGCCGACGCAGTGGAACAGACACCCGGCGGCGATCACCACTTCGGCATCGCGGTCGCTCATGCCGTAGTCCGTGGTGACGCTTGGGGTGATGCCGCGCCGGAACAGCAGCCGCGCGAGCCGCAGGCCGATGTTCAGCACGATTTGGATGTGGACCCAGGAGTGATCAGTGAGACCGAGCCGGCGGGATGCGTTCACCGCCGAAACGTGCCATAAGGCCTTGACGTGGGTGTCGGCGTTGACGGCGTCGAGTAAGCCCTCCAGGCGACGGTTGCCGCGAGTCGGCGCCCGTACCCGCACCTCCGCGATTGCCTCCCGCGGCGGGATCGGGGGGTCGAGGCGGTCCATGCGTTGTATGTCGCGGCCCGCGACGGTCGTCTCGTCGGGGACGGATTCGTCGAGCTCATCCATGTGGCATCTCCAATAGCAGACCCTCCCGCAGCCCGCCGTTGGCGACCTCGAGCGGCGCCCCGAACAGCTCCGCCGCGGCCTCGAGGATCAGCAGCCCGGCCGGGAGGAGCCGCGCTCGGTCCTCGTCGAGCGCGAACCGCCGCGCAACGTCGGCCGATCCCGCGCCGGCGAGCAGTTTCAGCGTCCGTCGGCACGTGTCGGCGTCGAGCACCGGCCCGGCGATCCGACGCAGCGACGTCGCGCTCCCCCCCACCGCCACCACCCGAGCCGTGGCCGGCGGGCGGACGCCGTCGAGTACCTCGCGCACACGCGCGCGGGCCCGTGACAGATCCTCGGCCGACGGCGGGTCCGAGGGCAGGCACTCATCCGAGACCAAGCCCGAGCCCACCTCGAACGACGCAAACCAGCTCACCTGGTCGGGCAACGTTCCCACCACCAGCTCGCATGATCCACCGCCGGCATCGACGACGCCGAGCGGGCCGCCGGGATCGTAGCCGAGCGTTTGCCCAGCGCCGGCGAACGCGAGCCGCGCCTCGTCCTCTGCTGAGAGGACCTGGACCTCGAGCCCGCACGCGTGGCGAACCGCAGACAGGAGCGCGTCACTGTTCGCCGCCCGCCGAACGGCGGCCGTTGCGACCCCACGCACATCGACGGCGCCGAGGTCGAGCGCGGCCTGGAGCTGGGCGGCGACGACCGCAGCCACCTCCGCGATCTTCTCCTCGCGGATGTCGCCACCTCCGGTCAGGCCCCGCCCGACGTGGGTGAAGTACCGCTCCTGGTGGATCTCGAGCAGACGCTCGCCGTCAGAGTCCGCGACGAGCAGCCGCGTCGTGTTCGAGCCGATGTCGATGCAGGCACGGCGCACAGTGAGGAGGCGGGCGACGCCCGAGCGCAGACGACGGCGGTCGCTCGCGGGCGGACTCTACTGATGTCGGCCGACGGGCGCCGGCGCCGCCGTGCGATGCGCACCCCCGTTCGACAGCGACCTGTCGCCGTCGGGCTCGTCGTCGTCGCCCGGCTCGGAGCTACCGTCGGCTCGGCCGTCCGATCCGCCCTGCTCCATCAGGTGCAGCCCCGCCAGCGCGAACCACGCAACCACGGTGACCAGCAGCGACCCCGCGCCCGCGACCGCGAGCGCCGCGCGAGGGCTGCCGAGCGCGGTGATCGTGCCGCCGAGCAGGATCCCGGCGCCCGGCACGGATTGGAACATCGACTCGTTGAGGCTCATCATCAGCGCCATCCACCGCTCCTCGGTCGCCTCCTGGAGCGCCGTGCGGGCTGCCACGGCCTCGACGCCGTTGCCGATCCCGGCGATCGCCGCGCCGACAATCGCGAGCGCGAGCGTGGGCGCGACCGCCATCCCCAGGAAGCCGAACCCGAGGCAGGCGGCGCCCATGACGATCAGGTCCCGCGACGGCCGGGCGCGCCAGCGTGCGTAGATCGCCGCGCCGGCGACCGCGCCCGCGCCCCACGCCGACAGAAGCGCGCCGTAACCTGCCGAGCCCGCGTGGAGCGAATGCTCGGCGAAAACGACCTCGACCGGGACCGAGATGGTGAAGAACAGCACCCCGAACACCTGCAGGAGCAGCAGCCGGCTGATGACCACGTGCTCGCGCGCGTACGTGAGCGCCGCTCGGACCCGGCCCTTGGCCGAGGCTCGAGTCCGGGTCGCGTCGGGCAGGCCGGTCGCGGTCGCGAGCGTCACCCCGATCACGGCGAACAGGCATCCGTCGGCGATCAGCGCCGCACTCGTGCCGCCTGCGGCCACGACCGCCCCGCCGATCGCCGGGCCGAGCATGAAGCACACCGAGAAGGCCGCATTCGCGACCGCGTTGCCTTCGCGCAGCAGCCCGGCTGCGGATGTCACGCTGACGGTGGCGGCACGCGCCAGCGATCGCGCCGTGAGCGCCGCGACGCCGTCGATGAGCGCGAGCACGAGCACCGGCACCAGCGCGAAATGGGCCGCCACCCACGCCAGCGCGAAGAACACGAGCGCCTCGAACCAGTACAGGGCCGGAAGGACGGGGCGCGAGGGCAGGTGGTCGAGGCGCGCGACCGCCATCGGCGCAATCAGCGCGGGCACGAACTGGGCGGCCAGGAAGAACGCGGCGGCCCCTAACGCGCTCCCCGTGCGGCTGTAGACGAGGAGCGCGAGCGCCAGCGAGCCGACCATAAAGGCCAGCTCGTTCAAGGTGTAGGCAGCCAACAGACGCCGGTACCCACTGATCTTCAGGACCCGGTTCACCGGTCATACCTCCACGGCGATCCTAGTACCGAGGCGATCTCGTTGCTCTCCACTCAGGCGCTTGTCCCCTCGCATCAATACCCGGGAAACCCGGGTAGCCAATCCTCCTTTTTCGAGAGCGGCTCAGATGTCGGGGCTGTCATCCTCTCGGGAGATGACGATCAGATCGCGGGCCTGGGAGCGCGCGAACACCTATTCACACAGTGCTTTTTCGCCCGGGCGGCTGGCCGCCGGGCGTGACAGCACGGTGTCGGTCTGCCTGCCGGCGCGCAACGAGGCTCGCACGATCGGCTCGATCCTCGAACAGCTCGTTCCGCTGCGCGAATGTGGCGTGGTCGACCAGATCGTGGTCGTCGATCGCTCGAGTGACGGCACCGCCGAGATCGCACGCCGGCTGGGCGCCGAGGTGCACGACCAGGACGACCTGATGCCCGAGCTCGGGCCGGTGCTCGGCAAGGGTGACGCGATGTGGCGCGCGCTGCCCGTCTTGAACGGGGACGTGATCTGCTTCCTCGACGCCGACTCCGAGCGGTTCGGTGCCCATTTCGCCTGCGGCGTCCTCGGCCCGCTCCTATCCAACCCGGAGATCTCGTTCGTCAAGGGGTTCTACCGGCGGCCGTTCCGGCTCGGCGAGGTCACGGTCCCGGACGGTGGGGGACGCGTCACCGAGCTGACCGCGCGCCCGCTGTTGAACCTGTTCTACCCCGACCTGTCCGCGCTCCGGCAACCGCTCGCCGGCGAAATCGCCGCGCGGCGCGAGCTGCTCGAGCAACTGCCGTTCGCGACCGGGTACGGAGTCGACATCGGCCTACTGATCGACGCCTACGCGCTCGCCGGGCTCGACGCGATCGCCCAGGTCGATCTCGACGTTCGCCAGAACGCTCACCAGCCGCTGCGTGACCTCGGTCCGATGGCGTATGCCGTCCTGCGCGCGGTCGCCGTTCGACTGGAGCGCGAGGGGCGGCTTCAGGGTCCGCTGCCAGCCACGTTCACCCCAGCGGGCGACGACGCACCGAGCGCGACCGTCGCCGAGCCCGTCGAGCGCCCGCCGCTCAGGAGCCTCCGCGCCGCTGCCTGAGTCGGGGGGCGTAGGGACGGAGCGGCGGCTGAGAGGCGGCGCGTCGCTAGCTCGCGAATGCGGCGCGGGCCGCCCTTCCCCCGACGGCGGACCGCTCCAGGTATCCGAATGTCCCCTTGTCGCGCAGCTCCTCGGCGGCCTCGGCCAGCCCGGCGAGCGCGGCGAACGCGAACGCTCCGCCGACCGAGATCCGGGCCACGCCGAGTGAGGCGAGCTCGGCGACGCTCGGCGTGCCGGGCAGCGCGAGCACGCTCACTGGCCGGTCGACGGACTCGACGACGCGGCGGATGTCCTCGGCGCTCGTGACCCCCGGTGCGAACAGCACGTCGGCGCCGGCCTCCTGGTAGGCCTGAAGACGCGCGATGGTGTCGGGCAGGTCGTCCCGTCCGCGGATGTGGTTCTCGGCCCGAGCGGTGAGCACGAGATGCACAGGCCCGGCGTGTGCGACCTCGACGGCGGCGGCGACGCGCTCGCGCGCAAGGTCGAGGTCATAGATCCGTGCATCCTTGCCGCCGGAGTAGTCCTCCACCGAGCACCCCGCGAGGCCCGTCTCGATGGCCAGGCCGATCGTCTCGCCCACGCCGCCGGGATGGTCGGCGAACCCGTTCTCGAGGTCGGCCGACACCGGGACGTCGGTGGCGCCGGCCAGCTCGGCGGAATGCACGAGCGCCTCATCTCGGCTGACTCGGCCGTCGAGCCGCCCGAGCGTCGCGGCGTACCCACTGCTCGTGGTCGCGATCGCCTGGAACCCGAGCGAGGCAAGCAGCGCGGCGGAGCCAAGATCCCATGCGTTGGGCATCAGCAGCGGTTCGCCCGGCTTGTGGAGCTCGAGGAACCGGATCGCCTTATCCGTCTGAGTGTTGGTCATGGCGCCAGCCTAACGGCCAGCCTCCGTTAGTAAAGTCGAGGAAGTGAGCTCCACGACCAAGCTTGACCGCGAAGCAGGCGACGACGGATCGTTCCGGCGACAGGAGAGCCAGTTCAGGCGCTGGGTGTCAACCGACGGTGACAGCGAGTTCCCTCCGCAGGCGGGTCGCTACCACCTCTACGTTGCCCGCGCGTGTCCGTGGGCGCACCGCACAGTCGTCGCTCGTGAGCTGATGGGTCTCGAGGACGCGATCGGGATCTCATTCGTCGATCCGATCCGCGACAACCTCGGCTGGGCATTCACCGGTGGTGAATACGTCGACTCGGTGAACGGTTTCGAATATCTGAGCGAGGCGTACCTTGCGACCAACCCGAGGTACGACGCCCGTGTCACCGTGCCCATGCTGTGGGACAAGCAGTCCGGTGTGATCGTCTCGAACGAATCCGCCGACATCCTGCGGATGCTGCACACCGCGTTCGCGCCGCTCGCCGCCCATCCGGTAGACATGTATCCCGAGCCGTTGCGCCGCGAGATCGATGCGCTCAACGATCGAGTCTACGAGAACGTGAACAACGCCGTCTACAAGGCCGGCTTCTCGAGAAACCAGGCGGTCTACGAGCGCGAGGTCGCCGCGCTGTTCACGACGCTCGACGAGCTCGATGCGCGGCTGGCGGACCGTCGTTTCCTATTCGGCCCGGCGCCGGTCGAAACCGACTGGCGGTTGTTCACCACGCTCGTGCGGTTCGATGCCGTGTACCAGATCCACTTCAAGTGCTCGCTGCGCAAGCTGATCGAGTACGAGTACCTGTGGCCGTACGCCCGCGACCTGTATCAGTGGCAGGGTGTCTCGGACACCGTCGACTTCGACGAGATCCGGCGCCACTATTACCTGACTCACCCGATGATCAACCCCAGCGGGCTAGTCGCCGTGCAGCCGGCGCAGACGTTCGATCTGCCACCGGCGCGCGACGCACTTCGGTAGTGGCCCACCCTTACGGGTAGGGCTGATTGGGACCGGTTCCAGGGTAGGTGCAAACCGTCCAACACGCGGTAAACTTGCTCATGGACGAGGGTGCCGCGTCACGCTGGCCCGGGGGGAGAAACTGGATTGGTACAGGGACGCCGCACTGACATCCTGCTCGAGCGCGAGCCTGAGCTGAGCCGAATGCGAGAGGCAATTCGGCAAGCCGGCAGCGGCGCGGGCGCTCTTGTGGTGATCGGCGGACCGGCGGGAATCGGCAAGACCGCGCTGCTGCTGGCCGCCGCCGGCATGGCCGAGCAGGCCGGCCTGCGGGTACTGCGGGCGCGTGGCAGCGACCTCGAGCAGGAGTTCGCATTCGGGGTCGCGCGGCAGTTGTTCGAAGGGCCGCTGGCCCGCGCCGGCGCCGAGCAGCGTGAGGCGCTGCTCCGCGGCGCGGCCCGGCTCGCCGGGCCGCTGTTCGAGCCCGTCCCGGCCGGATCCACGACGCCCGAGGACGTCCCGCCGTCGCCACCCGGGACCGGCGCTCAAGGCGGCTCGGCGGCGCCGGCCGACCGGAGGTTCACGCTCGTTCACAGCCTGTATTGGCTGACCTCGAACATCTCGAGCGCGGGCCCGATCGCGCTCGTCGTCGACGACTGCCACTGGTCCGACGCACCGTCCCTCCGCTTCCTCGCCTACGTGAGCGCGCGATGCGACGAGCTCGGCGTGCTCGTGATCCTGACCGTTCGCGACGGCGAGCCGTCGACGGTGCAAGAGCTCTTGGGGGCCGTTCGCTCGGATCCGCGCGCGATCCTGATCGAGCCGGCGTCGTTGAGCGCGGGTGCGGTCGCGACCCTGGTGCGCTCGGCGCTCGGCGAGCATGCCGACGCCTACTTCTGCGCCGCCTGCGCACGGGCGAGCGCCGGGAACCCATTCCTGGTCCGCGAGCTGATCGCGGAGCTCGAGACCGAGCGCGTCGAGCCGGTGGCAGCCAGCGCGCCCGGGGTCGAGAGCGTACGTCCCGAGTCGGTTTCGCGGGCGGTGCTGGCACGCCTGAACCGCCTCGGCGCGGACTCCCGGAATCTGGCGCGGTCGGTCGCGGTGCTCGAGAACGCATCGCTCCGCCAGGCGGGCACGCTGGCGGGGATCCCGGGCGCCCGCGCGCGCCGCGCCGCCGATCGGTTGATCTCGGCGCAGATCCTGGCGCCGGCCGCCACCTTGGCGTTCGTCCATCCGCTGGTGCAGCGCGCGGTGTACGAGCGGATCCCGGCGGTGGCGCTCGCCGACGGCCACCGCCGCGCCGGCCTGATGCTCGCCGGCGAGGGCGCGCGAAGCACCCGAGTCGGAGCCCATCTCCTCCGCGGGGAGCCGGCCGGCGACCCCGCGGTCGTGGTGCTGCTGCGCGAAGCGGCCCGGGCGGCGCTGGCCGACGGCGCGCCGTTGACGGCCGTCCGTCTGCTGCGGCGGACGCTGAGCGAGCCGCCCTGCAACGACGCCCGCGGCGTCGTCCTCGCGGAGCTCGGCGAGGCCGAGGCGCTCGCGCGCGATCCGGCGGCCGCCGAGCACCTGCGCGAGGCGCTCGAGCTCGTAGTGGCGCCGGCGATCCGGGTCAGGCTCGCGCGCATCCTGGGCGAGCTGCTGGTGTGGGACGGCCGCCCGATCGAGGGCCATGCGGTGCTCGTGAAAATGGTCGACGAGCTCGGCCCGACAGCTGCGACGCCGCTGCTGGCCGTGCTCGAGACGCTCCGGGCGGTGACCGCGTCGATCGACCGGCGCCTGGTCGGCGAGGTCGAGCCGCGCCTCCCGCGGCTGCGCGAGCTCGCGGTCGCAGCCGGGCCGGCCGGCCGCGGCTTGCTTGTGTTCGATGCCTGCTGGCAGGCCGCGCGCGGGCCGTACCGCAGCGACTGGCGCGAGCGGATGGACGCCGGCCTCGATCGCGGTCGACTGCTCACCGACGAGCCGACCGGACCGCAGATGGCGAGATTTGCGATCTGCGCGCTGGTGTTCGCCGACGAGACGCAGCGTGCCATGGATCAGATTGCGAGGCTGAGAGCCGACACCGTGTCGCGCGGTTCGATCGACGCCCACCTCAGCGGGCTGACCTGGGGCGCGTTACTCGCGCTCCGCTGCGGCGAGTTGCCGCGGGCCGACGCGGATGCGCGGGCCGCGCTCGAGGTCGGCGACCACCACCGGGTCGTCTGGGCCCAAATCTGGGCTGCGACGTTCCTCGCGCTGACGTTGCTCGAGCGCGACGCGGTCGACGAGGCCGACGCCCTGCTCGTGCAGGCGCCGATCGAGCAAGCGATCGACACCATCCCGGCGGTGCACGCCCTGCTGGCGCGCGGTCGGGTGCGGCTCGCCCAGGGCCGGATCGACGAGGCGGTGGCGGATCTTCGCTGGGCGGCGACCGTGGCGACCATGGACAACCCGAACTGGCTGCCGTGGCGGTCGACGCTCGCGCTCGCGCTCGCCGCCCGCGATCTCGAGACGGCGCGGGCGCTCGCCGGCGACGAGCTCGAACGAGCGCGATGGTTCTCACAGCCGCGCGGCGTCGGGGTCGCGCTGCGCGTCTGCGGCGTGCTCGCCAGCGGCGAGGACGGGCTCGACATGCTGGGCGAGTCCGTGCAGTGGCTCCGGCGCTCGCCGGCTCGGCTCGAGCTCGCGCGGGCGCTGTTCGACCTCGGTGCCGCGCGACGCCGCGCCGGCAAGCGGAGTGCGGCTCGCGAGCCGCTACGCGAGGCGCTCGGTCTGGCCGAGGATTGCGGCACGCTGTCGCTCGCCGGCCGGATCGACGCAGAGCTCGCCGCCACCGGCGTCCATATGCGCCGTGACCACGCGTCAGGGCCCGAGGCGCTCACGCCCGCCGAGCGCCGCGTCGCCGAGCTGGCCGAGAGCGGACTGACCAACCGCGAGATCAGCCAGACCCTGTTCGTGTCGGTCAAGACCGTCGGCACGCACCTCGGCCACATCTACGAGAAGCTCGACCTTCAGGGACCACAGGCGCGCGAGCAACTGGCCGCACGGCTGAACGGGCACATCCCCACGGTCGCCGATCCGGGACCATCGCCGGCCGGCGATCCCGGACCTCCGCCGGCTGCGGTCCTTGCGCCGGATCGCCTCGGTCCGGCGCCGTCCCCGGACGACCTAAGCCCCGATCGGGCCGCCCCTCATCAGGCTCGCATGCTTGACGGGGCCCAGCGCGGCTAGCGACGCCGAGCCCCGTCGAGCTTGTCCCCCGACACCACGCAGCCCGCGTGATGTATGAACGCGCCCCACTTCAGATCCGATCATGGACCAGCGACTCGAGAAAGATGAACTGACCGATGCTCGACTGCCATGCGAGCTCCGTATCGGGGTCGACCGCCTCGGGGATCGGCAACGCCGGCGGCTGACCAAGCATCGTCACCGGGACGGCCAGCGAGCTCAGCGCCACACCAATCGATCCAAGCGACTCACGCATACGACGATCATTGCGTGCCTACGGCTGTCCTCGCATCGGGACCCCTCCTGATTTTCGCCCGCCCCATCGACTTCCGAGTTTCGGCTCACTCGCCACCCCGCCGGCGGTGAACGCGGATTCAGCCACCCATGTGTGGCTAAGTCCGCTGTCGACCGGGAGAGGTCGTCGAATGTGGCGTTGGCCGCACTCGCGGCGGCGGTGCCGCCAGCGCCGGCGGCGCGTGGGGCGGCGCCGCTACCGCCGGCGACGGCGGCGGCGGGCCATCAGCAGCACGACGGCGACACCAGCCGCGGCGGCGGGAGCCGGGTTGCGCTTGATGCGCCCCCACACGACCGACCCCATCAGCGACAACCCCTGCATGGGCTCGGTCGGCATTGGCGGGTTCTCGAGCGGAGGCTGCGCCGCGGTGGGCGGTGGTGGGGGCGACACCGGCGGTGGCGCGGGGGCGGGCGGTGGCGGCTCGGGGGTCGCCGGCGCGGCCGCTGCCGGCGTGGGCTGCTCGTGGCCGGCTGCCGTCGCGGGCTCCTCGTGGGGAGCCGTGGGGGACGGCGGCGCCGGCACCTCGTGTGCGGTCGTGGGCGACGGCGACACGGAGAACCCGTGCGCCGTTGTCGGGGACGGCGACGCCTCGTAGGGCCGCAGGACCTCGGTCGGCGTCTCGGCGGCAGCCTCCGCCGGCGGCTCCTCGGGCGCCGGCGAGACCACCGTGTCCGCCGATCGCCCCGGCTCCGGGGGCGATATCTCCGTGGCTTCGTGCGCCGCATGCTCGTGCCCGTGGTGCTCGTGGGCCGCAGGCTCATGGTGCGCGTGCGCCGCGTGCTCATGCGCCGCGTGCTCGTGCGCCGCGTGCTCGTGCGCCGCGTGCTCCGCAGCCGCCGGCTCCGGCGCACTGGCCTCCGCCACCGGCACAGCAACTTCCGCCACCGGCACAGCAGCCGCCGCCACCGCCGGCGCCGCCGCCAGCGAGCTCTGAAGCCGCTTGGCGAACTCGCGGAGCAGACGCTCGGAGATGTCCTCGATCATCCCGCCGCGCCCGAACCGCGCCAGCCGGCCGGTGATGTGGTAATCGGTCACGACCTGGACCCGCGTGCCGTGCCCGTCGGCCGGCGCCAGCCGAGACAGGATCGTCGCCTTCGCGCCGCCCTGACCGCGCTTGTCGGTGCCCTGGGCCTGCATGGTCGCGGTGTGCGACGCCTCGTCGATGTTCTCCATCTCGAGCTTGCCGGTGTAGGAGGCGGTGGTCGGACCGATCTTCACCGTGAACGTGCCGTTGTAGCTGCCGTCGTCGTTGCGGCCGGTGACCGCCGCGCCTGGCAGGCAGGGGGCGACGTGCTCGACGTCGATCAGCGTCCGCCACACCTGCTCGAGCGGCGCGGCTACCTCAAACGACTGCTCTAGCTTCATGGCGTATCGCCTCCAGGTCTTCGGGTGTGTCGACGTCGCGCGCCGATAGCAAGTGTCCGCATTCGATCGTCTTGCCTCCCTGCAGGAGACCTCGCGCGCCACGGTCGCCGTGCAGATTGCCGATCAGGCGCATCTGCACCGGGCCGAGCACGACGGGATGCCCCGGACGGCCGTCGTAGACCGCGCGGGTCGCGGGCGGCTCGCCGGCGAACCGAGCGATCAGCTCGGACGGCATGCGTGGCTGGTCGCCGAGCGTCACGATCACCTTGGTGACGTGCGCCTCGTCCGTCAGAAACTCGATCCCGCGCCGCAGCGACGCGGCCTGTCCGTCTTCCCAGCGCTCACAGACCACCGGCTCCGCGCGCATGAAGTTCACGCGATCGAGGATCTGCTCGGCGCGCGCCCCCAGCACGACCGCGATCCGCTCGAGCTCGGCCACCCCACATTGCGCGGCGATCGCGTGGTCCAGCAGCGGGCTACCCTCGAGCTCAGCCAGCTGCTTCGGCTTCTCGCCGAAGCGGGTTCCAGCGCCGGCTGCGAGGATCAGGCCGCAGATCAAGCGGGCACCTCGTGGATCCGGCCTTTGCGCTCGGCCAAGCGCCCGCCGTCGCGCCCGTGGCGGGCGGCGACGATCTCGGCAAGGATCGAGAGCGCGGTCTCCTCCCGGCTGATGCCGCCGAGATCGAGGCCGACGGGCGAGGAGATCCGCTCGAGCTCTTCTTCGGCCAGCCCGAGCTCGAGAAGCCGCTCCCGCCGCTTGGCCTGAGCCCGGCGCGAGCCCATCGCGCCGATGAACCGGGCTGGCGAGCCGAGCGCGAGCAGCAGCGCCGCGTCATCGAGCTTGGGATCGTGGGTCAGGACCACGATCGAAGTCGCCGGATCGACGCCGCCGAGCTGCGCCACCGCTTCCTCGGGCCACGCGGCGATGACCTCCCCGGCATCGGGGAACCGCTCGCGCGTCGCAAATCGGGCGCGCGGATCAATCACGTAGGGACGCCATCCGGCGGCGCGGGCGAGCGAGCACAGTGAGGCGGCAATGTCGACCGCGCCGAACACGAGCAGGCGTGGCGCCGGATTGAGGACGTCGATGAACAGCCCATCTCGCCGCTCGGACGTCTCGGCCCACAGCTGGTCGATCGCCGCGCGGGCGGCGTCGTCGTCGAGCTCGGGGGCGCCCAGCGATCCCGAACGCCCCCCATCGGCCTCGACGAGCAGCTTCGCGCCGGGAGAGGCGCCTTCCAGGACCGTCACCTCGGCGGCGCGCCCGTCGGCGCGCGCGATCTCCTCGAACCGGGGGTTGGTGGGGCCCGGGTCATAAGCCTGCACCCACACGTCGATCTCGCCGCCACAGGGCAGCCCGACGTCCCAGGCGTCCGAGTCGGCGATCCCGAAGTGGACGAGCTGCGGCGGGTCTCCCCGCAGGATCCCGTCGGCGATCTCCGCCACGGCTCCCTCGACGCAGCCACCCGACACCGAGCCCGCGATCTCGCCGTGCTCGTTGACGGCCATCTTCGCTCCCGGCGGGCGAGGGGCCGACCGCTGCACGTCGATCACGGTCGCAAGCGCGATCCGGTCCCCGCGCGCCTTCCAAGCCTCGATCTCGGACAGGACCTCTTTCATGGTTCAGATCTCCTCAAGGATGACAGCTAGCTGTTCGAGCGAGGCCAACGAATTTCCGGCCAGGAGCTCGTCGGTGTGCGGGACCGCCGCTCGCATGCCGCGCGTCAGCGGCGCGAACTCGGGGTGGGCCGCCAGCGGGTTCAGCCACACGAGCCGGTGGGCGCTGCGGCGAAGTCGCGCCATCTCGGTCCAAAGCTGCTCGGGCTCTCCGCGGTCCCACCCGTCGGACAGGATCACGACGACCGCGCCGCGCCCGACTCGGCGTCCGTGATCGCGATTCAACGTCGCCAGCGCCGCGCCGATCCGGGTGCCGCCCGAAAAGTCCGTCACCGCCTCGGCGGCGCGATCGAGCGCGCGGTCGTGGTCGCGCCCGCCGAGCTCGTGGGTGATTCGGGTCAGGCGCGTGCCGAAGGCGAACGCCTCGACCCGGCGGCGGGCGGCCACCGAGGCGTGCAGGTACTGGAGCAGCATGCGCGCGTATGGCGTCATCGAGCCGGATACGTCGCACACGAGCACGACCGGACGCGGGCGACGCGACGGCGCGCGCCAGTGACGGTCGATCGGCTCGCCGGCGGTGCGAAGCGAGGCTCGGACGACCCGGCGCAGATCAGGCGTGTGCCCGCGCCGCCGCGACGGCCGCGTGCGCCGCGACAACCGCGTCGGACCGCGGCGTGCGAGCTGTGCGATCAGGATTCGGGCGAGCGCCATCTCGGCGTCGGTGTACGTGGCGAAGTCCTTGTGCCGCAGCAGCTCGACATCGCTCCAAGCGGCTGGCACCGGCTTCAGGTCCCCGTCCGCCGACGGCGGCGGAGTGGCGCCGCTGGTGGCGAGCCCGGCGTGGGGCAACGCCTCCTGCTCTACGCCCCCTAGCTCGTCGAACGGCGAGTGTCCGAGCGGCGCGCCGCTGCCGTACACCGACAGGAACGCGAACTCGAACTTCGCGAGGTCGCCCCGATCCGAGCACAGCACGGCCTGGAGCGCGAGCTTTGCGTCCTCGCGCGAGGTGCAGTCGACGGCTTCGAGCGCCTTGTGCGCGGTGAGCAGCTCGCCCATGCCCACGCGAGAGCCCTGAGCCCGCAGCGACGCCGCGAGCGCCGCGAGCCCGGCCGTCACGCCGTCGCCCGCAGTCGCCGGCGACTCATACGCCATCGAGCACACCTCGCGAGATCACTCGTTCCATGTCCTCGTGCACCTTCAGCGCGACCCCCAGGGTCTCCTCGAGGTCGGCGTCCTCGCCGAGCGCCAGCAGCGCCCGCGCCCAAACGATCGTCTCCCCCACCCCGGGCAGCTTGTACAGGTCGCCCTGCTCGCGCAGGCGCGAAACCGCTGTCACGACCCGGCTCGCGATCGCCTCGGGCACGCCGGGGATCCGCGTGCGGACGATCTCGCGCTCGAGCTCGGCGCTCGGGTAATCGATCCACTGGTACAGGCATCGGCGCTTGAGCGCATCGTGCAGCTCGCGCGTGCGGTTCGAGGTCAGGACGACGACCGGTGGCGTCGCCGCGGTGATCGTCCCGAGCTCCGGGATCGTGACCGCGAAGTCCGACAGGAACTCGAGCAGGAACGCCTCGAACTCGTCGTCGGCCCGGTCGATCTCGTCGATCAGCAGCACGACCGGCTGGTCCGGGTCGGCTTCCAACGCGTCCAACAAGGGTCGCCGCAGCAGGAACCGCCGCGAGAACAGCTCGCCTTCGTCGATTCCCGCCTCCGCGGCCCGGAGCGCGAGCAGCTGGCGAGCGTAGTCCCAGTCGTAGACCGCGTGGTGCAGGTCGATCCCCTCGTGGCATTGGAGTCGGATCAGACGGGCGCCGGTGGCGGTGGCGAGGGCGCGCGCGACCTCGGTCTTGCCCACCCCGGCCTCGCCCTCGAGCAGCAGCGGCTGCTCGAGCGCCACGGCGAGATGCACTGCCAGTGCGAGCGGCCGGCCGGCGAGATAGCCCTGGGAGGCGAGCGCCGAGCTCGCCTCCTCTGCGGACCCAACGTGCGAAAGAGTCACACAGCCATCATGGCAGCCCCGCTGCCTCCTGGAGGGCGCGGCGGCACAGCACGCGCGCCAGGTGGCGCTTGTAGTCGGCGGTGGCGTTCAGGTCGGCGGGCGGATCGGTCCCGTCGGCCGCCTGCTCGGCTGCCTTCGCGATGCTGTCCGCGTTGAGCGGCTGTCCGCGGAGCGCCTCCTCGACCGCGCCGGCCCGCAACGGCACCGACGCCATGTTCGTCAGACCGACGCGGACGTCCTCGCACACGTCGCCGGTCTGCTTGACGAGCACGCTGACCGCGACCATCGCCCAGTCCTCGCTACGCCGGTTGAACTTCTGGTAGCTGTAGCCCCAGCCGTCGTACGCCGGCATCCGCACCTCGGTGAGGACCTCGGCGGGCTCGATCGCGGTCTCCATGTAGTTGCGGAACAGGTCGGTCGCGGACACGCTCCGCTGGACGGCGCCGGCGCCCTGCAACGTCACCGTCGCCTCGCAGATCATCATCACTGCCGGCAGATCCGACGCGGGATCGCCGTGCGCGAGCGAGCCGCCGATCGTGCCCCGGTTGCGGACCTGCGGATCCGCGATCGTCCCGGCCGCACGCGCGACCACCCCCAGGTCAGGGGTGTGCTCGAGCGCGGCATGCGGGGTCAGCGCCCCGATCCGCCAGCTGCCGTTCTCGCGCTGGATCCCGTGCAGCCCGGGGACCTTGCGCAGGTCCACGAGCAGCGACGGCGCCGCGAGGCGGAGCTTCATCAGCGGAATCAGCGAATGTCCGCCGGCCAGCAGCTTGGCGTCCTCGCCACCGTCGGTGACCGCCTGGATCGCCTCCTCGAGCGTGTCCGGCGCGGTGTAGTCGAACTCGGCCGGAATCATGCCGGCACACCTCCCTTGGCTTCCTGAATGGCCTCCCAAACCCGCATCGGGCTGAGCGGCATGTTCATGAACTCCACCCCGAGCGGGCGGAGCGCGTCGATCACGGCGTTGGTGACCGCCGGCGTGGCGGCGATCGTGCCTGCTTCCCCGACGCCCTTCACGGCAAGTGAATTAACCGGGGATGGCGTCTCGGTGCGATCGGTCTCGAAGCTGGGCAGCTCCGCCGCCGTCGCGAGCGCGTAATCGACGAACGTGCCGGTCACAAGCTGGCCCGTCTCGTCGTAGTGGATGCGCTCGTACAGCGCCTGGCCGATTCCGTGCACGATTCCCCCGTGCACCTGGCCGTCGATCAGCATCGGGTTGATCGCGGGCCCACAGTCGTCGACCGCCACCCAGCGCACGACCTTGACCTTTCCGGTCTCCGCGTCGACGTCGACTACGCACGCGTGTGCGCCGAACGGGAACACGAAGTTCTCCGGGTCGTAGAACGACTGCTCATCGAGGCCCGGCTCCATGCCGTCGGGCATGTCCATCGTCACGTACGCGGCGCCCGCCACCTCGGCGAGCGTCAGCCCCTTGTCAGGCGATCCGCGCACCGAGAACTTGCCGTCCTTGAGTTCGATGTCTTCCGGCGCGGCCTCGAGCTGGTGGGCGACGATCTGCCTGGCCTTGGCCGCCACCTTGTTGGCGGCCCGCACGGCCGCTTCGCCTCCAACCGCGAGCGACCGCGAGCCGTAGGTGTCGAGCCCGAACGGACCCGTGTCCGTGTCGCCGTGGATCACCTCGACCTGCTGCGGGTCGATCCCGAGCTGGTCGGCGACGATCTGGGCGAAGCCGGTCTCGTGGCCCTGGCCGTGAGGCGACGTGCCCGTGTACACCGTCGCCGACCCGGTGGCGTGGACCCGGACGGTCGCCGACTCCCAGCCCCCGCCCTGTAGCCCAAACCCGCCGGGGCCCACGGCACGCGACGGGGCATTGCCGCAGATCTCGGTGTAGGTGGAGAAGCCGATGCCGCGGTAGATGCCCTGCTCGCGCAATGCCTCGGCCTCGCGGTGCACCTCATCCGGATCGATGTGCTCGAGCAGCTTGTCGAGCGCGGCTTCGTAGTTCCCTGAGTCGTATACGACGCCGATCGGGGTCTCGTGGCCGGTGGCGAACGGCGGGATGAAGTTCTTGCGCCGCAGCTCGAGCGGATCCATGCCGAGCTCGTGCGCGAGCTGATCCATCACGACCTCGATCAGATGGGTCGCCTCTGGGCGGCCCGCTCCCCGGATCGCGTCGGTCGGGAACTTGTTCGTGTGCACGCTGGTCACATCGGTGACCACGGCCGGCGTCTTGTAGACGCCGCACATCACGAACCCGCTGAGCGGCGGGATCAGCGGCGTCAGCAGCAGCTGGTAGGCGCCGATGTCCGCGATGATCTTCGTGTGCCAGGCCGTGAGCGTGCCGTCGCGCTTGGCCCCGACCTTGACGTAGTCGATCTGGTCCCGCCCGTGGTGGGTGACCATCAGGCCCTCGGAACGCGTCTCGATCCACTTCACGGGGCGCCCGAGCTTGCGCGCGGCCCACGCGCAGCCGATTTCCTCGGCGTAGATATTGAGCTTCGATCCGAAGCCGCCTCCGACCTCGGGAGCGATGACACGGACCTTGTCCTCGCTGACGCCGAGCAGGATCGCGAGGAACAGGCGCAGGAAGTGCGGAACCTGGGTGGAGCTCCACACGGTCAGCCGGTCGCCGCGATATTCGGCGAGCACCCCGCGCGGCTCGATCGCGCCCCCGGCCATGCGATGGTTGACGATGCGACGCTCGATGATGACGTCCGCCTCGGCAAAGCCCGCCTCAAGGTCCCCGCCGCCGAGCGACCAGTCGCACACCTTGTTGGTCCCGAACTTTTCGTGAACCAGGGGCGACCCTTCCTCGAGCGCCTTCTCCGGATCGGTCACGACCGGCAGCGGGTCGTACTCGACGACGACGTCCTCGGCCGCGTCAACCACCGTATAGCGGTCATCGCCGATCACGAGCGCCACCGGGTCGCCCACATGCTTGACCTCGTCCTTGGCGAGCACCCAGTGATCGGGAGTGTTGACCGTGACTCCCGGCGGCACCCACGCCATCGGCAGGCCGGCCTCCATGTCAAGGTCTTCGTTGGTGAAGACTGCGACCACGCCGTCGCGCGCCTTGGCCGCCGAGGTGTCGATCGAGACGATCTTGGCGTGCGCCTCGGGCGAGCGCACCCATGCCCCCCACAGCTGGCCGACCAGGTTGATGTCGTCGACGTAGCTGGCGCGGCCGGTGATCAGGCGAGGATCCTCCTTGCGCCGCAGCGACTGGCCGACGTGGGTCTTGCCGCTGACCGGCGCCCCTTCGGTCGTCGCGCTCATGAGGAGACCTCCGAGACGCTCGGGCCCTTGACCTTGGCGGCGTCGAGCACGGCCTTGACGATGTTGTGGTAGCCCGTGCAGCGGCACAGGTTCCCCTCGAGCCCGTGCCGCACCTCTTCCTCGGTCGGATTCGGGTTCTCGGCGAGCAGCCCCGCGGCGGCCATGATCATGCCGGGCGTGCAGTACCCGCACTGGAGGCCGTGGTCGTTCCAGAACGCCTCCTGTAGCGGATGGAGCTCGTTCTCGGTAGCCATTCCCTCGATCGTGGTCAGCGCCGCGCCGTCCGCCTGGACCGTGAGAACGGTGCACGACTTCACGGGCTTGCCGTCGATGTGGATCGTGCAAGCTCCGCAGTTGGACGTATCGCAACCGACGTGTGTGCCCGTCAGGCCCAGGTGATCGCGTATCGCATGAACCAGCAACAGGCGGGGCTCCACTTCCAAGGTGTGCTCGACGCCGTTCACGTTCAAGCGGACGGGAACCGTTCTACTCATGCCTCTCCCTTCCAGGTTTGCCGGGCAAACGCGACCATACTCCAAGCGCCGCGTCGCTGGAAGGCAATGACCTACCGTCAGCGGTGCGCGAGCACCTGGTAGACCGACGCCCAGCCGGTCTCGAAGCCCTGCCTGGCGGCGCGCAGGTACAGCCGCCAGATCCGGGCGCGCTCGATCCCGGCGAGCCGCACGGCGTCGTCCCAGCGTGCGTCGAACCGCTCGGTCCAGTGTTCGATCGTCCTCGCGTAATCGGGCTGGAGGCCCTCGACGTGGGTGGTCGTGAACTCGGTCAGTTCGAGTGCGCGCAGGATGCGCGAGAGCGGCAGCGGGACCCCGTCGGGGAACACGAACCGCTCCGAGAACGCTCCCTCGTCGGGGGTGTCGAAGTCCTTGAGCTTTGCGATCCCGTGGTTGAGCAGCCTCCCTCCCGGCCGCAGCAGCGTCCACAGCCGCCGGGCGTAGACGTCGATCTGCTCCTCCCCAACGTGCTCGACCATCCCGATGCTCGCAATCGCGTCGAACGGGCCGTCGGAGATCTCTCGGTAGTCGGCCACGCGGATCTCGACCCGGTCGGCCACGCCGGCCTCGCGAACCCGTTCGCGAGCCAGCTCGGCCTGACGCTCGGCGAGCGTGATCCCGACCGCTCGCACACCGTGGCGTCTCGCGGCGTGGATCACGAAGCTCCCCCAGCCGCAGCCCACGTCGAGCACACGCTCGCCCTCGCCCAGGCGGAGCTTCTTGCAGACGAGCTCGAGCTTCGCCTCCTGGGCCTCCTCGAGCGTCTCGGCGCCGGCCGCCCAGTACGCGCAGCTGTAAGTCATCGAGCGGTCCAGGAACAGCGCGAAGAACTCGTTGCCGACGTCGTAGTGGTGGCGAACCGCGGCGCGGTCCCGGCCGACCGTGTGGCGCTGACCGCGGAGCCGCAGCTCGGCCGCCGGCGGCGATGGTGGGACCACGAGCCCGCAGGCGCGGACCACCGCCACCGCTAGGCCGACGCGCTGAGCAACCGTGAGCGGGGGTGGCTCGAACTCGTCCACCATCCGGAGCGCCGCCTCGAGGTCGTCGACGTCGAGCATGCCGGCGACGTAGGCGCGGCCAAGACCGAGCTCGCCCGGGGCGCGCAGGACATGCGCGAGCGCCCGTGGCGTATGAAGCGTGAGCATCGGCGAGCCAGGCTCGGTGGCGCTCACCTCGGTGCCGTCCCAGAAGCGCACGCCAAACGGACGCCGCGGCAGGGTCGACGTCAACGCGTGCCGCAGCGGAGCGGTCTGGGACAGCGCCACGGTCGGCAGTCTATGTCGTCCCGGCCGGCGAGCGCGTCCTTGGCGGCCTGGACCGGCGGAGCCGTCCTGGCGGAGCCGTCCAGGCCTACGCCGCGCCGGCCAGCGCCTTGGTGGTCTTCCGCTCGGGGTTCACCCGCACGACGTCCCAGGCCAGCCCGGTCATCTCCATCAGCCGGATGATCGCGGCGGACGGATCGATTTGCCAGCGCCGCAGACCGTGGCGATACGAGCACGGGAACGCATGATGGTTGTTGTGCCAGGCCTCGCCCCACGTCGGAATCGCCAGCCACGCGAGGTTGCGCGACTCATCGTGCGTGTCGTAGTCCTGGCGGCCGAAGAAGTGGCAGAGCGAGTTGATGCTGAACGTGGCGTGGTGCATGAAGAAGATCCGGGCCGCGCCGCCCCAGAGGAGCGCAGTCAGGCCACCGGCGACCGTGCCGCTGAGCGCGACGCCGAGGCCGAACGCCGCAGCGAGCCCAACTACCACCCACAGCACGAACGTGTCGTTGACGAACCGCAGCCACGGATCCGCCAGCAGGTCCTTGGCGTAGCGGCGCTCGTCCGCCACCTCCATGTCGCTGAACACCCACCCGAGATGGGCGTGGATGAGCCCCGTGAATGCGCCGCGCCAGCCCGTGCCGTGCCCCACATGCGGGCTGTGCGGGTCGCCGTCGACGTCGGAGAACTGGTGATGCTTGCGATGTGTGGCCACCCAGTCGATCACCGGTCCCTCGGCAGCGGCGGATCCGAGCGCCGCGAACGCCGCCCGGGTCAGGCGATGACATCTGAAGCTGCCGTGCGTGAGCAACCGGTGGAAGCCGACGGTTATCCCGGTCCCCACCCACATGTAAAACAGCGCGAGGATCAGGATGTCCTGCCAGTTCAGGAGGTTGCCGATCCAGCCGAACCACATGCCGATCACGACCATGATCGGGGGCACCGCGGTCACGACCGCGCTCGCGAGGCGGTCGATGAACGGCATCGTCACGGGCCGCACTTCGCCGGCCGGCGCGGTTACGGGAGTCGATGCCATCTGTGTCCTTGTCTGTGAGGTTGGAGGCGTCCGAGGCGCAACGCTTGCGCGCCACCCGCACTTGCCGGCGACCTGACGTCGGGCGCGGATCGACTCACGGGTCGAACCACGTGTGGCACGAGCCGATCCTACTGGCTGTGCCGGTCTGCTGCTTCACGACCACGGGGCGCCGTTACCCCGGCATCGGGGCGCTAACCATGCAATTGGCCACGTGCATGCGCCACGAACGCCGGAGCATCGCAGAGCGCCGCGTCGCTCGCCACGCGGAGCACCCGGCGCCCGCATACAGTTCACGGAGCACGCCCGCGATCGATAAGGAGGGGCCAATGGGTTTCGACCAGTATCACGAGCCGCCGGAGGAGCTGCCGCCCGCGACTCGCACGTTCGCGCGCCTGTGCGCCTCGCTCACCGAGGAAGCCGAAGCGATCGGCTGGTACGAGCAGCGGATCGCGGTCGAGACCGACCCCGAGGCGATCGCGGTGATGCGCGACGCCCAGGGAGAGGAGTTCAAGCACTTCAGCATGGACCTCGAGTTCCTGCTGCGGCGTTCGCCGGCGTGGCGCGAGATCGCCCAGGGTGTCCTGTTCCGCTCCGGCGACATCGTCGAGCACGGTGAGTCAGCCGAGGCCGACACGTTCGAGGGCAACGGAGCCGAGGGCGAGGGCGGCTACCCCGCCGGCTCGTTGGGAATCGGAAGCCTGAGAGGAGCACTGCGATGAACCATCTCCTGCGCTCGATCGCGCCGATCAGCGACGCGGGCTGGAAGGAGCTCGATGACGAGGCGCGCGAGCGCCTAACCCCCGCGCTCGCGGCGCGCAAGCTCGTGGACTTCGCGGGGCCGAAGGGCTGGGAATACTCGGCCACGAACCTCGGACGGATCGAGACGCTCGCGAAGGCGCCGTGCGACGGGGTAACCGGGGCCCGCCGGCGCGTGCTGCCGCTCGTCGAGGTCAGGGCGAGCTTCGAGCTGGCGCTGGCGGAGCTTCGCGACTTCGACCGCGGCGCCGACGACGAAGACCTTGGGCCGTTGGACAAGGCCGCGCACCAGATTGCCGTGGCCGAGAACAAGGCGGTGTTCCACGGCTGGAACGGCGCGATCGAGGGCATCTCCGAGGCCTCGCCGCACAAGGGGATCGAGCTCGGCGACAAGCCCGACCTGTATCCGCGGCCGGTGGCGGCGGCGGTCGAGCGGCTGCTCCACAACGGAATCAGCGGTCCCTACGGGCTCGCGCTCGGCGGCGAGCAATACACGCGCGTGGTGGAGACGGCCGAGCACGGCGGCTACCCGCTGCTCGAGCACCTGCGGAAGATCATCGAGGGCCCGATCATCTGGGCGCCCGGCGTCGCCGGCGCGGTCGTGGTCAGCCTCCGCGGCGGCGACTTCGTGTTCGAGTCCGGACAGGACATCTCGATCGGATACGAGAGCCACGACGCCGAAAGCGTGCGGCTGTACCTCGAGGAGAGCTTCAGCTTCCATGTGGCGACCCCCGAGGCCGCGGTGGCGCTGGCGTAGTTCGCCCGGGGTCCGCGGTGGCGCTGGCGTAGTTCGCCCGGGGTCCGCGGTGGCGCCGGCGTAGTTTCGCGCGGGGTCCGCGGTGGCGCCGGCGTAGTTCGCGCGGGGTCCGCGGTGGCGCCGGCGTAGTTCGCGCGGGGTCCGCGGTGGCGCCGGCGTAGTTCGCGCGGGGTCCGCGGTGGCGCCGGCGTAGTTCGCGCGGGGTCCGCGGTGGCGCTCGACGCGGTCCGGGGCCGGCCCGCCACCCCGCCGGCGCCTCGCGGAACGCCCCGCCGGCGTGCACAAGTCGCCAGAGCCGGCGGCGTGCCGCCACCCCGTGCACATAAGCACCTCCCAGGCGCTTATTTGCACGAGGCGAGGTGCGCTGGGGGGCTTTGGCGAATCGTGCACGCCCCGAACCTGGAGAACGCCCGAAACCTCCCCCGGCCGTCCCACAACCGGGACATAAGCAGTCCCGGGATGCTCATGTTCCGCACGACGGTGGCGCCGGCGGAGGTTTCGGGCCTTATGCATGTCGCCTGGTGCGCCGGCGAGGGTTGCTCACTTTCCGCGTACAGGGCGGCAAATCCAGCACGCCTGCCCCGGAACCGGCGCCCACACACTGGCGCCGACCCGCGCCCACGCCGGCACGCCGGCACGCCGGCACGCCACGCAAACTAGCCCGTCGTCCCGGGGACGAGTGTCCCGAGCAGCGATTGCACCCGCTCCGCCACCCCGAGAACGAACTCCACCCCGACCTCACCCGGCGACTCGGCGGTGGCGGGCGCCGTCGGCGGGGCGGGAACGAAGTGCTCGGCCACGACCGGCGCGTACCTCGCGTCGGTCGGATTCTGGTCGTCGCAGGTGGAGCCAGGCCGCGCCGCGTTCACCTCGGCGGTGACGGGGTCCTCGCCGTTGGCGAAATTGTCGAGCACGCACCATGCCGTCCGGGGCGCGCCGTAGCCGTCTGAACCGAGCACCGGCGCGTTGAGGTTGACGAGGCCCGAGTCCCAGCCCGCATTCTGACCATCGAAGTCGTAGTAGTACATGCGCGTGATCTGGGGTGACTCGCTGGGAACCCGCAGGTAACCCTCCGCCGCCAAGGCCTGGGCGG
This sequence comes from uncultured Solirubrobacterales bacterium, assembly GCA_963794515.1. Taxonomy (GTDB): domain Bacteria; phylum Actinomycetota; class Thermoleophilia; order Solirubrobacterales; family Solirubrobacteraceae; genus Palsa-465. The sequence continues at coordinate 230,593 of CAWCEF010000014.1, read as the reverse complement.
ACGGATTGCCGTTCAGGCAAGCCATCCACGTTCCGTCGTCGGCCGGATTGCCGTCGCCACATACGCTCGTGACCGCCGCCGCTCCCGAGTTAGTCAGCCACACCCCCGCCTCGGTCATCCAGATCTGCGGGTCGGTGGGATACACCTCGTCGATGTCGGCGATCGCGCCGGCAACGCTCGGCAACCCGGAACTGACGGGAGGGAGCGGATCGCCACCGTTGAGCGCCGCGTAATCGACATCCAGGTAGGGATGGAGCGAGATCGCGTCGGGTGGCCGTGGATAGACCCTGGACAGCTCGCGGAAATATCCACTCAGGTAGTAACACTCAGACGTCAGGCAACTCGACGTGTTGAAGTTGAACCCGCCGGCGACGAGCGTGTGACTCCTGTTCTGATCCACTCGCTTGGCATCGAGGTACCAGTACGCCGCCGCCTGGGCGCTGCCTCCGTGTCCGTTGCCGCCGTGCGGGGTGGCCGCGCTGCTGCCGAGCACACACTGGTCCTGGGTCGCCACCCAAGTGCCGTTGCGATGTACGCAGTCGGGGCCTCCGCCGGCCGCCGAGTCCGGGATGTAGGCGGAGTCGGGTTCGTTGAATATCTCCCACTGGGTGACGCCGGGCGCGGCCTGCTCGAGGCCGACCAGCCCGCACTCGTACTCGCGGTCGGTCGGCCAGATGTCGTCCGTGGACGTGTTGAGCGCACTCGTCAGCGCGACCAGCACGTGGCCGACTCCGACGGCGCGCGCGGCGGCGTCCACCTCGTCGACGAACGTCGACGCCAGCGTGCCGGGGCCGGCCGGCGACTTCTGACACGTCCCCGCCGACACGCTGCCCTTCCCGTCGTTCACGGCATCCCACGGGATATAGAGGCTGGCGTAGCAGATCGCGGTCGAGGTTCCCTTAGCGCACGCGGTTCCGCCGAGCAGCGCGGTGAAGTACGGGTTGCTCTGATAGGTGAACGCCGGCGGGCTCCCCGGATTGACGGCCCCGTCCATGTTGATCCCCCATCCGACCGCCGCGACCGCGCGCCCCGGTACCACCAGGGTGCACGCCGTGACGGTCAGCAAAACGATCCATGCTCGCACGCTCGATCGCACCCGACCGTAGCGAAGGGTCCCGTCCAAGGGCGTCGATCGCCGACTAACGCGCGGCCTCGCGCCCGAGCACGGCCGCGAGCGCGCGCAGCGACCGTGTCGCGGCGAGCGACCGCTTCGCGTCGGCCTTCGGCAGCGCGGCTAGCGCCTGCGCGAGCGCGCTCCCCCACGCGCGCTCCTGGTCGCCCCGATGTGCGAGCGCCGCCTCGGTCGGATGCAGCCGCACCACGCGGCCGTCCGCGGGGTCGCGCCGGCGCTCGAGCAGGCCCCTCGCCTCGAGCGCCCGCAGTGCCGTCGATACGTTTGCCGGCGCCAGCCTCAACTCGGCGGCGGTGTCGTTGACGCTCAGCCCGGGCCGTCGGACGAGCAGCCGCATGATCTCGAGCTCCGAGGCCGGCAGCGCCTGCCCGGGATCTGACTCGCGCCCGATCGTACGCGGGAGCAGCCAGGCCAGGTCGTGCAGGACGACAGCGAGATCAGTGGGCGTCTCCTCTTCCATCGGAGCGCGGCGGATGATAGGCTATGCCAATATCTATAAACCTATAGCTATCTAGATCACGCACGCGAACCATCCCGGAGACGAAACAGACATGAGCGCGGTGCAGGAACAGATGATCCCCGGCTTCAACGGACGCGTGGTCGGCCCGGATGCGGCGGACTTCGACGCCACGCGAGCGGTCTGGAACGCGATGCACGACCGCCGGCCGGCGCTGATCGCCCGGTGCGAGTCCCCCCAGGACGTCGCTGCCGCAATCGCCCACGCTCGCGAGCGCGGACTGACGATCGCGATCCGGGGCGGCGGCCACTCTCTCCCCGGCTTCTCGACCGTCGACCAGGGTCTCGTGATCGACCTGCGACCGCTCAACCACGTAGTCGTCGACCCAACGACCAAGCGCGTGCGCGTCGGCGGTGGCGCGGTTCTCGGCGACGTCGACCGCGGCGCGCAGGCACACGGCCTCGTCGTCCCCGCCGGCGTCGTGTCCCACACGGGAGTCGGCGGCCTCACTCTCGGCGGGGGCGTCGGACGGCTAATGCGCCGGTTCGGGCTGACGATCGACTCACTCATCGAGGCGACGGTCGTGCTCGCCGACGGCCGGATCGTCCGCGCATCCGAAACCCACAACGCCAACCTGTTCTGGGGCCTGCGCGGCGGCGGCGGCAACTTCGGGGTCGTCACCGAGTTCGAGTTCCGCGCCCACGAGCTAACCGTCCTCCCGATCCTCGCCACGTTTCACCCGCTCGAACACGCGGCCGAGGTGCTCACCACCGGCGAACGACTGATGAGCGAACGAACAGCGTCAAACGAGCTGCTGTGGACGAGCTTCATGCGCCGCGGCCCCGCCGAGGCTCCGTGGATGACCGACGAGCTCGAGGGCACGCCCGGTGTGATGTCGCTGATCGAGTGGTCGGGCGACCCCGACGAGGGCCACGCCCTGCTACGCGAGATCGAGCGAGAGCTCGATCCGCCGGCGGGCGAGCTAGCGACCGTCCCCTACCTCGAGATCCAGGCGATCACCGACGAGCTGCTCGCGCCCGGGACGCTCCACGCCTACCTCAAGGCAGGGTTCACGAACGAGCTGACCGGCGACATGATCGACGGGCTGATCGACCGCGGGTCGCAGGTCGGCTCGCCCCTGTCGGTGATCGAGGTCCTCGCGCTCGGCGGCGCGATCCGCGACACTCCCAACGAAGCCACCGCGTTCCCCCACCGAGAGGCGCGCTGGCTGATCAACATCGCCGGACAGTGGCGCGACCCCGCCGCCACCGACGACGAGATCGCCTGGGTTCGCGGAACGTTCGCAAAGCTCGAGCCCCATCTGAGCGGTGGCGCGTACTCGAACTTCATGGGCGACGACGACTCGCAATCAGCCACCGTCGCCTATGGCTCCACGCTACAGCGCCTGCAGCACATCAAGGCGATGTACGACCCCGACAACGTGTTCCGCCTCAACCAGAACATCGAGCCCGCGACACCCGCGCACAAATGAACGACCGTCAGATCATCGCCGAGCAGCGTGCCCTGTGGAGCGTCAATCCCCGCGACTGGGCCGAGATCGCCGAGCCCGAGAACCGCAAGTTGTTCAACGAGCTGCTCGACCTGACCGGCGTCGGGCCCGGCACCCAACTGGTCGATATCGCCTGCGGGTCGGGCTACGCAGCCGCGCTCGCGGCCGCCCGCGGTGCCGAGGTCACCGGCGTGGACATCGCGCCGGCGCTGCTCGAGATCGCGCGCGAGCGGACGCCACAGGGCACCTTCCTCGAGGGCGAGATGGATGAGCTCCCGCTCCCAGACAACAGGTTCGACGTCGTCACGTCCGTCAACGGGTTCCAGTTCGCCCTCGACCCCCCAACCGCGTTTGCCGAGGCCGCGCGCGTCCTGAAATCCGGCGGGCGGCTGGCCGCGGCCACGTTCGCCGAGCCTGAGCGCAACGAGGGCACCGCGCTGCACCTCGCGATGAAGGCGCTCATCGACGAACCGCCGGACGATGGCTACGTCCCCTACGCGCTCTCGGCACCGGGCGGGCTCGAGCGCATGCTCGCCCCCGCCGGCCTGCGCCTCGAAGCGTCAGGCGAGGTCGCGCTCGCATGGATCTATCCCGACACCGACACGACCCTGAGAGCGCTGCTCGCGTCCGCCGGCGGCGCCCGAGCGTGCCGCGTCGCCGGCGAGCGGCGCGTTCGCGAGGCGCTCGTCGCTGCGATCGAGCCGTTCCGCGACGACGCCGGCGCGGTTTCCATCCACAACGTGTTCCGCTACGTCGTCGGTGTAAAAGCCTGAACCGTCGCAGAGCGGGCATCGGCCGCCGTCCGCTACGCGTACGGCTCGAACCCTTCGACCGCACGCGCAATCGCCCAGCTGTGGTTCCAGCGCAACATCGGGCGCAGGACCGGGGTGAGCGCACGCAGCAGCTTGCGGTCCGCGTACACCTGCCAGTCGAACCGGACATGCGTGCCGCCCGGGGTCGGCGTCACCGTCCACACCCCACGGCCACGCCATGATGTCTATTCGTAACCGCCCGGACGGCGGATCACAAACCGGATCGAATGTCACAGCTGGACGCGAACCCGACAACTAGCGCCATATGAGCACAGCAGCTGGCGCCAAGGTGATGATGCTCGGGGACTCCGCCGGCACGAAGGCCGCGAGCACTGCAGGCCCCTCGGGCTCGGCACTTGCCGAATTCGAGCAGGTCTACCGCGGCAACGTCGACGTCGTGATGTCGTACTTCGCTCGGCGCTGCGCCGAGCCGCAGGTGGTCGCGGATCTGACCTCGGAGACGTTCGTGCGGGCCGCCGGAGCGTTCGGCAGCTTCGATCCACGCCGGGGCTCCGCCCGCGCGTGGCTGTTCGGGATCGCCGCCCACGTGTTCGCCGGGCATTGCGCCCAGACGGCGAACGGGCGGGACGCCGTCGCCCGGCTGGCTCAGCGCCGGCCGCTCGACGTCGACGAGACCGAGGAGCTGGCCGCGCGGATCGACGCCGAGCGCGACGGCCGCGAGCTGACCGAGCGCTGCTCGCAGCTGCCCGAGATCGAGCGCGCTGCTGTCGAACTGGTCGACCTCGCCGGGTTGACGCCGAAGGAAGCCGCGACGGCGCTCGGCGTCTCCCGCGTAGTGCTGCGCAAACGGCTGTCCCGGGCCAGGGCCCGGCTGAGAAAGGAGCATCACGGCGATGAGTAAGTTCGAGGACCGCCTGTGGCGTGACCTCGTGCGCAAGCATGGGGCCGACCTGGCCGAGATGACCCCGCCGGCGGCCAAGCCCCCACGGAGGGCGCGCCCGCGCCTGCTGGCCGGCACGACCGTCAGCCTCGCCGGGATGGCGGCCGCGGTCGTGCTGCTGGTCAGCGCCGCCGGCAGCCCCGCAGCGTTCGCGGTCAACCGGAACTCCGATGGCACCTACACGGTCTGGATCCAGAAGCTGACGGCGGTCCACGGGGCGAACGCACGGCTGGCCGCACTCGGCATAAGGGCAAGGCTCGTCGTCGTCGCGTCCGGCTGCACGGTCAAGGCGCTTCCACCGGCAGCGGTACAGGCGATGAAGCTCGCGCAGACCATCGCCGGGAAGGCCGCGCCGCAAGTCGCGGTCACGCAACTCGATCCGAGCAAGATCCCCCCGGGCAGAGTCCAGGTGATCCCGACCTATCGCGTCGCCGGCACGGTCCACGTCGACAAGGGCCACTTGATCCAGGGCGAGGTACCGACCTGCTTCAGCACGGTTGCGGCACCTCCGTGCCGGGTCCAACCCATGACCGTGCTGCGCAACGGCCACGTCACCCGACTTACCCCCGCCGAGGCCAAGAAGCGCGCCCAGGAGGCGCTCGCGGCGTACCGCGCCGCGGTCAGCCGTCGGCAGCCCCAGAGCGCCAACGCCGGCGACTCCGGCGACTCCGGCGACTCCGGCAACTCCGGCAACTCCGGCAACTCCGGCAACTCCGGCAACAGCGGCTCTACCACGACTCCGAAACAGACGCAGGTGCCGGTCCCGACGTGGGTCGTCGGCTGCTCCGTCCATGGCGCTCCAGGGCAACCGCCTAACACCGGTAACAGCGGTAACAGCGGCAACTCCGGCAACTCGGGCAGCAGCGGCAACAGCTGACCCCCGGCCTACACGCAGCCACGGGCCGTGCTCGCGCGGCCCGTGGCTGCTCGTCGGAGCGGCGGTTGCCTGGAACCTGCTGAGCCTGCGGGCCGAGACCGTCGGGGTCCCCTACCTCGACGACAGCTCGGTCCACGAGCAGATGGTGCGGTTCGCGACCGAGCAGTTGCGCGCCGGGCACCTCCCGCTCGACAGCTGGTTTCCGTTCCTCGGACTGGGCTCGCCCCAGTTCGTGCACTACCAGAGCCTCCCGGCGATGCTCGCCGGGCTGGCCGGGCTCGTCATCGGCCCCGACGCGGCGTTCCGGTGGTCGCTGTATCTGCTGCTGTCGCTGTGGCCGGTCAGCATCTATCTGGCCGCGCGGCTCCTCGGCGCCGGCCGGCCCGCGGCCGCGGCGGCGGCCGCGATGTCGCCGTTCCTGGTCAGCGCGCACGGGGATCGGGTACGAGCAGAACGCCTACGTCTGGATCGGCTACGGGGTCTGGACGCAGCTGTGGGCATCGCTCACGCTGCCGCTCGCGTGGGGGTTCAGCTGGCGCGCGATCCGCGACGGACGCCACCGGTTCGCCGCGGTGGCGCTCGTGTCGCTGACGATCGCGCTCCACTTCGAGACCGGGTACCTGGCGCTGCTGCCGTTGCTGCTGTGGCCGCTGGTCGCCAGGCAGCCGATCGGCACGAGCGCCCGCCGTGCCGCGCTGGTCGCCGGCGGCGCACTGCTCGCGGCCGCCTGGGTGATCGTGCCGCTGATCGACCAGCGCCACTGGGCCGCGACGAACGAGGCGCTCCACGGCACCCCACTTACCAACGGATACGGGGCGGCGCGAGTGCTGGGCTGGCTCGCGTCGGGTCAGCTGCTCGATCACGGGCGGATCCCGGTCGTGACGGCGTTCGCGGCGATCGGCCTCGCGCTCGCGGTCGCGCGCCGGCGGGCGGATCCCGGCGCCTGCGCGCTAGTCGTCGCGCTCGCCGCGTGCCTCGCGCTCTCGTTCGGGCGGGCCACGTTCGGATCGCTCGTCGACGTGATCCCCGGAAGCGGCGACATCTTCTTTCGCCGGTTCATGATGGGCGTCCAACTCGCGTCGCTGCTACTCGCCGGCGGCGGCGCGGCGTGGTGCGCCGGCAAGGCCTGGCGCGAGGTCGAGCGGCTCGCGCTCAGCCGGCGGCTGCCGCCGTCGGACGCACTCCGCCGGCGTCTGGCCTGGCGCTGGACGAACCCCCGGATGGGACGCATCAAGACCGCGGCCGCCGTCGGCGCGATGATCGTCGCGCTCGCGCCGGCGGGGCTCGAGCTGCGATCGTTCGACGGCCGCAACGCCGAGCACATCGTCTCCCAGCGCAGCGCGGACGGGACCCAGGGCGCCGACCTGGACCAGCTGATCGCGCTTACGCAGGCGGACGGCGGCGGGCGCGTGTACGCGGGTATGCCGTCGAACTGGGGCGCCAGCTTCACCGTCGGCGCCGTTCCGGTCTTCAAGTACCTCGAGAGCCGGGACGTCGACGAGGTCGGGTACACGCTCCGGACCGCGTCGCTGATGACCGGCCCCGAGAACCATTTCGACGAGCTCGACCCATCCGACTACCAGCTGTTCGGGATCCGCTACCTGATCCTCCCCGCGGGCTCAGCTCCGCCGGTGTCCGCGGAGGAGGTGGCGGTCGCGGGTAAATATGCCCTTTGGACCACGCCGACCACCGGGTACGTCCAGGTCGGGACCATCGCGGGCACGCTGACCGCCGACCGGACTGACCTCGGCGCCCGCAGCGTGCCGCTGCTCCAGTCCGCGCTGGCGGGCGCCGGCGATTTTTTGGATATTGATTTCGGTGATCGCCTGGCCACGCCTCCGCCATTGCCACGCCCGTCCCGTGAGCGACGCGCCGGCAGCGTCACCTCCGAGAGCGACGATCTCGCCGACGGCGTCGTCAGCGCCACCGTCACCATGCGCCGGCGGGGCGTGGCCGTGCTCAGCGCCTCGTTCGACGACGGCTGGACCGCCACCGTCGACGGCCACGCGCGGCCGACGAGCATGGTCGCACCGGCGCTCGTCGCAACCTACGTCCCCGCCGGCACGCATACGGTGCGGTTCCGCTACCGCGGCTACTCGGGCTATGCGGAGCTGTTCGCCCTGTGCGCGCTCACGCTCGCGGCGTTCGCCGGCGCCGATGCCGGCCGCCGATCAGATCATCTCTTTAGGAGCCGCCGATCGTGTTGTCGAGGCGCCACGTCCTGCCGCCGTTCTTGGAGACGTACTGCAGCGTCGCGTTGCTGCCGTTCGTCTCACCGTCCACGAACGCCACCAGGTGGCCCTGGGGGTTCCTGATGACCGCGACCGGCAGCCCGAAGAACACGGCTCGATACCAGTGCTGGCCCCCGTCGCTGGTGCTGTCGATCACCTGCCCGGTCCCCCAGGCGAAGATCGTCTTCTGGCCGGCGATCCCGATGTAGATCACAGCGAGCGGCGCCTGCGCGGCGTTGAGGTGGAGCGCCGGCCCGTCGGTCTTCCACGTCTTGCCGCCGTCGGACGTTGCCGCCGGATACTGGGCCTGGCCGGTGTCCACGAGCGCGAACCCGTGCTTGGCATCGTTGAACACCCGGTGTCCGAAGATCTTGCTCGCGCTGACCGTCGAACCCGGCGCGAGCGTGTGAGCGGGCCTCGAGATCAGCGTGGCGGTGACGGTCTGCTGCGGTCCCGCGGCAGCGGCCGCGGACACGCCGGCTATGGCGGTCCCAACCGCGACGGCGGTCACGACAAGAATGGTGCGCATGAAACCTCCGGTTCGACGAAGCCCCTCGATTCGCCCAGCCTAGTGCAGCGTATGTAAGGGACGTGACGGCCGGTGCCGTCACGTGTCCAGAAGTGCGGCATCTGCAGGCAAAACTGGCCTCGCAACATCGCCTTCATCGCCGTTCGTGTCAACGCGTCTGGCTGCGTTCGTTGACAAACCGTGGACAAGCGCGGCCCTATGCGTCCTCCTGATCGCGGGCTGTCTAATGCTCGCCGCGCCCGGCGAGGGCCGTCACGCTCGTCACCCCGACCGGGCAGCCGATCGGAGGGCAATGGCAGGAGTGGGCCGACGAGGCACACGCCCCACGCTGAGCGGCACCCTGATTCTCGCGGTCAATAGTCCGATCGCGCCGTGCGACGGTCCGGATAGCGGCTGCTCGATCGCTCCCGGCGATGGGATCGGGAGCGGCGCCGCGCTGGCGGAGACTTTCGTCTACTCGAACCCAGACGGGCTGAGCACCAGCCAGGACACGTTCTGCTGGGAGCTAGGCCACCAGTTTGATTGGGCTTACCTGACCGCCGCCGAGCGCCAGCAGTTCGCGGCCATTTGGGACAGCACCCTCCCGTGGTGGGACAGCATCCAGAGCCTCGAGCACGGGCAGGAAGACGGCCTGGAGGCGGAGTTCGCTCTCGACTATGCCGACTGTGCGATCGATCAGAACTGGCAGATCAGCTGGGTCCCGCAGATCGACATGGCGCAGCTCGAGAAGACGTGCGCGCTCATCAGCCAGATCGGTACGAAGGTCGGAGCTACCCCGGCAAGCTCGCCGACGATCTACCAGGTCCCGACCGCGAAGAAGCAATCGAAGAAGCACCGCAAGGCCAAGACGCGGCCCTTTCATCGCGCCCACAGAGCTCCCGGAATCATGGGGACCGGATTGCGCCGCTTTGAGTAAACATCGCAGCTTTGGGAAGGCTTAGTAGTACGCCGATCGTCCCCTACCACCCGGTCCCGGTAGGGGCGGTCGGCCCTTAAGGAACCGCTCCGGGCTGGGTCGCACGAAATCATCGAGATGCTCGCCGACCCGACCGACACCCCCGGTCCAGCTACGAGAGGTTTGCGACCCCGGTCGAGAAGCTGTCCTACGCGGCCCCTGTGCCCGGGGGGTCAGCGGCACCTTTAGACGAAGCGCGCCGTCGTCAGTCGTGTTGGAGCACCACTCGGGGGTCGGGACCAAGGTCTAGTCGAACACTGGTAGCCGCAATGCCGGTCCTTTCAAGCGCGCCCTTCAGTCGCTTGACCTCAGCCTCCGACCTGTTCTCAACGAACCCTTGCCGCTGGTACCAGGCCAGCTGCGTGTTGACGGCGTCCGCAACAACGAAACGCACGGATACCTCCCGGCTCATCTGAGCAGTCTGAGCGATGACGAAATCCATGAGCCGCTTGCCGTAGCCGTTGCCAGCGTACTCACGATCGACGCCGATCATCGCTATGCGAACCGCCCCGAAGTGCGACCCGTGCGCTGCTTCGAGGCGCTCGCCCGACTTCTTCTCACCCTCCGTAAGCCGCATCTGGGTCACGGCGAGCGTGACGTAGCCGAGTATGCGCCCCGGGAAGTCGTCGGGCTCGAGAAGCAAGTAGCTAGTCGACGTACCAGACAATGCCCCGTCTGGGAATTCGGCCGACCGGAGAAAATCCCGGACGGCCGCCTCGCCCGGATCATCCTCGCCGTCACGCGAGAGACGAACACAGTCGAACACGGCGATGGCCGAAAGCAGTCCCTCGTCGTCGGCTGGCGGCTCGAACCGCGCCACGACCGGGGCCAATGGCGCCTACTCGAAGAAGCTGTTCGCCGACTTGGAAGTCGCCAGCTCGGACGCTGCTGCGGCCGACGCGCGGAGGCTCGAAAGAGCCTCGGGCTCGAGCTCAGGCGGAAGGTCGCGAAGGAAGTCTTCGGCGTCTTGACCTGCGAACGTGACCGGCTCGGCGAGGTCCGGTAGGCATTTGGGAGCGTGAGCGATTGCGAGAGCCATTGCTGTTTTCAAATCCTACGAGATGACGGGTACCCGTACAACGGGGTGATCTACCGACTTTTTCCAGTCGTAATCCTCATCGGCCCTGGACCGGAGGTTCTTGACGGAGTCTCGACATACGGACGAGGCATCGTCTGCCTGTGATACGCCGTTTCGCGCCGTTCGGTTCACGACCGGAGGCCAACCTGGCATCTGATGCATCTAGATTGGTCCAAATTGGACTCAATTGCGGATGATAGCCGCCCCCTCGGCACCCATGCGGCAACTCTCCCCCGATTCTTCGGCCGGTCTTCGAGATCCGCGTCATTCCTAGAGCGCCCGGCGCGCATGTGATCGATCGCCTCGCAGATGGTCTCCGCGACGTCGCGCCACACGGCCGGAGCGAGGTCAGATGCGGCGATTTCCGCGAATGCTTCCCGGAGCTCCGGAAGCTTTTCCGGCGGGCAGGTCTGAAATGCGAGCGGCCCCACTGAGGATCTGCGGCGTGCGCATTAGGCGACCCCTCGCTGTTGTCCGGGCCCAGCCCGGCGACCGACCGGCGCCCGGCCGTGCACCCGGACGCCTCCGCAGAACGGAGAGGAACTCCTGCGGAAGTCTCTTGCGGCGGCCAGCTCGGCCAGACCTCCTGCGCGCAGCGGATCCACGCGCCGGCGGTGACACACGATGAGGGGATCAACCCGCAAGCGCGGCACTACCTGGACTGCGTATTGGGATCTTCCGGCCGACCCGTCCACCGGGAACCGCCCGGCAGGCGTCCAAGGGCGGCTTCCGGACGCAGAAAGAGGCGCAACGCTATCTCGCGAATGTCGTGGTCCGGGTTGCGGACGGGATCTACGTCGAGCCGTCGAGGCAGGCGCTCGGCGCGTTCATGCGCAAAGAATGGCTGCCTGCGATCGAGGCGACAGTTCGACCGAGCACCCACGCCATCTACGAGCAGGCGTGCTCCCGAGTGGAGCGCTTCGAGGTCGCGGCCGTGCCACTCCGCGGGCTCACCGGCGGCCACCTCAACGGCTTCTACGGGGAGATGGAGCATGCCGGGCTTTCGATCGCTACACGGCGACTCACTCATGCCGCCATCCACCGGGCACTCCGCGACGCCGTCCGCTGGGACGAGCTCACGCGTAACCCCGCGGCTAGCGCAGACCCTCCTGCGGCGCAGCGCAGCCGCGTAGAGGCGTGGACCGCCAGCGAACTGCGCCGCTTCCTGAAACAGGTTCGCGGCGACCGCCTGTCCGCCCCGTGGCGCCTCGCCGCCACCACCGGCATGCGCCGGGGCGAGTTGCTCGGACTCTCGCTGCTGAGTCTCAATCTCGACGGGGGCAGGCTGCGCGTGGAGCGGCAACTCCTAAGGTCCGGCGAGTTTGGCCCTCGGAAGTCAGGTCGTTCGGAGCGGACGATCAGCCTCAACGCCGAGACGGTAGAGGTCCTCCGTCGCCATATCGAGACGCAGCGGCTCGAGCGCTCGGTCGCCGGACCGGCGTATGAGGATCACGACCTCGTCTTCTGCAACGAGCTGGGGAGGCCGATCAACCCGGACCTTGTCAGCGGCTGGTTCGTCCGACACCGCAAGCGGGCGAGCATCCCCGTCGGGTCTATTCACGTTCTGCGACTCACCGCCGCGACGTTGATGCTGACCAGCGGAATCCCGCTGCATGTCGTCGCCGGCCGTCTCGGCGATGATCCGAGGGTTCTGCTTGGCACTTACGCACATCTGATTCCCCGGTCGGATGAGATGGCTGCCGAGGCGGTCGCCGCCGCGATCGTTGACAAACCGTGGACATCAGGCCATCTTGTGCCCACGGAAACCGCCGATTAGCAGGAGGTCCCCAGCTCATGGCTCCTAGTGCAGCGTTAGGCGGAGCACGATGATGAGCAGGCCGAGCACCCCGCCGAACATCGTCTGAAACACCAGCTCGCGGCCCGTTCGTTTGGCCCGTATCCCGGCCATCATCTCGATCAGCACGACCACAACCGCCGACGTCCACACCGCGGCGGTGACCGCGGTCGACAGCGAGGCATCCGCCGCCCACAGCACGAGCACTGCAACCAGGGGGATCGCCGCACCGAACAGGATCGGCAGCTGGCGGACCATGATCCGCCCGAGCGGTCCGAACCGAAGCGGCTCGCGCTCCTTCAGCCGCTCGGAGGCGAACTCGGCATAGGAGTGGGCGAACCAGTAGATCACCAAGGTCAACAGGACCGCGATGACGGTTTCCGCGTAGGTCTCGCTACCGGCCGACTCGGCCGCGAGCAGCGCACCGACGGTCATCGTGCCGTAGATAGCGGCGCTCAGGTCCGACAGCATCGCTACGAGATCTGGGGTCGGCGGTCAACCCAGGGGCGCTCGGCCTCGAGCTCGGCGGCCAGCGACAGGAGGGTGCTCTCGTCGTCATGCCGACCGACCAGCTGTACCGCGAGCGGTAGGCCTTCCGCGCTCTGCCCAGCGGGGACCGAGGCGGCGGGCTGACCGGTGATGTTCCACAGGATCGTGAATGGAACCCAGCCCGTCTCCCAGAAGTAGGTCGCGATCGCCCCACGCCCTTCCATCACCCCGGCCCGCATAGCGGGCGCCGACATCACGGGCGTCAGCAGCACGTCGTAATCGTCGAACATCGAGCCGATGCGATCGGACAGGGCACGCTCGGCCGTGAGCAGTCGCTCGGTCATGCGGTCCGAGACGAGCGCGCCCGGCCGGGCGAACGCGCGGGTGCGGCGCTCCAGTCGCTGCGGTCGCTCCGCGCTGCCGACGATCTCGCGGACCGCCCGGAACAGCAGGCCGACGATGACCGGAACGTCGCGAGGGCGCATGTCGACGGCGGCCTCGACGACCGTGTGCCCGAGCGAGCGCAGGACATCCGCGGTCGACTCGAGCGCCGCGTCGACCTCGTCGGACAGACGGCCGCGAGTCCCGGTCGGGAAGCCCTTCGCGACCGCGATTCGCAGGCGTGCGGGCCGGGCCTGGGCGGCCTGCGCGAACCGATGATCCCCGGCGAGCACGTCGAGCATCACGCCGGTGTCGAGCACCGAGCGCGTCAGCGATCCGAACACGACCCAGTGCATACCGTCGGTGTCGTGAGGCGCGCGCGGCACGCGATCGCGCTGCGGCTTGAGTCCGAACACCCCGCAGCACGCGGCCGGGATCCTGATCGAGCCGGCTCCATCGGCGCCCAATGCGGCCGCGACCATCCCCGCGGCGACGGCGGCTGCCGACCCACCGCTCGAGCCGCCTGGCGTCCGCTCGGCGTTCCACGGATTACGCGTCACACCCCACGTCACCGACTCGGTGAATGGCCACAGCCCGAGCTCGGGCATCTTGGTCTTGCCGACCACGATCCCGCCGGCTGCCCGGACTCGGCGCACGACCTCGGCGTCCGCTGCCGCGCGGGTCACCATCGCGCCGGTGCCGTGGCTCGTGACCTCGCCGCCGATGTCGATCTCGTCCTTGACGGCGACGGGCACGCCGAGCAGCGGCCGGGTCTCGCCCGCCCGCACCCGGGCATCGGCTTGCGTCGCCTCGAGCAGAGCCCGTTCTGCGTAGACGGCAGCGAAAGCGTTCAGGTCAGGATCGAGACGCTCGATCCGGCTAAGAGCCAGCTCCACCAACTCTCGCGCCGAGACGTCGCCTCGCCCGACCAGCTCCACCTGGCCGGCAACACCAGCGAATGCGACCTCGTCGTCGACCACGCGCCCATCCTATGTCCCCGCGCGAGTCGCTACGGGGTTGAACTGCTTGGCTTCGGTCCCGTGCTGGGAATCGCGGCCTCCAGCCAGCGGCTGAGCGCCCGGCGGCCAACGAGCGTGATCTCGCCGTCGGCTCCGAGCCAGTCGCGGACGCGCAACTCGCGGACGATTCCGAGCGAGTTGCTCGGCCCGGGCCCGTCGCCCCTCCCGGCCAGCGCGTCGGTTCCCGGCTCGACCATCCAGCGGCCTGATTCGAGCGCAGCCAGCGCGATGCCCTGCTCGTCGGTCGGCATGTCCAGCGGGTGTGGAGCCGCGCTTCGCAGCGGGTCGTCGCTCCGCAACGGCTCCCGGCTCCGTTCGCTCCGCAGCGGATCCTCGTCCGCGGGCGGGCGCCAGTTGCCGGGCATCCGGACCGGGAACTCGTCCTCGAATCGCTCGGCGTTCGATCGCAGCCAGGTCGCGGCACCCTCGACCCATTCGCGTGCCGCACCGGCGTCCACGCCGAACATATGCGCGACCTCGTCGACGTCGATGTTGTCGACCGCCCGTTCGACGGAGCGACCCAGCTCCCGCGCGATCTGGCGCAGCGTCTCCTCGAAGCCCTCGCCACTCGGTTCGTTTTCAGACATGAGCACATGATCGCAGGTCGCCGATCGGTTCAATAGTCATCCGTGAGTTGCGACTGGCTACTGGTCGACGGATCAAGCCTGATCTTCCGCGCCTACTACGGCGTGCCCGCCGGCGAACCTGGTCCCGACGGCTTTCACGTAAACGCGATCCGCGGGTTCCTCGAGCGCCTCGGCCGCCTGATCGCGCAGCGCCGGCCGCGCCATCTCGCGGTCGCCGACGACGAGGCGTGGCGCCCGGACTGGCGCGTCGAGCTGATCCCGACGTACAAGTCCCACCGCGTCGCCGAGCCCGTCCCGCCCGGGCTCGAGCCCCAGCTTCCGGTGATCCGCGCGCTGCTCGCGGCGATCGGCATCGACATGGTCGGGGTGGCCGACCACGAGGCCGAGGACGTGATCGCCACGTGGTGCCGGCTCGCCCGCGGCACGATCGAGATCGCCAGTGGCGACCGCGATCTGTTCGCGCTCGTCGAGGACGGGCGCGTATGCGTGCTGTACCCGGAACGGTCGGGCACGAGCGTGATCGACGAGGCCGAGGTGACGCGGCGCTACGGCGTCCCGGGCCGGCGCTACGCGGACTTCGCGATCCTCCGCGGCGACCCCTCCGACGGCCTCCCCGGACTCAAGGGAGTCGGCGCGGTGACGGCCGCCGGGATGATCCGCCGCCACGGCGACATCGCCGGCGTGCTCCGCGAACGTCAGCTACGCGACGCCGATCGCGAGTACCTGGAAAACGCGATCAGGGTCGTGCCGCCTGTCACGGACCTGCCGATAGCCCTCCCCGCCGGCCGCCGAGCGTCGTATCCGGCTGACGAGGACGCGATGCAGGCGATCGCCGCCCGGTTCAACGCGCGCGACGCGTGCGCGCGCCTGCTCTCGGCCGTCCGCCGGTTGGACCGGATCTAGAACGCGTGGTTCAACGCCGCCACGATGCTGATGTCGTCGGCCTCCCCGAGGTAGGCCGCGTGGTTGCAGTCGGTGTTGATCGCCGACTCGACGTTACCGGCGGACAGCGCGCTGCTGACGTGCTCGGTGATGTACAGGTGGGCGTAGGCGGATTGCTGGGCCGCGGTCGCGGAGGTCCACTGCGAGCACGAGGACGAGTCGGCGAGCGCGCCCGCCTTGGCGCTAGGGAGCGCGGCGGCGGCCATCACCCCGATCAGCACGACCACGACCACGATCGCTGCGGCCGTGGCGCGCCTGTGCCGGAGGATGATCGTCTTGAGGCTCGGCCCGTCCGGACCCATACGGCTTCAGGATGTCACGGCATAGAAGGCGCGACCGGCGTTCAGCCGCAGCCGGTGAGCCCACCGTCGAGCGGGATCACCGTTCCGGTCAAATACGATCCCGCGCGGGAGGCCAGGAAAAGCGTCAGTCCGGCGGCGTCGTCGGGCCGCCCGATTCGCCCGAGCGGGATGTGCCGCTCGACCTCGGCGCGCTTCTCGGGGGTGTCGAGCAAGAACGCCATCATCTTGCTGTCGAACGGCCCGGGGGCGATCGCGTTGACCGTGATGTGCTCGCCGGCCAGCCGCTTGGCGAGGTGGCGCGTGAGCATGTGGACCGCGGCCTTGCTGGCGCTGTAGCTGTAGTTCTCCACCAGCGGGACGCGGATTCCGTCGACCGAGCCGATGTTGATCACGCGCGCCGGGTCCTCGGCGCCGGCGGCGGCCCTGAGCGCCGGCAGCAGGCCGACGGTCAGATGAAAGATGCCCTCGAGGTTCGTGTGGATCACGCGATCCCAGCCGGACTCGGGAAACTCCTCGAGCGGCGCGCCCCACGAGGCGCCCGAGTTGTTGACGAGGATGTTCAGCGCAGGCCACCTCGAGCGGACCGCTTCGGCCAGCGCCCGTGCGCCCTCGGGGGTCGAGAGATCGCCCGGGATCGCCTCGCAGTCGCCGTACTCGCGCAACTCGGCCGCGGCCGCCTCGAGCGTGTCCACCTTCCGCGACGCGATCACGACCTGCGCACCCGCCTGGACGAGCCCGCCCGCAATCATCAGACCGATCCCGCGTCCACCTCCGGTCACGAGCGCGGTCTTGCCGGAGACGTCGAACAGGTCCACGCCGCGCATCCTATGTCGCTAAAGGTCGTGGCCGCGTCGGTCGATCATCGGAGTGGTCGGGGGACGCCTGACGGTTGTCCCCATCGCCAACGAGCCTGCCACCCCTTTGCGACGACTCAAGCACCACCAGCGAGTAGAGATCCACATCGACAGCGACGAGCAGGTCGTCGCCTGTCGCGTGGCCGCGGTCCAAGGTAGCGTCGCTACGCTCACGCGCATCACCGAGCTTCCGCGCGAGGATCTCGAGAAGTTCACTCCGGGAGTGCTCGGGTACATGCTGTTCGAGCACCGTGGAGCGATGACCGCGCTCAAGGGGATCGCCACGGCCAGTTCGGCCGAGGAGACAGAACTCGCTTTCGTCGTGATCGACGGCGTCCAGCTGCCCGAGCGCCGCTCGTCTGAGCGCGTCAGCCTTCGCGCCGTGGCCCGGATCTCCGACCAGCGGAGCGACGGCGCGACCACGATCGAGACTCCGACCGCGAACGTGAGTGCCGGCGGGATCCTGATCGCGCGCGCCGCCGCGCTCGGCCTCGGTCCGACCTTCCGGCTGGAGCTCGTGGTCGAGCACGATCCCGCGCAGCCGATCCACTGCGGGGCGACGATCGTCCGCTCGACCCCCACCCACGTCGCGCTGAAGTTCATCGAGATGCAGGACTCCGACCGCATCCGGCTCGCCGGCATGATCCGCGGCCGGGTCCTCGCTCTCGGCTTGTAGCGCTCGCCGTCAGGCCTCACGGCTCGTAGGAGCCCGGCGTCCACGCGCGCGTGCTGACGCCGATCGCGTTCCACGCGTTGATCGTCACGATCAGGCCGATCAGCGCACCGAGCTCGTCCTCGCTGAAGTGCTCGGCCACGGCCTCGTACGCCTCGGTCGGGACGTGGTCTTCAGCAAGCAGCGTGACCGACTCGGTGAACGCGAGCGCCGCGCGCTCCCGCTCGGTGAAGAACGGCGTCTCCCGCCACGCGCTCAGCGCGTACATCCGCTGCTCGGTCTCGCCGACCGCGCGGGCGTCCTTCGTGTGCATGTCGATGCAGTAGGCGCAGCCGTTGAGCTGCGAGGCCCGGATCCGCACGAGCTCCCGCAGCGGCGGGTCGAATTCGACCTTGTCGAGCTGCTTGGTCGCGGCGTGGTCAAGGTGCGCCAGCGCACGAGCGAAGTCGGCGGCGTGAGCGTCGAAATCGAGGCGAACCGGGATCTGGTGGTTTTCATTAGTGGTTGTCATGCCGACAACCTATCGCCGAAGCGGCCCGTGGTTAAGATCCAATCCGATGGCAAGAACATGGGCCATTTCTGGCGTCGACCTGCACCTCGATCTGGCCGGACCCCGCGTCCGGGCCGCGCTCGAATCCTCGCTCCGCGACGCGATCTCGACCGCCCGGCTGCGCCCCGGCGTCCGCCTGCCATCCTCGCGCGCGCTCGCTGCCGACCTCGGCATCGCGCGGAACACGGTCGCCGAGGCCTACAGCCAACTGGCCGCCGAGGGTTGGCTGACCGCGGTGCAGGGCTCCGGCACTCGCGTCGCGGAGCGGCCTGAGCCGACCGAGGCGACGCCGCCGATTCGCGAGCCACCCGGACGGAGGTCCAGGTACGACCTGTATCCGGGCTCGCCCGATCTGTCGGCGTTCCCGCGGTCGACGTGGCTCGCCGCCGCCAGGCGCGCGCTCGAGCGAGCCTCCTACCGAGCTCTCGGTTACGGCGACCCGCGCGGGCAGCCGGAGCTGCGCACGGCGCTCGCGGATTACGTTTCCCGCGCGCGCGGGGTCCGGGCGACTCCTGAGCACGTCGTCATCTGCTCGGGATTCACGCAGGGCCTCCGGCTCCTGTGTGAGGCACTCCGCGCCCGCGGCGCGCGCACGCTCGCGATCGAGCGCTACACCCAGCCCGCCACCGCGGTCCTCGCCGGCGCCTGCGGATTCGCGCTCGCGCCGCTTGACATCGACAACGAGGGCGCCGCGGTCGAGCGGCTGGGCAGCGCCGACGTCGCGCTGCTCACCCCCGCCCACCAGTTCCCGATCGGGGCGCCGCTCGTCGCGAGGCGCCGGGCGATCGCCGTCGAGTGGGCCCTGGCCTCCGGCGGCATGATCGTCGAGGACGACTACGACGGCGAGTTCCGCTACGACCGCCACCCGCTCGGAGCGCTCCAGGCGCTCGCGCCGGACCGGGTCGTGTACGCCGGAACAGCGAGCAAGACGCTCGCGCCCGGCCTGAGGCTCGGCTGGCTGGTCCTCCCCACCGAGCTCATCGACGACTTCGTCGCCGCCAAGGAGCGCGCGGACCGCAACAGCAGCGCGATCGAGCAGCTCACGCTGGCGGAGTTCATCACCTCCGGAGCGTACGACCGGCACGTTCGCCGATTGCGCCTGGCCTACCGGCGACGGCGCGACCACCTGGTGGCCGCGCTGGGCCGGCGGGCGCCCCGGGTCCGCATCTCCGGGATCGCCGCCGGCCTGCACGCGCTGCTCGAGCTTCCCGGCGACGTGCGCGAGGAGGACGTGATCGCCCGCGCCGCCGAGCGCGGCCTGGCACTCCAGGGGCTCGGCGAGTACGCGCACGGTGCGCACACCCACGCGCCGGCGCTCGTCGTGGGCTACGCCAAACCACCCGAGCACGCGTTCACTGCCGCGATCGCGCGCCTGGCGGCCGTGCTGCGCGACGCTACCGGCTGAGCGCCGCGCCCGGCTGCAGCCGGGCCGCCGCGTGCGCTGCGCGCCGCCGCCGCAGCAGCAGGACGACACCGATCGCGCCGAACAGCGCGGCGCCCGCCGCCGTGATCAGCGCGATGTTCATGCCGGTCACGAACGCGGCGTGGGCGCGATCCGGGATCGGCGCCGCCAGGTGGGCGGCGATCGCCACTGAGCTTTTGACCTCCGCCGCGATCCGGCCCGGCAGTCCGGTCACGTCGACGTGGCTCGAATAGGTGGAGGTCAGGAGGCTTCCGATGACTGCGATCCCGACCGCGCCGCCGACCTCGCGAGAGAGGTCGTTGAGCGCGGACCCGACGCCCTGCCGGGCGGGCGGGAGCGCCTCGGTGATCGCCGCCGTCGCGGGTGTCATCGCCGCCCCCATCCCGATCCCAAGCACAATCAAACCCGCAAGTAGCAGCCAGTAGCTGCTGGCCGTCCCGAGCTGGGCGACGATCGCGAGCCCCGCGGCGACCAGGACCAGGCCGCCGGCGCACACCCAGCGAGCGCTGAACCGATCGGCCAGCCTCGGGGCCAGCCTCGAGGTGGGCATCATCGTCGCGGCGAGCGGTAGCACCTCGACGGCGGCGAGCAGCGGCGTCGCCCCGCGAACCAGCTGGAGATACTGCAGGATGATGAACGTGTAGCCGTAGAACGCGAAGAACTGGATCAGGATCGACACGCTCCCGGCGGTCAGGGACCGCTCGCGGAACACGCGGGGGTTAAGCAGAGGATTGGGCCGGCTGAGCTCCCAGATCACGAACGCGACCAGCAGCCCGCCCGCGGCCGCCAGCCCGACGACCGTACGCGCCGCGAGCCATCCGTACGTCGGCGCCTCGATCACCGAGAACACCAGCGCGACCAGCGCAAGCACCGAGATCAGCGCGCCGCCGACGTCGAGCCGGGGAGCATCGGGATCGGCGGACTCGGGGACGAACCGCATCGTGCCCGCGAGCGCCACCACCGACAACGCGACGTTCAGCCCGAAGATCGCCCGCCATGACGAGATCGCGAGCAGCACGCCCGACGCGAGCAGACCGAGGATCGCAGCGCCGCCCGCGACGGCGGCCCAAACGCTGACGGCGCGCGTGCGCTCGGCCGGCGGGAACGTGCCCGTGATCGTCGAGAGCGTCGCCGGCATCACCAGCGCGGCCCCGAGGCCGAGCACCGCGCGCAACGCGATCAACTCGGTGGCGGACGAGGCCGTGATCGCGACCGCCGATCCCGCCCCGAAGATCACGAGGCCGGCGATCAGCGCAGCCCGTCGGCCGTAGCGATCGCCGAGCGCACCGCCCGGCAGCAGCAGCGCGGCGAACGCCAGCGAATAGGCGTCGATCACCCACAGCAACTGGGTCTGGGTGGCGTGCGTGTCCCGCGCGATGTCCGGCATCGCGACGTTGAGCGAAGCCATCGCCGCCACCACCGCCGCGAGCGCCAGGCAGACCACGGCGGTGATCACGCCGTGGCCCGAAGTGGGGGTCTTGCTGAGGATCCTGCGCATCGACATTTCCGGCTCCTTGAAGATTCGAGTTTCATCACTTGATGAGATTCATCAAGCGGTGAGACTACCTTCATCAACCGATGAAATCAAGAGCGAGCGCGCAAAACTTCCGGGCGACGTTCGGACCGCTGGGTCGGAAAGCCTTTAGCGCAGGCGGCCGGTGAGGTAGCGCTGAATCGTCGGCGCCAGCAGCGCCACCACGTCGTCATCGGGCAACGACGCCAGCGGCTCGATCTCCCACAGCCACCGCATCATCACGAGCCCGACGACCTGCGTCGCGATCAGCGACGCCCTCAGCAACCGCTCGTCGGCGTCGAGCCGGTCGGCGACCGCCGGCAGCAGCGTGGCGGTCACGACCGCGCGCACCTTCTCGCGAGTGCGCGGCTCGTGGGCGGCGGTCAGCAGTACCGAGCTCAGCACCTCGCGAATCTGCGGTTGTGCCCAGCTCCAGATCACGTTGCGGACCATCGCCTCGCCGCGCTCGCGCAGCGGGACCGAGTTCGTCCTGCGAATCGACTCGAGCCACTCGGCCGGCGGCATCGTGCTCGCATCGAGCAGCGCTTCCTTGGAGGAGAAGTAGTAGTGGACGAGCGCCGGATCGACGCCGACCTCGCGCGCCACCCCACGCATCGTGGTCCCGGCCCATCCGTTGTGGGCAAACGAGCGTCGCGCAGCGTCGGTGATCCGTTCGACCATCACGCCCGGCTCCTCTCGCGGCCCTCGGTCGCGGGGCCCGCGCGGGCGACGGGATGGCTTCTCGTTTGTACTCGACACGCCGACGATTATTTCATCATACGATGAAGTCAGTAGGCGACGGTCACGGAGCGGTGCGTGTGCGGGTTCACCATCCGCATCCCGGAGAGCGTGCACGATGCCTGCTGATAGCCCTCACGCTCGAGCTTGCCGATGCGGAGCTCGAGCCGCTCGGCGGAGCGCACGCTGCGTTGCGCCCCGGCGAGTGCGGACCCACCGCCGCTGGCGCTGGCGACGCCGGTGCCGGTCAGGGCGAGCGTCAGGCCGAGGGCGACGGCGGCGGCGCGGCCGCGGGAGACGGACCGGCGACGGCGATCAACGATGGTGCTGTGCGGTGACATGAGCGTCCTCCTTGGGGCGGTGTCCGGTGACCTTCGGTTGGGTCCTCCGGGTTGATGGGTGGAACTCTCGCGCTCATCTGGCCGCGCGCCCACGCCTGTTGACACAGTCCCTGTGAGTCTTTTGACCCTGTCCGCGCCGGTGCCGCAGCGCCGTCAGGCGAAGCCGCCCGCGTGGCGGCGCAGCGCTTCGGCGTCGAGGATCGTCACCGTCCGGCGCCCGGTAGTGATGCACCCGAGCGCGCGGAGCGCCGCGAGCGCCTTGACAGTGGCTTCGCGCGAGGCGCCGCACCAGCTCGCGAGCTGGTCCTGCGACAGCGGCAACTCGACCACGATTCCGTCCTCCCCGTCCCGTCCGAACTGCTCGCTGAGCTCGAGCACCCGCCACGCGACCCGGCCGAGCGTGTCGAGCGCCGCGAACTCGACGCGCTTGCGATCGGCGTCGCGCAGGCGGACCGCGAGCACCCGGATCAGCTCGTTCGCGGTGTCCGCGTCCTGAAGCGCGCGCGTCAGTACCGAGGCGGGGGCCACGATCGCCTGCACCTCGTCGACGGCGAGTGCGTTGGCCGTTCGAGGCTCGCCGTCGAGGCTCGAAAGCTCGCCGATGACGTCGCCCGGTCCTCGGAGCCCGAGCATGATTTCCCGCGCACCCGGCCCGACGTAGCTGATGATCACCCAGCCGCTCTCGATCACGAACACGCGCTCGGCGCGGTCGCCCTGGGTGAGCAGCGCCTGGCCGCGGCGGAACTGCACCCGGTGGCCCTCCCGACGCAGGGCATCGGTCAGACGCGAGCCGTCGGCGTTCTCGGTCAGAGCCCCTCCAGCATGCTCGATGAATCTTTGCATCCGGCGGCCGGGAATCGTCCATAGGTCCACCACCTGGACGGTCGCGTTGTACGCTGGATGTGGGGTCACGTGGCGTCATGGACGAGGACGTAGACGAAGGAGCGACGGAGCCGGCCGGGGACGACATGGCGCTCGACCCACTGCTGGTCGCGCCCGCAGCGGTTCTCGAGGGATTGCCGGACGCGGTCGTCGCGGCGGCGCGCGACCGGCGGATCGTGTTCGTGAACGCGATTGCTGAGGAACTGTTCGGCTACCCCCGCGATGAGCTTCTCGGGCGGCCCGTCGAAGTGCTGTGGCCCGAGCGCGTCCGTGAGCGCTACATCCGCAACATGGAGCTGTACTTCGCGACCGAGCACCCGATGCGGTTCTCGACCGCTGCCTGGGGCCTGCGCCGCGACGGCTCGGAGTTCATCGGCGAGATGAGCTGGGGAATCGTCGAGACCACCGCCGGCTCCCTGCTGCTCGCGGTCGGCCGCGACATCTCTGAGCAGCGCGCCGCCGAGGCGCGGCTGCGTGCGGTCGCAGCCATGGGCGGGCGAGCGCTGGCCGGCGCGGACCCCGCGGACCTCGCCGGCGAAGCGATCGAACGATTGCACAAGCTGTTGCCGATCGCGGCCGCGGAGGTGCGGCTCGCCGGCGGCTCGCCGCTCGCGTCCTACGGGCCAAATCCGGATGCCGGCGTGCGCTTTGCGATCGGGACCGGGGACGAACTGCTCGTCGCGCCGACGCGAGCGCTGACCGAGGAGGAGCTGAGCTTCGTGCGCGCGGTGGCGTACACGCTCGCGACCGCCCTGGCGCGACTCCGTGACGAGGAGCGGATGCGCCACGAAGCGGTGCACGATCCGCTCACCGGGCTCCCGAACCGCACGTTGATGCGCGACCGGCTCGAGCACGCGCTCGCGCGCTCCGAACGCGAGCGCGGCGCGACGGCCGTGCTGTTCGTCGATCTCGACAACTTCAAGCAGGTCAACGACACTCACGGCCACGCCGCCGGCGACGCCGCGCTGGTCGAGCTCGGCCGGCGCCTGCAGACCGCCGTCCGGCCCGGGGACACGATCGCCCGTATCGGCGGCGACGAGTTTGTCGCGCTGTGCGAGCACGTCGACGAAGCGTCGGCGCTCGCGGTTGGCGAGCGCCTGCTCGAGGCGATCCGCGAGCCGTTCACGGCCGGCGAGGTTCAGCACGAACTGTCGGCGAGCATCGGAATCGCGCTCGGTCCCTCCGACCCGGACGCGCTGCTCGCGAGCGCCGACGCGGCCACGTACCGCGCCAAGGCTGCAGGACGCGGGCGCATCGAGCTGTCCCGGCAATAGGCGGGTTCGCAAGATCGGGACGCGGGCGCGCGTTCCATGATCACCACGGACGGTCGAGATGGTGACTGATACTCACACCCCCCGCGCCCACTCGCGGGCGCGTCGCGCTCCGCGCGTCAGGCGCAAGCGCACCCTGCACACCCAGGGCAAGCTTCGGTTCGCGAGCGGGGTCATGCTGATGATCGCGCTCGTCACCGCCGGGTTCGGCGTCGACGCATACCTGCGCGCGGACCGGTCGCAGCAGCGCGTGGTGGCGCTTCAGGCGGACTTGGCGAGCCTCCAGCAGCGCGTCAGCGCTGACGAGCGGGCCGTGGCCGGCGATCGCCGGCACGCGCGTGCCGTCGCCGCTCACGCCGCCGCCGCTGAGCGGTCGGTTTCGAAGTTCGGCTGGCAGCTCCAGAGCCTCCCGAGCGAAGCGCAGCTCGCGGGGCTGCGCAACGACGTCGCGAACTATGCCGCGTGTATCCCACAGCTCCAGAACGAGATCGGCAACCTCCGTCTGAACGTCAGAATCGACGCGGCCAAGCCCGCGAGTGACTCGTTCAAGCTGTTCACGGCGACGCCGGCGTCGCCGTCGTGCTAGGCCCGGGTCACTGGGCGCTCGTCCGGTTCGTGAGCGCGACGTAGGGCCGACACGGCTCGTTGCGCAGGCTCGGGCACGCCGGCAGCCCAGTCGGGACGCTCACGCCCGGGACGACGGGGAGGATCAGGCTCGACGGCATGCTCTTCGAGAACGCGACCGACACCTTCGCGGCGCCCGCCGGCTTGGTCTGACCGAACGACCACACCGGCTGAGTCCCGTTCGGGGCGGAGATCGTGACCCGGATCCGCGACCCGGCGCGGTAGACGTGCCCCTCGTAGTAGAGCGGGATGACGACCTCGACGAAGCGGCCCTTCGGCATCGGCCTGACATCGGCCGCGCGCATCGTCGGGATCGGCTCGAGCAGCGTGCTCTTCTGGTGAAGGATGTTGTTCGACGATGCTGGCGACGCGAGCTTGCGCTCGTCGGCGCGGATCCAGCCGTTCTGGACGAACGTCTCGTTTCCGTCCGGTCGCACCTCGCTCACCGTCGCCTGAAGGTCGACGTCCGGCGTCGAGGAACGCACCCATAGGTGAACCGCGCCGGCGCCGACGATGGTGGTGTTCGTCGTCAGCGGCGCGGACACGTACGAGATCGCCGTGCCGGACGGGTTCTGCTGCCAGTTCCACTGCCACTGCGAAGCGTTGCCCCACAGGCCGCCCGCCTCGGTGTCGGCGACCGGGAAATCGTTGAGTGGCATGGCCTTCGCGTTAGACGTGTACCAGTTGACGCCCTTGCGCGCGGATGGGTTGTTCTTGAGCACCCCGTTGGCGCCGAGGTACCAGGACCGAGCTCTCGTGCCGGGCACCGGGAGCGTCGAGAACGAGTGCTCGAACCCCGGGTAAGGGTCACCCGCCGTGCTGCTGCCGGTGGGTGAAGTGCCGGCGCCGTTGTCGAACAGCACCCTGACCTGGGGCAGCGTGTCGAACGCCTTCAACGCGGATTGGTAGGTCGGTTCCTCCTGGATCGGGTCGAGCGGCAACGTGTCCGCGTCGGTCTGCGGAAGGCCCATCGCCTGCTGATAGATCACCGGCGCCCCGGCCCGCATCACCGCCTGGTTGACGATCGGCGCCTGGTGAGCGACGAATAACTCGAGGAAGTCATACCAGCGGTCGAAGGTGTACGGATCGAGTGAGTCGACGTGGGCACCGTTGGTGAACGTGAACCATTTTCGCTTGGTTCCGGTGAAGTGCTGGACGAGATCGGGACAGTGACCGCCGGTCTGCTCGTCCTCCCACTGACACGCCATGAACGTCGGCACCTTGATCTTGTCGACAAACGTGATCGGGTCGAGCGAATCCGCCACCGACGGGCTGTAATGCGCGTTCGCGTTGATCTTGTCCATCAGGTTGGACGCCTCGCCGTGCAGGACCTGGTTGGCCTGGCACGTCTGATCGCCGTCCTGGATCTGCTGATACGCGTACGGCTGCCCGCTGTTCGGGCCCGCGGGCTCGGCCTCCTCCTGGCGCTGCTGAGCCCACGCGACCCCGAACCCGGTATTGAGGATCCCGCCCGGGTACAAGCTCGTCGCGGTCGCGTCGATCGTCGACAGCGGTGAGATCGCCTCGAGGTCCGGCGGATCGAGCTGTGCCGCGAACAACTGGCTGATCGCGCCGTAGGAGATGCCCATCATTCCGACCTTGTGGTCGAGCACCCAGGGCTGGTGGGCGATCGTCTCGATCACGTCGTACGCGTCGAGGTTCTGCAGCGCCTCGAAGAAGTCGTACGCGCCGCCCGAGCAGCCTGTCCCGCGCATGTTGACGTCGACGACGGCAAAGCCCATCAGGTTCGCGAGCACCGCGATGCCGTTGACGGGGCCTGACGGGTCCGCGTAGCCGTACCCCGAGTATTCGATCAGCGTCGGGTACGGAGGAACCCACCCGCCGGTCCCCGGGATCGAGGCGTGGTTCTTCTTCAGCGGCAGGGGCGGGAGCGTCGGAAGGGTCGGCAGCCCGGGTGGAACGGGCAGGCCGAGCGGGATCCCGGGCTCGCCCGCCGGCGACGTCGGCGGATGCACGTCGATCGCCAGCTGGGTCCCGTCGCGCGTCGTCAGGTACGTATAGCCGTTGTCGGGGATCGACTGGTTGTAGATGCTCGGATCCCACGGCGCGGCGGCGTCGGAGTGGACGGTGATCGGACCCGACTGGACGCCGTTCGGGACCGAGCGCACGCGATAGCCGCTGCCCGGTGGCACGTTCCGGAACAGCAGACCACCGAGCGAGTCGGCCTGCTGCGTGTACATCGTCTTTCCCTTCGAGGTGACCAGCGACATCCGCTCGTTCGCCGCCAGGCCGGTGACGTACACCTGCTCGGCGCTGCCGTGGGCACTGAACGTGGTCGCCGCCGCGCCGGCGGCTGGCGCCGACCCGCCGGCCGCGATCGAAGCGGCGATCAGTGCCGCGACCACCAAGATGGCACGGGCACGGGCACTACGCCGCAGGACGTGGCCTCTCCGCACGCCGGGAAATGTGCCACATCGCTTTGGCGCGTGCGCCAGTTCCCCGGTCGCGGCTCGTGACGCCCCGCGCGGCATGCGGGGCGTCACTTCCGACTCGTTCAGCTCAGCTTGAAGATGAAGTCGTACTCCTTCCCGCCGTCGCGCGACAGGAGCGTCATCTCACCGCGCTTGTCGCGGTATGCGCCGGTGCCGCCGGTGATCGACAGCACGCTGTTGCGGGTGTCGTAGTACGGCCCCTGGACCGTTATCTGCCCGGCCTTGAGGAACGTCGTCCACAGGCACTCCCAGATGCCCTGTGCCGGCGCCACCCGGATGCAGAACCCCTCGTCGTGCCCGACCTGCTTGGTGTTCGCGACGTTGAACACCGGGTTGTTGAACGTCAGCACGTTCCCCTTCACGTCCTTGCCACCGCCCGTGGGGATCTCGGTGTCGGTGATCGCGTGCTCGATCACGTGCACGGTCGTGCCCGCGACGTGTCCGCGGGCTGGCTTGGCCGAACTGGGTGCCGCGGCGATTGCTCCCGCCGTTAGCGCCGCCGTCGCGGCCAGCGCGAACGTGCGGCGGCGTGGCTTGCCGTATTGCAAGGCTCTCCCTCCTCGTTGTGGACTCTAGACCGGGGCGATCGTATGCCGTGGCGGCCGCTCGCGTCTAGGCTCCCGAAGCGACCGGCCGACGACCCGGCAGCGATCACGCCCGCCACCAAGGAGACCCCGTGCAGATCACCCGCAACTCCCTCGACACCACCACCGGGCCGAGCGACTGGTTCACCGGGAGCGTGTTCCTCGACCCGATCGCCGTACCGTCGGGGCCGTCCCGCGTCGCCGCGAGCAGCGTCCACTTCACGCCGGGCGCGCGCACAGCGTGGCACACCCACCCCAACGGTCAGACGATCTTCGTCCTCGAGGGCGTCGGCCGCTGCCAGCGCCGCGGCGGGCCGGTCGAGGCGATCCGCCCCGGCGACAGCGTGCACTTCGAGCCCGGCGAGCACCACTGGCACGGCGCCGCCCCGAACCGGTTCATGACCCACATCGCGATGCAGGAGGCCGACGACGAAGGCAGCTTCGTGACCTGGCGCGAGCACGTGACCGACGAGGAGTACGGCGCGGAGCCGGCGTCATAGAGGACCGCCGTCCGCGAGCAGCGCCGGCGCCGGCCGTTACCCGCCGGACATGTCCACCGGGTAGATCTTGGTCGGCTCGATCGTCACGACGACGCGCGTTTCCCCGGGCTGATCGTGCACCTTGAGGTCGGCTGAGTACTTCGCGCCGAGCTTGCTCGCGAACGCGTAGTCGTCGTCGGGCTCGATCCGGGCGTTGCCTCGGACGACGAGATACCGGTATGGATTCTCGAGGTCGAGCAGCATCAGGCTGCACGCCGGACGCTTCATCAGGTTGCGGGTCTTGAGCCGAGCGGTGTTGAGCGAGAGCTTCAACTGGCCGTCGTCGTGGAGGAACCAGATCTCGGTCATCTGCGGGGCCCCGTCGCCGCCGACCGTCGCCAGCGTCGCGACCTGAGCATCGAGCAGGCCGCGATGAGATTCAGGGAAGGTGGTCATGGGCGACATTCTGACCTAGTTGGCCACGCCCGGACGTCCGCGGCGCCCGCGCGGCGGCAGCCGGCGTGCTACAGCGCGGGGTCGTAGTAGTAGCCCCACATCTTCAGATCGGGGCTCTCGGCGACGACCCTGCCGACCAGCGCGTTCCACGACCCCCACGAGTCGGGCACGATCCACTTCGGGGTGGTCCGGCGAGGGAGGGCGGGGCCCATCTCCGAGCACCACAGCGGAAGTCCCTTGGAAGCCGACCAGGCGGCGTCCTGTGGAATCTGCAGCAGCCCGTCGAGCTTCGTGTGGTAGCAGTGGGCCGCGATCGCCTGCACGCCGGGAGGCCGGCCGTGCTTGAAGCCCTGCTCGGTGGCGCCGAATCCCCACGGGCTGAACTCGCCGTAGACGCGTATTGCGTGCGGGACGAGCTTCGCCAGTACCGGCTCGACCACGTTCCACACCGCGCGGTAGTTCTGACCGGCGGTTCGCCCGTCCTTGGTCAGGGAGACCGTACCCTGGCCGTAGGTACTCGTCATCGACAGATCCTGCTCGTTGCCGACTCCGAGGGCCCACACGTACGGCGCGTACTGCGGGAGCACCTCCCGGACGTAAGCCGCAACCTGGCTCGGGGTCAAGTGGTTGTTGAACTGGAGCGAGATGTAGACCCGGAAGCCCGCCGCGTAGGCGTCTTCGATGCAGACGAGGCCGGCGGCGCTCTTCGCGTCCTGGGGCGAAAGGATCAGGCGCAGAACGTTCGCGTGATTGGCGCGCAGGAACGGATTGACGTTCTGATTTGCCAGGCACGCAACCTCGCTGCTGACCGCATACCAGGTTGGCCGCCGGGCGGACGCCGCCGACGGCGCGATCAGCACCGCGGTGGCCGTCGCCGCCACGACGAGCGCACGCGCGCGAAGGAGCCGTCTGAGGATCGAGGTCTTGCCTACTTCCACGCTTGTCCTGCTTTCAGCGGGCGCCCAGCCGCGCACTCGCAGCCGGGAACTGGCCGGTCGCCATGTTCTGCATCGGCAGGGCGTACACCTTCCTTGACCTGCCGTAACGCTCAGCGGCGGCGTTCTTATCGTGTTATAAGGCTTTTCTCGGCCGATTCTTCGCCGAGCCGAACATTCTCAGCCGCCGATGCGCACTGTACGCGACGATGGGGATCCCTCGGTCAGCCGGCGGCTCGCCAGGGTTCTGCTGGTCATGGGCGCATTCGTCGCCGCGGCCGCTGTCGCGGTCAGCACCGGCGCCGTGAAGGTTCCCGGGTCCTCAAGCGATTCCCGCACGACACCGGCGACCGATCAGGCGGCGCTCGCCGCCCAGCGGACCGCCGCGGAGAAGCAGTGGGCGTCCGCCACGTGCACGAGCATCCTCGACTGGAAGAACGAGATCGCGCGTGACGGGACGAGCTTCGACCCCAGCCTCGGCCCGGAGGCTCGGGTCGACGACGCGATCGCCGCCACCACTCGGCTCGTGAGCGGGCTCGACAAGCTCGGGCTGCCGCCGGGCGCACAGACCGCACGGGCGCGAGCCGAGCTCAGTCAGCTTCGCTCCGACGTCGCGACGCGCCTGCACGCGATCGAAGGCGCCGCGACCAGCCTCTCCGGCGGGAACATCGCGGCGATCGGAACGCTCGTCACCGAGCTCGGGCGCGACAAGGTCCTCGGCACCCAGATCACCGCCGAGCTCCGCCAGGTCGTCTCGGTCGATCTCGGGCTGTCGCTGGCCGAGAGCCGGGCGTGCCGGCAGCTCGTCGGCATCCCGATCTGAGCGCCGTCGGTCAAACGGCACCGCGAGCGATAGCTTTCGCCCGATGGAGCGCAACGTGCTCGGCGGGCCACTCGAGCTCTGCGGCGGCGATCCGCTCACCGGCTTCTACCGCGACGGCTGCTGCCGCACCGGCCCCGGTGACTTCGGCAGCCACACGATCTGCGCGGTCGTGAGCAACGAGTTCCTCGAGTACCAGCGGAGCATCGGTAACGACCTGACCTCGGCCGTCCCCGAGTACGACTTTCCCGGCCTCGCGCCCGGCGACCGCTGGTGCGTGACCACCTACGCGTGGCTGCGCGCGCACGAGGAGGGCGTCGGTGCGTTCGTCGTGCTCGCCGCGACCCACGAGCGCGCGCTCGACGCCGTGCCGCTCGACCTGCTCGAGCGGTACGCCGTCGACGTGCCCGCCGATCCCGGCTCGCTCGACGACTGAGCGTCCGCTACTTGAGCAGCTCGACCGTGAGCGACGACGGCGAGGCCGCCGAACGGGCGATCGTGTAGACGCCGCCGGCGAGCTCGGCGAGCTCCCCGGGCAGCGGCGTGAGGTGTGGCGTATCGGCGGTCGCGAGCGTCAGCCGCAGCCGGTTGCCGGCGGCGATCGTGGCGAGCGTCGGGAAGATCTGGATCTGGTACTCGGTCATAGCGCCGGGCGTGACCGGCTTGGCGGACGCTTGCGTGTACGTGTGGTACGGCAGCACGGTCATGCCGCCGGCGGTCCACGAGCGGCCCTTGTCGACGGCACGCAGCGAACCGAGCAGCGCGCCTTCGGTGAGCGGGTAGGAGCTGCCGCTCGGGGTGACGTCCTCGAGCTCGGCGACAAGCTCGGTCTCGGACGTCGTCGAGCTCGCGTAGACGGTCGCGGTGATCGGCCCGGCGACGGTCTCGGCATGCGCGAGTGGCGCCGTCGTGTAGGTGATCGCCCAAGGACCGGCCTGGGCCGCCTGGTCGTCGTCGGCGCACGGCGCGAGCAGCCCTGCCTCGCCCGCGGGTACCGAGATCCCACCCATCGACCACTGGTCGATCGGGCGCCCGCACGGAGCTCCCGTCGGGCTCCACACGAGCGTGTCGCCGGTAGCGATCGGGGAGGTGGCCGAGCCGGTGGCGGTTCCGAGCACGCCGCTGACCGGCGAAGGCAGCGAGCCCGTGACCGTCCCGAGCACCCCGCTGACCGGTGAAGGCACCGAGCCAGCGAGCGTCCCACCCGGCACGGTCGACGACGGCGCGCCGGCTGCCGGCGCCGAGGTCGTGAGTGTCCCGCCGGCGCCGAAGTACAGACGCTTCGGCGTGGCCCCCGAAAATGGGTAGGCGGCGGTCTCGTCGAACTGGCCGCTGCCGAGGTCGTAGTAATGGAGCGGCGTCGCTGTCTTCGCCATGCCGGTCCGCTCGTGCTTGAGCCAGGTGTCGAACCATTCGAGCTCGAGCGGATCGACGTCGACCGACGAGCCGTTGAGGTGCTCCCACGGGCCGTCGATCAGCTGGTAGCGGCCCGTCGTCCGCTGACCGGGCGCCATCGGCGCCGTCGGGCTGCGGCCGTCCCAGGCGTTCTGGAGCTCGGCGTAGTTAACCGGCTCGCCGTTCTGGAAGATGTCGAACTCCCCACCGACCAGGTACGCGGGGATGCGGTTGGCGACGACGCCGGCGAGGATGTTCTGCGGGCTGCGGGCATGCCAGTAGGAGCCGTCGTAGGCCTCGGCGCCGCCGGTCAGGATCTCCTCGGTCTGCGCGGCGTGATAGGTCGCCAGGCCATTGGCGTGGTCGGACTCGATCCCGCCGAGGTCCGACAGCAGCTCGGGGTCACTCGCGGTGTCGGTGATCGGGTTGGTCGTGTTGAGGCCGGCGGTCAGCCCGAGGTAGGTCTCGGAGAACTCGAAGTCGAGCAGCCCGCCCATGAACGACGTGTCGCGGTAGATGTCGTTGGCGCTGACCATCGGGAAGATCGCCTTGAGCGGCGAATTTCGTCCGACCGCGCCGGCGAGCAGCAACTGGTCGATCCCAAGATATGACGGCCCATAGGTGCCGACGCGCCCGTCCGAATGCGGCAGATGCGCAGCCCAGTTCACGACCTTTATCGCGTCGCGCTGCTGGACCGGATCGAACAGGCCCCAGCTGCCGTTTGAGTCGCCGGTGCCGCGGACGTCCTCGACGATCTCGATGTACCCGCGCTCGGCGAGGTAGTCGTCGGCGCCGCCGGTGGCGCTCTCGCCGCCCGGCGAGGCCGCCGAGCCCGGGCTGCTCGAGCCACCCTGGCCCTTGCCGTAAGGGGTCATCGTGAGCAGCACGGGGAACGGTCCCTTGGCGGGCGCGCCGGACGCCGTCGTGGGATAGATCTCGTCGACGCGGATCGTGGTGCCGC
This sequence comes from uncultured Solirubrobacterales bacterium, assembly GCA_963794515.1. Lineage (GTDB taxonomy): Bacteria > Actinomycetota > Thermoleophilia > Solirubrobacterales > Solirubrobacteraceae > Palsa-465. Next base: position 197,644 of record CAWCEF010000014.1, on the reverse strand, counting down.
CGGCGCCCTTGACCTGAATGTCGTTCGTCGACGCCGTCCCGTAGATGGCCTGCTCGGGGGTCCAGTGGCTTCCCGGCGCGGCGCTCGCCGAGACCACGCCCGCGGGCAGCTCGGGGTCAAGCCCGACGAGGCTCGACGGCGCAGACTCCACCGCCGGCGCACCGGCGGGCGGCGATGGCGCGACCGCGAGCGCCGGCGCGGCACCCAGGCCGGCGCCGGCGAGACCGATTCCGAGCGCAATCGCGCTCCTCAAATTCATGCGCAGACGAGCAAATCCAGGCATCAGGTGAGCCTCCCGCGGAGCGAGATACCCGAAGCGCCTGATTTTTAGACATCAGAGCTGTGTGTCTCACTGCGGCCCCGTCCCGACGGCTTTGTGTGCCTCCCCGCGTGTGCCGAGGATGTAAAACGCGCCAAAGCTCCCCCCGCCGGCCGGCCGAGCGCAGATAAGCATCCCCCAGATGCTTATCTGCGCCCGGCGGCTTGTGGACGGTGGGCTTTGCTGCGAAATACAGGTCCCCGGAGGCCCGCCGCGCGAGCCAAGCCGGCAGCGCCCCGCGTACTCACTGGAAGAACGCGAACGTCCGGACCTCGATGCTGTGTCGCGGCAGCGACGCATCGACTGTCGGGTCGCGGAAGGCCGAGTGCAGCACCCGCCAGGCGTGGCTGTGGTCGGAGTCGTGGAACACGAAGAACAGGACCTCGTCCCGGGTCATGTCGGGGAAGTACCACCACTCGTGGCCGGGGCTGTAGACGAACTCCGAGCCGCTGGTGATCATCTTCGACTGGTCGACCTCGGCGAACGGATCGTCGGGTATCCGGTCTACGAAGTAGAGCTGGTTCGGCAGGCCCTCGTCGTCGCGGAGGCTGCGGAAGTCACACAGCGCGAGCGGCCAGTCCTGGGGCGGCGGGCTGAACACCCGCCAGAAGCTCGCAGCGAGCGCCCGGCGGTAGCCGGGGCCGTCGGGGAAGTGCTCGGCGTAGACCCGCGGCGCGGTCATCGCGGCGCCCTCCGGGCCGTAGTCGATGTGGACAAGCGCGGCCTGCGGCTGGGAGGCGTGCTCGGCCGGAGCGGCCGAGCGACGCAGCACGGCGCCGCGAGTGACGACCGCGTCGGCTCCGGTGCGCTCCTTGACGAACTCGATCGCCTCGGGGAGGTAGACCGCGTCGACCTCGGCCTTGTCGGTGAAATCGGCGACCGCGCTGCGGTGCGCGACGATCTCGAAGCCGTGGGCGTCGATCCCGAACGTGTCCTGCACGGGCCGGCCGTTCCGGATCTGGACTGTATGCGATTCGTAGCGGCCGGTGTTGATGCTCGCGCCGGGCGCCGTGAACCGGCGCAGTACGGTCGATGCGGGATCAAGGTACTGCAGCTCCCCTGGAACGCTCGTTACCTTCTCGGTCGCGCTGCCCGCGCTCATCGGCCTCTCCTCGTCGACCCGGGGTATCAAGCTACCAAACGTAAAACCCCCGGCCCGGTCGTGTTCTTAAGAAGATCTCACTAACGATGCTTACCTTGCTCTGGACGAAATGAGCGGACCTCGTCACCTGTGGTCGGGCGATTGGGAGCTCGAGTCCTCGGACCGCCGCGATGAGCTGGCGGCCGGACGCGGCCGCCCCGAGGAGCCCGAGCGTCCCGCTCCGGCCCCCCGCGCGCCGAGGCCCACGCTCCGCGAGCGCTTTCGAAGCTTCCTCGCGCGCCACCAGCGCCGTCTCCGGATCGCGGTCGGCGCAGCGGCCCTGACGCTGCTGGTCGCGGGCGTGGCCGTCGCCGCCGTGTCCGCGCTCGGCGGGTCGAGCGGGCAATCCTCGACGCTCGTGGCCGGATCGCGAGCGTGGCTCGGGATCGACGTGACTACGTCCCAATACGGCGGCGTGATGGTCGTGGACGTGTTCCCCGGGAGCCCGGCGCAGGCGGCGGGCATGGAGCCCGGCGACGTGATCACGCGGATCAACGGTCACGCCGTAGAGAACCCGTCCGACGTGACCTCGGCGCTCGCCAACGCGCACCCCGGGGACAAGCTCCAGCTCCAGTTCCAGGGGAGCGGCGCGACGTACTCGGCAAGTGTCCCGTTGTCGTCTCCGCCCGCCGGGTACCCATGAGCTTCCTCCACCCCGCAGTCCTCGTCGCGCTGCTCGCGATTCCCTTTCTGATCGCCTGGTACGTGGTCCAGCAGCGCCGGCGCAAACAGGCCGCGGCGGCGTTCGCGGCGCCGGCGCTGACCGCGTCGGTCGCCCCGCGACGCCCGCGCTGGCGCCGGCACGTCCCGATGCTGGCGTTCGGGCTCGCGCTCGCGATCCTGATCGTGGCCGCCGCGCGTCCGCAGCGGACGGTGGCGGTGCCGATAGACAGCGCCACGATCATGCTCGCGAACGACACCAGCGGGTCGATGGCCGCGACCGACGTGTCCCCCACGCGGCTGGCGGCCGCCGAAAAGGCCGCCAATCAGTTCATCGCCAAGGTCCCGGGCTCGGTCCGGGTTGGCCTGATCGAGTTCAACACGACGGTGGCGCTGCTCCAGTCCCCGACGACCGATCACGCGCAGGTGAGCTCCGCACTCGCGCAGCTGCGCGTGACCGGCGGCACCGCGATCGGCAACGCGATCAAGGCCGCGCTCCACACGATCGCGACCGAACCGCGCCAGGCCGGCAGGCGCCCGCCGGGCGCGATCCTGCTGCTCTCCGACGGCGCCTCGGACGTGGGCTCTGACCCGATCACGGCCGCGCAGCAGGCAGCGGCGGCGCACGTTCCGATCTACACCGTCGAGCTCGGGACCGCGCACGGAACCGTCAAGGAGAAGCGCGGCAACAAGACGGTGACCGTGCCGGTGCCCCCGAACCCGGCGCAGCTCGCGGAGATCGCCAAGGTCTCGCACGGGCAGGCGTTCACGGCCACCGACGCGAAGGGCCTCGACACGATTTACCAGCACCTCGGAGCCGAGCTCGGGCACAAGAAGGTCAAGCACGAGATCACTGCGACGTTCGCCGGCGGCGGGCTCGCGTTGCTTCTGCTCGGGAGCGTCGCGTCGCTCGCCTGGTTCGGCCGACTGATCTAGATCGTGAGAACGAAGAAGGAGACATATGACTGACATCGACAATGCCGGCGAGCTGCGCGGCGAAGCGCGCGCGGCGCTGGGCGAGGCGCTGCACGAGATCAAGCGCGTCATCGTCGGGCAGGACGCGATGCTCGAGCGGCTGCTGGTCAGCCTGCTCGCCAGCGGCCACGTGCTGCTCGAAGGGGTTCCCGGGCTCGCCAAGACGCTGACCGTCAAGACGCTCGCGGCCGTGCTCGGCGGTTCCTACAGCCGGATCCAGTTCACCCCCGATCTGGTGCCGGCCGACCTCGTCGGCACGCGCGTGTACCGGCCCGACACCGCCGTGTTCGAAACCGAGCTCGGCCCCGTGTTCTGCAACTTCCTGCTAGCGGACGAGATCAACCGAGCTCCCGCGAAGGTGCAATCGGCACTGCTCGAGGTGATGCAGGAGCAGCAGGTGACGATCGGCGGCACCACCTACGACGTCCCGTTGCCGTTCATCGTGATGGCGACCCAGAACCCGATCGAGTCCGAGGGCACCTATCCGCTGCCCGAGGCCCAGGTCGACCGCTTCCTGATGAAGATCCTCGTCGACTACCCGAGCACGGGCGAGGAGGCGGCCGTCGTCGGCCGGAGCCTGCGCCCGCCGGCGACCGTCCAGGAGCGGCTGTCACTCGCCGATCTGCGGCGGTACGCCGCCGCGGCCGAGACCGTGCTCGTCGACCGCGAAATCATCGGCTACGCGGTGACGCTCGCGGACGCGACTCGCAACCCCGCGGGGCACGGGCTCAAGAACATCGCGCCGATGATCGAATTCGGGGCGAGCCCGCGCGGGCCGATCGGTCTGGTCCAGGCCGCGCGCGTGCTCGCGCTGCTCCGAGGTCGCGGCCACGTCGCGCCCGACGACATCCGCGATCTCGCGGCGGACGTGCTCCGCCACCGGATCGTGCTCTCCTACGACGCGCTCAGCGAGGGCGTCACCCCCGACCAGCTGCTCGAGCAGGTGCTCAGCGTCGTACCCGAGCCGGGCGCGCGGGACCTGATCCGTGAAGGCCCGACGGTTGTGAGGGCCCGGTGAGCACGACCCTGCTCGAGCCGCCGGCGGCGCGGCAGGGTCCGGGGCCGCTCGCGCAGCCGCTGATCGAGCGGCTCGACCTCGCGCTCACTCGTCTGGTGGCGAAGATGCTGCCCGGCGAGCGGCGTGCCGCCGGCGTCGGCGCCGGCATGGAGCTCGCGCAGCTCCGACCGTACGTGATCGGCGACGACGTGCGCCACATCGATCCCGCCGCGACCGCTCGCACCGGGCAGGCTCACGTGCGCCTGCACGTGCCCGAGCGCGCGCTCACGACCTGGATCGTCCTCGACGTGTCGCCGTCGATGGCGTTCGGAACCGCGAACCGCCTGAAGGCGGACGTCGCGGAGGGGGTCGCGCTCGTGTTCGGACGGCTCGGCGTGCGCCGCGCCGGCAGCGTCGGCGTGGTCGCGTTCGGCGCCGCCGCGCCGCGAGTGCTGCCGCCACGAGGCTCCAAGCCCGGTCTCGTCGCGCTCCGTCGGCTCCTCGCCGAGGGCGTCGCGCCCGATGGTCAGCATCACCGCGACGCGCTCGCGGATGCGCTCGCCCGGGTCGGACGGATGGCGCGCCAGCCCGGACTCGTGGTCGTGATCGGCGACTTCCGCGATCACCACGGCTGGGAGCGCCCGCTTGGATCGCTGCGATTCCACCACTCCGTGCTCGCGGTCGAGATCGTCGATCCGCGCGAGTCCGAGCTCCCCGCGGTTGGCCATCTCGCGCTGGTCGATCCCGAGACCGGCGTCCGCGTCGACGTCGACACCTCCAACCGGCGCCTGCGCGAGCGCTTTGCCGAGCTCGAGCGCCGGCGCCGCGAGGAACTGGCGCGCGAGCTCCGCCGCCTGCGCGTCAACCACGTCGCGCTGGCGACCGATCAGGACTGGCTGCTGGCGCTCGGGCGACACCTGCGATGAGCTTCGCCTCGCCACTGTGGTTGGCCGCGCTCGCGCTGATCCCGGTCGCGATCGTGGCCGCGGTGGCCGCGCGCCGGCGGTCCCGGCGCTACGCGGTCCGGTTCCCGGCGGTGTCGACGCTGGTACTCGCGGCCGGCATGGCCCCGTCGTGGCGACGTCACCTCCCGGCCGCGTTCGCGCTGGCGGCGATCGCGGCGCTCTCCGTCGCGCTCGCCCGGCCCCGGATGAGCTACAGCGTCCCGGTCGACCGCGCGTCGTTGATGCTCGTGACCGACCACTCCGGGTCGATGGCCGCCACCGACGTCGAGCCGACGAGGCTGGCCGCGGCCGAGCGTGCCGCGAACACCTTCATCGATCAGCTGCCGTCGAGCGCGCTCGTCGGCGCGATCGCGTTCTCGAGCTCGCCGGACGGCGTGCAGTCGCCGGTGGCCGACCATTCGGCCGCGCGCGAGGTCATCGACGGGCAGAACGCCAACGGCTCGACGGCGACCGGCAATGCCCTCCAGCTCGCGCTTCAGCTGCTTCGGGGCACCGACAAGAAACACCCACCGTCCGCGATCGTGCTGCTGTCGGACGGCGCGGCGAACGCCGGCATCGACGTCACGACTGTCGCGCGCGAGGCCGCCCAGGAGAAGATCCCGATTGACACGGTCGCGCTCGGCACCCCGAACGGCGTGCTCCCTAGCCCCGACCCGTACCAACCGCCCACGCCCGTTCCTCCCGATCCGCAGCTGATGCAGGAGATCGCGCAACTGTCGGGCGGACGGTCCTTCAACGCACAGACTGCCGACGAGCTGAGCTCGATCTATAAGCAGCTAGGGCGGCAGCTCGGCAGCGTGACCCGTAAGCGCGACATCACCGCCGTGTTCGCGATCGGCGGCCTGGCGTTCCTGCTGCTCGGCGCGGCGACGTCGACCCGCTGGGCCGGACGCCTTCCCTGAGCCGTCGCAACCCCGGTGGAATTCAGTCGGCGAGCCCGTGGGTGTAGGCGTAGTGGACGGCCTGGGCGCGGTCGCGCGCGCCGATCTTCGCGAACAGGTGGTTGATGTGGCTCTTGACCGTCGCCTCGCTGACCACGAGCGTACGCGCGATCTCGCCGTTCGACATCCCGCGAGCGATCAGCGACAGAACCTCGGCCTCGCGCGGGGTGAGGTCGTCCGGAAGCGCCGGCGGCGGGACGGGACGGCGGCCGGCGCCGGCGGCCTCGATCAGCCGGCTCTGGACCAGCGGATCGAGCAGCGCCTGGTGGCCGGCCGCGGCGTGGATGGCGCGAGAGATCTCGGCGATCCCCGCGTCCTTGGTCAGGTACCCCCGCGCCCCGGCGCGGAGCGCGTCGAGGATCGAGTCCTCGTCGGCGTGCGTGGTCAGGACGACGATCTCGGTCTCGGGCTGCGCCTCGCGGATGCGGCGGGTGGCCTCGACGCCGTCGAGGCGCGGCATGCGCAGGTCCATCAGGACGACGTCGGGACGGTGGCGGGCCGACAGCGCGACCGCCTCCTCCCCGTCCGCGGCGGCGGCGACCGGGGTGATGTCCGGCGCGGCTTCGAGCAGCGTCATCAGCCCCTCGCGCACCAGCGCCTGATCGTCGACGACGAGCACCCGGATCGGAGCGCTCACCGCGCCTTCTCCATGCTGACGGGCGGAGCGGCGGTGGCCGTTGCCGGCGGGGGTGGGAGCCGCAGCTCGACGCGCCACCCGTCGCCGGCGGCGCCGGCGTCGAGCGTGCCACCAAGCAGCTGCGCGCGCTCGCGCATGCCCTGGAGCCCGTAGCCGCCGCCAGCGTCGGCGAGGCCGCCGGGAACTGCGGGCGTCAGGGTCCCGGACCGCCGGTCCTCGACGAGCAGCACCACCTCGTCGCCGGGACTGTGCCCGGCGTGCACCGTGACCGTCACGCCCGCGCCGGGGGCGTGCTTGCGCACGTTTGTGAGCGCCTCCTGCACGGCCCGGAGCACGGCCTGGCCGGTCGGGCCGTTCAGCCGGGTCGGATCGCCGTCGACGGTCAGCTCGGCGGGCGCGTCGGCACTCGCGCGGTAATCGGCGACGAGCGCCTCGATCCGCGCCGGCGCCGATACGGCCTCGCCGCGCAGCACCCCGACCGCCTGGCGGGTCTCTTCGAGCCCCTCGCGCGCGAGCGCATGCGCGCGACGCACGCGCGCGAGAACGGCGTCGCGGTCGGCCCCATGCTCGATTAGCGAGCTCGTCGCCTCGAGCTGAATCGTTAGCCCGGCGAGCGTGTGCGCGAGCACGTCGTGGATCTCACGCGCGATCCGGGTCGACTCCTCCAGGCGCGCCGAGCGAAGCTGCTCCTCGTGCGAGCGCTGCGTCTGGGCGAGCAGTAGCTCGGCCTGCTCCGCGCGGACGCGCGCCTGGCGGCTGGCCGACCCGGCGAGAGCCGTGGCCACGAACCCCAGCGTGTAGGCGAGCAGACCGAGCCCCTTGCCGTCGTAGGCGAGCACGGCTGCGCCGAGCGCCAGCGCGCCCAGGGCGACGACGAGGAACGCCCGCTCGAGCTCCACGCGCACCCCCGCCGACGCCACCGCCACGAACACGAAGCCACTGGCGGCGCTGTCGGGGGCTGCGCCGGCGAGGACGCCACCGGCCACCGCGAGGACGTACACATCGGCGGTGACGCGGTCCCGGTTCGGCCAGATCGTCCACACGATCCACGCGACGACGCACGCGACGAAGCAGATCAGGACCACCAGCCCGCGCCCGGTACCGCTCGGATGGTGACGCGAGTGCAGCACCGACCAGCTGATCAGCACGAGCGCGGCGGCGCGGATCAGCGTGGCGAGCCGGGGGTTCAGTCGAGCGAGGACCATCGTCAGGGAAGGTACGGAGTCCGGAGGCGGGCCTTCAGCGTGCCGATTGCTTCAGCGTGCCGATTGGCAGCCCGCAACGCGAGTGAGCGGGACCCGCTGGTCGCGGGTCCCGCTCTCGCATCCAAACTATCCGTCACGGTCAGACGAGCCCCGGGGTCAGCCGGCCCATCAGGCGCTCGCGGCGAACCCCTTGGATCAGAGAACGCCCGCACACCTCGAACACCGCCATCGCCAGCAGCGCCACCGTCCACGCCTCGCCGCCGGTGATCGAATGCGTGGCGCTGAAGTGGCCGATCGTGGACGAGCCACCGTTGTTGACCCAGATCAGGAAAGCGAACCGCGAGCCCATCCCCAGCACCCAGAAGATCGCCGAGATCCAGCCGGCGCGGGCGAGCACGTCGCCGTCGCCGCCGCGCCGCATGATCACCGCTTGCCCGCTGGCGACGCCGATCAGCAACCCGACGAGCGCGAGCACGACGATCAGCACCAGATCGTTGCCGGCGGTGGGGATGCCGTGGAGGTAGTTGGCTACCGCGATCGCCACGATGACCATCGGGCGGATGATCGCCTTGGCGGTGAGCTTGCGCTCCTTGATCTGCAGAAGGACGAGGAGCACCAGCGCGGAATCGATGAGGTAATCAGTAAATGTCATGGCTGCATCGTCGTCCGGCGCAGCGTTTGGCACATCGGCGCCAGGGTCGATTCGCGGGTGGAAATTGCCTCCGGTCTCCACCCAGGGGTGGAGATTGCGGCCGGGCGGCGGCGAGCCCGATCAGCTCGCCGCTGCGACCGTCGCCCGGCGCGCGAGGAAGTCCGCGACCGCGGCGACGTACTTTTCCTCCTCCTCGATGAACGTCATGTGGCCGCTGTCCTCGAAGATCACGAGCTCGGAGTCGGAGACGCCATCCGCGATCGCCTGTCCGGCCTGCACCGAGCAGGTCCGGTCGTAGCGGCCGGACAGCACCAGCACCGGGTGCGTGACCCCGCCGAGTCGGTGCTGGACGTCAATCGTGCCGTACTCCGACATCGCCGCCGCACGCAGCACGTCCGGCGCGTAGACCGCGTCGCCGAGCTCGGCGCGCATGACGTCGATCCGGGGATCGAGCGGATCGCGGAAGTGAAACGGCAACTGGTCTGAGAGCAGCGACCGGCAGTCCTCCTGCGTTCGCGCCTCGGACTCCCGCGCCCAGGAGTCGGCCACCTGCCGGCGCAGCTCGACCGGTTCGAACGCCTCGAGGTTGCGCTGGACCGCCTCCAGGAACTCGGCCGCCGGGACGCCCGCCGAGATGATGCTCGCGGCAGGCCGGCCCGGGAAATCGACTGCATGCTGCAGGGCGACGAACGCGCCGTACGAGTGCCCGAGCACCGCGTAACGTTCGAGCTCGAGGGTGTGCGCCAGCCGTTCGACGTCGGCGGCCATCTCGCCGAGCGTCCACGTCTCGGGCGGCGCGGGATCCGAGCGCCCCTGAGAGCGCTGGTCGACGAGCAGGAGGCGGCAACCGTCCGTGAGCGGATCGAGATAGTCGCCGAACATCGTGTGATCGCACCCAGGCCCGCCGTGGAGCACGAACAGCGGCAGCGGGCCGTCACCGCGCTCGACCACGAACAGCCGAGTGTCACCAGCTTGCACGAGGCGACCGCTCACGGCGCGATCCTAACGCCGCCGACCTGCGGAAGGGTCCTGCGAAACTGCGCGGCATGAGCTCCGATCGCCGTCGCCGCGTGACTCTGACCGGTGATTTCGCCGGCGAGTACGTGGTCGTGGAGGAGCGCGCCGACGGATCGCTCCTCGTCACACCCGACCCGTCCGGCCGGTCCGCGCGGCCGGCGGCGCGACGGGCGCCGGCGGGGTCCGAGGGGCCATCGTTGTTCGCCGGCCTCCTCTCTCGCCCGGCGCGGACCCCGGCGGATGTCCCCACGATCCTCGAGGACTGGGGCGTCGCGCTCGGCGAGGACGAGCCCGTCAACGACTTCATCCTCGCCGAGGTCGACGGGCGGACGGGCTTCCTCGCGATCACCAGCCAGCGCTTCATCTTCGGGACGAACACCGGCAGGAAGGTGACGGTCGTCGAGGAGCACCTACTGTCCTCCGCTCGCGACGTCGAGCTGATCGGCCGTCGCCGCTGGCAGAAGCTCCGCGTCAGCTGGCACGGCGTCGCGAGCGTCATCAGCGTCCCCGACCGCGACGCGCTCGCGCGGCTGCATCGACGCCTGACCGCCGGCAAACCCGGCTGAACTACGGCGCGGTGTAGGCGACCAGTTGCGCAGGTCCTTTCGCCGAACCGGGGTCGTGGAGCGCGCTGGCCGGGACGAGCACGGTGTTGCCGGCGATCGCGATCGGCGCGTTGGTCGAGGCTGGGAGGCGTCGGCGGAACACGATCGCGCCGGTGCTGCGGTCGAGCGCGATCAGCATGCCCTTGGCCAGCGTGGTGAACACCAGGTCGTTGGACACGGTGGCGGCGCCGAGCGGCAGATCGGAAACCTTGGTGTCCCACTCGACCTTGCCGGTCGTGAGGTTGAGCGCCTCGACCTCGCCGCCCGCCCCACCGGCGGCCTTGGTCGGGAGCGGCGAACTCAAGCTGGTGTATGTCAGCGCTACGTCGATCGTGACCACGTACACGCTGTTGCCGGCGAGGGCCATGTTGGTGAGCACGCCGCCGATCGACCCGGGCTCGATCGTGAGCGGGGCCTTGACCGTGCTCCTGTGCTCGAGCATCTCGAGCGAGTCGTTGTCGTGGCCGTTGTGCGCGCCGACGGGCGTCTTCCAGATCAGCCGGCCGGTCTTGGCGTTCATCGCGTACACGTAGCCCATCTTGCCGCCGCCGATGACCGCAGGAACACCGGCCACGCTGGTCGCGATCGGCGAGGCCTGCATGTCGTAGTCCTTGAAGTCATCGGGAACGGCCTGGTAGTACCAGCGAAGCTTGCCGGTACTCGCATCGAGGTTCACCGCGCTGTCGGTGTACAGGATCGGCACCGGGGACCGAATCGCGGACGCGAGCGACTGGTACGGATTGCCGATGCCGAACGTCACCGACCCGTCGGCGCCGACGAGCGGTGGCTCCCACGCGCCGCCCGCGCCGACGCCCAGTGCCTGTACGCCCGGGGCGGCGCCGGTAACCGTGTTGAACCTCCACACCACGCGGCCCGTTGACGCGTCCAGCGCGAGCAGCACGCCGCCACCGGGCGCTGGGCCGTAAGCGCTCGCCACGTACACCCGCCCGCCGGCGACCTCCGGCTGGATCTCGAACGACCCCTGGCCCGTGCCCAGGAGGCGGTTGGCGACCCACAGCGTCTTTCCGGTGTGGGCGTTCAGCGCGAACACCGAGTAAGCCGAGTCGCCGTACACCACCCCGCTGGCGACCGCGACCCCGTTCGGTCCCGGCCCGCTTTTCACCGGCTGGTTGAACTGATGCTCCCACTCGAGCTTGCCGGTTGCGAGCACCACCGCGTAGACGTTCGCGTCGAGATCCTGGATGTACACGATGCCGCGCGACACGATCGGGTTCATCGCCAGCGCGCCGGCCCCGTCCACGCCGTTGGCGGCCGAGCCGCTGAGCTTGAACGTCCATGCCTGCCGCAGCCGAGCCACGTTCTCCGAGGTGATCGTGGAGTCGGGCGCGACACGGGTGTTGGCGAGGTCGGCGTTCGGATACGGCCAGGACCCGGAGGCCGACGGCGGCGGGCCCGAGGGCTTTGGTTTGCTCGCGCTCCCCCCGCACGCCGCCACGAGCAGGGTCAGCGCGGCGATCAGGCATGCATGAACCGGCCGCGATCTCATCTCGTCACTCCCACCGGAAGAGACGACTGGCAGCGACGCATGAGCCGACTGCCCACACGACGAGCACGAGCAACGGCTCGACACCGGGGGTCTGGCCGCCGAAGGCAGCGTGCAGCGCCGTGAAGCCCGCGCCGGTCGGGAGCACCTTGGAAATGTCGGAGACCAACTGCGAGTGGATCTCCTGAATCGGGACGTACAGACCCGAGAAGAACGCCAGCGGGTAGAACAGGAACACGGTCAGCGCCTGGGCGATTTGCGGTGTCCTGGCCACCGAGGCCACGAGTAGACCGAGTCCGATCGTCGCCGCCGCGGTGAGGACGAGCGCCACGAACGACACGAGGTAGCCGCCGACGTCGTGCGGGAGCGCCAGGCCGAACGCGCCGGCCCCGGCGCCGAGCAGGATTCCGATCCCGATCACGGCCAGGATCAGGCTGACGGTCGTCTGGGCGGCGAGCAGCCAGGACGGGGGAACCGGAGTGGTCGACATCCGGCGCAGGACGCCCTGCTGGCGGTAGGTCGCCAATTGCTGGGGAAGTCCCGCCAGACCCACCGCGATCAGTACGAACACCATCAACGTCGGCACGTACAGGTTGAAGAACGAGATGCCGCCGAGCGCCTGGTCGGGACGTGTCGTCGCCGGGATGCTGCCGAAGATCACCAGCAGCACGAATGGGATCCCGATGGCTACGAGCAGCCCGACCGGTCTCCGGATGGCGATCTTGATCTCGCTGGCAACGAGCAGGCCGAACGCCCGCCGCTGTCGGGGGGTGAAGCGCAGCGCAGTGGCGGTCATCGCGTCGCTCCGTTCGAGTCGGCATGGGTCGTCTCATCGGTCAGGGCCAGGAACGCGTCCTCGAGGTTCGCCGTCTCGGTTTGGACGTCCTCGGTATGAATCCCGGATCCGTGCAGCGCCAGCACGACCGCGGTCACGAGATCCCCGGAGCCGCTGACGACCACCTCGGGACCGTGGCGCTCGATGCTTGCGACCTCCGGCAGCGCCGAGAGCAGTTCGTCGGCGAACGGCTGCGCCGTCGCGAAGCGGACCCGCTTGCTCGTGGTCGCGGCGACCGCGAGCGCGGCCGGCCGATCGAGCGCCACGACCCGGCCGTGGTCGATCAGAGCAACGCGGTCGCACAGCCGTTCGGCCTCCTCCATGAAGTGCGTGACGAGCACGATCGTCACCCCGCGCGCACGGATGCCTTCGATCAGCCTCCAGGTGTCGCGGCGAGCCTCTGGGTCAAGTCCGGTGGTCAGCTCGTCGAGCACCGCGATCTCGGGCTGACCGATCAGCGCGAGCACGATCGACAGCCGCTGCTTCTGCCCTCCGGAGAGGTGCTTGAAGTACGTGTGCCGTGCGTCCTCGAGCCCGAGCGATGCGATCAGTTCGCGCCCGTCGGCAGGCTCGCGGTAGAACGAGCCATACAACTCGACGGCTTCTTCGACTCGCATCAGGTCCGGCACGGCGCTTTCCTGAAGCTGCACACCGACCCGCTCGTGAAGCTCCCGACGGTCCCGGCGCGGGTCGAGACCGAGCACGCTGATCTCGCCCCGATCGGGGGTTCGCAGCCCGGTGATGCACTCCACAGTCGTGGTCTTGCCGGCGCCGTTGCGGCCGAGAATCCCGAAGATCTCGCCGGCGTGAACCGCGAAGCTGACGTCGTCGACCGCGACCGTAGCGCCGTACACCTTGCGCAGGCGCGACACCTCGATCACCGCCGGCGTCGACGGGTCGCTCGGAACCGACGCGGATACTCCGATGTCGGTCGGAATCAGCTCTTGGATGCTCATAACGCGTCTCGTCTTTCTCGATATATTCGAACGATATGAGCATGATATCACGCCGTTGATGGTGATACAATATGCATGTGATATCGGATCGAGACGTAGCAAAAGCAGCGCCGCCACCGAGCCCGACGGGAACGGAGCAGGCGCACGAGCAACGAGCAGGTTGGGTGATACCCGGCCTGCCGACGGTGATCGCCGTGGTCGCCGCGCTGGCCCTGGGGATCGCGATAGCGGCCACCGCCGGCAAGGACGGCGGGGTCATCGCCTTCGGCGTCGTCATCATCTCCGTCGCCGGCACGTTGTTCGGCGGCTTCTTCGTCGTCCAGCCGAACGAGGCCCGGGTGCTGGTCCTGTTCGGCCGCTACATCGGCTCTGTCACTCAGGACGGCTGGTGGTGGTGCAACCCGTTCGCCAAGAAGCACAAGCTCTCTTTGCGGGTTCGCAACTTCCAGAGCGAGCGGATCAAGGTCAACGACGCCAGCGGGAACCCGATCGAGATCGCGACGGTCGTCGTCTGGCGCATCGTCGACACGGCCAAGGCGGTGTTCGATGTCGCCGACTACGAGCAGTTCGTGACCGTGCAGAGCGAGACCTCGCTCCGCCATGTTGCGAGCGAGTACCCATACGACGACTACAAGCCGGACACGACCTCGCTGCGCGGAAACGCCGACGAGGTCCGCGGCACCCTCCAGGTCGAGCTCCAGTCTCGCCTGCGGCTGGCCGGCATCGAGATCCTCGAGACGCGGCTGACGCACCTCGCGTACGCGCCCGAGATTGCCGAGGTCATGCTCCGGCGCCAGCAGGCCGAGGCGATCCTCGCCGCTCGCCGGACAATGGTCATGGGCGCGGTCGGGCTGGTGCAGATGGCGCTCGCGCAGCTCGCCGACTCGGACCTCGTCGAGCTCGACCCCGAGCGCAAGGCCACGATGGTGTCAAACCTGATGGTCGTGCTCTCGGGCGACCACTCCCCTACCCCGGTGATCAACACCGGGACGCTCTACACGTGAGGTCGAGCTCGTATGCCTGAAAGCAAGCGCTTCCTGCTCCGACTCGACCCTCGCCTGTTCGAGGCCCTTCGCCGCTGGGCCGACGAGGACCTGCGGAGCATCAACGCCCAGATCGAGTTCCTGCTGACTGACGCGGCGCGCCGCGCCGGTCGCCTGCCCCGGCAGACCACGAGAAGACCTCCCCAGGACACCGAGGACCTCGGCGATGCGGAGGCCGCTCCGGCGCCGTCCGCCGATGACGATCCGCGCGGTGCCGGAGTCCGGAGCTGACGACCCCCCCGCGGCGGCAGGCCCGCGCCTGCGGAAGCCCCTCGACCTAATCCGCTAGCGTGGGCGTCGACCTCTACGGGTCGAGGATCGCATGCAGGTGACCGGCGTCGAGACGTTTCCGATCGAGGTGCCGCCCCCGCATCCCGGCGGGCCGTACTGGATGCTGCTGCGGCTTGACACCGACGAGGGGATCTCCGGTTACGGCGAGATGATGTTGCTCTCGATCGGGTTCCGGTGGCCCGTCGTGACCGCGATGATCGACGACCTCGTCGACCAGGCGCTCGTCGGCCACGACCCCCACAACGCCGAGGAGCTGTTTGACCGGATCTACGGACGCGCCGGCTACAGCCACGTCCCCGAGTTGACCAAGCTCGCGATTCTGAGCGCGTTCGACATCGCGTGCTGGGACATCGTCGGCAAACATCTCGGCCAGCCGGTGCATCGCCTGCTCGGGGGGCGCGTCCGCGACCGGGTCCGGACCTACACCTACCTGTACGCGGCGCCCGGCGAGCACGACCTCGGCCGGAGCCTGCGCGAGCTGTGGCTTGATCCCGAGCACGCCGCGGCCCGGGCGCGCCACTACGTCGACCTCGGCTTCACCGCCGTGAAGCTCGACCCGTTCGCGCTCAGCATCAGCGACGATCAGGCGCTCGGCCAGACCGTTCCGATCCAGTTCACGATGTCCGCGCTCGCCACCGCGGAAGCCGTGATCGGCGCGATCCGGGACGAGGTCGGCGACGCGGCCGACATCCTGATCGGCACCCACGGCCAGATGACCCCGGCCGCGGCGATCCGCTTCGCCAGACGGGTCGAGAAGTACGACCCCCTCTGGTTCGAGGAGCCCGTCCCGCCCGAGAACATGGCGGCGCTCGCCCAGGTCGCGCGCGCGACCACCATCCCGATCACCACCGGCGAACGGATCGTCTCCAAGTACGAGTTCGCGCGCCTGCTCGAGCACCGCGCCGCGTCAATCTTCAACTTCGACGTGGGCACGGTCGGCGGCATCCTCGAGGCGCGGAAGATCGCGACGATGGCCGAATCGCACTACGTGCAGGTGTCCCCGCACGTGTACGCCGGGCCGATGATCGCCGCCGCGTCGATCCAGCTCTCGCTGAGCTCGCAGAACTTCCTGATCATGGAGGGGATCGAGCGCTTCGGCGGCCTCTACGACGAGCTCACCGACCCGCCGTTCACGTGGCGCGACGGGTTCGTCATCCCCTCCGAGCGGCCGGGACTCGGTCACGACCTGCGCGAGGACGTCGCTCGCAGCCTGCGTCCTGA
Source organism: uncultured Solirubrobacterales bacterium (assembly GCA_963794515.1). Taxonomy (GTDB): domain Bacteria; phylum Actinomycetota; class Thermoleophilia; order Solirubrobacterales; family Solirubrobacteraceae; genus Palsa-465. Next base: position 181,680 of record CAWCEF010000014.1, on the reverse strand, counting down.
CGGCCCGGGACGCAGCCTCGTTCGCAGCTACTAGCGTGTCCGGAGCCTCGGGTGTTGTCGTCCTCATCGCCGGAGTCGGCGTGGTCGTGTTCGCCGCCGACGTGTTCGTCGACGGCCTGCTCGGGGTCGCCCTGGCGCTAGGGATCGCCCCGTTCGTGCTTTCGGTCGCGTTGTCGGGCTTTGAGACCGAGAACCTCGCGACGGGGATCGCCGCCAACGCGAAGGGATTGCCCGGGGCGGCCGCCGGCACGTTCCTCGGCGGCGTGACGTTCCTGGCGTTCGGCGTCGCCGGCCTGGGCGGGCTGATCGCGCCAATCCGGGTCGAGCTCCCGACGCGCTTTGCGATCTGGACAGCGGTGTCGCCGCTGCCGCTACTGGCGTTCGCGATCGACGGGCACATCTCACGAATCGAAGGCGGGGTGCTCGTCGTCTGGTCGGTGGTAGCGCTGGTTGGGCTGGCGCGCTCGGGACGTCGGTTGCTCGGCGTCGAGGACGACGACGAGCACGTACGGCGCCCCGGGCTGCGACTGCTGGTCGGACTCGCGCTGCTGACCGGCGGGGGATGGCTGATCGGCCAGGGCCTCCGCGCGACGGTGCGCCAGCTCGGCATCCCACAGACGCTGCTCGGCAACACCGCACTGGCAGCGGCGATCGAGGCCGAGGAACTCGCCCGGTTCGCGGTCCCGGCGCGACGTGGCCGCCCGGAAATCGGCCTCGGCAGCATCGCCGGAACCATCGTTCACTTCGCGGCGCTGAACGCCGGCATCATCGCGCTCGTCAAGCCGTTGACGCTCGGGACGCAGACCACCCATTTCTACCTGCCGGTCGCGGTCGCGAGCCCGGCGATCCTGGCCGCGCTGCTCGTCGTCCGCAAGCGGCTGGGCCGGCCCGAGGGAGCTGCGCTGACCAGCCTTTATGTGGCCTACGTCGCGGCCGCGATCGCGGTCTCCACCTGACCCGGGCGATCGTCGTCGCGGTCAGGCGGCGCGAGCGCTCACCGCCACCTCGGACAGCGCCGCCAGCGTCAGGTCGTCGATCCGCCCAACCGCCTCGGTGACGCAATCCCTGATCACCGTGTAGCTGATCGTGCCTCGTCGCAGCCCGTAGTTCTCGACCGTTCGCTGCGAGGCGACCTCGTAGAGGTGCATCCCATCCGTGAGGTACTTCATCCCGTTCACCCTGCCTTTTGGTCCCGGTCCGCATCGCACGTGCGGATCTGCACTATATGAACGGACCAGTGCTACCCGAATTTCCGCTATTTGCGATCATCGAACCTCAGCGAGGACGGCCAGATGCAGGTCGTCGATCGTGGCCGTCGCCTCGCTAACGCAGTCGCGGATGACTACGTAGCGGATAGTCCCTCGAAGCAGCCCGTAGTTCTGCACGCTGCGCCGCGAGACGACTTCGTATAGATGGGTGCCGTCGGTGAGATATCTCATCGCAGTGGGATACCAACCGAGGCGAGGCACACCTATGGCCGCGCGGATAAACCGAGCCGAGCCGGCTACACCGCCGGCAGCGCGTCGGCGAGCCCGGCGACCGACAGCCGGCGCCGGCAAAGCTCCACGGCGAATTCACGGGTCGCGGCCGGGACCGCGTCGCCCCACGCGGCGGCTGCCTCAGTGGCGCGCGTGAGCAGATCGCCGACCAGCCGGTCCGGATCCTTGGCCGCGGTCAAGCAGCGCACGCCGAACCCGACGTGCCAGCGCTCGTCGAGCTCGACGCGCTCGACGCCTCGGCGTGCGCCGGGCAGGACGCCGTCCTCGAGGTCGTCAAGGAGTGCGCGCTGACCGGCGGAGAACACGGCTCCCTCGAGGATCATGTGGTAGAGCCGGACGCCTTCGAGGAGGCCGGTGCGCTTCGCCGCGAGCTCAGAGGCCATCGTGGGCAAGCGTTCTTCGAACAGCGTGAGCAGCGCGTCCGGGACGTGCTCTCGAGCTGCGGCGAGCCGCTCGGCCGGGGTGTCGCCGGGCAGCCCGAGCACCTCGGCGGCGAGTCGGTCGAAGAACAGGGTGTGGCGATCCTCGTCGCGGCGCTGCAGGAAGAAGATCCACATCATCATCGAGTCCACGTGCTCGGCGATGTCAGCGAACGGTGTGAGATGCTCGGCCACGGCGTCCTCGGCCACGCGGAAGCCGGCGATCAGCGTCGTCAGCCGGCGACGCCGGTCATCCGGCAGCTCAGGCCAGGCGCGAGCGTCGGGCTCGAGGTCGATCGCCATCGGGTCCCATTGCAGCTTGGCGACGATCTGCGAGTACGTCGACATCCGCGGGAACACCGACAGCGTGTCGCGATCAGCCAGCGGGACGCTGAGCCCGCCGGCGCCCGCCGGAATGTAAGGGTCTTGCACCATCAGAAATAGTGTGCCGAACCCCGGCCCGCGCCCACGACTCAGACCCGCGCCGGCCGCTTGATGGTGCGGTAGACGAACGGGGGATGGTCGGCGGCGCCTGACGGCGGCGCCTCAGTGTCGGTCTGCGCCGACTCGCGCACCGACACGACCTGCTCGTGGTGCGGCGACAGGCGGCAGACCGGATCGGTCGCCGCCGCGTCGCCTGTCAGCCGCAGCGCCTGGCACCGGCACCCGCCCCAGTCCTCCTCCTGACGCCCGAGCGGGCACGAGCGGCACGGCTCCTGCATCCAGTCCGTGCCCCGGAAGCGAGTGAACGCGTCGGACTCGTTCCAGATCCACTCGAGCGAGTGCTCGCGGATGTTCGCGAACTCGAGCCCCGGGATCGTCGACGCCGCCTGGCACGGCAGCACGTCGCCGCTGGGAGCGACGACCATCGCCGTCCGGCCCCAACCGCCCATGCAGGGCTTCGGCAGATCCTCGTAGAGATCGGGGAGCACCCACAACACGTCGACCTTCGGACCGACCCGTTCGCGGAAGCGCTTGACCGCCTCCTCCCCTCGCCGGAGCTGCTCCCAGGAAGGCAGGAGAGCCTCCTGGTTGACGACCGCCCATCCGTAGTACTGAGTGTTCGCGAGCTCGAGCCGCTGCGCCCCGAGCTCGACCGTCAGATCGAGCAGTTCCTCGATTCGATCGAGGTTCTGCCGGTGAAGGACGCAGTTGATCGTCAGCGGGAAGTCGAGCTCACGCGCGGCGCGCGCCGCGACGAGCTTCTTCCCGAACGACCGGTTGCCCGCGATCCGGTCGTTCTCCTCCGCGTTCGGGCTCTGGATCGAGATCTGGACATGGTCGAGCCCGGCCGCCTTCAGCTCCCGCGCGCGTTCGGGCGTGAACAGCGTGCCGGCGGTGATCAGCGACGAGTACAGGCCCGCCTCGCGCGCCGCCGCGCACAGCTCGGTCAGATCGCGGCGGAGCATCGGCTCGCCACCGGTCAGCGCGAGCTGGAGCACACCGAGCCCGCGTGCCTCGGCGAACGCGCGAACCCAGTGCTCGGTCTCGAGTTCGTGGCGGTACGCCGGACGACCGATGTCCAGGGGGTTCGAGCAGTACGGGCAGTGCAGCGGGCACTGGTAGGACAGCTCGGCGATGAGAGTGAACGGCTTAGGCGCCGGCATCAACCAACAGCCCTCTCTCGGACATCCCGTCGACCAGTTCCCGCACGTCGTCACCGAGGTCGGCGCCTTCGTAGCGCGCGCTCAGGACGCCGACGATGTCGTCCACCGAGCGCTCTCCGTCGCACAGCTCGAGTACCTCCGCCGCGCTCGGGTTGAGCCGCACGGCGCCCTCGGGGACGAGCAGCAGGTGCTCCTCGCGCACGTCGTCGTAGCGCAGGCGCGCGCCGGTGACAAGGCGGGGCCGTGTCATGACTCGATCCCACCCGCCTCGGGTGCGGTCCAATTCTGGGAGTCGCCGCGTTCGATGGCATCGAGCTGCGCCCACAGCACCTCGGTCTTGAATTTCAACGCCGCCACCGCGGCGTCCTGCTGCTCGCGCGTGCGGCAGCGATCGGCGACGAGGTCGAGCGCGTACTGCGCGTCGCGTGGCGCCAGCACGAGCCGCGTCCGGAAGTACTCGAGGCCGGCCGGATCGATCCACGCGTAGTGGCGTTCCAGTGCCTCGAGCCGCACGCGGATCGCGGACGGCCCGAACAACTCGGTGAGCGACGACGCCACCGCCTCGACCCACGGCTTCTGGCGCGCGAAGTTCACGTACGCGTCGACCGCGTACCGCACCCCGGGCAGAACGCCGCGCTCTGACTCGAGCTCGTCGCGGGAGACGTCGAGCGCCTCGCCGAGCCGAAGCCAGGACTCGATCCCGCCCGCGCTGTCCGATGTACCGTCGTGGTCGATGATCCGCTGAATCCACTCGCGCCTGACCGCGACCTCGGGGCAGTTCGACAGGATCGCCGCGTCCTTCAGCGGAATGCACTTTTGATAGTAGAAGCGATTGGTGACCCAGCGCTGGAGCTCCGCGCGCGTCAACTCACCAGCGTCCATGCGACGGTGAAAAGGGTGCAGATTGTGGTAACGCGTGCCTTGGGCGCGCAGCTCGGCGATGAACTCCTCGGTCACAGTTCAACCTCGAGTCCATCGTAAGCCACTTCGACTCCCGCCCCCACGACGGCCGCTCGCTCGGGAGAATCCTCGAGCAGGATCGGGTTTGTGTTGTTGATGTGGACGAGCATCTTGCGCGGTCGCTCGAGTCGCGCGAGCGCCTCGAGCGTTCCGTCGGGGCCCGACAGCGGCAGGTGTCCCATGTCGCGCGCGGTGCGGCTCGAGATGCCGAGCCCGGCGAGATCGTCGTCACGCCAGAAGGTGCCGTCGACGAGCACGAGATCGCTGGCGGCGAACCGGGCGAGCACGTCGTCGTCGAGGCGGGCGAGACCCGGCGCGTAGGTGAGGACACCGTCGCCGGCGCGGTCCCGGAAGACGAACCCGCTCGCCTCGAGCGCGATGCCCGATCCGTCGAGGTAGCGCGGCGCGTCGCCGCCCACGGGGAACGGCTCGACCGTGAGACTGGAACCGTCGAGTGGCTGCACGCGTCCGGGCTCAAGCAGGTGCCACAGAGCCCCGCAGTAGCGCTCGAGCATCGGCAGCACCGGATAACCGTGTGTGAGTGCGCGCTGCACGCCGGCCTCGCCGTACACGCGCACCGGCGCCGCCGACTCGCGGAGCAGCAGCAGCCCGGCGGTGTGATCGATCTCGGCGTCGGTCAGCAGCACGCCCGCGATCGGCGATCCGCGAACCTCGTCCCCGCCGACCCCGGACAGCGCCTCGAGCTGCTGGCGGGCGTCTGGCGACGCGTTTACGAGGAACCAGGGACCTTCGCCACCACGGATCGCGAGCGACGACTGCGTCCGGGGTCGAGCGCGTGCACCCTCGCGCGCGGCCTCACACGTCGGACAGCGGCAGTTCCACTGCGGAAAGCCCCCACCGGCGGCCGAGCCGAGGATCCGAACGCGCACGCGGCAGACGAAGCTTTGCGCAGCCTCAGGCGGGTGCCAAAGGCCACGCCAGCTTCACGTCTCTACCGGTGGTAGAGGTAGGAGGTGACCTCCGAGCACATCTCGATGAACTCAAACGTCGGCTTGGTCCAATTCATAGGATGCCTCTCCCTCTTTAGAGTTCAGCGGTCTGGGCCCGCATCTTACACATCGAGTGCAAGCCGCTGAAAGAGCCTCCGGACGATGGTCATCGCGGTAACAACGACGGCCGATCCGGACGCCGTCGGCGCTGACCTCGTCGCCGTGGCGGTCGGGCAGCGGGCGTCCGAGCTCGGTGTCCCGGCGCGCGCGGCGGCCGACGCGAACCCGGTCGCGGTCGTATACCGGGACCCCGCCGACGCCCGCGCCCCGCTCGCGGTGATCGCCCTCGAGCCCGATGCCGAGGGACTGCGGACGGCGGCCGCGCGCGCGGTCCGGGCATGCCGGGACGGCGGAAAAGTCGCCTGGGCGCTCGATTCCGCGCTGCCGATCGCCCTGAACGAGCAGGTGCGCGCGCTCGCCGAAGGAGCGGTCATCGGCGCCTACGACGGGCGTCGCTGGCGGAGCGGGAAGCCGCCTGCCGAGGTCGAGCGGTTCGTGATCTGCGGATGCCCTGAAGAGCTCGCGCCGGTTGCCGATCGCGCGGCGCTGGTGGCGCGCTGGACGAACGTCGCCCGGGAGTTAGTGGACGCGCCGGCAAACGTGGTGACGCCGGCGGGACTATCCGATCGGGCAGTGAAGTTTGCCCACCTGGACAGTGAGATTGTCGACCCGGTCAGTGCGGGCCTGGGCGCGCTGGCTGCCGTCGGCGGGAGCAGCCCGATCCCACCGCGGCTGATCGTGCTCAGACACACACCTGGCGGTGCGCCGGACGCGCCGCGGCTGGCGCTCATCGGCAAGGCGGTCACGTTCGACACCGGCGGTTACTTCCTGAAACCGCAGAGTGACATCGTCCGTCAGAAGGCGGATATGGGTGGCGGTGCCGCCGTCCTGGCCGCGCTCGGCGCGATCGCCGAGCTGGGGTTACCGCTGTCGGTCACGGGAGTCGTGCCGGCGTGCGAGAACATGCTCAGCGGCACCGCGATCCGGCCGACCGACGTGATCACGACCGCGGCCGGCCTCACCGTCGAGGTCAACAATCCCGATGCCGAGGGACGCCTGATCCTCGCCGATGCGCTGTGGTACTCCCGTCGCGACGGAGCGACTCACCTCGTCGACCTCGCGACGCTGACCGGCGCGATGCGCGCCGGCATGGGCGACGTCTACGCCGGCGTGTTCTCCCCGGACGAAGATTGGCGTGACGCGGTGGTACAGGCGGGCAACGCGAGCGGCGATCTCGCCTGGCCGTGGCCGCTTCACCCTCGCTACCGCACGCTGATCGACTCGAACGTCGCCGACCTGCGCAACACCGCCGGCAAGAGCTTTGGCTTCCCAATCGTGGCCGCGACGTTCCTCCAGCAGTTCGCGGGCGACGGGCCGTGGGCGCACGTCGACATGCTCGGCCCAGCGCTGATCGACGACGATCGCGGCGACGCATTCGGCACCGGCGCGTCCGGCTACGGCGTCCGCATGCTGGTCGAGCTGGCCACGCGCCTCAGCGACAGTCGGCGGCCGCGCGTTACGCTGGCCCAATGAACCGTGAAGACGGCGACATGAGAGCCGTGGCTCCGGCCACGCCCGGGCGCATCGTCGACAGCTCGAAGCTCGACCTCGCCGCAGCCGAGCAAGCGACGCGTGATCTGCTCCGCGCGATCGGCGCCGACGCCGACGACCCCGGTCTCCTCGACACGCCGCGCCGGGTCGCGGCCTCGTTCGCAGAGCTGGTGACGCCCGCCGAGTTCGGCGCGACCGTGTTTCCGAACGAGGGCTACGACGAGCTCGTGCTCGTGCGCGACATCTCGTTCCAGACGCTGTGCATGCACCACCTGCTGCCGTTCCACGGCGTGGCGCACGTCGCGTATCTCCCCGGAGACAGCATCATCGGGCTGTCGAAGCTCGCGCGCGTGGTCGAGTTCTTCGCCCGCGACCTGCAGCTCCAGGAGCGCATGACCGTCCAGATCGCCGACTGGCTCGAGGAGGAGCTCTCACCCCGCGGCGTCGGAGTCGTGCTGAGCGCCGAGCATATGTGCATGACGATCCGCGGCATCCGCAAGCCGGGGGCGCGGACCGTCACCTCCGCGCTGCGTGGCTCGCTGCGCGACGACGCGCGGACGCGCCAGGAGTTCTTCAGCCTTGTCGGCTGATGCTGGTGAACCGTCGCCGCTGATCGAGACCGTGGTGACGACAACCGGGCGCGACGGCGCGGTGAACTGCGCCGCGATGGGTGTGCGCTGGGGCGAGGACGAGCTCGTGTTCTGGCCGTTCGACGCCACCCGCACGCTGCGGAACCTGCGGCTTCACGGCGAAGCGGTCGTCCATCTCACCGACGACGTGCTGCTGTTCGTGGAGGCCGCGCTCGGCCACCCGCAGCCCACGATGCGCCCCGCGCTTCACGTCGACGGATGGGTGATCGAGGACGCGAGCTCGTGGCGGGAAGTGGCCGTCACCGAGATCGTGGCGGGCGACGACGATCTCCCGCGCTCTCGCGTGCGGGCCCGCGTCGTGGCCTCGGGGACGGGTAGCCAGCCACCGCTTGGGCTGTGCCGCGCCCGGCACGCTGCCGTCGAAGCGTCGATCGTGGCATCGCGGGTACGGTGGCTGGGTGGCGACCGCGTTCGAGCGGAGCTCGAGCGCCTCCAGGAGCTCGTCGACAAGACGGCGGGACCGCGCGAGCGCGCGGCCATGGATTACGTCCGGCGTTACGTCGCCGAGCGAGCGTGACCGACGTCTTCGTCACCGCGCCGGCGCGGCTTCACTTCGGGATGCTCGATCCGGCGGGGATCGGCACGCGCCGGTTCGGTGGGTGCGGCGTCGGCGTCGAGTCGCCGCGAGTGGTCGTCCGGGTCAGCTCGCGGTCGGGCGACGAGGTCACCGCGCCGGGGCCGCACAACGCGCGCGCGCTCGAGTTCGCGCGGCGCGCCCGCACCGCGTTCGGTCTCACCTCGGGTGTCGAGGTTGAGGTACGCGAGGAGATCCCGCCGCACATCGGGCTCGGATCGGGAACGAAGCTCGGGCTCGCGATCGCGCGCGGGGTAGCCGAGCTCGCGGGCGTCCCGGCTGGACCCGAGCGGCTGGCCGACGCGAGCGGGCGAGGAGCTCGGTCGAGCGTGGGTTCCTGGACGTTCGCCGCACCCGGGCTGGTGATCGAGGCCGGCGTGCGCGACCGCGATCCGATCAGCCCGCTGGTGGCGCGTCATCCGATGCCGGACCGGTGGCGGTGCGTGCTCGCGCTGCCCATCGGCGCCGAGGGTCTGTCGGGGGATGAGGAGGAGAGATTTTTCGGTGGTCTGCAGGCCGACCCGGTCGCCATCGAGCCGCGGGTTTCGCGGGTCTTGCTCACCGGCCTCCTCCCCGGTCTGCTCGCGGCGGACATCGACGAGTTCGGCGCCGCGCTGACCGAGATCCAGCGCGAGATCGGGTCGATGTTCGCGGCGCGCCAGGGCGGCGTGTTTCATCCGCGCGCGGCTCCGGTCGTCGATGCGCTGCTCGCGCTCGGCGTCGGAGCGGTCGGACAGAGCTCGTGGGGCCCGTCGGTGTACGGCATCGTCGAGAGTGCCGAGCGCGCTTTCGACGCGGCGGAGGGGCTGCGTGCCTCGGCGGGTCCCGATGTCGACGTCCGCGTGGTCGACTTCGATCGCCGGGGCGCGTGGGTGGAGCGCGACGGCGCGGGGCAGGCCGCGGCGTGAGGCTGCTCGTCAGCGTGGTGTCCGCGTCCGAGGCGCGGCGAGCCCTCGCCGGCGGCGCGGACATCATCGACGTCAAGGATCCGAGCGAAGGCGCGCTCGGCGCGCCGGCGCCCCGCGTTCTGTCCGAGGTGGTGGACGCGGTCGGTGGCGCCGCCCCGGTCAGCGTGGCTCTCGGCGACCTGCCGGACCTTCCCCACACGGCGGCGATGGCGGCGCGCGGTGCAGTGTTGAGCGGCGCGGCATTCGTGAAGGTCGGCCTGCGCGGCGTGGTTGATCTGGACCGCGCCGTGGCGGTCATGCGCGCGGTGGCGGACGCCGTCGGCGATCGGGCTGACGTGATCGCCGCCGCCTACGCCGACGCCGGCGCGCTCGACCCGCCGGCGCTCGCGCCGGCAACGCTGCCCGACGTCGTGCGCTTGACCGGGATCGCCGGGGCGCTCGTCGACACGTTCGTCAAGGACGGGCGCGGCCTGTACGCGTGGCTGTCCGAGGGCGACGTCGCGGGCCTGGTGGCGCGCACCCGCGCGGCCGGCGGGATGTTCGGTGTCGCGGGGCAGCTGCGCGCCGGCGAACTGTGCCGCGTCGATGCGGACGTGGTCGGGGTACGTTCCGCGGTCTGCCAGGGCGGCGACCGCGCGGCCGCGCTTGAAGCGGAGCTGGTCGCGGCCGCCGCCGGAGAGCTCCGAGGATTGGCGCTGCAAGTACGCATGTGTTAGTTGGATCGCCAAACTCCGACGTCTAGCGGGAGGTAATGCGGGTCCCGAGGCCATCCGGGGATCGGACCACCACCGTGACCCCAGTCCGGCGGACAGCCTCGGGCAGGTACGGGTCCACGGCCCGAAGCTCGAGCGCCTCCAGCTCGTCCGCGGTGAGCGCGGGCAGCGGCGCGTCCCCCTCCGAGGGCCAGCGGGCGAACACGCCCGCCACCGGCTTTAGCAGCACCGCCTCCTGGGACCCGATCGCGCCGGCCGCGAGCACCGCGAGCGAGTCGCTCGTGACCGCCCAGGACGCAGGCACCTCGGGGCGTCCGGCGAACGCCGGCGCCGCTTCGAGCAGCCCCAGGGCCCGGGGCGCGACGAGCGCGCTCAGCGGCTCGGCATCGGTCAGCAGCTCCGCGAGCAGCACGCCGAGCTGATCCATCGCGCGCATCGCCAGCACGTGGGCGACCTGGTCGCTGAGCCCCACGCGCTCGTCGACCGCGCGGACGGCGTCCGCGAACGGACCGCCACCGGGGACGACGAGCACCCGCCGCGCCTGCGCCAGCGCACTGACCTCCGCACACCCCCGGCGCAGGCCCTCGAGCCCCTGGTCGCGCAGGAGCCCGCCGCCGACCTTGACGACCAGCAGCGCCGGGTCACTCACGGCCGAGCACCGACAGCGCGACCGCCGCGGCGACCTCTCCGCCGCCGCCGGCAAGATGCGGTCCCGCGTCCTGGCGGACCACGAGCCCGCAGCGCGCCGCCGCCGCTTGCGCGAGGAACGCGCCGACTCCGACCGCGATCACCGGCACGCCGGCGCCCACCCGGCCGGCGACGCGCGCGAGCGCCGCCGCGATCGCCGCAACCTGCGCTTCCTCCACGGCGCCGGCGATTGCCTCGAGGTCGCCGTCGGCGAGCTGCTCGGGCTCGGCGCACACGAGGCGCGCGAGCCGCGCGCGGACCTCCGCCGGCGCGGTGCCGCGACCGTCCGGAAACGTGCACGTGCACTGCCCTCGGGTCACGCTGCCGCGTAGGAGGTGCGCATCGGCGGCGATCGCGAACAGCTCGGACGACACCGGACAGCGCCGGCCGCCGACCGGCACGTGCGAGACGACGGCGGCGACGTTGGTCCGCAGCGCGCCGGTGTAGACGAGCTCGCCGGCGAGCAGCCGCTCGAGGTCGGTGCGCCCCTCCGCGGCGACCTCGCCGCCGGCGATCGGGATCACGTCGGTGGTCGTGCCGCCGCAGTCGACGAGGATCGCGTCCGGCAGCGACCGCGCGACGAGCATCGCGGTCGCCACCCAGTTCGCGGCCGCGCACGCCAGCGGCGCGGCGCGCGCCTGCTCGAGCGAGACGAGCTTGCCGGCGGTGGTGATCACGCGCACCCGCCGTCCCGGCAGCGCACGGCCAGCGGCGTCGAGCACGTGCAGCACCCCCGATCGCTTGTTCGCGAACACGTCGACGAGCTCCGCGGTCGTGGTCAGCGCCACCGGCGCACCGTCGGTCGCTAACTGCGCGACCACGCCGGCGATCACGGCCGACAGGCCATCCGGCTCGCGCCACACCTCGAACGGCTCGGACACGATCCGCACCGCCCCATCACCGTCGACCACCGCCGCCTTGGTGTTCGCGCCGCCGACGTCGAGCCCGATCACCGGAGCCATCCAGGCATCATGACGCGAGGATGCTGATCGTTCCCGTGATCGACCTCAAGGACGGCATCGTCGTCCACGCGCGCCGCGGCCGTCGCGACGAGTACGCGCCGCTCGACAGTCCGCTCGTCGAGGGGTGCGAGCCGGTCGCGGTCGCGCGGGCGCTGTGCGCCGCGGCCGGTACCTCCAGCCTGTACGTTGCCGACCTCGACGCGCTCGGCGGGGGACCGATCGACGTGGCGACCATCAGGGCGGTCGCCGACGTCGCGGAGCCGTGGGTCGACGCGGGCGCCACCACCGCCAGGCACGCTGCGGCGCTGGCCCGCGCTGGCGTTGCGCGGAACGTGATCGGCACCGAGTCGATCGCTGCCGGCGCGCTCCCGCCCCGCCCGCGAACCGCCAGACCGCAGGCGGTCCTGAGCGTAGACCTGCGAGACGGCCGGCTGATCTCGCCGGACCCGGAGCTCGCCGGCCGGAACCCCGCCGCCGCGGCGCCGCTCGCGCAAAGGCTGAACGCGCGCGAAGTGCTTGTGATCGACCTCGCCCGCGTCGGCAGCGGAAGCGGACCCCCGCTGCAAGCGGTGGCCGAGCTGGTGGAGGCCCTCCCGAACATCGCGATCTACGCCGGCGGCGGCGTGCGCGACGACGCGGACCTCCGCGCGCTCGAGTCGGCCGGCGCCGCCGGCGCGCTCGTCGCCACCGCCCTCCACGAGGGCCGCCTCACGCTGTGACGAGCTCTTCGCACGCGCCGACCACGACCTCCGTCAGGTCGTGGGCGCACACCGACTGGAGCGCCTGCCAGCCGGGGATCCCGTTGACCTCGAGCACGACGATCTCGCCGCCGGGCGCGACGAGCAGATCCACGCCGGCTACGTCGGCTTCGACCGCCGACGCCGCCGCAAGCGCGAGCCGTCGCTCGTCGTCGCTGAGCGCCACCGCCCGCGCCCGGGCGCCGCGCGCGATGTTGGCTCGCCACGAGTCGGTCACGCGCTCCATCGCGCCCGCGACGTCGCCGGCGACGACGAGCACGCGCAGGTTTCTGCGCCCGGCGGGCGCGACCGTTCGCTGGACGTAGTAGACGGTCCGCTCGAGCTCGAGCGCGCGGAACACCCGGTGCGCCACGTCGCGGTCCTCGACGCGCACGATCCCGTTGCCCATCGCGCCGAACAGCGGCTTGACGACAACATCGCCGCCGAGCTGGTCGAACGCCTGCATCGCGCCGTCGTAGAGCTCGCACACGATCGTCGGCGGCGTCGGCACGCCCGCGAGCGCGAGCACCGCGCCCGCCCACGACTTGTCGACGGTCCGTTCGATCGCGCGCGGGCTGTTGACGCACCGGACGCCCTGCTCGGCGAGCACGTGCAAGGCGTCCATCCGGAAGATCACCTGCTCGAGCGAGCCGCGCGGTAGCCCGCGCACGATCAGCAGGTCGAGCGCGTCGAGCACTACGCCGTCAGGCCCGAGCACGTGCGCCGCCCCGTCGTCGTCGACGATCGACCGCAGGCGCGTGGCCGGGATCGCCACCACCTCGTGACCGCGGGCGGCGAAAACCCGAACAAGCCGGCGCGTGTGCCACGACCCCGACGCGCCGAGGACCGCGACTCGTAGCGGTCCGCTCACGAGGCGAACGAGCGCTCGAGCACCTCGGGCGCGAGCGCGCCGGCGTGGTGGGCGCGCCCGGACTTCGTGCTGGTCAGCGTCACCGAGGCCGGGCTGAACAGCATCGGATCGACGTCGTAGAAGTTCCAGTCGGCGGCCTCGAGCAGCTCGCCGAACGGGGTGCCGAAAGCGTCCGAGGCCGCCGACGGCAGCCGGCCGGCGAGTCCGGCGACCTCGTCGTCCTCGCCCTCGATCCATAGGTGCACGGTCCCGCCGTACAGCACGGCGTCGTTGGTCCGGCCGATCGCGGCTGGGTCGTTCTTCGCGACCGGCGCGATCGGGCAGCAGCCCCATCCGTTGCGGACCCGGGCCGGGTCGAGACTCAGCTCGTGCAGCTTATGCAGCGCGGTCTCGACGACGCGGGCGCTGATCTGGACCGAGCCGCACATCGACGCCGTCGGCGCGATCAGGAACGTGACCGCGCCGGGCTCGACACCACAGCGCTCCGAGACCTTCTCGACGATCTCGGCCGGCGGGTCCTGGGCCGTCTCGAGGCACAGGACAGCCCGGTCGGCCTGCTCGCGCCAGGCCAGCTCCTCGAACAGATCCTCGGCCCGCGCCAGTGCGCGCCCGGGGCCGCTGGCCATCGCGAAGAAGTCGTCGTGCTCGAGCTTCCACCCGGCGTACTGCGACGCCAGGCACGCCGCCGCCGGGTCGTCGACCGTCACGCCAACCCCCGGCCAGGTCCGGGCGCCGACGAGCACCGGGACCGGATCGATTCGGCCGAGCCCGCCCATGCAGGCGGCCGCGAAGGCGAGACCGGCCTGCAGCCCGCCGCGGGCCTGCGCCCCGCAGTCCACGACCCGCGCGCCCGAATCGAGCGTGCGGACCTCGATTCCGAGTGCATCGGCGTCGGCCGCCATCGCGTCCACGAGCGCCGCGGCACGTTCGTTCATCGACAGGCTCACGCGCCCTCCTCCCCATCGTCGTCGAAGATCAGGATCTCGCCGCGGCTGACGGCGGTCCGGTCGCCGGACCACCGCGCCCAGCTTCCGCGCAGCAACTTGTCGGGAACGGTCAGGCCGAGCTCCCGGACTCGGAGCAACTGCAGTCGGAGCGCCGGGGGATGGAAGCGCGCGGCGAACGCATACGCCGGCAGCGGGTCCACTGCCCGGCCGGAGACCAGGCTGCCCCGCTTGTTGCCGAGGCCGGCTTCCGCGCCGATGCCGCCGAGCGCGATCACCGTGCCCGCCAGCATCCGCAGCCCGGCGCCGTTCCCCGTCCGGCCGCCGACCGCGACCAGGCCGCGCCGCATCCCCGCGCCGGCCTCCTCCCCGACGTCCCCGGACACGACAATTTCGCCGCCGATCATCCCCACTCGGGCCCCGGGATAGGCGGCCCCGAGCCGCGCGCCGGCATCTCCGAAGATCCGCAACAGCCCGCCGGCCATCTCCGAGCCGGCCCACGCGCCGACGTCGCCGCGCACTTCGATCTCGCCGCTCGACATGCCGGCCCCGATCCCGTCGACCCGGTGAAGGTCGCCGGCGAGCACGAGCCGCTCCTCCTCGACGCCGGCGCCGGACACCTCGAACAGGTCGCCCACGGCCACGGACTCGCCGGCGCAGCGCACGCTCAGCGCGGCGACCGCGGACGCGTGCAACCCGACCAGGCGGGCGGGGACCAGCGCGGCCGCCTCCACGCGCGCCGGCGGTTGCGCTCGCAAGGTCAGCGTCACCGTCACGGCGGGTCGCGCAGCTCCGACAGCGGGAACTGGAATTCGCCGAGCTTGCCGCCGAAGTTCGCGGCGGTCACGTGCATCGCGCCGGCGCCGGCGGCGGCGTGCAGCCCGCGGCGCATCGCCTCGCGAACGGCGTCCTCGGACACGGCGTCAATCACGATCTCGAACATCGCGCCGACCCCTTCGGGGACCAGCGTGTCATCGACCTGGGCGCGTAGCGTGGGCGCCATCTGGTGGTTTGTCGAGGCCGGCAGCGACTTCGACGTCAGCGCCCCGACCTTGCTGCCGCTGCGGACGATCCCGCCCGGGAACGGGAGCGCGATGCCCTCGCCGCGCATCGCCTCCGCAGCCGCCTGGGAGGCCGCGAGCGCGCGAGGGTCGTCGCCGGCGCCGATCACGAGGTTTCCTCCCGCCACGCCGCGGCCGACACCGACCGCTTCGGACACGAGGAACTCGCCCTCCATGACCGGGATCCGCCAGAAGCGCCGACCGGCGATCACCTTGCTCGCCTGGAAGCCGTCGCCGAAGTACCGCAGGCTCCGGCCGAGCGGCACGGTCCGCTCGGCTTCCGGAAGCCCATCGAAGCACGCGGTCGTGGGGCAGGTCATCACGCTCTGGCCGACACGCTCAATCACGCGCGTGCCGACGCCGTCGCGGTCCATCGCGAACAGCAGCACGGCGATCCCCGGACGGCCGTCGGGCGTTTCCTCCCCGGAAAGCGCGCGTTCGATCGCGGCCTCGCACTTGCAGCCGATCACCGAGGTGGCGAAGCCGGTCATCGAGCGGGCGGCCTCGAGCGCCCAGGCGTCGGTGGCAGCCGTGATCACCAGGCGCGCGAACCGCATCGGGAACGCCTCGGCGAACGTGTCGGCGACCTCGACGTCGCCAAGCGTGTAGCCGCTCATGGCCCCCCGGCCTCCACGACGCGCGCCGGCTCGCGGAGTGCCGGGTCCCGAACCGGGTAATGCTCGAACGCCACGGTGTAGCGGTCTCCGAACAGCGGCTCGAGCACGCCGCTCACCTCGGGATCGAACGCGGCGTGGCTCGACAGCAGGACGCCGTCGTCCGGGCGGATCAGTTCACCTTCCTCGACGACCACCTCGCCACCCTTGATCACGTAGCGCGGCGTACCGAACATGTCCTCGCGGTCGGCGCGGTCGTGGTAGATCGTCACGTCGGCGTCGGCGCCGATCCCGAGGTGGCCCTTGTCGCGCAGACCGAGCCGGCGCGCCGGCGCGGCGCGGGTGATGATCGCGATCTCGTTGATCGTGTACTCGCGGTCGAGTCCATCCAGCAGCGCGGTCCGCCGGACGGCCCGCTGGTTTGCGCGACCGATCTGATCCTCGCGGAACGCGCGATCCATCAGCAGCCGGATCAGCTTCGGGTACGACAGGAACGAGCCGCCATTGGGGTGGTCGGTAGAGAGCATCACCTGCCAGGGGTTCTGGCCGAGCAGCAACAGCTCGAGTCCGATCCCCCACTGGAGTGCGTGCACGTAGTTGCCGGCCTTGTAGGTGTACGGAACGATTCCGCAGCCGGTCTCGACCTCGGTGTCGTGGTTCAGCCACTTGTCGGCGCCGAGGTCGCGCAGCACGGCCGACACATGCGCGTCGGCTGTCATCGTCATCGCCGGCCCGAACATCACCTGACCGACGTCGGCGGTGATCTCGGGATGGTCGCGCAGGTAGTCGAGCAGGTCGGGCGCGCGTGATGTGATCCCACCTGCCCCGCCGCCGGGCTCGGTGGGCCGGCCTCCATAACAATGGAACTGGAGGTGGGCGAAGTGCGCCTGGCGCCCGGACAGCGTTCGCATCGTCTCGAGCGTGGTGTCGGCGTTGCCCGGCACGCCGAGGTTGTTGGCGTGGACGTGTACGGGATGCGGGAGCCCGAGCTCGTCGACGGCGCCGCCGATCGCCTCGATCACCTCGCGCGGCGTCACCCCGAAGCCCGCCACCTCTTCGTCGAGCGACTCGATCACGCCGCCGGATTGCTTCCACAGCTCCACCCCGCCCGGGTTCACGAGCTTGACGCCGTAGCCGCCGGTGGCGTCGAGCCACCACGCGATCGCGTCCTTGATCCGCTGCGCGCCCGTCCCACCGGGGGCGCGAGACTCCCGAATCAGCTCGAACAGCACCTGGTTGTTGCCCATCAGAATCAGGAACGCCTTGTCGATCAGCGGCGTGTCGCGCAGCTCGGCGAGCACGTGGCGCGCGGCCAGTGGCGGGGCGGCCGCCTCGACGACCGTGGTGTAGCCGAGCAGCGAATAGCGATAGCCGGTGGCGAACGTCGACGGGACCAGGCCACCGGTGCCCGACCGCAGCGCCTCGGTTCGGTCGATCGGGTCCGCGCGCCGCTCGTCGGGCGACAGCTTGCGCGCGGCGTTCACCTTCGGCCCCGCGATGTGGGCGTGGATGTCGACGCCGCCCGCCATCACCACCATCCCGCGGGCGTCGATCGGGCGCGCGCCCGGGCCGACGTCGTCGACCACCTTCCCGTCGCGGAGGCAAACGTCGCGCACGTCGCCGTCGACCTCGTTTGCCGGGTCGTGGACCGCGCCGCCGCTGATCCGGATCTCGGTCACGCCTTCACCTCCGCGAGCAGCCGCCCGAGCAGCGCCGCCGCGGTCGGCGCTCCGCCGGGCAGCGGCGCCTGGAGGGTCAACGGCACCCCATCGAGGCGGTGGACGGTCCCGCTCGCCGACACGCCGGCGGCCGCCGTGCGGATCGACACCTCGACGTCATCGAGATCCGCGCGAGGCGCGCTGCCAAGCGCGATCTCGCTCACACCCGCGGGCAGCTCCGCCGGGGCCGATTCGACGCGGAGCGCGACGTCCACGCCCTCGCCGGCGGCGAGCGGCCGCGTCGCGGTGACGAGCTCGGGATGACCGGAGGCGAGATCGACCGCCCGGGCGTACCCGGTCTGCCAGACGAGCGCGTCGTCCGCACTCCGCGTCCCGGCGGCGGCGGGCAGCTCGAGCGTGACCGCGTGACGGTCGTGGCACAGCGCTCGCACGAGCTCGTGAAGCGCGAGCGCGCGTCGCTGGCCTCCGGCGCCGCCCGCCAGACCGGGTCCGTACACAAACGCCGCGTGCGGCACGGCGCCCAGCCGCCCGATCAGCATGCGGAGCTCGTCCGCAAGCTCGCCGGCGGGCAGCTCGAGTCCACGTTGCAGCACGAGCAGGCTGGTGAGCGCGTCGAGATCGTGCCCGGGCGCCCAGCGAAGGCGCACGTCGGCGCGCCGGGCGGTGTCGGTGTCGCGGTCGTCGACGACCACAAGCGTTCGGTCGTGGTCGACGGCGCCGGCGGCGAGGCCGAGCCGCTCGAGCAACCGCGGGTGCGTCGTCTCGGGATCCTCGCGCCAGATCACGACGACGCGCGAGCGATCGCGGATCTCGCCGAGCGTCGCGGTCGAGGCGCCGCGCAACGGCACCGCCGGGGCACCGGGCCACGCGTCCGCCAGGCTCGCGGTCACGATGAGCGCTCCCAGCCGGTCGGCGAGCGCGACCGCGGCCCGTGCGTCCTCGACGGTGGCGCCGCCGAACCCATGTATGAGCGGCCGCCGCGCTCCACGCAGCAGTTCGCCGGCGCGCCTCACCGCCGCGTCGACGTCGACCGGCTGACCGCGGATCGCGGCCGCCGGCGCGCTCGCCGCCGGGCCGACCCGCGCGGCGAACCACTCGGCGCCGAGCCCACAGCTCGGCCGGATGCGGACGACGTCGCCGGACGCGTCGAGCACGACGTCGTCGCACAGCAGGCCACAGCCCGCGCACGTCACCGGGCCGAGCTCAGCCATGGGCGAGCACCGCCTCGGGCAGTGCGTTCATCAGCCGCGCCCCGTGCGCGGAGAGCTCGTCGGGGTCCGCGGTCGCCGAGATCAACGTGCACACCGGAGCGCCTCGCCTGAACGTCTCGCCGGCGTGCGGGATGTCGCGCACGAGAGCTGCCGGCCACCAGCCGGGATCGGGAGCGCGAACATCACGGCATGCGAACAGCACGAGCTTCACCTTCGCACACCCGCTCGCCGGGGGCGTGCCGGCGGCCGGGAGGCCGAGGCCGCGCGCGCCGCGGGCGTGCGCCTCGAAACTGCCCGGCCCGAACAGCTCGAGCGACGCCGGCGGCCGCGGGTTGACCTCGAGCACCCAGGCGTCGCGACCGTCCCACACGGCGTCGACGCCGAACGCTCCGCGGACTCCGAACCGGGCCGCGATCTCGCCGCAGACCGCGCGCAGCCGCCCGTCGAGCTCGGCCAGCTCGGCCTCGGGCAGGCGCGGTGGGGTGAGGTTTCCGATCCACCCGAAGCCACGCGGGCGGTGCAGCTGCTCGGTCACGCCGAGCACGGTGGCGCGCCGCCCGTCGGCGATCGCCACCGCCGAGCACGACAGCCCGTCGACCCGGCGCTGGAGGACCTCCGTCGGCGCCAGACGGCCGCCGGCCCATCGCCGGACTCCGCGGCCGCCGCCGCCGCGGAGCGGCTTGCGCACCCATGGACCCGGGCCGCGCACGGGCTCACCGGCCGGGTGCGTCTCGGGTGCGTGCGCTCCCGCGGCACGCGCCGCCGCCGCCACGGCCCACGGGTCACGCACGGACGCCAGCAGCTCCGCGGGCGTTCCGAGCAGCTCACGCCCGGCCGACACGTAGGCCACCAGGTCGGGCCGGTTCTCGAACCCCGCGCCGTACACGACCGCGTCCGCGGCGACGTTCGCGGCGAGCGCAGCCAGGCCGTCGTTGTTCGGCGCCGTCGCTCCCGGGGCGATCGCTCGCAGGTCGGCGTCGCCGAAGCGATCGAGCGCGGTCACCTCGTGGCCGTCGGCCACCGCAAGCTGCGCGAGCATCCGCGCGCTGGCCGCGACCACGAGCACCTTCATCGGAGCTGGGTCCCGGTGAGCAGCGCCACCAGCACCGTGGCGGCCACGAGGTCCGCGGTCGTACCAGGGTTCAGCCGATGGTCTGGTCCGCGCAGCGAGGCGTCGAACTCCTGGAGCGCGCGCGTCCCGTCGCGGACCTCGCGCGCGGCCGCGCTCACCGCCTTCGCCGCGGCCGCTCCGGCCTTCCGCTCGATCAGGGTGTCCACGTGCGATGCGAGCAGCGCGATGTGGAGCGACGCGATCGCGTCGAGCGTGCCGGCGCCGTCGCGCACCGCGTCGGCGAGCAGCGGGACCCCGGTGTCGAACACGATTTCGTATCCGGTCGCGTACTCGGACGCGATGCTGTCGCGGTGTGCGGCCGCGGCCATCGCCTCGCGTAGGGTGACGTGCGCCGGCGAGCGCACGTCGTGCTCGCGCGCGTCGCCAAGCCCGCCTGGGTGCGCCTCGACAATCGCGGCGAACGCGGCGGCGGCGTCGTCGACGTCGAGCGCGGCGAGCACGCGCTCGGTCGCGTCCCGCAGCGGCTCGCCTGGTTGTCTGGTCGCCTCGGCGCGAATCAGCGGCGCGAACAGCAGCACGATCCCTAGATTCGTGTTCGCGTCGGTGACGCGCGCGGTCGCGCGCACGCCGTCCGCGATCATTCCGCCGACGCCGCGGCGGCGGGCCCGGCGGCGCGCGAACACCGGTCCAAGCGCGAGCGCCGAGCGCACCATGTCGCCGTACGTCGTGTCGGTGAAGTCGTGGGCGGGCGTGATGTTGCCGGCCTTCGGCGCGGACACTTCGAGGATGCACGCGAGCTCGACGTTATGTGCGAGTAAGTCCCGGCTCAGTCTGGAGTGAGCTAGGGTTGCGTCCACTGCGCTCACCATACGATAGGAGAGAGGAGACTCACTTCATGGCCATCACCCTGGCAACCGGCGAGGCTCTGGTTGGCGAAGGTAACGAGGTAGCCCACATCGACCTGCTCATCGGGTCAAAGAGTGGACCGGTCGGTGAAGCATTCGCCGAGGCCTTCATCAACGAGTCCCAAGGTCACACCAACCTGCTCGCCGTGGTCACCCCAAACCTGCCCGCAAAGCCGGACACGGTGCTCAGCAACAAGGTGACGATCGGGGGGGCAAGGCAGGCCGTGCAGCTGTTCGGTCCCGCTCAGGCCGCGGTCGCCCGTGCCGTGGTGGACTCGGTCGCCGACGGCGTCATCCCCAAGGACCAGGTCGACGATCTATGCATCATCGTCAGCGTCTTCATCCATTGGGAGGCCGAGGACGACAAGAAGATCTACGACTGGAACTACGAGGCCGTGAAGGCCTCGATTGCCCGCGCCATGGGCGGTGAGCCGAGTATCGACAAGGTCCTCGCCGACACGCCCGACTCGCGTCACCCGTTCGCCGGCGGCGCCGAGGGCTAGCGATTTGGCCGCGCAGACCGGAGAGCTGCCGCTCGCCGGTCTGCGCACCGTCGTCACCGGAGCCAGCTCCGGGATCGGAAGGGCGATCGCAATCGCGTTCGCCGACGCCGGAGCAAGGGTCGGGATCGGGTTCTGGCGCTCGACCGAGGCCGCGCAGGCGCTTGCCGCCGAGCTCGGCGACCGAGAACATCCGCTTCTGCAGGCCGACCTCGGCACGCCTGAAGGCTGTACGTCCATCGTGCAACAGGCATTCGCCGAGCTCGAGCACGTCGATGTCTGGGTCAACAACGCCGGCGCCGACGTGCTTACCGGGGAGGCCAGGTCGTGGCCTGAGGAGCGCAAGCTAGAGGTGCTCGTGGACGTCGACCTCAAATCGACGATTCGCTGCTCGCGGCTCGTCGCCAAGCGGATGCGCCCCGGAGGCTCGATCATCAACATCGGCTGGGACCACGCCACGATCGACGGGATGGAAGGCGACAACCCCGAGCTGTTCGCGGCCGTCAAGGGTGGGGTGCTCGGCTTCTCGAAGTCATTCGCCCGGTCGGTCGCCCCCGACATCCGCGTCAACGTGCTGTGCCCGGGGTGGGTCGAGACCGCGTATGGAGCGGGCGCCGACCGCGCCTTCTACGCCAAGGTCGCCGGCGCCACGCCGCTCGGGCGCTGGGGCCGGCCCGAGGACATCGCGGGCGCCGCCGTGTGGCTCGCCTCGCCGGCCGCCGCGTTCGTCACCGGACAGGCGGTCAACGTCAACGGCGGCACCGTTGGCTGACACGCTGTTCGTCACCGGCCGCCTCGCCGAGCCGGCGGTCCGGAATATCGTGTCCGAACTCGAGATCGATCACCAGATCGCCGTGA
Organism: uncultured Solirubrobacterales bacterium; assembly: GCA_963794515.1. Taxonomy (GTDB): domain Bacteria; phylum Actinomycetota; class Thermoleophilia; order Solirubrobacterales; family Solirubrobacteraceae; genus Palsa-465. The sequence continues at coordinate 159,688 of CAWCEF010000014.1, read as the reverse complement.
TGAACATCAGCGTCGCGGCGCTGATGACCACGCGCTGGATCGCCCGGCGGCTTGAGCTGCCGACCGGCGTCGACAACATCGTGATCCCCGGGTTGTGCGAGGGAGATGTCGACACCCTGCAGCAGGCCACCGGCGTGCCGGTGCGCAAGGGCCCGGCCGACGTCCGCGCGCTTCCCGAGTGGTACGGGCGCGAGGCGATCCGGGCCGAGCTCGGGCCGCGCGACGTGCGCGTGTTCGCCGAGATCAACGACGTGCAGTCGCTGTCGCGCGACCAGGTCATCGACCGAGCGCTGGCGTACCAGGCCGAGGGCGCCGACGTGATCGACCTCGGCCTGTCGCTCGATCGCTCGTGGCTTACCGAAGGCCCGCCGACGATCGCGGCACTGCGCGAACGCGGGCTGTCGCTGAGCATCGACACGCTCGACCCGGAGCACATCCGCATGGCCGACGCCGCCGGCGTCGACTACGTGCTCAGCCTCACGCCGGACACGCTGCACCTCGCGCAGGAGCTCCACGCTACGCCGGTGCTGATCACCGAGGATCCGGACGATCTTGACGGGCTCGACGCGATGGCATCGCGGATGGACGAGCTCGGCCTGCCGTACCTGCTCGACTCGATCCTGGCTCCGATCAACTCCGGCTTTGCCGGGTCGCTGGCCCGCTACTTCGAGGTCAGGCGCCGCCGACCCGACGCCGAGATCCTGATGGGCATCGGGAACCTCACCGAGCTCACCGAGGCCGACTCGCCGGGAGTCACCGCGCTCCTGATCGGCTTCTGCCAGGAGGTCGGCATCGGCGCGGTGCTGACCACCGAGGTGATCGGGTGGGCGCGCGGCGCGGTGCGCGAGACGGTGCTCGCGGCGCAGATCATGCACCTGGCCCAGCGCCAGGCGCGGCCGCCCAAGCACATCGACTCGGGCCTGGTGACGAGCAAGGATGAGTCGATGCGCGCGCCCACCGAGGACGAGCTGCGCGCGATGCAGGCCCAGGTGTCCGACGCCAATTACCGGCTGTTTGCCGACGCCGACTGGCTGTACGCGTTCAACGGCGACCGGTTCGTCCGCGAAGCCAACATGTACGCGGTGTTCGACCAACTCGAAGTCGACGACGCCGCGCACGCGTTCTACCTCGGCAAGGAGCTCATGAAGGCGACCATCGCGCGCGGCCTGCGCAAGAGCTACCGCCAGGAAGGCCCGCTGGACTGGGGCCTGCTGAGCTTTCCCGAACCCCGACGGGAGGAGAACCAATGAGGAAGATCCTGATTCAACTCGACACCGACCCGCACCCCAGCGCGTTCGACGCGATTGCCGCGTACGACGCCGACGTGGACGTCGTGATGGGGTACGGCGGGGTCACTCCCGACAACTTGACCGATGTCGTCCAGGGCGCCATCTTCCCGCGGGGGCCTGACGGCCTCGCCAACACCGCGTTCTGGGTCGGCGGGTCCAAGGTGCGCGACGGCGAGGCGGTGTTCGAGGCCGCCCAGAAGCTGTTCTTCAAGCCGTTCGAGCCCTCGATCATGCTCGACTCGGACGGCTCGAACACGACCGCCGCGGCCGCCGTCGCCCGCGTCCGCGGGGTGGTCGACCTGAACGGCGCCCGCGCCGCGGTGATCGGCGTCGGGCCGGTCGGCCTTCGCACGGCGGAGTTGCTCCGGCGCGAGGACGCCGAAGTGACGATGTTCACGTTCCCGCCGGATGCGATGGGGGGCAAGCATCGCCGCGCGTCGGGCATTCCGGTCGCCGAGGAGGCCGGATTCGAGGTCGTAGAGCCCGAGTCGAGCGACGCCCTCGACAAGGCCCTGGCCGGCCACGCGGTCGTGTTCGCGGCCGGACCGGCCGGCACTCAGATCCTGCGCCGGAGCGGCTGGGCCCAGGACGGAATGCAGGTGGTGGTCGACTACTCTGCGGCCGAGCCCGTCGGCGTCGAGGGCGTCGACCGCGGCGACAACCTCGACGAGGAGGATGGCGTCAAGAAGCTCGGGGCGCTCGCCGTCGGAGGCCCGAAGATGAAGCTCCAGAAGGCCTGCATCCGCGAGATGTTCGAGACCAAGGGCACGGTGCTCGACCTCGACGGCGTCTACGACGTGGCCGTCGAAGCCATTTGACCGATGGGCCTGAACGGCCCACTATGTGGCCCCGCGAACGCCGGCCGGCTACTTCGAGAACACGAACTTGCCCATCGGCCCGTCGAGCGGACTGTCGCCCTCGGGCCGCCACAGGATCGTGTCCTCGATCTTGCGTGCGAGCGTGAAGTCCTTGTCGGTGATGCCGCCCGCCGAGTGCGTGGCGAGCTTCACCCAGAGCTTCCCCCAGGTGACGTTCAGATCGGCGTGATGGCCGGCCGCCTCGCACAGATAGCCGACTGCGTTGACCGCCATCAGGGTCGTCGGCCAACCGTCGGTGTTGTACTTGCGCCGGATCCACTTGTCCTCGTAGTACCAGTTGTCGAGGCCGTACTCGGAGAACTTCTGGGGAATCTCGTCTTCGCTGTAGGTGCGCGGTTTGTCCTGCGTTGAGCTCATGGCCCCAATGATATGCCCCGGGTAGCAGGGATCGACCCGGGAACGGTCTCGTTCGATCTGTGCGTGCTCCAGGACGGCCAGCCGGTCGTCGAGCAGGTCTTCGAGACCGGCTCGCTCAGCGCGGACAGCTCGCCGCTGCTCGAGGCGCTCGCCCACCACGGTCCATACGACCTCGTGTACGGGCCGAGCGGCTACGGCCTGCCGCTCGTGGCGGCCGACCGGGTCGGAGAGCGCGAGCTCGCCGAGATGGTGCTCGTGCGGCCCGACGAGGCGCGCTCGGACGCGGGCGTCGGCGGGCTGCGCTCGCTGCTCAGAGCGCTCGCCGGCAGCGGCCTTCCGGTCGTGTTCGGCCCGGGCGTGATTCACCTGTCGTCGGTCCCGCGTCACCGCAAGTACAACCGGATCGACATCGGGACGGCGGACAAGGTGTGCGCGGCCGCGTGCGCGATCGTCGACCAATCCGCGCGCCGCGCGATCGCCCTGCACGAGACGGCGATGGTGCTGCTCGAACTCGGTGGCGCGTTTACCGCCGCGCTCGCCATCGACGGCGGACGCATCGTCGACGGCATGGGCGGGTCATCGGGACCGCTCGGCGTGCGTGCCGCCGGCGCCCTGGACGGCGAGCTCGCGTATCTGCTCGGGCCGGCGTTGCGCAAGGACACGCTGTACAGCGGCGGCGCGCTGAATCCGGCGGGCGCGGTCGACGTCACTGATCTCCTCGCGTTGTGGGCGTCGCCCACGCACTCGGAAGGTTGGACAGCACTGATCGAAGCCGCGGCCAAGGCCGTGCGGGCACTGGCGGTGAGCGTGCCGGCACCGCACGAGATCGTCGTCTCGGGCCGGCTGGCCCGCCTGCCCGAGCTGGTCACGACGCTCGCGTCGTCGCTTGAAGCCGTCGCCCCCGTGGTGCCGCTCGTTACGGGTCGGGCGAGCACAGCCGCGCGCGGTGGCGCGCTGCTGGCCGACGGGCTGGCCGGGGGCCGGAACACCGCGCTGGTTGACGTGCTTGGATTGCGCGAGTCCACCGGAACTGCGCTCGACTATCTCCGTGTCAGCGGCGCCGACAGCATCCGGCTGGGCTGACGGCCGACCGCGGACGAGGTCTCACGTCTGACCTGTCACTGAACTCTGCCTGACCGGTCAGTGTTACTACCTGCCCGATCAGTCAGTGTGATCCTGACCGGTCAGTGAGTAGGTTCTCACTCACGGTCAGGTTGTGCGACGGTCGCGCCCCTGTTAGGTTTTTATCCGCCATTTTCCGATGGAAGGAGAGAGTCGCCGTGACGGCCACTGCCGATCAGAGTGTTATCGAGGGGTTGACAAAGCAGAATGGAACGACGGTCGGGGCGGTGTTGGGCCGAGGCTCGGTGGGCATGGCCGAGGAGGGACCGGATGGCAAGATGCACGCCACCATCCGGATCCCGCTGGACGAGCTGGTGTTCGAGCCGAGGGTGCTGGTCATGCCGCACGGTGGCGACCTCGAGCTCGAGATCATCAACGACGACAACAACTCCCACTGCGCGGTCCTGCCCAACAACGGCGACGCCAAGTTCATCTGGCTGGTGAACTTCTCGAAGGGAACGGCCAGCCTCAACCTGGACGGCCCGGGCTACTACTGGTACGGATCGCGGACCGGAAACGATGAGGGCGGCGGCCTCACCGGCACTATCGTCGTCGGGGGCGAGGTCCCAGACGAAGCCAAGCTCGACCGCCCACCCCAACCGCGACCGTAGAAAGGAGCAGCTGATGGCAACCGAGACTGAGTACGTTGATGCAGGGGCTGCAGTTGACTTCCGGATTCTGAGCCCAGGCTTGACCGGCGAGGCGCCCCCGGTGACCAAGGGCGTCAACTACGACCGCATCCTCAAGGCCCGGGACGCGGAGCCGCACAACTGGCTCTCCTACTACGGCGCCTACGACGGGCAACGGTACAGCCCACTCGACCAGATCAACCAGAGCAACGTCAAGGATCTCAAACCCGCGTGGGTGTTCCAGTGCGGTTCGGTCGGCATGCACTCGGGCGCGTCGACGTACTCGTTCGAGGCGTCCCCGCTCGTCGTCGACGGCATCATGTTCGTAACCGGCTTTGATGGCTGGCTCTGGGCGCTGGACGCCAAGACGGGAACGGAGCTGTGGCGCTACCACCGCGCCTCCCCGTATGACGTGCGCCTGTGCTGCGGCAACGTCAACCGTGGGTGCGCCGTGGCCGACGGGAAGGTCTTCATGACGACCCTCAACGCCCACGTGATCGCGCTCGACGCCGCGACCGGTCAGCTCGTCTGGGACCAGACGTACGGCGACGTGCGGGCTGGCGAAAGCGCAACCGTCGCGCCGCTGATCGTCAAGGATATGGTGATCGTCGGGAGCTCCGGCGGCGAGTTCGGAGTGCGCGGCCATGCCGACGCCTTCAAACTCGAGACCGGGGAGCGCGTCTGGCGCTGCTACATGGTTCCGGCCCCCGGGGAGCCGGGGTCAGAGACCTGGCCGGCCGACGGCGAGGCCTGGGCTCGCGGAGGCGCGAACTGCTGGACCACGCCCACGTTCGACCCGGAGCTCAACCTCCTGTACTTCAACACGGGCAACCCATGTCCCGACTTCGACGGCGGCGTGCGCGAGGGCGACAACCTCTACACGGACTCCGTCGTGGCGGTCGATCCCGACAACGGCCAGATCAAGGCGCACTACCAGTACACCCCGCACGACCTGTGGGACTACGACTCGACGATGGAGAACATCCTGTTCGAGATGGACGGGCGCAAGTGCTCGGGGCATTTCGACAAGAACGGGTACTTCTTTGTCCTTGATCGCACGGACCTCAGCCTGATCCGGGTCGTGCCGTTCGTCGACCGCATCACCTGGGGTGAGATCGACGCCAGCGGCAAGGTGACGCCGAGGGTGTACCCCGACAAGGAGGGCGACCCGGTCCACTTCTGGCCCGGACCGGCCGGCGCCAAGGAATGGACGCACGCGGCGTACAGCCCGAAGACGGGACTGTTCTACGCACCGGTGCAGGACGTCGGCGCGACGGCCACACGTCGGCGCCGGGAGTTCAAGGAGAGCATCCCGTATTGGGGCGCGGGCGTCGCGGTGGACACGGAGGATGTGTCCGGTTACATCTCGGCGATCGATCCAGCCACGGGTCAGGAGAAGTGGCGCTTCACCCAGGAGCACCCGATGACCGCATCGGTGCTGGCCACGGGCGGCGGCCTCGTGTTCGCCGGCGGCCCGGCAGGCAAGTACTGGGCGTTCAACGACTCCACCGGAGAGGTTCTCCTGGAGTACACGTGCGGCAGCGGCCATCACTCGAGCCCGAGCACCTACACCGTCGACGGACGGCAGTACATCGCCGTGCCGGTCGGGTACGGCGCCTGGACAGAGGGGTTCTACCCGGGCGCTCTCGCGCAGTCGGGAGGGTCCGCGCTGTTCGCGTTCGCGTTGCCGGAGTAGAGCACAGCGACCGAAGCCATATGCGATCTGCCACGGCGCCCGAGCCGTGGCAGATCGCCGGCCTCGATTCTGAGCTTCGAAATCGCGAATGTTCGCGCTTATCTCTCTCGGGTTCACGCTCAGCCTGGACAACTTCCGCATGTCGATCGCGCTGGGTGGGCTGAAGCCGACCCTCCGGCAGTCGATCAAGACTTCGTTCATTTTCGGCCTCTGGGATGGCATTGCACCACTGGTCGGGATCCTCGTCGGCCACTACCTGAGCCAGAAGATCGACGCGACCGCCGACATCATCGCTGCGATCGGACTCGGTGCATACGGCCTGTTCGTAGTCGTCAAAGCGTTGCTGTCGCCCGAACATGCGGATCCGGACCTGCGGTTGGCGACGCGCGGGCTACCCCTGCCGTTGAGCGTCGACAACGTGGCCGCCGGTGCGAGCCTTGGTCTCCTCGGGTACTCACCCTGGCTCGCACCCATCCTGTTCGGGGTGATCACGTTTGTGATGTCGGTCGCCGGGCACCAGATCGGACGCACGGCGGCCCACTTCGTGCCGCGCATCCGCACCGATCTGTTGACTGGGATCGCGTTCGTCGCGATGGCAGTCCTGCTTGGAATGGGGGTCACCCTCCCAGGGGGCAACTGACCGCGGACGCTAGCTACAGCTAAGACGGACCGACGGCCAAGTCGTGCAACGCGAGCCGTAGCCCCAGGGCGTCGTGTGTCACGGCGTCGGCGTCTGTCAGTGCGCCGGCTTCGAACGGCCCGCTCGCGACCGCCACGCACCGGACTCCGTCCGCTCGTGCACGCGCGATGTCCAGCGGCGTGTCGCCGATCAGGATCGTGTCCCCGCGCGGCCACGGTGACCCGGGTATATCTGCACGCCGGCGGGCGATCTCTGGCAACGCCGTCCGATCCTCGGCGTCCGACCCGAACGCGCCCTGCCCGGATGCAAATGCCCGGCCAAGACCCGCTCGCGTCACCTTCAGCCGCGCGACCGGCTCGTAGTTCCCGGTCAGCAGAGCCAGCTTGACGCCGCCCTGTTCGGTCAGCCAGTCGAGCAACTCTCGGACGCCCGGTAGCACGCAGCCAGAGAGATCGTCCGGGAATAGCCGCGCGCACCACTCGCAATAACGGTCGCGCACCCGGTCGGCGAGCGCGTCGACTCGCTCGGCGGACACGCCGGCGTCGAGCAGGATCGCCCGCGCGATCTCGCCGTCGGTCCGGCCGGCCGTCGGGATGTGCGTTCGGATCGAGTCCGTGTCGACCCCGTGAACCTCCTTGAGCGCGGCGGTCATCGCCTCGCCGGCGCCTCGCGTCGCGCCGTCGAGCAGGGTTCCGTCGATGTCGAAGAGGACGAGCACTGATTGGTCTAGCCGAATATGGTGGCGAACCTTGACTACCGCCGCCGCTGGCTCCCAATAGATCCGCCCCCTACGCCGGCATCGCAACGGCGGACAGCGTGCGCGTGCCCTCGCCACCGAGCGCCACCGCCGCCCGGGCGGTGACAAGGTGGTACAGAATCAGCAGCTGTACGAGCGCGAGCGACTCCGACCGGTGCAGGTCGGTCCCGATCGTGAACTCGCCGAGGCGCCGGGCGCGCAGATGCGACGCGAAGTGCAAGCGCTCCCACAGCGTCTCCTCGATCGCGGCCGCATGGCCGGGGTCCATGCGCCCGGGGATGCGGAGCACTCGCTCGTCCCCCCGCTCGACGAGCGTCAGCCCGTCCGGCTTGCCGTTGATGAACGGCGAGAGGTCCGGATGCGGCAGCCCGTCGCGTAGGGTCAGCTCGGCTTCGAGGTGGGTCTGATCGGCCGGCGGCTCGCCCTCGGGCGGCCTGAACGACACGAGCATGTCGGCGTAGCGCCGCTGGGGGCGGATGAACGCCTCCGAATCGGCCTCGCGCCGGTCGAGCTCGGCGAGCACCTCGTCGGTGGTGTACCCGCGCCGCGAGCAATCGCGCTGCACCTTCCACCGGCGGCGGAGCTCCTCGGGCGGGTTGAGGAAAACGCGCACGTCGTAGACCTCGCGCATCTCGGGCAGGTGGTAGCCGAGCAGGCCCTCGATCACGGTGAAGCGCTCAGGCGCGACGTACACCGGCGGCCCGAACGTCCCGTCCTTGTGGCGGTAGACGGGCTTGAGGATCGCCTCGCCGCGGTGCAGATGCGCGAGGTGCTGGGCGATGATGTCGACGTGGTTGCAGTCCGGGTGCAGCGGCGTGATCCCGAGCTCGGCCCGCTGCCGGCGGTCATACCGGTGGTAGTCGTCGGTGCAGATGTGCGCGACGTGTTCCTCGCCGAGCACACGCACGAGCCCGCGCGTGATCGTCGTCTTGCCCGCCGCGGAGTCGCCGACGACGCCGAGGATGACGGGCCGTGCGGTCCGCCGCTGGTTCGCCGGCGATGTCACGCGGCTCGCCGCTCCGTCGCCGCTTGCTCGTCCTCTTCGAACAGGCTGCTATTGAGAATGTCCTGCGCCTCGATCCGCCGGAGCATGTCGACGGTCGGCTCCGCGCCGGTCAACACCGCGTCGTAGACGCGGTTGGCGTGGCGCAGCCGCGCGCGCTCGATTCCGTTACGCACGCTGCGAGCGTGCGCGAACCGCGGCCGGCGCATGCGCCGCACGATGTACTCGCCGAACGCCTGCTCGGCGTCCTCGGAGAACGCATAGTTCTCGGCTGCCAGCATCAGATCCCCGATGCTCAGCAGCTCCGCGGCGGTGTAGTCGGGGAAGTCGATGTGATGGGCCACGCGCGAGGACATCCCCGGGTTCAGCCGGAAGAACTCGTCCATCCGGTCCTCGTAGCCGGCGAGGATCACCACCAGCCGGTCGCGTTCGTTCTCCATCACCTGGAGAAGTATCTCGATCGCTTCAACCCCATAGTCGCGGTCGTTCTCGGGCCGGTACAGGTAGTACGCCTCGTCGATGAACAGCACCCCGCCGAACGCGCGCTTGAGCACCTCCTTGGTCTTCGGCGCGGTGTGGCCCACGTACTGGCCGACGAGGTCGTCGCGCGTGACTGCGACGACGCGGTTGCGCTCGACGTAGCCGAGTCGATGAAGGATGTCGGCCATCCGCATCGCTACGGTCGTCTTGCCTGTCCCCGGATTGCCGGTGAAGCACATGTGGAGGCTCGGCCGTCCCGCCGCGAGCCCGGCGCGCCGGCGGAGCTGGTCGATCACGAGCAGGGCCGAGATCTCCCTGATCCGGGTCTTCACCGGGCGCAGCGCGACGAGCTCACGGTCGAGCTCGTCGAGGACCCCTTCGATGTTCGCCTCGCGCACGAGCGTCGCAACATCGGGGCCGTCAATCCCGACTCGGTCGGGAGCGGTCATGCCGCGGACCCGTTCTGGTAGCGATTCCCGACGGGCTTGTCGGCCGCGTACGGGTGCAGGCGGTACCGCATCACGCGGTCGTGGGCATCGGTGCGGTCGAGCCGGAACCCGGGCTCGCGCGCCGGGCGGTTGACTATGAAGCTGAGCGCGGTCGTCTGCCGGCCGTACGACGCGTCGTAGGCGATGACCTTGACGTACTGCTCCGGGTGGGCCTCGCGGCACGCGCGCAGCTCGCGCATGACGAGCTCGACGTCCTCGATGGGCAAATCGAACATCGGCAGCCCCCACATGTCCCAAAACGAGTTGCGGGGATGTGGGTCGTCGGTGTACTCGACCGAGATCGCCCAACCATGCTCAAGCGCGTACCGGACCTGGGCGCCGATCTGCTGATCGGTGAGGTCGGGAAGGAACGAGAACGTTCCCTGCGTGATTCGCATCGTGTCCTCCTTGAGGTCAGGCCAGCGTCGGCGTGAGGACGTAGTCCGGGGTGTCGGTGGACTGGAAATCGAACGTGACGTCCTTCCACACCTGCAGCGCCGCGTTCAGCTCCGGGCACCCCTTGGCGGCCTTCGCGAGGATGTCGGGGCCCTCCTGGAAGTAGTCCCGGCCCTCGTTGCGCGCCTGGATCATCGCCTCGACGGCCACGCGGTTCGCGGTTGCGCCGGCGCCGACCCCCATCGGGTGACCGATCGTGCCGCCGCCGAACTGCAGGATCACGTCCTCGCCGAGGTAGCGCAGCAGCTGATGCATCTGGCCGGCGTGGATTCCGCCCGACGCCACCGGCATCACGGCCGGAAGCGACGCCCAGTCCTGGTCGAAGAAGATGCCGTTCTGGAGGTTCTCCGGCACGTGGTCGAGGCGGAGCGTGTCGTAATAGCCCTCGATCATCGACGGGTCACCCTCGAGCTTGCCGACGACCGTGCCGGCGTGCAGGTGGTCGACCCCGAGCAGCCGGCACCACTTCGCGATCACGCGGAACGACACGCCGTGGGTCTTCTGGCGCGTATACGTGCCATGGCCGGCGCGGTGCAGGTGCAGGATCATGCCGTTGCGCCGCGCCCATTTCGACATCGACTGCATCGCGGTGTAGCCGACGGTCAGGTCCATCATGATGACGATGCTGCCGATCTCCCTCGCGAACTCGGCGCGCTCGTACATGTCCTCCATGGTCGCGGCGGTCACGTTCATGTAGTGGCCCTTGACCTCGCCAGTCGCGGCACTGGCGCGGTTCACGCCCTCGATCGCGTGCAGGTAGCGGTCGCGCCAGCGCATGAACGGCTGGGAGTTGATGTTCTCGTCGTCCTTGGTGAAGTCGAGCCCGCCGCGCAGCGCCTCGAACACCACGCGCCCGTAGTTCTTGGCCGACAGGCCGAGCTTCGGCTTGACCGTCGCGCCCAGCAGCGGCCGCCCGAACTTGTCCAGGTACTCGCGCTCCATCACGATGCCGTGCGGCGGCCCCTGGAACGTCTTGACGTAGTGGGTCGGAATCCGCAGGTCCTCGAGTCGCAGCGCCTTGAGCGCCTTGAACCCGAACACGTTGCCGATGATCGAGCTCGTCATGTTGGCGATCGACCCCTCCTCGAACAGGTCGAGGTCGTAGGCGATCTTTGCGATGTACTCGCCTTCGCGACCCGGCACCGCCGACACGTCGTAGGCCTTCGCCTGGTAGTGCTCGTGTGCGGTCAGCCGGTCGGTCCAGACGACCGTCCACGTCGCGGTCGACGACTCGCCGGCGACCGCGGCCGCCGCCTCGATCGGATCTACCCCGGGCTGCGGCGTGATCCGGAACGCGGCGAGGATGTCGCTGTCCTTCGGCTCATAGTCGGGGTCGAAATAGCCCATCTCGGCGTACGGCGTGACGCCGGAGGCCCAGCGGTCCTTCTTCTTGAGAGGTGGTGCTGCGGTCGTGAGTGCCATCGTTTTGGCGCATCCCTTTCGGTCGAGCGCGGACAGCGTAAGCCCGACCAGCCATAGATATCAAGTTCTAATTTCTCGTGCTCACATAGATGCTTCTCTATGTGAACGACCCGCGAGAACTCGCACGGTCGCGGGCCTCGGCACGAACGAACTCGATGAAGGCCGACGCAGCCGGGCGCAGCGGGCCGACCGCGGAGTGCAGTACGAACCATGGCCGCGACTCCGGGCCGTCGTCGAGCGCGACCTGGCCGAGCCAGCCCGCCTCCAGCTCGGCCTCGACCGCGGCGAGCGACAGCAGCGAGACGCCGAGACCGGCGCGGGCGGCCTGCTTGATCGCGCCGTTGGAGCCGAGCGTGAGCGTGCTCGGACGCAGACCGCGGTCCCGAAGGAACTGCTCGCCGAGCGCGCGGGTGCCCGACCCGGGCTCGCGGAGCAACCACGCGCGGTGCGCGAGCGCGTCCGCCGTCACCGGGCCGGCCGCGGCCAGCGGATCGTCGGGCGCGGTGATGCACACGATGTGGTTCTCGAGCAGCGGCTCGGCGACGAGGCGATCGTCCGCCGGCGGCCTGCCCGAGATCGCGACGTCGGCGAGGTGGCTCAGCACGCGCTCGAACACGTACTCGCGGTTGCCGACGTCGAGAGTCAGCTCGACGTCCTGGTGCCGGGCGGTGAACTCCCGCATCAGCGGGGGCACGAACGACTCGGCGGCGGTCGTCACCGCGGCGATCCGCATTCTCCGAGCCTCCACGTCGGCGGCCTCGCGCGCGGCGTGGCGCCCATCCTCGAGCAGGCCGACGACGTCCTCCGCGTACGGCCGGAACGCGAGGCCAGCGCCGGTGAGACGGATGCCGCGGCCGGCGCGCTCGAACAGGTCGCATCCGAGCTCGCGCCCGAGGGCCGCTATCGCCGATGAAACCGACGGCTGCGTGACCACGAGCTCATCGGCGGCCGCTGTGACCGACCCACCGCGTACGACCGCGAGAAACGCGTTGAGCTGAGTCACGGTTATAGCCAAGAGGCTAAGCATAAAAGGCTCAGCCATGGCGTTTTCGATGAGTCAGGGATTCGCGCGTCGCCCGCGTGTATATAGAGCGGGCTTGAGAGCTCAGCCGGTGTTGCGGAGCCCGCTGGCGATGCCGTTGATCGTCAGCAGGCCCACGCGCTCGAGCTCGGGGTCGACCGCGTCGCCGAGCGCCGCACGACGCCGGAGTAACTCGATCTGAACGAACGACAGCGGGTCGACATACGGGTTGCGGCGTTCGATCGAGGCCTGGAGGATCGGATCGGCCTCGAGCAGGACGTCGCTACCGCGGATCAGCTTGAGCTCGCCCTCGGCGAGCTCAAACTCGTCGCGAATGCTCGTCCACACCCGGTCGCGCGCCGGCCGGTCGTCCCACAGCTCCGCGTATCGCTGGGCGATCTGCATGTCGACCTTCGCGCACGCCATCTCGGCGTTCGAGATCAGGCTGGCGAAGAACGGCCACTCGGCGAGCATCGTCCGCAGCAATTCGAGGCCGTGTCGCCCGCGCGCGGCGGCCAGAGCTGTGCCGAGGCCGAGCCACGCCGGAAGGATCACGCGTGATTGAGTCCACGAGAACACCCACGGGATCGCGCGCAGCGATTCGATTCCGCCGGCGGGGTTGCGCCTCGCCGGTCGTGAGCCGAGCCGGAGGCGCGAGATCTCCTCGACGGGCGTGGCCGCGGTGAAGAACCGCACGAAGTCTTCGTCCTCGTGGACGAGCGAGCGGTACACCCGCGAGGAGTCGTCCGCCATCTCCTCGGCGACGCGCTGGAAGTCGTCTCGCGCGCCGGCCGCTTCCGCGGTCCTCGCCCCCGCCACCGGCGTCGCCCCCGCCGCCAGCGTCGCGTTCGTCATCAGCTCGAGCTCGCGATGCGCGATCTCTCCAACCGAGTACTTGGCGTTCATCACCTCGCCCTGCTCGGTCATCTTGAGGCGCCCGGCGACCGTACCCGGCGGCAACGCCAGGATCGCGCCCGCCGTCGGGCCGCCGCCACGCCCGACCGCGCCGCCGCGGCCGTGGAAGAAGATCCAGTTGACGCCGTGCCCGCGCAGCACCTGCGCGACCCTGACCTGGGCGCGGTATGCAGCCCACGCCGAGGCGACGTAGCCGACGTCCTTGTTCGAGTCCGAGTAGCCGATCATCACCTCCTGCTCGTCGGCGACAGCGGCGACCGCTTCCCGGTAGACCGAGATCGACAGAAGCTCGTCGATCGTCTCGGCGGCCGCGGCCAGGCTCGCCCCGGACTCGAACAGCGGCACGATCCGCAGCATCGCGCCCCGGCCGCCGGCGCTCGCGAGACTGGACTCCTTCATCAGCAGCAGCACCTCGAGCAGGTCGTCCGCCCCCTCGGTGCCCGAGACGATGTACGACTGGATCGCCCCCCGGTGGCGGCCGGTGAGCGCGTCGTGAATCATCCGGAACGTCTCGATCGTCTCCCGGGTCCGTGCCGAGAAGTGCGAGATGTTGCCCGGAACCAGCGGGCGCCGGTCGGCGATGTCCCGACACAGCAGCGCGATCCGGTCCGCGCGAGCGAGCGAGCGATAGTCGTCGCAGATCCCGAGCGCTCCGTAGATCTCGGCGAGCGAGTCTCGGTGGATGCGCGCATGCTCGCGGATCTCGAGCTGGGCATAGTGGAACCCGAACACCTCGACCTGCCGGATCACGTCGCGCAGATCCCCGGCCGCGGTGAAATCACCGGCGTGCGCCCGCAGCGAGCGTTCGACCCGCCGCAGGTCGGCGAGCAAGTCGTTCGGCTCGGCGTAACCCTCGGGCAGTTCGTAGCGGGCTGTGGCGCGAACCCGCTCCCGGATGAATGTCAGCGCCCGGCGGTAGGGCTCCTCGGAGTTGAGCTCGCGCAGCTGCGAGGCGAGCTCCTCGAACCGCTCGTCGCCCGCCCGCAGAATCGGCTCGAGCCCGTCCGCCGGGCCACTGATCCGATCCGACAACGACAGACGCCCCGCCAGCAGCTCGACTCTCGCCTCGAGGAATCGGAGGCAGTGCTCGCGCATCAGCTCGAGCGCAGCCACCGTCGCGGCCGGGGTCACGTTCGGGTTTCCGTCCCGGTCGCCGCCGATCCAGCTGCCGAACGTCAGCACTGGTGGGATGTCGATCGCCGCATCAGGGTAGTGCTCGCGTATCGCCCGATCGAGGTCGCGATAGATGAGCGGGATCGCGTCGGCGAGCGCCGTCGTGAACGGAACGAGCCCACCGCGCACCTCGTCCATCACGGTCAGCGAGATCGCGCGCAGGTCGTCGGATCCCCACAGCTCCTGGACGGTGGCCCGCAGTCGCTCACGCGCGTCGTCGAGGTCGACGCCGACGCGTTCGTCGAGCTCGCGCAGCACTCGGAACACGCGGGCGAGCTTCTCGATCGTGGTCCGGCGCCGGGCCTCGGTCGGATGCGCGGTCATCACCGGTCGCACCTCGAGGCGGTCGAGCAGCTCCTGTAGGCCGGCGGCCGTCACCCCGGCCTCGGCCAGACTCGAGACGACCGCGAGGAGGGAGCCCGAGCGCGGCTCGGGATCGTCGCCGGCGGAGTGATTGCGAAGCCGGCGGACGCGCTCGTTGTCCTCGGCCAGATTCACGAGCTGGAACCAGCGCGTCAGCGCGCGGACCAGGATCTCGATGTCCGCGAGCTCCAGGCCGGCAATCAGCGCGGTCAGCTCGCCCGGGGCGGAGTCGTCACCGGCGCGGGTGGCACTCGCCAGCGCGACCGTGCGCTCCACCAGCTCGAGCACGCCGGCACCGTCGCAATGACGGATCACGTCGCTCAGCACCTCCCGGAGGAGAGCCTCGTCGGCCAGGAAGTCGCGGGCCACGAGCGGATCGTCGGCGCGGGCCACGTGCATCATTCGGCACAGTACGACACGACACCGAACGAGGAGCGCGCACCTTGCCCGACAGAGTCACCGTCGACCCCGACGGCCACGTCTTGCTGATCGGCGTCAACCGGCCCGAGAAGCGCAACGCGTTCGATCTGGCCACGATCGAGCAGCTCGCGGCCGCCTACGACCGCCTCGGCGCCGAGGACGAGCTCCGCGTCGGGGTCCTATTCGCGCACGGCGATCATTTCTCGGCCGGACTCGACCTGAGCGAGGTCGGGCCCGCCGTCGCCGAGCGTGGACCGCAGGCGCTGGCGGGCCCCGGGCGGTATGACCCGTTCGGCGTCTGGGGTGAGCAGGTCCCGAAGCCGATCGTGATGGCCGTGCAGGGAATCGCGTTCACGCTGTCGATCGAGCTCGCCCTCGCCTCGGACATCGTGATCGCGGCCGACGACGTGCGCTTCGGTCAGCTCGAGATCGCGCGCGGGATCATGCCGTTCGGCGGAGCCACGTTCCGCGCGCCGGCGCAGCTCGGCTGGGGCAACGCGATGCGCTTCCTGCTGACCGCGGACGGGTTCGGCGCCGAGCAAGCGATGCGGATCGGGCTCGTGCAGGAGGTCGTTCCGGCCGGGACGCAGCGCGAGCGAGCGGCCGAGATCGCCGGCGTCATCGCCGCGCAGGCGCCGCTCGGCGTGCAGGCGACGCTCGCGAATGCTCGCGTCGCGCGTGCGGCCGCCGAGCGGGCCGCGGTCGAACATCTCGCTCAGACCGTGCCGCGAGTCCTTCGCAGCGAGGACGCCGCCGAGGGGTTGCGCAGTTTCGTCGAGCGGCGCGCCGGGCGGTTCACCGGCGCGTAGCGCGCGTCAGTGGCTGCTTCGCACCAGGTAGTCGTAGGTCGCGGTGTGGCCCTGCCACAGGTAGCGAGCGCCGGGCGCTCGCCCGGCGTTGCGGGCGGCCGCCGCCTGGATCCGTGACTGGCGGCCGGCAGAACCTCGGCGCGACGCCCTCGCCGGTCGAACCGGCGAGGGCGCTGCCTTCCTGGATCTAATCGCCGTCGGACCGTCTCTCATGAGACACCGACCGCCTCGGGTGCCAGCCGCCGCTCGTCGACCTCCGCACGGCGGGCGTGCCAGAAGCCGAGACCGACGAGGACTGCCATGCAGATCGCTCCGATGAACGATGCGATCGCGCCCCAAAGCATGACCGCGCCGATCTGCGAGAACGCGTACGCCTCGAGCAGGAGCCCGCGCAGGGTGGTGCCCCGGAACACCGTCTGCACCTCGTTCTGCAGCTGCGCGCTCTTGGGGTCGGCGAGTGAAGCGGCGCTGACCTTCGAATACACGCCGCCGTACGGCATCTCGGACAGGTGCACCGCGATGAAGTCGTCGGCGTATGTTTTGGCCTGCTCACCGGTCAGAAGCTGCTGGCCGGCGTAGTTCGAGACCGACGGAATCATCGACGGCGTGATCTCCGTTCCGGCCTTCGGATGCTCGAAGGCCGCCTTCGGCGGGAAGTAGATCTGCTGCTGCGCGAGTTGATTGTGGACGTTGCTGTTGACGAAGCTGTGACCCCAGGCCAGGAGCCCGCCGGCGATTAACAGAATTACGACGACAACCACGCCGGCGCTGCTGGCGAGGGAGTCGAAAACCTTGCGTGACATGTATTCCTCCTCCGGCGGGTGAACCACCAGGAAATTTCGGGCTTGTCCCGACCATGATCTGCTCGGACAGGCGCCCGGCCATCCGTCGCCTGCCGATGGTTCGTGAGGAAAAACCGCCGCTCGATCGCGGCTTTACACGGCTGTCACCGCAAGCGAACCGCCTTACCGTGGCGGCATGACTTCCGACGCCTGCAACCGATTGACTGAACATGCACTCATCGTCCTGCCTCGCGAGGAGTGCTTGACGCTGCTGGCGTCGCACAGCTTCGGACGGCTCGCGATCGGGACGGACCCTCCGGTCATACGCCCGGTGAACTACGTGTTCGACGACCGATCCCAGTCGGTGGCGTTCCGAACCGCCGGTGGCTCGAAATTCCACGCAATGCTGACCCACGGCCGCGCGGCCTTCGAGATCGACGGTCTCGACCCGAGTTCGCATACGGGCTGGAGCGTGATCATCGCCGGCACGGCCGAGGAGGTCTCGAGCCGGAGCGAGCTTCGCCGCGTGGAACGCCTGGGACTTGAGACGTGGATGCCAGGCGAGAAGCCACACTGGATGCGGATCCGGGCACGGACGGTGTCCGGCCGCCGGATCGTCCTCGCGCCACCTGAGCGTACGTAGTTTTCCGAAGCACGGTTTCGGAACCGCGCGGCTGGCGGCGGGCCGGGGCCGCCATAGGCTCGGAGCATGAACTCGATCACTCCCACCCCATTCAGAGTCCTGATCGTCGGCGGCGGGGTCGCCGGCCTCGAGGCCGCGCTTGCGCTGCACGAACTTGCGGGCGAACGTGTCACCACCACCCTGCTCTCGCCGGCGAGCGAGTTCGTGTACCGACCGATGACGGTTCGCGAACCGTTCGGTTACAGCACGGCCAGCCGCTACCCGCTCGAAGACATGTGCCGCGACATCGGCGCCGACCTCGTTCAGGACTCGTTCAAGTGGCTGGACCCGGGGCACTGCACGGTCCACACCGAGGCGGGCGGCACCCTCGAGTACGACGCGCTGCTGCTGGCGCCCGGAGCGACGTTGCGGCCTCGGTTCAAGCACGCCGTGACACTCGACGACACTCAGCTCGACGAACGGCTCCATGGCCTGATCCAGGACGTGGAGGGCGGCTACGTTCACAGCCTGGCGTTCATCAGCCCGACGCCGATGCCCTGGCCGCTACCGCTGTACGAGCTGTCGTTGATGACCGCGCGTCGTGCCTATGAGATGAACGTCGAGCTGTCGGTCATGCTGTTGACCCCCGAGGCCGCACCACTTGCACTGTTCGGCTCAGAGGCAAGCGCCGCGGTGCAGCGGCTGCTCGACGAGTGCGGCGTCGTTTTCGTCCCGTCCGCTCACACTGACACGCCGGCGCCGGGGCGCGTCTCGATCACGCCCGGATCGCGGATCCTGACCGTTGATCGGATCGTCGCCCTGCCGCAGCTGTTCGGGCCGTCGCTGCCCGGTGTACCGATCGGCGCTCGCGACGGCTTCATCCCGATCGACGCCCATTGCCGCGTCCCGCGGCTCGACCGCGTGTTTGCCGCAGGCGACTGCACCGACTTCGCTGTCAAGCACGGCGGGATCGCCGCGCAGCAGGCGGACACGGCCGCCGAGGCGATCGCCGCACTCGCCGGCGCGCCGGTGCGACCAAGCCCGCTGCATCCGACGATCTCGGGCGCGCTGATCGGCGGTCCGAGGCCGTTGTACCTGCGCGCGCGTGTCACGGGCGGCCACGGCTCGAGCTCGCAGGTCAGCGATGGGCCCATGTTCTCACCGCCGGCCAAGATCGCGGCCCGATACCTGGCGCCGTATCTGCAGGCGCGGGATCGGGCGGCAATACGATGATCGAGATGCCGATTCGCGTCGTGATCGCCGACGACCATGCGGTCGTTCGCAGAGGGCTACGCCAGGTGCTCGACGCCGAGAACGACTTCGAGGTGGTCGCCGAAGCCGCCGATCTCGAGTCAGCCCGTCGCTACACGCGCGGTCACCGGCCCGACGTGCTCGTGCTCGACCTCAACATGCCGGGCGGGTCGAGCCTCGACGGGATCCCGGAGATCCGCGCCGAATCCCCGGACACTCAGATCGTCGTGCTCACGGTGCAGAACGAACCGGCCTACGCCCGGCACGCGCTCGGCGCCGGCGCTATCGGTTACGTGCTCAAGGAATCCGCCGAGTCCGAGCTGGTCGAGGCGATCCGCCGTGCGGCCGCAGGCGATCCGTACCTGAACCCGCGGCTGGGCGCGCGCGTCGCGGCCGAGCCCGTGCCCGGCCTCCCCGATGGACTATCGGAACGAGAGGTCGAGGTGCTCCGGATGATCGCCCTCGGACACACGAACGCGGAGATAGCCGAGCAGCTGTACCTGTCGGTACGGACGGTGGAGAGTCACCGAGCCCACATCCAGCAGAAGCTGCGGCTCGGCTCGCGCTCAGAGCTCGTCCGGTATGCGCTCGATCACAAGCTCGTTCAGGTGTGATCCGGGGGCGTCGCGCCCGCGAGCTGCTCGCGCACGCGCTCGGTGTCGCTCGCGGGGAACGTGGCGGTGATCGTGGTGCCGCGGCCGGGCGACGAGGTGACGTCGAGGGACCCATCGAGCAATTCGACGCGCTCCCGGATTCCGACCAACCCGAACCCGTCGCTGTGGGCGAGGGTGTCGAAGCCACGCCCGTCGTCTCGCACGGTTACCCGGATCGTTGAGCCGCCCTCCACGACCTCGACCTGCGCTCGCGCCGCGTCGCCGTGCTTCGTGGCGTTGGTCAGAGCCTCCTGGACGATGCGATACATCGCGGTCTCGATCTCGGTTCCGCGTCGCCCGCGGGCGAGGTCGACGACGAGGTCGACGTCGAGCCCGCGCCTGCGCGCGCGCTCGGCCAGGTCCTCGATCGCCGCCTCGGCTCCGAGGTCGTCGAGCGCGGCCGGGCGGAGATCGGTGACGAGCGCCCGCAGCGAATGAATCTCCCGCTCGAGTTGGGTGACCGCGTCGCGGACGACGCCGTCGAGCGGACCGGGCTCGGAGCGCTGGAGCTGCGCCGCGAGTCCGAGCCGGAGTGCAGCGAGGTTCTGCAGGGTCTCGTCGTGCAGCTCGCGGGCCCAGCGGGCGCGTTCCTGCTCGGCCGCCGCCATCCGTTGCCGGCGGCGCTCGTCCTGCACCGATACCGCGGTCGCGACCGCCGTCGCCGCGCTGGCGGCGAACGCCTCGAGCAGCCGCTGGTCCTCGCCGCTGAACGCCGGGCCGCCCTCCAGCCGATCGACCGCGATCAGCACTCCGTATGCCCGTCCGCGGAACACGAGCGGGACCACCAACCCGGCGTCGGCCCGGACGCCGAGGCGGCCGAGACCGTGCCGCTCGAATCGCGCTCGGTTGGGCTCGTCCTCGAGGCGGAGCGTGCGCGAGATCCGGAGGGCCGCGCTCGCGAGGCTGTCGCGCAGGTCGACGCGCCGGCCAACGAGACCGTCGGGCAGCTCGCCCGCCCCGGCGGCGATCACCATCTCCCCGGCGTGCTCGTGCTCGATCACGAGCGCCCGCGCGGACACCAGCGCTCGTCCACGCTTGGCCACGAGCGCGAGGATCACCTCGAGGTCGGTCTCGCCGCCCAGGGCGCGCGCGATCTGCATCGTCGCGTCGAGCGCGCCGACGGTCCGCTGAAGGTCCGCCCGCTGAGCCTCCAGGCGCGAGTAGCGGCGCGCGTGGTCGATCGCGACCCCGGCGAGCTCGGCCAGCAGCACGATCGTCTGCTCGTCCTCCTCGGTGAACTGCTCGCCCCCGGCCTTTTCGGTCAGGTACAGGTTCCCGAACGGGACGCCGCCGATCATCACCGGCACGCCGAGAAACGTGTTCATCGGAGGATGCCCCGGGGGAAAGCCGTACGAATGCGGGTGGGCGCCGACGTCCACGAGCCGGAGCGGCCGCGGATGCGCGATCAGCTCGCCGAGCACGCCCCGTCCCCTCGGCAGATCGCCGATGCGCTCGCGTGTCTCGTCGTCGATTCCGACCGCGATGAACCGTTCGAGTTCGGTCCTTGACTCGTCGGTCACGCCGAGCGCCGCGTACCGCGCCCCCGACAGCTCGCGTGCGGTCTCGACGAGGCGCCGAAGCACGACCTCGAGATCGAGCTCGGAAAGGACACCGCGTGCGGCCCGTACCGCGTCGAGCATGTCCGAAAGCTTCGACACGGCGTCACGATACCGCCGCACAGGAGCACCGCCCCGGGCGCACGCGACCCTCGGCGCGCTCCCGCGAAGCTAGCTAGTCCTCGGACCGGTAGCGGAGACCGTCGAGCGCGATCCGAAAGATGTGCTCGATCTGGCTCGGATCGGCGGCCGGGATCTTGGCGATGCCGATGACCATCTGCATCACCTCGGGGAATTCGACGTCCTCGCGGACGACCCCAGCCTCCTGCGCGCGCTTCAGCAACGGCTCGCCGGCGTCGTACAGCGACGCCCGACATACCTTGAACAGCGCGGCGTCGCTGTCGACGTAGTTGAGGAGCTCGTGCGCGAGCGCCTGCTTGGTCGCGAGATAGCCCATCAGGCGCACGAACCATGCATTCAGCGACTCCCAGGGATCGCCGCCGTCGAGCTCGGCCGCCGACCGGCAGACCTCCTCGACCTCGTTGACGTAGAGAGCCTCGAGCAGCGCCTGCCGGTTGGGGAAGTGGCGGTAGAGGGTGCCGATGCCGACGCCGGCGCGCCGGGCGATCTCCTCGAGCGCGGTGGACTCCCCTCCCTCGGCAAACGCCTCGCGCGCGGCCGTGAGCACCTTCTCGTAGTTGCGGCGGGCATCCGCGCGCTTAGGCCGGGCGATGAAGGCTTCGGTGCTGACTTCGGTCGTGCTCATGCCGGTTCACTTGACAAACGGAGGGACCCTCCGTATATTTCTGGAGGGAGCCTCCACTTATTTCGGAGGCGGCCTCCATTTTAGCGCCTCACCGCATCACCTACAAGTTGGGATCTGTATGAACCTCGTCTCCTCGCAAGCCCTAAGGCGCCGCCGTCAGGCGCCGCCGACAAATCCCCTAACCCGCCGCCGCCAGGCGCCGCCGACAACTGCCATTTCCTCGGACAGCCGACGTTGGCCGGCGCTCATGGTCGTTTGCCTGGCGCAGCTGATGATCGTGCTCGACGTCACGATCGTGAACGTCGCGCTGCCCTCGATCCAACACGACCTCCACTTCAGCCAGTCCAGCCTGACGTGGGTCGTCAACGCGTTCCTCGTCACGTTTGGGAGCCTGCTCCTGCTCGCCGGGCGGATCGGCGATCTGGCCGGCCGAAAGCGCGTGTTCCTCGCCGGCCTCGTCACGTTCACCGCCGCTTCCGTGCTGTGCGGGATCGCGCCCAGTCAGGGCGCGCTGATCGGCGCTCGCTTCCTGCAGGGCGTCGGCGCCGCCGCCCAGGCTTCGGTGATCCTCGCGATCATCATCACCGAGTTCTCGATCCCGAGCGAGCGCGCCCGGGCGATGAGCGCGTACGTGTTCGTGTCGGTCGCGGGTGGCTCGCTCGGCCTGCTCGCCGGCGGGATCCTCACTCAGGCGCTCAGCTGGCACTGGGTGTTCTTCGTCAACCTTCCAATCGGCGTGGCCACGTTCGTCCTCGGTCAGAGGTTCATCCGCGCCGACGCCGGGCTCGGCCTCGCGCACGGAGTCGACTGGGTCGGCTCGATCCTCGTCACCACGTCGCTGATGGCGCTGATCTACGCGATCATCCAAGCCACGACCCACGGCTGGATCTCGACTCAGGTCCTTGGCGTCGGCGCCGTCGCAGCACTGCTGATGGCGGCGTTCGTCGCGGTCGAGACCCGCATCGAGAACCCGATCATGCCGATGCGCATTCTGCGCCTCCAGGGGTTGGTCAACGCCAGCCTCGTCAGGGGCTTCCTCGTGACCGGCATGTACTCGACGTTCTTCCTCGGGAGCCTGTACCTCGAGCACGTCCGCCACTACAGCGCCGTGCAGACCGGCGCGGCCTTCCTCCCCTGGACGCTGACGATCGCCGTCCTCTCGCAGGGAGTCACGGCGCGCCTCGTGAATCGGTTTGGACCGCTTCGCGTGCTCACCGCGGGCATGGCAAGCGCGGTCGTCGGCCTGCTGCTGTTCAGCACCGTCGGACCCAGCACCACGTTCTTCCCCACGATCTTCCTCGCCTGCTTCGCGATCGGCCTGGGCATCGGCAGCGCGTTCATGCCGCTGCTCACGCTCGCGATGAGCGACGTCCCCCCCGCCGACTCGGGCCTCGGGTCCGGGATCACCAACGTCTCCCAGCAGATCAGCGGCGCCCTCGGCCTGGCCGTCCTCAGCACGATCGCCGCGAACCGGACGAAGGGCCTGCTATCCGCCCACCATGGGGTCACCACGTCCCTGATCGGCGGCTACCACCTGGCCTTCCTCGTCGGCGCGGCGACGATAGCCGCCGGCATCGTCCTCGCCTTCGTGCTCCTGCGCCCCGGGCGGGCGCGGTCCGGGCTGCAACTGGCCGACGCTCCGGCAACCGACGATCAACTGATCAACCTCGACCTCGAGAGAGAAGCCGCATGACACATTCACCTCGCGTTCCCGCTCCCGCCGCGCCGTCACACCGAGACGGTCGCCGGTCGCCACACGCCCCGCCGCGCTCGGACAGGCGACCGAGCACTCGTTTGATCTCAGAGGCCGTGGTGGCGGGCTACCTCCACGACATCTCCCAACGCCACCGTGCCGATGCTTCCGGGAGTCGCGTGCGCCGGCCGGTGCAGCACGCCTGACAACACCCCGCTCCGGGCGTCCGCGCGACCGCAGGACCGCCCTCCGCTCACCGCGGAGGGCGTTCCCTTAGCCGGGGCACTGCCCCGTGTACTTCACGTACAGGCCGGGCGTATGGAAGAAGCGGTTCAACCGGTGGGCATCCTTCGAGAACAGCCGCATCTGCGCAGGGGTGTCGCTGGTCTCGGGCAGGTTCGCGATCGCACGCAGCCAGCCGGCGGCGATGTGGTAGCCGTGCGGTCGTGGACGCGCGCCGTCGAGGTCCCGGGCCGCGCGGCGCCACAGCCCACCCTGCTGATACGCCGCCTTGCACAGCGTGACCTTCCACGTGTGCTTGGCCGCGGCGTAGGCCGCATTCTGCGACGTTGCGCCACTCGCGGCGGGCACGCCGGCGGCCACCCCGAGCACAAGCGCCGTGGCCACCGCCGTTCTCCTGACGTTCATCGAGACTCCCTCCCGTAGAGCAACGGGGGCGCAGGATACCGGCCGGGCCCGGCACCAACCGAGCCGCTAGTCGCGTCCGCCACCGAACAGCTGGAGGAGGAGCAGGAACACGTTGAAGATGTCGAGGAAGATGCTCGCCGCGATCGGCACCGCCCCGGCCGGGTTCGCCCGGCGCAGGCGATTGAAGTCGAAGATCGTGAACGCGCCGAAGATCGCGAGCCCGGCCAGCGCCCAGATGATGTTGGCCTGCGGGATCGACACGAACAGCAGAACAATCCCGACCACGATCAGACCCAGCAGCGCCCAGAACAACGTCCGGGCCCACGACGACAGGTCCCGGCGCGTGGCGTAGCCATAGGACCCGAGCGCCGCGACGAACGCGGCAGTCGCGCCGGCGGCCTGCCACAGCACCGATGGCTCGCTCTTGGCGTAGACCGCGAGCACGGGCGCGACCGCCAGACCCAGCAGCAGCCCGAGCCCGAGCAACAGCCCGACGGCAAGCTGCTCCCGCCCGCGCGCAGCGGCGACGTTCAGTCCGAACACACACGCCAAGGCGGCGACGAACGCCACGATCCCGGTCCCGCCGCTCAGATCGCGCCCAATATACGCGCCCAGTGCCGCGAACCCCACGGTCGCGGCCACGAGCCCCATCACCTGCCCGAACACCGCCCGCGCTGGATCCCCCACGACCGCGTCGGCTCCGTGGGACGCCGCACCGTACGCCGGCGCGGATGCATGAGTCAGTCCCGTGTCACTGCTGATATCGGTCACGTCGAACTCCTGACTGGTCGGGGGTCATTCACCGTGAGCGTCAGTGTCAACGGTGAATGACCCCCTCGCATCGGCCAGGGGACAGTGCGACCGGCCAGTCTTGTCTGGAGCGGACTGTCCTCCGACTGCAGGAAGGACGGTCGGGAAGCGCGGTCAGCTCACATGCCAGGCGCGCGTCGCGGCTCCGCCGACTTTTCCCAGGCCCGCGCGAACTGGAGCATGGTTGCCTCGGCCAGCGGGACCCCCAGCAACTCTAGTCCCACCGGGAGGCCGTCGTCCGTGAAACCGACAGGAATCGTGAGCGCCGGGAGGCCGGCCTGCGAGCCGATCACGGTGTTGGTGGGAAACGTGAGGCACTGGTACTTCTCGGCGGTGAGCTCAGCGCGCGTCGGGGGAACGACCTGCACGGTCGGGTACACCAAAAAGTCGATCCCGTGCGCCGCGAACATGTTCAGGACGTGCCTGCGGAAATGGTCCTGGTTGAGCCGGCGCTGCAGGTATTCCACGTCACCGTCGACCGTCTCAGGCCCGTCGGCGATGCCGTGGAACAGGTCGTTCAGCGGATGGAAGCCACCGCAGTCGTAGATCTCCATGAAGCTCGAAACGGGCGCGTCGGGTCGCTGTGCGAGGAAATCGTTGATATCTGCCTTCGACTGTCGGACGTACACCGAGGTGCGCTCGATCCATCCCGCGAGATCGGCGATCTCGAGCCCGCGGGTCGTCGACACGCCGAGCTCCTGCAGGCGGGAGATCGCCGCCCGGACCGCGTCGCTCACCGGGCGCGCGTCGGGGTTGTCGTCGTCGCCGAAGCCCGTCTCGAGGACACCGATCCGCCAGCTGTCGAGCGGGATCTCCAGGGCGACCGCCTTTGCGTAGCCGCCGAGACCATGCGCCGCCGATGCGGTCACCGTGAACGGGTCCTTCGGGTCGTAGCCGACGATGCTGTCGAGGGTGGCCGCGAGGTCGGCGACGGTCCTGGCGACCGGTGCCGGGGTGTCCTGGAAATGAACGAGCGGCGAGAGGCCGGCACGACTGATCAGCCCGGTCGTGACCCGGAGGCCGAACAGGTTGTTGTACGCGGCCGGAATCCGGATCGATCCGCCGGTGTCCTCCCCGATCCCGACCAGCCCGAGATTCGCGGCCACGCCGACCGCCGTTCCGGCACTCGAGCCGCCGGACTCGCGCTCGGGGGCGTACGGATTCTTGGTGTGGTCGGTGAGCGACGAAGACGAGAACCAGCCCGCGGCGAAGTCGCACATCGCGGTCTTGGCGAGGATGATCGCGCCGGCATCCTTCAATTTCGCGACCACCGTGGCGTCCTCCCCGGGCACGTACCCGGTGAACAGGATCGAGCCGAACGTCGTCCGGAGCCCGGCCGTCTCCACCTGGTCCTTGACGAGCACAGGGACACCGTGGAGCGGCCCGGACAGCCTGCCCTCGGTGGCGCGGAACTCGTCCAGCGCGACGGCCTCGGCACGTGCCTGCGGGTTGACGGTCACCACGGCCTGAAGCTCCGCGCCGGCAAGGTTCTGTGCTTCGATTCTGCCCAGGTACCAGTCGACGAGCTCGGCGACGGTGGTTTCCCCGCGCTCGAGCGCGGCGTGGAAGGCGGCGATCCTCAGCTCGGAGAACCTCTCGTCGAGATCCGCCGCCGGCGGTGTGTGAGCGTCCTGGACCATCGGCTACGGCGCCACGGCCACGGCTTGAGCGTCGGGCAGCGCCGTGCCGAGCTCCGTGCGCGAGCTGATGTCGAGCTTGGTGAACACCTTGCGCAGGTGGTACTTCACGGTGCGCGGGCTGATGAACAGCTCCGCGCCGATCTCCGGGTTGGAGAGCCCGTCGCGAGCCAGCCGCGCAATCTGAGCCTCCTGGGCCGTTAGCTCGTCGCGCGTCTCATCGGTACGTTTGCGCGCGGTCTCACCGGTGGCCGCGAGCTCGCGCCGGGCGCGCTCGGCGAACGCCTCCACGCCCATCTCGCTCAGCATCGCGTACGCGGTGCGCAGCTGCTCGCGGGCCTGTACCCGGCGCCGCTCCCGGCGCAGCCATTCCCCGTAGACGAGGTGAGAGCGGGCGAGCTCGACCCGCACGCGGGTACGGTCAAGGCGCTCGATCGCCTCGCGGTAGAGCGCATCGGCTGCCCCGTTCTCACTGATCAGCGCCCGTGAGCGCGCCTCGACCCCGAGGGCCCAATCCGTGCCCCCGGCCTGCGTGGTCAGCGCGAGCCGATCGAGCGCGTCCGTCGCCAGCTCACGTCTACCGCAGCGGGCCGCGGCCTCGACCAGCTCGGTCAGCGCCCAGGAAATGACGCCCAGATCCTCGTGCTCGCACGCCCGCTCGGCCTCGGCCAGCGCCTCGGGGTAACGGCCGAGGCCGTTGTAGAGCAACGCCGTCGTGAAGCGGCTGATGCCCACGCCCATGCCCTCGCCGCGGCTCTCCACATCGTCGAGCGTGGCCTCGGTCAGCTCCGCCGACTCGGCCTCCCTGCCCTGCAGCGCCGCGAGCGCGACCGTGCCGTAGGCCGAGAGCTGCGTTCCGATCGCCGCGCTGACCGACTCTGCCTCTCCGGTCAGCGCCGCGGCTTCGTCAACCTCCCCCCACAACCCCTGCTGGAAGATCCGGGACCGGAGTGCGATCGGGAGCACCGTCAGCGCGCCCGTCTGCCGAGCCAGCCGGACGTGTTGCGTGCACAGCACCTCCCAGCTCTCGTCGTCCCACAGGTCCTGGGCGACTCGGCCGGCCAGCCATAGCCAGCGCAGTCGCTCGTGCGTCGACAGCTCGTCGTTCCGGAAGGCGCTAACCGCAAGCTTGAGGACCGGCGTGGCCGTCGCGCGCCCGTCGGTCACGAGCAACGCCAGACCGTCGAGGAGGAGATCGGGCGCGCGCACCGGCGTCGATTGCGTGGGCGCGGCCAGCGCCGCCCTGGCCACCTCGACCACGTCGGCGCCTCGGGACAGCCGGCCGACGATCACGGCGGCCGTGAACGCCTCGAGATAAGTCTCGCGAGCGAGCCCGATGTCGAGCGGCTCGAGCTGCCTCCCGGCCTTGAGCAGCAGCGGGGGTGCGTCGTCACCGCGTCTCGTCCCGGCGGCGATCTGCGCGCAGAGGAGGTCCACGCGCGCGCGGCGCAGGGCGTCGGGTGGCCCGGCCTCGGCCGTCGCGATCAACATGAGCGCGGCCTCCGGGGAGCCCGACTCATGTTTGGCCTCCGCCGCCGCCAGCGCCCGCTCGGCCCGGCGCGCCGGGTCGAGGGTCAGCCGCACCGCTGCCTCGAGGAACGCGGCGGCGGCGGCCATGCCTCCCCGGGCTTGAGCACGGTCGGCGGAAAGCTCGAGCTCGTCGGCAACGCTCTCGTCGGGTCCGACGGCGGCGTGCGCCCGATGCCAGGCGCGGCGGTCCGGGTCACGGTCCGGATCGGTCACGTCGGCTAGCGCGCGGTGCACGTCCTGACGGTCCAGCAGTGACGCCGTTCGGTAGGCCGCAGAGCGCACGAGCGGATGCCGAAACCGGACCCGAGCGCCGAGCTCGATCAATCCGGTCGCCTCCGCGGCCGCGGCCGCCTCCGGGCCGATGCCGAGTCGACTCAGCGCGCGCCACAGCAACGCGTCATCGCCGCCCGGCTCGGCCGCCGCCGTCAGGAGCACCCGCCTCGCGCCGACCGGCAGCGGCTCGAGCCGGCGCCCGAAACCCTCCTCGATCCGGCTGGCGAGCGGCATCGTGTCGGTCAGCCCAAACCCGAACGCCAGCTCCGCCGGCGAGAGCCCGCGGGGCAACTCCAGGAGCGCGAGCGGGTTGCCGCGCGTCTCGGCCACGATCCGATCGCGGACGCGCTGATCGACCGGCCCGCTGATCACCGAGTCGAGCAACGCCCGGGAATCACCGTCGCCTAGGCCGCGGACGACGAGATCCGGCAGCCCCGCCAACACGTCGTCGCCGGTGGACTCGCGCACGCCGAACGCCAACACCATCCGCTCGGCCAACAGTCGCCGCGCCACGAACGCGAGGGTCTGGGCGGACACCCGGTCGAGCCACTGCGCGTCGTCGACGATCCAGAGCAACGGTCGTGCCTCGGCGACCTCGGCGACCAGGCTGAGGACCGCCAGCCCGACCAGGAATCGGTCCGGCGGCTCACCGGCGCTGATGCCGAACGCCGTCGACAGCGCATCCCGCTGGGGCGCCGGGAGATCCTCGAGGCCTTCGAGCAGCGGGGCGCACAGTTGATGCAGCCCGGCGTACGCGAGTTCCATCTCCGACTCGATCCCGGCCGCGCGGGCGACACGAAAGCCGTCGGCGCGCTCGGCAAGGTAGTCGAGCAAAGCGGTCTTCCCGACTCCCGCCTCGCCGCGCACGACCACGACACCGCTGTGGTCGTTGCACGCGTCGGCCAGCAGCCGGTCGAGCGCCTTGGACTCGCTCCGCCGACCGCGCAACCCGGACCGGCGGCGCTGTGCGTTCAGCATGCTTCGACGTGAGCATATTTCCTGCTGGACCGAGGCGCCGGTTGCTTGCCAGCCTGCTTAATGCAGTCCTAATCGACTAGGTCGATCGAATCGGTCCGTTTCCGCCGCCTGACCCTCCGGTGCGCGTGAGAACGCGACGCAGGCCGTCGCGTCCAGCGGTGGTTGTCCCGGTGAACGCCCTCGCTGCGCGCGCCTCCCACTCCTCCTCGGTGATCGCGTCCGGCTCGGCCGGGAGGTAGTGGGTGAGGATGAGCTCGCCCACGTGTGCGCGCTCGGCGACGCCCCCGACCTGCGACACATCGGTGTGGAGTGCCGCCATCCGCTCCAGTTCGGCGCCGGTCGTGCCATGGCGCTCGAGGTAGCCGAGATCGGCGACGCAGTGGACCAGGATGTCCGCGTCTCGGGCGAGCGCGATCAAATCGTCGTTGACCGTCGTATCGCCCGAAAACACCACAGACCCGTCTGAGGTGTCGAAGCGGTAGGCCAGCGCCGGCATCACGTGGCCGTGCGTGACGGCGATCGCGGTGACCCGCACGCCACGATCGTCCATGACGACCACCGGACGGCGCCCCCCACCGTCCGCCGGCGCCGGGATGTGGACCTCGATGGCCCGTACGAGCCCCGCGGGATCGGGCATGTCCGCGTCAAGCGGCATGACCTTTAGGTCGTAGGAATAGGCCGCCAGGATCCCCTGCACGAGGTCGGTCGTCCCGGGGCCGTACACCCGGATCGGGGCCAGCGGCCCGTCCGGCCCGGTGCGGATACCCCACGGATACAGCAGCATCCCGGGGAGATCGCCGATGTGGTCGGCGTGCAGGTGAGTTACGAACACCGCGTCCAGGCGCCGGAAGTCGAGGCCCGTATTCACGAAGGCGGACGGCGCTCCGCGACCACAGTCGATGACGAACACGCGCTCACCGACGACGAGCGCCGACGCGATTCCTCCTCGGCCGGCGACCGGCATCGGCGCGCCCGCCGTGCCCAGGAGAACGAGCTCGGTGCTCATGCCGCCCCGGCCCCGGCGGCGGTGAGCCGCAGCGCGATCCACGCCGTGCCCAGACCGACCGCGGTCCCCAGCGCTGTGTCCACCAGTCGCAGGATCGGCTGCTGCCAGACCTCGTGCGGACTGAGCGAAGCCACTCCGAGCACGATCGCCGTGGTGATGGCGGCGGTCACAGCGTCCTGCGGTCTGCCGAGCAGCGTCGCGCCCAGCGCGCTGAGGCCAATCATCGCCGCCAGCCCGACGGCACCGACCGGCAGGACGAGCAGATAGACCAGGCACAGGGAGAAGCTCAGCAGCGTCGCCGCCATCCGACTGAGGGCGGCGGCGGCGCTGCCGTCGTAGCTGGTCCGGTACACGAACACGGTCGCGATCACCGCCCAGATGCCACCGAGGACGTCGTCGCCGGCGGACACGGAATGAATTCGTGCCAGCGCGTGCACGGTCAGCGCGTACGTGATCAGGCACGCGATCGCCAGCGCGAGGCTGTGGACGACCGCCAGGCGTCGTTCGCTAGCGGGCGAGGTAGCTGAGGCTGGCCGTGGCAAGGGTCTCGATGCCGGTTTCGAGCGTGGGGTGCAGGACGGGCGCGAACTTCGAGCTGTGGTTGGTGGGGACGTCCTGGGCGATCCGGCCCGCCTCCTTGGCCCGCTGGTAGACGCCCGGGTCGGTGCCGCCGACGTACCAGAACAAGGAAGGGACCTTCCACTCCTTCCCGAACAGGCCGAAGTCCTCGCTGACGGGAAGCGGGTCGGTGAGCTCGGTCACGCGGTCGGCCCCGAAGTACGCCCGGAACGCGTCGCCAACGCGGTTAGCCGTCGCCGGATCGTTGACCGTCAGGTCGAAGTGGTCGAACGAGGTGAAGCTCGGGGGTTCGGGCGCGCCGGACGCGGCTGCCTCCGCGGTCACGATCCGCTTGATCGCATCGAGCAGCCGAGCGCGGACGCCGTCATCGAAGCTGCGCACGTTGATCTTCAGCACGGCCTCGCTGGGGATGACGTTGCCCTTGGTGCCGGCCTGGAGCGAGCCGATCGTCACCACCGCGGGTTCGAACGCGGCGATCTCCCGGGACACGATCGTCTGCAGCCGCAACACGGCGGCGGCGGCCATGACGATCGGGTCGATCGTCGACTCGGGCCACGCCCCGTGGCCGCCGCGGCCGAACATCCGCACCTCGATGTTGTCCTCCTCGGACTGGGTGACGCCAGGGCGATAGCTGATCTGCCCGGCGGCCGGCGGCATCACATGCTGGCCGAGGATCACATCCGGTTTGGGGAACCGGTCGAACAGGTGGTCGTCGATCATGCCCTGCGCTCCGGTCCCCAATTCCTCGGCCGGTTGGAACAGCGAGATCAGCGTTCCGTGCCACGCATCCAGATCCCGTGCGAGCAGCTTGGTGGCGCCCGCCAGCCAGGTGACGTGCATGTCATGCCCGCAGGCGTGCATCACCGGGACCGTGTGCCCGTCGGGGTCCGTGCCGGTGGCCGCGCTGGCGTACGCAAGGCCGGTGTCCTCCTTGACCGGAAGCGCGTCCATGTCGGCGCGCAGCATGACGGTTGGCCCGTCGCCGTTGCGCAGCACGCCGACGACGCCGGTCCCGCCGATGCCGGTACTCACCTCGCAGCCCGCCCACCCGAGTTGCTCGGCGGCCTTGGCGGCGGTGCGGTGCTCCTGGTCCGATAGCTCGGGGTGGGTGTGGAGGTCGCGGTATAGGTTTTCCAGGGGTTTGACGATCGCATCGAGCCCGTCGAGGACCGACTGCGTGGCTGGGGTGTCAGTGGCGGTGGTCACCGTGTCTCCTTCAGTTCGTTCGAGTTGAGAGGATCGGTCGCGCAGGTCATTCGAGCGCGAGCTCGCGAAGGTTCGTCTTGGCGACCTCGAGGACCTCGTCGCCCCGGCCGGAGAGGACGCTCCGGGTGGCCCAGAGCGTGAATCCCTTGGCCTGCTCGGCGGTGATCTTGGGCGGAATCGACAGCTCCTGTCGCACGGTCATGACCTCGACGACCGCTGGCCCATCGTGCGCGAACGCGGCGCGCAGCGCGTCGTCGAGCTCGCCAGGATGCTCGACCCGCACGCCGTACAGCCCGACGGCGCGCGCGACCTCGGCGAAGCTGGGATTGTCGAGATCGGTGCCGTAGGTGACGATCCCGTCGGCCTTCATCTCGAGCTCGACGAATGCCAGAGCGCTGTTGTTGAGGACGACGACCTTGACCGGCAGCCGCTGCTGGCGAAGCGTGATCAGCTCGCCCATCAGCATCGACAGGCCGCCGTCGCCGGACAGGGTCACCACCTGGCGTCCGGGGTGAGACGCCTGAACGCCGATCGCTTGGGGCAGCGCGTTGGCCATCGTCCCGTGGTTGAACGAGCCCAGGAGCCGGCGCCGTCCGTTCATGCGCAGGTACCGCGCCGCCCACAGGGTGGGCGTCCCAACGTCGGCAAGGAACACCGCGTCGTCCGCCGCGACCCGATCCACGGCGACAGCCGTGACCTGGGGATGGATCGGGCCGTGGTCGCCGTGGGTCTTCGCCAGCCCGTCGAGCTTCTCGCGAGTGCGACGGTAGTGCGACTGCATCCGCGCGAGGTGCGTAGCGTCCCTTCCGTTGCTCAGCCGGGGGAGGAGCGCGGCGATCGTGTCCTTGACGGTCCCGACCAGCCCGATGTCCACCTGGACACGGCGGCCGAGGTGCTCGCCGCGGACGTCGACCTGGATTACCCGCGCGTGTTCGGGAAAGAACGGCCGATAGGGAAAATCGGTGCCGAGCATCAGCAACGCGTCGCAATGCTCCATCGCCCGGTACCCGGATGTGAATCCCAGCAGGCCGGTCATCCCGACGTCGTAGGGGTTGTCGTACTCGACGAACTCCTTGCCCCGGAGCGTATGGACGATGGGCGCCTTGAGCGCGCGGGCAAGCGCGACCAGCTCGTCGTGGGCGCCCTGACAGCCCGCGCCGGCCAGGATCGTGACCCGCTCGGCGGCATTGAGCGCCTGCGCCGCGGCGGCCAGCGCGTCGTCCGACGGGCGAATGACCGACGCGGCCGGCGCGATCACGGCCGGGCTCACGTCGTGCCCTACGTGATGTAGGAAGATCTCGCCGGGCACGACCACCACGGCCACGCCGGCGCGTTCGATCGCGTGACGCATCGCGATCTCGAGCACCCGCGGCAGCTGCTCGGGCACGCTGACCAGCTCGGCGTAGACGCTGCACTCTCGAAACAGCTCTTGAGGGTGGGTCTCCTGGAAATAGCTCAGCCCGATCTCTTCACGCGGGATGTGCGCGGCGATCGCCAGCACCGGCACCCGCGAGCGGTTGGCGTCGAACAGGCCGTTGATCAGATGCAGGTTCCCTGGGCCGCAGCTCGCGGCGCAGACCGCGAGTTGCCCCGTCATCCCGGCCTCGCCGGCGGCCGCAAACGCTGCCGCCTCCTCGTGCCGCACGTGCTCCCATGCAACCTCGCCGTCGCGACGCAGCGCGTCGGTGAACCCATTGATCGAGTCCCCGGGGAGCCCGTAGACCCGGCGCACGCCGGACGCCTTCAGGGTCGCCACCATCACATCGGCAACGGTCGTCGGCTCGGCGGCTTCCTTCGTGCGGTGAGCGAACCCGTGCTTCGCCTCGGGTGATGTCCCGGTAGCGGTCATGACGCCGCTCCGGTCGCGCCGGCCAGTAGTCGGAGCGCGGTCGCAGTTCCCAGCCCATACACCAGGTGGGCGCTCAGATCCTTGGTCAGCGTGACCCGGTCGTACTTCCAGATCGGCTTGTACAGCTTGGCTGCCGGCAATACGACGTACCCGGCCGCCCACACGCCGGCGCCGAACGGCAGCCCGTAGCGGATGCGCGGCGACGGCAACGAGCCGGCCACGATCCCGTATTGGACGCCGCCCAAGATCCCGTATGCCCAGTGGGTGACGTTGTTGACCAGCCGCGCCCGCTGGGGCGGCAGCTCACGCTCGAACAGGCCTTCCACCAGCCGCTTGCCCACCTGCGCCGGCGCGGGCGCCTGCTCCCAGCTGTCCAGGCCCGACGAGGACTCCCACGAGTCGAAGCCCTCCTCGCCGCGACCGCGGCGATATCTGGCGTAAAGCAGAGCGTCCATGGCGACGGTGCCGGCCGCGCCGGCGACGAGGCCACGTGCGACCGCCCCCAGCGGGGTCATGCGTCGAGCCCGGGCCGCGGGTGACCGCGCCCCGCGGCGCCGATGCGAATGGGTTGGGGTGCCCGACAGGTTGCTCATGGGTCGCTCCCGAGGGTTGAAGATGTTCTGCACGGCTGATGACATGGCCGCGAGTCTGCTCCGGATGAGCCGTGCTCGCATCCGCCAGGGGACAGTGCGAGTGGTCAGTCGTGCAGCGCTGGGGTGGCCGCGTCGACGGGGAGAACGCGGTCGAGCTCGTTACGCGAGCTGATGTCGAGCTTGGTGAAGACCTTCCGCAGGTGGTACTTGACCGTTCGCGGGCTGATGAACAGTCGTGCGCCGATCTCCGGGTTCGAGAGCCCGTCACGGGCCAGCCGCGCGATCTGCGCCTCCTGGGCGGTGAGCTCGTCGCGCGTCTCCACGGTGCGCTTACGGGCCGTTTCACCGGTGGCCTCGAGCTCACGTCGCGCCCGCCTGGCGAACGCCTCGGCGCCCATCTCGTCGAGCATCGCGTGGGCGATGCGCAGCTGTTCGCGCGCATCGATGCGACGGCGCTCGCGGCGCAGCCACTCGCCGTAGAGCAGATGGGTCCGGGCGAGCTCGGCGCGGACGGCGGTGCAGGACAGGCGGTCGATCGACTCGCGATAGAGGCGGTCGGCGGCGTCGCCGTCGCTAAGCAGCGCCCGGACGCGCGCCTCGATCCCAAGCAGCCACCCGGTGGAAGTGGCGCGTGTTCGCTCGGAGAGCCACTGGAGTGCCGCGCGGACGAGCGTCGTATCGCCGGTGCGCGACGCGGCCTCGGCCAGCTCGGGCACGACGAGCGATCCGTGCCCGATCGGGTCGCGCTCGAACGCCCGGCGAGCGACATCGCGGGCCACGTCATGTCGCCCGAGCCCGTTGTAGAGCACGGCGCTCGCGTAGTCCGCAGAATTGACCAGCCGGCCGAGCCCGAGCGCCGTCGCCTCGAGCATCGTGGTTTCGATCAGCTCTGCCGCCGGAGCCTCCTCCCCCCGCCACGCGGCGAGCAGCATCTCGGTATGGGCGACCGGCGGGTTCCCCGTCGCGTCGGCGATCAGGCGATCCTCGTCGATCAATCGCGCCGCCGTACCCAGCTCTCCTCTGAGGATGTGGGTGACAACGAGGAAGGTCAGTGCGAATTGGAGGTGCACGAGCGCGCCGATGTCGCGCGCGACCTGCACCTGCCTGAGCCCGAGCGTGTGCCAGGACTCGAACTCCCAAACCTCCATCGCGATCAGCCCGCTGGCCCGAGCGCCCACCAGCCACAGCCAGCGACGGGCCTCGTCGGAGTCGAGCTCGAGATCGAGCAACAGCTCGAGCGCGCGCGTCAGCGTCGGCGCCGCGGCCGCGTAACCGTCGGTGAGACGGATCGCGAACGCGTCGAGCAGGACGTCCACCGGCCGGGGAGGTGCGGGACCCGCCGGCGCGGCGCACGCCGCCTCCGCCGCGCGGCTCAGGCCGCCCGGGACCTCCAGGTCGTCGTTCCACATCGCGGCGAGCAGCGACTCGGCGTGTGCCTCACGCGCCCGGCCGGCGTCGACGGACTCCAGCCACGCGGCGGCGTCGGCGAGCAGCCCCGCGGCGTCGGTGCCGCGACGCTGGTCGAACGCGATCTGCCCGCGCAGGTGCGTCGCCTCGGCTCGCTCGCGCTCCTCCAGCGGCTCGCGCTCGAGCCGTGACAGCAACGCGAGGGCTCCGTCCAGCGCACCGGAGTCGCGGTTGGCGCGGGCCGCGGCGAGCAGCCGCCGCAACCGGTGTCCGCGCTCGGGCGTGAGCGTCGCGGCGCGCTCGAGGAACGCCGCCGCCGCCGCCAGCCCGCCGCGCGTCTCGGCGCGAGCAGCCGCGCGCTCGAGCTCCGCGGCCACGTCCTCGTCAGGCATCGGCGTGGCCTGCGCGCGATGCCAGGCGCGGCGGTCGGGGTCGAGGTTCGGATCCGTGACCTCGGCGAGGACACGGTGCGCCTCTTGTCGGTCCCGAGACGATGCCGACTGGTAGGCCGCCGAGCGCACCAGCGGATGGCGAAAGCGGACCCGTGTCCCGAACTCGACCAGACCGGCATCGATCGCGGGTCCGGCGGCGTCAGGCGTGATCGCGAGCCGCGCGCCCGCGGCCCACACCAGCGACGGCTCACCCACCGGATCGGCCGCCGCGATATGCAGCAGCCGCTGAGTCGCGAGCGGGAGCTCCCCGAGCTGGCGACCGAAGCGCTGTTCGAGCCGGCCCGAGAGCGACACCGCGCCGGGGAGCCCGAAGCCTCCCGCCAGCTCCGCCGGCGTCGTCTCCCGAGGCAGCTCGAGCAGCGCCAAGGGGTTCCCGCGCGCCTCGCTCACGATCCGGTCCCGGATCCGGTCGTCCAGCGGTCCGGCGAGGGCGGACTCGAGCAGCCCGCGGGCATCGGCTTCACGCAGGCCCCTGACGTCGAGCTCCGGCAGTCCGGCAAGCTCGTCGCCGGGCGTCCGCGCGGCGAACACCAGCGCCACCGCTTCCGTGTCCAGGCGTCGCGCCACGAACGCGAGCGTCTGCGCAGAGACCCGATCGAGCCACTGCTCATCGTCCACAATGCAGATGACCGGCCGTTCCTCGGCGGCGTCGGCGAGCAGTCCGAGGATCGCCAGGCCGAGCAGGAAGCGATCCGGGGCCGGGCCGGCACTCATGCCGAAGGCCGTCCGCACGGCGTCACACTGAGGCGCGGGCAGGCGCTCGATGCCATCGAGCATCGGCACCACGAGCTGGTGTAGCGAGGCGAACGCCAGCTCCATCTCGGACTGCACGCCCGCCGCGCGCACGACGCGGCAGCCCGAGGCCCGCGCCACGAGATACCCCAGCAAGGCCGTCTTGCCGACGCCCGGGTCGCCTCGCAGCACGAGCGCCTGACTCTCCTCCCGGCGCACGGCGTCGATCAACCGGTCGAGCGCGTCGCACTCGCGCCGGCGACCCCACAGCTCGGCGCCGGAACCCCGGGTGAGGGAATCTGCGGCCAGTACGGCTAGCCGGCCTGCGCCTCGTAGCGCGCGGTCCGCTCCTCGAGGATCACCGTCTTGGTCTCGAGGAACGGGTAGAGCCCCTCGGTTCCGCCCTTCGCGGCCGATCCCGGACTGCTTGAAGCCGCCGAACGCGATCCCGAAGTCGGTCCGGAACGCGTTGTGGCCGACGGTCCCCGAGCGGAGCTCGCCCGCGACCGCGCGGGCCCGCTCCACGTCGTTCGTGAACACCGAGGCGTTCAGTCCATAGATCGTGTCGTTGGCGACGCGGACGGCGTCGCGTTCGTCGTCGGCGGGGATCACGCTCAGGACCGGTCCGAAGATCTCCTCGCGCGCGATCGTCGAGTCGTTGTCGACGTTGCCGAACACCGTCGGTTCGACGAACCATCCGCGCTCGAGGTGAGCGGGACGCTGACCACCGGTCGCGAGGGTAGCGCCCTCGTCCACGCCCTTTTCGATGTATCCCATCACGCGGTCGCGCTGGCGTTCGGAGGCCAGCGGTCCCATCTGGGTCTCGGGGTCGAACGGGTCACCGACCCGGACCTGCGAGAACGTCGAAGAGAGCGCGTCGAGCAGCTCGTCGTGGCGGTGGCGCGGAACGACGATCCGCGTCAGCGACGAGCACACCTGGCCCGACAGGAAGCACTCGGCGCCGGAGATCGTCCGCGCGACGGTCTCGACGTCGATGTCGTCCAGGATCACCGCCGCCGACTTGCCGCCGAGCTCGAGCGTGCAGCGAGCGATCCGCTCGCCGCAGATCGAGGCGATCCGTCGGCCGGCCGCGGTCGACCCGGTGAACGTGATCTTGTCGACGCGCGGGTCGCGCACGAGCAGCTCCGAGACCTCACGATCGGCGGTCACGACGTTCAGCACGCCCGGCGGAAGCCCGACCTCCTCGACGATCTCGGCGAGGAGATAGCCCTCGCCGGGCGCCTCGGGCGAGGACTTCAGCACCTCGGTGCAGCCCGCCAGCAACGCCGGCGCGACCTTGTTCGAGATCAGGCCCATCGGCGCGTTCCACGGAACGATCGCGCCGACGACGCCCACCGGTTCGCGGACGATCAGGCCGAACTTCCCGCCGTTCGTCGGCCGCGCTTCCTCCTCGAACGGGAACGTGTCGGCAAGCTCGGCGCAGTAATCGAACCTGGCGGCGGCGCCCGCGGCCGCGTGCTTGGCGATGCCGTACAGCACGCCGGACTCGCGAGGCCAGATGTCGCCGACCTCGGCGCCGCGCTTGCGCAGCGCCGCCGCGATCGCGCGCAGGTACTCGGCGCGCTCGGCGTGGCTCATCCGCGGCCACGGGCCCTCGTCGAACGCCAGCCGCGCAGCCTCGACGGCGCGAGCGATGTCGGCCGCCTGGGCCTCGGCGACCACGAAGAAACGCTCCTCGGTCGCGGAGTCGGTCACCGTGATCTTCGCATCGCTCGACGGCGCGACCCACTCGCCGCCGATGAAGAAACGATCGAGGTGGCGGAGCTGCACCACCGGCTGTTCGGTCAAGCTCATCTATGAATCTCCTGGGATCGAGGGATCGGTTGCACAGATAACGCGGCTGCTGTGGCTAGTCTGACACTCACGTAGGGACGCTCATGACGTGGGTCTCGGTGAACTCGAGCATGCCCTCGGCTCCGAGCTCGCGCCCCACGCCGCTCTGGT
This sequence comes from uncultured Solirubrobacterales bacterium, assembly GCA_963794515.1. Lineage (GTDB taxonomy): Bacteria > Actinomycetota > Thermoleophilia > Solirubrobacterales > Solirubrobacteraceae > Palsa-465. The sequence continues at coordinate 120,782 of CAWCEF010000014.1, read as the reverse complement.
TGAACCCGCCGAACGGCGCGCGCTCGTCGACTGCAGTGGCGTTGTGGTTGTTGAAGAAGGTCACGCCGGTGCGCAGCCGCGCCGCGACGTTCGTGGCGTGGCCGTCGTCGGCGGACCATACCGACGAGCACAGCCCGGACCACGTGTCGTTCGCCCGAGCGACGGCCTCGCCCTCGTCGTCGTACGGGATGATCGGGAGCGCCGGGCCGAACTGTTCCTCGGAGACGATCCGCAGGTCGTGGCCCGGGTCGAGCACGAGCGCGGGACGCATGTAGTTGCCGGCGTCGCTCGCCGAGCCGGTGAGCTCGCCGAGCTCGCGGACCTCGGCGCCGGCCGAGCGGGCCTCGTCGAGGTCGGCGTCGTCGAGGATGATCGCGGGATCGTTGCCGCCGAGCTCGAGCGTCACGTTCGTGAGGTTGGCGGCGGCCATCTACATGATCCGCCGGCCACCGTCGACGCTGCCGGTGAAGCACACGTGTCGCACGCGCGGATCGCCGACGACCACCGGGCCGACGACGGCATCCTCGCCGGTGACGACGTTCAGGACTCCCGGCGGCAGCGCGAGCGCGACGCGGCGGAGGGTCGCCACCGATGAGAGCGGCGTTGTCGGCGGCGGCTTGACGACGACGGTGTTGCCGGCCATCAGCGCGTAGGGAAGGCTCGCCGCGAGGATCGCCAGCGGCCAGTTGAACGGGTAGATGATTGACACGACGCCCGCCGGGACGTGGGCGATCGTGGTCCGAAACGGCGGACCGTCGATCCGCTCGGGCTCGTCGAGCGCCGGCGCGAACTCGGCGGCTTGGTGGAACCGGCCGACGAACACGGCGATGTCGATCGACGCCTCCATCAGGACCTTCCCGTTCTCGCGGACGAGCACCTCGGCACGTTCGGCGGCGTCGGCGTCGAGGCCCTCGAGCGCGGCGAGCGCGCGGTGCGCGCGCTCGGCGGCGCCGAGCGCAGCCCACGCCGGCCACGCCCGCTGGGCCGCTTCGATCGCTTCGACGGCCTGCTCGGCGCTGGCGGCCGCGGCATGGCCGGCCACCGACCCATCGTGGGGGTCGTACACCGCGAACGCGTTCTCGGCGGGACGCTCCTCGCCCCCGATCAGCAGTTGCGTGCTCGCCATCGTCTCGCTAACGGCCATCCCCGAGCCACCTTTCATGTCTTCGCCGGCGCCGAGCCCTACATGGGCAATGCCTATGTAAATAAGCCTACGCCCCGGCTGGCGCAGCCGGCCGTCGACGATCTCCTCGCCGCCTACGGCACGACTTGGATCGTGTCCCCAACCGGGCGAAGCGGGGAGCTCGATGCATCGTTGAGCAGCTGACCCTCGGACGCGAACTGCGTCGAACCCCCTCCGTCGAGGTTCATCGAGTCGACCGCGCCGAGCGAGCGCATGACGTCGGCCTCCTCCGTCAGCGTGAGGCCGGCACTCACGCCGGCGATCCCGTCGGCGCTCGCGAGCAGCAACCGGCCGTGGCCGTCGACTCCGACGAACGTGCGAGCGTGTCGGTACGCCGAGAACGTGTAGTCGTTCAGATCGCGCGGGTCGAATACGCCCTCGTTGGACGCGTCGATCGACGTGCGCCCGCCACGCAGCAGAATGGGACCGGCGCTCGCGATGCTCGTCTCCGGGTTCAGCGAGAAGGGGACGCCCCGTGCCGTCCGCAGCTGCTCGGACACGCTCAGCCGCTGACCGACCTCGGCGTGCGCGCTCAGCCACGCGGCGTCGCTACCGATCGCCTGGACCGCGGAGTCGCCGGCCGGCAACGTGCCGCCGGGCGTCCCGAGCGAGACGACCTGCCCGCGCGGGCTGAGCACAGCCTGCACGGCCGGACCCGAGCTCGGCGCTGCCGGCAGCGGCGCGCCGAACATCGGGGTGAACACCACGACGTCGTTGGCGCCGGTGCACAGCGTGTTCTGGCGCGGTTCGCCCGTCGGCGTGAACCCCGCAACGCCGCAGTCCTCGGCGCTGCCCGGGAGCCGATTGATCCCGAGAATCCGGATCGAGCTGCCACCGGAGCGCAGACTCGCGAGCGAGGTCAGGTTCTCGATCCTGGCGGGGCGACGCCCATCGAGCACGAGCGCGGCACGGTCACCGTTCGCCAGCGACTCGATCTGCCCGTTGTAGACGCTCAGGCCGGTGTTGACACCGTTGACCGCGGCCAGCGGCGCGTCGATCGTGAAGAAGCCGCCGTTCGTCGCCGCGATCGAGCCCAGCGCGGCCGACGCCGCGGGCACGGTCTCCTTGCTCGCGATCGCGGATCCGTGATACGCGATGACCTGACCGGCGAACCGCGACGGGTCGACGATCGCGACGTGCAAGAGCTCCGCATCGGGGCCGGGCTGGGGATCGAAGCCGGACCACTCGACGAGCGGCGCAAACCCGTCGGCGGTCAGCGTCGTGGCTTCCGCGTTGGCATCGGCCTGGGTCTCGAACTCACCGGCACGCACCCGCACGCCCATCACCCCACGCGGGTCGTCGGCGTAGCGTGGCCACGGCAGGATGGTGGCCGACGGATCGAACCCGTCGGCCGTCAGCGACGCCTCCGTGGCCCTGGCCCACGCGGAGCTGCCCGCTTCGGCCTCTTCGGCGCCGGCGCCGAACGGACTCTCAGTGGGTGCCTGGATCGTCACCGTCCAGAACGGCGCTGCGTTCGGATCCGAGTAGACGCCGCTCAGCAGCGTCACCCCGCGCGCCGGCGAGCTCGAGCTCCACCTGATCTGGTGCACGAACGCGGTCGAATCACCATCGTCGGCCGCGCCGTGCGAGCCCGGGTGGGGCCGGGCCTGCGCCGCGGTCGCGCTCCCGAGCGCGACGGTCGCGGCGATCGCGCCCGCCACTCCGGTCCGCCCCGCCGCGCGGCCTCCCGCTCGCAAAGCCGTCCTCCAAGCTGCTGCTCCTCGCACGTCGAGCCTCCGGTCATCGCGGTCGCAAACGGGGCGACACGTTAGGTCGCGTTGACGCCGCCGCTGTGAACGTCAGGTGACGCTCCGGTGGCGATCCCGCGAACGAGCCGCGCGTGGCCTTCAGCGCTTCTCGGCAATGACCGCGATCTTGCGGACCCGTCCGTCGCCCAGCCAGTCGCTCCACAGCCGGTGGGCGGCCAGCAGCTCGTCGATCGCCGGCTGTCCGAGCTCGGCGGCGATGTTCGCCTCCTCGGCGGCAAACGCCGCGACCAACGAATCGGCCATGGCACGGTGGGACCGGCTCCAGTCGGCCTGCCAGCGGACAGCCAACCCCGAACGTTCCAGGCTCGAGAGCATCTCGTGGAGCGGCGTGAGCCAAACCGTGTCGGCATCTGGCATACACCCGCGTTCGGCGTCGGTGAGCGGCATGCCCTCTTCGAGCGTGAACCCGAACCGCCCACCCGTCGGCAGCGCCCGCGACACCTCCTCGAGCAGTGGCTGCTTGTGGCGAAAGGCGAGCATCGTCTCCAGCAGGAGCACGACGTCGAACGGGCCACGCGGAATCGGCGGGATCCGGGAGACCTCGAATCGGCACGGAAGATCGCGCGCGCGTTCGCGGGCGATGGCGATCGCGCTGGAGCTGAGATCCACCCCTAGATACGAGCAACCCAGCTCCCGGGTGATGAACCGTCCCGGGCCGGCAACCCCGCAGCAGAGATCGAGCACCGACACCCCGGGCGCGACGCCGGCGCGCTCGGCCAGCGTCCGGATTTCACCGGCGCGCATGAAGCTTTCCTGCTCGACGTACTCGCCGCGGGCGTACGCCGACACACGGGCGTGCTCCAGCGCTCGGTCGAACGGCGCACGCTCGTCCTGCTCCATGGCCACCGAGGATGTCACCCCGCCCCCGGGAAGTCTTTTCCTGGCGCCGGCGTCCTGGTTGGTATGAGGCGATGCGACGAGGAAGGGCGCACACGGCCGACACGAACGACGCTGCCTGAAAGGGATGCATGATCCGAACGGTCCACACCGCTCCAGTTACCGCGCTGGTCGCCCAGATGCTGCTGATCGCCGGGCTTGCGATCGCCGTCGGCCTCAGCGGAGTCGGTCTCAGCCCCAGCGCCTGGGCGGTCGGAGTCACCTGCGGGCTGATCACGAACGCGGGACTGGCGCGCGGGCTCTCGTATTACCGCACGGACCGGCTCGGGCCGGCCGACTGGGTGACGCTCACCCGGGCCACCATCGCCGCGGTCGTCGCGGCGATAGTCGCGGACTCGTTCGGAGAATCCGTCCCGGTGACGCTGCTGGTGTCACTCGCGGCGGTCGCGCTCGCGCTCGACGCGGTCGATGGATGGGTGGCACGGCGCACCCGGACCACGGCGACCCTGGGCGCACGCTTCGACGGCGAGGTCGACGCGTTTCTGATCCTCGTCCTCAGCGTGTATGTCGCCCGCTCGATGGGCGCATGGGTGCTCGCGATCGGCGCGGCGCGCTACGCGTTCCTCGCCGCCGAATGGTCGCTGCCGTGGATGCGCGCGCAGCTTCCGCCACGCTTCTGGCGTAAGACGGTGGCGGCGACAGAGGGGATCGCGCTGACGATCGCGGCGTCGAACCTGCTGCCGCGAACCGCCACCCAGGCCCTACTCGTCGTCGCGCTCGCGCTGCTCGCCGAGTCGTTCGGTCGCGACGCGTGGTGGCTGTGGCGAAACCGGCTCGCGACGCCCGATCGAGTGACGGCGGCGGTCGCAGACCGGCCCACCGATCCCACGGACGTCCTCCCTCCCGCCGGCGATGACACGCCGGTCGTCCCTCCCGTCGGCCCACGTCGCGCCCGCGCGCGAACCGGCCTCGGCGTGGTGCTCACGATCCTTGCCGCCCTGGCGGTGTGGGTCGTGCTCGTCGCTCCCTACCAGCCGAACGATCTCACGCTGAACGCGTTCCTCAGGATCCCGCTCGAGGGCCTGGTCCTGATCGCAGTCGCCGCCTTCCTGCCCCGTACCCCTCGCCGCGTCCTGGCGGTGAGCTGCGGACTGGTGCTCGCGCTGGTGGTCGTCCTGAAGGTCATCAACTACGAGATGTTCACGCTCTACGACCGGCCGTACGACCCACTCGGAGACACGAGTCAGCTCGGGAACGGGATCGAGACGTTGCGTTCCCTGGTCGGCGGCGCGGAGACGAAGCTGATCGAGGTCGGCGCGGTAGTCGGCACCGTCGTGCTCGCGATCGTGCTGGCTCTGGCGATGCTGCGGCTGACACGGGTCGCGGCCGACAACCGCCGCTGGGCGCTGCGGGCCGTCACCGGGCTCGCCGCCGTGTGGGCACTCTGCTTCGCGTTCGGCGCTCAGCTCCTCTCCCACACGCCGATCGCGTCCACGCTCTCCGCCAGCCTGGTCGTCAACGAGGTCAACGCGCTTCGGGCGGACATCCACGACCGGAGCGTGTTCGCCGCCCAGATCAAGCACGACCCGGAACGCAACATCCCCGCCAACCAGCTGCTGACCAGCCTGCGCGGCAAGGACGTCCTGCTCGTGTTCATCGAGGCATACGGGCAACAGGCCGTGGAGGGCAGATCGTTCTCGCCGGAGGTCGACGGCGCCCTGGCCGAAGGAAACAAGCGGCTGGCGAGCGCCGGCTTCTCGTCACGCAGCGGGTTCCTAGACTCGGCGACCTACGGCGGCATCAGCTGGCTCGCGCACTCGAGCCTGCAGGCTGGGCTCTGGGTCGACAACCAGGACCGCTACAACCAGCTGATATCGGCCAAGCGATTCACGCTCGCCCAGGCGTTCAAGCAGGCCGGGTGGCGGACCGTCGCCGACGATCCATCGAACGACCGCCCGTGGCCACAGGGGAAGGCGTTCTACCACTACGACCAGATCTACAACCGCTATCAGGTCGGTTATCACGGGCCCACCTACACGTACGCGTCGATGCCGGACCAGTACATGTTCGCGGCGCTCCAGCGTCTCGAGCTCGGGAAGCCTCACCGCAAGCCGTTGTTCGCGGAGGTCGACACCATCTCCAGCCATATGCCGTGGAACCGCATCCCGCACGAGATCGGCTGGAATCAGGTCGGAAACGGCTCGATCTACAACAAGATTCCGATGATCCACGAGACGGGGGCGTTCTGGAGCACCCCCTCGCGCGTCCAGGCCGCGTACGGCACGTCGATCGTGTACGCGTTGAACACGCTGACTTCGTTCGTGCAGAAGTACGGCAATAAGAACCTGGTGATGATCGTGCTGGGCGACCACCAGCCGTTGCCGATCGTCAGCGGGACTAACTCCAACCACGACGTGCCGATCTCGATCATCGCCCACGACCCGAACGTGCTCAAGCAGATCGGGAGCTGGGGCTGGAACGCGGGCCTGAAGCCCAACGCGAACGCGCCGGTGTGGCCGATGAATGCGTTCCGGAACAAGTTCCTGGCCGCATACGATTCGCACTCCGCGACGCGGTAGTAGTGGCCGCCCCCCATGCCGACAAGCGGCTGGCCGGCCTGGATGGCATCCGCGGGCTGGCCGCGCTGTACGTGGTGATCAACCACGTATTCATTCGGGCATTTCCCGGCTACCCCGTGGACCATGCCCCGTTCTGGGCTGCCTGGTTCATCTACGGGCGCTTCGCGGTTGTCGTGTTCATCGTGCTCTCGGGGTTTTCCCTGGCTCTGTCGCCCGCGCGACACGGATGGCGGCTCGACGCGATAGGCCGTTTCGCGGAGCGGCGTGCCCGACGGATCCTGCCGGCGTACTGGGGCGCCCTGGCGTTCAGCCTCGCAGTGGCGTGGCTGATCGTCCCCCAGCCCGGGAACGGGGTGCCCGACGCGAGATCCGTCCTCGTCAACGGCCTGCTCGTCCAGAACGTCGTCGGGGCGCACAGCCCGAACGCGGCGTTCTGGTCGATGGCGGTCGAGGCGCAGCTATACCTCGCGTTCCCGCTGTTGCTGCTGATCGTGCGCCGCTGGGGAGGGGCCGTCATGGTCGCCGCCGTCGGGCTGCTGGTGGTGGCGGTCGGGGTCTTCGGTCCGCACATCCCGCGTGTCGACACGTTCGTGGTCCAGTCTCCGCCCGACCTCGCGGCGCTGTTCGCGGTCGGCATCCTGACGGCCGGGATCGTCGGCGCGGCTCCCGCCCGGCGCGCGTGGCCGTGGCCGCGGCTCGCGCTCGCCGCGGCCACGCCCGTACTCGTGGCGATCTGGTTGCAGGGCTCGGTGTGGACGCTCGACCACCTGTACTGGGTCGACCTCGCGCTCGGCCCGGCGATCGCGTGTCTGCTCGCCGCTCTGGCCACGAGCCAGCCGGGTGGCGGGAGGGCCTCGCTCCTGCGCGTGCTCGACGCCCGCCCGATCCGCAGGCTGGGGTCGTTCTCCTACAGCCTGTATCTCACCCATGCCCCGATCGTCGCGATCGTGTGCGTGCGGATCGTCGCCGGCCGCGTCCCGGAGGGCGTTCCGTTCTTCCTCGTCTCGCTGGCGCTCGTGCTGCCGCTGACGATCGGGTTCGCGTGGGGGTTCTCCGCCGTCTTCGAGGCTCCGTTTCGAAACCGGCGCAGCTCCGCGGAGGTTGCCGCTGAGCCCGCCGCGCCGCTCCCGCGCCGCGCCGAAGGGGCGCTCGCATGACCCGGACCCTGTGGCGATGGGGTCGCGTTGTCGGTCCCGCGATCGCGCTCGCCGTACTGCTCTGGCGCCTCGGTACCGGACCGTTTCTGCACGGCGTCGGCACGATCGACGCCGGCGCGCTCGCCGCGGCCGCCGGGATCGCGGTGCTGACCACTCTGTGCTGCGCGTGGCGGTGGAAGACCGTCGCTCGCGGTCTCGGCATCGACCTGCCGCTGCGGGTCGCGGTCGCGGCCTACTACCGGTCGCAGTTCCTCAACGTCACGCTGCCCGGCGGGGTCGTCGGCGACGTCCACCGCGGCGTCAGCCACGGTCGCGAGGCGGGCGACATCGCCCGCGCGCTGCGCGCCGTCGCATGGGAACGATCGGCCGGGCAGGTCGTACAGGCCGTCCTCACGGTGATCATCCTGGTCGCGCTGCCGTCGCCGGTGCGATCGTGGATGCCGCTCGTGGCGCTCGCGGTCGCCGCCGCGCTGTGTGGCGCCGTGCTGATCCTCAAGGCGCGAGCCGACGGCCGGTCGGCGTGGGCGCGCATCCGACGCGCCCTCGCGAGCGACATCCGCAACGCGCTGCTGGCGCGCAGGGCATGGGTCGGCATCGCGCTCACCTCCGCGCTGATCGTCGCCGGCCACACGATCACATTCCTGATCGCGGCGCGGACCGCGGGGACGACGGCGTCGATCTCCCAGTTGCTGCCGCTCGCGATGCTCGCGATGCTCGCGATGGTGGTCCCGAGCATCGGCGGCTGGGGCCCGCGCGAGGGCGTGACGGCATGGGCGTTCGGCGCGGCAGGCCTCGGGGTACAGCAGGGTGTCGCCACCGCGGTCGTGTACGGCGTCATGGTCCTCGTCGCGAGCCTTCCGGGCGCGGTCGTCCTCGTCGTGGCATGGTTACGCGGTACCCCGCTCCCGGCGCGCAGCGCACCCCGCCTGCGAGAGGGAGCCGTTCATGCCTGACCGTCCATACACCCTGCTGAGCTGTGGCATGTCGATCGACGGCTATCTCGGCAGCGCAGCGCCACGGCGGCTCGAGCTGTCCAACCGTGCCGACTTCGACCGTGTCGACGGTGTGCGCGCCTCCTGCGACGCGATCCTGGTCGGCGCGAACACCGTACGCACCGACAACCCGCGGCTGCTCGTGCGCTCGAAGGACCGCCGCGACGCGCGCGCGGCTCGCGGGCTCCCGCCGTCGCCGATCAAGGTAACCGTGACCGAGCGGGTGGAGTTGGATCCGTGCGCCGAGTTCTTCACCACGGGCGCCGCCGAGAAGCTCGTCTACTGCGCGACCCCCGGCGTGGTCGACGCGCGCTCGCGGCTCGGAGAAGTTGCGACCGTCGTCGATGGCGGACGGCGGGTCAAGATGCGCGCGCTCACCGAGGACCTGTGCGCCCGCGGCGTGCGACGGTTGATGGTCGAGGGCGGCGGCAACGTGCACACGCAGTTCCTCACCGACAACCTGGTCGACGAGTTGCAGCTGGTCGTCGCACCATTCTTCGTCGGCGATTCCCGCGCGCCACGGTTCGTCAGCGATGGCCGCTTCCCGTGGAACCCCGGCCGGCGCGCGACGCTCGCGTCGGTCCGCCAGATCGGCGACGTCGTGCTGTTGCGCTACGCGCTCTCACCGCGATTCCAGACCGACTGAGCGACCGGATCGATGGCGCCGGCACTCCCCACCGCGACGATCCGTACCCAGGTGTCGTTGCCGCTGCAGTTCACCGACGGATACGCGGCACCCGCCCGGGTGTTCAGCTTCGACGGGCTGGTCGACGGCCAGGAGCATCTCGCGTTCGGACTGGGGAATCGGGCCGCCGCCGTCACGTCCGCCGCGCAAGCGCCGGTCCCGCTGGTCCGGCCGCACAGCGAGTGCCTCACCGGCGATGTGTTCGGCAGTCAGCGATGCGACTGCGGAGCCCAGCTGCGCGAAGCCGTCGAGCGCATCTCCGACTCCGGCGGTTTTCTCCTGTATCTGCGGCAGGAGGGACGTGGCATCGGGCTGTACGCCAAGCTCGATGCCTACGCGCTCCAGGACGCCGGACTCGACACGTATGAGGCGAACCTCGCGCTCGGGCACCGCGAGGACGAACGCAGCTACCGGGTCGCGGCGCAGATGTTGCAGGCACTCGGCGTGTTCCGGGTCGCGCTGCTCAGCAACAACCCCGACAAGACCCGGCAGCTCCGCCGCTTCGGAGTGACCGTGACCGCGCGGGTGCCGACGGGTGTGCATCTGTCCGCTGCGAACGCCCGCTATCTGGCGACGAAGGCACGCCGTGGCGCGCACACGCTGGACGTCCCGCTGTCCGCGGGCTGATCACGGCAGCACCAGCACGTCCTCGTGGGCCACGGTGGCGGCGAGCTTTCCGGCCTTTGCCTGCGCCAGCCGCCGGCGCCCATAGACCTCGGTCTCGGCGCGCAGCTTGATCTCCTGCTCGCAGGCCGCCGCCACCCACCCGGTGAACCACTCCGCCGCGAGGTCGGCGTTCGCGGCACCGAGCCGCCAGGGGCTGGCCCGGACAAGAACCTCGCCGCCCAGCCGGCCAAACTCCCCTACCGCGAAGGCAACCGCATCCGGCCCGAGCAGGCGGCCGCGCTTAGTCGCGCGGCGCTGGTGGTCGTTGAACGCAGCAGCCACGCGGAGGTCGAGCGGATCGTGGGGGATCAGCGACACGCGGCCGACGACGGACAGGCTGAACAGCACCGGGCATCCTGCGCCGGCGCAGACGGTGACCAGCCCGGCCAGCTCGCCCGCGGTCATCATGTCCAGGAGCGCCGAGGCGGTGATGAGGCTTGCGCCGGCGAGATCGCCGGGCGCAAGAGCGGTGATGTCGGAGTGCCGGGTTTCGACGGTGACCGGCGCCCCGTCGGCGGCCGCCCCGGGCAGGTGCGCGGCGGCGACCTCGAGCAGGTCCGTGTCGCGGTCGTGCATGACCCAGTGCTGGCGCCCGGGCAGCCGTGGTGCGAGCCAACGGCTCATCGCGCCGGTGCCGCAGCCAAGGTCGTGAATCACGGAGCGGCCGGTCGCCGGGACGCGTCGTGCGAGCTGCTCGGCGAGGTCGCGCGAACGGGCATCGGCGTCCGCCGGCTCGCGGAGGGCGAGCCAGTTGCTGCTGACCCGGATCGGGCTGGCGGTCATCGCGAGGCGCCGGCCAGGACGGCTGCGATCGCCGACGCGGTCGCAGACCAGGCGGGGAGCGTTTCGCGGCGCTCGCGGGCGGCGCGGCGCAGCTGCGATCTGAGCTCGTCGTCGCAGAGCCATGCTCGGAGAGCGCGGGCAAGCTCCACTGGGTCTTCCGGTGGGACGAGCAGCCCGGGACGGACGCCGCCGGTGCCACGACCGAGCGCCTCCGTCACACCGCCGACATCCGTGGCGACGACCGGCAGGCCCCTGGCCAGGGCCTCGATCACGACCATCCCGTACGTCTCGGCCCGCGATGCGAGGACGAGCAGATCCGCGGCGGCGTAGCTGCGGTCAAGCTCGGCTCCGATGCGCGGTCCTGCGAAGTGCACGCGACCGGCTTGATCTGAGCGGCGACGGAGGGAGTCTGCGAACGCGGGGTCGCGGTCAAGGCTGCCCACGCACACGCAGCGCCAGGCCAGGTCCGAGATCCTCGCCAGCGCGTCGAGCAGCACGTCGTGGCCCTTGCCGTGAGTCACGGCCGCGACGCACAGCAGCGCCTCCCCGGCATCGGTCCCGGTCGCGAGGTCGGCGACGTCGACCGCCGGCGTGCCGACGTGGACACGATCGGCTGGCAATCCGTAAAGCTCGAGCAGCCCGCGGCGGGTCCACTCGCTCGTCGTCACAACGGCGGTGGCTGCCGAGAGGACTCCGCCTTCACGCGCACGGTCTGCGGGCCGGTGACCGAGGGGCATATGCACGAGCGCGACCAGCCGCAGCCGGCGTGCCTGCGGAACGAGCACGTCGGGTGCGGTTGACGCGACCAGCCCGTCGAGGAGCACGAGAGCTTTGTCGGGAATCTGCCGGACGACCCGGTCGAGGGCGGCGAGGGAAGCAGCGTCCGGACGCGGCCACGCGCCGGGCACGGCGTGCTCGTGAACCGACCATCCGAGCGAGACGAGCCCGTCGCAGACATGGCGGTCATACGTGTTGCCTCCGCTCGGCCGGGCCGGGTCGTCGATGCCGTCGGGCACGACGACGTGCACCGCCCTCACAGTGGCCGCTCGTAGCTCGCCCAGGCGACGTGCGATTCGTGCAGCGTGACAATCAGGCCGTCGAGGTCCCGTGCGCCCCCGCCGAGGTCGCCAGCGTGCACCCGGCCGGCGAGGCGATCCGCGACCACCCGCGCGAGCGCCTCGGTGGAGGTGTTCACGCCCGCGAACGCGGGCTCGTCGTCGAGGTTGCGGTAGCTCAGCTCGGCCAGCACCTCGTGCAGCACCTCGGTTGCCCGGCCGATATCGACCACGATGTTGTCGGCGTCGAGGTCCGCGCGGCGGAACGTGGCGTCGACGACGTACGTCGCGCCATGCAGGCGCTGCGCAGGGCCGAACACCTCGCCGTGGAAGCTGTGGGCGATCATCATGTGATCGCGGACCGTCACGCTGAACACGCTTCAACCTCCGTGGGTGGGCGAACGTCTCGAACGGCGGGCATCTGAGACGCGGCGGGCGGTGGCTGCGACCGCCGGCGCGTGCGGCGCCCCGCCTGGGACCATGCATAACGCGACACTCGCGCCCGCAAGTGGAAGCCTTGACGCGTTACGCACGTGGGACATGCACAATGCATCAAGGCCGGCGGAACGAGCGCCGAATGTCGCGCTATGCATGCTCGGTCCGGGGAGCCTCGTAGGTGATCGTGTGGCACAAGGCGGGCAGGCTCCCCGCGGCCAGTCGGGCCATCACTTCGGGCAGCTCGGCGAAACTCGACTGTCCGGTGACGAGCGCGTCGAACGCCGGGTCGCGCAGTAGCTCGAGTGCGAGCGCCAGTCGTTCGGCCGGCGTCCGGCGGCCGCCCCGGGCCGGGGACATCGTGCCGACCTGGCTGGCACGGAGCCCGAGGCGACGAGAGTGAAACTTGCCGCCGAGCGACAGCCGAACCTCGGCGTCGCCGTACCAGCTGAGGTCGATGACCGTCCTTTCGGGCGCGAGCAGATCGAGCGACAGCTGGAGCCCGGCGGACGTCGCGCTGGCGTGCACGACGAGGTCGCGATCGTCGGCGGCGCCGGCCGGCAGCGCAAAGTCGACGCCGAGCGCCGCGGCCACACCGGCCCGGGCCGGATCGACGTCGACGAGCGTGACCTCCGCGCCCGGGAACCGGGACAACAGGCGGGCGACGCAGCAGCCGACCATGCCGGCGCCGACGACCGTGACCCGGTCGCCGATCAGCGGCGCGGCGTCCCACAACGCGTTGACCGCAGTCTCGACGGTGCCCGTCAGCACGGCACGCGCGGGTGGCACGTCCTCGGGCACGGCCGTGACGGCGTCCGCCGGCACCACGTACGCGGTCTGGTGCGGGTACAGGCAGAACACCGTGCGCCCGCGCAGCCGCGCCGGTCCCTCCTCGACGATGCCAACGTTGAGGTAGCCGTATTTGACCGGACCCGGAAAGTCACCCTCCTGAAACGGGGCGCGCATCACGGCGTACTGGTCCGACGGCACCGCCCCCCGGAACACCATCGTCTCGGTTCCCCGGCTGACGCCGGATCGCAACGTGCGGACCACCACGTCGTCGGGCCCCGGCTCGGGCAGCGAGACCGGCCGGATCTCCCCGCGGCCCGGTGCGCTCAGCCAGAACGCGTGCGCATCGTCGCGGCGGGACATCACCCGCGAATGCTATTTCGAACGGTCACCGGGTCATCGTCGTCCGGTGAGGTACGCCCGCACCAGCAGGACGCCGTGGTCGGTGTGGACGGCACGCACCACGTGCGCCACCGGCGAGCGCAGCGCGCCGGTGCCGTACACCTGCTGGCTCCCGGGGTCCTGGTGCCCGGCGCTGTCCGTGCGCGTCCAGAAGCCGCCGGGCGCGCACGACGAGCGGCGGTTGACGTCGCCCCCGAAGATCACGGTGCCGGCGGACGCGCGACGTGCGAGTAGCGCCCGCAGCTCGGCGCACTGCGGGGCGTTCGCGGCCACCTCGACGCGCTCGGGCGACGCGAGGTGAGCGGTGCACACGTCGACGCCGGCACGGGTGGCGACACACAGCCACTGGCGCTGCTCGGGGCCTGCCTGTGACTCGAACGGGTGGCTGTCGGTGCTCTCGATCGCCGCCTTCGTGAGCACCGCATCGCCGAACAGTCCGCGGCCACCGGGTCGTATGCACGCGAGCAGCTTGCCGTAGTAGACGATCGGCGAGAAGCGCACGTGGTATCCGGCGCGCCGGGCGATCCGCGCGACGTCACCGCCGCATGCCTCGTTGAACGTGACCGCGTCCGGGCGCGCTTCGCGGATTCGCGCGACTGCCTCGTCGAGAACCGCCGGGTATTCCACCTTCGCGTAGCAGCCGGCCAGGCCCGACAGGCACAGGTTCATCTGCATCAACGTGTAGGCCGAGCCCGAGCGGGACGCGGCCGTCGCGGCGGTCCCCGAGGATTGGCTGCACCCCGTCAGCAACAACACGAGCCCGCATCCGACGGCCGTCACGACGCGGGCGCCCGCACCGCGCGACCAATCGCGGGAGCGGCGGGCTTGTTTGTTGGCGACGCTTCGAAGGCACATCCGTAACACCTCGAGCGCGAAGCCCCCTGAGAATCAAGGATACGCCGCCGCGCCGTAGCACGCGTGCTACGATCGCCCTGTGAGCCGTTCGATCACCCAACGTGAGCTTCGCAACAACAGTGGCGAAGTAATGCGGGCGCTCGATCGAGGTGAGTCATTCCTGGTCACGCGCAACGGCGTGGCGGTCGCGGAGCTCATTCCATCGCGCTCGCGGGAATTCGTGGCCGCGGGGGTCGCGCTAGCCGCGTTCGCCGGGGCCCCCGCGATCGAACCGGACCAGTTCCGATCGGACGTTGACGCGGTGCTCGATCAGGACGCGGCGCCACGTGCCTGAGCCGCGGCATCGGCGGGGCCTCATCGACACGTCGGTCCTGATCGAGCTCGAACGGGTCCATGAGGGGGCACTGCCCGCAGAAATTGCCGTGTCCGCCGTGACATTCGCGGAATTGGCCGCGGGTCCGCACGCAGCCGCCGACCCTGAGGAGCGCGCCCGCCGGCAGGATCGCCTCCAGCGAGCGGAAGCCACTTTCGAGCCGGTGCCGTTCGACGCATCGGCGGCGCGAGCATACGGCCGGGTCTACGCCGCCGCGGTTGTGAACGCCGGACGCAAGGCTCGAGGTCAGCGGGCGCTAGACCTGCTCATCGCCGCGACGGCACTCGCTGCGGGCGTTCCTCTCTATACGCGCAACCCATCGGACTTCGTCGGGCTCGGTCTCGAAATCGTGGCCGTGCCGCCGTCCTGACCAACGCTCCCCACTTCCAATTTATACCGCACGGCGGGGCTTCTCGAAGCCCTTGGTCGTGCCGCATAATCGCCCGCCGCAGGCCAGAACCGACGTAGCTGGAGGAGCGAAATGAGCGTGTATTTCTCGAACGGGATGTGTCGATGACCCAACATGCGGTCGTGATCGCGGGAGGCGGTCCCGCCGGGATGATGCTGGCGGCTGAGTTGGCGCTGGCGAAGGTTGACGTCGCGGTCGTCGAGCGCCGCCCCGATCACGTGCTCGTCGGCTCGCGCGCCGGCGGTTTTCACTCGCGCACGATCGAGGTGCTCGATCAGCGTGGGGTCGCTGATCGCTTCCTCGCCGAGGGCAAGGTGGCTCAGGCCGCGGTGTTCGGAACAACCGTGTTGGACATGAGCGACTTCCCGACGCGTCATCCCTATTCGCTCGGCATATGGCAGAACCAGATCGAGCGGATCATGGCCGAGTGGATCGCCGCGCTGGCGGTCCACGTCCAATACCGACGTGAGGTCACGGGCTTCGTGCAGGACAACTCCGGTGTCGACGTCCGGCTGTCCGACGGCGAGCCGCTGCGGGCCGAATATCTCGTCGGCTGCGACGGAGGACGCAGCGTGATCCGCAAGGCGGCCGGGATCGAGTTTCCGGGGCTCGATCCGACGCGGAGCAACCTGATCGCCGAGGTCGAGGTCACCGAGGAGACACCGCGGGGCCCCCGTCACGACGCCATCGGCGTCCATGGCCTGCACAGGATGGAGGACGGACGGACGGTGCGGGTGATCGTGACCGAGCGCCAGCTCGGGCCGAGCAGCGAGCCCACCCTGCGCGATCTGAGCGAGGCGCTGATCGCCGTGTACGGCACGGACTTCGGCGTCCACAACCCCACATGGATCTCCCGGTTCACCGATACGACGCGGCAAGCCGCGGCCTACCGCGAGGGACGAGTGCTGCTCGCCGGCGACGCCGCCCACGTGCACTACCCGGCCGGCGGACAGGGACTCAGCCTCGGCATACAGGACGCGGTGAACCTGGGATGGAAGCTGGCTGAGGTGGTCAGCGGGAACTCGCCGGACAACCTGCTCGACACCTACCACGCCGAGCGCCACCCGGTCGCCGCCCGGGCGCTCAGGCACACGATGGCGCAGGCCGCGCTCCAGCGGCGCGACGATCGCAACGCGGCGCTGGTCGATGTGGTCTCCGAGCTGGCGAGGATGGATGAGCCTCGCAAACTGCTTGCGGGAATCATCTCAGGGCTCGACATCCATTACGACCTCGGTGAGGGACACCCGCTGCTCGGACGCCGGATGCCCGATCTCGACCTGACGACCGCCGACGGCGCGGTCCGGGTGTTCGATCTGCTCCACGACGCGCGGCCGTTGCTGCTCAACCTCGGCCAGCCCGGCGATCTCGACATATCTCGATGGGCCGAGCGGGTCCGGCTGATCGACGCCGGCTACGACGGCGGCTGGGAGCTGCCGGTACTCGGCGTGGTCAGCGCCCCCACGGCCGTGCTGGTTCGCCCGGACGGTTACGTCGCCTGGGTCGGAGACGGGACCGACGCGGGCCTCACCGACGCGCTGGCCACCTGGTTCGGACCGCCGGCCACGGCGTAGCGCAGTTGAACTCGAGTTTGCGGCGGTGTAGCCTCGCCGCCGCGATGGGGCCCGTGCTGCTTGCGTTGAGGCTGGTCTTGGCGGGAGTGTTCGCGGTCGCTGGCGGGGCGAAGCTGGCTGATCTCGAGGGGTCGCGGCACGCAGTGGCGGGATTCGGTGTTCCGGAGCAGCTGGCCCGTCCGCTCGGCCTGCTGCTGCCGCTGCTCGAGCTGGCGGTGGCGGTCGCATTGATCCCGAGCGATTCGGCGAGCTACGGCGCTCTTGGCGCGGCGGTGCTGTTGCTTAGCTTCGTGGCCGGGATCTCGGTTGCGCTCGCGCGCGGGCTCGAACCGGATTGCCATTGTTTCGGGCAGCTGCACTCGGCGCCGGTCGGGTGGCGGGCGCTGGCGCGCAATCTCGCGCTCCTCGCGATCGCGGGCTTCGTCGCGGTCGCCGGCTGGGACGACGCCGGGGTTAGCGCGACCCGGTGGATCACCGACGTAGGCGCGGCGTGGGTCGTGGCGATCGCGGCGGCGCTCGTGACCGCCGCGCTGATCGGTTTCCAGGTGTGGTTCTGCCTTCAGCTGCTCTCACAGAACGGGCGCGTGCTTGCCCGGCTTCACGGCTTGGAGGCGGCGGTCGCGCGGTTGTCGGGCGAGTCGGTGCCCTCGAGCGGGTCGGCACCGCTCGGAGCCGGGCTGGCCGGTGGCGGGTTGTCCGTCGGCGCCGTCGCGCCCGGGTTCTCGCTCCCGGCCGTAGGCGGCGACGAGTATTCGCTCGAGGAGCTGCTCTCGGGCGAGCGGCCGCTCATGCTGGTCTTCACCGACGCGCGGTGCGGTCCGTGCGACGCGCTGATGCCGTACCTCGCCCGCTGGCAGGACGAGTACGCGGGCCGGCTCGGGATCGCGCTGATCGCGTCGGGCGACCGGGAGCGGAACGTGGCCAAGGCCGCGGAGCACGGCATCGAGCCGGTGCTGGTGCAGGCACAGCGCGAGGTCGCCGAGTCCTACGGCGCCAATGGCACCCCGATGGCCGTCGTGATCGGCCCCGACGGGCGGATCCGGAGCCCGACCGTCGCCGGCGCCGAAGCGATCGGCAGGCTGGTCGCCCAGGCGACGGCTCCGGCGTTGTCGGTCATGCACGTGCCCTCGGGCAATGGCCATCGCCCCGGCGCTGAAGCCGCGCCCGCGCCGCGCGTGGCCGATGCTCCGCCGATCGGGGACCCGGCGCCCGAGCTCGTTCTGAGCAACCTCGACGGCGACCGTGTCGCGCTCACCGACCTCTACGGCGAGCGCACCGTCGCGATCTTCTGGGACCCCGACTGCGGGTTCTGCCAGCGGATGCTCCCCGAGCTCAGGGCATTCGAGGGTGCTCTCCCCGCCGGGTCGCCGCAGCTCGTGTTGATCACCTCGGGCGACCCCGAACGCGTTCGCGATCAGGGCTTCCACTCCCAGGTGCTGCTCGACCCCGACGGCGACGCGATGCGCGCGTTCGCGGCCGGCGGCACCCCGATGGCGGTGCTGATCGACGAACGGCGGATCGGGTCACCGGTCGCGGCCGGCGCCGACGCCGTGTTCGGGCTGCTCCACGACGCGACGGCGGCAACCGTCCCGTCAGTGCCGTAGCCGCCGCTCGACCGCGAGGCTCGTGCGCCGTACAGCCTCTCCGTACGCCCTCCGTGCGATGTCCGGAAGCGGCAACGGGGAGCGCCGGGACGACAGGGCGCGCCGTCGCCACGGGTGCTCGTGGTCGTCGTCGGAGGGGCGTCGGGCACGAGCCGTCGCGGCCACCACCGCGTCGTCGGTCGCGGAGTCTCGTCCGGCGAACACCCACGCGAACCGAAACAGCAAACCGGCCGCGAGGTACATGACGCTTGCTAGCTCGTGCCCGCGCGGGCCGGTGCGGCGCGCGACCAACCGGAGCGAGATACCGAGCGCGACAAGCGTCTTGGCGGTACGGAAGTAGACGCCCGGCCGCCCGCGCCGAAGCGGTTCCGCGGCGTCCCCGAGGCGGCGCTCGCCGACCGCCGAGAGTGCAAGCTCGGTCAGCATCGACGCGGTCTCGATCGTGCCGAGCGCTCTCCTGGTCGGGTGGCCGTGCGGAAGCCCGCTCGCGACGAGCGTCAGCCGCGTCGCGGCCGCACCGGTGGCGGTCGCGGTGGCGACGAACGCAGGCCCGAGGATCGTGCGGCTTCCCGACCACAGCGGGACCGCCGTGCACGCGAGCAGCACACCGGTGTAGGAGCCGAGGTAGCTGCCGAGCAAGGCGGTCAGAGCTCCAAGCGCGCGGGCGGCCTTTGGGCGCCGGACGACATCCGCCGCGACGGCCAGCGCGCCCGAGCCGCTGAAGGCAACCAGACACCAGGACCCCGTATTCATCGGCGAGCGCGGCTTGAAGATCCTCGTCATGTTCAGGAACCGCTCGGGCCGGCCGAGATCGGCGATCAGCAGGACAGGCCCGGGCGCGACCGCCCCAAGCGCGACCTTCCGTGCGATCGCGGCCGAGCGATGGTCGCCGGCGGCGTCGCACGCGAGCGCGACGAACGCCGCGCCCGACGCCATCCCGCCGAGCCAGAAGTACGCTGCCACCGCGCCGCTCCACACCGGGGCGTGGATGAACGGCCCGTGGATGTCCGAGACCGGCGCGCCGCGCATCCGGCGGTTCGCCTCGGCGATCTGTCCGGGAGCCGGCGTAGCGCCGGCGTAGTCGGTGTCGCGCGACTTGTAGAGATACGACCACCGAGCGTCGCCGAAGTCGGGGCGTGCGAGCGCGACCGGAGTCCCGGGCTCGGCCGCGGTCCACGGCCCCGGGCCGCCGCGCGTGCCCAACGCCGGCTGGATGTCGCGGGTGTCGGTGTCGTGGTCGCCGACCCAGTCGGTCGCGCGCGCCTGCGTGCTGTCCGGAGGCGCGTGCTCTTCGGCAAGCTCCGCGGGCTCGCCCGAGTGTTCGAGCCGGTCCTCCCAGCGGTGCTCGCGGCTCACCAGGTCCCCCCTCCGGATGTCCCGCGTCGGCGACGTGCGGCCGTGACGAACGCGAGGACGGTACCGGCGCCGGCGAGCAGACCTGCGGCGACCGCGGCCAGCGTGGCCGGCACCACGTTCTCCTGCACCGGCGAGTCCGCGTGCGCCGGGAGGCCGTAGCGCTCGGGTGGCTCGGTCAACAGGAAGAACGAGCCCAGACCGCCGGCGAGTTGCTCTTCGGGCTCGTCGCCGGCGCCGTACAGGTACGCGCCGCCGATGCCGCGGCGATGGAGCTCCGCCACTCGGCGAGACGCGATCTCGACCAGTTCCTCGTGCGGGCCGAACTGGATCGAGTCCGTCGGACACGACTTCGCGCAAGCCGGCTCGAGCCCGTCCTCGAGACGGTCATAACAGAGGGTGCATTTGCCCGCCCGCCCATCTTCCGGGTCGCGGTCGACGACGCCGAACGGACACGCCGGCACGCAGTAGCCACACCCGTTGCACACGTCCGCTTGCAGAACCACGGTCTGATGCTCGGTGCGGATCAGCGCGCCGGTTGGGCACGCGTCGAGGCATCCCGCGTTCGTGCAGTGCCGACAGACGTCGGACATGAACACCCAGTCGCCGAGCTTGCGCACGGCCTCCGCGACGTCCACCGGGGGCTCGGCGCCGTCGGCGACACCGATCGAACCGATGGCCGGGATCGCCGGCAGCTTGCCCCCGCCGCCGGCGTCGAGCGCACGCTGGGCCTCTTCCTTCAATTGCGGCGAGGGCTCGAACAGCTCGACGAACCGGACGTGGCGCCAGGTCGACGCGGACAGATCCCCGGTGTGGTCATACGACACGCCCTTGCCCGACTGCGAGCCGTCGGCCGGCAGGTCGTTCCACTGCTTGCAGGCGACCTCGCAGGCCTTGCAGCCGATGCACACCGACGTGTCGGTGAAGAAGCCCATCCGCTCCGCGCCGGCGCGATGGATGGCGATCTCGGTGTCCGGGACGCTCGTGCTCACGGGCTCACCTCCTTCGGATTTTCCGCCACCGGGTCGTCCTCGTTCGGATGGATGTGATGCCCGGCGAGTGCCACGCCGGCCAGCCGCGCGGTGCTCGCGCCCTGCCGGCGACCGGCGCGCACGTCGCACGTGAACGCCTTGTCGTCCTGGATCGAGACGTTCGGATCGCCGGACAGCGCGACGAGCTCGTTGACGGTGTCACCGCGCGACAGCCCGCTGTATCCCCAGTGCCACGGCAGCGCGACCTGGTGAATCACCCGCCCGTCGACCCGTAGAGGGCGGATCCGGTCGGTGACCTTGGCGCGGGCCTCGATCTCCGCGCGAGCGGTGACGATCGTCATCCAGCCGCCGTCCTCGATTCCCCGGTCGGCGGCGAGCTGCGGGTCGATCTCGGCGAACATCGCGGGCTGGAGCTCGACCAGCCAGGGGAGGGTGCGGCTCATCCCGCCCGCGGTGTGGTGCTCGGTCAGCCGGAACGTCGTCGCCACCAGCGGGTAGAGCGGGTCGCCGGCAGCGTGGTACGGATTCTCGGGCCGGTGCCAGCGGATCGCGGCCGGGCTCCCTTCCAGCTTCGGGTACAGAGCGTTCGGCACGGGCGACTCGAGCGGCTCGTAGTGCGTCGGCATCGGGCCGTCGAGCAGACCACTCGGCGCGAACAGCCACCCGCGGCCGTCCACCATCATGATGAACGGATCCGAGCCCGAGATCGCGTCCATGCCGTTGGCATCCGGTGGCGCGTGATAGTCGGGTCGCTTGGTCGCCGGGAAGTCGGGCACGTCGTAGCCGGTCCACTTCTGCTCGTCCTCGTCCCACCACACGTAGCGCTTGCGCTCAGACCACGGCCTGCCCTGTAGATCGGCGCTCGCGCGGTTGTACAGGATCCGGCGATTCGCGGGCCATGCCCACGCCCACTCCGGCGAAACGATCCCGCCCGGCGCGCTGACGTCACCGGGATTGCGCCGGCGGGCCTGATTGACGCCGTCCTTGTAGATCCCGGAGTAGATCCAGCAGCCGCAGGCGGTAGAGCCGTCGTTGTGTAACTCATCGAACGAGCCGACGGGCTTGCCCGTCTCGACGTCGAAGCCGTTGATCTCCTTCATCACGGCCTCCACGTCCGGCTCGCGGATCTCTCCGTGCTCGGGGTAATGCCACGTCAGGTTCACGATCGGCCAGTCGCGCCCGCGGTCGGACCCGGCGTAGTGCGCCTTGACGCGTTTGGCCAGGTGGTGCATGAACCACAGCTCCGAGCGAGCGTCACCGGGCGGGTTGAGGGCCTTGTCCCGGAACTGCACGAGCCGCTGGGTGTTCGTGAACGTGCCCTCCTTCTCGACGTGCGACGCGGCGGGCATCAGGAATACCTCAGTCTGGATGTCCTCCGGGCGAAGCTCGCCCGACTGCACCTCGGGCGAGTCGCGCCAGAACGTCGCGGTCTCGATCTCCGCCATGTCGCGGACGACGAGCCACTTCAGCTTCGCCAGCGCGCGACGCTGGAGTCCCGAGTGCTGAGAGCCGACCGCCGGGTTCTGCCCCATCACGAACAGACCCTCCACCCCGCCGTCGAGTGTGCGGAGCATCGTCGAGAAGTGCGAGTGGTTGCCGGTCAGCTTCGGCAGCCAGCCGAAGCCATAGTCGTTGTCCTTCGTCGCCGCCTCGCCGAACCACGCCTTGAGCAGCGAGATGATGTACGCGTCGAAATGCGACCACCAGCCGCGATCCGGCCTTTCGCCGCCGATGTACTCCTTTAGCGTCAGATGACCCTCGCGGGTCCTCGGCATGTGCAGATAGCCGGGCAGCAGGTCATACAGGGTCGGGATGTCGGTCGAGCCCTGGATCGACGCGTGCCCGCGCATCGCCATGATCCCGCCACCGGGCCGACCCACATTCCCGAGCAGCAATTGGAGAATCGCCGCGCTCCGGATCATCTGCACGGCCTCGGAGTGCTGCGTCCAGCCGTTCGCGTAGCAGAACATGCTCGTGCGCTCGCGTCCCGAGTTTGCGATCAGCGCGTTGGCCACCTCCATGAACTGCTCGCGCGAGATCCCGCAGATCCGCTCCACCATCTCCGGCGTATAACGGCTGAAGTGACGGCGCAGAACCTGGAACACGCATCGCGGATCCTGGAGCGTGTCGTCGTGCCTGACGCTCCCCAGGTCCATGCCCGCGCCCGTGTGCTCGCTGAATGCCTGGGTGGCGTGCTCCTGCACTCCGGCCGAGAAGCCAATGGCGCAATCCTCGTAGCCCCAGGAGGCCGGGTCGTAGCTCGCCTTGGCCGAGTCGAAGCCGGAGAACAGTCCTTCGAGGTCCTCCGTGTCGCGGAACGCATCGCAGACGAGCGTCGAGGCGTTCGTGTAGTTGACGACGTACTCCCTGAAGTACGACTCAGTCTCGATCACATGGCGGATGACTCCACCTAGGAACGCGACGTCGGTCCCCGCCCGGATCGGGACGTACGTGTCCGCCAGCTGGCTCGTGCGGCCATACCGGGGGTCGACATGGATGACTCGAGCGCCCCGCTCCTTGGCCTTCATCACCCAGCGGAACCCAACCGGGTGCGCCTCGGCCATGTTCCCGCCCTCGATGATGATGCAGTCCGAGTTCTGGAGGTCCTGCTGGAAGTTGGTCGCGCCGCCGCGCCCGAACGAGGACCCCAGACCGGGGACCGTGGAGCTGTGTCATATCCGCGCCTGGTTCTCGATCTGGATCGCCCCCATCGCGGCGAACAGCTTCTTGATCAGGTAGTTCTCCTCGTTGTCGAGCGTCGCGCCGCCGAGGTGAGCGAACCCCAGCGTCCGGTCGACCCGCCAGTCGTGGCGATCGGTGTCCTGCCACCCCGTCTCGCGCGCTGCGATGACCCGCTCGGCGATCATGTCCATCGCCTGCTCGAGCTCGAGCTCCTCCCATTCGGTGCCCCCGGGCCGGCGGTAGGACACCCTCGTCAGCCGCCCCGGCTGCTGCACGAGCTGGCGCGATGACTGGCCCTTCGGGCACAGCGTCCCCTGGTTGATCGGCGAGCGCGGATTGCCCTCGATGTCGACCAACTCGCCCTCCCGCGTGTACACCAGCTGGCCGCATCCCACGGCGCAGAACGGACACACCGACTCGGTCACCTTCAGCCCGCCGATCCTCGCCTCCGCCCTGCGCGTCACATCCGAGGCGGCGCTCGGGCCAAGGCCCCAGTCCATCGCACGACCGACGAGCGGCAGCCGCCGCAGCGACTCAAACGAGCGCGGTCGTGCCCCCGATGGGCTCATCGCCGTTCATCCGGTCGTCCGTCGATTCGAATCACGACAGTCATAAGGGTCCCACGCCGAGGGGTGTCTTGACAACACGACCGGCAAGATCACACGGCGGCGATCCCGTGAGCAAGCGCGTCGGCGCGAGTTATGCTCCCGCTATGTCCGCTACGCAAGAGATCCTGGACACGGTGCCCGGCGGCGTCCCGCTCGAGACCGCGGACGTCGCGGCGGCGATCGACGCCTGCCTGAGGTGCGTTCAGACGTGTACCACGTGCGCGAACGCCGACATCGCGGAGGCGGAGTTCGAGTCGCTGCGCCGGTGCGCTGCGGTGTGCATCACCTGCGCGGACGTTTGCGACGTCACGGCGCGAGTTCTTTCCCGGCCGGCCCACTGGGATCGGCTCGTCGTCCATCGCTTGCTCGAGGCCTGCGTCCGGGCGTGCGAGGACAGCGCTGAGGAGTGCGCCCGCCACGCTCACCATCACCGTCACTGCGCGATCTGCGAGAAGACCTGTAGGGCGTGTATCCGGGCCTGCACCGATCTCCTCGACGCGGAGACGTTCGAGCAGCTTCGGAGCCTGGCCGGCGCCTGAGGTCAGGCGGGTGGCGCGCTGACGGTGGGGGCGGCGTCGGTCTCCTCGGCGCGATCCGCGCTGTCGGCGCCCTCGGCGCGACCGGCTCGATCGACGACGGCCTGATCGACCGTGCGGTTGATGTAGCCGATCAGGTCCGGCGACAGGCGGTCGAGCCCCCTTTGGTCGTACCAGAGCGTGGCGGCGAGTCCGAGCGCGGCCCAGAAC
This sequence comes from uncultured Solirubrobacterales bacterium, assembly GCA_963794515.1. Classification (GTDB taxonomy): domain Bacteria; phylum Actinomycetota; class Thermoleophilia; order Solirubrobacterales; family Solirubrobacteraceae; genus Palsa-465. Next base: position 96,257 of record CAWCEF010000014.1, on the reverse strand, counting down.
AGCAACTCGCACACGAGGACGATGAGGGACGCGTTCAGCCCGGCGTCGCCGCGGGCCCCGAAATAGAGGATGGCGCGCGTCCCGAAGAGCGTGTTGCGCAGTGGCTCCACGTGGCCGACGGTTTGGAAGAACCCTGGGAGTGCCTGGATCGGGACCGTGCCGCCGGAGGACGCGAGCGAAAGGTAGACGAGCAGGAGCATCGCGAGTAACTGGCCAATCGAGCCGAAGATCGCGAGCAGCGTCAGCGTGCCGGTGGCGATCATCAAGGCGGCGAGACTCATCAGCCCCCATAACGCCACGACGTTGGGGGCGTACATGCCGAGCAAGCCGACCGTGACCAACAGGACGATGCCGGTGAGCACAGGTACGGCCGCAGCGACGATCGCGAACTTGACGACGAGTGTCTGGGTCCGGTTGATCGGCACCGGCCGGCGCTGCATGAACCGCGTCCCCAGCTGCGATGTCGCGTAGCCCAGCGCGCTGTCGACGGATGCGTTGATCAGCGTGGCGGCGACGAAGCCGGCGATCAGGCCGAGAAGCGCGATGTAGAAAGCCGACAGTCCGAGGGCTGAGTGATCGGGCAGCGGACGGTACGTGGCCGTCGTCAGCGTGATCGGATCGGCGACCCGGCTGGCGAGAACCGGATTGTGCTTGCTCGCCGGCGAGGCCACCGCCGAGAGGTGACTGCCGATCTGCGGCGAGATCTTCGTGATCGCCGGGGTGAGGACCCCGTTGGCCAGATTCACGCCGAGGTTCCCCAGGCGTGTGTTCTCCTCGATGGTGACCGCCGCGGTTGTGGGTGGCGTTGCGCCGGGCGTCGACACGCCCGCCGCGAGCAGTGCCGAGCGGGTGAGGGTCGCCGGGATGACGAGGGCCGCGAAGGCACCGCCCTTGTCCATCTTGGCCCGCGCCTGCTGCAACGTTCCCGGCGTGAGCTTCAGACGGCTCGTCACCCCGGGGGAGTGCTCGAGCGCGCTCGCGAGACTCGCACCGACGTCGACGTGCTGTCCGTCGACGAGCGCGCCCGAGTCCCGATCGACGATCATCACGGGCAGCCCGTGGAGATGGCCGGTCGGGTTGACGACCGCGCCGAAATAAACCGCCGCCATCGCCGCGGCGAACACGCTTGCGGTGAGGATCGGCACGATCCAGACCTTCCTCGCCCTCAGGATCTGGCCGGCGCGGATGTGAAGACGCGCAGTCGGTTGCTCAGGCGTGCTCATGTGGTCCCCTTGGTTCTCGGCATTCTGTGTGGCGACAGCCTGCCGGTACGGAGGTCGCACGTCCTGCGTAGCGCGCTACGTATTTGCGCCGGACCTCCGCTCAGAGATCGTGGCGATCGCTGATGCCCAGCTTCTGCATGCCCCGGTACAGATGCGTTTCGACGGTCCGGATCGAAAGCACGAGACGATCGGCGATCTCGGCATTGCTGAGACCCTGCCCAGCGAGATCGATCAGCTGTGCCTCGCGAGGGGTGAGATCGACTGCGGTGGCGTTCAAACCGTCGATCGGGGGGAGCATGCCGCCCTGGTCGGGGAAATGCAGCTGCCGGGCGCGGGCGGCCGCGCGTCGCGCCGAGTCCTGACGCCCAACCGCGACGAATGCGCTCGCGGCATCGCTGGCGGTCTCGACGGCGTAACGGAGCGCTCCGATCGCCGCCATCTCCTCGGCCACCTCGACCAGGGCGGCCCCGTCCCGGGCCGCCTTGGCGGAGGCATGGCGGGCGAAAGCGGTCACGAGCCGCGATTCGCTGCGAGCAGCCATCCGTTCGAGCGCCGGCGCGGCGGGCGCTCCGACGCGCAGCGCATCGTAGGCCAGCTGCGGTGCGAGGCCCACCATGTCCTCGAGCGAGGCGGCGTCGTCGAGCAGCTGGCGGCCGGCCTCGGCGGCGCTGCGCATCGACAGCGCCCAGCCTTCCGCGCGACGGACGGGTACGCGTTGCGGCGGCAGCGGCGGGTGGCTTACGCACCAGGCGTGAAGACGGTCGAGCGCAATCATCGTGGCGTCGAAATCGCCGGTGAAGCACGCGATCCCGACGCGTAGCACCCGGGCGCCAGCCATCGCGTTGAATGGATCCTGTTGCTGAAGGTGTATCTCGGCCTCGGCCAACCAGCGGGCGGCGTCGCGGTAGCGCCCCCTGAAAAAGTGAAGGCGCGCGAGGGCGAGCGCCGAAAGTGCCGCGGCCCCGTGGTCGCGGCCTCGGACGGCGTGGTGGATGACCTCGCCCATGTACCGCTCGAGCGCGTCCCACCGGTAGCCGGACTCGATCGCGATCAGACTCAGCGCGCCGAGCGCGGCCGCGTCGGATGGGTCGCGCAGCGGCATCGCCGGTCGGGCTGCGAATGCGTCCGCCGCGGCGGTGTCGCACCGTCCGGTCAGAAAAGCCGACATCGTCCTCACCGTCTCGACTCCGCGCCTGCCCTCGTCGCTCCCGCTCGGACCGTCGCTGCTGTCGGCCGGGGAATCCGGCGGCGTCCCGTAGCCGTCGGCCAGTGCGATGTACGTCAGGCGGATCCGTGATGTGAACCCCTGCCAGCTCGGATCCTCCGACCAATCCCGGGCGCGGTCGAGCAATGCGTCCATCCCCTCGGCGCGCCGAAGCCCCCAGTGATACAGCCACAGCCGCTGTCTGAGGTACTCGCGAGCGTTGGGGTCACCCGGAACGAGTGTCTCGACCGCGGCGAGCGCCACCTCCGCCTGCTCGTAGCGGTTGCGCATCGCGTGTGACTGCGCAAGAAGCATCCCGGCGCGGAGGTCGGCGTCGGCACCGGCGAGTCGTGCGAGCTCGGCGCCGAGGTCCGGATCTCCGGCACGGTTCGCCTCGCGCGCCGCCTCGAGCGCGAGCGTCGTCGGCAGAGCCACACCGGCGTCCAGGCGCAGCCGCGCCGCGCGCAGGGCGTCATCCGGACCGAACGGGCAGCGGGCCTCGACGACGTCCACGAGCGCCAGCCGGAGGCTCCGGGCGCGGAGCCGGCCGAGCGTGGCACGGACCGTCTCGCCGTACAACGGATGGGCAAGGCCGACGTCGTCGCCGCTGGTCGCGATCAAGCCTTGGGATTCGGCTTGCATCAGGGTGTCCTCGGAGGTCAATGCCTCGATCTCGTCCAGCGCGAGCGGCTCACCGAGCGCCAGCAACTCGACCGTCCGCCGGTGATCGTCCGTCAGCCCACCCATCCGCTGAGCGACCAGATCCACGAGCGACGGACTCGCGGAGGGACGCCCCTCGAGCCGCCAGAACCCGGGCGAATGCACGAGCGTGCCGGCCTCGACCGCGCCGCGGACCAACTCCCGGACGTATAGCGCGTTGCCCCGGCCGACGTCCGTCACCCAGTCGAGGGCCTCCTCCTCAACGGGGTCGCCGAGCGCGGCCTCGACGAGCGCGCGGACATCCTCGTCGCTGAGGTCGCCGAGCTCCAGCCGCGGCGCGGTGTCGTCCTTCCAGAGCGACACGATCGCGTCGGGGCACGGCTCCCCGGCGCGCACCGTGGCCAATATGAACGCCGACGAGGAGGTGGCGAGATGAAGGATCAGCGCGGCCGAAGCCGGATCGAGCAGCTGCGCATCGTCGACGCCCAGCACCACCATTCGCCCCCCCGCGCGCGCGCTGAGTTCCTCGCCACAGCGTCTCAGCAGCGTCACCAGATCGTCGGAGCGAACCTCGTCCGGAACCAGATCGGCAACGGCCGCGAGCGGAACCGCCGCCGCGCTCCGTGTGCCCTGGACCCAGCCGACGAACGCCCCGTCGCGCTCCGCGGCCACCTGTGCCTCGCGGACCAGGCGCGACTTCCCCACGCCGGCGTCCGCGACCACAACCACTCCATGACAGCCCGCGCTCGCCCGAGCGGACGCGATCGCGTCAAGCTCGCGCTCACGGCCAATAAGCGGCCACGCTCCAGTCAGCGCAAAAGCCCCCGGCAGGTCCCCAGGCATGCGTGCCTAAGAACTCTACTATCCGCTACCGCGAGCCCAGAACAGGGCAATTCGGATCACACCAGCCGGTCGATCCAGTCCCACACGTGGTCGTCATCCGGCCCGTCGCACACAAGCTGCTCGGCACCCGGCGCCCGGGCGCACAGATCGCCGGCCTGAACCACCCACAAGGGCTCGGGCCCGGTCGGGCAGACGAGCATCGGCGTGGCGATCCGCTCCGCCTCCTCACCCAGGCGAAACTCGGCGATTCGTTGCGACAGGTCATACAGCGGCAAGCCGGACTGGTCGTATTCACGCGCGAGGCGCCTCAGGCGGTCCCGGATCTCGGGGTCGAACAGCCCAGCGAGATGAAGCTCGCGGTCAAACGACTCGGCGTCCCAATCCTCGAGCGCCATCCGCACCGGCGACGGGAGCGCCTTCATCCACGGTCGCGATGCGTCGACGATTCCCGGGGCGACGACCGCGGCCGCGAACCGCGGCTCGACCGACAGCGCCCGGGGGATCCCGTAGCCGGCGTGGTCGAGGCCGATCACCGCGACGCGCTCGCGGTCGACGTCAGCCCGGGCGAGCATCGCGTCCAGGACGGGGGTAACGACAGCCTCCCAGTCGGGCCGCAGCACCAGACCCTGGCGGCGCAGCGCCGCCTGACGCCCCGGCCCGTCGAACGTCATCCAGTGATAACCGCGAGCCGCTGCCGCTGCCCCGCCCGCCGCCCACGCCACCGAGGTGGCGACCCGGCCGCCGTGATCAATCACCACCAGCGGGCGCGAACCGGTGCCGCCGGAGAAGAAGTACCCCGGGAGCGTCGTCCGCTCATACGCGATCGACAGCCGTTCGGCACCGAGCAGTCCGACCGCGACGTCCCAGCACTCGCGCTGGCGCTCCCACAGTCGATCCTCGTCGACCCAGCCGTCGCTCTCCTCGATCAACGCCAACGCCGCTGCGTAACACGACGCGGCGTGCAGATACATCGGCGCCGCCTCCGCGGATCGGGCCGACGCCCACGCCTCCCCGCCCGCCGCGGTCCACTCTCGCGCCCACGCGGCACCATCGCCGTTCTGCAATCGAACGGCGATGGCATCCACTACCTCTGGATCCGCTGCGCCCCACTGGGCCGCGGCCCGGACCGCAGCCAACTCGTGCTCGTGGCCGGGGCTCAGGGGTCGCATCGTGGATCGGCCAATGAGGCTGCACCGCTAGGCGATCTTCTGTACCGGTGCGGTCTCGCTGTCGCCGCCGCTGATCGCCGAGGTCCGCTTGATTCCCCAGAAGACCAGGGCGAGCGGAATGGCCCAGTTGCAGATGATGATCGCGGGCCTGGTGTTGATCGCCCCGGCAATGATGTGGAACGGGACCATCGCGATGAACACAAACCCCCACAGCGCGGTCAGCTTGCGGTTGATCTCCTTGAACTGGCGCGAGCCCCAGTACTGCTCGGGGACCTGCTCGCGGGCGTACTGCTCGGTGAACGGGACGAACAAGAGCGACCCGAACGCGATCGCGGCCAGGATCAACGCGGCGATCCCGCGCGCGTACCGCGCCACCCAATGGGCCGTCGCAGTATCGGCCACGAACGCGACGACCACGAACCCGATGAACGTGATGATCGCCCCGACTTCAAGCGACTTCGGATGGCCCCTGCGGATCCCGGGGATCGCGATTACGACCGCGGCGACCAGCGCGACCACCGACCCGATCTTCAGCGTCGCGTGCGCCGCCAGCACGGTAAAGATGATCCACGGGATCAGCGCGATAAAGATCCCCTTGCCCCCCGCGCTCGGCTCGGCACCCTCACTCTTAGTAGACGACATCGCAGTTCTCCTTCCGGTTGACGTGATGACCAATCGCCATGGCGGAACTCTCCCGCGTCCCGGACCCGGTGTCCTGCGTAGCCGACTACGTAACTCGCCCCGCGCGACTCACGATTCTGGCTCGCCCGGATTGGCCCGCCACCGGCGGCGGCTCGCAGGCGGCATCCAGGCTTCGAGCTGCTCCAGCGGCGTGCCGTTGGCGACCCCGTAGGCGCAGGCTGTAGCTCTGGCGGCGTGGTCGCCGGTTTACGAGCGGAAACCGCGGCCGGCGAACACGCTCAGCGTCTCGGCGTCGGTATCGAACTCGGCGCACCAGCCAGTCCTCAGCACCTTGTCGGCGAGGGGATGGGCGAGCGCCCGCGCGTTGGCGTCAGGCAGCTCTATCTGCAGCACCGTCCATTCCGACGGCAGGCCTGCCGCGAGCTGGGTCCCGGAGAGGTTGGTGACGCTGGCGCGGACGATTTGTCTGACACGCCAGTGCACGTCGAGCTCGGCACCGACCTGCAGGCTCTCCGCGATGAGGACTCCCGTCGCCACGCGCGTTCCATGCTGCCAGCCGCTCCGAGCGGCACTCGGTCAAATCAACGGAGTGGCCACGGATTCGGGATCGTGGCGTCCGGCCAGTCCGCGAGCCAGTCCGCGTATGCCTGCGCCGGGTCATCGGTCTCCTCCGACACAGACGCGCCATATCGAGCAGCCAGGTCGTTGACGGTGTAATGGCACGCGCCCTCGCGTCTCGAGCCAATCATCAGCACGGCACACGGGCCGTCGCCGGCTCCCACGAAAACATGCTCGGTTCCTGACGGGCAGTGGAGGAAGTCCCACTGGCGCAGCCGGCGCTCCTCGCCGTCGACGATCGCGATGCATTCTCCGTGAAGCACGAGGAAATCCTCCTGCATCGGCTCGGAGTGGTAGCGGCCGTTGGGCTGGCCGGGCTCCATGACCTGGACGTTGACGCCGGTATCGGGCCAAGCCACGCCATCCGGCTCGAGCTGGATGAAGGTCGAGCGCCTCGGATGCCCAAGCGTGGGCGCATCCGCAAGGTTGATCACGAACGCCTCATCCATAGCGCCAAGATACCCGCGCCGAAGCATTCGATCTCGGCTCGACGCCGCCGATCTCCCCGCACGCGTGGTGCGTCAGGACGGAGCCCAAGCCTCCCCGTCGAGAGCCGGGCGGGGCCGGGCCTCGACGTGCTCGCGGAGCAACGCGAGCGCGGGATGGGGATTGTCGGTGTGCCATAGGAGCGAGTGCGGATAGACCGGGATCGGGTCGCTCAATGCGACGGCTTTGAGGTCAAACGTGGAGAGGCCGGAGGGGCGAGTGTGCGCTCCCATGAACGTCGCGAGGGTCGGCGACGCCGCGATCGCCTTGAGCATGTCCTCGGATCCGAAGTTCGGTCCTGACGTGTCGATGCTCGCTCCCAGCGCATGGCTCAGCTCCGCGTAATAGGCCGCCCATTCGGTGCCCTCGACGAGGCTCGGCATCCATACGGGATGCCGCGCGAGCTCAGACGGGCGGACGCTGTCGCGATTCGCGAGCGGGTGTCCGCGGCCGACGAGCAGCAGCAGCGGCTCGTCCAGAACCCGCTTCGATTCGATGCCGCGGGGAAGCGGCCGGCCCGGCAGCGGAGCCGCACGAAAGGTCGCGTCGATCGCGCCGGCGCCCACGGAGTCGAGCGCTGAGGACAGGTCGAACACCGTGAGCACATCTAGCGGCACGTCGGGGTGGGCGTCGTGGAAGCCGCGCAGCAAATCGGCGGGTCCGCTTCGGACGTTGATCACATCGACCCGCAGCGCCCGGCGCTCGGGTCGGACCGCGGCCAACGCCCGCGCCTCGGCTCGCAGAAGCTCCCTGGCGCACGGCAGCAGTGCCTGCCCGTCCACGGTCAACAGTGCCCCGCGCGGTGAGCGCGAGAACAGGCGCCGTTCGAGCTCGCGCTCGAGCGACGCGATGCGCTTGGAGACCGCCTGCTGGCTGATGCCGAGCCTGTCGCCCGCGGCGTGGAACTCGTTGCACTCGGCGACGGCGACGAACGCGCGGACACTCTCGAGGTTCACCACGGGGATCCTAAGGTCACAACCAGCGGTTGTCGCAGCTGCCCTTTGGGTTGTCGCCACGGCGTCCGGCGCGGGCGGTTCGCTTGTTCCGTGCGCAAGCAGGCTTCCCTCGGTCGGCGCTTCCGGTGGCTGTGGGCCGCGTACGCGGTCAGCGCGTACGGGACCGGCCTGGGCTTCGGGGCGATGCCACTGATCGCGATCCGCGTGCTGCATGCCGGCGCCGGCGAGGTGTCGCTGCTCGCTTCGGTCGGTCTCGCCGCGGGCGCCGTGCTTGCCGTCCCGCTCGGGCCTTCGGTGGAGTTCCGTCGCAAGCGCCCGGTGCTGATCGCGGCCGACCTGACCCGCTTCGCCGCGCAGATCACCGTCCCGGTCGCATACCTGCTGGGGTGGCTGACATTCATTCAGCTGCTGCTGGTGACGGTCATCGTTGCCGGCGCCAAGATCGCCTTTCAGGCTGCCAGCGGCGCTCACCTCAAGGCGCTCGTCAAGTCTGAGCAGCTGCTCATCGCCAACGCGCGCTTTGAGTCCACGACGTGGAGCTCGATGATCGTCGGGCCACCGATCGGGGGCGCGGCGATCGGCCTGATCGGCTCAGTCGCCACGATCACCGCCGACGCTGTGAGCTACCTGCTCTCCGCCCTGGGGATCCGGATGATCGGCGGACAGGAGCCCCCACCTCCCGAGCCGGACCGAGCGCGCACCAGCTTTCGCGAACTGCCCGACGGCTGGCGCTACATCCTCACGCATGCACGCCTGCGGCCGGTCTTCATCAACGTCGTGATCGTCAACAGCACGATCATGGCCACCGAGCCGCTCGTGGCCGTGCTGCTGCTCCGGCGCCTTCACTTCCTCCCCTGGCAGTACGGACTCGCGTTCGCGGCACCGTGCATCGGCGGTCTGCTCGGCTCGCGCCTCGCCCGCCCGCTGGTCGCACGAGCAGGACAGCGGCGAATCTTGCTCGTCGCCGGAACCCTCCGGGTCGGATGGCCGATCGGCCTGGCCTTTATCCCTGCCGGAACAACCGGCCTGCTGCTGGTGATCGCGCTTGAGCTCGGACTCATCACCAGCTGCGGGATCTTCAACCCCGTTCTCGCCACCTACCGCCTCAAACAGGCCGCCCCCGACCGCATCGCCCGAACGCTCTCGGCCTGGTCGATCACCACCAGCTTCAGCATCGCCGTCACCACCGCTCTCTGGGGCGTGTTCAGCGAACTGATCGGGATCAGAGCCGCCATCGCCGCCGCCGGCGCCCTCGCCCTCCCAACGCCATTCCTACTGCCGCGCCTGCGTCGGCCGCGCCTCCTCGAAGCGGACAGCCCGAACCCCGTGACGGCCCGCGGCTGAACCATGACATGCTTTCTGTCCCGAGGGGCTCATGGGCCGGATGTCGTGTCTGTTGCTGCCAGCTGACACCGTGACCCGAGCGAAGCAGACTAAAGAGAGGAGAACGCCCGTCATGAAATTTGGCGTCTTCGATCACATGGACCGGAGCGGCCCTGACTTGGGTCAGCTGTATCAAAACCGGCTTGCGCTCGTCGAGGCTTACGACCGCGCGGGGTTTTACGGATATCACGTCGCCGAGCACCACGGCACTCCGCTAGGGCTGTCGCCGTCGCCGAGTGTCTTCCTGTCAGCGGTCGCGCAGCGCACCGAACGCCTCCGATTTGGCCCGATGGTCTACGTGCTGAGCACGTACCATCCGCTCCGGATCTTGGAGGAGATCTGCATGCTGGACCAGCTGAGCGGGGGGCGACTCGAAGTCGGAATCGGTCGTGGCATCTCCCCGATCGAGCTCGCGTTCTACGGCATCACGGATGAGGGCGAAGCAAGGCAGCGCTACGAGGAAACTCTTTCGCTCCTTCTTGAGAGTGGCAGGGGTGGGCCAATTACCCATAGCGGTGAGTACTTCAGCGTCGAGAGTTTCCCGATGGAGCTCCATCCGGTACAGAAGCCGTTCCCGCCGCTGTGGTTCGGCATCGCTCGTCCCGCTACCGCGGACTGGGCCGCTGAACATGGCATCAACGGTGCGTGTAACGGCCCGGCCACTGCTGTCCGCAGCATCACGGACCAATATCGGGCTGCCTGGCAGCGGCTCGGCCGTGATCCTGAGGACTTACCGCTGCTGGGAATGAGCCGTCACATCGTCGTGACCGACTCCGACGCGGAAGCGTACGAAGAGACCCGGGTCGCCTATGACCAATGGTTCGCCAATCTCAACCTGCTTTGGACGCAAAGAGGCGTGCGTATCCCGTTGAATTTCCCGTCTGATTTCGACGACGCCGTGAACGTCGGCTTTTGCGTCGTCGGCTCGCCTTCAACCGTCCGCGACCGCCTGCTTCCGCAGGTCGAAGAGGCAGGGATCAACTATCTGCTCGGACGACTCGCGTTCGGCAATCTGCCGGTCGAGCGGTCGCTGCGGTCTGTGGAACTCCTCGAGGCGGAGGTGCTCCCCGCCCTCGCCGGCGGGGGCGCTTCGCGAAGCGGCTAGGGCGCACCGCCCAACCACGCCGGAGGACCGCACACGTCCCTCGTGCGACAATCGCTCCTCCGTCTGGGCGGCGTTGTGATGGACTCGATCACGTCATCGATGACTCGCGAGGAGATTGCGGCGCTGCTGGGCAGCGACCGGCTCTACTCCGCGGGCCGAGACAACCTCTACACCGTCGACGAGCTCATGACCGGGTATCGGTCGGACGCGCCGATGCAGAGCCTCGACGCCCGGCTCGCGGCGCACGTCGAGGCTTGCGGCATTCCACCGGAGGATGTCGACGAAGCAATCGCGCAGGTCCTTCACGACCAGGGCGTCGACCAGGCTATGCGCGCCTACGTCGCCGCCTGCGTTGCCAACGGACGCCACGTCGCCGGCGTCATGGGTGCGTCATCGATGCCCAGAGATGCGTCCGCCTATCGGCTGGCCGCTGAAACAGCGCAGGCGCTGAGCGAAGCAGGGTTTCTCGTGGCCACGGGCGGAGGCCTCGGAATCATGGAAGCCGGAAACCTCGGCGCGTACTTCGCAGGACGTCCACTCGAGGACCTCCACGCCGCGATCGACGAGCTGAAGCGCTGCCCGATCTACCCTGGGCACGAGGCCGAGTACATCGACGGAGCGCGGGTGATCACCGCCCGCCAGGCGGCTGGCGCGCCAAGCCTCGCCGTCGCCACCTGGCGCTACGAAGAGGAGCCGATCAGCCAGTTCGCCACCCACGTCGCCAAGCTCTTCCAGAACTCGGTCCGCGAGGAGGGACTCCTCAGCATCGCCGACGCGGGAATCGCGTACTTCGACGGTGGCTTCGGAACGCTTCGGGAGATCTTCCAAGACCTCGCCCAAAACGGCGCCGCCGAGCCGGCGCAGCAGATGGCCATGGTGTTTGTCGACGCCGACGCATACGGCGAGCGCGGATCACCGTTCCACCTTGCCCGTTCCCGCGCGCACCGAGCCGCACCTCCGTTCGACGATCTGGTCACCCTCGCCGATTCAGCCGACGCGGTCGTCGGGGCCATGACGGCCGCCCGTCGGCGATTCCACCCCGCCGGCTGACTCGCGCCGTTACGGTTGGCGAACACGAGTCAGACCAGTCCCGCGAGACAGAAGGCGACCAATGAACCCTCAAGACAGCCGCGCCGCAGCCGTCCGCGGACAGTCCGTCCACATCCGGACAGGGCGCGATGACTCCGCGCCGGCACCGGATGCGGACGAACTGCTTGCCGCTCGCCTCGCGACGGCTCCCGGACTCGTCCGAGCCGGCGCGAGCTGCTGGGATCACGCCCGAACTCCAATCCACGCACTCTCGATGGAGAGTGCCTATGCCGATCCACAGCTGCTGCGGGATCTCGGGGGGCGGGGCGGACGCTTTCTCCAGGACCTCGGCGTCGAGGTCGTCGTCGGCGCCGAGACCGCCGGTGTGCCCCTTGCCGCGTCGATATCGCTGGCCTCGGAGCTGCCGTTCGCGTTCGTCCGCAAGCCGGGTTATCGCGGTCACGAGATCGACGAGCCGCCCGTCCGAGGAGCAGATGTCGCGGGGCGCCGGGTACTGCTCGCGGACGACGCGATCTCCTCCGGCGCGTCCGTCGAACGCTTCACATCCTCGCTGACGGGTGTGGGCGCCGAGGTCGTCGGAGTGTTCGTTCTCGTTGACATGCGTGACGTGGCGGCCACGGTGTCGCCGGTGGCAGCCGCGCTCCCCACCGGTTCGGTTAGCACGTATCTGCAGGTGCTCGACCTCGCCACGACCGGCGGCCTGCTCGATCCCACCCTCCACAACCTCACCGTCGATGCGATCCTCAACCGATGGGCGGACGATGATCCGCGCTGGGATCTCCTGCCGGTCACCGCAGACGGTCGTTTGGCTCTCCCGCTACGAGCGGCTTGCCCGTTGGCCGGGGCGAACGCGCTCGCGGAGTCCAGCGCCTGAGTCGCGGGTCTCGGCGCGTCGGCTCCCCGTTGCGCCGAGTTTGCTCGAGGACACGGCACGCGCCCCGCGGCGCGCGCCGTGCCCGAACGCCAGCGCCAGCACGACGGCGGCAAGGCAGCCCAGCGCACCGACGAGGAGGGACGCGCGCGGTCCGAACACCTGGCCGGCAGCGCCGACCAGTGGACCGCCGATCGCGGTCGAACCCATGAAGGCCATGATGTACAGCGCGACGACGCGTCCGCGCATCGAGGGATCAGCCCGGATCTGCAGCGTGCCGTTGGTGCTCGAGGAGTACACGACGCTCGCCGCGCCCGCGAACGCCAGCCCGACCCCCGCGCCGACCGGCCCGGGCGCCACCGCTGAGGCGGCCAGCGCGAGCCCGAACGCCGCGGCCGAAATCACGAGTGTCCGCACCCGGCCCGGCACCTTGCCCGCGAGCGTCACACCGGACACGACCGCGCCGGCGCCCATCGCGGCGTACAGCAGCCCAAAGCCGGTCGCGCCCAGATGGAACGCCGAATGCGCCATCAGCGGGATCGAGACCTGAAATTCGTAGGCCAGCGTCCCGATGATCGCCATCATCAGCAGCGGGACCAATAGGTCGCGGCGTCGCTTCACGTAGCTGAGGCCGGCGCGGACCGCCCCGGGAGTTCGCGCGCCGCGCACTTCGGGCCGGTACAGCTTGGTCACGTCCATCGCCAACAACGCGACCAGCGGGCCGACAAACGACGCGGCGTTCAGCAGAAAGCACACCCCCACCCCGAACAGAGCGATGATCACTCCGCCGGCCGCGGGGCCGATCATGCGAGCGGCCGAGACGACCGTCGAGTTGATCCCGATCGCTCGTGGCAACGACGGGCCCTGGACCAGCTCGGACACGAACGCCTGGCGCGTGGGCGTGTCGAACGCCCGGGTCGTGCCCAGACACAGCGCGAGGACCCACACCATCCACAGCTGCACGACGCCCGTGAGAGCCAGGATCCCGAGCACCAGCGCCAGGACACCCTGCGTCGCCTGCGTCGCCACGAGCAGCTTGCGCTTGTCGACCGCGTCGGCGACCGAACCGGTCCATGCCCCGAGCACAAGAACCGGCACGGTCTGGAGCGCCACCGTCACCCCGAGTGCGCTGCCGCTCGCGCTCAACTGAAGCACGAGCCACGCCTGCGCGACGGTCTGGAGCCAAGTCCCCGGAACCGAGATCAGCTGACCCGAGAAGTAGAGCCGGTAGTTGCGCGTACGCAGCGGCGTCGGGTGGGCGGCGGATCGGAGCGGCACCCCTACAGGGATAGCGGATCGGCGCGGCTCCGGCGCGCGTTCGGGCGAGTCGACGGCGCTCGCCGCCGACTCAGGTCCTTCCTCTCGCTATGCGGCAACGCGTTCTGCGCCGGCGAGATATGCCGTCAGGAGCTGCCCGGCCCTGTCGAGCGCAGCGCCCGCTTCGTCGAGCATCGGCGAATAGGCCTGGAACACGTGGGGCACCCGAGGCGTGATGTCGAGCCTGACCTCGACGTCGGCGGTGGCGGCTTGTCGCGCGAGGCGAACGGCGTCGTCGAGGAGAACCTCGTGACTCCCGGCCTGGATGATCAGGGGCGGCAGGCCCGACAGGTCGGCGAACACGGGACTGATCAGCGCAAGTCCGGCGTCATGCCCTGCTACATAGTCGGCGACTCGGGGTTGGAGGAGCTCCCGGTTGAGCAGCGGGTCGACGTCGCGCTTGGTTTCCATGGTCGTCCCGGCGAGGGTGAGATCGACGTACGGTGACATCAGGAACGCCGCGGCCGGCAAGGCCAGTCCGTGATCGCGGGCGTTGACCATGGTGGCGATCGCGAGGCCGCCGCCGGCGGAGTCTCCCGCGAAGGCGACGTCCGAAGGGGCGACGCCGTTCTCCAGGAGGGCTTCGTAGGCTGCAAGAGCGTCATCAACCGCCGCCGGATACGGATGCTCAGGAGCGAGCCGGTAGTCGACGGAGATGACCTTGGCCTGCGTCCGCCGAGCGACCTGTGAGGCCAGGCCGGCGGCGAGGAAGGCGTCAGAAATCACGTACACGCCGCCATGGAAGTAGAGAACAACGTGGCGAGGTTCGACTCCGTCGACTGTGATCTCGGCGGTCGGGACACCGCCGAGTGCGGCTGGGGTGACGGTCACGTCAGCGGGCAGCGGCTGCGCCGATACCGCCTCTCGGAACAGTCGCCGTTGCTCGTTGACATCGCTGCCGACCGGGAAGGCTGACTGTCGCAGGATCGCGTCGAGCGTCTCTTGTTGTTCGGTGCTCACGGAGGATCTCCCTTTCGTCGGGTTGGGCCACGACCAGCTTCGATGCCAGGTAGGTGATCTGTCATCGCCGGGATCCGGCGATGACAGATCACCGGACGGCGTGTGCGTCGCCTTGCCCTCGGCGCAGCGGGCGTTGCATTTCTCTAACGACAGTCGGCAGTGGGTCGTCACCGCATACGCGCTGGCGTTCGGCAGCCTGCTGCTGCTGGTCGGCGGCAAGGTGGGCGATCTGTTCGGCCGCAAGTGGGCGCTGATTGCCGGGTTGCTGGGATTCTCCGGGGCCTCAGCCGTCGGTGGACTGGCGCAGTCGTTCGATCTGGTTAGCCACGGCGCGGAGATCGGGACACTCGAGCGAGAGGGCCACGCGAATGTGCCGTTTCCCGCAATGGCCGCAGCGCCGAGGGCTCTCGGCTCATGCCCGGCCGGCGCCGCGAATCACGCCACCGGCCACAACTCGCCGCTCCCGCCCCTCGATCCCGACAAACCCCGGATTCAGCCCCGATGCCAGACTCGCGAGATGTTGCGGTGACCGCCTGAGCCCGCCCCGAGTGTCTCCACACTCGCGCCACGGCCAGCGCCGAATGCGGGGTTGACCCGACATTGCGGCGGCGATCGGCGCACTCTCCCGGCGGCCGGTGCCGAATGCGGACTTGACCCCACCCACCGCCAACGCCACCCCTGGCGACATCAGCAGGGGCTACAACCACATGGCTCAGCCGGTCACTGGCGGTAGTACTCGATTGCGCCGGTTCGCTCGAGGTCATCGAGCAGCATCGCCTCGGCATCGAGGTTCAGCTCGATCTCGTTGCCCACCACGACGCCGCCCCTGGGGATCTCGTCCTGCCAGGAGACGCCGAAGTCGTGTCGGTTGATCTTCGCCGTGGCCTCGAAACCAATCCTGAGCAGTTCACCCTTGTTCTCGTCACCGACCCAGAACGGCGTCTTCCACTCCCCGAGCGAGACGATGTCGAGCGGGACGGTGCGCGTCACGCCGCGGATCGTTAGGTCGACTTCGCCCTTGAACGTGGTGCTGCCTGTGCGTTCGGTGAAGCGACCGCTGAACGTGATCTTGGGGTGGTTCTCGACGTCGAGGAAGTCAGCACTGCGCAAGTGCTGGTCGCGCTGCGGTTCCCCGGTCCAGATTCCGGTCGCGTCGATCTCGCCCTCGAACGTGGCCTCGACGCACCGATCCCAATCGAGCTCGAGCCGCCCGTGGACGTCCTTGAACAGGCCGCGCACCCAGGTGACCATCATGTGCCGCGCCCGAAACTCCACCTCGGTGTGCCCAGGCTCGAAGATCCAGGTCGCCATCAGCTTTCCTCCCTCATTCGTTTCACCAGTGCCAGCAGCGTGTCCGCGTCAAGGCTGCCGAGATGCACCACACCGTCGATGAACAACGTCGGGGTGCCGCGGACCTCGCCCGATTCGATCCCGCTCCGGAAGTCACGCTCGATCCTGTCGACGGCGTCCTCACTGTTGCGGTCGCGGTCAAATTCCGGGATGTCCAGCCCAAGCTCGCTTGCATAGCGCCCCAGGTCTTCGTCCTCGAGAGCCCTCTGGCGGTGAAAAAGCAGGTCGTGCATCTCCCAGAACCGGCCCTGGAGCGCCGCGGCCTCCGCCGCGCGGGACGCCGCGAGCGCGTGCGGGTGGATCTCGGTCAGCGGGAAGTGCCGGAACGCGAACCGTACCGAGATGCCCGACTCGCCCTCGATACGCTCGATCGACCGGTACGCCTGCCGCGAGTACGGGCACTCGTAGTCGCCGTACTCGACGATAAGCGTCGCGCCCTCCGGTCCGCGAACGTGGTCGATGCCGTCTTCCAGCGGGCTGATCATCGACTGACCGCGGGGCGTCGGGCCATGCCTCATTGTCGTCGATGCGTCACGAGATCCTCACGTCGACAGCCGCGAAGGGTCACAGGTTCGTGCCGGCCCAGGTGAGGTGTCCTCACCGGATGATGGTGATTGCCCGCGCTCGGACCTCAGCGGCCGGCGCCATCGCGCTGTCCGACGCGATCGAGGACGGTTAGATCGGCGGGATCGAGCGCGATCTCGAGCGAAGCTATGTTCTCCTCGAGGTGGGCGATCGAGCCCGTGCCCGGAATCAGGAGCATCCGGTCGTAGCGCGCAAGCAACCACGCCAAAGCGATCTGGGTCGGCGTGGCCCCGTGCTTCTCAGCGACCGCAACGATGGCGGCTTCGCCGGCCAATCGCGCCGGGCCCCCCCGCGAACGCCGACCAAGGGGGAAGAACGGCACGAACGCGATTTCGTGCGCGCGGGCAAAGTCCACCATCTCGTCGTCCTGGATGCAGCGCGTCGCGGATCAGATCGTTGACCACATCAGGTCCGTAGTACTGCGCTGTATCGATGTGTCGACGCCGAGCTCGACGGCGCGACGCAGTACCGCCCTAGCCGCTCCCGGGTCGCGCGGCGGTCCGAACACGCCGGGACCGGCGAGCTGCATCGCGCCGTAGCCCATGCGGTTGACCGGCTTGTCACCAAGAACTGTCGTGATGTTCATCGGGCGTTCCTCGGATCTGTCGGAGTTCGAGCAGCTCGAGTCCGAGCGCTTCGATCTGCCCGAGGACACCGAACACAGCCGAGCGGTCCTCGAGCGGGCCGGTGAGCACCGTCTCGCCACACCTCAGCTCACACACCATCGAGGGAAAGGCCGACAGGGCAGTGGCTCCGAGCCGGCCCCTTATCCGGATCGTGTACAGGCCCGGCGGTGTGTCCACGCGATCATCCTGAAGCGCCCCACGGTGATCCAGCGACGCCAGAATCTGGTGATTGTTCGCGGCGCGGTGGTCGCACCGCGTCGGCGACGTTCACGAGCGGCCGGCCCCGAGGAGCCGCAGCTCGCGTGCTCGCCTGACGGCGGAAGAGCGATCCCGGGCACCAAGCTTGGAGTAGACGTTGCGAATGTGGGTGTTGACCGTGTTGATCGAGACGTAGAGTTCTTGGGCGATCTCGGGCCGAGTCAGGTTTGTCGGGAGATAACGCAGTACGCGGAGTTCGCTCGGGCTGAGCTCCGCCGGCTCCGATAGCCACTCTGGATCGACGGTCGCGCCCCGTTCGCCTCTCAGCACGTCAACGATGTCGGCGAGAAGCGCGCGATGGGCTGTTCGGTGACGTGGTAGCGCGTCGAGCAACTGCGCGGCTTGGGTCATGGCAAAGGGGAAGATCAGCCGGTCTGGCTCCGCGGCGGCGAGCGCCGCCTCGGCCGCCGCCGCGGCGGCGTTGCGATCGCCCAGGTCCAGGTGCGCGACGCCGGCGAGCAGATGCGCCTCGACGAGCCCGAATGCGGGAAGGCCAGTCGGGAGTGGCGCGTTTCGCACATCTTGGAGCAGATCCAACGCCGTGCTGGCGTCTCCCTCCGCGATGCAGATCGCCGCACGCGCGGTGCGGATCCCCCCGACCCGTTCGTCCTCGGCGGAGAATCCGGTGAGCGTCGCCCGCGCCTCATCTGGCAACCCGAGGCGAGCTTGCGTGGCAGCGAGCCATCCGGCAATCGGAGGTCCGAGAGCGTGCGCACCTGTGAGTTGCGATTGCGCCCGCACGGCCGCCGCGAACTCCTCGAACGCAGCCTGATGCTCGGCGCGAGCGGCGTGCAGCATTCCCGTCGATGCGTGCAAGAACACAGCGGTGGCCGGGTCAATTTGTGGCTCGGCGATCTCCCAGGCGCGACGCAGCCAGCGCTCTGCCTCGTCGAACTCACCCATCCAGACCGCTATGCCACCAACCGACGCAAGTGCGGGAGCGATTATCGGCCGGTCGTCTAAGCCGTGGCGCTCGGCCAGGGCTACCGCCTGACGGCCGCGCTCGCGCGCGGTCGCGAGCGAGACCGTCTTCGACGCGAAGCCCTGGTGTGCATGACACGCGACCTCCAGATAGGGTCGGCCGATCGTCCGTGCCAGCGCGGCGCCCTCGGAGAGGTGCCGCTCCGCTTCGTCGAATCGCCCGGACCAGGTCTCGACGATCCCGAGATTCAGGAGCACGACCCCCCGCAGCTCACTACCCATCGGAAACAGCTGGTTGGATTCGTCTGCGATCGACGTGTCGAGCAGGTTCACTTGTTCGATCACTTCTCCGAACCGACCGCTACGGCGTGCGATCGCCAACCGCAGGGATGAGATAGCCACGGCGAGGCGTCGGCGGCGAGCCGGCGGGGCGCTCTCGACGTGGGATTCGGCCAGTGCCAGCTCGGCAGCCGCTTCCTCCCACCGTCCCTGGTTCAGGTCATTCGCCGCGTGCGCCAGCGCCAGGTCAGGATCATCGGTTGACGCGCCCTCGGGAAACGCCTGCAGCACCTCGCTGATCGTTCCCGCGTCGCCATCGAGCACCCACCTGAACGAGTGGTCTGCGACCAGCCGGGCGCCGTCGCGCCAGTCGCCGGCCGCGAGCATGTGCCGCACGGCCTCGATGACCTCCCCGTGGTCGGCAAACCACCGGCCGGCCCGACGGTGGAGGTCTCCAAGCTCATCGGCCAACGTTCGGCGGAGCTCGAGGCGCAGGAAATCCGCCAGCAGCTGGTGGTAGCGAAACCAGGTGCGCTCAGCGTCGAGCGATACGACGAACGCGTTCGCGTCCTCGAGTTCCAGCAGCATCTGCTCGGAGCCCGGGCGGCCTGTCAGCACGTCGGCGAGTTCACCGTTCAACCGGTCGACGAGCGAAGTTCGCAACAACATGCTCTGAACCTCGCCCGGCTGGCGCTCAAGCATCTCTGCCATCAGGTACTCCCCAATCGCCCTGTCGGTGCCCGAGAACTCGGTCACGAACCGTTCGGGGTCCGGGTGACCGCCGAGCGAGATCGCCGCTAGACGCAGCCCAGCCGCCCAACCTTCTGTGCGCCGGTACAGCGCGGCCGCGCCGGCGTCGGACAGCCCGATCCCAGACGCAGCAAGCAACTCGCGCGTCTCGCTTTCGGTGAACTGAAGATCGCCAGCCCGGATCTCGGCGACCTCGTTGGCAAGCTTGAGCTGGTGCAGCCTTGTCGGCGGATCCCTGCGAGACGACAGCACCACGCGCGCATAGGTTGGCAGGGCCGCCAGCAAGCGCTCGAGCTGTGCGAGGGCGGCGGCCGACCTCAGCTCGTGGAGATCGTCAATGATCAGCACGACCGGCTCGCCTTGCGCGTCGAGCTCTGAAAGGATCGTGTCGACCGCCTGCTGGCCGTCGACCGCGACGGTAGTCGCGCGCCGCGTCCGCGGATCGATCGCACCAGGCGGGCTGCGGAGCGCATCCAGCACGGCGGACCAGAACCGGTCGGCATCCTGTTGATCGCGGTCGACGGACACGAACGCGACACGAACAAGATCCGTTGAGCGGTCGGCCCACACACGCAACAGCGATGTCTTCCCGCTTCCCGGCGGCGCGGAGATGACCGTCACCCGTTTCGTCAGAGCACGATCCAGCGTCCCGAGGACGTCTTCGCGATCGAGCAGTCCCCGGCCGACGGACACGTCCCTCAAGCTGGGTTCCTCCAGATTCTCCCCACGGTGCGATGTCGCCAAGCTGCTCATGCGGTCCTGACGATCGATAACACAACCTCGTTCCCCGCGACTCGCCCGACATCGAGTCGCTGCTCGTTGCCGCCCGGGACGAGCGCCGACCGCGGGACCGACGCGCAATCCGGATCACCGCTTTTTCGTTCGCCGTTCAAGGAGGTTGAAGACTGCCGCGAGTGCCGCGTGCTCGCATCCTTGAGTGCCTTAGTCGTGACCCGAGCGTTGTCCTCGGCCGATTGCCGCGCCGCGCGGTCGCCACGCGTGAGTAGTGCTCAATCGCCGGGATCAGGCGAGGACACATCACCTTTCCGGGGGGAACGATGCGGCCGCGACTCATCGACCCGAGGAGGAGAGATCAATGTCCGATGTCGGCAACGGTCGCGCCGGTCGCGCTGACGTGGTCATCGTGGGAGGAGGCTCAGCGGGCGCCGTGCTCGCCGCTCGTCTGAGCGAAGATCCGACCCGCTCGGTGCTGCTCCTCGAGGCAGGGACGGCGTACGGCGTCGACGGCTATCCCGACGACCTGCTTGACGCCGCGCGCGTGCCGGCCAACCCCGAGCACGAGTGGGGCTACACGGCCCGCGGTTCAGCCACCTCGCCGCAGATCGATGCCGCGCGCGCCAAGGTTCT
This sequence comes from uncultured Solirubrobacterales bacterium, assembly GCA_963794515.1. Taxonomy (GTDB): domain Bacteria; phylum Actinomycetota; class Thermoleophilia; order Solirubrobacterales; family Solirubrobacteraceae; genus Palsa-465. The sequence continues at coordinate 75,633 of CAWCEF010000014.1, read as the reverse complement.
GGGTGGCTGCTCGGCCCACAACGCCACCGTCGCGATGCGCGCACGACCGAGCGACATCCGCGATTGGCAACGGCATGGTCTTGACGATTGGACGATGCAAGACGTCGACTCCGTGTTCAAGCAGATGGAGAACACGCCCGACGGCGACGACGCCTATCACGGCCGCACGGGACCGTTCCCGATCCGCCAGCTGAAGTACGACGGCCTGACGACCTCGCTGCGGGGGTTCATCGACGCGACGGTCGCCGAGGGGTTCCGGCATAGCGACGACTTCAATGGCCCGGATCCGGCCGGCGTCGGCGGCTACCCGGTCAACGTCATCGAGGGTGTCCGTCAGAACACGGGCCTCGTCTATCTCACCGACGAGGTCCGCAACCGGCCCAACCTGAAGATCTCCGGTGGCGTGCTCGTCGATCGCGTCCTCTTCGAACAGCGCCGAACGGTCGGTGTCGTTACCGCAAGCGGCGTCGAGATCACTGCGGGCGAGGTGATTCTCTCCGGGGGCTCATACGGGACCCCGGCGATCCTCCTGCGCTCTGGCGTCGGCCCCGCCGCAGACCTGGCCGGCCTCGACATCGCCGTCGTGGCCGATCTGCCCGTCGGACAACACCTCCAGGACCAGCCCTTCTACTACAACGCATACGCCTTGAAGACGGAGGCGCTCGACATGCGGCCCGCGGTCGGCGCGCTGTTGTGGACACAGTCCAGCGAAGCCCACGGGGAAGAGCTGGACGTCCACATTGCCGTGACGCACCTGATACCGCCTGAGTACAGCCCGACCGGTGGCGCGATCTCTCTGAGCGTCGCCATCGTCAAGCCCGACTCTCGCGGGACCCTCACACTACGAAGTCGCGACCCGCACGAGCAGCCCGAGATCGACTGCAATTACCTCGCGGAGACGCGCGACGCGCGTCGGATGCTCGAAGGCGTAAGGCTGGCACGCAGGATCGGCCGCAATCCGGCGCTCGCTCGGTTCCTCGAACTCGAGATCTTGCCCGGAGAGGCAGTCGGAGACGACCAGCTCGCCGAGGTCATCGCCTCGAACCTTGCGTCCTACGGCCATCCTGTCGCAACCGCGCCGATGGGCGGCCCCGAGGACCCGTGGGCGGTCGTGGACTCGCGCGGAGCCGTCAAGGGGATCGACGGGCTTCGCGTTGTCGACGCGTCGATCATGCCGGTCGTCACATCGGTGGCGCTCAACCCGACCACGATCATGATTGCCGAGCGGGTCGCGAAGTCGGTCTACGCAGGTGGGCCCGGGCCGAGCCACCTCGGAGTTGCGGTCGCGCCGACCGCCTGAGCGCTGACCTACACAAGAAACGGAAAGGAACGACATGACTAACGAAGAGTTCGTCCGCCAGGCATACGCGGTAGCCGAGGTCAAGGACCTTTCGGCATGGGTCGCGTGTTTCAACCCTGACGGAGTGTTCGTCGACGAATCGGTTGGAGTCACTTACCGCGGTCCTAGCGAAGTCGGAAAGCCAGTCGAGAATTACGGCACCGCGTTCTCCGACATGCATCGCGAGCTTTACGACGTGTACGTCACTGGTGACGTCGTCGTCGTCGAGCTGGCACTGCAGGGGACACACGACGGCCCGCTGTCGCTTCCACAGGGGATTCTGCCGCCCACCGGCAACCGGATGGACGCGCCATGCTGCGACGTCTTTCGTCTCGAGAACGGGCGGATCCAGCGGTTCGACTGTTACCCGTCGGGCACGGTGATCCTTGGCCAGCTGGGCGTACTCGGCAACCTCGATTCGGTGTTGCAACACCACGCCACCGTGTAGCCGCCGTCGCGTCCCCAACAAGGAAGCCGATACCTAATGACTAGCCAACCGATCCGCGACCCGCTCGCAGACCATCTCATCACCCCGCAGAACGCGGCCTTCGTGCTGATCGACTACCAGCCGTCGCAGTTCGCGACGGTCCGCTCGATGGACCCGGATCTGCTCCGCGAGAACATCGTCTCGACCGTAAAGACGGTCAGAGCGTTCGGACTGCCGATCGTCCACTCAACCGTCAACGTCGCATCAGGCCAGCAGCAGCCGACGGTCCCCGAGCTTGCCGAACTCCTCGAGGACAACCCTCCGCTAGATCGCACGACCGTCAACTCGTGGGAGGACACCGAGTTCGTGCAGGCAGTCCATGCGACCGGACGCCGAAAGCTCGTCTTCTGCGCGTTGTGGACCGAGGTGTGCATGGCGTTCGCGGCGCTCGACGCGCTGCGCGAGGGGTACGAGGTCTATCCGGTGGTCGACGCGATCGGAGGCACCTCGCCCGACGCGCATCGGGCCGGGCTCGAGCGTGTCATTCGGGCCGGAGCGCAGCCGATCAGCTGGGTGTCGCTCGCGTGTGAGCTACAGCGCGACTGGGCACGCGTCGAAACGGTGCCCGCAATCATCGAGATCGTCCTGACCGACCGGCTACTCGCGGCATGACCCGCGCCGCGACATACACCATCACGTCATTCCCGACTTCTACTGGGAGGCCTCGAATGAGGACGGGCCGGGGGAGCTGGCGACGCGCGCGAGCGCTACTGACTTGAAGATCTGGTTTCGGTCCAGTCGACGTATAGGTTGCGCTCGGCGAACAGCCACCCGCCGGCGAGCTTGACGAACGTGTCGCCATAGCGAAGCCACGCAACCATCAGCTTGCGCTCGCCGCCGTCAGTGAAAAGGTGGTGGGCGATGCAGTAGCTCTCGCCGGTCGCCCGGTCACCTTCGAGCGCGATCGTGCTCTGGCCGTTGAAATGCATCGTGGCCTGGTAGCGACCCAGGTCATCGAACACCGGCGTCAGGGCCTCGCGGCCATCGAGCACCTGTGTGGGCTCGGACCCCTGGCCGCCCATGAAGACCACGAAACGGGTGTCCTCGGTGAACAGCGACTTCTGCCCTTCGGCGTCGCGGCGGTCGGCGCAGTGGGCATACGCGTCTACGAGCTCCCGGATTGCCAGACGGTCGGACTGTTCGGTCGGCGTGATAGCGGTGGTGGTGGTGGTCATGCCTCTCCTGTTCCTGTCCTCGGCGGCGTTAGTCTGGGTGTACCGGGGAACTCCGCGGATCGTGATGAGTATAAGCGGGGAGTTCCCCGCTTGCAACCCATGGAACTCTGAATGAACGAATCCCGCGAGCTCAAGCGAAGCGACGCTCGTCGCAACCGCGACGCGATCCTCGCGGCCGCCTTGGAGGCGCTGACGGCTTCGCCCGACGCCTCCCTCAACGCGATCGCCAAGCGGGCGGGCGTCGCCAACGCGACCTTGTACCGGCACTTCCCAACCAGGGAAGACCTGGTCCTCGCGACCTACCAGCACGAGGTCGGAACGCTCGTCGAAGCGGCCGACCTGCTCCTGGAGAAGCAGGCCCCGATCGACGCGCTCAGCGGCTGGGTCGAGCGTCTCGCGCGCTACGCGGTGACCAAGCACGGGCTCGCCGACGCCCTGCGCAAGGCGACCAGCCCCGGTAGCGACCTGTCCTCCACCGACACCTACACCGAGATCGTCGCCGCACTCGACCGGCTGCTGCAGGCGAACATCGCCGCTGGAACGTTGCGAGCGGACCTCGATGCCGACGACGTGATCCTGGCGTTGGCCGGCCTGTGGCAGCTCGACCCGGCAAGCGACTGGAAAGCTCGGGCGCAACGTATCTACGACATCGTCCTCAGTGGCCTGCAGCAATCCAGCTGAGCGTCCTACTGAATCACCGGGATCCGGCGACGACGCGTCACCCGCACGCTGGCGAGGATCTAGAGTGGCGAGTCGTCGACCGAGGAGAGCCCGCGATCAGGTCGTTTAGTCGGAGAGTGAGTGATGGCTGATTCGGCGGTCCACGTCGAGGGCCTGGTCAAACGCTTCGGGTCGACCACGGCGCTCGCCGGGGTCGACCTGGATGTCCAGGAGGCCACCGTGTTCGGGCTGCTCGGACCGAACGGCGCGGGGAAGACGACCCTGGTCCGGGTACTGGCCACGCTGCTCTCTCCGGACGCCGGACGGGCCGAGGTGTTCGGCCGCGACGTCGTCCATGACGCCGCGGGTGTGCGGGAGCTTCTGGGTCTGACCGGCCAGTTCGCGGCGGTCGACGAGATGCTGACCGGCCGGGAGAACCTCCAGATGTTCGGGCGCTTGTTCGATCTGTCTGCCGCGGATGCTCGCGGGCGGGCGAACGAGCTGCTCGAGCGCTTCGACCTGGCTGATGCCGCCGACCGTCCGGCCCGCACGTACTCCGGTGGGATGCGGCGACGACTCGACCTCGCGTCGAGCCTGCTGACCCGCCCACGCATGCTGTTCCTGGACGAGCCGACAACCGGCCTGGATCCACGCAGCCGCATCGAGATCTGGTCGGTTGTGCGCGAGCTCGTCCGCGAGGGCACGACGCTGCTGCTCACGACCCAGTACCTCGAGGAGGCAGATCAGCTCGCCGAGCAGATCGCCGTGATCGACCACGGTCGGGTAATCGCCCAAGGCACCGGGAACGAGCTCAAGGACCGGGTCGGCGGCCAGATTCTGGAGGTCGAGCTGGTCAGCCCCGCGCAACGGGACGACGCACGCGCCGTGCTGTCCGGAATCGGATGCGGTGAGCCGGAGCCTGGCGAGCGGCTCGCGCAGCTGACGCTGCCGGCTCCGCGCGACGGCCTCGAGATGATCGAGGATGCGGCCTCAGCGCTACGCAGGGCGGAGATCGCGGTGAGCGATCTCGGGCTGCGCCGGCCGACGCTCGACGACGTCTTTCTCCAGCTGACAGGCGCGCCGCCCAGCGAGAACGGGGCGAGCGACGGCGCCGGGAGCGGTGACGGGCGGCCTGATCCGACGAGCATTAGCGTGCCTGCCGCTAAGGCCCCTACGACCGTGCGGCCGGCGCCGAGGCGACCGCCGCGGTGGCGGCGCCTCTCGCCGCGACAGGTTCGCGGTGACATCACCGACGCCCAGGTGGTCAGCGTGCGCAACCTGCGCCACTTCGTCCGCCAACCTGATCTGCTGATCTTCTCGACGATCCAGCCGATCATGTTCGTGCTTCTGTTCACCTACGTTTTCGGCGGCGCGATCAGTCACTCGCTGCCCCCCGGCGTGAGCTATATCGACTACCTGTTGCCCGGCATCCTCATCCAGTCGGTGACGTTCCGGGCGAGCCAGACGGCAGTAGGCCTGTCCGAAGACCTGAAGCTCGGCGTGATCGACCGCTTCCGCTCAATGCCGATGGCACGTTCTGCGGTGCTCATTGGGCGAACCGCCGCGGACCTGGTCCGCAACGTTCTGATCGTCGTGCTGATGATCGTCGTCGGCTACATCATCGGCTTCCGCTTCCAGGCGGGCGTGGCGCAGGCCATCGGGTGCATAGCGCTTGTCAGCGCCTTCGGTCTCGCGCTCAGCTGGATCTTCGCGTTCGTTGCACTGACCGTCCGCGGCGCCGAGGCCGCTCAAACGGCCGGTTTCGTGGTCCTGTTCCCGCTCGTGTTCGCGAGCTCGGTGTTCGTGCCGGTTTCGAGCATGCCGAGCTGGCTGCAGGCGTTCGCCAAGGTAAGTCCGGTGACCCTGGCCGCGAACGCGGCACGCTCCCTGGCCCTCGTACCTGGCACACCATCGTCCCTCGGCGGCGCCGTCGCCTGGATCGCCGGCCTCCTGGCGGTGTTCATCCCGTTGTCGGTGTGGCGTTACCGGCGCATGACCTAGGCGAAGCGGCCGATGGTGTCAGCGAACCGCTCCGCACACTTAGGTGGGCTCGCCCCACTGGCCATCGCCATGATCGCGCGTGCTTTGATCGGCGACACCCGGGGAGCCGTCCGGGGCGAAGCCGGCCTGCGTGAGCATTCGCCGGAGATCGACGACGATCTGGGCGTCGACATCCTTACCGTGAGGCGCGGGTAGCACCTCCGTCTCCGGGCCGAGCGCAACCTTGAGCTTGCCGTTGTGCTCGTGCGTGACCGTTCCGATCGTCTCGAGCAGGGACACGACCTGGCGCCACTCGATGTTCCGACTCGGCGGATGGCTGAAGATCCTCTCGATCGTGTCGCGGTGATGATTGCTGAGGTGCGCTTCCATCCGGATCCCTTTCGCTGGTGTCGTGGACTGCCTGATATGTAACCCCGTTTACGATCGCCTCCCCTCGTCGCCTGCCAGGAGTGTCAGCGCGACCCGCGAGTTGATGCCCAGCTTTGAAAACACTCGGCGCAGGTGGCTGCTCACGGTGTGAGGAGAGACGAACAGCTGCTCGGCGACCTCGCGGTTGGTGAGTCCTTGAGTGACGAGCCGCGCAACGGCGAGCTCGGAGTCCGTCATCGCTGCCCACCCGGTTTCCTCTCGCTCGGGAGTGACCAGTCGGCGGCGCACCCCGTGGGCTCGCAGACGACTGCGGACCCGACGCGAGTCCCACACCGCACCGCACCCCGCGTAAATGCTCAGTGCGCGCCCGAGAACCTCGATTCCTTCTTCGGTGCGTGCCGACCGGAGATGTGCGGCGCCTAGATCCTCGAGTGCCGAGGCCAGCGCCAGCAAGCGGGGGCTGGCATCAAACAGCTCCACCGCGTGTGCGAGGAGCCGGTCGTCGCCGGTCAGCAGACCGCGCACGTGGGCTGCGGTGGCGGCAATCGTGCGCGCAGCCGGATTCAACTCGGAGCGGAGCTCGGCCGTGGCCATGGCGCTCGTGGCCAGCTCCTGGTCGTTCGTCGCGAGTGCGATACGAGCCAGATGCGTATCGTCGGTGATCTCCACCGGGAACAGCGGCAGGATCGACTCCCGTTGTTCCTCGCCGAGCGCGCACAGCCACTTCCGAGCGCCGGCCGGGTCACCCGCCGCATTCGCCTGCAAAGCAAGCAGCCAGGCGGCTTGGCGGCGAACGCTGGGAGAGCCGTGGTCGACGAGCCTGCGGGCGAACGCCGCTGTCATTCGCTGCAGGCGCGCATCGCCGAGGTGAAGCGCGACACGCCCGAGCGCGACGACGCCGGCCACATCGAGGATGCTCTCGCGGCCGTCGTCTTCCTCCGGGCTGAACTGCCCCTCCAGGATCGCGGCGGCGTCCTGGACGCGCCCCAGCTGCAACAGCTGTCTGCCCCGCCAGCTCTCGAAGATTCGAAGCGCCCAGCTCTGACGGTCGCGCCCAGCCGCGGCGATGCCGTCGGCGGCGAGCTCGACCGACTCCTCGACGCGATCAAGCACCATCATCAGCTCGCAGCGCCACTCCTGGGCCAGGCGCTCACGCGCGTAGTCGTGTGTGACAGATCCAGCTCGGGCGGCCGCCTCGGTCGCCGCAAGCGCGGCTTCGAATCGCCCGGCGACAGCCTCCAATCCGCCCTCGGCGAGATTGAGCATGAAGGCGGCGTTCGGATCACCGCTGGTACTGACCGCCGTCCGGGCGTCCGCCAGGTTCGCACGGGCCTCCTCGGAGCGCCCGCCGACCATGAGATTGTGAACGAGGCACGCGAGGTGTCGGGCGCGGAGGGCAGGCGGGAGATCGGGGAGCGCAAGCGCCTTCCTGCCGGCTTCGACGCGGACGTCGGGTGAGACGGCGAACATCCCCGCGATGCTGAGCCGGACCTCCGCCTCCTGCTCGGACGGAAGCGCCTCACGCAGCGACGTGTCTACGAAGGCTCTCGCTTCCTCGACTCGCGCTGCCTCGTGTAACAGCAGCGCGGTCTGAGCGACGAGCGGCCCCCGAAGGGGATGCCGGTGAGGCGCGAGCTCGAACCCACGCCGGCTGAGGTCCGCGGCAGCTCCGGGATCCGACATCGCGATCGCCTCGGCGGCCTTCGAGAGCGTGGTGATCGCGAGCTCATCCCCCGGCTCCGCGCTGGCGGCAAGCTGCTTGGCAACCTCGACCGGGGTAGCGCCGGCGGCCAGGAGCACGTCGGCGGCCTGTCGATCGAGCCCGCGCCGTACCGACGTCGCCACGCTGGCGCGGACCGCGTCTCGAATGATGTCGTGCCGGAACGCCAGCTGGCCATCACGCTCGATCAACACTCCGAACCTGACCAGCTCCTCGACGGGTGAGAGCAGCGCTGACGGCTGCCGACCGAGCATCGTCGCCAAGTCGGCGAACGAGAACCTCCGCCCGAGCGATGCGGCCACGGTCGCCGCCTCGCGAGCGGGCTCGGACATCCCCCTTAGTCGCTCCCGCATGCTGTCGCTGACGCGGCGCGGAAGCCGGTCCTCGAGCAGCTCGGCGTGACCGGAGTCGACGCGCACGAGCTCCTCATCACGCAGCCCCGACAGAAGCTCCATGAGCAAGAACGGGCTGCCGTGGGCTCGCTTGACCAGTTCGAGCAAGGCGCCATCGGGCTCTGCTCGCATCACGTCGACTGCGACCTGCGCGACCGCCGCCTGGTCCAACGGTCCCAGCACGATCTTCTCGGCCCCGTCTCGCTCGAGATACTCGAGTGCGCTCTCTAGCTGGATGGACTGTTGACCCGGCCGGGACGCGATCATCCACGCGATCGGGAGCGCCGACAGGCGAGCCGGCAGCGCGCGGACAGCCGCAGCGGTGCCGCTGTCGGCCCACTGGAGGTCATCCAGGCACACGAGCAGCGGCAGGTCGAGCGCGGCCCGCTCGAGCAGCGACTGGATGTCCTGCAAGAGCCAATAGCGTTGGCCGGGCAGAGCGTGTAGGGCCTGCAGCGCCTCTCGTTCGAGTAACGGCTCGGCTCCGTCGAACAACGCCGACAACAAGGGCGCCAGCTCGACGACCGTCTCCCCTGGCTCCGCGGCCCCTCTTCCCACCCCGAACGACATTCGCCTGGCGATCTTCGCCCCCTCTGCTAGCAGCCTGGTCTTGCCCATCCCAGGACCTCCTTCGAGGAGCACGACCGCGCCCACGCCGGATCGGACCCGGTCGAGTAGCTCGCCGAGTTCGGCGAGCTCGGCATCCCGGCCGCGAACCGCCGGGGCCCAGGCCGGAGAGGTCGCCGTCTGCACGACGTCGAGTCTATGCAGCACGATCACCCGCCGGGATTTGAGGTATCAGTAGCAATCGCATGACCGTGGGATGCCCGGCCGGCGGATCGCCAGGACCCTTCTGTGCCGCGAGCATCCGAGACAGCGTGAGGAGGCGACGTGACAGACACAGCAGCCGAAAGCGGAGGCCGGACCCGGGAACTGGCCGACGGATCGTCGATCCCGACCCTTGCATTGGGGGTGTGGCAGGTACCGAACGGGCCCGAATGCGTCAACGCGGTCCGCTGGGCGCTCGACCTCGGGTACCGCCATATCGACACCGCCCAGGCTTACCGCAACGAGGAGAGCGTGGGACAGGCGCTGCGCGAGAGCGGCGTGCCGCGCGACGAGGTCTTCCTGACGACGAAGTTCTATCCCGGGAACGACGACCCGGCGGCGGCGGCAGAGCAGAGCGTGCGAAGCCTCGGTGTCGATCAGGTTGACCTTTACATCGTGCACTGGCCGCAACGCGGCCCGACCTGGGCGTGGCCGGGCATGGAGGAAGCACAGCGGCGTGGACGCGCTCGCTCGATCGGAGTCTCGAACTTCAGCGTCAGCGAGCTCGAGCAGGTGACCGCGATCGCGACCAGCCAACCCGCCGTGAACCAGGTCCAGTTCAGCCCGTTCGAGTACCGGAAGGCACTGCTCGCGGCGTGCCTCGGCCGCCGCATCGCCCTCGAGGCCTACAGCCCGCTCGGGACGGGCCGGCACCTCTCGGATCCGACGGTCGCCGAGATAGCCGAGCGCCTCGGCCGGACCCCCGCGCAGGTCCTGCTTCGCTGGTGCATCGAGCGCGAGGCGATCGTGATCTCAAAGTCGACCCACCGCGAGAGGCTCCAGGAGAACGGCGAGCTCTTCGACTTCGAGCTCGCTGATGCCGACATGACGAGGCTCGACGCGCTCGATCGAACCGGCGGGACCGATAAGGCCCGTGAACGGAAATGGTGGTGACCTGTTGCGCCGCCGCCGGCCGCATTGATTCTCGTCAGCGGGTCTCCCGATTACCAAATCACATAGCCGTGCGATGTCGGATCGCCGGCGCGGGTGCAACCTGGGATCTGCCAGAACTCGAAAGGAGCACACGTGTCCGATACCGCATTGGCCCCAACGTACGTCGACGCCGATAATCAGATGCTCGGCGCCTCAAACGACGTCGACTACGCGTACCGCGTCACGGGCGCTTCCGACGCGCCCCCGCTCGTGGCGTTGCAGCACTTCCGCGGCAACCTCGATAACTGGGATCCGGCGCTCATCGATGCGCTCGCGCGCGACCGTCGCGTGATCACCTTCGACAACCGCGGAGTCGCCGCCTCGAGTGGCAGAACCCCGAGCACGATCGCGCAGATGGCGCGCGACGCGATCGACTTCATCGATGCGCTCGGAGTCGGACAGGTCGATTTGCTCGGGTTCTCGATCGGCAGCTTCGTCGCGCAGGAGATCGCTCTCGTCCGCCCTTCGATCGTGGGCAAGGTCGTGCTCGCCTCTTCGGCTCCACAGGGAGCGAGCGGCATGCACGGCTGGGCGCCCGAGGTGATCGGCGCAGTCGGCAAGCCGGAGACTTCGGGCGAGGAATACCTCGGGGTCTTCTTCGCCGACTCCGAGGCGAGCCGCGCCGCGGGACAGGAGGTTCTCGGGCGGCTGTTCGGGGCGCGTACGGCCGACCGCGACGCACCGACCGACTGGCAAACCCGGCTGGCGCAGTACGACGCCGTGTGCGCGTGGGGTCAGCCGAATCACTCGATGCTCGAGCGGATCTCGGCAATCGACAAGCCGGTGTTCGTCGCCAACGGCGACAGCGACCCGATGATCCTGCCGCGCTATTCCTATCTGCTCGCCGGCCTGATCCCAGATGCTCGTCTGAAGATCTACCCGGATTCGGCGCACGGTTTTCTGTTCCAACACCACGCCGAGTTCGCGGCCGATGTCGAGGACTTCCTCGCCGGCTCATGACATCCGAGATCCAAATGCAGACGAGGTCGGCTGACGGGGTCGAGATCCGTTACGCCGAGTGGAGTGCGGACGCCCAACCGACACTGCTCCTTCTCAGCCCGTGGCCTGAGAGCATCTACGCCTGGGAGCGGCTGTGGCCGCGGCTGAGCTCGGCAGGGCGTGTGCTCGCGATCGACCTGCCCGGCTTCGGGCACTCCGAAGGACGCACCGACCTGCTCTCGCCGCAGGCAATGGGTCGATTCCTCCTGCGGCTGATCGACGAGTGGAAGCTCGGAGCACCCCACATATTCGGGCCAGATGTCGGCGGTCCGGCGGCACTGTTCGCCGCTGCCGAGTCGCCGTCGTCACTGACCAGCATGGTCATCGGGAACGGAGCGACCGCCCATCCGCTCGACGTCGCCGGCAACCTCAAGGACCTCATCGCGAACCCCGACTTCGACTCGCTGCTCGCGCTCGACGGCGCCGAGGTCGTCAGACAGGCGATGGCGATGCACGAGACCTACGAGGTCTCCGCGGCCGCGATGGAGGATTACATGACCGGGTACGCCGGCAGCCGCTTCGGTGAGTCCTCGCGGTTCGTCCGGAACTACCCAACCGATCTCGCGCTGCTCGAGGCTCTCCTGCCCAAGATCGAGACGCCGGTGAAGATCATCGCGAGCGACCACGACCCGCTTGTCCCGCTCAGCAACGCCGAATACCTGAACGAGCGACTACCCCGCTGCGAACTGACGGTGCTGAATCTCGGCCACTTCGCATGGGAGGACGACGCCGCGGCCTATGGGGACGCCGCCCTGGCGTGGCTGGACGGCGGCTTCCGCCGCGTCGCAGGTGATGCGTGATGCCGATGATCGACGTGTACGCGACCGACGGCACATTCGCCGATCCGGCGTCGCTCGCCCAGCGGCTGGCGGCGATGCTGATGCGGATCGAGGGGGTTCCGGAGCTGCCGAAGTGGCGGTGAGGGATGAGCTCGCCACGCCCGCAGCTGCATTTCATCGTGCTCCCAGGTGGCGGATACGCGGCGTACGCCGAAAATGAGGCTAAGCCCATCGTCGATTGGCTGGACGGGCTGGGATTCACCGCGACCATTCTTCGCTACCCGCTCCATGCGCGGCACCCGATTCCGTTGGACGCTGTCCGCTCGGAGATCCGTCGGCTCCGCGGGCCGGGAATGCCCCGGGTGGGCGTGATCGGCTTCTCCGCCGGCGGACATCTCGCCGGTCTCCTCGCTCTGTCCGATGCCTCGAGCTCCGAGACGAGAGTCGACCTGGCGGTGCTCGGCTACCCGATAACCTCGATGGAGATGGAAACCTATCGGCCGGCGCGCCAGATCCTGCTGGGTGATGACGCCTCGCCCGAGCTCCGGCGACTCACGTCACTGGATGCGCTCGTCACTCCAGCCGCTCCGCCGTTCTTCGTCTGGCACACGGCGGAGGATCCGTACGTTCCCGTCGAGCACAGCTACCGGCTCGCCGCGGCGCTCGCGGCGCAGAAGGTGCCGCACGCGCTCCACGTCTTCTCGCGGGGGCCGCACAGCCTCGGGCTTGCCGGCGGCGCCGGGGAACCTTCGGCCTGGACCGGCCTCGCCGCCGGATGGCTCGAGGCCATCGCGGAACAATGAGAGGAGCCGGCCCGCTGGGTCGGTCCTCGAGCGGAGCAGGAGAATCTGGGTTCAATGGACGCGCGGGCGCTCGAAATCCGCAACCTGACCTACGGCATGTTTGTCGACCTCGGTCGCGCTCCAGCCGCCGGCGAGGTGGCCGCTGCCGGAGGTTCATCCAGGGCCGACGTCGACAGCGTCTGGGCGGAGCTTCACCAGGCGCATGCGCTCGTGCTCAAACCGGCCACCCGCGAGATACGGATGGCCAGTCCCTTCTCAGCCGTGCCAACCGCGTATCGCGTACGGGCCGCGGAGCGCTGGTGGTACGGCAACTGCGCGTGGGACGCACTCGGAATCTGTGCCGCTCTGCACGTGGACGGCCAGATCGAGGCATCCTGCCCCGACTGCGGCGAGACGATAGCCCTCGGACTCCGCGGCGGGCGGGTCGATGACGAACAACTGGTGTTCCACTGCCTGGTTCCGGCTACGCAGTGGTGGGACGACATCGTCTTCACGTGAAGCACGATGAACCTCTTCCGGTCGGAAGAGCACATCAAGCGCTGGCTCGGACGGCGCCAACCGGGAGCAACGCTCACGGTCGCGAGGCTCAGCGACCTCGCCCACGCCTGGTGGCACGATCGACTCGCGCCCGACTGGCAACCCCACTCGCGCGAGCACAACCAGGCAATCCTCGACCGCCTCGGACTCACGGGAGAGTTCTGGCATCTCCCCTGACCCGAGGAGCGAACCTAGTGGGACGCCGGTCGGCGTCGGAGCCCGCCGCTTAACGCCGAAGGCCCGCTATTGCGGGCCTCGGGCATCAGAAGAATCAGGCGGTTGTTTCATGGCCGGGGGACGTCTTTCGGAGAGGAGGTCTCACCCGCTGTTTGCCTTCGCTATCTGACAAGGAGCTTGTCGGCCCCATCGGCAGGTTCCTTTAGGAATCCGTGATCGCCGCCCGCGCGGCTTGCGTCTCGGTGGTGGTGCCCACGACGCGACGAGCTGGGAGCTGAATGAGTGATTCCATGTCGAGAAGCGCCGACCGGCTCCGCTCACCAGGTGAAGGGCCTCGACAGGCGCGGCCCACAACACCAGGAGACCCCGATGCCGAAGTACCTGCTGCTCAAGCACTACCGCGGCGGCCCGGAGCCGCACCGTCCTGTGCCCCCGATCGACCAGTGGGCCCCTGAGGACGTCGAGGCGCATATGGCCTTCCAGAATCACGTCAGCGAGCTGCTCGAGGAGAACGGCGAATACGTCGACGCACGAGCACTCACACCGGCGAGCACCTGGGTGCGCTACGGCGGCCCCGACGCCGACCCCGTCACCACCGACGGCCCGCACCCCGAAACCAGCGACCTGGTCGCCGGCTGGTGGATGATCGACGTCGATTCGCATGAGCGCGCGGTCGAGCTTGCCGCCTACGTCTCCTCCGAGCCCGGGCCGGGCGGGGAGCCGCTGTACGAGTGGATCGACGTCCGGGAGGTCATGTGGGAGCGTCCTCAGACGACTGACGCGGCGTGATCGACGAGCCGGCGCGACGGCTGGACGAGGGCGCGCTGCGCGCTCTCGTCCCTCGGGTGCTCGCGGGCCTGGTCCGGCGGGGCGAGGACTTCGATGCCGCTGAGGATGCGCTGCAGGACGCGCTGCTGGAGGCGCTGCGAGTGTGGCCCGAGCACCCGCCGCGCGACCCGCGCGCGTGGCTGGTGACGGTCGCGACCCGGCGGCTCGTCGACGCCCGCCGCAGCGAGGCGGCCCGCCACCGCCGCGAGGAGACGACACACGCCGAGCCGCGGGCGTGCGGGCCTCTCATCACCGAAGAGGGCGACGACACCCTCTTCCTGCTTTTCTGCTGCTGCCACCCGGACCTCGCGCCCGCCTCGCAGGTGGCGCTGACGCTGCGCGCCGTCGGCGGCCTCACTACCCAAGAGATCGCCGACGCGTACTTCGTGCCGGCGGCGACGATGGCGCAGCGGATCAGCCGGGCCAAGCGCACATTGGCCGGCCCCCCCGCCCGCCGCCTCGACCAGCCCGGTGACCTCGCCGTCGTCCTGCGCGTGCTTTACCTCATCTACACGGCCGGACACGCAGGCCGGGTGGACCTGGCGCACGAGGCGATCCGGCTCGCCCGCCAACTCACCCTCGCCACCGAGGAACCGGAGGCGCGCGGACTGCTCGCGCTGATGCTCCTCAACCACGCCCGCCTCCCGGCGCGGTTCGACTCAGAGGGTCGCATCGTCACGCTCGACCGGCAGGACCGTGGCCTATGGGACACCCACGAGATCGCCGAGGGCGTGCGCGTCCTGCAATCGGTGCTGGCCGTTCAGCGCCCCGGGCGCTACCAGATCGAGGCCGCCATCGCTGCCCTGCACGACGACGCGTCGAGCGCCGAGGAGACCGACTGGCCGCAGATCCTCGCCTGGTACGACGACCTCGTCGGCCTCAGTGATGACCCGGTCCGCCACGACCCCGCCGCCGTGCTCGGCCGCGCGGTCGCAGTCGGCCACGTTCTCGGTCCCGCCGCGGGGCTGCTCGAGACCGATCGGCTGCGCGACGTGCTCGGCGACCGCCACCGGTGGCATGCCGTCCGCGGCCACCTGTACGAGCTCAACGGCGACCTGCGTGCGGCCGCCACGGCGTACGTCGAGTCCGCCCGGCGCGCGGCGAACGTCGCCGAACGCGACCACCTGGTCCGGCAGGCCGCCCGCGCTCGTGGCAGGGCGCGTTACGCTGCGGCAGATGACCGCGCGGTCTAATGATGCGAGCGCTGATGCGGTCGGGCTCGGGGCTCTGCTTGTGCTCCTCCATGGCGCCGACGCACCGGTAGACACGGTAGAGGTCACCTACCGCGTCTGGCGGCACCGCCAGCGCGCGCACGCGGCGTTCGTGGCCGACGCCGAGGAGCAGAAGCGTCGGGGTGCATCGATCACGTCGTACGGGCCGGGCAAGGCGGAGCCTGAGCCGGCGGAGTACGAGAAGACGGTGCAGATCTGGCGTGCCGGTGACCGAGTTCGTGTTGAGTCTCACGGCGGCGAGCGGGACGGCTACTACGCCGTCACCGACGGGCCGCTCTGGTGGATCTGGGACGAGCGGATGGGCGCGAGGAGCAACCAGGACGATCCCAGCGTGGGAGGCGGCTTCGGGAACGAGCTCCAGATCATGCTCAACCCGATCCCGCTCCTCAGTTCTCTGCGCTTTCACCCGACGGGGACCTCCCAGGTCGCCGGCAGACCCACGATCACCGCTCACGGCACTCCACGCCCCCAAGATCCAGGCCGTGGCGGAGCCTTTGAGCTTCACGAACTGGGCACCGGAGCCGGGTGCTACGAGCTTGAGGTCGACCGCCAGCTCGGCGTTCTGCTCGCCGTGACGGCGATCCGCGATGGGGAGCCGTTTCACAGCATTACGACGCTCGCGATCCGGTTCGGCCAGCCGGTCCCGGACGAGACGTTTCGGTTTGAGCCACCGGCGGGCGAAGAGATTCACGGGACCCGGGACGAGCATCGCGTGGAGCACGTCACGCTCGTCGAAGCACAGCAACAGGCCACCTTCACCGTCCTGATGCCTGACACGGTCCCGGCCGACTGGCAGGTGCAATGCCGACTCATCCGGCCCTCGCAGCGGCTGCCGTCGCCGATGCAGATCGGACTCATCTATACCTCGGTCGACGGGCACGAAAGCGTCTCCCTCAGCGAGATGGCCGCCAACGAGTCTGGTCCCTACCAGCGGCCGGGCAATGAAGAGGACTGGGAGAACGTAACGCGCGACGGGATCCCGATGAGGACCAGGCCGGCCCGTTGGGGCCAGGCACAGGTAGAACTCGAGCGCGAGGACACGTTCGTGCATCTGATGTCGGACAACCTCACGCGAGATCAGGTCCTGACGATCGCGTCCGGCCTCCGACCCGCGCCCAGCACAAGCAGCATCTAACGCCCAAGCCCCAGGGGTCGCTGATGGCCGTGACGCGAACGCCAGCGGCCGAGGCGCCGCTAGGCGCGGCTCAGCGTCCATCGGGTATCGATGGCGGCTCGCCGGCGGATCGCCCGAACCCTCGGTCCAGCGGGTGCAGCGCCGCCGAGACGGTGGTCCGTGTTGAGTCCACGTACTGCTCGATGCTTTGGTGTGCGGCCACGGCGACGCCACCCGTTAGTAGTGCGGGCAGGAGCGGCATCCACAGCCGCAGGTGGGCGAGCAGCAGCGCCCCGAGGAGCGCTCCGAGCAGTGCAAGCGCCGAGATCCCGAGGAGGACCATCTGTTGTGGTGCAGGGGGCCTAGACACGGCTACGGCTCCTCGTGTCGGGCGCCGGCGCGCACGGCGCCGACGCCCGACCCAGGGATGGTTAGCTAGGCGACGATGCCGGGCTTGGTCCGCGTCAGGCCGGCGACCACGTCGTCATCGAGGTTGAGGTGGGCCTTGACGAGCTCGGGCGGCAGCACTCCCATCCATTGCGCCAGGGAGACGTCCGCGAAATGATCGGAGCGGAACATCTCAAGGAACACGAGCGTCTCATCGCCCGTGTTCTCGATGTAGTGACCCATCGCGAACGGCACTGCCCCGACGTCCCCGGCCTGGTAGTCGAACGTCCGGGACTTCCCGCCGGAGGCGAACACCGTCATCCGGCCCTGCCCCTTGAGGTAGTACTGCCACTCATCAGCGTTGGGGTGCCAGTGCAGCTCGCGCATCCCGCCCGGCTCGATCTCGATCAACGCGGCCGCGATCCGCTCGGAGACCGTGAAGTTCCGCGAGTCGGTGATTCGCATCTGACCGCCCGGGGTCTTCGTCGGCTCCTGCGCGTGCATATGCCACGTGAACGACCGAGGCGGCTGCTCGCCCGGGTACCGTGGCGCGTCGTCGGCCATCGCCGGCGGCACGTCTCCGGCGAACATGTACCGCGAGTGACCGATATCCGTCGGCAGGTTCTCGAACGCCGACTCGGCCACCCCGAAGTTCTTCGCCAGCACCTCCCGCGGGGTGTGGTTGAACCAGTCCGTGACCAGGAATGTCTCGTTCTCCGAGAAATCCCCGCTGTCGAACACCAGCAGGAACTCGACGCCCTTCTCCAGCGCCTGGATCGAATGCGGCAGCCCGGCCGGGAAATACCACAGGTCACCGACCCCGACGTCGTCGAGAAACAGGCGGCCCTGCTCATCGAGAATGCTGATGCGGCAGCTGCCGGCGATCACATAGGCCCACTCGGCTTCCTTGTGCCAGTGCAGCTCGCGGATCCCGCCGGGCGTGAGGCGCATGTTCACGCCCGCGATCTCCGTGCTGATCGCCAGCTCGCGGGTCGTCGTCTCGCGGGCCCACCCGCCGCTCAACACCCGGTTGTGCGAAAGCGCGAACGGCCACTTCAGATTCGGCACCGTGCCGGCGTCGGTCGTCGGCGTGATCAGGACGTCAGGATTCTGCCGTTCGATCGGGACGTTGCGCGGACCGAGGATGGTCCCGCCGCGACCGTCGACGATGGGCTGGGGAACAGCGGAAGTGGACGACATGTGGTAGCTCCTCTCTGGGGGTTCAAGACGAGGCATAGCCTCTCGCCGGCAGGCCACCGGGACTACATGGCCAGCGCCTATCGTGATTTGGGGATAGCCCCCACTTGCGGCGCGACTCGCCCGGAAGACCGGGCGGCCGGCAGGCCGGATCCCCGCGCGTCGCGCGCGACACGGCGGTCCGCGCAAACAACCGGAACAGCAACCAGCGCCTTGGCTGGCAAACAGACCCTGCCCCCAGGCCCAACGTCAGAGTGGCGTCGTAGTCAGCGAGTCGGTTCGGCGGCGGCCGTCGCGCGCGGCGCGGGCAGCCAGTCGTTATCGGCGGCGCACCGCCGTGCGCTGTCAAGGAAGCGGGCGATCGCCGCGGATTGGGCGCGCGCGGTCCAGAGGATCGACCACTGCGCCAGTATCTGCGGATTGACGATCTTGCGGGCGACGACGCCTGGTTCGGCCTGGGCGAGGTGGAAGGCGAACGAAGCGGGGACCACGCCAACCTCGCGTGCCCCGACGAGGCGGGCGAGCATGGCGGGGACGGGCGGCTTGGGGAACGCTCTGACGTTGGGCTGGAAGCCCGCCTGCTCGAATGCGTTGATGATGCGGTCGTAGTACGCCGGAGCGAGTTCTCGGGGAAACAGCAGGAGGGTCTCGCGCTCCAGGTCGGTGAGCCGGATGACGCTCTTGTTGGCGAGGCGGTGGCGTTTGCCGAGCAGCGTGGCGAGCGGCTCGACGCGTATGGTTTCGGTGCGGATGCCGGTCATCGGCTCGGGATGCAGGGCGAGCCCGACGTCAAGTTCGCCGGCTAGAACACGGCCAGGGATCTCGGCGGTGAACAGTTCGCTAGCGATGATGGTCATGTTCGGGTTGTCGTTCTCGACGGCTGCGAGGATGGCCCCGAGCGTCTCGAAGCCCGCCGGCGGGGGATAGCCGAGGCGCACGGTTCCAATGATGCCGGCGGCCGCGAGGCGGGTCCGTTCGGCGGCGCGCTCGAGCGCCGCGAGCGCGAGTGGTGCCTCCTCAAGGAGCGCCTGCCCGGCGGCGGTGAGCTCGACCTGGCGGCTGGTGCGAGCGAACAGTTCTGTGCCGAGGGTGCGCTCGAGCTTTCGGATCTGGTTGCTCAGCGACGGCTGGGAGATGTAGAGCCGCGCGGCGGCACGGCCGAAGTGGAGCTCCTCGGCGACGGCGAGGAAGTAGCGAATCAGGCGCGGCTCAAGATCGATAGGCGAAGGCTATCGATCGCGTGGGAGACAGGTCTTGGACGGGACCATGTCCGGGATTTACCGTCGTTTGGGAGCACAGGCGAGATGTTCGTGGCTCCCTTAGCCACGCCCCCGGCTTCAGATCAAGGAGACAACGCGATGCGGATCACTGTGGTTGGCAGAGGCAACGTCGGCGGCGGACTCGCCGACGTGTGGGAGCGCGCCGGGCATCACGTGACGCGGCTCGCCCGCGACGGCGGCGATGTCTCAGACGCGGATGTGGTGCTGCTGGCGGTCCCGGGCGGCTCAATCGCCGACGCGCTGGAGAGGCTGACCGGAGCGGCGGGCAAGACGGTGATCGACGCGACCAATCTCTACAACGTGACCCCGCCGGACGGCTTTGCGTCGAACGCCGAGTTCGTGAAGTCCAGGACAGGAGGTCCGACGGCGAAGTCCTTCAACATCAACTTCGCCTCACTGTATGGCCGGTTGGGCGAGGCACGGGCGAAGCCGAGCAACCTTTGGTGCGGTGACGAGGAGGCGCGCGCGGTGGTCGAGCAGCTAAATCGCGACGTGGGCTATGACCCTGTGTACACCGGTCCCTTGCAGAACGCCTCGGCGCAGGAGGCTCTCCTGGGCGTCATCTTCGCGATCTCCGAGAGCATCGGCCCGGTACGTCTATCGCTTCGCGCCCGTCGCGCAGCTGTGAGGCATGAGCCTTGAAGGTCGACGGACTGCACCATGTAACGGCGATCACTGCCGACGTCGACGCGAACCTCGAGTTCTACGGTCAGTTGCTGGGGCTTCGGCTGGTGTGGCAGGGAGTGAACGTCGACGACCCAGAGATGCGGCACATCGCCTACGGCGACGAGCGGGGCAGCGCGGGCAGCCTGCTGACGTTCTTCGACATGCCCGGAGTGAGGCGCGGCCGTCCAGGCGCAGGAATGGTCCACCGACCGCTTTTCCGGGTCCTCAGCGAGGAGGCCCTTGACTTCTGGGAGCGCCGTTTCGCTCGCGCCGGTGTTTCCGGCGACCGGCTCGCCGATCGGCTGGTGTTCTCAGACCCGGAGGGGTTGGCGCTGGAGATGGTGATCGACGACGGCGAGGACGAGCCGCTCGTCGCAGAAGCGCCCGATGTGAATGAGGAGGTCGCGATTCGCGGCGTGCATGCGGTGCGCGCGTACAGCTCCGATCCCGCGCGCAGCGCGGCAGTGTTCGGCGAGGTGCTCGGGATGGCGCCCGAGGGCGGCGGGCGCTGGCTGGCGTCGGGCGGGCGTCGCCACGGCCTGGTTGTCGTCGACGCCCCGCCGGCGGAGCCAGGGATCATGGGCGCGGGAACGGTGCACCACGTCGCATTCACGATCAGCGACGGTGAGCAGGACGCCTGGCGGTCGCGCATCGCCTCGGCCGGGGTCCGGCCGACACCCGTTCTGGATCGCAAGATGGCCAAGTCCGTGTACTTCCGCGAGCCCAACGGACTCCTGCTCGAAGTCGCCACCGATCAGCCGGGCTTCGTATTCGAGCCCCCGGAACACCTCGGCGAATCGCTCGTGCTGATCGGTGACCTCGAGCACCGCCGAGCCGAGCTCGAGCGACGCTTCCCCCTGCTGCCCAACCCGAGGGCATCATGGCCACACCTCGCCGACGCGCAGATTCAGTCGCCTTGATAAGAATGCGTCCGGCCGATGACGCTCGCGGTTTGGTTCACGTCAGCAGAGCTTACTGTTCAGAAGTACTGTCACTGGTCCCGGGTGTCGGGGCTCAATCTCGATCCGGAGATCGGGCCGACGCGGCGCTTCGTCGGCCCCTGGGGCAGGTAAAGGTCGTACTCATTGACATTAGGGTGGATGGCTTCTTCCTCGAGCGATTCACCGATCACGGCGAGCTTGTTGGCGAGACGCAGCACGACACGCTAGATGAGGCGATGTGGCAGGCTTACTCCGAATACGTGCTCTCCGATTGGAGATTTTGTCCGGATGACGTTGATCCACTCGAATTCATCCGGGGTCGATCCGGTGCTTGAACGAGATGTGACACTGGGCGACCGTCACGCGAGATTCGCCTAGGACAAGGTGAGCTTCGACTCTGCCCCCGGTCGCTGGTTGCTAGCCGTGGCGGTGCTGGGCTCCGGAATCGCCTTCCTCGATGCCACGGTCGTCAATGTCGCGTTACCGGAGATCGGCCGCGACCTGCACGCATCGACCAGCACCCTCCAGTGGATCCTCAACGGCTACACGCTGACGCTTGCCTCACTGATCCTGCTCGGCGGGTCGCTCGGCGACCGCTATGGGCGGCGCCGCGTCTTCGTGTCCGGCACGGTTCTATTCACGATCGCCTCGCTGCTCTGTGCGGTTGCGCCGAATGCGGAGCTGTTGGTGGTGGCGAGGCTCGTCCAGGGGGTCGGCGGGGCTCTTCTGACACCGGGGAGCCTGGCGATGGTCGAGTCGGGCTTTCGCCCCGCTGACCGGGCCCGAGCTATCGGCGCCTGGTCGGGGCTCGGCGCGGTGGCGGGCGCTCTGGGCCCGCTGGTCGGCGGCCTGCTGGTGGTAGCGGTCTCATGGCGGGCGGTGTTCCTGATCAACCTTCCGCTCGGCATCTTCATCGTCGTGATGGCAGGCCGTCACGTGCCGGAGACCCGTGACCCCGCGGCGGGCGGGCGGATTGACTTTCGCGGCGTGCTCCTGGCAGCGATCGGCCTCGGCGGCACCACCTACGCGCTGATCGAGGCCCCAGGCCACGGCGGCTCGCTCCTGGTTCCCGTGGCGGCGATCGGAGGCGGGCTTGCGCTGATCGCCTTCGTTTTCGCTGAGCGAAGTTCCGCCAACCCGATGATGCCGCTCTCGATGTTCGCTTCGCGCCAGTTCAGCGCCGCCAACGCGGTCACGTTCGTCGTCTTCGGCGCGCTCAGCGGAGTGTTCTTCCTGCTCGTCGCGTTTTTGCAGATCTCGCTCGGGTACTCGCCGCTGGCGGCCGGTGCTGCCTCGCTGCCGATCACGGCCCTGATGCTGCTCCTCTCCCCCGCCGCGGGAGCCCTTGCCCAACGGATCGGGCCGCGGATCCCGTTGACCGTCGGACCGCTGGTCACCGCACTCGGCCTGTTTTTGATGTCGCGAATCGATCCAGGCGACAGCTACCTGTCCGGCGTGCTCCCGGCGGTGATCGTCTTTGGTCTGGGCCTGACCTTGGTCGTGGCGCCGGTCACGGCAACGGTGATGGCGGCGGCGGACGAGCGACACTCGGGGATCGCCTCGGGGATCAACACCGCTGTCTCGCGTCTCTCCGGCCTGATCATCGTCGCCGTGCTGCCCGTGGTTGCGGGGCTGACCGGGACGAAGTTCTACGACCCGACGGCGATGGACCACGGCTTCCACGTGGCGATGCTGGTCTGCGCCGGTCTCGCGGTAGTGGGTGGGGTGCTGGCCTGGTTTACGATCAGCTCTGAAGTCCTCGAGTCCGAGCCTGCGCCGGGCGGGGACCTGCCGACCGGGGTGCTGCACGACTTCTCGTGCGCCGTCGCGGGTGCGCCGCTGAGACCCGGACGCGAGGCGGATTGCCGGCCCATCGCCGCCGACCCGGCGACGGGGTGAAGCCAGCGCCAGGCAGACCGAAATCACCGCTATGCGGTGATGACATCTCACCCGGGTGGTGGTAAAGGTCCGTGTCGTGATTGCACGCCAACGACAGCGGCCCAGGCGGACAGCCGGGCGAAAGCTCTACCCGGAGGTGACCTATGCCCGAGCCTGTTGACCCCAATCACCTCCTGCTGATCGGGGCCGGACCGGGAGTCGGCGCCGCCGTGGTTCGGCGCTTCGGCCGGGAGGGCTTCCGCAGCACCCTCATTTCCCGCAGCGGAACGCTCGACCAGCTGGCCGCTGAACTGCGTAGCGGCGGCCTTGAGATAGAGGCGATCGGCGCGGACATCGAGGATCTGGACGGCTACCGCGAGACGCTCGAACGGATCTTCAGCGCCCCGGGCGCCCCAGGTGTCGTGGTGTACAACGCGGCGCTGCCAGATCCAGGGCAGAT
This sequence comes from uncultured Solirubrobacterales bacterium, assembly GCA_963794515.1. Classification (GTDB taxonomy): domain Bacteria; phylum Actinomycetota; class Thermoleophilia; order Solirubrobacterales; family Solirubrobacteraceae; genus Palsa-465. The sequence continues at coordinate 52,451 of CAWCEF010000014.1, read as the reverse complement.
CCTCGACACCACCGTCGAGCGGCTCCGAACCGCCCACGACGTCGACGTCATCGGCGCCGTCGTCGCGGCGCAGGTAGCCGCGCCCGTCCTGCGGGGAGCCGGCGGAGGGACGCTGCTGGTCACCAGCGGCGGCTTCGCCGACAATCCAGTGCCCGCACTGGCAAGCCTCTCCATGGGTAAGGCCGCCCTGCGCTCAGCGCAGACGCTGATTGCCGCCGGCGTCCGGGAGGACGGCATCCACGCCGCTACCGTCACGATCGCCGGTGCCGTCAAGCCAGGGACCAACTTCGATCCGGACACCATCGCGGAGCTTTTCTGGACCGCCCACACCGACTCGAAGGACGCCTGGCAGACCGAGTATCGGTTCACAGGCGCATAGCGGGGCGCCCCCGGCGCGCGTTCACCACAAGGCCCCGCTCGCCGAGCCGCAGATCTGGTAATCCAAAGCGCCGCGGCCTTCGTCTCGATACTCGCACCGGCAAGCGTCATATCGAGCCAAGGCGAGTACAGCACACTAAGCTTGATCGGACTGGGATTGAGCATGAGGGGCTCGGCAACAGCGCAGCGTAATGAGGGCCTGGGGTGGCCGATCGCTCCGGAGGTTCCGGTAGCCCACGGCCTGCTTGACCGGGAGCACCTTCTGCGGAAGCTGGATCGCGCTGTCACGCGGCGGGCGACAGTCATCTCGGCGCCCGCGGGAAGTGGTAAGACCTCGCTGTTGCGTGCGTGGGCTGACCGTTCGACTAACGCTGCGCGCGTTGCGTTCGTGTCCGTCGACCGCGACGAACACGAGGCGCAGCGGTTCTGGTCCCGTGTTCTGGAGGCAATCCGCAGCCCGGCCGCCTCGACCGATCGTCAGACGCAACCGGCGGCGGCCGGGGTTCCCAGCGACGAGCTGGTCGACGCGGTTGTTTCGGAGTTGGCCGAGCGACCCGGGCCGTTCGTGCTGATAATTGACGATCTCCATGCACGGGAACTGCGGCTCCTGTCAACCAGCCGCACCTGAAACCTCGCGCACCCAGCGCGACCCCTTCTGCGCGCTCGCAACAATCATCTGATCGGGGTGTGGACGGGTCACCGGATCGGGGTACATGATCGCGAGGTGACCACGCCGCCCGGCTTGTACGCGATTCGGATAAACGGACGACTCGGAGCCACCGCGCTGTCTGCCTTTCCCTCGATGGTGTCCGAGCTGAAGGACGACGAGACCGTACTCACCGGCTCGCTCGAAGACCGATCGGCATTGTTCGGCGTCCTCGCGCAGGTCGAGGCGCTCGGCCTTGACCTGCTCGAACTCAAACAAATACACGCGGGAGCAGGCACGACCACCGAAGCTGAACGTCCGTTGTATCGCTGACGTGAGCGATGTAGGTTGCGGCGGGTGATCGGGCGGGGCCGGCCATCGATCAGGAGCGAGGATGAGCTTCGATTACAGCGCATGAGGTCGTCAGTGGGTTCTATGAGCTATTCGGCGCCGGGGACATCGACGGCGCCCTATCGACGTGCGCGGACGATTTGGAGGTCATCGATCGTGCTCGGACATCACAGGCGCAACAAGCCAGGACTACATCATCCCTCCTTTGATCGACGTCGGTGAGTCAATCGAGGTGGTCGTAACCGCCACCAACGCGAGCGGGACGGCGGCTGGGGCCTCGGTCCCCGTTGGCCCGGTGCCACCCCCGCCCGGTCCAGCCCCGGTCATTCATCTCCCCCCTGGCGGGGCCCGCCCCCAGCTTGAACGCGACAGACGGACATGGCGTCGGAGTCGATCTGTCGAACCTGGTCGGGTCGGCGTTGCCGCTACGCCGTCAGCGGAGAGGCGATCAACGGGTTCCCGACTCGGGCGGCCGCGCGATCCCGAAATAGGACACGCAGCGAGGTGAGGTGCATCGCCAGTAGCAGCGGCACACCTACGGTGGGGATCACGGCGAGCGGCAGGTCAGCGTTCAGAGCCGCGGACGGGCTCACGTGGACGATCTGGAGGAAGCCTGTCAGCGCTCCCAGGGTCAGCGCCGAGACAAGGTCCGCGATCCCGAGGAGGGTGAACCAGACGAGCGGTCTGGCCGGCGATCCATCGCGTGCCTTGCGCGCGACCCATAGCGTTGCTATGCCAACGGCAATGTCACCGAACCCCGCGGGCACCGCGAAGAGCGCCGGGAGCTTCCCAAGCAACATCGCTATCACGAACACGATTCCTGCTGCCCGGAACGAGTGCGGCGACAGCAGTCGTGGATGAGCACCTGGTGCGGTCAGGGCTCGCCCGATCAGCGGCACGCGGGTCAACGCGACCAGCAAGCCGAAGAAGCCGAACACTGCGAGCGGCAGCCAAGGGATGCCGTGCCCAAGGCGTGAGCGGTAGCTGCCTCCGCCTGCGACCAGGCTACTCACGGCCAGCCAGGCGCCGAACAGAACAGCGGCGCCCAACCCCATCGTCGTCGAGACTCGATTGCCTAGGCCGGCGGCGCGAGCCCCGCGATACAGCGCGTATGCGGTCGCCGCGGCGATGCTTGTGATCTCTGCGTACGTAATCGCCCACAGATATGCGGGTAGATGATTCATGGTGTCCTCTTGCGGATGTGAATTGACTCTTGTGCGTTGGAGCCGAGACGCTCAATGGGCGGCTGGCAGGATCGTCTGGGTCATGCCGGTGGTGACGTCATACACGTGCCCAGACACGGTGACGCCCGCGGAGATTGCGGGTGCCCCACGGAGGAGCCGGACGTCATGTGTGACGGTCTCGGCGGGGTCGAGTACTGCGTGCTCGAGCAGGCTCCCCTCATCGGCGCCGATACGGCGGGCGTAGCTGTGGCGGAAGGTGTCGTCCGCGAGCGCCCCGGTGCCGCACTGGCTGTGGTGGATCACCGCGACCTCGAACAGCGCGCCTTCGCCCAGCATGTTCTCGGCAAGCAGACCGATGAAGGCGACCTCGTTGATCACCTCGGGGGTGACTCGCCCGCCGACGTTGCGGACGACCATGGCGTCGCTGAGACCGAGGCCGAGGAAGTGCGCGGGGTCGACGCGCGGGTCCAGGCAGGTGATCACGAACAGGCGCAGGTTGGGAAAGACGACGGCGCCTTCATGACCGCCGGCGGCCGCGAACGCTCGGTTGCGCTCCAGCGCGATCTGTAAGCCAGCGTCGGTCGGCTGATCGGGGCTGGCGAGCTGGAACCCTGCTTCTCGCCCGACCTGGGAGTTGCCCTGTGCGCGTCCTGTGGATGGCTGATTCGTCACCGTGCTTGTCTCCTGTCTAGGCGGATAGCGGTTAGCCGATCACCTGCGTCAAGCCTGCCTGCGTAGGGCTAACTTGCGTGATGCCATTCAGCCTACCCGGACACCCTAGCTTTTGTCAAGCAAGTCAGCTACGATCCCGGTCGTGCTCCAACGTGACTATCCAGACCAGGTCTGCTCGATCGCCCGATCACTCGAGGTGATCGGGGAGCGTTGGACGCTTTTGATCCTGCGCGATGCGATGATTGGCGCGGAGCGGTTCGAGGACTTCCAAGACAGTCTCGGGATCGCGTCCAATGTCCTCACCAATCGGCTCAAGCTGCTGTGCGACGAAGGCGTGCTCGAGCGACTACCGGACGAGAAGCGGCCCGGTCGACCGAAATATGTCCTCACCGACAAGGGCCGCGAGCTTGCGCCCGCACTGATCGTGCTGATCAAATGGGGCGACCGCCACTACCCCACGCCCGGTGGCCCGCCACGACTCACCCTTCACGCCGGCTGCGGCGGGAACGTCGGAGCGGACTTCCGATGCGAGCGATGCGGCCAGCGCGTAGGCCGCGGCGAGATCGAGCTCCCACCCGGCCCAGGAGCGGTACCCGCCGTCGCCGCGAAGAGCGACTGGAAGCTTCGATGAAGACCGCGCCGTGAGAGCGCTGCCCGGAAGGGTGGGGTTACCGTCGGGGTGCGCGGCGGCGGCGGTCGAGGCCGTCGAGGATGAGGTCCAGTCCCCAGGCGAACTCGACGGTGTTGTCGTATCCGGACTCGGGGAGCTTCGTCGCGATCTCGGCTAGATACGGGTAGTCGTTGAGCGCGACGATCGCCTGCGCTCTTCTTTGCGCGGCTTTTCCAGCGTCGCCGGGTGTCTGGAACCCGAGTGTCTTCTCCTGCAGCGCGAAGCCGTATATGTAGGAGTCCTGGACCGAGTACGCGTGGATCGCGTTCTCGAACGAGAACCCCGCCTCGCGTAGGCAGCCCATTACCGCGTTGTGGTTTCGCAGATTGGCCGGACCGGGGTTTCGCGTTTCCATCAGCCCGATCGCCCAGCTGTGGCGCTTGAGCGCGTCGCGCGCCGAGATCGCCCGGCCTCGCATTGCCGCGCGCCAGTCGTCGTTGATCGCGGGAGATTCGATCTCGCCGAAGACGATGTCAACCATGCCATCCAGGAGCTCATCCTTGTTCGCCACGTGCTTGTAGAGCGCCATCGGCACCACGCCGAGCTCTTGCGCGAGCCGGCGCATGCTGAGCCCGTCGAGCCCGTTCTCGTCTGCTAGCGCAACGGCAGCCTCGAGCACAAGCGGTCTGCTGAGGCGCGTGCGGCCGGTGTTCGTCTTCTGACTCATCGCTTGACAGGTGTACGCCGTACACCTATAGTCCACCAGCAGAGTGTACGCCGTACACCTGACAGAGAGCGAACGATCATGGAAAGTTCAGAACACATGCCGGCAAGTTCGCCGGGCGGCGGAGTGCCGCCGGGCGCTGGCCACGCCTACCCGCTCACCTTCTCGGTCGACTATCCCGCCCGCATCCTCAACCGTCTCACCACAGCCCTCCGCATCTTCACGATCATCCCGATCGCGATCCTGGCCGCAGCACTCGAGGGCGGCAGCTTCGGCGCCAACGCCGGAGGCAGCGGCGCCCGTTACGCCGGGGGCGGCATCGGGATCCTCGTGATCCCCGTGCTGCTGATGCTGCTATTTCGCAAGAAGTACCCACGCTGGTGGTACGACTGGAATCTGCAGCTGACCCGCTTCACGAACCGGGTCGCCGTCTACTTCGCGCTGATGGACGACCAATACCCGTCCACCGACGAGGAACAGGCCGTCCACCTGAACTTCCCCTATCCCGACGCCGAACGCGACCTCAGCCGGGGCCTGCCGCTGGTCAAGTGGCTCCTCGCTATCCCGCACTACATCGTGCTGTTCTTCCTAACGATCGGCGCTCTGTTCGCCGCCATCCTCGCATGGTTCGCGATCCTCTTCACCGGCCGCTACCCGCGGTCGCTGTTCGACTTCATCGAGGGCGTGATCCGCTGGCATAACCGCGTCGTGGCCTACGCCTTCCTGCTAATCACCGACCGCTACCCCCCATTCAGCCTGGAGCCCTGACGGTGTCGGTCTCAGTTCCCCGCACGGCATCTAGATCGGTCAGGGTAGGTTCTGCAGCCCCGCGCTGGTGAGCAGGTAGGCGGGGGCCACGCTGGCCGCGTCCGCTCGTACGAGTTCGACCAGAGCGGCGCCGGCGACCTCCGGGGTGAGTGACTCGCCGAAGTGCTGGAGGTACTCGTCCTCGGACTTTCCGCTGCGGGCTGCGTACGCCCGGACCGCTGGCCGGCCGAGGTCGGTCAGCGGCGTGATCCGGGGCAGGACCGCGGTGAAGGTGATCCCCAGACCGGCGCGTGCTGCCTCGTCCCGGGCGTAGGCGCTGATAAAGCGCTGTGTGGCCTTGGCGCCGGCGTACCCGCCGCTGAGCGGTGAGCCTTGCAGCGCCGCACCGCTGCTGATCACGATCACCCTGCTGCCAGGCTGCAGCGGCTTGAGCAAGGCCTCACGCACCCAGTGAAACGCGATCCGGACGTCGGTGTGCCAGTTGACCGAGAACGTTTCCCAGGTGTGGTGGTGTAGCGGACGTAAGAGCGGGCTTGCGCCCGCCACCAGGATGACGGCCGTCGGTTCGTAGCGGTCGAGCAGGCTGCCGGCAACCGTAGGGTCAGCGGCATCGGCTACCTCCGGCTGGATGCTGCCGCCACCAGGCGCCTGGTCGACCAACGGCGCCGCGGTACGTGCAACGGCGATAACCGGGGCGCCGGCCTCGGCGAAGGCGGTGGTGATGCCGAGGCCGAGGCCGCGGCTCGCGCCGACGACGATCGTCGTCATCTCAGACAGGTCACTCGTGGGGGTCATGGTTCTCTCCTCCTGCTTCGCGGTTGACTGGGTCAGTTGGCGGCGCTGAGCGCGGGCTGCGCCTCGCGGAGCGTTGTCTTGGTTACGGCGTCGGCGAGCTCGTCGCGGCGCACGAGCGTGAAGATCGCCGGGAGGGCAAGCAGCGCGACCCCTCCGAGCACCCAGAGCGCTTCCCGGAAGCCTCCGGTGAGTGCCGTCGGTACTGAGTCCCCGGTGCGGACGAGCGCCTGGGTGTGGCTGGCCGCGACGCCCGAAGCGATCGCGATCCCGATCGCACCGCCCAGCTGCTGCGAGGTGTTCAGCAACCCGGACGCGAGCCCGGCCTGGTGCTCCGCGACGCCGGCGAGCGCGGCGATCGAGATCGGGATGAACGCGAACGCGGTCCCCGCGCCGGCGACCAGGAACGGGCCGGCGAGGTTCTGCAGGAAGTGACCGTGGACGGGCACCTGCGTGGCCCAGATCACGCCCGCGCCGATCAGTGTCATTCCGATCGCCATCACGGTCTTGGCTCCGCCACGGGTGACTAGCCACTGTGAGAGGCCGGCGAGCGCGATCGAGGTGAGCGACGCAGCCAGCCAGGCGACACCCGACTGCAGCGCGCTGTAGTGCAACACCTGCTGCATGTACAGCGTGCCCACGAAAACGAACGCGAAGAAGCTGCCGCCCAACAGTAATCCGGCCACGTTCGCGCCGGCGATCGTACGCAGCCGGAAGATCGACAGCGGCAACAGCGGCGACTCCACGCGGTTCTCGATCACCAGGAAGGCCGCGAGGAGGGCGGCGGATGCCGCGAGCAGCGCCAGCGTCCTCGTGGCGCCCCAGCCGTACTGCGGCGTCTGAGAGATCGCGTCGACCAGCAGCACGAGCGCGCCGGTGCTGGCGATCGCCCCGGCCACGTCGAACCGCCGCCGGTCCGTGGCAAGCCGGCTTTCGGGGACGATCCGCGGGGCCAGCAGCAGCGCGGTCGCTCCGATCGGGACGTTCAGGTAGAAGATGTATTGCCACCCGGCGTATTGGGTGAGAGCACCGCCGGCGATCAGCCCGACGGTCGCGCCGGCGGCGCCGAGCCCGCCCCAGATCCCGAGCGCCTTGTTGCGATCGGCGCCCTCCTCGAACATGTTCATCACGATCGATAGCGCGGCGGGCAGCATGATCGCCCCGCCCACTCCCTGCACCGCGCGGCTGCCGATCAGGAACGTGTCGCTGGCCGCGAGCCCGCACGCCAGCGAGGCGGCGGTAAAGACCGCCAAGCCGAGCATCAGGATCCGCCGGCGGCCGAGCAGATCGGCGGCGCGACCGCCGAGCAATAGGAGACCGCCGAACGTGAGCGCGTACGCGGTGACCACCCACTGCAGGCCGGTCTCGCTGAAGTGCAGATCGCGGCCGATCGTCGGCAGCGAGACGTTGACGATCGTCAGATCGACGATCGTCATGAAGTACGCGACCGCCAACAGCGCAAACGCGCTCCAGCGATTGACATTTCGGGATTGGGACGTCATCGGGCCTCCAGTGGTCTGGCAGGGAAAGGACAGCTAGGGAAGGGAGAGGGTGCGGTGCGAGCGGCGGGCCGATTAGGGCGAACGCGCGCTGCGGCCGAGGGCTCGCTCGTCGCCTGCGCGTGCGGCCGGGAGCAACCGCTGGATGTGCGCGAAGGGTTTCGGGCTACCGATCGTCAGCATTTGCACGGTCTAACGATTGCCGGCGGCGAGACTCATCGGTCCCGTCGAGATCTTCGAGGCAGACGTCGGTCGCGAGCCCGTAGAGCCAGATCCGCGCGGACGCTGAGGGCGCGACGCGATCGAGGTCGCGCCAGCCACGCAACAAACTCTCGCATACGGCGTCGTGGGCATGATGAGGGCATCCGAGCATGAGCTGGCAGTAGCGCTCGAGCCCGGGCCAGTGGCGTGAAGCGAGGCGGCCGAACGCGTGCTCATCGCCGGCTCGCGCCTGCGCGAGGAGGCTCTGCTCGTCCGCGGCATCCACAGTGGCGCGGTCGCCGCCGAGGGGCGTGAGCACGATCACCGGGATCACGCGATCCGCCGTTCGTGCGTACTTGGCGAGGTCCGGGAAGCGGTCAGCGCCGCGCGCGAACAGGCGCTTGCGCTCCTCGCCCATCGCCTCCTCGGCCAGGACGTCGATCGTCTCGGGTCCGACCTCGATGCTCGTGTTCGGCTGCGCTTTGAGGTTGTGGTACCAGTCGGGATTGCTCGTCGCTCCTCCGTTCGACGCAAAGATCAGGTACCTGGGTGGGTCAGGGAGATATCCGACTGGATTCACTCGGCTTGCGCCCGACTTCGCGCCGGTGTGATGCAGGAGCAGTAGCGGCGTTCCCTCCCAGACGCCGCCCACGCGCCCGTCGTTGGCGCGGAACTCGACGATCAGCTTGGCGTTGTAATCCTCGGCACTCGTCGACATGGCACCACCCTCATGCCGGGACACCGAACCGCGGCACCAGGGTCGGGTCGAGAAACGCGTCGATCCCGCCGATCTTGCCCCCCTCGATCTCGAGCACGCTGATCCCGTGCGGGATCCAACGGCCGTCTTGCGCTCGCACTTCGATCGTCACCGCGGGCCGGCCATTCGCCCAGGTCGGTCTGTGTCGTATGCGCGTCAGATCGCCGCGCGAGACCGTCTCGAGGAAGAAGCGTGCGATCCGGAGTCCGCCACTCATCGACGGTTGTGGCGGCATCCGTAGCGTCGCGTCCTCGCTCAGCAGCGCGACCAGGCCGTCCATGTCGGCGTGCTCGAACGCAGCCACGTAACGGTTGAGCAGCTCGCGTTCGGTCGGCTCCGCTTCCGTCTGCGTCGCCTCGGGCAACCGCTCGTCAATCGTGCCGCGCGCGCGCTGCAGCGCGCTATTGACCGACGCGACGCTGGACCCCAGGACCTCGGCGACCTCGGCCGCGGTCCAACCGAGCACATCGCGAAATATGAGTACCGCACGCTGCCGGCCCGGCAGCTCCTGGATCGCGCGCAACAGCGCCAGCTCCATCCCTTCCCGGATCGCGTAACGCGCAGCAGGGTCATACGTCTGCGATGCCGCCTCGTCCGACGGCCGGTCTGGGAACGGATCGACCGGCGCCGGCCGGCGCGGGCGCCGCTCGAGCTCGTCCAGGCACGCGTTCGTGGCGATCCGATAAAGCCACGTCTGAAACTGCGCTTTGGGCTCGTAGCGTTCCAGCGCTCGCCACGCCCGCAACAGCGTCTCCTGCGCCACGTCCTCGGCGTCTAGCGCGGAGCCGAGCATCCGATAGCAATGAACCTCAAGCGCGTGGCGGTACGGCTCGACGAGCCGACGGAACGCTTGCTCATCCCCGGCCTGCGCGCAAGCCAGGAGGAGACGCTGGTCGATGTCATGACTTCGAACGCTCATTAACTCTCGCCGAGTAAGTCTCGCACCCGCGCTCATGACTCACTCGGTGTCGTACTCGTCGTGGCGGCGGATCCAGAGCTGCCATGCCTCGTCCTCGTCGCGGCCCTTCGGCGCCCGGTCGAGGAACCCGTAGTAGGGCATCAGGAACTCGACCCCGCGCCCGGTCGTCGAGTATGTCTGGTAGACGGCCCCGTCCTCGTGCGTGAAAACGGTGAAGCCGAACAGCTCGGTCAGGTAGCCGTAGATATCCGTGCCGGCGACCTTGGCGTTGCGGAACGCGACCGGAGGCAGCTGGTCGAGAATCGGCTCGATCGCCTCCCGCGTCTGCTCGAGGCTGCTCGAGAATCCGAGGTCGGCGTTGAGATCGCTCTCGTAGCTCGACGCCCACCCAAAGCTCCACCCCATCCGCTCGCGATAAGCGAGCAGCTTCTCGATCGGCGCCCCGGAGAGGGCGATCAACGTCACGTCGCGAGCCTTCAGGTGCGGGATCAGACTGTCGAACGAGTCGCCGATCGAGGAGTTCACCGGACAGCCGGCCTCGTAGCTCGGGCCGAACATGAAGTGGTAGATCAGCAGCTGGGAGCGGCCGTCGAACAGCTCAGCGAGCGTCTTCTGGCCGTCCGCCGTCTGGAGCGTGTACTCCTTCTCGACCGGTACCCAGGGAAGCTCCCGGCGCTGCCGTGCGAGTTCGTCGCCGATCCGGGTGTGCTTCTTCTCGCGCTCCAGCAGCGCGGCGCGCGCCGCCAGCCACTCTTCTCGCGGGACAATCTTGTGCGTAGTCATCGTCGTTTCCATCGTTCTGTCCCCTATTCACGCCGCGATCGGCTCGGCTGCCACCAGCGCCGCGTTCTGGCGCTCGAGCTTCTTTGCCACGCCCGCGCGCCAGCCGTCTGCCAGCAGCCGCGACATCGGGTCGGGGAAGATCTCCTCTTCACCCCGCTCCACGCCGTCCAGGGTGGCTCGTGCCACGTCCTTGGGCGGCGTCTTCGGGATGTCGAGATCCCGCACCATGTCGGTATCGATCGGGCCGGGCATGACGGCGTAGACGCTCACCCCCCGGCCGGCCAGCAGCGCGCGCAGCGACTGGGTGACCGACAGCGAGGCCGCCTTGGAGACCGAATAAGCCGGGAGCACCGGCACCGCGGCCACCGCGCCGAGCGACACGACGTTCACAACGGCTCCGTGGCTGCGCGTCAGCGAGGGCAGGAACGCCTGGGTGACATCCAGAGTCCCGTACAGGTTGACCGCGAGGTGCTGCTCGAACGCAGAACGATCGCTCAGGTCATCGGCGACCGACACGCCCGCGTTGTTGATCAGGATGTCGAGCGATTCGACTCTCTGGACGGCATCCTGGATCTGCTCCGGGTCGGTCACGTCCAGTATCAAGGGCGTGACCCTTTGATCCGCGACGATCATCGGTTGGCGCGATCCGGCGTACACCCGCTTCGCGCCTCGCCTCAGGGCTTCGTCAACTAGCGCACTGCCGAGGCCGCGATTGGCTCCGGTCACCAGCACCGTCTTGTCTGCGATCGCGAGGGACATCGTCGCGTCTCCTTCGTTGAGTTCTGTGCTTCGGCACCACGTCAAACGGCCGACGGCGCCGAAACTCATCGCAGGCTGCCCGTTAGCCCGTTGAGAAGGTGCATGACGCCCGGGCCCGCAGTGCCGCACACGCCACCGGATTCCCGGTGAGAGATGCTTCGGCGACCGCCACGAACACTCCCGCCTCCTCGTTGCGCATCTGGATGAACTCGACGCGACCGTTGCGGCGCAGCGCGTCGGCGATGGGGCACAGGGCATCGCCGATGATCCCGTAACAGCGCTTGACCTCAGCGCTCTCGAGCATCGACCACAACACCTCGGCGACTGAATCGGCCATCCCTCGATCTCCCGAGACACGATCGTCCGCCCTCATCCGCCGAGAGACGAGTGCCTTATGCTCGGCGTGCGCTCAACATCTGAGGGGTGTGAGGAACGAGATGACGCAGCCGACGACACATGTGCTGGAGTCGACGCCAGAGACGATCAGCCCGGGCACGATCGACCCCAGGCGCCCGCCGGTGCTCACCGTCGAGTCGGGAGATATCGTCTCGTGCCCGAACACGTGGACGCAATGGGGCAATCAGGCCCGGTTCGGGATGTCGTTCGCCGATCGCGAGCCGTTGAGAAAGCAGTTTCCAGCCGGCCCGTACTCCAATATCGGGCCCGTCGCCGTCAACGGTGCCGAACCCGGCGACGTGCTCGAATGCCGGATGCTCCGCACGAGACCGATCGGCTGGGGCTGGAACTCGTTCCCGCTCGGCGTCGGTGCGCTGCCGTCCGATTTCGACGAGCCCTACGTCCACTATTTCCGTTTCAGCGAAGACCGCACCTCGGCCGAATTCGTCGACGGGATCCGCATCCCGTTGAGACCTTCGATGGGGGTCTACGCCGTCGAGCCCGAGGGCGACGAGCCGATCAGCGCGATCCTGGCTGGCCCGTACGGAGGCAACCTCGACCTCTGGGAGCTGACCGAAGGTACTTCGCTGTTCCTGCCCGTGTTCAAGTCAGGAGCACGCGTGTGGACCGGCGATGCCAATGCGACCCAGTCCGACGGGGTCGTCGATCAGACCGGAATCGAGTCGGCCATGGAAGAGCTCCGCGTCCAGTACACCGTCCGCAAGAGTGTGAAGCTTGCGGGACCGGCGATCGAGACCCCCGAGAGCTGGATCGTGATGGCGTTCGCAGACTCGCTCGACGTCGCGCTCCCCAACTGCGTCCGCACGGCGATCGACTGGCTGCACATCCACGGCGGGGTCGACCGGCGCGACGCATACGCCCTGTGCAGCATGACGGTGTCGTTCCGAGTGACTCAGTGGGCCGACCAGACCGGCTCGGTGTACTCGTCTGTCCCGCCTCGCACGATCCATGGCGTGATCCCCAAGTCGGTCCTGGGTGCCCGGGTCGTCGGCCGGATCGAAGGCTCGATGCGTCCGCCGTCGTGACTCTCAGCGCCGCAGAGTCGCTCGAGATCATGCAGCTCGTGACCCGGGCCGACGACTGCGCGACCAGTCGAGACGCGGACGGCTACGCCCTGCTGTTCACCGCCGACGGCGCCATGACCGGCGGGATGGGCGCCGCCACCGGCAGAGCCGCGCTGCGAGACGCCGTCGCCGCGGTGTGGGCCAAGGAGCCAGAGCGCACGTTGCACCTCACCCTCAACGTGACGATCGACGACTCCGGCACGGATCCAGTAGTCACCAGCGTCATGCTCATGATCACGAGGGAAGCGACCCCCCGGGTGCTCGGCTCCGCGCTCGTCCGCCAGGTTGTCCGGCTTACCCCCGAGGGGTGGCGGATTGCGTCAAGACAGATAGATGTTTGACGACAGGTGCTGCGTGAGGGCCGGGCCGCAGGTCAGGTGGCGTAACCGCGTTCGACGAGCTCGAGCTACCGATCCCTATCGGTTCTCGCGCGTCTCGGCGGCCTGCCGTGCCGACCTCTCGCGATCGGCGGCCGTGCGGCCGGTCTTCGGACTTCGACCGAGCTCCTCCCACTCCGATTCGGACATGTCCACGCCGTAGTGGTGGGCGGCCGCCTTGATGTTCTCGAAGGCTTGCGCCCGCTCTGCATCGGAGACGTCGATCACCTGATCGAAGCGTGCGATGGCATTGCGCACGTGCTCCGCATCGGTGAGCGGCTCCTTGCGCTCCCGTTGGAACGCGAAGACGGTGTCCGGCAGGTCGCTGCGTCCGGTCAGCTCGCCGTGCTTGTCATGAGGCTTCCAAGTCACGCCCAATGCATCACTCTCCTATCACCGCGGTGTAGTGGGCGCTGTCGCCCCAGCGATCTCAAAGGTTAGGCCCTCGGCGAGTGCGCCCGGCCTCTGAAGCGAGCAAGACCACCACAGGTCCGATAGCTCTCCCGTGATCGAGCGCATCGCCGCGATACCTTTAAGCGATCTCGCCCGTTTCGCTCGGAAGCGCGGAGCGTGGCGTCCGAACGAACCGCCCGGTAATGAGGCCGAACAATGTCAGACGAAGCCGCAATTGACCCTTCTGCTCCGCCCTCTGGGACCGGATGCGCCGAATGCCTGGCGGAAGGCGGTTGGTGGCTTCACCTACGCCGCTGCGCCCAATGCGGGCACATCGGCTGTTGCGACTCCTCCCCCTCGCAGCACGCCAGCCACCACGCCGCCGATGCCGGCCATCCCCTGATCCGCAGCTTCGAACCCGGCGAGAACTGGTTCTGGAACTACACCACCGATCAGTTCTACAACGGTCCGGAGCTCGCCCCACCAGAGCATCATCCACTGGACCAGCCCACGCCTGGACCCGCCGGGCGCGTGCCGGCGGACTGGCAGCGCCACCTCCATTGAGGCGGGCTCGCAGGTCTGATCAGGTAACGCTACCGCCCAGCACCGCGACCAGCTGCTTAACGTTCTTCTTGCTGGTCTTGGGGACGTCGAAACCCCAAACCGTTCCGTTGGTGAACTGGAACCGGAGCGACGAGAACAGCTTGCCGTCCTTGAGCTCGACCGTTTGGAGTTCCTCGCGGGGAGCGCGGACGAGCACCTCCTCGGTGACCTTCATCTTCAGAGCGCCAGACTTCGTCTTGATCAACGCCACCTCGGTCTCAGTCGCCGCGATGTAACCGACCCGGCCGAAGGCGGGGAGATCTGAGGCCTTCGACGATCGGCTCGCGACCGCGGTCGCCGCGACCGCTCCGACGACGCCGCCAATCGCGCCTACGGACGCCTTCTTCCCAAACCCACGTGGGTTGACCATCGCGCCCGCAAGCTCCGGCGCGCCCAGCGCAGCAGATCCCTCTCCAGCCATGCCCGAGCCCCCTTGTCGATATCCGCCGATGTCGGACAACGAACGGGCCCCGCGCACGAATGCTTTCGAGAGCTAGCCGGTGTCATTTAGATGGGCACGAACGGGCCTGCATTGCTTGTCGGCTGGACCTTCATCGCGCATAGTTGCCTACGCGCGCCGGATGGTCTCCGCCAGCACGTAGATCGACGCGGCCAGAATACCTTCGGCAGTCGAGACGTCAGTGGTCACTCGGCGATAGCCGGGACCCTCGAACGCGTCCAGACGGTGCCAATGATCTGGCAGCGCCGAGGACTCGAAGACGTCGACCTCGACCAATGGCCCGCCCGTCTCGAGAATCAACCCTGGATAGCCCAACTCGGCGCCCCAACCTTCCTGGACCAGCGAGCCTCGTACCTGGCCCACCAGCCACCGACCGGACAGGCCGGTTAGCTGCCCATGGTTCGGGCGCCCTGGTGCCAACGTCCCGTAGGTGGCGAAACGCGTGTCCGGCCCGCCCGTGCCGGTCTGAGCACCCGCCGTCATACCGCCACGCGAGCTGAAGCTCAGGCGCTCTCCGGCAGCACCTGGCCGCCATCGATCACTAGCGTCTGGCCGGTGATGTAGCGCGCCTCCGGCGAAGCGAGGAAGCGCACTGCCCAACCCACGTCCTCGGGCTCGCCGAGGAATCCGAGCGGGATCGCGGCCACCATGCCGGCCTCGTGCTCGGGGCCGAGGTCGCCAAATCCTGGTGTCCGGATATTGCCCGGGAGGACCGCGTTGACCGTGATCCCGGCATCGGCGACCTCGAGGGCTGCGGAGCGCATGAAGCCGAGCATCGCGGCCTTCGAGGCACCGTAGTGCGCGTAGCCAGGTTGGCCAACGACCGAGCCGGTTATCGACGAGGTCAGCACGATTCGCCCATAGCCCCCTGCCCGCATCGGGCCGATGCTCGCCTGTGCGGCGAACACGGCACCGCGCACATTGATCGCCATCAGCTGATCGAACGCGGCCGGCGTCAGCTCAGCCAGCGGGATGTGGGGGTAGATGCCGGCGTTCGCGGCCAGGATGTCGATCCTCCCGAAGCGCTGAGCGACCGCCGCGGCCAGCGCCTCGAGGTCGGATTGCTTGGTCACGTCGCAGGCGATCGCGAGCGCGTGCTCGCCGCTCGGATCAAGCCTTCGAGCGCCGGCGGCGGCCTCCTCGCCGTCCAAGTCCGCGATCACGACGTCCGCTCCCTCAGCCCGCAGCACGGCCGCGATACCGGCGCCGATCCCCCGGGCAGCGCCCGTGACGATCGCGACCTGCCCGTCCAGGCGCCTCATCCCAGTTCCCGCAACACCCGCGGGCTAGTCGACGCCCACGTGCAGCGTCGGCTCGGTTGTCGTTGCCGCCTCGGCCTTGATCTGGAAGATCGGTGACTTGTAGACGGTGATCGCAACGACCAGCATCATCAGGCCCACGACGCCCACGCCGCCAAGGATCAGCGCCTCGGTCCTCGACAGCCCAATCAGGCCCTTGTAAGCGACCCACAGCAGCAGCGCCGCGCCGCCGATCGGCATCAGCCCCAAGATCAGCGCGTCCTTGACGGAGCGCCCGATGAACCGGCGGTAGAACCACGCCGCGGCGAGCCCGGTGATCGCGTAGAACAGGGAGTACAAGAAGCCGCTGACCGTTACCAGACTCGTGATCGCGGTGGCTACCGAGGTGACGTAGATGTCGACCACTCCGAACACAATCATCACGCCACCGAGCAAGGCCGTCGTGAATGCCGGCGTCCTGTAGCGTTCGCTGACCTCACCCAGGCGAGCCGGCAGCACGCGGTCGCGCGACATCGAATAGATCAGTCGTGCGGTGCCGATGATCGCCACCTGCGTCGTGGCGAGCACTGACAGCACGACCGCCAACGAGATGATCCGCTCCCCGGCAGTGCCCCCGAGCCGCTGACCGACCCATGCCGCGGCATTGGCGGAATGATTGTTGAGCTGGTTCAGCGGGCTGATGCCCTGGAAGGTGGCGAACATCGTCACGAAGATGACCCCGAGGATCGCGACCGCGATCACGGCTCCGAGGCCTGGGTTCTTCTCGGGCCGCTCGGTTTCTTCGTTGACGTAGATGCCGCCGTCCCAACCAGCGATCGACGCGACGGCGATCACCATCGCGGCACTGAACGACCCGGCGCCGGTCCCCTTGAAGCTCAGCCAGTCGCTCGACGGTCTGACCGTCCCGGCCTTATGCACGAGGAACACCTCGATGAACGCCCAGATAATGAAGACGGTCAGGATGCTGTACTCGATGATCGCGACCGTGATCTGGAGGCGCGCGCTGGGACGCAGGCCGATCACTGCGGTGGCAGTCAGCGCCGTTCCGATGATCACGATCGCGAGCGCGCCGACGAACTGGTTGTTGGGCGAGAAACCGAGCAACGCCAGGACGCTCGGGCCGATCGTGATCACGTCGATCAGCACGAAGCCTGCAAACGCGACCAGCATCAACCAGCCGACGAGGTTCCCGACGTAAGGACTGAACGCGCGGCATACCCATTCGTAGGTGGCGCCGGCGTTCTGGCGCCACATGTTCAGCCGCTGGAAGGCGACCGCGATGCACAGCAGGCCGATCGCCGAGATCGCGAGCGGCAGAACCGTTCCGTAGGCCGATGTCACCACGAGCGTCGCGAGCACGATCGACACGGTCTGGCCGGGGGCGGCGCCGGCGAGCGCAAAAACGGTTGAGCCGAGCAGCCCGACCTCGTTGCGTTTCAGCTTCGGCTGAGCAGCGGGGGCCGGCGTTGCGGTCGACACCTGGCCCGCAGAGGTGGCCATCACTGTCCCTCCTGCTTGATCCGCTGCGCGGGGTTGCGCGAGAGCATGCTACGCACGTCTCGGACCAGAAACTCGGTCCAGTACCATGTACAACTGCACATGGTACATCGCAAGTCAAGGACGCCCGAGGGGCCAAGCGGTAACCTCGGCCGCCCGTCAATCGACACCGGATGAGCGTGTCCACGATCAGCACCGAAAGCAGCAACATCGCGATCGTCCACAAGCGGAGCTACCGCGATCAGGTGCGCCGCGCGCTCGAAGCTGCACTGGTTGCCGGCGAACTCAAGCCCGGAGAGTTGTACTCGGCTCCGCTGCTCGGCGAACGCTTCGGCGTGAGCGCGACCCCGGTGCGTGAGGCGATGCTCGCGCTGGCCAAGGACGGGTTCGTGGTCGCCGAGCGCAACCGCGGCTTCAGAGTCCTCGAGATGTCAGAACGAGACCTCGACGAGATCTCGCAGATCCGACTGATGCTCGAAGTACCGGCGACCGTCGACGTCGTCAAGATCATCTCGCCAGACGTGCTCGACCGGCTCGACGAGATCGCCGACGAGATCGTCGACGCGGCGGCTCGAGGGGACCTGATCGACTACCTCGATGCCGACCGGCGCTTCCATGTGGAATTGATCTCGCAACTCGGCAACGGCCGGCTGACTGAGCTCGTCGATCGTCTCCGGCGCCAGACCCGGCTGTTTGGCCTTGATGAGCTCGCAGTGGCCGGCAAGCTGGTTGCCTCCGCAGAGGAGCATCACGAGCTGGTCAAGGCGATAAGGGCACGAGACACGACCGGCACGAAGCGCTTGATCAGCTCACATATCAAGCACATCCGCGGCCTCTGGGTCGGCCGCGACGAGAAGTAGCGCCGCGCTTATTCCAGGCCCGCCTCGACGGCGCACTCGGTCAGCTTTCTGATCTCCGCCTCGTGCTCCGCCGTTAGCGCCACACGGGGCGGGCGGCACGGTCCGCCGTTGCGCCCGACGATGTCCATCGAGAGCTTGATCGCCTGGACGAACTCCGTCTTTGTGTCCCAGCGCAGCAGCGGGTGAAGCGCGCGGTACAGCGGCAGCGCAGTGTCGACATCCGCGTGCACCGAGGCGCGGTAGAGCTCCACGCACGAGCGCGGAAAGGCGCTCGTGTAGCCCGAGATCCATCCCTTGGCCCCGGCAAGCGCGATCTCGAGCACGGTGTCGTCGGTGCCAATCAGCACGTCGAGCTCCGGAGCCAACTCGCGCACCTGATAGGCGCGGCGCGGGTCGCCCGCGAACTCCTTGACCGCGACGATCAGGCCCTCCGCATGCAGACGCGCTAGCAGCTGAGGAGTGAGGTCGATCTTCGTGTCGATCGGATTGTTATAGGCGACGACCGGGAGGCCCACCGCGGCCACAGACCTGTAATGGTCAAACACCGCACGCTCATCGCCGCGATACGCGTTGGGCGGGAGCGCCATGACCGCGGGCGCACCGAGCTCAGCCGCCTGCTCGGTCCAGCGCACCGCTTCGCGCGAGCCATAGGCGCCGACCGCCGGCACGACCGTAAATCCTTCCGGGGCGGCCTCCATCGCGGTGACGACGATCCGCGCCCGTTCGTCGCTGGTGAGCGTCTGGTACTCGCCGAGCGATCCGTTTGGGGTGATCCCATCACAACCGGAGGCCGCCAACCATCCGATGTGCTCGGCGTATCGGTCGTAGTCGATCTCAAGCTGCGGATCGAGCGTTACGGGGTTCGCGACGAGGACTCCGTGCCAAGGCTCACGCTCCACGAGCATCCTCCTGATAGTCGGTTTGCTGGTTGCGGCCAGGCAGCAGCGAGCGTGCGATCGAGCACTTAGCCGTATGTAGCCGGTTGCTGACCTGGCCAACTCCGCAGTGGGCACCCATGCCCATCACGATCGCCGCCTCGTCGCTGCTCAGCCGCCATTCGTCTTCGAGCCACAGCTTCAGTTCGCGGAAGGCAGCCCGGCAGGAGTCTGCAAGCGAGCCGCCCGAGACGATCGTCATCAGGTGGTCCGCTGTCTGCACGCGGGGCGCGCCCATCGAGTGAGGGCGTTGGGCAGGGCTGGCCGAAGCGATGATCCTGGCGCCGATCTCGGGCGCGCAGACGACTTCGCCGTCGCCCAGGGCCGCCTTGCAGTCTCCGAAATAGAGGCCGGCGCCGTCAACCGCGACCGGCAAGATGACCGTCGCCCCGGCGGTGATCTCGCGGCAGTCGACGTTGCCCAGGTAATCGTCGTCCTCGTGGCGGCTGAACACTGTCTCGCGGGCCGGCATCGTCGCCAAGCAGCCGATCAGCGGCTTCACTGGAACCGTCCAGTCGTCGGCGAGCCGCATCACCCCGTCGTCGACGGGGACGTTGACGACGTGATCCTCCTCGTGCCACCAGTCCGCGGGTGACAGTGCTTGACAGCGGCTGACGACGACACATCCGGGCGTGGTTACTTCAACGCTCGCGATTGTCACCGCCACGGCCTCGCCGGCCACGGCGCCGTCGACCGCGATCGGACCGGTGACGCCGTCGAGGTTGTCCTCAACCCACGCCGCGGTCTCGGGTGTGAAGTTGGCGGGATCTTCATAGCGCCCGGTGAAACAGTCACGGGTGACAACCGTGAAGCGCTCACCCGAGGCAACCGTGCCGATCGGCATGTGCTCCGGACTGTAGGTGTACTTGAGGGCCGCCGGTTCGAATGTCTGCATCAGCGGTTCGGCACCGGCAGGTCGGGCGGCAGAGGCGACTCCGGTGTGACCATGTAGCCCTCGAACTCGCCGTACTGCTCGTAGATGCCCTCGTAGAACTTCAACGCGTCGCGGTCGAGCTCGATGCCCAGACCGGGTCCGGTCGGGACCTGGATCGCTCCGTCGACGAACTCGACCTTGGTTGCCAGCAGGTCGTGGACGAGGAAGGTGAGGAACTGCTGGTGCCCGAGCTGCGGCGAGGGCAGCGTCGCGAGCACGTGCGAGGTCGCGATCGTGGTAATGCCGAGGTCGGCGAAGGCGTGCTTGCAAATCGGGATACCAGCCGTCTCGCACATCATCGCCGCGGTATGGAACGGCACCAGCCCACCGAGCTGGTGGGGGTCGGTCACGATCACGTCGGCGGCGCGCTGGGCGATCACCTCCGGGACCTGCCACGGCAACCACGCCGACTGATTGGCGCCAATCCGTACCCGCGACTTGGACCGCAGATCGGCGAGGCCGGCGATGTTGTGCATGTCGATCGGCTGTTCGACGAACTCCACCCCCACGTCCTCGAAGCGGCGCAGGGCGTCGACTGCCTCGAACACCGACCACGCCTCGTTCGCGTCGACCCGGACCGCAACGTCGTCGTCGACCGTCTCCCGTAGCGCACGCGCGAGGCGGAGATCGTTCTCGAGGTCGAAGCCAATCTTGATGTACACGGTCTTGAACCCGCGCTCGGCGCCTTCGGCCGCCTGCCGGCGGACCGTCTCGACGGCGCGGTCCTCGGCGCCGACGAACCAGTAGAACGGAACATGCTCCGTCTGCATGCCGCCGAAGAACTGGTACACCGGACAGCCGTGAGCCTTGCCGCAGATGTCCCAGAGCGCCATCTCGATCGCGGCCGTAGCGCCGTTGCCGAGGTACGGATAGTGGTGCCAGCCGCGATCGGCGGCGCGAGCCAGGAACGCTTTGACCCGAAGCGGATCCTCGCCAACGATCCAGGAGGCGCTGGCCTCGAGCGCATCACGCACGAGAGAGATCAGAGGACTGCCCGGAACTTCTCCGATCCCGGTGATCCCCTCATCGGTGTGCACCTCGACGATCGCGTTCGTAAGTCCCCAGGCCTTTCCGAACCGCCACACTTCGGGAAAGCTGTAGGGAACCGAGACGATGTGCACGTCAACGCCGCTGACTCTCATGTGCTGCTTCCCTCAGATCGACGCACCCAGACCAGCGTTCTGGGTGAGTGCAATGGTACATGATACCCGGCCGAGGTCGCTCAGCGCTGAGGCGCTCGAGGCCACCCGCACCCAGCAGGAGCGGCCGCCGCCCGCGTAGGCGCCGACGCCCGCGCACGACCAACAGCGAGCCCGCTCCAGTTCACCGAGGCGCCGGTACTTTGCCCGTCCCCGTTTCGTTTCCACGCGGGCTGGGCCGCCTACGCACCAAACTCGGGAGCGCGGCCGCCCCTAGCTGACGCGCTCCCGCGCTTCGGATCTGACCGTCGACTACTCCTCGGCGTCGCCCTCCGCCGTCCCGAATGTGCCCTCGTGGATGTTCGACTCGGCCTGCTGGCCCCTGGCGAAGCTGCCGAGCTTGACGTCCTCGGGAAACTCCTCGGGGTCGTCCTGCCCGGACCCGAAGGCGCCTACGTTCTTCTCCGGCTTGAACTCTTCAGGGTCGTTCTGGCCCTCGGCGAACCCACCGCCCGTTACTCCGAACGGACGGGCCGGGTGCGTCCCGTGGCGATTGCTACTCATGTCGTCTCCTCGTATTAGCTGATGGAAGCAAGACGCAGCGTAACGCCGCGGTCAGCGCCTGGCTAGGCCCTGACCGCTGATTGCGCGGCCGTCGGACTGTGGCTCGGGATCGCGGCGTGGTGTTGGCCCAAACAGGACCGTGTCGACCGTGGCGAGGTGTCGGGTCTGAGCAGCGAGCAGCAGCTCGATTTGGCCGCGGCGAGGCGACGGATCCGTCAGCTGGCGACCGAACTGGCGGTCGCGCGCAAGCCGAGCAGCACGCGATGCGCGACGACTTCTACCGCGAGCCGCTCGGGCGCGTCCGACCGGCACGGCTGTCCTCCCGGCGACCCTGACGGTGCATCCCAACCCGGAGAGCTTCGGCTCGGTCACGCTCGCGCAGACGCAGACCAAGACGTTCACGCTGCGCGACACCGGCGACCTGCCGCTTAACCTCGGCCAGGCGAGCGTCGACGGGGCCAACAGCGCCGACTTCGCGCTGGAGGCCGACGAGGACGCCTGCTCGGGCGTGACGCTGGCCGCGGGAGCGTCCTGCACCTTGCAGGTTCAGTTCTCGCCCTCGGCCACCGGAGCTGAGCAGGCCAGCCTGGAGATTCCGTCCAACTCCGCGACGGGCGCGAACACAACCGTGCCCCTCGCCGGCACGGGCGTGGCCACGACCGCGGGTGTCACGCTGACGCCCACCCCGGAGAACTTCGGGCATGCTCTGGTCGGCAACTCGACCTCGGACACGTTCACCCTGACCGATACCGGCTCCGGCAACGCGCCGGTGCTCGTCGGCCAGGCGAAGCTCACCGGCAAGAACGCGGACCAGTTCGCGTTCGGCGCCGACAACTGCTCAGGCCAGAGCCTGACTGACGGGCAGAGCTGCACCATCACGGTCAGCTTCGCGCCGACTGCCGACGGGACGCAGGTCGCGGGCCTCGCCGTCCCCTCCACCGCCACGGGTGGCACGGTCACAGCCGGCTTCCAGGGCACCGGAGATAACCCGCCGAGCATCACGCTCTCGCCGAGCGGCACGGAGGACTTCGGCGCCGCGGCCGACAACCTCACCCAGGAGAAGATGTTCGTCATCTACAACACCGGCGACGCTCCCCTGAGCGTGAGCCAGGCCGTCATCGGAGGCCCTGACGCAGGCCAGTTTGCCATCGTTGGGGACCAGGATTTCTGCTCGGGCCAGAGCGTTCCGGGCGGCGGCTCCTGCATCCTGACGGTCCGCTACTCGCCGGCTGGCCAGTCGCCCGCCTCAGCGACACTTACCGTCGCCTCAGACGCCTCCAACAACCCGTCGGCGACCGTAAACCTCACCGGCACGGGCGCGCCCGCCAATCCCGGACCCTCCGGGCCGCAGGGCCCGAGGGCAATACCGGAGCCAAGGGGAACAAGGGTGACACCGGAGCGACCGGCCCGGCGGGGCCACGCGGAACGGCGGGCAAGTCCTCGCCGGGCAAGCAGGCGCCCCTCAGCGCGGTGGCGCTGCGCTCGCACACGGTCAATCCGTGCCTCGGCTGCCGTTCGGTGAGCCTGACGCTCACCGTCGTCCAGAGCCAGACCGGCAAGAAGCGCTCGAAGGCGGTCACGCTCACCTTCACCATCAGTGTGGTGCACCGGCCGGTTGACGTTTAGCCGAGGATCGAGGGTCAGTGCATCGCGCCGGCGGGAATGCCGTCGAGTAGCCCGATGGCGCGGGGCGCGCTGTGGTCTTCCAGGATCACGGCTCCGCCGGGCCAGTAGGGGTGTGGCGCGGTCGCCTTGTGGACCAGCAGCGGCTCATAGACCCAAGAGCCGGTGTTGAGGAGACCGGGCCGCCCCTGCGGTCCCCGCCAGCGAGTGTCGAGATCACCCGGCAATGGACCCAGGCGGTGCACGTGACCGAACAGCACCCACTCGGCGTCAACGCCAAGGCGCCCGACCACGTGCGAGAGAGCCGGAAGGCTCGCGAGGCGCATCTGCACCCCCAAGACACTTGCGGTGAGGCGCGCCATCCCGGGGCGCAGCAGGCGGCGGGGGCCCAGCGGCATCGTCGACGCTCGAATCAGCTCGGCGCCGTCCTCTGCCAGCGCCGCGAGCGGGCGCGGGAGCGCCTTGATCACGAGCGCTTCCAGGCGCGTGAGCGACGGCCCTCCGGCCAGCTCGTAGTCGATCGGGACCGCGCCCGGTCGCGGAACCCGTCCGAGGAGACCGCGCGTCACGCCGAACGCGGCCTCAGGCAGTAGGTGGCGATCCAGGTAGTGCCCGTGCGTCGCCCACACTCCGGGGGCGAGCCACACGCCCGGGTATTGCACGCGGACACGGCTCGGCGCAAGCCATGACACGACCCGGGACAGCTCCGGCGACGCGTCAATGGGAACGCGGCTGTCAGGAGCGAGACCGGCGCCGGCTCGCCGGATCCAGCCCGCCACCAAGGCACGATCGTGGTTGCCGGGCACGTAGACCACCTCCCGGTCGGCCCCGAGCGTTCTGCCGATCAGCCGCAGGATCGGCTCGGCAACATCCATCGCGCGGTCGGCCCGCTTTTCGAGCAGCTCCACGATGTCCCCGAGCAGCACAAGCCGCTCGATCCCGTCGAGCGCCTCGAGCAGGCGGCGCAGCGGCTCCGGCTGTGTGAGCACGTCGTGGCGCAAACGCGATCCCAAATGAAGGTCCGAGAGCACAAGTGTCGACACGCCAGTTCACGATAGACAGCCGTCCCGGTGCGCTGGTGCGAGGTTCAGGCCAAATCGAATGCTTCAGTTCGCGAAAAGCTGCTGGCGGCGAGCCAACGTCACTGCCTCCAGCCTCGAGTGAACGCCGAGGGCCTTCAGGACGTGGCGGATGTGGTTGCGGACGGTCTCTGGGCTCAGGTGCAGCTCCTGAGCGATCTGCCGTGTCGAGCGGCCGCGTTCGAGCATCTGTAATACCTCGGATTGGCGCGGCGTCAGACGCGGATCCGGTGTCAGCGGCGGGGCCGCACGCTCGTTCGTGACCTGGCCGAACACGCCAATCACCCGCCCCCCCCGAAGAAGCGGCACCGAACTCACGTCGACGGTCAGTCGATCGCCGTTCCGGTCGACGACGGCGACCTCGGCGTCGGTGACGGACTCGCTACCGACGACCTTGCGGGCGAACAGCTCGAGCGAGCGCTCCTTGTCCTCGGGCGCCACGATCGACGCGAACTGGCGGCCAAGGACGTCGCCGACGCGCCGACGGGCGGCTGGATTGACCCAGCGGATGACGCCCTTCGTGTCGAGCACGTAGCTCGGCACGTTCACGAGCTCGAGCGCATCCTCGATCTCGTCGACGTAGGGGCCGATCCCTTCCACGCGACCAAGTGTCCGCGTGCAGCGGCACTACGTCAATGCGCACTCTTCAGAAGGTCTTAGGCAAGTTGACCCGAGTTGGTCATTTAGCGCGCGGTGCCAGAAGTCGACAAATGTATCAACGGGACCGTGCCGTTGGCCCCGAGTTCGCCAGTCGAACTCCCACAGCCGCGCGGACGGGGAAACGACGTCCAAAGGGGCGCCATGAACGCAATTGAGAAGTTCCAAGTCAACACGGACCAGATCACGAGGCCACCGCGCTCGCATGCGCGGGTGAGCGTCGTCATCCCAACGTTCAACGAGGCAGCCAACCTGCCGCACGTGTTCGCGCGGCTGCCGTTCGAGCAGCTGTTCGAGATCATCGTCGTCGACGGGCACTCGACCGACGACACCATCGAGATCGCGCGTCAGTTGTGCCCATCTGTCCGGATCTTGCTTCAGGACGGCAAAGGCAAAGGCAACGCCCTGGCGTGCGGCTTCGCGGCCGTCCGAGGCGACATCATCGTGATGCTCGACGCCGACGGATCGACGGATCCACAAGAGATCCCCGCTTACGTCGACGCGTTGTTCGAGGGGGCGGACTTCGCCAAGGGGTCTCGATTCATGGAGGGCGGCGGCAGCGTCGACATCACGCCCCTGCGGATGCAGGGCAACCGGTTCCTCAACGGAACCGTGAACGCGCTGTTCGGGACCGATTACAGCGACCTCTGTTACGGCTACAACGCGTTCTGGTCTGACGTTCGGCCGACGATCAACGTCGACTGCGCCGGCTTCGAGGTCGAGACGCTGATCAACGTACGCGTGGCCAAGGCCGGTCTGAACGTCGCCGAGGTCCCCAGCATCGAGTACGAGCGGATTCACGGAGTCAGCAAGCTGCGTCCGTTCCGCGACGGATTCCGCGTGCTGCGGACGATCCTGGTCGAGCGTTTCGCCAAGCCTCTTCGGGCTCAGGCGTCCGCCGGCGCGACGAGCGCATGAAGATGCGGGATCTAGCTTTCTTTGCGGGCGTGACCGGGCGGCCCCGCGACCACCGCCATGTCCCGGACTGCTGCCACGTCGAACGTGAAACGCTGGCCGCTTCGCAATCCCGGAGCTTCGACGACCTCGACTTCGGCCAACTCGTCGTCCCAGCCGCAGACGCGATAGATGGCCTCGGTGCCGAGAAGGACGCGGCGCCTGAGTTCGCCGGCTTTAAGTTCGGTGGCTCCGATAACGGGGCCAAATATATGTCCATCGCTCCCGCCGCGCGCCACACGCGGGGTGCGGACCGATGATCGCGCCCGAAGCTTCCCCCGCGGTCGGGATCGTCATTCAATGCGAGCTGTCGGTCGAGGTTCCGGCGATCGCCGCGCCGGCGCCGGGAGCGACGGCCCTGGTGCTCGTGCGGTTGTTCAGCGAACCGATCGGGATGCTCAGCCTCACCCTGTCCGAGCGGGGTCTCGAGCCGGCGGAGCTCGCGGCTGAAATCGTCGCCGAGCTCGGCTCCGAGCTGCGCGAGCGCTTTGCTGACTGCGCGATCACCTGGACGGGATCGCTTCCCACCAACGGGCTCGAGCCCGGCCGCACGCCCAGTTTCGTCAAGGGACGTGAACGGGCCCTCGCCGAGGGCCCTGAGATCACGGTTGCGATCTGCACCCGCAACCGCCCAGATGACCTGGCGCGCGCGCTCGACAGCCTCGAGCATCAGAAATACCCCCGCCTGCGCACGCTGGTGGTGGACAACGCTCCGTCCGATGACCGGACACGGCGGCTGGTCGCCGAGCTGGCACGGACGCGCGACGTTGGCTACGTCACCGAGCCGCGCCCGGGCCTCTCCTGGGCACGCAACCGGGCAATCGACGCATCGGACAGCGAGATCATCGCCTGGGCCGACGACGACGAGATATGCGACGAGTGGTGGGCCGCGGAGATCGCGCGCGCGTTCGTGGAGGTTCCCGACGCCGGCGCGGTCACCGGAATCGTCGCGCCCGCCGAGCTCCAGACGGAGTCCCAAGCCTGGTTTGAGCAATACAGTGGTGTCCGCCGCGGCCGTGGGTTCGCGCGAGCGGTGTTCTCGCCTGCGACGGCGCTCGAGCAGAGCCCGCTGTATCCCCTGCCGCCCTACGGCGCCGGCGCCAACATGGCCTTCCGGCGCGACGCCATCGAGCGGATCGGCCGCTTCGATTGCGCGCTCGGGACGGGTACCGCGACGCTCGCCGGCGAGGACACGGCGGCTCTGAGTACGCTCCTGCTTGCTGGCGGGACGATCGTCTATCAGCCCAGCGCGATCGTGCATCACCGCCACCGGCGCGACTACGGCGACTTGGAGCGCGTGATGCTCGGCTACGGCCGGGGGCTGAGCGCGTATTACGCGAGCATGCTCGTGCGCCACCCCGGCTGCCTGCCCGAGTTGATGCGCCTGTCTCGCCAAGCGATGCGCGATCAGGTCTCGCGCGACGGGCAACGGCTCGGCGAGCTGGACGGCTTTCCGAGGGAGCTCCTCCGGATCAACCGCAAGGGGCTGCTTCAGGGTGCGTTCAAGTATCCCGGCGCCCGGCTACACGCGCGTCGGCTGGCGAACGCCATGGCGGTGAGCTGATGACGATCGATTCCCCCGCAACCGTGGCCGTACTCACGTACCACAGCATCGCGGCGCACACCACGCCGGCGTTCACCGCACTGACGGTCGACCCGTCGCTGTTTGCCGAGCAGATGGAGGCGCTTCACGCGAGCGGGCTCGACGTGATCCCGTTCGACGAGGTTCCCGACGCGCTCGCCGCTCGGCGCAGCGCCGTTGCGATCTCGATCGACGACGGACTCGCCGACGCCGCCGAAAATGCCTGGCCGGTCCTGTCGCGGCTCGGGATGGCCGCGACCGTGTTCGTCCCCACCGCTTACGTCGGCGGCAAATCGGCCTGGCTGCCCGGCGATGATGCCAACCGGCCGATGCTCAGCTGGGCGACGATCGATTCACTGGCTAAGGAGGGATTCGAGATCGCGTCGCACGGGCGGGTGCACATGGCGGCGGACCTCAACCCGGCCGACCTTGTCGAGCGCGACGCCCGGGCCAGCCGGCTCGAGCTCGAGGATCGCATCGGCCGCGCGGTGACCAGCTTCGCCTATCCATTCGGCTACCACTCCGCCTCCGGCCGCCGCGCGGTATGCGCCGCCGGCTACCGGCAGGCATGCGCGGTCGGCGACCTGCCAGCTCGCCCCGGCGACGACCGCTGGGCATTGCCGCGCCTCCAGGTCCGGGCTGACACGACGCCCGAGGCATTGGTGGCGATGGTGACTTGGCGACCGCCGCTGGCGGCACGGGCGTGGGCGCGCTCCAAACAACGGGCCTGGCATCTGGGACGCCGATGCGCCGGCTTGGGACCCGCGGAGGCCGGACGACTCCAGGGAGCGCGGCGATGAGCATGCCTGGCCCAATCCACGTCGCGGTCGTCGACATCGGGCAGCCGATCGTCGACCTGGACTGCACCCGCGTGTGCGAACCCCCGTACGCGGCCGCATGGATCCTCGCGTGCCGCGATGGGCAGCCGCTCGGAAGCATGGAACTGCCCGTATGCCACGGGCGCATCTCGGGCGAGCAGCTCGAGCGGGAGCTCCGAGCGAGGCTCGGAGCGGCCTGGGGCCGCGGGGCTGCTGCACGGGACATCCCCCTCGCCCGGGCCACGGTCGTGGTCCCCACCGCGATGTCGCGGCCCGAGCAGCTCCGGAGCTGCGTCCAGGCTCTGACCGAGCTCGATCACCCCGATTACGAGGTGATCGTCGTCGACAACCGCCCGGCTGGAGCGCCCCCGGTCGATCTGCCGGGCGCCCGCGTCGTACGCGAGACACGCCCCGGCATCTCAGCCGCCCGCAACCGAGGGCTCGAGGAGGCCACAGGGGAGATCGTCGCCTTCACCGACGACGACGTCGAGGTCGACCGACGCTGGCTGCGCGCATTGGGCGAGCGCTTTGCACGCACGCCCGAGCTTGCGGCGGTGACCGGACTTGTCGTGCCGGCCGAGCTCGAGACGCCCGCCCAGATCTTCTTCGAGCAGTCGGGCAGCGGGCTCGACCGCGGCTACGCGCCACTGACGTTCGAGCGTGCCGGCCGCTTCCGAATCACGCGCCGGGACGAGCATGACGGCACCGAGCGGATCCAGTCCTTGTATGAGATGGGCGAGCTCGGACTCGGTTCGAACATGGCGTTCCGCACCGGCGTGCTTCGTGCCGCCGGAGGGTTCGACGAGGCGCTCGGCACCGGCACCCCCACCCGGGGCGGCGAGGACCTGGCGATCTTGGTCGAGCTCCTGGCCGGCGGCCATCGGCTCGCATACGAGCCCGCCGCGATCGTGCACCACACCCATCGCGCGACGATCACCGACCTCGAGCGCCAGATCCACGGATACGGCGTCGGCTTCACCGCAATGCTGACGGCGATCGCTCTGCGCGACCCGCGCCACTTCCTGGGCCTCGCGTCGGTCATTCCGGCATGGCTGCGCTCACTGCGCGATCCAGCTTCGGCCAAGCGAGCAAACCGCACCTCCGATTTCCCGGCGGACCTGGGCGGAACCGAGCTGCGCGGGATGCTCGCGGGGCCCGCAGCGTATCTGCGCGCCCGCCGGATGCAGAGGCAGTGGGCAGCGTGAGCGAACTCACCGCCAGCGCCGGTGAGGCGCGATTCAGACCGATCAAGCTCGCCACGATCGATCTCGAGAACTTCCCGGATGCGATCGACGGTGGGCCTAGCTACGGCGCCCTGTGGGCGCTTGTCCGGGAGCACGACCGGCCCCGCGGGATGATCCGGGTTCCGTTCGAGGACGGATCCGTGAGCCGCGGGCAGCTCGCCGTCGCGATCGCGGCACTTCCGGCTCCGTCGCATGCGCCCGCTCCCCGCCGTCCGCCAGAGAACCTCCTTCCACGCATCTCAGTCGTGGTCCCGAGCCTGCTCGAACGCGAGGAAGGCCTGCAGGCGTGCCTCAGTTCGCTCGCCGCTCTCGACTATCCGAACTATGAGGTGATCGTCGTCGACAACCGTCCCGCTGGAGCGCCCCCGGTCGACGTGCCAGGGGTGCGCGTCGTACGCGAGACACGCCCCGGGATCTCAGCCGCCCGCAACCGCGGGCTCGAGGAGGCCACCGGGGAGATCGTCGCCTACACGGACGACGACGTCGAGGTCGATCCTGGCTGGCTGCTCGCGATCGCGACACGGCTGGCCGAGCACCCCGAGGAGGCGTGCGTCAACGGGCTGGCGCTTCCGCGCGAACTCGAGACCTCCGCCCAGGTCGCTCTCGAGGAGTACTACGGCGGCTTCGGCCCGCGCTCGTTCGAGCCCGTCTCGCACCGGATGCGTGCTCCGCGCGGTGGCTCGCTCCTCGCCCCGGCAACCGTCGACGCGATCGACGACGGCGGCCGCGTGCTGCGGAGCTTCTCGCTCTATGCCGCGGGAAGCTTTGGCGCCGGCGCGAACATGGCGTTCCGATCCCTGGCGCTCCGCGAGCTCGGCGGCTTCGACCTCGCGCTCGGAGCCGGGACCGACGCCCGCGGTGGAGAGGACCTGATGATGTTCGCCCGGCTCGCCTGGCGCGGATACAGCATCGGTTTTGAGCCGGCTGCAATCGTGCACCACACGCATCGTCGCGACGAGGCCTCGCTCGGGCGCCAGATCTACGGCTACGGACTGGGCTACAGCGCCCTGCTGACCGCGCTCGTGCTGGACGATCCGCGTCATCTGGGACGGATGCTCGGGACTGCCGGACGCGCCGTGCGCGTCATGACCGCCGGATTTCGAGACAAGCTCGACGAGGGCGCACAGCCGAATCGGCGCACTCGCGAGCTCGCACGGATGGAGCTGCGCGGGATGGCCGCCGGTCCGCTCGTGTACCTCAGGAGTCGTATTCGGAGAACGCGATGAGGCTGCTCGGCGAGCATCGGTCGCTCACCTTCAACGCGGTGTCGCTGATGACCGCGACGATCGCCACCAACGCGCTCGGGCTCGTGTTCTGGACCGAGGCGGCGCGTATCGGGACGCCTCGAGTCGTCGGGCACGCCGCCGCTGCGATCGCGGCACTGACGCTGCTGGCGACGATCTCGCAGCTGAACCTGACCAATGTGTTCGTCCGCCTGCTGCCGAGCGCCGGGCGCCTCGGCCGGCGGCTGATCGCGCGCGGCTACCTGGCGGTGGTGACGCTCTCACTGGTAGTCGGTGCCGTGTACGTCTTCAGCGGCCTCGGCGACGGTGTCGTGCGGGGAGGCATCGCGACGAAGCTGGCGTTCGTCGTCGCCGTCCCGGTTCTGGCGGTCTTCGCGCTTCAGGACTCGGTGCTGACGGCACTGCGGCGCGCGCCGTGGGTAGCGGCCGAGAACATCTCGTTCGCCACCGGCAAGCTCGCTCTCCTGCCGGCGCTGCTGTTGTTGCCGATCGGTGGCGGGATCGTGGTCTCGTGGGTAGTGCCGGCCGCCGTGGCGGTGATCGTTGTCAGCGCGCTGCTGTTCCGCCGTGTGCTGCGCGGACTCGAACAGACGGAAGGCACGCTCCCCCCTCGACGGCGCCTCCTGTCGTTCGTCGCGGGCGAGTACGTGACGGCTGTATGGGCCACTGCCGCGACGCAGCTCATGCCGTTGATCGTGGTCTGGCGACTTGGGCCGGCGCAGCTCGCCTACTTCACGCTGCCATGGCTGATGTCGATGGGTATCACGCTGCTTCTGTGGAACGTGGCATCCGCGTTCGTCGTCGAACTGGCCGGAGCTCACGAGCGCTCCGGCGAGCTGCTTCAGCGCACGCTGCTGCTCTGGGCCGGCGTCGTCACCGCCGCGCTGGTGGTATGCGTGTTCGCCGCGGGGCCGCTGCTGTCGCTGTCGGGCGCGTCCTACGCGGCCCACGGAGCCGAGCTGCTGCGTCTGATCGGGTGCAGCGCTCCGTTCACCGCGCTCGTCGCCCTCTATTGCATGCTGATGTGGGTCGACCAGCGCGTCTGGCTGCTGGCGGCGTTTCAGGCCGCCTCCGGGATCGCCCTCCTCGCCGTGACCCTCGTGCTGCTACCGCACCTGGGGTTGGTCGCGGTCGGATGGGCGAATCTGGGAGTCCAGGCGTTGGCCGCGATCGCCACGCTGCCGCTTACCGCGCGACGGATGCGGACGGGTCTGGTGGCGGAGGCGGCATGAGCGTCGTCGGGGTGCAACCTTTGACCGACGAGCAGCTCCGTGACCGCCATCGGGCTGCGATCGGCGCACTGCCCAGCGACGCGCGAGGGGCGTTTGGATGGCTTCGCCGAGGGCTGGCCACGTCGCCGCTGCTGCCTCTCGCTGTGCGCCGCACGCTGCTGCGTGCCGGCGGGGTCAAGCTCGGGATGATGGTCTGGGGCCTCGAACGCTGCTGGTTTCAGTCGCGCCACGTCAGCATCGGCACCGGCTCGTACGTCAACGCCGGCTGCTGGTTTGAGGGCACGGGTGCAATCGAGGTCGGCGACAACTGCCTGTTCGGCCCCGAGGTGCTCGTGCTCACCTCCACGCACGCGCTCGGCGCCGACGGTGTTATCAATCGCGCCACCGAGTCCCGCCCGGTCAGGATTGGGAACGGGTCCTGGATTGGAGCGCGCGCGACGATCCTGCCAGGCGTCACGATCGGCGCTGGCGCCGTGATCGCCGCGGGCGCGGTTGTGAGCGCCGATTGCGACTCGGGCGGCGTCTACGGCGGGGTTCCGGCTCGGAGGCTTCGATGAGCAGACCACGCACCGAGGTGACCGCCTACGCGGGACTGGCGAGCAGCATCCTCGCCGTCGCGCTGGTGCTGGGCGCGCCGACGCCATGGCTCGGATTGGCTGGCGCGCTGCTGCTGGCCTGTGTGCCGGCGGGAGCCGCCGTCATGTCCTGGATCGACGCGGGCGAGGCCGCGGCCCAGGCCGGGCTGACCCTGGCGGTGAGTCTGACCGCCGTGGCGCTGGCGAGCGCGATCATGATCTGGCTGGCCGCCTGGCAGCCGCAAGCGCTGCTCGGCCTCGCGGGCGCGGCCGTGATCTCATGCGCGCTGCGTGTACGGGTCGGCCGTAGAGCACGGGATCCTCGATGAGCGCGATCGGCCACACACTTCGAGTGGCGCCCGCGACGCGCATCGGGTCTCTGACCGGTCGAATTCACCCGCAGCTCGCGCTGGTGCTGATCGGACTGGGCGCCTGGGCCTACGGGGTGACGCAACTGCGTCCCTCGGCGATCGGCGATTACGGGCTGCTGGCGAACGCCAACGCGTTCTTCGTGCTGGGCCTGGGGGCGCTGATAGCCGGTTTCGTGCTCGAGCTAGTCCGCAGCTCCCCGCGAGGCTGGCTGCTGACGCTGAACCTCATCGGGCTGATCGTCGCGATCCACGCGACGATCCCGATTATCTACGGCGGGACTCCCGAGTACGCGTGGGTCTACAAGCACGTCGGAATCATCTCCTCGTTCACGCACTACGGCCGGATCACCGACCCGAGCAACATCTATGACCAGTGGCCGGCGCTGTTTGCCGCCGTGGCCGCGATCAGCTCGCTCGCTCACGTGAGCGCGCTGTCATTCGCGGGCTGGGCTCCGCTTGCCTTCGAGCTCGCCGACGCGCTGCTGCTGTTCGCGATCTTCCGTCTGCTCGTCCGCGACCGGCGCGTTGCGTACCTGGCGGTCGGGCTGTACGAGGGGCTGATCGCGTGGGTCGGTCAGGACTATTTGTCGCCTCAGGCGTTTGGGTTCCTGCTCTGGCTCGCGATGGCATATGTGATCCTGCGCTGGCTGCGAGCGCCGACGCCGGAGCCCGGGACGAGCGGTCGGATCGCGCGGTTACGAACGCGGCTTGTCGTCGGCATGGCGCCTGTTTCGGCGAGCACCCGGGCGCAGCGCGTGGCGGCTTTGGTGCTCGTCGCGGCGATCTTCTTCGTGATCGTCGCGGCTCACCAGCTGACCCCGTACGTGGTGTTGGCTGGCATCGGCGCGCTGACGCTGCTCGACCTGCTGCGCCCGCGCTGGCTGCTGTTGCTGCTGGCGGTGATCGCGGGCGCCTACCTGGCGCCGCGCTACGGGCTGATCTCGAGCAACTTCGGCGGACTGTTCAGCGGCGGCAGTCCGCTCCAGAACGCCTCCGGTTCCCGCGGCACCTACAACGCCGGCGGCGAGGCCCTGACCGCCCAGATCGTGCACTACCTCGCCGCGGCGATGTGGCTGCTCGCGCTTGGCGCAGTGTTGCGGCGGCGCAAGACGCTCGGCCGCGTGCTGATCCCGGCACTCCTGGCATTCAGCCCATTTTTGATCCTGGGCGCCCAGAGCTACGGCGGCGAGGCGATCTATCGCGTCTACCTGTTCTCCGCACCGTGGTGCGCGCTGCTGATCGCCGGCTTGCTGCTCGAGCTGCGCATGCCGAGACGGCTGCCGATCCGTTGGCCGCTGACCGCGGTCGTCTGCCTCGCGGCCCTGTTCGCCGGTCTTCAGGGTCTCTACGGTCCTGTCTCCGTCAATGCGTTCACAAGCTCTGAGCTGCGCGCCAGCCAGTGGCTCTACGCGCACGCCCCGCAAGGCTCGCTGATCGTGCTTCCGGACGACAACTTCCCTACTTTGCAGGCGGCTGATTACAACTCCTACGACCTGCAGGTGATGCCCTCGGATCCGCAGCTCGGAGAAGCGTGGCTCGACGAGGGAAACACCGCGGACGTACAAACCTGGCTCGCGGATCTCGGCCATCAGACTGCTTATGTCGTCGTCAGCCGCAGCATGCGCGCCGACGCCCACTACTTCGGCGCTCCACGCGGGTACGAGAAGCTCGTTTCCGAGATTCCGAGCGCGCTCCACGGCGCGCCCGTCTATCACGACGCTGACACGACCATCTATCGGCTGACGTTCGGCTAAAGCGGCTCGTCGATCCGGATCACGCGGCCTGGGTTACCGACGACGACGGCCCACGCGGGAACGGACTTGACGACGACCGCAAGCGCCCCGATGCGAGCATGATCTCCGACATCGAGGTCGCCGATCACCGCGCATCCAGCGCCGAGTTCGACGTCGTCGCCGAGAGTCGGCCAGCCACCCTCATTGCCGTCACGATCGACCCGGTTTCCGATCGTCACGTTGTGGCGCAGGTGGCAGTCGCTTCCGATCGTGCACCCAGGGCTGACCACGATCCCGTGAGGGTGATACAGGCGCAGCCGCGGACCGACGCGAGCCGTGGCCGGAAGCTCGACACCGAACAGCAACGAGCACGTAAGCCAGTATGGGCTGACGACCAGCCGCGCCACGCGCCCCCACCGCGCCGCCGCCCATTGCGCGACTCGGAACCAGGCGAGGATCAGTTGCGACTCCAGCCGGGACGCGTTCACCGCCCAGTCCTGCAGCACCCACTCGCGAAACCTCTGATCAGGCTGTATCTCGATGTGGCGAGGCTATCGCGCCGATAACGCCGTCCGTTCGATCGAGCGAGCGCGGAGTATTTGCCGGCGGCGCGCTAGCGCCCGAGCTTGGCGCCGGCGGCCCGGGCGAGGCTGACCGCCCCGCCGGCCGCGGCCAGCATGACGCCGGCGACGATCGCGACTGCTCGGCGGAACTGGCCGCTGACAAGATCCCGCACCAGAGCGCGAGGCAGCGTGCGCGTCAGGTAGGACCGCTCGTCGTTGAGGTCGCGATCCTCCCCCAGGTGCGCTGACAGCTCGACCTTGCCGGCGCCTTCCCAGTAGCACCGGTGAAGGAAGAAGGCGAACGTGGCGCGCTCGCGCGGGACGACGTGGTCGACGACCGCGGTTGGCACGTAGGTCCACCAGGACTGAGGAGCGCTCGCGCCGATCCTGATGCAGAGGTCGGTGTCCTCTGGCCGCGAGGTCGAGCCCACCTTGCCGAACCCGTGCCGGAAACCGCCGACCGCGTCAAACGCGCTCTTGCGGACGGCCATGTTCTCGCTCCATACGTTGCGTACCCGGGCCGGCTCCGTTGGCAGCCCGGCATGAGAGGCGCCCACCACCCAGCCGAACTCGTCGGGAAACCAGCGCGGACGCGGCCCCTGCCAGGCGGGCATCGTCATCCCGCCGGTCCCGATCACGCGCGGATCGAGCAGCGGCGCCAGCAGCTCGCGCAGCCAGCCGGGACGCGCTCGCACATCGTCATCGAGAAACACCAGGAACGGATTGCGCGCCAGCGCCGCGCCGGCGTTACGCGTTCCCGACGCGCCCGGGTCACCGCGATGATCGACGATCTCGATCCCGTCTACTTCTGAGCGCAGCCTGCCGCAGAGGGCCTCGTTGTGGTCGACCGCGACGATCATCTGGTCTGGCTGCGGCGCCTGCTGCCGAGCGGAGTCGATCGCTCCCAATAGTTGCTCGAAGCGCTCTTCGGTGTGGCAAGCGATCACGATGCTCGCGGCAGTCTGGCTCATGCCCGACCCCCCTGAATCTTCAAATCGTGCAACACCCACGCCTGAAAACTGATCAATCTCTCGTCCGTCTGTCGTTGCCGCCGTCAAGCAGCTTAGGCTCCACGCCGATTTCGAGCCAATGCGCCGGCAACCAAAGATTTGGCTTGCCGGGCTTGCCCTCACGTTGGCATGGACGCTGCTGAGTGGTCCGTCCGTGCTTGCCGCAACTCCATCGGCTCCTCATTCGGCGAGCCGTCATCGCGTTGTCAGACGCCACCGGCGATCGACGGCGCCGCGCCGCGGCATCAGGGAAGCGCAGAACAGTCCGGCACCGGACCCATCGGGCGTGCCGATGCCGACCACCAGCCCGCGCGGCTGGCGTGAGGTATTCGCCGACGATTTCACCGGCAGCAGCCTCGACTGGCAATGGACCGCTTACTGGGGCGTACCGGGTGGAGACCCAGGTGGGTTCTTCGACCCGACCCACGTCACGGTGTCCGGCGGCGAGTTGGTCGTATCCGCCCACAAGGACCCGGCCGATGACGCGTGGGACGCCGGTCCGAACACGTACGTCAGCGGCGGCATCAGCTCCTCCCCTTCGTTCGCGCAGACGTACGGCGACTATCTGGTGCGCTTCCGGATGGACGCCGGTCAGGGAATCGCGCATGCCATTCTGCTGTGGCCGCAGAGCAACGCCTGGCCTCCCGAGATCGACTTCAGCGAGGACAACGGGGGTCAGCGTCAGACCGACTACGCGACCCTGCACTACGGACCCGGCAACACGCAGGTGCAGAAGAGCGTTGCGGTCAACCTGACTAAGTGGCACACGCTCGGCGTGCAGTGGACCAAAGGCCGGCTCGTGTACACGCTCGATGGCAGAAACTGGGCGACGGTCACGAACGCGAACGTGCCCTCGATTCCGATGGTCCTCGACATCCAGACCCAGGCTTGGGCGTGCGGCACCTCGACCTGGGAGCAATGCCCGAACGCCGGTACGCCGGCGCGCGTCAACCTCGACGTCGACTGGGTCGTCGCGTACACGAAGTCCTAGTCTGGCCATCGGCCGCGCGATCCCGACGCCCGTCAGCTGGTGCTGGCGGGCGCATACGCTGCGACCCAGTCGACATACATCCTGACCACCCGTGGGGTGCTCGCGTTCGGACAGCGGCCCCAGGTTCCCGAACATGGCCACGTTTGAGTCTGCAGGTCGAGCACCATCGGCAGGACCGGCACGGAACTGCCGGTCATCGTCTTCCAGATCCGGCCGTCGATCGTGTACTGGAGCTTCCCGGGGGTCCATTGCACCCCGAGCGTGTGCCACTGAGTCAGGTTGACGCTCCCTAGCCACGCGTCCGCATGCGTGTCGTCCTTCCCGTAATGAAGGGTGGCGAGCGTGCCTGTGCGCCCACTGCCGTTGTCCTCGCTGAAATCAATCTCCGGGGGCCAGGAATTGTTTGCGGGCATCAGCAGCGCAGCATGGCCCACGCCGATACCGGGATCCAGACGGAAGCGAACCAGGTACTTGCCGTAGGTCTGAGCCAGTCCGCGACTGCTCGAAAGGCCGCCCGTTGCCCATTTTCCCCCGTCGCGCCGGTCGCGATAAGCGCTGATCACGAGCATCCCATGCGAGACGGCGACGTGGCGCGGATCGAACCAGCCGGCGGGATCACCACCCGGCTTGCCCCAGTACAGGCGCCACTTGGAAGAATCGAGCGTCCGTCCGTTGAAGTCGTCGGTGAACACCTGTCGCCAGCCGGGTATGTTGCCCACCGGCATCGGCTCCCGCTCTCCCGTCGTGATTCGCTGCGCCGGCGCATCGTGTGGAGGCGCAGCCTCGGCAGCTTGCGGGGCCGTCGCCGCACCGCACCCGGAAAGCGCCAGTGCTAGCGCGGACACGACTACCGCGCACGGCAGCCATCTGATGATCGTCGAGTAGGGGGTTCTGAAGAACATGTGTGCAGGCAACGCGAGGTCCGGGCACGGGCCAGCGCGTCGTCGAGGGTCCTTCATTACCCATCGACAATTCGGTGCCGAAGCGAGAGGCACGAAGCGGCACTCTTCTGAGGTTCTTAGGGAGGCCGCTGGTTGCGCAGCTCACGGTCGGTGCACGGTGCGTAACACCCTCGTCGAGACCGAGCTGTCGAACTCCAGCCCGACGGGGTCGGTCGATCGCTGTTTGGCGCCGACGGTCCGGGAAGTCGCCCGCACTTGCGCCGGCGCGTATGATCGTGGTACGATATCTCGGAACGATATCTGCAATACGGGTCGCGTCGGCTTTGTGTCCCCGAACCGTCGTCGTGCCTGTCGCCTTCGTTCCACTGTCGCGGTATTGACGTGTCGACGATTCAGCTTCGATGGCTTCGGGCGCTATCAAACGGGACCGGTCGGGGCTGGCCTGCGCGCCGTCTCGCAAGAGGAGGAACGAAATGAGTGATCGCGCACACAGCTCGGCGGAGCAGCCATTCCAGCCCGAGATCCCGCGGTCGCGGTTTGCTCTCGGACAGGCCCGCTACCCGCACCACCCGGAGGAGCTACGCCTGGGTCGGTTCAGCCGCGGTCAGGAGGTGGTCGCACCTCCGGAAGCTGGTTTGCACCGCGGACGCTTCAGCCAGGGCCAGGAGTCCTACGGCGATGAGGACCCCGAGAAGCACATTCGCCGGCGTTACAGCGAGGGCATGGAGACCAGGCCCTCGTCCGCGTGAAGACCCCCGCTGTGCCACCGGTGTAAACGGCCGTCAATCCCAGCGCCGCCCTTACGTCGGAGGCCGCGCCCGACCGGAGCGCGGTAGAGCCTGTCCGATCCACGGTCGGCAAAGGGTCGATCGCGCTCGTGACCGCCAGTCACGTTGGCCGACGGCGCATCCGTCCGATATCGTGGCGCGACATGACGCTCGACCAGGCGGATTTCACTCGGCTATTGCAGCTACGAACGGGCCTGCGTCGCTTTTTGCGCTGGAGCGAGCAGCAAGCCAAGGCGGCAGGGCTGACGCCCGCTAAGCATCAGCTTCTCCTGGCGGTCCGCGGACACCCAAACCCTTCGGGGCCTACCGTCGGCGAGATCGCTGATTATCTCGTCCTTCGCCACCACAGCG
Organism: uncultured Solirubrobacterales bacterium; assembly: GCA_963794515.1. Lineage (GTDB taxonomy): Bacteria > Actinomycetota > Thermoleophilia > Solirubrobacterales > Solirubrobacteraceae > Palsa-465. The sequence goes on along the minus strand of CAWCEF010000014.1, from coordinate 13,189 downwards.
CCGTCGGGCTGATTGACCGTGCGGTGGCGGACGGGTTGGTCAAACGCAACCGGGACGCCGACAGTAAAAGCGTCGTACGCATCACGCTCACCTCACTCGGCATCGAGAAACTCGATCGTCTGTCCGTACCTCATCTCGAGGAGCTCGCCCATCTCGCCCCTACGATGCAGGCGCTGTGGGGTGCGCTCGACAAGGTCGGCGGCCAGGCCGCCGAGGCTGTCGTCGCGAGATCGTAAGCAGCCAGCGATGACCTATGAACGGCTCGTCCTCCGGCTCCGTGGCCTTCAAAGATCGGATGCGAGGGAATTAGCCGCCAATCTCGGTGCAGACGCAACGATCGTCTCAGACGAGTCACTCCCGGTCGGCGGCTACGGGGACCGGGGAACCAGAACCGTCGCGGTGACGGTGAACGCCAAGGCACTCGGTGTAGTTGCGAGGTATCTCGCCGCTGGCCAGCGCTCGCACGGAGAGACAGTCACCCTTGTGGTGCAGATCGACGATCCGGACGGGACTAGGCGTGACGAAACGCTCACTTACACGGCCGCCCCGGGCCAGTCCGCAGTCGAGGCCGCTGCGACCGCGCTACGCGCACTGCCGGGCATCAGCGAGGCTATCGAGCGGAGTGTGTGGTGAGTCAGGCTGGCTCAGGTTGACCCAGTAGGTCGCGCGCCTCTCTGACGCCAAGCGCCAAGGCAACCTCGAAGCCGAGCTACGCCGCATGTCCTTCATTGCGCTGCTCGTCGTCGACGAAGTGGGATACATCGCATTCGACCCCGAAGCCGCGAACCTCATGTTCTGCCAGACGGCTGGTTACTGCTTGCGCTGGGAGTGATGATCTGACACCCCGGGCGTGCTTTTCGCGTGTCGTGGGAGCGCGTGCTGCGCGCCCACGTGGTGCTGGGCTTTGGTTTGCCGGCATGGCGCGATCCAAATCGCCGTCCACATCTGTGCGGCGGATTTTGTGAGAGCCGGTGAACGCATGGGCCAGGTTTAGGTGCCCCCCGGATGCGCGGGCGGGGGTCCTGGGCGTACCTTGGCGGTCGGTCATTCTCAACACCCGATGAACGCCCCCGGGGTGGACGCAGGCTTCGCCGGCGTAACCCGAATCTCGAAGCGGGCGTCCCGTCCCACGAACCAAGAACGAGCTTCGTCCGTAAGGCCTAGCAAAGCCAAGACGCCTCAGGGGGACAGATGATGAGTAATCGGCTTGCGCGCCGCCAGGAAGGGACCGGGACAACCATCCCCCGAACGCGAATTCGCAGATGCACGCCCGCGGCCGCAGGCGATCCTGCTCGGCGGCTGATTGATCGCTCAGGCCGGCGTTTCAGGACCGCCGCCCGTCAAGACGCAACGTCGATGCCAGGGAGAGAGCTATGCCCGAAGCCGTGAAGTTGACCGACAACGACCGCTTGGACGCCGCGCTGAAGCTGATCCAGGGCGTGCGACTCGACGAGGCGATGATCCGCGCTCATGTGATGCGACCCGAGAACGTTCTCGGCGTTAGCTCGGACCGCGGCCGCGACGACCCACGGGTGCCGGCCGCGATCGGGGGGCCGCCGGTGGTCCACCCCGGCTATGCCCTCGACGTGCGCGGGTTCCTGGACGCGATCGAGGCGCAGCTCAACGACTGCGTTGCCGGGTACGCGATGCGCTTGAACGAGAACGGCGCGCCGATCGCGACGCTCGAGTGGGGTGCGGCTAAGGAGCCGCAGGACGGCAGCGAGGGCTGGACGACCGATACCCGCCAGCACGTCGCGAGCCTGAGCAAGCAGCCGACCGCGATCGCGATGACCCGGCTGCTGAGCGAGAAAGGACTCTATCCCGAGACCACGATCATCGACTACCTGCCCGACTACTGGGTCAAGGGGCCGAACGTCGAACAGATCACGTTCGCGCGGTTGCTGACGCACACCTCCGGCCTCAACTACGGCGCCCCCGCCGGCGGGCCGTCGGACTACGAGTCCATGAAGGCCGCGATCGCGGCCGGAACGACCCACCTCGGGGAGTTCTGGTACCAGAACATGAACTTCGGGCTCTGCCGGATCCTGATCTCGACGATCAACGGCAACATCTCACCGAGCGCTATTTGGACTGGGGTGCTGTCCCTTCTCAACGACACGTTCTGGGACCTGGCCACGCTCTCGGCCTACCAGAACTACGTCCACGCGAACGTGTTCGCGCCCTCCGGGGTGACCGATCCGACGCTCGCTCACCAGACCAACGACGCACTCGCGTACAACTTCCCGGTGTCCGGCAACGGCTGGAACTCGGGCGATCTGACAACGATGGCGGGCGGCACCGGCTGGCACATGACGGTCGATGACGTCCTCAAGGTGATGGGCACGTTCCGCCGCGCCGGCACGATCATGAGCCCGGCCCAGGCGCAAACAATGCTCGAGGACAGCTTCGGCATCGACTTCATCACCCAGACACAGCTCGGTACCTTCTACGCCAAGGTCGGAGGGTGGGGAGCCGCCACCGCCAAATTCGAGCAGGGCGTGCTGTTCTACCTTCCCCAGAACATGGAGCTGGTGGTGCTCGTCAACTCTCCCATCGGCCCGCCGTACCCAGAGTCCCTGTTCGCGGTCGTCTCCTACGCGTACACCAGCAACATCGTCCTCGTCCCCCCCATCCCTCGCTAGCCGCAGCGCCTCGGTCAGCCGCCGCAGACCGAACAACCACTCCCCACCCTGACCCACCGTCGGAGCGCCGATGGTGCGACCGCAAGACCCGACGACCTCGCGACGACGATCAAGCACACGCCGTCCGGGATCCTCGCCCTCGCTCCTCGTGACCATAAGCAGCGCTGTCACAGCGCCACTCGAGGTGACTCGGTTCACATGACGGAGAACTCCAACCGCCGAGCCCAGCAGGAGCAGCCATCACCGCACCGCCGGATCCAGCGCACGGCACCGCCCGGCTTTGGCTCCCCGGCGGGCCCCAGCATCGGCCAGAATCGGCTCCTGCTACGCGCCGAAACCGAGCAACTCCGCCGGCGACGCTTTCGACCCTGCCGCGGCCTCAGCAGCGACGAGCGCTTCAGCGAACCCAGCGCTGGGGCGGCGCCGGCTAGAGCTTGCACGCACTCAACTGTCTCGCCGCGCGCGGCGGAAAGGGAGGTGTCCGCCGCAGGATCAGCGACCGGCCCATTCGCTGAGACCTGTGTAATCCTCCGGAATGAGTGGCTTGCGAGCTCGGGCTTTGATTTCCTGCACCGCCCAGGAGTTCCCGTCGGGGTCCTGAAAGCCGAAGAACGTGCCGCCATCCGCGTCGTTGATCACCGTCAACTCGCTCACTTCAATACCGCGATCGAGGAGCTCCTGCCGGGCGGCTGGTGCATCGGATACGACCAGCTGGAGGTTCTTCATCGAGCCGGGCTCCATCGCTTTGTGCGGAGGTAGGTCGCCGAACACGATCGAACAGCCGGAGCCGTGTGGGGTCAGCTGGGTGACGTGCATGTACTCGTTCTGCGTGTCGTGATCAAGGTGGAAGCCGACCTGGTCGCGGTAGAACGCGATCGAGCGGTCGATGTCGCTGACCGGCAGCACGACGACTTCAAGTGTCCAATCCATCCGGGACTCCTTTTCTGGGTTGTCAAATAGGGACCGGCCGTCACAGGGGTTCGTTGACGCACGGCTGGAAGATGCTCGTAGTGTGTCGCCCGGGCAAAGCAGGTGCGAGGCCCGCAGGGTCTGAGCCTGCATACGTGGTCTCGCGGGCCATGGATAATCGACTCGTGGCTGAGCCGGGTGTGCAGCAGAGCGTCGAAGTTGGGGAAGCGGACTGGATCGGCGACCGCCTGTCGCCGTTCGACTCCGGTGTGCTCACGTCCGTCGTCCCGAGCGGCTTTGAAGCCTACACACGCATACTGCATCCGCTCGACGCGCAGGCGCATGGTCAGCAACCGGGTCGATGGATCGACGTTGCCTCATGGAGCGGCATTGAGATGGTGCCGGGCATCGATTTCCCCGACATCGCGCTGCCCGAGCACGAGCCGAGCGCCGTGGAGCCGTGGCCGGGCCAGGTGCCGCAGGTCGGGAGCCTGCACCCGGTTTACGCGGATGCGCTCGCCGCGGTGCTTGCCAAGCACACGAGCACTCCAGACCGTTGCTGGTTCTGCACGTGGGAGGGCTGGGGGTCGGTTGTCTTCGATGACGGCCCGCGAGTTGAGCTACCGGGACGAAATTACGCGCTCTTCGCTGGCCCGCTCGCTGCCTTGCCGTCCCTGATGCACGCGCAGGACGCCCACTCCCCGAACCTGTGGTGGCCCGATGATCGCGCCTGGTGCGTTGCCACAGAGATCGATCTCGCCTGGACCTACGTCGGCGGGCGAGCCGCGCTGATGAGCGACGCGCTCGCCAATCCACACCTTGAGGCTCAGCCCGCATCGCCTGACGACATTCACCACCAGCGGGCGCCGGAATGGCTCGCGCCTGCGATCGAAGACGCGGTCATCGAACTGCTCGACTCGGGCACGGCCACGCTTCACACCTGGCGAGGAACCGTACATGCGCAGCTAGAACAGCCGCACGGCGCGATCGACGGCGATCTGCGGATACAGCGCAGACCATCCAACGGATTTGCGGGCAGCCGCTGGAGCCGGATCACAGAGCATGACCCCGTTCGCCTGCGACACAACTTGACTACCGCCCTCACGTCGGCGGTCATCGAGCTCCTGTGAGAGCAGCAACTTAATTGATCCGGGCGACACCGCCGGTGACGTAGCATTTTTCGAGGTTGGCTTTTGCGCGGGGCCAGGTCTTCGACGTCCAGGCTCGGCGGTCCCTCGACCGCCGCAGACGCGTCTGACCGGCGCGTCGTCGCTAGCCTGCCGAGCCACCGCCGGTGAGCCCCTTCTGGACGGCGAGATCGAACGCTGCGGCGGCTGCGCTCCGGGCGCACTTCAACGTGAGCTGATTCGATCCACGGCGACGATCGGAGACCTGCTCTTTCGTTAGCAGGTGTACCCCGGAGACGACGGTCGCCCACCCGATTTGCGCGGGAAGCGCGCAAGGCGACCGTGAGCACGCCCCGGGGACCTGGATGCGCCCGGCGCTAGCCATGCGATCGAATCCGGCAAGCAGCAGAACAGCAGCGCCGCGGCCGGCGGTCTCGCTGCCGGTATCGGACACATCCGGTCGTGCGGGCTCCCCCCGACATGGCGCCAGCAGTCCGATGCCGGGCTCGCACCACGACCGAAGGCCGGCAACGTACCTACGGGCGTCCGGTAGCCGCTGACGCGCGACTACGACCCCGGTGTTCTGGATCGGCGAATCCGATCGTCCGCCGCGGCGATCACCCGACTTGACCCGGGCGATCCAGATGTCGCCTTTGCGCTCGTCCGCGTCAGCGTCGTCGGAGGGTCGATGCGATCGTCCGGGCCAACGGCGCGAGCGTGCTACGGGAGACCGCCGGGGGCGAAGTGACGCCGCCGGCTATGCAAAACGCACAGCTTGGGGGTCGGCGGTCGGCGGTGATGAGGACCTCGACGACGAGGCCACCCCCCGGCCCGCCGGCAACGCTGGGTGCGCGAAGAGGCCGATCTTGGACCGACCCTGCACTGCTCTGTCGGGGCAGCAGGTGAGCGTCGGCCGTCCGTCATGAGGATGGGCACCGCGGGCGTCGCGGCGAGGCGCGAGAATTGGCGAGGGCACGACTCTTGGGGTCGCGCGAGGGGCGGGTCTTATGATTCGGTCTTCATGACCGAGTCCGCCCGTTCACCGGGGACGGACTGTCTGCGTGCGCCGGAGGAGACGACCGCGGCGCCACGATCGCGCTCCCAGCCGTCGATCCCGCTAGCCCTTCCGGCCCGGATTGGCAACCATGCGTTCGCGGAGTTCGCCCGGACCCTCGCTCGCGACGTCGACACCTCGGCGCCGTTCCATTCGGTGCCCGTCCTGCTCGTGGGCCCGTCGCCTCGCGTCCACGCCTCACAGCGTGCGACGCCCGGGAACGCGCGGCTCGCGGCCGAGATCGACGAGGTCGACAAGCTCTCCGATCAGGAGCTGCGCAAGCAACACGAAGTCGAGGCGCTGGCCATTTCGGACCCGGCCTCCCGGGACGCCGATCACGAGCGGCGGCTTGAAGCGATTGAGTACGTCGAGCGGTGGCGCAGGATCGGTGGTCCAGCCCGAGTGGAGGCCGCAAACCCCAACTGGACCCACGCCGAGCAAGGGCGGAACCTCCGCGCCCGCCTGGAGCGGGGAATCGCGCACTTCGGAACCTTCACGGAGGCGTGGCTCAACCTGCGGTACCCGGCCGCGGACTTCGCGGGCACGGCCAACCACGTGCCGCATCAGGACGAGGACCTCGATCAGATCAGAAAGGAGACGCAGCGGTTCGCCGGCGAGTTCAAGCGCCAAGCGGCGCACACCGCCGAGCGAATGCTCAAGCAGAGCCACGACGCGATCCTCACCCTTTTGAAGCGCTACGGCGTCGACGCGGGCACCGCCGACGATGCCGGCTACATGATGGCCAGGCACTACCGGGACATCGACGAACAGCTGCCCAGGGTCCTCGAGGCCACCAAGAGCAGCGCGACGGTCGACAGCACGGCGGCGAAGCACATGCGCTGGAACCTCGCCCAGAACGCCAAGTGGATTCGCGAGCAGCAGGCTGTCGTCGCGGCCGCCGACGACAAGGCCGGCAAGGACGCGCTGAAGGTGCCGCTGAACCGCGATTCAGGCCCCGAGTGGGACACCGTTCGCGCGGACCAGCAGGCTACGGCGCCAAGCCGATACTTGCAATCGCATCTTCACAGACGCCTCAGCGCGAGAGCAAGAACCCCGAATTGTGCAGACAGCGAGCCGGTCGCGCACGAGCCCTTCCACCCTCGGAACCCCGAGGACTGCGCGATCGGAATGGCGACGGACCGCGCGTCCATGGGCAGCTACGACGGCGATCGTGTGCCAGGCACGCGCTCTTCCGGGTTCGGCCCGTCGAGACAGTCGCGATGCGTCGACAAGGGAGCGGCCAATTCCCTCGGCTGAGAGCCCGCGAAGCTGCTGGACGGGCGACGCGAGACGTTACGCGCACGTGGCCGCTCCTCGCCGAACCCAGCCGCGACTTGTGATCCGACGGGGTGACTGCGTCACTGAGGCGTCAGACACCAGCGCGTGCCCGGTTCGGTAAGCAGCGGAACGCCCGTCCCGCTCGTCAGGGCGCGAGTTGGTAGTGCAGGAGCAGCGTCATCTGGGCGTTGGCGACGCTGGCGATCGGCCCGAACGGGTTGCTGGGGCCGGCGGCGAAGGGGTTGGTGTTCGCCGGCGCTGAGTGTCGAGTTGGGAAGACGAGGACGCCAGCGACGCCCGAGTCGCCGCCTGTCAGCAGCCCGAGCCAGTAGGTGCCAGGGCTCAGGTGGAGCGCCTGGGGGAAGAACAGCGGGTAGAGCGTCGACGCGCTCGTGCGGCGGATCGTCACCGGCTCCGTCGCCGCGACGAGCGCGCCGGGGGCGCCGTTCTGGTCGGCATAGACGATGCCCCGCACCTGCTCTGAGCCGGGAGCGCCCGTCGGCGTCAGTGCCAGTCCCAGCCACTGCGCGATCGCGGGCGAGAGCAACGAGTAGTCGTTCACGAGCTTGACGTTCGCGTGAAGGACGGCCGTGTCCGGCCCCTGTTTCAACTGGCCGAGGAAGCTCTGACACGGCCCGTGCCCCAACCGGATGTGCGGCGCCTGATAATCGAACGGAGAGCCGAGCGCGACGCCGTCGAGGCGGTAGGCGATCCGATAGAGGCCGGGACCCTGACTGGCGGGGCAGGCGACGTTGAGGTCACGCAGGCCGAGGTCGGTGGGATGCGACAGTGGGTAGGTGGTGCACGCTGGCGTGGCGGCGTCCGGCGGTTGGACGCAGAGCTGGGCCGACTGGGCGGGATTGGTAGTAGCCAGGAATGTCGAGAAGGCCGGCTGGTTCGGCGCCGGCGCGTTCGAGGTCAGAACGACGACGCAGTACGCCTTTCTCACCGGGCCCGCGGCGCGCGTGGCGCACCGATAGGTCACCGATTCGCCCGCCGTCAGCGGCACGTGCACCGACTCCGGGAGCGTGTTCGCCATCGTATCGACCGTGTCCTTCTCGGACGAGATGGTCGTTCCCGCGCACGTGTCGGCCGTGGTCCAGATCGTGCCGCGGACGGTGGCCGCCGCGTAGCGCCCGCGAGTCGTGAACCGCCCCCGGGCACTGGCGTGCAACAACCGCAACACCCGCGGCGATACGTTCGCGGCCCGGGCCGAGCTCCGCCGCCCGGACCCACAAACGGCGGTGCGCGTCCCACCGGTCAGGATCAGAATCGTCTGGCCGCTGCGGGGCTGCCGCACGATGAACACGCCGCCACTGAACACGCCCTTCTGCAGTCCGGCCACGCCGGGACCCTCAGAGGCGAGATCGACCGTGCCATGCGTCGTGTCGACGCGCGATCCGACCGGCACCACCATCCGACGCACGAGCGCCACAGAGTGAGACGCCCCCGGCAAACGCACGAACACCCGCCCACTGACCGGTGCCAGCTCAATCGTCCTGCCGAGACTCGGCCCGCTGACCGTGCTCGCCGACGCCGACCACACGCCAAGCGCGCCCAACGCAAAAGCCAGCACTCCGATCAGCGACGCCACCGCCCAAATCGCACCCCTCACCAACGGCTGTCCAGTTGACTCGTCTCTCACGGCCGGTCCCGGCGATAAGCCTAACCCCCGCCCGCGACCTCGTGCAAACGCGCACGCCCACCGTCAGCAAGCACGTCAACCCAATCCATCAGTCCGCGCGCTCGTCCACGGGCGCGAGCGCCTAGCGCCGGGGGGATCGCATTCGCTTTCCAGCCCCGCTCGACGCGGGCGACCGCCTTGGCGACCGAGGACTCATCCCGGTTCGGTGCCGTCAGTTCGTGCTTGGATTCCGTGAAGAGCCGCCTGGCCGACGTTTCTGTCCGTGGCGGCCCTGACGGCGCGCCAAGGCGGTGTTTCAGTGAAATCGATCAGTAATGTCGACTCGAGGGCCGGTGCTGTTCGGCCGACGGCTCCATCAGGGAAGCGGAGCCGATGAAGCCGAACCGAGCGGTAGTGGTCGGCCGTTCGTGCGAGCGCCTCCAGGTGGGTCGGGTCTGTCCGTACGCGCACGGGGTCGTCTTCGCTCGCGAATAGGACGAGATTCCCCCACTCGCCGGTCGCGAACCGAACGTTGTAATAGGCGAGCAGGCCAGGAAATTGGGGAGCTCGCGCGAGCAGGTCCCGCTCGAGGTTAAGGATTGGGGTGTGGTCGACGTCACGGACCTGGCCAAAGAAGCCGACTCCGAATACGGGCCGGGGCTCGGCCAGCGCGCGCAACTCGGGCACCACCAGCCAGTGCGAGTCGCCAGCGACCGTCCAGATTCCACCGGCGAAGCCTGACCGCACGCGAGCCGCGAGCGACGCGCGGAGCCTGGCAAGTGCGGCCAGATCATCGAGCGTGCGAGCGGGGTCCGTGAACTCGCGTCCCAACGCTCCCTCCCCCGGATCGAGACGCACAAGTAACGGCACCAACCTCAGCCTAGGGCAGCTCTCGGGAAGCGTGACCGAGTCGTGGGAGTCAACTGCGAGCGGACGTGCCCCTCGCAATCTGGAGCGCCCAGCCACAGGAGTCCTGCGGCGATCGGTCCGCTCGCCCCGCCTTACGTCCGCCCGGCATCGCGTCGCGGGAAAGAATGGCCGAACCGCGCTCTCGCATCCTCGGGAGCGACCGGCATCGTTGGCGCCGACGATGAGACGCCCGGTGCTCGTCCATTCCACAAGCCCGGCGCCGGCTGGGTGGCGTACCCGCGTTGCTGGCGGAGCAGAAGAACCGCTATTAGCTCGTCGTATCTGATCGAGCAAACGCCGACGTCAGGATGGATATGCAGCTCCACGCCGACGACGGACGCGCGCGCGATCCGCCGGCTCTCCCTTCGCCTGCGGGAGCGGTTGTGCTTGCCCGCGCGAACGCTGCGCGGCCGGAGCTCGTCCAGCTGAGCAGTGAGCCCGCCGGCGGGACGCATGCCCGCTCAGCCGAGAGAGCGACAGCGGGCCGTGCTTCCTAAGCGAGCCGGCGGCGGTCAGCAGCCGCGTGCGACATGCGTACTCGATCGCCGCTTCTGCTTCGAATCGAAGCGGTGCTCTTGCGAGACCGCGCCTCGTCGTCCCGAGCATCAGCGCCGCTGGGGGACCGGCTGGTTTCCGCAATCACTCGCGAAGGGGCCAGTCCGGCCGATGGTGCCGGGCACGCCGCTGATGCAGAAAAGTCGTCACGATCAGGCCGAGGCGCTGGCTATTTGGTGAAGTACCAGTCCTCGGGGTTCATGAAGCCAAAGGCGTTGGCGGCATAGCCGCCTAGGTTCTTCGCGACCAATGTGCCGGCGCCGGCCTCATAGGTGCCGATTTGTATTGGCGTGAAGAGAACGGGTAGCTGCCGTGTGTTGTACTGCGCGTACGCCGCGAGCGACTGTGCCTGCTGCCCCGCGGGGCCGGTGATCGTGGCTGTGATCAGCTGCGTCATTTTCGGGTCGCTGTAGCTGCCGGCGTTCGCGGCCGCGCCTGGGTTGTACAGCGACTCCCCGGTGGGCAGATAGTCTGGCCCGTAGATCCAGCCGCCGCCCCAGTTCTCGGCGGTCCACTTACACGTCCGCTGGCTTGGCCGACACACAACCGCGCTGCCGACGACGCCGCTGAAAATGTGCGTGGTGAGCGAGATGTCGATGCCGACCTTCCGGGCCTGCGTCGCCAGGTCCTCCATCTCATCCTGGGTCGAGAGTTCGCCCGACACGTAGTCGACGTTGAACGAGATCCCCTCACCTGGCTTGATACCAACGCCGCACTGGCCGGGACCCGTCCCCGGCTTCTGACACGTGGTCGTCCCGCCCCGCACCACGTTCCAGCCGTTGGCGGTCAGTAGTTGCCGGGCAGCCGAGACGGAGAAGGAGCACGGTGTCGCCGAGACCGCCGAGGCGCTGACGAACGGACTCGGCGGCGCGAGCGGAATCGGGCCGCACGCAACGCGCGCGGTGCTTTGCAGGAACGCCGTGATCCATCCCGGTTGGTCGATGAGGTGCTGGAGCGCCTCGCGAAAGTACGTCTGCCTGAAGATGTACCTGACCCGGCCGCCGCCGGGTGAGGTTGACGCGCTGGAGTTGAAGTTCAGAGGGAAGTAGTTGATCGAGTAGCTCGCTGCCGTGTTGACGTCGTAACCCTCGGCGGCCAGCGTCGGGATCTCGCGTGCGTATTGCGATGGGATGTTCGCGACGGTGACCGCGCTAGGGCCGTCCGCACGCAGAGCGATGTAGCTCGCGGCGTCGCTTGCGAACGACAGCTCAACCAGCTTCGAGATCGTCGGCTTCGGCGAGCCCGAGTAATCCCGATTCGGGACGAGGGTCACCTCGCCGGTGTTCGTAAAGCTCTGGAGCCTGAACGGGCCGTCAACCACGCTCCACAGGGGCGACGTCGTCCAAGTGCCGAGCTTCCTGGCCTCGCCGTCGAGGAACTTGTAGACCGCCGCGGCGCCGGCCTCGCTCGTGTCGGGCAGATGGCCGTTGTCGGAGAGGGGCGCCGGCTGGGAGAGGGACGTGCGGTCCCAGGCCAGCGGGAGCGGGGTGAGCTGCGAGAGCTCGTTGTACAGGAACCACTCGGGGTTATAGGCCTTGTTCAGATGCAGTACGAACGTCTTCGGATTGGGCGCCGAGTAGCTGGTCACGTTGCCGGGGAAGTACCCCGGGAGGTAGCCGCACCACTCCGTCGACGGGCCGGCTTTCAGCACGTTCATCCAGAACACGAGGTCGCGCGAGGTCACGGTCTCTCCGTCGGACCACTTCCACGGGCTGAGCTTGATGGTGACAGTCTTGTCGCCGTCCGAGAACACGGGCTGCCGGCCGATCGAGTAGTCGTAGTCGACAGTCGGGCTGTAGTTGTTCCCGTACCAGTACAGCGGGCGGTACATCATGTCCATGAACTCGTTGACATTGGGCGTGCTGCAGACATCGAACGTGTACATCGGGAAGATGTAGTTCGGGCTCGCGTTAGTGCCCTCGGTGAAGTACACCGTCCCGCCCGAGATCTTCGTGCCGCTCGGGCTCGTCGGCTGCGTGAACCCGGGTCCACCGGTCGGTACTCCTGCCGGCGCCGCCGTGGAGCCCGAAGAGCCGCACGCAGCAACGATGACCGCGACGAGTAGCGCTCCCGTCGCCGCCAGGGAGCAGTGCTTGATGGTTCCCGGCTCCATCATCCCCACCGGTCACGCACGCAGCTTGGTCTGCTGCCACTCCTCGCGGACGGCTTGCTCGACGGTCACCCCGCGTCCCTCGTCGAGGAGCGCGTGAAACGTGCCCTCGTCCAGTTGCGCTCCGAGGGCGTAACGGATCGCCTGCTCGCTCTCCACTTCGTCGGACTGCATGAACGTGCCCGCGTCCCGGTAAAACTCGAGCGCCGCGCCCAGGATCCGTGTGGCTCGTTCGGGCTGGTGGAGCTCGGCGAGGGACCAAGCGAACTCCAGCGCCGCAGCCGCTGCGTGATGGCTCTGTCCGATCGCGAATGCCGGCTCGAGAACCTCTTGAGCGAGCTCGCCGGCGTCCGTGTGTCGGCGCTCGACATTGGCGATGTGGGCAAGATTTACCTGCACGAGCACGCGTGCCCCTGAGCCCGCTTCGGTGGCCAGCAGCGCTTCCTCGAGGACCCCCCGCGCTCGGTCGAGTCTGCCCTCAGCCACGTAGCTGCCGGCGACGTGGACCAGTGTGTGTGCGTGCGCGTGCGTGAGGTCGTGCTCGCTCTCGATCGCCAGCGCCTCCTCCAGGAGGCGGCGCGCCCGACGGTGATCGCCTAGGGCTCCCGCCGCGGCAGCTCGCTTCGTCGTTTCCAGCAGCATCCCTCCTGCGTCGCCGAGCTCGCGATAGATCGCGAGCGCCTGGTCGCAAAGATCGGCGCTCTCCTTGTGGGCGCCGCGCGCGCACGCCAGCTCGCGCGCCGCAGTCAGCACCAGTCCCCGAACCGGCAGGGGGTACTCGGTTGATCGTTCGCGTGCGACACCGAGCCACCGGTCGGCTTCGCTCAACCTTCCCTGCCAAATCCATGCCACGCTCAGTGGCGCCGCGAGGCGAGCGACGGTCTCGATCTCCGCAGCCTGCTGGGCCCACTCGAGCGCGGCACGGAAGTTCTCACGCTCCTCCCCTTCGACCAGCGTCCGCGCGCTTCGCGGGCTGACGTC
>CAWCEF010000013.1:0-716423 GCA_963794515.1 uncultured Solirubrobacterales bacterium | reverse complement strand
GCTCCCGCTTCTCTCGCAGCTGCGGCTGTCGGTGGCAACACGAACTCGTCCGGTCTACTGCTAGGTCGCTTGGCTCGCCACGTCGTCAGCTGCTGCATGACGTCGAGGCTGAGATCGACCTGCCGAACCCGGGCGTCCGTTTTCGCTTCGCCGATTACGAGGCGTTGATGATGGACATCGACGTCGCGCCACCGGAGCTGGCACATCTCCGTCACGGGGAGTCCCGGCTCAGGCGACCATGCGATACACAGATGTTAGCGCGACGCTTGACTGAGCGGAGTCGTTCAGGTTTACTTGCGACCTGAGCGTTTTGGATCAGCGAGCGCGTCACGCAATCAATGACTTCTGAATCCGTCACCTCGGTCTCCTCGCCGGACCGCCGGGCGAGCGAATACACGATCCGCGAAGCCACCGACCTATCGGAGCTGGCCGAGCTGGCCAGGGTCTTCCAAGCCGTGTTCAGGCTGTCGGACCGGGCCGCGCCACCGTCGTGGATGATGCAGGACACGATCAAGGCGGGCGGAGTGATGGTGGGCCTGTGGCACGGTGACGAACCGGTCGGGTTCAGCTGGGGCTTCGCCGGCATAGAGAACGGAGTCCCTTACCTGTACTCGAGCGGTCTCGGAGTCCTGCCCGGGCACCGCGCGGGTGGTCACGCGGTCGCGATGAAGCTGGCTCAGCGGGAGCTCGCCCTGGAGCGCGGCTACGAGCGGATTGCCTGGACGTTCAGCGCGCTGCGGTCGGTCAACGCACACTTGTACATCAGCCGCCTGGGTGCGCTCGGGACTAAGTACGCGTGCGACTATCGCGGCTCGGAGTCCCACGACTGGGAGACGGAGGGCGGGGTGCCCCTGGACGAATTCGTCGTCGACTGGGATCTCAATTCGGAGCGGGTCACCTCGCGCGTGGCGGCCGGGCTGCCGAAGGTCCCGCTCGACGGGGTCCGCATCATCAGTGAATGCAGCGGAGATCCGCCGTCGGTCGTGCTCGAGTCGATCCAGGGGGCGGAGGGGCGCGATCGCGTCTGCTGCGAGGTCCCACCCGACTTTCAGATGCTGGCCGATCACATCTCCCCGCTGGCTCACGACTGGCGCGCGAAGACCCGAGCCTCGTTTGCCAAGCTGCTGGACGATGGGCTCGTGCTCAGCGAATGCCTCTTCGACTCGGCCACCGGCCGGGCCTACTACATGTTCGAGCGGCCGGAGCTCGTGAGATGACCGGCGTCATCCGCCTCTCGGGCAAGGACCTGGGATCGACGATCGGACCCCCCCGGGTCGCAGCGACCCTCGAAGACGTGCAGTCACAGGCAACGACGATCCGCGCACACGCACTGCGAACAGTGGCGAACGTGGGTGAGGGCTACTTGCTCCAGGCGCTCGGGGCGGGCGAGATCCTGGCCGGCCTCTACTTCTCGGAGCTCCGGCTCGACCCTGGCGATCCGGGTCATCCCGATCGCGATCGCTGTCTGCTGAGCACCGCGCACAACTCCGTCGGTTTGTACGCGACGCTCGCGCAGCGGGGCTACTTCGACGTCGCGGCGCTCGACCGATACGGCCAGGACGGCAGCACGCTGGAGATCATCTCCTCCGAGCTGGTGCCGGGGGTGGAGGGGACGTTCGGGTCGCTGGGTCAGGCGCTCTCGGTTGGGATCGGCTTCGCGCTTGCCGCCAGGCTCCAGGAACGCGACTACCGGACCTACGTGATCTTGGGCGACGGCGAGATGCAGGAAGGGCAGACCTGGGAGGCCGGGATGGCGGCCGCCGCGTATGGCCTCGACAACCTTTGCTTGATCGTCGACCTGAACGGGATGCAGGTGGAGGGAGCCACTCAGTCGGTGCTCCCGATGGGAACCGTCGGCGACAAGTGGCGCTCATTCGGCTGGTCGGTGCAGGAGATCAACGGCAACGACGCCGGCGAGGTGTTGCGTGCGCTTGACGCCGCGCGAGCGACCCGCGGGACTCCGTCGGCGATCATCGCGACCACGGTGCCCGGTCATCCAGTGTCGTTCCTGGCGGGCCGTCTGGACCACTACGCGAAGCTCACCTCTGAGCAGGCGCAGGACGCGCTGGCGGAGCTGGAAGATCACCCGGGCTCGGACATCCGAGCCGCGTCGTCGGGGTCGGTCCGATGACGGCGGCCACGGTCTGGGCGACCGACACCCCGACGGCGCTGAAGGCCTACGGGCGGGCGTTGGTCGCACTGGCGTCCGAGCGACCCGAGGTCGTCTGCATCGGGGCCGATCTGACGGGCCCCACCGAGACGGATCTCTTCCGTGACACGCTGCCGGAGCGGTTCTTCAACATCGGGATGGCTGAGGCCAACGCGGTCGGCGTGGCCGCCGGGATGGCTCGGGCGGGTCAGATCCCATTCGTCAACACGTTCTGCGTGTTCGTCTCCCGTCGTGCGTTTGACCAGATCGCCATGCAGGTCGCGTACCCGGCCACGAACGTCAAGCTCGTCGGATTCATGCCCGGCCTCACGACGCCGGGTGGGGTCACCCATCAGGCCATCGAGGATCTCGCATTGATGCGGGCGCTCCCGAACCTGACCGTGATCGAACCAGCCGATGCCAACGAGATCTACGCGGCAGTTCGCGCCGTCGCCGATCACGACGGTCCGGTGTATATGCGCATCAAGCGCGGCGAGGTGCCGGTGATCGCCGAAACCGGCGGCCAGCCATTCCGCATCGGCCCGGCCAGCGTGTTGCGCGACGGGACGGACGGCGTGATCTTCGCGTGCGGTCTGATGGTCACGCTGGCGCTCGACGCAACGAAGCAACTCGCCGGCGACGGTCACAGCGTCGCGGTGGTCAACGTCGCCACCCTGAAGCCGCTTGACAAGGCCACCGTGGTCGAATGGGCGCAGCGGACCGGCACGGTCGTCACCGCCGAGAACCACTCGATCGTCGGCGGCCTCGGCTCGGCCATCGCCGAGACGCTGCTCGAAGCCGGGGTAGGCTGCCGCTTCGCTCGGGTCGGAATACGCGACACGTTCGGCGAAGGCGCTTCGGCCGCCTACCTGTTCCAGAAGTACGGGCTGACCGCGCGGGCGATCGTCGACGCGTACCTGGCCACCCGCTCCGCTCGGGGCCGGTGAGCACGGTGGCCTCTTCGAGCGCCGGCGCGCCGGCGGACGCTCGCGCAGCCGTTTGGCGCGGGCCGGGAGTCGGTGAAGGAGGCCGAGGGGACCTTGAGCCTCGACGGGCTGGACACGCCGGCGCTGTTGATAGACGGCGAGCGGCTCGACCGCAATCTCGATGAGATGGCGGAGGCCTGCCGTGCGCACGGCAAGGCGCTCCGTCCTCACGTCAAGACGCACAAGATGATCGAGATCGCAGCGCGCCAGCGCGCCCGCGGCGCGGTCGGTTTGACCGTTGCCAAGCTGGGAGAGGCCGAGGTGTTCGCCGAGGCCGGCTTCGACGACCTGTTGATCTGCTATCCGATGGTCGGCGAGCTCAAGCTTCGGCGCCTCGTCGCGCTGGCCCGGCGAGCGCGGGTCACGACGATCGTGGACGACGCCAGCTCGGCGGCGGCGCTAGCCGCAGCAGCGTGCGAGGCCGGTCTTGCGATCGACGTCCTGATCAAGCTCGACGTCGGCATGCACCGGGTCGGCGTCGACGCGCCAGCGACGGACCGTCTCGCCCACCGGGTCGGAAGTCTCGACGGCCTGCGCCTCCGCGGCGTCTGTATCCACGAAGGCGTCGTGTACGGAGAGCCGGACCCGGACCGGCGGCGCGAGCTCGCCCGGCACCAGGTGTCGGCGCTCGTGGCGACCGCCGACCGGCTCCGCGGCCAGGGCCTATCCATGGACGTGGTCTCGTGCGGCGCGACCCCCTCTGTGCGCGACGTGCTCGACATCGACGGCCTGACCGAAGTCCGGCCCGGCAACTACGTGTTTTACGATCGCATGCAGGCAGAGTTGGGCGTCGTCCCGGAGGATCGCTGCGCGCTGAGCGTGCTGAGCACTGTGGTCAGCCACTCCCACCCCAACCGGGCGATCATCGATGCCGGCGCCAAGGCACTGACGCTGGACCGCGGCGTCCACGGCCGCGAGAGCCTTCATGGGTACGGGCGATTCCGGGATCGCGACGGTTTGGCGATCGTGAGCCTATCCGAGGAGCACGGGTGGCTCGAGGTCGCCGACGGCTCGGACGTGAAGATCGGCGACCGGCTGCAGATCACTCCGAATCACGCCTGTGCCGTGGTCAACTGCTTCGACTCCGCGACACTCCTGCGCGACGGCGCGCCGGCCCAGCAGTGGCAGGTTGCCGCCCGCGGCCGCGTGACCTAGGGTTACTGACGGTCATGGGGGTCGTGCGCATTCGTCATGCTTGACCGGTTCAAGGGACGAGACTAGTATCATGTACGAGATGATTCACGCCCGCCGAATCATTGAACGGAACGGATCATGATGGAGTTGGAGACTGGTGAGCTGCGTCCGTTTGACCAGGAGTTTGCGTCGCGCGCGGCAGACGCTCGGGGGCAGCTCTCCGGCAACGACGAGCGCATTCTTCAGTACCTGCAGAAGAGCCTCGACGACCTCCCGTTTCACACCGCGGATTCACTGGCTCAGAGCATCGGTGTGAGCCGAGCCGCCGTGGTTCGGTTCGCTCGCAGGATCGGATACGCGGGGTTCACCGAGCTGCAACTGGCGTCGCGTCAGGCGCTGCGCACCGCGCGCGAGTCGCCGCTGGCGCGGTTCGAGACCGCGCGAGCGGGGTCGCTGCTCGAGCAGAAGGCGATACAGGACAGCCGCAACGTGCTCGCCACCCAAGCGCTGGTCAAGGGCGTCGTCGAACCTGCCGCGAAGTCGATCGCGCAGGCGTCTCGGGTGTTCGTGCTCGGGGCACGCATGTCGTACGCGCTCGCCGTGCACTTCCACCGCCTTCTCACAGACGTGCACGACGGCGCACACCTGGTCGATCCCGCGTTTCCCGACGTAGTTGCGGGTGCCGGCCGGAAGGACGTGCTCGTCGCGTGTCTGTTCCGGCGGTACTCACGCTTGACGGTGCAGTTGATCACGACGGCCAGAGACCGCGGCGCTCACATCGTCTTGGTCACCGATGGACGTGGGCACGACTTCGCCGCCAACGCGGATCACGTGCTGGTCGCCGTGGCATCTGGCCCCGCTCTGTACGACAGCATGGTCGCGCCTCTCTGGCTGCTCGAGTCGCTAGTCGCCGAGGTGGCCGCCGTCGACCCGGCGCGCAGTCGAGCTCGTCTCCAGACGATCGAGCGGTTCGCCGAGGACTATCGATTGCTGATGGGCTGACCGATCAGCATGAGCAGAACGCTTCCGAACCCGCTGACCGTGCCGCGGCGCAAGGGCAGATGGTCGATGCGCAGCCGCTGGCGGCCCACCGTCGCCGGCTGTCAGCAAGGACCGTGGCGCGGGCAACTGGACCCCGGCACCGGCTCCCCATTCGCCGAGGTCCTCGACATGACCACCGGGGAGATCTCCCGCCACATTGAACTGATGCGAAGTGAGTACGACGCCGGGCCTATACCGACAGTGTCCGAGCGGCGCGAGCTCCTGATCGAGGCCGCGCAAGCGGTCGAGGCGGCGGCGAGTGAGTTGGGCGAGCTCGATGCGCTGTGCACCGGCAAGCGCCACTCCGACGCCACAGCGACCGCGGACGCCGGGGCCGCGATCCTGCGCTATTACGCGGAGCAGATCGCCGAGAACCCGTATAGATCGGTGGAGCCATCCGACAATCCCGGGCTCACGCAGATCGTCGATCGCCTGCCGGTCGGGCTGGTGGCCTGCGTCCTGCCTTGGAACTTTCCGCTCTCGCAGGCCTGCGCGCGCCTGGCGATGTCATTCGCATCCGGAAACGGTGGGGTGTACAAGGGCTCGGAGCTCGCCCAACCGCCACTGCTCGCGCTGGAGGAGCTGGTCCTGGGGGCGGGGCTGCCGCCCTGGGCGTTCTCGGTTATCACCGGCGGCCCGGACGCGGGACGCGCCCTGGTCGAAGCACCAGAGATCGACGCTATCTGCTTCACCGGCGGCGTGCCGACCGGGGCGGCAGTAGCCGCGAACGCGGCGAGGAGCCTCAAGCGCGTGATCCTCGAGCTGGGCGGCAAGACACCGTTTGTGGTGTTCGCCGACGCCGATCAGGATGCCGCGCTGGACGTGGCGCTCAAGGCAGGCTTCAACTTCCAGGGACAGGCCTGCAACGCCGGCTCGCTCCTCCTTGTGGAGCGCCCCGCATTCGGGGAGTTCCTCGATCGCATGGTGCACAGGGTCGAGGCGCTCAGGCTCGGCCATCAGCTCGCCGAGACGACGGAGATTGGACCCATGATCTCGGACGCGCAGCGCGCACGAATCCACGGAATGGTCGCCGAGGCCAGAGACCGCGGCGCGACGGTCCGAGCCGGCGGCCGCGCCGTGACGGAGCTCGGCGACGGCTTCTTCTACGAACCGACTGTGATCACGGATGTACCAACGGTGACCGCCGCCGCGACCGACGAGCTGTTTGGACCGGTTGTCGTGGCCTATCCGTTCGACAGTGAGGAAGAAGTGACCAAGCGGGTAAACGAGAGTGAGTACGGGCTTGCCGCGACGGTTTGGACCACCGACACCGATCGCGTGGCTCGGATGCGGTCGACGCTGCGCACGGGGCAGTTGTACGTCAACACGCACGGTCACGTTGGGCGCAACGTACCGTGGGGAGGATTCCGGCTCAGCGGCGTGGGACGACTATATGGTCGCGACGGCCTCTACGCCTTCACCGAGGCGAGATCGACCTACATAATGGCGTGACTGCCGTGTCGCGGCCGACGGCGAGCCACTATGCAGTGGCGGGCCTGCGCAGCCCGGTCGAGATACTCATTGACCCCTGGGGGATTCCCCACATCTATGCGGACTGCGAGCCCGATGTGTACTTCGCGCAGGGCTTCAACGCCGCGCGCGAGCGGCTGTGGCAGATCGACCTGTGGCGACGCGCGGGCCTCGGTCTCCTATCCGAGGTCCTAGGGCCAGAGTACGTAGAGCGTGACCGAGCCGCTCGCCTGTTTCTGTTCCGCGGCTCGATGGAGGCCGAGCTGTCGGCGTACGGGTGCGATCTGGACAAGATCCTCGAACCGTTCATTGCCGGCATCAACGAATACGTGGAGATGCTGCAGCGCCGGCCCGAGCTGGTGCCGATCGAGTTCCGTACGCTCGACTATCGACCGGCGCTGTGGTCCGTTCCCGACGTCCTGCGGATCCGTGCCCACGGCCGGTATCGGAACCTGCGAAGCGAGGTCGCGCGCGCCCGGATCCTGCATGAATTCGGTTCCGCGGCCGAGGCGCTGCGGGTTCGGCTGGAACCCGAGACCGAGCTGGTCGTGCCGGATGGCCTCGATCTGGCGCTGTCGATGGAGGATATCCTCCACATCTACGACCTCGCCACGGGTCCGGCTTACCCGGCTGGAGCGACGATGGAGCCCGCAGCGATCGACGGGAGTAACAACTGGGTGGTGGGGCCACGCCGCACCGCCACGCATCGCCCGATCCTGGCCAACGACCCGCATCGCTCCTTGTCGCTGCCCGCGCTGAGGTACCTCGCACATCTCTGCGCCCCGGGGTTCGACGTCGTCGGAGGTGGTGAGCCGATGCTCCCGGGGATCTCGTTCGGGCACAACGGAACGGTGGCGTTCGGGCTCACGGTGATCCCTGTCGACTACGAGGATCTCTACGTGTACGAGACCGACGAACGGTTCGGCGATCGCTATAGCTACGGCTCCGGCTACGAGGAGATGTCGATCGTCCGCGAGCAGATTCCGGTGCGCGGCCACGATCCAACAGAGGTCGTGTTGAAGTTCACCCGCCACGGACCGCTCGTGCACGAGAGCCAGGCACGGAAAGCTGCCGCCGCCGTTCGCGCCGCCTGGCTCGAACCGGGCATGGCTCCGTACGTCGGCAGCCTGGCACTGTTGCGGACCACCGATTGGGAAGAGTTCCGCGCGGCGGCGTCGCACTGGGGCGCGCCGGGCGAGAACCTCGTGTACGCCGACGTCAACGGAAACATCGGCTGGCAACCCGTGGCCCGGGTCCCGATCCGCCCGAACTGGACCGGTCTGCTCCCGGTGCCGGGCGACGGGCGCTTCGAGTGGGACGGCTTTGCCGAGTTCGACTCGCTGCCGCACGAGTACAACCCGGAGCGGGGCTGGATCGCCAGCGCGAACCACTTCAACATCGATCGCGCCGCCACAAATGGTGTCGACGTCGCGTTCGAGTGGGAGCCGCCCTACCGCTATCAGCGGATCGCCGAGGTGCTGGAAGGTGACGACGAGAACACGGTTGAGCGCTCAGCGGGGCTCCAGAGCGACTATCTCTGCGGCGCTGCGAAGGCACTGCGACCGCTCATAGCGGACGTCCGGTCCTCCGATACGCGGGTGCGGCGCGCGGTTGCGCTACTGACCGACTGGGACGCTCGTCTGACCCCGGACGCGGCCGCCGCCTGCGTGTTCGAAGTCTGGTTCCGATCTCACCTGCGCCGCGCGCTCTTCGGCCGCGCGCTCGCCCAGAGCGGCGTCGCTGGTGATCTCGACCGGGCGATCACCGCCGCGATCAGCGAGCAGAGCGCCGTGGCGGATGCCCGGATCGACCTGGAGCTGATCCACGCGCTGCCGCCGGATGAACGCAACAGCCTGTTTCAGGACAGCCTGCGCACTGCGATGCTCGATCTCGAGCAGCGGCTGGGGCCCGAGATCTCGAGCTGGCGCTGGGGCGCGCTTCACCACGCCACCTTCGATCACCCCTTCGGCGGGGACACACCGGGGTGCGATCCACTTGGACCCGTTGAGCGCGGCGGGAGCGCCGACACCGTTGGGAACACTCAGTATTCGCCTGGCGCGTTTCGCGAGATCGTCGGGGCGACCCTGCGACTCGTGATCGACGTCGGAGGATGGGATCACTCGGTGGCCATGAATGCCCCGGGACAGTCCGGCACTCCGGACGATCCTCACTACGCCGACCTGCTGGCCCCCTGGGCCGCCGATGAGAGCAGGCCGTTGTTGTTCTCACGGGCCGCGGTCGAGCGCGTGGCGTCGGAACGGCTGTGGCTCACCCCGGCGTCGGACGGCACCGGATCCGCAGTCGCGGCGGGGAACGGCGCGAAGGCCAGAACATCGAGCACGAGGAGAGTGTGATGAGCAGCGGGGCAACGATCACCCGAGCCGCGGTGTGGCGCGGCGAACGTCGCCTGGAGCTTGTCGACTGGGAGCTGCCCCCGCTTGGAGCGCTGGACGTCCTGGTGAAGGTCAGCGCATGCGGCGTGTGCGGAAGCGACCTCCACGTCCTCGACGGAGGGTTCCCCGGCCTGATGCCGCCCGTCGTGCTCGGTCACGAGCCATTCGGGACGGTGGCCAGACTAGGCCGGTCGGTCTCCCGGCTGAGTGAAGGCGACGTGGTGACATGGGAGCCCAAGTACACCTGCGGCTACTGCTTCCACTGCCGCAACGGCGAGGACGCGAACCTGTGCGAGAACCTCGTGCGCATCTCCGGCTCGTTTGCGGATTACACCGTGGTCCCCCGCCGCGCCCTATACCCGTGCCCGCCCGGTTGCGATCAGAACGCGCTGATGCTGGCGGAGCCTCTGTCGTGCGCGTTGTACGCCTTCGATCGCGCGGCTGTTCGAGTCGACGAGTCTGTGGCGATCGTGGGCGCCGGCGCGATCGGCTTGTTGCTGCTGATGTTGGCCCGGCGCGCTGGAGCACGCAGGGTGATCGTGTCCGACCCGAACCCGACCAAGCGTCAGCTGGCGCTTGCCCTCGGAGCCGACGAGGTGGTGGACCCGGGGACGGTGGCGGTCGGTGAGGCGGTGCGGTCCAGCACGGGTGGGCGTGGCGCAGAGGTGGCGTTCGAAGCGGTCGGTCTGTCCCGCACCGTCACCGACACGCTCGACTCCGTTCGCGCGGGTGGACGCGCAGCGCTGGTCGGAGTGACCCATGCCAACGATCCTGCGAACCTGAACCTGATCTCACTGCAGGAGCGGGACCTGACCGTCTTCGCGTGTTGGGTCCGGAAGCACACCTTCCAGCGCGCTGTGGACCTTGTATCCGTGTTACCGGTGAACGAGCTCGTCACTCACCGCGTGGCCCTGGACGACGTGTCAGACGCCCTGCGACTACTCCGTGATGGAGTGGGCGTCAAGGTCGCGGTGGTTCCCTGACCGGCCGTCGCCGCCGCCGAGCTCCATCGGCGGCCCGGCCTCGCCCCGCGAGATCTTGCGCCGCAGCACGAAGAGCCACTGGAGGGTCCCGAGCGCCAGTGCGCCGAGCGAGTATTCCGCCGCGATGTGATTGACCTTGGGAATTGTCATGTACGCGATCACCACGAGGCACCAGACGACGCCGATGATCGTCAACGGGGTCACCGCCTTACCGAGATCGAAGTGACCCGGCGCGGGCTCGAGCCGGCCACGGCGTTTCGCGATCATGGCCACCACCATCGTCATGAGGTACGTCCCGTAGTACATAACCGCGACGATCGCGAAGATCTTCGCCGCGATACCCGCCGAGACGAAGTTCAGGGCGAACGAGACGACCCCGACGAGCATGAGCGCGTTGAACGGCACCTTTGTCGTCTGGCTCACCTTCGCGAAGACACGCCACCCGGGGATCATGCGGTCGCGCGAGAGCGAGTAGGCCATCCGGGTGGCGACCGTCAGGTTGGCCAGCAGACAGGCGAAGATCGCAACGAACACGATCACCTTCACGACGGTGGCGAACACCGCGCCGAACTGCTGGTGGAACAGGAAGAACAGCGGGTTCTCGGGCTGATTGATGAGTGCCGAAGGCCCATGAGGGATGGCCATCGCGAAGATCGCGAACACCAGTCCGCCAGCCACGCCCGAGATCGCGACGGCGCGCAGCATGGCCTTGGGGGCCACGTCGCGAGGGTCCTTGGTCTCCTCGGCCAGGTCCGCCGCCCCCTCCCAGCCGAGCAGCGTGGTCACCGGAAGCAGCGCCGCGAGGCCGAGCGTAGTGATCGTCACCGACCCGCCGCCGACTACCTTTGAGCTGAACAGGATGCTGGGTCCAGCCTTATGTTTGAAGAAAAACAGGCCGATGGCCACGATCACCGCGATGCCGAGCGTCCCGATCAACTCCGTCGAGGCGCCGATATTGTTCATGAGCGTGGCCCGGCGGATGCCGAGCGCGTTGATCAAGACGCCGGCCACCACCACGACCGCGCCGACCAGCTCGACGTCGCCGTGCGTGGGGTTGCTGAAGACCT
Source organism: uncultured Solirubrobacterales bacterium (assembly GCA_963794515.1). GTDB lineage: Bacteria > Actinomycetota > Thermoleophilia > Solirubrobacterales > Solirubrobacteraceae > Palsa-465. The sequence goes on along the minus strand of CAWCEF010000013.1, from coordinate 705,200 downwards.
CTCCGGCGAAGACCGATCCGAAGGCGACCGCGATCGACGCCGTCCCCGCGAAGAACGCACACAGAGCGAACCACCCGGTGAACCAGCCGACGTGGGGGTTGACTAACCGCGAGGACCACTGGTAGGCGTAACCGGTGACCGGCACCCGGGCGGCCAGGTGAGCGTAGACCGCGGCGATGACGAGGCCGCCTGCCGTCGCGGGGACCCATAGCCAGATCCCGACGCCACCGATCTCCTGGAACGGATTGCTGAAGAGGGTGAAGACCGCGGTGGTGATCGACACCATCGAGAAGCTCACGCAGAAAGACGTGAACAGGCCGATGGTGCGGTCGAGGCGCTGCGCGTATCCGAATTCGCGCAGGTCGGCGTCGTCGCCAATCCCCGGCGCTACGGCGCGAGCGGCCGTGCTGTCACTCATGGTCTCCCTCTCCGGTCCAGGCGCGCCGACGGAGGGTCGGCGAGCCGGGCCTGTGTGTGAACGAAAGCGATCGGCACGAAGACTATCTTGGACGCTTTCGCTCAGTCAAGGCCCCCGGCGGGAACCTGGACCCTCGCGGGCTCCGGTCCAGGGCGGCCGGACTTGATCGGCCAGGTTCCGGCGGGAGGCGTTGTCGAGCGAACCCGGTCAGGCGACGCGGGCGTGGGGAGCAGCCTCACGGCTGGCCCTGGCCAGGAGACGTGATCAAGAGACTGCCATGTGCTCCAGGACCAGCATGTGCGCCTCGGCCGGCGCGCGCCGCGCGTGCCAGAGGCCGAGGCCGAGGCAACGCCATGACGCCGGCCATCATGAACGACGCGATCGCGCCCCAGAGCGTGACGGTGCCGATCTTCGAGAACGCGTAGGCCTCGAGCAGGAGGCCGCGCGCGGTGGTGCCCTGGAACGAGTTCTGCTCGAGCCCGTTCAGGTTGCTCGGTCGGGTCAGCCAGGGGCGCTGATCTTGGAGTCGACCCCCGCCATGGGGCATCTCCGACGCGGCGAGCCTCCGTGGATCCTCAAGGGAAGCAACTCCGCAGACGTGCGCACGGCGGTGTCGGTCGCCGGCTGGTAGCGGAGGCCTATCTGGCTCACGCGTCCCGGATGACGAGGGTCCCGGGTTCGGCGCGAGACTTGATTACCTCCTGATCGATGATCGCCGTCGTCGCGGGTCACCCCTCCATCGATCGGTTCTACGAGGTCGACGCGCTGCGGCCGCGGGAGATCCATCGCCCCACGCGGGTGCTCGCGGTCGCCGGCGGCAAGGGCCTGAACGTCGCGCGCGCGATCCACAACCTGGGTCACGAGTCGCATGTGCTGGCAATCCTCGCGGGCCACGGCGGCCGCTGGATTGCCGAGTCGCTCGAGGCCGAGGGAATACCGGCGACGGTCAGCTGGACGGGTGGCGAGACCCGCATGTCGATCAGCATCGCCGATGCCTCGCACCCGACGGCGGGCATGACCGAGTTCTACGAGAACAGCCCGCCGATCCCCGACTCGGCCTGGTCAGAGCTCGAGGACCGAGCGGCCGAGGTCATCGGTGGCGCACGGTTCCTGTGCCTCTCTGGGGGATTAGTCGCCGGCGCCCCCGAAGACGGCTATGCCCGGTTCGTCGAGATGGCCCGCGGCCTCGGAGTCATGACGGCGGTCGACACCCACGGCGAGCCGCTGACCCACGCGCTGGCCGCCCGGCCGAGGCTGGTCAAGGTGAACGCGGCCGAGGCCGGCGCCGCGGTCGGGTCCTCGCCACCGCCCGGCGAGGAGGTTCTGGAGTGGGCCGCTGACGCGGCCGACGCGCTCCGAGAGCTCGCGGGTGGCGCGGGCGCATGCGTGGTCACGTGCGGCGCACACGGGATGGCGATGGTCGACGAGGCCCGCGATCGATGGATCGGGCGGCTTCGCGCGACCGGGCCCTACCCGGTCGGCAGCGGCGATGCCGCGCTCGGCGCTCTGGCGATCGCGATGGCCGATGGCGCCGACTCGCCCGACGCGCTACGGGCGTCGCTGGCCGCCGCGGCGGCCAACGCCTCGGTGCCAGGCCCCGGCGTGCTCGATCCGGATCGAGCACGCGAGCTGGCTCGCTCGGCCCGAATCGATCGGCTTCGCTGAACGCCGTGGCATACGGGATGCGGCTCGCAATGTGTGCGGACTGACCGGCGGAAACGGAGGTAGGTCCCACTTCGCTCGGAGGTCATTCGTCCTGTTGACCGCGGACCACAAGACGCGCTCGCGGACGTTGTCCTTGTCCCTCGGCCGGCCGCTGTCGGTGGCAAACACGAACTCGTCTGCTCTACTCCTCGATCGGTTCGCTCGCTCGTCCATGACGTCGAGGCTGAGATCGACCTCCCGAACTCCGGCGTCCGTCTGCGCTTCGGCGATGACGAGGCGCTGATAGTGAACATCAAACCTCGCGCGACCGCAGCTGGCCCATCTAGTCACGCGGAGTCCCGACTTCGCCTTGACGGCGATCATCGGACAGCGACCGATCCGGTTTGATGTGCCCGCGGTCGATGAGCTTGCCCTCGCGGTAGACCCTGTGCCCTCCTTTCCACTCGCAGCTCCGGCGTCGCCGGCGCGGCAATGAGGCACGCCGCTGGCGAAGGAGCCGACCGCGAATCCACGACGGGTCCCGAGCGTGTCGTCTTCGACGCTGGGTGCGACGATTCGCTCGACTTGGCAGATCCGGCGGCTGATCGTCTTCTCGAGTGATCCTCGCTCGCAAGATCGGCGGTAGGTGGGGCGGATCTCGAGAGCGCGGTAGCTGGCGGCCGCGGCGCAGATCACCCGCATGGGGTGATGCGCCGCGGGCGGTCTAGAGGCATTCTCGACCTCGATGCCGTTACTCCGACGCGATCATGATGCCGGTCAGACGCATTACCAGATGCGCGAGAAGATGTTCTCGATCGGTGAGGACTTCTGGATCGAGAATGAGGCGGGCGAACGGGTGTTCAAGGTCGACGGCAAGGCGCTCCGCGTCCGGGACACGCTGATCCTGCAGGACCCGTCCGGCAACGAACTGTTCAAGGTCCAGAAGAAGGCCCTGCATGTCCGGGACACGATGGAGATCGAGCGCGACGGCAACACGATCGCGACGGTCAAGAAGGCGCTCGTCCATGTCGTGCGGGACCGATTCTCGGTCGAGGTCGAGGCCGGGGAGGACCTCGAGGCGAAGGGGAATATCGTCGACCACGAGTACCAGGTCGAGCGCGACGGTGACCACGTCGCTGAGGTCTCCAAGCGTTGGTTCCGCGTTCGGGATACGTATGGCGTCGAGATTGCTCCCGGCCAGGACGACGCGTTGATCCTCGCTGTTGTTGTCTGCATCGACCAGATGTCCCACGACTGAACCGCCGCCCGTCACCAGGCCTCGGGTCACGAACGACGATTCCTGAGCTGGTCTGATACGTCATGGGTCAAATTTTTCTGCTCTCGCTGTTGGCGGCGTTGAACCCGGTTCTCGTCGGCGCCTCGACGGTAATGTTGCTGCTCCCAAACCCGAAGCGGCTGATGCTGGGCTACCTGCTCGGGGCACTGATGACGAGCATCACGCTCGGGCTCGTGATCGTGCATGCGCTGAAGGGTTCAAGCGTGGTCAGCACCACGCAGAACACGATCAGCCCGGGCGTCGACCTGGCCCTCGGCGCGATCCTGCTGGTCGCCGCCGTGGTGCTCGGCACGGGACGTGACAAGCAGATCGCCGAACGCCGGCAAGCTCGCAAAGGCCCGAAGGAAGAGAAGGGCCCGCCGCGCTGGCAGCAGGCTCTGAGCAAAGGCTCAGCCCGGACCACGTTCGTCGTCGGAGCTCTGCTGACCCTCCCCGGCGGCTCGTATCTGGCGGGACTCAGTCACATCGAGAAGCAGAAACTGAGCACACCGGCCACCGTGCTGACCGTGGTCGGATTCAACGTGATCATGCTGATATTGCTCGAGCTTCCGCTGCTCGGCTACACGTTCGCTCCGAACTGGACCCCCGGCGCTGTGGAGCGAGCGAAAGCGTGGGCTGGGCGCAACGGCCACAAGGCGGCGGTGATTACGCTCGCGGTGCTCGGCGGCGCGCTCGTCGTCAAGGGCATAGCTGAGCTCGTCAGCTGAACCCGGACCGATGTTCAGGCGGAGCGGTCGGTGCCCGTCGTTGGCCGAAGGTGATCGAGTTCGGTCTTGACAGCCTTGAGCTCTGCGGCGATCTCCTCGAGCTTTTGCATGACGGGGTCCTCACCGGCGGCTCGCCGTTCGGCGTCCGCGCGGGACACGAAGCCGCTGGTGATCGCGGCCGTTACCACCGCGATCAGAGACAGCCCCCCGAGCATTAGGAACCCCGCGATGATCTTGCCAGCCGTTTGGTCCGGGACGATGTCGCCGTAACCGACCGTCGTCACCGTTTCGACCGCCCACCACATCCCCAGCCAGATGCTGTGAAAAGTCTTCGGGTCCACAAGACGTTCGACCACTCCGAACGCCAGCACAGCTATCGCCCAGAAGGTCGCTATGAGGTACGCGGCGTCGCGGGGGCGCAGACCCTTGCGCTCGATGCGCTTCTCGAGCCACCGCTCGGATCGACGAGTAGGTGGTTGCGTAGCCACCTCGGGTAGTTCGGTGCGCTTGAAGCGCTCCCTTCGTCCGCCAGCTTCACCTGCCAGAGATGAAGGCGCGCTTGTTCTCGTCGCGCTGGGGCGTGGTTAGGTTGTGTCCGGCAGGTCGTCCCCGAAGACGACCAGCCCATGCAGGACATACACGCAGAGGGCAAAGATCGCGAGCGACCACCATGGGTGGGTCCCGCCGATCGACAGCAGCGACTCGAGCGCGCCGATGGTCGCGGCGAAGATGCCGATGAACCGGCCGTAGCCTCCTCCTCCGAACAGGGAGGCGCCGGCGGTGAGCTGGATGATGCCGACGATGATCGTGATCCATCCCCAGGTGTGCAGGCTCGAGAACGCGTATTGGGTGTTGGCGAAGAAATGGGCGTTGCCGACGGCGGCGATGCCGTAGATGATGTTGAGGGTGCCGGCGATCAGTAACAGAACTGCGACGAACACCACCCGTCCCGTGCCTCTCACACGCGCCTCCTCGTTCCCAGGCTGGCCGTGTCGGTCCTATCCCGGGGTTGATTGGTCTCGCTCGATCCTCTGCGGCGATCGCGTTCGACGCATCACCCGATCAGGATGACCACGGCCGCGGCCGCGGCGATCCCGTCGGTCGTCGAGCGCCGAGTCGTGCTGCGTTGAGCTCACCAGTTGATGAGGCCGCGGGCGATCATGAGGGCGCCGGCTGCTGCGGCGGCGATGAGGGCGACCCGTCCGCCACGGTGGGTGAGCCAGTTGCTGAAACGTTGCACGGCGGCGGCGGTCCACTCCGGCCGGATCGCATATCCGAGCAGCGGCAGCTCTAACAGGCTGAGCATGATCAGGTTGAACGCGACGACGGCGATCACCGTGACCGCTGTCCCGAGCTGCTGTTTGTGCAGGAGATCCATCCCGGCGATGTAGGACGCCCCGGGGAAGCTGAGCAGCACCCCGACGACAAACGTGTCGCGGGCCGAGCCTTTGCTCAGTTGGCGCCGCCACCGCGGTGGTGCTTTGGTCTTGGCCCGCTCGCGTTTGCGCTCGCTCCACGCCCGGCGTCGTCTGTCACGACCGGTTGCGACCACAAACACGATGACGAGGATGAGCGCCCCGAGCGTGATGTTGAGGACCGGGTCGACGCCGTGTTTGGCCGTACTCGACGTGCTCGAATTCGGTAGCGCGAACACGAGCACCAGCCCGCAGGTGATGCTTGTGACCAGCGCCCCCAGCAGGTAGCCCTCCAGCAGCCGCTTCGGTCTGTCTAGCGTCAGCATGACCGTCACGGCGGTCAGCAGCGAAGGATTCAGCGCGGCCGTCAGTGAGAAGAGGAAGACTTGACCCACGCGCCGCTCTCAGGCCATCCAATAACGCCTACGCCAGCCGATACCCTCGTCAGGATGCCCGTACCATGCATCGGGGTCGAATTCGCCACGCGGCTACGTTTCAACAGGCACGCTCCGGAGCCATCATCCAAACCGGATGATCCGTCCGATCGCCGCCGGCGGCGAACTTCTCCGCAGACCGCGATCCACCGTCCCCCTACGGGTAGCCTTCGGGTCGGAGACCGGCTTCAAGGAGCTGCGCCGGGGGCGTCGACCATCGGGCCGCGTCGCACAGGTTCGGAACCGTTGCGATCGAAGTGTTCTGTCCAACCGCTCTCCCGTCTCATGGTTGGCATCACTCGTAGTCATTCCGCCCGTCGCTGGGCCGAGGGTGGCGAGGGCCGTGTTTATCAAGTCCTCGTCCATGTGATAGGCGGGTACCGGGAGGGGTTCCCGGTCACGCTAGCCGGCTCGCCACACCGTCCACGCCACCCCCGACTAAGCGACCCTTGAAGCGCTCGGCCGCTGGTAATGCGGCCGAGCACTAACGCTTCTAGCGTCGACGGGCGACGCGCCGAGACGTACGGCGCGCAACTCTGCGACATGCAAACATCTCACACCTCCTGGGTTTGGGGCTCGGTTAGCTGACGCTTCCGGCAGTCTCCGAGGCATGCAGCGCCTGCGCCTCCTCGGCCGACATGAGTCCGATTCCGACCAGGTCAAGTGGACTGATGAAGCCGTCGCCGATCCGGTAACCGCCGGCGCGCGCAATCGCGTCGCGCAACGGGACCGCCCAGTGATGCTCGAGCAGAACGAGCGCTGCGGCCGAGTCGTTCGGGATCTGCTCGAGGACATCCCATGCCTGCTCGTCAGAGAAGATCTCAACGCCGTCGGCTGCGGCCTCAGCGCCGAGCGCGGCGCCTTCCTCGGCTCCCTCCTCGCCTTCGATCCCGAGGCCGATGAGAGCGCCGATTGTGCTGCCGACCTCGATGGCCTCTTCCTTGCTGAGGGTGCTGAGGTGCTGCACCTCGATCTCGCCGTCGGCGTCCTTGTGAACGGCGAGCGCGTCGATCACACGAACCGTTTCCTCGTCATGCAGACGCTCAAGCTCAGCAATGATCTCGCCGTGAAATTCCGGGTGGTTGAAGCCTACGACAATGAGCTGTACAGGTCCGACCGCCATTGAAACGCCTCACTAACCTGAGTCTTTGCAGGATTACCCGAAAACGTCGAGACTCGTCTGAGACGGCGCTCCAAGCATCGTTCAGTTTCCTCTATCGGCGACCCTCGGCACAAGCGTGGACGCACCACTCTTCAGAGAGTGCAAGCGGAGCGGTGCCCCGACCCCGATCGGAGTGGTTTCCCGGGTCTCGTCAGCCTCGGCTTAGCGCGGCCTGCAGCGGCGGTCACGGCATCCGCCTGCGCGACACCTGGAAACATCGAGGGACCTCGCTCAGGTCTGCCGCGCGGCGTGCGTGCTCACACCATTTACACATGCGCGTACTGTCGACCGGCGGCGCTGGTGCCGTCAGTATGGCGCAGTGGCGCCCCTCGGTTCTGTCAGCCCGACGGTCCGCGTCTTGGTCGTCGACGACCAGCTCGCGTTCCACGATGTCGCCCACGCGGTCATAGACGCCACGCCCGGGTTTGAGTGGGTTGGAACAGCTAGCTCCGGCGAACAGGGCATCGAGCGAGCCGAGCGTCTTCGGCCCGACCTGGTGCTGATGGACGTTTGCATGCCGGGTATCGGGGGGCTTGCGGCGGCACGGCAGATCGCATCGCGCGATCTTCGAGCGATCGTTGTGCTCGTCACCGCCGGGCCGCTCCCAAGCGACGGTAGTCGTGGCTGTGCCGCCGAGATCGTTCCCAAGGAGGCGCTCTGCGGAGGATTGCTCAGACGCCTGTGGGACGACTACGGCTAGCCGCGGGCCCGCAAGAAGCTTGGCCAGTCGGAAGTGTCATCGCTCCCGGCATGGTCACTCGAGGCTGCGCTAACTGGTATCGCGCCCGTGATGCGCGTCCCCCGCCCGCGCGCCCCATCGATCGTCAGGGACCCACCATGCGAGGCGACACGATCGTGGATGTTGCGCAGTCCGGCGCCGCGCGCGACCGCGCCAACATCAAATCCGAGGCCGTTATCGGTGACTTCGAAGGTGAGCTCACGACCTCGTGCGGCGATCCTGACGTGCGCGCCGGTTGCGGTCTCGGCGTGCTTATAGGTGTTCTGCAGGGCCTCAAGGCAGCAAAAGTAAATCGTCCTCTCGACCTCGGGTCGGTACCGGCCCACGTTCACTCCGCTCACGGTCGTTGGAACCGCGGCAGCCAGGACGGCTTGCTTGAGCGCCGTGACCGGCCCGAAGTCGCCGAGCACGGCCGGGAACACACCTTGGGCAAAGGCCCGGAGCTCGTCGATCGCAAGCTGCACCTCCGCTCCCAGCTGGTTGAGCTCCTCAGTGGTGTCAGGCGCCGCATCGGCATGTCGGTCGGCCGCGAGCTGAAGCTTGATCCTCAACGCGATCAGCCGTTGCTGAGCTCCGTCATGCAGATCTCGCTCGATCTGCTCGCGAGCATCATCGGCGCTTGCCGTCGCACGCGCTCGCGTCTCGCGCATTTCCTTGACCAGGTGTGCGACGTCGGCCGCGAGCCGGTGGTTCTCCAAACTCAGACTCGCGTAGGACCCGATCACGTTGATGAACGCCGCCTCGGCCTCGAGCGCCTGGTCATGAATCATCACAGCTACCACGCTGCCGCCGGCATCGTGGAGGTCAGTCACGCTGCGGCCGGCAGTCGCCACGGGACCGTCGACCGGGCGCCCGTCGGCCGCGGCCCAGCGATCCTCACCCACCGGGTAAACGATCGCGAGGGTCGGGTCCTCAAACGCGTCCGCGAACGCATCACGCACCCCACCGGGCCCCGCCGACGAACCGATCGACGCCGCGAACCGACGCAGCGACGCGGCGACGTACAGCCGCCACCTCACCAGCCCTAGGAGGAACGCCAGCGCCATCGCCGGAAGCGCGAACGCGGCCAGCCACCGCGTGACCGTCAGCGCCGAAGCGCCGGGGGTAAGCTGACGCACTACCAGGCCGAAGGCAGTAACCAGGATTCCGGCCACCGCGACCGCCAGCACCGGGGTCAGCGTCCTGCGACGAATCCTGCTCGCGGAGACGATGCGCTGGACAAGCCGGGCCACGACCCCGAGGAAGAGCAGCACGACCAGCAGCTCGCGCAGCGGTATCACCACGCCTGCCACGATCCCTGGTTGGTGACCCACCATCATGAACGCGTTGTGGGGGCAGTTCGCCGAACAGGTCACCCATTCCGAAGGAGTCGGGTAGCGATTGACCAACAGCGCCGTCGGGAGCCATAGCACCGCGACGACGAATCCGAACGACGCGGCCAGTACGCGGTCTATCCGATCGACAAGGTGCCCTTCGGGGAAAGCGAGGATCACGTACACGAGTGCGGCCCAGCCGACCCAGTCGGCGACGCGACCGATGCTGTAGGCGAGCGCTGTGTCCGCGAGCGCGAACGTGACCACCAGCCACACCACGCCGCTGACAACCAGCAGGATGCCCAGGCGCCCGAACGGAACCCCGCGCCAGGCGTACAGGCCAACGGCCACCGGAAGCCCCGCGACCAGCAGGCGGCCCGCAGATTCGAGCCGCATCGCACCAAGCGAACCGCCGATCGGCGCCAGCACGAACGTCACCGCAATGGCAACGACGACACCGACACCGACGAGCAAATCCCGACCAAGCGAGACCGACGCGCCAGGCAGCGACGGTGCGGCGGCTACCGCCATGAAATCGACCGGATCGCCGAACCCACCGGCTCTGCCACGGCTGTGGTCTTGCCCTCGGTTGCGGTTGCCGGCACTGTCAGCTCTGCGTCGGACAGCCTGCAATCGGGGGTTGGGTACGCATTGTCAGCGAGTCTGCGTTGAGCGCTGCCGCAACCGAGCCAAGAGAGCCCATGACGTCGAAGCCTGGCTCGCATCATTCGCCCTGGTCGTCTGAATCGGAGCATCGACGGCCAGTGGGCCGTCGACCTTGAGCGCGGCACCGCATAGGCGAGGGCGCGCTGCAGGCGCCGCCCCATCGACGGATTGGGCGACTGCTATAGAAAAGCTGGCTTCGATCGGCGCGCACCGCGTACACCACTTTCTCTGCCGCGGGAGCTGTGTTGGCTCTGCAGCGCCTCGCTTAGCCGCCAGACGGGCCGCCGCAGACGCGCCATTCGATGATGTGCTGAACCCCGAGTGCGCCCAACAACGGTCGACCGCAATCAGCGTCCAACTGCGACGACTTTACTCCGCTGCGTGGCCGCGCAGCAACCGACGGGCGTGGCAGGGGAGGACCCGGTCTCCGGGCAACGGGCGCGTGCGCTCACGCCTACGGCAGACGACGAGCCAGGGTTCTCGGAGAGCTCGCGCTACCTCAACCACGGCCGCGCGTGGATGAACCGGTGTGTGCCGGACATGCGCTACCCGGGCTGGGTCGTGGCCGAGCGAATCGTCTCGTCCGCGAAGCGATGGATCGCCTCGAGGACCTGCTCGGGCTGCTCGAGGTGAGGGAGATGCCCGGCCTCCCGAATCAGCTCGAACCGGCCGTTAGGGAATGAGGCGGCGTACGCGCGCCCGTAGGGTTCCGGCGCGATCTGGTCGCTCTCGCCCCAGATCGCCGCGACCGGCGTCGGGACGAGCGCGAGCCGCCGCCGCAACTTTGGATCGTGCATGTAGGGCTCGCGGGCGTACACCGTGAGGGTCGCGGCGTTGGCGGCCTGGATGTCGCGTGCCTGCTGTGGAAGCTGGGTCGGGTCAGGTGCGACGGCGGGGTTGTGGAACGAGTACGCAATCAGCTCCTGGGGCGTTAGGGAGAAGAAGTCGGCAAGCGCGATCCCGTCAACGTTGATTCCAACGGCGTTGAGGAGGAGGGTGCCGGTGATGCGCTCGTGCTCGCGTACCGCCATCTCGGAGGCGATCCACCCCCCGATCGATGACCCGACCACGAGCACGTCGCGCAGGTCTCTTTGCTCGAGCAGTTGCAGGTAGCTCAGTGCGATGTCGTCGATCCCGTCGAACCACTCCGGTCGCGGCGTGCCGGCGAACCCGGGATGCACGGGCGCGATGACCTCGAAGTCCTCGGACAGAGCGGACGGAAGCGCCCCCATCGACGGCGGCCCGCCGCCTCCGTGGAGGAGCAGGAGGGATCGGCCCTGACCCTGCTGATCGATCGTCACCTGCAGGTCGTCGGCATAGAGGCCGTTGATGATGTTCGTGGTCATGTCGTGCCTTCAGTCGGTGTTGCCGGGCGCGGGCGTGCCCGCCGGGTAGGTCGCGTAGCGCGCCATTACCGCGAGGATGGCCCCGGGGGTCATCTCGCCCGCCGCCGCCAGCTTGCTGAGGTCCCGGAAGTAATCGACGTAGAGATCGGGGGTGAACGTGTTGAGAATCATCGCCGGCTCGTCGCCCGGGTTGGCGAAGGTGTGCTCGGCGCCGACGGGTACGGAGACGAACGTTCCGGCGGGTGCCTCATGCTGGGTGTCGCCGACGGTGAAGCGCGCGGTGCCCGCGATCACATAGAACGTCTCGTCGTGCTTCTGATGCCAGTGCGGCGGTGGCCCCTCAGTGCGCGGAGGGACGGTGAGGAGGGCGACCGCGAGGCGGTGAGCGGTTCCGCTGCCATCTTCAACCATGCGCACCTGGACGGGGCCGGGAAGCACCACTTCTCCATCCTGGGGTCCAACGATCGACGCCTCAGACATGCTGGCTCCGTTCGTGAGAGTTGACTATCACGAGGCAGGCTAGCGCACGGGCATCTCTTATGCAAGATGACTATCATTACGAGAGTGCTCATTGACGAGCGATCCAGTACGCGGAACAGGGAGCAACAATGAGTGGCACGCCCGAGGAGCATGGCCGGGTCAACCAGAAGCGCCGCACACGCACCGCGATCATCGCGGCCTGTCAGGAGCTGATCACGGCCGGCGCGGACATCAACATGCCGGCCGTCGCTCGCGCAGCGCTCGTCTCCGAACCGACCGCTTACCGCTACTTCCCTGATCTCGCGTCGCTGCTCGAGGAAGCGCTGACCGGCATCGAGCCCGACCCGGCCGCCGCGCTCGCGGAAGGCGCCGATCCCCGTGATCCGGTCGCGCGGGTCGCTTACGCCGCCGAGGTTCTGGCAAAGCTCGTCATCGAGCGGCAGGGCGCGATCCGCGCGCTCATGTCGGTCTCGATCGTCCGTGGCACGGCTCGCGCCGTGCGGCCGGGGTATCGCTTCGCCCTCATCGATCAGGCGCTGGCTCCGCTCTCCCGGCGCAAACGCGGGATCGATGCGGCAACATTCGAGCAGCTGCGGCGCGACCTCGCTGTCGTGATCAGCGCCGAGGCCGTCCTGACGCTCACCGACCTCTACGGCCTCGGCTCCGAAGCGGCGGTGACGAGCATCGTGCACACCGCGCGTCTCATCACCGAGGCCACGCTCAGCCGCACCTAGCACGAGCTCCGTCCTGGCATCAGATCCAGCTGGTCACCGGTGCGAGCCTGAGGTGGAAGGAGTCGGGTAGGCGCACGCGTCTACCGCTCTCCGTATCCCCTGTTCGCTCGTAGGTTGTTCAAGAGCTCCCGGACGAGCGGCGAACGCTCGCTGGTGCGATGGGCAAGGCTGATCTGGCGGGCGATCGGCTCGCCGGCCGGTTCGAGACGAATGCTCGACACGACGTGCTCGGGGGTCGGTGGCCGGGCGAGCTCTGGTACCAGCGCGATCCCGAACCCCTTCGCGACAAGGGTCGCCGTGACCGCGTAGTCGGCGGTCTCAAACGCGATCTTCGGCGCGAACCGCGCGGTCGCGCAGGCCAGCTCGAGAGCGATGCGGTTTGGATCGTGCGCCGTCCCGGAGACGAACACTTCATCCCGCAACTCTGCGATCGCGATCACCTCCTGACCGGCGAGCCGGTGAGCTGCGGGGACTATCAGAGTGAGGGGGTCGTGCAGCACGGGTCGCAATCGGACGTCGGTGGGCGCAGACCAGGTCACGCCCGGGTAGCGGTGGGTGACGACAGCGTCGACATCACCGGCGGCGAGCTGCGCGAGCCCGTCTGGCGGCTCGAAATGAAGCAAGGTCAGCTCGAGATCGGGATGAGCCGACGCCAGCCCTTCGAGCGCATCCGGCAGCAGATACTGCGCCGCGCTCGGAAACGCCCCGACGCGGAGCGAGCGCAGCTGCCCGGCCGTCTCCCGCACGGCAAGCTCGGCGAGGTGAGCGTCAGCGAGCAGCCGCTCGGCGCGGGAGCGCAGTACCTCGCCGGCCGGGGTGACCCGCACGCCGCGGGCGCCACGCACGAGCAGCTCGCACCCCACTTCGCGCTCCAGCAAAGCAACGTGCTGAGAGACGGCCGGCGGCGTGTACCCAAGCGCCTGAGCGGCCGCCGCAAAGGACCCCAACCGTGCAGCCTCGACAAACGAACGCAACCGCTGCAACTCCACACCCCAGACAATATCTGTGCTTTCGGCTGGCCAACAGATCCATGCGTTGACTTTAGACTCGGATGGGCGGATCTTGAGGACATGAACGTCGCTGAGCCCCCCAACCACAGCTTCGCCAGCGACAACGTCGCCAGCGCCCACCCGCATGTGATCGAAGCGCTGATCGCCGCCAACACCGGCAGCGCCGGGCCATACGGCGATGACCCGTGGACCCGCCGCGCGACTCGGAAGTTCCGCGATCTGCTCGACGCGGACGTCGAGGTGCTCCTCACCTATGGAGGCACCGGCGCAAACGTGGTCGCCCTGCAGAGCATCTTGGCGCCTCACGAGGCGGTCATCTGTCCCTCCGGTGCTCACATCAACGTCGAAGAGTGCGGGGCAGCCGAGCGCTTCACCGGGGCAAAGCTCATCGATATCCCGAGCGATGACGGCAAACTGCGCCCGGACGCGATCACCGACCTGCTCCGTCCAGCCCGAGGCGAGCACAACGTAAAACCCAGGGTCCTCGCGATCAGCCAGGTCACCGAACTCGGCAGCGTCTATACCGTCGAGGAGATCACCCAGCTCGCCGAACTCGCCCACACGCACGGCCTGCTGCTGTTCATGGACGGAGCCAGGATCGCCAACGCCGCCGCCGCCCTCGGATGCTCGCTGCGTGAGCTCACCGTCGACACCGGCGTTGACGTGCTCACCTTCGGGGGAACCAAGAACGGCCTCGTCTACGGCGAAGCCGTCATCTACCTCCGCCCAGAACTCGCCACCCGCGCGCGGTTCGCTCGCAAGCAAGCCGGCCAGCTGGCGTCAAAAATGCGATTCATCGCCGCCCAGTTCGACGCGCTCCTCACAGACCAACTCTGGCTCGACAACGCCCGCCACGCCAACCGCGCCGCGGCCCTGCTGGCTGACCGAATCGCGGACACGCCCCATGTCGAAATGCTCCGAGCACCACAGGCCAACAGCATCTTCGCCCGCCTCCCCGAGCCCGCGATCGAACCACTCCAGAACTGGTCGTTCTTCTGGACCTGGGACGCATCGAAGAACCTCGTCCGCTGGATGACCAGCTTCGCCACCGCCAAAACGGACGTCGCCCGCTTCGCCGACGGCGTTCGACACTTCACCCGACCGACCACACGGGACGCGCACACCGTCGCTGCATAAACAACTCGCCCCAATCCTCGTTCGGACCCCGACCCGCCCGCTGTCTCTGACCGAACAGGCTCAACCAAAGCCGGCCGAAGGTCGCGATCCGCTGGCCCGAGGTCGCTCATCGCCGACCTCGTCGCGCTGCGCTGTCTGTGCTGCTCACTCGTGCGAGTCCTCCGCCGTCTGAGCATGCGCCTGAAGCGGACGCGCGGCTTAACGTCAACGCATTCGGAGCCTGCTCAGACGCGGTCTTTCGATGCGGTTTGTATTTGGTCAAGGCGATGTGGAGCCCCAGCTCGACCCCGGCGGAGCACTGGCACGTGCCCTCCCCAGCGGCCGGTACCGGAGCCCCGCCCCGCGAGGGTCGGGCCGCTCAACCCAGGCGTCGTGCGCGCTAATCGTCCGTGGGAGATTCTGTCGTGCCCCGGCGGCCTCATCGGAGTACAGTCGAGGTCTGGACGCCGACTGTGCCCGCCTGATGGGTGAGCCGCCTCGGGGTCCAGGACAAGAAAGCGTATGGCGCGTCTGGAGCGGCCTCTCGGCGGCTTGCGGGGGCGTTGCAAAGGCAACGCAGCTCCCGTTAGGAGTGGAAGTGCGGTACTCATCGCGCGCCGAGCTTGGCCCCTGGTTCTGTGCCTCTTGTGGCTCGGCGTTGGGCCTGCGCCTTGGGACGGCGCTTCCTGCCGGCTTGGGGCCGCCCCGTTGCGAAGCAGCCCGCGCGCCGGGACGCCGACTTGCCGAGCGGCCACGTGCTGCTCACCCGCCCAGCTCGCATTTTGAACTCCGAGGTCGCGCTGTGCCATCAGCTCGACGGCAACTAACAGCCGCTCCGGGCGATCGCCTCGTGAGGAATGGGGCACCTTCACGAGCAGATCGCGCGATCACACGAAGGAGGGGTCGTCGGCCACGCGCTTGGGGCGAAGCGTGTGGCCCTCGGACCCCTCAGTCGCGGCCGATACTGACTCGGACGCTGGCTGCCGCATGACGGCGTCGGCGTCCCAGCGCCCGGATTCGCAACGATCGATCTCCATGCGGATTCCCGGCGGTAACGATGCACCCACCCGGGCCCGCAGGTCGGTGCACGCACAGCTTAAGGGCCACATTCCCGCCACCACAGCGTCAGACGTTGCGCTGCTCGTCAGTGAGCTCGTCACCAACGGCGTGGTCCACGCAAACGTCGGCCCTCGCCAAGCCCTGACCGTAGACGTGACGACATTCGATGACCGACTTCGAATCGCCGTCACCGATCCAGGCTCGCCCCTGACACCTTGCATGCTCCCGCATGACCCCGAAACCCCAGGCGGCCTCGGATTGTCACTCGTCGACAAGCTCTGCGAGACATGGGGATTCTCGCAGGACCTCGGCCCTACCTGTGTCTGGTGCGAACTCCTGCTCGATCAATCCCCGCCCTCGTTGGTGATCGCGCCAGCGACGAACGCACCTATGGGGACTTCTCCTCGAGGGTGATTCAGTCGGTACCGGGTGGTCAGACGGTGAGCACCACGCGCGGGTCCTTGTGCCGCGCGTGCAGGATGTCGTCGAAAGCGCCGGCGAGTGGCGGGGCCAGGCGAGGCCCCGCCATCGCACGGGCTTTCACTACGCGAGCTGAGTGACGACGGACTTGGTTTCCAGGTAGTTATCGAGCGCGTTGTGGCCCATCTCCCGGCCCCAGCCCGACTCCTTGTAGCCGCCGAACGGCATCGCGGCGTCGAACACGCTGTAGCAGTTGATCCACACCGTGCCCGCGCGCAGACGGTGCGCGGTCCGGTACGCCTTGTTGATGTCGCGCGTCCAGATCCCCGACGCGAGACCGTAGTTCGTGTCGTTGCCGCTCTGAATGACGTCGTCGTCCTCGGAACCGAACGGAATCGCACACACGACCGGGCCGAAGATCTCCTCGCGCACCACCTTCATCTCAGGCGTGGTGTCGGTGAGGACGGTTGGTTGCACGAAGTACCCGAGATCCCCCGCCCGTCCGCCACCGGCCGGAGCGCTGGCGCCGGCATCAAGGCCCGAGGACAAGTAGCCGAGCACCTTGTCGTGCTGCTCGGCGGAGATCAGCGGACCCATCTGAGTGTCGGGGTCGAGCCCGGGGCCGACCTTGATCTTCCTGGCCTCGTCGGAGATGCCCTGGACAACCTCGTCGTAGACGTCGCGCTCGATGTACAGGCGCGAACCGGCGTTGCAGCACTGACCCTGGTTGAAGAAGATGCCGTTCGCGGCGCCGGGGATCGCCAAGTCCATGTCGGCGTCCTTGTAGAGCACTTGCGGGCTCTTGCCACCCAGTTCGAGCGTGACCTTCTTGAGATTGCCCGCCGCGGCCTGGACGATCAGTCGGCCGACCTCGGTCGAGCCCGTGAATGCGACCTTGTCGACGCCGTCGTGGGCCGCGAGCGCGGCACCGGCGTCCCCGAACCCAGTGACGATGTTGACCACGCCGGCGGGCAGCCCAGCCTCCAGCATCAGCTCACCGAGTCGCAGCGCCGACAGCGGCGTCTGCTCGGCGGGCTTGAGCACCACGGTTACGCCCGCCGCCAGCGCCGGTCCGAGCTTCCAGGCAGCCATCAGCAACGGGAAGTTCCACGGAATGATCTGCCCCACGACGCCCACCGGCTCCTTGCGGGTGTAGGCATGGAACTCAGATCCGGGTGAAGTGAGGGCCGAGATCGGGATTGTGTTGCCCTCGATCTTCGTCGCCCAGCCCGACATGTAGTGGAATAGGTCGGCGGACAGCGCGACGTCCGCGGCCTTGGCGATCGTCAGCGGCTTGCCGTTGTCGAGCGTCTCGAGCATGGCCAGCTCGTCTGCGTGCTGCTCGATCAGATCGCCGATCCGATGGATGACCTTTCCGCGGTCCGACGGCGTCATCCGCCGCCACTCCGAGCGCTCGTCGTCAAAGCACCGACGGGCCGCACGCACAGCCAGCTCGACGTCCTCCGCAGTGCCGTGCGCCACCAACCCGAGACTCTCCTCAGTCGCCGGGTTGAGCGTCTCGAACGTCTTCCCGCTCACGGCCTCCACCCACTCGCCGTCGATCAGCAACCGACGCGGCTTGCGAACGAAGTCCTGAACGTACTGAGGCAGACCCTCGGAGAGGCCCGCAGAGGTCGGGGGCGCCCCGTTGGTCGCCCGGTTCGGTGTGGAGATAGACAATTTCGGCTCCTGACGCTGACTGTCGGCGCTGACCGGATTCGGTCCGTACGCGACGCCGACCGAGAGCTGGAGCCGGAAACCGCCCGCCGAGGTTCGGAGCGGACGTGAACCCAACCATACACCCGGTCGCAAGGCAGCGGGCGGTCGTCTCGACAGTCGCTGGCCGGGATACAATCAGAGTGGTCTGGGGCCCTCATGAACTACCGCGACACCGAGCATCTGCGCGTGCTGATCGCGAACGAGCGCAAGGACCGCCTCGCTCTGGTCGCGCCGATCGTCGCGGCTCTCGGGCACGAGGTGATTGCCCGGGAGATCGAGATCGCAGATGTAGGAGCCGTGACCGCCCGCGAGCGGCCTGACGTCGCGCTGGTCGGGCTCGGAGAAAGCTCCGACCACGCGCTCGGCCTGATCGAGAAGATCGTGCGCGAAGCCACCTGTCCGGTGATCGTGCTGATCCACGCGCGTGATCCAGAATTCGTCAAGGAGGCGTCCAAGCGCGGCGTCTTCGCCCACATCAGTGACGACGACGTCGAGGATTGGCAGAGCTCGATCGACATCGTGCTACGACGCTTCGCCGAATACCAAGACCTCGAAGGCGCGTTCGGGCGTCGTGCCCTCATCGAGCGTGCGAAGGGCATTCTCATGGAACGCCACTCCATCAACGACGTCAGCGCCTTCGAGATGCTCCGCGAGCACTCGCGCACCGCCAACCGCAAGCTCGTCGACGTCGCCAGCGGCGTCGTCGACAGTCACCGCCTGCTTCCCAAGCAGCCGCACGCGCAGCCCTAAAGGCGACGACGTCAGCATGGGCTTGCCGAACTAGCGCGGCGCGACACCCTGCTCGGCCGGACCGAAGAGCGCGGTGCTGGATGGGTTCATCAACGACATCGACCGGGGTGAAAGCCGTTCGTTGGTAATGCGGGGCGAGCTCGGAATCGGGAAGACGGCGTTGTCGCCGTGTTGCACGGTGTAGCATCGGTGGGAGGCCTGCCCCAATCTTCGGCGGCCAAGTTCTCCGGCTCCAGCAAGCGGCCGGCGTGCGCAAGACCTCACGGTCGTCGCGCGGCCCAACAGAGCCAGAAAGGCAAGACCATGGTCGCTATCTACGTGATCGTCATACTCGTTATCGCGGCGTTGATCCTCAGCGCGATGTCGGTACGCATCATCAAGCAGTACGAGCGGGTAGTCGTGTTCGAGCTCGGGAAGGTCAAGGGAGAGGCACGCGGACCGGGATTAATTTTCATTTTCCCGTTTGTCGATCGTGTTCATCGCGTGTCGTTGCGGATCATCACGATGCCGATCCAGTCCCAGGGGATCATCACCAAAGACAACGTCAGCATCGACGTGTCCGCGGTGGCCTACTACCGAGTGGAGGATCCGATCCGGTCGGTGGTCGCGATCGAGAACGTGGAGTCCGCGATCAGCCAAATCGCACAGACCACCCTTCGCGCGGTGGTCGGACGCCACACGCTCGATGAGACTCTGTCCGAGACCGACGCGATCAACCAGAACATCCGCGAGATCCTCGACGTGCAAACCGAGGAGTGGGGAATCAAGGTCACCGTCGTCGAGCTCCGGGACATCCAGCTGCCCGACAGCATGCAGCGTGCAATGGCCCGCCAAGCCGAGGCCGAACGCGAAAAGCGCGCGAAGATCATTGCCGCCCAGGGCGAAGCACTCGCCGCCGGAGAGCTCGCGAACGCCTCCGACGTGATGATGGCCCACCCGCTGGCGCTCCAGCTCCGCAACCTCCAGACCCTGGCCGAGGTCGCGGTCGACAAGAACTCCACCGTTGTCTTCCCGGCGCCGCTGATGAGCACAATCGCGGAGCTCGGCGCGTTTCTGGCCCGCGAGACCGAAGCCGCCGCCGCGCTCCCCAGCCCGGACTCGTCCACCGAGGCCCCACTTACTCCTGATCCGGCGACGGAATCCACAAGCGGAATGTTTGTGGCCCCGTGACCGCCGCACAGCCACCGAGAGAGGTCCGCATGCCCGACAACTCAAACCCCAACCCGACATCCGCCCCGACCAAGCCAGCGGTGCATCACGGCACCTTTGCCGAGGGTGAGTCACACCCCGCCGACTATCCCGAGGAAGAACACGTCGGCACGTTCGCCGAGAGCGAAGTCCGAGCCTGAGGCCAACCCGGAGCAAGAACACGTTGGTGCGCTTCTAGGTCAGGAGACAGAGGCCTAGTCGTAGCGATCGTGGGCTCGCAGAACCATCGGCGGCAAGCGCCGACAAGAACCGAGCCGCTCGCCAGCCGGGCGAGCGGCTCACGCGTCCCGGATGACGAGGGCCCGGGTTCGGCGCGAGACTTGATTACCTCCTGATCGATGATCGCCGTCGTCGCGGGTCACCCCTCCATCGATCGGTTCTACGAGGTCGACGCGCTGCGGCCGCGGGAGATCCATCGCCCCACGCGGGTGCTCGCGGTCGCCGGCGGCAAGGGCCTGAACGTCGCGCGCGCGATCCACAACCTGGGTCACGAGTCGCATGTGCTGGCAATCCTCGCGGGCCACGGCGGCCGCTGGATTGCCGAGTCGCTCGAGGCCGAGGGAATACCGGCGACGGTCAGCTGGACGGGTGGCGAGACCCGCATGTCGATCAGCATCGCCGATGCCTCGCACCCGACGGCGGGCATGACCGAGTTCTACGAGAACAGCCCGCCGATCCCCGACTCGGCCTGGTCAGAGCTCGAGGACCGAGCGGCCGAGGTCATCGGTGGCGCACGGTTCCTGTGCCTCTCTGGGGGATTAGTCGCCGGCGCCCCCGAAGACGGCTATGCCCGGTTCGTCGAGATGGCCCGCGGCCTCGGAGTCATGACGGCGGTCGACACCCACGGCGAGCCGCTGACCCACGCGCTGGCCGCCCGGCCGAGGCTGGTCAAGGTGAACGCGGCCGAGGCCGGCGCCGCGGTCGGGTCCTCGCCACCGCCCGGCGAGGAGGTTCTGGAGTGGGCCGCTGACGCGGCCGACGCGCTCCGAGAGCTCGCGGGTGGCGCGGGCGCATGCGTGGTCACGTGCGGCGCACACGGGATGGCGATGGTCGACGAGGCCCGCGATCGATGGATCGGGCGGCTTCGCGCGACCGGGCCCTACCCGGTCGGCAGCGGCGATGCCGCGCTCGGCGCTCTGGCGATCGCGATGGCCGATGGCGCCGACTCGCCCGACGCGCTACGGGCGTCGCTGGCCGCCGCGGCGGCCAACGCCTCGGTGCCAGGCCCCGGCGTGCTCGATCCGGATCGAGCACGCGAGCTGGCTCGCTCGGCCCGAATCGATCGGCTGCGCTGAACGCCGTGGCATACGGGGATGCGGCGTGTGACTAGTCAGGAACGCCGAAGCGGACGGCGATCGTCTCCGCTCGACAGGTGCGTGGACGGTGTCGTCGTTGTCCGCGGCTGCAAGCGCCCGCGACAACCGTTGCCCACAGCCGTGGCCCACGTCGTGGAGCGACGCGGTCCAATTGTCGAGCCACGTGCGGGGCGTGGCGGTAGCGCCTACGGCCCGACGGCCCTAACCAGGACCTCCGATGGTCGCGCAGCCCGGTGCGCCGAGCCCCCGTCGTGATGGGCTTTCTGACCGGATGTGGTCGCGCCGTTACCGCCATGCCGCATTCGTCAGCGCGAAATGCGTCCCCGGGCCCGGGAGGCCCGCACGAGTTTCAGCATGAAGGGGAGGAGGCTTCTGCAGCTTTTGCGATCCAACCGACCTGGTTGCGCGGCCACGGCATGGTGTTGCGCATCGGCGCGGTCGCGCGTGACACCTAGCCCTCGCTGAGACCGACGGCAGACCGGAAAGTTTCGGTGGTCGCTCCGTGGTGCAGTAACTCCCACGACATTGCCACTAAGGCGATCCAGGTTTTTCGACCGACCCAGGAGGACCGCAGTTCTACGTATTTCAGGATCCGGCCGACAATCGAATGTATTTCGTATCCGCACAGCAGGCCGGCTCGGCCCTCTGGTCGAGTAGAGAGTGGTGTGGCGAAGGTCCAAGCTCGTACGTCAACCTGACGATCGGTTCGGCCAACGGGGGCTTCAGCGTCTCCCGCACAGGCCGTAGCCTGAATCCTGCGGTCCACCGAGCATGAACACGAAAGGGGGACGGCGCGCGGGTTACTGATCTGGGGAGCCGTTCGCGCGCCGACGGCGTCGAGGAAGCCGTCGGCGCGGCGAAGGCCAGCGAAAGTCGCCTGGCCGCGGCATACCGGGGATCGTGTCACTCTCGCGCGAGGGAGAGCCCGGACGTCCACCCGGGGCCGCGCCCTCGGATCTGCCAGATGTCGACGACCTGGTCGCCCGCCGCCACGAAATACACGTCGTGCAAGTTGATCGTTCCGCCGGCGTAGCCGACGATCAACTCGAGCACGTCGCCGACCGCCGGCGGCTCGCCCTCGCCGGCGTCGAGGAGCGTGTGCTCTTCGTGCACCTCGCGGACGCTGCCTGTCGGGGGAGTGGGCGGAGCGGCGTCGATCGCGAGGCTCTTGGTGCCGCAGTCGAGCACGGCGGTCCCGCCCTGTCGGCTTACGACCGTCGCCATGATGGTGAGCGCCGGGCGGAACGCGGGCGCGAGTGGTGCGTAGGCGCCGTCCATGACGACGTAGGTGCCGGCCTGGAGCTCGGTGACACGATGATCGGCGCCGGTCATGTCAAACGTGTTGGTGCCGCCGGCGGAGACGATCTCGATCGGCTGTCCGTCGGCGCGCAGGGCATCGACGAAGACGGCGAGCTCGTCCATCGCGACCGCGGCTCGCCGGCGGCGGACCGCGGCGTCTGGCTCGGTAACCACGTGTCCCTCGTAGCCCATCACGCCGCGCAACTGAAGCCCGTCGAGCGAGCCGACGTGACGGGCGAGCCGGATCGCGTCGTCTACGGACCTGACCCCGCCGCGGTGCAGGCCGACGTCGACCTCGACGATCGCGCCGAGCTCGACGCCGTTGTCGCGCGCGACGCCGGCCAGCGTCGCGGCGTTGTCGGCGTCGTCCACGGCGACAGTTATCCCGGCGTCCCGAACGAGCGAGCCAAGCAGCGAGATCTTGGCCGGCCCCACCACTTCGTTCGCGATCAGGATCTCGTCGAGTCCGCCCTCGACGAGCGCCGCAGCCTCCCAGACGGTGGCGCATGTCACTCCGATCGCTCCGCTCGCGACCTGCTCGCGCGCGATCTCGATGCACTTGTGCGTCTTGAAGTGGGGGCGCACCGCGACGTGATCCCGGTTCCACGCGGCCATCGTGGCGATGTTCTGCCGCATCACGTCGACGTCGAGCACGAGCGCCGGCGTGGGAAGCTCGGTGCGGGTGCGCCCGATCAAATCCTCGGCGAGGAGAGGGCGGGTCGCCGGGTCGTTCATGGGCGCAACCATAACGTCATGTTGTACGTCCAACCAGGGCAAAAGGACACCGAACGACCCTTGACAAACCAGGGGTAAAGATGCGAGGCTGGCGATGAGATGTCCGGACAGACGGACATCACGACGAGCGACGAGCGACGGACAAGGAGGCGCGATGACGACCATGCCCCAGGAGTTGCCGCGTGGCTACGCGGGTCTGCAATATCCGATCACGCAGGTGTCGCTCGCCGTGCGCGACCTCGAGAAGACGATGGAGCTCTATTGGCGCGCATTCGGTTGGAGTGGATGGGACGTGTTCGACCATCGCCCGCCGTTGCACCACAACACCGAGAAGAACGGTGAGGCGACCCATTACACCCTCACGGGCGCCGAGGTGATGGTGGGCAACCTGAACTTCGAGCTGCTCGAGCCCAAAGAGGGACCGAGCCTGTGGAAGGAGTTCATCGACGAGCGCGGTGAGGGAATCGCATCGATCGCCGTCATGTTCCAGACGTTGGAGGAGGGCGAGGCCGTCAAGCGCGAGTTCGCCGAGCGCGGGATGCCCGTCACTATGAAGGCGAACATCGGCGACCACATCGAGTACTACTACCTCGACACCCAGGATCGCTTCGGGTGCCTGATCGAGTCCGGCAGCGGCCACGCGGCCGACTTCGTCAAGCCGGCGTACGTGTACCCGACCGACGACGCCCCGCCCACCGAAAAACCCGACGGACTCGACTATCAGATCACGCAGATCTCGGTCGTCGTCCGCGACCTCCAGTCGCGCATGGAGGCGTACCACGAGGCGTTCGGCTGGGGCCCGTGGAAGGTGTACGAGTCCGACGGCAAGGTCGTCATGCACGACTGCGAGATGGACGGCAAGCCGGTCGACTTCTTCAACATCCGCTGGGCCGAGACCCAGGTGGGAGACATGAACTTCGAGTTGATCGAGCCACTCGGCGGCGACAACCCGTGGCAACGGATGCTCGACACGAGGGGCGAGGGAATCGGCTCGATCGCGGTCATGTTCAAGACGCGCGAGGAGTCCGAAAAGGTGATCGAGCAGTTCCGCGCGATGGGGCTGGACCGCACGGCGATCGGAAGGATCGGCGACCACATCGAGTGGTACTACCTCGACACCGAGCCGGGCTTCAAGTGCATCATCGAGTCGGGCAGCGGGCACGCGCTCGACTTCATGGAACCCGCCGCGGTCTACCCGCCCGAGCACTGATCTCCTCTCAACCGGACGGCGTCCAGTATTACTGGGCGCCGTCCACGGTTGGGGTGACGGCGTCCACCGCAACGGTGCCGCCGTCCACCGAAGGGCCGCGAGCGTCCGCCGGCACCGTCACGGTGTCACCGTCTCTCGCCGGCGTGTCCAGAAACCGGCGCGGGTTCTCTTCGAACACCAGCCGCAGGTCGGCGTCGGTGAACCCGGCTCGCAGGAGGAACGGGTACAGGTTGGTCTGGATGTGGTCATAGCCCCAGCCGCCGTACTTGTGGAGACGCATCTTCATGCAGATGTCATTGCTGACAAAAACCTTGTCTCCGTGACCGGCGTCGAATATCTCGCGCAGGTCTGCGATGCGGTCCCAGTCGTTCGGGTTCTCGCGCGTCTCTGAATCGATCGCGAAGATCGAGCCGAAGCAGTCGAGACCGATCGTCGCGCCGGTGCTCACCACGTCCTTCCACCACCGCGCCCGGTTCACGTGACAGATGTGGACCTTCTCGATGTCGGCACCCTCTGCCTCAAGCAGCGCGATCGCGCTCAGAACGGTGTCGCGGATGCCTTCGGTGTGAACCATGATCGGGACCTTTGTGGCGGCCTGCACGTGGGCGGCGGCAACTAACACCTTCCGCTCGCTCGCGGTGATCTGATCGCCGCTCGTGCCGAGCTCGCCGATGAACCCGGCTCGGATGTCGGTCCCGTCCATGCCCTCGACGAGCTCGCGGTGAATCACGTCCTCGATCTCCGAGACGCTCATCGTCGCCACCTCCGGCGGATGGAACTTGTCGCGGTAGTAGCCGGTTCCGGCGATCACGTGGAGACCAAGCTCGGCGCCCAGCCGTCGCTGCGCCTCGGGCATTCGCCCGAGCCCGATCGGCGTCGGGTCGATCACCGCCTTGACGCCCACGCGCCGTGCCCACCGCAACTCCTCGACTGCGTCCTCATAGTTTGCGAGGATCTGGTTGCTCACCGACCACTGCGGCTCGCGCCACAGGAAGCCGAGACTCGGGAGCGTGATGCGCTCCTCGAGATCGACGTCCATGTCGGCGAGCAGGCTCGCGATGTGGGCAGGCGGCTCACGAAAGTCACCCGACGTGTCGCAGAAGATGTGCTCATGCGCCAGGGTCAGACCTAGCTCCTCGGACTCGACCGGTCCGTTCACGGTCAATATCGGCATCGCCTACCTCCCATTCCCCTGCGTGGAGGTCGCCTCCAGGAGAAGCACGACATCCTCCGGGAACGGGGCCGTGAGCACGGCAGGTCCGCCCACGACGAGCGTCCCTGCCGGCAATCGCCGTCCGCTGGCCGGGTCGAACCACGTGGCCACAATCAACGGACCCGCGAGCGCCTCGGTCTCGATCGTGATCGGCCGCTGTTCGGGCACGTAGATGACTGCGAGCTTGCCATCCAAAGACCGCGCCGCTCCGATCTGGTTCAGGCCACGGTCCTCGCCACGGCCGTCGGACACGATCATCTTCGAGTGGTCGGGCACGAGCGTCGACCATTCGATCGACCGGAAGAACGCTCCCCAGCGCGCGAGACCCGCGGCGCCGTCGCTCGCGACTTCCTCCTTCCACCCGGGGTCGAACATCCAGATCGGCTTGTTGCCCATCACGTGCCCGACGCCGCCGCCGAGCACCGACCAGTACGCGACCCGGCGGAGCTGCAGCCGGCTCGTGTTGTGCTCGTTCTCGTACGCGGACTCCACGAGAAAGAACGGCCGCGTCGGGGCGCTCAACCAGTCGCGTTGGAGCAGGCGCGGGACGATCGAGTAGGAGTACGTGCTGAGCACATCGAGCCAGTCGGCGTCCGGGTAGTGCTCGGCGGCTGAGTGCTCCGGCAACATCTGCGCGGTCATCAGCTGGCCGGGCGCGGTCGACTTGATGCCGGCCGCCATCGCCTCGAGGCCCGCTCGAGCACCTTCCGGGTTCCGATCCGCGCCGATGCTCCAGAGCACGTTCGCGTAACCGCCGAATCGGCGGCCGAGGTACTCACCGTACGCGCGGCACCCCTCGGGTCCGTTCGCCACAACCTCGTCGTACCACCCCTCGGCCTGGCCCTCGTACCCCGGGTAGTGAGGATCCGGATATCCGAGAAAGGTCGGATACAAGATCGCGATGATCCCGCGCTCCCGCGCCAGGTCGACGACGCGCTCGGCGTGCGCCCAATACGCCTCGTTGGGTGTGGTGAAGTCACCGGGCGTCGTAAATGGCGCCGTGCCGTCGAGATCGCAAGGAGCATGCGTAGCGAACAGGTGCTCGATCAGGTTGATCAGCACGGCGTTGAAGCCCTGAGCGCTGCGTTGATCGAGGTACCAGGCGGCGTCGTCGACCGTCACGTTCGCGATCAACGACCATGCGGCGTCTCCTTGGATGAGTACGGCGTCCCCCGACTCGTCGACGATGTGCCGTCGGTCAGGTCCCACATGGAGCGCGCTGGCAGTAGCGGTGTCTGTCACGAACCTTCTCCTCGGGTGTCGGTTTCGAGTCTGTCTCCATCGGATCCGAAGAAACAGAGATTCCTTTGCGGTATCTGCATCCGGACGGTCTCACCTTCGCGGATCTTGTTCGACGCGTCGGCGGAGATGACGATCGTGTTCTCCTGAGCGAGCCGGACATTTAGATAGACGTCCGAACCGACTCGTTCGCCTAGCTCGACGACGCCGGACAACGCCCCCGGGGCGCCGTCGGTGGCCAGTTCGACATCCTCGGGACGCACGCCTAGCACGACTTCGCCGTCCGGTACGCGTGGCAGCGCGTCCGCCGCCAGCGGGACGGTGAATGGCCCGGCGAATCTGCGCTCACCGTTCGTGGTGACGATGCGTCCTTCGAACAGATTCATCGATCGGGTCCCGACAAACGTCGCCACGTAAGTGTTGGCCGGTCGGCTGTACACGTCGTCGGGGCGACCGACCTGTTGCACGACCCCGTCACGCATGACCACTAGCCAGTCGGCCATCGTCATCGCCTCGATCTGGTCGTGCGTCACGTAGACCGTCGTGCGCCCTACCCGCCGGTGAAGCCGAAGCAGCTCGGTCCGCATCTGCACGCGCAGCAACGCGTCGAGATTCGACAGCGGCTCGTCCATCAGGAACGCGTACGGCTCGCGGACGATCGCGCGACCGAGCGCTACGCGCTGCCGTTGCCCGCCGGAAAGCTCGTCCGGATACCGGTCGAGCTGGGGATCAAGGTGCAGAAGGTCGGCGGCGAACGAGACTCTATCTGTGACGAACCCCCTGTCCTTGCCGCGCCTGCGGAGCGGGAAGGCGAGGTTCTTGCGCACGGTCATGTGGGGGTAGAGCGCATAGTTCTGGAACACCATGGCGACGTCGCGATCCCCGGGGCGCAAGTAGTTCGCGAGCCGGCCGCCGATATAGACCTCGCCACTGCTCAGGTCCTCGAGGCCCGCGATCAGTTTCAGCAGCGTGCTCTTGCCGCAACCGGACGGCCCGAGCAGCACGACGAACTCTCCCTCGGCGATCGCGAGATCGACGTTCTTCACGGCCTCGACCGAGCCGTAGTCCTTGCACACATCGACAAGCTCGATTGCTGGATCCGAGCCACCGTTCATGGTTGCCTCCGTCACGTCGCTCATTGCTTCAAGGCACCCGTCAGGGAGCGAGACAGGAACTGGCGCTGCAGTACGAAGAACACGATCGCGATCGGGACCAGCGACATGACCGCCGACGCCGACCACAGACCGAAGTCGACCCCGCCGCGTGAGTGCAAGCCCGCGACTCCGACCGTCAGCAACTCCATGCTGTTGCTGGTCGTCGCGATCAGCGGCCAGATGAACCCCATGTACTGATCGGTGAAGATGATCACTGCCAGCACCACCAGCCCGGGCTTGATCAGCGGCAGCACGATGCGCCAATAGATCGCAAATTCGCTCATGCCGTCGAGCCGCGCGGCATCCATGAGGTCCGAAGGCAGACCGAGAATGAACTGTCGCATCAGGAACACCCCGAGCGGGTTGGCGAGCGCGGGCAATATCAGCGCCCAGTACGTATTGAGCAGCCCGAGCTTGTAGACGAGGTTCCACAGCGGCACGATCAGTGCGCTCAGAGGCACCATCAGCAGGATCAGCATCAGGAGGAAGATCACCCGCTTGCCGGTGATCTGGAGCTTGGCGAGCGCGTAGCCGGCCATCGAGTCCAGGAACACCTTGATCAGGCTGACCGAGCCGGCGACGATCAGCGTGTTCAGCATCCACCGCAGGAACTGGGTCTGCTGCAACAGCTCCTTGAAGTTTCCGAAGTAGACCGGGAACGGAAGCAGCTTCGGAGGGTAGGAGAAGATCTGATCGTTGTTCTTGACTGATGACAAGATGACGAAGTAGAACGGGGCGACGAACACCAGCGTTGCGAACGCCAGTGCCCCGTGACGCCCCAGGGATCCGAGCCGGCGGCGGCGATGAGCGCGACGGGCCTCCTGGTGAAGGCTGCTACCCGCGGCACCGCGACCGGTATGACGTTCGACCTGTTCGACGGTGGCCACGTCAGTGACCTCTCAAGGTTCGCGGCCGCGGCATCAGTCGAGCCCCCGTGCGCCGCGCAGCGCTCGCAGCTGTATCAGAGTGAGAATCAGAATCGCGACGACGAGCATCGCCGACATGGCGGCCGCCAATCCGATCTTGTCGTCGTAGGCAAACACGTACTGCCACACGCGATAGACAATCGTCGTGGTCGCGGTACCCGGCCCGCCGGCGGTCATGATCAGGGCGGTGTCGAACACCTGGAGCCCCCAGATCGTCGACACGACGATCGCGAACAGCAGGATCCGCCTCAACATCGGCAAGGTCAGGAACCAGAATCGGGCGAACGGTTTGGCCCCATCGAGCGCGGCTGCCTGGTACAGCTCCTGCGGGAGGCCGATCATGGCTGCGACAAAGAAGATCGCCCAGTACCCGGCGTTACGCCAGACGTCGACGGCCGCCAGCGTGGGGAGCGCGGTCGACGCTCCCAACCAGACGACCGGCTTCGCTCCGACACCGCGCAGGATGTCGTTGAGCAGCCCGAAGTCGGGATTGGTGAGGAACAGCCAGATCAGCCCCGCGACGATGCCGGGGACGAGCACCGGGAAGTAGATGAAGAAGCGGTAGACAGCGCCGCCGCGGCTCACCCGAGCCAGTAGGAGCGCTAGCCCCAGGGCAAGGAGGAGCGTCAGCGGGACCGACATCACCGCAAACCACAGCGTGTTCTTCACCGCGCTCGTGGCATCGACCATCTGCGGAAACTGCGTGTAGTTCTGGAGGCCCACCGACGTGGTGGGACCCAACAGGCCGCCCGATCGGGTGCTCCACCAAAACGTGTCCAGCACCGGAAGGAGCAGGAAGACGACGAAGAAGAAGAACATGGGCGCGAGAAACGCCCATCCCGTCAGTTCGCGCCGGAGACGAGCCCGGCGCCGTAGGCGTCGATGCTCCGCGGGCGAGAGACGCATCGCAGACAACGGCGAGTCCCTTCTCCAGCCTGTCAGCCAGTAGTCGCCAGCGACGCCGCGTGCGGCCTGCACGCGCAGGCCACCACGGCATTCGGGAACCTCACAGAGAGGCTCCGGTCTGCTGCTGGACGATCTTCGCCACGTTCTCGACGGCCTTTTGCGCCGTCTCCTTTCCGGCGTAACAGTTCTGGATCTCGGCTTCCGCGCTGTTCTCGACGTTGGCCCACTCGGCGAAGTTCTCGAGTCCGACCGCGTACTTCCGGAACGATGCGAATGCCTCACCCATCTGCGGCGCCGCGTATTTGCTGTAGCTGAACTGCGGAGCGTCGACCCGCGCCGGGTATGTCCCCGAGTTGCCCGCCCAATACGCGTCGTTCGGACTGTCCGTCCACCACTTCAGGACCTCCCACATCAGATCCTGGTTCGACGACTTCGGGTTGATCATGTACAGGCTGAGATCATTGAAGTTCACTCGTGAGACGGGCCCCGGCGGGTACGGCATCAGCTTCCAATTGAACGGGACCACCTTGGGCAGCGTCGTGGTCGTGGCGAGGTCAGAGGAATAGATCGCCATCTTGCCTGCGGCGAACGCCGCCGGCGCGTTGTCATAGGTGTACTTGCCGAGCGGCGGCGCGATTCCCGCCTTGAACAGGTCGGCGAACTGCTGTGTCGCCTCGACGACGGCGGGATGGTTGACGTTCACGGTCTTCAGATCAGGGGTCAGATACGAGCCGCCGGCCGCGCGCAGGCGCTGATACCACTCTCCGTAGCCGCCGATCTGAATACCGATACCGAATCCGTACGTCTGCCCCGGCTTCGTCATCTTCGTGACGCACTCGAGAAAAGTGGGCCATGTGTCGGCGAAGGTCTCGTCGTACCCGGCCGCCTTCACCATGTCCATGTTCACGAACATGGCGTCCTCGACGTGCCAGCTGATCGGGAGACCGATGATCTTCGGGCCGTAGGACTCGATCCGACTCATGTACAGATATTTGGCCTTCTGCGCGGCGAACGCCGGGGCGTTGATCCGCGGGGCGAGGTCGACGAACGTGTCGTGAGCCTCGTAGTCCGGATACGAGCTCTCGGTCGTCATATAGAGGTCGTGCGCGCCCTCGATCACGGATGTGTTGATCTGTTGAGCGGCGCTGCCCCAGTCGTAGAGGCGGAACGAGAACGTGACCTTGGGATAGACGGCTTGGAACGCCTTAGCCGTGTGCTGCTGATGCGCGATCTCCTGGTCCGACCACGGCCCGATCAAGAACCGGACGTTGCCCGAGACCTCCTTGGGATTCAACGACGCCGCCGCGCTACCGCTCGACGATGACGACGAGCCACATGCGGCGAGGATCGAGCCGATGGCACCCGGCGCTACGCCGAGCGCGAGCAGCCGTGTCACGAATGAGCGCCGCGAAAGCCGACCCTCGATGTAGGACTCCGCCAGATCGTTCGTCTGGCGGTCGATCTGAGACCCCACAGCTGCCTCCTCCTTCGTACTGCACCGGCAGTTGACATGATGTCCGGACAGGACGATGACGAGTCTAACTTGTTGCTACCGGTCCTGCAAGGCCTTTAACGTGCACTCCATATGACCTAATCGGCCGGTAACTTGGTCCGGACGATGTGGACGCGGTCGCCGTCGCTACAGGCACATCTGACCGCCGTCAACCGGGTAATAGCCGCCTGTCGCATAGCTCGCGTCCGGCGACGTCAGCCAGGCGATAAGCCCGGCGACTTCGGCGGGTTGACCGACGCGAGCGAGCGGGATGGACCGCTCGGCATCGGCCAGAAGCGCCGCGTCAGCAAGCACGTGATCGTTCATCCGCGTATCGATGAACCCGGGCACGACGATGTTCACGCGAATCCCGAGCGGCGCGAGCTCGCCGGCCATCACGCGGGCCAAAGCGTGACAACCGCCCTTGGAGGCGCTGTAGGCGTGCTCGCCAAAGGCGAAGCCGTACAGGCCGGTGGGTGATCCGATCACCACGATCGAGCCACCTCCGCCCGCCATCATCGCCCGGACCACGTGCTTGCAGGTCAAGAACATGCCGGTGAGATTCGTGCGGATGATCCGGTCCCAGACGGCGAGCTCGAGGTTGTCGACTCGAGCGTCGCCGGTGATGCTCATCGAGATCCCGGCCGCGGCCACGGCGGCGTCGAGGCCCCCCCACTCTGACGTCACGGCCGCCACCGCGCCCGCCATCTGCTCTTCGTCGCCGACGTCCACCGTAAGCACGAGCGCGTCGGCGCCGGCGTCTCGCACCTGCGCGGCGGTGGCCGCGAGCTCGTCCTCGCGCACGTCGAGGAGGGCGACCGACGCCCCTTCGGCAGCGAGTCTGACCGCGGCGGCGCGCCCGATGCCTCCGCCGGCCCCGGTGACGAGCGCGCGGCGCGTCGCACCGTTCATTGCGCATCCCCGTCGGTCCGGGCCAGCGAGAGGAGCGCCACCGCCGGCCCGGGCCAGGGCGGAGCTGGTGGCCACTGCAGTCCCCCGTCCTGGACGACCGCCCAGGTATGCGAGCCGGATAGATAGACCGGAGTGCCGTCCGGACTTGAAAGGTACCGGGGGTTGCCGGCGCAGACGGTCAGCGGTCCGATACATGCCGAAGGGGGCGTACGCCCGTCCACGCGAGGCGCCGGCCTGGTCGTAGACACGTCCGGATGTTACTACAACCGGTCGTGCGCAACACGGTCTTTTTGGGCTCTCCCCGATGACCCGGCTCTGTCCCTCAAACCGACGGCCGCCGGAGCTCGCGCTGGAGCCGGAGCTGGGAGCGCCGCGCCGGCTGCCGGGGACCTGGTCACCTCGATCTCGACGGGCAGGCGGTCGGTGCGCAGCCACGAGTGGTAACAGTGGAATGGCTCGAGGCGAACATCCCACGAGACGGACTCGATCAGCAGCATCGGCGTCCGCGGCCCGACCTCGAGCAGCTTGGCGATGTCGGCCGCCGCATGGGTCGCCTCGATGATCCGACGCCCACCGTGGACCGTCACTCCGGCCTCTTCTCGGAGTCGGTCGTACAGCGACCCGTCGCGATTTAGCAACGAGAGCGCGGCATCGCGGTAGGCCGAGTGCAGATAGTCGGTTACGTGCAGCGCCGCGTGACCGTCAATGAAGCGCAACCGTTCGAGCACGACGCCTTCGGTGTCATCGCGGAGCGACAGCGCCTGCGAAGCCCAACGGGGCAGCGGCGCGAGCTCCGCGCGGAGCACTCGCGAGGTGACGTTGAGGCCGAAGCGGCCGACCTCGTCGTGGAAGAACCCCTCGGAGGACTGCACGAGCCAGGACCGGTGGCGTGCATCGGCGATGAACGTCCCGCGACCCTTGAGGCGCTGGATCATGCCTTCGTTCTCGAGCCGCAGCAGCGCCTGCCTGACGGTCGCTCGCGACACCCCATACCGGTCGCAGATCTCGGGCTCGGAAGGTAGGCGATCGCCGGCTTGCCAGCGACCATTGTTGATGTCATCGGTCAGCAGTCGCGCGAGCTGGAAATACAGCGGCATCGGCGAGCGTCGGTCGATCGTGTTGCGATCAAGCATCCCCGCCCCTTCCACTTCTCGCGACGTTTGCATCCGCCGGACCCCTTTGGTAAGAATGTCCGGACATGCTAGCGTCCGCATCACCAGATGTCGGCAAGCTACTGCAGACACTGGTGGAAGCGATGGCATCGAATTCGTCAGACGCGGTCGCGGCGCTCTACGCGGAGGACTGCAGGCTCGCCGATCCGCTGATGGAGGTCACCGGCCGCGACCGGCTCCGGGACGCCTGTGCGGAGTTCCTGGCGGCGTTCCGAATCGAGTCGATCAAGATCGACGAGGTGATCGAGCAACTGCCGCATCTCGCGGTGCGCTGGAGTTGGAGCGTCACCCACCAGGGCGAGTACCTGGGCGTGCCTGCAACCGGGCGGCGGTTCGACACATGGAACGTGATGTTCCTCGAGCTGCGCGACGGGCTGATATGTCGCGATCTGTCCGTATGGGACGCGGGCGAGCTGCGGCGTCTCGAACAGGTGGCGAGCGGCGGCGCCGACCCCACAGTGCCTTGACGGACGGTATCCCGCAGCTACACAGGAAGGCTGTGACGTGAGATTCGACACGCTGATCAAAGGCGGCCATCTGCTCGACCCTGCGGCGGGCCGTGACGGCCGCTTCGATGTCGCTCTGGCGGGCGGGCGCGTGGCCGCCGTCGAGGCGGAGATACCGCCCGACGCCGCATATCGGGTCATCGACGCCACCGGGCGGCACGTCACCCCCGGACTGATCGACCTCCACAGTCACGTGTTCCATCAGTTCACCTACTGGGGGTTGGATCCCGACACGATCGGTCCGCGTAGCGGGACTACCACGTGGGTCGACGCCGGCTCGGCGGGGGCGATCACGCTGCCGGGCTTTCGCCGGTACATCGCCGAACCCGCGACCTCCCGGGTCCGCGCGTTCATGAATATCTCGTACATCGGCCTGATCGGGCCGGAGTTCGAGCTGCGCAACATGGAGTATTGCGACGTCGACCTGTTCGAGCGCATCTACCGCCTGCACGCCGACATGATCGTCGGCGTCAAGGTCCGAAGCAGCTCGCCGACCGTCGGCGACAACGGAGTCGAGCCTCTGCGACGGGCGCGACAGGCCGCCGAGCGGTGCGAGCTGCCGGTCATGGTCCACATCGCCGACGCGCCGCCCGCGATCGAGGACGTCCTCGAGTTGATGGCCCCCGGCGACATCGTCACACACTGCTTCAGCGGAGCGACGATGAAGCTCGTCGACGACGACGGCAACGTGCTCGAGGGCGCCAAGCGCGCGGTCGACGCGGGCGTCATCCTCGACGTCGGGCACGGGGCCGGGGGAATGACCTTCGCGAGCGCCGAGGCGATGATCGCCGCGGGGTTGCCGCCGGACGTGATCTCGACCGACCTGCACCAGATGAGTCACCATGGCGCGGCCGTGATGTCGAGCGACGCCGGCTCCTCAGCGTTCATCCGCATCCGCGACGACGGCACTCCGAAGTTTGACCTCGCGACCGCGCTGAGCAAGTTCATGGCGACCGGCCTCTCCCTCGAGCAGGTGATCGAGGCGGCCACGGCGCGACCGGCTGAGCTGATCGGCCGCCGCGGCGATCTCGGGACGCTCGCGCCGGGCGCCCGGGCCGACGTCGCCGTGTTCGAACTCGAGCAGGGGAGCTTTGAGTTCCGCGAC
Organism: uncultured Solirubrobacterales bacterium; assembly: GCA_963794515.1. Classification (GTDB taxonomy): domain Bacteria; phylum Actinomycetota; class Thermoleophilia; order Solirubrobacterales; family Solirubrobacteraceae; genus Palsa-465. The sequence continues at coordinate 670,377 of CAWCEF010000013.1, read as the reverse complement.
GTCGAAGGCGCCTCGCGAACCGGCACGCGGCGACTCGCCAACGTCCTGACGCTGATCGGCGGGCGGGACGCTGAGCGCAAGCCGGCGAGCGCCCCGGCGCCGTGGGTCGACCTGATCGCGCCCGAGAGCGATGGCTGATTTCGACGGCAAGGTGGCGATCGTCACCGGGGGCGCGCGGGGCATCGGCGCGGCGATCTCGCGTGAGCTCAGCGACAGGGGCGCGCGCGTGGTGGTCGGCGAGCTGTCCGCACCACGCGCCGAGGAGTTCGCCCGGGGCGCCGGAACGGATTCGATCGTCGCGCGACCGTGCGACGTACGCGACTTCTCACAGGTGACCTCACTACACGACGCCGCGCTCGCCACCTACGGCCGGCTCGACTTCGTGGTCGCCAACGCCGGCATCACCGACTGGAGCTCGATGGCCGACGGCGATCCCGAGCGGTGGCGAGCGGTGATCGAGACCAACGTGCTCGGCGTCGCGTTCACGATCCGCGCCACGCTGCCGACGCTGCTTGCTCAGGGGGGTGGACACATCGTGATCACGGCCTCGATCTCGGGCCGGGTCACCTACGTCGGCGAGCCTATCTACATCGCGAGCAAGTGGGCGCTCGTCGGGATGGGGCGCGCGCTGCGCAAGGAGGTGGCGCCGGCCGGCGTGAAGGTCACGCTGATCGAGCCGGGCATCGTCGACACACCGCTGGTCAGCGGGACCGAGGAAGGCCGGCAGGAGCTCGCGCAGGTACGCGCGCTCATGCCCGAGGACATCGCCGCCGCCGTCGCGTTCGCGCTCGCGCGTCCCGAACACGTCGACATCGAGGAGCTCGTGGTCGCTCCGACCGGCCAGGCGATGTAGTGGCTCGGGGCACTAATTAATCAGCGGCCGGCGCCGGTGCCGAACGGCTCGGGGTCCACGAACCGCCTGATCACATTCTCGGTGATCCGCGACACGTTGTTGTCGTAGTCGTTGTGCGATAGGCCGCCGCACCACGCCATCGACCCGAACGAGAACACCGCGCCGCCACCGGGCGTCTCGAAGAACACATGGTCGCCGTACACGTTGGGGTTCACCGACGCGTGCTGCATCGAGTTGCTGATCGTCACCTCCTCGATCGCGTGGTGGTAGGTGTCCCCGAGCGGCAGCGTCGTGGCGACGCGCAGCGCGTGTGTCGGTGTTCCGAGGAGCGCGTCGGCGCGGTCGATCTCGTTACCGCCGGTGCCGCCGAGCACCAGGCCGAAGTCTCCGATGATCTCGTCGTCGCCGATCCCCTCATAGGCAAAGCTCACCCGCGGGTCGTGGCTCGCCTCGAGGCGCTTGTACCCCGAGGCCTTGCCGATCCCGTCGGCGATGAAGCCGACACCGACGAGCCGTTGCGGCGCCAGCCCGCGATCACGCCACAGGCCTCCGAGCTCGCCGGTCGTCTGGTGGTAGTCCTCTCCCGGTAGGCCCCGCCACAGGCCGGTACCGCGCCGGCCGCGCCTGACCTCGATGATGTGCGGGCGCTCGGGGTCGACGGAGGTCACCCAATAGAACCCGTTCCCACCGAGATAGACGAGCCTGCCGCCGTCCTTGAGGTAGGCCTCGTACGTGCCAAGCATCGCCCCGGTCGTGTACTCGGGATGTGTTCCGGTCAACAGCACTCGGTAGCGGGAGAGCAGAGCGGCGCCCTCGAAGTGCACGTCCTCGTCGGTCAGGATGTCGACGCGGATGTCCTGCTGCTCGAGCCAATCGACGATGTGGAGGTCCGCGCTGAACGCGTGGGGCGCATCCAGGATCGCGAGGTGATAGCGGGGCCGCATGTTCACCATCGGCCGGCGCGCCGACGCGAGCGCCACGCCGCTGCCGTCAGGGTGCCAGTCGTAGAGGCTCTTCAGCCTCATGTCCATCGCGTAGTGATCCTCCTTCTGGAGGCGCGCGAGGATGTCGTCGGTCGGGGTGATCGCCGGGTTACCGCGCCAGGTGTTCGTGTCGTTGGCGTATGCCACGTACGTGTACGTGGGCAGGATGAGCGCGATCGTCGACGTCGCCCGCCCTCGCGGCGGTCTGACGAAGAACGGGACGTGGTCCTCGTCCTCGCCGGCCCGGAGGCGCGCCGCGTATACGCCGCTCGTCAGGTCGTCCGGCACGCGGAGCTCGAACGTGGGCTCCCATTCGGCGTCGTCGAGGTCGTCGTCGTGGAACCAGATCGCGCCGAACTCGCCGGGCGCGTCGCGGAAACGCGTTTCGCATCCGGAGAACTTGCGACCCGGGACAGCGCGCTGCGGCGAGTTCACGGTGCGGCCGCCCAAGCCGTGCGGACCGAGCTCGATGACCGACTGGGAATCGAACCGCTCGGCGAAAGACCACGCCGCCACGACCGCACCGTCCGGGCCGCGTAGCTCGGGAGACTCGATCTTGCCGTTGAAATGATTGACCGCCTCAACGTCACCGGCGGCTCCGATCAGCACCGGGAGACCTTCGGTGCTCGGGACGACATCGACCCGCTCCGTCGTGTTCCATTCACGTGGTTCGGTCGGAAACACGGTCGCGGCGTAATAACAAAGTGACACCTCACCCGGTCCGACGACGGCAGTCACCCGATACCAAGTCCGCGCGACCAGCGCTCCGGACCCCGGCACCGTCACCGGGGGCTCTCCTCCGCCCCGTCCGAGCCGAAACGCCAGCGAGCCGTTCTCATCCAGGATCAGCGCAAACCCGCGCTGATCGGTGTCGGACCAACGCGCGATGATCGTCTGCTCCCTCTCTCCGGGCAAAGTCGGCCAGATCCATGCGGCGACCGCGAAGCCCCTCGGCAGCTCGAGCGCCTCGTGCGAGTCCACTCGGACGTACGACCCCGGCCGCAGTGGCTGCTCGACCCCGGGGTACTCGCCGGCGAAGTCCGACGGGATCTCCGCCTCCTTGAAACCGGGCCCCTTCGGATCGGGGTTCCCGTGGATCAACCTCACGAGCGCAGCGTCGTATCGCGGCGCGCGCGAGGAGACCATGAATCGGACGGTCTCGCCGGGGGCGACGACGAGCCTATCGCTGTAGCCGACGATGTCCATCATCGAGAACCGGCGGGCGCGGGCCAGCGCAAGACACTGATTTCGTACCCGGAGAGATCGAGCTCGAGGGCCCCACCACCGCCGGCACCAAGCGAATCCCACCGGTCACGGAGGCCGTCGGCTGCAAACAGATGCCGGCGGACAGTGCTGCCGTTCAGGCGGCGGATTACGGCATCGGCGCCAACCGGCTCGAGCACGACCTTGGTCGGTTGCGCGGCCAGGTTGGCGACCAGCACCACGACGGCTCCGGGCGCAGCGATCTGAATCGCCTCGAGCTCGAGCGGGCGCGACGACCGGCAGTCGAGCAGCTCGCACCCTGACATCGGAGCGAGCTCGGCGAGCAGGTGGTAGACCGGGAAGATCATTCCGGCCGCTGACGGGAACGCCGCGTCGCGCGATGGGAGCGGATCGGGCTCGAGCAGCCCGCGCCATCCGACCGTCTCGAAGTAGGTGGCCGAGGCCGCGCCGGCCTCACCCAGCCGGCGGATGCTCGCGAGCGTCCAGGCGGCGGTGATCAGCGCCATCTGCCGAGTGTCGACGTTGTCCGGAAGCGCGGTCGCCGCGTGCGCGTCGTGCTGATCCGTCGCGTCGGGGTTGAAGCGCGGCTTCAGCGTGATCGGGGTCACGGCGACCGACGCATGCGGGGCGAGCCGCCGCGCGCGAGCGACGGTGTCCGCCTGCGCGATCGGTGTCTCCACGAGCGATACGTCGTCGTCTGAATGAACCTGGGGCGTCACCGGATAGGCGATGACATCGAAGCTCGGCGGGAACGCCCCCTCGCGGTTCAGCTCGGCGAAATAGACATTGGTGCCGCCGCCAATCAATGCGTGGCCGACTGACGGACCGAGGACCTCTCGCGCGTGGGCGACGAGCGCGGCCGGAGTCACCTCGGCGTCCTCGTCGTAGACGAGCAGGCGAGCGATCGCCGGGTCGGCGTCAGCGGCGAGCCGGGAAGCCAGATCGACGAGCTCCCGACCCTCACGCACGAATACCGCGACCTCGAGCGCGCAGCCGAGTCCACGTGCGAGCTCGCTGCCACGCTCGAGCTGCTCGCGCCAGGAGTCGGTGTCCAGGTGCAGGTCGACGCGCAGGTGCGCGAGTCCCAGCTCGCGCAGGGCCTCGATCTCGCGTTCTCCCGGCGGGATCGCACCGAGCGCCACGCCGACCGCCGGCACACGTCCGACGATGCGCTCGCCGAGCGTCACCTCGAGCGCCGACGCGTTCACTGCCGTGCCGCCGCTGCTCGAGATCGTCACCCGGTGGCGGAGTTTCGCGCCCGCTTTCAGGTGCCACGGCTCGACGCGCGCCAACGGGTTCTGGCTGTAACTCTTGAATGACGCATCGGTCCAGTTGCGCTGGTCCTCCATCTCGAATACGTCGCCCTCGAATGCGAACTCGACTTCGACCTCACCCGGGCCGGACATCCGAAGCCGGTCGAAGGCGTCGAACAGCGGCGGGAAGTTCTCGCCGTCGAACCGCTGCGGCCCGACCAGTCTCGGGAGCTCCCCGGTCGTGTGCGCGGTTGGCGAGGCGGCTTCGAACGTCGCACCAGCGAACACCTCGCTCGGGTGAAGGACGCACAGCCCGATCCGCCGGTACGCGAAGTCCCGGTCGGCCTCGCCGTCCATCGTGTAGGTGATCGTGCCGTCGGCCGCGCCGTCGATCGTGCACCCCCAGCGGAACTCCAACTCGCCGTGGCGGTGGACCGAGTCGAAGCTGACGTGGAACGTGTCATTCGTCTGCTCGAGCCGCTCAGGCGACCGCACGCCTGCGACCGTTCCCCAGTCCGGGCTGCGCACGGCGACCTGGATCCGGCGCGCGAGCTCGGTCTCGCCCCGGCGCACGTAGCGCAGGTCCCCCTCCGACAGGAGGGCCTCCACGGGACCGGCATGCAACCACCGGCCCTCGACGGGAGGAGCGTCGACGCCGTGCAGCAGCTCCCAGTCGGTCGGCATCAAACCGGGACCGCGCTCCCCGCGAGCTCCTCGAACAGCTCGTAAGCGCCGTCGGGATCGGCGCCGTCGTGCACAACGCTCGCGACCGCCCGCAGCATCGCGGCCGGTGCGTGGGACTGGAAGATGTTGCGACCCATGTCGACGCCGGCGGCTCCCTCCTGGATCGCGCGGTAGGCCATCTCGAGCGCGTCGCGCTCGGGAAGCTTCTTGCCCCCGGCCATGACGATCGGGACCGGACATCCGGCGGTGACTCGCTCAAAGCCCTCGGCCACGTAGTAGGTCTTCACGATCTGGGCGCCAAGCTCGGCGCAGATCCGGGTGGCGAGGCCGAGGTAGCGCGCGTCGCGGGTGAGCTCCTTGCCGACCGCGGTGACGCCGAGCACCGGGATGCCGTACCGGTAGCCGGCGTCGACGAGCTTGGTCATGTTCTCGATCGACTGCGTCTCCTGCTCGCCGCCGACGAATACCTGAACCGCGAGCGCGTCGACATTCAGCCGGGCGGCGTCCTCGACGTCGACGGCGATCCGCTCGTTCGACAGATCCTTGAGGATGCTCGGGCCGCCACTCGCTCGCACGACCACACCGCCGCGGTGAGTCGGCGGGATCGTCGAGCGGAGCACGCCGCGCGTCACCATCAGGGCGTCCGCTCCGTGGAGGATCGGAACGATGCTGAGGTCGACGCGCTCGAGCCCGGTCGTCGGGCCCTGAAAGTAACCGTGGTCGATCGCGAGCATCACGGTGCGGCCACTTTGAGGACGGAAGATGCGCGCGAGCCGGTTCTTCATCCCCCAGTCATATGCACCCGAGCCCTTAAGGAAGTAACCCTGCTCCGGCGGCGGGATCTCGACGTGGAAGTCCTTGTCGTCTCGGCTGTCGGCTTCGGGCATGTTCGGTTCGTCCTTCCTCGCGGGTCAGGCGCCGGCGGCGCGCCACATCGGGGGCGCCAGACCGGCTTCGGAGATCGCTAGCTGGCCCGCATACAGCGCAAGCCACTGCTCGTAGAGCTGCCGGTACGTGGCGGCGTTCGAAGCGTCAGGCTCGATCGTCCGCTCGAACTCCACCAGGCGGCCGGCGGCGGTTTGACTGTCTTCGTACAGGCCGGCCCCCACCCCGGCGCAGATGGCCGCACCGAGCGCGGTCGATTCCTTGACGACCGGGATACGGATCGGGATCCCGAGCGTGTCGGCCAAGATCTGGGGCCACAGCTTGCCCTTCGCGGCGCCACCCGTCAGCACCGCCTCGCCGACATCGATGTCCGTCAGCTCCTCGATGATCTGCAGGTGGCCGCGGGTGACGTAGGCCGTGCTCTCCTCGATCGCGCGAAAGCACTCGACGCGGCCGGAGCGCTCGGGGTTCGCGACGTCGAAGCCGATGAACGCGGGCGAGGCGTGGATCCACCGGTTCGCCTGCATCACGTTCGAGAAGATCCCGGTGATGCCGCCCGAGCCCGGCGGGACGCTCGCCGCCTTGCGCTCCATCACGCTGTACACGTCCTCGCCGGTCCGGCTGGCCTCCGCCGCTTCCAGCTCACAGAACGCGTCGCGGAACCAGCGCATGACGATCCCGCACCAGAAGCCGATGCCCTCCATCATCCAGCGACCGCTGTCGGTGTGACACAGGGTGCGCAGCCTCGCCATCGGGTCGATCAGCGGAACGTCGAGCACGACCGTGCACTGCCAGAACGAGCCGCCGACGATCGTCACCCGCCCCGGCTGCGTGACCCCGATCCCGAGCAGGCTCAACTGGGTGTCGGCCCCTCCCACCGCTACCGGGGTGCCCGCGCGAAGTCCCGTCTGCTCGGCCGCCGCGGCGGTGACCCCGCCGATCACCGTGCCCGGATCGAGGACCGGTGGGAAGACGGCGGGATCGAGCCCGCACAGCCCCAGCACCTGCGCTGACCAGGTTCGCTCCGCGAGCTCGAACATCCCCGAGGACGAGCCGAGCGAGGGATCGGTCACGAACTCACCGGTGAGACGGGTGAGGATCCAGTCGCCGAGCATCCCCACGTGCGCGATCGATCTGAACACCTCGGGCTCATGCCGGGCGATCCACAGGAACCTCGCCGGGGCCGTGATCGACACCCAGTCGCCGGCCCGCTCGTAGATGTCCTGCGCCGCCCCCGACTCCACCAGCTCAGTCGCCTCGACGCCGGCGCGACCGTCGACGTTGGGACAGGCCCAGATCTCGCGGCCTCGCCCGTCGTAGAGCACCATGCCCTCGCGCATGCTGGTGGCGCTCACGCCCCTGACCGCGTCCGGGTTTACCCCCGCGAGCGCCTCGCGCGTGCATGCGCAGATCAGCTCCCAGTTCGTCGCCGTGTCGAACACCTGGGAGCCGGGCGCGCCGGGAAGCTCGCGATGGGTGTACTCGCGTTGACCGATCGCGAGCTGATGGCCGTTCGTGTCGAACAGGACCGCCCGGCAGCTGCCTGTGCCCGCGTCGATCGCGAGCAGTAGATCCCCGGCGCTCATGTCCTCATGTGATCACGGTTGACGACGTTGATGAGTTGCTCTCCGGCGCCGAAGCGCGCGATGTCCCGCGCAATCATGTCGGCTCCTCGGATAAGCGTCTCACGCGTGGCGCCACCGATGTGAGGCGTCATGACCACGTTCTCGTGGCGCAGGAGCGGGTGCCTCCCCTCCCTCGCCGACGCGCGGACCACGTCGAGCGCCGCCCCCGCAAGGTGACCTGATTCGAGCGCAGCGTCGAGCGCGTTCTCGTCGACGAGCGTCTCCCGGGCGGTGTTCACGAAGAACGCGCCAGGTTTCATCATCTCGAACTGCGCGGTTCCGAACAGGTTGGCGTTCTCGGCATTCGCGCGCGCGTGCAGCGACACGAAGTCGGACTGGCGCAGAAGATCGTCGAGGTCGGCGACGCGCTGCACCCCGTCGTCGCCCGCGCCGTTCATGTACGGGTCGTAGACGAGCACATGCATGCCGAACGAAAGCGATCGCGTGGCTACCCGATGCCCGATCCTGCCGTACCCGACGAGGCCGAGCGTATGCCCGCGCAGATCGCTCCCGAGGAAGATCGCGCCGGCCCAGTTGTCGATCACCTGGCCTCCGCGCTCGATGAACCGCTGGGCCTTGGGGAACCCTCTGGCCAGCATCACCAGGAACGCGACCGTCTGGTCCGCCACCGCCTCGGCGTTCTTCCCCGGGGTGGTGACGAGCGGCAGTCCCCGGGCATTGACCGCGTCAACGTCAACGTTCACGGGCCCCCCGCGAGCGCAGCAGACCAGCCGCAGGTCGGCCGACGCCGCGAGCACGGTGTCGGTCACGGGCGCGCCGTGCACAACCAGCACCTCGACCCCGGGCATGTGCTCGGCGACTTCCACCGGCGATCCCTGGTACTCGCCGAGTTTGTACTCCGAGGCGGTCGACGGATCGAAAGACCGACTCGCGTCGACATCGAAGTACTGCACCTCGTGGCCGGACTCGAGGCCGCGGAACGCGTCCCGAAAATACCTAGCCGCCATGTAGCTGTCGCCCACAGCGAGGATGATCAATCGCGTCCCTGGCCTCTCCGAGCCGATGAGGTGTCGATGACTTGTGCGCTCGCAGCATAACGTCATCCTGTACGTACATCAACACCGTTGGACGACCGACTAGGAACGTATTCTTCATGGTCGGACCGGGCGTTTTCCACAGAGAGGTGAATCGCGGATGACATCGCTACCCGACGTCGCGATCGACCGAGCCTCACCCGTGCCGTTTTACTTTCAGCTCGCCGAGCTGTTCGAGCAGGAGATCGCCAGCGGGCGCTGGCCGTCCGGCACCAGGATGCCCTCGGAGCCCGAGTTGTGCAGCCACTACGGCCTGTCCCGCACGACCGTGCGCCAGGCGCTGGCGCGCCTCGAGCAGCGTCGATTGATCGAACGGCTGAAGGGACAGGGCACGTTCGTGCAGCGCACCGAGACCGGGCTCTGGCGACTCCAGTCCTCCGCCGGGTTCTTTCAGGAGGAGGTCGATCGGTCTGGCCGCGCGGTCACGTCGCGGATCCTCCGCGCCGAGCGTGGAGCCCTCCCCGGGTGGGCGTCGGACGCGCTGGACCTCTCGCCGGGCGCCCAGGGCGCGACGCTCGAGCGACTCCGGTTCATCGACGGCGAGGTCGCGATGTACGTTGTCAATCACCTTCCTGTGCGCCACGCCGATGCCGCGCTCGCCGTTGACGATCCGAACGAGTCGCTGTACCGACGACTCCGCGAGCGCGCCGGCATCGAGCCACACGGGGGCCGCCGCACGCTCGAAGCGGTCGCCGCGGAGGAGCGGCTGGCCGACATGCTCGAGCTGTCTCCCGGTGCGCCCGTCGCCTTGATTCAGTCCGTCGCGTGGGACGCCGACATGCGCCCGTTCGACTGTTATCGCGCGTGGTTGCGGACCGACCGGACGCGAATCGACATCGAGGTCGCCGGACCGGCCGGTCTGATGGCACAGCCGCTGCAAGCCGCCGCCGCGACGTCGAAGGAGTGAAGGCGACCGGCGCCGGCCGCCTCACCGCGGTCGGCGACGCTCGCTCACGGGTACGTGTAATCGGGCACGAGGTCGATCGCGTGTCCGCTGCCCGACTCGAGAATGATCTTCAACGACGGCTCGGTGTCGAGGTAGTAGAACTCGATCGTCTCCCCGATCCGCCCGCCCATCAGCACCGGCGCGCCGACCTCGTCGAACCTGCGCTTGAGCTCGGTGGACTCGTCGAAGTCGTGGAGCATGACCGCGACGTGATGAAGGCCCTCTCCGTGCTCCTCGATCCATTCGCGGTAGATGCTCGGACCGGTCAGCGGCTGTAACAGCTCGAAGCCGACGTCGCCGACGTGGGTCTCCGCGCCGAGCATCGTGTAGTCGACACGTTCGCCCCTGACGACGGTGTCGTGCAGGCGCGGCGGCTCGTGGCGGTAGACGTTCCACGGCCCCCATCCGAGGAGCTTCGTGTACTGCTCCATCGTCTTCTCGAGATCGCGTACGACCACCGCGACCTGCGAGATCATCAGCTGCCGTCCGAGGATCCCGGTCAGTAGCTCGGTGCTGGGCTTGTCGGTCACGTGTCCTCCTCGGGGTCGTGTCAACCGCCGGCGGCCTCGGGCAGACCGAGGACCTGACCGCCGTCGACGTGGATGATGTTGCCCGTGGTCCACTCGGTGGCGGGCGAGGCGAGCCAGCCGACCCATCGGGCCACGTCGTCGACGTGACCCATCCGGCCGAGCGGGATGCGCCTCGCGAGGTCGCGGTAGCCGGCCTCGAGGTCGTCGAGATAGGTGGCGTGGATCGGGGTGTCGACCGGACCGGGCGCGATGCAGTTGACGCGGATTCGCCACTGCGCGAGCTCGTACGCCGTCGCGCGGGTGAGGTATTCGAGCCCCGCCTTGGTCGTCGAGTAGAGAGTGGTCTCCGGTTTGACGATGCTCGCGACCGACGAGCTGACGTTTACGATCGCGGGCGCAATGCCGCTGCGGAGCGCCGGAAGCGCTTCCTGGCAGAGGAAGAACGGGGCCCGCAGGTTGACTGCGACGTGCCGATCGAACTGATCGATCGTGAAGCGTTCGAACGGGCCGTTGGCGATCACGGCCGCGTTGTTGACGAGCACATCCAGACGCCCAAACGCCGCGAGCGCCGCCTCGACGATCTGTTTCGGCGCGCCGGGCTCGGCCAGGTCGGCAACGATCACGTGCGCGCGCGCGATCCGGGCGGCGGTCTCGCGCAGCAACGACTCTCGGCGGCCGACGAGCGCCACTGCACACCCGTCCGCGGATAGCCGGGCCGCGGCCGCGGCTCCGATCCCCGAGCCTGCACCGGTCACCAGCGCAACCCTCGCGATCGGCGGTTTCTCACTTGTCGACACAGGATGACGTTACTCTCACCGGATCGTGGATTCCAGATTCGAGGACCGGACCGCCGTGGTGACCGGAGCAGCCCAGGGCATCGGGCTCGCTATCTGCGAGCGGCTGCTCGAACACGGCGCCCGGGGGATCGTCGCCGTCGACCGGCAGACCCAGCCGCCGCGGTCCGACGGGCGCTGGGTCGCGGTCGAGGGCGACGTGTCCGATCCGGAGACGGCGCGGGGCGCGGTCGGACTCTGCATCGAGCGGTTCGAGCGAATCGACCTGATGGTCGCCCACGCCGGGATCGCGGAGCCTCGCGGGTTGGCGGAGACCTCCGATGAGCTGTGGCGCCGGCACATGTCAGTCAACGTCGACGGCGCGTTCTATTGCGTGCGCGAGGCAGCGGCGGTGATGATCGAGCTCGGTCGCGGCGGGGCGATCGTGTGCACCGCATCGATCAACGCCTGGCACGTCGAGGAGATGATGGCGGCTTACAACACGAGCAAGGCAGCGGTACAGGCGCTGTCGCGCTCGGCCGCGATCGATCTCGGCCGCCACGGGATCCGCGTGAACTCGGTCGCTCCCGGCGTCGTCGACACCGCAATCGCCGAGCTCGTCGTGCACAACCCTGCGCTCGCCGGCGTCTACCTGAAGACGATCCCGCTGGGCCGCTTCGGCCTCCCCGGTGACATCGCCAACGCCGTGCTGTTCCTCGCCTCCGACGAGGCGTCGTACATCACCGGCCACATGCTCGTCGTCGACGGCGGTCAGACGCTCGGGATCACCGGCGATCTCGAGCAGGCGGCCGGCGCCTAGTCGGCTTCACGAGGGGCGACCGCAAGACCGGCCTCCTCGAGTCGCCCGGCAGGACCCGTGGGCATCACCTGGACCTCTATCTTCATCCGGTCCGGGCGGATCCACGTGCGGTAGCAGTCGAACGCGCGGAGGTTGCGGTCCCAGTCGACGCCCTCGATGACGAGCAGCGGCTCCCATGCCTTGACGTCGAGGACGTCGGCGAACCGCTGGCCCGCGATCACCGAGTCGACGATTCGCCGACCGCCGGCGACCGTCAATCCCTCCTGTTGCAGGACCTCATACAGCGAGCCGTGAGCATCGTCCGCGAGCATCTCGACCACCGGGGCAAGCTCGCTGGGCAGGTAGTTGAGGTCGTAGACCGTCAGAACCCCATCGACCCAGCGCAGCCGCTCCAGCACGACGCCCGGGGATCCCTCCGGCACCGCCAGCGCGTCGGCCGCCCACACCGGCATCGGCTCGACGCCCAGACGGAGCACCTTGGACGTCACATCGTGACCGTGTCGTTCCACCTCGTCGCGGAAGAACCCGGCGACGTCCTGGACGAGCCACGACCGCTGCCGGTTGCGGAGCACGAACGTGCCCGCGCCGTGGGCGCGGCGAACGAGGCCCTCCTGGTCAAGGCGCATCAGCGCCTGCCGCACGACCGACCGCGACACACCAAAGTGCTCGGCGATGTCCGGCTCAGCTGGAAGCTGGTCGCCCGGGCTCAGCCGCCCGGCGATGATCTCGCGGCTCAGCACGTCCTCGAGCTGGAGATACAGCGGTACCGGGGAGCGGCGATCGACAGCGAGAGGGCCTAAAACAATTGGCATGTTGTACGTACGACTTTAGCGTTTAAACACAGCGTCGCAACCAAGAATGGCATCTGTCAGTATAGAAGTACGTTTGTCCGGACTTCGACCCTGAGATACTGAAACGGTCGCGTGAACATGATGCTTGAAGGTAAGCGCGGGATCGTCACCGGGGCGGGCAGCGGCATCGGCCGTGAGACGGCACGGGTGCTCGTGCGCGAGGGAGCTCGCGTCGGTCTCATCGACATCGACGGCGATGCCGTGACCGGACTCGCGGACGAGCTCGGGTCGGTGGCGCTGGCGCTGCCGGCGGATGTCCGGGACGAGGGTCAGATCGAGAATGCGGTCGCCGCGGCGCTCGACGCCTGGGGCGGCCTCGACGTCGTCGTCGGCGCGGCGGGGATCTCGCTGATCGGGGAGGACGAGCGCGCCGACCGGCTCGACCTCGAGGTCTGGCAGCGCACGATCGACGTCAACCTCACCGGCATGTTCCTGACCGCGAAGCACGGGATTCGCGCGCTGCTCCGCACGGGCGGAGGAGCGGTGGTGCTCGTGTGCTCCCCGACGGGGCAGTACGGCTGCTCCCCCGGAGCCGACGCGTACTCCTCGAGCAAGGCGGGCGTGTACGGCCTCGTCCGGGTGATGGCAGCGGATTACGCGGACGAGGCCATCCGTGTCAACGGCGTGATCCCCGGCTACACCAGGACGCCGATGACGGCATCCGTGTCGCCGTCCGAGCACGAGCATCTGTTGACGACGATTCCGTTGCGGCGCGCCGGCCTGCCCGAGGAGGTCGCCGAGGTGATCGCGTTCCTCGCGAGTGACCGGACGCCATATGTCACCGGAAGCGTGTGGGCCGCCGACGGCGGCATGACCGCGATCTGAGCGCGGGGTCAACCGGCGAGCTCGATCCGCTCGGTCGCGAAAGGCGCCAGCGAGCGTCTCCCCGCGCCGTCGATCGCCACGACCGTCGCGGTGGCCTTGAGGTTCGCGAGCAGGATCGTCACCGGGCCGGAGCCGGAGCGCGTGGCCAGCGCCGCGACCGCGAGGTCGTCGTCGATCGAGCACCGCAGCACCTGGGCGTCGCGAAGGCTGATCGCGTCCGCGAGCGCCCCGTAAACCGGGTACACCGGGCCGGGCGGCTCGGGGAAGCCGGGCGGTGCGTCGTAGCGACCGGGGAACAGCCCGCGGGGACCAGCGGCCTCGAAGTAGGTCACCGATGCGACGCCGGCCCGCGCCACCGCCGCCACGCTGCCTATCGTCCATGCGGCCGCGAACTGCGAAGCCTGGCGCGGGTCGACGCTCGCCTCGTCGAACGGCGGACCGGTATCGAGGCGGTCGTCAGGGCGGGGTCTGAACGTGACCGGCGAGATCGCGATCGGGAGGCCGGACGCGATCGCCGCGGCCGACACCACGGTGTCGTGCTGGGCTGGGAATTCCTCCACGAGCGAGCGGTCGTCGAACGCGTGGACTTCGGCGACGATCGGATAGAACAGGCCGTCGACTCCCTTGAGCTCCGGCCTCGTACGGTTGAGCTCGCCGAAGTTGTGATCGGTGCCGGCGTAGACGGGTGGGACGGTCCCTCGCCAGCGCGTGCGGACCATGTCGATCAGTGGGGCGGGGGTGCTCTCGTCGGGCTCGCTGATCTGTCCGCCACACTGCATCACGAGCACACGCGCGACGGCCGTGCCGGCGAGGTAGCCCGATAGCTCGTCGACCTGATCGCCGTTGCTCCCATCGGTGTGCAGAGCGACCTCGAGCGTCGTGCCGCTGGCAAAGCCGAGCATCTCGGTAAGCGGACGGCCCCAGTCCGGGCGGGTCGTGCAGACATCGATCCGCACGTGCGCCGGCTCGAGCGCGCGCAGGAGATCGGCGTTCGCCGCGGACAGGCTCGCGCAGAGCGCCGTTCCGATCGCCGGCACGCGGGTACCGGTGGGCTCGCCGATCGCGACCGACACCGGCTGCGAGCGGCGCGTCCGCGGCCCGGGCGCGCGCACACCGCCGACAACGGTCAGCGTCACGCGGTTGTGGATCGTGTCGCCCGCAGTCAGGTGATGCGGACCGCCGAGCGACAGCGGGGTGCAGTATGTCTTGAACGACGCGTCGGTCCAGTTGCGGTGGTCCTCGGTCTCCCACAGATCGCCCTCGAACTCGAACCGGCACACGACTCCTTCGCCGAGATCGACCTCGAGCTCGTCGAACGGCGAGAACAGCGGCACCCAGCACTCGTCCTCCCAACCCTGAATGCCGATCAGGTCCGGAAGCGCGCCGCTGATCCAGCCGCCCGGTCCGTGGGCGCGGTAGGGACGCCCGATCATCTCGGTCAGCGGGTGAAGAACGCACAGCCCGATCCGGCCGTAGGTGAGGTCGCGCTCGGCCCGCCCGTCGAACACGGCCTCGATCCGGCCGCTGGAGTCACCGGTGAACGATCCAGTCCACGAGAACGCGATGTCGTCCTGCTCGTGGCGGACCGCAAGCTCGACGGCGAACGAGTCCTCGCCTGACTCCACCTCGAGCACATCAGCGGTTCCGGGAATCGTGTCCCAGTTCGGAGTTCGGACCGTCGAGTGGAGCCGGCGCAGGATCTCTACGTCGCCCAGTCGGACGTAGCGCAGATCGAGACCCTCGAGCTCGCACGTGACGGAGCCCGCGCGGAGCTCCACCGGCTCGGAGGGTGGCTCGGGGTCGCCGTGCAACAGGAGCCAGCTCGTCCGGTCGAGCCCCGTGGTCACGGCTGGCCCCCGCACCAATCAAGCACCGCGACGGCGAGCGACCGTGCCGCCCCGAAGATCTCCTCCAGCGTCACATACTCGTCCCGGCCGTGCGCGATCCTGCCCTCGCCGGGGCCGAACACGATCGTGGGTATACCCGCGGCCTGCAGCCAAGTGCCGTCCATCGCGGCGCCGAAGTTGACCGGGGTTTGCGGAGATGGATCGGGAACGCGCGATCCGGTCACCCGTTCATGCGCGCCACGCAGGGTCTGTGTGATCGGGTGACTCCAATCGGTCATCAGCGGCGGGTAGTAACGCAGCCACTCGAACGCGGGCGGATGGTCACGCAGCCACGTATCCATTTGACACATCGCCCCGACGAACTGTTCGATCTCGTGTGCGCACTCTTCCGCGGTGTCGCGGGGATCGTGCCACACGTCATACTGGATCTCGGCCCGGTCGGGAAAGTAATACGGCAGCGGGTAACCGGCGTCCGAGTAGAACACGCCGGGCAGCAGATTGAAGAACCCCGGGGGGAACAGCGGATGGTTCTTGGTAAGTCCCCACTCGACCTCGAGCTCCTGAATCGCCTGCACGACCTTGATGCCCTTCTCGAGCGCGTTGACGCCGATGGCGTCCCCCATACCGCCGGGCCGGATCGCGAGTGGACGATTGCCGGCGTGCGTGCTCTTCCCGGTGACGGTGATCTTCAGAGCCCACAGTCCCGCGGACACGACGCTGATGCTCAGCGGGCGCGGGAGCGACGTCGGCTCGGTCACGATCGCGGCGTCGGCGCCGAACCCTGCTCGTACGCACGCGGTCGTGCCGAGCTCGTGCTCCCAGGTCTCCTCGCCGACGACGCAGTGGACGATCAGGTCGCCGTCGAGCTCCACCCCGGCGTCCTCGAGCGCGCGCGCAACCAGCCACATGGCCACCAGGCCGCCCTTCATGTCGGTCGAGCCGAGCCCGTACAGACGGCCGTCCCGGATCTCGGGGTTCCAAGGACTCCCGTTGATCCAGTTGTCGGGATCGACGGGCGGGACCGTGTCGACGTGGCCGTTGAGGAGCAGCGAGCGCCCACTGCCACTCCCCCGCCGGACCGCGACCAGGTTCGAGCGCGCCGGGTCCTCGGCTATGCGACGGGTGTCGCAGCCGGCTGCACCAAACGACCGCTCGAGCACGTCCGTGCACCGCGTCTCGCCCCCGGCGACCTGGTCGACGTCGACGCCGGGGAAAGCGACGTTGACGCTGTTGATCGCCACGAGCTCCTCGAGCAGCGCGATCGCCTCTTCGCGCCGGCCGTCAACCGCGCTGAGCACGGCCTGTGCGCGCTGCTCGGTTGTCGCGCTCACAGCCATCCTCGTGCCGGATACCGTGCGACCACCGGCCAGATCTCGGTCACGACGCCGTTCTCGAACACGTGGAACACCTCATACAGGTTCACGGTCATCGGACCGTAACCGGGCCGCAGCGCGAGCTGATCGCCGACCGCCAGGTCCCGGGCCTCCGGACCGAGCTCGAGCCCCATGTGCTCTTCGTTGATGAACGCCATCTCGGCGCCGTCGAGTAGCGGTCGCGGCGGCTCGAGGTCCATGCTCACCGCCTTGCGCCCGGTGTCGAGCACCGCGAGCGAGCCGCTGCGGCTCACGACCGTTGCGATGACCGACATCGCGAGTTCGAACTCGGGCACGAGCAGGCCGTGGAATCCATCCATCACCATGTACGAGCCCGCCTGCGTCTCGGTCAGCGGCGGCCCCGCCGCGCTGACGAAATAGGTACCGGTACCGCCACCCGAGACGATCTCACACGCGTGACCGTCGGCTCGGAGGGTCGAGACGGCCTCGGCCAGTCGGCCCATCGCCTCCGTCGTTTCCCGCGCGCGGGAATCGCGGTCGACGATGCCCATGCAGTGGCCCTCGTAGCCCATCACCCCATGGAGGACCAGCCCGGGTGCGTTCGCCACCGAGTCGGCGACGGCCCTCAGCGTCTCGAAGTCGCGAACGCCGCCGCGGCCCATCCCGACGTCGAACTCGATCAGGACGCCGATCTCCGTTCCCGCGGCGACGGCCGCCTCGCTGAGCGCCTCGGCGTTGTCGCGCGAGTCGACGGCGACCTTCAGCGAACCCTCACCCGCCAGCTCGGCCGCGCCCCGGATCTTGTGCTCGCCGACGACCTGGTTGGCGATCAGCACGTCGTCGATGCCGGCGCGCATCATCGCCGCCGCCTCCCACAGCGTCGCCGAGGCAACGCCGTGCGCTCCGGCCTCGATTTGGAGCAGCGCCGCGTCGGGGCTCTTGTGAACCTTGATGTGCGGGCGCAAGCCGACCGTCCCGCCAGCGAGGAACGTCGACATCCGCTCGAGGTTGCGCCGGGCCGCCGCAAGGTCGACCGCGAGGACCGGCGTCGGGAGCTCGACCGCAGCGCGTCCGACGTCGCCGACGTACGGCTCGCGGATCGCCGCCAGGCGGTCAGAGACCCGCAATGTGATGGCGCATCTCCTCGCTCGTCTCCGGACGCTCGTGCGCGGCCTGCCCGGCCTTGAGCAGCCACTGCTTCTTCCCGAGCCGCAGCATGACCGACGTGATGATGACGCCGAGCACGAGCCACACGGCCACGATGATCGGTGCCCACTTGGTGGGTGACGCCGGGAACGGATTGAGCGACTTGTACAGCAGATAGAGGAGTCCGGCACTGCCGATCAGCGGCGCGATCACGTGCAGGCCGATGTTGAACTCGCTCCTGAACTCGCCGCGGTACATCCGGACGATCCCGTAATTGGCGATGATGTACACGGGGATCAGCGCGAACAGGTTCATCAGCCCGGTGACGTTGTACACGTCATTGGGGCCGAACCAGAAGCCGACGCCGAAGCCCAGGATGATCGTCACGAGCGTCTGCGCCGCGATCGCGTTCGTCGGCGTCTTGTACCTGGGGTGGATTTTCGCGAGCGGCCGCGGTAGCGCGCCGATCCGGCCCATCGCGTACCAGATCCTGGTGGTCATGGTCATGCACACGATCGCGACCGCGATCACCGAGTTGATCAGCGCGATCAAGGCGATCACCCAAAGGCCGCCCCAGATGTGCTTGGCGGCCGCCAGCCCCGGAAGCAGCGTCGAGTTCGCGAGGGCGGGCAGGTTGTTCGTTCCCCATCCGACCTGGAGGCCCCAGACGCAGAAGACGAGGTACAGCCCGATCAGGATCACCGCGCCGAGCACGGCGCGCGGAATCGTCCGCCGCGGGTTCTCGCTCTCCTCGCCTAAGGTTGCTGCAGCGTCCCAACCGCCGACGGCGAAGATCGAGAAGATGATCCCGAGCGAGAAGGCGCTCACGCCGTGGATGTGACCCGGATCGAAACCGTGCAGGTTGAAGCCGCCCGGGCCCGGGGTCAGCAAGCCGGTGATCGCGAGCGAGGTGATGATCGTGATCTCCGCGAGCCCGAAGATGATCACCAGCGTCGTCGACAGCTCGATCCCCCGGTAGGCCACGGCGGCCACGATGACCGTCAGCAGACCGAGGAACAGCCACCACGGGAACGTGAAGCCCCAGTTGCTCTTCGTGAGCTCCTGGACCACCGAGCCCATGCCGTCGCCGATCTGCGCGCCGATGATCGGCGTGTACAGGAAATACATCCACGCCACCATCCATCCCCAGATCGGGCTGACGGTCCGGCTCGTGAACGTGAAATAGCTCCCCGCCGAGGGCAGATGCCGCGCGAACTGCGTAAGCACGATCGCGAGCGACACCGCGATGAACAGTGCGATCAGATACGTCAGCGGCGCCGTCACGCCCGCCTGCGCGGTGTTGAAGCCGATCGTGAACAGGACCGCGATCGCCGGCGCGATGTTCGTCACGCTCTGCATGAGCACGCCCGGCAGGCGAAGAGCGCCGGCCTTTAGCTCGGTCTCGGCGACGGTCGGCGTTGCCTCAGGGGCTGCCGCTGTCTGACTCATCCGACGCTCTCCTCGTTCGCGGTTGATTCAGCGGCCGCATCCGCTCCGGCAAGCCGCTTGTCTGCAGGCGATTACGGTCCGGAGCAATGTGGTCCGTACATCCGGTCAAGCCCGCGCAACTCAACCACACCCGAGCGCCGCTTGTCAAGCGCCATTTGGCCGAAACTCACGGGCCACGCGGCCGGTCGATATCTGGATCGTTCGACCGGACAACCGGTTGTCCGATGAGGGCTACGGGGCGGCAGGCCGGTCGGCGCATGGCGTGGCCTGCGCGGTGTCGAGTCCGAGCCTGGAGCTGGCGAGTCCCGTCAGGTCACTGCTTCTGCAGCGTCGCCACCGTGACGTGCGGCCAGTGGATGCCGTTGAAGTCGAGCTGCACCCGCTGGGTGTATTGCAGCTGCAGCTTGTCGGGGTTGCCGCCGGTTCCTGCGATGGTCTCGATCCAGAAGATGGCTTCGACTTCGGTGGCCTTGGCATTGCCACCCGGCGGGTTGGAGCTCGTGGCCAGGAAGGCCGTGTTGGCCGTCCCGCCGCCACCGTGAACCGGGTTCGCCGGCGTGGTTGAGACGTGCAGGAAGGTTCGGCTCTTCATGCTCGTGCCTGCAAGTGAGGCTGCGAGTGCCTGTTGGATGACGCTGTTCGGGTTCTTGACCATCGCTTGCGTGATCGCGGGCGCGGCGGACCGGAAGGCGGTCGGAATCGATAGGTTGAGTTCGGGGAACGTCTGCGCGACTGAGTTGAAGTCGCTGTTGGCCGGCGCCGGGCTGCCAAAGAAAAACGGCAGGATGTTGTTGTCGGGGATGGCCTGCGGACCCCCGGCGAGAACCTGCGACACGCCCTGAGCAAGGATCACGGTGCCGTGCGGGATCGACGCCATCCGCACGACCGTCGCAGGCTCGTTCGGATCTGCGGTCTGCGGGACGTTGGCCCAGATACCGGGCTCGATGTGCAGCCCGGCTTTGCTGACCAGGCCAGAGATCTGCTGCATATACGTCAGGCCGAACATGTCGATATCCGGCATCGCGAGCCCACGGTTGGGGATCGGTCCGTTGATCTTCGTGAACACGAGTGTCTCGTCGGTCAGATTCAGCTCGAGAAAGCGATCCTGCTGAGCCGCGGGATGGTGTGGTCGCCAGATCGCGTTGAAGCCTTGGCCCTTCCACGTTCCGGCGAGGATCGCGAGCGCACCGAGCGGGTCGGGCGGCGGAGCAGAGGCCTGATGCGCCGCCGGCGCCTGAGCGGGAACGGCGTCGGGAGTCGCCAGCCCGGCGAAAGCAAATCCAGGGTCGGCCTGTGGCGCGACTGTCATGTGGTACCTCCGATGCGCTGACTGGTAGGTGGCTGCCTACCAGCCTATGCGGGTCCGAGCCCCGCCGTCAATCATCGGCTTGTCGCGAAGCGCCGGAGGTTCGAATGCCGTAATAGTTGGAGACACTTGGGACCCAGCACCGCCACAGGAGATGAGACATCACCATGATCTTGATCGCATACGACGGTTCAGTCGACGCGCAGGCCGCCATCGACCGTTCCGGTGAGCTTCTGAAGGGCGAGCCCGCGACGGTCCTCGCCGTCTGGGAGCGGTTCGCCGACGTGATCGCCCGGACCGGCGGCGGCTTCTCCGCCGGCGACATCGACTACGACGCGCTCGATCAGTCCGCGGAAGACCAGGCGCGCCAACTGGCGCAGGAGGGCACCGAGCGCGCGCAACGCGCCGGCCTGACGGCGGAGGCGCGCGCGGCCGCCCGCGAGCAATCGATCCCGACCACGATCCTTACCCAGGCCGAAGCCGTGGAAGCGAGCGCGATCGTGATGGGCACTCGCGGCCTGACCGGCCTCAAGTCACTCGTCCTCGGAAGCGTCTCGCATGGCGTGCTGCAACACGCGGACCGACCGGTGCTGATCGTGCCGTCGCCGGCCGTCGCCGCCGAGCGTGCGACGCATCGGCCCTAGCGACCGAACGACCCGTACCAGACGGGACCCCTGTTCGATCCGCTGTCGTTCGCGCTCGCGTCTCTCACAGGCGGACTTCGAGCGAGGTCTCAACGGTCTGCTGCGTTACGGTGCGGCGGTGTCCGAGGATGCTGTGATCCGTGTTTGAGCTGTCCGACGAGCAGCGCTCGATCCAGAGCGTGTGCCGCGAGTTCGCCGCCCGCGAGATCCGGCCGATCTCGCTCGACGTCGACGACGCCGAGATCCAGCCTCCGTGGGAGATCGTGCGCAAGGCCGCGCAGCTTGGCCTCACGTCATTCATGCTGCCGGAGCCCTATGGCGGCGCGGGGATGACCGACTGCCTGACGGCCTGCATCGTGCAGGAGGAGCTCTCGCACGGGTGCGCGGGGATCGCCAACCTCATCACCTCCGGCGGCTTCTTCGCCGAGCCGGTGCTGGCGCTCGGCGACGAGCAGCAGAAACACGAGTGGCTCGAGCCGCTGTGCGGCGAGGACCCGCCGCTCACCGCGCTCGCGATCACCGAGCCGCAGAGCGGGTCCGACGCCGCGTCGATTCGGACGCGGGCGCGTCGCGTCGACGGCGGCTACGTGCTCTCGGGTCAGAAGGCATGGATTTCGAACGGCGGCGCGGCCCGCTCGTACGTCATCTTCGCGACCGTAGACCCAGGCGCCGGCCACCGCGGGATCACCGCGTTCCTCGTCGACGCCGATGACGAGGGCTTCAGCTGTGGGCCGCCGATCCGCAAGATGGGTCAGCGCGCGATTCCGAACACCGAGCTGTTCCTCGACGACGTGTTCGTGGGCGAGAACCGGCGGCTCGGCGACGAGGGTCAGGGCTTCCTCGGGCTGATGCACACGTTCGACCGCAGCCGGGTGACGCTGGCGGCGTCGGCCACCGGTCTGGCGCGAGCGGCGCTCGAGTACGCCGTCCGGTACGCGCGGGAGCGCGTTCAGTTCGGCAAGCCGATCGCCGAGCACCAGGCGGTGGCGTTCCGGCTGGCCGACATGGCGCTGAGGGTGGATGCCTCGCGGCTGTTGACGTGGCGAGCCGCCGACAAGCTCGACCGCGGCGAGCGCGCCACCGAGGAGGCGGCGATGGCCAAGCTGCACGCGTCCGAGACCGCGATGTGGTGCACGTGGGCGGCCGTCCAGACGCTCGGCGGTTGGGGCTACAGCCGCGAGTACCCCGTCGAGAAGTGGATGCGCGACGCCAAGCTCGAGGAGATCGAGGAGGGCACCTCCGACATCCAGCGGCTGGTCATCTCGCGGGCGGTTCTGCGACGCGTCCCGGGGGCCGCGATCGCGGGAGAGCCACGCTCGGCATGAGCGAGCCGTACATGTCGGTGACGTGGACCGATGCCGACACGGGCGCACGTGGCTACCTGGTGATCGACGCGCTGATCCGCGGGCTCGCCGGCGGCGGGCTGCGCATGCGCCGCGGCTGCACGCTGGCCGAGGTCGGCGATCTGGCGCGCGCGATGTCGCGCAAGGAGGCGATCGCGTTCCGGCCGGGCGCGCGCTACCGGCCGCTTGGCGGCGCGAAGGGCGGCATCGACTTCCACCCGGATGATCCCCGCGCGCGCGGGGTGCTGCGACGCTACCTCGAGGCGATGCTGCCGCTGCTCCAGACTCGCTGGGCCGCGGGCGAGGATCTCGGCGTCCGCCAGGACGAGCTCGACGAGCTGGCCACCGAGCTCGGGATGCGCTCGACGGTCGACGCCGCGCTGCCGCATGTCGAGGACGGCGCGGCCGCCGGACTCGCGCGGCTGGCGGCGGCGTTCGCGACGGGCGATCGCGGCATCGGGCTCGGGGAGCTGGTCGGCGGCTACGGCGTCGCTCGCGCCGCGCTCGCCGGGCTGCGCGCGCTCGAGCGCGAGCCCGGGTCGTGCACCGCGGTCGTTCAGGGGTTCGGGTCGATGGGCGGAGCGACCGCGCGCTACCTGGCCGATGCCGGCGTCCGCGTCGTCGGGATCGCGGACGTTCGCGGCGTTATGTTCGACGAGGCCGGGCTCGACGTGGAGCGGCTGCTCGCCACCCGTGACCGCCTTGGCCGAATCGACCGCTCGCTGCTGTCGGGGGGCTCGCGGTTGCTCCCGGCCGAGGCGTGGGCTCGGCTGAGTAGCGACGTCCTGGTCCCGGCTGCGACGTCGTACGTGATCGACGCCGCCGTCGCCGACGGGATCCGCGCCGCGCTCGTCGTAGAGGCCGCGAACGTGGCCACGCTTGCCGATGCCGAGGAGCGGCTGGCCGCGCGCGGGATCCCCGTAGTCCCTGACTTCATCGCGAACCTGGCGACGAACGCGTGGTGGTGGTGGACGCTGTTCGGCGACATCGAGCCGACGCTCGAGAACGCGTTCGCGATGATCGACACGACGATCTCGGGACTCGTACAGGAGGCGTTCGACCGGCGCGCCGGCTCGCGGGAGCCACTCCGCATGGTCGCGGTCGAGATGGCCGACGAGCGAGCGGCTGCGGCCGCCCGCGCGACGCGCACCTCGAAGGCCGGCGCCGGACCGGCTCGGGTCGGGGCCTCGGCGTGACCTCGACCGGGGCGCAGGCACTGACCGGTGCGCTCGCCGCGCACGGCGTCGACCTCGTATGGGGCATCCCCGGCACCCACAACCTCGACCTGTACGCCGCGCTGGCGCCCGCCGGCATCCGCCACGCTCCGGCGCGGCACGAGCAGGGCGCCGCGTTCGCCGCCGACGGTTACGCGCGCGCGACCGGCGAGGTCGGCGTGTGCGTGACCACGTCCGGTCCCGGGGTGTTGAACGCCGCCACGGCGATGGCCCAGGCGTGGTCGGACTCGGTGCCGGTGCTGCTCGTCGCGGCCGGACTTCCGCTCCGCCACCCCGGACGCGGTAACGGCTATCTCCACGAGACGAAGGACATCCAGGGTGCGATGGACGGCATCGTCTCCTACAGCCATCGCGTGACGAGCGTCGAGGAGATCCCGACCGCGGTGGCGCAGGCGTTCGGCGCGATGCGGTTCGGACGGCCGCGGCCGGTCTACCTCGAGGTTCCGTGCGACGTCCTCGCCGAGCGCGCCGTGGTCGAGGCGGTCGCGCCGGTGCCGCCGGGGCGGACGTCTGCCGATTCGCGAGCCCTCGCGTCCGCGGCCGAGCGCCTGTCAGCCGCACGGCGGCCGGCCCTGATCGTCGGCGGGGGTGCGCTGGGCGCGCCGTCGTCGGTTCGCGCCGTGGCGGACCGGCTCGGAGCCCCGGTGGTGACCACCTTCAACGGGAAGGGCTCGTTGCCGTCGAGCCACCCGCTGTGCATCGGCACCGGGCTTCACCACCGCACCGCGCGCGAGCTGGTCGAGGACTCGGACGTGGTGCTCGTGGTCGGCTCAGAGCTCTCGCCGGCGGACCTATGGGACGGCCCGCTGCCGCCCCATCGTCTGATCCGGATCGACGTCGACCCGGCACAGGTCGTGACCAACGCGCGCCCCGAGGTTGCGCTGGTCGGCGACGCGCACGAGACGCTCGAACGGCTGCTGGCTCTGATGCCGGCGCCGGCGCCCGACCCGGTGGCGGCGGCCGGAGACGCCGCCGCTCGGGCGCTCGCCTGGCGCGAGCGGATGCGCGAGGAGATCCGCAAGGAGAGCGACCCCTGGGAGTGGGTGCTCGCGCCGCTAGCCGACGCGCTCGGCGATCGCGGCGTGCTCACCGGCGACAGCGCGATGGTCTGCTACCAGGGAGCCGCCGGACGGGTGCCGGCGGAGCGGCCGAGGTGCTTCCCGTTCCCGACCGGATACGGGACGCTCGGATACGGGCTGCCGGCCGGGATCGGCGCGAAGCTCGGCCGGCCCGACGATCCGGTGATCGTGCTGATCGGGGACGGCGGGATCATGTTCACGGTCGCCGAGCTGGCGGTCGCGGCCCAGCTCGGCCTGGCCCTCCCGGTGATCGTCGTCGACAACGGCGGCTACGGCGAGATCCGCGCCGAGATGCTCGCGCGCGGCGACGAGCCGGTCGCGGTCGACATCCCGTCGCCGGACTTCTCGTCGCTCGCGCGTGCACTCGGCTGCCACGGGCGGTCCGTCGCCGGCGCCGCGGATCTGGCGGATGCACTATCCGAGGCCTTGGCCGCCGATCGGCCGACGGTGTTGCACGCCCGCTTTCCGGCGTGAGCCTTACGCGCCGACGCCGGCGCCGACGGCCTGCTCGATGCGGTCGCCCAGCTCCTGATCGACGTTCCTCCAGTACTCGAACGCCCGCGCGAGCACGTCGTCCGAGACGCCGTCCGCGAGATGGCCCGCGATGTTCGAGACCAGACGCCCGCGGGCGTCATCGTCGAGGACCTCGCGGACCTGCGTGCGTGCCTGCCCGAAGTCGTCGTCCTCGGCCCGCGGCGTGTACGCGGACCGGACCATGTCGCCGTCACTCGCCCACAGGCCGGCGTCGTCGGTTCGCGATGGGTCCGCCTTCGGACCGCCATAGGAGTTCGGCGCATAGACCGGGTCGGTGACGTTGACCGTCCGGCCGACCCCGTCCTTGCTGTAACTGTGCACCGGCGCGTGCGGAGTGTTGACCGGGATCTGCTTGTAGTTCACCCCGAGCCGAGCCCGGTGGGCGTCGGCGTAGGAGAAGCCGCGCGCGAGCAGCATCTTGTCCGGGCTCAACCCGATCCCCGGGACGAGGTTGTTCGGCTCGAACGCCGCCTGCTCCATCTCGGTGTGGAAGTCGGTCAGGTTGCGGTTAAGCGTCATCGTCCCGACCTTGACGAGTGGATAGTCACCGTGCGGCCACACCTTGGTCAGGTCAAACGGGTTGAAGCGGTAGGCCTTGGCCTCCTCGAACGGCATGATCTGCATGTGCAGCGTCCAAGCGGGGGAGTCGCCGTCGCGGATCGCCTCGAACAGGTCCTGCCGGTGGTAATCGGGGCTCGCGCCGGCGATCCGGTCGGCGTCCTCCTGGGTCAGGAAGTCGATGCCCTGATCGGTCTTGAAGTGATACTTCACCCAGAACTTGTCGCCGCCGGCGTTGACCCACATGTAAGTGTGGCTCGAGTAGCCGTTCATATGGCGGTAGGTCTTGGGAATGCCTCGATCGCCCATCAGCCAGGTCACCATGTGGGCGGACTCGGGCGACAGCGTCCAGAAGTCCCACTGCATGTCGTGGTCGCGCAGCCCGTTGTCGGCCCGGCGCTTCTGGCTGCGGATGAAGTGCTGGAACTTCATCGGATCGCGGACGAAGAAGATCGGCGTGTTGTTGCCGACCATGTCGTAGTTGCCCTCGGTCGTATAGAACTTCAGCGCGAACCCGCGCGGGTCACGCCAGGTGTCGGGGCTGCCGCTCTCGCCGGCGACGGTGGAAAAGCGGGCGAGCATCTCTGTCTTGACTCCGGGCTGGAATAGGGCGGCCCGGGTGTAGGCGCTCACGTCCTCGGTCGTCTCGAACACACCGAACGCGCCCGAGCCCTTGGCGTGCGGCTGACGTTCCGCGATCCGCTCCCGGTTGAAGTTCGCCATCTGCTCGATCAGGTACTGGTCCTGGAGCAGGATCGGGCCGTCCGGGCCGACGGTCAACGAGAATTCGTCACTGGCCACCGGGATCCCGGAGTCGGTAGTTGTGCGGGGTGGCTTGTCGGTCATATGGCGTTCTCCTTCTCCGGGGGTTTGGACGTTGTCTGGCATTCGGGGCAGAGACCCCAGAACGTAACCTCGGCCTCGTCGAGCACGAAGCCGCTTGCATCCGACGGCAACACGCAGGGCGGCTCGCCGACGACACAGTCGACGTCGACGATCGCGCCGCACGCGCGGCACACCGCGTGATGATGGTTGTCGCCGACGCGCGTCTCGAAGCGGGCGGGACTGCCGGCGGGCTCGATCTTGCGCACCAGGCCTGCTCCGGCCAGCGCCCCGAGAACGTCGTAGACGGCCTGGGTGGAGATCGTGCCGTCGCGGTCGCGGACGGCCGCGGCGACCTGCTCGGCGGTGACGTGGTTGCCCGCCGTGACCTCGAACAGCACCGCGACCCGAGACCCGGTGACGCGCAGTCCGGCCTCGCGCAGTACACCGGCGAGGTCGACACGACTAGCGGCGGTCATCAGGGCCACCATACCACGAGTCTCAGAATCATTCCGTTCTTGGATCAACTCCAGAAATACCATCGGAACGGAGCGCCCCCACGCGACGCAACGGGCCTTTCGGCCGACCCGGACGGCCGTTGCCGTTCAGCGCCGGACACCGAGACGCGTTAGCCCGCTACTACCCACCCCGGCGGTCGCGAACCACGCTCCGGCGCCGCTTTCGCGGCTGCCAGCGTCGAGCGAAGCATCGACGTTGGTGGCCATCCGAGACCGCAAGACGCCGCTCCGCGCGCAATCCTTTCCTCGTGAGCGAGAGGTTCACGTTGGGGACACGACCCATGACCCCGGCGGAGTTCGGGGAGTACCGCCAGCACGCGGTCGAGGACCACGCGGCTCAGCGCGCCGCCGCTGACAACGTCAGCCTCGACGAAGCCCTGCAGCGCGCGAACGAGGACACCGACAGGCTGCTGCCCGAGGGGCTCGAGACGCCCGGAACGCTCATCCTCGTCGCCGAGACCGAGGCCGGGGAGCGCGTTGGGCACGCCTGGGTTTCGCTGCTGGGCGCGCACGGATCCGACGCTTGGATCTACGCCATCGAGATCGCACCCGAGCACCGCGGGCATGGGCATGGACGCGCGCTGCTCGAGGCCGTCGCGCGCGAGGTCGCCGATCGTGGCCGGAAGACCCTCGGGCTCAACGTGTTCGGCGGCAACGCGGTGGCGCGGGCGCTGTACGAGTCGGCCGGCTTCGAGATCAACTCGCTCCACATGGTCAAGACGCTGACCCCCTGACCGGCGGCGCTGTCACAACCCCGCCGCGACCAGCGTGCGTTCGCGCCGCTGTACGGGCTCGGCAATATAGTTAGCAGAATGCCTAACGATACATTCGGCGCGCTCGCGCACCCACTCCGCCGCGAGATCGTCGAGCGCCTGAGCGGAGGGCCGGCGACCGTCGGGGCGCTGACGCGCGGCTTCTCGGTGTCCAAGCCGACGATCTCGCGGCACCTGCGAGTTCTCGAGGAGGCAGGCGTCGTCTCGCGCGTGATCGACGGGCGCAATCACCGGCTCGCGCTGCGGACGCAGGCGCTTGCGGAAGCCGAGGCGTGGCTCGAAGATCAGCGCACGCGCTGGGAGCGGCTGTTCGACGTCGTCGGCGAGTACCTAGACGAGCACAAGGAGCGAGAGTGAGCGCGGAGCCCGGCCGCGCGGTCCGGATCGAGCGGACCTTCGACGCGTCGCCCGAGGACGTGTTCGACGCCTGGACGAGCCCCGAGGTGATGCGCCGCTGGCTGCACTGTGGCGCCGACTGGAAGACGCCGGTGGCCGAGGTCGACCTCCGGGTGGGCGGGAAGGTCAGGGTGGTGATGCGCCGGCCAGACGGCCGCGAGGCATGGGCCGAGGGCGAGTACACGCTGATCGACCGGCCGCGCCGGCTGGCGATGACGTGGACGTTCGAAGACGATCCCGACAACGAGCAGGTGATCGAGCTCTCGTTCACGGAGGCGGGCGACTCGACCCGTGTGTTGCTAGTCAACAGCGGCATCTCGACCGAAGAGCGCCGCGACGGGCAGGACGAGGGGTGGCGCGGTTGCCTGGACCAGCTCGAGCGGATGCTCGCCGGCTGATCGCCGCGCTTCAGCGGTTCCGTCAAGATTGCCGACGGTTTGGGAGTCTGGACCCGCACTCGGTGCACGAGGCCACAACGCGCGCGATCACTGTTCGTGCTCGCTGTCGCCTGCGCGATCAGCGGCTGTGCCTCCGCGGGCCAGACCGGCCCGGGCCAAACGCGCGCGGCGTCATCGCCGGCGGCCGTGCACACCTCCGACGTCGGGATCCACAAGATCCGCCACGTGGTGATGATCGTCCAGGAGAACCGCTCGTTCGACTCGTACTTCGGCACGTATCCGGGCGCCGACGGGCTCCCCTACAGCGACGGGCGCTTCACGGTGTGCCTCCCCGACCCTGCGACCGGCGGGTGCGTTCGCCCGTTCCACAATCCGTCGCTCGTCAACGGCGGCGGCCCGCACAGCGAGGGCGCGGTCCAGGCCGACATCGACGGCGGCGCGATGGACGGGTTCGTCAGGGAGTCAGAGACCCAGGGCGGCCGCGGCTGCGGGGGCTTCGCCGGAGTCTGCAGCTCGCTCGCTCCGTCGGACGTGATGGGCTATCACGACGCACGCGAGATCCCGAACTACTGGGCGTACGCCGAGAACTTCGTGCTCGACGACCACATGTTCCAGTCGAACGCGTCGTGGAGCCTTCCCGCTCACCTGTATGAGGTGTCGGAGTGGTCGGCGCACTGCTCGGTGCCCGGCGACGCCGCAAGCTGCGTCAACAACGACGAGCTCGGGGGCTACCAGACCTCGGACATAATCGGCGTCGGCGTGCGGGGCCGCCAGGCCGCCAAGCGCCTGAAGCGACTGCTTCGGACGGCGCGCGTCCGGCTCGCACGATGCAAGTTCGTGCAGGTGCCGGCACCGACCGGGAGCGGCGCCCCGATCGGCACGAGCACGCGCTACCACCGGGCGGTGGCGCTATGCCGGCGCCGCGTCAAAGACAAGCTCGCCAAGCGCCGCGCGACGATCGCACAACAGGTGTCCACCACGTACAACTACGCGTGGACCGACATCACCTACCTGCTCCACAAGTACGGCGTCAGCTGGGGCTACTTCATCACGCCGGGCGGCGAGCCCGACTGCGAGGGCGGCACCGCGAACTGCACGAGCTCGCCTTTCAGCGTCGGCACCCCGGACATCTGGAATCCGCTCCCGTCGTTCACCGACGTCCAGCAGGACGACCAGGTGGGCAACATCCAGAACGTCTCGCATTTCCTCAGGGACGCCAGGACCGGCACGCTGCCCGAGGTCTCCTGGATCGTCCCCGATCAGCGGCACTCCGAGCATCCGCCGGCGAACATCGCGACCGGCCAGGCGTACGTCACCAACCTGATCAACACGATCATGGACGGGCCGGACTGGGACTCGACCGCGATCTTTCTCGTTTGGGACGACTGGGGCGGGTTCTACGACCACGTTCTGCCGCCGGTCGCCGACCAGAACGGATACGGGTTCCGGGTGCCGTCCCTGGTGATCAGCCCGTACGCACGCCGCGGCTTCATCGACCACCAGACGCTCAGCTTCGACGCGATCAACAAATTCATCGAAGACGACTTCCTCGACGGGCAGCGCCTTGACCCGGCCACCGACGGCCGGCCGGACCCGCGCCCCGACGTGCGCGAGGACAACGTCCAACTCGGCGACTTCACGGCCGACTTCGACTTCGATCAGACACCGCTGCCCCCACTGATCCTGCCGCTGAACCCGACCCCGGGGCCGGCGTCGACGCCCGGAGGCTGAGCGGCTCGCTCGTGTGGTTCAGCGGAGGACGCCGGTGTGCCCGAGCGAGTATCGCCCGGGTTGCGGCCACACACACAGACCGTGCGGGCCGTCACCGACCGGAATGGCCGCACGGAGACGGCCGGTGCGGGTGTCGATCGCGTACACGACCGCGTTGTAGCGCCCACTCAGCCACAGGGTGTTGCCGTCGTCCGAGACGCCGCCCATGTCGGGGCTCGCCGGCAGCGGCAGCTGCCACCTGCGGATCACGCGCCGCGTCCGGAAGCTGACGACCGAGATCGAACCGGCCTGGCGGTTGGCGACGTACATGACCTGGGCATTCCGGCTCGGGTAGAGCCCATGGGCCCCCGCGCCGGTGCGCACGAACCCGATCACGCGGAACGAGGATGGGTCTATCTCCCACACACCGCCGTTCTGCTGATCGGCGGTGTACAGAGTGCGCCCGTCGGGGGACAGCTTGACGTCCTGCGGGCTGGAGAGGCCGTGGTTGATCACAACCGTCCGGATCACCTCCTCGGTGCGGAGGTCGATCTCGATCATCCGGCCGGCGAACTCGCAGCTCGCGAACGCGTACCGCCCGTCGGCGGAGAAGTCCATGTGATCGATGCCGCGGCACGCCGGCACGGGAAGCGAACGGACCAGGCGCATCGTGTGGGGGTCTCGGAAATCGAGACGCGCCAGGCGCTCAGCCACGACGATCGCGTAGCGGCCGTCGGGGGTGAAATACAAGTTGTACGGGTCTTCGACCGGAATCGGGCGCCCCGGACGGCCGGTGCGGGGGTCGATCGGTGTGAGGCTGTTCCCGAGGTCGTTGTCCACGTACAGCGTCCGCAGGTCGTAGGACGGGGTGACGTGCTGAGGAAGCGCGCCGACCGGGAACTCCGCGACGATCTTCAACGTCCGCTGACTGATCACGTCGACGGTGTTGCTCAGGCTGTTCGGCACGTACACGAGCGCTGGGTCGCCGCGCACGACCGGACTGAGGTCTCCGGCCGCGTCGGCGCTGTACACGTTCACGACCCCGCGGGCGCGGTCGGCGTGGTCGGCGGACCGTGGCGGCGGCGCGAACGCGAACGTGGACGTCGGCGTGGTCGCGCGGTGGCTGGCCGACCCGCAACCGGCGAGCAGCGCGGACAGCACAAGCAGGAGGCCCATGACTCTCGAGACGGGCAAGGCGAAGAGTGTGGGTCCCGCTCCACACATCCACATAAGGTGGAGGTGAGACTTTCCACACCGACGCGGCGGCGGCGTTGAGCAGGGCTACGATCGCCGACATCCGCCGTCCGCCACAACGCCCGACGGTCCTGGCGACGGCGCTTGCCGCGCTCGTCGCCGCCGGTTGCGGGGGTGGCGTGCGTACCGCGAGCACCGCGCCGCGATCCGCGACCGCAGCCGCCGGCGCGGCGAGTGCCGCCAGGGTCAAAGCCGCACCAGCGCGTCCAGCGACGCTCGTGTACCGCCTCCGCTACCTGCTGCCGGCTCCGCTCAAAGATCCGGCCTCCGCGGCGCTCGGAGCAGGCCGGTTCGCGCTCCTCGGAGGGCTCGATTCCTCGGAGGTCTCGAGCGCCGGGATCGAGGTCGCAGATCTCCATGGCGTGCTCCGCACCGCGAGCCTGCCGCTGGCGCAGCATGACGCCCAAGGCGCGCTGCTCGGCGGTCGGGTGTACGTGTTCGGCGGCGGGTCGTCCTCCGAGCTCGATCACATCGTCAGCTTCGACCCCGCGCGCGCAGCCGTCCAGACGGTGGGCGCGTTGCCCCGGGCCCAGTCCGACGTCGCGGTCGCCGCGACCGGGGGCACGGCGTATGTGGTCGGCGGCTACGACGGGAAGAACTGGCTGAACACGATCCTCGCGTGGCGGCCGGGATCGCCGCCACGCGTGGACGGGCACCTGCCGGTTGGGCTTCGGTACTCAGCCGTCAGCGCGGTCGGCGGCCACCTCCTGATCATCGGCGGCTCGACCCCCGACCGCGCCAGCGACGCGATCTACCGCTTCGACCCCGCCACCGGGCAGGTTCAGCAGATCGGCCGCCTCCCGCGCCCGATCACACACGCCTCGGCGGCGACGCTTGGCGCGTTCGTCTATCTCATCGGCGGCCGCGGGGACACGCTGGGCTCGCAGACCGCGGACGTGTGGTCGATCGATCCGCGCACCGGCGCCGTGCGGCACGCCGGCCGTCTACCCGAGCCGCTGTCGGACACGGCGTCGCTGTCGATCGGCGGGTCGATCGTCGTCGCCGGCGGGCTGTCGCCGACGAGCACGGTGGCCGGCGTGGGCGAGCTCGTGCCGCGGGGGTTGCGCTGAGCGGGCGTCTGGGTGCCGGAACTGGAATCGCAGCGCTCGCGACCGCGGCTGCTCTCGTGGCGGGGTGTGGCTCGGGCGCCGGCGCGCCCCGTGCGGCCGGCGCCGTGCTATTCGCCGAGGACTGCGGCGTATGTCACTCGCTGACCGGACGGCAGTCACCACGGCGCCAGGGCGGCGACCTGCTCGAGCTCCGAATGTCCCGCGCCGACATGCTCGAGTTCGTGCGCGAGATGCCGGTCCCCCACCGGCTGAGCGCGTCGCAGATGCAGACCGT
This sequence comes from uncultured Solirubrobacterales bacterium, assembly GCA_963794515.1. Classification (GTDB taxonomy): domain Bacteria; phylum Actinomycetota; class Thermoleophilia; order Solirubrobacterales; family Solirubrobacteraceae; genus Palsa-465. Next base: position 637,380 of record CAWCEF010000013.1, on the reverse strand, counting down.
GGCCGACTACGTCCAAGGCGTCGAGGCGCGCGGGTCCTGAGTGGGGTGACGCGAACGGTCAGCCGCCGGCCAGCGCGTGCGCGTAGTGCTCGGGGCGCCGGTCGGCGAACGCGTCGTTGTACTCGCCCGAGCGCTTGTCGCGCGCGCCGGCGAGATCGCACTCGGCGAGCAGGGTGCCGGCGCCGCGGTCCGGTACCGGGCCGGCGAGCAGCCCGCCGTCGGGGCCGGCGATCGCGCTGCCCCCCTCGAACTCGACGCCGCGCTCGGTGCCGCACCGGTCGCACACGGCCACATACACCTTGCTCAGGTACGCGGTGATCGCGGCGAGCGAGTGCAGGACCGGCCGGCCGTCGGGTGGGAGCGGATCGTGCGGCCAGTTCGCGGGCAGCGTGATCAGCTCCGCGCCGGCGAGGCCCAGCCCGCGCGTCAGCTCGGGGAACTCGATGTCGTAGCAGACCCCGAGCCCGATCCGGCCGTGGCGGGTGTCGATCACCGGGGCGGGATCGTCGCCGGGAACGAACCAGCGAGGCTCCTCCCCCCACAAGTGGAGCTTTCGGTAGACGGCGCGGACCCCGTCGCCGTCGACGAGCGCGCTGCTGTTGTGGAGCCGGCCGTCCGGCGCGAGCTCGCAGAACCCGCCGACCACGACCGCGTCGCCGCGGGCGGCCTCGCGCGCCCAGCCGGCGAGTAGCTCGCCGTCCGCCGGGACCGCGGTCGCTCGCGCCTCCTCGAGCGAGCCGAACACGTAGCCGCTGTTGACGAGCTCTGGGAGAACGACGATCTGCGCGCCGGCGGCGACGGCGCCGGCGATCGCGCCGAGCGCGAGCTCCACGTTCCGATCAGGGCGATCGACGTCGGGCGCGAGCTGGCAGCACGCCACGCGCACGTCGCCCGGCATCAGCCGCCGCCCCGCGAGACCGCGATCCGGAACGCGGCGCGGTGGGACTCGCCGGGGGCGAGAATGGTCAATCCGTCGCCGCTGTTGAGCGCATTCGCGGCGGCGGTCATCGGCTCGAAGCAGATGAACTCCTGGCCGGCGGGAGCGAACACCTGCGCGTACGGGTACCCGGCGAGGAACGTGACCGTGAGCTCAGCGTCGCCCGCCGCGGCCACAAACGCGGGGTCGGGCGGCGCGTCGAATGCATCGTCGAGGCTCGTGCCCTCCAGGCGGAACGGCTCGCGATCGATCGCCGCGCGCTCACCGGTCGGGATCGAGTGGTCGTCGAGGACGATCCGGTCGGTGGCGCCCAGCGTGACGAGCCAATCGTCGCGCGACCCCGCCGGCACGCGCGTGTATGGGTGATATCCGAACGACACCGGAACCGGGCCGTCGGCCGCTGCGGTCACAGTCGTCGTGACCCTCAGATCCCCGTTGCCGACGGTCGCCCCGACGCGCACTTCGTGGACGAATGGGAACAACTCGAGCAGCCCGGGCGAGCGCCACTCCAGAACGGCCGAGAGCGAGTCGGGAGCGCCGCCATCCCCTACCTCCCAGCGGAGCAGACCCGGGACGACGCCGTGGATCGGGAGCCCGTTGTCGTCGCGGGGGATCCGGGCGTCCTCTTCGGACAGGGTCACCTCCTTGCCCGCCGCCCGGTAACCGAACCGGGCGAGCCGGTTCGCCCACGGGTACAGAAACGGGATGCCCATCGTCTTGCCCTGCTCGGCGTACGCCCGCACGCCGCGCCGGCGCTCGAGCACCTCGGTCCCGTCGACCACGAGCGAGCAGCAGACCAGGTTCGCCTCGGGCACGAACTCCGCGGTCGTGCGCCCGTCGGCGGATGTCAGCGTTATCGAGTCGAAGCCTTCAGCAGATCCCACGGTCGTTCACGCGGACCCTAACCGACTCACCGAAAACAGTAGCCTGTGGCCCATGGACGAAGAGCGCGCTCGCGAGCTGCTCGCGAACGAGCGGACCCGGATCGAGGAGGCCATCGCCGCCCTCGATCGCGTGGGGCCGCTTGAAGGCGATGATCAAGTCGAGCCCGGGGACCGGGACGACGAAGACCTGTATCAGGACGAATACGACGAAGGCCGGGGCGATGACCTGAAGCGGGAGCTGGCCGCGCTCGAGCGGGCCGAGGAGCGACTCTCCAGCGGCACCTACGGCCTCTCGGTCGAAAGCGGAGAGCCGATCCCAGACGGGCGCCTCGAGGCGCGCCCGACGGCTGAGCGGACGATTGAAGAGCAGGACCGCCTCGGCCCCGCGTAACGCGCGCGGGCGCGTGCGCGGTTAGGCGGCCTCGGCGAGCTCGACCAAGCGCCGGTACTCGGACGCCGCGTGCTCTTCGCGGTCGAGCGCCGCGGAGTAGTCGTCGAACGCCGCCGTTCGCTGCCCGCGCGGCGCCGCGCGCCAGAGTCGGTAGGCCGCCTCGACCGCCGCGCTCTGCTCGCGCCAGGTCACGTAGCCGTCCAAGAGCGAATCGATCAGGTCAGAGACGGGGCTTGCGATCGAGGAACGCTTGCGGCCCATGAACGCTAAGACGGCGATCGCGGGCGAATCCTTCCGTCCGCTCTCAAGGAGGCTCAGAACGCCGGCTGCGAAGCTCACGGATCGCTCCGCAGCGCGAACCATGTGGTCTTCAGCTCGGTGTATTGCTCAAACGCCTCCATCCCCTTGTCGCGGCCTCCGAATCCCGACTCGTTGTACCCCCCGAACGGCGTCGTGATGTCGCCCTCCCCATAGCAGTTCACGGCAACGGTCCCCGCTCTGATCTCTCGCGCCAACCGATGGGCACGGTCCAGGTCGTGGGTGAATATCGACGCCGCAAGCCCGTACGCACTGCCATTCGCGATGGTCACGGCCTCTTGCTCGTCGGTAAAGCTGATGATTGACACCACGGGACCGAAGATCTCGTCCTGAGCGATCCGCATTCCGGGCTTGACGTTGTCGAGAATCGTGGGCTCGACGAACCACCCTCCGCTGCTCTCGAGCACACGACGGCCGCCATAAGCAACGGTGGCTCCTGCCGCCGTGGCCTCCTCGATGTATCCGAGGACACGCTCGACCGCGGACGGCTCGATGAGTGGCCCGATTCGAGTCGTACGGTCCAGCGGGTCCCCCACCTTCCAGTCGGCTGCGTTCGCTGCAAGTGCGTCCACCAGGTCATTGCGCACCGTGGCATCGACCAGCACGCGAGAGCCGCAAGTGCAGTTTTCGCCCATGTTCCAGAAGGCCGCGTTCGCGAGTTGGTCGGCGACGTACTCGAGGTTGCGCGTCGCATCCGCCATGACCAGCTGCGGGCTCTTGCCGCCGCACTCCAGCACGACACGCTTAAGATTGCTGTCAGCCGAGTAGCGTAGAAATTCGCGCCCGATCTCGGTGGAGCCGGTGAACGTGACCATGTCGACCCCGGCGTGCATGCCCAGTGCACGACCGGCAACTTCACCGAGTCCAGGAACAACGTTGAGCACGCCATTAGGGAGTCCGGCTTGCGTCGCGAGCTCGGCGATCCGTAACGTGCTCAGAGGGGCTTGCTCCGCCGGCTTGACGATTACTGAGTTTCCGGACGCAAGCGCTGGCCCGAGCTTCCACATGAGTGTCAGGGCAGGGAAGTTCCAGGGAAGGACGGCAGCGACGACTCCCACCGGCTCGCGCGTGATGAGCGCCAGGTTCTGGTCGCCGGTTGGCGATATCCGCCCGAATCTCTTGTCCAGAGCCTCGGCGTACCACCGGAGCGTGCCGACCGTCTCTGGCACGTCGATCTGTTCGCAGTCCGTAATCGGCTTGCCGGCATCGATCGCGTCGAGGTGGGCGATCTCGGAAGCGTTTGCCTCGATCAGATCGGCCAGGTTCAGGAGGACCGCCTTTCGCTCACTCGGAGCGAGCTTGCGCCAAGTGCCGAGGTCGAATGCATCTCGGGCCGCGCGGACTGCACGATCGACATCCTCTGGGCCGCACGCGTCCACGGTCGCCAAGATCTCGCCTGACGCCGGCGCGTACGTCGCAAAGCTTTCGCCAGACTGAGCCGAATCGAAGTGGCCATCGATGTACGCCTGCGACGGGAGGCTCGGCGTGAATGTGGACATGGGCTCTCCTGCGGGAACGTCGGCTCGTCACGAAGCCGCGTAGAGGCGACGACGGCGCTGCCGACAGCGGTGGACAGTTGATGACGCGCCTGCGCGAGTCATGACTCTGACGCAGGGCTCGAGGCACGGATGGGTGCTGACGCGTCCCAGACGTCCGGCCCGTTCTCGGACAAGGTCGCTCGGTCGACTTTGCCAAGGGCCAGACGTGGGAGCGAATCGACGAACTCGATGAAGCGTGGGACCATGAACTTGGCCATCTCCCGGCCGCACCACTCGTGTAGCTCGCGTGCGGTCAGCTCGGCCCGGGGTTGGCGGACGACGACGATCTTGACCTCCTGGTCTCCAGGGCCCGCATCGACGCCGATGGCAACGACGTCCGCGACTCCGGGGAACCGCCGCACGAGCTCCTCGAGGTCCGCGGCGGACACGCTTTCTCCAAGCCGGCGGATCCCGTTGACGCGACGGTCGAGGAAGTGCAGGTACCCGTTGACGTCGAGAAACCCGAGATCGCCGGTGTGGAACCAGAGGTTCCGCCAGGCGTGAGCCGTCGCATCCCCGTCGTGCTCGTATCCGCAGAACATGACGCCGGCCCGCCGGGGGCGCAAAACGATTTCCCCGGCAACGCCGACGTCGACGGGCGACTCGCCGTCATCGACGATCTGCACTTCGAAGTCCGGACTTTCGAGCCCATGCGAGCCGGCGCCCGCCGGGCCAAGCACCGGCAGGGTGGTGGGCTCCGCCTCCGTCATTCCGTAGCAATCGACGATCGACACGTCGTACCGCGTCTGGAACGCCTCGTGGAGGTCGTCGAAGGGTCCCGAGATGAGCGCAAGCCGAGCGGTATTGCTCGAAGACTGTTCGTCGTCTTCCAGGGGCCGCAGGAGCCGCATGATGCTCGCCATGCCTCCGATCACCGTCGCACCGGAATCAGCGACCTGGCGCCAGAACTGCGATTTGGAGAATCGCGGCTGGAGCGCCAGGCTGCCGCCGGCTGCCAGGGACCCGAGAACGACATAGAGCTGACCCATCATGTGGAAGATCGGTATCCAGGCGTGCCAGACGTCCGCGCTCGTATATCCGAACGACTCGGCCACGAGCGCGGCGCCCCGAGCGAAGCCGTTGTGGGGTACGAGGACCGCCTTGGACCGGCCCGTGGAGCCAGAGGTGTACATCACCGATGCGACCCCGTTAGGCGACGGGTCGACCCCCTCCCACCGAGCCGCCTCCCACACCCGTTCGAACGGTATGACGGCGAGACCGGCAAGCTCCTCGGGGTTGCCGTCGATGACTAGGAGATGGCGCACACTGGTCATGCTGAGCGGCGGGAGGTCAGCGAGCGCATCGCTGCTCGTGACGAGCACTTCGGCCCGCGATCGAACCAGCAGGTCGCCGAGCAGGGGGCCGCGATGCGAGCGGTTGAGCGGAACGTAGACCGAACCCGCAAGCTGGGTCCCGAACCAGGTCCAGAGCGCCTCTGGGCAGTTGCTCAGGTAACTGGCCACCCGATGGCTGGGTCCGGCAGCCGCGACGTCGCGCAGAAACCCGGCGACCTGCTCGCACCGGGCAAGCGTGTCGGCGTAGCTCCACCAGCGATCACCCCAGCCCAAGAAGTTGGCGTCAGGGGTCAGCGACGCGCGGCCGCGCAGCAGCGCCGGAACGGTCCCATCCGCGCTGCCGGTCAGCAGCTCCATCAGGTATCCCGTCGCCGGGTGCGAGCGGTTCCCAGTTCGTGTTGCCGCCAACGCCATGTGCCAACCCGACAATCAGACCGTTTCGGGAACGCCCAGGAGCGTCTCGAGCAGGTTCTTGAGGTATTCGTTGTCCTCCGCCGGCAGCGGCAGCAGCGGCCTCCTCGGTATTCCGCCCGGGCGACCGCGAAGCGTCAGGCCTGCTTTGAAGATCTGAATGTAGTCAGGTCGCTCGTCGGCGCGGCCAAACATCGGCTTGAACGACGTCATGTTAATGAGCGGCAGCAGGTCGAACCAGCGGCGGCGCGCGCTCGGCAAATCCAGGTCTCGGACGCATCCCACCAGCCCGGCGGCGAGCTCGGGCACGATGTTCCCGATCCCGGCCACCCAACCGTCGGCGCCGACCAGCAGCGCCTCCAGCGCCCCGTAGTCCTCCCCGTAGATGAGCTGGGTCGACTCCGGGCACAGCAGCCTCAGGTCGTGGAGGCGCGCTGGGTCGCCGTGTGACTCCTTGATCATCGCGGCGACACCGTCCTGGGCCAGCTCGCCGAGCACCTGAACGCTGAGTGAGACGCCCGTGGCGCCTGGATTGTTGTAGACGATAAACGGGATCTGGACGGCCCTTGCGATGTCACGGAAGTACTGCGCGACCTCGCGTTCCGGTCCGCTCGAGTAATACGGGGGTGGCGCCATGACCGCGGCTGCCCCGGCTTCCTCGGCCTCCTTGGCGAGGCGCTCCGCGACCGCGGTGGACGTGTGCCCTACGCCGGCGAATACCGGAACCCTGCCATCCGACGTCTCGACCGCGGCCTTGATCAAGGTCTGCCGTTCGGCCTCAGTCAGCACCGAGAACTCACCGCAGCTGCCACAGATCAACAATGCGTTGACCCCGGCGTCGATCAACCAGTCGACGTTCGACATCGTGGAGATGACGTCGACCTCTCCCTCGTCATCGAAGATCGTGACAACAGGGATGATCACGCCAATGTGCTCAGCCATTTCTCTCTCTCCCTTACATGTAGCGCGGCCTCGTGCCCCGCAGTCCGATCGGTGGCGGCAAAGGTTCCAGTGACCGGGCGCGACACATGTTTAGTAATTCTAAGCATCTTGTTGGCCGCGCGTCAAGATGACCGGCCCGCCGCATTCCCGCTCGCGTCTTCGCTCGCCGGCATCGCGGCAACGATTTAACTGATTTCCCTCACAAATGATCGGTGGCGGCGCGATCGTGAACCGTCGGCCACGATCGCGCGGACCGTGATTAGTGTGGGTAAACAGCGACGGTTACGAGCTGACAACCGCGTTGCCGGAGATCGCGATCTTGCCATCAGGTCGCGTGCACGTCAGTTCCACCTCGAGGAGTCCAGGATCTGTCGAGGAAACCGTCGGCGGTGAGATCGCGCAACGGATTCGGTCTCCGATGTAGATCAGCTCGCTGAAGCGCACCGAAATGCGTCTGACGCGCTCGGCCCCGTACCCGTCGGCCACCTGACAGCCCAGCAATCCGGCCCCGAACATGCCGGGGACGAAGAAGCGGGTGAAGCCCGCCGACTTCAGCAGGTCCGGATCGTAGTGGTGCGGGTTCAGGTCGCCCGACGCTGCCTGATACTGAACCACGTCTTCGATCGTTAGAGGCCCGAACGAAGCCTGTGACCAGCCGGCGGGCAGCTCGTCGGCGCCAGATCCGCCACTCTCATCGTCGTCGTCGTGCGCCCGTTGTTGGTCGTGCAGCTGGGCAATCACCTGCGTTGCCGCCGCCGCGATCGTGCCGTCCTCGCGGCGGAACGTGGTCCGCGTCGTGATGATCGACAGTCTTCCCGAGCGGCGCCCCACCTTCTCGACAGGGGCGAGGAGGGCAAGCTCGCCGCGCAGCAGCGTGCCGGCTCGAGGCGGTTCACCGAAGTACTCGTAGGTCTCCTCTAGGTGGAGTTGCTCTGCCGGGTTGACATCCATCGACGCCAGTGGCGAATCACCCGGATGCTCCCAGGAATAGCCCCAAATCTGACCGCCAACGATCAAGAAAGTCGGAGGCGCGATCGCGCCGGCGCCACGGAAAGCGGGGCTACCACTCTTGAGCGCCCGCGCGAACTCGAGGATCTTCCCTCGCTCGACGGGAAACTCGAACCGCGGGGATCGACCAATCTCGGCTGCGTTCTCCATAGTCACAGGGTGCTCCCGGACCCGTGCAGCCGAGACCACGGCGGTCTCCCAGCACTAAGCGGGCTGTAGTCCGGCTAAGCTAACAGCCGCGCTCGGGACCGTCAAGGGCCTCGCAGGCCGAGGTCCCGGCAACCGAGATGCGCTTGGTGGGGCCGAGCAAAAGTTAGTGGGGCTTGACACGGTCGAGAACGTGACCTAGAGTCGCCGATCAAACGGACGACGTGTCCAATTTCGATCGAGAAAGGCCGAGCCCCGATGACCCGACCGCTGACGAAGGATGACCTCAAGGGAGTGATCCCGCCACTCGTCTCGACGTTTGCGGCCGACGAGTCCCTTGATATCGAGGCATTCCGACGCGAGCTCGAGTACATCCAGGAGCGCGGCGCGGTACTTGCTGCGGTTGGGGGCAGCACGGGCGACGGGGAGGTGCTCAGCGTCGCCGAGCTTGCGGATCTATGTGAAGTTGCCGCGCAGGAGAGCTCGCTCGGTGTCATTGCCGGCGTGATCAGCACGAACACGCGTGACGCGATCGTCCGGGCACGCGCTGCTCACGACGCGGGGGCCTCGGCTCTGATGGTGACGCCCCCGATCTATCACCAGACCTCGCCCGAGAACCTGCGCGCGTTTTACAGCGACATCGCCGAGGCCGTCCCGCTCCCGATCATGATCTACAACATCCTCACCCACGCGCCTGTCGCACCGGAGACGATCGCGGAGCTTGCCGAGATCGACGCCGTGGTTGCGATCAAAGAGAGCTCGGGTGGCACGATCCCGTCGCTCGAGCAACTGCTGTTGACGGTCAAGGACCAGGTGTCTGTCATCTGGGCGATCGATTCGTTGTTGTTCGAAGGGTTTGCACTGGGAGCCGATGGCTCGATCTCGGCGATCAACACGATGTACCCGGGCGAGTCGATCGCGCTGTTCGAGGCCGTGCAGCAGGGCGACCTGGCGCGGGCGCGCGACCTCCACATGCGCCTCGTGCCGCTGATGCGACTCACCGACGTCCCGGTCGACTGGCCCTCTCGGGTCAAGCTGGTGCTTCGCCTCCAGGGGCGCGACGTGGGCCACCCTCGACGTCCATACACATCGCTGCCGGGGCGCGTCGAGCACGCGATCGCAGAGGCTGTCCGGGCTGTTGGGACGCCGCAGCCGGCGTAGCAGTGACGGCTCAGTAAGCGGCGGGCGTCATAGCCCACAACACCACAGCAGGCTTAGTCCCGCGATTGACTGACCCGGCGGGAATGTCACCTGACAGCGTGATGGCATCACCCTCGTTCAGCTGAAAGGTGTCATCGCCCAAGCGGAGCTCGATGCTTCCTTTCAACACAAGGGCGAACTCGGCTTTCGTCCCGTGGGTGTAGAGCTCGCCGGAGCCTGCACCGGGCTCGTGGTACCGGACTAGAACTTCCAGCTCCCGGGTGGCGTCACGGGACAGCACCTCATCGATCAACCCCGGGTTAACTTCGTATTGGGTGCGGTCCTTACGGCGAACTATCTGGTGGGAAGTCTGCGGCAGGCCGTCAAACAGGTCTCCGACCTGTACGCCCAGCCCGCCCGCCAGCGCGACCAGCGTAGCGACCGAGGGCAGCACCTGTCCGTTTTCGAGCTGAGAGATGAACCCGGAGGTGACACCTACCGACGCCGCCAGCGCCCTGACGGTCAGACGCCGGGCCGTCCGTAGCTCGCGTACCTTCCGCCCCACGCCGATACGAATCTCCGCGGGCGTGCTGCGTTCACTCGCGGCCTCTAGAGGTCTGGTCCGGGCCACATGGTCTCCCTTTGCTTGGCCGCCACAGCTATTCGACGATCGCGCCTATTCTACAAGGCGTTCCGACGCAAGCCTCGCGGCTTGACGCCCGCGGGGCGCGGCCTCGGCGAGCGGCGGGCCTACCGCCTCGGCATCCCAGACTGGCGGCGCCACGCCGAGCATGCCCTTGCGGTCGATCTTGCCGATTCCAAACGTGGCGAGCGCATCGCGCACCTCGATGTAACGAGGCACCATGAAACCGGCCATGTTGTCGCGGCACCAGGCGTGGAGGTCCGAGGGCACGATCTCGGTGCTGCCGTCAGGGACAACTACGACCTTGAGGTCGTCCTCTCCCTCACCGACAGGAACCCCCAGCGCGAGCACAACCGCGACCCCCGGCGCCTTTCTGATGATCTGCTCGAGTTCGAACGCCGAGACGTTCTCGCCCAAGTGCCGCAGGGAGGCGACGTTTCGCTCGAGGAAGTGCAGCCGGCCGGCTCCGTCGAGATGGCCACGGTCGCCCGTGTGGAACCACAGATCACGCCAGGCCAGCACCGTGCTCCCGGGATCCTCCTCGTACTCGCAGAACAACACCCCCGGCCGCCTCGGCCGGCACACGATCTGTCCGACCGCGCCGGTGCCGAGCGGCGCGCCGGCGTCGTCCACGATCGACACGTCGAAGTCCGCATCGGGGGCGCCGTGACTCCAGTCGTCCGTGCGCGTGACCGAGGGAACGGTCACGGGCTCGCACTCGGTCATGCCGTAGAAGTCCATCACCCGAATGCCAAAGCGATCGGCGAACGAACGCTTCATCTCCGGGTCGGTTCCGGCGATCAACGCCAACCGCACCGAGTGCGCGCCGTCCTCGGACGTCGCGTCGGGCTCCGCAAGCCAGCGGAATACGTTCGCCATCCCAGCGATCACGGTCGCGTTGCTCGCCGCCACCTCGGCCCAGAACCGCGACCGCGAGAACCGGGGACGGAGGTCGACCTGCGCACCTGCAGCCAGCGGCGCCAGCAGCGCGTACAGCGCGCCCATCATGTGGTAGTGCGGCAGCCATTCGTGCCAGATGTCGTCGGGCCGCAGACCCATCGCGCTCGCCACGTGAACGGCTCCCCGGTACGCCTGGTTGCGAGGTAGCGCGACGGCCTTGGAACGGCCAGTCGAGCCCGAGCTGAACATAACCGTGCCGACGGAGGACGGCGGTCGGGTGACACCCTCCCACCGTTCGCTCCCGGAGACCACCTCGTAGGGAAGGATGTCGGCCGACCCACGCGACCGCGGTGCCGTGCCGACAACGATTAGGTGCTGCACCGGCAGGCTCTCGACATCGAGCTCGTCGGCCGCAGCCTCGTCAATAACGAGCACCGTGACGCGCGCGCGTGCGATCTGATCGGCCAGGAGGTCGCCACGCTGGGCGCGGTTAAACGGCACATACACGTTGCCGGCCACGAGCGTTCCAAACCATGACCAAAGCGCCTCGGGACAGTTCGGCAGGTACGTGCCACATCTGACGCCCGCGCTCACGTGCCCGCATTGCTTGAGGAACCCTGCGAAACGCTCCGCCTCGGCCAGCGCTTGGTCAAACGTCCACGAACGGTCGTCCCAACGCAGGTACACGCTTTCTCCGCTTAGGCGCTGGCGAGCGCGTAGCAGTGTCGGCACGCATCCGTCCTCGTTGCCGATTGTCGTCCAAAGTGACATGGTGCTCCTCAGATGCACAGCCCCGCTTTATTTTGTTTAGTGATCCTATCACGCGTGCAGGGACGTTCACCGCCGCGTGTTTCGTCAATGTGTGACCGTTAGGTATCGGGCGGTAATCGGGAGCAACACCTAAACGGCGCTGGGCAAAAGCCAGGTCGCGGTCTGTGGCCAACCGATCTGGCATTCGTCGTCAACCGACAGCATCGCTGCTGACTCACCGCTGGTGAGGCTCATCGTAAGCTGCATTCCCCGACCGACGTCGAGGACGTAGCTCACGTGGCCGCCTAGGTAGGCAACGTCGGTGACTCGCGCGGGGATGACGACATTGCACACCCCGGGCGGGTTCAACACGATCGCCTCGGGCCGCACGACCGCCGATACCGCGTCGCCTGGAGCCAGCGCGTCGACACCCGGGGCCACCACCCTGCCGATGCCATCGAGCTCGGCCTCCCAGGACGCTCCGTCGGTGCGGCCGATGACCTTTCCCGGCACGCGGTTCGACACTCCAACGAACTCCGCCACGAACTCGCTGCTGGGACGTTCGTAGATCTCCCTGGGTGCGCCGAGCTGCTCGACTCGGCCCTCGTTCATGATCGCCACCCGATCGGACATGAAGAACGCCTCCTCTTGATCGTGCGTCACATACACGAACGTGATCCCGACTTCGCGTTGGACTCGCTTCAGCTGGAGCTGCAAGACTCGTCGCAGCTTCAGATCGAGCGCGCCCAGCGGCTCGTCAAGCAGGAGCACCTCCGGGCGAAGAACCAGCGAGCGCGCGAGCGCGACGCGCTGCTGTTGCCCGCCGCTCAACTCCCCGGGGCGAGCGGATGCGCGCGTGCTCAGGTCGACGAGCTCGAGCATCTCTCGGACACGTCGCTCGAGCTCTGCGCGAGCCACCCGCCGCTCTCGCAGACCGAACGCGACGTTCTCGAACACGCTCAGGTGGGGAAATAGGGCGTAGTTCTGGAAGACCGTGTTGGTCGGGCGCCGGTGCGCGCGCAGCATGGTCACGTCACGGCCGTGGACTTCTATACGGCCGCTGGTCGGGTCCACGAGCCCGGCAATCATCCGCAGCGTGGTCGTCTTGCCGCAACCGCTCGGGCCGATGATCGAAAAGAATTCCCCATCGGCGAGCTCCAGATCGAGCCCCTCGACCGCAACCGCATCTCCATACGTGCGCCGGAGCTTCACGAGGCGGATCGCCGGCGGCGAGGCCGCACCATCGGCCACGCCCGGCCCGCCGCGCACCTGCTCGTCGTCCAGCTCAGCTCTGTTCATTCTTTCGCCTCTGTCCGACGCCAACGATTAGCCCGGCCGCCGACGGCCGCAGCATCGCCACGAGCCCCGCCAGCGACACGGTAGTGAGAGTGATCAGCATCAGTCCCGCACCGATTGCGTTCACCTCCGGAGTGACATGCACGCGGATCATCCCCAACAGCAGCACGGGGATCGTCTGGGCGCTGCTGCCACCGAGGAACTCGGACGTGATCACATCGTCGAACGAGAAGCTGATCGCCAACAGCCCCGCGACGATGATCGCCGGCATCAGCAACGGCAGCGTCACACGCCGGATCGCGCGCCACCGGTTCGCCCCGAGGTCGGCGGCGGCCTCCTCCAACCCGACGCCGAGCGTACTCAGCCGCGCCTGGATGATCACCGTCGCGTAGGCGGAGTTGAACACCACGTGGCCGGCGACGATCGCCAGGACCCCGTAGCCGATGCCGAGCTTCGACATCAACACGAACAGTCCGAGTGCGAACACGACCTCCGGGAGGATGATTCGAGCGTAGGTAAGCGAGTCCAGCGCGCGCCGGCCGCGTCTGGATGCCTCACGAGCCCACAGGCCCGCGGTTATCGCGATCAGCAGTGCAAGCGCCGTCGACATCGCCGCGACCTCGGTGCTCGTGACGACGTCGCTGCGCACCTGTGGGTCGTGGAAGGCGGCCGAGTACCAGTGCATCGTGAATCCGCGCCAGTGAATCAGGAGCGGATCCCGGTTCACCGAGTACACGAGGACTACGGCGATGGGCGCATACAGCATCAGCATGACTCCGGCGGTGATCGCGCCGGCCGCTCGAGGGAATCGCCGGTTCATGCCAACCTCGCCTCCGCGTCGTAGGCGCGCGTCCTGAGCAGCCTCAGGACGAGCAGCAATGCCGCGGTCAAGGTCACCGCCATAGCGGCTCCCACCGGATAGTTGCCGATCACGAGAAACTGGTCGGAGACCACGTTCCCGAACATCAGCGTGGAATCGCCTCCGAGGATCTGCGGGATGACGTACTCCCCGGTCGCCGGGATCCCGACGAGGATGCAGCCGGCGACGATTCCAGGCGTCGCCAGGGGCAGGACGACCCGCCTCAGCACGCGCCATGGCGAGGCCCCCAGGTCGCTCGCGGCCGCCAGCAGCGCCGGGTCGATCCGCTCGAGCGTCACATAGAGCGGCAGGATCATCAGTGGCAGGTAGGTGTAAACGATGCCGATCGCGACCCCCACGGGCGTGAACAGCAAATGGATGTAGCCGTGGACCACGCCGAGGGCATGCAGCAGCTGATACAGGGGTCCGTTGTCGGAGATCGTGTTGTACACGCCGTACGTCCGCACCACGAAGCTCGTCCAAAACGGGATCATCACCAGGAGCAGCAGTACCGCCTGAAGCCGTCGCCCGACCGAGGCGATCGTGTACGCAACGGGGAACCCGAGCACGAGGCACCCGAGCGTCGCTATAAAAGAGATCACGAGCGAGCGCAGAATCGGGTCGAGGTACAGGTGCTGGAACACCGCTGGGTAGTTTGCGAACGTCCACCCGAAGCCCACTTGGTAGGTCAGCTCATTGACGGTGCCAAAGGAGTAGACGAGCAACAGCCCGAGCGGCGCAAGGAAGAACACCGCGGTCCACGTCACCGCCGGAGCGGCAAGCAGATGCCGCGCACGGACGCGCAGCCCGAAGCGGCGCGCCCGGACCGGCCCGGCATGGCGCCGGGGCGGCCCAGGGAGAGTGGCTGCGATTCGGTCCCGTCCGGGCACCGAAGAATCATCAGGAGGCAATAAACTCCTCCCACAGCTTCGCCCGGTACGCCACCTGCTGCGGACCCAAGTACCCCTCGAACTCGACGTTCTTAAGGGCCGCCAGCGAGTATTTCAATGCGGGCGCGTTCGCGTATACCGGCTTGATGTACTTCGCCGTCGCCGGCTCTACATATGCCGGGCCGTTGGCATTGATGAACGAGGCATAGTTCCGCGGAGCAAGGTGGAAGTTCATGAACGCGAACGCCGCTGCCAAGTGCTTTGAGTCCTTCAGCGCGACCCACCCCTCGAGATAGGCGGTCATGCCCTCCGTGGGCGCGACCCAGACGATGTTCTTGTTGCTCTGTTGCGCGACGACCAGGTCATAGTCGTAGTCCATGGCAAGAACGGCGGTGCCCTCGATCAGTGGCTTCGCGTGGTCGGTGTCGGTCAGCGACTGAATATGCGGCTTCAAATCCAGCAATGCCTTCTGCATCGCTTGGAGCTGCGCCATACTCTTGGTGTTCACCGAGTAGCCGCAGTACTTCAGCGCGGTCCCCTGGATGTCCGCGTCGTAATTGACCACGGTGAGCTTCCCCGAGTACTTCTTCGCCAACTGCCACAGCTCGTGCCATGAGGTGGGACGCTCAGGGATGAGGTCGGAGCGGTATCCGATGCCCATCTTGCCCAGGTCGGTGGGGATGCCCCACGGAAAACCTTTTCTGAACACCGGCGCAACCAGACTGATGTTCGTCACTGCCGTCGTGTTCAACGGCTCCAGCAGACCCGCTTGGGCCAGCTGGGCAGCCTCCGACACCTCAACGGCGGCGATATCGAATGACCCCTTGTTGTTGGCAACCTGAGCAATAGCGGCCGCATTTCCGTTGGTGTTGCTGACCACATCAGACACGGTCAGGCCGGGATGAAGCTTGTGGAAATCGGCGAACTCGTTCGGTCCGTACCAACCCGGGTAGCTCAGCAGGACGAGGTGGCCGCTCAGCGCTCCACCTGCTGCGGAGGTGGCGCTGCTCACCGACGAGCCCCCGCAGGCCGCAAGCAAGGAGGACGCAGCGCTCGTCGCAACGAGCGCCTTGGACCCGCGCATGAGTGCCTCACGGCGGGTGAGTGTGCGAGCCGATACCGCCCCGGTGGCCTCATGATCGTGGCTCATGTCCGCATTCCCTTCGTCTTTCGTGGTTAGCCGCTGGATCGAAATGCACGACCGGCAGCGGCGGCTGGCAGGGGCACGGTCGCCGGGTCCTGACAGCCGGGCGTGTTGCTGGCAGCGCCACTCGCATTGACGTGACGCTGGATGTATCTCGTGTTGTTACTGGCCTACGCCGTGGCTAAGGGCCACGCGGCCCGTGTGCGGGCTCATGCATGGTTCGAGCACCTCGACGCTTCCTGCGTGCCAGCCACCGTCACCACGAGATTGCCTAAGCGATCGACGGCCAGCACATCACGTTCAGGGACAAGCACCGTAGTGGTGGCAGATTGGACGAGCGCCGGCCCGACGATGCGAGCGCCGGGCGAGAGCTCTTCACCGATGTAGACCGGTGTCGGCAGCCAGCGGCCTCCGATGAAGGCCAAGCGTTCCCCAGCGACCCGCGCGGCCGAGCGAGCTCCACCGGATTCGACCACCGACGTCGTCGCACCCAAATCGCCCGTCCGTCGCGTAAGCCTCCAGTGGAGCACCTCGACCGGCAGATCGGGCCTCGAAAACGTGTACAGCCGTTCGTGCTCGGCGTGGTAGGCCCGCTCGATGGCGCCCTGGAGGTCGGCGACGTCAACAGCAGTAGGGATCGTGATGGTGAGCTCGTAGAGCTGCCCGAGGTAACGTGCATCTACCGCCCACTCATCTGAGGAGAACGCCGATCGGACACCGTGTCGTCGCTCGGCCTCCCCAGCCGCGTCGCTCAGGAGCTGACGGGCTTTTCCGACCTGGTCGAGGTCGAGGGCGTCGGTCGTCTGGTGCAGCGAGACGACGTAGTCGCAACGGATATCGGTGACGGCCATGCCGTACGCGCACAACGTGCCGGCTTCGGGGGGGATCAGGACTGTGCGAATGCCGAGCTCGGCCGCCAGACCGGCGGCGTGTAGACCGCCCGCGCCGCCACCGCAAACGAGAATGAAGCGCCGCGGATCGATTCCTCGCTCGGTCGAGACTGCCCGGATCGCAGACGCCATGTTGGAGTCGACCACCCGCCGGATCCCGGCTGCCGCCTCGGTCACGCTGAGACCCACTCGCTCGGCGACGTTGACCCTGATTGCACGCTCGGCTCGGTCGGCTTGCAGCACACGCCTTCCGTTGAGGAAGTGGGTCGGGTCTATGTAGCCGAGCGCAACGTTGGCGTCCGTGACGGTGGCCGCCTCGCCCCCGGCGCCGTAGCACGCCGGCCCGGGCACGGCGCCGGCGCTCTGCGGCCCGACACGTAGCGCGCCGCCGACGTCGACCCAGCCTATGCTGCCGCCGCCGGCGCCGATCGAGTTGACGTCGACCGACTGGACGCCGACCGGCTGCTCGGCGACGCGGACGTCGCGTGACACTGTCGGGCGTCCGTCCGAGATCAGGCACACGTCGAAGCTGGTCCCGCCCATGTCGGCCACGATCAGGTTCCGCGTCGCGAGCTGCTCGCCATGCGAGAGTGCAGCTGCCGGCGCCGCCGCCGGTCCCGACGCCAAGATCGATACGGGGCGACGCAGGATGTCGTCGATCGCAGCGCAGCCGCCGTTCGACTGCATAACCAGCAGGTCGCGACCGTAGCTACGGGCACGCAAGCCGCGTTCGAGCTCGCGCAGGTAGTCCTTCACGAGCGGGCCGACGTACGCGCTGAGCACCGTTGCTGAGGTTCGCTGCCACTCCTTCAGCTCGGGAAGCACCTCGCTCGAGCGGTAGATGTGCACCTCGGGAAGCTCCGCTGCCAGTACGTCGCCCGCGAGGCGCTCGTGATACGGGTTCGCAGTCGACCACAGGAACGCGATCGCGACCGCACTCACCTTCGCCGCTCGGAAGTGCGCGGCGGCCCGCCGCACAGCATCGACATCGAGCGGCGTGCGGACCCTTCCGCTCGCGAGTGTGCGCTCCGGAACGCCAACACGCAGATAACGGGGCACGAACTCGACCGGATGCCGCATGCGCAGGTTGAACCGGTCCTCCTTGTAGCCGTCGCGGAAGTACAGGACATCACGAAAACCCTCCGTACACAGAAGCGCGACACGTGGCCCGGTCCGCTGAATGACCGCGTTCGTGGCGATCGTCGTACCGTGCACCACGAGCGACGCCCCGGCCAGCAGCGACTCCGGCGTCTCCCCGAGCTCCTCGGCGAGACCCTCGATCCCGGCGAAGATCGCTCGCTGTGGGTCCTCAGGAGAGCTCGGCTCCTTCCACAACGTCAAGCGCCCCGACCTCTCGATGCAGGCGAAGTCGGTGAATGTGCCGCCGATGTCGATTCCGAGACGCACTCGACCTCCTACCGCCCGGCTCAGTCCCCGCTGCGCGCAAACCGGTCGGATGGACCCATGTGGGCTCGCACCCATGTCGACGCATTGGGAGTCGTCGGATCCAGGGGTGGGCGCTCGACCGTGCGCAGCCGCTCCCGCTCGACCGCCGTCGCGGCCTCGTTGACGACCGCCTCGATGCCGTCGTGGTCCAGCAGAGCGACGCCGAACACACGCCGCGCGGTCGACCGACTGATCACGCCATCGCGGACGTCATCTGCCACCTTGGTCGCCGGCCGCTCCTCCGGCCGCCCGTAGCCACCCCCGCCAGACGAGACGCTAACCCAGACGTCGCCGGCACGGAGCTTCGCGACCGCGCAGGCGCCGAGGTAGACCCGCTGATACGCGCCGTCCTGCTCGATGAACACTCCGCCGCCGCTGCCGGGGGTGCCGCCGAGGACCCCATGCGGCGGATTGAACATGCCGTCACCGAACATGATGCACTCGGTGTCGGCCTTACTCAGTGAACGGACGATCAAGCGCGTTCCGGGGCCACCAATCCACTCGCCGCACCCACACGAGTCGGTCTCGATCTCGACCTGCTCGACCTGCAGCGGGAACAGCAACTCGATCTCCTCGACCTGCTGTATCCGAAGGGCGCCGGCGCCGCTGATGCTCTCGAAGATCGGCCAGCCGTCGAAGCCCTTGCAGGCACCGCCTCCACCCGAGCCGTTGAAGATCATCGTCCCCCACGGAGCCCCGTCGTCCCGGACTCCGGAGAGCTGCGGCAGGTTAGCGTCCTTCGGTCCGCCGGCCGGCACCACGTCTGGCACGGCCGTTGACATCGCCTTGTGAATCGCGTCCTGGATGACGTCCGACGGACAGTTCGTCGAAACCGAGGTCGAGGCCGGATAGGCTGCATGACACACCGTTCCCTCGCGTGTTCGCACCGCGATGTGGTCCAGGCAGCCCTGGTTGTGAGGAATGTCGGAGTCGACGTAGTAGAGGAACGGTGACGAGCCTGCGGCTCGAGCGGCCGCGAGCGAGCCGTTCATCCCTCCCCTCCCCTGCGGCGCTGAGTCGCTCAGATCGACCGTGATCTGATCACCGGCCACGGTCACTGTCACACCAACGCGCAGATCCAGGGCGTCGAACCCATCCGTGTCGATCCACCCCTCACCGCGATAGATCCCGTCCGGCATCTCGCGAACCGCCGCGCTCATCCGCCGGTGGGCATACTGCACGCACTCGTCGGCGTAGCGAATCGCATTCGCGAGGCCGAACTCGGCACAGAGCTCGACGAGGCGCTGCCGTCCCTTCTCGATTGCGGCGAGTTGCGCCCGCAGATCCCCTTCGAGCAGCTCCCGGTAGCGCACGTTGGCGAGGTACATATCCCGAAGCTCGATGTTCCACTGTCCTTCGGTCACGAGCCTGCTGGGGGGAATCGTGATCCCCTCCTGCCAGACGTTTTCTGTAACCGCGCTGATGCTGGACGGGACGTACGCACCCGTGTCCAACTGGTGGCCCTTGGCGACCGACCAGAAGCGGTGCTGGCTCTCGACGAACACCGGACACGCCGCGACCAGATCCCCGATGTGCGTATTGCCGTGGTAGGGGTCGTTGCAGACGTAGATGTCACCCGGTCGCACGGATCCCGCGTAGCGGTCGGCGATCGCGTCGAGCACCAGGTGCATCGAAGTCGTGTGGACGGGGACGGCGTCGTGCATCGACAGCTGCCGTCTGTCGGCGTCGTACAGTGCGCAAGAGAAGTCCTTGCAGATAGCGATGATGCTCGTCCACGCCGTGCGTTCGAGGGTTACCGACATCTCTTTGACGATGCCGTCGAGGCGACCGAGGATCACGCTCAGGGTGATCGGGTCAAACGCTTGCGACGCGCGGCCCTCGCCATCGTTCTCGTGGGTCATGCTCGCCGTCTCGCCGCCGATCGCGGCGTCGGAGTCTCCTCCAACGTGCTTATCGTCAGAAAGCAAGATTTAGACAGACTACAGACGCTCCTCCGGCCGTGTCAAGCGCCGCGCCACCCTGACGGCGTACGGCGACATCGCGGTCAGCGACCCAGCTTCCCGTCCACGCGACGCCACAGCGCGAGCGGATTCTCGTCACGCAGAGCGGGATGGAGAAGCTCAGCAGGCACGTTCTGGAACGCGACTGGCCGGGTAAAGCGGCGAATCGACATCATCCCCACCGACCCTTCGCTGGAGGAGCTTGCCGGAAACGGACCGCCATGCTGCATCGCCCAGCAGACGGACACGCCGGTCGGCATCCCGTCGAAGATCAGCCGCCCCGCGAGCTCGGCGCAAAGCGCGACCAGCCACTGCAGCTCACCCCGTTCCCACGGCTCGGCGTGGACGGTGGCCGTCAACTGGCCACCGAGCGTGCGAAGGAGCGAACCGAGCTCATTCTGGTCGCCGTACTCCACGATGACCACTGCAGGGCCGAAATGCTCTTCGCGTAACGGCGAGCTCTCGACCAGCGCGCTCGCCGGTGCTGCAAACAGCAGTGGACGGACTGAGTAGCCGTGACCCGATGCTGCATCTGTCGTCAGTTGCTCGACGCCGGACACGCCCGCCAGGCGGTCGATGCCGGAGCGAAACGCGCGATAGATCCGCTCGTTGAGGAGTACCTCCGGCGAGCGGGTGCCGAGTAACCCGGCGAGACTCGCTTTGAACGCGTCACCGGCGGCGCCACTGGGAACGAACACGATCCCGGGCTTGGTGCACAGTTGCCCGCCGAAGTCCGCTGCCGATGCCGAGATCTGCTCGGCGATCTGATGCCCTCCGTTCTCGACCGCGCCGGCGGTGAGGATCACGGGGTTCAAGCTACCCATCTCGGCGAACACAGGGACCGGTCGTGGGCGCGCCGCGGCACGCCGGTAGATCGCCGTCCCGGCTTCGAACGATCCCGTGAAGGCGATCGCGCTGATGCGGTCGTCGTCGATCAACGCCTCGGCGATCTGGAGCCGGGCGCTGAGCGCGTGGCCGAACGTCCCGGGTGGTAACCCTGCCGCGGTAGTCGCCGCCGCCAGCTCCTCCGCGACGAGCGACCCGGTGCCCGGGTGGGACGGATGGCCCTTGACGATGACGGGGCAGCCGGCCGCGAGCGCGGCGGCTGTGTCACCGCCCGCGGTGCTGAACGCGAGCGGAAAGTTCGACGCGCCGAACACCGCCACTGGCCCTAGTGGGACGCGCATCCGCCGGACGTCGGGACGGCCCGTCGGTCTGGCATCCGGATCCGTGTGGTCGACGATCGCCTCGTAGTGGTCACCGCCGCCGATGACGTCCGCGAGCATCTCGAGTTGGACGCAGGTTCGCTCGAGCTCGCCGCCTAACCGACTGTCAGGAAGACCGGTCTCGCTGCTCGCGGACACCGTTATGTCGGAGGCCCGGGCTCGGAGCCGACTGGCGCCGTCGCGCATCGCATCCATGCGACGCTCGGTGTCGGCGAGCCGCGGATCACGGGCGGCCTTCTCCGCCAGCACCAGCATCCCCTCGAGCTGATCCAAAGTCGTCTCGGGATAGCTCAACCCGGGCGATCCAGTCCGAGGATCAATCGCTCGCACGGCCCCGGTCATCGCAGCGTGCGCGGAATCGAAGGGCTGAGGGCTCCGGGCGCGTCACGATCGCTGCTGCCGGCGTTCGCCACGCCCTCGGAGAGAGCATCGAGAAGGTTGACGCCTCGGGTATCCGGTTCGGACTCGTCATCGCGCAGCTGGTTCATGCAGTACGAGAAGCCGACTCGTTCGGTGGGCCAAGCTCCATGGAGCGATCCCCCAGCACCGCTGTGTCCGAACGCGTCGGCCGACGGACCGAGTTCACGCGCGTCGACCTGGAGCGCGAAGCCGACGCCGAACGCCTTGTCGTCACCGAAGACTTCGTCGGGGCCACGAGCCAACGCCGTCCGGCCTACCCCGATCGTCTCCTGCGCAAGTAGTGTCAGGCCGTCGAGTTCTCCTCCGGACGCCAGACAGGCGTAGAACCTCGCGATCGAACGTGAGGTCCCGATGGCGCCGGCGCCTGGGATGCCAGCTTCGTGATATGCCCGCGAATTCCACGCCTCGCGCTCGCGTCCGAACACTGCGGGGTTGCTCCATATGGTGCGAGCGAGCTCGCGTCTGCCCGCCTGAGCCCCAAGCGAGGGATCGCGCCATGCCGGATGGAACTCCAAAGCCGCCACCCGGTCAAGGCAACCCGCGGGAACACCGAACCACAGGTCCAGCCCGAGCGGCGCGGCGAACTCATCGGCAAAGAAGTTTTCGAGAGCCCTCCCATCGATACGCCGGACCAACTCGCCGCAAAGCCAGCCGTAGGTCAGTGGGTGGTAGCAGATCCGTCCGCCCGGACGCAGCAGTGGCTCCTGCTGCGCCAACAGGTCACTGAGCCGACGTGGATTCGTTAGGTCTTCGACGGAGACCTGCGCCCGTAGACCCGGTAGCCCCGCGGTGTGGGAGACGACGTGCCGGACCAGGACGCCTTCCTTTCCCGCCGCGGCAAATTCCGGCCAGTAACAGGCCACCGGCGAGTCGAGAGCGAGTTGGCCACGCTCTACCAGCTTCAGCATGCATCCGGCGATTAGGCCCTTTGATCCGGAGAAGACCGGGCAGACCGTGGCGCTGTCCCACAGCCGGCCGTGCCGGCTGTCCGCAAGTCCGCCCCAGAGGTCAACCACAAGTCGTCCATCGTGATACGCCGCGAATGCGGCGCCGACCTCGCCACACTCTGAGAAGTTGCGCTCGAACTCCTCGCGGACACGCTCGAAACCCTGGAGGACAAAGCCATCGATAGTCATCACCACGGAACGTCGGGAATCGCGGACAGCAGCTCGCAGGTATAAGGGTGGCCGGGATGGTCAAACAGCTGGTTTGTCGGCGCCTCCTCGCAGATCTCACCGTCGCGCATCACGATGACACGATCGGCGACATTCCTGATCACTGCAAGGTCGTGGCTGACGAAGATGAGCGCTGTGCCGTGATCATCTGAGAGCTCGCGCACCAGCTCGATGATCGTCGCCTGCACTGACACATCTAGCGCAGACGTGATCTCATCGCACAGTATTAGCGCCGGCCCGGGAGCGAATGCTCGGGCGATGGCGACACGCTGTTGCTGCCCGCCGGAGAGCTCCCATGGATAGCGGTCGGCAAGTCGTTGTGGAAGGCGCACCTGCTCCAGAAGAGTCAGCATCAGTTCATGGCGGGTCCCCGCCGGCACGTCCGTGCGAAGCAACTCGATCGGCCGCGAGATCAGATCGCCGACCCGGTGCCGGGGATTGAGGGACGAGCCCGGATCCTGGAAGATGATCTGAATCTGGCGGCGGATGGCACGCGAACGCTTCTGGACGAGGCGAGCCAGCACATCGCCCTTGTATTCCACGACGCCGGTGACGCGCGAGTGGAGCCCGGCGATCGCGCGCAGCAACGTCGATTTGCCGCTGCCACTCAGGCCGACGATGCCGAGCGCTTCCGCGGTGGCCACCGAAAGACTGACGTTGCTGACCGCAGCAAAGCCGCCTCGTCCCGAGCCATAGAAACACGACATCTCGGACACCGACAGAAGTTCGTCCAGGGCCGCGCGAGATGACATGCGTCCGATCGGCTCGTGGACGCTTGCCGAGGCAGCTACCGCCGATAGCCGCCCGCACATCACGGTGCGCGATTGTGCGAGTCGTACGGTCGGCGGATGCCGACTCCGGCATCCATTGTCGGCGAAGCTACATCGCGGCGCGAAGGCGCAGTGGTCGCGGGCCACCGCGAGCGGCGGCTCTCCGGCTATCCCCACCACGTGGGCGGAGCCGTTCACCCTCGGAACCGCCGCCAGTAGAGCCCGCGTGTACGGATGATATGGGGCGCCGGTCACTGCGTGCATCCCGCCGCTCTCGACGATCTCGCCGCCATACATCACCGACACGCTGGACGCCAGCGTTGTCAGCAACCCCAGGTCGTGGCTGACGTAGAGAGCCGCAACGCGCAGTTCAGTGACGAGCCTTGTCAGCAGCCGGGAAACAGTTGCTTGAGTCGTAACGTCGAGCCCCGTGGTGGGCTCGTCAAGGATCAGAACGGACGGGCGGCACGCCAGCGCCACGGCCAGAGCGACTCTCTGTTGCTGCCCGCCACTCAACTCGTGCGGGTATCGAGCGAGCATCCGTTCCGGGTCAGGTAGACCGACCATCTCTAGTAGCTCGATCTCGGTCGCTCGCAGCTCTCGCCGCTGTGACCGTCGATGGCGCCGAATGACATGATCGAGCTGAGCTCTGATCGTTAGGGCGGGATCGAGGGACCTCCCGGCGTTCTGCGCGACGTAGGAAACCTGGCCGCCCCACCTTTGCCTCAACTCCGGCCTCGCAAGTGTGAGGAGATCATCGCCACCCATGACGGCCGTGCCGGCCAGGATCACGCTTCCTCGCCCGCGATATCCGATCGCGCTCAGGGCGACGGTGCTCTTCCCGCACCCCGACTCGCCGACGAGACCATGGATCTCACCCGCGCGCAACTCCAAATCGACGTTTTCGACGACCTGAACCACCGTTCCCGAGGGTTGTCGATAGCCGACCGACAGCCCCGCGATCGCCAACGCGATCCCGTCCGATGCCCTCACTGACGTATCTACAGCCACCCGCGGCGTCTTTCCGAGGACCGGCTCATACAAGTGTGATGTGCGACCGTGCTTCGGCGGTCAGCGTCTTGGCAAGAGCGTCCGCGATCAGGTTGAAGCTAACCGCGAGAACGGTGATCGCGAATGCGGGCGCCAGGCATGCCAAAGGCGCGACCGGCAAGATGTCCCGATTTTCGGAGACCATCAGGCCCCAATCAGCCCTCGGCGGCTGGACGCCGAGTCCGAGGAAGCTCAAACCCGCGACGAACAGGATCGCGTAGGTCACCTCGAGGCCAAATTCGGCGAGAACGGGCGCGACGACGTTCGGAAGGATCTCCCGAAAGATGATCGCGGGACCGCGCTCACCGCGGGCCTTGGCGGCCGCGACATATGGATTGACCACGACGGCCTGCGTGGACGCGCGGACGACCCGGCCAAAGGCAGGTGAGAACGCCAGGGCGACGGTGATCACGATCACACTCGTGGATGGCCCAAGCGCCGCAAGCACGACCAAAACGATCAGAAGCGGTGGGACCGCGTACATCAGATCGAACGCTCTGGTTACGACGTCGTCGACCCACCCGCCGACGTATGCGCTCGCCAGACCAATACTCCCGCCGATCAATCCAGCCAGCGACACCGCCGCGAGCGGAATCAGCAGCACGGTCCTGCCACCCGTCAGCACGCGCGAGAGCACATCCCGGCCGAGCGCGTCCGTCCCGAGAGGATGCGCGGACGATGGGCCGAGCGCCGCGGTGGCGCTGCCAAGAACGGTCGGCCGCGCTACGAGCGGTCCGATGACGATCAGGAGCACGCTCGCGGCGAGCATCGCGCAACCGATCCGGCCTTCGGTACTGCTCAAGATCGAGCGTAGGATGGACAGCCGGCGCTCTGGAACCTCGACGCTGTCGAGGGTGGCCGACTCGACAGCCGTGGTCATGCCTGGCGCCGTAAGCGAGGATTGACCAGCAACACGATGAGGTCCGCCGCCAGGCTGATGAAAACGAAGAGGATCCCGGTGAGCAGGGCAATCGCCTCGACGGTAACGAGATCACCATCCTGGATCGCGTTCACCAGCAGACTGCCAAGGCCCGGGAAACCGAACACATTCTCGGCGATAACCACCCCACCGACAAGCCACATGAGGTCCAGCGCGATCACGTTCACGACCGGCGCCGCGGCGTTCGGCATCAGATACTGCCATGTGATCCGCCTGCGGCCCAAGCCACGAAGAACGGCGGCCTGCGCGTAAGGCTCCGAAAGCGTCTCCCGGAACGCAGCCCTCGTCAAGCGACTCCAATGGGGGATCAGGGTCAGCGATAGTGTGACAACCGGCAGCACGTACGCTGCCACCTTGTCGCCGAAGTCTCCGAAAGCGATCCCTGAACTGTCGACCGGCGTCCATCCAAGCTGGACGGAGAACACGTACGTGAGGACGATTCCGATGACAAACACCGGGGCCGCCGCTAGGGCCAGCGTGCCGATCGAGGGAACGAGATCTCCATACTTTCCCGGGCGCTTCGCCATGAAGACGCCGAGGGAGATCGAGACTGGAAGCGCCAGCGCCACCGCACCGAGTGCGAGCAGGATCGTCGCCACCGCGTGCGTCAACACTCCGTGGATGATCGGCTGTCCGCTGATGGGCGAAATTCCCCAGTTTCCGGTCACGAAGTGGCCGATCCATGTGAAGTAGCGCTCGATCAGCGGTTTGTTCAGCCCGTATTTCGCATCAAAAGCCGCGAGTTCGGCTGGCGTTGCGGTGCGGCCAAGTGCCCGCTTGGCGACGTCCACGCCCAGCGCGTTCGCAGCGAGGAAGACGACCAGCGAGATGAGCGCGATGGTTGCGACGCGGGGGAGGACATAGCGTCTGAACGCACTCCGCGCTGCCCTCATGCGCTCCGGCCGGTATGGGGTGGCCGAGCTCCCTCCCTCAGCCCCCGCACCGGGGCCGGTCCGCCCAGTCATCGCGCAAGCAATCCCTTACGCGCGCCAAGCGCTCGTGAATGAATACAGGGACGTCACATTCAGTCCAAGGTCTCGCACCGCTGACTTAGCCATGAAGAGCCGGTCGCGATATGCGGGAATGATCTCACCGGAGGTCTCAGAAATAATCGTCAGCATCTGCCCGACGGCGGCGTCCTGTTCAGAACCCGTGGTTGCCAGAGCACGATTCAGGAGTGCGGTCGCCTGCGGGTTGCTCCAGCGCACCTCGTCGGACGAGCCGTACAGCATGGCGCTCGTGGAATCGACCGCGGTTCGCCGGTTCCAATCCGACACGAATATCGGGACGTTGAGATATATCTTGTTCCAGTACGTGTCGCCTGGGTGCTGCTGCACCGTGATGGTGAACGGTGAGCCGCTCACCGCCTGAGCGAACGCGAGTGCGAAGGTGGCGTGAAGCGAGTCGTTCGAGCACGGTAGCGTTATCTGCATGCCGTTCGGGTAGCCGGCGGCCGTCATCAGCTTGTGTGCGAGCGCCACGTCCTGCGCAGTGCGCGGTCGCAAAGAGCTGGGGAACTGAGGGTCGTCGATCGGGGCCGGCGCGTCGGCAGCCACGGTCCCATAGCCTGCGTACGCGGTACGGATCAGCTGCTGGCGGTCGACGGACCGTTTGAGCGCCTCGCGCACGCGGTTATCGCTATACGGCCGCGCCGTCATGTTCATCGCGACATTGAGCAGCGAGAATTCATGCCCCTTGAGCAACTGAACGGTGCCCGACCGCTCAGCTCCGGAGACGAGGGGCACCGATTGATAGTCGATCTCCGTCACGTCGGACGGCCCGCTCAGGACCGACTCAGTCTTGGTTGAGGTCTCGGAGATCTGGAACATATCGACGCCGTCAAGGTATGGAAGATCCGACCGCCAATAGTGCGGATTGCGCACTGTACGACATGAGACGCCGGGAACCCACGACACCAGCATGAACGGCCCGGTCCCGACACCTTTGTTAAAGTCGGTCGTCCCGGCCGGGCAGAGGAAGAGCCTGCCCAGTGGAGACATCAGCCCCGAATCGGATCGCAGGAGCCGGAGCTTCAGACGCTGGGCGTCGAGAACCTCAATCCCAGCCGAGTCTATGCTCCCGGAGAGACGCGCCAGCAGATTCGACCCCAACTTTGGATTGATGTTCCGCTCGAGATTCCACGCAACGTCAGCCGCAGTGAGCGGCTTGCCGGTGTGAAACGTGACCCCGCGTTTGAGGGTGAGCACATACTGTGTGAAATTGCTGTTCGCGGCCCAGGAGGCGAGCAGGGGGCTCGGAACCTGATTCACATCCAGGGCTGAGAGGCACTCGCGCAGGAGGCCCTGGGCGATCCCCTGCCCGTCATTGATATTGAGCAGCGGATCGAGGCTGTCTCCTTCGAACATCTGATCAGTCGCGATTTGCATGGTTCCGCCGCGCTTGGGCGACCCGCCCGAGCTGTTCGCGGGCGCGGCGGCGGTACTGCCGCACGCCTGAAGAAGGCCCATCACGCCCGGTGCGGCTGCGACCAGGCCGGCGCGGCGTAACATCTGCCGGCGCGTCACCTCGCCACCCGCCGCGGCCGCATTGCGCGCAGCGGAGGTCGATAGGCGCCCGGGTTGCTCAGCGTCTGCGCGTCTGTTGCTCACTGTGTTCCTCCCTCGAAGACGAGAGCTCGAGATTTAGCGTGCCTAAACTAGCGCTTGGCGCCCGACACGTCAAGATAGACGAAAAGCTGGTCTTGAATGACACGAGCCATTAGTGGTGCTTAACGCGGGCCGCCAGCGCGCAGTGGTCCGAGGCGGCGTCCCGCCGGCGAGCGTCAGCGACTCGGAACGGCCGCATCGGCCGGAAGAGCTTCGCGCAGGAAACGCGTCAGGTTGGCGTGCGCGATCGAATCGATCTCGGCGGGCGTGAAGCCACGATCGCCGAGTGCCTCGGTGAGGCGAGGAAAGTCCTCCGGGCTCGCGAAGCCGTCGATCGGGACACCCATCGACAAACCCGGCGGCAACATAGTGTCCGCGGCGAACGGAGGCTCGACGCCGCTTTGCACGAGCATCGCCATGAAGTCTGCACCTAGGCCGACGCGCTCTACCCCCATGATGTCGACCGCGTGGCGAATGTGGTCGACGAGCCGGTCGATCGTGCGGTTGTCGGTGTCGACCGCGAGAGGAATGGCCATGACTCCAAGCAGCCCGTCAGCCGCAGCGAGAGAGCGAAGTTGCTCGTCGCTCAGGTTACGTGGCGTGTCGAAGACCGACCGGCAGCACGCATGGCTGACCAGGACGGGCCCCCCATCGGCCAAGCCGAGGGCCTCGAAGAACGTCGCCTCCGAGGCATGCGCGAGGTCGATAGCGATTCCCCGGGCCGCCATCAACCCGATCAGCTCACGGCCCAGGTTTGTGAGGCCGGCAGTTGGGGCCTCGGCCGCGCCGGCCGCGAACGGGTTCTGGCGGTTCCAGGTGAGACTGACCATCCGGACACCCAGCAACCAGAAGATGTCGATCAGGTCCGGGGTATAGCCGATCGGCTCGACCCCTTCGAGCGCGAGAACGAGGGCGATCACAGAATCTCTCGCTGCGGCATCAAGGTCCGCACGGGTACGTACCAGGGTCACGTCCTGCGGGTGTGCCTCCGCGGTCCGATGCGCGACGAGAATCTGCTCGAGACTCCGGCGAAGGGCGGTCTCTGGAAGTTGATCGAGTTCGACCGAAATTGGGCACACCTGCGTCACGATGCCCCCTCGCCGCAGATTCGGAAGCCAACGTGCACTAAAGCGGCCAACATCGTGTCGGTGGTACGCCAGGTCGACTAACAAGTCGTTGTGGCAATCGGCAATGGGGACTGTCGGGTCAGCGAGCGACACGCGACAGCCATTCAAGCGCGACTGCGATTACATGTCTCGATGAGTCGCGCATTTCCTCGGGTAAGCCCCAACTCGCCGATTAGCACCGGCTCACCAACTGCAGTGAGCCTAAGCGGTCTTGTCTTTGTTGTCAAGGAGCTGTTGGCACCATGGAAGGGCCGTGGGGGTCGCGGAATGCCGGTCACGCTCAAATCCCGAGCGCGCAGCCGTCCTTGCGGCTGTCCGAGCCACCGAACAGCGTCCCGTCGCGCTCGATGATCGCCTGACCGCCGCCGAACGTGCCGCGGTCGGTCTCCCTGACGACCTCGAACCCGAGCTCGGCGAGCTCGTCGGCTCGATCCCAGAGCGGCTGCTCGAGGCTCAGCCTGGCGCCGTCGATCCGGAACCGCCCGCGGTCGATCGCGACCTGCGGGTCACCGTCGGGCAGCAGCGCGGTCAGGAACTGGACGTGCGACTGGGCCTGGATGAAACCCCCCATCAGCCCGAACGGGCCGACCAGCTCGCCGCCGCGCGTGAGCATCCCCGGGATCAGCGTGTGGTACGGGCGCGTGCCGCCGAGCACCGTGCCCTGTACCGCGAACCCGGCGCCGCGATTGTTTAGGACGACGCCCGTCGAGCCTGCGACCACACCGGAGCCGAACGCCTCGTACAGGCTCTGGAGAAGTGACACCGCCATCCCGTCGCCGCCGACCGCGCACACGCACACGGTCCCGCCCGCGGGCTCGGTGACGCGCCCCGGCAGCTGCTGTCGGCGCGCCCGGACGTGCTCGGGCGAGAGCAGATGGCCGACGTCGGCTCCGTCGCGAACGGTGGCGAGCGCGTCCTCGAGCGCGAGGCCCATCGCGCGGACGAGCTCGGGCAGCGCCAGGGGCTCGTCGCCGAGGATTGCGAGCGCCTCGAGCGCGGCCACGCCCTGGGTCGGCGGCGGCAGCTCGGCGACGTCGAAGCCGCGAAAGGTCCCGACGAGCGGCGCGACCCACCTCGGTTTGTACTCGGCGAGATCGTCCACGGTGAGCCAGGTGGCGGCGGCGATCGCGTCCGCCGTCGGGCCGGTGTAGAAGATCGCGGGGCCGTCGCCCGCGATCGATCCAAGCGTGGCCGCCAGCTCGGGCAGCCAGTAGCGCCCTCCGAACGCAGGGGCCGGCCCGAGTTCCGCCGGCGCGCGCGGGCTCGTCTGCCAGAGCCGAGCGGAGTTGAACCCGGCCGGCACGCCGCGGGTGGCGAGGTCGATCGCGGGCGCGAGGCACCGGTCGAGCCCGACGCGGCCGAACCGCTCGGACAGCTCGCCCCAGCCGCCGACCGCGCCGGGGACGTCGACCGACCTCGGCCCGGCCTGATCCGGCGGCGCGAGCGGGGCCAGCGCGGGGGCCGGCCCGGCGGCGTCGAGGCCGTGGAGCGCACCCGACGGGTCCCGGACGATCGCGAGCACGTCGCCGCCGATGCCCGTCGAGTGCGGCTCGGTCACGCACAGGACCGCGGCCGCGCAGATCGCCGCGTCGACGGCGGAACCGCCGTCACGCAGGACGTCGAGGCCGGCGAGCGTCGCAAGCGGCTGGCTCGAGGCGACCATCGCCTCCGACGCAACCGACGCGGCCCGCGCCGGGCTGAGCACAAACGACATCGACTCAGGTCCCCGTCGGGCCGAACCGCTCGGTGCGGATCCGGCCCGGGTCGCGTCCGCCGGCGGCGAGCCACCCGGACGCCGCCTCGACGAACGCGTTCGGGCCGCAGATGTAGATCCTCGCCCCTTCCTCGGGAGACCCGGCGACCTCGTCGACGAGCGTCTTGTCGATCCGGCCGCGACGGCCTTGCCAATCGTCAGGCCACTCGCGCGTCAACACGAGTCGAAGGTCGACCCCATCCCGAGAGGCGTAGCCGAGCAGCTCGTCCCGGAAGATCACCTCGCTCAGCTGCCGCGACGAGTACACGAGCCGCGCCGGCACGCCGCGGGCGGTCATCGACCAGTGGCGGAGCATCGACCGCAGCGGCACCACCCCCGAACCGCCGCCGATCAGGACCAGCGGGCCGCCGAGCGCCTCCTCCCAGACGAAGTAGCCGCCGATCGGGCCACGCAGCTCGAGCTCGTCCCCGGGCCTGAGCACGTCGACGAGGTACGGCGAGACCTCGCCGTCCTCGAGCCGCTCGACGGTCAGCACGAGATGCTCGTCCTCAGGAGCCGACGCGATCGAGTAGCTCCGCTGCGCCTCGTAGCCGTCCTCGGCGGTGAGACGGACGTCGACGTGCTGCCCGGACCGGTAGCCACCCGGCCAATCGGGCTGCGTCAACACCAGGCTCTTGGCGCGCGCGGTCTCCTGCACGAGCTCGACCACGGACACGAGCTGCCAGGTCAGTCTCCCTGGTAGCGCTGCTCGAGCCATGGGTCGCCGAGGTTGTGGTAGCCGTAGTTCTCCCAGAACCCGGGCTCGTCAGCGAGCGTGAACGTCAGCCCGCGCACCCACTTCGCGCTCTTCCAGAAGTACAGGTGCGGGACCAGTAGGCGCGCCGGTCCTCCGTGCTCGGGGTGGAGCGGCTGGCCGTCGTACTCGTACGCCACCCAGGCCTTGCCGTCGCTGACGTGCTCGCGGGGCAGGTTGGTCGTGTAGCCGCCGTCAGACCAGGCGGTCACGTACGCGGCTTCGCTGTTGATGCTCTCGAGCAATGTGTCGACCGACACGCCCTTCCAGCGCGTGTCGAACTTCGACCACTTCGTCACGCAGTGGATGTCGACGGTGACCGTCTCCATGGGCAGCTCGAGGAAGTCCTTCCACGGCCAAGACACGGGCGCGTCGACGTCGCCGTCGATCAGGAAGCTCCACTCGTCGAGCGGCGTATGGGGAGTCGGGCCGGCGGAGAGCACCGGGAAGCCGGTCTCGAGGTACTGCCCGGGCGGCAGGCGCCGCGAATCGGCGACCGAGCGCCGCCGACCTAGGAAGCCACGCGAGACCGGTGACATCAGGTCCCGACCGCGTGCCCGAACTGGACCCGGACCATCCACAGCTGCTGCTCGAGCGCGCGGACGACCTCGATGATCACGTCCTGCGACGCCGCATCGATCTCGCCGAGGCGGTCCATCCGCTCGCGCGCCCGGTCGGCGATGTCGTTCATCCGCTCGCTCAGCTCGCGCACAACCACGTGATCGTCGAGCGCGCCGCGCGCGATCGGCTTGAGCTCGGTGCCGGCGGCGACCGCGCCGCTCTGGCCGTCCGGCGCGAAGCCGAGCGCGACCGCCCGCTCGGCCACGACGTCCGACAGCTCGCGCCACGAGTCAACGAGCTCGTCGAGTTGCTCGTGCAACGGTCGGAACAACGGGCCGGTGACGTTCCAATGGAGCTGCTTGCCGACCAGGGCGAGGTCGATCAGCTCGACGAGCATCCCCTGGAGCTGGTTGCCGACCTCCTCGCGCTGATGCGCTCCGAGGGCCGGCAAGTGCGCGCTCTGCGTGGTTGAAGCCATGGCTCTCTCCTGCGTTGGGGGTTCGGGCGTTCCATCCTACGGCCCGCCGACATAGGGTTGAGTGAAAGATGGCGACCGAGTCTCACCGCGAGACAGAGGACCGCTCCGGCTGGAGCCCGCTGCGCTACGGCGGCTTCCGGCGCTGGTGGTTCGCGAACCTGACCTCGAACGTCGGCAGCTGGATGCAGACGGTGGGGGCGCAGTGGGTAATGACGACCCTCACGCCCTCCGCGTTCCTGGTCGGCGCGATCCAGGCCACGAACCTGCCGGTGTTGCTGCTGGCGGTCCCGGGAGGCGTGCTCGGCGACCTCCTCGATCGCAAGAAGCTGATAATCGCCGGCCAGTCGGTGATGCTCGCCTCGGCGGCCGCGCTCGGCGCGCTCGACGTCGCCGGGCTCGTGACCCCGGCGGTGCTCTTGATCCTGCTGTCCGGTGTCGGAGTCGGCCAGGGGCTGACCGGGCCGATCGCGCAGACGCTGCAACCGGAGCTAGTCCCGGAGTCCGAACGCCCGCAGGCGATCGCGCTGGGCTCGGTCAACCAGAACCTGGCCCGCGCAATCGGCCCGGCGATCGGCGGGCTGCTGCTCGCCGCCACCAGCGCGGCGCTCCTGTTCTTCGTGAACGCGGCGTCGTTCCTGGCGGTGATCGGGGTGGTCGCGACGGTGTCGGTGCCAGCACGGGTGCTGACCCTCCCGCGCGAACACGTGCGGTCGGCCACGGTCGCCGGCGGCCGGTTCGTGCGCAACTCGCCGGCGCTGATCGCGATCATGATCAGAGCCGCGGCGTTCGGATTCTTCGCGAGCGGCGTGTGGGCCTTGCTGCCGCTCGTCGCCCGCCACACACTCGGGCTGGGGTCCGGCGGCTACGGGCTGCTGCTCGGCGCGGTCGGGATAGGCGCCCTGATCGGCGCGACATTCTCGCCGGCGATCCGGCGCGCGCTGTCGCCGCGGGCGCTGATGGTGGCGTGCGCGGCCGCGATCGCGGTCTGCTCGCTCGTGCTCGCCGTCTCGCACGTCGCCGTGGTCGACGGAGCGCTGCTCGTGCTGTCGGGCACCGGGTGGATTCTCGCGCTCGGCCTACTCAACGCGTCGTTTCAGTCGACGCTGCCGAGCTGGGTCAAGGCTCGCGGGATGGCGTTCTACACGGTCGCGTTCCAGGGCGCCACCGGGTTAGGCGCGCTCTCGCTCGGCGCGATCGCCGAGGTCACGTCGCTGAACGACGGCCTGATCGTGCTCGCCGCCGGCCTCGCGGTCGGCGCCGCCGCGACGTTCGGCCTGTCGCTGCCGAGGCCGGGCGAGATCGACGTAACGCTTGCCAGCGCGATCCCGCTCCCGGTCGTGCCCGAGGGGACCATCGGGCGGGTGCTCGTGATCATCACGTACGACGTCGCCCCCCACTCGGAGAACGAGTTTCTCGCCCGCTCGGATCGGCTTCGCCACTACCGCCAGCGAACCGGTGGGATGCATTGGCAGCTGTTCACCGACCAGGCCACCCCTCACCGTTACCTCGAGACGTTCCTGGTCGGATCCTGGGACGAGCACCAGCGCCAGCACATGCGCGCCACCCGGCACGACGAGGCTCTGCTCGCTGAACTCGACACGCTGCTCGCGCCCGGGACCCATCGCGTGGCCCACCACTATCTGGCCGCGCAGACCGAGCAGGACGGTCGCTCCTAGCGCAACGTTGACGCGCGCCCGAGCGCGCGAAGCGCCAGAATGCGGGTGTGGCCGATACGAATCCCGCTTCCCGCACGTCCGACGGCACCGACAAGGCAGTGCCGCCCCCGCCGCTGGCACGCGACAAGCAGGGGTGGCGGGTCCAGCCGGCGCCCGACGGCCGCGGGATGCCCGACGAGCACAAGCCGAAGCCGCCGCATCGGTTACGGGGCTTCTGGATGTTCTTCATCGCGCTGCTCGCGATCAACTGGTTGCTGGTGCTGATCAGCGAGCCGGGAACACAGCAGCGGGTCAAGGTCCCGTTCAGCCCGTACTTCCTGCAGCAGCTCGAGGCGGGCAAGGTCAAGTCGATCTCGGCCAAGAGCGGCGCGATCGACGGCACGTTCACGGTCAAGCTGCGCTATCCGGCAAACGACTCGAAGGCGACGCCGACGACGCTGTTCGCGACCCAGGTGCCTTCGTTCTGGAACACCAACCAGCTGACGGAGGAGTTGACCTCACACAACGTGCAGGTCAACGCGCAGAATCCGAATCCGGGCACGTCGCTGATCGAGGAGCTGCTCGTCGGTTTCGGTCCGACGTTGTTGCTGTTCGGCGTGATCTATTACTTCGTTCGGCGCGCGGCGAAATCCGGCGCCGGCGGCCTAGGCGGACTCGGGAACTTCGGCCGCTCCCAGGCTCGCCGGGCGGACCCGGAGAAGATCCAGGTCACGTTCGACGACGTCGCCGGGATCGACGAGGCCAAGGCTGAGCTCACCGAGATCGTCGACTTTCTGAAAACTCCCGAGCGGTACCAGAAGCTCGGCGGGCGTATGCCCCACGGCGTGCTGCTGTACGGGCCGCCGGGCACCGGCAAGACGCTGCTCGCGCGCGCCGTCGCCGGCGAGGCGCACGCCGCGTTCTTCTCGATCGCGGCGTCCGAGTTCATCGAGGCAATCGTCGGTGTCGGGGCCGCGCGCGTCCGCGACCTGTTCGCCAAGGCCAAGGAGGCCGCGCCGGCGATCATCTTCATCGACGAGCTCGACGCGATCGGCCGCTCACGCTCGGGCTCCGCCCAGATCACCGGCGCCAACGACGAGCGCGAGCAGACGCTCGATCAGATCCTGACCGAGATGGACGGGTTCGAGTCGACCGAGGCGGTCGTCGTGCTCGGCGCGACCAACCGGCCCGAGATTCTCGATCAGGCCCTGCTCCGGCCTGGGCGGTTCGACCGCCGGGTGGCGGTGCAGGCTCCCGACCGGGCGGGGCGGCTGAAGATCCTCCAGGTCCACACGCGCTCGATCCCGCTCGCCGACGACGTCGATCTCGGCGCGATCGCCTCCTCGACGCCGGGGATGGTCGGAGCCGACCTCGCCAACCTGTGCAACGAGGCGGCGCTGCTCGCCGCCCGGCTTAACCACGAGAAGGTGGAGAACGCCGACTTCACCGACTCGCTCGAGAAGATCACACTCGGGGCAGCACGCGGGATCGTGCTCGGCCGCGCCGATCGCGAGCGGACGGCGTATCACGAATCCGGCCACGCGCTGGTCGGCATGCTCACGCCCGAGGCCGACCCGGTCCGCAAGATCTCGATCATCCCGCGGGGGATGGCGCTCGGGGTGACGCTGTCGACCCCGGACGCGGACCGCGTCTCGTACTCACGCGAGGAGCTCGACGCCAAGATCAAGGTCGCGCTCGGCGGCCGGGTGGCCGAGGAGGTCGTGTTCGGCCAGATCACCACCGGCGCGGAATCGGACATCCAGCAGCTGACCCAGATCGCCCGCCAGATGGTCGGGCGGTGGGGGATGAGCGACAAGGTCGGGCCGATCTCGGTGCTCCCGAGCGACGGCCAGGGCCCGCTGCTCCCCGGCGTCAGCGAGACCTCGCAACAGACCCAGTGGCTGATCGACCAGGAGGTGACGCGGATGGTCGATGAGGCCCACGTCGAGGTGACTAACTTGCTCTCCACCCACCGCGGGCAGCTCGACAGCCTCGCGCAGGCGCTGCTGGTGGCCGAGACGCTCGATGCCGCCCCGGCCTACGCTGCGGCCGGCGTGAAGATGCCGGCGGCGCCCGTGCCCGAGCCGGAGCCCGAGGTCGCCGCGCCGGCGCCCGCGTAGTAGGCGCGCGCACGGTACTCGCGCGAGCGCGAGCCGTCGTCGCGCGAGTAGTCGCACGCGGCGTCGCGGGTGAGGTTCCTCATACAAATGCAGTAAAGATTTTCCCCGGAATTTGCGCGATCGCTTAGACTCGCGCCCTTCGTGAACGGTGGACGGAGCTTCATCGATGTGGTACCGGAGCTGCCGAGGACTCGCCAGGCGTTGGCCTACGCCGAGGAGCAGCACGCCGGGCAGCTGCGCAAGGCCGACGGTGCGCCGTTCATCGCGCACCCGATCGAGGTGGCGTCGCTTCTGTACCGCGCCGGGGCGACCGACGACGTGATCGCTGCCGGCGTGTTGCACGACACGATCGAGAAGACCGCCACCGACGGGAGCGAGCTTCAGCGGCGGTTTGGCCTGAGGACCGCCGCGATCGTGGCAGCTGTGACCGAGGACGAGCACATCAGCGGCTACGCGATGCGCAAGGCGGCGCTGCGCCGGCAGGCCGCGGCCGCAGGCGCGGAGGCGTTGATGGTGTTCGCCGCCGACAAGATCTCGAAGGTCCGCGAGCTTGCCGTGGAGCAGCCGCGGGCCGAGGCGGAGACCGTGTCGCGGACGCGGCGGCGCCGGCTGGCCCACTACCGGCACTGCCTGGAGATGCTCGAGCGCCAGCTCGCCGATTCGCCGCTCGTGCCCCAGCTGCGGGCGGAGCTCGAGAAACGCTCGGCGCTGCCGCGCCGGCGCCCGCAGCTCGCGGACGCCGTCTGATCCGACGGTCGCGGCGACGCGACTAGCTCGCGACGGCCGCGTCGGTCAGCGGATCGATCGCGGCGAGCCGACCCGCTAGCTCGTCGCTGAGGCCGTAGCGGGCGGCGAGCGCGGCCGGCGCGGTGTAGGTGACCTTGGTCTGATCGCCGTCGGCCCACACCAGCACCTTCAGCGGCAGATCGAGCGCGGCGACCGGGACCGCCTCCATCACCGGCGTGCCGGCCTTGGGCGCGCCGAAGATCACGACCTTGGTGTCCCGGAGCTCGAGTCCGGCGGCCTGCGCCTCGCCGCTGTGATCGATCACCGCGAACAGCTTGACGCCCTTGTCGGCCAGGATCTCGGATAGTCGCGCGACCGTGTCCGCCACCGATCGCGGGCTCAGCTTCGTCACGAGCTGATCGCCGCTCATCGGGTCACCGTGCCACGCTGCGACGCGGGCGGCGCCACAAACTCCTCGTCCTCGATCGACTCGAGGCGACCGCGGGGCAACCCACGGAGCGCCACGATGAACGTCACCACCATCACGCCGGCCATT
Source organism: uncultured Solirubrobacterales bacterium (assembly GCA_963794515.1). Classification (GTDB taxonomy): domain Bacteria; phylum Actinomycetota; class Thermoleophilia; order Solirubrobacterales; family Solirubrobacteraceae; genus Palsa-465. The sequence continues at coordinate 599,673 of CAWCEF010000013.1, read as the reverse complement.
ACGTAAAAGACCGTCTGCGTCGAGTGCGCGAACGCGAGCTGGACATCGTGGACCAGTGCCGTTGAGCGGCCGGACCCGGAGCCCGACCCAGCGCCGCTCGCGCTGAACGACGCGGCGATCCTGTGGGCTACGACGCTCGGGACGCCGTGCTTGGTCAGCGCGGCGGTCACGTTCGTGTTGTTCCGGCTGATCAGGAGCGCGCCGAGGACCGCCAGGCCGAGGCTCGCGCCGAAGTTCCGGGCGGTCTGTGTGATTCCGGTGACCTCGCTGTAGCTCGTGCTCGAGGCCCGGTTGACCGCGTCCGTGCTCGCCGGGCCGAGCATCAGCCCGAGTCCTGCGCCGGCGATCGCGATGTACAGGCTCTGCGCGCCGAGCGACAGATCGGTCATCTTGCCCGCGAGCAGGAAGAACCCGACCGCGCCGAGCGCGCCCCCGATCACGACCGCGGGTCTGACCCCCCGCTTGTCGAGCATCCGCCCGCCGATCTGCGCCGCGATCACGAACCCGATGAAGAACCACAGGATGTACTCACCCGCCTCGGACGAACTCTTGCCCAGCGAGACCTGCGCGTAGACGCTCCCGAAGAAGAAGAACGGGACGAACACGATCGACAGCAGGCCGAGAACCGCCGTGTCGGTCGCGAAGCCGCGGTCGAGGAAGATCTGGAGTCGCAGCAGCGGCTGTTTGATGCTCAGCTCGAAGCGAACGAACACGACCATCAAAAGGACGCCGACGATGACGCAAGCCCAGGTCGCGGGGCTGCTCCAGCCCCACACGCTCGACTGCTCGAAGCCGAGCACCGTCAGGGCCATCCCGCCCGTGATCAGCGCGGTCCCGCGATAGTCGAGCTTCTCCGGGCGTGGCTCATCCTCCGGGCACGCAATCTGGGTCAGGACGACCGCGACGATCGCCACCGGGATGTTGATCCAGAAGATCGAGCGCCACGTCCACTGCGTGAGGAACCCGCCCGCGATCGGCCCGATCGCCGTCAGGCCGCCCGAGATACCAAAGAAGATCGCCATCGCCTTGCCCCGCTCGCGCAATGGGTAGGAGGCGACCACGATCGCGACCGCCGACGGGAACAGCAGCGCCGCCGTGGCGCCCTGGACGACGCGGAAGAAGATGATCCACTCCTGCGCAATCGAGCCCTTGGGCGTGAACCCGCAGGCCGCCGAGGCGATCGCGAAGCCGGTGACGCCGACGAGCACCATCCGTTTGCGCCCGAGCACGTCGCCGAGCTTCCCCCCGAACGCGAACAGCGCCGACAACGCGAGCAGGTACCCGTTGATGACCCACTGCGTCCCGGTTGGCGACAGCGACAGCTGCTTCTGGATGTTCGGGATCGCGATCGCGACGATCGTCTGGTCGATGAACGTCATCGCGACGGCGAACACCATCGCGGCCAGCACGAGATTCTTATTCGTTCTCATCGGTGCACCTCACGGTCGGGGACGCACGCCGTCCCGCGCTCTGCTCTCCCGGCAGGGCGACGCGACGCGGATCTGATCCTGATCGATCCGAGGTCCGAAGGCAAGACCTGCTGCGGTCAGTGCCCGGCTAGCCGCTGGTGGACGAACCGGACGGCCATCGAGCCTTCCCCGACCGCCGAGGCAACGCGCTTGACCGAGCCCGAGTGGACGTCGCCGACCGCGAAGATTCCTCGCCGGCTCGTCTCCAGGAAGAACGGGCGCTCATGGCCGTTGTCCTCGAGGTGCTCGCCCGGAACCTCGCGGCCGGTGAGCAGGAAGCAGTCGTCGTCCATCGCCACGTGGCCGCGCAGCCAGTCAGTGTGGGGGTCGGCGCCGATGAATACGAACAGGGCCTTGCACTCGAGCTCGCGGCGCTCGCCGGTGCGCGCGTCGGCGACGACGACGGCCTCGAGCGAGGGCTCGCCCTTGAGCTCGACGACCTCGGTGAACGTCATCAGCGCGATCTGCGGCCGGCTCGCGAGCTCGTCGATCAGGTAGCGCGACATCGACTTGCCGAGATCGCCGCCACGGATCATCAGGCCACAGCTGGCAGCATGATGCGAGAGGAACATCGCGGCCTGGCCCGCCGAGTTGCCGCCCCCCACGACCAGCACCGGGTCGCCGGCGCACATCTGCGCCTCGGCCTGCGTCGCCGCGTAGTAGATGCTCGTGCTCTCGTAGCGTTCGAGCTCGGGCAGCGAGAGCTTGCGGTACTGGGCGCCGGTGGCGACGATTACCGTCCGGCCGTTGACTGTCGACCCGTCGGCGAGCTCGATGACGTAGTGGCCGTCGTCGGCGACCAGCCCGACGGCCTGCGCGGGAACGACCATGCGGGCGCCAAACCGCCTCGCCTGGAGCGTCGCGCGCTCGGCGAGCTCGCTCCCGGAGATCCCGGTCGGGAACCCCAGGTAGTTCTCGATCCGCGCCGACGTGCTCGCTTGACCCCCGAACGCGATCTTGTCGATCACCTGGGTGTCGAGGCCCTCCGACGCGCCATACACGGCAGCCGCGAGCCCGGCGGGGCCGGCGCCGACGATCACGAGATCGCACATCGCCGGCGGAGCGCCGCCCGAACCGAACCCGAGCAGCTTTGCGACCTCGGCGTTTGACGGGTTGCGGAGCACGTCCTCGCCGCTGATCAGGACGGGCGTCTCGGAGGCGTCGACGCCGAGCGCACGCAGCAGCGCGTCCGCGTCCTCGTCGTCCTCGAGGTCCATCCACTGGAACGGCATGCGGTTGCGGGCGAGAAACTCGCGCAGGCGATGGGTGCATTGGGAATAGCGCGAGCCGACGAGCCTCACCCCGGCGCCCATGTCGATCAGGATCGAGCGGCGCGCGAGGTACGCGCGCAGGATGATGTTGCTGAGCTCCTCGTCGTTGGAGACGACCTCGCGCAGCCGGCCGGCGGCGACCTGAATCACCTCGCCGGGGTCGCGGACGACCGCGGACAGGTATGGCCGCGACCCTGTCAGCAGGTTGATCTCTCCGAGGAAGCGGTGCGCGCCCTGGATCGCGATCACGCGGTTCTCGTGCCCGTAGCCCTGGACGATCGTGACCGCGCCGGACTCGATCACGAAAAAGTCGAACCCGGCCTCGCCCTCGCGAAACAGGACCTCTCCGGACCGGACCTGCCGAACCTCGCCGACGGCGCGCAACCGCGCCCGCTGCTCGTCGCCGAGTTGCGGGAACGCGCCGTTGCGGTCGACGGTCTCCTGGAAGCCTGCCCCGAGGGGCTCCTCGGATGCGGTCTCGGTCTCTGGCGGCCCCGTCACTGCGGCCCGTCCGGGACCACGAACATCGCGTCCTCCACGTAGCAGTAGGACCAGTCTTCGCCGGGTTCGACCGAGGTGACGATCGGATGACCGCTTTCGCGCGCGTGACGGGTGGCGTGGCGGTTCGGTGAGGAGTCGCAGCACCCGACCTTGCCGCAGATGCGGCACACGCGCAGGTGGACCCACCTGGCCCCGATCTTCAGGCACTCCTCGCAGCCGGCGACCTGTTCGGGCCGCGAGAACGCGATCTCGTCGATATGCGCGCAGACAACCGCGCTCATCACCGGGCCGCTTTCGCGCGCGGGTTGATCAGCGGCGTGAGCGCCTGCTCGAGCTCCGCTCTCCTGGATTCGTACTGGGGCGGCAGGCGGAGCGCCTCGCCGAGGTGGTCGGGGTCCTCGTCGACGGCGAAGCCCGGGCTCGGGGTGGCGAGCTCGAACAGAACTCCGCTCGGCACGCGGTAGTAGATGCTGAAGAAATACTGGCGGTCGATCACCGGCGTCGGGTGGGCGCCGAACCCCGCCACGCGCTCACGCCAGCTCTCGTGTTCGTCGTCGCGGTCGCACCAGGCGATGTGATGCACGGTGCCCGCGCCCTGGAACCCGGCCGTCGCCGGCGGGTCGTCGTAGGTGTAGGTCGCGCGCCGGCGGCCCTGCAGGACGTACACCCCGGGGGCGGTGCGCTCGAACCCCATCCCGGCGGTCAGGAGCCGATCTTCGGCGTCGCCTTCCCCGACCTGCCCGTACGCGCGCGCGCCCTCGAACCCGAGCAAGGCGTGCTCCGGGGGGATGTCCTGTGCCTGCGCGCGCAACGGCTCGTCGCCGGTGTCGACGGCCGCGAACTCGAGCGCGAGTCCCTCGGGATCCTGGAACACGATCGCGCGGCCGACGGGATCGTGTGCGACGTCGATGCCCTCGCCCGCCAGCCGCTCGGACCAGAACGCGAGCGCGTCGTCGGAGGCGACCCGCCAGATCAGCCGGTGGATCATCCCCGCGCCGGCACGGCCGGGGGCCGCGTCGGGGAACTCGAAGAACGTCAGGATCGAACCGGGCGAGCCCTGCTCGTCCCCGAAGTACAGGTGGTAGACGTCGGGCGCGTCGAAGTTGACGGTCTTCTTGACCATTCGCAGCCCGAGCACGCCCGCGTAGAAATCGACGTTCGCCTGGGCGTCCGCCGTGATGCACGTGATGTGGTGGATCCCGTCCAGCTCCATGGTCCCTCGTTTCGTCTCGATCGGCGCGCGTGGTCACGCACCCCCCACCTTGACAAAGTCGTCAAGGGGCGCGGCGAAAACTTGGGTCCTGGACGGTCTTGGAGCTACTGCCAGTAGCGCTCGACGGTGTTGGCGTCGCGGGCCTGGACCGAGTCGGGATCGGCCCCGGCCTCGCGCGCTGCGCGTCGCTGCCGAAGCAGGTCCCAGCACTGGTCGAGCTCGATCTCGACCGCCCGCAGCCGGGCCTGATCGGCCTCGAGTGCCTCCTCCTTCATCGCATCCGACTGCTCGCGGGTGCGAAGCGTGTGCTCCTCGGCGACTAGATTCTCGATCCGCGCCGCAATGCTCTCATCGCTCATAGTCCGAATCCTAGTGGGCGCGCCCGTAGGTCATGCGGCACCGAGAGTGGTCACTGGTGGATGCTGCGCGAGGACACAGGACCTGACGTGTGGCGGCGCCACACGAAGGTCCGAGGACAAAGCGCAGCGCCGCCAGAGGCCGCTCGAATGCCGTAGGACCTGCGGGCGGGTCCACTAGTGCCGGTTGTGGTTGACGACCTCGATGTTGTTGCCGTCGGGATCGAACACGAAGGCGGCGTAGTAGCCCGGGTGGTAGCGGGGACGTTCGCCGGGCGGTCCGTGGCTGGCGTAGCCGGCGGCCGTCGCGGCCTCGTGGAACCGGTCGACGACGGCGTTGTCGTTCGTGGGAAAGGCGATGTGCACGTGCTCGGTCTGCTCGCCCGGCGCGCCGGCGATGAGCGAGAACGAACCGCCGGCGGCGCCGGAGAACTGCGCGCGCTCGGGCGTGTCGTCTCCGAGGATGATGCCGGCATGGGGCGCGATCGTCTCGTAAAAGCGCTTCGCCCGCGCGACGTCGGCGACGCGGAGCCACAGGTGGTCGACGATCCCGGTGCGGTTGGGCCTCGAGTCATGCACGGCCTCGGCGCTGTTGCCGTCGGGATCGCGCAAGAAGGCTCCGTAGTAGTCATCGGCGTACTGCGCCCGCGGGCCCGGGGCACCGTCGTCCGCGTAACCGGCGTCGGTGCCGACCCGCCAGAACTCGTCGACGTGCTCGCGCGACGGCGCCACGAACGCGATGTGGAGCCGCCGCGTCGGGGGGTTGCCGGCGTCCCCGCCGGCGAGCGTGAAGTCGCTCCATTCGGAGAACACGTTCGTGCGGTAGCTCTGATCGATCGCGAGCGGCCGCAGCACCGTGTCGTAGAAGCGCTCCGACGCCTCCCGGTCGGCGACCCGGATCGTAACGTGATCAAACACCGTGGCCAGGCTGCGCCGGCACGTCGAGCGCCGGGTTGCGGTCGAAGAAGCCGACGGGCTTGAGCCAGAACGAGACCGTGTCGACCGGCATCACCGGCCAGTCCTCGGGCCGCGTGACGTGATTGATCCCGAACACGTACCAGAGCACGACGTCGGCGTTCTCGATTGGCCGGTCGCGCGCGGTCCACACCGGCAACCCCGAGTCGTCCGCGCTCAGGTTGGGGAACTCGCCGCATGGCCAGCGCTCGTCCTCGCTGTACGGCGTGACCCACAGCGTGTGCTCGATCGCCCGCGCGCGCCGCACGACGGGCGAGTCGGGATGGAGCAGGGACGGAATCGCGGCGCTCGGCTCGAGCTTGTAGCCGACCGGCGTCCCAAAGCGGTTGGCCACGTTGACGTTCAGCACCTTCCAAGAGCGCTGACGCTGCCAGTCGTAGTCCTGGATGCCCTCGCGCTCGGAAGTCAGAGGGGTGAGCTTCTGCGTGAGCGCCAGTCCGTGCGGATTGTCAGGGCCGGTCGGGAGCAGCGCGGCCTCGGCGGCGTACACGGTGTTGGGCTCGCCGTCGACGTCGAGGTCGAGCCGGGCGACGATGAAGTGCTGGTGGAATGGCGCGTACGTGCGCTCGTCGATCAGCGTGCCGTACGGCGGCTGGTCGCCGGCGAACGGCGTGGTCACCATCAGGCCGGTGGCGCGGACCTCGCACTGGATGTTTCCGTCCTGGAAGAACCTCCAATACACGAGGTACTCGTAGTTCGCGACCGTCGCGTGGAACGAGACCACTAGCCGGCGCATCCGCCTCGTTTCGGCGCCCGTGTGGTCGTCGACGTGCTTCCACAGGACGCCGTCGTCCTCCTCGTGGATGCAGATCGCGTTCGTGATGCGGTACGGCTCCCCGCGCGAGTCGTGGAGGACCGCGTCGAGATAGGCGATGTCACCCAGGCAGTCGCAGCCGAGCTCGAGCGAGGTCGTCATCAGGCCAAGGCCCCACTCGCCGATGTCGAACGCGGTGCGGCGGTAGTGATCAGGCGTCGGGTCGCGGTAGGGCACGACCATCTCGGCGAACGACATCCGGTGCGCGACCTTCCGGGTGCGGCCGGCGTCGTCGTAGCCGAGCGCGTGGATCACGAGGCCCTCGCGGAAGTTGAAGCCGAGCCGCATCGACCACTTCTGCCAGCGCAGCTCGTTGCCGTCGAGCGTGAACGACGCGCCCTCGGGCTGGGTGATCTCGAGGGGCTTGACGTCCCCGCGGACCTTCAGACCGGGGACCAGCTTCGGGGCGTACTCGCCCATGATGCTCGGTGCCGGGCCGGGGTCGCGGTCCTCGAGCTCGAGCAGCTCCATCGTGTTCAGGTCGACGACCGGGTGAAGCCCGCTCAGCATGTTCGCGTACGGGTTGGCCTGCGGGGAGTTCCGGTGCCAGACGTCGGTCCAGGCGATCCGCCGGCCCCGGTAGCGCTCGGGGACAAGCTCGGCGCCGTATGCCCAGGTGTCGAACAGGACCAGGTCCATGTCGGTGACGCCGCGCTTGGTGAGCGCCTCGATGATGCGCGGGTCGTGGCGGAGCGCCTCGTCGCACTCGTGGAACTCGTCGGGCGTCATCGGCGGGTGCTCGCCGGGGCGAGGGTCCCAGGCGAGGACGCGCTCGTCGGTGAGCGACACGACGCCCTTGAACGCCGCGCCGTCGTCGCGGTTCCAGCACACGACCTCGGCTTCCCGAGGGAGCTCAGCATCGCCGCCGCCTCCGAGCGCCGCCTTCGACGGCTCTTTCAGGTCGATCGAGGCAAACCGCCACCGGTCGGTGACGCCGCGCTGGGCGCGGACGATCGCCACCGCGGCGCGGATCTCCTCGGCGGTGAGCGGATCGAGCGGGTGGATCGCTGACATCGCGACCGAATCCTATGTGTAGGTTTACGCCCAATGCTCGATCCCATGCAGCGCTGGCGCCAGTACGGCGAGAAGCCCGACTACGCGGGCCCGCTCACGTTCGGCGGCGTCCCGTGCACGCAGGACCCGGCTGAGCTCGCCGGATTCGACGTCGCGATCGTCGGCGCGCCGATGGACGAGCTCGTGTCAGACCGCCCGGGCGCGCGGTTCGCGCCACGCGCGATCCGGACCGCGAGCTGCCCCCCGGGACCGCACCTCGAGGCCGGCATCGACGCGTTCGAGGTCTTGAGGATCGTGGACTACGGCGACGCCGCGGTCGTCCCGGCCCAGCCGCAGCGCAACCACGAGGCGATCGAGGAGACCGTCGGCCAGGTGGTCGCGGCCGGGCTGCTGCCCGTAATCATCGGCGGCGATCACTCGATCACCGAGCCCAACGCGCGCGCCTGCGCCGCCCGCCACGGCCCGATCGGCCTGGTGCATTTCGACACCCACACCGACACCGGCGAGGAGGTGTTCGGCGCGACGCTGTCTCACGGGACCGTGATGCGCCGGATCGTCGACGAGGGCGTGATCGACCCGCGTCGCTACGTCCAGATCGGGTTGCGCGGCTACTGGCCCGGCGAGAAGGAGTTCGGCTGGCAGAGAGAGCGCGGGATCACGAGCCTGTTCATGCACGACGTCCGCGACAACGGGATCCGCGACGTGATCCGCGCGGCGATCTCCGCGGTCGGCGCCGGTCCCGTGTTCCTGACCGTCGACATCGATGTGCTCGATCCCGCGTTCATCCCCGGCGGCACCGGGACGCCTGAGCCGGGCGGGATGACGACGACCGACCTGCTTTGGGCCACGCGCACGGTCGCGTCCCAGCTCGAGCTCGTGGGCGCCGACCTGGTCGAGGTGATCCCGACGGGAGTGGCCTCCGCCGACCCGGCCGCACTCGCCGGCGAGCGCATCGTCCGCGAGATCCTGACCGGCGTGGCTTTGCGCTGGGATTAGCGCAGAACGTTGATCGTGCGGAACCGAGGGTCGCTGGCGCCGTGGAGCCGCGCGCCGGTCCGGGCGAGCTCGGTCAGGTGCGCGACGATCTCGGCCGAGATCCGCTCGCCGGGCAAGAGCTGCGGCACGCCCGGCGGGTAGCTCGCGATCGACTCGCACGAGATCCGCCCGACCGCATCGCCGACCGCAACCACCTCGGCCTCGCCGAGGAACGCATCCCGCGGCGGCACCACCATCTCGCCGAGCAGCATCTTCGCCGGCCCGACGATCGCGGCGGTCGTCCCGGGCTTGGCGATCCGCTTCAAAGTCTCCTCGATGTCGCCCGCCAGCCTTCGTAAAGCCTTCGCCGTGTCGGCGAGCCCGACGATCAGCACGATCGTCGCCTGCGTCGGAAGCTCGACGTGGACGTCGTAGGAGCGCCGCAAGGCGTCCGCGACCTCGTAGCCGGTGCACCCCGTGCCGCGGACGTCGACCACGATCCGCATCGGGTCGTAGCCGGCGATCCCGGACCGCCCGACCCACGAGGAATCGACGAGCCTGATCCCCTCGATCGTCTCGAGCTTGGCGCGCGCGACCGCGATCGCCTCGAGCGCCTCGTGGAGGAGCTGTTCGCCGTGGAGGGCGAGCTGGCGCCGGGCACCGTCGAGCGAGGCCAGCAGCAGCGACGACGGGCTCGTGGTCCGGAGCAGGCGCAGCGTGCGCGCCACCTCGTCGGGATCGATCCGGTCGCTCAGCCCGACGTGGAGCATCGCGCTCTGGGTGAGCGAGCCGGCGATCTTGTGGGTGCTGGTCAGCATCGCGTCGGCGCCCTGGGCGAGAGCCGGCGGCGGGAGCGCCTCGTGGAAGCCGAAGTGCGGCCCCCACGCCTGGTCGACCACGAGCGGGACGCCGGCGCCGTGAGCGACCTCGGCGAGGCCGGCGATGTCGGCGGCCATCCCGTAGTAGGTCGGTGACACGACCCAGGCGGCCCGGGCGTCCGGCGTCTCGCGGAGCGCCACGGACAGCGCCTCCGGCGTGACGCAATGGGTGATCCCGAGCTCCTCGTCGTACTCGGGAATGACGAAGCTCGGCAGCCCGCCGCTCAACACGAGCCCGTCGACAACCGAGGAGTGCGAGTTGCGCTGGACGACGACGCACGCCCCGAGTGGGGCGAGCGCGAGGCACAGCGCGTGGTTGCCCTGGGTCGCCCCGTTGGTCAGGAACCAGCTGCGGCCGGCGCCGAATGCCTCGGCCGCCATCGCCTCCGCGCGCTCGTACGGCGTCGGCGACGGGCCGACGTCGATCCCGTGGATCAGCTGCGGCACGTCGGCCGCGAGCGCGTCGAGCCCGATCGCCTTGACCACACCGGGATCGGCCCCGGGGCCACCCTTGTGCCCCGGGACGTGGTAGCGGGCTGCGCCCCGGAACGCGTACTCGACGACCGCGTCGAGGTACGGCGCGACCGGTTGCTCGGGGACGTGTGAGGAGGCCGCGAGCCGCGTCGCCGGCGCAGCCTCGCCGGTGCTGCTCATAACACCACCCTCACGCCTCGATGTGGCTCATCACGTGCTTGATGCGCGTGTAGTCCTCGAGTCCGTAGTGCGACAGGTCCTTGCCGTAGCCCGAGTGCTTGAACCCGCCGTGCGGCATCTCGGCGACCAGCGGGATGTGGGTGTTGATCCACACGCAGCCGAAGTTCAGCCGCTTGGATACGCGCATCGCGCGGCCGTGGTCCTTGGTCCACACGCTCGACGCGAGCCCGAATTGCACGTCGTTGGCCCACCGGACCGCCTCGTCCTCGTCGGTGAACGGCTGCACGGTGATGACCGGCCCGAAGATCTCGGTCTTCGAGAGCTCGTCGTCCTCCTGGAGCCCGTCGATCACCGTCGGCTCGAAGAAGTAGCCCTTGTCGCGCGCGCGATGCCCGCCGGCGACGATCTTCGCGTGGTCGGGCGTGCGGTCGACCATCCCGGTGACATGACCGAGCTGATTGGCGTTGTTGAGCGGGCCGTACAGGACGTTCTCGTCGTCGGGATCGCCCGTGACCGTGCCCTTCGCCTGCTCGACGAGGCCGTCGACGAACTCGTCATGGACGCGCGGTGACACGAGCACGCGGGTCGCCGCGGTGCAGTCCTGACCGGCGTTGAAGTAGCCGGCGACCGCGATCTCCTCCGCGGCCTTCGCGAGGTCGGCGTCGTCGAAGATCACGACCGGCGCCTTGCCGCCGAGCTCGAGATGGACGCGCTTGACGTCCGACGCGGCTGACGCTGCCACCGCCATACCCGCACGGACGCTGCCGGTGATCGACACCATCTGCGGGACCTTGTGGGCCACGAGCGCGGCGCCCGTCTCACGGTCGCCGAGCACGACGTTGAACACGCCCGCCGGCAGGAACTCGGCCATCAGCTCCGCCATCCACACCGTGCTCGCCGGCGTTGTGTCGGACGGCTTCAGGACCATCGTGTTGCCGGCGGCGAGCGCCGGCGCCCACTTCCACACCGCCATCATCGCGGGGTAGTTCCACGGGGTCACCGCCGCGCACACGCCGATGGGCTCGCGGCGGATGAACGACGTGTAGCCGGTCATGTACTCGCCGGCCGAAGTTCCTTCGAGCACGCGGGCGGCGCCGGCGAAGAACCGGATCTGGTCGACCATCGGCGGGATTTCCTCGGAGAGGACGAGCGCCTTCGGCTTGCCGGTGTTCTCGCTCTCGACCGCGACCAGTTCCTCGGCCCGCGCCTCGATCGCATCGGCGATCTTGAGCAGCGCGAGCTGGCGCTCGGACGGGGTCGTCTGCCCCCAGCTCTCGAACGCGCGCGCGGCCGCGTTGCAGGCGGCGTCGATCTCCTCCTCGGACGACACCGCCGCCTTCGCGAACACCTCCTCGGTGACCGGGTCGACCAGTTCCATGTCGCGACCGTTGTTCGCCGCAGTCTGGCCGTCGACGAAGTTCGTCAGCACTTTGGTCATAGCCTCTCCTTTGCCTCATCGAAAGATTCGGTCATCATCGCGTGGTCGGGCCAACGGTATTCCGCGCGGCCCGTCGCGGGGAAGTAGACCGCCGTGTACAGCGTGCCGAGCCCGCTCGCGAACTCGTCCCGGTACAGCGGCGGCTCGAGGAACGCCTGCACGAGACGGTCGCGGGTCATCCCGGGTGTCCTCAGCAGCTCGAGCAGCCGCCGTTCGCGCTCGAACGTGGCGACCGCCCGCTCGTAGTCGGGCCAGTCGCCGCGATGCTGGTGGTTGGTCGCGACCGGCACGGTCAGGACCTCGGGTTCGCGGTCGGGCCCGACGCGCACCGTGGCGAAGTCGCCACCGCTGTCGATCAGCGTGACGTTCTGGACCGCGTGGACGGGAACCTGGGCGAGCACCGCGGACGCCGCCTCGACGTCCTCGCACACTTCGAGCACGTACCGCAGCACCAGCGGGATCCCGAATCCGTCCCCGACCGCCGGCCGGCCTCCGAACGTCAGCGACACCGCGAGACCGGCATCGTTGACGCCGTCGAGCAGCCCCCACAGGCAGTCGCTCATCCCGATCACGCCCCGCCCCGTCCACGACGTGCGGTACACGATCCCCTCGACCCGCGAGGCCGGGTAGTCGTAGTTGCGAACCAGCGCCGGACCTCCGTCGCCGGTGAACGCGGCCTGCGAGCAGCCGACTACGAATCCCGGCGGGCGGTACATCGACAAGAAGCGGGCCGCGAGCGGGTCGCCCCCGGCGAGCTCGACGAGCCGCTCGAACGTCGGACCGAGCTCGGGCATCCACTTCTCGAGCATCGCCCGGCACGTGCCGAGGTCAGGACGCGCCCACTCCCCCTCCTTCAGCCACCACGCCCGGTACGCGGGCCACATCGCCGCGAACGCGGCTTCCCAGTTCTCGCCGGGCTGTGGTTCGTCGATCATGCGGAACTGCGGCCGCGGCTGCACCGGGTCCCGGTCGTGCGCCGGCAACAGCGAGAGCTCGTGTCGTTCGCGCGTCCACATTCGCTTCAACGCTACTTGGAATCTCATCGGTGCCCGAGCCCGCACCAGCCATCGATGAACAGTGCGAGCGCCTGGGCGGTATGCAGCACCGAAGGCAGCGACACGCGCTCGTCGACGCCGTGGATCGACTCGGCGTGCGGCCCGAAGCAGACCGCCGGCGTCCCGGCGTACAGGGCGAACGAGCGCGCGTCGGTGGTCGCGGTCGACGCGATCAGCGCGGGCCGGACACCGATCGTCCGCTCGGCCACGTCGCCCAGCGCCCCGATCAACGGCGACTCGGGTTCGAGCGTGTACCCCTCGCACGCGAAGCCGTCGTACATGACCCGAGCGTCGAACCCGCCGGGGAGCGCTGCCGCCACGCCCGCCACGGCGTCCTCCACGCGGGTCTTCAGCTCGTCGACGCCCGCGCCGGGGAACAGCGCGAGCCGGCAGCGCAAGACGCTCTCGGCGGCCACCGTCGAGGGCCAGTCGCCGCCGCGGATCATCCCGATGTTGAGGTTGATCGGATGTTCGTAGACGTCGTAGGGCGCCGGCGGCGCCACGTTCAGCTCGGCTTCGAGCGCCCGTAGGGCCGAGATCACCGGGAAGCTCGCCTCGATCGCGTTCAGTCCGATCGGCGCGTCGCCGGCGTGCGCCGGACGGCCGCGCACCACGACCTGGAACCACAACACGCCGACCTGCGAGGTCTGAATCGTCAGGCTGGTCGGCTCGGTGACGATCACAGCGTCGGCGGGGCGCCCGGCGAGGACGCACTGAAACGCGCCGTTGCCCGTGCACTCCTCCTCGACCACGCACTGGAGCTCCACCGGCGCGAGCGGCTCGAGGCCGAGCCGGCGCAGCCCGCGGACGGCGCCGACGATCGCCGCGAGGCCCGCCTTCATGTCGCCGGCGCCGCGACCGTACAGCCAGTCGCCGTCTCGCCGGGCGACGAACGGCGGCGAGGACCACATGTCGACCGGCCCGGGGTCGACGACGTCGATGTGGCCGTTGAGGATCAGCGACCGCCGTTCGGGGGCGGGCTGCGCCGCTAGTGGGTGGGCGGGGCTGGGGTGGGCGGGGCTGGGGTGGGCGGGGCTGGGGTGGGCGGGGCTGGGGTGGGCGGGGCTGGGGTGGGCGGGGCCCCAATCCGCTACGACGTTGGCCTTGCCGGCGATGTCCCAACTGAACGGCGACGCGCCGGCGTGGGCCCTGAGCGCTTCGGCGTCGAGCGGGACGTCCCGCGGCTCGAGGCCGAGGTCGGCGAACGCCGCGCGCATGACCTCCTGGCCCGAGCGCTCGTCGCCGAGCAGCGTCGGCGCCTGCACCAGGTCGATCAGAAGCTGCTCGGTCGCGGGTTGCTCGGCGGCGACGGCCGCCAGGATCTCGTCCTGTTCCGGCAAGCTCAGCCCGTCTTGAACGCGAGGGCGTCGTAGATCGGCGCCGGGGCTTCGGGTTCGAGTGGAGCCCCGGCGAATTGCGAGCGGATCCCGTCGATCCATGCCCGGCAGCGGTCGGTCAGCTGGCCGTCGGGGGACTCCAGGCGCGTGCGGGTGACCAGGATCCCGAGGTCGGCGCCGCGATAGCGGTAGTCACCGGGACCGAGGATCCGCAGGTAGAACCCCTCGGACTCGTCACCGAGCCCGTGCCAGTCGACCGCCGGCCGGCTGAAGGTCATCTGCCCGTCGTCGCCGAGGCGCCAGATGCCGGTCCGGGGCGCGTCGGTGAGCAACTCGATCCCATCGTCGGGCTCTTTGAGGATGATCTGGCCCCACACGTCGGTGAGGTGGTCGCTGCCCCAGCGCCGGCGCAGGTCCTCGACGTCCAGCTCGTAGTCGACGTCGAGGTACTCGGCGAGGTGGAACAGGAACAGCGGCATGTCGGCATACGCGCTCGCGCTGACGTTGGTCATCGAGCTGATCCCGCTGAGCCGCGGGTTGAGCTCGCCGAGGTAGAGCTCGTCGGTGGTCGCGTCGACGAGGTAGTCGACCTCGAGCTGGCCGCGATACCCCTCCCGCGCGAGGCGGTCGCCGAGCCGGCGGGTGAAGTCGAGCGCGCGCTCGCGGTTGGCCGGCGACAGCGCCCCGGGGAAGATGTCGTTGCCGCACCATCCGCCACGGTACGGGGTCAGCTCGGGGTGGCCGGTCAGATCGGTCATCAGCGGTCCGATCACGGTCCCGTGGCGCGTGATGCAGGCCTCGACCGCCACCGCCTTCGGCTCGATCCGGCGCATCACCTTGAGCTCCTGATCGACGATCTCGCCGGCGTCGGCGTTCCAGTCGCGCTCGCCGAGAACGAAGAACGTCGTCTTGCCCGAGTCGCCGTACGGGGTCTGCACGACGAGATCGTCGCCGAGCCCGGCGGTGGCGGCGAGCGCGAGCAGCTCGTCGTAGCTCGTCGCCCGCCCGAGCACGTTCGGGACGCTCGGGACCCCCGCCTCCTCCCCCAGCCGCGTCGTGATGATCTTCGAGTCGAGCCGGTGGCGGAGCTCGGCCGAGGGCAGCGCGACGTCGAGCCCGATCTGCGCCGCGCGCCGCTCGGTCTCGTCGTCGAAGAACACGAACACGGCCTTGCCGCGCTGACCGTCCGCCGCGCCGTTCTGCCTGTGCGCGCCGACGAACTCCTTCAGGCCGTCGTGCGCGAGCAGGTAGTTGCAGACGTCCTCGATCGAGCCGAACTGGGCGTGCGGGGTCCTGACCGGGACGAAGACGCACGGATGCCCGCCGTCGAATGAGTCGAAGTAGTTGACGTAGTAGAACCGCCGCACCCAGCGATCGATCCCGAGCAGGTTGAACGCAATCGGCGAGATGAAGTAGACCGGAGTCTGGTTCGTGCGGAAGAAGCCGCGCAGCTCGGAGATCCCGCGGAGCGTCGTCGCGTTGTCGGTCATCGTTGCTCCTCCGTCTCTGTCGCCGTGGGCTCGCCGTTCGTGTGGACGGCCGGCGAGGGGCGATTCTAGTTTTGGCCGGTCGTGGTCGGGCGATTTGTCGCGGCGACCTCCTGCCAGGTTCGCCCCGTGCGGACGCTCGCCGGGCACTCGGCGCCGATGTCCGAGCCCGGCCGCGCGTACTCGTCGCGGGCCTTGACGAGGATCCACTGGTCCTCGCCGGTCCGGGTCAGCCCGAAGCGGCCGTGGAGCTTGTGACCGTCGAGCACGAACGAGAGATGGTCGGGGTCGTCGCTGCCTAACTCAGCGGTCCCCTCGTCCCAGATGATCACCGCGCCGGTCCCGCGCGAGCTGCCCTCGTGGACGCCCTCGAACTCGCCGGCGGACAGTGAATGGTCCTCGACGGGCACCGCCAGCCGGCGAACCGCAGGGTCGAGCGACGGACCCTTCGGCACCGCCCACGAGCGCAGGACGTCGCCGATCTCGAGGCGCAGGTCGAAGTGCAGTGTGGTCGCATCATGGAGCTGGACGACGAAACGCGACACGGGTGCACGGTAACGTGAACCGCGTGGGTGATCGTCGCAAGCGGCTGGCTCTGCTCGCGGCGATCCTGGGGTCATTCGTCGCCGGGCTCGATGCGACCGCCGTGAACGTCGCGCTGCCGGCGATCCGGGCCGACCTCGGCGGCGGCCTCGCCGGTCAGCAATGGGTGTCGAACGCCTACCTGCTCGCGCTCGGCTCGCTGATCCTGGTCGGCGGCTCGCTCGGCGATCTGTACGGGGAGCGGCGAGTGTTCTCGATCGGCGTCGCCGGGTTCGGTGTCGTGTCGCTGATGTGTGCAGTTTCGCCGACGATCGGGTTCCTGATCGCGTGCCGGGCTTTGCAGGGCGCGTTCGGGGCGCTGTTGATGCCGAGCTCGCTCGCGGTGATCGTCGCCGCGTTTCCGCCCGAGGAGCGAGGCGGCGCGATCGGCTCTTGGACGGCGTGGTCGGGCATCGCCACCGTTATCGGGCCGCTCGCGGGCGGCTACCTGGTCGACGCGGTCTCGTGGCGGCTGATCTTCGCCGTGAACGTCCCGTTCGTGATCGCCACGCTCGTGATCGTTTCGATCGCGGTGCCGCCGCGAGCGCCGGGGACGACGCACGCCCGTGTCGACTGGTTGGGCGCGGTGCTGACGTTCTTCGGGCTCGCCGGTCCGGTGCTCGCGCTGATCCGCCAGCCGGTGGTCGGCTGGGGCAGTCCGCAGGTGTGGGTGCCCGGGCTCGGCGGATTGGTGCTGCTCGCGGTGTTCATCTGGCATGAGCGCCGGACCCCGGCGCCGATGCTGCCGCTCGGCCTGTTCAAGCGCCGCAACTTCGCGATCGGGAACGTCGAGACGTTCGCGATGTACGGCGGACTCGGGATCACGTTCTTCCTGCTCGTGCTGTTTCTCCAGGAGGTCGCGGGCTACAACGCGCTCGACGCCGGCTTCGCGCTGGTCCCCTCGACGATCGTGATGTTCCTACTGTCAAAGCGCATGGGGAGGTTGGCGGATCGCTACGGCCCGCGGCTGTTCATGGGCTTCGGGCCGCTGACCGCGGCCGTCGGGCTGGCGTTGATTTCGACGCTCGGCGCCCACGTGGACTACATCACCGATCTGCTCCCCGGACTGCTGGTGTTCTCGCTCGGCCTGGCCTCGACCGTGGCGCCGTTGACCGCGACCGTCCTTTCGGACGCCGATCCGTCCGATGCCGGGATCGCGTCGGGCGTCAACAACGCGGTTGCGCGCGTCGCCGGCCTGATCGCGGTCGCGGCGATCGGCGCGGTCATCACCGCGGAGTTCACCTCGACGCTCGACAAACGCCTGACCGGCATCAGGCTCTCGGCCGCGGCCCATGCGGCGATCGCGCACGCACGCGGCGAGACGCTCGCCCGGGTCGACCCCGCGCGCGTCGGTCTGCAGGTCGCGCACGCCGTGCAATCGGCATCGGTGTCGGCGTTCCACGTCGGGATCTGGGTGTCGGCGGTGCTCGTGGCGCTCGGCGGCGTGCTCGGGCTGGTCGGGATCCGCAACCCGCGCCGCGCGGTCAGGTGCGAGGACTGTGCCGGCGGTCAGATCGCGGGTCAGCCGCTCGACGCCGCGTATGGATCGGAAGCCGCGCCCTTGGGCGCCTCGGCTTCGAGCTGAGTGCGCGCCTCGAGCAGGGCCGCGTGGGCTTCCGGGGTGACCGTCGGGTACTGGGGGTCTAGCTCGACGAGCGCGTGCACCAGCACCGCTCCGACCGCGATCCGCGCGAACCACTTGTGGTCGGAGGGAATCACGTACCACGGGGCCCACTCGGTGCTGGTGTGGGTCAGCATCTCCGAGAACGCGCGCTGATAGGCGTTCCACGACGCGCGTTCGGCGACGTCGGAGGCTGAGAACTTCCAGTTCTTCTCGGGACGATCGATCCGCTTCAGAAAGCGGATGCGCTGCTCCTCGCGCGAGATGTTGAGGAACAGCTTGACGATCTTGAACCCGTTATCGACGAGCCCGCGCTCCCACGCGTTGATCTCCTGGTAGCGACGGGTCCAGATGCCGCGGCGCCGGGCTGCCGGCGGGAGCCGCTCGTTGTCGAGGAGCTCCGGGTGCACGCGCACGACGAGCACCTCCTCGTAGTGGGAGCGGTTGAAGAGCCCGATCTGCCCGCGCGCCGGCAGGTGGACCGCGTATCGCCACAGGAAGTCGTGGCTCAGTTCCTCCGCGGACGGGACCTTGAAGCTGTGAACGGTGACGCCCTGCGGGTTGACGCCGCTCATTACGTGCCGGATCGTCCCGTCCTTGCCGGCGGCGTCGATCCCCTGGAGCACGACCAGGAGCCCGTAGGTGTCGTGGGCCGCGAGCCGATCCTGGTACTCGGCGAGCATCTGGACGGTCAGCTCGAGGTCCTGCTTGCCGTCCTTCTTCTTGAGCCAACCGGCCTTATAGCCCGGGTCATGGTCCTTGGCCAGCGTGACCTTCGAGCCGGGCGGGACGCGCAGCCGGTCGATCAGCTGTGTCAGATTGGTTACGTCGGGGTCGGACGCCATCCGCACATTCTCAAGCTTTCTCGGCCGGGAGGCGATGAAGGGCGTGCAACACGCGCCCGTCCGGCCGCTTCATGCCGGCGCACCATGTCAGGAGTCTCACCGTGAATTTCGGCGCCCGCACCCCCTTCGGGGCCTTCACGATCGCCAAGAAGCTCTACGGCCTCGCCGGGTTGCTGCTCGCGTTTGTGATCGCGATCGGGCTCGTCTCGATCTTTAACCCGAGCCGCACGCTGATCATCGCGCTGCTCGTGATCGCAATCGTGGTCGGAGTGGGCGTCACCTGGTTCGTCGCTCGGAGTCTCACCAGGAGCGCCCGTCAATTGCTCGCTGCGGCCCAGGCGATCGCCGAAGGCGACGTCGACCAGGACATCGACGTCCACTCGAGCGACGAGATCGGCCAGACCGCGCGCGCGTTCGGACACATCGTCGCCTACCTCAATGACCTCGCCGGCGTCGCGCAGCGGATAGCCGACGGCGATCTCACCGTCGAGGTCCAGCCCAGGTCCGACCGCGACCTGCTCGGCAACTCGTTCCACCGGCTGGTGTCCGAGCTGAGCGGCATCGTCCGCAGGGTGTCGGCGTCGGCCGGATCGGTCGGGTCGGCCTCGCACCAGATGGCAAGCACCGCCCAGGAGGCGGGACGAGCGACCGGCGACGTCGCCCACGCGGTCAGCGAGGTCGCGAGCGGCGCCGAGCGCCAGGTGCAGGCGATCGACTGCGCACGGGTGTCCGCCGGGGAGGTGGCGCGGGCGATCGAGTCGAGCGCCGAGAACGCGCGCGTGACTGCCGAGGTCGCCGGCCAGGCCCGCGAGGCCGCCGAGGAGGGCGTCGGCGCGGCGGAGCAGGCCACGCAGGCGATGCACGCCGTGCGCGAGTCCTCGCAGGCCGTGACCGAGGCGATCGCGCGGCTCGCCCAGAAGTCCGAGCAGATCGGCGCGATCGTCGAGACCATCACCGGCATCGCCGGCCAGACCAACCTGCTCGCGCTGAACGCGGCGATCGAGGCCGCTCGAGCCGGCGAGCAGGGCCGCGGGTTCGCGGTCGTGGCCGAGGAGGTGCGCAAGCTCGCCGAGGAGTCGCAGCTCGCGGCCGAGGAGATCGCCGGACTGATCCAGGCGATCCGCACTGACACCGACGCCGCGGTGCAGGTGGTCGAGCACGGCGCCCGGCAGACCGACGAGGGCACGACGGTCGTCGAGCAGACACGCGAGGCGTTCGTGCGCATCGACGGCGCGGTCCAGGACATGACCGGGCGGATCGAGGAGATCGCGGCCGCCGCCGAGCAGATCGCCTCCGGCGCCCGCGCGATGCAGACGAACATCGCGGAGGTCGCTGCCGTCGCCGAGGAGTCCTCCGCGTCGGCCGAGCAGGTGTCGGCGTCGACTCTCCAGACGTCGGCGTCGACCGAGGAGATGGCCACCTCGGCGCAGCAGCTCGCGAGCACCGCCGAGGAGCTCAATCGGCTCGTCGAGCAGTTCAAGTTCACCGGCTAAACCGCTAGGCCAGCGTGGAGGCTAAACGGCTCGGCCGGAGCCTTCGAGCAGCGCGTCGACCGACTCGCTAAAGCGCGCCCACTCGATCAGGAACGCCTCGAGCGCCCCGATTCCCGCCGGCGTGAGCGAGTAATAACGCCGCGGCGGCCCTGAGGCCGACTCTCGCCACGTCGTCTCCACCAGCCCGTCCCGCCGCAGCCGGCTGAGTAGCGGGTACAGCGTTCCCTCGCTCGTCACCAGCCCGTCCGCGCTGCCGAGCGTGTGCACGAGCTCGTAGCCGTAGCGCTCTCCGTCGCGGAGCAGCGCCAGCACGCAGAACTCGAGCACGCCTCGGCGGAGCTGCGAGATAGCGCCGTCGCGTACAGCTACCATGCACCGCATAGTAGCTGGCCGGTGGCGCCGGCACACGTGCTGGATTTTGCCCCGTATAGGGGCAAAATCCAGCAAGCCTCGCCCCGGGCAGCTATTGCTAGGCGCCGGTGAGGTCGCGGCGCCCGAACGCCGCCACCGCTACCCCGGCCGCGACCACCCCGATCGCTACCAGCACCGCGGCGGCGCCGGCGCGGAACGGCTGCGAGGGCACCGAGGCGACGTGCGCGAACGGCGTGATCTTAACTAGCCACTTGGGCGCGCCGAGGAGCGAGCCGATCAGCTGCCAGAGAAACGCGACGGTCACGAGCCCATAGGCGATGCCGGCGCCTGCCCGCGGCGCGACCGCGTAGGCGAGCGCCGCAATCCCGAGGAACAGCACCGCTGAGGGCAGGCAGTTCGCGCCCGCCTCGAGCATCCGCGGCAGCGACGGGGCGACGGCCTGCGTGGCGGCGCCGATCCAGGCGAGCACCCCCGCACCGAGCGACACCACGGTCGCGCCGGCGAGCGCGAGCACGAGCCTTCCGGTCAGCCAGCGCAAGCGACTCACCCGGAGTGCGAGCATGGTCTCGAGCCGTTGCTCTGACTCCTCGTGCCGGGCGGCCGCGACCTGCGCGCACGAGAACAGGCTGACCACGAGCACGAAGAAGCTGAACGAGAACCCGAGATAGCCGTGCGGGGTCACGATCGAGCCCTCGCCCAGCTTCGCGAACTCGCGCTGGAGCTGGGGCGAGATCCCGGCCGAGGAGATGCTCTTTGAGATCACGCCGATGATCAGCGCGAACGCGCCGACGCTCCCGACCCAGACCGCCAGGCTCCCAAGCTCGCCGCGGAGCGCCTGGGCCGTCGGCGAGGACAGCAGCGCGAGGCGCGGCTCACTGCTGTCGCGTGACGGCAGCAGCCCGGCACCGAGGTCGCGCCGGGCGGCGAGCCGCCACGCGCCGACGACCGTGAGCGCCGACGCCGCGATCGGTGCGAGCAGCACAAGCGGCTGGGCGCCGGTGAACGCGCGCACCGACTCCGCCCACCCGAGCGGTGTGACCCAGCGGAGCCAATCGAGGCCGCTCGACGTATCGGCGATCACGCGCAGTACGAACGACACGACAACGACCGCACCGCCGAGCTCGAGCGCCATCCGGCGCGTCGGCGCGAACTGGCTCGCGAGCGCGCCCACACCTGCGAACACCGGCACCGTCGACACGATCGCGAGCGCCAGAACCGCCGACCCGCCCACCGGCAGGCCGCCGATCGCCGAGCCCACGAGCACCGCGACCCACAGCAGCGCCGCCCCGGCCGCGATCCCCGCGATCCCGCCGGCGTATATGGCGCCACGCGATACCGGACCCGCCAGGATCAGCTCGGTCCGGCCCGCGTCCTCCTCGGTCCGGAGCGCGCGCACGCCGGCGAACAGCCCGTAGATCGCGGCCAGGATCGCGAGCACTCCGCCGGTCCGCCAGGCGCTGTAGCCGCTGACCGTGAGTAGGTCGTGAGCCTTCCCGTAGAAGAGCACGACAGCCTTGTCGTGGGCGAAGCTGTCGGCGAACGCCTGCCGCTCCGCTCGCGTCGAGTAGGTGTGCCGGTAGCCGACCGGGTTGAGGATCGAGGCGATCGCGAACAGGTACGCGAACGCGATCGTCCGGATCCGGGCGTCGCGGAACGTGCGGCGGGCGAGGAGCGTCTCAGTGGTCGCCGCCACCGCCATCGGAGGAGTCGTAGTGGTGCAGGAAGATCTCCTCGAGCGAGGGCTCGCGGCTCGTGAGGTTCGTCACCGGGTGCCCTGCGAGCTTGGCGATCAGCGGCCCGACGTTGCCCGAGACCTCGAACCGGAGCGTGTCCGGGCCGGCGGATGTGATCTCTACGCCCGGGAGGGGGTCCAGTTGCGGCGCCCGCCCCACGAACGTGACCTCGACCGTCTGCGCGCTGAGATGCCGAAGCTCGGCGAGCGTGCCCTGGTCGACTAGGCGACCGGCGCGGAGGATCCCGACGCGGTCGCAGACCGCCTCGACCTCGCTCAGGATGTGGGAGGAGAGGAACACGGTCTGCCCGCGCGCCTTCGCCTCCTCGATCGAGTCCCGGAAGGCCACCTCCATCAGCGGATCGAGGCCACTCGTCGGCTCGTCGAGCAGCAGCAGATCCGAGCGGGTGGCGAGCGCGGCGACGAGCTGCACCTTCTGGCGGTTGCCCTTCGACAGCGCGCGGACCTTCTTTCGCGTGTCGAGCTGGAAGCGGTCGACGAGCTCATCGCGGTAGGCGACGTCGACCGAGCCGTGCAGCCGGCCGAGGAACTCGAGCGTCTCGCCGCCGGTCATCGACGGCCACAGGAACGGCTCGCCGGCGACGTACGCGACGCGTTCGTGAGCGCGCACCGGATCTCCCCACGCGTCGACGCCGAACAGCTCGGCGCGGCCCGCCGACGGCCGGTGGAGGCCGAGCAGCAGCCGGATCGTGGTCGTCTTGCCGGCGCCGTTCGGACCGAGGTAGCCGTACACCTCGCCGGCGTGGACGGTCAGGTCGAGCGCGTCGAGCGCGAGCGTCGCCCCGTATCGCTTGGTGAGCCCGTCGGTCCGGATGGCGGGAGTCTGCGTGCTGGTCACCTGGTGGCCCGCGGGACGTCCGGCCTACGAATGCTGCTCGGCACGCACCACACTGGCCTGCGCCTCGTCCATCCAGATCTCCCAGCGCCGGGAGGCCGCGCGCTTCGGTTCGTGGAAGTGGTAGGGCCGGCGCCCTTCGAACTCCATCCGCCGCAGGTGGCAGACGCCGCCGAGCACCGAGGCGATCCGGCGCCTCGGCCATCCGATCGCGTCCTCGATCTCGGGGAACGGACGCGGTTGGTCCGGCGCCACGGCCAGCCCGTCGAGGAGCTCGCGCATGAGGTCGCTGCAGCGGTCGTAGAAGCGCGCGATCTCCCCCGGGTCGCTCATCGCGTTCTCGGGGATGCAGTCCCCGAGCGTCGAGTTGCTCATGGTCGCGGCCATCGCCCTCGCCGCAAGCGTAGTGACTCGGCTCGCGCGATCGCCGGCGCCACACGCACGTTAGGCTCGGGCCCTGTTTCCGCCGCGGACATTCGACGAGGACCTGCTCCTCTGGCTCGGCGACGAGCCGGTCGCGGACCGGGTCGCGGACGCCGGGCGGGTTCGGCTGGCGATCCTAGTCGGCGAGGGCGAGTGGGACGGGCTGCTCGACTGGCTGCGCACGCATGCGCTCGCAGATCATCGGATCGAGCCCTCGGATACGGCCGAGCTCCCGGCCGTCTCCGATCCGGACGAGGTCGCGCGGGTCGTGGTCACCGAATACGAGCGAACGCGTCTCGGAGCCGGCGGTTGGGCGAAGTCCAGCGGTCCTCCGAGGTCCGGTGGTCAGCCGAGGTCCGACGGTCAGCCGAGGTCCGGCGGGTGAGCGCGGTCCGGCGTTGCCGCGACGACGAGCGCGCGGCGATCGTGCGGGTCGTGAACCTGGCCGCCGAGGCATATCGCGGCGTGATCCCGCCCGACCGCTGGCACGAGCCGTATATGCCCGCGACCGAGCTCGACGACGAGATCGCCGCCGGCGTGGCCTTCTGGGGGTATGAGTCCGGCGGCGAGCTGCTCGGGGTGATGGGCATCCAGGCGGTGGGGGACGTCGACCTGATTCGGCACGCGTACGTCGTGCCGGGTCGCCAGCGCGGCGGGGTTGGGGGCGCGCTGCTCGATCACCTGATCGGGCTGAGCACGCAGCGAATGCTGGTCGGTACGTGGGCCGCCGCTCAGTGGGCGGTCGAGTTCTATCGCCGCCACGGATTCGAGCTGGTCACGCCCGAGCAGAAGACGGCTTTGCTCCGGCGCTACTGGACGATCCCCGACCGACAGATCGAGACCTCGGTCGTGCTCGCACATCCTCCGCTCGGAGGCTGAAGTCCAAGGGCTCCCTGCCGATCACAGGGAGGAAGTCTCCCTCGACCGTACGCCAGAGCACTCGTGGACATCCAGCCAATGAGCGGGCTCACCGCAACCGGTGCCGCCGGCGGCGGCGCAAACGCGGGCACCTCGCTCACCGAGCTCGCCCAGCAGCACGGCGTCTCGCGGGAGTCCCTCGTGGACTTCGTCCAGTCCAAGATCCAGCAGTCGCGCCAGGCGAGCGGCGAGTCACCGCTCGATCAGAGCACGCTCGACCAGCTCATCGATCACGCGCTCGATCAGGACGGCCAGCCGGCCGCCGATGGGTCCGGAGCCGACGCGCCGGCGTCAGCCGGGTACACCGCGACCGCGCAGCTGAGCGCGGACCGCCCGCGGGTCTCGGCCGGCATCTCGATCCTGGCCTAGCCAGGCCCGCCCGCTTGCTCGCGTTAGCGGCCGCCACCGGTCGCTAGGCTCCGGGCGTCCACGCCCGAAGCGAGGAGGATCGATGATCGCGCGGATCTGGCGCGGCGCCGTCGCCAAAGCCGACGGTGACGCCTACGCCGAGTACATAGACAAGACCGGCATGGCCGGCTACACGAGCACGCCGGGCAACCGCGGCGCGTGGATGCTGCGACGTGACGTCGACGACAACACCGAGTTCCTGATGTTCACGCTGTGGGACTCGATGGAGTCGATCACGGCGTTCGCCGGCGACCAGCCGGAGGTCGCGGTGTTCTATCCCGAGGACGACCGCTACCTCGTTGAGCGCGACGAGACCGTCTCGCATTACGAGGTCGACCGGTACGTCTGGCCGTGAGCGGGCGCCGCGTGGTGGCCATGGGCGGAGGCGGGTTCTCGATGGAGCCCGACAATCCGCTGCTCGACGCGTTCGTGCTGTCACTCGCGCGCTCGCCCCACCCGCACGTGTGCTTCCTGCCGACCGCGAGCGGCGACGCCGAGGGGTATGTCGCCCAGTTCTACCGGGCGTTCACCGCGCTGCACTGCCGGCCGACCGACCTGCAGCTGTTCGAGCGGACGGTCGGCGACATCGAGGCGTTCCTGCTCGCGCAGGACGTGATCTACGTCGGCGGCGGCAACACCGCGAGCATGCTCGCGGTCTGGCGCGCCCACGCGGTCGATCGCATCCTCCGCCGCGCCTGGGAGGAGGGCGTCGTGTTGTGCGGCTTGAGCGCGGGGATGAACTGCTGGTTCACGGAGTCCGTCACGGACTCGTTCGACCTCGCGCAGCTCGCGCCGCTCCACGACGGGCTCGGCCTGCTCGCCGGGAGCGCCTGCCCGCACTATGACGGCGAGGAGCAGCGGCGGCCGACGTTCACGCGGCTCGTGGCCGCCGGCGAGCTCGCCGACGGCTGGGCCGCCGACGACGGCGCCGGGCTGGTGTTCGCCGGTACGGAGCTCGAAGAGGTCGTGACCTCGCGGCCACATGCTCGCGCCTTGCGCGTGGAGCGGACCGCCGGCGGCGGCGCCGACGAGCACGCGTTGCCGGTCAGGTACCTCGGGCCCTAGGGCTGATAGAACTGCGCTGAGATGCCCCACGCGGTGCGGTTCGATCGATACGGAGACGTCGACGTGCTGAACGTAGTCGACGTCGAGCGCCCGGTCCCCGGCGCCGGGGAGGCACTCGTCAGGGTCAAGGCAGCCGGGATCAACCCCGGCGAGGCGTCGATCCGCGAGGGGCTGCTGCACGATCTCTGGCCGGCGACTTTCCCGTCGGGCGAGGGGAGCGATCTCGCCGGCGTGGTCGAGGAGATCGGGCCGGGGGTGATGGGGCTCGAGGTCGGCGCCGAGGTGCTCGGGTGGACCGACCAGCGTGCGAGCCACGCCGAGTTCGTAGTCGTGCCGGTCAACCAGCTGACGGCCAAGCCGGAGGGGGTCTCCTGGGAGGCCGCCGGCGCGCTGTTTGTCGCCGGGACCACCGCGTACGCGACCGTGCGCGCGGTCGGGGCGTCCGCGGGCGACACGGTCGTGGTGTCCGGCGCCGCCGGCGGCGTCGGGTCGCTCGCCGTGCAGCTCATCGTGCTCGCCGGCGCGACCGCGATCGGGCTCGCCGGCGAGGGCAACCACCAGTGGCTGCTCGAGCATGGCGCGGTTCCCGTCGCCTACGGCGACGGTGTCGCCGGCCGGATCCGCGAGGTCTCCGACGGTCACGTCGACGCGTTCATCGACACGTTCGGCTCGGGCTACGTCGCGCTCGCGGTCGACGAGCTCGGGGTCGCGCCCAACCGGGTCGACACGATCATCGACCGGGACGCCGGCCAGAAGTACGGGGTCAAGATGGAGGGGACCGCGGCCGCGTCGAGCGCGGGCGTTCTCGCCGAGCTTGCGGCGCTGGTCGACGAGGGCAAGCTCGAGGTGCCGATCGCGCACGTGTACCCGCTCGACGACGTCCGCGATGCGTTCCGCGAGCTCCAGCAGCGGCACACGCGCGGGAAGATCGTGCTCGTCCCGTAGCGCCGGCGCTCGCATAAGCTCGACAGCTCAACGACCTCGAGGAGGCCTGAATGGAATACCGGCAACTCGGAAGCTCCGGGCTGCGCGTCTCAAAGCTGACGATGGGAACGATGACGTTCAGCGGCAGCGGCAAGTTCCGCCCCGTCGGCAGCACTGACCTCGACGGCGCCCGCCGCCAGATCGCGATGGCGCTGGACGCCGGCGTGAACCTGATCGACACCGCCGACATCTATTCCGAGGGCAGCGCTGAGGAAATCGTCGGGCAGGCGCTGCGCGGCCGACGCGACCAGGTTCTGCTCGCGACCAAGGTGAGGTTCCCGATGGGCGACGGCGCCAACGACGCCGGCCTGTCTCGCCACCACATCATCGCCGGGTGCGAGGCCAGCCTGCGCCGCCTCGAAACCGACTACATCGACCTCTACCAGGTCCACGAATGGGACGGACAGACACCGCTCGAGGAGACGCTGAGCGCGCTCGACCACCTCATAACGAGCGGCAAGGTGCGGTACGTCGGGTGCTCGAACTTCGCCGGCTGGCAGGTGATGAAAGCGCTCGGGATCGCTGACCGAACCAGGCTCCCGCGGTTCGTCAGCCAGCAGGTATACCTGTCGCTCCAGGAGCGCTCGGCCGAGTACGAGATCGTGCCCTCGGCGATCGACCAGGGGCTCGGATTGCTGATCTGGAGCCCGCTCGCCGGCGGCTTGCTGTCAGGCAAGTACCGCCGGGGCGAGGACGCGCCTCCGGGCTCGCGCCGGGCGTCGGAGTGGAGCGAGCCGCCGATCTACGACGAGGACAAGCTTTACGACACGATCGAGGCCGTGGTCGAGGTCGCCGAGGGACGCGGCGTGGCGCCGGCCCAGGTGGCGCTCGCGTGGCTGCTGGAGCGACCCGGGGTCACGACCGTGATCGTCGGCGCCCGTACCGAGGAGCAGCTCGCCGACAACCTGGCCGCGGCGGATCTGAAGCTCTCGGTGCAGGAGACCGCCCGGCTCGAGGAGGTCAGCCGGCCGCAGCTGATCTATCCGTACTGGCATCAGGCCATGTCCGCGAGCGACCGCCTCGGCGACGGCGACCTGTCGCTGCTCCGGCCGTACCTGGAGGATCAGTAGGGAAGCTCGCCGTGATCCCGCCACGCAGCGAGCGCGGTCAGCGCGTCGAGTGGCACGCCGTCGCCCGACAGCACGCACGTGTGGCCTCGGCGCAACCAGGTGACGATCAGCCGGCCACCTTCTTTGGAGGCGTGGATGACGGTGCCGCGCCGCGTGATCGTCCGCGCGCCTTTCGCGTTTGGTAGCCGCGTGCCCGGGACGATCGTGTACGCGATCCTCCGGCCGTCGAGGCGGTAGAAGACCGTGACCAGCGTTCGCCCGCCGAGGGTGTCGTGGCGGACGCCGGTCGCGACCCAGCCGAAGCGGTCCTGCCAGTAGGGAAACGGCAGCCCGGCCGCGCCGACGCGCGGGAGAGTTGCGGCGTGGTCGGCGGGGCCGGTAACGCGCGCCGCGGGGGCGCGCGCGGCGAGCGTGGCCGCTTGCGCGACACTCAGCCCGGCCTGGGTACCGGAGAGCGTGGCTAGCGTCAGGGCGAGGGCGCCGAGGACGCCACCGATCCCGAGCGCGAGCAGCGGCAGGCGGAGTCGCGCCGCGGGCGTTACCGCGCGCCGGCGCAGGCGGAGCGCGAGCGGCGCCCGCTCGATGGCGACCCCGCGAACCGCCGCCACCGCCCGGCGCTGGTCGCGCAGCCGCAACTGGAGCTCGTAGGACCCGGCCACGGAGCGCTCGACGCGCTCGCGCCGGCCATGGTCGAGGGTGCCGTCGGCGAGACGGGCAAGATCGCGCTCGGTGGCGCGCGGGTGTCGGCCTCGGGTGCTAACCATCCGCGCTAGCCGCCGGTGACCGGCCGTTGATCGCCGAGCCCGCCCGCGAGCCGCTGGCGGGCCCGGTAAAGCCGGGTGGTGATCGTCGCCTCGCGCACGCGCAGCGCGCGGGCCGCCTCGCGGTAGGACAGCCCGACGACGTCGACCGCGACCAGCGCCTCGCGGAACGGATCGGGCAGCTCGGCGATCAGCGCGTACAGCTCGGAGGCGTCAAGCGCGGCCTCGGGCGCCGGCGCGGACGAGTCCTCGATGCGGTCGAGCTCGTCGGGAAGCCCGTCCGCGCGCGGCCTGCGCGCCGCGGCGCGCAGGCGCGAGAAGTGCGTGTTGCGCAGCACGCGCAGCAGGTAACCGAGGTCCTCCGCCGACCGGAGCATCCGCGGCTTCTGGAGCACGCGCGCGTACGTGTCCTGGACGAGGTCCTCGGCGTCCTCGCGCGAGCCGCACAGCGCCCACGCGGCGCGGTAGAGCCGGTCGAGGTGGTCGCCGAGATGATCGGGATCGAGCCGGCGCGCCGGCGCCGCCGCTCCGGCCGCGCGCGGCAGGACATGATCGGCGGTGATCGGCACGGCTCAGTTGCGGTCGTTGGTCATGTGCGGTCTGCGCCCTCGGGTTCTAAGGACTCCACGGTGGCGCGAGTCCTTCCCGCGCCCCGGCCGGCGCCGGGCGGTCGCGCCCGGAGTGCGTGGCGCCCGGGAACCACACACTCGCGCGGCAAATGGCGGTCAACGTGGCATTGGGCGGTCGGGGCATGCCGAGCGTCACGTTGACCGCCGGCTCGGTGGCGCCGTGGTCGCGCACGCGTGGTCCGGCTCGCACTCGGGTGGGGTAGGGCCGGCGGGCGAGGTGGGTCATATGGCGCCACTCGGCGGGCGCCGGCGGCCCAGTGCGCCGGAATGACCCACATACGTGCCTGAATCACCATTCACCGCCGGCGGGGGTGGCGAGTGCGGCGAAACGCCGGCGCCGGCGCTCGGCGCCGGACGCGCGGATCACGTGGCGGCGAACAGGCCGAACCGGACGCGCGGATCACGTGGCGGCGAACAGGCCGAACCGAACGCGCGGATCACGTGGCGGCGGGCAGGCCGAACCGAACGCGCGGACTAGGTGGCGGCGGGAAGGCTGAACCGGACGCGCGTGCCGATCGGCGTGTCGGCCAGCCAGATCCGGCCGCCGTGAGCCTCGACGATCGCACGCGACACCGCGAGCCCGAGACCGGCACCGGGGCTCGTCCGGGCGGCGTCGGTGCCGCCGCGGTAGAACGCGGTGAACACGTGCTCGCGCTCATCGGGGCGGATCCCGTCGCCGGTGTCGGCGATCTCGAACTCGATCCCGGCCGCCACCGGCTCGGCGCGGACGACGACGCTGCCGTCGGCCGGCGTGTGCCGGATCGCGTTCTGGATCAGGTTGAACAGCACGCGCTGGAGCTTCTCGGGGTTGGCCTGGGCGGGACACAGGGAGTCGGGCACCTCGGCGAGGACCGCCACCCCCTTGGCCTCGGCCTGCACCCGCATCGCCTCGACGGTCTCGCCGACGAGCTCCTGGAGCGGTACCTGTTCGATCGACCAGCTGATGTCGCCGGCCTCGAGCCTCGAGAGCTCGAACAGGTCGTCGATCAGTACGCTCAGCGCGTCGATGTGAGTGCCCATCCGCCGCAGGTAGCCGCGGCGGGTCTCGGGGTCGTCGACGATGCCGTCGCCGATCGCGTCGGCGAGCAGCCGCAGCGAGGTGATCGGCGTGCGCAGGTCGTGCGACACGGCCGCGATCAGATCCCGGCGGGCGGCGTCGGACTGGTCGCGGGCGGCCTCCTCGTCGCGGAGCTGGGCGATCATCACGTTCGCCGCCCCCGCGAGCTGCGCGAGCTCGTCATGGGCGGAGGTCTCGATCCGGACCTCGCGCCGGCCGCGCCCGACCGCGATCAGCCCGTCACGAACCGCCTGCACGTCGTGCAGGATCCCTCCGGCGACGATCCGCGCCGCGACGATGGCCACGAGGCCGGCGGCCACGACGATCGCCGCCAGCAGCTCGGCGTTCGGGACCGACACGACCATCAGCGAGCCGACCACCGCCAGCGCCACCAGCACCGGCGCCACCACGATCGCCACCACGAGCGCGAACTGGCGCGGCAGCGATCCGGCCCGCAGGCGCGCCCAGGATGCGATCTTGCCGGCGCTCACGGCCGAACCCTCACGGCTGAACCCTCGCGGCTGGAACCCTCACGGCTGGAACCCTCACGGCTGGAACCGGTACCCGACCCCCCACACGGTCTGGATGTGCTGCGGCTGGGCGGGATCAGCCTCGATCTTCGACCGCAGGCGGCGGATGTGGACCGTCACAGTGGACGTGTCGGTGTAGAACGAGTACTGCCACACGGCGTCCATCAGCTGGTTGCGCGAGAACGCCTGCCCCGGGTGGCGGGCCAGGTACAGGAGCACGTCGAACTCACGGTGGGTGAGCTGGACCTCCTCGCCGCGGACGAACACCCGCCTGGCCGTCGGGTCGATCGTCATGTCGCTGAGCTCGATCGGCGCCTCCTGCGTCTTGGAGTTGTCGAACCGCCGCAACACTGCGTCGACGCGCGCGACGAGCTCCGCCGGCGAGAAAGGCTTGACGACGTAGTCGTCGGCGCCGAGCCGCAGCCCGATCACGCGATCGGACTCCTCGCCCTTGGCGGTCAACAGGATCACCGCGACCTTGTCGCGATCCTGGTCGCGGAGGCGGCGCATGACCTCGAGGCCGTCGATGCCCGGCAGCATCAGGTCGAGCACGACGAGGTCGGGGCGCTCGGTGGCCGCGGCGTCGAGCGCTTCGCGCCCGTTGGCGGCGACCCGCGTCGCGTATCCCGCGCGATTCAGGTACCGGGCGACAACCTCAGCGATCGTGGGCTCGTCGTCGACCACGAGCACCGAGCCCCGTATATGGTCATCCATGCGCTGATTGTCGCAGCGTTCCCTCGCCGAATCGACTGTCCCGCCGGCGCATTCACCGGCTGTTCAGATCCGCGCCGGCGCCGCTGCCCCGCGCCGCGACCGGACCGCGCCCGCCCCGCGGCGACTACGAGCGCTTGTAGTAGTCCGAGTTGCTCTGCGCATACCGCTGCCACTCATCGGGCAGCTGGTCCTCGGCGAAGCACGCATCGACCGGGCACGCCTCGACGCAGGCGTCGCAGTCGATGCACTCCTCGGGGTCGATGTACAGCTGCGCCTCGTCGTCGAACCCCGGCTCGTCCTGGGTCGGGTGGATGCAGTCGACCGGGCAGACCTCGACGCACGAGAGGTCCTTGGTCCCGATGCACGGCTCGGCGATCACGTACGTCACCCGCGCAGGGTTACACCTCAACCCGGGTTGAAGTCAAGTCGAACATGCGGCAGACGTCGATCGACGCACAATCGCAGGAGCTGCAGATCTCGAGCAGCCGGCGCACCGAGGTGGCGCGATCGATCAGCTGATCGAGCTCGGGCAGCTTCGCGAGCGCGAGCTGGCGAAGCCGCTCGTGGGCGAGCTCGTCACGCGAGCCGAGCAGGTCCCGGATCTCCTCGAGCCCGAAGCCGACGCGCTGGGCGGAGTCGATGATCGCGAGCCGGCGCAGCGCGTCGGGGCCGTACCGACGCTTGCCGGACACGCGCTCGGGCTCGGGCAGGAGCCCCCGGGCCTCGTAGTAGCGAATCCGCGAGGCGCTCATCCCCGCTCGGTCTGCCACCTCGCCGATCGCAAGCCGCTTGCCATCCTCGCTCATCTTGACCAGTATCCTGCCCGCTGCCGATGATCGGTGACATCCTGTGGACGCCGCCCGCGGACTGGCGGGATACGACGGAGATCGGGCGGTTCATGAACTGGCTGACGGACGAGCGCGGGCTCGAGCTCGCCACGGCCGACGAGCTGCATCGGTGGTCGGTGGACGACCTCGACGGCTTCTGGGGCGGGCTGTGGGACTTCTACGGAATCCGCTCGACCCCCTACGAGCACGTGCTCGGCAAGCGGACGATGCCCGGAGCGGAGTGGTTCACGGGCGCGAAGCTCAATTACGCCGAGCACCTCGTCGGCCTCGAGGAAGACCGTGACAAAACCGCGGTCGTGGCCCGCTCGCAGACGCGCGGGCCGCGCGAGCTGACGTTCGCCGAGCTGATCGAGCAGGCCGGTCGCGTCCGCGCGGGCCTCCAGCGCCTCGGGATCCAGCAGGGGGATCGCGTTGTCGCGTACATGCCGAACATCCCCGAGACGCTGATCGCCTTCATCGCGACCGCGAGTCTCGGCGCGATCTGGGCCACGTGCGCGCCCGAGTTCGGCGCCCGCAGCGTCGTCGACCGGTTCGCGCAGATCGAGCCCCGCCTGCTGTTCGCGATCGGCGGCTACGGTTTCCGTGACCGCTACGTCGACCGCCGCAAAGAGGTCGAGACGATCCGGGGCCGCATCGGATCGATCGAGGACGTGGTCTGGGTCCCGTTCGGAGAGGCTCGCCTCGAAAACTCGGTGTCCTGGGAGGACCTGACCGCCGAGAGCGCGCCGCTCGAGTTCGAGCAGGTCCCGTTCGACCACCCGCTGTACGTGCTGTTCTCGTCCGGGACGACCGGGCTGCCGAAGCCGATCGTGCACGGTCACGGCGGCCAGCTGATCGAGCACCGCAAGAACCTCGGGCTCGGCTGGGACCTCAAGCCGGGCGGCCGCCTGCTGTGGTTCTCGACGACCGCGTGGATGATGTGGAACGCGCTCGTCGCGGGCCTGCAGCTCCGCTCGTCGATCGTCATGCTCGACGGCGATCCTGCCTGGCCCGACCTGCTCGAGCAATGGCGGCTCGCCGAGGAGCTCCAGCCGTCGGTGATGGGCGTCGCGCCCGCGTACCTGATGGCGTGCCGCAAGGCCGGGATCCAGCCCGGGCGCGACTGCGACCTCTCGAGCATCCGGATGCTGTGCACCGCGGGCTCGCCGCTGCCGTCCGAGGGCTACCTGTACGCGTACGAGCAACTCGGCCCGGACATGTTGCTCAACAACGGCTCGGGTGGGACCGACGTCTGCACCGGGCTCGTGTCGGGCAGCTTCGCCCAGCCGGTTTACGAGGGCGAGATCACCGGTCCGTGCCTGGCCGTCGACGCCCACGCGTTCGACCCCGCCGGGAACGAGGTGATCGGCGAGCTCGGCGAGTTCGTGATCACCCAGCCGATGCCGTCGATGCCGGTGGCGTTCTGGGGAGACGATGACGGCGAGCGTTACCGGTCCTCGTACTTCGACGTGTACCCGGGCGTCTGGCGCCAGGGCGACTGGATCAAGTTCACCGAACGCGGCAGCTGCGTGATCACCGGACGCTCGGACGCGACGCTGAACCGCGGCGGCGTCCGCCTCGGTACCGGCGAGTTCTACGCGGTCGTCGAGGACGTGCCCGAGGTGATCGACGCGCTCGTCGTCCACCTCGAGGACTCGGGCGGCGGCGCCGGCGAGCTGCTGCTGTTCGTCGTTCCGGCGGACGGCGCGTCGCTCGACGACGAGCTCCGAACGAAGATCGCGCGGGCGCTCCGGAGCGAGCTCTCGCCGCGACACGTGCCCGACAAGATCGTCTCGGTCCCGGCGATCCCGCGAACGCTCACGGGGAAGAAGCTCGAGGCGCCGGTCAAGCGGATCCTGCGCGGCGAGTCGTCGGAGCGGGTCGCCAGCCGCGACTCGCTCCTCGACCCGGGAGCGCTCGACGCGTTCGTGGCGCTCGCCGAAGAGCGGTCGCCGCGATAGCATCGATCCGTGGTGCAGGCGCTGGCAACGGACGTTGCGTCAGAGCCGGCGGTTCGCGAACCGGAGCGCTGGCGGGTCGCCGGAGGCGACATCAAGCGGCGGCTCGACTCGTGGGCTGAGATCCTCGCTGCGACCCACCTCGCGTTCGAGGTGCACGCCACCGAGCACACCCCGCCCGATTTCCGCGGGTGCGTCACCCGCCGGCCGATCGGCGACCTCGTCCTCGTCGACTGCGCCGCATCGCCGTTCCTCGGGCATCGCGGCCGCGCGGTCATGAGCCCGAAGGCCAAGCACGAGGACATTCTCGGGTTCCAGCTCGTCTGCAAGGGAATCGAGACGGTCCGGGAGGGCGCGCGCGGGCTCGCGCTGCGGCCGGGCGACGTCGTGATCTGGGACGGCGAGACGCCGACCGACGTCGAGATCGTCGAGGCCTTCCACAAGCGAACGCTGCTGTTCCCGCGTGACCGCGTGCTCGCCATGTGCCCGCGGCTGGCCGACCTCAGGGCGCTCCCGCCGCTCGACGACAACGGCCCGGCGCGACTCTTGGTCCGGTACATGAACGCGCTCGCGCTCGAGCAGCCGAAGCTCGCCGCCGCGGCCGGGGTCGCTGCCGCCAACGCCGCGCTCGAGCTGCTGCGCGCGGCCGTCGAGCCGTGCGTACCGACGAGCCGCGCGGCCGCCCGTGAGGCGATGCGCGCCGAGATCCGGCGCTACGCGCGGACCCATCTGCAGGACCCCGAGCTCGGGCCGGCCTCGATCGCGCGCGCGTACTCGATCTCGGTACGAGCGCTGCACGCACTGTTCGAGGACGTGGACGCGTCGGTGGCGGGGCTCGTGCGCACCGAGCGGCTGGGCCGGTGCCGCGAGGACCTCCAGCGCCCGAACGGCGGCTCGGTCACCGACATCGCGTTCCGATGGGGGTTCTGCGACGCCGCTCACTTCTCGCGCGTGTTCAAGCGCGCGTTCGGCGTCACGCCCAGCGACGTGCGGCACGCGGCCCAGCGCGGCGAACGCGTCACGCCGGACCGCGCCGGCACGGCCTAACGCTCACGGCCGGATCCGACAGCACGTAGTGCCCGAAGGGTGGTTGAATTCTTGCCACTGTCGGCCGGTCTACTTTCTGGAGGGTGCGCGTGAGCGCGAGATTTTCAATGGGCGTCGCCGGGTTGGCCGGCGTCGCCGTCGCAGTGCTGTTGATGGTCGGATCCGGTGTCGCGGGCGCCGAGCCGCTCCGCATATCGGCGGGGGCACACTTCAAGCAGCAGCCAACCATGGCGCAATGTGAAGCGGACTACGGGGTCGCCTGCTACACCGCCGGCCAGGTCAGGCACGCCTACGGCGTCGACCAGCTGAACGGGCACGGGTTGACCGGCCGCGGTCAGACGATCGTGCTCGTCGACTCCTACGGGTCGCCCACGATCCAGAGCGACCTGCAGGCGTTCGATCAGGCCAACGGCCTGCCCGCTCCCCCGTCGCTCGACGTGATCTCGCCCGCGGGCGCGCCGCCGGCCTGGAATCCGAACCTGTATCCCGACCAGCCCGGCTGGGCCGGCGAGGCCACGCTTGACGTCGAATACGCGCACGCGATGGCGCCGGGCGCAAACCTGATCCTGGTCGAGACGCCCGTCGACGAGACCGAGGGCGTGACGGGCCTCCCGGAGATGATGCAGGCCGAGCAGTACGTGATCGACCATCATCTCGCGTCGGTGATCAGCCAGAGCTTCGGAGCCACCGAGCCGACGTTCCAGAACGCACAGGGGCGCTTCGATCCGCAGCAGATCTACAACCTGCGGTACGCGTTCGAGGACGCCGCGCAGCACGGCGTGACCGTGCTCGCCGCCTCCGGCGACAACGGCGCAACCGACACCGAGCTGAACCTCGTCGACATCTATCCGTTCCGGTCGATCGACTGGCCGTCGAGCGATCCGCTCGTGACCGGTGTCGGCGGGACCGAGCTGCAGCTGAACAGCGCGGGCGACCGCACCGCGCCGGACAGCGTCTGGAACGATCCGCCGAGCAGCTGCTTCGGCATCGCGCCGTGTGCGACCGGTGGCGGGACCTCGATCGCGTTCCCGCGGCCGTTCTACCAGGACGGCGTGCGGAACGTCACCGGCGGCGCCCGCGGCAACCCGGACGTGTCGATGAGCGGATCCTGCAGCGGCGGAGTGGACACCTACGAGAGCTTCCCCGGCGTTGCGGGAAGCTGGGGTCCGGTGTGCGGGACGAGCGAGGCCACGCCGCTGTTCGCCGGCGAGGTCGCGCTGGCCGATCAGGCCGCGGGTCATCCGCTGGGGCTGATCAACCCGGAGCTGTACCGGATGGGCGACGGCCGCCTGTCCGGGCTGAGCGACATCACGATCGGCAACAACACGGTCACGTTCACGAACAGCAACAACGTCAGCTACAAGGTGACCGGCTTCAACGCCCAGCGGGGCTACGACCTGGCCAGCGGAATCGGCGAGGCGAACGTCGCCTTCCCGCTCGAGCTGGCGGCGCTGGCCAACCACGGCTCGCGTCGGTAGACGATGCTGTCGCGCTGCGCCGCCACGTGCGGCGCAGCGCGGCTAGCGCCTATCGACCACCCGAACGGCCTTGCCCTCGCTCCGGGGCACCGACCCGGGTTGCACCACGGACACGGTGATACGCACACCGGTGCCTTCTTTGAGATTTTTTTCGAGGGTTTTCCGCAAGCCGGCGTGGTCGCCATCGAGCGAACTCGGCTCGCACTCGAGCGTTAGCTCGTCCATCGGGCCGGGACGGTCGAGGATGAGCTGGTAATGCGGCCCGACGCCATCGACGGTCAGCAGGATCTGCTCGACGTGAGACGGATACAGGTTGACCCCGCGGATGATCATCATGTCGTCGCGCCGGCCGCCGAGCCGGATCAGGCGTGCGGTGGTGCGCCCGCACGCGCACGGTTCGATCGTGATCGCGCCGAGATCGCCCGTGCGATAGCGGATCAGCGGCAGCGCCTCCTTGGTCAGCGTCGTGAACACGAGCTCGCCGTCGGCGCCCGGCGGAAGCGGGGTGCCGTCGGCGGGGTCGATCACCTCGACCAGGAAGTGATCCTCCTGAATGTGCAGCCCGTCGCGGACGGCCAGACACTCGGTCGCCACCCCCGGACCGCACATCTCTGAGAGACCGTAGAAGTTGATCGCCTTGATTCCGAGCGCGCGGTCGATCTGCGTCCGAAGGCCCTCGGTCCACGGCTCGCCGCCGAACAGCCCGAGCTCGAGCGCGTTGTCCTCGGGGGCGATGCCGGCGTCTCTGAGCG
The DNA here is from genome assembly GCA_963794515.1 of uncultured Solirubrobacterales bacterium. Taxonomy (GTDB): domain Bacteria; phylum Actinomycetota; class Thermoleophilia; order Solirubrobacterales; family Solirubrobacteraceae; genus Palsa-465. The sequence continues at coordinate 562,114 of CAWCEF010000013.1, read as the reverse complement.
CCTGGGCGATCACGAGCGAGTACGAGGGGGTGGCGACCAGCACCTGCGCGCCGAGATCCTCCAGCAGCATCGCCTGGCGCGCGGTTTGGCCGCCCGACACGGGAACCACGGTGGCGCCGATCCGCTCGCCGCCCTGGTGGAAGCCGAGCCCGCCGGTGAACAGGCCGTAGCCGTTGGCGTTGTGGATCAGCATCCCCGGGCGGACGCCCGCGATCGTCATCGAGCGCGCCATCAGCTCGGTCCAGGTCTCGAGGTCCGCGCGCGTGTAGCCGACGACGGTGGGCTTGCCGTGACTGCCGCTCGAGGCCTGGACGCGCACGAGCTCCTCGCGCGGGACCGCGAGCAGCCCGAACGGATAGTTCTCGCGCAGATCGTTCTTGTGGGCGAACGGGATCTTGGTCACGTCGTCGAGGCTGATGAGGTCATCGGGCCCGCTGATGCCCGCCTCGGCGAGCCGGCTCGCGCCGAGCGGCTGTCCCCGGAGGACGCGTGCGACGGTCTCGCGCAGCCGCTCGAGCTGGAGCGCGGCAAGCTGATCGCGCGGCATCGTCTCCGCCGCGGCGTCCCAGATCAGCGGTTCACGGGCTGCGGCGGTCAGCATTCCAGTGCACCTCGAGGTTGTGGACGAGCGCCGGACTCAGGTGGCAGTAGGCCTGCTCGCGCGAATACGTGGCCATGTACTCGCGGAACAGGTCAAGCGGCTCCTCGCCGGCGCGCAGCGCCGCCCGGTTAGCGCCGGCGTTCACGAGCCCCGAGTCCGTAAGCGCGTCGACCCGGTTCTCGATCGCCTCCTCGACTTGGTCGGGCGCGACGATCTCGTCGCAGATCAGGTCGGCGTCCGGCTCGCCGGCGACCCACTCCCGGCCCGAAAGGATCGCCTGGCGGGCGGCGCGATCGCCGACGAAGCGCGGCAGGCGCAGGTTCGAGGCGCCGGGGATGATCCCCTCCTTGCGCGCCGGCAGGTACAGGCGCACGCCGCGAACCGCGATCACGTGGTCCATCACGTGCAGGAGCTGGCAGGCGCCGCCGATCGCGAACTGCTCGACCGCCGCGATCCACAGCTTCTCGTCGACGCCGGCGAGGCCGCGGAAGATCTTGTTGACGTAGCCCATGTCGCGGACGACGTAGAACAGGTAGTCGATCCGCCCGTGGTAGAGATGGGTGAGGTTGATCCCGGCTCCGAACGGGCGCTCGCCGGCGTAGCGGGGATGATCGACGACGCCGCCGCGGAACACCCCGATTTGGATCTCGGGGTCGAGCAGGACGAGGTCGACGGCGGCCTCGGTCTCGTACAGAGTGTTCCCGTCCTCGGCGTTGAGGTGGCGCGGGTTGCACAGCTCCAGCACGCCGGCGCGGCCGTGGCGGGTCACGCGGGCGTGGCCGAGGTCGACGGTGCCGCTCGTTCGGAGCTCGTCGAGGCGCTCGAGCGCGAGCTGCGTCGGGTGGAGCATCGACTCGACCAGATGGCGCCCGGTGCGCGGGACCCGAAGGATCTCGGCGAGTAGCAGTCCCTGCGCGAGCTCGACGCGCTCCTTGTCGGCGAGCTTACGCGTGCGCTCCTGCTCGATCTGGGCGCGCGTCGGGACGAGACCCGGAACCCGGTCGGCGGCCTCGTACAGGAGCTCCTCGATCCTGACCGCGCGCGTGCAGCGATCGGTCAAGGCGTCGTACAGCTCTTCGACGGTCAGCCCGGCCTGCTCGAGGATCGTCGCGGGTGGCTGGAGCTCGGTCGTGGCCATGAGGTCAGCGTCCAGAATACGGCTCTTATCCGAGGGCCTCGAGCAGATCTGACACCCGGTCGATGACCGCGTGCGGCCGCCGGCGCTCGGGAAGCTTGTCGAGCGGGGTCGCGCCGGTGATGCCGCTGCGGACGAGCACGGTCTTCGAGCCGCCCATGCGGCCGAGCGCGATGTCCATGCCGACATCGTCGCCGATCACCGCGATCTCCTCGGTCGGGATCCCGAGCCGGGTGCGGATCTCCTCGACGGCGGCGCGCGAGGGCTTGCCGACGATCCGCGGGCGTTTCGCGGTGACCTTCGCGATCCCCGCGGTCACCATCGCGCCGCGGCTGAAGATGATTCCGTTGGCGCCGGAATATCCGCGCGCCCAGCTGCCGGTGAGGAGCGGCGCGCCCCGCTCGACCGCTCGCGCCGCGCGCTCCATCGCGGCCAGGTCGGCCTCGTCGACGTGGGCGACGAACACGACCTCGGCCTCCTCAGCCTTTGCTTCGGGGATCCCGGCCTCGACCATCCGAGCGCGGACGACGTCCGAGGCAAACAGGAGCGCCGGCGCGCCGCGGTGGCGGCGCCGGATGTACGTGATCGCGCTGTCGACCGGCGTCAGCATCTCATCGTCGGCGACCGGCAGACCGTCCTCTCTGAGCGCGCGGGCCATGGTGTCTGAGCGGACGTGGCTGCCGTTCGTGAACAGGACGAGCTTGCGCCCGGACGCGCGGATCCGCTCGAGCACCTCGACCGCGCCGGGCTGAGGCTTGGCGCGGCCGTCGGGACCGCGGTGGGCGAGCGTGCCGTCGACGTCGAACACGAACCCGCGGACCTCGCCGAGGCCGAGGCTGGCGAGGCCGTCAAGCACGGCGCCACACCACGGTGTCGCCGCCGTTCTGGTGCGTGAGCGTGAACTCGGTGATCGTGGGGCGGCGTCCCAGTTCGTGGAGCAGGGTGACGAGCGGGCTGCGTCCGGGGCGGGCCGCCGGCACGGTTTGCGCCTGTCCACGGTTCGCGACCATCGCGTCGACCTGCTCCTCGGGCATCGTCAAGCGGAGCAGCAGCTCCTCCTCGGAGATCCGGGAGCCGAACCGCTCGCGCGCCCCGTCGAGGTTGATCGGCTGCAGGGCGCGGAGCTGCTTGACCTGGGGTGTGGCCATGACGCGGTCGGCGACGTCCGGGTCGACCGGCGCGGCGGGGTCACCGTAGTGGCCAAGGAAGTAGCGGATCGTCTCATCGGAGACGTTCTTCCAGCGCTCACCGTCGATCACGTTGCGCGCGGCCTGGCTGGCAACGAACTGCGAGACCGGCGTGACCAGAATCGGGTAGCCCATCTCGGCACGGACCCGCGTGACCTCCTCGAGCACCTGCTCGAACAGCTCGGGACGGTGGAGCTCCTCGAGCATCCTTCGCGTGGTCGTGACCATCCCCCCCGGGAGCTGGTGGGTGTAGTAAACCGCGTCGAACTCGCGCGGGACGCCGGGCGGCAGGCCCTTGGCGCGGGCAATCGCGTCGAAGTGCTCCGAGACGGGTCTCTGGGCATCGAGATCGAGATCGGTCGCGTACCCGAACGCGTTGAGGTTGCGGACCGTGTTCGTGACCTCGGGCTGAGACGTCCCGCGCGACAGCGCGCCGGACGCCGTGTGCACGACCTCGAACCCGGCCACGGCACCCTCGACGTAGACCAGCGGCGCGAGCCCGATCGTGCAGTGGCTGTGGAGCTCGACCGTTCGATTGCCGGCGGCCTTCACGAAGTGGGGCGCGAGCTCGCGGACCGCGTCCGGAGTGAGCAGCCCGCCGGGATCCTTCAGGTACAGCCGGTCCATGTCCGCGCAGTCGGCCAGCGCCGCGGCGCGCTCGGCGTAGTAGGCGTGCGTGTGGACGTCACTGATCGAGTAGGTCAGCCCGATCACGGTCTGCTCGATCCCCCCGCGCTTGGCCAGCTCGGCCACGCGCCGCAGCCGCCGCACGTCGTTGGAAGGGTCGGCGATCTGGAGGCGCCTGATCCCGTTGCGCGCGACGAGCTTGAACGCGAGCGCCATCACGTCCTCCTCGGCCGGCGCCCACGCGATGAATCGCATGCCCGGCGTGATCATGCTGAGCAGCGTGTTCGGTGTCGCCTCGCTCATCAGCCTGATCCGCTCCCACGGATCCTCGCGGTGGAACCTGACCGAGACCGCCATGTGGGTGCTCGAGGTGAAGTCGAGGGCCTCATAGCCGACCTGGTCGATCGCGGGCGCGATCGCGAGTACGTCCGGCGTGGTCAGGCCGGTCGCGCTCCACAGGCTCTGGTTGCCGTCGCGCATGCTCGTGTCGACGACCCCGATCACGCGCTTCTCGGCACTCATACGATCGCGCGCTCCAGCCAATCGGTGCTGACGACACCGCGGCGGAAGTCTTCGTGCGCGAGCACGCTGATGAGTAGCGCGCGGTTGGTCTCGACGCCCTCGACGTCGAGCTCCTCGAGCGCCTCGAGGAGCACATCGATCGTCGCCTCGCGGCCCTCGGCGTGCCCGATCAGCTTGGCCATCAGCGAGTCGTAATACGGCGGAATCGTGGCGCCGGCGCAGAGGTGGGTGTCGACGCGGAGGTGCGAGTGGTCAGGGATCGCGAACAGCGACAGCGTGCCCGGGCTCGGCATGAACCCATGCGCGACGTCCTCGGCGTTGAGGCGACATTCGATCGCGTGACCGTCGAAGGTGACGTCGTGTTGTGTGAATCCCAGCGGCTCGCCATCGGCGATGTGGAGCTGCAGGGCGACCAGGTCGCGGCCGGTGACCGCCTCGGTCACCGGGTGCTCGACCTGGATCCGGCAGTTGATCTCGAGGAAGAAGTGCTCGCCGGTGTCGGTGTTGATCACGAACTCGACGGTTCCGAGGTTGCGGTACCCGATCGCCTTCGCGAAGGCGACGGCCTCAGCGGTGAGCGCGTTGCGCACGGCGGGGGCGAGGTTCGGCGCGGGCGCCTCCTCGATCACCTTCTGGTAGCGGCGCTGGACCGAGCAGTCGCGTTCACCGAGGTGGACGACGTCCCCATGCTCGTCGGCGGCGATCTGGACCTCGACGTGCCGAGCAGAGCCGATGAACCGCTCGAGGTAGACGCGGTCGTCGCCGAACACCGCGCCGGCCTCGCTCCGGGCCAGCCCGAGGAGCTTCTCGAGCTCGTCGTCGTCGCGCGCGAGCTTGATCCCGCGGCCGCCGCCTCCGCCGGCCGCCTTGACCAGGAGCGGGTAGCCGATCCGACTCGCGACCTCGCGCGCCTGCTCGATCGACTCCACCTGCTCTCCCGGGAGTACGGATACGCCGGCGCGGGCGGCCTCCTCGCGCGCCCTCAGCTTGTCGCCGCTGAGCTCAATCACCGTCGGAGGCGGCCCGATGAAGATCAGTCCCTGCTCGAGCGCTCGGGCCGCGAGCTTCGGGCTCTCGGACAGGAACCCGTAACCCGGGTGGATCGCGTCACACTCGGTCCCGATCGCCGCCTGCACGACGAGATCGTCGCGCAGGTAGCTCTCGGCCGCCGGCGCCGGCCCGATGCACACCGCGCGGTCGGCGCGGCGCGCAGCGAGCCCGTCGCGGTCGGCCTCCGATGTGCCGACGACGGTCTCGAGCCCGAGCTGCTCGCACGCGTTGACGATCCGCAGCGCAATCTCGCCGCGGTTGGCGACGAACACGCGCTTGATCCGCTTCACGCCGGCCCCACTTCGAAGAGCGGCTGGCCGTATTCGACGAGCTCGGAGTTCGCGGCGAAGATCTGGATGATCTTGCCGGACACGCCGGCGGTGACCGAGTTCATCATCTTCATGACCTCGATGATGCACACGATCGTGTCGGGGTCAACCTGCTGTCCGACCTCCACGAACGGCGGCTTCCCCGGTGCCTCGGCGCGGTAGAACGTCCCCAGCATCGGCGCGGTGATCGCGGCGATGCCGTCCGTCGGTGCACCCGCCTCTTGTGTGGTGGCGGACTCCCGGACCGGGGAGGACTGTGGTGCGGGGAGCGGAGTGGCATCACTCGGGGAGCCCTTGCGCACATGGAGCGAGAACGCCTCGGTCTGGATCTGCAGCTCGGTCAGATCCGACTCGTCGATGATCCGGAGGATCTCGCGGATGTCGTCGTCACTCAGAGACATGCGAGTCCTTTGGCGGTCCGGCGCCGAACGTGCTCATGATCAGCGACATCGCCGATGCCGGGGTGGGCTTGTCGGGCGGCTTCGCCAGGCCGGTCACCGGGCGCGCCTGCACTACGAACAGCGTCCCGGCGCCGTCGCGAGCAATCACCCACTCGATGTCCTGGCGCGAGCCGAAGTAGCCATCGACGCGCTTGGCCACCGCGACAAGCTGCGCGAGCCGGTCGTGGTCGAGGCAGGCGATGTCGCGGCGTTCGGCGGGGACCTCGACGCGGACCGCGCCGGCGCCGCTCGAGTCCGGGACGTACTCGATGTCCTTGGAGTGCACGCGCTCGCGCACGACCTCGCCGGTGACCTTGCTGACGAGATAGTCGTCGGGCGTGACCTCGCCCCCGACCACCGCCAGGCCGAGCCCCCAGCTGGCGTTGATCGCCACCATGCTCGGGTCGCCGCTCACCGGGTTGCAGGTGAACATCACCCCGGACACCTCGGCGTCAACCATCAGCTGTACGGTGACCCCCATCGCCGGCGGCCGCTCGGCCTCGCCGAGCCGCGCCCGGTAGGCGATCGCCGTCGGGCTGTACAGACTGATCCAGCAGTCACGCACCGCGTCGCACACGCTGTCCGCGCCACGAACCCACAGGTACGTCTCCTGTTGCCCGGCGAACGTCGCCTCCGCGCTGTCTTCACCGACCGCGCTCGAGCGGACCGCCACCGGGGCGTCGTGTCCGAGTCGCGCGTAGTGCGCAGAGACCTGTGCGCGCACCTCGTCGGGCACCGGGGCCGCTCGCATCGCGTCGCCGATCGCAGGTGAGGCGGCCGCGATCGTGTCCTGCAACCCGGCGTCGCGCACGAACGCCTCGTACGCGGCGGTCGAGATCGCGAACCCCGGCGGCACCGGGATCTCGGCCGCGAGCAGCTCGCCGAGGTTGGCGCTCTTACCGCCGAACGCCGGCTCGTCGCTCCGCGAAAGGCGCTCGAGCGGCCGTGTGTACTCGGGCGCCACCGGCGCGCCTCTACTCAGCGAGCAAGGTGACGGTCCCCTCCGAGCCGTCGACTCGGATCATCTGCCCGGTGCGGATCGCGGCGGTCGCGCGGCCGGTGCCGACGACGGCCGGGAGCCGGTACTCGCGCGCAACGATCGCGGCGTGCGACATCACGCCCCCGACGTCGGTGACCGTCGCCTTGATCTTCGAGAAGATCGGCGCCCACGCCGGCGAGGTGCTGCCGCACACGAGGATCTCGCCGTCGCGCACCTCCCCGATCTGCTCGGCCGACCTGACCACGCGCGCCAAGCCTTCGACCACGCCGGGCGACGCCGCGGCGCCGTTCAACACCGAGCCGCCGTCCTGCTGGCGCGCCCACTCCTGCACGCGCTCGGTCGTCACGCCCCACAGCATGATCGTCATCGGGTCGGTGACGGCCTCGGGGGTGACACCGATCGCGGGCGGCGGCGTCCACTCGCTGAGCTTCCGGAGGATCTCCTTGCGGCGCGCGGCGATCGGCGGCCAGTGCTTGGGGCCGAGGGCCACCCCGCCGGTGGCCCACGTCAGCGTGAGCTCGTCGAGCGCGCTCGCGACCTCGTAGCGCGAGAGATGGAACACATCCTCGACGTCATCGAGGAAACCATTGCGCGACAGCAGCGCGCCGAACTCGCGGATCTTGTTCCACCAGCGGGTGAGGAACCAGTAGTCGCAATAGAACTTGTGCTCCTCGACGTACGGGAACACCGTGCGCGACAGGTTCAGCAGGTCGTTGAAGCTAGCGCGCGCGTCGTCGTCGAGCAGCGCGCTGTACTCAGTCGCGAGCCGATCGCGCTCACGCTGGATCTCCTCGGTCGGCCGGTCGATCTGCTCGCCGGCGTTGAGCGCGCTGACGTGCCCGATCAGTGCCGCGTACGGGATGCTCGGATCGTCGAGCCAGCTCCGGTAGTAGTGGTAGAGGCCGTCGCCGGTCGCCATGTTGAACCACGGGTCCTTGACCTGCTCGAGCTCCTCGAGCCACGCGCGGCCGGCGTCGCTCTGCGCGAGGTCGGCGTCGATCTCCTGCGGCGAGCGACCCTGCTGGAAGGCGTCGTCGACCCCGGTCTCTATCGCCAGGCGCGCGAGCCGGCGAAGCTCGGTGTCGGGGCGGAACAGCAGCACGTCGATGCCGGCGACCATCTGGGCGATGTGCTGGTCGGGGATGTCCGGCAGATGGCCCTTGCAGAACTCGACGAACGTGCCGTACGCGCCGTAGCCGAGCAGCAGGAACTCGAAGTGGTGCTGCCACATCAGGTCGCCGAGCCGGAGCGCCCGGCCGTAGGCGTCGAGCACCTCGTAGAACGCGGTGTTGCGGTCCTCGCCGAACGCGACCTCGTCGGGCTCGTACTCGGGGAGGTCGGGGACCTGCAGCTCGCCGAGCTCGCGGATCAGCGCCTCCATCTTCGCGCGCCACTTGCCGTACAGCTCGCTCCAGTTCGCGAAGTAGTGACCCGCGCGCGCCTGGAAAAACACGGCCCGCTCGGCGATCTTGGCCGGGTCGGTCACCGGGTTGCCCGAGATGTAGATGTAGCCGTTGACGCACCGGTAGTCGATTCCCATCGCCGGCGGCACCGCGAACACGCGGTTCTGCCAGGAGCCAACCGCCTGGTAGGGCGAGTCGATGCAGATCACGTCAAACGCCGGCATCGGCACCGGGAAGTGCATCGAGTTCCAGAACCAGAACCGGTTCTCGTCGGTGTCGCGCCGGCGCTCGTCGAACAGCGCGTAGTACGGGTACATCTCCTCCCAGCCCTCGCACCCTTCCGGTGTCGCGATCTCGTACGGGCTCGGAAATGCCCCAGCCTTCGACGCGGTTGTTGCCATCTGCTCCCTCTCTTCAGCTCCTTGCTCGTAAACCGCCACGAGCGCTCGGAGAGTCTACCCCCGCCCGATTGCCCCTCCGGGTAGGATCGCGCCCCTTGACACGAAGGTTGACACTGATGGTCAAGTTGGGCCGCTGATGGCACGGGTCGTGCTCGTCCACGGCGCGTTCGGACGCGCCGCGTGCTGGGACCGGGTCGCCCCGGGCCTGCGCGCAGCCGGTCACGACGTCGAGGCGATCGATCTCCCCGGCGCCGGCGATGACCCCACGCCGGTCGCCGAGGTCACGCTCGACCGCTACGCCGCGCGGGTGTGCGAGGCGCTCGCCGACGGGCCGCCGGCGGTGCTCGTCGGCCACAGCATGGGCGGGATGGTGATCACGCAGGCGGCGGCCCGGTGCCCAGATCGGATCATCCGGCTGGTGTACGTCGCGGCGTTCCTGCCACAGGACGCGCAGAGCCTGATCGACCTGACCCAGCTACCCGAGGCGGCCGGCGACAGCGTGCAGGCGAACCTCGTCGTCGACGGCGACCCGCCCGTCGCGACGTTCCCGCCCGAGGCCGTCCGGGAAGCGCTGTGTCACTGCGCTGACGACGAGGCGGCCGCCTGGTCGGCGTCGATCCGCGGCGGCCAGCCGATCGCGCCGTTCACCCATCCGGTTGCCCTCGGGGGGCCCGACGCGGACGCGTTCGATGCGCTCCCGCGCGCGTACGTGACCTGCCTCCAGGACCGGGCGATCAAGCCGGCGCTGCAGCGCCGATTCTTCGAGACGGCCGGCTGCGATCCGGTGATCGAGATCGACACCGACCACTCGGTATGGGCGTCGCGCCCCGACGAGCTCGCGGCCGCGCTCAACGAAATCGTGGGGTGAGGTCAGGCGCCGTCGGCGTGGGCGGCGAGGCCCTCCGCCACCTGACGGCCGACGAGCAGCGCGAGCTGGACGTCGAGCACCGCGCCGGCGAGGTCGGGCAGCGTCTCCGCGCCGTGCTCGAGCACCTGGGCGGTGACCAGCTCGGTAACCGCGCCGACCGCCGCGCGGAATGTGTAGGGCGGGACTTGCGGAATCTCGGGGATGTCCTGTCGTGCCCGGCGATGGACGGCCTCGAGCTGTGCGGCAAACCGGCTCTGCACGGCGGCCCGGCGCTTCAGCGCCTCGGGGCCGGCGCCGAGCACCTCGATCAGGAATGCCTTGGCAAAGTCCGGGCTCGCGGCCAGCTCCTCGAGGTAGGCCTGCACCGCTGCGCGGTGCGCCGCCAGCCAATCGGGGGCGAGCGCGTCGAGCGCATCGTCGATAGTCGCCAGCAGCTCGTCGACCGTGGCGTCATAGGCGGCGAGGAAGCAGTCGTCCTTGTTCGCGAACTGCTCGTAGAAGGTCTTGCGCGAGACGCCGGCGCGCTCGACCACGTCGGCCACCGCGACCCGGGCGTACCCCTTTTCGGCGACGGCCTGCACCATCGCCGCGAGCATCCGCGTGCGCTGGGCCTCGCGGACGACCGGCCGGGGGGCGGCGTGGCGCCCGCGCGGGAGTACCGTGAGGATGCTGGTACCTGCTCCGGGGCCGGTCGCGGGTGCTGTTTCGGGCGACGCCGTCATGGGAACATCATTGTACACTTGTGAACGCGACTGTTTCTTAGATGATCTTTGCGAGGCGACATGACGGCAGTTGACGGGCGACAGTTTCGAGTGGCGATCGTGGGCGCCGGGTTCGGCGGACTCGGCATGGCGATCCGCCTCAAGCAATCGGGAATCGAGGACTTCGTCGTGTTCGAGCGCGACGAGGACGTCGGCGGGACGTGGTGGGCGAACACCTATCCGGGCTGCCAGTGCGACATCCCCTCGCACCTGTACAGCTACTCGTTTGCGCCGAATGCCGAGTGGAGCCGCACCTACCCCCTCCAGCCCGAGATTCGCGAGTACCTGCGCGACGTGACCGATCGGTTCGGGCTGCGCGCCCACATTCGTTTCGGGTGCCCGGTCGGACGCGCCGAGTGGGACGACGACGAGGGCGTCTGGCAGATCGACACGCCGGACGGCCGGTTCTCGGCGCAGATGCTGGTCGGCGCCCCGGGGCCGCTGAGCGAGCCCTCGATCCCGTCGCTCCCGGGAATGGACGAGTTCGAGGGGGTTGCATTTCACACGGGGCGCTGGGATCACTCGCAGGACCTGACCGGACGCAAGGTCGCCGTGATCGGCACCGGCGCGTCGGCGATCCAGACCGTTCCCGTGATCCAGCCGCTCGCGAACCGCCTGACGATCTTCCAGCGGACCCCGCCGTGGGTCGTCCCCCACCGCGACCGCCCGATCACGGACTTCGAGCGCCGGCTGTACCGGCGGCTGCCCGCGGCGCAGCGGACCGTGCGCACGATGGTGTACCTGAGCCGCGAGTTGCTCGTGCCGGGACTGGTGTTCCGCCCACAGCTGATGAACACCGTGCAGAAGATGGCCGAGGGGCATCTGGCCAAGCAGGTGCCCGACGAGACGCTCCGCGCCAAGCTCACGCCGAACTACATGATCGGGTGCAAGCGCATCCTGCCCTCGAACAAGTGGTATCCGGCGATCACGCAGCCGAACGTCGAGGTCGTGACCAGCGGCGTGACCTCGTTCACTCCGGGCGGCGTCGTCGCCGCCGACGGGAGCGAGCACGAGGTCGACACCGTCATCTTCGCCACCGGCTTCCATGTCACCGAGACGGCGTTCTCCGAGGTGATCCGCGGGCGGGACGGCGTGCCGCTGTCCGAGGTCTGGGACGGCAGCCCGCAGGCCTACCGAGGCGCCGCAATGCCCGGCTTCCCGAACCTGTTCCTGCTCGTCGGGCCGAACACCGGCCTTGGCCATAACTCGGTCGTCTTCATGATCGAGGCCCAGCTCAATTACCTGATGGGCGCGCTCGAGGCGATGGACCGCACCGGCGCCACCCGAATCGAGGTCCGGCGCGACGCCTACGCCGCCTACAACGAGCACGTCCAGGCCCGGCTCGACGGCACCGTCTGGAACACCGGCGGCTGCGCCAGCTGGTACATCGACCGCAACGGCCGCAACAGCACGATCTGGCCCGACTTCACCTGGCGCTTCTGGCAGCAGACGCGGCGGTTCGACGAGACGGCGTACGAGCTGACCGCGCCGGCGCCGGCGCCGATCCCGGAGCCGCTGGCGGCCTGAGTCGGCCGGTGGCGCCGGGGCCGCACGCGAGGGTCGTGGTCCGCGCCGGCGTCGCGGTCCGCGCCGGCTGGGCGTGGGCTCCGCGGCACGGGATTGGGGACTCTGCCGCGTAATACATGCCGCTCCGGCGCCCGGAGGACAGCGATCGAACTTCGCCGATAAAAGCTAGGGCGCGCAGCTCGTGCGCGACCCGGAGCGCTCGCCGAGCTCCATCGCCCTGACCGCGCGCAGGTGATCCTTGAGCGCTGCCGGCGAGACCGGCCCCGCCGGCAACTCGACCACGAACGCCGTCGTCCCCGGGAAGGCATGGTTCGACCACCCCGGCGCGGTGCCCGGGAGGAACGGCAGGCACGTCGCCGGCAGGTGCGCGAGCTGCGCGTAGCGCCGAGCGACGCCGCGGTCCCCGCCGGCCATGTCGACGAGGTCCATGTGCTGGTGGTACCAGATCGTCACCGCCGGCCTGATCCGCCGGATCAACCGGACGGCGGCGCGCGTCTCGGGCTCGGATAGCGCCCTCGGACCGGAGTAGTAGGTCGGGCCGGTGACCTTCTCCCACTGGTAGGGGAAGTTGCGGTTGAGGTCGACGCCGTCGGCGTTCTGGCGCGTGTCGGCGGCGGTGCCGTCGGGGTTCATCTCGGGGACGAGCCACAGCTGCACGCCCTTCACGAGCGGCGCGCGCTCGAGCGCCGAGACGATCGCAAGGCCGGCGCATTCGTTCCCGTGGATGCAGCCGACGACGAGGATCTTGCGCGGGGCGTCGTTCGGCCCGCGCACGAGCGCGACTATCGGGCGCTCCTTCACCGAGTGGCCGACCACGAGCCGGCGAACGCCGGCGGTCGCGGTTGCCGCCAGCGCGACCATCGCCACGGCGAGCGCCTTGAGCGGCCCGACCAACACGGTCAGGATCGTAGTCTCAGTTCAAAACCCCGAAGACCTGATCAGCTTTTGATAGTTTGGCCGTCCCCGCCCCTCCGCGTCGACACCCCGAAAGGCACCCAGACCCATGAGCTCGACCGACGACCTGCTCGCCCACAACGACGCCTACGTGGCGTCATTCGACAAAGCCGACCTGCCGCTCCCGCCGGCGAAGAAGACCGCGGTCGTGGCGTGCATGGACGCGCGCCTCAACGTCTACGGCGCGCTCGGCCTCCAGGAGGGCGATGCGCACGTGATCCGGAACGCCGGTGGCGTCGTGACCGACGACGCGATCCGCTCGCTGGCGATCTCGCAGCGGCTGCTCGGGACCGAGGAGATCATCCTCATCCACCACACCGATTGCGGGATGCTGACCTTCACCGACGACGAGTTCAGAAACTCGATCGAGGCCGAGACCGGGATCAAGCCCGAGTGGGCAGCGGAGTCGTTCTCGGATCTCGACGCGGACGTGCGCCAGTCGATCGCCCGGATCAAGGCATCGCCGTTCATACCCCGCAAGGACGCGGTCCGCGGGTTCGTCTACGAGGTCGAGACCGGACGGCTGCGCGAGGTGACCTGAGCCCCGGCGGCGACCGTCGCGTGCAGAGTCGTGTCCTCGGCAGACAGCGAGCGCTCACGTTCGAGGCGCCGGCGGATGCCGGCGGGAGTCGTGCGCAGAGCCTCGAGCGTCTGGACCGCGCCGCTCCGTGAATCGGACAGCAGCGCGAGCAGCAGGTGCTCAACGCCGATGTGGTCCTCGCCGCGCTTCAGCGCCTCGCGCAGCGACCCCTCGAGGATGCGCCGGGCCTGCGGTGTGACGCCGTCGGTGGGCGCGTTCTCGGTCCCCTTCGGCGGCAATCCAGGGAGCGTCGTCTGAAGGCTCTTCCTGGCCGTCTCGAACGTAACGCCGAGCGCGCTCAGCGCCCTGACGGCGTCACTTTGGCGGCATTGGAGGATGCCGAGCAGGACGTGCTCGGTGCCGACGGCCGGCTGTCCGAGGCGCTTGGCCTCCTCGCGCGCGAACTGCATCGCCTGCCGGGCCTCGTCCGTGACAAGCACCTTCGGGCCGCCGGCGCTCGGGTCGAACGCGTGGTCGAACACGTAGCGGTACTTCCGGTGGGCGGCCTGCTTGGTGATCCCGATCGCACGCGCGATCCGGCTCCACGAGGCGCCGGCCTGCAGCGCCCGCTGGACGAGCTCGGGCTCGGTCGCGTCGAGCTCCTGGCGCAGCGCGGTGAGCGCCCGAAGCGCGACCTCCGGATCCGCGATCCGAACCGTGTCGCGGGCGAGTTGCTCGATCGCCCGGGAGGAAACACTCATGCCGGCGCTCCTACCCGGTCGCGGGGGCTCGGCAACAGTCATTGACGCGAGCGTCCCACCAGGCTGACGAACCGAAATCTGGCGCGAGGGGCCGAGCCCCAGAGCGCTCATCGACAAGAACGGCTGCGCTGGATGACTGGACTCGTTCCAGTGTGCGGCGGTACCGTCGCTCTCACACGAGAGGAGCGAGCATGGCCGAAGTCGAACTGATGGCTCTGTACTGGACGGTGAGCGGCCCGGTTGAGGTCCACGTCGGGCGCGAGTGGAGCCTGTTCGACTGGCGCGACCGGTGCGCCGAGGCGGCCAAGGTCGGCTTCAGGGGGCTGGGACTCTGGCACGCCGACGTGTCGCACCAGCTCGAGACGCGCACGCTCGAGGAGATGGCCAAGATCTTCCGGGACGCCGGGCTCGAGTACCTCGAGGTCGAGTTCCTATGGGAGTTCTTCGTCCCACAGGGCCAGCCGGCGCGCGCCGACTCGGACCGCCTGCGTAAGCAGCTGTTCGAGACCGCCGTCGCGTTCGACGCCCACCACATCAAGGTCGGCAACATCCCCGAGACGCCCTGCGAGCTCGATCGCCTGATCGAGGAGTACGCCGCGCTGTGCGACGACGCGGCCCAGCACACGGACGCCAAGGTCGCGTACGAGATCATTCCGTTTGACCCGAACGTCCACACGCTCGACGCCGGACTCAGACTGGTGACGGAGGCAGGGCGTGCGAACGGCGGGCTGGCGATCGACACCTGGCACATGGGCAAGCTGCGTATCCCACCCGATGAGCTGCACCGGATCCCCGGCGAGTACCTGGCGTGGGTGGAGCTGTCCGACGGCCCGGTGGAGTACATGGACGACCCGATCGACGAGGTGATCAACTATCGCAAGCTGCCCGGTGAGGGCGAGTTCGACATACCCGGCTACATCGAGGCCTTACAGTCGGTCGGCTACGACGGGCCGTGGGGCGTCGAGGTCCTCTCCGAGGAACTGCGCAACCTCCCGATCGAGGAGGAGTTCAAGCGCGCGTATGAGACGACGGTCGCGCAGTTCCGCGCGGGCGTGACCTAGGAGGAAACATGGAGCAGCTCGACAACGACAGGCTCGTCTGGATGTTCACCCAGATGATGCGGATCCGCGAGTTCGAGGAGCGCGTCAAGCGGACCTTCGAGGAGCATCCCGGCGTGATCCGGGGCCATACCCACCTGGCCGACGGCGCCGAGGCGTCGATCGTCGGCTCGCTGGCGACGATGAAGCCCGGCGACCAGATGATGGCGACGTATCGCTGCCACGGCTATCCGATCGCGCTCGGCACCGACACCAAGTCGATGATGGCCGAGATCTACGGCCGCAAAGACGGGCTGTGCGGCGGCTACGGCGGGTCGATGCACCTCGTGGACCCCGGGCGCGGGTTCATGGGCACATCGGGGATCGTCGGCCAGGGCATCCCGCAGGCGACCGGCCTCGCGTTCGCGGCTCAATTGCGCAAGCAGGGCCAGATCGTCCTTTCGTTCTTCGGCGACGGGGCCTCCAAGCAGGGCGCGTTCCACGAGTCGCTCAACCTCGCCTCGCTGTGGAAGCTGCCGGTCGTGTACGTGATGGAGAACAACAGCTACAACGTGTCCACGCGCTCCGAGCAGGAGGACGCGAACGCCGCCGCCGGCGAGCCACTGTCGGTCAAGGCCGCGGCCTACAGCATGCCCGGGGTGACCGTAGACGGCGGCGATCCGGTCGCCGTGTACGAGACCGTGGGTGCGGCCGCGGACCGCGCCCGCGCCGGCGAAGGGCCGACGCTCGTCGAGTCGAAGGTCTACCGCCTGTCGGCCCACGGCAACATCATCGCCCCGCCCGGGGTGCCGCTCCACTACCCCGAGCACGAGGCGATCACTACGTTCGGCAACCGCGAGGAGTACGAGGCCGCGCTCCGCGGCGACCCCGTGCCCCGGTTCCGCGCACGGCTGGTCGAGCAGGGCGTGCTCGACCCGGCGCGCGCCGACGAGATCGCCAAAGAGGTCACCGAGGAGATGGAGACGGCCGTGCAGTTCGGGCTCGACAGCCCGTTCCCCGAGCCTGAAGCTGCTGCCCGCCAAGACTACGTATACGCCTAGGAGACCGTTATGGCCCGAGAGATTCCTTACATCGCGGCGGTCCAAGAGGGGATCCGCGTAGAGATGGAACGCGACCCCACGGTCGTCTTCTATGGACAGGACGTCGCTCCGAGCGACGAGGACCCGCTCGTCCAGGCGTTCGGACGCGAGCGCGTGCGGGTGTCGCCGATCTCCGAGACGGCCGAGATCGGGATGGCCGTCGGCCTCGCGCTCGCCGGCTATCGCCCGGTGGTCGAGCTACTGATGGCCGAGTTCATGCTGGTGGCGATGAACCAGGTCGTCAACGAGGCGCCGCGGCTGCGGTACATGAGCGGCGGGCAGGTCAAGGTGCCGGCGGTGTTCAAGGCCGGCTACGGGTTCACGGCGGGCTGGGCCGGGCAGCACACCGGCTCGATCTACGGGATGTTCATGGGCTTCCCCGGCCTGAAGATCGCGCTGCCGTCGACGCCAGCCGACGCCAAGGGGCTGATGGCGGCCGCGATCCGCGATGACAACCCGGTCTGCTACCTCATCAACTACCTGCAGGTACTCGAGCACGGCGACGTCCCCGAGGGCGAGTACGTGGTGCCGTTCGGCGAGGCCGCCGTTCGCCGTGAGGGCTCGGACGTGACGATCGTCGCCACCGGCTGGACCGTCGGACGGGCACTCGAGGCCGCTGAGACGCTCGCCAAGGAGGGCATCAACGCCGAGGTCATCGATCCGCGCACGCTTAACCCGCTCGACATGCCGACGATCCTGTCCTCGGTCGAGAAGACCGGCCGGCTGGTGATCGCCGATCAGGGCACGCGCCACGGCGGTGCTTCGGCGGTGATCGCGGCCGAGGTCGCCGAGCACGGGTTCGGTTCGCTGAAAGCGCCGATCGCGCAGGTGACCGCGCTCGACGTGACCGTCCCCTACAGCGAGCCGATGGAGGCGTACGTCATGCCCAACGAGGAGAAGATCGCGGGCTCGGTCCGCCAGGTCCTGGGCGAAGCGCCCGTCGCCGCGTAAAGGCAGTACGTGGCCCGAGATTCCGCGCTCGGCGCCGAGACGGCGCGTGACCTGCTGCGCACGATGTGGCGGATCCGCCTGTTCGAGGAGCGGGTCGCACAGCTCAAGCGAAGCCTGCAGGTGCACGGGCTGATCCACCTCAGCATCGGCGGCGAGGGAGTCGCCGCCGCGGTGTGCCGCCAGCTTCGCGACGATGACGCGGTCTACAGCGGCCACCGGGCGCACGGCCACGCGATCGCCAAGGGCGCGCCGGTCGACCGGCTGATGGCGGAACTGATGGGCCGCGCGGACGGAGTCTGCAAGGGGCTCGGCGGCTCGATGCACCTGGTCGACACCGAGCACGGGTTCATGGGCGCGACCGGCGTCGTCGGCGGCAACCTCCCGCTCGCGCTCGGGACAGCGCTCGCGCAGCACCTCAAGGGCTCAGACCAGGTCACTGTCGTGTTCTTCGGCGACGGCGCGGTCCAGGCCGGGCACTTCAACGAGTCGATCAATCTCGCCACGCTGTGGCGGCTGCCGGTGATCTTCGTGTGCGAGAACAACGGCTTCGCCGAGTTCACCTCGCGCGCCGAGCACTCGACGATCGATCGGGTCACCGACGTGGTCGCGCCGTATGGGTTCGAGCGCAAGACCGTCGAGGGCAGCGACGTCCCGGCGGTCCATCGCGCGTTCGGCAAGCACCTGAAGCAGGCGCGCGCCGGCAAGGGGCCGTTCCTGCTCGAGTGCCTCACGTTCCGCCGGCGAGGCCACTACGAGGGCGACCCCGAGAAGTACCGCGACCCCGAGGCCGATCGGGAATGGACGGCGCGCGATCCGATCGCCCGGCTGACCGAGCGCGCGGTCGAGCGGGACTGGATCGAGAGCGACGAAGCCGAGATGATCGAGCGCGACGCCCGCGAGGAGATCGAGGCGGCTGTGCGATTCGCGCGCGACAGCCCATTCCCGGACCCGGCCCTGTCCGCCCAACTCGTCTACGCGAAGTGACCGAGCAGATCGAGACCACGTTCGTCGAGGCGATCAACTCCACGCTCGCGCGCGCGATGCGAGGGGACGAGCGCGTGATCGTGCTCGGCGAGGACGTGGCCGAGGGCGGGCCGTACCTCGTGACCGCCGGGCTCGCCGACGAGTTCGGACGGAAGCGCGTGCGCAACACGCCGATCAGCGAGGGAACGGTTTGCGGAGCGGCGATCGGCGCGGCCCAGGCGGGCCTCCGTCCCGTCGTCGAGATCATGTTCATCGACTTCATCACGCTCGCGCTCGACCAGCTGGTCAACCAGGCAGCCAAGGCGCACTTCATGTCGGGCGGGCAGCTGACGGTGCCGCTCGTGCTCCGCACCCAGGGCGGCTCCGGACAGCGCAACGGCGCCCAGCACTCCCAGAGCCTCGAGGCGTGGCTGACGCACGTGCCGGGGCTGAAGGTCGTGATGCCGAGCAATGCCGCCGACGCCGCCGGACTCCTCGAGGCCGCGATCGCCGATCCGAATCCGGTCGTGTTCGTCGAGAACAAGTCGCTGTACTTCCGCCGCGAGACCGTCCCGGACCCCCCGGAGCCGGTACCGATCGGAAGCGCAAGAACGCTCCGCCACGGCCGCCACCTCACGATCGTCGCTCTGTCACGCCTCGTCGGCGACGCGCTCGAAGCGGCGGACAGACTCGCGGCCGACGGGATCGAGGCCGAGGTGATAGACCCGCGGACGCTCGTGCCGCTCGACCTGGACACACTCGCGCAGTCGGTCAGGCGCACGGGCCGGGCAGTCGTCGCGCACGAGGCGGTGACCGCCGGCGGGTTTGGCGCCGAGCTCGCGGCCCAGCTCCAGGCGGCCGCGTTCGACTACCTCGAGGCGCCGATCCAGCGCGTCGGCGCGCCGTACACGCCGGTGCCGGTCAGCCCGTCGCTCGAGGATGCCTATCGACCGGGAGCCAAGGAGATCGAAGCCGCCGCACGTGTCGCCCTCGAGTGGGGCGAGCGCGACGCCGAGCCCTGGGAGCACGGAGCGATCGCGTCGCCGTAGCGATCAGACCGGTTCGAGCTCCCCGTCGAGTGTCAGCAGCGACCCGCCGGGCAGCTGCTCGAGCACTCCGCGCCGGCTGAGCACGATCTCGAGGTTCGTCAGCGACAGCCGCGCGTGCTCGCGGGCGACGTTGTCGGCCCGAGAGCCTTCTCGGTTGGCGATCGCGTCGACCAGCCACAGGTGCTGCCGGTGGGCGACAATCAGAATCTCGCGCGACTCCGGCAGCTGGGCGTGCTGGAGCACGAGCGCGTTGGGGGTGGCGAACGGCAGGCTCAGAACGGTGTCGAGCGTGCGCTCGAGCAGCGGGCTGTGGGCCATCTTGATCAGACGCTCGTGGAACTCGCCGTTGAGCGCGATGTAGCGCTCGAACGACTCATAGTCGGCGCGGTGCACGAGCGGCTCGACCTGCTCGTTGATCGCGCGCAGCGCGCGCAGGTCGCGCCGGCTGGCTCCCTGCTCGGCGGCGAACCGGCACGCGGTGCCCTCGAGTACGCCGCGCAGCTCGATCGCCTGGCGCATGTCGGCCTGGGTGAACTCGCGCACGACGTAGCCGCCGGTCGGGAGCACGCGCAGCAGTCCCTCGTGCTCGAGCGCCGCCAGCGCCAGGCGCAACGGCGTCCGCGACACCCCCAGCCGCTCGACGAGCGGCAGCTCGGACATGCGCTCGCCCGGCTTGAACTCGCCGCTCAGGAGCTGCTCGCGCAACGCGAGAAGCGCACGCGTCATCTGCGTGCGGTTGGCTTGGTTGACCATCGGCGTGCGGGAGTATCGCTCCCGACGCTCCTGTATGCAAGAACCGCCCGAAGAGGCCCCAAACGGGTTTCTTTTGGTCCTGTTAGGCATGCGTTGCATACAGCACGATGCCCGAATAAGATCCTCCCTCGCCAAACGGGGCGGTTTCAACCAAATCATTTCAAGGAGGAGGACGAGAGGTGCGGATCACCCACCATGCGGGGCGCCTGCGCGCAAGCGTCACCCGCAGCACGCTGATCGCGCTCGCAGTGCTGGTCGGCGCGGCGATGCTGCTGGCCGGCTGCGGGAGCAGTGGCAGCAGCAGCTCGAGCAGCAGCGCGAGTGGCGCGTCGAGCGCGACGAGCTCGAGCACGAGCGGCACCACGGCCGCCAGCACCGCGTCGACCAGCACGTCCTCGTGCGGGCCCAAGCCAGGCGTCGCGGCCACCGGCTCGCCGATCAACATCGGCACGATCGACACCAAGCAGCCGGGCACCGACTTCAGCGACGGGCCGAACATGATCATCGCGTACTACAACTGCGTAAACGCGAACGGCGGCGTCAACGGTCATCCGGTGAAGCTGTTCGTGATCTACGACCAGACCCAGCCGGCGCAGGTCGCGGCGGCGGCCAAGAAGCTGATCCAGCAGGACCACGTAGTTGGGATCGTCGGCGTGTTCGATCTGCTCGAGTGCACGATCGACCAGAGCTACTGGAAGCAGCTCGGCATCTACGAGATGGGCGCGGGCATCGCCCCGGAGTGCTGGTCGACGCCGAACAGCGCCGCGGTCAACATGGGCCCGCGCTACAGCTCCGACGGCGCCGTCCAGTACGGGCTGAGCCAGCACCCGTCGAAGATCGTGTTCCTCCAGTCGAACGTCCCCGGCACCGGCTACATCGCGGCCGGCCCGGCGGCGCTGGCCAAGGCCGCGGGCATCCCGATCAGTGAGTCGACCGCCAACGTGCCGATCACCGACGCCAACTCGGTGGCGCTGAACCTCGTCGACAAGGCCGGACCTAACGGCTGGGTGGTGCTGAACTTCACCCCGCCCGAGGCCCTGGTGATTCTTCAGGCCGCGCAGAAGCTCGGACTCGAGGACCACGTCAAGGGCTGGGGCTGCTCGACGCCGTGCAACACCGACTTCCTGGCCAAGTCGCTCGGACCGAAGTGGAACCACAAGCTGTTCGTCAACGCCGAGCTGACCTCGCCCGACGACCACAACGGTCCAGAGATGCAGCAGTACAAGGCCATCCTCGCCCAGTACGGCAAAGCGACCAGCGGTCTCGGCTCGTTCACTGAGATGGGCTACCTGCTCGGGAAGTTCAGCGTCGGCGCGCTGGACACCGTCAAGGCGCCGTACACGATCGCGAACGTCAACGCGGCGTTCAAGGCAATCAAGGATCAGAAGACCGAGCTGCTGTGCCAGCCGTGGGTGTACGGGAACTACCCGTTGCACATCCCGAACAACGCCGACTTCACGACGACGCCGGACAACGGGAAGATGGTGACGGCGCAGGGATGCTTCAACGTGTCCTCGGCGGATCCGCAGATCGCGCAATACCGCAGCGCCGCGGGAACGGCGCCCTCGACGAATCCACCCACCGGCTAGCAGAGTCGCAACGCGCGAGCGTTGATGGCACCCCCGTGACCGACCAGGGTAAGCACCAGGTCAGGGGGGTGCCTCACCGCGCGGGCCGGGTCAGACCGGCCACGCGTCTGTCTCAGACCGGCTCGAGCGGAGCTCGCCCGGTCCGTTCGAGCGGGGCGTCTCCCGCCCGCTCGAGCTCCGGACGCGCCAGCAACGAGGCGCCGGGCATTCGCTCGAGCACCTCGGGGTGGTCGAGCGCGACCTCGAGGTTCGTCCGCGCCAGCAGCGCGTGCTCGTGCCCGAGGCTGTCGGCCCGGGCGCCCTGGCCGCGCTCGATCGCGTCGATCAGGCCGAGATGGTGGCGGTGAGCCATCACCAGGATGTCGCGCGACTCGGGCAGCACGGCCTGCGCCATCACGAACGCACTGGGGCCCGCGAAGGGCAGGCCGATGATGCCGTCGAGCGCGCGCTCGAGCATCGGACTTCCGGCCATCTGCAGGATCCGG
This sequence comes from uncultured Solirubrobacterales bacterium, assembly GCA_963794515.1. GTDB lineage: Bacteria > Actinomycetota > Thermoleophilia > Solirubrobacterales > Solirubrobacteraceae > Palsa-465. The sequence continues at coordinate 540,101 of CAWCEF010000013.1, read as the reverse complement.
GCGTGAAAGCGCTCGTTGAGATCGACGTATCGCTCGAACGACTCGTAGTCGGCTCGGTGCACTATCTCCGCGATCGCGTCGCTGATCTCTCTCAGCTCCCCCACCGCGCTCAGCGTGGCTCCACGCTCGGCGGCGAACCGGGCGGCGGTGCCCTCGAGCACTCCCCGCAGCTCGATCGCGTCGCTGATGTCGGCCTTGGTGAACTCGCGCACCACGTACCCGCGCGACTTCAGGCCCTGCAGCAAGCCCTCGTGCTCGAGCGTTGCCAGCGCCAGCCGCAGCGGCGTCCGCGACACGCCCAACCGCTTCACCAGCCGCAGCTCGGACATGCGCTCCCCGGGCGCGAACTCCCCGCTCAGGATCATCTCGCGCAGGCGAAGCAGCGCTCGCGTCGTCTGAGTTCGATCCGACACCTCTCACCTCGCTCCTCCGCGCCGCGGATGCGGCGTCGCGGCAGTCTAGCCCCGCATCGCGATTGCATGCAAAACAGACGGCCCAAGCTCCCAGAACTCTCATTCTTGGGGTCGTGTTAGGAGCTATTGCATGCAACCGACCCACCGATTAGTATCGCCCGGCTCGCCAACCCTGGGGCGGGTTAACCACATAATGCCTCGAGGAGGAGGAGATCGGTGAGGAAGTTCCACCACACGCCGCGCGTGCGATTTGGGCTGTCATTCGTCGCGGTTCTCGGAGTGCTGTTCCTGGCGGCCTGCGGGAGCAGTAAGAGCAGCAGCAGCTCGACGAGCAGCGCGGCGGCCCCCGCCGCGTCATCGAGCTCATCCACAAGCGCGAGTGCCCCGACGACCGCATCGACAGACACTTCGTCGTGCGGACCCAAGGCCGGCGTCAAGGCCACCGGCACCCCGATCCCGCTGGGCGCGATCAACACCAAGCAGCCCGGGACGGACTTCACGGACATCCAGAACATGGAGGGTGCGTACTTCGCGTGTGTGAACGCGAACGGCGGCGTCAACGGCCACCCGATCGTGCTCTACAAGCTCACCGAGCCGACGCAGCCTGCGCAGATCGCGGCCGACGCGACCAAGCTCGTCCAGACCGATCACGTGCTCGGAATCTCCGGGAGCTCGAGCATCCTCGAGTGCACGATCAACCATGCCTATTGGGAGAAGCTCAAGTACTACGTGATCGCCGCCGGCATCGCGCCGGAGTGCTACTCGACGCCGAACATCGCCGACGTGAACATGGGACCGCGGTACAGCTCCGACGGAGCCGTGCAGTACGTCCTCAGCCTGCACCCGAGCAAGATCGTGTTCGACCAGTCGAACGTCCCGGGCACCGGCTACATCGCCGCCGGCCCGGCGGCGGTGGCAGGAGCGGCCCATGTGCCAGTCACGCAGCTGACCGAGAACGTGCCGATCAGCGATGCCAACTCGGTGGCGCTGAAGGAGGTCGACGACGCCGGGCCGAACGGCGCCGTGGTGCTGAACTTCACTCCGCCCGAGGCGCTTGTGATCCTCCAGGCCGCGCAGAAGCTGGGGCTCGAGGACCGCGTCAAGGCGTGGGGCTGCTCGACTCCGTGCGACGCCGACTTCCTGGCAAAGTCGCTGGGACCGAAGTGGAACCACAAGTTCTTCGTCAACTCGGAGGTCCTGAACCCGGACACCACCAACACCCCGACGATGAACCTCTACAAGGCGATCCTCAAGCAGTACGGCTCGGACGTCTCGGGCGGGATCGGGTCGTTCAGCCAGTTCGGCTTCGCGATGGGTGAGATCGCGGTTCACGCACTGAATTCGATCAAGGGTCCGTACACGGTCGCGAGCGTCAACAAGGCGTTCCAGAGCGTGAAGAACTTCGACACGGGCCAGCACTGCGCACTGTGGACGTTCGGCGACTACCCGATGCATATCGCCGACAACGACGACATCACCGTGACGCCCCAGAACGGCCAGATGGTGCTGGCCCAGGGCTGTACGCTGATCTCCGCCAGCGATCCGCAGATCGCCGCCTACCGCGCGGTGGCCGGCACGGCACCGTCGGCACCGGGAGTGCCGGCAGGATAGGTGAGCCGGCAGGCGACAAAGTAGGATTCACAAGCGATCAGGGCACCCAGCTAACACGACATTGCTCGTCACATTCGGCATTCTCGGCCTCCCGAGCTGGCAGGACTTCCAGCCGTTTCTAGTAACCGGGCTTTCGCTCGGTGCGGTGTATGCGCTGTCGGGGGTTGGGATGGTGGTGCTGTACCGAGCGACGGGCGTGTTGAACCTCGCCTTCGGTGCGGTGGGAGCGATGGGTGCCCTGATCGCGTGGCAACTGATCAACCACGCGGGCTGGAACGAGTGGCTCGCGTATCTGCTGGCCGTGCTGTTCGGCGGGGTCCTGACGCTCGTCTACGGGACGGTGTTCGGCCCCGCCCTGGCCAAGCGCGACCCGCTGGTCAAGGCGACCGCGACGCTCGGGCTGACGCTGATCCTGCTCGGCGTGATGGACCTGTTGTGGACGTCGAGTGGGGGCGCGTCGCGCTCGATCTCGTTCCCGACCGACAACGACACGTTCACGGTCGCCGGGATCCTGGTCGAGTGGACGAACGTGATCGCGTTGGTCCTCGGCCTCGTGATCACGATCCTGACGGCGGCGTTCCTCCGATACACGAAGCTCGGTACGGCCATGCGAGCGATGGCGAACGACCGCGACATCACCGCGGCCCTGGGCGTGCCGGTCCGGCGGGTCGAGGCGGCGGCATGGTTCGGTTGCGGCATGCTGTCCGGCCTTGCCGGGATCCTGCTCGCCGACCTGGTGGCGCTCGACGCGACCACGCTCACGTTCCTGGTGCTATCGGCGCTCGCGGCCACGTTGATCGGCCAGCTGCGATCGATCCCGATCACATTCGTGGCCGCGCTCGTGATCGGGACCATCGACGCGCTGATCACGCCGATCCAATCGCTCACCAACTACCGCGACATGACGCCGTTCGTGCTGGCGGCGGCGGCGCTGCTGGTGATCAACCGCCGGCGCGTGATCTCGGTGTCGCGAGAGGGTTTCTAGGATCGTGGCTTCCGCCGGCGTGGAGACCGCCCCGCCGCCGGCGGCCCCGCAACCGTCGCCGCGGCGTTCGATGGACGCGCGCACGTTCGTGCAGCCGGTTGCGATCGCGGTGCTGCTGCTGGTTGTGCTGTTCGTCGTGCCGTCGCTATTCAGCACGTACTACATCGACGCGAGCATCGAGGTGGCGATCTACGCGATCGTCGCCCTCGGCCTCGGCGTGTTGGTGGGCCGGGTTGGGATGGTGTCGCTCGGTCAGGCCGCGGTGCTGGCGATCGGCGCCTGGGTGGCGGCGAGGCTCCTGTTCGCGACCTCGCTGCCGTTCCCGGTCGTGCTGCTGGCGTCCGGGCTGATCACGATGGTCCTGGGGACGCTCGTCGGCCTGCCGGCGCTGCGGCTCAGCGGGCTGTACCTCGCGCTGATCACGCTGATGCTCGCCGGCGCGATCACGGTCGTGCTCGCCACGACGAACTTCCCCAACGGCGGCCACGGCTTCCTCGGCTACAACGGCAGCTCGGTTCACATCCCGCCGATTCGCCGCCCGAGCATCGCCACCGGCGAGACGTCGTACTTCCGCTACTCGGTGGTCGTTGCCGCGCTGATGTTCGTGCTGGTGTTCGCACACCTGAAGATGCGGCCCGGCCGCGCATGGGCAGCGATCCGCCAGAGCGAGTCCGCCGCCCTCGCGGCCGGGATCAACACCACGATGTACAAGCTGTGGGCGTTCGCGCTGGCGTCGTTCGTCACCGGTGTGGCGGGCGGCCTGCTCGCGGGCGGGCTCCACTACCTGTACTCGATCGACTTCCAGACCCAGGACTCGATCACGCTGCTCGCGGTGGTCCTGATGGGCGGCGCCTATAGCATGTGGGGAGCCGTCATCGCGGGACTCTTTCTCCAGTTCCTGCCATCGCTGTTCACGAGTTGGGGAATCTCGCCCGATTGGCTCACGATCTTGTTCGGGGTCGGCGTCCTTCAGGTGCTGACCACGGCGCCGCGCGGGATCGTCGATCAGATGCCCAAGGACATCGCCCGGTTGGGTCGGTTGATCGGCCGGCTGTTCAAGGGGCGCGAGTCGGCCCCGGCCAGCGGTGAGCCATGATTGAGGTCTCGGATCTCACGGTCCGCTTCGGCGGCGTGACCCCACTCGACAAGATGAGCGTGAAGTTCGAGCGCGGCACGTGCGGCCTGATCGGCCCCAACGGCGCCGGCAAGACGACGTTCTTCAACGTGCTGAGCGGGTTTGTCAAGCCCGTCTCGGGGAGCGTGACCGCGTTCGACGAGGACCTGCTGTCGATCACCCACTTCCGGCGCGCCCGCTGGGGCGTGCGCAGGACCTTCCAGACCGAGCAGGCGATCGAAGAGCTGTCGGTGTTCGACAACGTCGCGATGATCCACGAGCACTCGAAGATGAGCGGCTCCACGCGCCGGCAGGACGTGCTCGACGCGATCTCGTTCGTCGGCCTGGACCTCGATCCGGCCGCTCACGTCGGCACACTCGGCGCGGGGCAGCGGCGGATGGTCGAGGTCGCCCGCGCGGTCGTGGGGAAGCCCCGGCTGGTGCTGCTCGACGAGCCCGCGGCCGGACTGCCCGAGGAGGAGACCGAGCACATGGGCGAGGTAATCCGCAAGATCCCCGAGCACTCCGGCGCGCTGACGATTCTCGTCGATCACGACATGAGCCTCGTGTCCGCGTGCTGCGAGGTGACCGCGGTGCTCGACTTCGGCAAGATGATCGCGTCGGGCCCGACCGCCGAGGTGCTCCGCGACGACAAGGTGATCCGCGCGTACCTCGGGACCGAGGAAGTCGCGTGAGCGCGACGGCCGAGACGCTCCGGGTCGAGAGTTTCACCGTCAAGCGCGGCGGGCGCAACGTCGTGCGCGAGGTCTCGCTCGAGATCGCCTCCGGCGAGATCACCGCGCTGCTCGGCCCCAACGGCGCCGGCAAGTCGAGCATGGTGCTCGCGATCGGAGGGGTGCTGAAGCCCGCGGCGGGCAAGGTAATGCTCGACGAGGTCGACTTCGCCGGCAAGCGCCCGGAGCGGATCCGGCAAGCCGGGATTGCGATTGTTCCCGAAGGCCGCAGGCTGCTCCCACAGCTGACCGTGGCCGAGAACCTCCGGGTCGCCACCTACGCGCTCTCCAGCGCCGATGCGACCGCCGGCTACAAGCGCGCGCTCGAGCTGTTCCCCGAGCTCGAGAAGCGGCTCGACTACCCGGCGCGCTCGCTGTCGGGCGGCGAGCAGCAGATGGTCGTGCTCGCCCAGGCGCTCGTGTCCCACCCGCGGTTCGTGCTCATCGACGAGCTTTCGCTCGGGCTCGCGCCGGTGATCGTCAACCGGCTCGTGCCGACGATCCGGTCGATCGCGGAAACGGGGGTCGGGGTGCTGCTGATAGAGCAGTTCGCGGCGCTCGCACTGGGGCTCGCCAACCGCGCGTACATCATGGAGGGCGGCCGGATCCAGTTCTCGGGGATGGCGAAGGAGCTACGGGACAAGCCGGAGATGCTCCAGTCGGCATACCTGCTCCGGGGCAGTAACGGCTCGGGCGGTGCCAAGATGGTCCCGGGCGCCCAGCCGCGCCCCGCATGAGCGTCTCTGCGATCGAGCACGTGCTGGTGCTCAGCGACGACATCGACGGCACCCGCGACTTCTACCGCCACGCGATGGGGCTCGAGGTCGGCGACCGCCCGCCGCTCGCGTTCCCCGGCTACTGGCTGTACGCCGACGCCGGGACGAGCGCGTGCGTCCACATCGCCGAGCGTCGCCAGTACGCGACCCACGCGGCCAGCCTCGGGCTCGCGGTCCCCGAGCGCGACCCGGGCGTCGATTCGGGCGTCGATTCGGGCTCCGGCCCGATTGACCACATCGCTTTCACCGCCGGCGACTACGACGAGCTGATCGCGCGCCTGCAGCAGCGCGGGGTTCCGGTGGTAACCAACGACGTCCCAGGAGGAATCCGGCAGATGTTCATCGAGGATCCGAACGGCGTCCGCGTCGAGATCAACGTGAAGGACTGAGGCGCCCAGCATGCGCACCACCCCGCCGTTCCGAGCTGACCACGTCGGAAGCCTGCTACGTCCGCCCGAACTGCTGCGCGCCCGCGAGGACCACGCCGCCGGCCGGATCGACTCCGACCGGCTGCGCGCGGTCGAGGACGACGCGATCCGCGACGTCGTGCGCCTGCAACGCGACGCCGGGCTGCAATCAGCTACCGACGGCGAGTTCCGCCGGGCCACCTGGCACATGGACTTCATCTTCCAGCTGGGCGGGATCGAGCACGCGCCGGGCGACACCAAGGTCCAGTTCCGCAACGAGGAGGGGACGGTCGAGTGGACGCCGGCAACGCTCCGCGTGACCGAGAAGGTCCACCTCGACCACACGATCTTCGCCGAGGCGTTCGAGTTCCTGGAGTCGACCGTGGACGGGGCGACGTCCAAGCTCACGATCCCGTCCCCGAACATGGTCCATTACCGCGGCGGCCGGGCGGCCATCGACGAGCGCGTCTATCCCGACGTCGACGAGTTCTGGAGCGACCTGTCTGCGGCCTACGCCGACGAGTTGCGCGCGCTCGGCGAGCTCGGGTGCACGTACGTCCAGTTCGACGACACCTCGCTCGCCTATCTGAACGACCCGCACCAGCGCGAGCTGATGAGGCAGCGTGGGGCGAGCGACGTCGAGCATCTCCACGAGCAGTACGTGCGCAACATCAACCGCGCGCTCGCGGGCAGGCCGGACGGCATGTCGGTCACGACCCATCTGTGCCGCGGGAACTTCCGCTCTTCGTGGGCGGCCGAGGGCGGCTACGACTTCGTCGCCGAGGCGCTGTTCGGCGGGCTCGAGGTCGACGGGTTCTTCCTCGAGTACGACGACGCCCGGAGCGGTGGGTTCGAGCCGCTGCGGTTCGTGCCCGACGGCAAGTACGTCGTGCTCGGGCTGGTCACGACCAAGCGCGGCGAGCTCGAGTCCAAGGACCTGCTCAAGCGCCGGATCGAGGAGGCCGCGCAGTACGTGCCGATCGACCGGCTGTGCCTGTCGCCGCAATGCGGCTTCTCTTCGACCGTCGACGGCAACGCGCTGACCCGCGAGGAGCAGATCGCCAAGCTCGAGCTGATCGTCGAGACCGCGGCCGAGGTGTGGGGGGACTAGTGCGCGCTGCGGTCACCGACGGCGTCGGTTCGATGTCGTTGCTCGAGCGCTCCGATCCCGCTGACCCCGGGCCGGGCGTCGTCGTCGTTAGGCCCGAGGCGGTCGGGATCTGCGGCTCTGACTACCACTTCTTCCTCGGCGAGCTGTCCGCTGAAGCGGGCGGGTCACAGTTCCCGCGCGTCCAGGGCCATGAGATCGGGGCCACGATCGCGGCGGTCGGGCCCGGCTGTCGCGAGGATCTCGTGGTCGGCCGCCGGGTCGCGGTGTGGCCGCTCCGCGCGTGCGGTGAGTGCTACCCGTGCAGTGTCGGGCGCCCGAACACGTGCGACTTCTTCGAGCTGATCGGGATCCATGTCGACGGCGGCCTGCAGGACCTGCTCGCCGTGCCCGCCGAGCAGGTGTACCCGATCGAGGCCGACGATCCCGCGGTGGCGGCGCTCGCCGAGCCCGTGTCGATCGCGGTGCGCGCGGTCAACCGTGCGAACGTGTTTCCCGGCGAGCGGGCCGTGGTGCTCGGCGCCGGACCGATCGGCCAGTGCATCTGCCTGGTGGCGCGTGAGCGCGGCGCGGACGTGCTCGTCGTCGACCTCCAGGACACGCGGTTGGCACTCAGCCGCGACATGGGAGCGGACACGCTCGTGTGGACCACCCTCGCCGACGTGGTCTCGTTCGCGCGCGACTGGGCCGGGCCGGCAGGCCCGCCGGCGGCGTTCGACGCGACCGGGGCGCCGGTGGCGGTACGCGCGATGATCGAGATGGTCGCCTCCGCCGGCCGCGCGATCCAGGTCGGCATGTCGTCCGACGAGGTCACGTTCCGGCTCGGCAGCCTGACCGAGAAGGAGCTCGACCTGCTCGGCGTGAGCTGCTGCGGCGCGGAGGAGTTCGGCGAGGCGGTGGCGGTGGTCGAGCGCAACACGCCGCTGCTCTCGCCGCTGATCAGCCACCGGTTCGCGCTTGATGAGGCACCGGCGGCGATCCGGTTCGCGATCGAGAACCCGAACGACGTGATGAAGGTCGTCATCGGCGACGAGTGACGCGTCGGGGCGGGCGGGGTGGGCGGGCGGGGTGGGCTCCCATCCCACCTTTCGAGGTGGGCCGCGTTAAGCCGTGTTAGGTCCGCCGCGCGGCGCGGTTAAGGGTCATCCAACTGACCCAGATTTGGGTCATGGCTCGCTTATGCTCGGCCGATAGAGGCCTCAGGGCCACCAGGCAGGTCGATTGCGAGGGAAGGGAAGGAGCCCTGATTCGACGCGCGATGCTCACCGAGGGCGGTGGCCGCCATCTGTGGCGGCGCAGGCTGTCACTGGTTGCCGCGGCGATCGTGGCGGTGGCGTTGCTCGCCTCGGGGATCGCGCTCGCGGTGCCCGGCAGCGACGGCATCACCGGTGCCGCCGCCGGTTCTCGGCATCCCGCCGAGTTCGCCTCCGCGCAACGGGCGCCCGGCCAGAGGACGACGCATCCGATGACGCCCGGCCAGGCGGTGCTGACGATCACCCCGGACGCCTCGAGCGAGAGCGTTCCCGCGTCGTACTTCGGCCTCTCGACCGAGTACTGGGCGCTACCGCTGTTCGAACGCAACATGGCGGTGTTCGAGCGCGTGCTGTCGATGCTGCACGTGCCCGGCGACGGTCCGCTCGTGCTCCGGATCGGCGGCGACTCGGCCGACCATTCGTTCTGGGCCCCGAAGGCGCGGCGGATGCCGGCGTGGGCGTTCGCGGTGACGCCTCAGTTCCTGGCGCGGCTGCGAAGCCTCGTCGAGCGAGACGGCGTGAGGTTGATCGTCGACCTGAACCTGGTCACCGACACACCGCTGACCGCCGCGACCTGGGCGCGCGCGGCCGAGACGTCGCTCCCGCGCGGAAGCATCGTCGGATTCGAGGTCGGTAACGAGCCCGACCTGTACACGCGGTCGTACTGGATGACCACGATCGCACGTTCGCCGCTCGAAACCCGCCCGCTGCCGTTCGAGCTCACCCCGGACAGCTACGTCGACGACTTCTACAACTACGCGCGCGTCCTCGGCGAGGGCGCGCCCGACATTCCGCTGATCGGGCCGGCGGTCGCGCATCCGAGGAGCAGCCTGGGGTGGATCAAGACGCTGATCGCCGACGAGCGCCCCGAGCTCGGAGCGGTGAGCGCCCATCTGTATCCGTACTCGGCGTGCATCAAGCAGAAGTCCAACTCGGGCTATCCGACGGTGGCGCGCCTGCTCAGCTGGCAGGCGTCGGGCGGACTGACCAAGAACATCGCCGGCGCGGTCGCGGTCGCCCACCGAGCCGGCCTGGAGTTCCGCCTGACCGAGCTCAACTCGGTCACGTGCGGCGGCAAGGCCGGCGTCAGCAACACGTTCGCGACCGCGCTGTGGGCGCCCGACGCGCTGTTCACGCTGATGCGCGCAGGCGTCAACGGCGTCAACCTGCACGTCCGGGCGTACGCGATCAACGCGCCGTTCTCGCTGACGCGCCGGGGCCTCACGCCGCGGCCGCTGCTGTACGGGCTGCTGATGTTCGAGCGGACGCTAGGCGCCGATGCGCGCCTGGTCCGGGTCCACGTAGCCCATGCGCGCTCGCTGAACCTGAGCGCGTGGGCCGTACGCGTCCGCGGCGGGAACCTCCACGTGCTCGTGATCGACAAGAGCAACCGCACCGTGCGGATCGATCTGCGCCTGCCCGCCTCGGCACCGGCGACCGTGCAGCGGCTGCTGGCGCCGTCGGCAAGCTCGACCACCGGCGAGACACTCGACGGCCAGCGGCTCGGGCCCGACGGCACCTGGATCGGAGCACGCCAGATCGAGACGCTGACGCGCGGCCCGCACGGCTACGCGCTGACGATGCCGAGGCGGAGCGCGGCGCTCGTGGAGGTGGCGGTCGCGCCGCGAGTCACGGCGGCGCGGTCTCGCGGCTCCGCTCAGAACACCACGGTCGTGTTGCCGTGGCGAAGCACGCGGTCCTCGCAGTGCGCTTGCACGGCCCGCGCGAGCACCGTGCGCTCGACGTCCGCGCCTATCTGAGCGAGCGTTGCGACGTCGTCGCGGTGGCTGACCCGCATCACGTCCTGCTCGATGATCGGGCCGGCGTCGAGCTCCTCGGTCACGTAGTGAGCGGTGGCGCCAACGAGCTTGACTCCCCTTGCCTTGGCGCGCGCGTGGGGGTTCGCGCCCGCGAACGCCGGCAGGAACGAGTGGTGGATGTTGATCACGGGCACGGCCAGCCGCTCGAGGAACTCGGCGGAGAGGATCTGCATGTAGCGCGCCAGAACGACGAGCTCGCACTCGCCGTCGAGCAGCTCGAGCAGCTTCGCCTCGGCGTCGGGCTTGCGGTCCGGGTCGACCGGGACGTGGTGGTAGGGCACGTCGAACAGCTCGACGTCCTCGCGCAGGTCGGGGTGGTTGGAGGCGACCAATACGATCTGCCCCTCGAGCTCGCCGCGGCGCCAGCGCCACAGCAGGTCGAGCAGGCAGTGGTCGTAGCGCGACACCAGCACCGCGATGCGCTTGCGCCGCGCGCTATCCCACAACCGCCAGGTCATGCCGAGCGGCTCGGCGACCTTCAGGCCGAACCGCTCACCGAGGCCGTCTCGCTTCTCGGGGGCCAGAGCGAACTCCATCCGCAGGAAGAAGGTGCCGCCCTCGGGGTCGGTCGAGTACTGGTCCGAGCGGACGATGTTCGCCCCGGACTCGTACAGAAAGCGCGAGACGCCCGCGACGATTCCCGGTCGGTCAGGGCACGAGATCAGCAGGCGCAGCAGCGACGGCGCCACCGATCACGACGTCTCGAGCGGCGCCGGCGAATGCTCGAACTGCGTAATGCGCCGTAGGTCCTCGACGCGGGCGTCGACCTCCACGGCGGTCAGCCGCTCGGTCCGCTCGGTGCCGAACTCCTCGACGCTGTAGGACGCGAGCGCGGTCCCGTACGCCATCGCGTGGCGCATCACGGGATCGGTCAGCGGGCGGTCGACGTGGCGGGCGAGGTAGCCGACGAACCCGCCCGCAAACGTGTCGCCGGCGCCGGTCGGGTCGACGACGGTCTCGAGCGGATACGCCGGAATCGCGAAGAACTCCTCGGCGGTGATCAGCGCGGCGCCGTACTCGCCCTGCTTGGACACGACCGACGACGGGCCCATCGCCAGCACCTCGCGCGCGGCGGCGAGGATGCTCGCGCGGCCGGTCAGCTGGCGAAGCTCGGCGTCGTTGAGGACCACGCAGTCGACGCGGCGGATCACCTCGAGCAGCGCGTCGCGCGCGATGTCGATCCATAGGTTCATCGAGTCCATCGCGACGAACTGCGTCTGCCCGCACTGCTCGAGCACGCTCAGCTGGAGCTCGGGCTGGATGTTGGCGAGGAACAGGACGTCGCACTCGCGCGAGGGCTCCGACAGCCGGGGCTTGAAGTCCTCGAACACGTTGAGCTGCGTGTCGAGGGTCTCGCGCGAGTTGAGGTCCCAGCCGTACTCGCCCGCCCAGAAGAACGTCTTGCCGTCCGGCACGCGCTCGACGTCCTCGACGTTCGTGCCGCGGGTGGCGAGCACCGCCATGTCCTCCTCGCCGAAGTCCGCGCCGACCCGGCCGACGACGTGCACCTGGTCGAAGAACGAAGCCGCGAGCGCGAAGTGGGTGGCGGCGCCACCGAGCATGCGCTCGCGCTCGCCGAACGGCGTCTTGACCGCGTCAAACGCGACCGACCCGACTACGGTGATGCTCACGCGCTCAGAACTTCTGCGGTTTTGCCGAGGCCCGCGGCCTCGCGGAGCGCGGCGGCCTTGTCGGTCCGCTCCCAGGTGAAGTCGCGATCCTCGCGGCCGAAATGGCCGTAGGCCGCGGTCTTCTGATAGATCGGCCGGTGCAGCTTGAGGTACTGCCGGAATGCGCCCGGACGCAGATCGAAGTGCTCGTTGATCAGCTCGAGGATCTTCGACCGCGGGACCTTCTCCGTCCCGAACGTCTCGATCATCGTCGACACCGGATGCGCGACGCCGATCGCGTAAGCCACCTGAAGCTCGGCGCGCTCGGCCAGACCTGCCGCCACCACGTTCTTGGCGACGTACCGCGCGGCGTAGGCCGCGCTCCGGTCGACCTTGGACGGGTCCTTGCCGCTGAACGCACCGCCGCCGTGACGCGCCATCCCGCCGTAGGTGTCGACGATGATCTTCCGACCCGTGAGACCACAGTCGCCCATCGGCCCACCGATCACGAACCGGCCCGTCGGGTTCACGAGCAGGTTGCGGCGGAGCTTCTTGGGGTCAAACAGGTCATCGGGCATCTCTGGCTCGACGACGTGTTCCCAGAGGTCCTCCTTGAGCAGCGACTCGGCACCATCGCGATGCTGGGTCGAGATCAGGACCTTCTCGACCTCGACGGGCCGGCCGTCGACATAGCGCACCGTCACCTGGGTCTTGCCGTCGGGACGGAGATAGGGCAGGATCTCGGCGCGCCGGACGTCGGCGAGGCGCTTGGCGAGCTTGTGCGCGAGCGAGATCGGCAGCGGCATCAGCTCCTCGGTCTCGTTCGACGCGTACCCGAACATCATCCCCTGGTCGCCCGCGCCCGCGAGGTCGAGCGCGTCGCTCTCGGTCGAGCGGGTATTCGTGCGCGTCTCGTAGGCCTGATCCACGCCCTGGGCGATATCCGGCGATTGCTTGTCGATCGCGTTGATCACCGCGCACGTGTGGTAGTCGAAGCCGAACTCGGCGTTCGTGTAGCCGATCCGTTTGATCGTTTCGCGCGCCACCTCGGGGATGTCGACGTAGGTTGACGTGGTGATCTCCCCGGAAACCACTACCAAGCCCGTATTCACCAGCGTCTCGCACGCCACGCGGCCGAACGGATCGTCGCGCAGGACCGCGTCGAGGACGCCGTCGGATATCTGGTCAGCGACCTTGTCCGGGTGACCCTCAGTGACGGACTCGGATGTGAACAGGTACTCGTTGTCGGCGTAGGTCATGGTCTTCTCGTTTCCTTGTCCTTACGGGTGATCTCGAGCAGATAGGCGGCCATAACATCCGTCGCGCCAAGCTTCAGGTGATAGGCGTCAGAGAGGTCCTCGACGCGCGCGATCTGGTCCCGTGCGTCTCTGAACAGCTCGGTGAACTCGAACAAGCCGAAGTCCACGACGCGAGCCTGATAGCCCAGGCGGTCCAGCAGCTGCGTGGTTCGCCGCTCGCCGATGATAGACAGTTGCATCACGTATGCGGTCCCGTCGTCCGCCAGGGCCTCAGGCAGCATCCGGAGCAGGTGGTCGATCAGGCCGCGCCCCCAGTAGTCGAGCGGACGGTGCGAGACGACCGGTTCGAACGGGTCGACCGGGGTCTGATACAGGCTCGCGACGATCACGTCGTAGCGCTCCTCGGGGACCCATGGATACAGGTCCTGCACGGCCGCGCTCACGCGATCGGCGACGCCGTTTCGGAACGCGTTCGCCATCGTGTTCTTGACCGCCGCGGCGTTGATGTCGATCCCGTGCACGTGAGCGGCGCCGTTGCGGGCCAGTTGGACAGCGAGCAGCCCGGTTCCGCAGCCGATGTCCAGGCAGCGCTGGTGAGCGCCGATCGCCTCGCGGTAGAAGTACTTCCAGACCAGGAAGCTGCCCTGCGTCGGCGCGAACACGTCCGGCTCGACGGTGATGTCGGGGAAGTCGAGCGGGTACATGGTCCGCCCGCGCGAGTCGGTCCACGGCGCCGCCGGCGTGCGCTTGGGTTCGATCGAGATCGCGGCACTTGCGCCTTCGTTCGGCAGCGCTTCGGGACGGGTGTGACCCGGCTTGGTGTCGGTGAGCGCCGCTCGGGCGGCAGCGATCTGCTCCGGACCGACGCCGCAGCAGCCGCCGACGATCTGCGCCCCTTCCTCGCGCCAGCGGACCGCGAGCTCCGCGTACTCCTCGGCGCCGACGCCGGCCTCCTGACGCCAGCCGGCCGCCGACAGGTAACCAAGATTCGGGTACACGCCGAGTGGCAGGTCGGTGAAGTCGCGCAGCCACGCGAGCATCCCGGTCACGTGATCGGGCGGCAGGCAGTTGATCGCGAGCGCGCCGACGCCCATCTCCTCGAACCGGCGCGCGGCGCGTCCGAACGCGTCGCCCTCGGGGCCGCCCCAATGCTCGCCGTACACACCGCAGACGCCGTGGCGGCAGCGGCGGAAGCTGAGCCACACGGGTAGGCCGGTGTCGAGCAGCGCCTCGACGGTCGCGTACGTCGAGCTGCGCACGAGCGTCAGCGTCTCGACCAGGATCAGGTCGGGCGGGTCGTGGTCGAATGCGCGCGCGAGCAGACGGATCGTCTCGCGGCCGTCCGGGGTGTCGACGTCGCCGTTGATGCTGAACGCGACCGCGACTTCGTCCTCACGGTTCGCTTCGGCGGCCGCCTCGCGGGCCAGGTGCACGCCGCGGCGCGCGAGGTCCATCCAGTGGACCGGCTCGGTCGACTCCCAGAGATTGGCCCGGCCGTTGCGGAGCGCGGTGGCGAGCCCCCAGGTGTCGGTACTGATCACGTCGCACCCGACGTCGATGTAGCGGCGATGGACGGTCTTGACGTCGACCGGAGACTCGAGGATTGCGGTCAGCCCCCACAGGTGGTCCTCGAGTTCGGGTCGCTCGCCGCCGACGCGGATCAGCTCGGTGCCGGTGGCGCCGTCCATGATCACCGGACGGTCGGTGGCGATCAACCGGGCGAGCCGTTCGTAACGGCCCTCGATGTGCTCACCGGCGGCGGGTTGCCCGTCGGTCGGGGTCACGTGCGTGCTCACTCTAGATCTCCCTCCGTGCCGTCGCGGCCGCGCCGGTACGGGCTTTTAGGTCCGTTCGCCGGCGAACGCTCACAGCTTGCCTGCGAGCGTGCCGGTCTGCCACTCTCGCAGCGCCGGATTAGCCTAGACTTTAGAGAGGGCCCGAAGACTAGGGTACCCTGGTGGCCGCGATGCGATCGGCGCGCCTACCTCTCTATCGGACAGGTAAGTTAGGAGTAAAGAGCAGGGCGGACCGGCGCTGTCGGCGGTACCTTCTCCCGCATGTCGGCGACCGCCCGATCCGATGGTGCTGCAGCTCCGCTCGAGGTGGTCCTGCGGCGGGCGGGCGCGGTGCTCGCGACTCGCGGCGGGCGACCGCTTGCGATCAACTTCGGTTCGGCCGCTGCCGAGCTCGCCGTGTGCGTGCGGGCCGTCGGCCTGGTCGACCGCTCCGAGCTTTGCAAGCTCGTGCTCGAGGCGCCGCCTGCCCAGCTCGCGGCGCTGACGTCGCGGCTGGTCGGCGAAGTGGTCTCGCCCGGCGGCGTGCTGAGCGCCGGCAACGCCTGGTGGTGCGGCGACGCCCCAGGGCGGGTGATCGTCCTATCCGATCCGGACACCGGCACGCGTTTGCGCGAGCGGCTGCACACGGACGCCCGACGCATCGCGGGCATGGTGGTCCGCAACGCCTCGGACGAGCTGACCGCGATCGGGCTGCTCGGCCGGAGCGCGGACGGCGTTCTGCGGGCGCTCGGGGCGTTCGGCGAGTCGGGCGATCCGCGCACGGTGGCGCCGTTCACGCACGGCCAGGTCGGGGACGTCCCCGCCTCATGGCTGCTCCAGTCCGACCGCCGGGCGCTGGCACTCGTGCCGAGTGGGCGTGCAGGCGAAGCGTGGCTGGCGGTCGAGCGCGCGGGGCTTCCGTTTGGAATCAGCTGCGTCGGACACGACGCGGCGTGCCGGTACGCGCTGCTCGAGCGGACGCGCCCGCCGGCGTTCCCGCACGTCTAACCACCCGGCGCCGCCCGCTCATCCCAACCCCCGGGCGGCGCTGACGTGGCGACCGACGCGGCGATCGTCCAGCGCGTACTCGTCGAGCTGCTCGGGCTCGAGCGCGAGATCGTCGAGGCCGACTATGTGCGGCGCTCGGATGCGCTCGAGCGGGTCGCGGACGCCGTCCGGCGTCTCGGCGAGATCGGCTCGCCGCAGGGAATCCTCGACCGCGCCGCCGACGAGCTCGGGACGAGCTCCGCGTTCGATCGGGTGATGGTCGGCGAGGTGTTCGGGGAGGCCCTGCACGTGCGGGGCGTGTGGAGCGCGTCTGGGGCTGAGCCCGCGGCCGCCGCGCTCGATCTTCTGCGCGAGTCGCCGGTCCGGCTCGAGTACCCGCTGGTGGAGGACGAGGTCGCGCGCGGCCAGCGGACCGAGATCGTGCCGGCGCGCGTGGCGCGCTCGCGCGGGGCTCGACGGCTGCTCGAGGCGTTCGGTTGGAACAGCTACGTGGTTGCGCCGCTCGTCGTGCAGGGGGTGACGGTTGGGTTGTTGCACGGCGATGCCCATCCGAGCGGGCGCCGGCTGGATGCCCTCGACGTCGAGGTCGCGTCTCGGTACGCCGAGGGGCTCGCCGGCGTGTTCGAGCGCGCGGTACTTCGCGAGATGCTTCAACGCCACCACCACGAGCTGCGATCGGCCGTCGAGTGGATGAGCACTCGGCTCGTCCAGCTCGCCACCGACGCCAGCGACGCCGGCCCTCGCCCCGGCCCATCCGATCCGGGCCTGGCCGACGCGCTGACCGCGCGGGAGCTCGAGGTGCTGCGGCTGCTCGCGCGCGGCCAGACCAACCTCGAGATCGCGCGCTCGCTCGTCGTCCGCGAGGGGACGATCAAGTACCACGTGAAGAACATCCTGCGCAAGCTCGGGGCGACGAGCCGGGCGGATGCGGTGTCGCGGTACGCCCGCGCGGGCGGTGGCGGTGGCGGTGGCGGTGGCGGTGGCGGCGGGTGGCGCGGGTGGCGCTGGCGCGGGCGCGGGTGGCGCGGGATGAGCGCGACCGCGGACGTGTTTGGCGGACCGCTCGGCGACCAGCTTCAGCGTCGGCTGGCGGACGTCACGGCGCAGGCGCGCGAGTTGCTCGGAGTGCCCGCTGCACCGGACGCCCGCGCCGGCTCGGGCGGGGCCGACCTGGCGGGGTTGCGCGCGCTGATCGCGGAGCTCCGCTCGCATCTGCCCGACGACGAGCTGGGGGTCGGCCGGGTCTCCGAGCAGGAGGCGGCGCTCGAGCGGCTGCGCCAGCGGTTCGAGGCTCGGTTCGATGCGCTCGAGCGCGTTCAGGGCGCGATCGCCGAGCTGCGCGAGGTCACCTCGCCACGCGAGATGCTGGCGCGCGCGCCGGCGGCACTGTGCGCGGGCTCGGCGTTCGAGCGCGCGATCCTGAGTCTGGTCAAGGGCGGGCGGATGGTCGCCGAGGCGGTGTGGTTTTCAGGTGCGGAGCGCGCCGCGGCCACGACGCTCGCCCAGCTCCAGGCGAATCCGCTGCGGCTGGAGCACACACTGATCGAGACCGAGCTGCTGCGCCGGCGCCGGGCCACGATCGTCGTCGACGCCGACGTCCATCCGCGCGTCGATCGCGGGTGGGCGCAGCTGATGGAGTGGCGCTCGTACTCCGCCGCCCCGCTGCTCGTCGGCCCCCAGGTGGCGGGCGTGATCCACGCCGACCGAGGGCCTGGGCAGCCGCTCGACGTGCTCGACCGGGACGTGCTGTGGGAGTTCGCCACCGGGCTCGCCCAGGCGTACGAGAGCACGAGCCTGCGCCGCACGCTGCGCTCCGAGCGCGACCAGATGCGCCAGTTCCTCGACTGGGTCGGCGCCCGCTCGAGCGAGCTGACCGACGCGCCCGTGACTCTGTCCGCCGGCGGTCATGCTCCGCTACCGCCGCTACCGCCGCTTCCCGAGCCGTCGCCGGCGGGCCGCGGCCGCGACGACCGGGTCGTGTTCGAAGGGCTGCTCACGCGGCGCGAGCTCGACGTGCTGAGGCTGCTCGCCGACGGCGCGAGCAACCGCGCGGTCGCCGACGCGCTCGTGATCTCGAGCGGCACGGTCAAGTTCCACGTCAACAGCATCCTGCGCAAGCTGCACGCGGCCAATCGGGCCGAGGCGGTGACGCGCTATCTGCGGTTGATGGGGATGAGGGTGCCGTAGCGGGGTGCGTGGCAGATAACTCGCGGTATGGGCGAGTTATCTGCCAACCGCTGCGGTCACACCGAGAAGAAGACGGTCTCGTGGGGCCCTTGGAACCGTATGTCGAAGCGATAACCGCCGTCGGTCGGTTGCGCGAGCAGTGTCGCCCGGCGCTCGACCGGTACCCGCACGAGCGCGGGATCGCCGGCGTTCGCCTCGGCCTCGTCGGCGAAGTAGATCCGGGTGACCGAGCGGTGAAGCATGCCGCGCGCGAACACCGACACGTCGATGTGGGGCGCCTGCGTCGCGCCGGCGAGGCCGGGGACGCAGCCTGGCTTGACGGTCACGATGTCGAACGTCCCGTCGCCGTCCTCGACGCCGTAGCGGGCGAACCCGCGGAAGCCGTCGAGCGTCGACGGGCCGCCGTAGCCGTGGACGTCCGCGAAGTTCCCGTCGGGGTCGGCCTGCCAGGTCTCGAGCAGGAAGTCCGGGATCGGCACGCCGGCGCCGTCGAAGATCGTGCCGGTGATGTGGATCGCGCCCGGGGTCCCTTCCGCCACCGCGAACGGCCCGACGTCGAACGGCAGTCCGATCGCGAAGTAGGGGCCGACGGTCTGCGAGGGTGTCGTCTCGAAGATCAATGTTCCTCCTCGAACGGCGTCGCCCCGGGCCCGCGGAGGTAGATGTCCCACTCGAACGCCTGCGCCCAGTTCGGCACGGTGTCGTGGATCGAGAAGCTCGAGATCATCCGCTCGCGCCCGCGCTCGTCGCGGACCGAGTTGAAGATCGGGTCGTACGGGAAGAACGGGTCGCCCGGGAAGTACATCTGCGTCACGAGCCGCTGGGTGAAAGCCCGGCCGAGCAGCGAGAAGTGGATGTGGGCCGGTCGCCACGCGTTGTAGTGGTTGCCCCACGGGTAGGGCCCCGGTCTGATCGTCGTGAACCGGTAGCGGCCCTCGTCGTCGGTGATGCAGCGCCCGGCGCCGGTGAAGTTCGGATCCAGCGGCGCCGGCCAGCGATCCCAGCGGTGCTTGTACCGCCCGGCTGCGTTCGCCTGCCAGATCTCGACGAGCGTCCGGCGCAGCGGCTTGCCCTCGGTGTCGAACACGCGCCCGGACACGACGATCCGCTCGCCGATCGGCTCGCCGGCGTGCTGGATCGTCAGGTCGCTGTCGGTCTCGCCCATCAGCACCGGACCGAGCTGCGGCCCGGTGATCTCGGTGATCGTCTGCGGCAGGTAGATCAGCGGCTGCTTGGGGTGGCGCAGCGAGGTCGACTTGTAGCCCGGGTAGTCGAGCGGTGGATGAGCGCCGTCGGGCTCCCGCAGGTAGCTCGTCGGCGTCTCTCCGATCGGGTCGTAGATCTGACGCTCCTCGCGGGGCTCGGTCTGAAGCTCCTCGGTCATGTGTTCTCTATGCCTCCAGTACGACTGCCAGGCCTTGACCGACACCGATGCACAGAGCGGCGACTCCAAAGCCGCCGCCGCGGCGCTTGAGCTCGTGAGCGAGCCCGCCCAGGATGCGGACGCCGGATGCCCCGAGTGGATGGCCGAGTGCAATCGCGCCACCGTTTGGGTTCACCTTGTCGGGGTCCAGCCCCTTCCATTCGCCGATGTCGGCCAGGCATTGCGAGGCAAACGCCTCGTTCAACTCGACAACTGACACGTCCTCCCAGGTGATGCCGGCGCGCTCGAGCGCGATGTCGGCGGCCTTGACCGGGGCGATCCCGAACACGTCGGGATCGACGGCCGCCGCGCCGCGCGACACGATCCGCGCGATCGGGTCCCTGCCGACGGCCTCGGCGCCCTTCTCGTCCGCGAGCAGGGCCGCGCCGGCGCCGTCGTTGAGCGGAGATGAGTTGCCGGCGGTGACCGTGCCGTCCTTCACGAACGCCGGCTTGAGCTTCGCGAGCTTCTCCAGCGAGGTGTCCGCGCGGATGTTCTCGTCGCGCTCAAGCTCGGTGTCGGGCACCGGGACGACCCACTCGCCGTAGAAGCCGCTGTCCCAGGCGCCCTGGGCGTTGAGATGGCTGCGGAGCGCGAACGCGTCCTGGGCCTCGCGCGAGATCTTGTAGATGTCGGCGAGCTTCTCGGCGCTCGCCCCGAGCGAGATCGTCCACTGCTCGGGCATGTTCGGGTTGACCATCCGCCACCCGAGCGTGCTCGAATAGAGCTCCTGTTGCTGCGTCGGGAACGCGCGCTCGGGCTTGAGCAGGATCCACGGCGCGCGGCTCATCGACTCGACCCCGCCGACGAGCACGACCGACGCCTCGCCGGTCTCGATCGCCCGGCTGGCCTGCATCGTCGCGTCGAGGCTCGAGCCGCACAGGCGGTTGATCGTGGTGGCAGGAACGCTCGTCGGCAGGCCGTTCAGCAGCCACGCCATGCGCGCGACGTTGCGGTTGTCCTCGCCGGCCTGGTTGGCGTCGCCGAACATGACCTCGTCGACGCGCTCCGGGTCGAGCCCGGGGCTGCGATCGAGCAGTGATTTCACGACGTGAGCCCCAAGGTCGTCGGGGCGTACCTTGGCCAGCCCGCCACCGTAGCGCCCGAACGGCGCGCGAACCGCGTCGAGGACGTACGCGGCGCTCACCGGCCGAGCAGCTCCCGGAGCGCTTCTAGCTCGCTCGCCGTGGGGGGTTCAGTCGTCTGCAGGTCGTCGCTCACGTCGAGGTCCCAGCCGGTGGCCTCGCGGACCTGATCGACATCGACCCCGGGGTGGATCTGGGTGAGCACGAGGCGCTTGGTCTCGGGGTCGGGCTCGAGGACGCCGAGGTCGGTGATCACCGCGGTCGGGCCCTTGCCGCGGAAGCCGAGGCTCTCGCGGGTGACAGGCCCGGCCGCCCCGTCGCCGTGGCCGACGGTCGTGCGGAAGTCGAGCTTCTCGACGAACGTGCGCTTGGCGTGCGGCGCGATCACGATCACCTCACCGCAGCTCGCCGCAATCTCGGGCGCACCGCCGGCGCCCGGCAGGCGCGTCTTCGGGTGGTCGTAGTCGCCGATCACGGTCGAGTTGAGATTCGCGTACGGGTCGATCTGGGCGGCGCCGAGGAACGCGACCTCGATCCGCCCCGGCCCGATCCAGTAGTTGAACATCTCCGGCACCGACACGACCGAGTCGGCGGTCTGTGCGAGCTCGCCGTCACCGATCGACAGCGGGATGTGGAACGGCTTCGCGCCGATCGTCCCCGATTCGTACACGAGCACGAGATCGGGGTTGTGGACCATCCGCGCCAGGATCGCGGCCGTGCTCGGGCGGCCGACGCCGATGAACACCGTCTTCGTGTCGCGGAGCCGGCGCGCGGCGACGATCGTCTGGATCTCGCCGGCGCTCGCCTGGTCGGGGTCGGTGGCGCGGTCCTGGACGGTCATGCTTTCGCGGCCCCGCTGTTCGCGAGGACGTTCGCGTTCATCCACTCGGTGAACTCGTCGCGGTCGCGGCTCATCTTGTCCCAGAACTTGTAGAAGTCGTTGTCGCGGTCGGTGATGCCGAGGCTGTAGGACGGACGCGAGCCGCCGGGCGCCTCCGCCACCACGCCGATAACCCAGCCCGGGATCGTGATCCCGCCGGGACGCGGCTCGAGCTCGTCGACGATTCGCTCGACCGTCACCAGCGACCGCTGCGCGGCCAGGATCGCCTCCTTCTGCACCCCCGGGATCCCCCACAGCTGCACGTTGCCGTCGCGGTCTGCCTCCTGGGCGTGGACGATCGCGACATCCGGGCGCAGCGCCGGGACTGCGGTCAGCTTTTCGCCGGTAAACGGGCACGTGATCGGCGCCACCGTGGTGTGCGACACCAGATCGGTCCCCACGTAGCCGCGCATGACCGCGCAGGGTAGGTCGGCCGCCCCGGCGGCGTAGCGATTGGCCATGCCGGCGTGGCTGTGCTCCTCGATCTCGATCGGCCGCGGCCAGCCGTTCTCGATCGCGTCGCGGAAGCGGTGCAACCCGCCTACGCCGGGGTTCCCGCCGTAGGAGAACACCAGCCGCCGCGCCACGCCCATCCCGATCATCTGGTCGTAGAGCAGGTCCGGGGTCATGCGAATGAGTTCGAGGTCCTGCCGGCGCTGGCGGATGATCTCGTGGCCGGCCTCGAACGGAATCAGGTGCGTGAACCCCTCGAGCGCGAGCGAGTCGCCGTCGTTGACGAGCGACTCGACGGCGTCGGTGAGCGACATCAGCTCAGCCATTCGCGTGGCCTTTGAGTTCGCGGGGCCGTCGCGGCACGCGGTGGGCGCCGCCGCGGCTGAGTTCGCATCGCCGGCGTTCCCATCGCGCGCCACGGTCGACCCCGCCGTGTTCGCGATAAGAACATTGGGGCACATGCCGAACTATACCAAGAAGGTTGATAGCGCAATACCCAATCACAGCGGGGTGTTCGGGGGTCGGGCGGGTCGGTGGCGGTGGCTCGGTCGGCGTCGGGAGGGTGGTGGCGGTGGCTCGGTCGGCACCGGGCCGGGGGTCGCCGGTCGCCCGGATTTACGGCGGGCATCTGGGCTGGGCGAGGGTCGGTGGGTCATAACGCAACACTCGCCGCCCCGTGGACGGCGAATGGCGATTCAGGCACGAATATGGGTCATCTGACGCATCTCGGCCGCTGGCGCGCGCCGAGTGTGCCGATATGACCCACCGGGCGCCAGCGCCGGCGACTCAGGCGCCATCGAGCGCCGGCACCCTGCCGGCGCCTGCCGGGACCACGAGCCGGTTGCGGGCCGCGGCCAGCCCGACGATCAGCTGGGGGACGAGCAGCGCGAGCAGGACGAACAGCGCCGGCGTCCACGAGCCGCTGACGTCGTGGACGGCGCCGATCGCAAATGGCGCCACCGCGGCGATCAGGTAACCGACGGTCTGCACGAGCGTCGACAGGCCGGAGGTGCTTGTGATGGTGCCGCCGCGGAGCACGATCAGGGTCAGCGCGAGCGGGAACGCGGCGTTCTGGCCGAAGCCGAGCAGCACCACCCACAGGTACGGCGCCCACATCGGCGCGACGATGATCCCGATCCACCCCGCGGCGATGGACGCCACGAACACCCACACGAACGTACGCTGGTCACGCGCTCGGGCCGCCATCGTTGGCACCGTGAGCGCGGGGACCAGACCGACGACCAAGGCGATGCTGAGCAGCAGCCCCGCCTTCGAACTGCTCGCCCCGTGGCTGTGGAACACGCTCGGCAGCCACGCGAGCGTCGCGTAGAAGCCCGCCGACTGGATCGCGAAGAACATCGTGACCGCCCAGGCGACCTTGTCGTGGATGAGCGAGCGCGCGCCCGCGAGCTGATCCGCCGGCGCGCCGCCGGTGTCACGCCGGCGCGCGAGTTGCGGCGCCCATACGAGCAACGCGATCGCCGCGGGGACCGCCCAGACGGCGAGCCCGGGCCGCCAGCCGCCACCGAAGGCGTTCGCGATCGGCACCGACATGCCGGCGGCGAGCGCGGCGAACCCGATCAGCGTGGTGCTGTACATCCCGGTGACGAGGCCGACACGGTCGGGGAAGTTGCCGCGGACCAGCACTGGCAGCAGCACGTTCCCGACGGCGATCGCGGCGCCGGCGATCGCCGTCCCGACGAACAGGAAGCCGAGACCGGGCAGCAGTCGGACGAGCAGCCCGACCAGGAGCACCACGAGCGCGCCGGCGACCGCCGGGCGCGCGCCGAACCTCCGTGCGAGCGCCGGCACGAACGGCGCGAGCGCGCCGAAGCACAGCACGGGCAGCGTCACGAGCACGTCGGCGCCGGTGCCCGACAGGCCGGTGTCCGATTGGATGCGGTCGATCAGGGGACCGATGCCGGCGGCGGCCGGGCGGAGGTTCGCGGCGACCAGCACCATGCCGAGGACCAGCAGCACCGAGGACCGCGGCCACTGGGCGCGCGGACGGTTCAATCGATCGTCTTCAGCGGGTCGCCGATCTCCCCGCCGGCGAGCCACTCGGCGCCGCGGCGGTAGAGGCGGTCGACGCCGGGACCGACCAGGCCGGGCATGTCGCGCTTGACGTCGTATCCGATCTGTGTTTGCGCGTACGCGAGGTGGCGATACCCAACCGGGAAGCCGGCGAGCAAATCCGGATCGAGCGAGAGCGTGGCCCCGGGGGCGACCGGATCGAGACGGTCCTTCTCGTAGATCGGCTGGCGCAACACGATCCCCCAACGTCCGTCGCGCCGCTCGAGGAAGTCGTAGAACCGCCCCGTGCAGACCACGTCGCACGACACGCCGTGCACGTCAGCCCGCTGCGAGATCGTCATCTTCGTCTGCGAGATCGCGCGACGATGGGCATTGTCGGCGGCGCCTGGCGGCGGCGCCTCATTAGGTTTGTCGGCGGCGCCTGACGGCGGCGCCTTAGCTGCCACGTCGACCGAGTTGCCGCCGAGGAAGTGCAGGATGTTGACACCGCGTTCGAACCCCTCGCGGCTGACCCGGATGAAGTCGGCGGCCGGGCCCTGGAACCAGGTGGCCATCATGAAGCCGTCGTCGTGCCAGACGGTGGCGAACCGGTCCCAGTCGCCGGCATCGCGCCACACCACCCAGTTCTCGACCAACTCCCGGATCAGGAGGCGATCGCCATTCATGCGTGAACGCTTTGCGAGAGCATCGGCACCTCGCTCGTCGGCGGGATCGGCGGGCCGGGAGGCTTCCCGCTCAGGTCCGGGGTTCCGTAGGTGTGGAAGGTCTCGATCGTCTTGACCCCCCACGCCTGCCCGCGGGCGCGCTCGGCCTGCGTCCACACGACCGGCGGATAAGCAGGGTCGTAGATGAAGTGGGTGCCGGTCGTGACCTCGACGCGGTTCCCGCCCGGCTCGTACACGTACAGGAACATGCCCTGCGCGACGGCGTGCTTGGACGGCGCTGCCTCGATCGGCACGTCGGCGTCGAGGAACAGGTCGGCGGCGCGGAGCAGCTCCTCGCGGGTGTCGACGAACCACGCGAGATGATGCAGGCGACCGTTTCCGCCGGCGTGATCGGCGGTGTAGATCAACTCGTGGGCCGCGATCGTGAGGCTCATCCACGCCCCCTGCTCTGACCCGTCGTCGTTGACGACCTGCTCGTAGGTCCGGAACCCCAGCACCTCGTCGGCGAACCGGCGGTTGGCCGCGACCTCGGAGGCGAGCACGTTCACGTGATCGATTCGCTTCACCGACGCGCCGCGGTCGACGTGACGCTGAGGCACGTTCTTGAGCCGCGGGCGCAGCTCCTCGGGCGGCACGTACCGGTCCTGCTCGAAGAACAGCTCGAACTGGTGGCCGTCGGGATCGCGGAACTCGTACGCCGGGCCGTGCCCATGGTCCCCGTCGTTCCAGCCGACACCCAAACCGGCAGCCTCGATCGCGGCTACCCGCCGCTCCAGCGCCGCCGGGCTCCACGCCCGCAACCCGGTGTGCCCGAGACCCGGCAGCTCTGACTCGGTGAGCTTCAGCCCGTACGGCTGATACTCGCCCCACCCGCGCAGGAACACCGACTGACCGTCCCGGTGCTCGATCTGCATCCCGAACAGCTCGACGAAGAACTCGAGGCTCTCCGTCGGGTACGGAGTCAGCAGCTCAGCATGGGCGATGTGGGCGACGTCGTGGATTGGAGTATTGACGGCGGCGCCTGACGGCGGCGCCTTAGGCTCGGCGCTCACCTAACTCGCCGCCTCGACCTTCGCGCGCAGTCCGTCGAGGTCGTAGGACAGCGCGCCGTCCTGCAACTTCGAGCGTTTGACCACCTCGCGCTCGGCCCGCTCACGCGAAGCCTCGAGCACCTCGGAGACACGCTCGGCCTCAACCACCGCCACCCCGTCGGCGTCGAGCACGAGCACATCACCCTGTCGGATCAGAGCGCCGCCGACCTTCACCGGATCGCCGATCGACCCGACGGCCTCCTTGACCGCGCCGCGCACCCGCACCCATCGCGCCCAGATCGGCAATCCGAGCTCGACCAGCTCGTCGATGTCGCGCGCCGCCGCATCGACCAGCACCGCCGCGGCGCCGTGCACCTTGGCCTGGGTCGCGAGCAGGTCGCCGATTAGTGCAACGGGCCGTGGCTCGGGCATCGTCAGCACGAGCACCTCACCGGGCTGCACCGCCGCAATCGCGGCGTGCGCCATCAGGTTGTCGTCCTGCGCGCAGCGGACCGTGCGCGCCGGCCCGGCGACCCGCGAGCCCGGCACGACCTGCACCAGGTCAGCTTCCACATACCCACGCCGGCCGCCCGCCTCGTACACCGTCGCGGACCCCAGCTCGGCCAAGTCGTCGTAAATACTCACAGCGCGCTCACTACGTTGGGCGTGACCCGCTGGAACGCCTCGGCTTGTCGAATGTCCGCGTTGCCCGACGACCGCCGCGCGTGGTTCCCGCGGTGATCCGCGCGCTCGGCGTAATACGTCTGCAGATACTTCTGCGCCTTCATCTCCGACATCGCAGCGAGCTTCTTCTCCATCACCGCGGTGATGTCCACAAACGTCGTCGGCGTGAAATTGCAAAGCTCGGGCTGGTGAGGCTCAAACAGGAACAGCGCCGGCGGAGCGATCGTCTTGAACGCGCTCGACACGCCAGCACCCGCCGCCAGACCCCGCGCCCGGTCGACCGCGTAATGCGCGATCGGATGATCCGGATTGAACGGGTCGGTATCGGTGTGCGTGATCAGCACATCCGGTGCGAACTCGCGGATCTTGTCCGAGATCAGCCGCAGGCCGTCGCCGTCGATCTCGAGCGGATAGTCCCCCAGATCCAGACAATCGAACGAAGCGCCGATCGCCGCCGCCGCGCGCTCGGCCTCGCCGTGGCGGATCTTCTTGACGTTCTCGATCGTTTGAGGGTGGGCGGGATCCTGATCTTTCCACAGCTCGCCGGACTCGCCGCGCTCGCCATAGGACAGGGCGATCACGCTCGCCTCGCCACCGCCCGCCGTCGTTACCGCAACCGCGCCGCCCGCTCGCCACACGAAGTCGGCCGAGTGCGCGCCGATCACCATCATCCGGCGTGCGCTCACGAGTCCTTCACCCCTGCGACCAGGCGCGTGTTCACGACAGCCATCACGTACACCTCCTCCTCCTTGAAGCCCGCGCCGAGCAGGCGGTCGACCATCAGGGGCATCCCGTCCTGCACCGGCGGGTTGAACACCTGCCCGAGATCGGTCGACAACACCGAACTCTCAGGCCCGGCATCGCGGATGTTCGACAACCACTGCTCCCACGAGATCTTGCCGGTGTGAGGCGTCGTGAAGCACCGCTCGAGCAACGCGCCCCGGTCGGCCAGCGACCGCTGATCGTCGACGGACATACTCTGCGAGGGGAACTCCGGATGGGTGATCACGATGTCCGTGACCCCTTCCTCGAGCGCCGCGTCGACCACCGCGAAGATCTCGTCCCGGCTCAGATGGCCGGTCGCGAGCAGCATCCCGTGCCGGGCGATCATCCCGAGCACCTCGCGTACCTCGGGGAGCACCAGTCCGCCGTCGTCGACGACCGGGACCGGCGGGATCTCGATCCCCTGCTCGCGCAACTCGAGCTGAAGCTTGACCCATACCGGCACCTTCGCCCCCGCCGCGGCCTCGCGCTCGTGCGACTCGTTGACGGAGTCGACCGTGGGCAGCCAGACCGTGCGGGCGCCCTCGCGCGCCGCGATCTCGACCGCGAGCGGGTTGATGCCTCCGACCGCCCGGTTCAGCGAGATCGCCCCGAGAACGTCGATGCCCGGCACGGCCGCGCGCACGACGCTCGCGCGCTCGGCGGTCGACCCGTAATGCGACTTGAGCACGAACCCGGCCATCCCGAGCTCCTTGAACGTCCGAGCCAGCGAGATGTCATCGACGATCCGCTCCACCACATCCGGAGAGATATGCATGTGCGTGTCATACGCACCCTGGAGGAGCTCGCGGGCGCGATCCGACGGCGTGTCGGTCATCCCATCTGCCCTCGCAGCGCCTCGGCCACGTGCGACAGGTGGGCGCGCATCGCCACCTCCGCGGAGTCGGGATCGCCGGCGGCGACCGCCTCGACGATCGCGGTGTGCTCACCGAACGAGCACTCGCTGCGCCCGGGGAGCATGATCGTGCGGTACTGGAACCGGACGAGCTGCGACTTGAGCGTCGCGATCAGCCGCTCGGTAGTCGAGTGCCCGGAGATCTCGAGGAGCCGGCGGTGGAGCACGGCGTTCTGATCCGAGGCCGCGAGCAGATCGCCGGCGTCGAGGTGGCGGCGCATCTCGCGGAGGACCCCCCGGAGCTCGTCGATGTCGGCCGGAGTCGCGCAGAGCGCCGCCCGGCGCGCGGCCAGCCCCTCGAGCACCGCCCGCGCCTCGAGGATCTCGACGGCCTCGCGCGCGTCCACCAACCGCACGCGCGCACCCCGGTTGCGCTCGTGGACGATCAACCCCTCGTGCTCGAGCCGGGCGAGTGCGGTACGCACGGCCGAGCGCCCCACTCCGAGCACCCTCGACACGTCGGCCTCGACCAGGCGCTCGCTCGGCTGAAAGCGACCGGCGACGATCGCGTCGCGTAACTGGTCCTCGGGGCGGACACGATCTTCGGGCCGGACCCGTCCGCGTGACGGCCGACCGCCATTACTCGGGCGATTGTCGACAATCTTGTTGACCATGGCGGGAATCCTAACGCGCCCCGCAAGGCAGAGCTAGCCGGTACGTCCCGGATCGACGACCGCGCCAGCGTCCTCACCCGCAGCGAGCACGATGTCGTTCTCGAGCGACACCCATTCACCCTCGACGCTCGCCGGACGCTCAGGGTCGTCCGCCGCGCGCTCGACAAAAATCCGCAGCAGCGACGGCTTGACCGCGAACACGGTGTCCGAATCGAGGTACTCGCTGGTGGCGTCGAACACGTGCGTGGTGACGGTCTTGTACCCGGGGGCGCGCACGATGACGTGGATGTGCGCGGGGCGCCACGGGTGGCGGCCGCTGGCGGCGAGCATCCGGCCGACGGGGCCGTCGTGCGGGATCGGGTACGGGACGGGCCGGACCGCGACGAACGCGTAAGTGCCGTCGTCGCGGGTCAGGTAGCGGCCGCGCAGATGATCCTCCTCGGCCTCGGGGCGCTGGACCGCGTACAGCATGTCGGCGCCGTTCTGCCAGACGTCGAGTTCGGCGCCAGCGATCGGCTCCCCGGACACGTCGAGCACGCGACCGTAGACCCACGCCGGCGTCCCCGCGCCGGCCTCGACGACCATGCTCTCGCCGTACTCGCGCGGCGGCGATCCGGGCACGTAGAACGGCCCGAGCACGGTCGACTCGGTCGCGCCGGCAGGAACCTCGTGCGCGAGCGCATCGACCAGCATCGACAGGCCCAGCGCATCGGACCACAGGATGAACTCCTGCCGGCGCTCGTCGGTGATGTCGCCGGTGGCGGTGGCGGTGGCGATCAGCCGCCGCCACTCCTCCTCGGTCAGCCCGACCTCGACCGCGAACGCGTGCAGATGACCGACGAAGGCCTGCATCAGCTCGCGCAGGCGGGGATCGGAGCAGGTGTCGAAGCTGGCCCGCGCGGCGGCGGTGATGTCAGCCGGAGTGGTCCTGGACGATCCGGTCACGGTCACGGCTACGCCCCCACCGCCTACACCCCCACCACGGCTTCGACCACGAGCGGCTCGCGCCGGGCGGCGAGGCCGTCGAGTGCCCCCTCGAGCGTCTCCACGAGCTGATCGTACGTCTCCACGCGAACTGAGGGGCAGCCGAGCGAGCGCGCGAGGCCGCCGATGTCGACCGCCTCGAACCCGGGCCACGCGCCGGCGCCGCCGTGCCGGCCGGCGAGCGCGTCCATGACTGCGTAACGCCCATTCGCGAGCACGATCAGCAGCACGCCGACGTCGTAGCGGGCGGCGCTCCACAGCGCCTGGATCGCGTACATCGTCGAGCCGTCGCCGAGCACCGCGACGACCGGGCGGTCGGGGAGCCCCATGCGCAGCCCGATCGAGCCCGACAGACCGAAACCGAGGCAGCCGTTGGCCGTGCTGAGGAAGCCGAACGGCGACCGGATCGGGATCCGCTGATACAGCTCGGGCTGGGCGGAGGGGCACTCCTCGACGAGCAGCACGTCGTCGGGCATCCGCTCCGCGAGCACGTCGAGCACGTGGCCGGGACGCAGCGGCTCGCCGGGCAACGGCGGCGGCAACGGCGCCGGGCGCCGGACGGGCTCGGGCGGGTTGCCGGCGCGCTCGGGGAGCAGGTCGAGGAGCGCCCGGCACGCCGCTGCCACGGGCGCCACGACGGCCACGTCGCACGGGCTGCGGTGGGCCTCGGCGGGATCGGCGGTGAGCACCGCGACGCGCGTGTCCGGGCCGACGAACGCGACCGGCTCGTCGTACAGGTAGGCCCTGAACGCGTTCGTCCCGACCGTCAGCACCACGTCATAGCTCGCCAGCTGGTCGTGCATGAGCCGGCGCTGCCAGGAAAGGTGACCGGCGAACAGCCGGTGGTCCTGAGGAAAGCTGACCGCGCGTGTGAACGGCTCCTGCCAGACCGGGCAGCGCAGGCGTTCGGCGAGCGCGATCACGGCGTTCCAGCCGTCGAAACCCTCGCCGACCGCCCCGACCACGATCGCGGGCGACTCCGCGCCGGCGAGCATCTCGGCGAGCTCGTCGACCTGCGCCGCGTCGACCGAATGCGGGCGCAGCAGCCTCGTCGGCGCGCCGGCGGCGAGCTCGTCGGCGGGCTCGAGCCAGTCGCCCATCGGCGCGACGAGCAGCGCCGGGCCCCGAGCCGCCTTGGCCTCGTGGTAGGCGCGCGCGATCGCCCCCGGGAGATCCTGGGCACGGGCGGGCACGTGGCGCCAGACCGGATACTCGCCGGCGAGCCGTTCGAGCGCTCGCCCGGTCAGAAACGGCTCGAACGCGATCTGCCGGCGGTCCTGCTGACCGACGACGATCACGAGCGGCGCCCGGCAGTCGCGCGCGTTGGCGATCGCGTTGACCGCGTTGCCGAGACCCGCTGCCGTGTGCAGGTTGACGAACGCCGGCTCTCCCCGGGCGAGCGCGTAGCCAGTTGCCATCCCCACTACCGAGCCCTCGTGCAGGCCGAGGACGAAGTGGATGTCGGACGGAAGATCGGTCAGGAACGAGATCTCGGTCGACCCCGGGTTGCCGAAGATCGTCGTCAATCCGTGTCGGCGCATGACGTCGAACGCGGCATCGCGGACCGTCGCGCCCGCCACCCGCTGGAGCCGACCGTCATCCGGCCCGACGGCACTCTCCACGGTGGCCTCGGTCATCGAGCGGATCCTACTGCGCCCTCGTTTCGCTAGTGTTCGCATACCGAACGAGTGCGCGAGGGCGTCCAGATGACCGACAAACCATCTCAGAGCTCGGACTTCGTGCAGTCGCTGGAACGGGGTCTCGCCGTGATCCGAGCGTTCGACGAGGACCACCGTGAGCTAGCGCTCAGTGAGGTGGCGCGCTTAACCGGCCTCACTCGGGCGGCCGCGCGCCGGTTCCTGCTGACGCTCGTGAAGCTCGGGTACGTGAACTTCTCGCAGGGACGTTTCTCGCTGCGCCCGCGCGTGCTCGCGCTCGGCTACGCGTATCTCTCGAGCCTCAGCCTCCCCGAGGTTGCAATGCCGCACATGGAGACGCTCGTCGCCCAGGTCAACGAATCGTGCTCGATCTCGGTGCTCGACGAAACCGACATCGTTTACGTCGCCCGCGTGCCGACGCGGCGGATCATGAGCATCACGCTCGCCGTCGGCACCCGCCTGCCGGCGTTCGTCACCTCGATGGGCCGTGTGCTGCTCGCCGGACTGCCCGACGACGAGCTCGAACAGCGCCTCGACCGAATCGAGGTCGTTCCGCTGACCGCGTACACCGTGAAGGACATGGACGCGCTGCGCACAACGCTGGCCACGGTTCGCCGGCAGGGCTACGCCGCCACCGACCAGGAGCTCGAGGAAGGGCTGCGGTCGCTCGCGGTGCCGATCCGCAACACGTCGGGCACGGTGATCGCCGCCCTGAACCTATCGGTACACGCCAGCCGCGCGTCGATGGCCGCGCTCCGGCGCGACTTCCTGCCGCTCGCGCTCCGGACCGCGGCGGCGATCGAGGAGGACCTGCACGGGACGGGGGATCGGCGCGGGAGCTCGTTCGCGCTCCCTGACTCCTGAGATCGTCCGCGCCGAATCCGCGGGCGTCGCCATGAGGTTTGGCGGCACGATTCGGCGGAGAGACTCAGACGTGCCGCCCGATGTGGTCCGGCAATTTGCTGCCGTATCGCCTCGAGTGCTGATGACATGCACGGGACGGACCGACGGGTCGCGAATCTGCGGACCCTCGCACGGACCTCGCGTTGGAAACACCAAACGGAGGTCCGATGTCCGCCACTGCCACCGACGCGGCGCTCGAGCTCGCGCTCCTTCGCGACGATGAGCTGCTCAGCGCCTATCACGACGACCGCGATCCACGCGCGCGCGATGAGCTCGTCAAACGCTTCATCCCGTTCGCACGGAAGCTCGCACTCCGCTATGTCCACAGCCGTGAGCCGCTCGACGACCTCGTCCAGGTCGCATCGCTCGGATTGCTGAACGCGCTCAGCCGATTCGAGCCCGGGCTCGGCAAGAAGTTCACGAGCTACGCCGCGCCGACGATCGTGGGCGAGCTCAAGCGCCATTTCCGCGACAAGGGGTGGACCGTGCACGTCCCGCGCGACCTGCAGGAGCGAGCCCTGGCGGCGAGCGGCCACACCGAACGCCTGTCGGCGCAGCTGGGTCGCTCACCGACCGTCGATGAGCTCTCCGAAGCGTTGTCGTGTCCGACCGATGAGGTGATCGAGGCGCTGGACGCGGCTCACAACTACCTTCCGGCATCGCTCGACGCGCCGATCGTCCACGACGGCGAGGAACGGTCCGCGCTCGGCGAGACGCTCGGAAGCGAGGATGAAGGGTTCGAGCTCGCCGAGGAACGCCAGGCACTGGTGGCCGGCTGGGCGACGCTGACCGAGACCGAGCGCAAGGTGCTCGGCCTGCGCCTCGTCCAGGACCTCACTCAGCGCGAGATCAGCCAGCGGATCGGCTGCTCGCAGATGCACGTGTCGCGGGTGCTGCGGCGATCGATGATCCACCTCGAGGCCGCCTCGGTCGCCGGCTGAGCTGCGGAGAAACCGCAGAGCGGACGCCCGGCTGGGATTTCAGGCGGTTGCTCTCCCGCGCTTTGGGTAGCCATTGCTTAAGCAACTGACGCGCTAGGGACTATGAGTGGAGAGATCGATTCACCGAGGGTCCGCCTCGAGCTGACCAGCCGACCCGAGTCGGCACGGCTGGTTCGCAGCATGTCCACGGCTGCCGCGGAGGCGCTGGGGTTCGGCACCGAGCTGCTCTCGGACGTCAATACCGCGGTCAGCGAGGCCTGCAACAACGTGATCCAGCACGCCTACGGTGACGATCCGGGGCCGTTCTCGGTCGAGTTTGCGCTTGCTCCCGACGGGCTCGAGGTGCAGGTTCGCGATTACGGCCGCGGCATCCGGCAGGCCGCGCCCGAGCACGACGGACTCAAGGTCGGCCTGGCCCTGATGAGCGCCCTCGCCGACCGCGCCGAGTTCATCCGCGCCACCGACGGCGGGACCGAGGTGCGGCTGTGCTTCCGTGACGGCGCCGGCGGAGCGTCGAACCGTGCGCCCCACCAGGCTGCCGATCCGCCGCAGGTGTGGCAGGCGCGCCTGCCGTCCGCGGTGTCCGGGGACGTCGTGCTGACGGTGTCGCCCGTGGAGCTGCTCTCGCCGGTCCTCGGCCGCATCGGGCGCGCGCTCGCGCCGAGCGCCGGGTTCTCGCTCGACCGGTGCGCGGACGTCTATCTGGTCACCGACGCGCTCGGCGCCCATGCCAAGCGCGCCGCGCAGAGCACGGCGATCAGCGTCGCACTCGAGGCCCACGACCAGCTACTGGAGTTCGCGGTGGCGCCGCTACGCACCGGTACGAGCCGGCGGCTGGGCGGCGCGCCCGACCAGAGCCCCGAGTCGCTGGTGTCGCTCGCCGATGAGCTCACGGTCTGCGACGTCAACGGCCACGAGACGTTGCGCGTGGCCATGCGCGATCACCGCCGGGAATAAGGCCCCGCCCGCGCCTAGCCCGACACCGCTGGCCCACGCCTGGTCCTGGTAGCTTTCTCCTCGCCCTCAGAGAGGGCCCGGGGTCGAGGAAGGGGCAACGAGCATTGCAGAGCAACTTCCGCGTAGAGACGCATACCACCGGTCGGGCGACGACGCTGACAGTGCTCGGCGAACTCGACCTGGTGTCGAGTCCCGCGCTCCAGGAGGAGCTCGAGCGCGCGATCGCCTCGGACGCCACGGTGATCGTCCTCGACCTGGGCAAGCTCTCGTTCATGGACTCGACCGGGCTGCATGTCCTCGTCAACGCCCAGCAGCGCACGCAGGAAGCCGGCCGGCGGTTCGTCCTGACCAAGGGCGGCGAGCAGGTGCAGCGCCTGCTCGACCTAACCGGCGTCACCGAGCTGATGGAGATCGTCGATGCGCCGGCCGACGCGATCGAGGCCGACCGCGCTCCGGACGCTCCCTGACGCCCCGCTGCGCGGTCAGGATCCGGCGCCGGGGGCGCTCGTCCAGTAGGTCGCGCTCATGTCCTCGTCGCCGTGGTCCTTCGCCCCTTCGGCCAAGCGGCGTCGGATCGTGCTGAACAACGGCACGTCGAGCTCTCGGCGCTGGGCCGATTCCTCGATCAGGCGGGCGTCCTTGGCCGCGAGCGTCAGCCGGAACGACGGCTCGAAGTTGCGCTCCGCGATCGCCTTGCCCTTCAGCCGCAGGTAAGGGAGGTCGAGCGCGCCGCCCTCGATCGCCTCGAACAGCAGCGACGGGTCGAGTCCAAGTCCCTCGGCTAGCGCGATCGTCTCGGCGCCACCCTCGACGACCGTCAGCACCCAGCCGTTCACGACGAGCTTCAGGCGAGTGCCGGTGCCGAGCTCGCCGACCCACATCGTCTTCTGCCCGACGGCGTCAAAGACGGGCTGGACCAGGTCACGGTCGGACTCGGGCCCCGACGCCAGGACCACGA
Organism: uncultured Solirubrobacterales bacterium; assembly: GCA_963794515.1. Classification (GTDB taxonomy): domain Bacteria; phylum Actinomycetota; class Thermoleophilia; order Solirubrobacterales; family Solirubrobacteraceae; genus Palsa-465. The sequence goes on along the minus strand of CAWCEF010000013.1, from coordinate 505,093 downwards.
GCTTGCCCTGCTCGGCAGGCTGCTTGGTGCCGAGCACGGGGGCGTCGAACAGTGTCAGACCGTGCGCGCGGGCGAGCTCGGCGCACCGCTCGGTGCCGATCTCGCCGATCGTGCTCATCTGCAGCCAGACGGTGCCCTCGCGGAGGCCCGGCGCCGCATCCTCGACCGCATCGATCACCGCGTCGGCGTCCGACAGCATCGTCAGCACCACGCCGGCGCCTTCGCACCGCCTGCGCGGGGGATCCGAGCAGCTCGACGCCGTCGTCCGCGAGCGACCTGGCCTTGTCGGCGGTTCGGTTCCACCCTCGGACGGTGAACCCGGCGCGCGCGAGATTGCGGGCCATCGGCAGGCCCATCGTGCTGCCGGCGCCGAGAACTGTTATGTGTGTTTCGTTCGACATGAGCAGCCTCTTATACCCATTGTCTGGTCGCGTGACGCGGACGGCCCAGCACGGTGACCCGGACGGGTCAATAGTCTCACCCCGGTCGCCAGATGACGTCAGCCGCCCTCCCTCCCGGCCCGCGAATGCCGCGGGCGCTCCAGACCGCGATCTGGTTTCGCCGCGCCCAGTGGATGATGGCCGAGTGCCGGAAGCGCTTCGGCGAGACGTTCCGGCTGAGCATCGCCCACGAGGGAACGTGGGTGATGGTCTCGAATCCCGACGACGTCAAGACGGTGTTCACCGGCGACCCCCGTCTGCTCCACGCCGGCGAGGCGAATCGGATCCTGCTCCCGATCCTCGGCGAGCATTCGCTGCTGCTGCTCGACGGCGCCGAGCACATGGCGGAGCGCAAGCTGATGCTTGCGCCGTTCCACGGCGCACGGATGCAGAGCTACCGCGCGCTGATGGCCGACATCGCCAGAACTGAGATTGCGCGCTGGCCGAGCGGCGAGCCGATCCGGGTCCGTCCGCGAATGCAGGCGGTGACGCTCGAAATCATCCTCCGCGCGGTGTTCGGGCTCGCGTACGGGGAGCGGCTGTCCGAGCTCCGCGTCGAGCTACGGAGCGTGCTCGACCGGCTGACCAACCCCCGCTGGGTGGCATTCCTGATCGCGCTCGGGCCCGAGCGCATCCCGCGCTTCCCGCCGTTCGCTCGCGAGATGGCGCGGATCGACCGGCTCATCTACGCCGTGATCGCGGCGCGGCGCGCCGAACGGGGCACCGACCAGCGCGCGGACATCCTGTCGATGCTGCTCGCCGCCGAGCACGAGGACGGCTCGGGGATGACCGATCGCCAGCTGCGCGACGAACTGCTCACGCTGCTCGTCGCCGGGCACGAGACGACCGCGACCGCGCTCGCCTGGGCGGTCGAACGACTCGCGCGCCATCCCGAGAAGCTCAAGCGGCTCGCGGCCGAGACGCGAGCCGGCGAGGATCGGTACCTGAAGGCGGTCGTCTACGAGACGCTGCGGCTGCGCCCCGTGATCTCGCTCGTCAACCGCACGCTCAAGGCCCCGATGCGCATCGGCGGATACGAGCTCCCGGCCGGCGTGAAGGTCGTCCCGTCGATCTACCTCGTCCACCGCCGGCCCGACGTCTACCCCGAGCCCGAGCGCTTCCTGCCCGAGCGGTTCCTCGACACTCCTCCCGGGACGTACACGTGGATCCCGTTCGGCGGCGGCGTCCGCCGCTGCCTCGGCGGCGCGTTCGCGCAGTTCGAGATGGAGGTCGTGCTCGGAGAGCTTGCCGCGGGCGCTTCGATCGGCCCGGCACGGCGCAAGGCCGAGCGCGTCTACCGGCGCGCGATCACGGAGACCCCGCGGCACGACGCCGAGGTGATCCTGGGGCGCCCGTAAAACGCACCCGGCGACAGTCCATTTGGGGACTGCCGCCGAGTGAGGGAGGAGAGGAGAGGCAAGTGCGGCCCAGGCTCGCTTCTCGTAAGCGAATTGACCACACCGGCTTACGCGCGAATACCCGAGGGCCAGATTTGCAAAACCTCATGTTCCGATCTTGCACAAGGACTCGGCCAAAATGCACCGATTTCCTGCATCATGGGCCGAAATTGTGGGATCTTCGGCCGGCCGACGGCGACCGATGGCGCGTCACAAGCCGAGGAGCTTGGCGGCGTTCTGTTTGAGTACGAGCGGGCGGACTTCGTCTTTGATTGGGAGTTTTTCGAAGTCGGCGAGCCAGCGGTCGGGGGTGATCAGCGGGAAGTCCGACCCGAACAGCATCTTGTCCTTCAGCCGGGTGTTCGTGTATTGGATGAGGATCTCGGGGAAGTATTTCGGGGACCATCCGGACAGGTCGATGTACACGTTCGGTTTGTGGACGGCGATCGCGAGCGCTTCCTCTTGCCAGGGGAACGAGGGGTGGGCGAGGATGATCTGGAGCGCTGGGAAGTCGGCGGCGACGTCATCGAGGCACATCGGGTTTGAGTACTTCAGGCGGACGCCGCCGCCGCCGGGCATGCCGGCGCCGATGCCGGTCGTGCCGGAGTGGAATAGGGCGATGCGCCCGGCTTGGGCGATCACGTCGTAGAGCGGCCAGAACGCCTGGTCGTTGGGCCAGAACGCCTGGGTGTTGGGGTGGAATTTGAATCCGCGCACGCCAGCTTCGATCAACTCGGTGGCCTCGCGGACGGCGAGCTTGCCTTTGTGCGGGTCGACCGATCCGAACGGGATGAGCACGTCCGGATTGGCGCGGGCGGCCTCGAGGACCTCGTGGCTGCCGAGGCGCTTGCGGCCCATTCCGGCCTCGTCGTCGACGTTGAAGATGACCGCGAGCATGTTCCGCTCGCGGTAGTAGTCGGCGACCTCTCGCGCGCTGGGCTGGGGCGGGCTTCCCCCGAAGTAGCGGGCGGCCGCGTCGAGGATCTCGGTCGTGACCGGATCCTGGGGCTCTGAGTGGTTTCGCTCGGCGTGGACGTGAACGTCGATCGCGACCAGGTTGTCTACATCGACGGTCACTGGCCGCCGTACAGACGTACGAGCGAATCGGCGACACAGGCGGGCTTGTCCGTGTCCTTGACCTCGATCGTCACCCGCGACTTGATCTGAATGCCGCCGGGGATGTCCGTGACCTCGACGATCTCGACCCCACCGCGCCAGTGCGCGCCGACGGGGAGCGGCGCCGGGAAGCGCACGCGGTCAAGGCCGTAGTTGACGCCCATCGCCGCGTCGGTGACCTTCATCAGCCGCTGGCTGACGGGCGCCACGAGCGAAAGCGTCAGGAAGCCGTGCGCGATCGTGCCTCCGAACGGCGTCTGCTTGGCCTTCTCGACGTCGACGTGGATGAACTGGTGGTCGTCGGTCGCGTCGGCGAACTGGTCGACGCGCGACTGGGTCATCTCCTCCCAGTCCGTGTAGCCGATGTGCGTTCCCGCGCGCTCGCGCACTCCCGCGATGTCGGTCACCAGGCCTTGCGTGTCTGCGCTGCTCATCTGCCGCTCCAGGGATAGAAGGGTTCCGGTGCCGCACGCTATCAACGCCGGGCAGACCGTTCGTCCAGTCCCCTCCGGCTCGGGCACCGATCGGGCCCTCAGGCACCGATACGTACCTGATGACGAGCCGTCCGGGTCCGATCACACGCAAGACCGATCACGGCAACCACTTCTCGTGCTCGATGAGCGCGGTCCTGATGGCTCGGGTGCATGCCCTTGGTGGCGCCGAGGCGGTCGACCGCCTGCTGGCGCTGGCCGGCAGCGCGCGGACCCCGGAGTATCTCGCCGACATCACGAACTGGATCGCGTACGACGAGGCCGTCGCGCTGTGGAAGGCCGGCGCACTCGTCACCCACCATCCCCACTTCGCCCGCGCGGTCGGCGAGGACACGGCGCGCAGGCTCAGCGGATCTCAGGTCGCGGCCGCGCTGCGTTCGCTCGGCGCTCCCGAGGCCATCTACCGCGCGATCGCGGCCAGCGCCGGCGAGTTCAGCACGGTCACCAAGCTCGACGTGCTCGACGCCGGTCCGGGCTTCGCCGACGTCGTCGCGACGGCGGCCCTCGGCTACCCGCGTAGCCCCGAGCACTGTGCCTGGACGACTGGGCTGCTCACCTGCGGGCCCATCCTGTTCGGCCTCGAACCCGCGCGCGTCGAGCACGAGCAATGCCAGGCGATGGGCGCGCCGCGGTGCGTCTACCATGTCCGCTGGGACACCGAGCGCGACTCGGCCGGCGGCTCGCCCGCGCAGATCGCCGCGCTCCAGCACCAGCTCGACGCGATGAAGGAGCGCCTGCATAGCGTTTTCGCCGCCGCGTCGGACCTGATCGCGGCCGACGAGCTCGACGACGTGCTCGCCCGGATCACGACCCGCGCCGCGCTCGAGGTGCGGGCGGTTCGCTACCTCCTGGCGGTCAAGGTCGGGCCCGCGGGCGAGCTCCACTGCCACCACAAGGGTTTCGAGGATGAAGGCGTCGCCGAATACGTCGACGAACTCCTGCACCGCCCCGCCGCGATCCGTCCGGACTCGTGGCTGGTCGTCCCGGTCCGCTCGAACCGGCGCGAGTACGGCCGCCTGGTAGCGCTCCGCGGCACCGGGCAGAGCTTCCTGGCCCAGGAGCGCGAGCTGTTCGAGGTGTACGCGCACTACGCCGCGACGGCGCTCGACGGCGCCGCGGCGCTGATGGAGGCCAAGCGGCGCTCGGAGCAGTCGAGCGCGCTGCTGTCGCTGGCGCGCGCGCTGGCCGCCGCGGGCACGAGCGTCGAGGTCGCCACCCGGCTGGCGGACGCGGTCCCGCTCGTGGTCGACTGCGATCGCGTCGGTGTGTGCCTGTGGGACAGCGCCCACGGCGTGCTCGTGCGCCGCGCCGTGACCACCCGCGAAGGCGGCGTGGCCGCCGAGGAGGCGGTTTGGGACCCGATCCCCGGAACTCCGCTGCACCGCATGGTCACCGGCGCGTCCGCCGAGCCGCTGTTCGTCGACGAGACGATCGACGACCCGCACCTGCTCGAGATGCTCACCCAGCTCGGGCTGGCGGCGACGATCCTCGTGCCGCTGGTCAACGCCGGCTCGTTCCTGGGGGTGCTGATCGTGTCGGTGTCCGACGGGCCCGACCGCCTGAAGCCGACGCCCGACCTGCTCGACCGCCTGTCCGGCGTCGCCGCCCAGGCCACGACCGCACTCCAGAACGGCCACCTGGTCGATGAGATGACCCACCAGGCGACGCACGACCAGCTCACCGGGCTCGCCAACCGGCTCCAATTCACGGGCGAGCTCCGGGCTGCGATCGACCGCGGGTGCGAACAGCTCCAACCCGTGACGCTGCTGTACATGGATCTCGACGGCTTCAAGCCGGTCAACGACGAGTTCGGCCATGATGTCGGCGACCACCTGCTGGTGGCGGTGGCCAAGCGACTGGCGTCGTGCACGCGCGCCGAGGACACCGTGGCCCGCCTCGGCGGCGACGAGTTCGCGGTGCTGATCGACTCCCAGACGGCGGACGCCGAGGAGGTCTCGGAGCGGCTGGCGGCAGCGGTCACCCGGCCGTTCGTGATCGACGGGCACCAGCTACAGCTCGGCGCGAGCATCGGCCGGGCGGTGTTCCCGATCGACGCCGAGGACCCAGACGGCCTGCTTCGCGCGGCCGACGCGGCGATGTTCGGGGTCAAGCGGGACACCCGCGCGCGCTCGCTGCACGGCGTGCGCGTTCGCTGACGGGCGCTTTTCACCCTCCCCGAATCGGGGGATCATGACCTCGTGACGAAGCTGATCGCGCTCTCGGCCGCCTACGGCGCCGGCGGCAGCGTCATCGGCCCGGCTCTGGCCGAGCGGCTGGGCGTGCCGTTCGTCGACCGGGCGATCCCGCTCGCGGTCGCCGACCGCCTCGACGTGTCCTTCGACGACGCGGCCGCGCACGACGAGAAGGTGGGCGTCAGCTGGCTCGAGCGGGTGCTGGCCGCGTTCATGGGAGGCGACACCGGCGTGCCGGTCCCACTCCCAGGGGAGGCGTTGTCCCCGGACGACTTCCGGCGGGCCACCGAGGAGGTCCTGCGCCAGCAGGCCGCCACCGGCGAGGGAGTGATCCTCGGTCGCGGCGCCGTCGTGCTCCTGCGCGAGGACCCTCGCGCGCTTCGCGTCCGCCTCGACGGCCCTCCAGACCGTCGCGCCCGCCAGGCGACGGTGCTCCAGAAGCTGCAGCCCGAGGACGCCGAACGCTCCCGGGCGCGGTTCGACCGCACCCACGAGGCCTACTTCCGCCAGTTCTACGGGGTCCAGATCCAGGATCCGGTGCTGTATCACCTCATGCTCGACTCGACCTCGATCGAGCTGGACGCGTGCGTCGAGGTGATCTCGATGGCCGCGCGCTCGCTGATCCCCGCGGCCACCGCGACGCCGCCGAACGGCACGGCGTCATAGCCCGGGTCTGCGCGATTTACACGTTCGTAAACGGCGAGTAAAGGGGGGTACCATGTAGGCATGACCGCACTAGGCGTGTCATTGCTGATGGTCGGGGCGATCCTGGTCCTCGTCGAGGCTCACGTGCCGACCTTGGGGGCGCTCGGGGGACCCGGAGTGATCGCGCTGGCGGTTGGCGCGGTGCTCGCGGTGATGGGTCTCGGGGGCGGGCTCGCGCTCGGGGTCCTGTCGGCGCTGGTGCTCGCCGGCGCCGCCGGCGGGTTGATGTTCCTGACCGTCGGGAAGGGGCTCGCGGTTCGCCGTCGGATGGTCAGGGCCGGTCCCGAGAGCCTGATCGGCCACCAGGGGGTCGTCCGCAACTGGGCCGACCCGACAGGTTCGGTGATGGTCGACGGCGCGCTGTGGCGCGCGCGGCGGTCGCTGCTCGACGACGAGGATCCCCAGGAGCTGCAGGCGGGAGACACGATCGTGGTCGACTATCTCGACGGCCTGACGGTCTCCGTCCGGCCGGCCGAGGAATGGGAGCTGATCCGGTGATCCTCGCGATCGTCATCCTGCTCGCGGTCGTGCTGGTGATCGGGCTCACGGTTCTGGGCGCCTCGGTCAGGGTGCTTCGGGAGTACGAACGCGGCGTCGTGTTCCGACTCGGACGGCTGATGAACCTGCGCGGGCCTGGACTGATCCTGCTGGTCCCGACGATCGACCGGATGGTGCGGGTGAGCCTGCGCACCGTCACGCTCACGGTGCCTCCGCAGGAGGTCATCATGCGCGACAACATCCCGGTCCGGGTCACCGCGGTCGCCTACTACCGCGTCGTCGATCCCGACAGGGCCGTCAACCAGGTCGAGAACTTCCACCACGCGACGCTCCAGATCGCCCAGACCACGCTGCGTTCGGCGCTCGGCGGCGTCGATCTCGACCACCTGCTGTCCGAGCGCGACAAACTCAACGAGTCCCTCCAGCAGGTGATCGACGCCCAGACCGAGCCGTGGGGAATCAAGGTGACCACGGTCGAGATCAAGGACGTCGAGATCCCCGAGCGCATGCAGCACGCGATCGCCCGCCAGGCCGAGGCCGAGCGCGAGCGGCGGGCGAAGATCATCAACGCCGAGGGCGAGGCTCAGGCCGCAACGCGGCTGGCCGACGCCGCCGACATCATCGGGCGCAACCCGACCACGCTCCAGCTGCGCTACCTCCAGACGCTCCGAGAGATCGGCGCCACGCAGAACTCGACGGTCGTGTTCCCGATGCCGATTGACCTGATCAAGCCCGTGCTCGACGCGATGCGCCCCGCCGAGGCGATGCGCCCCGCCGAGGCGAGTACGCCCGAGCCGGCGCCCCGCGACAACGGCGCGATCGGCCCCGGCGAGTCCCGCGCGCTGGGTGCCGGCGGCGCTTCGCCGGCTACGCCGAACCCGACAACCGCGCAGGAGACCGCCCCGATCGAGAGGCACGAGTAGCGAGGCCCGCCCTCCCTGCCCGCAGGCAGGAAGGGCGGATCGTCGCCACCGACTCAGTGCGGCTTGAGCTTCAGCGGCACCGACGTCGCGGTGTGCTTGGCGTCGGTGACCTTGAGCGTCACCGTGAGGCTCTTGACCTTGTGATTCTTGACCTTGGTCTTGAGCGAGCTCGACTCGGTCAGGACCGGGCCCTGGATCGTGACCGTCACGCTACCGGCCGCCTTCTTCAGCGTGAGCACGAGCTTGCCGCCCTTGAGCGCCACCGTCTTGACGCTCCCGCCGGAGATCCCGAGACCCTTGATCGACGTGGTCGTCGTGCACTTCTTCTTGCCGTTCTTGGTGACGCACGTCTTGTGCGTCACGAACGCGGAGCGCGCGAACTTCAGGCCGCTCGGCAGTCCGATGGCCAGCGACGCGATGTTCGGAGCGCCCTTGCCGTGGGTGGCCTTGAAGCGCAGCTTCGGATGACCCGCGGCGAGCCCGCTGAACGAGCCTCCCGACACCGTCGGCTTCGCTGCGCAGGCCACGAACTTGATCGCCGCCGACGACGTCGCGGTCGTGCCGCCCTGGTCGGTGAAGCTCCCGGCCACGTTGGCCGGCGCGCAGCTGGCGACGTTGAACGCCTTCTGCCCGCTCGGGCCGGTGACGGTCAGCTCCAGGCTGGTCAGCGGCACGTCAGGGACGCTTGAGAACGTGACTGAGTTGTTGGTCAGGTTCACGGTGCCGTTGATCGTCAGCGCGAAGGGAGCCGGGAACACGACCGAGATCTTCGGCAGCGTGGCCGTGCCCGACAAAGTCACCGAGCCGTCCGCGAGCGCGATGCTCGGCACGAGCGGCGACGTCGCCGTGGCCGTCCCGACCGTGCAACCCGTGCCCGAACCCGTCAGGCAGGGCACGTCCGCGCCGACGTTCGGCGTGACCGCCTTGCCGAGGCCCAGCGTGATGGTCTGGTTCGCCGACTCGTCCGCGGCCTGCGTGATCCCGAGGTCGAGCTCACCGCCTGCGTCCTTGGCGTCCTTGATCACAGACGCGGTCAGCACCGGGGCGTAAGGCAGCCCGGTGCAGCCCGTGACGTTCAGGGGTGCCGTGGTGCTCTGCGCGGTCGTGCTCTGGACCGAGTCCGCGGTGAGCGTGACGTTCGCCGCAGGGGTCGGGCAGCTCGTCGGGAGCCGTAGCGTGGTGAACGAGACGTTCATCTCGCTGATGGCATCCGGGCCGAGGGCAGAGAACGCGATGTTGAGCCCGACGGTCGGCGTGCTCCGCAGCGTCACGTCCGCGGTACTCAGCGGCGTGCCCGGGGCGTTCCCCAGCACGAGCGCGATGCCGGCGACATCGGCGGCGTTCGGGGCCTTGACCAGATACAAGCTGACCGGCGCCGGGGTGCCGGCGGCGGTCACCGTGCCGCTGCCGACCTGGCACGAGGCATTAGGCGCCGAGGACAGCAGGCAGAGGCCGCCGTCCTGGTTGGCGTTCGCGAGCAGCCCGCTCGCCAGCGCGAACGTGACGTTGTTGGGGAAATCCCCGGTGGTCGAAGAAAACGTCGCGTCGACGCCCACCGTGGCGGGGCTCGCGCCGGCGGTCGTTCCCGTCGGCTGGGTCACCGTCAGCCCCGGCGTGATCGTCGCCGACGCTACCGCCGGCAACGCCAGCAGGGCGCCGGCAATCACGAGCCCGGCCAGGGCTCGCCTTAGTCGAAATGACACTGGCAGATACCTCCTCTGGTTATGTCCGTCTGAGCGGAGGCCTCCACCCCTTGCTCCCACCACGCCGGCCGTGTCTCTAGGCGTGGAGCGGACGCGGAGGTCGCGCGCCGGAGATCCTAGCCCACTACAACGGCAATGCCCCCGCTCCCGTAGGGTTTCGATCGCGGATGAAGCTGCTCGCGTTCAGCGACCTGCACCGGGACCGCCGGCGCGCCGAGCGCCTGGTGGACATGGCACAGGAGGCCGATGTGGTCATCGGCGCCGGCGATTTCGCGACGATGCACCAGGGCCTCGAGAGGACGATCGAGGCGCTGAGCGCGATCGCCGTGCCGGCCGTGCTGGTGCCCGGCAACGCCGAGACCGACATCGAGCTGTGGCAGGCGTGCGCGTCGTGGTCGAGCGCCCACGTGCTGCATGGTGAGGCCAAGGAGATCGCCGGCCTGCAGTTCTTCGGGCTCGGGGGCGCGGTGCCGCCAACTCCGTTCCCATGGAGTTTCGACCTCTCAGAGGACGAGGCGGCGGCAAAGCTCGAGAGCTGCCCCGACGGCGCGATCCTGGTGCTGCATTCGCCTCCGAAGGGGTATCTCGACGAGGCCCAGGGTCGCCATCTCGGCAGCGAGGCGGTGCTGGCGACGATCGAGCGCCGGCGCCCGGTGCTAGCCGTCTGCGGCCACGTTCATCCGTGCTGGGGCCGGGAGGCGACGGTCGGGACCACGCCCGTGGTCAACGTAGGGCCCGAGGGACGGTTCTTCGACATCTGAGGCTCGGGCGAGGGCGGGCCGACGGCGGCCGGCACGCCGCTCCGGGCGAGGCGCGTGGCCAGCAACGCGAGCGCCGGGATTGCCACAAGCGCGATCATCGCGAGGAACCACGCCTGGCCGGCGTCGGTTCCCTCGCCGAGCGCGTGGGCGAGTCCGAGGAGCCACGCCAGCGCGGTGAACCGGTGGAGCTTGCGCCAGCGGACGGCGCCGACGTACCGGCGCGCGTAGTACGACAGGCCGAGCAGGATGAGGCTCCAGCCGCCGACGATCCCGAGCGACGTCCAGAAGGTCTTGTAACTCGAGACGAACGGAATCGTGATGTCGAGGATCGACGGGTGAAGGAACGCGTCGCCCAGCAGCGATACGGCGTGGACGACGATCGCGACGATCGTCGCGAGCGAGAGCGTGTCGTGAGCCGCGCGCAGGTCGGTGGTCCTGCCCTTCAGCAGCTTGGTGCTCATCAGCAGCCCCATCGAGACCGCGAGGCTGGCGAGCACCAGGGCAGCGAAACCGGCGGCGCGGCTGGTGATCCAGAACAGGTGAGGTGTCAGAGCCGTGGACATGTCGTCAGCATCGACGGCGCGCGGTAGAGCCGCGTAGGGCCGTCGTAAGAGCTTCCTATGGACGCCCGGGGGGCGTCAGTGCTCTAGGTAAGCGGCGCGCAGGCTGCTCCGGCGCGCGCCGGCGAACTGCTGGGGCGCGACCGGGACCGGTGAGTAGGCCACGTCGAACTGGCTGCCGCCGGCGGTGAGCGCCGATGGCGCGGCCGAGCCCGCGGTGCTGCTCGCGCGACGGGCGACGATGAAGCGATCCGCGCCGGGGGTCAGGTTGATCTGGGTCCGCCACCAGCGCCGGTTGCTGATCGAGCCGGTGATGCCCCTGGCCGACGTGACGGAGGCCGAGTCGAACGTGACCGATCCGAAGTTCGCGAGCGGCAGCGCCTGGCAGGCGAACTGGCTGATGCATTCCGACGGCGCCTCGACGATCCACTCCGCCGAGCTCACGTCGACGGTCGTCGCGGTAAGGCTCTTGTTGAAGCTCCGGTGGCTCGTGAGGTTCTCGAGATCGACGGTGACCTGGTGACCGACGACGGTCACGGTGGCGTGCATCACGTCACCGGGATGGACCGCGAGCGAGATCCTCTTCGAAGGCGCCGGCACGAGCTCGTACCAGGCGGACAGGACCGCCGTGCCGGACGCGTTGCAGTCGACCTCGGTCCCGATCTGCTCGAGCGCGGGCGCAGTCGGCTTGTAGCCGCCGATGCCGACCCACACCGCCGAGTAGCTCGACTCGCCGGAGACGCACGACGCGTCGGGCTGGGTCCAGGTTCCCGACACCTGGCGGAACGACGCATCCGGACGATGGACGGCATAACCGGCCCAATTCGAGCTCGACGTCGTCTTCGCCAGCGCCGCCGGCGCCGAGCACAGCGCGGCGGCAGCGATCGCCATGACGACGAGTCCCGCCCTGCATCCCCCGACGATGTTCTTCAATTGCCTACTCCTTGGCGGCCTGGAGAATCGCGTTCGCGCGACCCTGGCAGTCGTATATCCGTCCGGATGTCCCGGTGTTACTTAACGTCACGGCGCGGCATGTCTTTGCGACGACGTCCATCGCGTCCTGACTGCCCGTGCGCGTGTCCCCGGGGAGGCCGCCACCGCCCTGCGCGTTGTCGACGATCACCCAGCGCAGGCGGCCCTCACGGACCTCCATCGCGATCCAGCTCGCGGTGACCGAGCTCTCGCGACCCGAGAAACCGCCGAGGCCGGCGACGTTGGTGTCGCCGTCGAGGATCGCGGAGGCGGCAGTGCTCTGGCTCTCGACGCCGATCTCGCCGCCACCGTGCTGCTCGACGTAGCGCACCTCCGCGTTGAGCGACGAGGTGTCGCTGCCGAAGGCGCCCCCGCTGCCGGCGAAGCCACCGCCAAAGCCGCCGGCGCCCCCCGCCCCAGGCCGCGCGAAGCCGCCCGTGCCTGAAGTGCTGCCGGGAGACTGGAACAGCTGGCCGACCGCGCCGGACCCGGTACCCCCGCTCCCGCCCGTGCCGGCACCGCCCGGGAATCTCCCGCGGGAGCCGCCACGCCCGCCGCCAGCGCCGCCGAAGCCACCGGCAGCGCCACCGCCACCGATCGACGCGCTCTCAGCTCCGCCGGACGGGAACGTGCTGCTCGTGGGATAGCCGACGGTCTGCACCGCCCACGCCGCCGGCGCGGCGAGCAGCGCCGCCATCGCCACGGCGACGAAGGCCGCCCGATATCGCCCGGCGCCCTCGATCGCGAGCAGCAGCGCGCACGCGCCGGCGACGCCGATCAGGATCGGTTTGGCCCAAGACATCGCGCCACCGAGGTTGCCGAGCACGACGAGCTCGGTGATCGCGCCGGCGCCGATCGCGAGCGGCGCGATCACCTGGCCGGCACGGCCGTCGAGCGCGCCGCCGAGCGAGCGCGGCAGCATCATGCCGGCGCCGGCGCCGACGAGCAGCGCCGCGAACGGCGCGAGGAACGACACGTAATAGGGGTGGAAGATCCCCGACGCATAGCTGAACACCACGGCCGTGGTCGCGAACGCGCCACCGACCCCGATCAACCAGCCGGTGCGCGGATCGCGCCGGCGCAGGCGCGTCAGCACGAGCAGCGCGAAGCCGGCGACCACGGCGAAGCCGAGCAGCCACCCGGCCTGGTCGCCGAGCGCCGACTGGAGCAGCCGGAACGGTCCGGTGGCGCCGCCGAACAGGTTGCCGCCGAAGCCGCCTCCGCCGCCTCCCGGTCCGCCCCCGCCCGATGGCCCGCCCGTTTGCCCAGCGACCCGGCCTAAGCCGTTATATCCAAAGATCAGTGACCAGATGCTGTTGTCGGACGTGCCTGAGATCCACGGCCGATCCGCCGCCGGGGTCAGCGTCACGAGCAACGGCCAGGCCAGTCCGACGACGACCATTGCGACGCCGCCGGCGAGCAGTTGCCGGAACGCCTTGAAACGCGCGGACCAGGTCTCGCCCCAGCGGCTCCACATCCAGGCGACCGCAATCCCAGGGACGACGAACAGGGCCACGCCCATCTTCGTCTCGAACCCGAGGCCGACGCACACGCCGCAGAGCACGAGCCATTTCGTCCGCCCGGTCTCGAGCGCGCGCACCGCGCACCACAGCGCCGCCACGCAGCAGAGGATCAGCAACTCGTCCGGGTTGTTGTGGCGTGCGATCGCCACCGTAATCGGCGTCAGCGCGAACGTCAGGCCGGCCACCGAGCCGGCGACGCGGCCGAACATCCGGCGCGTCATGTCGTACACCAGCCCGACCGCCGCCACGCCCATCAGTGCCTCGGGGACGAGGATGCTGAGCGAATGGAAGCCGAACACGCGCACCGACAGCGCCTGCACCCAGAACGCGAGCGGCGGCTTGTCGACGGTCATCAGCCCGGTCTTGTCGAGCGAGGCGAACAGGAAGTCGTGCCAGCTGGTGCTCATCGAGCGGACCGCGGCCGCGTAGTAGGTATTGGCCCAGCCGTTGATGCTGAGGTCCCAGAGGTTGAGAACCGCGGTCAGCGCGAGCAGCGCGAGCAGCTCCGGGTAGGCGAGGAGCGAAGCCAGGCGGGAGCGGCGCTCGGAGAGCGATCGGGCGCGCGCCCAGCGCCGCGCGGGATATGAGACCGAGCTCACGGCGCGAGCATGGGCCGGCGGGGCGAGGGCAGCGCCGGGCGACCAGTGCCCGCGCGGTCGGCGGACGAGTCGGCGGCCGAGTCCCCGGCCGGTGGGCGGTGGACGAGCAGCCGCGCGACACCGCGCAGATCGGCGAGCGCGGTCGGGACGATCTCGACGCGCGAGTCCCCGTCCTCGACCCAATCGACCGGGACCTCATGGATGCGCAGTCCGCGGCGCTGCGCGAGCACGAGCAGCTCGGTGTCGAAGAACCACGCCTGGTCTTCGATCAGCGGCAGCAGCTCCGCGGCGGCGCCGGCGCGGATCGCCTTGAACCCGCATTGCGCGTCCGAGAAGTGGGCGCGGAGCGCGAGGCGCAGCAGCCGGTTGTAGCAGCGCGAGATCAGCTCGCGCTTGCGGCTGCGCGTGACGCGCGCAGCCGGGTGCAGGCGCGTCCCGATGGCGACGTCGCTGTGCCCGGACAGCAGCGCGGAAACGAGCGGAAGCAGCGCCGCCAGATCGGTCGACAGATCGACGTCCATATACGCGAGCACCTCTGCTCGGCTCACCGACCACGCGGTCCTGAGCGCTCGCCCGCGGCCCTTCGCCGGCAGGTGGATCACGCCGACGCGAGGAAGGTCGTACATCAGGCGGCGCGCGATCCGGAGCGTGCCGTCGGTGCTCGCGTTGTCGACGATCGTGATCTGCCAGGAGAACGGGAACGTCGCCGACAGGTAGCCGTGGAGCATGCGGACCGACGCTTCGAGCGCGATGCGCTCGTTGTAGACCGGGATCACGATCTCGACGTCGAGGCGATCCGAGCGCCGGCGCGGTGCGACGGCTTCATCGTCGAGGCTGTGGGTGGGGACGAGCGAGGTGCTCATGACGGCTAGGACTGGTCGGGCGCGCGGTGCGCCTCGGTGTAGATGCCCGCGGCCGTCATCGCGGCGAACACGCTGGCGGCCGCCGCGACAAGGGTCCAGCTCAGGATCGTCATCGTCGTTCTCCTCGGTTTGAATGGACTTCACTGCCAGGAGAATCGAATGGCGCTCGAAGCCGGGATGAAGACGTCCCTAAGACGTCCGTAGGAGCGCGACCGGCGCGCTCGGAGGCGTCGCGTCCCGACCCGGAGTCCTAGAGTTAGCAGGACCCTTAGATCAGGAGAATCAGATCGTGAAACCCAACACCTTCGACGCCAAGGCGACGCTCACCGTGGGGGAGCGTTCGTATGAGATCTTCAGACTCGACGCGCTCCAGGAGAAGTACGACGTCGCGCGGCTGCCGTTCTCGCTGAAGGTCCTGCTCGAGAACCTGCTCCGCAACGAGGACGGGGAGTCGATCCGCGCGCAGGACATCGAAGCGCTCGCCCGCTGGGACGCCGCCGCCGAGCCGAGCGCCGAGATCGCATTCACGCCGGCGCGCGTGCTCATGCAGGACTTCACTGGCGTGCCGGCGGTTGTCGACCTGGCCGCGATGCGCGACGCGATGCGCGCGATGGGCGGCGACCCGGCCAAGATCAACCCGCTCGTCCCCGCCGAGCTCGTGATCGACCACTCGGTCCAGGTCGACGTGTTCGGGTCGAGCACCGCGTTCGCGAAGAACGCCGAGCTCGAGTTCGAGCGCAACCGCGAGCGCTACGCGTTCTTGCGGTGGGGGCAGGGCGGCTTCCAGAACTTCCAGGTGGTCCCGCCCGACACCGGGATCGTCCATCAGGTCAACCTCGAGTACCTGGCCCGGGTGGTGTTCGTGAACGAGTCGCCTGACGGACCCGCGCAGGCTTACCCCGACACGCTCGTGGGCACCGACTCGCACACGACGATGGTGAACGGGCTCGGCGTGCTCGGGTGGGGGGTCGGCGGGATCGAAGCCGAGGCGGCGATGCTCGGTCAGCCGATGTCGATGCTGATCCCGCAGGTGCTCGGGTTCAGGCTGACCGACTCGTTGCCGGAGGGCGCGACGGCGACCGACCTCGTGCTCACCGTCACCGAGATGCTCCGCGCGCGCGGCGTCGTCGGCAAGTTCGTCGAGTTCTACGGCGAGGGCCTCGCGAAGTTGCCGCTCGCCGACCGCGCGACGATCGGCAACATGTCGCCGGAGTTCGGCTCGACCTGCGCGATCTTCCCAATCGACGCCGAGACTCTCCGGTATCTCGAGTTCTCGGGCCGGCCGCGCGAGCTGATCGAGCTGGTCGACGCGTACGCGCACGAGCAGGGGCTGTGGCACGACGAGGACTCCGAGGAGCCAACGTTCACCGACAAGCTCGAGCTCGACCTCTCGACTGTGGTGCCGAGCATCGCCGGCCCGAAGCGCCCCCAGGACCGCGTGTCGCTGACCGAGTCAAAGGCCGGCTTCCGGATGGCGCTCGAGGGCTACCTGCCCGACGAGGACGAGGAGGACGAGGCGATCGCCGAGAGCTTCCCGGCGAGCGATTCGGTGTCGACGCACGTGCCGAATGGCGTCGGGCACGAACCGAGCGGGGGCACAGGGGGCGCGCAGGTCGCCGAGCGCCGATCGACGCGCGTGCCGGTCACGCTCGAGGGCGGAACCGAGACGGTGCTCGATCACGGGCACGTCGTGATCGCCGCGATCACGAGCTGCACGAACACGTCCAACCCGTCGGTGATGCTCGGGGCGGGGATCCTGGCCCGGAACGCCGTCCAGAAGGGGCTGAAGGTCAAGCCGTGGGTCAAGACCTCGCTCGCGCCGGGCTCCAAGGTCGTCACCGAGTACCTCGACCGCGCGGGCCTGACCGAGTATTTGGATGAGCTCGGCTATCAGCTCGTCGGCTACGGCTGCACGACCTGCATCGGCAACAGCGGCCCGCTGCCAGCGGAGGTCTCGGCGGCCGTCCAGGACAGCGACCTCGCGGTCGTCTCGGTGCTGTCCGGCAACCGCAACTTCGAAGGCCGGATCAACCCCGACGTGAAGATGAACTACCTGGCCTCGCCACCGCTGTGCGTCGCGTACGCGCTCGCCGGGACGATGGACATCGACCTCTATGACGAGCCGCTCGGCGAGGACCGACACGGCGAGCCGGTGTTCCTCAAAGACATCTGGCCGAGCTCGGCCGAGGTCGCGGCGACCGTCGAGGAAGCCGTGCAGTCGGACATGTTCCGCAAGAGCTACAGCGAGGTGTTCGACGGCGACGAGCGGTGGAATTCGCTCGAGGTTCCAACCGGTGAGCTGTTCGAGTGGGACCCGCGCTCGACGTACGTCCGCCGCCCTCCGTTCTTCGAGGACATGCCGCGGGAGCCAGTACCGCTCGAGGACATCGAGCGGGCGCGCGTCCTGGCCGTGCTCGGCGACAGCGTGACGACCGACCACATCTCGCCGGCGGGGTCGATCAAGCGCGACGGCCCGGCGGCGCAGTACCTCAACGAGCACCACGTGGAGTCGCGCGACTTCAACTCCTACGGCGCGCGCCGCGGCAACCACGAGGTGATGATGCGGGGAACGTTCGCGAACATCCGCCTCCGGAACCAGCTCGCGGCGGGGACCGAGGGCGGGGTAACGCTCTATCTCGGCTCCGACGCTGAGAACGAGGAGATGTCGATCTACGACGCGGCGATGAAGTACATGGACGCCGACGTCCCGCTGATCGTGCTCGCCGGCAAGGAGTACGGCTCGGGCTCCTCGCGCGACTGGGCGGCCAAGGGGACCCGCCTGCTCGGCGTGCGCGCGGTGATCGCGGAGAGCTTTGAGCGGATCCATCGCTCGAACCTGGTCGGGATGGGCGTGCTCCCGCTTCAGTTCGCCGCCGGCGAGTCCGTCGGATCGCTGGGGCTGACCGGGCGGGAGACGTTCACGATCGCCGGCATCGCCGGCGCCGACCCGATCCCACGCGAGCTGACCGTGAAGGCCGACGACAAGGAGTTCACGGTTACCGTGCGGATCGACACGCCCAAGGAGCAGCGCTACTTCCAGCACGGCGGCATCCTCCAGTTCGTCCTCCGCCAGCTACTCCAGTAGCACGGCCAGCGAGGTTTGAAAGGCGACTAGGCCGCGGGCTTGAGCGCCTCGAGCTCGCGGCTCGAGGCGAGCTCGGCGAGCGCCTTGCGCTCGAGCTTGCGGACCGCGTCGGAGGAGATGCCCAGGCGCCGGCCCGCCTCGCGGAGCGGCGTCGGCTCGTCGCCGTCGATCCCGTAGCGGAGCTTGACCACGTGGCGTTCGGCCTCGGGCAGGCGCTCGAGGGCCCGCCGCAATGCGCTGTCGCGGTCGGCACGTTCGGCCTCCTCGTCGGGGGCGCTGGCGTCGCTCGCGAGCAGCGCTCCGAGCGTCGTCTCCTCCTCCTCGCCGACGGGGCGGTCGAGGCTGGTCACGACACGGGCGATTTCTCTGGTGGCGCGGACCTCGCGGACCTCGAGCTCGGCGGCCGCCGCGGTTTCCTCGTCGGTCGGCTCGCGGCCGAGCTCGGCGACGAGCGCCGCGCGGGCGCGCCCGATCCGCCGCTCGCGCTGGCCGATGTGAACCGGGACCCGGATCGGCCGGGCGCGGTTGGCGATCGCGCGCTGGATCGACTCGCGGATCCAGAACGTCGCGTACGTCGAGAACTTGTAGCCCTTGCGCCAGTCGAACTTCTCGGCGGCCCGCATCAGCCCGAGCATCCCCTCCTGGATCAGGTCCAGCAGCGGCAGGTCGAGCCCCTCGTAGCTGCGCGCGTTCGAGATCACCAGGCGCAGGTTCGAGTTGACCAGGCGCTCCTTGGCGGCCAGATCCCCGCGCTCGATCCGCCGCGCCAGCGAGGCCTCCTCGGCACGGGTCAGCAGCCGGTGGCGGCGGACCTCGGACATGAACAGCGACATCGAGTCCATCGTCCGCTCGGCGGCGGGCTCGGTCGAGCGGTACGACGAGTCCGGGGGCTCGCGATCGGGGTCGGGCTGGTCTGACCCGATCGCGATCCCGCGGTCCGCGAGCAAACCTCGGATGGATTCGAGGTCGGCCTCGCGGTCGTCGATCCCTACCTTCGGCGACATGCCACGATTGCTACCCGCAGCGGGCGCGCCCGACACCTCCAAACTGAGCCTGGGAGCCACACTCCGCAATCAAGCGCGTCAGCGAATAGCCTTCTTTCACATGCCGATCCCCGAACTGCTCACAAAGCTGCTCACCGCCCCCGGCCCCTCGGGCCACGAATCGCGCCCCGCGCAGGTCTGGCGCGAGTACTGCTCGACGTTCGCCCAGGAGGTCGGAGGCGACCGCGTCGGGTCCTCGTACGCGCGGGTTGCGGGCACCGCGGACGGGCCGACCGTCGCCGTCGTCGGCCACATCGACGAGATCGGCCTGCATGTATCCCACATCGAGGACGACGGCTACCTGCGCTTCGGCCAGGTCGGCGGCTGGGACGCCGGCGTGCTGATCGGGCAGCGGATCAAGCTGCGCACCCGCGACGGCGAGGTCGTCGGCGTGATCGGCCGCAAGCCGATCCATCTGCTCAAAGACGATGACCGCCGGAAGGTTCCCGAGCTCAAGGAGCTCCACATCGACATTGGCGCCAAGGACGGCGACGAGGCCGGCGCGCTCGTCCGGATCGGCGACGTCGCCGTGATCGACTCAGAGCCGCTCGACTTCCGCCACGGCCGGGTGGTGTCGCGCTCGCTCGACAACCGGGTCGGCTGCTACGTCGCCGCCGAGTCCGCGCGGCTCGTCGCCGACGCCGGCGGCGCCCCCGGCGATGTGCTCGCGCTCGCGGTCTCCCAGGAGGAGACGACGTTCGCCGGCGCACGAACGAGCGCGTTCGCACACGAACCGGACGTCGCGATCGTCGTCGATCTGACGTTCGCCACCGACCAGCCGGGCGTCGAGCTCGGCGCGATCACCAAGCACCCGCTCGATTCCGGCCCGGTGATCGCCCGCGGGACGTCGCTGCACCCGCTCGTGTCCGAGCTGCTCTACGACACCGCTGAGGCCGAGGGCATCCCGTTCACGCTCGAATCGCTCGGGAAGGCGACCGGCACCGACGCCGACGCGATCCACCTGAGCCGCGCCGGCGTGCCGTCCGGGCTCGTGTCGGTCCCCTGCCGCTACATGCACTCGCCGGTCGAGATGGTCTCGCTCGCGGATGTCGACGCGGCCGCTCGCCTGATCGCGGCGTTCGCGCGCCGGCTCGAGCCGGGCACGTCGTTCGAGCGCTAAGCGCCGCGCGCCGAGTGCTGCTCCTGTTCGACATCGACGGCACGCTGCTGTCGGCGGCGACCGGCGCGCACAGCCGGGCGCTCGACGGCGCGATCCGCGAGGTGCACGGCGTCGACACCGACCACCTGCGCGCCAAGATCGGTCCCGCGGGCCGGACCGACGGCGAGATCGCCCGGCTGATCCTGCTCGATCTCGGCGTGTCGGCGCGGCGGATCGACGAGCGTGCCGACGACGTCCGCGAGGCGTGCTGCCGCATCTACGCGCAGATCTGCCCTCGCGATCTCAGCGATCACGTTATCCCGGGGATCCCGGAGCTGCTGTCCTGGCTCGCGGACCGCGACGGCGTGTCGCTCGGGCTGGTCACGGGCAACTTCGAGCCGGTGGCGCGGCTGAAGTTGTCGCGCGCCGGGATCGGTCGCTGGTTCGCCCCGGGAATGGGAGCGTTCGGGTCAGATTCCGAGGATCGGGCCGCACTGCCCGCGATCGCGCGCCGGCGCGCAGGTCATGTCCCCCGCGAGCAGACAATCGTGATCGGCGACACTCCGCGCGACATCGCCTGCGCTCGCGCGGATGACGTGCGGTGCTTGGCGGTCACGAC
Organism: uncultured Solirubrobacterales bacterium; assembly: GCA_963794515.1. Lineage (GTDB taxonomy): Bacteria > Actinomycetota > Thermoleophilia > Solirubrobacterales > Solirubrobacteraceae > Palsa-465. The sequence continues at coordinate 484,504 of CAWCEF010000013.1, read as the reverse complement.
CGGTCAGTACGGGCCCGATGAGCTTGACGGGGCGGACGCGGTCGCGCGCGACGCCGACGAGCTGCGAACGAGATTGGAAGCCCTGGGCGCGTAGATCCGACGACGGTAGGATGCGGACGAGGTGGTGGGCGTCGGTGCGTGTCGTCTGGAGGGGTTGGTGCTGCGCCGGGTCGTGAGGGCTGATGTCGGATCGGATTCGTGTACGACGACGCGCTGATCCGGCCGTGGTTCGAATCGGCGGTCGAGTGCGTGCCGGGATTGTCGCTGTTCGATACCCACGCACACATCGGGTTCAACGATCCCGACGGGCTGGGGCTGTCGGCGCGCGAGCTGATCGAGACGATGGAGGCAATCGGCGCCCGGTCGGTGGTCACTCCGATGCACGAGCCCGACGGTTATCCGGCCGCGAACGATCGCGTGCTCGAGGAGTGCGAACGATCGGAGGGACGGCTGGTGCCGTTCTGCCGGGTCGATCCGCACCGCGACGCGACCGGCGAGGCCCGGCGCTGCGCCGACGCCGGCGCGCGCGGGATCAAGCTGCATCCCCGCGCCGAGCGGTTCGAGCTGAGCGACGCCGAGCTCGAGGGGGTGTTCGCGCTCGCGCACGACCGCCGGCTCCCGGTGTTGATCCACGCCGGACGCGGGATCGCGACGATCGGGCGCGACGCACTCACGCTCGCCCGGCGCTTTCCGGCGGCGCCGTTGATCCTCGCGCACGGCGCGATCTGCGATCTCAACTGGATATGGCGCGAGGCGCAGGATCAGCCGAACCTGTTCTTCGACACCGCCTGGTGGCACTCGACCGACCTCGCGGCGCTGTTCGCGCTGATCCCGCCGGGACAGATCCTGTACGGCAGCGACCCTCCGTACTTCACGCCGATGCTGATCGCAACGTGCACGATCCGGATCGCGCTTCAGGCCGGGCTCGACGCCGACCGGCTGCGGGCGATCGCGGGCGGGCAGCTCGAGCGGCTGCTCGACGGAAAGGATCCGCTCGACCTCGGGCCCGCCGCCGGCGGCCACGGCGCGCCTTCGATCCTGCTCGAGCGCGTCAACGCGATGCTGCTGCTCGGCGTCAGCCGGATGCTGCTCGGAGACAGCGGGTATGAGCCGCTCGCGCTCGCACGTCTCGCGTGCGACATCGGCGTCGACGACGCCCCCGAGACCGATGTGTGCCGGAGCGTGCTCGCCCTGCTCGAGTTGCAGGAGCGCAACGCTCGCGAGGGCGAGGGGTTCGCCGCGCCGGGCGCCGGACTGGTGATGCTCGCCGCGAACGTGACGCGGACGCCCGACGTGCCGCTGCCGCCGATCCCAGAGCTCGCCACCGAATCCGACATCCGCACCGCCTCGCTGGTCGGCCACCGGCTCGTCGACGGGAGTGAGGTGACTCCGCTTGCCGCAGACATCCGGCGCTTGTCGACGATCTTCCCAACGGTCGGAAGCCGAGGACCGGCGTGACTGATGTGGTGATCTCCGAAGCGGAGGCCGCGTTTCACCGCGAGCATCCCGAGTACGCCGGCACGGCGGCGCTCGATGAGCTCCGGGGCATCGACTTCGCGCGCCTCGACCGCGACGGCCACGTGTACCTCGACTACACCGGGGGCGGCTTGTTCGCGAGCTCTCAGGTGGCTGAACACGTCGACCTGCTCTCCTCAGGGGTGTTCGGCAACCCCCACTCGATCAACCCGACGTCGGCCGCGAGCAGTGCGCTCGTCGAGCAGGCCCGCGACTACGTGCTCGAGTTCTTCGGAGCGTCAACGCAGGAGTACGAGGCGATCTTCACCCCGAACGCGACCGGCGCGCTGCGACTCGTCGGCGAGGCGTACCCGTTCCGGCCGGGCGACCGGTTCCTGCTCACGTTCGACAACCACAACTCGGTCAACGGCATCCGCGAGTTCGCCCGCGCGCGCGGCGCCGACACCACGTACATACCGAGCGTCGCCGACCTGCGCGTCGACGAAGGCCTGCTCCCCCGGTACCTGACCGACACGATCGGCGATCACCACAACCTGTTCGCGTATCCAGCGCAGTCGAACTTCTCGGGCGTGCAGCATCCGCTCGACTGGATCGAGCAGGCGCACGCGCACGGCTGGGACGTGCTGCTCGACGCCGCCGCCTACGTGCCCACGAACACGCTGGACCTGAGCGCCTGCCATCCGGATTTCGTGGCGATCTCGTTCTACAAGATGTTCGGATGGCCGACCGGGGTCGGCTGCCTGCTGGCCCGGCGCGACGCGCTCGCGAAGCTCGAGCGACCGTGGTTCTCGGGCGGGACGATCGTCGCCGCGTTCGTCCAGCGGGAGTACTTCCACTCGGCTCCCGGCGCCGCCCACTTCGAGGACGGCACGGTCAACTACCTGAACCTGCCGGCCGTCGAGATCGGGCTGCGGTATCTCGACCGCGTCGGCATCGACACGATCCATCGCCGCGTGGGCGCGCTCGGCCGGTGGCTGATCGCCCAGGTCGAAGCGCTGCGGCACTCGCGCGGCGCGCCGGCGACGATCATCTACGGGCCGCGGTCGTGGCAGGAGCGCGGTGCCACGATCGCTTTCAACTTCCTCCATCCCGACGGGCGGATCGTCGACGAGCGGTTCGTCGACCGGATCGCCGCCGAGCACAACGTGTCGCTGCGCACCGGCTGCTTCTGCAACCCCGGGGCGGGCGAGGTCGCGTTCACGATCTCGCGCGAGACGCTGGTCGGCGGCGAGTTCGGCACGGGCATGAGCCTCGACGACTACGTCGACGCGATCGGCCTGCCGTCCGGTGGCGCGATCCGCGCCTCGCTCGGCCTCGCGTCGAACTTCCAAGACATCCAGCGGTTCATGGCGTTCGCCGCGCGGTTCATCGATCTCGACGAGGTCCCGACCGATCTGCCCCCGCGCGTCGGCTGCTGAAGAACGTCCGACCGCGGCGTGGGGCGGCGGCAAACGCGCTAGACGGTGATCCAGCTGGTCTCGACCGGCGGGCCGGCGTCCCCGTCCGCACCCAGAATCCGAATACGAATCGAGCCGCCGGCCGGCAACCGGACTCGGAAGCGGCCCAGTCGATCGGCCTCGGCCAAGAACCGCGCGTCGTCGACGGTCTGGATCTCGACCGTGGCGGGAGCCGGCGGCGACAGCTGCCCGAGCAATGTACGTCCGTGGTCGTCGACGTGAACCTCGATGTCGATCGTCAGCTCGCCTGAGCTGAACGTCACCGCCCGTGCAGGCGCCCCGCCGCCACGAGCCAGTGCGAACGGCTCCTCCTCGAGCGCCGAATCGCTGAGAAGCTCGGCGAGGTCGGCGTCGAGGCGTCGCCATCCGAGCGAGGCCTTGGCGGTTTCGCTGACCAGCGCCGGAACGGGATCGACCTCGGCGAAGAACGCCCGCAGCTCGGCGGTCAACCGCTCGGCCGGATCCAGACCCTCGCTCATGTGGGCCCCTAACCGATCCCCATGCCAGCCAGCTCCGGGGTACGCCGAAGCTGATCCAGGCATCGGGAGCGGGTAGGGCCGATCGCGCCGATCGGCATGCCGAGAGCCGAGCCGATCTCGTCGTAGCTGAGCGGCTCGGGGGCGGCCAGCAGACGCAACAGCGCCTGGCAGCGTTCGCTGATCCTCGCGAACGCCCGCCGCAGCGCGTCGTTCCGCTCGCGCGTGATCAGACGCTGCTCGGCACGCTCCTCCGAGGGCGCCTCGAACAGCGCATCCTCGCCGGTGGTGAGCTCCCGACCTCGGAGACGAATGTGCCGCAGGCACTCGCGGCGCGCGGTCGTCGCCAACCACGCACCCAGGCGCTCCGGGTCCTTGATCCGATCGAGGTTCTCGACCAGCCGCAGCCAGGTCGTCTGGGCGACGTCGGCGGCGTCGGCCGGCGCGAGACGATGTGCGCGCGCGGTCGCCCATACGAGACCGGAGAAACGATCGACGATCGCTTCCCAGGCCACTTGGTCCCCACCATTTGCGGCGCTTATCAAGGCTTCCAGGCTTGGCGTGAAGGCGATTATGGCCAACTCCTAGGCGATCTGCAGGTATGGAAGCGGCACGCCGGGAGGTCCGGACAGCGTCGCGTCGGTGACCGTCCCGACCGACATCCCGAGGCCGCCCACCAGCAGCTGATTCGCGAGGTCAGCCGGCGGCGTGCTTCGATCGCTCGCCGCGAACAGGCGAGCGATCGCCGCCGACACCTTCGGGGCGGCGAACGACGTTCCGTCCCACCGCGCCCACCCGCGGAAGTGCTCGATCTCCGTTGGCGACTCGCCGTCGACGGGGCCATCCCAGTCGATGAACGTCGAGAGCACGTACTCGCCGCGCGTGCAGCAGTCGCACCAGTCACCCCAGTTCGAGAACCACGCGCGGCCGTTCCCGCGGCGGTTCGTCGCCGCGACGCCGATCACCTCGGGATGCGCCGCCGGCCAGTACTTCCGGCGGGACTGCTCGTTCCCGGCCGGCGCGACTACCGCCACGCGCCCGGAGTGTGGGGCGTCGGGGCTCCGAAGCTCTTCCATGACCGCGGCAAACACCGGAGACGGGTAGTCGTCGAGCGTCGGAAAAGCGAAGCCGCACTGGATCACGTCGGTGTTGCAGCGCCGCAGCATCGCGTGGGCGATCGCGACTTCGGTCTCGAACAGTCCCAACTGCTTGCGACGATTGAGAGCTCCGATCTCGACCTCCTGGTTGCGCAGCCCCACGACCTCGAGCCGCGTGTCCGGAGCGATGTGGGAGATCAGCCCGGCGATGAACGTGCCGTGGCCTGAGATCCCGTCGAGTTGGCCAGCCGAGTCGGTGTAGAGACCATCGGGCCTATCCGGCTTCCATTTCCCAGTGGTCGTATCCAGCCACTGACCGTGCACGACGGTCACGCGCTCGTCGAGGTTCTGGTGCGAGGGGTCGAGGCGATCTGGATCGAGCCAGATGTAGCCGCTGTCGAGGATCGTGACCTTGGCGTTCGCATCGCCGGGCGGCGGCGTGATGAACAGCTCGTCGGGTTCCGGGGCCGGTTGTGGCGGTGCAGCGGGGCAGCCGCCGGCCGTCGGACACAGGATCGGCACATGGTGGGGCGAGACCGGCGGCAGGCGCAGCTCATGGCCGACCGGCGTCTGGACCCGCTCGTCCTCCACGAGCTCGCGCAGCCGGCGTGACTCGCTGATCGAGTTGCGACTCTCGGGGTCCTTCAGACGCCAGATCTCGACTCGGCTGAGCGGGCCGTCCGGATCGGGCCGGTAATCGGGCTCGAGCTTCCGGCCCTGCTGCCGGGGCGAACGCACCGCCCTGGTGCGCGGCCCGAGCATCGTCGCAAGGTTTCCAACGGGCTCGGCTACCTGCTCCAGGGCCTTGGCTGCCGAGGCGCTCAACGCGCCGGGGCGCACGACCAGTTCCGCGTGGACCGCGATCACGATGCCGTCGTGGCTGTGATCGTGGGTGAGGCTCTCAACGCCCAGCACGCGCTCGGCGATCGGGCTGAGCGCGCCGTTCTCCACCGGGATCACCTTCCTGGGGCTCACGGACGGTCCTCTCCTATATGCGTGTTATTCAGGAATCCTATGAATACTCAGAGCACGACGCGAGCGTCCTGATACATCTACGGGCATGGGAGTCGCGGTTGCCGGAGACGGGCCGCTCGAGCTCGCGGAATCCGCGTTCGAGCTGGTGGAGGCGGACGCGGCCGCCGCGGCCGTCGTGGCCCAGCGCGCGCTCCGGGTTGCTCGCAGGCAGCGCAATGCCGAGGCCGAGGTCGCGGCGCTGCATGCCTTGAGCTTCGCCGAGCACGAGCTCGGCGACAGGCGCGCGATCCGTACGATCCGCAGCGCAGTCCGATCCGGTGAGCGTCACGGCTTGACGCGCCGAACCGCGCTGGCTCGTCGCCGCCTCGCGCTGATGCTCGCCGATCGTGGTGCCTTCGCGGCGGCGATGCGTGAGCTGGAGCTCGCGATCCAAGCGTTGGACCCGCACGAGCAGGCGCGCTCCGAGGTCTTCCGCGTCGGCGTGCTCTGGTACGCCGGGACGCGAGCGGAGCCGCTCACGGGTACCGACGGCGCGCTTGCCACGCTGCGCGAGCACGGAGACGCCTTCTGGGAGGCGCAGTTGCTCCGTAACCGCGGAGCCGTGCTCGCAGAGCGTGGCGAGGCAGACGCCGCCGAGCGTGATCTGACCCGCGCGCGCGAGCTGTTCGCGGGCCTTGGCGCGACCGCGGCGACACTCGCGACGGAGACCGAGCTGGCCCGCAGTGCGCTGATCCGCGGCGACTTGCCTACGAGCCTGACTCGGATCGACGCGCTCGACCAACGAGGGGTCTCGCCGCGGGTCGCCGCCGAGCTGGCGCTGCTCCGCGCCCAGGCGAGCGCGACAGCGCATTTGCGCGGCGAGTCGCTGCAGGCTCTCCGCCAGGCCAATGCCATCTGGGAGCGCTCAGGGCGGGACGACCATGGAGCGCGCTTGGAAGCGATCCGCCTGACATTGCTGGCGGGCGATGCGCTCGGCGCACTCGAGCTGGGGCTCCAGACCCAGCGGTCGTTCGCCGCACGGCAACGGCACGTGTACGCCGCCCGCGCGGCCGGTCTGGCACTGGCGGCGTCAATCGCGGCCGGCGCCGTGCGCCCGTCCGGGCTGCGGTCGGGCCGCCGGGCGGCCGAGGTACTCGCCGGCGCCGGCTGGCAAGCCGAAGCGCGGCGCGCCCAGCTGATGGTCGCCCGGGCCGCGATCGAGCTCGGCTCGGCGCGCGTGGCCCGGCGCGAGCTCGCCGGCTGTGCGGTGCTGCTGCGCCGCGGTCCGCTGGCCGACCGGATCGAGGCCTGGCACGTCGAGGCGCTCCTGCGGCTCGAGCGCGGCGATCGCGCCGGCGCGCAGCGGGCCCTGCGCACCGGTCTCAGACTGCTCGAGGGCTACCGAGAGACGCTCGGGGCGTCGGATCTGCGCGCGACCGCGTCCGAGATCGGCGTCGAGCTTGCCCAGCTTGGCCTTCGGATCGCGCTCGCCGGGACGGATGCGGGCTCGATGCTCGCCTGGGCCGACCGGCTGCGCGCGAGCGCGCTCCGGTTGCCGCCGGTCACGCCCCCGGACATGCCCGAGCTACGCGACCGAGCGGCCGATCTGCGTCGGGTCAGCGCGGAGATCTGGCGCGCGGAGCGCGGCAGGCGCAGCACGCGGGCGCTGCTCGCTCGCCAGGCCGCGCTCGAGAGCTCGATTCGCCGCCTGTCGCGCCACGCCGCCGGAGGCTCCGCCCCGAGCGGCGCCCCACCCGGCCGGCGCGAGCTGACTCGTGCGCTCGGCGCCACCGTGCTCGTGGAGCTGATCGAGCTCGACGGCTCGCTCACGGCGCTGGTGCTCGCCGATGGGCGGCTCACCCGCCACGAGCTGGGTTCGATCGTGCCGGTCGCCGAAGAGCTCGAGTGGCTGCGCTTCGCGCTCGTACGGCTCACCCGGCGAGGGCACGGCCCCGCCCAGCGAGCCGCGATGCTGGGCGGCGCCGGGGCGTCGGCGCAGATGCTCGGTCAGCTGTTGGTCGCGCCGCTCGCGGAGCGCCTCGGCGATCGGCCCCTGGTGATCGTGCCGACCGGATCGCTTCACGCCATGCCGTGGGCGATGCTCCCGCAGCTTCGGGGCCGCCCGGTCGTGGTCGCGCCGTCGGCGGCGACGTGGTCGGCGCTTCAGGCGGCGTCCGTTTCGCGGCGGGGGAAGGTTGTGCTGGTGGCGGGGCCCCGCCTGCGTTACGCGACGGCCGAGGTCGCCGCGCTCGGCGGGCTCTATTCCCGGCCGGTGGCGCTGACCGGCAGGGAGGCGACGGTGGCGGCGGTGATGCGAGCGCTCGACGGCGCCACCGTCGCGCACCTCGCCTGCCATGGACACTTTCGCGCGGACAGCCCGCTGTTCTCGTCACTCGAGCTAGCGGACGGACCGTTGAACGTCTATGAGCTGCAGCGTCTGCGCCGCGCCCCGCGGCTGATCGTCCTCTCGGCCTGCGACCTCGCGACGTCCGACACACGTCCCGGCGATGAGCTGCTGGGGTTCGCGGCGGCGCTGATCGAAATGGGAACGCGCACGATCATCGCGAGCGTCGTGCCGGTGCCCGATGCGGGAGCGAAACGGCTGATGACCACGCTCCACGGTCACCTGACCGCCGGCGACCCTCCGTCGATGGCGCTCGCAAAGGCTCAGCGGCGACTGAGCCCGCGCGGGTACGGACAGGCCGGGTTCGTCTGCCTGGGCACGGGCTGACGGCCCGAAACGCAGACGCCGGACGGACTCGGCGTATCAGCGCGCGCTCGTCGTGCTCTGAACGAGTGGACGCCCGAGTGGGTGTCATTCGCATTCTCTGAACTCGCGGAGGCAGGAACCATGAGCACACGGCCACACGAAAGGGCGCCGGCGCGGCCGGCGGCGAACCAGACCCGGCGACGCAGGCGCCTCGAGTTGGCGGAGATCGGAATCCGCCTGCTCGACGAGGCCCACGTCGCATGGCAGCGGGCCGAGCGCGAGTGCGAGGACGCCCTGCGGGCGTGGTACGACGGACCGCCCCGCACGAGCGTGGACCGCTATCTCGCCTACCGTGCCGCGCTCGATCGCGAGCACGCGGCCGCCCACGACCTCGAGCGGATGTGGGAGCTGGCGACGTCTTCGCACGACGCGCTCGCCGCCGCGGCAGACCCGTCCTCGTAATTCGATGTATCAGGCCGGAACCTGGCCGCTCTTATGGCCATACACGATCCTGGATGTCGGTTCGTGTGGGGGCGCATAACCGGGGGAACAAGGGCGGGAGCATCCCAGGGGTGGGCGATGCTCCCGCCTTCCGCCGGCTCAGCCGCGGACGAGCTTCTTGTACGTGATCCGCTTCGGCCGGTCGGCGTCGGCGCCGAGCTTTTCGTGGCGAAAGCTCTCGTAGGCCTCGAAGTTGCCCTCGAACCAGCGGACCTGCGAATCGCCCTCGAACGCGAGCACGTGCGTGGCGATCCGGTCCAGGAACCAGCGATCGTGGGAGACGACCACCGCGCAGCCGGCGAACGCGAGCAGCGCCTCTTCGAGCGCGCGCAGGGTGTCGACGTCGAGGTCGTTGGTCGGCTCGTCGAGCAGCAGCAGGTTGCCGCCGCTCCGCAGCAGCTTCGCGAGGTGCAGCCGGTTGCGTTCGCCGCCCGAGAGCTTCGCGACCTTCTTCTGCTGGTCGGACCCCTTGAAGTTAAAGCCGGACACGTAGGCCCGGCTGTTCACCGTCCGGTCGCCGAGCTTGATCTGGTCCTCGCCGCCCGAGATCTCCTGCCACACGTTCTTGTCGGGGTCGAGCGCGTCGCGGGACTGGTCGACGTAGGCGAGCTCGACGGTCTCGCCGATCCGGAGCGTGCCGGCGTCGGGCTGCTCCTGGCCGGTGATCATCCGCAACAGCGTGGTCTTGCCGGCGCCGTTCGGACCGATCACGCCGACGATTCCGCCGCGGGGCAGGTTGAAGGTGAGGTCGTCGATCAGCACGCGGTCGCCGTAGGCCTTGCGCAGCCCGTTCGCCTCGACCACGTTGTCGCCGAGCCGCGGCCCGGCTGGGATGTGGATCTGGACCTGGTCGAGCTTGACGTTGCGGTCCTCGGCGAGCAGCGCCTCGTAGGCATTCAGGCGGGCCTTCGGCTTGTTGCGACGTGCGCTGGCATTCAGGCGCACCCACTCGAGCTCCTGGTCGATCGTGCGCTTGCGAGCGCTCTCCTGCTTCTCCTCGTTTTGCAGGCGGGCGCGTTTCTGCTCGAGCCAGCCGGAGTAGTTGCCCTGGTAAGGGATGCCGCGGCCGCGATCGAGCTCGAGGATCCACCCGGCGACGTTGTCGAGGAAGTAGCGATCGTGGGTGATCGCGACGACGGTGCCGCGGTAGTCCTGGAGGTGGCGCTCGAGCCACGCGACCGATTCGGCGTCGAGGTGGTTGGTCGGCTCGTCGAGCAGCAACAGGTCGGGCTGACGGAGCAGCAGCCGCGCGAGCGCGACGCGCCGGCGCTCCCCACCGGACAGGGTCTTGATGTCGGCGTCCGGCGGCGGGGTGCGCAGCGCGTCCATCGCGATCTCGAGCGTAGTGTCGAGGTTCCAGCCGTCGACCGCGTCGATCTGCTCCTGCACCCGCGAAAACTCGTCCGCGGTCTCGTCGGAGTAGTTCATCGAGAGCTCGTTGAAGCGGTCCATCAGGGCCTTGGTCTCGGCCACGCCCTCCTCGATGTTCTCGCGGACGGTCTTTGACTCGTCGAGTTGCGGCTCCTGCTCGAGCATCCCGACGGTCGCGCCCGCGGCCAGCTGGCCCTGGCCGCCAAATTCGGTGTCGATGCCGGCCATGATCCGCAGCAGGCTCGACTTGCCGGCGCCGTTGTACCCGATCACGCCGATCTTGGCGCCGGGAAGGAACGACAGCGAGATGTCGTTCAGCACCTCGCGGTCGGGCGGGTAACGGCGCGAGAGCTTGTAGGTGGTGAAGATGTATTGGGTCGACATGTGGTCGTTCAGAGCATAGGAGCCCCGCGTGCTTCGAATCCTCGCCGCACTATTTGCGCTGGTCGCGGTGGCTTGCATGACGGCCGCGATCGTCGGGATGGTCACGGGACGGCCGGGCGACCGCGCCGGCGTCTGGCTGAGGATCGCCGCGGTTCTGTGCTTCGTCACCGCGGTGGTGCTGAACATCGCCGCGCACTGACGCGGCGTAAGCTTGCGCACTCAATCGAACTTCCGGAGGACAGCGACATGGCGAAGATCCTGTACACGGCGCAGGCAACGGTCACCGGCGGGCGCGCCGAAGGTCACGGGCGGACCAGCGACGGCGAGGTCGACGTGCAACTGCGGCTCCCGACCGAGATGGGCGGACAGGGCGGCGGCACGAATCCCGAGCAGCTGTTCGCGATCGGCTACGCCGCCTGCTTCGAGGGCGCGCTCGGCGTCGTCGGCCGCCGCGAGAAGGCAGAGGTCGGCGATGCGTCGATCGACAGCAAGGTCAGCCTGTTGCCGAATGACAACAAAGGCTTCGACCTCGCCGTCGAGCTCGACGTCACGCTCCCGCAAGTCACCGATCCGGAGGAGGCCAAGCGGATCGTCGCCGGCGCCCACGAGGTGTGCCCGTACTCGAACGCAACCCGCGGCAACATCGAGGTCACGCTGACCGCGAACGGGCAGCCCATCTGACTCAGTTCTCGGGCTGCCAGCCGCTCAGCGCGTAGTCGCCGCCGGGCATCCGCTCGACGGTCGCCAGCGCGAGGTGCCACGCCGGCGCGAGGCCCTGATACGCGGTCGTGTTCGACGCGGTCGTCGACTCGCGCGTGACCACGACGAACTCGCCCGCGCGACCGGACAGCGGCGCGACCGCCTCGACGGTGCCGCTGTTCGCGATCCCGCCCGTGCGGAGCTCGTAGTCGCCGGCGGTCTGCGCCGCGGCGAGCGTCATCGCCGCGCGAGCCTGGCCGACGCTGCGCGTCGCCAGCGAGCGCATGTCCGCCGACACCGTCTGCGCGTTCCAGTTGATGTACGCGGCGGCGAACGCGCGGATCGCGTCGGTCGCGCTCGGGGCGGCGTGCGGAGTGGTCTGAGCCGGCGGTGGCGGCGAGGGGTACTCGTGAGTCGCGTCGGCTCGGGCGACCGCGGAAGGAGCTCGCCGCGCGGAATGGCCACAGCCGGCGCAGGCGAGCACACACGCACACACGGCGGTGAGGCGCCCTCTCCTCACAACCCCACCGGGTGTCGCACGACGAAACCGTCGTCGCTCCGGATCAGCGGGTGCCACCCGATCCCGGAGCTGCCGTCGCCGGGGCCGGCGGCGTTGTGCGTGTCCCAGCGCAGGCCGGCCACATACATGAACACGTGGTCGGCGCTCGCGTACAGCGTCACCCACCGGCCCGGCCCGGGCGCTCCGAACGACTCGAGCGTGCCTGAGGGCGCGTCGTAGTCGACCGGCAGCAGGCCCGCCCCGTACAGCAGGTGTTCGACGCTGCTCGAGCAGTCGTACGCCGGCGCGATCTCGGACAGCGCGAGACCGTGGCCGCCACCGTACAGGTAGGGCTTGCCGACGATCTGGTTGCCGGCGGCGATGATCTCGCGGACCGCGAGCGGGGCGTCAGCCGGCGCAGCCGCGAGGCCGTTCGGCAACAGCTGTGCGCGCTCGCCGGCCGTCACCGGCACGCCTTCGGCCGGCGCCGGCGAGCATGTCGCCGGGTCCTCGGAGGCGGTCGTCGGCGCGATCAGCGCCGGCGCGCCGGCGGCGGTCTGCTCGAGCAGGTTGCCGGCGCCCGTCTGCGGCGGACGCTCGACGTGGACCGGCCCCGACCACAGCCCGTCGTCGTAGGGGATGCCGAGCCGGCCGGCGAGCTCCCACCACAGGTCGAGCACGCGCGGGAGTCCGTCGATCGGGCCTCCCCCGAGGCCGATGTCGCGCTTGTAGGCGATCGCCGAGCGGCTGCCCCGGGTGATCCGGAGCGGCGTCAGGTAGGGCAGCCCGCCCATCGCGGTGGCGGTCTGGAAGGTCTCGCCGCCGAGCTCGGCGTAGCTGTCGGGCTGCTCGAGCAGGTTCGCCCCCGAGGACCCGACGACTCCGCTGCTGGGGTCGCCGGGGCCGCCGTACTCGGTGGCGCCGACGAGCTGGCCGCTGCCGGGCGGGCCGAGCACGATCCCAGCGGCGGACGCGACCGTCGAATCGCAGCCGTTCGAACCCGGCGTGAACACGCTCGTGAGCAGCGCCAGCAGCGCCGCCCCGATGCCCGCGACGATCACGGCTGCGAGCGCCCCGAAAAGCGCGAGACCGCCTCCCGTTCGCTTGGTGCCCATGACGCCCGACGGTACACGCGTTCAGTACGGCTGAGACGAAATGAAGCTAATTTGTTGCTGGTGGCGCGGCGGCCACCACGACGCCTTTAGCTCGTCCGCGTCGCTAACGTAAATAGGTCATGGCTCGGATCCTCGATGTTGAGCAGGCCCTGCTCCTCCTGGAGCTCGAGCCGCCGTTCGATCAGCGCGCCGTCCAGCTCGCACGCCGGCGAATGGCAAAGCGCTGGCACCCGGACATCGCGCCGCCTGGACGCCAGCACGAGCATCAGCGCCACCTCCAGGCGATCAACGAGGCCGCCGATCAGCTCGAGCAGCTGGCCGAGTCCTCGCGGGGCGGCAAGGTCAGCCGCAACGCGGTCAAGGTCTCTGCCGCGGCGACGCGCAAGGCCCGTGAGGAGGCCGGACGGCGCGCGTACGAGGCCGAGCAACGAGCGCGCGCCGCCGCCGAGGAGCGCCAGAAGCACGATCCGTTCGGCTCGCGGGTCCCCGATCACTCGGTCGTCCACCGTTACGCGCGCTGCATGGCGTATCCCGAGTGGGGCGTCGGCAGCGTCACCGGCATCTACTTCTCGGGCGACGAGGAGGACGTCCAGCAGTGGGCCCGGGTGAAGTTCTCGATCGGGGTGCGGACGATCCCGGCCGGGTCGCTCCAGTTCGTCGACTTCTCCAGGCCCGACCCGTCAGCCGACCGCGTGCAGCGGTTCATGACCGCCGCCCAGCACGCGCTCGCCGAAGGCGACGCCCAACTGGCCGCGCAGCGGTTGATCTACGCGCGCGACGCCGACCCGTCGAATCCGATCGTGCTGCGGCTGCTGACGAGCGCGTTCTGGCAGGCGGGGAACCTGCCCGCCGCCGCCCGCACGGTGCGCGATTGGGCGCGAGCCGAGACCGACCGCCCCACCCCCGAGCGATTCGCGGCGCGGATCTACGAGGACATGGGCGCGATCGACCTCGCCGCAGAGGCCGCCGAGCGCGCCGCCAAGCGCGCCCCGGCCGACGCCTCGGCGTGGGAGCGGCTCGGGCGCCTGCGGCTGCGGCTGATGGACCGCGCCGGCGCGATCTCGGCGCTCGAGCAGGCCAGGCTCGCGGGACCCACGGTCGAGGGGCTGCTGACGCTCGCGCTCGCGTATCACCTCGCCGGCGACGTCGGCGCCGAGGTCTCAGCCGCCGAGGCGGCGACCCGGCTCGACCCGGAGTCCCGTAGCGCGTGGGGCAGCTACGCCCACGCGCTTGCGCGCACCGACCGGATCAACGAGTGCATCGATGCGTGCCGGCGCGCGCAGGCGCTCGGCGAGGACCCGGAGGTCGCGGACCTGCTGGCCCGCGTCGAGGCGTCCCGGCCGCGCGGCCTGCCCGAGCGCAACGCGGCCGAGCGGAGCGCGGCCTAGGCCAGCGAGCCCTCGCGCCCGCAGACCGGGCACGACTCGCCGATCGCGAGCGGCTTGCCACCGCACCCTGGGCAGTTCTCGACGGCCTCGAGCACGCCGAGCAGTTCGCCCACTCGGCACACCAGCAGACGCTCCTCCTCGACCTCGATCCACACGCCGGCGGACGCCGGGAACACCACGTGATCGCCCGGGCGGACCGGCATCGCGATCCCGACGTTCTCCCACCAGTCGAGCCCGGGTCCGACCGCGAGCACGATCCCGTGCTGCGGCGGCGGCTCCTCGGAGCCGGGCGGCACGATCAGCCCGGAGCGGCGAACCCGGTCGGGATCGAGCTCCTTGATCACGACCCGGTCGAACAGTGGGCGTAGCTGGTTGCGCACGGCCTGATCATAGGTGCCGGCGACGCGGACACCGTCGCCGGCACGACCGCGGTCGCCACCGGCATGGCCCAGCTCTGTCAGTGGCGCGGCGTCGCTGCGCTTATCCGTCGCCGCCCGATTCGCCGTCGGGCTTCTTGCCCTGCCCGACGACGTCGAGCGCATCGAGCGGCCGGACCGGCTCATCGAAGGAGGGACGGAGGCTCTTGCCGCAGTTCCCGCAACGCTCGCGGTCCTCGGAGTTGACGGTTCCGCACGCGGGGCACTTCCACTGCCGCGCTGCGATCCAGCGGCCTGTCGGGTCTGCCATCGAGGTCCTCCCGTTTCATTACCGCTTCTGGGTGCGGGCGCATTCTAGTTCGGTCCGGCCGGGCCCGTACGGTTCGAACTGACCATGCGCCTGATCGTCGCTCGTTGCGAGGTTCGCTACTGCGGACGCCTGAACGCGCTCCTCCCCGAGGCGCTGCGGCTGATCATCGTCAAGGCCGACGGGTCGGTGCTGATCCACGCCGACGCCGGCGGGTACAAGCCGCTCAACTGGATGACGCCGCCGACCGTGATCGAGGAGTCACCCGAGCGGATCCTCGTCCGCAAGCGCGGCCAGACCGACGGCGACCGCCTCGAGATCGACATCGCCGAGGTGCTCTCCGACGTCAGCCACGAGATGGGCTCGCCCGACGAGGACACCGCGCTGACCAAGGACGGCGTCGAGGCCCACCTCCAGGAACTGCTCGCCGAGCAACCGGCGTGGTGCGGCGAGGGCCTGCGGCTCGTCCGCCGCGAGTGGCCGACCGACATCGGACCGGTCGACCTGATGTGCCGGGACGCCGACGACGAATGGGTGGCGGTCGAGATCAAGCGGATCGCCGGAATCGAGGCGGTCGAGCAGCTGACGCGCTACCTCGGCCGAATCAAGCTCGATCCGGCGTTCGCGTCCTGCCGCGGCGTGCTCGCCGCGCAGGTGATCAAGCCCCAGGCCTCTGTGCTCGCCTCCGCGCGTGGGATCGCGTGCGTCGAGGTCGACCTCGCGGTACTGCGCGGCGAGCGCGAGCCGGATCTGAGATTGTTCGCGGCGTGAACGCCAGCGCCGACGAGGTCCTGACCGAACGCCGCGGTCGGGTCTTCGTGATCACCATCAACCGTCCCGAGCAGCGCAACGCGGTCAACGCCGCCGTCGCCGCGGGAATCGGGAGCGCGCTCGACGAGCTCGACGCGGACGAAGGCCTGAGCGTCGGCGTCCTGTTCGGCGTCGGCAAGGGGTTCTGCGCCGGCATGGACCTGAAGGCGTTCGTCGCCGGCGAGCGGCCGTTCGTGGAGGGTCGCGGCTTCGCCGGCATCACCCAGCGCTCGGCCGCGAAGCCACTGATCGCGGCGGTCGAGGGATTCGCGCTCGCCGGCGGGCTCGAGGTGGCGCTCGCGTGCGACCTGATCGTCGCCGCTCGCGGCGCTCGGCTTGGCATCCCCGAGGTCAAGCGCGGGCTGTTCGCCGCCGGCGGCGGGCTGCTCCGGCTACCGCGGGCGTTGCCGCGCAACGTCGCGATGGAGATGGCGCTGACCGGCGACCCGATCGAGGCCGAGCGCGCCCACGAGCTCGGGCTGGTCAACCGGTTGACCGAACCCGGCGAGGCACTCGACGCCGCGCTCGCTCTCGCGGCCACGATCGCCGCGAACGGACCGCTCGCGCTCGCCGCCAGCAAACGCATCCTGGGCGAGTCGCCCGACTGGCCGGACTCGGAGTTCTTCGAGCGCCAGGCGTCGATCTACGAGTCGGTGTTCAGATCCGAGGACGCCCGCGAGGGCGCGACCGCGTTCGCCGAGCGGCGCGACCCGGTCTGGAAGGGCCGCTAGGCGGCGCTAGCCCGCGTTCGACTCTCCAGAGATCGTCGCCACCACCGACCGCGGCCCCCCGTGGTCGCGGTGCTCGCACAGATAGATCCCCTGCCAGGTTCCGAGCGCCAGCCGGCCCCGGGAGATCGGCAGCGTCAGCGACGGCCCGAGCAGCGCCGCCTTGATGTGAGCCGGCATGTCGTCGGGCCCCTCGAGCGTGTGGGTCCAGAACCGCGCGTCCTCGGGAACGGCGTGGTTGAAGTACGACTCGAAGTCGCGGCGCACGTCGGGGGAGGCGTTCTCGTTCAAGGCGAGTGACGCCGACGTGTGGCGGATCAGCAGATGGAGCAGCCCGACCTCGACCGACGCCAACTCGGGGAGCGCGCCGAGCACGTCGCGGGTCACAAGGTGAAACCCGCGCGGCCGGGCGTCGAGCACGATCTCGCGCTGGGTCCACATTTACAACTCGGGCACGCGCGCGACGCGCATGTCGACCCGGGCGCCGCGGAACGGCACGCCCTCGGCGTCGAGCAGCGCGCGCTGACGCGCCCCCTTGGCGAGCGAGCCGTCGGCGCGGACGATCCGGTGCCAGGGGATGCTCGGGTCCTCACAGCCGTGGAGCACGGCGCCCGCGACCCGCGGAGCGCCCGGCGAGACGTCGCCGTAGGTGCGGACGAAGCCGACCGGAACCGCACGCACTCGATCGAGGATCGCCCGGGTCCGATCGTCGAAGCTCACGGCGAGGCAGCATAGGCGCCGTCGCCTCGAGGGCGTCAACTCCTGATAAGGTGGCCACGCCGAATTTCCCACCAAATGCGAGGGAAAACGGGGGACCCAGGTTCCCTGGGGCGAATCGCGGTCTGATGACCGTGTAGCGCGTGCCGCCGCGCGAGCCCGACAGCTAACCCCGTAGGCCACGAATATGAGTTTCATAAGGCGCACCATCCCTCGCTGGACGGCCGTGTGCGCGGCCACGGTCACCGCTGCGTTCGCGCTCGCCGCCGTGCCCCTGTCCTCGTCCGCCGACCCCAGCCTCGGCCAGCTGCACTCGCAGCTCGGCGCGGTCCAGTCGCACGAGCAGAGTCTGGCGTCGAGCATCAGCAGCCTCTCGGGTCTGATCAGCTCGCTTGACTCCCAGATCGCGCTCGTCGAGTCGCGCGAGGCGGCGGTCCGTGCCGACCTCGCAGCCGACCGCGCGAAGCTCGCGCGGGTCCAGGCCGCGCTGACCCGGGAGCGGCGCCACCTCGCCGTGCTCAAGGCGCGCCTGGCGCGGGCGCGAATGCTGCTCAGCCGCCAGCTGCTCTCGAACTACGAGCAGTCGAAGCCCAATCTGGTGTCGGTCGTGCTCGAGTCAAACGGCTTCACCGATCTGCTCGACAAGCTCACCTACCTGAACGACGCCCAGCAGGCGCAGCAAGCGATCATCAAGGTCACCACCCAGGCGAAGAAGGAGGCCGACGCGGCCGAGGCGCGCCTGGCCTCGCTCGAGGCGTCGGTCCGCACGATCACCAACGAGGCCGCGCAGCGAGTCCGGGCGCTCGCGGGTATGAACGTCCTCCTGCACTCCAAGCAGGCCGCGCTCTCGCAGGCCCGGGGCGCGCAGCAGAGCGCGCTCGCGGCCAGCCGCGAGAAGGGTGCCCAGCTCCAGGCCGAAATCGGCAGGGTGCAGGCCGCACAGGCCGCGGCCGAGCGGGCCGCCCTGGCCGCCCAGCAGCAGGCCGCCGCCGGCTCGGGCGGCGGTGGAGGCGGCGGAGGCGGAGGCGGCGGCTCCGGCTCGCCGACGCAGGCGGGTCCAACGTTCGGCCCGTCCGGAGGCTGGGCGATCCCGTACGCGATCGTGCTGTGCGAGTCCGGCGGCCAGGACCTCACTCCGAACAGCGCCGGCGCGTCGGGCTACTACCAGATCATGCCCGCGACCTGGAAGCTGTTCGGCGGCACCGGACCGGCCGCGTATCTCGCGAGCAAGGCCGAGCAGGACGCGGTCGCGAGCCGGATCTGGAACGGCGGCGCCGGCGCGTCGAACTGGGTGTGCGCCGGGATCGTCGGGATTCACTGACAGGCGGCCGCCCGAGGGCATAACCTCCCCGCCGTGTCCCGAGCCGTGAAAGGCGGCCTGGTCGCGGCGATCCTGATCGGCGCGCTTGCGTTGCGGATCGGCGAGGTGCAGGGCACGTCGTACAAGCCGCGCAACGACGCCGGCTCGTACCTGACGCTCGCGAGCTACGTCGCGCGCACCGGCGACTATTCGCTGAGGCGCACCCCGGGGTCGGGGGCCGGCGGCACCCGCGGCCCGAGCGCGTACTTCGGCCCCGGCTTTCCGTACTTCCTCGCGCTCGTGGACATCATCGACGGCCACGAGACGCGGCGCGACGGCGCGATCCACCCGGCGCGGATCTCGCAGGCGGTGCTCGGGACGATCACCGTCGCGCTGATCGGGCTGGTCGCACTCGAGCTGTTCGGACCGGTCGCGGCCTGGATCGCGCTCGTGCTCGCCGCGATCTACCCGGTCCTGATCGAGCTGTCGGTGACGATCGTCGCCGAGAACCTCCTGACCGCGCTCGTCGTCGCGGCCGTGTACGCGGGACTGCGGGTCCGCCGCGCGCGGAACGCCCGTACCGCGTACGCGTGGACGGCCGGCGCCGGCGTGCTCACCGGGCTCGCGACGCTCACCCACGAGAACGGGATCGTGCTGCTGATCACGCTGATCCCGGCCGTCTGGATCGGACGGCCCCGGCTGAGGCCACGGTCACTGGCCGGGCCGGTGCTGCTGGCCGTGATGGTCGCGCTCACGATCGTGCCCTGGACGATCCGCAACGAGGTCGTCATGCACAGCTTCATCCCGGTGTCCGACGAGACCGGGATCACGCTCGTCGGCACCTACAACGTCGCATCGGCCGCCGATCCTCACTTCCCCTACAAGTGGCGAATCTTCTATGGCATCCCCGGCGAGCGCGGACTGGTCCGCGAGGAATCCACACTCACCGAGCCCGAGATCGGCGACAAGCTTCAGAGCCAGGCGCTCCACTACATCTCCGACCACCCGCTCTCGCCGTTCGTCGTCGGCTTCCATAACACGCTGCGGATGTTCGAGCTCGAGGGCTCGTTCGCCTGGCAGTCCTCAGCGTCGGCGATCTCGCTCCCGACCAACACGGCGAGGGTCGGCATCTTCAGCTTCTGGTTCCTCTGCCTGCTCGCGATCGCGGGCGCGTTCACCCGCCTCGCCCGGAGCGCGCCCAGGTGGGTGTGGGCGGTGCCGTTGCTGCTCGCGCTCAGCGTGGTCGTGGTCAACACCGAGACGCCGCGGTTCCGCGAGCCGGTCGACCCGTTCCTGATCCTGCTGGCGGCCGCGGGTCTTGCGACGCTGATCGCGCGGCTACGCGGTGCGCCAGTCGTAAGTGAGCGACGGGCCGCGGTGGCGGCTCGCCCGGCTCAGCTCGTCGAAATGGTCGAGCGCCTGGCCTGACCCGAACGCCACGCACGTCAGCGGCGACTCGGCCGAGTACACCGGCATCCCGGTCTCCTCGCCCACCAGCTCCCGAAAGCCGCGCACGAGCGTGCCGCCGCCGGCGAGCAGGATCCCGTCCTTGGCGATGTCGCTCGACAGCTCCGGCGGCGTCTCCTCGAGCGTGTCGCGTATCGCCCTGAGGATCTCGCGTGCCGGCGCCATGATCGCCGAGCGGACCTCCTCGCTGCGCAGCTGTACGGCAGTCGGGAGCCCGGTCACCAGGTGGCGGCCGCGGACCTCAATCGTCTCCTCGGGGTACAGGGGAATGACCGAGCCGACCTGAATCTTGATGTGTTCGGCCGTGCGCGAGCCGATCGCCAGCTGGTGGACCGCGCGCAGATACGAGGCGATCGCCTCGTCCATCTCGTAGCCGCCCACGCGAACCGAGCGCGAGACCACGATCCCGCCGAGCGAGATCACTGCCATCTCGCTGGTTCCGCCGCCGACGTCCACGACCATCCGCCCGACGGGCTGGTCGATCTCGAGCCCCGCTCCGATCGCGGCGGCGATCGGCTCCTCGATCAGGTGCACGCGCCGCGCGCCGGCCGCGAGCGACGCCTCCTCGACGGCGCGCTTCTCGACCTCGGTGACGCCCGAGGGCGCGCACACGATCAACCGGGGGTGGGCCATCCGGCGGTCGATCACCTTGCGAATGAAGTAGCGCAGCATCTGCTCGGTGACCTCGAAGTCCGCGATCACGCCGTGGCGGAGCGGGCGCGTGGCCGCGATCGTCGCCGGCGTCCGGCCGATCATCCGCTCGGCGTCGGCGCCGACCGCGTGGACCTCACCGGTGTCGACGTCGGACGCGACGACCGACGGCTCGGACACGACGATGCCCCGGCCACCCACGTACACGAGCGTGTTCGCGGTGCCGAGATCGATCGCCATGTCGTGCACGCCGAGCGCCGGCGCGAGATGGCGTCTCGAGTTGTCTCGCTTGGATCCGTCTCTACGAAAGCCGATGGCAACAAGGGTGCCAGAAACGCCCAGCCCGCGTGCAAACCACCTGCTAACGGGACGGCTTGCGGAGCTACCGTTCGCCGGGCAGCTTGCGCGGATACTGCGACACGGCTTCGCCGACGTTGAGCGCGGTCGTGATGATGCGGTTCTGCTCGTTGGCGTGGGCGACCGGGTAGCCCTCCCCTGACGCTGCGCGCTCGGGACGCCCGATGTAGCCGAACTTGAGATTCATCGGGAGGATCTGCATCAGGCGCGGGCCCATGTGGGCGCGCGCGCCCATGTTGCGCGGCTCCTCCTGGACCCACACGACCTCCTCGAGCGCCGGGTAGCTCTCCACGAGCGCCAGGATCTCGGCTTGCGGGAACGGGTACAGGAGCTCGACGCGGCCGATCGCGACGTACGGGTTGTCGCCCCGCATCTCGTGGCCCGCGAGCTCGTAGTAGATCTTGCCCGAGCACAGGATCAGACGCCGGACCTGAGCGCGGTCGTGCTCGGGCTCGGCCAGCACCGGCTGGAAGCGGCCTTCGGACAGCTCCGACACCTGGCTCGTGGCCTGCGGCAGGCGGAGCAGGCTCTTCGGCGTCATGATCACGAGCGGGCGCTGCTTGGCGACCCGGGCCTGGCGGCGGAGCAGATGGAAGTACTGCGTCGGCGTGGTCGGGTTCGCGACGCGGATGTTGCCTTCGGCAGTGAGCTGGAGAAACCGCTCGAGCCGCGCCGAGGAGTGCTCGGGACCCGAGCCCTCGTACCCGTGCGGGAGCAGCAACGTCAGCCTCGAGGTCTGGCCCCACTTGGCCAGCCCGGACACGATGAACTGGTCGATGATCACCTGCGCACCGTTCGCGAAGTCGCCGAACTGCGCCTCCCACAGCACGAGCGTCTCGGGCGCCTCCTGCGAGTAGCCGTACTCGAAACCGAGGCAGCCCATCTCCGAGAGCGGGCTGTTGTGGAGCTCCATCGGCGCGAGTGCCCCCGGGAGGTGCTGGATCGGGCAGTGCTCCTGGCCGGTCTTCGGATCGTGCAGGACGAGGTGGCGCTGGCTGAAAGTGCCGCGCTCGGTGTCCTGGCCGGTGAGCCTGATCGGGATCCCCTCGGTCAGCAGCGACGCGAACGCGAGCGCCTCGGCGTGAGCCCACACCATCCCGCCTTCGGAGCCGTCCCCTGCGAACACCTCGCGGCGCTGCTCGAGCTGGCGGGTCAGCTTGGGATGGATCGTGAACCCGTCGGGCACCGCCAATAGCTCGTCGTTGAGCACGCGCAGCCGGTCGGCCGACACCGCAGTCTTGACCTCGGGTGACGGCGTGCGGTCGAGCTCGTACTCGCCGGTGGCGTGCTCGCGCTCCTTGCCGGCGGCGATCCTGGCCTTGAGGTCGGAGTGGGCCTCGGTCAGGACCTCCCAGACCTGGTCGGTCAACTCGGTCGACTCCTGCTCGGTCACGACCCGCTGCTCGATCAGCGCCCGCGCGAACAGCTCGCGTGCGGGCGGGTGCTTCTTGATCACCTGGTACATCTCGGGCTGGGTGTACGCCGGCTCGTCGGCCTCGTTGTGGCCGAAGCGGCGGTAGCCGATCAGGTCGATCAGCACGTCGTGGCCGAACTCCTGGCGGAACGCGAACGCGAGCCGGACCGCGCTGATGCAAGCCGCGACGTCGTCGGCGTTGACGTGGATGATCGGCACGTCGTAGCCCTTGGCCAGGTCGGATGCCCAGTGCGTCGAGCGCGAATCGTCGGGATCGGTCGTGAACCCGACCTGGTTGTTCTGGATGAGGTGGACCGTGCCGCCGACCGTGTAGCCGTCGATGGCCTGCAGGTTGAGCGTCTCGGCGACCACGCCCTGGCCCGGGAAAGCGGCGTCGCCGTGGACGATCACCGGGACCGCGGCGTTCGTCTCGCGGTGGGCGTGCGGGCCCTGGCGGGTCGTCTGGGCCGCGCGCGTCGCGCCCGCCGCGACCGGCGCCACGAACTCGAGGTGTGACGGGTTCGACTCGAGGCGGACGATGATCGACTCGCCGCTCGGGAGCTGGTAGGAGCCCTGGGCGCCGTGGTGATACTTGACGTCGCCGGTGCCGCCGTGCGGGATCGTGGTGATCGGCTCGAGCGTCGAGGAGCCCTCGAACTCGGCGAAGATCGATTCGTACGGCCGGCCGAGGTTGTGCGCGAGCACGTTGAGTCGTCCGCGGTGGGCCATCCCGATCACGACCTCGCGCGCGCCCCGGGTCGCCGCGAGCTGGATCAGCTCGTCGAGCATCGGGACCGTCATGTCGAGGCCCTCGATCGAGAACTGTTTCTGCCCGAGGTACGCCTTGTGCATGAACCGCTCGAGCGCGTCAACCTCGGTCAGGCGCCGGAGCAGCGTCTTCTGCTCGTCGCTCGCGAGCGGCGCGCGGAACTTGCCCGACTCGATCGCCTCGCGCAGCCACAGCCGCTGTCGATGCGACGCGATGTGCTCGATCTCGTAGGCGATCGGGCCGCAGTAGGTCTCGCGCAGGTGCGGGAGCGCGTCGGCGAGCGTCTGGCCCGACACGTACATCCGCAGGATCCGCGCCGGGATCCGCTCCATCATCTCGGGGGTGAGGCCGAGCGGGACCGGGTCGAGCGCGGGGTCGCCCTCGGGCTCGCGGCCGAGCGGGTCGAGCTTCGCGGCGAGGTGCCCGTGCGTCCGGTGGGCCTTGAGCAGCGAGGTCGCCGCCTGCACGGCTTGCATCAGCTCCTCGTCGAGAACTGCAGCCGGTGCGGCGGTGGCCGGGATCGTGGGGACACCCGCCGGCGGCGTCAGCGCGCGCGCCTCGGGCGCCGGCGCCAGCGGTCCGAGCGCCACGCCGAGGTCGGCGAACACGCGCTCGTAGAAGCCGTCCTCGCCCTGGAGCAGGGCCTCGATGCGCTGGAGGAAGCGCCCGGACTCCGCGCCCTGGATGATCCGGTGGTCGTACGTCGAGGTCATTGTCATGACCTTCTCCGCGCCGATCGCCTCGCCGATTGCGCCGAGCCCGGGCGGATACGCGATCGAGCCGGTCGCGACGATCGTCCCCTGCCCGACCATCAGCCTCGGAACGGACGCGATTGTGCCGATCCCGCCGGGGTTGGTCAGCGAGACGTTCCCGCCGGTGAGGTCGTCCGCGGTCAGCGTGTTCGTGCGGGCCTTGTCGACGAGCGCGTTGTACGCGTCGAGGAACTCCCTGAACGATTTCCGGCCGGCGTCGCGGATCACCGGGACCATCAGCGTGCGTGTGCCGTCCTTCTTCTCGACGTCGACGGCGAGGCCAAGGTTGCAGGCGCCGTCGTCGATCCGGTGGGGCTTGCCGTCGACCTGCGCGAAGTGATGGGCCATGACCGCCATGTCGTCGGTGGCGACGCGCGCGATCGCGTACCCGATCAGGTGCGTGAACGAGACGCGGTGGCCGGCTTGTTTCAGCTGTTCGCGCCGCTGGGCCAGCGTGGTGACCGTGAGCGTGCGGAACGAGGTCGCGGTCGGGATCGAGCGACTCTCGTCCATGTAGCGGGCGAGCGCGGCCGCGCCGCCCTTGATCAGTTGCGCGCCGGCGGGTTTTGGAGTTGATGGGGCCCCTGCCGGGGCCTGTTTTTCTGTGGTCGCGCCATTCGTCTTGGCCGCGAGCACATCGGCCTTCGTGATCCGGCCGCCCCGAGCAGTGCCGTGGAGCGCCGCGAGATCCACGCCCTGCTCGGCCGCTACGCGGCGCGCGACCGGGGAGATGTTGTGCCCGCCGTTGGCTACCGGAGTCGTCGTAGGTGCCGACGGGGCAGGGCTCGGCGCACCGGCGCCGGCGGCCATCCGCGCGATCACCTGCCCGACGTGCACGGTCTCGCCGTCCTCCGCGAGGATCTCCTCGATCGTTCCGGTCGCCGGCGCGGGAAGCTCCATGTCGACCTTGTCGGTCGAGATCTCGACGACGGTCTGGCCCTCCTTGACGGCGTCGCCGACCTTGACCGACCACTCGATGATCGTGCCTTCGGTCACCGACTCGCCGCCGGTGGGCGTGACGATGTCGATCAGCTCGCCGGTGGCGGTCCGCGCGGCCGCGACTCCCTCGGCCTCGTTGACGGCCGCGGCCACCGCCTCTTCCGGGGTCGCGGGAGGCGATTCGGCCGAGACGGGCATCTCTCGCGCGGCACCGTCTCCGTTTCCGTTGGTCGCGATCTCCGCGAGCACGGCCCCGACCGCAACGGTCTCCCCCTCGGCGGCGTGGATCTTCACCACCGTGCCGGCGGCCGGCGAGGGGACCTCGGCGTCGACCTTGTCGGTCGAGATCTCGACGAGCGTCTCGTCGACCTCGACCGCGTCACCCACCTGCTTGCGCCATTCGAGCACAGTGCCTTCGGCGACGGAATCCCCCATCGCCGGCATGACGACCTGGACCGTGCCGCTAGTGACTGCCATCGACTAGAGAGGGTAGCCGGGAAACGCCCTTCTGCCTACGCCGGCGCTGCTCGATCACGAACCCGATAGTGCCCGCAAACGGGCCCAGACCGCCCAGCACGGCGACGTCGACCGCCAGCCAGTACGGGATCACGCGCGTGCGCGCCGCGGCGAGACACACCAGCGACATCCCGATCCACAGCAACCCGTGTGCCATACCGAAGATGAACGTCTCGGGCTGGGGGCTGTGGAGCGCGAACGCGCAGATCAGCAGCGCCGTGTACACGCACGAGTGGACGAACGAGACGGCCTCGAGCCGCCCGAATGTGATCGCGCGCATCAGTCCGACACCAGCCCGGCCAGCAGCCGCAACGGCTCGTCGGCCTCGGCCGGCCAGCGCTCGAGGTCGTCCGGCCACCAAGCGAACTCGTCGTGCTCGTGGTCTGGCGCGACCGTCGCCCCTTCGGCCAGCCACGCGAGTCCGACCAGCAGCACGAGGTCGCTCGGGAGTCGCACGAGCGCGTCAATCTGGAGCCGCTCCGGTTCGACCGACCACTCCTCGAGCAGCTCGCGGCTCATCGTGTCGGCGGGGTTCTCGTCGACCTCGACCGAGCCGCCGGCGCCGAGCGCCCAGCGCCCCTGCCACGACGCCACCCACGAGGCACGGCGCCCCGCGAGCCAGCGACCGCGGGCGTCACGCACGAGGCACAGGACCGACAGGCTCTGGGCGGCGCCGGCGGGGATCAGCCGGAGCGCCCAGCGGGCCGGCTGTAGCTCAAGCGACAGCCGGTCTGGCGAAGTCTCGAAGTCGACGAGCCGCGCCGCCAGCCCGTCGTGGCTCGGCGAGCCACGCTGCCGGAGCGCGTCGAGCGCGACGTCGGCCGCGTCGGTCGCCTCGTCCGGCGGCTCAAACGGATCGGGGCGCCACGCGACCGCCACCTGGTCGGGATCCCAGGGGCCGCGGGCGAGTACGCCGGACGTGACCGCCACGCGACACACGGTACCTGGGGTCAGTTGTTACGCGTACGCCCGCGCCTGCAGCTCGAACAGCTCGGCGTACTGGCCGCCGGCTGCGACCAGCTGCTCGTGCGAGCCGGATTCGACCACCCGGCCATCCTCGAGCACCACGAT
Source organism: uncultured Solirubrobacterales bacterium (assembly GCA_963794515.1). Lineage (GTDB taxonomy): Bacteria > Actinomycetota > Thermoleophilia > Solirubrobacterales > Solirubrobacteraceae > Palsa-465. Next base: position 458,202 of record CAWCEF010000013.1, on the reverse strand, counting down.
CAGATCGGCCGTGCGAACCGTCGAGAAGCGGTGCGAGACGAGCAGCGTGATCGTTCCGTGGGCCGCGCCGAGCTCGCGTGCGGCGCGGATGTAGCGCGCGAACAGCGCCGCCTCGGTCGGCGGGTCGAGGCTCGCGGTCGGCTCGTCGAGCACGACCAGCAGCGGGGCCTGGCGCATCAGGCCGCGGGCCAAAGCGAGCCGCTGCCACTGACCGCCGGACAGCTCGCGGCCGGCGGTGTACCGGGTCCCGATGTGGGTCTCGAGACCGTCGGGAAGCTCGGGCTCGAGCTTCGCCGAGCCCGCGTGCTCGAGCGCGACACGGACTGTGCCGGGGTCGCCGATATGCGGCAGGTCGCCGACGCCGACGCTCTCGCGGAGGCGAAGCTGGAAGCGAACGAAGTCCTGGAAGGCGGCGGTGACGTGCTCGCGCCACTCGCCGAGGTCGAACTGCGCGAGGTCGACGCCGTCGACCAGGATCCGCCCCCCGGTCGGCCGGTACATGCCGCACAGCAGCTTCACGAGCGTGGTCTTGCCGGCGCCGTTGTGGCCGACGAGCGCGATCGCGCGTCCGGCCGGCAGCTCGAGCGACAGCGGCCCGAGCGCGGTCTTGTCCTCGGCGCCCGGGTACGCGAAGCTCAGGCCGTCGAGCACGATCCCCGACCGCACCCGAGTCGGGACGGCGACGCGGCGCGGGCCGGTCACAGCGAGCGCACGCTCGTGGTCCTCAAGCCACAGCAGCCGCCGCGCGGCCCCGATCGAGGTGTTGAGGTTGCCGGCGGTGTCGGTCGAGCGCGAGATCTGGGTCTGGGCGCGCCGCAGCAGCGAGACCGCCATCACAACCTGGCCCGGGCTGACGTGACCGTGGGCGGCGCGCAGCACGAGCACGACGATCGCCGCCACCACGCCGGCCGCGAACACCAGCCAGCCGAGCGCCTCCCAGCCGGAGCTGATGAGCGCGGCCCTGACCGCGCGGCGGCGGACGCGCTCGGCGAGCTCGGCGTGGCGCTCCGCGAGCGCATCGGTGATCCCGTAGGTGCGCAACTCACGCGCCTCCTCAGCGCTGGTGGCGAGCCCGAACAGCTCTTCGAGGAGGCGGCGATCCGAGGCGAGCGCGTCGTCGGCGCGCTGCTTGACCCGGCCGGCCGCGCGGTCCGAAAGCGCGGGCGCGAGCGCGAGCAGCGGCACGATCAGCACCGGCGGGTAGATGGTCGCGAGCAGCACCACGATCCCGATCGCGCGCGCCGCCTGCCCGGTCAGCCCGATCAGCTGCCGCGGCGCGCCGGCGAGCGTGCGGCGGTTCGTGGTGAGCTGCTCGAGGCGTCCGAGCATCTCCGGGCGCTCGAAGTGCTCGAGCGTCGGCAGGTTCGCCGCCAGCCGGGCGATCCGCACGCCGAGCGCGAGGCTCGTGCGGTCGGTCAGCACCGACCCCTCGGTGCCCGAGACCAGCGCGAGCAGCCAGCTCAGCGTGAACAGCCCCGCGACGAGCGCCGCACCGAGCGCGATCTGGCCCGTGTCGCGCGCGGTGGCGCCGTCGATCATCACGCGGAAGCCGATGCTGTAAGTGACCGACGCCACCGCGGCCAGCACGCTCATCACCAGGCACGCGATCGCGATCCACCGCGCCGCGCGGAAGCCGGTGAGGACGAGTACGCCGGCCAGCCGGCGCCAGTTCGCGATCACGCTGCCTGGCCCGGGGCCGCCGGAATCGGCTTTGCGGCGAATCGCTCGGCCTGAAGGCGGAACATGTCGGCGTACGCGCCGCCGGCGGCGAGCAGTTCGTCGTGGGTGCCGAGCTCGGCGATCCGGCCACCGTCGAGCACCGCGATCCGATTCGCGCGCCGGACGCTGCCGAAGCGGTGCGAGATCACGATGCTCGTCACGCCGGCGGTGAGCTCGAGAAAGCGGTCGTAGAAGGCGGCCTCGGCGCGCACGTCGAGCTGGGCCGTGGGCTCGTCGAGCACGAGCACCCGCGCTCCGTTCTGGACCGCGTAAAGCGCCCGGGCGAGCGCGATCCGCTGCCACTGGCCGCCGGACAGGCCGACGCCTTGGTCGTAGTGGGGCGAAAGGATCGTGTCCCAGCCGCGTGGCAGCTCGGCGATCAGCTCCGCCGCGCCGGCACGTTCGACGGCTATGGCCAGAAGCGCTGGATCCGGCGGTCCGTCCGCGAACAGCCCGACGTTCTCGGCCGCCGTGAACGGGAACCGCGCGAAGTCCTGGTAGACGACCGCCACCTGGCGCTGCCACTCGCGCTCGCGCAGCCGGCTGAGCGAAACGCCGTCGACCGTGATCGCGCCGCCAGTCGGCTCGCGCATGCGCGCCAGCAGGGCCACGAGCGTCGTCTTGCCGGCGCCGTTGACGCCAACCAGCCCGAGCGAGTGGCCGAACGGAAGGTCGAGCTCGAGATCGCGGAGCACCGGCTCCTCGCGGCCGGTGTAGGCGAACGTCACGTGTTCGAAGCGGACGCGGCTTCGGGGCAGCCCGGCCGCGGGCAACGACTCGGCGATCCCGTTCGGGTTGGGGACGGCGGCTCGAAGCGAGGTCGTCAGCGCGTCGAGGTCAGGCAGCGACGCCAGCATCTGCGCGAGGCTGATGTCGGCGAGCGTGATCGACCCCGCCGCCATGCTCGCCGGCAGCATCATCAGCATCGTCGCGAGCGTCCGCAGCGAGATCTGACCGTGGTCGGCGGCATATCCGATCGTGCCGGCGGCGAGCGCGTACGCCGCGAGCACGAGCGCGCCGGCGATCCACACCCGGCTCGAGAGCCGCCGGAGCTCCTGCCACGTCGGCCGCATGCCCGCCGTCCACTCCTCGCGGTGGCGGTCGGCGGTCCAGTCGCCGAGCCCGAAGACCCGCATCTCCTTGGCCGCCGCAGGACGCCACGCGAGGCCGAGCAGGTACCAGCTGCGGCGCAAGGGCGCCGCCGCCTGGCGCGCCCGCGTCGCCTGGAAGCGGACTCTGGAGCCGAGCGGGCGCCGGACGAGCAGCCACATCACGAGCATCGCCAGCCCGAGCCACCAGTGGAACGTCGCGAGTACCGCGCACGCCAGCACGCCGGTGAGGCGGTCGCCGAGGAGCGACACGAGCGCCATCGGCGCGCCTTCCGGCTTGCTGCCGAGCAGCTCTCCGCGGGCAGAGGCGAGTTGTTCGAGCACCTGCCCGTCCTCGAGATGCTCGATCCCCGCCGGCGCGCACACCGCCTGCACCAGCCGGCGCTGCATCAGCCCGTCGACGCGGGCGTCAGCGGCGGACGTGAGCGCGTCCTCGAACGGCCCGCGCATCAGGGACAGCGCGTACGCCGCGCCGGCGAGCGCCAGCGCCAGGATCAGCCGGTGTCCCTGGGGGGAGGACAGCCCGAACGTGACCGCGTCGGGGACCCCGCCTGTGACGCGGCCCATCAGGATAAGCACGAGGACCGGCAGGACGCCCTCGGCGATCACGAACACCACCGCGAGCGCGCTCAGACCGCGGCTCGCCTGCCACAGCAGGGCAAGCGCACGTAGCCGCGTCGACGCCCGCAGGCGCCTACCCACCGAACCCAGCACCGCCCGGAGGCTAGGTCGCGATCGCGCTCAGTTCCACAGCGCCGGCGCCATCCTTCGATGCATGATCCGCATCGGTGAACAACTCGGCGGCGAGTGCCGCGACCGCCGCGACCGCGGGCGCCGGCGGCTCGGGGCGGCGGATCATCACGAGCCGGCTCGGCGCGTCGACGATCTCGCGGTAGACGACGCCGTGGTGGGCGAGCGCGGCGCTCGACGGGAGCCGGTACACGCCGATCCCCGCACTGACGAGCGCCAGCGCCTCCGACGGCGAGCGGGTCTGCTGGACGATCCGCAGGCGCAGGCCGATCTCGGCGGCGGCCGCGGTCACGGCGTCGTACGCCTTCGGCGCGAGGTCGCGCTGGAGCGCGACCATCGGCACGTCGTCGAGCTGCGACAGCGTGAGGTCCTCCGCGCACGCGAGCTGGTGAGCGGCCGGGATCGCGAGCACCGACGGCTCGTGGCGGAGCGTGACCTCGACCATCTCGGTCTCCTCGAACAGTGACCGCACGATCGCGAGGTCCACATCACCGCGACGCAGCGCGGCCACGATCTCGACGAACCGAAGCTGGCAAACCGACAGCTCGATCTCCGGATGGCGCTCGGCGGCGGCCGCGACGAGCGGCGCGACGTGGGCGCCGAGCGTGCTCCACACGAACCCGACGACCACCCGCCCGGTGGCGCTCCGTCCGGCCGCGGCGGCGCGCCGCTCGAGCCGGTCGGCGGCGGCGAGCGCGTCACGCGCGTCCTCGAGCAGCCGGGCGCCGGCGTCGGTCAACGCGGTCCGGCGGGCCGTGCGCACGAACAACTGCACGCCGAGCCCCTCCTCGAGCGCGCGCACGCGCCGGCTGACCTGCGGCTGCGAGCGGCCGAGGCGCAGGGCCGCCCGCCCGAAGTGAAGCTCCTCGGCGACGGTGACGAACGCGCGCAGCTCCTCGAGCTCCATGCGCCAAGCGTATGACACATGTTCGACGGTAAGGTCGGCTCCGTGACGCGAGCGCTCAAGCACTGGGGGTGGGGCTATGAGGACGAGCAGCCCTCGCCTTCGGAGATGCGCGAGGCGGCGCGCTTCCTGATCGAGCGCCTCGGCTTCGGGTCGCGTGAGCCCGACTCGGCCGTGCCGCTGTCGGAAGTCTCGCTGCCGGCGCCGCGCCTGCTCCCACCGCCGGCACTCGCGCCGATCTGCTCGACGAGCGTCTACGAGCGTGCGCTTCACGCCTACGGCCGCTCGTATGCCGACGTCGTACGGGCGTTCCGCGGCCGCTTCGACCATCCGCCCGATGTGGTCGTCCACCCCCGGAGCGAGCGAGATCTAAACGCCGCGCTCGACTGGGCGCTGTCCGCGGGCGCGGCGGTGATCCCGTTCGGCGGCGGCACGAGCGTGGTCGGCGGCGTCGAGGCGGCGGACTGCGAGGCTTGTACGGGGGTGGTGACGATCGACCTGAAGGCGCTCGACCGCGTGCTCGAGGTCGATCCCGTGTCGCTGTCGGCGCGGATCCAGGCCGGCGCCACCGGCCCCGTGCTCGAGGAGCAACTCGCCACGCACGGGCTGACGCTCCGCCATTTCCCCCAGTCGTTTCAGTTCTCGACGCTCGGGGGATGGATCGCCACCCGCGCCGGCGGCCACTTCGCGACGCTGTACACGCACATCGACGATCTCGTCGAATCGGTGCGGGCGCTGACGCCGGTCGGCGTGTGGGAGTCGCGCCGGCTGCCGGGGTCGGGCGCCGGCGTCTCCCCCGACCGGATGCTGATCGGCTCGGAGGGCACGCTCGGGGTGATCACCGAAGCGTGGGTCAGGGTCCGCCCCCGGCCCACCCGTCGCGCCTCGGCCCCGATCCGGTTCGAGCGCTTCATGGCAGGCGCGGAGGCGGTCAGGGCTCTGTCGCAATCCGGGCTGTATCCGACGAACTGCCGCCTGATCGATGCCCGCGAGGCCGAGGTGACCGGCGCCGGCGACGGGTCGCACGCGCTGCTCGTGCTCGGATTCGAGTCGGCCGGCCAGGACGTCGAGCACGCGATGAAGTCCGCGCTGCAGATCTGCGCCGACCACGGCGGGACGTGGGAGCGACGCGGGTCCAGCGGGTCCGGCGAGCGCGAGGCCGTCGGCAGCTGGCGCGAGGCGTTCCTGCGCGCTCCCTATCTGCGCGATGTGTTCATCGCGATCGGAGTGCTGTCGGAGACGTTCGAGACCGCGATCACCTGGGAGCGATTCCCGGCCTTCCACGAGCGCGTGGTTTCGGACGTGTCGGACGCGTTGCGCGAGGTGTGCGGCGGCGGGTCGCTCACTTGCCGCTTCACCCACGTCTATCCCGACGGCCCCGCGCCCTACTACACCATCCTCGCCCCGGCCCGCCGCGGGTCGGAGCTCGAGCAGTGGGCCGAGCTCAAGCGCGCCGCGTCGGACGCGGTGATCGAGGGCGGCGGCACGATCACCCACCACCACGCGGTCGGGCGCGCGCACCGCCCCTGGTATGACCGCCAGCGTCCCGAGCCGTTCGCCGCGGCGTTGCGCGGCGCCAAGGCGGCGGTCGATCCGCGCGGGCTGCTGAACCCCGGGGTGCTGATCGATCCGTGAGCGTTCCCGACGCGGCGTGGCAGATAACTCGCGCCAGGCGCGAGTTATCTGCCAACTTCAGCCGGGCCGGGCTTCGAAGCCTCAGCCCGCGAGCGTGCGGTTGAACCGCCACAGCGCCAGCGGCACGCACACGCCGATGATCACCAGGCACCACAGCGCCATCGCGACCTCGGGATGGACGAGCTGCCAGGAGCCGGTCGACCCGACGCCCTCGGTCAGTCCCCGCACGGTCCCGACCAGCGCCGAGATCGGATCCCAACCGGCGATCGCGCGCGGGACCGCGTCCATGCCGGCGATCGGCACGAACGTTCCGGCCAGGAACGCGAGCGGGAAGATCACGATGAAGCCGACTCCCTGCATCGCGTCGGGCGAGCGCACGAGCATCCCGAGCAGCACGCCCATCCACGTGAATGCGAGCATCGCGAACACCATCAGCCCGACCAACTCGAACGCGTGCCCGGTTGTCAGCTGCGGGTTCCAGCCGAGGATAAGGCCGAACACGACGACGATCGTCATGCCGAGCACCTGCTCGCAGAACTGGCCCATGACCTGTGCGCTGATGATCGCCAGCCGGCTGATCGGCAGCGACGCGAAGCGGTCGATCACGCCCTCGGTCATGTCGTGCGATGTGGCGACGCCGGCGCCGATGATCCCGAACGCGAGCGACTGCCCGATGATCCCCGGGAACAGGTAGTCCTTGTAGCTCACTCCCGGTACGTGGATCGCCGACCCGAACACGTACAGGAACAGCAGGATGAACACGATCGGCTGGATCGTGACGTCGAGCAGGCGCTCGGGCACGCGCGGGATCGCCCGCAGGCTGCGGACGGTCAGCAGCGCGGTGTCGCGGACGAACTGCGTCGCCGCGCCCACGCGGGCGCCGGCGCCGGCCGGGGCCGGTCCGGGAGCGGAAGCTGCAATGGCACTCATGCGGCCACCTCCGTGGGAATGGGTTCGGATTGCGAACTGGACTCCTCGTGTGCCGGGTGACCGGTCAGCGCGAGGAACGCGTCGTCGAGCGTCGGGCGCCGGAGCGCGATCTCGTCGACCGCGATCCCGGCCTCCGCGACCACCGCGGCGACGCGCGCCAGGTCCTCCGCCTCATCAGGGGCGGCGACCGACACGGTCCGCTGCTCGGCGGACTCGGAGACGTCGAAGCGCGAGCCGAGCAACAGGCCGAGCCGCTCGAACTCGGCGCCGTCGGCGGCGATCACGTCGACTCGCTGCGCGCCGACCTGAGCCTTGAGCTGCGCCGGCGTACCGGCCGCGACCTCGCGCCCGCGGTCGATCAGCACCACGCGATCGGCGAGCGCGTCGGCCTCCTCCAGGTACTGGGTGGTGAGCAACAGCGTCACGCCGTCGTCGACGAGCGAGCGAATCGTCGACCACACGACCTGACGGCTGCGCGGGTCAAGCCCCGTGGTCGGCTCGTCGAGCACGAGCACGTGGGGCGTCTCGATCAGGCCGGCCGCGAGGTCGACTCGCCGCCGCTCGCCGCCGGACAGGTTCTTGACCAGCCGGTTGCGGAACTCCTCGATCGCGAACCGCTCGATCAGCGCGTCGGTCACAGCGATCGCCTCGCGGCGGCCGAGCCCGCGCAGCCGCGCCATCAGCGCGATGTTCTCGCGTGCGGTCAGGTTCTTGTCGAGCGCAGCGAACTGGCCGGTTAGCGAGATCAGCCGGCGGACCCGCGACGCCTCGTGGACGACGTCATGGCCGGCGACGCGCGCGGAGCCGCCGTCCGGACGCGACAGGGTCGCGAGCATGCGCACGGTCGTGGTCTTGCCGGCGCCGTTGGGCCCGAGCAGCGACACGACCGTTCCGGTGTCGACCCGCAGGTCGAGATCCGCGACGGCCGTGAATCCGCCAAAGCGCTTGGTCAGGCCCTGGGTTTCGATCGCAGGTATCTGTTTCATAGTGAGAATCGTACAGTCACTGAAAAAATTCTGCAACTGAAATTTTCGGCGTTATCCTTTGCAGCGTGATCGAGCCCGCGCCAGCCGCCGAACCGGACAACGAGGACACCGAGCGCAGCGCCGATCCCCCGCTGGAAGACGAGGCGTTCGGCGAGGCCCGCTTTCACCAGATGCTGGTCGCGGAGCTCGGCGAGGACATGGCCGAGTCGTTCCACCGCGCGCGCCGGGCTCAGGAGGCGTTCGAGGCCAGGCGACACCCCGACGAAGGGCTGCGCGAGCGCAAGCGGCGAATCATGCGACAGCGGATCTCGGACGTCGCGACGTTCATGTTCGTCAGCCAGGGCTTCGACAACGTCAAGGTGTCGGCGATCGCCGAGGTCGTCGGCGTGTCCGAGAAGACGATCTTCAACTACTTCCCGACGAAGGAGGCGATGGTCCTCGACTGGGCCGACGAGGCGGTCGAAAGCGTCGCTCGGATGCTGCGGGAGCGGCCGCCGGGGGAGTCACTGACCGAGACCGTCGTACGCGCGATGAAGCGCGACATGGAGATGTTCGACACCGTCCCCGACGAGCTCGTCGAGGTCCTGCCGCGGTTCAGCGAGCTGATCGAGTCGACGCCGGCGCTCCGCGCGGCGTGGGGAGACATGTACAGCCGGATCGTGGCCGTCGCCCGCGAGGAGCTCGCGGCGGGGGCGGAGGTCGACCCCCGCGATCCCGAGCCGATGATCGCCGCCCGCGCGCTGACCGGCCTCAGCGAGGTCGCGTTCGAATCCCGCGTGCGCTGGATCCAGGAGGGCCTGCGCGGCGCCGAGCTTCGCGACGCGGTCTACGCCGACCTCGAGCGAGCCGCCCGGCTGCTCGACACCGGACTATGGTCGTTCAACCTCCTCACCCACGGCCGCCGCACGCGCCAGCAGTTGGCCGACGCCGCCCGGGCCGCCGAGGACGCACGCGACCAGGTCGTCAAGGCACTCAGGCAGGCGCGAAGTACGTGGCGCCAGATGCGCAACGACGGCCGCGAGGCGATGCGCGAGCAGCAGAAGCGCCAGCGCGAAGAGCAGAGGCGCGACCGGGAGTCGATACTCAAGCGGCAGAGGCTCGAGCGCGAGGAGCAGCGCCGCCAGCGCCGCGCGGGCTAGAACGCCTGCTGCAACTGGAGTATTCGAGGCGCCGCTTATCGCAAGCTGCGCGCGTGCCTCGAGGTCGTGGCCGAGGCGGCCGACGGCGAGGCGGCGCCCGCCTGGCCGCCGCGCCCGTCCGTGGGTTCATCCCCAAAGGAACGGCTGACCGCTCGCGCGCTGACCGAGCTGCTCGTCGAGACGCCGAGCGCCCCGCGAGCCTACCCGTCGCCGAGACGGCCGAGCACGGCAGCCGCCGACGGCGCGACCTCGGGCGGCAGCCGGCGCAGCAGCTCGCGCCACGTCGGCTGGATCGCGATCGCGGCCCGCACCTGCGCGACGCCGGCGTCGAGGTCGCCGGCCTGGGCGATCCCGAGCCCGGCCCAGAACAGAAGCTCGTGGTTGCCGGGGGCGCGCTCGCTCGCCTGCACGTACAGCCGCGCGGCCTCGTCGTGGTGGCCCGAGCCGACAAGCTCGTCGGCCTGCGCGGCGAGGGTGTACGCGTCGTTCAGCCCGACGAGCCGCCGGAGCTCCGGCAGCGGCTCGGGGTGGTCCTCGACCCGCAGTGACACGACGGTCTCCCACGGCTCGGCGTCGGGCGCGACCACGAGGATCGCCGCCGACTGGCGGCCGCGCAGGTCGCCGCCCTCGCCCTCGGCGGCATCGAGCGCGGCGAGCAGCCGAGTCGTGAGCGAGGCGCCGGCCGCGCCGGTCGCGCCATAGGCTTCGAGCATCGCCGGCCACACCCGCTCGGTGGCCATGATGTTGGCCTGGCAGGAGACGCCGGCGCCGGTCACGTGGCCGGCGTAGGCCATGCACGCCGAGCCGGTGTGGGCGGCTACACGGCCCGAGCTGTCGACTACCGCCACCTGGCGCGAGTCGCCGGAGGGGTCGTTCGCGACGAGCGTCGCCAGCGCCTGCTCGGCGGCAACGCCGGCGGCCAGTAGGTCGAGCAGCTGCGGCCCGTAGGCCATCTCGGCGTTGGCCTGGGTGGCCACCGCGCCGATGCCGGGGCGCGCCCAGCTCACGACCCCACCGACCGAGAACCAGTGCGACTGGACCGCGACGCCGAGCTCGCCGGTGTCGGGGTCACGCGCGACGATCGAGTACGTCACGCCGGGCGCCCGTCTAGAACGGCGGCCGGACCCGCGGAGCCGGACCTGGGGCCTGGAGCGGCTCGGCGAACTCCTCGCTCGCGACCGCGTCGACGACCTCTTCTTCTTCCTCGACCTCACCCTGGTCGTGCTGGCCGTCGCACAGGATCCGGAACTGGCCGGTCTGCCCGCCGTCGGCCTGCAGGACGATGCCCGGGATCAGCTCCTCGCCCTCGTCGAGGCCGAGCCGCTCGATGTCGAAGTGCGCCATGCCGATCCCCCAAGTGTGGTGGTCGGGGTTCTCGCGGTCGTGGGCGTTGACGCCCATCGCGACCTGCTGCAACAGCTTGGCGATCGTGCTCGGGTCGGCCATCGAGGTGTTCAGGCTAGCGCGTCGGCTGCGCGGAAATCAGCCCGATCCGTTGCGCTCGACGATCTCGATCCGGTAGTTGTCCGGGTCGCGGACGAAGCAAAGCCGGTTGCCGCCTTCGCGGATCGTGTACGGCGGGCGCTCGGGCTCGATCCCTTGATCCTTCAGCCGTGCGAGCGTGCCGTCCATGTCGTCGGTCGAGATCGCGATGTGGCCGTAGGCGGTGCCGAGCTCGTACGAGTCGACCCCGTAGTTGTAGGTGAGCTCGAGCCGCGGCTCGGGGCCGTCGTCGGGCAGGCTCAGGAACACGTTGATCGCTTCTTCGCGGATCGGCGCCCGGCGCCGCTCCTCGAAGCCGAGCGCCTCGTAGAACGCGACCGAGCGATCGATGTCGGTGATTCGGTAGCAGGTGTGAAGGAGGCTCATGGCGCGTAAGAGTACGCTGCCGGACGTGATCGTTGAGCGCTCCATGAACGACGACTTCCTGTCGAACACCTACGTGGTGGCCGACGAGCCCGGTGGGCACGCGGTGATGATCGACGCCGGCGGACCGGTGGCGCCGCTGCTCGATTACCTGAAACGCGGGCAGCTCACGTTGACCCACGTGCTGCTGACCCACCACCACCACGATCACGTCTCCGAGGTCGACGACGTGCTTGCGCGCTACCCCGGTACGCCGGTGCTGATCCACGAGCTCGAGCGCGGGCAGGTACCAGCCGCGACCGGGACGATGGCGCCGGGGACCCCGATCGAGAGCGGCGCCCTGACGATCGAGCCGATCCACACGCCCGGTCACACCGCCGGGATGCTGTCACTGCTCGTCGGCGGCACCGACGTGTTCACCGGCGACACGCTGTTCAAGGGGTCGGTCGGTGGCGTTCACGCACCGGGCAGCACCGGCTTCGCGGACATCAAGAGCTCGATCATGGACAAGCTGCTGGCGCTCGCACCGGCGACGCACATCCACCCCGGCCATACCGACCCGACGACGGTCGCGAACGAGCTCGAGCACAACCGCTTCGTGCGGATCTGGCGTGGGCTCGACCCCGAGGGGGACGCGCCGTGCACCGCGCTCGGCGAGCCGGCGACGCTGATCCTCCTCGGCGACGACTACGACGGCGGCCACAAGGCCTGGGTCCGCTGGCCGGACGGCTCGGACGACATCGTCCCGGGGTCGCGGGTGAATAAGACCCCACCCACCCCCACTACCATTTCGTAAGTGGCGAAGGACAAGATCCCCACCTCACGCGTGGGGCGTACCGCCAGGATTGGGGGGCTGGCCGCGGGACAGGCGATCCGTCAGGCGGGCACCCGCGCGGCCAACGTGACCCGCAACGACGAGCAGCGCAAGGTCGCGCTCGAAAAGCGCCAGATCGAGGCGGCCGAGCAGATCGTGGCCGCGCTCGGAACGATGAAGGGCGCAGCGATGAAGCTCGGCCAGGTGCTGTCGTTCCTCGACGTCGGCCTGGTCCCGGACGAGTACCGCGAGGAGTTCCAGCGCAAGCTCGCCGCGCTCCGCGACTCGGCGCCGAGCGTCGCGTTCAAGGACATGCGTAAGGTGATCGAGGAGGAGCTCGACGACCCGCTGGGCGATGTGTTCGACGAGTTCGACAAGGAGCCGGTGGCGGCCGCGTCGATCGGCCAGGTGTACCGTGCCCGCTTGCACGACGGCCGCGAGGTCGCGGTCAAGGTCCAGTACCCGGGCGTCGCTGCCGCGGTCCGGGCGGACATGCAGAACCTCGGGCTGATCCTGCGCCTGGCCAAGCGGATCGCTCCGGGGCTCGAGCCCAGGGCGATCGGCCGCGAGATCTCAGAGCGGATCCACGACGAGCTCGACTACGAGCTCGAGGCCCAGAACCAGCGCACGCTCGCCCGCATCTTCCGCGGCCATCCGTTCATCGTGATTCCCGAGGTCGTGACGTCGCTTTCGCGCGAGCGCGTGATGGTCTCGGAGTTCGTCTCGGGCACCGGCTTCGAGGACCTCAAGAACTATCCCCACGACCAGCGCGACCGGATCGGCGAGATCCTGTTCCGCTTCTACTTCGGCTGCCTGTACCGCCAGCACCAGTTCTCGGGCGACCCCCACCCCGGAAACTCGATGCTGCTCGACGACGGCCGGATGGCGTTCTACGACTTCGGCCTGTTCAAGCGCATGCCGCCCGGCGCGGTCGAGCTCGAGATCCAGGTCGCGCGCGCGATCATCGAGGGCGACACCAGCACGATCATGGAGCTCGGCTCGGAGGTCGGCTTCTTCCCCGAGCCCGACAAGTTCGACCCCCAGCGCGTGCTCGCCCACTTCCGCGCGGCGACTTCGTGGTACACGGTCGACCACTACACCGAGCTCACGCCCGACTACGCCACCCAGGTGCTGATCGACATGAGCGATCCGCGCTCGGAGTACTTCGGCCAGCTCCGCCACGAGTCCGCGCCACCCGACCACATCTTCGGCCGGCGGATGGAGGTGCTCACGCTCGCGGTGCTGTCACAGCTGCACGCGCGCGGCAACTTCCACCGGATCGCGCGCGAGTGGTTCTACGAAGACCCGCCGGCGACGGAGCTAGGCGAGCTCGAGGCCGAGTTCTACCGCCGCGCCGCCGCCTGAGCACCGCGGTCATTCACCCCGAGGGGCGAGTGTGACAAAACCCGGAATCGCCGAGAGACGCATGTGTGGCTAACTCCACGCTCGCCGACTTCGCTCGGTCGAGAGCGAACTTGGCCGCACCATAGGTGGCTGAAGCCGCATTCACCGCCGGCGTCGGCGACCCGCGTGGACCGCGCGCGGCCCCAGCTGATATGGCGGGGCGTTTGTCAAGCGGCCGTGCGTGATCGCGGCCGCTGACTTTCGTTCTGCGGGTGGGACTGGGTTGTTCAGGAGGGCGGGGCGTCGGGCTCGGTGTCGGCGGTGCCAGTCTGAGATGCGGGGGTTGGCTACCCCAGGAACCGGTTTCGCTGCCGGCGGTGCGCTGCTCTAGGAGCGAGCGTGACACCCAAGGGTGTTGCTCATAGCTGTATCGCGCGTGCCGGCCGCTGAGCGGCCCGGCGCCCCGGCCTCGTGAACCGTGGGTTGTGTTTTAGCGGGTTAGGGGGCGGTCGCGGCGGCCCAGAGGAAGCAGGCCAGCTCGCGGGCGCATGCCACGACGATGACGTGGTGGGGTTTCCCGCGGGCTTTCATTCGGTGGTAGACGCGATGGATCCGTTGCTGTGCGGTGTTGGCGATCGCAAGGACATGGTCGGGCTGTCCGTGTTGTCGGTTCTGCACGGTCGCTCCGATCCGTGGGTCACGGCCGTAGTGCCAGGCGGACTCGACCAGCAGCCGGCGCGCGAGCCCCGACCCGGTCTTGGTGATCGCACCCTGCCGGGAGGACTCGCCGGACTGGTTCAGCGAGGGCGTCAGTCCGAGCCACGCCCCCAACCGGGTCGGTTTCTCGAACCGCTCCCAGTCCGCGCCGAGCTCCAGGTGGATCGAGAGAGCGGTCAGGGTGTCCACCCCGCGGAACGCGCGCAAGCGGGCGACTGTCGGCCAGAACTCCGGGTCGGTCGCGAGCCGGGAGATCCGCTCGGCGAGCGCCGTCTTGCGGGCGCTAAGCCCATCGACACGAGCGACGAGGTCGGCGAACACGAACGCGCTCATCTCCTGCTCGAACCGTTGACGCGACAGCCACCGGCGGTGCTCCTGGCTCCACGTGTTGTCCTTCGGATACACCCGGCCGTGACGGAGCAGCATCTTCGACACCCTGTGCCGGGCGTTCATCAAATCCCGCCGGCACGCGTCATGCGTCCGCGTCAGTTCCCTGGCGGCTTCCACCCCGGCGGGCGGGACCGTGACCGGGTGCAACGACCCGGCCAGCAGACACCGCGCGAGCAACTCCGCGTCGCGGCGGTCGGTCTTCACTCGATCCGACGGCCCACGCGGCGTCTTGCCCGGCGCGACCACCTCGATCCGGATCCCCGCCGCGACCGCCGCGCGATACAAGCCATAGCCCGTCGGCCCAGCTTCGTAACACGCCCGCACCGGCCCCGGCAGCGAGCCGAGCCAATCGACCGGTGCCTCCAGCCCCGGCCCGAACCGCATCCGCGACAGCTCCCCGGTCATCACGTTCACCGCCGCCCCGTGCGTCGACCGGGCATGGACATCCAACCCAACCCACGTCATCGTTCCGGACATGGCCGGACCTCCTCACAGTCCTGGGGTCAGCCGGAGCCACTCTCCGGCCAGACAAATCCCCGCGAGGAGCGTCCGGCCACTCAGCCCGGCAGGTCAACCCTGCAACGAGCGACCCACGCCATAGGGTCTAGACCCGCTGGATCTGCATCAGGCTCGTGGTGCCCGGGCGGCCGCTCGGCAACCCGGCCGTGATCCCGACACGCGCGCCGGGCTTGACCCAGCCGAGCTCGACCACGCGGCGCGCCGAGTCCGCGATCAGCGCCTCGGTGACCTCGTGCCGGCGCATCGAGGCGGCCTGCACGCCCCACATCAGGCTGCAGCGGCGGACGGTCTCCTTGCCCGGCGACAGCGCGTAGATCGGGACCTGCGGGCGGTGGGCGGAGATCAGGCGCGCCGAGCGGCCCGAGAGCGTCGGCACCACCAGCGCCGCCAGGTGCAGGTCGCGTGCGGCCGCGCACATGCTGTAGGCGACGGTGTACGCCGGGTCGCGAGCGTCGCGCCGGACCCGCTCCTCGTTCCAGGTCCGGTACGGAAGCGTGTGCTCGGTCCGCTCGGCGACCGAGGCCATCATCGCCACTGCCCCCACCGGATACGAGCCGATCGCGGTCTCCTGGGACAGCATCACGGCGTCGGTGCCGTCGAGGATGGCGTTGGCGACATCCGCCACCTCGGCGCGCGTCGGCCGCGACGAGTTCACCATCGAGTCGAGCATCTGGGTCGCGGTGATCGACGGGCGGGCCAGCTTGCCGGCGATTCGCAGCAGCTGCTTCTGGACGATCGGGACGTCCTCGATCGGGAGCTCGATCCCGAGGTCCCCGCGCGCCACCATCACGCAGTCGGCGGCGCGGATGATCTCCTCGGCGGCGTCCACCGCCTGGGGCTTCTCGATCTTCGCGATCAGCGGCAGGCGCGTGTGCCGGCGGACGGTGGTCACGTCCTCCGCGGTACGGACGAACGACAGCGCCACCAGGTCGACCCCGATCGACTCGCCGAACCGCAGCATCTCGAGGTCCTCCTCGGGAACCGCCGGCAGCCCACGCGTCGATCCCGGGATGTTCAGGCCCTGGCGCGAGGCCACCGAGCCGCCGATCTCGACCGCGGTCTCGACCTCGCCGTCGCCCTCGCGGATCTTCGTTACGCGCAGCCGGATCGCTCCGTCCGCGAGGTAGATCACGTCGTCGGGATCGACCGCGCTGGCGAGCCCCCTCCAGGTGACCGACATGACCTCGCCGTCGCCGGGCTCGGTCGACCCTCCGACGAGCACCAGCTTCTCGCCGGGCTTGAGCTCGGCGATGTCGTCCTTGAGCGCGCCGATGCGGAGCTTCGGCCCCGGCAGGTCCTGGAGGATCGCGACCTGGCGGCCCGCCGCGGAGGCCGCCCGGCGCACGAGCTCGGCGTTCTCGGCGTGGATCTCGCGGTTGCCGTGGGAGAAGTTCAGGCGCGCGACGTCCATGCCGGCCTCGGCCATGCGCGTCAGCGTCTCGAGGTCGCAAGACGCTGGTCCGATGGTGGCGACGATCTTGGTGCGGCGCATATCCGAAGCGGAAGCTACTGCACTCGCGCGGCGCGTTCGTTATCGCGCCGTGAGGGCCGCGTTACGCGCTGTCCGGATCGCCGCCGCGGCCGGCCCATCTCCGGAGCTTTTCTTCGAGCACCGGCATCGGGAGCGACCCGCCGTCCAGCACGGCAGCGTGGAACTCGGGCAGCTCGAAGCGCGAACCGAGGTGTCGGCCGGCGTCATCTCGCATGCGGACGAGCTCCCGCTTTCCGATCAGATACGAGAGGGCCTGGCCGGGCATGACGATGTACCGGTCGATCTCACTGGCGAGAAAGCCTTCTGGGAGGGGCACGTGGGCCACGTGGTACGCGAGCGCCCGACCGCGGCTCCAGCCAAGGGCGTGCAGGCCCGTGTCGACGACGAGGCGCGAGGCGCGCAGGAGCGACGCCGATACCTCTCCCAGCACGCTCTCGGTGTCGCCATAGAGGCCCATCTCCTCGGCGAGTTGCTCGGCGTACAGCGCCCACCCTTCCGAGAACACGGTCAGGCTCCGCTGGCGCTGCATCGAGGGCAGCGCGTCGAGCATCTGGATCCGAGAGAGCTGAAGATGGTGACCGGGCACGCCCTCGTGGAACGCGACTCCCTCGAGATCCCAGCCGGTCCCGGCCGTCGGGCGCTCGAGGTTGAACCAAAAGGTCCCGGGTCTGGTGCCGTCGAGCCGCGGCGGCGTGTAGTGCGGCGCCATTCCGCTCGCCGCCACCACCGACGGCATCGCGGCCACTTCGCAGGGCGGGGGGAGTGGCTCGGGGAAGAACTCGCCGGCCCGGGCCTCGGCCCGCCGGATGGCCTCGGTCGCGGCCGCCATCGCCTCGACCCCAGGACGACTGCCGGACGACGCGCGCAGCGCCTCGTGGATCTCCGCCAGCGAACCCAGCCCGATCAGGGCGCCAAGCTCGAGCGCGCGCTGTTCGAGCGCTTCCACCTCGCTCAGACCGATCCGATGGATCTCCTCGGCGCCCAGAGGTAGCGTCGTGGCCGATTGGACGCACAGCGCGTAGGCCTCTTCCCCGCCGGGAACGTGGACGAGTCCCGGCTGCTCAGCGGAGCGGGCATTCGGCAACAGTTCACCCAGCAGCTCGACCCACCGAGCCAGCGCCGGCTTCACGACGTCGGCCGAGACTGCGTCCCGCTGCTCGCGCCAGGCCGCCGCCCCGTCCCATCCTTCCGGCGGATGAGGTGTGGCCAGCGCCTCTGGAAGATCCGGACGCAGGACGTACTCACCCCACTCGATCGCCTGCTGCACGAGCGGCGCCACCGGCAGGCGCCCGTTGCCTGCGCCGATCCGCAGTCGTCCGGTGACATGGTCGATCCAGGTCCCGCTTGCGCGTAGCCGCTCGAGGTAGTCGACAGCGTCGTGCTCGTCGGCCAGGACGGTCCGCGCCGCAGTGGCGAACAGTACGGCTGGGCCGCTGAACGGCATCGCCGTAACCGTGTGCTCTATCAGCCGGGCGTCGAGACCGCGAAGCTCCTGGGCGACGTTCTCGAGCAGACACCCGAGCGTGACGCCGTCGGCGTCGGAGAGGCGCGAGGGATCGACCAGGTTCGACTCGGCCAGAACCGCCTCGAGCTCCCCCCGCCACACCGCTTCGCCCGCCTCGCTGTCGTCCGGCACTCGATCGTCGTAGCCGGGGATGCCATAGCTGCTGGCGGCGAACGGATTGATCTGGAGCCACCGCCGTTGGAACGAGTCGGCGATCTCGCGGACGTCGGGCATGCGCTCTAGTCCTCGTCGAACTCGATCGCTTCACCGTCGGCGCTCAACCGGCCGCCGGTGCGCAAATCGCAGATCAGGTCCCAGTGAAGCGCTGAGGAGTTCCGGCCGCCGGTCTCGGGATACGAGCGGCCGAGCGCGAGATGGACGGTTCCGGCCATCTTCTCGTCGAGCAGGGTCGAGCCGGTCGGGCGGTCGATGCCGACGTTGGTGCCGATCCCGATCTCGCCGAGGAAGCGGGCGCCAGGGTCGGTGGCGAGCGCGGCGTCGAGATAGGCCTGTCCGCGGTCGGCGGTCGCGCTCACGACCTTGCCGTCCTCAAACGTGAGCGTGGCGCCCTCGACGAGGACCCCGCGCGGGCTCGACGGGATCGTGAAGCGGATCGTGCCGTTGGCCGAGTCCTCGAGCGGGCCGGTGAACACCTCGCCGCTCGGCATATTGCGCCGGCCGTTCGAGTTGATCCAGGTGCGGTCGTCGACGCGCAGGCGCAGGTCGGTGCCGTCGGCTTCGATCCGAATCTCGCCCGCGGTGTTCAGCCGGTCGACGACGCGCTGCTGGCGCTCTGAGAGCTCGCGCCACGCCGCGACCGGATCGGGCTGGTCGAGGAACAGCGCGCGGTTCACGAACGCGGTGTAGTCGTCGTCGCTCATCCCCGCCTCCTGGGCGAGCGCCGGAGTCGGCCAGATCGTGCCGCACCAGCGTTTGCGCAGACGCGTCTCGTGGATCGGAGCGCGGGCGCGAGCGGCGCGCGTGATCGTGGCCCCGTCGACCCCGGCGAGCGCGCGGGTGTTCTCGGGCGCCTGGATGCTCAGGAACGCGTCGACGCGTTCGGCCTCGGCGAGGTCCTGGGGCGCGTAGTTGTCGAGCAGTTCGTCGGGGGCGAGGTTGTAAAAGTCCTCGGCCAGCCCGGGGAGACCGACTCGCAGTCCTGGCGGCCAGGCGCCGCGCGTGATCAGCGCGCGGTGAACCGCGCGGATCAGCGGGGCGGCGAGCGGCGTCGTGGTGACCAGCACGTAGTCGCGCTCGCGCACATCGAGGCACCACTCGCAGACCAGAGCGGCAAAGGCGTCGGCGTCGATCACGGCGCCTGGAGCTCCGGGAAGTGCTCGGAGACGTGCTCGCGGAGCGAGTCACGGACGAACTGCCGCTCCTGGGGCGAGGCGATCCGGTACCGGCCGAGCAGCTCCTTCTGGCGCCTGGTCTCGAGCCCCGAGATCGTCCACGACACCGCGAGGAACTCGAACAGCAGCTCGGCGGCGCGCTGCCAGGCGTCCTCCCGCTCGAGGCCGCCGGCGAGCGTGTCGGCGTAGCGCTGACGTGAGCCCGGGGTCATCGAGCCTCTCAGCGTGAGGACGTTGCCGTCGGCGTCGTGATAGTCGAACGTCGGGGCGGCGAGCTTTGCTTGCTTTCGGCTTCCGCGCTTGGCCATGATCGTGTTTATGGCGCAGCGGCCGCGGTCTCGAGCTGGACGGCGACGTCCCCGGTCACGGGGTCGGCGTGGCCGGCCCACACGCTCGCCGGTTCGAGCACGGCGAGCTTGCGGATCGACTCGCGCGCCTGGTCGGTGTCCTGGTTGAACGCGGGATGCGGGACGTGCGCCGGCCGGTGGCGCCCTGATTGCGGATCGAGCGTGTAGATCGTGTCCGAGACAAGCGCGAGCCGGTCGGACTCGCGGAACAGCCCGATCAGCCCGGGAGCGTGACCGGGGAGGTGCACGACCTTGAAGCCGGCGACCTCGTCGCCCTCGGCCAGCGTGCCGGCGATCGGCACCGCGCCGCCATCCCAGGCCTGAAGCAACCGCCAGAGCACCGTCCGGCCGCGCGTGTCGAGCTTCGCGCGGTCCCAGTAGTCGCGGTAGGAGTCGGGCGACTCGGCGGCGGCGCGGTCGCCGGCGTGGCAGTAGACGGGCGCGTTCAGACCAGGGGCGGCACCGCGGTGATCGGCGTCGGCGTGGCCCAGCACCACGCGCTTGATCCCGCCGAGCCGGGCGCCGGCGGCGGCCACCGGCGCGGCCATGTCGGACACGCCGCAATCGAACACGGTGACGCCGCCCTCGTCCTCGATCAGGTACACGTTCATCGTCTGCGGGATGCCGCCGCGCACGAGCCACACGCCCGCGGCGATCCGCTGGGGGTCGGACCCCTGGATCCACGCGCGGGCTCGGGTGCGGACGTTCGCGAGCTTGGTCATGTTCGTCTCCGCCCGCGAGCCCGCCGGCGGCAGCACGCCGAGCTGGCGGGCGACGTCGCCGCTGTCGAGGTAGGCGTCGAGACGCTCGATCTTGCCTTCGGCGCTGACCGTCAGGACGTCGCAGCCCTCCATCTCGAGACGGGCACCGTTCGCGACGAACCCCTGGAACGTGCCGGGGCCGGCGAACGTCCCGCGAGCCCGCCAGCGGACGGCGACGCGGTCCTCGCCGGCGGTCACGTCGAGCACCTCCCAGCACAGATCGGGAAACGCTCCGTACAGCTCTCCGAGCAGCTCGCGAACCCCGTCGGGGGCGATCAGCTCGCGCTGGCCGACCAAGCGCTCGACTCCGCCGGGCGCCCACATCGCGAGTGCGGAATCGAAATCGCGGGCGGCGATCGCCTCGAAGTAGCGCGTGACGACGTCGGTCGCTGACATGCGAGCGCCGAGTCTAGGGCGCTTGCATACGAATATCGTGCCCGGGCATGCCGCAAAGACGTGAGCTCGGTCGCGGGGAGCGCGTGGTCCCGGGCCTGTGGCGGCTTCGCTTGGCGCTGCCGTTGCCCGGGGTCCCCCATTGCAACGCGTGGGCGATCGCGGCCGGGGACGGCGTGATACTCGTCGACACCGGCATGGACGAGCCGGGTTCGATGGCCGAGCTCGAGCGCGCGCTCGCCCAGGTGGGGCTCGGCGTCGAGCAGGTGCGGCTGCTCGTCTGCACCCACGCCCACATAGATCACTGGGGGCAGGCCGCCACGATTCGGGACCGGGCCGGATGCGAGTTCTGGCTCCACCCCAACCACCAGCATGGTTTCGCGACCGCCGTCGACCCTGAGCTCGCACTCGCGCGCCGGCTCGAGATCGGGCGTCAGAGCGGCGTGCCGGAAAGGATGCTGCGAAGTTATGCCGAGCGCGCCCGCGGGACCGCGTCCGGCATTGCGCGTGTGATCGAGCCGGACGCGGCGCTGGTGGAAGGGGTCGAGATTCAGAGCGACCTGGGCGCCTGGAGGGTGTTCGAGACCCCGGGGCACGCCCCATCGCACGTCTGCCTGTTCCAGGCCGAGCGGCGGCTGCTGATCTCCGGGGACCATCTTCTCGGGCGGATCTCGCTGTACTTCGACTACGGCTGGACGCACGATCCGATCGGCGAGTTCCTGAACTCGCTGGACGTGACCGACGAGCTCGGCGCACGACTCGCGCTGTCCGGCCACGGCAAGCCGTTCATCGACGTCCATGGCCACATCGAGGGCAATCGCAAGCTCGTGCGCCAACGACTCGATTCCGTGCTGGCGGCGGTACGGAACGAGCCGAAGACCGCCGTCGAGATCGCCGCGAGCGTCTACGGCGAGGAATTGAGCGAGAGCAACACGGGATGGCGGCTGCAAGAGACGCTGTGCTATCTGCAGCACCTCGAGCACTCAGGGCGGATGTCGCGGGAATCGGGCGGGGACGCGGCGCGCTGGCAACCTTGACACAACTCTGTCAAGGTTGCTAAGGTGCCGAACCGATGCGGATCGATCAGATGCTCACCACGGCCGACGAGCCGGTGTTCTCGTTCGAGTTCTTCCCCCCCAAGACGGACGAGGGCGAACAGAACCTCCGTGCCGCGATCTCGGCTTTGCGAGAGCTCGAGCCGGCGTTCGTGTCGGTCACCTACGGCGCCGCCGGGTCCGGCCGCGGGCTCACGCTCGAGCTGACCAAGTGGATCAAGCGGGAGCTCGGAATCGAGGCGATGGCGCACCTCAGCTGCGTCGGCTCCTCGCGCGACGAGCTGTGCGTGATCCTCGACAGCCTCGCGGATGCCGGGATCGAGAACGTGCTCGCCCTGCGCGGCGACCCGCCGCGCGGCGAGACCGAATGGCGACCGCACCCGAACGGGCTGCGCTATTCGAGTGAGCTGGCCGCGCTGATCGCCGGCAACTACCCGATGAGCGTCGGCGGCGCGTGCTTCCCCGAGGTACACCCCGAGGCGCCCGACCTCGCGAGCGACCTGGCGTTCCTCAAGCAGAAGGTCGAGGCGGGTGCGTCGTTCCTGATCACGCAGCTGTTCTTCGACAACGACTTGTACTTCCGGTTCGTCGAGGAGGCGCGAGCGGCCGGCATCGACGTCCCAATCCTGCCCGGGATCATGCCGATCACCGACGTAACCCAGATCAAGACGATCACCGGCATGTGCGGCGCCTGCATCCCCGAGGCCCTCTTGAGACAGCTCGAAGAGCGCGCCCCGTTCCCGAGCGCCGTGCTCCAGCTCGGGGTGTCCTACGCGACGCTTCAGTGCGCGGAGCTGCTCGCGCGCGGCGCTCCCGGGATCCACTTCTACACGCTGAACCGGTCTCCGGCGACCCGGGCGATCCTGGCAGCCCTGCGCCTGCTGCGCCCGTGGGTTCGGCGCGAGGTGGTCAGGACGGCGGAATGACGTCCAGCGCGTGCGCGAGGCGCGGCTGGCCGTCGACCTCGTAGCGCACGTCGATCTCGTCGTTGCGCTTGTAGGTCCCGATTCCCCAGAAGCCGAGGAACCACGCCCAGCCGCTGAGCTTCTGGCGAACCAGCTCGCGCTCGAACAACAGCTCGCCCGAGGTGATCCGGAAGTCGATACCGAGCTCCTGGCGTACGCCGTTGACGTACACCTCGAACGGAGAGCGGACGCCGGCAGGAAGCTTCACGCGCCAGTACGGCATCGGCGCGTTAGACGTCGCCGGGAATCAGGGACATGATCACAGTGTCTACGCCGCGGCCGCGCTTGCGCAGATACTCGCGCAGGACGCCCTCGCGGACGAACCCGGCGGCCTGGGCGGCGCGGATCATCGGCGCGTTGTCGGGCTCGACGAATACCTCGAGCCGCGCGAGCCCACACGCGCCGAGCAGCCAGCCGCCGGCGAGCCTGAGCGCCTCTCGCCCCATGCCGCGGCCCCGGACCTGCGGCGCGAGCCAGATCCCGACCTCGGCGCGTGACTGCTCCCAGTCGACCGGATGCACGCGAATCTGGCCGCGGCAGGCGTCATCGCCCGGCTCGAGGATCGTGAGCGTCGCGCCTTCTCCGATACCGCGCTCGGATGCCTCGCGCTCGGCCGCCCGGCCGAGCTCCGCTCCGCTCGGCGGCCGGTCCTCGCCGGTCAGCACGTACAGCCGCGGGTCGTCCTGGTGGGCGATGAGGATCTCCGGGATGTCGCGCTCGGCGTAGTCGCGCAGGGTGACCGTTCCGCCGGCGAGCGGATCCGCCAGCCGCGGGAAGGACCTCATGATGGGGGCGTGCTCGTCATGCTCCGTCGGAAACGGACCGTACCCTGTCTCACGATGGAGCCAGTCGTCTACCAGGTGCGGCGCTCGGATCGGGCACGCCGGGTGCGCGTGACCGTCGATGCCACGCGCGGGGTCGAGGTCGTACTGCCGCGCCGTGCACCCGAGCGCGAGGCCGCAGCCGCGATCCGCGAGCTCAGGCCGTGGATCGAGCGACGCGTGGCCGAGCTCGAGGGCGCGCGCGCTGCCGTGGCGGCGCGCGGGGACACGGTCCCGTATCTCGGGCGGACGCTGGCGCTCTTGGGTGAACGCGGGCGGTCGCGGGTTGCGCGCCGCGGGGACGTGCTGCTCGTCCCGTTCGGTGAGGCGCGGACGCCGGCGCTCGAGCGCTGGTACCGCCGAGCCGCGCGGTCCGAGATCGCGCCGCGGCTCGAGCGCGCGTGCGCGCTCGCCGGCACCTCGTACACCGGCCTCACGATACGAGGCCAGCGGACGCGCTGGGCGAGCTGCTCGAGGTCGGGGGCGATGAGCTTCAACTGGCGACTGCTGCTGGCGCCCGAGGCCGTCCTCGACTACGTCGTCTGGCACGAGGTGTGCCACCTACAGGTCCATGACCACTCGCGGCGCTTCTGGCGGCTCGTGGCGGCACGGAGCCCGGGCTATCGCGAGCATGTGCGCTGGCTTCGGGTTAACGGGCCGACACTCGTGCTGTAACCGCACGCCAACGTCCGGACATTGTCTGGCCTGAGGACCGCTGGTACGCTCGCGCCTCGCGGCGGTAGGTGCGTCTGCCCCTTCGCCGTGGGATGAAACGCACGCACACGCAGGGCATACGAAATCCCCGGGGTGGGCCAGTGAGCAGCTTCGTCGCGGATCGACAGGGATACGCCGGACCGAGGACCTCGCGCAGACGACTTACGTCTGCTACCCCCTGCGAGGTTGAGGTCCTGGTCCGGTTTGCTCCTTGCGCCTGCCTGCCGGTCTATCGCCTGCGCAAGGAGGAGCGCCGCTGAACCGTGAGGCTTGCCTGCGGCTGCATTGTTAGGTAACCTACCAAGCTAGCTATACCGCTGTCAAGCCAACTGGTGAGGGCGGTAACCTCCGGAGGCACAACAGACCGATGACACGCCCAAGCACAAAACCGTTCGGAGAGTCGCTCCGGGCCTTGATGGACGAGCGCTCGCTCACTTATCGCGGGCTCGCCGAGGCGACCCGCAAGCTCGACGGCAAGGGCATCACCCACGCCCACATCAACATGCTCGCCAACGGCCACGACAAGCCGTCGATGCGCGCGATGGAGCTGATCGCCTCCGCGTGCGGGGTCGCCCCTGACTACTTCGCCGAATACCGACTGGCGGCGGCGATGCGCGAACTCGACCCGGCCGAAGTCGGGCTCGAGCAGGCGCTCGAGAACCTCAACGCCCGGCTCGGCGCGCGACGAACGTCCGGCGCCAGAGGACGCCCATCGCAACTGCCCCAAGCACAACCTCGTCCCACGGGGTAGACAGCGGGTCGAGCGGCGGCAGCGCGATCAGGAACGCGACCGCCCACACGACCCAGGCGATCTGAACGCCCCTCCGAGTCACCTCGGGGTAGCGCCACAACATCGCGGCGAGGCGGTCGGTGAAGAAGCCGAGCTCGTCCTTGTCACCGAGCAGCTTGGCCGCCGCCGACAGCGATGCCAGCGCGAGCACGAACGCGAGATAGCCGAACGGGCGGAGTAGGAACCGCGCCGGAGCCATCAAATCGGGCCTACTCATCGGCCCCTTACGATATCTCACTCGCCGAGTAGCGCCCTGCGGAGCGCCGCGAGCGTGTCGTCGCCCTCGGCGCGCTCGATGCGCGTGCGCCTGACGCGGCCGAGGTACGCCTCGGTCGCGCCGTCCCCGTGGATGTCGATCCCGGCGTGCTTGCGCGACAGCCGGCGCTCGGGTCCGGCGAGCTCGACCCTGGCCACGACCTGCTCGGCGGGGCTGTAGCGCTTGAGCTGCGTCTCGGCCGGCCGGCGCGCGGCGTCATCGGCGAGCTGAGTGACGCGATGCTCGAGCGCGTCGAGAGCAGCGCCGAGCGCGTCGAACCGCATGTGATCCACGCGCGGTCCGGCGCGCACCGTCAGCGTCCAGGTCTCGGTCTTCGGCGTGACCTACCGCTTGCCCATGGGGACGTAGTCGCGCCCGCGAGCGCCCGTGTAGATCTGGCGCGGCCGCGCGATCTTCTGCTCCTTGTCGTCGATCATCTCGAGCCACTGGGCGATCCAGCCGCTCGTGCGTCCGATCGCGAACAGCACCGGGAACATCTCCATCGGCATCCCGAGCGCCTCGTAGATCAAGCCCGAATAGAAGTCGACGTTCGGGTAGAGCTTGCGGTCGATGAAGTACTCGTCCTCGAGCGCGATCTTCTCGAGCTCGAGCGCGATGTCGAGCAGCGGGTTGGTCCCGGTGACCTCGAGCACCTCGTCGAGGGCCTTCTTGATGATCTTCGCGCGCGGGTCGTAGTTCTTGTAGACCCGGTGGCCGAACCCCATCAGGCGCTCCTGGCCGTCCTTGACGCCCTTGATGAAGTCAGGGACGTTGTCCTTGGTCTCGATCCGCCGCAGCATCCGCAGCGCCGCCTCGTTCGCGCCGCCATGAAGCGGCCCATACAGGGCAGCGACGCCCGCGGCGACCGCCGAGTACGGATCGACCTGCGAGCTCCCGACGCTCCGCACCGCGCTCGTCGAGCAGTTCTGCTCATGGTCGGCGTGGAGGATGAACAGGACGTCGAGCGCGTGCTCGAGCCGGGGGTCGGGCTCGTAGCGGAGCTCGGTCATCTTGTAGATCATCGAGAGGAAATTGCCCGCGTACGAGAGCTCGTTGTCGGGATACACGTACGGCTTGCCCTGGTTGTGGCGGAACGAGAACGCCGCCAGCGTCGGCATCTTCGCCAGCAGCCGGATCACCTGGATGTAGCGGACTTCCGCGTCCTTGATCTGACTCGCCTCGGGATAGAACGTCGACAGCGCGCCGACCGACGCCAGCAGCATCCCCATCGGATGCGCGTCGTAGCGGAAGCCCTGCATGAACTCCTTGACGTTCTCGTGCACGAACGTGTGGATCGTGATCTGGTGGGTCCACTCGTCGAGCTGGGCCTGGGTCGGGAGCTCGCCGTGGATCAGCAGGTAGGCCACCTCGCGGTAGCTCGCCTGCTCGGCGAGCTGCTCGATCGGATAGCCCCGATATTCGAGGATCCCCTTCTCGCCGTCGATGTAGGTGATCGCAGAGCGGCACGACGCCGTCGCCATGTAGGCGGGGTCGTAGCTCATCAGGCCGAAGTCGTCCTCGTGCACCTTGATGTTGCGAAGCTCGGTGGCGCGGATCGTTTCGTCCTCGATCGGAATCTCGTACTGCTTCCCGGTGCGGTTGTCGATGACCGTCAGGGTGTCCGTCGCCGTCGCTTCGCCGGCGCCGTCTCGTTGCTGCGTCTCAGTCGTCATTCGCGCTCCTCTCGAGCGGTTGCCGGGGGCCGGGGATCTACCCGGGGACCGGGTCTTCCGGGCCGGAGCCGGGCGGAATACCACCTTCAATTTAGTACCCGGAACGTCTCGGCGGGACGCTAGCCGCGGGTGTGTAGGGACCCCGTCTGGTTCGACTACTTGAGGAACGCGCTCGTGTGGACGGCCATCGCCATCGCGAAGATCATCAACACGAACGTGACCCCCATCACACCGCGGGCGCCCCGTTCGCTGTACGGGAACGCGGGACGCGTCAGGCCGACTGCGGCCAGGCCGAGTGCCCAGATGACCAGCAGCCCGCCGGCGATGTAAAACGGAACCTTCGACGGCTCGCCGGCAGCAAGAATCAGCGTCGTCACGCGCGCGAGCCTACTCGATGCCGGTCCGTTCCGCGCCGCGGCCGCGCGCCCCCTCGTAGCGGCTCTCGGTGGCGGCGCGCTGGCCCTGGTAGTGGCTCCCGAGCTCGGGGCTCCCGTACGGCCGGAGCGCCGGCCGGTCGAGCGTCATGAACGACAGCTGCGCGATCGGCAGCCCCGGATAGAGCTTGATCGGGATGCGCGTGAGGTTGTTGAGCTCGAGCGTGAGGGTGCCCTGCCAGCCCGGATCGCAGAAGCCCGCGGTGGCGTGGACGATCAGGCCGAGCCGCCCGATGCTGCTCTTGCCCTCGATCCGCGCCACGATGTCGTCCGGGAGCTCGACCCACTCGAGCGTGCGGCCGAGGCAGAACTCGCCGGGGTGGATCACGAACGACTCGCTCTCCCCGATCACGACCTCCTCGGTCAGGCCCGACGGAGGCTCGCGCAGGTCGATCGCCGAGGCGCGGTGGTTGTGGAACACGCGGAACGAGTCGCCCAGGCGCAGATCCACGCTCGCCGGCTGGACCAGGCCCGGATCCCACGGGTCGATCTTGATCCGGCCGTTCTGCACCAGCTCGAGGATCGTCGCGTCGGACAGGACAGACGCCGGGGCGTTCATTCGCGTTGCAAGTCTGCCAGTGGGAGGGGATGGCCCGGGTTGCGGCGCCGGTGGCGCGGGGGTTTTAGCGCTCGACCGTACGGGTCCGCGCGCGGGTCGTACGCACCCGGGCCGGCGGGGGCGGGGCGGGATCGCCGTGCGGGCCTCGGCGCGGGTGGCGCGGGAACGGCTTGCGCGGGTGTGGCGGGTGGCGCTTGATCCCGCCGTCGTCGTCGCGCGACGACGTCTCGTCCGGCTCTTGCTTGATCGCCCACCAGACGATGTAGATCAGGCCGGCGAGCGGGATCTTCAGGGCGAACATCAACCAGATGAGTCCCCAAGTCACGGGGCTCGATCCTACCGAGATCCGGCCGGGATGTCACGCCGGCGTAAGGTCGGCGATGAGGTGGCCGTCCAGGCCGGCCCGTAGGCTCGGGCGCCTACAACCAAGCCGGGGCGCGGAACGTATTAGTGTGCTCACGACGTGTCGCTTGCTCGACTCCGCCTGATCTCCGCCGTCGGCGTGGTGGCCGTCGTGGCGCTGCTGGTGGTGCTGTCACTGCTGGCCCGCCTCGACGTCAAGCCCGCTCCCACGGCGAGCGCCGAGGTACCCGCTCCGCTCGCGATCGGCACCGAGCTGCAGAAGCCGCGCTCGGTCCCGTCGGTGCCTCTGATCAATGCGAAGGGCAAGCCAACGTCGCTCGCGGCGTGGAAGGGCAAGTGGGTGATCCTGGCCCCGTCGATGACGTTGTGCCACGAGGTCTGCCCGCTGACCACCGGGGCGCTGATGGAGATGGTCAACGACGTGCGCCTGGCCGGCCTGTCCAAGCAGGTGGTGATCGCCGAAGCGACCGTCGATCCGTGGCGTGACAGCCCGTCCCGGCTGCGCGCCTACGAGAAGCTCACCGGCGCCGACTTCCAGATGCTCACCGGCACCAAGTCCGAGATCAAGCGGCTGTGGAAGTTCTTCGGCGTCTACTACGTCCGCGTCCCGCAGGGCAAGCCGGCCGACGTCGACTGGCTCACCCATAAGCCCGAGACGTTCGACGTCCAGCACACCGACGCGATCTTCTTCATCGACCCCGCTGGCCAGGAGCGGATCGTCGACGAGGGCATGGCCGACGTCGACGGTCAGCTCTCCCCGGTGCTGAAGAGCCTGCTGAGCAGCGAGGGAATCCAGAACCTCGATCACCCGCAGTTCCCGTGGACGCCCTCGCAGGCGCTCGACGATCTGTACTTCCTGATGAACCGGACCGTCCCGGCGAACGCGGTCCCGAACGTCAACGCGCCGAGCGCCGCCGACGCGCGGAGCGTGCTGGCGGGGTCGCCCGGATCGCTCGCGGCGCTGCACAGCCAGGCCGGTGAACTGATCACCTCGGCCGGGACGCTGTCGGGTCGCCTCAGCTCGCTGGGCGGGTATCCGGTCGTGCTCAACGCATGGGCGGCGTGGTGCCCGCCGTGCCGGGAGGAGTTCCCGCTGATGGCGACCGCGGCGGCGCAGTACGGACGCAAGGTCGCGTTCCTCGGCGCGGACACGAACGACTCGACGAGCGACGCGCGCTCGTTCCTCGCTACGCATCCCGTCAGCTACCCGAGCTATGCGGTCTCATCCACTGACCTGTCCTCGCTCGCGGTCCTCGAGGGGTTCCCGACGACGATTTTCATCAACCGCGCCGGCAAGGTCGTGTACGTCCACACCGGCCAGTACCAGAGCGAAGCGGCGCTCGACAACGACATCCAGCACTACGCCCTGGGGGTCCAGGAGCGGCAGTAGCCGCGGTTTCTCGAGCCGGCCTGGCCGGGGCGTCAAGCGAGCTGTTGCTCGAGCGGGCGATCGCCGGCGACGACCGCCCCGTCTGCGCTGACCCCGCCGGCCGGCGGACGCAGCGCCAGCGCGGAGCCGATCGCCAGCAACGTCCACGTGATCGGGTCCTCGAGGAAGTCCGCGTACAGCAGCGTGTGGAACAGCAGCGCGATGAACGCCGCCGCGATCGCCACGCGGGCGGGGTCAGAGCGGCAGCGACGGAGCAGCACCACCAGCGCCGCCAGCACGAGCGCGATGTAGACCAACTCGCCGATCAGCCCCTGCTCGGCCGCGATCGTGACCGGGATCGTGTGCGACGCCGACAGCGTCTGGCCGATCTGGTGATGGTGCGCGCTGTACTCGGTCTCGAACGAGCCCGATCCGTATCCCCACACCGGCCGCTCGGAGAACAGATCGATGCCGCCCGAGACGAGTCCCGGACGGCCGCTCGAGGCCCCGTTCAGCCCCTGGTTGAGCCCGAACGTCGTCGGCGAGGCCGCGATCGCCGCGGCAGCGAGGGCGACCACCCCGACGGCGGCGAACACCGCCCGTCCGACCCGCCAGCGGAGCGCCGCGAGCGCGCCGAGCCCGACGAGCAGCGCGCCCAGCGAGGATCGCGAGAGCGTCAGCACGAGCGCCGCCCACAGGATCGCGAGCACGACGATCGTCAGCACCTGCGTGCGTTGGCGGCGCGCGTACAGGATCACCGCGCCGAGCAGGATCATCACGAGCGCGAGGAACCGGCCGAAGATGTTCGGATCGAAGAACACCGAGTTGACCGTGAAGTACGCGTGGACCTGATTGGCGGCGATCAGCTTCGGGTTCAGCAAGATCGTCTTGGTCTCGTACTCGACGAACCCGACCAGCGCGAACACGACCGCCAGCCCGGCGACGAGCCCGAGGCAGGTGCGCGTTAGCCGTCGCGTCCAGTCGAGCCGGCGCAGCAGGCAGTACGCGAGCGCGAACGGCACGTAGAAGAACACGACCTCCTGGAGCGCGCTCGTGAACTTCGACGAGTACGCCGCCTGGAGCGCATATAGGACGACGTAGCCCGCGAGCAGCCACTCGAGCCGGCGAACGGCGGTGCGCTCGGGTGGCGGGGTGGCGGCGGGCGCGGCGGCGCCCGGTGGTGCGTTGCCGGCGGACTCAGCGGCGCCCGGTGGCGGCCGCTCCCGCAGCGCCGTCACGATGAACGCCACCGACCCGGCTGCGACCACGAAGTACAGCGGCACGAGCAGGTTCGAGGTGACGCCTCCGGACTCGATCGGGATCCGAAACGGCAGCGCGACGATCACCGCGCCGGCGAGCACCCCCGGCCACCGCAGCAACACGATCGCCGCCCCAGCCACCGCCGCCACTGCCACGACCGCGCCCACTGCCGCGACCAGCGGATGGCGGTGGACGATGTGGAGCTGTGGCGAGTGCCAGATGTCGGCCAGCAGCAGAATCGGGGCGAGCACGAGCGCGCCGAGCATTGCCAGCGCCTGAACACGCGGGTTGCGGTGGAGCATGACCACGGCCGCGAGGGCCGCGGCCGCGACGATCCCCAACTCGGGCAGCGGTCCCCCGATGGCTCCGTACACGAGCACGGTCGGAATGATCCTCTACCTTTGTCGGGCGCATGTCCTCTAAGAGGCTTCCAATCGGCGGGCGGTCAGCGTTCGCGCTCGCCGCGCTCGTGCTGGCGCTGGTCGTCGCCGGCTGCGGCGGCGCGGTCAAGGTCCAGCCGACCGCGTCCCCAGGCTCGACGACGCTCGCCAGCCGGGGCAAGGTCGACAGCCCGCTGACCGACATGCACAACCACCTCCAGTGCATACGGGACGACCACATCGCGGTCCAGGTCGTCAGCCCGACGAAGCTTCAGGTCGGCGCCGCGCCGGCGGGCCCGACGATCGTGTTCACGCCGACCGCGGGAGCAGCCCAGGCCCGGCAGATCGACGCGACGGCACAGGGTGCCGAGGTGATCGGCACCGCCCTGCTCTATCCCAACCAGGGCTCGGACTCGCAGCTGACGAGCATCGAGGACTGTCTGTCTCAGGGCGTGCAGGGATAGCCGCTCTCGCGCGTGCAGGGATTTCTGCCTCGGAACGTGCCGAGATAGTCGCCGTCTAGAATGCCCCGCACGCCGGCGCCAGGTGCGCGGGCTTCTGTATGTATCTGCCGCTGCCGTACGTAAGTTGGCGAGCGCGGCACCAATCAGATCTCCCCGGTCCACTTGTCTGTTCCCACTGCTGAGCTGACTGCGCCGGCGCCGTCGACCGACGTCACGGCGCGCGCCCGCGCGTTCGCCGATCGCCTGACCGGCCCGCGCCTGTACCTCGGGCTCGGCGCGCTGGCCCTCGCGATCGCCGCGCTGTCGCTGCTGGTCCCATCGACGCCGAGCTACGACCCGTGGGCGTGGCTCGTGTGGGGCCACGAGATCATCCACCTCGGCCTCCACACCACCGGAGGCCCCTCGTGGAAGCCGCTGCCAATGGTTTTCACGACGGTATTCGCGCTGTTCGGCAAGGCCCAGCCCGATTTGTGGCTGGTGGTCGCCCGCGCCGGCGCGATCGTGGCGATGGCGATGGTGTTCAAGATCGCCTGGCGCCTCACGCGCGACCTCGTCGCCGGGGTGACCGAGCCGGGTGGCGCGTCGCGCTGGATGGCTCTGATCGCGCCCGTGCTCGCCGGCGTGATCGCCGCGGGGAGCCTCGTCAACTCCGGCGGGTTCATCTCCGACAATGCGCTCGGCTACTCGGAGGGCCTCGCGACCGCGCTCGCACTGATCGCGGTCGACAGCTACATGGACGGGTCCCGCCAGCGAGCGTTCGTTTTCGGCTTCTTCGCTGCACTCGACCGTCCCGAGCTGTGGTTCTTCTGGGGCCCCTACGGCCTGTACCTGTTCTGGCGCGATCCGGGCGCGCGCAAGCTCGTCATCGGCCTGTTCGCGCTTATCCCCGTGCTGTGGTTCCTCCCCGAGCTGTGGGGCTCTGGCCACCTTCTCCGCGGCGTCACCCGCGCCGAGCACCCGCGCGCCAACAGCGCGGCGTTCACGAAGTGCCCGGTGTGCACGGTCTTCAAGAAGGAGGCGTGGCCGACCGTGCTCAATCGGGTCAAGGTCCCGGGCATCATCGCGCTGTTCGTCGCGGCGTTCGGCCTATGGCGCACACGTCGCTCGTGGTGGCGCCACGAGGGCCCGGTCGATCGACATATCCGGGCACGCGCGTGGCTGCTCGGGATCGGGTTGTTCGGCCTCGTTTGGTGGCTCGGGATCGCGTTCGAAACCCAGGCCGGGTTCTCGGGCAACGACCGCTACCTGGTGCTCGGCACCGCGCCGGTCGCGATCGCGGGCGGAATCGCCTGGGGATGGTTCTCCCGGACCCTGGCCGATTGGATCCGCCGGCTTGGTGCGCGATTGGGCTCCGGGGTGCGCCGCCTGACCGCCGCGGCGTTTGCCGTGCCCGCCGGGACGGTCGTAGCGATCGCGCTGTTCCTCGCCGTGCCGCCGTGGATCGGCACGAACATCGTGAGCCTGCCGCGCACCCACCATGCGCTCGTCTACCAGGCCCACCTGCGCGAAGATCTGACCGCGGCGGTCAAGAACGCCGGCGGTGCGAACGCGCTGCTGCGCTGCGGCAACGGCTCGGTGATGACCGAGGGCTTCCAGGTGCCGATGGTCGCGTGGACGCTGGGGGTCCGCACGCTCCGGGTCGAAGCTGAGCCGAGCAACCTCGCGGGACCGCCGTGGCCGGCGGTGATCCTCCAGGCCCGCGCGCAGTCGAAGTCGACGCTGTTGCCGACGCCGCAGCAGATCATCGCCTGGGAGCACGCCGGCGCGCACTACACCCTGGTCGCCCACGTGCGGACGTTCCGGGTGTTCTCGACGTGCGCCGGCAAGGTGACTGGCTAGTGGACCACTGATGGCCGTCAGCGCCCCTCCGCGCGGGATCCCTCGGGTTCTCGAAGTGCGCGAGCCGAAGCTGCTCCGGCGCATGCCGGTGTGGGCGAGCACGGCGGCGGTCCTGATCGTCGTCACCGCGATTTCCGCCTACCTCCGCACCAAATACATCACCGGACAGTTCTGGGAGGACGAAGCGATCACGACCGGGATCGCGTCGCACTCGCTGAGCCAGATCCCCGGGGTGCTCCGCCACGACGGCTCGCCGCCGCTGTTCTACCTGCTCCTGCACGTGTGGATCAGCGTGTTCGGCGCCAGCGAGGCGGCGACTCGCTCGCTGTCGCTGCTGTTCGGGCTGCTGTGCATCCCGGCGGGCACGTGGGCCGCGTGGAGCCTGTTCGGCCGCCGCGCCGGTCTGTACGCCGCGGTCCTGTTCGGGTTCAGCACGTTCCTGACCGCGTACGCCCAGGAGACCCGGATGTACGAGCTGATGGCGCTGCTCGGCATCCTCGCGACCGCCGCCTTCCTGCACGCGTTCGTATACCGGCGACGGGGCTACCTGATCCTGTTCGCGGTCTGCCAGGCGCTGATGCTGTACACGCACGGCTGGGGCATCTTCTTCGGCGTCGGAACCGTGCTCGCGCTGATCCCGATCTGGCGTGTCAGCGACGATCGTCGCGGGCTCGTGCGCGACGCCGTGATCGCCTACGTCGTCGCGGGCGTGCTGTTCCTCCCCTGGCTGCCGAACTTCATCTACCAGGCCACCCACACGGGCGCGCCGTGGGCGCCGAAGATCCGCTTCGGCGTGCCGGTGCTGCTGTCGCGCGACCTGCTGGGGAGCGACCGCATCACGGTGGCGCTGCTGACCGCGCTGATCATCGGGCTCGCCCCCCTGTTCACCAAGCGCTACCGCCGCAGCCGCGACGGAACCGTGATGTGGTCCGTGCTCACGCTGATCGTCGGGACGCTGGCCGTGGCATGGCTGGCCTCGCAGATCACGCCGGCGTTCGTCGCCCGCTACATGGCCCCGATCCTCGCCGGGATCCTGCTGCTGGCGGCCTGGGGGGCGGCGCGCTCGGGCGTCGTCGGGCTGGTCGCGATCGCGCTATCGGTCGTGTTCGTGGTCCACATCTCGTCCTATGCGCCGCAGTTCAAGAGCGACATGCGCGATATCAGCGGCGAGGTTAAGCCGCTGCTGCACCAGAACGCGGTGGTGCTGGCCGCGCAGCCCGACTCGACCCCGCTTGCCTGGTACTACCTGCCCGCGGGGCTGCAGTACGTGACGACGCTCGGGCGGGTGAAGGACCCGAGCTACATGGATTGGGTCGACGCGCTCAAGAAGCTGCAGGCCTCCCGGCCGGCGGCGGTCGTCGACCCGCTGGTTGCTAGCCTCAAGCCCGGGCAGCAGTTGCTGTACGTGCGACCGCTGACCGAGGGCGCGATGAACTGGAAGGCGCCCTGGACGCAACTGGCCCGGCGCCGCGCCGCTCAGCTCGGCCAGATCCTCCAGGACGACGTCAACCGTGGAGTGCTCAAACCAATAGCGACGGCGCCAGAGAACTACCGCGGCGCGAGCATCCTTGCTTACTCCGCTGTGCTGTACGAGAAGGTTTCCTGAAGACCCGATATGAGTGACTCGACTCCCAGCCCCGGCAGCGGTTCGAACTCGAACCCCGCGGGCGGCGCGCCCGCCCCGGGCGCCGACATCACGCCCGAGCGCCCCGTGATCGCGCTCGGCGGCGGGCCCGCGGGTCTGACCGCCGGCTACCTGCTCGCCAAGCAGGGCAAGCCCGTGATCGTGCTCGAGTCGACCGACCAGGTGGGCGGGATCGCGCGCACCGAGGTTCGCGACGGCTATCGGTTCGACCTCGGCGGACACCGATTCTTCACGAAGTCCAAGGAGGTCGACGACCTCTGGCACGAGATCATGAAGGAGGAGTTCCTCCGCCGCCCCCGGCAGTCGCGGATCTACTGGAACGACAAGTTCCTCGACTATCCACTCCAGGGGATGGACGTGATCCGCAAGCTCGGCCCGGTCGAGCTCGTCCGATGCGGCGTCTCGTATTGCTGGGCGGCGATCAAGCCCAAGGGCCAGGAGGACACGTTCGAGGCGTGGGTCTCGAACCGGTTTGGCAAGCGCCTCTACCAGCACTTCTTCAAGACCTACTCCGAGAAGCTGTGGGGCGTTCCGTGCACCGAGATCCGCTCGGAGTTCGCCGCCCAGCGGATCAAGGGCCTGTCGTTCTTCGCCGCCGCCAAGGCGGCGTTCGTCGGCAACAAGGGCGACAAGATCAAGTCGCTGATCTCGGAGTTCAACTACCCCCGCTACGGCCCGGGCCAGATGTGGGAGCAGATGACCGACGACATCCGTGCCCACGGCGGCGAGGTCAGGCTGAACGCCCCGGTCACCCGCCTGCGGATCGAGAACGGACGTGTCGTCGAGCTCGTCGCCGGCGGGGAGACCCTGACGCCGAGCTACGTGATCTCGTCGCTGCCATTGCGGACGACCGTCGGGATCGCCGAGCCCGATGCGCCCGCGGAGGTGCGCGACGCCGCCCGTGGCCTCCGCTACCGGGACTTCCTGACCGTGGCACTCGTGATCGACAGCCCCGAGCTGTTCTCAGACAACTGGATCTATATCCACCAACCGGGCGTCAGGGTGCTGCGGATCCAGAACTTCCGGTCGTGGAGCCCGTGGATGGTTCCCAACGACACCGACACCTCGATCGGCATGGAGTACTTCTGCTTCGAGGGCGACGAGATCTGGAGCATGGACGACGACGACCTCGTCGCGATGGCGACGCGTGAGCTCGCGCAGCTGCACCTGGCACGCGCCGACCAGGTCAAGTTCGGGTTCGTCGTTCGCGTGCACAAGGCCTATCCGATGTACGACGTCGAGTACCCCGAACGCGTCCAGACGATCCGCGGCTGGCTCGCCGGGATCGACAATCTCATTCAGGTCGGCCGCAACGGGCTCCACCGCTACAACAACTCCGACCACTCGATGCTGACCGCAATGCGCGCGGTCGACAACATCCTCACCGGGTCTCATCACGACATCTGGGCGGTCAACGCCGAGAGCGTGTACCACGAGGAGGACGTCGCAGACGAGCAGCCCTACGTCGATGCGCCCGAGACGCCGGCGATGGAGCAGCCGCTCGCCTAGGAGCGGGGGCATGGGAGCCGACCGGGCACCTGATAGCAGACGCGGGTCCAAGACGGCGCTCCGGGCCGTGCTGGCGCTCGCGGCCGGCGCCGCAATCGCGTTGCCGGCGGTGGCCGGCGCGCAGCCGCCGAACTCGCTCGCTCCGACCTTCACCGAGCCGAGCACCGCGACCTCGACCACAGCCGCCCCGACGATCGCCACGACCGCGACCGCGGGAAGCGGCAGCGCATTCTCCGGGAGCTCGGCGGTGTTCATCGCGGTCGGGGCCATCGTGGTGCTCGGCGGGATCGCGCTGTTCATCTGGCGCGACGCGCGCAGGCACGCCCCGAAAGGCCGGCGCACGCTCGCTCCGATCGACGCCGAGGGCAAGCGCGCGGGCTCGAAGCCCCGCGCGAAGCCGCGCAAGCTGAGCCAGGCCGAGAAGCGCCGGCGCAAGCGCGGCAAGGCGCGGTAGAGCGTCTACTCGCCGCCGGCGGGGTGTCGGAGCGCGCCGTCTACTCGGCGTCGGTGAGGTCTGGGACCGCGCCGTCGCGACCGGCGGGGTCCCGGAGCGCGGCCTTCGCCCGGGTGAGCTGGCGGTCGACCGTCCGTAGCGTGCAACCCTCGTGCGCCGCGATCTCGACGTAGCTGTGGCCGACCGCGTGGAGCCAGAGCACGCGCTGCTGGCGCTCGGGTAGCCGGCACACCTCCCGGATCCGCTCCCGGTGCTCGAGCAGTTCGTCCG
This sequence comes from uncultured Solirubrobacterales bacterium, assembly GCA_963794515.1. Classification (GTDB taxonomy): domain Bacteria; phylum Actinomycetota; class Thermoleophilia; order Solirubrobacterales; family Solirubrobacteraceae; genus Palsa-465. Next base: position 420,711 of record CAWCEF010000013.1, on the reverse strand, counting down.
GCGTCGCCGGCGCGATCGCGAAGTTAGGCAGCTCGCCGTCCTCGAGGGCGGCGTCGAGCGACAGCTCGCGTCGGTCGCGGCGGAGCAGCTTGAGCGCCTCGTTCACCGCGGTCCTCGCCAGCCAGGCCATCACGGTCTCGCGATGAATCCGGAGTCTGTGATCGAGGAGCCGGCACCACGCGACCTGGCAGGCGTCCTCGATCACGACCTCGGGTGCGCGGACGTCAAGCCGCACGATCCGTTCGAGCCGGCCGGAGAAGGCGTCGTAAAGCTCTTCGACGTCCCCGACGCCGACCGACGGCGCTGGTTCGATGAGGGTCATAGTCAGTCCAATTGAGACTAAGTTGATGCTTTCCACCCTAGCGAGACTCAAATAATATTGCTAGGTTGAAACAGCTTCAATTGGCTCAATTAGACTGGAGGGAGATAAGCGATGCTTTTGTTGCTGGCCGACGTCACGGCCAAGCCGGTGATGACGGGGTTGCCGGGGAGCAACGTCCTGCAGCAGCTCGTGGACGGCGCCGAGGCGTGGGCGCTGGCGGTGGCGCTGATCGGGGCATTCGTCGGCGCCGCGCTGTGGGCGATCGCCTCGCACGGGCACAACCCCCATTACGCCGCGCGGGGAAGGATGGCGGCGGTGACCTCGGCGGCCTCGGCGCTCGTCATCGGGGCGGGCCCCGGGCTCGTGAACTTCTTCCAACACCTCGGGACGACCGCGAAATGAAGGCGGCGCTGATCGCCCTCGCGGCGCTCGCGGCCTGCTGGGCCGCGCCGGCGCCAGCGTCCGCGCTCGACCTCGACAACCCGGTGTGCGGCGCCGCCGGCGTGGTCAGCGCGGCGGCGGCCACGGGATGTGCGGGCATCGGGAACGGCGGACGCCTGCTCACGGCGGGCAAGCAGTTGATCACGGGCCACGTCGGCGGCGCCGTCAACACGGCGGTGGGCGGCGCCGCCCAGGCGGTCGCGTCCACGGCCACCACCGCGCTCGCCCTCGCGGCGGTCGCAACGGGTGTGGTTGATGCGGCCGAGGTCGTGTTGAACAAGACCGCGGCGGCGCTCGGCCAGAGCACCGCCCCACAGCTCCACGCGACGTGGTTCTCCGCGACGTACTGGCGCATGTCCGCGATCGCGGCGGTGCTGACGCTGCCGTTCCTGTTCGCGGCCGCCGTCCAGGCGTTGATCCGTTCGGACCTCGGGCTGCTGGTCAGGGCCGCGTTCGGCTATCTGCCGCTGGCGATGCTCGCGGTCGCGATCGCGGCGCCGGTGACGACGCTCCTGCTCGCGGCCTCCGATGAGCTGTGCAGCTTCATCTCGTCTGCCGCCGGCAACGCGAGCGCCCATTTCCTCGCGAAGGCGGCCGAGGTGGTCGCCGGCCTGAGCGCGTTCACACAGTCTCCGTTCCTCGCCTTCTTCGTCGGCCTGTTCATGATCGGCGCGGCGTTCGTGCTGTGGATCGAGCTGCTGATGCGCGAGGCGGCCGTGTACGTGATCGTCTTGATGCTGCCGCTCGCGTTCGCCGCGATGGTGTGGCCGGCGCGGCGGATCTGGGCGATCCGCGCGGTCGAGCTATTGGTGGCGCTGATCCTGTCGAAGTTCGCGATCGTCGCGGTGCTGTCGCTCGGCGGCGCCGCGATCAGCGCCGGCTCAGGCCAGGGGAGCGTGAGCGCGGTGATGGCGGGGGCGGTGCTCGTGACGCTCGCGGCGTTTTCGCCATGGGCGCTGTTGCGATTCATCCCGCTGATGGAGCTGGCGAGCGGGGCGGCCGGCGCGCTCCGCGCCGAGCTGCGTTCGTCCGGCGGCGTCGCCGACGCCGCGTGGGACACCGCGGAGGACTGGGGTGCGGTCGCGTCCGCCGCGATGATGCGGGCGGCCGAGAATCGCGGGCAGGGGCCGGCGCCGCTGGCCTCGAACAAGCCCGACTCGCGCGGCGACCCGCAGGCATCGCCCGGCGACGGGGGCGGCGGCCCGTCCGATGACGCGGGCGGGGAACCGCCTGAGAGTGGCGACCCGCACGCAGAAGGCGACTCGCCTGGCGCCGGCGACCAGCCCCCGCCGGCCCAGGACGCCCGCAATTGGGCGCGCCGGCCGGCACTCGAGCTCGACGGCGCCAACCTGTTCGCCACACCGGTCTCGCCTCACCCGGAAGCGGACGCTTCGTGACTGCAGAGCGGCTCAGCTATCGGTTCGGCCCGCTCGAGCGGCGCGGACTCCTCGGACAGGTCCGCGGCGGGCAGGCCGTCGCGGTCGCCGCCGGCGTGCTCGCGGCGATCGTCGTGCTCGACCGCGCCCCGACCGCCGCCGGCGCCTTCCTCGGGACGCTGTTGCTCGGCGGCGCGCTGCTCGTCGCGTTCGCGCCAGTCGGTCGGCGGACCGCTGAGGAGTGGGCGCCGGTCGTGCTCGCGTTCGGCGTCCGGTCGCTGCGGGGCCGGCTCCGCTTCCGCTCGCGCGCACCCGGCGCCGGGATGGTCGCCACCGAGCGCCCCGGACCGCTCCGACGCATGCTGAGACATCCGCATCCGGACGCACCGGCCGCACTCAAGGGCGTCCGGATCGTCGACGCTCCCTACCGCGACCACCCGGTCGGCGTGCTCTGCGAGCAGCGAGGGCGCCGGCTGACCGCCGTCCTCGCCTGCCGGGTGATCGCATTCTCGCTGCTCGACGCCGAGGCGCAGGAGCGCCGGCTGGCGCGCTGGGGGCTGATCCTCGCCGGCGCGGCCGGCGGCGCGGTAAGGAGGATCCAGTGGATCGAGCGAACCGCGCCCGCTCAGGGCGACGAGCTCGCGCGGTGGCTTCACGCCGAGCGAGATCCGGCGGTGCCGCTGCGGGGAACGCCGATGATCGAGTCCTACCTCGAGCTGATCGGCGCGACCACGCGGGCGACCCAGGAGCACGAGGTCCTGATCGTGATCCAGATCGACGCGCGCCGGGTCGGCGAGCGCGGGCGCGAGGCTGGGCAACGCGCGCTGATCGAGCAGGCCGAGCGGGTCGCTCAGGGGCTCGAGGCCGCGGAGGTGACGGTGCTCGGTGCGCTCGGGGCGGGGCAGCTCGCGCGGACCCTGAGGACGGCGTTCGATCCGTACGCCCGCGCCGAGCTCGCGGCCGTGGAGGCCGCCGAGCCGGGGCGCGTCGGCCTCGCCGAGGCAAACGCCTGGCCGCTGGGCGCGCGCGAGCACTGGGAGCACTACTGCAGCGACGGCGCCGCCCACGCCACGTTCTGGATCGGCGGGTGGCCGCGCGTCGACGTCTCGCCGATGTTCATGGAGGCGCTGCTCGGCCGCTCGAACGTCGTCCGCACGGTCGCCGTCACGTTCGAGCCGATCGCTCCCGAGCGGTCGACGCGGGACGTCGAAGCCGCCGTCACGCGCGACCGCGCCGACCGCGAGCTCCGCCACCGCTTCGGCCAGGCCGAGACCGCGCGCCAGCGCCAGGCCCAGGACGCGACGGTACGCCGCGAGGCCGAGCTCGCTGCCGGCCATGCCGAGGTGCGGCTGGCGGGGTTCGTGACCGTGTCCGGACGGGACCGCGACGATCTGCGCCGCGCCTGCTCGGAGGTCCACGAGCACGCCGCCCGTGCACGCCTCGAGCTCCACCGCATGTACGGCCAGCAGGCCCAGGCGTTCACCTTCACGCTGCCGCTGTGCCGGGGCCTGCGATGAGCTTGCGGGCGGCCGAGAGGCCCGGCCACCGCTGCACGACCCGGCACGCGCAGGCGGTCTACCCGTTCGTCGCCACCGGCGGCCTCGGCGGCCGCGGCGTGTTCGTCGGCCGCGACACCAGCGGTGGCGCGTTCTGTTACGACCCCTGGGTACTTTACGGCGACGGGACGCTCGACGACCCGAACGCGATCGTGCTCGGCAAGCTCGGGCAGGGCAAGAGCGCGCTGGTGAAGACCCTCTTGTGGCGGATGCTCCTGTTCGGCCGCCGCGCGTTCGTGCTCGACGTCAAGCGCGAGTACGGGCCGCTGTGTGCCGCAGTGGGCGTGCGTCCCGTGTCGCTCGAGCCGGGCGGCGGGATCCGGCTGAACCCGCTCGCGTCGCGCCCGGAGGAGCACGCACAACTCGAGTTGCTGCGCGCGGTGACGATGACCGCGGTCGACGGCCCGCTCACCCAGATCGAGGCGGGCGCTCTCCGCGAGGCGCTGCATACGGTGCGCGCGAGCGGAGTCATCGAGCCGACCCTGCCCCAGATCGCGAAGGTCCTGTTTGACCCGGTGGCGGACATGGCGGTCCGCCTGCGCACCACGTGCGACCGGCTCGCCCTCGACGCCCGGCGCGCGGCGCTCGCGATCCAGGATCTATGCGAGGGGCCACTGCGCGGGATGTTCGACGGCCCGACGACGCCGGGCCTCGACCTCGACTCGCGACTGCTCGTGCTCGACCTGCACGCGGTCAAGGACTCGCCGGCGGTCGGGATCCTGATGGCGTGCGCCACCGCATGGATGAGCGCGCTGCTCGCGCGGACGGCGGAGCGTCCCGGGCGGGAGCGGTTGATCAACGTCGCCGACGAGTCGTGGAAGATCGTCCAGCACACCGGGCTCGGCGAGTGGTTTCAGTCGAACTTCAAGCTCGCCCGGCAGTTCGGCGTGATGAATCTCGTCGTGCTCCACAAGCTCGCGGACCTCAGCGCCGCCGGCGACGCCGGCTCGCGCGCAGCGCGGATCGCCGAGGGGTTGGTCGCGGATGCGTCGACGCGCGTCGTCTACCACCAGGACGAGAGCCAGGTCCCGCTCACGCGTTCGCTGCTCGGGCTGTCCGAGACCGAGTCGCGGCTGATCTCGACGCTGTCGGCCGGGCAGGCGCTGTGGCGCGTCGGCAGCCGCTCGTTCGTCGTCCAGCATTACCGCTCGCGCCTGGAGGCCGGGCTCACGAACACCGACACAGGGATGCGGGTGAGCGAGCAGAGGCTGGGGCGCGGATGAGCTCGGGGCGGCCCGAGGGCACGATCTCCGACGGTGTCGTACTCGCCGCGATCGGTGGCGTGGTGGCGGTCGCGGGGACGCTGTGGCTGTGGGGTGGGCTTGCCGGCGCGGTGTTCGGATCGGGGTGGCCAAAGGTCGGGGCCGGACAGCTTCTCGGCGTGCTGCTGAGGCTCCCCGCGCGGCTGCCCAACCCTGCGGGCGCGTGGCCGGCCACCGTCCGCGCTCAGCTCCCGGGCGCCGGCGGCTTCTACGCGGCGCTCGCGATCCTGGCGGGCGCCGGCGGCGCCGTCGCGCGCCTTGGAGGCCGCGTCGGCGGGCGCCTTGCCGGCGGGGGTGGCGCGCGGTGGGCGAGGGCGCCGGAGCTCCGCGCGCTGCGCAGCTACGCGCGGTCCCGCCGGGAAGGCCGGCTCGTGCTCGGGCACCACGGGGCGAGGCTTCTGTACGCCGAGCAACGACACGCGCTGGTGGCGTTCGGCCCGCCGCAGTCGGGCAAGTCCGCCGGCATCGCGATCCCCGCGCTGCTGGATTGGTCTGGTCCGGCGGTCGCTAGCTCGATCAAGACCGACCTGCTACGGGCCACCCTCGTACGTCGCCGCGCGCTCGGGAAAGTGTTCGTATTCGACCCCTTCGGGCTGTCGGGAGTGCGCTCGCACACCTGGTCGCCGCTGCACGGGGCGAGCACGTGGGACGGCGCGCTCGAGGTCGCGTGGCGGCTCGCCTCCGCCGGCGAGCTCGACCGCCGAGGCGTCGAAGGCGGCGACTTCTGGGCGGTGGCCGCCGAGCAGCGGCTCGCGCCGCTGCTGTACGCCGCCGCGGTCAGCGGGGCCGGAATGGACACCGTCGTGCGCTGGGTCCACGGCCAGGGGATCCGCGAGCTCGACCAGGCGCTGCTGTGCGCCGGCGAGGGCGGTCACCCCGCCTACGACGCGGTCCGGGCGTTCGAGGCTCAGGCCGACCGCACACGGACGTCGATCGAGGCGACCGCGCAGACGCTACTGCGCGCGTACCGGTTCGGGCGGGTGGCGCGCTCGGCATCCTCCAGCGAGATCACCGCCGACAGGCTGCTCGACGAGACGGCGACGCTGTACCTGATCGGCGATGCGAAGGCGTCGAAGCTGCTGCGGCCGATCTTCCTCGCGCTGCTCGGAGAGGTCGTCGATCGCGCCTACGAATGCGCCACGCTCGCCGGCGGGCGCCTCGAGCGACCTCTGCTCCTGTGTCTCGACGAGGCCGGCAACGTCGCACCGCTGCCGAGCCTGGCGGAGATCGCCTCGACCGCGCCGAGCCACAACATCCAGCTGGTCACGATCTTCCACGACCTCGCCCAGGCCCGCTCGCGCTACGGCCAGCAGGCCGAGACAGTTGTCAACAGCCACCGGGCGCGGATGCTGCTGCCGGGCGTGGCCGACCTCGAGACGCTCCGGTACTTCGCCGGGCTGGCCGGCGAGGAGGAGGCGCGCGACCGCAGCCACACGACCGGCGCCGGCGGAACGACGCGCTCGACCTCGCGCCGCCGGCGGCCGCTGATCGCCCCCGAGGCGCTCCGCCAGCTGCCCGACCGGCACGCGCTGCTGCTGTACGGACGGATTCCGCCGACATCGCTCCGGCTGCGGCTGTGGTTCGAGGACCGGCGCCTGCGCCGGCTGGCGGGGACGCCGTGAGCCGGCCCGAGCCCGACGACTGGCACGAGCCCGAGAACGACTGGGACGAGCCGGTCTCGCCGCGCTGGCCGCTCAGCTGCGAGGGGCTGTACCCGCGCGAGCGGTGGATGTGGTTCGAGCAGCTGTGGTCGGACGCGTGCGTGCTCCGGGTGCGCTACCGCCTGGCGCTGCGCAGCGGGTGGTGGGAGGACCAGGTGCAGGTCGAGGCGCTGGCGGCGCTGTCGGCGTGGGTCGAGCGCTACGACTCGGGCGAATGGGATGACCCGCCGGGCAAGCTCGCGCTGCTGTACGACCTCGAGCGCGTGGCCGTCCTGCTGAGGGACGGCGGCGACCCGTTTCATCCCGACCGCGACCGGCTTGCGTTCGCGCGGTACCTGATCGAGCTGGGGTGTCAGCCTCCCCCGGACCGATGAGCGCAGGTGAGCACGCGGATCGCTCCGGTCCGGTTGGGCGGAGCGGGACCGTGGACGCGAGGAGAGTAGTGGTCGCAGGGGGTGAGCAGTGGTGGGCGCCCGTGCACGCGCGGGGAATGAGTCGGGGATGATCTGTTCGCCCGCCCTGCCGACTAAGGAGCTTCAATGCCGCTAGCCAAGCAGCGCCCGCGTCAGACCTTTCCAGAAGCCACCAGGCTCATGGAGCAGGCCGCGGCGACGCTACCGATCCACGAGATGGGCGACAGCGGTCTCGACAGCGAGACCGCGTACGAGCTGATCTCGAGCGAGCTACTGCTCGACGGCCAGGCGCGCCTGAACCTGGCGACGTTCGTGACGACGTACATGCCCTCGGTCGCGGCCCGCCTGATGGCCGACACCGCGGACAAGAACATGATCGACAAGGACGAGTATCCGCAGACGGCGGAGATCGAGGCGCGGTGCGTCAGCATCATCTCGGAGATGTGGAACTCTCCCGGCCACGAGCAGGCGACGGGCTGCTCGACAACCGGGTCGAGCGAGGCGGCGATGCTCGGCGGCATGGCGCTCAAGTGGCGCTGGCGCGAGCGGATGCAAAAGGCCGGCAAGCCGACCGACCGGCCCAACATGGTGATGGGCGCGAACGTCCAGGTCTGCTGGGAGAAGTTCTGCCGCTACTGGGAGGTGGAGCCGAAGCTGGTGCCGATGGAGGGCAACCGGTTCCATCTCGAGGCCCCCGAGGCGGTGGCGGCCTGCGACGAGAACACGATCGGCGTCGTCGCGATCCTCGGCTCGACGTTCGACGGCAGCTACGAGCCGGTCAAGGAGATCGCGGCCGCGCTCGACAAGCTCGAGGAGGAAAAGGGGTGCTACGTGCCCATCCACGTGGATGCGGCGTCGGGCGGGTTCGTCGCGCCGACCCTCCAGCCCGACCTCGAGTGGGACTTCCGGATCAAGCGGGTGCAGTCGATCAACGCGTCGGGCCACAAGTACGGCCTCGTCTACCCGGGCGTCGGCTGGGCGATCTGGCGCAACGAGGACGCCCTGCCCCGGGACCTGGTGTTCGACGTCAACTACCTCGGCGGCCACATGCCGACGTTCGCGCTGAACTTCTCGCGCCCCGGCAGCGAGGTCGTCGCGCAGTACTACATGTTCACGACGCTCGGTCGCGAGGGCTACCGCCGGGTCATGGAGGCGGCGCAGAACGTGGCGACCCATCTCTCGGGCGAGATCGCGAAGATGGGTCCCTACCAGCTGATCTCCGAAGGCCGGGATCTGCCGGTATTCGCTTTCGCGGTGAACCCAGACGTGAGCAACTACACCGTGTACGACGTTTCCGACCGACTGCGCCAGCACGGCTGGCTCGTGCCGGCGTACGCCTTCCCCGAGAACCGTAAGGACCTCAGCGTCCTTCGGATCGTGGTGCGGGCCGGGATGACGATGGAGATGGCGGACGCCTTGCTCGAGCACCTGCGCGAGATAACCGAGTTCTTCCAGTCGCTCGACTCGCCGCTGCCAGGCCCGGACATCGACAAGCGCACCGCGTTCGCACATTGACCAGCCGCCGCTAAAGGTCTGCGCCGCCGGTGCCGATTAAGCGTGTTATCGGCGGGCTTCAAAAGACTTCCGAGGGGCACACCTGACCGACACCCGGCAAGTGTGGCGACTGGCGAGAGTGTCCTAGAGCACCTCCGCCAGTTGCCGCGCCGCCACGCTGATCTCGTGCGGCGTGCTCGCCTCGAACACCGCCTGGAGATCGAGCACGCGCACTCCGAACGCGTCGAGTTCGCGCGTTCCGACGATCGCGTGACACGGCACGCCGGCCTGGCGCGCCCGGGTCGAGACCTCGGAGACGACCTTGCCGGCGAGGCTCTGCTGATCGAGCTTGCCCTCGCCGGTCACGACCGCCCTCGCCGCGCGCATGCGGCGGTCGAAGTCGACCGCGTCGAGGATGAACTGGGCGCCGGGCACGAGCTCGGCGTCGAACGCGGCCCACAGCCCACCCGACAATCCGCCGGCAGCGCCGGTCATCGGAACCCCGCGCGGGTCCCGATCGAGGCGCCTCGCCTGGTCGTGAAGCCGCCTGGTCAGCCGGGTGACGTCCTGCGGCGCCGCGCCCTTCTGCGGGCCGAACACCCGGGCGGCGTCCTCGAACGGCGTGCGGACGTCGGTCAGCACGGTGATCCGCGCGCCGCCGAGCCCACCACCCTCGCGGATCGCCCGGATCGCGCCGGCTCCGCCGTCGGTGGTGGCGCTGCCGCCGACACCGAGGTAGACGACGTTCGCGCCGGCCTGCGCCGCCGCGAGGATCAGTTCTCCGGTCCCGAACGTGCTCGCGGCGAACGGATCGCGCTCGGCGGCGTCGACGAGGCCAAGGCCGCTCGCGGCCGCCGTCTCGACGATCCCGAGCACCTGTCCGCGGGCGCCCTCGCCGATCCCGAACTCGGCCTCGATCGGGCGCCCGAGCGGGTCCGAGGCGGGCGCGATGCGCCGCTCGCCGTCGAGCGCCCGCACGAGCGCATCAAGCGTGCCCTCGCCGCCGTCCGCCACCGGGCACAGGTCAACCGGGCGACCGGCCTCGGCGAGCCCCCGGCCGACCGCGTCCGCGACCTCCGCGGCGGTCAGCGTGCCCTTGAACGAGTCCGGGGCGACGAGCACGGTCGTGGGAATGCCGGGGATCGTGGTCACCTCGGCAGTATCGTCGGTGATCGGTGCACGAGACGTCCGACGACATCCGCGCGCTCCAGCAACTGCTCGACCGCAGCTACAACGGCGCCGGGCCGCATCTGCGGAGCATCACGACGCCGGAGAGGCGCGTCGCTGCCGAGGATCTCGTAGAGCGGCTGACCGGGATGTGCTTGCTGGTGGTCGCGACCGTCACCGCCGACGCCCGGCCGATTGCCGGTCCGCTCGACGGGGTCTTCTATCGCGGCGCATTTCACTTCGGGACGGCGCCCGATTCGGTCCGCTACCGGCACCTGCTCGCCCGGCCGCAGGTCAGCGCCACGCACCTCCCGCGCGAGGAGTTCGCGGTCAACGTCCACGGCCGCGCGGTCCCGGTCGAGATTGCCGGCGGCCTTCGCGAGACGCTGCTCGAGGTATACGTACCTCGCTACGGCCCCGACTGGGAGCAGTTCCTCGACAGCGGACCGGTGTACATGCGGATCGACGCCGACCGGATGTTCGCGTTCCAGATGCGCGCCGACTAAGTGACCGCGCGCGCGGCCGACTAAGCGACTGCGCGCGCCACCGCGCGCCCGGCCGTACGCCCGCTGAACAGGCAGCCGCCGAGGAACGTCCCCTCGAGCGAGCGGTAGCCGTGAACGCCGCCGCCGCCGAAGCCCGCGACCTCGCCCGCGGCGTACAGGCCCGCCAGCGGCTCCCCGCCCGGCTGGAGCACCCGCCCGGACAGGTCGGTCTCGAGCCCGCCAAGCGTCTTGCGCGTGAGGATCCACAGACGCACGGCGATCAAGGGTCCGGCGCTCGGATCGAGGATCCGGTGCGGGCGCGCGACGCGGCTGAGCCGGTCCGGCAAGTACTTGCGCGCGCCGTGGATCGCGGTGATCTGGAGGTCCTTGGTGTAGGGGTTGGCCATCTCGCGGTCGCGGGCCTTGATCTCCCGTTCGAGCTCGCCCGCGTCGATCAGCGGCTCGCCGGTGAGCGCGTTCATGCGACGCACCAGCTCACCCAGGTCGTGCTCGACGATGAAGTCGGCGCCGTGGCGCTTGAACGCCTCGACCGGCGGCGGCGCGCCGGCGCCCAGCCGGCTGGCGAGCGTGCGCCGGACGCTCCGGGAGGTCAGGTCGGGGTTCTGCTCGGAGCCCGACAGAGCGAACTCGCGCTCGATGATCTTCTGGGTGACGACGAACCAGCTGTGGTCGTAGCCGATCTTCATCAGGTGCTTGAGCGTCCCGAGCGTGTCGAAGCCCGGGAACAACGGAACCGGCAGCCGCCGGCCCCGCGCGTCGAGCCACAGCGGTGAGGGCCCGGGCAGGATCCGGATCCCGTGGCGGCTCCAGATCGGGTTCCAGTTCTCGATCCCCTCCGTGTAGTGCCACATCCGGTCGGAGTTGATGATGCTCGAGCCGGCGCCTTCGCAGATCTTGAGCATGCGGCCGTCGACGTGGTCGGGCACGCCCGACAGCATCCGCTTCGGGGGCTTGCCGAGCGACGCCGGCCACGCCTCGCGCACGAGGTCATGGTCGGCGCCGATCCCGCCCGAGGTCACGACCACCGCCTGGGCGGTGAGCTCGAACTCTCCGACCGGAGTACGCGAGCTCGGCGCTCCCCGCGCGACCGGGCTCGGCTCGAGCACGGTGCCGACGACGCCGTCGAGGGTGCCTCCGGTTGCGGTCAGCTTGTCGACCCGGTGGCGGAAGCGGAGCGTGACGAGCCCGCGTGCGGCTCCCTCGCGGACCCGGCGCGCGAACGGCTCGATCAGCCCGGGTCCGGTGCCCCACGTGATGTGGAAGCGCGGCACCGAGTTCCCGTGCTCGGTGGCGAGATAGCCGCCGCGCTCGGCCCAGCCCGGGTTCGGGAGAAAGCGGACCCCCTGGTCGTAGAGCCATTGGCGCTTCTCGCCCGAGGCGAACTCGACGTACGCCTCGGCCCAGCGGCGCGGCCACGCGTCCTCGGGGCGGTCGAACCCAGCGCTCCCGAGCCAGTCCTGGAGCGCGAGCTCGGGCGAGTCGCGGATCCGGAAGCGGCGCTGTTCGGGACTGTCGACGAAGAACAGGCCGCCGAACGACCAGAACGCCTGGCCGCCGAGGGAGGCCTCGGGCTCCTGGTCGAGCAGGATCACGCGCCGGCCGGCGTCCGCCAGCTCGGCTGTCGCCACCAGACCCGCCAGCCCGGCGCCGACCACGATGACGTCGGCGTCGGTCACTGAGTCATCTGCTCGAGCTTGCACTCGAGGGGCGACTTGTCCTCGCGCCAGCGCAGGATCTTCGTCCCGTGCCGGATGCGGCCACCACTCGCGTGGTCGAACGTGACCTCGACGACCAGCTCCGGGCGGAGCGCGATCCACTCGAGGTCCTTCTCGCTCTTCCAGCGGCTGGGATCGCCGTGCCCGCGCTCGCCGCTCTCGTACGCCGCGAGCTTCGGCACGAGCGCCCGTTTCTCGGCCGCCTTCAGCCCAGAGGAGTGCCCGACTCCGCGGAGCCTGCCGGTGTCGTCGTAGAGCCCGAGGATCAGCGAGCCGACCGTGTCTGGCTCCTTGCCGGGGCGGTATCCCATGACCACCGCGTCGATCGTCCGCACCCGCTTGATCTTCATCATCCCGGTGCGCTCGCCGGGCCGGTAGGGCGCGCGGACGTCTTTGGCCACGACGCCCTCGCCGCTGCGCAGCCACGGCTCGGCCTCCTCGGCCGCGGTCGTCAGCGGTGTGCAGGCGATTCCGGTCGAGCACAGCTCCTCGAGCTCGGCCCGGCGCTCGGAGAACGGCCGCTCGAGCCAGGACGCATCGCCGCGCGCGAGCAGATCGAACGCCACGTACCGGGACGGCGTCTCCTCCGCGAGCATGTCGACCCGCGACTTCGCCGGGTGGATCCGCTGCTGGAGCGCATCGAAGTCCTGACCGCCGTCGGGGTCGTCGATCACGATCTCCCCGTCGACCACGTACCGGCCCTGTGGGAACGACAGCTCGGGGAAGTAGCGCGCGAGCGGCTTGCCGCTCCGCGACTGGATCACGCTGTCCTCGCCGTCGACGAACACGATCGCCCGGAAACCGTCGTACTTGGGCTCGTAAGACCACTGCTCGCCGACCGGAAGAGCCGCCCGGGAGCGGGCGAGCTGGGGCTCGATCGGCGGTTTCAGGGGCAGCGAAGGCACGGCCGCGATGCTATGCCATGGGCGCAACCGCGGGGCCGGTACGATCAGGTTCGTGACCGCAGCACGCGCCACCGTCGCCGAAGAGGAATACGTCGAGATGCTGTTCTGGCTGTTCGAGGCCGGGCTGCCGATGACCGGCGCGAACCTGGCCCGCGCGATGCAGCTTTCAGCGCCGACCGTGCACGAGATGCTCGGCCGGCTCGAGCGCGACGGCTACATCGCCCGCAACGCCGAGCGCACGATCGAGTTCACCCCTTCGGGACGCGAGCAAGCCGAGCAGCTCGTCAGCCGCCACCGGATGATCGAACGGTTCCTGACCGACACCGTCGGGGTGCCGTGGGACGACGTCCACGAGGAGGCCGAGAAGCTCGAGCACGCGATGACGCCGCGGTTCGAGGCCTACGTTCGCGCCTCGGTGGGCGACGCCACGACCTGCCCCCACGGCCACCCGATCCGGGTCGGCGAACGAGTCGACGGAGTGCCGCTCGCCGACTGCGAGCCCGGCGCGACGGTGACGATCCTGCGACTCGAGAACGAGGCCGAGGATCTCCTCCACTACCTCAAGGAGTCCGGGATCGAGCCCGGCCTCGAGGGTGTGATCGAGACCAACGACGGCGACACCGTGTCGGTCCGCTCCGATGGCACGGTAGCGAGCGTCACCGCGAGCGTCGCCGAGACGGTCTCGGTGGTGGCCGATCCGTCGCCGCCGCCGCGGATCGCGCTGCCCGAGCAGCTTGTGCTCGGCCGCGACCGTTACGGGCGCTGAGCTCCCGGCGCCGAACCGGCGCGGCTTACGAGGGCGCCGGCAACGCCCGCTGGCTCTGCAGGCACCGGCGGATCTGCTCGTAGATCGCGGGGTGGTTCAGAAGGTCGAAATGGTTGGCGCCGCCAAGGTGGTAGTAGTGCTCGATCGGGAACTGCACGCGCTTGCCGCGCTCCGCATGAGCCCAGGCGCTCGGCTGGAGCACGAGCAGGTCGCCGATGATTCGGCCGACGGGGGCGTCGGCCTCGCGGGACAGCGTCGCGCAGATGAAGTAATGGCGGGCGGTCAGCAGGAACGGGATCTCGCGAGACGTGTCTTGCAGATAGGCGTCGCAGTCCTGGTCGACCCAGCACTCGTCGACCAGGTAGCCATAGCGGAGATCCTTGATCCCCGAGCTCCGCAGGTTCAGGGCACGCGCCAGCGGCCGGGTCTCGGGCAGGCGAGCCAGCGCCGCGGTGGCGGCGTTCGTGACCTGCTCGAGCGGGGCGCCGCGGTGGGGCGTGCCGAGCGTGACCACGTGGCGCACCTTTGCGACGCAGTCGCTGCCGGCGCCGTAGTGGCAGGCGCTGCGAGACACGAGTCCGCCCATCGAGTGCCCGATCAGCGCGACCTCGTCGACCCGCGTCGGCCAGGCGGCGATCAGGCGTTCGAGTTGCTGCGCGAGATCGCGGCCGTTCTCGGAGATGTGGCGGCCGGTGTTGTAGCGGAGGTACAGCGGGCTGTAGCCGAGCTCGATCTCCAGCCGGTGGCCGTAGGGGACGTGGCGCTGGGGGCGGGCGGGCTGCCAATTCCAGGCGTCTTCGGTCTCACACAGGCCGTGGACGAACACCGCGAGGCGCGGCTTTGCGTTCGGATACGCGGCCGCGAGCGACGGCGTGTCGATTTCTTGCAGGTCGCGCCCGGCGCGGCGGAACGCCATCGGCAGGGCGAGCGGGTTACCCCGGCGCTCGAGCGTGTCGCCAAACGCACCGTTGAGCGCGCTGAGCACCGCTCGCCCGGCCGGGCTGCGCTGCACCGACCGGGCGTCGGGCGGGCGGGTCGCGCTGGCGGCGTGGGCGCCGGCGCGGACGACGGCGCGCGTCAGTTCGCCGGCGGCCGCGTACGCACTGGTTGCGATCCGGTCGTGGGCGAGCCGGACGGGCAGCGCGGCCGGCCCGACGCGGCGCCACACGCGCCGGGCGATCCCGTCGTGCATCTCACGGATCTGCTGGGTGGCGCCGGCGGCTGCCTCGCTCGCGAGATCGCCGAGCGCGGCTATCTCCTCAGGCCGCATCTACAGTCTCGACGCCGGCCAGCGAGTGGTAGGCATCGGCGAGGCGCTTGACGCCCTCCTCGATCTCTTCCGGCGTGACGCCCGAGTAGGCGAGCCGCAGGCTCGACTCGGCGCCGTCGAGCACGAAGTCTGATCCCTTGACGAACTGGACGCCGCGCTCCGCGGCCGCCTCGAACAGCGCCGCGACGTCGGTGCCGCGCGGAAGGTCGACCCACAGGAAGTAGCCGCCGAGCGGCTTGACGAAGCGGGCGTCGGGAAGCTCGCGCTCGAGTGCCTCGCACAGCGTGTCGGCACGCGCGTGCAGCGCCTTGCGGACGACCTCGATCGACTTGTCAATCGCACCCGAGACGCAGAACTGATGGACGATCCCCTGCGAGACCATGCTCGGCGAGATATACGTCTGCGTGGCGATCTTGACCACCCTGGCGATCAGCTCCGCCGGCCCGACCAGGTAGCCGACGCGGATCCCCGGGCAGACGGTCTTGGAGAACGACGACGCGTAAACGACCGTGTCGCCCGGGTCCATCGACAGCATCGTCGGGAGCGGAGCGCCCTCGAACCGCAGCGCGACGTACGGGTCGTCCTCGAAGATCGTGAACTCGTGGCCCTGGGCGAGCTCGAGCAGCCGCTCGCGCTTCTCCGCCGACAGGGTGTAGCCGGCCGGGTTCTGGAAGTTCGGGATGATGTGGGCGAGCTTCGGCCGCGCGCCGGCCGCGAGCACACGCTCGAGCGCGGCCACGTCGATCCCGTCGGGCTCGAGCTCGACCATCCGCACATCGGCGCCGCGGCTGCGCAGCGACAGGAGCGTCCGGTCGTAGGTCGGCCGCTCGACGATCACCGAGTCGCCGTCCTGCACGAGCGCGTCGAACAGGAACGCGTCGGCCTGCATCGAGCCGTTCGTGACGATGACCTGCTCGGGGGGCACCTGGTGGCGCTCGGCGATCCATTCGCGCAGCGGCGGGTATCCGATCGCGGTCCCGTACGCGGTCATGCCGCCAGGATCGGCGTCGAACGCCGTGGCGGCGGCGGCGCGCAGCCCGTCAACGTCGACGATGTCCAGCGACGGCGCGCCCCGGGCGAATGAGATCGTCTTGGCCACGATCTGGAGCTTACGCGAGGCGCACGTCGATGATCGCCCGGTCGGTTCCCTCGTATCCGCGCACCACGACCTCGCGCACGGCGGGCAGTTGCGACAGGGCTGCCTCGAACTCGCGGAGCGCGTCGAGGCTCGCAAACGGGCCGGCGGTGAGCGTCACGGGCGCGGGCTCAGAGCGCGCGGGCCGGGAGGCGGTGGCCAGCACGCGCTCGTAGCCGGCGAGAAGCTCCCGCATCGACGCCACCAGTCGCTCGGAAAGCTCGGTGAGCGCCTGCACCTGGTGGGTCGTCTCGAGCGCCGGCGCGGGGACGGGCGGGGGTGGCGGCGGTTCGGGGAGCGGTGGCGGGGATGGTGGTTCTACGGGCGGGGGCGCCGGCGCCGGCGGGTCGGGGATCCCCGCGGTCGTCGGAGCGGCGGTCGTCGGAGCCGCATCCTCGGCGGGCGCCACGTCGTCTGCGGGCGCCATGTCGTGTGCGGGCGCCACGTCGTCTGCCGGCGCCACGTCGTCTGCGGGCGCCACCGGCACCAGCGCCGGCGCCGGCTCGCGCTCGGGCATGAGCTGGGCCTGAAGATCGCGCAGCATCCGGTCCATCTCCGCCAGTTGCGCCCCCAGGCTGCTCGCTTGCTCAGTCGACACGGCCGCGGTCCAGCCTACCGACCCGGGCGGGCGTCGTGACCCGCTGCCGGGCGTCGCCCGCCGGAGCGGGCAGCCGGCTAGTCCGACTAACTCGCCACGCGGCACCCACCAGGCAGGTGAAGGCGGTTCAGTCGGCTCTGGCCCGAGTTTCTCGCCATTCGAGCCCGCGCGCGCGTCGAGTGGCGAGTTGGTCGGGGTCGCGGACCGGGCTGGCGCCGGGGAAGGCGGTGCTCGATCGCGGCGAGTGAGGTCAGGCCGGCGGGCGAGGTGGGTCATATGGCGCCACTCGGCGGGCTCTGGCCGCCCAGTGCGCCGGAATGACCCACATGCGTGCCTGAATCACCATTCACCTCGGGCCGAGGTGGCGAGTGAGACGTTGTCCGGGATGCTGGTGCGGCGCCGGCGACGAGACGTAGTCCGGGATGCTGGTGCGGCGCCGGCGACTACGCCTTGGCGCCGAGGAGCGACACCGCGATCTCGGCGACCTCGGTCGGCGTCCGCCCGACCCGGACGCCCTTGCTCTCGAGCGCCTCGGCCTTGGCCTTCGCCGTGCCCCGGGAGCCGGACACGATCGCGCCGGCGTGGCCCATCGTCTTGCCCGGTGGCGCGGTGAAGCCGGCGATGTAGCCGACGACGGGCTTGGTCACGTTGTCGGCGATGAAGTCGGCGGCGCGCTCCTCGTTGTCGCCACCGATCTCGCCGCACATCACGATCAGCTCGGTCTCGGGGTCGTCCTGGAACAGCCCGATCACATCGATGAAGTCGGTTCCGGGCACCGGATCTCCGCCGATGCCGACGATCGTCGAGTTGCCGAAGCCGCTCTGGGCCAGCACGTTGCCGATCTGGTAGGTCAAAGTCCCCGACCTAGAAACAACCCCGACGTTGCCCTGCTTGAAGAACGAGGCCGGGATGATGCCGACGTTGGCCTTGCCCGGCGACAGGATGCCCGGGCAATTGGGCCCGATCAGCCGGGAGCGGCCGTTCTTCTTGAGCACGTTGTAGACGCGCAACTCATCGTGGGCCGGAATGCCTTCGGTGATGCAGATGATCAGCTCGATGCCCGCGTCCTCGGCCTCCAGGATCGAGTCGGCCGCGAACCGCGGCGGCACGAAGATCATCGCCGTGTTGGCTCCCTCCTTGCCCACCGCCTCCCGGAAGGTGTTGAAGACGGGAATGCCCTCTACGTCCTGGCCGCCCTTGCCGGGGGTCACCCCGGCCACGACCTGGGTGCCGTAGTCCCGGTTGCGCAGTGAGTGGAACGTGCCCTCGCGGCCGGTGATGCCGGAGGTGCACAGACGGGTGTTCTCGTCGACGAGGATGCTCATCAGCTTTGCTGGGCGGCCAGCTCTACGACCTTGGCGGCCGCGCCGTCCATGGTCGATTCGGTGTACACGTTGGGCAGCTGGGCCTCGGCCAGCATGGCGCGGCCCTCCTCGCCGTTGGTCCCGTCCAGACGCACGACGAACGGCACGCTCGGGTTGACCTGCTTGAACGCCTCGATCAGTCCCTTGGCTACCTCGTCGCCCCGGGTGATGCCGCCGAAGATGTTGAACAGCACGGCCTTGACCTTGGGGTCGGAGAGGATGACCTCAACCGCGCTGGTGATCGCGTCGGCGCGCGATCCGCCGCCGGCGTCAAGGAAGTTTGCGGGCTTGCCGCCGGCCTCGGCGACGACGTCGAGCGTCGACATCGACAGCCCGGCGCCGTTGGCCAGGATGCCCACGTTGCCGTCGAGCTTGACGTAGGTCAGGCCGCGCTCCTTAGCCATCCGCTCCTGGGGATCCTCACCCGAAAGGTCGCGCAGGTCGGCGTTGTCGCCGTGGCGGTACAGCGCGTTGTCATCCAGCGTGACCTTGGCGTCGAGCGCCTTGACGTCGCGCTCGGGGGTGACGATGAGCGGGTTGACCTCCACCAGCGTCGCCTCCTCGCGGGTGAACACGTCATAGAGCTTGGCGAGCATTGCCCCCACCGGCCGCACGACGTCGTCGTCGACGCCGGCCTCGAAGGCCAGCCGGCGGCCGTGGAACTCCTGGAAGCCGAGCAGCGGGTCGACATGCAGGAGAGCGATTGCGTCCGGGTCCTCATCGGCTACCTGCTCGATGTCCATGCCGCCCTTGGTGGACAGCATGACCAACGGGGCCTTTGCCGACCGGTCGAAGACAACCGAGGCGTAGTACTCCGAGGCGATCTGCGAGGCGCCCTCGATCCACAGCTCGTGGACCGTCAGACCCCGGATGTCCATCCCGAGGATTGCGCGTGCGTACTCCTCGGCCTCGGCGCGGTCGTTGGCGATCTTGATCCCGCCCAACTTGCCGCGGCCGCCGATCTGCACCTGCGCCTTGACCGCGCACGGATACCCGACCGCCTCCGCGGCGGCCACTGCGTCCTCGACCGTGCGGGCCGGCTGCCCGGCGGGCACCGGGACGCCGTGCCGGGCGAACAGCTGCTTACCCTGGTACTCGAGGAGGTCCATGCGCCGGTCACTCTAGTGAATGACTCGAGCGGTCGGGATGCCGACGACGCCGCGCGAAGCCTTGTTCCCGTGGCATCATGGCCGCGCGATGGCGATCCCGAAGGACATCACGTTCGTCACGTTCGACGTCTACGGAACTCTGATCGACTGGGAGACGGGCGCGTACGACGCGTTCAAGTCCGAAGCCGACCGCGACGGGTTCACGATCGAGCGTGACGAGCTCATCCCGCTGTTCTATGAAGTCCAGAAACAGATCCAGGCGGGCTCATACGAGCTGTACGCCGAGGTCCTGCGCCGCACCGCGGTTCAGATCGCGAAGACGCTCGGCTGGCCGCTCGAGCCGTCCCGCGCGGGCTTCCTGCCCGACTCGGTCCAGCGTTGGCCGGCGTTCAAGGAGACCAACCCGGTACTCCAGAAGATCGCCAAGAAATACAAGGTCGGACTGATTTCCAACATCGACGACAAGCTGCTCGGGCAGACCCGGCGCCATATCCCGCTCGACTTCGACCTCGTCGTCACCGCCCAGCAGGTCCGCTCCTACAAGCCCGACCCGGCGCACTTCGCCGAGTGCGAGCGGCGGATCGGTGGCAAGAAGGGCTGGATCCACGTCGCCGCCAGCTACTACTACGACGTCGAGCCGTGCCTCAAGCGCAAGGTGCCGGTCGTCTGGGTCAACCGCGACAAGGAGTCGCTCGAGTCCAACCAGAAGAAGCCGGACGCGGAAGTCGCCAGCCTGCGAGAGGCGATGAAGCTGCTCGGAATCTCGTAGGGCTGCGCCGGATGCGGTCTCAATGCGGGCGCTGAGCGTCCACGCCGACCTGATCGTCCTGATCAGCCGCTTCTGGCAGACGACATGCACGGCCGTTCGCGCCGGCGAGGAAGGTTTCGTGATCGACTCGCCGGTCTACCCGGACGAGCTCGAGGCGCTCGCCGGCGTGCTCGAGCAGGCCGGCTTCCCGGTCTCAGGGCTGCTGGCGACGCATGCGGACTGGGACCACCTGCTCGGGCGGATCGCCTTCCCCGAGGCGTCGCTCGGCGTCGGTGCGAGCACGGCGGCGCGGCTGGCAGCCGAGCCCGGCCAGGCCCAGCGCGAGCTCCGCGAGTTCGACGAGGACCAGTACATCGACGACCGCAGGCCGCTCGCCCTTGCCGGGATCCAATCGCTGCCGGTTCCCGGGCGCCTGGCGCTCGGGGGCAGCGACCGCGAGCTCGAGCTCCACCCCGCGGACGGCCACACCGCCGATGGCACCGCCTTCCTCGTCCCCTGGCTGCAAACGCTCGTGTGCGGCGACTACCTGTCACCGGTCGAGATCCCGTGGCTCTCGCCGGGCGGCTCGGTCGAGGCGTACCTGGCGACGCTCGACCGACTGCGGGCCCTGGTGGCGCGCGCGGACACAATCGTGCCCGGGCACGGACGTCCGATCGATCGAGCGACGGCGCTCGACCTGCTTGAGGAGGACGCCGCCTATCTGCGAGCGCTGTCAGACGAGGGCGCCGACGCGCCGCTGCCCCCCGGCCGCCGGACGAGACCGCAACGCCGGATTCACGCCGCGAACGTCGAAAGACTCACCCAGATGATTACCGAGTAGCCTCGGGACCGCCTGCTTGCAAGCCCGGGACCCCAACCGCCCGGGACGTACCCCCTACCGCCCAACCGCCGACATGAGCTATTCGGGTGTTGCCACCGTCGCGATCGGCCTGGCGCTGCTGGCCGTCGTGGTCGCCTTCTGCGCCGGCGTCCTGCTGTGCATCGGACGCAGACAGCTGGCCGAGCGTTTGCTGCCGGTGTTCCTGACGGTGCTTGCGGGCGTGGTCGTGGTCTCGCTCGTCGCGGTCGCGAAGGGCCCCGACGATCTCCAGGCGCAGGCCGAGCGGACGCTGATGCTCACCGGGACGGCCGAACGCACCGAGCTTGCGCGGTCCGGGAGCTATTCGACTTCGATCTGGAGCCTCGCCCACGTGGACGCGGCCCTCGAAGCCGAGATCCACGTCGACGGGGCGACGATCCGGATCACGCGCGGCCCGGGTGCCGGAACCGTGACGCTGTGGGCGTCGCTCGGACCCGGGACACGCGCCCAGGCGACGCTGAACACCTCCGGGCGGCTCGAGCAGTTCGACGCCCGGAGGGCGCCCGCGGCGTCCGCGCATCGCCAGGCGCTCACCGACTCGCGGCGGCACCCGTCGTGACGACAACCGGCGCCGGCATTCGCCCACGCCTGAGTGCCGTCTCCGGGCCCGCGCGTCCGGGCGCCGGCGAGCGGTCGATGGGGAACGCCCCGCGGTGGACGTGGTGGGTCGCAGCTCCGTTCGCCGTGGTCTACCTGATCCTGATCGCGCACCAGTTGGGCGCGGCGATCACAGCCACGAACCTCGACGCGGATGCCGCCTCCGGGCCGGTGATCGGCGAGCTGTTCGGCGCCGCTCCCGCCCATGCGAACGTGGTCCTCGGCGAGTTCGGCTGGTACGCGACGCTCCTGTTCGACCTCGGCACGAAGTGGCTTCCCGACCACCGGCAGATCTGGGAGGCGGCGCCGTACGCGATGGCGCTCGCGGCCGCCGCCCTCGCGGCGTGGTCCGTGTGGCAGGTCGCCGGCCGGTGGGCGGCGGGGCTGACCGCCGTCGTGCTGATCTGCTCCTCGCCGGCGACGCTCCGCCTCGAGCTTTCGACCACGCAGCACGCTCCGGCGTGGTTCTGCCTGGCGCTGCTGGGAGCGTTCGTGGTGTGGCTCGAGCGCCGCGCGGCCGAGGTCCGGACCGTCGTGCTCGCCGTACTCGTGCTCGTGATCGGGACGATCGTCGGCGTCAACGCGAAGTCGGATCCGCTCGTGATCATCGGAGGGCTCGTGCCGTTCGCGCTCGCGATGGCCGTCGCGGGCCGAGGCCGCGACGCCCGCGCGCTGGTGAGCGGCTTCGCCGCGCTCGCGATGGCGGTCGTCACGTGGCTGGTCACACGCGTGGCGATGCACGCGCTGTCGGTCACACCCGAGCCGGGGCTGCACCCGACGAAGATCGTCGCCGGCGCCAAGACCGTCCACAACGCCAAACTCTGGGTGCGGTCGGTCGCGGTACTCGGCAACGGCGCCGTCTCCGGCAGTTCGCTGACGCCGCGGCTCGCCCTGGCCGCCGTATGCGCGGCGGTGAGCATCGCGGCGGTTGTCGTGCTGCCGTGGCTCAGCTGGCGGCAGCTCCGCGGCCGTACCTCATCGGACGCTGACCGGGCTCGCCACGCGTTCTTCGCGTTCTGGTGCTCATCCGCCGTCCTGCTCTCGCTCGCGTTCCTGTTCAGTGACGCTCCAGTCGACATCCACGCCGACCGTTACCTGGTCGGCCTGGTGTACGCCGCGGCGGCCGTGGTGCCGGCGGGCGTCGCCCTTGCGCCCGCTGAGCACATGCGCCGCGGGCACCGGCGCGTGGGCGCGGCGATCGTGCTCGCGGGGACGTGTGTGTTCGCGCTCGGGGGCGTGGTGTCGCTCGCGCGAGGCATCTCGACCGAGGGCACCGAGTTCCACACCCCGGTCAGCAGCTCCGTGGCCGATCAGATCGCGCGGATCGCCGCGCGCGAGCACCTGACGGTCGGCTATGCCGGCTATTGGGATGCCGCGCCGGTCACGTGGACCAGCCGATTCCGGGTTCAGGTCTATCCGGTCGCGGTGTGCGATCAGAACGCCCGGCTGTGCCGATTCGATCTGCACTTCATCAGCAGCTGGTACGAGCCGCGCTCGGGCACCGGCAGCTTCCTGCTCACCGACGACCGCTCGAACGAGAGCGTCACCAAGCCGACGCCCGACCTCGGACGCCCGACCGCCGTCCACCGGATCGGACCGATCACGATGTACACGTATCCGTACGATCTGGCTTCGAGGATCGTGTCGTGACGCCTGCCCGATCGCCACATGACCCGCTCGTCGAGCTTGCCGGCACGTCGGTGTCGGTACCGGCCGGTCGTACCGGCTTCCTGCCGTCCGACCGGCAGCGCACCGCGCTCGCGGTGGCGGCCGCCGCGATCGGGTTCGTGGTCGCCTGGTACCTGATCCACCACGGCTGGTATCGCCTGGACCGGCAGTGGGACACCCGGGAGTACGCGAAGTACGCCCGCTACATCGCCGTCGGGGGCCTCGTCCCCTACCGCGACTTCTCGGTCGAGTACCCGCCGTTGTCCTTGCCGATATTCCTGATCCCGAGGCTGCTCGCCGGCAACAGCTTCTCGGGCTACATGACGGTATTCGAGCTGATGATGGCCTTGTGCGGCGCGGTCTCGGCCGGCCTCGCCGCGCTCCTCCTCGCGGCGCAACGGGTCGACACGCGCCAGCTGATCTGCGGCGTGGCGCTGCTCGCGCTGTCGCCGCTGCTGCTCGGCGCGGTGCTGCTGTCGCGCTACGACCTGTTCCCGACGATGCTCACGGTCGCCGCGCTGGCCGCGATCTACTTCGACCGCAAGCGGACCGCGTTCGCGCTACTGGCGCTCGGCACCGCCGCCAAGGCCTATCCCGTGGTGATCGTGCCAATCATGGTCGTGTACGTGTGGCGTCGCGACGGGCGGCGGGCCGCGCTCGTCTGCCTCGGCGTGTTCGCCGCGGTGCTGCTGGTCTGCTTCCTGCCGTTCCTGGCGATCGCCCCGCACGGCGTTTGGTGGGCGATCCACGGCCAGGAGAACCGCCCCCTCCAGCTCGAGAGCGTCGGCGCGGCGCTGTTCCTCGCCGCCCACCAGTTGGCCGGGCTACACCTGTCCTACTACTTCACGCACAGCTCCGACAACCTCGATGGACACCCGGCGCTCGCGTTCGCGGGCCTGATGAGCCTTTTCCAGCTGGTCTCGCTGGTCGTGGTGTGGGGTATGTACGCGCTCGGCTCGGCGACGCGCGAGCGGCTGCTGACCGCGTCCGCCGCAGCGGTGTGCGCGTTCATCGTGTTCGACCGCGTGCTCTCGCCGCAGTACCTGATCTGGCTCGCCCCACTGGTCGCCGTCGTGAGCGGCCGGCGCGGCCTCGCGGCGGTGGCGCTGCTCGCGTGCGCGATGGCGATGACCCAGGTCTACTACCCGCTCCACTTCGACCCGCTCAAGACGTTCGCGCCACTCGAGTCGTGGGCGGTGATCGCGCGCGACGGGCTGCTGGTCACGCTGTTCGCGACGCTCGCATGGCCCGACCGGACGGTCGCGAGCCCACGGCCGTTGTTGTGCTGGACGCGCCTCGCCGGCGCCGGGGCTACTCGCTCGTCGAGTTGATCACCGCGAGCGTGTCGCCGGTGGCCACCGAGGCACCGACGGCGATCGGCAGCGCCGTCACCGTGCCCGCCTTGTGCGCGGTGATCTCGTTCTCCATCTTCATCGCTTCGATGACGCACACGAGCGCCCCCTCCTCGACGGCGGCACCCTGCTCGACGGCGACCTTCAAAACCGTGCCCTGAAGCGGTGCGGACAGCGTGTCGCCGCCCCTGGCGCCACCGCCGCCGCCCGATCGCTCGCTTCGCCGCGGCGCCCGCCGGGTCGCCACCGCGCCCTCCGCGGCGACCGGAGCCGCCCCGTTGACCACGCCGGCGAGCCGAGGTGCGATCACCTTGACGTCGAAGCGCTTGCCCGAGACCTCGACCGTGTAGCTCTGCTCGACGGGCTCAGCGCCATCGCCGTCGCCATCGCCCTTGTCGGTCTTGGGGAACGCCAGCTCCTTGAGCCAGGCGCGGTCTTCGATCAGGTCGCGGCAGGTCTCGGCGTCGTGCCACTGGCGCGTCTGGAGGATCGCCTGGTGGAACGGAAGCAGCGTCTTCAGCCCCTCGATCCGGTACTCGCCGAGCGCGCGCAGCATCCGCGCGGTCGCCTGTTCGCGATCGACGTCCCAGACGATCAGCTTGGCGACCATCGGGTCGTACATGGGCGAGACCTCGGACCCCGGCCCGACGCCCGAGTCGACCCTGACGCCCGGCCCCGCCGGCTCTGAGTAGTCGCCGATCGCGCCCGGCGCCGGGGCGAAGTTCTTGCTCGCGTCCTCGGCGTTGATCCGGCACTCGATCGCGTGGCCGCGCAGTACCACGTCGTCCTGGGAAACCGACAGCGGCTCGCCGGCGGCGACGCGGATGCCCTCCTTGACGATGTCGATTCCGGTCACCATCTCGGTCACGCAGTGCTCGACCTGGACGCGCGTGTTCATCTCCAGGAAGAAGTACTCGCCGTCCTGGAGCAGTCCCTCGATCGTCCCCGCACCGGTGTACGACACCGCGGCGGCGGCGTCGGTGGCGATCTTCCCGATCTTCGCGCGGAGCGCGCTGTCGACCGCCGGCGCCGGCGCCTCCTCGATCAGCTTCTGATGGCGGCGCTGCAGCGAGCAGTCGCGCTCGCCGAGGTGGATCACGTTCCCGTGGGTGTCGGCCATCACCTGGACCTCGACGTGGCGCGGATCCGGGAGGTAGCGCTCGAGGTACACGGTCGCGTCGCCGAAGAACTTCTCGCCCTCGCGGGCGGCGCCCTCGAACGCGTCCTTGAGCTTTGACTCCTCGAGCGCGACCCGGAAGCCCTTGCCGCCACCGCCGCCTGCCGCCTTGACCGCGACCGGGTAGCCGATCGTGTCCGCGATCACCTTCTGCGCGTCCTCGATCGTCTCGACGGGCTCGGTCGTGCCGGGGACGATCGGCACGCCGGCCTTGGCCATCAGCTCGCGCGCCCGAGTCTTCGAGCCCATCGCCTCGATCGCCGACGCGGGCGGGCCGATGAACGTGATGCCGGCGTCGGCGAGCGCCGCCGCGAACGCGGCGTTCTCGGCGAGGAAGCCGTATCCGGGGTGCACGGCCTCGGCGCCGGACCGCTTCACGGCGTCGATCAGCTTGTCGACCGCGAGGTAGCTCTCGCTCGCGGGCCCGGGGCCGAGCAGATACGCCTCGTCGGCCCGCTTGACGTGCACGGCGTCGCGATCGAGCTCGGAGTAGACAGCGACAGTCGCGATCCCGAGCTCCTCGCAGGCGCGCATGATGCGCACGGCGATCTCGCCGCGGTTGGCGATCAGAACCTTGGAGAACATGCGGCGCCGGACTTTAGAGCGTTGGTCGTTGCTCCGGTCCGGCGATCGGATCGTCCTGAAGGTAGACGCCCTGGCGGAGCAGCTCGCCCCGTAGTGCGGCGATGTCGACATCGGCGACCGGCGCAAGGCCGCTCTCGACCGCCAGTGCCGCAGCCGCGCCGGCAGCCTGCCCGGTCAGCCAGCATTGCGGGATCTCGCGCATGAACGCCTGAGTCTGAGGGTCGCACGACATGTGACGCCCCGGTGCCAGGACGTTGCCGAGGTCGTTTGAGACCAGCGCGCGGTAGGGCACGGACACGTTCGCGAACTTCTGCGACGGCGACGGCGACACGCCGATCTCGTCGTCATGGCGGATCCCGTGCTTCCAATCCTCGCTCGTGAGCTTGTGGCGGCCGACGAGCCGGCGCGTGTGCCGGACCCCGATCTGCGGCGCCGACAGCATCAGCCAGGCGTTCTCGAAGCCCGGGGCGTGACGGCGGAAGTAGTCGAGATGGGCGACCATCCGCCGGCGCGACTGCACCTCGACGCGCGTCAGGTCCGTGACGCTGACCCCGCTGTAGCCGCTGAGCCGCGGGCCGAGGAACAGCGCCACGTCGCCCGACCACCCCACGACCGGGCGCTCGGCGAACCCGAGCGCGTCGCCGGCGTCGGCCATCAGCCGGCGGTGGGCCGCCGGCTCGCTGCGCTTGAACTCGAGCCAGCGCGCGAAATCGACACCCGCCCACAGCCACCCGGTGTTGAGGCAGTGGGCGATGCCTCCTCCGCCCGCCTTGGCGTCGGCCTCGAACTCGAGCCCCGCCCGCGCGCACAGGTCGAGATCGCCGGTGCAGTCGACGACCACGTCGGCCAGGATCGCCCGCCGGCCCTCCTTGCTCTCGAACGTCACGCCGCGAACCCGCCGGCCCTCGACGAGCGGATCCGCCACCCAACTGTGGAACAGCAACTTGACGCCCGCCTCGATCAGCAGCTCGACCGAGAGGTACTTCAGCCACTCCGGGTCGATCATCGGCGACCACGTGACTGTGTCGCGGAACGCGCCCTGGCGCTCGCGCCAGTACGCGACCGCGTCGGCCTCGGTCGATCCCCACAGCGCGCGCGGAGCGCCGGCGACGGCGGTCTCGGGCAGCCGGTCGAGCAGTTCCTGGCCGATGCCGGTGATCACCGGACGTCCGCTCCAGTCGGTCATGCGGTCGATCCAGATCACGAGCCCGCCGGTCGAAAGGCCGCCGAGGTGGTTGTAGCGCTCGACGAGTAGCACCTCGGCGCCGGCGCGGCGGGCGGCGAGCGCCGCGGCGAACCCGGCCGGTCCGCCGCCGACGACGAGGACCTGGGCCTCGGCGTGAACGGGCACCTCACGCGCCGGCTCGGTCACGGTCCGCGGGCGTTCCGGTGGCGCGGGCGTGAACGCGTCGTCGTTGCCGAGGGCGGCGTCGGTGGACATCGACGCGGTCCCCTGGTGGTAGCTCTCCTCCTCGGCCGAGCTCATGCCCGACAGGATGGCGGATCAGCGCGCGGCTAGCACCATGCCCGCCGCCACCGTGTCGTTGCTCGCCTCGTCGATCAGGATGAAGCTGCCGGTGGTGCGGTTCTGCGCGTACGGATCGGCCATCAACGGCGAGCCTGACCGCAGACGGACGCGGCCGATCTCGTTGAGCACGAGCTCGTCGGCGGGCTCGTGCGTGAGCGCGTTGACGTCGACTCGGTACTCGAGCTCCTCGATCCGCGCGCGGGTGGTTCGGGTGGTGTGCTTGATCACCAGCCGGGCGCCCGGGCGCAGCGGGGCCTCGCCCATCCAGCAGACCATCGCGTCGAGCTCGCGGGCCGCGACGGGGGGATCATCGGCCTCGACGAGCATGTCGCCGCGCGAGATGTCGAGGTCGTCCTTCACGCGCACGGTCACCGACATCGTCGGGAACGCGGTCTCGACGGGGCCGTCGTACGTCTCGATGGCATCGATCTCGGTGCGCTGGCCACCCGGCAGCACGACCACCTCGTCACCGGCGTGAAGCACGCCGCCGGCGACGGTGCCGCTATAGCCGCGATAGTCGTGATGTTCGTTTGATTGGCTCCCGCCCACCCGGATCACCCACTGGACTGGGAAGCGCGTCTGCGCGAGGTTGCGGTCGGGCGCGATCACCACGTGCTCGAGGTGGTACAGGAGCGGCGGCCCGTCGTACCAGCGCATGTTCGTCGACCGGTGGACGACGTTGTCGCCGTGCAGCGCCGAGATCGGGATGAACGTGACGTCGGGGATGGCGAGCCGCGCCGTCCAGTCGGTCAGGTCGTCGACGATCTGGTCGAACACGGCCTCGTCGTACTCGACCAGGTCCATCTTGTTGACGCACACGACCACGTGCGGAATCCGCAGCAGCGACGCGATGTAGGCGTGCCGGCGGGTCTGCTCGCTCACCCCCTTGCGAGCGTCGACGAGGACCACCGACAGGTCCGCGGTCGAGGCGCCGGTGACCATGTTGCGCGTGTACTGCTCGTGGCCGGGCGTGTCGGCGATCACGAACTTGCGCCGTGCCGTCTGGAAGTACCGGTAGGCGACGTCGATCGTGATCCCCTGCTCGCGTTCGGCGCGCAGCCCGTCCATCAACAGCGCGAGATTCACGTACCCGTCGCCGCGGCGCTCTGAGGTCTGCACGACGTGCTCGAGCTGGTCCTCAAGGATCGCCTTGGAGTCGTGCAGCAGCCGCCCGATCAGCGTCGACTTGCCATCGTCAACCGAGCCGGCGGTGGCGAACCGCAGCAGCTCGCTGGTGCGGGTTCTCAGCGCATGACCATTCGTCGCCGCACCCGGCGTCATCAGCCCACGTCCTTCACGACTAGAAATAGCCCTCGCGCTTGCGATCTTCCATCGCGGCCTCGGTCACCCGGTCATCCGCGCGCGTCTCGCCGCGCTCGGTGATGCGGGTAGCTGCGATCTCGGAGACCACCTCCGGTAGCGTCGTGGCCAGGGACCGGACGGCCCCCGTGCAGGTCATGTCGCCCACCGTCCGGTAGCGAACCGACGCCTCGAACGGCGTCTCGCCATCGATCAGCTGCACGTACGGGCTGAGCGCGTACAGCATCCCGTCGCGCTCGAACACCTGCCGGGTGTGGGCGTAGTAGATGGTCGGCACCTCGAGCTTCTCCTGCTCGATGTACTGCCACACGTCGAGCTCCGTCCAGTTCGACAGCGGAAACACGCGGACGTGCTCGCCCTTGCGGATGCGGCCGTTGTACAGCGACCACACCTCGGGTCGCTGACGCTTGGGCTCCCACTGGCCGAAGTCGTCGCGGAAGGAGAACACGCGCTCCTTGGCGCGGGCGCGCTCCTCGTCGCGGCGCGCGCCGCCGAACGCGGCATCGAACCCGTGCTCGGCGATCGCGTCGAGCAGCGTCACTGTCTGGAGGCGGTTGCGCGACGCGCGCGGCCCCGTCTCCTCCGCCACCCGGCCCTTGTCGATCGAGTCCTGCACGCTCGCGACGATCAGCCGCTCGCCGATCCGATCGATCAGACGATCGCGGAACTCGATCACCTCGGGGAAGTTGTGCCCGGTGTCGACGTGCATGATCGGGAACGGGAACCGGCCGGGCCGGAACGCCTTCTCGGCCAGACGCAGGAGCACGAGCGAGTCCTTGCCGCCGCTGAACAGCAGCACCGGTCGCTCGAACTCGGCCGCGACCTCACGGAAGATGTGGATCGATTCGGCCTCGAGGGTCTCGACGTGCGAGAGCTCGTAATGGAGGGGGTTCAACGACGCCTCACTCGTGGATGCCGCATTCGGTCTTCTCCAACCCGGCCCAACGTCCTTCCCGGCCGGCGCCGGGGCGCGTGCACGGCTGGCAGCCGATCGACGCGTAGCCCTGGTCGTGAAGCGGGTGGTACGGCAGATCGTGCGCGAATATGTAGCGCCACAGGTCCTTCTCGCTCCAGTCCGCCAGCGGGTTGACCTTCCAGATCCCGCGGCGCTCGTCGTAGTCGACCTTAGGGGCGGCGGCGCGGGTCGGGGCCTGCTCGCGACGGATGCCCGTGACCCATGCCTCGACGTCGTCAAGGGCGCGCTCGAGCGCCTCGACCTTGGCCTCGCCGCAGCAGCGGGTCATCGTCCACGGCTCGTCCGGGCTACGCGCGTCGATGACCTCGATGTTGACGCCGAACCGCTCCTCGAACCGCTTCCACGTGTCGAACGTCTCTTCGAACAGCACGCCGGTGTCGATCATGAACACCCGGGCGTCGGGCTCGATCGAGGTCAGCATGTGCAGCAGCACCGACTCCTCCTTCTGGAAGGAGCAGGCCATCTTGAGCCGCGGGTGGAACCGCTGCACCGCGTAGGAGAGGACTTCCTCGGCGGTGACGGTCTCTAGATCGGGGATAGTTGCGCTCATCGTCGTCGGAGCCGTCAGACCGCGCACTCGCCCTCGCCGCGAACGACCTCGAACGGCGCTTGCTTGGTCCAGTCGATGAAGTAGTTCATGTTGTCCAGGCTGAACTCGATTGGCATCGTGAGATCCTTGACCTTCGCCTCGAACTCCGCCGGTCCGACGCGGTCGACGAATGCGTTGAACTTCTCGCCCTCTGTCCGCGCGGATTCGTAGAAGCGTACCCACCGATCGACTGCCTCGGGTACACGCTTGGCCGGGAGCCGAGCCTTCAGGCGCTGACCGTAGCGCACGTCGCCGCCCTCGTAGGCGCCGCCGATGTGCGGGATGTAGGCCGGGACCGAGTGCTCGCCGACCTTGATCGACGCCCCGTAGAAGCCGATGTTCGCGATGTGGTGCTGCCCGCAGCCGTTCGGGCACCCGCTCATCTTCACGTGAATCTGGCGTGACAGCTCGTCGCTGATCTCCATCTGGGTCAGCCGCTCGTGGATCGCCTGATTGAGGCCCATCGAGCTCGTGATCCCGAGCTTGCAGGAGTCGGTCCCGGGGCAGCTGACGACATCGGTGATCTCGTCCGCGCCGGCGTCCCCCAGGCCGAGCTCGCCGAGCGCCCGCCAAACG
Source organism: uncultured Solirubrobacterales bacterium (assembly GCA_963794515.1). GTDB lineage: Bacteria > Actinomycetota > Thermoleophilia > Solirubrobacterales > Solirubrobacteraceae > Palsa-465. The sequence goes on along the minus strand of CAWCEF010000013.1, from coordinate 389,655 downwards.
TCGTACACCGACTCGTCGCGGACCCACCGCAGCACCAGGTTCTGATGCACGGTCGTCCGCGCGGCGGCGCCTGTGTGGTCGCGCATGATCTGCGCGATCCCGCGGAGCTGATCCGGGGTCAAGTCGCCGCGGGTCACCTTGACCTCGAGGGTCGAAAAGCCGCGCTGGCGCTGGCGTTGGACGTTGGTCTCGACAAAGCGCGTGAACTCACGGTTGTCGCCGTTGGGCGACGCGAAGGATTGCGGCTCGGGCGGCGCACTGGCCTGTTCGTCGTCCTCGAACACGATCCTGTCGATGCTGAAGTCGCGCTCGTTCACCCAGTCGCCCTCGAGCTCTTCCTCGACCAGCGCGCGGAACTCGTCGATCCCGATCTTGTCGACCAGCACCTTGATCCGGGCGCGGGCACGGTTCGCTCGCAGCCAGTCCTGGCGGTCGAAGATCCGCATGCAAGCTTCGGTGACCTTCAGATAGTCGCCGTTGTCGAGCTCGACGAACTCGTACAGGGTGGGTGCCAGGCGCGGCATGATCGAAGTACCGCCTCCTACCCGCATCTCGACGCCGCGAACGCCCTCGCGCACCTTCGGGATGAACGCGACGTCGTGGATCCGCGTGATCGCGTTGTCCTCGTCGGTGGCCGCGAACGCGGTCTTGACCTTGCGTGGCATCGCCTGCGTCGTCGGGTGGCGCATGAAGTAGCGGACATACGCGCCGGCGTACGGCGTGATGTCGAACAGCTCGCCCTCGAGCGTCCCGGCCCGCGGATCGCCGGTGACGTTGCGCATCGTGTTGCCGCACCCTTCGCGGCTCGACAGGCCGGCGTCGCCGAGGTCGCGGATCAGCGCGGCCGCGTCGGGCAGCGGGATGTGGTGCATCTGGATGTTCTGGCGCGTGGTGATGTGGCCCTTGCGCAGCGGCACGTACTTCTCGATCGCGGCGGCGAACGCGTCGAGCTGGTCGGGCGTCACCCCGCCGAACGGAAGCTTGACGCGAACCATCTGCACGTCGGGCTGGCGCTGGCCGTACACGCCCTGCTTGAGGCGGAATTTGATGAACTCGTCGCCCTCGAGCTCGCCCTTCAGGAAGCGCGTCGACTCGGTGTCGAAATCGTCGAACTCACGCTCGAGGATCGGGATGACGTGCCCGGGCACGTTCTCGAGCACCTCGGGATTGTCGAGCGTCCCAGTCCGGCCATTACCGTGATGGGAGACCGTCTCGGGTGCGTCTGTGCTGGCGCTTGGCGGCGACGCGGGTCGCATCTGACTCCTTCGGTGGCGGACGGACCTCGAAATGTACCAAAAGGCAATCGGGGTTCATGCGTTTTCGCCTTTACGCTCGGGAATCGCCCCCAGCCGGGGGGTCGCCACGCGGCCGCCGATGCCAGACGGGGGCCACGACAAGCTGTGAGCGAGGCGGCGGCGTCCGGCCGCGACACCGCTGCAAGCGAGGCTGACATGCCCGTCCCGGAGCCCTCGCGCCCGACCACGCTAGAAGAGCGGCAAGGCGGCGTCGGCGCACAGGGCTCCCGGGACGGGCAGTCAGCCGACCCGCCCACGCGGGGACGCAAACAAGACGAGCAGCCAGAGTGACCGGCGCCGCGACGGTGGGGGCAACCGCCGCGGCAGCCGGCGCGCTCTCAACCAGCGCTGGTCAGGTGACCGGCATCCGCTTTGGGGGCTGAGCGATGCCGGCGACCGCCGGCGCATCGGTGAGCGCGAACTCGAGCTCGTGGTCCAACGACGAGCCCGGAATCTGATCCGCTAGACGGTGGTCTGTACTGCATCCCGCGAACAGCATGACCCGCGTACGACCCCCTCTTGCTGCACCCCGATGCACACTGCAGACACCCGGTGAGCCGCCTAGTTGGTTCACCAGCCAACGCCGTGGACGCTGGCATACGCACCCGTTCCTGTCAAGCAAACGTGGCTTAAACCAACCCGGGCTCGTCCAAAAGTGGTGCTTACACCGTCACGCCCACGGCGTCGGTTCGGCAGGAGCCCGGTTCACACCCTCCTCGAGCGCCGCGCGCTGCCACGGGTTCGGCCTCGGCGCCCGGCGTGCGGGCGCCGGCGCGGTCTCGCGCATGAACCGCTCGAGCGCGGCCACGACCGCGGCCGCCTCCTCGGGCGAGGCGGTGGGCGCGACGATCGTGAGCTTCGGGCGGCGGTTCATCAGCGGACTGAGCGTATCGTCCCGCGACGTGCCCGCGATCCCCGTGCTCGACTACGACGCCGTGCTGGCGGCGGTGTCTCCGTCAGCGGCGATCGAGCGCGTCCGCGAGGGCCTGCTCCGGTTCCACGCCGGCGAGTGGGTGATGCCACCGAAGGTGTATCTCGAGAGCCCGCCATTCGGTGACTTCCGCGCGATGCCGGCGCGCGGCGATGCATTCGCGCTGCTCAAGTGGGTGACCTCGTTCCCGGGCAATCCGGCGCGGGGCCTGCCGACGGTGACCGGGGTGATCTGCCTGTCTAACGCGCAGACGGGCGAGTCGCTGATGCTGCTCGACGCACGCTCGGTGACCGCGCTGCGGACCGGCGCCGTCGCCGCGGTCGCGACGCAGGCGCTCGCGCGTGCGGACGCGCGCACCGTCGGGCTGATCGGGTGCGGCCTTCATGGCGCCTGGGCCGCGCGGTGCCTGGTGGCGGCGGGGTACGGGCCGGGCGTGTGCCACGACCCGCGCGAGGACGTCGCCGCCGTGCTCGCGGACGAGCTCTCGTGGCGCACCGGATCGCGCGAGGAGGCAATCGCCTGTGACGTCGTGTGCTGCGTAACCCCGGGTACAGAGATCGTGATCGACGTCGGCAGCCTGCGCGCCGGCCTTCACCTCAACATGCTCGGCGCCGACGGCCCCGGCAAGGCCGAGGCGAGCGTCGGCGCGGTCGCCTCATGCGTGCTGTTCTGTGACGAGTGGGCGCAGGCCTCGCACGGTGGGGAGCTGACCGGCGCGGTCGACGCCGGCCTCGTCACCCGCGACAGGGTGACCGAGCTCGGCGCGGTGCTTGCCGGGGACGCGCCCGGACGACCCGGACCCGAGGCGGTGACGCTGTTTGACTCGACCGGTCTCGCGATCCAGGACCTGGCGGTGGCGGTCGCCGCGTTCGACGCGTGGGAGGACAACCGCGTCGAGGCCCACGTAGTCACGCTCTGAGCGACTCGCTCACTGTCCGAGCGCTGACCGCCGCGCCGAACTTGAGCAAAGCTCCGAAAAGCTGGACACATCTCCACCGTTCGTCAGGTGCCGGTGCGTCGGGGACGGATCCTCAGACGCGAGGGGTGAATCGGCGGTGTGACTGCACCGCCACTCCGTTGTGCCGGTGACGTCTGCCTGACGTGAGGGTGGCTGCAGCACCGGGGGGTGCAGACGTTTCAACAACATGGAGGTTCAGTGTCTCGTTTGAAGGATCGTTTGCCGTCGCCGGCGCTCGTGGTGGGGCTCGTGGCGCTCTTCGTCGCGATGAGCGGAAGTGCGGTAGCCGCGACCACGCTGCTGGTGCACACCGGCAACATCGCCAACGGAGCCGTGACCGGTGACAAAATCGCCGACGGCGCCGTCGGCATCAACAAGCTCGCCCGGACGATCCGGGCCGCGCTGGCTGAGGCCGGCGACCCGCACGGAGTCGTCAATCAGGGCCCCGGAGGACCGCAGGGGACGCCTGGGCAGAACGGCCAGAACGGGCAGGACGGCCAGAACGGCAGGGACGGGCTGAATCCTGCGGTGCCCGTCGTCAACGTGCCGTCGATCGCGCACTCGAGCGGGCGGAACCCCAACCCTGACAGCGGAGACCCGGGTGACGGCGGGTGGTACTTCAGCGGCGACGGCAACGGTGGTTCCGCGTCACTGACAAACGGCGAGCTCGAGCTCGACGGCCCCGGCATCGACGCCAACACGTGGCAGGGCGGGATCGGGATCGCCAAGGCGTTCGACAACGTCCCGCTCCGCGATCTCGACGCGCTCACCTACCAGTGGCACGTCAACGAGGTCAACACCGTCTCGTCCCAGGCGCCGACGATCCACATCACGGTGACGGGCCTGACGAACGACTCGAAGTTCGGCAGTGGGTTCGCGAACCTGGTCTACAACCCGACGCTGAACGGGATCCAGACCCCGGCCCAGAGCGTCCTCTACCAGGCCGACGGGTTCGCCCCGAATGCCAACTGGTACAGCACGACCGAGAAGAACATCAGCGCTCCCGGGGGACAGGACTCCCCGGAGACGCTGGCGGCGTTCGTGTCGAACGACCCGAACGCGGTGATCAGCCAGATCAGCCTCGACAACGGCGGCACGAGCGCTGGCACCGGCAGCTTCGACGCCGGCGCCGACGATCTGCTGCTCGGCTTCGGGAACACGAACACGCGGTACGACTTCGGCGGCTGATCCGCCGAGCGTCTGAGAGAGAGGCCCGCCGGGGCCTCTCTCTTTCGCGTTTCAGAGAGGGATGTTCCCGTGCTTGCGGCGCGGGCCGGGCTGGCGCTTGTTCAGCAGGGTCTCGAGTGCGGTGATGACCTTGGGTCGGGTCTCGTGGGGGACGATCACGTCGTCGATGTAGCCGCGCTCGGCCGCCACGTACGGATTGGCGAAGTGCGCCTTGTAGTCGTCGATCAGCTTCTGCCGCCGCGTGTCGGGCGTCGGCGAGGACGCGATGTCGCGGCGGTAGATGATGTTGACGGCGCCCTCGGGACCCATCACCGCCACCTCGGCGGTCGGCCACGCGAAGTTGAAGTCGGCGAGCTGGTGCTTTGACCCCATCACGTCGTACGCGCCGCCGTAGGCCTTGCGGGTGATGATCGTGATCTTGGGCACGGTGGCCTCGCAATAGGCGTACAGCAGCTTGGCGCCGTGGCGGATGATCCCGCCCCACTCCTGCGTCGTGCCGGGGAGGAACCCGGGCACGTCGGTGAGCGTAATGATCGGGATGTTGAACGCGTCGCAGGTGCGCACGAACCGCCCCGCCTTCGTGGAGGAGTCGATGTCGAGCACGCCGGCGAGCTGGTTGGGTTGGTTGCCGACGATCCCCACCACGTAGCCGTTCAGCCGCGAGAAGCCGCAGATGATGTTGCGCGCATAGTGCTCGTGAACCTCGAAGAACTCGCCGTCGTCGACCACGTGGCGGACCACGTCGCGCATGTCGTAGGGCTTGTTGGAGCTGTCGGGGACGAGGTGATCGAGCTCCGGGTCCTGCCTCAGCGGGTCGTCGGTCGGCTGGACTCGAGGCGGCATCTCGAGGTTGTTCTGGGGCAGGAAGCTCAGTAGGTACCTCGTGTCCTCGAGGCACTGATCCTCGTCGTCGGAGGCGAAATGGGCGACGCCCGACTTGGAGTTGTGGCTCATCGCGCCGCCGAGCGACTCGAAGTCGACCTCCTCGCCGGTGACCGTCTTGATCACCTCGGGGCCGGTGATGAACATGTGGGAGGTCTCCTTCACCATGAAGATGAAGTCGGTCATCGCCGGCGAGTACACCGCCCCGCCAGCGCACGGGCCCATGATCAGGCTGATCTGCGGGATCACGCCCGAGCACTGAACGTTGCGGGTGAACACGTCGCCGTACGCGCCGAGTGACACCACGCCCTCCTGGATCCGCGCGCCGCCCGAGTCGTTGATCCCGATCACCGGACAGCCGATCTTGGCCGCCAGATCCATGATCTTGCACATCTTCTCGGCCATGACCTCGCCGAGCGACCCGCCGAACACCGTGAAGTCCTGGCTGAACACGCACACGCGCCGGCCGTCGATCGTGCCGTGCCCGGTGACGACGGCGTCGCCGTAGGGCCGGTTCTTCTGCATGTCGAACTCGACCGTGCGGTGGCGCACGAACACGTCGAGCTCCTGGAACGAGCCCGGGTCCAACAGCTTCTCAACTCGCTCGCGGGCGGTGTACTTGCCCCGCTCGTGCTGTTTGGCGACGGCCTGCTCGGAGCCGGCGTGGATCGCCTCGTAGCGGAGGTCCTCCAGCTGTCCAAGCTTCTCGGCGTATGTCTCGGGGGCCTTCTCGCGCATCGCGGGCGGCGATTTTAGGGAGAAAAGGGGTACCGCGGCGTTGCAAGATGCGATACAACTTCGCCACCTTGCAGGAATCGGCGCGTTTGCGTCGACGACGGAAGACATAGAAGCCGAACCGCCGCGCCATCCGTGGCCGGTGGACGGAGGACCCAACAGCGACCTCTAGGGGCGCCGGGGCGAATCGCCGCAATCGCGCGGCGTAGCGCAAGTCGCGAGCCCGTCAGCTAACTCCGCAGGCTTACGAATAAGGAGGCAGTTGGGTGGAGACCGCACGTGATCTCGCTTGCGCTGATCTGTGGCAAGCGTCGTTGGAGCGCTCGCTTGCGCGCAGAGGCAGGCCCACGCGCAGCTCGCTCGAGTTGTTCAACCTCCGCCCCGAGCGCGACCTGAGCTGCGTCGACGTCCTCCGCGAGTCCGCGACCTACTCGCAGCTGCGCCGGTCCGCCGCGGCGAGGCGGCCGTCGATGGTGCTGCCCGGCGCCGGCGGGATCTCGGCGCTGGCACTGCTCGCCGCGGCCACGCTGCCCGGGTTGCTGGGGGGCCGCGGCGCGTCCGTGCGGACCGCCCGGATCACGTACCGCGCCGACGAGCACGACGCCCACCCGGCCAAGGCAACCGTGGCGGCCGCGGCTCCGAGCGCCGCGACGTTGCCGACGCACCCCGCTCCCCGGCCCCCTACCCCGGCGCATCACGCGGCGACGACGACGCACGCCCATGTCGCGGTCGCACACGTCGCGGCCGCCCAGGACGCGACCGCGTCGACCGCATCGACCGCGTCGACCGCGTCGACCGCGTCGACCGCGTCGGCGTCCCACGGCGTGAGCGGCGGGGCCGCGCCGGTGGCGCAGCACACCGTCTCGGCGGCGGCGACGACCACGCCACCGATCCACGGCGCACCCGCGATCCACCGCACGCCCGCGGCGCAGCACCACACCGGGGCAATCCACCACGCCCCGAGCGCCAAGCACGTGGTCACGGGCGGTGGCGCGGTGCAGGAGACGACGTCGGCGGGCCATCCGGCGACGACCACCACCCCCACCCGGTCGAAGGCGCCGGCCCAGCCCAAGCCGGCGACCCACACCCGCCCGGTCGCCAAGTCGCACCCCGTGACGAGCACACCGCCGGCGGCCAAGCCGGTGCCGGCACCGACCGTGGCCCCGGGCCACTACGTGAACCCGCTCGCCGGCGCAAGCGTGACGCCCGAGCGCATCGACCAGGGCGTGGACTACGCCGGCTCGGGACCGCTCCGCGCGATCGGCGACGGACGGATCACGTATGTCGGGACGACCGGCACCGGGTGGCCGGGAGCGTTCGTCGAGTACCAGCTCACCGACGGGCCTGACGCCGGCCGGTATGTGTACTACGCCGAGGGCATCAGCCCGGCGGCGGGGGTGCATGTCGGGCAGGCCGTGCACGCCGGACAGCGGATCGCCGAGCTCATCGCCGGCGACTCGGACGGGATCGAGATCGGCTGGGGCGCCGGCGTCGGCACCGAGAGCTACGCCATGCAGCAGGGCCAGTGGCACGGGGGCGACGACGCCGACAGCGTCCCCAGCCCCGCCGGCAAGGACTTCTCAGCCCTGATCGCGGAGCTCGGGGGGCCTCCAGGGAAGATCGAGGGCTAAATCCCGCTCCGTGCTCGCGCGCCCGCGCCCCAGCCCCTAGGCGCGCGAGTACGGGCGGTGATGCGCTTGGCCGAGGCTGTCCAGGGCCGCGGTCAGCGCAGCCTCCGTGACGGGTGGCTCCGGGGCCGCGGCAGGCGGCTCCGGGGCGGTGGCGGAGGGTTCCGGAGCGGTGGCGGGGGCTTCGGCGGCGGTGGCGGGGGCGTCCGTGGCGGTGGCCCCCGCGACGCGAGGTCGTCCGGGCGGTGGCGCGGGTTCGGCTGGAACTCGCGGCTCGGGCGCACCGGCGGTCTCGTCGGGTATGGGAGGTTCGGGCTCGCGCACGGGCTCCGGACCGCGTAAGAAGCCGAGCAGGCGGGCGAACCGGCGCCGGCGCGCTGGCTCGAAGACCATCTCCGGCTCGACCACCACCTCCGGCTCGATCACCACCTCCGGCTCGATGGCCTCCGGCTCGGCTTCCACCGCCGGCTCGATGGGCTCCGGCTCGGCTTCCACCGCCGGCTCGATGGCCTCCGGCTCGGCTTCCACCGCCGGCTCCTCGACCACCTCAGCCACTACCTTCCCGGCCACCTCGACCGCGGTCAGGATCACCTTCGTTCCCCAACCGGCGGGCTCGATCCGCACCGTGCCGCGGGCGCTCTCGCCCTCCCAGGCGACGGCGGTCTCCGGGTCGAGCCTCGTGATCCGGATCTCTCCGAATTGGTCCAGGTGGCGAGCCAGTGAGGCCGCGTCGCTGCACTCGGCCCATAGCTCCGGCGGGGATTTGACCAGCGTTCGGCTTGCCACGTGCTCGGTCATCGGCTGGGGATTTCGCGCGGGCAGGCGCGACTCCTGCCCCGGACTCCGACGGTGCAAGCGAGCTAAGGTGATCTGCCGATGGTCCAGATGCGACAGCTGGGCGCCACCGGACCGGCGGTCTCGGCCCTCGGGCTCGGGTGCATGGGCATGTCCGGGCTGTACGGCGTCGCCGACCGCGCGGAGAGCATCGCCACGATCCACGCGGCGCTCGACGCCGGCATCACGCTGCTCGACACCGGCGACTTCTACGGGATGGGCCACAACGAGCTGTTGATCGGCGACGCGCTCGACAGCCGCAACCGCAACGAGGTGCTGATCAGCGTCAAGTTCGGCGCCCAGCGCGGCCCCGACGGGAGCTGGCTCGGCTACGACGCGCGCCCGCAGGCGGTCAAGACCGCGCTCGCGTACACGCTCCAGCGGCTGCGCATCGACTACGTCGACGTGTACCGGCCGGCGCGCCTGGATGCGCACGTCCCGATCGAGGAGACCGTAGGCGCGATCGGCGAGCTCGTGGAGGCGGGCTACGTGCGCCACGTCGGGCTCTCGGAGGTCGGCGCGGACACGATCCGGCGCGCCGCGGCGGTGCATCCGATCGTCGACCTCCAGATCGAGTACTCGCTGATCTCGCGCGGTATCGAGCGCGCGATCCTGCCCACCTGCCGCGAGCTTGGGATCTCGATCACGGCGTACGGCGTCCTCTCACGTGGGCTGATCAGCGGCCGCTACCGCGCCGAAACCGGCATTCCGGCCGGCGACGTCCGCGGGCGTATGCCGCGCTTCCAGGGCGAGAACCTGGAGCACAACCTCGCGCTCGTCGAGGCGCTGCGCGAGATCGCCGACGGCAAGGGCGTGAGCGTGGCGCAGATCGCGTTCGCCTGGGTGCTGTCGCGCGGCGAGGACATCGTGCCGCTCGTCGGCGCGCGGCGACGCGATCAGCTCGACGAGGCGCTCGGCGCGCTCGACGTCGAGCTCAGCGCCGACGACCTCGAGCGAATCGAGCGGGCCGTCCCGCCCGACGCAGCAGCAGGCGACCGCTACGGCGCGCCGCAGATGGCCGACCTCGACAGCGAACGCTAATCGGGCTCCGGCAGGACGAACAGGACGAGCGGCAGCAGGGTCTCGCCGTCGTCGAGGACGAGGGTCGCGGTGCCGACGCGCGTCCAGCCGCGCCGCACGTAGAACCCGATCGCGTCGTGGTTGTGGTCGGCGACGTCGAGGACCATGCGGAGTCCGCACTCGGCGGCGTGGTCCTGGGCGGTTTCGATCAGCGCGCTGCCGACCCCGCGTCCACGCGCGGCCGGCGCGACGAAGAAGCGGGAGACGACCGCGAGCCGCTCGACCGGGACGGGCACGGCCTCGCGCCACTGCCGGCGCGCCCGGGTCTCATCGGTCCCGTGAAGCGACAGATGACCGTCGATGGCGCCGCCGGTCTCGCTGACCCACGCGGCGAGGCCGTCGCGCGCGGCGAGCCAGCCCGCCGGGTCCCGCGGCCACCGGACCGGATAGCGGTCGGCTCCGTACACCTCGCGTAGCAGCGTGAGGCATGGCTCGAGATCCTCGGACCGGCGAGGACGAATCATCCTTCGCCAAAGCTGCCCGGCTAGCGTCCCTTCGACACGAAAAACTTGATTTTGGTGCCGACCTTGAGGATCCGGCCCGCGGAGGGGCTCGTGCTCATGATCCGGCCGCTGCGGACCTTCTTCGACGCCACGTGCTTGACCTTCCCGACCTTGCAGTGCGCCTGGCGCACCGCCCGCTCGGCGGCGGCGAGCTTCATGCCCTTGGTCCGCGGAACCTTGCACTTGACCGGCGGCGGGGGGGGCGGCGGTGCGTTGTAGACGACCGCGACCTGCGCCTGGGCGGTCGCGCCGGCGCCGTCGGTGGCGAGCGCGGTGATCGTGTTCGTGCCCGGGCTCAGCGGGACCTGCGCGGTCCACCCTCCGTTCGATGCGACCGGAACGGTCTGGCCGCCGACGACGATCGAGCTGACGCCCGAGCCAGCGTCCGCGATGCCCGAGACGGTCACGGTCGGGCTCGAGACCGCCGTCCCGCTGGCCGGCGAGCCGATCGCGACCGACGGTGGCTCGAACCGGTCCTGGGCGGCGAGCGCGAGCGCGCTGACGTCCGCGACCGAGTAGCCGACCGAGTAGATGTAGCTGAGGCTGGCGCTCCCGCCGGCGGGCACGAGCACGAGGTTGTGCTCCTCGAACTCGTTGTTGCTCGGGAAGCGGAACTCGCTCGGGGCTTTGCCGAACGTAATCGCGCCGGCGGCCTCGTTCGGATCGCCGTCGGGCTTGGTCACGTTCGTGCGCACGAGGATCGAGCCCGGGACGTTGCTCGGTCCGGGCACGTCGCTTCCGGGGCTGGACTGCGAGAAGCTCGACTGACCGGGGAACTCGTAGCCCGCGTTTCCGTTGTCGAGCGCGAGCACCCCGACGAAGTCGTCGTAGAGCAGGTCCAGCGAGTGGGCCTGCCCGTCGGTCGAGGACCACGTGTCGGTCAGCGTCACCACCCGGCCGCCGTCGCTCGTCGTGGTCGTGCGCTCCAGCTTCACCCCCGAGCTGACGAAGTTCGGGCAGGTGGCGAACGACTGAACCTGCATGTTGGGCCCGTTGCAGACGACCCAGGACTCGTCCGAGGTCGAGGTCAGCAGGCCGGTGGTCGGATCCCAGGTCACGTTGCCGGTGAGGTCGCTCGGGAACCCGGAAAGGTTCTGGCTCGCGGCATGACCGCCTGACGCCGCGAACAACGCCTGCGCCGAGGCGGGGTCGTATGCGCTACGACCGTCGATCTGTACCTCCGAACGCCCGCCGAACGCGCCGAGGTCGTTGCTCAGCAGCGACCCTGTGCAGTCGATCGCGTAGTCACCCACGTTGCCCAGCGAGTCGATCGGCGCGGCGAACGGGCCGCCGCAGCCGACCTCGCTGGTCGAGGGTGTGACCCCCGGCGAAGCCCACGCCGCCGTTCCGGTGAACGTGACGTCGTTGACGTAGAAGTTGTAGGGCGTCCCGTGGTTGAGGAGTGTCCCCCCGATGGTTGCCACCGGGAGAGCCGCCTCCGAGACCGCAAGCGTCGGCCCGGCGAAGTTGCTGACGTCGTTGCCGGCCCCGTCTGACCCGGCCGGCACCGCCCGGAGGCGACACACCGAGCCGGCGATCGGCTTGAGCGAGACGGCGCCCGAGTTGAAGGTCCCGGTGCTCCCGTTGCCCTGCACCGCCACGGGGGCCGCGTTCAGCCTCGTGACCGTCGGGGTCGACCCCGAATAGCAGACGATGTCGACCGAACCGCCGCCCGCCGCCGTGCCCTTGACGGTCAGCGTCGTCGGGCCGACCGGCGGGTTGTCGAACGAGATCAGGTAGGGGTTGTTTGACGTCGCGGGCTGGCTTGACGTCCACGACGTGATCTGCGAGCCCGTCACCGCCGCGTGGGCGGCGGCCGGCGCGACGGCTAGCGCGATGAGCGCGGAGAAGGTGGCAGCGATCCGGAGCCTGGGCATCGAGAAAGTCCCTTTCCTCCCTATTCTTACCGCTCCGTTACATCTCAGAGCGGCGGCGCGAAGCGGCTCTAGAACGTCGGCTGGTACTCGCCGAAGACGTCCTTCATCGCCCCGCACACCTCACCCAACGTGCAACGGTCCTTGAGGGCCTGCCGGAGGGTAGGGAGAAGGTTATTGGCCGTATCGGCAGCGTCTGTCACTTCCTTTAGCCGTTTCTCGACCAATTCCGCATCGCGTCCAGACTTGAACGCTCCTAGCCGCTCGACCTGCTCGCGCTCGGACTCCGGATCGACGCGGAGGATGTCCGGCACCTCGGGCTCGCCCTCGTCGACGAACCGGTTGACGCCGACGACCACGTCCTGCTCGGTGCGGTAGCGCTCGTGGTAGCCGAACGCGGACTCCTCGATCTCGTTCTTCATGAAGTCGATCGCGTTGACCGAGCCGCCGAGACCGTCGACCTTCTCGATCAACTCGTTCGCCCGCTGCTCGATCTCATCGGTCAGGGCCTCGATGAAGTACGAGCCGGCGAACGGGTCGACGGTGTCGGCGGCGCCGGACTCGTAGCCGATGATCTGCTGGGTGCGGAGCGCGATCTTGGCCGCGCGCTCAGTCGGAAGCGCGAGCGCCTCGTCGAAGCCGTTGGTGTGGAGCGACTGGGTGCCGCCGCAGACAGCCGCGAACCCCTGCAGAGCGACGCGGACGATGTTGTTCTCGGGCTGCTGGGCGGTCAGCGTGACACCGCCGGTCTGGGTATGGAAGCGCAGCCGCCAGGAGCGCTCGTCCTTGGCGTCGAACCGCTCACGCATGATCTTCGCCCACATCCGGCGGGCGGCGCGGAACTTCGCGATCTCCTGGAAGACGTTGTTGTGGCCGTTGAAGAAGAACGCGAGCCGCGGCGCGAACTCGTCGACCACCAGACCGGCATCGAGCGCGGATTGCACGTAGGCGATCCCGTTCGACAGCGTGAACGCGACCTCCTGGACCGCCGAGCATCCCTTCTCGCGGAAGTGATAGCCGCTGATCGAGATCGTGTTCCACCGCGGGATCCGCTCGCGGCAGTACGAGAACAGGTCCGTGGTCAGCCGGATCGCGCCCTTGGGCGGATAGATGAAGTTGCCGCGCGCGATGTATTCCTTGAGGATGTCGTTCTGGGTCGTGCCGCGGAGGTTCTCGGCCGGGACGCCCTGCTCCTCGCCGACCAGCTCGTACAGGAGCAGCAGCACGGCCGCGGGCGCGTTGATCGTCATCGACGTCGACACCTGATCGAGCGGGATCGAGTCGAACGCCGTCCGCATGTCGTCGATCGAGTCGATCGCGACGCCGGTCCGGCCGACCTCGCCCAGGCACCGGGGATTGTCGGAATCGAGTCCGAGCTGCGTCGGGAGGTCGAACGCCATCGACAACCCGGTCGAGCCGTGCGCGAGCAGGTAGCGGTAGCGCTCGTTCGATTCCTTCGCGCTGGCGTAGCCGGCGTACTGGCGCATCGTCCAAAGCTGGCCCCGGTACATGTCGCGGTGGATGCCGCGCGTGTACGGGTACTCGCCGGGTTCGCCCAATCGGTCAGTCAGATCCGCGGGAAGATCCTGGTCGGTGTACCGGGACTTGATCTCGATCCCGGAGTCCGTGAACCGTCTCGGGTCGTCCGGTCCGACGATCGGAGCGATCGTGCGATGCTCGTCGGTGGTGGCCATGACCGCGAGGTTACCCTTCCTCGGACGATGCAAGTGCGGGTAAGACTGTTCGCCGGGCTTCGCGAGCGCGCGGGAGCGTCCGAGCTCGAGCTCGAGCTGCCCGAGGGAGCCGTGGTCGGGGACGCGCTCGAGCAGATGCGCGCGCTGACCGACGGCATACCGGTCGTGATGGCCGTCAATCACGAGTACGCCGACGCCGACGCGACGCTCCACGGCGGTGACGAGGTCGCGCTGATCCCGCCGGTGTCAGGGGGCGCGGTCAGCGCGCTCCACGCCCGGCTGACCAGAAAGCCGCTCGCGCTCGACCCGCTCGTCGAGCGCGTCCGCGACCCGCGCGCCGGCGCGGTCGTGACGTTCCTCGGCGTGACGCGCAACGTGGCCGAGCTCGAGTACGAGGCGTACGCCGAGATGGCCGAGCGCGAGATGGCGGAGATCGTCGCCAGCGCGATCGAGCGCCACGGCCTGTGCGCGGCGGCGGTCGAGCACCGCATCGGAACCGTGCCGCTGTCCGAGGCCTCGGTGGCGATCGCGGTGTCGGCACCCCATCGGGCCGAGGCTTACGCCGGCTCGCGCGAGATCATCGACGAGATCAAGGCGCGGGTTCCGATCTGGAAGAAGGAAGAGGGCGAATGGGTCCGCGGGGTGAAGCCGCAAGCCTGAGGTCGCTCCCGGCCGTGCACGAGCTGGCTGCCCGCCTCGACGCCCCGCATGCGCTGGCCGTGGCGGCTGCCCGTCTCGCAATCGACGAGCTCCGTAGTGCCTGGCTGGCTGGCCAGCCAGGCGAGGGAGATTTGGTGGCGCGGGCGCACGCGGTGCTGGAGACTCTCGAACGGCCCTCGCTTCGGCGGGTCATCAACGCCACCGGCGTGATCCTCCACACCAACCTGGGGCGGGCGCCGCTGTCGGCGCGCGCGCGCGAGGCTGTGGCGCAAGCCGCGGAGGGGTACTCGAACCTCGAACTCGACCTCGACACCGGGGAGCGCGGGTCGAGGCACGCCCACGTCGAGCGGCTGCTGTGCGACATCACGGGCGCGGAGGCGGCGATCGCCGTCAACAACGGCGCCGGCGCGGTCCTGCTGGCCGCTGCGGCGCTGGCGGGCCCCGGGAAGGCGATCGTCGTGGCGCGAGGGCAACTCATCGAGATCGGCGGCGGCTTCCGCATCCCGGAGGTCATCGTTCAGTCGGGTGCTCGACTGATTGAGGTGGGAACGACGAACCGCACCCGGATCGCCGACTACGCACAAGCACTCGAAGCGCACGACGACGTGGGCGCGATCATGCGCGTGCACCAATCGAACTTCCGGACGGTCGGGTTCGTGCAGGACGTGCCGTTGCCGGCGCTGTGCGAGCTTGGGGTGCCGGTGATCGACGACGTTGGCTCTGGCTGGCTGGCTGGCTGGCCAGGCTTGATGAACGATGAGCCGCTCATCGGGGCATCGGTCGTGGCGGGTGCGACTCTGACGTGCTGCTCGGGCGACAAGCTGCTCGGCGGTCCGCAGGCGGGCCTGATCGTCGGGCGGCGCGACGCGGTCGACGCCGCGCGCCGGCATCCGCTGGCGAGGGCGCTCCGGATCGACAAGCTGTCGCTGGCGGCGCTCGAGGCGACGCTGCGGCTCTACCGCGACCCCGAGGCGGCGCGGCGGGAGGTGCCCGTGCTCGCGATGCTGTTCGCCGACCCCGACACGCTCGCGGCGCGGGCGCAGCAACTCGCTGCCGGCATCGGCGACCGGGCCCGGATCGTCACCGCGGCCGCCAGGATCGGCGGCGGATCGCTGCCGCTGCTCGAGCTCGAGGGACCGGCGGTGGCCCTCGACACCGAGCCGGAGGCGCTCGCGCGGGCGCTGCGGGCCGGCGAGCCCCCGGTGATCGGGCGGATCCACGACGGCCAGGTGCTGCTCGACCCGCGGACGCTGGCCGAGGACGAGGTGCCGATCGTGATCCGCGCTGTCCGGGCCGCCCTCGCCGGATGAAGCCGCTGACGCTCGGGACCGCCGGCCACATCGATCACGGCAAGACCGCGCTGATCCGGGCGCTGACCGGCGTCGACACCGACCGGCTGCCGGAGGAGCGGGCGCGGGGAATCTCGATCGAGCTCGGCTACGCGAGTCTCGAGCTGCCGTCGGGACGGCGGCTATCGGTGGTCGACGTACCCGGGCACGAGCGGTTCGTGCGGACGATGGTCGCCGGCGCGACCGGGATCGACCTGTTCCTGATGACGATCGCGGCGGACGACGGCGTGATGCCCCAGACGCGCGAGCACGCCGCAGTGCTCGAGGCGCTGCGCGTCCGCGCGGGCGTGGTGGCGGTGACCAAGAGCGATATCGCCGACCCCGAGGTCGCGCTGATCGAGGCCTCCGAGCTGTTTCCGGACAGCGAGGCGGTGGCGGTGTCGGCGCGGACCGGCGCCGGCATCGACGAGCTGCGCGCGGCGCTCGACCGCGCCTCCGCCGGCATCGCCTCGCGCGCGGACGGCGAGGAGTCCCCGGCGCGGCTCCACGTCGACCGGGTGTTCACGATCCGGGGCGCCGGCACCGTCGTGACGGGGACGCTGTGGTCGGGTCGGATCGGGCGCGGCGACGATCTCGACGTCCTGCCCGAGGGGCGCCGGGTCCGCGTCCGCGGCGTCCAGGTGCATGACCAATCACTCGACCAGGCGCCGGCGGGCCAGCGCGTCGCCGTCAACCTGACCGGGGTCGCGGTCGACGACATCATGCGCGGCGACGTCCTCGTCGGGGTCGGGTCCAAGGTCCGCCCGAGCTACCGGGTCGACGCCGAGCTCGAGTTCGCCGTCGACGAGCCCGAGCACGCGGCGCGCGTCCAGATCCACCACGGCACGCGCGAGGCGCCCGCCCGCCTGACGTGGCTCGGGGGAAGGTTCTGGCAGGTCCGGCTCGAGCAGCCGATCGTCCCGGCCGCCGGCGACCGGCTCGTCGTCCGGCGGATCGCGCCACCGGACACGCTCGGGGGCGGGCGCGTTCTCGACCCGCGGCCGCGCCGGCATGGCCCGAGCCGCGACGTCCTGGTCCGCCTCGAGCGGTTGGCTCGCGGCGAAGCGCTGGAACCGACCGGACCGCCCCCGCGGACGCCGAGCGAAGCCGGGGTGGGCGGGGTCCAAATCAAAGGACCCGAACCCCTGTCGCCATCGGCGGCAGCACTCGAGCAGAGGCTCCGCGACGCCGGCGTCGAGCCGCCGATCGACTCAGACCTCGACGCCGGCGACCTGGCCGCGCTGCGCGACGCCGGCCGCGCCGTGCGCGTTACCAAGAACCTTCACTACCACGTCGACGCGCTCGCGGACATCCGCGCTCGGCTGATAGCGCTCGCACAGCGAAACGCCGGCGTGGTCACGCTCGCGCAGCTGCGCGACGAGCTCGGCACCTCGCGCAAGTTCGCGCAGGCGCTGCTCGAGCACTTCGACTCCGAGAGGGTGACGATCCGCAGGGGCGACGAGCACGTGCTCCGGCGCAGCGCCGGCTAATTCAAAGCGCGCCGCCCGCCGCAGTCGGCGCGGTCGGGTCCGCACCCCCGGGCGTGGTGTTCTCGCGCGCCAGGTACTCCTCGATCAGCATCGGCGAATCCGCCGAGCGCTGCACCACCGCCAGCAGCGAGGACATCGTCGAGACCTCCTCGACCTGCTCCTTGAGGAACCACTGGGTGAACTGCTCGCTCAGGTAGTCGCTCTCCTCGCGGGCGACGCCCATCAGCTCACCGATCTGGTCGCTGACGCGACGCTCCTGCGCGAGCGACAGCGCGACCGGCGCGACGATGTCGCTGAACCCGGACTCGGGCGCGGCGACGCCCGGGATCGTCACGGGGACGTCGGCGTCGAGTAGGTACTCGACCATCATCATCGCGTGATTGCGCTCCTCGACCGCCTGGGCGTAGAAGAACGACGCGAGGCGCGGGAGCGTCTCGGCGTCGTAGAAGACCGCGTTGGCGATGTACTGCTGCGAAGCCGCGAACTCGTACGCGATCTGCTGGTTCAGGCGCTCGACGAACCGGGCTGCGGCCATCGTTTCTCCTCTGCTAGGGGTGCACCATCGTAATGACCGGCACGCACTGGGGGGAGCGAGTGCGTAGATTGGCGGCAATGCCGACCAGCCTAGTTACCGGTGGGGCGGGATTCCTCGGGTCCCACCTGTGCGAGGAGCTGCTGCGCCGCGGCCATCGCGTGATCTGCATCGACAACCTCGAGACCGGCTCGCTCGCGAACATCGAGCACATCCGAGACGAAGCGTTCGTCCATCGCAACCTCGACATCATCGAGCCGTACTTCCTCGACGAGCCGATCGACTTCGTCTACCACCTGGCCTCGCCGGCGTCGCCGATCGACTACCTGCGCCTGCCGCTGGCGACGCTCAAGGTCGGGTCGTACGGCACCCACCACACGCTTGGGCTCGCCAAGGTCCACCGCGCGCGATTCCTGATCGCCTCGACGAGCGAGGTGTACGGCGACCCGCAGGTGCACCCCCAGCCGGAGACGTATTGGGGGCACGTCAACCCGATCGGGCCGCGCGGCGTGTACGACGAGGCCAAGCGCTACGCCGAGGCGCTGACGATGGCCTACCACCGCCAGCAGGGCGTCGACACCGCGATCGTCCGGATCTTCAACACCTACGGACCGCGGATGCGGCCGCACGACGGGCGGGCGATCCCGACGTTCCTGCGCCAAGCGCTCCAGGACCGCCCGATCACGGTGTTCGGCGACGGGTCCCAGACGCGCTCGTTCTGCTACGTCGAGGACGAGATCCGGGGCCTGATCGCGCTTGCCGAGTCGGGCCAGCACAACCCGATCAACATCGGCAATCCCGACGAGTTCACCCTGCTCGAGCTCGCCAAGACCGTCATCGAGGTGACCGGGTCGAACTCGGAGATCGTGTACGAGGCACTCCCGACCGATGACCCGCAGGTGCGCCAGCCCGACATCACGCTCGCGCGCGAGATCCTCCGCTGGGAACCGGAGATAAGCCTGCGCGAGGGGCTCAAGCGGACGATCGACCGGTCAGGCCCGGAAGCGCTGATCGGCGCCGCCTAGCCCGCCCTGCAGGACGCACGAATGCTTGCTCGCTATACCGCTACTTCGCGTTCGAGCTACCGTTATAGCCACCGCGGGGGTCGATGACGGTGCGAGTCGCAACGTGACGGTCGAGCAGAGAGAGGTCCCGAAAATCCATTCCGCGGACGCCGCCGATGCGGCGACGTCGGTGCCCCTGCCCGAGCGCGACATCAGGCGAAAGCGTCCGCCGGTGCTCTCGTTCGTGCTCCGGCTCGAGACGCTACGGCGGGTCGCACGCGTACTGTCGCTGCTGGTGCTCGACTTCATCGGCGTCGTCGGCGCGCTGTTCACCGCGGTCATGTTCAAGCTGGCCGTGCACGACGAGCTCGACGCCGCGGTGGCGTGGCGGGACATCAAGCACTGGATTCCGTTCGCGTATCTGGTGACCGTGCTCGCGTTCGCCCGCGTCGACCTGTACGCGGACCGCACGCGCCGGCCCGGGCTCGCGCGGATCGCGACCGCGCTGTTCCAGGCGACGGTGATCGCGCTGGTGTTCGCGCTCGCCGACGGCCAGCGCTTCTCGAGCTACTTCATCTTCTACGGCACGCTGATCTTCGCGACGATCTACATCGCCGCGCTGCGCGAGGTCCACCTGCGCCTGAGCGGATGGGTGCTCGAACAGGCCGGATACGCGCGGCGCGCGGTGCTGGTGGGATCGGGCAAGCACATCGAGGAGGTCGCGCGGGCGCTCGAGGATCGTTCGCGCACGCAGGTCGACATCGTCGGCTACATCTCGCTGACGCCTCGCCCGCGCAACGGGCTGCGGTCGCTCGGCGAGCTGCCCGACCTGCCGCACGTGCTCGAGCTCGAGGGCGTGCAGGAGGTCATCATCGCCGATCCCGACTTCCCCCAGGACAAGGCGGTCGAGCTCGTCGACATGTGCCACCAGCGCGGCGTGACCGTCCAGGTGGCGCCGTCGACGATGGAGATCCTGATCGACCGGGCGGAGTTCGCGCCCGGCCACACCGTGCCGCTGTTCACGCTCCGCCCGCCGGTGTTCGAAGGGGTCGACTACGCGGTCAAGCGGAGCTTCGATCTCGCGCTCTCGGGCCTCGGGCTGATCCTGCTCTCGCCGCTGCTGCTGGCGACCGCAATCGCGATCAAGCTTTCGTCTCGAGGTCCCGCGATCTATCGGTCAGAGCGTCCTGGAATGGCCGGCAAGCCGTTCTTCTGCTTCAAGTTCCGGACGATGCGCGAGCACGCCGATCAGATCCAGGACGAGCTCGAGCCGCTCAACGAGCTTTCGGGCGCTCTGTTCAAGATCCGCGACGATCCGCGCATGACCGTCGTCGGCCGCTTCCTGCGCCGGTTCTCGCTCGACGAGCTGCCGCAGCTCGTCAACGTCGTGCGGGGCGAAATGTCGCTCGTCGGTCCGCGTCCGCTTCCGATGCGCGACTTCAACCGCCTCGAGGACTGGCACAAGAAGCGCTACCTCGTCCTCCCGGGGATCACCGGCCTGTGGCAGGTCTCGGGTCGGGCCGAGCTCGATTTCGACGACCTCGTGCGGCTCGACTTCCTGTACCTCGAGCGGTGGTCGATCATGCTCGACCTGTCGATCCTTCTGAAGACGATCCCCGCGGTCCTCACCCGCCGGGGCGCCTTCTAGGACGCGGCCCCGCGCCGGCAGTCCCGAGTAGGCTGTCTGACGCTGTCATGCCCCCCACCGACCGATTCGTCATCAGCTTCGCCGCCGAGCCCCCCCAGGAGCCCCTCCCGTACGGCCGCTGGGGCGACACGCTCGCCGGCCACTTCCGCAACGCGACCAGCGAGATTGACACCGAGGGCGAGGAGATCGGCGAGATCGACACCGAGATCTCGTGGTTCCCGGACCGTACGTACGGCGGGCGCACGTACATCCCCGCGGTGGCGCGCACGAACAGCGGCCACGAGTTGTTCGGGTACGTGTCGTTCGCCGAGGGCGCGCAGGGGCCGAGCGACTTCGCGACAACGGTCGACTTCACGACCGAGCTCGCCGAGTCCAACCCCGAGTGGAAGCTCGACCTCAACGACGAGGTGATCGGCACCTGGCGCGGCGAGCAGGGCAACACGGCCGACATCACGCTTGTCTGGGGAGTCGCGCTGGTCCCCGGCGGCGCGACCGTGACCGCCGAGCTCGCGGGAATCGCGGTCGACCAGACCGACCTCGTCGAGGACC
Source organism: uncultured Solirubrobacterales bacterium (assembly GCA_963794515.1). Lineage (GTDB taxonomy): Bacteria > Actinomycetota > Thermoleophilia > Solirubrobacterales > Solirubrobacteraceae > Palsa-465. The sequence goes on along the minus strand of CAWCEF010000013.1, from coordinate 368,842 downwards.
GGTTCACGCTGATCGCGCCCGACAACTACCGCTCGGACTACCTCGAGATCAAGCTCTGGAGCAAATCGGGGGACGAGCTTGCCCGCGAGTCGCCGTACCTCGAGGACGACGAGGAAGACGGGGACGACTAGCCGCCGGCGGCTATGCCTGGCGGGGTGATCCGGGCGGCGGGTCGGGTGGCGCCCCGGCCCCCAGATCGGACGGAGTCCCGTCCACCGGATCGCTCGCCGCCACCGGAGTCGCCTCGACCCGGTGACCGGCGCCGTTGCCGTTCATCGGCGTCTGCAGCGGGAAGTGGCAGGCCGCGAAATGCTCTGGGCCGAACGGGACCAGCTCCGGCACGACCTCGGCGCACTTGTCCTGCGCGCGCGGGCAGCGGGTGCGGAAGCGACAACCCGACGGCGGATTTACCGGTGACGGGAGCTCGCCACGGACCCCCACCTTGCGGTCCTTCTGTCTGGCCAGCTCCGGGTTCGGCACCGGAATCGCCTCGAGCAGGCCGGCCGTGTAGGGGTGGGCCGGAGTGACGTAGATGTCGTTGCCCGTCCCGAGCTCGACGAGCTTTCCGAGGTACATCACGCCGATGCGGTCGGCGAGGTACTTGACGACCGAGAGGTCGTGGGAGATCACGATGTAGGTCAGGCCGTGGCTCGCCTGGAGCCGCTTCATCAGGTTGAGGATCTGCGACCTGATCGAGACGTCGAGCGCCGAGACCGGCTCGTCGGCGATGATCACCTTGGGGTTGAGTGTGAGCGCTCGGGCCAGGCCGAGGCGCTGGCGCTGGCCGCCGGAGAACTCGTGCGGGTAGCGGTCCATCACGTCGTAGGACAAGCCGACCTCGTCGAGGAGGCTGCGCACCTTCTCGGTGCGTTCCTTCTGCGTCCCGATGTGAGCGACGTCGAGCGGCTCGGAGATGATCTCCCTGACGCGCATGCGGGGGTCGAGCGACGCGTACGGGTCCTGGAACATGAACTGCAGGTCGCGGCGCAGCGAGCGGAACTCGCCGCCCCTCACCGAGCCGAGGTCGGTCCCCTCGAACAGCACCTGACCGCTCGTCGGGCTCTCGAGACCGACGCCCATGCGGCCGAGCGTCGTCTTGCCACACCCCGACTCGCCCACCAAACCGAACGTCTCGCCAGGCCTGATACCGAGTTGCACCTCGGTGACCGCGTGCAGCGCGCCGACCTTCCGGCGCAAGATCGCACCGGAAGTGACCGGGAACTCCTTCGTCACGTTGCGGAACTCCAGGACGAACTCGGCCTTGCCGTTCGTCGCGGCGGCGACGACCACCGGCTCCTCAGCGGTCGCGAGCAGCTCGAGCTCCTTGCCGAACGTCGCCATCAGGGTCTTGTTCTGCTCGGCCTTGGCGATCAGCTCGGCGCCGAGGTCGGACATCGCCACGGCCGACGAATCGCGTGGATGGAAGCACGCGAACGGGTGGTTTGGATCGTCCCCACCGAGCGGCGGATCATGCGTCCGGCACTGCTCGGTCGCAAACGCACACCGGGCCGCGAAACGGCACGCCAGCGGCGGCCGGCGCAGATCCGGCGGCAGACCGGGAATCGAATAGAGCTCTTGACTCTTATCCTGATCGAGCTGCGGGATCGATGCCAACAACGCCTCGGTGTACGGGTGGCGAACCTTCGTGAACAGCTCGACGGTCTCGGCGGTCTCGACCTTGCGCCCGGCGTACATCACGAGTACGCGGTCGGCGCGGCCCGCGATCACCCCCATGTCGTGCGTGATCAGGATGATCCCCATCCCGAGCTCGCGCTTGATCCGGTCGAGCAGGCTCAGGATCTGCTCCTGGATCGTGACGTCGAGCGCGGTCGTCGGCTCGTCGGCGATCAGCAGATTGGGGTCGCAGGAGAGTGCCATCGCGATCATCACGCGCTGGCGCAGACCGCCTGAGAGCTGGTGCGGGTAGTCCTTCAAGCGCTCCTTGGGTCGGGGCAGACCGACCAGGTCGAGCACCTCGGCCGCGCGGTCGAGCGCCTGTGCCTTGGAGACGTTGCGATGGATCGACACCGCCTCGGCGATCTGCCTCCCGATAGTCATCGTGGGATTCAGCGAGGTCATCGGGTCCTGGAAGACGATGCCGACGTCGTTGCCCCTGACCTTGCGCAGTTCGGCGGGTGAGAGCTTCACGAGATCTCGGCCGTTCAGCCGGATCTCGCCGCCGGCGATGAACCCGCCCCTTGGGAGCAGCTGCATGATCGACATCGCGGCCATCGTCTTGCCACACCCGGACTCGCCGACGATCCCGACGGTCTCGCCCGCTTCGACCTCGAAGCTCAGGCCGTCGACGGCGTGGACCGTGCCGCGACGAAGTCTGATCTGGGTCTTGAGGTCTTCGACCTCGAGGAGTCGCGTCATGCGGTTAGCGTTCTTGGAGGCGGACGTCGAAGGCGTCTTGGAGGGCGTCGCCGATGAAGTTGAACGCGACGACGGTGATCACGATCATGATCAGGGCGGGGTAGACCTGCCACCAGTATCCGTCTTGGAGGTAGGTGGTCCCGTCGGACAGCATCGAGCCCCAGGTCGGGGTGGTTGCTGGGAGTCCGAATCCGAGGTATTGCAGGACGGCGAGGGTGAGGATCGCGTTGGCGATCTGGAAGGTGACGGTGACCATGATCACCCCGATGGTGTTCGGGATGATGTGTTTGAGGATGATCCGTCCGGATCGGCCGCCCATTACCTGGACGGCCTGAACGTACTCGCGCGTTCGTAAGCTCAACGTTTCCCCGCGGACGAGGCGGGCCGGGATCAGCCAGGACACGAACGTCAGCAGCACGATCAGGAGCGTCAGGCTGGGCTTGTAGATCTGGGCGACGAAGATGAACAGGAACACGATCGGGATCGCGAGGCCGATGTCGACGATGCGCATCAGGACGCTGTCGAGCCCGCCGCCGAAGTAGCCGGCGATCGCGCCGTAGATCAACCCCGCGATGGTCGAGACCAGCCCGACGGCGATCCCGACCTCGATCGAGCTCTGCCCGCCCTTCATCAGCCGGCCGAGGATGTCGAACCCCGAGGAGTCCGTCCCGAGGGGATGCCCGCCGCCGGGTCCGAGGTTCACTTCGATCAGGTTCGGGTTGATCTGATCGGTGTGATCCAGGAGCGGCCCCAGGAAGCTGAACAGGATGATGATCACGACGACCGCGACGCCGATCAGCGCGAGCTTGTTCTGCGCGAACGTCCGCGCGACCAGCACCCACGGACTACCGCTGGAGGCGACCTCCCCACCCTCAGGCGTCCCCAGAACATCGACCTCTTGCGCGGTCGCGTCCGTGCTCGGAACGCCGCCGTCCGCGGGCGCACCGTTGGTCTCGGCCTCAGTACCGGATCCGCGGGTCGAGAATCGCATAACCGATATCGGCTAAGAGGTTGCCAAGAACAGTAATCACTCCCACGAGCACGGTGATACCCAACATCACCTCATAATCATTCCTTAGCGCCGCCTGGAAGTACTCAAGGCCCGCGCCCGGATAGTTGAACACCTGCTCGATGATCAACGTCCCGGTCAGCACTAGCGGGATCGACAGCCCCACCAGCGTCACGACCGCGATCAACGAATTCCGCAGCAGGTGCCGCATCAACACCAGCCGCTCGGGCAGGCCCTTCGCGCGGGCCGTCCGGATGTAATCCTGCGCCAGCGTGTCGATCGCCGAGGACCGCATATATCGGCTGAACGCGGCGTACGTCACCAGCGTCAGCGACAGTACCGGCAGGAACAGCCCCGACGGATGCTCGAGCATTCCGATCGCCGAGGTCGACTGCGGCGCCTCCGCCGGGAAAACGTGGAAGCTGATCGACAGGAACTGGATCAGCAGCAGCGCGATCGCGTACTGGGGCATCGAATACAACAGGAAGCTGACGCCGGTGCCCGCATAATCGAGCGCTCCATTGCGCTTTACGGCCTGCGCGATCCCGGTCGGGATCGCGATCATGAGCGAGAAGATCAGCGACAACCCGCCCAGCACCAGATCTCGCGGCAGGTCGGTCGCCAGCAGCGAGTCGACCGAGCGATTGAACTGATAGCTGTAGCCGAGGTTGCCGTGCAGCAACTGGTCCAGGAAGTACCAGTACTGGACGAAGAACGGCTGGTCCAGATGATTCTGATGATTGAACTGCTGGATCGCCTGCGGCGTTGCCCTGTTGCCGAGGATGTCCCGAGCGAGACTCCCCGGCAACAAGTGCAACAGAATGAAGGTGAACAGCGTGACCCCAAGGACCACGATGATCGCCTGACCCAGGCGGCGGATGATGAACCCGGTCATGCTGCCGGATACATCATCCCACCGCGGGTCAAGCTGGTGCTCATTACTTGGTGAAGTACCAGTACTGCGGCTGGAGGAAGCCCAAGGCGTTGGCCGAGTAGCCGGCCAGCTTCTTGTCGACCAGGGTGGCCGCGTTCCCTCCGTACGTACCGACCTGGGTCGGTCCGAAGATCACCGGATCCTGCTGCCCCGCGTACTGGGCGTACGCCGTCAGCGCCGCGCTCTCATTGGCGAGCGGGCCGGTGATTGTCTGGGTGATCAGCGACGTCATCTTCGAGTCGGAGTAGCTGCCGGCGTTCGCGGCCGAGCCCGGGTTGTACAGCGGCTCGCCTGTCGGCAGGTACGACGGTCCGTAGATCCAGCCGGCGCCCCAGTTCTGGGCGGTCCACTTGCACGCCGCCGCGCTAGGCGCGCACGGCGAGCCCGTGGAGATCACGGTGCTGAACGGGTGTGTGGTCAGGTTGATGGTGATCCCCAGCTTCTTCGCCTGCGAGGCCAGATCGTTCATCTCGTCCTGGAGCGACACCACGCCGGACTCATAGTCGATGTTGAACGAGATTCCCTCGCCCTGCTTGATCCCCGCACCACACAGGCTCGGGTTCGTGCAGGTGGTGTTCCCGCCTGCGGCCACCTTCCAACCGTGGCTCGTCAGCAGCGACTGCGCCGTCGAGGGCGAGAACGAACACGGACTGAGCGAGATCGCCGCCGTGTTGACCAGCGGGCTTGGCGGCGACAGCGGAATCGGCCCGCAGGTCGGATCTGCCGTGTCGTACAGGAAGGCGTGGATCCAGCCCTGCTGGTCGATCAGGTGCTGGAACGCATTCCGGAAGTACGGCTGCCGGAAGATGTACCTCACCGGCTCGCCACCCGGCGATGTCGTTGCGTTCGAGTTGAGGTTCAGCGGGAAGTAGTTGAACGAGTAGCTCGCCGCCTTGTTGACGTCGTAGCCCTCGGCTGCGAGCGAGTTGAGCTGCGGGGCGTACTGCGACGGGACGTTCCCGATCGTGATCGCGTTCGGGCCGCCCGACTTCTCCTGGTTGTAGATCGCGGCCTCGCTCGTGAACGGGAGTTCGACGAGCTGGGAGATCGAGACCTTCGGCGTTCCCGACCACGACGTGTTGGGCACGAGCACCGCACGCCCGTCGGTGCTGAAGCTCGTGAGCTTCATCGGCCCGTCCACGACGCTCCACAGCGGCGAGCTGGCCCAGTCGGCGAGCTTCTTCGACTGCGCGTCGAGGAACTTGTAGATCGCCGCTGCGCCGGACTTCGTCGTGTCCGGCAGATGCCCGTTATCGGTCGTCGGCGCCGGCTGCGACAGCGATGTCCGGTCCCAGGCCAGCGGCATCGGGAAGATCTGCGAGAGCTCGCTGTAGAGCACCCACTCGGGGTCGTAGGCCTTGTTGAAGTTGATGACGAACGTCGATGGATTCGGGGCCGAGTAGCTCGTCACGTTGTCGGGGAAGTAGCCGGGCGCGTAGCCGCACCACTCCGTCGACGCGTCGGCCTTCAGGACGTTCATCCAGAACACGAGGTCACGCGCGGTCACGGACTCGCCATTGGACCACTTGTACGGGTTCAGGTGGATCGTGTACGTCTTGCCGCCGTTGGACGTGACGGGCGCCTGGCCGATCGAGTGGTTGTAGTCGATCGTCGGCTTGTAGTTCTCGCCGTACGTATACAGCGGGTAATACAGCATGTTCATCAGCTGGTTGGCGTTCGTCGTGCTGCAGACCGAGAACGTGTACATCGGGAAGATGTAGTTCGGCGTTGCGTCGGGACCCTCGGTGAAGTTCACCGTCCCGCCCGCGACCTTGGCCCCGCTCCCCGTCGAGGGCTCCGTCAGCCCCGGTCCGGTCGTCGGGACTCCTGTCGGCGCGGCAGCGCTGCCGCTGCTGCTTGTCCCCGAACTGCTGCTCTTGCTGCCGCTCGAACCGCACGCAGCGGCGAGCACTACGACTAGCGCCACGCCGAACACTGCCAGCGTGCTGCGCCTAAACCTACGCATCAATAATCCTCCTGATAATCCCCATTAGCAAAAATCCCCAATACCAAGTGGGCCCTGCGAGGGCTGAATCTTCCTCGCGAGGCCGCGCCCGGTGCCGTCTGCGACTCGACGGGCCGAACGGGGGGGAATGGCTTTTCTATCTGGCTTCCGTTTTGCCTTCCTACCGCGCTCCCGGGCGCAAGATATCAACGAAGCGACCCGGTGGGGGCGACCGTTCCGAAGCCGACCCGGAGCCGCGTTGGGCGATCATGACCGGACCCCGACGGGGGTGCTCGTGCCCAGGGCTCGCTTCAACCTCAAAACGGAGCTGTCTCCTCCACTGCGCGTAGATTCGCATACCGCGCAAGTCGTTGCACGAACCGTTAACCAATCGCAAACCTGGACCCCGCCCGACGGCGGTCGCTCGAGACTCGCGCTCGTAAGCTCGGGTGGACCCTCGTAAGCTCCGCCGAGTCGAGGCACGGCCAGGCCCCGCCCTCGTAGCTCAATGGATAGAGCACGCGCCTCCTAAGCGCGGGATGCAGGTTCGATTCCTGCCGGGGGCATTACGCGGTGCTTACCGCCCCCCGTGCTACCGTCCGGCCACTCTGTGGCCGAGAGCACGCTAGAAGCACCGACGATCCCGGAGCCGGCTACCGGGGATCAATCGCTCCCGCGCGAGCCAGTTCCGTGGACGCTGCGCACGTTCGCGCGCGAGCACCCGTGGCTCTGCACGGGAGCCGTGGTCGTCGCGGTGTCGGTCGTGCTGACCGCGTGGGCGCGCACCCGCCCGAGCTACGACGCCTACGGCTGGATGGTCTGGGGCTACCAGACCCTGCATCTTTCGCTTGACCTCGGCGGGGCCCCGTCGTGGAAGCCCGTGCCCTTCCTGTTCACGGTGCCGTACGCCCTGTTCGGCCACTACCAGCTGTGGCTGTGGATGTTCACGGCCACGTCGGTGGCGCTGGCAGGCCCGGTGTTCGGCGCTCGAATCGCGTTCCGGTTGTGCGGTGGTAGCAGTCGTGGCGAGGAATCGACGGACGCGGCGCAGGGCCTCCAGCGCTTCGCCCCGTACGCCGCCGCCTTCGTCGCTGGAGCGGCTGTGCTGGGGATAGAGGATTACTTTCACTACATCCTGAGCTCGCAGTCGGACCCGATGCTCGTCACGTTTCTGCTGGCCGCGCTCGATATGGGCCTGCTCGGCCGCTACCGCTGGGCGCTCGTGTTCGCCGTGCTCACCGGGCTGGGTCGGCCCGAGGTGTGGCCATTCCTGGGGCTGTTCATGCTCTGGTGCTGGTTCAAGGTGCCGGGCATGCGCTGGATGATCGTCGCCGGCGTGGTGCTGATCGGGTTCATGTGGTTCGGGATCCCGACGATCACCAACGGGCGGCCCGACGTCGCGGGGCAGCTGGCCAAGGGGTCGCCTCGCGAGCTCAAGAGCAACCAGTTCGTGGGCACGATCAAGCGCTTCCACGAGATGCAATACCTGCCGGTTTGGATCGCCGCAGCGGTCGCGTTCATACTCGCACTGATCCGCCGCGACAGGATCGTGGTCGCGTTGGGCGTCGGCGTCGTGGCATGGTTGTTCGTCGAGATCGCGTTCGCCTACCACGGCTGGCCGGCCCTGCCGCGCTACATGTTCGAGGCCGCCGGGGTGGTCGCTGTGCTGGCCGGCGTGGCCGTCGGCTGGCTGCTGGGTGACCTACCTCGGATTGTGCGGGGCGCCCCGGCCGGGTTGGGCGCGGTCCTCGCCGCGGTGCTGCTCGTGGCGATGCTCCCCGGCGCGATCTCCCGGGCGCGCGCCGAACACAAGGACCTGATCCACGAGCATGCCCGCACCCACGAGATCTCGCTGCTCGCCAGCGTGACCAATGCGATCGGCGGCACGCACCACGTGCTCGACTGTGGTCAGCCGGTCACCGACGTGGGGTACGTGAGCTCCCTGGCCTGGCTCTACCACAAGGACGTCGGCTCCATCGGAGGCCTTCAGCAGCACGTCGAGGGCGCCGAGCTCGCCAACCCGTCGATCCCGAAGGTCCTGTTCAAGCCGCTGTCCCAGGGCGGATGGAACGTGGAGCCGTGGCATACGCAGCCGCCCAACGTCGCTCGCTGCGCCGGCCTCCACGTCACCTACACGAACAGCGGCGCGCTGATCCGCCCGTAGCGGTGGCGACGACCGAGCAACGGCCCAGTCCGGCGCCGGCCGCGGCCGGACACGACGGATCGCTGCTCCGGCAGACCCCGCTGGTGGTCGTGGTTGGGAGCGCTGCGGGGCTACTCGTCGTCTCGCTGCTGATCCTGCTGTGGGCGAAGACACGGCCGGGGTTCGATCCTTACGGCTGGCTCGTGTGGGGTCGCCAGACCGTCGCCGGGAACCTCAACACGAACGCCGCGCCGTCGTGGAAGCCGCTGCCGTACCTGTTCACCGCTCCCTACGGGCTGTTCGGCCACTACCAGCTGTGGCTGTGGATGGTGACCTCGCTGGCGGTGTCGCTCGCCGGCGCCGTGTTCGCGGGGCGGATCGCGTTTCGGCTGACCGGTAGCGGATCCGAGCCGGGATACGCGGCGTGGGTCGCGGCCGCGTTCGCAGCGGCCGGCTACTTCGGGATCAGCACCTACTGGCACTACATGCTGAGCGCCCAATCGGACCCGATGATCGTGGCGCTGTGCCTGGCCGCGATCGACTGCCATCTGTGCGGGCGCTACCGCTGGGCGTGGGTGCTCGGCGCGCTGGCGGCGCTCGGCCGGCCGGAGGTGTGGCTGTTCCTCGGCGTCTACTCGATCTGGGCATGGCGCCGCATACCGTCGATGCGATGGCTGATCGCCGTCGGAATCGTGGCGCTGGTGCTGCTGTGGTTCGGGATTCCCGCGCTGACCTCGCGCACCCCGTTCGTGGCCGCCTCGAACGCGCTCGGCTCGGGGCGCCGCCTCCGCAGCGACCGGGTGTTCGGCACGATCGGCCGCTTCCTGGACCTGAACACAGCCGTGATCGAGTTGACCGCGCTGCTGGCGGTGGTGATCGCGCTGATCCGGCGCGATCGCGTGACACTCGGGCTCGCGGCCGGGGTGTGCGCGTGGGTGCTCGTCGAGATCGCGTTCGCGCTGCACGGCTGGCCGGGGCTCGGGCGCTACATGTACGAGCCCGCGGGCGTGTTGGTCGCGCTCGCCGGCGCGGGCGTCGGGGGGGTGCTCGTGGAGGCGCCCCGGATCTCGCGGATCGCCGGCTGGGCGGGGATCGCGCTCGTGGCGGTGATCGTGCTCGCGCTGGTGCCGCCGGCGCTGTCACGGGCGCGCAGCGAGCACCGCGATATCCGCGACCAGCGTCTCCGGACGGCCGAGATCGGCAAGCTCACCGGGACGATCTCGCGCCTCGGCGGCGCGTCCCGGTTCAAGCCGTGCGGCGAGCCACTCACCCGCCTCGAGTACCAGACGATCCTGGCCTGGAACCTGCACGTGAACGTCGCGACGGTGGGCTACAAGTACGGGCCGGCGATGGCGGGCCACCGCCCGATCGTGCTATTCACCCCGCTGCCCCAGGGCGGATGGCTCGTCCAGGCGATGCATCAGCGGCTCCCCGGTTGCACGTCGCTTCCCCAGTAGGGGGGTGGCGGTGAGTGGCGGTTGTCGGCGGGCGTCCGGCGCTATGAACGGCGGGCATCTGGAGAGAGGGCGACGGGGATCGCCCCCGCCGGCGCTCACCGCGCCCGCCAGCGGTCTTCGCGGCATGCATCGCACGACAATCGAACCGCCGGCGGTCGGCCGGCCGTGCCGTGTGATGCATGTGGGGCGTGCACGACACGGCACGGCCCGGGCGGCGGCCGCCAATTGTCGTGTCGTGCATGCGTGGCGCATCATTTGGCGCCGGCGAGCCCGGCCTCGATGCACCGTGCATGTGGGGCATGCCTGACGCACCGGGGCCTCGGGTTCATGCGCCCCGTGATGCGCTTTGCAGGTCCCCGCGGGGTGGAGTCGCTTCGCGGCGTCCAGCCCGATGGCCCTGGATCGCGCGTTCAGCCCCGGTCGGGGCGGTCCGGGTAGACCTCGTCGATCGTCGTCAGCGCCACGAACGGCGCGCGGGCGGCCTCCTCGATCGCGGCGGCGCCGCCGGCGAGACGGTCGCAGATCGCGAGCACTCCGCAGACCACGTGACCCTCCTCGCGCAGCGCCTCGAGCGCGCGGATCGTGGACCCGCCGGTGGTGACGACATCCTCGACCAGCATGCAGCGCTCGTCGGAGTCGAGATCGGGGCCCTCGATCCGGCGCGACAGCCCATGGCTCTTGACCTCCTTGCGCACGAAGAACGCCTTGACGTCGGCCCCGCCGGCGAGCGCCGCGCAGGCGATCGGGTCCGCGCCCATCGTCATCCCCCCGACCGCGGTCGCGTCCCAGTCGCGGGCCTGATCGGCGACGAGCTTCGACAGCGCATTGAAGCCCGCGGGACGGAGGATCGCGCGCTTGGCGTCGACCAGGTACTGGGCGGTCCGGCCGCTCGTCAGCACCACCTCGCCGATCACGAGCGCGTGGTCCCGGAGTTCGGCGAGCAGGCGCTCGCGCGCGGTCGTCTGTGCGTCGAGACTCATCGGCGGATCCTCATGCTAATGGCGCCGTCCGCCGAATCCGGACAGCGTGATCTCCCGCTCTCTCAGATTGGTTTCGCTCGCCTGCTGTGGCCTGATCCTGATGTCGTTCGCGATGTTCGCGCGCGACCAGGTCGCCGGCGCGTCCGAGCATCAGCAGAGCGAGCTGGTCGCGGGGTCGAGCACGACGCCCGCGTCGCCGGCGATCACGCACCGCCATTCGCAGCCGCGCCGCTTCATCGACGAGGCCGCCAAGAAGCTCACCTCGCCGTTCTCCGCGGTCGTCAAGTCGAGCAACCCGTGGGTGGACGAAGGACTGCCGACCGTGTTCGCGCTGGTCGCCTACGGCCTCGGGCTGGGGTACCTGGCCCGCTTCGCCAGCGTCCACTGAGGACAGGGTCTACTGGTAGTAGACGTCGACCCAGTCGCCGATCCCGAGCCAGCTGAACGCCGAGATCGCGTCGACGATCGGGAGGCGCATGCAGCCGTGGCTGGCGGGATAGTCGGGCGCCGGGTTGTACCCGTGGATCGCGTAGCCGCTGAAGAAGAAGTTCGAGTAGTACATCCCGTCGGGCAGATAACCGGGCACCCTCGAGTAGACGCGGAAGTTGCCGAGGATCGTCGGCGTGGACGGCTTGCCGGAGCTGATCGGGTAGATCGCGACGACGTTCTTGCCGTCGGCCAGCGCCAGCAGCTGTAGCGTCAGGTCGCCCTCGGCGTGGCGGCCGTTGCCCGGGAAGTGGAGCTTGAACTGGCCGAAGCCGTCGAGCAGGTAGCTGATCGTCCTGCCGTCGAGCGTCTGGTAGGTGCCCCAGCGCATCAGCCGGTGGTAGGCGTCGATCGCCAGCCCCGTCCCCGTGTCGTATACGCCGGTCTGCGGGATGTAGAAGTGCAGCGCGGCCAGGCGCTGCTGGATCAGCGACACGAACAGCCCGCGCGACCCGAAACCAACGTTCTCGTCGAGCGCGGTGAACCGCCGGCTGCCGAGCAGGCCTCCGAGCTCAGCGTTGCGAGTGTGGCCGACCTGGACCGCGACCACGCCGGCCCTCGGGCTCGACAGCACCTCGGTGAACTCGCCGGTCTTGCCGCCGGGCGCCGCCCGGATCTGCAGATGGTCGGTCTTGAACTGCTTGCCGTCGACGGAGGCGCGCACGAGCACCCACTGGCCGGCGACGTACGGCCTGACGACGCCGTGGATGTGCACGACTCGCTTGGGCACCGTGACCAGCTCGTGGTCGACCTGGAACGCGTCGGGGAGGCTCAGGGTCAGCTTGGCGAAGGTTGGGCCGGTCGCCGGCGCCGGCGTGGTGGCGGGCGGCGGGGCGGCCACGGCCGACCCGGCCGATAGCGCGACGACCGCCGCGACGAGCGCGGCGGCGGTGGTTACCCGACCTGCAATCACCCCCAACATTGGCGGGAAGTAAATCATGTGGGCCAGGTGGCGCAATCGTTCTTGCAGGCCGGGGCTGTGTCCGGGGTTGCCGGCGCGACCGCGAACCGGTCGGCGCTGACGCGCGGAGACGACCTGCAAAAGCCGCCATTCGAGCCCCGATCCGCCGGCGCGGGACGCGGTGGCGATGGTGCCGCCGGCACGCTCAGGACGCCGGCGCGATCAGGACGCCGGCGCCGGCGCCCGCAGGCTCGCCAGCGGCAACGTCACGGCCGCGATCACGGCCAGCGCCCCCGCGGTCAGGCCGAAGATCTCGCCGGCCGTCCAGTGCAGCTCGTTGTAGCCGAGGGCGATCGAGTTGTTGACCGAGTGCAGCGCCATGCACGGGTACAGCGAGCGGGTCTTCCAGCGCACGACGCACAGCACGAAGCCGAGGAAGCCGAGCGGGATCAGGTACTGGGCGGCGGCGGAGCCAGTGTGCGCGAGGCCGAACAGGATCCCGGTCTCGATCGCCGCGACCCAGGTTCCGATTTGCCGCCCGTGAATGCTGATGTGCCACTTGCGAAGGGCCCCGAAGATGAAGCCGCGGAAGAAGAACTCCTCGCAGATCGGCGCGATCACGCACACGAAGATTGCCGCCCCGATGAGCGCCGCCGTGCTCGTGGTGATCCCGAGGTCCGTAGGCAGCTTGTCGCTGCCGTGGAGCTTGACGATCGACTGGTAGATCGAGCTCACGATCAGATAGCCGGCGCCGGCGGCGAAGAACGCGCCGACGCCGAGCCACAGCGAGATCCGGCGATAGCCGAAGACGGACGGCGCCGGCAAGCCCCGTCCCGACGACGAGGCGAAGTAGAGCGCGGTGACCACGAAACCGAGGTCGAACACGACGTCGCTGACCAGGCTTACGGCGGGGCTCGTCGCGCTCGAGCCGGTGGCAGCCCCGATGCCGGCGACGACGGCGCTCCCGAGCACACCGACGACGAGCCCGACGACGATCGCCACCGGCGCCGTCCAGATCGGCCACGGCGGCTCGTCGGAGCGATCCAGACCTCGTGCGGGCGCCGGCGCCGGCACGGGCGGCGGCGTGGAGGTCGTCTGCGGCGGGGGGACGCTGCTCGACACGGTCAGATCAGCTTAGGGCCCGCGAAAGGTCGACCCCGGCCAACTCGTCCAGACTCGAGATCGTGAGCACGCCGGACACCGGCGGCCCGAGCCCACGGCGGACGAGCACCGGCTCGATTCCGGCGGCCCGAGCGCCGGCGACGTCCTCGTCGAGGCTGTCGCCGACATGGATCACCTCGTCGGCTCGCGCGCCGACGAGGGCGAGCGCCCGCTCGAAGATCGCCGGCGCCGGCTTGCGCGAACCGACCTCGGCCGAGGTGATGATCCCGTCGAGCAGCGGTTCGAGCTCGAGCGTGCGCAAGACCCCGTGCAGCGACACGTCCCAGTTGCTCGCCACGACCAGCCGCTGGCCCCGCGCGCAGGCGGCCTCGAGCGCGGGCCGGGCGTCGGCGAACGCGGCGAACCGGAGCGACGCGAGCAGCGCGTCGAGCAGCGGCTCGAGCTCGAGCTCGAGGCCGGCCGGCGGCAGCGCTTCGCGGAGCACGCCGGCGCAGCGGCGACGGAGCGCCTGCAGGCCTGGCTCGTCGCGGCCGTCGTCGAGATGGGCGCGGTAGTAGGCGATCTCGGCCGCGAGCGCGTGCGCGGCCTCGCGCTCGGACACCTCGAGCCCAAACCGCCGCGCCAGCTCATCCCGGAGCCGCGGAGCGGGCGGCTCGAGCGCCACGAGCGTCCCGAGCGCGTCGAGCAGGATCGCCGTGGGTGCCGTCGGTGGGGTCCCCGTAGCCTGCATGCGCGCGCCGCCGAGTGTCGCATCCGGCAGGAGCCAGTGGTGGAAGGCCGAAAAAGCCTCCCAGCTACACTGGGTGGCCCGTTTCCGGTGCCGAGACCCTGCCGGCGCACCGGCAACGCCCGCTCGTAGCTTTTCACGATGACCCGACGCGATCGACAGCGACGCCGCCGGAGCAACCACGGCCACCCCGTTGGGCGGGTGGTGGTGATGATGGTGGTGCTGTGCGTGTCCGCGGTAGCGATCGCGGCGCTGCTCGCGGTCGGGTGGGTGGTCGCGACCGCCGACTCGTCGCCGAACCTGAGCTCGCTGCACCCCAGGCACGCCAATCCACCGACCGAGATCTTCGCGTCCGACGGGACGCCACTCGGCTACGTACGCACGAACACGGTCTACCAGTACGCCGATCCGAATCAGATCCCCACGCGGCTCAAGGAGGCGACCGTCGCGATCGAGGACCGGCGCTTCTACCAGCACGGGGCGCTCGATTATCAGGGAATCGTTCGCGCCGGGGTCAAGGACCTGCTCGGTGACAGTGGCGCGCTCCAGGGCGCGTCGACGCTGACGATGCAGCTCGTCAACAACATGTTCATCCCGCAGAGCTACCGCGCGCACCGCGATCTCAAGTACAAGATCGTGCAGGCCAAGCTCGCCGAGCAACTCGAGTCCAAGCACTCCAAGCCGTGGATCCTCGCCTCGTACCTGAACGCGGTCCCGTACGGCACGTCGAACGGCGAGGAAGCGATCGGCGTCGGCGCCGCCGCGCTGATGTTCTTCAACCGTCCCGTGTCGAAGCTCAACCTGGCGCAGATGTCGCTACTCGCCGGGCTGCCGCAGTCGCCGAGCCAGTACGACCCGCTCGTCTATCCCAAGCTCGCCAAGGCCCGCCGCAACAACGTCCTGCAGGCGATGGTGACGTCGCACTACATCAGCCAGGGGCTCGCCACCGCGGTCGAGAAGCAGCCGCTCCAGGTGCACGCCAACAACCGCTACATCCAGCACAGCCAGCCGTACATCTTCGATTACGTCGAGCAGCAGCTGATCCAGAAGGTCGGGCTCAAGGAGGCCGAGACCGGCGGGCTGAAGGTCTACACGACGATCGACCCGCGTATGGAGCAGGACGCGCTCGAGGCGGTCATCGACCACGCGGGCGGGGCGGACCTCGACGCTCAGCCCGCGGCGGCGCTCGCGTCAGTGAACCCGGCGAACGGCAACGTGCTCGCGATCGCCTCCTCGGCGACATACGCGCAGACGAAGTTCGACTACCCGGTGCAGGCCGAGCGCCAGACCGGATCGGCGTTCAAGACCTTCGCGCTGATGACGCTCATCCACGACTACGACGGCGATCCCGACTCGACCTACTACACGTCGAAGTTCCTGGCGGCCGGGTGGCTGCCGATAGACCCGACGTGGTCGGTGCACACCGCAGAGGAGACCTACCAGGGCGTGATCAACGTGACGAAGGCGACGACGGTGTCCGACAACACCGTGTTCGCCCAGCTTGCCGCCGACCTCGGCTACGGCAAGCTCGACGCGACCGCGCACGCGATGGGCATCACCTCGCAGCTGACCGGCAACCCCTCGGAGGTCATCGGGGGCCTCAGCGACTGCTGCACGATGCTCGAGATGGCCGATGCCTATGCGACGCTGGCTAACGGCGGGACGCACATCCCGACGACTGTCATCAGCAAGGTCGTGTACCCGAACGGCAAGGTCGTCGACCTCGGCAACCCGCCGCAAAATCGGGTGTTCTCAGACGGCGAGGCCTACGAGGGCACGAAGGTCCTGAAAACCGTGGTCCAGGACGGAACCGGAACCAACGCAAACTATGGCTGCCCGGTCGCCGGCAAGACCGGCACCGCGGAGAACATGGACAACGCGTGGTTCGTCGGCTACTCGCCGAAGCTGTCGACGGCGGTGTGGGTCGGCTACCCGCAGGGCAACATCCCGATGGGGGCCGACGGCTTCGGGAACACGCTCGCCGCACCCATCTGGGCACAGTTCATGCGGGCGGCCTCGGCCGGCTACTGCGGCGACTTCCCCCAGCCGACCGACCCGTTCGTCGGGACCGCCTTCACCGGCCCGCATTCGTCGGCGAAGGAGCCTCCGCCGCCCAAGACCCTGCCAGGACAGACCGGACCGGGTGCGTACAACAACACGACGCTGTACGCCCAGCCGGGCAAGAACGGGACGCCGACCACCACGACGGAGACCGGCGGGGCGACGCTTCCGCCGGCGACGAACTCGCCCGGCACTGGGACCGGGACCGGTGGTGGCGGACACGGCCACCACCACCACGGCTAGGGCCTCCAGCTCGAGGCCGCGCGGGCCCGCGCGCCTCGCCCCAGCCCCCCGCGCCTAAGGCTTCTGCGATTCGATCCAGCGCTCGAGCGCCGGACCGCTCTCGACGCTCGCGATCACGGCGTACCGCACGTGATCGGAGGTGTGGTGCCCGCCGTGCCACAGGTGCTCGGAGTCGACGACCGCCTGCTGGTATTTGGGCAGTGCGATCTTGACCTCGCCCTTGCGGTCGAACTCCGTCGGACGGACGACGAGCGCGCTCGACGGGTCATCGGTGAGCTCGAGCCAGACCCGGACGACCCAGCCCTGATTCTCGGGGTTGCCCTGGTTGTTGTTGTCCAGGTGCAGGCCCCAGCGGGTCTCGCGCATCGTGTTGGCGGACATGCGCAGAAGCTGGACGCGCCCGAAGCGGGCGCCGATCGACTCGACCCACTTGACGATCGAAGGGCACTTCTCGGCGTTCGAGGTGTACACGCCGTCGAGATCGGCCTTGCCGTACTCCCAGAAGCCCTTGAGCTCGATCTCACCGGTGGCAGAGGTGATCGGCGCGAAGTACGTGGTCGGGTCGCTCGAGTAAGTCGTGTAAGTCAGGCTCTCCCACTCGGAGGCCGGGACCTCGGGGCCCTTGTACTTGTCGAGCCGCATCCAGCCGCCAGCCTGCTCGAGCATCGGCATCCGGTAGTGCGGCGTCTTTTTCTGCTCGAGCGAAGCCTTCCTGACGCCGGTTGCGCGCAGGATCTGCTTCGTGTACTCGTTCTTCATCGCATCTTTGATTGCGGACAACGGGCCTCCAGAACAAATCGCTTTCGTACCGCGGCCGGCCGGAGCCAGGCCAGCGGCAAGCATACCCACTACTCTTACGGTAACCGGGGGCCCGGTCGCCCGACCGTGCGCCGGGTGGGCGGGCTCCAAATTCAAAGGATTTTCAGGCATGCCCAAGGAAGAGAAAGTCGAACTCGAAGGCGAAGTTGTCGAGGCCCTGCCGAACGCGATGTTCCGCGTTAAGCTCGACAACATGGACCGCGTGGTGCTCGGTCACGTGGCCGGCAAGATGCGCCGTTTCCGCATCCGCATCCTGCCCGGCGACCGGGTCCGGGTCGAGCTCTCGCCGTACGACCTGGATCGTGCGCGAATTGTCTACCGGCACAGATAGCCCAGCCGGATGCTGGGCTGTGGCGACCGCCGGCGCGCGAGGAGCGGTCTCCAGGAATCGTGAAGCGGAGCGCGCGCCGGCCAAGAGCCGGATGCGGTTACCGCGTTCCTGAGGCGGCGGTGCGCGAGCTCGAGCTGATCGAGGCGCTCGAGCACGTGCTGGCGGGCGCCGGCCCGCGCGTCGTGCGCTCGCTCGGCGACGACGCCGCGGTCGTGCGTGCCGGCCGGTACGCGGTCACCTCCGTCGATGCGATGGTCGACGGGGTTCACTTCCGCACCGAGCAGCTCGACCCCGACGAGATCGGACACCGCGCGCTGGCGGCGGCCGCGTCCGACCTGGCTGCGATGGGCGCCCGCCCGGGCGAGGCGTACCTGGCGCTCGGGATGCCCCCCGGGTTTGACTCGGACCGAGCGATCGCGCTCGTCCGGGGCGCGCGGGCACTGGCGGACGAAATCGGGATCACGATCGCCGGCGGCGACGTCACTCAGGCGCCGGCGCTGACGGTGTCGTTCACGGTCGTGGGGTGGGCCGATGACCCGGTGGAGCTGGTCGCGCGCGACGGGGCGCGGCCGGGCGACCGGGTCGCGGTGACGGGCGCGCTCGGGGCCGCCGGCGCCGGCCTCGCGGTGCTCGACGGGCGCGCCGGCGCGGGGCTCGACGCCGACGTGACCGCAGCGCTGCGCGAGCGATACGCCCGGCCGATGCCACGCTTTCAGGCGGGTCGCGCGCTCGCCGAGGCCGGTGCGCGCGCGATGATCGACCTTTCCGACGGGCTGGCGACCGACGCCGGCCATCTCGCGCGGCGGAGCGGGGTGCGGATCGAGCTCGAGCTGGCGGCGCTTCCCCTCGCCAACGGGGTAGCCGAGGTCGCCGGCGAGCTCGGGGTCGACCCGCGGGTGTTCGCGGCGACCGCCGGCGAGGACTACGAGCTGTGCGTCTGCGTGCCCGAGCGGACCGCGATGATGCTCGACAGCGCGCGCGGCCCGCGCAGCCTCGGGACCGACCTGAGCTGGGTCGGCTTGGTCGCCGGGGGGCCGCCGGGCGTGGTGTTCGCCGACGGCGACGTCGAGCTGTCGGGCTTCGAGCACTCGTTCTGAGGGCCTTCCGGCGCGGGCAGCAGCTCGCCGATGCCGCGCCGCCGGCGGAGGATCGCGTCAGCGACCGCCACCGGGTCAACCTGGTACTCGCCGCTCTCGATCTGTTCCTTCAGTTCCGCCGCGTTCATCGCGATCCCTTCAGATGGACTGTACTCCAGTGGATCGGCCGCACATACCGGCTACCGCATCAGGTCTGGACCCTAATCTCGATTTGCCGCGAGCGTCCAGATCGCGGCCGCCGGGCATGGACGCCCGGCGGAACGGCCTCGACGAGCGAAGCGAGGCCCAGAAAATCAGGCGTGGCGCGCCGGCCCGAGTGGGGTGACCGACTTCAGCTTGGCGAAGATGATGATCCGCTGGGCGGCGCTGTACAGCGGGTTGCAGGCCGACAGGACGAGGCGCTCATAGCCGACGTTGTTGGTGACCCACAGGGCGGTCGGGAGCACGATCTTCTGGTACTGGACGACGTATGTGAACAGCCCGTACGGCATCGTCAGCATGATCTTGTCGCCCGGCTTGAGCGAGTTGATGTGGCGGAACGGCGCCAGGTAGGTCGTCCGGTGGCCGGCGATCGCGACCGTCTGTCCGAGGCCCGGGAACGCTGTCGCGGGGTAGTGCCCGGGGCCTTTCTCGAGGCTGGCCGTGTCGGTCCCCTGGACGATCGTGTAGCTCGCGCCGATCTTCGGGATCGAGATCTCGCCGACCGCGTCGCCGGTGCCGACCTGGTGCTGCTCACGCCGGGCGAGGTACGCGATCCGCTGGTCGAGGCTCGGGAGCGCGACAAGCGCGCGCTTCTGGACCGTATTCAGCGGCGCGGTGTTGAAACTCAGGTACTGCTTGTCGATGCGCGACTGCTGAATCGCCCCGATCACCGCGGTGACCGGCTCCTGCCACACGAGCGTCACGCCGGCGTCGGCCACGAGCAGCAGGCCGGAGATGATCAGAATCGACGAGATGTCGCGCACCAGGCGCCGCAGCGGCAGGCCTGCGATCCGGCGCGGCGCCACCGCGGGAGCGCTGAGTACGCGGGACCTCATCGCCGGAGCGCCGACCTGGTTTCGCCGATCGAGCCCGGGCCGGCATAGCTGATCGGGCCGCGAATCGTCAGCGGCACCTCAGCCAGACGGGGCTGGCGCGCAATCCGCACCATCATCAGCGCCAGCGAGACCACACACCCCAGCACGATGCTCCATTCGAGCGCTGCCATCACGCTGAAGTCGCCGCCCGCGAGCATCAGCACAGCATTCCAGGCGGCGGCCGCCGGGCCAAGCCCCATCACCATGCCGTAGTAGAGGGCGGCCAGCACCCCGGGCACGAGACCTGCGAGCAGCAGCAGCACCGCCCACGGCGCGCGCAGCCGGTTCTCGGGGGCGACGATCCACAGCCAGCAGTGCAGGGCGGGGACGAGCAGCGCCGCCGCAAACGGATTCTCGAGCCAGATCGCGAGCGTCACCACGCAGAGGACCAGCATCAGCGCCGCGGCCGCGCCCGGCGAGGCCGCGTCCTCGGGGAACGCCTGGCGGCGGCGGGAGCGGCCATTCGCCGAGGACTCGGGGACGGCAGTTCCCGCCCACCTCCGGCGACCGAACCACCACACGGCGACCGAGCCGAGCACGATCACGAGACCGAGCCCGATCAGAATCGCGACCGCGCGGCCGCCGAGCGTCAGCGCATCGCCTCCGATCGGGCCTGGCGGGGCGATGTTGATCGCGCCGAGGAGGCGCAGACCGACCACGGCGAGTACGGCAAGCAGGAACGGAATGCAGGCCGACAGCACCCACAACACCCAGCGCGCGACCCGGTGTCCGCGCCGGCGGGCCCGCGCCATGCCGTCGATGGTGGCGACGAGGACCGGGACGATCAGCGCCAGCACGAGCAGCCGGACGGCCCAAATCGGGATCAGCTTGCCCTGCCACCGCAGGTAGGACGATGGCGCCGGCACCGTTTGGGCGGACTCGAGCGCGCTGACGGACTGAAGGACCGCGCGCCCGAACGCGCCGATCTGGCCCTGGGTGGTCGGCTCGTCGGCCGCCGGCACCCGCGATCCGGACGCCGAGATGAGCACGGCCGGCTCGCCGCTGTCCGCGAACGGGCGCTGCTCGGAGGCCGCCAGCGGGAACGCGAGGTGCAGGAACTGGCCACCGATGCTTTCCGCGCCGGTGGACAGCCCGGTCTGCTGTGCGACCGCCTGCTCGACCGTGGTCCGCAGCAGCGGCGGCGCCACCAGCGTCGAGTCCGACCAGGGAACAACGAGCGGCGTCCGCACGTCGGTGCCGGCCATGTCGCCGAGCACGATCACCGCGTCGACGGGCTGCGGCAGGCTCTGAGCGAGCTCCGCCGCGCCGGCCGCGCCGATCGAGGCGCTGGTCGACGCGAGCACGACCGAGCGCTGCTGCGTCTGCGCGGACAGCACCTGGGCGAGCTCGAGCAGGGTCGCGGTGCCCGACAGATTCGCGCGGTCGCCAACGCGCGTCGAGTCGCGGTGGGCGACGATCACGATCGACCCGGGCATGAGGCCCGACAGCGTGCCCGTGACCGTCTCGATCGTCTTCGAGCCGTCGACCGTCTGCGCCTGGAACACATGGCGCTGCACCTGAAGCCCGTCGCCACCGAACGCCCGCGCGACGTACGAGGCGATGCCCTCGTCGCCGGAGGAGCCCGGCCGGCGGTCGGGGTACTGGGAGGCGAGGCTTCCCATCGTGGCGTATGCGGTGCCCCCGTTAAATGCGTCGGGCACGAGCGTCGCCGTCAGAGGAGTCGGCTGGCTGCCGAGCGAAAACGCGACCACGATCACCGCCACAGCGACCACGATCAGGCTGGTCCTGTAGATCCGTGGGTCCAGCATGCGCCCCTGAGGGTAACCGGCGACCCGTACGAGGACCGAGCGCGTGCGCCCGCTGCCACTACTCTTCTGCTGCAAACAGGAAGGACTTAGTGGCAGACCACTCGGCGCGCATCCTGCTCGTGGACGATGAGCAGTCGATTCAGACGTTGCTCTCCTACCCGTTGCGCAAGGAGGGCTATGACGTCGTACAGGCGACCGATGGGCGCCAGGCCCTCGACCGCTTCGACGAGCAGGCGTTCGACCTCGTGGTCCTCGATCTGATGCTGCCCAAGGTCGACGGGCTCGAGGTGTGCCGGCGGCTGCGGAGCCGCAGCTCGGTCCCGATCATCATCCTGACCGCGAAGTCGGAGGAGATCGACAAGGTCGTCGGACTCGAGCTCGGGGCCGACGACTACATCACCAAGCCGTTCTCGCTGCGGGAGTTCTCAAGCCGGATCAAGGCCGCGCTGCGGCGCGCCGAGATGGTCCGGCCGGCGGAGACCGCGCCGGACGAGACCCCGCTCGAGATGAGCGAGATGCGGATCGACTTCTCCAAGCGCTCGGTTCGCGTCCGGGGCGGTGAGGCGCAGCTGACCTTCGTCGAGTTCGAGATCCTGTCGGCGCTCGCGCGGGCCCCAGGGCGGGTATTCACCCGGGACATGCTGCTTGCGCGCATCTGGGGAGACTCCGCCTACCGAGATCCGCGCACGATCGATGTCCACATCCGGCACCTGCGTGAGAAGCTCGAGGACGATCCGAAGGAGCCCGAGTACCTGTTCACCGTCCGCGGCGTCGGCTACCGGTTCCGCGACACCGAGGAGTAGCTCGCTGATGGCCACGGGAACCGGGACGGTCGGGGAGCGCGGGGCGCCGTTGATCGGCGACCGCGACCGACCGGCTCGGTCGCGGCGGCGCCGGCGCGTGACGCTCTCGCTCCGCAATCGGCTCGCGCTCGTGTTCGCGGCGATCACGTTCCTCGCGCTGGCGGCGCTGTACCTGTACGTCGCCCCGGGTCTCCAGACGCGGCTGCTGTCCGACCAGCTGTCTGAGCTGATGACGGACGCCCAGCACCATTCGAGCCCGATCGCGAACACCGTCGGGAGCAACGATCCGCTGGCGGTCGTGCAGACGCACGTCAACGCAGCCGCGCTCGCCACCGGCGACCGCGTGACGCTCCTGCTCGTGAACCACGTCCCGGCCGGGGCGGTGCTGTCCGAGCTGGCGGACTCGAGCCGGCGGTCGGCGACGGCGGCGCTGTCTTTCGACGTCGCCAAGCGGGCGGTGGCGGCGTCGCGGATGATCACCGGGACGGAGGAGACCGGAGCCGGGACCGTCGCCGAGGCGGCCTATCCGGTGACTTTCGAAGGTCGGGTGGCGGCGGTGATCGTGTATTCCTCGCCGGCGTCGGACATCATCCGCACGGTCGCGACCGTTCGCCACCAGATCCTCGTCGCCGGCGGAATCGCGCTGCTGCTCGGAATCGTCGGGAGCTGGTTGATGGCACGCGCGCTGGCGCAGCGGGTCAAGCGGCTCGAGCTGGCGGCCGAGCAGGTCGCTGCGGGGAACTTCGCGCAGCCGATCCCGGTCGACTCGAACGACGAGATCGGCCAGCTCGCGGTGGCGTTCAACGAGATGCAGCGCCAGCTCTCGCAGCTCGAATCCGCGCGCAAGAAGTTCATCGCGACGGCGTCGCACGAGCTCCGGACGCCGATCTTCTCCTTGGGAGGGTTCGTCGAGCTGCTCGAGGACGACGATCTCGACCCCGAGACGCGGGCGCGTTTCCTTGAGCAGGTTCGTGACCAGGTCGAGCGGCTCCGGAAGCTCTCGGTCGATCTGTTGGACTTGTCTCGCTTGGAGTCGGGGTCGCTCGAGCTTCGGCCCGAGCAGGTCGACCTCGGGGAGCTGACCCGGTCGGTGTCGGGCGAGTTCGAGCCATTCCTGGCCCAGCACGACGCGCACCTCGAGCTGCGAGTCGGGCCCGGCGGGATCGAGGCGCAGTGCGATCCGGTCCGGGTGGCGCAGATAATGCGCATCCTGCTCGACAACGCGCTGACCCACAATCCGCCCGGCACGCGCATCGTCGTGACCGCGCGCCGGAACGACGAGTCGGTGCGGCTCGTCGTCCGCGACGACGGGGACGGCATCGATCCGCAGTCTGTTTCGCGGATCTTCGAGCCGTTCTACACCGCCGACGACGCACAGGGGTCGGGGCTGGGGCTGGCGATCGCGAGCGAGCTGGCCGAGCGGATGTCGGGGCGCCTGTCGGTCGACTCGCGGCCGGGCGAGACCGCGTTCACGCTCGAGATTCCGGCCTGAGATTTCGTGGTCTGGGCTTCGGATCAGCGGAGGCTCGTGCTCGACCTGGCGCTGGGCCTGCGCTCCGTCGTGCTCCCCGAGCTCGGCTCGCATGCCGGGCGGGCCGTCGCCGGCGACGGCGCCGGTGGCGACGTGACGTTTGCGGTCGACGAGATCGCGGAGGGGTTTCTCGAGGAGTTCGTGGGGTCGCGGGCTCCGCGCATGGCTTTCTACTCCGAGGATCGGGGTTTGGTTTCGCCCCCGGACGCCGTCGACGTCCTGATCGTCGATCCGATCGATGGGACGCGGCCGGCGATGGCCGGGCTCGAGTCGGCGTGCGTCGCGGTGGCGCTGGCGCCGCTCGGGGACGGCGCGCCGACAATGGCTGACGTGCAGGTCGGGTGCGTGGTCGAGATCAAGTCCGGCGACTGGTATCTGGCGGTGCGGGGCGGGGGCGTCGAGTCGACGCGGCCGGTGCGGCTGTCCGCTGGCTTTGACGTCGGGCGGATGTTCTGGGGCTACGGATTCCGCGGGCGACCGGTGCGTGCCGTGGCCGAGGTGCTCGGCGATCTGATCGATGCGTCGTCGGTGGGGGGCGGGACGTTCGAACTCGGTTCCCAAGCGTTCGCGATGACGCGGATCGTGACCGGCCAGTTCGACGCGGTGGTCGAGGTTGGGTCGCGGCTGATCGATGAGATCCCCGGCATGCGCGCCGAGTTCGAGCGGGTGGGCGGCGGCCAGGTGTTGAACAACTCGCCGTACGACCTCGCGGCGCCGTGGCTGTGCCTGACCGAGGCCGGCGGAGTCGTGAGCGATGGCTGGGGCGAGCCGCTCGATCGGTGTCGGCTGCTCGGGTCAGGCCACGAGTTCCAGATGTCGTCGATCTCCGCGTCGAACGTGCGGTTGCACGCGGAGCTGGTGCGGGCGGTCGACTTGGGAGTCGCTCGGCTGGGGGCGCTGGGCGCCAGTCCGTGATCGGCGCCGAGTATCGTCTCGCCGTCCATCCTCCTCGCTCATGCTGCAACCGGTCTCGGTCCCGCACAAGCATCTAAACGACTACGCGAGCCTCGTCGGACGCGCCCTTGCCGACGAGATTCGCGAGCGCGCCGAGCCCTTGAAGGGAAAGCGCGTTCTGCACGTGTCCGCGACCGCGTTCGGGGGCGGCGTGTCCGAGATCCTGTACACGCTCGTGCCGCTGATGATCGACGTCGGGCTCCAGGCTGAGTGGCAGGTGATCTACGGGCGCGAGGAGTTCTTCAACGCGACCAAGGTCATGCACAACGCGCTCCAGGGCAACCCTCAGGACCTGAGCGAGGACCAGTGGAGGACCTGGCAGGACTACAACGCGATCAACGCACGCGAGATGCTCGAGGGGTGGGACGTGTGCATCGTCCACGACCCTCAGCCGGCCGGCTTGATGTCGCTGGTCCCCGACAAGGCGCGCCAGTGGGTGTGGCGGTGTCACATCGATCTGTCGACCCCCAACCCGGACACGCTCGCCCGCCTGCTGCCGTCGCTCGAGCCTTATCCGGCGGCCGTGTTTCACATGCCGAAGTACGTGCCGGCCGATATGGACGGACGCGCGCACATCATCCCGCCGGCGATCGACCCGCTCGCGCCGAAGAACATGGCTTTCTCGCCCGAGGACGCGGTGTACATCTGCGAGCAGTTCGGGATCGACGTCGACCGGCCGCTGCTGTGCCAGGTGTCGCGCTTCGATCCGTGGAAGGACCCACTCGGGGTGATCGACGCGTATCGGATCGTCAAGGAGCAGGTCTCCGACGTGCAACTCGCGCTCGTCGGGTCGATGGCCACCGACGATCCCGAGGGGTGGGATTACTTCAACGCGACGGTGGCTCACGCTGACGGCGACCCGGACATTCACATACTGAGCAACTTGAATAACGTAGGGGCGATCGAAGTCAACGCATTCCAGTCACACTGCGACGTGGTGATTCAGAAGTCCACGCGTGAGGGGTTCGGCCTGACCGTCACCGAGGCGATCTGGAAAGGCCGCCCGCTGATCGGTGGCAACGTCGGTGGTATTCCCTTGCAGGTGTCCGACGGCGAGAGCGGCTTTCTCGTCTCGAGCGTCGAACAGTGCGCCCAGCGTTGCCTCGAGATTCTCGCAGACCCGGGGTTGGGGAAGCGACTCGGACGCGCCGGCAAGGAGGCGGTGCGCCGGCACTTCCTGACGCCGCGGCTACTGCGCGACTGGCTAGAGCTGTTCGAGCAGCTCGGGGTCTGATTTCGTGTCCTCTTCTGATCATCCCCTGGTGCTGGTGTCAAATCGAGGCCCGGTGACGTTCGGGCCTAACGGCGAGATCCGGCGGGGCACCGGCGGTCTCGTCACCGCGTTGATCGGGCTTGCGACCCACCGCGACGTGACGTGGATCGCATCGGCGATGACCGAGGAGGACGCGGCCGCCGCCGAGCGCAACGAGCGCAAGCCGTTCACCGTGCAGGCTCCGGGTGGCGGCGAGTACAGGGTCAAGCTGGTCGCGTCGGACCCCGACGCGTACGACCGCTTCTACAACATCACGGCGAACCCGATGCTGTGGTTCATCCAGCACTACCTGTGGGATCTGTCGAACGCACCGGACATCCGGCGGAACGAGACCGAGGCGTTCGAGTTCGGCTACAACGCCGTCAACGAGGACCTCGCGCGGGCCGTGATGGAGGAGATCGAGGGGCTCGAGCGGCCGGTCGTGATGGTCCACGACTACCACCTCTACACGCTCCCCGGGCTGATCCGCCGTGTCCGCCCCGACGTGTTCATGACCCATTTCGTGCACATCCCGTGGTCGCAGTCGGATTCGTGGCGGGTGCTGCCGACGGTCATGCGCGAGGAGATCTACCACGGGATCCTGTCCAACGACATCATCGGCTTCCACACCCGGTCCTACCGGCGGAACTTCCTGCAATGTTGCGAGGATCTGCTCGGTTGTGAGGTCGACCACGACGCCGGGGTCGTGCACGTCGACGACGGTCGCGAGGTCTGGGTCCGCGCATACCCGCTGCCGATCGACTCCGAGGCCGTCCAGTCGGTCGCTCGTCGCGACCGGGTGCGCGAGTTCGAGGGCGAGCTGCTGCGCCGCCGCCGTGATCACCTGATCCTGCGCGTCGACCGGGCCGACCTGTCGAAGAACGTGTTGCGCGGATTCGGCGCGTTCGATCTGTTCCTGGAGCAGCACCCTGAGTTTCGTGAGCGCGTGACGTTCATCGCCCAGCTGATGCCGTCGCGAACGGACGTACCTGAGTACGCGGAGTATCTGGAGCGGATCGAGGCCGTGGTTGCGGTCGTCAACCATCGCCACGGGTCGCCCGACTGGATGCCGATCCAGTTGAAGTTGCGAGACGATCTGGAGGAGGCGGTCGCGGCCTACAAGCACTACGACGTGCTGATGGTCAACGCCATGTTCGACGGGATGAATCTGGTCGCGAAGGAGGGGCCGATGGTCAACGAGCGCGCGGGGGTGTCCATTTTGAGCGAGAACACCGGGGCCCATGAGGAGCTCGGCGAGTACGCGCTGTCGGTCAACCCGTTCGACATCCAGCAGCTCGCGGACACGATCCATGCCGCGTTGACGATGCCCGTGGAGGAGCGCGAGCAGCGACTGGCGGGGCTGCGGTCGGTGGTTACCGCGCGTGATCCGGGCGATTGGATCGACGAGCAGCTGGCGGATATCCGGCGCAAGGGCGAGGGGTAGCTGCGGCTGCATTTTGGCGTGGGCGCCGGCGGAGGGGGCGCGGCCGGCGTCGGCGGAGCGTGGGCGGCAGGGCGCGACGTTAACCGCCGGCCCGCCGATGGATCGTCTTGCCCTCGGCGAGCATCGCCACGTAATCGCCGATTCGCCGCGCCCTCGTCTCGGGGCGCTTGGCGTCGTGGATCCGGTACAGGAAGCTGTAGCGCTCCGAGCGCTTGAGGGTGGCGAAGAACTCATCGGCCTTCGGATTGGCGTCGAGCGCGCGCTGGAAGTCCTCGGGGACGGTCACGGTGCTCTGGGGCGCGTACGCGGCCTCCCAGCGCCCGTCCTGCTTGGCCGCGTCCACCTGCGCGACGCCCGCGGGTTTCATCCTGCCCTGCTCGATGAGATCGGTCGCCTTGCGGCAGTTGACCTGTGACCACTTGCTGCGCCGGCCGCGCGGCCCGAACCGCTGGAGCCAGAAGGTCGCGTCGCTGGCGCCCTTCTGCCCGTCGATCCAGCCGTAACAGATCGCGTCCTCGAGGGCCTCGGCGTAAGTGACCGTGGTGGCGCCCGAGCCCTTCTTGGCAATCCTCAGCCATACGCCATCGGCCGATTCATGGTGGGCGTCGAGCCACTGCTCCCAGCCGGCGCGGTCGGGAAACTCGAGCGTCGGGAGGTCCTTGGCTGCCACGATGGGCCGAACAGTACGGGCCGGTGCGCGGGCGGCCGCGCGGGGCGGTGCGCAGGGCGTGTGTGACCGCCGGCAGCCTGCGAATCGCCTGCCAGTCGCTATAGTCGACCGCCGCCTTCCCAAAGGCGTCCACTCATGGCAGCCGAAGCTCCCCTCTACGACCTGGTGCTGCTGCTCTCCACGACCGCGGACGAAGAGCAGCGCACGAAGATCCTCACCGACGTCGAGTCGATGATCACGAAGGTCGACGGCTCCATCGAGCGCAATGACGACTGGGGTCAGCGCCCGCTCGCCTATCGGATCCGGCACCAGCCGGACGCCGACTACCACCTGCTCCAGTTCAAGGCACCGCCGACGCTGATCGAGACGCTCTCGCACGACCTTCGAATCACCGACGGCGTCGTGCGCTTCCGGGTGATCAAGAACCTCCCTGGAACGCCCGCGGCGCCGGATTCGCCGCCGCCCGTGGTGGCGTCGGCGGCTCCTCCCGCGTCCGGCGGCGAGTCGGAAACGGTCCCTTCCTAGCGCCGCTTTCGACGGCTCGCTTTCGGCGGCCGCTTTTCGGCAGCCAGCGCGCGGCGGGTCTTACCGGCCGGAGGGTCCGGCTCGTGGCCGGTCTTTTCAACGAGATCGCAACGCCCTGACACGGATCAGCCGCGTCTGTGCAACTTGTCCGTCCATTTTCCGGGGAGCGCCGATGTTGCTGTCTGAGCCGCGCTTAGACTCGGACACAAGCTTCCAAATGCGCTCTGGAAAGGAGCTTCGAGCATGAACATCAACCGAGTCGTGCTGACAGGGAACCTCACGAAGGACCCGGACGTGCGGTCGACCCCCAACACGGGAACGTCGATTTGCAAGCTCAGGCTTGCGGTCAACACGCGCCGGAAGAACAATTCAACCGGCGACTGGGAGGACAAGGCCAACTACTTCGACGTCACGGTGTTCGGCCGCCAGGCCGAAAGCTGCGGGCAGTACCTGAAGAAGGGGCGTCCGGTGGCGATCGACGGCCGCTTGGACTGGCGCGAATACGAGGTAGAGGGACAGAAGCGGCAGTCCGTGGATATCATCGCTGAGAACGTCCAGTTCCTGGGCAGCCGCGACGACGCTGGCAACGGGAACGGGAATGGCTACTCGGGCGGCTTCCGCCCCACCGAGAGCGACATCCCGGCCGACACCAGCGATTTCGAGGCAGCCCCGGTGGGCGCGGGAGCGTCTGACGACGACATCCCGTTCTAGGAAACCGACTGAGGCTGATACAGCAAGCGAGCAGGTGATCGAGATTGGCAAAGCAACGTAGACGGCCGGTTCGCCGGCGCGACCGGAAGGGCACCCAGACCTCTTCCCGCCGCAAGCCGTGCCCGTACTGCCGGGACAAGATCGAACAGGTCGACTACAAGAACATCTCGATGCTGCGCAGGTTCATCTCCGAGCGCGGCAAGATCCGCTCGCGCCGGATCACCGGCGCCTGCCGGCGCCACCAGAGCCAGGTGGCGCGGGCGGTCAAGCGAGCCCGCGAGCTCGCGCTGCTGCCGTACGTAGCCGAGGGCGCCGGTGGCGAACGCGAACGCGGTGGCCGAGGCGACCGCGACCGTGACCGCGACCGCTAGGTAGGGGACCGGCGATGCCTCAGGCGATCCTGCTTCAGGACGTGGAGACGCTCGGCGAGCGCGGCACGGTAATCGACGTGTCGGCCGGCTACCTGCGCAACTACCTGCTGCCGCGCAAGCTGGCCGAGCCGGCGACGAACGCGTCGATCCAGGCGGCGAAACGGCGCCGGGACGAAGCCGAACGAGCCGTGCAGGAGGCCGAGGATCGCGCCCGCGACAACGCCGCGACGCTGGGACGGACCGTGCTCACGATCCCCCAGCAGGCCGGCGACGACGGGCGGCTGTTCGGCTCGGTCACCACACAGGACATCGCGGACGCGATCCGGGATGCGCGCGGGATCAAGATCGACCGGCGCAAGATCCATCTCGAGGACCCGATTCGCCACACCGGCACGTACATGGTCGTCGTGGAGGTCACCGACGAGGTGACGGCGACGGTCAAGACGATGGTGGTGGCGGCCTAGCCGGCACGCTGACGGCGTCCGGCTGAGCCGGTCGCCGACTGCCGTAAATCTGAGCGGCCCCGGAAGTCCTCGCTGGTTGCGGGAACGCCTCGCGCGAGGACGCCTGCCTCGAACCTAGACTCGGACCGACCATGAGCGCCGTCCAGAGCATCGCCGTTCCGCCCCACAATCTGGAGGCCGAGAAGTCGGTGCTCGGGGCCGTCCTGCTCGACGAGCGCCACCTCCACGCGCTGCTCGTCGAGCAGCACCTCCGGCCAGATCACTTCTACCGCGAGCAGCACGGCGCGGTGTTCGCGGCGATGATGACGCTGTACGAGAGCGACCGGAAGATCGACCATCTGACGGTCGCGGAGACGCTACGCCAGCACGGCAAGCTCGAGGAGATCGGCGGGCCGGCGGCGATCGACGAGCTGGCCGGCTGGGTCCCGGCCGCCGGCCACGCCCGCGAGTACGGGCAGATCGTCCGCGACAACGCCCAGCTTCGGGCGCTGCTCACGACCTCGTACGAGATCCAGGCAAGCGTCCTCGCCCGCGAGGCGGCCCCGCGCGACCTCGTCGAGCGGGCCGAGCGCTCGGTGCTCGAGGTCGCGCACGACGACCGCCAGAAGAAGTTCCGCCCGATCGCCGAGATCCTCGACCAGGAGACCGACAAGCTTCACCGGCTGTCCACAGCGAAGACGGCGCTGACGGGGACGCCGTCCGGTTTCAAGGACCTCGACGAGCTCACCGGCGGCTTCCAGCCGGGCAACCTGATCATCATCGCCGCGCGGCCGTCGATGGGGAAGTCGGCGCTGGTCGCGAACATCGCCGAGAACGCGGTGCTCGGGTCCGGGCACCCGGGGCAGCAGCCGAGCGCGGTCGCGTTGTTCTCGCTCGAGATGTCCGAGTCCGAGCTCGCGCAGCGGTTCGTCGCCTCCCAGGCCCGGATCCGCGGCGAGGAGCTCCGCAAGGGCCGCGTGGCCGAGAACCGCTGGCCGAAGATCCTCGACGCCTGTCAGCGCCTGTCGGGCGCACCGTTGTGGATCGATGACTCGAGCGACACCGGCGTGCTCGAGGTGCGCGCCAAGGCACGTCGGCTGCACCACCAGCTCGAGGACGGGCTCGGCCTGATCATCATCGACTACCTCCAGCTGATGCGCCACGAGGGCCGGGTGGAAAGCCGTGTGGAGCAGGTCGGCCAGATCTCGCGCGGCCTCAAGTCGCTCGCCCGCGAGCTCAACGTACCGGTGATCGCCCTGTCGCAGCTAAGTCGTGCGGTCGAGCAGCGCGGTGGCGAGAAGCGGCCGATCCTGTCCGATCTACGTGAAAGTGGTCAGATCGAACAGGACGCAGACCTCGTGATGTTCATCTACCGCGAGGAGTACTACGAGAAGGACTCCGAGCGGCCCGGGGAGGCGGACATCATCATCGCCAAGCACCGCAACGGACCGGTTGGCGACATCGTGCTGACGTTCCAGAAGGAGTACCCGAAGTTCATGAACTACGCCGGCGAGCGGTTCGCGGCGTGAGTGGGCGGGGGGCCGGGACGTGAGCGCCTGCCCGTTCGACGTCTGCGACGGCAGCGGCCTGGTCTACGACGAGGCGACGAACACCGCGTACGACTGCCGGTGTCGGCGGCAGATCATCGCGGTGCGCAAGGCCCGGAGCCTGTCGGCGGTGATTCCCCGGCGCTACCAGGACGTGGCGTTCGAGCGGTATCCGGTGACCGAGATCGAGCCGACCGCCGTGGTCACAGCGACGCGGCGATTCGCAGATACGATCGATGACCAGTTGGACGCCGGCCGCGGCCTGTGGTTCATGGGCCAGGTCGGGACCGGGAAGACGACGCTCGCGATGCTGGTCTCGAAGGCGGCGTTGAAGGCCGGCCGCTCGGTGGCGATCTACTCGCTGCCGCGCCTGCTCAACGAGATCCGCGACACGCACCGGGCCGAGCGCTCGCACGTCAACCTGCTCGACCGGCTGACCGCAGTCGACCTCCTGCATGTCGACGACGTCGGCGCCGAGCGGAGCACGGATTGGGTGCTCGAGGAGCTCTACTCGATCGTCAACGCGCGCTACGAGGACCAGCGGTCGATGCTGATCACCACCAACCTTGACCGCGGGGCTCTGTGCGAGCAGATCACCGAGCGGACGGTCTCGCGCCTCGCCGAGATGTGCGATCCGCTGCCGCTGCGCGGCGAGGACCGGCGGATGGATCTACGGACGGCGTGAGCGCCGCCGCGCTCTACTCGTCCAGCTGCCGCTCAGACTCCGCCCGCTCCTCGAGCTTCTCCCTCAAGTAGCGCGCCTTCTCGGCGCGGCGCTCGTGCTGGGCGGCCTCGTCCTCGTCGAGCGCCGCCTCGGCCTGCTGTCGCTCGGCCGCCTCGCGCTCGGTCTGGATGACCTTGAGCTCTTCGGTCTTGTGCTGCTCGTCCGTCATGGCTAGAAGCTACCGCGCACGCCGGGCGGTCATCAGGGTCGTGCGATCATCAACCCGTGACCGACGTCTCACCGATCGGGCTCGATCACGTCCAGGTCGCCGCGCCCAGCGGGAGCGAGGACGAGGCCCGCCGGTTCTATGGCGAGGTGCTCGGCATGGCCGAGCTGCGCAAGCCCGACGCGCTCCGCGCCCGCGGTGGGGTGTGGTTCGCATGCGGCGACGGTCACCAGCTCCACGTCGGCATCGCGGAGCGGTTCACGCCGGCGACCAAGGCTCACCCGGCGCTCCTGGTCCGCGCGGCAGACCTCGATCGCCTCGCCGATCGCCTTGCGGCCGCGGGCTGTGCGGTGACGTGGGACGACGCGATCGCCGGGACGCGGCGGTTCTTCACGGCCGATCCGTGGGGCAACCGAATCGAGCTCGTCGGGGCCAACCCCGGTCCGGGCTGAGTGGCGCGGCGAGGGCTCGGACCTGCGGCGCCCACGAGCGCCGGCGCCCCTCAGATCTGCGGCCCGGGCAGCGGGGTCGGGTCGGGCGTGGGCGAGGGCGGCGACGGGTCCGGCGGAGTGGGCGCCGGCGACGGGTCCGGGCCGGGTGCCGGCGGGGCCGGATCGGGCGGACCGGGCGTCGGTCCGGGCCCCGGAATGCCGGCAGCGGTCACGATGACCGTCCTGAGCGGCTGCCGCCCTTGCCGTGCGTACACTGGACGCCGATGCCCGGAATCGTATTGGTTGGCGCTCAGTGGGGCGACGAAGGCAAGGGAAAGGTCACCGACCTGCTCGCCGAGCGGGCCCATGCGGTCGTGCGCTTTCAGGGCGGGAACAACGCCGGGCACACGATCGTGCGCGGCCGGCAGACGTTCAAGCTCCACCTGATCCCGTCGGGCATCCTGCACAAGAACACGCTGTGCGTGATCGGGAACGGCGTGGTGGTCGACCCGCGGGTGCTGACCGACGAGCTCGACGAGCTCCGCCGGCGCCGGGTCGACACGAGATCGCTGCGGATCTCGGCCAACGCGCACCTGATCATGCCCTACCACATGATGCTCGACCACGCCGGCGAGGCGAAGCTCGGCAAGCTGCAGATCGGGACGACCAGGCGCGGCATCGGGCCGTGCTACGCGGACAAGGCGGCGCGGCTCGGGATCCGGGTCCAGGATCTGCTCGACGAGAAGATCCTGAAGAAGAAGATCATCGCCGCGCTGGAGCCCAAGCGGCTGTCGCTGCGACCGTTCGCGAAGGATCCGCGGCTCGACCTGCAGACGATCACCGAGGAGTACCTGACCTACGGGCACCGGATGGCGAACTACATCGCCGACACGGTGCGGCTCGTCCACGAGCAGCTCGACGCGGGTCATACGGTGGTGTTCGAGGGCGCGCAGGGCGCGCTGCTCGACATCGACCACGGGACCTATCCGTTCGTCACGTCGTCCAACCCGGTGGCGGGAGCGGCGTGCGTCGGCGCCGGCGTCGGGCCCAAGGACATCGACGAGGTGTGGGGCGTGATCAAGGCGTACGGGACGCGCGTCGGCGCGGGACCGTTCCCGACCGAGCTCGACGGCGACATCGCCGACGAGATCCGCGAGCGCGGCGGCGAGTACGGCACCACCACGGGGCGCTCCCGGCGGGTCGGGTGGCTCGACCTGGTCGCGCTGCGCTACGCCGCGCGGATCAACTCGCTGACGGCGCTGGCCGTGATGAAGCTCGACGTGCTGTCGGGATTCGAGCGGCTGTGCGTATGCACGCGGTACCGCGGCCCGGAAGGCGCGGAGTTCGACAACTTCCCCTACCACCAGACGATGCTCCACCACGTGACCGGCGACTACGTCGAGTTGCCCGGGTGGAGCGAGGACCTGAGCGAGTGCCGGGACGAGTCGGACCTGCCGACCGCGGCGCGCGACTACCTGCAGTTCATATCGGAGATCGTCGGCGTCCCGATCGCGCTGATCGGCGTCGGCCCGGGCCGCGAAGAGGTCATCTGGACCGACGCCGGCGCCCAGATGGCAGGCTCGGGGAACGCCGCCTCCGCGGCGGCCTGACCCGGGCCTTACCCGACAACCGCGACGGCCTGACCCGGGCCGCCACTACGCCGGCGACCGCGACGGATGTCCCTGGCCGGGCCACGGCGCGAGCACCAGCACCAGCCGGGCGTCGCTGATCGCTTCGATCGTGCGGCGCTCGTTCGGCTCGAAATGCGAAAGCAGTCCGGGTCCGCCGGACGCCGTTCCCCCGTCCTGGGAGATCTTGACCTCGCCGGCAACGACGATCATGTACGTCCGCTCGTGCACCTGGTGAGACTGGAGCTGCTCACCGGCGGGCAGCTGAATCGCGATCGCGCGTGTCTCATCGTCGGAGCGCAGCACCTGCGGGTGGTGAGGCTCGATCTCGAGCGAGCTGACGTCCCAGGTCTCCATCGCCGTCTCCTTGTCTATCCGGGGGTCGAGGCAACGCGGGCGGCGCGCGCCGACGCGTCGAGCGAACGCTGAAGCTCCTCGAGCACGCGTACGACACGCAGGCCGCTCGCGCCATCAGAACGCGGGCGGCGCCCGTGGCGAACGCTGTCGACGAAGTGCTCGCACTCGACGCGCAGTGGCTCGACGTTCGGGAGCTGGGGAGAGACGATCCCCCCGGTCCGGGTGATGTATTCGCCGTAGCCGCGGGACACCTGGTCGAAGCCCTTGTCGAAGATGCTCAGCTTCCCCTCCAGTGCCATGTCGTCGAACGTCGCCATCCTACGCGAGCCGACGACCGTGAACCGGCGTTCCTTGTGCGGGTCGAGCCACGACAGGTGCAGGTGCGCGCACAGTCCGGACGGGAAACGCAAGAAGCAGAACACGACGTCCTCGACGCGCTCCTGGACGTACGACTCCCCGTGCGCGACGACCTCCCACGGATCCTCGTCGGCGAGGTACAACACGACCGAGACGTCGTGCGCGCCGAGGCTCCACAGCGCGTTCTCGTCTGCGCGGAGCTTGCCGAGGTTCAGCCGGTTCCCGTAGATGTAGTAGATCCGGTCGCCGAGCTCGCCCGACTCGGTCAGCTGCTTGAGCTGCTGCACGCCGGGGTGGTACTCGAGCAGGTGCCCCACCATCAGCACCCGGCCGAACTCCTCCGCCGCGGCGACCACGCGCTCGGCGTCCGCGACTGATTGGGCCAGCGGCTTCTCGACGAAGCAGTGTTTGCCGGACTCGAGCACGCGCACGGCGAGGTCGGCGTGCGTCACCACCGGGGTCGCGAGCGCGACCGCATCGAGCGTGTCGTCGGCGAGCACCTCGGCGAGGTCCCCGGTCATGCGGGTCTGCGGGAAGCTCCGAGTGAGCCGCTCGCGGGCCTCCGGCGACGGGTCGCAGCACCACGCCAGCTCGCAGCCTGTGATCGCGGCGAAGTTGCGCGCCAGGTTCGGGCCCCAGTAACCGAGCCCCACGACGGCGATACGGAGCGAGTCCGAAGTCACAGCAGGCAGCGCCTCATCCCAGGTGGAGTGTAAGAGCCGACACGACGCGTTCCCCGGCGCGACCGTCTCCGTACAGCGGCGGCCGCTCGTGGGGCGGCTGTGACTCGAGCGCGCGCAGCGCAGCGCCGGCGTCGAGATCGACGAGCGTGTTCCAGCCGCGCTCGACGGTCTCGGTCCATTCGGTGCGGTCCCGGAGGGTGATGCACGGCACGCCGGCGAGGTACGCCTCCTTCTGGAGACCGCCGGAATCGGTCAGGAGGGCGCGGGCGTGGCACAGCAGCGCGGTGAGCTCGACATACCCGAGCGGCGGGGTGATCACAACCCGCCCCGACCGCTCCAGGCGATCGAACAGATCTGCCGCGACGAGCCGGCTGCGGGTACGCGGGTGGACCGCGAAAACGACCGTCAGCGGCACCTGCAGCAGCAGATCCACGAGCCTCTCCAGACGCGCTGGATGGTCGACGTTGCCGGCGCGGTGAGCGGTGGCGAGCACATACTCGCCCGGCGTAACCCCCCGCGCGGCGACCAGGTCGACGCGCTCGCGGGCGCGCGGCTGCATCGCCAGCGCGACGTCGACCATCACGTCGCCGACGACCTCGACCGTTCCGACCACGCTCTCCCGGCGCAGGTTCGCGGCCGCAACATCCGACGAGCACAAGAGCAGCGACGCGGCGTGGTCGCTGAGCACGCGATTGAGCTCCTCGGGCATCGAGCGGTCGAACGAGCGCATGCCGGCCTCGACGTGGGCGACCGGGACGCCGGCCTGGGCGCCGGCGAGCGCGCCGGCAAGGGTCGAGTTCGTGTCGCCGTAGACCAGTACGGCGTCGGGTGCCTCCTCGTCGAGGACCGACTCGAGCGCGCTCAGCATCCGGGCGGTCTGGGACGTGTTCGACCCGAGCGCGATTTCGAGCTCGCGGTCGGGCGCCGGCAGCCCGAGCTCGGTGAAGAAGACCGCCGACAGGTCGTCGTCGAAGTGCTGGCCGGTGTGGATCAGCACTTCCTCGTGGCGCTCGCGCAGCCGCGGCGAGACCGCCGCCGCCTTGATGAACTGGGGGCGGTTTCCGATCACCGTGAGGATCTTCATCGGGTGTCGCTGGCCGGCCGGCGCCGCTCGGCGTCGAGCCGCTGGGTCTCGGCGTCCAGCTGCGCAGCGACGAGCGCCTCGACGACCTCTGCCGTCCGCGACGTGACCGGGCCGGGAGCGTCGAACGGGCGCTCGTCGATCGCGCAGATCGCCCGCACCTCGCGGGTCGTCGAAGACAGGAAGGCCTCGTCAGCGCTGGTCAGCTCGTCGAGCGTGCACGAGCGCTCGGCGGCCCCGGTGGCCTCGATCACGATCGCCCGCGAGATCGACGCGAGGATGTGCTCGTCGAGCGGTGGGGTCAGCAACTCGCCGTCTTTGACCCAGAAGATCGAGCTCGTCGGCGCCTCGAGCACACGACCGTGCGGGGTGACGAGCAGCGCCTCGTCGAACCCCCGCTCACGCGCCAGCCGGCCCGCGAGCATGTTCGGGCCGTAGGACAGCGACTTGATGCCGTCGAGGATCCGGGTCGGCGCATATGTCACCGATCCGAGCCGGACGATCTCCGGGACCGCGGGCATCGGCTCGGTCAGCAGCAATCGCCGTCCGCCGCGCGTGACGACGATCCGCAGCAGGTCGTCCGCGTGACTGGAGCCGGCGTGCGCGAGCAGCCGCCAGGCGTCGGCTCTGATCGCCTCGAGGTCGACTTCAAGCCGCAGGTTGCGCGCCGAACGCTCCATCCGAGCCAGGTGGCGGTCGAACGCGAACGGCTGTCCGTCGTACAGCCGAATCACCTCGAACACGCCGTCACCGCGAATCAGGCCCTCGTCGGTGGCGGGGATCGTCGCCTCGGAGGCGAGCATCACCTCGCCGTCGAGCGAGGCCAGCGAGCCGGGCGAGCTAGCCTGCATCGCCGTTCCGCGACCAGACCTCCGCGAGGCGCACGACGACCGCCGCCGCCGCCGCCATGTCGTGCACGGACGCCCACTCGCGCACCGAGTGGTATTCGTGCCCTCCGGTGAAGATGTTCGGTGTCGGGAGCCCCATCTCGGTCAGCTTCGAGCCGTCGGTGCCGCCCCGAATCGGCCGGCGGATCGGTTCGATCCCCTCGGCCCGGATCGCGGCTTCCGCGGCCTCGGTCACGTTTGGCACGCCGCTCAGGACGCGCCGCATGTTCCGGTACTGCTCGCGCACGGAGACCTCGACATCGGCACGCGGCTCGGACGCCGTCACCTCCCTGGCGGTCCGCTCGAGCAGCCCAACGTGGCGGTCGAGCAGGTCGTCGTCGAAGTCGCGAACGATGAACCTGACCTCGGCTTTGCCCGCGGTTCCAGAGATCTCATACGGATGGATGAACCCCTCGCGATCCGCGGTCGTCTCAGGCGTCAGCGAGTCCGAAGGCAGTGCGGCCACGATCTTCGCCGCCAGCCTCAGCGCGTTGACGAGCTTGCCCGTCGCAAATCCGGGGTGGACCTCGACGCCTCGCACAGTCACGATCGCCTCGACGGCGCTGAACGTCTCGTCCTGGAGCTCGCCGAGATCAGAGCCGTCGAGCGTGTAGGCGCACCGCGCGCCGAAGCGCTCGACGTCGAACAGCGTCGCGCCTTCGCCGATCTCCTCGTCGGGCGTGAACGCGACGAGGAGCGTCGGCCGCGGCAGCTCGGGATGCGCGGCCAGGTGGGCGACCCCGGCCATGATCTCGGCCACGCCGGCCTTGTCGTCGGCGCCGAGCAGCGTGTCGCCGCTGCTCGTGACGATGTCGTGCCCGACCTTCTCGGTGAGCTCGGGCATCCTCGCCGGGTCGAGCACGGTGCCCTGGCGCGGGAGCTCGATCACTCCGCCGTCGTAGGCGTTGTGGACGATCGGCTCAACGCCTTGGCCGGGCGCGTCCGGGCTGGTGTCCATGTGCGCGATCAGGCCGACGACCTCGCCGGTACCGGCGCCGACCCCGTTTCCCGCGAGCGTCGCGAGCACGTACCCGTGCTCGTTGAGCTGGACGTCATCGAGGCCGGCCTGTTCGAGCTCGGCCGCCAGCACGCGCCCGAGTTCGAGCTGGCCGGGGGTGCTCGGCGACGAGGTGCGGTCGCGGCGGGATTGTGTGTCGATTCGCACATAGCGCAGGAACCGCGCGAGGACGTCCGGCGCGAGCTCCTGAGCGAGCGGCGAGGTGTAGGAAGCGGGCATTGCGGTGAGTATCGCAACGTGCGGGTGGAGAGGGCGCCCCAGGGCGGACGAGGGACCCGGGGCAGTGTGCGCTACGGCCGGCAGCAGCCACCGCGGCCACGCGAGCCAGTGGAATCGACACCAACACGAGGAGACGAGACACCGATGGCAACTCAGACCCCGGTTCAGCGCCAGGCCGCCGCCAAGCGCGCCGCGGCGACCCGTAAGCGGAACGCCGCGAAGCGGAGCGCGACCGCAACCAGGAGCTCGGCGCGGCGCACGCGCGGGGCCGCATCGGGGACCGCGCGAAGCGCGCGGAGCACGGCGCGCACCGCCGGCGCCACCACCGCGAACGCGGCGGGTACGGCTTCCAAGGCCGTCGACGACGCCGGCACGCGGCTCGGCGCCGTGGCGCGGGGGGCGCAGCGCGCGCTGCTGATCCCGGTCGGCGCGATCGCCACCGCCGGCGACGCGCTTCGCGACACCGCGCTCACATACGCGAGCCGCGGTACGCGAGCGCGCCGGCTCAACCGGCTCGAGCGGCGGGGCGCCAGAGCACTCGACCGGGGCCGACGCACGGTTACGCGGCGCGCTGCCTGACCCCGACCACGCATCTGGGGTCTCCGATGAACGAAAATCGCAGGGCGAGCTTGTGCCACCGGGAACAATGTTCTGTGCTAAAAGTGGATCGTCTGCGAAAGGACGTTCGAGGTGTCGGGGACCCCGGTTGGTGGGCCCGTGTCCGCTGCTGATTCGCAACAGCTTTTCGAGCGCTGGCGCCGGGCCCAGGACCGAGACGCGCGCGACGAGCTGATCGCGAGATTCCTACCGCTTGCCCGGAAGCTGGCGCGGCGCTACGCGCAGTCGAGCGAGCCCTACGACGACCTCGTCCAGGTCGCCAGCTTGGGCCTGGTGAAGGCGGTCGAGCGATTCGATCCGGACCGCGGCTTCGCGTTCACGTCGTTCGCGGTTCCGACGATCGTCGGCGAGCTCAAGCGCTACTTCCGGGACACCGGGTGGGCGATCCACGTCGACCGCGGCGCCCAGGAGCGCGCGCGCCGGATCAACGAGGCGCAGCAGGCGATCAGCGCGCGTACGGGGCGCCCGCCGCGGGTCGACGAGCTTGCGCAGTACCTCGAGCTGAGTGAGGAGGAGGTGCTCGACGGCCTCCAGGTCGCCGAGGCGTACGGCACGGTGTCGCTCGACGCCCCGCTCGCCGGCGAAGAGGACGTCTCGCGGATCGACGCGATCGGCGACGAGGATCAGCGTCTCGGGCTGGTTGACGACCAGACGACGATCTTCGCCGCCGCCAAGCACCTGCCCCAGCGCGAGCGCGAGATCCTGTTCCTGCGCTTCGGGGAGGATCTCACGCAGTCCGAGATCGCCGAGCGCGTCGGCGTCTCGCAGATGCAGGTCTCGCGGCTCCTGCGCCGGTCGCTACAGCGTCTGCGCCAGTTGACCGGCGACGTGAACCCGCGGCCGTAGAAGACGGCCGCGGCCGTAGAAGACGGCGAGGCCGGCGGGCAGCGTCAAGCCGCCCGGCCAGCGCTCTCCTCCTCTACCAGCGATACCACCTTCGTCGCCCGCCGACCCCGGAGTCGACGCCTCCGACCAGGAAGCCGACAAGCCACAGGACCACAGCCACGATCAGGATGATCCACAGAATGTGGGCGGCGAAGCCGAGCCCGCCGAAAATGGCGAGGATCAGCAGTAGTGCGAGCAATGCGACCATTCCGCTCCTCCTTTTGGGTGCGAGGGAAGTTTCTCCTCCGCCCACATTGCCTACCCGATGCGCGCGGGGGCGACGCGCGCCGGCACGCCATTCCCCCCGACCGGCTGTACGTCATCGAACGTCCTCGCTCCGCTGGTGCGACCACCGATCGCCGCGGCTTCGGCGCGGCCGCATCGGCCTGTTTGCGGGCTGGGTCGCGGTCGGGCGTCCAAACCCGACGATCCAAGCGGATCACCGACAATCTGGCGCAACGGCGAGCCCAGCATCCGCCCGCCAAGATCAGTAGGCTCGCTCCCCCGATGCAGAGTCACTTCCGGCTAGAGGTCCGCAACCAAGGTCGGGCAACCGTCATCGCCGTCAGCGGCGAGCTCGATCTCGCGTCAAGTCCCGCGCTCCAGGAGGAGCTTGACCGCGTCGCGTCGTCGGACTCCGATCTGCTGATCATCGATCTGAGAGAGCTCGACTTCATGGACTCGACCGGTCTCAGCGTGCTCGTTCGCGCTCACCAGCGCGCCGAGGAGCAGGGCCGCCGGTTGGCGATGGTCAGGGGTCCCCAGCAGGTTTCGCGGCTGCTCAGCCTGACTGGCGTCGGCGACCGGCTGACGCTCGTGGACGCTCCGGAGGAGCTGCTCCCAGACGAGTGAGAGGGGCCGCTCGGGCGCACGGGGCTGTGAGACGGAGTCTCAGGCCGATGGGCGGCGCCGGTCGACCATGACGACGTGCAGGACCTCCGCGCCGCCCTCGCGGCGGATCTCGAGTTCGTCGCTGAGCTTCGAGAGCGCCGAGGCCGCGCTGTAGTCGGACGCCTGGTGTGACAGCTGCCCGCCGCTCCCGTCGACGAACGGCCCGACCGTCAGCTCGAGCCGTTGCGCGCCGGCCGAGATCGCAAACGACAGCCTCGGGCCCTTGGCAGCCCTCCCGGCATGCGCCGCGATCGCGTCGGTGACGAGATACACGTCCGAGAACCGATCGAGCGAGAAGCGCGCCCGGGCGGCGAGCGCGCGGGCGACGCGACCGAGTACTCCGGCCACGAGGCTGATCGGCGACAGCGATACGACCGCGTCACCGGACAGCCACGATCCGTCCAGGTCGTCAGGCCCCGCCGTGCTCGGAAGGTGGAACAGCGGCTTGCCGTCGCGCTGGCCGTCGAACGACATCCGCACTTCGGTCCCGCCCTCGGGGATCGCGCGAAACTCGGCGTGCTCGGCAAGCGCGCGAATGACCGACAAGCCGACGCCGCGGATCGTCTCGTCGGCCGGGGCGAGCGGGGGAAGGCCGGATCCCTGGTCTTCGACGACGACCTCGATCGCCTCGGGATCGATATACATGCGCACGCCGAGCGGACCGGTCTCGCCGTCGTAGGCGTGCATCACGACGTTGTTGCAGGCCTCGCTGACCGCGGTCTTCAAATCGTCGAGGAGCTCGGGATCGAGCCCGATCAGCTCGGCGACGCCCGCGAGCACTCCGCGCACGAGCGTCAGCGTCTCGGGGCGCGAGTCGAGCTCGAGGCGAACCGCCGGCGAGTCCTCGCTCATCGCCACAGATTCCCCCGGTGCCGGGGCGCCCACACGCACGCTGCGGTTCGAATGCTTTTGAGTTCCGGTTGCGGGGTAAACCTACTTCGAGTCATGGATTCACGTGTACGCACTCTCTACAAGATCGACGCCCGGCCCGAGGGACCGGCGCAGGCACGCCGCATCATCGCGGAAGAACTGTCTGCGCGGTTGTCAGCGCGGGAACTGGACGACGTCAAGCTGATGGTCAGCGAACTGGTCACGAACGGCATCGTCCACGGGAACCAGGACAACGGCCTCGGGGAGGACGGCATCCCCGTCATGCTCGACCTGTGCGTCAACGGAGACATCCGTTGCGCGGTGCTCGACCACGGACCCGGCTTCGTTGCACGGACCGCGCAGGACACCACCGCCGGCGGTTGGGGACTGCGACTGGTCGAGCAACTCTCGGACCGGTGGGGGATGCAGGTTTCGCCAAGGCGCACCGAAGTTTGGTTCGAACGCGTTTGCGGATGAACTCGTGCAGCCCCGCAACGCAATTCCGGATGCAGTCGTGCCGCCTCGCCGGACGGCGCCCCGTGCA
This sequence comes from uncultured Solirubrobacterales bacterium, assembly GCA_963794515.1. Classification (GTDB taxonomy): domain Bacteria; phylum Actinomycetota; class Thermoleophilia; order Solirubrobacterales; family Solirubrobacteraceae; genus Palsa-465. Next base: position 325,756 of record CAWCEF010000013.1, on the reverse strand, counting down.
TCCGCGCAGTGAAGACTAACGCCACACGCGTGCGGACGGCGCGCCCGCCCAAGACTCGGCGTTCCGAATGCAATGCCGAGCACGGGCGCACGCGCCGGAAGTGCCGATCCCCTGTGGCCCCCGCCGTTTGATCGAGGAAAGCGTCAGCTGACGGACGCTTCGTCGCCACCCTCCGTCATCTCGCGCAGGCGAGCCAGCGCTCGACGCAGAATTCTCGAGACCTGCATCTGCGAGACGCCGATCTCCTCGGCGATCTGCGTCTGCGTCATGTCCTGCACGAACCTGAGCGCCAGCACGTGGCGCTCGCGCGGGGACAGTTGATGCGCGGAGGCAGAGATCGTGACGCTCGCGTCGACCAACTCGAAGCGCTCGTCCTCCTGCCCGAAGGCATCGGCGAGTGACCCTGTGTCGCCCTCGGCGTCCTCCCGGGGAGCGTCGAGCGAAGTGGAGTGATGGGCGCCGGCGGTCTCGAGCGCGTCGAGCACGTCTTCGATGCTCATCTCAAGATACTGGGCCAGTTCTGGCACGCTCGGCGGACGGCCGGTCTTGCTGGTCAGCGTCTGCTGAGCCTCTTCGACCTTGAGCGCCATTTCCTGCGCACCGCGCGGGACGTGGACAGACCAGCCCAAGTCACGGAAGTAGCGCTTGAGCTCGCCGAGGATTGTGGGCACCGCAAACGACGAGAACGCTGTTCCTCGGTCCGCGTCAAAGCGATCAACCGCCTTGACCAGCCCAAGGCTCGCTACCTGAAGCAGGTCCTCGAACGGCTCTCTCGCACCGGCGTAGCGTCTGGCCAGCTTGCGAGCAAGCGGAAGGAAACGGGTGACGAGCTCGTCACGTGCGCTTCGGTCGCCGTGCTCCTGCCAGCGAACGAACAGCTCGGCCGAGTCGGTTCGGGCCATCGCTAGAGAATTCATGGACGCGTGATACCCGCGACACGAGAAGTCCAAGCATGAACCTCACGAACGTTCGCATAAGGTCCGCGGACGTACCAAACGTCCGCGTTATCGGGGCCGGGCTGGCAATTTTCGACGGGGCCCGGCTGGCACGGCGACGTCGGCGGCAACCTTACCGGTTGCCGCCGACGTTCCGAGCGCGTACTACTCGGCGATCACGGGCCTCGTCCGGCGGACGCCGTGCGTCCCCGTCCGGGCGATCAGGCTCGCTATGAAGCCGCCGACTACCAGATAGACGATCACCGCCAGGCCCCAGTTCGCCGCCAGCGTCTCCTTGGGATGACCGCTGATCGAGAACACGTTCTTGAACGGACCGACGAGCCAGCTTGCCGCGTTGTGGATGTCGCGGACGATGGCGTTGCTCGGATTGGCGGACAGCAGGAACAAGACCCCGCCGACCACGATCACGAGCACGACAACTCCGACAACGGTCCGCACCAATCGGGCGAGCGCGTATGCCATATGTCTCCTCACCTCCTACGGGACGATGTCCACGTCCCGTGCGATTGTTTCGAGGCTACCCCTGGCCAATCGGCATAAACGGCGGCGGCGGTGCGGCCGGGGCCACTAACGCCCCTGAGTTCGCATCAGCCGCCGGGCGCGCGCGGGCAGGTCGGCGATCGTCGCGCGCGTCTCCGACAGCCCCGCCCTGAGCTCGCGGTCGCCGACGTCGACGGGCAGCATCGAGTCCTGAAGGTCGGCGAGCACCTGGTCGGCGCGCTGCATCGCGTCGGTCGCGCGGTCAACGTACACCCGCGGGTCGGCCGAGTGAAACCCTCCGGAGCTCGCCTCGAACTCGCGTCCGGGCAACCGGTGACGAGCGGCGAACTCCGCGTGGGTCCGGCGCAACCGGCCGTACGCCGACTGCGTCGGCCGGAACAGCTGCTCCTCGAGCACGTCGGCCGTCTGCTCGTCGAGCTCCTCGTAGGCCTCGCCGAGGCTCGCCAGCGCGAGCGCAAGCTGATCGGCCGCGTCGGCAACCTGGTCGAGTAGCTGGACCCTAGCTTCCCCTGCGCTGTAGGACATTCTCGCCTCAGGCCACCGTCCGGGTCGCTCTGCCCGCCGGAGGTGCGATGAATTTTCCCATTCCCGTCATCATCCCCGCCTATCCTACGTAGCGATGATCAGGCTGGTGATCCGGATGCGATCACGGCGATCACGCCACCGGGGTGAAAAGTAAGCATGGCGTCGATCGCAAACCTCCTGCGGGGCACGGACCGCGAGTTCTTCGACCTGTTCGAACGCGCCGGCGCGAATATCGTGCGCGCCGCCGAGCTCCTCGACGAGATGCTCGCGCGCTATCCGGAGAGCCAGGGCCTGGCGCGCGACATTCTGAACTGCGAGCACGACGGCGATCAGATCACGCACGACTTGATCAAGCGGGTCAATCAGAGCGTCGTCACGCCGATCGATCGCGAGGACATCCTTCACCTGGCCTCGGCGCTGGACGACATCGTCGACTACACGGAGGAAGTCGCCGACTACCTCGGGCTGTACAAGATCGAGGCGCCGATGGCGCAGGCGCAGCGGCTGGCGGGAGTGCTGCGCGACGCCACCCGGCAGCTCGCCGATGCGATTCCGCTGATCCGGGGGTTCAAGGACATCACCGAGCACATGGTCGAGGTCCATCGGCTCGAGAAGGAGGGCGACCGGCTGACGCGCGAGGCGATCGCGTCGCTATTCGAAACCGGCATCGACCCGATGGTCGTGATCCGCTGGAAGGACATCTTCGAGCGCCTCGAGAACGCGATCGACTCGACCGAGCGGGCGGCGTTCATCCTCGAGGGGATCGTCATCAAGAACGCCTGAGCCGGCCGACAGGCCCCCGATAAGACCTAGGGGGAAGAGGTCCGAAATTTCAGGGGTCACCCTGATTTACAGGTCGCCGAACGTTCGCAAAGCTGCGGTTCGTCGGTAGCCGAGGGCAGGCGCCGGCTCACTTCCAGAGCTTGAGGAGGACCTGATGGCCATGCATGTCAGTCGCCGTGGAATACCCGCGGTGCTCGGGGCGGCACTGCTCGCGGCGGCTCTCGCCGGCTGCGGCGGCGGCGGCGGCAGCAGCAGCAGCAGCAGTTCGACCACCAAGGCCGCCGCCGTCGGCACGAACGCGAGCGCTGCCACGCCGGCGACCGACGGCAGCCACGTCAACGCCGGCGACGGCCTCGTCGACGAGCGGCTCGGCGAAGACCGCGGCCCCCGGCGCCGCGCTGTCCGTCGGCCAGCCGGCGACGGTCCCGTTCCAGACGACGACGAACAGCGGCGGGAACGGCCCGACCTACCGGCTCCAGGTGGCGGTCGTGTCGATCAAGAAGGGTTCGCTCAAGGACTTCAACGGGATCCAGCTCGACGCCAACGAGAAGGCGAGCACTCCGTACTACGCCCAGGTGAAGATCACCAATACCGGCAGGACCTCGTTCAACACGTCGTCAAACGATCCCGCGGTGTCGGTCCAGGGGGTCGACGACACGGGCAACACACAGGACAGCGTGACGTTCTTCGGGACGTTCCCGCCATGCAACGACGTCGACACGCCAAACCCGCTCAAGGCCGGGCAGAGCTTCCAGACGTGCCTGACGTATCTCGTCCCGGGCGGGATCACGAAGGTGGCGTACACGGGAACGGACGCCTACGACACCTCGCCGGTCACGTGGGCGGTGAAGTGAGCCGGGGGCTCCGTCGGCCGGCGCGATCCGGCGCCCCCACCCGCCCCGGTGGCGGGCGCCGGTGGTCGCCACCGCGCGGTGGCGGTCGCCGGATAGCCTGAGCGCCACAGCCCGCGACCAGGAGAAACCAGATGACCGCCAGCCCGGAGTTCGTCCGCGGCGTCGACTTCGTCGGCATCCCGACCCACGACATCGCCGCCGCCGCGAGGTTCTACGGTGAAACGCTCGGCCTGCCGCGCTCGGTGTACCTCGAGGACCGCCACTTCTCCGAGTACGAGACCGGCAACCTGACGCTGAGCGTCTTCGACCCCGAGAAGATGGGCATGACCCACGAGGTCAACCGCAATCCCGTCGCGCTCCATGTCGACGACGTCCCCGAGAGCCGCAGGCTTCTCGAGGAGCGCGGGGTCAGCTTCCACGGCGACATACTCGACACCGGCGTCTGTCACATGGCGTTCTTTTCGGACCCGGACGGAAACGCGCTGATGCTCCACCACCGGTACGCGCCCCGGGAGACCGACGTGTAATCAGCCGGCCCCCGGGACACATCCAGACGGTCAGCCGGCGGAGGGCTCGGGCACGGCCGGGGCGTGCCTGGTCGTGGCGCGGGCGCTCTCGCCTTCGACCCTGAGGTGGGGCAGCAACCGGCCGAGCCACCCCGGCAACCACCAGTTGGCGTCGCCGATGATCAGCATCAGCGCCGGCACGAGCACCGAGCGGACGATCAGCGCATCGAGCAGCACCGCAGTGGCCAGACCGACGCCGAACAGGTCGATGATCCGCTGGCCGCCGAGGATGAACGCGCCGAACACGAGGATCATGATCGCCGCGGCCGCGGTGATCGTCTTGCCGGTGGCGGCCAGCCCGTGCGCCACCGCCTCGCTGTTGTTGCGCCGGCGGTGCCACTCCTCGTAGATCCGGGTCACGAGGAACACTTCGTAGTCCATCGACAGGCCGAACAGGATCGCGAACATGAACACCGGCACGAACGCCTCTATCGGGCCGGTCTTGTCGATGCCGAGCAGCGACGCGCCGACGCCGTCCTGGAACACCAGCGTCACCACGCCGAAGGCCGCCGCCGCCGACAGCAGGTTCATCACCGCGGCGACCGCCGGGATCACAACGCTCCGGAACACTGCCATCAACAGCAGGAAGCTCAGCCCGATCACGATCGCCAGGAACAGCGGCAGCTTGCGCGAGAGCACGGTGGCGAAGTCGTCGAAGATCGCGGTCTGCCCGCCGACGAGCACGTGCAGGCCGGTTCCCCGCTCGGCGTCCGGGACGACCTGGTCGCGGACCGTGTGCAGCAGATCCGACGTCGAGACGTCCTGCGGGGAGCCCTTGGGATAGACGTTGGCAAGCGCCACGCCGGGCAGGCCCGGGGCGCGGCCGGGTATGAAATTCGCCCGGGTCGAGCCGACGACCCCGGGCGTCGATGCCACGGCCCGCTCTACGCGCATGAACGCGGCCTCCTGCTCCGGCCCCGAGACCTGGGCGACGAGCTGGAGCGGTCCGTTATAGCCAGGCCCGAACCCCTTGGCGAGCAGGTCGTACGCCTTGCGCGTGGTCGAGCCCGACGGGTCAGAGCCCGCGTCGGCCGAGCCGAGCCGCATCGACAGGAACGGGATCGCGAGCAGCACGAGCACGCCGGCCGCGATCGCCGCGAACACCGCCGGGCGTTGCCGCAGCAAGCCGGCCCAGCGCGCCCACCCCGCGGACTCGTCGCTCGTGCGGAGGTTCCCGTCTTTGAGCGCGCGGCGATCGCGGCGGCGCAGCACGCGCGTACCGAAGAACCCGAGCAGGGCCGGCAGCAGCGTCAGCGAGGCGAGCACGGTGAACGCGACCGCGATCGACGCCGCGATCGCGACCCCGTAGAGGAAGCTCACCCCGAGCGCGAACATCCCGAGCATCGCGATGCACACGATCATCCCCGCGAACAGCACCGCCCGCCCCGAGGTGTCGAGGGCCTCGACGACCGCGTCCTCGCCGCTCAGCCCTCGCATCAGACCCTGGCGGTAGCGCGTGACTATGAACAGCGCGTAGTCGACGCCGACGCCGAGGCCGATCAGCAGCGACAACTCGTTGCTGAACGACGCCATCTGGATCACGTGAGAGAGCAGGCCGATGACGGCGACACCGGTCCCGAGCGACAGGCCGGCGGTCACGAGCGGTAGCGCCGTGGCCAGCAGCGAGCCGAACACCATGAACAGCACGATCCCGGCGGCCAGGATCCCAAACGGGAGGCCGCCCGCACCCTGCTGGTTGGCCGCCTCCGCGACCTGGCCCTCGACCTCGACCTCGACGCCGTTGCCCCCGCCGGCGCGCGCGGTGTTGACGAAGTTCTTGGCGGCGGCCGCCGTGATCTTGTTGGCCTGGACGTCGAACGTGGCGTTGGCGAAAGCGACCTCGCCAGAGGGCGAGATCTGCGACGCACCGCGCGGCCCGTAGGGCGAGGAGACGTCGGAGACGTGCGGCTGGCGCGCGAGCGCGGCGAGCATCGACTCCACTTGCGAGCGGACCGCGGGGTCGGTCACGCGCCCGTGGTCGACAGCGATCACTACCTGCTCGGTGTCCCCCGACGCTTTGGGCGCGTTGCGCTCGAGCAGGTTGACCGCGTCGAAGCTCTGCGTTCCCGACAGGCGGAAGTTGTCGCTGTAGGCGCTGCCGACCGCGGAGTGAAGCGCGGTCAGGGCGACCAGCGCGACCACCCAGCCGAGCGCCGCGATCCGCCGGTGCGTGAAGCACCACCTCGCAAGCCTTCTCACAGTCGGCAACCTCCGGTCGGGTCGGGAGCGATTCTCAGCTTAGGGGTCCATGAGGGCGGGCAGCCAGATCCGCGGCCCCACGCCGAGGATGGCCGCCATCTCTGACAATCGGCTGACAGTCCCGCCTCGACAGCTGGCGAGCTACTGCGTCGTGCTCGCCTCTTCGGTCTCGGCGGGCGAGGACGAGTCGCTGTTCGTCGACGCGGTATCGGCCGGCGCAGCATCCGCCGGGACGAGCGGCGCGGGCTGGGACTCGGCCGCCAGGTGGGCGCCGACGGCGCCGGCGACGCCGAACGCCAGCGCGATCAGCGTCCAGCTGGGGCCGGTCCGCTCGTTGCCGAGCAGGTGGTCGAGCGACAGCTCTCCAGGGCCGACCTCGACGAGCGTAAGCACGGCCGCGATCAGCACGATGTTGTACTCGTAGCCGCCGTTGGTGATCCACGGGCCGTTCTTGAGATGAACGCGGTTGATCGCGGTCAGCATGGTCGAGGTCAGCACCGCCGCGGACAGCGGCGTCGCGAGGCCGAGCGCGATGCCGGCGCCGCCACCGGCTTCCGCGAATCCCGCGGCGATCGCGTTGCGGTTACCCGGCCGCATTCCGATGCTGTCGAACATGTTCGCAGTGGCGTCGAGCCCATGCCCGCCGAACCATCCGAACAGCTTCTGCGTGCCGTGGCCAAAGAACAGGCTGCCAACGGTGAGTCTGAGTAGCAAGCGGCCGATCTTCATCCCTTCCTCCTGTCTTGGTTTGAGCGAGTCTGGGCCCTCCACCGGCGCCCAGATGGCGCGAGATGCCCCTAGATGATTACAGGAGGACAATCCCGGCCATGTCACGCTTCACGATCAAGAACCTGATGAACGTCGAGGACTCCGCGGGCGAGCGTATACCCGGTGTCGAGGGTCGGTTCGCGCGCAAGCACCTCGACTCGGAGCACCTCGGAATCAGCTACTTCCGCTACTCCCCGGGACTCCGTTCGCCGGTGGCGCACAGCCACCGCGAGCAGGAGGAGGCATACGTCGTCGTAGCCGGCTCGGGCCGCATCCGGATCGACGACGACGTGCATCCACTCACCCAATGGGACGTCGTCCGGGTCAGCCCGGAGGCGATCCGCGCGTTCGAGGCCGGCGAGGACGGGCTCGAGTTGATCGCCGTGGGCGCAGACCGTCCCGAGGGCGGCGACGGCGTGCTCGCGCCGAGCGCGTGGATCGACGAACTCGAGGAGTAGCCAGGAGATGTCGACCAGCCCCCCGGTCCCGACCCTGTACGTATGCCGCGGCGACGACGGCGGCCCGCGCATACACCCGTGCCGCCGGGTCCAGGGAGCGATGAGGGCCAAGGGGATCGAGTATGAGAAGGTGATCGCGGGGCATGGCAGCCCGTTTCCGTTCCTTCGCAAGGGCTCGCGCGACGAACTGAAGGCCGCAACCGGGGCTGAGAAGCTTCCGGCGCTGAAGCTCGCGGACGGCACCGTGATCACGCACTCGCGGGCGATCCTCGCGTGGATCGATCGGCAGCCGGCGGCCTGAGGCGTCGCGCGCCGGCGGGGGCGGTCGCCTGACCCGGAAATTCCCCCAGCGTCATGCCGTCGCCGGCGAGCGAAGCCGCCGCTCGAGCTGACCCCGGGCGTCAGACGGGCGGCGATACTCGGCCGGCGGTACGCGGCGGCCGGCGCGCTCGGCGCTCCGCGGCTGCACTACACGATCGCGACCGGCGAGGTCACGACCAAGGAGGCCGCCGGCCGGTACGCGCTGGAGACGCTCGACTCACGCTGGCATGCGTTGATCGACGCCGGAAACGCGCTGGCCGCGCGACCTGAAATTCTGTGACGCGATGAACCGCCGCGCCCGCATCGCCACCGTGATCGCCACGGCTGCGGCGATCGCCGCGATGCCGGCCGCCGGCGCGATGCGAACGGCCGGCGCCACCCGGGCCCGGACGGCTCGGCGGACCACCCTCAGCGGCACCGTGTACATCGAATCGAACTCGGCCAAGCCCGACTCGAACGAGATCATCGCCTTCCGCTATCGCAACGGCGTCCTCAGCTCGCGCGGCATCCGACGCTACCCGACAGACGGCAGCGGCTCGCACAACCTGTCCAACCACGGCGTCCTCGACGCCGACCAGGAGATCATCACGAACCCGCGGCACACGCTGCTGTTCGCGGTCAACTCGAGCTCGGACACGATCGCGGTCTTCCACATCCACGCCGGCGGCGGACTGACCCCGATGGCCGGGTCTCCGTTCCCCTCGAACGGGAAGGCGCCGACGAGCCTCGGGCTCGCCGGCAGCACGCTGATCGTCGCCAACAAGGCGCAGGACGGTGTGCGCGACCTGACCTCCTCGCCCGCGAACTACACGAGCTTCCTTGTCCGCGCGAACGGATCGCTCGGCCCCCCGATCTCCTCGATCGACGTGCCGCCGGGGTCCTCGCCGCTGCAGGCGTACGTCACGCGTGATCGCAAGGTGTTGATCACGAGTGAGGAGACCGGCGTGTTCCGCGCGTTCCGGATCGGCCCGAACGGCACGTTGACCGAAGGGCCGGACTCTCCGCTGCGGCTCGCCAAGGCGGTGTTCCCGGGCGGGCATCGCGTCCCCAACGTGTGGCCCGCCGGACTTGCCTCGGACCCGCGCCAGAAGCTCCTATACGCCCAGGTGGCGAACCTCGACGAGACGATCGTCTACCGCTGGAACGACCAGGCCCGGCTCACGTTCGTCCGCGCGATCCCGAACCCGGGCTCGTTCCTGCCGTGCTGGACGCACGTGAACGCAGCCGGCACGCGGATGTACTCGGGCAACGCCGGCAGCGACAGCCTGACGGTGTTCGACATCTCCCGCGACCCGACCGACCCGCGCCCGATTCAGTCGGTCGCTCTCAACCGCCCCGGCAACCCCTGGAACTTCCAGATCGACCCCACCGGCCACGTGATCTTCCTGCTCGACATGCGCGCCACCCGCCAGATCCCGGCCGGCAAGGGCAACCAGCTGCACGCGCTCAGGATCGGTCCCACCGGGCTCCTCACCGAGGAGCGCTCCTCGCCGGTCAAGATCCCGGTTCCTGTCGGCACGAACCCGGTCGGCCTCGTGATCGTGCCAGCCGCTGAGAGCGGCTAACGCTCCGCCGTGCGCGGCCACGCCGACGTGATGCAGGCGCTCGCGATCTGCTCGATGTGGCGCTCGTCGGTGCCGCAACAGCCGCCGAGGATCGTGAGGTCGGGGAACCTGGCCACGAGCGAGGCGTAGTCGGCGGCGAGCTCGTAGGGGTCGCCCTCGTCGAGCTCGAGGGCGGCGTCGAGCTCGGCGTGACCCCGGCGCGAGGCGTTCGCGCGAATCCCCCGGATCCGGCGGAGCCATCCCCCGCGACGTTCGAGCACGTCGTCGAAATGGGTCGGGTGTGCGCAGTTGATCATGTAGTAGGCAGGCCCGTTGTCGGTGGCGCCGTCGACGTCGAGGATCGCGTCCGCGAGTGACGTCCCCCGAGGGGAGCCGGCCCTCGATCCCGAGCGTGAACGAGATCACCGCCGGCATCCCCGCGTTCTGGGCGGCGCGGGCGATGCCGATCGCTTCCTCGGTGTTCGTGATCCTGAGCGCGGACACCAGGTCCGCCTCGGTGCGGGCGAACGACGCGATCTGCTCGGCGTGGTAGCGCTCCGCATCCTCGGGCGAGATCGTGAACGCAGGGTCATAGCCGTCGCCGCGCGGCCCGATACACCCGCTGATCACGTAGTCCTCACGACCCCGCCCGTCGCGATCTCTCAGATCGACCAGGAGCGTGATCGCCTCCTGGTTGATCGCGTCGAGCCGGTCGCGGTCGTATCCCAGCTTTCGGCCCCAGTCCGAGTTGGCGCGCCAGGTCGGCGCCTCGGCGATGAACCCGCTCCCGGCCTCGCGGGCGATGTGCGCGTGCCGTTCGAAGTACGAGCGCAGCCGACGGCGCCCGTCCGCGGTCTCGAGCAGCACGAACGCCGCGAACTCCGGAAGCTCGACCCCGTCGATGAAGATCAGCTTGGTCTCGAGGCCGCTGTCGGTGAGGAACGGTCTGTGCTCCAACTGTGGGAGGGGCCGGCGATCATCGATCATGGTTCATCCCCGGGCTCGGCGGGTGGTCGGGAGCCCATACTCGCCGGTGGCGCGCCGGCCGTGAATGGGGTCCGCACCTCAACTGACGCCCGCCTGACAGCAGTGAGACTTCCCTTACCGCCGCGCCTTCCGCACCCCGCCGCGCGTTTGTAGTCCGTGATGGATCGCAAGCTGGTCGGAAGCCTGACGGTCCGCGGCGCCCTCCGGGTGCCCGAGATCACTGCCTACTTCTGGGCGATCAAGGCCTTGTCGACGGCAATGGGGGAATCGACCTCCGACTATCTCGTCCACGCGATGAATCCCGAGGTCGCAGTGTGCCTGGGCTTCATCGGGTTCGTGGCCGCACTGGTGCTGCAGTTCCGCGTGCGTCGGTACATCGCATGGACGTATTGGTTGGCCGTGGTTGGCGTCGGTGTATTCGGGACGATGGCCGCCGACGTCCTCCACGTCGGGTTCGGCGTCCCGTACATCGCGTCGAGCCTCCTGTACGCGGTCGTGCTCGTCGCCGTGTTCGTCGGCTGGTACCGGACCGAGCACACGCTCTCGATCCACAGCGTCGACACGCCGCGGCGCGAGCTGTTCTACTGGGCCGCGGTCGTCGCGACGTTCGCGATGGGCACGGCGCTAGGCGATCTGACAGCGACGACGTTCGGGCTCGGGTATTTCGCGTCCGGGCTGCTGTTCGCCGCTGTGATCGCGATCCCGGCGATCGGCTACTGGCGACTGCGCTGGAACCCGGTCCTGTGCTTCTGGTTCGCGTACGTGGCGACCCGGCCGCTCGGCGCGTCGTTCGCCGACTGGATGGGCAAGCCGAAGACCGCGGGCGGGCTCGGGCTCGGCGACGGCACCGTCGCGCTCGCGCTGACGGTCGTGATCTTCTGCCTGGTCGCGTTTCTCGCGATCACCCGCCGGGACGTCCAGCGCACTCCCGCCACGCCCGAAGGCGTGCCCGCCTACAGCTCCGGGTGAGCTTCCTCGATCATCCACGAGCGGTCGAGCTCGTGCACGCTCTCCGCGCCCATCAGTGTCAGCGCGCGGTCGATCTCGGCGCGGAAGATCTCGAGCACGTCGACGACGCCCTCCTCACGACCGACGATTAGGCCATAGATCTGCGGCCGGCCGATGAGGACCGCGCGAGCTCCGAGCGCGAGCGCCTTGACCACGTCGGTGCCTCGTCGGACGCCGCCGTCGAGCAACACCTCGGCGCGATCGCCGACCGCCGCGACGATCGGCGGGAGCGCGTCGAGCGCCGCCAGCGAGTGGTCGAGCTGGCGGCCGCCGTGGTTTGACACCACGACGCCTTCGCACCCGATCGCGACCGCGCGCACGGCGTCCTCGGGATCGAGCAGGCCCTTGACGTACACCGCGCCGGGCCAGTTCTCGCGGATCCACTGCAGGTCGCCCCAGGAGAACGTGGCGCGCTCGATCTCGCGGTGGAGGATCTCGATCGACTTGAACGTCGCCTGCAGGCCGCCCTCCGGGTTCAGGGTCCGCATCGAGCCGCGGCCGTGCCGTAACAGGTCCACGACCCAGCGCGGGTGTAGCGCCATGTCGACCGCATGGCTCGGGGTGAGGACGAGGTTGCGGTCCATGTTCCCCCGGCGCGTGTAGCCGTAGCGGCGCTCACCCTCGCGATTGCCGATCACCGGCACGTCGACGGTCACGAACAGCGCGCGGTAGCCGGACGCCCAGGCACGCTCCATCAATCGCGCGGTCTCGTCGCCGCCCGGATACAGCTGGAAGAAGTGGTCGGCGTGCGTACCCTCCGCGACCTCCTCGATCGTCCACGACGACGCGGTGCTCAGCACGAGGCGCGTGCCGGCAGCCTCGGCGGCGCGCGCCGCGGCGAGGTCACCGCGCCACTGCGACAGCCCGAGGGCTCCGGTTGGCGCGAGCAGCACCGGCAGCGAGAGCTCGACGCCGGCCACCGTCGTCGACAGCGTGCGCTCCGGGTACGCGGTCATCATCCGCGCGCGCAGTGACCACTTCGAGAACGACGTCACGTTCCGCCGGACGGTCACGAGATCGTCCGCGCCGCCCTCGATGTAATCCCACACCAGCCGCGGGACCCGCTTGCCGGCCGCGCGCCGGTAGTCCTCGACGCTGATCAGGCTTTCGGGCGCTGTCAGCCGGTATCGGAAGGGTCCCACGCTCAGAAGACTGCCTGAATTCGCCCGAAGAGGCCGTGGAGAACGGCGGCGCCCCCAGAAAATGTCCCGCACCCGACGACATCGGCGTAGGCTTCTCGGCGGCTCCCTGGGTCGCGAGTGGGGTCGTTCCGGGGCCGTCGCAGTTTCCTGTCATCCGTCCCCAGGAGCTCTGAATGTCCCGTTTGTCGAAGGCCGCCGCAGGTGCGCTCGCGGTCGGCTCATGCATGCTCGCGGTCGCCGCGCCTGCCGTGGCCAAGACCGAAAAGGTCGTCGGCGGGCACGCGACCGTGCGCGCGTCGATGCAGATCACCTCGTTCCTGATCTCACGCGGCATCACCGTAACCCCGATCGGCCCGGCAAAGATCGGCAGCGGCGCGATGACCATGCCGATGGTGGGCGGCACGATCAGCGTCCCGACGATGGGCGGCACGATGAACGCCCAGGGCGGCCTGCAGTACAAGAACGGAAGCAAGGTCGTCCGGATCCACTCCTATGTCCTGACCCACAAGGGCGGCGCGGCCAAGCTGACCGCGGTCGTCAACGGCAAGCGGATCGAGATAGCGACGATGACCGCGCCCAAGACGCATATGACCACGACCAAGGGCACGATGAGCGGAGGCCTCGAGATCTCGGCCGCGTGGGCAAAGACGATCAATGGCCTGGTCGGCATGCACGTCGTGCACGCCGGCGAGACCATCGGCCACCTGAGCATGACGGTCAAGATGGCCTGAGCGGCTCTCTGGCGAGTCCCGGGGTGCATAACTCGCCAGAGCACCGCGACAGCCGGCGCCGGCGCGAATAGGCGCCGGAACGCGACTCCACTCCGATAGCGTGCGCGCCGGCAACACGGCACGCTGAACAAACACGGGGGCCCGGAAATGCGCGTAGACGCCGGCGGCATCGGGATCGAATATGAGGTGACCGGCGACGGTCACCCGATCGTGCTGCTCCACGGCTTCCCGGACTCGGGGCGGCTGTGGCGCCACCAGGTGCCGGCGCTGGCCGACGCCGGCTTCAAGGTGATCGTCCCCGACCTGCGCGGATACGGCCGCTCGGACAAGCCCGCCGAGGTCGACGCGTACGCGATGCAGGCGCTCGTCGGCGACGTGGTGGCGGTCATGCACGACGCCGGCGCGCCGAGGGCGCACGTCGTCGGGCACGATTGGGGCGCCGCGCTCGCCTGGGCGCTGGCCGCGTTCGTACCCGACCACGTAGACCACCTGGTGGCGCTGTCGGTCGGGCATCCGGCGACGTTCCGCAAGGGCGGCTTCGAGCAGTACCAGAAGTCGTGGTACATGCTCCTTTTCCAGTTCAAGGGGATCGCCGAGCGGTGGCTGTCGAACAATGACTGGGCTCACTTCCGCGCGTGGGCCGGACACCCGGACGCCGATGCGGTGATCGCCGAGCTCGAGGCGAACGGGTCGCTGACGCCGGCCCTGAACTGGTACCGCGCGAACATCCCGCCGGAGTCGTGGCTCCACCCCGGACGCGATCTGCGGCCGATCCAAGCGCCGACGATGGGGGTGTGGAGCTCGGGCGACATCGCGCTGACCGAGCGTCAGATGACGAACTCGTCCGAGAAGGTGGCCGGCGCCTGGCGCTACGAGCGCCTCGACGGGGCCGGGCATTGGATGCAGCTCGAGGCGCCCGACGAGGTCAGCCGCCTGCTGGTCGACTTCCTGCCGGCCTCGCCGAGGGCCTAAGCTGAACGCCATGTCCGGCGGACCGGCCGAGCAACACCGCGTTCACACGAACGTGATCCTGACCGTGCTGCTGGTCGCGGGACTGGCGTACGCGATGCTCGCCTCGGCGGTGATCCCAGCGCTGCCGACGATCCAGAAGGACCTGCACACGACCGAGACCGGCGTCGCCTGGGTCCTGACCGGGTTCCTCCTGTCCGCGTCCGTCGGGACGGCGATCATCGGCCGGCTCGGGGACATGTACGGCAAGGAGCGGCTGCTGGTGTGGACGCTGCTCGTTCTCGCCGCCGGGACGCTGCTCGCCGCGGTCGCGACCTCGCTGGGGGTGCTGATCGTCGCGCGTGTGATCCAGGGCGTCGCCGGCGGCATCTTCCCGCTGTCGTTCTCGATCGTCCGCGATGAGTTCCCCTCCGACAAGGTCGCGGGGAGCATCGGCGTGATCTCCGCGATCCTCGGGATCGGCAGCGGCTTCGGGCTGGTGCTGGGCGGGCTGATCGTCGAGCACCTGAGCTGGCACTGGCTGTTCTGGCTGCCGCTCGTGGTGACGCTGATCGCGGCGGGGTGCACGTGGCGGTTCGTGCCCGAGTCTCCGATCCGCACGCCCGGTCGCGTGAACTGGCTGGCGGCGGCGCTGATGAGCATCGGCATGTGCTGCGTGCTGATCGCGATCGCGCAGACGACGGTCTGGGGCTGGGGAGGCACGAAGACGATCGCGTTGCTCGCGGTCGGGGCGATCGTGATCGGCGCCTGGGTGTGGGTCGAGGTCCACAGCCGCGAGCCGCTCATCGACATGGCGCTGATGCGAATCCGCGGAGTCTGGACGACGAACCTGGTGGCGTTCCTGCTCGGAGCGGGGATGTACGCGTCGTTCATCGTGTTCCCGCAGTTCGCGCAACTGCCGAAGAGCACCGGCTTCGGGTTCGGCGCGTCGGTCGTCGTCTCGAGCCTGTACCTGCTGCCGGCGGCCCTGAGCATGGGCGTGCTCGGGGCGGTCGCCGGTCGCGTCGCGTATCGGTTCGGCTCCAAGCCCGCATTGATCGTGGGCTCCGCGTTCACCGCGGCTGCATTCATCTGGCTCGCTGTCGCTCATCGCCACCCCTACGACATGTTGATTTCCGCGTTCCTGCTCGGGACCGGCATCGGCCTCGCGTTCGCGGCGCTCGGCAACCTGGTCGTCCAGGCGGTGCCGCCCAACCAGACCGGCGTCGCGACCGGGATGAACACCGTCATGCGCACGCTCGGAGGAGCCCTTGGCGGCCAGCTGTCGGCGACGTTCATCGTCAATCACCAGGCCCACGGGCTCCCGACTGTGACCGGCTTCAACGAGGGGTTCGTGCTGGCAGCGGCGTTCTTGATCGTGTGCACGCTGTCGGGGCTGCTGATCCCGGCACACCGGCCCGCTGCTGCTGCTGCTGCGCGTCCGGTTTCCGAACCGCAGCTCGCCGCCACTCCCGACGCGGGCTGAGCCGTGGACCAGCGGGCGAGGCGGTGGCGGACTCCGCTGCTGGTCCTCGCCCTCGCCGGCGGCGCGCCGCTCCTCGCGGGCGCGATCGCGTTCGGCCGCGCAACCAGAACGCCGAGGGCGGCCATCAAGAGCGCAGTGCTGATACAGGCCGTGTTCGACAGTGCCGGCAACCCGTCGCTGGTCGCGAACTCGCGCGCCGCGGGCGAGACTCCGCGGTGGACGATCTGCACGCCGGCGCCGGCGAGCGCATGCCGTGCGGTCCCGGTGACCAAGCACGCGATCCTCGAACCCGGCCCCGAGCCCACCGGCACGGTGTTCATCGCTACGGACACCGCGCGCGGACGCACGTACAGCGCGCGCGACACCTGGCAGGGAAGGGTCACCGCCGTCGCCCCTCCCAGCATCGTCGGCGCGCCACGGTTTGGCGACCACGTCACGGCCACCGCCGGCCGCTGGACCGGTGGCTGGGGAACCGAGTTCGACGAGCTCGGCGTCGAGGCCTGCCAGACGGCCCAGGGCACCGGGTGCGTCGTGCTGAGCGGCGGTCAGTACGGCTGCCCGGGTCAGCCGCCGGGCGCCAGCGTCGGCGGCTGGGTGCCCGGCATGTACCTGTTCGCGTTCGACCTGCGCGTCGCGCGCGACGGCGCGTGCGCCGGCGTCGGATACAGCTACCCCGGAGCGGTGCCGCCGTGGCGCCTCAGCCAGATCGTCGCCCGGTCCGCGCCCGCCGGCCCCGTGACCGGGCCGCCCCGCCCGACGGCCACGATCCTCCCGGTCGCGCATGTGCGGCACGGGCGCGTGCTGGTCGCGGCCGTCCGCTGCTCGACCCGCTGTCACGTGTGGCTGAGCGCGTTCGACGTCAAGTCAGGGTTCGGGTCCGCAGCGCGCGCGACCGTCACCGGCTCGGCGCGCGTCGGAGTCCCGGACCGCCGGCTCGCGCCGGGCAGGCTGTCGGTCACGCTGCATGTCGACGACGGCCCGCAGATCGCCGCCAAATCGGGCTTCCCGCCATCCTGAACACGTATGGCGCGCACCGGCCCAGCTGCCTAGACTGGGCTCGAGATCACGAGGAGAAGAGCGCATGGCCAAGGCAAAGCCCAGTTCTGACAAGCCCACGAAGCTGAGTCGCAAGGAGTTCGACAAGGAACTGCTCCGACTACAGCGCGAGCTCGTGATCATGCAGGAGTATGTGCGCGCGAAGGGCCTGAAGATCGTCGTGATCTTCGAGGGGCGCGACGCCGCCGGCAAGGGCGGGGTGATCAAGCGGATCACCGAGCGGACCAGCCCGCGCGTGTGCCGCGTCGTCGCGCTGCCGGCGCCGACCGAGCGCGAAAAGACCCAGTGGTACTTCCAGCGCTACGTCGCGCACCTCCCCGCCGCCGGCGAGATCGTCCTGTTCGACCGCTCCTGGTACAACCGCGCCGGCGTCGAGCGGGTGATGGGGTTCTGCACCGAGTCCGAGTACCAGGAGTTCATGCGCACCTGCCCGGAGTTCGAGCACACGCTCGTGCGCTCGGGCGTGCAGCTGATCAAATACTGGTTCTCGGTGTCCGACGAGGAACAGGAACGGCGCTTCCAGGCGCGCGTGCACGACCCGATGCGGCGCTGGAAGCTCAGCCCGATGGACCTCGAGTCCCGCGCCCGCTGGGTCGCGTACTCCCGGGCCAAGGACGAGATGTTCCGCTACACCGACACCAAGATCGCGCCTTGGTACGTGGTCCAGGCCGACGACAAGCACCGGGCGCGGCTCAACTGCATCGCCCATCTGTTGTCGCTGATCGAGTACCAGGATCTGACGCCACCGCCGCTCGAGCTGCCACCGCGCGCCGAGGACGCTTACATCCGGCCGCCGATCGAAGAGCAGACGTTCGTGCCCGCGGTCTACTGAGCAGAGCCGGTAGGGTGGCCGGCGTGCCGGCCTGGTTCGACGAGCTCGCGGAGTTCCTACGGATTGAATCGGTCAGCGCCGACCCGGCGCGCGCGGCCGACGTCGTGCAGGCCGGCGAGTGGGTGTGCGGGCTCATCCGCGGCGCCGGCGGAGCGTGCGAGCTGATCGACTGGCACGGGGCGCCACTCGCGGTCGGCGAGGTGCGCGCGTCGCGCGACGCCGACCACGCCCCGACCGTCCTCTGCTACGGCCACTTCGACGTGCAGCCGGCCGACCCGCTCGGACTGTGGGAGTCGCCGCCGTTCGAGCCCGAGATCCGAGGCGAGTACCTGTACGGCCGCGGCGTCGCCGACGACAAGGGCCAGCTGTACCTGCTGCTATGCGCCGCGCGCGAGCTCTCGCAGGCCGGAGAGCTGCCGGTCAACGTCCGCTTCGCCTGCGACGGCGAGGAGGAATCCGGCGGGCACGCGATCGTCGACTTCATCGCGGCTGACGAGCGCGGCGCCGACGCCGCGGTGATCTTCGACAGCGGCATGGTCGCGCGCGACCGGCCGGCGTTCGACGTCGCCACACGCGGGATCGCCTACTTCCACGTGACGCTGCGCAGCGGCGAGCGCGATCTGCACTCGGGGCTGTACGGCGGCGCGGCTCTGAACGCGGCGCACGCGCTGATGTGGACGCTGGGCTCGGTCGTCGCGGTCGATGGGCGCCTCGCCGAGCCGCTTCGGCAGGGAGTCGCGCCGCCGACCGAGGAGGAGCTTGCGAGCTGGCGCGAGCTGCCGGCCGGCGCCGGCGAGCTCGCCGACCAGGGCGCCCAGCCCGCGGACCCGCAGGCGGCCGAGGAGTTCTACCTCCGGACGTTCGCCGAGCCGGCGCTCGACGTCAACGGCCTCGACAGCGGCTCGCCCCACATCCAGAAGACCGTGCTCCCGGTGCACGCCGACGCGAACGTGTCGATTCGCCTCGCGCCGGGCCAGGCCGTCGAACCGATCGTCGAGACGTTCGAGCGGATGCTCCGCGAGGCGGCGCCGGCCGGCGCCGAGTTAGACATCGAGCTGCTCGCCGCGGCCCCTCCGGCGATCATGCCGCCCAACGCCAAGCCGATCCAGCTCGGGGTGGCCGCGTTCGAGCGCGCGCTTGGAGTGCGCCCGCTGCTGATCCGGTCGGGCGGATCGCTCCCGATCGCGGCGGCGTTCGCGGACAAGGGGATCGCGACCGTGATCACCGGCTTCTCGCTGCCGAACGCGAATCTGCACTCGCCGAACGAGCGCCTGCTCGCGGAGTACATCCCGCGCGGGATCGCGACCGCCCGGGCGCTGTTCGAAGAGTTCTCGGCTTTGTAGGTCCGCCTGCGACGCCGTCCATGGGGCCAGGACGGCCGGGCGGACCGAGGCCCTTAAGGCAACTGAGCCCGCGCCGCCGCCACGATCAACTCGACGCACGTCGGCAGCGCCACCGCGGTCGAGTCCAGCACGAGGTGGTAGTGACGCGGATCTCGCGGATCGGCGCGATAGAAGTGCTTGACGTAGTCAAGCCGGGCGCGATCGGAGGTGCGCTGCCGGCGCCGGGCCTCGTCCTCGTCCACGTTCTCGACGCGCATCCCTTGGAACACCCGTGCCTCCTCGGGGCCGTCGAGCCGCACGTGCAGCGCGTCCGACCGGTCGCGGAGCACGATCGCACCGGCGCGACCGAGCACGACCACCTCACCGGCGTCCGCGGCGTCAGTCAGCAGTCGCTCGGTCTCGCGGCAGAACGCGTCGGTGGTCGCCTCAGGCACGACCATGCCGCTCGTGTTGGGGATGCGGGCGAGCAGCCGGGTGAAGGGTGGCGCGGCGGCCTCGTCGTGGACCTCGGCGTGCTCGACCGGCACGTCGAGGCGCTCGGCGACCTCCACCGGGATCGCGCGGTCGACGAAGCGCCACCCGAGCTGCTCGGCGACCTGCGGCCCTATCCAGCTTCCGCCGGCGCCGTACGACGCGGAGATCGTCACCAGCATGCTCACGCTGCGACCGCCACCGTTTGCGCCTCCGCCCCGACCATCGCCACACCCGGCCGCAACAGGGTCCCAGAGACGATCGCGCCGAGCAGGAATATGCCCGCGGCCCACCAGAACGCGACCGTGTATCCGTGGACCGCGGCCTGGGCCACGACCGCCGGCGTGGGCGCTTTGCCGACGAGATAGCTCGCCACTGCAGTCGTCGCGATCGTGTTCAGGAAGGCGGTGCCGATCGAGCCGCCCACCTGCTGGCAGCTGTTGACAGTCGCCGACGCGACGCCGGCGTCGGCCTGGCTCACGCCTAAGGTCGCGGTGTTGATCGAGGGTGCGAAGATCAACCCGAGCCCCGCTCCGATCACGAGCAGCGCGGGCAGGATGTGCCCGGCGTAGGTCGAGTGCACGCCGAGTTGGGTGAGGATCACCATGCCGATCGAGGCCAGGAGCATTCCGGTCGGCACGAGCGGCTTGGGCCCGAAGCGCGGGAGCAGCACCGCGTTCGAGGTCGTCGAGCCGATGACGATCATCGCCACCATCGGCAGGAACGCGAGGCCGGTCGCCACCGGGCTGTAGCCGAGCGTCTTCTGGAGGTAATAGGTGAGGAACAGGAATACGCCGAACAGGCCGGCGCCCGAGATCAGCACCGAAAGGTACGAGCCGCCGCGGTTGCGGTCGAGCACGATCCGCAGTGGGAGCAGCGGATGAGCGGAGCGCCGTTCGATCATCACGAACACGACTAGGAAGATCACGCCCACGATCAGCGATCCGAGCGTCTCCCAGTCCGTCCATCCGCGCGGCTCGGCCTGTGAGAAGCCGAAGACGATCAGGAATAGACCGGTCGACACTGCCACCGCGCCGGGCACATCGAGCCGCGGTCGCTCCGCGGGAACCTGATTGGTGAGCAGTACCAACGCGGCAAACACAGCGGGGACCGCGATCACCACGTTCACGTACAGGCACCAGCGCCACGACAGGTACTCGGTGAGCACGCCGCCGAGCAGCAGCCCGACCGCTCCGCCGGCGCCGGCGACCGCGCCGTAGATCCCGAACGCGATGCCGCGCTCGCGCGGTTCGGTGAACGTCGTCGTCAGCAGCGACAGCGCCGAGGGCGCGAGCAGCGCACCCGCCGCACCCTGGAATGCGCGGGCGGTCACGAGCATCCCGAAGCTCTGCGCCGCGCCCCCGATCGCCGACACGATGCCGAACGCAACCAGGCCGATCATCAGCGTGCGCTTGCGGCCGAACAGGTCGCCGAAGCGGCCGAACAGGAGCAGCAGGCTGCCGAACGTGAGCGAGTACGCGGTGACGATCCACTGCCGGTTCGCATCGGAAAAACCGAGCGCCTTCTGCGCCGACGGGAGTGCGATGTTCACCACCGTCGCGTCGAGGACGACCATCAGCTGCGCGGTCCCGAGCAGCGCAAGGATCAGCCAGCGTCGCTCGTGATGAGGATTGACCAGGTCTGCCGGAGGTGGGGGCGTCTCCGTCGCCGTCATGACCAGCACCCACCTTACCGGTCGCCGGGTTGGTGAAAAAACCTCCCACCAGCCGCGGCCGGTCGCATAGGCTTTCGCCGAGGATCGCCGGCGTCCATCGTGGGGTGGGTGCGCACGGTGTCGGCCTGGTTGGAGCGTTCGTCCACGGATGGGTCAGATACGGCGGCGGCGCAGTCCGCGCGCCGCATAGACCGAAGGGGTTGTGTGATGGCTGCCGTCGAGGCTGGTTGGCTGGGTCGATCCGTCGTCCGTCGCCTGGGGCGGCGTGGGCTTGTGCTGGTGGCGGTGGCGCTGCTGTTCGGTGCATTCGCGGCCGCGCAGGCGCGGGCGGCCGCGTGCTCGCAGTCCGGCGGCACGGTCACGTGCACGTTCTCGTTCACGGGCGGGGCGCAGTCGTTCACGGTCCCCTCCGGCCTGACCTCGGTCAATGTCGCCGCTTTCGGGGCGCAGGGTGGCGACGGAAACATCTCGAACGGCGGAGGCGGCGGCGAGGCGCAGGTGGCGCTCACGGTGTCGCCCGGAGATCCGATCGAGGTGCGCGTCGGCGGTCAGGGCACCCGGTTCGCCTTCGGTCAGGCCGGCTTCAATGGGGGCGGAGCGGGCGGCGCAGGCGGCACGGGGAGCATCGAGGCTGGAGTGGCCGGCGGTGGAGGCGGCGGCGCATCCGATATTCGGACGGGAGCGTGTGCCGC
The DNA here is from genome assembly GCA_963794515.1 of uncultured Solirubrobacterales bacterium. GTDB lineage: Bacteria > Actinomycetota > Thermoleophilia > Solirubrobacterales > Solirubrobacteraceae > Palsa-465. The sequence goes on along the minus strand of CAWCEF010000013.1, from coordinate 303,910 downwards.
GACGGTCAGCTGCGGCCTGGCGGCGAGAGTCCTGATCGGCGGTGGCGGTGGCGGCTCGGTCGGTGCGGGCGGGTCGTTCACCGGCGCGGGCGGCGGCGGCGGCAGTCCGTCCGGCGGCAGTGGGGTCGGCGAGGGCGACGGAGGCGGCGGCGCGGGCGGAGCTAGCCAAAGTGGCGGCGGAGCCGGCGGCGCCAGCGACCTATTTTGCACCAGCGGCGGAGTGGCCGGCGGGACGACCACCCAGGACGCGGGCGGGGCGGGCGGGATCGGACAGAACGGTGGTTCTACCATCGGCGGTGACGGCGGTGGTGGCGGCGGCGGCGGCCTATGGGGCGGCGGCGGCGGTGGCGGCGGCTGCATGGCCGACAGCGGCGGCGGCGGCGGTGGCGGCTCGAGCTTCGGTCCGGCGGGCACGGTGTTCACCAATGGCACGCACGGCGGCAACGGCGTCGTGACGATCAGCTACACGGCCCCGACCGCGACGATCACGACCCCGGCGAACGGCGCGACGTTTGTGTTCGGGCAGCCGGTCACGTCGAGCTTCACCTGCGCGGACATCGCCAGCGGCCCCGGGATCGCCTCGTGCCTTGACCAGAACGGCAACCCGTCGGGCTCGGCGGTCGATACCTCGACGCTCGGCTCACACACATTCACCGTGACCGCCACGAACAGCGACGGACTCGTCGGGCAGGGGAGCGTCAACTACACGGTCAACCAGGCCGACACGACGACCTCGGTCACGAGTTCCGCGAACTCCGCCGCTGTGGGCCAATCCGTGACATTCACGGCGACGGTGACTCCGGTGGCGCCGGGGACCGGCACGCCGACGGGAACAGTCACGTTCCTCGACGGCGGGTCGAGCATCGGAACCGGCATGCTGTCGGGCGGGGTCGCGACGCTGACGACCTCGGCGCTGGCGGCCGGCGATCACACGATCACGACGAGCTACGCCGGCAATACGGACTTCGTCGGCGGCACCGGCGCGCTCACGACCAACCCACAGGTGGTCGTCGCGCCACCGTCGATCGCGGCGTCGTTCACTCCGGGCACCGTCCCGCAGAACGGCACCTCGACGTTGACGTTCACGATCACTAACCCGGCGGCCAACACCGTCGCGGCGACGGGGGTGGCGTTCACCGACACGCTCCCAGCCGGGCTGGTCGTGGCGACCCCGAACGGGCTCGCGAATACTTGCGGCGGAACCGCCACGGCCGTCGCCGGCTCGGGGTCGGTCAGCCTGAGTGGCGGGACGATCGCGACGGGCTCGAGTTGCACCCTGTCGGTCGCCGTGACTACCAGCACCCCGGGCACGTTCATGAACACGAGCGGGGCGGTCACCTCGACCAACGGTGGCGCCGGCAACACCGGGACCGCCACGTTACTCGTGGCCGCCCCGCCATCGGCGCATATAGTCTCGCCGGCCGACAACCAGGACTTCAACCTCGGCCAGGTCGTCCCGACTTCGTTCTCGTGCACCGAGGCCCTCAACGGCCCGGGCATCCAGACATGCGTCGACTCGGGCGGCGCGGCGGGTGGCGCCGGCGTGCTCGACACCTCGACCGCGGGGGGACATACGTACACGGTCACCGCCACCAGCCTCGACGGGCTGACCGCCACGGCGACGATCCACTACACCGTGCTCGGACCGCCGTCGGCACACGTCGCCTCGCCGGCAGACAACCAGCTGTTCGCGTTGGGTCAGGCCGTGTCGACGTCGTTCTCGTGCACCGAGGCGCTGAACGCCCCGGGAGTCCTGTCATGCGTCGACTCGGGCGGCGCGTCGGGCGGCGCCGGCGCGCTCGACACCTCGACCCCGGGCGCGCACACCTACACAGTCACCGCCACCAGCCTCGACGGGCTGACGGGAGCGGACACGATTCACTACACGGTGGCGGCGCCACCGTCGGCGGCGATCACGTCGCCCACCGGTGGCAGCACGTATGCCGAAGGGCAGGTCGTCGACGCCGGCTACGGCTGCCAGGACGGCGCGAGCGGACCCGGGATCTCGACATGCACAGGACCGGTCGCGGACGGTCAGCCGATCGACACATCCAGCACCGGCCCGCACACGTTCGCGGTGACGGCAACGTCCAGCGACGGGCAGACGGTGACGAAGACGGTCGGTTACACGGTGGCGGCGCCACCGTCCGCGGCGATCACGTCGCCCACCGACGGCGCCACATACACGAAGGGACAGGTCGTCGACGCGGGCTACGGCTGCCAGGACGGCGCGAGCGGCCCAGGGATCTCGAGCTGCAGCGGACCGGTCGCGGACGGTCAGCCGATCGACACATCCAGCACCGGCCCGCACACGTTCGCGGTGACGGCAACGTCCAGCGACGGGCAGACGGTGACGAAGACGGTCAGCTACACGGTCTCATCGCCCGAGAACACGTTCGGGGTCTCGCACGTCAAGACCCACCGCGACGGCACGATCACGCTCGATGTGACGGTTCCGGGACCCGGGACGATTGATGTGCTCGAGACCGCCTGGAACGACAACGTTGCGCACGTCACCGCGCTGCTGCAACCCGCGAAGAACCGGTTCGTGTACGCGCGCAAGCACGCTATCGCGAGCGCCACCGGCGGCGGCACGCTGACGCTGCGGATCACGCCGAACGCGCGCGGCAAGCGACTGGTCCTTCACCACACCTACCACGTGGTGCTGAGGCTATGGGTGACCTACACGCCCACGGGAGGCAACCAGCGGAGCGTCGGCTTCTATGGCCTGCACGTGCCGAAGTGACGTGGGTCAGGCCAGGGCGGGCGCCTCCGGGAGGCTCGCGAGCGCTGCGGCAAGGTCCTCCTCGGAGAACTCGGGATCCTCGAGCCGGCCCGCCAGGTACGCGTCGTACGCGCTCAGGTCGAAGTGGCCGTGGCCACACAGGCCGAACAGGATCACCCTGGATTCGCCGGCCTCTCGTGCTGCCTCGGCCTCCTGGATCGCCGCGCGGATCGCGTGCGCGGGCTCGGGTGCTGGGATCAGGCCCTCGGCTCGTGCGAACCGGACCGCCGCATCGAACGTCTCGTTCTGGCGATAGGCGCGCGGCTCGACCAGCCCCTGCTTGACCAGCCCGCACACGAGCGGCGCGTCGCCGTGATAGCGCAGGCCGCCGGCGTGGACCGGCGGCGGCACGAAGTTATGGCCGAGCGTGTACATCGGCATCAGCGGCGTCATCCCGACGGTGTCACCGAAGTCGTAGGCGTACACGCCGCGGGTCAGCGTCGGGCAGGCTGCCGGCTCGGCGGCGATGAACTTGGTCTTGGCCTCGCCGCGGATCACCCGGCGCAGGAACGGGAACGTCAGCCCACCGAAGTTCGACCCGCCGCCGACGCACGCGATCACGGTGTCGGGCTCCTCGCCGGCCATCGCCATCTGCGCGATCGCCTCCTGCCCGATCACGGTCTGGTGCAGCAGCACGTGGTTGAGCACCGACCCGAGCGAGTAGTTCGTGTCCTCGTTCTGCGCGGCGACCTCGATCGCCTCTGAGATCGCGATGCCGAGCGAGCCCGTCGGGTGCGCGCTCTGCGAGCGGCCGGCTTCGGTCACGTCCGAGGGCGAACGGTGGACGGTCGCCCCCCACGTCTCCATCATCGAGCGGCGGTAGGGCTTCTGGTCGTAGCTCGAGCCGACCATCCACACCTCGCACTCGAGCCCGAACAGCTGGCAGGCAAACGCCAGCGCCGATCCCCACTGGCCGGCGCCGGTCTCGGTCGTGAGCTTCTTGATCCCGGCCTGGGCGTTCTCGTAGGCCTGGGCGACGGCCGTGTTCGGCTTGTGGGAGCCCGCGGCCGAGACGCCCTCGTACTTGTAGTAGATGTGAGCGGGGGTGTCGAGCGCGCGCTCGAGGCGCCGAGCGCGGTACAGCGGCGTCGGGCGCCACAGCTTGTATACATCGCGGACCGGCTCGGGAATCTCGATCTCGGGCTCGGCCGAGACCTCCTGGAGGATCAGCGCCATCGGGAAGATCGGCGTGAGGTCGTCCGGGCCGGCGGGCTGGAGGGTTCCGGGATGGAGTGGCGGAGGTGCGTCGCCGGGGAGGTCAGCCATAAGGTTGACCCAGTGCGTCGGGATGTCCGGCTCGTCCAGCACGAACTTGACCCGCTCTTCGCTCATCGCCTCTCCTTTGCTCGCTATCGTTGCGCGGCCGCAAGGCTAACGCCTTGACTTGCCCGGACGCGCGCGAATATGTTCGTAGGCGGTGAGCGAACCCGCCGCTCCGCCGGGTCCGGATACTGCGACCGGCACAGACCCTGCCAACGTCGACGGTCAAGCGATCGCGATCACGGTGTTCAGCACGGTCAAGCCGCTCGGGCGGCTGTGGCTGCCGCTCGTGTTCTGGTTCGCGACGACGTTTCCGAAGTCCAGCGGGACGCTCGGGCGGCTGTCGTTCATCCACTTCGCGCGCTGGACGCTGGTCCGCCGGATTCCGTACAACGGGGCGCCGCAGCGGCAGGACAAGCTGAACTACGCGCACCTGTTCTTCGAGAGCAACTTCAACGGCGGCTGGGAGGAGTACATCGACGCGTTCTCCCACATCCTCACCCGCGGCATGAAGCTCTTCTGGGGGACGTCGTACGGGTTCCCGCAACCGCTTCCGACCGGACCGTTCAAGGACTACATCAAGCGAAACGAGTTCGTCGCCAATCACTTCTACGGTGCGTATCCCGACTCAACGACGACGATGGTCCTGTCCGGGCTCGAGCTCGCGCCGAAGCTCGACGCGTTCAAAGCGCGGTCGAAGAACATGTCGCCGGAGGCGTTCGCCGCCGCGTTCTCGCAGTTCCTCGCCGACGTGGAGGACGGCCTGTGAGCAATTCCTCGGGTCAGGCCACCGCGTTCATGGCGCTCACGCCGATCCGGCCGGGATCGGAAGCGGAGCTGCGCGCGTACCTCGAGGGTCTCCCGAGAGCGGACAGCCCGTTAGCGCGCCTGACCGGCACCCACTTCGCGCGCTGGGTGATCATCCCCGACTGGGTCAACGACCCCTCGCAGGGCCGCGAGGATCATCTCGGCGGCCCGTACCTGATCTTCACGAGCAACTTCGACGGCCCGCTCGACCCCTACCTCGACGAGCTGTGCGTGAAGCTCGCGCCCGAGGCTCGGGAGATCTGGGGGCGGTGCCTGGGCTATCCGCCCGACGCCACGGGTCCCCAGCTCAAGGCCTATCTGCTCCACAACAAGATCGACACCGGCTTCTTCGTCGCGGCGTATCCGCACGCGACCGTCCCACAGGTGAAGGCCGCACTGGCGGCGCGCGAGCAGCTGATCGCGTTCGCGGTCCGAGCGCAGGGCATGGCGCCGGCCGAGCTACAGCGCGCGTTCGCCGAGGAGTTCTGATGTCCATCGATCGTTCGGACATCCAGGGCAACGTCTTGCGCGCCTACGGGAACAGCTATCCGTCCACGGCGTACGTGTTCGTCGGCGTTTCCGATCCTGCGGGCGGTCGCGCCTGGCTCGGGGAGGTTGCCGAGAGGGTCTCGAGCGACGAGGAGTGGCGCGGCGAGAAGCCCGACTCCCACCGCAACGTCGCGGTCACGTGCGCGGGGCTGCGCGCACTCGGGGTCCCGGAGGGCGTGATCGCCACGTTCTCGGACGAGTTCCGCCAGAGCATGGCGGGCCGGAGCGACATGCTCGGCGACCTCGGCCCGAGCGCCCCCGAGCACTGGGACGGCGGCCTCGGCACGGGCGCCGCCCACGTGCTCGTGACCGTCAACGCACGCCGACGGGACGAGGTCGAGGAGGAGGTCGCCGGTCTGCGGGCGTCGATCGACCAGGCCGCGGGCGTGTCGGTCGTGCACGAGCAGTACGCCGAGCTGCTCACGCCTGCCGGCCCCGAGGCGGGGGCTCCGCCCCGGGAGCAGTTCGGGTTTGCCGACGGCGCCGCGCAGCCGGCGATCGCCGGTGTGTCCGACGGCGACGCGGCGGGCGGAGGCGTGCCGCTGAAGGACGGGGCCTGGCGGGCCCTCGCGCTCGGCGAGTTCGTGCTCGGTTACCCCGACGAGGACACGCTCGTCGACCCGCAGAAGCGGCTCCCGAGCGCACCGGCGGACCCACTCGGGCGGTCGGGGACATACGTCGTGTACCGCAAGCTCCGCCAGGACGTGGCGCTGTTTCGAAGGGTTCTCCGCGACGCCGCGGCCCGGTTTGCGGGGGGCGACGAGGAGCTGCTCGCGGCCAAGATCGTCGGGCGGTGGCGGAACGGGACGCCGCTCGTGAAGTCGCCGGACCGGCCCGATCCGCAGTTCTCGGCGACCGCCCCCGGGAGCAACGACTTCCGTTATCTCTCCGCGGACATCGACGGCAGGCGATGCCCGCTCGGCGCCCACATCCGCCGCTCGAATCCACGCGACGCGCTCGGCTGGCCGGGGCTCGACGATGCAGGGTTGTTGAGCTTCCGCCACCGGATCATCCGGCGCGGCGTGCCGTACGGGCCGCCGCTGCCGGCGGATGCGTTCGAGGACGACGGCGTCGACCGCGGGCTCGTGTTCGTGTGCTTCAACGCGAGCATCTCGCGCCAGTTCGAGAGCGTGCAGCTGCAGTGGCTGGGCGACGGCAACGGCTTCCATCTCGGCCACGACAGCGACTTCCTGCTCGGCAGCCCGCTCGGGACCGGCAAGATGACGGTCCAGGGCGACCCGCCGTTCATGCTCTCGCCGCAGGCGGAGTTCGTGACCACGCGCGGTGGCGAGTACCTGTTCATGCCGGGGCTCGCGGCGCTGCGGGCGCTCGCCGGCGGGATCGGCGGTTAGGGCCGGGGGGGCCCGGCGTGGGTCATTTGGCGCCACTCGAGCAGCGCCGTTCGCCGAGTGTGCCGACGTGACCCATATACGTGCCTGAACCGCCGTTCACCGCCGACGGGGCGCCGAGTGGCGCCAAATGACCCCTGCAAGCGCCGGCGCGCGGAGCGCGTTCCTCCCGTACATAGACTGGAGGGATCCATGAGCCTGGAACTGCTTTCGGCTGAGCAGACCGACAAGGGAATGACGGTCACATTCGGCACCGAGCGGGGCGTCGAGCAACTCGAGGGCAGCCCCGATGAGATGGCCCATCTGGCGCGGGCGATGCAGCAGGTCGCCGCGCTCGGACAGCTGAACGAGCACGAGAGCGTGTGGCTCGACGCTGTCCCGGTCGGGGACGCGATCGTCAAGCTCGGGATCAACCCGGGCGGCCAGGCGCGCGTGCTGATCCTGCGCCCCTAGCGGACGTGGAGCTGCTGCGGACCCGTCGACTGCTGCTGCGCCGGTGGGTCGAGGAGGACGCGCCGGCGTTCTTCGACACCTACTCGCGCGACGAGGTGGCTCGCTGGCTCGGGCCCCAACCCCGCCGCCCGGTGGCGACGATCGACGACGCGCTCGAGCGGATCAGGCGCGGGCATGGACGCCAGGCAGGCCTGGAGCCGCCGCTCGGGCTGTGGGCGATCGTGCCGATCGATGACGAGCACGGGCGACCGATCGGCACCGTGCTGCTGATGCCGCTCGCGGACGCCGACGGCCCGACCGACGAGGTCGAGATCGGCTGGCACCTGCACCCGGACAAGCAGGGCCGGGGGTACGCCACCGAGGCCGCCCAAGCCGTGCTCGATCGCGCCGCCCGCGCCGGAATCGGCGAGGTCCTCGCGCTCGCCGACCTCGACAACGAGCCCTCGCAGCGCGTCGCGTTGCGGCTCGGGATGGTCGACGACGGCGTCACCGGCCGCTGGTTCGGGATCACGACCCGGCAGTTCCGCAAGGCCCTCGCCAACCCGGCCTAGATCTCGAGCCGCGACTCCTCGAGGTCGAGCTCCCGGATCACGCGGTTCATGGTCTCGTTCGAGATCGTGCCCTCGCGCCGGAGCTCCACGAGCGCGTCTCGCTGCGCCCCGAGCACCATCTGAACGGCCTGCTGGTAGGCGAGCGAGCGATCCTCGTAGCCGTCGTCCTCGATCTTGCCGGCGCGTGCCGACAGGCGCCGCTTGCGGTATTCGTAGGCGTTCCGCATCCGCTCCATCGTGTCGTCGCGCGTCCAGTCCTCTTGGGCAAGCGCGTCGATTTGGGCGAGCGCGGCCTTCGTCGCAACCAGGCGTGCCTTGATCTCCTCGCTCTCGGCGGCGCCGTCGTCGCTGATGTGCAACCGCGAGATCACCGCCGGCAGCGACAGCCCCTGGACGACCAGCGTCACGAAAATCACCGCGAACGTCAGGAACAGAATCAGGTCGCGGTCGGGGAACGGCGCTCCGCCCTCGACCGTCAACGGCAGCGACAGCGCGGCCGCGAGTGACACCGCGCCGCGCATGCCTATCCAACCCAGCAGGAACCGGTTGCGCGCCGGGACCCGGCGCCCGCGCTGGCTCGGCCGGCGGTCGAGCGCACGGATCGCGTATGGGACCGTGAAGAACCAGACCACGCGCGTGAGCACCGTGACGCCGGCGATCGCGAGCGCCCAGCCGAGCAACGTCCCCATCGAGTATCCCGACAGCGACTCCACGATCGTGCGCAACTCGAGCCCGACGAGCACAAACAGGGCCGAATTGATGGTGAAGTCCAAGATGTCCCAGGTGGCATTGCCCTGGAGTCGGACCCGGGCGGGGATGATGCTCGGGCCGCGGACGCCCATGTAGATCCCGGTGGTGACGGCGGCGAGGACACCCGAAGCGCCGACCGCGGTCGCCGGCACGAACGCGGCGTACCCGCTCACCAGCGAGATCGTGATGCTGACCTGAGGGTCGGGGGTTCGCTTGCGGATCTCGGCGATCACCCAACCGACGGCGAGCCCGATTGCAACCCCTCCGGCGGCGTCGGCCACGAGCGCGACCGTCGCGTGAGCGAGCGAGAAGGTACCCGTGACGACCGCGGTGACCGCGACGCGAAACGCCACCAGCGCGGTCGCGTCGTTGAACAACCCCTCGCCCTCGGCGGCGCTCACGAGCGGCCGCGGGACATTGAGACTGCGCATGATCAGGCCCGCCGCCAGCGGATCGGTCGGCGAGATCACCGCGCCGAGCGCGAACGCGGCGGCCCATGGAAGCCCGGCAAGCGCGTGGGCGACGAACGCCACGACGGTCATCGTCACGAGCACGAGCCCGACCGAGGAGAGCGTGATCCCGCGCAGGCTCGCCCGGATGTCGCCGAGGTTCGCGTAAAACGCGGAGCTGTAGACGAGGATCGGCAGGAACACCACCAGCACGACGCTCGGATCGAGCTTCACGGCAGGGAGGCCCGGGATGAACCCGAACAGCGCGCCGCCGACGACGAGCACGATCGGATACGGGATCGACAGCCGGCGGGCAAGCGCGCCGAGGCCGGCGATCGCCACCAGGAGACCACCGATCAGCAACTCCGCTTTCCCCACGGCGGGAGTGTGCCTGACGGCCGCCGAAACTGAAACGATGTCTCCGGTGCTGCGACTGGCGGCGGATTGGGTGTGGGACAGCTGGGTCGCAGACGACGGCGAGCGCTACCACCTGTTCTTCCTCGCGGCGCCGCGCGCGTTGAACGATCCCAGTCTCCGGCACGCCGCGGCGCGGATCGGACACGCGACGTCGACCGATCTCACGCACTGGGACGTCCACGGCGACGCGCTCGCGCCGGCGCCGGGCGGCTGGGATGACCTCGCGCTGTGGACGGGATCGGTCGCGCGCGGCGACGACGGGGTGTGGCGGCTCTACTACAGCGGGCTGTCGACCTCCCGCGGGCTCGGCGTGCTCGACCAGCGGATCGGCCTCGCCGAGTCCGACGACCTGTTCACGTGGCGACGCGCCGGCGCTGCGCCGTTGGTCGCCCCCGACGCGCGCTGGTACGTCGCGCTCGACCAGCACCCCGCGGCGAGCGCGACGTGGCGCGATCCGTTCGTGTTCAAGGATCCCGCCGGCGACGGCTGGCACATGCTGATCACCGCGCGCGGCCGGGGTCTGGCGCGCCGGCACGACGGGGTCGTCGGGCACGCGCGCAGCGCGGACATGATCGCGTGGGAGCTCGGACCGCCGTTATCCGAGCCGGGCGGGTTCGGCGAGCTCGAGGTCTCCCAGGTGCGGGTCGTCGACGGGCGGCCGCTGCTCGTGTTCACCTGCCACCCCGATCAGCAGACCGACGAACAGATCGAGCGGTTCGGGCGGTTCTGCACTTGGTCGGTCGCCGGCGAGTCGCTCACCGGTCCGTGGGACCTGGATCGCGCCCGTCCGTTCACGGGCGAGCCGACGCTCACTGCCGCGCCGCTCGTCCGCCGGCGCGACGGCACGTGGGCGCTGCTCGGGTTTCGCAACCTCGATCCGGACGCGACGCCGGAGCTCGAGGTCATCGACCCGATCCCGGTGGCGCTCCGCGACGGACGGCTGGTTGACCTCCGGGCAGGCCGGGGATAGCGTCGACTCGAGTGCCGTTCATCCTCAACGCCAACGCCCAGGTGATGTGCAGCCACGGGGGGACGTTTCAGTTCATCCCGAGCACCGCGCCGACAGTGATGGTCGGGGGAGCGCCGGTACTGACGATCGCCGACCAGGCCGTGCCACTCACGCCGTGCCCGTTCGCGACCCCGGCAGGCCCCGCGCCCTGTATCCAGCTCGCGCCACCGCTCGGGGGCTTCGCGCTCAAGGTCGTCGCCAACGGCACACCGGTGCTGCTCGACACCACCCAGTGGATGACGATCCCGGCCGGCGCCGGCGTCCCCGTTCCCGCGACGGTGGTGTTCGCCGGGCAGACCACGATCCAGGGGACCTGAAGGCGCCGGCGGCGCCGGCCCCCGGCGACCGGCGCCAGCCACCCGCTCGGGTCACGTCGCGTCGTGGAAGATCACGCCAAGCGCCGTTCGCTGCCCGCGCGTGACGGTCGAGACGCCGTGGCGCATCCCGATCCGGTGGTAGCCGTTCTTGCCGCGGTTCGGCCGCGTCGCGGTCGGGAAGATCACGAACGCTCCCTGGGCGGGCTCGAGCACGTGCGCCCGGCTCTGCGCGCGCGGACGCTGTTCGAGCAGGACGAACTGCCCGCCGTCGAAATCCTCGCCGGGTCGCGCCAGGATCGTCAGCGCCTGGAACGGGAAGAACACGTCGCCGTAGAGGTCCTGGTGAAGCGCGTTCCAGTCGCCCTCGCCGTAGCGGAGGATCAGCGGGGTGGGGCGACGCTGACCGGCGGCGTGGCAGCGGCGCAGCAGCTCGTCGTGCGCGAGCGGGAACATCGGCCCGTCGCCGCTCAGCAGCTCGGCCCAGTGGTTGGCGACCGGCGCGAGGTGCCGGTAGAACGACGTGCGCAGCGCCGCGATCGTGTCCGGCAGCGGATGGTCGAAGTAGCGGTAGCGCCCGTCCCCGAACCGATAGCGCGCCATCTCGATCGTCGAACGGAACCGGCCGGTGTCGAACAGATCGGACAGCGCGTCACATTCGTCCTCGGCGAGCACGGGGACGGTGACGGCGTGGCCGCGGTCGTCGAGGTCTGAGCGCAGGCGCCCCCAGTCGAGCGCGTCGACCCGTGCGCGGATGTCGGTGGCGGCGTCGATCGTCGTTGTCATCGGCGATCCCTCCTGTGTCGGTGGACGGTCGTACGCCTGAAACGGCGCGCGCCCCGATCTCGTGAGATCGCTAAGCCGAGGGGTGCTCGACGTCCATGCGAGCGACGAGCCCGCCACGCAGCGTGTACACGTGGACGACGCGGTCCTCGCTGAGCAGCGCTCCGGCCGGTGTGCGAACGACCTGGTCGACGTCGACCGCCACCACCCCGCCGGCACGGCCCGAGAACGAGACGGGCTCGACGCGCGGGTCGATCGCCTGCCATTGCCGCGTCCAGTAGTCGCGGACCGCCTCCTTGCCATGCAGCCGCCCGCCCTCCCAGGCGTTCGGCCAGTCGACGTCGTCGGTCATCGCCACGAGCACCGCGTCGATGTCGCGCGCGTTGAACGCCGTGTACAGCGCCTCGAGTTGGGTTTCGTACTTCATGCCCGAATCATCATCCCGTCGATCAGGTCGTGCACGACGGCCCGCACCTGCTCTCGCTCGGTGGTCGTGTGCTCGGCGTTCGCGATCGACATCGCCGCCTCGTCGAGCGCGCCGATCATCACGGTCGCGAGCGGCCGAACCGGCTGGCGCTTGAGCTGTCCTGCCTCGATCGCTGCGGTCAGCAGCTGCTCGGTCATCCCCAGACCGTACCGCAGCGAGATCTCGCGAAAGCCCGCCCAGCCGAGGACGTTACGAGCATCGAGGAGGACGAGCCGGCGGACCTCGGGTTCGCTTGCGATGTCGATCCACGCGTCGGCGGCGGCGTGCAGCGCGTCGGCCGGAGTCTTCGGTCCGGTCGCGGCGACGGTCGCCGCAAGCCGGTTCATGACGTCGGTCTCGACCGCCTCGAGCACCGACGTGAACAGCGCGGTCTTGTCGGGGAACTGGTGGTACATGGCGCCGCGAGTGACGCCCGCAGCCTCCGCGATCTCGGGAGTCGAGACCTCGCCGTAGCCGCGCTCGCCCCACAGGCGCCGCGCGGCCGCGCGCAGCGCGTCCTGGGTCGCGGCGGATCGTTCGGCCTGAGTTCTTCGCGCTTGCATTTACGTGCAGCCTGTTGGTATCTTACGTGCAGCTTGTACGTAACTCGTCACTGGAGGTCCTCATGCCAACTGTCTCGCTGACCATGGGAAGCGTCAATTATGAGAAGACCGGCCCCGACGGCGGCCGGCCGGTGGTGTTCATCCACGGGTACGGGATGGCGGGCACGCTGTGGCGGCCGCTGACCGAGCGCCTCGCCGCCGGCGGCTTCTCGTGCCTCGCGCCGACGTGGCCGCTCGGCGCCCACACCGACCCAATCGACAAACACGCGGAGCTCACGATCGAGACGATCGCCGCGATGGTCGGTGAGTTCCTCGACGCGCTGTCGCTCGAGGATGTCGTCCTCGTCGGCAACGACACCGGTGGCGCGATCGCCCAGGTCCTGGCGACCACGGCGCCGGCTCGGCTCGGGGCGCTCATCCTGACGAGCTGCGACGCGTTCGAGCACTTCCCGCCACCGATCCTCAAGCCGCTCATCGCCGCTGCCAGGTTCGCGCCCACGTTCCGGGCCGCGATGCAACCGCTTCGCACCCGGTTCGGGCGCGGCCGTGCGTACGGCGCGCTCGCGCACGCGGACATCGACGCCCTCGTCACCGAGTGGCTCGAGCCCGCGCTGACTCGCTCGGAGGTCCGCGAGGACCTGCGACGGTTGACCGCCTCGCTCAACCAGCAGACGACTGTCCAGGCGGGTGAGCGTCTGCGCCAGTTCACGAAGCCGGCGCTGATCGCGTGGTCGCAGGACGACGCGTTCTTCCCGGTCGGGGACGGCGAACGACTCGCGGCAACCCTGCCGAACGCACGGCTCGAGGTGATCGAGCACGCCAGGACGTTCTCGATGATTGACCAACCCGACGAGCTCGCTCGGCTGATCGCGGGCGTCGCCGGCAGCCGCGCCGACCGATGGGCGGCGTGATTCCGATCGCGAGGCCTCACGAACCAAAGCCCGTCCTCGTTCGTAACCCCGTCAACGACGAAAGGGGCGAACACGATGAGCAACCACGAGATCTACCTTCCCGCCGAACCGCTGCTGGAGTGCCCAGCCTGCGGCCTACCCGCCGAGATCGCCGACCGCTTCACGCTGAACGGGGCACCCGCGCCGGTCGAGCACGTCAAGCTCGTATGCATGATGCGGCACTGGTTCACGATCCCGGCCGACCAAATCCCTGTGGCGCCGCCGGCCGCGACGGCGCCGGCGTCACGCCCAGCGGAAGCCGGCGCCGGCCGGAACCGCGGTTAGCGGGCTCGTGGGTAGCGATTGATCGAGCTCGGGCAGGTTGTATCCCGACGGGGCGACGTCGTTCGGCGTGTCGGGATGGAACACCGACGCCAGATACTGGATCTGGTGGCGCCCCACCCCGAGCTCGCCGAACCCGCCGCCGTACATCGCGATGCCATTGGCCGCGCAGTAGTCGTACACCCCGAACAGCGTCTTCACGGTGCCGAACCGCACCGGCTTGATGTTGATAGCGCGCGGCCGGGTCGAGAGCCGCTCAATGTCCGCGATCGACCCGAGCGTCGCGTCCCAGGTGACGCGGCGGATGTGCGGCTCGAGCACCGGCCAGGTCTCGGGGGTGATCGCCGGGTCCTCGATCCAGGCGTCGGGGAACGCGTTCGCCACCGCTTCGTACAGCCGCGGATCGGCGGGCTGGCCAAACGGCGGCGGGTACTGGGACTTGAGGTCGACGGTGTCGACCGCGCCGGTGGCCGCGATCTCGGCGATCAGCCGCTCGTCCCAGTCGGTCGTCGGGTCGAGCTTGAACCGCAGCGCTGGGAACATCTCGAGCCGCACGCGGATCGGATCGAAGCTCGGCGGGTCGGGAAGGTGGATCGAGTTGACGAACGTGAGTGGATGCACCTCGCGCCCGAGCGCGTCCGCCAGCGAACGTCCGGCCTGGCGAAGCGCCAGATCAACCGCCGCGCTCTCGAACGCCCAGCGGCGGAACGACCGCAGCCGGTCGTGAGCCGGCGGCTTCGGGTACAGGTCGAGTGTCGCCAGGTGCGAGGAGAACGAGTCGATCGTCCACTCGCCCGGGATGGGCTGGGTCGGGGGCGCCTCATGGAACGCGATTTGGTCCTCCTCGACTGGTGTGGCGTCCTCGCCGATGCCCTCATCGCCGGCGCCAGACAGCCGGATGACTGTCGTCCGCCGGATGCGGTCGGGTCCCATCGGAGCGCTCAGTGGCTCGACCGAGTAGGACTCGATCCGGACCGGGAGGTCGGCGACCAGCGCGTATGTCTGACCGACGATCACCTGACCATTGTTACCGCCCTGGTCCGAGGACGTGAGAGCGGCACACCGGTGCATCCCCGACGCGGCCCTCCGGGCAATTCCGGATACCGCTCCGGGTTGTTTCGTCTAGCGGACGGTGCTCGAACAACCGCGAATCGGTGCTCGGATGACCGCTACGCAGACGCTTGCGTATCGGTGCACGATTTGCGACGCGGACTGGACCTACGAGGCCGTCCGGCACATCGCGCGATGCCGCGCGTGCGGCGGAAGCCTCCGCCGGAGCTCAGACCTTGCCGCCGGTCGCCTCGCCGTCCGCATCCGCGATCAGCCGGTCGCCGCGTCCGTGCGTGATAAAGCTGAACCCCCAGCGCATGAAGACGAGGATCCGGTTCTCGAACCCGACCAGGTACCAGAGGTGAACCACAAGCCAGGTGACCCAGGCGAGGAAGCCGCTGAGCTTCACCGGCCCGATCTCGGCCACCGCCGCCCCGCGTCCGATCGTCGCCAGGTTGCCCTTGTCGTGGTAATGGAACGGCGGCGTGTCGCTTGACTCGAGCCGGGCACGCACGACCCTGGCGGCGTAGCGGCCCTGCTGCATGGCCACGGGCGCAACCCCCGGGTAGGTGACGACCGACCCTTCGGCGCCACGGACCCGGATCATGTCGCCGAGCGCGAACACCTCGGGATGGCCGGGAAGCGTGAGGTCGGGCTCGACCGCGATCCGCCCGGCCCGGTCGATCTCGGCTCCGCTCAGCTCGCCCAGTCTCGCCCCCAGCTTCGACGCGGTCACGCCGGCGGCCCATACGACGGTGCGCGCCGGGATGCGCCGGGTGGCGCCGCCACCCTCGTCGATGCTCACCGAGTCGGCATCGATCCCGACGACGGTCGAGCCCAGCAGCGGCGTGACGCCGAGCCGCTCGAGCGACCGCTGCGCCTTCGCCGACAACGAGGGCGGGAAGCTCGTCAGTACCCGATCGGCGGTCTCGATCAGGAGGATGCGCCCGTTCCGCGGGTCGACCGAGTTGAAGTCGAGGCGCAACGTGTCGCGCGCCAGCTCGGCGATCTGGCCGGCCATCTCCACGCCGGTCGGCCCGGCCCCGACGATCGCGAACGTCAGCCAGGCGGCACGCCGCTCCGGGTCGGGCTCCGTCTCCGCCGCCTCGAACGCGCTGAGAACCCGGCTCCTCACCGTCAGCGCGCTCTCGAGTGACTTGACCTCGGCGGCGAACTCGCTCCATTCGTCGTGACCGAAGTACGAGTATGCCGAGCCGCCGGACACGATCAGCGTGTCGTACGCCACCGGCGCGGGCGCCGGCACCTCGCCGACCGAATGCAAATGAACCTGGCGCGCGTCGAGATCGAAGTCGGAGACCTCCGCAAGCAGCACGCGGATGTTGCTGTTGCGCTTGAAGATCGCGCGCAACGGATAGGCGATCTCGCCGGGAGACAGCGCGCCGGTCGCAACCTGATAGCTCAGCGGCTGGAACAGGTGGAAGTTGCGCCGGTCGATCAGCGTCACCTCGACCGGGGCCCGGCGGAGCTTCACCGCCGCCTGGAGGCCGCCAAAGCCTCCGCCGATCACAACCACGCGATGGGTGCCTGCGGACGTGCTCATACTCGCGAGAAGGTACCGGTGTGATCGTTGTCACGGCTTTCGCTAGGTTCGGCCCTGCATCGACAAACCCCAGGAGGGGACATGCACATCAGGTTTTTCGCTTCAATCGGCCTCGCCGCGGCGATCGCCCTGCTCGCGGCCTCGGCGCCCGCCGGCGCGGCGCCGGCCCGGACGGCGACGCTGTCGCCCCCGGTCATCCACGAGTCATTCACGGCGCTGCCGTGCACGGGCGCGCCGGGCCATCGCACGACGCTCGAGATGGAGGGCTGCGCCGAGCAGCGGATTCTCGCGAGCGACAAGAACATCGACGCGCTCAACCGGACGATCTTCGGAAAGCTGTTCGACAATGCGGCCCGGCGGCGGTTCATCGCCGGCCACAACGCCTGGCTCGGCTACCGGCGCGCGTATTGCCTGAGCGCCTCGGACGTGTTCGAAGGCGGAACCGAGGCGGCGGTGGTCGACGCCGACTGCGTCGCGAGCGTCAGCTCCCAGCACGTCAAGGATCTGAAGCGGTTCCTGGCCGGGTTCGGTCCCGGCGCCGGGTGACACCGACGGCCGCCTGTTAGGGTCGCCTGGACAGCGCGGCGCGACGCGTCGCGAGGAGAGGAAAAGGGGTGGTTTTGATGGCGGGCGAGCAGAATCTCGAGACGGCGAAGCGTGCGTATGCCGCGTTCTCGGCCGGTGACGCCGCGGGCGCGATGCAGGACGTCTCCGACGACATCGAGTGGATCACGCCGGGCAACAGCGCGGTCAGCGGGACGGCCCGCGGTAAGCAAGCCGTCGGGGCGCTATGGGCCAAGCTCGGGGAGAAGGGCTTCACCACCTCGCCGCAGTTCTGGTTCTCCGACGAGGATCACGTCGTCGTTCTGACCCACACGACGATCGAGGGCGGCGAGGCGGACAGCGCCGACGTGCTCACGTTCCGGGACGGCAAGCTCGTCAAGTTCCAGAGCGCCGGCGACACCGCGCTGATGGAGCGGGTCTACGGCAGCAAGTGATGTAGCGAGGGCCCGGCTGGCTGGAAGGTTCGCCCGGGCGCGAACGCGCACCGCGACGAATCGGGTACCGCGTACCTCGACAACCTGGTCCGCACCTCGCTCGACCGGCATAGGCTGGTCGTCCAGTCCGTCTCGTGCCCGCCGGGTTCAGAGCCCAAAGGGACCGTCGTGCACTGCGCGGTGGCCTTGCTGGGAGGCCATCGGCTGACGGCCACGGCAACCGCGCTCGACGGCCTCGGTGCGTTCCGGATCATCGCGTCCGAGATGCTCGCCTAGTCCCGCACGGGCGTGGCTGCTTTCACGAGCTTCATCGTGAACTGGGAGTTCACCCGCGTCACGCCGGGCAGCTCGGCGAGCTTGTTCATGTAGAAGCGCTCGTACGCGTCGGTGTCGGCCACCCCGACGCGGATGATGTAGTCGGGAAGGCCGAACATGCGCCGGCACTCGAGCACCTCATCGAACTCCCCGATTTGCTCCTCGAACGCCTCGACGGTCTTGCGGTCCTTGAGCGACAGCTCGACGAGCACCGACACCTCGAGCCCGCGCCCGATCGCGCTTGGCTCGATGTCGGCGTGGTAGCCGCGGATCACGCCGGACTCTTCGAGCGCACGGACACGGCGCAGGCAGGGCGAGGGCGACAGGTTGACCCTGGCCGCGAGCTCGACGTTCGACAGCCGGCCGTCACGCCTCAACTCATCGATAATTGCGCGATCGATCGAATCCACAGCTGAATATTGCCAGAAAGGATCGCGAGGCTGGTGTATTCGCATCCACCTGCCGCCGAGAACGCGAGACAATGCCCCAATCATGCGCGGTGATCAGATCGTCAGGAACGCGCTCTCGATCGGCGTCGCCACCGCGGTGTACGCGGTCTCATTCGGCGTTCTGTCGGTCGCGGCCGGCTTCAGCGTCCCGCAGACGTGTGTGATGTCGCTGGTGTGCTTCACCGGCGCGTCGCAACTGACGTTCGCGTCGGTGATCGCCGCCGGCGGCGGCGTCGCGGGAGCGCTACCGCCGGCGCTGCTGCTCGCCGGACGGAACGCGCTGTACGCGCTCAGTCTCCGGGACGTCCTGACGGGCACCGCGCCCAAGCGCGCGCTGCGGGCGCACGTCGTCGTCGACGAGACCACCGCGATGGCCCACGCCCAGCCGACGCTTCAGGCCAAGCGGCGGGCGTTCGACCTGACCGCGGTGTGCCTGTTCACGGCGTGGAACCTCGGGACGCTCGGCGGCGCGCTCGCGGGGCGCGGGCTCGGGAGCCCTCGCGACTACGGGATGGACGCGGTGTTCCCAGCGGTGTTCCTCGCGCTGCTCGCTCCCCAGTTGCGCAGTCGACAGGCGGTCCGCGCCGCGGTGACCGGCGCGCTGATCGCCGCCGCGCTGTTGCCGATCACGCCGGCCGGAGTGCCGATCATCGCCTCCTCGCTGGCGGCCATTCCGGTGCTGCTCGCGTCGAGCCGGCGGATCGAGGCTCACCGATGAGCTGGTGGCCGGTGCTCGCGCTGTGCGCGTGCGCGTATGCGCTCAAGGCGCTCGGGCTCGTGCTCGGCGGCCGCCTCGATCGCGAGGCGGCCGAGCGGTGGTCGCTCGAGATCGTGATCGTCCCGGTGCTGGCGGCGCTGATCGTCGTGCAGGCGTTCGGCACCGGGCAGCGGTTCGCACTCGACGCGCGCGCGCCCGCGCTGCTCGTCGCGGCCGTGCTCGTGTGGCGGAAAGCGCCGTTCGTGGTCGTCGCACTCGGCGCCGCGGCCACCGCCGCGCTGCTCCGGCTCGTCGCGTAAATCGTTTAGGGTCCCGCGCGTGATCGCGAGCAAGTTCGGGATCTTCGACCACATCGAGGACATCCCCGGCACTCCCACGAGCCAGCTGTTCCAGGATCGGCTGACGCTGATCAAGATGGCCGACGCCGCGGGGTTCGCCGGCTACCACCTGGCCGAGCATCACGGCAGCGGGCTGTGCATGGCTCCCGGTCAGGAGCTGTTCATCGCGGCCGCCTCCCAGGTGACCGAGAACATCCGGCTCGGCCCGATGGTGAAGCTGCTGCCAATGCACCACCCGGTGCGGGTCATCGAGGACATGTGCGTGCTCGATCAGCTGACCGGCGGCAGGCTCGAGTTCGGTGTCGGCCGCGGCGCCGTCCCGATCGAGCACTACTGGTTCAGCCGAGACTGGTGGGAATCCCGCGACCGCTTCACCGACGTGCTCGCGATCATCCAGCACGCCCTCGCCACCGGCGAGATCTCGAGCGACGACAGCTCGTTCTTCGACTTCCCGACGATGCCGATGTCGACCAAGCCGCTCCAGGAGCGCATCCCGTTCTGGTACCCCGGCAGCCCGCAGACCGCCGGCCAGCACGGGATGAGCCTGATGTGGCCGGGAAAGATCAGCGAGGCCGCGTACGAGCACTACCTCCAGGCCTGGCATGACCACAAAGGTGACGAAATCCGGTTCGACGGGCCGGATTCCGAGCCTCGCGTGGGCTACAGCATGCTGCTGTCGATCGCGCCGAACGAGGCCGAGGCACGCGACGTCGCCAGGCGGGGCATGGAGGGGCTCGTGCGCCGCACCCACGACGCCCACCGGTTCGACCACCTCAAGCTGTCCGAGCAGGAGTGCTACGACGCGCAGGGAGCGCTGCGCGCGATCCACGCGAACATGGAGCCCGCCATCGAGATCGGGTCCGGCACCCCGCCGCAGATCGTCGAGCGGGTCGGGGCGCTGCTCGACGACGGGATGGTCGACTACATCTGCTTCATGTTCCCGACGGGCGACATGACGTTCGAGGAGTCAAAGCGGACGCTCGAGCTCCTGATCAGCGAGGTCATCCCGCAGCTCGAGCCGGCGCCTACGCGAACGTGACGCTCCCGAGGTCGGCCGCTCAGAGCCAGCGTAACGGGCGGCCCGGGCGGTCGGTCACGCCGCGAAGATCGCCTCGGGCAGCAGCGCGCTGACGATGTACTGGCCGGCGTCGACGATCTCGGAGATCTTGAGGTCAACCGCGAGGCTGCACAGCAGGTAGGCGTCCTCGCGCCCGAGGCCGTAGCGCGTCGCGATGTGGTCGACCATCGCGCGCACGGCGTCCTGCGCGCCGGCGTACAGGTCGCCGCCGATGCCGGTGGTGGCGTAGAACGGCGCCGAGTCGACTCGCGGGGTCAGCGGACCGGGAGTGCGGTACTGGGGCGCCGGGATCGAGCGGCCCTTCTCGAGCGTGAACCTGAGCGCGGCGAACATCGGCGCCTCGAGGCCGGTCACGCACACCTCGCCGTCGCCCTGGCAACCGTGCGCGTCGCCGCAGGAGAACAGCGCCTGCTCGACCTCGACGGGCAGGTACAGCGTCGAGCCCTGCACGAGCTGCCGGATGTCCATGTTCCCGCCGAAGCTCCCGGGCGGCATCACCGGCTGGGCCGACGCGCCGGCCGGGCACACGCCCATCGTGCCGAAGAACGGCTCGAGCGGAATCGCGATGTCGTCGCGCATGTACGCGACGTCGCCGTGCGAGAGGTCGAAGATCCGCAGATAAGCGTCCGGGAATTCGTCGGGCAGCAGCCCCAACCCCGGGAGGATCGCCGTCCACCCCCACCCCTGGGTGTGGATGTCGAGGACCTCGATCGCGAGCGTGTCGCCGGGCTCGGCGCCCTGGATGCCGATCGGTCCGAGCAGCGGGTAGACGCGGTCCCAGTCCAGGCCGGCGATCACGCTCGTGTCCGAGTCGGGGCCGATCTGGTTGTCGCTGACGTCGCGGGTCCACACCACGACGGTGTCGCCCGAGTCGACGACGACCCGCGGCTCGTTGCCCGTGTCCCACGTGAAGTGGACCTGCTCGTCGGGCAGGTGGTGCGTGCGCGACATCGATGCGACCTCCAGGCTCGGTTACGTCGCAACGCTAAGGCATCGGTCCGAGCGGAGGCAAACGTCGCCTCCGCTCGGACCTGGCGTGTCCGTTGCCGGCGTGTCCTTGCCGACACTCCCGGCCGTTTCTCCTCGCCAGGAGACTCTCGGCGAGCCCGAGCTCAGCGCTGGGGGAAGGCGCTGCGCCGGCCCGTCGTCACGTACAGCACCTGCACCGCGGCGCGCCGGCGGGCTCTGCGCTGCGCGAGCGCGAAGTAGCCGCCGATGCCGGCGACGGCTAGAAGCGATGAGGCGGCGTTCAGGATCAGGATCGTGGTCATGGCTGAGGTTCCTTTCCTAGACACAGCCAGGATCGCGTGCGGAGCGAAGAGAAAGTTCGAGGAATCTTCGGAACTCCGTAAGAATTCGAGCCGGGGATGGCGGCCGCGGCGAGAGCCCGCGGCGCGCGCTCGAGCGCGATCAGGGGGCGGCGGCGGTGCTGGCGCGGATGATCAGCTCGGCCGGGATCGTCTCGTCTATCCGAGCGTGTCGTCCCGCCTCGATCTCGCTCAGGAGGAGCTCGAGGCTGCGCCGGCCCATCTCGGCGAAGTTCTGCCGGACCGTCGTGAGCGGCGGGTTGAAGAACTCCCCCTGCGGGATGCCGTCGAACCCGACGACGCTCACGTCGTCCGGCACTCGCCGTCCGGCTTCGGACAGCGCGCGCAGCACGCCGAGCGCCATCTGGTCGTTGGCGGCGAAGACCGCGGTGACGTTTCGCCGCACGGCCAGGCGGCGCCCGAGCTCATACCCCACCTCCGCGCTCCAGTCGCCGACCATCGGCAGCGGAATGTCGACTCCGGCCGTCACCAGCGTGTCCCGCCAACCGGCAAAGCGCGGCCCGGGATCCTTGCGGTCGGCCGGGCCGGCGATGTGAAATACCGTGCGATGTCCGAGCTCGAGCAGGTGGCGCGTCGCCGCCGCCGCCCCCGAGTAGTGGTCGATCGCGACCGCGGGCAGTATCTCCTGCGGACCCGAGCCGACGACCACGAGCGGGATGTCGGCCGATAGGTCGGCGAGCGTATCGATCGCGCCCCGCTGCGGAGCGACGACGAGGATCCCCGCAACGTCAACCCGGCGCAACCGCTCCACGGCGACGCGCAGCGCCCGGCGGGTCGGCGACGGCACGCTGACGATGCTCACGAGGTAATCGAGATCGCGCGTCGCGCGTTGGATCCCGAGCAGCGCCGGCGTCTTGGCATACGGCGCCGGGTCGAGGCTGAGGACGCCGATCGACCGGGCGCGGTCGCCCGGGACCGGTCTCGGTGCCGATCTCGTTGGATAGTCGAGCGTTTGCATTTAGACTGGCGAGCCGTCCGGCCAGGAATGTTTTGAAGCGATGCAAAACATATATCCATCGAGATATCCCGTGTCAAGCGCGTCGGTGATCCCGCAACGCGCTGGACACAACGACATACGCCGCAACAACCTCGAGGTGGTGCTGCGCCACCTGGCGACCGTCGGCCCCGATTCCCGCGCCGCGATCGCCGCCCGCGCCGGACTGACCCGGGCCACCGTGTCAAGACTGGTCGCGGAGCTGATCGAGCTCGGCGTGGTGCGCGAGACTGGTCGCGACGGTGGCGGCCGGGCAGGCCGGCCCAGCACCCGGCTCGAGCTCGGCGACGGCGTGGTCGCGATCGGCACCGAGGTGAACGTCGACTACCTGTCGGTGCTGGCGATCGACCTCGCGGGGCGTGAGGTGCTGCGCGAGCGCCGCGCGTTCGACGCCAGCGTCGGCGCCGACTCGTGCATCGCCGCATTGGTCGACCTGTGCCGATGGACGCGCAGGCGCCTGGTCTCGCGGCGCGGCCGCCCGGCGCCGGTCCTCGCCGGCGTCACGGTCGCCGTGCCGGGGCTCGTCGACGTGGCCGCCGGCGTCGTCGCCGAGGCGCCGAACCTCCACTGGCGGGACGTCGCCGTCGCCGAGCCGCTGCGCCGCGCGCTGCGCCTGGGCGCCACCCCGGTCCACGTCGGCAATGACGCGAACCTGGCCGCGATCGCCGAATACCGCTCGGGCGCGCGGGCGGGAACGCCGAACCTCGTCTACATCACCGGCGAGGTCGGAATCGGCGGGGGGATCATCGTCGGCGGTCAGCCGCTGCTCGGCACCCGCGGCTACGGCGGCGAGGTCGGACACATGAACGTCATGCCCGGCGGGCCGCTGTGCGGGTGCGGCCGGCGCGGCTGCTGGGAGGCGTGCATCGGGCTGAACGCGCTGCTCCAGTCGGCGCGGCAGCGTCCCCGTGGCGACGCGCCTCCCGAGCACAAGATCGAGCCGCTGGTCAAGCGCGCTCGCGCCGGCGACGCACGCACACTGGACGTCCTCGCCGAGCTCGGGCGATGGATCGGGCTCGGCTCGGCGAACCTCGCCAACCTGTTCGATCCGCAGGTGATCATCCTCGGCGGCTACTTCGCCCACCTCGGGGACTGGATCCTCCCGGCCGCCCGGGAGGCGCTCGAGGCCGGGACGCTCGCCGGCCCCGGCGAGACCCCGGAGCTCGCGACCTCGACGCTTGGGTTCACCGCGGCGGCGCAGGGTGGCGCGATCCACGCGATCGAGCGGGTGATGTCCGACCCGACGACGCTGCTCGCGCCAGCGTGAACCGCGCGGACCGCTCGGGCAGCGTGAACGGCTACCCGTTCCCGGCTCGTGGCCAGGGCGCGTTCTCGATCATCCGGATCAGCTCGTCGCGCCGGTACCCATTCGCGCGCGCGAACTCCACGAGGTCGTTGACACGCCGCACCACCGCGCCGCGCTGCGGCGTGCCCGCCACCGTGATGCCGCGACCACGCCGGAACTCGAGCAGCCCTTCGTCCCGGAGCGTGCGGAGCGCACGCAGCACGGTGTTCGTGTTGACGCCGAGCACCTTGGCGAGGTCCTTGGCGAGCGGCAGCCGCTCCCCCGGCGCGGCCTCGCCCTCGGCGATCGCGCGCCTGATCTCGGCCGCGACCTGGAGATACAGCGGTGTCGGCTCGGAAGGGTCGATCTTGCGCTCCAACATGGTGTGAGATAATCTAGCACCATTAGCGCCGCGATTCGGACGACCGTGACCATTGGGATGACGCCGTAATGATCGAAGCCCCCGCCCCACCGGCACCCCTCGGACCCGAAGAGGAGGCGCTATTCCCCGAGGCGCGCCGGCTACGCCGCCGGCGCTGGACGATCGGGATCATCGTCGCGCTCGGGCTGGCCGCGGTCGCGGCGCTCGTCGCGCTCACCATGACGCGCGGCGACGCTCGGAGACCCGCCGCCGCCCCGGCGTCCGCCGGCGCCCTCCCGACCGGGCCACTCGCCACGCTCGGAGTCGCGGGGCCACTCGCGGTCTCGCCCGCCGGCGCGCTGTACGTCGCCGACGTCGCCGCCGACCGCGTGCTCGTGCGCGTGCCCGGCGGGGGCTTCCGCGTGGTGGCGGGCGATGGCAAAGCCGGCTTCGCCGGCGACGGCGGTCCCGCTGTCGACGCCGAGCTTTCCGCCATCTCGGATCTGGCGTTCGCATCCGACGGCCGGCTCTACATCGCCGACGGCGGCCACGTGCGCATCGTCGGCCGCGACGGCGTGATCCGCACGATCGCCGGCAGCGGCCGCGGGCGGCCGGATCAGACGATCGCCAGCGGGACGCCCGCGTTGTCAGCGCCGCTCGGGCCGCCCCGCTCGCTCGCGGGGAGGGCCACGCCGCTGTCCCTCGCCGTCAGTCAGAGCGGGAAGCTCTACATCTCGACCGGCTCGCAGATCCTCCGCCTCACCGCGACCGGCAAGCTCGACCCCGTGCGCACGGTGACCATCTCGGGGCCGTACCCGGGACGCGCGCTCCGCGGGTTCGGCCCGATCGCGGTCGACCGCGCCGGCAATATCGACATCGCCGGCTTCAACGGATGGGCCATCTGGCGGGTCTCCCCGGACGGGTTGGCGCGCCAGATCGGGAGCGCGGCCGGCGCGCGACGAAGCGGCGGCGATTACTCGGTGCTCGAGCGGGGGCCCGGCGGCACGGTGTTCGGCGAGGACGGCCCGGCCGTCCTCCGCGTCGACCAGAACCGCCTCGCGACCGCGTTCACGTTCGGAGACGGCCGCGTGGACGGCGAGTACTTCTGGCTCACGTACTTCGCGTTCGGTCCGGGCGGCACGATCTACGCCGACGAGATCCCAGGTGGCGAGGCGTTCGAAGCCCACCAGCAGCTGGTTTCGATCACCGGCACGCACGTCAGCCTGCTCTGGCAGCAGGCCAACGCCGGCTAGTCGTACAGGACCAAGCCGCGGATGTTCCGGTGCGTCCGCATGTCCTCGTAGCCGTCGTTGATCTGATCGAGCGTGTAGGTGCGCGTCACAAGCTCGTCGAGCATCAGCGAGCCGTCGCGATACAGCGACAGGAGCTTCGGGATGTCCGCGCGCGGGTTGGCGTGCCCGAACAGGCAGCCGATGAGCTGCTTCTCGTACACGATCATCTCGAACAGCGACACGTCGGCGCCGATGTCGGTCATCTTCGGAAGGGAGGTGACCGCAACCTTGCCGAGCTTCCCGACGACCGAGACGGCTTCGCCCACGAGCTTCGGGGTCGTGACGTCGACGGTCACGAGCGCGGAGTTGGCCATCATGCCGCGGGTCATGTCGGAGATCGGCTCGAGTGCCTCCTCGGCCGTCGCGTACATGTGGGTGGCGCCGAACCGCCCGGCTTGCTCGCGGTTGAACGGCGACGGATCGATCGCGATGATCCGGGTGGCGCCGGCGATCCGCGCTCCCTGGACGGCGTTCGCGCCGACGCCGCCGATCCCGAACACGACGACGGTGTCCCCGGCGGAGACCTCGGCCGCGTAGACCGCGGTCCCGAATCCCGTGGTGACCCCGCACCCGACAAGCGCGGCCTTATCGAGCGGGAGGTCGTCGTCGATCTTGACCACCGAGTTCTCGTGAACGACGGTTACCGGGGCGAACGTGCCGAGCATGCACATCAGCCGGGCGTCCTGGCCGCGAACGTGGTGGCGGCTAGTGCCGTCCTGCTGCAGGCCGACCTGAATCCCGGCGCCCAGGTCGCAAAGGTTCTGGCGGCCGATCGAGCACCAATGGCAGCGCCCGCACGACGGAACGAAGCTCAACACAACGTGGTCGCCCTCGGCCACCGTGGTCACCCCCGGGCCGACCTGCTCGACGATCCCGGCCCCCTCGTGGCCTCCGATCGCCGGCAGAGCCTCCATCGGGAGGTCGCCGATCCGGACGTGCTCATCGGAATGACACAGGCCTGAGGCGGCCAGGCGGATGAGGACCTCGCCCTGCCGCGGCTCGTCGAGCGTCAGCTCATCGATCTCCCAGTCACCGCCGTACTCCCACAGGACTGCTGCTTGCGTCTCCATCTCGGGGGCCTCCAAGTCGTGGTTGCTTCACCCGCGGGTGGACGGTGTCGTCGCTCCCCGCGGCCAGCCGGGAGAGCCTATCTGGACGCGGAAGCGCGGATCACGTGCCGGGTTCCTCTCTCGCCGCGCGTCGCATGCCGGGCAGCGGCGAGGGAAGCAGCCAGAGGACGGCGAGCGTCGCGCCGGCGGCAGCCAGCCACAGCGTCGGACGCAGTCCGATCAGGGTCGCGGCGCCGCCCGCGGCGAGCGCGCCGATCGGCCGAGTGCCGTAGTTGACGGCCTGAAACGCACCCGTAACCCGGGAGCGCAACGCATCGGGAATCGCCGCGGCGAAGATCGAACCGGAGGTTATGTCGAGAACCATCACGCCGACGCCCGAGCCGAACTCCGCGAGGAACAGCATCGCGAGCACGACGGGCTCCGAGCCGCGGGCCAGTGGCACGAGCAGCAGCGGAGCGGTGAACACGACGTAGCCGAGCACGCATGCCCATCCGATCCCGATCGCGTCAGACAGCCGCTTCGTCATCGCGGCGCCAACGAGCCCGCCGATCGCGCCCGCGCCGAGCACTAGACCGAGCACGCCCGGGTTCACCCCCAGAGTGCGTACGGCGTACAGGAGGAAGATCGCCATAAACGCGAACGTGAAGAAGTTGACCGTGGCGGCGGCACACAGCGATGGCCTGACGACCGGGGAGCGCGCGATGAACCGCGCCCCCGCCGACAGGGCGCCGCCCTCCTCTTTCGCCGGCGGCGGCTCGTCCACGCGGATCCGGCGGAGCAGCAGCGCCGAGCCCACGAACGAGAGCGCGTCGGCGACGATCGCGACCGGCGCCGACAGCAACTGCACGAGCACGCCGCCGACGCTCGGCCCACCGACGAACGACAGCGCCCGGCTGCCGTAGATCAGCGTGTTGCCGTCGACGTAGCGGTCCTCCGGCACCAGGGCGACGAACAGCGCGGCGTTGCACACGTTGAACAGGACGCTGAGGATCCCGGTGGCGAACGCGACGAGATACAGCTGAGCGAGTGTCAGCACCCCGAGCGCATATGCGACCGGCAGCGTCACGAGCAATCCGAACCGGCCGACGTCGGCGGCGATCATCGCGGCGCGGCGGCGACCGCGGCGATCGATCCACGCGCCGGCGTGAACGCCGAACAGCAGGCTGGGCAGCCACAGAAGCGCTGTCAGAAAGCCCATCTCGGCGGCGTCGGCATTCAGCACGAGCACCGCCGTCAGCGGTATCGCGATCGACGAGATCTGATCGCCGAACATCGAGATCGTCTGCGCAGTCCAGTAGCGCCGGAACGCCTGGCCGTGCAGCAGCGCCGGGACCCTCGCCTTCGCACGCCGGCGAACTCGCGCCGGGTACGGTTCAGCCGCGAGCGCCACCGTCAGACTCCTGGGGTTCGGGCGGCTCGGTCGGAAACGCCAGGTGCATGTAGTTGACAATGCGCGCGCCCGGCGGGCGCAGCTCGGGCCGGATCTGCCGGTCGAGGAAGCGATCCATCAGGGCCTGTTCCTGGCGTCCGAGCTCGAGCAGCTCCTCGGCGGTGACCCACAGCATCGTGTCGCCGAAGTGGGCCGCCTCCTGCCAAGCCGCCGACTCGCCGTCGCGATGCTCGAGCCAGCGGAACAGCATCTCGAAATAGCGCTCGGCGATCACGCCGCTCAGCAGGCCGCTCGCCGCCGCGAGCTCGGGGTCGTCCGCCACGTCTGGCCAGCCCGTGAACATCGCAGTCGCCTGCCACGGGCGCTCCCTGCCCGTGCCGCCGGCCGCCTCCTCGACCAGGCCGTACTTGGCGAGCTGGCGCAGATGGAACGACGTGCTCCCCGAGCTCTCGCCGAGCAGCTCGGCGGCCTGCGTCGCGGTCAGCGGGCCACGCTGGCGCAGCAGCCCGACCAGCTTCAGACGGATCGGGTGCGCGAGCGCCCGCAACGCCCGCGGGTCGGTGAGGCGCTTGACCGTCCTGCCCGGCCTCTTGCTCTGCATGATTGCAAGCATACCTTTGCAAAGAGATCTTTGCAAACAAGTCTTTGGAAGCTGCTTCAGTGCCCGGCAGCCTGGCCTCCGTCGATATGGAGGATCTCGCCGGTGACGAACGTGGCCCGCTCGAGGTAGAGAATCCCGTCGACCACGTCCTCGACGTCGCCGACGCGCCCCAACGGATGCAGGCGGCCGAGCGGCTCATATGACGCCGGGTCGTGTTCGGGAGTCTCGATCACGCCGAGCGAGACCGCGTTCGCCCGCACGCCGCGCGACGCGTACTCGATCGCCAGCGAGCGGGTAACGGAAACTAGCCCGCCTTTGGTGAGAGCCACCAGCCCGGCGGGTCGCCCGCTGTCGGCGTGGTCGACGAGACTCGTGCTGATGTTCACGAGATGGCCGCTGGCCTGGGCGACCATCGTCGGAATGACGCGCTGGGTCATGTGGAAGAACCCGGCCAGGTTGACCGCGGTGATCGCGTCGTAGTCGTCGAGCGTGTAGTCGGTGAACGGCTTGGCGATGTAGATCCCGGCGTTGTTGACGAGGCTGTCGATCCGACCGAACCGTTCTAGCGCCTCGTCCACCACGCGGCCGGCGGTGTCGGCCTGCGCGACGTCGCCCTCGACCGCTACGTAGTCGGACGCGTCCGACGCCGGCAGGGAGCGCGCCGCGCCGACGACCGCATACCCGGCGCGGCGATAGCCATTGACGAGGCCGGCGCCGATTCCGTGCGACGCCCCCGTGATGATCGCCACCTTTGCAGGACTCATGCCACGAGATACGTCTCGTAGATCACGCCCGCGGGCTGGCGGCCGGCGACGCTCACGAATATCCCCTTGTTCAGCCAGTCGAGCTCGGCCGCGGCGGTCTCGATCTGGGTCGAGGCGCGGAACGTGTACTCGCCGGCGTCCACCTGCTCGCCTCGCGCCAGCCGCGCGAGGACCTCGGGGCTCCCGTGGCGCACGCTGCGCGACTGGACGTACAGCAGCGCCCCGGCGTCAGTCCGCAGCGCGTAGCGGATGTCGCCGAGCGCGGTGCCGTCAGGAAGGACGGTCTGCCAGTCGGCGCTCGCGCCGGCGACCAGCCGGCCGCTTATGTCCGAGCCTGTGAATCGACCGCCGGTCAGCGGCACGATCCGCCGGTGACCCTGAGTGGTGTCGCCGAGCTCGAGCGGTTCTCCGAGCGTGGCCTCGAGCCGGTAGACCGGGGTCAGCCGAGGGAGCGGGAGGCCGAAGCCAGCAGCTCCTCCGCTCGCCGGGGCGTCGTTTGCGAACTCCATGGGTCTCCTCCTTCACGCGATCGCTTTGCCGACCGCGCGGTCGATGGCGTGTCTGGCGCGGGTGAGCGCGTATACGAAATCTTGACGGTGGCCGGCGATTTCTTATCGTCGCTTTGACGGCCCCTCGGCCAGCATGTGAATTGCAGGCGATTTCACATGTCCGTTGCCGATCTCGAGCGCATTTCGTACCCGCCGCTCTCGCGCCGCCGGGGCGAGAGTCGGTGGCGGCGTGTCCCTCTTGCGCTGATCGCCGGTTGGCGCGCCGCCGAGCTTGACCGTCAACTGGCCGCGGGGGCAAGTCCGGACGCGAGCGCGTTGCTCGCGATCAGGAGCCAACGGCTCACCGGGCGGCGTTACCGCGCGCGGGTGGCGGCCGGACTCGCCCGAGCAGTTCGTGATGCGCAGAACACGACACACGGGTTCAGCGCCGCGATCCGGCCGGACCGGCGTGAGGTGGTCGCGGCGCGCACGGTGCTCGCGGCCTTGTACCGCCGGTTGCGTGCGGGCGAACCGGTGAGTGCGCAGGGAGTCGCGCTGCTCGAATCGCTGCTCACCGACGGCACGAGCCCGCTGTACCGGCCGATCGAGGACGGCGCGCTCGGAAGCCAGTTGCGCGCGGCGGCGGCCGCGCTCGAGCCTCCCCCGCGACGCCGGCCAGTTCGCTCCGGCCAGGAGACACGAGCATGAGTACGTCGCGGAAGCGGAGCCTCCACGAGGGCGCCCATAAGCTCAGCTACGTCGCTCCGGCGCCGGCGAGTGCTCTCGCCGAGGAGTCGGAGGCCACACGGCAGCGGTTCGAAGCGCTCGCAGATTCCAACCGAGATGTGATCGCCCATGCGGGCCGGGCGGTCCTGGTGCTCGGTGCGCTGGGCATCGTGTACGGGGACATCGGGACCAGCCCGCTATACACCGAGCAGGCGATCTTCAGCTCGTACAAGGCCACGGCGCAGATCACGCCCGCGACCGTTTACGGGATCGCGTCCCTGATCTTCTGGGCGCTGATGGTCGTCGTGTCGATCAAGTACGCCGGTTTCATCATGCGCGCGCACAACCGGGGCGACGGCGGGATCATGGCGCTGACCGCTCTGCTGCAACGCAACCACGTAGTCCATGCGGCGGTGTTCGTGACACTCGGGATCTTCGGCGCCGCGCTGTTCTTCGGCGACGGCATGATCACCCCCGCGATCTCGGTTCTCGGCGCGATCCAGGGTGTCCAGGTCGCCACGCCCGCACTCGCTCATCTGGTCGTGCCACTGTCGGTCGCGATCCTGCTCGGCCTGTTCATCCTTCAGCGGTTCGGGTCGGGGACGATCGGGTGGTTGTTCGGACCGATCCTGCTCGTGTGGTTCTCGGTGATCGGCCTGATCGGCCTCAGCCAGGTGGTCAAGGACCCCGCGGTGTTCCAGGGGCTGTCGCCGACCTGGGCCGCGCGGTTCTTCATCGACCACGGCGCGGCCGGCTACCTCGTGCTCGGCGGCGTGGTGCTGGCCGTGACCGGCGCGGAGGCCCTGTACGCCGACCGCGGCCACTTCGGCGCCGCGCCGATCCGCCTGGGCTGGTTCGGCCTCGCGCTACCGGCGCTCGTGCTCAACTACCTCGGTCAGGGGGTGTTCATCCTCCACCACCCGGCGCTGGCGAAGGACGCGAGCACCTTCAATCCCTTCTACCAGATGACGCCACACTGGTTTCTGTGGCCGATGGTCGTGCTCGCCGCGATGGCCACCGTGATCGCCTCTCAGGCCGTGATCTCGGGGTCGTTCTCGGTCGCCAAGCAGGCGGTGCAGCTTGGCTTCCTGCCGAGGCTCCGAGTCATGCACACGTCAACGGTCGAGGGCCAGATCTATGTCCCGGTCATCAACTGGGTGCTGTGTACCGGCGTGCTCGCGCTGACGCTCGTGTTCCGCTCATCGAACAAGCTCGGCGACATCTACGGCGTCGCGGTGACGGGAACGTTCATCCTCAACACGGTGCTGTTCCTTGCCGTTGCTCGCTCCCTTTGGGGCACGTCGAAACGGAAGCTGGCGCCGATCGCCGTGCTGTTCCTGACCGTGGAGGTCGCGTTCTTCAGCGCGAACATCGCGAAGGTCGAGCACGGCGCGTGGCTGCCGCTGGTTGTCGGGCTTCTGATGTCGATCGTGATGATCAACTGGCGCCGCGGTCAGGTGATCGTGACGAGGAACCGCGTCGCCCAGGAGGGCCCCCTGAACGAGTTCCTCGCCGGCCTCGACTCTGCGGAGCCGCCGCTGGTCAGGACTCCCGGCGTTGCGGTGTTCCTGTGTCGCGACAAGGGCACGACGCCGCTGGCGCTGCGCGCAGACGTCGAGCACACCCACACGCTCCCCGAGAAGGTCGTGATCGTCAGGGCCGACACCGTCAGCGTTCCGCACGTGGAGACGTTCGACCGATGCGGAGTCGAGATCCTCGGCCATGGCCGCTTCAAGGTGCTCCACGTGACCGCCCGGTTCGGTTACCACGACAATCTCAACATCCCCGCGGCGCTCGCGCAGGCGCGCAAGCAGGGACTCCTCGAGCGTAACCTCGACCTCGAGCACGCGTCCTACTTCGTCTCACGGATAACGATCACGCAGACCCACGATCCTGGCATGTCGACGTGGCGAAAGAACCTCTTCATCGCCATGGCCCGCAACGCATCGAGCGCGATCGACCACTTCGGGCTCCCGAGCGACCGCACCGTGATCATGGGCTCGCAGGTCGCCCTGTGACCGAGTGATCTGGACTGACAGTTACTGTGTCGGGGAGTCAGTGTGAGCGAGGTAGTGCTGTTTCATCACGCGCAGGGGTTGACCGACGGATGCCGGTCGCTCGCCGAGCGCCTGCGCGCCGCCGGCCACGACGTCCACGCGCCTGACCTCTACGACGGCAACGTGTTCGCCGATCTCGGCGCCGGGATCGGCTACGCCGAGGAGGTTGGCTTCGGCACGATCATCGAGCGCGGCCGGAACGCCGCCGATGCCCTGCCCGCGCGGATCGTCTACTTCGGCATCTCGCTCGGCGTGCTCCCGGCACAGATGCTGGCGCAGACGCGCGCCGGCGCTCGCGGAGCGGTACTGATCTCCGCCACCGTCCCGCCGGCGGAGTTCGGCGGAGCGTGGCCGCAGGACGTCCCGTTGCAGGTCCACATGATGGACGCCGACGCGCTCGTCGTCGACGACGGCGACCTCGCGGTGGCGCGCGCGCTCGTCGACGAGGTCGACGGCGCGGAGCTTCACCTCTATCCGGGCACCAAGCACCTGTTCGTCGACGACAGCCTGCCGGACTACGACGCGGCCGCGGCCGAGCTCGTGACCGATCGCGTTGTCCGGCTGCTCGACGCGGTCCCCTAAGCGATGATTCGGCGTCAGGATCGTTCCCGGCTCGGTGCTGAGCCGCTCGAGGCCGAACACGCGCGGGCGCAGGCGGAGCCGGACATACGCCGTCATCCCGGCCGCCACCGGATGCTGCGCCGAAATCGCCATCATGAGGATGAAGCGCGGGCTCCCGGGCTGCGCGAACGGCCGAGCTCGCGCGTGGCCGCCCCGAGCACGGCACGCGCGATCAGGTCGCCGACGCCGGGCATCGGCAGCAGGCTCGGCAGGAACGACACGTCCGCGGAGAACTCGAGCCCGATGCGGGTCCGCTCGGCGTCGCTCAGCGACCAGGACAGGGAGAACCGGTCCCGGTCGGACGGGGCGTTCGGGAGCTTCCTCAGGTGCACGCTTCGCGCCGGCTCGGCGCGGATCGTCGCGTCGAACTCGAACCGCTTCGCGAACGGGCTCTGCGCGACGTAGACCACGACGTGCGCACGCACCGGCCGGCCGTCGCCGCCGCGCTCAACCCGCGACGCCTCGCGGATGAATTCCCCACACCAGCTCGGGTAGCGCTCGACCGCCTCGAGCAACGCGTAGCAGTCGGCGATCGGCGCTTGCACGCTTGCTTGCGCGCGGCCGTCGAGATGCTTCATCGCGCCGGGCGAGACCAGCGTCGTCGAGATGCTGTCGTAACCAGGTCTGGCTCACCAGCCGTTGCGGTGGATGACCTCGTCGAACGGCCGGCGCTTCAGGCGAGTGCCGGGCCTCAGCGGCCGGTCCGCCGGGTAGCCGAGATCCATCACAAACGCCACGAGCTTGCCCTCGGGCACACCGAGCACGGATCTCGCCATGCTCTGGTCACCGACGGCCGAGTGACCGCTACCGATCCCGAGGTCGGCGGCCACGATCATCATTTGCATCGTCGCCTGGCCGATGTCGAAGCGATTGCGCTCGCGGGCACGAGGCTCCTCCTCGTCGGGGATCACCATCGCGACCGCGGCCGCCGCGTTCGCGATGTGCCCGCCACCGCGCCACACGCCTGAGAGCTCACGCAGCATGTCGCGATCGGTTACCGCCACGAAGTCCCACGGTTGGTTGTTCTGCGATGAGGGGGCGATCCGGCCGGCCTCGAGCACGCGGTCGAGGTCCGCGTCGGGGATCGCTCGCTCGGCGAACTCGCGGACGTTTCGCCGCGCGGTTACGGCGTCCCAGGTCTCCATCTGAAGCCTCCTGACTGTCTCGGGTTCGGCGGACTATTGTCCCGCGACGAAGCGGGCCACGTCGGCTCTGGTGAGAAACCCGTGGGTGACGCTGACGCACGTGTCGGCGGCTCGCACCGCCGCCGGCTGGTGCAGGTTGATCCCGGCGCTGGCGACCATCTCGTGAGTCAACTGGCCGGTGCTCGACGGATCGGGGAAGCTCGGGAACCCGTGGCTGCGCAAGCAGCGCGCGAACGCCAGATCGGCGGCGATCTGCGCCCCAGTCGGTGGCGGGCTCTGGCTCGATCCGCGGGGGCGCGGCAGCAGGTGATGGCAGGCCGCGTACGCACGCTGGAATGCCGGGGCCTGGGCGTCGGCGGAGTTAGGGGCGAGCGCGAACTTGAACTCGCGGGGAGAGCTTTCGGGATCGGGGAAGTTGGACACCCCGCTCGAGCGCATGCAGTCAGCGAACCTGACCGCGTCCTGCTCTTCCTGCTGGACCTGGGCCTGCGCGGGTTGGCTGCCGGAGCTCGACGAGCTCGACCCGCAGCCGGCGATCATCGTCGCTGCGGCGATCGCGAGCGCGGCCACCGGAAGGGATGAAGTCGATCTGAACATGCCCGAGGTGATATCTGCCAGCGGGTCACACGAGTGCAACACGCGGTCACGCGCTGTGATGGCGTTGTGATCGATCGTGGTGCAGGATGTTCGGGTGCGCGTACTGGTGGTCGAGGATCACGTGGGGCTCGCCCGCGACATCGCCGAGGGCTTGCGCGATCGGGGGATCGCGACCGACCTCGCGCACGACGGGTCGGCCGCGCTACAAAAGGGCGTTGTTTACCGCTACGACGTGATCGTGCTCGACCGAGACCTGCCGGGTGTGCACGGCGACGCGGTCTGCGTGGCTCTGCGCGATCGCGGGTCGGATGCCCGAATCCTGATGTTGACCGCGGCGGCGGCGATCGGCGATCGCGTCGAGGGTCTGAACCTCGGCGCGGACGACTACCTGCCCAAGCCGTTCGCGTTCGAGGAGCTGGTCGCGCGCGTACATGCCCTGGCCCGACGCGCGCCGGGGGGCCGGCCGCGCCTGGTCAGGGCCGATCTGGCGCTCGACCGGGCGGCGCGACGCGCGACCCGGGCGGGACGGGAGCTTTCGCTGACGCGCAAGGAGCTGGGCGTGCTCGAGCTGCTGCTGGCCGCCGACGGCGCTGTGGTCAGCGCCGAGGAGCTGCTCGAGCGGGTCTGGGACGAGAACGCCGATCCGTTCACGCGCACGGTGGCGGTGACGCTCGGGCGTTTGCGACGCAAGCTCGGCGAGCCCGAGGTGATCGAGACCGTGGTCGGCGCCGGCTACCGGATGCGATGACGTCCGCGGCCCTGTCGGTGATGGCGCGGCGGGTGTGGCCGCGGCGAGTGCGCACCCGGCTCGCCGTCACCTACGCCGTCCTGTTCGTGCTGGCCGGGACGGTGCTGCTGGCGCTGATCTACGCGTTGCTGGTCACCGTGCTCGTCCCGGCGGCCGGCCCCCCAAAACAGATCCCGCCGCGGACGGCGCAGATCCTCAGTCTCTGCAAGCCGGCTCCCACCTCTCCGTCGCTGGTCGCGGAGTGCAAGCGCGCGATCGCCTCCGTCGGAGGAAACGATCCCAAGGAGCGCGGCGACGTCCTGGCCGCCCTGCGGGGAGCGTCGGTGATCGGCCTCGGCCTGCTCGTGATCGTCTCGGCGGGTCTCGGCTGGCTGGTCGCCGGTCGCGCGTTGAGACCGGTCCGCTCGATCACCGAGGCGGCCAGGCGGGCGTCTGAGCTGCGCCTCGGTCAGCGCCTCGCACTCACCGGCCCGGACGACGAGTTCAAGCAGCTGGCCGACACCTTCGACGTGATGCTTGAGCGCCTCGACGCCGCGTTCACCAGCCAGAAGCGGTTCGTGGCCAACGCAGCGCACGAGCTGCGCACGCCGCTGACCGCGATGCGGACAGCGATCGAGGTCACACTGTCGAAACCGACGAGAACGCCCGAGCAGCTCGAGGCGATGGCGGTCAGGGTCAAGCAATCGGTGCAGCGGGCCGAGGCCACCGTCGAGGCGCTGCTGACGCTCGCCACGAGCGAGGCCGGCCCCGCAACCGACGAACCGATCGATCTCGCGACGGCCGCCGAGGACGCGCTCGACGCCACGCACGCCGCGATCGATCAGCACCACATCACGGTCGACGCCGAGCTCGAGCCCGCGCGCGCCCGCGGCGATCGCGTGCTGCTCGAGCGGATGATCGCGAACCTCGTCGAGAACGCTGTCCGCCACAACAACCCGGGTGGCTGGATCGGAATCCGCACGGTCGAGCAGGACGGTGGTGCGGTGTTCGAGATCGCCAACACCGGGGCCGACATCGCCGCCGAGCAGATCCCGACCCTGTTCGAGCCCTTCGCGCGGGCCGAGCAGCGCCTGCACTCCTCCGACGGCGTCGGGCTCGGACTCTCGATCGCCAACGCGATCGCCGACGCACACAACGCGACGATCACCGCCCGCCCGCGCCGCGGCGGCGGGCTCGAACTGTCGGTGACGATTCCCGGTTAGCCTCACCCGATGATCGCATCGGCTTCCCAGGCCGATCCGCCGAAGCTGGGCCGGCGGATCGTGCGTTTGTTCCGGCCCCATCGCGGTGTGCTGTCGGTGATCGTCGCGATGATCTTGACAACGTCGGTGTTGAGCGTGATCGGCGCGCTGTTGGTCCGCCGCGTATTCGACGACGCCCTGTTCGTTCGTGGCGGTCCCGACCTCTCGAAGCTGTACGTGCTGGTGGGGGCGTTGATCGCGATCCCGATCGTCAACGGGGTTCTGAACGTCGCCCAGACGTATTTGACCGAGGTGGTCGGCAACCGCGTGCTGCAGGAACTGCGCGACCAGCTGTTCGCGCATCTCGAACGGCTCTCGCTGGCGTTCTACACCGCGACCCGCAGCGGCGAGGTTCAGTCGAGGCTCGCCAACGATGTCGGCGGGGTGCAGACGACGATCACCTCTACCGCGTCGTCGGTGGTCAGCAACGTGGTCACGCTCCTGTCCTCGGTGGTGGCGATGCTGGTGCTGTCGCCGCTGCTGACCGCGATCTCGCTCGCAGCGACACCGGCGTTCGTGCTGTTCAGCCGGCGGGTCGGACGCGCGCGGCGAGTCGCCCGTCGCGAGGCCCAGGCGTCGCTCGCGACAATGGGATCGATCACCCAGGAGACCCTGTCGGTTTCCGGGATCCTGCTGGCCAAGGTTTTCGGGCGCCAGGAGCACGAAGTCGACCGCTACCGCGTCGAGAACGCTCACCAGGCCGACCTTCAGATCCGGCAGGCGATCGTCGGACGATCGTTCTTCGCAGTAACTCAGGCGTTCTTCGGGATCAGTCCAGCGCTCGTCTATCTCGTCGCCGGGCTTCAGGGCACTCACGGTGACCTGTCGGCGGGGACGTTAGTGGCATTCACGACCCTGCAGAGCCGGCTGCTTATCCCCATCAACCAGTTGCTTCAGGTTTCGGTCGACGTGCAGTCGTCGCTTGCGCTGTTCGGGCGGATCTTCGAGCTGATCGACCTAAAGCCCCGGATCACCGATCGACCCGGCGCGCTCGACCTGGACACAGGCGAGATCCGAGGCGAAGTCGCGCTCGAGCACGTCGCGTTTCGATACGGCGGCGGCGAGGACGGCGGACTCCCGGCGCCCGACGAGGCGCTGCGCGACGTCTCGATGAAGGTCTCGCCGGGGCAGCTTGCGGCGCTGGTCGGGCCGTCCGGCGCAGGCAAGACGACGATCTCGTACTTGATACCGCGGCTCTACGACGTCGAGCGGGGGGAGGTCACGATCGACGGTCACGACGTCCGTGAGCTCACGTCGGCGACGATCGCGCGCGCGGTGGGCGTGGTCACCCAGGAGAGCTACCTGTTCGGCGGCACCGTGGGCGAGAACATCAGCTACGGGCGCCCGACCGCGACCGACGAGGAGATCGTCGCGGCCGCGAAGGCCGCGTTCATCCACGACCGCATAATGGCGCTCGAGCACGGCTATGACACCGTCGTCGGCGAGCGCGGCTACCGATTCTCCGGCGGCGAGCGCCAGCGGCTGGCGATCGCACGCGTGATCCTCGAAGACCCGCCGATCCTCGTCCTCGACGAGGCCACCTCGGCGCTCGACACCGAGAGCGAGCGCATCGTTCAACAGGCGCTCGAGTCCCTCATGCAGCGCCGGACGACGATCGCGATCGCGCACCGACTCTCGACGATCCGGAACGCCGACGTTATCTTCGCCATCGAGCACGGCACGATCGTCGAGCGCGGCACCCACGACGAGCTGCTCGCGCGAGGCGGCGTGTACGCGCGTTTGTACGAGGAGCAGTTCGGCAACGGGGTGGTCGAAGCCCACTGCAACGACGGCGTGATCCTCGCCAACGGCCACCCGTGCCGACCGTCGGCCCGGCGACCGCGGCCGGACGCAGAGGTCCCGGCGCTCCAGGCCGCCGAACCGGCGCCGTGGGGAGCCGATGTCCCGCCTGAGCTTCGGGCTGCGCTGACGACCTAGCGCCGACCGTCGCAGGTATGGTGCGCCGCGGATGCTCGAGCCACTGCGCTTGGATGGTCTGGGGAGTCATCTGGAGGACCGCTACGGGGTGGAGGTTCGGGCGCTCGCGCCGTTGGACCTCGGCGTGTACCGGGTCGACCGCCGGGATGGGTCGCCGTGGGTGGCGCGCGTGTTCGCCGCTCAGCGGCCACTCGCGGGCGTGCACGACGACGCCCGGATCCTGCAAGGGCTAGAGCGGGCCGGATTCCCAGCCGAGCGTTGCGCCGATCCGGAACCGGTCTCCGAGTTCCTCGGCCAGGGGGTGCTCGTGACCGGCTTCCTCGAGGACCACGGCCAGCTCCGAGCGGGGCGGTCGGCGGCGATTCTGGGCGCCCTGCTGGGACGGCTACACGCGCACCCGGCTACGGATCTGCGTGCCGGAGGAGCGTGGCATCACCTCTCTTTCGCAGGCGGCCCCCGGGAGGAGATCGCGGCTGCGACCGAGCTGCTCGACGACCACGTCCCGCACGTCGGGGTGCGCGAGCTTGTGGTGTTCGACCGCCTACGCGACGAGGTCGCGCGAACCGATGACTGCCACGATCTGCCACACGCGTTCGTGCATCCGGACTTCGTCCCCGCCAACGCGATCTCCACCGCGGACCAGCGACTGACCATCGTCGACTGGACCGGCGCCGGACGCGGTCCGCGGCTGTGGTCGATCGGGTTCCTGCTGTGGGCCGCCGGCGCGCGGGACCTGCGACTCGTCGATGCCGTCGTCTCGCGCTACCGGCGCTCGGTCGATCTCGAGCCGTCCGAGCTCGACCGGCTCGATGGGGCGATCCGGGCCCGGCCGGTGATGCTCGAGGCCTGGTCGGTCTGCGCCGGCCGGAGCGACCTCGCCGGCGCTGTCGATCGGATCGAGCGCGCCGGCCGGCTGGCGGCGCACATCGCCGCCGAGGCGCGCCGGGCCTTCGCCACCCCGCTCGACGGCTGAGCCGCGGGTATCCGGAGGTCGCTCAGGCGGCGACGTGGGCGGCCGGGACGCGCCGGCAACCTGGTCCGTGTCGACGGACACAGGGGTAATAGTGGTTTCCGGTTCTGAGGATGTACTCGTCGGGCTTGTCGAATGCGACCGGATGCTGGGTCTCTACGGCGAGTCTGGCGATCCGGGCGCGCGGGCGTGGATCGCCTACGCGCTGGCGATGAAAACGCGATGGCTTCTGCGAGCCGGTCTAAGCGATCAGGCAATCACGACGAGTGACGAGCTGATCGGCCACATCGAACGCGAGACCGACCCGGCGGCGCTCAGAACCGCGGCCGAAATGCTCTTGAGCGCAGGAACATACCTCGGCGATCCGGCCGCGCTCGCTTCGCGCCGCCCCCGGGCCAAGCGTGTTACCCCGTTAATCAGAATCTGCCTCGCGACCATGGATGTACTTTCCAACGCCGCGGAACGGGCGCGCGTCCGGCGGAGAGCGAGCTCTCGGATCAACGGGACAGGCGCTGTCAGAGGAGGTCGAGCCTGACGCAAGCGACGCGCTGAACAGGCGCTGAACATCTTCGATCTGCTCGGCGCGCGGTTTGGCGATGCCACCGACGCTCCCGCCCGCACGTTGATGGGTCAAAGCGCGGGTCCGAAGGGCTGTGATCCTGGTTCAGCTAGCTCGAATGAGCGAGGCGAAGGCGGCCTTTGAAGAGCTGTTTGCCAACGGAGAAGCGATGCATGAGGTACTCACCGAGATCATCAACCGCGCGGAGCAGCGCGACGTGCCTCACACGGGCACCGAGTTCGCGACGGCGTTCCTAGCCAGTGCGGCCGACATCGAGCAGCCCCGCAGTCGCATCGAGACTCTCATGGCCGCCAATAAGGTTCTCGAGCGGCCCCAGGACGACAAACCCCCGCTGACCCGATTCATGGCTTGGTGGAATCGCCGGGACATCAAACGCGGCTCCGTCTGGCACCGAATGAGCGCGAGGTCCCGCCGTGGACTGGGCACATAAGTGTCGGCTTGGGGCGCAGGCAGGCCCCCACCGCTCCTAGCCCGAAGCGACAGCGTCTCTGTGCGCCCGGTCCTCGCCGACAGCATCGGCGTTCGCCCGTGGCGACACCTGGACGTCTGTCGGTGAGATCCCCCAGCGACGCATCACTGCCCGCACTCTGTGCTCCGCGGCTGCGAGATGGCGGAACGCCGGCCTCACCTCGTGGACTAGCCGCTTAAGGGCGGCGCGGAGTCCGTACGCCGTCAGCGCGAACGCGATCAACGCCGCGGCGAAAGGCGTGT
Organism: uncultured Solirubrobacterales bacterium; assembly: GCA_963794515.1. GTDB lineage: Bacteria > Actinomycetota > Thermoleophilia > Solirubrobacterales > Solirubrobacteraceae > Palsa-465. The sequence continues at coordinate 262,759 of CAWCEF010000013.1, read as the reverse complement.
CCGTTGCCGGACGTCCCGCGATGCTGTTGACCGTCTCCTTCGCCACGGCGGCGCCGATCATCGTGTCGCCGACGGCGGTCGGGCTGGATCGGGCTTTGCGCACCTGGGTTCCTGGCGCCGCGGCGGCGCGCTGGAGCGCCCGTACGAACGCGGCGATCACGAACAGCGTCATGAGGTTCGAGTGCTCCCTGGGCATGCCGAGCGCCCGAGACATGATGCGGTGCCGTGCCTCGTTCAGCAGGCGAAAGACGACTACACCGTCACCCACAAACAGCCTGGCGCTGCTGAGGTGCTCGGGGCGGCGAGGGGACGAGAATCGTGTGTCTGGCATCACAGCTACAGCTACTTGTCGCTTACTGTGCCCTTAGCGTATAGGGACGCGGCGCCGCCCGTGCATCCGCGAACGCCGTCCGCTTCGCTCCGGGGAACTGCGAACTCCGTGGCCATATGGGAAGGTCGCTCACCATTGGGGATCCGGCGGCGGAGCGGGTCTGGCCGGTCGTCCACATGCGGGCGGGACTCGATCCTCTCCCGTATTTGAAGACGCTGGCCCGCGACGATGAGGCGCCGTCCTCTTTGATCGACCAGCGGGCGCCACTCCCCGCTCCATAGCCAGCCACCCGCACCGGCAGCAATCCCGATCACCCCGATAAGGGCAAGCCTCCAACGTGTGCTCGCCAACCGGTCCCGCGCAGCCCTCGCGGCTTCTTGCTCGGAATTCCCCCCGTCGGCCCTCATAGGTCCCACATCGGCAACCCGGTCAGTGGGGAAAGGCCGCAGGCTCCCCGAGTTGGACCGCTGATCCTCAACGCTCGGTAGGGCGAACTCGGGTCGGCTCCACCGGGGGCGTTGACGTGCCGAGTTGATCGAGTAGTGACAGCTCCAACGCCCGTAGCTCCTTGCAACCCCGTCGACGGAAGACTCGTGGCCGCCTAGCCGCGCGACTCACCGACGATCGTCGAGTTCCTTCTCATAGACCACGAAGCCGAGCTTAGGAGACATCCCAGCGCGCTCGTAGAGGCGGAACGCACCGGTGTTATTCGCCGCGTCGACCCCGAGCCCGATGCTGTGCTCGCCGCGCTCCCAGAAGCGCGCGAATGAGTCGCTCAAAAGCGCCGTACCGACGCCGTGCTTGCGCCACGCCCGACGCGTGAACAGCACGTGCACCCAGCCGCCCCCGTACGTATCACCGGCGCAGATCGTTCCGGCAGCAATCTCGTCTCCCGAGCGAACGACGCACCACAGCGTCGGGTCAAAACGCTCGCTGCCAATGTGGCTCCTCGACCACAATTCGAACTCGCGCGGGGTGTGCTCCCAATGATCCGCAAACGCCTCCTCGCACGCGGCGTGGAACTCGAGCGCGTCCCGTTCGACGTCGAACGCGGCAACTCGTAGCCCGTCCGGCCAGTGGGGCGCGGGCGGCGGCGTCTGCAGCTCGATGCGCATCTCTCGGTACACGCGCACCGCGCTGTAGCCGAGCGACTGCAGCAGCCTGCGGGCGGCCGAGTCGACCTCAAATGCGACGGTGTGAATCCGGCGTGCGCCACAACGGGCCGCGTGCTCTTCAAGCCCAGTCGCGATCAGCGCTCCGATCCCCCGCCCGAACGCGTCCGGATGTGCAAATCCTTCGGCTTCCCAGAGCTCGCCTCCTTGGCGCACCGCCCCAAAGCCAACAACGCGCTCGCCGTCGCGGACGACGCGCGCGTTCCGTTCGAGGTCAAGGTCCAACCACTCGTCCTCCACATCCGCCTGCGAGAGCGAACTCTGGCCGTACAGAGACGTCTCTAGCGCCACCCTGACCGCCGTCACCGCGGCCGCGTCAGCGGCCACGGCCGCCTCCACCCGGAACGCCGTCATCGATCCTGTCCGCGACGCGGGCGACATCTCGCCACATCGAGAACCCACACAACATGCATGATGTGATTGTCGCGCAGCGCGATCACGATTGGATCGCACTCCGCTGCCGTAAATGATCGACCAGGGCAGTCCTGTCCCTAGCTAGCTAGTCGACAGTCACCTTGGATATCAACCCGGGTTCCTCGGCCAGAATGGCGCCGCTAGTGCGGGTTCGCGACCGGCTGCGCACCGTGACGCGCTCCCGCCGGCGTTCCCACCACGCCCATGCGCCCATCACGCCGCCGGCGTATATCCACCCGACCAGAACGTCGAAGAAGTAGTGCTCGCCCGTGGCCATGAGCGTCAGCCCCATGGCAAGCGGATAGAGCAGCAGCAACGGTCGCAGCGGGCGGCGCACGCGAGGCCAGAGGAACAGCGCCACCAACATTGTGATTGCCGAGTGAAGCGACGGCACAGAGGCGACCTGGTTCACGGTTGCCTGGCCCTCGTTGAACAGCTCGACCGTCCTCCCGCCGATAACCTGCCAGCCGTCTGAGGTGGTGCGGGTGACGCCGTGCAGCAGACCCATGTCGGCGGCCATCCACGGCGGGGCAGCGGGGAACGCGACGTAGGTGGCGAGGCCGGCGGCGAAGAGGGTAACGATCCGCCGGGAGAAGCGCAGGAACTCGAGCCGGTCGTGCGCCCACAGGAACCCCGCGACGGTGAACGGGACGATGAAGTAGGACGTGTAGATCAGCGTGAAGGCGACGTCGAGCCAGTTGACGACCTTCGGATTGTTCACGTGCGCCTGCAGCCACTGGGTTGGCGTCGTGCCGAAGAACAGAAAGCGGTCGAAGTCGATCATTGGGTGGACATGGACGCCGATCCCGAGGCGGTCGGCCGCGCCGCGCGTGAAGTCGTAGGCGCTCAGCAGGATCATCATCGGCAGCCAGTCGCGCACGAGCCGGATTCCCTCGCGCCACGGCCGGCCAAGCGACGTGCAGGCGAGCGCCCCGCACACCCAGGCGACGACCAGCTCGCGCTGCACGGGAATCCCGTAGTGGGCGCTCCAGACCCCAAGCGAGATGAAGTACAGGACGAGGACGCCGCGGCGCACCGCCACCCAGTGCCCGAACCCCGAGTCCGCCTCCTCCTCGTCCCCAACGCATGCCAAATCGGTCGCCGTCACGCAGGAGAATCTAATCCCCCCACACCCTTCGGCTCGACCAAGAGGACTCGCACGACATTAAGTCCGTTTCTCGGCGAGCGAGCGCCTCGTCGAGCACTCGTACGCTGCTCTCGGGACATATTGGGGACATATTTCCAAACCGCGCTCGTCCCCGAGAACGGGAAAACCCCGCTGTGCGGGGCTTATTGAGTGGGCCGTGGAGGAATCGAACCTCCAACCTTGGGATTAAGAGTCCCCTGCTCTGCCAATTGAGCTAACGGCCCTCGGCGGCGATGTTACCCGCCGGGCGATCAGCACTGTTGGGCGACCGAGGGCGTGGTCTTGGCCTGGTTGATCGACTGCTTGAGCAGGGTCTGCTGGGCCTTGGGGACCAGGGTGACGGCCTTGGCCTCGGCGAGATCGCCCACACGCGTCTGCCCGGCCGCGTAGGCGGACACAGCGAGGCATTCGTAGCCCTTGACCGCGTTCGGGTCGGCAAGCGTCTCGATGTCCCACGCGCTGGCCTCGCCGGAGTAGTTCTGCTGGCCGGCGTAGGCGCGGGCGGCGAGCACCGCGAGGTTGGGATCCGGGTTCTTGGTCAGCTTGAGGTACTTCTGCCAGTCCTGGGTGGCGAGCTTGAGCTCGTTGAGGCCGGAGGCGGTGAACTGTCCCGTCGAGGAGTTGAAGTTGGAGCCCTGGCCGGCGGAGGTCCAGCGGGCCTGGATGAGGTTGGCCCAGGCCTGCGCATTGTTGGGGTTCAGCTGGGTCGCCTTGATCGCGCTCTTCTCCTGGGCGCTGACGACCGACTTCTGCCCCGAGGTGGAGCCGCCGCCGTTGAATGCGTTGAGCAGGCCGCCGAGGCCATTGCCGGCGCCGACCCCGAACAGCACGAGGCCGCCGCCGAGCAGGATCGCCAGCATCAGATAGACGGCCTGGACGGTCCGGCGCCGACCGCGGCTTCGAAGGTCGAACAGCATGGGCTAGGTGGGATCGAGGCCGTCGCCGAACGGAGTCTTCGCCTGGGCAGCCGCCTCCGCCCTGGCGCGGGCCGCGGCGCGGCGGTCGGCGATCTTGAGCAACACGATGCTGGCGAGGAACAGGATGACGAGCGGTGCCGTCTCGAGCCCGGTCGTGACCGGATCGGCGCCCGGCATCGCCGCGGCGACCACGGCGATGATGACCGTAGCGTAGCGCCAGTGTTTGGTCAGAGTCTGTCCGTTGATCACGCCGACGCGGCGGAGCCCGAGCATCCCGAGCGGCAACTGGAACGCGACGCCGACCGCGAGCATCGTGAGGATCTCGAACGTGTAATAGGACTTCGCCTGCACGAGGACGTCGAACTTGTCGGCGTTGTAGCCCTGGAGGAAATGGACGGCGGGCGGCAGCACGACGAGGTATGTGAACACCACGCCGGCGAGGAACAACGCCGGCGCGGCGGCCATCACCGGGATCGCGGCACGGCGCTCGTGTTTGTTCAAAGCAGGAATAACAAAGGCATAGCCCTCGTAGATAAGGACTGGCAAAGAGAACAGCAGCGCGAAGTACGCCGCGACGGTGAGCGTGGTCGTGAACGACTCCCCGACCCCGATCGTGATCGGCTTCTCCTGGGTCGACACGCTGTCCGGGAGAGTCTTGGCGACCGCCCTGTATGTCGCGGCCGATTGGAGGTAGGCCTGCCGGGCCTGCGCGGACTCGCCCGGGGAGTTGGCGAGCGCGAGAGCATCCTCGGCCTGCTTGGTGAACAGCTGACGGAGCTGAACGGCCTGTGAGGGCTCCGACGCGAGCCCGTTGTGGGCGGCGACCGCCGAGTTGTGCGGCAGCGCCCGGTTCAGGATGGTCAGCAGATGGTTGTTCTGCCAGAAGCAGAGGCCGAACGCAACCGCCAGTACGGCCAGGCACACGAACAGACGAGTGCGGAGCTCGTCGAGATGGTCGACGATGCTCAGCCGGTCCTCATGCCCGATGGGCCGAACGCGCGCCACGACCGAGGCCTCCCGGACGGCCGCCGCTAGGAGCGGCTTTGAGGCCCGACCTCAGCCGACTCGCGCTCGGTGGATGTAGCGCTCGGCGGGGCCGGCGCCGACGCGCTGGCGGACGTGATCTCGGGGCGGCTGGCCTGTTCCTCGTCCTTGTCCTCCCCCGTGATCGACTCCTTGAACTCGCGGAGGCCGGTCCCTAACTGCTTGCCCAGGCCGGGCAGCCGTTTGGGGCCGAAGATCAACAGGACGATCACCAGGACGACGATCAGATCGGTTGTGGGGTTACGAAACATTCACTGGCCTCCGTATGGGGTTCCCAAGGTTACCCGGTCCGCCGAGGGGGGGGTGAGAGCGGGTCCCTCGGCCACTCCAAAAGAAGTACCTCAAGTTGCCGGCCGCGCAGGCCGATTAAGGGCACGGAGACGCCAAATGAACCAGCAGCCAGAACAACCTTCAGTCCGTCGCATCGTCCTCCCCAGCGGGCGCAGCATCGAAGTCGTCCGGTGGGGCGACCAGGGCCACACCACCCGCGGGCTCCACGTGTGCCCCGGGTGCAGCTCCGACCTGGTCCAGCCGGTCGACTGGTCCGAGGCGCCGGAGGAGTGCTGGAACCTCGTGCTCTCATGCCCGAACTGCGATTGGTACACCGAGGGCCTCTACACCCAGGACCAGGTGCGCGAGCTCGAGGACCGGCTCGACGAGGGCCTCGCCGACATGCTCCGTGACCTGCAGCGCCTGACGCAGGCGAACATGGCCGACCAGATCGACCGGTTCATCACCGCGTTGCACGCCGACCAGATTCTTCCCGAAGACTTCTAGACCGGTAGGTAGGGTTGGGGGGCCAGGCTGCGCCTGGCATCCATGGGCCTTGTACCCCGTCCGGACGGGGTACTTGGCCTCGTGGCTCGGCCCGCAGACACGCGACGCTCGCCACAGCTGCGTAGGTGCGTGTCGCCTCGGGTGCCTCGCGCCCGATCCCGTCGGCCGAGGATCACATTGGCCGGCGCGCGGCACCCGCAGGGGACACGCACTGGAGCTAGGCGTAGCGCTCGACGACCACGTCGGCCACGAGCTCGAGCGCCGCTCGCTGCCGCGCCGGCAGCGCCGGCAGCTCCTCCCGGGCGTCGGCCACGAGCTCGCGGGCGCGGGTCCTGGCGGTGTCGAGCGCGCCGGTGGCGGCGATCCGCTCGCACACGCCGGCGGCATCGGCTGCCGTGCGCACCGACCGCGGGTCGAGCGCGGCCAGCTCGGGGTCGCGCGCGCGAGCCAGGATCAGCGGCAAGTTGACTGTGCCGTCGAGCAAATCGGCGCCGCGCGGCTTGCCGGTCCGCTCGGGCGGCCCGGACACGTCGAGGACGTCGTCGAGGATCTGGAAGGCGAGCCCGATCCGCTCGCCGAACGCGCCCAGCACATCCGGGTCGCCGGCGCCCTCGAGCGCCCCGAGCTCGCAGGCCGCGCGGAACAGCACCGCTGTCTTCAGCCGGCAGCGCGCGAGATAGCGCCGAACGGTCACCTCCGGGTTGAACGCGTCCTCGCGCTGGGCGAGCTCGCCGAGCGCGAGCTCCCGGCTGGCGCGAGACAGGATCCGGACCGAGGCGGCCGAGCCGCCGGCAGCGAGCTCGGCGAAGGCGCGCGAGAACAGGAGGTCGCCGGTCGCGATCGCGAGGTCGCGCCCCCCGGTGGCGACCACCGTGGGGCGTCCGCGGCGGAGCGCGGAGCCGTCGAGCACGTCGTCGTGGACAAGCGTCGCTCCGTGGACGAGCTCGACCGCGACCGCGGCGCAGACCAGCCCGTCGGTCTCGGGCGGCGGCGCGCCGGCGGCAATGCACACCAGCAGCGGGCGAAGGCGCTTGCCGCCGGCGGAGATCGTGTCGCCGGCGTGGCGTGCGAGCACGGGGCCGTGCCCGACTGCAAGCACGGTCATCCGCCGCTCGACGCGATCCATGATCCGCGTCAGCTCCTCGCCCCCGGCTTCGACGACGGCCTGTGCGCCAGTCGTCATCAGGTGGGAACCGTTCCCACGTGTAAGGCGATGATGCCCCCTGCGGTCAGCACGTAGCTGATCTCGCGCAGGCCGACGCTCCACATCCGCGCGGCGAGCTGTTCCGGATCCGGGAAGCGCTTGACCGAGCTCGGCAGGTAGCTGTAGGCCTGCGAGTCGACCACCCGGCCGAGGGCCGGAACCACGCGGTCGAACCACAGCTCGAAGAACGTCGACAGCGGCGGCCGGCGCGGGGTGGTGATCTCGAGCACGACGACCCGGCCGCCGGGTCGCACGACGCGGGCCATCTCAGACAGGCCGCGGTCGAGGTCTGAGAAGTTGCGGGCCCCGAAGGCCACGGTGGCGGCGTCGAACTCGCCATCCGGAAAGCCCAGCGCAAGCGCGTTGCCCGACTCGAATCGGACTCGGGCGCCGGCGAGGCTCGCCGAGCGGGCGTCGGCCTTGGTCCGGGCGAGCTCGAGCATCCGCTCGGAGAAGTCGACGCCGACGACCTCACCGCCCGGTCCAACGCGCGTCGCCAGCTCGAGCGCGAGGTCGCCCGTCCCAGTCGCCAGGTCGAGCGCGCGGCCACCGCGAGGGACCTGCGCGAGATCGGTCGCCCGCCGGCGCCACTCGTGATGCAGGCCCGCGGTCATCACCGTGTTCATGCGGTCGTACAGCCCGGCGATGCGATCGAACATCGCCCGAACCTCGGGTTCGTCTAGCGTGCCTGGTGCGCCGGCCGGCGCGATGTCTGCACTCGCCATGGTCCCGATGGCGCGGCTACTGCAGGTTCGACAGGAAGTAGACGAGGTTGTTGAACTTCTCGGGCGGCAGGTCCCTGAACGACGGCATCGGCGGGGTCGGGTTGCGCAGCGTCGAGGCGATCTGCGCCTCCGGAACCGTGTTGGCAATGTGCGTGAGCACGGGCCCCGGGCCGTTGTTGCCGTTGTCGCCGATCACGTGGCAGGCGAGGCAGCCCGACTCCCCGACAACGTCCGCGCCCGCCTTGAACATCTGCGCCTGTGCCGCGGTCAGCGACGACGGTGGTTTGACGTCGACCGTGTTCGGCGACCCGGTGTTCGCGCCGCTGTACGTCAGATAGGCCATCGCCGCGATCGTCGCGACCGCGGCCGCAAGCGCCACCGGCCGCCGCTCGATCCGGCGTTCCGGGCTGCGGTCGTAGAACGGCAGCAGGAACAGCAGGATCATGCAGATCGTCGGCACGCCGATCGTCGCCATCGGCGTGAACTTCGGGACGTTGCGCATGACGCGCAGCACCTCGAACAAGAAGAAGAAGTACCAGTCCGGCCGAGGGACGTAGGTGGTCGTCGTCGGGTCGGCCTTCGGGCCGAGCTCGGCGCCGAACATCAGCGCCAGGAAGATGATCACCGCCATCACGATGCAGGCCATCGCGCCGTCGTGGAAGACCGCGTATGGGAAGAACGGCTCGCCCTCGTTCTTCATGATCGAGTATTCGCGGAGGTAGGTCTCCTTCTCGGCCTGGTTCATGCGCCCGGTCCTGGATGGGGTTCGGAGCGGCGGGCCACTTGTGGCGCACGTGTGGTGTCAGCGTGCGTGCTCACACCACAGCCTCGTCGATCTCGTGGTCGCCATCCTCTGCGGGGTGGGGCTTGAGCCACGGCGGCGCCGAGATCCCGAGCTTCGTGACCAGATACAGGTGGGCGCCAATCAGCGCGGCCATCAGACCGGGGATCAGCAGCATGTGGATCGAGTAGAACCGCGACAGCGTGGTCGCGTTGAAGTCGGCGCCGCCAAGCAGGAAGTTCGACAGGAACGGTCCGATGAACGGGCCGCCGGCGTTGATGTTGATACCGACGACCGAGGCCCAGTAGGAGCGCTGGTCGAACGGCAGCAGATAGCCGGTAAAGCCCATGGCGAGCGTGAGGATCAGCAGCACGACGCCGATCACCCAGGTCAGCTCGCGCGGGTACTTGTAGGCGCCGTAGAAGAACACCCGCCCCATGTGCAGGAAGATCAGGATGATCATCACCGACGCGCCCCACTTGTGCATAGCGTGCACTAGCTGGCCCAGGAAGACGTTGTCGTTGATGTTGCGGATCGATTCGTACGCTCCGCCGGACGCGTCCGGGCGGTAGTACATCGCCAGGAACACGCCGGTGACGGCCTGGTTGAGGAACGCGAATAGCGTCGCCGATCCGAGCGTGTAGGCCCAGTTGATCCCGCGCGGGACCTTGCGGAACAACAGCCAACGAAGGCCCCCCGACATCGAGGTGCGCTCGTCGAGCCAGTCGACGACGGTGACCCCGCCCTCGATCGGCTGGGGATGAGCCTGGATCTGGCCGTTGGACTCCCCCGGCTTCTTCGGGCTCGGCCGGAGGGCCTTCGGCAGTGGCGGTGCTGGAAGCTTCGGCACGAGAGCTACTTCGGCGGCGCCTTGGCCGTATCGAACTGGGCCGGATACAGATACTGGCCGATGCCGTCGATCGGCTCACCGGGAAAGCGCGGTGAGAAGCGCTGGAGCTCGTCGTTCACCGAGTATCGAGGGCCGATCTCGACGAGATTGGTCTGCGTGTTCAGCCGCGTGAAGAAGCGGTCGAGCGGTCGTACCGGCGGGCCGCCGGCGACCATCCCGCGGAAGTCATACACGCCGCCGTGGCAGGGGCAGATGAACCGCTGCGCCGCCTGCACGTATCGGACCGGACAGCCGAGGTGCATGCAGCGGTCCGACAGTGCAACCCAGTGGTTGTATTGGTCCTCAGGCTCCGTGTCGATGCTCGGGCTCCTCGCCCTGACGTAGGCCACCGTGTTGCCGGCCTCGCCGATGCCCGGGGTGATCGTGATGATCTTCGTCACGTAGTCGGTCTCGGTGAAGTCCCGTGGCGTGCCGATGGCCTGCCAGGTCGTCGGCTCGCGCTTGAAGATCGGCGCGATCGCGAACCCGAGCGCCGGTAGCGTAAACGCGGCCGCCGCGACCCCGCCGACCCCGTTGGCCCATAGAACCATCAGCCTGCGGCGCGTGACGGTCTCGCCTTCGAACGCGCCCGGGATGTTCCGGTCGAGCGTGTACTTCGACTTCGTTTCCTTGTGACGGTCGGGCACGGATCCCTCGCGTTCCTTACAGCAAATTTAGACTCGGACAGGGTACCGCCGTGGGCGCGAAAAGGTCGTCACCGAGAAAGCCGGTACGCGCGGTCCTAACAACCTCGATACGAACCTCACAAGCTCGGATCTTGGGGCTCGCAACGAACCGCACAAGCAGCGGCTTTCAGGGCGGCCGCCGCCCCCGGAGCGTGCGCCCGGACCTGGGCCTTGGCCGCGGCGTGGGCCTGGCTTCCTCCCCACCCGACGGAGGCCGCGCCGGCCTCCCAGACCGCGTGCGCGAGCTCGCGATCGGAGGCCGCGTGGGCCTGGGCGACGAGCGAGATCACATCGGCGAGCTCGCCCACGGCGTCAAGGTCGCCGAGCGCCGCCAGCCGGGACAGTCCGAGCGCGTACAGCTGATCGCCGAGCAGCAACGCGAGGTCGGCGTCCCCCGGGCGGACGACGAGCGGGTCGTCGTAGTGGAGCCGGTAGCCCTCGAGGATCATCTCGAGCAGCAGCTCGTACTCGCGCTCGTGTCCGCGGGCGCGCGGCCCGGTGGCGGCGACCTGCGCCGGGCCGGGGTGGTCGAGCGGCTGCGCCTCGCTCGGGCCGGGGGGTTCGCCGAGCGTCTCCGCGACGGTGCCGCCCTCTTCGCGGAGCGCGTCGCGCAGGGCCCGGGCTCCGTCGCGCGCGGTCCTCATCGGCCGGCGATCTCCGCGAATGCCTCGGCGGCGGCGTTGACGGTGCGTTCGACGTCGGCGGGGGTGTGCGCGAGCGACGGGAACCACGCCTCGAACTGGGAGGGCGGCGGATATACGCCACGCGCGAGCAGCCCCCGGCACCAGGCGCCGTACGCATCGGTGTCGCAGGCGGCGGCGCCGGCGTAGTTGATGACGGGGCGATCCGAGAAGAACACGGTCACCAGGCCGGGGACGCACTGGACCTGGACGGGGCGGTTCGCGGCGGCCGCGGCTTCGCGAAGGCCGTGGGCGAGTTTTTCGGTGGTCACGGCAAGCTGCGCGTAGGCGTCGTCGTTCAGTTTGCGCAGGGTGGCGAGGGCGGCCGCCGTGGCGAGCGGGTTGCCGGACAGCGTGCCGGCCTGGTAGACGTCGCCGGCCGGCGCGATCCGCTCCATCAGCTCGCGCCGACCGCCGTAGGCGGCCGCGGGGAGTCCGCCCCCCATGATCTTTCCCATGATCGTCAGGTCGGGGAGCACGCGGTAGCGATCCTGGGCGCCGCCACGGGCGACGCGGAAGCCGGTGATGACCTCGTCGAAGATCAGGAGCGAGCCGCCCTCGTCGGCCGCCTGGCGGAGCATCTCGAGGAACCCGTGGGCCGGCGGAACCACGCCCATGTTCGCGGGGATCGGCTCGACCAGGATCGCCGCCAGGTCCGGGTCGGCGGTCAGGTCCCACGTTCTGGACATGTCGTTCCACGGCGCGACCACCGTCGCGGCGGCGGCGGCCGCCGGCACGCCCGGGCTGGCCGGGATCCCCTGGGTGGCGAGCCCCGAGCCGGCCTCGGCGAGTAAACCGTCGACGTGGCCGTGGTAGGCGCCTGAGAACTTGAGCACCTTGTCGCGTCCGGTGACGGCGCGCGCGAGCCGGATCGCGCTCATCGTCGCCTCGGTCCCGGAGGACGTCATGCGCATCATCTCGACGGACGGGATCCGCCCGGCGACCTCCCACGCGAGCGTCACCTCGTCTTGCGTTGGCGCGCCGAATGTGGTCCCGTTCGCCGCCGCGGCCGTGACGGCCGCCACGACGTCCGGATCCGCGTGGCCGAGGATCAGCGGGCCCCACGAGCACACCCAGTCGACGTAGTCGTTGCCGTCGACGTCGGTGATCGTCGAGCCGCTGCCGGAGGCGATGAAGATCGGATCGCGCCCGATCGACTGCATCGCCCTTACGGGTGAGTTGACCCCGCCGGGGAGGAGGTTGCGCGCCCGCTCGTAGAGCTGCGACGAGCGCGCGGTGTTCGTCGGCGCGGCGGTATCGGCGCCGGTCACACGCCCGCGTGCTCGCGTTCCCAGGCCCGGTGCTCGTCGGTGAAGTAGAGCAGCCGGATCTTCTTGAACTCGGTCGAGGAGTAGAGCGTCGCACGATCCTCGACACCGGTCTGGGTGGCGATCGAGTCGAGGATCGCGTCGCACTCGTCCTTCGAGCGGCCGTGCGCCATCGTGAAGATCGAGTACGGCCAGTCCTTGTATGTGGGGCGCTGGTAGCAGTGCGAGATCCCGCGGTACGCCGCCATCCGCGGGCCGATCTCCATGATCTGGTCGTCAGGCACCTTCCATACGCCCATTCCGTTCGCGCTGAAGCCCGCGCGGCGGTGGAACAGGATCGCCGCGACGCGACGGAGCAGGCGGCGCTCCTGCATTTGTTGGAGGTGTTCCAGCAGCCGTGTTTGTGAGATCCCAAGCTCTTCCGCGGCCGGGGCGTAGGGCTCGGGGATCACCGGCATGTCGCCCTGGGTCGCTCGGATGACGTCGATGTCGAACTCGTCATACGGCTGTCGGTCGATCTCGGCCGGCGGCGCCACCTCGACCGCCTTGGCGAGCGCGTCGGTACCGCCCTCCATCTCGAGGTCCATGCGGATCTTGAACAGCTTGAGCGTCGGCAGCTGACGGATCGACTCGGCCCCGGCTTCCGAGGCGAGGGCCTCGAGAGTTCCGTCGAGTCCGAGCGGCGAATCGGGCTCGGTGGCGATCGTGAACCAGATGTTGAACTCGTGGTTGCGCAGGTAGTTGTGCGAGACGCCTGGGTGCTCGTTGATGACGTTTGCGGCGCGCCACGGGTTCTCGGGATCGACCTTGGCGGCGACCAGCATCGAGGAGTAGCCGAGAGCGCGCGTATCGAAGATCGGCGTGACCTGGCGGATGATGCGCTCGCCTAGGAGTCGTTTGACCCGGTCCATGACTTGGGTTTCGTCGATCCCGGCCGCTTTTGCGACGTGCTCGTACGGGCGTGTGGCGATCGGGAAGCTGCCCTGCATGAGGTTCAGCAGCCGCTTGTCGAGGTCGTCGAGCGGGGTCGCGGCGCCTTGCTTACGGCTCCGCAGCTTGGGGCCGAAGCCAGATCCCGTCTGGCTCATTGAAGCCATCGCGCCGCCTCCTTGGCGTGGTAGGTGATCACTATGTCGGCCCCGGCACGACGGATGCAGGTCAGCGTCTCGAGCACGGTCGCGCGCTCGTCGAGATAACCGGCGGCGGCGGCGGCCTTGACCATCGCGTACTCGCCGCTGACGTTGTAGGCGGCCAGCGGCATTCTCGTCTCGGCCTTCACGCGGTGGATCAGGTCGAGGTACGGGAGCGCGGGCTTGACCATCACGATGTCGGCTCCCTCGTCGACGTCGAGCTTGGTCTCGCGGACCGCCTCGTCGCCGTTGCCCGGGTCCATCTGGTAGCCGCGGCGGTCGCCGAACGCCGGCGCCGAGTCCGCGGCCTCACGGAACGGCCCATAGAACGCCGAGGCGAACTTCGCCGAGTACGCCAGGATCGGGGTATCGGTGTGCCCGTCCTCGTCGAGGGCATGGCGGATCGTGCCGACGCGGCCGTCCATCATGTCGCTCGGTGCGACGATGTCCGCGCCCGCGCGGGCCTGGGACGTGGCGGTGCGCGATAGCAGTTCGAGCGTCGCGTCGTTGTCGACCGTTAATCCGGTCCCGCCCGCCCTGAGCGCCCCGCAATGGCCGTGGGTCGTGTACTCGCACAGGCACAGGTCGGTGATCACGATCAGGTCGGGGTGCGCGTCCTTGATCGCGCGCGTGGCGAGTTGCACGATCCCCTCGTCGTCCCACGCACCCGAGCCCTCATCGTCCTTGGCCGACGGCAACCCGAACAGCAGCACCGCGGGGATCCCGAGGGCTTCCGCTTCCCCGGCTTCATCGACAGCGTGCGCGATCGACAGCCTGTCGATGCCCGGCATCGCTTCGATCGGCTCGCGGCGGTCAATCCCGTGGGCCACGAACATCGGGTAGACGAAGTCGGCGGGACTCAGGCTCGTCTCGCGAACCAGTCCGCGCAGCGCGCCGGTGGCGCGCAGCCGGCGAAGGCGGGTCTGCGGAAACGGCATCGGTTTGAGGATACCCGCGGTCCGGTATCGGGCCATTCGCTAACACCGCAGGTCACCGTCGCGCTACGCTGCCACTGTGGCGGACCTTCAGAAGCGCGGTGGCTATACCCCGCGGCATGCCCGTGAGCGGCGCGCGTACCAGTTGGTCGTGACCGGCGGTGTCGCTGGAGCGGTCGCCGTCGTGTCGATCGTGCTCGCGCTTGTCGGCGTCTTGAACTGGACGCTGCCGGTGGTGTCGATCATCGTCGCGGTGATCTGCGCCGTGATGTTCCGCCGGGCCGTCGGCCAGTCCTAGCCCCCTCGCCCGCGATCAAGCGAAGCGTCTGAGCGACAGCCGCGCGAGCGCGCCAAACACGAGCGTCAGCGCAGCGAGGTGGACGAGCGGCCAGCCGATTCCCGGCGCCGCGCCGCTGAACGCGTTCGAGACCGCCTCCAGCGCGGCCTTGAACGGGAACACGAACGCGATCGCGTCGAGAATCGACTTGAGCGTGCCCGACACTGCGTCGCCTGGCACGAGCGCCACGAATGCGATCGGCAGCGACAGCAGAAACGCCATCAGCGATGCGACGCTGACCTCGCGGGCAAGTCCGCCGATCGCCACACCCAGCGCCGCGAAGGCCAGGCCACCGAGCGCCAGCGTGAGCACCCACAGGGGGAATCGACCCCAGTCCAGGTGCACGAACAGCGACACCAGCGCAGCCATCACGAGCGTGACCGCGGCCGCGCCGGCAGCGGACACGGTGATCTTCTCCGACAGCAGTCCGTTCGGCGTCACCAGTCCGCGCACCAGACGCGAATACGTGTGCTCGGAGCGCTCGAGCGCGAGCAGGCCGGCGGCAAGCAGCACGCCGACGAACATCAGCGACACGATCACCGCGATCGCGGCCGCGTACGAAGCGGTCGGCGTCGTCTTCCCGGCCAGGTTGGTCGTTTGCACGGTCAGCGGCGAGCCGATCGAGCCCAGCACCGGCGTGGCGAACCCGAGTCCGTCGATCGCGAGGCTGGCGAAGCTGACCACCTGCCTGAGTGCCGGGACCAGCGGCGAGTCCTTCGGGAGCGAATCGATCGTGCCCTGGACGATCGTGCGGGAGTTCTTCAACCCGAGCAGCGGCACGTTCCGGCCGAGGAATTGCAGCGTCCCGCCGTTGAGCGTCTCCTGCAGGTCCGAGACGGCCACGCGCAGCACCTGCTTTGACACCGCCTGCTCGACCTGCGCCACGCGCGCGCTGATCGCCTGGTCCGCGAACTGCCGCTCGACCGGATCCTTCGTGTTCAGGATCAGCTCGACCGTCGGGTTCCCGACGCCCTGCGTGATCAGGTTGTTGATCTGGGAGACGATGCCGGCCGGGATGATCAGCGCCGCCGCCGCCTGCCCGCTCTGCACCTTCGCGACCGCCTCCGCGCGCGAGTTGACCTTGATCGGGTCGATCGACTGATACAGCTGGTCGGCGTACTTGGCGACGTCGATCTTCTGGCTCCCGAAGCTCAGTTGGCCGTGGCCGGTCGGCACCTCGTTCAGCAGCGCGACCTTTGGCTTGCCCGGCGGGCTCGACAGCGCGAACCCGATCATCAACGCGATCACGATCGGGTACACGACGAGCAGTCCGACGAGCAGCGGCGAGCGCTTGAGGATCTGCAGATCCTTGACGAGCAGCCAGCGCATCAGTGGCCGTCCCCGTAAGTGCGGTCGCACCGAGAGGTGCCACTGGTGGATGCTGCGCGAGGACGCAGGATCCGATCCGTAGCAGCGCTACGTGAGGGTCCGAGGACAGCCGGATGACGCCGGCACGGCCCGATCAGCGAGGCCGGATGCCGAGCGGGCCGCAAAGCCGGCGGCAGCGCCGCCAAGCCGGACGACGCCGGCGCGGCCCGGTCAGGCGAGGCCGGATGCCGAGCGGGCCGCAAGCCGGCGGCCTCGAATGCGGCCGTATTTGCGGGGGCGGCCAACTAGTGGCCGCGCTCGCGCAGGAAGCGGACGAACGCGGTCTCGAAGTCGGCAGGCCCGGAGTGCGGCTCGTTCACGGCCTGTTCGAGCTCGCCGGGCGTCCCGGTGAACAGCAGCTCGCCGTCCCCGAGTACGAGCACCCGGCTCGCGTAGCGCTCGGCCTCGGCGACGTTGTGAGTCGAGAACACGATCGTCGTGCCGTGCACGGCGAGGCCTCCGATGAAGTCCCACAGGCGCTCGCGCTGGCGCGGGTCAAGCGACGCCGACGGCTCGTCGAGCAACACCGCCGGCGGCTCTGACAGCAGGCCGATCGCGATGTTCACGCGCTGCTGGTTCCCGCCCGAAAGGCGCCCGACCTCCTCGCCGGCACGGTCCTCGAGGCCGGTCTGCGCGAGCATCCGCGTGACCGCCCGCTCTGGGTCGGCCAGCCGCTCGAGCCGCGCGAACAGCCGCAGGTTCTCGGCGACCGACAGCTTGGAGTACAGCGCCGGCTCCTGGGGGACCCAGCCGAACCGCGGGCCGGGCGCGCGCGCGATCTCGCCCTCGGAGGCCTCGAGGGTGCCGGCGAGGATCGACAGCAGCGTGGTCTTGCCGGCCCCGTTGGGGCCGATGATCGCCACGATCTCGCCGGGATAGAGCTGGAAGCTGACCCGGTCGAGCGCGGTCCTCTGGCCGAACCGCCGGGTCAGCCCCCGGGCCGCCACCGTCGCCGTGGATTCGCCCGTGTTGGTGCCGCTGGACAACGCCGCCTCAGGCTACCGATGGGCCTTGCGCGGCCTAACCGGGGAGCTTTACGCGCGGCTCGAGCGAGGCGCCGCACGAGCGGCAGTGGGCGTCGCTTAGTCCGGCCGCGGCCCCGCAGTCCGGACAACGTTCGAGCCCGGTCGCGATCACGCCCGAGCCGATCGAACCCCATGGCTCGAGCACGAGATGCTGTCGCAGGTAGAGCACGGTCACGCGGATCACGGTGGCGATCGGAAGGGCCAGCAGCGCGCCGACAATTCCGTAGATCGTGAACCCGATCAGTAGCCCGAGGATGATCAGGATTGGGTTGATCCGCAGCGAGATCCGGAAAACCTGCGGTGCCACGATATGGCCCTCGAGCTGCTGCAGGGCGACGAACAGGATGATGACCCACACGGCGCTGATCGGATTCACGAACAGCGCCACCAGCACCGCCGGCAGCGGCCCGATGATCGGCCCGACGTACGGGATGAACTCCGCCAGCCCGTAGAAACCGCCGAAGAAAACCGCGAACCTCGCGCCGTCGGGAAAGATCCCGAGCTCACCGAAGATCCACAGGCCGAGCGCCGCGCTCGCGCCCATGATCAGGCTGAACAGGAGCTGCCCGCGCACGTAGCCGTACACCGCGCGCTGGACGAGCAGCGGGTAATCGTCCTCGGGCGTCCCATCGCCCGACGGCATGATCCGCCGCACGAGGTCGCCGATCTGCTCTCCGTACACGAGCAGGTAGATCGACAGCACGAACGTGAGGACAAAGTCGAATGACGTCGTGACGACCTGCGTGAGCAGGTCGCTCGAGAACGAGACGATGTCGCTCGAGCGCTTCTTGATCTCGTTCCCGAGCGTCTGCAGCGCGGTCTGACCCTGCTGCTGGATCTGCACCTTGATTCCCCGGCGATCGAGCCACTGCTGGAGGCTGGCCAGGTCGCGGTTCGCTTTATCGATGTAGTCCGGCACATCGCGCTCGAGATGACTGACCTGCGTACTGACCGGCTGCGACAGCAGCACCCCTACTCCTCCGATGAAAGCGATCCCTCCGAGGTATACGAGCAGGATCGCGAGCCCGCGGGGGACGTGGTGTCGGTGGAGCAACCTGACAAGCGGGTTCAGGATCAGCGCGATCGTGCTCGCGCCGAGCAGGATCAGCAGGACCGTTCCGGTCGCGCGGGCAAGCGCCCATAGGCCGAGCGCCGCGAGCGCGACCACGACGAGCTGGACCAATCGCGGGACCACGACCGGCGGCGGCGCAACCGGGTCTTGGCGGAGAGCGGGGGCTTGCTCGGTCTCGGGCGCGCTTCCGGCGGGATCCCCGGGCTCCCCGAGGGCGTCCGCGCCCGTCGGACCGCTGCCCTCGCCGGCGGTGGGCGGTGCGCCGCCCGGTCGCCTGGGGAACCTCAAACTCATGCACCTGGAAGTATGAGCACCGAGGAGACGTGAGTGAACCCGTGAACATCCTGTTCGTTGGCGACGTCGTCGGTGGCATCGGCAAACGCACGCTGCTGGGACTGCTGCCGGCGCTCCGGGATCGGTACGCCCCCGATTTCGTCGTGGTCAACGGCGAGAACGCCGCAGGCGGCGTCGGGATCACGCCGAAGATCGCGCGGGAGATGTTCGCCGCGGGAGTCGACGTGATCACGCTCGGCAACCACACCTACCGGCACAAGGAGATCTACGCCTACCTCGACGAGGAGCAGCGGATCCTGCGACCGGCCAACTTCCTCGCGAGCCAGCCCGGGCACGGATGGTGCATCGCCAACGGTGGCTCGCGCGGGCGGCTCGGGGTGATCTCGCTGTCCGGGAACCTGTTCATGAAGGCAGGGCGGCCGGCGTTCCCCGAGGCCGACGCGGCGCTGCACGCGCTCGCCGGCAAGGTCGACCGCGTGCTCGTCGACATGCACGCCGAGGCGACGAGCGAGAAGGTCGCGATGGGCTGGCACCTCGACGGGCGCGTGACCGCCGTGGTCGGCACCCACACCCACGTGCCCACCGCCGACGGCCGGATCCTGCCGGGCGGCACCGCGTACATCACCGACGTCGGGATGACCGGGCCCCGCGGTGGCGTGATCGGGGTCAAACGCGATCAGGCGCTGACGTCGATGGTCACACAGATGCCGATCCGGTTCGAGACGTCCTCGGAGGACCCGTGGTTGAACGGGGTCGTGGTCCGCGCCGGCGAGGGGATGCGCGCCGAGTCGATCGAGCAGGTGTTGCTGCCGGCGCCTGGGGTGGCGTGACGGGATCGCTTGTGGCGCCGGGCGAGCGGGGTGGCGCGTGGTGCCGGCGAGCGGGGTGGCGCGTGGCGCCGGCGAGCGGGGGTGGCGCGTGCCGGGGCGGACGGGTTCGGCGGCGGGGCGGGCGGGGCGGGTTCGGGTGAACGGTGACCTGGCGTGCATAAGTCGCCAAACCGCCGGCTCCTCTCGCTCTGGCTTACATCAGCGCCCCCGACGCGCTTAGGTACCCGCTGCGCCGGCGCAGTACGGCGATTTGTTGCGTTGTGCACCATGCACCAGGCCCGAAAGCTCCCGTCACCGGCGCGCCCCCGGGACATAAGCACCTAGGGGGTGCTTATGTCCCGTCTGCAGGACCGATGAGCGCGGTTCCGGGTGTTTTGCATAGTGGAATCGCGGGCGACCGGGCCGCGGCGACCGTGACCGCCAACCGGCGACACACAGACAGCCGGCGACAGACAACCCCCGCCGGCGGGCTGCCAAAACGAGCAGCGGCCGGAGCGCAGGCAGACCACGGCGCGCCATCGAGCCTGTAAAACGCGCCGAATCGCCCGGATCCGCCGCACCGGGCCCACATAAGCACGGTCCACATGCTTATGTGGTCGTGCGAGCAGCCAACTGGTTGCTTCGGCGCGTTTTACAGGGTGAGTCGATCCGCGGCGGCGGGCACGCGCCGGACCGCGCCGGCGACCGGACCCCAACCCCGACCTCGACCCCGCCACCGAGCCCGCCACCGGCGACCACAACAGCTAAGGCGTCGCCACCGCCACCGCCACCGGCTCGGCCCCCCGATCGACGGCCGACTCCGCCAGCGCCTGCTCGAGCTCGGTCGGGAACGCCGCGAACACCGCCACGACCACGAGCGGGAAGAACCACACGATGTACGAGTACAGCCAGTAGCCGGCGCCGAGCTGCAAAGCGATCAGGATCGCGGCCCCGAGTGCGGCGACCTCGACGATCCCCCGCCGGCTCGGCACGAACATGACCGCAATCGCGAACGCCACGGTGGCGCCCTGGACGAGGTGCTGCACGGCCCCGAGGCCTCCCCACAGGCCCCAGATCGTGAACGGGGACGTGCGGCCGGCCTGGTAGGCGATCGTGTCGTGCCAGAAGAAGTGCCAGTTGTTGTCGAGGATCACCGGCAGCATCACGACCGCCACCGTCAACCCGAATGCGACCAAATAGCGCAGGATCTCGCGCCGCGAAGGCGGCGGGCCGATTCCGCGCAGGAGCAGGGGCGCGAGCGCGAACGGCGCGAACTTGGTCATGCCGGCGAGCGCGCCCATGACCCCGCGAGCCGGCGCTGAGGTAATCACGAGCAAGGCCCCCACCAGCAGCAGCGAAACCAAGGCATCGTTGGTGTTCGAGCTGAGCGTCCATAGCGTGAACGGGTACGCGGCCCACGCGTAGGCGAGTACGACGCCCAAATCAGGTCCCCGAACCCGGCGCCCCAGCCAAAACAGCCCGAACAGCGTCAGCAGGTCGAACACGATCGCGGCCGCGTGCGCCGCGGGGAGCGAGTCCCAGGTGCCGCTCCACCCGAAGATCAACCGGAACGGCACGTAGGCGTAGTAGGCGACCGGTCCGTAGGTGTCGCCGCTGCCGTTGTCCTTGGGCCAGTTCCCATATAGCGGCTGTCCGTGGATCAGCTTGTCGGCCCCGATCACGCCGGCGTAGCCGACGTCGATCACGTTCGAGTTGACGACGTTCAGCCCGACCCGGAAGCCGAC
Organism: uncultured Solirubrobacterales bacterium; assembly: GCA_963794515.1. Lineage (GTDB taxonomy): Bacteria > Actinomycetota > Thermoleophilia > Solirubrobacterales > Solirubrobacteraceae > Palsa-465. Next base: position 242,009 of record CAWCEF010000013.1, on the reverse strand, counting down.
CAGGAAGATCACGCCGATCGCGAGCCAGCTGACGGGCACGTGCAATCGCAGCGGCGTCCGCGGCCGGCCGCGTCCGAACCCGAGCAGCACCATCCGCACCAGCAGGTACAGCATGAACGGGTAGATCGCCGGCGTCGAGAGGCCGATCTTCGCGTGGTTGAACAGCGCCAGCGAGATCGACAGGCCGAGCAGCGCGAGCAGGTCGACATGTAGCAGCGACCATGCCCGGCGCTCGCGGCGTCCGTCGGGCAGCCGGCGCCGGCGCCAGGGCAGGAACGGCGCGATGAACAGCACGCACAGCGGGATCCATACGTACCAGGAGTTGACCCTGCGACCGAACGCCCCTGCATACCCGCGGGCCATCGACCAGGCAACCTGGAAGCCCGTCCAGACCTGTGTCACGCTCCCGTCGGAGTCGTCGATGTACGCCTGGGCGAGCTCGACCTGCTTGGGCCCGGGCGAGAACCAGCTGACCTGCCACTGCCCCGGGCCCTTGGTGTACTCGTACGCCATCGCCCGCGGGTGACGCTTGAGCTCGGCGCGGATCGTCAGCGTCGCGGCGGCGATCTTCTCGACCTCGTTGGCGGTCAGCCGGTATCCCTTCGGCGGGACGTTCGGCACGGTGACGAGCACCGGCGTGTTCGGATCGGCCCCCGTCGTGACGGTCTTCGTGACCGTGGTCGTGACGACCTTGCCGGCGGCGAGCGCACTCGCCGGCGCCACCCCGGCGACGATCGCTGCGATCAGGAGCGCGAGGAAGAGCGCGAGGAAGAGCGCCGAGAGCGGGCGAGGAGCATCTACGCCTTGAAGCTCCAAAGCTTCTGCCCGACGAACGACAGCGGCGTACCGGCCGCGATCGCGATCGCCTGCGCGGCCACCTTCATCATGCCCGCGTCGACCAGCACGACCAGCACCACGTAGGTGAAGCCGAACGCGACCAGTGACACGGCGAAGAACCGGATGGCCTGGAGGACCGGGTGGTCCTGCTTGGCCGAGAACGTCCAGTGGCGGTTCAGCCAGAAGTTGTTGAGCACCGACACCGCCCACGCGATGACCGCCGACAGGTGGTAGTCGATCCCGATCAGATGGACGCAGGCGGCGAATACAGCCAGGTTAACGACGTATCCGCTCGCGCCAACCGCGCCGAACCGGCCGAACTGGAGCCAGTTGTGCGGGTGCCGAATCCCACGACTCACCCGAGCCAGCGGCTGGCGAACGCCGTGGCGCGCGCGGACGTGCGCGGGCAGATCGACCGTGGTTGTCAGCTCGTCAGGCATTCGCGGAAATGTATCGGCGTGATGTCGGCGGAGCGTAAGTGTTCGACGGCACTAATCGGCTCCTAACCCAGGCTCACCGGCAGGTCCGAGCTTTGGGTCGCCGTATCTAATCGCAAAATGCTCCCGGACCATCGGCGCGACGTCACGGAGCGACCAGCGTGCGCGCACCGATGCGGACGCCGGCCCGGTGCCGCACCACAGCAGCGCGCCGAGCGAATCCGAGCGGTGCAGCGAGCCGTGACTGCCGCCTCCGACGTGGTCGGCGCCACCCCAGTCGACGAACTCGTAGCCGGGTGAGGCAGACAGCAGGACATCGCCGGCGGTCGGGCATTTGAGCGCCGACCAGATGCGCGCAAGCGCGTCCGGATACTCGGTGCACAGGAAGCGTCCGTCCTGGACCTCGCCGAGCAGCGCCGCCACGTCGCCCTCCACATTCCACCGGCCGCCACGGTCGTCCTCCACCTGATCACCGGGCGCGAACCGCAACTCGCCGCGGCGGCTGCGGACGACCGCCTCCTGCCGGCCGTCAGAACCGGTCAGCCACAGCACGAGGTCGACCCCATCGACCTCCCGGACCGCCTCGACCGATCGCTCCACAAGCTCGTCGCGCCGGTCGAGATCGAGCGCGTAGATCATCGCGGCCCGCTGGGCGGGGCTCAGAGCGACCTCGGCGCCGGCCGACCGCGCGGCGCTGCGCGTCGCCACGTCGAACTCGGCGAAGGCGCGGTCGAGGCGAATCCGCTCCTCGACCGCCGCCTGAGAGTGATCGGAGGTGACGATCACCGCGTGCTCGTCGAGGAACGCGTCGGGGCCGCCGGCGGCGTGCATCAGGCGCTCGATCTGGCGGTCGGCGGCGGCGATCGAGGTCACCTGAGCGTGGGGACCGTTCTTGTGCGACCACGCGTCGTTGTCGGGAAGCGAGAACAGCATGAAGTCGAACAGGTCGTTCTCGACCAGGTACGCCCCCACGCACCCGGTGTGCTGGTCGCGGATCCCGGGCATCCCGAGCTGACCGCGGCATCCGGTCTTGCGGCTCGCGTACAGGTCGGCGTAGAACAGCTCTCGGGGGCCGAAGATCGTTCGCCGGAACAGCGTCGAAGTCACGATCCGGGCGAGCGCGGTCTCGTTGGAGACCTCGTGCTCGAACCGGCCGCGATAGATCAGGTACGTCGTGCCGGCGGTCCGGACGTCGGCGTCGTCGAGCGATTCGTACACGGTCTCGACCTCGGTCGAGAGGTGCTCGGCGTTCATCCGGTACACGGTGTCGGTGAGCGACCGCAGGACGCCAAACTGGCGGGAAGCCGAGAAGCTCGAGCCGTACTCGACGTAGCGCCCCTCTTCGCGGTTGTACCAGTTCATGCTCGGGATCCGGTGACCATCAGGGCCGACCCCGGTCGTGATCGTCGCCGCGCACACCGGCGTGACCGACGGGAACGCGGCCACGCATTCGTCGACGTAGCAGCCGTCGCGACGGATCCGGGCGAGCGCCGGCGCGCGCCCGTTTGCGATCGCCCGCTCGAGCATCGAAGGCTTGAGCGCATCGATCACCACCAATACGAGCTTCTTGGCTTGACTCACGACAGAATCGTCCCCCGAATGGGGCGGATCAACGCAGGATCCGAAGCCCTGCGTACTTCTGGTCCGACCGCCGGCGGCCGGCGATCAGCAGCCACAGCAGCGCGATCAACCCGATCGGGCCGATCGGCGGCGCGACGATCGACAGCCCCGAGTCGAGTACGCCCGTACCCTCGGCGTACAGCGGAACCGCCGCCGCGGCCTCCGGGTCCAGCCGCTTGCGGACCCGGACGAACAGCGGCCGGGTCGCGAGCGTGGCGATCACGGCGCAGATGACGCCGCCGATCAGCCCAGGCCAGCTCGTGTGGTGGCCGTGGGCCAGCGCGCCGGCGAAGAACAGCGCTCCTAGCGCAGCCCCGATCGCGCCGAGCGTGATGCTGAGCGGCTCGGAATCGATCTGCCGGCGCTCGATCACCGCGAGCGCGATCGCCCCGACCACCATTCCGAGCAGGAAAGGCGCGCTCTGCAGGAAAGAATAGTCCGTGCCGTCGAAGTGGATCTCGACGTTGCCGGCCGCGAGTCCGCCCGCGACGAGCGCGGGCAGGAACGGACGGATGCCGACTGCACACGCGATCCCGATTCCCTGGCAGATGTCGAAGGCGAGATGCATCGTGGTGTACCGTGACCACCCGTGAAGATAGAGGAGAGGGCAGTGTGAGCGGGCGGGGGGGCTCCTCTTCACGACGGCCGCGATCCACGGCCAGGGACATCGAGCGGTACGGCGCGCTGTTCGCGGAGCGCACGAAGGTCATGAAGTCCTCGGCGATGCGCGATCTGATGGCGCTCACCGAGCGCGACGACGTGATCTCGCTCGCCGGCGGATTGCCCGACACCTCGACGTTCCCGGCCGAATCGTACGCGTCGCTGATGAGCACGATCGCCGCGAGCTCATGCGCGCGAGCGCTTCAGTACGCGCCGACCGAGGGGCTCGGGCTGGTCAAGCGCTGCATCGTCGAGGTGATGCGCGCCGAGGCGATGGAGGTCGACGAGGACGAGCTGCTCGTCACCACCGGCGGCCAGCAGGTGATCGACCTGGTCTGCAAGACGCTGCTCGACCCCGGTGACGTGGTCGTGTGCGAGGCGCCGACCTATCCCGGAGCGGTTCCGACGTTCTGCGCGTACCAGGCCAAGGTCGTCCAGGTGACGATGGACCGCGACGGCATGCGCACCGACGAGCTCGAGTCGACGCTCGACGAGCTCGAGCGCTCGGGACACCGTCCGAAGTTCATCTACACGGTTCCGAACTTCCACAACCCGGCGGGCGTGACCCTGTCGCTCGAGCGCCGCCACGAGCTGGTGCGGATCGCCTCCGAGCGCGAGCTGCTCGTGCTCGAGGACAACCCGTACGGCCTGCTCCGGTACGAGGGCGCGCCGCTGCCGACCCTGCGCTCGCTCGACGAGGACTTCATCATCTACGCGAGCACGTTCTCGAAGATCCTCTCGCCCGGCGTCCGCCTCGGCTGGACCGCGGCGCCGGCGCCGGTACTCGCCAAGATGACTCTCGGCAAGCAGTCCTCGGACCTGTGCTCGTCGTCGATCTCGCAGTACTTCGTCTCGGCGTATTTCGACTCCGGGCCGTGGGAGGACTACGTCCGATCCCTGATCGAGATCTATCGCCGCCGGCGGGACGTGATGCTCGACGCGCTCGCCGAGGAGTTTCCGCGCGAGGCCGAGTGGACCCACCCGGAGGGCGGGCTGTTCATCTGGGCCACGCTGCCCGATTACATCGACACCACCGACCTGCTGGCGCGCGCGCTCGAGGACCACGTCGCCTTCGTCCCGGGCCGGGCGGCGTACGTCGACGGCCGCGGCGGCAGCTCGATGCGGCTGAACTTCTCGGGCGTCGGGGTCGATGACATCCGCGAGGGGGTCAAACGGCTCGGTGACGTCGTCCGCGAGCAGGTCGAGCTGTACGGCACGCTCACGGGCACGCGGACGGCGCGGTCCGCACCGCGGCGTGACCCCGGGCCAGCCCCGCCGGCGCCCACGCCACCGGCGGTCGACGAGCCGGCGAACGTCCTGCAGCTCCGTCGCAAGCGGGCGTAGATGGATCGCATCGCGGTGCTCAAGGGCGGTCGCTCGCTCGAGCGCCAGGTATCGCTGAAGTCCGGCGCTCGGGTCGAGGACGCGCTCGAGCGGCTCGGCCACGAGATCGTCCCGATCGACGTCGGCAGCGACCTGGTCGACCGTCTCACGGCCGAGCGCCCCGACCTGGCGTTCGTCGCGCTCCACGGTCGTGACGGCGAGGACGGGACCGTGCAGGAGCTGCTGCAGGTGATGGGTATCGCGCACACCGGGTCGGGGGTGTCCGCGTGCATCCGCGCCGCCGACAAGGTGCTCGCCAAGCACGCGATGCGCGACGCCGGCATCCCCACACCGGACTTCTACGCGTTCAGCGAGACCGCGTTCCGCGAGCTCGGCGCCGCGCAGGCCCTGCCCGCGATCGAGGAGCGTCTCCAGTTTCCGATCGTGGTCAAGCCCGCCGGCCAGGGGTCGGCGCTCGGGATCAAGTTCGCCCGGACGCCGTCAGACGTGCCGGGAGCGTTGATCGCGGCGTTCTCGTACGACCGCAAGGTGGTGCTCGAGCGGTACGTCGCCGGCCGCGACCTGGCGGTGTCGATCATCGACGAGGCGGGCGCCGCGCGCGCGCTGCCGATCGTCGAGGCCGTCCCCGAGCAGGAGGACTTCTACGACTTCGAGTCGCGCTACGAGATCGGGCGCACCCGGTTCGTGTGCCCGGCGGCGCTCGACGACGCGGTCGCGGCGCACGCGAGCGCGATCGCGCTCGAGGTGTACGCGCTGCTCGGGCTTTCTGGGTTCGCGCGCGTCGACATGATGCTCGAGTCGGGGACCGACGAGCTGTACGTGCTCGAGGCCGACTCGATCCCGGGGCTGACCGAGACGAGCCTGCTGCCCCAGGCCGCGGACGCGGCCGGGATCACGTTCGACGAGCTGATCGGGCGGATCGTCGAGGCGGCGCAGGCACCCGCACCCTCGCCGGCGTCCTGAAACCCCTGCGTCCCGAAGGCCTGGCGTCCTGAAAGCCCACGCGCTGGCCTCCGGCCACGCCCCCCTTTACTCGCCGGCGAAATCCTCCGGCGTCACGTGGTCGAGGAAGTCCTTGAACTTCTCGACGACCTCTTCGGTGTCCTCGACCTCGTGCTCGAACTCGATCGCGGACTCCGCGATGACCTCGTCCGCGGCGTATATCGGGGCGCCGGCGCGAACCGCCAACGCCAACGCGTCGCTCGGGCGGGAGTCGATCTCGAGCTCGCGGCCGTTGACCCGCAGGCTGATCGACGCGTAGAAGGTGTTCTCGCGCAGCTCGGTGACCGCGACGCGGGTGCACTCGACGTCGAGCTCGCCGAGAACGTCGGACAGCAGATCGTGGGTCATCGGCCGTGGCGTGGACGCCCCCTGGAGCTTCATCAGGATCGCCGCTGCCTCGGGATGGCCGATCCAGATCGGCAGGAACTTGTTGTTCTCGACGGTCTTCAGGAGCACGATCGGCTGCTTGCCAACCATGTCGAAGCTCACGCCGTAGATGACCATCTCCTGCACGTACAGCTCCTAGATCGTTGGGGTCTGGCAAGTATAGGCCGCGATCCGGGCTTGCCCAGAACCCCGGACGAGCGCGATTCAGTCGATCGCGGGCGGGCCGGAGGGCGGGAGGGCAGGCGGGAGGGCACCCTCTTCTTCGAGCACCTTGCGGGCGATTGCGAAGGCCGCGTTCGACGCCGGCACCCCGGCGTAGACGGCCGTGTGGATGAAGATCTCGCCGATCTCCTCGGCGGTCAGACCGTTACCGAGCGCGGCGCGTACGTGCATGCCGATCTCGTTCTCCGCGCGCAGTGAGACCAGCGCCGCGAGCGTGATCGCGCTCCGCGTGCGCCGGTCGAGGCCGGGGCGCGACCACGGCCCGCCCCAGGCGTAACGCGTGATGAACTCCTGCCACGGGGCCCCGAAGCTGCCGGCGTTGGCGGCGGCACGGTCAACGTGTTCGTCGCCGAGGACCTCGCGGCGCGTGTTCATCCCGACCTCGTAGTCGCTCACCGATCAAGCCTCCTCATCGTCCGGCGCCAGGAACCGCAGGATCATCGCGGTTGTCAGATCGGGTCGCTCGATCGTCGCCAGGTGAGCGGCGGGCGAGATCACCTCAAACCGGGCGCCCGGGATCAGATGCGCGATCAGCCGGCCATGCTCGGGAGGGGTGGCGGGGTCCTCGGCACCCGCGATCACGAGCGTAGGCGCCACAACCGACGGCAGATCCCCGCGTAAATCCATCTCTGCGATCGCCTCACAGCAGCCCGCGTATCCCTCGCGATCCGTGGAGCTGAGGATCCCCCGCATCCGCTCGATCACCTCCGGACGAGCCTCGGCAAAGCCCGGCGTGAACCACCGAGCGAGGACTCCGTCCGCGATCGCTCCCACGCCCTCCGCCCGCACGGTCGCGGCCCGCTCGGCCCACGCCGACGGAGGGCCGAGCTGAGCCGACGTACAGCACAGAACGAGGCGCTCGACCCGCTCGGGCGCATGAGCCGCGACCCACATGCTGATCATCCCCCCGATCGACAACCCGCACAGGGATGCGCGCTCGATCCCGAGGCGATCGAGCAACGCGAGTAGGTCGGATCCGAGGTCGTCGATCGAGTACGGACCCGCCGGAACCGGTGACCGGCCGTGTCCCCGGATGTCGTAGCGAAGTGTGCAGAACCGCGGCTTGAGTAGTTCCGCCTGCGGCATCCACATCGTGAGATCGGTGCCCAGCGACCCGGTAAACACGAGCGCCGGTGAGCCGCGCTTGCCGCGGAACTCGTGATGCAACTCAACCGGCACGATGCGCCGCCAACGCCCGGTCGATCAGCTCGGCCGTGACCCCCAGATACGAAGCGGGGTCGAGCGCGGAATAGAGCTCGTCCGGGCTCAGCGACCCGGTCACCAGAGAAGACTCGAGCAGTACGTCGCGGAACGGCCGTCCGCTCTCCACCGACTCCCGCGCCGCCCGCTCGACCAGATCCTGTGCGTCGGCCCGCCCGAGCGCCGGCGCGAGCGCCGCCGCGACGCTCTCGCTCATCACCAGCGAGCCGGTCAGGTCCATGTCCGCGCGCATCTTGTCAGGGTCAACCTCGAGCCCGGTGAGCAGCTCCCGCGCGAGCGCCGCCGCGGAACCCGTCAGGCGGAGCAGCGCCGGCCACGTCTCCCACTCGGCCTGCCACGTCCCGGCGCCGCGCTCGTGCTCCTGCACCATCGCCGCGAACATCGTCCCCACCAGCCCCGGCGCGCGCTCCGCGCACGCGACCAGGCCGATCGCGCCGACGGGGTTGCGTTTGTGCGGCATCGTCGAGGAACCGCCGCGCCCCGGGCCGCCGCCCTCAACCACCTCGGCGACCTCGGTCTGCGCGAGCAGCACGACGTCGCGCCCGATCTTGCCCATGACTCCGAGCGCGGCTCCGAGCGCGGAAGCGATCCGGACCGGCGCAAGACGGACCGTATGCCACGGCATCGACGGCACAGGCAGCCCCAGCTGGCGGCCGAGCTCGGCGGCAACGTCGAGCCCGCGATCGCCGAGGCTCGCCAAAGTGCCGACCGCTCCCCCGAACTGAACCGCGAGCTCGCTCTCGCGCACCGTGCGCAGACCGGCGAGCGCACCGTCGAGGCCGGCCAGCCAGCCCGCCGCCTTCAGCCCGAATGTCAGCGGCAGCGCCTGCTGGAGCAGCGTCCTCCCCGGCTCGATCGAACTCCGGTGGAGATCGATGAGCGACGCGCAGGCGTCGGCGGCCGCTGACAGGTCGGCGATCAGCAAGTCCAACGCGCGCCCGGTCACGAGCATCATCGCGGTGTCGATCACGTCCTGGCTCGTCGCGCCCTTGTGCAGGCTCGCGGCGGCCTCGCCCGATAGTTGCCGCCGCAAGACGCGGAGCAGCCCCGGGACCGGCGTGCCCTGCTCGCCGGTGGCGCGGCCAAGTTCGGCCACGTCGATCTCGAGCGCGCCATGGTCGACCGCGGCGGCCAGCTCTACGGCGGCCCCAGAAGGGGCAAGCTCGAGCACAGCCAACGCTCGCAGCAGCGCCACCTCGAACTCCACCATCGCGTCGACGAGCGCGCGGTCGCTAACCGCGGCGCCCACGTCGCCGTGGCCGAACAGGCCGGAGAACAGGCTCGCGTCGCTCACGCCCTCGGCGCCCGACGCCATCTCGGGCCCTAGCGCGACCCGCCGCGTGCGCCGAGCCGACGGAGCGGGTTGTTCGCCTCGAGCGAGCGCGCGAACGACGCCATCGCGGTCCGCACCACCTCGACCGCGTCGGCCGGCACATCGCCGAGCATGTCCGACTCGATCCTGTCCATCGACCGATCGCAATCCGCGAGGACCTCGAGCCCCTTGGGCGTGACCGACGCCTGCAACACGCGCCGGTGCTTGGGGTCGGGCCGCCGGCGAACGAGCCGGCGCTTTTCGAGCGCCGAGATCACGAGGTTCATCGCCTGCGGGGTCACGAGCGCCCAGCGCGCGAGCTGCGCGCACGAAAGTCCGTCGCGTTCGCGCAGCAGGCTGAGCGTCACGTACTCGGGAGTCGAGACCCCGTGGGCGCGGAGATCATCGTCGAGGCGCGCGCGCAGCCGGCGCTCCACGCGGTACACGAGGTATCCAACGCGGGGAGCCACCCCTGTCTCCGCCGAGCCGAGCTGTGGCATGGCAGCACCCGTCACCGCCGCAACATTAGAGCCTCACGGAGCGAGCCGATGCAGGTTCCCTACCGATCGATTGACAAGCCGCTTGCGATACCAATAGGGTGCGCGCCGGGACCTGAGGACAATGCTGGCGATCGGAGGACGGCTTCGTGATCGGACGTAGGACACTCATCGCGCTCGTGGGCGCAGGGCTGCTGGCGATTCCCGCCACATCGGGCGCGCAGGCCCCGACCTCCACTCACTACACCGGAACGCTTCGGGACGGAGGCAGCTGGATCGCCGACGTGCCGTCGCCCTGGAACGGCACGCTGCTGCTCTACAGCCATGGCTACGGCAGTACGGCCCCAGCCGACTCGTCCGATCCGGGCACGCAGCAGGACCTGCTTAACGAGGGCTACGCGATGGCCGGCTCCTCGTATGACCCGACCGGGTCGCTGTGGCAGCTCGGAAGCGCGGTCCGGGACCAGTTCGCAACGCTCGCCGACGTCGATAGCTCCGTCCTGCCTCACCGGCCCAAGGACGTGATCGCGTTCGGGACCTCGATGGGCGGACTGATCAGCTCGCTCGAAGCCGAGCAGTCCTACGGCCGGATCGACGGATCGCTGACCACCTGCGGGATCGTCGCCGGCGGTCTCCAGCTCGGCAACTACCAGCTCGACGGCGAGTACGCACTCGACCATCTGCTGGCCGGCGACTCGATCAAGCTCGTGAACTTCACCGGACCGACCGGCGCCGCCGACAGCTTCACCTCCGCCGTCGAGATGGGGAACGTCGCCGCGACCGCGCAGACGACTCCGGCGGGCCAAGCGCGCCTCGCGCTGGCGCTGTCGCTGATGAACACGTCGACCTGGGCGGTTCAGCCCGGCGCGACACCGCCTGCGGCGAATGACTACGCGGGGCAGGAGCTTGGGCAGTACAACACCGACTTCGGGGGGCCGCCGCCCGGGTTCCCGCCGCTCACGGCGATGGAGTTCGTCGAGACCGGGCGCCAGCAGATCGAGCTGGCCGCCGGAGGCAACCCGAACTGGACCGTTGGCGTCGACTTCCAGCGGCTGGTCGACGAGTCGCCCTACAAGTCGGAGATCGAGGCGCTCTACCACGACGCCGGTCTCAATCTGAACGCTGATTTGCGCTCACTCACGCGGAGCGCCGACATCAAGGCCTCGGACCGCGCGGTCGCCTGGATGGTGGCGACCTCCGACAACACCGGACGGCTTCAGGTGCCCGAGCTCGACTTGCATACGATCGCCGACCAGCTCGTTCCCGTGCAGCAGGAGAACTACTACCGGAACACGGTCGCCTTCGCCGGCCGCTCCGAGTTGCTCCGCCAGGCGTACGTGAACGCCCAGGGCCACTGCAACTTCGCTCCGTCCGAGCTGGTTGCCGGCGTGCACGCGGTCCAGTACCGCATCGACACGCGCCGGTGGGGCGGCGTGGCCACCCCGGCGGCGCTCAACGCGAGCGCAGCGCAGTCCGGTCTCGGTCCGGCCGCGTTCATCCCGGGGTACGAGCCGGCCCCGCTGACGGGCGTCAACGGCCCGTTCAACCCGTTCACGCAGGGCATCTGGTAGTAGCTGAGCGGCTCCCGGGCCACAATAGGAGGGATGCCGCTCGCGCCGTCGCGCTCGACCTGGATCTGGGCCGGCCTTGGCCTGGCCGGGTCGGCGCTGGTCGCGGTGGCGGGGCCGCACGTCGCCGGCGGCCCCGTCCGGTGGTGGTTTGATCCGTCGCTGGGCGTGGCCGTCTTCTACGCCGGGATGGTGGCGCTGGCCGCGGCGTGGCTCGCACTCGGCAGGCTCGCGCCGACGACAAGACAGCTGTGGATCGTCGGCGCGGCCTGGACCGTGCCGCTCCTGCTGACCGCACCGCTGTTCAGCCAGGACGCGTACAGCTACCTCGCGCAGGGGACGCTCGTGCACCTCGGGATCGATCCCTATCGCCACGCGCCGGCCGCACTCGCGAACGTCGGCCAGGCGCACGTGCTCGGCGCGGTCGATCCGTTCTGGCGCCACACCACCGCGCCCTACGGTCCACTGTTCCTCGGGATCGTGAGCGTGCTCGTCGCGATCAGCGGCGCTCACCTCGTGCTCGGCGTGCTCCTGATCCGCCTGCTCGCGCTCGCCGGGATCGGGCTGCTCGCGGTGTTCGTCCCGAGGCTCGCGCGGGCGCTCGGCGCGGATACGGCACGCGCGACCTGGTGGGTGTTCAGCCCGCTCGTGCTGCTCGATTTGGTGGCCGGCGCGCATAACGATCTTTTGATGATTGGTTTGGTGGTCGCGGGCGTCTCACTCGCCATCGAGCGAAGGCTGCTGCTCGGCATCGCGGTGTGCGCTCTGGCGGCGACGATCAAGCTGCCGGCTCTGGCGGCGATTCCCTTCATGCTCGTCGCGGGTGAGCGGCGGCTGTGGGTGCGCGGCGTGGTCGTCGCGGCGGCGGTGCTCGTCGCGGTGAGCGTGATCACCGGCCTTGGGCTCGGGTGGATCTCGACGACCGTGTTCTCGACGCCCGACAAGGTGCGTCTCGCGATCACGCCGGCGACCGCGCTCGGGTGGACGGCCGCGCAGGTCGTGCCGGTCGGTGCACGCGGACTCGAGTCCGCATTCGGCGTGGTCGCGTTCGGGCTGAGCCTGGTGTTCGGCGCCGTGCTGCTGTGGCGCTCGCGGCAGCAGACCATGGTCCGCAACCTCGGGATCACGCTGATCGCGGTGGCCGTGTGCGGGCCGGCGGCGTGGCCGTGGTACCTCACCTGGGGGCTCGTCCTGCTGGCCGCGTGCCCCGGGATTCAGCAGTCGCGCGCGCTTGCACTGGCGGTCGTGGCGAGCGCATTCGTGGTCAAGGCCGATGGCGTGTTGGCGTTCCCGCTCCACACGGCGCCGGTGTTCGTGGTCCTGTACGTCGCGGCGGCCGCGGTGTGGATGACGCGCACGCGCTCGTCGGTCGCGTCCGGGAGCGGGCGCGTGCGGACCCGCGCGATCGTCGAGTCGTGATGGCCACGCAGACCGAAGTCCCGCAGACCCGGGTGCCGGAGGCGGACATCCCGCCGGACTCGCGGGGCCGGCTGTACGACGTCGCTGTGGTCGGGATGCCCGCGGTGGTGGCGCTCGTGCTCTGCCTGATCGACGTCACGAGTCGCAGCCTGTGGCTCGATGAGGCCGCGACCGTCGCGATCGCCGGCCAGCACGGCTCGGCGTTCTGGCACGCGGCCGCGCACGACGGCGGGAACATGATCGGCTACTACGCGCTCGTGCACGTACTGACCGGGTGGTTCGGCGACGGCGCCTTCGCGATCCGGGCGACGTCGGTGATCGCGTCGGGGGCCGCGGCGGGCGCGGTCGCGCTGCTCGGCCTGCGGCTGTTCGACCGCCGCGTGGCACTCGCCGCCGGGCTGTTGACCGCGGTCAGCCTGCCGCTCGTGTTCTGGGGCCAGGACGGGCGGGGCTACGCGGCGATGGTGGCGCTCGTCGCGGGGTCGTTCGTGGCGTTCGCGGCGCTCGTCGAGTCGGGCGGCCGGCGGGCGTGGCTCGCGTACGTGCTGCTGACCGCGCTGTCGGTGTACGCGAGCTTCGTCGCGATCTTCGCGGTAGCGGCGCAACTCGCGCTGCTGCCATGGCGCCCGCACGCGTGGCGGCGCGTCGCCACCGCGCTTGGAGCGTGTGCCGCGTGCTGGATACCGCTCGCCGTTCTGGCGCTCAGTCGTGGCTCGAACCAGTTGTTCTGGATCGCCCGTCCGAACCTCACCTCCGAGAAGCAAGTCGTGCTCGCGCTCACCTCGGCGGGGTTCGAGCCGAACTTCCGCCCGACCGCGGTCGCAGGCGTGCTCGCGGTCGTCACGGTCGCTCTGCTGCTGATCGCCGCAGTCAGGCTCGCCCGCCGGCCACATTGGGGAGCGGCCCTGGCGCTGTCGTGGCTGGTCGTCCCGCTCGCGCTGATGTGGCTCGAGTCGCTCGTCGGGCAGCCGATCTTCACCGCACGCAATCTGCTCGTGTCGCTGCCGGCGGTGGCGCTGCTGCTCGGCTGGGTGATCATGAGGACCCGGGTGCCGGCGGCGCCCGCGTGGCTCGCGGTCGGGGTCCTGATCGCGCTCCGCGCGGTCGCGCTGGCGCCGAGCTATGGCACCTCGCCCGAGAACTGGCGGGCCGCCACTGCGTACGTGCTCGGCGCCGCCCAGCGCGGCGACTGCTTCGCGTTCTACCCGCTCGACGCGTCGATGCCGTTCGACTACTACGCGGCTCGGCCGGTGCAGCCGCACGTCGAGCAGTACGAGACGCCGACCGTTCCGGCCGGTTGCTCCCGCGTGTGGCTGGTGGCGAGCCATCAGGGCCTCCCGACCGGGGGTACCGCCACCTCACGCGCGCACTACGCCCGCTACGCGGCGGTGCGGGCCTCGCTGGTGCGCCGGTATCCGATTCACACGACGCGGTCGTTCGGCTACGCCAGCGTGATCTGGGTCGAGCTCTTCCGCCGCTGACTCAGGGCCGCAGCGTCGTCCCGACGAACGTCAGCGCACTCAGGCCGGCGAGCAGGACGCCGTTGACGCACAGCAGCGCGGTCCACCACCTCCCGTGGACGTAGCGGGCGAGCACGAGCACGGCGGGGAACGCGGTGATCACGAGCCGGGGGTTCGGCGGCGTGTACTCGGAGGTCATCGCGAGCCAGCTGATCCCGAGCGTCCACACGATCGCCTCGACCGACATCTCGCGCCAGTTGCGGATCACGAGCACGAGCATGACGATGAGCACGATCGCGCCGATCAGGCCGACGACGAGGTTGAGGTCGATCGTCGGGTGGTTGAAGTGACTGAACGAGACCTGGCTCGCCACGATCTGTGCCAGATGCGCGAGCGCGAAGACGTCGGTCTTCTCGCTCCAGCCGTCGTGCTGCGCGATGAAGCTCGCAAACGGGGAGCCGGTCCAGATCCACAGGAACCCGGCAAACAATGCGACACCGACCACCGACAGCGCCGGCGCGATCAGACTCCGCAGCGCCGTCGGGTCGGTCCAGCCGCGGCGGCGTAGCTCGAGCGCCGCCGAGACCGCGCACACGACGACGAGCACGAGCCCCTCGGGCTCGGTCGCGGTGGCGACCGCGGCGAGTGAGCCGGCGAGCACCCAGCGGCGCTTTTGGAGCGCGAGGATGCACCCGGCCGCCAGCGGAAGCAGGACCCCCTCGGCGTACACCATCGAGAACACCACCGACCCGGGGAACAGGCAGAAGATCAGCACGGCCTTTCGGCCCGCGTGCTCGCCCCACCACCCGGCCGCGAGCCGCTGCACGAGCACGGTCGCGATCAGACCGCCGATGCCCGCCACGATCACGCCGGCGACCGTGGTCGACAGGATCTCGTAGTGCGCCACCGGAACCACGAACACGTGCGAGACCGCCCAGACGATGCCCGGATACACCGGGAAGAAGCCGAGCGTTGTCTGGATGTGGGAGACGTGCGTCGGATAGCCGTGATCGGCGAGCATGCGGTACCACAGTCCGTCCCACTGGGACAGCTCGTGGGTGAAGGCGTGGTGGCGGAGGGTCCCGTTGACGAACGCGACGACGAGCAACAGCGCGCGCGTCGCCAAATACACCCCGATCGCGAACTGCGCCCCGCGCACGGTCGCGGCCCCGCGGTCGCGCGCCCGACGGGCGAGCGTGCGAGGCGTGTCGAGGGTCGGCGCGTCGAGGGTCGGCGCCGTCGCGGTGTGGACGAGGGGCTCAGCGTGTTCGGACGCGGTATCCACGAGCTTGCGAGTCTAAGAGTCCGTCTCAAAACGGGGTGCGTGGCTGGCGAGCGCCGGATCGAGCGAGGTAAGGGCGCAGGGGGTGAAGGCGTGGCCCAGCCACGTCGAACCCCCGAGGACGCCGCATCGCGACGATCCGCCGCCGCCAGACGCGTGCCAGCGTTTCGAGAAGGGCTCTAAAATGGCTTCGCGGACGACCGGCGGCGAACATAGAATCGCCGCCGTGTGTCGGCTGTTCGGGATGAGCGGTGGGACCAACGAGGTGCAGGCCACGTTCTGGCTGCTGGACGCGCCGACGAGCCTCATGGCGCTGAGCGAGACCCAACCCGACGGCGTCGGCCTCGGCACGTTCAACCCCGACGGCACGCCGTGGGTCTACCGCAAGCCCGTCGCCGCGAACCGCAGCCAGACGTTCATCGCCGACGCCCACGAGGTCCGCTCGCGCACGTTCGTCGCGCACATCCGGCACGCCACCGCGGGTGAGCCGACGATCGCTAACACGCACCCGTTCGAGCAGCACGGGCGGCTGTTCGCGCACAACGGCGTGGTGGGCGACCTCCCGGCGGTGCGCGAGCGGCTCGGAGATCACGCCGCGCTGGTCCAGGGCTCGACCGACTCCGAGCTGTACTTCACGCTGATCACCAAGCGAATCGAGGAGCACGACGGCGACATTGCCGCCGGGATCGCCCATGCGGCCCGCGAGCTTGCGGCCGAGATCACGCTGTACTCGCTGAACATGCTGCTGACGACGCCGACCGACGTGTGGGCGCTCCGCTACCCCGAAACGAACGAGCTGTGGATCCTCGAGCGCTCGATCGCGGAGCTCAGCGCGCCCGACGGAGATTTCGATCAGCGCGCGGCGTCGGGGATCACGCGCGTGTTCTCCGGACAGCTCGCGATCCGCCCCGCCACCGTGATCGCCTCCCAGCCTATGGACACGAACCCGATGTGGCGGCTACTCGAGCCAGGTGAGCTGATCCACGTCGACCCGCAGCTACGGGTGACTTCGACGATCGCGGTCCCCGACGCGCCGGCGCGGATGCTCGAACTCACCGCGCACGAAGAGGCCGCCCAGCAGGAGCCCGGTTAGGCCCCGAAGCGAGCCGCGAGGTCGGCCACGAGCATCGGAACGCCGGCCGAGGCCGCCAGGCGCTCCTGCCGGCGCGCCTCGGGCACGAGCACGAGCGTCCGCGCGTCGTCGAGCTCGTCGACAGCGTCGAGCGCGATCGCGTGCGGGCGGGCCGCCGCGAGCACATCCTCGAGCAACCGCGGCAACGGGACCATCGCGGCGGTGACCGGGTCGACCAGCTCGGCCGCGGTGGCATCGCGTGCGGCGATGAATCGGTTCTCGGCGAGCACCTCCTGAGCGGCGACGAGCTTCGGCGAGGCGAACCCCTGCTCGAGCTCGAGCCGGGCGATCGACTGGACAAGGGCGGTCAGCGCCGCCGTCGAAGCCAGCCGCGGCTGTGCATCCATGATCCGGACCTCGACCGTTCCCAGGCGCGGCTGCGGGCGCACGTCCCACCACATGAACGTCGGCTCGGGGATCGCGCCCGAGCGCAGCAACAGGTCGACGGTCGCGACCCAGTCCCGGTAGCTGTCGAACCGGCGCGGGATCCCGGTGCGCGGAAAGCCCTGGAACAGGATCGTGCGGTTCGACGCCAGGCCGGTCGCGCGCCCGCGCAGGAGCGGCGAGGACGCCGACAGCCCGAGCAGCAGCGGCAGATGCGCACGCAGCTGGTTGACGAGCCGGATCGCGCGCTGGGGGTCGGGCACCCCGACGTGGACGTGGAGCGCGAACGTCGGCTCGCGCCGGGCGAGGTCCCGCGTGGTGCGGTAGATGACCTGGTAGCGACTCGAGGGCGAGACTCTGGTCGGCTCGCCCACCGGCCCGGGATACGCGCCGAACGACGCCGCCGCCATGCCGAGCGCGGCCAGATCGCGGACGAGCAGGGATCGCAGCTCGCGCAGCTCGGCGATTGCCTCGCGGACGGTCGCATGCGGGCCGGTCCGGAGCTCGAGCGCGGCCTCGTGCGTCTCCGCCGCGCAGCGCCCGGCGAGCTCGGGGCTCGCCCGCGCCAGGACCTCGTCGCCGCGCTGCGCCAACTCCCACGTCGCCGGGTCGAGGAGCATGACCTCCTCCTCGATCCCCACGGTGTACGGCTCAGACTGCCGCCAGGTCGCCCATCCCGCACTCCCCATCGATGCGGGGCGCCCCGTCAATGTTTCGAGCGTTTCCGTGGACGAAGTTAACCACGGCCCGCCTGACATCCGTGTTAACTCGCCGACGCGAGCTGCTGCGAGGGCGCCTGCCGGCGCGAGCGCACAGTCCGGCTTCGCGCTGAGGAGATCCGGCGCGGCTCGGACAGCTGCTCCTGCGCTCCGGCCGCGGCGGCGATCAGCAGATCGAACAGCGGCCCGTGCGCGCCCAGGCCCTCGGCATGCCACTGGACGCCGACGACGACCCGGTCGCCAGGGCTTTCGACCGCCTCGATCGTCCCGTCCTGCGCCCATGCGGTCGCTACCAATCCCCTGCCGAGCGTTCGCACGGCCTGATGGTGGAACGAGTTGACCTCCAGCGACGGGCCTCCGAGCGTCGAGCGCAGGCGGCTCTGCGACGCGGTCTCGATCCGGTGGGTCGGGACGCTCCCATGCTCGGGCTGGCGGTGCTCGATGCCGGCGCCGACGACATCGGGCAGGTGCTGATGCAGGGTCCCGCCGCGCGCGACGTTCAGCAGCTGCATGCCGCGGCAGATGCCGAGGATTGGAAGCTTGCGGCGGTCCGCGGCGCGGACCAGCGCGAGCTCGACCGCGTCGACCCGCGGCTCGGTCGGCCCGATCTCGGCGTGGGGCTCGGCGCCATACGCGCTCGGCTGCACGTCGGGGCCGCCCGGCAGGCATACGCCGTCGACCCGATCGAGCAGCGCCGCGATCGTGTCCGGCCGCAGCAGCGGCACGATCACCGGAATGCCGCCGGCCCGCTCGATCGCCTCGGGATATAGCGTGCCGAGCGAGACCTCCAGCTTCGGCGGCTCGCCATGGGGCCGCGCATCGCAGTCCTCGGGGCGGCGGAGCTCCGAAGTGGTGACGGCGATCAGGGGACGAGCGTTCATATGGACATAGTTTTCGGCCGCGAGCGGCCTTTCTCCATAGCCATACGGATAAACATCCGTCCAGACGGTTCGCCCGGAATCGGGAGTTTTATTCGCGCGGCGGACGTTGCCCGCCGGCGATGGCTATCGCGCAAGGTAGGCGGCAGTGCAGAACGGCCCGATCCCGAACAACAGGAACCCGCCAAGCAGCAGGAGGAGGATCGCCGCCCACTCGTGGATCCCGCGGCCGTCGTCGGCAACCGCGTCGGGCTGCTCGGCCTCGACGATCTCGCCGAGCCGGTCGCGGCGCGGGAGCCTGCGCGCGGCGCGGTCGAGCCGCCGGAGGTAGTCGGCGGCAAGCGGATGCAGACCCGTGGTGCTCATCTCCCGCCCCTCACTACCATGCTGCACGAGGTAGCTGGCGTCGGCAGGCGAGTCAAGCGGACCGGGCTTCGCAAATCTGCGAGGGTTCGGGCCATGAGAGCCAAGCGCTATTTCGCGGCCGTCGACTCCCATACCGAGGGGATGCCGACCCGCGTCGTCACGGGCGGGCTCGGCGCGATCCCGGGCAACTCGATGCAGGAGCGCCGGCTGTACTTCGAGGAGCACCTCGATCACCTCCGGCTACTGCTGATGCGAGAGCCGCGCGGCCATTCCGCGATGTCGGGCGCGTTCCTGCAACCGCCGACCCGTCCCGATGCCGACTGGGGCGTGCTGTTCGTCGAGGTCTCGGGGCTCTTGCCGATGTGCGGCCACGGAACGATCGGTGTCGCCACGGTGCTCGTCGAGACCGGGATGGTGGCGGTGTCAGAGCCCGAGACCGTGATCCGGCTCGAGACTCCGGCCGGGCTCGTGGAGGCGGCCGTAGCCGTGTCCGACGGCCGGGCGCAGCGCGTCCGGCTGCGCAACGTGCCCGCGTTCGTCGCCGCGCTCGACGCCCGCGTCGAGGCCGGCTCGCTCGGAGAGGTCACTTACGACATGGCGTACGGCGGCAACTTCTACGCGCTGATCCCCGCCGCGTCGGTCGGGATCGAGCCGGTGCCGGCGAACGCGCAGCAGCTGATCGACCGCGGCCTCGAGATCATCTCCGCGATCAACGACTCGGCGCCGCCCGTGCACCCGCTCGACCCAGCCATCAGCGGCTGCAAGCACGTCGTGTTCCACGCGCCCGGGCATGACGGGGCGGACGCCCGGAGCGCCACATCGATCCACCCGGGCTGGCTCGATCGCTCGCCGTGCGGGACCGGGACCTCGGCACGGATGGCCGCGCTCCACGCCCGCGGCGAGCTCGCGCTCGGCCAGGAGTTCGTCAACGAGTCGATCATCGGGAGCCGGTTCACCGGCCGCCTGCTCGAGCAGGTGAGCCTCGGCTCGACGCCGGCGGTCGTGCCCGAGGTCAGCGGGCGCGCCTGGATCACGGGCCTTGGTCAGTACCTGCTCGATCCGACCGACCCGTTCCCAACCGGGTTCGCGCTCTAGCCGCCGTGCAGGTGATCGTCGTCGGCGGTGGGGCGGTCGGCCTGTGCGTGGCGGAGGTCCTGACGAGCCGCGGCGCGGAGGTGACGGTGTTCGAACGCGACAGGTGCGGCGCGGCGGCATCGGCCGGCAACGCCGGCTGGGTCACCCCGTCGCTCGCGACCCCGGTCCCGGGTCCGGGCGTCATCGGCCAGTCGTTGCGCTGGCTCGTCCACCCGTCGGGGCCGCTGTGGATCCGCCCGACGCTGTCGCCGGCGATGCTCGCCTGGACCGCCCGGTTCGTCGCGAGCTGTAACCGACCCGCCTACCGGCGCAACCTCGTCGGGCTGCAACGCGCGGCTGCACTCGCTGGGCCGGCGTTCGACCGCCTGGCCGAGCGGGACGTGGACTTCGAGCACCACGCCGAGCCGCTGCTGTATCCCGCATTCGACCGGTCCGAGCTCGATCACCTGTATCGGATCGCGGATGAGTTGCGCGAGGTTCCCGGCACCGGCGAGCCGCTCGAGCGCGTCACCGCCGCCGAGTTGCTCGCGCTCGAGCCGACGCTGAGCGAGGACGTGATCGGCGGGGCAATCGCGCCCGGCGACAGCCGGGTCCGGCCCGAGACGCTTTGCGAGGGCGTGCATCGCGCGCTCCTGGACCGCGGCGCCGACGTGCTCGAGCAGTCGCCGGTCGACGCGCTCATCCGCGACCGCTCGACCTGGATCGTCCAGAGCGGGCCGATGACGCGGCGAGCCGACGCCGTGGTGCTCGCCGCCGGAGCGGCGTCGACGCAGCTGCTGGCTGCGCTCGGAGCCCGGCTGCCGATCGTCGCTGCCAAGGGCTACAGCCGCACCTATCCGTCGGATCC
The DNA here is from genome assembly GCA_963794515.1 of uncultured Solirubrobacterales bacterium. Classification (GTDB taxonomy): domain Bacteria; phylum Actinomycetota; class Thermoleophilia; order Solirubrobacterales; family Solirubrobacteraceae; genus Palsa-465. Next base: position 221,320 of record CAWCEF010000013.1, on the reverse strand, counting down.
GACCGGCCCCCGCCACGCGCTCTATCTCGAGACGCCGAAGGTGGCGATCAGCGCGTTCGACGGTGCGGTCCGCGTGTCGGGCACGCTCGAGCTCGGCGGTCGCGGCCTCGGGCTGAGCGGCCGGCGGCTGACGGCCATCGCGGATGCGGCCCGGCGGGCACTCCCCGGCTGGCAGATGGCGCCGCGACCGCGGGACTGGGCCGGGATGCGTTCGCTGACGCCGGACGGGCTGCCGTTCGTCGGCCCGCTGCCCGGCCAGGACGGGGTGCACGTCGCCACCGGCCACTCCACGCTCGGGATCACGCTGGCGCCGCTGACCGGCGAGCTCGTCGCCGACCAGCTCCTCGAGGGACGGCGTGGTGACGTGCTGGCCGCTTTCGACCCCGCCCGCGCCGCTGGGCGCCGTGGACTCTTGCCGCTCGCCGGCTAGAGCGATGCGACCGCGTCGCCGAGGCGGTCGAGGGCCTGCTTGATCCACGGAAGCTCCGCCGGTTCCTCGCTCGCGAGGGCCTCGCGGCGCTGATCCGCGGTGTCGCCGTACAGCAGGCTCGTAGCGATCCGGCATCGGAGCGCGGCTGGATCGTCGCCGAACGCGGCTCCGCTGAGCACGCCGATTCCGAAACGGTCGAGCAGGTGGGTGGCGAGCGCGTCGGCGCCGTCGACGCCGTGGGCCTCGAGCCGGCCGCGCGCCGGCTCGAAATCCGGGTACAGATAGAACCCGCCGCCGGGAGGCCGGCAGCCTACGCCCGCCGCGACGAGGCTGCGGTGCGCGGCGGTCGTGGCGGCGCGGTGCAGCCGGCGGCTGCGGTCGATGTGCTCGACGACCCCGGGCGGCTCGTCCAGCACGTGCGCCGCCACGTGCTGCATCGGCGCGGGCGCGCTCGACCACACCTCGCTCGCCAGCCCGATCAGCGCCTCGCGCGCCTCGCGCCCGGTCGGGTTAGGCGGAAAGCGGACGAACCCGATCCGCCAGCCCCCGAGCGCCATGTTCTTGCTGAGCCCGCTCGTGACGTAAGTCCGCTCAGGGAGGTACTCGGCGGGACTGCGAACGTCGGCGGGCTCGTGTGCGAGGTCCCGGTAGATCTCGTCGGAGATGATGCTGAGGCCGTGTCGCTCGGCGATCTCGACGGTGCGGCGCACGGCGTCGGCGTCCGGCACGGTCCCGGTGGGGTTGTCGGGCAGCGTGACCACGATCACACCCGGGCGCACCCCTTGTCTAGCGGCGCGTGCAAGGGTCTCCTCGAACGCGGCGGGGTCCGGTACGCCTCCCGGTCCGTCAACCGAGATCGGGACACCCCAGACGCGCTTGCCGGCGAGCGCCGCCTGGGCGGCGTAGCTCACCCACGACGGCTGGGGCAGCACGACATCCCCCGGAAGGACCGCGAGCAGCGCCCATAGGAGCGCCTTGCTGCCCGGCGCGATCACGACCTGGTCGGACTCGGTGGGCAGGCGCCGGCGCGCGAACCACCGGGCCGCCGCCGCCCGGGCATACGGCGCGCCCGCGACCGGCCCGTAGCCGTTGTCGGGGGCGCCGCGGGTGAGCGCATCGACGATCTCTGCGGGGACCGGCAGTCCGGCTTCCCCGAACGCAAGATGGAGGATCGGCCGCCCTTCGTCGATCAGGCGACGGATGCGTTCGTTGACCGCGAGCGTCGCCGACGGCGGGACCAGCTTGTTTATCGACATATCCCAACCATGCCACGGCCGTTCCCCTCACGTTCGGCCGTCGAAAAGCCGATTAAAAGCCGGATATGTCCGCTTCGGCTGCCAAAGCCTCGCTTGCCCCTGCCCGGACCCGGCCGCGCCGCCCGTCGTCGCGGATCTCCTAGGCACTCCTCGCTCCGTGTTCAGGCTGCTCAGAGACACCCCCCCGCTGCGACGCTTCTTCGCGGCGTTCTTCCAGTCGCAGGTCGGCACCGGCGCGGCCTACGTCGCGCTGCTGCTCGTCGCCTACCAGCGGCTCCACTCGGGCTGGGCGATCTCGCTGGTTCTGCTCGGCGAGTTCCTGCCCGGGATCGTGCTCGCGCCCCTGTTCGGCTCGCTCGCCGATCGAATCTCCCGCCGGCGGCTCGCGGTCTGCGCCGACCTGCTGCGCGCGGTCTGCTTCATCGCGATCGCGACCATCCCCTCGTTTGCCGCCACCGTCGGGTTCGCGCTGCTCGCAGGCGTCGGGACCGCGCTATTCCGCCCGGCGATCAACTCCGCGCTGCCGGGCCTGGTCCCCCCCGAGCGCCGCTCGCAGCTCACCGCCATCTTCTACGCGAGCATCAACACCGGGCTGATGCTGGGCCCGGCGATCGCCGCCGGCCTGCTGCTCGTGACGACTGCGCCGGTCGTGCTTGTGCTCAACGCGCTCAGCTTCGTGGCTTCCGCCGTCTTGCTCGGTGGCGTCGACCTCGGTCCGTGGGCCGCGGCTCGGAGCGATGTCGATGTCGATGTCGGTACGGCGGCCGGCGAGGATCTTCCGGTCTCGGTCTGGGCCGACACCCGCGCCGGCACCCAGGCCGCGCTCGCGCTGCCTGGAGTCCCGGTGCTGATGGGCGTCGGCGCGCTCGTCGTACTCACCGGCGCGATGTTCAACGTGATCGCCCCGCTCCTCGCCACCGGCCCACTCCACGCCGGCGGCTCGGGCTACAGCGTGCTGATGGCGCTGTACGGCCTGGGCATGGTCGCCGGCTCGTGGACGAACGCGCGCGCCGGCTCGGACATCGCAGGCCTGCGCCGGCGCTGGCTGGTCGGGATCGCGCTGTCCGGCATCGCGATGGCGATCGCTGCGATCGCCCCTAACTTCGGCCTGGCGCTGGTTGCCTTCACATTCATCGGGCTCGGGGAGAACCTCCTGGTCGGCCCCGAGATGCGCCTGATGCAGGAGATGGTCACCGACCGGCTGCTCGGCCGCGTGTTCGGCCTCAAGGACGTCCTCGAGAACATCGCGTTCGTGGCCGCCTTCCTCGGCGCCGGCGCGCTGCTCAGCCTGATCGGCGTGCGCACGGTGTTCGTCGGCGCCGGCGTCGTCACTGTGGCGCTCGCGGCGGTCGGCGCGCTGGCGTTCCGGACGCGGCGGGTCGTCGGGCGGCCGGCGCTCGAGACCGGCGATTAGCCGGTGGCGGGGCGGCCGGCGAGGGCGAGACCGCCGGCATGGACGCCGAGGGTCACCTGTCGGCCCTGCGCCGCCACGGGGTGCGGGTCGACGGCGTCCTCTACGACCCAGACGCAAATCTGCGCTTCAGTGCGGCCACGCTGGCGCGCCACGGACTACCCGGGTTCGCGCACCCGCTCCCGGCCGGTCGGCGGCCCGTCCACGACGCCGGGCTGCTCGGCGCGGCGCTCGAGTCACTGCTCGGTGCACAGGGCGCCGCGTGCGCTCAGCGCTTCGGGACCATCTGATAGATCGTCGAATACCCGATCAGGAAGACGACCTTGCCGTCGGTGATCACCGGCGTGAACTCGCCGTCGGGGAACGAAAACACCTGACGCCCGGAGCGCCAGTTGAGCCCTCTCGTGGTGTTCGAGCCGAGGCTCGAGTAGTAGACGACGTTCCCGATGACGGTGGCCGAACCGTCGATCCGGCCGCCGCCCCCGTGACTCCACCGGACGCCGCCAGTGTTGGCGCTGAGGGCGTAGATGTCGCCGTCGTAAGAGCCGATGTACACCGTCGGCCCGAGGCCGGGAACGTCGGCGACCGCGGGTGAGGCGTAGACGTAGGCGCCGGTGGACGCGGTCCACGAGGTCGCTCCCGAGCTCGCCCAGAACGCGTATACCGCGCCGCCGGTGCTGCCGATGTACACCCGCCCGTAGGCGACAGCGGGCGTCGAGTAGAACGTGCCGGCGCCCCCGGCCGACCAGATCTCGCGGCCGTTGGCGGCTTTGACCGCATGGACGCGGCCGCCGTAGTCGCCGAAGTAGATCGTGTTGTGGGCGAACGCGACGCCGCCCTTGACCGCCCCGCTCGCCGGGACGGTCCAGTTGAGGTGTCCGTCGTAGGTCCTGAACGAGTACACGGTGCCGCCCTGGTCGCCCAGGAATACGCTGAGGCCGTGCACGAGCGGCGAGGACTCGCTACCGCCGGGCAACGCGTGCGACCACGCCACCTTCCCGGTCTTCATCGACACCGCCACGACGGCGCCGTTGCCCGGCGACCGCGCCCCGGGCGTCCTCGACAGCAGCGTGAAGAACACGAGCTTGTGCCGGAGATCGAGCGCCGGCGAGGCCGCGGCCAGCGTTCCGATCCGGTGGTGCCAGATCAAGCGGCCGTTGGTTGAGCTGAGCGCGCTCGCCCATCCGCGGCCGTCCTCGAAGTACAGCGTGTTGTCGTAGATCACCGGCGGAAACTCGAGCAGGGCGCCGTCGTTGAACCTCCACCCGACCTGGAGTGGCGGGTCGAGCTTCGCCCCGTTCGGGAACAGACGGGTGCGCGCGAGGTCGTAGCCGTAAAGCGGCCAGGGGTCGTCGGTCGCAGGCGGCTTGACCGGAGGCTTCTGAGTTGTCGTCGACGTCGTCGGCGGCGCGGGCGGCGGTGGTGCCGGGACGTGTGCTGCGACGGTGCGCCGATGGTGCTTGCTTCCAGAGTTGACGAGGACGAGGACCACCACCGCGACCCCTATCGCAAGTAGCAGGCCCGCCACGGCGACGAGTCCCCGACGACCGGGGCTCGACATGGTCGCCGATGCTAGCCAGCCCCGGTGACGGGCCGGCTCGCAGCCCGCCTTCCGGTCAGGCCGGCGGGTATTCCGACAGCCACGGGGTCCGGTAGCCGTCGCGCCACAACACCGGGAAGAACGCCTCGTCGAGCTGGGTCTCGCCCGGGCGCCGGTAGCGGGAGTAGATCGGGTGAGGATGCTCCGGGTTCCACCGCGTGTCGGTTGAGATCATGTGGCTGATGATCGAGCGGCGTTGCGCGTCCGCGCGCTCGTTCGGCGGACTGCCGTGAAACGTCCACCCATCGTGGAACGCGGCGCCTCCGGCGGGGACCTCGATCGGGACGAGCTCGAGCTCCTCGTCGGGCGGGATCGAGGTGCGCACGTGTCCGAGCCAGTCATCCGGTGCGTGGAACGTTCCACCAAGCGCGGCGTGCGGCCACCGGTGAGAGCCGCGCACGTAGTAGATCGTCCCGGTGTCGGAGGCCGTGTCGTCGAGCGCCATCCAGCACGTCGTCATGTTCGGCGGGTCGAGGTGATCCAGGTACGCGGCATCCTGATGGCACAGCAGCGCCTTTCCCGACGGGGGCTTCCAGATCGCGTTGTCCTGCGCCAGCCTGACGCCCGGCAGCCCCGCCAGCGCCACCGCGAACTGGCCCACCTGTCGCGACAGCGTCACGCCGGCGAGCGCCCGGTCTGCCTTCCAGACGTTGCACATCTGGCGGGTCAGGTCGGGGGCAGTCACGCCGGGCACGTAGTTGACCTCGTCCGGCGCGAGCCCCGTCTCCCACTCGTGCTCGAACACGCTCATGAAGTGCTCGCGGATGCGCTCGAGGGCATCCGGCGCGAGAAACCGCTCGACGATCAGGAACCCGTCGCGCCGGTAGCTCTCCATCTGCCCCGTGGTCGGTCCGCCCACGCCCGCCAGTCTAACCGCTCGGACCGGCAGGCTCGCGTCCCGTGAGGTTCACACAACCTTTAGGCCGGCCCGCCCGGTCTGCACGTTTCCTTCACACCGCGCGACCACAATCAATTGTGGAGTAGCAGTCAGGTAAGGAGTGAAACAAATGCCAACTATCCCAGTCCCTTCGAACTTCACCTACAGCGCCAACCCGCGGGACGACGAGACGCCCCACGGCTCGATGGCGCTTCACCTCAAGGTCGCCCTCAAGCGTGACGCGCTCACCCGCGAGCTCGCCGCGGGCGCCCCGTCGACGCTGTCGCCCGAGCTCGCGCTGCGCGCCGCGCAGATCACCAGCCCGCGCCAGCGCCGGCTGGCGGCCACCGCCTGGCGCCGGGCGATCAAGGACGCCCATCAGCCGGCGATGACTCGCGCGTACTACTCGCTCATCCGCCGCGGCGCGGTGGTCGACGCCGAGGATTCAATCAACACGCTGATCGACCGCCTCCGCAGCGATCAGCCCGTGCGCGCACAGGGCATGGCGATTCTCCATGTCCTCGTGACCAACGGAATGTCGAGCCCGCTATACAACCCGGCTGAGGCCGGAGCGCTTCGGCACGAGATCACCTTCGCCACCGCGGCCCTGGACGACGAGTCCACCGAGCTTCCCCTCGCCGCCTGACGCCACCCAGCCCGCCGGCGCGGGCGTAATGCCCGCGCCGGCGCACGCTGCCTCTAGAGCTGTCACTGTCACCTGCCAGGCTCGGGTGCGCGGATTGCCTAGGTGGTGTCGACGAGCTGCGTGCAGCTCTTGACGATCCGGAGCACGCTCGCGCCGTGGAGCCAGTCGACCCCGCATGGAGCGGCTCCAGAGCCCCAGACGGTGTTGACGACCCAGAAGTTCCGATGTACCGGGATCGTGAGCGACGGCTCCGAGTTGTAGTGGACCAGCACCTCGGACACGTCATCCGGGGCCAGGCCGAAGCCCGGGTTGCCCGGGCCGAGCAGAAGCGGATCGACGGTCGCCGGGGCGGCGCTGCACGTCGAGGTGCTGTGACCGCCGGACAGCGTGAGCAGGCACAGGGCACGGTGGGTGTACTCGCGCTCCAGGTACGGGCGTAGGGATTGCTCGATGCCGCGCTCACGCGGGCCCAGACAGCGGTCGGGCGCCAGGCGGAACGCGAGGTAGTGCTCCGCCGGCACCAGGTACACGAGCGCCGCCGACGGGGTCACGGCGAGAAAGCGGATCCCCGACATCACGATTCCGCTTGCCGATAGTGACTTGCCGAGCTGCGCCGGTCTCAGCTTGTCGGTGCTGCGCTGCCGCTGTCCGAGGACCCCGTACTCGGCAACCAGCCCTGCGGGTGTCCGGGTCCCGGCGGGCGCAATGGTCCCGGGGGTCGGATACGAGGAGCAGCTTGGGAGCTCGCTCGACGCGCTTGCCGGCGTGCCGGCAGCGGCCACCACCGTCAGCAGCGCCAGCAGCGGGGCCAGCCGCCCGAGTCTCATTTGGTCACCTGTATGTTCGCCATCATCCCCATGTCCTCGTGCGCGAGGATGTGACAGTGGAACACCGTCACACCTGTGTAGCCCGTGAAATGGAACCGCGCGACCACGTAGCCGTGCGGTGGAAGATCGACCTCGTCCTGATAGCCGTTGAACGGGGCCGGGACGCCGTTCACGGACACGACCTGCATCGGGTAGGTGTGCATGTGGAAGACGTGGAGCTCATCGGTCGTGTTCACGATGACCCATTGTTCGATCGTGTTCAGCTTGGCATGGAAGTTGATCTTCGACGGGTCGTAGAACTCGCCGTTGATGTAGAACATGCTGCCGTCCGGGTTCTCCGACAGGGTCACTATGCGCTGACGAACGATCGACATGCGCGCCAGGTTCGGTGTGCCCGGGAAGATCGTGTGCGGTAGTCGCTGGGCGGTCTGGGCGTGCCCCGTGGTGACCAGGGTGGCCAGCGTACGCTCGGGATAGCGGTCGTCGCCTTCGTTGAGGTACAGCGTCCGCAGATTTGTCACCCCGCGCGTACTACCGCGAACCAGCACGTCGTACCGCTTGCCGGGCGGCATTTCCAACGTCGTCAGTTGCTGTGTGTGCACGACGGGGTGACCATCCTGCGCGATCACATCGAACGTGTGACCCGGTAGTGAGAGGTCGTAGAAGATGTCCGCGCCGATGTTGGCGATGTGCCACAGCTGGGTCTGTCCGGGAGCGATGGTTATCCGCGGGTCGACCCCGCCGTTGACCAGCCGCGTCGTCGGCGCATTGCTGTCGATGTTCGAGGAGACGATCTGGCCGTTTGCTATCTGGACGTCGCGGAGCGCGAGGTAGCGCTGCGGCAGCCGCCGCATCGACACCGGCAGGTCGTTGGTGATCGCCTGGACCTCGATCAACCCCGACAGCCCGTCGAACACCTGCTCCTCGGAGCTCGTGTCGGGGTACCGGGACATCTGAGATGCCGGCACCATCTCGTGCGAGTGGTACCAGAAGGTTCCGGTGGGGGCGCTCGGTGGCAGGCGGAAGTAGTACTGGAACGACTGCCCCGGATTGATCGAGAGGAAGATGTTGTCCGCGTGCCCCGAAGGCGAGATCTCGAGCCCATGGAAGTGGAGGTTGGTCGGCTCGTCGAGGTGGTTGACGAGCTTGAGGCGCACCATGTCCCCGGGGTGGATCATCAACGTCGGCGCGACGAACGAGCCGTTGTAGACCTTCGCGAGCACCGTCTGCCCGGCGACCCTGACCCGCTTCTCAGACGCTACGAGCGTCACGTTCAGGACGCCGTCGTGGCTCGCGTACACGGCCGGCTCGGTCAGCGGGCGCCCGCTCACCGCCGCCACCCGGGCGGCGGTGGCTCGCGCGGAGGCGCGGGCCGCCGCGTTGACCGCGTGTCCGGCGATCGCCGCGGCCAAGATCACCGCCACCGCTGACAGCACGAGCGCGGTGGCGCGGCGGAGCGGCCCCGCCACCGAGTCGGTCGTGCCGTTCGGGGACGCGGTCGTGCCGTTCGGGGACGCGGTACAGGCGGCGGCCGGAGCGCCCTCGGTCGCGACCAGCGGATACATAGCGCACGCCAGGAGCACGAACAGCGGCCCAGCGTCCGGGTCGGTGGCGCCGCCGGCGAAGACTCCCCCGAGCCCCTGTGGCAGGACCCAGTAGACGAGGTTGAGGACGATCGCGACGCCGAGGAAGAGCCGCGGCCGCCACCCGGCGACGACGGCGACCCCGATCAGCGCCGACAGCAACGCGAGCGCCAGCGCGATCGTCACCCCGTTGCCCGCGGCCGCTGCCGCGGCGCTGTTCTGCAACCGCGTCAACCACGAGAACCCCGAGGTCGCGCCGAGGATCGCGTCGCGAGTCGCGTTCGCGCTGCTGCTGGCGCCGTTCAGCCACAGGCAGGCCATGGCCAGCCACAGCACGGCCCACATCGTCTTCGCGCCCTTGACTCCGAGCAGGCCACCGGGCCGCTCCGTCGGCCACGCGACGAGCCCGACCAGGCCGTACAACAGCACCGCCCCGGGCGCACCGGTCAGCGGCTGCGCCATGTTCGCGAGGACCATTCCGAGTCCTTCGCCGAACCACCAGACGATCAGCACCCATGCGAACGAGGCCACCAGCGCCGGCTTGACCGTCCGGCGAGACAGCAGCCCGAGGCCGACGAGGACTTGGGTCAGGGCGAACAGCGTGTTCCACAGCCGCAGATCGCCGCCCGCTATCCGCGCTCCCCAGTCGATGCTGGTCGCGAGCCATCCGGGCTGCCCGATCGCGCCGGCGGTCAACTGCCCGACGAAGTCCTTTGAGTACATGAACGACTGGAACTGCAGGCCACCGTCGAGCAGCCAGATCAGCCCGAGCACGGTCTGAACCGCGCGTCGGTCCTCAGACCAGAAGTACGCGCGCAGCCGACTAGGCCCGCTGGCCGCGCCGGCCCCGGCCGGCAGGCTGATGGTGGTCGTGCTCAACTGATGCTCCTTGATACCACCTGGCCGCAGACGGCGTAAGGGTCTTCTCACAAACCCCCGGGGCGGGGTGCGGCGCGAGCGGGGGATTGGCGACGGAGCCTCACGAGGCACCTCCGAGATGGAGGACGTCTGGAATCGGGGCGATCCAGGGGCCGCCTGTGCTCGTCGAGCTGATGGCGGCCAGCGAAATCACGCTATCGGCGCGATCCGGGCCGGATGCGGCCGTCCTATGAACGCGGTCGGCCGCTAACCGCGCATCGCGCTGGCCACCCAGGCGATGAAGACTGCCTGGAGCGGAAGCCGAGCCCACAGGCTCGCCGCGCCGCCCGGCACCTTAGGGAACTCGTCGGGGTGCACCGCCATGTGCAGGTTTGCCGGGAACACGGCCACCAGCGTCGCGATCAGCCACCAGCCGGCGGGCCGGCGGGTGGCCTCCGGGATCAGGGCGGCACCGCCGGCGATCTCGGCCACGCCGCTCGCGTACACGAGCGCTTTCGGGACGGGCAGATAGGGCGGCATGATCCGCCGGTACGCGCCCGGGATGACGAAGTGCATGGCGCCGGCGAAGACGAAGAACGGCCCGGCCGCGCGGCGTAGGAGGAGGCGCACCGTCGCTACCTACCCGCGATGGTGGGCCAACGATCCCGAGTGGGCGAAGCTTGTGCTCCGGTACGAGAACACTGGGCGGGCCTTGCGCCGGACGAGTCGCCGACGAGGAGGTGGTATGCGCCCGCGGCGCCCGCGACGACCTGTGCCGGCGACCGGACGCCGCCGAGCCAGACAACCGCCCGGGCGAGCTCCCCCGCCTCTTGGTCCTGCAGCGGGCGCCCCAGCCGCGTGATCGTGTAGTGGCGGATCCCGGCGACCGTCCCGGCCGAGAGACGCACGCCCTGCGACGTCTCCACGACGGCCGGCCGGCCCGCACGCGGCGCCGGGAACAGCGCCGCCAGTTCCCGGACGTGAGCAGGGTGCAAGACCGCGGTGCTCGGCCGGCGGGCGATGACGAGCGCGGCGATTGCGAGTGTCGCAGCCGCCGCGAGGTGCTCGGCGAGCCCGGGTATGAGGCCGGCCGCCGCGAGCGCGACCATCGCCAAGACGACCAGGAGTGATGTCCACTGCGCCTCCGAAAGACCGTGCCAGTAGCGGCGGACGGGATCGCCGCGCACCAACTCCAGCCCGAACCTGATGATCGCGTACCCGGTGACGTATGTGCCGAACGCGGCTCCCGGCGTGGACGGGACGGCCGCAACGCAGATGGCCACGAGACCCGCCGCGAACACGGCCTCGATGGCCTGGACCGGAACGACGGTAATACCGACCAGGTACTCGGGAAAGCTCTGGCCCGCGTGTCCCGGGCCATACACCACGCCCCAGCGTGCCGGACGGCCGTGGCAGCAGCCGGAGAGCAGGCAGCCAATCCGACCAAGCGCGAGGAACGCGCCGAGGCCTGCGCACGTGACGTCGAGATGTGCAAGCACGGGAGCGCCGAGCACGGCCGCGAGGGCCGCAACCGCGGCCAGCACCGCGATCTCGTGGTGGTAATAGGTCAGCGTCTCGCGTCCCGTGAGCGCCTTGGTGGCGAGCGCGAGGCCGAAGAAAACGGAGATCGCGGTGGCGATCAGTGCGACCTCGACGGGAATCGAGAGCTGCCGGGCGGCGCTCAGGCCGAGCGCGACCGCGATCGCGGCGGCTAGGCCAAGCAACCCGCAGAGACGGAACGGTGCCAGCGTACGACCGCCGCACAGACCGACCCTCTCGGGTACGCGGATCACCCGCCCACCATATCCATCCCGCCTGGACCGATTCCGATGGTCCGTTGGTGGGTGATATTTTGGCAACGGTCCGTTATGGAAGAACGCGACACAGAGGCGGCCGAAGCGCCTCCGGGGTTCGCCGCCAAGCCCGGCGTCGGGGAGGTCACGTCCGAGTCGGCCGTCCCGCTGGCGGGTCTACTTCGCGCCAGCACCGCGGAGGTGCTAGGCCCCGGCTCAACCCCGCGCGAGCGGCGGCGCCTCATGGTCGCGCTCCAACACAGTGCGGGCAACGAAGCGGTCAATCGCCTGCTGCGCCAGCTCGCGCCGGCGGCGGCAACCACCGGGGCGCCATCCCGCAACCCCGGGACACTCACCGCGCCGCCGACGAGACTCGTCGCCGACGCCAGCTCCACCCTCCTCGACGGTCAGATGCGCATCTCGGACTTCGCCCAGCAGCTGCAGTCGTCGCTGTGCTCCCTGGCCGACTCGATGCTCGGCGACCAAGCGCAAGGCTGCCCGTGGATCGCGTACTGGATCTCGTCGTGCAGAAGCCTCGATCCCGCAGAAATCGAGCAGGTGCTGGTCCGCTACGCGCCGGCCGCAACCGACGCCGATACGGCGGGCGGGCTGATCACCGCCGTCGGGGACCGCGTCCGAGCGGGAATCGCAAGCTGGCAGCAGACCGGCCGGATCGACGCGGACGCCTCGATGCTGGTGCCTGGCGCGGCAGCCGACGATAAGGCCGACGACGGTGCCCGAGTCTCGTTCATCGCCGCTGACGGACCTGCACGTCTCGGGACGACCGGGGCGGACCCGGGCGCGGTGCTCGCGCAGCTGGGCTCGGGACGGCCGCTCGAGCCGGCGGTCGGGAGCCGGATGGGCGCGGCGCTCGACGCGGACTTCACCTCGGTCCGGGTCCACGACGATCCGTCGGGCGCCGCGACGGCGAGCGCACTGGGCGCGACCGCACTAGCGGTCGGCTCGCACATCGCGTTCGCTCCGAATCAGTACGTGCCCGGCACGCCGATCGGCGACGCGCTGATCGCTCATGAGCTCGCCCACGTCGTCCAGCAGAGCGATCCGAGGCCCCTGGCGCGAGCGCACGACAGCGACGCCGACCTCGAGGCCGACGCGAACGCGGCCGCGGCCTCGGCGATCGCCGTGCTCTACGGCGGCGCTCCGGCCCGGCGCGGACTGGGGCGAGCGCACCGGACTCGGCTCCAGCTCCAGTCGTGCCGGAGCACTGTGCCCCCGAGCCGTACGACCGCCCATGGCACCAACCTGCTCGCCGGAACGCACACGGTGACCGGGGATGAGCACGCCCAGATCGAGTCGATCTTGCACCCTGGCTCGACTGTCGTCGTCGCGCCGCCGCCGCCAGTCGGAGCGCCGGCGCCTCCCCCGGTCGTCGCGCCGCCACCGGCAATGACCGGAGCCGGTCCCGGCGGAGCGCTGGAGACGGAGATGAACGCGCACCTCAACGCGTTTGTGCACCCCCACGCGGTCGCGTTCGCAACGATGAAGGCTGGCGGCAAGACGCTGCCGGACGCGGTCGCGACACCGATGGTCCAGAAGGCGCAGTCAATCGTGGAGACCAAGTACCAGCTGTGGATCGACGCCGCCAGCCACGAAGCCGGCGACCCATACAGTCGCGGCACCTACCACATGGAAACGCACATTCATGACCTGACGCTCGCTCCTGTCGATCGACAGTTCTGGGTTGGGTACTGGATGACGTACGTGGGGATCGGACAGGAAGTGCTCGACAGCCACCACGTTGACACCAACCGCGACGTGGTCGAGTTCACCCGGATAAGGGACACATACATCGCGGCCCATGGAGCCGAGATCGACGACTGCGTCCACACCTGGCCGGCGTACGGCCAGGGCAGCGAGCTCTACTACCAGCCTTATCCGGACATCTCGGGCCCGAACGGCGCGCGCCGGGCGCGCTGGGACTTCTTCACGACAATGGTCCATGAGTTCCTGCACAAGCTGATGCACCCGAACTTCGAGCGAGCGGAGCTGGCGATCGGCGGGCCGGCGCAGATGATTCTGCGTGAGGGTGTCGTGGAGATTCTGCGCCGCGAGATCTGGGACGGGCCAAGTGGGCTGCAGGCCAAAATCGCGAGCGACGCCGGCCTGCGCCAGCTCGTCGAGGGCGGCGCGTTCCCCTACGACGCTTCAGCGGTCGTCTACCACGGCGACTACCCGCAGCGGGCGCAGGCGCAGCAGATCGTCGCGCAGGTCGGGCTAGACAACGTCAAGGCCGCCTTCTTCCTCGGGCGGGTCGATATGTTGGGCATTGGTCCGTCGAGCGCGCACGACACGCCGCTCGACCACATCGCCGAATGGAACCCGACCGATGCCACGGACACCGAGATCTACGTGGCCACGGTCGGCGAGACGGTCACGCAGATCGCGATCAAGTGCGGTGTCGACGACGCGGCGGTGAAAGATGCGACGGGCGCCGCGTTGCCGGCCGGTTTCGCGGCGACCGCCGGGCAGCGGCTGAAGATCGCGGGGATCCGCTACGAGCACGCCATCCGGGGAGACACGCTCGCCTCCCTCGCTCGCCAGAACGGCGTGACGCCCGACTCGATCGCCCGCGCCAACGGCTTCCCGGCCGGCTCACCGGACTCCACGCTCGTGCCTGCCGGTCGGCGCGCCCTGATTCCGCGACCGCACCCGTGAGCAGCGTCGGCGCAGCTGTCGGCGGCGGGCTTGTCGGCTGGATGGGGCTCCCCGAAGAGTTCGACGAGGTCGCGCTACGCGCGGCGGTGCCGGCGCAGTGGACCTCGCATCCGCACGCCGGCGCGCGGGCCGGGAGCAGCTTTACGATCCTCCGCGCACCGCGGGCAGGTAGTGCGACCGAACTCGAGGCATGGATCATCACGGGTCAGAGCACAGTCACGTCATTCGAATACAGGCCCGGGGCGGACGTCGACAGCGCCGCGGTCCTCGCGGATCTTGGCGAGCCGGAGCACGTGCTCGACTCCCGCCATCTCGTGATTGGCGCGGTCGTGCGCGATCACATCCATGCCAACCGTGGGATCACCGTGTCGGTGGCCCAGCCGTACGAGCCGGAGCCTGCTCCGAGCGACCCCTACATCATCTTTGTGCAGCTCTACGCGCCCACCTCCATCCAGGGATACGTGACCAGGGTTGGCCAAAGCGGGCTGGAGATCCGACCGTACCCGCGCTAGGGCGAGCTGAGCGCTTCGTTCCGGCCATCACGGGGGGCAGGGCCCAGGTGCCGTGCCGGGGCTCCCCGGGGCCTTGCTGGTGTCGACCGTCGCGCTGAATGCGTATTCCCGCCCCTCGGATTGCATCTCGCTCCGGGCACGCGGCTGACTTACGAGCAGTCCGTTGTCCCAGCGTAGATCGACGTCCCCGTCGCTGCCACCGATGGCGAGCCGGCCGCCGGCGCAGATCAACAAAGCGATGAAGTCGCCGCGTTTGATGGGCAGGTGCGTCTGAAAGGATCGCGGTCCGTTACCGGTCAGGGTCACGAAATCGGATTGGGCCGACGCAGTGACCAGCCTAGGGGTGAGGGTGACAACCTGAAGCGCAACCCGGCCTCTACCGCGCGCGCGCCAGGTCGTGATCACCCCGTCACGGGCCGAGATCGTGGGGCGCCCCGCCAAGGCGTACTGGACGACCGAGCATGTCTCGTTGGCGCCGAAACAGGTCTCGAGATCGGTCGGGATCAGATCGCTACCGAGTTGAGTGCCCTGAGCCGGGTTCGCGGGCAGGTTAAGAGTGCTGGACCCAGACGAACCGCTCGAGCCACCGGCGCCGCCCAAACTCGCGACGATCGCGATGGCGACGCCGGCCAGGCCCACGGCGAGCGCGCCGGCGAGGATGCCGCGTCGCCCGCGCAGCGCCCCAGCCCGAGAGCGCGACACATTCGATGAGGACGGCGAGACCGGCGTCGGGGGCGGGGCTGGCGAGGCACTCGTGGCGGACCGGAGCGTCGTCGTCGCCCGGGTTGGTTGCCCGGACGCCGGTGCAAGTGCCGCGTCGAGCGCGGCGGCGGCCGCCTCCCGCACACGACGGCTGTCGTCGTCGAGCAGCGCCATCAGCGCGTTGTCGATCGTCTGGCGCATCCCAGGGTTCGCCGCCGCCCGCATTCGGGTGAGCTCCGTGACCGAGGCCTCGCGCACGCTGGCCAACGGGCTGTCGAGCGCCTGGCGCACGTCGAGCTGTAACGACGCTTTCCGGCCGCGGGCGATGATGAGGTCTCCGTAGCTTCCGCCGCCCTTACCCGGGGTCTGATTCGGCGCATGCTCGCGCACCTTGGCGTACACGAAGTCGTAGAGCTCGTCGATCGAGATTTCGCCGTCTTTGTTTGCGTCCGCGGCCCCGGTACTGATGCCCTCGACCAAGAACCGGGTGAAGATCGATCCCGGCGGCGAGGCTCCGAGCTCACTCACCGATGCGCCCCGGTCAGCCTCTTCGAACGCGTACTCGAGCTCGGTCGACGCGGTGAGCGTGACCCGGCCTCGGCCTTCGAAGCGCGGAACCACGTCCACGGTCGTCGTGCCCTTGGGCATGAGCCCTCGCGCAAATGTGCCGCTGTGACAGCAGTCGACGATCAAGACGACCGATCGCGCGCGACTGTGCTGCATGACGTCATTGATGAACGCGTCCTCTATTGCGGTCGCGCGGAGCCACCTGAGCTCGGTCGACGCCGTGGCGAAATAAAACCGCCGGGTCTGCGAAAGAACGCCGTGTCCGGACATGTAGAGCAGTCGGAGGTCTCCGGGGCGAGACTCGTCGAAGAACCCCTCGATCTCCCGCTTGGTCTCCTCGGTCGAGCGGTTGATCAGCCGCCGCACCTCGAAGCCCCCGAGCATGGGCTCCCCGAGCACCGCGGCGAGCGCTTCCACGTCGCCGACCGGAGCGCGTAGCCGCGTCAGCGCCGGATCGACGTACGCATCAGCCGCGACGAGCAGCGCCCGCCGTCCACCCAGGCCTTCACCCGTCCACATGGCGCTGCAACCAGGCCGCGAGCAACTCGCGACCCTCCCGCGAGCTGCCGTCGGACAATGTCACACGGTCCCCGTCGATCTCGAGCGTGACCGAGGCATCCGCGTGACGGTTGTGCCAACCACGCACCGCGGCGACAAGACCCGGCAGCGCGCCGACGAGGGTCACGAGCAGCTGCGCCCACTCGAGCGTGGGGCCCTTCGCTCCCGCCGGGGCGGGCGCCGGGGGTCGCGAGACGCTCCCGACGTCGGCTTCGATCAGATCCTCCTGCAGCCTCCAAGCGAGCTCGGCCCTTTCCTCCGGATCGCTATCCGAAAAGCCGTCCACATGCACCCGTACCTCTGGCACAACCCGATCCCCCGAGGTCGCTTGGTCGGAAACTTACCTGCCTGTCCAGCACGACGCAACCCAGCTAGGTCGCCCAGTCAGTACCGAGTCGACGTGCACGCCGTAGTCGTATAACCAGTGTGCGTGTCGCGGGGCGAGCGCGACACCAGCGTTGACAGCGCGGCTGTCCGTGAGGGCCAGCTTACGTCCCCGTCGCTTTCGCAGGACTAGGCCCGGCGCGCCGGCACGAAGACGGGGCCGCCGAGGTGGGCGATCCAGGACTCGAACCTGGGACCTCTTCCTTATCAGAGAAGCGCTCTAACCGACTGAGCTAATCGCCCGTCTGGCGCGATTCTACCCGCGGGCTGGGGCCGCGGGGTGACGCTCGCGCGCGGGGTCGCGGTCGATCAGGAGACGGCGCGAACTCGGAGGCGCCGGGCCACGTCGAGCGCGTCGTCGAGCGACTCGAAGTTGAGCTGGACGCGGTAACCCGCGCCCTTGGCCGGAGCGACGTCGACGTCGCGCCCGAGTGCCGCGGTCAGGGCATCGGAGATCAGCTCGATCGCCGCGGCCTGGTCGGGGTGGAGCGCCGCGCGCGGCCGTGCGCGGCGCCGGCGGTCAGACGGGGCGGCGGCGGCCCGGGCTCGAGATTCGAGCTCGCGCACCGACCAGCGGTGGTGGGCGGCGTCGCGCGCCAGCGTTCGGCGGTCGGCGTGATCGCCGGCGAGCAGGAGCGCGCGGCCGTGGCCCTCGGTGAGGTCGCCCCGCTCGATCAGTTCCAGCGCCTCGTCGGGCAGGTCGAGCAGCCGGATCAGGTTCGACACCGCGACGCGGCTGCGGCCGACGCGGAGGCCGACGTCCTCGCGGGTCAGACCGAGCTCCTCGACAAGCGCGGCGCACGCGCGAGCCTCCTCGACCGGGTTGAGGTCCTCGCGCGCCATGTTCTCGATCAACGCCACCTCGAGCGAGGCGGCGTCGTCGTGCCGGCGGACGACCGCCGGGATGGCGGTGAGCTCGGCGAGCTTGGCTGCGCGCCACCGGCGCTCGCCCGCAATCAGCTCGTAGCGCCCGCTGACCATCGGGCGGACGAGCACCGGCTGAAGCACGCCCCGTGCGCGGATCGAGCTCGCGAGGGCCATCAGCGAGTCCTCGTCGAACGTGCTCCGCGGCTGGTTCGGGCTCGCGTCGATCATGTCGAGCGGCACCGGGCGGAGCTCCTGCAGCTCGTCGCGCGGGGCCACGGACAGAATTGCCGCGAGGCCGCGGCCCATCCCCTTCGGGCGTTCAGCCACGCGCGGCGACCTCCTTCGCGAGCTCGAAATAGGCGTCGGCGCCCGCGCAGTGGGGATCGTGGTGGATGACCGGCTTGCCGAAGCTCGGCGCCTCCCCGATGCGGACGTTGCGCGGGATCACGGTATCGAACACCAGTTCGGGGAAGTGCTCGCGCACCTCGCGCTCGACGTCCTGCGCGAGGCGCGTCCGGCCGTCGTGCATCGTCAGCAGCATCCCGGCCACAGTAAGCCATGGATTGAGCTCCCGCTGTACGAGCGAGAGCGTGTCGAGGAGGCCGGCGAGCCCCTCGAGCGCGAAGTATTCCGCCTGCACCGGGACGATCACGCGATCGGCCGCGACGAGCGCGTTCACGGTCAGCGGTCCGAGCGACGGCGGGCAGTCGAGCAGCGTGAACGCGTACCGATCGCGCACGCCGACGAGCGCCTCGCGCAGCAGCATCTCGGAGCCGGCGACGCGCGGGAGCTCGACGTTTGCGCCGGCGAGATCCGGGCCGGACGGCACTATCGACAGCCGGTCGATCCCGGTTGGCCGGACGACTTCCTCGAGCGACGAGGACCCGATCAGCACGTCATAGATCGTGCCAGGCCCATCCTTGCTGATGCCGAGGCCGATCGTCGCGTTGGCCTGAGGATCGATGTCGACGAGCAGCGCGTCGTAGCCCGCCTCGGCCACGCACGCGGCGAGGTTGACCGCCGTGGTCGTCTTGCCCACTCCGCCCTTCTGATTTGCGATCGCGTACACGGTCCCCATGTGGCTGTGACGCTACCGGTGCTGGCGGTCAGATCCGGGGCGTGTCGTTGCGTCCTCCGTGCGTTCTACGCGGCGCCGAGCGGCCGCTTCATCGCCATGCCGGGCCGCCGCGGAAACCCTGAAGGTGTCTCCGTAACCTTCGACATCAGGTGCAGATATCTGTGCTCGGCTCCACGATATGGCTGCATCTGGCGTATTTCGCGCGGGTTCAGGCCGAGTTGGGCCGCAGCCCGAGCGGCGGTCTGTTCGGCGGTTGGGTCGCGCCGGCCTCGCCACGCCACGAGCGTTCCGCCGACTACGAGGAGCGGCGCCGCGTACTCGGCGACGACCGCGAGCGGTGCAAGCGCCCTTGCAATAACGAGATCGAATGCCGCGAGGCCCTCCGGCCAGGTCTCGGCGCGGCCGTGGACGGCACGCGCGTTCGGGATCTCGCAGGATGCGATCGCCCGCTCGAGGAACGCGCACTTCCGGGACGCGCTCTCGAGGAGCGCGAACGACGCCTGCGGGAGCGCGATCGCGAGCGGGAGACCGGGAAGGCCCGCACCCGAACCGAGATCGGCGACGTGGCGTGCCGACCGGAGTTCCGGGAGCTCGAGCGCGACGAGCGAGTCCGCGAGGTGGTCGTCGATGACTTTCACGGGGTCCCGTACGGCGGTCGGCGCCAGCGGATCGTCGACGAGCAGGTACTGCAGGAGCCCCAGGCGGCGGGCGTCGTCGTCAGCGAGGGCGAAGCGCTCGGCCAGCGCGGCCAGGCGAGCGTCGACATCGCGCGGTTCGGCCGGTCGCGCCACCGGGTCAGTCCCCGCCGGACCGCTGCAGGCGTTCGCGTTCGCGCGCGATGTAGGTGGCGTACCGCGTGCACATGGCGTCGAACCGTTCCGCGGCGTAGCCGTCGACCCCGCCGAGCAGCTCGGTCTGGAGCAGCGGCAGGACGTCGCGTACGAGCGCCGTCCCCCGTGCCATCCACTGGTAGTACGAGCGCCCGCCGTGGTGGTAAGGCCCGTACAGGCGCGTCTCGGGGAACCGCTCCATCAGCCACCCGAACAGCGCCTCGTGCCGTACGTGCATCCGCACGGTCACCTGGGGCTGCTTGCCGTCGCCGCCGAACGAGGCCTCGCCGACCAGCAAGCCGATCACCAGTCCGCGGTCGAACTCCGAAAGCTCGGTCACGCCCGATGTTCTACACAGAAAGTTGTTTCACCGCGTAAAAAAACGTGAAACAGTGGCGGGCGTGGAGGTGTGGCGGGCGTGGGACTGCGCGGTGGGCGGTAGCCAGGCTCGCGGGAGGCTGGGGCAGCGGATCCGTGGCGGCTCTCGGGCACATCAGCGGGGGGCGCCTGAGGTCGAGTTGAGCCTGCCGCGGGCCCTCGCCTGGCGTGGCGCCGCGCCGTGGCGTGACGCCGGCTATGCACAAGGCCCGAAACTGGGCGCTCGTCTCGGGCTTCCGGGACATAAGCATTCCCCAGATGCTTATCTCCCGGGCGCGCCGGCGAGATCGGACCTTCCGGGCGTTACGCAGGGTCGGGAGCCTGCCCGCCCCGACCACCAGGCCGGGACCGAACAGCAGCCAGGAGGGCGCTATGCACCGGGCAGTGCAGAACCCGCCAAACCGCCGCCGGCGCGGCGACCTTGGCGATATCAGCGCCTGGGTGGCGCTTATGTGCGCCGGCACGCGACCCGAGACCCGACGTTGGCGAGTTATGCACCGCCAACCCGGGCGTACCGCCAGTCGCTCGGCGAGCGCCGTCGGCTCCTCGGCGCCGCTCGATCCTCGCATCGATCGCCACTCGGCGAACCGCGCCACCGCGCCACCGCGCCACCGACCGCGCCGGCAGCTTCAGTCCACGAGAGGCGCCACCACGAGCCGCCGGTCGGGCTCCTCGCCCTGACTGTACGTCTCAACATCGTGGCGGCTCTTCAGGTGCTCGTGGACGACCTTGCGCTCGAGCGCGGTCATCGCCTCGAGCGTCACCGATCGCTGGTCGTGGACGGCGGCCTCGGCGGCCTGGTCGGCGGCGGCGCGGAGCGCCACCGCGCGGCGCTCGCGGTAGCCGGCGGCGTCGACCACGACCCGCTTGCGGACGGTGGCGCCCTTGCCCGCGACGCGGTAGGCGATGTGCTGGATCGCGTCGATCATCTGGCCGTGGCGGCCGATCAACAGCCCGAGGTCGTCGCCCTCGAGGTCGGCGCGGATTTCTTCGGCGTCCTCCTCGACGTGCACGCTGGCCTCGATGCCGGTGCTGTCGAGGATCCGCTCGAGCATGTCCTGCACGCGTGAGCCGGCTTGGCCCATCTCAGCCTCCACGATCGATCTACCTCCGGCGTCCCGAGCGCTTCTTCTTCTTGCGCGGTGGGGGCGGGGGCGTGCCGCCGCCACTCTTGCCGCTGCGGCTGCCGCTGCCGGCCGCGACCTTTTCGGCCTCCCGCTTCGGACGACCTCGAATCAGCCCGGACAGCCCGCCACCGCCACCCGATCTGCCGGATCCGTTCGGACCCGAATCGTCGGGGGGTGGCGGACCGCCGCCACCCGGGTCGCCGCGGCCGCTGCCGCGGCCACCACCTCCTCCGCCTCCGTCGCCCGGTGGCCCGGTGCCGGCGGCAGCCACCACCGGGGTCGGCGTCCCTATCAATTTCCGCACGGTGTACTGCTGGCCCATCGTCCAGGTGTTGGTCGTGATCCAGTAGACGATCAGGCCCGCCGGGAAGCGGATCACGATCACCACGAACACCAGCGGCAGCAGCATCATCAGGCGCTGCTGCTGCTTGTCCATCATCGGGCTCGACATCATCAGGCTCGAGGCGAGCTGCGTGCCGACGTAGAGGATCAGCAGAACGACCAGCACCCAGCCGGTCGCCTTGTCCGTCAAGTCCGGGATGAACAGGAAGCCGGCGCCGTTATTGGCGCCGCACGGCGTGGTGTGGCCGGCGGCCTGGGCGAGCGTGATGTGATGCGCGGCCGCGTATTGCACCTGGTAATGCAGCTGCGTCTGCGGGCAGATGTTCTTTCGCAGGTCCTGACGCAGCATGTAGAAGAGCGAGATGAACACCGGGATCTGCGCCACCAGCGGGAGGCAGGAGCCGAGCGGATTGATCTCGTTCTCCTTGTAGAACTTCATGATCTCCTGCTGCTGGCGCTGCTTGTCGTCCTTGTACTTGGCCTGGATGGCCTTCATCTGCGGCTGCATGTGCTGCATCTTCTGCATCGAGTGGAACTGCTTGACGGTCAGCGGGAGCAGGATGGCCCGCATGACGATCGTCAGCAGGACGATCGAGAAGCCCCACGAGATCCCCACGTGGTTGTGGAAGAACTTGAGGACCGCCTCGAAGACATCAATGAGCGGCTGGAAGATGTTCGCGGGAACAAACATGGTCAGGCGGTCGGGGCCGGTACTCGGGGCTTGAACAGCCGCTGGTCCTCGACGTGATCGACTCCCCCGTGGCTCCAGGGGTTACATCTGAGCAGCCGCCAGCCGGCCAGGACAAGCCCTCTGAGTATGCCGAATCTCTGGATCGCCTGCGCGGCGTATTCCGAGCACGACGGGTAGTAGCGGCAGCGCTGTCCGAACGCCGGCGAGATCAGCCGCTGGTAGACCCTGATCGGCAGCACGAACAGCCACCGAAACGGGGCCACACGTCCGTCGCCCGTGCTCACGAGTCGGCTCCGCCAGCGCGCGCCGGGTCGGCCCGGCCACCGTCGACGCGGTCGAGCAACTGCCCGAGCGCACGGCGGATTCCGGCCAGACCCTCACGCTCGGCCAGAGCGTTCGCTTCGTGTCTGGCAACGACCACGGCGTCCGTCCCCGCCGGCAACCGCTCGCCCTC
Organism: uncultured Solirubrobacterales bacterium; assembly: GCA_963794515.1. GTDB lineage: Bacteria > Actinomycetota > Thermoleophilia > Solirubrobacterales > Solirubrobacteraceae > Palsa-465. The sequence goes on along the minus strand of CAWCEF010000013.1, from coordinate 198,873 downwards.
GATCGCAAACGCCTCGCGCAGCAGCCGCTTGACGCGGTTCCGCTCGACCGCGCCACCGACCTTCCGCGAAACGGACAGTCCGACTCTGGGCTGGTCATCCTCTCCGCGCGGGAACACGTACAGCACAAGCTCACGCCCGGCGTGCGAGCGTCCCTGGCGGAACACGCGATCGAAATCGGCGCTGCGCGACAGCCTCATCCGCCCTGTCCGCGGACGGGCGCCAGGCAGGCCCATCATCAGACCGTCAGGCGCTTGCGGCCCTTGTCGCGCCGGCGCTTGAGCGTGAGGCGTCCGGCCCGGGTCTGCATGCGGGCGCGGAATCCGTGCGTGCGTGCGCGTTTGCGCTTCTTCGGCTGGTAAGTGCGTTTCATGGCTTACAACCCCGGGTCGGGACTGAGGCCAGTATACGCAGCGGACATTGCGACAGATTCGGTTTGCGAATAGGGGCCCTGGAGCCGCCGCGGGTAAGCCTGCAGACCGAGCCCAGACCTCCGCCGGCGCTTTTTCCCGCGCTTTGCGCCAAGGCCCACTGACCCGCCGATCTCGCCGGTTCGCCGCTGATATATTCGCCGCCCCGGGCGTCTTCCGGCGCCCTCTTGTTCATCTACGTCGCCATCGTCCCGCAAGGGGTTGCTTGTCGCTGTCCGCGCACCTCGAGCCCACTATTGCCTGGCGTGAGCTCCGAGCGGAGCTCCGTCGGGCCGTAGGCGAGTCGACGTACGAGATCTGGCTCGCGCCGCTCGAGCTTGACTCGGTCCGGGACGGCACGCTCACCGTTGACGCGCCGGCCGGCACCTACGACTGGGTCTCCAAGCGGTTCGCGCGGATCCTCGAGAGCTGCGCGCGGACCGCGTTCGGGCCCGAGATCAAGCTCGAGCTCGTCTGCCATGGCACCGACCGATCCGCTCGGAAGCGGCCGTCGCAGGCGGAGAGCCTCGACCTCGCCGCCGGCGCGCTCAACCCGCGCTACAGCTTCGATCAGTTCATCATCGGCGACAGCAACCGCCTCGCGCACGCCGCATCGCTCGCGGTCGCCGAGCTCCCGGGTCAGGCCTACAACCCGCTGTTCCTTCACGCGCCGCCAGGCCTCGGCAAGACCCACCTGCTCCAGGCGATCGGCAACTACGTGCTGTCGTTCGGCGGCGGCGCGGTCGTCCGCTATACGACGGTCGAAGCGTTCACCAACCATTTCATCAGGGCGATCGGGTCGCGCTCGCTCGACGGCTTCAAGCAGGCCTACCGGAACGCCGACGTTCTGCTGATCGATGACGTCCAGTTCCTCGCCAGCAAGGTGAAGACCGAAGAGGAGTTCTTCCACACCTTCAACGCGCTGTACGAGACCGGACGCCAGCTCGTGCTCACCTGCGATCGCCTCCCGGCCCAGCTCGTGGCCGTCGAGGAGCGGCTGCGCGAGCGGTTCGAGTCGGGCCTCGTGGCGACGATCAAACCCCCCGACCGGGCGACGCGCGTCGCGATCCTCCGAAAGCGCGCTGCGCTCGACCGCATTCCGCTGACCGACGATGCCGTGATCGAGCTGATCGCGGACCGCATCACCGACAACGTCCGCGTGCTCGAGGGCGCCCTGATCAGGATCGTCGCCTACCACTCGCTCACGCAACTTCCGATCGACGTCAAGCTCGCCGAGACCGTTCTCGACGAGATCCACCCACGGCCGGCAAAGACGCCCACCCAACGGACGTCCGTCCCCGATATCCAGAACGCCGTCGCCTCCTACTACGGCCTGGCGCTCACGCAGCTCGTCTCGTCGAACCGGGCCGCCAAGGTGGCCTGGCCACGCCAGGTTGCGATCCATCTCGCCCGCACGTTCACAGACTCATCTCTCAACGCGATCGGCGAGGCGTTCGGCGGGCGCAATCATGCCACCGTGCTCCACGCCTGTAAGCGCGTGACCGAGCGCATGGGTCTCGATCAACAGGCTGTTCACGAAGTTGAAGAACTCACGACGATCATCGCAACGAAGTCGTGATGACCGACGCTCTTGACAGACTTGCCTGTTCTTCGCATACGCCATCTTTCCCGCTCCACGCGGGCAAACACGGGGTTATCAACACCCCAACACCCCCTATGACTTCTAAATCCAACCTGAGGTATTCATCGTGAAGATCTCCTGTGAGCGCGAGGCTCTGCTTCGACAACTTCAGACCGTCAGCAGAGTGGCCGGCGCGCGCAGCGCGATCCAGGCGCTGTCGGGAGTTCACCTTTCCGCCTCATCGGGTGGCTGCGAGCTCCAGGCCACCGATATGGACGTCGGCCTGCGCGTCCCGCTCGAGGCCGAGGTCGTCCGTGAGGGCGCGGTCGTGCTGCCGGCCCGCCTCATCGTGGACGTCGTCCGGTTGCTCCCGGCCGAGCAGGTCTCGCTCGAGCTTCGCGCCTCCGAGCAGGACGTCGAGCTCGTGTCCGGGAACGCGACGTTCCACATCCGGACGCTCCGGGCGGAGGACTTTCCGCCGTTCCCCGAGCCGCAGACCGAAGGCGTCGTGTCGGTTCCGCTCGCGGCGTTCGTCTCGACTGCGCTCAAGGTCGCGAGTTCAGCCTCGCGTGACGAGACCCGTCCTGTGCTGACTGGCATCCTCGTGTCAGCGTCCGACCGCGAGCTCCGCATGGTCGCCACCGACTCTTACCGGCTGAGCGTCAAGGAGACCGCGCTCGAGGAGCCGCTGTCGGCGGGGTTCGAGGTCAACGTGCCGGCGCGGGCTCTGCAGGAGCTCGCGCGTGTTGCAGGCCACGTCGAGGACGAGGAGCTGCGGATCAGTGTGCGTCAGAACCAGGTGCTGTTCGAGCTCGGAGGAATCGTGCTGTCGTCTCGGCTGATCGACGGGCAGTTCCCGAACTACCGCCAGCTGCTGCCCGACACGTTCGAGCACGAGCTCCGGCTCGCCGGCGGCGAGCTGACCGAGGTCGTGCGTCGGATCAGCCTGCTCGCTCAGAAGAACGCCCCGCTCCGGCTGTCGTTCAAGCCCGGCGAGCTGACGATCTCGGCGCAGACGCCGGACATCGGCGAGGCGCTCGAGTCGCTACCCGTGCCGTTCCAGGGGGAGCCGCTCGAGATCGGCTTCAACCCCGAGTTCCTCCGCGCCGGGCTGGAGGCGATCGAGGAGGGGGACGTGCTCATCAAGCTGATCAGCCCGCTCCGCCCGGGGCTGATCGAGTCAGGGGATGAGAGCCGGTTCCGCTACCTGATCATGCCGATCCGGCTCAACGTCTAGGCGGTCTCGTGCAGGTCCTCGGCCTGAGCCTGCGCGACTTCCGCTGCTACCACGACGTCCACGTGGAGCTCGGCGACGGGGTGACGGTCGTGACCGGGCGCAACGGCGCCGGCAAGACCAACCTGCTCGAGGGCCTGTACTTCGCTTGCACGGGCCGGTCGTGCCGGACGAGCAACGAGCGCGAGGTCGTGAAATTCGGCGCCGGCGCGACGCGGACCGTGCTGACGTGCGAGGGCGAGGACGGCGGCCACGAGCTGACGGTCGGCTTCGTCCCCGGCCAGCCGAAGGTGATGCGCGCCGACGGGGCCACGGTCGAGCGAATGCTCGACGTCAGTAGCCGTCCGCTCGTCAGCGTTTTCCTTCCCGACCGCCTCGAGTTGATCAAGGGCGCGCCGGCGGTCCGCCGCGCCCACCTGGACCAGTTCGTGACGGCGCTGTGGCCGGCGCGCGCCGACACCCGCCGGCACTACTCGCAGGCGCTCGCGCAGCGGAACGCGCTGATCGGCCGGATCCGTTCGGGCCGCGGCTCGCGTGCCTCGCTCGAGAGCTGGGACGCCCAGCTCGCCCGCCACGGGATCGCGCTCATGAGCGATCGCCGCGGCGCGATCGAGCTGCTCGCGGAGCCGTTCGAACGTCTCGGGAGCGCGCTCGGACTCGAGGACGATCCGAAGGTGTTCTACCGCCCGCGCTCGCGCGCGAGCGACGCCGCCACCCTCGCGCGCGAGCTCGCCGAGCGCATCGAGGGAGACATCGAGCGTGGCTTCACCGGCCACGGGCCGCACCGCGACGACCTCGCGACCGAGCACGGCGGCCACGACCTGCGCGCGTACGGCTCCCAGGGGCAGCAGCGGCTCACCCTGCTCGCGCTGTTACTGGCCGAGCGCGAGGTGATCGCCGAACATCGGCCCGCCCCGCCGCTGATGCTGCTCGACGATGTCATGAGCGAACTCGACCGCGACCGCCGCCAGGCGCTCGTCGACCTGCTCCGCTCGACCGCGGGACAGTCCGTGATCACCGCCACCGACCTCGAGCATGTGCCCGGGTCGACCGACGAGGACGTCATGCACCTCGCGGTCTCCGGCGGCCGGCTCCTCGCGATGGCCGGCGAATGACGTCCTACCGCCGCAGCCCCCGGCCCCTGACGCTTGCGCTTGACCACATCCGCGACGAGCTCGAGCCCGACAGCCTGCTCGGCGAGGTGCAGCGCGTGTGGCACGGCACGGTCGGGGTCACGATCGCCGGCGAGGCGCAACCGACGTCTGAACGCGGCGGCGTCGTCACGGTGTCGTGCTCGGCATCGGTGTGGGCGCAGGAGCTCGACCTGATGGCGCCCGCGATCCTCGAGCGCCTGAACGGCCGGTTGCGAGGAGGACGCGTGTCGCGCCTACGCTGCGTGGCGCTGCCACCACGTACCTGAAAAAACAAGGCCGGTGACGCGCTCGCACGCGCCACCGGCCCTGGTCAGCCCCCACCGGCTGTTGGTCCCAGCCCTACCGGCCCCCTGTGGCCCCCAACTTTCAGCCGAGCGGCTTCACCGTCGACCACGAACCGAGGCTCCAGCTGCCCAGGCTCGGGTCGGCGGCGGTGCCGGAGCCGGACGTGCAGTCCTTGCAGCTCCAGCTCGACAGCGCGAAGCCGGCGCGGAGCGGACCCTTGGCCCGGCTCCAGCTCGAAAGGCTCCAGCTCGACAGGTTGTAGTTGATGTTGCCCGTCTGCGCGCTGACCAGTGTGTTCGGCGTGAGGCCCTGGTCGGCGAGCGGCGGGTTGAAGAGCAGCGCCGCCTTGACCGCGTTGGGCTCCTGGAAGGAAGAGTTCTCGGTGACCGACGGGCTGGTCAGCGCGCCCTTGACCTGATCGGGCGTCCAGTTGGGGTGGATCTGGAGCAGATCGGCGACGAGGCCCGAGATCATCGGGGCCGCCATCGACGTCCCGCTCGTCTGGATGTACTGACCGTTGCCGACGATGCAGGTCGGGCAGGTGCTCGAGAAGTAGCTGTTCGGCGCGAGCACCGACACGATGTGAGCGCCCGGCGCATACACGTCCGGCTTGTGGAAGCCGTCCTGGGTCGTGCCGAGGCTCGACCACGAAGCGATCGTGTCGTTGGCCGGGTTGCTGGTGCCGTTCTCGTCGACGCCGCCGACCGTGATCACGTAGGGGTCGTTGGCCGGCGAGTACTGCACCGCACCCGGCACGTTGCCCTGATTACCGGCGGCCGCGACCACGACGATGCCGTGCATCCACGCGGTCTCGACGGCGGCGTCGAGCGGATCGGTCTTGTAGGACTGCGAAGTCGTCGAGTCGAGTGACAGGTTGATGACGCGGATGTTGAACTGTGACTGATGCTCCACCGCGAACTGCAGTCCGTAGATCACGTCGAGCACTGTCGCCTTCCCGGTCTCATCGGAGACCTTGACCGAAATTAGGTTGGCGTTCGGCGCGACGCCGGCGTAGTCACCGCGCAGCGGATCCCCCGGGTTGCGATTGTCACCGTTGCCGGCGATGATCCCAGCCACATCCGTGCCGTGACCGTAACTGTCAGTCGCGGTGGTCGCACCAGCGTTTGCCACTGCGCTCGCAACGACCCGCGAGCTGTTGTGGTCCTTCGAGGCGAAGTCGGGAAGCTGACCGTCGACGCCGGTGTCGATGACTGCCACGCCGACGCCGGTGCCGGTGACGCCGAACTGCCACATGGGAACAACGCCGAGCGTCTGGTCATAAGTCGTCTGGAGCTGAGAGGCGGACAGGCCCTGGCCCATCATGTGGAAGGGCAGGCTCTCCGACTTGACAGTGGTGTTCAGTGACACCGCGTGCACGTCGGGGTTCGCCGCGAGCGACCGCGCCTGGGCGGCGGTCAGCGAGAGGGCCAGGCCGTGGATGATCGGCAGGTTGCCGATGACGCGCCCGTGGACCTTGGCGGCGTCGGCCTCAGCCTCCGCCGGCGTGATCGGCGCGTTGAACTGGACGATCGCCTGCACCGTCGAGGACGGGTGGTGAGCGGCGAGCGTGGCGATGCGAGGATCGAGCGGCGCCGAGGAACCGGCGGCGTTCGCCGAGCCGCTGGAGGACCCGGAGACGACGGCGCGCAGCTGTCCGCTCGACGCGCTGAGCGCGATGGCGGCGGCGATCGCGACGACGGCGGCACCGGCGAGCGCGGACATCCACCGCATACGCTCAACGATTTGGACAGAACGTGTCATCTCAGAGCAACCTCCATGTCGCAAAGCTAGTAACCAGTAACTCAACTGGCGGCTGGGCCATCTCGTATCCGTACGAGACCCCTGGCTTTGCGTCCCCGCCTCGCGACGGGTTTGCCCTGAGCAGTTATTCGTAACGAACTGGCGGCTGGGCCGTCTCGCGGTGAGCGAGACCCCTGGCTTTGCGACCCCGCCTCGCGACGGGTTTGCCCTGTTCAGTCCTTCGTAGTGGGGTCATCGGCCTCGACGGCCACTGACCTGAGTGCTTTGGACGGATGTATGACTTCCGTCCGCGCGGTATGAGTAAAGAAAGCGCGGTCAGGCGGCGGCGCGGAGCGGGAGCTCCGGCTTCACGGGCTCGGGGCGGCCGAGGTGGAAGCCCTGGCCGTAGTCGCATTCGAGGCCGATGAGTGCGTTCGTCTGGTCCTGCGTCTCGATCCCCTCGGCGATCACCGCCACGCCGAGCGTCCGAGCGAGCTCGATGATCATGCGTACGAACGACGCCTCGCGGCCGCCGCGAGCGAGGCCGTCGACGAACGACTTCGCGATCTTCAGCATGTCGAACGGCAGCGTGTGCAGGTAACTGAGCGACGAGTAGCCGGTTCCGAAGTCGTCGAGCGCGAACCTGACCCCGAGCGCGCGGAGCTCGGCGATCGCCGCCTTGACCCGCTCTGAGTCTTCGAGCAGGACGCTCTCGGTGATCTCGAAGATCACGCTCTGCGGCTCAACGCCTGCGGCCGACAGCGTCCCGCGCACGCGTTCGACGAGCTTTGGATCGCGGAGCTCGACTGCGCTGAGGTTCACGTGTACCGCGACCTGGGTGCCGTCGGGCTCGCGCCGGGCCTGCCACCGCCGCGCCTGTTGGCAGGCTTCCTCGAGCACGTACTCGCCGAGCGACAGGATCAGCCCGGTCTCCTCGGCGAGGGGGACGAACTCCGACGGGCCGACGAGGCCGCGGCGCGGGTGCTCCCAGCGCACGAGCGCCTCCTCGGCGACGAGCGCGCCGGTGTCGAGATCGATGATCGGCTGGAAGTACAGGGTCAGCTGCTGGCGCTCGATCGCGAGGCGCAGCTCCTCCTTGAGGCCGTGACGCTCGAGCACCGCCTCGCCCATCGTCGGGTGGAACACCTGGAAGTGACCCTTTCCGGTGGTCTTCGCCTTGTACATCGCGACGTCGGCGTCGCGGATCAGCTCCTCCGCGGAGCTCGCATCGCCGTGGCTGGTGGCGATCCCGACGCTCACGTAGACCGACACGCTCTCAGAGCCGACGCCGACCGGGAGCACGAACGCTTCCATGATCCGGCGGGCGACCTTGACCGCGGCCGCCTCGGCGTCGCGGCCGTCCTCGACCATCACCGCGAACTCGTCGCCGCCGAGGCGAGCGACCACGTCCTCGGGGCGCAGGCACGCCCGCAGCCGCGAGGCAACCGACACCAACAATTCGTCCCCGGCCGAATGCCCGAGGCTGTCGTTGACTGTTTTGAAGTCGTCGAGGTCGATGAACAGCACCGCGAGCTCGCCGCGGCGGTCGCCGATCGCGGCCTTGACCTTGTCGGTGAACAGCGCGCGGTTGGCGAGGTTCGTGAGCGGGTCGTGGTAAGCCTGGTGATGGAGCTGCTCCTGGAGGTCCGACAGCTGCATCACGGCCTGCTCGAGACGGTCGTACTGGAGCGCGACGCTCGCGTTGCCCGCGAGCGTATCGAGCAACCTGAGGTCGTCGTGGTCGAACGAGCGCACGACGCCGAAGCGGTTGGCGAGCATGATCGCGCCGATCACGCGCTCCTCGCCCGGAAGCGGAGCGACCATCGCGTGGGTGACGCCGCGAGCCTCGAGGTAGCGCTGCAGGCGCGCGCCGCCGAACGGCGAGTCGAGCGTGATCGCGCCGCCACCGGTGCGCTCGAGCAGCTCGCGCATTGCGTCGGCGACCTCGGAGTCGACCGGCTCCATCAGCTCGCGGTAGCTGCCGGGGCCGACGAGAGTCCGCAGCGACGGGTTCTCCTCGGAGCCGAACAGGATGATCTCGGCGAGCTCGGCGCGGAACGCCTCGAGCGAGCGCATGAGCAGGCCCTCGAGGGCCTCGGCGATCTCACGCGAGCGCGCGAGCGTGCGGTTCGCCTCGTACAGGAACTCGAGCCGCTGGTGGCGCTCGCGCTCGGACAGGTAGGCCCGGTACGCGGCGAACAGCGTGACCGAGGGCACGGCCAGGAGCGGTAACGCCCGCGCGTCCGAAGACGCGATCACCGCGCCGCACAGCCCGAGGCTCGAGTTGCTGAGCGTCACCACCAGGTCCATCGAGAGCATGTGGACGACCGTGCGAAGCTTCACGACCCCCTCCGAGAGCGAGATCGCGGTCGCGATCAGCACGACGGTCACGAAGCCGGACGCCTGCGTGGCGATCAGCGCCGCGACCCACATGCGCGGCCCGACGTGGTCGGACACCGGCGCGAGCGCATGGATCACGATGATCGCGATGCACACATGCACCGCGAGCTGGGAAATGTTGAACACGAACTTCACCGGCGGCAGCCGGCGGTCGAACAGCATCACGAGCGCGATCCCGAGTAGGCAACCGATCACGAACGCGTCGGCGCTGCAAAAGATCAGCCCGAACACGAGCGGGATGTCGCCGAGCGAGAACGAGTGCGCGCCGCGCCGGAAGTGGAGATGCACGACGCAGCGCTCGGCAATGGCGAACGCGATCGCGATCGACCACCAAGGCAGGTGCGGGTGGGCGAGCGCCGCGAGACCGTGAACCGGGCCTGCGTACAGCGCGACCGCGGCTGCCATCAGGACGACGTTCAGCCCCCAGACCGGATGCACGTGGCGCCCGCGCCTGAGCCTCCCGGACAGGCGCGACGGCATCTTCGGCTGGGTTTCGATGGCGGTTTCCGGTCTCATCCTGAGGGGGCCGACATCGGTCGCCGGCAGCCGTTCGCGTAAGCATCGGCCGAACCGCGCAAAAGTTGAGCATCGCGTGCTGAGAAATTGGTCCGCGACGGCGAAACGGAACGTCTGGCGGGGCGCCGCACCGCCCTGCGCAAAGCCCCCCAAACCGATCGCCCAGTGCCTGTGCAAAGACCGTCCGTTTTCCGGCGTTTGCAGGCAAAACGGTGTCCGCTGAGGGGCCGTTTCCGCCCCCTCTTGTGCTAAAGTGATGTACATAATTCTCGACGCCCCGGCGCGCGCCAGGTTGCGCGGATTCCGGGGCGTCTCTGATGTCATCGGAGGATCGTTGGCAATTGACGATGGCGCCGCAGGGCGCCCCAACCCAGAGAGCACTTACGACGCACAGGACATCACGGTCCTCGAGGGACTCGAGGCCGTCCGGCGGCGTCCCGGCATGTACATCGGGTCTACTGGCCCGAGGGGCTTGCACCACCTCGTCTACGAGGTCGTCGACAACTCGGTCGACGAGGCCCTCGCCGGATACTGCGACGAGGTCCTGATCTCGATACACCCCGACAACTCGGTCACGGTCGTCGACGACGGTCGCGGCATTCCCGTCGCGATCATGGAGAAGGAGCAGCGCCCGGCGGTCGAGGTCGTCCTCACCGTCCTGCACGCGGGGGGCAAGTTCGGCGAAGGCGGCGGTTACAAGGTCTCGGGTGGTCTCCACGGCGTCGGTGTGTCGGTCGTCAACGCGCTCTCCGAGCGCCTAGACCTCGAGATCCGCCGCGACGGTTTCCGCTGGACCCAGTCCTACGCACGCGGCAAGCCGCTCGGCGATCTTCAGAAGGGCGAGCCCACGGACGAGACCGGCACGACCATCACCTTCCTTCCCGATGCCGACGTCTTCGAGACGCTCGAGCTCGACTTCACCACGCTCGAGGAGCGGATTCGCGAGACCGCGTTCCTGACCCGGGGCCTGCGGCTCGTGCTCGTCGACGAGCGCTCATCGGGCCACCGGGCGGAGTTCCGCTATGAGGGCGGGATCGTCGACTTCGTCAAGTACCTCAACGGCAACAAGGAGCCGATCCAGAAGAAGGTCATCTCGTTCTCGGGTGAGAGTGACGAGGGCGCGGTCGAGGTCGCGATGCAGTGGAACTCCTCCTACCAGGAGTCGGTGTTCTCGTTCGCCAACAACATCAACACGATCGAGGGCGGCAGCCACCTGAGCGGGTTCCGCTCGGCGCTGACAAGCGCGCTCAACAAGTACGCGCGCGACAAGGGCGAGCTCAGGGAGAAGGACGACAACCTAACCGGCGAGGACGTCCGCGAGGGCCTGACCGCTGTGATCTCCGCCAAGCTCCAGGACCCGCAGTTCGAGGGGCAGACCAAGACCAAGCTCGGCAACCCCGGCATGCAGGGGTTCGTCCACTCGATTGTGAACGCCCGCCTGGCCGAGTTCCTCGAGGAGAACCCGCAGGACGCGCGGGCGGCGATCCGCAAGGCGGTCCAGGCCGCCCAGGCGCGCTCGGCGGCGCGCAAGGCCCGCGACCTTACACGCCGCAAGTCCGCGCTCGAGAACTCGACGCTCCCCGGCAAGCTCGCCGACTGCTCGGTGAAGGATCCGTCGCTCGCGGAGCTGTTCGTGGTCGAGGGAGACTCGGCCGGCGGCTCGGCGGTCAGCGCCCGCGACCGCAGCACCCAGGCGATCCTCCCGCTGCGCGGGAAGATCCTCAACGTCGAGAAGAGCCGCATCGACAAGGTCCTGGCCAACACCGAGGTCCAGGCGCTGATCACGGCGATCGGCACGGGCGTCCGCGACGAGTTCGACATCGCCAAGGCGCGCTACCACAAGGTCGTGCTGCTGACCGATGCCGACGTCGACGGCGCCCACATCCGCACGCTCGCGCTGACGCTCCTGTTCCGGGAGATGCAGCCGCTGATCGAGGCCGGGTATGTGTACATCGCCAAGCCGCCGCTGTACCGGCTGACCCGCGGGCAGAAGCACCGCTACCTCGAGCGCGAGTCCGAGCTCGAGGACATCCTGCTCGGCGACAAGTTCGAGAAGATCGAGGTCCTCGACCGGCACGACAGGCAGTTCCGGCTGACCGACAACCGCTGGAAGCGGTTCGGCCGTCTGCTCAAGCAGTACGAGGGCTGGGCGGCCGCGCTGCGCGCCGCCCACGGACACGGGGTGGTCGAGTTCATGCAGCAGGCGCGCCTGCTCGAGCAGCAGGTGACCAGCGCCGAGCAGCTGATGAAGATGCTCGCCGAGGACGGCAAGAACGGTGAGGCCTTTGCGCTACAGCTGATCTCCGAGCAGCCGGATTCGGTCGTCGTCCGGACGGTTGAGGTCAAGACCGGACTGGCGACGACCCACACGGTCCAGCGCGCGGCGCTCGACGCGAACGAGTACCGGCGGATGGCCGACATCCACAGGGAGCTCGAGGAGCTCGCGGGGACGCCGCCGTTCCGCGTCAAGCTCGGCGAGACCACTAACGACGCGCCGAGCTTCGATGACCTGCGGGCGGCGGTGCTCGCGGTCGCGCAGAGGGGGATCGACTACTACCGCTTCAAGGGGCTGGGTGAGATGGACGCCGAGGAACTCCGCGAGACCACGATGGACCCGGCCTCACGGACGCTGGTGCAGGTCACGATGGAGGACGCGGCGTCGGCCGACATCGTGTTCTCGATGTTGATGGGCGACCAGGTCGAGCCGCGGCGCGCGTTCATCGAGGAGAACGCCCGCTACGCCACCCTCGACACCTAGGAGCGCCAGATGTCAGCCATCGACACCATCAGCGGCGGCAACATCGAGCCTCGCGGGCTCGAGGAGGAGATGCGCTCGGCGTATCTCGACTACGCCATGTCGGTCATCGTCGGCCGGGCGCTCCCCGACGTCCGCGACGGCCTGAAGCCCGTTCACCGCCGCGTCCTGTACGTGATGAACGAGCTCAACCTCCAGCCGAATCGCAAGCACGTCAAGTGCGCGCAGATCGTCGGCGAGGTCATGGGCAAGTACCACCCGCACGGCGACTCCGCGATCTACGACGCCCTGGTCCGGCTCGCGCAGGACTTCTCGATGCGCTACCCGCTCGTCGACGGACACGGGAACTTCGGCAACATCGACGGCTACTCGGCCGCGGCCATGCGCTACACCGAGGCGCGGCTCGACCGGCTCGCGACCGAGATGCTGCGCGACATCGACGCCGAGACCGTCGACTTCGTTCCGACTTACGACGGCAGCCGCCAGGAGCCGGTCGTGCTGCCTTCGCGGTTCCCGAACCTGCTCGTCAACGGTGGCTCGGGGATCGCGGTCGGGATGGCTACGAACATCCCGCCGCACAACCTGCGCGAGGTGATCGACGCCACCACCGCCTACATCGAGAACCCCGACATCGACGTCGAGGGGCTGATGCGCCACATCAAGGGGCCGGACTTCCCGACCGGGGGGATCATCCTCGGCCGCGAGGGGATCCGCGAGGCCTACGCCACCGGCCGCGGCCGCGTACGGCTCCAGGGCAAGGCGCACATCGAGCCGATCGGGCAGGGCAAGGAGGCGATCATCATCACCGAGCTGCCCTTCCAGGTCAGGCGCGACGGCGAGGGCGGCCTGATCCTCAAGATCAAGGAGCTACACGACCAGAAGAAGCTGCCCGAGATCAGCGACCTGCGCAACGAGTCAGACCGCCACGGGATGCGGATCGTGATCGAGCTCAAGCGCGACGCGATCCCGAAGGTGGTGCTCAACAAGCTCTACAAGCACACGCCGCTCCAGACCACGTTCGGCGTGAACATGGTCGCGCTCGTCGACAACGTGCCGCGGACGCTGTCGCTGCGCGAGGCGATCGGCCACTACGTCGACCACCAGCGCGAGATCGTCATCCGCCGGACGAAGTACGAGCTGCGGCGCGCCGAGGAGCGCGCTCACGTGCTCGAGGGGTTGCTGATCGCGCTTGACAACCTCGACGAGGTGATAGCGCTGATCCGCGGCTCACGCGATCCGGAGACCGCGCGCAACGGCCTACTCGAGCGCTTCGAGCTGACCGTCGTCCAGGCTCAGGCGATCCTGCAGCTGACGCTGAGCCGGCTGACCGCGCTCGAGGCCGGCAAGATCAAGCAGGAGCACGGCGACCTCGTCGAGCGGATCGGCGAGCTGCGCGAGATCCTCGGCGACGAGCAGCGTGTCAACTCACTGATCAAGGACGAGCTTGGAGAGATCAGGGAGGCCTACGGCGACGAGCGCCGCACCGAGATCACGCATGCCGAGGGCGAGATCGACATCGAGGACCTGATCGCCGACCAGCAGATGGTGATCTCGATCACCAACTCGGGCTACATCAAGTCGCTGCCGCTGGCGACCTACCGGCAGCAGCGCCGCGGCGGCATCGGCGTGACCGGGATGGACATGAAGGAGGACGACTACATCGAGCACCTGTTCGTCTCCTCCACCCACGACTATCTGCTGTTCTTCACGAACCGAGGCAAGATCTACCGGCTCAAGGTGTACGAGCTCCCCGAGGCGTCGCGCACCGCGCGCGGCCGGGCCCTCGTGAACCTGCTTCCGTTGCGCGAGGGCGAGCGGGTGCAGTCCGTTCTGGCGACCCGCGACTTCGGCGAGGGCAAGTACCTCGTGTTCGCCACCCGCAAGGGCATGGTCAAGAAGACCGAGTTCGGCGCATACAACACGCCGATCAAGGCCGACGGGATCATCGCGATCAACATCCGCGACGACGACGAGCTGATCGCGGTCCGGCGAACGTCGGGGCACGACGACATCATCATGGTCTCGCGCTCGGGGCAGGCAGCGCGGTTCAGCGAGAGCCAGGTCCGGCCGATGGGCCGGGACACGAGCGGCGTGCGCGGCATGAACGTCTCACACAAGGGCAACGCGGTGCTGGCGATGGACGTCGCGCGCGACGACCAGGAGCTGCTGGTCGTGACCGAGAACGGCTACGGCAAGCGCACTCCGATCCCCGATTATCCGGTCAAGGGGCGCGGCACGATGGGCGTGAAGACGATCACGCTGACGGAGAACAAGGGAGCGCTCGCCGGCGCGCTGGTCGTCCGCGAGCATCAGGAGCTCGTGTTCATTTCCCAGAACGGCATGGTCCAGCGCACGTCGGTGCGCGGGATCAACCGCTACGGCCGTGCGTCGCAGGGCGTGAAGGTGATGAACATCCGCGACGACGACCAAGTGAGCGCGGTGGCGCTGGTGGTCGAGTCCGAGGCGTCGACGGCGGCGCCGGTCGTCGGCGACGAGAATGGCTCGGTCGCAGCGGAAGAGCCGGGTGTCGTCGATGTGTCGGCGGTTGTGGATGAGTCGGCGGGCGCGGACGATGAGTTCGTTGCCGACGACGAGTCCGTTGGCGGCGATGAGTCCGTTGCGGACGACGATGCCGAGGCCGGGGACGACCCGGCCACCGACGACGAGTAGAAAAGCAACACGGGCCAGGGTGGCCCGGATCGCTCAAGGGCCGCCGCGAAGCTACCGATAAGCGGTCAAATGGGATCGGGCCGGCCACACCTGCGGTCGTTGCTGGCGCACACCGCCAGCACGCCCGAATCGGCTGCTCATTCCGCCGGCAAGCACCGGAGCGCGCGCGGCCTCGTGTTGGCGCTCGTGATCGGCTGGCTCGCGCTGATCGCGGCCGGGAGCTGGCTCCTTGCCAACTCCCAGGCGAGCAGCCGCGACGGGATGGCGGCGCGCCTGGGGACCCGCGTTCAGCTCGTCGCCAGGTTCGCTTCGATCTACGCCAACGATCTGCTGAGCAGCCAGCGCGCGCAGGCTTTGACGTGGTTCGGCGGCCCGGCCGTCACGCAGAGCACGATCGACCGCGACTCGTCCGCGCTCGGGCTCGGCGCAACGGTGGTGCTCGACGCGCATGGGCACGTGATCCGCGCGTCGTCGTCGTCGCCGGCGAGGCTCGTCGGCATGCTCGCGGCCCGGTACGGATACCTCGGGGGCACTTTCAGCGAGCCCGACTCCTCCGCGGTCGCGCTGATCGACGTCGACGGCACGCCGATGCTCACGTTCGCGGTCGCCTACGAGACGTCGTCGGGCCGGCGCGTGTTCACCGGCGCGTTCGGGATGTCCGAGACGGTGTTGCCGACCGTCCTCGGGAACGCGATCTCGACGTCGGGATGGCAGGGGTATCTCGTCGACGCGCGCGGAGGGCTCCTCACGGCGGTCGCGTCCGGGGGCTCGCAGCCGAGCACGCTCGTCCAGGCCGACCTGCAGCTCGCGCGCGCGGACAGCCGCGCGCCGAACGGGTCCTACGACAGCCCCCAGGGCCGGCAGTACTACGTGACCGCGCCGGTGGCGGGAACGAACTGGCGGATCGTGGTGAGGGACCCCGAGTCCCAACTGTTCACGTACCTCAACGGCGCCGGCCGGTGGCTTGCGTGGCTCGCGATCGCAGGGCTGGCGGTGGCCGGGCTCGCGATCATCATCCTGATCACGCGCCTGCAGGGCCGGCGCGTGGAGCTGACCCGGCTCAACGTCGAGCTCGCGCGGCTGGCGGCGATCGACCCGCTGACCGGCGTGCGCAACCGCCGCGCGATCGAGGAGTACCTCCACGATGCTTTGAGCGCGGCCCGCCGCCACGACCTGTCGCTGTCGCTCCTGGTTGTCGACGTCGACCACTTCAAGCACGTCAACGACACGCTCGGACACCGCAGCGGCGACGCCGTGCTCGCGCACACCGCGCGGGTGCTCGATGGCGCGCTCCGAACCGAGGACGCGATCGGGCGCTGGGGCGGCGAGGAGTTCCTCGTCGTGCTCACCGGCACCGACGAGGAGGGCGCGCTCCGCGCCACCGAGCGCCTCCGGGATGCACTCGCGCTCGACCAGCCCGAGGAGGGGCGCCGGCACGGGCTGACCGTGACGATCACGATCGGGGTCGCCGAGTGGCGACACGACGAGATCGACGAGCTTGTCAGCCGCGCGGACAGTGCGCTGTATCTCGGCAAGGCTTCCGGGCGCGACAACGTCCAGGTGTCGAGCCCGGTGTCGTAAACGGCGGGGGCGAATCGCCCCTTAACGTCGTGAAGGGCGCCGTCGACCCGGCGCCCTTCACAAATTGGCTGGCATCACCGATGCGAGTTTGGAACAGACCGGAGGGACCACTCCCGGAACTCACGCCGGCGGTGTCTCGGGGGGACTCCGCTACGCGGGGTCAGCCTCCGACTTAGCGGCCGGACACCTCCAGGGTCCCGCAAGTACTTTCAGACAGTCGGACCACCTCCTTTCTCTGGTGATGATCAGATTACCGAATGCCGCGGAGGACGTAGGGCAGATTTCGGCGGAGTCGTGGCTTCGGCCCCGCGCGGCCGCCGCTGGCGACCTGCATGACGCCTCAATGGACGCGCCCGCGGCAGGCTGCGGGGCGCCTTCCATGCCCCGCATGCGCGGCGCATCGAGGATCGTCTGATCCGCGCCGATTGAGGCGGTGTGCAGGTCCGAGGGGCCCGGCTCGCCCGCCGGCGCTCTGGGTCATTGCTAGGTCGGCGCTGCCGCCGACCTGCATGTCCCGCCCGGCACTGCTCCAGCTGCCCGCCGTTAAATCCCGACGGCACGACCACCACCTGTAAACCACCCCGGCCACCGACCGCGGGGAGGTGGCGTCCAGCGCTAAGCGGCCAGGTACTGCTGCCAGGCGACCGGGATCGTCGGGCTCGCCACGTGGATGAATACGGTGGCGCTCGGCATCCGCGGCTGCTTGAGCAGGCGCATGCCGGCCTGGCGCGGGAGGGCGTCGCCCTTGCGGCGGTTGCAGGGCGCGCACGACGCGACGATGTTGTCCCAGCCCGAGCCGCCGCCCTTCGACCTCGGGATCACGTGGTCGACGGTGAGGTTCGAGCGCGCGCCGCAGTACTGGCAGGTCCAGTTGTCGCGGGCGAACACGGCGCGGCGGGTGATCTTGCGGCGGTGGGTGTCACGCGGAATCCGAACGTAGGCGACGAGCCGGATCACGACCGGCCGCGACATCGTGGCCGTCGCCGAACGAAGCTCCCAGTCGCCGTGCTCGATCACCTCGGCTTTCTCCTTGAGCAGCAGCACGACGGCGCGACGCACCGTGCAGACGTTGATCGGCTCATACGTCGCGTTCAATACGAGCACCCGGCCACTCTCACGTCCGCGTCGCTGGTGCTCTGGAGGCGACGCGGACCACACTGGCGCTGGTACTGAAGTGGCCATGGTTGGCCGCCAGTTTACCGGTGGCACCGGTAGACCCGATAAGGGTTTGTTACGCCCTCAGACGATCGCGGCCGGGAACGAGCCGAGCACGCGCAGAACCTCGACTTGGGCCCGCAGTCCGACCAGGGCGTCGGCGACGTGGGGCTCCGCGCCACGACCCTCGAGATCCAGGAAGAACATGTACCGGCCGAGCCCCTGCTTGCGCGGCCGCGACTCGATCCGCGTGAGGTTCACGTCGCGAGTGGCGAACTCCGACAGACAATGGACGAGCCAGCCCGGGGCCTCCGACCCGACGCCCCAGAACACGACCGCGGTCTTCCACGGCCCGAGCTGAGTGTCAGATGCACCGACCCCGCCGGGCGGCGCCCCGACCGGCCCGAGCCACACGAACCGGGTCTCGTTGCCGGCGACGTCCTCGACGCCCGCCCGCAACACGTGGCAGCCGTAGCGCTCGGCCGCCACCCGGTTGCCGAGCGCCGCCCACGCGCCGTCGTGCTCGGCCACGGTCTTGACGGCGTCGGCGGTCGAACTGCCGGCGAGCACCTGCGCTCCCGGGAGCCGCGTGCGGATGAACCGCGCGCATTGCGCCGTCGCCTGGGGATGGGACACCACGGTGTCGATCTCCGAGAGCTCGAGCGGCGTCCGCGCGATCAGGCAATGACGGATCGGATGCACGACCTCGCCGAGGATCGCGACGTCCTCGGTCTCCATCGCAAGCGTGTCGAGCGTCGCGTTGACCGACCCCTCGAGCGAGTTCTCGATCGGGACCAGCGCCCGCTGGACGGCCCCGAAGTGAACCGCCATCACCGTGTCGTAGATCGTCGCATACGGGACGGCCTCGAGCTCATGCCCAGCCGTCGCCGCGAGCAAAGCCTCCTGGGTCCAGGTGCCCTCCGGGCCGAAATAGGCGACCCGCATCTGCCCGCCGGTGCCCTCCACTATCGGCCGCCCTTTCGAGTCGGGAGCGGCCGTCGCGTAAGCGACCCGGCCACCAGTGTCGGTACGGACACTAGCCGGAGCGCTGCTTGACGTCCGCCCCGAGCGCGCGCTTGATCGCCTCGTCCTCCTCGGGTGAGAGCTCGAGCTCGGGCTTTCCCTCCCGGACCTCCTTGGCGTACAGCCGGGCCTGGTCGCGGTGGTGGATCGAGGACAGCACGACCCCCGAGCGGTTCGCGTCGAGAATCGCGATCGAGGTCGACTGGCGGCCCGACATCTCGCCGTAGGCGTCGTAACGGATCAGCGCTCGGTACGCCATCGAGCTGTCGATCCGGTGCTCGGCCGCGTCCATCCGGCCCTCGAGCCGCTCGGACGCCTCCTGGACGTAGTCGTACAGCGCCTCGAACTGCTGCTGCAGCGAGGCGGCATGCGCTATGAGGTCCTGGTCGCCGCCGCCGAGAATCGCGCGCTGAGCCGCGCGGAGCCGGCGCAGCTTGACGCCGAGGATCGCGCAGCAGAGGAGTGCCAATACCGCGCCTGCGCCGGCGGCGATCGCCACGATCCCAGCGGTGCTGGTCAGGTTGTGCACTGACGACAGCATACGGTCACTCCAGTCCTCACTGGAACGTGACCGGGAACGTCAACGTGTTGTTCGCGGTCTTCGTTTCGCCGGGGACCGGAACGATCGTCGCGGTGAGCGTATGCGACCCCTTCGGGGGCGTCGAAGACAGTGTGACCTGGCAGCTCGTCGACTCTCCAGCGGTGGTTTGAGGAACGACTGTCTGCCCGCTGACACTCGAGCCGGAGACCGTCACGCGGCATTTGACGTTGGTCTCGGTGTTCTGGCCGGTGTTCGCGAAGTCCAGGGTGAATGTCGGCGCCGGGCTGGCCGGGATCGAGTTCGTCGAGCCCGTCTGGAGCGTGCTTCCGCCGACGCTGACGGAGTTCAGCTCATGCCCGTGCAGGCCGGGGGCGATGTGCTGGGTCGTGGTGGTGGAAGACGGCAGGGTCACGTGGAGCGTGGTCGCCACGTGGGTGGGGTCGAGCCAGTCAATCGAGGGCAGGAACTGGTCGGAGTTGAGCTGCTGCCCGCCGAGCCCGCCGACGGTGATGCCGGCGGCGCGCAAGGCGCCGACGATCTGCGGGACGGCGTAGTCCTTGTACAGCACGTCAGATGCGTAGAACCGCGCCATCTCGGCCGCGATCGAGTCGACCGAGCTTTGGGCGGTCTGGGCTTGGAGCGCCGGCTCCACCTCGTTGGCGATGTTGTTCATCCCGTCCTTGCGCATCTGGAGCGCCTGCACGAAGTCCTGTTGGGCGCCCTTGACCTCGTCGGGAACGCTCAGGCCCTTCGCGCTGTTGAGCTGGGAGGTGGCGTCGTTGGCGGCCTCGGCCAGGCGCTGCTGCAGGCTCATCGGGTCGCTGGTTCCGCCCGCGAGGACGCCGAAGAAGTTCGTGCCGGTCTGCACCGAGCGAGCGTTCAGCGACGCGACGCTGTTGTTGTAGTCCTTGAGCGCGCTGTTCCGGGCGCTCGTCTCGCAACTGTTGACGAGGACGGCGATCAGCACGATCGCGATGACGACCACGGCGGCGAGCCCGATCCGGCGAACCATGATCGCCTGGCGGTCTGTGGTCGGAGGCCGTCGTCCGCCCCCCGTCGGGCGGCGTCGCCTCGGTGCCGGCCTTGACGCGGTACGAGTCTCCTCAGGCTCGTCGAAGAACGACACGCTGCTCGCTCCTTGCGGGATCGGGAGTCGCTCAGTATGACCGCAGAAACGGCGGTAAGGCGATTCCGAACGATTGCAGGGAAAAGGGGAAGGGCCCCGTGGGCGCGAAAAACGCGCCGTGCGCCCGCGCAATCTCTTCGGCTCGCAGGCCCCGACACGGCTCCTCGGGCGTGGGCGGCCGGCGGGGGAAGAGCGGACGGCGCGGATCGGGGGCGCTCGGCCGCCCCGGACCGCGGATGGCGATGAAACCACGCGGACCGGGAGGACCGCCGAACCCGACGAGGCCCCGGTCGTCCTGCGCCGCTATCGCCTGCGCCGGCGCCTGGGGACGGGTGGATTCGCCACCGTATGGCTCGCGACCGACGAGCGCCTCGACCGCGAGGTCGCGATCAAGATCCTCCCGCGCGAGCGCGTCGTCGGCGGGCGTTTCGAGCGCGAGGCCCGCGCCGCCGCGCGGCTGGCGCATCCGGGAATCGTCACGTTGTTCGAGGCCGCGGTTGACGACGAGGGCGCCTACCTCGTCTCCGAGCTCGTCCATGGCACCACGCTCGACCGCCTGCTCGGCGAGGGCCGGCTGTCGGACCGCGACGTGGTCCAGATCGGAATCGCGCTGTGCGACGCGCTCATGCACGCCCACGCCAACGGCGTGATCCACCGCGACGTCAAGCCGTCGAACGTGCTGATTCCCGAGCGCCCGACGTCGCCGGCCGGGCTGGCCAGACTGACCGACTTCGGCGTCGCGCGCGTCCTCGGCGGCGACTCGCTGACCGTTACCGGCGACGTGATCGGCACGGTCGCGTACATGGCGCCCGAGCAGGCGCAAGGCCTGCCGGCGGGCGCGCCGGCGGATCTGTTCTCGCTCGCGCTCGTGCTGTACGAGGCGCTGACCGAGGTCAACCCGGTGAGCAGCCAGCCCGGCCGGCGCCTCGGCATTCATCTGCCCCCGCTGCGCCGGCAGCGCCGCGACCTCCCGCGCGAGCTCGGCCAGGCGATCGACCTCGCGCTCCGCCCGCGCCCGGGCGAGCGGGGGCGGCTCGAGGAGCTGCGGAGCGCATTGACATCGGTCCTCGGCCGGGTCGCCGACGAGCCGGGCGTGATCGCCGAGCCGTGGCGCCCGAAGACGAAGACCCGCCGCCCGGACCGGCCGGACACGGATGAGCTCCACTTCCGCATCGAGGATCACCGGCGGATCGCCGAAGCCGAGCGCCGCACGGCGTCGCCAGGCATCGAAATCCGGCGCCCGAGCCGCCGGGCGGACCCCCCACGAGAGCAAGCGGACGCGGTCCCCGGCCGCCCCGCAGGCTATGAGACTTCCCATATCCCCTGGCCCCGCCGCGCGCTCGCCGGCGTCGCCGCGGCCGCGCTCGGGGCCTGGCTCGCGCGCCATGCGCCGGGCGCATCGCTGCTCCCCCCGGCCCTGACCGCATGCCTCGCGGGCGTGCTGATAGCGGCGCTCCCGCGCGTCGGCTGGCTCGCGCTGACCGCGTTCCTCGCGACCGGGCTCGTCACGAACTCGCACGCCGGCGGCGCGGTGCTGCTCGTCGCCGGCGCGCTCGTCCCGGTGGTGCTGGCGCCGTTCGATGCTCCGATTTGGCCGCTCGCGGCGGCCGCCCCGGCGTTGGGCGCGATCGGGCTCGCCGGCGCGTGGCCGGCGTTCGCCGGGCTCGCGGCCTCCGCTTGGCGCCGGGCCGCGCTGGCGGTGACGGGGTGGGTGTGGCTCGCGCTGGCCCGCGGCGCGTGGACCCAGTCGCCCGCGGGCACCGTCCACCATGTCATCGCCCCGCTGCTGACGGTCGGGACGCTCACCGGCGCGCTCGTGTGGGCGGCAGCGGCGATCGTCCTACCTCGAGTGCGGAGCAGGCGCTCGCCGGCCCGCGAGGCGGTCCTGCTGGCCGGCTGGGCCGCGGCGCTCGCGGTGGCGACGATCGCCGTCGTCGTGCCGGCCGCGGCGGACCCCCGCGTGAGCGCCGCCGCGGCCGCCGTGGGGGCCTTCGCCGGGGCGGTAGTTGCGCTTGTCACGAGGCGATCTTGGCGCCGCGTTAGGGGCGCGCGATGGGCGAAAGATTGCACGCCGACCGCGTAGCATGGAATCCAGGCAAATCCCGCCAAACCCTGCCGGCGACTGGAAGTCGCGGTTCACGTATGAGCGTTCTGAAGAACCTGGAGAACAAGATCGCCGGCCTGGTCGAAGGCACGTTCAGCCGTGCCTTTCGGTCAGAGGTGCGGCCGGTCGAGATCGCCCGCAAGCTCGCCCGCGAGATGGAGGAGCACAAGTCGTTCTCGGTGTCGCGCACGTACGCACCCAACGAGTACCGAGTGTTCCTGTCGCCGCGCGACCGGGAGCGCTTCGCGGGCTACGAATCGGCGCTGACGGCCGAGCTAGCCGGGTATCTGCTCGAGCATGCGCGCAGGGAGCGTCTGACCTTGCTGTCACGGCCGGCGATCGAGTTCGAAACCGACGATCGGCTGGGCCTGGGCGAATTCGGCATCCAGACCCGGGTCGCCCAGCCCGACGACGAACCCGTCAGCGCTCCGCCCGAGGCCCAATCTGGGCGCACGATGGTCTACAGCAACGCCGAGCGGGTGGCCGAACCGCTCGAGGAGCGTGGCCGCGCTCGCGCAGCGAAGGTGCTCCTTCTGGTCGACGGCAAGCGGGTCGTGGTCGGGCCCTCGGGCGCTACGCTCGGCCGCGGCCGCCAGTGCGACGTGGTGCTGAACGACCCGAACGTTTCGCGCCAGCACGCCGAGATCCGGCCCCGCGGTGGGTCATGGGTGATCGCCGACCTCGGCTCGACGAACGGCTCGCAGCTCAACGGCCGCCGGATCGACGGCTCCGAAGTGCTGCGGGACGGGGACGAGATCGAGCTCGGCGAGTCGGCGATGACGTTCACGCTGGAGTAGCCCCTCGCCATGCTCGCGCCCGTCTCGGTAGGTTTGAAGTTCGGCTTCCTGATTGTTCTCTACCTGTTCCTTCTATGGGTGGCCTGGAGCGCGATGCGCGATCTTCGACGTGGCCGCGGTGGCGTGGTCCGGGCCGACAACGCCGCCCCCTACGACGCCACCGGCATGTACCCGGCCTCGAGCGGACTCGGCGATCACGACAGCGACGGGTTCGAGCCGCACCTCCTGGTCGAGCGCGCGCCCGGCCACGAGACCGGGAGCGCGTATGAAATTCCCAACCAGGGCGCTACCCTCGGCCGCGGAGACGTCGAGATCAGGCTCGACGATCCGTTCGCCTCCGCGCATCATGCCCGCATCTCGCGGGAAGGCCACGTCGTCGTGATCGAGGACCTCGGATCCACCAACGGGACCTACCTGAACGAGGAGCAGCTGGACGGCCCCCAGCCGCTGCATCCTGGCGATCGGATCAGGATTGGGGATTGCGAATTCTCTTACCAGGTATGAGGATCGCGCCTGACATGAGGAACGGCTGATCATGCTTCGTGCAGCAGAGACCACGTGCAAGACCGACACCGGTCGTCAGCGACGGGATAACGAGGACAGCGCGTACGCGCGGGCGCCGGTGTTCGTGGTGGCCGACGGGATGGGCGGCGCCCAGGCCGGCGAGGTCGCTTCGCGGATCGCGGTCGAGGCGTTCGAGCAGGGGCTGCCCGACTCCGGCAGTCCGGAGGAGCGTCTGGCCGCGCGCGTACGCGAGGCCAACGCGCAGATCTACGAACGCTCGCGCGCGGATCGCGGCCGGGCCGGGATGGGGACGACCCTGACCGCCGCCTACGTCGACGACACGCATGTCGCGATCGCCCACGTCGGCGACAGCCGCGCGTACCTGTTCCGAGACGGGACGCTCCAGCGCCTCACCCAGGACCACTCGCTCGTCGACGAGCTCGTGCGCCGCGGCAAGCTGACCGAGGAGCAGGCGGCCGAGCACCCGCAGCGATCGATCATCACGCGCGCGCTCGGCCCGGAGCCCGACGTCGAGGTCGACACGTGGACCTATCCGGCGCGCGCCGGCGACGTCGTCCTACTGTGCAGCGACGGCCTCACCTCGATGATCCCCGAGGAGCGGGTCAAAGCGGTGCTGACCGAGCACGACAATCTCGACGAGGCCGCCGACGAGCTGATCAAGGCCGCCAACGAGGCGGGCGGCCGGGACAACATCACGGTCGTGCTGTTCCGCCTGGAGGAGCTCGGCACCGACGAGGCCGCCGGAGAAGACACGATGGTCGGGGTGTCGGCGCCGCGCGACACGGCCCCCGGTCCGACCGAGGAATCGGACGGGCGCGGCGCGACCGCGGTCGCTGTGGCGCCGCCGCCGACGCGCGCGACCACACAGCGCAACCGGCGGGCGGCTCCGCCGGGCGCGCGCCGGCTGCAGCCCCGCCCGCCGGTGGCCGTCAAGCGCGACCACCGCTACATCACACCGATCGCCGCGCTCCTGGCCACCGTGATCGTCGTCGGGCTGATCGGCGGAGGAGGCTACCTGGCCAGCCGCCAGCTGTACTTCCTGGGGACGAATGCTCAGGGCACCGTCACGGTGTACCGCGGGCTGCCCTACGACCTGCCCTTCGGGGTGCCGCTGTACGAGACCTACTACGTCTCGGGCGTTCCCGCCACGACCATCCCGGCCGTCCGCCGCGGCCAGCTTCTGAACAACGACCTGCGCTCGCAATCTGACGCGACCTCGCTGGTGATGGACCTCGAGCAGGGAAAGATCTCGCCGTGAGCTTGTCCGGGGGCCGGCACACTGGTGGGGGACTGGCGAAGTGAGTGCTCGGAACCGGGAGCTACTCGGCCTGATCCCGGCGTCACTGCTCGTGACCGCGGGCTTCGCCGGCGTGTTCATCCAGCGCTCGAACGCGCTGTCGAACGTATCGCTGACCTACGGCGCGCTGTTCCTCGGGCTGTGTATCGCCGCGCACATCTTCATCCGGATCACGCTGCCGCGTGCCGATCCGTACATGTTCCCGCTGGTGGCGGTGCTGGCCAGCTTCGGCCTCGTGATGATCTACCGGATCGACACGACGCTGGCCCGCCAGCAGGCCCAGTGGTTCGTGCTCGGGCTGATCCTGTTCGCGGGCACGATCATCGTGTTCCGCGACTACCGCAAGCTCGAGCGCTACCGCTACGTGATCGTTTTTATCTCGCTCGGGCTGCTCGTGCTGCCGCGGCTCCCGGGCGTCGGCTATGCGGCCAACGGCGCGTATCTCGGGGTCCGGATCCCCGGGCTGTTCGTGTTTCAGCCGGCCGAGTTCGCGAAGATCGGGCTCGTCATCTTCCTCGCGAGCTACCTGCGCGACACCCGACAGGTGCTCGTGACCGGGTCGCGGCGGATCCTGGGTGTGACGGTGCCGCCGCTGAAGCACTTCGGTCCGGTCGTCGTCATCTGGGGGCTGGCGATGGGCACGCTGGTCGTGCTGAGCGACACCGGCTCCTCGGTGATGTTCTACGGAGCGTTGCTGGCGATGCTGTACGTCGCCACCAACCGGCTGTCGTTCGTGCTGATCGGGCTGATCGCCGCCGCGATCGGATTCTGGTACCTCGGCACCCATATCCCGCACATCCACGCGCGCGTCGAGACCTGGCTGCACCCGCTGAACGCGAAGCTGTACCACGCTCCGCTTGGTAGCTACCAGGTCGCGAACTCGCTGTTCGCCCAGGCGGCCGGCGGACTGTTCGGACAGGGCTTCGGCCAGGCCGCGCTGACGTTGCCCAGCGGCGGGCCGCTGTTGCCCGCGCCCCAGACCGACATGATCTACGCGGTCATCACCGACGAGCTCGGGCTGTTCGGCGCGGTCGCGGTGCTGATGACCTACCTGATGCTGATCGCGCGCGGGTTCAAGGCCGCGACGCTCGCGCGGGACTCGTTCTCGACGCTGCTCGCCGCCGGGCTGAGCGCGATGCTCGCGCTCCAGGTGTTCGTGATCGTCGGGGGCGTCACCCGCGTGATTCCGCTCACCGGCGTCACCCTCCCGTTCATCTCCTACGGCGGGTCGTCGATCGTCGCGAACCTGGTCCTCGTCGCGCTGCTCCTGCTCGTCTCCGACCGCGCCCGGAGGCCCGCGTGAACGCCCCGATCGCGCGGCTGTTCGGCGTGGTCATCCTGCTGTTCGCGCTGCTCGTGGTGTTCACCTCGCGCTGGACGGTGTTCCAGGCGTCCTCGCTCAACAACAACACGCTGAACGTGCGCACGCTGCTCGACGAGCTGAAGATCAAGCGCGGGCGGATCCTCGCGGCCGATGGCACGGTGCTCGCGAAGTCGGTGCCCGCGCCGGGCGGGACGTGGTCGCGCACGTACCCCACGGCGAACCTGTTCGCCCAGCCGGTCGGTTTCTCGATCGCCGCCAAGGGCGAGGCGGCCGGGCTCGAGCAGTCCGCCGGTCCGGACCTCCGGGGCGTGCAGACCGGCCTCAGCTCGATCTTCGGGCAGCTCAGTCCGCGCCCGGTCGGCGATGACGTGCACACGACGCTCGACCCCAAGGGGCAGCGCGCCGCCCAGCAGGCGCTCGCCGGGATGGCCGGCTCGGTCGTCGCGCTCGATCCGAGCACGGGCGCAGTCAAGGTGATGTACGCGAATCCCGGCTACAACGACAACGACGTCCCCACCGAGAGCACCCCGACCAACACGACGTTCAACCGCGTGACCCAGGGCGCGTACGCCCCCGGCTCGACGTTCAAGATCGTGACCGCGACGGCGGCGATCGACAGCGGCCAGTACACCCCGGACTCGGTCATCAACGGCAACTCGCCGATTCTGGTCTCCGGGGTGCCGCTCGCCAACGACGGGAACAAGAGCTGGGGGCCGCAGACGCTGACGACCGCGATGACGTATTCGATCAACACGATCTTCGCCCAGGTCGCCGAGCACGTCGGGCGCCCGACGATGACCGACTACATGAAGCGGTTCGGCTTCTACTCCAAGCCGCCGCTCGACTTCCCGCCGTTCGAGCTGAACTCGAGCAAGCCGGTTGCCCCGGATGGGCACCCGTATCCGCCCGGCAGCCCGAACGAGGACATCGGCCGGATCGGGATCGGCGAGGGCGGGCTCCAGGTCACCCCGCTGCAGATGGCGATGGTCGCCTCCGCGGTGGCGGACGGCGGCACGCTGATGACGCCGCATCTGATCGACCGCGTGGTCGACCAGGACGGCCGCACGGTCAAGACGACCAACCCGAGCGTCTACAGCCATGTGATGAAGTCGTCGACCGCGGCCGAGGTCACGAAGATGATGGAAAAGGTGGTCGAGGAAGGCACCGGCACCGCCGTCCAGCTCGGCGGGATCAGCGTCGCCGGCAAGACGGGCACGGCTCAGATCGGCGCCAACGGCTCGAACCTGACCCAGCCGGCGTTCGTCGCGTTCGCACCCGCCGACCACCCGAAGATCGCGATCGCGGTCAACGTTGACATCTCCAACGGCGGCTTCGGCGGGTCGGTGGCTGCGCCGATCGCCAAGGACGTCCTCCAAGTCCTCCTCGCGGACGGTGGCTAATGGCAGGTCTCGGTGCGGGCACCATCGTCGACAGCCGCTACAAGATCGTGTCGCGGCTGGGCTCCGGCGGGATGGCCGACGTGTTCCTGGCCGAGGATGAACAGCTGGGTCGCAAGGTTGCGCTGAAGCTGCTCTACCAGCGCTTCGCCGAGGACCCCGGCTTCGTCGAGCGGTTCCGTCGCGAGGCCCAGGCCGCCGCGGGCCTCCAGCACCCGAACGTCGTCAGCGTGTACGACCGTGGCTCGTTCGACGAGACCTACTACATCGCGATGGAGTACCTGCCGGGCCGGTCGCTCAAGCAGCTGATCCGCGAAGAGGCGCCGCTCGATCCGGTCCGCGCGATCGACATCACGATCCAGATCCTGAAAGCGGCGCGGTTCGCGCACCGGCGGGGCGTGATCCATCGCGACCTCAAGCCCCACAACGTGATCATCGACGACGCCGACAACGCCAAGGTCACGGATTTCGGGATAGCCCGTGCGGGCGCGTCGGACATGACCGAGACCGGCTCGATCATGGGCACCGCCCAGTATCTGTCCCCTGAGCAGGCGCAGGGGCACGCCGTCAGCGCAGGCTCGGACCTGTACTCGATCGCTGTGGTGCTCTACGAGATGCTCACCGGCCGCGTGCCGTTCGACGCCGACTCGGCCGTTTCGATCGCGCTCAAGCACGTGTCCGAGGCGCCACCGCCACCGACGATCATCAATCCGAGCGTCCCCACCGAGCTCGAGCAGGTCGTGATGTGGGGGCTCAACAAGAACCCCATCGACCGCCCGGCGAACGCCGACCAGTTCATCAACGCGCTCGAGCAGGCCAAGACGTCGATCCTGTCCGGCGCGCGCGGTGGCCAGCGCACCGCGAGCATGCCGGCGCTCGCGGCGGTTGCGGCCGGAAGGTATGCCACCTCGGCGGCGCTCACCGTCCCCCCGGCGGCTGCTCCGCCGGCGCGCGGCGACACGCTCGGAGGAGTGGTCGTCGGACCGTTCCCCGAGGAGGAGCCGCCGCCCGAGCGCCGCCGCGTGTGGCCGTGGGTGCTGCTGGCGCTCGCGCTGCTGTGCCTCGTCGGCGGCGGCGTGGCCCTGTATCTGCTCACGCGCCCGACGAAGGTGGTCGTGCAGGCGGTGACCGGAGAGCAGTTCAACGAGGCGCGCGCGAGGCTTCAGAATCAGAACCTCAATGTGAGCCAGTTGACCGTTACCAGCCAGAAGCCGCAGGGGATCGTGATCTCCCAGGATCCCCTGGCGGGGGTCAAGGTCAAGGAGAATTCGACGGTGACGCTGACGGTGTCCTCGGGACCTGGCAACGCCACGGTCCCGCCGGTGATCGGCGAGTCGCTGGCCCGGGCTAAGTCGGCGATCCAGATCGCGAACCTGAAGGTTGGGCGGATCGAGCGTCAATCGAGCACCACGGTCGCCGCCGGCCAGGTCATCGGCAGCAGTCCGCAGGCGGGCGCGAACCCCGCGGTGAACACTCCGGTGACGATCATCGTCTCGACCGGACCGCCGCCGGTGAAGGTGCCGGACGTGACCAGCGAGAGCTTTGCTCAGGCGAAGGCGCAGCTGCAAGGTCCGCCCGGGGAGTTCACGGTCGGCGAGACGTCGCAGATCTCGACCGCGGTGTCGCCCGGGACGGTGATCGGCCAGAGCCCCGTGGGTGGAACCTCGGTCAAACCGGGTTCGACGATCACGCTCGTCGTGGCCAAGGCGCCGCCGACGATCGCGGTGCCGAACGTCGTCGGCGCGCGCCGAGGGTCGGCGGAGGCGACGCTCGGGGCGTCGGGATTCCCGGCCAAGGTCGAGCGCCAGGACGTCACCACCAAGAGCCAGGGCGGCGTCGTTCTCAGCCAGAGCCCCGCCGCGGGCCAAATGGTCAACAAGGACACGACGGTGACGATTGTCGTCGGCCACTATGTGGCGCCGGCCCAGACCACGACGACGTCCACGAGCGCCACGACCACGACCACGTCCACGACGCCGACCACCGGCGCGGTCACCACGCCGAGCCCGTGAGGACCATGCACGTCGCGGTGCTCGGCGGAGGGCGCTCCTCCGAGCACGAGGTATCGCTCGCATCGGCGGCGTCGGTCCGGGAAGGCCTCGCGCAGGCCGGGCATGTGCCGATCGCGATCGAGATCGGGCGCGACGGAGTCTGGCGCCGCGACGGCGCCACCGTCGCGGTGGAGCCGGGGCGCGGGCTCGATGGCGTCGACGTGGTCTTCCCCGTCCTGCACGGACCGTTCGGCGAGGACGGCACGGTGCAGGGGCTGCTCGAGTGTCTCGACGTGCCGTATGTCGGCGCCGGCGTGCTGTCCTCGGCGCTGTGCATGGACAAGGTGATGTTCAAGGAGCTGATGGCCCACGCCGGCCTCCCGCAGGTCCGCTATCGCGCGGTCCGGGCCGAGGAGTTCGCGTCCGGGCGCGAGCTGGTGCTGTCAGACCTGCGCGGGCTCGGGATGCCGGCGTTCGTCAAGCCGGCGCGGCTCGGATCGTCGGTCGGGATCGTTCGTGCGGCCACCGAGGCGGAGCTGCCAGCGGCGCTCGAGACTGCGTTCGAGCACGACCCGCTGGCGATCGTGGAGGCCGCCGCGTTCGGTCTCGAGGTCGAGTGTTCGGTACTCGGCGGCAGCGACCCGATCGCGTCGGAGCCCGGGGAGATCGTGCTCGCCAAGGGCGAGTCCGGCTGGTACGACTACGACGCCAAGTACACGCCCGGCGGGATGCAGTTGATCGTCCCCGCGCGAGTGCCCGATCGCGTCCGCGAACGGATCCGGGAGATCGCGGTCAGCGCGTTCCTGCGGTCCGAGTGCTACGGGCTGGCGCGCGTGGACTTCTTCGTCGACGGCGAGCGCGTGCTCCTGAACGAGCTCAACACGATCCCGGGCTTCACCAGCACGAGCGTGTACGCGTCGCTGTTCGAGGCCAGCGGGATCCCGTACGCGGACCTGCTCGACCGGCTCGTGCAGCTGGCGCTCGACCGTCACACGGCGGAGCAGCGCCACCGCCACTAATCTGACGCGCATGAGCGAGATCGAATCGGTCGCCGTCGTCGGAGCGGGGTTCATGGGCACCGGCATCGCCGAGACGGTCGCGGTCGCAGGCATTCCCGTGGTCGTCCGCGACGTCGACGACGCATCGCTCGCTCGGGCGGGCGAGCGGATCGACATTTCGCTGGCGCGGGCGGTCAGCGGCGGCAAGCTCGAAGCCCGGGACGCCGAGGCCGTGCGCGAGCGGATCGAGCTGACGACGCGGCTCGAGGCGATCGGCGAGGCCGATCTCGTGATCGAGGCCGTGCCCGAGGACGAGCAGCTGAAGCTCCGGGTCATGGGCTCGATCGCCGAGGTCGTCTCCGACGATGCCATCGTCGCCTCGAACACGTCCTCGATCCCGATCGCCGAGCTCGCGCAGGCGATCCGTCAGCCTGAGCGAGTGCTTGGTCTGCACTTCTTTTCACCCGTCCCGGTGATGAATCTGGTCGAGGTGGTCGTCGCGCTCGATACCAACGAGACCACGGTCGACAGCGCGAAGCGGTTCGTGGAGCGGCTCGGCAAGCGCCCGATCGAGACGAAGGATCGGTCGGGATTCATCGTGAACATGCTGCTGGTGCCCTATCTGATGGCCGCCGTCCGCATGTACGAGGAGGGGTTCGCCTCGCGCGAGGACATCGACAACGGGATGAAGCTCGGCTGTGGTCACCCGATGGGGCCGTTGACGCTGTCCGACTTCATCGGCCTGGACGTCCTGTACGCCGTCTGCGACTCGTTGTACGAGGAGTTCAAGCGCGACGAGTATGCGCCGCCACCGCTGTTGAAGCGCATGGTCGCGAGCGGCCGGTTGGGACGTAAGTCCGGGCGCGGCTTCTACGACTACTAGCTCGTCAGCTCGTACAGCGTGACCTCGTTGAGGTCGACGAGCATCTTGCCCGGCGGCAGCGCGGTGATCCACACCAGGTAGTAGCGGTAGCCGGGCTTGGGCGGGCTGAGCGAGATCGGGTTCGTGCGCGACACCGAGGCGACCTGCGACAGCTGGCTCCACCCACCGGGCCCGGTGTCGAATACGTCGGGGTCGGGCAGCGAGTTGCTGCCCCAGATCTGAGCCGACCAGCCCGGGGTCTGGGTGTAGATCACGAGCTTGTCTGCCTGCACGGGACGACTCGCGTCGACGTACAGCCCGACGCCGGGCTTGCCGAGCTTCCCGGTGTAGTAGTGCTCGGTCGGCCAGGCGGTGTTGAGGTTGCCGTCGATCGCCAGCCCGTCGTCACCGGGGTTCTGGGCCTTGGGGCCGCTGAGCGCGTCCGGGTTGTAGTCGTGGGCGCAGTGCTGGCAGAGGTCGATCAGGGTCAGGTGGCGCGCGGGCGGGGCGACGGTCAGCTTCGGGGTGCCGTGATGGGCCCTGGTCGCGATGTAGGCGACCGCCCCGCCGACGAGCCCGAGCAGGATCAGCACGAGCAGCGCGGCGCGGACCCGGTGGCGGACCCGGAACGGGACCCGGCGGGCTTTCTGGGAGGGCAGCGTCCGGAGCACGCTCGTCACCTCGCCGGTGGCGCTGCCCGCGCGCGCGGTCTCGATCGCGAGCACGTCCTCGAGGTCGGCGACAAGCTCGGCATCGTCCGCGTAGCGGTCCTCGACGCGCTTGGCGGTGGCCGTGTCGACGATCGCGGCGAGCGCCGAGGAGACCTCCGGGCGCTTGGCCTGCACGTCGGGAAGCTCCTCCCGCACGTGCTTCATCGCCACCGCCACCTGGTTCTCGCCCTTGAACGGGACCTCGCCGGTCAGCATCTCGTAGAGGACGACCCCGAGCGAGTACAGGTCCGACTGGCCGGTAACCGGACGGCCGAGTGCCTGCTCGGGCGAGACGTAGTCGGTGGTGCCGAGCACCCGGCCGTCGGCCGTCAATCCCTCCTCGTCGAGCGTGCGTGCGATCCCGAAGTCGGTGACCTTCGCCCGTCCCTCCTCGTCGATCAGAACGTTCTGGGGCTTGACGTCTCGGTGGACGATGTGGCGTGCGTGGGCGACGCCGAGCGCACGGGCGATCTCGATCGCGTACGCCACCGCCTCGGTCGTCGGCAGGCGGCCCGTGCGGCGGATGCGTTCCTTGAGCGTCTCGCCCTCGACGTACTCGAACACGATGTACGGCCGGCTGTCGTCCTCGCCGTAGTCGATCACCCCGACGATGTGCGGGTGCGAGAGCTGCGCCACCGCGCGCGCCTCGCGGCGGAATCGCTCGAGCTGATCTGAATCGCTCGCGATCTCGCGGTGCATCAGCTTGATCGCGACCTGGCGCTGGAGCGTCTCGTCGGTGGCGCGGTAGACCGTCGACATCCCCCCAGCTCCGATCCGGGCCTCGAGCCGATACCGGCCGTTGAGGATGGTGCCGAGTAGCGTGCTCATGTAGTCGGACTCACAGAGGGGACCACTGACCCTTTATTTTGCGCGAGATCGCCGTCGTCCACACGTACTACTACACCGATCCGGCCTGTCCGTGGTCTTGGGCGCTCGAGCCCGCGCTTCGGAAGCTGACCCACGAGCTCGCCGGGAGCCTCAGCATCGCGTACGTGATGTGCGGGATGGCGCGGGAATTCGGGGACCCGATCCCCCTCGTCGCCGAGATGCTCGACGCCGGCGATCGCAGTGGGATGCCGGTCGATCCGCGGCTGTGGCTGGCGGCGCCGCCGCGCAGCTCGTACCCGGCGTGCCTGGCGGTCAAGGCCGTCGCCGAGCAGGCCGATCCGGGGCCGTATCTGCGCCGGCTGCGCGAAGGCCTGATGTGCCGCCGGCGCAAGCTCGACTCGACCGACGCCCTGATCGAGGAGGCCCGCGCCGTCCCTGGCCTCGACCTCGACAAGCTCCGGCTCGCGTTCGGCTCCCACGCGATCGTCGAGGCGTTCGGCGCCGATCTCGACCGCGCCGCCGCCGTGCCCGCCGAGCATCACGCCCCCGGGACCGGGCGGGTCAAGCTGCCCTCGCTCGAGTTTCTCGGTCCCGATGGGGTCGCGCATGGCGTGTACGGCCCTTCCGACTACGCGTCGCTGGCGGCGGCGGCGATCGCCGCGGGCGCGACGCCGGCGTCGGCCGCCGGGGCCCCGCCGTCGGCTGAGGACGCACTCCGGACGTTCGGGTCGATGGGCACCGCCGAGGTCGCCGCGGTGTGCGATCTGCCCGGGCCGCGCGCGCCGGCCGAGCTGTGGCGCCTCGCGACCGAGTGGCGGGTTCGCGCGGATCGGGTGGGGAGCGGCGAGCTGTGGACGGTGGCGTGACTGTGGGTGGTGGCGCGACACCCGACGTCCGATCGCGAACCTGAACCGGCCCGGATCCCGACCAATCCCTCACTCGACGCCTGTCTCGGGTCGAGCGCGGAGAAACTCGGGCTATACGCGAGTGAATCTGAATTCACCGCCGGCGGGGTGGCGAGTGCGGAGTTAGTCGGGATCGGGGAGCGCGCCGGCGCCGGGGTCGGCGGGGTCGTGCGCCGGCGCCGGGATCGGCGGCCCGCACTCGCGTGCGCCGGCGCCCGGGTCATCGGGCCGCACTCACGTGGGCCGGCGCGCCACCAGCCGCCTCGCGATCAGCCCCGCCAGCGCGATCCGGTAGAGCGCGTACGGCAGCAGCGAGCTGTCCCGCTCGAGCGCCCGGATCAGCCGGGTCGACGCGAGCGTCGACACGAACGCCGCGGTGGCGCCGGCGGCGAACGGAACGGCCGACCCCGCCGGCAGCCCGCGCGCCCTCAACCGCGCGCCCTTCAGCAAGGTGGCGCCGGCGATGATCGGGAGCGCGGCGTGCCGCGACAGGCGGTTTGCGTCGACGCGTGTGAACCGGCGCCACCGGGCCGCCGCGAGCGTGGCGCCGTTCCGGGACACCCCCGGGAACAGCGAGCATGCCTGCGCCACCCCGAGCCATAGCGCGTCGGCCGCGCCGGCGTCCGCGTGCGTGCGTTCCTGGGGCGAGCGGTCGGCGAGGGCCATCGCCACCGCCCCCGCGAACAGGCCACACGCGACCGTCGGCGGCGTCCCCAGGTAGCGCTCGATCGGCCGCTCGAACCGGTACCCGATGAACGCCGGCGGCGCGAAGGACAGGCCGATCATCACGATCCGGCGCAAGTCCAACCCGCGCACCGCGTCGTCTACCTCGCGGCGGAGGCTGATCAGGAGCGCCGCGGCCGTGCCGGTGTGGAGCGCCACCTCGAACGACTTGCGCAGTTCGTCGTCGAGCCGCGAGTGGTCCCAGCCGGCGAGCCAGGGGACGACCGCGATGTGGCCCGAGGACGAGATCGGGAGGAGCTCGGCCGGTCCGTGGAGTGCGCCGAGGACGACCGCCTGCCAGACCGGCAGATCCTCGGACGCCACCCGCCGGCTCCTAAGCCACGGCCGTAGGGCCGCCGCGCCGGGCCCGCGTGGCGCGCACGATCAGGTAGGCGAGCGTGACGACGAGCAGGACGGCGCCGGCGTAGTCCACGTACTCGAGGTTGTGCCGCCAGCTCTGCCAGGCGCTCCCGACCTCGCGTCCGAGCACGCCGAGGGCGGCGATCCAGACGATCGAGCCGATCGTCGCGAAGGCGACGAACCGCAGGTAGCCCATCCTGGCCACGCCCGCCGCGTACGGGAATGCCGCGCGCGCGAACGGGATCCACCGCGACACGACGATCACCGGAGCGCCGTAGCGCTCGAACCAGCTGTGGGCGACGTCGACGCGCTTCTCCGAGATGTGCAGGTACTTGCCCCGGTGCTGGATCAGCTCGCGGCTGCCGAAGTAGCCGATCGCGTAGGCGATCGAGGCGCCGAGCATGTCGCCGATCACGCCGAACAGCACGATCCCGAACAGGCTCAGGTGACCCTGGTAGACGTTGAAGCCCGCGAACAGCATCGTCGGCTCCGAGCCGGGTGCTCCGACCACGCCGGACGTCAGTGTTAACAGCGCCACGCCGGCGAGACCGAGGTCGCGGATGACGTGGGTGGCCAGGGTGACGAGCGAATCGGTCACCGATGCGAACGCGATCAGCACCGCGGCTAGCGTAGCGACCGCCGCCAGATCGGCGATCGGGGCGGAATTAGGGTTTACTCACCGCCCGGCACAGGATGAGGATCTGGGTCGACCTGACGAACTCGCCCCACGTGCTCGTGATGCGACCCGTGATCGTGAATCTGCGGGCGCGCGGGCACGAGGTGGAGGTGACTGCGCGTGATTTCGCGCAGACGCTTGGGCTGCTCGAGCGCTTCGGGATCGAGCACACGGCGATCGGCCGTCACCGCGGCGGCCATTTAGGCGCGAAGGCGCGCGGGCTCGGCGAGCGATCGCTCGCGCTTACGAAATGGGCTCGCGGCCGGGAGTTCGACCGGGCGCTAGGCCACGGCTCCAACGACGTCACGATCGCCGCCGCGCTGCTGCGGATTCCGAGCTCGACGATGTTCGACTACGAGTGGGCGACGGTTCAGCACAGCATCAACTGCCGGCTAGCCGAGGCCGTCGTCGTCCCCGACGCGATCCCGCCCGAGCGCCTGTACCGGTACGGCGCGCGCGGGAAGGTCCGCGGGTACCCCGGACTCAAGGAGGAGTACTACCTGGCGGACTTCGAGCCGAGCCCGTCGGTCCTCTATGAGCTCGGACTCGACGTTCAGGAGCCGATCACGGTCGTCCGCACCCCGCCCGAGGTGTCGCTCTACCACCGGTTCGAGAACGACCTGTTCGGGCAGGTCCTCGACCGCCTCGCCGGCGCCCAGACGGTCGTGCTCCCCCGTACCCCCGAGCAGCGCGCGCAGCTGCATCAGGCGGGCGGGTTCATCGTCCCCGAGCGCGCGATCGACGCGCAGTCGCTGATCGCCTACGCGGACGTCGTGGTATCCGCCGGCGGGACCATGAACCGCGAGGCCGTGGCGCTCGGGACCCCCGTGTACACGGTGTTCGAGGGTCGGCTGGGGGCGGTCGACGAGCACCTGATCGCCGACGGCCGTCTGCGCCGGCTGACGAGCGCGGACCAGCTCGATCTGGGCAAGCGCGCCCCCGGCGACCATGGCGAGGAGCGCATTCGGAGAGACCCCGCTCTGCTCGCCGATCTGCTGCTGGGGGCGTTACCCGGGGCGTAACCCGGGGCGCAACCTTCGCCCGCCGGGGCGTGTTACGGTCCTAACCGCTCGAGGAGGTCGCCCATGTCCCGCATCATGCTCAAACTTCGCCTGCCCACTGCGATTGCGGCTGCCGCCGCGTGCGCGCTGGCGCTGAGCGCGGCCGCCGTTGCGGCTACGCCAATCGCGGCCTACACGACCAAGGGCGCCTGGAGCTTCGTGTCCGCGCCGAATCTCCACCCGCCCAAGCTGGGCGTAACGCAGAAGACGCAGTTCTCGAAGCTCGCGCCGGGCGACTTCATGGTCGCGAACTTCAAGAACGAGGGCATCAAGAGCCCGATGGTCGGACAGAGCGGTCCGTTGATCCTCGACCACAACCTCCAGCCGGTGTGGTTCGACCCGATCGGGGTGAACGCGCTGGCCGCCAACCTCACGGCGCAGAGCTACAACGGCAAGCCCGTGCTGAGCTGGTGGCAGGGCTCAGTGTCGCCCACCGGAGTCACGACCAGCGGCGAGGACGTCGTCGTCGACCAGCACTACCGGCATGTCGCGACCCTCAAGGGCGCGGACGGCTGGACCATCTCCCAGCACGAGATGATCATCAGTGGCGCTAACGCATGGGTCACCGCCTACAAGTCGATCCCGATGAACCTCGCGCCCTACGGCGGCTCGGCCAAGGGCACGCTGCTCGACTCCGCGGTCCAGGAGTACAACCTGTCGACCGGCCAGCTGCTGTACACCTGGGACGCCTTCAACCCCGGCGGGACTCCGAACGTGCCGCTGTCGCAGTCGCAGACGAAGGCCGTGGCCGGGGTCCCGTGGGACGCGTACCACATCAACTCGATCGAGCTGACCGGTAACGAGACGTTCCTGGTGTCGCTGCGGAACACGTGGTCGGCCTATCTGATCAGCCGGACCACGGGCGCGATCGAGTGGACGCTCAGCGGTAACCCGAAGCTGAGCACGTTCAAGCTGCCGAGCAACGCCGGGTTCGAGTGGCAGCACGACGTACAGCTCCACGGAAGCAACATCGTGAGCATCTTCGACGACGCGTGCTGCAACCTCACGATCGACGCCAAAGGCAAGGCGACGTACGGCAAGCCGAGCGGCCCGACGCGCGGGATCGTGCTGAAGCTCAACCTGACCAATCACACGGGCAGCCTCGTCTCCCAGTACAGCCGCGGCAAGAACTTCGACGTTGCGTTTCTCGGCAACGAGCAGCTGCTGCCGAACGGCAACGTGTCGCTCGGATGGGGCTCACTGCCGCTGTTCTCCGAGGTGAGCAAAACCGGCAAGGTGCTGCTCGACGCGGTGTGGCCGAGCCCCGACATCAGCTACCGCGCGTACGTCGAGAAGTGGGTCGGCATCCCCTACTTCCCGCCGAGCGGCGCGGTCCGCAACAATGCTGGGAAAGCCACCGTGTACGCGAGCTGGGATGGAGACACCCAGGTCGTAGGCTGGAGAGTCCTGGCCGGTTCAAGCGCCCAGAGCCTGAAGAACGTGGCGAGCAAGGCGAAGAACGGCTTTGAGACGACGATTCCGCTCAGCAAGACCTACAAGGCCTACAAGGTGCAGGCACTCGGCCCCAAGAGCAAGGTGCTCGGCACCTCCAACGTCTTCCCCACGCAGAGCTCGAACAACGGTCTCCCCGGGGCGTACTGATCCGGGCTGCCGCCCGGGGGGCCGGGCAAACAGATGAGCTGCCGGTCGCGCGGCCGCGCGCTGGCGGTGGTCCTGGTGGCGTTGCTGTGCCTGTCGGGCGCGGGGCTGGCCGTGGCCAAGACGAAGAAGAAGCACCCGCCGGCGCCCAAGCCGCCGAGCGGGCCGCCGGCCGTGTACGTGTTCCCGATCCCGGGCGGCCACTTCGCCTCGCCGGCGACCCAGCTCACGTTCCGCGGCGTATCGGCGTCCCAGCTCGGAACGATCACCGTCACCGGCTCGGCCAGCGGCGTACATGCTGGGAGCGTGCTCGCGGACTCCGACGGGGACGGCGGGAGCTTCATCCCCTCGACCCCGTTCGCCGCGGGCGAGACCGTGACGGTGTCGACGTCCCTGAACATCGAGGGGTCCGGGAACGGCTCCTACCAGTTCCAGATCGCGACCCCGGCGGGAACGATCTCGCCCGCCGAGCGGCCGGCGGCGCCCCGGGTGAACGGAGACGTGTGGTACTTCCGCTCGCGCCCGGATCTCACGCCGGCGGCGGTAACGATCACCAAGCGCGACCCGTCGGCGACAGGCGATATCTTCCTCGCCCCCCAGGTCGGGCCGCTCCAGCAGGGTCCCGAGCTGATCGGCCCGAACGGCGGGCTGATCTGGTTCGACCCGGTCCCTCAGAATGAGGCCGCCACGGACTTCCGCGAGCAGTACTACCAGGGCAAACCCGTCCTGACGTGGTGGCAGGGGAACGAGGCCGCCGGCGTCGGATCGGGCGAGGACGTGATCCTCAACAGCTCCTATCAGCTCGTGAAGGTCGTCAACGCCGGCAACGGCCTGACCGCCGACCTGCACGAGTTCGAGCTCACGCCCCGGGGGACCGCGCTGATCACCGCCGAGTACCCGGTGATCGTGAACGCCAGTTCTGTCAAGGGCTCGACGGCCGAGGTCGTGCTCGACGCGGTCGTGCAGGAGATCGACATTCCCACCGGTTTGGTGCTGTTCCAGTGGGACAGCCTCGACCACGTGCCGCTGACCGCCACCTACTCGGGACTCCCGAGCAAGGCGCACGCCGCCAACGGGATCGGCAATCCGTTCGACTACTTCCACGTGAACTCGATCCAGCCCGACCTCGACGGGAACCTGCTGATCTCCTCGCGCAATACGTGGGCCGTGTACAAGGTCAACCGGAGCACCGGGAAGATCATGTGGACGCTCGGCGGCAAGAGCTCGAGCTTCAAGCTCGGGCCGGGCGCATCGTTCGCGTTCCAGCATGACGTGCGGTCGCGCGCGTTCGGCGACGAGTTCCTGACGATGTTCGACGACGGCGCAGGACCCCCGTACGTGCACTCGCAGTCGCGGGCGCTGAAGCTGGAGCTGAACCTCAAGCACATGACCGCGGACGTGGTCTCCCAGCACGACCACTCGCCGCCGCTGCTGTCGAGCTTCGAGGGCAGCGACGAGCAGCTGAACGACCACGACGACTTCGTCGGCTGGGGCCAGCAGCCGTACTTCAGCGAGTACAACTCGGCGGGCAAGCTGGTGTTCGACGGTCGGTTCGTCGACAACAACCTCAGCTACCGCGCCTACCGGTTCTCATGGAGCGGCACGCCGGCGACACCCCCGTCGGTCGCGACCTCCCGGCAGGGCCGCAAGATGACCGTATACGTGAGCTGGAACGGCGCCACGAACGTCGCCTCCTGGCGCGTGTTCGGCGGCGGCAGCGCGACCGCTCTGAAGCCGGTCGCCACCGCGCGCAAGGGCGGCTTCGAGACGGCGATCACGACCGGCGCCCGGAACTACGTCGCGGTCCAGGCGCTCGGGGCCAAGAGCCATCCGCTCGGCAGCAGGTCGGCCGTGGTCCAGGTGCCACCTCCGCCCAAGCCCAAGCCGAAGCCGAAGCCCAAGTCGCACCCGCCGGCCAGCAAGCCCCCGGCCAAGAAGATCGCCCGCATTTCGGGCTAACGCGGTCTTATCCAGGGTTTACCGGGATCCTGACTAGAATCCCGGCCGCATGCGGCGGCGGATCAGATCCGCGGCCTTCCCGGTTCATCGGCACTCGGTGCCACAGCTGCTCGTGGACGGGATTCTGGTCGCGCTTGCTTACTACTTGGCTTTCCGGCTGAGGTTCACCGACGGGCTCACCGGACCCAACGACCGCTACGGCGATCTGCTCACGCACACGCTGCCGTGGGTCGTCGCGATCTCGCTCGTGACGCTGGCGCTCGTCGGCCAGTACCAGCGGCTGTGGACGTACGTCGGCCAGCGCGACTACGAGGCGGTGGTCAAGGGCCTGGTCGTCGCGACCCTCGTGATCGTTGGCGGGATCGCGTTCCTGCACCCGGTCACGACGACGGTCGCGTTCCAGACGACTCCGGTCAACCTGCCGGGTAGCGTCATCGCGCTGTTCTTCCTGCTCGCGCTGGCGCTGCTGATCGGCGCTCGGTTCTTGGTGCACATCGTCGTCGAGGGCCGGGTTCACAGCTTCCGCGTCGCCAAGGGCGCGCGCGACGTCCTGATCATCGGCGGCGGCCAGGGAGGCCGCCTGGTCGTCCGCGAGCTCGTTCGCAATCCCCAGCTGCGCCTGCGGCCGGTCGGATTCGTCGACGATGACCCCCGTATGCAGGGGATAAAGGACGAGCACGGGCTCAAAGTCCTCGGCACCACCGATGCCGAGGATCTCGCCCGGATCCTCGACGAGGTCGAGCCCGACGAGGTGGTGATCGCGATTCCGTCGGCACCGGGCACGCTCCGCGCCCGGGTGGTGACGGCCTGCCGCGCGCGCGGCATCCAGGTCCGCACCACCCCGACCGTGTTCGAGCTGCTCCAGGACGGCTCAGGGCAGCTCAACGTCATGCGCCAGCTGCGCGAGGTCCGCGTCGAGGACATGCTCGGGCGCGAGCCGGTCCGGATGGAGATCGAGCGGGTCGGCGCATACCTCGCGGGCCAGGTCGTGATGGTCACCGGCGCGGGTGGCTCGATCGGCGCCGAGCTGTGCCGTCAGATCTCGCGCGTGGCGCCGCGATCGCTCGTGCTGGTCGACCACGCCGAGGACAACCTTTTTGGAATCCTGCGTGAGCTGGAGGAGGATCGGCACGTCCGCACGGCCGTGCCCGTGCTCGCGGATTGCAGGGAAGAGGAGCGGATGCGCGAAGTTCTCACCGAGCACCGGCCGAGCGTCCTCTTCCACGCGGCCGCCTACAAGCACGTGACGATGATGGAAGTCAACCCAGTTGAGGCGATTCGCAACAACGCGCTCGCGACCCGGGTGGTCGCGCGGATCGCCGCCGAGACCCAGGTCGGGACCTTCGTGCTGGTCTCGACCGACAAGGCGGTCAAGCCGGCGACCGTGATGGGCGCCTCCAAGGCCCTCGCCGAGTGGGCCGTCGAGGCCGCCGCGCTGCGGTACCCCGGCACCAAGTACGCCACCGTCCGGTTCGGGAACGTGCTCGGCTCCTCGGGATCGGTCGTTCCGATCTTCCGCCGCCAGATCGCCGGTGGCGGTCCGGTGACGGTCACCGACCCGCGGATGAAGCGCTACTTCATGACGATCCCGGAGGCCGTGCAGCTGATCATCCGCGCCGGGTCCCTGAGCGAGGGCAGCGGCCAGGTGTTCGTGCTGGAGATGGGTGAGCCGATCGCGATCATCGACCTCGCCGAGACGATGATCCGGCTGTCCGGGCTCGAGCCCGAGCGCGACATCGCGATAGAGATCGTCGGCGCACGTCGTGGGGAGAAGCTCCACGAGGACCTGTTCAACCCGTACGAGCGCGTCGCGCCGACCCCCGCGCAGAAGATCCTGCGGGCGGCTCGCGAGCCGCTCGACCCCCAGTCGGTCGAGGAGATCTTCGGCGAGATCAACCTGCTCGTGCTCGAGGGCGACGCCGCCGCGCTCGCGCAGCACGTGGCCAAGCTGTCGAGCTCCCGCTTCGAGGCCCGCGACCCGCGCGAGTCGCGCGAGCCCGACACCCGGCTCCCCCGACTCCCCACGTAGACTGCCCGCGCGCGCCATGCAAGCCATCCCGTTCGCCCTATCCGTCCACCATTTCATCTCCTCGGTGGGAGCCGACGCGGGGTTCGCCGCGTTCATCGCGGTCGCGCTGCTGGTGCTCCTGTACTTCTCCCAGGCGCGTGAGACGTCGAACCTCCGGCGCCGGGCCGACGAGGCCGGGCAGCGCATCGAAGAGCTCGAGGGCGAGCTGTACGCGCTCTCAGAGCAGGTCTCGGCACTGCCGGCCGAGATCTCGGTCCGCGCGGCCGGCCCTCGCGTGGCGGCCGCGGCCGGCTACGCTCCCGCGCCGGCGCCCGCCGGCGTCGACGGATTCACGATGCCGCCGGCCGCGCCCGCCGGAGTCGGGGCGCCGTCGCTGGCGGCCGCGACCCGGCTGATACCCGACCCGACCGTCCCCGCCGGTGAGCGCGAGTCCGCGCCCGTCGGCCTGGTCGACCGCCCCGACGACCAGGCCACCGAGGCGCATCCGGCTCCCGCGGGCTTCGTCGGCGGAAACGGCGGAAACGGGGGCAACGGCTCCTCGAACCGTCCGGTGGCGGCGCCCGCGGCGTTGATGCAGCGCACGGCCCCGCCGCGGTCGGGTGGCCCATCGCGTCCCGGCGGCCCTCCGCCGCGCGGCGGCCAGGGACGTCCGGGCGGCGCCCAGGGCCGCCCCGGCGGTCCCCCGCGTACGGCGATAGCGGGCCGGCCCCAGCAGAGCAGGACGGGCCCCGGCCGCGTGCTCACAGTGTTGGCCGTGTTGCTGCTCGTCGGCGCCGTGGTAGCCGGCGTGATCGTGATCCGGAACGTCAACCACTCGAGCAAGAGCAAGACCACCGTGTCGACGGCTCGGAGCACGCTCGCGAACGGCCGGACCACTCCGGTGGTCGCGGTCAATCCGGCCAAGGTGCTCGTAACGGTGCTGAACGGCACCGACCAGTCGGGCCTGGCCGCGCGCGTCTCGAACCAGCTCGTATCGGCCGGCTACAAGAAGGGCGCCGTCACCAACGCCGCCGATCAGACCCACACGACGACCCTCGTCCAGTACCTGCCCCGCGAGAAGCCCGATGGCGAGGCCGTGGCCCGCTCGCTCAAGCTCGCCGTGTCCTCAGTGCAGCCGATCGATTCGGCGACCCAAAGACTCGCGTGCTCGGCGTCGCCGCTCGGATGCTCCTCGCCGGTCATCGTGACCGTCGGCAATAACCTATCCGCCCAGTAGCCCCGGGCATGCGAGAACTGCTCAATCTCCCGGAGCGGAGCGGCAAGCCGCGGTCAGTCGGCGTGACCCACGTGATCGACCGCGGGCTGTCGAGCGCCGAGATCGACGGCATGGTCGAGATCGCCGGGGACTTCGTCGACATCGTCAAGCTCGGATGGGGCACGGCGCTCGCGACCGGCAACCTCGCGGGCAAGCTCGAGCGCTACCGCGCCCACGGGATTCCCGTCGTCCTCGGCGGCACGCTGACCGAGCTTGCGATCCAGCGAGGCCGGCTCGATGAGCTGATCGCGTGGGTCCACGAGCTCGGGCTCGAGCACTTCGAGATCTCGGACGGCACGATCGAGCT
The DNA here is from genome assembly GCA_963794515.1 of uncultured Solirubrobacterales bacterium. Taxonomy (GTDB): domain Bacteria; phylum Actinomycetota; class Thermoleophilia; order Solirubrobacterales; family Solirubrobacteraceae; genus Palsa-465. Next base: position 154,996 of record CAWCEF010000013.1, on the reverse strand, counting down.
GGAGCACGAGCGCAAGCTCGAGCTGGTCGAGCGGCTGGCGCGCGAGTTCATCGTGCTCTCCGAGGTCGGGTCAAAGGACGACACCGGCGCGATCACGCCGCCATACGTGTGGGTCCAGCAGATGCGAGCCGAGCTCGCCGCCGGCGCCTGGAAGGTGATCGCCGAAGGACGCGAGGCGGGCACCGCCGGGATTTTCCGGCCCTCGGGCGAGGTCCGCGAGGGGCTGATCGGCGAGATCGTGCACGAGATCGCGCCCGACCAGATCATGTTCGATGCTCCGCGCAAGGATCAGCAGGTGTGGTTTGTCCGACGCCTCGGAGCCGGGGTCAACCTGAGCAACATCCCCGCCAGCGAGGTTCTCGCGCTCGAGACGCTGCGGCTCGGGCTTCGGTCGGACACGCTCGGCATCGGTGGCGGGTGAGCGCGCTGGCCGGCGTGCTGCTCGCGCGCCACGGTCAGACCAACGACAACCTCGAGCCGGTCCGCTTCCAGGGGTTCCGTGACACCCCGCTCAACGACACCGGCCGCGCGCAGGCGCACGAGCTCGCCGACCGGATCGCCGCCGAGCCGGAACCGATCCGGGCGCTGTGGGCCTCCGACCTCAGCCGGGCCCGCGAGACCGCGGAGATCGTCGGCGCCAAGATCGGACTGACGCCACGACTCGACCCGCGGCTGCGCGAGGCCAACCGTGGTGAGTGGGAAGGACGGCTGTTCATCGACGTCGAGCGGGAGGATCCCGAACGGTACGCGGAGTGGATGCGAGCCGGAGCGTCGTTTCGCTTTCCCGGCGGGGAATCGCTCCAGGACCAACTCGACCGCGTGATGGCGGCGCTCGAGGACATCGAGCGCGCCGGCGAGCTTCCCGCCCTCGCCGTCTGCCATGGCGGGAGCATGCGGGTGATCCTGTGCAGCCGCGATCCGCGGGGCCTTGACGCGTTTCACGAGTTCAAGATCCCGAACGTGGCAGTCTTGAGGTTGTGACCAGGCTTTCGACCGGCGCGTTTGCGGTGCTGGTCGCGGCGACGATTGCAGCGTTCTTCATCACGCAGCACCTGAAGGTCACGACGCCGCTCCTAGCCGGCACGCCGGCTCCCGCCCCCGGCGTAATCGATCCGCTGCACGGCGTGCCCTGCATGCAGGGGCGCAACAGCGGGTCGACGACGATCTCGTTCTATCTACTGCACCGCGCCGATACCGTCGTCGTGTCGGTCGTAAGCGGCGACGTCAACGGCGGGGGAACGATCGTCCGCACGGTCGCGACCGGCCGCCACATGCGCAAGGGCGTACGAACCCCCGACGGCGTGTTCCACTGGAACGGCCGCGAGGACGACGGGCAAGTGGCGCCCGACGGCACCTATCACTTCCGCGTCGCGCTGATCCACCAGAACCGGACGATCGACCTCACGAGCGTCCCCGTGAAGGTCCAGACCATCGCTCCCCGCCCGGTCGTAACGAGCGTCTCTCCCGCGCGGATCCCTGGCCCGAGCGGCAGCAACGTGACGATCCATTACAAGGGCAACGAGAACCGTGGCGGGACCGTGCTCGTCTACCGCACCGACCTCCCCGGCGGCCCGAAGCTCGTCAAGAGCTTCCTGACCCCGTGGAACGGCCACACCGCGGTCTGGGACGGGAAGATCGACGGGCGCCCCGCGCCCGCCGGCACGTACCTGGTCGGGCTCGAGGTCACCGACGCCGCGTGCGACACCGGCCGCTTCCCGGCCCGCATCCCGCCGGCGCCCGGGACCACGCCGAACACCGGCGTCACGATCAGCTACCTGTCCGCGCAGCCGCCGCTGAACCCGGTCCCGGCGGGGTCCAGCGCGGCCGTCGCTGTGCACTCTCCCGGCCTCGCCTATCACTGGAGGCTCGAGCGCGCGGGCGCTCACGGGTCGCTCGCCTCGGGCGAGTCCGACCAGGCGACGCTATCGGTGCACCTCCCCGCCGGTGGCGCCGGGCTCTATAAGCTTGCCCTCCGGTCGCCGGCGAGCTCGACGACCGTGCCGATCGTCGCCAACGGGACACCTCGAGCCCGCGTGCTCGTGGTGCTGCCGGCGCTCACCTGGCAGGGGCTCAACCCGGTCGACGACAACGGCGACGGTCTGCCGAACACGCTCGCGAGCGGCGGTCCGATCGAGCTTGCCCGCCCGCTGGTCAACGGGCTCCCCGCGGGGTTCGCCGACGAGGCCGGCCTGCTCGCCGATCTCGACGCCTCCCATCGCTCGTACGACCTGACCACCGACCTCGGGTTGATCTCGGGCACCGGGCCGCGGCTGGGCGGGCACGCCGCGGTCGTCCTCGCCGGCAGCGAGCGCTGGCTTCCGGTGGCCCAGCAGGCCGCGCTGCGGTCCTACGTGCAGGACGGCGGTCGGCTGCTGTCGCTCGGGGTCGACTCGCTAAGGCGCGGGGTGACCGTGTCAGGCGAGCGCGCGCTTGACCCGACCGGCCCGCGGGCCAAGGACGCGCTCGGGGTCCGGGTCGGGGCGCTGGCGGGCAAAGCGCCGGCCCCGGTGGCCGTGAGCAGCGACGGCCTCGGCCTGTTCACGGGCGTCGCCGCGCCGCTCGCCGGGTTCCGGACCTACCAGCCGATCCTGTCGGTCGCGGCGCCCGGCCTGGTGCAGTCCTCGGCGGCTCCGACCGGAGGCAGCCCGGCGATCGTCGGCTACCGCCTCGGCGACGGGATCGTGGTCGATATCGGCGTGCCCGGGCTCGGCGCCGCACTGTCGCACGACGCCGGGGCGCGGGCGCTGATCGATCAGATATGGACCGTAGTATCGAAGTGATGGGTGCTCGCCATCGACTGGGGCTGCTGGTCGTTGCCGGCGCATGCGCGGCGGCGCTCACGCTGCCCGCCTCCGGCGACGGCGCGGGGATCTCCAACTGCACGGCAGGACAGCTGACCATGCGCGTCGTCAGCTTCGAGGGCGCGAGCGGCCACCGGTTCTGGCAACTCGCGTTCCGGAACCTCGGGGCGACGTGCAGCCTGCACGGCTTCGCCCGGGTGGTGCTGCTCGCTCGCAACGGCCGGCCGATCACCGAGGGCTTCAAGCGCGAGACGGGGTTCCCGCAGCGCACCGTGATCCTCGAGCGCGGGAAGAGCGCGTTCGTCGCGTTCACCTACGCGGCGGGCGGCTTCTGCACCACCGGACGATTCCGCGCGTTCCGCGTGAGCATCTTCCTCCCGGGTGCCGCCGGCAGGTTCCTGCTCGACCCGCTGCCCAGGAACAACGGCAGCCCGATCTTCCTTTGCGCCGGGTCGGAGCGCATCTACCCGGTGACCCCGGAGCCTGGTCCGTAGCCGCGCCTCGCGGGGCGTCCGCGCTCTGCCATCTGGACGCGCCGTACCGTTTGCCCTCGTGACCGCCTACCTCAAGCGACTGGTGAACTCGCTGGCGGCCTATCAGGTCGCCAACGTCGTCTCGATGTTCATCGCGGTCCTGCTGCTGCCGGTCTACACCCGGTACATCAACCCCGCGGGCTACGGCGTCGTCGAGCTGCTCGGGAACGGCGTGATCCTGATCAGCATCCTCGTGCGGTTCGGGATGATCGAGTCGTTCCTGCGCTACTACTACTCGGACGCCGACCAGGAGCGCCGGGACGCGCTCGCCCGCCGCGCGATCGGCTTCCTGCTCGTGACCTCGACCGCGGTCTCGATCGTGCTCGCGGTGTTCGCGGCGCCGCTGTCGAAGCTCGTGCTCGGCTACCGCGACCCATCGATCTTCCGGGTCGCGGTGCTCGGCCTGTGGGCGTTCACGAACCTCGAGATGGCCTACGCGCTGCTTCGCGTCGACGAGCGCCTGCGCGCCTACGCGACCGCCACGCTGATCAACGTCGGGATCACGATCGGCGCCTCGGTGGTCCTCGTGGTCGTACTCGGGCAGGGCGCCGAGGGGCTCCTGCTCGGCAACTACGGCGCCTCGACGATTGTGCTGCTCGGGGTGTGGTGGACGATGCGCGACCGCCTGCTGCCGCGCCGTCACGACGGCGTCGAGACACACGGGGTGCTGTTCCGGTTCGGGCTGCCGACGGTCCCGGCCGAGGCGTCGGTGTACGCGCTCAGCATCGTCGACCGCTACTACATCTTCCACCACGGACTGAGCGGCCCGAGGCAGGCCGGGCTGTATTCGATTGCGGTCAAGCTCGCCGGCGCGGTCGCGTTCATCGTGCGCGCGTTCCAGTACGCGTGGCCGCCGCTCGCCTATTCGGTTCGCGATGATGCCGAGGCTGCGCGACTGTATGGACTCGTGACCACGTACTACCTGCTCGTCAGCGGCCTGGTCGTGGCCGGGCTCGCGCTGCTCGGTCGCTGGGTCCTGCGACTCCTCGCCGCGCCGTCCTACTTCGACGCCTACAAGGCGCTGCCGTGGGTGGCGCTTGGGTGGGCGCTGTACGGCCTGTGGGTGGTGTTCCTGGTGATCGCCGGCCGGGCCAAGGTTACGACCCGCAACTTCCCCGCGGCGCTCGCGGGGCTGATCGTCAACGTCGTCCTGATCGTCGTGCTGGTCCCGCCGCTGGGGATCGCCGGCGCCGGCGTGGCTCTGTGCGGCGCCTACGTGGTGATGATCGCGTTCATGCACCTGCTGACCCGCCGGGCGTTCGCGGCGTCGTTCGAGTGGCTCCGGCTGGTGCAGCTCACGATCGTGCTCGGCGGCCTGTCCGTGGCCGGCGACCTACTGCTCCCGACCGACGGCCTCGTCGGCCTGGTCAGCCGCTTGGCGGTGCTCGCCGCGATGCCGCTGCTGCTGTTCGCGACCGGATTCGCCCACTCCGCGGAGCTCGAGCAGGCGCGGCTGCTGCTCGGGCGGGCCAGGCGAGGGATTGCCCGTGAGCCGGCCTGAGGTCAGCGTCGTGATGCCGTTCGCGGGCGACGCGGACGCCGCCCGAGCCGCGATCGACGCGCTGATCGCGCTCGACCTGCGCCCTGGCGACGAGCTGATTCTCGCCGACAACTCGGGCGTCGCGGCGGCGCGCGGCGGAGTCGCGGTCGTTCGCGCGGCCGGCGAGCAGTCTCCCGCGCACGCCCGCAACGTTGGCGCCGCGCGGGCGCACGGCGAGTGGATCCTGTTCCTCGACTCCGACTGCCGCGCGCCGCGGTGGCTGCTCGACGCGTACTTCAGGGCGCCGGTCGCCGACGACGTCGGCGCGCTCGCCGGCGAGGTGGTCCCGCTGCTCGAGGGCGACACGCTCGTCGCGCGGTACGGATCGGCCCGCGGCTTTCTGTCCCAGCAGGCGCATCTGAACCACCCCTACCGCCCGCGCGCGGTCGCGGCCAACCTGCTGGTCCGCCGGACGGCGTTCGAGCAGGTGGGCGGGTTCTACGAGGGCGTCCGCGCCGCCGAGGACACGGACTTCAGCTGGCGGCTGCAGCAGGCGGGTTGGCGGCTCGAGCTGCGTCGCGGCGCGCAGGTCGAGCACCGCTACCGCGCGACGCTCGGCGAGCTCCGCCGGCAATGGCGCGGCTACGCGGCCGGGCGTGCCTGGCTCGCTCGCCGCTACGACGGGTTCGAGCCCGAACCGGCCGTGCGGAGGGCATTCGGCCGCGCGCTCGCGCAGACGCGTCGCTCGCGTGACCCCGCGACGGTCGCGCGCGGCGCACCGGCGGTGAGGGCCGGGCGCCTCGAGCGAGGCCGTTACCTCGCGCTCGATGCACTTCTGTCGGCGGACGAGCTGGCTGGCCTCGCGCTGTCGAATCGCCCCACCGGCCGCCCGCGGCCGGCTGCCGATGTCGTAGTCGTGGCCGATCGCTTCCCGGCCCGCGGCGACCCGCTGGTCGAGTTTGCGCGCGCGCTCGACGGTGCGCGCGTGGAAGCCGCCGCCCGACCCGAGTCGCCCGATGTCGAGGTCGCGGGCTCACTCCGGATCGACTACCGCGAGGACGACGGGATCGCGGCGCGCGCGGCGGCACTCGTGGCGCTGGTCGTCCGCCATCCGCTGCGCTCCGCGGGCGACGTGCTGAGCCGCCGCCCAGGGGAGCCGCGGCTGTCGGCGCTCGCGCCGGCGGTGCGGCGGCTGGAACGCGACCGGCACGCCCGGGTGCACCCGCTCGCCGGCTCTGAGACCAGGGCGACCGCGCGCCGGATCGCGCGGCTTGCCGGCCGCCCGCTCGACGAGGCCCCGCGGCGCCACTGATGCGCGTACATCTCGTCGATCCCTCGGCGTTCACGCTGCCCTACGACCACGCGCTCGCGACCGCGCTCGCCGGCGCCGGCGCGGACGTCGAGCTGTTCACGAGCCGGTTCGCCTACGGCGACCCGCCCGCGCCCGACGGCTACGCGGTGCACGAGTTGTTCTACCGCCACGCCCGCGGCGCGGCGGGATCGCGCGCGCGGCTTGCGGCGAAGCTCGTCGAGCACGTCCCCGACATGCGCCGCTACCGCGGCGTCGCCAAGGCCGCCGACGTCGTCCACTTCCAGTGGCTCGCGGTCCAGGCGATCGACCGCTACCTGCTCCCCCGCCGACCGACGGTCCTGACCGCGCACGACCTGCTCCCCCGCGAGCCCCGCCCAGGGCAGGCGCGCTTCCAGCGTGGCCTGTACGACGCGGTCGATGCGGTCGTCGTCCACTCGGGCTACGGGCGCGACCAGCTGGTCTCGGGGCTCGGGGTCGACGCGGCCAAGGTGCGCGTGATCCCCCACGGCGCGTTCAAGCACCTCACGCTCCAGCACGAGGAGCTGCCGCTGCCCGAGGAACTCGGCGCCGTCCGCGACCCCGTGGTGCTGTTCTTCGGTCTGCTTCGCCCCTACAAGGGGATCGAGACGCTGCTCGACGCCTGGCGCGGGATCGACGGCGCCGAGCTGTGGATCGTCGGCCGGCCGCGGATGGCGCTCGAGCCGCTGCGCGCGCGCGCGCCCGGCAACGTCAGGTTCGTGCCGCGCTACGTCTCGGACGCCGAGCTCCCGGCGTTCTTCCGCCGCGCCGACGTGGTCGTGCTGCCGTACTCGCGCACCGAGCGGTTCGACCAGTCCGGCGTGCTCGCGACCGCGCTCGCGTTTGGCAAGCCGAGCGTCCTCAGCGACGTCGGCGGGTTCGGCGAGGTCGCCGCCACCGGCGCCGCCCGCCTGGTCCCGCCCGGGGACGCCGCGGCGCTCCACGGCGCGCTCACCGGTCTGCTCGGCGATCCGCAGGAGCGAGAGGGGCTCGCCTGGGGCGCGCTTGCGGCCGCCTCGGGGCCGTACTCGTGGCAGGAGGCGGCCAGGCAGACCCTTGCCCTCTACCAGGAATTGGTTGGATAGCCGTCGTGACCCTGCTCGCGATCGTGTTCTGGCTGTCGGTCGGCCTGATCGTGTACGCCCACGCCGGCTATCCGGTCCTGCTCGGCCTGCTGGCCTGGGTACGCCAGCATCTGCGCGGGCCGAACCGGCGCGCACGTCCGCCCCAGGGCGACGAGCTGCCCCTGGTGTCGGTGATCATCGCCGCCTACGCCGAGCAGGATGTGATCGCCGAGCGAGTCGCGAACATCCGCGCGCTTGAGTACCCGCCGCAGCTGATCGAGCTGATCGTGGCCTGCGACGGGTCGCCCGACGACACCGCCGTGCGGGCGCGCGACGCGGGCGCCGACGTCGTCCTCGAGCTCCCTCGCGGCGGCAAGATCCGCGCCCAGGACGCGGCCGTGGAACGTTCCACGGGCGCGATCGTGGCGTTCTCGGATGCCAACGTGACCTGGGAGCCGGACGCGCTCCGGCGCCTGGTGGCGCCGTTCGCCGAGCCGCGCGTCGGATACGTCTGCGGCGAGGTGCAGCTCATCGACGCCGTCACCGGTTCGAACCAGGAGGGCCTGTACTGGCGCTACGAGCTCGCGCTACGCGCGCTCGAGTCCCGTGTGCGATCGGTCACCGGCGGCAACGGCGCGATCTACGCGACCCGGCGCGAGTCCTACCTGGTCGTCGACCCGATCATGGGCCACGACCTGTCGTTCCCCTTCAACATGGTCAAGCGCGGGTGGCTCGCGCTCGCCGTCAGCGAGGCGCAGGCGAGCGAGAAGATGGTGCCGACGATCGAGGGCGAGTTCGCGCGCAAGCGGCGGATGATGAGCCACACGTGGCCGATCGTCGTCCGCGGCGGGATGCTGTCGCCGCGCGGCTACGGGCCCACGTACGCGTTCATGATCGTCTCGCACCGGATCCTCCGCTACCTGACGCCGTTCCTGCACGTGATCGCGCTGATCGCGAACCTCCTGCTGCTCGGGCAGGGCTGGGTGTACTGGCTCACATTCGCGCTCCAGCTCGCGGTGCTCATCAGCGCGGCGCTCGCCGGCGTTCTGCCGTCGAAGCCGACGCTGATCGCGCGGTATTACGTACTGACGACGGCGTCGCTCGCCGCCGGACTGTGGGACTGGCTCGTCCACGGGACGACCGCGGGGTGGGAGCCGGCGGAGGGGACGCGATGACCCCGCAGCGCGCGCTCGACCTCCTGATCTCGCTCCCGGCCGCGGTGCTGACCGCCCCGGTCGTCGCCGCGCTCGCGGTGGCGATCCGGCTCGAGTCGCGCGGGCACCCGATCTACACCCAGACGCGCGTCGGCAAGGACGGCGCGCTGTTCTCGATCTACAAGCTGCGGACGATGGTCTACGGCTCCGAGTTCACGGGCGCCGGCCTCGCGATTCAGGAGGGGGACGCGCGGATCACGCGGCTCGGCGCGTTCCTGCGCCGCTACTCGCTAGACGAGCTCCCGAACCTGTGGAACGTGCTCCGCGGCGAGATGTCGATCGTCGGCCCGCGCCCGACGCTCGCGGTTCAGGTCGACCAGTACACGCCGCGCCAGCGCGGTCGGCTCGCGGTCAAGCCGGGGATCACCGGCTGGGCGCAGGTCAACGGCCGCGCGTCGCTGCCGTGGCCCGAGCGGATCGAGCTCGACCTCTGGTACGTGGAGCACCGGTCGTTGCGGCTCGATCTGCGGATCCTCGCCCGCACCGGCGGCATGGTCCTCGGCGGGGAGGGGATCTACAAAGGAGAGCGAGGCGGATGGACGCCACCGAGTCCGTAGCGGTGCTCCTCACCGGCGTCGGCAAGCGGTATGACATCGTGTCCGCGTTCGCCCAGCACGCCACCGTGGTCGCGGCCGACCCGAACCCGCTCGCGCCGGCCCAGTACGCCGCCCATCACCGACGGGCCGTTCCGCGCATCGACGACCCGGGGTACGTGCCCGCTTTGCGATCGCTGTGCGAGGAATTCGGGGTGGGCGCGGTGGTGCCGCTGACGGACCTCGACCTGCACGTTCTGGCCGACGCCCGCGCGGCCGGCGAGCTTCCGGCGTTCGTGCCCGACCCGGACATCGCGCGGTCCACGTTCGACAAGTACGAGACGCACCTGTTGCTGTCGCGGCTGGGCCTGCCCTCGCCGCCGACGGTGCTCCCCGGCGAGCCGGTCGAGAGCTTCCCGGTGATGGTCAAGCCGCGTTGGGGGTCGGGCGCGCGCTCGATTCACCGCGCCGACGACGCGCGCGCCGCGGAGTTCTTCGTCGATTACATCAACGAGCCGGCGATGGTCCAGCGCTGCATGGACGGCCCCGAGTTCTCGATGGACGTCCTCTGCGACCTCGACGGGCGCTGCCTGAACGCGATCCCGCGGACGATGATCGAGTCGCGCGGCGGCGAGTCGATCAAGGGCACGGTGATCGCCGACCCGGAGCTGATCCACCTCGGCCGGCGCGTCGCCGAGGCCCTCGGCGTGCGCGGCCCGGCGACGATCCAGGCGTTCCGGGACCGCGAGATCGGCCTCGGCATCACCGACGTCAACACGCGTTTCGGCGGGGCGTTCCCGGCCCCGATGTACGCCGCGTTGCCCGGCCGCACCTATCCCGAGCTGATCGTGCGGATGGCGCGCGGCGAGCGGATCGAGCCGCACGTCGGCGAGTTCCGCGCCGGCGTCACGTTCAGCCGCTACTACTGGCAGCTCGAGCTCGACTCCGAGCTCGAGCCCACCGGGCGCGACATCATCGATCCGCCCGGGCCGCCCGCGCCGCGCTGACGCCGTCCCAGCACTCGTCGACGAACTCCGCGATCTTGGCCGTCAGGCGCGCCGGCCGGACGCGCAACTCGACGATCGAGTTCGCGTCGATCAGCCGGCCGTTCGGAAGCTCGTCGGCGAGCTGGTCGGCGTCAGAGAACGGGTGCACGGGATCGCGCGGGTGGCCGATCACGAGCGCCGGCGCCTCGAACCTCTGTCGCACCGCACGTTCGGGCGCGGTGCGCCCGAACAGGATCCCCTGGAGCACCGCGGCGCTCGGCCCGGGCTCCTGGGCGAGCCAGTCGAGCACGAGCTCGAGCGTGAACGGGACAGCCTGGCGCGGCACCCACCTGGCGCCGCGGGCGAGCGCGCTCATCGCCGGCTCGCCGAACTTCAGCGCGAACAGCAGCGGGGTGAACGCGACCGCGCAAGCGAGGATCGCGTTGTCGAGCACGGGCATCTCGATCACCATCCCGCGCAGCCGCTCGGGCGCGATCGCGGCAAGCTCGAGCGTGACGTTGGCCCCGAGCGAGGTGCCGCCCACGACCGCCTGGTCGAGCTCGAGGTGGTCGAGCAGCGCGAGCGCCTGGCGGGCGAACTCGGACATCGAGTAACGCCACGTCTCCTCCGGCCGGTCGGAGGCCCCGTGGCCGAGAAAGTCGAGCGTGACGACGCGGTGGTCGTGCGAGGCCAGGTCGGCAGCGATCGGCGTCTGCATCTTCTGCGACATAAGCAAGCCGGGCATCAGGATCGTCGTGCGTGGCCCGTTGCCGTGGATCGTGTAGGCGAGCTCGTAGTCGCCGTAGCGAAAGAACTCCATTCCTCCGAGCATATATGTAGTGAGCTGGCCAGCCAGCCAGTGCGGCACGCGGGCGTCCCGCCCGCTACCGTCCAGTACCTAAACCACGAGGAGGACTCACCGTTATGGCAAGACAGCTGCGATCGCTGGACGGGCAGGTGGTGGCGATCACCGGCGGCGGCCGTGGGATCGGACGCGCGACCGCGGCGGCGCTGATCGCCCAGGGCGCGCGGGTGGCGATCGGTGACATCGACGGCCCGCTCGCCGAGCGGACCGCGTCCGAGCTCGGCTCGGGGACGGTCGGCCTGCACCTCGACGTGACCGACAAGGCGAGCTTCGAGTCGTTCCTCGATCAGGTCGAGAGCCGGCTCGCGCCGCTCGACGTGCTCGTCAACAACGCCGGGATCATGCCCGTCGGGCCATTCATGGACGAGTCCGACGCCGCCACCAGAAAGCTCGTCGACGTCAACATCTTGGGCGTGATCATCGGCTCGAAGCTGGCGCTGAAGCGCTTCCGCGCCCGTGGCCGCGGCCACATCGTCCAGCTCGCGTCGATCGCCGGCAAGGGCGGGTTCCCGGGCGGGGCGACGTACTGCGCCACCAAGCACGCGGTCGTCGGCCTGACCGAGGCGCTCCGATCCGAGCTCCGCGGCACCGGGATCGAGGTCCACCAGGTGCTGCCGATCGGCGTCAACACCGAGCTCTACTCCGGGGTCTCGCAGGCCCGTGGATTCAAGACGCCCGAGCCCGAGGATGTCGCGGGCGCAATCGTCGAGCTGCTGCAGACCGGCAAGTTCGAGCTCTACGTCCCGCGCCAGACCGGCGCGGTCGTCCGGTTGCAGGCGCTGATGCCGCGCCGGGTGACCGAGGCGGTCGTCCGGTTCACCAAGGGCGATCGCGTGCTGCTGAGCGCCGACACCGGCGCCCGCGCCGCCTACGACGCCCGCATGGCCCAGATGTTCGACGGACCAGCGGTTCCGGTCGCCGTCCCCGACACCGCATCGGAGCGCGACGCCGCGTAGCGGTTCTGAAGCGTCACGGGTTGGACGCGAGCCAGGCCGCGATCAGCCAACCGATCTCCGCGCCCGCGTCCTCCTGGAGGAAGTGGGACGCGCCGGCGATCACGTGGTCGATCTCGCCACCGAGCGCAGCCGCGAACCGCCGGCCCGCCTCGAGCGGGAGCACCGGATCCGAGTCAGCCCACAGGAACAGCTTCGGGCGCGAGTCCTCGCGGAGTGCGTCGAGCACGCGCTGCCCGGCCTCCGCGCCCGGCATCTCCGGCGAGGTCGGCAGGATCAGCGGAAACGCCCGCGCCCCGGCCTTTGAGGCGGCGTTCGGGAACGGGGCGTCGTAGGCGGCGATGACCTCGTCCCCGGGGTCGTTCAGGCACGCCCGGCGCACGAGCAACCCGGCGGGCAGGTCCTCGGTTCGCTCGACGAACGCGCGGAAGGCCATCCAGGCATCGGTCATCTTCTGGTGCCCGGTGAACAGGCCGGTGTCGAGTACGACGATCCGCGCGACCCGCTCTCGCCGCTCGACCGCGACCCGTAGCCCGATCGGCCCGCCCCAATCGTGGACGATGACGGTCGCGTCCCTGAGGTCGAGCTCGTCGACGAGCGCGAGGATGCTCTCGGTGTGGCGGTCATAGCTGTACCAGCCGATGTCGATCGGCTTGTCAGACCGCCCGAACCCTGGCAGGTCGGGCGCGATGCAGCGGTAGCCCGCGTCCCTTACAGGTGGGATCACGTGACGCCACAGGAACGACCACGTCGGCTCGCCGTGGAGGAACACGACCGGCGGGCCCTCACCGGCGTCGACGTGGGCGAGCCGGAGCCCGTCGAATTCGCGGTAGGAGGACTCGAACGGGAATAGCGGGAGCCCGGCGAGCAGTTCGTCGGGAGTGCGGATCGCTTCGGTCACCGGATCGCCGCAGTCATCGTTTTCCCGGCGTGGTTCGCTTCAGCCACCCGCTGATCATGCGCCCGAGCTGCGCCCCCGCGTCCTCCTGGAGGTAGTGGCCGACCCCGGGGATCACGTGGTCGACCTCGGCGCCGATCGCGCGCGCGAACAGCCAGCCGGACTGAACCGGAAGGATCGGGTCCTCCCCGCCCCAGATGATCAGCTTCGGCCGCTCGTCGGAGCCGAGCTGCTGGAGCACGCGCTGGCAGGTCGCGGCGCCGGCCATCTGCGGCGTCGTCGGCAGGATCAGCGGGACCGCGCGGGCGCCGGCCTTGGAGGCCGGGTTCGGAAACGGCCGTTCGTAGGCGGCGATCACGCTCGGCGCGAGCGGCACCCTGCACCCCGCGCGGATCAGGAACGAGATCGGCAGGTCCTCGCTGCGCTGGGCGAGCTCGCGGAACGCCATCCACGCGTCGGTCATCTTCTGGTGCCCGGTGAACAGCGCGGTGTCGAGCACGACCATGCGGCCGACAAGGTCCGGCTGCTCGACCGCGATCCGCAGGCCGATCGGCCCGCCCCAGTCGTGGACGACGATCGTGGCGTCCCGGAGCTTCAGGTCGGCGAACAGCGTCGCCACGCTCTCGGTGTGGCGGTCGTACGTGTACCACTCGACGTCGATCGGCTTGTCCGAGCGCCCGAACCCGGGCAGATCGAGCGCGATGCAGCGAAAGCCCGCGTCCCTCACGGGGGGGATCACCTTCCGCCATAGGAACGACCACGTCGGCTCGCCGTGGATGAATACCACCGGCGGTCCTTTGCCCTCGTCGACATAGGCGAGGCGCAAACCGGCGTACTTGCGGTACTTGGGCTTGAACGGGAAATCCGGGACCCGGGCGAGGAGGTCGTCGGGTGGGCGGGCGACGGCGAACATCGTGGCCTCAAACTACCCGCTAAGCGCGAGTGGGCCCACACACTCATGGGCCGTGCACCAGGACCTGCGAGGCGTCGGAGGCCACGGTCACCTCGATCTCGGAGGGGAACCGGACCCACGCGATCACATTGAGCGCCTGGAGGCGGTCGAGCACCGCCTGGAATGCGTCGGCCTGAGCGCGGTTGATGTAGTGGCGCTCGATCGTGAAAGACCAGCCGGCCGCGGCCGGTGGATCGCTGACCCCGAGCGCTTGCTGGTAGCGCTCATCGCTCACCGCGCTCGTCACGATCAGCGGCGCCGCGCCACCCGACAGCGCGCGCACGCGAGCCGCGAGCTCGATCAGCAGGTCGAGCGCCGGCGCGCGCAGCCCACGATACAGCGCCGGCTTGGCCTTGAGCTGGGGCGCGAGCGAGCCGATGCCCGGGTCGTACAAAAGCCCCAGCGCCCGCGCGTTCGAGGGGAGCGGCAGGATCTTGTGCTGGGCGTAGGCGTCGTCGAGCGCGTCCGGGGTGGCGAACGCGTGCACCTCATCCGGCGGATGCAGCACGTACGCCTGCGAGTCGACCGCGGTCTGGAGCGAGCTCAGCCGGTTCAGAGCGTCCGGGTCGGTCCGATAGAGGTGCATGATCTGCTCCGCGCCGAGGATGCGCCAGTAGTACAGCGAGGAGTCGTCGCCGAAGCCCGAGATCAGGTTGTACGCGCTCGCGTGGTGGTCGGGCGCGGTGTCGAAGTACAGCTGGGCGTACGGCACCGGCTTGCCGCCGTCGTAGTCGTTCAGGACGTTCTGGAGGTTCCCGATTCCCATGTGGTAGGACTCGACCGCGAGATCGGCGCGCCCGAAGTGCTGCTCGGCGATCTGGAGGTAGCGGACGGTCGCCGCGAGCGCCTTGGCGGGGTCGAACCGGTCGTCGATCTTGGCGCGCTGGGTCTGCAGGCGCGCCACCTGCCCGAGCCGCCCCTGGCTGGCCGCCAGGTCGATCTTGCCGGTCAGCTGCCGGCTGCGCGCGAGGTTGACGTGCATCCCGAGCAGCGACTGGCCGGTCTCGGCCAGGATCTGCGTGAGCCCGGAAGCGTCGGCCGGATCGTTGCCGGCGATCACGTTGGGCCGGCCGGCGCTCTCGACGAACACGAGCGCCTCGAGGACGTTCGGGTCGATGTTGGTTCCGGCGACCGCCCGGTCGATCCGCCCCCGCCACGCCGCGACCCGCTGCGCGGTCGCCACCGCGCCGCCGGGACTCTTGACGAACAGCGGGTGGTCGGTGCCGGCGATCGTCCGGTCGACGAAGTCCGACTCGCGGCTCGGCACGTATGCGAACGGATCGCCCGCGCGCGCCGGCTGGCCGATGCCCGGGAGCGGGAGCGGCGGCGGGGGCGACGGCCCGCGCGAGGTGGCGAGCGCGATCGCGCCGGCGATCAGCGCGACAAACGCGACAAGCGCCCCGCCGGCGAGCGCGAGGCGTCTGCGACCAGCGGCCCTACGCCGGGAGCGCACGGCGTCATGAGCCGTGGTAGATGAGGTTCATCTTGCTGCACGCGGCCTGGTGCGCCGGGTCCACGTGGCTCGGGAACACCTTCCAGCCCGCGCCGGCGATCGGGTAGATGTTGACCAGCGGGTGCGGGTGCGCCTTGAGGTATCCCGGGCTGACGTACAGCACACCGGTCTTGATGCCGGCGTACCACGCGAACACGCTCTGGTAGCCGATCGGGATGTTCGGCTGACCGCACGCGAACATGTTCGAGACGCCGAGCGTCGTGACCACGCCGCGGAGATGGCCGATCAGCACGGTGCGCGCTCGCTCGCCTCGCAGATCGGTCCGCTCGAGGCGCTCCTGGCGGTGGGCCGCCGGAAGCATCGTGCCCGAGATCAGGACGACCGCGAGCACGGTGCCCCACGTGCCGACAAACGTGGCCAGCGATCCGGGGATTGGACGCCCGCCCACCCCGCTGGCGATCCGTTGCCCGAGCGCGGACAGCAGCCCGGGGAGCTCATGGACGATCCGCCCGATGAACACCGCGGCGAGGATTCCGACGACCGCGCCGGCCTCGAACATGTACCGAGGCACGGCCGGGAAGCCGTGGAGGGCGAACGCAATCTCAACCAGTACCCACAGCACCACTCCCGCGGTGAGGACCAGGATCGCGATCCGCCGGCGCCAGAACGCCCACGCCACGGTGAGTACCGCCATCACCCACACCGTGTTCGGCAGCAGCTCGTGGAAGCGCGTGATCACGCCTGTGACCTTGTTGCCGTGAATCTCCCGCGGCGAGTTCTCGGCGACGTTGCCGGCGGTCAGCAGGCTCTTGGAGGTCAGGCCCGGGATCCCGAACCACAGGAACACCAGCGCCACCACCGATCCATACAGCCAGCGCCGGTAGCTCGGGTACCCACGCCACAGCCACAAGCCGGCGAGCCCGTAGAACGGCCACACCTCGGGCCGTCCGAGCGACCCGAGCCACCAGATCCAGAACGCGGCCTTGTGGTGGCCGGACAGGTGCAGGTCGACCGCCAGCAGGCACAGCGACACGATCATCGTGTCGGACTCCGCGCTGAGGATGTAGTGCGTGTAGTTGTAGTTGCCGACCGGGTCCTGCATCGCCAGCACGAACGCCGCCGCGAACAGCCCGGCAACGTAGGACGCGTAGCGACGCTCGGGGCGCGAGTAGGTCAGGCGGAACGCGATCCGCCACGCGAAGATCAGCCCGCTCAGCGAGATCGCCACCGAGGTGACCATCCACAGCCACAGCGCGTAGCGGCCGACGAGCGCATACGGCACCGTGAACAGGTACGGCAGCGGCTTCCACGACGGGGCGCCGTTCGTGTCGAGCTTGAGGTGGAGCGTGAGCTTGCCCCACACGAGCCATCCGTACGGGTCGTAGCCCGGGCGCGTGCGCGCGTACAGCACGATCGCGAGCGACACGATCAGCAGTCCGGCAGCGGTCAGCATCCACCGATAGCGGTGGATCAACTTGGCCCAGTCCGGGCCGGCGGGGCGTCCGCGTTCAGCCGAGGAGCCGCCCGGGACTTCGGCGGGCGGTGCGTCTAGGATCTGCTCAGACAAGGACCGCGGGGACGGTAGCAGTAGCAGTGACGGGCCTCTTCAGCCCGGAAATCGTGAATGTCCTCTAATGTCGCCTGTGGCGGGCGGCCCGTACGCGGCTTGGCTCTTACGTCTCGCGTACGGCTCGTCGGCTATCCTCCTGCGCTCGCAGGCCATGTCTTGCCTGGTACTTGGCCTAATGACGCGCCGCCTAGCAGGGACGAGAGCGCTCAAAAGATCCCCCAGTCGAACGCCAGGCATTGGAGCGGCTACACATGCAAATTTTGGTTCTTGGCGGTGACGGATACCTGGGCTGGCCGACCGCGCTGCATCTCTCGGCTCTCGGGCACGAGGTAGCGGTCAACGACAACTTCGCGCGCCGTCAGTACGACGAGGAGATGGGCGTGGAGAGCCTGGTGCCGATCGCCACGCTCGAGGAGCGCGTAGCCGCCTGGGCCGAGGTCGGCGGCAAGACGATCAAGAGCTACGTGGGTGATCTGTGCGACGCGGCCTTCGTCCATGAGATGGTCGGCGATTTCCGCCCCGACACGATCGTCCACTTCGGCGAGCAGCGCGCCGCGCCGTACTCGATGATCGACCAGGCCCACTGCGTGTACACGCAGACCAACAACATCGTCGGGACGCTCAACGTGATGTACGCGATCGCCGACATCGACCGCGACATCCATCTGGTCAAGCTCGGGACGATGGGCGAGTACGGCACGCCGAACATCGACATCGAGGAGGGCTGGCTCGAGCTGGAGCACAACGGCCGCAAGGATCGCGTCCTGTACCCGAAGCGGCCCGGCTCGTTCTACCACCTCTCCAAGGTGCACGACAGCCACAACATCGAGTTCGGGTGTCGCATCTGGGGCCTGCGCGCGACCGACCTCAACCAGGGGGTCGTGTACGGCGCCGACACCGAGCAGACAAAGCTCGACCCGCGGCTAGCCACGCGCTTTGACTACGACGGCGTGTTCGGCACGGTGCTGAACCGGATGGTCATCCAGGCGGTGCTCGGCCACTCGCTCACGGTCTACGGGAACGGCTCGCAGACCAGGGGCCTGATCAACATCGTCGACACCGTCGAGTGCATCCGGCTGGCCTCGGAGACCCCCGCGGATCGAGGCGAGTTCCGCGTCTTCAACCAGTTCACCGAGCATCTCTCGATCCGTCAGATCGCCGACACGATCGCCGAGGAATATCCGGGCGAGGCGACCATCGAGCAGGTCGAGAACCCGCGCGTCGAGGCCGAGGATCACTACTACAACGCCAAGCACACCGCGCTCGTGGACCTGGGGCTGAAGCCGACGTTGCTGTCGATGGCGCTTATCGACCACCTGTTCGAGGTCGTCGAGCGCCACAAGGAGCGGGTCGACCTCGCGGCGATCATGCCGACGGTGAGCTGGCGCGCGACCACCAGCGAGCTGCCGCAAACGTCGATCAGCGCCCTGGCCAAGACGTGAGCCTCTCGTCCGCGGAGATATCGTCGGAGGGCAGCCTCCGCGGACGCCGGATCCTGGTGACCGGTGGGTCGGGATTCATCGGGCGCCACGCCGTGGCCGGCCTCACGCGCGCGGGTGCGCACGTCCGCGTCGTTGACCTCAAGCCCCACCCGGACCCCGAGGTCGACATCGTCGTCGGGGACATCGCCGATCTTGACGCGCTCGAGGCCGCGTTCGCCGGCGGCATCGACTCGGTCGTCCACCTGGCGGCGGTGACGTCGGTGTTGCGCTCGCTCGAGCAGCCCGACCTGACGTTCACGACCAACGTCGCGGCCACGCACGCGCTGCTCGAAGCGGCGCGCACGGCCGGCGCGAGCTCGCTGGTGTTCGCGTCGACCAATGCCGTCACGGGGCCGATGGACGCGCCCGCGATCACCGAAGCCGCGACGCTGCGGCCGCTCACGCCCTACGGGGCCACGAAGGCGGCCGCCGAGATGCTGATGTCCGCCTACACCGCCTCCTACGGGTTGCGGTGTGCGTATCTCAGACTGACGAACGTGTACGGTCCGGGCATGCAGGCCAAGGACAGCATCGTGGCGCGCCTGATGCGCGCGATCCGGCTCGGACGGACGTTCGAGATCTACGGCGACGGGCAACAGGTGCGCGACTACGTCCACGCCAGCGACGTGATCGCGGCGGTCCGGCTCGGGCTCGTCAACGAAGACTGGAAGGGCCCGACCGTGATCGGCTCGGGGACCTCGCTTTCGGTGCTCGAGGTCGTCGACGCGGTGCGCGCGGTCACCGGAGCCGATTTCACGGTCGAGCACGGCTCGGCGCGTCCGGGCGAGATGCCGGCCGTGATCGTCGATCCGAGCAAGGCGCTGGCCGCCGGGTGGTCGCCCGAGTTCGACTTCGAAACCGGGCTGCGGGGCGTGTGGAAAGAGTGGTCGGTCGCCGACGTCGACGCGATCGCTGCGGGTGCGCCGGCGGCGCCCGTGACCGCGGGAGGCAGCCGATGACGATCCTCCCCGGAACCGAACGTGCGATCCGCGCGGACGCCGAGCGCAGCGGGTTCGAGCTCGACGCCGAGCTCGAGCGCCTCGCGCCGGAGGAGCGCGGCGCCGCGATGGCGTTCCTCGGGACGCATCCGCCCGGTCTCGGCGCGCCGCTCGCGATCGTGATCCCGGCCTACAACGAGGAGCCGACCGTCGCCGAGGTGGTTGACGAGATCCCGCGCGAGGCGGCCGGTCTGAAGCTCGAGGTGATCGTCGTCGTCGACGGCGCCCGTGACCTGACGGCTTCGAAGGCGGCCAGCGCCGGCGCGCTCGTATGCGACGTGCCGGTCAACCGCGGCCAGGGCGCGGCGCTCAAGCTCGGCTACTGGCTAGCGCGCGCGCGCGGCGCGAAAGTGATCGCGACGATCGACGCCGATGGCCAGTACGAGCCCGAGGAGCTCGGCCGCGTGGTCGAGCCGATCCTCGAGGGCAAGGCCGACTTCATCTCAGGCTCCCGCCGCCTCGGCGCCGAGCTCACGACCGACCGCGTGCGCCATCTGGGCGTGCTCGTGTTCGGCGCGCTCATCAGCGTGCTCGTCCGCCACCGGATCACCGACCCGGCGTGCGGGATCCGTGCGATGCGCGCCGAGGTGACCGCGGATGTCGTGCTCGAGCAGCCGCAGTACCAGGCCTCGGAGCTGATGATCTCGGCCGCTCTGCACGGCTACCGGCTCGGCGAGGTGCCGACCACGATGCGCGACCGCGGCACCCACGCGACCAGCACCAAGAAGGGCGGGAACTTCGGCTACGGCGTGCGGTTCGCCCGCGCGGCGCTGCGCACCTGGAGGCGCGACCGCAAGCCGGCACGGATGCGGCTGCGCCCCGAGAAGATCCACACCTCGTAGACCGCGAACCGCGCGGCGAACAGGATCGCGAACACCGCGAGGTAGGACGCGGTCACGAGCAGCACCCGAATGCCGTGGTGTGCCGGGATGTTCTGCACGTGGCGCTGGGTCCAGCCCGTCGCCTCGGCGGTGATGAACAACGTCACCATCGAAACGATCACGTACGCGACGATCTCGCGTCCGAACGCCACCCGTCCCTCGATCCTCCACGCCCAGCGGCGGTTCAGGATCCAGTTGGGGATCGCGCCGGCGATGAACGCGACGACCGAGCACGTGGTGGTGCCGAAGCCCATCACGTAAAACAACGCGAACACGACCGCGCTGGTCGCCGCGGCGACCATCGAGCCGAGCGTGTAGCGGGTGATGCGGGCGCGCAGCGGCGACTGAGTCACCCTGCGACCAATCGAGGAGTTCGCGAGCCGCACGCCGAACGCAGAATTGCGCAGCGCGTGGTAGCGGTTAGTCAACACCGAACAGCGATCGTAGCGTTTTGGGGCGTCAGGTGGGTGTAAGAGGCCCGGATTCGGACCCACCCGCCCAGGGTCTCGCCGTGCGCGTCGATACGGTGGCGCGGTGCGCTTTCAGACCGCGGAGGATCCGACCGTGCTCGACGACGACCTTGTCGTCGCCGGCGACAACGCCGCCGTGCTCGCAAAGCTGCCAGCCGGCGCGTTCGATCTGATCTACATGGACCCGCCGTTCAACACCGGGCGGGCGCAGGCGCGGCGCTCGCTTTCGGTCGAGGCGTCGGTCGACGGTGATCGCGTCGGGTTCGGCGGGCGGCGCTATCGCTCGACGCTACTGCGGTCGCTGAGCTATGACGATTCATTCGTGGACTACCTCGGCTTTCTCGAGGTTCGGTTGCAGAGAGCGCGCGAGCTGCTGGCGCCGCACGGGACGCTCTACTTCCACATCGATTACCGCGAGGCGCACTACTGCAAGCTGCTGCTCGACGAGTTGTTCGGCCGAGATGCCTTCTTGAACGAGCTGATCTGGAGCTACGACTACGGGGCCAAGCCACGCCGGCGGTGGCCGGCAAAGCACGACACGATCCTGGTCTATGTGCGGACCCCGGGCGCTCATTGGTTTGACGCCGACGCGGTCGAACGCGAGCCGTACATGGCGCCCGGGCTCGTGAGCGCCGAGAAGGCCGCGCGCGGGAAGCGCCCGACGGACGTCTGGTTCCACACGATCGTGCCGACCAACAGCCGCGAGAAGACTGGCTACCCGACCCAGAAGCCCGAGGGCGTACTGCGGCGGATGGTGGCCGCGTCGTCGCGGCCGGGCGGCTGGTGCCTGGATCCGTTTGCGGGGTCGGGGACCCTCGGCGCGGTGTGCCGGGGGCTCGGCCGGCGGTTCGTGCTCGTGGACTCGAGCCCGGTGGCGATCGAGGTGATGCGGCGTCGGCTGGACCCCGGCTCCGTCCCGGTCCGCGGGGGTCTATTCGGAGACGCCGTGGACGAGCGGGACGAACTGGACCGCCTCGAGCTGCCGGCGGACTAGCCGGTTAGCGGTCCGCCGGGTCAGGATCAAGTGTTGCTGCTTGGCGCCGACCGGCGCCACGAGGCGGCCGCCGTCGGCGAGTTGCTGCTCGAGCGCGCTGAGCACGCCCTCGGTCGCCGCCGCGACGTTGATCGCATCGAACGGCGCCTCTACGGGGAGTCCGTCCCAGCCGTCGCCGACGACGAACGTGACGTTGTCGATCCCGAGGTCGTTGATCGCCCGCTCGGCGAGCGCGCTCAGGCGACGGTGGCGCTCGATCGTCCACACGTGCCCCGCGAGCAGCGACAGCAGCGCCGCGTGGTAACCGGAGCCGGTCCCGACGTCGAGCACGCGGTCGGTCGGCGCGAGGGTGAGGGTTTCGAGCATGCGGGCGACGACGAGGGGCTGAGAGATCGTCTGGTCGCACGCGATCGGAAGCGCGATGTTCGCGTACGCGCGATCCTGCTGGTCGGCGGGCACGAACCGATCGCGAGGGATGCTCGCGATCGCGGCCAGCACGCGCTCGTCGCCGATCGCCGGCCGCAGTGTGCGCGCTAACTCGGCGGCTTTGCGCGGGGACATCGCGCGCTCAGGACTCCTCCGCATCGGCGTCGAGCCATTTGTCGACGAACTCCTCGGCGTCGAGACTCGCGAGGTCGGCGCGCAGTAGCTTGAGCAACCTGGAGGCCTGCTTCGGGCTGACCGTCCAATACAGCATCACCTCGCCGTCGTCGACGGAGACGACCTCGATCCGGTCGGTGCGGTTGGGGTCCGACAGGAACGCCGGCTCGCGGCCCGCGCGCGACACGATCAGGTGATAGAGGCGGTTGGCCTTCATCGGATTGCCCCGCCCCGGGCCATCGCTTCTGCGCCCTCGTAGGTCTGGTCGCCGATCTGGATCGCGGGGACGGTCTTGATGCCGGCCTCCTGGGCGCGTGTTGCCGCGTCCTTGAGCGCGTCCGCGGTCGATCGCAGCCCGATGCCCTTGGTGAGCGCCACCGGGTGCATCTCGCAGGCCGCGCCGGCGATGAGCACCGTGTTCTCGTCGCCGATGTCGCGTCCGCCGGCAAAGGTCTGCCGGAACGCGGCGAGCGAGAACGCGACGCCGCGGCCGACCTTCTTGGCGTACGTCGCCGCGAGCATCGCGCGCGCCGTGTCGGCGGGCGGCCAGGTTCTCGGCCAGCGGAGAGCCTGCACGCCGAGCGCGATCGCCAGCCGCTCGACCTCTGAGCGGTCAGTTTCTGCTTGCGGCTCGGACCCGGCTATCTGCGAGGCGAGAACCGGCTCCCATTCCGGCACCACCGGCAACGTCGACATGATCGTCTCGCCGAGTAAATAGCACTGCGGGCTGCCGAGGTCGTAATAGAAGACCGGCTGCACTACCCGTGAATCAACCAGCCGTCGGCCGCCCGGCCGGCTTCCATCACCGCTTCGGAGAGCGTCGGGTGCCCGTGGACGATCCGGGCGACCTCGGGATATCCGCCCTCGAGCGCGCGGACGTTGACGAGCTCCTGGATCAGCTCGGTGGCCTTGGTGCCGACGATGTGACCGCCGAGCAGCTCGCCGTACTGCTTCTCGCCGACGATCTTGACCAGGCCGGTCCGGTCGCCGTATACGGTCCCGGCTCCGACCGCGCCGTACTGGAGCTTGCCGACGACGACGTCGTAGCCCTGGTCGCGGGCCTGCGCCTCGGTCAGACCGAAGCTGCCGACGTTCGGAGTGCAGAAAGTGGCGCGCGGGATGTCGATGTACTCGATCGGGTGGGTCTCGAGTCCGGCCGCGTCCTCGACCGCGATCACGCCCTCATCGGAAGCCTTGTGGGCGAGCGCCGGCCCGGGCACGATGTCGCCGATCGCATACACGCCCGCGAGGCTCGTGCGCATCGCGCCGTCGACCTCAATCAGGCCGTTGTCGGCGATCTTGACGCCCGCGGCGTCGAGGCCGAGGGCCTGGATGTCCGGGCCGCGCCCGGCGGCGATCACGAGCCACTCGACCTCGCGCGGCTCGCCGGCGTGCGTGAACCGGCACATCGAATCGGTGGTCACGATGTTCTCGACGAACGTGCTCGTGTGGATCGACATGCCCTGGCGCTTGAGGCCCCGCTCGACGAGCTTTGAGATGTCCGCGTCCTCCGTCGGGAGGACCCGGTCGAGCGCCTCGTATAGGAGAGTCTCTGACCCCAGCCGGGCATATGCGGAGGCGATTTCGGCGCCCGATGCGCCGGCGCCGACCACGGCGAGCGTCTTGGGGAGTTCGTTTAGGGCCCAGGCCTCCTCGGTGCCGATCACGCGACCGCCGAACTGTGTACCCGGGATCGGCTTCTTGACCGATCCGGTGGCGAGGATGATCGTCTTCGCCGTGATCTGATTGCCGCCGACCGTGACTGCGCCGGCGCCGGCTAGCGCGCCTTCGCCCTCGATCAGCTCGATCCCGTTCTTCTTGAAGAGGCCCGAGACGCCGCCGGTCAGGGTCTTGATCACCTTCTGGCGGCGCGCAGTCACGCCGGCGAAGTCGACCTCGGGCTCTGAGACCTTGATTCCGAACTCGCTGGCCTCGCGGATCTCGGAGAGAACGTCCGCGACCCGGAGGACGGCCTTCGCGGGGATGCAGGCGTAGTTCAGGCAGCGGCCGCCGACCTCGTCCTTCTCGATCACCGCGGTCTTCATCCCGAGCTGGGCGGCGCGGATCGCGGCGACATAGCCGCCGGGTCCGGAACCGATCACGATGCAGTCGTAAGAGGCGTCAGCCATGCGGCCGGAGACTATAGAACGGTCCTGGGTAGCAGCGGCTTTGCGCGCGGGGGCCGCCTGTTTCAACCGCCCGTTTCACCCGCATGTATAAGGCCCGAAAGCTCCCCCGGCGCGGCCCTCTCCGGGACATAAGCATCCCCCAGCTGTATTTCGACCGGGGCCTCTCGAGTCGCGGGCGCTTTCGGGCCTTAGCCAGGGTATTGCGGCATCTGGATCCGGCTGAGCACGCGGACGAGCTTGTAGAACAGCCAGCCGCCGCCGAACACGACGACCACCGAGGCGACGACCGCCAGCAGGTTCGCCGCGCGCAGGCCGAGCAGCGAGAAGAACAGGATCACGAACGCCAGGATCGCCTGGAATCCGAGCACGGCCCAATAGCGGAGCTGCCACATACCCACCGCGCACACCAGCATCAGCGCGGAGAACAGGATCACCCCGCCGGCGCCGGCGTGGGCGCCGCCGACCTTGAACTGCCCGTCGACGAGCACCGCGATCAGATCGCCGCCGCCGATCAGCACTGCAATCAGTACCGCGATCTTGAGCGACCACGGCCGCTCGCCGGGCTCGAGCGGCGCCAGCGTCGCCCTGACCGCGGCGTTCCGCGCCTCCGATCGGCTCGGTGGAGCGGCCGGGGCGGATGCGGGCGCCGGCGCGGCCGGCGCGGCCGGCTCGTCCTCCGACGGTCTCGGCGCGGTCGCCACCGGCGCGGTCCCCGGTGGCCGGCGCCGCCGGCGCTTGCGGCTATCGCGCTGAGCCAACGTGCGCCTTGCGGCGGCGACCGGCGGTCGCGGTGATCGCGGCTCGGAGCGAGCGGGCGGCGTCCGCCACATCGGGCGCGTCGGTCAGCGCGCGGACGACCGCGATCCGCGTGGCCCCCGCGTCGCGCACCGCTCCCACGTTCGCCGGCGCGATGCCGCCGATCGCGAAGAACGGGACGCTCGTGTGCGCCGCGGCGTACCGGACGAGGTCGAGCCCGACGGCAGGGCGTCCCGGCTTGGTCGGCGTCGCGTGGACGGGGCCGACGCCGATGTAGTCGACCTCCGCATCGGCCGCCGCGTCGACCTGCTCGGGGGAATGCGTCGACAGGCCGACGATCCGTTCGGGTCCTACGGTGGCGCGGGCGTCGGCCACGGTGGTGTCGTCCTGGCCGACGTGCACCCCGTCGGCGCCCGTCGCCGCCACCAGGTCGGGCCGGTCGTTGAGGATGAACAGCGCGCCGTGCGCGGCCGCGGCGGACGCGAACCTCCGGCCCGTGGACACGATCGCGTCGTCGCTCGCGTCCTTCATCCGAAGCTGGACGATGTCGACGCCGGCGCCGAGTGCGCCCGCGAGGAACTCGTCCGATTGGTCGTCGCAGACCAGGTACAGGTGCGCCGATCTCAGGCGTTCGTGGCGGTTTGTCACTAATTCGAAGTGTGGCAGGGGGCGGCGTCAAGAGATGAGGTCCGACCCCCATTGCCTGCGCGCCGCGAGCGGGGTTGGATTGACCGGTGCAGTTCGCGTCGCCGGCAGAGCATTACGACCGCTTCATGGGGCGCTACGCGCCGACGCTCGCGGTCGCCTTCGCCGACGCCGCCGGTGTGAGGCCCGGCCTGCGCGTTGCCGACGTCGGCTGCGGGCCCGGCGGGCTCACGCGCGAGCTAGTCGCGCGGGTCGGCGCCGAGAACGTCGCGGCGATCGACCCGGCGCCGCAGTTCGCGGCCGCCTGTCGCGACCGCAATCCGGGCGCTGACGTCCGTGAGGGCGTCGCCGAGGACCTGCCGTGGGCCGGCGGACAGTTCGACGTGACGCTCTCCTCGCTCGTGATCGCCTTCATGCGCGATCCCCACCGGGGCGTGAGCGAGATGATGCGCGTCACCCGGCCGGGCGGCGTGGTCGCTGCCTGCATGTGGGACATCGCGGGCGGCGGGATGTCGATGCTGCGGATCTTCTGGGCCGCGGTGGGCCGGGTCGATCCGGCGGCCCAAGGCGAGCGCCGCCTGCCCGGTACCGTCGACGGCGACATCGTGCAGACGTTCCAGCGCGCCGGCCTGGAGGACGTGATCGGCTCGGCGATCACCGCCCGCGCAGGCTACGCGGGGTTCGACGACTTCTGGGAGCCGTTCACGCTCGCGGTCGGGCCGGCGGGGCAGTACCTGCGCTCGATGCCGGAGGATCGGCAGGCACTCGTGCGCGAGGCGTGCCGGACCGTTCTCCCCGGCGGGTCGTTCCAGCTCGAGGCTCGCGCCTGGTGCGCCCGGGGCGTCGTCCCGGGCGCGCGGTCTTAGGACCAATTGTCGATTGGTTCGCACCGCGTGCCCGCTCATCATGGGTGCCATGACTGTGTTCAACGAAGCCGAGCTGAAGTACATGACAGGTGGGCGGCAATTGGGCCGGCTCGCGACGGTCGGTGCCGACGGCACGCCGCACGTGGTGCCGGTCGGGTGGATCTATAACGCCGCGCGCGAGACGATCGACATCTCTGGGATCGATCTCGAGCGCTCCAAGAAGTTCCGCGACGTCGCCCGCAGCGGGCGCGCCGCGATCGTGATCGACGACCTCGAGAGCATCGACCCATGGCGGCCGCGCGGGGTCGAGGTCCGCGGACGGGGCGAGGCGATCGCGCTGCCGACGCCGCTGATCCGCATCCACCCCGAACGGATCGTGAGCTGGGGGCTCGGGCAGGCCCGCAGCGCGCGCACGGTGGCGACGTAAGCTGCCGGTGCAAGCGCGCCAACGGGACACGCAACCCAGCGCCGCCCGGACACATAACCCACCGCCACGCCCGCGCTAGGATTGACAAAACGGGAGCCCTACCACTGGGCTGAGAGGGCGGACCGGGTCCCCACCCAACCCCGCCGACCGTCTGAACCTGAACCGGATAATGCCGGCGCAGGGAGTCGCACACGTTGCCGAATCGCTCAAGCTCATCCGATGTCGTCGTTGTAGGCGCCGGCGCTATTGGCCTCGCGATCGCGTGGCGCCTCGCGCAGCGCGGTCTGCGGGTGATGGTGCTCGAGCGCGGTGATGCCCCCGGGATCGGAACGTCGTCGGTCGCCGCCGGCATGCTCGCGCCGATCTCGGAGACGATCGCGACCGAGTTGCCGCTGATGCGGCTCGGCCTCGCGAGCGTCGGGGAGTACCCGGGGTTCGTGGAGGAGCTGGGCGACGCCTCCGGGATGGATCCCGGCTACCTCCGGTGCGGAACGCTGCTCGCCGCGCGCGACGGCGACGAGGCCGAGGCGCTCACCCGCGAGCTCGCGCTCAGACAATCGCTCGGGCTCGCCGTCACCAGGCTGCGCTCGAGCGAGGCTCGGCGGCTCGAGCCGGCGCTGGCGCCGGCGCTCCGCCTCGCGCTCGAGATTCCCGACGACCACGCGATCGACCCGCGCAAGCTGACCGCCGCTCTCGCCAGGGCGCTCACCGCGGCCGGTGGCGAGCTAGGGCTCCGCACGCCCGTGCGCGGGGTGTCGACCGCGGGCGATCGCGTCACTGGGGTCAGGCTCACCGACGGGTCCGCGGTCAGCACCGAGAACGTTGTGGTAGCCGGCGGCCCTTGGTCGAGCTCGCTCGATGGCATCCGCGCCGGCGCACGGATCCCAATCCATCCAATAAAAGGTCAAATCCTCCGGCTCCACGACCCCGCCGGCCCCGGGCTGCTCACGCGCGTGCTGCGCATGACCGGCGCGTACATCGTCCCGCGGGGCGACGGCCGCTACGTCCTCGGCGCGACGATGGAGGAGCGCGGTTTCGATACGACCGTGACCGCCGGTGGCACGTTCGAGTTGTTGCGAAATGCGTTCGAGCTGCTGCCGTCGGTGACCGAGCTCGTGATCGACGAGCTGTCGGCAGGGCTGCGCCCGGCGACGCCCGATAACGCCCCGGCGATCGGCCCGGGCGCGATCGAAGGGCTGCACTGGGCGGTCGGTCACTACCGTCACGGAATCCTGCTCACGCCGATCACCGCGGAGCTGGTTGCCGGCGCCTTGACCGGCGACAACAACATCCCCGACGAGTTCTCGCCGGCGCGCTTTGCCGACGTCCCGGCGGTGGCGGCGTGACACTTTCGGTGACGATCAACGGCGATCGTCAGGAGTTGCCGGCGGGCGCGACCGTGGCGAGCGTGGTCGCGGCGCTTCCGAACTCGCCCGAGGGGCGAGGGGTCGCGGTCGCGGTCGAAGGCGAGGTCGTGCCGCGCGCGCAGTGGCGTGACGTCGAGCTGCGCGACGGGGCACGCGTCGAGGTCGTCGTGGCGGTGCAGGGCGGGTGAGCGCCGTGGCGCCACTGACGATCGCCGGCCGCGAGCTGAGCTCTCGCCTGATCCTCGGGACCGGCGGCTTCACCAACCACGACGTGCTCGCGGCGGCGCTCGAGGCCTCGGGCGCCGAGCTGTGCACGGTCGCGCTGCGGCGCCTCGGGGGTGGGCGGGGGCCGGATCACGTAGGTTCGATCCTCGATGTGCTCGACGGCGCTGGGGTCGAGGTGCTCCCGAACACCGCCGGCTGCTACACCGCCCGCGACGCGATCATCACCGCGCAGCTCGCGCGCGAGGCGTTCGATACCGACTGGATCAAGCTCGAGGTGATCGGCGACGACCGCACTCTGCTCCCCGACGCGGTCGAGCTGGTCTCCGCCGCCGAGGCGCTCGTCGACGACGGGTTCACCGTGTTGCCGTACACGACCGACGATCCGATCCTCGCCCGCCGGCTCGAGGACGTCGGCTGCGCGGCGGTGATGCCGCTCGGGTCACCGATCGGCAGCGGCATGGGGATTCGCAATCCGTACAACATCTCGATCGTGGTCGAGCGCGCCGGGGTGCCGGTGATCCTCGACGCCGGCGTCGGCACTGCGTCCGACGCGGCGTTCGCGATCGAGCTCGGGTGCGACGCGGTTCTATGCGCGAGCGCGATCTCGCGCGCCCACGACCCGGTCGCAATGGCAACCGCGATCCGGCTGGCGGTGCAGGCCGGCTCGCTCGCGCGCGGCGCCGGCAGGATCCCTCGCCGGCGCTACGCCGAGGCGTCGACCCCCGACGAGGGGCTGCCGGTGTTCGACACCGCGCCGTGACCGTCGACGAGCTTATCGACGGCTGGGAGGTCGCCTGGTCCGGCCGGGACGAGGCCGCGTTCGAGTCCGTCTGCGACCACCGGGTTCATTACGAGGACCCGCTCACGCCGGAGCCGCTCGACGGGCTCGAGGCGCTCGGCGAGCACGCCGCGAAGTTCTGGGCGGCGTTCCCGGACGCCCGCATGGAGAAGACCGGTGAACGGCTGACCGACGGGCACTTCGTGGCGGCTCCGTGCAAGGTGCTCGCGACTCACCGGGCGGCGCTCAACGGACTGCCGGCGACCAACCGGTTCGTCGTCATGCACGCGATCTTCTACTCCGAGATGAAGCACGAGAAGCTGCTGCGGATCCGCGGCTTCTTCGACCTCTATGACGTGGCCACTCAGCTGGGCGTTCTGCCGGCGCGGGGGACACTCGGCGAGAAGGCGCTGCTGATGCTGCGCGGGTTCGGACTGCGGGCGAACCGCAACCAGTAGTCGTGGACGTCGCGATCCCGATCTTCGACGGCCTGACCGCGCTCGACGCGATCGGTCCCTACGAGGTCCTGTCGCGGCTGCCGGACGCGCACGTGCACTTCCTCGCGCTCGAGCCCGGACCGAAGCGGACCGAGAACGGGATGCTGACGCTCGTCGCCGACGGGGCGCTCGGCGACCTGCGAACGCCCGAGGTGGTCGTGGTGCCGGGCGGCCACGGCACCCGCGCGCTGATGCGCGACGAGCGCATGCTCGACTGGGTGCGCGCCGCCCACGAGACGTCGGAGTGGACCACGTCGGTGTGCACGGGCGCACTCGTGCTCGGCGCGGCCGGGATCCTCGACGGCCTCGAGGCGACGACGCATTGGGCGCTGATGGACACGCTCGGCGGCCTCGGGGCGATCCCGGTCAACCGGCGCGTGGTCGAGCAGGGCAAGGTCATCACCGCGGCCGGCGTGTCATCGGGGATCGACATGGCGCTGACGCTCGCGGCGCGGATCGCCGGCGACGAGATGGCACAGGCGATCCAGCTCGCGATCGAGTACGACCCCGAGCCGCCGTTCGACAGCGGGTCTATCGCGAAGGCGTCGCCGGAGGTGGTGGCGATTGCGCGGGAGCGATCGTGACCGCCAGCGGGGCGTGATCGGACAGATGGCCCCGATCGAGCACCTCGGCGTCCGACGCGACTGAGAAGCCCCGGACGAACACGTAGTCGACCTCGTGGCCGGCGGCGCACGCGAACCCGTCGAGCGCCAGCCCGCGGATGTTGAAATCGCCGCCGAGCACGAGGGGCGCGTCGCCGGCCCAGCGCGCGGCGCTGTCAGCGGCTCCCAAGGCGTCGCGCGTCGGGCCGCCGGCGTGGACGTTCGCGAGCCACGCGCCGGCGCGGTGCAGCCGCACCGCGTGCACCCACCGTCGCTCGGGCCAGATGCACAGGCGCCGGGTCCGGTGCTCGACGATCGCGTCGCCGCGCACGAGGATCGCGTTCGCGCCGCCGCCGTTTGACTCGATCGCGTCCGGCCAGCGGACCGCCAGCGCGCGGCGGACGCGCAACCCCGCGTTCCGCGAGGTGAGCACGAAGCGCTGCTCGGCATCGAGGCGCGAGCCCAGCGCCGGCGGCCACCACGGCGGCACCTCCTGGAGCAGCGCGACATCCCAGGCCCAGCCGCCGAGCGCCGCCGCGAACTCGTCGAACAGGTCGTGGCCGGCGGACGGCACGGCGCGCCCGTGCTTGAGGTTCCATGTGAGCACGCGCGCGACCATTCGGCCAACGTACACTCACGGCTTGCCGCGCCACTTCATCACCGGGTCGGAGCTGAGCGCTGAAGAGATCGACGCGTTGCTCGACCGTGCACTCGAGCTCAAGGCGGCGCCGAACAGCTCGGATGCGCTGCGCAAGCGCTCGGTGGCGTTGATCTTCCAGAAGCCGTCGACCCGCACGCGGCTGTCGTTCGAGGCGGGCATCAACGAGCTCGGGGGCCATCCGATGGTGCTGCGCACCGACGACCTCCAGCTCACCCGCGGCGAGTCGGTCAGGGACACCGCGTACATCCTCTCGCGCCACGTGGCGGCGATCGGGATCCGCACCGGTGACGACCGACTGATCGAGGAGCTCGCCGAGCACGCCACCGTGCCGGTGATCAACATGCTCAGCCCGAGCCACCACCCGTGCCAGGCGCTCGCCGACCTGCTGACCATGCGCGAGGCGTTCGGCCGGCTCGAGGGGCTGGCGCTCGCTTACGTCGGCGACGGCAACAACGTCGCCCGGTCGCTGGTCATCGTCGGCACGCGCGCGGGCCTCGAGGTGCGCGTGGCCGCACCCGACGGCTACCAGCTCGAGCCCGACGGCGCGGGCGTCCTCACCGACGATCCGCGCGAGGCCGCGCGCGGGGCCGACGCGGTCTACACGGACGTGTGGGTGAGCATGAGCGACGATCCGGAGTCGGCCGCCGAGCGACGGCGCGTACTGGCGCCGTACCAGCTCGACGACGGGCTGCTCGACGAGGCCGCTCCGAGCGCGATCGCGCTCCACTGCCTGCCGGCGCACCCGGGCGAGGAGATCACCGAGCAGGTGCTGTACGGGGACCGCCAGCGGATCTGGGACCAGGCGGAGAACCGGCGCCACGCCCAGAAGGCGCTGCTCGAGTTGTTGATCGGCGCGTAACGCGAGACCGTTCGGCTACGCTCCGACCGAGCTTCCGGGAAGGAGACATGCAAACTATGCCTGCACCCAAATCCCAGTCGGGTGGCTCGCGGGGGGCGAGCAGCGCGCGGTCGTCGAACAGCGGCCCGGGCGCTTCGGCTCGATCCTCTGCGAAGGGTGCCCGGCGCCGCTCCGGCGGCGCCGCCAAGAAGGAGAACAGCGGCGGCGTCACCGACGGTCTGGCGAGCCTCGCCGAGCAGGTGACGAACGGGGTGCTGAAGCCGCTCGGGCTCGTGGTGCTGACGAGCGAGCGGATCCAAGAGGTCCTCGACGACGCCGCCGAGCGCGGCCGGGTCACCCGCTCGGACGCCAACGAGCTTGCCGCGCAGCTGATGAGCCGCGGGCGTCAGCAGACCGACCAGCTTCTCGCCGACGTCGAGCGGTTACTCGGCCGGGGCCGCCAGCAGCTCGGACCGGCAACCCGCGGCTCGCGGTGGAGCGAGTCGATCGACCTCCTCGTCCGCAGCGCCGATCGCGCGCGGCGCAGCGTCGGCGTCGGCCAGACATTCCCGATCCTCGGCTATGACGACCTGACCGCGGCGCAGGTCCAGGTCAGGCTCGACGGGCTCTCGCCGGCTGAGCTCCGCAAGGTGCGCGAGTACGAGCGGCGCCACGCCAACCGCAAGTCCGTGCTCGCGTCGATCGACAAGGCGCTTGCTTCCCGTTAGCGAGCACGCACGCGAGGCGCTGCGCCTTGCCAACGGCGAAGCTCGCGGGCTTCACCACAGCTACATCGGCACCGAGCACATCCTGCTTGGTCTCCTGCGCGCGCCGGATGGCGCGGCGGCGAGCGCGCTCTCCTCGTTCGACGTCACCTACGACCAGGTGCGCGCGTCAGTCGTTCGCATGATGGGCATCGGGGTCGGGGAGGTCATGGACGAGCTGCCGTTCACCGGTGCGGCGAACGAGGCGATCGACCGGGCCTCGCGCGAGGCGTCGGTGCTCGGCGCTGAGGAGATTGGGACCGAGCACATCCTGCTCGCGTTGACGCGGGAGCCCAACGGCGCGGCGGCGCGGATCCTGCGCCAGCTCGACGCCGAGCCGGCGGCGGTTCGTGCGGCCGTGAGCGGCGCTTAGTCCTCAGGCGAGGGCGAGGTCGAGGTCCGCGAGGACGACGCCGAAGTCGAGGCGCTCGCCGGTCAGCTCGCCGAGCAGCTCCTCGGCGTCGAGGCGCTGGCCGTCGCGCCACAACCGTTGAAGGACCTCTCCGGCCTCGGCGGATTCGAACCACGCCGGCCCGAACCGCCCGCGCAGGTGCGAGCGCAGATGGGTCTCGAGCGCCCACGCCCGCAGGTAGCAAGCGCAGTAGAAACCCGGATCGACGTCCGCCAGGAACGTCTGGGTCGGCCACTCGATCTGCAGTGCGTCGCCGAGCAGCTCCGAGTAGCGGCGGGCGAGCGCGCCCCACTCGCCGGGGCCGCCGTCTCCAGCTGTGTGGAGTTCGAGCTCATAGACGATCTTGCCGGCGTAGCGGCGCAGGTACACGAGCCGCTGGGCGCGGGCGTGCGAGACGAGATCTTCGGCGTCGTCGACGCCGAGCCGGCGCGACAGCCACTCCGGATCCTCGACCAGATGCTGGAGGAGGAACGCGTACGTCTCGCTGATCGAGTTGTCACCAAGGCAGCGGAACTCGAACGGCAGTCCCGGATCGACGTTCGCGGTGTGCTCGGTGTGGCCGCCCTCGTGAAACAGCGCCGCGTAGTCGTCCCGGCCGCCGACCGGGGCGACGACGAGGTACACCTCGCCAGGCACGCGCACCGGCGCGCAAAACGCCCGCGGCGTCTTGTTCGGACGCACGCCGATGTCGAACGTCACGCCGTCCTGTCGCGACACGTCGATCCCGAGTCCGCGCATGGTCTCGACGAAGCTCTCAGTGAGCCTCGCCGAAGGGAAGTGGCGGTCCTGCTCGCACGCGCGGAAGAAGCGCGGCAGGTCGGCGCGGCGGAGCTCGTCGATGCCGATCCCGAGCGTGCGGCGGAGCTCGGGGTCGAGCACCCGCGGATAGCTCGGCGCGCTCGCCTGCGCGAACGCGGCGGTCTGCTCGGACAGGGCCGTCAGGTCGATCCCCTTGCAGTGCTCGCACATCTCGACGTAGCTCGCCCACCCGAGCTCGACCGCGCAGTCGTGCTGGCGCTCGATCAGCTCGCGGTAGTGGCGCCCGAGCTGCTCGTCAGTCGCCACGAGCAACGCGCGCTCGATCTCGGCGCGCCGACTGGCGTCGGGCTCGTTGGCCTGCGCAACCGGCGCCTCGCGGAAGCCCAGGAGCTCGTCCCCGACCTCGATCCTCAGCGCCGCCTCGGTGTGGGCGAGCTCCTCCTCGACGGCCTTGGTCGCCTCGCCGACATACCCCTCGACCGCGAAATCGAGCAGCATCCGGGCCCGCCGGCGCCCGTCGTCATTGCCCGCGCCGGGGCCATTGCCCGCGCCGGTGCTGCTGCCGCCGCCGGTGGCGCGGGCTTCGAGGTCGCGGAGTGCCAGCACCGCATCGCGAGTGAACAGATCGCCGTGGCGCGCATAGATCGGCTCGAGCTCGAAGCTGTCCTGGAGACCCGCGTAATGGCGGTAGTACTCGCGCATCATCTCGGTCGTGAACGTCTCGGCCGAGTGCCTGTAGGCGTCGAGATCCATGCGGCTGCCATGCTAAAGGCGTGGACTCTGCCCCGGGAGCAACTCGAACCCGACCCAGCCGCGGTGACGAACTCGAGCTGAGCATCGACTCGCTCGCGTTCGGTGGCGCCGGCGTGGCGCGACTCGACGGCTACGTCGTGTTCGTCGCCGACGGAATCCCCGGAGACCGCGTGCGGGCGGTCGTCGAGAAGTCAAAGCGCGCGTACGCCGAGGCGCGGGTGGTCGAGGTGCTCGAACCGAGCCCGGATCGCATCGAGCGCAAGGCGCACCACCCGGGCGCGCCGTGGCAGGTGTTGCCGTACGAGCGCCAGCTCGAGGCCAAGCACGCGCAGGTCGACGATGCGCTCCGCCGGATCGGACGGCTCGACGGGTTCGAGCTCGAGCCGATCGTTGAGGCGGTCGAGCCGTGGCGCTACCGCAACAAGCTCGAGTACTCGTTCGGCACCGACGGCGCCGGTCGGCTCGTGTGCGGCTTCCACGCGCCCGGCCGCTGGAATGAGATCGTCGAGATCACCGATTGTCTGCTTGCGTCCTCGGCGGGCAACGCGGTTCGCGATCGGGTCGTCGACTGGTGCCGCGCTCAGGGGCTGACCGCGTTCGATCGTCTTAGCGGGGAGGGCTTCTTGCGGAACCTCGTGGTCCGTGAGAGCCGGACGGGCGGCGAGCTCCAGGTCCGGCTCGTGACGAGCCCGGGTCGGCTAGATCGCGAGGGGCTCGTCCGGGCGGTCGACCCCGTGGGCGGGCTGCTCTGGACCCGGCTCGACAGTGTCGCCGAGACCACTCAGGGCGGCGAGACCGAGCTGCTCGCGGGCAGCGACCGGCTCGAGGAGGAGATCGGCGGCATGCGCGTGCAGATCTCCCCGAGCGCGTTCTTCCAGACGAACACCGAAATGGCCGAGCAGCTCTACCGGCTCGCGATCGAATATGCCGCGCCGGCGGCGTCCGATCGCATCTACGACCTGTACTGCGGGATCGGCACGATCGGGCTGCTGATGGCTCCCCGCGCCGGCCAGGTGTGGGGGCTGGAGCTGGCCGAGGATGCGATCGCCGACGCGATCGCGAACGCCAAACTGAACGAGGTCGAGAACGCGCGGTTCTTCGCCGGCGACGTGCGCCTCGCGCTGCGCGAGCTCGTCGAGCGCGCCGGCCGCCCCGACGTGCTTGTCGTCGATCCGCCGCGCTCGGGCCTGTCGCAGAAGGTGGTGCGCCGCGTGATCGAGGCCGGTCCGCGGCGGATCGTGTACGTCTCGTGCAACCCGACGACGCTCGCGCCGAACGCAGCGCAGCTCGTCGCCGACGGCGGGTACCGGTTGCGACGGGTGCGGGCGGTCGACATGTTCCCGCAGACGCCGCACATCGAGTGCGTGGCGCTGTTGGAACGCTTGTAGCGTGCTCAGAGGGGTAGTTTCGAAAGCATGAGAGCTCGCGGCGCCCACGCGGTTCGGCTCGCTGTTGCACTCCTGCTCGTCG
This sequence comes from uncultured Solirubrobacterales bacterium, assembly GCA_963794515.1. Classification (GTDB taxonomy): domain Bacteria; phylum Actinomycetota; class Thermoleophilia; order Solirubrobacterales; family Solirubrobacteraceae; genus Palsa-465. The sequence goes on along the minus strand of CAWCEF010000013.1, from coordinate 118,991 downwards.
CCGTTGGCGCCGGGTCGGCGCAGGCAGCGACGCCCCGTACGCCCGCGCTCCGGCTGACCTCCGTGTCTCCGAAGGGCTCGGCTCCCGGCGACGCCACGATCGCGCTGCGGTTCTCCACGCCGCTCGCCCCCGTGACGGCGCGGACCGAGCCCAGGCTGTCGCCACGGATTGCCGGCGCCTGGTCGCAGCCGAACCCGACGACGCTCGCCTTCACGCCGACCGGCGCGTACCTGCCCGGCACCGTCGTGCACGTCGCCGTCCCCAGGGCGCTGACGGCCGCGGACGGCGCCGAGCTGCGTCGGGCCTCCACGGTGGAGTTCGTCGTTCAGAACGGGTCCGACGTGAGGCTCACCCAGCTTCTCGCCGAGCTCCGCTACCTGCCCGTCCACCTCACCTCGATCCGGCATCAGCCGGCTCCCGGCAACGCCGCCGGGCAGCTCCGGGCGATCTTCCAACCGCCGGCCGGGCGGCTGGCGCTCGGCGCCGAGTGGCCGTCGCAGCTGAGCTCGCTCTGGATCCATGACCCCTCGATCGTGCTCAGGGGCGCGGTGATGGCGTTTGAGTCCCAGCACGGGCTCGCTATCGACGGCGTCGTCAGCGCGGCCGTGTGGCAGGCACTCCTGAGCGCCCGCGTCCATCGCCAGTTCAACCAGGACGGCTACAGCTACGCGGTGGCGACCGAGAGCAGCCCCGAATCGCTCACCGTCTACCACAACGGGCACGTGGTCGTGCACACTCCGGCCAACACGGGCATCGGTGGCAGGGGGACGGCACCCGGCACCTTCCCGGTGTTCGAGCGGTTGCGAAGCCAGACGATGCAGGGCACGAACCCGGACGGGTCGCACTACGCGGACTTCGTGCAGTGGGTCGCGTACTTCAACGGTGGCGACGCCGTCCACTACATGCCCCGCGCGTCCTACGGGTCGCCGCAGAGCCTCGGGTGCATCGAGGTTCCCTACACCGCCGCCGAGCAGGCGTGGGGCTACCTGACGTACGGGACGCTGGTCACGGTCCTGTCGTAGGTCGCGCGTCGGTCATCCTAGGTCGCTCGCGAGCGGTCCGGCGTCCGCCGGTGCTTCTGCTGGCGGACGTACCAAGCCGTGATGACGAAGCCGGTGCCGAGCACGACGATCCGCACCGCGGTCGAGTCGGCGACGAACATCCGCGTCGGGACGGTCAGCGCGAGCGCGATCTGGCTTGCGCCGTCGATGGTGAAGATCGCCCCGATGATCGCGGTCAGGATCGTCGCCGACCGCCGCCGCGCCGGGTCAGCCAGCCTGGCCTCGATCTCGGGCCGGCGTTCGGGGTTCAGCTTCCCGACGTGCTCGGCGACGAGGACGAGCAGCGGACGGCCGAGCGCGATCGACGCGAGCGCGGCGATCCCGAGCGTGCCGGTGACGGCGCCGCGGCGAAGCTCGAGGGCGAGCGGATCGCCACCCGTGAGCGCGTAGGCGGCGAGCGCGATCGCCACGGTCAGCACCGACACGACCGCGATCGGGTCGACCCGGCGGCGGACGATCGCTCCGACGAGCAACCACGCGGCCGAGGCTGCCTCGGTGATCGCGAGCGCGCCCGTCGACGAGCCGATCACGGCGCGGATGATCAGGTAGACGGCCAACGGCAATAGGAGGCCGGCGATGAGCCGCGGCGGTGACAGTTGCGGTGGACGCTGGTTCACGACATTGCCTCCCTGGGGCGGATGAAGAAGCCGGCGACCTGGCGATCGGCGTTCAGGACGACACGACCGAAGCCGTCGGCCCGCTCGAGCGCGACCGGGATGTCGACGATCGTGTAGCCGTCGCGCACCGACACCGCCGGCGTGCCGAGCGCCTGGACCTCGCCGGCCTCGCGGAGCACCTTCTCGCGCACGTCGGCGAGGAGTTCGACCGAGCAGGCTCCGAGCATCCGCTCGTCGAACGTCGCCCGCGCGTCGCCCCAGCGGCTGTCCAGGAAGGCCTCGAGCACCGGCACGGCATGCTCGGCCGCGTCCTGCACTGGCACCGCTACCCCCTCCTCGCCGGCGGGCGGGCGCCGGCTGCCGCCGAAGCGCTGGAACGCCGCCTGGCGGCTGACGTGGAGAATCGCGCCGATCTCGGCCCAGGTGTGGCCGGCGGCGCGGGCCTGCTCGACGAGCGCGCGGAGGGTGTCGTCGACGATCGTCTCGAGGCTCCGCGTGGCGGCGATCGCGCGGAGAAGCTGCCCCGAGGGTTGTCCATCGGCGCGGAGCACGTCGGCGACGAGCTCGACGTTCGTCGAGAGCATCATCGCCATCACCTCGCGGTCGAGCTGGAGGGGTGACCGAGCTTCGTCCATGACTTGTCAAGATAGCCTTTACAAGGCTGTCTTGTCAAGGCTACCTTTACAGGCTCGTGCGATTCCGGATCGGCGTTCGGATTGCTCCTACGGGTAGGGTTCCGGCCGATGCGTGCGGTCACGATCAGAGACGGGAACCTCAGCGTCGAGGACCACCCCGACCCGGCGCCCGGCGCCGGCGAGGTGCTGATCGCCGTCATGGCCGCCGGGCTCAACGGCGCCGACATGATGCAGCGCCGCGGCTTCTACCCCGCGCCACCGGGCGCGCCGCAGGACATCCCGGGGCTCGAGCTCGCCGGCGAGGTCGTCGAGCGCGGCCCGGGCGCGAGCCGGTTCTCCCTCGGCGACCGCGTAATGGGGATCGTCGCGGGGGGCGGTCAGGCCGAGTTCGCGGTCGTCCACGAGCGGGTGCTGATGCCCGTTCCCGAGACCCTCAGCTGGAACGAGGCCGGTGGCGTCCCCGAGACGTTCACGACCGCCCACGATGGCGTGTTCACGCAGGCGGGCCTGGAGCCGGGCGAGCGCCTGCTCGTGCACGGTGGCGCCGGCGGCGTCGGCACGGCCGCGATCCAGCTCGGCCGCGCGTGTGGCGCTCAGGTCACCGCCACCGTCCGCAACCCCGACCACCGCGAGAAGGTCTCCGACCTCGGCGCGATCGTGATCGCGCCGGAGGGGTTCGCCGAGACCGGCCCCTACAACGTGATCCTCGAGCTTGTGGGCGCGCCGAACCTACCGGGCGACCTCGAGGCGCTGGCCCTGTGGGGACGGATCATGGTGATCGGGATCAGCGCCGGCGCCAAGGCCGAGCTCAACCTGGGCCTGGCCATGCAGCGGCGGGCGCGGATCTACAACTCGACGCTCCGCCCCCGCCCGCTCGAGGAGAAGGCGATGACCGCCCGCGCGATGGAGCGCTCGGTACTGCCGCTGCTCGAGTCGGGCGCGGTGCACGTGCCGATCGCGGCCACGTACGCGCTCGAGGAAGCGGTGGCCGCCTATGACCGGTTCGCCGCCGGCGGCAAGCTCGGGAAGATCATCCTGACGATGGGCGGCTGACCCGCGTTGACCCGCGTGGGCGGCCTGGTCGCGGACGGCGACTGACCCGCCGCGCGCCTAGTCCTCGCCGAACCCTTCGGCCTCGTCGCCGAGCGGGACCACCTCATCTGCGTGGACCGTGCACAACGCCGGTCCGCCTGACTCCATCGCAGCCTCGATCTCCGCCGGTGTGAGCTTGGCGCCACACTCCTCACACCGGTCGCCGATCTGGTCGAGGGACTTCTCTTCAAGGTCCATGGCGGCGAGCGTACCGCGTAAAAGCGGTAACCGCATCCGGCCGGTCCCTAGTAAGGGGGTAGGTCAGTCCACCACTGGCCAACCACCCTGAACGCTGTCCAGAACTCCCGCTTGGCGCTCTCCTCGTCGAGCGAATCGTCGATGTTCGGCACGTACAGCGCCTCGATCGACGGCGTCAGGCGCTGGAGCTGGGCTGCGGCTGGGTGGAGCTCGCCGGCGAGCGGGAGGTCGAGCTCGTTGACGACGCTCAGCGCGTCCGGTCCCATCACGACGACGAGCTTCGGCGAGACGATCTGGATCTCCTCGACGAGCCGGGCGACGCACGCGGGGTCGGCCAGCACCGGGTCAGGCACGGGACATTTCACGCACAGCGTCCCGTACACGGCCAGCGGATCGATCGACAGGCGCTTGAGCGATTTCATCAGTGCGTTGCCCGCCCGCCCGTAGAACGCCACGCCCTCCTCGACCTCCGAGGGGCGCGCCGAGTACTTGACCAGGAAGATGTCCGCCTGCGGGTGTCCGGAGCCGAGCACGGGCATTAGCGCGCCTCGTGGGCAGTGCGTGCACGACTGAACCTCTCGGGAGAACGCGTTCAGCTCCCGGATCGCGCGCTCGAGGTACTTCTCGCGAATCTCGTCGTCGGTGGCGGGCATCGCTGTCCGATTGGACGGCTCCCGAGCTTGTCCTTGCGAGTGCATCAGGAGTTGCGGTTGCCCCGGCCGTTCGTTCCCCTCCGATCGCGGCCCATCGCGCGGCGCACGCGGCGCTCGCGCGAGGCCCGCCGGGCGGACTCGGGGAGTGCCTTCGTCTGCAGGAACTTGAGCGCCTGAACGTACAGCAGGCTGGCCGGATTGCGGACGATGTCGGCGTCCCTGAGCGACTCGAGGAACTCGTCGGGGCCGTCGAACTCGCGCATCCGGATCCGGACCGAGCCGAGCCCCTGGGGGACGTGGGCGTCCGAGCCGGCCCCCGCCGGAATCCGGTATTTCGCCGCGAACCGCGCTGCCTCGTCGTTGAACTCGGAGATCGCCACGCGCGGATTGAACACCTCGATCGCATCGACGTCGTCGAGCACGTCGAGCAGGTGCTCGTAGTCGGGAACCGAGTGCAGGCGGTCGAACGGATGCGGCACGTACACGAGCCCACCCTGGCGCTTGATCTCGGCGATCGTCGCCTGCAGCGTGAGCCCCCGCGGGATCTTCTCCTCGATGAACAGGCCGATGACTTCGCCCTGGTCGGCGGTCTTGACCTCCTCGCCGACGATCACCCCGATGCCGTCGGCCTGGGCGCGGGCCGCGTGCGCGCCCGAGACCTCGTTGTGGTCGGTGACCGCGATCGCCCCGAGGCCACGCGCCCGCGCCTCGGCGAGCAGCACCTCAACCGGCGTCGCGCAATCGTAGGAGTGATCGGTGTGCATGTGCAGGTCGACGTCGATCATTCGACGCGAGGAGAGGCGGGCGCGGATCTGGCCATTCCCCCGTTTGTCGTGACGCCGCGCGACGAGCCCGGCGTACACCTCCTCGAACTCGTCGGCCACGCGTGGCCAGCCGAACCTGGCGCGCAGCTCGGCGGCCTGGGCGGGGTCACGCCGTCTCAGCGACGGCTCGTCGATCAGCCGGCGGAGGTGGCTCGACATCGTCTGCGCGTCGCCGGGCTCGAACACGAACCCGAACTCGCCCTGGCCGAGCAGTTCCTCGTACGCCGGGAGCCGCGAGGCGACGGGCACGAGGCCGCCGGCGAGCGCGCGCACGAGCATTCCGGGGACGGTTCTGACCCCCTCGGACGCGAGCACGAGGACGTCCGCCCCGGCCAGCGCCTCGGCTTCGGAAACCCGCTCACCGTCGACGAACTCGACGCGCTCGCGTAGCGCCCGGCCGAGCGTCGCCGGCACCGCGAGCGGCCGCGGCGACCACACGGTCGCGCGCCAGGCGGCGTCCTCGGGGAGCGTCCGCAGCGCCCGCAGGAACAGCCGGAGCGCGCCGCGCTCCTCGCCGGCGCTGAACAGCAGCTGCACGGGATCGTGCGCGACGTGCTCCCAGTCGACCTCGGCCCCCGGAAGGATCACCCGGTAGTCGGCGGGGAAGTAGCGCTGGAGCAGGTCCCGGGTCGCGCCATAGCTCGCGGTGCGCGCATCGAGCCGCCCGAACACAAGCCGCGAGAGCGGACCGGTGAGCTGCGTCGAGAGGATCCGCTCGGTGGGCGCGTGGAAGGTGCCGACGTTCAGCCCGTGCGAATGTCTCAGCGCGGCGCTGGACGCGCTCGGGGCGAACGGCTCGTGTAAATGGACGAGGTCGAGCGGCAGATTGACGAGCGCCTCCTCGATCGTCCGCGCGACGTCGACCGGCAGCGAAGCGGCGCGCCGGCGTGTGGGCGAGAACGGCAGCACCTCCCCGACCCCGAGCACAAGCGGCTCGCCGTCGGCGCGTTCGAGCAGGGCGTCGGCACTGGCGCGGATCGCGCGACGGCTGTCGCGAACGAGCCCGGCGGACTGGGACGGGGCGATGATGAGCACGCGGTGCCCGCGCCGCGACAGCTCGTGCGAGATGCCCGCGACGTAGTCGTTGACCTCGTGCGAGACCTCCCAGGCGAACGGCGTCACCTGTGCGATCGCGAGCTGCTCGACCGTCACGCGCGGCAGTCTATGTTTGTTGCGAGGGCCGCGCACTCGGGCGGCGCCCCGGATCTCAGCTTGTGCGCGTCTTGGACTTCGCCGGCTTGGCGGCCGGTGCCTTGCGGGCGTACTTCGCGATGAACTTCTCGGTCAGCTCGCGCGCCTCGTCGTCGGGGCGCTGGTTCATCGGCGACTTCATCAGGTACGAGCTCGGGCCGTCGAGCTGTCCCGTGAGGCCGTTGTTGAGCGCGAGCTTGCAGCAGCGCACGGCGTCGATCACGATCCCGGCGGAGTTGGGCGAGTCCCACACCTCGAGCTTGAGCTCGATGTTCAGCGGGACGTCGCCGAACGCTTCGCCCTCGAGGCGGATGTGCGCCCACTTGCGGTCGGTCAGCCAGGGCACGTAGTCCGACGGGCCGACGTGGACGTTGTCGGCCGGAAGTTCGTGGCCCATGATCGAGGTCACCGCGTTGGTCTTCGAGATCTTCTTGGACTCGAGCCGCTCGCGCTCGAGCATGTTGTAGAAGTCCATGTTGCCGCCGACGTTCAGCTGCGAGGTGCGCGCCAGCTTGACCCCGCGGTCGTGCATCAACCGGGCCAGCGCGCGATGGACGATCGTCGCCCCGACCTGAGACTTGATGTCGTCGCCGACGATCGGAAGGCCGGCCTTCTTGAAGCGCCTGTCCCAGTACTCCTCCCGGGCGATGAACACCGGGATGCAATTGACGAACCCGCAGCCCGCGTCGAGGATCTGCTCGACGTACCACTTGGTGGCGTCCTCGGAGCCGACCGGGAGGTAGGAGACGACGACATCGGTGTGCGTCTCCTTGAGGATCTCGACGATGTCGGCGGTAGGCCCGGGAGCCTTCGTGATCTTCTGCTTGAGGTACTTCCCGAGGCCGTCGTGGGTCATCCCGCGCTGCACAGGGATGCCGAGCGACGAGACCTTGCCGGCGAAGTTGAGCGTGTTGTTCTGGCCGGCGAAGATCGCCTCTGAGAGGTCCTTGCCGACCTTGTCGGCGTCGATGTCGAAAGCGGCGCTGAACTCGATGTCGCTGACGTGGTAGCCGCCGAGGTCGACGTGCATCAGCCCGGGGACGGACTCGCGCGCGTCCGCGTCGCGGTAGTACTGCACACCCTGCACGAACGAACTCGCGCAGTTGCCGACGCCGATGATCGCCACGCGCACCTTGTCGTTCTGGTAACGCGCCGCGCCGTTTGTCGAACCGTCTGTGGTGCTCACTTTCGAAGACTGCCTTTCTCGCGGGCGGGTCCCGCGGCCACTTCATGTATTCCGCGCGAACGCGTTCGTTACACCGGCTGCTGGGCGAGGGCCTTCAGTTGCCGGCGCACGTGGAAGATCCGCTGCAGGGTAGTAAGGACCGTCAGTGCCGCGAGCACGTAAACCGCCGGCGCGAGCAGCTCGAAGTGACCGAGCGAGGCGCCCCGAGCGAACAGGAGGCCGATTGAGAGGATCACGACGCGGACCGGGCGGGTGGCGAGGCCGACCTTGCACTCGACGCCGAGCGCCTCGGCGCGGGCGCGGGTGTAGGACACCATCAGCGACCCGAGCACGGCCGCCACGGTGGCGGCGGCGGCGACCTGGTTGTTCTTGGAAGCGAAGTACGCGCCGACTGCGATCAACACGATTCCCTCCTCGAGCCGGTCGAGCGTCGAGTCGAGGAACGCGCCGAAGACGCTGCCCTTACCGGACATGCGCGAGTACCGCCCGTCGAGCGTGTCCATGATCGACCCGATGATGAACGCGAGGCCCGCCAGGAAGAACATCCGGCCGACGATCAGCCCGGCGGCCGCGAGGTTCAGCGCAAATCCGGTGAGCGAGATCGTATTCGGCGTGAGCCGCGACTCGATCAGCCGGTTGCGCATCATCTCCTGCGCAGTCGGGCCGGTTCGCGGCGGCCGGGAGCGACGCGGCGCGCCGTTTCGTCGCGTCTGCGGACGCTGAGTCTGTTCGGGCATGTTCAGGCGGTGGGTTCGGGAATCGTCACGCAGTCGGTGCGACGAGCGTCACGCGGTGGTCGGGGTCGGGGTGAACGCCCAAGCGTCCGGCCTTGCCCGCGCGAGCAGCCTCTGCGCCAGCAACGCGGAAGCGCCGGCGGTAAGGGCCCCGAGGAAGACGTCGGTGAGGAAGTGGTTGGCGGTGGCGACGACCACGAACGTGATCAGCAACGGGTACAGAGCCCACAGGATCTTGCCGGGGCGCCAGCGGATGAGACGCGACATCGACCCGCCGATCATCACCGCGAAACACACGTGCATCGAGGGGACTGCGGCGTAGAAATTCACGAAGTCCTTGGTCGGTCCAAAGTCGATCGAGCTGCGGCCGCCGGTGACGAACTGCGAGATCGCGTCGGTGAAGCCCCATTCGGGCATCAGCCGCGGCGGCGCCGTCGGGTATAGCCAATACCCGATTACGGCGAGTGCCATCGCGATCATGAACATATTGCGCACGAAGTAGAACGAGTCGTTGCGCCGCGCGTAGATGAACGCCAGCACGGCGAACGTCACGACGAAGTGGCCGTTCAGATAGATCCAGTCGAGGCTGTCCATCAGCCAGTGCTTGTTGATCACCCAGTCCTGGACGCTCGGCTCGATAAACACGTGCAGGGTGCGCTCGATGTCGATGATGCGCATCGCATCGCCGAACGGCCTGTACGGGTTGCCGTCCGAAACCAGGCCCCGGACGAAGTCGTACAGGACCAGCGCGCCGACGAACAGCAGGATCTGACGGATCAGGTCCAGCCAGCCACGCGGCAAGAGCCGCGCCTCGATGAATCGGAGGCAACGCCCCATGTCGGGAATCCATGCTAGCGCTGTGACGTGTTGGGCCTTCGTCAGCACGCCCCTTGCGCCCGCGCAATGCGGTCAACTGCACCGGAATGAACGCGAGGCGATGCGGCTGAGCGAGAATCTGATCGCGATCCGCACGGGGCCCGGTCGCCGGATCCTGAGCTCGGTGAAGCCACCCGCCGGACCGACGCATCCCGAGCCCTGAACCACCGCCCAATACGGGCTGTAGCGCACGCGGATGTACGCGTTTCCGGTGTGGTTCGCTCGGAGCTGCAGGTAGTTCGGCCCGAGGGTCTCGAGGGTTGCGGCGCCCTGGACGATCGGGCTTGGATTGACCACCTCGTAGACCCGCCAATGGCGTGTGCGCAGCACCATGTGCAGGTACGGCAGGCCGCGGTCGATCAGCGCGACTTCCGCCTTCGCCGAGTAGTCGATCTCTGCGTCCGAGACGGCGACGAACCGGACCGCGAGCTCGTGCAACCAGGCCTCGTAGCGCGCCGGCGTGAGCGTGCCGCCGTAGAACAGGCCGTTGTACTTGATGTCGAGCTGCCGCTCCCATCCGCGGGCGAGCGGGAACCGCGGAGCCATGACGTAGGCCTCCCAGTGGAACGTCGTGAACGGGATCTCGATCCGGAACGGAGACCCGGTCTGCCGGCTCAGGTAGTCGATCAGAGGTTGGAAGTAGGCCGTTGTGACCTCGCCGTTGTCATCGGCGGTCCGCACGTCCCGGATCGGTGCCTGCCATTGGAGGTAGAGCAGCGGCACCGCTGCGACCGCGAGCACGACGATCGCCCGCCGGGTCCGGGGTGATGGCCACCACAGGAGCGCCGCGATCGGGCCTGCGACCAGCGGGGCCAGCCGGGTCGCGTTGCTCCCGATCGGGCTCGCCACCGCATACGCCGCGATGCACCCGAGCGCGTACAGCGCGATGCCGGCCCGCAGGGCGCCGTCGCGCTTGGGGATCAGCAGCAGCCCCGCCACCGACAGCACCACGATCGGCCACAGCGCCGAGAACGCGAACGGCTCCGTGCCGCCCTCGGGGAACATGACCGAGAGCGCCAGCACCGGGCCGAGCGCCCCGAGCACCACCCCGAGCCCGGGGAGCGCGGCGGTTACGCTGCGCCCGTTACCGCGGTCGGGGAGGAACTCGGCGACCGCGTAGGCCGCGCCGGCGAGCGCCGCGAACAGTGCGTCGACCGGGCTCGCGAGCGCAGCGAGGACCGCGAGCCCGAACGCGAGCCCGGGGCGCCGGCGCTGGAGCGCGAGCGCGGTCCCGACAGCCGGGAGCAGGCCGAACGCAAACGTGAGGCGCCCGGTGAACAGGCTCGTGGTCGTGGCCACGCCGAACCACAGCGACGCCAGCCACGCGCCCTCGCCGTAGCGCCGGCGAACGAGCGAATCGAACAGGGCGGTGCTCGCCGGACACGCGATCGCGGCCGCGAGCTGTGGCGTGGTCAGCGCGGCGGCCGGGGGGAACAGCACGCTGTAGCCCGGGAGGTTGTGGCCGGCGTACCACCAGTTGTTCCAGATCCCGAACCACCCGTCGGCGGTGAACAGCTTCGCCCGCAACAGGTGCGCGGCGAGGTCCTCGCTCCGCGGCGCGATCAGGACGTACGCAAGCGCGATCACCCCCGAGGTGAACGTCGGCAGGATCCGCCTCACGTATCGCGCCCGTGACCCGTCTGTGTCTGCATTCGACGGTTCGGGCGGCGGCGCGGGCGGCTCCGCCTGGGGGCGGACGGGAGGTCTGTCGCGGACCGGGGGCACGGCTACTCCTCCAGGAAAGTTGCCACGCGCTCGACGAGGTCGCTCCGGTCGAGCCACGGCCAGTGTCCGGCGTCGGACAGCCGTTCGACCCTCGCGCCCGGGAGGTGGGCGGCGTACGCGTCGGCGAGCGCCGGCGGGTACCACGGGTCGCGCTCGCCCCAGAGGATCAGCGCCGGCGGGGTCGGGGTGAGGGCGTCGCCGGCCGGCGGCGCCCCGCTCGCGGTATTCGCGGACCTGACGAGGCGCAGCACGGCGCGCTGCGTGCCCTGGTCGAACTGGTCCCACACCATTGCTAGCCGCGCGTCCGGCCACGCGTCGTCGCGGACTGACCCGCTCCGCATCGTCCGCGCCAGCGTCCCTCGCGTGAACGACCCCATCAGCCCCTCGCCGATCAGCGGCGTACGCAACCATCGCGCCAGCCGCGGCCACTCGAACCCATCGAACAGCGGCGGCGCGTTGAACAGCACGAGTCGTTTGATCCGCCCGGGATGGCGTTGGGCAAGTGTCAGGCCGACGCCGGCGCCCCAGTCGTGCGCGACGAGCTTGACCGCCTCGACGTCAAGCTCGGCCAGGAAGCGCTCGACGAACCCCGTCAGCCCGGCGATCGTGTAGTCGAGGTGGCCGCCCTTGCCGGAGCGTCCGAACCCGACCAGGTCGGGAGCGATCCCGCCGGTCCGCGCGAGGAAGTCGACCCAGTCATCCGAGCTCGTCGGGATGCCGTGCAGGTACAGCACCGGGACGTCCGGCGTCTCCGCTGAGCTGCGGTAGAACACGGGGGACTCGTCGAGGTTGATCGTGTGCTCGTCGACGCGCACCCCCTGGCGAGGATAACGTCCGCGCGGGTGACCACGACGAGCCCAGACCAGCCGCCGCCGGGCGCGCCGACGCTGTGCCTCGGCGAGGCGCGCGTCGATCTGCTCTGCGAGCGGCCGGTCCTCGCTGTGTCGGAGGTCGATGCGCTCGTTCCGCGGTTGGGCGGGTCGGTGGCGGTCGTCGCGGTGACCGCTGCCCGGTACGGCGCGCACGTCGCTTTTGCGGGCGGCGCCGGCGACGACGCCTGGGGGCGCTGGCTGCGCGACCGGCTCTCACGGGACGGCGTCGAGACGTCGCTGTTCGATCTCGTGCCCGGGGCGCAGACGCCGCTCGCGATTGTGTTGGCGGACGGTGGCGGGATGCCTTCGTGCGAGTTCTACGGTGGCGGCTTTGCGGGTCGCGCGCTTGGGGGGCGGCTGGAGGAGGCCGTCCGGGGGTCCGCCGCGCTCGTGTTCGGGTCCGCCACGCTGGAGGGCTCGGAGGAAGCGGACGTGACGATGCGAGCGCGCGAGGTGGCGTTGTCGCTGGGCCGCCCGGTCGTGTTCGACCCTGACATCCGGGTTGACCGGTGGCGCTCACGAGCCGAGGCCGCCGCGAGCGCGAACGCGTGCGTCCCCGACGCGCTGCTCGTCCGCGCCACCGCCGCGGACGCCGCGCTGATGACCGGCGAGGACGACCCGGAGCGCGCGGCGCTCGCGCTGCTCAAGGCCGGTGCGCGGATGGTCGTGATCACGCTCGGCGCCGACGGCGCGATCCTGCGCGGAGAGCTTCGGCTCGACGTCGACGGGGCGCCGGCGAACGTGCTCAGCACTCTCGGCGCCGGCGACGTCCTCACCGGCGTCCTCGTGGCCCGGCTCGCGACGTCGGCGTTCTATCCCTCGTCGGTGGCGGCGTCGCTGCCCGACGCGGTGGCGCAGGCGGCGCGGGCGTGCGAGCGATGGGGCGCCCTTGAATAGCTGGAAGCGCCCAACTCGCCGGCGCGTGCGAGCGATCCGCGATCGCCTCCGGCTCGTGTACGGGGTGCCGCTCGCCAAGCCCCATGGCCACCCCATCGCCGAGCTGATCCTCACCGTCCTGTCGCAGTCGACCAACGACCGCAATCGCGATGTCGCCTATCTGGCGCTGCGCGATCGCTTCCCTTCGTGGGAGGACGTCCGCGACGCGCCGGTCGACGCGGTCGAGGAGGCGATCCGCCCCGGCGGCATCTCGAAGGTGAAGTCCGCGCGGATCAAGTCGATCCTCGCCGCGATCACCGAGACGGCGCCGGGCCACTCGCTGTCGCTGGGCTGGCTGGCTGGCCAGCCGGTGCCTGAGGCGCAGTCGTATCTGACCTCACTGCCCGGAGTCGGGCGCAAGACGGCGGCGTGCGTGCTCCTGTTCGCGCTCGGGATGCGAGACGTGCCGGTCGACACGCACGTCTCGCGCGTCGGGACCCGGCTCGGCCTGTTCCGGCCGGGCGCGCCGTTCGAAGAGATGCACGACGAGATGCTGCTGGTCACGCCACCGGGCGAGGAGCTCGAATTCCATCTGAACCTGCTCCGCCACGGCCGGCGGACGTGCCACGCGCGCCGGCCGGACTGCGCGGGGTGCGCGCTCCAGAAGATGTGCCCGAGCGCGTTCAAGGTGGGGTGACGCGGTGGCGGCCGGCGCGGCCGCCGATGCGCCGGCGGTGCGCGGGGCGGCCGGCGGCCAATGGGCGCGGGGTTGCCGGCGCCGGCGAGGTGGGGCATTTGCGCACACTCGACGCCGCCCGCGCGGCGAGTGTCGCCGTATGACCCGTATACGTGCACTTACGCGCACTCGGCAATAACGGGCCCTCGAGTGGCGCCTTATGACCCAGCCCGGGTAGCCGGCGCCCCGAACAACGTGCCACTCTCGGGCCGAATGGCGAGAAAGCCGGCCCCACAGGCCCGCCCCGCTCCCCCCGCTGATGCTGGGTGGCGGCGATGCGCATCTGGCCGCCCTCGGGCCCGGGAAGCTCGGTCAAGCGCGACGCCTGGGCGGCCCACGGGCGGCCAGAGGCGCTCGACCGCCAACCCAGATCTGCTACGCTCTCGCTTAGATTTTTACGACGAAACAGGAGTAGAACTCGATGGGAAAGACGATCGGAATCGACCTCGGAACGACGAACTCGTGCATGGCAGTGCTCGAGGGTGGCGAGCCGACGGTCGTTGAGAACGCGGAGGGCGGCCGGACCACGCCGTCTGTTGTCGCGTTCACGCAATCCGGTGAGCGTCTGGTTGGCACGGTCGCCAAGCGCCAGGCGGTCACCAACCCGCAGAACACGGTCTTCTCGATCAAGCGCTTCATGGGCCGCAAGGAGGCCGAGGTGCGCGAGGAAGAGTCGATCGTGCCGTACAAGGTGGTCTCAGGACCAAACGGCGACGCACGCGTAGAGGCCGGTGGCAAGCAGTACTCGCCGCCTGAGATCAGCGCGATGATTCTCGGCAAGCTCAAGGCCGACGCCGAGGCGTATCTGGGCGAGAGCGTCGACAGCGCGGTGATCACCGTGCCGGCGTACTTCAACGACGATCAGCGCCAGGCGACGAAGGACGCCGGCCGGGTCGCCGGACTCGACGTCAAGCGAATCATCAACGAGCCGACCGCGGCCTCGCTGGCGTACGGCCTCGACAAGGAGAACGACCAGACGATCCTGATCTTCGACCTCGGTGGCGGCACGTTCGACGTGTCTGTGCTCGAGATCGGCGACGGTGTGTTCGAGGTCAAGGCGACCGCCGGCGACAACCATCTCGGTGGCGACAACTTCGACAAGGCGCTCGTCGACTGGCTCGTGAGCGAGTTCAAGAAGTCTCAGGGCATCGACCTGAGCGCCGACCCGATGGCGCTGCAGCGGCTCTACGAGGCGGCTGAGAAGGCCAAGATCGAGCTGTCGACGACACAGGAGACGCAGATCAACCTGCCGTTCATCACCGCCGACTCGAGCGGTCCGAAGCACCTCGACACCCGCCTCACGCGGGCGAAGCTCAACGAGCTGACCTCGACCCTGCTCGACCGCACGGTGGCGCCTGTCCGTCAGGCACTCGACGACGCCAAGGACAAGGGCGTCGACAAGGTCGACCACGTCGTGCTCGTGGGCGGCATGACCCGCATGCCCTCCGTCCAGGAGAAGGTCAAGGAGCTGACCGGCAAGGAGCCGCACCGCGGCGTCAACCCCGATGAGGTGGTTGCGGTCGGCGCGGCGATCCAGGCCGGCGTGCTCGCCGGCGACGTCAAGGACGTGCTGCTGCTCGACGTGACCCCGCTGACGCTGGGCATCGAGACCAAGGGCGGCGTGATGACGAAGCTGATCGAGCGCAACACCACTATCCCGACCCGCAAGGGCGAGGTGTTCTCGACCGCCGAGGACAACCAGCCGAGCGTCGAGATCCACGTCCTCCAGGGCGAGCGCGAGATGGCGATGTACAACAAGTCGCTGGGCAAGTTCCAGCTGACCGGCATCCCGCCGGCGCCGAGGGGCATCCCGCAGATCGAGGTCGCGTTCGACATCGACGCCAACGGGATCCTGAACGTGTCCGCCAAGGACCTCGGTACCAGCAAGGAGCAGAAGATCGAGATCCGGTCCGGCTCCGGTCTGTCCGACGATGAGATCAAGCGGATGGTGACCGACGCCGAGTCCCACGCCGAGGATGACCGCCGCCAGCGCGAGCTCGCCGAGGCCCGGAACAACGGCGAGAACGCCGCTTACCAGGCCGAGCGCCAGCTCAAGGACCTCGGTGAGCAAGTCGACGCGAGCTCGAAGGACGAGATCGAGGCGGCGATCAAGGCGGTGCGCGAGTCGCTCACCAGCGAGGACGCGGCCGACATCAACGCCAAGACCGAGACGCTCCACACCGCGTTCCACAAGGTCTCCGAGGCGATGTACCAGCGTGCGCAGGAGCAGGCCGCAGCAGCAGGCTCCCCCGACGGCGGGGCCAACGGCTCCGAGGCGTCGAGCAACGGCGCGGGCACGGAGGAGGACGTCGTCGACGCCGAAGTCGTGGATGAGAAGTAATGACGACGCGTAGACCCGACATCGCGGAGGCTCTCCACAGGGTCCGCGCGGCAGCTGATCAGGAGTCCGCCCGCCCGCCACACGGCGGCGGGCGGGCCCCCGAGCCATCCGCTCCGGCAGGCGAGCACAACGCAAACGTGACGACCCCCGCCAACGCACCCGCCAACGCCGGCCCCGCGACCGCGGGCGCCGTAGAGGCCGACCACGAGCGCGAACTCGAGCACGACCTCGAGGAGCTCGCCGCGAAGGCCGAGAAGGCCGACGAGTACCTCGAGCTCGCTCAGCGCACCCGTGCCGACTTCGAGAACTACCGCAGGCGCGCCACGCGTGAGGCAGCGGTCGCACAGGAGCGCGGCATCGCCAAGCTCGCCAAGGAGCTCCTGCCGGCGGTCGACAACCTCGACCGCGCGCTCGACGCTGCGGCATCCGCGACCCCGGACGGCGGACCACAGGACAACGGCACGGCCACGCTCGTATCGGGCATCAAGCTCGTTCACGACGACGTGATCGCGGCGCTCGCCAGAGCCGGCATCGAGCGCTTCTCGCCCGAGGGCGAGCGGTTCGACCCGCAACTCCACGAAGCGGTCGCGCAGCAGCCCGTCGAGGGCGCTGAGTCCGGGACCGTCGTCGAGGTGTACCAGCGCGGGTATCGGCTGGGCGAGGTCGTGATCCGGCCCGCTCGCGTCGTCGTCGCGGCGTGATAAACGCTGAAAACGAGCCATGGCCGGCAGAACCGACTACTACAAGACGCTCGGTGTAGGCAAGGGCGCCTCCGACGAGGAGATCAAGAAGGCGTACCGCAAGCTGGCGCGCCAGTTCCACCCGGACCGAAACCCCGGCGACAAGAACGCCGAGGAGAAGTTCAAGGAGATTTCGCAGGCGCACGACGTCCTGTCGGACCCTGAGAAGCGCAAGGCCTACGACCGCGGCCAAGGCCCGCTCGGCGGATTCGCCCCCGGCGGTTTCGACACGGGCTCGTTCAGCGGCGGCTTCAGCGACATCCTCTCGAACCTGTTCGGCGGAGGCGCGACAGGGACCGCCGGACGTCCGGGCGGCGGCGCCCGCGGGCGCACCGGCGCCGGCGGCGTCCGCTCCGGACGGACCGGGCAGCCCCAGGGCCGAGACCTCGAGACCGAGGTCGCGCTTACGTTCGACCAGGCCGTCCACGGCGCCCAGGTGCCGCTGTCGGTCCCGACCTCCCAGCCGTGTCCGACGTGTCACGGCACGGGCGCCAAGCCAGGGACGACCCCCAAGGTCTGCCCGGTGTGCGAGGGACGCGGCATCGAGTCCCAGAGCCAGGGGATCTTCTCGATCTCCCAGCCGTGCTCGAACTGCGGCGGCGCCGGCACCGTGATCGACGACCCGTGCCAGACGTGCGGCGGTAGCGGCGCGCAGCGGAGCATCCGCAAGCTCAGGGTCAACGTCCCGGCGGGCGTCCACGACGGCAGCCGGATCCGGCTCGCCGGCAAGGGCGAGGCCGGGCTGCGCGGCGGCGATCCCGGAGACCTCTACGTGATTACGCGCGTGCAGGAGTCGCCGGTGTTCAAGACGGTCGGCGACAACCTCGAGGTCGAGGTGCCGCTGACGATCCCCGAGGCGGTCCGCGGCGCGATCGTCGAGGTCCCGACGCTGGGCGGCTCAAAGCGACTGCGGGTGGCCCCCGGAACCAAGCACGGCACGGTCCAGCGCCTCCGCGGTGAGGGCCCACCGAAGCCCGGCGGCAAGGCGCGCGGCGACATCCACTACCGGTTCGTGATCGACGTTCCCGAGTCGCTGTCGCCCGAACAGGACGAGGCGATCGACCGCCTCTCGCAGGTGATGAACGGCGACCCGCGCGCCGACCTGCTCAAGCAGGCGAGCGGCGGGGCGAAGGGGAGGAAGAGCTGATGGCGTCGAGGCGCATACGCACCACGGCGCGGGTCGAGGTGTCCTCCGAGCGCGGCGTGTTCATGATCTCGGTCGCGGCCGAGCTCGCCGAAATGCATCCCCAGACGCTCCGGATGTACGAGGCGCGCGGGCTGATCGAGCCCAAGCGGTCGGCGAAGGGGACCCGCCTGTACTCCCACAAGGATGTCGAGCGGCTCCGCCGCATTCAGGAGATGACGGCCGAGCTCGGCATGAACCTCGCCGGCGTCGAGCGCGTATTCGAGCTCGAGGAGCAGCTCGAGGCGATGGAGCGCAAGGTCAAGGCGCTCGAGAAGCGCGCCGGCGAGCTGAAGTCCGAGGTGGAGCGGCTCGAGCAACTGCGCCGTGAGCTGCGGGCCGAGATCGTGCCGTACAGCAAGGGCGGCGCGATCGTCCGCACTGCGGACGTGCGGCGGTTCTCACTCCAGGTGCAGCGGCCGTCCAAGTGAGCTCCGCCGGGGAACCGCGGACGCTGGCGGGTCGCTACCGGCTGGACGAGGTGATCGGCCGGGGCGGCATGAGCACGGTGTATCGCGGGACCGATCTGTCGCTCGACCGGGTCGTCGCCGTCAAGGTCGCGCTCGATCCGCTGGTCGAGCAGAGCCCGATCTACCTCGCCCGGTTCACCCGCGAGGCCCAGTCCACCGCGGCGATCAGCAACCCCCGGATCGTGACCGTCTACGACGCCGGCGCGGACGGCCCGACGCGTTTCATCGTGATGGAGCTGGTCCCGGGCCGGAGCCTTGCCGACGTCCTGCGCGACGACGGCCCGCTCGAGCCGGCCCGCGCGGCGAACATCGCGGCCCAGGTGGCCGACGCGCTGAGCGCGGCGCACGCCGCGGGGATCGTCCACCGCGACATCAAGCCCGGAAACATCATGGTCACCGCCGATGGTCAGGCGAAGGTGCTCGACTTCGGGATCGCGCGGGCGCTCGACAGCCACTCGCTCACGCAGACCGCGACGGTGCTCGGCACGTCGTCGTATATGTCCCCCGAGCAGGCGCTCGGACAGCCGGTGGACGCGCGCTCGGACATCTACTCGCTCGGGTGCGTGCTGTACGAGATGCTGACCGGTGAGCCGCCGTTCGTCGCCGACGTGTCGGCAGCGGTGCTGCACCAGCACGTGCGGGTCGAGCCCAAGCCGGCGCGCGAACGCAACCCGGATATCCCCCAGGCGCTGAACGATCTCGTCATGCAGATGCTGGCCAAGGATCCGAAGGACCGGCCGCAGACCGCCGCCGAGGTTCGCGATCGCCTCGAGCACGCCGCCTCCGGGAGTCCAGGCCCGGGCACCGACGCCCTCACGACGTTGGCGATGGCCGCTGCGGCGCCAACGGCCGCGACCGTCCCGATCGAGCCCGACCCCGCGCCGCCTTCGGACACGCCGACGGAGACGCGCGCGATGCCGCCGCGGACACCCCAGCGTCCCACCTCGCCACCGCGCAGCACGGCCAACGTGCCCGCCCCTCTGTCCCAGCGCAGCCGGACGGGGTTCTGGATCACCGTGTTCGTCGTCGCGGTGGTCTTGCTCGGCGGCGCCGTCGCGGTCGCGCTGTCGGGCGGCGGCTCGGCCACGAGCTCGACGACCTCTGGCCACGCATCCGCCGCGAGCACGGGCACGCAAACGACTCCGCCCACGACCTCGAGCCAGCAGTCCTCGACGCACCAGGCCACGACCTCGAGCACCCCAGCCAGCACGACCTCGCAATCGACGCCGAGCTCGACGAGCAGGTCCACCACCACGACCTCGAGCACCAACACGAGCACGAGCGTCTCGACGCCCAGCACCGGCGCGCCGACGACGAGCGCGGCCGGGTCGACAAATACCACGACAGCACCTTGAGAAGCGGCCGGAATCTGTCATAATCTAAGTCAGACAGACTTAGATTTATCCCGAACTAGAGAAGCCGAGACAGACCGAGAACGCCTATGCAACCAGACCGTTTCACGATCAAGTCCCAGGAGGCGCTCCAGGCCGCCCAGCGGCTCGCCGACGAGCGCCGCAACCCCCAGACGATGCCCGAGCACCTGCTCGCCGTCCTGCTCGAGCAGGAGGACGGCATCGTCGTGCCCGTGCTGCGCAAGCTCGGCGTCGACCCGGCGGCCGTCCGCCGGTCGAACGGCCAGGCGCTTGATGCGCTTCCGAAGCTCCAGGGCGGCGCGAGCCCCGAGCCCGCCGGCGGCTCAAGCGAGCTCGTCCAGATCCTGCGCGCCGCCGAGACCGAGATGCGCGAGCTCACTGACGAGTACGTCTCGACCGAGCACCTGCTGCTCGCGATCGCACAGCATCCCGGCCGGGCCGGTGACGCGCTGCGCAGCAATGGCGCGACGCACGAACAGCTGATCAAGGCGCTGGCCGAGGTCCGCGGCAGCCACCGCGTCACCGACGAGAGCCCCGAGGACAAGTACCGGGCGCTCGAGCGCTACGGCCGCGACCTGACCGAGGCCGCCGCCCAGGGCAAGCTCGACCCGGTGATCGGCCGCGACGACGAGATTCGCCGCGTCGTCCAGGTCCTCTCAAGACGGACCAAGAACAACCCCGTTCTCATCGGCGAGCCCGGCGTCGGAAAGACCGCGATCGTCGAGGGCCTCGCCCAGCGGATCGTGTCCGGCGACGTCCCCGAGAGCCTCAAGGACCGCCGCCTGGTCGCGCTCGACCTGAGCGCGATGGTCGCCGGATCCAAGTATCGCGGCGAGTTCGAGGACCGGCTAAAGGCCGTGCTCAAGGAGATCGCCGACGCCAAGGGCCAGATCATCGTGTTCATCGACGAGCTTCACACGATCGTCGGCGCCGGTGCGGCCGAGGGCGCGATGGACGCCGGCAACATGCTCAAGCCGATGCTCGCCCGCGGCGAGCTGCGCGCGGTCGGCGCGACCACGCTCGACGAGTACCGCAAGCGCATCGAGAAGGACCCCGCGCTCGAGCGCCGGTTCCAGCCCGTTTACGTGGGCGAGCCGACCGTCGAGGACACGATCGCGATCCTCCGCGGCCTCAAGGAGCGCTACCAGGTCCACCACAAGATCCGCATCCAGGACTCTGCGCTGGTCGCGGCGGCGACGCTGAGCCAGCGCTACATCGCCGACCGGTTCCTGCCCGACAAGGCGATCGACCTGGTCGACGAGGCCGCATCGCGGATTCGGATGGAGATCGACTCCAAGCCGACCGAGATCGACGAGGTCGACCGGCACATCATGCAGCTCGAGATTGAGCTCCAGTCGCTCGGCGAGGACGACGATGCGGGGACGGTCACCCGGCGTGAGCAGCTCGAGCGTGCGCTCGCCGAGGAGCGCGAGCGCTCGAACGCGATGCACGCCGAGTGGCAGCGCGAGAAGGACTCCGTCGGTGCGGTCGCCGATATCCAGGAGAGCCTCGAGCAGGCGAAGATCGACCTCGAGCGCGCGCAACGGGAGGCCGACCTGGGCCGCGCGGCCGAGCTCCAGTACGGAACGATCCCCGAGCTCGAGAAGCGGCTCGCAGCGGCCGCCGAGGCCGAGAACGACGCCGCGGGCGACCACGGGGTGGGTGGCGCGCGTTATCTCAAGGACGTCGTCGACGCCGAGGACGTCGCGGAGGTCGTCGCCAAGTGGACCGGGATCCCGGTCTCGCGCTTGATGGAGGGCGAGATCGAGAAGCTCGTCCACATGGAGGAGCGCCTCCATGCGCGGGTGATCGGCCAGGACGAGCCGGTCGAGGCCGTGTCGAATGCGCTCCGGCGCTCGCGGGCCGGCCTCCAGGACCCCGACCGGCCGATCGGCACGTTCCTGTTCATCGGACCGACCGGCGTCGGCAAGACCGAGCTGGCGCGCGCGCTCGCCGAGTTCATGTTCGACAGCCAGGACGCGATGGTCCGAATTGACATGTCGGAGTACATGGAGAAGCACGCGGTCTCGCGCCTGGTCGGCGCGCCGCCCGGATACGTCGGGTACGACGAGGGCGGCCAGCTGACCGAGGCGGTCCGCCGGCGTCCGTACAGCGTGGTGCTGCTCGACGAGATCGAGAAGGCCCACCCCGATGTGTTCAACACGCTGCTGCAGGTGATGGACGACGGTCGCCTGACCGACGGTCAGGGCCGGACCGTGTCGTTCAAGAACACCGTGCTGATCATGACCTCCAACATTCCGGGGGGCCGAGCGGGCGTCGAGGCGCAATTCAAGCCGGAGTTCATCAACCGCCTGGACGACATCGTCGAGTTCCACTCGCTCAGCCGCGAGCAGATCTCCGAGATCGTCGACCTCCAGGTCGCGCGGTTGATCGCGCGGGTGCGCGAGCGCGGGATCGAGGTTGAGCTCACCGACACCGCCAGGACCCTGCTCGGCAACCTCGGGTACGACCCGACCTACGGCGCGCGGCCTTTGAAGCGCGTGATCCAGAAGCGGCTGGTCGATCCGCTGGCGCTCGCGATCCTCGAGGGCCGCTTCACCACCGGAGACACCGTCAAGGTCGACGCCGCCGACGGCGAGTTGACGCTCGAGCGCGCCGGGGCCATAGCGGCCGCGGCGTAGCTGCCGCCATGATGAGTCGGCATGAGGTACAAGTCGCTCATGCCGACATACATCATGCTTTCGACGCTGAGCCCTGAAGGCGTTCAGACAGTCAAGAACAACCCGTCCCGGATCAAAGAAGTCAATCGCGAGGTCGAGCAACTCGGCGCCACTGTCAAGGCACAGTGGGCGACGCTCGGGCACTTCGACTTCGTGAACGTCGTCGAGGCGCCCGACGAGAAGACGATGGCGCGGATCTCGCTCGAGCTCGGCTCGCGCGGGACCGCGAAATACGAGACGCTGACCGCGATCCCGATCGACGACTTCATTGGCGCGATCTGACTCCAATCGAGTCCTCATCGTCGGCGGCGGCGGTCGTGAGCATGCGCTCGTCCACGCGCTCGCGCGCTCGCCCCGGCAGCCCGAGATCATCTGCGCGCCCGGAAACGCCGGGATCGCGGCCGACGCCCGCGTGGTCGACGTCGGGGCCGAGGATATCGACGGGATCGTCGCCGCCGCGACCGCCGAGCACGTCGACCTGGTGGTGATCGGTCCCGAGGCCCCGCTCGTCGCCGGCCTCGCCGACGCCCTCGCCGGAGCCGGCATCCGCTGCTTCGGCCCGACCAAGGCGGCGGCGCAGCTCGAGGGCTCCAAGGCGTTCTGCAAGGAGATCATGGGCGCCGCCGGCGTGCCCACTGCTGTTTATAAGGTTGTTCAGGATCTGCAAGCCGGCCTGGACGCCATCGAGCGGTATCCGGTCGTGATCAAGGCGGACGGCCTCGCCGCGGGCAAGGGCGTGATCATCGCCGCCGACGAGGACGAGGCTCGCCACGCTCTGCATGAGCTGCTCGTCGAGCACAAGTTCGACACCACGCAGGTCGTGGTCGAGGAGTACCTCGAGGGCGAGGAGCTGTCGCTGCTCGCGCTGTGCGACGCGAAGACCGCGGTGCCGCTCGCCTCGGCGCAGGACTACAAGCGGATCTTCGACGGGGACCAGGGCCCGAACACCGGCGGCATGGGCTCGTACTCGCCGGTTCCGGCCGTAGACGAGGCGCGCGCGCGGGAGATCTGTGCGTCGGTGCACCAGCCGGTGCTCGACGAGCTCGCGCGCCGCGGGATCCCGTTCCAGGGGATGCTCTACGCGGGACTGATGATGACCGCCGACGGGCCGCGCGTGCTCGAGTTCAACGTGCGCTTCGGCGACCCCGAGACGCAAGCCATCCTGCCGCGCCTGGAGTCCGACCTGCTCGAGCTGCTCGAGTCCGCGACGGTCGTCGGCGGCCTCGCCGGCGCCGAGCTGCGGTGGTCGCCGGAGATGGCCGTGAGCGTGGTGCTGGCGAGCGCCGGCTATCCCGCGAGCTCCTCGCACGGGGACGTGATCTCGGGCCTCGAGTCCGCCGGCATCAGCGCTCAGGTGACCCACGCCGGCACGGCGCGCAACGCCACCGGTCAGGTGGTCACAGCGGGCGGTCGGGTTCTGAACGTGACTGCGCTCGGCGCCGACGCCGCGTCGGCCCGCGAGGCCGCATATGCTGCCGCCGACATGATCCACTTCGACGGCAGGCAGCTGCGGCGGGACATCGCGCTCAAGGTCGCCCAGCCTTCGCGCGCATGACCGAGTACCCGCGCCCAGCCCCCGAGGCGGTCGAGGAGCCCATCGTCGAGCTCGAGGAGATCGAGGTCGACGCGCCGCGAGTCGGGATCGTGATGGGTTCCAAGAGCGATCTCGAGCGGATGGAGGCGGCCGAGAAGGAGCTGATCGAGCGCGGCATTCGCTGCGAGGTCAGGGTGATGTCGGCCCACCGCGAGCCCGACAAGGTCGCCGACTACGCGCGCAACGCGCGCATGCGAGGACTGCGGGTGATCATCGCCGGCGCCGGCCTGTCCGCGGCGCTCCCCGGCGTGGTCGCCGCGCACACGGATCTGCCCGTGATCGGCGTGCCGCTGACGAGCCGAACGTCGGTGGCGGGCGGGCTCGATGCGCTGCTCTCGATCGCGCAGATGCCGCCCGGGGTGCCGGTGGCGTGCGTCGGCGTCGACAACGCCCGCAACGCCGCCGTGCTCGCGGCGCGGATTCTCGAGAGCTGAACGCTCGGCTCGCGGTAGCCTTGACGTCGGGATTCGATGCCCGACGTAGTCCACGTATCGTCGCTCGCCGACAGTCCGCTGCTCGATTCGTCGGGCGAGCGGCTCGGCAAGGTCGAGGACGTGGTCGCGCGGCTCGACCCAGACCAGGCCATCGCCGAGGTGATCGGGCTGAAGGCGCGGATCGGCGGCCGCGAGCTGTTCGTGCCAGCCGACCGGATCCAGCAGCTCGGCCCGTACTCGGTGCAGACCGCGACGACCAAGCTCAACCTCGCCCAGTTTGAGCGACGTCCCGGCGAAGTGCTGCTCCGCGCCGAAGTCCTCGATCACAGCATGATCAATGTCAACACGGCGCGCCTGGTCAGGGCGGGCGAGGTCGAGCTCGTCCGCGACGGCGACACCTGGCAGGTTGCCGGCATCGATCCGAGCCTCCGACCGCGGCTGTGGCGGATTCTGCCCCGGCGGGTCCGCGGCCACGACAGCGAGCATCGGGAGTTCGTCGAGTGGGGAGACCTCGAGCCGTTCGTCGGGCACGTCCCGACATCGCGATTGAAGCTCGCGAGGCGGCGCATCCTCCGGCTGCACCCGGCCCAGATCGCCGATCTGGTCGAGGCCGCCTCCCACGACGAAGGACAGGAGATCCTCGAGGCGGTCGGGCAGGACAAGGAGCTCGAGGCCGACGTGTTCGAGGAGCTCGACGATGAGCACCAGGTCGAATTCCTGCGCGCGCGCTCGGACGCGGACGTCGCGGCCGTGCTCGGGCGGATGGCGAGCGACGATGCCGCCGACCTGCTGCTCGAGCTCGACCAGGATCGCCGGCTGCCGATCCTGAACGCGATGGCACCGGCCGCTCAGGCCAAGCTCCGGGCGCTGCTCGGGTACAACCCGGCGACCGCCGGCGGGATGATGAACCCGGACTTCATCGCGGTGCCGCCCGGCGCCACCGTGGCCGAGGCGCTCGCTCGCTTGAGGGCCAGCGACTTGGGGCTGCAGCAGATCGCGATCGCGTGCGTGGTTGACGACGCCGGGAAGTTGATCGACACGCTGTCGCTGGCCGAGCTCGTACGCGCCGATGGGCGTCAGGCGGTCGCCGAGCTGGTCGACGACTTCACACCGAGCGTCGGGACCGACGCCGACCTGCCCGAGCTGGCCCGGCTGATGAGCGACTACAACCTCGTCGCGATGCCCGTGCTCGACGCCGAGTGCAGACCCGTGGGGATCGTCGCGGTCGACGATGTGCTCGAGCTGCTCGTGCCCGAGGAGTGGCGCTGGCGGGCGGGCGCCGCCCGAGACTAGCCGGCGGGATCCGGATCGGCCGGATCGGCCGGATCGGCCGGGTCGCGCGGATAGGCCGCCCGGCCGCCGTTCGCGCGGTCGCGCACGAACCTTTCGCACACCGTGATCGCGCTCTCGATCGTGCTCCAGTGGAGCGCGTCCGCAACGTCGTTGGGCCAGTGGTAGTTCATCGGGAGCTTGGTCTCGTCGATCGATGCGAGCGTCGCCACGTCGTAGCCGGCGCGGAGCGGGATGATCGCGTCGGTGGCGGCGGTCGTGCGCAGACCTCGGACGATCTCCTGGCCGGTGTCCGCGGCGGCGCGGGCCAGGGCCTCGCGCATGTGGGCCGGATAGTCCTGCATCCGCAGCATCCCCTCGCCCTCGATGACGATCAGCGTCGGGCCGCCGAGGCACTCGAGGCACACCATCTCGGTCCGATCCGGGTCGAGCTCTCCGAAGTGACGCTCGCCGAACCCCTGCATGCCCTCGCTGAACGATTCCTCCGAGCCGGTCGAAATCAACACCACCCGCACCCCCTGCACCGGGTCCTCGCGTAGGCGGTCGGCCAGGGCGAGCACGGCGCCGACCGAGCTCAGGTTGTCGTTCGCCCCCGGCACCGACGCCCGGGCTCCGATGTCCGCCATCGCCGCCGTCGCCCCGGCCGCGAGCGCGGTGCCCGCGGCGAGCACGCGCCGGATCCCGAGGAGCGCGCCGGCGCAAACCAGCACGGGGCCTAGCCAGACCGTGTACATCAGCGGGAAGCTGCGCCCCGCGCGCGCGTGCATTCGGGGCGCAAGCTTCAGCGGGATCCGTGGGAGGGCGGGATGGAACACGAGCCCGGAATGCGCCGCGTCGTGGTGGGCGATGAACACGACCGTGCGCTCGGCGTCGGCGTCGCCGATCTCGGCAACGACGTTCCAGGTCGAGCGGTACGGGAGGACAGCCCGCCGGAACCAACGGCGCCCGTGACCGAGGTCGTCCCACAGCGCGGCGGCGCCGGCGCCGGCGAGCGCCGCGGTGATCGCGCGTCTGGATCGGTTGCCGCGCCGCAGCGTCACCAGCCCGGCCGCGGCGGCGAGCGCGTTCACGAGCCCGATCGGCCACCAGTAGCCCCCGTGCGCGCGCTCCTCCTCGACGGTGGCGTCGGATCCGAGCGCGCGGAGGCGATCAGCGATGAGCTCCGCGGCGCGGCGCTCTCCGTCCGAGGCCGACGGACGCTCCATCGCCGCGAGCTCGCGGATCGCGGCCTTCCAATCGTGGGCGTGAGGGCGGTCGGTACTCACCAGAGCGATGCATTGTGCCGTGAAATGCGGTGGTACTCTCGATTTGCTGCCTGCCGGCGGTAAACGATGATCGACGCGATGACTCACCACGACGAGTTCCTAGATAACGACGACAGACCGCGAAGTAGCAAGCTTGCGGCCGGCGTCGTGGGCGTGGCTTCAGGCTTCGGGGGCTGATCCCCAGAACTGAGCGACCTCCTCGCTGCCCGCCGCGATGCGGCGAACCGGCAACGAAAGGAGGTCGAGCAGATGGCCGACGATCAGACGTCGCGCCCCACGCCGGGCGCGCCGACCCCGCCTGCTCCTGGGCGGCCCGCTTCGCCTGCCGCTGCGCCGCCCGCGCCGGCCGCCGCGTCGCCCACGCCGGCCGCGCTCACGCCGACCGCGCCCACCCCACCCCAGCGCCAGCGGGCTGTGCTCGATTCCGCCCACCTCGGCGACATTCAAGGCGCGTTCGGCACGATCCGCGAGCACGACGAGCGCCACCGCGGCTTGCGTTCGCGCGGGCTCGCGCTGCTCGCGATCATGGGCCCCGGGCTGATCGTGATGGTTGGCGACAACGACGCCGGCGGAGTCGCCACCTACTCGCAGGCGGGCCAGAACTATCACACGAGCCTGCTGTGGGTCCTGCTCCTGCTTGTGCCGGTGCTGGTCGTCAACCAGGAGATGGTCGTCCGGCTCGGCGCGGTCACCGGGGTCGGGCATGCCCGCCTGATCGTCGAGCGCTTCGGCCGGTTCTGGGGCTGGTTCTCGGTCATCGACCTGTTTGTGCTCAACTTCCTCACGGTCGTCACAGAGTTCATCGGCGTGAGCCTCGCGCTCGGCTATTTCGGGGTGTCCGACTACGTTGCCGTGCCGATCGCCGCAGTCGCGCTGGTGGCGATAACCGCCACCGGCAGCTTCCGCGCATGGGAGCGATCGATGTTCGTGTTCGTGTTTGCGAACCTGCTCGTCGTGCCGCTGTTCTTCCTCGCCCACCCGGACGCCAGCCAGGTCGCGCACGGCTTCTTCGTCCCCGGGATCGCGGGCGGCGCCACGTCGACTTCGGTGCTGCTGATCATCGCGATCGTCGGCACGACCGTCGCGCCGTGGCAGCTGTTCTTCCAGCAGTCGAACATCATCGACAAGCGGATCACTCCGCGTTGGATCAACTACGAGCGGCTCGACACCTGGATCGGCGCGGTCGTGGTCGTGGTCGGGGCCGCCGCGCTCATGTGCGTGTCGGCGTTCGCGTTCGCCCACACCCCCTACTTCGGGAACTTCACGAACGCCGGCGCGACCGCCTCCGGACTGGAAAAGACGCTTGGACCGCCGGCGGGCGCGTTCTTCGCGCTGGTTCTGTTGAACGCGTCGCTGATCGGGGCGGGCGCGCTCACCCTGTCGACGAGCTATGCGTTCGGCGACATCTTCGGGACCAAGAGCTCGCTGCACCGGAAGTTCTCCGACGCCAAGGGCTTCTATGCGCTGTTCGCGCTGGTAATCGCCGGCGCAGCCGGGATCGTGCTGATTCCCGGAGCCCCGCTGGGCGTAATCACCGAGGCGGTTCAGGCACTCGCCGGGGTGCTGTTGCCCAGTGCCACTATGTTCCTACTCCTGCTCTGCAACGATCGAGAGGTGCTTGGCCCGTGGTGCAACCGGACATGGCTGAACGTGCTCGCGGTCGTGATCGAAGCGATTCTGCTGCTGCTCTCATTGATCCTGATGGCGACGACCGTGTTCCCGAATATCGACGTCACCGAGTTCGCGCTGATCGGCGCTGCCGTCATGGTCGTCGGTTTGCTCGTGTTTGGTGGGGTGGTGGTGACCGGGCGTCGGGGGCGGGCCCGCGCGACCGTGGCCGCGACCGGTCCGGGCGTGCCCAGGGAGCAGTGGACGATGCCGCCGGTCGCGCTCCTGCAGCGGCCCAGGCAGTCGGCCGGTCGCCGGGCCGCGATGCTGGCGATGGAGGCCTATCTCCTGCTCGCGATCGCGCTGTTGATCGTCAAGGCTGTCCAGCTGGCGGGCGGGTGAGCCGATGATTCCGCGCTATACGCGACCGGAGCTCGCCGACGTGTGGTCCGACCACGCCCGCTTCGAAGCGATGCGCCAGGTCGAGGTCGCCGCCTGCGAGGAGCTCGACGGGCCGACCCCCGACGAGCTCGAAGCGATCCGCGCGGCGACGTTCACGGTGCAGGAGATCGACGAGCGCGAGAAGGTCACCGACCACGACACCGCCGCGTTCGTCGACGTGCTGTCGGCCTCGGCGGGCCCGGCTGGACGCTGGATCCACCACGGGCTGACCTCGAGCGATGTGCTCGACACCGGCCTCGCGCTCCAGCTGCGCCGCGTTGGCGAGATCGTGCTCCCGGACTCGCGGCGGCTCGTCGAAGCGCTCGCCGGCGCCGCCCGCGAGCACGTGCACACGCTGTGCGCCGGGCGCACTCACGGAATCCACGCCGAGCCGACGACGTTCGGGATCAAGCTCGCGGGGTTCGCATTCGAGGCGAATCGCAACGCGGACCGACTCGAGCAGGCCTTCGCTCAGGCGACGGTCGGCGCGCTCTCGGGAGCCGTCGGGACGTACTCCGCGACCTCGCCCGAGTTCGAGGAGCGCGTCCTCGACCGCCTCGGTCTCCCCCGCGAGCAGGTCTCGACCCAGATTGTCCCGCGCGACCGCCACGCCGAGCTGCTCGGCGCGATCGCGCTCGCCGGCGCCGGCTTGGAGCGGTTCGCAACCGAGCTGCGCCATCTCGCCCGCACCGAGGTCGGCGAGGTCCGCGAGCCGTTCGGGCGAGGCCAGAAGGGCTCGAGTTCGATGCCGCACAAGCGCAATCCGATCAAGTCAGAGCAGGTCGTCGGCCTCGCGCGCGTGCTCCGCGGGAACGCGATGGCGGCGTTGGAGGACGTGGCGCTGTGGCACGAGCGCGACATCTCCCACTCCTCGGTCGAGCGCGTGATCCTGCCTGACTCGACGATCCTGCTCGACCACATGCAGCGCCGGGTTCTGGGGTTGGTGCAAGGCATGGTCGTCGACGCCGAGCGCATGCGCGAGAACCTCGAGCTCACCCACGGAGCGCTGTTCTCCCAGCGTGTGCTGCTCGCCCTGGTGGAATCGGGGCTGACCCGCGACGACGCCTACCGGGTCGTACAGCGGCTCGCCCAAGAGGCGATCGACTCGAGGGTTCCTCTACGCGAGCTGCTCGCGGGCGATCCGGCGGGCGCGGGGCTCGATCTCGACGCGATCTTCGACTACGCCCCGTTCGTCCGGTACGCGGAGGACATCGTCGCGCGGTTGGACTCGATCGCGCCCGTCCCCGCACTCTCCTAGCGCGGGTATATCCCGCCGTCGAGCGACACCACCTGGTTCGTCATGTAGGCGTTGCGG
The DNA here is from genome assembly GCA_963794515.1 of uncultured Solirubrobacterales bacterium. GTDB lineage: Bacteria > Actinomycetota > Thermoleophilia > Solirubrobacterales > Solirubrobacteraceae > Palsa-465. The sequence goes on along the minus strand of CAWCEF010000013.1, from coordinate 88,980 downwards.
AGGATCGCCAGCGCAAGGTCAGCGACCTCCGCGGGTTGGCCCAGCCGCCCCACCGGCACGCGCTCGCGGAGCTCCTCGTCGTCGCCGGGGAGCATTCCGGTCTCGGTGATCAGCGCCGGCGCGAGCGCGTTCACCGCCACGCCCGACGACGCGAGCCGGGAGGCCAGGTAGTGGGTGAGGCCGTGGAGCCCGGCCTTCGATGCGGCGTAGTGCGGTCCGACGATCCCGCCGGTAAAGGCCGCGACGGAGGAGATGAACAGCACCCGGCCGAAGCCGCGCTCGCGCATCCCCGGAACCGTGCGCTGCGCAAGACGGAACGGGGCGCGCAGGTTGATCGCGATCATCTCGTCGAAGTCGTCGATCGAGACTTCCTCGAGGGTCTGCCGGCGCCCGAGTCCGGCGCCCGCGACGAGCACCTCGACCGCCCCGAGCTGCGACTCGACGGCGTCGACGAGCCTGTCCGGCGCCTCGGGCCGGCTCAGGTCCGCGCCGATCGCCACCGCGAGGCCGCCGGCGTCGGTGATCTCCTCGGCCAGCTTCTCGGCCGGCTCCGCATGCTCGCCGTAACCGAGCGCGACGGCCGCGCCCTCGGTGGCGAGCCCGCGCGCGATCGCCTGGCCGATGCCGCCGCTCGCGCCGGTGATCAGTGCGACACGTCTGTTGAGGGTCTTCATCGCCCGAATGCATACCCGGATTGGCCTACGATTGAGCATTCGGTGGCCCCGCATGAGCATCAGCAGCTGCTGACGGCGGCGATCGAGCGCGACGGGAACGCCCATCGCGAGCTGCTCGAAGGCGACCGCGAAGCCGCGCGTGCCGAGTTCGCCGCGGCGGCGGATCTGTACCGCGAGTCGTGGGACGTGGCGCCGCCCCGGGCGTACGGGCGGCTGGTCGGGATGCTCAAGTCCTCGGTGCTCGCGGGCGGCGGCGACGAGCAGGCCGTGTTCGCCCGCGAAGCGCTCGCCGGCGCCGACGTCGAGTCCGCCACCGCGAACTACGGCCGGGCGATCGCGGCGCTGATCGCGGGCGACGACGAGGACGCCCAGGCCTGGGCGGCGCGGCTGCGCGACGCCCCAGACGCGTTCGCGCGGACCGGAGAGGCGATCGCGGCGCTCGCGACCCACGACGACCCTCGGTACGAGGCTGCGCTCGAGGCGATCGTCAGCGACTTCGAGTCGCGCAGCGTGCACCTCACCGGGGTGGCGATCGCCGACACGGCGCTGATGCTCGAGGCGCTCGCCGGCCGGCGCGACATGGGCGCGGCGATCCAGAGCCCGGTGCTGCCGGAGCGTTGAGAACTGGTTCTTAACCCGAAGCTCGCCCGAGGTGGGGTAGCTTCCGGCCGGCACGGACCTCAACGGGTGGTCCACGACATGGGAGGGAAGACGGACATGGGACCTCACCGCCGTCGCAGGCCGTCCGCGGCGCTCGTCGTCGCCGTGATCGCGCTCGTCGTCGCATGCACGGGGTCGGCGGTCGCGGCCACTCAGCTGGTCAGTGGCGATCATCTGATCAAGAAGGACTCGCTATCGGGAAATCGCCTGCGTGACCACACGCTCACCGGCCTTCAGATCAAGCTGAGCGAGCTGGGCACGGTGCCGACCGCCAAAAACGCGGACGAGCTCGGCGGCAAGCCGGCGAGCGCGTACGGCGGAGGCGGAGGAGGCGGCGGGGGCGCGAACACGGTCGGGACGAACGGCGTCGTGAAAACGCCCGGTTCGGCGAACGGCACCACGGTGACGCTGTTCACCTCGGGCCCATTCAAGGTCACGATGACGTGCACCGACGACGGCTCGAACACGTCGAGCGAGATCGACGCCAGCTCGACCGAGGACCAGTCCGACCTCAACGGAGAGTTCGCCGACGCGAACACGCCGACCGACACGGGCGCCGACGTCCCACCGACCCCGGACGGCACTCCCGGGTCCCTGTTCGGGCCGACTCCGATCGCGCTCGTGGCGCCCAGCGGAGCATCGGTGATCGTCACCGGTATGGCCGGGGTGGAAAGCTTCAACACCGGCTGCTGGGCCGACTTCACCGGAGTCCAGTAGGCCGGCGTCGCCAGGAGTCCGCTAGTTGCGGACAGCGGCCCGGAGGAGCTCTCCGGGCCGCCGTACCCATTGCTAGGATCGGCCCAGTGACTGCCCTAGCCGACCTGCCCCTGATCGCTTCGGGCAAGGTCCGCGAGATCTACGAAGGACGCGACCAGACGCTCCTGATCGTCGCCTCGGATCGCATCTCGACATACGACGTCGTGCATCCGACGCCGATCCCGGACAAGGGCGCCGTGCTCACCGGGCTGTCCACTTTCTGGTTCGAGCGGACGGGTTCGATCGTCCCGAACCACATGCTGTCGGTCGGCGACGGCGTCCCCGAAGAGGTCCGTGGCCGGGGCATGCTCGTCCGCAAGCTCGAGATGCTCCCGGTCGAGTGCGTGGTGCGCGGCTACATCACCGGGTCCGGGTGGAAGGACTACCAGCGGACGGGCACGGTCTCGGGCATCGAGTTGCCAACGGGCCTTCGCGAATCGGACCAGCTGCCCGAGCCGATCTACACCCCCTCGACCAAGGCCGACGTCGGCCACGATGAGGCGATCGACTTCGAGGGCACGGTGGCTCTGGTCGGCGATCGCGGGCTGGCCGAGCGCCTGCGCGACCTTTCGATCGCCGTGTACAGCGCGGCCGCCGAGCATGCACGCGAGCGCGGGATCATCCTCGCCGACACCAAGTTCGAGTTCGGGGTCGACGCCGACGGCGAGCTCACGCTCGGCGACGAGGTGTGCACGCCGGACTCCTCGCGCTTCTGGCCGGTCGACGCGTACGAGCCCGGCCGCGGGCAGCCAAGCTTCGACAAGCAGTTCGTGCGCGACTGGGCGTCCTCGACCGGCTGGGACCGCAACCCGCCGGCGCCCGCGATCCCCGACGACGTCGTCGCGCGCACGCGCGAGAAGTACGTCGAGGCGTATGAGCGGATCACCGGGGAGCCGTTCGACGCCTGGCTAAGGCGCTGCCGTCAGGCACCGCCGACAGTTCCTCTAGACCGCACCCGATGAGGGCGCGGGTCCTGGTCAGGCCCAAGGCGGGGATCCTCGACCCGCAGGGCCAGGCGGTCGAGCGCGCGCTGCCGGCGCTCGGGTTCGAGGGCGTCCGCAACGTCCACGTCGGGCGGATGATCGAGCTCGACGTCGACGACCCCGACCAGCTTCCCGAGATGTGCGAGCGGCTGCTGACGAATCCGCTGATCGAGGACTACGAGATCGAGCGATGAAGAGCGGGATCATCCGTTTCCCCGGCTCGTGCGACGACATCGACGCGTTCGCGGCCGCCGCGCGAGTCGGCGAGCCGGTGCTGCTGTGGCACGCCGACCACGACCTCCAGGGCGTCGACGCGGTGATCGTCCCGGGCGGATTCTCCTACGGCGACTACCTGCGCGCGGGCGCGATCGCGCGGTTTGCGCCGATCATGGCGGAGGTCGAGGAGTTCGCACGCGAGGGCGGGCTCGTGCTCGGCATCTGCAACGGCTTCCAGGTCCTGTGCGAGGCCGGCCTGCTGCCCGGGGCGCTACTGCCGAACGCCTCGCTCAAGTTCATCTTCCGGCAGGTGGAGCTCGAGGTGGTCCGTTCCGAAGGTCCGTTCACGGGCTGCTGCGGATTCGATCCGCCCACCCGCCCCACCCCACCCTTCCCGCGGCTGTCGATCCCGGTCAAGCACACAACCGGTCGCTACTACGCCCCCGAGGACGAGCTCGACCGGCTCGAGGCGGCCGGGCAGGTGCTGCTCCGCTACGCGCCCGGGCACAACCCGAACGGGTCGCTGCGCGACATCGCCGGCGTCTGCAACGAGCGGGGCAACGTGTTCGGGCTGATGCCGCACCCCGAGCACGCGGTCGATCCGCTGACCGGGTCGGCGGACGGCCTGGCGATCTTCGAATCGATGCGAGCGCATGTCGAGCAGCACGTTCCCGCTTGAGCAGCGCCACCGGCAGCTCGGGCTGACCGACGGCGAGTACGCGCGGATCCTGGCGAGGCTCGGGCGCCCGCCCAACGACGTCGAGCTCGCGATGCTGTCGCTGATGTGGTCAGAGCACTGCGGCTACAAGCACTCGCGCCGGCTGCTGCGGCGGCTGCCGAACGAGGGGGCGCACGTGCTGATGGGTCCAGGCGAGAACGCCGGCGCGGTCGACGTCGGGGGCGGGCTGGCCGTCGCGTTCAAGGTCGAGTCCCACAACCACCCGAGCGCGGTCGAGCCGTTTCAGGGTGCGGCCACCGGAGTCGGCGGGATCCTCCGCGACGTGTTCGCGGTCGGCGCCCGGCCGATCGCGGTGCTCGACTCGCTGCGGTTCGGCGAGCCTTCGGTTTCGGAGCGCTCCCGGTATCTGCTCGACCGGGCCGTCGCCGGGATCGGCCACTACGGGAACTCGATCGGCGTCCCCACGGTCGGCGGCGAGATCTACTTCGAGCAAAGCTACGAGCAGAACTGCCTGATCAACGCGATGTGCCTCGGGCTGGCGCCGCACGCGCGCCTGATCCGCAGCGCTGCGGCCGGGCCCGGCAACGTGGTCGTCCTGTTGGGTGCTTTGACCGGCCGGGACGGGATCGGCGGCGCGTCGGTGCTCGCGAGCGCCGAGCTCGTCGGTAGCGAGGGCGGCGACCAAGACAAGCGGCCCTCGGTCCAGATCGGCGACCCGTTCACCGAGAAGAAGCTGCTCGAGTGCTGCCTGGAGCTGCTCGATCGTGAGCTCCTCGTCTCCCTCCAGGACCTCGGCGCGGCCGGGCTCACCTCCGCCGCGTCGGAGATGGCGAGCAAGGGCGGCGTCGGCCTGACGCTCGACCTCTGCCAGATCCCGCTGCGCGAGCCGGGCATGGAGCCGTTCGAGATCATGGTCTCCGAGTCCCAGGAGCGGATGCTGTGCGTGGCCACGCCCGAGCGCGTGGGCGAGGTACTCGGCGTGTGCGAGCACTGGGAGGTGCCGGCGACGACGATCGGGTGCGTGACGGTGGGCGACAGCTTCGAGGTGCTCCATCGCGGCAAGGTCGTCGCGTCCGTGCCGGTGAGCGTGCTCGTCGACGATTGCCCGCTGTACGACCTCGAGCCGTCGCCGCCGTCCGTCGGCCTGTACGAGGCGCCGGCGGCCGTGCTCGACGGGACCGAGTCGCCGGCGCAGACGCTGCTCGCGCTCCTCGGATCGGCCAACATCGCGTCCCGCCGGCCCGTGTTTGAGCAGTACGACCCGATCGTCCAGTCGCGGACCGTGCGTCGCCCCGATGAGGCCGACGCGGCCGTGCTCGCGCTGGCCGACGGCTCGGCGATCGCGGTGGCGATCGACGGCAACGGCCGGCGCGTCGCCTGCGACCCGCGGCGCGGCGCGGCCGAGGCCGTGTACGAGTGCGCAGCGAACCTCGCGTGCGTCGGCGCCGAGCCGCTCGGGCTGACGAACTGCCTGAACTTCGGCAACCCCGAGAAGCCGCACGTGGCCTGGCAGTTGGTCGAGTCGGTCGAGGGTCTCGCCGCCGCGTGCGAGGACCTCGGCGTGCCCGTCGTCGGTGGCAACGTGTCGCTCTACAACGAGGCGCCGACCGGCCCGATCTTCCCGACGCCCGTGGTCGGGATCGTCGGGAAGCTCCCCTCCGCGGCCCGCGCCGGCCGGCTCGGCTTTGCCCAGGAGGGCGATTCGATCGCGCTCATCGGGCCGTTCGAACCCTCGCTTGTCGGGTCCGAGCTCGGCAAGCTGCTCGGACGTCCGCCGGTCGGGGAGCTGCCCGCCGTCGACGTCGGGAGGATCCGGATCGCACACGGGGCGGTCCGGGCGCGCGTGCGGTCGGGCGCGTTCCGCAGCGCCCACGACGTCGCCGAAGGCGGAGTCGCCGTTGCCCTGGCCGAGTGCTGCGTCGCCGGAGGCCTCGGTGCGTCGGTCTGGCTGCCCGTCGGGCTCGATCCGTTCGGGGAGGCGCCGGGGCGCGGGTTCATCGTCTCCGGCCCGCGCGAGGCCCTCGTCGGCTTCGTCATGATCGGCGAGGTCTGCGGCGATGCACTGAGGATCGCCGGGCTGCTCGATCTCCCAGTTTCCGAGTTGCGCGCGGCGCGCGAGGCGGGTCTGAGCGAATGGGTCTAGGGCCGCTGCTAGCCTTGGCCACAGGTTGGGCATGCCCACACCTCTGAACGACCATCGCGACGGACCTCGCGACGAGTGCGGCGTCTTTGGCATCTTTGCGCCGGGACACGACGTCGCCAATCTCGCGTACTTCGCGCTGTACGCGCTCCAGCACCGCGGTCAGGAGTCGGCCGGGATCGCTACCGCCCCGCGCGGCCGCGAGATCATGGCGATCCGAGACCAGGGCCTCGTCGCCCAGGTGTTCGACGAGCACAAGCTGCGCTCGCTCGTTGGCGACATGGCGATCGGCCACGTTCGCTACTCGACCACCGGCAAGTCGGCGTGGGAGAACACGCAGCCGATCGTCCGTGACGACCGGCGCACGCTGGCGCTCGCCCACAACGGCAACCTGATCAACGCGGTCGACCTGCACGCAGAGTTACTCGAACGGGGCTTCTCGTTCAGCTCGACCTCGGACTCCGAGATCATCGCGGCGCTGCTCGCGACCCACCCGGCCGCGCGGATCGAGGACGCCATCGCCGACGTGCTCCCGCGGTTGAAGGGCGCGTTCTCGACCGTGGTCCTGACCGAGGACTCGGTCGTCGCCTTCCGCGATCCGCACGGCCTGCGGCCGCTCGTGCTCGGGATGCTCGAGGACGAGGAGACCGGGGCCGTCGCCTACTGCGTCGCCAGCGAGTCGTGCGCGTTCGACCTGATCGGCGCCAAGTACCTGCGCGAAGTGCTGCCCGGCGAGGTGATCACGCTCACCGACGGCGGCGTGCAGACGCGGATGGTGGCCGAGTCCGAGCGTCGCGCGTTCTGCGTGTTCGAGTACATCTACTTCGCGCGCCCGGACTCCAAGATGGCCGGCACCGTGCTCCAGGTGGCGCGCGCGCGGATGGGCGAGATCCTGTGGCGCGAGGCTCCGGTCGACGCCGACCTGGTGATCCCGGTGCCCGACTCGGGCAACCCCGCGGCCCGCGGACTGGCGCGTGCGGCCGGGCTACCCCAGGACGACGGCTTCATCAAGAACCGGTACGTGGCGCGGACGTTCATCCAGCCCGGCCAGGAGCTCCGCAAGCTCGGGGTGCGGCTCAAGTTCAACCCGCTGCCCGAGGTCGTCGCCGGCAAGCGCCTGATCGTCGTCGACGACTCGATCGTGCGCGGCAACACGACCCGCCAGAACATGCAGATGCTGCGCAACGCCGGCGCGGCCGAGCTCCATCTTCGGATCTCGGCGCCACCGATCAAGCACCCCTGCCACTACGGGATCGACATGTCCAGCCGCGAGGAGATGATCGCCCACGGTCGGACCGTCGAGGAGATCGGCGAGGAGCTCGGCGTCGACTCGCTCCACTACCTCTCGCTCGCCGGCGTGTACGAGGCCGTCGGCGTGTCCCGCGACGCCCACTGCGACGCGTGCTTCACCGGGTCCTATCCGCTCGCCGGGACCGAGGACCACCTCGGCAAGCACGCGCTGGAGCTACCACTCGTCAAGGCGTAGCCAGTCGTGGGGGCGAAGCGGGGGATGGGGCGCATCGCGGTCGCGGTCGCGGTGGTTGCCGGCCTTGCGCTGGGGGGGGCCGCGTCGGCGGTGGCGTCCGCGTTCACGGTCACGAACCTCGATGACTCGGGCATGGGTTCGCTCCGACAGGCGATCATCAATGCCAACGGCGGGCCGCCGGTGGTCATCGACTTCGCGCCCGGGTTGAGCGGGCTGATCAACCTCACCTCCGGCCCGCTCGCGATCACCAACAGCATGACCATCGAGGGACCCGGCGCGGGGATGCTCGAGGTCGACGGGGACACGAATCAGATTCTCACGGTGGCGGCGTCGAGCACGGTCTCGATCTCCGGTCTGCGGTTCGGGGGCGGCGCCGCCATGAGCGAGGGCGGCGCGGTCGCGAATGCCGGAACCCTCACGGTGAGCAACGCGACGTTCGACCACAACGCCGCCGGTGGCGCCGGGAGCTCGAGCCTGGGCGAAGGCGGGGCGATCTACAACGACGGGACGCTTGTCGTCAACGACAGCACGTTCAGCGACAACAGCGCCGGCGGCGCCGGTAGCGGCGCGGACGGAACCGGCCTCGGCGCCGGGGGCGCGATCTTCAGCGACAACTCCCGATCGCTGACCGTGACCGGCAGCACGTTCACCGGCAACATTGCCGGCGGAGACGGGGGTGGCGGGATCGACAGCGGCGAAGGCTCCGGTGGCGCCCTCAGCACCGGCACCGGCGGTTCGCTCACGCTGTCAGACAGCACGATCACTCAGAACACGGCCGGCGGCGCTAGCGGGGGCGGGGGCTTCAGCGGGGTCGGCCACGGGGGCGGAGTCGCGGTCGGCAACAACGTGACGGCGACGCTCAAGAGCGACACGATCGACGGCAACAGTCTCGGCTCGGCGACCGGGTCGGCGGGGGCGGGGATCGACAACAGCAACGGGAACGTCTCGATCGTCGGCACGATCGTCTCGGGCAACGCCGGGCCTAATAACTGCGCGAGCTCGAGTGCGATGTCGGCGAGCTTCAGTCTCGAAGGCCCGGCCGGCGAGATTAGCTGCGGGTTCGATCTGGCATCGGCCGATCCCCTTCTGAAGCCGCTGGCCGACAACGGCGGCCCGACCGAGACACAGGCGCTCGGCGCTGGAAGCCCGGCCATCGGCGGGGTGACCTCGGGACCCGACTGCCTCGGGAACGATCAGCGCGGCGCGGGGCGGACATCGGCGCACTGCGAGGTTGGCGCCTACGAGGTGGCGCTGCCGTATTTCACCCCCGCGCAGGTAAGCGGCGTGGGGATGACCACCGCGACTCTCTATGTCCCTGTCGCGAACCCGGATGTGCTGGCCGGGACCGTGATGTTCCAGTACGGGACGAGCACGGCGTACGCGTCCTCGACGCCGCCGGAGGCGCTGCCGCCGGTCGGCAGCGCACCGTTCGCTGATTTCGCGTTCCTCACCGGCCTTACGCCCGGCACCGTCTACCACTACCGCGTCGTCGCCTCGAATCCCGACGGGACGTTGTTCGGCCCCGACCAGCAGTTCACGACCTTGTCGCCGGCACCACCGCCACCGCCCGCGAACACGTTCGCGTTCGGGAAGGCGAGCGTGGGTCCACGCGGCAAGATCACCGTGCTCGTCGTCGCCCCGGACGCCGGGCGATTCGTCGCGAAGGCGACGTTCACGGTCCGCAAGACCGTGATCACCCACATACGCGGCAAACGAGTCGTCGAGCACGTGACCACCACGTTCGTTTACGGCACGGGGGGTGTGATCAGCCTGCGCCAGGGGAGGTTCAAGCTCGTGATCGGGCTGAGTGCCCGCGCCGCCCGTGAGCTCAAGCTGCTCGGCCGCCGCCAGGTGGCGATCGCGGTCACGTTCACGCCGACCGGCGGAACGTCACATCGCGAGGCAAGGAAGGTCACGGTCAAGCGCAGCCGCAAGGGCAAGTACAGCTGACCGCCGCCGGCCGGTGACCTCCGGGTCCGCCGCTACAGTCGGGCGCCCGATGGATCCCGGTGAAGCGCTCAGGCGGCTGTTCGGCTTCGAGCAGTTCCGGCCCGGCCAGGCCGAGGCGGTCGCGGCTGCGCTGTCGGGCCGCGACGCGCTCGTGGTGATGCCGACCGGCTCGGGCAAGTCGCTCTGCTACCAGTTGCCGGCGCTGATGCGGGACGACCTGACGCTCGTGGTCTCGCCGCTCGTGTCGCTGATGCAGGACCAGGTGGGCGCGCTGCGCGAGGTTGCGCCCGGGCGGGTCGAGCTGGTCAACGCCCAGCAGGGCAGCGCGGCTAATCGTGAGGCGCTGGCCCGCGCGGCGGCGGGAGACGTTCGGCTGCTTTACGTAGCGCCCGAGCGTTTTGCCTCCCCTCGCTTCGCGGAGTTCGTCGGGCAGATCCGCGTCGGGCTGTTCGTCGTCGACGAGGCGCACTGCATCTCGCAGTGGGGTCACGACTTCCGCCCGGATTATTTCTTCCTCGCCGACGCTGCGCGGAGGGTGGGCGCCCGCTCGACGATCGGGTTGACCGCCACCGCCACGCCGGCGGTCGCCGACGACATCGCGCGCCGGCTCGCGCTGCGAGATCCGGTCCGCGTGACCACTGGATTCGACCGGCCGAACCTTTCCTTCGCCGTCGTTCGGTGCGGCACGTCGGTCGACAAGCGCCGGCGGCTTGCCGCGGCGCTCGCTGAGCCCGATGCGCTACCCGCGATCGTCTACGCCGGGACGCGCCGGGTGGCCGAGGAGCTGGGCCGGGCGTTGGCGCCCGCGTTGGGCGAGGACGTGGCCGTCTATCACGCCGGCCTGCCACGGGAGGTCCGCGCCGCGACCCAGGAGCGGTTCATGTCGGGCGAGGTCCGGGTGATTGTTGCGACCAACGCGTTCGGGATGGGGATCGACAAGGCAGACGTCCGCACGGTCTGTCACGCCACCGTTCCCGGCTCGCTCGAGGGCTACTACCAGGAAGCCGGCCGGGCCGGGCGCGACGGGGCGCCGGCGCGTTGCCTGCTGTTCGCCGAGCAGCGCGACAAGGGCCTGCACGTGTTCTTCATCCAGCGCTCGCGGCTCGACGCCGGTGTGTTCGAGCGGGTCGCCGAGCGACTCCGGTGGGCCGGGCTCGACGGCCGCTACGACGTCTCCGCCCGTGAGCTGGCGACTGATGTGGGGTCTGGCGGTGACGAGGAGACGGTCAGGGCGGTGATCGGGCATCTGACCCGGGCCGGGTTGGTGACGCCGGTACCGGCTCCGTACGGTCGCGCCGCGGGGGTCGTCGTCCGAGAGTGGGACAGGCGCGCGCTGGCGTCGTGCCTCGAGTCCGCGCGCGAGGCCGAGCGCGCCCGCTGGAGCCAGTACCGGTCCGTGTGGGGCTACGTCGAGGGGTCGAGCTGCCGGCGGACGGCGCTGCTGTCGTACTTCGGCGATCGGTCGACCGCGTCGCCGTCAGTCGCGTGCTGCGACGTGTGCTCGCCGGCGGTGGCGCCGGCCGCGCCGGCACCGGTTGCGCCCGCTCTCGTCGCCCGTCCCGGGAACGCCGCGGCCGGCCGCGGCCCGGTCGACGGCACCACGGGCGCCGGCGACCTCGACTCCGCGATCCTCGACGTGGTCGCCGCGGCCGCGCCGCCGGTCGGCCGCACGCGAGCGGTCGAGATCCTCCGCGGCGGCAACTCGAAGGTCATCGCCCAGCACGCCTACGATCGCCTCGCCGCCTACGGCACGTTTGCCCATATGCGCTCGACCGAGGTGCTCGGGCGGGTCGACGAGCTGCTCGCGGACGGGACGCTCCGCTCCACCGGAGGCAGGTTCCCGAAGCTCCGCGCGGCATGAACGTCGCGGTCCTCGCCTCCGGCGAAGGCACGAACCTGCAGGCGCTGCTCGACCGGGTCCACGGCCGCGAGGGCGTCGAGATCGTTGCCGTCGCCTCCGACAAGCCGGGCGCGCGCGCACTCGAGCGGGCCCGGGGCTCCGCCGTGCGGGTGCGAGCGTTTCCCGACGCGGAGTACGGCAGTCGGGCCGAGCGCGACTCGGCCATGGGCGACTGGCTGCTGGAGCGCGAGGTTGAGCTCGTCGTCCTTGCCGGCTACATGCAACTGCTCTCGGATGAGTTCCTCTCGCGGTTTCCCGCGGGCGTGATCAACGTGCACCCCGCCCTGCTGCCCGCGTTCCCCGGACTCCATGCGGTCGAGCAGGCGCTCGCTTACGGCGTGACGGTGTTCGGGGTGACGGTGCACTTCGTCGACGGCGGGGTAGATACCGGGCCGGTGATCCTTCAACGCGCGATCCAATTGCCCGACGCTCAGGTCGCCGAGCAGGTGCTCGAACGGCTCCACCCGATCGAGCACGAGCTGCTGCCGGAGGCCGTACGGCTAATCGCGCGAGGGGCGGTCAGCTTCGACCCCGCCAATCCGCGCCGTGTCGTGATCGAGCGATAGAGTCGGGGCCAATGGAGCAGGGAACATCGCGCGCGAACCGGTTCGCCCCCGTCGCATCCGAGGAAGTCCAGGTCACTCGGGCCCTGCTCTCGGTGTCCGACAAGACCGGGCTAGTCGAGTTCGCACGAGGCCTCGCCGAGCTCGGGATCGAGATCGTTTCGACCGGCGGTACCGCGCGCGAGCTGACCGACGCCGGCCTCCAGGTTCGCCAGATCTCCGACCTGACCGGGTTCCCCGAGATCATGGACGGCCGCGTCAAGACGCTTCACCCGAAGCTGTACGGTGGCCTGCTCGCGCTGCGTGACAACGCCGAGCACATGCACGCGGCCGAGGACCATGACGTCGAGTTCGTCGACCTCGTGTGCGTGAACCTGTACCCGTTCGAGCGCACCGCGGCCCGCCGCGGGGTGGCCGACAGCGAGGTAATCGAGAACATCGACATCGGCGGCCCGTCGATGATCCGCGCCGCGGCCAAGAACTTCAACTTCGTCGCGTCCGTCGTCAGCCCGGAGAGCTACGACGCGATTCTCGCCGAGCTCCGCGAGTTCGACCGCCGGCTGTCGCCGACCACGCGCGAATCGCTTGCCGCGGAGGCCTTTGCCTATACCGCGCGCTACGACACCGCGATCGCCCGCTGGTTCCAGGAGAAGGGCGCGGACTTCCCGGGGCTGATGGTGCGCGCGTTCGAGAAGGTGCTCGAGCTGCCGTACGGCGAGAACCCGCACCAGCGTGCCGCCTACTACTCACAGGTCGGCGCGCGCACCCACGTGCTGTCGATGATCTCCCAGCTCGGCGGCAAGGAGCTGTCGTTCAACAACCTCCTCGACCTCGACGCCGGCCGGCTGATCATCAGCGAGTTCCAGATCCCGGCGTGCGCGATCATCAAGCACAACAACCCCTGCGGCGTGGCCGTCGGCAAGACCGCGCTCGAGGCCTATGAGAAGGCGTTCGAGTGCGATCCGTTGTCGGCCTACGGCGGCGTGATCTGCCTCAACCGCCGCGTCGACCGCGCCCTCGCCGAGGCCATCAACAGCCAGTTCGTCGAGGTCCTGTTCGCTCGCGGCTACGACGAGGACGCGCTCGAGGTCCTCGAGTCGAAGCGCAACATGCGCATCCTCGACGACCGCGAGCGCCGCAATCCCGACATGATCGATCCCCACCTGCACCAGGTCGTCGGCGGCATGCTCGTCCAGGACCGCGACTACGACCTCGAGGAGCGCTCCGAGATGCAGGTCGTCTCCCAGCGCACGCCCACCGAGGCCGAGTGGGGCGAGCTGTCCTTCGCCTGGAAGGTCTGCAAGTACGTTCGCTCCAACGCGATCGTGATCTGCCGCGACCTCGCCACCGTCGGCATCGGCGCCGGCCAGATGAGCCGCGTCGACTCCGTGCGGCTGGCGATCGAGAAGGCCCGGTCGTCGCTCGAGGGGTCCGTGCTCGCCTCCGACGCCTACTTCCCCTTTGCCGACGGTCCCCAGCTCGCCCTCTCCGAGGGCACGATCGCGATCATCCAGCCCGGCGGCTCAGTCCGCGACCACGAGGTCGTCGAGGCCGTCGACGCCGCCGGCGCGGCGATGGTGTTCACCTCGCGCCGCCACTTCAGGCACTAACGTTCTCCGCAGCCCGGCGCGGGCAGCGCCTCCGCCGGACTTTGGCGATGCAGCTACGTATACGTTAGTTGGAGCGCCAAACCTCGCCAACCAGGCTCCCGACTGCCCCGGTACGCGATCATGGGCGCCACGCCGCCGTAGCTCAGCTGGCAGAGCAGCGGACTTTTAATCCGAAGGTCGTGGGTTCGATCCCCACCGGCGGTATCACTCAAGCTTCTGATTCAACTACACAGCAATCTTCCGCCGGGCGCAGATGGTCTGGCGTCGGTCCTGGACAGGCGGGCTGCGCCGCGAACGGCGTCTTCGCTTCGCGCGCGTTGCGGGACTCCCAGCTAATCACGGCGCAGGCACTCGCACCGTCACAGGGGAGCATCTAAGCGCGGCGGCGGAACACGCGAAGCCGAGCCGCCGCTGTTACTAGGATCGATTCCCCCAGCGCCTGCAGGCGCCGATCGAAATCCGGCCGGAGATGTCGCGCTGCGGGGCCCATGCGAAGGACAGTCGCCGCTTGCTCGCTGGTGAACTGCAGGGTCCAGGTGATGAGCCGGACACTGATCGGTGTGAACCAGGGACCGAGCTCGTGGCGGAGCCGAGCGGTCTTGTCTGGATCGATTTGGATCGAGTGGAGCGTGGCGAGCTCGTGAAAGTGCGTCGAGGTTGGCGTCACGGATAGCACGGTTCCGCCCGGGCGCACGACGCGGCCGAGTTCAGGCCCATTGCGCGGGGCAAACACATTGAGCGCTAGATCGACAGCGCGATCGCCGAGCGGGATCTGGCGCCACACATCAGCGCGAACGGCGGCGATGGATTCGTGGGCGCGGGCCGCCGAGCGGGCGGCAGGACGTGACGCGTCGAGCGCAACGCCGCGCGCTCGCGGCAGCACCCCGAGGACGCCTGCGAGGTGGTGGCCGGTCCCGGCACCGATGTCGAGCACGAGCGATGTGCCGGCGCCGGCGACCGTGCTGGCGGTCTCGGCGAGCGCGCCGGTCAGCGGCTCGAACTGGCCGGCTCGTTCCACGTTCGCGCGTGCCGCAACCATTCCCGCATCGTCCCCAAGGGCATGACCTGCGCCCGTGGCGAACAGGGTGACGTAGCCCTCCCGTGCCACGTCATAACTGTGGCCACTCGAGCACGTCAGCGCTCCCACCACGGGCGCAAGGGGCTGAGAACAAACGGGACAGCGCAGCCAGCCGGCGACGCACGCCAGCGACGGCGGAACAGCAGAAGGCACGACAACTCCTTTCGACAGACAACACAAACCAACGGCGGCGGTCGCCGCCCGCGTAATCGGGGGCGTCTGCCGGCTACAGGTAGGCGTGCGCTGGCATGTCCACGAAGCGTAACGCGCGAAGCACGTCGCGGGGAGTGGTGCAGAACCGCATCGGCACATAGGCGACGTCACCGTGCGTGGCCCCGGGGCCGTCCCCAGCCGACCGCTCAATGTCACTGGGCTTCTTGGGGAGCGCTGGTGCTACTGGCTGCTCTGGTGCAGCGCCTCGAGGCTCGCCACATCATCGTCGGAGAGCTTGATCGCGCCTGCGGCAATGTTCTCAGCGAGGTGATCCGGGTTGCTGGTACCTGGGATGGCCAAGATGTGCGGGCCCTGCCGCAGCGTCCAGGCGAGCTGGATCTGCGCCGGAGTCGCGCCGTGCGACCGGGCGACCGCGAGCAGCTCCTCGGGCTCCGCGCTGGTCCTGCCTTGTTCGCGGCCCGCGCCGGCGATCGCAAAGAAGGGCACGAACGCGACGCCCTGCTCACCACAGGCCCGCACGAGCGCGTCAGCGCGGCGGTCGGCGACGCCGTAGGAGTTCTGCACGCAGACCACGGGCGCGATGGCTTGAGCCTCGGCAAGATGCTCGAGCTTTACGCCGGAGATGCCCAGGTGCCGGATGAGCCCAGCGTTGCGCAGCTCAGCCAGAGCGCCGAAATGCTCGGCCACCGAGTCCATGTCCCGTTGACGGCGCAGGTTCACCACGTCGAGATGATCCCGGCCGAGCTGGCGCAGGTTCTCCTCGACTTGGCCACGAAGCTGATCGGGCCTGGCCTGAGGCAGCCACTCGCCTGATGGATCCCGGGTCGGCCCGACCTTGGTGACGATCGCCAAGTCATCCGGGTAGGGCGCCAGCGCCGTGTTGATCAGCTCATTCGCCGAGCGCAGCGAAGAGAAATAGAACGCGGCAGTATCGATGTGGTTGACCCCGAGCTCGACCGCCCGACGCAGCACCGTGATCGCGCGGCCGCGGGCGGTGGGAGTCGCGTCGGCGGCCAGCGCCCGCCCGGTCTGGGTCAGGCGCATCGCGCCGAACCCCATCCGGTTGACGACGAGGTCACCGAGATGCCAGGTGCCCGATGCCGCCGCCGTGATCGTCTCTGAAGTCATGAACCGATCCTGTCACGCGGCGCTCGAGCACGCCGGTCTCACGCAGGGTCCGCGATGGACGCGAGGCTGAGAGCAGAATCAAGCCCCATCCCAGTCGGTAAGCAAGCGATCGTGATGACGCAGATCATGCGTCCGCACCTGGTCGCCCCAGCCAGGCACTCGCTGTCGAGATCGCGAGCTATGAAGGCGCGTCGCTCGCGCCGCGAGCCACATCGGCGGTTGATGACCACGTATGAATAGGTGCCGGGCGCGACCACACCGCATGTCTCGTGATCCGCGCGCAGCGGAGGACACGGTCGAAGCCCTATCGCATCTCGCCGGACCGCAGCCGATCTCCGAGGCTGCTGCCGGACTGAGCATGGAGGACCGTTGCTCGCGCGAGCGGACGCCAGCAAGCAGTCGTAGACGACCGTGTCTCTACGCCGGGCGCCTGGCTCCTTGCGGTGGAGCCAGGCGTCGGATTTGGCGGTCGACGGGAGTACGGTGGGTGGATCGATCGCGAGTCGATCAGGCGGCGGTGCGGCGTTGGAACAAGCGTGATGCGACCGCGCTGGATAGGGCGAGGAGGCAGATGCACCAGCCGATGGCGATGACCGCCTCGTGGGCAGTGCTAGCGCCGGTGGAGGTGTGCCCCATCCACAGTCCGCGCATTGTCTCGATGATCGGCGTGAACGGCTGGCGCTGGGCGACGGTGTGCAGGACGGCGGGCATCGTGTGCGCGGGGACGAACGCGGTGCTGACGTAGGGCAGGAACATGAGCACCATCGACACTGAGCTGGCCGCCTCCGGCGTGCGCGCGAGCAGTCCCACCCCTGCCGCGAGCCAGGACAGGGCGAGGATCAGGAGCACGATCATTCCTGCGGCGGCGACCCAGTCGAGCGCCGATCCGGTTGGGCGCCAGCCGACGACGAGTCCGACGGCGATCACGAGGGTGGTGGCGACTAGGTTGCGGGCCAGGCTAGCGACGACGTGGCCGACTAGGACCGACGAGCCGGCGATCGGCATTGACCGGAACCGGTCGACGATGCCGTTGGACATGTCGGTGGCGACTGCGACTGCAGTCGTGCCGGCACCGAATCCGGCGCACAGCACGATCAGCCCAGGCACGACGTAGTCGACGTACTTGCCGCTCGTTTTCATCGCGCCGCCGAACACGTACACGAACAGCAGCATCAGGATGACCGGCAGCATGAGCGCCGTGAAGAACGCCTCGGGATCGCGCAAAGACCGCCGGACGTTACGGGTGATCATGACCTGTGAGTCCTTCAGCGCGTAGGTCAGCGTCATCGGACGATCTCCTTTGATCGGGCGTGGAGGGGGTTGCCGTCGCGGGTGAGCGCCAGGAATACGTCGTCGAGGGTCGGGCCGTAGGTCGAGACCTTGGCCGCGGGTGTTCCTGCGTCGTCGAGCCGGCCGAGCATCGCCAGGACCTCGTCGGCTCTGCCGCCAGTGGCGACGTCGATCGTTCGCAGCACCTCGTCAGTGCGCGCAGGGTGCAGGCGCTCGAGCGCACCCTGGTAGCTGGTGCGATCAGCGAACCGGAGCCGCACGATCTCCGTGCCGAGCCCTGCTTTCAGCTCCTCCGGCTCACCGCGGGCGACGATGCGACCGTGGTCTAGCACCGCGACGGCGTCGGCGAGCTGGTCTGCCTCCTCGAGGTATTGCGTAGTGAGCAGGACGCTGACGCCCTGTGCGGCGAGGCCTCGCACCGTGCTCCACAACTGCTCGCGGCTGCGCGGGTCAAGCCCGGTCGTGGGCTCGTCGAGGAACAGCAGCTGAGGTCGCTCGATCATGCTGATCGCCAAATCCAGCCGCCGCTTCATCCCACCGGAGTAGGTCTTGACGCGGCGGTCGCGAGCGTCGATGAGGTCGAACTCGCAGAGCAGCGCCCGAGCACGGATCCGGGCCTCCCGCCGGGATAGGCGCAGCAGCGCGCCCATCATCTCGAGGTTCTCCTGGCCGGTCAGCACTTCGTCGACGGCGGCGTACTGGCCCGTCAGGCTGATCGATCGCTTCACGCCGACGGGGTCGCCGATGAGGTCGTGGCCGGCGATCGTTGCCGTTCCGGCATCGGGTCGGACCAGCGTGGCGAGGATACGCACCATCGTCGTCTTGCCGGCCCCGTTGGGGCCGAGCAGAGCAAGGACGGAGCCGGTTTCGACGGCGAGATCGACATGGTCGAGCACGACGTGGTCTCCAAAGGACTTGCAGATGCCTTGAGTAGTAACTGTGTATGCCATACACTAACTGTATACTAAGCACACAGTTACTGTCAAGCGATCGGAGGAGCGAGCCCATGCCAGCCGAGGACACGCCGCCCCTGCCGCCGGGGCTCGACCTGCTGTGGGGTCGGCGCGGCGGCGGCACGCGTGGCCCCAAACCCGGGTTGTCGGTTGACGCGATCGTCGGGGCCGCCGTGGCGATCGCTGATGCGGAGGGTCTCGACGCCGTCTCGATGGCGCGCGTCGCGAACGAGCTTGGCTTCACCACGATGTCGCTGTACCGCCACGTCACTAGCAAGGACGAACTGCTGCAGCTCATGTGGAACGCAAGCGCGGAGGGGGCCGCGGAACTAGCGCTGAAGGGAGACGGTTGGCGAGCGAGGCTTCGAAACTGGGCGCTCATCCAACGAGAGATGCTCGACCGTCATCCCTGGATCACGGGGATGCCGATGGCCGCGCCGCCAATGGCACCAAACTCACTGGCGTTCGTCGAGAAAGGACTCGAGGCGCTCGACACCAGCGGCATCGCCGACGCCGACAAGCTCCGCGTGATCGGCCTAATCAGCTCCTACACCCTCAGCGAAGCCCGCATGGCGCACGACGCCGCCCGGGCCGCGCAGAGCCATCGCACCCCGACCGACGGCGACGCACCCAGCCCGAGTTGGACATTCGAATCGCTCCTGCGCGAGCTCATCGACCAACCCAGCTATCCGCGTCTGCACCAGATTGCGTGGTCTGAGGAGATCGGCGACGACCCGTCCGGCTTTGCCGAGCAGGAGGAGTACCGGTTCGGCCTCGATTGCATACTCGACGGCGTTCAGACCCTGATCAACTCAACGCAACGACCAGGGGCAACGCGCTCCCCATGACGCCAATCACTCGCGCCCGGACACCTTTTCGGCATCTCCACCTTGATGGCCGGGACGCGCGGGACGCGTCGTCTGCGGGATGGTCGGCGGAATTGAACGCCGGCCGGCATCGCCGGTCCATCGCCGGCGTCGGGAATGGCCACCTCGACTGCCGGTGACCTCGTGGTCGGGCCGGTGCCGGTCATCGCGGGGAAGCGGGGCGCTGAGCACCCGGGCCAGACTGGGGACGTCCTCGTGCGGATGCCTCCGCCGCGCGTCGCGCTGGACGTCGCGCATCCGATATTCAGCCAGTTCCCTGGCCATTGCTATGTGAAGGAGTGAACTCATGGACGTCACGGTCTCACCGGACCTCGCCCGTCGCATCGGCGCGATCGCCGGTCGACACACCAGTCGCGCCACCGGCGTTCCCACCCGCGGCCTGGACCGGCGAGTTCGCCGGTGCGATCAACCGCGGCGACCGTCATCGTCGGCACCCGGAAGCCCAACCGACCCGACAGGAGAAGACACGTTTGTCCGGCCGCGCCCGCCTGTGCCGAAATCTCGAGCGCCTCAGCGCCGCCGATTACCGCTCGATGCTGAGGTCCAGCGGCCAAGACGCACGCCTGCGCTTTCTCGGTGACAACTCCTGGGCGGTCGAATTGCAGGGGAAGTCGGAGCTCGAACCTTGGCTTCAGAGCTTCGTCGCGATCGGTCTGCGCGTCGTCGCCGAGGAGCACCGGATGTCAGCAGGATGACGCCGAGGCGGATCCAGTACACGAACGCCCGGCTGGGCGAGGGCTTCGGGTAGGTTTGCGTAGGTTTTGACACTTATGCCTTCTTGACGGAATGCGCACCAGGTGCGACTGTGTCGATGTCGGAATCGAGAAGGTGTGAGAGGGGCGGTCGGGCCTTGGGAATAGGACCCGCGGAGGCAACGAAAGGGCAGACACTGGCTTGCCCGGAATCGGCGCGACGTCCCCTACTCGTTCGACGCCATTGGACTCTGCAGATCTAAGCCCCGGCTGATGTCAAGTCGGATCTCACCGAGGCGCGCCTGGAAGGCCGCGGATTGAAGGAAGCGGACGACGATCACTACGACTCGGTTGCCGAGAAGCTCGCCGCAGGCCGGATGATTCCCTTCTTGGGGGCCGGCGCGAACCTGTGCGACCGCGGCGAACTTGTGTGGGAAAGCGGTAGTCCGTTCCTGCCCAGCGGAGCCGAACTGGCAAAGTATCTCGCGGCACGCGGCCGATATCCGGAGCCCGACGACCACAACCTCGTCCGCATCTCGCAGTACCTCGAGGCGGCTCGCGGCGAGGACGAGCTTTACCTTTACCTGCGCGAGATATTCCAGCCCGGCTACCCGCCGACGTCCCTGCATCGGCTCCTCGCGACCGCGGCGCGTCACCTCGCCGACAGCGGCGGCCCGCATCTCGTGTCGATCACCACCAACTATGACGACCTCCTTGAACAGGCACTCACCGACGAGGGCCTCGAGTTCGATGTGGTCTGGTACGAGGCGAAGACACATTCAGAAGCACGTGGACATTTCCGGCACCGGGCCCCGGGCAAACCACCCGCCGCGATCAGCAGACCCAACAAGTACAAGGGTCTGCCGATCGAGCTCGAACGGCCGGCGGTGCTGAAGCTGCACGGCTGCACCGATCGACAAAGCGCCGACAACGACAGTTACGTGATCACCGAGGACAGCTACATCGACTATCTCAGCGGTGGCGACATCGGCGCCCTCGTTCCGATCGCGTTGTGGCAGCGCCTGACGAGCAGCAGCATGCTGTTCCTCGGCTACTCGATGGCCGACTGGAACCTCCGTGTGGTTCTCAACCGTGTCTGGGGAGCCCGTAAGCTGGCCGCGAAGTCGTGGTCGATTCAGCGTGAGCCACCCGACCCGCGCGTCAGCAAAATCGAGCGGACGCTGTGGGATAAGCGGGAGATGGTCGACCTCATCTACTGCGACCTGAGCGAATACGTCTCGCAGCTAGCGTCGCGGCTCGATGCGCCGGCTTCGGTCGAGACCAGATGAGCGTTGCATCGGTCCCGAGGACTCGGCACTCCTTCGCAGGGCCGTCGAGCCCGTATCTGGGACTTGTCCCGTTTGGTGAGCGCGATGCCGCATTCTTCTTCGGCCGCTCGCACGATGTTGCGATCGTGAGCGCCAACCTCCGTTCGTCCAAGTTGACCGTCGTTTACGGGCCGAGCGGCGTCGGGAAGAGCTCGCTGCTGATGGCCGGCGTGGTGCACGATCTGCGCAGCGAGGCCGATGCTTGGGCCGACGAGCGCCCGGTCGCCGTGTGTGTGGTCCGGTCGTGGCTCGACGATCCGGTACAGACGGTGGCCGCCGCGAGTCGCGACGCGCTCGAGGAAATTGCCGGTCGGCCGCTGGCAACACGTGAGACCCTTTCTCGCTCGCTGTCGGACTGGACCCGTCAGACTGGAGCGCCGCTGCTTCTCGTCCTCGACCAGTTCGAGGAGTATTTCCAATACTGGCCGCAGACATCCGGCGATGCCCCAGAGCGGCTGTCGGGCTTCGATGCCGCACTGGCGAGCATCGTCAACGACTCGGACCTCGACGTGAACGTCCTGATCTCGATCAGGGAGGACGCATGGTCGAAGCTCGACCGCTTCGAGGGTCATATCCCGCGGCTGTTCGCGAACTACCTGCGCGTCGACAACCTGGACGTCGAAGCGGCTCGCGAGGCGATCGTGCTCCCGATCGAGACCTGGAACCGGATGCTTCCGCTGAACGCGGAGCAGTATCACATCGAGGACGAGCTCGTCCAGGAGATCATCGTCGCGTCCAGCGGCGGCTACATCGCGGGGGCGGCGGGCGATACCACGCCGGTCGGGGGAGCGGTTGGCGGCCGCATCGAGGCCCCGTTCCTGCAGCTGCTGCTCGAGCGGCTATGGCGGGCGACGGTCGCTGACAGTGAACACGAGCTCACCTCAGCGCGTCTCGCGGCGCTCGGCGGCGCCGAGCGGATCGTCGAGAACCACATCCTCGAGGCGATCGCCCGGCTCTCCGAACCCGAGAAGGCGATCGCCTCGGACTGCTTCCGGTTCCTCGTCAGCAGCGACCGGACGAAGATCGCCCAGCGCAGCCTCGATCTCGCCGACTGGACCAAGAGGCCGGAGCCGCTGGTCACAGCGGCGCTGGGGAAGCTCTGCACCGCGGAGAGCGGCCGCATCCTACGTGCCGTGGCGCCCCCGCTCGACGAGCCGGACGCCGCCACCTACGAGCTGTTCCACGACGTCCTGGCGGCGCCGATACTTGCCTGGCGGCGTGGATACGACGCGCGCCGCGCGCGCAAGCGGCTTCTCCGCGTCGCCGCGATTCTGCTCGCGATCGCGGCGGTGTTCGCCGGGATCGGCATCGTGGCACTGATCGAGCGACACCAGGCCGTCGCCCAGTCGCAGCGCGCGCGGTTCGAGACGGGCGTGGCCGTCGCCGCGGCTGAGCGTGCCAACCACCTCTACGGGCAGCAACAGACCCTGAATCGCTTGTTGCGCGCAGAAGTGGCGACGCTCACCAAGCGCCGGCGGGCCGTCGCCGCGGCCACCGCGGCGCAGACGGCGGAGGTGGCGCGACTGAGCGCGCAGAACGTCGCGCTCACGAGCGACGTACATCAGCTGCAGAGCGAGCGCTCGGATCTCGACAAGGCGATCGGCGAGCTCCGAGTGGCGAATCGCGCAACCGCAAAACAGGTCACCACGCTCAACAGCAAAAACGCGGGCGCTGCGGCTGAAGTCAATGCCCTCCCTGCGCAAATGGTGCGGCTGTCGAATGAGCTCAAGTCACTGAAGACGCAGCATGGCTCGCTCGTCTCCGACTCCGGGGTGATGTCAAAAGAGACCGCGGCGCGGTCCGGGCAGAACAACGCCCTGGAGGCTATGGACAGCTTGTTGTCTACAAAGGCTGAAGAGCTCGGATACCCGGGGCAGACCGAGACTAAGGCCGGCAAAGGATCCTCATTTTCCACATCGCATCCGCACCCGGTCACGGCGCCGCAGTACTCCACCCCGGGCGGGCCGTCGAGCTCCGACGCTCTCAGTCGCCTCGTCGCGCAGCTCCAACAACAGCTGGCGACGTTGCTCACGGAGCGAGCGCGCCTCACCAACGAGGCCGCGTGGCTGCGCCAGGATAACGCCCTCCTCACGCGCGAGCGGGTGGCTCTGATCGCTGAGATCGCCGGGCTGAGCCAGACGGAGCTCGGTCTCGAAGCGCAGCAGCGCAGATTGCAGCAGTCGCTCATCGACGCCGAGGCCGAGCACGCGGTGCTGACCGCGCTTGCTGCTCGCCGCGCCGCGCAGAACAACCAAGTGAGCGTTGAGGTCACGGCCCAGAGTGCTGCGAACCACGCGGTGCAATCCCGCGTCGACGGGGCGATCGGGAACCTGGGCACCCTCCAGAGCGAAATCAGCAGTACGCAGAGCGACATCAGCACGCTCATTGCCTACATCACCCCGCCGGTGACTCGTCTGGAGACTGCCGCGGCGGACCCGGCACAGAGTCCAGCACTGGCCGGCCTGCTCGCCGTCGAGGCGTTCAACGTGAGCCCCTACGATCCCGACGACCCGGCCCATCCGGGTGTCTACAACGCCCTCTGGATCGCGTTCAGCCGCCTGGACCAGCCGGCGGCGCTGGCGCTGGTTGCACCAGTGCAAGGCGGTTCGACCAAGATCGGGACGACGACCAGTTCAGTTCTGGTAACGAACATATGCGCGCTTGAAACGAGCGGGTTCACGGGCGCCGAGTGGGCACAGTTCCTACCGCCGACAGCGAAGTACACCGAGCAGCCGTGTAGCGGGGCTTAGCCCGCATTAAGTTCGCCGACCGCACGTCAACAGCAACGTGTCCAAAGGTCGCTCGGCCTCGAACCGATGGGCGGCTCCCTCCGGCTGGTCGCTGTACATCGACGCGTAGAGGTCATCCTGGATCAGCATCGTTTCCCAGCCCACGCCACCGTCGCGATTGGCATAGCGCGCGTCGCAGACGAGTAACACAGCTCATGCACGTGTCGGAGAGCGTGATGTGGCTCATGAAGACCCGGGGTGGGGCCGAGAGCTCAACCGGCCCGCCGCCACGCCTGGTCGAGATCGAGCGGGCCCGAGGGAACCCACGGTCGCTCCCAGCCCCCAAGGCGGAGCAGCGTGGCGAGGATCTCGCCGGTGTAGCCCCACACGACTACGCCATCGAGAACGAACGCGCGGCCGTGCCAGCCGGAGCGTGTTCTGAGCATGATGCGGTTCTCCGGGTCGGCCAGCGCCGTGAACGGGACGCGCATGACACGGCTGGTCTCGCCGGGGTCGATCGCGCTGACCGGCGATGGCGTACGCCAGTGAGCGAGTACGCCGGTCACATCGAATCGCGATGGTGGGATGTGCACGCGCGG
Organism: uncultured Solirubrobacterales bacterium; assembly: GCA_963794515.1. Lineage (GTDB taxonomy): Bacteria > Actinomycetota > Thermoleophilia > Solirubrobacterales > Solirubrobacteraceae > Palsa-465. Next base: position 64,505 of record CAWCEF010000013.1, on the reverse strand, counting down.
CAGCAGGATCAGCGCCTCGATGCCTGCCGGGTCCACTCCGGTCTCCTCGGCGGCCTCGCGGATCGCGGTTTCGGGCGGCCCTGCGTCGCCGTCCTCACGCGCGCCGCCCGGAAAAGCGACCTCGCCGGCGTGGTCGCGGAGCTTCGCCGCCCGCTGCGCCAGCAGGACGTCCGGCCCGGCGGGAGGGTCGGTCGCGATCAGGATCAGGACAGCGGCCTGCCGCTCGGCGACCGTGTCGGGTACGGGATCGTTGCGGCTTAGTGCTTGCGGGCGGGCCGCAGCAACCCCACGGACAAGGCCCACGAGCGGCGCCGGCACGACAGCTGGCCGGAGGTCTGTCGGCGCCAGCCAGCGGGCGAGATCATCGGTCAACGACCGGTCCACATTCACAAGTCTGACTCGCTTCCTGGCGATCGCGGGCGACAAGCGTTCGCCTGACGAGCCCGACACCGCGTGCAATGCTCACAGGATGAACCGCTCGCTGCACCCGCTGTTGGCCGGCCGCTGGAGCCCGACCAGGTTTGACCCGGCGCACGAGATCGGCCAAGACGAGACCGAGGTGCTGCTCCAGGCCGCGCGGTGGGCGCCGTCGGCGGGCAATTCGCAGCCGTGGGCGTTCATCGTCGCCCGGCGTGGGACCGCAGATCATGGGCGCCTTGTTCGTCACCTGGCGGGCAGTTCGGCTGCGTGGGCACCTAGCGCCAGCCTGCTTGTCGCCAACCTCTCGCACCGCCTCGTCGAAGACACGGACTGGGAGTTCTCCGAGTTCTCGGTGTATGACCTCGGTCAGGCCGTGGCGCACATGTCGATCCAGGCGCAGGCGCTCGGCCTGCACGTGCGCCAGTTCCGGGCGTTTGACCGTGACGGCATCGCCCGCGAGTTCGCTGTCCCTGAGCACTGGGAGGTGACTACGCTCGCCGCGATCGGACGTGCCGCGCCGGGCCCCGGGCGCGTCTCCTCGCTCGAGGACACCGGCGAGTCATCCGAGCGTTCGCGTCGGGCGCTCGATGAGATCCTCTGGCCCGTCGCTTAGCCCGCCTGCCCGCCCGAGCGAACCGGCCTGCGCGGGGTCCAGCTGAATCGCCTTAGCGCTGCGACGGGGTGACGATCTCGTCGGCGACCCAGCGAGCGACGCCGTCCGGGTAGGGGATACTCAGGCTGAGGACGAAGTGGGTGAACCCGGCGTCGATGGCGGCACCGATGGTGCCCCGGGTGGTGGCGGGGTCGTCGTACGAGACCGGCACGTGGAACGAGCGGGTGATCGAGGCGGGCTCGCGGCCGATCTCGGTGCAGTAGCGGTCGAGCAGGTCACTGCGGGTCTTGGCATCGTCGACGTCGACGCCGGCGATGTTCCAGACGTCGGCGTGCTCGGCGACCACGCGCAGCACACGGGCGGTTCGTCCGGCGATTAGGATCGGCGGGTGTGGCCGCTGGACGGGCTTGGGATTGCCGAACGCCCCAACGAGGCGGACGTGGCGGCCGTCGAAGTCGAACGGTTCGCTCTCAGTCCACAGCCGCTTGATCACAGTGCACGCCTCCGCGAGGGCATCGACCGAGTCTGCGAAGTCGACGTACGGCAGTCCGTAAGCGTCGTACTCGCGGCGGGCCTCGGGCACGCTCGTCCGGGACCCGGCGCCGATACCGAACTCCAGCCGTCCGTCTGAGACGACGTCCACAGTCGTGGCGATCTTGGCCAGCACGGCCGGTGGGCGGAAACGGTTGCTGGTGACGAGCAGACCAAGGCGCAACCGGCTGGTCTGCGCCGCGAGCGCCGAGAGTAGCGTCCAGCCCTCAAAGATCGGGCCGAGACGGTCTCCCCCGATCGGCATCAGATGGTCGAACAACCAGGCGTGCTCGATCTCGGGAACGATGTCCGCCTCGCGCCACACGCGCAGGACGTCGGCGTAGTCAACCCGCTGGGGCGCGGTAGCGATCCCGAAGCTGACGCGCGACATCAGCTCCTCGGCCCTTTCCCGTTCTCAGCTGTCATCGACACCATTCTGCAGCACCGAGGGGCCGGCGGACCCAACGCCGGGCGTCGATCTGATGGACTACCGGGGCCGGTCCAACGCTCGAACACCTATGGAGGAAAGATGAGTCCTGAGACATCGATGGCCGAACAGGAAGCCGAGCAGGTCAAGCGGGCGAAGGAGTCAGGCCGGACCCCGGTGGTGTTTGTCCACGGTCTGTGGCTGTTGCCGTCGAGCTGGGATCGGTGGGCAGCGTTCTTCGAGGAGGACGACTTCGTTGCGCTAACCCCGGGCTGGCCCGATGACCCGGTCACGGTGGAGGAGGCCAAGGCCCACCCGGAGGTGTTCGCCGGGAAGTCGATCGGCGAGGTGGCCGACCACTACGAGTCGATCATCACTCAGCTCGACCACACGCCGGTGATCATCGGCCACTCGTTCGGCGGGCTCATCGCCCAGATCCTGGCGGGGCGCGGTCTCTCGGCCGCCGCTGTGGCGATCGATCCCGCACCGTTCCGGGGCGTGCTGCCGCTGCCGATCTCCTCGCTGCGCGCCGCCCGTCCCGCGCTCGGCAATCCCACAAACTTCCACAAGGCGATCCCGCTCACCTACGACCAGTTCCGTTATTCGTTCGCCAACGCGGTCGACGAGGACGAGGCCAAGGCCTTGTACGAGGAGTTCGCGGTGCCGGCGCCCGCCGAGCCGCTATTCCAGGCCGCCGTGGCCAATCTGAACCCCTGGACGGAGGCGAAGGTCGACACCGAGACTTCGGATCGTGGGCCGCTGCTGATCGTCTCAGGCGAAAAGGACCACACGGTGCCGCCGGTAGTCGCCAACGCCGCCTACGAGCGCCAGTCGCGCAACGAGGCCGTGACCGAGATCGTCGAGATACCCGGACGCGGCCACGCGCTCACGATCGATCACGGTTGGCGGGAGGTCGCCGAGACCGCCCGTGTGTTCGTGCGGAGGTTCGTCTGAACCGGCGTCCCGGCGAGAAAAACCAGAGATCAGCCGGGGGAGACGCTCGACCGTCTACCCGTGCTCCAGAAGACCGTCGCCGCCGCGTCGTGGAAGCCTCCGGGCAGACCGACGTTCTCGAACGTCTTCGCGATCTCGCGCATCTCGCCCTCCCAGCGCCACCCCTTGGCGGACGCGGACCGCAGAGCGGACCCCAGTCGATCGAGAAGCTCCGGTTGTGAGAGCGCCCATTCGGCCTCGAGGGCCTCGGTGACGCCGAGAGCCTCGGCGGCCTCGGAGATCGCGATCAGGAGCGCGGCACTGCCCTTGGTCCACGCCGCGAACGTCATCTTGAGCGCCGACGCCGCCGTTCGGCTCGCGCCGTCGAGGACGCGTGCCTCGGTTCGCGCCCCGGCAAACAGCGCTGCGACCTCGCCGGCGTGGGGCCCGGACAGATACAGCCGGGTCGTGCCGGAGGCGTCTGGCGGCGGGCCGATGATCGAGCCGTCGACGTAGTGGTCGCCGAAGGTCTCGAGGATGCGTAGCGACGTCTCGGGAGCGATCGCGTTGGCGTCGACGTAGATCCCGCCGAAGTCGCGCGCCTCGTCGGCGACCTCGACGGCGGCATGGGGAGGGCAGATAGAGAAGATGAACTGACAGCGCGCCTTCAGGTCCGACTGGCCGCCGGCGAGAACGAAACCGGCCTCGTCCGCGCGTCGCCGCGTCTGCTCGGACCGGCCTTCATCGGTCCACACGACCTCGTGGCCCGTGTCTACGAGCGATCGGCCGACCGCGGTGCCCATCTCGCCGGGATGCAGGATTCCGATGACCGCCAAGGCCTAACCGAGTCTGCCACGCTCGACGAGACCGAACCGGCTGATCACGCTTGCGTGCCTGGTCTCAGATCCCGAACGGCAGCGCCACCCATCGGGTCGGGAGCACGGTGTAGGTGACCTGCTGCGTGCTCGACTGCCCGTCGGCCGAGACCGCGATCACCGTGTAGGTGAACGTACCGGCCTTCGAGGTGTTCAGCTTGCCCGCGCCGAGCAACTGGGTCGGCGACTTGCTCGCGCCGTTCGAGTCCACGCAGGACGAGATCCCTGGGCCGCCGAGCCCGTCGAGGCAGATGAACGACGTCGGCGCCGGCTCGTTCAGCAGGTAGGTCTGGTGGCCGAGCGGCCAGATGATCGTGGCGAGCGGCGGCCACGCGAGCACGGTGTAGGTGATCTGCGCGGTCGTCGTCTGGCCGTCGCTGGAGGTCGCCGTGACCTTGTATGTGAACGTGCCCGCCTTGGAGGTGTCGAGCAGGCCCACCCCGTTGCGTGAAAGGCCCGAGCTCGTGCATGAGGTCAGCCCCGTTCCGTCCGCTCCCTCGGCGCAGGTGAACTGGACCGGCACGAGCTGGCCGACGCGGTACGTCTGGCCATTCTGCGGGTGCTCGATCGTGACCACCGGCGCCGCCGCGGCCGTGATCTTCTGCTGGGCCTGCGTCGCGGCGGTGTAGTCGGCGTTGCCGGGCTGGTTGGCGTCGATCACACAGGTCCCGGCCGCGTGGAACGTCACCGTCATTGCCGACACCGAGCACACGCCCGACCCGGAGGAGGCGTCGACCGACACGCTCACCGGGAGGCCAGAGGACGCGGACGCCGACACCGCGTAGGTGCTGCCGACCGCCACCGGCTGGCTCGCTGGGGAGCTGGTGATCGACACCGTCTGTGCGGCGGGACCGATCTTGAAGGATTGCTGCGCCTCCTGGGCGGGCGCCCACGAGATGTTGCCGCCCTGGTTGGCGTCGATCACGCACTGGCCGACGCCGGTGAACGTGACCGTGCCGCCCGACAGCGAGCACGCCCCTGTGTCCGAGGACGAGTCGATCGACAGCGCCACCGGCAGCCCCGAGGAGGCGGTCGCCGAGACGGCGTAGCTCCCGCCGTACACCGCCGCGGTGGGCGCGGTCGAGGTGAAGCTGATCGCCTGGGCGGGGAGGGAGATCTCGAACTCACGCCCGAGGTCCTTCTGCAGGCCCGTCGGCAAGCCGCTCTTGGATGTCGCGGAGTCGGCGTCGCCGTACCACGGGGAGTCGCCGTCGTCCTGGACCAGTTCGACCGACGAGCCGTCGGCGAGCGGATCCGGCACCGAGACGATCCCCTCCCACGCGCCCGTGTAGGGAGCGTCGGCTGCGGAGTCCGCGCCATCGGGCACGGGCGTGTCGGATGGGACCGACTGATTCGACGGCAGCGGCGTGTTCGTCAGCGTCGGCGGATCAGCCGGGTTGCCGTCCCACGTGTACAGCGCGAACTGGCTGTTGGAGTCGTCGGCGGTGCCGGCGATGATCAGATACTGGTCGTCGGCGTTCTTGCGCAGCTCGCGGATGCCGAGACCGCCGAGGTTGAGCTCTATCGGTTGGCCGAACTGGGCGCTGCCGGCGGACGCGCCGATCAGGCTGGTGAAGTTCGTGACCGGCACGATCAGCGCGTCCTGGCTGCCGTTCACGGTCTCGAGCGGAGCGCGGAACGCGAGGTAGCCGGTCGTGGTCGACCCGGGGGCGAACTCGAAGCCCTCGATGTTGAAGCCGGTGTCCGACTTCGCATCACCCTGGGAATCGGTGGCGAACCCGAGCGGGCCGCCGGCGGCGTTGTCCCAGTTGATCAGGTCGTCGCGCAGGCCCGTGTAGCTGCCCACGTAGGTCAGGGTGGTGTCGGCGCCCGAGTGATTGACTTGGGTCTCGAAAACGGTGTTCGCCGCCGGGCGGGGATCGCCGGAGCTGCTGTTGGACTCCGACCCGACCCAGTAGATGTCCTCGGTGCCGCCGTTGTCGACCTCGGAGGCGGACTCGATGTCCATCGACGTCGACCGGTCGGGCAGATCGCCGGTGAAGTCGAAAGACCGGACTGGTGGTCCGGATACCGCCGAGTTGTACAGACGGAGCACGTTCCCGAGGTCGTCGCCGGCGATGAAGAAGCCGTCGCCGACGCTGATCTCCGTCGAGGCGTTGCCCGCGTCGGCGTAGTAGCGGTCGCCGACGTCGCCATAGAAGGGTGAGAGCCCGTAGGGCACCTGCACCGACGTGCTCAGACTGTCGGGGGCGGAGGCGGTGATCGTCACGACGCCCTCGCCGACCTCGGTGCCGGGGGTCACGGCGAGCGTATAGTCGCCGTCCGAACCGGTCAGGTCAACCGCGGAGATCGCGTTGGCGCCGCTGTTTGTGAACGCGGCCGTGACGGTCAGCTGGGAGGCGTCGTAGTTGGGGTCGGAGACCCGGACGCCGAGCGTCGGATTTGTCGGATCGTTCATCGATCCCTCGAGCCCGCTGTCGCTGGTCGTGATCTCCGGGGCCGGCACCGGGGTGCCGCCGCTGCCGCCGGAGCCGATCACCGTCCCGGGGGCGAACGCGATCCCGCGGAACGCCTCGCCCGCCGGTGCCGTGGCGATCTGGCTCGCGATCCCACTCACCTGATTGCCGGCGCCGGTGGTGTCGGTGAACGAAAGGAGGTAGCCGGCCGTGCTGGAACTCCCGTTGGCGGTGGCGTAGATCTGCGCCTGGCCGTTGACGTCGTTCGCGGTCAGGCCTTCGATCCCGGTGACTCCCGCCGGCAGCCCGATCGAGCCTTCCGCGGTCCAGGCGCCGCCGACGAGGCTGTACTTGAGGATCGAGTTGGTGCTCTGGTCCGCGGTGTAGAGCGTGTCCGGCGCGCTGCCGCCGCCGAGCGACAGGAGCGCGTAGCCGTAAGGCTCGATCGAGCCGTCGATCAGCGTGGTGAAGGTCGGCGTGCCGCTGGCCGGCAGTCCGGTGCCGACCTGTGCGAACGAGAAGCTGTCCTTGGTCGGGTCCGCGTCGGCGTACAGCTGGCCGCCCCAGATCAGGACACCACGGAGGTTGTTGTTCTTCTTGGAGCTGCTCAGCGTGGTCGCGGTCGAACTGCCGTCGGTGGCGTAGCTGAGGCCGTTGCTCGCATCGCCGATCCAGATGTTGCCGTTGCCGTCGGTGACCGCGCTGCGGACGTTGTTGCCATCACCGACGTTCGTCAGCAGCGTGCTCGTGTCGATCGTGCCGTTTGCGCCCACCAGCCCGACGGTCCGCGGCACCGAGGCAGCCGCGCTGCTCGCGACCTTGGTGGTGCCGACGCCGGCGTCATAGCCGGTCAGCGCCAGCGTCGTGCCGTCCGGGGACAGGGTCAGGAGGCCTTCGGAGCCCGCGGAGCCGCTCGCGACCAGGGCGCCGTTGCTCCCAGCCGCAGGAGGCGTGACCGGCATCGTCGGCATCGCGAGCGACCCCAGCAGCGTTCCGCTCGGGCTGTATTCGTCGAGGAACACGGGCGCGCCGGCGCTGGTCAGCGATCCGCCGTTGCCGATCCGGTAGACGACGACATCGCCCGGGGTGAACGTCAGGGCCTGTGCGCCTGCCGCCAGAACGAGGAGGGCCAGCAGTGCCGACCCGGCACACACCGCGAGGCGCCGCCACAGCCGCTGCGCCGAGCTCCCGCGCGGGATCGTCGGGTTGATGACTTCATGCCGAATCACTTGCCCTCCTCGTTGACCAGCCCAGTTCTGAGGTCCTAGCGCTCCCAAAGCTCCGCTCCCGATGCTTTGAAGCCGCGGCATCCTCCCAGGTGCAGCGCTAGAGGTTGTGAACAACTTGTAAGCGCGCTCTCATCTCGTCCACGGGAATCGCGGTGACCGTTTGTGACTCGACCGTTACCGCCGTATCGCACCGTATCGGCGAGAACATGGTGAGAACGATCCGCATCGTGGCGACCGCGTGGACGTGTGTCGCGGGGCTGCTGGCCGGCTGTGGAGGAGGAGCGCCGGCATCGAACAGCCTTCCCCCCATCGACGGAGACACGATCGTCGCCCCCTACGACCCGACCGATCAAATCGGGTCGTGCAGCCGGCTTGAGCCCGGCATCGGGCGGGAGGAGGTTTGGCTCAGTTGCCCCGCCGGGCCCCACTGGCGTGCGCGAGACTGATTGCTTCAGAAAGCGAGAGGCTCGCGCCTTCTTGCTCGTGTTGGGTCCAAAGCGCGGCCCCGGTCCGCGCGCGCGCAGGCGCGAAGTAGTCGCGCTCGAGTCGGTCGGCAATGCGCTTGTCGATTTCAGTTAGGGGGAATCCGCACGCGCGGGCGACGCCGCGCAGCCGCGCCGCGGTCGAATCTTGGTTGTCAGCCGCGGCGACGGCCGCCAGCCCGACTAGTCCCTCGGAGGCGTAATCGGCGCCAAGGGAGTGTCGGTCGCACAGTTCGACCTGTCGACCGAATGCGTCGGCTGCAGCGTCCACGTCGCCGGAGAAGAGCCGCGCGAGCCCGAGGTTTCCCAGGATCATCCCTGTCTGCCATGGATCGTCGATTCTCTCGGCGGCGTCCATCGCAGTGGCCAGATATCGGGTCGCTTCGTCGATGTGACCCTCGAGTAGGGCGGCGTAAGACGCGGCGGAGTGACCGTTGGCAATCGCGCGGTAGTTCCCGAGTGGCGTCAGCAGGCTGGCCGACTGCTCGAGCAGCGCGGCCCGATCGTCGCCTGAGACGGCGGCGAGTGTCGCGAGTGCCTGACCCAGGAGCGTGTTGTCGCCGGCCAGGCGGGCGTGGCCGCAGGCTGCGAGTGCGTGGTGGCGCTGTTGCTCGAGGTCGCCGAGCGTGACCCCTTCTGCCAGTGCGACCATGCGGAGGGCCCGGCTGATGCCGGCATGGTCACCGGCGCGGCGATATACATCGAGCGCTTCCCGTGCCGACTCCAGCCGTGACACGCCCCGGTCGCGGAAACGTAGCTGGTGCGCGCGATGCAGGGCCGCTCGGCCGCGGTGCACCAGAGGCGCGTCCTCACCGGCAGCCTCGAGCGATGCGTCCAACCACCGCAATCCCTCGAGATCGAAACGAATGGTCCAGTATTCGCCCAGGTGCCCCGCGAGGCGGAGCGCGGTGACGGGTTCGCGCTCGAGCGCCCACCGCATGGCCGCGCGCAGGTTGTCGATCTCGGCGTCGAGGACGGCCAGGGATTCCGGCTCGTCGAAGGTGGAAAGGCCCGCAACGGTTTGTTCCGCAACGTGCAGGTAGTGACGGGCGTGTCGCCGTCGTACCGCGTCGCGGTCCTCGCTGTCCTTCATGCGCTCGGCGACGTACTGCCTGATCGGCTCGAGCATCGTCAGGCGCGTACGAGCGCCGGCGCCCTGACGGCGCTCGAGGAGGCTCTTGGTCACGAGCGCCCGCATGGTCGCGCGCGAGCATCCGGTGATCGCAGTCGCGGCATCGAGGGAAGCTCCGCCGGCAAAGACAGCGAAGCGGATGAAGGCCGAGCGCTCGTCTGGGGCGAGCAGGCCGTAGCTCCAATCGATCGTGGCACGCAACGTCTGATGACGTTCGGGCGCGTCCCGTGCGCCAGCTCTGAGCTCGTCCAGCGCGCCGTACAAGCCAGCCGCCAGCTCCCTGACGTCGAGCAGACGGGTCCCGCTGGCGGCGAGCTCCAACGCGAGTGGCATCCCGTCGAGCTCGTTGCACACGGTGGCGATCGCTGGACCGGAGTCCGCATCGACGCGGAAGCCGGGGTGCAGACGCCGGGCGACGGCCAGGAACAACGCGCTCGCCGGCGTGGCCTCGAGCTCTCGCACGGTCACCGTTGGCGAAACCGACGGCACGGCCAGCGGCGCGACCGGAACGAGATGCTCGGCTCTCAGCGCGAGTGCCTCCCGGCTGGTCGCGAGCACCGTCAAATGGGGTGAGGCCGCGACGAGCTCACTGATCGGTCCGGCCGCTTCTATGACGTGCTCGAAGTTGTCGACCACCAACAACAGGTCGCGGTCTGCCAGAAACCGACGCACGGCATCGACGGCCCTCTCGCCGCGCAGCACCGTGACCCCGACCGCCGCCGCAACCGTCGACCAAACATCCTCCGGGCGCGCGACTCCCGCCAGCTCGACCCAGCGCGCACCGTCCCGGAATGACCCGCTCAGGGCCGCCGCGAGCTCCAGGGCCAGGCGGGTCTTCCCGACACCGCCCGGACCCGTAAGGGTGACCAACCGAGCGTCACGGCTGCGAAGCAGCTCTGCGATCTCGGCGAGATCCCGGTCTCGCCCGATCGTTGGCGTTGGCGGCGCCGGGAGGCGCAGTGTCACTGGTGCGTTCCGGGGGAGAGCGGCGACATCGAGCTCGGCGGCATTAGCGAGGATCTGGTCTTGCAGAGCGGCCAGCGCGGCGCCCGGCTGAAGGCCGAGCTCCTGACTCAGGTAATTGCGAGTCCGCTGAAAGACGGCCAGGGCGTCGGCTTGACGGCCGGAGCGATAGAGGGCAAGCATGAGCTGCCCGGTCAAATGCTCCCGGGTGGGCTCTTCGCCGAGAAGGGCCTCGAGCTCACCAATCACGTCAGCGTGGTGCCCGAGTTGCAGCTCGGCGTCGATCCTGGTCTCGAGCGCCGTCAGCCGCAGCTCCTCCAGCCGGCGTATCTCGCCCTGGGCGAAGTCCTCGAACGCCACCTCGGACAGCGGGGTCCCGCGCCACAACGCCAGCGCGTCACTCAGCAGGTGGCACGCCCGCGCCGGGTCATTTTCGGCCACCGCGCGACGCCCGTCGCGGACGCCTTCGGAAAACACGTCGGCGTCGAGCTCGCCCGGCGCGACGGTCAGCAGATAACCGCCACCGACCGTTCGCAACACGCCCTCATCGGCAGTCGCCAGCGGCTCGAGCGCTTTGCGGAGTCGGGTGATCGCCATCTGCAGACGCTTGACCGCGCCATCGCGGTCAGCGCCCCACACTCCGTCGATCAGCGCGTCAACCGACACTGCCCGGTTGGCGTGCAACAGAAGAAACGCCAGCAAGGCCACCTGGCGCGGACCGCCCAGCGACAGACGCCGCTCGTCACCCCACACCTCGACCGGCCCCAACACACGAAACCCGCTCACGCCAGACCCTCCGAGCAACGCTACCACCTGGACTCGGCATCGAACCCTCATCGCGCGTTTGGCTGTTAGCTTTCTTGCCTGGTGCACGGGGCGACGAGCGTTCGGATCCTGGGTCCGGTGGAGGTTTGGGCGGACGACCGCCGTCTGGGGCTCGGCGGGCGCCGGCAGGTCGCACTGCTCGCGCTGCTGGTGCTCAACGCCAACCGGGCGATGTCGGCTGACGCGCTCATCGACGCACTGTGGGGGTCGAATGGAAGCGGTGCGACCAAGCGGTTGCAGATGACGGTGATGCGGCTGCGCCGCGTCCTGGACCAGCTCGGCGGTGACGGAGCGCCGCGCCTTCAAACGGTGGGTGCCGGATACCTATTCTCGATGCCGTCGGGTGGGCTCGACGCCGACCTGTTCGACTCACTCCTGGCCGAAGGGCGAGCCGCGCTCGTCGCGAGCGAGCCCGCGCGTGCGCGCGAGTTACTCGGGGAGGCGCTGGCGCTTTGGCGAGGTCCGCCGCTGGCCGAGGTCGCGTTCACCGATTTTGCGCAGGCTGAGATCCGCCGGCTGGAGGAACTGCGGCTCGCAGCGTTGGAAACACGGATCGACGCCGATCTACGGCTGGGGAGGCACCTGCAGCTCATCGGCGAGTTGGATGCGCTGGTGGCCGCGGAGCCGACTCACGAGCGACTCGCCTCCCAGCTGATGGTGGCCCTGTATCGCTCGGGCCGGCAGGCGGACGCGCTCGAGGTGTTCCGGCGTACGCGCGCGCACCTCGCTGAGCAGCTCGGGCTCGAGCCTGGTCCGGCCTTGCGCGCGCTCCAAGCGCAGATCCTCATGCAGTCAGAACAGCTCGGCGCGGGGCTCGAGCCTACGCACGCCGTCGGCTCGGCAGCGCACACCGCGGATTCGGCGGCAGGGCACGCTTCGCGCGATCGACCCCGAGCGACCCGGATTCCGGCCCCGCCGACGAACACGATCGGACGCGACCAGGAGATAGCGGCGGTCACCCGGACGCTCACCGGCCCCGCCTCGCGGCTGGTGACGATCGTCGGTTCCGGCGGTGTCGGAAAGACGCGCCTGGCGGCAGCCGTCGCACGCGCGATGGAGCCGGAGCTCGTAGACGGCGCGCATTGGATTGAGCTCAGCGGCGTGGCGCGTTCCGACGAGGTCGCGACGGCGATCGCGCGCGGGCTCGGCGTGGCGGCGTTGCAGGGCGAGAGCGCTCCAGATGCGGTTCGGCGGTTCCTCCGCGGACGGTCGGCACTGCTGGTGGTCGACAACTTCGAGCACGTCCTCGACGCGGCCACGCTGATCGCCGAGCTCCTCGCCTCCTGTCCGGGCCTGCTCGTGCTCGCGACGAGCCGGGAGGCATTGGATGTTCGCGCTGAACATCAATTCGTGCTGGCGCCGCTAGCCGTACCGCGGCGGCCGGAGTCGGCGACGCCGGCCGAGATCCAGACGACGGACGCCACCGCGCTGTTCGCCGCCGCGGCCCACCGGCGGGACAACCGCTTCGAGGTCACCGACGCTGGGGCGCCCGCGATCGCCCAGATCTGCTGCCGAGTCGAGGGCCTGCCGCTCGCGCTGGAGCTCGCGGCGGCTCGAACCGGGATGTTCAGCGTCGAGGACCTGGCCGAGCGGCTCGAGCGAAGCTTCGACGATCTCGGCACCGGGCCGAGGGACGCGCCCGACCGGCAGCGGACGATCGACGCGACGATCGAGTGGAGCTATGGACTGCTCGAGCCCGATCTGCAGGACGACTTCACGGGGCTGTCAGTGTTTGCGGGCGGCGCGACGCTCGACGCGGCCCAGGCGGTGACCGGCGCGTCGCCCGACGCACTCGCGGCACTGAGCGCAAAGAGCCTGATCGACGCCGACGACGGGCCTGACGGCGCCGTCCGCCTGGTCATGCTCGAGAGCGTGCGCGCCTACGCCGCGAAACGCCTCGCGGAAGGCACGAGGGACGAAGCGGTGCGCCGCGCGCACTGCCGGCACTACCTCGGCGTGGTGCAGCGCGAGGTCGCGCGGTTCTCCTCGCGCGCGGAGCTCGACGCCCTGAAAGCGATCGATGCCGAGATCAACAACATCCGCGCTGGCGCTCAGTGGGCGCTCGATGCCGAGCCGGCCACGGCGCTGCGTCTGATCGGGCAGCTGAGCGACTATTGGTGGTACCGCGAGGATCGAGAGGCGCTCCGATGGCTCGACGCCACGATCGAGCGCGCCGGCGACACGGCGCCGGTACAGGATCGCGCGCGCGCTCAGCTCGCACGCTCGATGGAGCTCACTCGTCACGTCCAGCCACCCGACCGCGACCTGATCGCCGAGGCGGCAAGGGCGGCGCAAGCCCTGTACCGCCAAGCCGGCGATCACGCCGGGCTGTCCGCGGCACTCATGGCACACGGGCGATGCGTCGGACTCTACGGTCAGAACGATCCGTCCAAAGACGATGGCGGGGAGTTCGGACCTCGATTCAGGCGCGCGCTGTTCGAGGAGGCGTGCCGCGAGGCGGAGCTCGCCGGCGACGGAGTGTTGCTCGGCAGGGCGTTGGCTCGGGTCGCGAACACCCTGCCCGCGGACGAGCGCCGTCCGATGATCACGCGAGCGACCGAGCTGCTGACCGAGGGCGGGGACGTTCGAGAGCTCGCAAACGTCTACTGCAACGCGGGCTATTACGAGCTGATCGATGGTCGGGCGCGGGAGGCGATAGCGCTGCTCGAGAAGGGCCTGGCCGCGGCGCACGCGGTCGAGTATGGCTTCTTGACGGCGATGATCGAGGGCAACCTCGGCCTGGCGAACCTGCTGCTCGGTGACCACCTGTCCGCCCAACCTCATTTCGCGCGCGAACTCGAGCTGTCCGTCGGCGTGGAGCCGTTCCGGGTGATAGCCGGCGAAGCGCTCACGGGCCTGGCCGCGGTCTGCGTGGCGGTCGGCCGGGCTGGCGAGGCGCCCGGGCTGCTCGGCGCGGCGCGTAGCCTCGGCTTTCCGGAGCCGAGTGACGACCGCGTCACCGATCAGCTCGAAGCTGACTACTTCGCCGTGGCGCGTTCCGAGATCGGAGATGAGGCTTGGAGGCGCGCCGAGGAGGTTGGGGCAACGCTCTCCCCCGACGAAGCGATCGCGCATGGGATCGAGCAGGCGCGTGTAACCGCGCGCTCGGCCGTGTGACCCGCCGGTGACCGCCCGCTGCGTCAAACAAACGCGGGGATCCCCGTGATCGCACGCCCCATGATCAGCGTGTGTATCTCGTCGGTTCCCTCATAGGTACGGACCGCCTCGAGGTTGTTGGCGTGACGCATCGGCGTGTAGTCCAGCGTGATTCCGTTTCCACCAAGCAGCGTTCGGGCTTCGCGGCAGATCGCGATCGCCTCGCGCACGTTGTTGAGCTTTCCGAACGAGATCTGCTCGGGGCGCAGAGTGCCGGCGTCCTTCTGGCGTCCCGTGTGCACGGCCACGAGCAGGCCCTTCTGGATCTCTAGGACCATGTCCACGAGCTTCTGTTGCGTGAGCTGGAAGCCGGCAACCGGCCTCTCGAACTGGTGGCGACCGAGCGCGTAGGCGAGCGCTACCTCGTAGGAGTCGCGGGCGGCCCCGAGTGCGCCCCACATGATCCCGTAGCGAGCCTCGTTGAGACAGGCCAACGGGCCTTTGAGCCCGGTCACCTCAGGAAGGACGCTGTCCCGTCCCACCCGCACTCCGTCGAGCCTGATGTCGCACTGGATCGATGCCCGCATCCCGAGCTTCGGCTCGATCACCGACGTGGTGAACCCCGGCGCCTGAGTCGGGACGAGGAAGCCGCGGATTCCGTCCTCCGTCCTGGCCCAGATGACCGCGACATCGGCGATCGACGCAAGCCCGATCCAGCGCTTGGCGCCGTCGAGCGTCCACCCGTCCCGATCGAGCCGAGCGACCGTCTGCATGCGCGAGGGATCGCTGCCGGCGTCCGGCTCGGTCAGACCAAAGCACCCGACCGCGTCGCCCTTCGCCATCGGCGGCAGCCACTGCTCCTTCTGCGCGTCGGATCCGAACTTGTGGATCGCGCTCATCGCGAGAGACCCCTGGACGCTTGCGAACGTACGCACACCAGAGTCGCCCGCCTCCAGTTCCAGCATCGCCAGGCCGTATTCGACCGCGCTGCGCCCAGGGCACCCGTAGCCGTCCAGATGCATGCCGAGGACACCGAGGTCGCCCAACTCCCGAGCGAGTTCTCGCGGGAACTGAGCGTCCTCGTACCACGCGTTGATGTTCGGCCTGATCCGCGTGTCCACGAACGCCCGAACCCGATCGCGCACCTCGAGCTCTTCGGGCGTGAACAGGCTCTCGAGGTTCAGGTAATCGACCGCGATAGCGGCGATCCCGTCGGCCGGGTTGGTCATCGCAAGTCTCCTTTCTTCCCATATGTTTGTGGCAATGGCGCGTGACCGGCGACGAGTCATAGAAGCAACCCTGGTCGCCTCGACGGTGAGCGGCCTGCCCTCGACGCTCCACGCCTTCCTCGAACGGCGCAGCCCGCGCTCTGCCGCCGGCTACGTCTACGACGCCACGCGTGCTGTCGGCACGCTCGTTCCGCCTGGACGGCCGGCATTCGGCCGCGGTGTAGTCGTCCACCTCGGGATTTCGATGCTGTGCGGTGAGGCGCTGGCGCGGACGCTCCCCCGTGATCATTCCGCCCTGTGGGGCGCCGCCGCCGGGTTGCTGATCGGCGTGATCAACGTCGGAGTGATCGGAAGGGCGTTCCCGGCGATTCGTGACCTACCGCTGATGCCGCAGCTTGCAGACAACGTGATGTTCGGGACGATGTTCGCGCTGGTGCTCGACCGAGCGGATCGTCCGCGTGGCTGATTTCAGCCCTTATCGACTCCACGGGCTCGGTGAAGGTGTTCGAGCGCATGCTTCCAGTCCGCCTCGAGCTTATGAAGGAGCTCGTGGTGTTCTTGGGGGATCTCACCGTCGACCAACTTCGCCTGGTTGCGGGCCTCGGCCAGGCGTAACCGTGCCGCATGCTCCTGCCGCTCGATTGCATAGATCTCCTGTTCCGACACGGTTGCCTCCTTTGGGGGCCTTTCAGTGGACCGGGCCGCCGGCGACCCGAACCCATATGGTCGCGACCGGCGACGGATGTCGTCAAGTGTGGCGATCCGGAGCCGGCCCGCAGCCCACGTGAGACTCCCGTCATCGGTGCGATCATGCCTCAATGACGGCCTGGCGGGACGTCGAAGACGGAGTCCCCGAGTTCGCGAGGCGCGTGCGGGGGCTGTTCGACGCTCACCGCCACAAGACAATCGCCACACTCCGAGCCGATGGTTCGCCGCGGATCTCCGGGATCGAGGCGGCGTTCGAGCAGGGCGAGTTGGTGTTCGGCTCGATGGCGAACGCGCGCAAAGGCGCTGATCTTCGCCGCGATCCGCGGTTCGCGCTACACAGCGCCACCGTCGATCCGGTCGAGGGCTCCGAGGGGCAGTGGCCGGGCGAGGCGAAGATCTCCGGCCGGGCGATAGCTGCTTCGCCGGCCGCCGAACCATCGGTCGGCGATCGCTTCCGCGCCGACATCGCCGAGGTCGTGCACACCCACCTCAACGAGGAGGCGACGATGCTCGTCGTCGAATGGTGGACGCCCGCGCACGGGCTGCGACGACTCGAGCGCGAGTGAACCAGGACTACAGGGCGTCGATGCAGCGAGTCGAGGCCTCTCAGGCGCCGGCTGGGAGTCGCAGCGTGAACCGCGCGCCACCGGTCGGCGAGGGGTCGCACGTGATCGTGCCGCCGTGTGACTCGATCGTCCGCCGCACGATCGCGAGCCCGAGGCCCGTGCCTTCGCGCGGAGATCGGCTGGTCCGCCCGCCAAGGCGGACAAACGGCTCGAAGATCCGTTCGCGCTGATCGGCGGGTATTCCGGGCCCGTTGTCGGTCACCGACACCGTCGGGCCGGTCGCCGTCCGGGTGACTTCGACCACGACCGTGTCAGCGACTGCGGACGCGTTGTCGAGGAGGTTGCGGACGGCGCGCAGCAGTGCGTCGCGGTCGCCCGTCGCCGGGACGGGACCGTCGGTGACCAGTTCGACTCGTGCCGCTGGGTCGGTTGTGCGCGTGGCGGTAACCGCGGCCGATGCCAGGTCGACGAGGTCGACGGCTTCGCGGTGTGGTCGCTCGCGAGCGTCGAGCCGCGCGAGGTTCAACAGGTCGTCGATCAGGTGCCCGAGGCGGCCGCTGTCACGCGCGAGCTGGGCCTCGATCGCGTCGCGCGCCGGCCGCGCCGGCTGATCGCGCAGGAGCCGCTCGGCGGTCGCCTGGAGCGCGGCGACCGGAGTGCGGAGCTCGTGCGAGGCGTCGGCCAGGAACGTACGCATCGCCGCCTCGGATGCCCGGGCCTCCGACACGGCCCGATCCAGTAGCACGAGCACGCGCGCGAGCGCCGCCAGGAGCGCCAGCACGATCACCCCGCCGATCGCTTCGGTGACCTCGAGGCTGTGGACCTGCCGGTCGATCCCGGCGCTGCTCCCGGTCAAGGTGGCCGGCACGTCGGTGCCGTCGAAAGGGATCCGCTCGTGCACGGTCAGCAGCGCTCCACCTGGGATCTGAAGGGTCCCGCCCCTGGCGGTGATCCCGGCGAGGTCGACCGAGATGCCCTCGGCGTCGAGCGAGCCGATCACCGACTTCAACGCCGCCGGCGTACCCGCCGCGGCGAGCGCGCCGGCCCCGGACGTGAGGTCGGTGCGCAGGCGCTGCTCGAGCCCGTCGCGGTAGCGCACCGTGATCAACACGACGAACGCCGCCAGCGCCGCAGCGATCACGAGCATCGAGGCGACGAACAGTCGCGTGCGGGCCGGTCGGTGGCCGCTCACGGTGAGAACCGGTAACCGATCCCGCGCACCGTGTGGACGAGGCGGCCCTCGCCTTCCGCGCTCGCTTCCAGCTTTCGCCGCAGCGCGCTGATGTGAACCTCGACAAGGTTGTGGTCATACGCGTCATAGCCCCACACCTGCGTCAGCAGCTGGTCCTTGGACAGGGCCTGCCCGCGGTGGCGTATCAGGAACGCAAGCAGCCGAAGCTCGGTCGAGGTCAAAGCGAGGTCACGACCGTCACGAGTGGCGAGCCCGTGCTCTTCGTCGACGAGCAGTCGTTCGACTTCGAGAACCTGTGGGATCGCGCCGCGCCGGCGCAGGACAGCACGCACGCGCGCCATCAGTTCCTCGAGCGCAAACGGCTTCACCAGGTAGTCGTCGGCGCCCAGTTCGAGTCCGGCGACCCGATCGGCCACGGCGTCGCGGGCCGTGAGGAAGATGATCGGCAGCTCATGCCGGCGCCGGAGCGACCTCGCCAGCTCAAAGCCGCTGCCGCTCGGCAGGAGCACATCGAGGATCGCCAGATCGGGCGCGACCGCGAGCACGTCCGCGGGGCCCGGGAGATCGGCGAACCCGGTGGCGGTGAACCGCTCCGCTACAAGAGCGGCGAGGACCGCGTCGCGCACCGGCTGCTCGTCCTCGATCACCACCACTCGGCCGATCGGCTCGCCCATCGCCTGGCGATTGTCCCCGACGCTGCCTGAAGATCGGCTGAAGAACCGCTGACTTTCAGTCCGATCTCAGCTTCGGGCGCGAGCCTGACCGTACTCGCATCCCCACCGGAAGGAGACGAAGGTGAACGACCACGACGGCAGGTACGCCCGGCTCCGCTACAGCGCGACCGGCGCGCTGGCCGCTCTCGCCGCGGCCGGCGCGATCGCCGGCACCGTCGCCCTGGCGGCGAAGCCCAGCGCCAAGGTACCCCGTCACGCCGCAGTGGCGAACGCCCCGGGCGCCAAGACCCCGATGGCGCCGCTCGCGACGAAGTCCCGAGCGCAGAAGACCGGCACACCACAGCCGGCCGTCGCTCAGCCGTTCCTAAACGACGTCCAACGGCTCGGAAACGCCGGCACGATCACCGCGGCCGAGGCACAGGTCCTCGACGGCGAGATTCATGCCGGCCGGGTCGACACGGACACGCTCGCGTCGAGCGGGTTCACCCCGAGCCAGCTCCAGGCGGTGGGGCAGGCCCTCACCCGCACGAAGCTCGCGATGGCATCGCGCTGACGAACAAATACGGAAACGCATCGCCGAGACGCCGAACTAGGAGCGGCGATGGCAAAACGGCTCGGATAGAGTCCGGCTCGTGTCCACGTTCGTCCTGCGTCTCATCGCTCCGCGCCCGAACTTCGCCCAGACGATCACCGACGCCGAGCGGGAGATCATGACCCGCCACGCCGCTCACTGGGCCTCGTACCTCGAGCGCGGCGACATGGTCGTGTTCGGACCCGTGCTCACCGACGATGGCTCGTACGGCATCGCGGTTGTCGAGACCGACGACGAGCAGGCGCTGCGCGAGTTCGCCGCGCAGGATCCGGTGGTGAGTACCGGAACCGCGGCGTTCGAGTTCGGTCGGCTGGCCGCGGGCACGGTTCGCGAACGCTAACGGCTCCGCTCACGTGCATGAGATGCCGTGACGCTCGGCGCGGCCGGCGCTCTCGTCCACGCCGCCGGCGCCGGACCGGCGAGCGCAGCGCTCGCTTGTGAAAGCCGGATGTACCGCAGCGGACAACCGGCCGAACCGGACCGCCGACCCCACGCGGTCGTGTCACATTTCGCTGCCGTGGCGTGTCAATCAAATAGAGCCCCGAATCCCTCCAACTGACCGTGGCTCACCAATCACGACAGGAGGATCGACATGGAACCACGTATGAACAACCCGGCGATGGTCGTCCCCGGCGCGATGCCGGCGCTGCAGAAGCTCGGTGCCGTGGGCCGCAGGAGCGGTGTGCCCGCCGCCACCCTGTACCTGATCGAGGTGCGGGCCAGCCAGATCAACGGATGCAGCGTGTGCCTCGACATGCACACGCGCGAGATGAAGGCCGCCGGCGAATCCGACCAGCGCATCTTCATGGTCGGCGCATGGCGCGAAGCCCCGTATTACACGGACGCCGAACGCGCTGCGCTCGCCCTGACGGAGGCCCTCACCCGGCTCGCCGACCGCCCGGATGCCGTCTCCGACGAGGTCTGGGACGAGGCTGCTCGCCATTACGACGAGCAGCAGCTGGCCGGGCTGGTGATCGCGATCGCCGGCATCAACACCTGGAACCGCATCAACGCCGCCACGCGGCAGATCACCGGCGACTGGGTCGAGCAGTGGATCAGCCGGCCCGAGGAGGCGAGCCACGCCGCGTGAGGATCGCTCGTCAGCTCGACCGGGGACCCGACACGACCCGGTCTCGGCCGGTTCGCTTGGCTTCGTACAGCCGCTGGTCGGCGAGCCGGATCACGGCCTCGAGGTCGCTCGGGTCCTCGGTCGTGGCCATGCCGACGCTGGTGGTCACGCTCAGGCCGTCCGCGACGCGTGACCACGCCTCGGTGTTGATAGCCGCGCGGATGCGCTCGCAGCAAGCCTTCGCCGCCTTCGCGTCGGTGCGGGGCATCAGGATGATGAACTCCTCGCCGCCACTGCGGATGATGCTGTCGGACTCCCGAAGCTGATCGCAGAGCAGCCCGGCGATGCGGATCAAGACCTCGTCGCCGGCGGCGTGTCCGAAGCGGTCGTTGATCGTCTTGAAGTGATCGACGTCGAGCACCGCCAGACTCAGCCGACCGGCGATCCGCTCGTCGGCGAGCCGCTCGAGCTCCCGCGCGAGGTAACGGCGATTGTGCAGCCCGGTCAGCGGATCTCGCTCGGCCTGCTCGCGTAGCTGGGCGTGTAGCGCCTCGAGCTCGTCGGCGCGGCGCTCGAGCTCGGTATGAGCCTCGGCGAGCTCGCGGTTCTTGACCGTCAGCAGGTCGCTATGGCGGCGCGCTTCGCGTGCCTCGAGCGTCGCGCGCTCTAGGCTCAGCTGGACCTGCGAGAGCTCCCGGAACGCCTGGCGCTCGAGCTCGCAAGCCCGCTGCAGCGCGTCGTAGGCTTCCTCGACCCTCCCGGCGTCGCGCAGCGCGGCGGCGAGCGTGGTCAGGATCAGGCTGCGCATCTGGGGCACGCGGTCGCCGAGCCACGAGAGCGCGTCCTCACCCGACTCGCGGGCGTCGTCGAATTGGCCGAGTGCCATGCGCGCCTGCACCTGTGCCCGGACGGTCACCCCGAACACGTACGGGTTGGGGTCGCCGTCCTCAAGCAGGCGGCCGATCGCCTCCTCGGCGTCCCTGAGCGCCGCCTCGGGGCGGCCGCCGAGCAGTCGGATGTCGGACCGGGTCGAATGCAGGACACCCAGCGCGAAGTTGTTAGCGCCCGGGACGCTGTGCGCCACCGCGAGCGCTCGGTCGATCTCCTGCTCGGCACCGTCAACGTCGCCGGTCTCCTGCAGATAGCACGCGAGATCGTTGCGCGAGATCGCTTCCTCCCAGAGATCCCCGGCGTCGACCGAAAGTCTGAGCAGCTCGTCGAGGCGCTGCTTCCAGTCGGCGACGCCGACGTTGCCGAACACCACGCAGGCGGACCGCCGCGAGAAGATCCGCAGGTCCCGGTCCTCCGACTCGTCGGCAACCCTGACGGCGAGCTCGGCCTCACGCAGCGCGTCCGCGTACGACCCGCTGAAGAAGCTCACCTGAGCCTTCAGCGCGGCGACCTCACAGCGCGCAGCCGGGTCGGCCGCGCGGCCCAGGTAGCGCTGGGCGTCGACCGCGAGCCCGAGCGCTCCCTGCAGGTCGCCGCGGTGCAGGCCAACGGCCCCCTGCAGGGCGCGCGCTCGCGCGCAAAGGCCCGCATCGTCGAGCGCCCGCCCGCTCTCGAAGCCGCGGACGGCCACATCCAACGCCCCCGCGGGGTCCTCGTAGTAGCCGCGCCAGGCGCGGGCAATCGCGCGGCGAACCTCGTCTGGTGCGCCGCCGTTCGTGGCGTCGTGTGGAGCCGTTGCGATAGCCATACCTCCACTCGGCTATCGGCCCGCTCCCGGCCCGCCTTGACGCCGCGCCGGGCCTGGTAGCCCAGTTACGTATCCGGCGACGCGTTCCGCCCTTACGTTGGCCGATCAGGCGGTCAGCGTCGGGAGTTGAGCTGCTGCGCGACCTCGACCACCGAGGTGCGTTGGTAGAAGTCGACGGCCACGATCGCGCCGGAGATATCGCGCTCACGCGTGCATCGCGAGATGCGGGCGCGCAGGAAGACGGCGCGCCCGATCTGCGTGTTGAGCGTCAGGCTCGGAGGGAACGGCGGGATCCAGTGGTTGATCAATAACAGCGGGCTGTCCGGCTCGCCCCGGTAGCGGGCACAGCTGAGCTGACCGGGGTGGACCGCGCCGAGCGGGGTGTCCTGGATGAACTCGAACGCGGGCATGTACCAGGTCGGCGTGCCGCCCTTGACCTCCGCGAACAAGAGCAGGCGGTGGTCGCTTTTGATGAGCTCGCCGAGGGTCGGGACCGGTTCGTGGAGGTTCAGGGTCGCGGCGTATCGCGTGAGCCCCGCCGAGTCGAACGCCTGCTCGATCGTCGACGAGGGAACGTAATCCTCGACGATCAAGAGCAGCACCTGGTCTGGATGCTCGCGGAGAAACGTCGCGACCCCGTCGAGCTCGCGGCCGAGCGGCTCCGCGCCGAGCTCACACAGGGTGTGACAGAGATAAGGCTCGGACTTGCCCTTGAGGGTGCCGAGGCCGATACCGCCGGCGACGCGGTCCGCGACCGCCAGCGCGCTCGCCGGCAACTGCTTCGACACCTTGTTTCGATCCGATCCCTCGGCGGCGAGGTCGGTTCGCACGCGGCCGTTCGCCGGGTCGACTACGCCGTAATGAATGTCGATCAGCAACGCCCGGATGCCGCCTTTCAGCTGACGGTAGATCGGATAGGTCTGATTGGCGAAATACCAGCCGGGCTCATCAGAGGCGGCGAACGAGTTGTGGGTGCCGGGAAAGATCACCTCGTTGATCGGCCGCGAGCACAGCGCCGGCGACCCGTTGCACGACATTGACTTGGCCTTGTCCGCCCGCGCACCGCTGCCGCACCCAGCGCACGCGAGGACGATCAGCGCGATCAGCGTCGTGACTGTGACGGTTCGCCGGCTTACGAGCACGGCGAGATTATGTACGGCGCGCCGCGCGCCATCCTCTGCGTGGCCCTAGGATGCGGTCCATCGATGAAGGCGGTGTGCGAGTACCTCGACTACTCCGGGCGCGCGGATCTGCTCGCCGGCGGAGTCCGGATGGTGCCGATCGAGACGCCGGCCGGCCGGTTCAAGGTGTGGACGAAGCGCATCGGCAACAATCCGGCCCTCCGGGTTCTGCTTCTGCACGGCGGCCCTGGCGCGACCCACGAGTACCTCGAAGCGTGTGACAGCTACTTCCCGGGGGCCGGGGTCGAGTACTACTACTACGACCAGCTCGGCTCGGCGTTCAGCGACCAGCCCGACGACGGCTCGTTGTGGGAACTCGACCGGTTCGTCGACGAGGTCGAGCAGGTCCGCCGGGCGCTCGGCCTCGAGCGCGACAGCTTCGTGCTCTACGGGCAATCCTGGGGCGGGATCCTCGCGATCGAATACGCGCTCGCGTACCCCGACAGGCTCAAGGGCCTCGTGATCTCGAACATGATGTCCGACGTTCCCGCCTACAACGCGTACGCCCGCGACGTGCTCAAGCCTGCGATGGATCAGGCCGCGCTCGCCGAGATCGAATCGCTCGAGGCGGCCGGCGACATCGAGAACCCCCGCTACATGGAGCTCCTCAATGCGCATTACTACATCGATCACATCCTCCGGCTACCGCTCGAGGACTGGCCGGCTCCCGTGATGCGCGCGTTCGCCGCGATCAACCCGGCGCTGTACGTGTCGATGCAGGGTCCCAGCGAGCTCGGGATCAGCCCGGACGCCAAGCTCGCGCAATGGAGCCGGTTCGATGACCTGGCCTCGATCGAGGTGCCGGCGCTCGTGATCGGCGCCCGCTACGACACGATGGACCCGGCCCACATGGAGGAGATGGCCAAGCGCCTTCCGCACGGCGAGTACCTGTACTGCGCGGACGGGAGCCACATGGCGATGTACGACGATCAGCACACGTACTTTGCCGGCCTGATCGAGTTTCTTCACAGCCTCTGAGGCTGCCGATCAGTGACATCCGTCACGGTCGATTTAGGTCGGCCGCCACTTACGCCGAGGGGCCGCGAGTCCTACGCTGTCTGTCATGTTCTTCATCGATCCCCGCGACGGTGGACGATGCCCCTGAGAACCGTCGTCTTGATCCTGTGGGGCCTGTTTTGGCTGTACTGGCTGGTCGCGGCGGTCGGCGCCAAGCAGGGCGTTCGCACTCGTCGGTTCCGGGCGCCTGGATTGCTCGCCATCGTGGGTATCGTGCTGACGCGAGCGTTCAATACCCAGACGCTCGCCGTGCACGGTGTGATCCTCCAGGTCGTCGGGATGGTCGTGTTTGTTTCCGGCCTCGGCCTCGCAGTGTGGGCGCGCATCTATCTCGGCCGGAACTGGGGTATGCCGATGACCAAGAAGGAGGAGCCCGAGCTAGTCACCTCAGGCCCGTACCGCTACGTTCGCCACCCGATCTACTCGGGACTGCTGCTCGCGGTGCTCGGCACGGCACTGGCCACGAACCTGTACTGGCTGATCGGATTGGTGGTCGTGGGCGCCTACTTCATCTACAGCGCGACGGTGGAGGAGCGGCTGATGACCAGCACGTTCCCCGACGCCTACCCCCGGTACAAGGCGACGAGCAAGATGCTGATCCCGTTCGTGCTCTGACGCCGGCCGGCCGCGGCTGGGGACTGATCGCGTGACGCGTCTGTCGTTCCGTCCGGCGGACGCGTCGGACGCGGCCGCGATCGGCGCGCTCCACGCCGACAGCTGGCGCCGTCATTACCGGCGTGCGTACTCCGACGAGTTCCTCGACGGTGATGTCGACGCGGACCGTGTGGCGGTCTGGACCGAGCGCCTTCGCGCGGCCGATTCGAACGTCCACACGATCATCGCGCAGGACGGCGGCGTGCTCGTCGGATTCGCGCACACGGTGTTCGAGGCCGATCCGCGCTGGGGAGCGCTGCTCGACAATCTCCACGTCGTCTATGACGAGAAGCGTCGCGGGATCGGCTCGCGGCTGCTGGCGCTGACCGCGGGGGCGGTGGTCGAGCGCGGGACCGGGTTGTACCTCTGGGTGCTCGAGCAGAATCTCGACGCTCGGGCGTTCTACGAGGCGCGCGGGGGCCGGTGCGTCGAGCGGGTGGCGGTGCCGGCGCCGGCCGGGATGGCGAGCAGGTTGGCCGGCTCGCCGTTCGGGCTGCGCTACGTGTGGCCTGACCCTGGGGCGTTGGCCGCGGATACGCTGACATGAGCAATGGAGATCCGTGTGTTGCAGGCCGGCGACGCGCCGGCGATACACCGCGCGCTACTGAGCGATCCGGAGATCGCCCGCTGGTTCCGTGCGGACGGCGTCTTCACCCCGGCCGAGTGTGAGGAGATGGTCGCCAGGAAGCTCGCCCATCGCGCCGCCCATGGCTTTGGCTGGTCGCTGGGGTGGGAGGGCGACGCCTGCATCGGGTGGAGCGTCGCGCAGTACTGCATCGTCGACGGCGGCTGCGAGGTCGAGATCGGGTGGACCGTTGCGCGTTCGCATTGGCGCCGGGGCGTCGCCACCGAGCTCGGCCGACGGGCGGTCGCCGAGGTCTCCTCGCTCGATCTCGACAGCATCGTCGCGTACGCGCGCTCGGAAAACGTCGCTTCGCAGCGAGTGATGGCCAAGCTCGGGATGACGTTCGAGAAGGACTTCGACTTCCGCGGCGACCCGCACGTGCTTTACCGATTGGCGCTCGCCCGAACGTGAGCGGCTCAAGCTCGCCGGCCGCCGGCTACGGTGGACTGCTCCCGGACGGCGGGTTCGCGATCTCCTGGTCGATCAGCTGGCCGAGGATCTGCTGACCGCGGTCGGTCGGGTGGTAGGCGCCAGGGTTGATCCCGAGCCCGGTCGACCCGCTGATGTGCGAGCTGGGTGCCTGGACGCATGGATTGCTCCGGCCGATCTCGCAGTCGGCAAACGCGTTCGTGGCGTTGATGCACTCCGCGCCGACGCCGGCTGCTTGAGCATCGGCGCAGATCGTGTCGTCCAGCTTGACCGCCTCCTGGTTGAAGAACGACTGATCCGCCGGAGTCAGGCAGACGTGCGCGATCGTGATGCATCCCGCGTTGCCCATCGGCGGGTCCGGGAACAGCTTCGGGTAGGTCATCAGGATGATGCGGGCGTGTGGCGCGCGCGCGTGCAGCGCCTTAAGGTCGGCGATCAGGTTCGGCTTGATGCCGGCGATCTTCGTGTTGATCGTTTGCGCCTCGTAGCTGCACGCCTGCGACCAGTGCAGCTTGGCCCGGTTCTCGTAACAGCTCTTGAGGTCGTCGGCGAACCCGGCGTCGTTACCGCCGATCGACATCGTGATCAGGCTCGTGTTGGCGTTGACGCGGTTGGCCTGGCATCCCTCCCCGTACGGACCCGAGGCGTGTCCGGCCGAGCACGTCGGATTGTTCGGGTCGTAGATGTCCTTGGTGATCGAGCCGCTGCACGCCCACGTCTGCTTGCCGTCCTGGAACGTGTACTCGGATGACACGGTGCTGTTGTAGGCGTGTCCCGAGCGGTCGCAGCCCACGATCACCTTCGGGTCCTTGTGGTAGACGCAGGCGCCGAAGACCGACGCGCGGCACTGGCTCTGGTGCACGCTCGAGCCGGGCTCATAGTCGCCGAGTCCCTCGCCGGCGGAGTACGAATCGCCGAGTGACACGTACGTTCCCCACGTCGCGCGTGTGACCGGATTGGGCGAGTTCCACGGCGCCTGCGCGCTCGGAGGCGCGCCCGCTGCGGGCGCAGCCGGGCAGGCGCCGGTCCCGCCGAACGCTTGGTGCACCGCACACGACACGCTTCGCCCGAGCGCCTGCGGGACGCCGGCGGCGAGCATCGCCAGCATCATGAGCGCGACCAGGATGAGCAAGCCGCCCCACTCGATCGTGTACGAGCCGCGTTCGGAGTGCCACGCCATGGCTGAAGTAACGCGCGTACGGGCGCGTGCCACAAGAGCCGGCGGGCCCCATCGTGCCCGCGGCGGGACCCAACTGTCCGAGGGCCGAAGGGCCTAAGCCGGCGGGTCGATGCCGAGCTCGGCGATCAGCATCGCCCCGCTCTCGCCGCGCTCGCCGAGCCGGTCGGGGACGGTCGCGCCGGCGGCGAGCAGGATCCGCACGATCTCCGCGTAGGGCTCCCGCGGGATGTCGTCGACCGTCTGCATCGACGGGCCGCCCTCCGGCTCCTGGCAATGGCGCGAACCGTGGAGCGCCGCGCCGATCGCGGTGCCGCCGGTGGGGAACTCGAGCGCGGCGCCGCGCTGCACGAGCTCGCGTGTCATCTGCACCCGGCCGCGCCAGCACGCGTTGCCGAGCGGGATCTCCTCGCCGTCGGGGTCGCCGTCGATCCGCGCGCCGGCGTCGAGCAGCCGGCGCATCGCCTTGAGATGGCCGCCCTGGATCGACAGCATCAGCATCTCGTCGAGCGTGTTGCGCGCGACGCCGCTCGGCACGCTTGGATCCCCGTCGGTCACGAGCGCACCGAGCGTACGATCCTCGTCGGTGACCGCTGCTGCACTGGCGCCCCGCTCGCGCAGGAGCGCGGACACCTCGTCCTCGCCCCAGCGAACCGCGATCTGCAGCGGCGTGAGGCCGTGCTCGTCGGGCGCGTCGATCGGCGCGCCGGCGTCGAGCAGCGCCGCGACCGTCCGCGCCGGCCGCCGGCGCCACACGGCCTGGTGCAGGTGATCGGCGTTCGCGCGCGCCCCGTGGGTGCAGAACATCTCGACCATCTCGGCGTTCGGGAAGTTCAGCGCCCGCCCGAGGTCGTAGTCGACGAAGTCCTGCATGCAGCCGGCGTCGATCACGAGCATCGCGCAAGTCGGGTCGCGGAACTCGCACGCGTGGTAGAGGATCTCGTTGCCGTGGAGCCCTTCGCGATCGTCGGTCGGGTCGGCGCCGGCCTCGAGCAGCATCCGCGTCAGCTCGGGGTCGCCGGCGATCCCGGCGGCGCCGTACAGGGCGACCTGGAGCCAGTCGCCGTTGTGGATGAACCACGCGTTAGGGTCGGCGCCGGCCTCAAGCAGCCGGCGCACGACCTCGCGGATCTCGGGTGCCCGCTCGGGGTCGCCGCGGAGCAGCCGCGAGAAGCACGCGTACAGGATCGGCTCCCAGTTGTTCGGGCCGGTCGGCTCGCGGACTGCCACCGGCCGCGCGGCCAGCCGGCGCGAGACCTCGTCGGCCTCTCCGGTGGCGCACGCGCACGCGAGGTCGTGACGGGCGAGCGCCGGATCGGCGTCGAGCAAGGCCCGCGCTCGTCGTAGGTCGTCGGAGGTGGCCGACTCGATCAGGGCGCCGGCGCGCGTGGCGGCGTCGAGCGTGAGCGCCTCGACGTGGAACTTCAGCCGCGGCCACGACCGGAATCCGTACTCGCGCGCGATCGCCAGCTGCGCGAGCGCGATTGACGGGAATTCAGCGGCCTTGCGCCGGCGCTTGGCCTCGTCGCGCAAGTGGCGGAGGTCGGGACGGGACGGCAGAGGATTGGGACGGTCGGCGGCGCCTGACGGCGGCGCCTCGGTCGGCTCGGACATGTCAGCTCCTCTCGGTCTCCGGCGGGTCCGCACGCCGGGCCGGGAGTCACGTCCGTCACCGGTGGCAATCAGCTAGTCGTCACAGTTGGGCCTGTGGCCCTTTCCGCGGACCGGGTGCGTCCTGAGCGCGTCAGTGACGATACCGAACGCCGGGCGTCTGAAATAGGGCGCGGACGCTCTGGTCGGCGCGTCCGCGATCGTGCCGTGGCGGCGAAAGTGGCGCTCGGCGCCCACGCTTGGTCGACTGTCACGTTGCCCGCCATACGCGCGGCGAACGTGGCGCTCGGCTGGCGGCCCGGGGGCGAGTGTCACGTTGACCGCCATTGCCGGCGGACGACCCGCCCTCGTTCGTTCGTGCCCCCACGCACCGGCGTCATGTACCGGCCGGTGGGTCATATCGCAACACTCGGCCGATGCCGTTGGCCGAGATGCGAGATATGACCCACATACGTGCGGGAACGCACACTCGGCGCCCGCGCGGCGCCGAGTGTGCGCATATGACCCAAGCACCGTGCTGTCACGCGGACTGTCCCGCGGCGACGACGGCCGCGTCCGCGACCCGAGCCCTCGACCGCGGGACGACCAGCGCGCTCAGCACGCCGATTATCAGCGCGCCGGCGCACATCCCGAACGCGAGCGTGAATCCGGAGTCGGTAGGCAGCCCGTGGTGGGCCGAGGCGGTGATGCAGGTCGTCGCCAGCTGCGCGCCGAACGCGCCACCGAGGGTCCGCATCACGGTGTTGACGCCGGTCGCGACGCCGGTCTGGTCCTGGCGGACCGCCGCGACGATCAAATTGGCGAGCGAGCTCAGCCCGAGCCCGAGCCCGAGACCGAGCACGATCGTCGCCGACAGCAGCTCGACCGTCGTGGCGTGCGCGTCGAACAGCGCCACGTACGCGATCAGCAGGAACGCCATCCCGGCCTGCAGCTGCACGCGGGATCCGAGCCGCCGCTCGATCTTCCCGGCGTACGGCCCGACGACGAGCTGCACCGCCGCGGTCGGGAGCATGAACAGGCCGGCCGCGATCGCGCTGCCGCCGAACCCGACGCCGCTGCTCCTCGGCAGCTCGACGAGCGCGGGTATCACCGCGATCGAGGCGTACATCCCGACGCCGAGCAGGAACGCCGCGAGGTTCGTGGTCCACACAGCGCGCGTGGCCATCATCCGCATGTCGACGAGCGGCTCGGGCGAGCGAAGCTCGTGGCGCACCCACGACGCGACCACCACCGCCGCGCCGGCGGTCAGGCCGAGCGTCGTCGGCGAGCCCCAGCCCCAGGTCGTGGCCTCGCTGACCGCGACGAGCAGGCCGGCGAGCCCGGTCGCCATCAGCGCCGCCGAGCCCCAGTTGATGTTCGCCGCGCTCCGGACCGGGGACCGCGGCACGCACGCGATCGTCAGCGGCGTGGTCGCCGCGAGGACGGCGAGCGGGAGCCAGAACAGCCAGTGGTAGGAGAGGTCCTGAAGGATGAATCCGGGAACGATCAGGCCGAGGCCGGCGCCGATCCCGACCAGCGACGAGACGAGGCCGATCGCGCCGGCAATCCGCTCGCGCGGGAACTGGTCGCGGACGATGCCGAACGCGAGCGGGTAGATCGCGCCACCGGCGCCCTGGATCACGCGCCCGAGCAGCATCGCCGGCAGCGACGAGGCAAGCGCGCAGATCAGGGTCCCGCCGGCGAGCGCCACCATCGTCGCGCCCAGCACGCGGTCCTTGCCGAGGATGTCGCCCGCGCGGCCCAGGATCGGAGTGAGCACCGCGGTACTCAGCAGGTTCACGGTCAGGATCCAGGCGGCCCCGCTCGAGGTCGTCCCGAGCGCGTGCTGGATCTGCGGCAGCGCCGGCACAACGACCGCCTGGAGCAGCGCGAACGTCGTGCCGGCGATCGCCAGGACCGCGAGGATCAGGGCATGGCGGTCCTCGCCGGCGCGCCCGCGGCGCTTCTCGATTACTGCCGAAAACGTGGACATTCGTGGTTCGCCTCCGTCGGTCCGGGGTTGAGCGATGCGTCCACCGTACGCTCCCCCAGCGAGACTTCCAATAGCTATAGATCGCCTATACATGTCTGATCGTCTCGTGATGCCATGGCGTATGGTGTGAGGCCGATTGGACCTGGTAGGCGAGGCCATCAGCGCGATGCGCACCGGCGATCCTCGGGCGGCGAGGGCGCTGCTCAGGCCGCCGTGGGGGCTGCGCTTCACCGCCGCCGGGGGTGCGGGCGTGCAGGTGATCCTGCGCGGAGACGGGTGGCTGCTCCCACCCGACGGCGGCGGTCCGATCCACATGGCGGCGGGCGACGTAGCGCTGATCCGCCGGCAGCGCCCGCACGGCATGGCCGACGACCCGGGCACCCCGCTCTACGACGTGACGATCGACGAGCACGACCCCGCGGCGCATTGGCCCGCCGATGGGAGCGCGATGGACGAGGGCACTCCCGGGACGGTGTTGCTCGGCGGGAGCTACTACCTGAACGGCGCGCGCCCGCATCCGCTATTCGAGAGCCTCCCGGACGTCATTCATCTGCCGGCGCGGATCGGGGTGCCCGGCCCGGTTCGCACGGTCGTCGAACTACTCGGGGCCGAGATGGACTCAGAGCGCCCCGGCGCGAGCGCCGCCGTCCCCGCGTTGCTCGATCTGCTCCTGCTCTACACGATGCGGACCTGGCTCGAGACAACCACGCAGCCGCTCGGCTGGGCCCAGGCGCTCCGCGATCCGGCGCTCCGCGCCGCGCTCCGCGCGATCCAGGAGCGGCCGGCCGAGCCCTGGACGGTCGCATCGCTCGCGCGCGAGGCGTCGCTGTCCCGCGCCGCGTTCGCACGCCGCTTCTCGACGCTCACCGGCCAGCCGCCGCTGAGCTACCTCACGTGGTGGCGCATGACGATCGCCGCCCGCCTGCTCCAGACGAGCGATGCGTCGCTCGAGACGATCGCCGGCCGGGTCGGCTACGGCTCCGAGTACGCGTTCAGCAAGGCGTTCAAGCGCGAGCTCGGGCTGGCTCCCGCGCACTACCGCCGCCAGCAGCGGGCCACCGCCGAGACGCAGTGACGACGACGGCGGTATAGCCCATCGTGAACGCGCCTCCCGCGGCGTCGATCGCGGTCGCGATGCCGGCCAGGATCTCCTCGAGCTTGGCCGCCGGGAACTGGCTGTGGTCGCCGTGGGTGACGACCTGGTCGAGCCACTCCTCGGGCCGGTAGGACCGCTCCCAATCGAATCGCCATTGCTCGGGCTCGCCAAAGGCGCCGGCCTCCCGGATACCGTCGGCGGCCAGGGTGAACCCCGTCGAGTAGGCGTCGAGCGGGGACCTGCCGCCGCCGTGGAGGTACTTCAGGTCGGGCATGACGCGGCGGTAGACCGCGCCGAAGGCCTCGGCAACGCCGGGCGGAGGCTGGCCGATGTTCCAGAACACGGCCAGCCGGCCGTCCGGCCGGAGCGCCCGCGCCGCGTTGGCTGCGCCGGCGACCGGGTCGATCCAGTGCCACGTCTGCGCGGCGGCCACTACATCGAAAATTCGCCCGCCGGGGTCCCAGTCCTCGAACGCCGCCACCTCGACCTCGAGCCCCGATGCGCGCGCGAGGTCGGCCATCCGCGCGTCGACGTCGACCCCGAGCACTGTGCAGTCCGCCGCGAGGAACTGCCGGGAGGCGATTCCGGTGCCGCAGCCGACGTCGAGCACGTCGCGGCCCGGGCTGCCGGCGACGATCCGCTCGATCAGCGCGTCCGGATACCGAGGGCGCGCCCGGTCATAGCGCTCAGCATCCGATCCGAACGACTCGGCCCACTGCCGGCGGTCGGGGTCCGCGCCGAACGACGCCGCCCATTGGCGGGCCAGATCTGGTGCCTCGGACATCGCCCCGAGATCATACCCCCATCTGGGGGTTGCAGTAGGGTTATATCGCAGGGCCTCCGGCATGCCGAAGATCAACGTGTACCTCCCCGATGACCTGGCTGCGGCCGTTCGCGAGGCCGGACTGTCGGTTTCGCCGATCTGCCAGAAAGCGCTTGCCGACGCCGTCGGGGCTGTCGTCGCGGTCCGCGAGGAGGTCGGGGTCATCCGCGATCCCGAGTACGACCCCGGACGACAGTCGCAGATCAGCGCGCGCATCGCCGCGCGGATGACCGACCATCTGCGCCACGCGGTCGCGCGCGCGCGCGACCTCGCCGGCGCTCGGGGGCTCGTCGGCACCGAGCA
The DNA here is from genome assembly GCA_963794515.1 of uncultured Solirubrobacterales bacterium. Lineage (GTDB taxonomy): Bacteria > Actinomycetota > Thermoleophilia > Solirubrobacterales > Solirubrobacteraceae > Palsa-465. The sequence continues at coordinate 31,945 of CAWCEF010000013.1, read as the reverse complement.
TCTCCTCGCGGGCGTGATCGACGAGCCCGACAATCTCGGTACGCAGCTGCTCCGGTCGCTCGACGTCGACGTTGCCCGTCTGCGCGCGGCGGCGTTCCGCGCGGGTGGTCGTCGCGCGGGGGAGTCTCGGTCGGCGGCGCGGCGGGACGGCGGGCAGGGCAACGAAGTTCTCGGCGGCCTGTCCCCGGCGGCGCGTCGGGCCCTTGCCGGCGCGCTCGAAGATGCGCTCGACCTCGGCCACGAGTTCCTCGGCTGCGAGCATCTCGTGCTCGGTCTGGCCGAGGAGGCCGGTGGCGGCGCTGGCGAGTTGCTTCGCGAGTATGGGGTCGAGCCGGAAGCCATCCGCCGCGCGATCCCGCCGGCGCTCGCGGCCGCTGCGCTCGGCTACTCGAACGCCCGCCGGGCGGTGGCGCCGGCGGTCGCCGATCGCCTCGCCGGCATCGACCGCCGGCTTCAGGAGCTCGACCGGCGCCTGGTCGCCGGCGGGCTGTGACGCGGCGGGACACGCGGGCGCCGCCGCGCCCCCCCGCCGCCGCGCGGTCCGCGATCCGGCCGCTAAGCGCTAACGACGATTGGCTCGCCTGGCCCGTAGCGACCAGGCGAGCCTGTGAGTCAGCTATTCGATCGTGAGGGGCGTGCCGATCGGCAGCAGCTTGGCCAGCTGCACGATCTCCCAGTTCGGCACGCGGATGCAGCCGTGGGAAGGATGACCGGGGATCAGCGACGGCTCGTTCGTGCCGTGGATGCCGATCACACCACCGCCGGGCCAGTCGGTCTCGACGTTGGACAGCGCGGAGGTGCCGAACGCCAACGGTCCGTAGATGCTGCCCGCGCCAAAACCGGTCAGCCGGTCCCGGATGTAGAACTGCCCGTGAGGCGTGGGCGTACTGGGCGCGCCGGTGCCGACGCGCGTGGAGAAGATCACCTTGCCGTTGCGGTAAAGGGTGAGCGTCGTCTTCTCGGTCGACACGACCACGTAGGTGTGCACGGTCTGGGGCGCTCCGAGCGTCCACTCCGGAACCCAGCCGATCTGGCCGGCCGGCCGGAGCGGGAGGCGCACCTGCACCCACCAGGCCCCGCGGACGCGGACCCGCTGCTGTTCGAACAGCAGCTCGCTCGTCCCGTCCTGGGTGGTCAGCCCGAGGTATCCGAGCACGCGCGAGTGCGTGGTCGGGCTCGCGTACGCATTGGTGCCTTCCTCGAGGTAGGCCCAGGTCGACTTGAACCCGGGGTGCGAGAGCACCTGGCGCTTGACGCTAGCGGCCTGGCCGGCGGTCGGGACCGCGAGCGCGGCGATGATCGCGAGAGCGCAGAGCGCCGCGGCCCGAAGGCCGCGGCGGTTGGATGCTGGGCGATTCCTCATGTCACCCGGTGAAGGACGGCGCCCGCACTGCCGTCGCCGCCTTGGCGGCGAACACCTTCACCTTGACCATCTCCTTACAGCTAGGGCTGTGGACGAAGATGGTTCCACTCTGCGTCGGCGTGACGATGAACGTCGCCTTGCCGTTCTTGGCGGTGCTCCGGGTGACGGTCTTGCCGCCCGGGAGGTTGATGTGCACCTTGGTCCCCGCGACCGCAACGCCGTGGCGGGTGACCAACACGATGATCGTGTCTTCCTGGCCGGCGCGGACCTTGTAGCCCTGCGTCGAGGCCCGGCAGACGCCCGGATACGTCTTGGGCGGAGGCACGACGGTCGTGGTTGCGCACGTGGTGCCGGTGAGCGTCTGGCCCGCCGGGCACGTCGTCGGAGGCACGCACTGGCCGCCCGAAAGGGTCTCGCCGCTGGGGCAGGTGGTCGGAGGCACGCACTGGCCACCTGACAGGACCTGACCGTTCGGGCAGCTCGTCGGAGGTACGCACTTGCCACCCGAGAGGACCTGACCGTTCGGGCAGCTCGTCGGAGGCACGCACTGGCCGCCTGACAGGACCTGACCGCTCGGGCAACTTGTCGGTGGAACACACTGGCTGTTCACGAGCGTCTGCCCGCTGGGGCAGCTGGTCGGCGGGACGCACTTGCCGCCCGAGAGCACCTGCCCGCTGGGGCAGCTCGTCGGGGGCACGCACACGCCACCGGTCAGAGTCTCGCCGGCGGGGCAGCTCGTGGGCGGCACGCACGTGCCGTTGACGAGCGTCTGCCCGCTCGGACAGCTTGGCGTGCAGCCGCTCTTCGGAGCGCTGATCGTGACCGTCGACGGCGACCCCATGTAGCTGTTGCCGAGCACGTACGTCTCGGTCACGGAGGTCGTGACCGTGAAGTGCTGCGTGGCCGTAGCGCCGCTCGACGGCGACGTGAACACAGTCGGCTGCCCGAGGCTCACGGGCCCGGACTGGGTGCCGACGGCGCCCTGCGTGAAGTAGTTCTGGTTGAGGCCCTTGTTGCCGGTGTCCGTGCTACCCGAGGACTCCTTGACGTTGATGCCGGCGGGGATGATCTCGGTGGTCCCGCTGAAGTACTGCTCCGTGATCGTCACGGTGGCCGTGAACTGGCCGTTGGTCGGCGAGGCGCACTGCGAAGTACTGGCGGACACCGAAAGGGTGTGCGCCGCCGCGAGAGCCGGAAAGGCCAGCACCAGCGAGAAGACAGCGACCGTGCTGCTTATCAAACGTTTGTTGACCATTCGTACTCATTCCTTGAGGTCGTGGACGTACACAGATAACGCACACCTTCGAGAAAACTCGCGCGCCGGCCCTGTGCCGTCCCGACCGCTGAAAGCCTGGAATTCGGGGCATTCCGCGGCACGGGATAATCGGCCGATGGACGTGAAGCCGTTCCGGATCGAGCGCTACTACGCCCGGCACGAGTTCACGACCCGGTACATGCTGTCGAGCAGCGACTGCGAGTCGCGCACGATCGAGGAGCTGCTCGGGCTCGAGCCCGACGCGCACGCGCGCCTGCTCGAGACCTGGTGCGGCTACACCGAGTCGCCGGGGGCATCGGAGCTCCGTGCGGCGATCGCCGCGCTGTACGAGCGCATCGACCCCGACGACGTGATCGTCACGTCGTGCGCGGAGGAGGGCATCCTGCTCGTCCACCACGCGCTGCTCGGAGCCGGCGATCACGCGATCGTCGAGACGCCTTGCTACGAGTCGGCGCTCGAGCTGGCGCGCGCCACCGGGGCCGAGGTCAGCGAGTGGCGCCGGCGCTACGAGGACGGATGGGCGCACGACCTCGACGCGCTCGAGCGGTCGCTCCGCCCGAACACGCGCCTGCTGTACGTCAACCAGCCGCACAATCCGACCGGGACGCTGATGGACCGGCAGACGTTCGAGCAGATCGGCGAGCTCGCGCGCTCGAACGGGATCGTGCTGTTCTCCGACGAGGTCTACCGCGAGCTCGAGCACGACCTCCGCGACCGGCTGCCGGCGGCGTGCGACCTCGACGCCCAGGCCGTCTCGCTCGGAAGCATCTCCAAGACCTACGGGCTGCCCGGGCTACGCCTCGGGTGGGTCGTAACGCGCGACCCCGCGATCCGCGAGGTGGTGATGCGGCTCAAGGACTACACGACGATCTGCTCGAGCGCCCCGAGCGAGGTGCTCGTTGCGGTTGCGCTCCGGAACCGTCACGTGTTGACCCGGCGCAACCTAGCGATCGTCGAGCGGAACCTGCCGCTGCTCGACGGTTTCTTCGAGCGCCACCGCGACACGTTCGAATGGGTGCGTCCGACCGCGAGCCCGATCGGGTTCCCGCGCGTCAACGGCGTCGCCGACGTCGACGAGATGTGCACGCGGCTTGCCGAACGTGGGGTGCTGCTGCTCCCGGGGTCGGTCTATGACGAGCCCTACCACGTGCGGGTCGGCTTCGGCCGCGCGAACATGCCCGAGGCGCTCCGCGTCCTCGAGGCGTGTCTCGGGACGCCGGCGCCCGCCTGACGCGCAGGCACCGCTGATTTATGCGCGGCGACGCGGTCGTACCGTCCACCAAACTCAAGAACGCAACCGAGGAGGAGTCATGGGCAAGCTGGTGGTCACAGAGTTCGTGTCGGTCGACGGCGTGTTCGAGGATCCGGGCGGAGCCGAGGGGTACGAGTACGGCGGCTGGACGTTCGAGTACAACCGCGGCGAGGACGGCGACCAGTTCAAGGTCGACGAGCTGATGGAGGCGGAGATCCAGCTGCTCGGGCGGCATACGTACGAGGGATTTGCCGCGGCGTGGCCGTCGCGCGAAGGACTGTTCGCCGACAAGATCAACAACGGTTCGAAGTACGTCGTCTCCAACACGCTGACGGATCCCGAGTGGCAGAACACCACTGTGATCTCGGGCAACGTCGCCGAGGGAGTCTCGAAGCTCAAGGACGAGACCGAGGGCGCGATCCTTGTCGCCGGGAGCGGCACGCTCGTCCAGGCGCTGCTCGCGGCCGACCTCGTCGACGAGCTCCGCCTGATGGTGTTCCCGACGATCCTCGGGCGCGGCCGGCGACTGTTCCCCGACGGCATCGACCGGCTGAAGTTCAGCCTCGCGGAGAGCCGGACGGTCGGGCCGGACGGCGTCCAGGTCCAGGTCTACGCGCGCGCGGCATGATCGACCAGCCAACCGCGGAGGACGCGCTCAAGGCGCTCGAGCCGCTCGTCGGCGAGTGGACGCTGAACGCGGTCTCGCCCGACGGCGAGCCGTGGCCGGGCGAGGCGCGGGCGACGTTCGCGTGGCACGCCTCGGGCGCCCATCTCGTGCAAACCGCGACGATCAACGTGCCCGGCGCACCCGACAGCATCTCGATCATCGGATGCGACGGCGCGAACGGGACCTACTACCAGCTGTACTCCGACGAGCGCGGGGTGTGCCGGGTGTTCGGCATGAGCATCTCCGACACCGAGTGGAAGCTGTGGCGCGAGGGCGTGCCATTCGCGCAGCGGTTCACCGGCAGATTCGAGGACGCCGGGCGGACGATCGCCGGGCGGTGGGACAAGGCCGAGGATGGCACGAACTTCGCGACCGACTTCCACCTGATCTACACGCGCGTGGAGTAGATCGGGGGAACGTGGCGTTCGTGCGGTGCGCTCGCCAGTGCAGCACCGCGCGATGTACCGCTCTCGTATGAAGCCGAGGGGCGTGATCACGGCGTACCCCTACCGATCCCTGTGAATCCCGGGCTAATGACTCGCGCGGGCGTGCTTGGGCAGCCAGAACACAGCCGCGCACGCCGCCACCAGGAACCCGACCGCGACCAGCAGCGCATGATCGGATGCGCCGACGAACGCGACCGCGCCGTGTGCGCCGCCGAGCCGATCGAACAGCACGGTCCCGACCGCGGCGATCCCGACCGACATCGCGAGCTGCTGGATCGCCTCGAGCAGTCCCGATGCCGACCCGATCTCGTGCGGCGCGACCCCGGCCAGGATCACGTCGAACATCGGGACGAACACCATCCCCATGCCGAACCCGGTGATCGCGAGCGGGCCCGCGAGGTCCCATGCGGTCACGCCGCCGCTCTCCGAGCGCAGGACGATGTCGACGATCACGAGCCCAACGGCCATGACCACGATCCCGATGTGCATCGTGGTCCGCCCGATCTTCGCCAGCAGCGCCGAGGAGGTGATCGACCCGCCGATCGCCATCACCGGGATCGCCACGGTCGCGACCGCGCACGCCAAGGGGCTCAGGCCGAGGCCGGTCTGGAACATCACGTTGAGCGCGATCATCATCCCGCCCATCGCGCCGATGAACCCGACGACGACGGCGAGGCCCGCGACATACGCGCGGCGGCGGAGGATCGACGGCTCGACCAGCGGCGCACGGCCCTGACGGGAGCGGCGAGCCTGAAGCGCGCCGAACGCGCCCAGCGCGACGAGGCCGACGCCGAGCAGCGCGAACGACCACGCCGGCCAGCCGTGCTCACGACCCTCGATCAGCGGATACACGAGCGCGAACCCGCCGAGCATCGCGAGCCCAACGCTCGCCACGTCGAGCCGTGCGCCGGCGGCCGCCGGCGCGGACCGGGGCAGATACCGGCGACCGCCGTGGATCGCGAGCAGGCCGATCGGAACGTTGACGAGGAAGATCGCGCGCCACCCGGTGCCGGCGAGGTCAAGGTTGACGAGCGCGCCGCCGACGAGCGGCCCGGTGACCGCGGCCAGTCCCATCACCGGGCCGAACACGCCGAACGCTTTCTGCTGGCCCTCGTCGCCGAACAGCTCGCGGATCAGGCCGAACCCCTGCGGCACCATGACCGCGGCCACCGCGCCCTGGAGCGCGCGCCCGGCGATCAACGCGCCCGGTGACGGCGCCAGCGAGCACAGCACCGATGCGGCGACGAAGCCGCCGATGCCCCACAGCAGCACACGCCGGCGCCCGAACAGGTCGCCGAGCCGGCTGCCGAGCAGCAGCGTCACCGCCATCGCGAGCGTGTAGGCGGCGGAGATCCATTCGAGCGCGGCGTACGAGCCGCCGAGGTCCCGCCGGATCGCCGGCGCGGCGGTCTGCGCGATCGTCGAGTCGAGCAGGTCCATGACCGAGGCGGCGAGGACCACGAGAAAGCCGAGCCAGATAGCCCGGTTGGAGCTGGACGGCCGCGCCTGTGCGACGGCCGCGGAGGGGGCGAATGTGGTGGTTGACATGGCTCCAAGCCTCCCGACAAATGCGGTCAATTTCGGTCCTCAAAAGCTCGCCGACTGGCCTATTGCGGACAACTAGGGTCCGCGATCTGTGTCAGGATGCGGGCCACCATGGTCCAGACATCCGCTCGCCTCCTCGCACTGCTTTCGCTGCTCCAGCTCCGCCGGGAATGGACCGGCCAAGAGCTCGCCGACCGGCTCGAAGTCGGGGCGCGCACGATCCGCCGCGACGTCGACAAATTGCGCTCGCTCGGCTACCCGGTCGAGGCCGCTCCCGGGGTCGCCGGCGGCTACCGGCTCGGCGCCGGCGGCGAGTTGCCGCCACTCCTGCTCGACGACGCCGAGGCCGTCGCGGTCGCCGTCGGCCTGCGGACCGCGGCCACTGGTGGAATCGCCGGGATCGAGGAGACGTCCGTGCGCGCGCTGACCAAGCTCGAGCAGGTCCTGCCCGACCGGTTGCGCCGGCGCGTCAGCGCGCTCAGCGACGCAACCTCGACGTTCGGCGTCGAGGGGCCGCAGATCGACCCCGACGTGCTGGCGACGCTCGCCGGCGCATGCCGCGATCACACCCGCCTGCGGTTCGCGTACATCGCGCGCGACGACAAGGCCTCGCAGCGGAACACCGAGCCCCAGGCGGTCGTCTACAGCGGACACCGCTGGTACCTGGTGGCGTTCGACCTCGAGCGGGACGACTGGCGCACGTTCCGGATCGACCGGATCCGCGGGCGCCTGCGAGCAGGAGAGCGCGGCCGCCGGCGCGCGATCCCGGGCGGCGACGCGGCCGCGTTCGTCAAGGAGCGGCTGCGCGGGGTCCGCGACACCGAGCTCGAGCGGGGGCCGGGAACGCTCCGGCTCGCGGCGCCGGCCGCCCGCGCCCGCGCTCGGATCCCGGCGCGCTACGCGGTGATCGAACCCGAGGGGGACGCGTCCTGCCTCGTGACCAGCCGGGGCGCGTGGTCACACCAATTCCTGGTGTGGATGGCGACGCTCGGCGAGTCGATCGAGGTGCTGGACCCACCTGAATTCGCCGAGGCCGCGCGTGGGCTGGCCGCGCGGCTCAGCGCCTCGGCCTGAGCCGGCGGGAGCGCTCGGGTCAGCTCGCCGGCGGGCGCGCCCCGGTCACCCGCGCTTCGATGTCACCAAGACCGAGCGCCCGCGCCACCGACACGCGGTGGCGCCCGTCGAGCACGTAGTAGCCGTCCGGCCGCTTGACGAGGTCGATTGGCGGAAGCGCGTCACCGCGCCGGTGGGCGAGGGCGATCCGCTGCCACCGGCCGCGGAGGACTTCCGACGCCGGGCGAAAGCTCGCGTCGAAGTGAGGGGTCGGCTCGAGCGTGCCGACGATCGCGTCCAGCGCAACAACCTGCGTCCGCGGCAGCCCGCCAGGAAACACCGTCGCGGCGGCGTTCAGCGTGCGCGGGTGCCGGCAGTCCGGCCGGCGCGTGACCCAGCCCGTGACCCGTGCGACGGCGTGAGCTCGCCGGGCGCGCCGGAAGTCGGCCTCGGCGTCGAGCGCGGGCATGCCGGTGGCGTGGTTCTGAAGGAGCGCGAACATGTCTCGATATCGAAAGTAGCCGGTCGTCTCAAAGACGCCATCGGGCACATGTCCATTCCTGCCCCTCAGTTTCTGGCCAACGGGCCTTAGCTGCGCGCGAGGCGTCTCTCACCCCGGGTAATCGGCACTTCCCGGGGCTGCTACAGCTCCCAGCCGAAGCAAGTCGAGTGCGTGCTCGGCTGCTCGCGCTCGTAGAACCGGTGCGCGTCGGCGCGGGTTTGCGCGGAATCGAGCTCGAGGTGGGTGGCGCCGCGCGCTCGCGCCCAATCCTTGGCCTCGTCGAGCAGCAGCTTGCCGATCCCGAGCGACCGTCGGTCCGGGTGGACCGCGAGATCCTCGACCCACACCCGCCGTCCGAACCGCACCGAGTCGATGTCGTCGTACGCCGTGCAGACGCCGACGAACTCGTCGTCGAGCGTCGCGACGAGCACGACCGACCCTTTCGCAACGATCGCGCCGGCGAGCGCCGCGGCGGCGTGGTCGGGATCCCAAGCGTGAGGGCGGACGCCGGGCGGCGCGAACAGCCACTCGTACATCGGGACGACGAGGTCCACGTCCTCGGGCGCGGCGGCCCTGATCACCGGCGTGTCCATCAGCGGATGATCGCAGCCAGCTCGCGAGACAGGTCGCCGTTGCGCGCGACCGAGACCCCGTCGAGGCCGAGCCAGGACGCGACCAGCTCAAGCTCGGCGGCGAGCTCGACTGCGACGCCGGCGCAGTCGACGCCGTCCTCGGCGAACGCGCCCTGGACGAGGAGCGCGCCTCGCCGGCGATCGGACTTGAGGTCGACGCGCGCCACCAGCGTCTCGCCGAGCAGGAACGGGAGCACGTAGTAGCCGTGCACGCGCTTGGCGGCCGGGGTGTAGATCTCGATCCGGTAGCGGAAGCCGAACAGCCGCTCGGTGCGCGGGCGAAAGAAGATCAGCGAGTCGAACGGCGACAGCAGCGCGCGAGCGTGGAGCCGGCGCGGTCGCCGGGCGTCAGGCCACAGGTAGGCGGGCGCCGTCCAGCCCTCGACCTCGACCGGCACGAGCTCACCGAGCGCGGCCAGCTCTGCGACGCGCGCCTTCGACACGGCGCGCGGCAGGCGGAAGTAGTCGCCGAGGTCGGGCTCGGTGGCGACGCCGAGGGCGCGGGCGGCGATCCGCACGAGATCGCGCTGCGCGTCCTCCGGGCTCGGCGTCGGCCGCTCGAGGGTCGCGGCGGGGAGCACGCGGTCGATCGTGTCGTACAGCCGCTCGAAGTTGATCCGCCGGGCGGCCGCGATCTGCCCCGTGAAGAAAAGGTGCTCGAGCGCCACCTTGCCCTCGTGCCAGTTCCACATGTGCCCGGGCTGCGGCGGCGGCCGGACCGCCCCGGTGTCGCGTGCACGGATCGGCCCTTGGTCGGCGACGAGCTCGAGCGTCTCGGCGACGAGCTCGGGCTGGTTGCGCGCGATCCGCGAGATCGACCCCCACGCCTCGCTGTCGACGTCGGCCATCCGCCAGCGGAACAGCGGGTGCGTCGCGATCGGGATCAGCGATGCCTCGTGGGCCCAGTACTCGATCAGCCGGCGATCGATCTTCCCGGTGCCGTGGCCGGCGATGCGGTCAAGGCGTGCCCGGTCATACGGGCCTAGGCGGGAGAACACCGGCATGTAATGCGCGCGCGTGAACACGTTGACCGAGTCGAGCTGGAGCAGCCCGAGTCGCTCGACGAGCGCCGCGATCTGATTGACGCTCGGTGGTCGCGCCGGCCGTGGGCGGTCGAATCCCTGGGCCGCAAGCGCGATCCTGCGGGCGCTCGCGACGCTCAGCTTGCGAACCGGTGGCGATTGGGTGAGGGGCATCAGAGGGGGATGGCGCGGCTGTGCGTTCCAATATGTCGTGTCGCGCGGATGAGCGATGTCGAGAACGCCAGAGCGGTTCCGACCTACCCGTGAACCCAGTCCGACCAAAAAGGAGAAGAGCAGATGAGGTTCATGTTGCTGCAGTACTACGCGCGGATCGAAGGCGTCGAGCCGATGAGCAAATGGGAGCCCGATGAGATCAAGGCCCACATCGCCCACCAGATACACGTCAATGCCGAGCTCACCGAGCGCGGCGAGCTGGTCGACGCGCAGGGGCTGACCGGCCCTGAGCTCGCGCGGTTCGTGACCTCCGACGGTGCGAGCGCACCGGTCGTGACCGACGGGCCTTTCGCCGAGTTCAAGGAGCTGCTCGCCGGCTACCGGACCGTCGACGTCGATTCGCCCGAGCGCGCGGTCGAGATCGCCGCGCTGGTGTCGGCAGCTCCCGGACCGGGCGGCCGCCCGCTCAAGCAGCCGATCGAGGTCCGCGAGGTGATGGGGGCGCCGGACTCGGACGCGTGAGCCAGGTGGGCGATCGCGACAACAGCATCGAGGGCCTGCTGCGCGAGCTCGCGCCGCGGGTCCTCGGTGCCGTCGTGCGGCGGTACGGCAACTTCGCCGACGCCGAAGACGCGGTCCAGGAGGCCCTGCTCGCCGCGAGCCGGCAGTGGCCCGCGGACGGCCTTCCCGAGTCCCCCACGGGCTGGCTAATCCAGGTCGCATCACGCCGCATGACCGACCAGCTCCGCAGCGAGGACTCCAGGCGCCGGCGCGAGGACCTCGCGGCTGCGCAGGAACCACGCCACGACTCCCCGGCGGACCCGGTCCGAGCGCGGGCGCCCGGCCACGACGACACGCTCGCGCTGATGTTCATGTGCTGCCATCCGGCGCTCACGCCGGCGTCCGCGATCGCGCTCACCCTGCGCGCGATCGGCGGCCTGAGCACGGGCGAGATCGCCCGCTCGTTCATGGTCCCCGAGGCGACGATGGCGCAGCGGATCAGCCGCGCGAAGCAGAGCATCAAGGCCTCGGAGGTCCCGTTCGCGCTCCCGGCCGGCAGCGAGTGGGTCGGCCGGCTGCGCTCGGTCCTGCGCGTGCTGTACCTGATCTTCAACGAGGGCTACCTTCCGAGCGCCGGCGCCGAGCTTGCTCGCGCCGACCTATCGGCCGAGGCGATCCGGCTTGCGCGGATCGCCCGCCTGGCTCTTCCCGACGATCCAGAGGTCAGCGGTTTGCTCGCGCTGATGCTGCTGACCGAGGCGCGCCGGCCGGCCCGCGCCGGCGCGGACGGCGCGTTGATCCCGCTCTCCGAGCAGGACCGGGCCTTCTGGAACCGGGATCTGATCGGCGAAGGCGACGCGCTGATCGCCAGCGCGTGGGGCCGCGGGGTTGTCGGCGAGTACCAGGTGCAGGCGGCGATCGCCGCGATCCATGACCAGGCAGCGACTCCCGAGGAGACCGACTGGGTCGAGATCCTCGCTCTATACGGGCTGCTCGAGCGGATGACGGGCAGTCCGGTCGTCGCGCTCAACCGCGCGATCGCCGCGGCGATGGTCGACGGCCCGGCCGCCGGCCTCGCGCGGCTCGAGCCGCTGGAGGATCGGCTGGCGGGCAGCCATCGTCTGCACGCGGTCCGCGCACACCTGCTCGAGATGGCCGGCGACCGCCCGGGCGCGATCGCCGAATACGAGGCCGCCGCGAGCCGCACCACGAGCCTGCCCGAGCAGCAGTACCTGCTGACGAAGGCCGCCCGGCTCGCGCACGCACGCAACTGACGCGGTCAAGCGCGATCTCGCGAATGCCGATCACACGAGCATGGAAGCGTCGTCCCTGCCGCTGGGAAGGCCGGTCCGGCGGCGAATTGGCCGGCGGGCCGTGGCCATTGCCCTGCTCGCGCTGGCCGTCCTATGGGCGGTCGTCCACAAGAGCGTCAGCTACTACAAGGTCACGTCCGGATCGATGGAGCCGACGTTGCAGGTCGGCCAGCGGGTCGCTGCTGAGCGCTCCCACGCACCGCAGATCGGCGACATCGTGCTGTTCCATCCGCCCGCGGGCGCGCGCCCGCGCGATCCCCTGTGCGGCGTCGCCGACGAGGGTGCCGGCCATGCGCAGCCGTGCGGCGTTCCGCTTGCGCAGGAATCCAGCGACACGTTCATCAAGCGTGTGATCGCCGGCCCTGGCGACACGGTCGCGATCGTCGACGGCCACGCCGTGATCAACGGCGTCACCGATAGCGAGTCGTACATCCAGCCGTGCGGTGCCGCTGCCACCACATGCAGCTTCCCGACCCCGGTGCGGGTGCCGGCGGGCGATTACTACATGCTCGGCGACAACCGCGCGGTCTCGGACGACAGCCGCTTCTGGGGCCCGGTGCCGGGCGCGTGGATCATCGGCACGGTCGTGCGCTGCACGGACCTGCGCACCGTTTGCCACTCGGTCCGTTGATCGCGGCGGACCGCCCCTGACCGGCGGCTACTGGTACAGCACCAGCTGGTGCAGGCAGAACGCGAAGAACAGCGCCAGCAGGCTCCACGTCACCGGCCAGCTGATCGTGCGCACGAACGACACGTCGAACCGTCCGAAGCGGAGCACGTACACGAAGATGCCGGCGAGCATGATCGCGTAGACGATGATCGCGGCCAGGGGCGAGAGCGCGAGGCCGATGATCGGGGCGACGATCAGGCCGAGCACGACCCAAGCGGTGATCGCGAGGATGTCGACCGTGATGCTCGTCCGCTGCCGGCCGACGATCGTCATGAAACCGGCGGCGCCGACGAGCGCCGCGACCATGAACACACCCAGCGGCCAGCGTGAGCTGAAGCTGAAGATCGCCCCCATCAGCTTGCCGCCGATCCACAGCAGTAACGGATCGATGACCGCGACCGCCAGGTAGCACGCGCCCATGTCGACGGTTGAGTCCCACGGATTCGCGAATACCGGCCGGCGGAGCACCATCGCCTCGCGCACCGCGTCGGGGGCGAGCGCCGCGCGGAACGTCGGAGTGCTGTCGGGTTCGGTCGACAATGCGCAGTGCCTCGATCCGGAATGGTACGGAGCCGGGCGAATGCTCGCGCCGTGGGTCCGGGCGAATCGGGGTTCACCCTCAACTGACTGATTTTCTGAGCGGGATCACTAGGGTGGGGCCCGTGCGCATCGCGGTGCTCGCCGACATTCACGGGAACCTGCCCGCGCTGCGGGCGGTGCTCGAGGAAATTGGCCAGGACTCGGTCGACGCGATCGTGGTCGCCGGCGACGTCGTCGGCGGTCCGCTTGTCCGCGACACGCTCACGCTGCTCGAGGCGCGTCGCGAGCCGACGCGCTGGATCCGCGGCAACGCCGAGCGCGAGGCGGTGGCGGTGTACGACGGCGCGCCGGTGTCCGAAGACTCGCCCGGCCGCTCCGCCGCGTGGAGCTCGCAGGCGCTCGACGGCCGCTGGCGCGACGAGCTCGCGGCGTGGCCCATCAGCCTGGCGCTCGACAACGTGTGTTTCTGCCACGGGACACCGCGCCGCGACGACGAGGTCATCACCCGGCTCAGCTCCGACGAGGTGCTGCTCGAGGCGCTCACCGATGTCGCCGAGCCGCTCGTCGTCGGCGGGCACATCCATCAGCAGATGGTCCGCAACGTGCGCGGGGTCATCACCTACGCGAACGCCGGCAGCGTCGGGATGCCGTACGAGGGTCGCGCCGGCGCGTTCTGGATGATCATCGACGACGGCGTGCCCGAGCCGCGCGAGACCGCCTACGACCTCGACGCCGCGATGGAGGAGCTCCGCGCCTCCGGCTTCGCCGACGTCGACGAGCAGTTCGGGGCCTCGCTGGTCGACCCGATCGATGCCGATTGGGTGTCGGCATTCTTCGAGCACGGCGCCGGCCGCGCCGAGGATCCGGGCGAGCCGCCGCCCACCAGCAGCCAGGGCTAGCCCCGGGACGACGGGGCGGGCCGCGGCGGGGCGGGCTCGGCCCGACCCGACCGTGCCGGGGCCGGGTGCCGCGAGGCGGCCCGGAGCACCCTGCCGGCGGTGATCGCCGCGAGCGTCGCGGTCAGCAGGAGCAGGACCGACGCGCTCGCCACCCCCTCGAGCTCGGCGAGCACGATCGGGGCAGCGAACCCGACGTACGTCAGCGCGTAGAAGATCGCGGTGAGCGACGCGAGGTCCTCGCGCGTGGCCAGCCGCTGCGTCTCGAGCAGCCCCGCGACGAGGCACAGCCCGTACCCGGACCCGAGCAGCACGGCGGCGGGGACGATGAACGGCCAGCTCTGCTCGTGAGCCGCGAGCGCTCCGAGCAATATGCCGGCGCTGATCGCGAGCAGGCCGGTGAGCGCTCCGCGGACGTCGCCGACGCGATCGAGGCGCCGGGCGAGCGGCTGGACGAGGATCCCGAGGCCGAGTGTCAGCCCGGCGATCAATGCCGCGAACCCGACCTCGAACGAGCCGGTGCTGTGCGTCACCAAGCCGGGCAGGAACGCGAGCGAGATCGACGGCGCGGCGAACGTCCACGGGGCCATCGGCGCGACGATCCCGCGAAAGCGGGCGTGGCCGGCTGAGGGCACGTGGAGCAGCTGCCGGGCGGGCAACCCTCGATCGCTCCGGACGACCGTCTCGGGCGTGCCGGCGATCACGAGCAGGGCGATCGTCATCACCGCCAGGTGCGGGAGGTAAGCCGTGACGAGCGGGTCGGGCGCCCATTGGGCGAGCAGCCCGGCCACGAGCGGGCCGAGCCCGAATCCCGCCGACAGCGCCACAGCCGCGCGCCGCGCGCCGGTCTGCTCGCCGGCGCGACGGTCATAGGGCGCGACCGACAGTTCCTTGATCCAGGCGGTTCCGGCGGCGAACATCGCGCCGCTGCACGCTCCGGCGAGGAACCGGCCGAGGTACAGCATCGCCAACGAGTGCGCGCCGGCGATCAGCGCGAGCGTCGCGAGCACCGACAGCACGCCCGCGCCGCGCACGATCCGCCGGCGCCCGCGCAGATCGGAGATCGGACCGATCACCAGCAACGCCGGTATCAGTCCAAGCGCGTAGACGCCGAATAGCGCGTCCGCTGTGCTTTCGGACACGCCGCGATGCAGGCGATACGCGAGCAGTAGCGACGAGAACTGGTTCGCGCCCCAGGCCACTCCGAACATGACGGCGCCGACGCGCGCCCATGAGGGAATCCGTCTCACCTCACCTAGTGGTATCGGACCGCTAGCGAATCCGGCGCAGCGAACGCCGTCGGCCCGTGAGCCGGCCCTGCGCCGCGCGCAGGCTTCGGTCGGCGACCAGCGACTTCAGCGCCGCGAACGCGTCGGCGTCCAGGCGCTCCGGCACGTCGGCGGCCATCAGGTCGAGTGCGGCTCTCGGAGTGTGGGCCGGCCGGTACGGCCGCTCGGAGATCAGCGCCTCATACACGTCGGCGACGGCTAGCACGCGCATCGGCATCGTCAGCGCCTCGGCGCCCAGCCCGCGCGGGTACCCGTGGCCGTCGAGCCGCTCGTGGTGCGCGCTCGCGAGCGTGGCCAGATCGTCGAAGCCGGGGACGCGGCCGAGGATCTGCTCGGTCAGGAGCGCGTGCTCGCGGAACCGGGCCTGCTCGGCCTTGGTCAGCGGGCCCGGCTTGTCGAGGATCCGGTTCGAGATGGAGAGCTTGCCGATGTCGTGGAGGAGCGCCGCGCGGCCGAGCTCGCGCAGCGCCGGCTCGTCGAAGCCGAGCACCGTGCCGATCCCGGTGGCGATCGCGCACACCTGGTCGCAGTGCTCGTGGGTCCACGGCGACTTCGCGTCGATCACGTCGGCGAACGCCTCGGCGATCCGATCGAGCCCGTCCTCGTCGGCGGTCAGCACGCGGCTGGTCGGCTCCACCGCGGACACGTCCGGGTCGCGCAGCGAGTCCCAGAACCGCGTGTCGTTGCGGAACGACTCGAGTGCCGTGACCAGCGTCGGGTCGAACCACTGGCCGCTGCGCTTGACGGCCACGCGGAACGCGATGTTCACGCCGCGCGCGTCGTGGAACACCTCGACCGTCTGGGCCAGACACATGATCCTGGCGTCCAGCGGGATCTCATCGCCGCTCGTGCCGAGCGGCTGGCCGTTACCGTCCCAGTGCTCGTCGAGCGCGCGGATCGCCTCGGCCGTCGCGTCGGAGAAGCCGAGTTTGAGCGCGATCTCGGCGCCCCGATGACAGCGAGCGCGCATCAGCGACCGCGTCACGCGACCCTCATTGCGGATCGCCCGCAGGCGGTCGCCCCGGTCCTTGAGCGATCCGTCGGGCGCGACGGTCTTGAGCGACCACACGAACGCGGACATCGGACGCGCCCAGTCGACGCGCTTCGAGGTCCGCTTCGCCTCTTGGTCGTCGGCGCCGAACAGCGCCGACATGTGCGCTGAGTTCGCCGAGCATCCGGCGTCCTTCAGCAGCAGCGCGTAGAACAGGTCAGACCGTGCGGAGTCGTCGAGTCCGATCGCATCGGCGACGCGCATTCCGATCAGGCACGATCGCGCGGCATGGCCCGGCGACTCTCCTTCCGCGATGTCCAAGGCACTCGACAGCGCGCCGATCAACTCGGACAGCGCGATCTCGCGGGATCCGCCCATCACCGTAAGTATCGACTCAGCGAGTCGGAACGACAACCGCGAGCGTCGTCGGACGGACGGATGACTAGGCTTCGGGCTGCGATGTGCGATTTTCACGAGCACGGTCCGCTGCCGCCGCTCGAGGCCGACGAGTACCGGCTCGACACCGCGCGCGTACGCGAGTTCATCGCCGGCGTGCGCGAGCGGATCGCCCGCGCGCAGTCGCCGCCGCAGGCGTGCGATCTGATCAGCCCGCTGTTCGAGGACCTGCTCGCCGATCCCGACTGGCTGCCCGCGACCTACCAGGAGGCGGCCGTCGACAGCGGGATGGGCGGCGGGATCGGGCAGTGGCTGGTGTTCCGCGCGGCCGACCGTTCGCTGTCGCTGTTCAGTCTGGTCGTGCCACCCGGCGCGATGACGCCCGTCCACGATCACCTCGCGTGGGGGCTCGTCGGCGTCTACCGCGGCGCCCAGGACGAGGAGTTCTACCTGCCCGGCGACGGGCGACTCGAGCTTCTGCGCCGGCGCCCGGTCAGCCCGGGCGACTTCTACGCGCTGCTGCCGCCGCGAGACGATGTCCACCGCGTGCGGACGACGTCGGCGCAGACGTCGGTGTCGATCCACCTGCTGGCCAGCGACGTTGGGTGCATCTGGCGCCACAGCTACGACGAGCACACCGGCGAGGCGAGCCCGTTCCGGTCGGGCTACGTGAACGCCGAGTGCGAGTCCGAGTCGTGAGCGCGACGCTCCAGCGCCACGCGGTCGGCCTGACCTGGACCGAGCCAGGGATGATGGTCCGCACCGCGCATGCGCTGCGCAGCGAGGATCGGGTGTGGCTAGTCGACCCGTTCGAGGACGCCCCGGCACTCCAGGAGGCCGAGGCGCTCGGCGCTCTCGCAGGCGTGTTCCAGCTGCTCGACCGGCACAACCGGGACTGCGAGGCGATCGCCACCCGGCTCGGAGTGCCGCTGCTACGCCTGACCGAGCGGGCGCCGGAAACGCCGTTCGAAGTCGTGCCGGTGCTGTCGCGCTGGGGCTGGCACGAGGTCGCGCTGTGGTGGCAGCGCGAGCGCGCGCTAGTCGTGGCCGAGGCGATCGGCACCGCGCCGCCGTTCGCGCTCGGGCGGCGCGCCGGCGTACATCCGATGCTGCGGCTGACGCCCCCGCGGTCGCAGTTCTCGCCCTACCGGCCGTCGATGCTGCTCGTCGGCCACGGCGCGACGATCGAGACCGACGCCGCGGCCGCGCTCGATGAAGCGCTCGACCACGCGCGCTCGGACATCCCGCGGTTGGTCACCTCGCTGCCCAAGCTCCTGGGCCGGCGTAGCTGACTCCTGGCGCGGGGTCGGTCAGTGGGGCGGCCACGGCCCCGCGCCCGCGCCGAGCGCGTTCAGCCAGCGCCGCATGTATTGGCCCGCGGGCGTGATCTCGCCTTCCTCGTAGCCCGTCGTGGCGCGCGCGAGCGTGATCCCGTTGATCGTCGACCATCCGTACTCGATCGCGGTTCCGCGCGAGGCGTAGCGCGCGATCACCTGGCCCTGCTGGAGGATGCTTCCGGGCTTGGCGATGCTGGTGATCTGCTCGGCCACGTACTGCACCTGACCGGCCTGCTGGCCGTCGAGCAGCTCGAAGTACACGAGCGGCTGACCCGCGTACCAGTCGGGCTCGATCGCGAGGATCTTGATCGAACACGGTGCGAGGATCGGCGCCCCGACCGGCATCTGCGCGTCGACGCCCTGGTCGGTGCGCTCCCACACGGTCACGTACTGGAGCGGGTCGATGTAGGTCGCGTTGTTCGCGCGCACGGCGACGTGTTCCTCCAACAGCAGGTGCCTGACCTCGGTCAGCGGCATGGCGTGCGCGTTGGGGTCGCCGACCGGGTCGCTCGGCGTCACCGAATGCGCCTGCTGACCGGCCGTCGGCTCGACCGCCTGCGGGTGAGCCTGCGGGACCGATGGAGTCGACGACGACGTGGTGTCGCCGCCCACAGCGGAGCTTCCGCACCCCGCGAGCGCGAGCGCCACCAGCGCGAGCGCGAGCCTGTAGCGATGAAACATCCCTTACCGTCGATGATTCGCGGGCAGAACCGGAGTCCACGCTAGCAGCCGCTTTCCGGCTCCACGCCGGGAGCGAGATAGTGTGGTGATCGTGGCCTTCGTCCCTGCAGACCGGCACCTGCTCCGCGCCAAGGACCTCGCCGATGCGCGCTACTTCGAGCCGCTCGACGTCGACGACCTCGCGTGCGCGGCGGGACTGTCTCGCGCCCATTTCAGCCGCGAGTTCCGCCGGGCGTTCGGTGAGTCCCCGCACGCCTATCTGTTGACGCGCCGGCTCGAGCGCGCCGCCGCGCTGCTGCGGAGCACCGACCGCTCGGTCGCCGACATCTGCTTCTCGGTCGGGCTGCAGAGCCTCGGCTCGTTCACCACGAGCTTCACGCGGACGTTCGGGGAGTCGCCGAACGCCTATCGCGCGAAGTTCCCGCCGGCCTCCGATTGGGCGCGCGTGCCGACTTGCGTGGTCCGCGCCTACGGGCGCCCGCAGCGCAGCACGTTTCGAGAAGACAACGGCGTGGGGCGGATTTAGTGTGGCCCGAGTAATCGCCACGACGCCCTAGGAGGCCAAGATGATCAAGCTCTCCACCGCGCAGCTCTGGGTCCACGACCAGGACGAGGCGCTCGAGTTCTACACCACGAAGCTGGGGATGGAGGTCCGCTCGGACGTGACGCTCGCCGAGATGGGCAACTTCCGCTGGCTCACCGTCGGCCCTGCGGGGCAGCCGGACATCTCGATCGTGCTGATGGCGGTGCCGGGGCCGCCGGTCATGGACGCCGACACCGCCGATCAGGTCAAGGCGCTGATGGCCAAGGGGTTCGCCGGCACCGTGTTCTTCACCACCGACGACGTCTACGGCGATTACGAGCAGCTGAAGAGCCGTGGCGTCGAGTTCTCCGAGGCCCCGGAGGAGCGCCCGTACGGGATCGACTCCGGGTTCCACGATCCGTCCGGGAACACCTTTCGCCTGACGCAGGTCCGGGAGCTGTCGGGCGTGTGATCGGGGTCAGCTCGTCGGGGCGACGATCACCGCGGGGCCGGTCGGGACCCGGCTGCCGCCGGCCGGCTCGTCGGTCACGAGGATCGAGCTGACGCCACCCAGCGTGCCCGGGATGTCGACGTCGGCCGCCCCGCCCGCACTGACGCTGAACAGCGCCGCGGTCGGGGCGGGAGCGGCGTTCGGCCGCTTCAGCCACACCTCATAGATCCGCCCGCGCGCCGGCGCCGGTAGGTGCCGGACGACCAGCTCTCCCTGGCCGGCGCTGATCCGCAGCGCGGCGGTCCCGGTCGAGCCGCGGACGCTGGCGTCGATGACCTTCGGGCCTGTGCCCCCGCCGCGCAACGCAAATATCCCCGCCACCACGAGGACCAGCACAATCGCGAACGCGCCCGCGAGCGCCGGGCGGAACGCCGGCCGGAACGCCGGCCGGCGCCGCGTTCGGCGAGACTCCGCGCGCACCGTGCGCACGACGCGGCGGCGCAGGGGCCCGGACAGCCGGTATTGCGGCACGGCAACCGGCAGCACATCGGCAACCCGCTGGAGCGCCGTCACCTCGTCGCGGCAGGCTGCGCACGCGCTCAGGTGTCGCCGGTAGACCTGGGCTTCGGCAGGCTCGAGCGCGCCCAGCACGTACGCCGCGCCGTCGCCTCCGCAGGCGTCCGACGTTCGGATCTCGCGGGTCATCGCGCACCCCCGACGGCATGCACTGCCACGGTTCGGTCGCCGAGCGACAGCCGCAGCTTGACGAGCCCGAGCCGCATCCGCCCCTTCACGGTGCCGGCGGGAAGCTCGAGCATGTCCGCGATCTCGGTGTGGGTGAACCCGCCGAAATACGCGAGCTCGATCACGCGCCGCTGCTCGGTCGGGAGCCGCTCGAGCGCGCCCCGCACCTGGGTCGTCTGCTCTCGTCGCTCGGCCTCGGCGTCAGTCCGCTCGGGGGCCGTCAGCTCCTCGAGCGCTTCGTCATCGATTACGTCGCGGCTGGTGGTCGCGTTCTGGTGGCGGAAGTGGTCGATCGCCTTGTTGTGCACGGCGCCGAGCACCCACGAGCGCACGCTGCC
Source organism: uncultured Solirubrobacterales bacterium (assembly GCA_963794515.1). GTDB lineage: Bacteria > Actinomycetota > Thermoleophilia > Solirubrobacterales > Solirubrobacteraceae > Palsa-465. The sequence goes on along the minus strand of CAWCEF010000013.1, from coordinate 11,343 downwards.
GCGCGCGCGCTCGTACCGTCCGCCGCGACGCCACAGCGACAGGAACGTCTCCTGCACGATGTCCTCGGCCATCGTTCGCCGTCCGCACATCCGGTAGGCGAGCGAGAACGCCGCACCACCGTGGCGATCGAAGATCACCTCGAATGCGCGCGCGTCGGCCTGGTCGACGCGGTGCATCAGGGCGTCGTCGCTCAACGCGCGCAGCTCGGCGGCGCGACTGCTGAAAGGTGCTCGAAACATCATCCCCTGCACTGGGATCAGCCCGGAGGATTCCGGGTTCACCCAATTCTTCGCGATCGGCGCAGTTCCGGATCACTTGTCGTTTCGCATGTCGCGGCCGGGCTATCTACCCTTTTGGCATGACGGACCGGATCGTTTACGTATCGCGCCTGACCAGGCTCCCGCTGGTAGGCGCCGACGCCGCCGACGTCGGCCGCGTGGTGGACGTCGTTCTCGACCTCGGTGGACGCCCGCCACGTGTCAACGGCTTCGTCGTGGCGGTCGGGCGCCGGCGCGTGTTCGTGGGCGCCGGACGCGTCGGAGAGATCTCGGAGGACGGCGTGCGCCTGCGTCGAGGCTCGGTCAACCTCCGCCAGTTCGTGCTCCGCGCCGGCGAGCGGCTCGTTGCCGGCGAGCTGCTCGACCGCAAGGTGCGCGGCGAGCGCGTGGTCGACGTCGGGCTCGCGCCCGCCCCGGAGCCGTTCGCGTGGGAGGTCGCGACGATCGCGCTCGGCGGGCGCGGCGCCGCGCGCGCGCTGCCGGCCCGCAGGCGGTCGCCCGAGGTGATCGACTGGAGCGAAGCCGGCGAGCTGTTCGCCGACGAGCGCCCGATCGATCGCCAGGCCGCGGCGCTCGGCGGACTGCATCCGGTCGATGCCGCGGCCGCGATCCGGCGCCTTCCGCTGAGCCGTCGGCGGGTGCTCGCCTCCGAGCTCGAGGACGACCGCCTGGCGGACGTGCTCGAGGAGCTGTCCGAGGATGAGCAGCTGCGGATCGTGGAGGGGCTCGATCAGGCGCGTCTTGCGCGCGTCCTCGACGAGATGGAGGCTGATGACGCCGCCGACCTGCTCGCCGAGTTCTCCGAGTCGCGTCAGGCGGAGCTGCTCGGGGCGATGGACCCCGAGGAGGCCGAGCCCGTGCGGCGCCTGCTGATCTACAAGCCCGACACCGCCGGCGGCCTGATGACGCCCGAGCCCGTGATCCTCGACGGCCAGTCGACCGTCGCCGAGGCGCTGGCCCGGATCCGCGATTCCGACCTGCCCGTGCCGCTCGCCGCGCAGGTGTTCGTCTGCCACCCGCCGCTCGAGACGCCGACCGGCCGCTTCCAGGGCGTGGTCGGCGTCCAGCGTCTGTTGCGCGAGGCGCCCAGCAAGCCGCTCGCCCGGTGCCTCGACGAGGAATGGGAGCCGATCGCGGCCGATGCCAGCGAGCGGGAGGTGGCCGAGCGGCTCGCCGCCTATGACGTCGTCGCGATACCGGTCACGGACGGTGCCAAGCGCCTGGTCGGCGCGGTTACGATCGACGACGTGCTTGACCGGATGCTCCCCGCCGACTGGCGCATCGCGCGCGCGAGCCGCTGATGGCGCGGCGCGACGATCTCAGTAAGCCGCGCGGGACCCCCGGCGGCCCGTCGTACGACCCCGACACGTTCGCGCGCCTTGCCGAGAGGATGGCCCGCTTCCTCGGAACGGGTCGCTATCTGGCTGCCCAGACGCTGTTCGTGGTGGTGTGGATCATCCTCAACGGGATCGCGTTCACGAACGCGTGGGATCCCTACCCGTTCATCCTCCTGAACCTGGCCTTCTCGACCCAGGCCGCGTACGCCGCGCCGCTGATCCTGCTGGCGCAGAACCGCCAGGCCGACCGGGATCGCTCCGAGACCGAGCGCGACCGGGAGATCAACGCCCGATCGCTCGCCGACACCGAGTACCTGGCGCGGGAGATCGCCGGCATCCGGCTCGCGCTCGAGCGAAAGCCCGATCGCGACGACGTGACCGAGGCGATGGACCGCCTGACGCGGGCGATCGAGCAGACGTACAGCGCGGAGCCGTCGTACGCCGGCGGGTCGCCCGGCGAGACCGAGCCCGAGGTGGATGAGGCCGAGTAGGGCGCGGTGGCCCGGCCCACCGCTCGAGCCCGTCAGTATCCGGCCCGCGCGGGGGCTTACGATGAACATGTGAATGCCCGCGCGCACTGGGCTCCGTTCGTCGTGATCATGACGATGGGGCTGGCGGCGGGCTGCGGGGCGAGCGGGTCGAGTTCGAGCACGACCACGCGGCGCCACCGCGCGAGCACCACCCGCCACGCCCAGCGCGCCCCGGCGTTGCCGACGCTGCCCGAGGGGGGGAACGGCCAGCCGCTGGTGCCCATCCCAGGCCCGACCGGGATCCCGGCCCGCCCCGCGGCGGTGGCCGTGATCAGGGCGTGGGCCGATGCCCTCCGCCACGGAGATGTGCGCGGCGCAGCCGGATATTTTGCGCTCCCGAGCATCATGATCAACGGAACCGACGCCGGCGGGGCTGCGGTGGTGATCACGATCAGCACAGTTGAGGACGCGGTCGCCGCGAACGAGACACTGCCGTGCGGGGCCGCGTTCGTCTCGGCCGATCAGCGCGGCCGCTACGTCAACGCGCTGTTCCGGCTGACCGGGCGCCCTGGTCTGGGCGGGAGCAGTTGCGACGGCGGCGTCGGTGAGACCGCCCGGACGAACTTCGTGATCGTGGGCGGCCGCATCGTCGAGTGGATCCGCGCGCCCGACGACCCGGGCGACAACAACACGCCCGCCCAGCCGGCGCCCGCGCAGCCCGCGCCGGCGCCGGCGCCCACCCCGACGATCCCGCAGACCCCCGGCTCGAACGTCTGACCCCGGCCCGAGCCGTAAGATCGTGTCCATGGATGGAAATGAACTGCGGGCGCTCCAGGCGCCACTGAAGGAGCGATACAAGGCCGAGCCCAACGCCGCGCTGGTCACGCTTGCGGCGACCGGCGAGCTGGGCGACGGGATCGCGTGCTCGGTTCAGACCGGCCGTGCGCTCGCTGAGGCCGGGCTTCACCCCGCGACCGGCGGCGACGGCTCGCTGTTGTGCTCGGGCGACATGCTGCTCGAGGCGCTGGTGGCGTGCGCGGGGGTGACGCTGCGCGCGGTGTCGACCTCGCTCGGGATCGCGGTGCCGGAGGGACGCGTGCGTGCCGAGGGCGACCTCGACTTCCGCGGGACGCTCGGCGTCGACCGCGACGCACCGGTTGGCTTCAGCGCGATCCGGCTGTCGTTCGAGCTCGACACCGACGCCGACGAGGAGCAGCTCGCGACCTTGAAGAAGCTGACCGAGCGCTACTGCGTCGTGTACCAGACGCTCGCCGGCGGGCCTGACCTCACGACCAGCTTCAGCGCGGCCCGCTAGCTCCGCCAGTATCGCCGGCGCCAGACGCCGACCCGGCTTCGACGTTGCCTCGCAGGTTTGCGTGGTACTGCGCGAACTGGCGGGCGATCATCCGTTTGACGATCGGCTCCGCGAATCGCATGAAGCCGCGTAACGCTCCTTCGGCGACGAACTCCACCCGCGTGCCGCCGCCGGCGGGCGTGAACGTCCACGTGCCGTCGATCGGCTGCGGGCCTTCGACGATGTGGGTGTGGACACGGTGGGGACGCTCGAAGTCGGTGAACTCGACGACCTGCTCGAACTCCTTGGCCCCGGGCGGCTTGGTCCACTCGCGCACGCGGTAGCCCTGTCGCGGCGGCCCGTCGGTGAGCACCTCGACGCGCGTCTTCGATGGCTGCCAGTCGCGGAGGTTCGACGGGTTCGTCAAGTAGTCGAACACCTGCTCGGGAGCGGTCGCGGGTGCGGACGGCTTTCACGGCGGGCATCTGGAGGAGGACTGAGGGTGGGTCGCCGGCGGGGCTCGCCGTCGGCGGCAAGCGGGCCATGCATGACGCATCATTCGGTGCTGGTGGCGCCGGCCGCGATGCGTCTCGCATGTGGGGCATGCCAGATGCATCGCGGTCTCCCCCGCCGGCGTCCGTTGATGCGCTATGCAGGTTCCGGGCGCAGGGCCGGCCCCGCGCGCCGACGGAGGCCCCGCTGGCCACCCACCCTCACCCCCACTCCAGATGCCCGTCGTTAAAGGAGCCTCGGCCGCGATAAGACCCGGGCGGCCTGCAACAAACAAAGGGCCGCCGCGCCGGCGGCCGTCCGCTTTCAGTATGTCGGGTCGGGCGCCGACGGGAATCGGATCGTCACCGTGAGGCCGCCGCCCGCGCGCGGCGCCGCCGATACCTCCGCGGCGTGCGCGACCGCGATCGCGCGGACGATCGACAGCCCGAGCCCATGGTGGCCGTCGTTGGTGGTCCGGGCGCCATGCAGGCGCTGGAACGGTTCGAACAGCCGCTCGGTCTCTCCCGCCGGGATCAGCGGTCCGGTGTTGCCTATCTCGAGGATGGCGTCGCCGTCGAGCATTTGGGTGCGGATCACAACCTGTCCACCGTCGACGTTGTGGTCGATCGCGTTGTCGATCAGGTTCGCGATCAGCCGCGCGACCAACGCGGCGTCGCCGGTGGTCTCGGCGGGGTCGAGGACGACCTCGATCGACAGGCCACGTCGCTCGAGCTTCGGGGTCAGCTGGCGAAGCGCGAGCTCGACCAGTGCAGGCAGGTCGACGGGCTCGCGTTGTTCGAGGCCGCGCTCGCTGCTGGCCAGAGTGAGCAGCGCCTCGAGCAATCGCTCCTGGTCGACCTGCGACGCGAGTAGCTCCTCGCATGCCGCCCGCAGCGTCCGCTCGGACGCGTCGGGATCGGCGAGGGCCACCTGGAGCACCGTCCGCTCGAGCGTGAGCGGCGTCCGCAGCTCGTGCGACGCGTTGGCGACGAACCGCCGCTGGGCTTCGAACGACGCCTCGAGCCGGCCGAGCAGGTCGTCGAGCGTGTCCCCGAGCTGCTTGAACTCGTCGTTGGGTCCCTTGCGCGCGAGTCGCTGGTGCAGGTTTCCCGCCGAGATCGTGCGGGCGGTCGCGGTGATCTCGCGTACCGGCCGAAGCACTCGGCCGGCGGCGAACCATCCGAGCACGGCGGCGCCGGCGGTCGTCACCAGGAGTACGACCCATGAGATCGTCAGCAGGCGATCGAGATCGGCGTTGTGCTGCTGGCTGACGACGCTCTGCACCGGCCCTCCGGGTTGCGTCACCACGATCCCGCCGGGCAGGTGAAGCTGGCGGCGTAGGACCGGAGCGGGGACGGCGACATCGATCGTCCCCCCTCGCGCCGCGAGCACATAGATGATCACGAGTAGCACCGTGCCGAGCAGCAGGAACAGGCCCGCGTAGAACAGCGTCAGGCGCATCCGCGCGGTGCGAGTCGGTGCAGTCCACGCCGACGGCGTGAGCGATCTCAGCAACGTTCCACGCTCGTCAGATCCGGTAGCCGCCCTCGCGGACGGTCTGGATCAGCGCCGGCTCGCCGAGCTTTCCCCGCAGCCGGCCGATCGTCGTCTTGACGGTGTTGGTGAACGGGTTGGCGGCCTCGTCCCACACGCCCTCGAGCAGCTCCTCGGCGGACACGACCCGACCCTCCGCGCCGAGCAGGTACTCGAGTACGGCGAACTCCTTTGGGCTGAGCGCGAGGGGAACGCCGGCGCGCACCGCCGTGCGACGCGCGGGGTCGAGGGTCAGGTCGCCGTGCGCGAGCGTCGGCGGCAGGGGCGGAGTCGAGCGCCGCGCGAGCGCCCGCACTCGCGCCACGAGCTCCTCGAAGTCGAACGGCTTGGTCAGATAGTCGTCGGCGCCGATCCCGAGCCCCTCGACGCGATCGCGGATCGTGCTCGCCGCGGTCAGCATCAGCACCCGGGTGTTGCTCCGCTCGTCGCGGAGTTGCCGGCACACCTCGTCGCCGTGGACCTGCGGAAGGTCGCGGTCGAGCACGACGACGTCGTAACGGTGGACCGCCGTGTGCCGGAGCGCGTCGGCCCCGTCGAACGCGATGTCGACCGCAATGCCCTCTCGGCGCAGGCCCTCCGCAATCGCCGTGGCGAGCCGTCCATGATCTTCAGCTACCAGCACCCGCAATGTCTTCTCCCTGGGCTCGAAGCACAGGATGCCCGATCCGGGTGACAACGCGGTCACAGCCGCCGTGACGGGGTTGTCACCGCCCGGTGACTACAACCCTCCCGACACCCATCAACGGGTCACAGGAGGTACGTAGTCATGCAATCCATCAAGCGAGCCCTTCCGCCGACAGCGGCGCTGATCGGCGCCGCACTGCTCCTCGCCGCCTGCGGCGGCGGCGCCCCAAAGACCACAACGACGAACTCGGCCGCGGACCAACCACAGGGGAGCGGCGTCCAGGACGCCTACAAGTACGCCGCCTGCATGCGGGACCACGGCCTGGCGAGTTTTCCCGACCCCGAGGTGACGCATGCGAACGGCGGCACCCAGATAGCGATACGCGTCCCCCAGGCGGCCGGAACCTCGCCGCAGTTCAAGACTGCCCAGGCCGCGTGCAACTCGATCCTGCCCGCCCCCTCCAAGTCGGATCTCGCCGCCCAGGCCAAGCAGCAGGAGGTCCACAAGCAGGGCCTGCTCGCGTTCGCCCACTGTCTGCGCAGCCACGGCATCAACGGGTTCCCGGATCCCACCAGCCAGGGACAGCTGTCCTTGCCGATGGTGCAGGCCGCCGGGATCGACCTGACCGCGCCGCAAGTCCGCACGGCCGCGCTCGCGTGCGTGTCCGTGACGAATGGCGTGCTCACACGCGCTTCGGTGCTGCAGGCGACCAGCGGGAATCCGAATCAGCCGTCATCGGGATCGAGCACGTCCGCGCAGGCGACCCCGAGCCCGTGAGCCGCCGCGCGACGCATCCAGGGACTAGGCTCGCTCGAGCTCTGGTTCAACGAAGGGAGGAAGGGTGCGTCGTCTCATTCTCATTGCCGGCCTGGTCGGCACGTTCATGCTGGTGGCTTTCACCGGGTGGGGATTCGCGTCGGTCGGCGGCGCCCGTCCTGCCCAGGCGACGATCCCGCTCGTCATCCTGAAGGCGAAGGACGGCGAGACGCTGGCGCTGGCACGAGTCCGCATTCACGGCCGCGTATTCCCGTTCCTGATCGACACGGGCTCGTCGAAGACGCTGGTCGACGTCGCGCTCGCCCGCCAACTCCATCTGAAGACCGTCGGCAAGCCGATCAAGGTCACCGGCGTCGGCTGCTCGGAAACCGCGAGCAAGGTGCGCCTAGAGCGCTGGAGCATCGGCGGGCAGGCGCTTCCATCGATCGTCGCCACGAGCTCGATGATCGCCGGCGCCGGCGGCAAGGCGTTCGGACTGCTCGGGTCAGACGTGCTCTCGCACTTCGGGTCGATCTCGATCGACTACGCCCACGGTCAGCTGACGCTCGGCTGACCCCTGGCGCGCGCGGCTCGGATGCGGGATGCTTGCGCTCCGGGAGGTGTTCGGCAGGCCACCTAACTAGGAGTCGTAATGAACGCACAACCCAAGGTCGTGATCAACCTCGCCACCGGGCTCGAGGATCCCGAGCGCGTGACCGTCGCCTTCCTCGTTGGCGGCGCCGCTGCGCAATCGGGCAGGGCGGTCACGATGTTCCTTACCAAGGAGGCGGTCCGCCTCGCGCTCGCCGGCTTCGCGCAGGGCGTGGCCTGCGAAGGGTGCCCGACGCTGCCCACACTCGCCGAGCAGTACGCGGCGGCCGGTGGGCGGATGCTCGTGTGCCCGATTTGCTTCAACGCGCGCAAGCTCAGCCAGGAAAGCCTGATCGAGTCCGCTGAGATCGGCGGCGCCACCCCGCTGTGGGAGTGGATCGGAGACGGCGCCACCGTTTTCAGCTATTGAGGATGTAGGCTGATGGTGTGAGCGCGACGCGTTACCAGGTAAGGCAGCAACGACCGGATCCACCGCTGATCGTGCGGCTCGGCGTCTCGTGGCTCACGAACGCCCTCGTGCTTCTGGTCGTCACTGTGCTGCTCACCGGAGTGACGACGTCGGGAGCCGGCGCCTTGCTACTGGCGGCAGCCGTGTTCGGGGTGCTGAACACGGTGGTGAAGCCCCTGCTCCGTCTGGTCACGCTGCCGCTGGCAGTCCTCACGCTCGGGATCGCCTGGTTCTTCGTGTCGATGCTGATGCTCGAGATCACCAAGTGGATCGTGAGCGGCTTCAACATCGACGGCTTCTGGACGCTGGTGGGGGCGGCGCTGATCGTGTGGGTCGTCAACCTGGCGCTCGACTTCACGCCCGGTCCGTGGCAGATCACGGGCAAGCGCCGGCGGCGCAACCGCCGGCGCGCCGGTTAGCGATCAGGGCGCCTTCTTCGGGAGCGAGCGCGCGTGGCGGCTCATGCCCTCCCACGGGTCGCCCGCGTCGAGTCGCTCGCCGACGTTTGCGACCGTCCACCGATCGGGGCGGAGCGATTTCTCCGAAAGCTCGTCCCAGTGCAGCGGGACCGCGACCGGCGCCATCGGGCGCGGTCGGACGGAGTACGGCGCGACCGCGTGCTGGGCATAGGCGATCCGGTTGACGTCCAGATAGATGCGCTCGCCGCGCTCGGCCTTGTGCCATTCGAGCGTCAGGTGGTCGGGGTCGGCGGCGACCATCGCCTCGGCGAGCGCGCGGGCGAACGCGTGCACCTCGGTGAAATCCGGTCCGCGCCGAAGCGGGCAGACCACGTGGACGCCCCGGGAGCCCGTCGTCATCGCGAATGGGACGAGCCCGAGGTCCCGCAGCCGGTCGCCGGCGTCCCGAGCCGCCGCTCGCACCTCGTCGAAGCCGCCGCCTGACGGGTCGAAGTCGATCGTCACGCGGTCGGGCTGATGCGGCTTGTCCGCGCGCGACAGCCACGTGTGCATGGTCACGACGTTCTGGCCGGTCAGGTATACGAGCGTCGCCGCGTCCTCGGCGAGCACGTGGGTGATCGTGCCGCCCTTCTTCGGCACGGTCGCGCGCTTGACCCACTCCGGGAAGTACCGCGGGACCGCCTTCATGAAGTAGCCCTCGCCCTCGATCCCGTCCGGGAACGCCTGGAGCGCGAGCGGGCGGCCGCGGACGTAGGGGAGCATCGCCGGCGCGACGCGCTCGTAGTGACGGGCGAGGTCGAGCTTTGTGAGCCCGGCATCGGGGAACACGACCCGGTCCTCGTGCGTGATCCGAACATCGCGGCGGCCGATCTTGAGCTCGACCGTCATCCCTCGCGCACCACCTCGGAGGCGTCCTTGTCATCGCGCAGGCCGAGGAAGCGGGGGTGGCGCAGCCGGTGGTCGCGCGTCCATTCGGTGAACCCGATCTGCGCGACGAGCTTCGGCTCGACCCAGGTCACCTCCCGCTCCTTGATCGCGCCCGGGTCGGCGAACGGCGAGTCCTTGCGCTCGAGCTTTCGCATCTGGTCGGCGAGGTTGTGAAGAGTCGCGGTATCGAAGCCGGTTCCGACCTTGCCGGCGTACTCGAGGCGGCCCTCGCGGTAGTAGCCGAGCAGCAGCGCACCGAACTCGACGCGCGAGCCGCGCGGTTCGGTGAAGCCGCCGACCACCAGCTCCTGGCCGTGCTCGCACTTGAACTTGAGCCAGTCACGCGAGCGCGTGGTGACGTACGGGCTGTCGGCGCGCTTGGCGATCAGCCCCTCCCAGCCCTTGCGGCACGCCTCGACGAAGAACTTCTCGCCGTCCCGATTGCGGTGGGGCGTCCACCGCACCGGGCCGTGGAACTCGAGCGCGTCACGCAAGAGCCGCTTGCGCGTCCGCAACGGGAGCTTGCGCACGTCGTGCCCTTCGAGCCACAGGATGTCGAACACGTACATGAACACCGGCACGTAATGCCGACCGCGCTGCGTGAGCCGCGCGAAGCTCGTCTCCGAGCCGTCGAACGCCACCACCTCGCCGTCGACGACGAAGCGATCGCAGCTCTCCTTCGAGTACGCCTCGACGAGCTCGGGATAGCGGTCGTTCATCGACAGGTCGTTGCGGGACAGCAGCGTGAGGGTTCCGCCCGAGCGGATCGCGATGCATCGGATCCCGTCGAGCTTTCGCTCGAAGATCCAATCGGGATCCGAGAACCGCTCGTCGGTCAGGACCGCCTTCATCGCGCCGGCTGTGCTTGGCGGCGGCGCGCCCGGCGCGAGCTCGAGCTCCTCCGCGCTCAGCCCGTCGATCGCGCTCACTTCGGGCCCCGTTCGGTCATGTCGAGCAGACCGTACCTATAAATCAGTCTCGTGCCGATCTCAGCCTTGCTGCTCGCGCTTGCCGCCGCCGTCGTACACGCGACCTGGAACCTGCTGCTTTCCGACGAGGCGGACACCCACAGCGCAAGCGCGGTCGCGCTGGTTGTGGGAACGGTCGTGTTCGCGCCGCTGTCGCTGATCGGCTGGCACCTGGACTCCTCCGTGCTTCCCTACGTGGCCAGCTCGAGCGCGCTCGAACTCGTCTACCTGGCGCTGCTGGCGACGGGCTATTCCGTCGCCGCGATGAGCTTCATCTACCCGATTGCGCGTGGCTCGGCGCCCGTCCTCGTGTTGATCGGCAGCGTTGTCGTGCTCGGCGTGAGTGCGTCGCTGCCGGCCGCGATCGGCGTGGTGGTCGTCGCCGTCGGAATTGTCCTCGTCCGCGGATTGCGCAGGTCCGGCCATCTCCGGGACCTCGCGCTCGCGCTGTCAATCGGCGTGTGCATCGCCAGCTACACCCTGGTCGACAAGCACGGGCTCGCTCACGCCTCGCCGCTCGCGTATCTCGAGGTGGTATTCGGTATCACGGCAACTGCCTACGTGCTCGGGGTGTGGCGAGTGCGTGGAGCCGCCGCCATGCGCGCGGCCGTCAGCCGCTCGACCGTCCTCGCGGGCATCGGCTTCTTCGGGGCTTACGCGCTCACGCTGGCGGCGCTCAAGCTGGCGCCGGCGGCGTCCGTGTCCGCCGTGCGCGAGTCAAGCGTGGTGATGGCGACCGCGTTCCTGGCGATCAGCGGCCGCGAGAAGATCGGGCCTGGGCGGCTTGCCGGCGCGATCGCGGTCGTCGTCGGCATCGCGCTGATCTCACTCGGATAGCTCCGGTGGCGGGGGTCAGCGCAGCACGCGCATCGAATGGTGCGCGGCCGCCGGGTCCGGCATCAGGTGAACCACGATCAGGGTGGCGAGCACGATCACGCACAGCCACATCAGCCCGCGGAACAGCTTGTTGACCGAGGACCAGTTGACGAAGAGGAGGGGATGCATCGGTTCCTTTCGCCCTCGGCCGGCGGCAAGATCGCGTCCGGGGCCGGGGCAGCGTTAGCGAATCGGTTCCCCGATCAGCTACCCGTTATGGGCGCTGCTACTCACGGGTACGGTCGCCGGCCGTCCTCGCTAACGCCCCGCCGGATCGGGCGATCGG
>CAWCEF010000012.1:0-409838 GCA_963794515.1 uncultured Solirubrobacterales bacterium | reverse complement strand
TTTGGGCACGGTGCGGGGGAGCCCGAAGTGGGGGAACACGCTGCTGTCGGCGAAGAAGGTGATCTCGGCAATGTTGCTGCCGGCGAGTGTGAGCACGAGCAGCCCATGGGCGCGCGCGATGCCGGAACGCGGGCAGGGGAAGTAGCAGCCGAAAGCGGGTTGGCCGTTGGCCCGGGTCGGCACGAGCCGCAGCGGCGTTTGGTGGAGAGTGCCGCGAACCCGTAGGAAGTTTCCGATTGTCGCCCCGCCTTGGTATTGGTAGGGGTAGGGCGGCATCGTTAGCCAGGCATCGTCGGTCAGCAGCGCGACGACAGTGTCGATGTCACCGTCTTCGATCGCGTTCGCGAACTGCCCCACCACCTCGCGCTCGCGCCGGGAGTTAGGCAGCGGCGCTCGGTCGCGCGTGGCGGCGGGCAAGCGACTCTCGAGCGCGGCACGGGCGCGTCGCAGCAGGCTGTTCACTGCGGCTTCGCCGGTGTCGAGGATCGCGGCGACCTCTGCGGCGCGGAAGCCGAGGACGTCGCGTAGGACTAGAACGGCCCGCTGCTGCGGTGGGAGATGTTGGAGGCCGGCCACGAACGCGAGGGCTGTCGCTTCGCTGTGCTCGTAGCGGGCCTCGGGTCCGGGTGCCTGGTCGGCGATTCCCTCGATCAGCGCGTCGGGGTAGGGCTCGAGCCAGATCGGCTCGGTCATGCGGGTGGGTGTGGGCGGATCGTTCAAGGGTTCGAGGCGCTGTGGGCGGCGCGCGTTCGCGCGCAGCGCGTCCAGCGATCGGTTGGTGGCGATTCTGTACAGCCAGGTCCGGATCGAGGCCCTCTCGGTGAACTGGTCCAGTCCGCGCCAAGCGGCCAGCAGTGTCTCCTGGACCAGGTCCTCTGCGTCCTGGGTCGAGCCAACGATTCGGTAGCAGTGCAGTTGGAGCTCATGCCGGTGGGGGTCGGTGAGTTCACGAAACGCGTTCTCGTCCCCGGCACGGGCCAGCGTGATCGTGCGTTGGGTCATGTCCGCATCCTCGCATTGAACCTCTGGTTGTTGGCCAACGCTTTATAGACGTCGCGGACGGCGGAAATTCGTCGCTGAATTTCGTGAGATCCCGACGCCTACAGAGGTGATGACCACAACGAGCAAGACCGCATAGGAGGCCGTAATGACAATCGCAGACAAACCAGTTCTGCTGACCCCGAACATCAACCGCTGGCGCGCTTTCGCGCTGTTGGCGGTGTCGTTCTTCATGGTGGTCATCGATCTAACGATCGTCAACACGTCGTTGCCGACGATCGGCCGGGATCTGCGCTTCAGCGAGACCAGCCTGCAATGGGTGGTGACCGCTTACTCGCTCACGTTCGGCGGCTTTTTGCTGCTCGGCGGGCGTGCCGCGGATCTGCTTGGCCGCCGCCGGGTCTTGATGCTCGGCCTGTCCGTGTTCACGGCGGCTTCGCTGGCGTGCGGACTCGCGACCGGCGAGGCGTTCCTGATCGGAAGCCGGGCGGTTCAGGGTCTGGGCGCGGCGGTCATGCTGCCCTCTGCCCTGTCGATCGTGATGAACATGTTCCAAGAGGGCGCTGAGCGCAACAAGGCGCTCGGGATCTGGGGCGCGCTCGGTGCCACCGGCGCGACCGTGGGGTTGATCACCGGCGGGGTTCTCACCCGGTACGCCGGATGGCAGTACATCTTCTATCTAAACGTCCCGATCGGGGCGGCCGCGCTGGCGCTCGCACCGCGGATCGTCCCCGACAGCCGGCTCGCCGCGACGCGCCGGCGGTTCGACGTGCTCGGCGCGATCTCCGGCACAGGCGCGCTGGTGCTGCTCGTGTACGCGATCTCCCAGGCACCCCAGTACGGCTGGGGCGCCACGAGAACGATTGCGGTGCTCACGGCATCCGCGGCTCTGCTCATTGCGTTCCTGGTGATCGAGAACCGGGTCGAGTCGCCGCTCTTGCCGCTCTCGATCTTCCGGCTGCGCACCCTCGCCGGCGCGAACACCGCGGGGCTGCTGTTGGGTGGCAGCTTCTTCGGGTTGTTCTTCGTCGGCACCCTGTACATGCAGCAGGTGCTTCACTACAGCGCGCTTCAGAGCGGGGTAGCGTGGCTGGCCACGTCATTGACGTCGATCGCGCTCGCCGGTCTCTCGCAGCTGCTGGTGACCCGCGTGGGAGCGAAGGTCGTAATGGCGATCGGGATGACGCTGATCGGCACGGGCGTGATCTGGGCAACCCAGGTGCCCGTCCACGGGCAATACCTGGCCAACCTCGCAGGCCCGATGGTGGTCGCCGGCGCCGGGACCGCGTTCGCATTCATTCCAGTCTCGATCGCCGCGCTCGCGGGCATTCAGGAGCACCAGGCCGGGCTCGCGTCCGGGCTCTTGAACACCTCCCAGCAGATCGGCGGAGCAATCGGGATCGCGATCGCCTCAGGCGTCGCAGCGAGCCACACCAAGACGCTGGTCCATGCCGGCAACGCCGCACCCACGGCGCTCACCGGCGGCTTCCAATCAGCGTTCTGGGTCCTCGGCGGGATTGCACTCCTCGCCCTCCCCGCAATCTTCGTACTCATCCGCGGCGACGAGCTCACACACGCCGTCGCCAAGACCACGGTCCGCGAGCCCCAGCCAGCACTCGCTGGCGCCGACTGACTCGTCAACACCAGCCCAAAACCCCCCAAGAGCAAAGGAGACGCAACCATGTCCACCTCAACGGCAAACATCACCGAAGCCCCGCACCATGAACGTGCGGCCAGCACCGTCGGGTCCGCGATGGTTCAGGCGCGATCTCGACGGAGGGCGGTCAGACCGAAGGAGCGGTCATCCCGCGGACGCCTACGCACACAGGATTCGCTGCTGCTTCGAGCCGCTGGTCCTCCCAGCCCCGCGAGGCGTGAAGCGAAAGTCGCCGGCCGGGTGCCGTCCCGCCGACAAAGGGGCACCCTGTCTGAGCAGGAGAACGCCCGCAGTAGAAAGGACGAAATGCCTCGACAGCTCATCCGCAGCGATCATCTGACCCACGCCGTGCCATATCACTATGCGGCCGCCGCGACCGGCGTGACGTTAGTGTTCTCCGCAGGGGCCTGCCCTCTCGATGGTGACGGGCGTGTGGTCGCCGCCAGCGACATCATCGGCCAGACCCGGCAGTCGATAGACAACCTCAGGGTCGCCCTAGGGGCCGCCGGCTGCACGCAAGCCGATGTCGTCAAGACAACAATCTTTGTCGCGTCTTCGTCACGCGATGACCTGCTTCTGGCCTGGAACGAGTACGAGAGCGTCTACGGCACGAACGGGCCGCCGAGCACGCTGCTCGGCGTCGCAGCGCTTGGCTGGCCTGAGCAGCTTGTCGAGATTGAGGCGGTTGCGGTGCGCGACTGATCCAAGCCGTTGCGCGTCGCGGTTGCTTCGCCAATCACGAATCAGGGGGCTGACGCGTGATCTGCCGCCGCCCGCGCAGGGTGCCGCTCCCGCGGATTGCAGGCATGCACGCTCAGCCAAGACCGCACGTGACACCTGCCTTCCTGTACCGACGCAACCTCGCCGCGCCGCGTCGAGCGACGCGGTTTACGCGGATAGGGCGTCTCAGCCGTTGCCCTCGGCGCCGATGACGCCACCAACCCCGGTCCGAGCCCCAAGATCCGCGCTCAATCCGAGACTGCCGGCGTCAGCGCAAAAATGCACCCCCCAGACCGATTGCAGGCTTCCCGAGCCGTCGCGAGCCTGACCGAGCGTGGGTCCTCCACGCGCCTATTCCGGGCACGCCGGCGTTATGGCCGCTTCACGCGAAGGCGGGAGCGCCAGCGGCG
This sequence comes from uncultured Solirubrobacterales bacterium, assembly GCA_963794515.1. Lineage (GTDB taxonomy): Bacteria > Actinomycetota > Thermoleophilia > Solirubrobacterales > Solirubrobacteraceae > Palsa-465. The sequence goes on along the minus strand of CAWCEF010000012.1, from coordinate 406,052 downwards.
GCTTGTGTTGTCGGGTGGGCCGTGGGGTGAGAGGATCGGTCCGGTTTGGAACTTGGCCTTCATCTGCCGCTGATCGAGTTCGGCGACGAGGGGCAGTCGTTCGCACGTCTTACCGGCGCCGTCGACGCCGCGCGTGAGAGCGGCTTCGCTGCGGTTTCCGCCAACGACCACTTCCTGTTTCAGACGCCGTGGCTTGACGGTGCGACGGCTCTGGCAGCGGTCATCGACCGATCCGGCGTGATGGAGCTGGCGACAACGGTCGCGAATGTCGCGCTGCGCGGTCCTGTGCCCCTGGCGAAGACGCTCGCCGCGTTGGATGTGCTGTCCGATGGGCGGGTTATTGCCGGGGTCGGGCCTGGCTCATCGGAGCGTGACTACGACGCGGTCGGCCTCCGGTTCGAGGAGCGCTGGGAGCGGTTTGACGAAGCCGTCGCGATTCTGCGCTCGCTGCTGCGCGACGAACCGCCACCGGAGACCCGCCGCCACTACGCCTTACCGGGCTCGCCGCTGGCGCCGGCCCCCAGCCGACCGGGCGGAGTCCCGGTGTGGATCGGGAGCTGGGGCTCACCCGCCGGTCTTCGGCGCGTCGCGCGTCTCGGCGACGGGTGGCTCGCATCCGCGTATAACACGACGCCCGACGGCTTCAGGGCCGCGAAGCAGTCGCTGTCTGAGCAGCTTGACGCGCGCGGCAAGGATCCCGATCGGTTCCCGAACGCGCTCGCGACGATGTGGACCTGGATCAGCGAAGACGCCCGCGACGCCGATCGCGTGCTGCGAGAGGTCCTGGCCCCGATGCTCAAGCGCGATCCAGATTCGTTCAGCGATCAGCTCTGCGTCGGACCCGCGGCCCACTGCGCGGAGCTGCTCTCGCGCTACGCGGAGGCAGGCTGCGATCGCGTATACCTCTGGCCGCTCGGCGACGAGCCGCGGCAGGTCGAGCTCGCAGCGACGACCGTGCTGCCAGCCGTCAAGGCGTGATTCCGAGCCGAGACGCCAGCGTTCGGACCACAAGCACCACGAAGCTGGTCGCGGATCAGATGGCTGCACGTGAACAAGTGCGGGTGTCAACCGGCACGTGGCCACGAACCCGCCACTCGCCAAAGGTGCGCATCTCCGCGCCCTCGACGGTCCGGCGTCGTGATCGGCCACACCGGCTGCCCTCCACGCGAGCGAGAGCCAGGTGCGGTTGCCGGTCGTCGCGGATCGCGAGCCAGGATCAGGCGGGGTTCCGTGATGCAGTGACCGCGGCGCGGCGGCGGCGCTCCCCGGCGAGGAGCGCGCCGCCGCGGCCCGAACAAGGCCGACAGCTGCGCAAGCGTCGCGGTGACACCCGGCGTCTGGGTGCACGTGGTGCTGGCCGTTGCGCCATCGCGCCGACCGCGACTTTCGCCTGGGTCGCGAGGGCACGCGCGGATCAGCGCCCGTGCGAGTTCCTGGACGCCCACGTCGCGCGGCGGGCGGATGGTGATTTCCAGGCCGGCCGCCCGCCTGGCAGGCCTAACCCTCCGGCCGTAGACCGTGGTCTCACAGCTCACTGGGCTGATTGCGTCGCAGCTTGCGACGTTCCCAGCTGTTGGGGTGCCGGATGGTGACACCGGCTGTTCCGCCGGTGCCTATGAGGCGGAGCAATGGGGTTCCCGGGAGCCTTTCGGGAGTGGTCTTGTCTCTGAGTCCGCCGATCCCAGGGTCCAGCCCGCCGGTCTCTGCACCCCAGCTATCGGGGATCACGATCGTCACACCCGCCCACTGGCCGTGGGCTTCTACTTCGACCTCAGCCAGTCGGGTGGCCGTTCGGGTGAAATCGAGCCTGGCGCCACCCATCCCGCCGTAGACCGTGATGCAAGCGGGTACCTGCCAACGCCCGGTGCGCGCCGCGCCATGGAGACCGCCCTTGAGCAGCAGCGGCTCCCCCGGATCCGCCGAAGGTTCCGGCGGCAGATCGGCGGTGAGAGCAGCAAGATCTGCGTAGGTCTTAGCGGTCAGGGCCCGCTCTACCCTCGCGTCTAACTCGATGTGCTCAAGTCGACCCTCCGCCGCGGCGTCTCGCAACCGCTCGACCACGGCATCGCGGTCGGAGTCCGCTGCACGTAGCTCGTTGCGGCGATCAGGCTCTGGACCCCTGACGGACACGACTTCGATCATAGGAAATGCTGGTGCGGCCACCCCGTGCCGCTGCACATCAGGAGGTCAGGTTTCTTCTTCTGCTGCTTGCTGTGGAGTCCGCACGCCGCAGGTCGTCGACCAAGCGGAGGATGAACTTGACAACCGGTTCATCGCCGAAGGCGTCGCGCCGCGGATGCACGCTGACTGGAGATCAGCTCTGCCCCGGGCGACGACGCCAGGGTCCTCGTCAACCTCGCGCCACTCCGCCAGCTCGGCCCGAGCCGTGCACAGCCGGCGGCCGCCACGTTTGCGTGGCGCCACACCGAACATGGACATCCGGTCATTACTGACGATGTCTTGGCCGACTTTGCCGGTCGAGCCCTCGCGATTCGAGAGCCGTCTTGGTCCGCTTCGAGAGCACCTCCCATCGCTGTGAGCCTGCAGAAGCGCGCGCCAACCGTCCCGCCGGGCGGCTCCCGATGCGGCTCGTACCCCAGGTGGTCGGTCAGCTCGACCTCCATCGCCCGCTCCACCAGCCGCTTAGTCAACCGAGAGAGCAGGCGGCCAGGCCCGACGATCTCCTCCTCGCTGCTCGCGCGGGCCAGCAGCTCATCCACGAGATCGTCCGGGAGCTTTGCGCTCGGATCGTCCCCCATCGCTTCAAGGATCCCAGGCGGAGGCGCCGCCTCGCCTAGCGGCTCGCCGGCGCCCTGCGGGTTAGAGACCCTCGCTCGGACTACAGAACCAACTTCTGATGTTGAAGGCATGACAGTCCTCTTCGGTCATACCTACACACTTCCTTGGACACTCCCCGTGGGGCCGACTGCCGCTTTCAGGCGGGCTGCGTTGCCGGCGCGTCGTAAGCGGGGTAGGACCGGGGTCAGCGTTTGTAGCCACGTTCCGGCCGGGTATGGATTAGGTGGGTCCCTGATGCGATTGGAATGTGGCTGATCTAACCTCGCGGAAGACTTTGGGAGGGACATCTTGAGTCCGGCGGGTTCCGAGATCGATGACGAAGGCCTGGCCCGGTTCGTGTCCGGAGCGGTCGTGCCGCGGCCGGCTGGTGTCTGGCTATTGCCGGGTGTGGACGTGCCGTTGAAGCTCGTGTTCGAGGGGCGTCGTTGACTGCGTCGCCTTCTCCGCCGGCGGTGTCCGCGAGCTCCGGGGAGCGTGCTGACCGGCGGGAACAGACGCGCGCTCGCTATCCCGAGGTGGAGGGGTACGCGGAGCGGGATGGGGTGCGTGTGTTTTACGAGGTTTACGGTTCGGGTGAGCGGACGATCTTGTTGCTCCCGACGTGGTCGATCATCCATTCGCGGTTCTGGAAGGCGCAGATCCCGTACCTGGCGAGGCATTTCCGCGTGGTCACCTTCGACGGGCGCGGGAACGGGCGCTCAGATCGCCCGGCCGGCGCGGCGGCGTACAGCACCACCGAGTTCGCGGACGACGCGCTGATGGTCATGGACGCCACCGCCACCGAGCGCGCCACGCTGGTGGCGCTTTCGGCCGGGACGCTGTGGGCAACCGTTCTCGCTGCTGATCACCCGGGGCGCGTGGAGAGCATCGTGTACGTTGGCCCCGGGGTGGCGCTTGTGTCCAACCACCCTGACCGTGACGTGTCACCGTTTGAAGACTCGCTCGAGACCGACCCGGAGTGGGTCGAGGCTGCTGGTCTATTGCAGCGCGATTACCTCGGCTTCCTGGAGTTCTTCTTCGGCCGTTGCTTCAACGAGCCGCATTCGAGCAAGCAGATCGAAGACTGCATCGGCTGGGCGCTTCAGACGACACCACAGACGATCCTGGACACGATCCTCGGGATCGGAATCCCCCGAGATGAGTTGTTCAGAGCGACGTGCGCGCGGGTCCGGTGCCCCACACTCGTGATCCACGGCGACCGCGACCTGATCCGTCCGCACGTTCAGGGCGAGGCGCTCGCCCGAGCGACCGGCGGAGATGTGGTCACGCTCCATGGCTCTGGGCACATTCCCCTGGCGCGAGATCCGGTGCGGGTCAACCTCCTGATCCGGGAGTTCGTGGAGGGGCGGCGACCCACCTCGGCTTGGACGCGCGCCAAGGCCCGCGGCCGCCGCGCGCTTTACATCTCCTCCCCGATTGGCCTTGGGCACGCGCAGCGCGACGTCGCGATTGCCGATGAGCTGCGGAACCTCCACCCCGATCTCCAGATCGACTGGCTGGCGCAGCATCCAGTCACCGAGGTGCTCCAGGCGCGAGGCGAGCGGATCCACCCCGCGAGCGCCCAGCTCGCCAACGAATCAGGCCACATCGAGTCCGAGTCCGCCGAGCACGACCTGCACTGCTTCCAGGCATGGCGGCGGATGGACGAGATCCTCGTGGCCAACTTCATGGTCTTCCACGACCTGGTCTCGGACGAGCAGTACGACCTGTGGATCGGGGACGAGGCATGGGAGCTTGACTACTACCTGCACGAGAACCCAGAGCTCAAGAGCGCCCCATACGTGTGGCTGACGGACTTCGTCGGATGGCTGCCGATGGCAGACGGCGGCGAACACGAGGCATTCCTTACCGCCGACTACAACGCCGAGATGATCGAGCAGATCGCCCGCTACCCGCGCGTGCGCGACCGGGCGGTGTTCGTCGGCGACCCAGACGACATCGTCGCCGAGAACTTCGGCGCTGACCTGCCGGCGATCCGCGATTGGACCGAGCAGCACTTCAGCTTCGCGGGCTATATAACCGGATTCGATCCGGCCCAGTTCGCCGACCGAGAGGCGCTGCGAACCGAGCTCGGATACCGCGACGAGGAGCGGGTCTGCATCGTGACCGTCGGCGGCTCAGGCGTCGGCGCAGACCTTCTGCGGCGAGTGATCGCGAGCTTCCCAGAGGCCAAGCGCCTCGTCCCCGGCCTCCGCATGATCGTCGTCGCTGGTCCGCGGATCAATCCAGCCTCACTCCTGACGCATCACGGGCTCGAGGTCCGTGCCTACGTACACGACCTGTACCAGCACCTGGCCGCCTGCGACCTCGCGATCGTCCAGGGCGGCCTCACGACCGCAATGGAACTCACCGCCAACCGCCGGCCGTTCATCTACTTCCCGCTCAAGCATCACTTCGAGCAGAACCTTCACGTCCATCACCGCCTGAACCGCTACCACGCGGGCCTGCGGATGGACTTCGACGATGCGTCCCCCGAAACGATCGCCGCGGCGATCGCGAACGAGATCGACCGCAAGGTCAACTACCGGCCCGTCACAGCGGACGGCGCGGCGCGCGCCGCGGCCACGATAGCCGAACTCCTCTGAACCCAGACACCTCCTCCGGGCATCGCCCCATTGCTCACGTAATCGCTGGAGGCGCCTCTTTCCGTCGCCAGCGATGTCCTGTCGCTGGGCTCGCGCGGGCCGCTTTGCTCAGCGACCGGTGGCGCCCCGTGCTCAAGGTCAGCGCCGGCCAGCGGGGGCACTCCGCAACCAGGATCCGCTTCACCCTTGCCGGCGACGCCTTGATTCGGGATCAATTGCGGCGACGTGTGTCACCGATGCCGGCGTCTTCCGTGACCGGCCGCCGGCACCGGCTCGGGGCCGCCGCCGCAGCGGCGGCCGTGGCGCTGAGCCTCGCGCCGCCAACAGGCACTGCAAAGACGGCCCGGTCGATGCGGAGCATGTCGGTAACGACTCACCAACCGCACCGATGGCGGACGGGGCCGCGGACGTGGGGTGGGATCGTGATCCAGCCCCTTGACTCTCCGCCGGTCCAGGGTGACGCCCCCGAGGCGGCTCCTGCTCGCCGGCCCAAACCGGAAGCGGCGGACGCATAGCTCGGCCGTTTCGGAGCCGGCCCGTGTCTTCCATTTCGAGCATCAGATCGGCCGTTCGGGTGGCTCGCGCTCGCTGCGGCGCAACAGGGGTCACGTGGGCGAGATGCAGAGAGTGGCCCTGTCTCGTGCGCTCTGGTGGCGTCACCCCGGGCCGGGCTCAGCAGTCAGCGGCCACGTTCGCCGGCGCGGCCCCGTCCCGGAACGCCCGTCGGTACGCGCTCGGGGCGGTTGCGGCATCGCGGGCGATGTGCAGTCGTAGGTTTGCCGCTGTTCCGAGGCCGCAGCGCCATGCGACTTCCTCGATCGGCAGCTCTGTTGCTTCAAGCAGCCGCCGGGCTTCGAGCGGCCGTTGATCGGTCAGCCATCGCAGTGGTGTAGCGCCGACCTCGGCGACGAATCGCCGTGCGAACATCCGAGTTGAGTAGCCGGCGTGCGCGGCGAGCTCGGCGACGGTCAGGGGGCGGTGCATCTCCTGGACCACCCAGGCGCGGGTCGGGGTCAGACTGAATCGGTCGTCGGGAATAGGTCGGTGCATGAACTGTGCCTGGCCGCCGCTACGGTGCACCGGAGCGACCATGCGTCGCGACACCTCGGTGGCGGCCACCGCACCATAGTCGCGTCTGATCATGTACAGGCACAGGTCGACGCCCGCGGCGATGCCTGCGCTGGTCCCCTCGTCGACGTAAAGCGCCTCGGGCGTTACCCGAACCGACGGAAATCGAGCTGCGAGCTCGTCCGCGAACTCCCAGTGCGTGGTCGCGCTGCGACCGTCGAGCAGTCCGGCGGCGGCTCGTAATGACCTCGACGGCGCTCTACGTGGAGGACGGCTACGGAACGTTCTGGCGGACCTCCAGCCCCGCCGCATTGCCGCTGGACACAAGCCGACCGAGCGTGAGGCGCTCGAGTAGCACCGTCACCTGCCGGCGCGGGAGCTGGCGCAATGCTGACCGCTTCTCGTACGTGCGGCGCATCAATGGCATGACGCACAAAGATGCGAATCCCACGCTGGCCGGAGGCGACGCCGGCGACCGACGCACCGCGAGCTGCAGCGTGACGGCGTCCAACGCGGCAGGGACCACGACCGCTTCGAGAGCTCAGGTGCGCGTGCCCGCTATTCGATCAAACCGTTGAAGGCGGGGCCGACGAGGAGCACGTCGACCTCCTGATGAAACCGCCACACGCCCGCAGCCTCGTCGCGACAATCACGCAGGTAGGGACCGAGGTGCTGAGCCGTCATCATCTCCTGCAGCGAGACGGAATCGTCGAAGACGCATCGCTGAAGGTAGCCCTCGACGGTGACAGCGTTCTCCAGTGGGGTGGTGTGATCGTAGGACAGGCGTACCGCGTGAGGGTCGGCGCCGCAGGCGCGCAGCGCCTCGGCAAGATCCTCTGACGCGGCGTACAACGTGCCGTGGCCGCCGCGGAGGTCGTCGAGGAAGTCGCGGTAGAAGCGCAGATAGTGGCCCTCGCGGCTGCCCTGCGCGATCAGTAGCGCGCCACCGGGCGCGAGCGCGGCGAGCATGCGAGCGGCGGCCGCACGGACCGCGCCAGGCGTGAGCGAGTAAAGAGCGTGGGTGGCCCAGACGACGTCGAACGGTCCGACGGCATCGTCGAGCTCCTCCACAACGGTTTCGTGGCGAGCGGCCGCGACGAACGGCGGGCGAAGCGCCTGCGCGGCCTCCAACAGCGAGAAGGGAGACGGGTCCAGCAGGTCGTAGTCGATCCGCAGCTCACCGGACAAGACGCCGACACCGCCGAAGTCTTGCAGCGCCTCCGGGAATTTTCCCGAACCGCAGGCGACATCGAGCAACGTGATACCTCGGCGCCCATCGGCAACGCGCCGCAGCCATACCGCATGGTCGACGAAACCTCGAGCCAGACGCTCATAGTCCCGGCGCGCGAGCGCGTAGAACGCGTCCATTTCGGCTCGCGACTCTTCGCTCCAGTGGGCCAGACTGCGCGCGGGTGTATCCACCGCCCGGAGTCTAGGCGCACACCAATCACGTGCACGGGCGCGAGCCCTTGTGAGCGTAGGTGCCGCCAACGCAACGGCCGACCCGGCGAGAGTGCCACTCCCACGAAGCCGCGGCGGTCTCGCGGACCACTATCGCGGCGCTCAAGACTCCGCTCTCGGGGCATGTCGCTTCGGATCGGAACAAATTGCGTGCCCCGGTCCGGCCGGTATGCGATGCGGTTGACGCCTTGAGCAGGTTCCTAGTCGGCGCGCTGCTCGCGCCAACGACGAACGACGCGCTCGACGTCGTAGGGCACGAGCATGAGCGGAGGACCCGCGATTCCCTTGCCGTTCGCCGCGCGGATCTTCGCGTTGATGTCGATGATGATCTTCCGCACCTCGGCCTCTGACTTGGCGCGCGACGCAACCTGGAGCGCGTCGTGTGCCTCTTTGCGGAGAGCAACCGACGGCGACATGTAGGTCAGGCCCTCGCGACGGAGCTTGTCCTTCACCCACCACATCTCGTCGTAGGGCCTGTCGAGATCCGGGATCGGCTGCCCGGCGCCGGGCAGATCGTCGAACTCGCCCCGTTCCTGCGCGTCGCGGACCTGTCTGTCGATCCAGCTCTCCCACCGCATGCGGGGCGGTTTTCGGCTCGTCATGCTCGCATTCTCGCAAAGCTCCCACTGACCGGCCGCGGCTTGTGTTGGTGTCGGGTAGGGGACGAGCGGCCCGCTCAGGGGCGCGGCGGCCACCTCAGATGACAGCGTTCGCGACGGCGTACCGGTTCCATTCCGAGCATGCGAGCCGGTACCACTTGCCCTAGTTTCCGAGATTCCGAGCAGGTCGGTATCCGTCAAGAAGGACCGGATGCCCTACACCGTCCACCGCGGCGAGATCCCCCGCTGAAACAGTCCCTTCCCCTCGTCGAGAGAGAGCGCCCAAACTCGAACGGCCGCGCGAAACCACCGCACGGCCGTTCGCTCCTTGGGAGCTATTCCGCGGGAAGCAGCTAGAGCCACCCCTGATTGTCGTTGTAGTTGCAGCCGGCCAGCTCGACGTAATCGCCGTTCAGAGAGAAGCCCATGCCGGACACGCACATGCCGCTCCCTCCGAGTCCGGCGCCGTTCACGGCCTCGAAATGAAGTCCGTTCGTGTCGTCGTCGTGCAGCACGTATAGCTCGTTCCACCCGCCCGAGCTGTAGTTGCAGCTCCACATGATCTGTGGGTTGCCGGATGCGAGCGAGTTGCTCTTGTTGTTGACGCACTCGCTATCGCCCCAGTTGTACAGGCCAACGCGGCCATTCCACGAGAACACGTACCACGTCTGGTTGCCGCCGTTGTTGCAGCCGTACTGCTTGACGTAGTTGTTCCAGCCGTAATAGCTGGACATGCATACAGTTGTGCCCTCGTTCTCCATCTCGGCCCACCCTGCGGGATAGCTCGCCGTGTGGGCGACGCCGTCCTTGCCGAGGCGCACCGGAAGGTTGAAGACGAACGCGGTCGTCCTCCCCACCTTCTGGTAGTGCCCCCCATACGAGCACAGCAGCTTCGCCGCCGGCTGCGCGCAGATCGGAGGCAACTTGACCGCCGCCGCGGAGGCAGTCCCTGAGAGGCCGAGCACGAGCGCGGCCGTGACGAGCCCTACCCTTCTGAACATCGACATCACCTCTCCACCGGGATCAGCGTAAGCGGACTCGGAGGACTTTTGCCGACACGGCTCGCGGCCCCCCACGTCTGGTTGTTGTTGTAGTTGCATGGGAAGAGCTCGACGTACGAGCCATACGTGTAGTAGCCCATGCCCGACACGCACTCGCCGTTCACCGCCGTGTTGAAGTTGAGCCCGTTCCCGTTATTCGTATATATCCGGAACATTTCGTTGGTGTAGGCCCCGTCGCACCTGTAGTCGATGATGTCCGTATAAGTCGAGTAGGAGCCGGCCTGCATGTTCCAGCACTGGCCTGCGTTGGACATCACGTACCACATGGACCCGAAACAGCAGTTGACGTTCCAGGTCTGGTTGGCGCCGTTGTTGCACCCGTACTGCTTGACGTAATCGTTCCAACCGTAGTAGTCGGACGCGCAGAGTTCCGTTCCGTGGTTCGGCAGACCCTGCCACCCGGTATCGGCCACATGCGCTTTGGTGCGGGCCTCGAATCTCCCCAATGTGAAGGTTCGCTGTCCGTTGACCGTCACGTAATGGCCATGGCTACATAACGCCTCCAGATGCCCCGTCCGGCAAAGGTAGGACACCCTCGCCGACAGGGGCGAGGCGCTCGCCATTGCCGGCAGGACGAGGCACGCCGTGATCGCAACGGCCATCGCCGCGCCTCTGACTCCAAAGCGCATCACGTGTGCCCCCAGGTCTGATTGCCGTTGTCGTTGCATCCGAACAAAAGGACGTACGACCCGTACGTGTAGTAGCCCATCCCCGAGACGCAGAGGTTCGAGAGGATCACCGCAGTGCTGCCATCCTGGCTCCCGCCCACATTGCCCGAGATCGCATTCAACGTGATGCCGCTCCCGTTGTCCTGGATCCAGAACGACTCGTTGAGGCCACCGTTGCATTGATAGTCGATCAGCGGCGTGTCAGCGTTGTATGAATTGGCCTTGACGTTCATGCACCCGTTGTCGTTGGCCTGCACGAACCACCCCTGGTTGTACCCATAGCCGATGTTCCACGTCTGGTTCGGAGCACCGTTGCATGCGTACTGCTTGATGTAGTTGTTCCAGCCGTAGTAGTCGGACATACAGAGACTCGTGCCGTGGTTACGGAGGCTCTGATAGCCAGTGTTGGCTGCATGCGCTCCGAGGATCCGAGTGCCCCGGTTGAGCATGAAGACCTTCACCTTGCCGAACTTCGTGAAGTGTCCGCCGTGCGAGCAGATCGACATGAGGTGCGCCTTCTCACACGCCTGGACGACCCGAGACGGCAATCGGGTCGCGGCCGCACCATTAGCCGTGCTGGCTGCGACGGCGGCCACGCCGACAACTATCGGCACCAACCAGCGGCTGCGCTTACGCATAGCTCCTCCTACACCCATACAAGTCACCTCCAAGACCTGGCACCCTTGGAAGGGCGAGTCACTGATTGGATCGGCCCGCCCGCCATTTGCAATTGCCACAATCCTCTCCGGCAGTTCGCATCCTGACTATCGGCCGGATGGTCATAGTTGCGGCCTCCGTTCGGACGACTGACCGTCACCCGAATGGACGACCGGCGGCAGGGGTTCGCAAGCGCTCCGTCACGCCTCTGCCGAACGTGTGTTGCGGATCCCGACTACACTTGATGCCAGTCGTCTGGCCCGCCGGCGCCGACCTCGCGCTCGACACGCTACGAACGCATACGCACCGGCGGCTGGCCAGACCAGAACATCGCCGCCTAACCCACCAGAAGCATCGGCCGAGGGCATGGGGCAACCGCGGGCATCGGGCGCGCTTCCCGCGCCAAGGAGGGAGTCGGATCCCCGCGCCGCGGCATCCATCCGGCCGGCGACGCAGGTTCGCTTGCCGGCGCGGGCCGAGCTCTTGAGCGGCGGGTCGGTCATCCGTTCTGGGTGATGACCGTTCCGGCTGGTGGCCTTAGTGTGGAGGCGAGTCAGCTACACGGGAGATTCTTATGGCCAAGCCGTTCGGCGGGACGATCAACGTTGACGTTCGCGACTCTGAGTCTGATTGGGGTCCGTTCGAGCCCCCAAAGGCGCCCGATGGCGCGCCGAATGTGCTCTACATCGTGCTCGATGATGTCGGGTATTCGGCGATGGGCTGTTATGGCGGCCCGATCGAGACTCCGAACATCGACCGGATCGTCGCGGCCGGCGTCCGCTACACGCAGTTCCACACGACAGCGCTCTGCTCGCCGACGCGCTCCTGCCTGCTGACCGGACGCAACCACACGCGCAACAGCATGGCGTGTATCACCGAGGCGGCGATCGGTTTCCCGAACGCGAGCGGCACGGTCCCGCCGGAGAACGGGATGCTGTCGGAGATCCTCGAAGAGGCCGGGTGGAACACCTACCTGGTCGGGAAGTGGCACCTCTGCCCCACCGACGAGATGAATCTCGCGTCGACGCGGCGTAACTGGCCCACCGGCCGGGGGTTCGAGCGGTGGTACGGGTTCCTCGGCGCCGAGACGAATCAGTGGTATCCCGACCTGGTCTACGACAACCACACCGTCGATCAGCCGCGCTCGCCCGAGGACGGCTACCACCTGACCGAGGACGTCACCGACAGGGCGCTTGAGTTCATCCGCGACGCGAAGGCGATCGCGCCGGACAAGCCGTTCTTCCTGTATTACGCGCCCGGCGCGTGCCACGCGCCGCATCACGCCCCCAAGGAGTGGATCGAGAAGTTCAAGGGCCGCTTCGATATGGGGTATGAGGCGATCCGCGAGCAGACCCTCGCGCGTCAGAAGGAGCTCGGCCTGGTGCCGGCCAACACCGAGCTGCCGCCGGTCAATCCGATCGGGACGCCCGAAACGCGCAAGGGTCCCGAGGGCCAGCCGTTCCCGGAGGTCGACTACACGCGCCCGTGGGACTCGCTGAACGCGGACGAGAAGCGCTTGTTCGCGCACATGGCCGAGGTGTACGCCGGGTTCCTCGCGCACGCCGACCATCACATCGGACGTGTCCTGGACTACCTGGGGCGCACCGAGCAGCTTGAGAACACGATGATCGTGGTCGTGTCGGATAATGGCGCGAGTGGTGAGGGCGGTCCGAACGGGTCGGTCAACGAGATGAAGTTCGGCAACGGTATCCCTGATGATCTGGCTCAGAATCTCGCGCAGATCGACGAGCTCGGCAGCCCGCTCACCTACAACCATTACCCGACGGGTTGGGCGATGGCGTTCAACACGCCGTTCAAGATGTGGAAGCGCTACGAGTTCAACGGCGGCACAGCCGACCCGTGCATCATCTCCTGGCCGGCAGGGACCAAGGCACGGGGCGAGGTCCGCGATCAGTACCACCACGCGATCGACCTTGTTCCGACGATTCTGGATGTCCTGGGGGTCGAGGCTCCAAGAACGATCAAGGGACACGAGCAGAGCCACTTCGACGGCGTCAGCATGCGAGACACGATCGACGACGCGTCCGCTCCCTCCAAGCGCAGGACCCAGTTCTACGCGATGCTCGGCTCGCGGTCCATCTGGCACGAGGGCTGGAAAGCCGTCACCACCCACCCGTGCATCGCCGGCTGGGGCCACTACAACGAGGACGAGTGGGAGCTCTACCACACCCACGTCGACCGAGCCGAGAACCACAACCTCGCCGGCGAGCACCCCGACAAGGTCAGAGAGCTAGTCAACATCTGGTTCTCCGAGGCGGGCGCCAACGGCGCGTTCCCGCTCGACGACCGGACCGTGATCGAGATCCTCAGCGAACCGCGGCCCCAGGTCAGCGCACCGCGCGAGCGCTACGTCTACTTCCCGGGCGACGCGCCAGTCGGGGAGTGGCAGGCGGTCAACACCCGCAACCGATCGTTCGTGATCGAAGCGCTCGCCGACATCGCCAACGGCTCCGCTGAAGGGGTCCTGTTCGCGATGGGAACGCGCTTCGGCGGACACGCCCTCTACGTCAAGAACAACAGGCTGCACTACGTCAACAGCTTCGTCGGCGCTGAGGAGCAGAAGATCGTCGGCACCGAGGACATCCCGACCGGCGAGAGCATGTTCCTGTCGGCGTCGTTTGAGAAGGAGGGCCAGGAGCCAACCTGCGCCAAGGGGACGCTTTCGCTCTACCACGGCGACACGAAGGTCGGGGAGGGCAAGATCAAGACTCAGCTCGGGTTCTACTCGATCGCCGGCGAGAGGCTGTACGTCGGCCGGCAGCCCGGCGAGCCGGTCACCGACGACTACCCCGGCGAATCGCCCCACCAATTCACCGGCGGGACACTCAAACTGGTGACGGTCAACGTCAGCGGCAAGCCGTTCACCGACCTCGAGCATCACGCCGCGATGCTGCTCAAACACCAATAACGCCGGTCGCGGAGCCCGATTCGTGTCCCGCAACTCGCCGAGCTCGCGCCTGGCGGTGAAAGCTCGGCCGGGAGGCACCCAAGCCGCTGTTGGGTCAGCGGCGCTCGAGCTGGCCTTTGACGATCAGGGTGCTGTGTGGTCGCGCGATCCCGAGCGGGCTCCAGGTCATCCCGAGTTCGTGGTGCGGGGCGTGTGTGACTGCTTCGATTTCGATGGCGCCGTCGACCGGCTGGACGGTGGCGTCGAGCTCGAGTGGGATGCTCCGGCCGGCGGCGTAGAGGCGACCGCGCACCTTGAGGGTGGTGTCTTCAAACTCTGCGGTATCTGAGACGAACCGCACTTTCGGGTGGTTCTCGACGTCGAAGAAGTCCGCCGAGCGCAGGTGCTGATCGCGCTTGCGGTTCCCGGTTTGGAGGCTGTCGGCCTCGATCGTCAGCTCTACAGCGGGCTCGGATTGGAGGTCGAGCGTTCCTTCGTAGCGTTCGAAGCGGCCTTTGACCGTCATCAGTCCCCAGAAGTGCGGGACGTGGAACTCGATGCTCGAGTGTGCCGGGTCGAGCCGCCAAGCGCCGGTCGCCAGGTCCCTCTCCGAGGAGGTCGATGGGGTTTCGTCGGGGGTCATGTTCTGTTCCCTCCGTGGTCGGTGGAAGTTCAGGCGGGTACGCCGGCGGGCGCGAACAGCGCGTCGATGGCGGCGTGGGCGTTGGCGAGGCTCTCGTCCTCGGCGTCGCCGAGGTTGAGCGGGATCATCTTTGGGCTCTCGCGGGCCAGGGTGAGTTCGGCCGCGATGAAGATGGGGTCGCTGACGCCGAGCTGCTCAAAGGCGTGGCGGAGCCACGGCTCGCGGTGGTCCCATCCCTCGCGAGGCGTTCCGGGCCTGTAGCCACCGCCGGCGGCGGTGGTGAACACGAGCGTGCACCCTCCGAGGGTGCCTCCGTCATCGCCGAGCGTGACACCTGGGACGACGATCCGGTCAAACCACGCTTTGACCGTGCTCGGTACGCCGAAGTTGTAGAGGCCCATCCCGATCACGATCGTATCGGCGGCGAGGACCTCGCCGACGATCACGTCGGTGAGCTCACGGGCCGCGCGCTGTTCAGGGGTGCGCTGCTCGGCGGGCACGAAGTTGGCCGTGAATGCCGCTCGATCGAGGTGGGGCAGCGGGTCGGCGGCCAGATCGCGGTAGGTGACCGTCCCGTCCGGGTGGGCGGCGCTCCAGGCGTCGGCGTAGTAGGCGGAGAGCTTACGGCTGCGCGATTCGTCGGTCCGCAACGAGGAGTCGATATGCAGGAGATGATGGTTCATAGATCCTTTATATAGCACAAACCATTTGTGATCAATAGATCATCGGCTGTGCGGCTACCATGAGGAGCGTGGCCGCATCACCTCCTGACACCGCGGCGGGCTATCAATCGCTCGCGCTGCTCGATCACCTCTCAAGGGTCGCGCGACGCGAAGCCGACGGGGCGCCACACCCGGATGGCCTGCGACCACGTCACCTCGTTGCGCTGACGCTACTTCGCGATCACGGCGCCGCCACCCAACAAGCGCTCGCCGAAGCACTCCGACTCGATCCGAGCAACCTCGTCGGGCTGCTCAACGACCTCGAATCGCGCGGCCTGGTCACGCGCCGGCGCGACCCCGACGACCGCCGCCGCCACATCGTCGAGCTCGCCCCCGCAGGACTGACAACCTTGCACGCCGCCGAGCAGCGGCTCGCCGACGTCGAGAACAAGGTCCTCGGCGCGCTCACCACCGACGAGCGCTGCACCCTGCACGCGCTCCTGATCCGCGCAGCCGCAGGACAGCTCCCCGCCACGGCCTGCGCGGACCCCCACACCGGATAGCACCAGCCTCGACGCCGCCAGGGGACGGCCAGCCCCGGGCCGTTGGATAGCGGTTCGGACACGCCCAACGTCGGGGTCACCGTGCGGACGGTACGAGCTGCACAGAACTCGCGGGGAACAACGGCGCCGAGCGCCACCGCGCTCAGCGTGCGGCCGTCGGAACGGCTTCGCCTCTTCTCGGATCGGCGGGCTTGTGCCGGACGCCCTGCAGTTCGAACTCAAACATCTGTTAGAGCTCGACATCGTCCGGATCGATCACGACGTGTTGATCCTCCGGCCGCTGGCTGAGGGCTTTGCCCACAGCCTTAACTGCCTCTTGATTCCCAAAGACAATGGATGAGAGGCCCTTCCCGGATTTCGGACTGTGCATGTGGTAGCCGGCGCGAGCCCCCGGCTGCGCCATGACAGTGTCGCGCAGCAGCCTGACGACAGTGTCGTCCAGGCCGCCCGGTCGTTGGTTGAACGTCGCCGACTCGTGCCAGCATTTGTGTTACCTCCACGAATCGGCCTCGCGCGACTGCGCGGGGGCGAGCCCGGTCTCATGCCCGTTCGGCGCTATTTGCCGGCTGCGGGTACGACGATGATCCCATGGGTAGGTTCATTGTGTTGTGAAGTGTTTCCCGTGATAAGCACGTCGTTTGAGCGCGAGTTGGCTTCGGGCGTGGGGGCTCCGGGCCTCGCACGGCGGTTGCTGACGGATTGGTTCGCGTCGATCGTGCCTGATGGCACGCTGATTACGGCGAGGCTGCTAGTCAGCGAACTCGTCACAAACGCGGTATGTCACGGTCGCGGTCGGATCACGCTCAAGGCGCAGCTGCTGGAGCTTCGGCTGCTGGTGGACGTGCTCGACGAGGGCGGCGGGTTCGAGCCCGACGTTCGCGAGCGTCAGCCCCAGACGCCGCAGGCGGGAGGCTGGGGTCTGGGTATCGTGGCCGCTGAGGCGAGCCGTTGGGGGGTCGATCGAGATCGCTCGCACGCGTGGTTTGAACTTGATTGGCCCAGGGGGCTCGGCTCGAGTAGTCGCTAGGGTGCGCTGGTCCCGACCGATCGGCTCAGCGAGGTTCTGGTGGCGATGGCGGCTGTCGACGGGGCCGCCCGTCGGTTCTGGATCGGTTGTGCGCCGCGGCTCCCGTTGCATCTGGGGGCGATCCGCATTGGGCGGAGGTGCACCAGGCGACCGGAATGGTGGCGGTTCAGCTCGGGGTCGGGTTGGATTAGGCTTTCGTGCGCTTGCGCGCGCATGCCTTTGGCGATGGTGGCTCGTTGCGGAAGGTGGCTCGTGATGTGGTGGCGCGTCGTCTGCGGTTGGAGCCCTCGGCGTGAGCAGCGGGCAGGCCGGGCGCTGGGTCATAATGGGTAGGCGGGCGCGCGCCGGGGAGATCGTGAGGATGTCGCGAGAGCAGCGGATCGTCGAGACGTTCGTAGAGCTGGCGGACACGATGGTGGACGAGTTCGATGTGATCGAGTTCCTTCATCGTCTGGCGGAGCGCTGCGCGGCGTTGTTGGATTGCGCCGAGGCGGGTCTGCTGTTGGCTGACGCTGCCGGGCTACTGCGGGTGATGGCGTCCTCGAGCGAGCGGTCAGACGCGCTCGAGGTGCTTCAATCCCAGCGCGATGAGGGGCCGTGTGTCGACTGCTATCGCCAGGGGGAGCCTGTGTCGAGCGAGGACCTGGAGGCTGACGAGCACCGTTGGCCACGGTTTGCGCCTGCGGCCGTCGAGCAGGGCTTTCGGTCGGTCCAGGCGCTGCCGATGCGCGTGCGTGGGGAAACGATCGGGGCGATGAACCTGTTTCGCTCGAAGCCCGGTCCAATCGGCGGAGCTGATCTGTCATTGGGGCAGGGGATGGCCGATATGGCTGCGATCGCGCTGTTGCAGGAGCGGACTGTGCGCGAGTCCCGTGGGGTGATCGCGGCGCTGCAGGGCGCGCTGAACAGTCGGGTCGTTATCGAGCAGGCCAAGGGAATGCTCGCCGAGTCGGCTCAGATCGATGTGGACGAGGCGTTCGTTCGGCTTCGCACCCACGCCCGAGACAACAACCTCAAGCTGAGCGACGTGGCATGCGATCTGATCGACGGCCGCCTCGCCGAGGCCGCGCTGACCCACACCGGCTCGTAATCGGCTCTCAGCCCGGCGGTTAGACACCGGCGTTCCCGAGCGGTAGCATTTGGGGCGAGCCGTTGTCGGGCTCGCGTTGCTCCAGACCCCGGTGGCGTTTTTTCTCGTCACCCTTAGCGAGCGTTTGGAGCAACGTTTGGACATCTTCGAGGATCGCCTGGCGTCCGCCGTCGGCCGTGAGTGTGCGGTAGGCGGGGCGGTCACGCCTGGAGGTTCGTTGGCGCGTGCGATCACGAGATCGCCCGTCGACCACGCTGCCCGGCTCGATGTCCCGCCCGATCTGCCTTTTCCCGCTGTCCGCCCCACGGGAGAACCGCAGGGCAGCGCCACCGCGCTCCCACGGCGAGGGATCATGACCGAGCGTTCGGGACCGTCGCCCGGCGGCGCGCCGATCGATTTCTGGATCGACGTTGAGCCGCAGCTCGACACGGAGAAGCTGATTCCCGGGGACGAGCTTGACATCGCGACTGTCAGGCCGCTCCAGATCGAGCTCGACGGCCTGATCGAAGCCTGGTTTAGTCGGATCGTGATCGACCTCTGCCGGCTTCAGTTCATCGACTACACAGTCGTGCACCCGTACCCAAGGGCTCGGTAGCGTTGACCCCGCCGGTCCGACAACCGCGCTGTCCATGGCACGCACTCGCGACCCGGCGAGGCCAATCTCCCCCTCCCCAACACATCGATCTCCAAACAGCCCAGCGCTGGCCCTCCGGCCGGACGCGCCGGGACCGAAAAGGATCAGTCGCCACCCGCCGAGGCTGGACGGACGGCGACCTGGCGGCACCCTCTCATGGGGAGGGTCGTGAGACAAGACGCGCTTGACACGACCGAGGCGGCGGCGGCTCCGACCCTTGAGATCGCGAACGCGATCGTGCGCACATACAAGGAACTACTCGGCCGTGGGCCTAGTAAGGCCCGCGTCCTGTTCGCCGGAGCCGATGTACTCGTCGTGGTGCTCGAGGACACCATGACCGCACAAGAGAGCACCCTCGCATCACTCGGCGAGCACGAACGGCTGCGCGAGCACCGGCTGGTCCTGACCACGTCGGCTGAGGACCAGTTCCGGTCGATCGTCGAAGGCGCGCTCGGGAGACGAACCCTCGCGCGCGTCAGCGGTTTCGACATCCACCGGGATGTGGCCGCGGAGATCTTCACATTGGAACCCGTGACCACGAATGGCGATCCGACAACGGAGGTCTAACGCCAGTCTCGGACCGCGCGGCCGAGCGTCCGGCTGACTTCGGATGTGAGAAGCGGCGCGAGTGATGCCGCCGTGGCCTCACCGCCTGAGACGCGATCGGTTGCGTGAAAGCAATCCCAGAAGCGGACCAGTCCGTCCTCACCGTCGGCATCGAACACCTTTGCCGCGAGCCGCAGCCACCGGTGCTGGAACCAGACGTAGTTCAAGGGACTCATCGGCTCATCCCCACCGGTGTAGTGGGCTTGCAGCTCCTCGAGCGTGCTGTACCCCTCGGCGCGCATCCGAGCGGCAAGCTTTCGACTTCCCGCTCCCACGGTGGGGAGGACCTCGAGCGTCTCCAGAGAGTTCGGCAGCTCGGTGGCGACGAACGCGTGCATGGCGAGGTTCACGAAGATCTCGCTGAGCCAGAACGTCGGCAGCCTCAGATCGCCGAGCACCTCAAAAGCGTGCCCGATCTCGTGAATCGTGATGAGGTCGAAGAACGCCTGCAGGTTCACGCCGCCGGCGCCGTCCGGGTACGTCGCGAGCAACCGCCCATATCCGCGGGGTGACGCGTCACGAAGGTCCTGCGCAATCGCGAGCCAGAAGTCTCCGCTCCCGGCGGGCATCACCACGATCCCCGGACGGACCTGACCATCATCGTCGTTGAAATACGGGAGCCCGTACGGAACGCCACTCGACCAGTCCGCTTCGTCGGCCACGATCACGGCGATGTCGGGATCGACCGCCGAGAACAGGCGACTGAAGTAGCCGTAGGCGGCCGCGGCGACTTCGGCCACCGCTCTCGCCCGCTCAAGCGCTCCGTCGCTGTAGCGCACTTCAAACGGATAGCCCCACAGCTGGGCTACCGGGAGTGCAGCCATCGCCAAGGCATGGGGCCATCTGGCGTTTGTCGATCCATGACGTCGCGATTTGTACAGGTCGCGCCAATCGGCGGCAAGTCGCCTGCTGGAGAGCCGCTCGGCAGTGCACGTGTTCGGGACCGCGGCGCCCAGCCGTCGCCGGCTCGCGGTAACGTCTACCTCACGTAGCGTCCGTGCGTCACTAAGGAGGTCGACTTGTCCAGTACGTCCTTCAGCTCTCGCGAGATCCACGCGTTGACTTGGGGCTGGTGGCTGGCGCTGCTGATTGGCGCGCTCAGCATCGTCGCGGGGATCATCGTGATCCTGAAGCCGAGCAACAGCCTGTCTACGCTCGCGGTGATCCTCGGGATCTTCATTCTCATCGACGGCATCTTCGAGATCGCCGGCGCAATCCTCGGCGACACCGAGAGCCGGGGGTTGCTGGCGGTGATCGGCACGTTGAGCGTGATCGCCGGCGTGCTGCTCATTCGCCACCCGCTTGGCGGTGTCCGGGCGGTCGCGCTGTTGCTCGGAATCTGGCTGATCGCCGCCGGCGTGGTCCGGCTGATCTCGGCGTTCGCGTTCCCGGGCGACCGGATCTGGCGCATCATCGTGGCACTCGTGCTCGGGCTCTTCGGGATCGTGATCGTGTCCGCGCCCCATATCGGATACGCGACGTTGGCATTGATCGCCGGCATCTGTTTCATCTGCTACGGGATCGGAATGCTCGCGGTGGGATGGGCAATGCACGCGATCCGACACGAAGATGCCGTGATCGAACCAGACGCCAGCATGTCGACGTGACGCTGTTGCGTCAGTCGTACTCGGAGGCGAACAGGTAGCTGACGGCGAGGCTCCGATAGGGGCGCCACCGCTCCGCCACCTCGGCCATCTCGTTCTCGGTCGGGAGATGGTCGAATCCGTAGGCCCGGCCGACGGCACGACGCAAGGCAAGATCGCCCGAGAGCATCACGTCGGGCCGATCCAGCCCCACGATCAGGAAGCCATGCGCGGTCCACGGTCCGATCCCCGGAACCTCGGTCAGCGCGGCCTCGATGTCCTCATCGCTCATGCCGTCGAACGACTCGTCGTTCAGCCGCCCGTCGGCGAAGCGTTCGGCGAGCGCCCGGAGTGTCGCGGCCTTGCGGGTGGACATGCCCGCGGCGCGAAGCTCCTGCGGGTCGACCGCGAGCAGCTCCTGCGCCGAGGGCAGATGGCCGCCGAAGCGATCCTCCAGGCGGGAGACGATTCGCCGGGTCGCGGCGACTGACAGTTGCTGGCCGATGACCTGGAAGGTGAGCGTCCCGAAGGCATCGCGCGGGGGAAGCTCGTTCAGCCAGGCCCGCGGGTGGAAGTCCGGATGCGCGTCGATCAGCTCACGGAGGATCGGATCGACGCGCCGCAGGAACGCGCGGGCGGTCGGATCGGCGGCGGCGGAGTTCGAGGTCATTCGTTCAGCAGCCTTCCAGGGGTCCCTACGCGCTCTTCAACCCGCGTCCGAGCAGCGCTCCCGCGGCGGCGACGCCCAAGCCAACGACGATCGCGAAGCCGAGGACGGTGTCGGGCGGGCTCGCGCCCCGGTCGAGTGCGATGCCGGCGCCGATCACGGGAATCGAAAGCCCTACGTAGAGAGCGATCAACAGGTCGGAGGTCATCGCGAGGCGGCTCTCAGGCGGCGTTGCGTCGAGCACGAGGCCGGTCGTACCCTTGAACATGGCGCCCGCCCCCGCGCCGATCAGGACGCCGCTCAGGAGAAACAGCACGAGGCTCGGGGTCGAGAGCCGCACCGCAATCACCAGCAACGCGAGACCGACGAGCATCGAGATCGTGCCGAGCACGAACACGCGCGAGGCCGGCAGTCGACTTGTTGCCAGCTGCGCCACCACGCCCGAAGTGAACACCAAGAACAGTGTCGCGCCGGCGAGTGCGTGTGAAGGATGGCCGAGGGTCACGGTCAGGAACAGCCCCGAAAGCCCGGCGAACAGGCCATTCGCCGCGAAGGCCGTCAGAGTCGCCGTCGCCCCTGGGACGAGGACCCGGGCCGAGCGTGATGCACCGCTCGACCGACCCGCGGACGAAACCGAAACCGAAACCGAAGCCGATGCCGGCGCCGGAGCCGGTGGAGCTGGGGTGCCGGTTTCGGGCGCGATGGCCACGCCGATCAGACCGATCGCTCCGAGCGCCACGAACACGAGGTACGGCAAGGTCAGCGGGCGGCTCGCCCACTGCGCGAGGCAGCCGGCGATCAGCGGGCCGATTCCAAGCCCGCCGACACTGACCGCGGTGCCGATGTTCCGGGCGCGGATCGCGGAGGCGGGGCCTGGATCTTCGCGGACGCGCAGCTCGATCAGGTAGGTGATGGCGGTTCCAGCGGCCAGCCCGACCGCCACGCCGGTGGTCAGGCGCCCGACGAGCAGCCCCGGCAATGCCTTCCACGCCGCGAGCAAGCCCGCCGCGACCATCATCGTCACGACCGCGCCGAGCATCACGCCGCGGCGTCCGAGGCGCGGGACGATGAAGCGCACCGACGACAGTGCGGCGATCGTCCCGGCGGCGAAGATCGCATAGACCACCGTCACCATTAACGACGACAGGTGATCCCGCGTCCGGTAGAGGCCGTAGAGCGGGCTCGGCAGCGTCGCGAATGCCATCACGATCAGAAATGCGAACGCGACGGCCCAGAAACTAAAGCCGTGTCGCCCGGTCACGGCCGCGGGCAGCCCTCCGGCGTTGTTGCTCGGCCCCGGGTGCGATCGCTGCAGGGTCACTGTCACGTCACCACACCTTCATCCCGCCGTCGACGACGAGGTCCACCCCGGTCATGTACGAGCTCTCGTCCGATGACAGGAACAGCGCGACGTTCGCCACCTCCTCGGGCCTGCCGAACCGACCGAGCAGCGTTCTGCCGAGCATCTCGCGAGCCCACCCCTCGTCCTCCAGCTCGCCCCGCGTCGCGTTGCTTTCGATGAGGCCGGGCGAGATCGAGTTGACGCGAATTCCGTGCTCGCTCCCTTCGAGCGCAAGCTGACGCGTCATCCCGATGATCGCCGCCTTGTTCGTCGTGTGGGCGAGCGACGGAAGGAGCTTGAAGCTGAGCGAGCCGTTCAGCGACGCCATGTTCACGACGACGCCACGGCTGGCCCGCAGATGCGGCCATGCGGCGCGCGTGAGGTAGAACACGAGGTCGACCTCGTCCTGCTGCGCGGCCCGCCACTCCTCGTCGGTGAAATCCTCGAGCCTGTGGAAGTGAGACCTCGCGGCGAGGTTGAACAGCACATCGATCGTGCCGAACTCGCTCACCGCGAGCTCGACGAGCTTCGCACAGTCGGCGGGGTCGCTGAGCTGACACGGTTGCAGTGACACCATCTGCCCGCCCACGCCCCGCACGGCCTGGACCGTTTCCTCCGCGGGCCCGGTTGTCACGTCGCAGCCGACGAGCAACGCACCTTCTCGAGCGAACGTGACGGCCGTAGCGCGCCCCATGCTTCCGCCGGTGCCCGTGACGAGGCAGACCTTGCCGGCCAGGCGCCCTGACATCTAGCTCGCTCCCACGAGCGCCGCCGCGGCCTGCTTCTCGGCCTCGGCGACACCCACCGCGGGGGTGAGCTTCGGGACCTCCGTGAAGTACCAGTAGATGACGTCGCGGGCGGGTCCGGCCTGCGGAGTCGCCCAGTCCCGGAACAGTTCGGTGTTCACCGCGAGCGCCGTGGACGGCACGGCGCCGGCGTGCGACAGCCGCTCGATCCCGGTCCGATGCGAAACCTGGGACCGACCACCGACCGCGTCGGTGACGAACATCACGTCGTAGCCGTTCTTCAGCGCCTGGACGGTCGCGAACGTGAGACAGATCTCGGTGTGGAGTCCGCCGATGATCAGCTGTTTCCGCCCGGTCGCCTCGACGGCCGCGCGGAACGCCTGGTCCTCGAACGCGTTCATCGACGACCGGTCGATCGGCTCGATGCCCTCGAGCTCCGACAGGATCGGCGGAACCGTCGGGCCGTTGAACCCGAAGCCGACCCCGACGGTCGACAGCACGATCGGCAAGTCCAGCGCCTTTGCCGTCTTGGCGAGCAGACGAACGTTCAGCTCGACCAGATCGGCGGGCGTCTCGGACCGGATTACCTCGAACATCTCGGGCTGGTAGTCGATCAACACCAGCGCACAGTCTTCGTACGTCCAGACCCCTAGCTCCCTGTTCATGGTCTTCTCCTTCTGAGTTGGTTTGCGGATGATCCACTCGAGCTCACGGGTGAACCTGGGAGCCGTACCCCAGGTCGAGTCGGAGCGACTGCATCACGTGGAACGTCGTGCTGGCGGTGAACACGTCGGCGGCCGCGAGCACGCCGGTGTACTTCTCGATCACGGGCGTCGTGGCGGCTGCGGTGACGGCGTCCAGGTAGCCCCTGACCGCGGCCCACGTGTTCTCTCCGTATTTCACGAAATACGGTGTTGGGTCGACGGTGTCGAGCGCTCTGCGTGAGCTGTTGGCGATGTCGGCCATGTACCGCTGGTGCACAGCGACGTCCTCGCGGGTTCCGAGCCTGCCCATATGACCGCCGATGAAGTGCTTCCAGGGATAGGTGAGCGCGGTGTCGGGGGCGGTGATGTAGCCCTGCACGTCCTCGGTGAGATTGCTCTGATAGACCGGCGCCCAGCCCGGGTTGACAATGTCGACGAGCATCAGCGCGTCGTGCTCGGGGAGGTGGATGAAGATGTTGTCCGGCGAGTGGTTGGCGCCGTACCACGCGAGCTCGATGCGCTCCCCTGCGATCTCGAGCGTGCGCCGGTCCCCGAACGTCTCCTCGGGCGGCGGCCTCGCGGGGTCGTCGTCGCGCAGCAGGAGGTCACGCGTCTCCTCGTGCCCGATCCGCGCGACGTCGCGACCGAACAGCGACGATGCGCCCGCATGATTGGCGTGGTGGTGTGAGTAGATGAGATGCGTGACCTTGTTGCTCAGGCCGTTCGCCGCGGCGATCTCATCGACGGCGCGCTGGATGTTGTGACCGATAGTCGGCGGGGCGTCGAGCAGGATGACGCCGTCCGAGGTCGTCAGGAACGCCGATTGGTAGGTGCCGTCGGTGACCCAGTAGAGGTTCCGCTCGACACGGCCGACGTAGTACCCCTGCTCGTTCAACGCCGGGCCGAGCGCCGGTCGAGGGATCGGCGCGTAGTCGGGCAGATCCTCGGCGCTGGCGGGTCGGGTGTTGGCAAACGCCTCAGTGGTCGTGTCGGCCGCGCTCATCGGCCCATCCTTTGTCCGTGCTCTCCGTCGGCTCGGATCGTGGCGCGGGTACGACGCGCTCGAATCCCGGATTTCCTTAGTCCGAGACCCGAGTGCCAACCTCAGTCATGCTTAGGGCAGCGATGAGCGGAGCATTGTCAGCGGTCGGGCCCCCACGGAGCGGGCTCCTTGGTCGCCAACGGGAGCAAGAAGCGCTCGATCGGCTGCTCGACGCCACGCGCGGCGGCCACGGCGGAGTCCTGGTCGTGCATGGAGATCCCGGCGTCGGGAAAACCGCGCTGCTTGCGCACGCGGTGCAAGCCGCCACGGAGTTCCAGGTCGTCCAGGCCGTCGGGGTCGACGGAGAGATGGAGCTTTCGTACGCGACGCTTCAGCAGCTGTGCTCGACGGTCCTCGACTTCATGGAGCGCCTGCCTGAGCCGCAGGGCGAGGCCGTTGCCATCGCGTTCGGGCAGCGCGCCGGTCCCGCTCCGAACGCGTTCCTGGTCGGACTCGCGGTCCTGGGGCTGCTATCGGAGGCGGCCGAAGACCGGCCGGTGCTCTGTGCTGTGGATGACGCGCAGTGGCTCGATCGCGAGTCCGAGCGCGCCCTCGCGTTCGTCGCCCGCCGCCTGTTGGCAGAGCGGATCGCGATCGTGTTCGCGACACGAGACCTGGGCGACGCGCTCGCGGGCCTGCCGGAGTTGCACGTCGGGCCTTTGGGGCATCGCGACGGACGGGCGCTGCTCGAGTCCGTCCTTCCGGCGCCGCTGGACGAAGGCGTGCTCGATCGGATCGTGTTCGAGACGCACGGGAACCCGCTCGCTCTGCTCGAGCTGCCCCGCGGGTTGACCCCGTCCCAGCTGGCGGGCGGTTTCGGTCTGCCGGCGGCGGTTCCGTTGTCCGCGAGCATCGAGGAGAGCTTCGCGCGGAGGCTGGCCGGCCTTCCCGGTGATGCACGGCGCTTGTTGATCGTAGCCGCGGCCGACCCGGTCGGCGACACCGCGCTCGTGTGGCGGGCGGCGCAGCAGCTCGGAATCCCCGAGTCGGCTGCGGAGGCGGTCGAAGCTGCAGGACTCGTGGAGCTGGGTGCCCGCGTGGCGTTCCGACACCCACTGGCTCGCTCGGCCGTCTACCGGGCAGCCGGGTTGAAGGAGCGTCACGCCGTCCATCGGGCGCTGGCGGACGCCACCGATCCGCGGATCGATCCCGACCGCCGCGCGTGGCACCGGGCGCAGACGGCATCCACGCCCGACGAGGACATCGCCGCAGAGCTCGAACGATCCGCCGGACGTGCGCAATCGCGTGGTGGATCGGCGGCCGTCGCGGCCTTTCTCGAGCGTGCTGCCGCGCTTACACCCGACCCCACCAGGCGCGCGCGGCGGCTGCTCGCAGCCGCCGCGGCGAACCGCGACGCCGGCGATCTGGAGGATGCACTCGAGCTGTCGATCGCCATCGACGCCGGCGTGCTCGACGACCTAGACCAGGCCCGCGTCGACCTCTTGCAGGCCCAGATCGCGCTCGAGCAACGGCGCGGCAGCGACGCCGGCCCCCTGTTCCTGAGCGCCGCAAGACGCCTCGAGCCGCTCGACCCGGAGCTGGCCCGGGAGACGTACCTGGACGCTCTCGGCGGCGTCATGGCCGCCGACATCGAGGTGGTCGGCGGCGCGCCGTCGGTCGCTGCCGCCGCGCGGGCAGCACCTCCGGGCGCTGTCCCCCCCAGCTCGGCCGACGTGCTGCTCGATGCCTTCGCGATCCGCTTCACCGACGGTTACGCGGCTGCGGCGCCGACACTCGCTCAGGCTCTCGAGCTTCTGCTCGCGACCGACATCTCGGGCAAGGACGTCGGTCGATCGCTCTCCCTTTCCGGCGGTAGAAACAGCAATATCGTTGCGCTCGAACTGTGGGATGACGAGGCTCTCCACCTCCTCGCCGCTCGCCAGGTGCAGCTCGCTCGCGACACGGGCGCACTCGGTCACCTCCAGTTCTCACTCAGCTTCCTCGCGAGGAGCCACATGCTCGCCGGCGAGCTGACCGAGGCGGCGCTCGTCATCGACGAGGCGAGGACGATCACCGAGGCGACCGGCAATGCGGCGATCGTGAACGCCCCGATGGTGCTCGCTGCCTGGCGCGGCCACGAGCCGCAAGCAACCGAGCTCATCGAAGCCCGCTCCGACGAGGCGGCCAAACGAGGATGGACGTCCCACAACTACGCGAGAGCGGTGCTCTACAACGGTCTCGGTCGACACGACGTCGCGCGCACGGCGGCGTGGGACGCGTTCGGACCCGATCCGGTCGGCTACGGATCGTTCCTGGCCCCCGAGGTGGCCGAGGCCGCATCGAGGACCGAGGACCGGACGCTGCTCGAATACACCGTGGAATGGATCTCAGAACGAACCCGCATCATCCGCTCCGGGTGGGCAAGCGGGATCGAAGCGCGGGTGCGTGCGCTTATGAGTGACGGCGATGCCGCCGACGATCACTACCGCCAGTCGATCGCGCACCTCTCCGGTACCCGCGTGCGACTCGAGCTCGCCCGGAGTCATCTTCTCTACGGTGAATGGCTCCGGCGGGAACGCCGACGGCTCGACGCCCGAAGCCACCTGCGCACCGCGCTTGAACAGTTCACCAGCATGGGCGCCGACGCGTTTGCGCGCCGCGCCGAGCGCGAACTGCTGGCAACGGGCGAGCACGCCCGCAAGCGGACCCCCGACACGCTGGACCAGCTCACCCCGCAGGAGACGCAGATCGCCCGCCTCGCGGCCGACGGAGAAACCAACCGAGAGATCGCGGCCCAGCTGTTCATCAGCCCGAGCACCGTCGAGTACCACCTCAGAAAGGCGTTCCGCAAACTCGACGTGAAGTCCCGGACGCAGCTGGCCAGGCGGCTCAGGTAGCGGTCTCCGCACGCCGATCCGATTGGATCGTCCTAATTCAGAGCAGCTTGTCGAGGGTGATCGGAAGGTCACGCACGCGGCGGCCGGTGGCGTCGTGGACCGCGTTGGCCACGGCCGCGGCGACGCCGGTGATCCCGATCTCGCCGATTCCGCGCGCCCCCGCGGGAGCGTGCGGGTCGGGGATGTCCGTCCACATCAACTCAATCGCCGGCACGTCCAGGTTGACGGGCACGTGATATTCGGACAGGCTCGGATTCATGATTCGAGCGGTCCGCTCGTCGAAGTTGGTGTCTTCCATCAACGCAAGCCCGATTCCCATGATGATCCCGCCGCGGAACTGGCTCGCCGCGGTCTTCGCGTTGATGATGCGGCCGCAGTCGTAAGAGCCGAGCACGCGGTCGACGCGTGTCTCACCGGTGGTCGCGTTGACTCGGACCTGACAGAAGATCGCTCCGCACGAGTGCATCGAGTACGCCCGCATCTCCTCCGGGTCCGAGGCAGAGGCCACGACGGTCACCTCGTCACGCCCCGCCCGTCCGAGCAGCTCGGCGTAGCTCTCCCAGCGGCTGGGGTCGGCCAGCTCGCACAGCCCCTCGTCGCGGCCCCCGACCTCGTCGGCGTTAAGCCCGGCGAGAGGCGATTCGTCACTGGCAAGCGCGAGCAGGTGCTCGACGAGCGCGCGCTGGGCAGCGATGACCGCGCCGGCGATCGAAGCCGTCTGTGAGGAGCCCCCGGCGAGCAGGTTGCCAGGGAACGAGGAGTCTCCGTAGGCGACGGTCACTCGTTCCAACGGCAGACTAAGCAGCTCGGCGGCGAGGATCGTCTGCGTAGTCGAGGTCCCCATCCCCATGTCGGCGGCCGGCACGTCGATCGTCGCGTGGCCCGTCTTGTCAAGCGTGATCCGCGCAGCGCCGCCCGGGAAGCGGTGGTAGGGATAGGTGCCCATAGCGCAGCCCGTGCCGAGGAGCCACTCTCCTTCCTGGCGGGGGCCCGGACGCGCCCGCCGCTCCCAGCCGAAGCGCTCGGCGCCCGCGCGCCACGCCTCGACGATATGCCGCGAGGAGTACGGCTGGCCCGTGCTCGGATCCTTGTCGGGCTCGTTGCGAATCCGCAGCTCGATCGGGTCGATCCCGAGCTCGATCGCGAGCTCGTCGATCGCCGACTCCAGCGCGAAGGTACCGACCGACTCCCCCGGCGCGCGCATGAACGAGTTGGCGAGCATGTCCATGTCGACGACCTGCTGGTCGGTCTTCAGGGTCTCGGTCGCGTACATGTGGCGCGCGGGGAATG
Source organism: uncultured Solirubrobacterales bacterium (assembly GCA_963794515.1). GTDB lineage: Bacteria > Actinomycetota > Thermoleophilia > Solirubrobacterales > Solirubrobacteraceae > Palsa-465. The sequence goes on along the minus strand of CAWCEF010000012.1, from coordinate 376,810 downwards.
TGAACTGCTCGGCGAGACCGTTGTAGGGGGTCATCGCCGAGACGCCGGTGTGGATGAGCGCCTTGAAACGGCCGTCCGTATCCGCGCCGATCGCTACTCGCTGCTCGGTGTTCGTGCGACCACCGACGAGCCGATAGACGCCCTCCCGCGAGAGGGTGACCCGAACGGGACGGCCCGCGAGCTTCGAGGCGGCCGCCCCGAGCAGATGGTGCGACCACAACGTCTTGCCGCCGAATCCTCCCCCGACGTAAGGCGACGTGACATGTACCTGCTCCTCGTCGATCCCGAACACCTGGGCGAACGTCCAAGCGTGCCCCTTCACCCCCTGGCTCGCGTCGTGGACGAAGAGCTCATCGCCATCCCAACCGAGCGTCACCGCATGGGGCTCGATCGCGTTGTGATTGTGGCGCGGCGTCCGGAACGTGAGATCGACCGAGTGAGCGGCGTCGATCAGCGCGGCCTCGGCATCGCCGACCAAGACCTCGACCGGCTGCCCGACGAGACTGTCGGGCGTCCGCGGATGTTCCCTAGCCTCGTCAAAGGTCCGCGGCGGCGACGACTCGTAGGCGACGTGGATCAACGACGCCGCGTAGTCGGCCTGCTCCTGCGTCTCGGCGAGCACGACTCCGACCGGCTCGCCGTTCCAATGGATGCTGGGGTTCTGCATCACCGGCAGGTTGGCGCCACCGGCGGCCTTGGGCCCCGTGAGGAACAGGGGCGGCGGTTGCATCCTCGGGGCGTTGCGGTAAGTCATCACGAGGACGACGCCGGCCGCTGCTTCGGCGGCGGTGGTGTCGAGCTTGGTGATGGCCCCCCGCGCGATCGTGCTGTAGCGGAGCGCCGCGTAGACCATGCCCTCCATCACGTACTCGGCCGCGAAGCGCGCCGCGCCCTGGACCTTGAGCGGGCCGTCGAGGCGGGATACCTGCGCGCCGATGAGCCCGTGCTGGGCGCGCACGAGCGGGTCGGGGCCGCCGGCCGGAGTCCAGCCGTCGGGGACCGACGGGATCACGGCTCGGGTTTCTCCGGTGCTCATCAGCGGGACTCCTCGGTCAGCTGTGCGAGGACGGCGGCGAGCGTGCGCCGGGCAAGCTCGACCTTGAAGGCGTTGCCGGCCAGCGGGCGAGCATCGGCGAGCTCGGCGTCCGCGGCCTCGAGGAAGGTCGCCTCTGTCGCCGGCTGACCACGGAGCGCGTCCTCGGCGCGCCGCGCCCGCCACGGCTTGGGTGCAACCCCGCCGAGGGCGACGCGCGCGCCGACGATCGTGTCGCCGTCGAGCTCGAGCGCAGCGGCGACCGAAACCAGAGCGAACGCGTAGCTTGCTCGGTCACGGACCTTGCGATAGGTAGAGCGTTCGGCCGGATTGGGCGCAGGGAGCTCGACCGCGGTGATGAGCTCGCCCGGCTCGAGCACCGTCTCCATATCGGGACGATCCTCGGGCAGCCTGTGCAGATCGGAGAGGTCAACCATGCGCTCGCCCGATACGCCGCGAAGATGGACGACAGCGTCCAGAGCCGCGAGCGCGACGCACATATCCGACGGGTGCGTGGCCACGCACGCGGATGACCCGCCGAGGATCGCGTGGATGCGGTTGAAACCCTCGATCGCGTCGCACCCGTCGCCCGGCGCCCGCTTGTTGCACCGCGAGCCGTCGGTGTCGTAGAAGTACGTGCAGCGCGTGCGCTGGAGCAGGTTGCCGCCGACGGTCGCCATGTTACGGATCTGGGCCGAGGCGCCGGCCACGATCGCGCGGGCGAGCATCGGGTAGCCGGATCGGACCGCCTCGTGCTCGGCCACCGCCGTGTTCCGGGCCGCCGCGCCGATCATCAGGCCGCCGTCCGCGGTCGGCGCGATCTCGCGTGAAAGACCTGTGACGTCGACCAGCGCCATCGGCGCCTCGACCGTCTCGCGCATCAGGTCGACAAGGTTCGTTCCCCCGCCGAGGTATCGCCCCTGTCCGCCGGCGGCGCGGCGAACCGCGTCGTCCACGTCAGCGGCGCGAGCGTAGGTGAGCTCGATCATGCCCGCTGCTCCGCGTACACGTCGACGATCGCGTCGACGATTCCGTTGTACGCACCGCACCGGCACAGGTTGCCGCTCATCCGTTCGCGCAACTCATCCGCGCCGAACGTGACGTCCGCAGCCGTGAGATCGTCGGTGACGTAGCTGGGCACGCCTCGGCGAAGCTCCTGGAGCATGCCGACCGCCGAGCAGATCTGGCCCGGGGTGCAGTAGCCGCACTGAAACCCGTCGTGATCGATGAACGCCTGCTGCAACGGGTGCAGCCCGCCGCCGGCATCGAGGCCCTCGATCGTGGTCACCTCGCGCCCCTCGTACTGGACGGCGAGCGCGAGGCACGACAGGATCCGCTCGCCGTCGACGAGCACGGTGCAGGCGCCACAAGCGCCCTGGTTGCACCCCTTCTTCGTGCCGTAGAGCTCCAAATGCTCGCGCAGGAAGTCGAGCAGCGAGACCCGAGCGTCCTTGGGAGCCGGCGCCTCGCGGCCGTTGATCATCATCGGCACGGCAGACCTCCTTTCGACGAACTCATGCCCTCGACGTTACCCGACGCCCGTACCCACGAAGCCGGGACGGCGGCTCGAACCGCCCGGGTCAGCCGAGCACGCACGGCTCCAACGGGAGCCGCGCGGGATCGAACTCGGCCAGCAGATCGGCCGGCCGCCGCACGCGTTCGCTGTCGAGCGCGAGCCCGAGCGTGTGCGCCAGCAGCGCAAGCGTCACCGCCGGCGGCTCGTGTCGCTCGGAGAGCGCCGGCGGGCGGCTGCGCTTCGCCATACGCGCGCCGTCTGTACCGGACACGAGCGGGATGTGCGCGTAACGCGGCACCGGCAGCCCGAGCAGCCGCGCGAGCACGACCTGGCGGGGCGTCGAGTCCAGGAGATCTTCGCCCCGCACGACCTCCCCCACCCCCTGAGCCCCGTCGTCGACCACGACGGCGAGCTGGTATCCGGGGACGCCGTCGGCGCGGCGCACGACGAAGTCGTCGACCACCGCGCCGCAGCGGCCGCGGAGCCGATCGTCGAACTCGACGCGCTCGGAATGCGCGCGAACGCGCAGCGCGAACGGGCGGCCGGCCGCGCGGCGGCGCTCGCGCTCAGCCTTGGTGAGCGCGCGGCACGTGCCCGGGTAGCCACCCTCGGCGAGCGCGCCGTGCGGCGCCGAGGCCGCCTCGCGGATCTCCGCGCGTGTGCAGAAGCACGGATACAGCCGCCCCTGCGCCTCGAGCCGCGCCAGCGCGTCCTCGTACAACGGCATCCGCTCGGACTGGCGTACCGGCGCCTCGTCCCAGTCCAGACCGAGCGCCCGGAGATCGTCGAGTTGGCGACGCTCGAACTCCGGGCGCGAGCGCTGGGGGTCCAGATCCTCGATCCGCACGAGGAACCGCGCCGACTGCGAGCGCGCGAACAGCCATGCAACGAGAGCCGTGCGCAGGCTGCCGAGATGGAGCGGCCCGCTCGGCGAAGGGGCGAAGCGCCCGTCAGTGGTAGCGGTCGAAGTCAGCGGGCCAGGGGAGCGGGAACAACTCACGGTACGGACGCGCGTTCGCGATCACCTGGGCGAACGACGGCCGCTGAGCAAGCGCGCGGTAGTAGCGGGTCAGCTGCGGGTGTGTGCCCTCATCCCACGGATGGATCGCGAGCGCGTAGAACAGCCCCGGCGCGGCGGCGCAGTCGGCGATCGTCAACCTGTCGCCGGCGAGGAATTCGTGCGCGGCGAGCCGCGTCTCGAGCATCCCGTACGCCATATCCAGCTGGTCCCGCGCGCGCTGAACAGCGCGGTCGTCGAGGCGCTGCTCGATCGTGTCGGCGACGATCGCCTGAACCGCGCCCGACACGTACTGGTCGCAGATGCGGTCCCACAGGCGGGCTTCCAACGACGGCACCAGGCGCGCGCCCCCGACGTGCTCGATGATGATCGAGGTCTCGCCGATCACCTGGTCGCCGTCGCGCAACACCGGGATCGACGCCGGCGGCCACAGCTTGGCCAGGTCGGCACGGTCGAAGTCACGCTGCTCCTCGAGCACGTCGTACTCGACGCCGAGCTCGTCGAGCGCGATCAGCACTTTCTGGCAGTACAGCGCGAATGGGTGTTCGTAGAGGATCAGCATCGCGTTCTCCAGTCATTGTGTCGGGCAACCAACCAGAGACCGGTGTCTACCGCGAAACTCATCGCCTCGGCGGCGCTCCCGACGCGTTCTCTCCGCTATGACGAGCCGGAGCGAATGTGCCTGCGTGTCGGCTCTCGACCAGGAGGCTGGGTGGGCCGTTCTAGCGCCGGCAGACGTGGGATCGGGCAGTGCACTGGTTGCTCACCGGTCACCGTGACGGGCTGCCCGTGGTGATGGATGTCCAGAGACTCGCCCATCAGCAGCGAGTAGGTGACCCGCGTCCGCTTCACCTCGACCCTGAGCGCGATGCTCGCACGACAGCGGATGTTGAAGGCCAGCCGCGTAAGCGCCTGGGGAAGGCGAGGCGCCAAGCTGAGGCTCCCGGCGGTGTCTCGCAGCCCGCCGAACCCGGCCAGGGCGGCGATGCACGCGCCCGCCAGAGAAGCGATGTGAACACCGTCTCGCGTGTTGTGTTCGGAGTCGTCGAGGTCGAGCAGGGCCGCCTCGGCGAAGTAGTCGTAGGCGAGCTCGACATGCCCGACCTCCGCCGCCACGACTGCCTGGATGCACGCCGACAGCGACGAGTCGCGGACGGTAATGCGCTCGTAATAGGCGAAATCTCGGGCCTTTTGCTCGGGGGTGAACATGTCGCCGGCGTCGAACAGCGCCATCACCAGATCGGCCTGCTTGACCACCTGCTTGCGGTACAGGTCGAAGTAGGGGTAGTGGAGCAGCAGCGGATAGTTCGCTGATGGGGTTTCCTCGAAATTCCACACGTCGTGCTCGGTGAACCCCTCCGCCTGAGGATGGATCCCGAGCGTCTCGTCGTAGGGGATGAAGACCGCGTCCGCGGCGTCGCGCCAGCTCGCGGCCTCTTCCGGATCAACGCCCAGCGCCTTCGCCGTGTCTGGATGGCGCTCGGTCGCGGCGGCGGCCGCACGCAGGTTCTGGGCGGCCATGGCGTTCGTGTAGATGTTGTTGTCGGCGATCGCGCTGTACTCGTCCGGCCCGGTGACGCCGTCGATCCGGAACTGCCCGGTCGCGTCGTGGTGGCCTAGCGAGCGCCACAGCCGCGCGGTCTCGACGAGCAGCTCGACGCCCGCCTCTCGCTCGAACGCGTCGTCCTCCGTGATCAGCTGATAGCGGTTCACCGCGCGCGCGATCGCGGCGTTGATGTGGAACGCCGCGGTGCCGGCGGGCCAGTACCCGGAGCACTCCTCCCCGGCGATCGTGCGCCACGGGAACGCCGCTCCCTTCAGCCCCAGCGACTGCGCGCGCTGGCGCGCCAGGTCGAGCGTTGAGTGGCGCCAGCGTAAGGCGTCGGACACGGCCCCCGGCCGCGTATAAGTCAGCAGTGGTAACACGAACGCTTCCGTGTCCCAGAAGGTGTGTCCGTCGTAGCCTGGACCGGTCAGTCCCTTCGCCGGGATCGGGCGCTGCTCACCGCGCGCCCCGGCCTGGAGGGTGTGAAACAGCGCAAAGCGGAGCGCCTGCTGGAGCTCGGCGTCCCCGTCGATCTCGATGTCCGCGGCCGCCCAGTACCGGTCGAGGTAGGCGCGCTGCTCGTCGCGGAGGCCCTCCCAGCCGGTGTGAACGGCGCCGTCAAGCGCCGCGCTCACCTGGTCGCGCAGCGCCGGAACGGTCCGCCGTCCCGACCAGCTATAGCCGACGAACTTCGTCACGCGCAGCGGCTTGCCGGGCGCCACTGTGGCGGTGATCGTCAGTCGGGCGAGATCGGGGTCAGTCGTCATCGTCGTCTCGACGTCGTCGACACCGTCGATCCGGTGATCCATCGCGACGCCGAGCGTCAGACCGCTGGTCTTCGTCGTGTGCAGCAAGAACGCCCGCGAGCCCTCTCCGGCGAACATGTCGGAGGCCAGCGGGGCGCTGAGCTCGGCCGACCCCCGCGGATCCTTCTCGCCGGGCGGCCCCATCTCGTTGGTGACCAGCTCGGACTGGACAACGACCTGCGCCGTGTCGTCGAGCGTCTCGACCTCGTAGACGATCGCCATGATCGCGCGCTGCGCGAACGAGACCATGCGGGTGGAGGACACGCGGACGAGCCGTCCCGTCGGCGAGACCCATTCGGCCGTGCGGCGCAGCAAGCCGGCTCGGAGGTCCAGCACACGCTCGTGCTGGCTCAGCTTGCCGTAGCGGACATCGAACGGCTCATCCTCGACCAGCAGCCGGATGATCTTGCCGTTGGTCGCGTTGACCACGGTCTGGCCGTCTTCCGGATCGCCGTATCCAGCCTCGGCGTATGGCAGCGGGCGCGACTCGTAAAAGCCTGCGAGATAGGTGCCGGGCAGACCGAACGGCTCGCCCTCGTCGAGGTTGGCGCGCACCCCGAGGTGCCCGTTGGCGAGTGCGAATACCGATTCCGTCTGCGCGAGGCGGTCGAGGTCCAGACCGGTCTCCCGGATCTCCCACGGCTCGACGGTAAACGACGGGTGTTGGATCACCGCGCGGACACTAGCCGGTGGCGCTCCGGGGGTGACAGCGCCGGGTCGTCGAACCCGTGATCGCGTAGATCGGCGTGGCCGTTGTGAGCGTATGCTCGTCGCATGGTCATCCCTCCGGGAGGTAGGTCTCACGAGGAAGCCGCACACGTGCTGCGACGGGCGGGGTACTCGCAGGAGTTCATCGACGAGGTCCTCAGCCAGCTGCCCGACCCGATCGATCTGCAGCGCGACCAGCCGATCCTCTCGCGCTACGGCATCAACCCCGAACGATTGGCCGATCGCATGGGAGGCAGTCCCTAATTCGCGGCCGTACAGGTGGCGTATGCTCGCCTGAGCGACGAACCCTGACGAGAAGGAGCACAGATATGGCCGAACCCGAGAAGGCAATCCTTGCCGGCGGGTGCTTCTGGGGGGTACAGGATCTCATCCGCAAGCTCGACGGCGTGATCAGCACGCGCGTCGGCTACACCGGCGGCGACGTACCCAACGCGACCTACCGCAACCACGGCACGCATGCGGAGGCGATCGAGATCCTGTTCGACCCCGACCGGATCTCCTACCGGGATCTACTCGAGTTCTTCTTCCAGATTCACGACCCCACGACGAAGGACCGTCAGGGCAACGACATGGGCAAGAGCTATCGCTCGGCGATCTTCTACGTCGACGAAGAGCAGCGCCGGATCGCGGAGGACACGATCGCCGACGTCGAGGCCTCCGGCCTCTGGCCGGGCAAGGTCGTGACAGAAGTGGAGCCCGCCGGACCGTTCTGGGAGGCGGAGCCCGAGCACCAGGACTATCTCGAGCGCTACCCGGGCGGCTACACCTGCCACTTCGTCCGCCCGGGTTGGAAGCTGCCGCACCGCGCCGAGCAAGCGGCGCACTGAGGCAAATCGGTCCGCACCGGCGATCCACGATCGCCGGCCTGCACGGCGCCGGCCTAGCCGGCGCCGTTGAGCGGAAGCCAGACGTGGAAGACGGTGCGCCCCGGCTCTGATTCGAGCTCGATCGAGCCGTTCAGGCGCTCGGTGACGATCCGGCGCGCCGTGTCGAGCCCGAGCCCGGTGCCCTCGCCGACGTTCTTGGTCGTGAAGAACGGGTCGAACACGTGACCGCGGATGTCCTCGGGGATCCCGGGGCCGTCGTCGATGATGTCGACGCGCGCGCAGGCGCCGTCGCGTTCGGTGACGATCTCGATCGTGCCCTTGTCGCCGAGTGCCTCAATCGCATTGGCGAGCAGGTTGGTCCAGACCTGGTTCAGCTCCGAGCCGCGCAGCGTGATCTTGGGCAGCGACCGATCGTATTCCCGGCGGACCTCGATCGCGCTGTGCTTGAGCTTGTGCCCGAGGACCAGGAGGGTCGTCTCGAGCCCTTCGTGCACGTCGGTCTCGACGAGCTCGCCCCGGTCCATGAACGCGTACGCCTTGATCGCCTTGACGAGCTTGCTCATCCGCTCGGTGGACTCGGCTATCTCGGCGGCGAGCCCGCGGGCCGTCAGCGACGCGGCGATCCACTCGACGGCGGCGCTCGTGCCCGCTCCGGCGCTATCGGCCAGCCGATCGAGCCAGGCCGCGTCGATGCCGGCGGACACGAGCGGCTCGGTCAACCGCCACGGCTCGGGGACGCCCAGGCGCTCGAGCGAGTCGAGCAGCTCATCCTCGGCGTCGGCCGAGTCGAGCGCCGACAGCGCGCTGCGCGCGCTCGCGCGCTCCATCGCTTCGCGCTGCATCGTGACCAACGCCTCGGCCTGGCTGCGCTCGATGCCCGATTCGACGAACAGCCCGACCGTCGAGGCGAGCACGTCGAGCGCGTCGGCCAGGTCCGAGGCCGCCCGCCGAGCCGCGGACGCCGGGTTGTTGAGCTCGTGGGCGAGCCCGGCCGCCATCGTCCCGAGCGACGCCAGGCGCTCGCGGTTCTGCTCGCGGGCGGCGATCCGGGTGGCGACAGGACGAACCGCCCGCATCACCCGACGGAACACCGGACGCTGACTGACCACCAGCTGGGTGAAGTCCTCGGCGGCGACCACCGCGATCCGGACGTCGGTCACCGCGCGCATCTCGCCTGCGTAGCCGGTCTCGGTGAGCACCGTGATCGCGCCCATCCAGGTGGGTGCCGTCTGGCGAAGGATCGGTTCGACCCGGCCCGCCTCGGTGACCAGCCCCTGGACGACCCCGCGAAGCAACAGCGTGAACTCCGCGGTCTGTCCGGTGTCGGCCACGAGCGCGTCGGCCGGTAGCTCGCGAATCTCGGCTGCGTCGCGCCAGCGTGCGAGCGCCTCGTCGTCGAGCCCGTCGAACAGGTCGATCGTCCGCAGCTCTTCGAGCGTGGGCCGCTCGGGCTCGCTCATGCGGTCGCGAGGTATTCGTGGATCAGCGAGACCGACATCGATCCCTCGCCGACGGCGCTCGCCACGCGCTTGATCGAGCGCATGCGAACGTCGCCGGCGACGAATACGCCGGGCACGCTGGTCTCGAGCGCGTATGGGTCCCGCGACAGCGGCCAACCGTGATCTCGGACGTCAGGCCCGGCGAGGATGAACCCGCGCTCGTCGCGCGCGACCACGCCTTCGAGCCAGTCAGTGCGCGGCGCGGCGCCGATGAATACGAAGCAGGCGTCGGCCTGCTCGAGCGTCTCGCTCCCGTCGGGACCGCGGATCCGCAGGGCCTTCAGATGACCGTCCGCTCCCTCCGCCGCGACGGCCTGGGATCGCGTCCGGAGCTCGATGTTCGGGATCGCCGCGATCTGCTCGATCAGATACTGCGACATCGACTTCGTCAGCGAGTCTGCGCGGATCAGCATCGTCACCCGTCCCGCGTAGCCGCTGAAGTAGACCGCGGCCTGGCCCGCCGAGTTGGCGCCCCCGATCACGAACACGTGCTGTTGAGCGCAGGCGCGCGCTTCGCTGAGTGCCGCGCCGTAATAGATCCCGGCGCCGGTCAGCTCGGCGAAGCCGGGCGCGTCGAGCTGGCGATACGAGACGCCCGAGGCGACCAGGACCGTGTTGGCACTCAGGACGCCGCCACCGGTCAGCTCGACGAGACGGCCGGACCCCTCGACCCGCAGCGCGGCCGCCTCCTGCACGGTGACGAGCTCGGCGCCGAGCCGCCGCGCCTGATCGGTCGCCCGCCGCGCAAGGTCCGAGCCGCTCAGGCCGTTCGGGAAGCCTAGGTAGTTCTCGATCCGGCTCGACTGTCCGGCCTGCCCGCCCGGCGCTTCGCGCTCGACCAGCACCGTCCGCAGGCCTTCGGAGGCGCCGTACACCGCGGCGGCGAGTCCGGCCGGGCCACCCCCCACGATCACCAGGTCGTAGTGATCCCCGATCGGCTGCGCGGAGATCCCCAGCCGCTCCGCGAGCTCGAGCATCGTCGGGCGCTCGAGCACGGATCCGTCCTCGAGCAGCGCGACCGGCAGACGATCGGCCTCGACCCCGGCCACCGCAAGCAGCTCCCGCGCTTCGGCGTCGCGCTCGACGTCGAGCCACCGCGCCGGCACGCGGTTGCGGGCCAGGAAGTCGCGCAGGTCGTGGGACTGCTTGGAGAAGCGATGGCCGATCACGCGCACCCCTCCCGACTCGAGCGCCGCGCCGGCCTCCCACGTCGCCAGCAGATCCTCGACGACGGGGAACAGCTGCTCCTCCGGGGGGTCCCACGGCTTCAGCAGGTAATAATCGAGCGACACCTCGTTGATCGCTTGGATCGCCGCCTCGGTGTCGGCGTACGCCGTCAAAAGCACGCGCTTGGCCTCCGGCACCAGCTCGCGCGCCCGCACGAGGTAGTCGGTGCCGGACAGCCCCGGCATCCGCTGGTCGGCCACCAGTAGCGCCACCTGCTCCCCGCGCGTGCGGATCTGCTTCAGCAGGTCCAGCCCTTCGGCGCCCGAGCCGGCGCGCATGATCCGGTACCGCTCGCCGAACCCGCGCCTCAGGTCGCGCGATACCGCTGCGAGCACCGCCGGCTCGTCGTCGACGGCGACGATCGCCGGACGGCGTCGCTGATCCTGACCGTTCTGCTGCTCCGTCTCAACCGGTGTCTCGAGCACACGACGATGCTATGCGATCGCTCACGCCGGCCGACAATGGGGCCCCCGCCCCCCGTTCCGAGCGCCCGCGCGGGCGTCAGTTGTTGAGCTGGGCCATCATCTGCTCGGGGTAGCGGCTGCCGCGGACGGCGTCGCGCGAGATCGCGTCGTCGAGCTCTCGCACCTCGTCTTCGGACAGCGTCACCTCGGTCGCGGCGGCGTTCTCCTCGAGCCGGCGCGGGCTCTTCGTCCCGGGGATCGGCACGATGTCATCGCCCTTGGCGAGCACCCACGCAAGAGCGAGCTGCGCCGGCGTGACGCCGCGCGCGTCAGCGAACTCCACCACCCGGTCGGCGAGCTCGAGGTTCGCTCGGAGCGCGTCCTCTTGAAACCGGGGGTTCGAGCGACGCCAATCGTCCTCGGGCAGGTCGTCGAGCGTTCGGATCTGGCCCGTGAGGAACCCGCGCCCGAGCGGTGAGTAGGCCACGAGTCCGATACCGAGCTCTCGCAGCGTCGTCAGGACGTCGTCCTCCGGGTCGCGCGTCCAAAGCGAATACTCGCTCTGGACTGCGGTGATCGGATGCGTCGCGTGCGCGCGGCGGATCGTCTCCGACGAGGCCTCGGACAACCCCAGATAGCGAACCTTGCCCGTCGCCACGAGCTCGGCCATCGCACCGACCGTCTCTTCGATCGGCACGGTCGGATCGACCCGGTGCTATCTCGAACCGGTCGCGCCGGCCGGCGATTCGGACCGCCCGACCGACCGCGCGACCGACGGCAGCCCGGACAACGTGCGGCGGAGGAACGTGATCCCGAGCTCGAGCGCCCGGTCGATCGTCGCCGCGCCCGCCTCCTCGTCGCCCGCGCCGTAGGCCCAGGTCATCCCCATGCAACCCAGGCCCTCGGCCGAGACCTCCAGCCCCTGGCTTCCCAGCCGTCGTCTATTCATCAAACACGGCCCCGTCGAAAGAGATCTTGGTCATTGGCCCAGCTTAGGACTTGGAGCGCGCTCCAAGTCAAGGCCGGACTCGCCGGCGGTAAGAACCGGGCCGGCGACCTCACTCATGTCGCGACACGGGCTCTCGACGGCCCGCCCCACCGTGAAAGTGAGACGCCATGAGCACATCGAGTACGAGCACAAGCGACCGGTGGTCGGAGCTCAACCGAAGCGAGCGGATCGCGCTCGGCAAGACGATCGTCACCGAGCGACTGCAGGGCTTGGGGTGCACCGTTCAGGCGCCGAGCAGCCTGATCGACGGCAAGCTGGGCCTGAAGACTCCGTCGGGCCGCGAGATCGAGGTGTTCGTGTCCACACAGCGGGTCGGCGGCTACGTGTTCTGGACCAAGCGCCGTCTTGCTCCCGCGGGCACCCGGTTTGCGGCGATCGTCCTGCTCGCCGGCGCGGAGAATCCGGATCTCTACCTCGTGCCGAGCACCGAGTGGCTCCACGCGTCGCCTCCGTTCACCGACCGTGACAACGTCGGCAAGCGGAGCGAGCCCGAGTTCGGCATCTCGCTCGCGCGGTCATCGCTCCCCGCGCTCGAGCGCTACCTGTGGGACGAGCGGAAGGCCAGGGAGTCCTTCGAGTAGTTCGTCCGGCGCGCTGCATGCGCCACCCATTCGCCCCCAGAAACGAAAGGCTCCCTATGGATCAGCGACCGCTCATCGTGTTCGACGTCAACGAGACACTGCTCGACCTCGAAACCCTCCGGCCGACGTTCGACCGGATCTTTGACGATCCGGCCGCCCTGCGGCTCTGGTTTGGCGGGTTGATCACGTACTCCGAGGCACTCACGCTCGGCGGGGTGTACGTCCCGTTCACCGACATCGGGGCCGCCGTGCTGCGGATGTTCGCCACCACCCGCGGGATCGCGATCACTGACGCCGACGCGGCGGAGCTCACGGACCGGTTCGCGTCGATGCCAGCCCATCCTGAGGTCCCCGACGCGCTGCGCCGGCTCCGGGACAACGGCTTCCGGTTGTTCACGCTCACCGACAACACGCTCGAGATCTCCGGTCGGCAACTCGAGCAGGCGGGCGTGATCGACGTGTTCGAGCGCCGCTTCAGCGTCGACGAGACCGTGCGGCGTCACAAGCCGGCGCGCGAGGCATACCAGTCGGTCGCCCGCGAACTCGACGTCGACCCCGGCGACATCTGCCTGATCGCGTGTCACGCCTGGGACACGCTCGGGGCCGTCGCAGCCGGGTGGCAGGCCGCGCTGATCCTCCGGGACGGCAACGCCCCACTCGACGTCGGCCCCCAGCCGGACTACATCGGCGCCGACCTCGACGCGGTCGCCGACCAGTTGATCGAGAGATAGGAGCTCACAATGCCACTCACCCGTATTACGATCCGCGCAGGCAAGACACCGGAATACAAGCGGGCATTGATGGACGAGATCTACGAGGCGATGCGCGAGACGGTCGCGATCAAGGAGGGAGACCGCTTCATGGCGATCTCAGAGCACGGCGAGGACGAGTTCGCCTACGGGTCGTTTCTCGGGATCGATCGGAGCGACGACCTAGTTCAGATCCAGGTCTTCTGGGCGCCCGGCAAGACCGTCGAGGCCAAGCTGGCGATGTACCAGCGGATCGTCGCTCGGCTGTCGGACAATCCGGGCGTCCGGTCGCAGGACGTCTTGATCTCGGTTGTGGAGACGGCGCCCGAGAACTGGTCGTTCGGCAACGGCGAAACGCAGTTCTACAAGGCAGCTGACCGTCAGCCCACCGCAGCCTGACGAGCCGCCCCCGGGTCGAGTCCTCGGCGCCGGCGGGACGTTCCGGCTCGAGCCGCCGCGCCTGCGGACTACCGCCGACCCGAGCGAGGAACGCCATGCGACGTGGTTTGAGCTGTTCTTCGACCTGGTGTTCGTCGCCGCGGTCAGCCAACTCGGCACGCCGCTCGCGCGGGACCCGTCGGCGGCGGTGTTCGCCCGCTTTGCGGCACTGTTCGTGGTCGTCGTCTGGGCCTGGGTTCTCTACACGTTGTACGCGAACCGCTTCGACACCGACGACCTGATCTTCCGGCTCGCGAAGTCCGGGGCGATGCTCGCGATCGCGGCGCTCGCGATCAACGTCCACCGGGTGATGGCGGGTGACGGCGGGACGGTCGGGTTCGCCGTCGCGTACGTGGTCGTTCGTGTGCTGCTGCTCGCGCTGTACGCCCGCGCCCGGTACCACGTGGACGGAGACGGCCGCAGGCTCGCGGACATATACCTCGTCGGCTACTCGTTCACGACCGGGCTGTGGCTCGTTTCGATCTTCGTGCCCGTCCCGTTCCGCTTTGCGCTCTGGGGCGCCGCGATGGTGATCGATCTCGTGATCGCGGTCCTAGCGTGGGCCTCGCTCAAGGGCCATAGCGTCGTCATCTCACACCTCACGGAACGCTTCGGCACGTTCTTCATCATCGTTCTCGGCGAATCGGTGCTGGCCGCTGTGGCGGGTGTCGCCGGGCTCGAGTTCACCGCCGAGTCGTGGATCGTCGGCGGGCTGTGCTTCGTGGTCGCGCTGTGTCTGTGGTGGATCTACTTCGACCTGGCTGATACCTCGGTGGTCGGGCGGGGCGCTCTCGGGCTGGTCTACGTCTACTGCCACTTCCCGTTGCTGGCCGGCGTCGCGGTGTTCGGCGAGGGCACCAAGCTCGCCATCACCCACGCGGCGCAGCCGGGTCTCGAGGCCGGCGCTCGGTGGGCGGTCGCCGGCGGAGTCGGGGCATTCGCGTTGTCGCTGGCGGCGATCCACGTCGGCGCCGAATGGACTTCGCTGCGCGATCGGTCATTCCTCGGCCGCATCTGCCTGGCGGGGGTGGCCATCGCGCTCGCGGCCGCCGGCGGCGGGCTCGCACCGCTCGTATTTGTCGGGCTCGTCTGCGCCGCGGTCCTCGCTCAGCTGCTGCTCGAGGCGTTGACGCCGCGGTTCGGAGCGGCGACCGTATACGAGCCGAGCGTCGACGGCGCTGCACGGGGCGAGGACACATGACCCGGAGAGCTGATGCACTTGAGGCGGATGCAGATCGACCAGGTTGCCCTGATCGTCGACGACTACGACGACGCGATCCGATTCTTCGTCGACGTCCTCGGCTTTGAGCTCGTCGAGGACTCGCCGGCGCTGACCAACGATGGACGCCCGAAGCGCTGGGTGGTGGTCCGGCCGCCCGGCGGGGCGACCGCGCTGCTGCTCGCCCGAGCCGACGGTGACCGTCAGGAGCGAAGCGTCGGCGACCAGTTCGCCGGCCGCGTCGGGCTGTTCCTGCGCGTCGACGAGTTCGAGGCCACGTACGCCCGCATGCGCGACGCGGGCGTCGAGTTCGTCGGGGAGCCGCGCCGCGAGCCGTATGGGCAGGTCGCAGTGTTCCTCGACGTCGCCGGGAACCGGTGGGACCTGCGCGGACCGGATCCGCGGGCGCGATGACCGTCACGTATTCGGCGAGTTCGATCCCGTGCTCGTGAGCAGGTCCGGAATCGGGGCGAGCGTCTCGAGCGCGGCCCCGACGTCGGCGTCGATCTGCTGGCGTTGCCTGGTCGGGAGGTTCTGAATCGAGATCGAACGGCCGCCGGCGCCCGTCGCCTGAATCGCACTGCTGAGCGCGTCGAGCTCGGCGCGCGCATCGCCGACGAGCTGCGGCGCGACGGGGTTGATCGCGGGCGCGAGCTCGCCGAGCATCGTCCGCACGGCGGTGACGTCCGCGCCGACCGACACGAGGTCGGAGTGGCTGCCGGAGTCGTCGTCGGCGCTCAGCGAATCGCGGAGCGCGTCCTCGAGCACCTCGTGCGGCCGGAGCAGCCAGTTACCGAGCCCGGTGGCGGTGGCTGGGAGGTACGTCGTGAGCGGGGCCTTCATCAGCTGCCCGAGCAGGCGGCGGAGCGTGGCGGTGTCGGCGGCGGCCGCGCGCAGGTCGTGCTCGGTCCAGAGGTCGAACTCGACCCGGTGAAAGCCGGTGAAGCCCGGATCGGCCGTCCCCCGTGGATGGCCGGCGGCCAGGCCGTCGATCTGGCCCCCGAGCGTTCCAAAGGCGCCGTACGCTCCGTCGTCCTGGCCGATCCCGAGCCACGTCACGTGTGCCGCCAGCCACTCCGACCGCGCGCTCGCGAGGCTGCCCGCGCCGATCGCCGCGCTCAGGGCGGAGACCTGCCCGCGCAGCGTCGACAGCTTGCTCGCGACGTAGCCGCGGTAGGCGCTCAAGTCCCCCCTCTCGATCGTCAGGAAAGAGCAGCCGACGGGGGTCTTGATCACATTCCCGGTCGGGTCGAGCCACTGCACCCCACATGGCGGCGCCGTCCGAGGCGCGGACCCGACCACGAAGAAGTTGCGATCGACCGCAATCGTCCGCGGTGGCGCGATCTGGTAGGTCACCGTGACCGCGCTGACCCCGTCGGGCACCAACCCGAAGCCGGGCGTGCCGATCTCCGACATCAGGGCGTACGGGGTTCCGGTGGCCGGGGCGCAATCCTCCGTTCGGGTCGCGCCGTACAAGACGACGATGCAGAGTGCGGCTTGCCGGTACTCGCTGCGCAGCAACGGCAGCGTCTCCTGCTGGATCAGCCTTTGCACCCGCGACAGGCATCGCGCCGGCGCCAGGCTGGTCGCGAGCAGGTGCTCGGCGGGGACCACGTAGATGCGCCCGCCCAAGCCCGCGCCGCCGACCAGCCGGCTCGCCGACATCATCAGGCCGGACGCGTGGAGCGACGCGACCTCCCCGGGCGTGAGCCTGTCCGCGGCTCGCTGGGGGTCGCTGAACAGCGAGTACCGGGACGCAAGCGCGGCCGGCACCTTCGTGCCCGCAGGGGCGACGCTGCCGGGAGCCGGGTACGACGAGCACGCGGGCTGCCCGGACCCTCCGAGCGGTCCGAACGCCACGAGAACCGCGACGGCGACGACAGCGAGCGCCACGGCACCCGCTGCGATCGAGGTTGCACGCCTGGTCGCCGGCACGAGATCAGAGTCTGGCACCGGCACGATCGGGACGCCGCGGCTTGACAGCACTGTTGCGGGCGCAAACGCCACCCGGTCGCGCGTGCCAGAATCGTCGACAGCCGTGATTGATGCGCTGTCGATTCAGGCTGGGGCGTGATGTTCGATCGTCGCCAGTTCCTCACTCGCACCGGAGCCGCCGTGGTCGGCGCCGGCGCGCTCGGAGCAACCCGCGCGTCCGACGGCGAGGCGGCCGGGCGGGGGTCGGGCTCGGGAGACCCGCTTCAGGCCGACGGTCGCTTCCAGTACGCGGTCGCGTCCGACCCCGCGGCCCGGCTGCCGGCGATCCCGTTCCACGGCCCGTGGCAGGCGGGGATCGTCAACCCGCCGCCGCCGGCAGCGTGCTTCGTCTCGTTCAACGTCACCGCGGCCGGTCGCGGCGAGCTGATCGATCTGCTGAAGACGCTGACCGCGCGCGCACTCTTCCTGACCAAAGGCGGCGTCCCGCCCAACCCCGGGCCGGTGGCGCCACCATCAGACAGCGGCACGCTCGGCCCGGACGTGCCCGCCGACGGCCTGACCTTGACGGTGGGGTTTGGATCGACCCTGTTCGACGGTCGCTTCGGGATCGCCGGCCGCAAGCCGAAGCACCTGACCGAGATGACGTCGTTCCCCAATGACGCGCTCGACCCGGCGCTGTGTGGCGGCGACCTGTTCCTCCAGATCTGCGCGGGTCGCCAGGACACCACGATCCATGCGCTCAGGGACATCGCCAAGCACACCCGCGGTGGCATGCAGATCCTGTGGCGGATGGACGGCTTCGTCTCGCCGGAGCGGCCCGCCGGCGTCCCCCGCAACCACTTCGGCTTCATGGACGGCATCGCCAACCCGAACGTCACCGACCCCGTGGTCGCCGACCGGCTGTTGTGGGTGGTCCGCGGAACCGGTGAGCCGGCCTGGGCGACCGGCGGCAGCTACCACGTCTGCCGGATCATCCGGATGCTGATCGAGTTCTGGGACCGGGTGTCACTGAACGAGCAGCAGACGATGATCGGTCGTGATCGCGCGAGCGGCACCGTGCTCGGCTCGCACAGCCTGACCGCGACCCCCGACTTCGCCGCCGACCCGAAGGGGAAGACGATCCCGCTGAACGCCCACATACGGCTCGCAAACCCTCGCACCAAGGGCACCGAGGAGAGCCGCATCTTCCGCCGCGGCTACAACTACGACAACGGCGTCGACCTCGCGGGCAACCTCGATATGGGACTGATCTTCAACGCCTTCCAGCAGAACCTCGTCCGGCAGTTCGTCGCGAACCAGAACAGGCTGATCGGCGAGCCGATGGTCGACTACATCACGCCGGTCGGAGGCGGGTACTTCTTCGCGCTGCCGGGCGTGCGCAACAACCGCGACTGGTACGCCCGGGCGCTGTTCGACTAATCGACTAATCGACTAGCGCCGGCGGGTGGTGCGCCGGTTGCGAGCGCGGTCGCGCCGCGCAGGAGTCGCGGTGGAGCTTCGCGGCCCCGGGCTGCGAAGCCCATGGTCGAGGCCGAGCTGGCCGGCGAGTTCGGTGACGTCGCGGCGCTGGTCGGGTGAGAGGAGCGTGATCCCGATGCCCTTGCGACCGGCGCGACCGGTGCGGCCGATCCGGTGCACGTAGGTCTCGCTGTCCTGCGGCGGATCGAAGTTGATCACGTGCGAGATCCCTTCGACGTCGATCCCGCGGGCCGCTACATCGGTCGCGACGAGGGTGTCGACGGCGCCGGACTCGAAGCGCGACAGAGCCTGCTCGCGCTGGCGCTGTGACTTGTTGCCGTGCATCGCCATCGCCTTGACGCCGTGCCTCGCGAGCCGCTTGACGAGGCGGTCGGCTCCGTGCTTGGTCCGGACGAACACGAGCGTGAGCTCGCGCTCGCCTTCGAGCTCGTGGACGAGCGCTTCGACGCGGTGCTCGTGCTCGACGTGCACGAACCTGTGCTCGATCTCCGCGTTGGCGCGTCGCGCCTTCGGCCCATGCTCGTGGGTCACCGGGTCGTGCGCGTAGCGTCCGGCGAGCTGCCCGGCCTCGCCGTCGAGCGTGGCGGAAAAGAACAGCGTCTGGCGCTTCCGTGGGCAGGCTGCGACGATCCGGTCGATCGCCGGGCGAAAGCCCATGTCGAGCATCCGGTCGGCCTCGTCGAGGATCAGCATCCTGACGTTCTCGAGCGTGAACGCGCCACGCGCGAGCAGATCCTCGAGGCGCCCCGGGGTCGCGACCAGGAGATGCGACGCGGCCGCGTCCTTGGCCTGCTTGACCAGGCCCACCCCGCCGTAGACGGCGGTGACGCGCAGGGCCCGCGCATGAGCGATCCCGCGGATGTCATCGACGATCTGCGTGGCGAGCTCGCGGGTCGGTGCGAGCACGAGACCCGCGGGCCGCCGGCCCTCGGCCTGGAGCCGTTCGACCAGCGGGATCCCGAAAGCGAGCGTCTTGCCCGACCCGGTGGGCGACTTCGCGATCACGTCGCGGCCGGCGATCGCATCAGCGATCACGGCGCGCTGGATCGCGAACGGCTCGGCGATCCCCATCCGCGAGAGGGAACCGATGACGGTGTCGGAGACACCGAGATCGGCGAAAGATTCTGTTGACATGCACAACTCCTTGACAGCCCACGTGGGCCGCTGACGATTCGGGAGGCGATGGCTGACCCGAACCGCTGCGAGCGGGACCCAAGCAAGCTGCCTCGCGGCCGACGAGGGGCCGACCGCTCAGCCGAACGTAGCAGGTCACCTCGTGGTTTCGCGCAACGCCGGTTACACGATCCAGAACGCGACGACCGCGTACTGGAGCGCCGCCGCGATGATCACGAGCAGATGGAACAGCTCGTGGAAGCCGAACACGGTCGGCGCCGGGTCGGGTCGCTTGTGCGCGTAGATCACCGCGCCGGCGCTGTAGAGCACGCCACCGAGCGCGAGCGCTCCGACCGCGGCGACGCCGAGCCGGTCCAGAAGCTCCGGCAGCGCTACGAGCGCGATCCAGCCGAGCGCGACGTACGTGGCCGCGCCCAGCCAGCCGGGAGCGTCGATCCAGACGAGCTTGAACACAGCGCCGGCGAGCGCGCCCGTCCACGCCGCGATCAGGATCACGAGCCCGAGCGTTCCAGGCAGCACGAGCAACCCGAAGGGCGTGTAGCTCCCGGCGATCAGGACGAAGATCATCGTGTGGTCGAGCCGTCGCACCCAGCGACGGACGCCGAGCGAACGCCACTGGATCCGGTGGTACAGGGCGCTCGTGCCGAATAGGGCGGCGACGCTAAGGGCGTACACCGCCACCGCGACCCGCGCGCGCGCCGACCCGGCCTCGAGCACGAGGGCGCAGCCGGTGACCAGCGAGACCGCGAACGCCCACTGGTGCAGGACGCCGCGCAGTCGCGGCTTCGGCATCGGATCAAGAGTCGCCGTGCGGACCACGCCCGGAGTGTTGCAAGTGTCGGCCGGAAGCGATCAACCGTCCGGCTCGGCCGCCTGGGCGAGCCGGAGCGCGCCGAGTCGCGGCGGGCCGGTATCGGTGCGCTCGAGCGCCCCCGAGCGCCTCGCCGACAACCACGCGATCAGTCCGCCCAATCCGGGCACCCAGATCGAGATCGCGTGATACACGAGCACGGCGCCGACCGACGCCGTCGCCGGAAGGCCGTAGAGAACCAGTGCGCCGGCGAGTCCCGCATCGAGCACCCCGAGCCCGGCCGGCATCGGAATGGCCGTCGCGAGATAACCGATGCAGTAGGCGATCAAGACCGCCAGGAAGCCGAGGCGATGACCGGTCGCGGCACACGCCGCCCACAGCGCGGCCATGTCCAGGCACAGGAAGCCGGCGGCGCCCAGCAGCCTCCAGCTCGGATCCAGGACCGCCGCCCACGCGCCCTCGAGCCCCGCCGCGACACCGCGAACGACCTTGGGAGTGCGGTCGCCGAAGTGACGACTCGTGAGAGCGACCACGGCCGCTCCGGAAAGGACGAACAGCGACACGAGCACCGGGATCCCGGCATGGCTCAGATCGAGCGGGCCGTCCGGGACGCCGGCGAGCAGCAACACCCCAGCCGCGCCGTTCACCGCAAACCCGAACGCGGTGAGCAGGCACAGGAGCGCCGCGCAGCGACCGAGCAGCTGCCGGGTCTCGATGCCGTGACGACGCATCAGGACACCGGTGGCTGCGGCCGAAGAGATGTTCCCACCGGGCAGCACCGCCCCGGCGCCCATCGCGATCCACGCCACCCGGCGGCTCGTCGGGGGCGGCGGCTCGGGGAAGAAGTAGCGGAAGACGACCAGGTAGCTGAGGCACGATCCCACCTCCAGCGCGACCGCCGCAACGAGCCACGCGGTGTTCATGTCGCGCACTGTGTCGAGCACCTTCCCCGGCGCCGCGACCCACACGAGCACGCCGATGACGACCGCCCCGGCGATTGCCGTCGCCAGTCCGCTCCAGCGCCGCGACACCGTCCTTCGATTCGCAGCCCGTCGGGGGTGTTCAACCGACATTGGGCGGGATGGTGGCTGATCGCGCGTAACCAGGACGTCAATACCCGCCGCGCGCCCTGTGAACCCAGACCGCGGCCGTCCGCGTCAGGCGAACAGCTCGCGCAGGTGGGAGTTGAGGAATACGCCCTCGGGGTCGAGCTCGCGCCGCAGGGCGATGAACTTGTCGGCTTCCGGATACAGAGCGTGCAGTCGCTCCGGGGTCAGGAAGTGCAGCTTCCCCCAGTGCACACGCGCGGAGAACTCCGCCAGGAGCGCGTCGACGGAGCGGAGGTAGTCCCAGTAGTCGGTGCCCGGCTTTCCCGATACCGAGATCACCGTCGTCGCCGTGTTGTAGTTCGGCGAGAGGTACGCGTCGTCCGGCCCGACCGTGCGCACCTCGAGCGGGAAGACCGAGTCGGGCAGGCTCCGGAGCATCAGGTCGCGCATCGCCTTGAGGGCATCGGGACCTTGTTCCAGCGGCACGAAGTACTCGAGCTCGTGAAAGTTCGGGTCGTAGACCATCGGGTAGATCCGGTAACAGCGATCGGTGCGCCGCCCCTCCTCCGCGCTGTCGGGCTGATCCGGTCCGGCGTCGTCGTAGATCTTCACGTAGCACTTATCGGCCATCGTCTGACCGTGCGTGTCGAGGTTGTATAGCGCTGCCGACTCCTCGGTTGGTAGCCAGAAGAAGCCGAAGTGCCGGTGCTCGTGGACGAGCTCGTCCCAGCGCTCGAGCACCTCCTCCCAGGCCCACAGGTCGACCTGCTCGGTGAGCCGGTAGGCGTCGGTCACATCGAGCTCGAGCCGGGTCATCACTCCGAGCATCCCGATCGATACCTGAGCGGCGCGCAGCAGGTCGGGCTCGCTCTCACCGATGTCGCGGATTTCGCCCGTTGCCGTGACCAGGCGGACGCCTCGGACCACGCCCGAGAAGCACTTGTTCCTGATCCCGGATCCGTGGGTGGCGGTCGACACCGCGCCCGCGATCTGCTGGGTGTCGATGTCGCCCTGGTTCTTGAGCGCGAGACCCTCCCGCCACAACGGCTCGTAGAAGTCGCGGATCAGCGTGCCGGCCAGGGCGCTCGCGCGCTTGCTCCGGGGATCGGCCTCGACGACGCCTCTCAGCCCGGAGAGGTCGAGCAGGAGGCCGTCGGTCTCGACGACCGGCGTAAACGAATGGCGCGCGGCCGACACCCGGACGCGTGCCCCACGCTCGGCGGCGTCCCGCACGAGCGTCGCCACTTCGTCCTCGTCGCGCGGCGCCGCCTCGTAGGCCGGGGTGAACGATTGATTGCCGACCCAGTTGGTCCAGGCGGTCGCGGGAGGGAGATCGGTCAGCACGGTGCTCGCATCCTAATGCCGTCGTCCCGCCCGATGGGACCGGTGTTCATGCCCGTGCGCGCTCGAGCGCCTCGAGACCCAGCCCCTCGGGCGCATGTAGCGCCAGCATCTGCGAGCTCACGTCCTCTGGGCGCCCGGTCACCAACGACACGGCGATCATCGCGGCGAACGCCACCGGCACCGTGATGATCGCGGGCTGGGTCAGGAGCGCGTTGACCGCGCCGCCGGCGCCCTGTGCGCCGACGAGCGCCCCGACGAGGATCGCGCCGATCGCCAGCACGCCCCCGATCACGATGCCGGCGGCGGCGCCCTGCGCGGTCAGCCGCGACCACCAGATCCCGAGCAGGAACAGCGGGCAGAACGTGCTGGCCGCGAGCGCGAACGCCCACCCGACCATGATGCTGATGTCGACGTTCCGCACGGCCAGCGCCAGGATCGCCGGACCCGCCATGCCGAGCGCCGCCACGATTCGGAACCGGCGGCGGCGCACCGCGAGGCTGACCGGCCGCCGGCCGCGCCCCCAGACGTCGTACGAGATCGTCCCGGCGATCGAGATCAGCAGGCCTGACGAGGTCGACATGAAGGCCGCGAACGCTCCGGCCGCCGTCATCGCACCGAGGATGTTGCCGCCGGTTCCTGGCCACGCGAGGGCCGGAAGCGTGAGCACGACGGTGTCGGTCTGACCGGTCACGTACAGCCCCGGAGCGAGCGCCCGGCCAAGCGCGCCGTACACCGCCGGGAACAGGTAGAACACCGACAGCAGGGCGAGGACGCGCACGGTTGTTCGGCGGGCGGCGGGACCATCGGGGTTGGTGTAGAAGCGGACGAGGATGTGCGGTAGCCCCATCGTCCCCAGGAACGTCGCGAGCAGCAGCGAGTAGATGTACAGAGGAGAACCCTCGCCGTGGGAGGTCACGGGCCGAGCCCAGTCGCTTCCGCGCTGAGCAGGAGTCCCGTTCGGAACCGGGACCGTCGCTCCCGGCGGCAGCGAGATGCGGGCCGCCGGGAGCGTGACCGCCTCGCCGGCGCGCGCGTACTCGGGGTGTCCGTCGATCTCGAACCGCGCAGCCGTCGGGAACCGCACGAGCGCGGGTTGGTGAAGGTTGACGACGAGCCCGGCTCGCCCGGCGTGTGGGTACTCATTCCCGAACACGGCGGCGTGGTTAGGGATGCCTCCGAGGTACACCAGCAGCACGATCGCCGGAAACGCGATCGTCACCGTCTTCACCCAGAACTGGAACGCCTGCACGTAGCTGACGCCACGCATCCCGCCGAGCGCCACGTACAGGCTCACGACGATTCCGACCACCACGATCCCCGCCCAGTACGGCGCACCCACGACCTCGCCGAACGCGATTCCCGCGCCCTTCAACTGGGGGACGAGGTAGAAGCCGTCGATCGCGAGCACTGCGGCGACCGCCAGCCCTCGCAGCGACGGGCTGGCCAACCGTCCCTCCGCGAAATCCGGCAGCGTGTACGACCCGAATCGGCGCAGCGGCGCGGCGACGAACAGGAGCAGCGCCAGGTAGCCCGCGGCGAATCCAACCGCTTGCCACAGGGCGGGCACGCCGATCTGCATCGCGAGCCCGGCGATGCCGAGGAAGCTCGCAGCCGACAGGTATTCGCCGGAGACCGCAGCCGCGTTCCACCATGGCGATATCGCTCGCGAAGCGACGTAGAGGTCCGACGTCGTTCGCGCGAACCGAACGCCCCATGCTCCGATCCCCACCGTCGCCAGCGTCACCGCCGCGACGGCGATTATCGCAAGGGTCATTCCTCGCGGATGAGATCGCGGAACGACTGATCGAGCGCGTTGGCACGCCGCTCGTAGACGGCGCCGATCACCACGAAGACCGGGAACGCCGGAGCGGCGACCAACCAGGCGGCCAGCGGAATGCCGATCACCGCGATATGCCCGAGCGACGGGATCAGCGCGAACAGCAATGGGAGCGAGCCGACCACCCCTCCGAACGCGAGCAGGCCGAGCAACGACAGCTCGAGCTGCGCCCGCCTTAGCTGGCTCAGATACAACTCGCCGTGAGCGGTGTCCTCGGCCAGCTCATCGCGGGGCGTCCGCCGAGTCGGTCGCGAGCTCCAGCTCACTTGCGCACCCGGCGACGCAATTCCGGAACGTGCCGGCGCGCCACCGGTATCTCGACCCCGTTCTCGAACCTCATCACCGCGGTGCCGTTTAGCTGGGCATGAATCTCGACCGCGCGAGTGAGATTCACGAGGTACTGACGGTGCACACGCAGGAACTCCGGCCCGGTAAAGCGGCGCTCGACGTCCGTCAGCGACGAGCGCAACAGATAGCGTCCGCTGTCGGCGTACACCCGGACGTAGTCGCCATAGGCCATGACGTACAGGATTGAGTTGCGCGCCAGCAGGCGCATGCCCCGCGCGCGCAGATCGTGGACGGCGATCACGTCCAGCCCATGCGAGGAGTCGCGATCAGCGGCCGGCTCGGCGGTGTCCGTCGCGGTCGGCGCCGCGGCTTCGACCCGCTTGAGCGCCTCGTCGATCCGCTGCGGTGTCACGGGCTTCATCAGGTAGTCGAGTGCGCGCAGCTCGAACGTGGCAACCGCCGAGGTGTCGAACGCGCTGACGAATACCAGTGCCGGCGCGTTCGGGAACGCGTTCAGCACCTTGGCGAGCTCGAGTCCGTCGAGCTCGGGCATGCGGACGTCGAGGAAGATCGCGTCGTAGCCGCGCTCACGCGCCATGATCACCGCATCGCGCGCGCTCGCGGCGGTCTCGACGTCGCTCACGCGACGGTTCTCCCTCAGCAGCCGAGCGAGATCCTCCAGCTGCGGTATCTCGTCATCGACCGCGAGCACGCTGAGCGCCGAGTCACTCACGCGGTGCGGACCCCCACGCGGAACTTGGGGACCGCGAGGACCACGGTCGTCCCGCCGTCGGGTTCGGTTTCGATCTCGAGGCCGTAGTTGTCTCCGAAGGTGGCGCGGAGACGTCGGTCCACGTTGTGCAGTCCGGTGCCTTCCGCCTCGCCGCTCAGTGCCATCGCCACCTCGGACGGGCTCATACCGATTCCATCATCGCGAACGCGCAGTTCGACGTCGACGTCGCGATCGAACCCGACGATCTCGATCGTGCGCTGACCCGACCTCGTCTCGACTCCGTGCTTGACCGCGTTCTCGACGAGCGGCTGCAGCGACAGGACGGGGACGACCGTCTGGAGCACGTCCGGATCCACCTGTACGCGCACCGTCAGGCGATCGCGAAACCGGGCCTGTTCCAGACGCAGGTACTTCTGCACGTAATGTAACTCCTCGGCGAGAGTGACATACGTGCGTTCCCGCCTGAACGAATATCGGGTGAACTCGGCAAACTCCGCGAGTAACTCCCGGGCCTCTTCGGGGCTCGAGTGGATATAGCTCGCGATCGCGGCGAGTGAGTTGTAGATGAAGTGAGGTGAAATTCGAGCGCGTAGGGCGTGCAGCTCCGCGCGCGTCAGGCGTTCCTCCTGGTCAGCCACCACCGACAGCTCGACCTGCGCCGAGACGAGCGCTGCGGCCTCCCCTACGACCCGCGCGTCGTCGGGTCGAAGCCGGTGCTCCCGGCCGTAGAGCGCGATCAGCGCGCCGACGCTCGCGTCCTTTATGACCAGGGGAGCCACAACCGCGCCGCCGTTTGCCCCCGACAGCCGGACGGCGTTCGTACGCGGCTCGACGTGGACGCGGCCGTCCATGACCTGCGCCGCCAGATCGCGGAGATGCTCGGCGGGGGCGTCGAAGCCGTTGATCCCGTCGAGAGCCAGAACGCGGTCGCCGTTGGTTATCGCGACGGCCGTTGCCTGCGTCAACGCGCGCAGGTGAGGTGCGGCCGCCTTGGCGCTCGTCTCGTCGAGGCCACGCCGAAGGTGCGGGAGCGTCGCAATCGCATGGTGCAAGGCGCTGCGCATCGCCTCGCGCTCCGGACTGAGGACGCGCCGCGGCGACGAAGTGAGCCGCCAGGCGCCAAGACCGGATGCCGCGACGGCAAAGACCAGCAGCAATCCCAACGCCACTTCCATGCCGTCTACTCTCCCTCGATCGGCGGTCCTGCGACCGCGTGGGATATTACCGGCAAGCTCCGGGGCGCCTGGCGTCCGCGGACCGGCCGTTCGTCGCGCCATTCCTGCCGCTCATCGCAAGATTCTCTGCGAACGCTCGTGGCATTTTCCGTTCATTTCACTCGCGGGCGTGGCCGCCGGCCGTCAGGTCGGTGAACACAAACCCCTCGCGCTCGACGGTTTCGCCAATCCGAATCGTGAGCGGCGCTGACAGGATCGGCCCGGCGTAGACGAACGTGTGGAACTCTCCGTTCTCCCCGCACGGGTCGACACCCGTGGGGAGATCGTCGAGTAGCCGCTGGTCGAAGCGCCGGCCCGCGAACGAGCGGTCGAGCTTGGCTGGATCGACGCACACGATGATCGCTTCGAACCCGGCGGCGATGAACTCACGAGCGAGGCCCGCGGTGTCCCGGTGCCAGAGCGGGAAGCACGCTCGCTTCCCCGCGCTGGCCAGGCGATCCTCGCGGTAGGCGCGGACGTCCTCGAGGAACAGGTCGCCGAACGCGACGGCCTCGACGTCGCGCAGCGGGTCCGACGCGAGCGTCTGCTCCATGCGCCGCTCGTACATCTCGTTGGTGCACCCGGCCGGAATCTCGACCTCGACCAGCCGAACTCCGACAGCGGCGGCCTGGAGGGCGAGCAGCGACCGCCGGACGCCGTGCATCGAGATCCGCTCGTAGGCGTCGGTGACGGTCGTGATCAACGCGCGAGGCGTGACCCGGTGCTCCGTTGCGAGCACCCAAAGCGCGAGTGCCGAGTCCTTGCCGCCGCTCCACGACAGCGCGAGCGAGATGGAGTCTTCGTCAGTCATCGGGGTGGGTGGCTCGTCGGTCGGCGGCACCTTGACTTCAACCGCGGTTGAAGTGCCAGGGTGGCTGCGATGGATCGGATCGTAGGAGCTCGTCGGACAAGCTTTCGCCAGCTCGCCGGTGCGTTGATCGCGGCGAGCGTGGTCGCCGGCCTGCTAGCGATCGGCGCGCGCGTACTTGGAGGCGGATCGCCGGCGCGCGCGCTCGAGGGAGCGACGTTGTTTCTCGCGGCCGCGGCGTACCTCGCGCACCTGTTCGCGCATCACCAGGGCGTCCGCGAACTGCTCACGCGCTCGATTCTGGTGAGTGCGTTTGCGCTGTGGGGGATCGTGCAGATCGCGCCCGGGCTTCCCGGGAACGCCGTGCTCAACGATGTCGTGATCGTGCTGTTCGTCGTCGACCTCGCGATCCTCGTCAGTCCCTGGCTCTGACAAGCATATATTCACGAGTGCGCATGCAATAATGCCGGCATGAGTCATGGCACCGAACCGGACCTCGCGTTCCTTTCGTCCGATACCGCTCGATCGGTCGCAGAGACGATGCACGCGCTCGCGACTCCGAGCCGGGTGCGAATCCTCAGCCGACTCGGCGTCGGCCCCTGCTCGGTGGGCGACCTCGCTCGGGATCTGAGCATGGCGCAGCCCGCGATCTCCCAGCAGCTACGCGTGCTGCGCCACCTCGGGCTCGTCGTCGGCGAGCGCGACGGACGGCACGTGATCTATGCGCTCCACGACGAGCATGTCCGCTCGCTGCTCACCGAGGCGGTCTCGCACACCGAGCACCTGCGGCTCGGGCTGTCGGTACGCCCGTCCGAGCAGCTTGTGAGCACGTGAGCGCAACCGGCCCAGCGCTGCTCGCCGCCGCGGCGGGCGTGGGGTTCGGGCACGCGGTCCTCCCCGATCACTGGGTCCCGCTGGCCGTGGTCGGCCGCACCCGGCGCTATCCGATGTCCCGGATCGCCCGCCTCTCGAGCCTCGCCGGGGTCGCCCACGTGCTCGTCTCGATCGCGCTCGGCGCGGTGATCATCGCGATCGGGCTGCAGTTCCGCTCGACGATCGCGCATGCCCAGGACACGATCATCGGGTGCATCCTGATCGCCACCGGCGTCGGCTTCCTGCTGCTCGAGCTGACCGGTCACGGCCACCATCACCACGACGGCGACCACGGCCACCACCATCACCATGACGATCGGCATCACCACGACGAGCGCAACGACCACGACCACGACGACGCCGAGCGGACGTCTCGGCGACTCGGCGGACTCGCGGCGGTGATGGTCCCGTTCGGCGCCGCCGCTTCGCCCGACCTGACGATCCTCCCGGTGTTTCTCGCCGCGACCACGGCCGGCATCGCGACCGCGGTCGGATCGGTGGTCATCTTCGCCGCGGTCACGATCGGGACGATCGTCGGCCTGACGCTCGCCGCGGCGCGCGGCGGCTACCAGATCCAGGGCGAATGGCTCGAGCGCTGGGGCAACCTGTTCACGGCCGGCGTGCTGGCCGCGATCGGACTGCTCGTCCTGGTCGGGGCCATCTAGCCCTCGGCGCGGACCGCCTCGTCTTCGGGCCTTCGTAAGCTTGCACCCGATGCGGCTAGAGGGCATCCAGACGGGGGACATCGTCGAGGTCGATCGCCTCGGCCGCCGCTTCCACGCGCTCGTGACCGGAAACGCACCGGGTGGCCTCGCGATCGGACCGTTGGATCGGCGCATCACCTACCGGAGCTGCCGGGCGCACGACGTGATCGCGCACTGGGCCAAGCGCGGCCGGCCGCGTGCGACCGAGGAGCCGCTCGAGCCGTCTCCGCTACAGCTCGAGCTGGACACCACGGTCCGCGGCTGACCTCGTCGACGCGGCTACCTCGTCGAGCTACTTACGCGCGCCGTGCGCGGCACCAGGCAGCGAGAGCCCGCCGATAGTTGTGTCCGGCTTGTTGGTTATCTGGTTCCAGCCGCCGGTCGAGGTCACCGTCGACTGTCCGTTCGGCTTCTGCGCGTAGACGGCGAACTGAACCGCACCGAACTCGGCCTGAACCGTCTCGGTGGCGCTCCTCGACTCTCCGGAGATGTGGAGGTTCGTGAGGATCACCGGCTTCAGCATGTACTGGATCAGCGGGTTCTCGAGCCCGTTGTCCCCGGGGCGGCGCACGACGATCTCGATCGACGGGATCTTCGTGCCGGACGACAGATCCTGGAACAGCTCCGCGGTGTACTTGTCGACTGGCTTGACGAACTGGAACGGCTCGAACTTCACCTTTCCGGCCCCAGCCCCGGTCGTGGCGCTGCCGATCGAGATCGGATTCGATGCGTCGAGCGTGAACGACGACAACTCGAAGGCTTTCGTCTTCGACGGGGTCAGCTGATCGCCCGACTCACCGCTGAGCTTGCCCAGGTCGTTGGTTGGCGCGAGGTACATGAAGATGTCCGCCCCCGGGCCTGAGGAGACCTGCACGCTGCCCGCCGGCCCGGTGGCGCCGGTCGCCCCGGCCGCGCCGGTCGCGCCCGTCGGTCCCGCTGGTCCCTGCGGACCGGTCGGACCCTGCTGGTTCCAGCTGATCTGCTCCTCACCCGTCGTGCACTCGGTGTCGCCTGAGACCGACGGATCAAGCACCCGCAGGCTTCCGAGCGGCACGGTGAAATCGTTGTTTGTCAACACACACCCTGTGAAGGTGTTGCCCGAGCCGGGAATCTGCCCAACGGCGAGGGCGGCCCCGGCACCGAGGGCGGCGACGGTTGGCACCAACACCTTCAACGACCTACTAACGCGCCAGCGGCGGCGCCCCGACGCTTCCGGCGGCTGGCTGCCGAGTTCACGGCTCATCTCGTTCTACCTCCGGTTCCCCGGCGCCTCCCGGCGATAGCCCCATCGCGATTCAACCAGCGCGCCCGGACAGGATCAACCGCGCCGCAGTGTTTGCGTCCGAAATCAGACCGACTCGCCGTCCAAAGCGGAGGCGCCGGTCGACGGGTCGACTAACCCGTCCGAAGTTGTGCAAAAAAGGTCAGCGAAGAACCGAGTCGGTGACCGCCGGCGAGCGGGCCCCGAGGAAGTAGATCCCGGGCAGGCCGGGCGTGTGGAACCGGTCGTTCGGGTTGTCCTCGAGCGTGCTGTGACTGATCGACATCGTCCCGGTCCGATCGTCGCTGACGAAGAAGATCGCGCCGCCGCCCTCGTTCGCGTGGTTATCGACGAACTCGCTGCCGCCGATCGTCAGCGTCATTTGGTCGCCGTCGTTGTAGATCGCGCCACCGCTCCCGCCGCCAGGGGTGCCGGGACCGGCGGGGTTCGCGCCGTTGCCGATCGCGCGGTTGTCCGTGAAGCTGGAGTTGAGCACGGTCCATGACACGCCGATGCTGCTGAGCGCCGCGCCGTTGCTGCACGCGTTGCCGGCGAAGCGGCTACCGGTGACGAACACGGGAAGGCCCCGGTACTGCGACAGCGCCCGGACGGCGGCGCCGCCGATGTCCGGTCCTTCGCGCTCGCACCGGTTCCCGGTGAACACCGAGTCGACGATCCGCAGCCGGCCGCCGCGGTCGAAGATCGCGCCGCCACCGCCGCCGTCGAAGTCCGCGCCGGTCGAGTTCCCATCGGTGAAAGTCAGGTTCTGGACCACCAGCCGCGGCGAGGCCTGATCCTGGCAGTGCGACGTCGTCCACGTCTGAGCCGGGTCGCAAGTGTCCATGTACAGAATGCGGCGCCTGCCCTCACCACTGAGGGTCACGCGCCCGCCGCCGTCAAGCACGACCTCGCGGCTGGTGTTGACCACCTTGGCGGTGGCGTTCATACGGATCGTGACCGGCTTGCGCCCGCACGAGAATCGGATGATTCCGCCCGCGCGAACCGCGGCGACGACGGCGGCCGAGGTGCAACTGGCCGGAGTTCCGCGCCCGACCACCCGGGTCGGATGCGACGTGTCCACGGCGCGGCCGGCGGCCGGCACGGGCACCGGTCCGACCGGCGGCGTCTTGCCGGATGCCGACTGGACGAACGCGGCGGTGCTCACGCAGAGGACGCCGACAAGGAGACGTGACGCCCGTCGTGGCATCGGACCAGGGTAGGCGGGAATGGCGGAATCGACGCGGGCTCGGCGGCCGCTGGCCGCTCCCGGGGAGACCGGCTCACCGATAGGATCCAAAACAATGGCGATCGAGTGGGCCGGTTTGGGGCCAGAGCTTCTGCTCACGCTCGATCGAGCGCTACCAGAGCCGCTCGGCGCCCAGCTCGAACGCGAGTTCCGCGACGCGATCCGCTCCGGGCGGCTGGCCGCCGGCGAGCGCCTCCCGTCGTCGCGGGCGCTGGCCGCCGAGCTCGGAATCTCGCGCGGACTCGTGCTCGAGTGCTACAGCCAGCTCCAGGCCGAGGGGTTCCTGACCTCGCGGACGGGCTCGGCCACGCGGGTCGCCGAGGAGGCATCAGGGCGGCCGCCGTCCGGGCGTCCAGTGCGGGTGCCGGCGCCGGCGTCCGCACCCGAGCCGACCGGACCGATCCCCTCACCGCGGCTCGCGGTCGACTTCGTCCCCGGCGTCCCCGATCTCACGAGCTTCCCGCGAGCCGACTGGGCGCGCGCGATGCGCGACAGCTGCCGCGACGCCACCCCGGCCGAGCTCGGGTACGGCGATCCGCGCGGGACCGACGCGCTGCGGCGGGTGCTCGCGGCGTACCTTCGCCGCGTCCGGGGCGCGGCCGCGGACGCCGAGCAGATCGTGATCTGCGCTGGGTTCGCGCAGGGGATCAACCTGGTGCTTCGCTCGCTCGCCGACGACGGCGTGAGGCGGGTGGCGATCGAGGACCCCGGCGACGACGAGTACATCGTGATCTGCGCGCGCCTGGGAATGGAGGCAGTGCCGGTCCCGATCGACGAGCGGGGGATCGACGTCGACGCGCTCGCCGCGACCGGCGTCCGCGCGGTGATCCTCACCCCCACCCATCAGTTCCCGACCGGGACCGCGCTCGCGCCCGAGCGCCGGCAGGCGCTGGTGGCGTGGGCCGCCGACCGCGGCGCCACGATCATCGAGGACGACTACGACGCCGAGTTCCGCTACGACCGCGCCCCGGTCGGAGCCCTCCAGGGCTTGGCGCCCGATCGCGTCGCGCTGATCGGCACCGTCAGCAAGTCGCTCGCGCCGGCGCTCCGGCTCGGGTGGGCCCTGTGTCCGCCACGTCTGCTCGACGCCGTGATCGAGGACAAGCGACTGAGCGATCGCGGGTCGCCGACGCTCGAGCAGCTCGCGCTCGCCAGGTTGATCGAGGCCGGACGCTACGACCGTCACCTGCGCCGGATGCGCGACGTGTACGGCGCGCGGCGCGACACGCTGGTCGCGACGCTCCGCGAGCACGCGCCCCACGTCGGGCTTCACGGGCTCGCCGCCGGCTTCCACGCGGTCGCGGCTCTCGGCGCCGGGGCGGATGAGCAGCGAATCGTCGAGACCGCGCGCTCACGATCGATCGGGCTGTACGGGATGAGCTCGCACCGGTTGGGCGCGTCCGCCCGTCCCCCAGAGCTCGTGCTCGGATTCGGGAACCTCACCGAGGCCGCGATCGCGCGCGGGATCGAGAAGATCGCCGACCTGCTCTAGACGCTCGGCCGGGCGTTCGGTCGCCACCCGCGCAAACCGGTCCACTAAACCGGTATCGAATTGGCTCTTATCAGTGCGCCAATCCGGGCCTAGATTGGTCGCACGATGACGACCAAGCCCACACTCCTCTCTGCTCCGGGCGCCCGCGCACTGCTCGGAAGCTCGATCCTCGCCCGCCTGCCGCTCGCGATGTTCAGCATCGCGCTCCTCGTCAACGCCCAGCATCTGACGGGCTCGTTTGCCGTGGCCGGCGCGGTCACCGGGGCCTACGCCCTCGCCGGCGCGGCCGCAGCCCCGCTGCTCGGCCGGATCGTCGATCGCTCCGGTCAGACGAAGGCGCTCGTGGCCGGCGCGGCCGTGTCCGGGCTCGTGCTCGTCGCCACCGGGGTCGCGCCCTCGGGCACTCCGCCGGCGGCCCTGGTGGCACTCGCCGCCGTGGCCGGCTCCTCGGCACCGCCGCTCGATGCCTGCGTCCGCACGCTGCTGCCCGGGATGGTCACCGACCCGAGCCGGCTGCCGGCGCTGTTCGCGTTCGAGTCGACCGTGCTCGAGATCACATTCGTACTCGGGCCGCCGCTCGCGCTCGGAGTCGGCGCGATCTGGTCGACCGGCGCGGCACTCGCGTTCGCCGGCGTCGTGATGCTCCTGGCGACGGTCGCGTTCGCGGCCCAGCCGGCATCGCGGGCGTGGCGCCCCGAGCCGGGGACGCCCCGCCGCCGCGGGGGTTCGCTGCGCTCGCCGGCGATCGTCGCGCTCGTGCTGATCGAGGTCGGCACGGGTGCGGTGTTCGGCGCCACCGAAGTGGGCGTCACCGCGGCGGCGAAGGCACTCGGGAGCACGGCAGCCGCCGGCCCGCTGCTCGGGGCGTGGGGCGCCGGGTCGCTGCTCGGCGGGATCGCCGCCACCCGTCTCGGCGGTGGCGCACGGCGCGCGCTCGGCGTGATCCTGCTGCTCGCCGCGCTCGCCGTCGCCCACGGCGCGCTGACGTTCGCCACCGGCAGCGTGCTCGCGATCGGCGTGGTGATCCTCATCGCGGGCGCGACGATCGCCCCCACCGCCGCCAGCGTCTATGCGATGGTCGACCGGTTCGCGCCGGCCGGGACGAGCACCGAGGCGTTCTCCTGGGTGGTGACGGCGGGCTCGACCGGCGCGGCGCTCGGCGCGGCCGTCGCCGGCCCGCTCGTGCAGAGCGCCGGCGCTGGCGCGGCGTTCGCGTTCGCCGGCGGCGCGGGCGCGGTGGCGGTCCTCGTAGCGATCTCCGGATCCCGCGCGCTCGACGGCGTCCCTCGCGAGCCGGCCGCCCCGGCCGGCCGCCCCCGAGCCGGCCGCCGCGGCAGCCGCCCCCGCACGCGCGGCCTGACCACGCGCACGCGGCCTGACCACGCGCACGCGGCCTGACCACGCGGCCGCGAAACTACCGGCGGTGGACAACACGGAGATCGCCGACCGCCTGGAGACGTTCGCGCTGATGCTCGAGCTCGTCGAGGCGAACCCGTACACGATCCGCGCCTACCGGCGCGCGGCCGAGACGATCCGCGCCGCGGCGCTCCCGGTCGCGGACCTGGTCCGCACCAATCGGGTCCGCGAGCTCCGCGGGATCGGCCAGGGGATCGAGGCGCGGTTGCGCGAGCTCGTCGACACCGGCCAGATCGCCGAGCTCGCCGAGCTCGAGCGCGAGCTCTCGCCCGACCTCGTCGGCCTCGGACGCTATCTCGGGCTCGGCGCCAGGCGTTCCGTGGAGCTCGCGCGAGCGCTCGGGGTGCGCACCGCGGACGAGCTCCGCGAGGCGGCGGCCGCCGGCCGGCTGCGCGACGTGCCGGGGATCGGCGCCAAAACCGAGGCGTTGCTGCTCGAGGCGCTTGCACGCGAGGAGGACGCGCGGCCGCGGCAGGGGCTGCTGCTGAACCGCGCCGGCGAGCTCGTGGGCGCCGTCGCCGCCGCGCTCGGCGGGGAGCCCGCGGGCGACGTCCGGCGATGGCGCGACTCGTGCGAGCGCCTCGCGGTCGTGTGCGAAGCGCCCGACCCCGGCCCGGTGCTCGACCGTTTCGCGGGGCTGCCGCAGATCGTGGCGGTCCTCGAGCGCGGCGAGCGGCGCGCGGTCGGGGTCACGGTCGAGGGCGTTCCGGTCGAGGTCGTCGCGGCCGAGCCCGAGCGGTTCGGGACCGCGCTCGTCCGCGCGACGGGCTCGCGCGCCTACGTCGACGCGCTCGAGCCG
Organism: uncultured Solirubrobacterales bacterium; assembly: GCA_963794515.1. Lineage (GTDB taxonomy): Bacteria > Actinomycetota > Thermoleophilia > Solirubrobacterales > Solirubrobacteraceae > Palsa-465. The sequence goes on along the minus strand of CAWCEF010000012.1, from coordinate 341,786 downwards.
CTCCCGGATGCGCCCGACGAGCCGTCGGTGTACGCGGCGCTCGGCGTCCCCTTCTGCCCCCCGGAGCTCCGCGAGGCACCGTTCGACGGCGAGCCGCCGGCGCTCGTCGAGCTCGCGGACATCCGCGGTGACCTGCACTGCCACACGACCCGGTCCGACGGCCGGGCGAGCGTCGAGGAGATGGGCCGGGCGGCGCGCGAGCGCGGCTACTACTACCTCGCGATCTGCGATCACACGCCGGCGGTCGGCGCCGTGCGCGGCCTTACCCCCGATGACGTCCGCCGCCAGGGCGAGGAGATCGCCGCCGCCAACGAGGCGCTCGCGCCGTTCCGCGTGCTGCGAGGGATCGAATGCGACATCCTCGGCGACGGGCGGCTCGACCTCCCCGACGACGTCCTCGCCGAGCTCGACTGGGTCCAGGCCAGCGTTCACGGCGGGCAACGGATGCCGCGGCCGGAGATGACGCGGCGCGTCGAAGAGGCGCTGCGGAATCCATACGTGCGGTGCCTCAGCCACCCGACCGGCCGGTACATCAACCGCCGGCCCGAGAACGCCCTCGACCTCGAGCGGATCTTCGAGGTCGCGCTCGAGCAGCATGTCGCGCTCGAGGTCAACGGCCTTCCTCCGCGCCTGGACCTGAGCGGCGAGCACGTCCGCGAGGCGCTCCGCGCCGGCGTCGAGATCGTCTGCTCGACCGACGCGCACTCGGTCGTCGGGCTCGGGAACATGATGATGGCGGTGGCGACGGCGCGTCGCGGCTGGGCGACCGCGGCGAACGTGCTCAACACGCGGCCGCTCGAGCAGATCCTCAGCCGGAGTTAGCCGGCGCCGGCGCGGTGGCGCGGCACAGCCACAGACCAGCCTGCTGAAGGCGGCTCGAGAAACGTGATCTATTTGAACGTTTCTCGAGCCGGCTGTCCGTCGTGACATGAGCAACCCTCGCCGGCGCGGCAGGCGACCATTGACAAGGCCCAAGACCTCCGCCGGCGCCACCGTCCTCCGGGACATGAGCATCCCGAGACTGCTTATGTCCCGGTTGTGGGCTGGCCGGAGGAGGTTTCGGGCGTTCTCCAGGTCCGGGGCATTCATGGTGGCGCCGGCGTGCTGGATTTCCCCGCCGCATACGTGACGTTCATCGAGCCGGCTTCACGAGATCACGGCCCCCGCCCATCCCCCGGATGCCCGACGTTCGTCGGGCGGACCCGACTGGAGCGGGCCTGCTGCGACCACGCGGCTACTGACGCGCCCGCTTGTGGCCCCACTCCGCTCGCAGCACTCGGAGCGCGTTGCCGTTGCAGATCTTCTCGGCGTCGGTCGCGCCGTAGCGCCGGTGGAGGAACGCCTGGAGATCGGTCATCCGACGCATGTCCTCGAGCCCGGGCAGCGCGGGCTTGATGTAGCCGTCGAGGTCGGACCCGATCGCGACGTGGTCGTAGCTACCGGTCAGATCGTGGACCTTGTCGATGTGCTTGGACAGTGCATCGAGCGAGCCCTCGAGCGAGCCGCTGACGCCTGGCACCCCGCTGGTGATGAAGTGCTTGCACAGGATGCAGCCGAGGACCCCGCCGCGGGCGGCCACCGACCTGATCGTCTCGTCGTCGAACGAGTACTCGAGGCCGCCGAAGCGATACGCCATGTGCGTTCCGAGGACGGGGATCTCCTTCCTCGGGTCCCGGGCGTCGAGCAACGCCATCACGTCCCTGATCGACTGCGACCGCATGTGCGTGATGTCGATCAGGATCCCCTCGTCGACCAGCGCGCCCACCACCTCGTGCCCGAGCGCGGTCAGACCCTCGTCCTTGCCCTGGGGGAACACGAGGTTGTAAAGCCAGTCCGGCAGGAACGGGATCGCCGGGGCGTTAGTCGCGACCTCGCGGAAGAACAGGTGCGCGACCGTGACGTACGCCACGCCGAGGTCAGCCAGCGTCTTGGCGTTGCTCCGCACCTCGGCCGGATCGTGCCCGAGCTGGAAGCCACCCTCGATCGCGTGGATCAGGATCGGCACCCCTCCGCCGAGCAGCGAGTCGAGCTCGCGGACCGAGTGGGCGATCGCCACCGCGTTCCGGTGGGCGTTCACGTAGTCCTCGACCGTCTGGTGCTGGTCGACGATGTCCTTGAAGTAGCTGTCGCGCGGCGGCGCGCCGTAGCTCTGGGTCAGGTCGATCTCGTCGAACGGCTGGTACAGCATCGACAGCGCGACGCCGACTTCCCCGTCGTGCATCAGCTGCTCGGTCACGCTCGGCGTCCCGCCCGGGCCCTGATAGTTGGCCACGCGCGAGATCAACTCGACGACCCGCCCCTGCCACCGCTGGCGCCACCACCGGCGCGCGCGCTCCTCCGTTCGCTGCTGCTCGTCGGCCAGCAGATGCATCGGAAAATGGGCGTGCAGGTCGACGAGCATCGGGATCGACTGCGGATCATCTCAGCGCGAGCGCCGGCAAGCCACCCGGCTCACGCGAGAACGACGCGGCTACGCCCGTTTTTGGAGTAGTAGAACGGCTCGCATGCGAGCCGTGGCCGCCAGTCGGGGCGACCCGAGCTCAGGAAGACAAACCCCGCAGCTCGCGTGGAGGAACGTCACGGCGTGAACTCTGGGCGACGCCGCCCCGGCGCGGCGGTCCCCTATGCGGTCAGGGCTCGAGCTCGTACGGGAAGTCGGTCAGCAGCTCGGCGCCGTCCTCGGTCACGAGCACCAGATCCTCGAGCCGGCACCCGCCGAACCCCGGTCTGTAGCACCCGGGCTCGAGCGTGATCACGTCGCCGGCCACGAGCACGTCGGGCGCCCGCCCGAGCAGCGGAGCCTCGTGGACCTCGAGCCCGACGCCGTGACCGAGGGCGTGGAAGAACCCCTCCTCGAGCACCTGCCCGGGGGCCTTGGTCAGCTGCGTCGGCACGCCGGCCCGCTCGTAGGGCTCGCACGAGACGCGATGAACCTCTCTTCCGGCGACGCCGGCCCGCACGGCCTCGAGCGCGCGGGCCAGCGAATCGCGCGTGAGCTCGTGGTACTTGCGTAGCTCCTCCGGGGCCTCGCCGACCACGAACGACCGCGTCATGTCGGCAAAGCACGCCGACTGCAGATCGATCGGCCACATGTCGATCACGATCGGCTCGTCCGGCTGGATCGGACCGGACCCCATTTCGTGGCCCGAGGCGGACTGCGCGCCGTGCGAGACGATCAGCGCATCCGCGCTGGCGCCGCCCCGCGCAATCGCCGCACGGATCGCATCCTTGACCCGCTCGCTCGTCAGCGGCTCGCCGTCGGCGGTCAGCCCGGGTCCACCGGGCTCGGCCCGCCGGAACAGCTCGACGGCCGCACGCATGCCCGCCTCCGCCGCAGCCTGCGCCCGTCGGATCCCCGCGAGCTCCGCATCGCTCTTGACCCGGCGCCGGGTCTCGAACAGCTCGCGCCTGACCTCGAGTGCGACGCGGGCAGCGCGAAGTCGGTCGGCGAGCTCGAGCGGGAAGTCGGAGGGCACGGCGGCCTGCTCGACCCCGAGCGCCCCGACGGCGCGGATCAGGACCTCGAGCTCGACCTCGTTGCGGACCCCGCCGGCGCTGACCAGCTCGTCGTAGCCGAACTCCTCAAGCGAGTGGACCGAGAGACGAGCGTCGATCGCCGCGATCCGCGAGCTCTCGAGCGAGCTCACCACGACGTGGCGCTCGCTCCCGACCTCGACGTACAGGAACGGGTCGGGCACGAGCAGCGGGATCTCGTGACGCATCGCCGAATGGCGAACGGTGTCGCCGTAGATCATCACGTCGGGCATCGTCGGGGATGGTGTCATCGATCGGCCGTTCAGTGCGGTGAGAGCTCGAGCATCGCGGCGCTCGCCGCCGGCACCGACACGACATATCGCCCGTCGTCCGTCGCCACCGGGACGCTCTCGGTCGGCCCCGCAAGCCTCCCGGTGCTCGTCTGCGCTCCGAAGCTCTGACCGCCGAGCGTCACGCCACTGGTCGCGCTCGCGCTCGGCGCGGTCAGCCGGATCACCGTCGCGCCCTTGAACTTGCCCGGCATGCGGACCGAGACGTCGTGTGTGCCGGTGCCATCGTTCGTGAGAACCACTCGCACGGTGCCGTCGGTGGCGCGCGTCGCCCACACGTTGACCCCGGCGATGCCGCTCGGGCTGACGCTCAGCAGATGCGATCCGGGCGGCGTCGCGTCGGCGAACATCAGCATGCCGTAGTACTCGGGCGACACGGCCGCTCGCCACTGACCTCCCGCGTCGGAGATCTTGAACAGCTCGTATCCGGCTCCCGGGAACGTGTGGACGTTGACGCCGGAGACGCCGGCGCTCGCGAGGCCGAACAGCGTGTTGAGCGCCCACAGCGCCGAGGCGAACGACTTCGAGACAGCGGGATCCGCACCGCACGAGACCGTGTTGAGCTCGTCGACGCGCAGCGATAGCCCGTGTGCGCGCGCGAGCGCCACGTACGGCGCGAACGACTGGGCGAGGCCGGTCGAGGTCGCCGCCGACAGCAGCCGGGGGATCGTCGGGTAACGGGCCGACGTGCGCGGGGTCAGGCACACCTGGAGCGGATAGCGATGTAGCGTCACCAGTCCGAGGTGAGGCTCGCCGGCGAGGAACTGCCCGAGATCGCGCGACCACATCATTCCGCTCAGGCTCGGGCCGGCGATCGGCACGTCCGGGAGGGCGCTGGTGAACCCGGCGAAGTCGCGGGTGAACTCCGCCATGTCGTAGCCCTTCGGACGGCCGAGGACGGCGTGGCCGCGCGAGCTGTACCACGGGAACGCCGAGTACAGGTCCGGCTCGTTCCCGAGCTCGAGCGCCCTGACCGACTGCGTGCCCACCCCGTTGACCAGCGCACGCGCTTCCGCGCCGGCCAGCTGCGGGCTGTCCTGCTCGAGGTTCACTCCGAGGATCAGGTGCGCGCCGAGCTTCTGCGCGAGCGCGCGGGTCACCGCGAGCCACTGCCGGGTGAGGTCGAACGTCACGCCCGGGGGCCGGCTCACGCCCTTCACGGGCCACCAGGTCCTGTCCGCGCTGTTTCCGCCGATCCTCAAGACCGGCTCCTGCCCCGGCGCGAGGTTGCGTAAGAGCTGCTCGAACACCGGGTCCAACGAGCCCGGATCCGAGCCGGCGTAGGCCTCGAGCGCCGGGTACTCGATCGAAAGGCCCAGAAAACCCTGCGGCACCACGGGATCGCGAGCCCCGGGATCGACCATGACAGCCGTCGCGGGCCGGCTCGGGGGGTCCGCGACGCCGCCGCCGGCGCTCGCCAGCGAGAACCCGATGATCAGGACGGCCACGATCGACACGACGGCGAGGTCGAAGTGGAAGAACGGGCTGTGGCGCCAAGCTTTCATCAACGTTAGTTTCGCGCGAGGGGGTGTCGGCAACTGGACGCGCGCTTGCAATACGATCGCCAACCCTTCAACCGCGAGAGGGTTTCGGCATGGAACTGTGTTTGATGATCGAAGGTCAGGAGGGCGTCACCTGGCCGCAGTGGCGGGCGCTCGCGACGGCGTGCGAGGAGCACGGGATCCCCACCCTGTTCCGCTCGGACCACTACCTCAACCTCGATGGGCAGCATCCCGAGCGCGGCTCGCTCGACGCCTGGGGCACGATCAACGCGCTGGCCGGGCTGACCACGACGCTCCGCCTCGGGACGCTCGTCTCGCCCGCGAGCTTCCGCCATCCCTCGGTGCTCGCGAAGCTCGTGGTCACCGCGGACCACGTCTCCGGCGGGCGGATCGACCTCGGCATCGGCGCCGGCTGGCATGAGCGAGAGCACGCCGCCTACGGCTTTCCGTTCGAGCCCACGAAGACCCGCATGGACGTGCTCGAGGAGCAGCTCCAGGTGCTGATCGGCCACTGGGGCTCCGACGCGTTCTCGTTTGACGGCGAGCACTACGTCCTCTCAGACCTCGATGCGCAGCCCAAGCCGGTGCAGCACCCTCATCCTCACCTGCTGATGGGCGGCACTGCCGGCCCGCGGAGCGCCGCGCTCGCGGCCCGGTTTGCCGACGAGTACAACACCCCGTTTCCTTCGCTGGCGGACGTGGCCACGCGCCGCGGTCAGGTCGTCGAGGCGTGCGAGCGCGCCGGCCGCGACCCGATCCCGTTCTCGGCGATGATCGGAACCGTGCTCGGGGCCGACACCGCCGACCTCGAGGACCGCGCGCGCCGGGTCGCCGAGCGGATCGGTTCAGAGCGCGACGCGCTGCTCCGTGATCCGCCGAACGGATGGGTCGTGGCGACCGTCGACGACGCGGCCGAGCAGTTCGCGGCCTATCGCGACGCGGGCCTTCACCGGGTCATGTGCCAGACGCTCGTGCACGACGACCTCGACGCGGTGGCGCTGATCGCGAAGCTCGCGCAGACGGTCTCCTAGACCAGCTGCAGGCACCCCAGCCCGCTCGATGGCGGCACGGTTCGTTGGCCGGTCCCTAAACCCAATCCCAGAAACAGGAACGCCCCGGATCTGGCGAAACGGCTGGCCGGATCTCGGGGCGCTCACTGAGGAGGAGAGGGTGTGCACAAATAATGGCGCCACCCCTTTCATATGTCAAAGACGAACTGCTTCAGCTATCTATACGCTTAGCTTATGGAACTTCGCCAGCTGCGCTACCTCGTCGCGCTCGCCGACGAGCGGCACTTCACCCGCGCGGCGGCGCGCGAGCACATCGCCCAGCCGGCGCTCTCGCAGCAGATCCGCCGGCTCGAGCAGGAGGTCGGCCTCGCGCTCGTCGAGCGGACCACGCGGCGCGTCACGGTCACCGAGGCGGGCAGGACGCTCGTAGCGCGCGCCCGCCGGATCCTGTCCGAGGTCGACGCCGCCAACGCGGAGATGCAGGCGCTCGCCGGCATCCGCATCGGACACGTGTCCGTCGGAACGATGCACACGATGGGACCTGTCGACGTGTCGCTCGCGCTCGCCGTGTTCCACGAGCGCCACCCGGCGGTCGAGCTCACCGTCCGCGAGCAGTCGAGCGAGGAGCTCGCGGAGATGCTGCGCGACGACGTCCTCGACCTCGCGTTCCTGTCGGTGACCGAGCGGATCGAGACCCAGGGGCTGGTGCTCCGGCAGCTCGTCTCCGAGGACCTCGTGGTCGTGCTCCCGCCCGAGCACCCGCTGGCCGGGCGGCGACGGCTGCGGATGGCGGAGCTCTCGGACGAGCAGTTCGTCAGCTATCGGGAGGGCGCGCGTCTGCGCGAGCTGCTGTCGTTCGCCGCGCACAGCGCCGGCTTCGAGCCCCAGATCAAGCTCGAATCGAACGAGAGCGAGCGGATCCGGCGGCTCGTCGGGCGCGGGATGGGAGTCGCGATCCTCCCCCAGTCCGACGCCGACCGCTCGGCGGGCAACGTCGCGGTGGCTGCATTGGTCGAACCCTCGCTGCGGCGGGACATCACGCTCGCGGTCCGCGAGGGGCGTCGCCTGTCCCCCGCCGCGGCCGAATTCCTCGAGCTCTCCAAGGAGCTGTTCTCTACACCGGCGGGCGGTGGTGCGCCCAGGGCCGGGCGGTCTCGAGCTGACCGGCGAGCGAGTACAGCAGATCCTCCGCGCCCGGCCGGCCGATCAGCTGGACGCTGAGCGGGAGGCCGTCGGCGCCGAACCCGGCCGGCACCGCGATCGCCGGCTGCCCGGTCAAGTTGAACAGCGGGTTGAACGACATGAAGCGCGACGAGCGGTCGAACGCGATCGGCGCGGACTTGCCGTAGGCGCCCTCGGCGGCAATCGCCGTCGTCGCCAGCACCGGCATCAGCAGCACGTCGATCTCGTTCCACAGCTCGAGCACGCGCGTGGTCCGGCTCGCTCGCGCGGCCAGCAGGTGCTCGCGCCGGCGACTGGAGACCAGGCGCCGGCCCGCGCCGATCAACTGTCGCGTCGAGCGTTCGAGACGCGAGCGATCGGGGACCGTCCGCGACTCCTCGTAGATGCCCCGCATCCACATCTGCGTGAACTCGAGCCCGGCGAGGCCGTAGGCCGGGTCTCGCTCGATCACCTCGTGCCCGAGCTCTGAGAGCACCGCGCCGGCCCGTTCCCACGCCCCGCGCTGATCGCTCGACAGCCGCGCGATCGAGCCGGGCGGCAGCTTGCGCGAGACACCGATCCGAAGCCGGCCGGGCGGCGTGGCGGCGGCTTGCACGTAGCTTCCGGTGAACGGCGGAGCGGAATCGGCGTCGCCGGGCATCGACCCGTGGATCGCGTCGAGCAGCAGCGCGCTGTCGCCGACCGTCCGCGCGAGTGCCCCGAACACGCTCAGGCCGAGCCAGCCCTCCCGCGCCGGCTGCGTCGAGACGCGCCCGCGCGTCGACTTCATCCCGACGAGCCCGCAGCACGCGGCCGGGATCCGGATCGACCCGCCGCCGTCCGAGCCGGTCGCGCACGGGACCATGCCCGCCGCCACGGCTGCGGCCGAGCCCCCCGAGGACCCGCCCGGCGTCCGCGTCGGGTCCCACGGATTGCGCGTGACGCCGTTGGCGGCGCTCGCGGTCCACGGGAAGATCATCAGCTCGGGGACGTTCGTGATGCCGATCGGGATCGCGCCGGCCGCGCGCAGGCGCCGCACGACCTCGCCGTCGGCGACCTCCGGCGGACGGTACGAGCGCGATCCGCGCGTGACCGACTGGCCGGCGACCGGCATGTCGTCCTTGATCGCGATCGGGACGCCCGCGAGCAGACCGTCGGGCGACGACATCGCGTCGGCGGCGGCTAGAGCCTCGTCGGCGAGCGTCACCCGGAACGCGTTCAGCCGGCCGTCGATCGCGTCGATTCGCGCCAGGCACAGCTCGACGAGCTCCCGCGGCGTGACCTCGCGCCCGCGAACCAGCTCCGCGAGCGCCCCCGGCCCGGCGAACGCGAGCTGATCCTCCGCGGTCGCGGTCATCCCTGGAGAGCGGTCACGAGCTCGCGGATTGCCTCGGGATACCGGTACGCGATGCCGCCGTGCCTGCCGTCGAACAGCTCGAGCGTGTGCGCGGCGCCGATTTTCGACAGCTCCTGCGCGAACGCCTGGGCGCCGAGGTCGAGGTATGCCTCGTCGCTCTTGCCGGCGTCGAGGTAGATCCGGTGCATGCTGCGGAGCGCGTCGGCGTAGCGCGGAGCCATCCGCACCGGATCGTGCTCGAGCCACAGCGCCCACACGTCGTCGATCACCCGTCCGGTCGAGACTTCGAACGGAAGCAGCGCCCGGCCCGGCGCGGTGAGGTCGGGCGAGTACGCGGACGCGTACCCGTACATCTCGAATGCGTAGCCGTACTTTCCGAAGTCGAAGTGATCGGCCGCCGCGAGGTGCTCGAACAGCACCTCGTAGGAGCCGTCGAAGCTGTCGCGGAGGGTGCGGGCGACGATGCGGAACTCGGGCAGGTAGCAGCACTCGAACAGCGCGTCGCCGGCGTGCGAGGCGAGCGCCCCGAACACGTCCGGCCGGAGCATCGGCACGACCATCGCGCCGTAGCCGCCGGACGACTTGCCGGCCAACCCCCGGTGATCGCGCGAGGACAGCGTCGGATAGCGCCCGTCGATGAACGGCACGATCTCGTCGCACAGGTAGTCGAGATACCGGCCGGTCGAGGCCGAGTTGATGAACTGCGACCCACCGCGCGAGGTCCAAGCGTCGACGAACACCACGAGCGCGTCCGGGCACGCCCGGGCCGCGAACATCGCGTCGACCCGTTCGACCATATTCGGCTCGAACGCCGAGCGCGAGAGCCACATGTCGAGCTGGCCGGTGAACCCCTGGATCATGTACACCGTGGGCAGACCGCGGGGATGGTCGAGCTCGACGCCGGGCGGCCGGTAGACGTACAGCGGCCTGCGCGCGGGGTCTCCGAGCGGGTTGCCGGCGAGCGCGTCGGACTCGACCACGAGCTGGTCGAGCACGCCACCGAGCGGGCGCGCCCACGGGGCGCCGAGCACCCCTTCGAGTTCTCGCAGAGCCATGTCCCCACCGTACGCGAAACGGCCTGCGCGTGGGAACGTCAGCCGCGGCTACCGGGCTATAGTGACCACTCCTTGTAAGTCTCGAAAACCAGGGCATTCCGCCATGACGGAGCGAGTCGAAATCCCAAGCTCAAACGGCGCAGGAGCTGACATCGACGCGGTCGAGACCACCGAGTGGCTCGAGGCCGTCGATGCCGTAGTCGAGCACGACGGACCCGACCGGGCCCGGCAGATACTCGCGCGCGCGGTGCAGCGCGCGCAGCTCGCGGGCAGCGGCCCGATCGCCAGCATCACCACGCCGTACGTGAACACGATTCCGCCCGACCGTGAGGCCAGGCTGCCGGGCGATCCGTTGCTGGAGCGGCGGTTGCGTTCGATCGTGCGCTGGAACGCGATGGCGATGGTCGTGCGCGCGAACAAGTTGTCATCGGAGCTCGGCGGCCACATCGCGAGCTTCCAGTCGCTCGCGACGCTGTACGAGGTCGGCTACAACCACTTCTGGAACGCACCTTCCGAGAACCACGGAGGGGACCTCGTGTACTTCCAGGGCCACTCGTCGCCGGGGAATTATGCGCGGGCGTTTTTGGAGGGACGACTGACTGAGGAGCAGCTCGACAACTTCCGCCAGGAGGTCGACGGCCCCGGTCTGTCCTCTTACCCGCATCCGTGGTTGATGCCGGAGTTCTGGCAGTTCCCGACGGTGTCGCTCGGGATCGGCGCGATCACGTCGATCTACCAGGCCCGGTTCATGAAGTATCTCGACGCGCGGGGAGTCGTCGATACCGACGGGCGCAAGGTGTGGGCGTTCCTCGGCGATGGCGAGATGGACGAGCCCGAGACGATGGGCGCGACCGCGCTCGCGGGCCGCGAGCGCCTCGACAACCTGATCTGGGTCGTGAACTGCAACCTGCAGCGTCTCGACGGCCCGGTTCGCGGCAACGGCAAGATCATCCAGGAACTCGAGGCCGACTTCCGCGGCGCCGGCTGGAACGTGATCAAGGTGGTGTGGGGGACGCGTTGGGATCCATTGCTGGCGCAGGACACCGACGGCCGCCTGGTCAGGGTCATGGAAGCGTGCGTCGACGGCGAGTACCAGACGTTCAAGTCGCGCGACGGCGCGTACGTCCGCGAGCAGTTCTTCGGGCGCGATCCGGTGCTGCTCGAGCGCGTCTCGCACATGTCCGACGAGGAGATCTGGCTGCTCAACCGCGGCGGCCTCGACCAGCAGAAGGTGTACGCCGCCTACCACGAGGCGGTCGAGCACACCGGCCAGCCGACGGTGATCCTCGCCAAGACGATCAAGGGCTACGGGATGGGCGTCTCGGGCGAGGGCCAGATGGTCACCCACCAGGCCAAGAAGATGACCGAGGCTGCGCTGCTGGCCTTCCGCGACCGGTTTGAGCTGCCGCTGTCCGACGAGCAGGTGCGCGCCGCCGAGTACTACAAGCCGCCCGAGGACTCGCCGGAGATGCAGTTCCTGCTTGAGCACCGCGCCGCTCTCGGCGGGAGCCTGCCGGTGCGTCGCGGCAAGGCGGAGGCGCTCGCGGTCCCCGGGTTGGAGCTGTTCAAAGGACAGCTCGAGGGGACCGGCGACCGCGAGATCTCGACGACGATGGCATTCGTGCGGGTGCTCGCGGCGCTGCTCCGCGACAAGCAGATCGGCCACCGGATCGTCCCGATCGTGCCCGACGAGTCGCGCACGTTCGGGATGGAGGGGATGTTCCGCCAGGTCGGGATCTACTCGCCGCTCGGTCAGCTCTACCAGCCGCAGGATTCCGAGCAGCTGATGTTCTACAAGGAGGACAAGCACGGCCAGATCCTCGAGGAGGGGATCACCGAGGCCGGTTCGATCTCGTCGTTCATCGCCGCCGGGACGTCGTACAGCGCCCACGCGGTGCAGATGGTGCCCTTCTACATCTACTACTCGATGTTCGGCTACCAGCGGGTCGGCGACCTCGTGTGGGCGGCGGCCGACTCGCGTACGCGCGGGTTCATGCTCGGCGGGACCGCCGGGCGCACGACGTTGAACGGCGAAGGCCTCCAGCACGAGGACGGCCACAGCCATGTGCTGTTCTCGGTCGTGCCGAACGTCCGGGCGTATGACCCGACGTTCGGTTACGAGGTCGCGGTGATCATCCAGGACGGGCTGCAGCGGATGGTCGCCGAGCAGGAGGACGTCTTCTACTACATCACCTTGATGAACGAGAACTACCACCACCCGGCGATGCCCGAGGGCGCTGCCGACGGCATTCTGCGCGGGATGTACTTGGTCCGGGAGGGGTCGGTCGGCAGGCGCAAGAAGGTCCCGCGCGTCCAGCTGCTCGGGTCGGGGACGATCCTGAACGAGGTGCTCGCCGCCGCCGAGTTGCTCGAGTCCGACTTCGGGGTGGCCGCCGACGTGTGGAGCGTGACGTCGTTCACCGAACTGCGCCGCGACGGGATCGAGGTCGAGCGGTGGAACATGCTCCATCCGCTCGAGAAGCCGCGGACCGCGTACGCGACCGAGCAACTGGGGTCACGTGACGGGCCGGTGGTCGCCTCGACCGACTACATCCGGGCGTTCGCCGACCAGATCCGCCAGTGGGTGCCGCACAGCTACCACGTGCTCGGCACCGACGGATTCGGCCGCAGCGACTCGCGGCGGGCGCTCCGCCGGTTCTTCGAGGTCGACCGCCACTACATCGCGGTGTGCGCGCTGAAGTCGCTCGCCGACGAGGACGCGATCGAACGGGGGCGCGTGCAAGAGGCGATCGACAAGTACGAGATCAACGCCGACGCCCCGATGCCGACGACCGTATGAGCGCGACCTCGGATGCCGTCAAGGTCGAAGTTCCCGATATCGGCGACTTCACCGAAGTCCCGATCATCGAGATCCTCGTCTCGCCGGGCGACAGCGTCGCGGTCGACGATCCGCTGATGACGCTCGAGTCCGACAAGGCGACGATGGACGTGCCGGCACCGGTGGCGGGAACCGTTGGCGAGCTGCTGGTGAAGATTGGGGATAAGGTTTCTCAGGGGGTCGAGCTGCTGACCTTGTCGCCATCGAGCGACGGTGGCGGAGAAGCGGGAGTGGCTCCGAGTACCGGCACGAAGGCCGCCGACGCGGTGCAGAGCGCCGCGGACGCCGAATCGCAGTCCGCGCCCGAGCAGGCTCCGGCCGCGCCGGCGCCTCCGGCATCGGCCGCCAACGGCGCAGGTCCCGTCTACGCCAGCCCGGCCGTACGCCGGATCGCGCGCGAGCTCGGCGTCGACCTGCACCAGGTCAGCGGCAGCGGTCGCAAGGGCCGGATCACCAAGGACGACGTCCAGACGTTCTCCGACCGCGGCCCTGCGACCGGGGGAGCGCCCGCGGCTGGCGCGCCGGCTGCGGCTCCGGCGGGTGGACCTGGTCTCGGTCTGAACCTGCCGCCGTGGCCGTCGATCGACTTCTCGAAGTTCGGCGAGATCGAGCGCGTCGAGCGCTCCCGGATCCAGCGGATCTCCGGCCCGGTGCTCGCGCGCAACTGGGTGATGATCCCGCACGTCACCCACAACGACGAGGCCGACATCACCGACCTCGAGGCGTGGCGCAAGCAGCTCAACGACGAGAACGCACGCGACGGTGTCAAGGTCACGATGGTGTCGTTCCTGATCGTGGCGTCGGTGGCGTCTCTGAAGGCGTTCCCGACGTTCAACTCGTCTTTGGACGGCGAGGACCTGATCCTGAAGCGGTACTACAACATCGGGTTCGCGGCGGACACGCCCGGCGGGCTCGTCGTGCCGGTGATCAAGAACGCCGACCAGAAGGGGCTTTTGGACATCGCGCGAGAGCTGACCGAGCTCTCGGGCAAGGCGCGCGACGGCAAGCTGATGCCCGGCGACATGCAGGGCGCGACGTTCACGATCTCGTCGCTCGGCGGGATCGGCGGGACCAGCTTCACCCCGATCATCAACGCCCCCGAGGTTGCGATCCTCGGCGCCACCCGGTCGGCGATGAAGCCGGTGTGGACCGGCAAGGAGTTCGTCCCCCGGCTGATGGTCCCGCTGTCGCTGTCCTACGACCACCGCGTGATCGACGGTGCGGCCGCGGCGCGGTTCATGGTCCACCTCGTCAAGGTGCTGAGCGATCTGAAGCGGGCGCTGCTGTGAGCGAGGTCCGCGTTCCGGACATCGGCGACTTCACCGACGTGCCGGTGATCGAGATCCACGTATCGCCCGGCGACGACATCGCGGCCGAGGACCCGCTGGTCACGCTCGAGTCCGACAAGGCGACGATGGACGTGCCGGCGCCGGAGGCCGGGAAGGTCGCCCAGCTGCGGGTCAAGATCGGCGACCGCGTGTCCGAGGGAAGCGTGCTGCTCACGCTCGAGTCAGACGGCGCCGCCCCCGCCACCGACGCCGCCCCCCCGCCACCGACGCCGCCCCCTCCGCCACCGACGCCGCCCCCGCCACCGACGCCGCCCCCTCCGCCGGCGACGCGACCCCTTCCGCCGGCAACGCCGGCGGATCCCTTGACGCGCGCGTCGAGCGCGAGCCCGCGCCACCGCCCCCTTCCTCTAACGGCGCCGGCGGCGACCACGACGCCCAGGTGGTCGTGATCGGTTCCGGCCCGGGCGGCTACACCGCCGCGTTCCGCGCCGCCGACCTCGGGCTGAAGACCGTGCTGATCGAGCGCTACGACACGCTCGGCGGCGTCTGCCTGAACGTCGGCTGCATCCCGTCGAAGGCGCTGCTGCACGCCGCACGGGTGGTGGCCGAGGCCGAGGAGATGGCCGAGCACGGGATCAAGTTCGGCAAGGCCAAGGTCGACGTGGACGCGCTTCGCGCGTGGAAGGAGTCGGTCGTCGGCAAGCTGACCGGCGGGCTCAAGGGCCTTGCCAAGCAGCGCAAGGTCGAGGTGATCACAGGCGTCGCTTCTTTGACCGGCCCGAACACCGTGAGCGTCGGCGACCGTACGGTGTCGTTCGATAACTGCATCATCGCGGCCGGGTCCGAGGCGGCTTCGTTGCCGGCGCTGCCCGAAGACGAACGGATCTTCTCCTCGACGGGGGCGCTCGAGCTGCCTCTGGTCCCGAAGCGGCTGCTCGTGATCGGCTGCGGGATCATCGGCCTCGAGATGGCGACGGTCTACGACGCGCTCGGCTCCAAGGTGACGATGGTCGAGTTGTTCGACCAGCTGATCCCGGGGTGCGACCCCGACCTGGTCAAGCCGCTCCATAAGCGGATCTCGGGGCGCTACGAGGCGATCCACCTTGGGACCAAGGTCGAATCGGTCGACGCCTCAGCCAAGGGGCTCGCGGTGAAGCTTTCATCCGGCGATTCGAAGACGTTCGACGGGATCCTGGTGGCGATCGGGCGGCGGCCGAACGGCCAGGCGGTGGGTGCTGGCAAGGCCGGTGTGAACGTCGACGATTCCGGGTTCATCCCGGTCGACCGCCAGCTGCGCACGAACGTCCCGAACATCTACGCGATCGGCGACGTCGTCGGCGGCCCGATGCTCGCCCACAAGGCCTCCCACGAGGGCAAGGTCGCCGCCGAGGTGATCGCCGGCGACTCCGGCGCCGAGTTCGATCCCCGGGCGATCCCGTCGGTCGCCTACACCGACCCCGAGGTGGCGTGGATGGGGCTGACCGAGACGTCGGCCAAGGAACAGGGGGTCGAGTATGAGAAGGCCGTGTTCCCCTGGGCCGCCTCGGGCCGCGCGCTGTCCCTCGGCCGCGACGAGGGAATGACCAAGCTGCTGTTCGAATCAGGGTCGCGCCGGCTGCTCGGCGCGGGCATCGTCGGCGTCAACGCCGGCGAGTTGATCGCCGAGACGGTGCACGCGCTCGAGATGGGCTCGGACGCCGAGGACATCGCGCTCACGATCCATCCGCACCCGACGCTGTCCGAAACGATCGGGTTCGCGTCCGAGATGGCCGAGGGCACGATCACCGACCTGATGCCCGCGCGCAAGCGGCCTGCTCGGCATCCGGCCTCGCGTTAGCGGCCGCGCGCGCGTCGTCCGGCTGCAAGCGGTCGCCCCGCTAGTACCGCGACCCCGCACTCCTTGGCACATAACTCGCGCCCAGCGCGAGTTATCTGCCATCCCGCCGCCGGCGCCTCAACGCGAGCAGCATCACGAGTAGCACCGCGGCGCCGACGGCGATCCGGAGCGGCGACGCAGCCTCGCCGGCGCGCGCGAGCGCACCGCCACCGGACTCCGACGAACCCCGGGGCGCCGGCATCGCGAACTCCTCGGCCGCGAGCACGTCATGGGCCTCGGTGATCCCGGTCGGATCGTCGGGAAGTGTGATCGGCTGGTGGCGCAGCGTCGGGTCGGACGACGGCAGCGCGAACGCCTCCGCGGCCAGGATGTCGTGGGCCTCGTCCTCGCGCGGGTTCTGTTGGGTCGGCATGTTGCCGCATGTTTCCAGATACGGCTACGGATGGTCGATTTCTCTTCCGCGCGAACGCCGAAAAGATCTCAGCCGCCCAGACTAAGATCGTGATGGATCCTCCGTCTCGACGTGGTATCCTTCACTTATCTTGAGTAAGCAACTATCGAAAGCGAATGGCCCTTTCTGATGTCTAGTCGTCTTCTTTTGATTCCGCTCGACGACGTCGTGGCGTTCCCGGGCATGTCGCTCACGCTCGCGATCGACGCCGGCGAGGAGGAGCGAGTCCTGCTCGTTCCCAGACACGAAACCGAATTTGCCAACGTCGGCACCGTCGCCGAGGTCGTTGACCGCGTCCGACTGCCGGGCGGCGCTCGCGCCGTCTCACTCCAGGGGCTTCACCGTGGAGTTGCCGGCGCTGCCACCACTGCTCCGGACGGTCGGCTCTACGTGGACGTCGAGGAGAGTCCCGATGACGTCCCGGTCGACGGCAAGACCCGCAACCTGGAGCGTGAGTACCGCGCCGTGGTCGAGGAGATCCTCGAGCTGCGCGGCGCCGACTCGCGCGTGTCCTCGTTCCTGCGGGGCATCACCGAGCCGGGCGCGCTCGCCGATACCGGCGGATACTCGCCCGACCTGAGCTACGAGAACAAGGTCAAGCTGCTCCAGACGCTCGACGTCACCGAGCGGCTCGAGTTTGCGCTGTCGATGCAGCGCGAGCGGCTCGCGGAGCTTCAGGTCCGCAAGCGCATCCGCGACGATGTCGAGTCCGGCGCCGAGAAGCAGCAGCGCGACTACTTCCTGCGCAAGCAGATGGAGTCGATCCGCAAGGAGCTGGGCGAGGACGACGCGTCGGTCGTCGAGGAGTACCGGACCAAGATCGAAGAGGCCGGTATGCCCGAGGCGGTCCGCGAGCAGGCCGACAAGGAGCTCGGTCGCCTAGAGCGGCTGGGCGAGCAGTCGGCCGAGTCGAGCGTCATCCGGACGTATCTCGACTGGCTGATCGCCGTGCCGTGGAGCAAGCGCTCGGACGAGCGCCTCGATCCGGTGCACGCGCGTGAAGTGCTCGATGCCGACCACGCCGGCCTCGAGGACGTCAAGGACCGGATCGTCGAGTACATCGCGGTCAAGAAGCTGCGCCAGGAGCGCGGGATCACCGAGGACAAGCGCTCCGGCGCGATCCTCACGCTGATCGGCCCTCCGGGCACCGGCAAGACCTCGATCGGCGAGTCGATCGCCCGCGCCACCGGACGCGAGTTCGTCCGGATGTCGCTCGGCGGCGTCCGCGACGAGGCCGAGATCCGGGGTCACCGGCGCACCTACATCGGCGCCCTGCCGGGCCGGCTCGTCCGCGCCCTGCGTGACGCCGACACGATGAACCCGGTGATCATGCTCGACGAGGTCGACAAGGTCGGCGCCGACTGGCGTGGCGACCCGAGCGCGGCCCTGCTCGAGGTGCTCGACCCGGCTCAGAACCACAGCTTCCGCGACCACTACCTGGACGTCGAGCTCGACCTGAGCGGCGTGCTGTTCATCGCGACCGCGAACGTCGCGGACACGATCCCCGGCCCGCTGCTCGACCGCATGGAAGTCATCCGTTTCGACGGCTACACGACCTCGGAGAAGGTCGCGATCGCCCGCGGGTATCTGTGGAAGCGCCAGCTCGAGCGGAACGGCCTGCGGCCCGAGGAGGTCGAGATCTCCGACGAGCTGCTGAACACGGTCGCCGGCGAGTACACGCGCGAGGCGGGCGTCCGCCAGCTCGAGCGCGAGCTCGGGACGCTGCTGCGGAAGACCGCGACGAAGATCGCGTCAGGCGAGGCGGAGGCCCCAGTGGCCATCGACCTCGACGCGATCCGCGACGCGCTCGGACGCCAGCGGCACTTCCAGGAGTCGGCGATCCGCACCGCGGTCCCCGGCGTCGCGACCGGCCTGGCCGTGACCGGCACCGGTGGCGACGTGCTGTTCATCGAGGCCACCGCGATGCAAGGCAAGCCAGGTCTGACCCTGACCGGGCAGCTCGGTGACGTGATGAAGGAGTCGGCGCAGATCGCCCTCTCCTACGTCCGCGGCCACGCACATGAGCTCGAGATCGACCCCTCGGTGTTCGAGGACCGCGCTTTCCACATCCACGTGCCGGCCGGCGCGATCCCGAAGGACGGCCCAAGCGCCGGAGTGACGATGGTGACCGCGCTGACCTCGCTGCTGAGCGACAGGCCGGTGCGGCACACGGTCGGCATGACCGGCGAGGTCACGCTCCAGGGCCGGGTGCTGCCGATCGGCGGCGTCAAGCAGAAGGTGCTCGCGGCGCACGCCGCCGGGCTCACCGACGTTGTGCTCCCCGAGCGTAACCGCGGCGATCTGGACGACGTGCCCGAGGAGGTTCGCGACGCGATGAAGTTCCACTTCGCGATGACAGTCGACGAGGTGCTGACCGTCGCGCTCGAGCCGAGTGCCGTGGCGCAGGCCGCGTAGCAAGAAACTCTCTCCTCCCACCGCCGACGGGCGGGCTCCTCGCAAGGAGCCCGCCCGTTTGCACGTGAGGGCCGCGGCTTCACGCCGCTTCGCCCCTGGTAGGTTGAGTCCATGAGCACGATCACAGCCCCAGCAGAACAGAAGATCCTCGACGAGGTACCCAAGCAGCTGTACATCGACGGGGAGTGGCGCGACGGCGCGAAGGGCACGCTGTCGGTCGAGGACCCCTCGACCGGCGAGTCCCTGTGCTACGTCGCCGACGCCTCGACCGATGACGCCAAGGCGGCGCTGACCGCCGCGGTACAGGCCGGCCCCGAGTGGGCCGCGCACGCCCCCCGCGAGCGAGGCGAGATCCTCCGCCGCGCGTTCGAGGCGATCACCGCGCGCGTCGACGACCTCGCGCTGTTGATGACGCTCGAGATGGGCAAGCCGCTCGCCGAGTCCAAGGCGGAGATCACGTACGCCGCCGAGTTCTTCCGCTGGTTCTCTGAGCAGGCGGTCCGGATCGACGGCCGCTACTCGGTCAACTCGAACGGGCAAGGTCGCGTGCTGACGATGCAGCAGCCGGTCGGTCCGTGTCTGCTGATCACGCCGTGGAACTTCCCCCTCGCGATGGGGACCCGCAAGATCGGCCCCGCGATCGCCGCGGGGTGCACGATGGTCGTCAAGCCCGCTCAGCAGACGCCGCTGTCGATGCTGATGCTGGTCAAGATCCTCGAGGAGGTCGGCCTCCCGGCCGGGGTCGTAAACCTTGTCACCGCGTCGTCCTCGAGCGAGACGATGGCGCCGCTGATCGCCGATTCGCGGCTGCGCAAGCTGTCGTTCACGGGCTCGACCGAGGTCGGCCGCAAGCTGATGGAGCAGGCCTCCCAGAACCTGCTGCGGCTGTCGATGGAGCTCGGCGGCAACGCGCCGTTCATCGTGTTCGACGACGCCGACATCGATTCGGCGGTCCAAGGCGCGCTGATCGCGAAGATGCGGAACATCGGCGAGGCCTGCACCGCCGCCAACCGCTTCCACGTCGCCGATAAGGTCGCCAGCCAGTTCGCGGAGAAGCTCGCCGAGAAGATGGGCGCGATGAAGGTCGGCCGCGGAACCGAGGACGGCGTGCAAGTCGGGCCGCTGATCGACAACGATCAGCGCACCAAGGTCTCCGAGCTGGTGGAGGACGCGATCGGCCGCGGCGCGAAGGCGGTCGTCGGCGGCCACGCCCGCGACGGCGCCGGCTACTTCTACGACCCGACCGTGCTCACCGACATCCCCGACGACGCGAACCTGCTCCAGGAGGAGATCTTCGGCCCGGTCGCGCCGATCAAGGGATTCTCCGACGAGGACGAGGCGATCGCCGCCGCCAACAACACGCAATATGGCCTGGTCGCCTACGTCTTCACGAACGATCTCAAGCGCGCGCTCCGCGTCGTCGAACGGCTCGAGACCGGCATGGTCGGCCTCAATCAGGGGATGGTCTCGAACGCCGGCGCGCCGTTCGGCGGGATCAAGCAGTCGGGCTTCGGCCGCGAGGGCGGCTACGAAGGCATCGAGGAGTACCTCGAGACGAAGTACGTCGCCGTGAACCTCTGATTGCAGACTTCCCGCCGGCTTGCCGGACCGTTTACCGTTCGTCCTACGTTCACACGCGGTTGACATGCTCCGCGCCTCCGGAGCGTGTCAGACGAGGGCACCGACGGAGGAGGGCGACAGATGGCGCATGAGACGGAAGCACCCCCTGACCCGGCCATGGCGACGGCGGAGCCGCCGGTCACGGGGCAGCGACAAAGGCTGACGAAGCCTTCGCGGCAACCCGCGGCGGTGCAGCCATCAGCGCCGGCGGAGCCTGCGACTTCGGCCGCGCTGGGTGAGAACGACCCCGATCGGAGCATGAGCATCGTTACCCAGCTGATGCAGCAGGGCACCGACGAGACGCAGGCGCTGCTCGACGCCGTCGGGCTGCGCGGGGATCTGAGCGGCGAGGCGCGGGACATCGCACGGCTGATCGAGCGCCGGCTCGCGGTGATCGCCGCCGATCAATACAGCAGTCCCCATGCGCCCGCCATCGACCACCTCGAGATACAGCGGGCGTTCCTCGAGCATCGGTTCGTCGGACCGTTGAAGACGTACGAGCGGACCTTCCGCGGCTACTCGTTCCTCGACAACTTCCTCAATGTCACGTCGATCCTCGCCGGCCTCGGTGCGTCGTTGGCCGCCGCGCTCGAATGGCCCAAGGTGTGGGTGATCGTCGCCGGCCTCGTCGTCGGCGGCCTGCAGAGCTTGAGCCAGTGGCTCAAGCCTTCGAGGCGCTCGACTCGTCGCGGGCTCGCGGCGAACGCCCTGCGCTCGGAGGGATGGGCGTTCCTCCAGAGCCGGGACCGCTACAAGGGCAAGGAAGACGACCCGGCGGGCGCCTGGAAGCTGTTCTGCGATCAGATCGACCGCGTCGAGGAACGGGAGCAGACCGAGCAGGACAAAGAGTCGGCCGAGGGGCCGAATACCAAGGGCGGCGGGAAGCGGCGCTGAGGCTGTCTACTCCCACCACATCCCGGACGCAACCCGGGCTTCGATCAGGCGCGGGCCGTCGTCGGCGGCGATCGCGCCGCGGAGCGCCTCGGTGAGCTGCTCGCGGCCGGTCACGGTCTCCGCCGGCATCCCGTAGGCGCGCGCAACCGCGGCCGTGTCGAGCCCCGGAAGCTCGAGCCCCGGCGCGCCGGTCACCTGCTCGAACTCCGCGAACCACTTGAGGATCATGTACTCCGTGTTGCGCACAACGAGGAACGTGACCGGCACCTTGTAGGCGACCGCGGTCCACAGCACGGTGATCCCGTACTGCGCCGACCCCTCGCCGACCACGCACACCACCGGCCGCTCGCGCTCGGCGAGCTGCACGCCGACGCCGGCGCAGATCCCGAACCCGAGACCGCCGCTCGCGCTCTGGTAGTAGCTGCCGGGCTGCGACAGCCGCAGCCGGTTGCGGAGCGCCGACGCGCTCGACGGTATCTCCGCCACCGCGATCCCGCCGTCTGGCCAGACGTCGGCGAGTGCCGCCATCGCCTCGGAGCCGCTCATCGGGTCGGCGTGCTCGGGCTCCGGGGGCTCCGGGCGCGGCTCGCGGCTCGGGCGGTCCGACTCGCCGACCAGCTCGACGAGCGCTTGCAGAGCGAGCGCGACGTCGCCGACGATCGCGTCGCCCATCGGCGCGCGCGCCGCCTCGTCGGGGTCGCTCGTGATCGCGATCAGCGACGCGCCCTCGGGAAGCAGCGGACCCGGGATGTACGGGTAATACGGGAACACGTAGGTGCCGACGACGAGGATCAGGTCGTGACCGTTCAGCGTCTGCGCGAGCGGGCCGATCGCCGGCGGCAGGACGCCGACGAAGTTCGGGTGGTTTTCCGGGAAGCCAATCCGGCTGCTCGCCGTGCCGGGCGAGGCCCAAACCGGCAGGCGCTGCTTCTCGGCGAGCGCCACGGCCGCGAACCAGCCGCCGCTGGCGTCGACGTCGGGACCCGCGACCATCACCGGGTTCCGCGCAGATTCGAGCTGCGCGGCGATCTGCGCGAGCTCGGCCGGATCCGGGACGGCCCGGCCACTGACCACGCGGCGCTGGGCGTTCAGCGCACGGTCCTCGTCGGCCTCGGCGTCCCAGTCGTCCATCGGGATCGACACGAACGCCGGGCCGCGCGGCGGCAGCGTCGCGTGGTGGATCGCGCGCCCGATCGCGCCCGGCACGTCCTGGGCGCGGGGCGGCTCGTGACTCCACTTCACGTACGGCTGCGGGCCGATCGTCGCGTCGCGGTTGGTCAGCAGGGCCTCGTGCGTCACCTGCGCGCGCACCTGCTGACCGGCGGTGATCACGAGCGGCGCCTTGTTCGCCTTCGCGTTGCCGATCCCGCCGACGGCGTTGCCCACCCCGGGCGCCGTGTGCAGGTTCACGTGCGTCGGCCGCCCGGTCGCCTGCGCGTAGCCGTCGGCCATCCCGACCACGACGAGCTCCTGCAGCCCGAGCACGTAGGTGAAGTCGTCGGGCAGGTTGGCCAGCATCGGCAGCTCGGTCGACCCGGGGTTGCCGAAGATCGTCGTCATCCCGTGGGCGCGGAACAGCTCGAGCGTGGCTTCCCGGACGGTGGTCATGTGCCGCGTGGGACCCTACTTGTTTGGTGGCGGCCAACGCGCGCCTGGTGGCGGCGCCCTACAACGACGACAGAACCTCGGTGGCCGCACGCTCGCCGGACCGGACGGCGCCGTCCATGTACCCGTTCCAGTACGTCGACGTCTCAGTGCCGGCCCAGTGGATCCGGCCGACCGGCTGCCGGATCTGCGGGCCGTACGCGAGCAGCGTGCCGAGCGACGGGATCCCGACCGGACAGCCGCGCGTCCACACCTCGGCCGACCAGTTCGTGTCGAAGTACGCGACTGGGGTCGCGGCCTCCGAGCCGAACCAGCTCACGTACTGGTTGACCACCGCCGACTGACGGTCAGAAGCCGACATCGCGTTGTAGCTGCGCGCGTTATCGCCTCCGACGAACCCGAACAGGACGCCTGGAGACCCCGACGGCGGCGAGTCGTCGAACGAGGCGCTCACCGGGCCGCCGGTGTCGAGCACGGCGCCGGTGAGGCCGTCGGCGCGCCAGAACGGGGTGTCATAGACGGCCGCGACCTTTGTCAACGTCCCCTGCGGGTAGCGCTGGATCAGCTGGTCGCGCGCGAACGGCATCGCCGGCGTGTAATGGATGCGACCCGCGAGCGCGGGTGGGATCGCGACGATCACGCGCTTGGCCGTGATCGTCCGTTTGCCGGTGTGGACGACGGCTCCGGACTTCTCCTGCTCGATTCGCTGGACCGGAGAGTTCAGCTGCACGCGGTCGCCCAGCGCCGCAGCGACCCGCTCGGCGACGAGCTGGGTGCCGCCGATGAACCTCGACTGCTGCGCGCCACCCCGCGTGTCGAAGTTGCGCTCGAACGTGCCCGCGTTCTGCTCGTTGCCCGAGGCGGCGATGTAGAACAGCACGAACAGGAGCGACAGCTCGCCCGGCTCGGCGCCGAAGATCGGGCGGGTCGCGGCGGGCACGAGCGCCTGGAAGCGCGGGGTGGCGCTGTTGGCGTCGACCCAGCTCTGGAGCGTCTGGCCGTCCCAGCTGGAGGCGTTCGACGCCGTCCAGGGCGCGTCGACCGGGACTTCGGTCGACATCTGGTCGAGCTGCTGGACCACTTCGACGAGCTCGGCGGCGATCGTCGGGTCCGGTGGCGCGGTGCCGAGCGGGCCGGTGTCGCTGTAGCGCATCGGTGCGATCAGCCCCAATGGGTCCTCGACGTTGTTCACGTACAGATCGTCGCCGGTGTCGTAGGTGTCGAACGTCCCAACGCCGACCGCGCTGGCCAGCGCCGTGATGTGATCCTGGGTGGGGCCGACGAACGTCGCGCCGCGCTCGGACACCTGACCACCGCCAAGGTCGTGGTTCCACGCCCGGCCGCCGACCCGGTTGCGCGCCTCGAGCACGATCACCGAGTGGCCGGCGCTCGCGACCTGACGGGCGGCGGTCAACCCGGCGAAGCCGGCGCCGACCACGACCACGTCGGCCTTGTGGGCCTTCTTCTTCTTGTGTGCCTGCTTGTGCTTGCTCTGGCGGTGCTTGCGCTTGGCCGCCTCGGCGGCTGCGGGCCATGCCGCCACCGCGCCCGTGACCAGGGAGCCCGCGACGAACCGTCGCCGTGTGATCGTCTGCTGTTCGTCGTTCATCCCGAGACCGCCTTGTTCGAGTGGTTGATGAATGCGTCGGCCGCCGCCAGATCGAAGTCGCCATGGTCTGACCCGAGTCCCTGGGCGACGAGCCCGGCCACGGCGCACCCCAGCGCGGCCGCGTCGGGGCGCGAGCGCCCGAGCGCGAGACCCCGGAGGAAGCCCGCCGAGAACGCGTCGCCGCAGCCGGTCGTGTCGATGACGTCGACCGCGAACGCCGGCACTCGCTTCGCGCCTTGCTCGTCGACGACAACCGCGCCGTCGGCGCCGCAGGTCGCCGCGACGCAGCCGACGCCGCGGTGCAGCAGCGCACGGCAGCCGTCGATCAGGTCCTCCTCTCCGCTGAGCGCGAGCACCTGCTCGTCGTTCGGCAGCAGGTAGTCGAGGTACGCGAACGCCGGCGCGATCCAGTCGAGGATCGCCGCGGCCTGGTCGCCCGGAGCGAGGATGTCCGCCGAGGTCACGACCCCGTGCTCGCGCGCGAACGACAGGATCTTCGCCGCCTCCTCCCCACCCATGAACTCGGGTGCGCCCAGGTGCAGGTAGGCGCACCCGGAGATGTCCTCGAGCGGCGCATCGGCGGCCGCATACGTAGCGTTCGCGCCGATCACGTGGAACGCCGGCCGGGATCCGTCGGGCCGGATCGGCAGCACGCTCGCGGACGTCTGAACGCCCTCGCGGCGAACGAGCAGTGAGGCGTCGACGCCGAAGCGGCCAAGCAGCTCGAGCATCACGTCGCCGAGCTCGTCGTCGCCGATCGCGCCGGCGCTTCGCACGCTCGCGCCGAGCTTGGCCAGCGTCACCGAGGTCCCGCCGGCCGGTCCCGCGGGGGTGATCCGGATCTGATCGACGAGCTGGCCGCCCTGTCCCTGTGGGATCTCCTCGACGGGGCGGACGAGCACGTCGACGACGTGCACGCCGAGCGTGATCACGTTCATCGGCTCGGTCACCGCGTCCGCGTCTTCGTGGTTCCGTAGCCGCGCTCGATCACCGCGGTCACCACCGCGTTGCGCTCGTCGGCGTCGAGCGCCCGCGGGGTGCCGATCGCCGCCGCCCGCCAGTACAGCGTGCAAGCCCACTCGAGCAGCGCGGCCTGCGACATCGCCACATCGAGGTCGGGGCCGTACGCGATCGCCCCATGGCTCGCCATAAGCGCCGCGGAGCGCTCCTTTAGCGCGTCGAGCGTCGCCTCCGCGAGCTCGTCCGTTCCGAAGGTGGCGTATGGCGCGACGCGCACCGGTCCGCCGAGCGCGAGCATCTGGTAGTGGACGACCGGCAGCTCGTCGAGCACGCAGGAAAGCGCCGTTCCGTACGGAGGGTGGGTGTGCACGACCGCGCCGGCGTCGTAGCGCCGGTAGACCCCGAGATGCAGGCCGAGCTCGGACGTCGGGAGCAGATCACCGTCGACCTGCTCGCCGTCGAGGTCGACGATCGCGACCTGGTCGGGCTCGAGGCTCTCGAGCGCCGCGCCGGTGGGCGTCACGGCGACGAGCTCGCCGGCGCGCTCTGACAGGTTGCCGGCGGTGCCGGTGACCTGGCCGTCGCCGGCGAGACGGCACGCGGCCGCCGCTATGCGTTCTCGCTCCCGCACGAGTTGCATGGCCGTGATCTAACTTGAAGCAAAGCTGACCTTCAAGTTCGAACCGACGCGCGGTCTATCGTCGTCCCCGCCAGGATGCTCGTCGCCGTCACAGATCACGCCGCCGAACGGTTCCGCCAGCGGGTGCGCGGGACGCTCGACGAGAAGACCGAGATCGCCTCCCGAGTCGCCCGCGCCCACGCCGCCGGCCGCATCGAGCCGGGGTCGGGCGGCGCGGTCCTCGTCCGGGACCTAGAGCGACGCGACATTGTGTACGTCTGCCGCCCCGAGGGCCCGTCCGAGCTCGTCGTGGTCACGCTGTGGGAGGAGGGCACCGAGGCAGCCGTGCCCAAGCGTTTCACCGACGCGCTTCGCCGCGACGACCACCGCCTGCGCTAGGCCCCACGGGCTCCGGCCCGGCGTCGCGAGCCCGTAGATCACCCACTATACTAAATGAAGTATGCTTATCTTCCGGCGGCTACTCGGCTTCCTGGGCCCGTATCGGCGTGCTGTTGCGTGGTCGTTCGGACTTGCCTTCGGGGCGATGGTGACGACGGTCCTGATCCCGTACCTGACGGGCAGGGCGATCGACTCGATCCATCCCTCGAGCGCCGCAGCGCACGCCACCGACCGCCACGACCTGGTCATCTGGGTTGTCGCGATCGGCGTCGCCGGCCTGGCCCGGCTCGCGTTGAGCGCCTCGAGGCGCCTGGTCGCCGGCCGGGTGTCGCTCGCCGTCGAGGTCGACCTCCGCGAGGCGCTGTACTCGGCGCTGCAGTCGCTCGAGCTCGCGTTCTTCGACCGCCAGCAGACCGGGCAGCTGATGTCCCGCGCCACCGTCGACCTGCAGTCGGTCCGGTTCTTCCTCGGGTACGGCCTGATCTTCATCGCCCAGTCGATCCTGACGATTGGGCTCGCGGCGGTCGCGATGTTCGCGCTCCAGCCGACGCTGGCGGCGCTGTCGCTCGCGCCGGTGCCGCTCGTGGTCGTGATCGCGTGGATGTACGGCCGCCGGTCGCGGCCGGCGCTTCAGGAGGCGCAGCAGCGGATCGCCGAGCTGACCGCGGAGGCCGAGGAGAACGTGTCCGGGGTCCGCGTGGTGAAGGCGTTCGCCCAGGAGGAGCGCCAGCTTGGGCGGTTCGAGCGCTCGGTGGGGCGCGTGTTCGACCAGCAGATGCTCGCGACGATGATCCAGGCCCGGTACACGCCGCTGATCAGCTTCCTGCCGAACCTAGGCCTGGCCCTGATCCTCCTGATCGGCGGGAGGGACGTTATAAACGGGTCGCTGACGATCGGGAATTTCACCGCCTTCTACGCGTATCTGCTGATGCTGATCTCGCCGATGCGGACGCTCGGGTACATGCTGAGCGCCGCGCAGCGCGCAACGGCGTCGGGCGCGCGGATCTTCGAGATCCTCGACCGCCAGCCGGAGATCACGAGCCCCGAGAACGCGCCGGCGCTGCCCGACGGGCCCGGACGGGTGTCGCTCCGCGACGTGAGCCTGACGTTCGATGGCGCCGCGCAGCCCGCGCTGCGCGACATCGATCTCGAGATCGAGCCCGGCCGGACGGTTGCGCTCGTCGGCGCGATGGGCGCCGGCAAGACCGCGCTCGTGTCGCTGCTCCCCCGGCTGTACGAGGTCAGCTCGGGATCGGTCCGGATCGACGGCGCCGACGTCCGCTCGGTCGACCTGCACAGCCTCCGTCACGCGATCGCGCTCGTCACCGACGACCCGTTCCTGTTCTCAGCCACGATCCACGACAACATCGCCTACGCGCGAGCCGACGCCACGCGCGAGGAGGTCGAGCACGCCGCCGAGGTCGCGCAGGCCGACGGGTTCATCAGCGCGCTGCCCAAGGGCTACGACACGCTCGTCGGCGAGCGCGGGCTGACCCTTTCGGGCGGCCAGCGCCAGCGGATCGCGATCGCGCGAGCGGTTCTGGCCGATCCTCGGATCCTCGTGCTCGACGACGCGACCTCATCGGTCGACGCCTCGACCGAGCAGGAGATCAAGCTGGCGCTCGGCGAGGTGATGGCGGGTCGGACGACGTTCGTGATCGCACACCGTCTGTCGACGATCGCGCTGGCGGACGAGATCGTCGTGCTCGAGCACGGCCGCGTGGCGGCGCACGGAACGCACGACGACCTGCTCGAGGAGTCCGACCTTTACCGGGAGATCGTCGAGAAGGGGATGCCCGACCAGGTGTTCATGACGCGCAACCCACTGGAGGCGATGGGGCTGTGAGCCGGCTCGCGGAGATTCGCCGTCGCCTGCGCCAGTCGAGCGGCCGCGGCCGCAAGGTGCGCGGCCTCGTCGAGCTGCTCTCGCCATACCGCTGGCGGGTGCTCGCGATGTTCCTCTCGCTCGTGGCCGCGACCGCCGCCGCCCTGGCGCCGGCACCGCTGGCGAAGCTGGCAATCGATCAGGGGATCCAGCACCACGACGTCGGCGCGCTCGATTTGATCGTCGTGCTGTTCCTGGTGTCGGCGGTGGTGTACGCGGTCGCCACCTATGCGCAGACCTATCTCGTCGGTTGGGTCGGCCAGCGGGCGCTTCAGGACCTCCGTGTCCGCCTGTTCATCCACCTGCAGCAACTGTCGATCGGCTTCTACTCGCGAAACCGGACCGGCGTGATCATCTCGAGGATGACCAACGACGTGGAAGCGCTGGACCAGCTCGTCGAGGACGGGTTGGCGACGCTGATCCAGTCCGGGCTGACGCTGATCGGCGTGGTCGTGATCCTGTTCGTGCTCGACTCGCACCTCGCGCTGCTGACGTTCCTCGCGCTGCCGGTGATCGCCGTGGGCGCGTTCCTGTTCCGGATCGCCTCGGCCGACGCCTACCGCCTGACGCGCGAGAAGATCGCCTCGATCACGGGTTATCTGCAGGAGACGCTGTCCGGGATCCGCGTCGTCCGCGCGTTCGGCCAGGAGCGGGCGCACATGAGGCAGTTCGCGGAGCTCAACGACGAGAACCGGGCGGCGAACATGACGACGGTCAAGCTGAACGCGGCCTACTTCCCCGCGGTCGAGTTCCTGTCCGCGCTGGTCACGGTCGAGATCCTCGTCATCGGCGGGTTCGAGGCGATCAACGGCCACACCTCGACCGGCGTCGTATTCGCGTTCATCGCCGCGCTCAACAACTTCTTCGACCCGATCCAGAATCTGTCGCAGCTGTACACCACCTACCAGTCAGGGATGGCAGCGCTCGACAAGATCTTCGATCTGCTCGACGAGCAGCCGGATCTGGCCGACGCGCCCGACGCGAGCCCGCTTCCGCCGATCCGCGGCGAGCTCCGCTTCGACGACGTCTCGTTCAAATACGACTCAAGCGACGCCGACGCCGGCGCGTACGCGCTGCGCGACCTCGACCTCGTGATCCCGCCCGGGCAGACCGTCGCGCTCGTCGGCGAGACCGGCGCCGGCAAGTCGACCTTCGCGAAGCTCGTGGCCCGGTTCTACGACCCCACCAGCGGCAGCGTGGTCGTCGACGGCCACGACCTGCGCTCGGTCACGGGCCATTCGCTCCGCTCGCAGATGGGGATCGTCCCCCAGGAGGGCTTCCTGTTCAGCGGCACGATCCGCGAGAACATCGCGTTCGGCCGACCGGACGCGACCGAAGAGGAGATCGAGGCGGCGGCCGACGCGGTCGGCGCGCACGAGTTCATCTCCGAGCTCGAGGACCGCTACGACGCGCAGATCGGCGAGCGTGGCGTGCAGTTGTCGGCGGGTCAGCGCCAGCTGGTGGCGTTCGCCCGAGCGCTCGTGGCCGATCCGCGCATCCTTGTGCTCGACGAGGCAACCTCGAACGTCGACGTGCATACCGAGAGCCTGATCGAGCACGGCCTGCGGCGGCTGGTCGCCGGCCGGACCGCGATCGTGATCGCCCACCGACTGTCGACGATCCGCCACGCCGGCCGTATCCTCGTCCTGGAGCATGGGCAAGTGATCGAGGACGGCACCCACGACGAGCTGCTCGAGGCGCAAGGTCGCTACTGGCAGCTGTACCGCGACTGGGCCGAGCAGGCAGCGGCGTAGTGGCCACTGACGTGGCCGTCGTGGTCGGGCTCGCCGTCACGGCGATCAAGGGCACGCGCGTGCGCGAAGTCGACCGGATCGAGCTCGGGCATGACGGCGTCCGCGAGAACCGCCGCTTCTACCTGATCGACCAGCGTGGCCGGATGGTCAACGGCAAGATCATCGGCGATCTCCAGGCCGTCGTCGCCGACTACTCCGACCAGGGGCGGACGCTCAGGCTCGAGTTCCCGGACGGGCGGATCGTCGAGGACGAGATCCGGCTCGGAGACCCCGTCACCACTCGGTTCTTCTCCCAGGCCACCGACGGCTGGGTCGTCGAGGGTCCGTGGGAGGCGGCGCTCAGCGAGCATTTCGGCGTGCATCTGCGGCTGGTCGAGCCCGGTGAGCGCGGGACCGCCGTGGACCGGGGCGGGTACGGCGCCGCCTCGCTGATCTCGCGGGCGTCGCTGGCGAGGCTCGCGCGTGCCGGCGGCAAGGACACGATCGACTCGCGCCGGTTCCGGATGCTCGTCGAGATCGACGGCGTCGGCGTCCACGAGGAGGATCAGTGGGTGGGCCGCGCCGTCCGGATCGGTGAGTCGATCGTCGCCTTCAACGGTCACGTCGGGCGCTGCCTGATCACGAGCCGCGACCCCGACACCGGCGTGGTCGACCTGCCGACGCTCGACATGCTCGGCGATTACCGCCACCACATCGCCTCGACCGAGCCGCTCCCGTTCGGGATCTACGGACAGGTGGTCGAGCCGGGGACGATCCGAGTCGGCGACGCCGTCGCGCCGATAGATAGTGTTGGAGGCGGATGACCACTGCCGTGAGCTCAGAACGGGTGTCGATCGACGTCTCCGATCACGTCGCGACCGTCACCCTGACCCGGCCCGAGAAGCACAACGCGCTCGACGTCGCGATGTTCGACGCGATCAGCGCAGCCGCGGCCCGGGTCGCAGTGGAGCCCGGCGTGCGCGTCGTCGTCCTGCACGGCGAGGGGCCGAGCTTCTGCTCCGGACTGGATGTCGCCGGCGTGATGGCCAATCAGCCCGGTTCGGATGCGCTGATGGACCCCCTGCACGGGCCGGTCCCGAACTGGTTCCAGCGCGCCGCCCACGGCTGGATCGAGGTGCCCGTTCCGGTGATCGTCGCGATCCACGGTTACTGCCTCGGCGGGGGCCTGCAGATCGCGCTGGCCGCGGACATCAGGTTCGCCACCGCGGATGCCCGCATGTCGGTGCTCGAGGTCAAATGGGGCCTGATCCCCGACATGGCGATCACGCGCACGCTCCCGCGGCTCGTCGGCATCGACGTCGCTAAGGAGCTCGCGTATACCGGACGCGTGATCAGCGGCAGCGACGCGCACGCGCTCGGACTCGTGACTCACCTGGCCGACGACCCGCTCGCCGCCGCCCAGGAGCTCGCCGCCGAGATAGCGACGCGCTCGCCCGACGCGGTCCGCGGGATGAAGCGGCTGTTCGACGAGTCGTGGACCGGGTCGACCGAGGAGACGCTCCGGCTCGAGGCCGACATCCAGCTCGGGCTGCTCGGGACGCCGAACCAGATAGCGGCGGTAACCGCCGGCATGGCCAAGCAGCCGGCCGAGTTCGTCGACCCAGCCTGACCTGAGGGTCCACGGCGCCGGCCGAGGTTCAGCCGGCGCCGGGGTTCACCCTCAGTTCACCGTGACCGTCGTTCCCGCCTCCCGCTGGGCGTCCGGGCCGAGGTCCGCCGTGGCATGTACCACCGAGTTCGTCGACGGCGCCCAACTCGGAGGCGTCACCCGGAACGTCACTGCAACCGCGCGCCGTGGCTTCACCTGGCCGAACACCTTCTGGCCGCCGCGGTTGACGCTCCATCCCTGCGGCACCTGGAGAGCGAGACGCGCGTCGTGCAGCGTCTCGTTGCCACCGGAGCTCAGAGTGACGGTGACACTCGACGCCTGGCCGGGTGTCATCGTGCTCGGCCCGCTGACGCTCACCTGCCGGGCGCCGGGCGTCTCGGTCATCCGGAACGCGTCTCGCAGCGGCAGATTGGCCATCGCCGACGAGTCACCGACGTAGACCCGGTACGTGCCGGGGGTCTGCGTCCAGCCACCGGCGTTGTCGTCCCACCACCACGTGTCACGCGGGGTGATCGTGAACTGCACGTGAGCCGACCGGCCCGGATTCAGCTGGACGCGCTGAAAGCCCACCAGCTGGCGCGGCGGCTCGCCGGTCGCGGCCGGGTCGCCGAGGTACAGCTGGGCGACCTCCGCGCCGGCGCGGTTGCCGACGTTCGTGACCGTGGCGGACACCCGAACGTCGTGGACGCCGTCGACCGCCTGCGGACCGACACGCAGACCGCTGAACGCGAACCGCGTGTATGACAGGCCGAACCCGAACGGGAACAGCGGCGTCAGGTTCTTCGCGTCGTACCAGCGGTAACCGACGTCGACGCCCTCCGAGTACTGCACCTGACCGTTCGTCCCGGGGAACTGCGCCTGGGTCGATGCCGGAACCTGCGACAGGCCCGTCGGGAACGTCACCGGCAGGTGACCGCTCGGGTCGACCTGACCGAACAGCACCCGCGCCAGCGAGGTCCCGTTCGACTCGCCCGGGTACCAGGCGTCGAGTACCGCGCTGACCTGGTTCAACCACGGCATCACGATCGGCGCGCCCGCGTCGATCACGACCGTGGTGCGTGGGTTGGCCGCGGCGACCGCGGAGATCAGCTCATCCTGCGCCGAGGGCAGGTTGAGGCTGAGGCGATCGGTGGCCTCGGACTCGGTGTCGTCGGACACGACCACGACCGCGCTCGAGGCGGACTTGGCGGCCGCGACAGCCGGGGCGATCGCTGAGGCCAGGACCGACGGCGTGGCCCAGGTCAGCGCACTCGATTCCCCGCCGCCGGAGATCGACAGCGTGTATTGCTGACCCGCGGTCAGAGGAACCGCCACTGAATACATGTTGACGGGGGGCGTGCTTGGATTGGCGATCAGCTGCTTGCCGTCCAGCGACAGGTACTCAGGCGAGTAGCAGCCGCACGGGTTGGTGATCGACAGCACGTACGTGCCCGTCTCGGGGGCCGTCAACGTCCCGGTGTAGCTCCCCCCGAATCCGGTGGGCGCGTAGGCCGGGGTCAGATCCATAGGCGGGATCGCCGTCAGCTCGTTGTCGGTCGGAAGGCCCTGCTCGTACTGGATGTTCGTGCCCGAGCCGGCCGCCGCCTGAAGCCCAGCGAGCGGGGTCACGGTCGACGACGGGATCACGTACGCGCTTCCCCCTCCGCCGTAGATCGGCTGCGTCGACGCGGCGGGGCCGATCACCGCCACCGTGCCGCCGTGGTCAGCCGACAGCGGCAGCGTGTGCGCCGAGTTCTTGAGCAGCGTCGCCGCGGTGTCCGCGACCTTGGTGCCGATCGCCTGGTGGGCGGCCGTCGTCACGGTCGCGAACGGGCTCGGGGTGAGCGGATGGTCGAACAGGCCGAACTGGAACATCTCGGTCAGGATCCGCTGGACCATCGTGTTGATCACCGCGCGCGGGATCGTGCCGTTCTCGATGTCCGTCTCGAGCGGTGCGCCGAAGGACGTGTTGAACGGCTGCTCCTGGTCGAGCCCGGAGAGAGCGCCGGGGATCGTGTCGTGCAGCGCCCCGTAGTCGGACGTGACGAAGCCCGGGTAACCCCACTCCTCGTCGAGCTTGTTCGTCAGCAGGGCCCGGTCCTCGCATGCGTAGGCGCCGTTGATCGTCGAGTACGAGCACATCACCGACGCCGCCTTTGACTGCTGCACGGCGGCCTGGAATGCCGGGTAGTAGATCTCGTTCAGCGTGCGCTGATCGATGACCACATCATCCTGAGGGGTGTTGCGGTTGGTCTCCTGGTTGTAAGCGGCGAAGTGCTTGACCTGCGACATCTCGCCGGTGCTCTGGACACCGTCGATCTCGCCCGTCGCCAGCGCTGCGTTCAGGAACGGATCCTCGGTGAACGTTTCGAACGACCGGCCCCAGCGGGGATCCCGGTCGATATTGATGGTCGGCCCGAGATTCACGGCCGCGCCCTTGCCGTACTCCTCGGAGCCGATCACCTGGCCGTACTGGCGGGCCAACGATGGGTCGAACGTGGCCGCAACGCCGACACCAGCGGGTAGCTGGGTGACGCCGGGCAGCCCGTCTGCCGCCCCGGCCGGACCGTCCTCCTCGCCGAGCGCGGGAACCGACCCGCACGAGTTCAGCGAGAACCCCGGCATCCAGAACACGAACGGGTTGCCCGGGGGGTTGCCGTTCGGATAGTTGGTGGGCGGCTCTTCAGCGGTCCCGTGACCCTCGACGAGGAAGTCCTCCTGGTCCAGGGTCATGACGCTCATGACCTCGGCGACGCGCTGGGCGGTCGACTGATCGGGGTCGAGCCACGGACAATCCGACGATTGCGCCGGCTTGGCCTTCGCGCGAGCCGCGGACGCATGCGCGCGGGCCGCGCTGACACGCGCCCGAGCCGACGTGGCGTGCGGGCGGGCCACCGCCGAGCCAGCGAGTGCCGTGAACGTCGCCGCCGCCGCGACCGCGACGGCGGCGACGACCGCCAACCGCCTACGACCAGAGGCCCCCCACCTCGATCTGCAAACGGATCGGCGATCGCGGGCACGTTGCATACTGCGCCTCCCTCAGCGCGGAATGTGGACGGGGTCCCGGTCCCGTGCCGAGCAACCTACCACAGCGAATCCGGGGCGCAGGCTCCGGCTAGGGTCGTGAGCTCAGCCGGCGTGGGATTCCAACTGGGGAACAGGGACTCGAACCCCAACTTCGACGTCCAGAGCGTCGCGTGCTGCCATTACACCATTCCCCAGTGCTGTGCGTGGCTGTTGAGACTCAGGGGCGAGTATAGGTCCTCAGTCGCCGTCAGATCGCGGCTAGGTCGCTCGAGAGGTCCTCGAGCTCGACCGCGCGATGCTCGACGGCGGCTCCGGAGCTCAGCAGCCGCCCAGCGTGCTCGAGGTCGTCCGAGCGGCCGACCGTCAGGGCCGCCGCGACGCGCCCGTCGCGCAGGTAGAAGATCGTGAACTCGCCGTCGTCGATCGAGCCACGCACGACCTCCTGATCCCATTCGGAGGCAGGCCCGATGTACTCGAGCGAGGCCCAATCGGCGAGGTCGGAGAAGAAGTACGGGACGACGTCGTGGGGCTGGTCGTGGCCGAGCATGTTGAGGGCGACGGTCTTGCCCTGGTTGAACGCGACGTCCCAGTGCTCGATCCGGTGCGACCGCCCGTGCACGACGCTGTCGTATTCGGCGATGTCGCCGGCGGCGAAGACCCCCGGCACCGCCGTCTGCAGACGCGAGTCGACCACGACTCCCCCCTCCTCCCCGATCGCGAGCCCCGCGGTTCGGGACAGCCTGACGTCCGGCACGGCCCCGACGCCGACCACAACGGCGTCCGCCTCGAGCCGGCGTCCACGCTTGGTTACCACGTGGGTGACGCGGCCATCGGCGCCGTCGAAGCTGTCGAGCTCGTCTTCACCGTGTACCTCGACGCCGTGCTCCTCGAGCCGCTGCTGGAAGAACCGCCCCGCCTGCTCGCCAAAGCCGCGACTGAGCGCGATCGGCTCGATCATCACCAGCGAACACGAGCTACCGAGCTCGGTGAGCGAGGCCGCGACCTCGGTGGCGATGTAGGAGCCGCCGATCAGCACGACCCGCTTGCCGGCGGCGTCGTCGCGGATCGCGTCGCTATTGCCGAGCGTTCGCAGGTAGTGGATGCCCTCAAGCTCCGCGCCAGGGACGGAGATCCGGCGGACGCCCGCCCCGGTGGCGATCAAGGCCTTGTCGAACCCGACCTCCTGTCCGTTGGTCAGCGCGACGGTCCGGTTTGAGATGTTGAGCGCCTTCGCCGACACGCGCGTCAGCGCCTCGATGCTCTGCTCCTCGTACCAGTCCGGTGGCGCGAACAGCGTCTCGGCGCGCGACTCCTTAGCCTGGAGGTAGCCCTTCGAGCACGGCGGCCGGTTGTACGGCAGATCCGATTCGCGCCCGATCAGCAGGATCGACCCGTCGGCGCCGGACTCGCGCAGCCACCGCGCGCAGTTGGCCGACGCCATGCCGCCGCCGATCAGCGCGTAGTCGACGTGGCGGTCTGCCATCAAGAGGTCGCGCCGGCGCCGTTCGGGGCGAACTGCGGCGTGATCTCGGCCTCGAGGCCCGGGTCGAGGATCAGGAGCACCTGATCGCCCGGTTGGATCACGGAGTCGGCCTTCGGCACGAACCCGGCGCCGCCGCGCAGCACCGAGATGATCAGCGATCCGTCGGGAAGCTCTACGTCCTGCACCCGCCGGCCGGCCGCCTCAGAGCCCTGCCCGACCTCGAGCTCGATGATCTCGAGATGCTCCTCCTCGAGCGCGAGCAGCTGCACGAGGCCGTACTCGGGGACCTCGTGCTCGATCAGCCGGAGGATCAGGTCGGTCGCCGACACCGCGGGCTGCACGTCGAGCAGCCGGAAGTGCTGGAGGTTCCGCGGGTTGTTGACGCGCGCCACGATCCGCTGGACGCCGTACTTCTCCTTCGCCATCTGGCAGATCAGGATGTTGTCCTCGTCGTCGCCGGTGACCGCGATCACGAGGTCCGCGCGCTGAATGCCGGCGCGCTCGAGCACCCACAGCTCGGTCGCGTCGCCGTATTGCACCGCGTGCTCGAGCTCCTCCTCGACGACGCGATAGCGCGCGTGATCGGACTCGACGAGGGTGACCTCGCGGTCCTTGGCGATCAGCTCGCGCGCGAGGTTCCAGCCGACCTTGCCCGCGCCAGCGATGATCACGTACATGTTGCGCCGCTCCCGTTCATGCCAGGACCACGCGCGATGCCTGGTCGATCGCGATCTGCGTCGGACAGATCGTAAGCAGGCCCTGCTCCGCATACCAGGCGGCGCGGCCGGGGTCGGCGACCCTGACCACCACCCGGCGGACCTTGAAGCGCCGCTGCGCGATCTGAGCGATCACAAGGTTCGTGTTGTCGCCGCTCGTCGCGGCCAGGAACACGTCCGCCTGCTCGATGCCGGCCTCGATCAGCCCGTCGATCTCGAGCGCGGTGCTGACCGTGAACCTGCCACCCGCGTCCTCCCAGGTCGTGAGCTGGTCTTTGTCGAGCCGCTCGTGCGAGAGCGGATCGCTGTCGAGCACCGACACCTCGTGTCCGGCGTCGAGCCCGCGCTTCGCCACCGCAGAGCCGACCCGGCCCGAACCGACGATCAGGATGAACATGCGTTGCAGAGTAGTGGCATTTCGGAGAACAGCAGCCTAGTACCCATCACGCTAAAGCGGCGTAGAGATGGTCTACAGCTCCGGCCGTAGCTGTAGACAAGCTGGTGGAGCACCTGAAGCTCCCTGATGTAGGTGCGGTGTCCGCTCGGGTGACACTCGCGCGCCCTTTGGGGGACGGTTCCGCCCGGAGGACGGCGAGCGCGTCACCCCGAGCGGATACCCACCGAAGATCAGGTGATGATCGGGATGATGAGCAGCGCGACGATGTTGGCCACCTTGATCATCGGGTTGATCGCCGGCCCGGCGGTGTCCTTGAAGGGATCGCCGACCGTGTCGCCGGTGACCGCCGCGGCGTGCGCCTCGGACCCCTTCCCTCCGTACGCGCCGTCCTCGATCAGCTTCTTGGCGTTGTCCCACGCGCCACCGCCCGAGGTCATCGAGATCGCCACGAACAGCCCGACCACGATCACGCCGATCAGCAGGCCGCCGAGCGCCTCGATGCTGATCAACCCGACGACGAGCGGGATCAGGATCGGGATCAGCGCGGGGAGGATCATCTCGCGCTGCGCGGCGCGGGTCACGAGCGCCACCGCCGCTCCGTACTCGGGCTGCTCGGTGCCGTCCATGATCCCGGGGTGCTCGCGGAACTGGCGGCGCACCTCCTCGACGACCGCGCCACCGGCGCGGCCGACCGCCTCCATCGCCAGCGAGGCGAACAGGTAGACCATCATCCCGCCGAGCAGCAGCCCGATCAGCACCGCCGGGTTGCCGATCGAGAAGTTCGGATGCTTACCGGCCTGGACCACCTCGGTCTCGAACGCGTTGAACAGCACGAGCGCGGCGAGCGCGGCCGAGCCGATCGCGTATCCCTTGGTGACCGCCTTGGTCGTGTTTCCGACGGCGTCGAGCGGATCGGTGACGTCCCGGACCTCCTGTGGGAGGTTGGCCATCTCGGCGATCCCGCCGGCGTTGTCGGTGATCGGGCCGAACGCGTCGAGCGCGACGATCAGGCCCGTCAAAGAGAGCTGCGCCATCACGGCGACGCCGATGCCGTAGATCCCGGTGGTTCCTCCGCCGCCCAGCTTCCAGGCTCCGAGGATTCCAAGCGCGAGCACGATCGCCGGCGGAGCCGTCGACTGGTACCCCTGCGCGAGTCCCTGGATGATGTTCGTGGCGTGGCCGGTCTGCGAGGCCCGCGCCGTGCTCCTCACCGGCGCGAACCGCGTCGAGGTGAAGTAGTCGGTGATCACAAACAGGCACGCGGTGACCCCGATCCCGATCAACGCGCACAGGTAGTACTTCCACCAGTGCGGCGCGGCCAGGCCGGTGCTCTTGAACGTGAGCCCGTGCATCATCCAGTAGGTGATCGGGATGAACGCGAGCGCCGCGAGCGCGCCCGAGACGATCAATCCCTGGTAGAGCGCACGCTCGACGTTCCCGGCGCGTGACCGCACTGCGAACGTACCGATGATCGAGGCGATGATCGATACCGCGCCGAGCACGAGCGGATACAGCGCCACGGCCGACTGCTGGCTGAACAGCAGCACGCCCAGGAGCATCACGGCGACCGCAGTGACCGCGTAGGTCTCGAACAGGTCCGCCGCCATCCCCGCACAGTCGCCGACGTTGTCGCCGACGTTGTCAGCGATCACGGCGGGGTTGCGCGGATCGTCCTCAGGAATGCCGGCTTCGATCTTGCCGACCAGGTCGGCGCCGACGTCGGCCGCCTTGGTGAAGATACCGCCGCCGAGGCGGGCGAACACGGAGATCAGCGAGCCGCCGAACCCGAGCCCGATCAGCGCGTCGATCGCTTCCTTCTCGCTCTCGCCGGCGATCCAGGTGAGGACCCCGTAGTACCCGGCGACGCCGAACAGCGCGAGTCCGACGACGAGCAGCCCGGTCACCGCGCCGCCGCGGAATGCGACCTCAAGCGCGCGCGAGACGCCGCCGCGCGCGGACTCCGCCACGCGGGCGTTGGCCCGTACCGACACGTTCATGCCGATGTAGCCGGCCGAGGCCGACAACGCGCCGCCGATCAGGAACCCGATCGCGACCCGGATGTTCTGGATCGGGATCAGGACGATGAACAGGATCACCCCGACCCCGGCGATCGTCGTGTACTGGCGGTTCAGGTATGCGCGGGCCCCCTCCTGCACCGCCGCCGAGATCGTGCGCATCGCTTCGTTGCCGGGCGACAGCGCGAGCAGCGCGCGCGAGGTGAGAACGCCGTACGCCACAGCGGCGCCGGCGCAGATGAGCGCGATCAGCACGCCATGATGCGTCAGAAAGCTGGAC
Organism: uncultured Solirubrobacterales bacterium; assembly: GCA_963794515.1. Classification (GTDB taxonomy): domain Bacteria; phylum Actinomycetota; class Thermoleophilia; order Solirubrobacterales; family Solirubrobacteraceae; genus Palsa-465. The sequence goes on along the minus strand of CAWCEF010000012.1, from coordinate 302,195 downwards.
AAGAAGATCCTCCGGGGAAGGTCTGAATTAGAGAGAGGGCGCGAGCAAGCGCAGCCAGACAACTGGAAAGGGCCGCCACCCGTACTAGTCGAGCGGAGGCCCGCGAATGCGCGATTTTAGCGGGCATTGAGGCGGAACGTCCCCAGACGCCGACCGACTGTCCGCCCGGTGAGCGCCTGCTCAGGCTATTGGCCGGGAACCCAGAGGCGGCCGCTGCGCTGGGCCGGCCCGGGTTCTCCCGGCTGAGGCGGCGGTTCCTGCGCCGGGGGCTCGGCCACTCCGGGCGGTCCTCCGCCGGCGGTGTCGGCGCCGCCGGCCGGTCCTCCGCCAGCCGTGCCGGCACCGCCTGCACCGCTTCCCGGGGCGCCGGGGGCGGGAGGTTGGCCGCCGATGCGGACGTAGGCGAGCTGCAGCTGCGAGACCGCGTCGCGGATCGCCCCGACCTGCGTGGGAGCAGTCTGCTCGATCACCGGCATCAGCGCTCGCAAGGACTCGATCGCCAACCGAACCTGGTCGGGATCGCGTTCGTCCTCGGTGCCCGGGGCCAGCCCGGTGCGGCGCATGCCGAGGTTCGCGAGCGCCGCGACGTTGTCGAGCAGGATGTGCTCGACGCGCAGGCGCTTGAGCTCGGCCTCGTAGGCTGCCCGCAGTTCCTCCTCGGACGGTTCTCTGGGTTCGCTGCTCATGGGACTTGATCGGCGGCGCCTGACGGCGGCGCCTTAGCGCGTCACTTCCGCCGTACTTCCAGCATACGTGTCGCGGGTCTCCGCCACGACAGCTCCGTACGCCTCCGCGAGGCTCATGCCGGCGTCGGTCATCCGGCGCTGGCGCTGCGCGCCGTTCATCGACGGGAGCGCCACGTCGATCCCAAGCTCGCTGCGGACCGGTGCCGACCAGCCGAGCAGCCGGTCCACGGCGTCTGAGGCCGGGTACGGCACGGCGCGCTCGAGGTCGAGCAGCTCGCCGTCGAGCCCGTACCGAATCGCCCGCCACACGTTCTCCTCGATCAGACGCCGCGGCAGGTCCGCGTACGGGACCTGCTCGTCGTGGTCACGCGCGGCCTGCGCCACGCAGGCCACGATCAGCGCTGCGAGCGCCTCGGACTCTGTCGCGGTCATCTGCGCGTCGCAGATCCTGACCTCGACCGTGCCGAAGGAGAAGTGCGGGCGGATCGACCACCAGACCTGGGTGTACTCGACGATCGAGCGCGTGCGGACGAGGAAGTCGATGTAGTCGGCGAATGCTTGCCAGCCGCCGAACGAGTCGGGCACGCCGCACCGCGGGAAGCTCTTGGTGAAGATCTGCGTGCGGGCGGTGTGCAGCCCGGAGTCGCGGCCGTCGAGGAACGGGGAATTGGCCGAGATCGCGAGCAGCAGCGGCAGCACCGGGCGCAGGCGGTCGCACACCAGGACCGCGCGGTCGGCGCCCCGGACGCCGACGTGGACGTGCATTGAGAACGTGTTGTTCCGCCACGCGACGTACTTGAGGCCGTCCTCGACGCGGTGATAGTGCTCGGTGTCGATGATCCTCTGCTCGCGGTAGTCCGCCCACGGATGCGTACCGGTGGCGCCGAGCGCGACCCCGCGATCGGCCGCGAGTGCGAACAGCCGCCGGCGCCGGTCGCGCTGGAGCGCCACGGCGGCGGCGACGTCAGCCCCCCGCCCCGACCGGATCTCGATCTCGGACGAGATCAGCTCGCCGGCGACAGAGTCCGCGAGCACGGGGTCAGCCTCGGCGGCGTCCCGGAGCTCCTCGAACCGGGGGACGAGGTCGAGCGTGGACCGATCGAGCACCCCGAACTCCTCCTCGAGCCCGACGGTGAAATCCGTCGAGTCCTCGAAGGCGGCACACGCCGAGTCCAGGTCGAGGCTCACGATCCGAGTGAGTATCAGGTGAGGTAGAAGTAGAGCGCGTAGAGCAGGTCGACGGCGGGGCTCGAGGTGTGGACCGTGACCTCCGGTGGGACCTGCAGCAGCGCGTCGGAGTAGTTGAAGATGATCTTCACGCCCGCGTCGACCAGATCGTCGGCGAGCTTCTGGGCGGCCGGGGACGGCACCGCCAGCACGGCCACGACGATGTCCTCGTCGTCGATCAGCTCCCGCAGATCCGAGTTGTGCCGGACGGCCATGGTCCCGATCCGCATTCCGACCTTGTCCCGGTCGACATCGAAGATCGCGACCACGCGGAAACCATGGTCGGCGAAGATGTCCGAGGTCGCGATCGCGGTGCCGAGATGGCCCGCGCCGAACAACGCGATGTTGTGCTGGCCCGAGGTTCGCAGGATCTTGCGGATCTGCGTGACCAGCGACTCGATGTTGTAGCCGACGCCGCGCTTGCCGAACTTGCCGAACCCCGACAGGTCGCGCCTGATCTGCGTCGAGTTCACGTGCGTGTATTCCGCGAGCTCCTGGGAGGAGATCGTCTCCTTGCCCATCTTCCGGGCCTGGATCAGGACCTGGAGATAGCGCGACAGCCGCGCCGCAACCCCGAGCGCCAGCTTCTCGCCCGGTTTGTCGACGCCAGGCGCGGCTGTTTCGGGACCGGTCCCGACCGTGTAGCTCATCCGGGTTGCACCATATCGAGATGCGCCTCGAGCTCGGGTTCGTTCACGAACAACTCGAACGCCTCCACACCTTCGATCGTAACGACCGGGATGCGTTCGAGATAGGCCCGGAGCAGCGCGTCGTCGGCATCGATGTCGCGCTCCTCCAGGGAAAATGGGTGCCGGTCGCGGACTCGTTCGAGGATCTCGCGCGCGTCGTCGCACAGGCAGCAGCCCTCGCGGCTGTACAGGACCACGGTCGTCATCTCATCGCCAGCATGCGTTCGCCGGTGGCGTACACGTCGAGGTCGAGGTAGTCCGGATACGGGAGCGTGCCGGAGAACCGCCCGGCGCTGGCGATCATCGCGGCGTTGTCGGTGCACAGCTCCCGGGGCGGAACGTGGAGCTCGACCCCAAGCGAACGCATCCGCTCGCGGACCGGGCCGTTGGCGGCCACGCCGCCGCCGACCGACAGCCGCTCGAGCCCGGTCTGGCCGAGCGCGCGCTCGACCCGGATCCCGAGCGACTCGACGATCGCCCGCTGGTAGGAGGCCGCCAGGTCGGCGCGCCGGCGCTCGGCGTCGTCGTCGCCGAGATCGCGGACCTTGTAGAGCAGCGCGGTCTTCAGTCCCGCGAACGAGAAATCGAGCCCGGCGAGCCGTTGCCCGGTCGGAAACGCGAACGCGTCCGGATCGCCGTCCCGCGCGAGTGTTTCGAGCGCGGGGCCGCCGGGATAGCCGAGGCCGAGCAGGCGCGCGCCCTTGTCGAACGCCTCGCCGGCGGCGTCGTCGAGCGTCTGGCCGATGACCTCGTAGCCCGGGCCGTGATCGGTGACCCGCGCGAGCAGCGTATGACCGCCGCTCGCGATCAGGCCGAGGAACGGCGGCTCGAACGGGGTCGGACCGAGGAACGCCGCGGCGACGTGGCCGTGGAGGTGATCGACGGGCGCGAGCGGCAGCTCGTACGCCGCGGCGAGCCCCTTGGCCGTGGCCACGCCGACGAGCAGCGCCGCCACCAGCCCCGGCCCGCACGTGACCGCCACCGTCTCGACCTCGGGCAGGGTCGTGCCGGCGAGCGCGAGCGCCTCGTCGACGACGTCGCCGATCAGCTCGAGGTGATGGCGCGAGGCGATCTCGGGGACGACGCCGCCGTAGCGGTCGTGGATCCCCTGCGAGGAGATGACGTTCGAGCGGATGTCCCCCGCATCGGTGACGACAGCCGCGCAGGTGTCGTCACAGCTCGTCTCGAGCGCGAGGATCACCCCGAGGCGCTCGGGGTCGATGCGGTCTCCGCCGTGCGCCACATGATCAGGGCATCCTCTCCGGTGTCCTGGTAGTAGCGCCGACGCGTGCCGGCCGACCGGAAGCCGAAGCGCTCGTAAAGCGCGATCGCGTAGATGTTCGAGGGCCGCACCTCGAGCGTGTAGGAAGCCTCCGCGCCGGCGCGCGCGACCATCTCCTCGAGCAGCGCGGTCGCGATCCCCCGCCGCCTCACCGGCGGGTCGATCGCGATGTTCATCAAGTGCCACACGTCGGCGTAGCGCGAGCAGATCAGGTAGCCGACGACCCGGCGGTCCTCGATCGCGGCCAGGCACACCCCCGATGGCTTTGACAGCTCGAGCACGAACATCGCCAGCGACCATGGCGTAGGGAACGCACGCCGTTCGATCGAGATGACCTGCGGGAGGTCCGAGTACCCCAGTGACCGGATCGTTACTGACTGCGTGCTCATTGCTCAGGTGCTGTGCGCGATCTCACTTATATCCTGCGGGCCATCTCGGCGTCGGGGGCGCGGAGGTAGTCCGGCCGGACCTCGTCAGGGACACTCGGTTGCAGGCCCGCTGCGAGCCTGCAGTGATTCGTGGCTGTGACCCTGTGCAGCTGCGAATCGTCTTCGGGAATGAAGGCTCCCGAGTGTTCGAGAACCTCTCTAAATGCTATCGCCCCGTCCCCGATCGCCAGCGTGGTCGGGCCGAGCGGCGCCACCAGGTCGGCGAGCGTCGCGGGCGCGAACGCGCGTGGGAGCACGAGCGCGGCGTCGAAGTCCTCGACCTCGTCCATCCGCCAGCTCGCGGCGAACACCTCACGCCGGCGAGCGTCGAGGACGGCGAGCACGACGTCGAACAGGGTCGACCGCCCGCTGTCGGCGTCCGGGATCGCCGGCGCCGCCCGGCCCTGTGGCCCCGCGAGCGCCAGCGATTGCAGGGTCGAGACTCCGACCAGCGGGATGCCGCGGGCGCGCGCGAGCGCCCGCGCCGTCGCGATCCCGATCCGCAGTCCGGTGAACGTTCCCGGCCCGACGCCGACCGCGACTCGATCGACGTCGTCCCAGCCGATCCCGGCGCGCTCCATGACCATCGCGGCCAGCGGCAGCAGCCGCGTGGCGTGGCCGGGGCGCTCGCCCGCCGGCGGATCGTCCCGCGCGGTGTAGACGACATTGCCGACACCCGACACGGCGACGGTGGTCGCGGGCGTGGCGGTGTCGAACGCAAGGATCCTCATCACGCCTCGCTCATCAGGCCTCGATCGTGACCACCCGGCGGTCGCCGCCGCCGTGCTCGATCACGACCCGGGCCGCGAGCCGCGACAGCCCCGCGATCGTCGCCACGGCGTGCTCGGGCCACTCCACGAACGCGATCCGGTCGGGGCCGATGTAGTCCGCGAGCAGGTCGGGATCCTCGTTCTCGAGGTCCGCCACCCGGTACAGATCGAGGTGCGAGACCGGCACGCTCGCGTGGTAGCGCTGACCAATCGTGAACGTCGGGCTCGTGACCACGCCGCCGACGCCGAGTGCGCGGCACGCGCCACGGACGAACGTCGTCTTGCCAGCGCCGAGCTCGCCCTCGACGAGCACCACGTCGCCGACCTGGAGGCGCGCGGCCAGCTCGGCGGCGAGCGCCTCGGTCTGCGCAGGGTCACTGGTCTCGTGGCGCCGTGGCATCGGCACACTGCCAATGTAGTCCCATTACCCCGAGCGGTTCGGTACCGTCAACGCGAGGAATGAGCGCCCTCGCCCTCGAATCAGCCGTGTGATGTTCAGGCGGCTTAGAGAACGCTACGAGCCGCAGCTGTCGCGTTTGGGCGGCTCGGACACCGCGAAGGCAGCGGGCCTGGCCGGCGCGATGGTCGCCAACAACGTGATCGCGCTCGGTTCCGTGATCGTGTTCTCGCGGCTGCTCGACGACTACGGATCGCTGGCCGCGCTGGTCAGCTACTTCCTGATCCTCGCGGTCGTCGGGTACGCGATGCAGCTCGCGACCGCGCGCGAGGCCGTGCTCGGCCATCTCGGGGTTGGCGCCGGCATGGCCGCCACGATCTGGAACTGGATGAAGTGGCTGCTGGTGTTCACCGCGGTCATGACCGTCCTGTCGGTGCTGTTCAGGCATCCGATCGCCGAGGCCGTCGGCGTCAAGTACCAGTGGGGAGCGGCGCTGGGGATCCCGGCCGGGTGCCTCTACCTGATGCTGTGCATCCTCCGCGGCTTCCTCCAGGGGCTGGGCGACTACCGGGCCGTCGGCATCAGCCTCGTCGGCGAGCAGACCGCCCGGCTCGTGATCGGCGGCGTGCTCGCCGGGGTCGGGCTCGGCGTGACGGGCGCGTACATCGGGACTCCGCTGTCGTTCGTCGCGATGATGTTCTACTGCGCCGTGCCGCTCCGCCGGCGTCTGGGCGTGGCGAAGCCCGGCGGGCGCCCGGCGATCGCGCTGTGGGCTCACGTGTGGAAGGCGTGGGCGGCGATCGCTGCGCTCGGGATCATCGCCGTGCTCCAGAACATCGACATCATCGCTGCCAAGCACCGCTTCTCTTCGGATCTGGCGAGCTCCTACAGCGCCACCGCGGTCGCCGCAAAGGTGCTGATCTGGGTCGCGATGGGCGCCGGCTTCTATCTGGTTCCCGAGGTCTCGCGCAAGCACTCCGCCGGAGAGGACGGCCGTCCGGTGCTCGCCAAGTCGCTCGCGATCGTCGCCGTCGCCGCGATCCCGTGCCTGTTGATCTACGGCTTCGCGTCCACCCCGCTGATCAGGGCTGCATTCAAGTCGAACCGCCTGCTCGCGGTCGACTCGCTGTTCATCCTCGGCGTCGCGTTCACGTTCCTCGCGGCAACGTATCTGGCGGTCCAGTACATGCTCGCGCTCAAGCGCACCTGGTTCCTGCTCCCGCTCGGCCTCGTCGCGATCGCCGAGCCGATCCTCCTGCTCCAGGCTCCGAAGGAGCCGAAGGGCTTCGCGACGGTCGTGCTCGGGGTCCAGATCGCGGGCGCGCTGATCGCGTTCGCGATGGCGCTCCGACCCGACAGGGCGCGTCCCCACCGAACCGACGAGCCCCCGCCGGGCCTCGAAGAGCCCGAGCTCGTCGGCGCCTCCGGCGTTTCGTAACGGCCGCGGAGCGGCCTACTCGCCGACGCGCTCGATCAGGAACGAGATGCGGACGAGCGCCCGCCACTCGTCGAGGTTGTCGCCGCGCAGGCCGATCGAGACGACGTCAAGCGCCTTGATGTTGCGGATCGTGGCCTGCGCCTCGCCGAGCGCAGCCTTGACCGCGTCGTCGGAGCTGACCTTCGAGCTGCCGACGAGCTCGATGATCTTGGTGACGGCCATCAGTGTTCCTCGAATGCGACCGTATTTGCGGGGGCGGCCACTAGAACAAACCGAGCTGGGCGGCGGGCTCCGGCTGCCCGACCGCGACCGGCGTCTCGTCGGGCTCGTCCGGGGTGTCGTCGACCTCGGGGACCTGCTCGTATGACCGCGGCTGCTCCGGCGGCCCGAGCGCGAGCAGGTCCGGAATGCGGTGGAAGTCCGCCCGCAGCGCCTCGAGCGTAGACGGCGTGTACAGCGCCGCCGCCGGGTGATACAGCGGATACAGCCGTACCGCACGCGGCCCGATTATCCGCACCTCCTCGTGGCCGTGGAGCCGCGAGATCCCGGTGCTGTCGGCGCGCAGCAGCTTGGTCGAGAAGTTCCCGAGCGTGCAGATCACCGTCGGCTCGATCAGCTCGACCTGGCTGCGCAGGTAGTCCTGACACGACTCGATCTCGTTCGGGTGCGGGTCGCGGTTCTGAGGAGGGCGGCATTTCAAGGTGTTGCATATGAACACCTCTTTCCGGTCCATTGATATCTCGGCGAGCAGCTTGTCGAGCAGCTTGCCCGCCTGCCCGACGAACGGCAGGCCCATCCGGTCCTCGTTGGCGCCCGGCGCCTCGCCGACGAACATCAGGTCGGCGTCGGCATTGCCGGCGCCGAACACGACCGTCGTGCGCGTCTGATGCAGAGGGCAGCGGACACATCCGCGGGCCTCCTCATAGACGGCCCTCAACAGCTCACGTCGCTCGGCGGCGCTCCTCACTGGAGGCGATGGTAATCGCGGCTGCGGACACGGCACCGGCACCAACCGCGCAATTTGGGTAACTGTGCGCGAGCGCGGGGTATATTCGATTGCGAGGCCGTCACGCTCACGACGCGGACGGACCTCGTTGCAATCATCACTTTCTGCCGCCGACCGGTATCTCAAATGCGGGAACTGGAACGGAATCACTCCTCTGACACGCCTGCACGCGCGCGCCTGGCGATTATCGGCCGGGGCCGGGTGGGGAACGCGTTTGCCGGCGCCCTGGCCCGCGTCGGCTACGAGGTGTCCGGACCGCTCAGCCGCGGGGCGGACGGGTCCGGCGCCGACGCCGTCCTCTTGTGCGTGCCCGACGGGGAAATCGCCCGTGCCGCCGCGCACGTCACCCCCGGCCCGCTTGTCGGCCACTGCTCGGGCGCCACCGGGCTCGCGGAGCTGACGCCGCACGAGGGGTTCTCGTTGCATCCGCTGATGACGGTGACGGCGCAGGGAGCCGACTTCGCCGGCGCCGGGGCGGCGATCGACGGAACAACTCCGCGGGCGTTGGACCTGGCTGCCGAGCTCGCTCAGGCGCTCGGAATGGTCCCCGTACAGGTCGCCGAGGCCGACCGCCCCGCGTACCACGCCGCCGCGTCGATCGCGTCGAACTTCCTGGTCACGCTCGAAGCCGCCGCCGAGCGCCTCGCCGGCGCCGCCGGGATCGAGCGCGAACAGCTCGTCCCGCTCGTGCGCGCGACCGTCGAGAACTGGGCCCGGCTCGGCCCCGAGCGCGCGCTCACCGGGCCGGTGGCGCGCGGCGACGAGGCGACGGTGCAGCGCCAGCGCGCCGCCGTCGAGGAGGTGGCTCCGGACCTAGTGCCGCTGTTCGACGAGCTCGTGAACGCCACGCGCGGGCTCGCGGCGGTTCGCGACCGGGAGGCCCAGCCGGCGTGAAGACGATCCCGACGATCGCCGAGCTGCGAGCGGAGCTGCTCGAGCCGCGCCGGGCCGGCCGGCGGATCGGCCTCGTCCCGACGATGGGCGCGTTCCACGGCGGACACGTGTCGCTGATGCGGCGCGCGCGCCAGGACTGCGACGTGGTCGTGGTCTCGCTGTTCGTGAACCCGTCCCAGTTCAACGACCCCGGCGACCTCGACGCGTACCCGCGAGATCCCGAGCACGATGCCGCGCTCGCGACCGAGATCGGCGTCGACTACGTGTTCTCACCGGCGGTCGACGAGATCTACCCGCCGGGGTTCGCCACGACCGTGTCGGTCGCCGGAGCAACCGAGACGCTCGAGGGCGCGCACCGCGGTCGCGCCCACTTCGACGCGGTCGCGACCGTTGTCAGCAAGCTGTTCAACATCGTCGGACCCGACGTCGCCTACTTCGGCCGGAAGGACGCACAGCAGGCGATCGTGATCCAGCGGTTCGTGCGCGACCTCGACATCCCGGTCACGATCGAGGTGTGCCCGACGGTCCGCGAGCCCGACGGCCTTGCGATGTCGAGCCGCAACGTGCATCTGTCGCCAGCCGATCGCGTCCGCGCGGCAGCGCTCCATCGCGCGCTCGCCGCGGCACGGGACGCCGTAGTCGCCGGCGAGCGCGACCCCCGCGCCGCCCGCGAGCGAGCGCTCGCCGAACTGGCTCGCGCCGGCATTGAGCCCGAGTACGTCGAGCTGGTCTCAGCCGACACGCTCGCCGCGCTCGAACGGATCGACGACCGCGCGCTCGCGGTCCTGGCCGCCCCGGTGGGCGGCACGCGACTCATCGACAACGAACTGATCCAGCGTCATCCACAGGCCGGATCGACCGGCAACGGGAGGCCCTGAAATGCAACGCACGATGCTGAAATCGAAGATCCACCGCGCGACCGTGACCGACTGCGACCTGCACTACGTCGGGTCGATCACGATCGACCCCGACCTGCTCGACGGCGCGGATATCCGCGAGTTCGAGCAGGTGGCGGTCGTCGACGTCGACAACGGCGCGCGCTTTGAGACGTACACGATCGCCGGCGAGCGTGGCTCGGGCGAGATGAAGGTCAACGGCGCCGCGGCGCGGCTGGTGCACCGCGGCGACACGATCATCGTGATCTCCTACGCCGCCTACGACCCCGATGAGCTGGACAACTACTCGCCGTGCGTCGTCCACGTGGACGCGCGCAACGAGATCCTGAACATCGACCGCGAGGTGGCGACTCTTCTCGGAGCGTCAACCACCGCGTAAGGAGCGAAGGCCATGTCCGCAACTCCCCGTATCCCCGTCCCGCAGAACCTCGATTCCCCACTCCCGATGACGCTTCCGCGGCTCGCCGAGAAGAAGCGGCTCGGGGAGCCGATCGTGATGGTGACCGCCTACGACTACCCGTCCGCTCAGGTCGCCCAGGCCGCCGGCGTCGACGTCGTGCTGGTCGGCGACTCCGGCGCGATGACCGTGCTCGGTTACGCGTCGACCGTGCCGGTGTCGGTCGACGAGATGCTGATGCTCGCCGCCGCCGTCCGGCGCGGGCTGAAGACTCCGCTGCTCGTCGGCGACCTGCCGTTCGGGTCCTACGAGGGCTCGGACGAGCTCGCGGTCGCGACCGCGCAACGGTTCATCAAGGAGGCCGGTTGCGACGCGGTCAAGCTCGAGCGCGGCGGCACCAGCGTCCAGCGGGCCCGGGCGATCGTCGAGGCCGGGATCCCGGTGATGGGCCACGTCGGGCTGACGCCCCAGACCGCGACCTCGCTCGGCGGCTATCGCGCGCAGGGGCGCACGGCCGACCGCGCGCTCGCGGTGGCCCGCGACGCGATCGCGCTCGAGCGGGCGGGCTGCTTCTCGATCGTGCTCGAGGCGATCCCCGCGGCGGTCGCCGCGGCGATGATGACGCGCCTGCACGTCCCGGTGATCGGCATCGGCGCCGGCCCGGCCACCGACGGCCAGGTCCTCGTGTTCCACGACCTGCTCGGCATCTACGACGGGCACGCGCCGCGATTTGCCAAGCGCTACGGCGAGATGCGCGAGCAGATGATCGCCGGAGTGTCCGCGTATGCCGCGGACGTTCGCGGCGGCACTTTCCCCGGCCCGGAGCACGTCTACTCGATCGACGACGACGAGCTGCGGACGTTCGAGGGCGGGCTCGACGACACGCCGTAGAGCCAGCCGCGCCGGCGCGCAGCGGGCGCGCGCGAATACCATCCCACGGGATGCCGCGCCTTGGGGACCTGTTCGCTCCGCGCGACCGGGCCTACTTTGAGCTCTTTGAGGAGGCCGGCCAGAACGTCGTGCGCGCCGCGGACCTGCTCGAGCGGATGCTGGTCAACTTCCCGGACACCCGCGACCTGGCCGGCGAGATCCTCGAGTGCGAGCACGAAGGCGATCGGATCACGCACGACATCATCGATCGCCTCAACCACGCGTTCGTCACCCCGATCGACCGCGAGGACATCCTCGCGCTGGCCTCCGCGCTCGACGACATCGTCGACTACACCGAGGAGGTAGCCGACTACCTAGGCCTGTACCGGATCGAGGCGCCGATGGATCAGGCGATCAGCCTCGCCCACGTCCTCAGCCAGGCGTGCCGGCAGGTGGGCGACGCGATCCCGCTGCTGCGCGGCTTCCGGGACCTCTCGCAGCACACGGTCGAGGTCAACCGCCTCGAGAACGAGGGCGACCGGATTACCCGCGAGGCGGTCGCGTCGTTGTTCGACGCGCCCATCGACCCGATGGTCGTGATCCGCTGGAAGGACCTGTTCGAGCGCCTCGAGGCGGCGATCGACTCGACCGAGCACGTCGCGTACATCCTCGAGGGCATCGTTATTAAGAACTCATAACCGGATCTGTCTCACTATTGGCACACGCCGTGCGCTGATGTAGCTTGCCGCGCGTGGAGTCGAGCGAGCCTCCCACCGGCGCCGGCCTGGCGGTCCGCGATGTCGTTGTCTCGTTCGGCGGGATCACGGCGCTCGACGGTGTCTCGGTCGACGTTTCCCCGGGCGAGGTGCTCGGGGTGATCGGGCCCAACGGCGCCGGCAAGACCACGCTGTTCAACGTCATCTGCGGCTTCGTGCGGCCGAACGCCGGGATGCTCAGCTGGCGCGGCCAGCCGATGGCCCGCCTGACCCCGGATCGACTGGCCGCGGTCGGGATCGCGCGCACACTCCAGGGGGTCGGGCTGTTTCCTGGCCTGACCGTGCTCGAGAACGTGATGGTCGGGACACAGCGGTTTCGCAAGGCGGGCGTGATCACCCAGACGCTCGGCCTGCCGTGGTCCGATCGCGACGAGCACCGGCAGCAAGAACGCGCGCTCGCGGCGCTCGAGAGGGTGAGCTGCCAGGACGTCACCGACCGCCTGCCGGGAACGCTGCCGTACGCGGCGCAGAAGCGGGTCGCGCTCGCGCGGGCGCTCGTGTCCGAGCCCGAGTTGCTGCTGCTCGACGAGCCCGCCGGCGGCCTTGACGCGCGGGAGCTGACCGCGCTCGGCGAGCTGATCGCGTCGTTCGGCAGCTCGGTCGCGGTGATGCTCGTCGATCACCACATGGATTTCGTGGTGTCGGTCTGCGACCGCCTGCTCGTGCTCGATTTCGGCCGCGTGATCGCGGATGGTGAACCGACCGTCGTGCAACGGGACGCACGCGTGCTCGAGGCGTACCTCGGGCGCGAGGCCGAGGACGTGCAGGGCGCAGCAGAAGAGGCCCAAGATGCTCACGATTGAGGATCTGACCACCGACTACGGCCCTGTCCGGGCGGTCGACCACGTCTCGCTCGAGGTCCCCGAAGGTTCGATCACGGCGGTGCTCGGCGCGAACGGCGCCGGGAAGACATCGCTGCTGCGGACCGCCACCGGCCTCGTCCGGCCGACCTCGGGAAGCGTCAAGCTCGACGGCGAGGACATCACCCGCCTGCCCGTCGAGATGATCGTGCGACGCGGGCTGGCGCACGTCCCCGAGGGCCGCGGTGTGATCGCCGAGCTGACGGTCGAGGAGAACCTGCGCCTGGGCGGGCTATGGCGCGGCCGCAACGCCGCGCCGCTCCAGGAGATCTACGAGCTGTTCCCGCGACTCGAGGAGCGGCGGACTCAGCCGGCCTCGAGGCTCTCGGGCGGCGAGCGGCAGATGCTGTCGATCGGGCGGGCGCTCGTCGGACGGCCGCACGCTCTGCTGCTGGACGAGCCTTCGCTCGGGCTCGCGCCCGTGCTCGTTGCTCAGATCATGGGCCTCGTCCGCAGGCTCGCCGACACGCTCGGGCTCGCTGTGCTGCTCGTCGAGCAGAACGCCCGCGGCGCGCTGTCGATCGCGAATCGGGGTGTGGTTCTCAATCTCGGGCGAGTCGTCGCCGACCAGGAGCCAGACGCTCTGATCGCCGACGACCGCCTGCTGCACGCATATCTGGGGTTCTAGTCAGGGGGCGATCAGTGATCAAGTTCATCGACCTCACGCTCAGCGGCATCTCCACCGGGGCGATCTACGCGGCCGTGGCGCTCGCGCTTGTCCTGATCTGGCGGTCGACCCGGATCGTGAACTTCGCTCAGGGCTCGATGCTGATGTTCACGACCTTCATCGCGTCGGCCGTGATCAACTCGAGCGGCTCGTACGTCGAGGGTTTCGTGGTCGCACTCGCGTCGGGCTTCGTCCTCGGCGCGATCGTCGAGCGCGTCATCGTCCGCCCGGTCGAGGATGCGCCGCCGCTGAACGCGGTGATCCTGACGCTCGGCCTGTACACGCTGATCGTCGCGATCGCGGGAATGATCTGGGGCAACTCTCCGCGCTCGTTCCCGGCCGCATTCTCGCTGCGCGGCTACACCGTCGGCGGCACGACCCTGCTGTTCTCGCGCAACGACACGTTCATCGTCCTGGTCGTGATCGCGGTCGCGGCGGCCCTCGCGGTGCTGTTCCGCTTCACCTCGCTTGGGCTGCGGATGCGCGGAGCGGCGTTCGCACCCGAGGTGGCGCGACTGCTCGGGGTGCGCGTCGGACGGATGCTCACGCTCGGGTGGGCGCTGGCGGCGCTGACCGGATCGCTCGCCGGCGTGCTCGTCGCACCTTCGGTGTTCCTCGGTCCTAACAGCTTCGACCCGATCCTCATCATCGGCTTCGTTGCCGCCGTGCTCGGCGGGCTCGACAGCCCGCCGGGGGCCGTGGTCGGGGGGCTCGTGCTCGGCCTGGCGCTGTCGTACGTGTCGGGCTACGAGGGCTCGTCGCTGGTTCCGCTGGCGGCGCTCGTGATCCTCGTGATCGTGCTGATGGTCCGCCCGACGGGGCTGTTCTCTGCGACCAAGGAGCGGCGGGTCTGATGGTCAAGGCTCAGTCCGTGGTCCGCGGCAGCACGCTGCTGCGTTCCCTCACGCTGATCGTGATCGTCGGCCTGATCCTGTACCTGCTGACGGGCTCGCTGAGCGAGTACCGGAACCTTCAGCTCGCCTCCGGCGCCTACTACTTCTGCGTGCTCGCCGGCCTCACCGTGCTCGCCGGCTCCAGCGGGCAGATCTCGCTCGGCCACGGTGCATTCATGGCGGTCGGGGCGTACACATTCGCGCTGCTCAACTTCAACGAGCACTGGTCCGTGTTCCCGGCTCTGGTCGCGGCCGTGGTCTCGAGCCTCCTGATCGGCATCCCGGTCGGCGCGGCGGCGAGCCGGCTGCGCGGGCCTTACCTCGCCGGGGCGACGCTCGCGTTCGCCGTCGGGCTGCCGGCGCTCGCGGATAAGTTCCCGGCGCTGCTCGGCGGCGAGAACGGCCTGGCGATCAACCCGCCGATCCCGCCGCCGTGGCTCGGTTCGAACTTCCCGCTCGAGCGGTGGGAGGCATGCATCGCGTGTGCGGGGGGGCTGATCGTGCTGTTCGTGCTCTACAACCTGACCCACAGCGGGATCGGGCGATCGTGGCGAGCGGTACGCGACGACGAGATCGCCGCGGCGCTCGCCGGCCTTCACGTCGGTCGCAGGCAGACGCTCGCGTTCACGATCAGCGCTGGGTGTGCCGGGCTCGGCGGTGGTCTGCTGGCGGCGGTCACGCAGCTCGCCGATCCGGGTTCGTTTCCGCTGCAGCTCTCCCTCACTTTGCTCACGGGCGTCGTGATCGGCGGGCTCGGATCGCTGATGGGCGCCGTCTGGGGAGCCGCGCTGCTCGTGCTGCTCCCGAACTGGACGACCGATTTCGCGAACTCGTTCTCGCTCTCGAGCAACGTCTCCCACAACCTGCCGATCGCGGTCTACGGCGCCGTGCTGATCATCGCGATGCTGGTCTGGCCGACCGGCATCCAGGGCGGCATGCGAGCGGTCGTTCGCGCGGTGCGGCCTAATGCTCGCGCGCGCGCAGGTGCGGATCCCCCCCAGCCGGCCACCGACGAGGGAGCGAAGGCGTCACAGCCCTAACGTCATTTGCGCGAGGCGCGCGGCTTCGGCTTTGGCTTCGGCTTCGGCGGCCTGGCCTGAGCGTGGGCGTTCACGCTCCGGGCCGTTGCCGCGGGAACCCCGAGCAGCGCGGCCTGCACCGCCAGCAGTCGTTCGTAGTCGCCCCGAATTCCGGCCACGGTGTCGTGGTAGAGGAACGCGTGGCGCAGGCGGATGAGCGCGTACGCGAGCGTCGCCGGGTCAACCGGCGGCGTGTAGCGCCCGGACGCCATCTCCTCTTCGATCAGCGCCTGCACGCATGCCACCGCGCGCGGCTCGACCACACCGGCGCTCGAGGTCAGCATCCGCATCGCGCTGTCGCGCTCCTGCTCGAGCAGCCGCTGCAACGCCCGGGAGCGCGTCAGCGTGCGATTCACTTGGTCCAGCACCTCGAGCACGCCGGCCGCGCCGCGCCGCCTGACCTCGGCCCGCTTACGCGCCACGAGCAGCTCGAGCTGCCGCGCGATCACTTCACCGAGCAGCGCCTGGCGGGACCCGAACCAGCGGTAGATCGTGGCGCGACCGAGCCCGAGCCGGGCCGCGACGACCGTGACGTCGACGCGCTGGCCGGCGAGGTAGAGCTCGGTCACGAGCGCCAGCACGTCGTCTGGCGACGCGGTGGCGGGTCGTCCCCGCTTGGCCCCCGTGACCGGCCGGACTACCGGCTCGATCGGGGGTTGGCTTGTGTTCGTCGGTGTTGCTGCGGCCATCACCAGAATTTAATATTTGAAACACCCGAGGGAAAACGTATTAAATTACATTCGGCGCGCCGGACGGCGTGTCCGGTTCGGCTGGTTCCACCATGTGGAGGAGGAGAGGTATGAGCTTTCGCGGCACCAAGTTGCTGGCGTGCGTGGGAGTGATCGCCGTCGTCGCGTTGATCGCGGCCGGCTGCGGCTCGTCGTCGAGTAAGAGCAGCACCAGTAGCGCCGGAGGTAGTAGCGGGGGGAGCAGCACCACCAGCAGTAGCAGCAGCAGTAGCAATGGCGGCGCCACCGCCCCGGGCGTCACCGCCACGAGCATCACGTTCGGTACCCACCAGCCGCTGACCGGACCGGCCGCGCCGGGCTACAGCGAGATCGCCCCGGCATCGCAGGCGTTCTTCGACTACGTCAACGCGAACGGCGGCGTGTACGGGCGGAAGATCAACCTGATCATCAAGGACGACGCCTACAACCCGACGAACACCGTCACCGTCGTACACCAGCTGGTGCTCCAGAGCAAGGTGTTCGGGATCTTCGAGGGGCTCGGGACGCCGACGCACACCAAGGTGGTCGGATTCCTGAACGCCGAGAAGGTGCCGGACCTCTTCGTCGCATCCGGTTGCCCGTGCTGGGACAACGGCTCGAGTCAGCCGTACACGTTCGGCTGGCAGCCGAACTACACGATCGAGGGCAAGATCCTCGGCCAGTACATCAAGCAGCACTTCGCCGGCAAGAAGGTCGGCGTGCTCTATCAGGACGACGACTTCGGCCAGGGCGGTCTCGCCGGCATCGAGGACGAGGTTCCGGCCTCGAGCATCGTCGCCAAGGAGCCGTACCAGTCCGGAACGACCACACTGGCCGCGCAGATCACCGCGATCAAGGCCAAGAACGCCCAGGTGCTGGTCGACTTCACCGTCCCGATCTACACCGCGATCGGCCAGCTGACCTCGTTCACGCTCAACTACAAGCCGCAGCTGGTCATCTCGAGCGTCGGCATCGACCCGATTACCGTGGGCGGACTGCTCAAGGCGATCTCGAAGGGCAAGGCCTCGGGCACCGCGCTGATCGAGGGCGCGGTCACCGACGGCTACCTGCCGTCATCGTCCGACACCACGAACCCGTGGATCCAGCTGTTCATGAAGATCAAGACCCAGTACGACCCGAAGGTCCCGTTCGACGGCAACGTCGAGTACGGCATGGCGAGCGCGTACACGCTCGTGCAAGCGCTCAAGGCGGCCGGCCCCAACCTAACCCGTCAGGGGCTGGTCGACGCCGTCAACAAGAGCGGCGCCAGCTGGATGGGCCCCGGGCTCGTCCCGTTCCGCTACTCGACGACCGAGCACGGCGGCTACGGCGGCGGCGCGATCGGCCAAGTCCAGAACGGCAAGATCGTCCTCAAGGGAGGGCCGCTCGTGACCTCGCCGGCCGCGGGTTCGCCAATCACCCCGTATACGGGGACGCAGCCGCCTCCGCCGGCCAACGGGATTCCATCTAGCTGACGCGTTGGGTTCTACGTCTGCGGCCCGGCGCACGTTCACGCCGGGCCGCGGGCGACATGCATGACGCGGCAATGCGCCGGTGCTCGGCCGGCCTTGCCGTGCGGCGCACGCCCCACATGCATCACACGGCACGGCCCCGCCGGGCGGGGTCGAATGTCGTGTCGTGCAGGTCGCCGGCGCCCTAGTCGTACGTGATCGTGCGAAGCACGCGCGCCGGCGCGCCGGCCGCGACCGAGAACGCGGGGATGTCCGTGGTCACGACGGAGTTCGCGCCGATCACCGACCGTTCGCCGATCGTCACGCCGCTGGTCACGGCGACGTTGGCGCCGCACCACACGTTGTCGCCGATCCTGGTCGGGCCCTTGCTCGTGAAGCCCTGCCAGGTCACGGGCTTCGTCGGGTCGTCGAACCGGTGCGACGCGTCCGAGATGTAGCAGCCGTTGGCGAACATGCAGTGATCGCCGATCTCGACGAGCTCGAGCGACGCGACCATCACGCCCAGGTTCAGGAACGTCCCCGAACCGATCCGAACCCGCGCCACCCCGGGCGCGGTGATCCACACGCCTGGCTCGAGCAGCGTGTTTGCCCCGATCTCGAGCCGGCCCTCGAGCAGCGCCTCGAGCACGTTCCCGTGCACCGGCCAGCGCACGAACGCCCGCCGGCGCATCAACTCCCAGTGGATCCGAGCGCGGTTCCACGGCAGCGAGTTCCGCTCGTACCACCGCCACTTCTGGAGCCAGAGCTTGAGGGCGGCGGCGTCCGCACCCGGTGGCGCGGGGTCGGGCAAGCCGGCGCCGATCAGCCCGCGGTCGCCCCCGCCCGCCGGCGGGGGGACGGCTTCTTCTTGGCCGTGCCGTTCGCCGCAGCCGGCGCCTTCTTAGCCGTTCCGTTCGCCGTCCCCGCCGGCGACTTCTTCGCGGCCGTCCCGTTCGCCGTCCCCGCCGGCGCCTTCTTCACGGCCGTCCCGTTCGCGGTCACCGCCGGCGACTTCTTCGCGGCGGTCCCGTTGCCCGCGGCCGGCGCCTTCCGGCTCGAGCCGTTCCCCGACCTCGACGCGCGCACGGGCAGCACGTCGGCCAGGAACGCGCCGGTGTAGGACCCCGGCGTCGCGGCGACCTTCTCCGGCGTCCCGGTGGCGATGAGGCGGCCGCCCTCCTCTCCCCCTTCCGGCCCGAGGTCGATGATCTGGTCGGCGACCTTGATCACGTCGAGGTTGTGCTCGATCACGACCACGGTGTTGCCGGCGTCGACCAGGCGCATCAGAACCTCGAGCAGCCGCTGGATGTCGGCGAAATGGAGGCCTGTGGTGGGCTCGTCAAGGATGTAGAGCGTCTGGCCGGTGGCGACCTTCGACAGCTCGGCCGCCAGCTTCACCCGCTGGGCCTCACCGCCGGACAGCGTGGTCGCCGGCTGACCGAGCCGCATGTACCCGAGGCCGACGTCGTTCAGCGCCTCGATCCGCCGGCGGATCTTGGGGATGTGGGCGAAGAACTCGAGCGCCTCCGCGATCGGCATCTCGAGCACGTCGGCGATCGTCTTGCCCTTGAAGCGCACGTCGAGCGTCTCGCGGTTGTAGCGCTTGCCGTGGCACTGCTCGCACGGCACATACACGTCCGGGAGGAAGTGCATCTCGATCTTGATCTGCCCGTCGCCCCGGCACACCTCGCAGCGGCCGCCCTTGACGTTGAACGAGAACCGGCCCGGCTTATATCCGCGCGCCCTGGCTTCCTGGGTCTTGGAGAACAGCTCGCGGATCTGGTCGAACAGCCCGATGTAGGTCGCGGGGTTCGAACGCGGCGTGCGCCCGATCGGCGACTGGTCGACCGAGATGATCTTGTCGAGCTGCTCGAGCCCGGTGATCCGCTTATGCGCGCCGGCGCGCTTCCGGCTCTTATGGAGCCGGTTCGCGACCGCCTTGTAGAGCACGTCGTTGACGAGCGTCGACTTGCCCGACCCCGACACGCCGGTCACGCAGCACAGCACGCCGAGCGGAATGCTCACGTCGATGTTCTGAAGGTTGTGCTCGGTGGCGCCCACGATCTCGACCCGCCCGCTCGGCTTCCGGCGCCGGCGCGGCGTCTCGATCGTGCGCGTTCCCGCCAGGAACTGGCCGGTCAGCGACTCCGGGACCTTGGCGACGTCCTCAGCCGTGCCCTCCGCGACGACGTGCCCGCCGTGCTCGCCGGCGCCCGGACCCATGTCGACGAGGTGGTCGGCGGCGCGCATCGTCCCCTCGTCGTGCTCGACCACGATCACCGTGTTACCTACGTCGCGCAGGCGCTCGAGCGTCGCGATCAGCTTGTTGTTGTCGCGCTGATGCAGCCCGATCGACGGCTCGTCGAGGATGTAGAGGACGCCGACCAGCGACGAGCCGATCTGCGTCGCCAGCCGGATCCGCTGGGCCTCGCCGCCCGACAGCGTCGCCGCCGCGCGATTCATCGACAGGTACCCGACGCCGACGTTGTCGAGGAACCGCAGGCGCTCTGAGATCTCGCGCAGCACCAGCCGCGAGATTCGCTGGTCGTGCTCTGAGAGCTCGAGCTGATCGACCCATTCGAGCGCCCGACGGGCCGAGAGCGCGGTGAACTCGTGGATCGCCGTGCCCTCGATCAGGACCGCGCGCGATTCGGGCCGCAGCCGCGCGCCCTTGCAGTCCGGGCACGGGCGCAGGGTCATGTACTCCTCGATCTTCTCGCGCGACAGCTCGGACTCGGTCTCGCGATAGCGCCGCTCGAGGTTCGGCAGGATCCCGTCGAAGGTGGCGCCGTATGAGCGCCGGCGCCCGAACCGGTTGCGGTACGTGACCTGCACGCGGTCGCCGTTGGTCCCGTAAAGGAAGAAGTCCCGGGACTGCTCCGGCAGCTGCTCCCACGGCGTGTCGAGGTCCACGTCGTAGCGCTCGGCGATCGCCTGGATCAACTGGTCGTAGTAGTCGGACGCGCTCTGCGCCCACGGCGCGATCGCGCCCTCGCCGATCGACAGCGTCGGGTCCGGCACGACCAGCTCCGGGTCGATCTCCATCTGCGACCCGAGCCCGGTGCACCGCAGGCACGCCCCGTGGGGCGAGTTGAAGCTGAAGATCCGCGGCTCGAGCTCGACCAGGCTCGGGCCGTGAACCGGGCACGCGAACTTCTCCGAGTAGGTCTGGATATGACCCCCGCCCGCCCCGGGCGTGGTGGGATCTGTCTGATCCACCAGCTCGATCTCGACCAGCCCGTCGGCGAGCGACACGGCGGTCTCGACCGAGTCGGCCAGGCGCTTGCGCAGCTCGCCCTTCATCACCAGCCGGTCGACGACGATCGCGATGTCGTGCTTGTACTTCTTGTCGAGCGCGATCTCCTCGTCGAGCCGGCGCAGCTCGCCGTCGATCTTGGCCCGGGTGAAGCCCTCGCCGCGCAGCTCCTCGAGCTGCTTGCCGTACTCGCCCTTCCGGCCACGCACGATCGGCGCCAGCACCATGAACCGAGTCCCCTCGGGGAGCTCCATGACCTGGTCGATGATCTGCTCGGCCGACTGTCCGCTGATCGGCCGTCCGCAGATGTGGCAGTGGGGATGCCCGATCCGCGCCCACAGCAGTCGCAGGTAGTCGTAGATCTCGGTAACCGTGCCGACGGTCGACCGCGGGTTGCGCGACGTCGTCTTCTGGTCGATCGAGATCGCTGGCGACAGCCCCTCGATCGAGTCCACGTCGGGCTTGTCCATCTGCCCGAGGAACTGACGGGCGTACGCCGACAGCGATTCGACGTACCGGCGCTGGCCCTCGGCGTAGATCGTGTCGAACGCCAGCGACGATTTCCCCGAGCCCGAAAGGCCGGTGATCACAGTCAGGGCGTCCCGCGGGATCTCGACCGTTACGTCTTTGAGGTTGTGCTCCCGGGCTCCCGAGACAACGAGCTTGTCCACATAACCGAGTCTAATCGACCGAACAGACGTTCCCCTGTCCGGTCGCCCGCTGTTTGCGGGAAACCCGGGTGCGGCGGTCCGGAACCGTACGGACGCGCCGGCTGACTCAGCCTTCTACCGACGAGTACACCTCGTCGAGCAGCCCACGCCGGTCGGTGAGCTTGAAGTTTTCGGCCAGGTAGCGGTCGGTCTCCTCGCGCGGGGTGCCGTTCAGCGCCATGTTCAGGGCAATCAGACGAGCGCCGTCGTCGTCGCCGCCGTTCGCCCTCGCCGCCGCGGCGGGCGCGGACGCGGGCGCCGACTCGCCGTTGGGCGCGCGTTCCGCGAGCACTTCGCCCGCGGCCGCCCCCGTGACCTGCGCGATCTCGGCGAACGGCTCGGACGCGGACGCGGGCGCGAGCGCTGGCTCTGGCTCTGGCTCTGGCTCTGGCTCTGAAGGCCGCGCCACCGGCTGCTCGGGCTCGAACGCCGGCCGCGGCACGACCGCGTTCTTGACCGAGGTCAGGTTGCCCTCGAGCAGCTGGAGATCGGCGTTCAGGCGGTTCGAGCCGGTCCGGAGCGATTCGATCAGTGCGTTCAGCTCGGTCTCCATCGCGTCGATCCGCTCGAGCATGCCCGAAGTCGACTCAGACACCCGGCCGACGTAGTCGCGCGCCTCGGAGGTCGCGTGCTCGCGGGTGGCGTCCGCCTCGGTATTGGCCTCGGCCCGGATCTCGCGGGCCTCGTCCTCGGCCTGGCGCTGGATGTCGGCGGCGCTGGTTTCGGCGGCCTCGACGATCGAGCGCACCTGCTCGCTGGCGGCCGCGGCGAGCGATTCGCTGCGGCGCCGGGCGGAGCGCTTGAGCTCGTCGATCTCGTCGGCGAGAGCGTGCAGATGGCCGTCAACCGCCTCCGGGTCGTAGCCCCGCCGGCCGATGGGGAAGTCCTTCTTCTCGATGCTCTGTCGGTCCAGCGCCACTGGAACTACCTCCGTCTCGGATGGGAGAAGCGCCCGCAGCCTAGCGAACGCGGAGGCGCCGTCAGCCGGTTGGAGTACGACCTTCGGCGACCGCCTGATCCAGCTGGCGCTTGAGGTCGCGGATCTCGTCGCGCAGCTTCGCGGCGTACTCGAAGCGGAGCTCCTCGGCGGCCGCGAGCATCTCCTCCTCGAGCTCGACGATCGTCTTCTCGAGCTCGGCCGGCGGCACCGCGTCGACGGCCCGCTGGCGGCGCCGACGCGAGCGCGGGACCTTCGACTCGGACATCAGGAACTCGGCGATGTCCGAGATTCCCTTGACGATCGTCTCCGGAGTGATCCCGTGGTCCTCGTTGTATTTCACCTGGATCGCGCGGCGGCGGTCGGTCTCGCCAATCGCCGCCCGCATCGCCGCGGTCTCCTTGTCGGCGTACATCAGCACTTTGCCGTCGACGTTGCGGGCCGCGCGTCCGATCGTCTGGATAAGCGAGGTCTCCCCGCGCAGGAAGCCCTCCTTGTCGGCGTCGAGGATCGCGACGAGCGAGACCTCGGGCAGGTCGAGGCCCTCGCGCAGCAGGTTTACCCCGACGAGGATGTCGAACTCGCCCAGCCGCAGCTGGCGGATGATCTGGATCCGCTCGAGCGTGTCGATCTCCGAGTGCAGGTAACGCACCCGGAACCCCATCTCGAGCAGGTAGTCGGTCAGGTCCTCGGACATCTTCTTGGTGAGCGTGGTCACGAGCGTCCGCTCGTTGCGGTCGACCCGCTCGCGGATCTCGTTCATCAGGTCGTCGATCTGGTTACGGGTCTCGCGGACCTCGACATCGGGGTCGATGATCCCGGTCGGGCGAACGATCTGCTCGACGATGCGGGCCGCGGTCTTGCGCTCGTACTCGCCCGGCGTGGCCGACACGAACACCATCTGCGGGGTGACCGACAGGAACTCCTGGAACGTCTGCGGTCGGTTGTCGATCGCGCTCGGCAGCCGGAAGCCGTAGTCGACCAGCGTCTGCTTGCGCGATCGGTCGCCCTCGGACATTCCGCCGATCTGCGGGACCGTCTGGTGGGACTCGTCGATGAAGCAGACGAAGTCCCCGGGGAAGTAATCGAGCAGGCAGTAGGGCCGCTCGCCCGGCTTGCGGCCGTCGAGGATCCGCGAGTAGTTCTCGATCCCTGAGCAGAACCCGAGCTCACGGAGCATCTCCATGTCGTACTGCGTCCGCTGGCGCAGGCGATGGGACTCGAGCAGCTTGCCCTCGGCCTCGAGCTCGGCGCACCGCTCGTTGAGCTCGCTCCCGATCTCGGCGACCGCGTCCTCGATCATGCCCTCGCGGACGTTGTAGTGCGAGGCGGGCCAGATCCCGACGTGCTCGAGATCGTCCTCGATCACCTCGCCCGTCAGCGGGTCGAAGTGCTGGAGGTGCTCGACCTCATCGCCGAACATCACGATCCGGTACGCGGTCTCGGCGTACGCCGGGAAGATCTCAAGCGTCTCGCCGCGGACCCGGAACGTCCCGCGGGCGAGCGCCGTGTCGTTGCGCGTGTACTGGATCGAGACGAGCTTGCGGAGCAGCCCGTCACGGTCGATCATCGCGCCCTTGGTCAGCGTCTGCAGGTTCTCGTCGTAGACCTCCGGCGACCCCAGGCCGTAGATGCAAGAGACGCTGGCGACGATCACCACGTCGCGGCGCGCGAACAGGGCGGCAGTGGCGGAATGGCGCAGCCGGTCGATCTCCTGGTTGATCGCCGAATCCTTCTCGATGTACAGGTCCTTGCTCGGGACGTACGCCTCGGGCTGGTAATAGTCGTAGTACGACACGAAGTACTCGACCGAGTTGCGCGGGAAGTACGTCCGGAACTCGTTGCAGAGCTGAGCCGCGAGCGTCTTGTTGTGGGCAATCACGAGCGCCGGCTTCTGCACGGCCTCGATCGTCGCCGCCATCGTCATCGTCTTGCCGGTCCCGGTCGCCCCGAGCAGGGTCAGGCTGCGCTCGCCGGCGTTGATTCCGGCCGCGAGCGACTCGATCGCCGCTGGCTGGTCGGCGGTCGGACTGTAACCGGCATCTAGCTCGAACTTAGGCATCGCGGACGCCTTCTAGCGTAGCGGCGGCCGTGGTCAGGAACGGTCCGCATTATTGACCCGGGCGGCGGGCTATCCGTATAGCTGCGACGCGTACTTCTGCCGGTACTTCTTCTCGGCGGACAGGACCCGCCCGACGTACGCCCGGGTCTCCGGGAACGGAATCTCGTCAACCGTCAGCGACCGCCCCTGGGAGTGCTCGTCCGCGATCCAGCGGTCGACGTTCGACTCGCCACCGTTGTAGGCAGCGAGCGCCAGCGTGACGTTGCCGTGGTACTCGTTCAGCAGGTACCGCAGGTAGTAGCTGCCGTACGCGATGTTGACCGCCGGCGTCCCCAGGTCGGCGACCGTGAACGTCGTCGCGCCCGAGCGGTGGGCGAGGAACTCGGCGGTCTGCGGCATGACCTGCATCAGACCGAGCGCGCCTGCGGCCGAGCTGCGCGGGTCGAACTTCGTCTCGGCGTAGATGACGCCGGCGATCAAGGCGGGGTCGAGATGCTTCTCGGCCGCCTGCTGGCGGATCACCTCGGAGTTCGTCAGCGGCAGGCTGAACTCGTTGACGGTCTTCTGCACCAGCGGCATCGAGACCAGGACGACGATCACGACAACCGCCAACCCGACGCCCACGAGCATGCGATTGCGGCGACGGACCGCCGCACGTCTGCGTGCCGCTGAGGCCCGCCGCGGACTGCCCCGACGTGGGGGACTGGTCACCGTGGACGGACTCACGTGTGCAGCATCTCAAGCAACGCCGACAACTTCGACTCCAACTCCTCGAACGTACCGTCGTTAACGATCGTGTACGTCGCACGATGCGCTTTTTCCTCCTGCGAGAGTTGGCGTGCGGAGCGTTCGGCGAGTGCCTCGTGACCCCTCGCGCCGGCGCGCGCGGCCCGCAGTTCCTCGCCGGCGATGACCGCGATCGTTGCGTCGAAAGCGCCGTCCATCCCCGACTCGAACAGCAGCGGCACCTCGACCACGGCCGCCCGGGGCGGATCGGCGGCCGTCGTGACCTCCGAACGCCAGGCGACCATCCGCTCGCCCACGAGCGGCCACAGCAGGCGCTCGAGCCACTCCCGGTCCTCGGGCGTGGCGAACGCGCGCTTGGCGAGCGCCCCGCGGTCGATCAGGCCTCCCGGCGCGACGCCTGGCCCGAACCGCTCGGTCACGGCCGCGAGCACCTCGTCGGACGCGTAAAGCTCGTGCACGACGCGATCGGTCGACAGCACCGCCGCGCCCGCGCGCTCGAGCGCCTCGAGCGCGGTCGACTTGCCGGCCCCGATCCCGCCGGTCAGCCCTATGAACGGAATTCGGTTTGTCGGCGGCGCCTGACGGCGGCGCCTTAGCGGACGCTCAGGCGTCCGGTCCGGCGTCGGGCTCGTCGTCGACGCTCCCTACCTCTAACTCGGCAGCGGGCGCTTCGCCCTCCGCCGCGGCACCGTCGTCGACATCGTCGACGACGGCACCGTCGTCGACATTGTCGTCGACGAGATCCCCGTCGTCGACATCCCCGTCGTCGACATCCCCGTCGTCGACATCCCCGTCGTCGACGTCCCCGTCGTCGACATGGCCGTCGTCGACAATCCCGTCGGCGAGATCCTGGTCGACGAGGCCCTCGTCGGCGAGATCGCCGTCGGCGCCTGCGAACACGTCCTCGGAGAGGCCGAGCTCGGGGACGTTGTCGAGGTCGCCGGCGTCGCCCTCGGTCGGTGCCGTGATCGGCCGCACCGGCAGCACCTGGCCCTCGACCCGCTTGATCGACAGCGACAGGCGCCGGCGCTCGGAATCTATCTCGAGGATCTTGACTCGCACCGGATCGCCGGGCTGGATGATCTCGCGCGGATTCTCGACGTGGTGCTGGGCGAGCTCGGAGATGTGCACGAGCCCCTCGACCCCGTCGAGGATCTCGACGAACGCGCCGAACGTGACCACCTTCGTGACCGTGCCCTCGAGCTCGTCGCCGACGTTGTAGGTGTCGACCACGCGCTGCCACGGGTCCTCTTGGGTCTGCTTGAGGCCCAGCGAGATCCGCTGGCGCTGGCGGTCGATGTCGAGCACCTTTACGGTGACCTTGTCGCCAATCGCGAGGATCTCGGAGGGGTGGTTGACGTGCGACCACGAAAGTTCGGAGATGTGGATCAGACCGTCGATCCCATCGAGGTCGACAAACGCACCGAAATCGACGATGTTCGAGATCGTGCCCTCCACGACCTGTCCGGGCTGGAGGCGGTCGAGGATGCGCTCCCGATCCTCCTTGCGCTGCTCCTCGAGCACCGCGCGGCGGGACAGCACGACGTTGTTGCGTGAGCGATTGAGCTCGATCACCTTGCACTCGATCGTCTCGCCCATGTACTCGTCGAGGTTCGGGACGCGGCGGATGTCGACGAGCGACGCGGGCAGGAAGCCGCGGACGCCGAGGTCGATGATCAATCCGCCCTTGACGACTTCGATCACGGCGCCTTCGACGGGCTCGCCGGACTCGGCGGCGGCCTCGATGCGGCGCCAGGCCTTCTCGAAGCGGGCACGCTTCTTGGAAAGGATCAGGCGGCCGTCCTGGTCCTCCTTGGTGAGGACGAGGGCGTCGACTTCTTCGCCGAGGGACACCTCGTCGCTCGGATCGACCGACTTGCGGATCGAGAGCTCGGTCGAGGGGATGACCCCTTCGGACTTGTAGCCGATGTCGACGAGCACCTCGTCGTTATCGATGCGGACGACGTGGCCGGTGACGACATCCCCTTCCTGGAAGGGGTGGACGGTGGCGTCGTAATTGGGAACGATTCGGCCGTCGATCTCCAGCAGAAGGCCGTCGGAGCCCTCGACGACCTTCGCGTTCGATTGATCAGCGGCGGGGTTCAGCGTGGTAATGGTAGACATGCGTGCCTCGGAGGATAGCCGCAGATCGCCTTAGGAGCGCTCTCAGGCGCGCCCCTATCATCCGCTCGCAGTGCCACGGAGAGCGACCAAGCGGGGGATCGAGCGGACCCCTCTAGAGCGCGACTGCGACGTGCTGATCTGCGGCGCGAGCTTCGCCGGGCTCGCGGTGGCGCGTGAGCTGGCCGGCAGCGGCGCCGACGTGCTGCTGATCGACCGCTACGAGATCGGCGAGCGGCAGACCTCCGCGTGCGGGATTCCGACGGGCTGGCTCGAGCAACTCGACCTGCAAGGCTCGTTGCGCCAGACGTTCGGGGAGCTCGTCATTCACACCCCGTACAGCACCGCGCGCTACGCGCTGCCGTGGACGTTCTCGACGTTCGACTACCGCACGCTATGCGAGCTGCTCGCCGAGCAGGGCACGTTCTCGTTCGAGACCGCGAAGGTCGACGGTCGCAGCGGGCACGTGGTCCACACCGATCGCGGCGACATCCGCGCCGGCCTGATCGTCGACGGGCTCGGGTGGCGGCGCGTGCTCGGCGCCGGCGAGAACGTCCAGCCCCCCGACGCGCTCCTTTCGCGCGGGCTCGAGGTCCACCCCGCCAGCACCGGCGGCGACATGGAAATCTGGATCGACCGCTCGTACGTGCCGGCCGGCTACGGCTGGAGCTTTCCGGCCGGCGACGAGCTGCGGATCGGCGTCGGGTCGTTCGATCCGCGCTTTCACGTGCGCGAGCCGACTGTGCGGCTCGCGACCGATCTGTCCGCCGAGTCGGTGCGCTACCAGGGCAACTGGATCCCGCACGCGCTCCGCAACGCCACCGAGGACGGGGTGTTCTTCGTCGGGGACTCCGCCGGCCACTGCCTGCCGCTGACCGCCGAGGGGATCCGGACCGCTCTGTACTTCGGGCTCGCGCTCGGCCGCGAGCTCTCGGAGGTCGTGGGCGGGCGCCGCTCGGTCCCGGAGGCGCTGTCGAGCTACTCGCGGTTCAGCGCCTCGCACGAGCGCCCGTTCGCGTGGATGTTCCGCTGCCAGCGGCTGGTCCCGCGCGTGGCCCCGCGCCTGCTCGCCGGGGCGCTGCGCGCGATGGAGGCGAAGCGGTTCCTCGACTTCGCTTTCGGCCGCTACCTCGAGATCGCGCATCCTCGGTTCGTCGCCGCCGGCCCGCGGCGGACCCCGGTTCAGGTCCGCGTCCCCGTCTAACCGCCCCGGTCTCGGCCCGCGTCGTGGTCCCGGCCCGCGCCCCGATCCCGTCTAGGGCCCGGGGACCTGGATCATCCGCGAGACCACCGCCCAGTTCCCCCAGCTGTCGGTGGCTCGCAGCCTCACCCGGTAGTTGCCAGAAGTCTTGAACGTGTGGGACACACGGCGCCCGAACGTGGCCCTGCCGTCCCCGAAGAACCACTCGAACGACACGATCCGACCCTGTGGAGCCGATCCGCGCCCCGCAAACGACACCGAGCGCGCCCGCCCGGCCGCCCGCGCCATGCCGAACGACGCCACATCCGGCTTGGCGCGCGGCTGGCAGCCGCCGCTGGCGTTGCTCCACAGCTCCTGGAGGTAGAAGTGACCGTCGTTGATCGACTCGTTCCACGCGGTCTCGCCCGATCCGCCCAGCGGCGGGCCGAAGTTGGTCAGGCACAGGTCCGCCGCCTCGTTGCCCATCGGGTCGATCCAGGCGTTGCCGTCGGGGTCGGTGACGGTCTCGTTCTCCTCGTGGCTGATCGTTGAGATCGTCGGGTCGGCAGCGCTCGAGTTCGGACGCGGGTTGTCCGACTGGCAATGGGGGAGCACGCCGTTGAACGGGATCACCGCATAAAGGATCCCGTTCGGGGTCTCGGAGTGATACCCGCAGTAGCCGTTCGCGCTGCCCCCGAGAGCGCAGCTCGACGAACCGCCGTCCGTACAGCTGCCGAAGTCATTCGGGGTGATCATGAAGTAGATGTCGTGGTTGGTCGTCGGGAGGTGGTCGACGGCGACCAGATGCTCGAGCTCGGTCTCGAGCTGCGCGTCGGTCAGGCACACCGTCCACCCGGGCGGGGCCGTCGCCGGCTCCAAGCAGCCGTTCGGAGGCAGCGGGTCGGTGTCGAGCACGGTGCCGCCGTAGGTCGAGTCGTAAGCCGCCGGTCCCTTTGCATCGTGGTACTGCCCGGCCAGGCTGAACGTGTTCGTGGTCTTGTGGCTGTCGGCGGCGACGTCGATCAGGAACGTCTCGATCAGCGACTCGTAGCCGGGATCGAACGTGAGCCCCGAGCCTTCCGGGTCCCAGAAGATCGCGTGCGTGCGATTGGAGTGAAGGACCCGGCCGCCGAGGTACGGAAGGCTCTCCGCCTTCCGAGCGCCGGCGAGATGGGCCTGCGCGCCGGTCGGGACATCGGCTTCTAGGCCGCCGATGAAGTGCGCGCTCGCCCCGGCGGGGGCGGCCGCAAGCACGATTACGGCGCCGAGGGCCGAGGCCCACGCGCGGACGCTCACTTCGCCGCCAGCCAGTCGGGGCCGATCCCGGCGTCGACCGCGAGCGGCGGATCCATCTCGAACGCGCCTCCCATCTGCTCGATGGCGATCCGCTTGACCTCTTCGGCCTCTTCGGCCGGCCCCTCGAACAGCAGCTCGTCGTGGATCTGCAGGATCATGCGCGACCGCAGCCCCGCCTCCTTGACCGCCTGGTCGCAGCGAACCATCGCGACCTTCATGATGTCCGCCGCGGTGCCCTGGATGACCATGTTCACGGCGAACCGCTCCCCCTGCCTGCGCAGCTCCCACCGCCGTGCCCTGAGCTCGGGTACCTGCCGGCGCCGGCCGAACAGCGTCGACACGTAACCGTGCTCGGTGCCCTGGGTGATCGTTTCCTCGATCCAGCGCGCCACCGCCGGGAACCCCGCCAGGTAGCGCTGGATGAACTCGTCGGCCTCCTCCTGGGGGATATCTAGCCGATCGGCCATCCCCCACGCGGACAAGCCGTAGACGATCCCGTAATTGATCATCTTCGCCTTTGACCGCATGCCGGGGTCGATCTGCTCGGGCGTCACCCCGAACACGCGACAGGCCGTAGCGGTGTGGACGTCCTCGCCCTTGCGGAAGATTTCCTTGAGCGCGTCCTCGCCGGCGATGTGGGCGAGCAGCCTGAGCTCGACCTGCGAGTAGTCCGCCGACACGAGCAGGTCGCCGAGCTCGGCCACGAAGCAGGCCCGGATCTCGCGGCCGAGCGCGGTCCGGATCGGGATGTTCTGGAGGTTCGGGTTGTTCGACGACAGGCGGCCGGTAGTCGCGGCGGTCTGGTTGAACGTGGTGTGGATCCGACCGTCCTGCGCGATCAGCAGCGGCAGCGCGTCGAGATAGGTCTGGGCGAGCTTGGTCAGCTCCCGCCACCGCTCGATCTTGGGGATCACCGGATGCTCGTGGCGGATCGCCTGGAGCACGCGCGCGTCGGTCGAGTAGCCGGTCTTGCCGCGGCGCTTGCGCGACAGGCCGAGCTTGCCGAACAGGACCTCCTCGAGCTGCTTGGGGGAGCCGAGCGTGAACTCCTCGCCGCACAGGTCGAAGATCTCGCGCTCGAGGTCGTCGGCCTCGGCCTTGACCCGGTCGGAGATCTCCTGGAGCCGCTCGGTGTCGAGCTTTGAGCCCGCGAGCTCCATCTCGCGCAGGACCCGCACGATCGGAAGCTCGACGTTGTGGAACAGGTCGGTGAGCCCGCGGCCGCGGATCTCCTCGCGCTGCCAGGCGGCGAGCGCGTGCACCAGCAGCGCGTCGGCGGCTGCCTCGTCCTCGAGGTCCGTCCCGAGTCCGAGCTCTTCGGTGAGCTCGCGGAACGGATAGGCACGACGGGCGGGCTCGAGCAGGTACGCGGCGACCTCGGTGTCGTGGGCGAGCGTCGTCGGCACCATCCCGAGCGACTTCGCGTCATGCGCGGTCACCGGCCGGGTGCCGAGCGCCTCCACCACCGCCTCCGGGCGGACCATGTCGCCGGCGAGCACGTCGGCCGAGCCGTCGACGTATACCCCGAAGCGGTGCTCGGGGTCGGGAGCGAACAGCGCGTCCTCGGGAATCTCCGGCGCCCTCACCGCGACCGCAACCTCCCGGTCGGGGAGGCGCTTGAGGTCCGCGACCTTGGCGTTTCGCAGGCGCGCGGTCAGCCCCTGCTCGGCCGCGGGCGCCGGAGCGGCCGCATCGGCGGAGCCGAGCGCCTCCTCCAGCCGGCGGAGCGGCTCGCGGAGCTCGAACCTGCGGAAGGTGTCCCTGAGCTTCGACCGGTCGGGCGCCGCCGCCGCGAACGCCTGGAGGTCGAGCTCGACGTCGATGTCGCGCTTGGCGGTGGCTAGCTGCTTGGACATGCGCGCGTCCTCGGCGTGCTCGGTCAGGTTCTGCTTGCGCTTGGCGCCGCTGACGTCGTCGATGTGATCGAGGACGCTCTCGAGCGTTCCGAACCTTTGAAGCAGCTCGGCGGCGGTCTTGTCGCCGATCCCTGGGACGCCCGGGATGTTGTCGCTGGTGTCGCCCTTCAGGCCGATGAAGTCCGGGATCAGCTCGGGCGGGATGCCGTAGCGGTCGATCACGCCCTCGCGGTCGTACACGCGCGTGTCGGTGATCCCGCGCGAGGTCGTCATGATCTTCACGACGCCGTCGTCGACGAGCTGGTAGGCGTCGCGGTCGCCGGTCACGACCATGGTCGGGATGGGCGGATCGGCCGTCCGCGCCTTCTCGACGATCGACGCGATCACGTCGTCGGCCTCGTACCCCTCGACCCTCAGGTTGCGGTAGCCGAACGCGTCGACGAGCGGCTCGAAGTGCGGCCACTGCTCCTTGAGCAGGTCGGGGCGGGAGCGTCGCTGCGCCTTGTACTCGGCGTAGACCTCCCTGCGGCCGGTGTCGCCGGCGTCCCAGACCACGACCGTGGCCTTCGGCCCATAGTCGGTCAGGATCTTCACGAGCATCGAGGCGAACCCGAAGATCGCGTTTGTCGGCACCCCGGTCGAGGTCGCGATCGACTCGGGCAGAGCGAAGAACGCCCGGTAGGCGAGGCTGTTGCCGTCGATCAGGAACAGCTCATCTGGACTCAGTGTGGATGCCACTTATGTCAGGCTATCTCGCGGAGTGGCCACCACACCGAGCGCCCAATACAGCCTGACCTTACGCGTCGAGATCGAGCACCGCCCGGGGATGCTCGGACGAGTCGCGAGCGCGATCGGCGCCGCCGGCGGCACGATCGGCGCGGTCGACCTCGTACAGGTCGAGCGCGACCACACGATCCGCGACATCACCGTCGAGACCGGCGACGCGTCCGATTGGCCGCGGCTCACCGAGGCCGTCGAGGCCGTCCCGGGGGCGCGGGTGCTCGACACCACGGATCGGACGTTCCTGCTGCACGTCGGGGGCAAGATCGAGCTTCGCAACAAGAGCCCGCTGAAGACGCGGGACGACCTGTCGATGGCGTACACGCCGGGCGTGGCGCGGGTGTGCCGGGCGATCGCCGAGGACCCCGACAAGGCGTTCCAGTACACGATCAAGCGGAACACGGTCGCCGTCGTTTCCGACGGGACCGCCGTGCTCGGGCTCGGCGACATCGGGCCGCGCGCGGCGATGCCGGTGATGGAGGGCAAGGCGATGCTGTTCAAGGAGTTCGCCGGCGTGGACGCGTTCCCGATCTGCCTGGACACGCACGAGGTCGACGAGATCGTGGCGGTGGTGCGCGCCCTGGCTCCCGGATTCGGCGGAGTGAATCTGGAAGACATCTCGGCGCCGCGGTGCTTCGAGATCGAGCAGCGCCTGATCGATCTGCTCGACATCCCGGTGTTCCACGACGACCAGCACGGGACGGCGGTGGTCGTGCTCGCGGCGCTGCTGAACGCGCTGCGGTTGACGGGGGGGTCGCTTGCGGATCTGCGGATCGTGATCGTGGGCCTGGGCGCGGCCGGCGTGGCGGTGACCAAGATCCTGCTCGAGGCGGGCGCTCGCCACATCGTCGGCGTCGATTCGCGGGGCGCTGTGTCGGTCGAGCGCGCGGATTACCTGGACGGGAGCATGCCGCCGGTGAAGCGGGCGCTGGCCTCCGTGACGAATCCGGAACGGCGATCGGGGAGTGTCGTGGACGTGATCGACGGCGCCGACCTGCTGATCGGGCTGTCCGGCGCTCGGGTGATCGGGGCGTCGGCGCTCGCGCGGATGAACCCCGACCCGATCGTGTTCGCGCTCGCCAACCCGGATCCCGAGGTCGCGCCCGAGGAGGCGCTCCAGTACGTCCGGATCCTCGCCACCGGCCGCTCGGACTACCCGAACCAGATCAACAACGTGCTGTGCTTCCCGGGCGTGTTCCGTGGCGCGCTCGACGTCCGCGCCACCCGGATCACCGAGACGATGAAGACCGCCGCCGCGCGGGCGATAGCCGGCATCGTCGGCGACGACGAGCTGCGGGAGGACTACATCATCCCGTCGGTGTTCAACCGGGAGGTGGCGTCGGCGGTGGCGGCCGCGGTGGCGGCCGAGGCGCGAGCCAGCGGGACGGCCGAGGCCGGCGCGGAGCTCGGGTTCGGGTCGACCGAGGAGTTCGGGGCGGTTCCGGGGAGGTAGTCTCGGGCGGTGGCGGTGGCGGTGGCGGTGGCGGTGGCGGTACCTTCGGCCGCGGCTCCCGTCGCGTGAATAACTCGCCACGGCGGTCTCGGTGGATGGGCCGCGGTTAGATAAGCGCCTGGGTGGCGCTCATGTTGCGGGCGCCTGGCTCGGCGGGGAGCTTTGGCGAGTTGCGCGTCGGCTGGGGGCCGCGCCGGCGTGTTCGAGGCCCGAAATCGCCCCATCTCGCGGAACCGCCGGGACATAAGCACGCGGGGAATGCTTATGTCCCGGGAGTCCCAGCCCCGCAGGAGCTTTCGGGCGCTGTGCATAGCGCAAAGGCTCATCTAGGCGAACCGCGCGGGCTTGCCCGACCGCATCGACCGGGAGAGCCTCACGCAGCGAGTCCAGACGGCGGTGGCGCGGGTCGCACAGAAGCGCGACATCCGGCGGCCCGAGCCGCGGCCCGCGGCGCGCCACCCCGACGCGCCACCGGGCCGCGGGCGCACCCTCCTACAGCACGTGGGTCGGCACGATCGTCTTGACGAACGTCGGGTTGCCGTTCGCGCCGACCTTGTAGAGACCGATCGACCTGAGTGTGGTGTCCCCCGCCTTGTCGAAGCTGTAGGTGCCGAGCACCGAGCGCCGGCCGGCGGTCGCGAACAGCGCGCTGAGGACGGCCGACTTGCTGTCGCCGTTGGCCCCGAGGCCGGCGATCGTGCTCAGACCGAGCCTCATCGACTCATAGCCGAGCAGCGCGTACGCGTTCGGAGTCAAGCCCCGGTACATCGCCTTGTAGGCGGCCAGGAACGCCTTGCCGCCGGGGTAGGCGGTCAGGTTCAGCGTCGACTGGGTGCACTCGATCAGCGGGTCGACCGAGGCCGGCACGCCCCCGTCCTTGGGGTTCGTCCAGGAGCTCGTGCACATGTCCTGGGGCCCGAAGATCTTCGTCGTCGGGAGCGCGAGGTGGACGTCCTTGACGATCTGCACCGCGCCCTTCGAGGCGACGCCGTCGAACATGAAGCAGTCGACGTGCAGGGACTTCAGCATCTCCGCGTACGTGTGGAAGCTGCCGGCCTGGGGATTGACCCCGCCGAAGCTGACGACGTCGGTCCCGTAGAGGCTCTTCTGGAGCAGCATCAGCTTCGCGAGCCCCATGCCGTACGCCTCGTCGTCGCTCGCGATCGCCACCTTGGTGCAGTCAGCATCGTGCATGGCCTGCAGATCCGCCGCGGCCTGGACCGAGTCGGTCGGCACGATCCGCAGGTAGTTGCGGCTGCCGGTGGGCGCAAACGGCGGACCGCCGGAGGCGCCCCCGAGCTGGTTGGTAGTCAGCCCGACGTAGGTGTTCGAGGGGCTGACCTGGGCGATCCCGGCCTGGTTCAGGATCGGCATCGAAACCTCGCTGGCGTCGTCGTCGAACTCGCCGATGTAGTACACGGCGTGAGGGTCGGCGGCCACCTTGCGCGCGTTCGCCGCCGTCTGGCTGGCGTCCCAGCCGGCGTTGCTGACCGAGTCGTCAAGCAGCGAGTACTGGACCTTGAACGGGCCCGCCTTGCTCCGCGCTTGGACCAGCGCGAGCTTGATTCCGTTGGCGAGCGGGATCGCGTCGGCCGCCTCCGGCCCTCGCAGCGGGAGGCTCGCGTAGACGTCGACGGTGTTGCCCGCAGGGCTGGTGGGCCCAGCGGCGGTCCCACCGTCGCCGCTGTTGCTGGTCCCGCCACACGCGCTCAGCGCCGCCACGGAGAGGACCGCAAGGCACCCAGCGAGCGCCCTGCTGAGAGCGAGCCTCATTCAACTTCCTCTGGTTCGGTTCCGAGCGTCCCGATGCCCGGTGCGCCGGAATGTAATCGCGGCCTCGGAGCCCGCCAAGCGATCGCTTCCCGGCCTAACGCAACGCCAATCAGCCGTCGAGCGCCTCCAGGAACATAAGCTGCCCCTGGACGATTTGGTACACGCCGTAGCGACGGAGGGTCGTGTCGCCGTTCCGGTCGATGCTGTAGGTGCCGAGCACGCTGCGGCGGTCGCGGGTGTCGAAGATCGCGGCCCGCACCTGCGAGCGGACCGCGGCCCGGGTGCCGTCGTCGGTGGCGCGCTCGACCGCGCTCAGCATCAGGCTCATCGCCTCGTACCCGAAGATCGCGGCCGGCTCGGGGGGACCGAAGCGGCGCTTGTAAGCGGCGTTGAACGCGCGCGCCGCCGCGGGATACGAGCTCAGCGCGAGCGTCGGCGCGGTCAGCAGGACCTGGGGGTCGACCCACAGCGGGATGCCACCGTCGTCGGGATTCCAGTACGTCGTCTCGGCCAGTCCGGACGTGCCGAAGATCTTGACGTCCGGCATCGCCTCCGCGAGCGCCGTTGTGAGCGGAACCGCGCCCGACTCGGTGTCCGCGCTGATCAGCACGCACTCCGGCGCGAGATGGGCCACGCCCTTGGCCAACGACATGTAGCTGGTGGCGGCGCGCGGGAACGCCTGGACGCCCGCGAGCTTCAGGTGCGCCTGCTGCGCGGCCACTACGAAGCTCCGGGCCGCGTCCGCGCCGTCGACCTCGCCGTCGGTCAGCACGTACGTCGAACGGCAGCCTATGCGCTGCTGGAGGTGAACCTGGACGACGGCCTGGACGCTGTCGTTCGGCACCACACGGGCGAACGTCCGGATACCCGTCGGGTAGTATTTCAGCGGCTCGCCCGGGAACGCGCCGAGGTCGTTCGTGGTCAGCCCCACGGCGCTGCTGGTCGGGCTCACCTGCGGGATCCCGGCTCGGTTCAGCGGCGGGATCGAGACCGCGCTCGCGCCCGAGTTGACCTCGCCGACATAGCCGATCGTGGTCGGATTCATTACGGCCGCGCGGACGTTGATCGTCGTCTGTCCAGGGTCCCAGCCACCCCGCGCAACGGTCGCGTCGTCGAGCACCTTCATCACGACCCGGTATTGGCCGATCCGGCCGGCCACCTGCGAGAGCGCCAGCTGCGACCCCCACACGACTGCCTGGCCGCTCACGCTCGAGCGCCCCCGTAGAGGAGCGCTCACGTAGATCGTCAGCGTCTTGCCGCGGATGCGCTCCGCCGCCAGCGTTCGCGCGGAGGTCGATCCGCACCCGCTCACGCCGATCATCGCGACCACGGCGGCCGCCAGTGCCGCGACCGCGACTAACGCCCGCCCCATCGCCCCTGTCCACGCGGTTGCGCGCCTCACCCCACCGACACGAACGTTGCCGGTACCAACTGGCCGCCCTTCAGGCGGGTGAACACGAACGGCGCGATGCTCGTGTCGCCGGTCGAGTTGATCGAATATGTCCCGAGCACGGACTGGCGATTCTTGATCGAGAAGAAGTCCTTCACGACTGTCGTGCGGTTGTCGGCCGCGGCACCGGCCTCCTTCAACACGGACAGCACCGCCGCCATCGCCTCGTAGCCGAAGATCGCCTGCGGCGCGGGCGCGTGGTTGTACGCGGCGGTGAACGCCGAAACGAACGCCCGCCCGGCCGGGGACAGGTCCGCGTTCAAAAATCCGGGCACCGACACGTATAGATTCTTGACGCTCGACGACAGCGCCGAGACGAACGACGGCGCGTCGAGCGCCGAGGCGCCGAACAGCTTGGCCGATGGGTTCGAGCCGGCCACGCCATTGAAGAACCGCGCGGCGGCGGCCGGCGAGTCAGAGCCGTAGAACACGCCGTCCGCGCTCGCCGCGCTGCCGACGACCGTGAGGCCGCCCGTTCCCGCGTCCTGCTTGAGCGAGTACGCGATCGCAGCGCCGTAGGGCCCGCCGTCGGACCCGATGTACAGCTTCGTGACCCCGAGCGCCTTCATCTCCTGCACCTGCGCCTTCGCTTCCAGGGCGGTGGTCGGCACGACCCGCGCGAACGTCTGCTTGTACGTGCTGAGCGACTGGTAGTACGAGTCGGGGGCGTTCGGCACGGCGGGAGTGGCCTGGGTCAGATCGAGCGCCGTGTCGGTCGGGCTGACCTGGAGGATGTCGAGCGCGTTGGTGATCCCGAGCGACTGATACGACGATTGCGGAACGACCTCGCCGAGGTACGCGATCGCGGTCTTGTCCTGGATCACCACCCGCGCCTGCGCGGAGATCGTGCTCTTACTCACGGTGGCCAACCGGATCGTGAGCTGCCCAACGCGCGTCGGTCCCTTGAGGAACGCGAGCCGCTCGGCGTCGAGGACGTCCTGGGCGACCTGCGGCTGGTCGGTCGGCGCGGCGCTGACGTAGAGCGTGAGCTGGTTGCCGGAGACCGCCACGGTCGAGTTCGCCGCCGACGACGACGTGCACCCCGCGATCCCGGCGGCGATCACCGCACACGTGCACGCCGCCCGTCCGCGTGCGAGCACCCGGCGTCGCATACCCGGCGAGCTAGTCCCGCCGGCCCGGCAGGAATGGCAGCAGTTGTCGAACGCCGAGCGCGATCAGCACCATCACGATGCCGATCAGGATGGCGTCGAGGCCGCTGATGTTCAGCGACCAGAGGACGATCCACAGGCACAGGCCCGCGGTGGCAGTCAGAATCAAGCCCATCTCCGCAGGGATGCTAACTCAGAGGCGAGTCGCCAGGCCCTCCGAGAGCTCGCGCACGGCCGCGCCGACCGCCGCCACCGGATCATCGCCCTCGCCGGCGGCCCGCACGAGGCGGCTGCCGACGATCACGCCATCGGCACCGGCGTCTGCGGCGGCCGCCGCCTGCTCGGGCGTGGAGATGCCGAATCCGACCGCCACCGGGACGCTGGTGCACGCTGCCGCGCGCGCGACCACGCCCGCCAATCCATCCTGGACCGCCGCCCGTTCGCCCGTGGTTCCGGTCAGCGACACCGTGTAGAGGAACCCCCGCGCTTGCGCCCCGATCCGCGCCATCCGCTTGTCCGGCGTGGTCGGCGCAACCAGTGGCACAAGCGCCAGTCCGCGCTCGTCGCACGCGCTCAGCGTCGCGGGCGCCTCCTCGAGCGGCAGGTCGGGGACGATCAGCCCGCTCGCGCCGACGTCGAGCAGCGCGTCGGCGAAGCGCTCCAGCCCGCGCGCGAGAATCAGATTCGCGTAGCACATGACGACCACGGGGACGCGCTCGGCGACCGCCCGACCGACCTCGAGCACGTCGTGGAGCCTCACGCCGGCGCGGAGCGCGGCTGTCCCGGCCGCATGGATGACCGGACCGTCGGCGAGCGGATCAGAGAATGGAACGCCGAGCTCGATCAAATCGGCTCCAGCCTCCGCGTACGCGAGGCCGATCCGGCGCGAGGTCTCGAGGTCGGGGAACCCGCCCATCATGTACGGCATCAGCGCCGCGCGGCGGCCGTTGGCGCGCGCCGACTCGAACGCCTCCGCGATCCGCTCGACCCCGGTCCCGGCGGCGCTCACGATCGGCTCAGCCACTCGAGCGCCTCGGCCAGGTCCTTGTCGCCCCGCCCCGACAGACAGATCAGGTCGAGGTCGCTCGGCCCGTTTGCGAGCGCCCAGGCGATCGCGTGCGAGCTCTCGAGAGCCGGGATGATCCCCTCCAACCGGGCGGTGAGCGCGAACGCCTCCAGCGCCTGGCGGTCGGTCACGGCGTGGTAGTGAGCGCGTCCGCTGTCGCGCAGCCAGGCGTGCTCGGGACCGGTGCCCGGGTAGTCGAGCCCGGCCGAGATCGAGTGGGCCTCGAGGATCTGCCCGTCCTCGTCCTGCATGATCGCCGAGAACGCGCCGTGCAACACCCCAGGCAGCCCGCCGACCGTCAGTGGGGCCCCGTGCCGCCCGGTATCGATCCCCTCCCCCGCGGCCTCGACCCCGACCAGCTCCACCGAAGCATCGTCGACGAACGGGATGAACACACCGATCGAGTTCGACCCGCCGCCGACGCACGCGATCACGCGCTCCGGCAGCCGGCCGGTGCGGTCGAGCACCTGGACCCGCGCCTCGTCGCCGATCACGCGCTGGAGGTCGCGCACGAGCGCCGGGTACGGCGCCGGCCCGACGCACGAGCCGATGATGTAGTGCGTGGTGTCGACGTTCGTGACCCAGTCGCGAATCGCGGCCGACACTGCCTCCTTCAAAGTCCGCGCCCCCGCCTCGACGGGCTCGACCACCGCTCCGAGCAAGCCCATTCGCTCGACGTTCGGCTTTTGCCGGCGCATGTCCTCGGTCCCCATATAGACGATGCACTTGAGGTCGAGCAGGGCGCACGCGGTGGCGGCGGCGACGCCATGCTGGCCGGCGCCGGTCTCGGCGATGATCCGCCGTTTGCCCATCCGCCGGGCCAGCAGCGCCTGGCCGATCGCGTTGTTGATCTTGTGCGCGCCGGTGTGGTTGAGGTCCTCGCGCTTGAGCCAGATCGGATGGCCGGCGGCCTCGCTCAGGCGCGCCGCCGGGTACAGCGGCGACGGCCGGCCGACGAAGTCGCGGAGCAGCGCGTCGAGCTCTGAGCGGAAGCCGGGGTCCTCCCTCGCGGATACCCACGCGTCCTCGAGCTCGGCGAGCGCCGGCATCAGCGTCTCGGGCACGTACTGCCCGCCGTACGGGCCGAACCGGTGCTCGATCGCGGTCATGGCGACGCGACCGGAATCGTGGCCCGAACCGCGTCCGCGA
This sequence comes from uncultured Solirubrobacterales bacterium, assembly GCA_963794515.1. Taxonomy (GTDB): domain Bacteria; phylum Actinomycetota; class Thermoleophilia; order Solirubrobacterales; family Solirubrobacteraceae; genus Palsa-465. The sequence continues at coordinate 261,837 of CAWCEF010000012.1, read as the reverse complement.
ACGCCGCGAGCTTCTCCGGGTCCTTGTGACCGGGGCGAAGCTCGACGCCGCTGGCGACGTCGACCGCATACGGCCGCACGACCCCGATCGCCTCCGCGACATTGTCGGGGTTCAACCCGCCCGAGAGAATCACCGGCACCCGGCTGCGGTGCGCCCGCGCAATCTCCCACGAGAACGTCTCGCCGGTCCCACCGGGAACGCCGGCGGTGTAGCTGTCGAGCAGGTGATAGTCGGTGTGGAACGGGGTCAGCGCCTGGACGTCGGCGCGGCCCCGCACGCGCGCCGCCTTGATCACCTTGCACCCCGTCCGCCGCGCCACCTCTGCGCAGAACGCCGGGCCCTCGTCGCCGTGGAGCTGGATCATCGTCAGACCGACGCCGTCGGCGATCTCGGCGACGTGATCGAGCGGCGCGTTGACGAACACGCCCGCGACCTCGACACGCCGCTTCGCCGCCGCAGCGATCCCGGCCGCGGCGCCAGGATCGCAATACCGGGGCGACTGCGGCCAGAAGATCAGCCCGATCGCCCAAGCCTCAAGGGAGATCGCGCGTTCGGCGTCGTCGAGCGAGGTGATCCCGCAGAACTTGATCTTGGTCACGCCGACAATCGTAGGGCGACCGCGCTCATTGGAATGGTCGGCGGCACCTGGCGGCGGCGCCTCAGCGCACGGCGAGCTCGCGGCACGCCGCCTCGACGTCGGGGGCGCGCATCATCGCCTCCCCGATCAGCACTGCGTCGAGCCCCGCCTGGACGAGCTCGTCGAGCTGGCCCGGACGACTGAATCCAGACTCGGACACGACGAGCGCGTGGCCGGACACGCTCGGCAGGAGCTCGAAGGTCCGGCTGGTGTCGACCTCGAGCGTCTTCAGATCGCGGTTGTTGATCCCTATGATCCGGGGAGGCCCCGCGGCCAGATTAAGCGCGACCTCGAGCTCGCGAGCGTCGTGAACCTCGACGAGCACGCTCAGCCCAAGACCGAGCGCCTCCCGATACAGCGCGGCCAGATCCGCTCCTGAGAGCGCCGCGACGATCAGCAGGATCGCGTCGGCGCCGGCGGCGAACGACTCGTGCACCTGGTAGGGGTCGACGATGAAGTCCTTGCGGAGCAGCGGCAGCCCGGCAACGGCCCGGGCGGCGCGGAGGTCGTTGAGCGAGCCGCCGAAGCTCGGCCCGTCGGTCAGGATCGACAGCGCCGCGGCGCCGCCGCGCTCGTAGGCGCCGACGACGTCCTCGAGCTCGAGGTCCTCGCGGATCGCGCCTGCCGACGGCGACCGCCGCTTGTGTTCGGCGATCACCGAGAGCCCGGGACGCGCAAGCGCGGCCTCAAACCCCCGCACCGGGTCGGCCTCCGCGCGGCGCGCCGCCGCAGCCTCGACCGCCGCAAGCGGGACCGAATCCCGCCGCCGCGCGAGCTCCTCGCGCGTCGCGGCGATGATCGGATCGAGCCGGTTCAAGGCGCGAGCTCGCGCGTTCGCCGGATGAACCGCTCGAGGGCGGCCTGGGCGGCGCCACCGTCGACCGCTCCCTCGGCCGCGCGGACCCCTTCCTCGAACGTCGCAGCGCGGCCGCCGGCATAGATCGCGGCCCCTGCGTTCAGGACCGCGAGGTCGCGCGCCGCCCCGGGCTCGCCGACGAAGATCGCCCGGGCCGTGCCCGCGTTCTGCTCGGGGGTCCCCCCGGGAACGTCGTCCGCGGGCGCGCGCTGCAACCCGACGTCCTCGGGGGTCACGGCGTAGCGCCGCAGCTCCCCGCCGAGCACCTCGACGACCTGGGTCGGCGCCGAGATGCTGAGCTCGTCGAGGCCGTCGTCGCTGGCGACGAGCAGCGCGTGCTTGGTCCCGAGCAGCGCGAGCGCCCCCGCCATCGTGTCCAGGTAAGCGACATCGGAGACGCCGATCAGCTGGCGCATCGCGCCAGCCGGGTTCGTGAGCGGCCCGAGGAAGTTGAAGATCGTCCGGACCGCGAGTTGGCGCCTAACTGGGATTACGTACCGGGTCGCTTGGTGATGCGCAGGCGCGAACATGAACCCGAACCCGACCTCCTCGATGCACCGCGCCACCGCCGCGGGTCCGAGGTCGATGCGCGCACCGAGCGCCTCGAGCACGTCGGCCGACCCCGACAGGCCGGTCGCCGACCGGTTGCCGTGCTTGGCCACCGTGCAGCCCGCGCCGGCCGCGATCAGCGCCGCCGTGGTCGACACGTTGAATGTCCGCCGGCCGCCTCCGGTGCCGGCCGTGTCGAGCAGGTCGTCGCTCGACACGCTCACGTGCGCGGCCATCGCGCGCATCGTCCGGGCTAGCCCGGCGAGCTCCTGCACCGTCTCCCCCTTGGTCCGGAGCGCCACCAGGAATCCCGCGATCTGCACCTCCGAGGCGTTGCCGGTCATGATCTCCGACAGCACCGCGGCCGTGTCGTCGAGCGTCAGGTCGTGGCCGCTCGCGAGGCTGTCGATCGCCCTCGTGAGCAGATCGGGGCCGCCGCTCATCGAACCCGCGCCAGGAAGTTCGCGAGCAGCTCGCGGCCCTGCTCGGTCAGGACCGACTCGGGGTGGAACTGCACGCCCTCGGCGGGCAGCTCGCGGTGTCGGACCGCCATCACGACCTCCCCACCGGTCGCGCTGCTCTCGAGGCTGTCCGGCAGGTCCGGGTCGGCGACCAGCGAGTGGTAGCGGCCGACCTCGAGCGGCTGGCGGAGCCCGCGGAAGATCGTCTTGCCGTCGTGCTCGATCGTGGTCGTCTTGCCGTGGACGGGCTCGTTCTGGATCACCCTCCCGCCCCACGCCTGAACGAGCGCCTGGTGACCGAGGCACACGCCTAGCGTCGGGACGCGCGCCACCGGGAACCGGCGGACGGCCTCGAGCGAGATCCCGGCCTCGTTCGGGGTGCACGGCCCCGGCGAGACGATCACCCGGTCGTAGCCGCGTATGAGCAGCTCGTCGACGGACGCGTGGTCGTTCCGGACGACCTCGACGTCGGCACCGAGCTCGCCCAGATACTGGACGAGGTTGTAGGTGAAGCTGTCGTAGTTGTCGAGGACGAGAACTCGCATCGGGTGGGGCGTGGGACTGATTAACGCCAGGCAAACAGTAGGGCGCCGCGCCTTCACCCGTCAGGCCAGGCCGCCTACGATGCCCGTAGGGCAACGAACAAGGGGGCATTCGATGAGGACGGCTCGTCTCGGCTGGCTCGCGCTGTCAGCCATGGTCATAGCGCTGCTGATCGCGGCGTGCGGGAGCAGCAGCACGAGTTCGAACGCAACCAGCAGCACGAGTGGCGCCGGCAGCGCCGGCTCCAGCACCAGCTCCGCGAAGTCCGGCACCACCGCGCCCGGGACCGGGCTGTCCCTCGGCCAGGCCGCGACCGTCACATACACCCCCCTGACCTCCTCCGGCAACGGGAAGCCGAGAACGCTGAAGATCACGGTCGCCTCGATTCGCAACGGATCGAGCGCCGACCTCAAGGCCGCCGACGTCTCGGGTGCGCCCAAGGGCGCCCTCCCGCAGTACGCCACCGTGACTGTGACCAACCTCGGCCCGCTCTCGATCGACGTGGACGGGACCTCTGACGCCATCCAGGGAATCGACCACGGCGGTAACCAGCAGGACCCGGTCTCGTTCATCGGCGACTTCCCGCCCTGTGACGAGAACTCGTCGACCACACCAGTGGCTGCCGGCGCGACCTTTCACACTTGCCTCACCTACATCGTGTCCGGAGGGATCACGAAGGTGGGCTGGACCGGCACCGACGACTACATGAGCTCGCCGGTGACCTGGTCGGGGTCCTGACGATGGCCGGCGCGCTCAGATGAACTCCGGAGCGCTCCAGCCCGGCATCACGTCGGGCAGGCCGTCGCTGACCCGGTCGGTGAACTCTGCCGGGCGCTTCTCGAGGAACGACGTGATCCCCTCGGCCGCGTCGGCCGAGCGGCCGCGGTAGAACATCCCGCGCGAGTCGGCGCGGTGGGCGAGCATCGGGTGCTCGGCGCCGAGCATCCGCCACATCAGCCGGCGGGCCAGCGCGACCGACACCGGCGCGGCGTTGTCGGCGATCTCACGGGCGAGGGCGTTTGCGGCGTCGAGCAGCTCCCCGGTCGGATGGACGCTGCGGACGAGGCCGGCTTCGAGCGCCTCCTGGGCTCCGAACACGCGCCCCGTCGCGACCCATTCCATCGCTCGGCTGATCCCGACCACGCGCGGCAGGAACCAGCTCGAGCACGCCTCGGGAACGATCCCGCGGCGGGCGAACACGAACCCGATCCGGGCGATCTCGGACGCGAGCCGCACGTCCATCGGCAGCGTCATCGTCGCGCCGACCCCGACCGCGGGCCCGTTGATCGCTCCGATCACCGGCTTGGTGCAGTCGAAGATCCGAAGCGTCAGCCGGCCGCCGCCGTCGCGCGGGATCGAGTCCGGGTCCTCGTGCTCACGCTTCGTGAACGTCTCGCCGCCGCGCCCAAGGTCGGCGCCCGCGCAGAACCCGCGGCCGGCGCCGGTGACGATTACCGCGCGGACGTCGTCGTCGGCGTCAGCCTGGTCAAACGCGGCGCGGAGCTCGGTCCCCATCGTCGCCGTGAACGCGTTGAGGCGGTCGGGACGGCTCAGCGTGACCGTGAGCACGTGGTCGCTCACCTCGGTGGTGATCTGCTCGAACGCCATCGGTCGGGCTCCTCTCGGTCGCTAGGGCCACTCCGGCTGGCCGGCCGCGAGTGCGATCGCCTGCAGCACGGCGCGAGCCTTGGCCTGTGACTCGCGGTACTCGAACTCGGGCTTGGCGTCGGCGACGGTCCCGCCGCCGGCCTGCACGTGGGCGACTCCGTCCTTGACGACGACCGTGCGGATGTGGATGCATGTGTCGAGATCGCCGGTGTAGCTGGCGTAGCCGATCGCGCCGCCGTAGCCGCCACGCTTGACCGGCTCGAGCTCGTCGATGATCTGCATCGCCCGCACCTTGGGCGCCCCCGACAGCGTCCCGGCCGGCAGCACCGACCGGAGCGCGTCGAGCGCGCCGACGCCGAAGCGCAGCCGGCCGATGACGCTCGAGACGATGTGCATCACGTGGCTGTAGTTCTCGACCGCCATGAAGCTCTCGACCTCGACAGAGCCGTAATCGCACACACGCCCGAGGTCGTTGCGGCCGAGGTCGACGAGCATGACGTGCTCGGCGCGCTCCTTGGGATCGGCGAGCAGCTCCTCGGCGATCCGGCGGTCCTCCTCAGCGGTGGCGCCACGCGGGCGGGTGCCGGCGATCGGCCGCGTCGACACGTGCCGGCCGGCCACCGTGATCAGCGGCTCGGGGCTGGCGCCGGCGATCTCGAAGTCGCCGAAGTCGAGGAAGTACATGTAGGGGCTCGGGTTGACCGCGCGCAGCCCGCGATAGATCGAGAACGCCTCGACGGGCACCCGGCCCGACCACCGCTGGGACGGGACCACCTGGTAGGCGTCGCCGGCACGGATGTACTCGATGATCCGCGCCACGTTCGCCTCGAACTGCTCGCGCGTCATGTTCGGCTCCAGCTCGGGCGCCGCGCGAGCGCTCGCCGGCGGCCGCGGCGGGCGCGGGATTGGGCCGGCGAGCCGCCACCGCACCTCGGCGATCGTCTCCGCCGCGCGCGCGTAGGAGGCGTCGAGATCGTCGTCGACGTACACGTTGGCGATCACCGTCACGGTGTGCTTGAGGTGGTCGAACGCGACCAGCGCGTCGGTCAGCATCAGCGCCAGGTCGGGCAGCCCGACCGGGTCCGGATTGGGCGGGCCGAGCGGCTCGACCGTCCGGACGAGGTCGTAGGCGAACAACCCGACGGCTCCGCCGGCGAACGGCGGGAGGTCGGATACCGGCGCGACCCGGAGCCGGCCGAGCTCGGCGCGGGCGAGCTCGTACGGGTCGCCCGCGTCGCCGAGCGACCACCGAAGCACCTTGCGCGGGCGGAAGCCGATGAACGAATAGCGCCCGACGCGCCCCTGGTCGGCCGACTCGAGCAGGAACGAGGAGCCGCTCTCCCGAAGTTTTAAGAACGCCGACACCGGCGTCTGGCAGTCGTCGATGAACGTCTCGCGGAGCGGAATGAGGTTGTAGTCGCTTGCCAGCGCCCGCGCCTGCGCGAGCGACGGCGTGACGCCGGTGGGGATCGCCTCAGGGCTGGCGACGGCCATCCAGCACCCGCTCGGCATCAGCAAACGACAGGCCGCGTCCGCGGAGCAGGACCGCGAGGTGGTAGATGACGTCGGCGGCTTCCTCGGCCACGCGCTCGTCTGACTCCTCGCGAGCCGCCCTGACCACCTCCTCGGCCTCTTCCTGGACCTTCGCGCCGGCCAGTTCGGGATCGTCGAGCAGCGTCGCGGTGTACGAACCCTCGGGCCGGGCCGACGCCCGTTCGGCAATCGTGCGCTCGAGGATCGGGAGCGTCTCGTACGGCGCGTCCGGACTCAGCTCGCCTCGGTGAAAGCACGACCGCTCGCCGGTGTGGCACGCAGGCCCCGTCGGCTCGACGAGCGCGAGCAGCGCGTCCGCATCGCAGTCGTAACGGAGTGACCGCAGCGCCTGGGTGTTGCCCGAGGTCTCGCCCTTGTGCCACTGCTCCTGCCGCGAGCGGCTGTAGAAGTGCATCTCGCCGCTCTCGCGGGTGCGGCGCAACGCCTCCGCGTTCATGTACGCAAGCGTCAGGACCTCGCCGGTCCGCCAGTCCTGGACGATGCACGGCACCAGGCCGCGCTCGTCGTATCTGATCTCCGAGTCGTCCACGGGGGTGGCGGATTCTAGGTGCTGGCCGCCGCCCCGCCGGGCGGCCCGCCCGCCGCGGTTGCGGCGGGCGGGCAGGGTGGGCGGGCTCGGGTATTTCCTAGGCGGCCTGCTCCAGGTACTCGGGCTCGATCTCGGCCTCGACCACTAGGTCGGGCTCCGACATCGCCTCGAGCGCCCGGGTGGGCCGCAGGAAGGCCAGGCCGATAGCAATCGCCGCGAGGACCAGCCCCGCCGCGATCGTGAACGCCAGGTGATAGCCGTCGGTGAGGGCGGCGGCGTTCGAGGCTCCATGCGCTACCAGCGACCCCGTCCGGGTCGTTGACAGCGTCGCCAGCACGGCCAGCCCGAGCGCGCCACCGACCTGCTGGGTCGTGTTCACGAGTCCCGACGCCAGGCCCGAGTCCTCGGGCGTGGCGCCCGACATCGCGAGCGTCATCAGCGCCGGGAACACCAGGCCGGCGCCGACCCCGATCAGCAGCATCGCCGGCAGCAGCTGTGTGACGTATGTGGCGTTCGCGGGCGCGCTCCGGAACACGAGCAGCCCCGCCGCCACCAGCGCCAGGCCGGCGATCAGCGTCGGCTTGGCGCCGAACCGCATCATCGCCCGCGCGGCCACGCGCAGCGACAGCGCGGCGATCCCGAGCGCCACCGGCAGGAACGCGAGGCCGACCTCGATCGCGTCGTAGCGGAGCACTCGCTGGAGGTACAACGCGCCCAGGAAGAACACTCCGAAAATGCCCGCGACCATCAGCACCTGCATCAGGTTCGCGACCGTGACCGTCCGTGAGCGGAATACGCGCAGCGGGATCAGCGGGTTGGCGGCGGTGGCCTGCCGCGCGACGAATCCCGCGAGCAGCGCAACCGCGACGCCGCCGAAGCCGAGCGTGTGGGCACTCCCCCAGCCGTAGGTGCTCGCCTCGACAATCGTGTACACCGCGAGCATCAACGAGGACACGAGCAGCACCGCACCCGGCGCGTCAGCGCCCCGGTCGAGGCCAATGCCGGTGTCGTTCGGGAGCAGCCGCGTGGCCAGGATCCCGGTCGCGATGCCGATCGGCACATTGACGAAGAAGATCCAATGCCAGTTGATCGCCTGCGTCAGCACGCCGCCGGCGAGCAGGCCGATCGCCCCGCCGGCCGCGGCCACGAAGCTGTACACGCCGATCGCCTTCGCCTGCTCGGACGGCCTCGGGAACATCGTCACGATCATCCCCAGGATCACGGCCGAGGTCATCGCCCCACCGACGCCCTGGATGAACCGCGCGCCGATCAACAGCGCCCGGCTGTCGGCCAGGCCGCACACCAGCGAGGCCGACGTGAACACCGTCAGCCCCGCGAGGAAGATCCGCCGGCGCCCGATCAGGTCGCCGAGCCGGCCGACGAGCAACAGCAGCCCGCCGAACGCGATCAGGTACGCGTTCACGACCCACGCCAGCGCCGACTGGGAGAAGTGCAGGTCGCCCTGGATCGTCGGCAGCGCGACGTTCACGATCGTCTGGTCGAGGATGATCATCAGGAATCCCGCGCACAGGACCACCAGCGCGATCCAGCGGTTCGTGGCGGTGGCGGTGGCGCCCAACGGTGGGTGAGACGTCGCGTTCATCGGTTTGCTCCTCAAGTTCGGTCCGTTCAAGATAGAACCGTAGCAGACGATCCTGTAATAGACGATCTGCATCGGACCGTTCGAGTATGAGCTGCGACCGGGGCCTGCACATCGGCAGTTCGCGCCGGATCTGCGGGCGCTATGCCTTACGCCCCGTCTGCGGGGGCCTTAGCTGAGACGGCCGCGTTTCAGGCGCGCCGGCGCGGCGGATGCGTGCACGCCGACGGCTCGGCGAGAGGCCCGCACGCGAGGGTGCCGAGCGCCCGTAGGAAGACCTGGCGATCGTCCGGCTCGAGCACGCTCAGAACGTCGTCCCGGACCCGGTCGAGGACCTCGTCGGCCTCGCAGACGAGCCGCACACCCGCGTCGGTTACCTCGATCACGCGCGCGCGCCGGTCGGTGCTCGACGCACGCCGCTCGGCGAGGCCGGCCTTCTCGAGCTCGTCGACGGTCACGACCATCGTGGTCTTGTCGAGCCCCACCATCTTGGCGATCTCGGTCTGGGTGAACTCACCCGTCATCGCCGTGAACAGCACCGAATGCTCCCGCGGTGAGATGCCGAGCGCTTCGAGCGCGGCGGTGAACTCGGTGGTCAGCCCGTGACTGGCCCGCGACAGCAGCCAACACAGGTCGGAGGCGAGTGGCGCCAGCGACTCCGGTGGATGTTCGGCTTTCGTAGCCATGCTCACAAGGATAGTCCGCTGCGCAGAAGATCTGGCAACAGACGATCTATTCGATCCCGAGGCGGTCGAGCAGTCGCTCGTCGCCGCGCCAGTGCCGGCGCACGCGGACCTTCAGGTCGAGGTGCACCCGCGCTCCGAGCTCGCGCTCGAGCGCGCGTCGCGACGCAATCCCGATCGACTTCACCATCTGGCCGCCGGCGCCGACTAGGATCCGCTTCTGCGACTCGGTCTCGGCGAGGATCACGGCCTCGACCCGGATCAGCTCGCCGTTCGGCGTGGTCACAGGGTCGATCGACTCGATCGCAACCTCGACCGCGTGGGGCACCTCCTCGCGGGTACGCGCGAGCACCTGCTCGCGGACGAGCTCGCCGAGGATCGCCGTCTCCGACTGGTCCGAGCGCTGCTCGGGCTCGAAGTAGAACGGACCCGCCGGGAGCAACGAGACCAGGCAGTCGACGAGCGGCGCCAAGCCCGAGCCCGTGGCCGCCGAGACGGGGAACACCTCCTCGGCGACGTCGAGGTCGGCGGCGGCCTGGAGCGCGGAAGCCGTACCCGAGCGGTTCGTGCGATCGATCTTGTTGACCGCGATCACGACCCGGACGCGGGCGGCCCGCAACAGCCCCGCGATGAACCGATCCCCCGGGCCAACGCCCTGCTCGCCGTTGATCACGAACAGGCAGCCGTCGGCGTCCCCGAGCTCGTGCTCGACGCGCCGCTGCATCCGCTCGGTGAGCGCGTCCCGGGGGCGCTGGACCCCGGGAAGGTCAACCAGCACGAGCTGCCAGCCGGGGCCGTTGGCGACGCCGCGGATCGCTCGGCGCGTGGTCTGCGGCTTGTCGGAGACGATCGCCACCTTCGCGCCGACGACCGCGTTGGCGAGGGTCGACTTGCCGACGTTGGGACGACCGGCCAGGGCGACGAAGCCAGAGCGCGTCGGCGGGCTCACCGCGCCCAGCGCAGCAACTCGGCCTGGAGTGCGAGCATCTCGCCGTCGTCGGTCTCGTGATCCATGCCGGTGAGGTGGAGCGCGCCGTGCACGACCGCCTCGCGCAGGTCCGCGGTGTGATCGGGGCAGATCACGATGTCGCCGAGCTCGCGCGGCCCGGCGGCGGCACCGTCCTCGTCGACGCCGAACGACAGGACGTCGGTCGGCCCGTCGATCTGGCGATGCTCGCGGTTGAGCGAACGAATCCGATCCGCGTCGACGAACTCGATCGCGACGTGGCCGTCCTCGATGCCCGCCGAGGAGATCGCGAGCGCACACAGGCCCTTGAGCTCGGCCGCGGTCGGGAATCGCAGCTCGTCGGTGGCGGGGACGTCGACCGCGATCCCCTCGATCCCTATGACCTCGATCTCGAGCACGACCGCGGCCCGCCTAGGCCCGCGGGGTGGCCGCGCGCGGACGCAGTTCCGGGGCAGCGCGCTGGGAGTGCTCGCTGTAGGCGGCGACGATCCGGCGCACGAGCTTGTGGCGGACGACGTCCTCCTCGCCGAACCGCACGAACTCGATCCCCTCGACGTCCTTGAGGATGTCGGCGACCATCACGAGGCCCGAGTCCTGGTCGCGCGGGAGGTCGATCTGGGTGATGTCACCGGTCACGACCATCTTCGAGTTGAACCCGAGCCGGGTGAGGAACATCTTCATCTGCTCCGCGCTGGTGTTCTGGGCCTCGTCGAGGATGATGAAGCTGTCGTTGAGTGAGCGGCCTCGCATGAACGCGAGCGGCGCAACCTCGATCACCCCGCGCTCGAGGTGCTGGGACACACGGTCGGGCTCGAGCATGTCGTGGAGCGCGTCGAACAGCGGCCGCAGGTACGGGTCGACCTTGGCCATCAGGTCGCCGGGAAGGAAGCCCAGACGCTCGCCGGCCTCGACCGCAGGTCGGGTCAGGATGATCCGGCTGACCTCGCGGCGGCTGAGCGCGGCCGCCGCCAGCGCGACCGCGAGGAACGTCTTGCCGGTCCCGGCCGGACCTATCCCGAACGTGATCGTGTGGTTGCGGATCGAGTCGACGTAGCGCTTCTGGTTGACGGTCTTCGGGGCCACCTTGGTCGCGCGGTGACGCCAGACGACGTCGTCGAGGATCGCGCCCGGCGACTCGTGTGCGTCGAGCGCGCGGGTGACCGCCTCGATCGTCCCGGGCGCGATCTCGTGGCCCTGGACGATCAGGTCGGACAGCTCGTGCACGACCGCCGTAGCGGCGTCGACCGCGGCGTCGTCGCCCTCGAGCGTCAGCACGTTGCCGCGCAGGAACACATCACAGTCCAGATGTCCTTCGAGCGCCCGCAGGACGGCGTCTTTGCTGCCGGCCAGCTCCGCGGCGATCGCGTTCTCGAGCTCTACCTGCTTACGCACCCACCCCGCCCCTGGGTCTCACCAGAACGCTGCGGCCTTTAGGCACTCAGGACCTCGCGTACGCGCGCGGACGCACGCTTCCCGTCGGCGCGACCGCCGGCCTTGGCCATCACTGCCTTCATCACCTGCCCCATGTCCTTGGGGTCGCTGGCACCGGTCTCGGCGATCGCCGCCTTGACGATCGCGTCGAGCTCGGCGTCGTCGAGCTCGGTCGGCAGGTAGCCCTCGATTATCCGGGCCTCCGCCTCCTCGCCCTCGGCGAGCTCGGCCCGCCCGGCATCGCGAAACTGCTCGGCGGCCTCGAGGCGCCGCTTGCGCTCGCGGCGCAGCACGGCGAGCTCGTCGGTGCCGCCGTCCTTGGCCGCCTTCTGCAGCTCGGACAGGACCAGCCGCAGCGCGCCGACGCGTTCCTTATCGCGGGCCTTCATGGCGGTGGTCATGTCGCCGCGTACCTGATCGATGAAGCTCACACCCTCAGGATAGCCCCGCGGTATCCCGTAATTCGCATCGTATTCCGTCCGCCTGGAGCTCCACGCATGCGACGTCGATCATCTCACCCCGTGCGGCGGCCCCGCCGGGGAGGTAGCAGCGGGTGTAGTCGGTGGTATAGCCCGAGCACTGGGTGTCGGCGACCTTGTCGACCAGCACGCGTTCGACGCCGCCGAGCTTGGCGTTCCGATGGTGGCGCGAGCGGACCTCGGAGCGCCCGCGGAGCTCCCGGGAGCGGCGCTTCTTCTCCTCGGGAGGCACGCGGTCGCCGAGGCCCTCGGCGACGGTGCCCGGCCGCGGCGAGTACGAGAACGTGTGCACGCGAGTGATGCCCGCGGCGTCGACGACGGCGAGCGTACGCTCGAACGCTTCCTCCGTCTCGGTCGGGAAGCCGACGATCACGTCGGTCGTGAGGTTGACATGCGGGATGGCAGCCCGCAGGGCGCGCACGATCTCGAGGTACTCGCCGGCGTCGTAGTGGCGGCCCATCGCCCGCAGCACGTCGTCGTCGCCCGACTGCATCGGGACGTGGAGGTGCGGGCACACCTTCGGCTCGGTCGCGAGCGCCTCGAGCAGCGAGTCCTTGACGTGGATCACCTCGACGCTCGAGAGCCGCACCCGCTCGACACCGGGCACCCGCGCCACCTCGACCATCAGCTCGCCGAGCTCGAGCCCGCGCTCGGGGTCGCGGTAGTCGCCGACGCTGATGCCGGTCATGACCATCTCGGGCTGGCCCTGCTTGACCCGCAGGCGCGCCTCGTCGAGCACCGCCGATGCCGGCCGCGAGCGCGCCCGGCCTCGGACCGTGGGGATGATGCAGTAGGCGCAATGGCAGTCGCAGCCGTCCTGGATCTTGATGAACCCGCGGGTCCGGGCTGCACGTTCGGTCTCCTGGCCGCGGCGCGGATCGCCGGCGCGGGGCGCGCGGGCGTGCGGATCGCGGGCGCGCGGATCGCGGGTGGGGACGTCGTGGTCCAGATCGGCACAGCCCCCCAAGCCGGCCGCCATCTGCTCCGCCACCTCCTCCGCGAAGCCCACGAACGTCCTCACCCGCCCGTCGATCGCCCGGAACTGCGCCGCGTCCAGATTCGCCGCGCATCCCGACACGAGTACCTCACCGGCCGAACGGAGCGAGCGCCTGACCGACTGGCGTGACTTCGCCTCGGCCTCGCTCGTGATGCAGCAAGTGTTGATTACGTGCAGCTCCGCCTGGTCCTCCGGAGCCTCGACGTGCCCCGCGGCGAGCAGTGCCCGCCGAGCGATCATCGCGTCCGCTTGCGAGACCTTGCAGCCGAGGAATTTGACGGCGAACGACGCCACGGTGGCCGCACGTTAGCGCGGCCACCATGGGCGTCTATGCGTCGTCAGTTGAGTCGCACGCCCGCGGCCGGCGGATTTTCGTGCTCCTCATGCGCAGCTTCATGTCGCGGTGTCCTCGAACCGGCGCGCGGAGCGAGGAGGAAGGACTCATGCGCATATCCAGCCCGAGGCTTTGGTCGCGGCACCACCACGTCTAGGAACAGGCCACCGAGCGTCACACCGATCGCGAGCGGGTTTGGCAACTGGCTTCACCTCCTTTGCAAGTGCTTAGTTCTTCGTTTCCCTGTGTCGCAACGTCGCGGTCAAGGATGCGGCAGAAGCGCACCGGGGACATGGGCCCGGTGGACAAGATCTGGCAGCGAGGGGTTGTCCACGGTGGCGCGGGACGGTCGGTGGTCTCTGGTGTTCGCGTCGCGATCCGTCTTTGAACGGCGGGCATCCGGAGCGGGGCCGGACCGGACCGGGCATGCATAACGCAACATTTGGCGTGCAGTTCGCTGGCCTTGACGCGTTGTGCATGCCCCACATGCGTAACGCATCAAGGCCTCCGCTTTCCGGCGGGATTGTCGCGTCATGCATGGTCCGGCCGGCGCCTCCGGGTGCCACGCGCCGGCATGGCGACCTCTGCCCCCTCCCAGATGCCCGCCGTTATCCGGACCGGAGAGCCCGAGGTCAGCGCCGGCGCTCGAGCAGCAGCGCCGCCCACTCGCCGGACTCGCGCCGCGCGGACTCGGCCAGGCCGAGCGCGCCGAACGCGCCGGCAACCTCGTCGGCCTCGTGACGAAGCAGGCCGCTCGCGATCACGGTCTCCGGAAGAGCCGATGCCAAAGCCAGCCGCGACGCCCACGTCAGCAGCAGGGGCCGCAGCAGGTTCGCCGCCACCGTGCGCCCGGTCGCAACCGGGTCGGTCCGGAGGTCGTGCGCCCGTACATCGACGCGAACACCGTTGAAGCGTGCATTCTCGGCGCCAGCATCGACGCTCGCCGGGTCGTAGTCGAGCGCGACCACCGGAGCCCAGCCGAGCCGCGCGGCCGCGATCGCGAGCACCCCCGACCCGCACCCCAGGTCCACGAACTCGCCCCGAGCCCCGGCCGGCAAAGAGAGCATCAGCTCGAGGCACAGTCGGGTCGTTGCGTGCGCGCCGGTCCCGAACGCCTGCGCCGGATCGATCACGATCTCGATCGGCACCCCGATCGCGTCCTCCCACGGCGGCCGCACCGCCAGCCGATCGCCCAATACGAGCGGACGATGAAACGACCGCCACCGCTGGTCCCAGTCATCGGCGATCTCAGACGTGCGAACGGACACCAGCGCGTCGCCCGCGGCCGCGGTCAGGTCCGGCAGCGCCGGCAACTCCCCCGGCGCCCCGTACACCGCGTACTCGACGACCGACCCGTCCTCGACCGACACCTCCTCGACCCCACCGGGCGCGAGCTCGAGCAGCTCGGCGAGCACTATCTCAGCCTGCTCGCGCCGAACGCGAACCGCGAGACGGATCACCTCAGGGCGCCGGCCTTACCCGCCGAACGCCCGCTTGAGCTTGCCGAACAGGCCCTCGTCGGTCCGCAGGTTGTGCTCGGTCATCGAGTCGGCGAGCTGCTGGACGAGCTCGCGCTGGTCCTTGCTGAGGTGGCGCGGGACGACGACGTTCACGAGCACTCGCAGGTTGCCGGTGTGACGGCCGCGCAGTGCCGGCATCCCGGCGCCACGGACGATCAGCGTCTCGTGCGGCTGGATCCCGGCCGGGATCTCGACGTCGACCATCTCGCCGTCGACGGTCTGCACCTGGACAGTCGTGCCGAGCGCGGCGTGGGGCGCGGCGACATCGACCGCGGTTACGAGGTCGTCGCCATCGCGGACGAACCGCGAGTCCTCGCGGACGTGAACGAGCACGTACAGGTCGCCGGCCGGTCCGCCGCGGTCGCCGGCGTGCCCGCGGCCGCCGATCCGGATCCGCTGGCCGTCGGCGATGCCGGCGGGGACGTCGACCTTCACCTTCGTGCGCTCGACCTTGCGGCCCCGGCCTCGGCACACCTTGCACGGATCGCGGGCGACCTTCCCGTCGCCGTGGCAGACATCGCACGCGGTCGCGCGCACCATCTGTCCGAACGGCGTGCGCGACACCGCACGGAGCTGGCCGCTCCCCTGGCAGCGCGGACAGGTCTCGATTGGCGTGCCGGGCTCGGCGCCGTTGCCATGACAGTGCTCGCAAAGCTCCACGGCCTCGTAGCTGACCTCGACCTTCGCGCCGCTGGCCGCCTCGGCGAGCGAGATCTCGGCCGAGACCGCGACGTCGCCGCCCTGGACCACACCGCCGGGGCGGGCGCCGCTCATCCCGAACAGGTCGCCGAACGCGCCGCCGCCGCCGAAGAACGCCTCGAATATGTCCGACACCGATCCGAACGCCTCGAAGTTCGGCGCGTAGCCGCCGCTCCGCAGTCCCTCGCGGCCGTAGCGGTCGTACGTGGCGCGGCGCTCTGAGTCGGAGAGCACCTCGTACGCCTCGGCAGCCTCCTTGAACTTGTCCTCGGCGTCGGGGTCGTGCCGGTTGACGTCGGGGTGAAGCTCGCGCGCCAGGCGCCGGAACGCCTTCTTGATCGTCGTCTCATCGGCGTCGCGCGCGACGCCGAGTACCTCGTAGTAGTCGCGTGTGCTGCTCATCGCTCGTCGTACACCTCCGCGATGAAGGTCGACAGTTGCGACGCCGCATCGCGGACCGACTCGATCGCGTGACCGTAGTCCATGCGCAGCGGGCCGATCACCGACACGGTCCCGAGCCGGCGCTGGGGCAGCCCATAGCCGGCCGCGACCAGCGCGAGCGAGCGGAGCCCGGGCACGCCACTCTCGGCGCCGATCCGGACGAGCACGTCGCGCTCGTTCAGTGCGGTCTGGAGCACGCCGAGCAGCGTGACGCGGCGCTCGAGCATGTCCATCATCGCGTTGAGCTCAGACACCTCGCCGAGCCGGTCGAGACGGAGCAGCCGCGAGGTGCCCTCGACGTACACCGTGTCGTGCGAGGTGTCCTCGAGCGCGGTGAACACCGGCGCCAGCGCGTCGAGGAACTCCGACTCCGAGCGCGACAGCGACGGGTCGTGGAGGCGTTTCTGCAGGATCCGGGCGCCGAGCCCAAGCCCGACGAGCCGCTCGTTCAGATAGCTCGCCGCCCAGTCGGCGAGCCCCGGATCGACGGGATCGGTGAACGTGAACAGACGCTTGGTGACGCCTCCGGTCGACGTGATCACGACGACCATCAGCACCTGGGGCTGGAGCAGCAGAACCTCGATGTGGCGGATCGTCGAGGTCTCGATCGGCGGGGCGGTCACGATCGCGAGCAGGTTCGTGACCTGCGAGAGCGTGTCGGTCGTGACCCGCATCGCCTCGTCGAGCTCGCGGCGCACGAGCGACAGCGACAGCCGCGGGCGGGCGTCCTGCGCCGGCAGAAGCCGGTCGACGAAATAGCGGTAGCCGGCCTCGGTCGGAACGCGGCCGGCGGATGTGTACGGGTGCGCGAGCAGGCCGAGTTCCTCGAGGCTCGCGAGCTCGTTGCGGATCGTCGACGGGCCCCACTCGACGCTCACCGCGAGCGCCTTGGAGCCCACGGGCAGCCCGTCCTCGAGGTACTCCTCGACGACCTTGCGCAGCACGAGCTCCTGGCGTGAAGTGAGCATCAACCGCTGATTGTAGGTCGGGCGCGGGCCCTTCCCGGCGGTTGGCGTCCCCGGGGATCTTCGCTCAGTCGACTGAGATTTCCGCGACCGCGTTGCGGACGATGCGATGGCCGGACTGCTCGGCCTGTGCGTCAACGACCGCGACCCCGTCCTGCACCGAGCGGACGCTGCCCGAGACGACGATCGGCTCCTCCATCCGGCCCATGCCCCGGAACTGGACCGACAGCCGCTTGAGCCGCACGGGGTCGCCGGCGGCGTCGGTGTTCGCGCGCGCCACCTGCGCCATCGTCCACAGCCCATGGAGGATCCGGCCTGGGAGACCGACGCTGCGCGCGAACTCCTCGTCGATGTGGATCGGGTTGAAGTCGCCCGACGCGCCCGCGTAGCGGACGGTCACGAACCGGTCGGGGGTGACCTCGAGATGTACCGGATCGCCGGGCTTCAGCGCCATTACTCCTCCCTCACCAGGTTCGTCCAGATGCCGGTGCACACGGTCTCGCCGCGCTGGTTGCGCGAATCGGTCTCGAACAGGTAGAAGATCATCCCGCCCCGGACATTGATGTCCTTGACCGCGGTGGTCGTGGCGATCTCGTCGCCGGCGACGACGAGCGGGCCCCAGCGGAACTCCTGGCCGCCGTGGAGCATCCTCGCGAAGTCGATCCCGACCTCGGGGTCGAACAGCGCGGGCGTGATCGACCGCCCGGCATACACGACCGCGAACATCGGCGGGGCGACGACGTCGGCGTACCCAGCGGCGCGAGCGGCGTCGAGGTCGAGGTACAGCGGGTTGGTCTCGCCGACGGCGTGTGCGTACTCGCGGACCTTCTCGCGGCCGACCGCGTAGGTGGTCTCCGGGTACTTCTTTCCGATCGCTTCGGTGTTCGCGGGCACGGCGGAGCAGTCTCTCAGATGATCACCGGCACGGCCCCACCGTCGACCGACCACGACGCACCGGCGACGTTCGACGCCGCCTCGGAGCACAGGAACACGATCACCGCCGCGATCTCCTGCTCAGTTCCGAGCCGCCCGATCGGCTGGCGCGCGGCGGTCGACTCGAGCACCTGCTCCCGCGTCACCCCGCGAGCGCGGGCGTTCTGGTCGGCGAGCCCGCCTTCCGACAGCCACAGGTCCCCGCCGACCGGCCCGGGCGACACCGAGTTCACGAGCACGCCCTGCGCGGCGTAGATGTCCGCGAACGCGCGCGACAGCGACAGCTCGGCGGCTTTCGTCACCGAGTACGCCATGTTCGTCGAGGAGGGGCGCTTGCCCGACGACGAGCAGATGTTGACGATCCTCCCCCACCCCCGCCGGGCCATCTCGGGCGCGATCGCGCGCATCAGCCGCATCGGGCCCATCACGTGCAAATCCCACTGCGCCTGCCACTCCCTATCCGTGAGCTGCTCGAGCGAGCGCACCGCGCTCGTGCCGGCGCCGTTGACGAGGGCGTCGACGCGGCCGAAGCGGTCGAGGCACGCCTGGAGGGCGCGGTCGCCGGCGTCGACCGCGGTCACATCGAGAACCAGCGTCTCCGCCGATCCCCCGGCCACACGACACGAGCCCGCCACCGACGCCAGCGGCTCCGGGCGCCGCCCGACCAGCAGCACCGACGCGCCCTCGCGCGCGAGCGACCCCGCGACCGCCCTGCCGATACCCCCCGACGCGCCGGTGACGACGCAGGCACGGTCGCGGAGTCCGAGGTCCATACTTGGTGATTCTTCCATGGCGATGAGTACCGAGAACGGCGATGCCGGCGCCGCGATCATCCGCACGAACGGCCTGACCAAGGTCTATCCGGGCACTGATTTCAAGGCTGTCGACGGCCTCGACCTCAGCATCGAGGCGAGCGAGATCTTCGGGCTGCTCGGGCCGAACGGCGCTGGCAAGACGACGACCGCCGGGATGCTGACGACGCGCGTCGTCCCGACCGCCGGCAGCGCCCACGTTGGTGAGGTCGACGTGATCGCCCACCCCGCGCTGGCCAAACAGCTGATCGGAATCGTCTCCCAGCAGAACACGCTCGACCGGCAGCTGACGGTGTGGGAGAACCTGTACTTCCACGGCCGGCTGTTCGGGATCTCGGCCCCCGAGTCGCGTCGGATCTCCGACCGGCTGCTCGAGCAGTTCCACCTGAGCCGCTGGGCCAAGGCATCGGTGTACGCGCTGTCGGGCGGGATGGCACAGCGGTTGATGGTCGCGCGCGCGATCTTCCACCGGCCGGCGGTGCTGTTCCTCGACGAGCCGACGGCGGGCCTCGACCCCCAGAGCCGGCTCGCGCTGTGGGAGATCCTCGGCGAGCTGAACGCCGAGGGCCAGACGATCATGCTGCTGACCCACTACATGGAAGAAGCCGATCGGCTGTGCAAGCGCGTCGCGATCATGGACCACGGCAAGATCCTTGCGCTCGACACCCCGGCCGCGCTCAAGGAGTCGGTCGGCGCAGACACGATCGTGACCGTGAAGGCCGCCGGCGCCGGCGACGGCGACGCGCTCGCCCGGACGCTCGAGCTCCACGTCGACGGGGTCACGCGGGCCCGCGTGATTGAAGCCCCACCCACCCCCGACGGCCCACCCACCCCCGGCGTCGAGCTCCACGTCAAGGGCTCGGACCGGATCATCCCGCGCGTGGTGTCCGCCTCCGAGCGTGGCGGGTTCGAGCTCGTCGACCTGTCGGTGGCCGAGCCGACGCTCGAGACCGTGTTCATCAACCTGACGGGAAAGGACCTGCGCGAATGACCGCTACGAGCCCCCGCGTCGAGCAGCCACAGGCGCCGGCGATCTCGCTGACGCCGACCCGGTCGATGTTCACGGCGAGCCGCGCGGCGCTGTGGGCGCTGGTCGTGCGCGACCTGGTCGTGCTCCGAAAGCACGTCGGCGAGTTCATCCTGCGCACGCTGATCCAGCCGTTCCTGCTCGTGTTCGTGTTCCTGTACGTATTCCCGACGATCGGCCAGGGGATCGGAGGCGGCCACGGCGCAGCGGCGGAGTCGGCGTTCGCCACCGTTCTCGTCGCGGGCGTCGTCGGGATCTCGATCATGTTCCAGGGGATCCAGGCGGTCGCGCTCCCGATGTCGACCGAGTTCGGCTACACCCGCGAGATCGAGGACCGCGTCCAGGCGCCCTGCCCGATCTCGCTCGTCGCGATCGCCAAGGTGCTCTCGGGCTCGGTCCAGGGGATGCTCGCGGCGCTGATCGTGTTCCCGATCGCCGCGGTCGTCCACGCCACCGGCGTCAACGCGCACCTCCACGTCCATTGGTGGGTCGTGGTCACGCTGATCCCGCTGGCGTGCTTGGCGATGACCTCGCTCGGCCTCGTCCTCGGCACCACGTTCGAGCCACGCAACATCGGGCTGATGTGGGGCTTCGTCGTACTGCCGCTGACGTTCCTGGGCGGCACCTACTACCAGTGGACGAAGCTCGCGCCGGTCCAGCTCGACGGCTGGCACTGGCTCCAGACGATCGTGCTGATCAACCCCCTGATCTACGTCACCGAGGGCATGCGCGCCGGACTGACGCCGTTCTCGCACCTGCACCTGTACATCATCTACCCGGTACTGATCGGGTTCTCCGCGTTATTCATGTGGCTCGGGCTGCGGAACTTCCGCCGGCGCGTGCTCGTGTGACCTACTCGCCAGGGATCGGCGCACCGGCGGGCACACCGCGTCGCCGGTATTCGTCGTAGTACTCGCGCCACTGGCCGCCTGCGCTCTGTTCGCCGAGTCGGGCCTCGAGGCGATCCAGGCAGACGTGCCACCCGGCCGAGTCGCGGGCGGCCTTGTCGCGCGTGCCGAGCGCCACCGTCAGGCGCAGCGTGCACCCCGGTTCGCCTGGCTCGAGCTCGAACCGAAGGTGATCCTCACCCCAATAGAACCCGAACAATCGCGGGGGTTCGAAGTCCGTGACGCGTCCGGTCATCGTCGAGGGCGCGTCGAGCGGCATGTCCTCGAACTCGAAGCTCATCTCCGCGCCGGGAGCCAGCTCGGCGACGACGACCTTCGACGGGAACCAGTGCCCAAGCTCGTCGCGCTCGGTGATCGCACTCCATACGCGGTCCACCGGGTGCGAGAGCCGTCTTTCGAAGGTGAGCGTCGGCGTGTCTTCGACCGTGGCGTAGCTGGCATAGGTGGTCATCGGTGCTCCTTCGTGGTGGACGATTTGCGGTCGAGGTGCCGCTCGAGGGCGTCGAGGCTGCGCTCCCACACCTGCCGGTAGGGCTCGAGCCAGGCGTCGAGCTCGACGAGGGGGCCGACGTCGAGCGCATAGATGCGCTGCTGGCCCTCGGTTCGCGAGATCACCAGACCGGCGTCCCGGAGCACCCGCAGGTGCTTCGAAGTCCCGGGCTGGGTCAGGCCGGTGCGCTCCACGAGCTCCCCCACCGGCCGCGGCGACTCGCGCAGCAGCTCGAGCATCGCGCGGCGGTGGGGATCGGCGAGAGCGGACCAGGCGGACGGCACGGGCATATATAACCATCTAGATATATGCTTGTCAAGGCATACGCGCAGCGGCCCGAGCTCGCCACGCCGGTACGCTTGTGAGTGGCTGCCGAGCCCGGTAGCCTCGTCGTAGACACACGGGGACACCGGCGGCAACGAGGAGCAACAGCAGATGGCTAGGCGAGCGACCCTCAGGGCATCGGACGCGGATCGCGAACACATCTCCGAACGCCTGCGCCACGCCGCCGGCGAGGGGCGAATCGCGGCCGAAGAGCTGGAGGAGCGTCTCGAGGCCGTGTTCGCGGCCCGCACGTACGGCGAGCTCGACGCGGTCGTCGTGGACCTCCCCGGAACGCCGGCCCGCCGCCGCGAACGCTCACGCACCCCCGCGCTCCCGCACCCGGCCATGATCGTCGCGATCGTGGTCCTCCTGCCGGTGCTCGTCTCGATGCTGATCGCCGCGGTGGTCGTGATCACGACGCTGTTCACGGCGTGGGCGGTCGTGCTCGCGATCGGCTGGTGGGTGTTTGGCCGCGGTCACATCCACCCCCGCTCTCGCTACCGCCGCGCGCTGCACACGTACGGTCGCTGGCCCGCGGAGCCTCCGGGTGGGCCCAGGCCGCGTCCCTGGGTCTGAGCCCTGGCGAGCGACCCGTACAAGGTCCTCGGCGTCGGCCGCGACGTCTCCGACGAGCAGCTTCGCTCGACCTACCGGCGGCTGGTCCAGCTCCACCATCCCGACCACAACGGAGGCTCGGCCGAGTCGGCTCGCCGGTTCGAGGAGATTCAGGAGGCCTACGCCGAGATCGTGAGCCGGCGCAAGAAGGCGCCGCGGACCACCCAGGCGACCTCGCGGGTCAACGTCGATCCCGCGGTCGAGGCGCGGCTGGCCGACCTCGAGCGTGACATCCGCCAGGTGGCGAACGCCGCCCGCGAGCGGGCCCAACGCGCTGCGCGCGAGGCCAAGGCGCGTCCTCCGGAGCGTCCGTCCGACGAGGAGCTCGGCTACGTCCACACCGACGACACGATCGGCAAGATCCTCGCCGACGCGCGCGAGGAGTTCTCCCGCCGGATTGACGACGTCCGCGAGGAGCCCGTCACCCATCGCGCCGCCGACCTGCTCGACGACCTCGCGTCGTGGCTCAAGCGCGCCGACGGCTCGGGCGAGGACCGCCGGCAGCGCGATTAGCGACCGGCGCCGCCCGCCCGGCTAGCTCTTCTCACCGAGCTCGAGCACGGACAGGAACGCCTCCTGGGGCACCTCGATCCGGCCGACCTGCTTCATCCGCTGCTTGCCCTTCTTCTGCTGCTCGAGCAGCTTGCGCTTGCGTGTGATGTCGCCGCCGTAGCACTTCGCGATCACGTCCTTGCGGTACGCCTTGATCGTCTCGCGCGCGACGACCCGCGACCCGATCGCAGCCTGGATCGGCACGTCGTACTGCTGGCGCGGGATCGTCTTGCGGAGCCTCTCGGCCAGCATCCGGCCGGCTTCGTAGGCCTTGCTCTTGTGGACGAGCATCGACAGCGCGTCGACGGGGTCGCCGGCGAGCAGGATGTCGAGCTTGACCAGGTCGGACTCGCGCAGGCCGATCAGCTCGTAGTCGAGAGAGGCGTAGCCACGCGTGCGCGACTTGAGCTGGTCGAAGAAGTCGAGAACGATCTCGGCCAGCGGCAGGTCGTACGTGAGCTGGACGCGCTCGGACGACAGGTAATGCAGCCCGGCGTGGTCGCCGCGCCGCTCCTGGCACAGCTCCATGATCTGCCCGATGTACTCCTTCGGGGTCAGGATCGAGGCGCGGATGTAGGGCTCGCGGACGACCGCGACACGCGTCGGATCGGGGAAGTCGTTGGGGCTATGCACCGGGATCGTCTCGCCGTCGGTGAGCGTGACCTCGTACTCGACGCTCGGCATCGTCGCCAGCAGCTCGAGGTCGTACTCGCGCTCGAGCCGCTCGCGCACGATGTCCATATGGAGCAGCCCGAGGAACCCGCACCGGAACCCGAACCCGAGCGCGTCGCTCGTCTCCGGCTCCCAGCTCAGCGCGGCATCGTTGAGACTGAGCTTCTCGAGC
Organism: uncultured Solirubrobacterales bacterium; assembly: GCA_963794515.1. Lineage (GTDB taxonomy): Bacteria > Actinomycetota > Thermoleophilia > Solirubrobacterales > Solirubrobacteraceae > Palsa-465. The sequence continues at coordinate 238,479 of CAWCEF010000012.1, read as the reverse complement.
GCGTCGCGCAGGTCGGCGTAGTCGTCGGATTCGATCGGGAACAGGCCGCAGAACACCATCGGCTTGACCTCGCGGTAGCCGGGGAGCGGCTCGGTCGCCGCGCCGCGCTTGGTCGTGAGCGTGTCGCCGACGCGGAGCTTGGTCACGTCCTTGATCCCGGTGATGAGGAAGCCAACCTCGCCGGCGTGCAACTCGTCGGCCGAGGCCATCTGTGGCGTGAAGAAGCCGATGTCGTCGATCTCGGCCTCGGTGCCCGCCTGCATGGCCCGGATCGCCTCGCCCTTGGTGAACGTCCCGTCGACCACGCGGATGTAGGCGATCACGCCGCGGTACTGGTCGAACTCGGAGTCGAAGATCAGCGCCCGCGCCGGCGCGTCGGGGTCCCCGCTCGGTGGCGGGACACGGGCGATCAGCTCGTCGAGCACCTCGATGATGCCCTCGCCGGTCTTGGCGCTGATCCGCCGCACCGACTCGGCCGGCTCGCCGAGCAGCTCGGCGACCTCCTCGGCGACCCGCTCAGGTTCGGCGCCGGGGAGGTCGACCTTGTTCAGGCACGGGATCAGCTCGAGCCCCGAGTCGATAGCCAGGTAAGTGTTGGCCACGGTCTGCGCCTCGACGCCCTGGCTCGCGTCGACGACGAGCAGCGCGCCCTCGCACGCCGCGAGCGACCGCGACACCTCGTAGGTGAAGTCGACGTGCCCGGGGGTGTCGATCAGATGCAACTGGTAGGCCTGGCCGTCGTGCTCTGACTGGTAGAAGACGCGGACCGCCTGGGCCTTGATCGTGATCCCGCGCTCGCGCTCGAGCTCCATCGAGTCGAGCACCTGGGCGCGCATCGCGCGCGGGTCGACGGTGTGAGTGAGCTCGAGGATGCGGTCGGCCAGCGTCGACTTGCCGTGGTCGATGTGCGCGATGATCGAGAAATTCCGGATGTGGGCTTGATCTGCCACTGATTAGAGGGTATTAGGGGGCCGCGCGTCCCGGGTGCGCTCGCGACCCCGGCCGGGCAAGGATGCCCGGCCGCCCGACCACGTGGCTCGTCCCGCTCGGCATCCGCTCGAGCGCGGCCCGCTCAGCATCCAGCCTCGCCGGATTGGGCCGCGCTCGAGTCATCCAGCTGCCACGACCGGGCCGGCCACGAGTCATCCGGCTGGACGCCGCCGCAGGCGGCCCCTACTAATCGACCCAGCGCTCGAGCACCTTCGGCAGCAGCCCGAGCTCCTTCAGCGCGCTGCGGCCGGCGAAGCCGATCCCGAGCAGGCCGCCGAAGATCGCAACCGCGTCGATCGACTTGCGACCCTGCTTGTCCCAGTAGTCGTCGTGGAGGTCGAGCCACAGCGCGAACTCGTCGAGCGTCAGCGCTGCCGCGATCCCGTAGGTGGCTGCGCTGACTCGCGACGGCCACCGCCGGCACTGGCCGACCCCAACTCCGACCTGGTAAGTCCACAAATACCCGATCCCCAGGAGTCCGAGGATTCCGAACGTGGAGTGGTGGATGTGGGTCCCGCCTTCTGAGATGTTGTGGAACGGCCCGACCCCGGCCTTGATCGCGTGGGTGATCCCGCGCGCGGTGGCGAACGCGGTCGTGAACCCGACCGCGCTCAGGAACGCGCGCTCGCGTTGTGGATTGGAGAAGTGACGCTCGTACAGTCCCATACCGCGTTGAGGCTAGCTGGAACGGAGGCGGGCCATGATCAGACCCTGGATCTGCCTCGCCTCGGGCACGCGCATCGTGAGCATGAGCTTGGCGTAGAGCACGCACGCGACCGCGGACGCGATCCCGACCGACAGGATCTGCGCCGGCAACGATTCGCCGAGCAGGTGTTCGAGCAGGACCCAGATTCCCCGGGCGATCGCGGCCATGATCACGGTCCCCACCACGATCCGCGCGGTGATCATCAGCGTCTGCCCGCCCTCGAGGTAGCCATTGAACCCGATCCGCAGCCGCCAGAGCTGGAGGATCGTCATCACGAGGTTGGCGGCCGCCGTTCCGATCACGAGGCCGGCGATCCCGAGCGGCTTATACAGCGCGATGCTGACGATCGCGTCGATGACGATGTTGATCGCCGCCAGCTTCGTCGGGATCCACGGGCGCTTGAGGGCGAAGAACGCGCGAGTTAGCAACAGGTTCACGCCGGCGAACGGCAGGCTGAACGAGAACCAGAACAGCGCCGTCGAGACCAGGCTGGTCGAGTGCGGGCCGAACGCGCGGTGCTGGTAGATCAGCCGCGTGATCGGGGTCGCGAGCACGAGCAACAGCGCCGAGGACGGAATCAGCAGCAGGTTGATCTGGCGCATGCCGTTTCCGATCGTCTTGCGCATCCCGTTTGCGTCCTTGCGTGCCGCCATCCGGCTGAGCGTCGGGAACAGCACGGTGGCGACCGCGACGCTGAAGATCCCCTGGGGCAGCATGTAGATCCGGAACGCGTCGTTGATCGCGGCCGGCGCCGCGCTCGAGACGAGCGATCCGAATCCGGCGTTCAGGAAGATGTCGAGGTTGACGATCCCGATGCTGATCGTCACCGGGATGAACAGGATCAGGACCTGCTTGACGCGCGGGTCGCGCCAGTCGCAGACGAACGACACCTTGAACTCGATCCGGCGGAGCGCCGCGAACACCATCAGGAACTGCACGACAGTTGCCACCAGCCACGCGATCGCGTACGCGTAGACCTTGTTGTCGCCGTGGAAGCGGGAATGGAGCGCGATCAGCCCGGCCAGGATCACGAGGTTCCAGACCGCCGGAGCGATCGCCGGGATCGTGAACTCGTCGTAGGACTGGAGGATGCCGACGAGCAATCCGGTCAGGCTCAGCAGCAGCACCACCGGGAACAGCACGCGCGACAGGCCTGCGGTGAGGGCGTTGGGGATGTGACTGCCGGTGAACGCCGGCACGACCAGTCCCGCCACCAGCGTCCACACCACGGTGAGCGCGCCGAGCGCGATCAGGATCACCCAGAACAGCGTCGAGGCGACGCGGAACGCCTCGCGCTTGCGGCCCTTGCTGAGCAGTTCGGTGAACACCGGCACGAACGCCGCCGACAGCGCCGCCTGCGAGAACAGGTTGCTGAACAGGTTCGGTACCTGGGAGGCGAGCGTGAACGCCGACGCAGCCGCGGAGGTCGCGAAGTACGCGGCCTGGACCACCTCGCGCCCGAGACCGGCGATTCGCGACAGCGCGGTGGCGAACGCGAAGATCGCCGTGTTGATGGCGATACGCCGGCGCGGCGGCGACGTTCCGCCGGGGCCCTGGGGAGGTGCGCCGGATCCCTCGGGGGGGGACGGCGGGACGGGTGGTGTGGGGTGGGTGGGTGGGACCCCATTTTTCGAGGTCCCTGGTTTGGTGTCGATCCGTTCCAGGGCTGGCTATAGTAGGGCGCGCTGCGGCGAGGAATGCCGCGGCTTACCTCTGCTTATGGCGAACATCAAGTCACAGAAGAAGCGGATCCTTCGCGCCGAGCGCGAGCGCCTCGAGAACCGCCGCTACACGTCGAAGATCAAGACGTACTTCCGCCGGCTCGAGACGGCCGTGGCCGCCGGCGACGGCGGCCAGGCCGACACCGAGCATCGCGAGCTCGTGCAGGCGATCGACAAGGCCGTCAAGTGCGGCGCTCTGCACCGCAACTCCGGCGCGCGCAAGAAGTCGCGCGCGGCGCGCGTGCGGCGCGGCTAGCTCGACCCGGCGTCGCCCCCGCGCTGCAACGCCGATTGCGAGGACGCGCTCCTTCGCCGGATCCGGGTAACTTGTGGATCCGCATGGCAGAGGTCGTCGAGCCGGCAACCACCGGAACGAACGGCGTCGCCTTCGCAGTCGATCGGTTCGAGATGGCAGACGGCGATCGGTTCGAGGTGAACGGCCGCTGGTTTGGCGTGCGCGGACGCCGGTTCATGCGTCCGAGCCTGACGCTGGTCGACGGCGACGAGCAGCGCCGGCTGCTGGCCGACCTCGAGCACAAGCCGTGGGCGGCCGAGGACGGCCAGCCGTGGGAGGCCACGTTCCCCTACGTGGAGGACGATGGTGGCTGGGCGGAGGCCGAGCTGAACGTCGCGCCGGACATCACGATCACGCTGCCGCTGCCGGGCGCCAAGCGCGCGCGGCCGCGCCGTCGCGGACCCTCGCCGGCGCCGTCGCCGACCGCGTCGGGGTCGGGCGGCACCCGTTCATCGGCCGCCACACCCCGTCGCGGCGAGCCCGAGGCCGAGGCGGCTCCGGCTCCGAAGCGTCCCCGGGCGCCCTCGCCCGAGCTCGTCAAGGCGCGGCGCGAGACCCATCGGCTCCAGCGCGAGCTCGAGCATCGCGACGCCGAAATCGCGGAACTGTCGGCCGAGCTCGAGCGCCGCGGCGCCAAGCTCGAGGAGGTCTCGGGCGCGCGCGACGCCGCCCGCGAGGCACGCGAGAACGCAGCCGAGGAGCACGAGCGGCTCGTCCGTGCCCGCGGCGAAGCGTTGAAGCTGCGCGACGAGGCGTTGGCCGAGCGAGAGGCTTCCTCGAAGTCGCGCGAGGACGCGCTGCGGCTTCGCGACGCTGCGCTGGCGGCGCGCGACGAGGCGCTCGCCGAGCGCCGCGCGGCGATCGACGAGCGCGATCAGGTCGCGGCGCGGCTCGACTCCGTCGCGGCCGCGCGCGACGCGGCCTTGTCCCAGCGCGACCAGGCGCTAGATGCGCGCGACCACGTCGCCGCCGAGCGCGACTCGCTGCTCGGCGATCGCGACGACGCGGTCCGGCTGCGCGACGGTGCGGTGGCCGTGAACGAGCAGACCGCGGGCGAGCGCGACGCGCTGAATGCGACGATCGAGCAACTGCGCGTCGAGCGCGACGACGCGGTCGCCTCCCGCGGCGCCGCGATGGTCATGCGCAACGCCGCCAACGCGCCGTCGGCGTACGTGCGCGAGTCCAACCGGATCCTGCATTTCCTGCCGGCGCTCGTGGTGATTCTGATCGCGATCGTCATCGGCGTCGCGCTGCACATCATCTAGCGCGACGCGCTGGATCGACTAGGCGGCGACGCGCTGGATCGCGAGCAGCGCCGCAGTGTCCTCACCGGCGGCGCCCGTCCCGCCACCGCGTGAGGCGAGCTCGAGCTCGGCGAGCTCCTCGATCGTGCGTTCCAGATTCGCGGCGCCGGCGCGGCGGGCGTCGGCGATCAACCGGTCGGCAGCGCGCGAGGGCATCCGCAGCCGGCGCTTGACCTGAGCGGTGGACTCGCCCGCTTCGACCGCGACCGCGACCTCGTGCGCGGTCCGAACGCGCGAGCTCATCCAGTACAGGAGGCCCGGGAGCCGCTCCCCCTGGCTGCGTAGCGTCAGGTAGAGGCCGGTGGCGGCGGCCGCGTCCCCGGCGAGGAGCGCGTCGGCGAGCGACCAGGCCTTGTACTCGGCCGACGGCGCGGTCAGCTCGTCGACGTCCGCGGTATCGAGGCGCGCGCCCGGGCCGGCGTACAGCGCGAGCTTCTCGAGCTCTCGGAGCAGTCGCTGCTGGCGGTCGCCGACGTGGGCGATGAGCGCTCGGGCGGTGTCAGGCTCGAGCTGGAGCCCGAGCTCGCGGGCGCGCGCGATCACCCACTTGGGCAGCTCCCACGACTTGACGCTCTCCTCCGCGCTGATGTCCCCGCCGGCCTTCTTGACCACCTCGTGGAGGCCCTTCGGGGCCTTGGCGCGGTTGTCCTCGCGCGCGAAGAACGCGACCGTCGTGTCTGGGGGGATGTCTTTGAGGGCCGCTTGGAGTGGGTCGAGCTGCTTGTCGGTCCAGCGCTCGGCGCCGTCAGCGATGATGAACCGGCGCCCGAGCGCGAACGTGAGCGCGTTGAGCGCGTTCGCGATCCCCTCGGGGGTGGAGGCATCGCCCTCGAACACCTCGACTCCTTGGGTTCCGCTCTCGTTTTCGGCGAGGGCGCGAAGGCGTTGGCGGCGTTCGGCGATCCGGCCGTGGTCGTCGCCGTGGATCAGGTATGCGGGCTTGAACGTGGGCATGGTCGGCGGTTTTTTAGTCTATGAGGCGTCGCGGCCGCCCGAGCGCTCGAGCGCGCGGCTGACCGCCTCGGTCGCCGTTCGGACGCGTTCGACGCCCTCGATCTCCCAGGTATCGAAGCCGATCACCGGAACGCCCGCCCTCAGCGCGAGCGCGATCTCGGACAGCGTCCCGTAGGCACCACCGACCGCGATCACGGCGTCCGCGGCTCTGATGATCAGGCCGTTGCGGAGCTCGCCGAGACCGGTCGGGAGCGCGATCTGGACCCAGCCGTTCGCGGCGGCACGATCGGTGCCTGGCAGGAGCCCGACGCTGATGCCGGCCACCGCCGACGCGCCGTGACAGGCGGCTTCCATCACTCCGCCGAGGCCGCCGCAGACCAGGATCGCGCCGGCGTCCGCGAGCCCGCGGCCGATGTCCTCGGCGGCCCGGGTCTGGAGCGACGTCGCGTCGGTCGGGCCGATGACCGCCACGTACGGCCGGTGCGCCACGGCTTGCTCAGCGGACGACTACGTTGACCAGCTTGTCGGGCACGACGACGACCTTGGCGATCTCGTGGCCGTCGAGGTGGGCCTTGACTCCGCGGGACTCGAGGCAGAGCTTCTCGAGCTCTTCTCGCGGCGCGCCCGAGGGGGCGTTGACGCGATCGCGGACCTTACCGTTGACCTGGCAGACGAGCTGGAACGTGTCGGCCTGGAGGATGTCGGGGTCGGCGTCGGGCCATGGCTCCTCCCACACGCGCCGGCCGGTGAGCAGCTCGTACGCCTCCGCGCCCAGGTGCGGGGCGAACGGGAACACAAGCGACGCCGCGGTCGCGGTCGCAAACCGGCGCGCCTGCGGGTCGGCGTCCGGGTAGCGGTAGACCTCGTTGAGCAGCTCGATGATCGCCGACAGCGCGGTGTTGAAGGCCCACCGGTCGGCGGTGTCGCGGGTGACCTTGTCGATCGCCCAGTGCGCCTTGCGGACGATCGTGAGATCGTCGCCCTGGGGGTTGTCCGGCTGATCGGCACCAGCGGTTTCGGAGTTGTTTTCGTCGTTCGATAGCTCGTCGGCGAGGCGCCACAGCCGGGAAAGGAGTCGCCGGTACACGCCATCGATGCCGGTGTCAGACCATGCGGCATCCTGGTCGGCGGGGCCGATGATCAGCACGTAGCACCGCGCCGCGTCCGCTCCATAGCGCTCGATGATCTCGCTGGGAGCGATCACGTTGCCCTTCGAGCTGGACATCTTGATGCCGTCGGGGCCGAGGATCATCCCCTGCGTGAACAGGGCCTGGAACGGCTCCTGGAAGTCGAGCAGGTGCATGTCCGCGAGCGCCTTGACGAAGAAGCGCGAGTACATGAGGTGCAGGATCGCGTGCTCGACGCCGCCGATGTACTGGTCGACGGGCATCCAGCTGCTGAGCACGTGGCGGTTCCACGCCTCGTCGTCGTTTCGGGCGTCGCAGTAACGGAGGTAGTACCAGCTCGAGTCGACGAACGTGTCCATCGTGTCGGTCTCGCGGCGGGCGTGGCCACCGCAGTCGGGGCACCGCGTGTTCACCCAGTCCTCGGCGGCGGCCAGCGGCGAGCGCCCCTTCGGTTGATAGTCCTCGATCTCCGGCAGCTCGACCGGGAGATCGTCCTGGGAAACGGGCACCATCCCGCATCGGTCGCAGTAGACGATCGGGATCGGGCACCCCCAGTAACGCTGGCGCGAGACGAGCCAGTCGCGCAGCTTGTAGCTGACCGAGAAGTGACCGTTGCCCTCGCGGTCGAGCCACTCGACGATCGCGCGCTGGCCCTCGACCGAGTTCATGCCGGAGAACTGCCCCGAGTTGATGAGGACCTCGTTCTCGGTGTGGGAGACGAATGCCTGGCCCGCTCCGTCTTGGTCGTCTTGGTCGTCTTGGCGCGCTTGGCCGTTCGCGGGCGCGACCACCTGACGGATCGGCAGGTCGAACACCTTGGCGAAGTCGTAATCGCGCTGATCGTGCGCCGGCACGGCCATGATCGCGCCGGTCCCGTACTCCATCAGCACGTAATCGGAGACGTACATCGGGATCTGCTCGCCGGTGACCGGGTTCGTGACCGTGCGGCCCAGCGGGACTCCCGTCTTGGGTTTGTCGACGTCGCCGCGCAACTCGATCGATTCGGTGATCGCCTGGTTGACGTAGTCGTGAACCTGCTGCTCGTGCTCGGTGCCCTCCGCGAGCTTGAACACGTCGGGGTGCTCGGGCGCCATCACGAAGAACGTCGCGCCGAACAGCGTGTCGGGGCGCGTGGTGAACACCGCGTAGTCGATGGGGTGGGCGGGATCCAAATCCTCGCACCGGAACACGACCTCGGCGCCCTCGCTCCGGCCGATCCAGTTGCGCTGCATCGCCTTGACGTGCTCGGGCCACGCGATCGTGTCGAGGTCGTCGAGAAGACGGTCGGCGTAGTCGGTGATCCGGAAGAACCACTGCTCGAGCTGGCGAATCTCGACGAGGTGACCGCAGCGCTCGCACCGCCCGTCGATCACCTGCTCGTTGGCCAGCACCGTCTGGTCATGCGGGCACCACTTGACCGCCGCGTTCTTGCGATACGCCAGGTCGCGCTCGAACAGCTTCAGGAAGATCCACTGCGTCCAGCGGTAGTACGACGGCTGGTGGGTGCCGAGCTCCCGGCTCCAGTCGATCGAGATGCCCCAGCGGTGGAACCAGTGCCGGTACGACGCGATCGACCGGTCGGTCGCGACGCGCGGGTGCACCCCGGTCTTGATCGCGTTGTTCTCCGCGGGCAGCCCGAACGCGTCATAGCCCATCGGGTGCAGCACGCGCCGGCCGATGCGGCGATGGAAATGGGCGATAGCGTCACCGAGCGCGTAGTTCTTCAGGTGCCCGATGTGCGGCTCGCCGCTCGGGTACGGCAGCATCTCGAGCACGTAGGACTTCTCGCGCGTGTCGGTAGTGCCGTGGGCGTCGTGCGTCGGGTCGTTCGCGACCTCCCACGTGCGCTCGCGCGCCCACAGCTCCTGCCACTTGGGCTCGATCTCCTTGGGGTCGTAGCGTCGTTCAGACACGGTAGTCATGAGGTTACTTGCGACCGCGGGATCGGGATGTGCCGCCGGGTCGCTCTGTGCAGGCGATTCGTCGCGGGCCACTCCGTGCAGCCGGGTGCCGGCGCGGTTCGATCTTTGCGGGTGATTCCCCCCGCCGCTCTACCATCCGGGCGTGGCCGAGAACGCTGCATCCGGCACGAGCGGGCGCGCTCACGCCAGCTCGGCGCTCGCCGCCGAGCGCGTCGCGGCGATCATCGCGGCGGCTGAGGAGACGGCCGAGCGAATGCGCCTCGAGACCGAGGAGCGCGCTTCTGACCGGATCGCAGAGGCCCAACGCGCGGCCGACAATCGCGTTCGTGCCGCCGAAGAGGAGGCGGCCGAGGCCGTGCAGTTAGCGCAGGCCGAGGCGACGCGGCTGCGCGCCGAGGGCAAGGCCGAGGGCGAGGCGGCGAAGACCGCGGCGACCAACCAGGCGCTCGGGATCGTTGCGCGCGCGGAGGAGAGCGCCGCGCAGATCGTCTCCGAGGCGCAGGCGTCCGCGGCGGCTGCTCGGGCCGAGGCCGAGGACCGGGCCCGCGGCCTGCTGCAAGACGCGCGCGCCACCGCGGACGGGGTGCGCGCGGAGGGACTCGAGCTCGTCTCGAACCTCCGCGAGATGAGCAACTCGCTGCGCGCCAACGCCGAGCGCCTGCTCGGGGACGTGCAGCGCACCCACTCGTCGCTGACGGCCCAGATCGCGCGGGTCGAGCGCGCGACCGGGGTTGGGTCGGGGTCGAGGTCGGGGGGGTCGGGGGCCGCTCGTCGGGGTCGCGGTGGCGCCGGCGATCGTTCCGGCACCGGAGATCGGTACCGCGCCGGCGAGGGCGCGGACGACGACGGGCGGTCGCTGCCCCCGGCCGAGGACGGGCTCGACGTGCCGGAGTTCATCCCGCCGGCGTAGGGCACCATGTCCAGGCGTCCCGGCGATCGTAGGCGAGCCGGAGCGCGGGCAAGCGGGCGCCATCGGATTTCCCCTGCAATCAGATACTTTCCGTCCGAGCCTAATGCGAACATATGTTCGTCATGAATTCGAACGTCAAGGGAGCCATCGCCGAGCAGGCAATCGTGCTGGCGGCCACGAAACTCGGCGTACCCGTGTTGCGACCCGTGGCCGAGCACGGGCGGACCGACCTCGCGTTGGAGATCGGCGGCGACCTGCTCCGCGTTCAGGTGAAGTGGGGGCAGCTGAGCCCAACACGGGATGTCGTGATCGTTCGGGTGGGCACCTGCCGGTGCACGCCTCGGGGGTACGTGCGCGGCACGTACGGCGAACATGAAGTCGACCTGTTCGCGGTCTATTGCGGGGAGCTCGATCGCTGCTTCCTGCTGCCGGCACACCTTCTGGCGCACAAGACCCACGTCTCCCTTCGCCTGACTGCTCCGCAAAACAATCAGCGGTCTTGTATTAACCTTGCAGACGACTTCACATTCGACGGGGCTGTAGCTCAGTTGGCTAGAGCGCGTGACTGGCAGTCACGAGGTCGGGGGTTCGAGTCCCCCCAGCTCCATTCTTCAAACTCGCAAGGCGCGGCGATCACGATTGGCGCCGACACGTGCCGCGTTTCGTTCGGGTACTGGCTCGACCAGGTCGCCGCCGGCGAGGACGTGGTCGTCACCCGGCGGGGAAAACCGATGGTCAGGCTGACCGCGGCGACGCCGCCACCGGCGACCCCGCCCGGCCACACGCCGCCACCGGCGACCCCGCCCGGCCACACGCCGCCACCGGCGACCCCGCCCAGCCACACCCCGGCCGTCCCGCCTCCCCCACGCGCTGCGGGATCGCCATGACGACCGTGCTGACCACCGCGGTGCCGACTTGCGCCGCGCTCCGGGCTAGGACTTGCGGTCCTGCTTTGCGGCCTCGAGCGCCGCCGGCGGGTCCATCCCGCCGCTCTGGCGCGCCAGCTCGAGCGCGCGGTCGGCCAGCTCGGCCGCCTCCGCGCCACCGATCGACTCGTCGCGCAACGCGAGCGCCAGCAACACCTGACGCAGCAGCTCGGGGCTCTGGAGGTCCGGAGGCGGGCCGGCGGGTGGGAGGCCACGCATGGTCGTGAGCAGGCTCGCCGCGTTCGCTCCGCCGCCGAACAGACGCCCGGGCTGCTTGTCGGGAATGGTTGCGAGGATCGCCCCGGTGGCCGGGTTCAGCAGGCTCACCTTGCTCCGCAGGCCGGCGCGCTCGAGCGCCAGTCGATAGCCGGACAGCCGCAGGTACCCGAGCTGCGCCGCGAGCTGGGTGAACGCCGACGCCTCCCGCTCGTCCTTCAGCCGAGGCTGGTGCAGGGCGATCTGGGTCCCGGCATCCGGCAGGGACGGATCAGGCTCCGGCGCGACCAGCAGGAACGCATGCGAGCCGAGCCGACCCGCGCCGACGCCGGCGACGTCGACAAGCAACTGATAGCCGCCGAGCCCGAGGGCACCGACGATCCCCGGCGGGAGCGGATGCTCCGAGAGATGCCCCGATCCGAAGCTCACGATCGCGTTCGGCTAGTTGTTGAGAAGGCCGCCGATGATGTTGCCAAGACCGCCTCCGCCCTGCTGCTGGTTGCCGCCACCGGTCTCCTGTACCGGCGGGTGGAAGTACGCGCTCTGCAGGCCGACCCTGCCAGGACCGGTGAAGCGGTTGAACACGAGGTTGCCGGCGCCACCGCCGAGGAAGCCGGTCTTGAACCCGTAGACCTCCTGCGCCATCTGCACCGAGTGGTCGCGGAACACCCAGCCTCCGGGCTCTATGTCGATCGTCTCCCCCGGCTCGAGCGTCTTCTCGAACACGTTGCCGTATCCGTGGATCCAGACGACGCCCTCGTGATCGCCGGCCAAGAACTGGTCGACCCAGAAGCCGCCGCCGTAGAGCATGTTGGCGAAGCCCTGGACCCGGCTGTAGTCGTACTGGACCCCTCCGGTGGCGGCGAGGAACTGGTGCTCGCGGACGATGATTCCCTGGCCGGCCTGGAGGTGGAGCGCAACGATGTGACCGGGCGCGTCGCGGCTGAACGCGATCTCGCCAGGGGACTGCGCCTCGAGCATCAGCAGCGGCATCCCGCCGAACACCCGGCGCTTGAGGCCCTTGCCGAGCGGGTGCAGTCCGATCTGCATCTGCGGGTACTTCCACAGCAACACGTGATGCTCGAAGTACACGGGAACGCGACCGTCGAGCGCCATATGGAGGACTGGCACGAGCTCGCCTTCGAGGCGATACGTGACGCCCGGCGCCGTCCCCTCGGGGATCTGGGTGGGCAGGATCTTTGGCGCGGACGGCATCGAGCCTCCATTCGTGGCGGTTGTCCGGGCACCGGCAAGCCGCCGCCCTGCACTGGAGCGGAAAGTATCGCGCCTGAGCAACGATCGGCAAATCGCTTACCGCAGCGGCGATAATCGCATCGTCATGCCCCCGATCTACGTGACCGGACACCGTAATCCCGACGCGGACTCGATAGCGGCGGCGATCGGCTATGCCGAGCTCAAGGGGCGTCTCGATACGCGGAACACGTACACCGCGGTGCGGCTCGGCTCGTGCAACGCGCAGACGCGCTGGCTGCTCGAGCGGAGCGCCGCGGCCGAGCCGAGGCTCCTCCCGCACATCATGGTCCGCGCGGCCGACGTGATGCGAACGGACTTCCCGATCGTCGACCAGGACGCACCGATCCGCGAGGCAGGGCTCGCCATGTCGCGCGCCGGCCTGGAGCTCGTCCCGATCGTCGACGGCGACGGGGCCCTGGTAGGGGTCGTGACGGAGCGGTCTCTGGCCCGCCGCTACATCCGCGACACGCGCGAGACCTCGACGCTGCAGGACGCCCCGACGCAGGTGCGGGCGATCGTCGACGTGCTCGGCGGTGAGCTCGTCATCGGCGAGGACCAGATGCTCTCCGGTCGCGTCTGGGTCCACTCGATGGATCCGTCTCGCAGCGGCGCCTCGGAAGGCGACGTGGTCGTCGTCGGCAATCGCCCCGACGCCCAGCGCCTGGCGATCGAACGCGGCGCACACCTGCTGGTGCTCTCGAACAACTCGGGCGCTGAGGACGAGATCCTCGAACTCGCGCGTGAGCGAGGGACCGCGGTCGTCGTCTCACCGCTCGACAGCTACGTATCCGGGCGCATGATCACGCTCGCCGCGCCGTGCGGCGCGCTGATGGAGCGCGATCCGCCGACGGCCAGCATCGAGGGCCTCGTCGCCGACATCTCCGAGCAGATCAAGGAAACCCATTTCGGCGCCGCGGTCGTGGTCGACGCGCAGCGACGCCCGATCGGCCTCGTGACCCGCTCGGATCTGGTCTCGCCGCCGCGTCGCCGCGTGCTGCTCGTCGACCACGCCGAGCGGGCTCAAAGCGTGCCGGGCGTCGAACAGGCTGAGATCGTGGAGATCCTCGACCACCACCACATCGGGTCGATCGAGACCCAGATCCCGGTCACCGCCACGTTCGACCCGGTCGGATCGACGGCCACGCTCGTGATCGAACGGTTCCGTCACAACGGGATGGAACCGAGCCCGCCGACGGCGTTGATGCTGCTCGGGGCCGTCATGTCCGACACGATCATCCTCAACTCGGCGACAACGACCGAGCGCGACCGGCAGGTCGTCGACTACCTCGAGCGAGTCCTCGCGGTCGACGCCGCGGACTTCGGGCGGCAGATGTTCGAGGCCACGTCCGACGTGTCGGAGGTGAGTGCGGAGGAGATCGTTTCGCGCGACGCCAAGCAGTACCACACCGCCAGCGGACATTCGATTTGCATCGCCCAGATCGAAGTCGTCGGCAAGACGCTGCTCGACCGCCAAGACGAGCTGCTGTCGGCGATGCGCAAGGCGCGCGAGAACCGCGGGCTGCAGCTGTACGCGCTGATGGTCACCGACGTGCTGACCAAGGGAACCGATCTCCTGATCGCGGGCGATGTGGCGGTCGTCGCCCGCGCCTTCGGCCTCACGGCATCGGACAGCCAGATCGACCTGCCCGGCGTGATGAGCCGGAAGAAAGAGGTCGCCCCTCAGTTGCTCGCCGCGCTTTAGGGCCTCGGCGGCCCCGGGCCTGACCGCCTGCGCCGGCGGCTCCGCGTCGCCGCGCCGGCGCGCCGGCGCCCCAGCCGCTAAACCGACGCCCGCCCCGGCGCCCAGCCGCTAAACCGACCCGACCGCCCGCGCCGGCGCTTCCCCCCACAGCTGCTCGAGCCGGTAGTACTCGCGGGTCTCCGGCGTGAACACGTGCACGACGACGTCGAGGTAGTCCATGAGGATCCATCGGCCCCCGGGCAGCCCTTCGACTCGCCGCGGCAGGCGCTGGTGTGCGCCCTTCAGCCCTTCGTGGATCCCGTCGTGGATCGCCTTCGTCTGGCGCTCGGTCCGCCCGGTGCAGATCACGAAGTAGTCGGTGTAGCCGATCATCTCCCGCAGGTCGAGCTGAACGATCTCGAGCGCCTTACGATCGTCGGCGTATTCGACGATCGCGGCTGCTAGCTCTTCGGGGGTCATAACTCCAGGCTACCCGCAGTACAGGCGGTGGTCGTCGATATAGCTCGCGACGGCGTCGGGGACGTAGTAGCGGATCGGCTGACGGGCTCGGACGCGCCGGCGCAGCACGGTCGAGGAGATTCCGATCGCCGGCATCTGGAAGAACTCGGCCCGCTCTCCCCCGGCGAGACCGCCGAGCGCCTCGTCGACCTCGGCCCGCGACGTGCCGCGCCGCCCTGCCACCGCGAGCGTCGCGAGCGACAGGACCCGCTCGGGCTCGCGCCACCTCGGCAGGCCGGCGGCGATGTCACCGCCGACGATGAGGAACAGCTCACTTTCGGGCTCTCGCGAATGCAGCAACTCCAGGGTATCGACCGTGAACGACGGGCCCTCACGCGCGATTTCAACATTCGAGACGTCGAACCGGTCGTCGTCGCCCACGGCAGCCCGGCACAGCGCGAGCCGGTGCCTGGCGCCCGGCTCGTCTTCGACGGGCTTGTGCGGTGGTATCCGTGCAGGGATCAGCGTCACTCGATCGAGCTCGAGCTGAAGGTACGCCTCCTGGGCGCAGATGAGGTGACCAAGATGTGGCGGATTGAACGTCCCGCCCAGAATGCCGATCCGCACCGCCGGTCAGCACTCCGGACCGCTCACTCGCCGGCCGCGGGGCACCGCCCCGCCCCGCTCACGCCCGAACGTGGCCGGAACCCTCCACTAGGTACTTGAACGAGCAAAGCTCGCGAAGCCCGATCGGACCGCGCGCGTGCAGCTTCTGGGTCGAGTTGCCAATCTCCGCGCCCATCCCGAACTCGCCGCCGTCGGTGAACCGCGTCGACGCGTTCACGTACACGCACGCCGCATCGACTCCGAGTCCGAACGCGCGAGCGGCCTCGGTGTCGCGGGTGACGATCGCCTCGGAATGACCGGAGCCGTAGCGGTTGATGTGCTCGATCGCCTCCTCGGCCGAGTCGACGACCCGGACGGCGAGCGTGAGCGCGTGGTACTCGGTCGCCCAATCCTCCTCGGTGGCGGCGGCCACCGGCACTTCGCCCGCCCAGCCCTGCGCCCGCTCGTCGACGCGCAGTTCGACGCCGGCCGCGGACAGCGCCCCGAGCGCGATCGGCAGAAAATCGGGCGCGACCGCCTCATGCACGAGCAGCGTCTCGGCCGCGTTGCACACGCCCGGGCGCTGAACCTTCGCGTTCAAAGTGATCGCCAGCGCATCGTCGAGCGATGCCGTCGCGTCCACGTACACATGGCAGTTCCCAGACGCCGCATACATGACCGGGACGGTTGCAACGGCCTTCAACGCTGCTTTCAGGCCCTCGCCACCCCGCGGGATGATCAGGTCGACGACTCCCTCCTGCGTCGCAAGTTGCTCCAGATCCTCGCGGCCGCCGGCGACAAGCGCGATCGCGCCATCGGGCATTCCCGCCGATAGGCCGGCTTCGATCGCCACGGCCGCCAGAACCGCGTTGGAATGCGCCGCCATCGAGGAGCCGCGCAGAACGATCGCGTTGCCCGACTTCAGGCACAGCGCGGCCGCGTCGATCGTCACATTCGGCCGGGCCTCGTAAACGACCGCGATCACGCCGAGGGGGACCCGCACCTTCCGCACGTCGAGCCCATTGGCGAGCCGGAAGCCGTCGATCACCTCGCCGATGGGATCGGGCAGCGCCACGATGTCCCTGACCTGACGCGCCATCGCCGCGATCCGGCCCGCGTCGAGCGCGAGCCGGTCCATCAGCGCGTCGGTCAGCCCCGCATCGCGCCCGGCCTCGAGGTCGCGCGCGTTGGCCTCGAGGATCTCCGGCGTCCGCTCGATCAGCTCGTCGGCGATCGCGACAAGCGCGGCGTCCTTGACGCCGGAGGGCAGGCTCGCGAGCGCGCGCGCCGCTTGCTTGGCGGCAGCGCAGATCTCGGCAACGGAAGTCGCGGTGGTGGCCATCCCGCTTAAAGGTTACGCAAGCACGAAGTAATCGCGGTGGACCGCCTCGTCGGTGGCGCGCGGCAACCGCTCACGCACGTCTGCCGACTTCAGCCCGCGCACCCGGCGCAGCTCGACCGCCGAGTAGTTGCAGATCCCCTTGCCGACCAACTCGCCGTCGAACGCGACCTCGACCGCGTCGCCGGCGTCGAAGTCGCCGGCGACGTCGACGATCCCGACCGGCAGCAGACTCGTGCCGCCCTCGCGGAGCGCGCGCGCCGCACCGGCATCGATCTGCACCCGGCCGCGCGCGGGCTTGGCGTACCTGAGCCACAGCTTGAAGCTCGAATAGCGGCCCGGGCGAGCGGGGAAGCCGGTGCCGACAGACTCTCCGGCCACCGCCGCGAGCAGCGCGCCCGGCCGCAGGCCGCTCGCGATCACCGTCGGAATCCCGGCCGCCGTGGCCATCTCGGCCGCAACGACCTTCGACCGCATCCCGCCCGAGCCGAGCGGCGAGGTCGCGTGCCCGATCGCCAGGGTGTCGAGCTCCTCGAACGACGTCACTTCGGATACGAGCTGGGCGTCGGGGTCGGTTCGAGGGTCGGCGGTGAACAGGCCTTCGGCGTCGGTCAGCAGCAGCAGCCGCTCCGCCGCGAGCAGGATCGCGACCTGCGCGGCGAGGAAGTCGTTGTCGCCGAAGGAGATCTCGTCGGTCGTCGTGGTGTCGTTCTCGTTGATCACCGGGATCACCCGCCACTCGAGCAGCTTGCGGAGCGTCTGGCGCGCATTCAGGTAGTGCGTCCGCGCGCTCATGTCGAAGAACGTGAGCAGCACCTGCGCGGTCTGCATTCCGCGCTCGCGCAGGAGCCCGTCGTAGACCTGGTAGAGCTTGCCCTGCCCGACCGCGCTCGCCGCCTGGAGCTCGTCCATCGCGCGCGGGCGGAGCGGGAGCGCCATCACCCCCATGCCGCGCGCGATCGCGCCGCTGGTCACCACCACGGGCTCGCGGCCGGCCCGCCACAGCTCGGCCAGCTCGTCACAGATCCGACTGAGCACGTCAGTCCGCACCTCGCCGCGGTCGTCCGCGACGATGCTCGAGCCAAGCTTGACGACTACGGAGCCCATCGCCCCGACAGGTTAGGACGCGCTCAGCACCGCCACCGCGCCGGCCGAGATCGCGGGCGCGCCAGTCACCGCCACCGCGCCGGCAAGCGCCGCGAGACCGCGCCGGGCCAAGGTCAGCCCTGCTTGGCCCGGCACCACGGATTCGCCGGCACGCCGGCGCATGGGTTCGGCATCGTCGCCAGGTGCTTTGGCAGGCGGTGTATGACGACCTTCGACAGGCGCGGGTAGTGGTCGGTCGGCTGGCAGGGCGGCTTTGAGCCGGGCGACAGCGATATCTGCGAGTCGCACAGCAGCTCATTCGTGAGCGATCCGGCCGACGACTCGCTGGCCGCGACCGTCTGCCCGTTGCACGTCGGGTATGTCTGCTCGAGATTCGCCGGCGTGCTCGTCGCGGGAGCGCCGCCCGGCTGCACGTTGCCGGCGAAGCAGTCGGTCGCGCCTGGCTCGAAGTTCGTCAGCGCATAGTCCCCGTTGGTCGGATTCCCGAAGAACCCGTCGTTGGTGAACGTGTTGTCGAGCAGCGCGTTGCCGCTCTCGTCGAACAGGCAACTACCGGGGCCGACCCAGCCCTTGATGCCGCCCGTGCACGGTCCGCCGCTGTCTGGATACGGCGTCATGACCTGACCCCACGCCCCGTTGTCTTCGAACGTGTTGCCGAGCACGGTGTCGTTGCGTCCACCGGACAGGGTCATCCCGGTGCCCACCGGCCCAGCGGCCGCCGAGCCCGCTGACGGGGCGTTCGGGTTGTTGTTGTGGTCGAACAGATTGTGGGTCAGCACCCAGCAGGACGGCGCGCCGGCGACCGGCGGCTTGACGCCGGCCGGGCAGGCCCCGTTCTGCGGCGAGGGCTCATCCCCGTTCTGGCTGTTGGTGTCGAACCCGTCCTCGTTGTTATCGAAGCGCGAGTTCTCGATCAGCATCCAGCCGCCCGAATTCGACCCCGAATAGCCGAGCGCGTCGTACTCGGCCCAGGTGTGATCGATCGTCTGGTGACAGAACTGCTGACAGGCGCCGATGTACAACCCCGAGTCGTTGAAGTTGCTGGCGTACGTCTGATCCCAGGTCCCGTCCGTCCAGTTGCTCGAGAAGATGCCGTAGGCCGCGGCGGTCTTCTCTCCGTTGAAGAACATGTTGGTCGCGGTCAGGTACGAGCCGAAGTAGCCCCAGCCGCCGATCTTGCCGCTGTTGTCGCCGCCGTTCCACCAGATCTCGTTGCCGGCGTCACCGGAGCCATTGAGGAAGTTGCAGACGGTCAGGTTCTGGACCCACACGTTGTTGGCCTTCCAGACCATGATCCCGTTGAGGCCGAGCGCGCCCTTCTTGCCGTGCGGGCCGAGGTTCTGCGCCGCCGCGGACTTACTGCAACGGGAGGACCCCGGCTTGGTGCCGTCGACGACCACCGAGTTCCGGTTCATCCCCCGGAGGTGGATGCGCGGCGTCGTGATCAGGATGCCGGCCGGCGTCTCGGGCGCGCCCTTTGGCGCGCTGCTCGAGCTCGTCTTGTAGTCGCCCGGCGCAACCAGGATCCAATCGCCCGGCGCCGCGGCATCGACCGCCGCCTGGATCGACGTGTACTGGCCGCGAATTCCGTGGTACGTGCCGACGCGCAGAACCCGCGCGCCCGCGGTGGACACGACACCCAGCGAAAGCACAATTAGCGCGACGACGATGCCTGCCAACGGCAGCCTGTGACGCATGGACACGCCTGCGGACCTCCTCGATCGTTCCCGGCAGCGATTCAGCAGCGGTCCTAAACCGTTGCGAACCGGATAGTTTCGGCGCGCGATCCTACCTTGATTCACTCCGGATCGAGGTCGAACGCGATCCCGGCGATTTCGACCTCGTCGCCCGCCTCGAACCCCTCGGCCTCGAGCGCCCGAATCACGCCGATCCCGCGCAGCCGGCGCTCGAGGTACGCGAGCGCGTCCTCGTTGTCGAGGTCGTAGCGAGCGACCAGCCGCTCTATCCCCTTGCCGGTGACGCGATAAGCGCCAGCCGTGACCTTCACGACCTCGTACGCGCGGTCGGCGGCCGGGCGGAAGACGCGGTGCTCGGCGAGCTCGCCATCGAGCCGGGGTCTCAGATCTTCCGACGCGGCGTCCGCGGGCTCCTCCGGCACCAGTCGTGTCAGCTCGCCGGCGAGCTCGGCCAAGCCGAGGCCGGTTGCCGAGGACGTGACCACCACGGGCGTGTCCAGACCGAGCCGCGCCGCCCAGGCGGCCCGCGCGGCGTCTCGAGCCGCCTCGTCGACCAGGTCCGCCTTTGACAGCGCGAGCACGCGCGGCAGCACCGACAGCCGCGGGTTGTGGAGCTCTAGCTCGTGCTCAACCGTCGCATAGTTCGCCTCCGGGTCCGAGCCGTCGAGCGGCGCGAGGTCGAGCACGTGCACGAGCACGCGTGTCCGCTCGATGTGGGCGAGGAAGTCGTGACCGAGTCCCGCGCCGGCGCTCGCGCCCTCGATCAGGCCGGGGATGTCGGCGATGACGAGCTGGCGGTCATCGGTCTCGAGCGTCCCGAGCGCCGGCTCGAGCGTCGTGAACGGATAGTCCGCGACCTTGGGATGCGCGCGGGTGAGCCGGCCGAGCAGCGACGACTTGCCGGCGTTCGGCAGGCCGACGAGCCCGACGTCCGCGAGCAGCTTCAGCTGCAGCGTGATCCACGTCTCCTCCCCCGCGAGCCCCTTCTCGGCGAACCGCGGCGTCTGATGCGTCGGGCCGGCAAAGCGCTTGTTGCCGCGGCCGCCCGGGCCACCTCGAGCCACCAGCGCCCGTTGTCCCGGCCGGACAAAGTCTTGCATCGTGCCGTCGACCTCGACGAATGCCTCCGTGCCCGGCGGCACCAGAATCGTCAGGTCACCGCCGTCCTTGCCGTGACGAAGCGAACCCTCCCCGTGGCCGCCACGCCCCGCCTTGAAGTGTGACCGGCGCCGGAAGGCTTCGAGATCGCGTAGCGAGTCGTCGCACACGAGCACGACGTCGCCGCCACGGCCGCCGTCACCGCCGTTCGGCCCACCCTTGGGCACGTGCGCCTCGCGGCGGAAGCTGAGGGAGCCGTCGCCGCCGCGGCCGGCCTCGACGTGGATTCGCGCGCGGTCCTGCATGGGATCATCCTGGCATGTCCGATCCCGTATTCCTGATAACCGGCGCGTCGAGCGGCATCGGCGCCGCCACCGCGCGCCTGGCCGCCGGCGCCGGCTATCGCCTCGTGCTCGCCGCCCGGTCCGCCGACCGCCTGGCCGAGCTCGCCGAAGAGCTCGGCGGTGCCGAGCGGGCGCTGGCGGTGCGCTGCGACGTGACCGAGTGGGACCAGCAGCAGGCGATGGTCCAGGCCACGCTCGACACGTTCGGCCGCCTCGACGTGGCGTTCGCGAACGCCGGCTTCGGCGCGGCACGCGGGTTCCTGAACGAGACACCCGAGTTCTGGCGCTCGATGGTGCTGACCAACGTTTACGGCGCGGCGCTGACGATCCGGGCAACGCTTCCGGCGTTGAAGGACGCGCGTGGCCACCTCTTGCTGACCGGGTCGGTGGCGGGCCGCCGGGCGCTGCCGGGCTCGCTGTACTCCGCCACCAAATGGGCCGTGACCGCGATGGGCGAGTCGGCACGGCTCGAGCTGGGCGACACCGGCGTCCGGGTGACGCTGATCGAGCCCGGGATGGTGAACACGCCGTTCTTCGACAATCCGGCCGAGGGCCGCCTCGAACCCGTCGACATCGCCCGGACGGTGATGTGGGCGGTCGCCCAGCCGCCGCACGTCGACGTCAACGAGATCCTGGTCAGGCCGACTTCGCAGTCCGGCTGAGCCGGGCGAAGACATCGCGCGCCACCAGCGCTGCCTCCTCCTCCAGCTGGACGGCGCCATAGCGCAGTACCTCGAAGCCGGCGCCGCGCAGGCGCAGCTCATTGCTTCGGTCGCGCTGGATCTGCGCCCACGAGCTGTGGTTGTCGCGCCCGTCGAGCTCAACCACCAGCCGCGGCTGCCACCACACCGCGTCGACCAGAACGGCGGCGACCGAGACGTTGACGTCATCGGGCAGCGGGACCCCGTACTTCTCGCAAAGCGGAAGGAACAGCCGCTCGAGCGGGCTGCGGGTGCGCGCAAGCTTGGGTTCGTGGCGCATGAGCGCCGTCCGCAGCTTGGTGCTGCCGGCACGACCGCTACCGACGGTCACCTGCAGCGCGGGGATGTCGAGCACCTTGGCGTAGTCGGCGTTGGCGAGCACGTAACGGACCCGCTCCATTGACGCCCTCGCGGCGAAGTCGAGCATCGCCTGCTCGATCGTCGTCATCGGCAGGCGCTTGTGCCACTCGCGCCGGCACTCGCGCCGGCCGTGCACGTCGACGCCGCTGAGCGACTTGCACCGGCGTGGCGTGCTCACCTCGATCGGCCACGGCTGGCGGTCGATCAGGCCGCGCCACCAGAGCGCCGTGGCGTGGCTGAGCATCGCGCCCGGGCCGGCGTACAGCACCGCGGCGGTCAGGTCGGCCTCCACGCTTGGCGCACGGTGGCCGACGGCGTACACGCGCGGAAGTACGTGGTGGAGATAGCCATCGGCAACCCATCTCGAGATCACCACGCTCTCAACGCCGAGCGCCATGAGTTGCGCCCAGCTCACCCGCCCTGCCTGACGCTCGGCCAGCGCCAGGACTTTGGCCCTGTGACTACGCATTTGTTAGCTGGAACGCCATTCCCCGCAGGATCCCCCGCCACCTGTGACGAAACAAGACGCCGACCAGTGCCAAAACTGCTACTTGACTTCAAGAAGTTCCTGCTGCGCGGCAACGTCGTCGACCTCGCGGTGGCGGTCGTGATCGGCACCGCCTTCACGGCCGTGGTCAAGGCGCTGGTCGCCGACATCATCACGCCGATCATCGCCGCGATCTTCGGCAAGCCGAACTTCGGCGCGCTGACGTTCACGATCAACGGCAGCCAGTTCGCCTACGGCGACTTCCTCAACAACGTGATCACGTTCGCCACGGTGGCCGCGGCGGTGTTCTTCTTCGTCGTCGCCCCGATCACCGCGCTGATGGCCCGCCGCGCCAAGGAGGATCCGGACACCAAGGAGTGCCCGGAGTGCACGAGCGCGATCCCGCTCAAGGCCAAGCGCTGCCCCCTCTGCACGTCTCAGCTAGTTACGGCTGATTAGGGGCCTCGCTACGCTCGGCATCCATGGGACCGTTCCGCTGGGCGTCCTTGCCCAACGGGCGTGGGCGACGGTAGCCGCCCCGCCTACGACTCGGAGTCGGACCCGGAAACGACCGAGATCACGCGGCCGCGCCGGCCGCGCGTGAACGCCACCGTGCCGGCGGCCTCGGCGTAGATCGTGTCGTCCCTGCCGATCCCGACGCCGTCGCCGGGCTTGAACTTCGTGCCGCGCTGGCGGACGATGATCTCGCCGCCGGTCACGGCCTCGCCGGCGAACACCTTGACGCCGAGACGCTTAGCGTGAGAGTCACGGCCGTTGCGGGAGGACCCGAGGCCTTTCTTATGAGCCATCGCTCGCCTCCTTCGTAGCTGAGCCCGAGCGGCCGGCGGACGACGACAGACCGAGTGACGTGACCTCGATCCGGGTCAGATTCTGACGGTGGCCGGTGCGACGCTTGTAGCCGCGCTTGGGCTTGAACTTGACGATCCGGAGCTTGGGGCCGCGCTCGTGGGCGACCACGCGGGCCTCCACGGAGACCCGCGCCAAGTCCTCGCCGTCGACCACGGAAGAGCCATCCACGTACAGGAGCGGCTGCAGGGCCACCGACTCGCCGTCAGCCACGGGCAGCCGCTCGACGAGCAGGGTCAACCCCTGCTCGACGCGGTACTGCTTGCCGCCGGTCTTGACTATCGCGTAGGTGCTCATTCGGATGAGGTAGTGGTCGAGGCCGACTCGGCCTTAGCGCCGGAACGGCGTCGTCCGCCTCTGCGGCCACGACGCCGAGGCTTCGATTCTAGTTCATCCCCCGAGCCATCCCCGTCGCCGTCCCCATTGGACGACGACGCCGCCGGCGCCGGCGCATCCACGAGCGAGGCGACCGCGGACGTGCGTCCTGCCTCCTCGATCCGGACCATGTGCTTCTCGCCGACGTAGTCGCCGCCACCGGTGATCGAGATTATGTAACCGTCGACCTTCGCCACCGCGTCGCCGGGGCTGTACATGTGCGGCTCGACGATCTCGACGTGGACCTCCTCGCCCTCGCGGAACGGAACCGCTCGCTCGACGACGCGCTTGAGGTCGTCCTCGAGCAGGACCGCGAAGTGATCGAGCGGCAGCCCCTCCGAGCCCTCGAAGTGGAACCACTTGCCGGTCTCGTCCTCGATCTGGCGCAACACACGCGCCTCGTCGCGGGTGAACTCCGCGCTCACGCGCGGGTTCATCTGGATCAGGAGCGCCTCGTCCTTGGTCTCCTTGGCGAGGTCGCGCATCCGCCGCTCGAACTCGATCGCGAGCGTCTCCTCGGACTTGATCACCCCGTCGCCGCCGCAGGTCGGGCACGGCCGGGTCATGATCTCGCGGACGCCGTCGGTGACGTTCTGACGGGTCATCTCGACCAGCCCGAGCGGCGAGATCTCGACCACGAACGTCTTCGTACGGTCCTCGTCGAGGGCCGCGCGCAGCACCTTCAACACCGCGTCGCGGTTCCGGGCCCGGGCCATGTCGATGAAGTCGATGACGATGATCCCGCCGATGTCCCGCAAACGGAGTTGCCGCACGACCTCGTCGGCCGCCTCGAGGTTCGTCTTCGTGATCGTGTCCTCGAGCCGCGCCGCCTTGCCGCGGCCGACGAACGACCCCGAGTTGACGTCGATCACCGTCAGCGCCTCGGCGTAGTCGATCATCAGGTAGCCGCCGCTCGGCAGATCGACCCGCCGCGACAGCGTCGAGTCGAGCACCTGCTCGACCCCGAACGCCTCGAACAGCGGCTGGTCCTCCTCCCACAGCTCGACCTGGTCGACAAGCTCGGGCGCGGTGCGGGAGAAGAACGACACCAGGCGGTGGTGCTGCTTGGGATCGTCGACGATCGCCCGCTCGAACGCCGAGGAGAAGATGTCGCGCACGACCCGCACCGACAGATCGGCCTCCTGGAAGACGAGCGCCGGCGCGGCCGTCTCGGCGACGCGCTTCTGCAGGACCTCGTTCAGCTTGAACAGGTACAGCAGCTCGCGCTCTAGGTCCGCTCGCATCGCTCCCTGGGCGGCCGTGCGCACGATCGCGCCCGCGCCCTTCAGATCGAGCTTGGCGGCCTCCTTGCGCAGCCGCTCGCGCTCACCGTCGTCGAGCCGGCGCGAGACGCCGACGCCCTCGCCGAACGGCGCGTACACCATGTAGCGGCCGGCGATCGTCAGATCCATCGACAGCCGGGCCCCCTTGGTCTTCAGCGGGTCCTTGACGACCTGGACCACGATCTCCTGGCCCGGCTTCAGCATCTCGGTGATCTGCCGGCTGTCCCGGCCGGAGCCGCGGCCGCGACGGGGCGCGTCGACGCCCGGCAGCACGATCTCGTCGACGTGCAGGAACCCGTTCTTCTCGAGCCCGATGTCGACGAAGGCCGCCTCGAGACCGCCGAGCACGTTGTCGACGCGTCCCTTGTAGATGTTTCCGACGATCGAGCGCGCTCCGCGGCGCTCGAGGTAAAGCTCGGCTACGTGATATCCCGCCGCGGGCTTGGACGTCTTACGACGCCGGCGCGTCGTAGCGGGCTTCGACGTGCTCTTACGGGCGCTGACCGATCCGGACGCCTCGAGGAGCGCGACGCGGGTCTCGCCCCGGTCGACGCTCACCAATACTTGCTTCTTCAATGCGCATTCAGTCCTTTATGGAAGTTTGAGAACGTTCGCGGAGGAAGCGCGAGCTTTGAGAGCTCGATCCTCCGGGCGAACACGTGCCGCGCCCTCGGTGGTGGGGGTGGGTGGTGGGAACCCACTGTCGGGGCAGCGGTCAAGACGAAACCAATCCTCGGGTTTTCGTCGCGGCAGTCATGCGTGCCTGCACACATATTGACTGTAGAAGGCCGATGGCGATAAAGGTCACCAGGACAGAGGAACCGCCGTAGCTCAGCAGCGGCAACGGGACTCCGGTGATCGGCATGATGCCAATCGTCATGCCCGCGTTGACGAGCACCTGAAACATCAGCATGGCCAGGATGCCGCCCGCGATCAGCGTCCCGTACAGGTTCTTGGACATCGTCAGAATCCTCAGCGCGCGCCAGATCAGCAGCGCGTACAGGGAAAGCACCACCGCGGCGCCGACGAAGCCGTACGTCTCACCGACCACGGCGAAGATGAAATCCGTGCTCGGGGCGGGCAGGAAATGCAGGTTCACCTGCGAGGCACCCGCGGTGCCCAGCCCGGTCTTCCCGCCGGAGCCGATCGCGGTCAGCGACTCTGTGATGTTGTACGTCTGGTTGCCGGGATCGTGGGACGGATGCAGGAAGCCCGTCAGGCGCTGCATCTGGTAGGGCTTGAGGAGGTGGTGCCCGGTCGCCGGCGCGACCACGAGCACGAACACGATCGCCACCACGAACAGCACCGCCAGCCCCGTGAGCTGCTTCCACGAGGTGCCGGCGAAGAACAGGATCGCGAACCCCGCCGCGACGTACACGAGCGCTGTGCCGAGGTCGGGCTGCGGGATCACGATCATCGCCGGGATCAGCGCGAGCAGCATGATCCGCGCTGTTGTTCGACGTTCGTGCAGCCGCCGCGAGCGGTCGACCGCGAACGCGGACACCGCCACGATCAGCAGCACCTTGCCGAACTCCGACGGCTGGAGCTGGAAGAACGGAAGCGGGATCCACCGCGCCGCGCCCTGGACGTGCGGCATGCCGAGCACGATGACGTTCAACGCAATCATCACGCCGTACAGGCCGTACTTGTACTCGCGCAGCCGCGTGTAGTCGACGTGCGCGAGCAAGAGCGCGAGCACCAGCCCGATCCCGAAGTAGATCGCCTGGCGCTCGGCGAAGTACATGTGGTTCGCCGAGTCGAGCGATGGGCCTTCGCCCTTCAGCATGATCACCGAGCACGCGGCGAGCCCGAGCGCGGCGAACAGCAGCAGCGGGTCCATCCGCAGCCACATCCGCGGGCGAGGGGCAGCCACGACGTCGTCGGCGGCCCGGATCGATTTGGCGCCGAACGCGCTCACAGCGTCTGGGAGTTCCCGGGCACGTACGCGCCCTTGTTGCCGAAGAACCATTGCGACAGGATCTGACGCGCCACCGGCGCCGCGCCGACCGCGCCGAACCCGCCCTGCTCGACGGTCACGACGACAACGATCGGCTTGCTCGTCGCGCTCGGCGGAACGAAGCAGGCGTACCAGGCGTAGTCCTGCTGGCCGTTGTACTGCGCGGTGCCGGTCTTGCCGTAGACCGGCTCGGCGAAGTTGCTGAACACGTCCGCCGAGGTCCCTCCGGGCTGAGAGGCGCCCGCGCGCAGGCCGGCGAGGATCGTGTCGCGGTAGGTCGGGTCGATGTCGATGTGGCGCTTGGGCGCGGGGTTGAACGAGCGCAGCACGAACCCATCGGCGCTCTGGACGTCGAGCCCCAGGTGCGGGCTGACGATCGTGCCGTCGTTGGCGAGCGCGGAGTACACCACCGCGAGCTGGAGCGGCGTGACCTGCACGTCACCCTGGCCGACGGCCAGGTTCTCGTTGTCGCCCGCCGACCACGGGCGGCCGGTCCCGTCGGCGAGCCCGCAGCCGCCCGGCGGATGCTTCTGGCTGCGGTGCCAGCCCTTGAGCTTCTTCGGTCCCGTGGTGGTGCCGTTGGTGTACTTGAACGGGCCGGTAGCGCTGTCGCACTCGGCCTCGAGCTCGTTGCGGTTCGAGCGCCACGCGGCATCCGGCAGGGTCCCCGAGGATTCGTCGGGCAGGTCGATCCCGGTCTTCTGGCCGATCCCATAGTCCCGCGCCCACTTCTGGAGCGGGCCGCCGTTCGGGGCGGGCGAGTTGGTCAGTACGCCCAGGTTGTAGAAGAAGTCGTCCGAGGAGACCTTGATCGCGTTCACGAGGTCGAGCGAGCCGTCGACCGCGTCTCCGGCGTTGTGCCGGCACTCACCGCTGAAGCAGTACTGGCCGGTGTCGTCGAAGACGCTGTTGACGCCCCAGGCGCCGCTCTCGAGCGCCGCGGTCGCGGTGATCGGCTTGAACGTCGACCCGGTCGGGCCGGCGCTCTGGTAGGCGCGGTTGACCTGAGGGTCGCCCGAATTCGGGCCGAACAGCGAGTTGTAGGTCGAGGTCGGGACCGGCTTGGTGAACACGTTCGCGTCGTAGGTCGGCAGCGACCCCATCGCGTAGACCTGACCGTTGTCCGGGTTCATGGCCACGAACGCGCCGCCGTTGGCCGGATAGTTCGCGTCGATCGACTGCTGGAGCGCCTGTTGGCCGATCTGCTCGAGCTTGGCGTTCAACGACAGCTTGAGGTTGTCGCCGGCCGTCGGCGCGGTCTGCGACTGCACGCCGATGAAGTTGCCGAACGCGTCGACCTTGACCTTCTCCGCGCCGTCGACCCCGCGCAGGTAGCGGTCGTAGGAGGCTTCCAGGCCCGATTGCCCGACCGAATCGTTCTCGTTGACACCCTTGTAGTAGGGGTCGAGCGTCTCGGGACCGGTGATCCGGCTGACGATCCCGAGCACCTGGGAGGCGAGCGTCCCGAACGGGTACGTCCGCTGGTAGATCTGCTGGACCGTCACACCCGGGAACGACGGCTGGCGTTCTGAGATGTACCAGAGCTGCGGGCTCGAGATGTCGCTCGCGACGGTGGCCTCGCCATAAGACAACTGCACGTATCCCTGGACCACGCGGCAGGCGATCTCAGACATGTGCAGCACCCCGTGGCCGTCGACCGGGCACGGCTGTCGGTTGGTCGGCAGCTTGAGCACGCCCGCGAGGCGGTCGTACAGGAGCGCGTCGGGCCTTGGAGGGTGGGCGAGGTTCTGATCGGTGATCGGCACTGGCAGGTGCGGCGGCGAGATCTCGACCGCGTACGCGCGGCGGCTCGAGGCGAGGATCTGGCCGGTCGAGTCGAGGATCTCGCCGCGCGGCGCCGGCACCTCGACGTCGCGCACGTAGTTCACGCTCGCGGCGGCCGCGTACTGGTTGCCTGAGAGCACCTGCAGGAACCACAGGCGGAAGAACAGGATCGCGAAGATCGCGAGCGCGACGGTCCCGACGATTGCCACCCGGAGCGCCAGCTGCGGCGTCAGCGGGGGGCGATCCTCCTGCGGGATGAACTGCAGGCGCTTGTCCTCGGGCAGTGGGCTCATCGCGACTGCGGTCGGGGGATCGTGCCGCGGCGGGCGGCGCCTTGCTGAAGCGGGCTGAGACCGCCGGTGCTGTACGCGCGGCGGCGCCGGCGGCGGGGATCCTCGGGCAGCACCGGTCGCAGGATCCGCCGCACGAGCGC
Organism: uncultured Solirubrobacterales bacterium; assembly: GCA_963794515.1. Taxonomy (GTDB): domain Bacteria; phylum Actinomycetota; class Thermoleophilia; order Solirubrobacterales; family Solirubrobacteraceae; genus Palsa-465. The sequence continues at coordinate 209,575 of CAWCEF010000012.1, read as the reverse complement.
GTACACCGGTAGCGCCAGCAGCGTGTCGACGAGTACCACGACGAAGATCTGCTGGAGCAGCAGCAGGCTGACGGGCGCGTCGACGCCGAGCAGGAACTGGATCACGGCCATCCCGAGCCCGGCGAAGGCCGCGGCCACCGCGCCGGCGGCGAGCGGCACGAGCTCATGCGAGGGGTCGCGCAACTCGTGCAGCCGGCCGGCCCAGTAGCCGATCACGATGTACAGCAGCGAGGTCACGCCGAGCGTCTGGACGAGCACAAGGTCGATCATCAGCCCGGTGGCAAAGCCAAAGATCGCGCCGGTCATCGAGCCGCACAACAGCCCGACGGACATCACGAGCAGCGGCGTCAGGTCCGCGCTCACGCCGAAGATCGACACCTGGGAGACCGCGGACTCCTGGATGACGACGCCGAAGAACCCGAGCAGGACCAGGCGGATGACGAGCTTGACCTGGGGGTTCAAGCGACCACCTACGGCACCTGGGCGCGCTCGGTGCCGGGCTGGGGCCGGGTCAGGATCTGGACGACGTCGACGCTCCGCAGGTTGGCCTGCGGGGAGACCTGGATCGTCCCGTTGTTGAGCAGCTGGTTCTCGTCGACGGGCAGCACGTTCCCGATCGGGATGTTTGCCGGGAAGTAGGACTCGAGCGAACCCGACTTGAATCCGGCCGTGACCACGAGCTGGCTCTGCTGCGGACCGTTCTGGACCTGGCCGGGGCTCGGGGGCTGGAGATATTGGAGTACGAGTTCGTCAGGATTGCCGACGGCCGGCACGAGCACGCCGGTGTCGCCGTTGGCGTCGAGCACCCGCGCGGTCACCGACAGCGTGTGGTCGGTGATCAGCGTCACGAACGACGCCGTCGCCGAGACCTCGGTGACCTCGCCGACGAGCGCGCCGTCACCGGTGACGGGATCGTGGAGGCTGACACCATCGTCGGTCCCCTTGTCGACGCTGATCGTCTGGTACCAAAGCGTCGGGTCGCGCAGGATCACCTGCGCGGTCACCGGGTGGTACGCGCTCAGATCGAGGCTGGTGTCGAGGTGGACCTGGGCGCTGAGCTGCTTGTTCAGGAGCAGCGCCCCCTTGGCCTGCGCGTACTCGTTGGTGACGTGCGCGAGCTGCTGCTGAAGCTGCTTGACCTGGGTCTTGGCGTGGAACGTGCTCGAGAACCAGCCGGCGACCGACCGGACCGGGGCGAGCACCTTGCTCGCTCCCTGCTCAACCGGCGAGAGCACCTCGACCACGCCGCGCTGGACGTTGTGCAGCGGGCTGTTCGGCTGCTCGCCGAAGTAGGCCGTAAGCAGGATCAGGGAGACAGCGACGAGCAGTGCGAGCACCGCCCGTCTCCGCCGAACTTGCTTGTCATGCACGGATGTCGCGTCTCCAGGCGGTGGGGGTGGGTGAGTGGGCGGATGGGCGGGTGGGCGGGTTCCCAATCATGCCTGGCGCCACCTCAGCCCTGCTCCCAAACTAGTACCGACGGCGCCGGTTGCGTGAATTCTTGCTCGAACGGTGGATCGCTTCGAACTCCTCCAACGATCTTCCCGAGCCGACCGCGACGCACGTCAACGGCGACTCGGCTAAATGCGCGGGCATCTGCGTCTCGTGACGCAGGCGCTCATCGAGCCCCTGTAACAGCGACCCTCCTCCGGCCAGCATGATGCCACGATCCATGATGTCCGAGGCGAGCTCCGGCGGCGTGCGGTCGAGCGTCTCCTTGACCGCGTCGATGATCTGGGTGACCGGCTCCTCGAGCGCGCCCCGGATCTCCTCACTGGTCAGGACCACGGTCTTGGGCAGGCCCGAGACCATGTCGCGGCCGCGGATTTCCGCCTGCACCTCTTCCCCGAGCGGGTACGCCGAGCCGATCTCGAGCTTGACCTCCTCGGCGGTCTGCTGGCCGATCAGCAGCTTGTACTCGCGCTTGACGTAATTCATGATCGACTCGTCGAGCTCGTCGCCGCCGACCCGGATCGACTGGGAGACGACGATCCCGCCGAGCGAGATCACTGCGACCTCGCTCGTGCCGCCGCCGATGTCGACGACCATCGAGCCGGTCGGCTCGCCGACCGGGAGCCCGGCGCCGATCGCCGCCGCCATCGGCTCCTCGATCAGGTACGCCTGACGCGCCCCGGCTGAAAGACAGGCCTCCTCGACCGCGCGCTTCTCGACGCCGGTGACGCCAGAGGGCACGCATACAACGACCCGGGGGTGTGCCCAGCGGTTCTGGTGGACCTTCTGGATGAAGTGCCGCAGCATCTCCTCGGTGACCTCGAAGTCGGCGATCACGCCGTCCTTGAGCGGGCGGATCGCCTGGATCGTCCCCGGGGTGCGGCCGAGCATGCGCTTGGCCTCGATCCCGACCGCGTGGACCTCGCCGGTGCGCGAATCGACCGCGACCACGCTCGGCTCGGACAGCACGATCCCGCGCCCGCGGACATACACAAGCGTGTTCGCGGTGCCGAGGTCGACCGCCATGTCGCGACCGCCGAAACCGGTTAGGTACGTGAAAAAGCCCATCGCCAATCGAGGTAGGAGTAAGCAGCGGACGGGGTACTGAGTGCCGGAGGCCACGCATCGCTGCCAGCGCCGTCCGATTCCGATTGTACGTGCTCGTCCCGCCGGAGGTTGGTCGCCATTATGCGTTTCGCCCGCTCAGCGCGGGCTGCGTCGCCGCGCTCACCCGCTGAGCAGCCCGGGCGCGAGCTCCAGCAGCGTCGTCAGGGGCAGTCCGACCACGTTCAGGAAGTCCCCTTCGACCCCCGCCACGAGCGCCGCACCGCGCCCCTGTATCGCGTAGGCACCGGCCCGCTCGCGCCATTCGCCGCTGGCCATGTACCAGTCGATCAGCGCCTCGTCGAGGGCCCGGAACTCGACGACCGTGCTGGCCGCGGCCGTTCGCGAGCGCCCGTCCTCGATCAGGCACAGCCCGCTGACGACCGTGTGACGGCGTCCCGCGAGCGCGCCCAGCATCGCCCGCGCCTCGTCCTCGTCGGCCGGCTTGCCGTACAGCCGGGCGCCGAGGCTGACGAGCGTGTCGCAGCCCACCACGAGCGTTCCCGGGACCCGCGCCGCCACGGCTGAGGCCTTGCGGAACGCGTTCTCGAGCGCGACCTCGTGCGGCGGCCCGACCTGGAGCTCCTCGACGTCTGGCACCTCGACCTCGTAGTCGACGCCGATCTGGTCGAGGATCGCCCGCCGCTGGGGCGAGCGGGAGGCAAGCACCACGCGGGTCACGCAAACCGCCTAGGACAGCGCCCGCCGTCAGGCCAGGTCCGGGAAGAACAGGCCGACCTCGCGGGTCGCGGACTCCGGCGAGTCCGACCCATGGACCATGTTCTGACCTACCTCGATCGCGAAGTCGCCCCGAATCGAGCCCGTATTCGCCTTCAGCGGGTCCGTGGCGCCGATCACCTGGCGTGCGGCCACCACGGCCTGCTCGCCCTCGAGCACGATCGCGACCAGCGGACCGGATGTGATGAACGTCACAAGCTCCTCGTAGAAGCCCTTTCCCTCGTGCTCGGCGTAGTGCTGCGCGGCCAGCTCGCGGCTCATCGTCAGCAGGTTCATCGCGACGAGCCGAAGACCCTTGCGCTCGAACCGGGCGATTATCTCGCCCGAGAGGTTGCGGGCAAAGGCATCGGGCTTGATCAGGATCAGCGTTCGCTCCATGGGTCTCCTTGCGGGCGCGCCGGGCGCCGGTGTGGGTGCAGTGGCGGCCGGAGACTTTAGGCGCTAGGTGCCTTTAGGCGCTAGGTGCCCGACGGGCCGCCGCGCTCGGCCGGAGCCGGCGTCGGCGCGGCACTGCGCTCGGCACGTTCGGCGCGCACCGTGGCGCCGGCGACCGGCTGCTCGGTGCTCGACTCGCGGCGCCGGCGGGTGCGCCGCGGCTGCGGGGCGGCGCCGGCGACCTCGGCTTCGCAGAACGGGCAGATCTTCCACATCGGGTCGAGCGGCTTGCCGCACGCCGTGCACGGGTCCTTCAGCTTTCGCATGCAGTTAGGGCAGCGCAGGAAGTCCTTCTCGACCTCGTAGTCGCAGTACGGGCACACCTGGTAGCCGAGCTCGGCGAGCCGCGCCTCGGCGGCCTGGATCTCGAGCTCGCGCTCGCGCACGTCGTCGAGATACTCGGGCGGCCGGACGATCATGTAAACGATCGTCCCGACGAACGGGAACAGCGACGCCGCGGTCGCGCAGCCGACCAGCAACGAGTCGGCGATCCGGCGCCGGGCGTCCGCGTACGTCCAGTACACGAGCGCGAGCCAGACGACCACCAGGAACAGGATGATCAGCTCGACGACAGCACTGATCGTGCCGTTCTTGATGCCGAAGACGGTCAGGAAGGGCATTAAGCGTGCGAGTTTAGTGGGCGGTGGCGTTGGAGCGTCGCGGCAGCCGCACGTCGTGTATGTGGATCCTCATACATGGCGTGCACGATCGCACTGAACTTCGGCTTGTCAGAGATATGTCCTGCCAAACAGGTAGCCGATTCCGAAGAACACGAGGATTACGATGGCGACGACGAGGGCGACGAGAGCGACCATCGCCAGCAACCTCGGCTGCCTCTCTTCCTCGTCGTCCATCGTAGCGGCAGGTTCGTTCAAAGCATCGAGGCGCGCCCGGCGCCGGCGGGTCGAAGCAGGTCGGCGACCAGATAGATGGAGCCAGTGGCCACGACCAGCCCGTTCGGGCCGGCGATCTCGCGGGCGCGCTCGAGTGCGGCGCGGGGGTCGCGGATGACCTCGGACGGTGGGCCGCCGAGCTGGCCCGCCAGCGATTGCAGGGTCGGCGGCGGCAGCGCCCGCGGGTTCTGGCTCGCGGTCAGGACGAGCGCGTCGCACATCGGCAGCAGCGTCGCGAGCATCGCCGCGGCGTCCTTGTCGTCGAGCACGGATACGACCGCGACGACGCGATCGTGGCCGGCGGCCCACGGCTCCGCGAGGGCCTCGGCGAGCGCGGCCATCCCGTCGGGGTTGTGGGCCCCGTCGAGCAGCGTGAGCGGGTCCTCGTCGATCGCCTGCAGCCGTCCCGGCACAAGGATCTCGGCCGCGGCGGCCGCGACCGCGTCTGGGTCGAGCTCCCCGAGGTAGGCCTGCGCGGCGGCGCGCGCGAGCGCGAAGTTCCGCCGCTGGAACGACCCGAGCGCGATCAGCGGCACGCCCGGATCGGCGCCGGCGTGGACGATCCTCGCCCCGCGCTCGGAGGCGACCCGCTCGGCGACCGCCGCGGCGTCGGGGTGAAGGCCGTGGCCGAGGACGAGCGTCGCGCCCGGCTGGACGATGTCGAGCTTCTCGGTCGCGATCGCAGTGATCGTCGGCCCGAGCCAGCGCGTGTGCTCGAGCCCGACGCTGGTCAGCACTTGCACGCGCGACGGGATCACGTTGGTGGCGTCGTAGCGGCCGCCCAGTCCGGCCTCGACCACCGCCGCCTCCACGCCCTGGCGGGCCAGCTCCGAGTACGCGGCCGCGGTCAGGAGCTCGAACTGGGTCACGCGATCATCGCCCACGAGCGAGCGGTCGACGAGCTCGGCGGCGTGCGCGGCGCGCTGGATCGCGGCCGCGAACTCCTCGGGCGTCAGATCCTCGTCGTCGACCCTGATCCGCTCGGCGAACGACACCAGGTGGGGCGACAGGTAGGCGCCGGTGCGCAGCCCGTGCTTGGCGAGGATCGCGGCCGTCATCCGCACCGTCGAGGACTTGCCGTTCGTCCCGACGACATGGATCGACTGGAAGCGAAGCTGCGGGTTACCCATCGCGGTCATCAGCCGTCGCATGCGGTCGAGGCCGAACCGCATCCCGAACAGCTCGCGTGACAGGACGTAGCGTTCGGCTTCGTCGGCTCTCACAGCGCCGTGGACGGGGGTGGGTGGGTGGGATTCAATTCCTCGCGCAGACGCGTCAGCTTGTCGCGCTCGGCCTGGACGACTTCCGCCGGCGCCTTGTCGACGAATCCCGCGTTGGCGAGCTTGCGCTCGGCGCGTTCGATCTCGGCCTCGAGCTTCGCCCGCTGGGCGGCGAGCCGGCGCTCGGCGCCCTCGAGGTCGACATCCTCGCTCGGCAGGATCTCGACGGCCCCGCCGGGAACCGGCACGGTCGCCACGGGCTCGGCTCCATCTGCCGTGAACGTCACCCGCGCCAGCCGGGCCAGGTGCTCGCTCGTCTCCTCGTACCCCTCGGCGGCGAGGCGGGCCGGGACGGTTGCGGCGGCTCGCACCCCCGCGAGGTCGCGCCACCCGCGCAGCGTCTGCACGGCCTCGATCACGCGTCCGACGCTCGCTTCGGCCGCGTCGTCCCTGACCGCGTCCGCGGAGAGCACGCCGCCCGCCGCGAGCAGCCCCTCGGTGCCCGGGATGTAACGATAGATCTCCTCGGTGACGAACGGGATCATCGGGTGGGCGATCGCGAGCGTCTGGGTCAACACGTGGAGCAGCGTGGCGTGGAGGTCAGCGTCGCCGGCGCGCAGGCGCGGCTTGATCAGCTCGAGATACCAGTCGCATAGCTCGCCGTAGACGAAGTCGTACAAGCGGAGCGCGGCATGCGCGAACGCGAAGCGCTCGATCTCCTCGGCGATCGCCGCCCGCGCGCGATCCAGTCGCGTGAGGATCCACCGGTCCTCCACGGTGCTCGGCCTCGGCTCCGCCCGCGCATCCGAGCTCACGCTGAGGAGGATCAGCCGCGCGGCGTTCCAGAGCTTGTTGGTGAGCTGGAGGCCCTGGGCAAGCTTGTCCTCGCTGAAACGGACGTCCTGGGCCGAGGACATCGCGTACAGGCCCCACCGCACCGCGTCGGCGCCGTAGGGCGGGAAATCGCCGCCGCCGCCGAACACCGGCGGCCGCGGACCGCCGTTGATCAGGTCGATCGGATCAACGCCGGTGCCGAGTGACTTCGACATGCGTCGCCCGTCCGGGGCCTGGATGATCGAGTGGATGTAGACGTCCGAGAACGGAATCTCGCCGGTGAACTCGATCCCCATCATGATCATCCGCGCGACCCAGAGGAAGATGATGTCGCGCGCCGTGCACAGCGCATCGGTCGGGTAGAAGGCGCGCAGCGACGGCGTGTCCTCGGGCCAGCCGAGGGCCGCGAACGGGAACAGCCCCGAGCTGAACCAGGTGTCGAGCACGTCGGGGTCGCGCACCCAGCCCTCGCCCTCGGGCGCCGTCTCGCCGACGTATCGCTCCTCAGAGCGATACCACACGGGGATCTGGTGGCCCCACCACAGCTGGCGGGAGATCACCCACGGGCGGATGTTCTCCATCCAGTTCATGTAGACCCGGGTGTAGCTCTCGGGCCAGAAGCGGACGCGGCCGCTTCTGACGACCTCGATCGCCGGCTTGACCAATTCGTCCATCCGCATGAACCACTGGAGCGAGATCAGCGGCTCGATCCGCTCGCCCGAGCGCTGCGAGTAGGGCACCTCGTGGACGTACTCCTCGGTCCGTGCGATCAGGTCCTCGCGTCGCAGCTCGGCCACGACCTCGCGCCTGGCCTCCTCGACGGTCATGCCGACGAACCGCTCGGGCGCCTCGGCCGTGATCCGCCCGTCCTCGCCGATCACGCTGATCTGCTGGAGGCCGTGGCGGCGGCCGATCTCGAAGTCGTTCGGGTCGTGGCCCGGGGTGACCTTGAGCGCGCCGGTGCCGAAGTCAGGCTTGACGTAGTCGTCGGCGATGATCTTCAGCTTGCGCCGGACGAGCGGCAGGATCGCCTTCTCGCCGACGAGCCGGCGGTAGCGGTCGTCGTCGGGATTGACGGCGATCGCGGTGTCCGCGAGCATCGTCTCGGGGCGGACGGTGGCGACCGTGACCGCGCCCGATCCCTCGGCCAGCGGGTAGTCGATGTAATAGAGGGTGTCCTGCACCTCGCGGTCCTCGACCTCGAGGTCCGAGATCGCCGACCCGCTCCCCGGATCCCAGTTGACCATGTAGCGGTCGCGGTAGATGTAGCCCTTCTCGTACAGGGCGACGAACACCTTCATGACCGCCTTGGCGTAGCGGTCGTCGAGCGTGAACCGCTCGTCGTCGTAGTCGAGCGAGGCGCCGAGGCGCTTGAGCTGCTCGACGATCTCGCCGCCGTACTCGTCGCGCCAGCGCCACACCCGCTCGACGAACGCCTCGCGGCCGAGCTGCTCGCGGCTCGTGCCCTCGGCGAGCACCGCGCGCTCGACCTGGGTCTGGGTCGCGATCCCGGCATGGTCGGTCCCGAGGATCCACTTGGTCAGCGGCGTGGGCGGGGGCTTGGTCCGGTTGAAGCGGATCAGGCAGTCCTGGATCGAGTTGTTGAGCGCGTGGCCCATGTGCAGGACGCCGGTGATGTTCGGCAGCGGGATCGCGATCGAGTAGTTGTCGGCCGGCTCGCCGGCGGGCTCGGGTCCGAACAGGCCGCTGTCGAGCCACTCGCGCTCGATCCGGGGCTCGACCTCGGATGGGTCGTAGCGGGTCTTGGCCTCGAGGTCGGAGCGGTCAGGCATGGCGACCGCCCAGTCTAGGGAGGCGCGAGACAGCCGGATGAGTCCTCAGCCGGCATCGTGGCCCGGTCCGCTCGGAATCCGGCCTCGCCACGGCCGGGCCGGCCACGATCCATCCGGCTGGACGCCGCGCCGCAGGCGCGGCCCCCAAAAACAGCGCTAGGCCGCTTCTTCTTCCGGGGTTGCGACGGTCACGAGCGTCGGCGAGGTGCCCTTGTCGATCACGTCGCGCGTTACTACACACTTCCGCACGTCCCGGCGAGAGGGGAGCTCGAACTGGACCTCGAGCAGGACTTCCTCGATGATCGACCGCAGGCCGCGGGCGCCGGTCTCGCGCTCGAGCGCCCTGTCGGCGATCGAGTGCAGCGCCTCCTCGGCGAACACCAGCTCGATCCCGTCGAACTGGAAGAACCGCTGGAACTGCTTGACGAGCGCGTTGCGGGGCTCGGTGAGTATCTCCATCAGCTCGTCGCGCGAGAGCTGGTGGATCGCCGACATCACCGGCAGGCGCCCGATGAACTCCGGGATCAGCCCGTACTGGATCAGGTCCTCGGGGAGGCAGTGCTCGAAGATCTCGCCGGTGTCGCGCTGCTCCTTGGACTGGATCGCCGCGCCGAAGCCGACACCCTGGTGGCCGATCCGGCGCTCGATCACCTTGTCGAGGTTCGCGAACGCCCCGCCGCAGATGAACAGCACGTTGGTGGTGTCGATCGACAGGAACTCCTGGTGGGGGTGCTTGCGCCCGCCCTGGGGCGGCACCGACGCCGTCGTGCCCTCGAGGATCTTCAGCAGCGCCTGCTGGACGCCCTCGCCGGATACGTCCCGGGTGATCGAGGGGTTGTCCGCCTTGCGCGCGATCTTGTCGACCTCATCGATGTAGATGATCCCCGTCTCGGCCTTCTTGACGTCGTAGTCGGCGGCCTGGATCAGCTTCAAGAGGATGTTCTCGACGTCCTCGCCCACGTACCCGGCCTCGGTCAGTGCCGTGGCGTCGGCGATCGCGAACGGGACGTTGAGGATCTTCGCGAGCGTCTGGGCGAGCAGCGTCTTGCCGCAGCCAGTGGGGCCGAGCAGGAGGATGTTCGACTTCTGCAGCTCGATGTCGTTCTCATCGGACTGCATCATCTGGACGCGCTTGTAGTGGTTGTACACCGCCACCGACAGGCTGCGCTTGGCCTGCTCCTGGCCGACCACGTACTCGTTCAGGACGTCGTAGATCTCCCGCGGCTTGGGCAGGTTCGCGATGTCGAAGCTCGGCGGAGCGGTCAGCTCCTCATCGATGATCTCGTTGCAGAGGTCGATGCACTCGTCGCAGATATACACGCCGGGGCCAGCGATCAGCTTCTTGACCTGCCTCTGGGACTTGCCGCAGAAGCTGCACAGCAGCTGTTCGTTGGAATCGGTCGGACGTGCCATAAAAGCCCTCTCCCGGGGTCGCCTCGCGCCGCCTTATCCGAGCACTAAGGGTAGCCCCTTAGTGCTGGGAGATGACGCGGTCGATGATTCCGTAGTCCTTGGCCTCCTCAGAGCTCATGAAGTAATCACGTTCGGTATCGGACCGAACTTTCTCAAGGCTCTGACCCGTATGCTGGGCGATGATCTCATCGAGGCGCCGCCTGACGTCAATTATCTCCTTGGCGTGGATCTCGATATCCGTCGCCTGGCCCTGGAATGCCGAGGACACCTGATGGATCAGGATCTTGGCGTTCGGGAGCGCCATGCGCTTACCGTTGGCCCCTCCGGCCAGCAGCAGCGCGCCCATTGACATCGCGATCCCGACGCAGATCGTCTGCACGTCGGGCTTGATGAACTGCATCGTGTCGTAGATGGCCAACCCGGCATACACCGACCCGCCGGGCGAGTTGACGTAGATCGAGATGTCCTTGTCTGGGTCTTCTGACTCGAGGTGGAGTAGCTGGGCGACGATCAGATTCGCGATCTGATCGTCAACCGGTGTCCCCAGGAAGATGATCCGCTCATTGAGGAGACGGCTGTAGATGTCGAACGCGCGCTCTCCACGAGAGGTCTGTTCAACAACCATCGGTACGAGTGGGCTCATCGTCCTCGCTTCTTTCGCTTCCTTAGCCGGAATCCTGCCGACTCTAGCAACCGGCCAGGGCTGCCTGGACGGGGCGGGCGCGGTCGGGCTCCGTTGCCAGAGGTCTTCTAGCGGGTTAGCTGCCGGGAGTCCAGAGCTGTCCGGATCTCTGCCCCGCAGGGTCGGCGGGGTCATCCTTCCCCGGCGTCCAGATCTTCTGGCGGGCCTTGGCCTGCTCGACGCTGATCGGCTTGGCCTCCGCGACGAGCATCTCGATCGCCTGGCGGATGGCAACCTCCTGGCGTAGGCGGTCGAGCCGGCCCGCCGAGTCGAGCTGTTCGAACAGGGTCTCGGCGGTCGTGCCCTCCCGTTCGGCGGTGGGCTCGAGCGCCTCACGGACCTGCTCATCGGTCGGCTCGATGTTCTCCGCCTCGACGATTGCGGCGAGGACGGCGTCACGCTTGAGCGCGGCCGCGGCCTCGGGCTCGGCCTCATGCGCGAGTTCCTCCTCCTCGCGCCCGGTGATCCGCAGGTAGGTCTCCTTGGAGATGCCCTGGCGGGCCAGCCCCGCGAACGTGTCCTCGAGCATCTCGTGCGCACGCGAGTGAACAAGCTTCTCGGGCACCTCGATCTCGGCCTCGGCGACGGCCGCCTCGACGACGGCGTCCTCGTACTCGCGCTCGAGCATGCGCTCGTCGAGCTGGCGCATGCGGCCGGCGATGTCCTCGCGCAACTCGGCGATCGTGTCGAACTCGGTGTTGTCAGAGGCGAAGTCGTCGTCGGCATCGGGCAGGTTCTTGGCCTTCACCTCCTTGACCGTGACCGCGAACTGCGCCTCGTTGCCGGCGAGCTCCGGCGCCGGATAGTCCTCGGGAAACGTGATCGTGACCGTCGGCTCCTCGCCCGAGCTCGCGCCGACGAGCTGGTCCTCGAACCCGGGCACGAGCCGCCCTGAACCGAGCTCGAGCAGCTGGTCGCGGCCGGTCCCGCCCTCGAACTCCTCCCCATCGACGCTGCCGACGTAGTCGATCACGACGTGGTCGCCGTTCTCGGCAGCGCGCTCGACCGTGTCGAGCGTCGCCACCCGATCGCGCAGCCGGTCGATCTCCTCGTCGATCTGAGCGTCGTCGACGCGGGGCTCGCGGCGCCCGACCTCGAGGCCCTTGTACTCGCCGAGCTTCGCGACCGGACGAACACCGATCTCGATCGAGAACTGGAGCGGCTCTCCTTCGGCCGGAAGGTCGCCCGGAACATCGAGCTCGGGCGCTCCGACCGGCGCGATCCCGGCGCCGTCGATCGCGTCCGCGTACCAGCTACCGAGCGCGCTCCGGACCGCCTCGTCGACCACCGCGTCGCGGCCGAGGCGGCGGATTACAACCGTCGGCGGCACCTTGCCCTTGCGAAACCCGGGCACGCGCAGCTGGCGACCAAGCTCGCGCGCGGCCTGTTGGACGCGCCGCTCAACCTCCTCGGGAGCGACCTCCGCCTGGACGCGCACGCGCGATTCGGGAAGCTCGGTGACGCTTGTCTTGACGCTGTTCGGCATGGTTCTTAGAGCGGAGACGATAGCTTGGCGGCGTGCTGTCACGGATTGCAGGCCGTCTGGTCACCGGACCGGGCGCGTTCCTGGTCGCCGGCGCGATCGACTTCAGCCTGCTGATCGTGGCCTATGTGCGCTGGCGCGCGGCGACACGCGGCGCTACTCGGCCATCGTGATCGAGCCCACGCCCGTCGGCAGCCCCGCTCTCGTCGTCCCGCGCAGCAGCCCGCGGATCTCCCGCAGCGCCACCGGCAGCGTCGTCATGTCGTAGATCCGCGAGGCCCTGACGTCCGCGACCATCCCGAGCGACCGTTCGAGCGCGCCGGCGTTGCGCTCGGACCAGGAGTCGATCGCAGCCTCGCTCCCGCCGTGGGGGCCGCCGGTGTCGAGCACCTTCCGCGTCAGCTCGCGGTAGAGGTTGAACAGGTCATCGCGAAGCGCCGCCCGGGCGAGCGCCTGCCAGCGGTTCGCGCGCGGGAGCTCGATGATCCGGTCGCGCAGCCAGTTGAGCTCGAGCCGCGAGCCCAGCCGGAAGTAGACGCGCAGCACGTCCTCGGGGTCGTGCTCGGTGGCGGCGGCGACCTCGACGATGTCGAACAGCGCGAGCATCGACGGCATCCCGGCGGTGCGCCGCGCGAGCGCGGCCGGGACACCGGCCTCCTCGAGTTTCGTCGCGGCGGCGTCGAACGCCTCGCGGTCGGCGCCCTCGAGCGCGTCGGGGAGCGACGCGGCCAGCAGTTTCGCGCCCGACTCGAACCGCCTGATCGTCTGCGCGATGCTGACCTGGTAGGGGTTCGCGCGCACGAGCCAACGGGTCGCGCGCTCGACCAGGCGCCGGCCCTCGATCAGCATCTCGATCTGCGTCTGCGCGTCGACCTGGTTGTCGAGCGCCTCGATCGCGCTCCAGTACGACCGCATCTCGAGCACCTCGCGCGCGGTCGCGTACGCGCGGGCAAGCACCGCCGGCGGCCCGCCGGTCTCCTCGCGGAGCCGGAACGAGAAGGTCGTGCCGGCGCGGTCGACGAGCTGGTTGGCGACGACGGTGGCGATGATCTCGCGCTTCAGGCGGTGCTTCTGCATGCGGTCGCTGTATCGCTCGGGCAGAGGCTCGGGGAAGTAGCGCTCGAGGTCGTACTCGAGGTACGGGTCCTCGGGCAGATCGGAGTCGAGCAGCTGCCGGTAGAGGTGGATCTTGCAGTAGGCCATGACGACCGCGAGCTCGGGCGCGACCAGGCCGAGATGCGACGCCTTGCGCTCGTCGATCGCGTCATCGGTCGGCAGGAACTCGATCTTGCGGTTGAGCCCCGCGTTCTGCTCGAGGTACCGGATCAACCGGGCGTGCACGTCGACCATCGACGCAGCCTGGGCGACCGCCAGGCCGATCGCCTGCGTCTGCGTGTAGCTCGCGTACAGGACCTGCTCGCCGACCGAGTCCGTCATCTCGGCGAGCAGCTCGTTGCGTTGCTTCTCGGTCATGTCGCCGTCCGCGACGAGCCCGTCGAGCAGGATCTTGATGTTGACCTCGTGGTCTGAGCAGTTGACGCCGGCGGCGTTGTCGATCGCGTCGGTGATGATCCGGCCCCCGGGGTGGGCGTGATTCCCATCCCGCGGACCGCCGCTCAGCGCGTACTCGATGCGGGCTTTCTGGGTCACGCCGAGGTTGCCGCCCTCACCGACGACCTTGCAGCGCAGAGAGCGGGCGTCGACCCGCACGGCGTCATTGGCCTTGTCGCCGACGTCCGCCTGGGACTCGGTCGAGGCCTTGACGTATGTGCCGATGCCGCCGTTGTAGAGCAGGTCGACCGGTGCTTTGAGGATCGCCTGGATCAGATCGTTGGGCGCGAGTCGCTCCTCCTCGATGCTGAGCGCCTCTCGCACCTGAGGGGACAGCTGGATCGATTTCGCGGTCCGCGGGTAGATCCCGCCGCCCTCGGAGATCAGAGACTCGTCGTAGTCGCTCCAGGCCGAACGCGGCAGGTCGAACAGGCGCCGGCGCTCGTCGTAGCTCGTCTCAGGATCCGGATCTGGGTCGAGGAACACGTGCATGTGGTTGAACGCAGCCACCAGCTTGGTGTGGCGCGAGAGCAGCATCCCGTTGCCGAACACGTCGCCGGACATGTCGCCGATCCCGACCGCGGTGAAGTCCGTGGTTTGGATGTCGGTACCGAGCTCGCGGAAGTGGCGTTTGACCGACTCCCACGCGCCCCGCGCGGTAATCCCCATCTGCTTGTGGTCGTAGCCGTGCGAGCCGCCGGAGGCGAACGCGTCCCCGAGCCAGAAGCCATAGCTCTTGGAAACCTCGTTCGCGATGTCGGAGAAGGTGGCGGTCCCCTTGTCGGCCGCCACGACCAGGTACGGGTCGTCCTCGTCGTACCGGATCACCCGCTTGGGCGCGACGACCTCGCCCTCGACGATGTTGTCGGTGATGTCGAGCATCCCCGACAGGAACGTCTCGTAACAGGCGATCCCCTCGCTCTGCAGGGCCTCCCGGCCGCCCTCGGTGGGCGGGCGCTTGAGGACGAACCCGCCCTTCGCGCCGACCGGCACGATCAGCGCGTTCTTGACCATCTGCGCCTTCATCAGCCCGAGCACCTCGGTGCGGAAATCCTCGCGCCGGTCAGACCAGCGGATCCCGCCGCGCGCGACCCGGCCGCCGCGCAGATGCACCGCCTCGACCCGCGGCGAGTACACGAAGATCTCGAACTGGGGTTTTGGCAGAGGGAGAACCGGAATCTGGGAGGAGTCGAGCTTGAACGACAGGTACGGATGTGGCTTGCCGTCGGCGCCGCGCTGGAAGGCGTTGGTGCGGACGATCGCGCGCACGACGCTCAGGAAGCTGCGGAGGATGCGGTCCTCGTCGAGGCTGGGGACGGCGTCGAGCGCCGCTTCGATGTCGTTGCCGAACCGCTCGGCAGCGTCGGAGTCGTGATTGTCGGGGTCGAGCCGGGCGTCGAACAGCCTGACCAGCAGGCGGGCGATGTCCGGGTGGCCGGTCAGCGTCCGCTCGATGTACGAGTCGGAGAAGCCGATGCCGCCCTGCCGCAGGTACTTGGCGATCGCGCGGACGATCGAGACCTGGCGTCCGGTCAGGGTCGCGCCGAGAACGAGGCCGTTGAGGCCGTCGTCCTCGAGCTCGCCCCGCCAAACGCCGATGAACGCGTCGTGGAGCAGGTCGCGGACTCGCTCGATGTTCTCGGCGTCGGCCTGGAGGCCGAAGTCGTAGATCCACGCCGTCCCGCCGTCACTTGGAGTGATCTCGTACGGGCGCTCGTCGGCGACCTTCGCGCCGAGGTGCTCGAACGTCGGCAGCACTTCGGAAAGGAGCACGCCGCCGGAGCTGAACAGCTTCAGGCGCACTATCCCCTCGGGGGATTCGAGCGGGCGGTACAGGCTCGTGATCGGCCCGTCGCTGGTCGGGAGCTCCTCGATCCGGCCGATGTCGGCGACCGCCGAGCGCGCCACCCAGTCCGCCTCGTAGCCCGGCGGGAACGCGTGCTCGTAGCGGCGGAACAGCTTGATGCCGTCCTCCTCACCGTGATCATCGATTAGCGCATCGCGGAGCTCGTCGGCCCAGGCGCGGATCACCTGCACGAGACGGGCCTCGATCGTCGCCACGTCGTAGCCGATCACTCGCTGTTCGCCGAGGCGAATGATGTAGTGGACGCGCGCGAGGCGAGACTCGCTCAGCTGGAGCGTCCAGTCGAGCGCCACCCCGCCGAGCGCGTCGAGCAGGATCCTGCCGACTCGTTCGCGATTCTCGGTGTTGAAGCGGTCGCGCGGGATGCACACCAGGCACTCGACGAACCGCTCGAGCGGGTCGCGCCACACGAACAGCCGTAGCCGCTGGCGCTCGCCGAGGCCGAGAATCCCGATCGCGAGGTCGTACAGCTCCGGGGTCTCCATCTGGAACAGCGAGTCGCGCGTATAGGACTCGAGGATCTCGAGCAGGGCCTTGCGGTCATGGCTCGCCGGCGGGAACCCCGCGCGCTCGAGCACCCCTTCAACCTTGCCGCGGATGATCGGGATGTCCCGCGGGCTCGTCTTGTACGCGGTCGTCGTGTACAGCCCGAGGAACCGGCGCTCGCCGACCACCTGGCCCTCGGCGGAGTACCTCTTGACGCCGATGTAGTCGAGGTAGGCGGGGCGGTGGATCGGGGACGGAGAGTTGGCCTTGGTCAGCAGTAGGGTCCGCGGGTCGCGTCCGATCGCGAGCGCCTTGCCCGACAGCGTTTTCGGCGCCTTGGTCGGGGTGCCGCGCAGGATCCCGAGGCCGGACCCGTCGATCGCGCGCAGCCTGGCCTCGTCGCCCTCGTCGATCAGGTCGTATTCGCGGTAACCGAGGAACGTGAAGTTGTCGTCCGCCAGCCACGCGAGGAACGCCTTGCTCTCGTCGATCAGCGCCGGATCCACCGTGGGCGGTGGCGTGCGGTCGAACTCTTCGATCAGCTCGCGAGCGTGCGCGCGCATGCCCTGCCAGTCCTCGACGGCGGCGCGGACGTCCGCGAGGACCCGCTCGATGGTTTGTCTGAGCTGGTCGAGCAGCGCGCGGTCGTGCTCGCGGCCGACCTCGACGTGGACGACCGATTCGCGGATCACGCCGTCGGTGGCGGGGTCGTCGTGCTCGAGCACCTCGATCATCTGGCCGTCGGCGTCGCGCCTGACCTTCATCACCGGGTGGATCACGAGGTCGATCCCATACCCCAGCCGGCCCAACTGCATCGTCACCGAGTCGACGATGAACGGCATGTCGTCGGTGACGATCTCGATCAGCGTGTGCGGCGACTGCCAACCGTGCTGCTCGAAGTCCGGGTTGTACACCCGCACCTTCGACTCGCCCGGCTTGCGCTGCTGGGCGAGGTTGTAGTGGGCGACGCCGGCCCCGTACAGGTCGAGCGGATTGCGATCGGCGAGGTCCTCGGCCGGGACCCACTGGTAGTACTGGCGCACGAACGACTCGCACGGTGCGACCTGGCCGGCGGGCAGCCTCTCCCGCACGCGCTCGCAGACCGTGTCGATCAACTCGGACTCGAGATCCGCCCCCTTAACCGCCATGTCGAGACCTCCTCGGTTGTGCGGTGCTTACCGGTCGCACCGCCGGGCGGAGCCTACTCCGCGTTGTGTGGCTGTGCATGGGATGAGATTCGGCTTGCGATGGTGGCGTATATCAAGCCTAGAACGGATTTCTGCCTTGGTTCCGTTGGGGCGTCCGTCCGGGTCTCGGTCCCGGTGTCCGTCCGGTCCGTATACGAACATACGTTCGGTGACGAGCGACGGCAATCCCTATGCGCGGTTCCGGCGCGCGCTCGAGACCGGCAACGAGACGCTCGTCATCACCGCCGCCCGTGAGCTACCCCGCGTGCGCCTCGACGATGCGCTGCGGATCTGCCTGGTGCTGCGCGGCGGCGACCCGGGCCGGTTTGAGCGGGCAGCGGTTCGCTGGCTCGGCCGGTTCGCGCTCGAGGCCCGCGAGGCGACGATCAACGACCTGCGGGTGGCCGCCGGCGCTCTTGACGCGCTACCCGAGCATCCGGGCGAGGCGATGGAGCTGCTGCAGCGGTTGTGCGTGGCGCGCGGGGTGGCGTAGGCGGTGGTTTGCGGTGGCGGTGGCTGGCGGTGGCGCGCGCGGGGTCTGCGGTGGCGGTCGCGCGCGCCACGACCCCGCGCCACCGGCCCGCCGCAGCCCGCGCGACATGCACCGCACGACAATCGACGCCGCGACCGGAGGCCGTGCCGTGTCGTGCACGCGCCACATGCACCGCGCGGCAAGGCCTCCGACAGTCGGGTCGGTTGTCGCGATATGCAGGACCGCGACCGCGCCCTTCCCCCAGGTGCGCGCCGATGTGAACCAGCCGCCACCCGGACCCCCCGTGGCCCCCCAACCTGCGTAGCGCACCAAATGGCGCCTATCCATCGAGCCTCGATGCAGCGCGCATGCCCCACATGCGTACCGCACCGCGGCCGACGTCGAGCCGACTGATTGGTGCAGTTCGCAGGTCCGAGCGCCGGCCTTCCCACCGCGCTACGTTGCCGCCGTGCTCCCCGACTGGCCCGCCGGCACCGTCACGATCCTCGCCACCGCCGGCGATAGTCCCCACGCGATCCCGGTGTCGGCCGCCGTCCGCGCCGGCCCGCGCCGCGCGCTGATCGCCCTGGCCGCGACCCGCGGGTCGCTCGAGCGACTCCGCGCCGACTCGCGCGTGTCGCTGACGATCATGTGCGAGGACACCGCCGTGACCGCCTACGGACGCGCCCGGGTGCTCGACGCCCATGACGACCACCCGCTGCCCCCTGGCGTCGTCGCCGTCGAGATCGACGTCGACCGCGTCGAGGACCACGACCGCCCGACGTTCCAGATCGAGTCGGGAGTGCGGTGGCGCTGGACCGACCTCGATGCGGAGCGGCGCGACGCCGACGTCCGCGCCGGACTCGCGGGCCTCGCGGGCGTCGCGGGCCTCGCCGGCGGAGCGCAACCGAGCTAGTCGGGCAGCATCGGCACCCACACCCCCGGGTCCTTGCCGACCAACACACCGCGCGTGATCGCCTTGGAGCCGAACCGGTCGCGCACGCGATCGACGACGGCGTCGAGGTCACGCGTGCGGTTGAACGGCAGCATCAGCTGAACGGCGCCCCGGTCGTACAGGTTCGTGAGCGCGATCCCGATCAGCGTCAGGCCCTGGCGTTCGATCATCGGCATCGACGCGGCGAGCAGCCCATTCGCGCTGTGCAGGATCGTCGGCGTCTGATCGGTCGCCTCGCGCATCGTGAACGACCGGGTGGCGCGCGAGAAGTCCTCGAACCGCATCCGCAGCACGACCGTCCGGCACACCCGCCCGGCCGCGCGCAGCCGCCTCGTCACCCGGTCGACGAGCGCGACCAGCGCGCCGGCGAGCTCATGCTGGGACCGGCGGCGCCGGCCGAGCGCCCGCTGCGCGCCGATCGAGCGGCGCCGGCGCCTGACCTCGACCGGCCGGGGATCGTAGTTGTGGGCGAGCGCATGCAGGTGGCGCCCCGACGCCCGCCCGAGCATCAGCACGAGCTCCCGCTCGGCCAGCAGCGCGACCTGGCCGACGGTCGTGATCCCCCGCTCGTGGAGTTTGGCGGCCGTCACCCGCCCGACCCCCCACAGCCGCTCGACCGGGAGCGGGTGCAGGAACTCGAGCTCGCGGTCGGCGGCGACCAGCAGCAGGCCGTCGGGCTTGGCCACCGCGCTCGCGACCTTCGCCAGGAACTTCGTGCGGGCGACCCCGACGGTGATCGGAAGACCGACCTCGTCCCGGATCCGACGGCGCAGCCGCGCCGCGATCTCGACCGGCGACCCCGAGATGTGGTCGAGCCCACGGACGTCGAGGAACGCCTCGTCGATCGATAGCCCCTCGACGACGGGCGCGGTGTCCTCGAACACCTTGAACACCGCCTTGCTGGCCTCGGTGTAGGCGGACATCCGCGGCGAGACGACCACCGCGTCCGGGCACAGCCGCCGGGCCCTGCCCCCGCCCATCGCCGTCCGGACCCCGTGCGCCTTGGCCTCATAGCTCGCCGCGAGCACCACGCCGGCGCCGACGATCACCGGACGGCCGCGGAGCCGCGGATCGTCTCGCTGCTCGACCGACGCGTAGAACGAGTCGAGGTCCGCGTGCAGAATCGAAGCCGAGGGTGACACGAACACATGTTCGTGTCACCCTCGGACGGACAATCAGCGTTCCGAGTCGGCGCCCGGCGTCAGCGACACGCCGCGCAGCACCTCGCCGAAGCGGGCGGTACGCAGCGTCTGGAATGTCTCGCCGGCGGGTGTCGTCGCGCTGAGTCGATCGGTGATCGCCACGAGCTTGTTCGGGTCGGCGCCCTGGTCGCCGCTACCGCTGACGGTTGAGGTGATGCCCCAGATCGTCGCGGTCCCGTTCCGGTTGACCTGGCCGGTGATGTTCCGCAGTCCGTCGGTTGCCGGCGACCACGGCAGCCCGGTGACCGAGTTCGTCCCGGTCGGATAGCCGCGCACGGTGTACGGCTGCCCGAGATCGAGCCCGGATTGGAGCGTGCAGGCAAGCTGCCACTCGCCGGCGGTCGAGTTGAACACCCACTTCTGCAGTCCGGCCGTCGTCTGCGCGGCGGCGTCGGTGTAGGTGCCGGTCGTCGTCGAGAACGTGGCCGTGCCGTCGCCCTCGTCGGCGACGTACAGCGTGGTCGGATTCGCGAACCACAACCCGAACGGGAACCCCACCGTCGCGGTCTTCGCGAGCCCCGTCGGGAACCCCCTGAGGATGCACATGTTGTATGGCGTCACGCCATCGGCCTGGAGCAGCGCCGGGTTGTACGCGATCGGCGACGTCGGGAGCTTCGCGCCCGGCTGCGGAAGGCCGACGCCGTTCGGGCACGCCTTGCCGGTCGTGTCGACGAAGTACACGGTGTTGATCCCGTTGCTCCCGCTCCCCTTCGTGTAGTAGAGGACGTTGTTCGAGATCGTCAGGCCACGGAAGTTCGTGTCCTTGCCGGTCTTGTCCGCCTTGTCGCCCAGTTGCGTGACGTTGAAGCTGCCGACCGGCGTTGGCGCGCCGGGCGACTGGAACCACTCGGGCACGAACGAGCGCGACAGGATCTGGGTGCCGGCGCCGAGGATCACGCCGTCCGGCTGCGGGTTGGACCCGTTGCCGGCGTTACCCACGGTGTAGATCGCGTTCGCCGCGTTGTTCAGGATCGCGGCGCGGCCGTTGTTGCCGCTGTAGGCGTTGGTCAGCGTGAACGAATCGAACCGACCGCCTCGCCCGAGATCCGCGACCGCGCGGTAGTAAGCGCTCGTGACCGGGTTGGTCGGATCGATCACCCCGGGCGTGTTCGAGTTCGACACGTCGATCCCCGCGACCGGTGCCCGATAGCCCATGAACGTGATGTCCTGGCCGTTGGTCGAGAGGTTCAGCGCGAGCTCCGACTTCGACGAGAAGCTCGTCACCATGTCGCGCGCGGGCACCGCGATCCGGCCCCACTCCTGCCCCCACGGGGTCAGCTCGTCCAGGAAGATCGGCGAGGTGACGCCGAAGCTGCCGTCGACCTGGTCGTTGTTGAACACGTACGGGTAGGTGCCGTCGGCATTCGCCGGCGTGCACGCGCTGCCGGTGCAGCCCGGGGGAAGCTCGGTGACGCCGGCGGTGATGTTCGCCGGCACGTAATCGCTCGTGCTGAGCAACAGATTGCCCGGGATCAGCCCCGACCCGCGGTGGCCGTGGTCCCATCGGTCGGCTTGAGCGGGTGCAGCCGCGACGCACATCGCGAGCGCGCATCCGGCGCCCGCCAGCAGTCGACGTGTTCGCCCGCGCACGACTCCGCGCGCGCGATGCCGTGTACTCGACATGAAGTGTCCTCCTTGCAGTGGTCAGCAATGGCGCCCCCCGGCGCCGCGCGGGCACCCTAGCCTCCGCCCCGAGCGACGCTCGTGACCAACTTGTGGTTGGTCCGGTGAGGACCCTCTTATCTCCGAGATGCAGACCGCGCCACGACGATGACCAACCGCACCCGCGATCAGCCGCTCGACCGGCGTGCGCTCAACCGGGCGACGCTCGCCCGCCAGTTGCTTCTCGAGCGCACCCCGATGCCGGCGATCGACGCGCTCGAGCGCCTCGCCGGGATGCAGGCGCAGGCGCCCCTCGCACCGTACGTCGGGCTGTGGACGCGCCTGGTCGGCTTCCGCGCCGACGAGCTGTCCGAGCTGATCGCCACCCGCCGGGCGGTGCGCGGGCCGCTGATGCGCGCGACGCTGCACCTCGTCAGCGCCGCGGATTGCAGGGCGTTCCGCCCCGTCGTGCAGCCCGTCCTCGAGCGGGGGTTCGCGGCCGCGCCGTTCGATCTCGGCGGCGTCGACACCGAAATGTTGCTCGCCACCGGCCGCGAGCTGGTCGAACAGGCGCCGCGGACCCGGGCCGAGCTTGCTGTGCTCCTCGCCGAGCGGTGGCCCGGCGCCGATCCGGCGTCGCTCGCCCAGGCGATCACGTCCCTCATCCCGACCGTCCAGGTGCCCCCGCGCGGGATCTGGGGGACGAGCGGCCAGGCGCGCTGGACGACCGCCGAAGCGTGGCTCGGCCGCCGGCTCGATCCGCGTCCCTCGCGCGAGCGCCTCGTCGCCCGCTACCTCGCGGCGTTCGGGCCGGCGACGGTCAAGGACATCCAGACATGGTCGGGGCTGACTCGGCTCGGCGCGGTCGTCGATCGCCTCCGCGCGAGGTTGCTCACGTTTCGTGGCGAGGATGGCGTCGAGCTGTTCGACCTCCCGGACGCGCCCCGTCCGGGGTCCGACGTTCCCGCGCCACCGCGGTTCCTACCCGAGTACGACAACCTGCTCCTGTCGTACGCCGACCGCACTCGCTTCATCACGGGCGGCGCGCGCGTGCCGCTCCAGCCGGGGATGGGCGCGCGCTACGGCACGCTGCTCGTCGATGGCATGTTCCGCGCCACGTGGCGGATCACGATCGAGCGCGAGAGCGCAACCCTCCACGTCGAGCCGTTTGAGCGCTTGCCCGAACGCCACACAATCGTCGAGGAGGGCGAGCGCCTGCTGGCGTTCGCCGCCGCCGAGGCGACGCGGCGCCACGTCCGCATCCGAGCGCCGGCGTAGACCGGCTAGACGCCCGCGCGCGAGAGGCGGCGCGTCGGATCCGTTGTTTCGGCGTCAGCCGAACGTTGAGTGAGGGACTACAACTTGGGGGGGGCCGAGACGTGGCCAGTCGAGCAGGTGAGGGACAAAGAAACTACCGCGACCTCCGCGAGCGGACCAAGCGCAAGGAGCTTCGGCGCGAGGAGAACCTCAAGCGGATCGTCGAGCTCTACCGCGTGCGTTACCTGCACTCATTTCAGGGACAGATGACGGCCGGGGACGCCGACGTGATCAAAATCGCCGCCTGAAGCGGCAAGTTGCCCCTGAAAGCCGAAAGCCCCGCGGGTTTGCGGGGCTTTCCTTGAAGGTGAGCGAGGGGACTCGAATCCCCGACCGCCTGGACCACAAATAGGCGCGACCGGGGCTCAGAGGGATGGCAAATTTCCGGCCTTTGCGCTGCAAAATAGCAATTTCTCAGTTGCTGCGAGTTGCTCGGAGTTGAGGCGACTTCCGGCCGAAGTGGTACAACGAGTGGTACAACGGGATGAGCGATCTGAGCGGGAAACGCACGGCTGTCGCGCGGACGCAGCGCGGCGCCCGGTACGGGAGCGGGACGTTGGTGCGGCGCGCCGGCCCGAATGGCGACACGTGGATCGCCAAGTGGCGCGACGGCGGCCGCCAAGTGCAGCGAGGCCTCGGGTTCGTGCACTCCAAGAAGTGCCCGGACGGGCTGACCCGGGCCGAAGCCGAGGCGGCGCTCGCCAAACTCCGCGAACAGGTGGCGATCGAGCGCGCCGCGGAACGCGAGGCGGAGGCGAAACGGGCGCTCGAGGATCGTCGGCGAACGCTCGCACAGGTCGGCGAGGCGCTGATCGCGGCCAAGCGCGCCGCCGGCCGCAAGCCGTCGACGATCGAGGCCTACTCCTACTGGCTGCGAATTCACATCGTCGACTACTTCGGGCCCACCCCCGTCTACGAGATCACGCGCGAGGACGTCCGCGGCTTCTCCGCGGCCCTCGAACGCAAGGGCCTCGCTCCCAAGTCACGAGCCAACGCGCTGGGGACCCTGCACTCGCTGATCGAGTTCGCCATCGACGAGGGATGGACGAGCGGCGAGAACCCGGTCAAGCGCGTCGAGAAGCCGGCGCTCGCCACGACCGACCCCGACATCCACTTCCTCGACACCGAGGAGGTCGAGGCGCTGCTGCGCGCCGCGCCCGACGATCCGCTCGGCCGTGTCGAGCGCGTGATGTACCTCACCGCCGCGATGACCGGAATGCGCCAGGGCGAGCTGTTCGCGCTGCGCTGGCGCGATGTCGACTGGACCGCGCGGCGGGTCCGCGTGCGGCGCAACTACGTCCGCGGCGAGTTCGGCACGCCCAAGTCCAAGCGCTCGTCGCGCAGCGTCCCGCTCGCGAGCCGCGTGGCCACCGAGCTTGAGCTGCTCTCCCGGGAGTCGCGGTGGAGCCGGGACGACGACCTCGTGTTCGCGCACCCCGAGACCGGCAAGCCGATAGACCGCTCCAAGCTCCTCAAGCGCTTCAAGGCCGTGCTCCGCCGTGCGCATGTTCGCGCCGTTCGCTTCCACGACCTCCGGCACACGTTCGGGACACGGATGGCCGCGCAGGGTGTCCCGATGCGCGTCCTGCAGGAGATGATGGGCCACCGCGACTTCAAGACGACGCTGATCTACGCCGACTACGCGCCTAGCGAGCGTGAGGCGGAGTGGGTTGAGGAGGCATTCCGCCCGCCGACATCAGATGCGATCGAACCGACTCGCGGGGCGGAGGCCGCGCCGGCGCTCAGCTGACCGCGAGCTCGGGCGCCGGCGCGATCTCACGCTCGGGCCGCTCGTCCGGCACCTGGCGCTCGATCCCGATCAGCAGCTCCTCGTCGAGGACGCGCAGGATTCGCTGCAGGACCGGAATCGTCGGGATGTGGTCGCCACGCTCGAGCTTTGAGACGTACGAGTGCGACGTCCCAGCCCGCTCGGCGACCTCCTGCTGTGTCAGCTCCAGCTCGTAGCGCCGCTCCCTGACATGAGCAGCGACCCAGTTCTTCTTTCGCAGCTCCCGGATCGCCCGGTATTCGTCCCGCGCTGCGCGGTACTCGCTGTCGGCAGCACGCCGATCACCGGCGTCGGAGGCGCGCGTCCCGACGGGGCTGATGCTCTCGGACTTTAGGCGCTTGGCGGACATGTTCTTCACCTTATCGATTTTGATAAATC
Source organism: uncultured Solirubrobacterales bacterium (assembly GCA_963794515.1). GTDB lineage: Bacteria > Actinomycetota > Thermoleophilia > Solirubrobacterales > Solirubrobacteraceae > Palsa-465. Next base: position 184,725 of record CAWCEF010000012.1, on the reverse strand, counting down.
CTTCAAGTCGATAATCGGCTCGATGGCGGCGCGTCTTGACCAGCCGCGCGAGGCGGGACGCGCCGCTCCGCGTCCATCCGGCCCGTGAAGTCCCCCATGCGCTGCTTGGCCAGATCGACGTCGGCCCGCGGGATCGCGCCTGTGTGCTTCTCGATCGCGTGCAGGAGCACCATGAGGTTGCCCGACCGCTGGTACAGCACGCGATAGCGCACGTTTGCGAAGCGCACGCGCAGCTCACGAAGCTCGCCGTCAACCTGGGAGGTGATCGGGAACTCCGGCGGCGGGGCGGCAGGCGAGCGACCATTGAGGTACTCCTCGACGTATTCGTCGATCTTCGCCGCCCGCTTCGGCGAAAGGCGCTCGATGAACTCGTCGACGGGCTCGCGCCCATTCGGATCGCGGTAAAAGACCGCCTGCGTTCGTGCCACGTGGCCGAGCATGCCAGCGGGTCCGGCACCTACCTCGCGCCGCGCCCACGCTTCAGGCTTGAGTGCCGCGTGGCCGCGCCGTTGTGCGGCGCGCGATCCACTGATCGATGTCTTCCGGCCGGTAGCGAACCTCGCGGGGCCCGATCCGTACCGTCGGGATCTCGCCGCGCCGGCTCATCGACCACACCCGCGTCCTCGGCACCGCCAGTAACTCAGCCACCTCCACGGCCGTCAGCAGCCGTTCATTCATGGCAGCGGGAAGCGGCTGCTCCCTTTGGATCAAAGCGACAGCGCGCCTGGATGGTCGTCGGTATCGTCGGCGCAGGGGGCGGAACTGCCTGACGCCTATCCCGACGCGCACGCGCAACTTCTGAGTGCGCGTGGCGCCTTGCGTACCGTCCTGAACTACGCCACGGACTTCATCGCACGTGGCGACATCGACGTCCTCTTCACATTGAGTGGTGGTGCGATCGATGCCGATGGGCAGTCAGCTGATCCAGCTGTCTGGAGCGACTGGCTCATCGCGTGGCGTTCCGTACCTCCTGAGGATCGAGCCGGTTCTGAAAGTGAGTCGATCGACGTGCAGCATGGGTTTCGCGCGCTCTACGTATTTCTCGAGCGGCAATACCAGCCGGTAGCCGAGACGCCGATGAGACACGTGCGAGATGATTGCGCGGACGCTCTGGACAGCGGGGCTGGCGGCGTCGCCGTGTGGACACGCTGGCGCGAAGCACTCGTCGTAGGCGAGAACGCAGACATTTCCTTCCGCCTTTCGAAGCCTTAGGGCGGCGCAGACGCCCCTGAGGATTCGCTTCCGCTCTGGGGCGGAGAGGGGCAGCGGCTGGCTACTGACCCAGACTCCGGAAGCTGGCCCCCGCGACCCCCGGGCGTGCACTCGAGGGAGTCTCGCGTGCCCAGCCGACCGACCGACACGATTCGCTGTCAGCCACGCCTCTGCCGGCTGGCCTTCCCGCCCGCGGTCGCTGCGTAGGTCGGCGACGCACCAGTAGCAGCGTCGAGTGGTACAACGAAGTGGTACAACGGCGGCCCTCGCACCGTGACTGATCTGGCACAGCCATCAAAAAGCCCCGCAAAACGAGGCTTTCCTGCGAAGGTGAGCGAGGGGACTCGAACCCCCGACCGCCTGGACCACAACCAGGAGCTCTACCAGCTGAGCTACGCCCACCGCGTAACGCTGAATCTACCATCGATCGCGCTCGTGACCGGGGCGTCATCGGGCGCCGGCGAGCGTTACGCGCGCCGGCCGTCAGAGCCCGAGCACCACGCCGCGCGTGCGGCGGCCGACGAGGAACGAATCTAAGCGGATTATGGCGTGGCGGTAGCCCCGCCCTTACCACGACAACTGCGAGGATGACCGCATGGACACCTCAACAATTGATCAGGCCTATCAGCAGCTCCAGAACGATTTTGAGGACGTCGCGAATTCGATCCAGATGCTCGCACAGAAGCTCCAGGCGGCGGGCGACCCCAACGCCCGGGAATGGCTGCTCGACCTCAAAGGGATCGCGCTCGACGTCAAGGACGAGCGGGTCCAGGTCAACGGTCTCCTCCAGGCGATCCACGGCTTCGTGGACAACTCCCACCAGCAGCCCCAGCAGATGGGCGGCGGGATGCTCGGCGGCTTCCTCAACAGTCGCTTCGGCCGGACGATGGAACTCGGCGCCGGCATCGGCCTCGGCGAGGACCCGATCAACAGCATCTTCTAGCTCCGTACTGTGTCCAGGACTTGCCCCCGTAGCTCAGTGGATAGAGCGACGGCCTTCTAAGCCGTGGGTCGCAGGTTCGAATCCTGCCGGGGGCGCTACATATCCTCGTGACCGGCGAGTGGCGCCGCAGCGGTCGCGAGGAAAGGCGCGAACGAACGTACCCAGTTCGGGCGTTCCTATTGCGGGGCCGGACACCGGTACGAGAGGGAGCTCAAGGGGTATGTCACGGAAGAAGTGGGCGTTGCGGGCGACCGGCTGCGCGCTGGCCCTCGGTGTGACCGTGTTCACGCCGATCGCCGCGTCTGCGCTGGCCAAAGCCTCGCCGAATGCGACCGCGGGGAAGCGGAGCCTCGCTGAGATCCGGTTCGGCGGAGCGCTACGGGCGACCGGGCATGCACGCACGTCGCCAAACCAGCTCGAACACGGCGGCGACCGCCCGAGAATCATCGGCGGCTATGGGGCCGCACCCGGTGACTGGGGATTCATGGCCTTTGTTGCCTACTTCGACGCCAACGGAAACCCTGAGTTCGCATGCAGCGGCACCGTCGTCGCTCCGAACGTCGTTCTCACGGCAGGGCACTGCACGGTCGACGAGACCACAGGCGCGCCTCTCGCGCCAAGCGGCTACCGCGTAGTCACCGGGAGCCTTGATTGGACGAACCCCTCCGAGCGCCAGATCAGCGACGTGTCCCAGGTAATCACCGATCCCCTGTACGACCCGGCAACCGCCACGTCCGACGCCGGCCTGCTCGTTCTCTCGAGTCCGACAACTGCTCCCGCGATCCCACTCGCCACGAGCGCCGAGGAATACCTCGATCAGCCTGGGACGGGTGCGGGCATCGCCGGGTGGGGCGCCACGTACGACGGCGGGCCTGTCGTGGACTATCTGGAGTGGGCCCCGATCGTCGTTCAGGGCTCGGGCTACTGCTTGAGCGTCGATGCGCTGTTCGATCCATCGTCACAGCTGTGCGCCGTCAATCCTCCCGACTTCGCCACGGGAACCTGCAACGGCGACAGCGGCGGTCCGCTCGTCGCCGACAACGCCGCCGGCCAGACGGTCGAGATCGGCCTCACCAGTCAGGGGCCCGCCGATTGCGACACATACCGCGCCGACATCTTCACCGACGTCATCCCGATCTCCTCGTGGATTGCCGGGTGGGTGCAGGCCGTGCAGCCACCGCCGACACCCCCTCCAGCCCCGCCACCGCCGTCGACGACGTCCGCACCCCCACAGTCACAACCGTCTGCCCCCGCGGCGCTCCCGACGCTCACAATCGCGGCTGCTAAGCGGGACGTCCGTGTGACCCTCGCTGCGGCACTCGAGCGGCGCTTCAAGGTGGCGCATGGCTATGCGACGAAATGTTCACGCAGGTCATCTACGCGCGTCGCATGCGGGGTGACGTTCTGGAGCGGTCCGAACGACTACTACGGCACCGTCACGATCTACTACGTCACCGCCGCGCAGGGCAGCACCAGGTGGGCGGATAGCTACACGGTCCATTGGGTCAACGACGATTGCGAGTTTCACTCAGCCCATCCCAAGCGGTGCCAGGTCCAGACCCGCCGAGGAACATCGTGACCCCATCTTCTTCCCGGTATTTGCGGCCTCGTCGCGCGTCCTGGGTCTTGCCAGCGTGCCATCGGCGGCGTAGGTTTTCTGGCGGGCGCGAGCGATAGACGTAGCGAAGAGCAGACGTCAGGAGCTCACGGTCTGCCGCGCAGCTTTGTCCTCTCTGAGTGACTAAACCTATGCGCGCTCCAGTGTCACGCTCGCGCCCATCCTTCTCTCCCGGCGAAGTCCGCGCCGTCGCTTGTCACAAAACCGCCCGCCGGGGACATATATGAGGTGATGAACGTTTATCGGCTGATCGGCGCCGCGGCTGTGCTGGTGTTGGCAGCGGCGTTCGTGGCCAACGGCCAGCAGGCCGCACATACGACCCCGGCGGCGGCCTCGAGCCCGATCCCGGCGCGCCACAAGGTTCGCAAAGTCCTCGCCGGCAACGGCCTCGGCACCGTGATCTTCGGCCGGTCTCGCGAAGACGTGATCACCGCGTTGACGCCGCTGCTCGGACGCGCGCGCAGCGGCTACAAGCGCATGCCGCCCGAGTGCGGCGTCGACCACACGATCACGTGGCCGACCCTGACCGGCTACTTCCGGAGCGACCGCTTCGTCGGCTACCAGTACGGCGAGCCGGGAACGACCGCCGCTCCTCGCGCGCCGTCGCACGGGGCCGCGCTCGCCACGACCCGGGGACTGGCGATCGGCGACAAGCTCGCGCGCGGCCGCCGGCTCTACGGCGCCGCGTTCAAGATCAGCGCGGCGCAGGGCGGATCGTTCACGATCACCACCCCGAGCGGCCGCCTCAGCGGCTACGCCTGGGTCGGGGCGAAGGCACGGAGTGTCCTCAGCCCGACGAATCTGGTCGCAACGGTCGACGCCGGCGACGTCGGCTGCCCCGCCCTGTCCCCCTGACGCGGAACAATGCCGTTCGTGCTCCCGCGCGGGCTGCGACCATGGCACCCAGCTGCCGCCGCCATGGCGATCGCAGCTCTACTCGCGACCACCGCCCACGCCAACGCCACCACCCACGCCCACGCCACCGCCACCGCCACCTCGCCCGCGCGCACAGCCAAGACCCAATGCCTCGTCCCCGGCACCGCCAAGCCGCTCGACGAACTGTGGCGCCCCCACATGGTCGCGGCCATCGGCTACGCCAAATCCCGCACGGGCGACATAGCGTTCGCGGTCCGGACCAGCGACGGCCGCTTCTACGGCTATCGGCCCACCCACGACGAGTGGTCGGCAAGCGTGGTCAAGGCGATGCTGATGGTCGCCTACCTCGACGAGCCGTGGATCCGCGGCCGGGCGCTCACCGCGCACGACAAGTCGCTGCTCGGCCCGATGATCACCGAGTCGGACAACGACGACGCCCAGATCGTGTTCGACACCGTCGGCCAGGGGGCGCTCCGCGCGCTCGCCGGCCGCGTCGGCATGCGCCACTTCGCCACCTCGCCGATCTGGGGCGAGACCGACATCACCGCCGGCGACCAGACCCGCTTCTTCCTGCACATCGAGAGCTACATCGCTCCCCGCCACCGGGCGTACGCAATGTCACTGCTCGCGGGGATCGTGCCCTCCGAGCGCTGGGGCATCGGCGAGGTCGCGCCAAAGGGCTGGAAGCTCTACTTCAAGGGCGGGTGGGGTTACGGCACCGGGCTCCTCGACCACCAGGTGGCGCTGCTCGTGCGCGGCTGCGCGCGCGTGTCGATCGCGGTGCTGACGATGTACGACGGGTCGCACCCCTACGGCAAGCAGACGCTCAAGGGCATCTTCGAACGACTGCTGGAGGGGCTGCCAACCGGCGAGCGGCGGCGGCCAACGGATCGGGGCGATTTCTTCAGACTCTCGTAAATGCGGCGGCTTCGGCGCTGGTGCAACAGCGATGTCACAGACGCTCAGCGACGGCATCCATCTACTGGCCCCTCTCCACTCGGCACATACTGAGGCCGTGGGTCCAGGACGTACCCGTCTAGGCCCACGAGAAGCCGCGAACCTGGGGGACCCCGCGTATGACGGACACGCCGGGGGCGCATTCTCTTGGAGCGCGGGTACGTCCGCGGTCCACCAGCGGCCGCGCGCGACCTCGGCTTCGGCTGGCAGCGACTGGCGTTCCATGCTCTAAAGGTAGAAGCGGGCACGCTCCCGGCTAGGCCAACCAACCCGCCTTGCCGCGACCACCGGCGGTCTCGGGCAGCACGCCGCGGGGCCAACCCGTCCGCTGGTCCCGGTCAGGGTCCGGACATTCAGATGGCGTCCGCGCCGCCGATGAAACGGACGAACGTCCGATGCCGCGCCGAGGTCAAGGGCCGGCATCGTCCGGTGCGCGAGCTGAGCGCTCCTACTGTCGATGAGACCGCCCGTCCTATCTGGGTCGCGGCTCACGAACCCAGAAAAGGATTACGAAACCCATGAACTTCTCGCTTCGGTCCCCGCGCGTCTTGTGCGGGCCGCTCGCCCTCATCGCCGCGCTGGTGTGCGCGCTCGCGTTCACGCCCGGCAGCGCTTTAGCATCGAGCCTGACCGGCCCGACCGGCACCGTCGACATCGGCAGCGCCGACATCGGGAACTCGACCACCGCGCATATCCCCCTCACTGGAAGCGCCTGCAGCGCGCTGTCTGTCTCCAGTAGCAATCCCGATTTTGCGCTCGACTACGAGAACTTTTCGTTCGTTGGCGGAAGTTGCGACTTCCAGCTGACGATGCTCTTCACGCCGGCCGTGGTCGGCACCGAAACCGGAACCTTGACCGTGACCGACGGCTCTGGGGGCAGCGTCCAAATCCAGGTGACGGGCGACGGCGTCGGGCCGGCCTTCATGTCCATCGACGAGATTTCGAACGATTTCGGTTCGGTGCCGGTCGGGCAGAGCTCGACCGCGACGACGTTCACGGTGACCAACGCCGGGGGCTCGAACCTGAACATCGGCCAGGCGAGCCTGACCGCCGCGGACCCTGACCAGTTCGCCATCACCTTCGACACGTGCTCCAACAGCGCGGTGGGTCCCGACGCCACCTGCGCCATCGGGGTGCAGTTCAATCCGACGGACCGCGGCGCCCAGGTAGCCGAGCTCGACCTTCCCTCCAACGACCCGGAGTCGCCGGCGGACATCGCTCTCAGCGGCTACGGGGCACTCCCGGCTGCTCTCTCGCTCGACCAGTTCTCGAACGATTTCGGTTCGGTGACCGTCGGCCAGAACTCGGACATCGACACGTTCACCGTGAGCAACAGCGGGGACGAGGACCTGAATATCGGCCAGGTCACGCTGGGCGGCGCGGACGCCGACCAGTTCACCATCGCCTCCGACAGCTGCTCGGGCGAAGCGGTGGCCGGCCTCGGCGCCACGTGCACCATCGGGGTGCAGTTCAACCCGACGGCTCGCGGCGCCCAGACCGCCGAGCTCGACATTCCGTCCAACGACCCGGACTCGCCGGCGGTCATCTCGCTCACCGGCACCGGCGCGCTCCCAGCCGCCGTATCGCCCGACCGGAGCTCGCACGACTTCGGTTCGGTGACGGTCGGCCAGAACGCGGCCGCGGCCACGTTCACGGTAACCAACGCCGGAGACGTGGCGCTGCACATCAGCCGGGTGAGCCTCGGCGGGGCGAACGCCGACCAGTTCGCCATCACCTCTGACACGTGCATGACCGCGAGGCCGGCGATCGAGCCGGCGTTCCCCGGGGGTATCCGGGGCGGCGGGACCTGCACCATCAGCGTGCAGTTCAACCCGACCGCCGTCGGCGCTCAGACCGCGGAGCTCGACATCACCCAGCTCGGGTCGGGGACCCCGACCACCATCGCCCTGTCGGGCGCCGGCGCGGCGGTATCGCAGCCGGCTCCGCCCACACCCCCGACGAAGCCGGTCCAGCCGACGCCGGTGCAGCAGGTCACCAGCGTCGGCCAGCCGGCCGGCGCCCCGCAGTTGTTGAGCGGCGGCGAGAAGGAGCGGGTGTACTGCTCAGAGGCGTGCACGCTGCATGTCAGCCTCCAGGTCTACTACCGGGCCATCGCGCGCGGCAAGCACTACCGCGGCCTGCTGAACGCGCAGACGGCCCGGATGCAGCCGTGGACGCGCGTCATCGTCGGCCAGGCGACCGTGAAGCTGACGCACGGCGGCTACAAGGTCGTGTCGGTGAAGGTCACCGCGCACAAGACCGTCGTGGCGGACGCCGGGAGCATCCTGCTGGGGGTGTACACGCGCAACGGTAGCCAGCTCGTCGGCAAGCACTGGATGCAGGTCAAGGGCTCGAATATGAACGCCATGGTCCAGGCGCTCAACGGCCAGAGCTAGAACCAGCAGCCATCCGCAGCAGCGAGCGGGCGTCCGGGAAACCGGGCGCCCGCTTTGCGTTTGGTGGCTGGGCGAACCTACATCCGCGAGAGTTCGCCCGGCTCCTCGCGACCGTCGCCCACGTAGCAGTGCTCGTTCGCAAGAGACCTCAAGACCAGATGGCCGAGGACGTTCGAAGCCCTGCGCGGTCGTTCGCTACAGGCCAACGGATCGGGGCGCCCGGATTCGAACCGGGGACCTCAAGCACCCAAAGCTTGCGCGCTAACCAGGCTGCGCTACGCCCCGCGTGTGGCCCGCCGAGTCTAGTGACCGCCCGCCGCCGCGGCCCCGACCGCCCCGCGCCGGCCGTGAGCCGCTAGGCTCAACCGCCGGCATGGCCGATGTCGAACCGCTGCGGGCGCTGCACTACGACCTGGACCGGACCCACGGGCTCCAGGACGTCGTCGCCCCTCCCTACGACGTGATCGACGACCACCAGCGGGTCGATCTCGAGGCCAGCTCGCCCTACAACGTGGTGCGGATCGACCTGCCGATCGGCATCGATCCCTACCGCAACGCGGAGCGCCTGCTCGAGGCCTGGCGCGAGGAGGGCGTGATCGTCCGCGACGAGCAGCCCGCGCTGTGGCCGCTCACGCAGGACTACATCGGACCCGACGGGCAGGCGCGCCGGCGGACGGGCGTCCTCGCGCGCGTGCGCGTCGAGGACTACGGACCCGGCCGGATCCGCCCGCACGAGCGCACCCACCCGGGTCCGAAGGAGGACCGGTTGCGGCTCACGCGCGCGACCAAGGCGAACCTGTCGCCGATCTTCTCGCTCTTCGACGACCCCGAAGGCACCGTCACGGGCGCGCTCGCCACAGCGATCGCAAAAGAACCCTGGGGCCGGGCGACCGATGACGATGGCACGGTCAACCGCCTCTGGCGGGTCGACGATCCGGCGACGATCGCCGCCGTGCACGAAGCGATGGAGGGCGTCGAGCTGCTGATCGCCGACGGCCACCACCGCTACGAGACCGCGCGCGTGTACGCCGAGGAGGTCGGCGGCGACGGCCCGCAGCGCTACGTGATGATGTGCCTGGTGGCGCTCGAGGATCCCGGCCTGACCGTGTTCCCCACCCACCGCCTGCTGCGCGACCTGAGCCCCGAGCAGCAGGAAGCGCTCGCGGACGCGCTCAGGCGTGACTTCGACATCAAGCGGCTCGACTCAACCGACGAGCTCGTCCCCGCCTATGGACAGCCGGTGAGCCTCGGCTACATCGACGCCCATTTCCGCCAGCCGTGGATGCTCACGCTCAAGGACCAGGCGATCGCCGACGCCGCGCTCGAGGATCACGCCGAGCCCTACCGCCGGCTCGACACCGCGGTACTCGAGGCGCTGATCCTCAAGGGCGCGCTCGGCATGACCGACGACGACATCGACCACCTCGCGGGGCTCGGCTATGCGCGAGATTTCGACCAGGCGCTCGAGCTCGTCCAGGACGGCGACTACGACGCGGCGTTCTTCGTCGCGGCGACGCCGATCGAGGCCGTGCGCGAGGTCGCCGCCGCCGGCGAGAGCATGCCGCCGAAGTCGACCTACTTCTTCCCGAAGGTTCCTACGGGCCTGCTCTTCAATCCGCTGTCCGAATAGTTCGGAAGCTCTTCGAGTGGGTAACGGCACCATCGCTACGATGGGAAATGTGACCACCTCCAACCAGCGAGGACCGATCCGATGAAGGCCATCGCGCGACGCAACGCACGGACAGCATTCACGCACCGCATCGACGTACGACAGCATCGGCTGGTGGCCGATGAGCCGGCGGAGCACGGCGGCGACGACGACGGCCCGAGCCCACAGGAGCTGCTCGCCGCGAGCCTTGCCTCCTGTACCGCGGTCACGATGGAGATGTACGCCAAGCGCAAGGGCTGGGACATCGGCCCGGTCGAGGTCGAGTGCGAGTACAACCCCGCCGAGCGCGGGTGCATGACGAACTTCAAGCTCGTCCTGCGGCTGCCCAGCGACTGCAGCGAAGAGCAGGTCGAGCGCCTCCGCGTGATCGCCACCAAGTGCCCGGTTCACCGCACGCTCGACGGCGAGGTCAACTTCGACGAGCGCGTCGAGCTGGTCCAGCCGGCGACCGTCTAGCCGACCCCGGGCCTAGTCGACCACCTCGACCCCGGCAGCGCGCAACGCCTCCACGGCCCGCTCGCCGTCGCCCGGCGAAACCTCGACCGCGCGCGTCGCCCCCCGGTGGACGGTCACGCCGAACCCCGCGCGCCGCGCGTCGAGCGCAGTGGCCTTAACGCAGTAGTCGAGCGCGAGCCCGGCGACGTCGACCTCATCGACACCCCGCTCGCGCAGCAGCCGCTCTAACCCGGTCCCCTCGAAGCCCGAATACCCCTCGGTCTCCGAAGACTGCCCCTTGTCGAGGACCACGTCGATCTGATCAGCGTCGATCCCGGAGTGAAGCTGCGCCCCGGCCGTGTCGCGAACACAGTGGACCGGCCATGGGCCGCCCTGCGCCGCGAACGAGCCGTGGTCGGGCGGGTGCCAGTCGCGTGTGGCGACCACGAACGGGGCATCGGCCGCCATCCGGTTGACGTCGTGCACCACCGTGTCCCCATCCGGCACCGCCAGCGCGCCCCCGGGGCAGAAGTCGTTCTGGACATCGACGACGATCAGCGCCCGCATGACCCGCGAATATAGTCACCGGATGGCGTCGGCAAACGATCACCTCCAGGACGATCTTCGCCGGGTGCTCCTGTCGAGCGACGAGGCGCTGACGCTCGAAGTCCGCGGCCGGACCGACGCCGCCGTGCTGGTCCCGCTGTACGTCGAGCGCGGCCGGCTCCATTCGGTGTTCACCAAGCGCCAGAACGACCTCCGGCGCCATCCGGGCGAGATCTCGTTCCCCGGCGGTCGCTACGACGAGGGCGAGCGGGACCTGCTCGCGACTGCGCTGCGCGAAGCCCAGGAGGAGATCGGCCTGCCGCCCGACGCCGTCGAGATCGTCGGCGCGCTCCAGCCCACCCCGACGATCGCCACCGGCTACGCCGTGTACCCGTTCGTCGGGCTGATCGAGCCGGGCCGCACGTGGACGCCGAGCGCCCGGGAGGTATCCGAGGTACTCGAGCTCTCGCTGGCTTCTTTATTGGCCGGGTACGGACGCCGGCGCCTGATCCGGCGAGGCCTGCCGATCCGGACCGACACCTACGTGGTCGGCGACCACCTCATCTGGGGGGCAACGGCCCGGATCCTGGCCGACCTGTTCGACCGGATCGGGCCGTTGCTGAAGAAGCGCGAGTCGGGGTCCCGGCTCAATCGGGTGGTCGGCGGCGCCTGACGGCGGCGCCTTAGGGATGGTCGGCGGCGCCTGACGGCGGCGCCTTAGGGATGGTCGGCGGCGCCTGACGGCGGCGCCTTAGGGATGGTCGGCGGCGCCTGACGGCGGCGCCTTAGGGATGGTCGGCGGCGCCTGACGGCGGCGCCTTAGGGATGGTCGGCGGCGCCTGACGGCGGCGCCTTAGCCCCTCTCGATCGGCACGTTGACGAGGTTTCCCCACTCGGTCCACGAGCCGTCGTAGTTCTTGACGTTCGACTCACCGAGCAGCTCGTGGAGCACGAACCACGTGTGCGCCGAGCGCTCGCCGATCCGGCAGTAGGCGATGATCGGCTCGCCTGAGAGCACGCCCTTGCCGCCGTACAGGTCGCGGAGGTCCTCGGCAGACTTGAACGTCCCGTCCTCCTTGACCGCCTGTGCCCACGGGATCGACTTGGCGCCGGGGATGTGACCGGCGCGCTGGGCGCCCTCGTTCTCGTATCCCGGCATCGCGATCAGCTCGCCCGAGTACTCCTGCGGTGAGCGCACGTCGACGAGCTCGCGCGAGTCGTCGAGCGCGGCCAGGACCTCGTCGCGCTTGGCGCGGATCGCCTCGTCGCCAGGCTTCGCGCTGAACGTCGCCTGGGAGTAGCTCGGATCCTCGACCGTCGTCGGGCGCCCCTCGGCGATCCAGCGCTCGCGCGGACCGTTCAGCAGTTTGACGTTGTTGTGCCCGTAGTACTTCAGGTACCAGTAGGTGTAGGCAGCGAACCAGTTGTTGCGGTCGCCGTACAGGATCACCTGGTGATCGTTCGAGATCCCGCGACCGCCGAACAGCGCGCCGAAGTCCTCGGGTCCGAGGAAGTCGCGCTTGACCTGGTCCTGGAGATCGAGGCGCCAGTCGAACCCGATCGCACCGGGGATGTGCGCCTCGCGGTAGAGCGCCGGATTCTCATCGACCTCGACAATCCGGATCGAGTCGTCGTTGAGATGCTGCTCGAGCCACTCCGGCTCGACCAGAACATCGTTCGCATAGTCAGCCATGCGTCCTCCTGGGTATTTCCGGTCGCCTTTTACCTATTTTGGTTTTTTCAGTTTATCGTGGGCCGACCGACTCGCCATCGAGCGCGCTGTTGACGGCGGCCACCGCCGCGACGGTCCAGGCGTCGACCTCGCCGGGGTCGGCGTCGAGCAGCGCGTACGGGATGCGCGAGTCCTCGCAGCGTGCCCTCACCAGCGCGCCGCCGGCGTTCAGAACCGGGGGTTCGACCGAGCCCGCGGCCTCGTAGACGATCCCGCGCACGGTCGTGTCGAGCATCCGCGCCAGCAGCATGTCGAGACGCGAGCCATGAAGCGCGCCCAGCTGCTCGGGCGACCCGACCGCGGAGCCGAGCAGCACGCACGCGATCGTCACGTGCTCGAGCGCCCGCGCAATCGTCCCGACCACGTCGGGATCGCCGACCACGGCCTCCACCCCGGCCGCCTCGATCTCGCCGCGGCGGGCAGGGTCGCGCGTCGTGCCCCGGACGGCGTGGCCCGACGCGGTCAGCTCACGCGCGAGTGACAGCCCACGGCAGCCACAGCCGATGATCAGGCAGCGGGCCAACGGCGCTCAACGCTCGTAGCGGCGCTCGTGCTCGGAGCGCTCGCGCAGGACCTGGGCCTCGACCTCGTCGGCCGTGACCTCCTCATGCCCTCGCTCACGGCGCCGCTCGTTATGCGCGGCCATCATCTGATCGAGGTCCTCCGCCTCGAGCTCCTCTCGCCGCTCGATCACCTCACGCGCCGAGCGCTGGCCGACCTGCTCGAGCCCCGACCCGGGGTAGTAACTCCCGAGCAGCCAGAACACCACGCCGAGGGCGACCAGACCAGCGATGACGACGACGGTAAACGGGTCCACGACCACGCGAGTCTAAACCTCAGCGCAACTTCGCCCCGGGTGCTGTGTTTTCAGGGGCGTTCCAATAGCCGCCGCCTGGGAGGGAGCCGGGAATCCAGCGGAGGCACTCAATACCCACGCTGGGAAAGGAGCCTCATGCGCCTTCGCCTTGCCGTGCTCGCCACACTGGTGACAACTCTTGCGGCGTTTGCCGTCACGAGCGTTGCCAGTGCCGCACCAGGGCACAATCGCGGCCTCACCATCAACGCCATCCCCAACCCGATCGATGCCGGGGAGGGCGTGATCATCTACGGTCACCTGAACGTCGCCCCGGTCGGCGATCAGACGATCATCCTGTACCACCACCTCGCCGGCTCGGGCCGCGGGTACACGAAGGTCGGTCAGACGACGACCGACTCGCGCGGCTTTTACGAGTTCACCCGCGCCGAGGACGTGGTGTTGACCAACCGCAGTTGGTTCGCGCGCGAGCAGGGTGCGCACGCGATCCACAGCCGCACCGTGTTCGAGCGCGTGGCGGCGCTGGTCAGCCTGACCGCGAGCACGACCACTGCCGTCACCGGTCAGCCGGTTACGTTCACCGGATCGGTCACACCGAACCACGCCGGCGAGCGAGTCATCCTCCAGGAGCAGGACAACGCCGGCAATTGGCGGAACCTGAAGAGCGGCCGACTCGACGGTGGATCGAACTACTCGATCATCTACCGCTGGCGGTTCGCCGGCGACCACACCGTTCGGGTTCTGCTCCCGCGCGACGCCCGCAACATCGCCGGCAGCGCAAACCCGGTGACCGTGGCCGTCCAGCAGAAGCAGATCACCGGATTCACGATCTCGAGCTCCGACCAGTTGATCTCCTACGGTCAGTCGGTGGGGATCTCCGGCGTGCTCGACGAGCCCAGCTCGTCCTCCACACCCGAGCCGAACACGCCGGTGACGCTGTGGGCCCGGAACGCATATCAGAGTCAGTTCACTCCGGTCGCCGACACGACGACGGGCTCTGACGGCAGTTACACGTTCCCGCTCCAGTCACCCGGGTTCAACACCGTGTACCAGGTTCGGACCACGCTGGCTCCGCGCCGTCACAGCGCGGTGCTGTTCGAGGGCGTCCAGGACGTGCTCACGATGACGCCCAGCTCGACCACCTCGGATGTCGGCGGTAGCGTGACGTTCACTGGCACCGTCCTTCCGGACAAGGCCGGTCACGTGATCTACCTCCAGCGGCTTGGCGCTGATGGTAACTGGCACAACGAGGAGGTCCGGTTCGTGACCAACGCCTCGACGTTCCAGTTCGGCTGGACGTTCGGCAAGTCGGGCTCGTACGAGTTCCGCGCCCGGATCACCGGCGATCGCGGCAACGTCGGTGGGGCGTCGGCACCGGTGACGATCACCGTGTCGCCGGCAGTCGCACCGCCGGCGTCGCTCCCGCCCGCCTCATAGGGCAGGGCGTCGTAGCGCAGGGGATGTAACCCGGACAGCGGGGGCGGCTCCATCGCCGCCCCCGCTCCGGTAGCGTGCGCGTCATGGACTTCGAGCTCACCGACGAGCAGCGTCTGGTCCGCGAGACCGCGCGTGCTTTCACCGACAACGAGATCGTCGAGCGCGCGCGCGAGAACGATCGCAACGAGCATTTCGACCTCGAACTGGTCGCCAAGATCGCAGCCCAGGGATACCTCGGCGCGATCGTCCCGCGCGAGTACGGCGGCGCGGGGCTCGACTATCTGACCTACGGGCTGATCGTCGAGGAGGTCGGCCGCGGGGACTCGGCGATGCGGACCGTGGTGTCGGTCCAGACCTCGCTCGTGTGCTCGGCGTTCGTGCGCTGGGGCACTGAGGAGCAGAAGCAGCACTACCTGCCCAAGCTGTGCTCGGGCGAATGGCTCGGGTGCTTCGCCCTGACCGAGCCCGACACCGGGTCCGACGCCGCCAACCAGCGCACTCGGGCCAAGAAGACCGACTCCGGCTGGGTCATCAACGGGGCCAAGATGTTCATCTCGATGGGCAACTTCGCGCGCGTCGCGCTCGTGTTCGCCCAGACCGACCCCGACCTCGGACACCGCGGTCTGGCCTGCTTCCTGGTCGACACCGACCAGCCCGGCTATCAGGCGCAGGCGATCCACCACAAGCTCGGTCTGCGCGGCTCGGACACCGCCGAGATCTCCCTCAGCGACGTCGAGGTCCCCGACGACGCGATGCTCGGGGAGATCGGCGACGGCTTCAAGGTCGCGATGAGCTCGCTCGACTCCGGGCGCTTCAGCGTCGCGTCGGGCTGCGTCGGGATCTGCCAGGGCTGTCTCGACGCCTCAGTGCGCTATTCGAAGGAGCGCCAGCAGTTCGGACGGCCGATCGCGAGCTTCCAGCTGGTCCAGGAGATGATCGCCGACATGGCGCTCGAGACCGACGCGTCCCGGATGCTCGTCTGGCGCGCCGGCTATCTGAAGGACACCGGCAAGCCGAACACCACCGAGACCTCGGTCGCCAAGCTGTTCGCCACCGAGGCGGCGGTCAGGTGCGCCAACGCCGCGATCCAGGTCCACGGCGGCTCGGGCTACGTCGACGACTACCCGGTCGAGCGCTACCTCCGCGACGCCCGCGTGACCACCCTGTACGAGGGGACCTCACAGATCCAAAAGCTGATCATCGGGCGCGCGCTGACCGGGATCAACGCGCTCGTCCCGGCATAGTGGCCGCCCCCGCCAGCACGATCGGCGTCGCCGGCGCCGGCACGATGGGCGCCGGGATCGCGCAGCTGGCGTGTCTCGCCGGGGCGCGGACGCTCGTGCACGACCCCGATCGAGCCGCGCTCGACCGCGGCCTCGATCGGATCAAAGCCCAGCTCGACCGCGGCGTCGAGCGCGGGCGCCTGAGCGCGTCCGAGGCCACCGACGCGGCCGCGCGGCTCGAGGCCGCGCCGGCGCTCGAGGACTTCGCCGCGTGCGACCTCGTGATCGAAGCCGCGCCCGAGCGCCTCGACGTCAAGCATGCGCTGTTCGCGCGGCTGTCCGAGCAGATCGTGTCGGACGAGTGCGTGCTCGCGACCAACACCTCCTCGCTGCTCGTGACCGCTGTCGCGAGCGCCGCCTCAACGCCCGAGCGCGTCGTTGGCATGCACTTTTTCAATCCACCGCCGGTGATGCGGCTGCTCGAGGTCGTCGCCGGCGAGCAGTCCTCGGAGGCGGCGCTTACGCTCGCGCGCGCGACCGGCGAGGCGATGGGCAAGCATGTGATCGACGCCGTCGACGGGCCTGGGTTCCTCGTCAACCGCTGCAACCGGCCATTCGGGCTCGAGGCGCTGAAGCTGCTCGAGGAGCGGGTCGCGACGATCGAGGAGATCGACCGCATCTGCCGCCTCGCCGGCGGCTTCCGGATGGGGCCGTTCGAGCTCATGGACCTCGTCGGCGTCGACACCGGCCTCGACGTTTCGCGGTCGTTCTACGAGCAGAGCTTTGGCGAGCCGCGCTGGCGGCCGTCGCCGATCACGGTGCGAACGGTCGCGGCCGGTCGCACCGGACGCAAGTCCGGGCGCGGCTACTACGACTACGGCGACGGCGGGCACCGCCCTCCCGACCCCGACCCTCCGACCCCGGGCGGCGGCAACGGCGTGATTGTGATCGCCGGCAACTCCCCGCTGGCCGCGGCGCTCGCGAGCGGCGCCCAGGACGCCGGCTGGGAGGTGGCCTTCCCCGAGGAGGCGCAGGAGCTCGAGGCGCCGTTCCTGATCCTTGACCTCGATCAGGACGATGGGCTCGACGTCCCCCTCCAGGGCGGCCCACAAGCGATCTGCTGCGCGGCCGGCTCGCTCGCGGTGCTCGACCCCGGCGGGAGCGCCGTAGGGTTCCACGTGCTCCCGCCGATCGAGGACTCGAGCCTCGTCGAACTCACCCGCGGACCCGACGCCGCGCCGTCGGCGGCCGCCGCCGCCGAGCGGTTCTTCGCGACGCTCGGCAAGCACACCGTGTGGGTCGGCGACGCTCCCGGCCTCGTGCTCGGCCGGATCGTCTGCCAGGTGGTCAACGAGGCGGCGTTCGCGCTCGCGCAGGGCGTCGGCAGCGCCCTGGACATCGATGCCGGGATGGTCCACGGCCTCAACTACCCTCGCGGAATCCTCGCGTGGGCTGACGAGATCGGCCTCGACCACGTGCTCGCCGTGCTCGACGGCCTGTACGAGGAGCGCCGGGAGGAGCGGTACCGATGTTCGCCGCTGCTGCGCTCTTTCGTGCTCTCCGGTCGCCTCGGACGGGAGTCCGGCGAGGGCTTCTTCTCCTACCGGGACTAAGCCGAGCGCATCCCGGGTATTACGCCGCCCGGGTCGCGGGAGGACCCGGAATTTGGACGTTTCGCGTCCGCCGAGCCACTTCGCATCACTTTTGTCGTCCAATTGGCCATTTAACCTAACCCCGCTGTGAGGGACATGTCGTTCCGGACGATCTTCAGCCCAATGCCGCCGGCCCCCCCGAAACGTGCGAAAGCGACCTCGGCCGGGCGGCGTCGGCTCTCGCGCGTTGCGATCAGCCTGCTCGCCGTGATCTCGGTCGTCGCGCTGACGGTCGTCCCGGCGGCCGCCACCGCGAGCACCTCCGGCGCCGCGCATCCTGCGCGTGCCCGCCACAAGCGCGCCCAGCCGGCGAGTGGCTGCACGAATGCGACCGCGATCGTCGGCCGCGCCCCGGTCAAGGTGCTCCGGTCCGCCGTCGTCTGCCTGATCAACCAGCAGCGCACGAGCCGTCATCTGCCGCCGCTCCACGCCTCGCTGCTGCTCGACCACTCGGCCCAGAACTGGACGAACGCGATGGTTTCCAGCGACGTATTCAGCCACGGCACGAACTTCGCCGCGCGGATCACCGCCGTCGGCTACGTCTGGCGCTCCGCTGGCGAGAACATCGCCACCGGCTTCCAGACTCCACGATCGGTCGTCAGCGCCTGGATGGCGAGCACCGGCCACTGCCAGAACATCCTCAACCCGACCTACGCGAACGTCGGGACCGGCGTCACCCGCCGCCAGGTCAGGGGTTGGGCATCCGGCGCGGGGACATGGACGCAGGACTTCGCGCTGTCGATGTACAAGTCGCCGCCGTCGGCCAACTGGGCCCCGGCGGACGGCTGCCCTTATTAGGCTTGCACCGCGGCGCTGGCCGACTCGGTCAGAGGGAACGGCGTGTCGCGCAGGTACCACTCCGCGTCGAGCGCGGCCTGACAGCCCGACCCGGCCGCGGTTATCGCCTGGCGATAGGCGTGATCGACGAGATCGCCCGCGGCGAACACGCCCGGCACGCCCGTAAGCGTCGAGCGCCCCTGCGTGACCACGTAGCCGGCGTCGTCGGTCTCGACCTGGCCCTCGACCAGCTGTGACTGCGGCACGTGGCCGACCGCGATGAACGCGCCGGTCGCCTCGACCTCGCGCGGAGACCCGTCCTCGGTGTTGCGCAGCCGCGCCACCGTCAGCGACTTGCCGTCGCCAGCGCTGAACTCCTCGACCGCATATGGCGTCAGCCACTCGATGTTCGGGATCGCGCGAGCGCGCTCGAGCATGATCTTCGACGCGCGGAAGTCATTCCGGCGGTGGACGATCGCCACCCTCTTGGCGAACTTCGAGAGGAACATGGCCTCTTCCATCGCGGAGTCGCCGCCGCCGATGATCAGCGTCGGCGCGTCCCGGAAGAACGCCGCGTCGCAGGTCGCGCAGTAGCTGACCCCGCGGCCCGACAACTCGGCCTCGCCGGGGACGTCAAGCTTCCGGTGCTGCGCGCCCATCGCCAGGATCAGCGCGCGCGTGACGTACACATCGTCGCCAATCCACACCTTGTGCAGCCCGCCGTCGGTCGATACCTCGACCTGGGTCACGTCGTCGGTCTCCAGACGCGCGCCGAACCGCTCCGACTGGTCGCGGAAGTGCTGCATCAGCTCCGGGCCCATGATCCCCTGCGGGAAGCCCGGGTAGTTCTCGACGTCGGTCGTCTGCTGGAGCAGACCGCCCCACGCGAACCCCTCGACCACGAGCGGCTCGAGGTTCGCACGCGCCGTGTACAGCGCCGCCGTGTAGCCGGCCGGCCCGCTGCCCACGATGATCACGTTCTCTACGCGCTGTTCTTCCACTTCAGAAAGTATAGCTTAGGCTGGGTCCCAGAGCAGCCGCACTATGACACCGGATCGGACGCGCCGCGGAGCACCGTCCGCTTCTCGGCGCTCCAGCGCTGGACCGTGCGGCGCAACTGGAGGTAGGCGAGGGCGCCCGGCAGCGTTGGCAGCCAGAACGCGAAAGCCCGGTAGGCGAGCACCGCGATCACCGACAGCTCAGCGTCCACGCCGAACGCCACGAACGCGCCGATCATGCCGCCGTCGACGCCCCCGATCCCGCCCGGAAGCGGGAGCGCGTTGGCGAGCATCCCGACGAAGTACGCCATCACGATCACGCCCTTCGGCGGTGAGGCGCCGAACGCGTGGAAGCACGCCCACAGCACGGCGATGTCGAACCCCCACCACGCGATCGCTCCGAGCAGGCTGGGGTTGCGCTCTCGCACTAGGTCGATCGCCGTGCCCACGCCACTGGCCGCGGTCGCCGACGCCGCCGCCACGCGGAACATGAGCCGCTGCGCGCGGTGGCGGCCGGCGGTCCACCGCCCCACCATCCGGTCGACGTCGCGGGGCAGCATCGAGAGCCCGAGGAACAGCGCGATCACGACCGCGCCGAAGATCGCGGGCACGATCGTGATCGCGAACGAGCCGCCGCCGGGAATCACGCCGAGGTAGAGGCCCACGCCGTCGATTACGAGCGTGATCATGTAGACCGCGTACAGGATCACCGTGAACGCGATCAGGCGGCAGGCGACGGTCCGTCGCCTCATGCCCGAGCGGCGCAGCGCCCAAGCCGTGAGCGCGATCCCGCCGGCGCCGGCGGCGGCGAACAGGCGGGTGGCGGCCAGCCCGGCCATCGTGATCTGGTAGCTCTCGGGCCAGTCGATCCGCGAGTCGCCGCGCACGAACACCCCGCGGAACAGCCACACGTAGCCGCCGAACGAGCACACCTCGAGCAGCGCGGCGAGGCCGAACCACCACGCGTTGCCGTGCCGGATCCGATCCCACGTCTCGTGCAGGCCGAGCAGCTTCGGCAGCACGAAGTACAGGAACGCGAGCGCTGAGGCGACGAACAGGAGCGTCGCGAGGACGCGGCCGCGGGTGAGCAGGACGCGCGGCGCCTCCTCGTTGTCGTTTTCGGGCGGCTCTTGATCGGGTTGGGAAGGTTCGACGGGCTGCCGCGACCCGTTCAGACGGTCTTCGGTGTCCTGCTGCTTTTCCCCCCGCCGCAAGCTACGTCCCCGCGCGCATCTCGAGTGCCTGCAGCCCGCGCGATAGCCGGCGATAGAGGGGCTCCAGTTGTGGCGCCGCGGTCCGGACTCCCTCTGCGAGCGCCGCTCCCCCGATCAGGTCCGCGGCATAGTGCTCACCGAGGTACACGAGCGCCAGCCCCAGCGTGAGCGCATACGTCCACCCCACAGCACCCGCTACCGGCCCGACCTCCGAGAGCAGGTGGGCAGCCATGAGGGACGTGGCGAAGTGCAGCGACGGCATGGCAGCCAGCGGATTTCCTCCGAGGACATCGTAGAGGGCGCCCCAGCGGTCACCCCAGAACTCCTCGCCGTATTCGATCATCATCCGCCGCACCCGGAGCGACTCGCCGTTCTCGAGACGCCCTCGCGCCGCCGCGTACCACGGTGGCGCGGTCGGGATCACCCAGTAGAACACCGCGCCGGCGTCGAACACCGCGTACATCCGTGCTGCGGCGCCCGGGAACCGGTCCGGGTCCCGCCACCACACGTATGCGACCGTCGCATGGGGGACGAAGAACCACATCCAGTGGCACCAGACGAGCACGCGCTCGAAGCCGTTGATCCGGCCGGGAGTGGAGAACGCCCGCTGCAACCGGAGCGTCGGCGCGACGCCGAGAGCGATTGCACGGTCGATCGCGATCGGGTAGTCGACGAGCACGCGGGCCGCGAGCTTGTCGGGATCGTCGTGGGGCATCTCGTAAGCCGCGAGGTAGGCCCACATGTTGAGCACGCACACGCCGGCGTCGCGAGCCCGCGAGCGGGGGACCGCGACGCACAGCGCCGCGGGCGCCGTCGCGGCGGCGGCGAGTACGACGGCCGGCGGGATCCGCCGCCGCCGGCGCAGCGCGGGCAGGGCGACGCCCGTCGCGACGAGAATCCAGGCGGTGGCTCGAATGGCCCTCCTTGCGCGCAAGGGCGGCGAGTATAAGGAGTGCCTCACGTGAGCCCCGCGTGCCGACACCTCGTGGGACTCGGCACGACCCGGTGCGCCGCGACCTCGAGGGACTCGGCACGACCCGGTCCGCGAGGCCTTGTGCCACTCGCTACGACCGTTGACGCGGGGATCAAGGCGGGGGCGGCCTAGATAGAATCCCGCAGCCTTGCGACCCGACGCCTCCGCCGCCCAGCGCCGACGCCGTACGCCACGGCTTCTCAGCGTCGCACTCGCGTCTTCGGTCGTGGTCTCGCTGCTGCTCGCCCCGAGCGCGTTCGCGAACTTCATCACGCCGAAAACGGGCGGCTCGCCGAACGCCAACCAGATCCATTCGCTGTACCTGATCATCCTGTACATCGCGGCCGTGGTGTTCGTGATCGTCGAGGGGGCGCTGGTCTACTCGGTCTACCGGTTCCGCGCCAAGAAGGTGCGCACGGCAGCGCAGATCCACGGCAACACGCGGCTCGAGGTGTCCTGGACGATTGCCGCAGCGGCGATCCTCGTCGTGCTGACCGTGGTCACGTTCATCAAGCTCCCGAGCATCCTCAACCCGCCCAACTCGAACGCCGGCTTCCTCGAGTCGTCGCTGACGCAGCCCACTCCGCCGAACGGAAAGAAGCTGGTGATCTGCGTCCAGGGACGGCAGTACATCTGGCGCTACGTGTACGGATCCGACTGCGAGCACAACCCGTTCACCGCCAAGCTGCCGTACTCCTATCAGGAGATGGTCGTTCCGCAGGGGACGACGGTCGTGCTGAGCATCAGCTCGGTCGACGTGATCCACTCGTGGTGGGTCCCCTCGCTCGGGGGCAAGGTCGACGCGGTGCCCGGCTACACGACCTACACCTGGTTCAAGGCCAAGGGTCCGGCGCTCTACCACGGGCAGTGCGCCCAGCTGTGCGGACGCCAGCACGCGTTCATGACCGCGCTCGTCGACGTGGTCTCCCCCGCCGAGTACCAGGCCTGGCTCCAGCGGCAGTCGAAGTTGATCAACACCGCGAACTCGCAGGTCACCCAGCTGCGCTCGTACCTCACGCGAACCGGAAACCTCTAGGAGACTCGAATGTCCGTGATTACCGAGCCAGCAGCCCGACCGGTGGTGACCGGGACGCGCCGACCGGTACCCGAGGTCCTCACGCACGAGGTATCCGGGACGCGCACGAGCAAGCGCTGGGTCGAATGGATCGTCACCACCGACCACAAGAAGATCGGGATCATGTACTTGGTCCTGACGTTCGTGTTCTTCATGCTCGGCGGCGTCGAGGCGCTGCTGATGCGGGTGCAGCTCGCCGAGCCGAGCAACACGCTGCTGAGCGGCGAGCGCTACAACGAGCTGCTCACGCTCCACGGCACGACGATGATCTTCCTGTTCGTCGTCCCGGTGATGGCCGGATTCGGGAACTACTTCGTGCCGCTGATGATCGGAGCCAGGGACATGGCGTTCCCCCGGCTCAACGCTCTGTCGTTCTGGCTGCTGCTCGCCGGAGGGATCGTGTTCTACGCGACGCTCTTCTACCACCCGCCCGAGGCCGGCTGGTGGAGCTACCCGCCGCTGTCGAGCATCCAGTACTCGCCAAGTGGTGGCCAGGACGCATGGATCTTCCTGATCCACCTCACCGGCATCTCCTCGCTACTCGGCGCGATCAACTTCTACGTGACGATCGTCAACATGCGTGCCCCCGGGATGAGCTGGGGCCGTCTGCCGCTGTTCATCTGGACGATCCTCGTGTACGCGGTGCTGCTGATCATCGCGCTCCCCGTGGTCGCCGCAGCGGTGACGATGCTGCTGACCGATCGCCACTTCGGCACCCACTGGTTCGACCCGACCGCGCACGGATCGCCGGTGCTCTGGCAACACCTGTTCTGGTTCTTCGGCCACCCCGAGGTCTACATCATGGTCCTGCCTGGCTTCGGGATCATCTCCGAGGTCATCCCGGTGTTCTCGCGCAAGCCGATCTTCGGCTACAAGGCGATCGCCGCATCGACGGTCGTGATCGCCTTCCTGGCGACATTGGTGTGGGCCCATCACATGTTCGCCTCGCCGATCCCGGTGGTCGTGCTCGGGTTCTTCATGCTGAGCTCGTTCTTGATCGGGGTGCCGACCGGGGTCAAGATCTTCAACTGGATATCGACCCTGTGGCGAGGGTCGATCGTGATGACGACCGCGCTCTACTACGCGGTCGGGATGATCGCCATCTTCACGGTCGGAGGGATCACTGGGATCTTTTTGGCCGTGTTCCCCGTCGACTGGCAGCTGAACGACACCTACTTCGTCGTCGCCCACTTCCATTACACGATCTTCGGCGGCGCGATCTTCCCGGTGCTCGCCGGGATCTACTACTGGTTCCCGAAGATGACCGGGCGCCTCTTGAACGAGCGACTCGGCAAGGTCTCGTTCTGGTTCACGTTCATCGGCTTCAACATGACGTTCTTCGTCCAGCACGCGCTCGGCCTGTCCGGCATGCCGCGGCGGATCTACACCTACCAGCCCGGCCTCGGCTGGTCGACGTACAACCTGATCTCGACGATCGGCGCGTTCATCCTCGCCGTCGGCATCCTGATGACCGTCGTCAACGTCGCCATGAACTACAAACGCGGGGTGTTGGCCGGGCCCGACCCGTGGAAGGGCAACACGCTCGAGTGGTTCGTCCCGTCCCCGCCGCCGGTCAATAACTTCGACGAGATCCCCCGCGTGAGGTCGGTCGAGCCGATGCGCGACATCCGCCGCCAGATCGAGCGCACCACGGGCGTGCGACAGAAGACCGGCGGCAGCGAGCAATTCGCCAGGGCGTAGTCTCCTTAGCCGTGGACGCCTCGCCGGTCACCCAGGCCCCGTCGGCGCCGGTTGCCTCGGGCGCCCGGCAGCTGCTGGCCGACTACTTCGAGCTGACCAAGCCGAAGGTCCAGACGCTGCTGCTGTTCACGACGATCACGACAATGGAGATCGCCGGCAACCCACCGGTCTCGCTGATCGCGCTGACCTGCCTGGGCGGGTACCTGTCGGCGGGAGGGGCGGGCGCGGTCAACCACTATTACGACCGCGACATCGATGCCCAGATGCACCGCACCGCGTCGCGTCCGATCCCGGCGGGCCGCGTGTCGCCCCGGGCCGCGCTCGTGTTCGGGTTCACGCTGTGCGCGCTGTCGTTCCTGTTGCTGTCGACGACCGTGAACCTGCTGGCCGCCGCGCTCGCGCTGGGCGGGTTCGTCGGCTACGTCGGCGTCTACACGATCTGGCTGAAGCGCCGCACCGCGCAGAACATCGTGATCGGCGGCGCCGCCGGAGCCGTGCCCCCGCTCGTCGGGTGGGCCGCGACTCGCGGATCGCTGTCCTGGACCGCGGTCTACCTGTTCGCGATCGTGTTCTACTGGACGCCGCCCCACTTCTGGTCGCTCAGCCTGCTGATGAAGGACGAGTACGCCAAGGTCGGCGTGCCGATGATGCCGGTGGTCCGCGGGGAGCGCGAGACCCGCCGCCAGATCGTGCTCTACACGCTGCTGCTGTACGCGATCTCGCAGCTGCCGTTCTGCGCCGGCGAGTTCGGGGTCGCCTACCTGATCGCCTCGATCGTGCTCGGACTGGCGTTCATCGGCGGCGCGCTGTGGCTGTACCGCAAGGCCGACCGGCGGAGCGCTCTGCGCCTGTATCTGTTCTCGCTGGCGTACCTAGCGCTGCTGTTCGGCGCAATGGTCGCCGACGTGAAGCTGTAGGCTCCCGAGCCATGGATCGAAAGCTCGCACGCAAGAACCTGCGCTCCGGTCTGATCGCGGGCGCGCTGTGCGCCGTCATGTTCGGGATGACGTTCGTGGCGGCCGCCATCTACGTCCATCCGTGAACGACAGCGAGCACCCCTCCCAGGCGCCGCCGACCGGCGAGCAGCTTCACCTGCCCGGGCCGAGCATCAAGCCGTTCATAACCGCGATCGCGATCACGCTGGTCGTGATCGGGACGACGATCAACATCCTGCTGAGCATCGTCGGGTTGATCGTGCTCGTGATCGTCGTGGTGATGTGGATCGGCGACACCCGGCGCGACATCGCCGAGCTGCCCGAGGAACACGGGCACTAACGGGTACGCCGGCCCGTCGGCGGCCGCGCTCCCCTCTGTCTAGCTGCTTAGGCCTCGACGGCCTCAGCCGGCACGTCGCTGGTCGCCCCGTCGCGGGTCCAGCAGCGCATGATGTCCCGCATCGACAGGATGCCGGCGAGCTCGCCGCCGTCGTACACGACGAGATGGCGGAAGCTCCCGCGGACCATCGTCGCCGCGGCCCGCTCGAGCGACCAGTCCGGAGACGCCAGCGTCAGCTTCGAGGTCAGGTGATCGCCGACGAGCTCGCGATCGGGATCCTCGCCCGAGCCGACCGCCTGCAGGATGTCGCGCTCGGTGATAACGGCGGGGCCCGGCGCATCCGGGTCGAGCACGACCGCCGCCCCCACCTTGCGCCGGCACATCGCCTCGGCGGCGTCCCGCAGCGTGTGGCTCGGGCCGATCGTCAGGACCGCGTCCGACATTCCCTCACGTACGCGCATCACGCCTCCTGGCTAGATTGCAACAATTGCCTCAATCATAGTTCAACCCTGGACGGCACTGGCCTAAACGGATCGCCCGCTCGGACTGTCCGAACGCGGCTCGCTTGCCCGGCGTCCCCCCGCCAAGGGCACGCCCGCGTCGCGCGGGCGCGCGGGTGCGCGTCCTGACGTCCTTCGTCGACCAGAACGCTTAGGATGCGGACCGGAGTGACGCTCGAGGGCCCGCAGACTCAAGACCAACGTGCGTAACCGTCCGATCCTTCAGATGATCGTGATCGGGGTGATCGCGAGCGCGATCGCCATCCCGGTCGCGCTGATCATCCCCTGGTTCCCGACCAAGGGCTCGATCCAGGCAGGCAACATCAGGACGCTGTACGACGTCCTGCTGATCACCACGATCCCGATCTTCGTCCTGGTCGAGACCGTCGTGCTGTTCTCGGTCTGGAAGTTCCGCATGCGCCCGGGCCAGGAGGAGATGGACGGCCCGCCGATCCACGGCAACACGCGGCTCGAGGTCGTGTGGACCGCGGTGCCCGCGATCCTGATCATCTCGCTGTGCACGTACGCCTACACGGTGCTGCGCTCGAACGAGGACAGCAAGAAGAACGAGATGACCGTGAACGTCACCACCCGCCAGTTCGCGTTCGAGTTCTCCTATCCGAAGAGTCCCGGCAAGCAGGTCGTCTCCTCGATCCTGTACCTGCCCGAGGGGCGGCCGGTGGTGTTCAGGATCCGCTCGCTCGACGTGATCCACAGCTTCTTCGTCCCGAACTTCTCCGAGAAGCTCGACGCCGTGCCCGGGATCGTGACCACGCTGCGGGTCACGCCCGACGCGCTCGGCACGTTCCCGGTCGAGTGCACGGAGCTTTGCGGCGCCGGCCACTCGCTGATGCGGTCGAGCGTGCGCGTGGTCACGCCGACCGTGTTCGCGAGCTGGCTGAAGTCGCAGCCGATCAACGGCACGCCGCCTGTCGGAACGCCGCCGGCCAACGTGACGCAGGCGGTGCCGGACTACAACGCGGTGCCCGGCGCCGGCGCGTCGTCATCGGGCTCGTCGACGTCAGGCTCGTCGTCGTCTTCGTCCTCCTCAGGGTCCTCTGGCTCGTCGGGCGCGAGCGCGGCGGCGGGCAAGGCGGTCTTCACCGGCGTGGGCGGGTGCAGCGGCTGCCACACGCTCGCGGCCGCCGGCGCGACCGGGACGGTCGGACCCGACCTCGATGTCAGGCTGCGGACAGATTGCGCGAACCCGGCCTCGCAGAAGGTCCGAGGCTCGACCCTCAGCCAATGCATCGAGACCGCGATCACCAAGCCCTACGCATACCTGCCGAGCGGCTACGGCGCCGGAATCATGCCCTCGAACTTCTCTCAGCGCCTCAGCTCGACTCAGATCCAATCGCTCGTCAGCTTCCTGTCGAGCGCGGCCAAATGAGCCGAAGCTCCCGCCACCCAAATAGGTATCGTCCAGTGGTGATGGATAGCGGTAGCCGGCGCGAGCCCACGCGCATGCGCATTGTCCACAACGGGAGTCATCTCGGAGAGGAGGCCGACTGATGGCGGTCACAACCACGGCTCATGAGGCTCCCGTCGCCCCCCGGACCCGCGTTCCCCTTCCCGCGAGCCTGCGCCGACCCGGCTGGTACCGCGCGGCGCTGTTCGAGGTCATCGGGTTTGCCTTCGCGTTCGGCCTGACCGTCCTGATCCGCTCGCTGATGCACGAGCACCCGGTGCTCGACGGGCATGCGATCACGATCGTCGCGCTGCTCGCGGTCCCGATCTTCTTCATGTTCGGGCTCGGCACCGCCGACTACTGGCTCTACTGGGCGGCCGGGCGACCGACCCGCCCCGAGGACCACTCCGGTCACGGTGCCCACAGCTGGCGCGACTACTTGCGCGTCAACACCGACCACAAGGTGATCGGGATCCAGTACGTGGTCACCTCGTTCTTCTTCCTGCTCGTCGGCGGCCTGCTCGCGATGCTGATCCGCGCCCAGCTGGCCAAGCCCGGGATGCAGTTCCTGACTCCCGAGCAGTACAACGGCGTGTTCTCGGTCCACGCCACGATCCTGATCTTCCTGTTCGTGATCCCGGTGTTCGCCGGCCTCGCGAACTTCGTCCTGCCGCTGATGATCGGCGCGCCGGACATGGCCTTCCCACGCCTGAACGCGCTGTCCTTCTGGCTGCTGCCGCTCGCCGGGATCATGATGCTGTTCAGCTTCCTGGCCCCGGGCGGCTCATTCGCGGCGGGCTGGACCGCGTACGCGCCGCTGTCGACGACGATGCCGATCGGGCAGATGTTTTTCTCGATCGCCGTCCAGCTCGCCGGGGCGTCGTCGATCGCCACCGCGCTCAACTTCCTTGTGACGATCATCACGATGCGCGCGCCCGGAATGAGCTTCTTCCGGATGCCGCTGCTCGTGTGGGCGAACTTCTCGACCTCGCTGCTGGTCGTGATCGCGACGCCGTTCATCGCGGCCTCGCAGTTCTTCATCCTGCTCGACGTCGCGCTCCACTTCCACTTCTTCGATGCGTTCGTCGGCCCCGACAAGAACGGCAACGTGCTCATGTACCAGCACGTGTTCTGGTTCTACTCCCACCCGGCCGTCTACATCATGATGTTGCCTGGGTTCGGGATCATCTCAGAGGTCATCGCGGTGAAATCGCGAAAGCCGATCTTCGGCTACCGGATGATGGCGTTTTCGCTGCTCGCGATCGTCGTCCTCGGCTTCACCGTGTGGGCGCACCACATGTTCGTGTCCGGCATGGCGCCGTGGATCCGCATCCCGATGATGATCACCACCTCGATCATCGCGATCCCGACCGGCATCAAGATCTTCTCGTGGCTCGCGACGCTGTGGCGAGGGGTGCTGCACCTCGATACGCCGATGCTGTTCGCGCTCGGGTTCCTGACGGCGTTCACGCTCGGCGGGATCAGCGGGGTGATGCTCGCGATGATCCCGTTCGACATCCACGTCAGCCAGACGTACTTCATCGTCGCCCACATCCACTACGTGCTGTTCGGCGGCTCGCTGTTCACGATCTTCGCCGGCGTCTACTACTGGTTCCCGAAGATGACCGGCCGCATGTACGACGAGCGTTTGGGCAAGTGGCATTTCTGGATGACGTTCATCTTCTTCAACCTGACGTTCGGGCCGATGCACCTGATCGGGATCCAGGGGATGCCACGCCGTGTCGCCGAGTACGCCGCGAAGTTCGCCGACTGGAATCTGTTCATCTCGATCTGTGCCTTCATCCTCGGCTTCAGCACGCTGATCTTCCTCTACAACATGATCGTCAGCTGGCGCGGCGGACCGCGCGCCCCCGCCAACCCGTGGCGGGCGCTGACGCTCGAGTGGCAGGTCTCCTCGCCGCCGCCGATCTTCAACTTCGACACGGTGCCGACGGTCGTCGGGGGCCCGTACGAGTACGGCGTCCCGGGCGCCGTGCACGGGATCTTCAAGCCGCCCGCCGAGGCACGTCGCGTCGCGGCCGGGGCGTTCACGACGCCACCGAGCCAGGAGAGTCATACGTGAAGACCGTCCTGGTCGTCGCGAACGAGACCCTCGGGGGCCGCTCGCTGCTCGAGGCGATCCGTGAGCGAGCCGCCAAGGGCGACACGCGGTTCGTGCTCGTGGCGCCGCAAAACCGGCCGCGGGCCGGGCTCGTGGTGTATGACGACTCGGTGTTCGACGCCGCGCAGACGCGCGTCGACCTCGCGCTCGAGACCGCCCGCGCCGAGCACATCGACGCTATGGGCGAGGTCGGTGACTCCGACCCCTACTCAGCGACGATCGACGCCGTCCACACCTACCGCCCGGACGAGATCATCATCTCCACCTATCCCGCGACCCGGTCGGGCTGGCTCCGCCGCGATCTGATCGAGCGCGTCCGCGACTCGACCGGCCTGCCGGTCGAGCACGTGGTCGCGGACCCCGACAACGAGGGACTCCCGTTCGACGTTACCCTCGCGGTCGCCAACCGGACCGCGAGCGGCGACGAGCTGTTTGACGTGCTCAAGGCCAAGGTCGACGCCGAGCCCGAAGGGCGCAACCGCTTGTTCATCGTGGTCGTTCCCCAGGAGGGCGGTGGCGGCCAGGACGCCCAGCGCGCCCGTACGCGCCTGAAGCTCGTGGTCGACCGGCTTCGCGGCGCCGGCATGTTCGCGGCCGGGATGATCGGCGACCCGGATCCGTTCACCGCGATCACCAACGCGCTCCAGTACTTCCGCGTGGACGACATCGTGATCTCGACGTTCGCCGAGACCAAGTCCGGCTGGCTCCGCACCGACCTGATCGAGCGGGTCCGGCGCGCGACCGGCAAGCCCGTCGAACATGTCGTGCAGCATGACGTCGCCTCGAGCACCGCCTAGCCGATGGAAGCTGCCTCAATCTCACACGGCCACGCCGAGCCCCACGGCCCGCCGCCCGCGCACCAGTCCTCCCGGGTGCACGCGCCGACGCTCGGGATGCTCCTTTTCATCATGTCGGAGATCATGATCTTCGGCGCGTTCTTCACCGCCTACTTCTTCATCCGCGTGGTCACCCACAACCCGTGGCCGGCGCGAGGAACGGTCGTTCCGGAGGCCGTGGCGGGCGTCAACACCGCCATCCTGCTGTCGTCGTCCTTGACGCTCCACTGGGCGCTGACCTCCGTCAAGAACGGGAACCGCTTCGGCCTGCGCGCCGGCATGGCGTCGACCTTCATGCTCGGCCTGACGTTCCTGTTCATCCAGGTCAACGAGTACATCCACCTCGGATGGGCTCCGCACGACTCAGCCCAGGCGACGGTCTTCTACTCGCTGACCGGCCTCCACGGCATCCACGTGTTCATCGGACTGTGCCTGCTGTTGATGGTGACTACGCGCGCGTTCCGCGGCCACTACACGCCCGAGCACCACGCCGGCATGGAAGTGCCCGGGATCTACTGGCACTTCGTCGACATCATGTGGATCATCGTGTACACGTCCGTGTACGTGCTGTAGCGCCGAGCCTCGCACATGGCGAACCCGCTGCGTTACGAGGCCGATGCTTTCCGGGTCTTCCTCTACTGCCTCGCCGTGGTCGTCGCGATCGTTGTGATCGTGTTGATCATCCGCGCGCTGACCTAGTGGTTGGGGCGCGGGTGCGCGACCATAGACGTCTGTCGTGCCCTTGACTTCGCTCCCGTTCGCCTCCGCCGGCCTGATCAACGGAATCGTGCCGTCGGTGATCGTGCTGCTGTTCTGGTTGCCGTATCGCGCGCGCGTACGAACGCTGTCGCACGAGCGCCGCGCCGTGCCGGCGTGGCGCCAGGCGTGCTTCGCCGCCGGCCTCGTGAGCCTTGCCATCGTCCTCAGCGAGCCCGTCGACTCGCTCGCCGACCAGCTGCTCGTGGCCCACATGGCCGAGCACCTGGTGATCGGCGACATCTCGTCCTTGTTGCTCGTGCTCGGCTTCACCGGCCCCCTGCTCGCGCCGCTGCTGCGCCGGCGCTACATCGGCAAGCTGCGCATCTTCGCGCACCCGTTGGTGGCGTTCCCGGTGTGGGCGATCAACTTCTACGCCTGGCACACGCCGTTCCTGTACCAGACGGCGCTCCGCCACGACTTCATCCACGGGCTCCAGCACGCCAGCTTCCTCGCCTTCGGGATGGCGATGTGGATGGCGCTGCTCGGGCCCCTGCCGAAGCCCGCCTGGTTCGGCAACGCGGCGCGGCTGGTGTACATCATCGCGGTCCGGCTGGCCGGGACGATCCTCGCCAACATCATGATCTTCTCGGGCACGATCCTGTACCCGATCTACCGCGCCACCGACGCCAAATGGCACATCAGCCCGATGGGCGATCAGATCGCCGCCGCCGGCGTGATGATGGTCGAGGAGAGCCTGCTCACGATCGGACTGTTCTGCTGGCTGTTCCTGAAGGTCGCGCGCGAGGCCGAGGAGCGCCAGACGCTGCTCGACGCCGCCGCCGCCCAGGGCCTCGAGCTCGACGAGCAGCGGGCTGCGCGCGCGGTGGCGGCGGGGCGCGGCGACGAGCTGCTCGAGCGGATCCGGGCGCGCGGTGGCGCGACCACGGTGTCGTAGTTCCGCGCCGGCAACCCTCTGGGGCCCCACCCCCACGTCCGCATCCCGCGACCCCGCTTCGGGCTCCCGCGAATCCGCGCCGGCCCACGCCCCACCACCCCGCGCCGGCCCACGCCCCACCACCCCGCGCCGGCCCACGCCCCACCACCCGGCGCCACCGGGCATGCATAGCGCGACGCTCGACCGCGCTCGCGCCGGCCGTGATGCACTGTGCATGTGGGGCATGCGTAGTGCGCCACGGCCCCGGCTGAATCGCTCGAGTGATGCGTTATGCAGGTCCCCGCGGCGCCGGCCCCTGCGGTCGGACCGGCCGCGGCCCCGCGGTCGGACCGCGCGATATGCGCGCCGCCCGCGCTAGACCCCCACAGACGGCCGAGCGACCCTAGTGCGACGCCGACGACAAGAACGTCACCAGCGCCTGGATCTGACTCGGGCTGAGCGTCTTGCTGAACGTGCTCGGCATGATCCCGGAGTGGTAGCCCGCCGGGATGTACTTGTACGGATCGGTGATCGCGGTCGTGACGCACTTCTCGAACGTCGCACCGCGAGCCGCCTGAGACGCCGGCGTGGCACAGGCGGCCTTCAGCGTGTTGAGGTTCGGCCCGACCGTGCCGGTGGTGCCCGCAGCCGCGAGCGTGTGGCATGAGCCGCATCCGCCGACCCCGGTGAAGATCGCCTTCCCGTTGGCCGCCGTCGGCGCCACCTTCGCCGCCACCGCGGCCGCCAGCGCGCCCGTGTCCTGGCCGGGCTCCGCCGCCACCGCGGCCACGTAGGCGGCGATGTCCTGGGCGTCCTGGCCCTTGACCAGCATCGCCGGCATCACGCCCTCCGTGTTCGGGTACTGGATCCAGTAGTCGATCAGCCCCTCGATCGACGTGCTCTTCACCCCGTCAACCCGATCCTGCCTAAACGCGTCGTCCAGATTCGGCCCCACCGACCCGGTCGAATCCGCGTGCGAGAGCGTGTGGCACGACGCGCAGTTCTCTGCGAACAGCTTCTTGCCGTTGACCACGTCGGCGGTTGGATGCTTGAGTGCACAACCACCTACCGTGACCGCGATCGTAGCTGCCGCCATAAGCGTGGCGATGCGTCCCAGCAACTTGACCATACCTTGAGAGGCGGCACTCTATCCAAGCCGTCGGCAGGGGGGCTCGACGGCGTGCACCGCACCGCGGGAACTGCGGCCGCCGCCCTCCGGCGAGGCCCCGGCGAGACGCCCGCACGGCACCCCGATCAGCGCCGGCGCCACCGCCCGCACCGCACCCCGCACCGCCCGCACCGCACCCCGAGAAGCGCCGGCGCCACCGCCCGCACGACACCCCGATAAGCGCCGGCGCCACCGCCCGGACGCCACCCGCGAAACCGGCCGGCGCGGCACCGGTCATCCGCCCCCTGCTATACGATGATCAAGGATGAGGACGCGTCAGAAGTACCGGATGAGGACGCCATCCACCGGTCGCGAGGTCGTGATCGACGCCGAGGTTGGACGGACCTACGTCGATCGGGAGACCGGTGAGGTGCTCGAAGTCGTGGGACAGCTGCTTCCCCTGGCGCCGACTCCATCCGAGCTGCCGTGGGCCGTCGAGAACCTTCGCTTCTGCAACTGGTGCGACCAGCACTGCCAGAAGGACCTCAACGACTGTCCTCACTGCGGCAGGCGGATGGATCCGCTCGAGGCCTGAGGTCTTGCTCGTGGCTCGGCGTCTCGCCGTCCGTCGCGCCACTCGTGCGCTCACCGCGCTGGCGGTTGGCGCGACCGCTGCCGCCGCCATCGCGGCATGCGGTAGCGGCTCGGCGGCAACCGACACGACGGGCGCCCCGCCGCTGACCGTCCCGACCGCCCGCATCACCGCGCCGGCAACGACAGCGGCGTCGTCCACGACCTCCACCTCCAGCACGACCGCGACCACCTCATCGAGCGGCTCCTCACCCTCGGCGTCCGGATCCACGGGGACCGACAGCTCGTCGTCGGGCACGTCGGGCGGCACGAGCGGTGGCGCAACCTCGGGCACCAGCGGCGGCACGACCGGTGGTGGCACCGGCGGCACGGGCGGCGGCACCGGTGGCGGCGGTGGCGGGGGTGCCGGCGGCATCGCGCCGACGACCAACGGCGGTGGCGGTGGCGGCGGCGGCAACACCGGCGGTGGCGGCAGCGGCGGCACCGGCCTCCCCTAGCCGCACAGCGCCAGCCGCCCACTCACCCCCCGGCAAACACGCCACACGGCCGCCCTGAGCGCCTGAGGGGCCTCGCTGGCGCCTGGAGCTATCGCCTGGTCCCGCGCCGGCGCCCACGCCTGATGCGAACCCCGGCCTGACCGGCTAACTCCGCACTCGCCCCCGGCGCGCCGGCGAGTGTGGGGATCCCCCGGCCATAGGTGGCTGAATCCGGATTCACCGCCGGCGGGGTAGCGACTGTGGAGTTAGGCGGGATCGAGGGTCGGCCGCGCGATCGCGGGTCCGCGGCCGCACTCTGCGCCGGCAACCCGCCACACCCGCCGGCAAACCCGCCACACCCGCCGGCAACCCGCCACACCCGCCGGCAACCCGCCACACCCGCCGGCAACCCGCCACACCCGCCGGCGACCCGCCACGCGCCAGCGACACGCCGCACACGCCAGCCGGCAACCCACAGCCGCCCCGCCCCGCACAAACCAAACGCCCCGAAGAGAGCGCCGGCAACCAAACGCCGGCGCTCAGACGGTCACTTCTTCGTCGTCTTGGTGGTGGTCGTCTTGGTCGTCGTCGGCGCCACCGGGTTCGTGACCTCGGTCGCGCTGTACTCGATCCGCGTCCCGGGGTAGTCGCACGAGTACGCCGTGCTCGAACCGATGCTTACCTGAGTCTGCGCGGTCGACGGCGGGTTCTGGCAGTTTCGGCTGCGGCTCTGCCGGTAGGCGAAGTGGGCCGTCGAGAGGTTGATCGAGAGGACCGGCGCCCAAGTCGGCGTGGTCAACGCGATCGTCTCACCCCGGACGACGGGGATCGTCGTCGTCAGCGGGAACTGAGCCACCTGCCCGATGTAGGGCTGAACGTCGACGATCGGGCTCTGGGCGACCACCTGCCAGGTCCACTGTGCCTTCTTGCCGACCTTTTTGAGCACGGTGATGCCGACCTGTGCGTCGCCACCGTAGGTGCTGTCGAGGAACTTGAGGTCACTCTGCACGGTCGAGGCATTGGTCGACAGTGCGGACAGCCCGACGGTGAAGGCGACCAGACGGCCGGCCTGCTTGACCGTCGATGGGTAAGCGATGTTGTCTCGGATCGTCTCGAGCGCCGTCACCCGGTTGAGAATGATCTTGCAGTCCGACGGCGCGAGGCCCTTCGGACAGGTTGGTGAGATCACCGGGCTCGTGGTTGCACCGAGCTCGGTGATCATCGCGTCCGCGGACGCTGGAATCAGCCCGCAGAGCGCAATCGCACCCACCGTGGCCAAGAAAGAACGTTTCATGTCCAGATTCAACACGACACCCCGGCGCCAGTTGCGCCGCACCAGGCGGCGATTACCAACCTGGCGCCGGTGGATCGAGTTTCTCTACTGCAAATCGACCAGGACAGCGCCTGGCTAGACCTTACTGACGTTGACGGCCTTCGGCCCCTTCGGGCCGGCCTCCTCCTCGTAGGAAACTTTGATTCCCTCGGACAGCGAGCGATAGCCGTCCCCCACGATGCCAGTGAAATGAACGAACAAGTCTCGCCCGCCGTCATCGGGCGTGATGAAGCCGAAGCCCTTGTCGTCGCTGAACCACTTGACGGTACCCGTTGCCATGTACTCCCCTTGATGATGCCTGCTATCGGACACGCCGGTCAGGTGCCTGAGGGCCCCGACCAACCCGGGGAAGGTAGCAAGGAAGCGCGATGCATGGCTTTCTGGACTAATTCGATGCGACTTCCCTCGCCCGGATAAGACTGCCGACGGCGTCCGGATAGGGCGGCGACGAGGATCAGCGCAGGGCTTGCGCGGCCGCTTCGATCTCGGCGGAATCGCCCGGCGCGGGCGTCCAGGGCAACCGCAGCGGATCGTCCTCGTAGCGCGGGATCACGTGCACGTGAAAGTGGAACACCGTCTGCCAGGCAGCCGCTCCACAGCTGTTGATCAGGTTGACGCCGGCGGGATTCAGCCGTTCGCTGATTCTGCGCGCCATCCGCTGTGCGCCCCACACCGTCGCCGCGAGGTCGTCCGGGTCGATTTCCAACAGGTCCTTCGCGTGCTCCCGTGGGATCACCAGCAGGTGACCGCGCGTCGCCGGGTTGATGTCCATGAACGCAATCGTCCGCTCGTCGTCGTCAACTATCTGTGACGGCAACTCGCCGGCGACGATCTTGCAGAAGATGCAGTTCGGGTCGCGCACAGCCGCTGAGACTATCGCTCGAGCGACGAGCGCCCGGGCTCGCCCACGATCGCCCGCGCCCGGTCGATCGCTTCCGAAGCCGAGCTGATCTCGCCGGCAAAACTCGCCTCCTCGAGCTCCTCGAGGATCTGGCCGAGCTCAGGGCCCGGTCGGAGGCCCACGGCGCGCGCCAGCTCGTCGCCGCGCACCGGCGGGCGCGGCCGCACCTCGCGCCACGCGAGCGCCTCCGCGAGCAGCGAGCGCGCCAGCTCCAGATGCCGCGCGATCGCCAACTCGGAACCGCGGCCGCGCGTGGCCAGCCGATCGGCGACGCTGAGCAACGTCACGTCGACCTGCACGGGCTCGCAGGCGCGCAGGTAGCGGTAGATCGCGCGCCGGCTGAGCGGCATCTCATGGACGAGGAACCCGAGCCGCAGGTGGTGGCGGGTGAGCGCCGCCACGTGCTCGCGAAGCCGTTCGCTCGCTCGCAGGCGAGTGAGCACCCCGGCCGCGATCGCCGCACCGTCGACGTCGTGCCCTATGAACGTCACCCGGCCCTCCGGCGTCACGCCCCGGGTCTCCGGCTTGGCCACATCGTGCAACAGCGCCCCGAACCGCAGCGCCTGGCCTCGGCTCAGCTCGTTGGCGAGCGGCTCGGCCAGGAACTCCCGGACCGCGTCGGCCTGGTCGGGAAGCCACCGTTCGGGCTCACGCTCGAGCGCGATCGTCTCGGCCAGGACCAGCCGGGTGTGCTCGTAGACGTCGAGATGGTGATAGGCGCTCTGCTCGACCCCGCGCAGCTGCGTGAGCTCCGGCAGCACGACGTCGGTGGCGCCGACCGCGTCCATCAGCTTGAGCCCGGCGAGCGCGCCGTCGGCGACCAGCACCCGCTTGAGCTCCGCGAACACGCGCTCGGGCGCCACCCGATCGAGCGCGCCGGCGCTCGCCCGGGCCGACTCGACCGTCGCCTCGTCGACGTCGAATCCCAGCTCGCACGCCAGCCGCGCCAACCGCATGACCCGTAGCGGGTCCTCGGAGAACGCACGCGCCGAGACCATCCGCAGCCGACGCGCCCGCAGATCCGAGACGCCGCCGAACGGATCGACTTCCCTGCCGCCGCCGAGCGACTCGGCGATCGCGTTGATCGTGAAGTCGCGGCCGGCCAGGTCGGCCTCGATCGATTCGCCGATCACCGGCAGCACGTCGACCTGCCAGCGGCGATCACGGTCGACGACGCGCCAGACGCCGAACGCGTCCGACAGCGCAAACACGTGGGCGTCGGTCGACCGCGCGAGCGCGCGGGCCAGCCGGCGCGCGTCGCCGAGCACCGCGATGTCGTAGTCGTCGGTCGGCCGTCCGAGCAGTCGGTCGCGCACGGCCCCGCCCACGACCCACGCTGAATCTTCGGCCGCCAGCTCAGCCAGGGCGCGCAGCGGATCGTCGCTCACACC
Source organism: uncultured Solirubrobacterales bacterium (assembly GCA_963794515.1). Taxonomy (GTDB): domain Bacteria; phylum Actinomycetota; class Thermoleophilia; order Solirubrobacterales; family Solirubrobacteraceae; genus Palsa-465. Next base: position 146,903 of record CAWCEF010000012.1, on the reverse strand, counting down.
GAGACCCCATCTCGGTGGTAGCTCCGCGGCACCCGGGCCGTGATCCCGCACAGGATCTCGTAGTTGATCGTGCCGATCCGGCGCGCCACGTCCTCGGCCGTCTGGCGCTCGGCCCCGTCTACGCCGATGATCGTCACCCGATCGCCGCAGCCCACACTGCCGGGCGAGGAGCCGAGCGAAACGGTGATGTTGTCCATGCTGACCGTCCCCGCGACCGGGTAGCGCAGGCCTCCGATCAGCACGTCGCAGTTGTTGGTCAGCGCTCTGCGGATCCCGTCGCCGTACCCGATCGGCACCGTCGCGATCCAGGTGTCGTCGTCCGCCACCCAGCGCCGGCCGTACCCGGCGCTGTCGCCGGCGCGCGCGACCTTGACGGCCGCCACGTACGAGGTCAGCTCGAGCGCCGGCTCGAGGCCGTGCGCGGCCGGCTCCTCGTTCATCGGGTCGCAACCGTAGATCGCGATCCCGCAGCGGACCATGTCGTAATGGCTCGCGGGTTCGCGCAGCGTGGCCGCGCTGTTCGCGGCGTGCACAACGATCCCCGGCCACCGCTCTCGCATGGCTCCGACGAACGGCTCAAACCGCGCGAGCTGCTCCGACGTGAACAAGGGGTCCTCGTCAGCGCTCGCGAAGTGGGTCATCGCGCCGGCGAGCTCGAGCGCCGGCGCGGACGCGGCGACGCTCTCGGCGACACGGATCGCCTCACCCTGGTCACGCGTCCCGAGCCGGCCCATGCCCGTGTCGAGCTTCACGTGCACTCGCACGCGGTAATCCGAGCCCCCGACGCCAGAATCGCGCCACGCGCGCTCCAACCGCCCGACAAACGACTCGCTCCACGCCACGAGCTCGCTTCGCGCCTCAAGCGCCACCGGTAGCTCCTCGTCGCTGACTGCGCCCATCACCAGCACCGCTCCGTCGACGCCGCCGGCGCGCAACTCGGCGGCCTCGCCCGCAGTCGCCACCGCGAGCGACCGCGCCCCGCCGGCGAGCGCCGCCCGCGCCGCCGGGAGCGGGCCGTGGCCGTACCCGTTGCCCTTGACGACCGCGATCAGCCCGGCCCCACCGGTCAGACCGGACCGGAGCCGCCCGACGTTGCGCTCGATCGCGGCTACGTTCACCCGGGCGAGGGCCCGCAAAGCCATTGATCAGACCCTCGACACCGCCAGCGCCCGCGGCAGCGCCGCGATCACGTCGCTCGCGATCACGCCCTCGGGCCCGACATCCCGCGCCGCCAGCATCCCGGCGCGGGCGTGGACGAGCACGCCCGCGCAGGCCGCGTGAAACGGGTCCATTCGCTTCGCCAGGAGCGCGCCGATGACGCCCGAGAGCACATCGCCGGTGCCCGCGGTGGCGAGCGCCGGCGCGCCGCCCCGGTTGACCCCAGCGCGGCCGTCGGGCGCGGCCACGATCGTGTCGTCGCCCTTGAGTACGACGATCGCCTGCGCCGTGCGAGCGGCCCGGCGCGCGCTGTCCAGGCGCCTCGCGCCGACCGCCTCGCTGTCGGTTTCGAGCAGGCGCGCGAGCTCGCCGGCATGCGGGGTCAGCACGGTCGGGGCGTCACGCTCGGCAAGCGACGCGAGCTCGCCGGCGTGGGCGTTCAGCCCGTCGGCGTCGAGCAGCAGTGGCACCGGCGCGTATCGGGCCAGCTGCCGCGCGAACTCCTGCGTCTCCGTCGCCCGTCCGAGGCCGGGCCCGAGCACGAGCGCATTCGCGCGGTCGGCCCGCTCGAGCACGCCCTCCACTCCCCAGGGCTCGAGGGCACCGTCGGTATCGGGGAGCGGCACGGTCATGACCTCGAGCAGCCGGCACTCGAAGATCAAGTTGAGCGACGACGGAATGCATGCGGTGACGTAGCCGGCGCCGGCGCGCATCGCCGCCTCGGACGCCATGCACGGCGCTCCGGTCAGCCCCAGTGACCCGCCGCAGACGAGCACGCTGCCGGCGACGAACTTGTTCGAGGCCCGGCCGCGGCGCGGGATCCCGTCGGGCGCGCGGTCGGAGATCAGCCCGACCTGCGGCTCGCCCGGACCGCCGGCCGGGATCCCGATGTCGATCACCCGGACCTCGCCGGCGTGCGTCTTGCCGGGATCGATCCAGAGCCCCGGCTTGGCGGCGTGGAAGGTGGCGGTGGCGCGCGCCCGCACGGCCGCGCCCACGATCTGGCCGGTGGAAGCGTCCAGCCCGCTCGGGACGTCACACGCGACCACGTACGCGCGCGCACCGGCATCCCCATCCGGGCCGGCACCCCCGCCGGCCGCGTTGATCGCTGCGATCGCGCCGGCTGCCGGCTCGCGCGGCTCTCCTGAGAACCCCGTCCCGAGGATCGCGTCGATGATCGCGCCGGCGCCGGCCAGCGCGGCCGCGTCGAAAGGCATCGGGCCCTCCCCGGGCAACCGCTCGTAATTCGACCTGGCATCGCCGCGCAACTCGGCAACGTCCCCCAGAACGAGCACGTCGACCGAGCGACCCCGTTCCCGCAACAGCCGGGCCGCCACGAACCCGTCGCCACCGTTGTTGCCCTTGCCACACACGGCGACGATCCGTCCTGCCGGCGCCAGCTCGCCGACGAGGTCGGCGAGTCCTGTGCCGGCGTGCTCCATCAGGTCGACGCCCGGGATGCCGCGCTCGCCGATCGCCCACTCGTCGAGCGCGCGCTGCTCAGAGGCGTCGGGAAGCGGGTCAAGCCAGTCGGGGAGGTTCTCCATGCCCCGGGAGGCTAGTGGACCCCTCGAACGCGTTAGCTCGCGATCACTACGGCCGCGGCATCCCGCCGGGTGTGTGTCAGCGACACCTCGACCTGCACGCCAAGCTCCGCGGCGCGAGCCGCGGCGCTCCCCGAGAGGCGAAGCGACGGCGGCCCGCCGGACCCGATCACCTCGACCTCGTGGAAGTTCCACGACCGGATCCCGAGCGCCTTGGCCGCCGCCTCCTTCGCGCAGAAGCGCGCCGCGAGGTGCTGCCCCGGCCGCCCCTGACTCGCCGCGTAGGCGCGCTCGGCCTCGGTGAACAGACGCTCGGCCAACCTCGGTGTGCGCTCAAGCGCCCGCTCGAGCCGGTCGATCTCAAGCAGATCGATGCCGACGCGATAGCCGGCGCGGCTCAAAACCTCACTCAACCGTGACGGTCTTCGCCAGGTTCCGAGGCTGGTCGACGTTCAGCCCGCGCCGGCGGGCGATGTGGTACGCGAGCAGCTGCAGCGGGATCACGGCCAGCAGCGGCGCGAGCATCCACTCGGTCCGCGGCACTTCGATCACCTCGTCGGCGTGCTGGGCGATCTCCTCGTCGCCCTCGGTGGCGATCGCGATCACACGGGCACCGCGAGCCCGGACCTCCTGGATGTTCGAGATCACCTTCTGGAGCACCGGCGACTCGGTCGCGACCACGACGACCGGCGTGCTCTGGTCGAGCAGCGCGATCGGGCCGTGCTTCATCTCGCCGGCGGCGTACGCGTCGGTCGCGATGTAGGAGATCTCCTTGAGCTTGAGCGCGCCCTCGAGCGCGACCGGGAGACCCACATGGCGTCCGAGGTACAGGAAGAAGTCGGCGTCGGCCACGCCCTCGGCGACGGCGGCCACGCCACCCATGTCGCGCTCGAACATCTCGGCGATTCGGTGGGGCAGGCGCTTGACCTCGGTGATCGTCGCCTTGAGCACGTCGGGCTCGAGCGTGCCGCGAAGCTCGGCCAGCCGCAGCGCGAGCAGGTACATCGCGACCACCTGGCTGACGAAGGTTTTCGTCGCCGCGACCCCGATCTCGAGGCCGGCGCGCGTGTACAGAACCCCATCGGCGTCGCGCGTCGCCTGCGACCCCATGATGTTCGTGATCGCGAGCACCTTCGCGCCGCAGTCACGCGCGGTCCGCATCGCCGCCAGCGTGTCGGCGGTCTCACCGGACTGCGAGATCCCGATCACGAGGTCGCCGGGGCCGACGACCGGATTGCGGTAGCGATATTCGGACGCGATCTCGACCTCGACCGACACGCGCGCGAACTCCTCGATCGCGTACCGGCCGATCAGCCCGGCGTGGTACGACGTTCCGCAGGCGACGACCACGATCCGACGCACGCTTCGCAGCAGGTCGTCGTCGATCGGGGTGGATTCTGCGTTCGCCGGCGCCACGATCCCCAAATCGATCCCTACCCCGCGCGCCGCGCGCTCGCCGATCGTCTCCGCGACCGCGTCGGCCTGCTCGTGGATCTCCTTGAGCATGAATGTCTCGTAGCCCTGCTTCTCAGCGGTGTCGGCGTCCCAGTCGATCTCGACGATCTCCCGCGTAAGCGGGGTGCCGTCGGCGGTGGAGAACTCGACCCCTTCGGGCCGAAGCACGACGATCTCGTCGTTCTCGATGTACTGGACGCGGCGGGTGTGGCGCAGGAACGCCGGAATCGCCGACGCGATGAACTGCTCGCCGTCGCCCCGGCCGATGATCAGCGGGCACTCCTTGCGTGCCCCGACGAGCAAGCCGGGCTCGTCCGCGGTCATCGCCACGAACGCGTAGTGGCCGCGCAGTTCGGCGTACGCGCGGCGAACCGCCTCGACGAGATCGCCGTCGTTGTGGTGCGCCACCAGGTGCGCGATCACCTCGGCATCGGTCTCGGAGGTGAACACGGCGCCCTCGGCGACCAGCCGGCGCTTGAGCGAGATGTAGTTCTCGACGATCCCGTTGACGACGATGTGGACGCGGTCGGTGTTGTCGAAGTGCGGGTGCGCGTTCTCCTCGGTGACGCGCCCGTGGGTCGCCCAGCGCGTGTGGCCGATGCCGGTTCCCGGCTGGGGTCGCTCGGCGACAGCGACCGCGCCGCCGCCGCCGCCCTGATCCTGGCTGCCGCCGCAGGCCGCGATCGCGCCACGCAGCGCGCTCAGGTTGCCGACCGCGCGGATGGCATCGATCCGGTCTCCGTGGAGGACCGAAATGCCGGCGCTGTCGTAGCCCCGGTATTCGAGCTTTTCGAGTCCAGCGAGCAGGACCGGCCGCGCTTTACGCGGGCCGACGTAGCCGACGATTCCACACATTGCGTCCTAAGTTCCCCTTTCGTGGCGGGCAAACCCGGTGTTGCCTTCCGGTCCCTGTCCGAGGAATCGGACGATGTTAGCCAGAAGCTAGGTCGACTCAACAACGCACAACCGCGTGCAGGACTACCGTTCGGCGCGAACCTACGCGAGCGCAGCCTCGACAATCCGCTGCAAACGCTCGCAGACCTCGTCGGTCTCCTGCTGGCTCGGCGCCTCCACCATCACCCTGATCAGAGGCTCGGTGCCCGACGGCCGCACGAGCACGCGCCCACGGCCGGTCAGCCCCTCGTGCTCGCGAGCCACGGCCTCCTCCACCCCGGGGTCGGCCATCGCGGCGGCGAGTCCGTGCCGGTCGCCCGCGCGGATGTTGACCAGGCGCTGGGGCAGCTTCTCCATCGCGCCCCGGTCGGCGAGGTCTCGCCCGCTGAGCGCCTCGAGCGTGAGCAACGCGCTCGCGATCCCGTCTCCGGATGGCCCGAAGCTGAGATCGATGATGTGGCCGGACTGCTCGCCTCCGAGCCCCCAGCCTCGCCGTCGGAGCTCGTCGAGCACGTAGCGGTCGCCGACGGCGGTCGTCGCGACCTCGATGCCCGCCTCCTGCATCGCCTGGTGGAACCCGTAGTTGGTCATGACCGTGACCGCCACGCCGTTGCCGGGCAGACGCCCGGCGTCGCGCAGGTGAAGCGCCGCGAGCGCGATCAGCTCGTCGCCGTCGACGACCGTGCCGCGGCCGTCCACGGCCAGGACCCGGTCCCCGTCGCCGTCGAACGCGAACCCGACGTCGTAGCTGCCGGTGGTCAGGCGCTCGACGAGCCCGTCGAGATGGGTCGATCCACACCCCTGGTTGATGTTCAGCCCGTCAGGCTGATCGGCGATCACGTCGACGGTCGCGCCGAGCCTGCGGAAGATCTCGGGGGCCGCCTGGAATGTCGCGCCGTTGGCGCAGTCGAGCAGCACGCGCATTCCGCTCAGGTCCAGACCCGCGAAGCGCTCGGACAGCTGCTGGAGGTAGTCCTCGAGAGCGCCGTCGAACGGCCGGATCCGACCGATGTGCGGCGGCGGCGGTGGTGCGGTCTCGAGCGCCGCTTCGATCTCGTGCTCGGTGTCGTCGTGGAGCTTGAACCCGTCGCCGGCGAACAGCTTGATGCCGTTGTCCTCGTAAGGGTTGTGCGACGCCGAGATGACCGCGGCAAGGTCGAGCCCGTGCCGGCGCACGAGCAGCGGCGCCGCCGGTGTCGGAAGCACGCCGGCGAGCCAGGCGTCGCCGCCCGCCGCGGCGACGCCGGCAGCGATCGCCGACTCGAGCATCTCGCCCGACTCCCGCGTGTCGCGGATGATCAGCACCTGGGGTCGCTCCGCGTCCAGACGCGCCGCCGCAGTGCGGGCAAGCGCGAGCGCGAGGTCGGCGGTCAGGAAGTGTCCCGCCCGGCCGCGGACGCCGTCCGTGCCAAACAGCTGGCGAGCCATTTGTCTCCTAGCGCTTGGAGAACTGCGGCCGCTTGCGGGCCTTCTTCAGACCGGCCTTCTTGCGCTCCTTGACGCGCGGATCGCGCGTCAGGAAGCCGCGGCGCTTGAGCTCGCCGCGCAGGTTGGGATCGGCCACGATCAGCGCGCGCGAGATACCGTGACGAAGCGCGCCGGCCTGCGCCGACACGCCGCCGCCGTGCATCCGGGCGACCACGTCCATACGGGACTCGTAGCCGACGGTCTCGAGCGGCTGACGGATGATCCGCCGAAGCGTCTCGCGCGGGAAGAACGCCTCGAGCGTCTTGCCGTTGATCTGGTAGGTGCCGGTGCCTGGCTTGATGATCACCCGCGCCACCGCGGTCTTGCGCTTCCCGGTGGCGGTGTAGCGCGCGCCGGCGGCCAGATCGATCGCGGCGTCGGCGATCGGGCTCGCGTCCTCCTCGGCCTCGCGCTGCTCACGCGCGGCCAGCGCCTCCGCGTCGGCCTCGGCGGCCGCCTGCGCTTCGGCGTCGAGGAATTCCTGGCCCTCGGGCACGATGTCCGGAATCAGGTCGGCACCCGGGATCTCCGGCTTCTGCCGCGGCGTGAGCTCGATCTCCTCGAGCTCATCGTCCTCGGCCGGCGATTGCTCGGCCTCGATCACGACTCCGGGCTCGACCGCGTCCGAGTCGCCGACCTCGGCCTCGGCGGCGATCGCCGGCTCCTCGGCCTCGGCGACCGGTTGCTCGGCGGCCGGCTCCTCAGCGACCGGCTCCTCAACGACCGGCTCTTCCGCCACCGGCTCGTCAGCGGCAGGCTCCTCCGCCACCGGCTCGTCAGCGGCAGGCTCCTCCGCCACCGGCTCGTCAGCGGCAGGCTCCTCCGCCACCGGCTCGTCAGCGGCAGGCTCCTCCGCCACCGGCTCGTCAGCGGCAGGCTCCTCCGCCACCGGCTCGTCAGCGGCAGGCTCCTCGGCCGCCGGCTGTTCCGCGACGGGCTCTTCCGCTGCCGGCTCCTCGGCCTCCGGCTCGGAAACGTGGTCTTCGGGCTGCTGCTCGTCCTCGGGGCGCTCGGTCACAGCTTGATCTCCATCGGTTGCGGCTGCTGGGCGGTATGCGGATGTTCAGGGCCCGCGTAGACCTTCAGCTTGGTCAGCTGCTTTCGCGCGAGACGGTTGCGCGGCAGCATCCCCTTGACCGCGAGGCGGATGACCTCCTCGGGACGGCGCTCGAGCATCTCGTTCAAGGTCCGGGACTTCAGCCCGCCGGGATAGCCGGAGTGACGGTAGTAGCGCTTGTCGTTGCGCTTGTTGCCCGTCACCGCGATCTTCTCGGCGTTGACGACGATCACGAAGTCGCCTGTGTCCACGTGCGGTGTGTACGTTGGCTTCCGCTTGCCGCGGAGCGAGTCGGCGATCTGCGTCGCCAGCCGCCCGAGCGTTTGCCCGGAGGCGTCGACGAGCAACCAATTGCGTTCGCGGTCGGCGGGGGTGGCTACGTAGGTCTTCATGGCATGCACAAGTCGCGCGAACGTCGCGCGGCTCGGCCCATGATAGGCGATCCCGCGCCGTACGGCCGGTCGTGATGGAAAGCGTACGCTGGGCGCATGCCCCTCTCGCTCAAGGTCAAGCGGGTCGCGATTCGTTGCGCGTACATCGGACTGCGCACGTACTGGTTCCTCGCCAGACCGCGCGTGGTCGGGGTCAAATGCGTGCTCCTCAACGACGACAACGTGCTGCTCGTCCGGCACACCTACGGTCGGCGCAACTGGGATCTCCCCGGCGGCACGGTCAAGCGACGCGAGGACCCGCGCGACGCCGCCCGGCGCGAAATGAAGGAGGAGCTCGGCCGCCGGATCGAGGACTGGGAGAACCTCGGCGTGCTGTTCACGACCTCCGACCACCATCGGGACAACGTGCACCTGTTCCAGACGCGCCTCGGCGACCGCCGCCTGGACATCGACCTGATCGAGCTCGCCGAGGCGGGCTGGTTTCCGCGCGACGGGCTACCGCCCGACATCGGCCCGTTCGTCGGCCGGATCATGGCGCGGGCCGCGATGTCTACGGAATCCTGAGCGCCGACACCCTGGTCGTCGTCGTCGCCTTCGTGGCGTGCGAGCTCGCGGTCAGCGTCAGCTTCAGCGACACGCGCTGGTGCCGGCGCTGGGCGGCCCGCAGATCGGTGACCACGGCGGCCGACGGCTTGATCGAGAGCACGGTCGGACGGCCGGCGCCGACGCTTGTGTGCAGGTCGCCGAACTGGAGACTGAACGCCCTGAACTTGCCCTTGCGGGCCACGACCGCCTTGACCGCGATCGTCACGTTCGCGCGGGCGTCGCACGTCGCGAGCACGCCCAGCCCCGGTGGGTGGCGCTTGAGCATCACCGACAGCGCCTTCAGCGTGCAACGCTGAGCGCGGACGCCGATGATCGTCGACGCGCCACTGCCGGTGTGGGCGTCGTCGCCGCCGTAGGCGGCGACGATCCGGGCCTGCACGGGCGGAAGCTGGGTGGGCGTGAACTGGACGTCGCAGATCGCCACGCCGGGCGTGAAGGTCGCGCCGAGGATGCACCCCGAGTCGTCGGCGAACGCCGCCCCCGCCGTCGGTGAGCTGACCGCAACCGTCCCGGTGGGCGTGACCGGCGCGCCGGCGTCGGAATCGGAGACCGTCACGATGCACAGCGTCGAGGCGGTGACCGCGACCGGGGACGGCGAACACGTGACGCTCGTGGTGGTCGAGCGGGGGGCGACCTGGATCAGCGTGTCCGAGCTTTGCTGTGTGCCGTCCGAGTCGTCCACGATGACAACGGCGTTGTCATCGCCGGCGTGGGCGTAGGCGTGGGTCCCGGTCACGGCCAGCGCCCCGCCGGCCGCCGGAACGATCGTGCCGGTGGTCCGCGTTCCGTCGCCCCAATCGATCGTGGCGCCGACGTAGGCGCCCGAAGTGCTCTCGGTGAACGTGTCGAGCACGGGCGAGATCGGAACGCCTGCGGTCGCGTCGACCGCCGGCCGCGCCGGCGCCGGCTCGGACTGGACGATGTCGTCGCCTGCGACGGGGTTCGCCTGCCCGGGCGTCACGATGCTGCCGTCCCAGCCGAAGATTTCGCCGCCGCCGAGGGTCACCACGACGCGCGTCACGACCGGGTCTCCGAACAAGAGACCGCCGAACCACGTCGCGGTCGAGCTCGCCGGACCGGACACCGAGCCGAGCAGGATCGTCCCGTTGTAGTACTGGATCTGGGTGGATGCGCCGGCGCCCAGCAAGACGAACCCGAGTCCCCGGGTCTGCGCCGACGTCGGCGTGCTCCCCTGGGCCGCCGGCGCGACGACGTCGAACTCGGCCGTATCGCTGTTGAACGGCCCCCACACGTTCGGCGCGCTGAACGGCGTGAACGTCGTGCTCGAGCCGACCGACCGGAAGCCGTCGTTCGCGACCGCGATCTCGGGGCCAAGCTCGAGGCCCCAGGGCTGCAGGCGACTACGGGCGGGGACGATTACGTGCCCTGACTCGATCGTCGTCGAGCCGGGGTCGCTCCCGTCGAGCGCGATCTGATCCCAGGTGGCGTGGCGGAATCCGCCGGTCTGCTCGCCGGCGAGCGTTCCGTTGTCGCTGCCGCCGGCCGCCGCCTCGAAGCGCGCGATCGCCGTCGACGCGCCGGACGTTCCCGAGCCGGTGAACGTGACCGGCGGACCACCGGTCGGCACCGACAGCGACGCGTTAGCCGCCGGCGCGAGCGCCGCGCACGCGCACGCCACAGCCAATGCCACGACGGAACGCCCCCAACTAACTGCCCCAACCCTCAACAACGCCGAGTCAGACTACTCCCATTCGATGGTGCCGGGGGGCTTGCTCGTGATGTCGAGTACGACCCGCCCGACCGGGCGGATCTCGCCGATCATCCGCGCGGCGATCTGCTCGAGCAGGTCGTAGGGGAGCCGCGCCCAGTCGGCGGTCATCGCGTCGTCGCTCGTGACCGCACGGATCACGATCACGTTTCCGTACGTTCGGGCATCCCCCTGGACGCCGACGGTACGGATGTCCGGGAGCACGCAGAACGACTGCCACAGCTCGCGGTACAGCCCGGCCTTGCGGATCTCGTCCTGGAGGATCGCGTCGGCCTCGCGCAGGATCTCGAGGCGCTCCCGCGTGGCCTCGCCACCGACAATCCGGATCGCCAGCCCAGGGCCCGGGAACGGCTGGCGCCACACGAGCCGCTCGGGCAGCCCGAGCTCGGCGCCGACCGCTCGGACCTCGTCCTTGAACAGCGCGCGCAACGGCTCGACCAGCTCGAAGTCAAGGTCGTCTGGGAGCCCGCCGACGTTGTGGTGGGACTTGATCGTCGCGGCGCCGGTGCTCCCGCCGGACTCGATCACGTCCGAATAGAGCGTTCCCTGGACGAGGAAATGCACGTCGTCGAGCCTGCGCGCCTCCTCCTCGAACACACGGATGAACTCGGCGCCGATCCGCTTGCGCTTCTGCTCGGGGTCGGTCACGCCCTGCAGGCGCGCAAGGAATCGGTCGGACGCGTCGACCGCGACCAGCGGCACCTGGAAGTGATCGCGAAACGCCCGGATGACCTGGGCACCCTCCTGCTTGCGCATGAACCCGTGATCGACGAACACGCACGTCAGCCGGTCGCCGATCGCCCGGTGGACGAGCAGCGCTGCGACGCTCGAGTCGACCCCGCCCGAGAGCCCGCAGATCGCGCGGCCGTCGCCGACCTGCGCCCGGATCGCCTCGATCTGCTCCTCGATCACCGAGGCCGGGCTCCACGTCCGCTCGCATCCGCACGCGTCTTGCAGGAAGTTCGTCAGCACCTGCTGGCCGTACGGCGTGTGGACGACCTCGGGATGGAATTGAATCCCGTAGATCCCGCGCTCGGTCGACTCGAACGCGGCCACCGGCGACGACGTCGACGACGCGAGCGCGCTGAATCCGGGCGGCGGCGCGAATACCGTGTCGCGGTGGGACATCCAGCAGCTCTGCTGCGCCGGCGTTCCCGCCAGCAACCGCCCCGGCTCCGCCACGGTCAGCTCCGAGCGCCCGAACTCCCCGACCTCGGCGCCCTCGACCCGGCCGCCCAGCTCGCGCGCGATCAGCTGCATGCCGTAACAGATGCCGAGCACCGGCACGCCGAGCTCGAGCAGCTCGCGCTGCAGCGGTGGCGCGCCCTCCTCGTACACCGACGACGGGCCGCCCGACAGGATCACGCCCTTGGGCTTGCGGCGCCGGACCTCGTCGAGGCCGACGTGATGCGGGAGAAGCTCCGAGAAGACGCCGCATTCGCGCACCCGGCGCGCGATCAGCTGGGAGTACTGCCCTCCGAAGTCGAGGACGACGACCTCTTCCTGGATGGGCCGCTGCGCGGCATCCGTGGGGCCTTGAGACCCCGTCCGGACACTGGTCGCGCTCATGCAGCCGCCAGGTCAGTCGACACTGACAGCGGCGGCGGTCGGCTTGGCGCCCATGCCGACGCCCTGCTCACGCTGAAGGTGCTTGCCCTCGGTCTGCAGAGCCGGCGCCACCGCGAGCTCAGCGCGGTTGAACTCGGCGATGTCCCGGTAGCCGCACGTCGCCATCGAGGTGCGGAGCGCGCCCATCAGGTTGAAGGTGCCGTCGTTCTCGCGGGCCGGCCCCTTGACGATCTCCTCGAGCGTGCCGTTCGGCGTGGTCGCCACCCTCGCCCCGCGCGGCAGCGTCGGGTGGAACGTCGCCATGCCCCAGTTGTATCCGCGTCCCGGGGCCTCGTACGCGCGCGCGAGCGCGGACCCGAGCATCACCGCGTCGGCACCGCACGCGATCGCCTTCGCGATGTCGCCACCGTTGCGCATCCCGCCGTCGGCGATGACCTTGACCATGTCGCCGGTCTCGAGCATGTGCTGCGAGCGCGCGGCGGCCACGTCGGCGATCGCCGTCGCCTGCGGAACGCCGATCCCGAGCACGCCGCGGGTGGTGCAGATCGCGCCCGGACCGACCCCGACGAGCACGCCGGCGGCGCCGGTCCGCATCAGGTGCAGGCCCGTGTGGTAGGACGCGCAGCCGCCGACGATCACCGGCGTCGGCGCAAGCTCGCGGATGAACTCCTTGAGGTTGAGCGGCGGGCGAGTCTCGTCGAGCGAGACGTGCTCGGCCGACACGACCGTGCCCTGGATCACGAGGATGTCGAGGCCGGCGTCGAGCGCGACCTCGTAATAGGTGCGGACCTTCTGCGGCGTCAGTGATGCGGCGGCCACCACGCCGTGCTCCTTGATCTCCCTGATCCGCTGCGCGATCAGCTCCGGCTTGACCGGCTCCCGGTAGATGTCCTGCATCTCGCGGGTGGCGATGTCCTTGGAGAACGTCGAGATCCGCTCGAGCTGCGAGTCGGCGTCCTCGTAGCGGCAGAAGATGCCCTCGAGGTTCAGCACCGCCAGCCCGCCGAGCTTGCCGATCACCCCGGCGGTCTCGGGCGAGACGACGCCGTCGAGCGCGGCGCCCAGGAGCGGAAGCTCGAACAGGTACGGACCGAGGTTCCACGAGATGTCGACGTCGTCCGGGTCACGCGTGCGCCGCGAGGGAACGATCGCGATCTCGTCAAATCCGTACGCCCGCCGGGCCTTCTTGCCGCGTCCGATCTCTACTTCCATTACGGCAGCGTAGTAGTCGGGGCGGACGAGAACAGGGCTTCGAGCATCGTGTCGCTCGATCCTAGCAACGCGTTATGGAGCTTCCCGCGGGGTCGACGCCCGGCGATTACTCCAAACTGCGGTGTCTTCTCAGCGGATCTCGGCGCCGATCTCGACGGGCTCGAGCTGGACCTCGGGCAGCAGCCGGTCCACGGCCGACGGGTCGAGCAGGCCGGCGCCGAAATGCTGGACCGATTCGGCGCCGCACGCCACGCCGTAGCGCAGGCATTCGGTCGGCGACCGGTCGAGATAGCGGGCCGCGATGTAGCCGGCGAGGAAAGCGTCGCCCGAGCCGATCGCCGAGCGGGATTCCTGCTCCTCGATCCGGACCCGGTACAGCGCCTGCCCGCCGCCGTCGAGCACGTGCGCGTAGCACCCGTCCGAGACGGTCATGATCGCCTCGGCAGGCCCGAGCCGGGTCATCTCGACCACCGCGCTCGCCCGGTCGTCGGGGTCGTTGAACTCGTGGCCGACCAGTTCCTCGGCCTCGAGCTCGTTCGGCGAGACGACGTTGGGCTCGGCGCGCACCGCGAGCCGCAGCGGCTCGCCCTCGGTGTCGACGATCGTGGTCACGCCGAGCTTTTTGAGCTCGCGGATCAGTCCGGCGTACACGTCCGGCGCCACGCCCCGCGGCAGGCTGCCGGCGAACACGCACATGCTCGCGCCCTTGGCCAGGTACAGGAGCTTGTCGCGGAACAGCTCGAGGTCGTGGGCGGACACCGCCGGTCCCCGCTCGTTGACTTCGGTTTGGAGCCCGGTCGTCGGGTCGAGCACGGCCGTGTTCGTCCGCGACTCCTCGCGGATCCGCACGAAGCCATTGAGGATCGCCTCGGCGTTGAGCGCGTCGACGATCTGGTTGCCGGTCGCGCCGCCGGCGAGCCCGGTCGCGATCACGGGCTGCCCGAGGCGCTTCAGCGCGCGGGCGATGTTGACTCCTTTGCCGCCCGGCATCGTGGTCTGCTCCACGGACCGGTGACGCCGGCCGACCCTGAAGTTCGGCACCTCGAGCGTCTTGTCGAGCGCGGCATTGAGGGTGACGGTGATGATCATCGCGGCTTAGCTGGCCGAGGCCTGCCGCGCCTCGTTCCCCTGGTCCATTCGCGCCAAAACATGGTCAGCCCGATCGCCGCACCTGCCGCCACCAACAGTCCTGACAGCGTAACGGATACGACAACCACGCTCGAGATCGATTTCGGCTTTCTGATCTGCGGCACCGCGGCTGCCACCAGCAGAGGGATCCGCGTCACGACCCGGCCGCCCTGGACGACCGCCACCGATCCGACCTGCGTGTCCTTGGTGATCGGGCCGGTGAGCTGCGCCGGCGCGTTGACTCGGAGCCTGACCTTGGCCGAGCGCGGGAACACGTGGGTGTACGTCGAGGCCGCGAGCAGGGGCACGTGCGCGCCGGTCTTGCCCTCGATTGCCGGTCGGGCGAGCACCGCGCCCGCGTGGACCGGGGTGCGCATGCCGAAGTTCGCGAAGCCCCAGTTGAGGAGCGCGAGCGCGTTGGAGTCGCGCGCGGCCTCGCTCGAGGTGCCGAGCACGGCGTCGATCAGCGTCATCCCGTTATGAGTTCCCGAGGCCACGAGCACGTAGCCGGCGTCGAGCGTGTGGCCGGTCTTGACGCCGTTGACCCACGAGTAGCGTGCGACCAGGTCATTCAGGTTGACTACGTCGCGGACGTGGTTTCCGGTCCGCAGCACCGCGTGCGTCTCCGCCACCGTCCGCTTGAAGAACGGTTCGTGCTGGAGCAGATAGCTCGCGAGCGTCGCCAGGTCGTCCGCGCTCGAGTAGTTGCCGGGCGTGTCGAGCCCGCTCGGAGTCGTGTAGTGGGTGTGCGTCAGCCCAAGCTGACGGGCGCGGGCGTTCATCATCCCGAGGAAGCGGCTGATCGACCCGTGCCCGACGTTGTAGGCAAGGTCCACCGCAGCATCGTCGGCGCTCGGAAGCAGCATCGCGGTCAGCAGGTCGTGCACGTTCATTCGCTCGCCGGGCTCGAGGTCGATCTGGGAGTCCTCCGCCGCCGGGATGTAGTCCGGGTCGGCGAACACGCGGCTGAGCGGCGCGTGTTCGAGCGTGACGAGCGCGGTCATCAGCTTGGTCGTGCTCGCGATCGCCAGCTGCGCGCCCGCATTCTGGCCGTAAAGCTGGTCGCCGCTGCCCTCCTCGATCAGGGCGGCGGCGCGGACGTCGAGCGGTGGCGGTGGCGGCTTGGGCGTGGTGGCGGTGGTCGCCGGCGTCGTCGTGCTCGGCGTCCCGTTAGACGGCGCGCCTCCCGTCGCCGGCGCGGTCTGCGTCGCCGGGGAACCGGCACGCGCGGCCCGCGGCGAAACCAGTCCCATCACCGCTCCGAAGGCCGCCAGCGCAACCACAAGTACGACCGCCACCGCGGCCATCCGTCGAGTCACGACTGCCTCACTGCCGCAGCCGGATGCGCTGCGAGGGCTGGAGAGCGTTCGGGTTGAGGTGCGGGTTCAGGGCCTCGATCGTCGTGATCGGGACGCCGGTCTTCGCCGCGATCCCGGAAAGCGAGTCCCCTGGCCTGACGACGTAGAACTTCGCCTTCGACGGGGTCGACGAACCCTTCCCGTGGTGATGGACGACCGTCGACGTGGTCTGCGTGGTCGTCGTTGAGGTAGAGCTGTGCTTGTGCAAGAGCGCGTGCTGGACGACCAGATACGTAGCGGCAACCGCCGCGGCCAGCGCGAGCGGCGCGATGTAGCGCGCCGGGTTCCTCCACCCCACCATCGCACCGGCGATCATACCTGCGCCCTCGGCACGGACCATTCTCCGGTGTGCAGACGCTCATCTGGCGCGGGAAGCGAAGTCCGCGCCGGCGAGGCGTGCTCACGCCGTCAGGCGCCACGCCAGCTCGCGCAGACGGCCGGCCTCGCGCGCGGCCGCCGCGGCAGGATCCCCGCCGACCTTCTCGTGCGCCGCCACGATCCCCCGCGAAGCCGCGATCAGCCCGGCGGCCGGCCCGGAGGCGAACGCCGGCGCAAGCTGTTCGACGCTCCCACCCTGGACCCCGACCCCGGGCAGCAGGAACACGGCGTGCGGCATCCGCTCGCGGAGCCCCGCGAGCCGCTCGGGCGCGGTGGCGCCGACGACCGCGCCAACATCCGACAGGCCTGCCGTCCCGATCCCGCCGGCGCCGGCATCCGAGACGAGCGCGGCGAGGCGCTCGCTCACAGCGGATCCGTCCCGGAGTAGCTGCTCCTGGACGTCCACAGCGCCGGGGTTCGACGTGCGCACGAGCACGAACAGCCCGCGGCCGTGGGCGCGCGCGGTCTGAACGAACGGCTCGAGCGAGTCGCGGCCGAGTAGCGGGTTCACCGTCATCGCGTCGACCCCGAGGCCCGGGATCGGGCCATACGGGCTGGGCGTCTCGCCGAGGAAGGCCTGGGCGTAAGCGAGGGCGGTGACGTCGACGTCGCCCCGTTTGGCGTCGGCGATCACCAGCAGGCCGTAGTCGCGGGCGAGCGCGGCGGTCTCGGCCAGGACGTTCCATCCAGCCGCCCCGAGTCGCTCGAAGCACGCGACCTGGAGCTTGACCGCGACGCACTCGCCGGCGGTCGCCTCGATCGCGAGCGCGCAGTGGGCGGCGACGGCGCGGGCGGCTCGGTTGGTGGCGGCGGTCGCCGGCGCGGTGGTGGCCGGCGCGGTGGGCGCCGGCGCCGTGGTCGCGGCGGCGGCGGTCGGCTGCGAGGCGGCCGCCGCGGCCGAGTCCGCGCGCCGGATCGCCTCGGGCCACAGGCGCCCCGGATCGGGGTCCAGCCCGAGCACAATCTGCGACCGGCGCGCGGCGACTCGTTCCGCCAGCCGATCGCCGAAGCTACTGACCTCGTTCTCCTCTGGACCGGCGGCGGCGGATGCGCCCTGGATAGACGCCAGGGTCACAGCATCCCGCATGCGGCGACGTCTTCGATGGACGCCACGGTCACGGCGTACCGCTCGCGACCGCAGCATCCAGCGTCCGGCACGGTGCTACTTGACGGCCTTCTTCAGGCCCGCCCCAGCCGTGAATCTCGGGACGCGCGAAGCCGCGATCTGGATTCGCTCGCCGGTCGCCGGATTACGTCCTTCGCGAGCGCTGCGCTGTGAGACGCTGAACTTGCCAAACCCCGAGAAGGACACGTCGCTGCCGCGCTTGAGCGCGTCCTCGACCGTGTCCAGGAAGGCGTCCACCGCCCCGGCTGCATCCTTCTTGCTCAATCCGGCACGATCAGCTACCTGGTCCACGAATTCCTGCTTCGTCACTTGCTCCCTCCTTCGAGGTGGTAGGAATTCCCGACGCTAACACGAGCGGCGGACAGCCGACGTCGCGCCGTCGCCGGGGAATTGGGCCATTCTCCCCACAGATCAGAAACCCACACATGCAAGCCCAGGCCGGATTTCCGTAATTTGCGTAATTCGATGACCACAACCGACCGTCCCGAGCCCCCGCCGGACGCGACGCGTCCAGACGTCGGCGAGGACGGCCAGAATGACCCCGTGGACGCGGATCAGAATAACGGCGTGGATCTCGGTCGAATCGCCTGGCTGGGAACGGTCGTCGTATGCCTCGTCGTCGTCCTGATCCTCGTGCTGCAGGGCTATTTCGGCTACGCGGCGGTGACGTTCGCGGTGGCGCTGGCGGCCGGGATAAACCTGCTCTGACGCGTCTTTGCACCGGATTCCGGCGGATTGTCGGTGGCGGCGACTCCGGGACGTGCAGAATGCGCCAAAGCGTCCGCACCCGCGAGTTGGCTACATGAGCGCGTCCCGGCGCTTATCTGGCCAAGGTCCCCCGCTTCCAGGACTTTTGGCAAGTTATGCACGTTCTCATGCGCCTGCCGGCGCGCCGGCAGGCGCTCAGAGCCGCAGCCACCTGATCAGCGCGCGCACCGCGAGGCCGCGATGGCTGATCGCGTCCTTCTCCTCGTCGCTCAGCTCCGCCATCGTTCGGCTGTCGCCCGTGGCGTCGGGGACGAACACCGGGTCGTAGCCGAAGCCGTTCGTTCCCGAGCGCTCGCGGGCCATCTGCCCGCGGCAGTCGCCGAAGAACACGCGCTCCTCGCCGTTCTCGGGGTTCACGTACGCCAGCGCGCACACGTACCGCAGCCGACTATCGGCCGGCGCCTCGCTGACCAGCTTCTCGAGGTTCTGCTCGTCGGTGGCGTCCGGTCCCGCGTATCGCGCCGAATGCACGCCGGGCACGCCACCGATCGCGGCGGCCTCGATCCCCGAGTCGTCGGCGATCGTCGGCCGGCCGGTCTGCGCGGCCGCGGCCTGCGCCTTTACCAGCGCGTTGTCGGCGAACGTCGCGCCGTCCTCGGGCGGGAGGTCGACGTCGTCGGGGAGCGGCTCGACCGTCCACCCGAGCGGCTCGAGCAGGCGTCCCATCTCGATCAACTTGTGGGCGTTGCGGGTCGCGAGCACGAGCGCCCGCCCGGTCGTCGGCGTCTCGGACATGGTTCTCAGCCCGTGGCGGCGGCCACCGCCGCATCCTGCAGCGCGCGAAGCTCGACGATGCCCTTGGCGGCGAGCGCGAGCAGTTCGTCGAGGTGGGCCCGGGACAGCGGCGTGCGCTCGGCCGTCGCCTGCACCTCGACGAGATCGCCGTCGCCCGTCATCACGACGTTGGCGTCGACCTCGGCTGAGGAGTCCTCGCGGTAGTCCAGGTCGAGCAGCGGCACGCCATCAACGATTCCGCACGAGACCGCGGCGACCGTGCCCGTCAGCGGCAGACGATCAAGCGCGCCGTCCGCGACCAGCCGCGCACACGCCAGCTGGAGCGCCACCAGCCCACCGGTGATCGACGCGCAGCGAGTGCCGCCGTCGGCCTGGAGGACGTCGCAGTCGATGTACACGGTGCGCTCGCCGAGCAGCTCGAAGTCGACGGCGCCGCGGAGCGAGCGGCCGATCAGCCGCTGGATCTCGACCGAGCGGCCATCGAGCTTGCCGCGGCTGATGTCGCGCTGCTTGCGGTCTCCGGTGGACGCCGGGAGCATCCCGTACTCGGCGGTCACCCAGCCGCGGCCCGATCCGGACAGCCAGCGCGGCACGCTCGCCTGGACGGAGGCGGTGCAGATCACGCGCGTCTCCCCCATCGAGATCAGCGCCGAGCCGGTCGCGGTGCGGACGAAGCCGGGCTCGATCTCCATCGGCCGAAGTGCGTCCGGAGCACGTCCATAGCTCCGCTCGGGAAATCCGGCCGAGGTCACGCCGCCTGCCGAGCCCGCAGGTCGACGTGGGCCACCTCGCCGAGCGGCATCTGCAAAAAGCGCGTGCCGAGCGTGCGGAACGAGTCGACGTCGGCGGTGCATTCGAACCGATAGCTGCCCTCGCCGGGCTGCGGGTTCAGCAGCTCACGCGACGCGAGCGCGCGCTCGACGCTCCGTGCGACTCCCATCCCGGCGGACACGAGCGTCACGCCGCGGCCGAGCATCCTCTGCAGGATCGCGGCGCACAGCGGATAGTGCGTGGAACCGAGGATCACAGTGTCGACCTGAGCGTCACGGAGCGGGACACAGTATCCGCGCACGGTCTCCACCACCGCCTCGTCGAAAGGAAACCCGCCCTGGATGATCGGGGCGAGGTCGGGGCACGCGACGCTCTCGAGGTGGACGTGCGGGTCGGCCGCCGCGACCGCGCGCTCGTAAGCGCCGCTCGCGACGGTCGCCGGCGTCGCCAGCAGGCCGATCCGCCCGGTGTGACTCGCGACCACGGCCACCTGCGCCGCCGGCCGCAATACACCAATGACGTCGACGTCCCGACCGCTCGCGCGCACGTGGCGCTCGACGGCGTCGAGCGCGGCCGCGCTCGCCGAGTTGCACGCGATCACGAGCAGTTTCGCGCCGGCGCCGAGCAGATGGTCGGCGATCTCGACCGAGAACGCCTCGAGCTCTGAGTGAGTGCGGTCGCCGTACGGGAACCGTGCGGTGTCGCCGAGGTACAGATAGTCCTCGGCGGGCAGCGACACGAGCAGCTCGTGCAGGACCGTCAGTCCTCCGACGCCAGAATCGAACACACCGACGGGTTGCTGGGGAACGGGCGCCATCGCGGCGCATGGTGCCAGAGCCGCCCGCCGGTAGGCTCGCCGCGTCCCATGCGAGCGCTGATCGTCACGAACATGTACCCGACCGCTGCTCGGCCGGCGCTCGGGAGCTTCGTCCGCGACCAGGTAGACGCGCTGCGCCGAATCGACGGAGTCGACGTCGAGGTGTTCGCGTTCGCGCCTGGCGGCGGGCGGGCGTATGCACGGGCCGCCTCCGACCTCTACCGGCGCCACCGCCCCGACCGGTTCGACGTCGTCCACGCCCACTACGGGCTGACCGCGTGGCCGGCGTTCGCGGCGAGCGGCAAGGTGCGGGCGGTGACGCTCCACGGCACCGACCTGGTTCATCCCCGCGCCCGCCCGGTGACGCTGGCGGCGCTCCCGTTCCTCGACCTCGTCGCCACCGTGTCCGAGCCGCTCGCGGCCGAGATCCCGCGCTGGGCGGTCCAGGGCCGGCGCGCGGTGCTCCCGGCCGGGGTGGACGTCGGTCGGTTCCGCCCGATCCCACGCGCGGAGGCGCGCGCCGCCCTCGGGCTCGACCCGCAGCAGCCCTGCATCCTCTTCCCGGCCGATCCGCGCCGCCCGGAGAAGCGCTATGACCGCGCCCGAGCGGTCGCCAAGAACGTCCCGCTGCTGACGCTCGGACAGGTCGACCCCGAACAGGTCCCGCTGCACGTAAACGCCGCCAACGCCGTCCTGGTGCCGTCCGAGCGCGAGGGGTTCGGGCTGGCGGTGCTCGAGGCGCTGGCGTGCGACGTGCCGGTGCTCGCGACGCCGGTGGGGATCCACGAAAAAGCCCTTGACGGGATCGAGGGGACGTACTGCGCGCCGTTCGTGCAAGACGCGTGGCGCGACGCGCTCGCCGCTCACGTCAGCCAAGACGATCCGCGCATCGACGGGCGCACACGCGCCGAGGAGTACTCGACCGACCGGATGGCGGCCGAGGTCGTCACCGCGTGGCGGACCGCGCTCGGGCGCTGATCAGAGGATCAGCTTCGCGCGGGTCCGCCACACCGCGAGCCACCAGGCGATCACCGCGAACGCGCACAGCGCGCCCACGTGCACGAGATCGGCCGCCGGGTCGAGCCCGAACGCGCAGTCGCGGACCAGCTGGACGCAGTGGTACAGAGGATTCAGCTGCGCCAGCGAGCGCAGCCACTGCGGCATCCGGTCAAGCGGGAAGAACGTCCCGGCGACCAGGAACAGCGGGGTGATCACGCCGCTGATCACGTAGCTGAAGCCGTCGAACGTGGTCACCATCGCCGCGAACACCATGCCGAGCCCGGCGAAGCCGATTCCGGTCAGCACGCCGATCAGCGGGACGAGCAGCATCGCCGGCTCGGGCTTCAGCCCGAAGATGAACGCGACCAGCAGCGGCGCGACGCCGTAGATGCCGGCGCGCGTGCCGATGAACAGCACCTCGCCGGTCACGATCTCGTCGACGTCGACGGGTGCGGCCAGCATCGCGTCGTACACGTGCTGGTAGCGGCGCTTGTAGAGCGAGTCGAACATCGCCGAGAACACCGCGCTGAACAGCACGGCCGTGGCGACCGCGCCCGTTCCCACGAACTGGATGTAGGGGATGCCGTCGACGTGCGAGACGAGCTTGCCGAAGCCAAAGCCGAACGCGAGCAGCGTGATCACCGGCTCGACCACCGCGGCGAACGTCCGCGTACGCCAGAAGTAGCTGAACACCGTCCACTCGCGGACCCACACCGCGGTCAGCGCGGGCGTCTCGATGCGACCGGGCCGCAGGCCGCTCATTCGACGTAGTCCCCGGTGAGCCGCACGAAAACGTCCTCGAGCGTCGCACTCCGGCGCCCGCCCGCCGGCACTCGTCCGTCCAACGAGTCGGCGTGCAGGTACGTCAACGCCGGACCCGAGCGCCTCGTCGGCAGCCCATTCGCTTCCGCGTCCGAGCGGAGCCGCGAGAGCTCCGCTGCGGATCCCTGGACGTCGACCACGTCTCGGCCGGCGTGGGCGCGAATCAGCTCGCCCGGCGAGCCCTCCGCGACCACGCGCCCTCCGGCCATGATCGCCACGCGGTCGGCGAGCCGCTCGGCCTCCTCGATGTAGTGGGTCGACATCAGGACGGTCGCGCCCTCGTCGCGGAGCGCAACGATCAGCGACCACAACTCCTGGCGGACCTGCGGGTCGAGGCCGACGGTCGGCTCGTCGAGCAGCACGAGCTCGGGGCCGTGGATCAGCGTCCGCGCGATCAGCAGCCGCCGCTGCATCCCGCCCGACAGGGCCACCGCCCGGTCGTTCGCCCGCTGCTCGAGGCCGGCGACCGCGAGCGCACGCTCGACCGCGGCCGCCCGCTCGCGCGAGGGGACGCGGTACAGGCGAGCGAACACCTCGAGCACGTCGCGGACGCCGAGGTCTACGTCGAGGTCGCTCTCCTGCGGGCAGACGCCCATGCGTGCTCGGGCGAGCTTCGACTCCATCGGCAGGCGATGCCCGAGCACCTCGATCGAGCCGCGGTCCGCGACCGCCTGGCCGGTGAGGATCCGCATCGTCGTCGACTTGCCGGCGCCGTTCGGTCCGAGCAGGCCGTAGCAGAGCCCCGCGGGCACGTCGAGCTCGAGGCCGTTGACCGCGACCACCGAGCCGAACCGCTTGACGACTCCGTGCATCGACACGGCGGCTTCGCCGCTTGGCGCGACGGTGGCGATGGGGCTGGGCGACGGGTTACTACGAACCGACAAAGGACCTCCAGGTACGACGAGAGCAGCGGGGCCGGCGCGAGCGGCGACGGCGCGAAAGAGCTGGGACTCAGAGCCTGGGATCCATCCGCTGTGAACTGTACCGAACTCAGGCCAGCGCCGGCCACCACCGCGCGAGCCGCTCGAGTGCGTCGCGCGCCTGTGGCACGACGCCGTCCGCATCGCCCGCCCGACCCGCCACGGGCTCGTTCAACGCCACGAGTGTCGCGGCCACCGACCGCGCGAGCGCGCCGAGCGCGTACCCGCCCTCGAGCACACACCCGACCGGGGCCTCGAGCTCCGAGCCCACCGCGTGGAGCGAGCGCGCCATCGCGGCGAATCCGTCCTCGGTCACCTCGCACTCGGCGAGCGGGTCCTCCCGATGCGCGTCATACCCAGCCGACACGAGCAGCAGCTGAGGCACGAAAGACCGCGCGAGCGGCACCGCGACGTGATCGACGAGCGAGCAGAACACCCGATCGCCGGCGCCCGGGGGCACCGGGAGATTGACGGTGAAGCCACGACCGTCGCCGGACCCGAGGTCGCTCACCGGCCCCGTGCCGGGATACAGCGGCGATTGGTGGATCGAGACGAACAGCACCCGATCGCTGGCATGGAAGATGTCGTTGGTCCCGTTCCCGTGATGCACGTCCCAGTCGACGATCATCACGCGATCGAGACCCCTGACGTCGAGCGCGTATTGGGCGGCGACCGCGATGTTGTTGAACAGGCAGAAGCCCATCGCGCGCGAGGGCAGCGCGTGATGCCCCGGAGGGCGATGGGCGCTGAACGCGTACGGAGCCGTGTCGCCGAGCAGCAGGTCGACCATCCGCACCGCACCGCCGGCGGCGTGCAACGCGGCCTCGAACGAGTGCGGGCTGACGATCGTGTCGGCGTCGAGGTGGCCACCGCCCTGTGCCGAGGCCCGCTCGATCGAGGCGACGTACGCCTCGGGATGGACGGCCTCGAGCAGCGCGCGATCGATCGCCGGAGAGGTGACGCGCTCGAACCCGAACCAATCGTGCTTTGACAGCTCCCGGTCGATCGCGGTGATCCGCGCCGGCTGCTCGGGATGCGGGCCGGTCTCGTGCAGCAGCGAGGATGGATGCTCGAGCCAGACGGGCGCAGACGGCATCGGGGTACGGTATCGGGCCACGTGCAGGTTCTTGCCACTCAGGTCACGGTGGTGGGCGCGGGCGCGGCCGGTCTGTACACGTCAGTGTGCGCCGCTCGCGAAGGCGCCCGCGTAACACTGGTCTCGGCCACTCCGCTGGCCGAGTCTTCGAGCTGGTGGGCGCAGGGCGGACTGGCCGCCGCGGTGTCCGCCGACGACAGCCCCGAGCGCCACCTTTACGACACGATCGTTGCCGGCCGCGACGCCGTGCGCGAGTCCGCCGCGCGCGTGCTGTGCGAGGAGGCGCCGGAGGCGGTGGCCGACCTCGGGCGGCTCGGCGTCCGCTTCGACGCCGACCGGAACGGGCGCCTCGCGCTCGGGCTCGAGGGCGGCCACTCGCGCCGGCGGATCGTCCACGCCGGCGGGGCGGCGACCGGGCGGCGGCTCGTCCGGCAGCTGAGCGCGGTCGTGGCCGAGCATCCGTCGATCGATGTGCTCGAGGGACGGCGCGTGGTCGAGCTGGTCGTGGCCGACGGTCGCTGCGTCGGGGTCCGGCTCGACGACGGCCGCGTGATCGCGAGCGGCGCGGTCGTGCTCGCGACCGGTGGCGCCGCCGCGCTGTGGTCGCGCACCACGAACCCGGCCGTCGCGGTCGGCGCGGGCCTGCTGCTCGCGGCGGGCGCCAGCGCAACGCTCGCTGACCTCGAGCTCGTCCAGTTCCATCCGACGGCGGTCGTCGGCAACGGCGCCGACGGCTTCCTTGTGACCGAGGCGATCCGCGGCGAAGGGGCCCGGCTGCTCGACGTCGCCGGCGAGCGGTTCGTAGACGAGCTCGCCCCGCGCGACGAGGTGGCCCGGGCGGTGGCGCGTCAGATGCTGCTAACCGGCGCTCCGTCGGTGGATCTCGACATGCGCGAAGTCGACTCGGCGCTGTTCCCGAACGTAGTCACCGCGCTCCGCCAGGCCGGGATCGACCCCGAGCGCGAGCTGATCCCGGTGGCGCCCGCGGCCCACTACATGATGGGCGGGATCGCGACCGACATCCACGCTCGCGCCTCGCTCGCCGGGCTCCATGCGGTTGGGGAGTGCTCGTGCACCGGTCTGCACGGCGCGAACCGGCTGGCGTCGAACTCGCTCACCGAGTGCTTCGTGTTCGGCGCCCGGGCGGCGCGCTCGGCCGTTGCCCACCCGGACCCCGACCCCGCGGCGGCCGAGGAAGCGGGGACGGACCACGTCGCCGTCGGCGCCACCCCCCAGGCGATCTCGGGGGCCAGCCGCGAGGCGCTCTGGCGCTTCGCCGGCCTCGAGCGCGACGGCCCGGGCCTGAGACAGCTCGCCGGCGACCCGCATCCGCTCGTCCGGCTGATCGCCCAGTGCGCGCTCGCCCGCACCGAGAGCCGAGGCGCGCATCAGCGACGCGACTTCCCCGACCGCGACCCGCGTTTCGACGGCGCCCACGTGACAATCGGCGCGGACCGCAAACCGGTTCTTCAGAATTGGGACTGAGCGACTCGGCCGGTTCAGGGTCGTGGCCCGCCGCTCCGGAACAGGGTTAGCGCTCCGGAATTCAGCCGGACCGTCCGGCCGAGACGCTCTGAAATCCAGGGAATCGGCGCACCCCCGCCGGACACACCACGTTTCGGTTAACGTCAGCTTAATAATTGACACCGCCGTAACTTCATAGATCACGGGTAGCACCGCTCTGCGCTAACCAGACCGCCCTGGCGGGGGCACGGATCTAGGAGTGGGTGATTTTCACATGTATCGGTTCAGCCGAGCCATCTACCGTGAGCTTGCCTATGAAGTCATCGAAGACCCATACGGCGGGCTGTATCTGAATCACGAGCGCGTCCTCAAGGCGTGCGAAGCGGCCGTCGAGCGCCTCGCGACCGACCGGCACTACTTCGCGCATCCGTCGCGGACGCTGTTCAACGACATTCGGGCGTACTTCCCGATGTCATCGCAGCTTCGGGTGCTGCGCATCATCCAGCGTTATCTGAGCCTGGCGGACGAGTATCTGCGCCGCCTGCCGCAGAACGGCTTCGACGCGTATGGCAACCCGCTGCAGTGTCGGGCGAGCACCCGCAAGGGCACGCCGTGCCAGCGGATGCCGCTCCCTCACAACGGGTACTGCCCGTCGCATCAGCACCTCGCGGAGACCGAGGAGATCGAGGTGCCGCTGGCGGCCTAGTCGTCCCCGCCGCGGCCGCGGGAGGGTCGCGGCGGCGCTTCACACGGTCGTGCCGGCCGTGCGCAGCATGGGTCGTGCCCTCGGGCCCGTGCGCGCCGGCCGTGCTGCGCGCGCGGGTCACGCCCCCTGGCCCGCGCGCGCCAGTGTCCCGTAAGTAACGTTCCCCCGATGCTGATCGGCGTCGACGTGGGCGGCACCTTCACTGACGCCGTGCTCGCACTCGACGGTCGCGTGATCACCGCCAAGGCGCCGACCACGCCTGAGGACCAATCAGAGGGCGTGATGGCCGCGATCGAGGCCGCCCTTGACAAGGCCGGCGCAACCGCCGGCGACGTCGAGGAGTTCTCGCACGGGATGACGGTCGCGACCAACGCGCTGCTCGAGGGTCACGGCGCGAGGACCGCGTTCGTGGCGACCGAGGGGTTCACCGACCTCGTCGCGCTCGGCCGCCAGGACCGCCCGCAGCTGTACCGGCTGTGCGCCGAGCGGCCGGCGCCGCTCGCGCCGCGCGATCTCCGTTTCGGGGCACCCGAGCGCATGACGCCAGACGGCCCGCTCACCGAGCTCACGAGCGAGGCGGCAACCAAGCTCGCCGATCAGATCGCCGAGGCCGAACCCGAGGCGGTCGCGGTCGCGCTGCTCCACTCTTACCGCCACCCCGAGCACGAGCAGACGATCGGCGAGGCGCTCGCCAAGGCCCTGCCCGACGCCCACATCTCGCTCTCGCACGAGGTCGTGGGCACGTTCCGCGAGTTCGAGCGCGCCGCGACCACCGAGATCGACGCCGCGCTGTCGCCGCTGCTGGCCAGCTATCTCCGCCGCCTCGCCGAGCGCGTAAACGAAGCCGGCCTGCCCGAGCCGGCGATCATGCAGTCCAACGGAGGCCTGATCGACGTCGAGGCCGCCGCCGGCCACGCGTCCTGGACTGTGCTGTCCGGCCCGGCGGGAGGCGCCGCGGGCGCCGCGTTCGTCGCGCGCCAGGCCGGCGTGCAGGACGCGCTGTGCCTCGACATGGGCGGGACGTCGTGCGACGTGTGCGTGGTCGAGCGCGGCAGCGTCCAGGAACGGAGCAGCGGCGAGATCGCCGGGCGCCCGCTTGCGCTGCCGATGCTCGCCGTCCATACCGTTGGCGCCGGCGGCGGCTCGATCGCCTGGCGCGACGGTGGCGGTGCGCCTCGGGTCGGCCCGCGGTCGGCGGGCGCCGATCCTGGTCCCGCGTGCTACGGGCGCGGCGGCACCGAGCCGACCGTCACCGACGCGAACCTCGTGCTCGGATACCTCTCGACCGAGTCGCCGCTCGGCGGCGGCGTCGAGCTCGACCGCGACGCGGCCGAGGAGGCGGTCGGCAAGCTCGCCAAGCAGCTCGACATCGACATCGACGCGTGCGCGGAGGGAATCCGCCGCGTCGCCGCCGCCGAGATGATCCGAGCGCTCCGGGTGGTCACCGTGCAGCGCGGGATCGACCCGCGCCGGTACGCGCTGATGGCGTTCGGCGGCGCCGGCGGCCTTCACGCCGCACAGATCGCCGACGAGCTCGGGATCGACACGATCCTGTGCCCGCGTGCGTCGGGAGTGCTCGCGGCGCTCGGGATGGTCGTCTCGCCACGCCGGCGCGACGTGCAGCGGAGCGTGCTCCTGAGCGGCGATGACGTCACCGGCAAGGCGATCGCACAACACGTAGAAGAGCTCGGCGAGCGAGCGCGCGAAGCCATGCACGAGCCCGACGCCGATCTCCACGTCGTGTACGAGCTCCGCTACCGCGGCCAGTCGTTCGAGCTCCCCATCGCAGGCGCAACGGACCCCGAGCCGCAAGACCTACGCGACGCGTTCGAAGACGAGCACGAGGAGCGCTACGGCTATCGCGATTCTGAGCAGCAGCTCGAGCTGGTCACGATCCGCGTGACCGCGACCGCGGCCGGCGTCGAAGTAGAGCTCGCCGGCGGCGACGATGAGATCGATCCCGAGCAGTCGCGACGCGAGGCGACGCTCGATGGCGAGCGGATCGAGCTCGAGGTGCTGCGCGGGATCCCCGTGCCCGGCACGACACTCGCCGGCCCGGCGGTGCTCGAGCTGCCCGAGTCGACCGTGCTCATCCCCCCGAGCTGGACCTGCGAGGTCGACGACACCGGCACGGTCCACATGACCCGGTCACAGCGATGAGCCCCAAGCAGATCGATCCGGTCGAGCTCCAGGTCCTAACCGGCGCGCTCCGCGCCGTGTGCGAGGAGATGGGAGCGGTCCTGATCCGCTCCGCCCACTCGGCGAACATCAAGGAGCGCCGCGACGCGTCGACCGCACTGTTCGACCCGCGCGGCGAGATGGTGATGCAGGCCGAGCACATCCCGGTCCACCTCGGCGCGATGCCCGCGGCGGTCGCCGCGATCCTCGACGAGGAGCACGCCCCCGACCGCAGCTGGATCCTCAACGACCCATACGCCGGCGGCACCCACCTTCCAGACATCACGGTGATCACGCCGCTGTTCGCCGACGACGAGCTGATCGCGTTCGCGGCCAGCCGCGCCCATCACGCCGACGTCGGCGGTCCGATGCCCGGCTCGATGCCCGCCGACAGCACGACGCTTAAGGACGAGGGCGTCGTGATCTCACCACGTGTCCTTGACGACGACGCGATCGCGGAGCTCAGTGAACAGATGCGCCGGCCCGATCAGCGCCGCGCGGACCTCCGGGCGCAGCTCGCGGCCGGTCGGGTCGGAGGGCGCCGGCTGCTCGAGCTCCACGACCGCTACGGCGCCGACAAGCTCTCCCAGGCCTTCGGCGAGGTCCTCGACTACGCCGAGCGCCGTACCCGCGCGTGCATCGAGGAGCTCGACGACGGCACGTATACCGCGAGCGACGTGCTCGAGGCGCGCGAGGGCGACCTCGAGATCGTGCTCACCGCGACCGTCGACGGCGACCGGTTGACGCTCGACTTCACCGGCACCGCGGACCAGCACGAGGGCAACCTGAACTGCCCGCTGGCGGTGACGCGGTCGGCGTGCTACTTCGCGATCCGGGTCCTGACCGATCCCGACATCCCGCCGAGCGCCGGCGCCTACCGCCCGGTCGAGGTGATCGCGCCCGAGGGCTGCCTGCTGAACGCCCGCTCCCCCGCCGCGGTCGTCGGCGGCAACGTCGAGACCTCCTCTCGCGTCGCCGACGTCGTGCTCGGAGCGTTCGGGCGCGCGCTCGGACAGGGGACGATGAATAACGTCACGCTCGGGAGCGACGACGTCGTCTACTACGAGACGATCGGCGGCGGGCAGGGCGCATGTCCCGATGCGGACGGTCCGAGCGGCGTCCACGTCGCGATGAGCAACACGCTGAACACCCCGGTTGAGGCGCTCGAGCTCGAGTTTCCGATGCGGATGATCGAGTACGCCCTGCGCCGGGACTCCGGCGGGAATGGAGCGTTCCACGGCGGCGACGGCGTCGTCCGAGAGATCGAGGCGCTTGCCCCGCTCAGCTACTCGCTGATCACCGAGCGCCGGCGCCACGCCCCTCGCGGGGCCGACGGGGGCGAGCCCGGGGCAGTCGGGCGCAACCTGCTCGACGGGGAGGAATTGCCGGCAAAGTCGATCGGACGGCTCGAGCAGGGCCAGCGGCTGCGGATCGAGACCCCCGGTGGCGGCGGCCACGGCCGGCCCGACGACGGCCACGGCCGGGCCAAGTAGGCGGGCGGGCGGCGCGCAAAGTGCTAGCTGCTAACTAGTCCAAAGTCGCACAAACGACCAATAGTTCGGGATCCGACAACTTGTTCGTTCAGCGACCCTTTATTGGAACCGGTTTCACACGCCTCCGGGGCGGATAGAGGTCACGCCGAGATGCCCCGTGTTCGTGGCGATTCGCACAGTTGCCGGGCCGATTCTTCAAGCCCAGCACGAGTTCCGCGCGGGACGTCCACAGCAAACCCACCGATTTGCGGTGACATTTGGCGATTTGCCAACTCTCGCGTACAATCAATCCCTCCTGTGGCGCACTTCCATATGTACCGCGCACGGGCTTCCTTTCGTTCAATCCCCCGTTTCCCTCCGTTTCCCATATGCCGATTGCTTTCAAAGAATGGGCCGTGACCGTGCGGGCCCTTGCCGAAGGAGAGCAGCTTTTGACTCTCCGCAAGGGCGGCATCCGCGAGCCCGATAAGCACTTCAAGCTGGACTACGACCGGTTCTTCCTGTACCCGACGTTCGACCATCAGTGTTCCGACCTGGTGCGGGAGTCACATCAACCGGAGTTGACTCGCGCCCTCGAGGAGGGCGTCTGGAGTGACGGTGAGCCGTCGCCTCAAGCGCTGCGCCGCAACCGCGAGATCCCGCCGCCCGATCGGGTGCGGATCCGGGCGTGGGCCGAGGTGGCCGCTCACTACACGATCACCGACCGTCGCACCGTCGACGCGCTGTCGCCGTTCTACGTCTGGACGAGCGACTACGCCGAGAAGCGCCTCGCATGGAAGAGGCGTCATCCGCTGCACGTGATCCTTCTGCGGACGTACCGCATCCCGCGGCCCGTCACCGTGAAGGTGCGCGACGAGTACGGCGGCTGCCGATCGTGGCTCGAGTTGACCCGTGACCTCCCGTTCGAGGGCACTCCCGTGCTGTCGGACGACGAGTTCGACCGCGCCTCCGAGGAGATCGCCGCGATCGCCTCGGACCGCGAGCCGGTCCTGGTCTGACCCGGGCAGCCAACCGGGTCAACGGCTTACAACAGAATTACGTCAGGTGGCATGGGTCGAGTCGGCGTCGCCGTCGTTTCGCGCGCGGCACGACTCGACCTTTGCCGATGACGTAGATCGGGTCCTGCACTCGCTCGAGCGCACCCGCGAGCGACTCGCCCGCGACTTCCCGCAGACGGTCGACGGAATGTCGGTGGTATTTCACTCGGGCGTCGCGTCGCTATCGGTCGCGTGTCCGCTGGTTCCATTCACCTGGATCGTGGCCGCGCCGGCGGCGCGCCGGTACGTCGCAGGCTGGTGCGGCCCCGAAGAGCTGCACGTGCTGCGTCCCGACCGGCTGCAGGCGCGGGCGTCGACCGTACCGGGCTCCCGCGAGATGCTCGCCGCCACTGCGTCCGCGCTGTACGCGCGGCGCGTGATCATCGAGAACAACCCGGATGTGCCGATGCGCACCACCCCGCGCCGGATCCGCGCCGAGCTGCGCTGGGCGTGGCTGGTCGAGGGCGCGGCGCGCTGGTTCGGTGGGCAGACCACGCACGCCCAGCCGGCAATCGCACGCCGGCTGCGCGAGGGGCGCCGGCCGGCGTTCCCGCCCGGCCTCAGGGACGCGCCGCTTCTCGGCGGCACCGTGATCGACCTGCTCGTCCGCGAGCGCGGCGAGCCGGCGGCCGCCGAGCTCGCCTGCCGTCTTCACCCGCGAGGAAGGCGGGCCGCGCTGCGCGAGGCGTTCGGCGGCACCTCTCCGGCGCGGATCGAGGAGGCCTGGCGCGACCACCTCGCCCGGATGGCCGCCGGCGCCTAGTGGCGCCGGCCGCTAGTGCACGACCTGGCT
The DNA here is from genome assembly GCA_963794515.1 of uncultured Solirubrobacterales bacterium. Taxonomy (GTDB): domain Bacteria; phylum Actinomycetota; class Thermoleophilia; order Solirubrobacterales; family Solirubrobacteraceae; genus Palsa-465. Next base: position 115,231 of record CAWCEF010000012.1, on the reverse strand, counting down.
CGCGAGCCACACGACGAGCGCCCCGATCGCGAGCGCCACCAGCAATCCCAGGAGCAGCCGCCCCGGCGCCACCACCCGCGCCGGCGGTTCGTCGGAGATCAGCTCGCCCTGGAGCAGGACCTCGCGCGCGGTCATCACCGCCGTCTCGGGCACGAGCACGTCGCGCGGGCCGGCGGCGAGGAAGTCGGGGACGTCGAAGCCGGCGCTCCGGCGGAGCATGCTCGGCACGCCCTCCTCGAGCAGCAACCCCTGGATGAACTCGGCCTCGGCCTGGTTGCGCGCGTAGGCGACCTTGACGAGCCGGCCCTCGGTGAGCTGGGGCTTGATCTTTCGCGCGCGCTCATGGCTCGCGCTGACCTCGCCCATCTCGGTGGCGTGGTCGGTGTACACGAGCGGCACGTTGCACGCCGCGCAGAACCGCTCGTCCTCGGGATACGACGTACCGCAGACGGGGCAGAAGAGCTCGCGAGCTCCGAGTGCCCGCTTGCGGGTCACTCCACGACCAGCTCAGCGTCCGACACCTGCCCGCCGTCGATGCGCCATGTCTGCACGTCGAGTTCCCCGTCGGCGAGCCCGACGATGATCCACAACACGCCCGGCCACAGCTTCGCGAAGTTGATGTCGGTCTGGGACGGCTTCGGTGCGGTCCGCGTGTGGGAGTGGTAGATCGCGCCCAGATCGAGGCCGGCGTCCTCGAGCTTGGAGTGCAGCTCGAACTGCTCCTCGGGATCGATCCGGAACCGCAGCGGGCTCGCCTCGGCGTTGGTCGCTCGATAGACCACGACCGCGTCCCCGTTGCTCGAGCCCACCATCCCACAACACTCGTTCGGCGCCTCCTCGCGGGCGTGGGCGGCGATCTCCTCGTAAAGCTCTCGCGCGATCTTCATGGTCGGTCCGAGGCTACCAGCGCCGCCCCCGCAAATTCAGCTGCTTCCGGTCACGAACGGCCACGGCACCGCCTTTACGTACGCGCCCGGGTTCCGTAGCCCGCTCACCGCCGTCCAGTGCTGCGCCTCGCACGCCATGATCTGCGCCGCCAGCGTCTGCAGAGCGCTCGTGCTGAGGACCTTGAGCGCGTTGAAGTACACCCCCTCGGCGAGCGACTCGAGATCGACCAGCAGCCGCAGGCAGTCTTTCTGCGAGTGCAGGTCGGTGAGGCTCCCGGGGATGTTCTGCTTGGAGAGGAGCGCGGCTCCCGCCGACACCTCGAGCGGCGCCGCCGGCGCGCTCACGCCGATCGCCCGCAGCTGCGCCGCAACGGTGTTGACGTGCTCGATCTCGTGCCCGAGGTACGGCGCGATCGCGCGTTCGATGTCGGTCTCCAGCGCCCCGGACGCCAGCACCCGACGGTAGGCGAGCACGATCAACCGCTCGACTTCGAGCGCGTCTGACAACGCTTGGGCGTCGTTCATCGGCGCCGCGTCCGCAGCGGCCGACGCCGCGGTCACACCGCCGACGACCACACCTCCCAGGACCGCACCTCCGATGCCGGCCACGATCTCGCGTCGGGTGGACAGACGACTCAAGAAGTTCACTCCCGCCCGGTCACCAGCGCCGACGGGATCGCCGGCTGCCCGAGCGCGGCCCGCACGACCGCGACGTGCTGCGCGTCGTTGGCGAGGATCGACGCCACCTGCTGCTTGAGGGTCCCTGGTTCAAGGCGCGGGATTGCGTCGAGGTAGGCGGTGATCTGAGCCTGCTCGATCGAGTGCAGCAGCATCAGCACCTCCTCGCTGTTGCGCGGGTGCCCGAGCGCGTAGCTCGGCGCCGGCTTGATCGGTTTGCCACCCGCCGCCCGCACGAGCCCGGCCAGGTCGCCGGCATGGGACAGCTCGTCGTTCAGGAACAGCTGGCCGGCCTTGGCGGTCGGTTGCGCCAGAAGCGGGATGCCGGCGGTGTAGGCCGCGATCGCGACGTGCTCGACGTGGAGCAGGCTGTTGAGCAGGTCGACGTCGCTCGACAGCAACGGCTTCGAGTTGTGGACCTGCTGGCGGATCGACTGGCCTCCGCACCCAGCCAGCACCGTGCCGGCGAGGCCCGCTCCCGCCGCCAGCAGCAATCCTCTTCGGGAGGAGGGCTCGCCCTCCGACGCTTCGTCGGTCACCATTGCACCATCAGCGCCAGCGTAGCGGCGCTCCGGATCACCACCAGACGGTGGAGTCCAGGTTCTCGATCTCCTCGAGGGGACGTGTGTAGATGCCCGATGAGAGGTACTTCCAGCCGTCGTCGGCGACGAGGAACACGACGTTGCCCTCGTCGAGCTCGTTCGCGATCCGCAGCGCGACGCGCGCGATCGCCCCCGAGGAGACCCCGACGAACAGCCCTTCCTCGTCGAGCAGCCTGCGCGTGAACACGATCGCGTCGGCGTTGGTCACGAAGATCTTGCGGTCGAGCACCGACAGGTCGATGATCGGCGGGATGAAGCCGTCCTCGAGCGAGCGCAGTCCCTGGACGGGCTCGCCCTGCATCGGCTCGGCGGCGACGATCTTGACCTGATCGCCGAGCTCCTCCTTGAGGCGGCGCCCGTTGCCCATCAGCGTGCCGCCGGTCCCGAGCCCGGCCACGAACGCGGCGACCTCGTCGAGCTCCTCGAGGATCTCGAGCGCGGTCCCGTTGTAGTGGGCACCGGGGTTGGCCTGGTTACCGTACTGGTAGGGCATGTAGTACGAGGCGTCCTTCTGCGCCATGTCGAGCGCAAGCTCGACCGCGCCGTTGGACCCCTTGGCGCCCTCGGAGTAGACGATCTCCGCGCCGTACATGCGCAGCAGCTCTGTCCGCTCGCGGGTCACGTTCTCGGGCATGACGACCTTGACCGGGTAGCCCTTACGGCCGCAGATCATCGCGAGCGAGATCCCGGTGTTGCCCGAGGTGGGCTCGAGGATCGTCTGACCGGGCCGGATCAGCCCCTTCTCCTCGGCGTCCTCGATCATCGCGCGCGCGACCCGATCCTTAACCGAACCCGTCGGGTTGCGAGACTCGAGCTTGGCCCACAGCCGTACGCCGGGCTTGGGGCTCAGGCGCTTCAGCTCGACCAGCGGCGTGTGCCCGATCGCCTGAATGATGTCGCCATACCGGCCCCCGCAGGGCTTGTTTTCGAGGCGCTCAGCGGCCATCGCTTCAGGAAGTATAGCGAGGCGGGCGCGCCGCGATCGGCGGCCCGCCTCGAAATCAGTACCGCGGGCTAGTACCCCATGGGGTACGGGTTGGGGGTCGGGTTGCTCTGCTGCCCGGTCTGGGCCGATGACTTACCACCGGCCGCGGTCACCACGTGCCAGGTGCCGCCGAAGGCGACCACGTGGTCCCCGGTCGCGTCGTGCTTCTTGGTGTCAGGGGCGAACGTGTAAATCGGATGCCCCCCGAGCACGGCCTGGGTGAAGCCGTTGCGCTTCCAGCTCGTGAGCTTGCCGCTGATCCCCGTGGCCTTGCTGAGCGCCTTGGCCGATGCGGCCGTCACCGGCGGCCAGAACTTGAAGCACCCGTTGGCCTGAGTGCATTTCGGGTGGGTCTTGGAGTCGCCGCCCAGCCAGTAAACCGCGAACCCCCTCCCGTTGACGGCGATGTTCTCGTGCGTGGTCGCCATCGTCTCCGCGTTCGTGACCGTCGCGTTCTTGGCCACGTTCAGCGTGAACGTCTTCGCGATCGCAACCGCCGCCACGGCGAGCATGGCCGCGACCACGGCCCCCGCGATCAGCGTTAGACCGCGGGCACGCGTACGTCGATTCGGCATCCTCCGGCTCCCTTCAGTCGTGGGTCTACTCCGGATGACGCCGAGTTATGCCAAAGACTTCCCGAAGGCTATGAAGCGCCGCCGGCCATCGCCGGCAGGATCACGAGCGTGTCGCCGTCGCCGACGGACGTGTCGAGCCCGTCGAGCACGCGCACGTCCTCGTCGTTCAGGTACACGTTCACGTACCGGTTGAGCCCGCCGTCGGAGGCGAACAGCTGCGACTGGGTGTCGGGGTGTGACTCGGCCACGGAGCGGAGTATTTCGCCCACGGACGAGCCCGAAGCGCTCAGCTCCTTCTCGCCGCCGACCGCGGCCCGCAACACCGGTGGAATCCGAACCGTTGCCATCTCGGTCATAACCCTAGTGCGCGCCGGCGCAGAATGCCTCGTAGTCAGGGAACACGCCGAGCTCGTCATCGGAGATCGTCTCGGGCTCACGCGAGCAGATCGGGCAGTCGGGGTCGCGCCGGACCTTGACCTCGGTGGCGGTCGCGGCGAGCGCGTCGTACATCAGGAGGCGGCCGATCAGCGGATCGCCCTCGTCGAGGATCAGCTTGATCACCTCGGTCGCCTGAAGCAGGCCCATCGTGCCCGGCAGCACGCCCAGGACGCCGTTCGCGCCGCAGGAGGGCGCGAGCTCGGCCGGCGGCGGGACCGGGAACAGGCAGCGGTAGCACGGTCCGTCGTAGGGCTTGAACACCGAAAGCTGGCCCTCGAACCCGAGGATCGCGGCCGACACGACCGGGATCCGCAGCCGCACCGAAGCGTCGTTCAACAGATACCGCGTGGGGAAGTTGTCGAGGCCGTCGACGATGACGTCCCAGCCCTCCTCGAGCACCTCCATGATGTTCTCCGGGCCGAGCCGGAGCGCGAACTTCTCGACCTTGACGTCGGGGTTCAGTGCCTGGATCGTCTGCTCGGCCGAGTCGACCTTCGGCATGCCGATGCGCTCGCTCGAGTGGATCACCTGGCGCTGGAGATTCGACAGGTCGACCTCGTCGTTGTCGACGATCCCGAGCGTGCCGACGCCCGCCGCGGCCAGATACAGCGCGGCCGGGGAGCCCAGTCCGCCGGCGCCCAGCAGCAGCACGCGCGCGTCGAGCAGCTTCTGCTGCCCGTCCACGCCGACCTCGGGCAGAAGCAGGTGGCGCGAGTAGCGCTCGCGCTGCTCGGCCGTCAGGGTGCGCGGCGTCTGGACCTCGTAACCGCGATCCTTCCAAAGCGTGAAGCCCCCGGTCATCGACTCGACGTGCTCGTAGCCCAGGTCCTCGACCAGCGTGCGAGCGGCCCATGCCGAGCGGTTGCCCGAAGCGCAGTACAGGACGACGTGATCGGAGCGACCGGGAACCGCCCCTTCAATGCGAGACTCGAGATAGCTCTTGGGCACGTGGATCGCGCCGGGAATGTGCCCGGCCGCCCACTCCTCGGGCTCACGGACGTCGACGATCACGGCGCCGTTGCCGACCTGCTCGTGCACGGCGGCGGGATCGACCTCGTCGATCCGGCTCTTGATCTGTCGGAGAACTTCCGCTCCGGACGGGCTCATCGTCGAAAACTCCTCAAATGCGGTATGGATTCAATACTTCAGAGAGTATAGCGAGCGAAACCGGCCATGACCGAACCTCTTTTTCCCGGTATCGCGGACCCCGATGGGCGCGAGGCGATCCGTATCGGCGACGCGGCGCTGAGCTACGAACAGCTCGCCGGCGCCTCCGCCGCGACCGCCGAGCAGCTGCGCGGCGCTGGCCGCGTTGCGGTCTGGGCGCAGCCGACGCTCGAGCTCGCGATCTCGGTCGTCGGAGCGCTCGCCGCGGGCGCGGCGGTCGTCCCCATCAACCCGGGCCTCGGCCCCCGCGAGCTTGGTCACATCGTCGACGACAGCGCCCCGGACAGGCTCGTCGCGTGGGCGGGCGTCGAACCCCCGGAGCAGCTCCAACATCTGCCGCGCACCGACGTCGACCGCAACCACACGAACGCCGGGAGCCACGCCCTCGGAGACGATCTCGCCGACGACGACGTCGCGTTCGTGATGTACACATCGGGCACGACCGGCCCGCCCAAGGGCGTCCAGATCCCCCGGCGCGCGATCACGAGCAACCTCGACGCGCTCGCCGAGATCTGGCAATGGACCGCGGAGGATCGCCTCACCCACGCGCTGCCTGTGTTCCACGTCCACGGGCTCGTGATCGGCCTGCTCGGGCCGCTCCGTCGCGGCGGCCAAATCGAGCACGTCAGCCGGTTCTCTCCGCAGGCCCTGGCGCAGGCCCTCGACCACGGCGCCACGATGGTGTTCGGCGTCCCGACGATGTACAGCCGGATCGCCAAGGAGGCCGAGGCGAACGAAGACCTCGCCCACGCATTCGCGAAGGCTCGCCTGCTCGTGTCGGGGTCGGCCGCGCTCCCCACCTCGGTCCACGACGCGATCACGCGCCTCACGGGCCAGGAGATCCTCGAACGCTACGGACTGACCGAGACGCTGATGAACGCTGGCGTCCGCGTCGGGGACGCCGTCATCCCCGGCCGCGTCGGCCGGCCGCTCCCGGGTGTCGAGGTCGAGCTCCGCGACGAGGACGGCGCGACGATCGACGCCTCAGACGACGAGACGATCGGCGAGGTCGCGGTTCGCGGCCCCAACGTGTTCCTCGGCTATCTGGGTCGCCCCGACGCGACCGAGGAGGCCATGCGCGACGGCTGGTTCATGACCGGCGACATGGCCACCCGGGACGAATCCGGCTCGCTGAAGCTGGTCGGGCGCAAGAGCACGGACCTGATCAAGTCGGGCGGCTACCGGATCGGCGCCGGCGAGATCGAGGGCGCGCTGCTCGAGCACCCCGCGGTCGCCGAGGCGGCCGTGACCGCCAAGCCCGACGACGACCTCGGCGAGCGGATCGTCGCGTGGGTCGTGCCCGAGCCCGGCCAGGACGCCACCGCCGAGGAGCTGACCGAGCACGTCGCCACCCTGCTCGCGAAGCACAAGCGACCGCGCGAGGTCCACTTCCTCGACGAACTGCCGCGCAACGCGATGGGCAAGGTCATGAAGCGCGACCTCGGAGAGGGCTGACGCGGGGCGGGGCGTTCCCAAACCCCAAAGGGAACGCCCCGCAAAATCAGACCCAGGAACCTATCCACCGTCCCCGACCCGGGGGAATGACTGTGGAGAGCTTGCAGTACCGGTTATCGGCCCGGGCGCAAACGGCCGATATCGGGCCTAGACCCCATATTGCTCCCGCCGGCCGGCACCGATACCGGCAACGGGGGATGCCCGATGCTCATGAAGTCGCGCTCGCTGCTCGTCCAAATCCTGTCCGTCAACCTGCTGCTGATAGCGGGCACGTTCCTCGTCGCGCTCGTCGCCCTCGACAGGCACGTCGCCAGCGACTTCGAAGGCCGCGAGATGCTCGTGCTCGGGCTCGCGCTGGTCGCGACGCTGCTCGGCAACTGGCTGTTGCTCCGCCGGCGGTTCATCCCGCTCGACCGGCTGATCTCCTCGATGGAGCAGATCGACCTCGACTCCGCCCAGAACCAGCTGGTCGCGTGTGACCGGATCGACAGCTCCGAGGCCCATCGCCTCGAGGCGGCGATCAACCAGATGCTGGCGCGGCTCGAAGCCGCGCGCCGCGCCGCCGGCCGCGCCTCGATCGAGGCCCAGGAACGCGAGCGCCGGCGGATTGCGCAGGACCTCCACGACGAGGTCAACCAGGCGCTGACCGCGGTCTCGCTCCGGCTCCAGGCCTCGATCGAGCACGCGCCGCCGACGCTCCGCCGCGAGCTGACGGAGACCAAGCGACTCGCGGGCCAGGCGATGGAGGAGCTGCTCGCGCTCGCGCGCCAGCTCCGTCCCGCCGTGCTCGACGACCACGGGCTGCTGCCGGCGCTCCACAGCCAGGTGCGCGACTTCTCAGACCAGACCGGAATCCAGGCGGCGTTCAACATTCGCGGCCAGGCGTCGCGACTCTCACCCGAACAGCAGCTGGTCGTGTACCGCGTGACCCAGGAGAGCCTCTCGAACGTGGCGCAGCACTCGGACGCCGAGAAGGTCGACGTCGAGCTGTCGTTCATCGGTCGCACGGTCCTGCGGATCAGCGACAACGGCCACGGGTTCGTCCAGCGTCGGGAGGGCGGGCTCGGGCTCTCGGGGATGCGCGAGCGCGCGCTTCTCGTCGGCGGTCATCTTTCGATCTGGTCCGGGCAGGGTCAGGGAACGCGGGTCGAGCTGACGCTCGCCTGAAACAGGAGAGGAGCACGGATGCGAATCTTGGTTGCGGACGATCATGGAATCGTCAGGTCGGGGATAAGGCTGCTGCTCGAGCGCCAGCCGGGGCTCGACGTGGTGGCGGAGGCCGCCGACGGGGTCGAGGCGGTCGAGCAGGCGCTGTCGGCGCGCCCGGACCTGTGCATCCTCGACGTCGGGATGCCGCGCATGACCGGGCTGCAGGCGGCGCGCGAGATCCGCTCGCACCTGAAAGACGTGCGCGTGCTGATGCTGTCGATGCACGACGACGAGCACTATCTGTTCGAGGCGCTCAAGGCCGGCGCGTCGGGCTACGTGCTCAAGCGCGAGGCCGATCAGGACCTGGTCGGGGCCGTACACGCGGTCGGGCGCGGCGAGGCGTTCCTGACGAACGCGGCCGAGCGCTCGATCATCCGCCGCTGGATGGAGGGCGACGTCGACGGCCCGACGATCTCGCTGACCCCGCGCGAGGAGGAGGTCGTCAAGCTGATCGCCGAGGCGTACACGAACGCCCAGATCGCGGAGATCCTGCATCTGGCGGAGAAGACCGTCGAGTCGCACCGCGCGAACGTGCTGCGCAAGCTCGGGATGCGTGACCGCGTCGAGTTGGTCCGGTACGCGATCCGCCGCGGGCTCGTCGAGGCCTAGACCCGTAGCATCGCCGGGGTGCGCGCCCCGGTCGACCATATCGCCGCCCCCCAGTTCCCGCCCCGCCTCGAGTGGCTCGGCGGACGCCCGACCGGGTTCCCGATGCTGCTCGAGTTCTGGGACTTCTGCCGAGTGCAGTCGATTCGCACGCAGCCGTACGTACGCGCGTGGCACGAGCGCTATGAGGGCCTGACCGTGGTCGGCATACACACCGCCGGTTTCCCGCCCTCGCGGGATCCGCAGGCGGTGCGGGAGGCGGTCAAGCGGCTCGGGGTCCCCTACCCGGTCGCGGTGGACACCGATTACGACGTCTGGGAGCTCTACGGGAACCGCGGATGGCCGGGGCGCTACCTGTTCGACCAGCGCGGGATGCTGCTCCACTACCACTACGGCGAGGGCGGCTACGAGGAGACCGAGCTCGCGATCCAGGAGCTGCTCGGGCTCGAGCAGCCGGTACTCGCCCCATTGCGCCCCGAGGAGGCGCCCGACGCCCTCCTGCAGCCGCAGACCGACGACGTCGAGGGTCCCTACTCGGGCCCGTACGTCGCCGGCGAGGTGTGGGCGGTGCTCGACGGCAACGGCACCGTCACCGCCAACGACGCCGCGGTCGCGGTCGACCATCCGGGTGCCTATCGGCTCATCGCGCACGAGGGCAGCATCGCGGGCGAGCTCGCGCTAGAAGTCGGCGACGGGGTGTCGTGCTACGCGGTTTGCTTCACGCCGGGCTTGGCCGGTCTCACCTCAGCCGGCCAGCAAGTTGACTAGCTCCGGCGGCCCGTGCTCGCCGAGCACCACGGCGAATCCCGGACGGTAGGGGCTGCCCAGCGGGTCCTCGCCGATGAAGCGCGCCTCGTGCACCCAGCTTCCCGTGTTGACCAGCCTCCCCCACTCGCTGCGGTCGTCCGCAGGCAGCGGGCCGGCGCGGTGGGTGTGCCCGAAGATCACGTGCGGCGCGCGGACATCGAGGCGGTCGAGGACCTCGGTGAACCCCGTCAGCGCGCCGCGGCGCAGCGCGACGCCCGACACATCGGCTCCGAGCGGGCCGACGCCCGCGCGGTTCAGCCCCGCGACCGCGGCCGCAAGTCCGAGCGCCATCGCGCGGGTGCGGATGCTTGCGAGCGCGCCCGCGCCTCCGTTCAGCCGCTGCCACGCCGCGATCTGGAAGCTGCCGCCGCCGCCGAGGCGCAGGCCGCCGCTCTGGGCGACGGTGTCGGCCCACGCGTACATCGGCGCGAGCGCGGCCTCGTAGTCCTCGGCGCTCGCGGGGCCGCCGGCGGGCTCGCCGGCGACGCGGACGGTCACGCCGGCGCCGAGCCGCTCGAGGATCGGCACGGTGTTGTGGCGGTCGCCGTAGTGGCCGTGGGTCGCGTACACGTCCTCGCGCAGCCACACCCCCGGATACGCCACCCGGACGCGTGCCGGCGCCAGCGACTCCACGAGCGCCCCGAGCGGCTCGCGCGGATCCCACTCGACCGCCGACTCGAGCCCAAGAGGGGCATCGTGGCGCCGTTCGAGCCAGCCCCGCAGCAGCCCGTGGTCGTGGTTTCCGGGGACGACGACGACCTCGCGTCCGCCCCCGAGGGCCGCGCTCAGCTCGCGCAGCACCGGCGCGCCGGCCGCGAGCGCGTCGCGAACCGGCCCGTGCCGCAGCTCGAGCGTGTCGCCGAGGAGCACGAGGCGGTCGAACTCGGAGAGGCGCGCGCGGAGCGCCGCCCGCTCGCGGTCACGGCGCAGCACATCCGCCCGGCCGTTCGAGCCGAGGTGAAGGTCCGAGATGACGAGGGTGCGCAGCGGTCTACGCGGACGCGGAGCTGGCCGCCACGGCCTGGCGGATCACCTTGGGGAGCATGAAGCGAACGTCCTCCTTGACCACTTCGAGCTCCTGCACGTCGGTGGTGCCGCGGGCCCGGAACAGCTCGACCAGGCGCTGCACGAGCGACTCCGGCGCGCTCGCACCCGAGGTGATGCCGACGACGCGCTTGCCCTCGAGCCACTCGTCGCGAACCTCGGACTCGTTGTCGATCAGGTGCGAATCGGCGCCGTGCTCGCGGGCGACCTCGACCAGCCGGTTCGAGTTCGACGAGTTGCGCGACCCGATCACCAGCACCAGATCGCACTGCTCGGCGAGCTGCTTGACCGCCGCCTGGCGGTTCGTGGTCGCGTAGCAGATGTCGTCGGTGCGGGGCCCGACGATCGCCGGGAATCGTTGGCGCAGGCGGTTGATGATCGACCGGGTCTCGTCGACGGACAGCGTCGTCTGGGAGATGTAGGCGACCCGGCTCGGATCGGCGACGTCGAGCCGGTCGACGTCCTCCTCTGACTCGACGAGCACGATGTGCTCGGGCGCCTCGCCCATCGTGCCCTCGACCTCCTCGTGGCCGGCGTGGCCGATCAGCACGATCGTGTAGCCGTCGGCGGCGAACTTCTTGGCCTCGACGTGGACCTTGGTCACGAGCGGGCAGGTGGCGTCGATCGTCTCGAGCCGGCGCTCGCGCGCGTTGGCGTGCACGCTCGGCGCCACGCCGTGGGCGGAGAACACGACGGTCGCGCCCTCCGGCACGTCAGTCTCGGACTCGACGAACACCGCTCCGCGCTCGCGCAGCTGCTCGACCACGAACTTGTTGTGGACGATCTCCTTGCGGACGTACACCGGCGCGCCGTACAGCTCGAGCGCGCGCTCGACGGTCTGCACGGCCCTGTCCACGCCCGCGCAGTAGCCACGCGGCGCCGCGAGCAGCAGCTTCTCGGGCATCGACCCCATCGGGGGAGAGTGTAGGAGGGAACTGCGAACATACGCCCATGGCGCAACGCCACCTCGACCGCCTTAGCTCGACCGACGCGTCCTTCCTCCACCAGGAGGGGCCGACGTCGCATATGCACATCGGCGGCGTCCTGATCTTCCAGGGGCCCCCACCCGAGTTCTCCGCGTACGTCAACCATGTCCGCAGCCGGCTGCACCTGGTGCCGCGCTACCGGCAGAAACTCGCCACCCCGCCGTTCGAGACCGGCCGGCAGCTGTGGGTCGACGATCCCGACTTCAACATCGAGTACCACGTCCGCCACACCGCGCTGCCGCCGCCGGGCAGCGAGGAGCAGCTGTTCCTGCTGACCTCGCGGATCGCCTCCCAACAGCTCGACCGGGACAAGCCGCTGTGGGAGAACTGGCTGGTCGAGGGGCTCGAGGGCGACCGGTTCGCGGTGATCTCGAAGACCCACCACGCGCTCGTCGACGGCGTCTCCGGCGTCGACCTGGCAACGGTGATGTTCGACCTCGAGCGCAGTCCGTCCGCCCCGTCCGACGCCGAGGAGCTCGAGCCGTGGAGGCCCAAGCGCGAGCCGGCCGGGGTCGAGCTCGTCGCCGCCGGGGTGCGCGGGGCCGCCGGCGTCGCCACCTCGTTCATGACGCGCTCCGTGTCGGCGGCCACCCATCCGGTCAGCTCACTCGGCAAGCTCCGCGACGCCGCCGAGGGCGTCGGCGAGATCGCCTGGGCCGGCTTGAATCCGGCGCCGGAGACGCCGCTTAACGTCGAGATCGGTCCGCACCGCCGGTACGCGGTCGTGCGGCACCAGCTCGCCGATTACAAGGCAGTCAAGAGCACGTTCGGCGGCACCGTCAACGATGTCGTGCTGACGGTCGTGTCCGGCGCGCTCGCGCGCTGGCTCGAGTCGCGGGGCCTCCGGACCGAGGGCCTCGAGATGCGCGCGCTCGTGCCGGTGTCGGTCCGGACCGACGCGCATCGGGACACGCTCGGCAATCAGCTGACGGTGATGCGCGGCCCGCTGCCGGTCTACATCCACGACCCGGTTTCGCGGCTGGCGTTCGTCCGGCGCGCGATGGACGGGCTCAAGGAGTCGAAGCAGGCCGTCGGGGCCGCGACGCTCGCCGCTGTCAACGACCTGGCGCCGCCGACGATCCTGGCCCAGGCCTCGCGCCTGAACTTCTCGACGCGACTGTTCAACCTGCTGGTCACGAACATCCCCGGGCCTCAGGTGCCGCTGTACGTGCTCGGCTGCCAGCTCGAGGATCTGTTCCCGCTTGCGTTCCTGCCCAAGAACCACGCGCTCGCGGTCGCGATCATGTCCTACAACGGCGGGCTCGACTACGGGCTGCTGGGCGACTACGACGCGCTGCCCGACATCGACGTGATCGCGGACGGGATCGACGCCTCGCTCAAGGAGCTGCTCGACGCGGCCCGCGCGCGCGCCGCGTCGACCGGCGGCGAGAAGTCGCGCAGCGGCAGCGAGAAGTCGCGAAACGGCGGGCCGAAGCAGATCCTGCCGAGCGCCGGCACGCGTCCGAGGCAGGGTCCGGCCGCCGACATGCGGGCCAAGCGAGCCAAGCGCGCCGGGCGCGCGCCGGACGAATCCGGGAGCTGATCCGCGCCTTGCCGTTTGACCTGCAAACGGCTACCGTTTCGTGGGCATGGACGATCTGATCGCACCCGACGAGATCGCGTACCGGCTGGACCTCACGGCTGCTCAGCTGAAGATCGTCCATACCGCGCTCAAATCGCTGTACGACGACCTCGGTCACGAGGAACACGACGTCAAGCAGATCGTCTCAGCGGTGCTGGACAAGCTGCCCGGCGAGCACGAGATCCGCGCGATCGACATCACCCGAGAGCTGCGGCGTAGCGCGGAACTGGGCTAACGGCCCGCGACCCTTAGAAGCCGAGCGCGAACTTCGCGTCTTCGCTCATCCGCTCTGGCGTCCAGGGCGGGGAGAACGTCATCGTTGGTTGGACCTGGTCGACCCCGTCGAGCTCCATCACGAACTCCTCGATCTGCTCGGACACCTGCGGTCCGATCGGGCAGCCGGGACTCGTCAGCGTGTAGGTCACGCGGACGGTGGAGTCCTCGATCTCGACGTCGTAGATCAACCCGAGCTCGACGAAATCGAGACCCAGCTCTGGATCGATGACGTCGCGCAGGACGTCGGTCACGTCTTCGACTGTTGCCATATGGGGACCAGTTTAGGGGCTATGTGTCGTTTGGCCTTGCGGTCAGTACACCGGTTTGTGTAGGTTTTAGCCCATCGTCGACTTCGATGAACATTCATCCACTCTGCGCGTCTGCGGAGACGAGGACCGGTCAACACAGGGTGGCCGACGCCGCGCGATGGTGCGCGCACTCCGCTCTCAGTCGAACGTGACCGTCGATCTCTCCGAGCTCGCGTTCGCGGACGCGTCGGTGATGCTCGATCTCGCGGTCCTCGCCCGCCGCCTGCGGGCGAAAGGGCGCGAGATCCTCGTGCGCGGCGCCCAACCCCAGGTGATGGCGCTCATCAAGCACGTCGGCCTACACCGATTGCCGGCCGTCAGGTTCGAAGGCGCCTCGCCGGCGTTCGCCTAGGCGACGGCCGCACCCGGATCGCGCAATAGCGCGGCGACCTCGGATCCTTCTTCGCCGAAGCGCGGGAAGCGTTTGCCCTCGGTGTCGCCGATCGCGACCAGCTGGTCACCGACCGCACGCATGTCGTCGATCAGCCGTCGGCGCTCGCGCCAGATCGTCTCCGCGCTGCGAGCGAGCTCGCGGGCCCGCGTCTCCGCCGTCTCGACCATCTCCTCGGCGTCGCGGCGCGCCGTGTCGAGCGTCTCCTCGGCCTCTCGCTGCGTGGTCGTCCGCAGTTGCTGGGTCTCGCGCGCCGCCTTCTCGCGGAGCTCGGCGACCTCGCGGTCGGCGGTCTCGCGCAGCTCGGCGACCTCGCGCGCGGCCTGCTCGCGGAGCTGATCCGCTTCCAACCTGGCGGCGTCCCGTGCCTCTGCGGCCCGGCGGAGTGCCGACTCGTGGAGCTCTTCGCTCTCGCGTTCGGCCTGCTGGAGCCGGTCGTCGGCCTTCGAGCGCGAGCGCGCCGTGATCTCCTCGGCCGTCTGGTGAGCGTGCTGGAGGATGTCGCGGGTCTCTTCGCTGACCTCGTCGAGCGCGTGCCGCACGGCCGCCTCAGGCGAGGATGACATCTCGAGCTCGGTGATCAGGCGGCTCATCCGCTCGACGTAGCGGTCGACGGCGGCGCGGTCGTAGCCGCGCAGCCCGACCGGGAACTCCACCGTGCGCGCGTCCTTGAGGATCCGGTCGCGGTCGGCCGCGGTCAGTACGCGACTCGAGCCGAACCGGCGTCCGTGGCGGTCCTCGTCTCTGGAGTGGGCGCTGACGAGCTCGGCGGTCTGGCTCTCGACCTCGGGCGAGATCTCGGGCTCCTGCTTACCGTTCTCGGTCCCCCGCATGTCCGCACGCGCCATGACCAAACGCTCCCTTCCTCGCTTGTCATTCGGGGCCACGAGTGGATTCAGCACGCGCGCCCCAACAGCTTCAAGCTACCTCCTTGGTCAAGGGTGGTCGAGGGTTGTGGAGGATTGGCCGCGTACTACGCTTTGACGCATGCTTGCCGTACTGGTTTTCGTCCTCTGGGCGGCCGCCGAGTTGTTCGTCGCGATCAAGGTCGCGGACGCGATCGGCGTGCTCGCAACCGTCGTTCTGCTGCTGCTGAGCTGGCCGATCGGCTCGTGGGCGCTCCGCTCGCAGGGACGAGCAGCGTGGCGCCGTCTTGGCGCCGCGGTGTCGGCCGGGCGCTCGCCCGGCCGCGAGGTCCTCGACGGCGCGCTCGTGCTGATCGGCGGGCTGCTTCTGATCGTGCCGGGGTTCATCTCCGACGTGGTCGGCGCGCTCGCGCTGCTCCCGCCGACGCGCGCGCTGCTGCGGCGCCAGCTCGCCCGCAACCTCCAGAGCCGCTGGGTGGTCGGGGCGACGAGGTTCACCGGCGCCGCGCGGCCATACGATGTCGACTCCACCGCGACCGACATCGACCAGCCGCAGCTGCATCCATGAGCCCGACAACATCCGTATTGCGCACGCTCGCCTTCGGCGACCTCGAGCGAACAGCGTGGGGTGCGGCGCTGATGCCCGGCGCCGACGGCTTGGCGCTCGTCACGCTCGGAGCCGGCGACGCCGGGACGGTCGCTCCGACCCTCCGCCTGACCGCCGGCGTCGCCGACGGCGGATGGCGCCTCGCCGGCGACCACGCGGCGCTGATCGTCGAGCCCGCCGGCGACGCGGTCGCGGTCAGCGCCGACGACGATCGCGTCGAGGGGTTCGATCAGCTGTGCCGCGTGAGCGGCCGGTTCGAGCTCGACGGCGCCGAGCGCGCGGTCGATTGCCTCGGGCTGCGGACGTCGCGGTCGGGGTCGTTCGACCTCGGAAAGCTCGAGTCCGTACGCGCCGTGTCGACCTGGTTCGAGCCCGACGAGGGCCTTGCGCTCGTCGCGTTCCGACCGCGCAAGGCCAAGGCGCACGACGACGATGTGGTTACCGCCACGGTGCTCGGCCCGGAGCGCTCGGCACCGGTCGAGGACCCCCGCCTGACGACCACGTACGACGCCGGCGGCTGGCCGGTCCGCGCCGGCCTGGAGCTGTGGCTTGCCAGCGAGAGCGAGGAGGAGCAGTTCCCGCGCCGGGCCTCCGGGGAGGCAGCGGGCGCAGGCGCGCAGTCCGCGGCCGGTGACCTCGACCTCCGCGCCGAGCCGTTCCGGTGGCACAGCCGTGGGCGCGATGGCGCCGGGATCTACATCCTGGCCCGCCGGCGATGAGCCGCGTCCGGGCGATCATCAGCGATTTCGGCGGCGTGCTGACGACGCCGCTGCTCGAGTCCTTCGCCGGGCTGATGCAGGAGTCCGGGGTCTCGCTCGAATCGGTCGGCAAGGCGATGGCGACGATCGCCGAGCGGCAGGGATCCAACCCGCTGTTCGAGCTCGAGACCGGGCGCCTCACCGAGGCGGCGTTCATGGGCGCGTTGTCGGAGGAGCTGTCCGTCGAGCACGGCAGCGAGGTCGCGCTCGACGGATTCGGCGAGCGGTACTTCCGGCACCTCCGCCCGAACGAGCCGATGATCGAGTTCATGCGGGAGCTCCGGGGGCGCGGCTACAAGATGGCGATCTGCACCAACAACATCCGCGAGTGGGAGGCGCACTGGCGGGCGATGCTCCCCGTCGACGAGATCTTCGACTTAGTGGTCGACTCGGCGTTCGTCGGGAGCCGCAAGCCCGAGCCGCGGATCTACGAGATCACGCTCGAGCGGTTGGACGCCTCGCCGAAGGAAGCGCTGTTCATCGACGACGTCGAGGTCAACTGCGAGGGGGCGCGGAACCTCGGGATCGAGGCGATCCGGTTCCGGTCAACCGAGCAGGCGATCGAGGACACCGAGGCAGCGCTGCGGCGCCATGGGGACGGGCAGGCGTGAGGCCTGAGTCCGCCGCGGCGATCATCGAGATCGCGCACAACGCGTTCGTGACGCTCGACGCCGACGGACGGGTCGTCGAGTGGAACGTCCGCGCAACCGAGCTGTTCGGGTACTCGCGCGAGGAGGCGCTCGGATCCGAGCTCGCCGAGCTGATCGTGCCGGGGCGCTACCGCGACCGCCACCGCGCCGCTCTGCGTCGCGCGGCCGCATCGGCCGACGGCGGTCCGACGTCGCGGCTGATCGCCGAGGCGGTTCGCCGCGACGGCAGCGAGCTGCCCGTCGAGGTGTCGCTAACCGTCGACCGCGCGGGCGCCGAGCCGCTGTTCCACGCCTGGATTCACGACGTGTCCGAGCGTACCCAGCTGCTGCGCGAGCTCGAGGCGCAGTTGCGCGGGCGCGAGCCCGGGTTCGGCGAGATCCTCGACGCCCTCGCCGAGGCGGTGACGATCCGCGATCCTCACCATCACATCCTGTACGCGAACCGCGCCGCGTTCGAGTCGATGGGGTTCACGTCGCTCGCGGACATGCAGCGCCGTCCTCCGCAGTCCATCTTTGAGGACTACATCGTCCATGACGAACACGGCGAAGACCTCACGATGGACAAGATCCCGTCGGTGCGGCTGCTCGCCGGCGAGCCGGCCGAGCCGCTCGTGATGCGCACGATCAACCGCTCGACAGGCGCGCTCCGCTGGCAGCTGCTGAAGTCGGCGCCGCTCCACGGTGCAGACGGTCAGCCGATGGCCGCCGTCACGATCATCGAGGACATCACGCGCGAGCGGACCGCCGAGCTCCACGACCGGTTTCTGGCACGCGCCACCGAGACGCTGATGTCCTCGCTCGACTACGAGGAGACGTTGCGCAACGTCTCCTGGCTCGCGGTCCCCGAGATCGCCGACTGGTGTGCGGTCGAGCTCGTCGACGACCGCGGCGAACGTCAGCGCGTCGCGGTCGCGCATCGCGACCCGGACAAGCTCGACCTAGCCGAGCGGCTGCGCGCGTACGAGCCCGAGGAGCTCGACCCCGACCGCGGCGTCGGCCGGATTTTGCGAACCGGGGCGTCGGAGCTCTACCAGGACGTCCCCGACGAGGCGCTCGCCGCCGCCGCCGTCAACGACGAGCACCTCGGCCTGCTGCGGTCGCTCGGCTTCCGGTCGGTGCTGCTCGTGCCGCTGACCGCGCGCGGGCGAACGTTCGGCGTGATGACGCTCGTCACCGCGGAGTCGCTGCGACGCTTCGACGCCTCAGACCGCGAGTTCGCCGAGCAGCTCGCCGGACGAGCCGCGATCGCCGTCGACAACGCCCGCCTCGCTACGTCGCGCCGGCAGACCGCCGACACGCTCCAGCGCAGCCTGCTCCCGGACGTCGTCCCGCCGATCGCCGGGTGGAGCGTCGCCACGCTTTATCGAGCCGCTCACCCCGGCGAGGAGATCGAGGTCGGCGGCGACTTCTACGACTTCTACGATGGCGACGGCGGCTGGATCGTGCTACTCGGCGACGTCACCGGCAAAGGCGTCGAGGCCGCCGCGCTTACATCGCTCGTGCGGCACGGCGCCCTGTTCCTCTCGAAGTACGAGCGCAGCCCGAGCCGGATCCTCGTTCGCCTGAGCGAAGCGCTGAGCGAGCAGCCGTCGCTGCGGCTGTGCACGGCGGTGTGCGTTCGCCTCGAGCACGGGCAGGCCGTGATCGCCTCGGCCGGCCACCCCGCGCCGCTGGTCGTGCGCGACGACGGCCGCGTCCGCGAGATCGGGACGGTCGGCCCGATCCTCGGCGCCTGGACCGGGAAGCGACCGGTCGAACGGGAGGTGCCGATCGGAGCGGACGAGACGCTGTTCCTCTTTACCGACGGCGTGCTCGACGCGCTCGGAGAGCACGAGCGGTTCGGCGCGGAGCGGCTCAAGCGGCTGCTGTCCGAGCACGCCGGCGCTCCGCCGGACGTGCTACTGAGAGAGCTCGAGGCGCGACTCGATCGCTTTCAGGTCGGCGCCCAGGCGGACGACACCGCGGCACTGGCGCTGCGGCCGGCACCGGTGGCGGCCGGCCTCGACCCGCGAGCGCATCAGGCGGGTCCTTCTCGTACCCTTGGCGTTACCTGACAGAAGGCGGCCCAGTGGGTTTTCAGCCCAACTTCCAGATTGACACGCTGGAGAGCCAGTTCGGGATCACGATCAAGCTCGCCGGGGAGCTCGACAGCGCGACCTCTCGGCAGCTGCTCGATCGGTTCGAGCGGGCAGTCGCCGCGCTCGAAGGCCGCGAGTTGCTGATCGACCTCGAGGAGGTGTCGTTCGTCGACTCCTCGGGCATGCGCGCGATCATTGTGATCGAGCGGCGCGCTGAGGAATCGCGGCTCGCGCTCGCGTTTTCGCCGCCGCCCCCGCCGGTCACCGAGCTGCTCCGGATCATCGGAATCGCCGATCGCCTGCCGATCGCGCCGCACGTTGGCGAGGCGCTGCCGGCCGATCCGTTCCTGGAGCGAATCGAGATCGCGCTCGCCCGCGACGTCGACGCGCCGGCGCGGGCGCGGAACGAGGTGCGCCAGGCGATCGTCGGGCGCCTGTCCGAGGAGGATGGCGCCACCGCGACGCTACTCACCTCGGAGCTGGTCACGAACGCGGTGGTCCACCCGGGTGAGGAGATCGGTGGGTCGGTCGGGCTGCGGATCACGGTCCACGACGACCGCGTCCGTATCGAGGTCACCGACGCCGGGGCCGGGTTCGACCCGGGGAGTCTGCGGCCATCGCAGCCCCGCGAGCCCGGCGGCCACGGCCTCGTCGTCGTCGACGGGCTGTCCAGCCGGTGGGGAACGACTCGCTGCGACGTCGCCGGCGGTGAGGGCTTCTGCGTGTGGTTCGAGCTCGACGCCGGCACCGAGGAGACCGGCGCCGAGGAGACCGGCGCCGAGGCGGATCAGTTCTCGACGCCCAGCCGATCCCAGCAGTACAGCTCGAGGCACTCCTTGGCGAGCTCGATGCACCGCGCCTCCGAGAGCCAGGGCAGCACGGTGTCGAACGCCTGATCCTCGCCCACGCCGGCCTCGAACGCCTCCTCGCCGCGGAAGCCTGCCGCGATCTTCAGCGCCTCCCGCCGGTGATCGCCCAGCGACGCGAACACATTCACGAGGAACTCCCGGTTGGGCAGGGGATGTCCCACCTCGAGTGACGCGTGCCATGCCGCGAGCAGCGACAGGTCGTGCTCGTCGAGGTCGGCGAGCGCCTTCGCGTAATGCGATTCGAGCTCGGACTCGGGGATCTCGTCCACCCACGCGCGAACCACTTCTCCGAGGATCTGGCGACGCGCCTCACGCCCCACCGACTCGGCGATCACGCGGATGGCGTCCTGCGGTGCGATGAAGCAGAGTGACATTGCGTCTCCGGTACGGGAATCCGAACGACGCAGACGGTAGGCGGTCCACCGGACGTAACGAGTGTTTACGGGCGTTTGCGGCCCGTCGGGCCGCGGCTGCTAGGTGACCGTGACCGTGAGGGTCGCGGAATTCGAGCGGTTGTTGCGGGCGTCGCCGGGCAGAACGGTTCGCAGCACGACGGTTCCGGCTCGTGCGAAGCGGTGCATGACCCCGTAATTCGAATTGTGCCCGAGCCGCGGCCGGGCGATCACCGCCCACTGTCCGCCCCTGCGCTGCTCGATCAGCACGACCTGCCCCGCATGCGACGGCGTCACGTGGCCGCGCAGCAGCATCCCCTGCCCTGCCGAGATCGCGTGCAGGCCGGCGATGCCGACGACCGCGTCGACATGTTGCTGGAGCGTCGGGCTCTGGAGTCCGCTCGCGGTCACATACCACTTCTGGTCGGCGTTCACCTTCCCGCGCGCGAGCGTGATCTTGTACTGCCCCGCGCTGTTCGTCGTGGTGTTCGTGACCTGATGGAACGTCGTCTGTCCCGACAACTCGCGCCACAGCACGACCTTCACGCCGGACACAGCCGGGTTGCTGGTCAGGCCCCCTGAGATAACGACCTTCCGCCCCGCGGTCGACGGATCGGGCGAGGACGCGATCGTCAGCGCGCCGGACGTGCACGGGGTCGTGCAGCAGGCCGTCGTGCAGCACGCCGTCGTGCAGCACGCCGTCGTGCAGCAAGCGGCCGACTGTGCACAGCACGCGTTGGACTGCACGCAGCAAACCGTCGAGGTCGATCCGCGGTCGGGCGCGTTGACCGGGGTCGGGCAGCACGGCTGCACGACCGATCCCCGATCGCGCTGCTGCGGGCATTCGATGCGCGGGGTGCTTCCGGCCGCGCCCGCAGGACTCAGCAGCGCCACGACGCACAGCGAGGCGGCGAGGAGCAGGAGCGACGACGGAACGATTAGGCGACGCATCGCGGAGACCGGCCCAGAGCCTACCCCTATTTGTGAAAGCTAACGCGGTTTTGTCGACCGCAAAGACGGGCTCATAGCCCGAGCGCCCCGGAAATTGCCGAGAGTGCTTCCGGCTCGGGATCCGGATCGGCGCCGAGACCCATCGTGGCCCGCTCGCCGCGCTGCCAGTTGTGCAGACCGAGATCGAGCGCCTCGAGCGGGATGCCGCACGCTTGCGCGAGATCGGAGGCCCGGCGCTCGAGCAGCATCGAATCGCCGATTCCGAATGCGCGCTTGGCGCCAACGGTCACGTCGTTCACGCCGCCGAGCGCGAGCGTGCCGCCGCGCATGTCGTAGACGCCGAGCCGCCCGAGCGTGACCAGCAGGTCGAACTTCGCGTCACGATGCAGGCCGGGCAGCGACAGGCGCTCAAACGCGCGCGCGAACCGACGCTCGGGCGGCCAGGCGGCGTCGCCGGTGAACGCCGATGCCTGCGAGCCCGACCGCGCGGCCCACGCCTTGTAAGCGTCGAGCGTCTTCGTCGCGCGAGCCGGATCGTAGGCGGTCCGGGGCCCGGGCTGCACGCCGTCGAGCACGGGCAGCTCGCCCGAGCCCCACGACGTCCGGACGCGCTCGATCTCCGCGAACGGCTCCTCGCCCTCGAGCGGGCCAAGGTAGGCGATCAGGAAGGCGAGCCAGCTCCGCTCCTCGACGTTCGCGGCGGCGTCTGCCACGGCCCGGTAGAGCCCGGGCGGGTCGTGCTCGAGCCGCCGCAGCCGGTGGTCGGCGAACGCGAGCTCGTCGGCGAGCCGCCCCGCGTCGGCGCTCGACTTCAGCCCCATCACGAGCGAGGACTGGTAGCCGTCGTCAGCGCCGCGCGCCACGCGGCGAACGGTGAGCCCGCCCGAGCTGCCCGAGCCGGTCGGACGGCCGGCGGACGCGTTCCGGGATCGGGACGGCCGCGGCGCGGCCGGCCGCTGCTGAGCGGTCCGCGGCGCGCTCGAGCTGACGATCGGGCGCAGCTCTACCGACTGCTCCTTGGAGCAGATCGGGCAGTTCTGGACGAGGTGGCTGTGGCGGCAGAAGGTCGGCACTGGGCGGCGGGGGCGGTCGGTTCTTCCCGCCACCACACAGAGTAGTTCGGTCAGGCGGCTTGCGCGCTCGTGACCGTCGGCGCCGGGGCGATCGTGACCGTGCGGGTCAGCTCCGCGAGCAGGTCATAGCCGTCCCACAGGCTGCCGAACTCGAGCGCGTCGCCGAACTCGACAATCCGATCGATCCCGCGGCCCTGGAGCGATCGGGCGAACGCCGCGAGCTCCTCGCCGGAGAAGCCGTGCGCGGTCAGCGTCTGATCCTTCCGGCTGACGAACGGGACGAGGTCGGCGAGCGCGTCGACCCGCGCCTCGAAGAACAGGCCGGCACCAGGATGGGTGCGGTCGAACCGCTCGAGATCGTTCAAACGAACGACCGCCAGCTCGTTGCCGGACCGGAACACGCTCTGCACCGGGCGGTCGATCAGCGCGCCGTACAGGAAGTTCAGCTTGGAGATAGAGGCGCCGGGCTCGAGCACGTACCCCTTGGCGGCGATCACCTCCGACAGCTGCTCGAACAGCCGCCCGCGGGCGCGATCCACGGTCTCGGGCGAGCCGACCCAGACGAGCAGCCGCGGCGATGAGCACGCGAGCTGGTCGAACCAGTAGGCGTCGTTGTAGAGCTCCTCGGCGAGCGTGTGGAGCAGCGGCTGCTCGGGCTCGAGGACCGCATCCGGACGCAGCACCGCGAACGAGAAGCGGTCGCCGAACGTCAGGTCATGCGTGCCGGGACCGGCCGGGACGGCCCGCAGCCGATCGACCGATTCGTCGCCTCCCCACAGCAGGCGGACGTCGGCCTCCTGCGAGATCAGCGCGGTGGGCTCGGGTTCGTGGCCGTAGGACACGACCGCCAGCTCGTCGGCAAACCCGCTGAATCGCTCCTCGGACAGAACCTCGCAGAGCAGCTCGCAAAGCAGCGTGGCCTGCTCGCCCGGCCGGCTCGGCGACAGGCGCACGAGGTTCCGGTTGCCGACCAGGAACGAGACCATCAACGAGTACAGGAACATCGTGTCGACGTTCGTCGGCGGCACGTGGAAGGCGAGCCCGCGGGGAACTCGGACGGCCCCGGCCTGCTCGAGCGCCGCGAAGCGATCCGCCAGGCGCCGGACGTCCGCGCGGCGAAGCCAGAATCCGACCGCCACCATCTGCGGGAACGGGCGCGTCCGGGGATCGTGCAGGATCGTCTGCGACAGCGCGTCGCTGAAGTCGATCCGGCGCGGATCGAACGGGCCAACCGAACCGCCGGGCACACCGCGTAGGCCGCGCAGCAATTCGGCGACGTCGGCCTCGCCGGCGCTCGGAACCAGCCGCTGCACGCTCACGCCGCCACCAGCGCCTCGCGCGCGTGTACGTCGCTGCAGCCGCGGAGCTCGGCCTCGGGGACGCGGCCCATGAACGACACCGCCTTCCCGCGCCGACCGCACGAACAGTCGTCGACGGCCTCGACCCGCGCGAAGTCCTCGGTCAGGACCGAGTGGCCCGGATAGCTCTCGGGCAGCGCGCTCAGCGTCTGCGCCACCCCGATCTCGCCGTCGGCGACGGCCTCCCACGTCGCGGGGTCGCGGACGATGATGTCGGCGGCGTTCGGAGCGTGGAGGAACCCGCGCTCGCACTCGACGAACACCGACCCGATCTGCTCAGCCATCCCGTAGAAGTTGTGGACGCGTCGCAGACCGGTCACGCGCGCGAGCTCGGCCTTGTACTCCTCGGCGCCGACTGCCTGGTCGGTCAGCTTCTTCCAGCCGCCAGAGTGGATCAGGATCGCGTTCTGCAGATCCACGTCGCCCGCGTCGAGTGCCCCGAGCAGGTGCTCCCACACCATGAACGTGAACCCGAACATCAGGATCGGCGAGTCTCGGTGATCGTGTAACCACGCGTTCAGGCCGTCGCGGTCAAGGCGCATGTCGTCATCGAGCGCGAACAGGTGGTCGCGCCCGAACGTCGACATGCCGATGATCCCCGCCCCGCGAGCGCTGATCGTGTTGCGCCTGTCGATCGTCGACTTCGCGTCGATCACGATCATCGGCAACCGTGAGGCGCCCAGCCAATGAGTCATTACGTTGGCGAGCGCACGCGTCTGGAGCTGCGCCGCGGGGGCGTCGAGGTACACCTGACTCACCGCGGCTCCCGTCGTTCCCGACGAGGTCACGATCTTGAACACGTCGTCCTCGGCGATGCTCCGCAGCGTGTGACTCTTGAACAGGCCGACCGGCAGCGCCGGCACGTCGACCAGCGAGGCGATGTTCTTGGGGTCCGTGTTCAGCGCGGACAGGATCCGCCGGTACGGCTCGCACCTGTCGCGATGGTGGAGCGTGAGCTCACGCAGGCGCTCGGTCAGCACCGCGTCCTTCTCCGGCTGCGGGAGCGAGTACTGCTCGAGAGACATCAGCTCGCTAAGTTGCATGGAGCTTCGCCAGCGTGTCGTAGTCGATCTTGCCGGAGGTCTTCATCGGAAGCTCGTCAATGTCGCTGACCGCGAACGCGCGCGCGTTCAGACCGAACCGCCGCGCCACCTCGTGACGCAGATCGTCCGCCGGCGTGTCCGCCCCCGCGGTGCGCCACAGCATGATCTGCTCGCCGGCCTCGACGACCGCGACTGGTCCGTGCGCGCTTGCGGCGGCCTCGATCTCGTCGAGGTTCACTCGCAGCCCGTAGACCTTGGCGATCCGCTTGGTGCGCCCGGTCACCCGGAAGAAGCCGTCGGCGTCGAAGCACCCGAGGTCGCCCGTGCGCAGCTCACCGTGCCGCTCGTCCCCGAGCGCGAGGTCCTCGCGGCGCTCGGCATAGCCCAGCATCACGTTCGGGCCGCGGTAGACGAGCTCCCCCTCTTGACCCGGGTCGGTGATCTCCTCGCCGTCGACGCGGATGCTGAGCTGCCCGCGCGGAATCGGGACTCCGATCGTGTCAGCCTTGTCGGGGAGCGCCCGGGGCGGCACGTAAGAGATGCGCGCGGTGGCCTCGGTCTGCCCGTACATCACCCACATGCGTCCGCCGCGCTCGCTCATCAGCTCGTGCAGCCCGATGATCGACTCGGGCGCGAGACGGCCGCCGGCCTGCGTCAGGGTCCGCATCGTCTCGGGCATCGCCTTGCGGAGCAGGCCGGTGCGCTCGAGGATCGCGTACGAGTACGGCACGCCGGCGAACGACGTGGCCTGCCAGCGGGTGGCGTCGTCCCAGAATTCGGGGCGGATGATCGAGTGCGGGGTCAGGATCACGCTCGCGCCGGTGGCGAGGTGACTGTTGAGGACCGACAGGCCGTAGGAGTAGTGGATAGGCAGGCTCTGAATCGCGCGCTCGTGTTCGTCGATCTCGAGGTACTCGGCGATCGAGGTGGCGTTGGCGTCGATATTGCGTCGGGCGAGTCTCACCAGCTTCGGGCTACCCGTGGTGCCGGAGGTCGACAGCAGGACCGCGAGGTCCTCAGATGGCGCCGGCGCGGTCGTGTCCGGTGCCTTGACGATCTTGGGCGTGTGCAGGTCGCTCTCGTCCTCGGGCGACCGCACGACGAAGGAAGGCTGGTAGCGGTCGACCAGCGCCTGGGTCAGCGCGGCGGGCGCCGCGGCGTCGAGCAGCGCCACCGCATGTCCCGCCGTGATCGCGCTGAGGTAGCCGATGGTCGACGCGACGTCGCCGCTGCACAGGACGAACACGAGCCGGCGCCCGCCGGTCGCCAGCTGCTCCGCTGAGGACCACACGGCATCCGCCAACTCGTCCTGCGTCCAGATGCGCCCGGTCGGCGCATCGATCAGCGCGGGCGCGTCAGTCGGGTGCTCTATGAAGGCGAACGGAGAGGCCATCGGTCACGTCAGACCTCGACCCCGTAGCGACGGAGGATCTCGAGCGCCTTGGCATAGCTGTCCATGCCGATCATGTCATCGGTCTCGAGCGCGATCCCGAAGCGACTCTCGAGCTCCGCGACGAGCGCCATGTGGCCAACCGAGTCCCAGTGCGGGTCAGCGCCGATCTCAAGCGACTCGATATTCGTTTCAGCCGGCAGATCAAGGGCCTCGGCGAATGCCTGTCTCACTTTTTCGGCCAACTGGTCTCCAGTCTATGTTCCGGTCCACAGGTTATGGCTAGTTGCTCGGCGGCTCGGCCGCCGTCGGTCCCACGCGAACGCGGATCACGCGTCCACGGATCTCCTCCCGTGAACGTTACGAGCGCTGGCGCGCGAGCACGAACGGGCTGCCCGGCGCCGGCTCGGCGGGTACGTAGCCCGACGCTCCGCCGGCGAGCGCTTCGCGCTGCTCGTGCTTGCGTTCCTCGGTGATGCCCGAGAAGATCGTCCACCCGTCGTCCGGCCAACGCGGAGCGCGCGCGGCGCTCGCCTGATGCCAGGCGGCCACCGGATTGATCGGTGACGCCTTGGCCGGGTTGCCGACCACCAGGGAGCGGGCCGGCATATCGCCGTGAACGACCGCAGCCGCGCCCACCACCGAGTCGTCGCCGATGCTGGTCCCGGGGAGCAGGATGGCGCCGACCCCGATGTGAACGCGCTTGCCGATCGTCACGCGGCCGAGCCGCGTCTGGCCGGTGTGCTGGTTGAGGCTCGCGTCGTGGGTGATGATCGCCACGTATGGACCGAGCGTCGCGTAGTCGTCGATCGTGATCAGCCACGGATGAAGCTGATCGATGTAGATCGGATGCGCGATGTGCGTGCCCTCGCCGAGCTGAAGGCCTTGGGCCACCAGTCGGTCGATATTCGGCTCGCCTCGAAGCCGGTCGATGGCACGGCGACTCCACCGCTCCAGCGTGTCTCTGACGGGCGACACGGGGACAGCCTAGCGCACGGTTCCTGCTGATTCGCCGGGCGAATCGGGGTGAGCATTTGTCGTGATCAATCAAGTCTTGTTAGGTTCGGAGGGCTCGTTACTCCAGGCATCAACGGGCGGCGGAGGACTGCACGATTGGTCCACGCAGGTAGGGTTAAAGTGCGAGTGGCTCGCGCACGCCGAGCGGCCGCACGGACCGCTCTTGACCGCTCGCAGGGGCAGGCGGGGCGGGCGATTCTGAGGCTTCGGAGCCGGCGCGAGATGCCATTCACTGCGCGCGCCGAGGCAGAAACGTGACAGTCCCTAGCACGTTCGTTTGCTCGGGTTGCGCAGGGGTATTCCGTTCGCCGAGGCTGGCCGATGGATGCCCGGCGGGACAGGTTCCCGGCCTCAATCCTAACGATGCTCCTCCAGACGATCTCCAGGCGTCTGCGCGCGCCTGCGCGCGCAGCTGCGGTTGCCGCGGTGTTGCTCGCCGCGGCCGCGGTGCTGTCAGCTGCCGGCGGCCTCGCGTCGACGGCCGCGGCGCTTCCGTACCCCTCTCCCGCTCAAGCGAGCCCGGCACCGGCCGCGCACGCGGCCTCGAAGCCCGCTGCGCGCAAGAAGCGCAAGAAGCCGGCGCCGAAGCACAAGCCGGCGCGCAAGAAGCGACCGGTCAAGCATCCCGCCGCCCCGGCGAAATCCTCCAGCCAAAGCACCGCAACCTCGAGCAAGCTCCCGCCGCCGCCCGCGTCGACCGGCAGCTCCCAGCAGAAGCCGACGACGCCGATGAGCCCGGGATCGCCCGTGACCTCCGCGCCGGTGTCCGGGTCGGCCCCGCCGACGACGGTCACGACCCCGCCGTCGTCCGGGACGACGCCGCCGCTGACCGGGACGACCACGCCGCCGGCTACCACCACGCCACCGTCGACGACCACGCTCCCGCCGATGGCGCCGCTGCCGTTCGCGCTCACAAGCGTGTGGAACGCGCCGCTGTCCCCGACGGCCGCGCTCGACCCGGGCTCAGCAAACATGATCAGCGGCCTGAACGCCGAGGTGACGCGCGAGGAGCAGGCCGCCATCGGCCCGTGGATCACGGTCGGCGCCAACATCTACACGGTGGGACCGAACCAGCCGACCGTGACCGTGCAGCTCACCACCACCACCGGCCCGGTGCAGAGCGCATTGCGGCAGTCGTTCATGGCCGTCCCGATTCCGACGGGCGCCCAGCCGGGCAGCGACTCCGATGAGGAGCTGACCGTCTGGCAACCGTCCACCGACAAGCTGTGGGAGTTCTTCCACATGCAGCTGCTGTCCGACGGCTGGCACGCCACCTGGGGCGGAGCCATGGACAACGTGGCCGAGAGCCCGGGGTATTTCAACTCGGGCTCGTGGCCGGGCGCCTCGACCAGCTGGGGTGCGACCGCGAGCAGCCTGCCCCAAGCCGCCGGCGTGATCACGATGGCCGACGTCGAGCAGGGTCAGATCGACCACGCGCTCGCCGTCAACCTGCCCTATCCGTGCCACACGATCTACTCGTGGCCGGCGCAGCGCACCGACGGCGCCGGCACCGCCTCGAACTGCATCCCCGAGGGCGCCCACCTGCGCCTCGACCCCACCCTGAACATCCCCGCGCTGCATCTCCCCAAGTTCGTCCAGATGATGGCCGAGGCCGCGCAGACCTACGGGATCGTCGTGCGCGACCAGACCAAGTGGGCGATCGGCTTCTGGATCCAGACCCCGGCCTCGGCGGGGGTCGGCAATCCGTTCTACAACAGCACCGGCAACCCGACCGCGACCGGGCCGTTCCAAGGCAAGTGGCCCAATCAGCTCATGAGCTACTTCCCGTGGGGCTCCCTCGAGGTGGTCCAGATGAGCGGGCCCGGCATCCCCGCCGGCATGTGACGGCACGCGCCGGCGGTTCACGCCGGCGCGGCGCGGGCATGTAACGGCACGCGCCGGCGGTTCACGCCGGCGCCGCCGCGGCGCGGCACCGCGCCGCAACGGCTACCCTCTCGGCGCTTGAGCGCCGATCCGCCGACCTTCGACCTCCAGAGCCACTCGATCAACTCCGACGGCGCGCTCGAGCCGCACGACGTCGTCGCCGCCGCCGCGCAGGCCGGCGTCGAGTTGCTCGCGCTCAGCGACCACGACACCGTCGATGGGGTGCAGCAGGCGATCGACGCCGGCTCGGAGCTCGGCATCCGCATCGTGCGCGCCGTCGAGATCTCCTCGGTCGACCGCGACCAGCAGGACCTCCACGTGCTCGGCTACCTCGTCGACCACACCGACTCGGTGCTCCTCGATCGCCTGCGCACCTGGCGCCAGGACCGCGAGCAGCGAGCCGAGGCGATGGGCGACGCGCTTCGGGAGCTCGGCTACGCGGTCGACGAGTCCGAGATCGCCAAGCGGACGGCCGAGGGCAAGCCGATCGGCCGCCCCCACCTCGCCGATGCCGTCGTCCGCCACCCCGCCAACGCCGAGCGCCTGCGCGAGGAGGGACTCGACGAGCGCTCGGCGTTCCTGGTGGCGTACCTGATCGACGGCAAGCCGGCGTTCAAGCCGCGCACCACGCCGACCGTCGCCGAGTCGATCGCGGCGATTCACGACGCCGGCGGCGTTGCCGTCTGGGCGCACCCGTTCTGGGACGTGTCCGAACCCGCGGACGTGCTCGAGACGATCGACCGGTTCCGCGGCTGGGGCCTCGACGGCGTCGAGTGCTTCTACACGACCCACACCCGCGAGCAGGTCGAGCTGCTCGCCGACCGGTGTGCGGAGCTCGGGCTCCTCAGCACGGGCTCCGCGGACTTCCACGGGCCGGCGCACAAGCTGTTCTCTAAGTTCCGGGCGTTCAGCACGTACGGCCGCGAGCCGGCGCTCGGTCCGATCGCGGACTAGTTAGCCGGCGGGAACGTCAAAAGCGGGCATCTGGAGCAGGGTGGGCGGTGGCGTGGCCACGCAGGGCGCTCCGGCTGCCGGGCCCTGCAAAACGCCTCATTGGAGCGACCCCCGGCGGGCCGCGATGCGCCGCGCACGCCCCACATGCGTCGTGCATCGCGGCCTCCCGCGATCGTGCCGAGTGATGCGTCTTGCATGACCTGCACGACACGACAATCGGATCGGCCGCCCGCACGGTTGTCGTGTTATGCACGTCGCGGGCCGGCCCGCGACCGCGCAACGTACTCCCTCTCCAGATGCCCGCCTTTGGCGTTCCCCGGCCGCCACCGGGACACCGACGCCAGACGACCCCTTTAAACCCGCGGATCCCCCAACACGCCCCGCGACCGCAGCTCCGCCACCAGCTCCTCGACCAGATCCTCCAGCTCTCGATCACACGGGTGCAGCACGAGGTCCGCGTCCCGCGGCGGCTCATACGGAGCGTCCACCCCGGTCAGGCCCGTGATCTTCCCGGCCCGCGCCCGCGCGTACAGCCCCTTCGGATCGCGGCGCTCGCACTCGTCGAGCGGCGTGTTGACGAACACCTCGAGGAACTCGAGCTCGCCACCCTCATGGATGCTCCGCGCCACCTGCCGGTCGACCTCGTACGGGCTGATCACGCTGACGATCGCGATTGCGCCCGAGTCGGCGAACAGGCTCGCGACGTGCGCCACCCGCCGGATGTTCTCGGCCCGGTCGCCGGGGTCGAACCCGAGGTCGCTGTTGAGCCCGTAGCGAAGGTTGTCGCCGTCGAGCCGGTAGGCCCGGTAGCCATCACGCGCGATCCGCTCCTCGAGCGCCCCGGCGATCGTCGACTTGCCCGAGGCCGGAAGCCCCGTCAGCCACACCGTCGCCCCACGCTGGCCGAGCAGCGCCCACCGGTCGCCGCGGGCGAGCCGGCTCCGGTCCCACGTGATCTCGGCGCGCTGCAAGACCGGGCGCTCGATGTGCGCCTCGATGATCATGCCGGCGCCGACGGTGCCGTTCGTGGTCTCGTCGATCAGGATGAAGCCCCCGGTGGTGCGGTTGCGGCGGTACTCGTCGAAGATGATCGGAACCGTCGTCCGGAGCCGGATCCGCCCGATGTCGTTGAGCCCGAGCTGGCCGGCGCCGGCGTCGCGATGCAGCGTGTTGACGTCGATCCGGTAGCGCACCTCCTCGACGATCGCGCGCGCCGCGCGGGTGGTGTGCTTGATCGCGTAGACGCTGCCGGCCGCGATGGGCTCGTCCGCCATCCAGCACACGATCGCCTCGAGGTGGCGGTCGACCGTCGGCCGGTTGTGCGGTCGGCAGATCATGTCCCCGCGTGAGATGTCGACGTCGCTGTCGAGCCGGATCGTCACCGACATCGGCGCGCACGCCTCGGCCAGTGATCCCTGCGAGGTCTCGACCGAGGCGATCCGGGACTCCTCCCCACCCGGCAACACGACCACGGGATCGCCGGCGCGGAACACGCCGGCGGCGATCTGCCCGGCGTAGCCGCGGTAGTCGGGGTCGCCCGAGTCCGCGCCCGGCCGGATCACCCACTGCACCGGGAACCGGCAGTCGATCAGGTTGCGGTCCGACGAGATGTGGACGTGCTCGAGGTGGTACAGGAGGGCCGGGCCCTGGTACCAGGGCATCTCCGCCGAGCGCTCGACGACGTTCTCGCCGTGCACCGCCGAGGTCGGGATGAACGTCACGTCGGTCGTCTCGAGGCGCGCGCAGAACTCGCGGAAGTCCTGCTCGATCTGCTCGAATCGCGCCTGCTCATATCCCGCCAGGTCCATCTTGTTCACGCACACGACCAGGTGCCTGATGCCGAGCAGCGACACGATGAACGCGTGCCGGCGCGTCTGCTCGACCACCCCCTTGCGGGCGTCGATGAGGATCACGGCGAGATCGGCGGTCGACGCGCCCGTGACCATGTTGCGGGTGTAGCTCTCGTGGCCGGGCGTGTCGGCGATGATGAACTTGCGGTGGACCGTCTGGAAGTAGCGGTACGCGACGTCGATCGTGATCCCCTGCTCGCGCTCGGCCCGCAGACCGTCGGTGAGCAGCGACAGGTCGAGCCCGCGCTCGCCGTTGCGCCGCGCGGACGCGAGACGCAGGGCCTCGAGCTGGTCGGTGAGGATCTGCTTGGAGTCGTACAGCAGCCGTCCGATGAGCGTGCTCTTGCCGTCGTCGACCGAGCCCGTGATCACGAGGCGAAGCATCGCGGCTGCAGGCGGTTGCTCGAGCGTCGCCGGCATTGTTTGCCCCGCGCCGCTGGAAATCATGCCGCCGACCGTAGCGCAGCACACGGATATCCGTCCCTAATAGTGGGCCTCCTCGAACCGTTCCACCCGTAATGCCGGCCCGGATGACCGCCCGGCTTTGTCCTCGGATCCTTATGTAGCTCCGCTACACATCGGATCCTGCGTCCTCGCCTGACGGCCCCCGGCCTCGGCCTTCCGGGCGAAACGTTTCGCATCGACCCACTCGCGTCATTAAGAGCGCCCCACACGCTCGGTAGGCCTGCCACCGAGCGAGCGTAACAACAAGACCGTACGGTCAGCATCAAGCCTGCACCGCCATCTCCTCGCCGCGCCGGTGCGCCTTTCCGCGCGCGATCACCTCGCGGAAGCTCCTGAAACGGAAGATCAGGACGAGCGCCCCGAAGCCGAGCACGGTCGTGAGCACGGCGGTCGCGATCTGCTGACCGACCGAGAACGACGCGACGTACGGATTGCCGGCGAAGATCGTCAATAACAGCGCCTGCTGGACGCCGGCGCCGCCCGGGGTGAACGGGAACACCGACGCGACCACCTGGACACCGAGCACCAGCAGCGCGTTGCGCACCGACCCGCCGATGTGGAACGCATCCAACAAAAACCAGTACGACGCGAACCGCGCGATCCAGCTCGCGAACTGCCAGCTGGCCATCTCCCGGCGATAGCGCCGGCGATCGCGCAGGATCGTGAACCCCTGCCGCACGCGCTGCCAGAACGCCTTGACCCGCGCCGAGAGCAGCGCGAACGCGATCAGGAACAAAATTCCTAGCACCGTCAGCAAGAACAGCGTGAACCGCATGTTCGATGCGAAGAAGCTGATGTCGAACGCCGGCAGCTTCGAGAAGTCCGGAGGCTTGGGGAACACCCCCTGGGTGAACGCGAAGCACATCACGAGCACGCCCATGAACCAGTCGAAGATCACCCCGGTCGACAGCGCCGAGGCGACCGCCGGGTAGCTCCCGTCCGGAACCGCAGTCCGGGTCAGGAACAGCTGGGCGATGCTGCCTCCCCCGAGAGGGAAGACGTTGTTGATCGCGTAGCCGACCATGTACGCGCCCCACACCTCGCGCCAGAGGATCCGCTGGCCCGGGTATGCGGCCCGCAGCGCATTGAAGAGCGCGCGCGAGCGCAGCAGCAGGTACAGCGCGTACAGCGCGAGCCCGAGCAGCAGCGAGAACCAGCTCAGACTCGCGAGCTGGGACAGGAACGTCCCCGCCGAATCCACCAGCTGAGAGATCGTCGATCCGACCGAGGCGTGGTGCTGAGCGCCCGCCGCGACCGGAGCTCCGCCCGTGATCAACGCTGCCGCGATCCCTGGCATCAGTCACCCATTAAAGAGCCCGGGGGACCCAGATCCATCTGGGCCCCCCGGAGAGTCAGGGAAGTGGGGGCGCAGTTCCCTGACCGACAGGGGCGAGTTTCCCCGTCCCAAGCTCGCCCTAAACCTAAATTTGCTCCGCTGGCCGCTCCACCGCGCGAATCGCGGCGCTGAGCTTACCATTCCCCCCCTGCATAGGCGGCGAAACTTATGCCCGATTCGATGTTGATTCCTGATGTTGCGAGCGTGCTCACCGACCGCCGTCACCGGAGCCGCTCAGCGGCCCTCCGCCCCGGGCCCGGTGAAGAACTCCTCGCCGGCCCTGACGGTCCCGGCCGCCTCGGCCTCGTGGCGAAGCGTCCGGTCGGCCTCGCCGCTCCAGGCGCCGATCGCGAGCATCTCCCGGTCGGCGTCCATCGGGCTGCCGCCGAGGTCGTTGTTGACCACGCGCGCGCACTTGCGACCCTCGGCGATCGCGGTCACGATCAGCGACTGGCCGATCCGGGCGTCGCCGCAGGCGTACACGCCCTTGGTCGAGCTGCGATAGGTCATCTCCGTGCGGATGTTGCCGCGCTTGTCGAGGTCGAGATCTAGCTCCTCGATCGCGCCCGCGCGGTCGGGCCCCTCGAATCCGATCGCGATCAGCACGAGGTCGGCCTCGAGCACGTACTCGCTGCCGGGCACCGGCGTCAGGTCCCGCGAGGAGGTGCCCGTGACCTTCCGGGCGTACACGTGGCTGACCCGGCCCTCGCGGCCGCCGAACCCGGTGACCTCCGTGCCCCACCTCCGCTTGCCGCCCTCGTCGAGGGCGTACGTCGACATCGTCCGCTTGGGCGGGAGCGGCCACGGGTGCCGGGGGTCGCGCCCGCTTTCGGGCAGCGCCTGGTAGACGTCAAGCAGAACCACGCCGGCGGCGCCCTCGCGGTGCGAGTTCGAGATGCAATCCATCCCGGTGTCGCCGCCGCCGACCACGATCACCTTCTTGCCGGCGGCGGTGATCTCCGTGCCCGGCTCGGGCGCCCGCGACGGGCGACCCTCCTGGGCGGCCACCCAGCGGTTGCGCTGGTACAGGTAGTCCATCGCGAAGTGGATCCCGCTCAGGCCGCGGCCCGGCGCGTCGAGGTCGCGGTGCACACGCGACCCGGTGGCGACCACGAGCGCGTCGTGGCGGTCCTTGATCTCCTGCGCGGTGACGGTCCGCCCGATCTCGGTGTCGTAGACGAACTCGATCCCCTCGTCGGCGAGGATCGCCACGCGGCGATCGATGACCTGCTTCTCGAGCTTGGCGTCGGGGACGCCGAAGCGCATCATCCCGCCCGGGCCCTCGTCGCGCTCGAACACGGTCACGGTGTGCCCGCAGCGATTGAGCTCGTCGGCGACCGCTAGCCCGGCCGGCCCGGATCCGATCACCGCTACGGTCTTGCCGGTCCGGCGCGGCGGCGGGCTGGGGA
This sequence comes from uncultured Solirubrobacterales bacterium, assembly GCA_963794515.1. Taxonomy (GTDB): domain Bacteria; phylum Actinomycetota; class Thermoleophilia; order Solirubrobacterales; family Solirubrobacteraceae; genus Palsa-465. The sequence goes on along the minus strand of CAWCEF010000012.1, from coordinate 80,285 downwards.
CGATCCAGCCTTCGTCGAACGCGCGCTCGGCGATCGCGAGCTCGATCTGCTCGATCGTCACCGGGTCATCGTTGATCGCGAGCACGCACGCCGACTCGCACGGCGCCGGGCAGATCCGTCCGGTGAACTCGGGGAAGTTGTTGGTGGCGTGGAGCTGGTCGATCGCCTCGCGCCACTTGCCGCGGTAGACGAGGTCGTTCCAGTCCGGGATCAGGTTGCCGAGCGGGCAGCCCTCGTGACAGAACGGGATCCCGCAATCCATGCACCGGGCTCCCTGGCGCTGCAGCTCCGCATCGGGCTGGAGCCCGAAGTACTGCCTGTAATCGTGCACGCGCTGCTCCGGGTCTCGCTTCTCGAAGCCGACCCGGTGGATCTTCAGGAAAGCGCCGAGCTCTCCCATCAGCGCGAGACCGCCGCCTCGCGCTCGGCCCGCTCTGCGAGAGCGCGCTTGTAGTCGCGCGGCATCACCTTGATCATTCGCTCGCCGGCACCGCGCTCCCACGACGCGAGCACGTTCCGGGCGACGATCGACCCCGTTCGCGCCGCATGCTCGGAGATCAGGTCCCGGACGAGAGTCTCGTCGTCGTCGGTTAGCTCATCCAGATCGACGAGCTCGACGTTGCACCGCCCCTCGAACCGCCGGTCGACGTCGTACACGTACGCGATCCCGCCGCTCATCCCGGCGGCGAAGTTGCGCCCGGTCCGCCCGAGCACGACCACGCGCCCGCCGGTCATGTACTCGCAGCCGTGGTCGCCGACGCCCTCGACGACCGCGTAGGCGCCCGAGTTGCGAACCGCGAAGCGCTCGCCGGCCAGGCCGCGGAAGAACGCGCGGCCGGCGGTGGCGCCATACAGGACCGTGTTGCCGACGATCATGTTCTCCTCGGCGCGGAAGTTGTGCTTCTCGGGCGGGCGCACCGACACGATCCCGCCGGACAGGCCCTTGCCGGCGTAGTCGTTGGTCTCGCCGCGCAGCGAGAACACGACCCCGGGAGCGAGCCAAGCGGCAAAGCTCTGGCCCGCCGAGCCGCTGAACGAGATCTCGATCGTCCCCTCGGGCAGGCCGCCGGCGCCGTGCCGGCGCGCGATCTCGCCCGACAGGATGCCGCCAACGGTGCGGTTGACGTTGCGGACAGGGATCGGCCCGAGCTTCACCCGCTCGCGCTCGGCGAGCGCCGGCGCACATCGCCGCAGCAGCTCCCAGTCGAGCGCGTCGTCGAGCACCGGCTGCTGGGCGCGCGTCCGGCGCAGCGCCGTTCCCGGTGGCAGATCCGGCGAGTCGAGCACCATCGACAGGTCCACCCGGCTCGCCTTCCAGTGCTCGATAGCGCGCTCGGTGTCGAGCAGGTCGGACCGCCCGATCATGTCCTCGATCCGCCGGATCCCGAGCGAGGCCATGATCTCGCGCAGCTCCTCGGCGACGAGCATCAGGTAGTTGATGACGTGCTCGGGCGTGCCGCGGAACCGCTTGCGCAGCTCGGGATCCTGGGTGGCGATCCCGACCGGGCAGGTGTTGAGGTGGCAGACGCGCATCATGATGCAGCCCATCGCGATCAGGGGCGCGGTCGAGAACCCGAACTCGTCGGCGCCGAGCAGCGCCGCCACGGCCACGTCGCGCCCGGTGCGCATCCCGCCGTCGACCTCGACCGTGATCCGAGTGCGGAGATCGTTCAACAGCAGCGTCTGCTGGGTCTCGGCGAGCCCGATCTCCCACGGCACGCCGGCTCCCTGGACCGAGGATTGGGGCGAGGCACCGGTGCCGCCGTCGTGACCGGCGATCGTGACGTGATCGGCGTTCGCCTTGGCGACGCCGGCCGCCACCGTCCCGACCCCGACCTCGGACACGAGCTTCACCGACACCGAGCTCGTCGGGTTCGCGCAGCGCAGGTCGTAGATCAGCTGCTTGAGGTCCTCGATCGAGTAGATGTCGTGGTGCGGCGGCGGCGAGATCAGCCCGACGCCCGGGGTCGAGTTGCGGATCCGCGCGATGTAGTCGTCGACCTTGTGGCCCGGCAGCTGGCCGCCCTCGCCGGGCTTCGCACCCTGGGCCATCTTGATCTGGAGCTGGTCGGCGTTGACCAGGTAGTGGACGGTGACGCCGAACCGGCCAGACGCGACCTGCTTGATCGCCGACCGCCGCAGATCCCCGTTCGAATCGGCCTGATAGCGCGTGGGATCCTCTCCCCCCTCGCCCGTGTTCGAGCGCGCGCCGATCCGGTTCATCGCGATCGCGAGCGTCTCGTGGGCCTCGCGCCCGAGCGCCCCCAACGACATCGCGCCGGTCGTGAATCGCTTGACGATCGACTCAGCCGGTTCGACCTCGTCGAGTTGCACCGGCTGCTCGGCCGTCCGGAACGTCATCAGCCCGCGCAGCAACCCGCGGCGCACCGAGTCCTCGTTGGCGAGGCGCGCGTACTCGGCGTACGTCTTGCGCGGGTCGCCGTTCTGTCCTTGGACCGCGTGCTGAAGGTTCGCGATCGTGTCCGGGTTCCACACGTGGAGCTCGCCGTTACGCCGCCATTGCAGGACGCCGCCGACCGGAAGCACCTCGCGGTCGGTGCGCGGGTACGCGCGGAAGTGGCGCTCGATCGCCTCCTGGGCGAGCTGCTCGAGTCCGACGCCGCCGATCCGCGACGCCGTGCCCGTGAAGTGCTTGTCGATCAGCGCCGGCTCGAGCCCGACCGCCTCGAAGATCTGCGCGCCGCAGTAGGACTGGATCGTCGAGATCCCCATCTTCGAGATCGTCTTCATCAGGCCCTTGCCGATCGCCTTGACGATCCGCATCTCGGCCTCCTCGCGCCCGAGGTCCTCGGGCAGCAGCGCGCGGTCGGCGAGCTCGTCGAGCGACTCGAACATCACGTACGGGTTGATCGCCGCGGCGCCGTAGCCGATCAGCGTCGCCATGTGGTGGATGTCGCGCGGCTCGCCCGACTCGATCACGAGCCCCGTCCGCAACCGCGTCCCGCGCCGCACCAGATGGTGGTGGACGGCGGCGACGGCGAGCAGCGAGGGCGTCGCGACCCGCTCGGCACCGAGGTTGCGGTCGGACAGGATCAGGATGTTCGCGCCGTTGTCGACGTACCGGGCGGCCTCCTCGCACAGCGCGTCGAGCCGGGTCTCCATTCCGTCGTACCCCTGCTCGATCGGCCAAGTGATGTCGAGTGTGGCCGCAAAGAAGATCTCGTGTGAGACCTGGCGGAGCTTCTCGAGCTCGTGGTTGCGGAGGATCGGCTGATCCATCACGAGCTGGTGGGCCTGCTCGGGGTTCTCGCTCAGCAGATTGACCTCAGCGCCCACGCCGGCCTGCAAAGACATCACGACGCTCTCGCGAATCGGGTCGATCGGCGGGTTCGTGACCTGCGCGAACAGCTGTTTGAAGTACGCGAACAGCGGCGGCTGGCGGTCGGACAGGACCGCCAGCGCGGCGTCGTTGCCCATGCTCGCGACCGGCTCCTCGCCCTTGGTAGCCATCGGCGCGATGATCATCCGCAGGTCCTCCTGCGAGTAGCCGAACGCGAGCTGCTTGGAGCGCAGCGGCTCGATCCGCGGCGTCCGCGGGTCGCGGTCGGGCAGGTCGTCGATGTGGACTACCGACCGCTCGTACCACTCGGCGTACGGCTGTCGGCGGGCGACACGCCGCTTGACCTCCTCGTCCTCGACGATCTTGCCCTCCTCGAGGTCGACCAGGAACACCTTGCCCGGGGCCAGGCGGCCCTTGCGCTGGACGTGCTCGGGCGCGACCGTCATCACCCCGGTCTCGGACGCGAGCACGACGTAGCCCTCGGTGTCCTGGATCCAGCGCCCCGGCCGCAGGCCGTTGCGGTCGAGCACGGCGCCGGCAAGCCGTCCGTCGGTGAACACCACCGCCGCCGGCCCGTCCCATGGCTCCATCAGGCACGAGTGGAAGTCGTAGAAGCCCTTGACGTCCGGATCGAGATCCCTCCGTGTCCGGTAGGCCTCAGGCACCATCATCATCACCGCGTGCGGGATCGCCCGCCCGCTGAGCACGAGCAGCTCGAGCACGTTGTCGAAGATCGCCGAGTCCGAGCCGCCCTCGCGGACGACCGGGATCACCTTCTCGAGGTCGTCGCCGAACAGATCGGAAGCGAGCTGCGACTCGCGTGCCCGCATCCAGTTGACGTTTCCCCGCAGCGTGTTGACCTCGCCGTTGTGGGCAATCATCCGGTACGGGTGGGCGAGCTCCCAGCTCGGGAACGTGTTGGTGCTGAACCGGGAATGGACCATGGCGAGCCGGCTGGCGACGCGCGGGTCCCTCAGATCGGTGAAGTACCGCGGCAGCTGCGGCGCGGTCAGCATCCCCTTGTAGATCAGCGTCCGGCTCGAGAAGCTCGGGAGCGCCAGGTCGCGCCCGGCGGCGCGCTCGATCACCCGGCGGATCACGTACAGCTTGCGCTCGAACGCGTCCGGGCCTTCAATCCTGTCCGAGGCCGCGATCAGGACCTGACGGATCACGGGTGCCGACAGCCGCGCGGTCTCGCCGACGTGGCGTTCGTCGATCGGCACGTCGCGCCACCAGATCGCACGCTGCCCCTCGGCCTCGATCGTGTCCTCGATCAGCTGCTCGAGCACGACGCGCCGCTCGGGGTCCTGCGGCAGGTAACACACGCCGACGCCATAGCGGCCGGCGGGCGGCAGCTCGACGCCGGCGACCGCCGCCCTCAGAAAGGCGTCGGGGATCTGAAGGAGGATGCCGGCGCCGTCGCCCGTGTTCGGGTCCGCCCCCTCGGCGCCACGGTGCTCGAGGTTCTCGAGCGCGTCAAGCGCCTTCTCCACGACGGCATGGCTCGCCTCACCCCATAGCTTGGCCACGAGCGCGATGCCACAACCATCGTGCTCGTTGGCGGGGTCGTAGAGGCCACTGGCCCCTGGGGGAGCGATTCGTCGGTACATGGAGGAGAGTGGGGCGTAACACAGACGTGCAGACTGGACGCCGAAATGTACCAGCGGCTGTTAGCGGGCCGTTACGGTCGTTGATGGGTCTCGCTGCGCTCGACCGTCCAGCCGGATGACTCGTGGCCGGCCCGGTCGTGGCGAGGCCGGATGCCGAGCGGGCCGAAGCCACGAGGCCAAGTTCCCCGTCCTGACAGGGGATGCGGGCCCACGATCCGCAATTCGGGCGGTGCCGGGCCCGTCAACCCGCCGGCACCTGCCCCTCCCTGGACCGGAGCCCTGCTGGTTAAGTCTTGGCCTTGGCCTTGGCCTTGCTCCGGGGCTTGCGCGCGCCGTCCGCGTCCCCGTCCCCGTCCCCGTCGGACGACTTCGATGCCGCCTGCCGGCGCGGCTTGGACGCCGGCTCGTCGCTGCGCATCGCGGCCAGGCTGGCCTCGAGCGCGGCCATAAGATCCGGCGCCGCGGCAGGTTCCTCGGCCTCCGGCTGGACGGCGATCTCCTCGCCGGCAGCCTTGCGCTCGATCAGGTCGAGCACTCGCTCGCGGTATTCGTCGTGGAACTTCGACGGCTCGAACTCGGCCGACAGCGAGTCGATCAGCTGCTCGGCCATCTTCAGCTCGCGGTCGCTCGCGGGTGCATCCTCCACCGCCTCGAGCTCGTCGATCCGGTCGGGCGAGAGCACCTCGTCGCCCCACAGCATCGTCGTCAGCGCCAGCGCGTCGCCCGTCGGCCGCAGCGCCGCCAGCTGCTGCTTGGAGCGCAGCACGACCCTCCCGATCCCGATCTTGCCCGCCTCGCGCATCGCGTCGAGCAGCAGGCGGTAGGCCTTGGCCCCGCCGGCGGTCGGCGCGAGGTAGTAGTTGTGGTCGAAGTAGATCGGGTCGATCTCGGCCTGGTCGACGAACTCCTCGATGTCGATCGTCCGGGTCGCCTTGGGATCGAGCGTCTCGAGCTCCTCGTCGCTGATCACGACGTAGCGATCGGGCGTGATCTCGTAGCCCTTGACGATGTCCTCGAACGGGACCTCTTCGTCGGTCGTCGGATCGACGCGCTTCTGCCGGATCCGAGCACCGGTCTTGCTCGACAGCTGGTTGAAGCGAACGGATTTGGGCGAGGTCGCGCTGTACAGCTTGACGGGCACGTTGACGAGTCCGAAGCTGATTGCGCCTGACCAGATTGCGCGGGCCATATGTGGTTTGTATAGCGAACGGGCAGGCGCCGCAAGCGATGGGCCGCCGCTTGCCACCATCTCACGAGGTGCCCCGCCCGCGCGTTTCATCCCCGGTGAACCTTCCACCCTTCCAGCAGCTACTTGACGCCCACGGCCGCGACGTCCACCGGTTCCTGATCGCCACCGTCGGCCGCATCGACGCCGACGACTGCTATCAGGAGACGTGGATCGCCGCGCTTCGCGGCTATCCGAACTTGCGCGACGCGTCGAACCTGCGCTCGTGGATCTTCACGGTGGCGCACCGCAAGGCGATCGACCACGTGCGGGCCCGCCGCCGCGCCCCCGTGCTCGCCGGCGCCGTCCCTGACGCGCCCGCGAGCGACACGACGGACCGGGAGGTCCCCGACGAAAGCCTCTGGGGCCTGGTTCGCGACCTCCCCGACAAGCAGCGGACCGCGCTCGCTCTGCGCTACGTGTCCGACGCCGGCTACGACGAGATCTCGGCCGTGATGGGCACCAGCGAGGACGCGGCACGCCGGAACGTCCACGAAGCACTGAAAAGACTGAGAACGGAGTATCAGCGATGAACGCAATTGAGGACTACCTCAGGCATGGTCCGCCACCGGCGGACGCGCTGCCGGACTTCACCGACGCCGCGGCGGCCGCCGATCTGCTCGACGTCGTCTATGCGACCACCGACTCGCCCGTCGGCACGCTTCTGATCGCCGCGACCCCCCGCGGGTTGGTGAGATTGGCCTATGTGGACTTCGAGGACGAGACGGAGGTCCTCGAGCAGCTCGCGGCCCAGTTGTCCCCGCGAGTCCTGGCGGCGCCCCGGAAGCTCGACGAGCCACGGCGCGAGCTCGACCAGTACTTCGCCGGCCGGCGCCGGCAATTCGAGCTACCGCTCGACTGGCAGCTGACGCGCGGCTTCGGCCGGCGCGTGCTCGAGGCGACCGCGCGGATCCCGTTCGGAGAGACCGCGACCTACAAGCAGGTGGCGACCGAGGCCGGCAACGCCCGCGCGTATCGGGCCGCCGGCAACGCGCTCGGGTCGAACCCGATCCCGATCGTCGTCCCGTGCCACCGCATCCTGCATTCGGGCGGCGGCCTCGGCGGCTACACCGGCGGGCTCGAGCGCAAGCGGGTGCTGCTCGCGGTCGAGGGGTCTACAGCGGGTTGAAGCAGCCGTAGATTACGAACAGCGGGTTCACGACCTGGTTGTGGTGCGCGTCCGTCATCGTCTGCTGGCCGACGAATGACGGTGGCGACTCGGCCTTGTAGCAGCCGTCGGCCTGGAGGCTCACGTCGTAGGTGACCGGGGTCTGGTTGAACGGCTCGGCCCCGGGCTGCGGGATGAACACGTCGAGGGTGCAGATCCAGTCACCGGGACCGGACGGTGTGCTGGCGCGGCGGCTGCAGCTGGAGATCACGTTGAGCTTGGCCCCCTTGGCCACCGTGCGACCGAGCTCGCGCTGCTGGAGCAGCGTGAGGTTGTTGAACGCCGGCTGGATGCTCGCCTTGAGCTTCGCCGCGGTGTCGCCGGCCGGGCCCCAGTTGCTGGCGATCGCCAGGAACGCGACCAGCACCGCTGAGGAGACCGCGACCCGGACCGGCATCACCCATCCCGGCCGGCGACTGACCGGCGCGCCTGCGAAGTCGCGCCGGCGGATCAGCATCCACGAGGCCCCGATGCAGGCGACGATCCAGATCAGGCTGACGATGCACGCGATCACCAGCGGCCCGTAGTACGGATGGGCGGTGAACAGCGTGTACCAGCCCTGGAACGCCGACGCGGCGAGCAGCAGGTGGAGCCACACGCCCGTCCCGACCAGCAGCAGCAGCTGCATCACGAGGTCGACGAGCGCCGGCCCGACAACGCCGACGATCCCGTTGCGGGTCGCGACCGAGAACAGCACCGCGAGGCTCGTGAACGCGAGCATCGGCAGCACGTTCAGCGCCCACGCGAGGATCACCAGCACCAGGCCGTGGCTGGTCGACACCGTGCGGCCGCCGAGATCGACCAGCGCCCCGTCACCGATCAGCAGCAAGCCGGCGGCGAGGCTCGAGACCGCGAGCAGCACGAGCAGCCCGACCGAGAACGTCATCGCCGCGAGCAGCTTGCCGGCGAACAGGTCCCGCCGGGTCGAGGACCTGGTCAGCACCATCTTCCACGTGCCGTAGCGGTCCTCAGAGGCGAAGATGTCGCCGGCGAGCACGCCGGCGAGCACCGGGAACCCCCATGCGCCGCAGAACGACAGCACGACCAGGGACAGCGCGAACCCCGACTGGTGGACCCACACTCCGAACAGCGTGTCCGCCGGGCTGCCGGTCTGGATCTTCAGCACACCGGCGAACGCGAACGGGCCGAGTACGCAGATCAGCGCCAGCAGGCGCGTCGAGAGCTGAGTGGCGAGCTTGCGCCGTTCGGCCCGGTAGACGCTCCAGACGCCCGCGTGGCGCCGGGGGGCGGGTCCCGGGACGGCTTCGCCAGGCCTCAGCGCATGGGTCGCGCTCACGTCTCCGCCAACGCCGCTTCGATCAGCTCGGTCAGCCCGGCGGGGTCGAGCTCGACGTCGCTGGTGAGCGCGAAGAACATCGACTCGAGCGGACTCACGACCAGCTCGAGCCGGCGGACCGCGACGTCGGAGCGCCCGAGGTCCAGCACGTAGCCGTCGATCCGCCCCCGCACCGCGAGCCGCAGCTCGCCGGTGGGCGACGTCGTCGCGTGCACGCTCGGATGCTGCTCGGCGATCTCGAGCGCGCGGGCGTCGTCGCTGGTCGCGAGCCGGTATGCCGACCCCGGAGCCTGGTCGCGCAGCTGCTGGCTGCTTCCGTTCCACACGACCTTGCCGAGGCGGAGCACGGTGAACGAGTCGCACACGTTCTCGAGGTCGCCGATCAGATGGCTCGAGAGCAGCACCGCGACGCCGTCCGCGGCTAGCCGGCGCACGAGCCGGCCCATGTCGCGGGCTCCCGCCGGGTCCAGGCCGCTGGTCGGCTCGTCGAGCAGCAGCAGCCGCGGGGAGCGCAGCAGCGCGGCGGCGATCCCGAGGCGCTGGCGCATGCCGGTCGAGTAGCCGCTGACCCGGTCGCCGCCCCGGCCAGCCAGCCCGACCTGCTCGAGTACCTCGTCGACGCGGCCGCTGTCACCGCCGCCGTCGAACTCGGCGAACAGCTCGAGGTTCACCCGCCCGGACAGGTAGGGATAGAACGTCGGTTCTTCGACGAACCCGGCCACCCCGTCCAGGCACACGGCGTCCGCTGCGCCGAGCGGGCGCCCGAACAGCTCGATGTCTCCCTCGTCGGGGCCGACCAGGCCGAACAGAAGGCGGAGCAGCGTGGTCTTGCCGGCGCCGTTGGGGCCGAGCAGCCCGCGGACCTCGCCCTCCTCGACGAGCAGGTCAACGTGGTCTACCGCCGTCGTCGTCTCGAACCGCTTGAGGAGCCCCGTTGCACGTACCGCTGGCACCGCCGTCACTATACGGCCAGGCTTTTCTTGCCATTTCCGTCGGGTAGCACTCGACAAAGTGGATCTCCTCCACCCCATCAAGAGGTTCGATCGGTTCCAACAGGCCCACCCGGCCTGGGCGATCCCGGTGGCGGTGATCAGGAAGTTCGGCAACGACCAGGCGGGCAGCCTGGCGGCGCTTCTCGCCTACTACGCGTTCTTCTCGATCTTCCCGCTGTTGCTGGTGTTCACGACGATTCTCGCGTTCGTGCTGCAGGGGAACACCGAGCTGTACAACGACGTCACGAACTCCGTGCTGGCCCAGTTCCCGGTCGTCGGCAGCCAGTTGCACGCCCACGCGCTGACCGGCAAGGTCACCGCGCTCGTCCTCGGGCTGCTCACGTCGCTGTGGGCCGGGCTGGGCGTGACCCAGGCCGCCCGCAACGCGTTTGACAAGGTCTGGGCGGTTCCCTTCAAGGACCGGCCCGACTTCTTCATGTCGCGGGTGCGTGGGCTGCTGCTGCTGGGGTGCCTGGGGATCCTGTTCGTGTGCTCCGCGGTGCTCACCGGTGTAGTGACCACGGCGGGCGGTCCGTTCGTCAAGGTCGGCGGCTACCTGGTCACGCTCCTGGTCAACTTCGGTCTCTACCTCGCCGCGTTCCGATTCCTGACCGCGAAGTCGATCTCCACCCACTCCTTATGGCTGGGCGCCGCCGTGGGCGCTTTCTTCCTCGAGATCCTCCAGCTCGTAGGCACGATCTACGTCAGCCACGTCGTCAAAAATGCCAGCAACGCATACGGGACGTTCGCCACCGTGATCGGGCTGCTCGTCTGGCTGCACGTGATCGCGCAGCTGACCATGTACTCCGCCGAGATCAACACCGTCGTCGCCCGCCGGTTGTGGCCGCGAAGCCTGCTCGGGCCACCGGACGCCCCCGCCGACCGCGAAACGTTCCGCGCGCTCGCCAAGATGGAGGAGCGCCACGAGAACGAACAGGTCGAGGTCCGCTTCGAGGACTACTGACGGGGCGCGCGATTCAGGACGTGATCGTGATCGTCTCCGTGTTGGAGGCCTGACCGGACACGGTGACCGTCACCGTCGCGGTCCCGGGACTGATCGGGAACGAACCGCTATCGGGCGGCAGCTGGAACGTGATCGCGTTGTCGCTCCAACTGTTGATGGTCACCTTCGCGCCGTCGTACGGCGCCCCCCAGCTTGTCCCACCCTGGACCAGCGTCAGGTAGCTCGACCCTTGGGTGGCTCCGAAGTTCTGGCCGGAAAGCGTGACCGTGTCCCCCGGGGCCGTGCTCGAGGGCGACACCGACGAGATCGAAGGCGCGGGCGCCACCGCCCCGGCGATGTTCAGCGTCTGGGCCGGCGATGTCGCGCCCGCCACCGTGACCGTGATCGTCGCCTGGCCGGGCTCGAGCGGGAACGACCCGCTGTTCGGCGGCAGGTCGAACGTGATCGAGCTGTCGCTCCAGTTCGTGATCGTGACCTTCGCGCCGTCGTATGGCGCCCCCCAACTCGTCCCGCCCTGGGCCAGCGTCAGATAACTCGAACCCTGGCTAGCGCCGAAGTTCTGGCCGGTCAGGGTGACCGCGTCGCCCGGAGCGGGGTTGGTGGGCGAGGTCGAGGTGATCGTCGGCGGCGGAAGCGGCGCCGGCGTCGGCGGTCCCGGCTGGCTCGCGGTCACCCTCTGAGCTCGGCCGGCGCTCCGGTAGGACGCGGTGGCGATCAGCACGGCGGTCGCCGGCGAGGACGACCCCGACGGGGCGGTCACCGTCCAGGACTGCGTGACCGAGTCCCCGTCGGCCAGATCGCCGCCGGATACCGGTGGGGCCGGTTTGACCGTCCAGCCGGCCGGCGCGCTCAGCGCCACCGACAGACCGCGGGCGGCGCCCGGCCCGTCGTTGCGCTCGGTCGTCGTCACGGTGCTGGACGCTCCGGCGGCCAGGCTGAGAGGCGTGGACGGGTCGACGCTCAGATCAACCGCGGCGGGCTCGGGCGAGCTGATCGCCGTCGCGCCTCGCACCCCGATCAGCGCGCTGGCGCGCAGCGGCAGACCGTTGACCGGCACGATCAGGGTGTTGGTGGCCGCGTCGTAGTGCCAGGCCGACGACGGCAGGCGTCGACCGTCGAGGAGCACGGCGTCCGGCTTGGTTACACGCTCGAGACGGACCGAGAAGCTCCGGGTGCTCGGCTGTCCCGGGTACCGTCCGTTGGCCGGGCCGATGCTCAGACGGGTCACCTGGCCCGGGCCGGCCGAGGACCAGGAGTCGATTCGCGTGAGGCTGTATTGGCCGCGCTGATAGCCGGTCCCGTCGCCGGCATCTTCGTACAGCGAGAAGGCGCCCGGAGCGGCCGGGTACACCCGAAGGGTCGTGGGCGCACCGGGCTTGGCCCCGACGTGGCTCATCGGAGCCTGTTCAGGGACGATCCCGCCGGCCTTGATGAACACCGGCATCCGGTCGAGCGGCACGGTCAGCGTCTGCTCCGAGGGTCCGGTGAACGTGGCGCCGGTGAACCAGTCGGTCCACTGGCCAGGCGGGAACCACACCGATTCGGTGCTGACCGTGCCGGGGGTCGTGACCGGCGCGACGAGCACGTCAGGCCCGTACAGGTACTCACCCGGGTTGGCGTACGCCGCCGGCTGGTCGGGGTAGTCGAGGTACAGCGGGCGGTTGATCGGCAGCCCGGTCTGCACTGACTCGTCGGCGAGGGTGTACGTGTAGGGCACGAGCGCCTCGCGCAGGCGCAGGAAGCTGGCGGCGATGTCGTCGGCGGGCTGCGGATAATCCCACGGCAGGCGGTTGCCGGCGCTCGAGTGCAGGCGGAGGATCGGCTGGAAGGTCCCGAGCTGAACCCAGCGGGAGTAGACGTCGGGATCGTCGGATGCGTCCGCGGGGTTGTTCCCGGAGCCCGGTGGCGGGCCGAGGAAGCTGCCGATGTCGTCCGAGACGTAGGGCTCGTCGATGCTCGACTCGTCGGCCGCCAGCTGGACCTGGAAGGCCAGTGTGTTCCACGTCCCCCACGTGTCGCCGGTGAACGCCAGCGTCGATGTGTGCCCGGACCATGGGCCGGCCGGGTAGACCTCGTCGGGGTTCTGGTAGGAGCTGCCGGTGCGCGACAGGACGAACCCTCGCTCGTTCTTGTTCGCCATCTCCTGGGCGTAGAGGTGGTTGATCCAGCTGTCGGGCGTGACGCCGGGATTCGACGTCGTCGAGGAGTCGCAGCACCAGTCGAGCCACCAGAACGACACGCCCTGGGACTCGAACGGCTGATGCAGCGCGAAATACGACTCGGCCTGCGGGATGCTGCTCCAGTCCCACGTCTTGCACGTCCCGCTGGGGGTGAAGCACGCGTTGTCGTCGGCCAGTGAAGTTCCGGCAAGCGCCTGGGTGGCGGCAAGCTGCGGATCGTCGTCGGCGATGCTCGCGTGAACGTTCAGGGTGACGTGGATGCCCTGCTGCTTGGCGTAGTTCAGGAACGCGGTCGGGTTGGGGAATAGGGACGAGTTCCACTCCCACCCGTCCCAGTCGTTCGGGGACTTCCAGTTGGTGTCGACCGACAGCGTGTCGAGCGGGACGTGGTTGGCTCGGAAGGCCGGGATCAGGGTGTTCTCGTAGTCGGAGGTGCTGTAGGCGTAGTAGCGCGAGAACCACACTCCGAACGTGTACTCGGGGAGCAGGGGCGAAGCGCCCGTCAGCCGGTTCAGGTCCCCGAGCGCCTGCGTGTAGTCGTGTCCGTACACGAACAGGTAGCCGTCCTGGACGTCGCCGCCGGCGGCCCGCGGCGCCACCCAGCCATTCGCTGACCGCGTCCACACCGCGCTCTGGCTGTCGTCCAGCAGGCGGTACCCGGCCTGGTCGAGGATTCCCGGGTGCATCTCGGGGAGCGCGGCCGTGCACTCGGCAGCGGTGGGGGTCCCTGCCGGGCAGCTGTAGCCGGGCCCGTAGGTGGCGGTGTCGAACCCGCGGGTGTACCCGCCGAGATAGCGCATGTCGGGCTGCGTCGGCGCGCCTGCGCCGGCCGGCGCGACCGACAGCGTGTCGGCGTTAACGCTGCAGCTGTCGGCTGCGGCGCACAGGACGCCCACCGTGTTGGTGCCGGCGGACAGGTCGACGGTGGCGGTCACCGTCGACCAGTCGTCCCAGCTGTTCGTCGCCGGCAGCGTCAGCGTCTTGACGTCGGACCCGTTCACGGTCAGGTCGATCGTGCGCGGCGCCGGGCCTCCCAGCGCGCCGATGTAGTTGGAGTAGCGCAGCGTGACCACCGCCTGCCCGGCGGGCGCGCCGAGCACGCTCCAGGTGGCGGCGCCGCTGCCCTGGTCGAGGCCGCCGATAAATCCGGCGATGCTCTGATAGCCGGCGTGGTCGGTCTGGATGTTCGCGCCGCCGGCCAGCGCGGCGGCGCCGGCATCGCACACCTGGTCGAACGGGCACACGTTCTCCCATTGCGGGGTGACCGTGTCTCCGTTGCCGAGGCGCAAGGACGTGTTGTCCGGTCCGAACGGCCCCGATCCCAGCCGGTAGCGCAGCGTGGCCTGAGAGGTCGCGATCGTCAGCCAGCCGCCGGATCGGCTGACGCGATAGCGCGGCACCGCGAACCGCCGGTTCTGCGCGTTCACGGTCGGCGCGTCCTCGAAGGTCCCGCTCGGCGAGTACTCCAATCGGATCAGCCCATCGCCCAGAATCTCGAAGCGGGCGTCGCCGGCTACGACCGTGGCCCCCGGGGCTGCTTTCGCGGCGCCGAAGTCGACCGGGGTGGCGAGGTTCACCGGCGAGGTCGGCGAGGTCGCGACCGCGAGCGCTGTCGCGGGCAGAACGAGCACCGCCGCGGCCACGAGGATCGACACGAGCGTTGCGACTCGCGGATTCTTGCGCATCTCCCAACCTCCACGCCGGCGGTCCGATCCCGGCGGGCAGCCTACCACTCCCCCGGGGCCTTCAGAAGAGTCGGTCGGGAGCCTCTCGCCGGGTCATCTCGAGCGGCCACGAGCACAGTCCGCCCTCCGCCGGGCAGCCGTCGCAGACCGCGCGCTGCGGCGCGTCGGTCACCTTGAACTCCCGGTTCAGCACCCCGCGCGCGAGCGCGCTCAGCTGCTCCTCGAGCGCCGCCGCCTGCTCGCGCGTGAACGTCACCGCCGCGGGCCGCTGCGGGAGCTCGAGGAATGTGTGGACGACCTCGACCTCGGTCGCGCCGGCGCGCAACGCCGCGAGCGCGTACACGATGCGCTGGGTCCCGTACGACCCGTCGGCGAGCGCCTGCGGGTCGGCGCCGTCGAGCCGGTCGGTCTTGTAGTCGACGACCAGCGTCCGGCCCCCGGGCTCGCGCGCGATCACGTCGAACACGCCGCCGATCAGCACGGGTGGGCGGGGATCAGATAGAAGGAACCGGAACCGTGCCTCGCGCCGGACCGCGGTGGCGCGCGCGAGCCGCCCGCATAGCTCGCCGCCGGCGAACCGCTCGACGAGCTCGGCGACCTGGGCCGCGTCCTCCGCAGCCGCCACCGCGGGCAGCCCCGAGCGCTCGGCGGCCTGCGCGATCATCGCGTCGGTCGGGCGCCGCGGCCGGCGGAAGTCGAGCCGCTCGAGCAGCGCGTGCACGAGCGTGCCGCGGTCGAGCGCGCTGAGCGCGCCGGCGCGGTCGGGCATCGCCGCGTCGGCGCCCTCGCCATCGCGTTCGAGCGCCGGCAGCCGCAGCACGCGCTCGGCGTAGAAGCGGTAGCCGCAGCGGCGGTAGGCGGCAAGCGAGGAGTAGCTGAGCGCGCTGACCGGTGGCGCGACCACATCCGGTGGCAGCGGCGCGGCCGGTTCGAACTCGGTGGGCGGAGCGTCGACGGGGTCCGGTACCGCCAACGCCACCGGCGCCGGCACGTCCTCCGGCCGCACGAACGTCACCTCGACCCCCTCGAGCGGCTCGACCGCCGGCCCGATCCACGCGATAGGACCGCCGCCCCCGCCATTCTCCAGCGTCGGCCAGGCATCGAGCTTGGCCGCGCCGCTCAGGATCAGCCGCTCGCGGGCGCGGGTCATCGCGACGTAGAACAGCCGGCGCTCCTCGCGCGCCTCGGCCGCGATCCGCTCCTCCCCGAGCGCCTTGTAGTCGAGCGCCGATTCGCGCCGGCCGGTGCCGGGCTCGGCGAGCCGGAGCCCGAACCGCCCGTCGCGGCCGACCCGGATCAACTCGGCGCGCCACCGCGGTCCTCGCCCGAGATCGGCCACGCACACGACCTCGAACTCGAGACCTTTGGCGCGATGGATCGTCATCAGCCGGACCGCGTCGAGCGCTTCACCCTCGACCGGCGCCTCGCTCTCGCGCGCGTCGCCCGACCCGAAGCCGGCGCGGGCGCGGCGGGTGACGAGCTCGAGGAAACCGCGCAGGTCAGGCCCATGCGCCGCCTCGTGCTCGCGCGCGAGCCGCATCAGCTTGCGCACGTTCGCGAGCCGGCGCTGACCGCCCGGCATCGCGAGCACGGCCAGGTCGTAGCCGGTCCGATCCACCACGCGGTCGATCAGCCGTTCGACGCCGGCGCGGGCGGCCACCTCCCGCTCGATGGCGAACCAGTCGGCGAACCGGCCCAGTAAATCCCTATCCCGATCATCGAGCTCGTCGAACGATCCGTCGGGGTCACGCAGCACCGACCACGGGTCCTGGGGCGGGCGGGTATCTGATCTCCGCGCGGCGGCGGCGAGCACGACCAGCGCGTCGGCGGAGATGCCCACCAGCGGCGAGGCCAGCACCGTGTACAGCGCCTCCTCCTCGCGTGGGTTCGCGAGCGCCTCGAGGTAGCTGACCATGTCGATCACCTGCGGATGGGCCCAGTAGCCGCGCCCGCCGATCACGTAGGTCGGGATCCCCCGATCCTCGAGCGCGCGCTCGTACACCCGTAGGTCGGTGGTGGCGCGCGTCAGGAGCACGATCTCGCGGGGCGCGGTCCCGTGGTCGAGCAGCCGCCCGACGCGCGCCGCGAGCGCGCGCGCCTCGGCTACCCGCCACGGCGCCCCGAGGCCTTCCATCGCCCAGTCCGCGCCCTTGTCGGCGACGAGCAGCTCGACGCCGCTCTCTCCCGCCGGCGCCTCCGGGCGACCCGCTTGCAGCGGCCGGAATTGCTCGCCGAGCTCCTTCTCGAACACTCCATTGATGACGTTCAGGATCTCCGGGCGCGAGCGGAAGTTCGTGTCGAGGGTCGCCCGGGCGTCGACGCCCGCGAGCCGCTGGCCGAGCCGCTCGAACAGCTCGACGTCGGCGTGACGGAAACCGTAGATCGACTGCTGGGCGTCGCCGACCATGAACAGGTTGTCGTTCGCGACCAGATCGATCAGCTCGAGCTGGACCCGGTTCGTGTCCTGGAGCTCGTCGACCATGATCCGCGCGAACCGCTCGCGGTAGCGCTCGCGCAGGCCGGCTTTGGCGCGCAGCAGCTCGCGGCACTCGAGCTCGAGGTCCTCGAAGTCGAGCCCCGAGGCGTCACGCTTGGCCCGCGCGTAGCGCTCGCCGAACAGCCGTAGGAGGCGATCGAGCAGATCGTGCGCGCGCTCCGCACGGCGGTGTTCGGAGGCGACGCGGAAGGCGGTCAGCGCCCCGGAGTAGCGAACGCACGTGTCGGTGGACAGCGCCGCGCCGTTACCGCCGGGCAGCGCCACTCCCCACAGGTCCCCTGGCCACGGGTCGGCGCCGGCGATCACCTCGGGCAGCCGCTCGAGCCGCGAGATCGCCTGCAGCACCTTCGATCCGGGCTCCGCAATCGCGGCGAGCTCTGCCAGCGCCGCGGCGCCGGCGCGTTCGAGCTCGCCGCGGAGCGCATCGAGGTCCGGCGCCGGTGCCAGCGCCGGAAGCCGCGGCCGGCGCTCACCGCGCGAGCGGAGCTCGGCGTGGATCTCGAAGATCGCGCTGCGCAGGCCGCCGGGGCTGTACGAGGCGATCAGGTCGATCGCGGGCGGGCCGCTGCGGCCGAGCTCTTCGAGAGCCTCGTCGAAGGCGACGTCGGCGAGCCGTTCGGCGTCCTGGGAGTCGAGCACGACGAACGCCGGGTCGAGCCCGGCGCTGAGCGCGTGCGCACGCAGCAGCCGCGCGCAGAAGCCGTGGATCGTCGAGATGAACGCTCCTTCGGTGGCACGGGCCGCCTCGTCGGCGTCGAGCTCGCGCAGGCGCCGGCGGATCCGGTCGCGCATCTCGGCCGCCGCCTTCTCGGTGAACGTGATCGTGAGGATCGCCGCGACGTCGATCCCGTCCTCGAGCACCGAGCGCGCGAACCGCTCGACCAGCACCGACGTCTTGCCGCTGCCGGCGCTGGCGTCGAGCAGCAGGTCGCCGTCGCGACGCTCGATCGCGACGAGCTGCTCATCGGTGAAGGAACCCGTGGCCACCTCCAGCTCAAGCACGGCAGATTCCGGGGTAGCTGCAGCCGTCCCGCGAGCACGTCGCCGGGCACGGCTCGAGCTCCCCGCTGCGCAGCCGCTCCGCGAGCGCCAGGGCCCGTTCGCGCGTGTCGGCGAGCAGCTCGTCGAGCTCCTCTTGCGTGCGGCCATCGCGGTCGACGAGCGAACCGCCGAGCGCGGTTCCCTGTAGGAATACGCCGCGGGCGCGGAGGTCGCCGCCGCCGAGCGGCTGGTAGAAGCCGGCGACCGGGTCGAGCCCGAGCAGCTCGCGCACGACCAGCATGTACAGCGGAACCTGGAGCTGGCGGTCGGCCGCCCACCGGGACCCGTATTGCTCGGGGCGCCCGGAGCCACTTTTGTAGTCCCGAACGACCGCGTGGGTGGGTCGGTCGCTGGCTGGGTCGCCATTATCCGCGTCGACGCGGTCGATGATCCCGCGCATCCGTACCTCCTCGCCCATGTCCGCGCCGAGCACGAACGGCGGAAGCGAGTCCGGATCGTCATCGAACCCGAACCGCAGCTCGAGCCCGTACGGCGGCCACCCGCAGTCGGCGCGCGCCTCGTGCGCGAGGTAGCGCCGCAGGTCGGCGGCGACGATCCGGGTCCACGCCGCGCGCACGGCCTCGCCACGCCCGGCGGCGATCTCGTGCGAGCGTTCGGCGAGCACCTGGTCGAGGATCTCGAGCGCTTCGGGGAGCGTCGCCGGCGTGACCGACGTGCCGAGCCTTTGCAGCACCCGCTCGAGCACGGCGTGCATGTAGCTCCCGCGGGCGAGCGCGTCGGGGTCGGGCTCGAGGCGCTCGGGCTGGAGTTCGCGGTCCACGAGCCATTTGACCGGGCAGTCGGCGTACGTCTCGAGCGCGCCGGCCGACAGGATCCGGCGGTGGCGGACGTGCGCGAGCGTCTTTTCTGACAGCGATCCGATCGGCGAGGGCACCTCGCCGGCGAGTGGCGCTTTCGCCGCCGCGTTCGTACGGGCGAGCTCGCGGGCGGTCGGCGCCTGCGTCGCCGGCCACACGACATCGGCGAGCATCCGGCGCCGGCGGCGCTCGGGCCAGTCCTCGACGAGCAGCTCGGCGACATCGGCCAGGAACGGAGAGGGCAGCGCGAGGTTCCCCTCCTCGTCCGAGCTCCGGTAGCTCAGGATCACGCGCTCGGTGGCGCGGGACACGCTCGTGTAGAACAGGTAGCGCTCGCGGCCGAGCGCGTCCTCGCGCGGGCGCAGATGCAGGCCGCTGCACATTGCGAGCTCGCGACGGAGCTCGTCCGAGAGGAACGGCTCGGGCGCGGCGGCGAGCGGGAAATCACTCTCCCCGAGGCCGCACACGAGCACCGCGCGGAACCGCCTGGCCCTGATCGCGAGCGGGTCAGTAAGAAGGACCGCGCCGGCGCCGGAGGGCGCGCCGGCCGCGACCTCTAGCGTCTCGAGCAATTCGATCAGCTCGGGGCCGGTGAGGCGCTCGCCGGGATCGCCGAGCTCGTCGAGCTCCGTGATCGCCCGCGCGAGCGCGCCGAGAGCCCGGGCGTCGAGCTCCTCATCGGCGTCGAGCACGCGCGCCTGTTGGCGGTGCGGGGCGGCGAGCAGCCGCCGCGCGTGGGCGAGCAGTTCCGTTGCGGGGTCCGGCGCGCTTCGGAGCGCGTCGATCTCGGGCGTCTCGAAGCCGGCGCGCGCCCGCGCCTCGGCCGCGGTCCGGAGCCCCTCGCGGCGGACCTGCGCGTCGAGGCGGTCGATGTCGTCGAGGCGCTCGAACAGCCCGGGCGTCCGGAGGTAGTCGAGCAGGTCGGTGGCGCGCGCCTGACCGTCGTCGAGCAGCGCGCACCGGGCCAGCGCCAGCAACGCGTGGCCGAGGGCCGTCCGGCTGAGCGGCGTCCGCCGGTCGGTCGCCACCGCGATCCCGTAGCTCCCGAACACGTGCTCGACGAGGGGAGCCGCATGCGCCGGCGAGCGGTACACGACCGCGATCTCCTCGCCGGGGACGCCGCCCGCGAGGAGCTCGAGCACCTTGGCGGCGGCGAGCTCGGCCTCGGCTAGCTCGCCCCCTGCCTCCTGCAACTCGATCGCGTCCGCCGGGTCGATCCGCTCGGGACTCGGTTCGAACAGCTCGCGCTCGAGGTGGTGCAGGGCCGCGCGTGCTTCAGGCGCGTAATGCTCGTCGGAGGGCGGCAGCTCGAGCACCCGCTCGGCGATTGGGCGGAGCTCCTCGACCACCTCCGCGCGCGCCTGGAGCGCTACGCGGCCCGGCTCGTACGTCAAAGACACGGTCACGTCGGCGCCGACCACGCGTGCGAGCGTCTCGATCGCGTCACGCTCGAGCGGATGCAGGTCGTCGAACCCGTAGAAGAACAACGATTCGGTCCCCCAGCGGCCCGGGGCGGCGCGGAGCGTGTCGAGCGCCCGCCACGCGTAAAGCTCGGAGTCGACGCGGCGCACCCGGTCGAGCCCGGCCTGGTACGCCTCGTAGATCGCGGCCACGTCCCGGGCGTAAGGGCGCCGGCGAGGATCGTGCTCGGCCCACGTGGTCAGCGCGCCGGCGAACCGCTCGGGCGTGATCAGAGAGCGCTGAAGCTCGGCGATCAGCTCGCCGGCGGCCGCGCGGAAGCCGGCCGTGGCGGCCGCCGGGCGGAGCGCGTCGAACGCGGTGGCGCGGAGCGCCGTCTCGAGCACCTTGTCTCGTTGGAGCCGGGTCAGCCGGCGCGCGCTGTAGCCGGACCGGCTGGCGATCTCGAACATCAGCCCGCTGAACGTGAGCACCGAGCCGAGGACCGCCCCGTCGCAGGCCAGTTCGCGGCCGAAGTGGTCGGCGTCAATGGCAGTCGGGACGACCAGGATCGCGCCACGGTTGGCCGCGGAAGCGAACCGACCGAGCACCTCCCCGGCCTTGGCGGAGTTCGCGGGACCGATAACGAGCGTGAGGGCCACGTCCCCCATGGTGGCGCGGGCACCAGACGGGGTGAATATGCGTCGGCTCGCGGCTCTTAACCGGTAGTGCGAACGGTGCGACTGAGGAAACCCGCGACCTTCGCGGGAAAGCTCGGACGGATCGCGTGATCGACCGGTTGATCGCGGCGCTGGCGGAGCGCCAGCACGGGGTCGTTGCGGTCTGGCAGCTGCTCGAACTCGGCCTCGGTCCCGATGCCATCCAGTACCGCGTCTCGATCGGCCGCCTCCACCGCATCCATCGCGGCGTCTACGCCGTCGGGCACCGGAAGCTCACGCCGCTCGGCCACCGGATGGCCGCAGTCCTCGCCTACGGCCCCGACGCGGCTCTCAGCCACAGAAGCGCCGCGGCCCATTGGGGCCTCAGCCAGCCTTCTTACAAGATCGACGTGACCACGCTGCACAGCAAGCGGAGCCGAAAGGGAACCCGGGCGCACGCAAGCAGGCTCGACCCGGAGGACAAAACAACGCGAGACGGCATCCCAACCACGACAGTCGCCCGCACGATCCTCGACCTCGCCGGGCAGCTACGCAAAGACCCCCTGACGAACCTGATCGAGGAGGCAGACCGAAAAGAGCTTCTCGACCTCCGGGCGCTCGATCGCACAGTCGCTCGCCGGCCGCACGCCGCCGGGACCAAGCGCCTGAAAGCAGCGCTCGGCGCCTACCGCGGCACCGCCGACACGCGCTCGAAGCTCGAACGCGACTTCCGATCCCTCATCCACCGCGCCGGCCTGCCCGAGCCGCAGTTCAACGTCCTGGTGCAGGGCCTGACAGTCGACGTGTACTGGCCGCAATGGAAGCTCGTCGTCGAACTCGACGGCAAGCCCTACCACACGGACCCGAGCGCGTTCGAAACCGACCGGATCCGCGACGCCACGCTTCAGAAGGTCGACATCCGCGTGCTGCGCGTCACGGGCAACCGCCTCGACAACGCGCCGGCAGCCGTGCTCGCCGACATCCTCGCCCTCAGACGCCCGGCGTCCTCGACCTAACGTCCAGCTGTTCCACCAGCGGTTCACACGACCGCTTCTCCGGCTCGATTAACAGATTCAAAGCACGGAAGCGGTTGGCCCAGTGCCGGTGCCGGGTACTACCAGAGATCAAGGAGATCTTCGGTCGGCGCCGCGGGACGACATGACCAGGAGGAACCGGATGACCAGGCTCTGGAGGGCGCTCGCCTTCCTGGCGGCCGCGGGAGCGGCGCTCGTTCTGTCGACGTCGGCATTCGCGGTTGGCGCGGGGTCGAGCCGACCACAGCTCCAATGGAAGGCGAGCGTCGGACCGGCGACGTGGTCCGGAAAGCTGACCGCGCTCTATCCGGGCGCCTCGCGCGACACCGAGCTCGTGCGGATCACCGTGATCAACACAGGCCGCTCCGCGCAGCGCCTGTCCTCGGTCTCAGCGTCGATCCCGGCCCGGGCCGACGGGGACGCCCAGACGGCCGCCGGCGCCGACATCCGCGGATGCCGGGCGGCCTGGTTCGGGGCGTCGATCGGCGACCGAGGACTGACCTTGCCGGTCGAGCTCTCCCGCGGTGCCTCCTACATCGGCCATGTGGACCTGGTCATGCGCGACAGCGGCACGAACCAGGACGCCTGCAGGGGTGCCTCGCCGGCGATAACGGTTACCGCGAGGTAGCCACGCCGGCGATAACGGTCACCGAGAGGTAGCCACGCCGGCGATAACGGTCACCGAGAGGTAGCCACGCCCGCGATAACGGTCACCGAGAGGTAGCCACGCCGGCGATAACGGTCACCGAGAGGTAGCTACGCCAGCGTTAGCGCCGGCCCCGTGAAGCTCACCGAGCCCGCGGTCCCGCCAGCCCCAGCTGCGCCGCCGCCACCGCCGCCACCGCCCGAGGAGGACGTCACGGTCACGGTGTAGTTCTTCGCGGCGCTCTGCGTTCCCCCGGTGTAGGCCGAGCCGCCGCCACCACCCCCGGCGAAGTTGCTCGAGCCGCTCCTGGCGGCGCCGCCGGCACCGCCCGAGGCCTCGCCGCCACCGCCACCCCCGGCGCCGTCGGTGGCGCCGCTCCCACCGGTTCCGCCCGATCCGCAGGCGCCGGCGCTGCACACGCCACCGGTGCCGCCCGCCGAAACGGATCCGGTGCCGCCCGCACCGCCGGTGTTCGTCACGGCGAACGGGAAGGAGCCCGCGGTCAGTGTGCCGCCGCCCGCGCCGCCGACGGCCGAGGACACCGTGGTCCCGCTGCCCGCCGTGTTCGTCCCGGGGTTGCTCGCCGGGCCGCCGCCTCCGGCGCCACCGGTCCCCGTGACGCTGGCGGCGCCACCGCCACCACCGCCGCCGACGGTGACGATCGTGCCCGCGGGGGCGCCCGCCACGTAGATGCAGGTGGCTCCCCCGCCGCCACCGCCGCCCGCGCCGCCCGTCGCAGCCGTCCCTCCGCTGCCTCCGGCGCCGCAACCGGTACCGGATGCCCCACCGGCGCCGCCGGCCGTGCCGGTCGAACCTGCGCCGGCGCCACCTACGATCACCGTGAACGTGGTGCTCGTCGCGCTGAACGGGATCGTGATCGTCCCGCTGACCGTCCCGCCGCTGCCGCCGGCGGCGCCGCTCCGGCCGCCGCCACCGCCCGCGCCCTTCATCGTGAACGTGAACGAGGTCACGCCGGCCGGCGCGGTCAGCGTGTAGCTGCCAGTAGCGGTCTTCGTAACGGTCGTGGGCGCTGCGGCGGTGAACGTCGAGCTGGTGGCGGTGAGCGTCCCGTCGCCGGCGGTCAGCTGATACCCGGTGCCGCTGAGGCTCACCACACAGCCGGAGAACGTCGTCACCCCTGCCGACAGCGCACTGGTGCATCCGCTCAAGACAGCGCCGGTCGGACCCGTGCCGCTCGTGATCGCCAGGGTCACGGTCTTGGCGTAGCCGGTGGCCACGTTGCCGTAGGCGTCCTTGGCGGTCACGACCGGCTGGGTCGTGAACGAGGCGCCGGCGGTCACGCCGGCGGGCTGGGCGGTGAACATGAGCGACGCGGCGCTCGAAGGCGCGACCGTGAACGATCCCGACACCCCGGTCAAAACACCTTGTGTAGCCGTCAGCGTCGTGGTCTGCGCGTCATACAACGTGACAGACGCGCTCCCAACCCCGCTGGAGAAACTCACCGACGCCGGATACGCCGGCGCGGTCCCGCCCGGGGAGTGGGCGGGCCCGGAGAACGTGATCGTTTTCGCACCCACGTACGACGTCGCCGTGTTCCCGTACGCGTCGAGCGCGGTCAGCGTCTCGCTGAACGCCACCCCGGCGGTCGGCGCGGCCGGCGTCGCGACGCCGAACGAGCTCGCGGAGGCCGGCCCGACCACGATCGCGCCCGAGGCCACGCCGCCGAACCCGTCGGTGGTGTCGCTCGCCGTGAGCGTGGTCGTCTGGGCATCCTTGAGCGTCACCGACACGGTCGCGTGGCCCGCGCTGAAGCTCGCGGTCGCCGGGTACACCGGCGCGCTTCCATTCGGCGAGCTCGCGGGCCCGGAGAAGCTCACGTTCTTGGTCCCGGACAGGGTCCCCGGCGTGTTCCCCCACGAGTCCTGCGCGGTCAGCGTCACGCTGAACGCGGTGCCGGCGGTCTGCGGCGACGTCGCGCTGGCCCCGATCTGGTGATTGGCGCCGGCCCCCACCGTAATCGAGCCCGAGGTCCCGGTCACGGCGCCCTGGGCGGCGGTCAACGTCGTGCTCTGCGCGTCATACAGCGTCACCGACGCGGTGCCCACTCCGTTCGAGAACGCCACCGACGCCGGATAGCCCGGGGCCGTCCCGCCCGGAGAACTGGACGGCCCCGAGAAGCCGATCGCCTGCGGGCCGGTGTACGCGACGACCGTGTTTCCGGCCGCGTCCTGCGCGGTCAGGGTCACCGAGAACGCCGTGCCGGCGGTGGCGCTCGCCGGCGCGCTCACGACGAACTTCGTCAGCGGGCCGGACAGCACGCTCACCGGCGCCGCGGCACTCGTCGAGGTCCACGACTGCCAGATCGCGGTGACGGTGTAGCTGTAGCTGCCCTTGGCCAGACCGGAATCGGTGCAGCTCGTGCCGGCTGTGGCGCCCGAGGCAGAGCTCGGACAGTTTCCGCCGACCGTGCCCCCGGCCCGCGTGACGTAGTAGCTGACGTTCGCGCCGGCCGGCGCACTGACCGCAGTCCACGTGAGCGTGACGGCGCCGGCGCCCGCGGTTGCGGTCACAGCTGTAGCCGGGAGTGCGCCGACGGTACTCGAGCCGCTGGCGGACGCGGGGGCGCCCGTCAGGTAGGCGCGGGCACCCGCCGGCACGATCGCGGCCAGCAGCAGGCACACGCAGGCGGCGAAGAGCCGCCTGCGGTACCGGCCGCGGGCCGGGGATCTGGTTGACCGTGCCGTGTGCACGCTCCGCGTTCAGGCGAGCCGCCGAGGCTCCCCGGGCAGTCCTCCGTGACGACCCGGCGAGCCGGGACCGGTGACTAGGACGCCGTGATCGTCACCGCAGGGGCAGCGTTCTGGCACGCGTTCTGGTTGGTGCCGCTGTCCTGCATGGTCAGGTCGATCTTGCCGAGATACGTGCCCCCGGGCGCGAGGTTCGAGGGCAGGGCCGGATTGCCCGTATCGACGGTGGCCGTGAACCAGCTGGCGAGGCACCCGGGGATGTCGGCCCCGGCCGCGGTCTGCGCGTCCCCGTTGCTCTGAGCCGGCAGCGTGGCCGTGATGCTCGCCACCGACTGGTGGCCGTGCCCGTTGTTGGTCACGGTGAAGGGGATGAGCTCGGTGTTGTTGGTCGCGCCCGGGTAGAGCGCGGTCAGGGTTCCTGACCACGTGGGCGTGCCCGTGGCGACGGTCCACGCGGTCGACGCGCCGACGGTGCCGGACCCGGTGACGGAGCCCGAGCCACCGGTGAAGTACGCAACCGCCGCGCCGGTGATGGCCAGCGCGGCGACGAATCCAACCGCGGCGAGGCGCTTCTTGGACAGCTTTTGGAACATGATCGGTCCTACCTTCGTTGTCAGGCCCGTGGCGGGGCCAATCCCCAACTGACGGCGGAGCTATCTCAGGTTCCCGAGGCCCGAGCTTTTACTTCCCCTGCTCTCGCCGTGCGCCCTCGTCAGTCGCTTGCCGCATAGTCATCGGCTTTAGCTTGAGCTTTTCTAGCCCCCCTGGACGGATGTTCGAGCCAGGGTGGGAGGGATTGAGAAGGTTTGACCGCGTATTACTAGCGCGGCCTACGCGGCCTCGGGCTGCTGCGCCGCCTCGGGCGTTGCCTCGGCGGTCTCGGCGTCCTCGGCTTCGGGGGGCTTGGCACCCTCCTTGGCCCACGGCTCGTCGAACTCGACCCGCCACTTGCCCTCGTCGGTCTGCTGCAACGCCAGCCGGGCGCGGAAGCTCTTGCCCGAGCGTCCCTTGAACCCGGTCACGGGCTTCTCCGTCCGTCCGGTCTTGATCAGCTCGCGGGCGACCGCTATCGGGAGCGTCTTGCCGGCCTTCGACTTCCAGATCACGAACCCGCAGCCCGGATCGTCGCGCGCCCAGCACGAGTAGCCCTTGCGGTTCTCGACGATGTCGTGGCCGCACACAGGGCACGGGCCGAGGTTTGCACGGGGAATCCGCACGTCCTTCAAATTGCGATCGAGCTCGCCGACCGTGCTTTCTGTGAACTTGACGATGTCGCCCATGAACGCCTCGCGGGAATCTCCGCCGGTCTCGATCAGCGCGAGGCGTCGCTCCCAGTCGCCGGTCAGGCCGGGCGAGGTCAACGCGTGCTCGCCGAGGAGGCGGATCACGTTCAGGCCCTTCTCGGAGACCACGAACGCGCGCCCGTCGCGCTCGACGTAGCCCACCTGGATCAGGCGCTCGATGATTGCCGCGCGGGTCGCCGGCGTGCCGATCCCCGATTCCTTCATCGCCTCGCGCAGCTCGTCCTCGTCGACGAGCTTGCCGGCGGTCTCCATCGCGCCGAGGAGCGACGCATCGTTGTAGCGGAACGGGGGCTTGGTCTCCTTCTCCTCGGAGCCGACCGCGGTCACATCGACGCGCTCCCCCTGGTTGAGCTTCGGCAGCTGCTGCTCGCGGCCCTCGTCGTCTTCGCGCTGCTCCGCCGCGTCAGCGTCGACGCTTTCGCCGTACACCGCCCGCCAGCCGGCGACCAGCATCACCCTGCCGCGCGTCCTGAACACGTGCTCGGCCACGGTCGTCTCGACCCGGGTGTTCTCGAACACCGCCTCGGGGTGGAAGATCGCCAGGAAGCGGCGAACGACGAGGTCGTACACGCGCCGGTCGTCGTCGCTCATCTTGTCGACCGGGTGGCGTTCGGCGCGGGTCGGGATGATCGCGTGGTGGTCGGTGACCTTGGCGTCGTTGATCACTCGGCCGAGCGGAAGCACGTCGAGCCCGAGGACGTACTCGGACGCCTTCGCGTACTCGGGCTGCTGGCCGAGCAGGCCGGCGATCGGCTTGATCTCCGGGATCATGTCGCCCGTCAAGAACCGCGAGTTCGTACGCGGATAGGTCAGCGCCTTGTGCTCCTCGTACAGCCGCTGGGCGGCGGCGAGCGTGCGACGGGCGGTGAACCCGTAGCGGCGGTTCGCGTCACGCTGGAGCGACGTCAGGTCGTAAAGGAGTTGCGGGCGCTCCTTGCGCTCCGACTTCTCGAGCTTGGTGATCTCGCCGGTCTGGCCCTGGCAGGCCTCGACGATCGCGGTGGCCTCCGAAGCGGTTGCGATCCGGGGGTTCGCGCCGGCGTGATAGCGGCCCTCATAGGTCCGGGGCCTGTCCTCCACGGGATCGAGCACGGCGTCGACGACCCAATACGGCTCGGGCTTGAAGTCGCGAATCTCCTGCTCGCGCCGGGCGAGGATCGCCAGCGTCGGGGTCTGCACCCGCCCCAGCGACACCGCGCCGTCAAACGAAGACCGCAACCGGATAGTCGCCGCGCGCGTCGCGTTCATGCCGACGATCCAGTCGGCCTCCGACCGCGACCGGGCCGCCGCCTCGAGCGACGCGAGATCGGCGCCGGGCCGCAGATCGCCGAACGCGGCCCTGATCGCGTCCTTGGTCATCGAGTTCAGCCACAGCCGCTGCACGGACTTCTTCGAGCCGGCCTTTTCGTACAGGTAGGCGAAGATCAGCTCGCCCTCGCGGCCGGCGTCGCACGCGTTGACGACGTGGTCGACGTCGTCGCGGTCAAGCAGCCGCTTGACCACGTTCATCTGCTTCTTCGAGCGCTCGTCGCGGACGACCAGCTTGAACCGGTCGGGGACGATCGGCAGATCCGCCATTCGCCACTTCTTGAAGCGGTCGTCGTACTCGTCGGGGTCGGCAAGCTGTACGAGGTGGCCGACCGCCCACGTCACGACGTGCTCGGGACCTTCGAGGTAGCCCTCGTGCTTGGTGAACGCGCCGGGCAGGACCGCGACGAGATCGCGTCCGACCGACGGCTTCTCGGCGATGACCAGAGTCAAACTCATGAGTTCGCGAGGGTAGCGCTCCCGTCAACCGTCAACGTAAGGCCGGTGCTTTTCTTGTAGAGATGGTGTCGCCGGCGTGAGACGTCCACACTCGCCTCTGGTGACGATCGCCCTGGGCCTCGCCCTCGGCCTCGTCCTCGCCCTCCTCGAACACGTAGCGCAGGTCGCGCAGGCGGGTCCGGCGCCACCGAGCACCCTGTTCACGGTCGGCCGACCGGCCTCCACACGCCCGATCCCGCCCGGCTTCCTCGGCCTCTCGCTCGAATACTTCGCGATCCCCGCACTCGCCGGAACCGACCCCCAGAACGTCGATCCGGTGTTCGTCCAGCTGATCCGGAACCTCGCCGGCGACGCCCCGCCGGAGCTCCGGATCGGCGGCGACACCACCGACCTCACATGGTGGCCGATCCCCGGGATGCGAACCCCTGCCGGCGTCAACCAAACGCTGACCCCGGACTGGATCGCGATCGCAAGAGCGCTCGCTACCGCGACTGGGGCGCGGCTCACGCTCGGGATCAACCTCGAGGCCGACAGCGCCACCGTCGCGTCGACCGAGGCCGACCAGCTCGCCGCCGGCCTCGGAACCAGCAACATAGAGGCGTTCGAGCTCGGCAACGAACCTGAGCTGTACGGGACGTTCACGTGGGGGCACTCGGGCAAGCCGGGACGCCCGCGCAACTATGACTTCGCCGCGTTCAGCCGTGACTACACACGGATCGCCCTGGCGCTCGGAGACGTCCCGCTCGCCGGACCGGCGACCGGCGGGCCCCGATGGTTCGCCGACATCGGGCGGTTCCTCAAAGACCACCGCGACGTCGCCGTGGCCACCGTCCACCGCTACCCCCTCGAGAGCTGTTACGTCAAGCGCCACGACCCGACATACCCGACAATCCCGCATCTGCTCTCCGAAGCTTCCACGCAGGAGCTCGCGACGAGCGTCGGCGGCGCGGTCAGCCAAGCCCACGCCCACCACGTCCCGATACGGGTCGACGAGATCAACACGGTCTCGTGCGGCTGGGATCCGGCGACCGGCCGGTCGTTCGCCTCCGCCCTGTGGGCGCTGCAAACGCTGTTCGACCTGGCCGACCTCGGGGTCGACGGCGTCAACATCCACACGTTCCCGGGAGCGACGTACGAGCTGTTCCGGTTGGGCGACACAAACGGGCAGTGGCACGGCACGGTCTTCCCCGAGTACTACGGCCTCGACCTGTTCGCTCAGGCCGCACCCGCCGGGTCGCGGCCGCTCACGGTCTCGCCGGGCGAAACCGGCACGAACCGCAACGTCCAAACGTTCGCGACCCGCGCCACCGACGGCACGATCCGCGTCGTCGTGATCAACGAAGGCGGCGGCGAGCGCAAGATCGAGGTCCGCGCGCGGACATCCCCGCCAACGGCCACCACCGGAACGCTCGAGCTCCTGACCGCGCCGAGCCTCGGCGCGCGGAGCGGCGTGACGCTCGCCGGTCAGAGCTTCGGCCAAAGCACGACCACGGGGCTCCTCGCCGGCGCGCGCAAGACGATCGCGGTCAAGCGCGCACACGGCGAGTACACGCTCAACGTGCCCGCCGCGACCGCCGCCCTGCTGACGCTCAGCTCCTCCTAGGACCGGCCAGCTCGGCGACCTTGCGCGCCACCGCGCCCAGCCCGAGCTCGTCCGCGGTAGCGGCCGCCGCTGCAAGCAGCTCGGCCGCTCGCGGATCCCGGCCGAGCGCGAGGGCGTAGTCGACCTGGGTGCGGGCCAGGCAGCCGGGCGCACCGAGCGCCGCGTTCGCCGACAGGGCCCGTTCGTAATGCCCCGCCGCAAGATCGGTCCGCCCCATCGTCGCCGCGAGCTTCCCGAGGAAGCTCGCGGCCGATCCGAGGCACACCGCGGCCAGCCCGATCACGACGTTGACGTCCGCGTAGGGCTCGAGCTTCGGGTACAGCAGCGCGGCGCGCTCGCCGTCGCCTAGTTCCGCACACACGTCGCTCAGCAACACGATCGCGGTCATCCAGTCGAGGTCCTTGGGGATGTCCTCGAAGTCGGCCGAAGCGAGCCGCTCGAACTCCTCGCGCGCCTCGTCGAGACGACCCTCCTCGCACAGGAGCGTCGCCAGCGCCGCGCGCCACGCCGGCCGCCCGGGGTTGTCCTCGACGAGCTGCCGTGCCGGCCGCTCGAGCTCGCCCATCCTCCCCTGGTCGCGCCGGATCCCGAGCACCTGGATCGCGTAGTACTGGGACGCGGTCACCGCCTCGGCCGGCGCCCCAGCCGCGAGCGCCTCCGACGCGAGCCGGTCGGCGCGCCCGAGCGCCCCCGCCAGCAGTGCCCGCATCGCCCGCCACAGGATCGAGTTCCACTCGAACAGCGGCTGGCGGAGCACGTCCGCGCCGGCCTCGAACGCATCGAGCTGGGCGTCGACCGCGGCGAGGTCGCCGCGCTCGAGCAGGTCCACGACGAGCCATGCGTGCGCCTGGAGCTGGAGCTCGATGTTGCCGATCTGGCGCGCGAGGGTGAGCATCTCGGTCGAGACCTCGATCCGCTCGGCGAGGTGGGGCGCGTCCCACAGCACCCGCCGGCGCGCCGAGCATGCGTACGCGCGCGCCTCCGGATCGCCGAGCTCGCCGGCGATCTCGATCGCCTCGTCGCTGAGCTCGCGCATTCGGTCGCGCTCGGGGGAGTAGTAGATCGCGCCGCAAAGGCACGAGAGCAGGCGCACCCGGACCAACGACCGGTCGGGCTCGAGCTCGAGCGCGCGCTCGATCATCGCGATCAGCTCGGTGTCGACCACACCGGACGGCTGCACGTACCGGCGCGAGGCGCCGATCGCGGCGCGCGCCAGCGAGGCGCCGTCGCCGAGTCGCTCGGCGAGCGCGGCCGCCTCGCGGAACGCCGATGACCCGAGCGCGCGCTCGCCGCCGCGAACCCGAGCCTCGCCGAGCGCCAGCAACAGCTCGCACCGGCGCGCGGACGCCTCGGGCTCGAACCGTCCCTGGACGTCGAGTGCACGCGCGTAGTGCTCGGCGGCCTCCTCATGCGCGAGCATCGTCGTCGCCTGCTCGCCGGCGCGCAAGGCGTAGGTGATCGCCTTCTCGGCGTCGTCGGGGTCGGCGCCGCGCGTGAAGTGGTACGCGAGCTCGGGCAGGTACCGCTCGCGCCGGCGCCCCTGCATCGCCTCGATCGCCTCGCCGACCCGCTTGTGGATCCGCGCCCGCCGCGGCCCGGACATGCTCTCGTACAGCGTCTCCCGGATCAGCGCGTGGCTGAACAGGTAGCTGCCGGCCTTGTCGTCGGACTCGACGAGCAGCACGGCGCCGAGCGCCTCGTCGAGCGCGCTCAGGAACTCGTCCTCCTCGAGCTGGACGACGCGCTCGAGCAGCGCCGCGTCGACGTCGCGGCCGATAACGGCGGCGACGCGCAGGAGCTCGGCCGCCGGCGCATCGAGCCGGCCAAGCCGGAGGGCGATCACCTGCTTGACCCCCTCGGGCAGCCCGAACCGCTGGAGCTCCGAAGCGCCGGCCCTGCCGACCTGGACGCCGGCCTCGATCAGGTGCCGGATCATCTCCTCGACGAAGAACGGGTTGCCCTCGGTCTCTTCGTACAGCGCCCGGGCGAATCCGCGCGCCGGGCTCTCCCCCGCCCGCACCCGCACGAGCTCGGCGGTCTCGGACTCGCTCAGCCCCCTGATGTCGAGCTGGGAGGCGAGCCGGTCGCGGCGAAGCTCGCCGAGCGCGCTCGTGAACGTGTCGCCGCGGCGCTCGGCCGCCCGATACGCGCCCAGGATCAACAGCCGCGCCGGGTTCGTGGCCCGTGCGAGGTGGCGGAGCAGCAGCAGCGTCGGCCGGTCGGCCCACTGGAGGTCGTCGAGCACGAGCAGCACCGGAGCCGACCGCGACAGCTCGGTCAGCAGCCCGACGACCGCCTCGAACAGGCGGTAGCGCTCGGTCTCGGGCTCGTCCTGCGGCGGTGGCGGCAGGTCAGGGGCGCGCCGGCGCAGCTCGGGGATCAGCCGGGCGAGCTCGGATCCGTACTCGCGCGTGCTCGCGCGCAGATCGGTGAGCTGAGCGTTCATGGCCCAGTGCCGGAGCGCCTCGAGGAACGGCTGGTAGGGGACCACGGTCTCGCGCGGGGAACGCCCGGCGAGCACGATCGCGCCGGCGCGGTGGACCCGGCGCGCGAGCTCGGCGGTCAGCGTCGTCTTGCCGATCCCCGCGTCGCCGGCGAGCAGCACGATTCGTCCCGACTGCGCCTCCGGACCGCCGTCGACGGCCGCGACCACAGACGAGCCCGCGCCACCACCACCGCAGGCCCAGTCCCACCGCGCCTCGAGATCCGCCATCTCCTGCGCGCGCCCGATCAGCTCCCCCTGCGCGCGGTGGCGCAGGTCCGCCGGCAGCGGGATCGACGACAGCCCCTGATCGGCAGCGCCGGCACCGTCGCCCCCGCGCAACTCGCCGGCGCGCTCGGGCGGCCGGAGCAACCGCTCGTGGGCGGCGATCGCCTCGGCCGACGGGTTCGTGCCGAGCTCGTCGCGGAGCAGCGTCCGCAGCGCGTCGAACACGCGCAGCGCCTCGGCAACGTTTCCGCGCGCGGCAAGCGCCTCCATTAGCAGCACGTACCCGGACTCGCGGTAGGGCTCGGCTTCGATCAGGGTCCGCGCCGCCCGCTCGGCCGACTGGAGCTGCGTACCGCCCATCACGAGGCCGGCGCGGCCGATTACCTCGAGCGCCTGCTGGCGCACGTCCTCGAGCTCGCGGCGCGGCGCCTCGAGCCACGTCGCCTGCGCGCCCGGAAGCAGGCCACGGCTGGCGATGTTGAGCGGCACCTGCGCGAGCGCCCACGCGCGGCGGGCGTCGCCGCGCTCGAGCGCGTCGAGCGCATGCGCGACCTCGGCCGCTGCCGCCTCGACGTCGATCCACACCGGCTCCGGCAACGCGAGGATCAGCTCGTCGCGTCCGGCGAGCGCCGAGGACCCGAGCGAGGAGCGCAGCCGCGACAGCAGCGTCCGCAGCGCCGCGTCCTGCGAAACCGGCGGCGCCTCGGGCCAGAGGGCGTCGATCAGCTCGTCGCGACCGACGTGGCGCGAGCGGTTGAGGACCAGGTAGGCGAGCAGCAGCGGAACCTGCCGGCCGCGCAGCCGCTCGGACAATTGCACGCCGTCGATCTCCACGGACAGCCGCCCACAGAGCTGGATCCGAGTCATCTCGAGACTGCGCTCAGCCTGCGGCAACGTTCTGGAAACGTATCGACAACGCCGACGTTGCATCGTGCCCCTCCAGTGAGCACCGAGGTTTCACGCAGCGACGCCCTCGGCGGGGCGCGACTAGAGGTGTCGGAAGGCCATGTTGACGAAGGCCTCACGACCAGAATCGACGGAAAGCATCGGCGGATTGCCCATTGCGAGTGCGGGGCGCTACTCGCAGGGGACGACGAGCACGAACTCTTCCAAGCGGCTCAACGGCACCTCGCACACCACCATCCGCAGCTCCTGGGGGCGCTGGGGCCTGGAATGGTTAGTCAAATGGCCGAGGACGTCGGGGGGCAAGAGACATTCGGGGCCCCCGGGGGCATGCACCCAGGGGCGGGCGGTGTGCAGACCACCGCCCGCCCACGGGTTCCTTAGGGCGCGCTGCCGCTCGGGGCACACGTGCGCTTCGCCGGCGCGCGGGTGCCGCGAGCGGTAGCGTGGTCGCACCCCTGAGGTGCTTCGCGCGAGTGCCTCACCAGCGGCATCGCACGCTCGCTAGGAGCCAGCGAGCGAACCGCCTCATCCTGCGCACGGCTGCGTCGACACAGCGTGCGTGCGCGACGCGGACTTCGCGAGCTGCGCGGCGACCAAAGCGTTCGGGACCGCGAAACCACCCTGGCCGCCTGAGGACCCGGTGATCGCCGCGAACACCGTCGCCACCACCTGCCCGGCCCGGTCGATCATCGGGCCGCCCGAGTTCCCCGGCCGGACCTTCCCGCGAAGCGCGGTGATGCTCCGCGTCACCGGACCGTTGCCGTAGGCGTCCTCGGTGCTGACGGTCTCGGTCTGGCCGATCCGCCCCGGCTCGACGTCGAACGGGCCGTCGAGCGGGTAACCGAGGATCCCGGCAGCGGCACCCGGTCGCGTGTTCCGGGAGAGCTTCAGCGCCGGCTGCTGAAGTCCGGACACGCGCAGGATCGCGATGTCGTCGTGAGGATCGAAGTCGATCACGTCGGCGTCGTCCCCCGGTGGGTTGCCCCCGACCTCGACGGTGGTGTCGGTCTCCCCCGCGACGACGTGAGCGTTCGTGACCACGATCCCGGGCGCCGCCACCCAGCCGCTCCCCTCGATTCCGAGCCCGCACGCGGTACCGAGCACCTTGACCACGCTCTGGCCGGCGGCCTTGACGCCGCGCGTGGCGAGGATCCCGCGCGTCGGCGGCGACACATCCGCCTCCGGACCCCGGACCGACGGCACCGGGTCGATCCTCGCGAGCGCGTTCAGTAACGGGCCTGACTGCGGGAGCAGCCCGTTGAGCTCCCGGAGGATCGCCGAACGCTGGATGTCGCTTCGCAGCACCGGCGACCCGGTCGACTGGGACGCGACCGCGCCGATGATCCACGCGATCCCGAGCGCCACCGTGCCGGTCAGGACCGCGCCGAATACCCCGTCGAGCATCCGCAGTCCCGGCAACCGGAGAAGCATGCGGGCGCGCGCCCCGAGTCCCTGGAGACCGCTTGCCAGCACCGCGCCGGCAAGCAGCGCTCCGAGCAGCGCGAACAGCGGCGCGTACTGCGAGTGCGACCCCTCGGGGAGGACGAGCGGCGCGAGGTGGCTCCCGAGGAACGCCCCCAGGCCGAACCCGACCAGCGACAGCGCGCCGACGATGAACCCCTGCGCGTAGCCGTACAGCGCCAGTAGCGCAGTGAAAGCCACGATCAACCAGTCGACTTCCGTCACCGACGGGAGGTTATTCCGAGCCTTGCCCTACCGTTTCAGGTCAGGTGGCACAAGGGGTATTGAGAGGTGGTGTATCGGCGAGGGGACCGAGGTCCCGCCGCCGACGGCGGTTGTGGCGCCGGCGCTCGAGGTTGCTCGTGCCGGTCGCGGTGCTCGTGCTGATCGGCGTCGGGGTTGTGCTCGTGATCCACGCCGCGTCCGGCCGCTCTGAGCGGCGCGTGGTCACTAACTATGTACAGGCGTGGGCCGCCGGCGATTACGCCCACATGTACTCGCTGCTCGACCCGGCCTCGCAGGCGCGGATGAGCGAGGCGCGGTTCGCCGCCGCCTACAAGCGCGACGCGACCACCGCGACGCTCGTCAAGCTCGTCGACGAGCACGTCGGTCGCCGCCGCGGACAGTTCATCCCGGTGCAGATGCTCGTGACCACGCGGCTGTTCGGGGAGCTTCACGAGACACTCGAAGTCAACGTCGACGACAGCGGCTCGAGCCCGACCGTGCACTACATGAGCGGTCTGCTGTTCCCTGGGCTCCAAGGGCACGAGAGACTCGGCCGTCACATGGCGCTGCCGCCCCGGGCGACGTTGTTCGCCGCCGACGGCACGCCGCTCGCGCAGGGACCCGACCGCAGCTCGCCGATCCCCGGCGTCGCGTCTGAGGTCGTCGGCACGCTCGGCCCGATCCCGGCGGCCGGCGCCGCCACGTACGCGATGCAGGGGTATCCGCCGAACACGAAGGTCGGCACCGACGGACTCGAGCGCGTGTTCCAGACCCAGCTCGCGGGGAAGCCCGGCGGAAAGCTGCTCGCCGGCAAGCGGACACTGGCCCGGACCGCCCCGGTTACGGGGCACGACGTCACCACGACGATCGAGCCGTCGCTCGAGACCGCGGCGATCGAAGCCCTCGGCAACAACTACGCCGGGATCGTCGCGATGAACCCGCGCACCGGCGCGCTTCTCGCGCTCGCGGGGATCGCGTTCTCCGCGGCCCAGCCCCCCGGGTCGACGATGAAGATCGTCACCTCGACCGCGGCGCTCACGGCCGGGATCGTGAAGCTGAGCACCGTGTTCCCTTACAGCACGCAGGCGACGCTCGACGGTTACACGCTCCACAACGCCAACGGCGAGGACTGCGGCGGAACGCTCCTGAACTCCTTCGCGGTGTCGTGCAACTCGGTGTTCGCGCCGCTCGGGGCGAAGGTCGGCGGAAAGCGGCTGCTCGCCATGGCCGACAAGTTCGGCTTCAACCAGACCTCGTCGATCCCGGGCGCCGCCGAGAGCTCGATCCCGCCGGCGAGCCTGGGCAGCGATCTCGAGACCGGCTCCTCGGCGATCGGGCAGGGCCAGGTCCTCGCCACCCCGCTCGAGATGACCGACGTCGGCGCGACGATCGCGATGGGTGGCCGCCGGCCGGTGCCGACGCTCGAAGCCCACCAACCGCCGAAATTCGTCCGGGTCACGAGCGGCCACGTCGCGGGTCAGGTCCAGCAGATGATGGTGGCCGTGGTCGATTACGGGACCGGCACCGCGGCCGCGATCCCGGGCGTCACGGTCGCGGGCAAGACCGGCACCGCCGAGCTCGCCAACACCACCACCTCGAGCGGCGGGAGCGTCAGCAACGCCAACCAGCTGACCGACGCGTGGTTCGTCGGCTACGCGCCGGCCGGAAAGCCGCGGATCGTCGTCGGCGCCCTGTTCCCGAATCAGGGCGCTGGCGGCCAGACGGCCGCGCCCGCGGTCCGCGAGGTCCTTGTCGCCGGCCTAGAGGGCCACTGATCAGGAGTCGAGCGAGATCGTCGCCGGCGCGCCCGTCGGCGGGAAGATATGCAGCGTCAGCGGCCGGTTCGAGTACGCCGATGTCGGCAGCTTGAACAGGACCAGCCCGCCCTGCGTCGGACCGAAGCTCGCGGTCGTGTTCGGCGCCGGCTCGATCGCGGACGGCGACAGGATCTGCTGGGTCCACGCGTACGCGTTGAGCTCGGCGTTCAGCCGGATCGGGTGGTACACGTCCCCGTTGGTGTCGACGAGCGAGAACTTGTCCGCGGTCGCATGAGACTCATTCGTCTGGTTCTTGGCCCACAGGAAGACGCCGTACCAGAACTGGCTGGGGGTCAGCGTGCCCTCGCCGACCGGCAACCCCGCGAGATACTGACTGTCCTCGACCGCGTACTGGTTCAGCTGCCGTGAGACCTGGAGCTGATAGGTGATCGGCCCCGCGTCGACGTAGACGCCGTCGTTCTCCGAGCTGGACGGGTCCGAAACCTGGCCGCAGGCCCCAAGCCCTACGGCCAGCGCCAGGGCGCAGACGAGGATCCAGACTCGGCGAGCGCTCACGGGGGCGAAAGTGTAGTAGCGGCGCCGCACGACCGGTTCAGCGACCGGCCACCGAGACCCGCGTGCCCCGCCCGCGGTTCTCCTCGAGGATCGTCCGCAGCCGGCGGATCGCCTTCGTGGTCTGGCGGCGGGTCCAGATCCGCCCCCCGAACGTCTCCATCAGCCGGTCTGACAGCAACGGCGGCACGGTTTCGATCGTGTACTCGAGGCGGGTGCTGCCGCCGGGGCCGGGCGCCAGCGAGTAGGTGCCGAGCATCCGGATGCGGTTGTACTTGCCGCCGCGACCGCGCTCGACGATCCGGTGCGGCGCGTCGACCTCGGTGAACGTCATGTCCGCCCAGCCGAAGCGGTTGAACGGCGCCTTGATCCGGAACCGGGCGCCGGCGCCCGTTCCGATCGAGTCTTCACGCGTGAGGTGCCAGTCGACCATGTAGTGGTCGGTGAACTCCGGATGGTTGGCGATGTCCGCGAGGTATTCGAACACCTCCTCGCGGGGCTTCGAGATCGTCGAGGACACGGTGAACGGCTCCACGACAGTGGATTCTAAGTTCGATCGCGATTCGGGGTAACCGCCTCCGGCTCCAGGCCGGCGCCCAGCATCCGACTGGGCGCCTTTTACGCCACCCGGCGGTCAGTCAGCTTCATCGTGTGGCCGAACTCCGGCCCGTGGACGACCCGCGAGTCCCGTGGCGGATCCGGCTCGAACGAGCGGCACAGCTCGCATATCACCAAACCCTGTCCGAGCACGTACACAGTTTCCCCAACTAGCGGGGTTCTGTTGCACCCGCGACACCGTTCCTGGACGGCGTCGCGACGTCCCACTCCCTCTCGCAAGAGCGCCAGTTCGAGTTCCGGCGTGCCGTTGTCAGATGGCTGCACAGCCGGTCTTTTCGTCGCTGCTCGGGGGGTTCCTGCTGGCCTCATGTTCGCGTCAGATAAACGCTTCGGAGCCGCTCCACCATCCGTCCAGAGGCCGTCTTCGCGCTTTGACTCGGGGGCTATCATGGGCGGACCGGCTTGTCCAAGTCGGCAAGTGCGCAGCGTTTACGACGAAAAAGGCGGCTTAATGAAAGCTTGGATGTCGGGCAGTGTCGCGGGGACCGGAACCTTTAGATGCACGGATTGCGACTACCCCGTGTCGCTCGACGCGGTTGACGAGCTGCCGACCTGCCCGAACTGTGGCGGGACGGAGTTCGTCCGGGCTTCGTTATTCACAACCGCCCAGACGAGCGTCCTCGAGGTCGCGGCCGAGGACGACGATCAGGGCTGGCTCGACGAGATCCGCGAGTCCCTGAGCGAACCCGGTCAATACCTCGCGTATCGCACCGAGGGCGACAGCGGGGTCGCGTACGCGCTGCAGCGTGAGTGGACCCGGATCGGCCGCAGCCTCGCTGCCGACATCCGCTTCGACGACCCGACGGTGTCGCGCCGGCACGCTCTGATCGTGCGCCAGCCGGACGGCCTGCGCGTGCTCGACGACCGCAGCCTCAACGGCGTGTTCGTCAACGGCGAGCGCGTCGAGTGGAGCACGCTCGCCGATGGCGACGAGGTCGTGATCGGCCGCCATCACCTGCATTTCGTCGACGTGCCGGTGATCTCGGGGATGCGCGCCAGCCACACCTCCGACCACGGCGCAGCCGCCCAGACCGGCTGATCCTGGCCGCACAGGTTATGTCGACCGGCGGCTCCGCCGCTGGCCTATAGTGGCGCGGGCGATGGCGGAGATAGTTTCCGTTCTCTCCCAAAAGGGCGGCACCGGCAAGACGACCGCGGTGCGCACGTTCACCGATGTGTTCCGGCGCGTCGGTCTCAGCGTGCTCGCGATCGACCTCGACCCGCAGGGCAACCTGTCGGACTACTTCGACGTCGACCCCGAGGCGTCCCCGACGGTCGGCGACGTCCTCGCTGGCCGGTCCAAGGCGCGCGCGGCCGTCCACGACGGGATCATCCCGGCGAACCTCGGGCTCGCCGAGGCCGAGCTCGCGCTCGGCGGCAAGATGGGCCGCGAGCTCGCGCTCAAGAAGGCGCTGCGCGAGCTCAGAGACGACTACGACCTGATCATGATCGACTGCCCGCCGGCGCTCGGGCTGCTCACGGTCAACGCGCTCGTCGCCTCCGATCACGCGCTGATCTCGGGCGAGGCGCAGTACTTCTCGCTCCAGGGCGTCGAGCAGGCGCTCGAGGTGATCGAGCTGGCCCGCGAGAACCTCAACCCCGACCTCGAGTGGCTCGGCGTGATGCTGAACATCGCGGACATGCGCACGCGCCACTCGCGCGAGGCGTTCGACTCGCTGCGCCAGCACTTCGCCGAGAAGCTGCTCGACACGACGATCCGCGCGTCGATCGCGTACGCCGAGTCGGCCGAGCGGGCGGTGTCGATCCTCGACTACCGCCCGGACCTCGCCGCCGACTACCTCGCGGTCGCCGAGGAGCTGCTGCGCCGGCTGGGGCTTGATGGTCCGCGCCGGCGAGTCGCCTCGCTCGCCGACGGCGCGCGAGTTTCTTAGCATCCTCTTACGCGACCGGCGGACACTCCCGCCGGCCTTGGCCGTGCAGCCCTCCATTAGCCGGCTCGAGGCCGGTCCTCGCATCCGGGCCGAGTACGTGCTCGCGGGGCTGGCGATCCTCAGCTTCGCGCTCGTCCCGGTCCACATCACGACGATCTACAGCGGCCTGCCGGCGCATCCGCTGTTCCTGCACGTCCCCGTGATCCTGATTCCGGTGGCGACGATCTGGGCGCTCGTGCTTGTGGTGCGGCCCGCGTGGTTCATGCGGTCGGGCGTGCTGCTCGGCGTCGTGACCGTGGTCGCGCTGGCGGCGACATTCCTCACGGTCGGCGCCGGCGAGGCGCTCCGCACCGCGCTTCACCTGAACGGCGGGTTCGGACCGGCAGCGCTGATCGCCCGCCACGCCCACGCCGGAATGCTCCTGCGCGACCTCCTGATCCTGTTCACGGGCGCGGTGATCCTCGCCCTGTTCGCCCACCGGGTCGCCGCCGGCATGGTCAGCGGGGTCCCCTGGCTCGACACCCTGGCCGCCCAGCCGGCCGTGCTCGTGCTGCTCCGGGTCGCGCTCGTCGTGCTCGCCATCGCCTGCGCCTACTTCGTGTTCCACACCGGCGACCTCGGCGCCAAGGCGGTGTGGCAGGGCCGGCTGTCCGGTGGCGGTCCGGGCGGTGGTCCGGTGCAGCAGCTGTTCTCGCCGGGTGGTTAGGGGCTTCGCTTCGCTCAGCGTCCGTGGGGCCGTGCGGCCGGGCATCCGTGCCCGGCCGGCGTGGTCGCGACCAGACCCGGGGAGCAGCACGCCGAGTGGTTACGCGAGCGCCTGCGCGATCAGAGCTGGCGCACGTCGGCGCCCTCCGGCTCGAAGCCGGCCCGCATCACGGTCGCCCACCCCTTGGTCTCCCGCCGGAGCACGTCGACCACGGACCCAGTCTGGTCATACCGGCACCACACGAGCACGGTCGGCCCGGCGCCCGAGATCGTCGCGCCGAGCGCCCCGAGGCTGTTCGCGCGTTCGAGCAGGTCCGCGGAGCGCGGGTACAGATGGGCGCGGTGCGGCTGGTGGAGCTTGTCGTGCAGGCCGGCGGAGATCAGCTCCCAGTCGCTCGTCGCGAGGCCGAGCGTGAGCATCGCGGCGTGGGAGATGTTGAACACCGCGGACTCGATCGGCACGGTCGCCGGCAGGGCGTCGCGCGCCTCCTCGGTCGGCGGTCCCTCGTCGGGAACGACGAGCACCCCCTCGAGGCCGGTAGGAGCAACGAACCGATGGGCCTGCGCCCCGTTGCAGACGACGAACCCGCCCTCGAGCGCCGCACCGACGTTGTCGGGGTGGCCCTCGAGCTCGGCGGCGAGCGCGAACACGTCGGCATCGAGCTCGAACAGGTGGTCGGCGGCCATCAGCCCCGCCACCACCGCGGCCGCGCTCGACCCGAGCCCGCCGCTGAGCGGGATGTCCGATTTGATTCGGAACTCGAAATTGTCAGCGGGGTGCAGCCGCTCGAACGCCTTGACCACGAGGTTGTCGTGGTCGCGCGGGACGTCGAGGTCGGTGTCGACGGCGAACGTGCCGGTCTCGACGACCTCGAGCTCGAGGTGCAACGCGATCGCCGCCGCGAGCACGTCGAACCCGGGTCCGAGGTTGGCCGATGAGGCGGGAACGCGGACCAGCCGCCGACGCGCGAGCGTCACTCGAGCACCGCGCGCTCGATCGCGCCGAGCTCGGGGTCGCACGCCACGACTGAACCGGCCTGGTCGAGGGCGGTATCGGGATCCTTGAGGCCGTGGCCGGTCAGCACGCACACGACGCGCTGCACGCCCTCACCCGCGCCGTGCACGAGCAGCCCGGCAACGCTCGCGGCCGACGCGGGCTCGCAAAATACGCCCTCGTTCGCGGCCAGGAAGCGATAGGCCATCAGAATCTCGGCGTCGGTGACCGCGCGGACCGCGCCGCCCGACGAGGTCATCGCGTTCATCGCCTCCTCCCACCGCGCGGGGTTGCCGATCCGGATCGCACTCGCCACCGTCTCCGGGTGCTCGACCGGGGCGCCCTGGACGAGCGGCGCCGCGCCGGCGGCCTGGAACCCGAGCATGCGCGGGTTCTGGCCGTCCTCCTGGAAGCCCTTCCAGTACGCGGTGATGTTGCCGGCGTTGCCGACCGGGATGCAAAGCGCGTCGAGCTCGCCGGCGAGTTGCTCTCCGATCTCGAACGCCGCCGTCTTCTGGCCTTCGATGCGGAACTCGTTGACGGAGTTGACGAGCGACACGGGGTGGCGCTTGGCGAGCTCTCGCACCAGCCTCAGCGCCTCGTCGAAGTTGCCGCGGAGCGCCACCACCCGCGCCCCATGCATCAGCGCCTGGGCGAGCTTGCCGGTGGCGATCTTGCCCTCGGGGACGATCACCACGCATCTGAGTCCGGCGCGGGCGGAGTAGGCCGCGGCGGACGCGGCCGTGTTGCCGGTCGAGGCGCAGATCACCGCCTCCGCGCCCTCGCGGACGGCGGCCGACACCGCGCACGTCATGCCGCGGTCCTTGAATGATCCCGTCGGGTTCGCGCCTTCGATCTTCAGCCACACCTCGACGCCGGCGCTTTCGGACAGGCTCTCGGCGAGGACGAGTGGAGTGGAGCCCTCGTCGAGCGAGACAACGGGGTCGGTGCTCGCGAACGGAAGGCGTTCCCGGTAACGCTCAATGATCCCCGGCATGACGCGGGAGCATGCCAGAGCCGGCGCGAGCTAAGGGGTCATCTCGAAGCGGGATGCGTGTCTGGCCCCGTTTCGACGTGACCCCTAAGAGACTTCGAGGACGACCTTGCCGGTCGCGCCGCGGCTGTCGAGCAGTTCGAGCGCGTCGGCGGCCTGCTCGAGCGGGAACCTCGCGCCGATCACGGGGCGCACGAACCCGGCGGCGATCAGGCGGTCGATCGCGTCGCCGATCTCCTGGTTCAGGTTCCGCTTGGGAATCACGAAGTTGCCCCAGCCGGCGCCGATCACCTCGGTGTTCGCGAGCAGCAGCCGGTTGACTCGGACCTCGGGGATCGAGCCCCCCGTGAACCCGACGACGACCACGCGGCCACGTTCACGCAGCGAGCGCAGGCTGTCGGTGAACCGGTCGCCGCCGACCGGGTCGATCACCATGTCGACCCCGCCACCGGACAGCTCCTTGGCCTGGTCCTTCCACGGGCCATCGCTGCGGACGACATCGTCCGCCCCGGCGTCGCGCGCGACCCGCTCCTTCTCGTCGGTCGAGACGACCGCGATCGTCTTTGCGCCCAGGCCCTTGGCGATCTGGAGGGTGGCAGTGCCGACGCCGCCGGCGGCGCCGTGGACGAGCACGGTCTCGTCCTGCTCGAGGCGGCCGCGGGTCACCAGCGAAAAGAAGGCGGTGTGGTAGTTGAGGACGAGCGCCGCGCCCTGCGCGAAGTCGAGCTCGTCGGGGATCGCGAAGGTGAGGAACGCCGGCGCCACCGCGACCTCGGCCCAGCCGCCCTGCATGCAGAATGCGGCCACGCGATCGCCGGCCTTGACGTTTGCGTTCTCAGGCGCCGAACGGACGATCCCGCCGACCTCGCTGCCGGGCGTGAACGGCACCTCCGGCTTGATCTGGTACTCGCCTCGGGTCTGCAGTACCTCCGGGAACGAGACGCCGGCGGCGCGCACGTCGACGACCACCACGCCCTCGCCCGGGGTCGTGGGATGCTCGGGCGCGGGCTCCGGTACGTCGTTGATGCGGAGCGCAGTCCGCGGGCCGGTGAGCTCTGTGATCTGGACCGCCTTCATGTGACGCGGCACCCTAGCCGAAGCTGTCGTGGGGCGGCCGGACGGTGGCGCTGGCGCTGGCGCGAGGCCGGCTTAGCCGAACTCCTCCTCGATCACCCGGATGGCCCGCGCAGGCGCCCGCAGCACATCGAGCTCCGCCAGCTCGGCCGTCGCCGCGCTGAAGCGCGACTCGAGCACCGGGTGGACGACCATCACGAGCCGCGCCTGGGCGCCGAGGCCACGCTGCACGACCGATTTGACCGACACGTCGTGGTGGGCG
Organism: uncultured Solirubrobacterales bacterium; assembly: GCA_963794515.1. Lineage (GTDB taxonomy): Bacteria > Actinomycetota > Thermoleophilia > Solirubrobacterales > Solirubrobacteraceae > Palsa-465. The sequence goes on along the minus strand of CAWCEF010000012.1, from coordinate 36,217 downwards.
AGCACCTGGGCGATCCGCGCGAGCACGCCCGACTCGTCGGCGACGTCCAGATGCAGATAGAACGCCGAGATCACGTCCTGGACGATCGGAAGCACGCGGCTCGTCGGCGGCGTCGAGGCGGGCGGGATCATCGCCGAGATCACGTCGCCGAGCACGGCGCTCGCGGTCTGTGGCCCGCCGGCGCCGGGCCCCGACATCGTGATCTCGGTGATCGCCTCGGACTCGACCGTGACCGCGTTGAACGGCCCGCTCACCGACGCCAGCGGGTGGCGCGCATACAGGAACGCTGGATGGACGCGGACCGACAGGCCGTCGCCGATCCGCTCGGCGGTGCCGATCAGCTTCAGCTGCAGCCCGAGCTCGTGGGCGTACTCGAGGTCATCAGGCTGGATGTGCTCGATCCCCTCGTAGCGGACCTGGTCCAGGTGCACGGGCGTGTCGAACGCCAACCGGGCGAGAATCGCCATCTTGGCCGCAGCGTCGCGGCCGTCGACGTCCTCGGACGGATCGGCCTCGGCGTACCCGAGCCGCTGTGCCTCCGCGAGCGCCTCGTCGAAGGTCATCCCGGCGCGCGCCATCTCGGTCAGGATGAAGTTCGTGGTCCCGTTGACGATCCCGTGAACGCGGTCGATCGTCGCCCCCGCGAGCGACTCCTGGAGCACGCGGATGACCGGGATCACGCCGGCGACGGCGCCCTCGAACCGCAGCTGGACCCCGTGCGAGCGCGCGGCGTCCCACAGCTCCTCGCCATACTGGGACAGCAGCTGCTTGTTGGCGGTGACGACGTGACGCCCGCCCTGCATCGCGCGCAGCAAATAAGATCGCGCGGGCTCGATCCCCCCCATCAACTCGACGATGAGGTCCGAGCCCTCGAGGATCTCCTCGAACGACCCGGAGCTACGCGTCATCACGCCGACCAGCTCCGGCCGCAGCCCGGTCAGCCGCTCGATCCGCTCGGCTTGCTGGGGCAGCAGCTCCGCGAACGCCGACCCGACGGTGCCGTGACCGAGCAGCCCGACTCGGAAAACGCCTTCAGCGGACGTCACGGGCGGTCAGGTCCTCGTAGCTCTCGCGGCGGACGACCACGCGGGCCTCGCCCTCACGGCAGAAGATCACCGGCGGCCGGGGGACGCCGTTGTAGTTGTTCGCGAGCGAGTATCCGTACGCGCCGGTCACCGGGGTCGCGATCACGTCGCCGGGCGCGGGGTCGGCGAGCCAGGCGTCGCGCACGATCACGTCGCCGGACTCGCAGTGCTTGCCGGCCAGGTGGCATCGCTCCCCCGCGGTCGCAAGCGCCCGGTCGGCCACGATCGCCTCGTACTTTGACCCGTAGAGCATCGGGCGCAGGTTGTCGGACATGCCGCCGTCGACCGCAACCCACGTCGAGACGTTGCGCTTGATCGTCTGGACGGTGTACAGCGTGACCGCCGAGTTCGCCACCAGCGCCCGCCCGGGCTCGAGCAGCAGCCGCTTGCCGGGGCCGAGCTCCGAATGCACGGTGGTCACGATCGCGTCGACGTAGTCGGCGATCGCCGGCGGCTGCTGCGCGCCCGTGTATGCCACCCCGAGGCCACCGCCGACGTTGTACACCGGGAAGTCGCCGAGCGACGCGATCGCGCGGACGGCGGCGCGGAACGGCGCGAGCTCGAGCAGCTGCGAGCCGATGTGGAAGTGGAGGCCGACGAGGTCGAGGTGTGGCGCCTCGTTCAGGCGATTGATCGCCTCACGCGCGGCCTCGGGCGAGAAGCCGAACTTCGAGTCGGTCTGCCCGGTCGAGATCGCGTGGTGGGTGTCCCCGGCGACCCCCGGGGTCACCCGGATCAGCACCTCCTGCCGGCGGCCGCCCTGGGATCCAGCCGCGACGCGCTCGAGCAGGTCGAGCTCGTGCAGGGAGTCGATCACGATGTGACCAACGCCCGCGGCGAGCGCCTCGCGGAGCTCGGACTCGGACTTGGCGTTGCCGTGGAAATAGATCCGCGCCGGGTCAAAGCCCCCGCGTAGCGCGAGGAACAGCTCCCCTCCCGAGGCGACGTCGCACGCCAGCCCCTCCTCGGCGAGCAGCCGGTAGACCGCGGTGCACGGAAACGCCTTCGAGGCGAACAGCACGTCGTAGTCGACGTGGCGTGCGCTCAGCGCATCGACGAACGAGCGCGCCCGCGCGCGCAGGTCGTCCTCGGCCACGACGTACGCCGGCGTCCCGAACTCGCGCGCGAGCTCGACCGCATCACACCCTCCGATCTCGAGCCGGCCGCGGTCGTTGACGCGCGATCCCATCGGGTACACGTGCGACAGCGTGGCTGCGGTGGCGGTCATCGGTCGGTCATGTTATGCACGTCTCGCGCCCGGCATGACGCCGGCGCCTGGCATGATCGGGCGAGTGCCACGGCCGCGGACCGTCACGCCACAGCTCCCGAGCGAGATCGGCGTGCACGACGGCCTCGCCTACTCGCTGTGGCTGCCGCGCGCGGCCCCGCCGGCTGGCGTCGTGATCCTTCACGGCGCGGGGTCGTCCAAGGAGAACCATCACGACTTCGCGCGCGCCGCGCTCGCCACCGGTTTCGCCGCGGTCGCATTCGACCAGCGGGGTCACGGCGACAGCGAGGGGCCGATGGACGGCCGCGCGGTCGACGATGTTGTGTCGATGGCGGACCTCCTGCGATCCCGTATCGCCGGCGACCCTGAGGGGCCGATGCCGGCGATAGCGCTCCGGGGGTCGAGTATGGGCGGCTACCTCGCGCTCGTGTCAGCGGCGCCAGCGCGGGCCGCGGCGGTCGTCGCGATCTGCCCGGCGAGCGGCGACGGCCTCAGGCGCGGCCTCGTCAACGGGCGGTTCACGTTCAACGCCGACCGCCCCGCGCTCGAGGCGCTCCTGGTCGAGCACGACGTCCGAGCCGCCGCGGGCGCCCTCGAGGTTCCCGTGCTCCTGCTCCACGCCGAGGGCGACGAACAGGTACCGGTCGAGCACTCGCGCGAGCTCGCCGCGGTGCTGAGGTCGCCCCGGAGCCGGCTGATCGCGCTCCCTGGAGGCCACCACCGGTCGATCCAGCACGACGCCGAGCTGCAGGCGGTCAGCCTCCGGTTCATCGAGCAGTCGCTCGGGCCGTGAGCATCGCGATCGCGGCCTGGCCGGCGCGGTTCAGCGCCCGAGGCCGGACACGATCCCGCCGAGCCCCTTGGTCACGCCGGTGACGGTCTGCGAGATCCCCGAGCCCGCGCCCTTGACCACGCCGGCAGCGCCCGGGCTGACGCCGCCGACCGCGCCGGCGGCTGTGTTCGTGGTCTGTCGCACCACCGTTCCGACCTTGCCGCCCGTATCTGAGACGACGGTTCCGAGCGCGTTCGTCGCCTGCCCGAGCGTCTGCGTCACCTGCTGGACGGGGGTGGGCGGAGCGGGCGCGCTGCACCCACACGTGGTCGAGCTGCCGCCTCCCGAGGCCGCCACCGGCGCCGAAGTGCTCGCTGGGGAGCCGATCGTCCGCCGGGGCGGGCCGCTCGGAGCGTGTCCACGGCCGGCGAGCCCACGACCCGCTGCGCCCGGGGGTAGCGCAGCGCCTGCGCCGGCCGCCGGCGCGGCGGTGGCGAACGCGATCCGACGCGCGGCCGCGGTGCCCGTCGAGGACGCCGGGCGTGACGAGACTACGACCTCGCCGGGGGAGGGCGCCGTCGCTACGTGGGGCCAGCCTCGAAAAGCCACCAGTGCGCTGGCTACGATGAACATGAGCGCGGCACCGGCCAGCAGGGATCCGGTGGTGCCGAAGCCGGCGAGATAGGCTCGAGCGGCACGCACCACCCCCCTGTATCGGCCGCTCCCGCGGAAACCTTTAGCGATTTCCATGACTTCTCATATTCATAAGGACAGTTCAGGGACCAGTTACCCCGTCTGCCACCATTAAGACCACTATGGCCCGCAATACCTCATTTGGCCGCGACACCGGACTCCAGGCCCGGATGCTGCTGACCGTCTTCCTGCTCGGGCTCGTCTACGCGTTGCTGGTCGCCGTTCTGATCGCGTCGGGCGCCGGCGCGGTCACGATCGCGATCGTCGCCGCCGGCCTGTTCGCCGTCCAGCTGTTCACCTCCGACAAGATCGCGCTGGCCTCGATGGGCGCGCGCGTGGTGACGCCGGAGCAGGCGCCGCAGCTCCACGCGATCATCGATCGGCTGTGCGTCCAGGCAAACATCCCCAAGCCCCGGGTCGCGATCGCTCAGACCCCGATGCCGAACGCGTTCGCCGTCGGGCGCACGCCGAAGAGCGCGACCGTCTGCGCTACGACGGGGATCCTCCAGCTGCTCGAGCCCGTCGAGCTCGAAGCGGTGCTCGGACACGAGATCACCCACGTCATCAATCGCGACGTCGTCGTGATGACGATCGCGAGCTTCTTCGCCTCGATCGCCGCGTTCATCACCCAGTTCGGGTTCCTGTTCGGCGGCGGCTTCGGCGGCGGGAACCGCAACAACCAGAACAACAACGGCTTCTTCGTCGTGATCCTGGTCTCAGCGGCGGTCTACGTGATCTCGTTCCTGCTGCTCCAGGCGCTCTCGCGCTACCGCGAGTTCGCCGCGGACCGCGGCTCGGCGATCATCACCGGCCGACCGAGCGCCCTGATCAGCGCACTGCTGAAGATCGACGGCGGCATGGCCCGGATCCCGCAGCGCGACCTGCGCGCGGCATCGAACGAGCTCGCGGCCTTCTACATCTTCCCGCCGAAGGCCAAGCAGAGCGTGACCAACCTGTTCTCGACCCACCCGCCGCTGGCGGCGAGGATCGCGCGGCTGGAGCGGCTCGAGGCTCAGCTCCAGGGCACCGCCTGATCTGACAGTGGGCTTTCTCGACGTCCTCATGGGTCGTCGCAAGCTGGCGGGGCCCGCGCCCGACCGGCTGTTCGCGATGAGCACCGCGTACGTGACGATGGAGACCGGGATGGGGCTCACCACGCGCGGCGCGGCCGCGATCGTGTTCCAGCCGCTCGCCACTGCCGACTTCGAGTCGATCGTGCACGACATGGAGGAGGTCGTTCGCGCCACCGCCTCGGACAGCGGCACGACCGTGACCAGCTCCGACGACAGCTACGGCTTCCGCTGGCTCGTGCTTCGCGGCGGCGACTTCGACGACCTCGTGGTCGGGATCAATGCGGTCAGCAGCGCGCTCGAGGCCGGTGGCTACGGCGAGCGCGTGCTATGCGCGGTGTTCGCGTTCGACGACGCGCGACGCAAGAAGCCGGTCTACTGGATCTACAACTACAAGCGCGGCGCGTTCTATCCGTTCGCGCCGGCCGCGGGCGGCGAGCAGCGCGACAACGAGCGCGAGTTCGTGCTCAAGGCTCAGATCGGCAAGGAACTCCCGGTCGAGCAGGAGCTCGAGCGGTGGTTCCCGCTGTGGGGCACCCCGATCTGATCTGAGGGCCGCGCCGGCAGCGGCCCCCATCCTCAGCGCCGCTTCTTCACCCGCCAGGCTACTAAGCCCACCAGAACCACGGCCGCCGCCACCCCGAGCACGACCGGGTTCGGCAGCGATGCCTTGGTGCGCTCGACCCGCTCCTGGACGTGCGCCTTGACGTCAGCCTTGGCCGCGAGCGCCTCGACGGTGTCGCCGAGCTCGCGGCGGGTGGCCTCGATCTCCTCGCGGATCTGCTCGGGATCCTTGGCGGCCTCTACCGGCGCGCCGACCGTGCCCGGGTCTTCGCCCATTGCACATCCTCCTTCACGCTCTCGGTCGCCTGCTCGGGCACCGGCGGGGTCGCCTGCGCCACCTTACTCTTGCCCTGCAGCGCGAGGACACCCGCGACCGCCGCCAGCACGACGGCGACGATCAGAGCGGCCAGCCACCCCGTCACCGCAGTGGCGAGCACGAGCACGGCGGCCGCCGTCAGCGCGCCGAACCCGTAGAACCCGAACAAGCCGGCGCCGCCGAACATGCCGACGCCGATCCCGGCGCGCTTGCCCTTGATCGCGAGCTCCGCCTTGGCCAGCTCAACCTCCTGTCTGGCCAGACGGCTGCTCTGCTCAGACAGCTGCTTGATCAACTCGGCAACCGACGGCTCCGAGGTCGTGCCGGCTATCTCGGTCCCCATCTCGGTCGCCTCAGCGGTCGGAGTCCATCCGGCGCTGGTCGGCGGCGACTTCCTCGCGCTCCTCGACACGCTCGCCACGAATCCCGTCGACAGACTCGCCACGAGTCGCGTCGATCCGCTCGGCCCGATTGCCGTCCGGGTCCTCCGGGTCGTCACGCATCAACTCGTCATCGGCAAGGCCCATCTCGTGCGCGCGGGCGCTTTCCTCGTGCAGACGCGCCTCGGCGCGCTCGCGCTCGGCCCGAGCCGTCGCCAGCCGCGCGCGATGCTCGGCTTCATCGGCTCGCCCGCTACGCGCCTCCGCGGCCTCGCGGTGCTCTGATACTGCCTGCTCCCGGCGCGATTCCAGCTCGCGCTGGCGCCGGCGCTCGGCCGCGACACGACGGCCTCGGGTCATCGCAAACACCAATGCGGCCACGACGACAATCGCGACCACGACGATCACAACGATAACTACGGTGGACATCCTCTACCTCCTCGTCTCTTTCAAAGAGCCTTCCCTGTGAGAGACCAGCGAAACTGACGGTCGCCCGAGGGTGACGGGACCGGGAGGGCGTCGGCGGGCCGCCTGAGACAACGGCGGGCCGCGAGAGACGGCGGCGGCGGCAATGTGGCGGGCGCCGCCGCGCGTGGCCCTACCCCGGGATCAGGCCCTCGCCGCTGAACTCCGCCCGGGCCTCATCGAACGAGACATCGGGCGGCGGCAGGATCACATCGGATGCCTCGAGCGTGTCCTCGGGCACCGGCGTGCCCTTGGTCCGCACGAACTCGAGGAGCTTGTCGAACGCGTCGTGGAAATGCTGCTCGTCCTGGCCGTCGCAGGCCACCACCGCATCGTTGTCGAGATCGTTGAGTGCCGAGACATCGTCATCGCCGACCTCGTACTGACCCTCGGTGGCGATGCGAACGATCACGGGGCCTGCCCCTGCGACGGGCCGGCCTGCTCGGCCTCCGCGGGCGCACCGTCGGCCGCACCGCCGGCACCGAGCTCGCCCGCCGATCGCGGTGAGCCGCTGCCGAGCTCGGCCTTCATCTTGGCCAGCTCGGAGTCGACCTCGCTGGTGCTCGAAAGCTGCCGGAGCTGGCGGTCGATGTCGTCCTCGCCGGGGCCTAGCTGCGTGAGGTCTTCGAACGTGCCGGCCGCCTCGAGCTCCTGCACGGCGTCGGCACGGGCCCTCATGTTCTCGGTCTTGTCGAGCGCGCGCTGCATCGCGAGGCCGACGTCCGCCATTTCCTCGCCCACGCCGGTCGCCGCCTCGGAGATCTTGACCTGCGCCTCGGCGGCCGAGTACTGCGCCTTGATGACCTCCTTGCGCGAGCGGAACTGCTCGATCTTCGCGCGCAGCTTCTGCTCCGAAGCGGTCATTTGCTCCTGCTGCTGCTCGAGCTGGGCGACCTGCGAGTCGAGCGACTGGAGCTCGGTCTGGGCGACGTTCTTGCGCTCGAGCGCGGTGCGGGCGAGATCCTCGTTGCCGGCGGCGAGCGCCTGGCGGGCCTGGGTGTCGAGCTTCACGACCTGGTCGCGGAGCTTCTGCTCCTGCAGCTGCAGGCGCTTCTTCGACGTGACTACGTCGGCGATTCCCTTCTTGACGTTCTGGAGCAGCTCGATCTGCTTCTGGTAGCTGTATTCGAGCGTCTCCGCGGGGTCCTCCGCGCGGTCGAGGAGCTTCGAGATCTTCGCTTTGATGACAGTCGACATGCGCCCGGAAAGGCCCGGCATCGCATCCTCCTTGGCGTGTTTCTAGACGAGCCCTCCAAGCGTAGCGGGGTGGCGCGTGCGAGCGCAGCCTCCGGACGCTCCGGGCGGGCCGATTACAGCCCGCCGGGATGCCGGGGCATGAACCCGGCGGTGCTCGTCATCACCGGGCGCCACCGCGGTCCGGTGCCCGATGGCGGGTGCGGGTCGTCCTCGGCGGAGGTGTCGAACCGGATGCCCGCGATCTGGACGAACGCGTGCGCGGGATCCGTGTAGACGGTGATCCATTGACCGAGCCCGTGATGGCCCCAGGTCTCGAACTCGCTCGAGTCCATCGAGACCTTGAGCAGGCCCGCGGCGTGAAGCACGTAGGACACCGAGCCCGAGCAGTCGTACGCGACGTCGTTCCAGCGGCCGTGCCCGCCACCGACCGCATACGGCTTGAAGCGGATCCGGTCGCCCGCCCAGATCGCCTCCTGCACCTGCAGCGGGGCGTCTGCGGGCGCGTAGGCGAGCCCGTTGATGACCTTCGCGGTGTCGCCGGGCACCGTGGGCCGCGGGAACGGGAGCGCGGGCGTGGAGCCGATGCCGGCGCCACCCGAGGTCCCGGTCGAGCCCGGTGAAGACGTTGTTCCGCTCGACGCGCCGTTGCCGCTCGACGCGCCGGCGCTCGCGGCGCCGCCGCCCGCCCCGCTGCCACCGGTCGCGCCCGCCGCGGTTCCCGCCGTGGCGGCGCCCGCCAGCGCAAGCGCGGCCAAACTCGGAAGTATCAGGCGTGGTACCCGCAAAACTCTCTTTCGTGGGCCTGCGGGGTTAGCTGACGGGCTGGCGCTAAAAGAGACTGCGCCTCCCGCGGGTTCACCGCGGAACTCGCCCCAACGAATTGGGTCCCCCGCTCCGCGGATTTCGAGGCCCGCGGATTCGGCGTCGCGGCAATATATCCAGTGAAGAAGCATCAGGAACGTTCGCCGCAACGCCGCTCGCTCCTGTTTTTCCGCAAATTGCGGGCAGCGGAGGCGCACGCGAGACTGCGGCGATCGGCGCTGCGCCCCGCTAACGTCCGGCCCGATGCGATGGACTGCGTGGATCGCCGCGATCGCCGCGTGCCTGACGATCGTCGGTTGCGGCGGCGGCGCGACCCGACTGATCGTGAAGACGACGACCGCGGGCTCGAGCTCAGCGGCTCCGGCGGCGAGCCTCGGTTTCCCGGTACTCGCCACCAAGAACACCACGCGCGTGTCCGGCCAGGACCCGATCTCGAATGCGGCCGGCGTGGCGCTCGCGGTGTTCCCCTCGGTCGCCACCGGCACCCACCCGACCGCGGTGACGATCGCGCCCACCGACGACTGGGAGGCGGCGATCGCGGCATCGGTGCTGATGGCGTCGCCGATCCGCGCGCCGATCCTGCTGTCCGGAAGCACGGCGCTCCCGCCGGCGACCAGCAACGCGCTCAACCTGCTCGCGCCGACCGGCTCGGGCCCGGCCGACGGGGCGCGGGTCATCCGCATCGGCGACGTCCCCGCGGTCAAGGGCCAGCGCAGCGTCGCGATCACCGGGAACGACCCGTACGCGCTTGCCGCGGCAATCGACAAGTTCGCAAGCGCGGCCGCCGGCAATGCGGCGAGCCCGGACGTCGTGATCGCCTCGGCCGACGACGCCGCTTACGCGATGCCCGCGGCCGGCTGGGCCGCCGAGAGTGGTGACCCGGTCCTGTTCGTGAACTCCACCGGGATTCCGGCCCCCACCGTGAGCGCGCTCAAGTCCGACCAGATGCCCCACATCTACGTGCTCGGCCCGCCGAGTGTGATCCCGGACACGATCCTCACCCAGCTCAAGAAGTACGGCACGGTCGCCCGGGTCGGAGCGGAGGACCCGGCGACGAATTCCGTCGCTTTCGCCGTGTACCGCGATCCGCCATGCTCGGTCAACCAGCCCTGCGCCCACGTCCCCGGCAGCTTCGGCTGGGCGATGCGGAGCCCCGGCCACGGCTACACGCTGCTCAGCGCCACCCAGCCGCTCGACGCGGCTGCGTCGGCCCCGCTGTCGGCGAGCGGCAGCTACGGGCCGCAGCTGCTCCTCGACACGCCGAACGCCCTCCCCAAGTCGGTCCTGAACTTCTTCCTGGACTACGCCACCCCGGGCTACACCGCCGAGGGCCCGACGGCGGCGGTCTACAACCACGGCTGGGTGATCGGCGACCCGAGCACGATCTCGGTCGCAGTTCAGGCCGAGATGGATAGCCTTCTGGAAGTGGTGCCGCAGAAATGAGCCAAGCTGAGCATCCAGATCGGCTGCGCCCGGGACGCGAGGTGACCGTCGAGGACGTGCGCCAGCTGATGGGCGCCTCGACTCCGCACTTCGCGCTCCAGCTGCGCGAACGGATCCGGACGCTGATCCGCGGCCTTCCGGCCGACCATCCCGCCCGGGTCGAGGGCGAGCGCGAGATCGCTCGCCTCAACCGGATCGCGTTCGCGGGCGAGGTCCGCGGGCACCAGGCCGAGCCGGGCCTCAAGCCGCTGCCCAGTGTGACCGCGTCCGCAGCGACCGCGGCCGACGCGGCCGACGGCGACGCCGGCCACTGAGGTCCTCGTGAACGCCTCGCGGTCCGTCTCGGTGATCGGTCTCGGGCGCGTGGGGCTGCCGCTCGCCCTGTGCTTCGCCGACCGGGGACTGCACGTCGTCGGCGTCGATCACGACCAGTCGATCGTCGCCTCGGTCCGCGCGGGCCGGATGCCGTTCGCCGAGTCCGGGACCCAGGAACTGCTCGATCGCGTACGCGCAAGCGGGCGGCTCGAGCTCGCCGACCGCGCCGTCGATGCCGCCCGCGCCGACGACATCGTGATCACGATCGGGACCCCATCGTTCTCGCACATCGAGAGCGACATGCGCCAGGTGCGCGCCGCGCTAGACGATCTGCTCCCGATGCTCCGCCCCGGCCACGCGCTGATCCTGCGCTCGACGATCGCGCCCGGGACAACCGAGTTCGTCGCGGGCTACCTCGAGAAGCGCCGGGGGCTGCGCGTCGGCGAGGACGTGTTCGTCGCCCACGCGCCCGAGCGGATCGCGGCCGGACGGTTCATCGAGGAGATCTCGACTCTCCCGTGCATCATCGGCGGCGTCGACGAGCGGTCGACCGAGCGTGCCGCGAGCACGTTCTCGGTGTTCGGCGCGCCGATCGTCAAGACGACCCCGGTTCAGGCCGAGCTCGCCAAGATCTGGACGAACATCCTCCGCTACTCGACGTTCGCGCTGCCGAACCTGCTGATGATGGACTGCGAGCGGTACGGCGCGAACGTCTTCGACGTGATCGACCTGATCAACCGCGACTATCCCCGCGGCGGGATCGCGAAGCCGGGCATGACCGCGGGTACGTGCCTGCGCAAGGACTTCGCGTTCTCGGAGGAGCGCTCGGCGGCGCCCGGCATGCTGCTGGCCGTCTCGCGCGTGAACGAGTCGGTGCCGCTGTTCCTCGTCGACGGGATCAAGCGGCGGATCGGTTCGCTCTCGAGCCGCAAGGTGGCGGTGCTCGGCCTCACCTTCAAGCGCGACACCGATGACGAGCGCGACTCGCTCTCGCCGAAGCTGATCCGGCTGCTCGAGCGCGAGCTCGCCGACGTCGCCGTGTGCGACCCGCACGCCCCTTCGCCCACCCAGCCGCTCGATCAGGCGGTCCAGGACGCCGACGTGGTGATTGTGGCCACCAACCACTCGGAATTCGAGGGGCGGGCGGTGCTCGCCGAGATCGTCTCCGGAGCGTCCGCCGACTGCCTCCTGGTCGATCCGTGGAACGCGCTCGGCACCGGGCAGGTGTTCGTGTATGGCGCCGAGACGACGGCGATGCTGCGGGCGGCGGACGCGGTTCGCAGCGGCGGAAGAGCGTCATCGCGATGAGCCGCGTGCTCGTCACCGGCGGGGCTGGGACGATCGGCTCGGCGCTGGTCAGGCGGCTTCTCGCGGACAGCCAGTGGGAGGTGCGGGTGGCCGACCACCGCCGGCCGCCGCTGTGGATGCGCGAGGGCTGCGAGATCCACACCACGGACCTGCGCGTGGCGGCGAAGGCCCACGACGCCGTCGAGGGCTGCACGCACGTGATCCACCTGGCCGCGATCGTCGGCGGGATCGCGAACTTCCACAAGCTCCCGTTCGCACTCACCGAGGTCAACAACGCGCTCGCCGGCGCGGTCGTCCATGCCGCGGTCGACCTCGACGTCGAGCGCCTCGTGTACGTCTCCTCCTCGATGGTGTTCGAGCGCGCGACCGAGTTCCCCACGACCGAGGAGCACCTCGCCGACTGCCTGACGCCGCGCTCGGCCTACGGGTTCTCGAAGCTCGCCGGCGAGGTCTACACGCGCGCCGCCCACGACCAACACGGGCTGCGCTACACGATCTGCCGCCCGTTCAACGCGTACGGACCGGGCGAGCTCCCGCACGCCGACGAGCCGGGGATCGCGCACGCCGTGCCCGACCTGATCCAGAAGTCCCTGACCGGACGGCGCCCGCTCGAGATCTTCGGCTCGGGCGAGCAGACGCGGACGATCACGCATGTCGACGACATCGCCGACGGGATCGTCACCGCGATGGCTTCGCCGGCGGGCGAGAACGAGGACTTCAACATCTCGGCGTCGCAGGAGCTGTCGGTCGCGCAGCTCGCAGCGCTGATCTGGGAGGCGTGCGGCAACGATCCGGCCGAGTTCGAGCTGCGCCACGTGCCCAGCTTCGAGGTCGACGTGCAGCGACGATGGCCGTCGGTCGAGAAGGCACGCCGGCTCCTCGGCTGGGAGGCCCAGGTCGACCTGCGTGACGGACTCGCGCAGACCGTGGAGTGGCTGCGCGACCAGGCGCAGAACGAAGCGCTCAGTCGCTGAAGCTGAACGTGCAGCCGCGCGTCTCGAGCTCGGCGAACATCAACCCGGGGTCGATGCACCGCTCCGGCGGATGGGCGCCGGTCGCCGTCAGAACGCCACGCGCGAACAGCCGGACGCACGCCGCCGACGGCGCCGCGGTCGACACGACTGACCCGCCCAGGCCGAAATGGGGCTGGGTGATCGCGCGGGCGGTGACGATCTCGCCGTCTACCGCGCGCACGATGACGAGGTGAATCGACACCGTCTCGTTCGAGGGCGACGCCGCGTCGCGGGCGGCGGCGGCGACCTGCTCGGGCGGAGCGTCAGCGAGCTCGCGCAGGCGCTCGAGCAGTGCCGGCGCGAGCGATAGCCGGAAGCTCGCGCCCTGACACCCGAAGCTCTCGCCGAACGTCGCCAGCTCCGAGTGCAGCGTGTAGATCGTGTCGGCAGGCCCGATCGGATCGCCGTAGTCGACCGTGCCTCCGGGGCTGAGCGGCTCGATCTCGACCGCGTGCCCTTCGCGGAGCACCACCGGTGCGAGCGTCAGCTCGTCGATCAGCGTCTGGATCGCGTACGGAGGCCGGAGCCGTCCGTCCGCGGGAGCCGCCGGGTCGCGGCCGGCGGCGCAGATATCGATCGTTTCGATCCCCTCGGCACCGCCGCCAAGCCGGTTCACAGCCTCCGCGGCCATCAGGTTGGTCTTGCCCGGGCTCGACCCGATCCCGAGCACCGCCAGGCGGCCGGATCGCTCGAACTCGGGGGAGAGCGCGAGCTGGTCGCGGGTCACGTGATAGAGCCCGCCGAGGTCAAGGTAGTGGCATCCCGCCTTCAGGCAGGCGTGCATCGCGTCGAGGTTGATCCGGTACGAGGCGGTGTTCAGCAGCACGTCCGCGCCGGCGCCGGCGATCGCGCCGGCGAGCGCGTCGACGTCGCGCGCGTCGACCCGCGCGGCCGTCGCCTTGCCGTGGCCGTGCTGGTCGGCGACCGCGCCGGCCTTGTCGGGATCGAGGTCGAGCAGCGCCATGCTCGCGACCTCGTCGGACACGCCGAGGTCATGGACGATCGCGGGCGCGATCGTTCCCGCCGCGCCGAGGATCGCAACCGATACCTGAGCTTCAGCCATCGCGTCGCACGGTACCGGCGGGGCGTTTGGACGTTTTGTCCAAACCAGCGATACTTTGTGATCCACCTGCTCCTTGCCACGTCGCGGTGGTCCGCATAGGTTTCGCATCACTTTGGAGAGCTCAACCATCACTTCCGAGCCCGGGGGCGTCCTCGACACCAGCGCTCCCGGCGCGAAGGGCCTGAAGCCCGACGCCCTCGGCTATATCTCGAACCTGGTCATCGCGGTCGCTTCGACCGCCCCCGCGTACAGCCTCGCCGCGACCTTGGGGTTCATCGTCGCGGTGACCGGCATCGGCCTGCACGCACCGGCCGTTCTGATCGTCTCGTTCGTCCCGATCCTGTTCGTGTCGGTCGGCTACCGCTTCCTGAACCTCGCCGATCCCGATGCCGGGACCACCTTTGCCTGGACGACGCGGGCCTTCGGACCCCAGATCGGCTGGATCAACGGCTGGGCGATCTTCCTCGCCGACATCATCGTGATGGCGTCGCTCGCTGCGATCGCGAGCAACTACACGTTCCTCCTGTTCGACTCGCACGCGCACCCGGCGAACTTCTGGCTGATCGTCGGCGCAGTGCTCTGGATCGCCGTGATGACCTGGATCTGCTACCGGGGAATCGAGCTCTCGGCTCGCATACAGACGGCGCTTTTGGGCATCGAGCTGTTCACGCTGGCGTTGTTCGCAGTGGTCGCTCTGATCAAGGTGTACGCGAACAGCCCCGTCCACTCGGTGCACGTGAGCGCGTCCTGGTTCAACCCATTCGACCTGAGCTCGTCAGCGCTCATCGACGGCGTGCTGCTCGGCATCTTCATCTACTGGGGGTGGGACTCCGGGGTCGCGGTCAACGAGGAGTCCCGCGACAAACATCGCGGCCCGGGCAAGGCTGCCGTCATCTCGACCCTGATCCTGCTGGTGATCTACCTGATCGTCACCGTTGCCGCTCAGTCGTACCACGGCGCGAGCTTCCTCGCAGGCAACTCGGCCGATGTGATCAACGCGCTCGGCGGCCAGGTGTTCGGCTCCCCGCTCGACAAGCTGCTGATCATCACCGTGCTGACGTCGGCGTCGGCGTCCACGCAGACGACGATCCTCCCGACGGCGCGCACGACGCTCTCGATGGCGAAGTGGGACTCGATTCCGAAGTCGTTCGGCAACGTCCACCCGCGCTACTTCACGCCCACGTTCTCGACGCTGCTGATGGGCGGACTGTCGATCGTGTGGACCGTCGCGCTACTCGCGTTCAACCCCAACCAGGACGTGCTCGGCGACACGATCTCGGCGCTCGGTTTCGCGGTGTGCTTCTACTACGGCTTCACCGGCTTGGCGTGCGCGGTGTACTTCCGGCGCGATCTGCTCAAGAGCGCCCGGAACTTCTTCCTCGCCGGTCTCGTACCCGTGCTCGGCGGGATCATGATGGCGTACGTCGCGATCAAGGCGTACAGCTACTACAACACCGCGGGGAACAACTATTCGAAGCCGATCATCGGAATCCAGACTCCGATCTTCGTCGGCATCGGCGGGCTGATCGTCGGCGTCATCCTGATGTTCGCCTCGTGGCCGTTCTTCCCCGAGTTCTTCCACCGAAAGTGGTGGCAGACCGCCGACCCGGCGGTTCTCGTGGAGGACGCGGTGCACGGCGCGCCGGTGCTCACTCCGGGCGAGCCGCCCGACCAATAATGAGATAACTCTCACAGTCGGTGTGAGTGACTTGGCTGGGCCCGCGGTCCGGTGGTAGGTTCGGCGCCGCCTGAGACGCATGTCTCGGGCTCCGCCTGAGAGACCTGCCCTCGGGTGAAGCTAGTGACCCCAAGCGGGAGGAGTGGCCATGGCCGCATCGCAACCGGTGTCCGTGCGCGTCCGGAAGGCGGTGTCGCCGTTATTGGGGCTTGTGGCGGCGATGGCTCTGGTGGCACTCGCCTCGCCGGCGATCGCCGGGGCCGAGAACGTGAGCTCGAGCAACCGCGGCGCGCTCGACTGCAATGGCGACAGTCCGCTCCAGCAGGCGGCGCGCCCGACGATGAATTGCACTGACATCCGTGGGTTCAACACCGAGTGGAACGCCAACACTTGGAACGGGCGCTTCTACGACAACGGCGAGTACATCGGGCACGACGAGCCCGACACGACCTTCCTGTCACACCAGCCCGGGTCGGGCGACGACATCACATGGACGATGCGGATCGGGCAGGACCCGCAAGCCGCCCCCACCGACGTCAACCCGGGTCACGACGTCTCACACTGGTTCCAGCTCTCGCCGGCGCCTTGGTTCTCGATGGCGATGTGCGACACCAGCTCCTACCCGACCAACGAGGGGTGCACTCCTGAGAGCGACAGCAACGCGCCGACGTGCGTGGGGACGCAGACGACGAACTGCTTCCCGGGTGGCGACTCGGCGTTCATGGAGATGCAGCTGTATCCGCCGGGCTTCCCGCCATTCGTCGACGGGATCGGCTGCGATGACTCGCATTGGTGCGCGGCCCTGACGATAGACAGCCTCGAGTGCACGGTGGGATTCGCCGTTTGCAATGGGAATTGCGAGGAACCAGTCAACTTCGGCTTCATCCAGCGTGACGGCGTCCCCGCCGGGCCTGCCAGTCCGCAGAAGGCCGATCTCGACACTGACACGCCGAACCGGGAGACGCTGCTGATGAACCCGGGCGACGTCATTCAGGTGCACATGTTCGACGCGCCCGTACCCGGGGAAAGGGGGCAGAGAGCATTCGAGGTCGTGATCTACGACTTAACCACCCATCAGTCGGGGTGGATGCAGGCGTCAGCCACCAACGGCTTCCAGAACACGAACATCAACACGTGCGCGGGCACGCCGTACAACTTCCAGCCCGAGTACAACACCGCGGCCAAGGGCAACATCATTCCCTGGGCGGCGCTGCAGACCAACATCAGTACCGAGTTCGAGACGGGACACTGGGAGTCTTGCCAGACCCTCTCGGAGGAGCAGCCGTTCGCGTTCAACAACTTCGTGTCCACCGATCCGTTCAACGGCACGGTGATCGACACGACGTGGAACCAGTGCAGCGGGCCGTATGAGAACGCGGCCCCCGGCGAGGACGGAGGCACCAATCCGGAGGCCGGCGATGCGCCGTGCTATCCGCAGGGAGACACTCACGGGCAGCTGAGGAGCGCGCCGGACGAGGCCACCGGATGCACCGACGAGCTGTACGAGAACGGCGACCTCGACTTCGACGGCTCGCCGTACTGGCCGGAGTGGCCGACGGGGTCCCAGCCCACCGGGAGGCTCCCGGGGAGCTTCGTCGAGGATCTGCCGACGACGAACGGCAGGCAATACGGGGCGTTCTTCATGCAGACGGACATCGCGCTGAGCGAGTCGACCTGCAGTGGAACGACCACGGCCGGGTGCACGGTTCCGCCTTCAGGCCCGGGCGATTTCTATCCGTACTGGAGCCGGGTCAACTCGTTCGGCGGGTGCACGCTCGAGTTCGGCAACGTCGGCGCGGGATTCGGCGTGAACGACTTCGGCGGTGACGCCGAGTACGGCACCGACCAGATCGCCGCGCTCGGCTACCCCGAGTTCGAGGGTCCGGTGATGAGCAACCGGTGCGGACAGCACCGACGGTTCTGACTGCGAGGTAATTCCCGTGCCACGGCGCCGGCCGCTGACGGATCAGCGGCCGGCGCCGGCACGTTGCGGCCGATCCGGGCCTACCGGATCGTGTACTCGTACGGGATCGCCGCGAGGTCGCTCGCCTCGCTGACATTGGGTCCGATCTCGTTCCAGGTCGCGGCACCGCCGGCGGTGCTCAGATCGTCGACGTAGAGCGTCCCGTTGACGACCGATCCCGAGGCACCGCTCGGCGTGATCGTCACCGGGATCGTCGCGCTCTGCCCGGGCTGGACCAGGACCGGATGGAGCGGTGCGTTGGCGTTGACCGCCTGGAGCCAGAAGTCGCCCGTCGGCGAGGTCACGGCCGGGTCGAACGCCGCCGTGGTGACGGTCATCGTCGCCGTCGCGTTGACCGGCGTGTCGCCGTTCGGCGACGCCGTTGGGCCCTTCTGGAACGGGGTGATCCCCCAGTTGCCCGACGTCACCGGGTTCGAGCTGAATGATCCGGTGGCGGTCGTGCCCGTCGTCGAGACCAGGTCGGGATCGCCCCACGCGGCCCAGAAGTCGAAGTAGATCGGCGCCGGCGCGGTGGCGCTGGCGCTGACCGACGTCGTATGGGTCGGAACCACGTACAGCGGGATGTTCGGGCTCGAGATCGGCACCGTCGTCTGGGACGTCGTCACCGGCGCCAGGTTGATCTGCGTGGCGTGGTTGAGGCGGCCGTCGACGAAGTACGACTCGGGCGTGCTTCCGGTGTTCGTCACCTTGACCGGGACGGTCACCGGTGTCCCCGCAGCGAGCCTCGTGCTTGCGGAGATCGGCAACGCCGCGCCCGCCGGCACTGGAATCCGGCTGAGCGTGATGTTGAACGGCTGCGAGATCGCGGTGCCAGAGACCTGGCCGTAGAAATCGACCGCGATCGTCCACAGGCCCGGATCGGGCTTCAGGACGTGCAGCTGAGCGCCGGTCTCGGGCGTCATCGTGCCGCCGCTTCCGACGAAATCGTTGGTCGCCGTCGACGCGGCCTGACCGGTGACCGGGTCGATCAGGTCGGCGACGAACGTGTTCGCCGAACTGTTGCTCGACACCGATGCGCTGAGCTCGGGCAGTCCGGGCGGCACGTACACCTCGTAGTACGCGGTCTGACCGGTGTTGCTCTGACGGCCGTTACCGCCGGTGAGCGTCCCCGTCACCGTCGTCGTCGGGTTGGGGGTCGGGATCAGCGACCGCAGCGTGACCGGCACGGTCGTGGTCGAGGCGAACCGCGGCTGCTTCGACAGGCTGGTCAGCACGATCGATCCCGCCGCGTCACCCGGCTGGCCGGGATTGCGGACGACCAGGCCGAACGTCTGGGATGCCCCCGGGGCGAGGTACAGGAAGTGCCTCGAGAGCTGGCCGAACGGCACCCAGGTCGCGGTCGACGCCGCGAACTGCACCGGCATCGCCGCCCCGCTGAAGATCAGCGCCGTCCAGGTTCCCGGTTCGGGGTTGGCCACCTCGTCGTTGCCGTAGCCGCCGTTCCCCTGCGGGAGGCTGAACGCCGCCAGCTTGCCCGACGGCGAGATCAGCGACAGGTTGGGCACGTTCTGCCCGGTCCAGGTGATCGAGGCATTCAGCCGCCCCTGCCCCGGACGGACGCGGAACGTCACCGTCGCCGCGTCGCCGCTGGCATCGGCCAGCTGGACCGTGCTGTTTGCGACCTGCTGGTAGCGACTCAGCGTCCGCGACGACAGTGCGACGGGCTGCGCCGTGTTGCCGTCGTTGGTCACGGTCTCCGAGAAGAACTCGGGCGCGCCCGGCGAGCCGACCGCGTTCAGCTGAGGATCGCTCTTCAGCAGGGCGTGACCGGTGGGACGGCGCGCATTGCCGTACGAGGCCGCGGCCTGGACCGCGGCGTAGGCGTCGAGCATTCCCGCTCCCTGCTGCTCGCCCGGAGCGGACACGTCCTCGGCCGTGGACATGATGATTCGCTTGACCACCGCGGGCGTCGGTGCTGTCCCGCCATGGCCCTGCTCGTAGGCCTGGATGACCAGCGCGGCTACGCCGGCGGTGAGCGGCGACGCCTCGCTGGTCCCGCCCTGGAGCTCGATCGACGCCGGGTTACCGTTGAAGTCCGTGCAATCCACGTATTGGGGCAGCGGGCTGCACAGCGCCCAGTTCAGGTCGCCCGGGGCGACGACGTCGACCGTCGAGCCCGACTGGGTGAAGCCCGCCGAGGACAACGCGCTGATGTTGTTGTTCAGCCAGCCGTTGATTCCCGGGAAGTTGATCCCGCCGATCCCCGTCTGGGCGTAGGAGCGGTACGTGGTCGTCGCGCCGGCCACGATCACGGCCGGGTCGGTTCCGGGCGAGCCGATCGTGTTCGTCGTCGGGGCGGCGTCTCCGGTCGACACCGTCACGGTCACGCCGGCGGCCACCGCGGCCTCATCGGCCATACGATCGAGGTCGAGTGAGCCCTCGTCGGGGAACGGGTTGGCGCCGAATGACTCGTTCAGCACATTGACCTTGTCGGTCTGCACGGCGTAGTTGATCGCCTGCAGGAACACCGAGTTGAACGCGAAGTTCGCCGAGCCGAACACATTCAGCCCGACGAGGCTCGCGCCGGGTGCGACGCCGAGGATTCGGATGTCGCACGGGCTCGAGACGGCCCCGCCGAAGGTGCCGAGGTCGTACGTGTGCAGCCCCTGGGCGGCGATCGAGCTGGCGTCGAGGAAAGCCTCGGCACCACCCGTCGGAGCGTTCGTGCCCGTGCCGCTGAAGTCCTCGTAGTCGACGAACACGTGCTGGCCGTTGGCCCGGATGAAGTCGGGGTTGTTGATGTCGAGCCCGTCGGCGATGAACCCGACCTTGACGCCGGCGCCGGTGTAGCCGAGACCCTGCGCGGACGGGCCGTCTCCGGCCGGCTCGGCGGCGTGGATGGCCTCGATGGCCTGCGGGTTCAACTGCACCTGGCCGGGGGCCGGGCACACGTCGGCGAGGCTCCCGCTTCCGCCGCTCGCACCGCCGCCGTGGCGCCGCGGCAGCGTCATCGCGGGCGACGGGACCAGCGGGATCTTCGCGTCGGGGAGGACCTCGGCCACGGCCGGATTGGCCGCGAGCCGCTTGGCCTCGCCGCGGCTCACGTACGCCGATACGGCGTTGACGAGCTGGAAGCGCTTCACGTGGGTCGCACGCGTGAGCGCAAGCTCGGACACGACCGGGTTCTGCAACTGCGCCACGGCCGCCGCCCGGCGAGCGCGCAGCGCGCCGTTGTCAGGCAGCGAGGACAGCTGGTCCTTGAACACGACGATCACGCGGTCGGTGACGTGCGTCGAGAGCGCGCGCGCCTCCTTCGCCGTCAGCGGCCCTCGACCGCTACTCCCCGAGCGGGCGCTCGTGACCGGGACGATGACGAGCGTCGCGACCGCCGCTGCGAGCGCAGCGACGATAACGGCGTACCTGAAACGCTTGGCGTGCATGAAGTCTCCGTGCTGTGGGCTTGTGGCCGGCTGGCCCTCTATGTCGTCGGAGACCCCCCGTCCGAGACGCGGGCAGCATATTCGTCCGGCCCGAGGAACGCAATCGCAGGCGCGGTCCGGACGCGGACGCCCGGGTCAGACGCCGGCCAGGTCCGCGACCCGGTCGCGGTGCCAGCGCGAGTCGCCGAACGCATGCGCGTTGGCGAACGCGCGCTTCAGAAAGAAGTGGAGGTCGTGCTCGTAGGTGAAGCCGATTCCGCCGTGGACCTGGAGCGCCGAGGCGGTCACGCGGAAGCCGGCATCGCCGGCGTACGCCTTGGCCATCGACGCCGCGCGCGGCGCGCCCTCGGGCTCGTTGTCGAGCGCCCAGCCGGCCCAGTACGACAGCGAACGCGCCCCCTCGACCTCGAGCAGCATCTGCGCGCAGCGGTGCGAGACCGCCTGGTAGGAGCCGATCGGCCGGTCGAACTGGGTTCGGTCCTTGGCGTAGGCGACCGCCATCTCCATCGCCCGCTGAGCGACGCCGACATTCTCGGCGGCGAGCAGCGTGACGATCGTCGCGTACACGCCCGCTATCTGACTGGGCACGTGTTCGAGCGGCTCGGCGGCGGCGCCGTCGAGTGTCACCCGGAACAGCTTGCGCGTCGGGTCGATCGGCCGCTCGGGCTCGATCGTCACTCCGGGCGCGTCGCGCTGCACCAGGTAGTGCCGGCCGTCCGCGCCGCTCAGGATCAAGAACGCGGCCGTGGCCGCGTCGGGCACGGCGATCTTCGCCGCCGACAAGGTGCCGTCGGAGGCCGGCTCGATCTCTGAGTGGTCGGGGGCCCAGCCCGAGCGCTCGTCCCACACGGCGAGCGTGCCGCGGAGCTCCCCGGCCGCGAGCGGCTCGAGCCAGCGGTCGCGCTGAGCGTCGGTGCCGGCTGCGCTCAGCATCAGCGTCGCGCACGTGGTCGAGAACCACGGGCTGGGCGCGAGCGCGTAGCCCATCTCCTCGCCGATCACCACGAGCTCGACCGCGCCGAGCCCGAGCCCACCCCGTTCGTCGGGGACGATCACCCCGGCCCACCCAAGCTCGACCAGCTCCTGCCACTGCTCGTCGGTGAAGCCGCGGTCATCCTCAGCAAGCTGGCGAACGGTCGCCAGCGGATACCGGGCGGCCAGGAACTCGCGGGCCGTGCGCTTGATCGCCTGCTCGTCGTCTGAGAATCCGAAGTTCATCTGTATCCGCCTCAGCGCATCCTCGGGAGCCCCAGCACCCGCTCGGCGACGATGTTCTTAAGAATTTCGGTCGTCCCGCCCTCGATCGAGTTCGCCCGTGCCCGTAGGAACCGGTAGGTCCACTCGTCGTCGGCGAGCATCGCCCGCGGGCCGGCGATCTCCATCGCCACCTCGGTCAGCGACTGGTTGACCTCCGACCAGTGCCACTTGCCGAGCGAGCCCTCCGGCCCCGGGACGCCCGAGCGCATGATCGCGGACAGGCCGCGGTAGGCGTTCAGCCGCAGCACCTCTGACTCGATCACCAGCTGGGCGAGGTGCTGGCGGACCACCGGGTCCTCGGTCGCGACGCGACCGTTCTCGCCGCGCGTCTCGTGCGCTGAGTCGATCAGCTCTCCGAGCGCGATCTGGACGCTGACCTGGAGCCCGAACGCCAGCGTCGCGCGTTCGTGCATGAGCGTGGTGATCGCCACCGCCCAGCCCTCGCCCTCGGCGCCGACGATGTTGTCGTGCGGGATCCGCGCCTCCTCGATGAACAGCTCGTTGAACTCGGACTCGCCCGTGATCTGGCGGAGCGGCCGAACCTGGACCGCGTCCTGCTCCATGTCCATCAGGAAGTACGTGAGGCCCTTGTGCTTGGGGGCCTCGGGGTCGGTCCGCGCCACCAGCATGCACCACTTCGCGTGGTGGGCGAACGTCGTCCACACCTTCTGCCCGGTCACCACCCACTCGTCGCCGTCGCGCACCGCGCGGGTCTTCAGCGACGCCAGATCCGAGCCGGCGCCCGGTTCGGAGAACCCCTGGCACCAGATCTCGTCGCCGGACAGGATCGGCGGCAGGTAGCGCTGCTTCTGCTCCTCGGTTCCGTGCGCGATCACGGTCGGTCCGCCCATCGCGAGAGCGAGCACGTTCGCCACCGACGGCGTCCGCGCGCGCACGACTTCCTCGTTGAAGATCGCCTGCTCGACGAGCGTGGCGCCACGACCGCCGTACTCCTTGGGCCACGAGACGCCGGCCCACCCGGCACCGTGCAGCTTGCGCTGCCAGGCGAGGCGGAACTCGAATGCGGCTTCGTCGCCGGAGGGCTCGCGCCCGGGGTTATTGGCCGCGAGCCATTCCCGCAACTCGTCGCGGAACGCCTCCTCGGCGGGTGACAGTGTCAGATCCATGGCCAGGATCGTATCCGTGTGGGGCGGCCGGTAGCCTCGGTTGGACGATGGCCCCGCTCGAGCCCGCAACCATCCCCGCCTCGAGCGAGGCCGTTCCCGAGAGCGATCTGCCGGGCCCCTATCCGGTCGGGATCTACGCCGCCCAGCTCAAGCGCAGGCTGCTCGAGTTCGCGCGCGTTCAGCTCGCCGGTGAGGTCTGGGGCTTGCGCTCGAGCCGAGCGCGGGTGTACTTCGAGCTCCGCGACGCCCGCGGGGCGCTGCCGTGCTCGATGTGGGCCTCTGACTTCGAGGCGCTCGGCGTTCGGCTGGCCGACGGCATGCGGGTCGTGGTTGGCGGCGGCTGCGACTACTACCCCGGCAGCGCGTCGTCTTCCCCGTCGTTCTCGTTCGCCGTGTCCGACTTGCGGATCGCCGGCGAGGGCGACCTGCTCGTGCAGCTCGAGCGTCTGCGCCGCCGGCTCCACGCCGACGGGCTGTTCGAACACCAGAAGCGCCTCGAGCGCCCGCTGCTTCCCCGGACGATCGGCGTCGTGACCGGCGAGCGCGGCAAGGCCCGCGACGACGTCCTCGCGGGATTGCGCCGGCGAGGATGGGCCGGGCGGCTCGTGTGGGCGTTCGCGCCGGTCCAGGACCGCCACGCCGCGCCGCTGATCGCGGGCGCGCTGCGTGAGCTCGCCGCGATCGAAGAGGTCGAGGTCGTGATCGTCGCCCGCGGCGGGGGATCGCTCGCCGATCTGTTCGCGTTCTGCGACGAGGCGCTGTGCCGGACGGTCGCGCTGCTGCGGGTCCCGGTGATCTCGTCGGTCGGCCACCACACCGACCGGACGCTGATCGACGACGTGGCCGCGGTGTGCTGCTCGACGCCGACCCACGCCGCCGAGGCCGCCGTCCAGATCGACTGCGCCGCCGCGCGCGCGGACCTGCTCGCCGCCGGCCGGCGCCTTGAGGTTCACAGCCGGCGCGCGATCGTCGAGCGCGCGCGCACGCTCGAGCGCCTGGCGGCCGCGCCGGCGCAGCATGTCGTCCGCCAGCGCCGGCAGCTACACCAGCTGACGCGCGAGATGCGCGCGAGCGCGCGGCGGGCGCTGTCGGATGGTCGCTTGCGGGCGGGCCGTCACGCGCTCGTGCTCGAGCGCGCGCTCGACCGGGCGCGCGGGTCCGATCAGTCCGCGCGCGGACGCGAGCTTCAGCGCCTGGCGCTCGCGCTGGCGGCTCACGATCCCCAGCGGACGCTCGAGCGCGGGTACGCGCTCGTCGAGGACCGGGCCGGCCAGCCGGTGACCTCGGCGCCTGCGGCGCGAGCCGCGCGCGAGATCCGCGTGCGGTTCCATGACGACACCGTCGAGGCCGAGGCGCGATGAGTACGGGCGAGCGCACGTACGAGACGGCAGTCGCCCGGATCGAGGAGATCATCCGGCGGCTCGACTCGGGCCAAGC
Source organism: uncultured Solirubrobacterales bacterium (assembly GCA_963794515.1). Classification (GTDB taxonomy): domain Bacteria; phylum Actinomycetota; class Thermoleophilia; order Solirubrobacterales; family Solirubrobacteraceae; genus Palsa-465. The sequence continues at coordinate 11,620 of CAWCEF010000012.1, read as the reverse complement.
CGGGCTGCGCGAGACGCTCGCGCTCGTCAAAGAGGGACGAGACCTCGTCGAGTACTGCGCCGGCGAGCTCGACGCGGTCGGCCAGGGACTCGAGGAGCTGAAACTCGACGACCTCGTGGCGAGGCTCGAGGGAACGGCGCGGCAGGGATGAGCACGTTCGATCTGCTCGCGGGCCTCCCGATCGAGGTCGACGGCTACACCCTCGAGGGCCTGAAGGCCAACGTGTCGAGTGGGTTCGAGCGCCTCAGCACGGTCGTCCACCTGACCGGCGGAGGGCTCGAGGGGGTCGGCGAGGACGTCGTCTATGACGCCGAGGACCACGTGGCGCTCCAGGCTGCCGGCGCCGTCCACGCCTCGGCGCTGTCCGGACGGTTTGCCCTCGGGGAGTTCTGTGAGCTCGTCGACTCGCTCGACCTGTTCCCGGTGGCGCCGCAGCGGGACGTCTCGCGGCTGTACCGGCGCTGGACGTTCCACAGCGCCGCGCTCGATCTCGCGCTCGCCCAGGCCGGGCAGCCGCTGTGGGAGCGCCTCGGTCGCGACCCGAAGCCGCTGACGTTCGTGGTCTCGCTCCGCCTCGGCGAGCCCCCGACGCTCGACCCGATCGAGCGCCGGCTGGCCACGTACCCCACGCTGCGCTTCAAGCTCGACCCGACGAGCTCGTGGACGCCAGAGCTGATCGCGTCGCTGGTGGCGACCGGCGCCGTCGACTCGGTCGACTTCAAGAGCCTCTACACGGGCACGATCGTCGACCAGCCACCCGACCCGGTGCTGTACAAGCGCGTGGTCGAGGCATTTCCGAACGCGTGGATCGAGGATCCGGACGTACTCACGCCCGAGACCGCGGCCGTGCTCGCCTCCGTGCACGACCGGATCACCTGGGATGCGCCGATCCACTCGATCGACGACATCGAGGCGCTGCCCTTCCCGCCGAGGATGGTGAATTTGAAACCCAGCCGGATCGGCGGGCTGGCGAAGCTGTGCGCGACCTACGACTACTGCGCCGAGCGCGGCATCCAGGCCTACAGCGGCGGCCAGTTCGAGCTCGGGCCGGGCCGCGGGCAGGCCCAGTACCTCGCGTCGCTGTTCCATCCGGACACTCCAAACGACCTCGCGCCCGTGCCCTTCAACCAGAACGACCCACCGGCGGGGCTGCCCGTGAGCCCGCTCGCGCCGGCGCCGGCGCCGGTCGGCTTCCGCTGGGAGGCCGTCTAAGGACGCCGCTCAGCGCGCGCGCCTCATGAGCCGCCTCCCTGGTGTCGCATTGCGGTGTGATCAGCTAGAGGCCGAGCACGAGTTCCAGTGCGTCGTCGACGGCCCGTTGCTCGTCGAATGTGAGTCGGCCGGCATGCCGGTCCAGTCGAGAGAGGTCAACCGCGCGGAGTTGCTCGACGAGCACCCGGGTCGGCGCGCCGGCGAGTTGAATCTCGGGGCGGAAGGTCGCGGGCGCAGCGCTGCGAGATGTTGGGGCGATGATCGCGGTCGATAGCCCGAGCAGCGCGTCCGCTTGGACGATGACGCCATACCGCGGGCCGCGCTGCTCATGGCCCCGGCGGGCAGGCAACCGAACCCGGTAGATGTCGCCGCGAGTCACCCCGGCCAGTCGGCCGACGCGGCATCCATGTCGGCCATGACCGCTCGACGCTCAGCGGTGTCCGCGGGGTTCTCGGCGAGCCGACGGACCTCCTCGGCCAGCGTCGCATGCCGCTGGCGTCGGCGTCCCGCCTCTACCAGCGCAGTCCGGACGGCGTCGGACTCGTTGCGGCCCTCCTGCATCAAGGCCGACAGCGCTCGCTCCGAGGCCTCGTCTAGTCGGGCACGGACTACACGAGATGGCATCGCAGATACTGTAGCACGGACTGTGCCACAGGGTGCTAAGCGCCGTTCAAGCTGTCACACCGCGATGCGACACCCCGGGGCCGCGTTTAGACGCGCTGGATCAGCGTGCCGGTGCCGAGCCCGCCACCGCAGCACATAGTCACGAGCCCGACCTCCTTGTCGGAGCGCTCGAGCTCGTGCAGCAGCGTCGTCAGCAGCCGCGCTCCGGTCGACCCGAGCGGGTGCCCGAGCGCCATCGCGCCGCCGTTGACGTTGACGCGGTCCATGTCGGGCTCGAGCTCGCGGCGCCACGCGGCGACCACCGGCGCGAACGCCTCGTTGATCTCGACCAGGTCGATGTCGTCCATCGTCATCCCGTTGCGCTCGAGCAACTTCTGCGTGGCCGGGATCGGGCCGGTCAGCATGATCACCGGGTCGACCCCGACCGTCGTCTGGTCCACGATCCGGGCGCGAGCTTTCAGACCGAGCGCGTCGGCCTTTTCGCGGGCCATCAGCAGCACCGCGGCGGCGCCGTCGGAGATCTGAGAGCTGTTGCCGGCGGTGACCTTGCCGTCCTCCTTGAACGCGGGCTTGAGCTGCGACAGCGCCTCGATCGAGGTGTCGGGCCGGATGCCCTGGTCGGTTACGTAGGTCGAGCCGTTGACCTTGAACGGCATCGTCTCGCGCTCGAACCGGCCCTCCTCGGTGGCGCGGGCCGCGAGCTGGTGCGAACGCAGCGCGAGCTCGTCTAGCTCCGAGCGCGGGATCTCCCACTGGTCGGCGATCATCTCGGCCGACAGGCCCTGGGGAATCAGGTTGTAACGCTCCATCAGCTCAGGCGGCCAGGGGCTCCCGACCTCGTCGACCCACTTGAAGCCGATGCCCATCGGGACGTGGCCCATGTGCTCGACCCCCGAACCGATCGCCACGTCGTGCACGCCGGCAGCGATCAGGGCGGAGGCGAAGTTGACCGCCTGCTGGGCCGATCCACACTGGCGATCGACGGTCGTGGCCGGAGTCTCCATCGGCAGGCCGGCCTGGAGCCAGGCGTTCCGCGCGACGTTGAACATCTGCTCGCCGTATTGCTGCACGCACCCGGCGACGACGTCCTCGACCTCGCCGGCGTCGATTCCAGCCCGCTCGATCACCTCGCTGTAACAGCGGCCGAGCAGCTCATTCGGGTGGGTGTCCTTGTAGTAGCCCTTGTCCTTGTGGCCCCGCCCGATCGGGGTTCGGACTGCTTCGACGATCACTACCTCGCGACCAGCTTGCGGCATTCCGCACTCCTTGTCATGGATTCAGATGCCGCGGCCTGGGCGGCGCCTTCAAATCAGTCGTTCCCTACTGTACTGAGGCCTCCGGGGTCCACCGGACCGTGTGCCAACCGAACCTGAGGAGCTGTTGACTTTGCGGGAACGACTCGGTATCGCCGGCTCGGGCGTGATTGCCTGCGGCCTGGCGGTCGCTGCTGCAGAGAGCGAGGAGGTGCTGTTGTGGGCGCGCTCGGATGACTCGGCCGAGCGGGCCCGCGCGCGCGTCGCGAAGACGTGCTCGAAGCTCGAAGGCTTCGATCCCGAGCGGGTGAGGATCGTGACCGATCTCGACGACCTGGCCGCCGCCACGTTCCTGGTCGAGGCGGTCGTCGAGCATCACGGCAGCAAGACCGCCATCCTTTCCGACCTGGGCGAGTTGGCGCGACACGCGGGCGCGGGGGCGGTGCTCGCCACCACGACCTCGTCGTTGTCGATCGCCGAGCTCGCGCAGGCGAGCGGCCACCCCGAGTCGTTCGTCGGGTTCCACCCATTCAACCCGGTGACGCGGATGCAGCTGGTCGAGCTGGCGTTCCCGCCCCAGGCGACGCCCGAGACCCGCGAGCGCGCTCGGAGTCTGTGCGGGGCGCTCGGCAAGACCCCGGTCGAAGTCCCGGACATCCCGGGGTTCGTCGTCAACCGGCTGCTGTTCCCCTACCTGTTCAGCGCTGTGGAGCTGCTGTCCGAGACCGGCATGGCGCCCGAGGACATCGACAACTGCATGACGCTCGGCGCCGGCATGCCGATGGGCCCAATCGCGCTGCTCGACTACGTCGGCCTCGACGTCTCCCAGGCGATCGGCGAATCGATCGGAGCCCGGGTCCCTGACCGGCTGCTCGACCTGGTCAAGGAAGGCTCGCTCGGCCGCAAATCGGGCGTCGGCTTCTACCGGTACGACTGAAGAATCCCAAAGAAAGTATTTAACGATCGTTCAGGTGCGGGGCGCAGACTTCATCACGCGACGTACCTCATAGCAGCACCTCCTCCCCAGAAGCACGGAGCCGGCCCGTCCCCAGCGGGCCGGCTTCTTTTTTGCCTCAGAGGCCACTAGGGCTGCTCGCTGATCGCGCCGCGGAGCTCCTGTGTCGCTGCGAGTTTGCGCGCCGCCGGGCGCCGAGGGGGCGAAGCCGGCCCCGTACGCGGGCCGGCTCCATCTCTCTCCTCTCAACCACCGGAAGCTTCAGTGCGCTGGCTCGCGCGATCCGGCCGTTGCCTTGACGCGGGGAAATGTAACGAATGCCGCGAGGCCGTGGAGTTCGGTCCCCGTACGTTTGCGGTATCCGCGGACGGCCGCGGGTAGAACCCCCTCAGACGATGGAGCAATCGACGACAGACGCTGGCGACGGGCGCCACGAAACCGAGCTCGAGCGCGACGACCGCAACCTGATCGAGCTGCTGCAGGAGGCGCGGGTGGTCCAGACCGGGGTCCAGATCCTGTTCGGGTTCCTGCTCACGGTGGCGTTCCAGCCCAAGTTCGAGAGGCTGTCGAGCTTCCAGAAGGCCGACTACTTCGGAACGCTGGTCGCGGCCGCGACGACGCTGATCATGCTCACCGCCCCGACGTCGTGGCACCGGATCCTGTTCCGGCAGGGCGACAAGGAGCACCTGGTCACGGTCGCGAACCGCTTCATGCTTGTCGGGCTGGTGACGATGGGGCTGACCTCGATCGGCGTCGTGATGCTCCTGAGCGACATCGCGTTCTCGCCGGCCCTGACCGCGATCGTCACGGCGGCGGCAGTGCTCGCATGCGCCTTCCTGTGGGGAATCCTGCCCCTGGCGCGCCGTCAGGCGCTCAGCCGGGCGAGCGAGCGGCGGGACGATTCGCCGGGCGACCGGCGGGGTCGGCCGGTTACGCGGCGGCCCGGCGCTGCCTGATCCGGACCGCCTCGATCCGGTTCTGGCGCACCGACTCGACCCGGATCGAGAATCCGTTGGCGGCGATCGTGTCCCCGCGTTTGGGAAGCCGACCAAGCTCGGCGAACACGAACCCGCCGACCGAGTTGTAGGCGTCGGTGTCGACCGGAAGCTCAAGTCCGTAGTCCTCGAGATCCGCCACCGCCACGTGCCCGCGCACGAACCAGTCGCCGTTCGCGAGCCGGCGCACCGCCCCACCGGCGGGGTCGGTCTCGTCTGAGATCTCGCCGACGACCTCCTCGATGATGTCCTCGATCGTCACGATCCCGGCCGTGCGCCCGTACTCGTCGACGACGATTCCGAGCTCGGTCCGCTCGCGCTGGAGATCGGCCAGGAGGTCGTCGAGAGGCTTTGTCTCGGGCACGATCGGCGCCTCCCGGACGAGCCCGTCGAAGTGCGCGTCCATCCCGTCGTTCAACATCTTCTTGACCAGCTGGTTGACGTGGACGATGCCCTTCACGCGGTCCTGGTTCTCGTCCTCGGTCACGACCAGCCGCGAGTGCCCGGTCTGGACGCAGCGACGCAGCGCGGTCTCGACGGTCTCGGACACATCGACGGTAACGACCGCTGGAATCGGCGTCATCACCTGCCGGGCCTCCTGCTCGTGCAGGTGGAACACGCCCGTGAGCATCTTCCCCTCGCCCACGTCGAGCTGACCGCCGGTCGTCGACTGCGCGATCAGCCGCTTGAGGTCATCCGGCGTCCCGCCTTCGGCCTCCGCGTCCGGATCGGTGCCGAGCATCCGCAGGATCGACTCCGAGGCCGAGTTCAGCACGATGATGAACGGGTGGAACAGGATCCGGAAGAACTGGATCGGCCGCGCGATCCGCCTCGCCAGGCCCTCGGCGTGCTGGATCGTGTACAGCTTCGGGACGATCTCTCCGACGACGCTCAAGGCGATCGTGATCAGCAGATAGGAGATCACGACCGAGAGCGCGACCGCGGCCGTGTGCCCGAGCGGGCCTCCGAGCCATGGCTCGAACAAGTGCGCGATCGCCGGCTCGCCGAGGGCGCCGATGCCGATCGAGGCCATCGTGATCCCGACCTGGCAGGCGGCGATGTAGTCGCCGATGTTGTCGATCTGCCGGACCGCCAGCCGGGCCCCCCGCGCGCCCTCGTCGGCGAGCGCCTCGAGCCGGGTCTTCCGCGAGCGCACGAGCGCGTACTCGGCGATCACGAAGAACGCATTGACCAGGACGAGTAGTCCGGTCAGGATGATGAACAGTGCCGTCACCGGTGCGTAGGCACCTGCCACGCCCGCGACCGGGCGACCCCACCAGCGGCCCGCGTGGGGCAAAGCTCCGTCCGCATTGGGCAGCCCCTCGTCTGTGAGCTGCTACTTCGGGATGGATCGTCGTCGTTCATGCAGCGACGAGGGAACGGTAGCAGCAGCACCCGCGCCGTTGGGAACGCCCGCCTTCGCCGGCGTCCCTGGCGGAACTATCCTCATGGCCGATGCGCATCGTCAGCCTCGTCCCGTCCGCCACCGAGACGCTGTTCGCGCTCGGGCTCGGAGCCGACGTGATCGCGGTGACCCACGAGTGCGACTATCCGGCCGCCGCTCGCGAGCTCCCGAAGGTCACGCGCGACGTCCTGCCGGCCGGCCTCAGCGCCGGACAGATAGACGCCGCGGTGAAGGAGCGGACGCTCGCCGGCCTGTCGATCTACGAGCTCGACGCCGACATGCTGCGCGACCTGCGCCCCGACCTGATCGTCACGCAGGAGCTGTGCTCGGTGTGCGCCGTCTCCTACGACGACGTCCGCGCCGTCGCCGCGGAAATCGACACCCATCCCCACGTGCTGTCGCTCGACCCGCACACAGTCGGCGAGGTGCTCGGCGACGTCCGCACGCTCGCCCAGGCGACCGATCGCAAGGACGAAGCTGTCGAGCTCGTGCGCGACGCCTCGGCCCGGATCGATCGCGTGCGCCTCGCCGTGCGCGGTGCGAGCCGGCCGCGGGTCGCGGCGCTGGAATGGCTCGACCCCCCGTTCGCCGCCGGTCACTGGACGCCGCAGCTGATCGACTACGCCGGCGGAGAGGACGTGCTCGGGTTCGCCGCCGAGAACTCCGAGGAGCGCAGCTGGGAGGAGATCGAGGCCGCCCAGCCCGACATCGTGGTCGTGATGCCATGCGGATACGACGCCGAGATCGCCCACCGCGAGGCGGAGATGCATCGCGATCAGCTAGCCGCCGTAGGCGCCGGCGAGGTGGTGGCCGTCGACGCCGCCGCTTACTTCTCGCGCCCGGGCCCGCGGATCATCGACGGGCTCGAGCTGCTCGCGCACATCATCCACCCCGAGCTGGTGCCCGAAGCGCCGGCGGAGGTGTTCACGGTCGACCTCTGACCGGCGCCGGCTCCGCGCTTTAGAGCGTGAAGCCGATGCCGTTCGGCGTCAGCCCGGTGCCGCCGGCCACGGCGAGCGCGCCGATCACGCTCACGACCCCGAGCACGGCGCAGCCGGCGAGCGCCGCCCGGGCCATTCGCCGGCGCTCGGCGACCTCGACGATCAGGAAGCCGGTGATCAGGCCGCCGATCAGCCCGAAGATGTGGTCCCCGACCGAGATGCCGCGGACGCTCAGCGAGAACACGAGGTTGAACACGAGGACGAACCCGAGTCCGCTCTGCCAGATCGGGATGCCGCGGTTGCGCGCGACGACGATCAGCGCCCCGAAGATCCCGAAGATCGCGCCCGAAGCGCCGACTGTCGCCGTGACCGGCTGGAACCACAGCGCGCCGAACGATCCCGCGAGCAGCGAGACGAAGTAGACCGCGGCGAAGTTGACGCGCCCGATCGCCGGCTCGAGCACCGAGCCGACGAACCACAGCGAGATCATGTTGATGAAGATGTGGAGCAGCCCGTCGTGCAGGAACCCACTGGTGACCAGCCGCCAATATTCCTGGGTGCCGACGCCGTAGATGTCGTGGCTCGTGATCGCAGGCCCGAACAGCACCCCGTGATTCCACACCGACCCGCCGCCGCCACCGCCAAGCGGGGCGCCGGCGGCCGTCTCGATCAGGAACGCGACCACGTTCATCGCGATCAGCGCCTGCGTCACCACGGGCGCGCCCCGAACCGTCGGCATTCGCCTGGCCTTTGTGCGCTCGCGCGAGCATTCGGGACAGCGCATCCCGACCGGCGTCGGCGTCATGCAGTCGGGGCAGATCGCCCGTCCGCACGAGGAGCACGAGACTCCCGTCTCACGCGAGGGATGTCGGTAGCACGTGGCCATTGCAATCCACGCTATCAGCGGCGGGTTACGGCTAAGCATCGCTCGCCCGCCGGCCGTTTTGCGGGCGGTCGCTAGCTACGGTGCGGCAGGATCCGACGTGCCTCTTCGCCGAAGTCGTGCAGCGTGCGCTGGGCTAGATCGAGCGCGTTGTTCGAACGCTGCTTGCGCACCCGGTGGCGCGCGCGCACACGGAGCACGACTAGCGCTGTGCCGGCGCTGACCCCGACGACCGCCGCGGCGGCGGGACGGACCCAGTTGCGCGGGTCGCGCATCGCACTGAGCTCCCACGCGTCGAGCTCCTCCTGCGCGAGCTCGGTCAGGTTCACGAGCGTCAGCTCGAGCCGCTGGACGAGGTCCGCCGGCGGATCGACCGGCGAGAGGGCCTCCCGCAGGAGTGCTTCGAAGTCGGCGGCGCCGGAGCTCATTTCCGTCCTCCTACCCGTCTGACTCGCTGGCTGCTCATTCGCGCGCTCCCCCTGATTCGGCGGCGGGCTCCGAGACCATTCCCTCGAGCTGACGAATCGCGCGGTGGAGCAGCACCTTGGTGGCGCCGTCCGTGCGTCCAAGCGCGCGCGCGATCTCGCGGTTGTCCATCCCGAGCGCAAACCGCATGATCAGCGCCTCGCGCCGGTCGTCGGGAAGCTGCTGGACGCCGTCGAGAATCGATTTCAGCTGCTCGCGCCCCTCGACGAGCGATTCCGTCGTGTGCGGCGCCGAGATCAAGCCCGCGTCCTCGATCCCGGACTCCGGCTTGCGCGAGCGGTCCCGGTAGAAGTTGGCGGCGAGGTTGTGGGCGATGCGGATGAGCCACGGCCGCAGCGGCCGGCCGTTCGCCTCCCGGAGCGCGCGCTCGAAGTGGCGGTAGGCCTGCAGGAAGGTCTGCTCGGTGAGATCCTCGGCGTCGTGGTGGTTGCCCACCCGGTAATAGCTGTACGAGTACACGTCCCGCAGGTGGGTCCGGTACAGCTCCGTGAACCGCGCGTCGACCTCCGCTTTGCTCTTGGGTAACTCGCCGTCCACGAACTCGCCGTCCACGACATCAGAGCCTAGCCTTCGTCACGCGCCGCGGATAGTGGCGCTGCGGCGGCGCCTGGTCGGCGGTCATCGTCGCCGTCCACTGCTCGGGCTCGATCCGGCCCTCGACCAGAGCCGCCAGGCTCTCGAGCGCCGGCGCGTCGAGGTGGGCGTCTCGAGCCACGCTCGCGAGCAGCGGCGCCGAGTCCATCGCCTCGACCGCTTGGCCGAGCGCGTTGCCGATCTCTGACGCCGGCACGCCCTGGGCGAGCAATTCGCCGGCGCGCCGGTTCCGGGAGCTCGACGAGACGACCGTGGCCACCAGGTCGCCCGCGCCGGCGAGGCCGGCGAACGTCTCGGGGCGGCCGCCGCGCGCCCGGGCGAGCGCGTCGACCTCCGCGAACACCTTGCCCGCGGCGGCGCCGGCGATGTTCGGGCCGGCGACCAACGCCACCGCCGCGGCGAGCACGGCGACGTTCTTGGCGGTGGCCGCGAGCTCGACGCCGGTGACGTCGCTGCTCTTTGACACGTCGAGCCCGGCCGAGCCGAGCACGTCGGCAAGGTTTCTTGCAAACCCCCGGTCGACGCTCGCGAGCACCACGGACGCGCCGTGCTCGAGCACCTCGGCCGCGTCGGCCGGGCCGCCCAGTACAGCGACGGCGCGGGCGCGGCAGCGCTCGGCGACGAACGCCGCCGGAAGCGTGCCGAGCGGCGGCACGAGGCCCTTGGACAGGACGAGCACGCCGGCGCTCTGCTGGATCCGCTCGCCGTGGGCGGCGAGCACGTTGGGGAGCGCACGGGCGGGGACGGTCAGGCACACGAGGTCCTGGCCGGCGAGCTCGAGCTCGCCGGCGCGCGTCACGCGGATCGACTCGGGAAGCTGGACGCCGGGCAGGTAGGCGTCGTTGGTACGGGTGGCGGCGATCGCCGCGGCCTGCTCTCGGGTGCGGCACCCGAGCTCGACCTCGAGTCCCGCGCGCGCGAGCAGAACCGCGAGGCTCGTCCCCCACGCGCCGGCGCCGATGATCGCGGCCCGCCGGATCGGAGGCAACCCGCCGAGCCACTCCCACTGGAGCATCACCATCGGCCAGATCCGGGCGGTGACCGCGCCCGCCAGCGCCGGCGAGGCGCTGTCCAGCTTCGGGAAATGCAGCGGGCGGCCGGCGCGGAGCTTGACCTTCCGCGACCGGATCCTCCAGCCCCTGCGGACGTTCTCGGTGCCGATGATCGCGATCGGGACCACCGGCGCGCCGGTCTCGAGCGCGAGCCGGCCGACGCCGCGCTTGGGCTTGCCGAGCGCACCCGGCCGGGTCCGCGTCCCCTCGGGGAACATCAGCACGATCTCGCCGCGGCCGAGGATGATCTTGGCCGTCTCGATCGTGTCCTGATCGGCGGCGCCCCTGTCGACCGGGAACGCGCCGAGCGCATTCAGCAGCCAGCTCAGGACCCGGTTGTACGTGAACAGCTCCTTCTTGGCCACGTAGTACACGGGGCGCCTGGTCATCGTCCCGATCACGAACGGATCGAAGAAGCTCCGATGGTTCGACGCCAGGATCACCGGGCCCTCCGCCGGGATGTGCTCGCGCCCGATCCGCTCCATCCGCAGGTAGATCAGGAAGAACGGCGTGAGGATCGCCCGCACCACGAACAGCACGAACCTATTGACCCCGCGCTCCCGTGCGCGCCGGTGCAGCTGGTCGTGATCCATCGCACATTGCCGTACCCGCAGCGGCCCCGCCCGTTACAGTTCTGCCCTCCGTGACCTCCGGCAGCGTCCCCATCCGAACGCTCCGAGGTGCGCTGTGTGGCGCCCTCGCGGCAAGCGTCTGGGCGCTCGAGCAACCGCTCGACAAGGTCCTGCTCTCGAGCGGCTACGACGACGTCGAGCTGCTCGGCCGCGCCGTCCGCAACGGCCCCGGCTGGTACCGCGTCGGCCTTGTTCTGCACGTCCAGAACGGCGCCCTGTTCGGCGCCGTCTACGCCAACGTCGCCCCCACCCTGCCGATCGCGCCGGCGCTCCGCGGTCCCGCGCTCGCGCTCGCCGAGCACTTCGCCGGCTGGCCACTCGTCGCGCTGACCGACCGCTTCCACCCCGCCCGCCACGACCTGCCGGCGCTCAGCGGCAACCGCCGCGCGTTCGTCCAGGCCACCTGGCGCCATCTTCTGTTCGGGATCGTCCTCGGCGAGCTCGAGCGCCGGCTCAACCCGCCCGAGGAGCCGGAGCCCCCCACGCCGGCGCCCGACTACGCCAGCAACGGCCACGGCTCCCTCGAGCGCGCCGTCTCCACCGTGCGAGACTGAGCCTCGCCGCCCGCCTAGCTCAACTGGTAGAGCA
>CAWCEF010000011.1:0-40406 GCA_963794515.1 uncultured Solirubrobacterales bacterium | reverse complement strand
CGGCGAGACGGGCCAGCATGAAACCGTTGGGACAATGCTAAGCGGTCGCGGGCGGATAGGGCCGCCGCGCCTAATCCGAGGTTGCTGGCAGACTTGGGCGCCGCCGAACCCGGTCATGTCCAAACGGGCCCCGCGACCGGGGCGGGAGAGCATTGGTCTTTTCGTCGATTGAGTTTCTCTGGTTCTTCATGCCGGTGGTGCTCGCGCTGTACTGGCTGGTGCCGCCGCGCGCGCGCAACCCCACGCTCGCGGTGGCGAGCATCGTCTTCTACGCCTGGGGTGCCCACGCAGTCGTGTTCGTGTTTCTGGCGAGCATCGGGTTCAACTACCTCGCGGGGCTGGCGATCGGTCGCCTGCGCACCCAGCAACGTCAGCGCGCCGCCCGCAACGTCATGTGGGCGGCGGTCGCGGTCGATCTCGCGACCCTGTTCGTCTGGAAGTACGCCGTGTTCGCGACATCCCAGCTCGATCACGCGGTCGGGTGGTTCGGCGAAAAGGATCTGATTCCGCTTCCGCAGATCGTGCTGCCGATCGGCATCTCGTTCTTCACCTTCCACGCGATCAGCTACGTCGTCGACACGACGCGCGGCGAGGCCCCGCCGATGCGCCGGCTCGACGACTTCGCGCAGTACATGGCGTTCTTCCCCCAGCTGATCGCCGGGCCGATCATCCGCTACCACCAGATCGACGACCAGATCCGTGAGCCACCGCCTCGGAGCGCCCGGGCCGGCGATCTCGCCGATGGCTTTCCGCGATTCGCGCTCGGCCTCGCGAAGAAGGTGCTGATCGCCGACACGGTGAGTCAAATCGCGGATGCCGCGTTCGCCCACAGCCACTCGCTGACGACTCCCGCGGCATGGCTTGGTGCACTCGCTTACACCGTGCAGATCTATTTCGACTTCTCGGGTTACAGCGACATGGCGATCGGGATGGGGCGCATGTTCGGGTTCCGGTTTCCGGAGAACTTCAACCGCCCCTACTCCTCGGTGTCGGTGACCGATTTCTGGCGCCGCTGGCACATGACGCTTTCGCGCTGGTTTCGCGACTACGTCTACATCCCGCTGGGTGGAAACCGCGGCACCCGAGCGCGGACGTCGTTCAACCTGCTGTTCGTTTTCCTGCTCACCGGGATCTGGCACGGGGCCGCGTGGACGTTCGTCCTGTGGGGCATGTACTACGGGGTGATCCTGGTCATAGAGCGCCTGAGCGGCGTCGCCCGCTGGCCGGACGAGCGCCTCGCGGTCGTCCGCCGGGCGGTCACGTTCCTGATCGTGGTCCTCAGCTGGGTGCTGTTCCGCGCGACCTCGCTCGCCGAGGCCATGCGCGTCTACAACGCAATGATCCCGGTGCATTTCGGCACGCTGACACCAAGCGTCAACGCCGCGATCACGCGCGAGTCCGCGGCCGCGCTGGTGATCGGGTTGCTGTCGGTTCTCCTCCCGCGAGACTTCGTCCTCGGACGCGTCGTATTGGACGGCCGGTGGGCCGGACCAGCGCTGGTAGCGCGAGTCGCCACCATCGTCATCCTGCCGGTCGCGGCAATCGCCGTCGCGGCGGGCAGCTTCAGCCCCTTCCTGTATTTCCGATTCTGATGTCGAGGAGACACTGGATTCGCCTGTCGTTCGCCGCGCTCGCTGTCGTGTTCTTCGCGACGCCGCTGGTGCTGAGCGCATTCGGGTACAAGGCGCGTGCCTTCGAAAACCGCAAGCTCGCTTCCGCTCCCAGGCTGTCCGAGGGATGGGGCTTCTTCGACGACGCGACGCGTTATCTGATCGACCACCTGCCGCTCCGCTATCAGGCGGTGCATGCGAACACATGGATCGACCTGCACCTGTTCGCGTTCACTCCCCAGTACGGCCTCAATGGCCTCGGTGGAGTGCAGAGCGATCAGGCGCTTCCGTTCACCGGCCAGCCCGACCAGGACAAGGCGGCGCTCGGGACAACGACGACGACCGGCAAGGGCGCGAAAGGGCATGTGCAGCCGCCGCCGACCGCCGATCAGGTCGCGGTGGGCCTCCATGGTTGGTACTACCTGCAGGGAGTATGGGACCGAGCGTGTTCGCCGTTCATACCGTTCACGCAGGCCGTATCGCGCTGGGAGACTCTGATCAGGATCATCAGAGCAAGCGGTAGGCGCGTCGAGTTGATCGTCGCGCCCGACAAGCAGACGATTTACCCCGAGTACGCCGCCCCCAGCACGCCGAATCTCGCTTGTGGCAAGCAGGGGACCGCGCAGCTGTGGCACTTGCTCGAGGCACCCGCCGCGGTCCGGGCCGGCATCGTCGGGCTGCGCAAACTGCTGCTGGCCGAGAAGCGCACATCGAGTCAGCCGCTGTATTTCCGCACCGACTCGCATTGGAACAATCTCGGTTCGCTCAGCTTCCCGGAGGCCGCGCTTCCGCCGCTGAGCAAGACCGTGCGATTGAAGCCCGACGAAATAGTCAACGGGCCTAAGGAGAAGTACACCGGGGACCTACTCGGGCTCCTCGGCCAGTCCGGGAGCGAGATCGCGCCGACCGCAGCCATCGACCGTGCTCCCGGTGCGCCCGTCGTCGCTGGCCGGTCGGTCGTCGTCGGCGACTCGTACGCCGACACCGCCTTGGGCGACCTCACCCCGTACTTCGCGTCGCTGAGCCTGCTGTATTGGGTGAACAACACGCCTCAGCAGATCGCCAACGGCATCGCGAACTCGCGCAACGTCGTGCTCGAAACCGTGGAGCGGGAGTTCGACTATCGCGCGAGTGACAACGTGTACATCACGCCGGGGTTCATCGCCTACGTGAGGAAGACGCTGGCCGCCCACCCCCTCCGTCCGCGCTGAGGGCGCGAAGGTCGGCATCGACCATCCGCCCGATCAACTCCTCGAAGCTGACGCGTGGCTCCCACCCGAGCTCGCGCCTGGCCTTCGAGGCGTCACCGACCGGCGGCGTGATCTCGGGCGCCCGCACGAGCCCAGCGTCGACCTGGATGTGATCCCGGGGGTTCAGACCGACGCGGGCGAAGGCGACCTCGGCGAGGTCCGCGACCGTGTGGGCGATCCCACTCGCGAGCACGTAGTCATCCGGACGCTCCTGCCGGAGCATCTGCCAGGCGCCGTGCATGACGTCGCCCGCAAACGACCAGTCGCGCACCGCGCTCAGGTCGCCGAGCACGACGTGATCGCTCAGGCCGAGCTTGATCGACGCGGCGGCGAGCGTGATCTTCCGCGAGACGAAGCTCTCAGGTCGCCGCTCGGACTCGTGGTTGTAGAGGATTCCCGAGCACGCGAACACCCCGTCGTGGGCGCGGATCTGGCCGACGAGTTGGTGCGCGGCGAGCTTCGCCGTCCCGTAGGGCGTCTGCGGCCGGCAGCAGGTGTCCTCGCGCTGGGGGCTCTCGGGCGCCGCACCGAAGATCGCCCCCGACGCGGCGACGAACACCCGCGTCCGCGGGCTCCTCGCGCGCACGGCCTCGAGCAGCGTCGCCGTCGCTCCCGCGATCGCCGCGACCGTGTCCGCCGGCGCGAGCCACGAGTCCGGCGTGAACGACGGCGCCGCCAGGTGATACAGCTCGTCGGGCCGGACTCGCTCAACCGCGGCCGTCAGCGTCTCGGGACGCAGCAGGTCCCCGGGAACGACCGACAAGCGGTCGCGCAGATGCTCGGAGAAGCCAAGCCGCTCGCCCCCGCGGTCCCCGCCCCGGACCAGTCCGGTTACCCGGTAGTCCCGGTCAAGCAGCAGCTCGGCCAGAAACGAGCCATCCTGGCCCGTGAGGCCCGTGATGAGCGCGGAACGCCGGGTCTGAGCCTCGTCCGGCACGCCTGGCGTTACGACAGCAGCTCGAGATCCGCGTCGACCATCATCCGGATCAGCTCCTCGAACGATGTCCGGGGCTCCCACCCGAGCTCACGCCTGGCCTTGGATGCGTCGCCGATCAGATGGTCGACCTCCGCCGGCCGCTTCAGCGACTCGTCGAGGGCCACATGGTCGTCGACCTCGATTCCGGCCTGGTCGAACGCGATCTCAACGCAATCGCGGACCGAGTGCGCGATCCCGGTGGCGATCACGAAGTCATCGGGATCGTCCTGCTGAAGCATCAGCCACATCGCCTCGACGTAGTCCCTCGCGTAGCCCCAGTCGCGCTCGGCGTCGAGATTGCCGAGCGACACGCGATCAACCAGTCCGAGCTTGATCGCGGCCGCGTGCCAGGTGATCTTCCGGGTCACGAACTCGAGGCCCCGGCGCGGGCTTTCGTGATTGAACAGGATGCCGCTGGTGGCGTGCAGGTTGTACGACTCGCGGTAGTTGACCGTGATGAAGTGCCCGTACGCCTTGGCGACGCCATACGGCGAGCGCGGGTAGAACGCGGTCAGCTCGTTCTGCGGCACCTCCCGGACCTTGCCGAACATCTCGCTCGAGGATGCCTGGTAGAACCGCGCCTCCGGGCACACCTCCCGCATCGCCTCGAGCATGCGGGTGACGCCAACGCCGGTGAACTCGGCGGTCAATGTCGGTTGGATCCACGAGACCGCGACGAACGACATCGCGGCCAGGTTGTAGATCTCGGTCGGCCTCGCGGCGCGGAGCGCGTTGACGAGCGAGCGCTCGTCGAGCAGGTCGGCCTGGTGGAGCGTCACCTTGTCGCGCAGGTGCTCGATCCGCTCGAACCGCTCGGTCGAGGACCGGCGGACCACGCCGTGCACCTCGTAGCCCTTCTCGAGCAGGAGGTCGGCCAGGTACGAGCCATCCTGGCCGGTGATCCCGGTGATCAGTGCAGACGGACGCCCGGACACGCTCGCGCAGGCTACACGGTGCAGAATGGTCCCCCGCTTGAGTCATGACGGGCGACCACAGGATCCCCGGGCCGTGAGCGCACGGGTTCTGCACGTCCTCCCCCACCAGGGCGGCGGCGGGGAGACGTACATCGACATGCTCGAGCGGCTTTCCGGATTCGTCCACGAGCGCTCGTACCTCTCCGCCGGACGCTCGCCGGCCAGCGCGCTCGCGTCGATCCCGGTGCGCTGGCCGCGTGCCGCCGCCCGCGCACGTCGCGCCGACCTCGTCCACGTCCACGGCGACGTCGCCGGCGCACTGGCCTGGCCGCTGCTTCGCGCCCGACCCGGAGTCCTGACCACGCACGGCCTGCACATGCTGCGCCGCGTCGAGGGACCGAGGCGCGTCGCCGCCGAGCAGGCCGCGAGGACCGTCACCAGAGCCTGCCGAGCGGTGATCTGCACGTCGGTGGCCGAGCGCGACGAGCTCGCCGCTGTCCTGCCGGCCACGCAGCGCCACAAGCTCAGAGTGATACAGAACGGCATTGACCTGCCGACGGCGATCGGCGACCCCGAGCGCTCGTCGGTGCGCTCGTCGGTGCGCGCAGCGCTCGGCATCGACCCGGACGTCGTGCTCGGCCTGTTCGCCGGACAGCTCGAGGCGCGCAAGGCACCGCTGCTGGCGGCAAGAGCGGCCGAGCGCGTAAACGCCGCGGGAGTGCCGTTCGTGCTCGCCGTCGCCGGCGCCGGCCCGCTGGCGCCGGCGCTCGAAGCGCTCGCCGGCGCGGCGGTAAGGCCGCTCGGGTATCGCTCGGACCTGCCTCGCCTGCTCGACGCGTCCGACGTGTTCGTCCTGCCGTCCGAGCGCGAGGGGATCTCGTTCGCACTGCTCGAGGCGATGGGACACGGCCTCGCGGTCGTCGCCGCGGACGGTCCAGGGAACCCCGAGGTCGTCGGCGACGCCGGTCTGCTCGTGCCCGCCGGCGACGAGGACGCGCTGGTGACGGCGTTCACACGCCTCACCGCCGACCCGGATCTCCGCGCCGCGCTCCAAGACCGGGCCCGCCGGAGGATCGAGGAGGGGTTCACGGCCGAGCGGTTCCTCGCCGCCACCGGCGAGGTCTACGCGCAGGTGCTCGGAGACGTCAGGGCGCCTGGCCGATCCTTCGCCGGATCGCCCGCTTGAGCGGCAGCGGCGTCGCGTACGAGACCGCATACGGGATCAGGCCGGTGGCGCCGGCCAGGCTGCGCCGGCGCCGCATCGCGCGCAGCCGCATCTCTATCGCCTCGGCGATCTGCGCCCGCTCGCGGCGGGCCGCGACGTTCCGCGAGGACATCTGCCGGGTCGCGAGGATCTCGTCGATCGCGAAGATGCGGTGGCGGTCGGCGAGCCGCAGCCACAGGTCGTACTCGGTCGCCCATCGGTAACGAGGGTCGTAGCCGCCGACCGCGAGCGCGACGTCGCGCCGGAACGCCGACGACGTGTTCGGGATCGGGTTGAAGCGCATCAGCACGTCGTTGACCTCGCCGGCGGCGAACGAGGTCCGCGGCGCGAGCTCGCGGCCGTGCTCGTCGACCTCGCGCATCCGGCAGCCGACCACGGCGATCGACGGATCTCCGTCGAGGACGTCGAGCTGGCGCTCTAGCCGGCGCGGCTCGGACCAGTCGTCGGCGTCGAGCACGGCCACGACCGGAGCGGCGGCCGCCTCGACGCCGGCGTTGAGGCTGCGCGCGATACCGACGTTGCCCGGCATCGTGAGCACCGTGGCACGGGCGTCGCCGGCGGCAACCCGCGCCGCGACCTCGCCCGTGGCGTCGCTCGAGCCGTCATCGACGATCACAAGCTCGAGCTCGGAGACCGTCTGGTCGAGCATCGAGCGCGCCGCCCGCTCGAGTGTCGACGCGTTGTTGTAGGCGCCGATCAGCGCTGTGATGCGCGGGGTCATCGGCTCGTCCCGGGGGTCCTGATCCGGAGCACGATCTCGGTCACATCCTCGCCGGCGGCGCTCCGCCGGCGCCCGCGGACGAACGGCACCGCCACTCGGACGCCGTACGAGGGCGAGACCCACCCGGGTTCGATCGCGAACTCGACCCCCGCTGCCTCGAACTCGAGCGCGACCCCGCTCGCGAACCGCGCGACCGCGCGCCCCGGGTCGCCGCCCGCATCCACCTCAGCGTCCGCGCCGGCGGCCACCGGAAACGTCCACACGAGCTCGTGCGGTCCCGACGAGGCGACAGCGTCGATGATCAGGAGCGAGCGCCCGGCGGCGTCGAGCTCGATCCGCCGAGTGTGCACGGCCGGCTGCGGGAGAGACTCGTAACCGTGGTGGCGGCCGCTGAACGCCGGCCGGCCGGGATCCGGCTCCCACGCGAGCGCCTGCGCCCGGCGCCGGTCGTCCATCGCGAACAGCGCCGCCGGCGAGATCGGGTTCTGCTCCTCGCCATCGATCTTGAGCGTGCTGTGGAAGGCCGTCGAGCGGAAGCGATCGCGCTCTACCGGATCGGCCGTGTACAGGTAGCTCCCAGGATCGACGACCAGCGGCTGCTCGCCAAGCGCCAACTCGAACGACAGCGCGTCGTTGTGGGCGTGTGACCCGAGCCCGCCGACGCCGACGTCGCCGCACCGCACCAGCACGTAGAGCTCCCCCGCGCGCATGGCCCAGTAGCCGCCGTCGGGATAGGCGCAATGGCCCGTGGCCGGCGCGTATGGCCGTCCGGCCTGCGCGAACAGATGAAGGTGGCTGCGCGGGTCGGCGCGGCCGTAGTCGCCGAGCGGCAGGTAGCGGCCGTCGTCGGCGTCGCCGACCTGCGGCGCCAGGCCATCGGGGCGCGTGTATCCGGCCACGAACGCGAGCATCGCGTCAAGACGCTCACGATCCGCGCCCGCCGCCGTGTCAGGCGCGAGCACCGACGCCGCCTGGATCCCGCACACGGACAACTCAGTCACCAGCCGGTGATACGGGATCGAGGCCTCGTGGTCGCAGCCGTCGGGCCGGATCTGGTGGCCGAGCTCTCCGGCGACCTCGGCGGCGGCGAACCGCGCCCAGCTCCGCCCCTCGCGCCCGCCGCTGAACAGCGCCGCGACCGCGAGCAGCCCGACCACGTCGGACAGGTAGTGATTTCCCCGAACGGGCGCCCACTCGAGATGGCTTCGGATGAACCGCCCATGCAGCAGCAGGCTCGCGATGACCGGCTCGAACCAGCTCTCGCGCGCCGCCGCGTCCGGCACCAGCGCGAGCGCTGCGACCCAGTTCGCGGTCCTGATCGCGACGTCCATCGTGCACGCCCAGTTGGGCCCGAACTCGACCGGGTTCTGAACGATCCAACTCCGCAGCTGAGCGCCGACCTCCTCGAGCCAACGCCGCTCGCCGGTGACTCGGTAGGCCGCCGCGAGCACCGGGAGGTGCTGGAAGCGGGACAGCTCCCAGGGCACCTTGATGTCCGAGTGGTCGTCGTAGGTGATCGGAAGCGCGGAGATGTGGTCGGGCGGCCAGCGTCGGCCGCTCTTGAAGTCACGCAGCCAGTCGATCTCCGGCCCGAGCTCGGTCGGCCCTGACCCGAGCAGGTCGAACCGGTGGGCCGCCACCCGGTCGGCCACCGCGAGCAGCTCGGACCGCGCCGCGGGCTCGAGCAACTCGAGCGAGGCGCCGAACGACGAAACGACCGGCATCGCCTCGAGCACCACGCCACCGAGCACCGCGCGCGGATCCGCTCCGCCGAGCGCGGCGCGGAGCTCGCGCGGGCCTACCCGCAGCGGTCGCGCGCGCAGCCATGCGGGACGCACGCGCCGGCGCACCGGCGCCACCGCGAGCGCGAGCGCCGCCTCGGTGCCCCGCCGGGGGCCCAGCCGCCGCCAGGTCGCGTACCCGCGCCGCAGCCAGGCGAGCGACGCGCCGGAAGGCACTAGGCGATGTCGCGCCCCGCGACCCAGTAGTCGTACCAGGCGCTCACGTTGTAGATGTTCCACAGGTGGAAGGCCCAGTTCACCGGGCCACGCCGGTGGGCCTCCCACATCCGGTCGATCTCCTCGTAGTCGAGGAGATCGCGCTCGCGAAGCGCCGAGGAATTGATCTGGGCCTGGGCGCGGCGGCCGAGCTCCTCCTTGAACCACTCGGCGACCGGAGCCCCGAACCCCTGCTTGGGCCGGTAGACGATGTGCTCGGGGAGGATCGAGCCCGCCACCGCCTTCTTGAGCAGGTATTTGCCCACGCCGTCTCGCACCTTCATCTCGGGCGGGAGCGCGAGCGCGAACTCGACGAGCTCGTGGTCGAGGAACGGCACCCTCGCCTCGACCGACGTCGCCATCGTCATCTTGTCGACGCGCATCAGCAGCAGCTCCGCGAGGCGCTGCTTGAGCTCGAGGTAGCTCATCTTCGCGAGCAGGTCGGCGTTCGGCCGGTCTCGCTCGGCATCGCCCCAGAACCGCTCGACGATCTCGTAGGCGTCGGGGACGACGTGCCCGTTGTGTGCGATCACTCGCTCCTTGATCGCGCCCTGGTAGCAGATCGCCCCGCCCCAGAACGGAAGCCGTCCCGCCGCCGCCTCGGCGACCGAGGTCGCGTGGACCTCCCCCCGGCCGACGCGCCGCGCGAGTTCGGTCACCGCCCGGCCGGTCCCGCGACGGAGCGGCGCCGGCACGCGCTGGAACGGCTCCCAGAACCGCCGCCGGAACCGGGCCGCGTTGATGTAAGCGTCGTAGCCGTGGAACAGCTCGTCGGAGCCCTCGCCGACCTGGACCACGATCGTGTCGTTGTCGCGGGCGAGCCGCGACACATAATGAAGCGGCACGCACACCCAGTCGGCGATCGGCTCGTCCTGATGGAAGATCATCTCCGGCAGGAACGACTCGAGGTCATTCCAGTCGATCACGACCTCGTGGTGGTCCGCGCCGAACCGCTGCGCGATCTCACGCGCGTACTGAAGCTCGTTGTAGCGGTCGTAATCCTTGAACGCGACCGAGAACGTCCGCACGGGATCGGTCATCAGCTCGGACATCAGCGCGACGTTCGTGGACGAGTCGACGCCGCCGGACAGGAACACCCCGAACGGGACGTCGGCCATCATCCGCTTCTCGATCGACGCCCGCAGCAGCGTCAGCAGGCGCTCCTCCATGTCGGCCTCGGACATCTCGGCGACCTCATGCTCGGCGCCGGCCGACATCGGACTCCAGTAGATCTCGCTCGTGGTCGAGCCGTCTGCCCTGACGGTCATCCGCTCTCCCGGCGACAGCTTCGAGATCCCCTTGAACATCGTCAGCGGCGCCGGCGTGCAGACGAACGTGAGGTAGTGGTAGAAGGCCTCCTCGTCGAGGTCTGGAGAGATCGCTGGATGCGCGAGCAGCGCCTTGATCTCCGAGCCGAAAACGAACCCGCCGGCCGGGCGGGCGTAGTAGAGCGGCTTGATTCCGAGCCGGTCGCGCGCAAGGAATAGCTCCTGCCGGCGTGCGTCCCAGATCGCGATCGCGAACATCCCCTGGAGCCGCTCGACGCACCGCGGCCCCTCCTCCTCGTAGAGGTGGATGATCGTCTCGGTGTCGGTCTGGGAGCGGTACCGGTGGCCCTTGGCCTCGAGCTCTGTCCGCAGCGCCCGGTGGTTATAGATCTCGCCGTTGAACGTGATCCAGACGGTCTGATCCTCGTTGGGCATCGGGTTGTGCCCGGCCGGGGAGAGGTCGACGATCGACAGCCGCCGGTGGCCTAACGCGACGCTCCCGTCGCCCGCGGCCCAGGCCGCGGCGCCGGCGTCGTCGGGCCCGCGGTGGACCATCGTGTCCCGCATCGCGACCACGGTCCGTTCGCTCGCGTCGAAGCTCGGGGAGGTAGAGAGGATGCCGCAGATCCCGCACATCGGTGAGCGAGAGCGTAGCGTCGGCGGACCGCGGCGCCGCTGTCCTGCCCGTGCAAAGGCGCCGGCACCCACTGGTATATTCGGCCCGTCCGCCCGCGGGCCGTGCGCGGGTCCTGGTCCGCGGGACCGTAAGCTCTCAGCTCCACGCCCCACGTATGTCGTCAAGCCTCGCTCGTCCATCGATCAGCTTCGTACTGCCGGTCTTCAACGAGGGGGACGGGCTGACCGAGCTGCACGCGCGTCTCGCTGCCGTGATGGATGGTCTGGACGGCTCGAGTGAAGTGATCCTGGTTGACGACGGGTCAACGGACTTGAGCTTCGAAGTCATGCGCGGGATCCGCGCAGCCGACGAACGTTTCAAGCTAGTCCAGCTCTCTCGCAACTTCGGTCATCAGGCCGCGATCACTGCAGGGCTGGATCTGGCTCAGGGCGACGCGGTCGTGATCATGGACTCCGACCTACAGCACCCGCCCGAGATCGTCCCTCAGCTGATCGCGCGGTGGCGGGACGGGTTCGACATTGTCAATGCGGAGCGCACCAACCGGGCCGGAGAGACGCGCTTTAAGCGGACCTCGGCGCGTGCGTTCTACTGGCTCCTCGGCAAGCTCGCACAGGTCCCGATGCAGCCAAACGTGGGCGACTTCAGGCTCGTAGATCGCAAGGCGCTAGACGCGTTCCGGGCGATGCGCGAGAACACCCGGTATCTGCGCGGGATGTTCAGCTGGATCGGCTTCCGCCGAACCAGCGTGCCCTACGACTACCACGATCGCCACGCCGGCACGCCGAAGTACAACCTCGCCCGCATGATCCGTCTTGGCGTCGACGGCATCGCCAGCTTCTCCCAGGTGCCGCTCCAGGTCGCACTAATCGCGGGACTCATCGTCGCGGTGCTGTCGTTCGTTGCCGGGGTGGGCGATCTGATTGCCAAGATCAGCGGCGCCAACACTGTTCCCGGCTGGCTTTCGGTCGCGATCACAGTGTCGTTCCTCGGAGGCATGCAACTGCTGATTCTCGGCGTGATGGGCACGTACATGGGTCGGATGTACGAGGAGGTCAAGCTGCGACCGCTGTACATCGTCAGACAACTTGAGGGCATCGAGGCGTCAGCCACACCAGGCGCACGAACTGTCGTCGTCAGCGGCCCGGTCGACTAGATGAGCCCACCGATCGGATCGCCGGCGCCTGAGCACGCCGCCACCGTCGGCGCCAATGCGC
This sequence comes from uncultured Solirubrobacterales bacterium, assembly GCA_963794515.1. Classification (GTDB taxonomy): domain Bacteria; phylum Actinomycetota; class Thermoleophilia; order Solirubrobacterales; family Solirubrobacteraceae; genus Palsa-465. The sequence goes on along the minus strand of CAWCEF010000011.1, from coordinate 28,594 downwards.
CGGTCGTGGAGACAACTCGCCTGGCTCGATCGATCGCGGCGATCGAGGCGTGTCCGCGACCCCGCCTCGTGCTCATCGTCTGGGGGCTCGCCATCGCCGTGCTCGGTGGCCTGGCGCTGTTCGCGAGTTCTCCCGCGGACTGGCCGATCATGGGTTCGCGTTCGACCGGGTTGCGGGACTCGCTGGCGGTCCTCAAGCAAGGCGGGCCTCTATTGACCGGCCGGCACGGTGGCGTCGGATCGTTCTACCCGGTTGGCGCCGGCGACGACCTCGGGATCTACGTCTATCTGCCTTGGCTCGCCAACGTCCTGGGCGTCAGCGATCCCGTAAGCCTGTTGCGAGACGGCTTCGCAGTCATGTTCGCGGTCGCTGCGGCGGTCTATCCGGTCTGCTTCTGGCGTCTGACGAACTCCGTACTGGCCGGTCTTGCGGCGCCGGTGGTGATGCTGTTCTGCGCCCGCTCGCTCGGGTTCAACGACATCTATTGGCTGCCCGCCTGGGCAAGCCTCGCGTTATTGCCACCGTTACTCGTCCTGTCCGAGCGCCGCGGACGCCACGCCTGGATTGGACTGGTGGTGATCGCGTTCACCGCCGGGTGGCTGAACACAATGCGAAGTAGCAGCGGCGTCGGCGTCGCGTTAGCGGCGCTGATCGTGCTGTTCATGCTCAGCATGCGTTGGTGGCGGAAGGTCGCAGTGCTCGTGCTAATGGTCGTTGCTTACATCTCGATCGGGATGTTCGCGATCACCGCGATCCGTGAGCATCGTGACCACCGCCTCGGCGTATCGCTGAGCGCGAATCATCCTCAGAGCCATCCATTCTGGCACCCGGCTTACCTTGGCCTTGGTTACCTGCCCAACAACTACCACATACGCTTCCTCGACTCGATCGCTCTCGCGAGGGTGGAGCATGATGCCCCGGGGACCGCGTACCTGTCGAGTAAGTACGAGTCGGTGCTGCGCAAGGCATACTTCGAAACCGTCCGCGATCACCCATTCGAGGTATTGGGCCAGTACGCCGCGAAAGCTTGGGTGACACTGGCCGACACCGGTCTGTACCTGCTGCTCGTGCTCCTGACGTTGCCGGCACTCCGGTCGCTGTGGCTCAAGAGACGGCTCGGACGATGGCTCTTATTGATCGTCCCCTCGCTGCTCGTGATGTTCGCCCCCACTCTCCTCGCGATTCCGCTGCAGGTCTACGAGGAAGGCCTTTATGCAGCTGTCGGACTCGTTGCGATCATCGGGATAAGTTTCACTATCGCGGAGTTTTCGGTGGCGATTCGATCCGTTGGGGCACTTCGACCCGCCCTGGGGATTGCGCTGCGCGGGGGTTCGGAGTCGTGGCCATCCGGGTCCGGAGTGCGGTCCAAGAAGATGGGACCCGGGCTCGCGGTGGCGCTGTCAGTCGTGGCTCTGCTTATCTTGATGGCGAGCGCACATTTCATCCGCCGCGACGCTGACCGATGGCAGCACACGACGTCCGGGGTCCTGATCGATCGGGCCCCGACGGGCCCGATCCCCGGCTGACCCATGCACTGCAACCTCTGCGGGTCGGAGCTCACGCCGGCCCAGCGGCCCGTCTGGCGCAAGGACGGATTCGACATTGTCCGCTGCCGAATCTGTGGGCTTGTGTTCCGGCGTGACCTTCCGACAGCTCCCGAAGTGAAGGCTATCTACGACGAGAGCTACTTCCGCAACGCGCCCGGCGGCGACGCGCAGGGTTACGCCGACTACGTGCGCGATCAGCCGGAGCATCGGCTAACCGCCCGCAGGCGCCTTGACCGGCTGGAACGCACGATGGTTCCGGGCCGATTGCTAGACGTTGGCTGCGCCGCCGGCTTCTTCGTTGACGAGGCCGTCAAACGAGGATGGGCCGCGCGCGGGATCGACGTCTCGCCATCCATGAGCGGATGGGGGCGTGACCACCTTGGCCTCGAACTCGAGACAGGCCTGTTCCAGGACGCTCGGTTCTCGGGCTCCAGCTTCGACTGCTTGACTATGTGGGATTACATAGAGCATTCGGTCGATCCGGCGTCGGATTTCCGAGCCGCCGCGAGGGTGCTTCGTCGGGGCGGGCGCCTGTTGCTCTCCACCGGCGACATCGGCTCGCTGGTGGCGAGACTCTCGGGTCACCGCTGGCATTTGCTGACACCCCGCCATCACAATTTCTTCTTCACGCCACTGACGGTCCAAAGATACCTGCACCAGAGCGGCTTCGAGATCGTGAGTGTTAGCCGGCCGCCGGCCGTTTACTCATTGCGCTACATCACCTACAAGCTCGGGACGATGGCGCCAGGAAGTCGGGCCGTCCGCGCGGTGGCTGAGTGGATGGCCCGACAGTCGCTCGGGGAACGTGCAATCCCGTTGAACCTCTTCGACATCGTGACGATGGAAGCACGGATTCCGGATGGCACGGCCTCGACCGCGTGAGCACGATTCCTGGAGCCCCCACCCAAAAAGCTGGCCAGCTGCCGGTCGACATTCTCCTCACGCTCGGCAACAAGGCCGGCGTGCTGCTTTTGAACGTCGGCGGCACGATCGTCGTGGCCCGGACGCTCGGCCCCGCCGGGCGGGGAGCGATTGCGGTCGCGTTCAGTTTCACGCTTCTCATCATCCAGTTCGGCAGTTTCGGCCTTCAGTCGGCCAACCCCTACTTCGCTGCTCGGGACCCAGGACGACTCGGCGACATCTTCGGCAACACCCTCTGGCTTGCCGTCGGTCTTGGAACCCTGCTGGCCGTCGGGGGGCTCGTTGTGTCGCAGCTGTTCCCAGCTCTGCTACGAGGTCTCGATGTGCTCGAGATCGCCGTCGTGCTGGTCGGCGTCCCCGCCGCGCTAGCCAACCAGCTGCTTCAGAGCATCCTCCTCGCCGAGGGGCGGATGGTCGCGTACAACGGCGTCGAGTTGACCATGGCAATCGTCGTCTTCGCAGGACTCGTTGTCGGCCTAGGGATCCTCTCGTTCGGCGTGCTCGGTGCGATCACCCTGATGGTCTCGGTGAACGTCGCCGGCAGCTTCGCGTTCGCCTTTGCTCTACGCCATCACCGACCGACCCGGCGCCGACCGGACTTCGCGCTTATGCGCGTGATGCTCCGCTACGGAGGCCGGGTCTACATAGCGACACTGCTTGCCTACCTCGTAGGGCGCGTCAATCTGCTCCTCGTCAACTCCTATCTCGGCGGGGTCGCAGCCGGTGAGTACTCAATCTCGCTGGCAATCGCCGACGGCATTCATCTGCTACCGACAGTCGTCGCCCTGAACCTGTTTCCGCGAGTTGCCAGGGGCGAGCCGTCAGGGGACACGGCGATGGCCTTCCGGTCGCTGTGTCTCGTCTACGGTTTGCTCTGTCTCATCACGGTCCCGTTCGCCGCTCCCGCCATCCACCTGCTCTACGGCTCCGAGTTCTCGGACGCGATCACGATCTACTACTGGATGGTCCCGGCCATCTTCTCCTACGGCATGGTCGCGGTGCTCTCCTACCACTTCGCGGGTCAGGGATTCCCACGCGAGGCGCTGCTCGTCTGGATCCCCGGGCTCGTAGTGAACTTCGCGCTCGTGTTCCCAGTGCTCGCGCATCACGGCAGCGTGAACGTCGCGGCGATCGGCGCCAGCGTCGGCTACACGCTTATTCTCGTGCTCCACATGCGCATGTTCGCGCGCGAGGCCGGGAGCTACCGCGTCCTAATCCCTCGACCGCGCGAGGCGATCGGGCTCGTCGCCCAGATATTGCGCGTGCTCAAGCCAAGCCGGGCGGCTTGACGTCCGCGACCGGCCTCGCGTGACGTGGTGTGACCGCGCCGTGGCCCTAATGACCTTCGCTCGCCACGGAGCGGAAAGCATCGGCCGGATCTGGGTCACATCCCGTTCACACTGACCGCAAACGCAGCGGCCAGTCCAAACCGCTGCGGAGACGGTCGGCGCCCGCGGCCAAGGCTATTGACGTCTACTGCCCATCCGCAAACGCCGTCGCGGACGAGAAGCCTCTCTAAGGTCGAACAGCCTATAGGGATCCCTACCGTCACGCATGAGGCTGCGGCCGCGCGTCTCGGTTGGGGTGGATCACCTGCTGCGGCTCACCGCTGGCGATCGACTCGAGCGCAGCCAGCGCGACGCTCTGCGCCACATACGCTGCCCACGCCCCGGGCTCGAATCGCTGCTCGCCGCGGCAGGCCGCGAGCACGCGTGCCATCAGCGCCGCGTGCCCCTTGTCGCCACGCTTATCCGACTCGGTCCGGATGCCGGCGCCGTCGTAAGACGCGAGCGAATGGAAGTCGTCGAGCACCCACGACCGGCCCCCCGCGAGCACCTCGACTCGTTCCTTGGGCATCGACCCCGAACCGACGCCGCTGTAATGGACGGTCCCGAGCGACCCGTTCGCGTATTCGACCGTCACCGTCACGCTCTCGACGGTGCGCAACGCGGCCGGCGCCGGCAGTCCGGCGGCCCACACGCGGGCAGGCACGCCGCAAAGCCAGTTGACGAAGTCGAACATGTGGCACGCCTCGCCCTGAACCCGCCCGCCACCCGTGGCCGGGTCGTTCAGCCAATGGTCGGCCGGCAGCGGCGCGCTCACGCGGTAGATGACGTGCAAAGGCGCCGGCAGCACGCGCGTGACCTCGTCCACGAGCAGTTGGGCGAGCGGAGCGTAGGGCCGGTTGAAGCCGATCGCGAGCCGCGGCCATTCCTGCGCCGCGGCCCACACCGTGTCGATCTCTTCGCGGCTCAGCCCAAGCGGCTTCTCGACGAACACGGCCTTTCCGGCCCCGAGCGCCGCGGCGGCGATCTCGGCGTGACTGTCGTGACGGGTGCCGATCACGACGAGGTCGACGTCGTCGCGGCCGATCGCCTCGCGCCAGTCGGTCGTCGTGTCGGCGCCGCCGGCCAGGCGCGCCGCGTCGCTCGCCGAGGTCCCTGTCCGGTTCGCCACCACCTGGACGCGCGCGTTCGGATCGGACTTGATGTTCGGGAGATGGACGTTGCTCACGAACCCGCCCGCGCCGATCAGCGCGATCCGCACCAACCCGTCCGGCGATGCAGACGGGTGCAAACCGCCGGACGGCGCCACGAGACCGAGACCGTCTCGGCCCGCTCGGCGGCGCGCGCGAGCGTCGCGTCGCTGTCGTACGTCAGGACCGCCGCCAGCGGTGGATCTGCGCCGTTGACCGCGGCATAGGCCTCGGCGGCACGCGCGATCGGGCGGTCGAATTCGATCAGCGGCTCGACGTCGAGCTGTCCGGTGCCGAGCAGGCGGAGGACCTCGCCCATGTTGCGGTTCTCGGTCCAACGGACGTACGCGATCGGGTAGTCGACTCCCGCCTCCTCGTAGGTCGGGTCGTAGCGGCCCGGTCCGTACGAGGTCGAAATAAGGACGTCGGCCTCACGCTGGTACAGCGGCGCCCGCTCGAGCTCGAGACCTACCTCGCCGACCGGCACGACCCGGCCCTTGCGGCGCACCATCGAAATCGCCTCGTTGACGATCGAGCTGCTGGCGGACGCCGCCGTGATCACGACCGTGTCGGCGCCGACCCGCCCGCTCCAGCGAAGTACCGCCTCGACGGCGTCCTCCGGAGCGAACGCGAGCTCGGCGCCGAACGTCAGCGCCGCCGTGCGCCGCTGCTCCCGCGGCTCGACCCCGAGCACCTGGCACCCGGCGGCGCGGAGCAGCTGCACCGAGATCAGACCCAGAAGCCCGAGACCGACGACCACCACCCGGTCCCCGAGCGAGGGCTCGGCCCGTCTTACGCCCTGAAGGGCGATCGCGCCGAGCGTGGCAAATGCTGCCGCGCGCGCCGGCACACCGGGCGGCACGGGCGCGACCAGGTTCCCGGGGACCGAGACGAGCTCGGCGTGGTTCGCGCTGCCCGCACCGGCGCAGGCAACGAGCTGGCCGACGCGAAACTCGGCCACGCCGCCGGTGTCGATCACCACGCCGGCGCTCGAATAGCCGAGCGCCGCGTCCGGCGCGGTAGCCCCCCGAGCTAGGTCGAGCGTCTCGCGCAGGCCATGCTCGCGCATGTGCGCCAGTGCCTTGACGACGAGGTCCGGATTGCGCACCGCCCGGACCGGAAGCGGCCCCCCACCGCCGCCGGAGGCGACGGCGCTCCGCTCGGTCCCGCTCGAGATAACCGACACCGAATTGGCGACAAGAACGCGCCCCGGCGCCGGTGACGGCGCGGGCACGTCGACGACCTGGGGGACTCCGGCTCTGACCACTGCCTGCTTCATGGGCCGCAGGCTACGCGGTCCCCCGGGTCGACGGGCACCAGGGGAGGTCCGGGTACCATTGCCCGGCGTGAGGACCGCGCTGGAGGCCCCGCTCCCCCTGAGACTCAAGGTGTCCCGGCCGGCACGGTGGCGGCTGGATACCGGCCTGAGCGCGGAGGCCGGCTGGCTATGGCTGGCCGTGTTCGTGTTCGTCCTGGTGACGTTCTGGTGGTTGACCCAGGACAACCGCATCCCGATCTGGGACGCCGGCAACCACATGCAGATCGCCTACCTCGACAGCCTGGCCATCAGGCACGGCCAGCTGTCCGAGCCGTTCACGGTGTACTACTCATATCCGCCACTGCTGCATCTGATCGGCGCCGTCGCGATCCTGCTCGTCGGCATCCACCCGATGGCGCTGGTGATGACCTCGAACCTCGTGTTCGTTCCGCTGCTGGCGTTCGGGTGTTATGGCGTGGGGAAGCTCGTTGGCGGACCGCGCGCCGGGCTGCTGGCAGGGCTGTTCGGGCTCGCGACTCCGATGTTCGTGTCGATGATTCACGACTTCTTCATCGACACCCCGCAGGCGTCGATGGTCGCCGTCAGCCTCTGGGCGACGCTCGCGTCAAACCGATTCGAGCGGCGCGGCGTCTCGATCCTGGCCGGCGCCCTGTGCGGGCTGGCGCTGCTGACGAAGGAAACCTCGCTCGTGTTCCTCAGCGGCGCCGTGCTCGCCGTGATCATCCGCGGCGGTTGGCGACGCCCCGTCGGCCTGCTCGGTTTCTTCGCCGCCTTCGGCGTCGTAGCCGGCCCCTGGTACATCTACCACGCGCACGACCTGATCCAGACGTTCACCTCGATTGCACAGCTGTACGTCAACCCCGTGCAATCGCCGTCACGCTGGTCGCTGGCGAGCTTCGGCTGGTACTTCTGGAATCTCGTCAACGAGCAGGCGATGCTGCCGTTCACCGTGCTGTTCGTGATCGGCGTGGTGATGGCGATCCGTCGCTGCATCAAGGACCGACTGAGCTCAGCCAGCGTGCTTCCGGAGATTCTCGCCGGGTTGCTTGTCTCCTACCTCGGGATGACGTACCTGACGCACAAGGATCCCCGGTACTCGCTGCCCGGGCTCGTGTACGTGGCGGTGCTCGGCACGTTCTGGATCCCGCAGATCGCGCGGCCGCGGGTCCGAGCGGCGGTCACCATCGCGTTTGTCGCAATTGCCGCAATCAACTTCGTCGGCATGTCCACGGGACTCGGCGGTATGCGCCGGATCATGGTCTCGCTGCCGAACGCCGAGAACACGATGATCTACCAGCGCCAGTTCACGCTGTATGAGAACCAGGGATGGCTGCGGGGAGGACCGGCGACCGACGGTAATGCTCGGGGCCTGCTCGAAGGGTTGCACCAGATGGGTGTCACCAATGTCGCTCTCGACCCCGCCAACGATCTGCCCGATTTCAGCACGCTCGGTTACATCGTCCTCACCGACCAGCTGGACATGACAACAGACGCCACACCAACCCAGACGAGTCACTCGGCGTACCTGTTTCTCAAGTCGCCGCGCCCTGGAGATCCACCGGCCTGCCAGCACCTGACAGGCGGTTGGGCGATGTACATCGTCCGCGGCACGATCGCCGGGCTCGACACGGACACATTGAACGACCCCGCGGCGCCCAGTAAACAGTACGCGTTCGTCTGCCCCGGTCGCCCGCTGCTCATGTGGCCGGCCGGATAGCCGTGCCTCGGGTCCGGACAGTCCTCTCGGTCGTCGGCGCGCGCCCGAACTTCATGAAGATCGCGCCGATCGTGGCCGAGCTCGAGCGGCGCGACGAAGCGTTCGCCTCGGTGCTGGTCCACACCGGCCAGCACTACGACGACGTCATGTCGAAGGTCTTCCTCGACGAGCTGGGCGTCGGCGCTCCCGACTACATGCTCGGTGTGGGATCCGGTTCGCACGCGCAGCAGACGGCGCGCGTGATGGAGGGTCTCGAGCCCGTGCTGCTCGAGGTCTCGCCCGACGTCGTGCTGGTGCCGGGCGACGTGAACTCAACGCTGGCTGCCAGCCTGACCGCTTGCAAACTCGGCTTTCCGGTGGCGCACGTGGAGGCTGGCCTGAGGAGCTTCGACCGGTCGATGCCGGAGGAGATCAACCGGATGCTCGCGGATGCCGTGTCCGATCTGCTGTTCATCCACTCGCCCGAGGCCGTCGACAACCTGCGACGGGAGGGGATCGCGACGGAGAAGGTCCACATGGTCGGTAACACGATGATCGACACGCTGGTGGCCATGCGCCCCCGCATCGACGCACTCCACGCCGCCCGTGACCTCGGGCTGAGCGAGCAGGGCTACCTGCTCGTGACGCTCCACCGCCCTGCGCTCGTCGATGGCCCGCTGCTGGCCGAGGCCATCGATGCGCTCGCCACCGTGTCGCGAGAGCTGCCGGTCGTGTTCCCCGTACACCCCCGGACCAGGGCGGCGCTGACCGAGCGAGCGATCCAGGTCCCGGATCCCGATCGGTTGCGGCTCCTCGACCCGATCGGCTATCTCGACTTCCTCAGTCTTGTCAAGGACGCCGCGGCCGTGCTCACGGACTCGGGTGGAATTCAGGAGGAGACGACGTTCCTTGGCATCCCGTGCTTCACGCTCCGAGACAACACCGAGCGGCCGGTCACCTGCACGGTCGGAACGAACGCGCTGCTCGGGCTCGACCCGTCGCGAATCGTCGAGATCCCGAGCCTGCTGTCCTCGCGCGACGGACGTCGTCATGGAATCCCGGAGGGATGGGACGGCGAAGCGGCTATTCGCATCGTCGACGTCCTGGCCAAGACGCCGCTGCCCGCAGCCCAAGCCGCGCTGCCGTAGAGGCATTCCCGATGCGCCTTGACGTCGACCTCGGCTTCGATGCGGTTCCCGGACGAGACTTAGGGCCGGGCGCGGCACAAGCACTCGATCTGCACCAGATCGCGGGCTCGTTGCGTGCGCCGAGCGCCCTGTGGAAGCGGCTGCGCGACGGCCGCTACGACGAGGTACGGATCCGTGAAGGGACACTGCCGCTGTCCGCCGTCCAGGCAGCGGCGCTGCTGTCGCTCGTGGCCGTTCGCACCGGCCGCTTCGTCGTCGACGATCGCGCGCTCAGCAGACGGGCGTTCATCCGGTATGCCCTGACGCGTGCCGCCCGTGCCGCTCCCGAAGAGCTCCTGCGCACCTGCATGCTCGTCACGCGGGTGGCCCGTTACGCGCGGCGGCGGTATCGGCTGGCTTCGAGCGTCGCTACCCCTGGCAAGGCTCTGTACATGCGCGTCGATCCGACGCTCAACTGGCTGGGGCTACAGGTGGGTGGGTCCGTCACGCATACCACCGGGGTTATCAACGGGTTTGGCGACAACGGCATCGACGTCGAAGTGCTGGCGGCAGAGCGACCGATCGGGACCGAGCGGGCGGAGTTCATCCAGGTACCGCCTCGCCGCGTGCTGCAACTGGTTCGCGGCCTGACGTACACCGACTACACCGAGCCACTGCTCCAAGCCGCAGCGGGCAGGACCGCGGACTTTGTCTATCAGCGCTACCAGCTCGGCTCGTATGCCGGACTGGAGCTCGCTCGCCGGCTGGACGTGCCGCTCGTACTGGAGTTCAACGGTCCCGAGGCGTGGGTTGAGCGACATTGGGGCTCGGGCCGGATGCGGTTTGCCCGGCAGTTCGAGGCGCTCGAGCACCGCAACATCGCCGACGCCTCCCTGGTGGTCGTCGTGTCCAAGCCGCTGCGCGATTACGTGGTCAACCAGGGAGTCGAGCCCGACCGGGTGTTGGTGAATCCCAACGGGGTGGACGTCGATTCGCTCGCGCCGTACCGCGTCGGCGCGCCGGCTGAGTGGCGGCGCCGGCTCCGAGTCCCCGAGGCTCCGACAGTGGGCTTCATCGGCACGTTCGGGCTGTGGCACGGCGTGAAGCTCCTCCCGTCCCTGATCGCAGCGGTTCCCGAGGCACGCTGGATCCTGATCGGCGATGGCGGCCTGATGCCCGAGGTCCGGAATGAGATCCAGGCGCGCGGCCTCAGCGGGCGGGCGTTGCTGACGGGCGTCGTCGAGCACGACCGCGCCCTCGAGATGCTCGCCTGCTGCGACGTCTGCGTCTCGCCCCACGTTCCCAACCCGGACGGGACCCCGTTCTTCGGCTCCCCCACAAAGCTGTTCGAGTACATGGGGCTGCGGCGCGCCACCGTCGCTGCGGATCTCGACCAGATCGGGGAGGTCATCGAGGACGGGCGCAGCGGCCTGCTGTTCACGCCCGGAGACATCGACGAGGGGGCGGCCGCCGTGAGGCGGCTCCTCGGCGACGAAGCATTGCGCGAGCGCCTGGCGGCGGGAGCGCTCGAGCGGGTCGCGACGGATTTCACGTGGAGCGCTCACGTCCGCCGCATCCTGGTCGCACTCGCATCCCGGGCAACGGCGCCCGACGATCACCCCCCTGCTGTTAGCCTGGCCCCATGACTGCACTCCACGACTCCACCGCGGCCAAGCAGGCGGCCATACGTCAGTGGACCGCGGATCCGTGCGGACCGGATGTGACCGCCGAGCCCGGCACCGCGGCATACATCGAGCAGCTAATCGTGTCCCGACACGATTACTGTCCGTGGTTCGACGAGGCACTCGACTATCGCTCGACGGCCGGTCTCGACGTGCTCGATGTTGGCTCGGGTCAGGGGATCGACCTCGTTCTATACGCTCGCGGCGGCGCACACGTCACCGGTGTCGACCTGACTCCGCGGCACGTGGAGCTCGCCGGGCAACATGTCCGCGCGCTGGGGCTTGACGCTGAGATCGTTGAGGGCGACGCCGAGAACCTTCCGTTCGCCGATGCGAGCTTCGACCGCGTGGCGAGCAACGGCGTCCTGCACCACACGCCGGACATGCCCTCGGCACTGCGCGAGGTCAGACGGGTTCTCCGGCCCGGCGGCAAGGCGCGAATCATCGTCTACAACCGCCGCTCATATCACTACTGGCTGAGCCAGGTTCTGTGGAACGGCATCGTCAACCGACAACTGCTGCAGGAGCGCTCGATGGAGGGCGTTCTGTCCCGCGGGGTCGAGCGCTCGTCGATCGGCGCCAGGCCGCTCGTTCGGGTCTACAGCCCGCCACGGCTCCGGAGGATGCTCTCCGACGCGGGCTTCGAGAAGATCCGCACCAGCATCGGCGGTTTCAACGCGGTGGACACCCCGGTGACCGACGTTCTCGCGCGCCGTACGAAGCTGCTCGATGACCCGCGGGTCCTCGCGTTCCTGAGTCGGACCGGCGGCTGGTACGTGATGGGCACCGCGCGACGCGCGGGATGACCCCCGCCGCGCGACCCGGATGAGCGCCGCCACCAAGGACCAGGTCCGCAGTTTCTGGAGCCGGACTCCGTGCGGCTCGTGGGACGCCACGGCCCCCGAGGGGACCCCGGAGTACTTCGCTCAGATCGAAGCGCGTCGCTACGAGCTCGAGCCGTTCATCGGGCGGTTCGCGCAATTTCGCACCACCTCCGGCCAGTCGGTACTCGAGATCGGGGTCGGGCTCGGAACCGACCACGTTCAGTTCGCGCGCGCCGGCGCAAGCCTGCACGGGATCGACCTGACCGACAAGGGCGTCGAACTGGTCCGCCGCCGCCTCGAGCTCGAGGGTCTGTCCTCCGAGCTTCGGGTCGCGGACGCCGAGCAAGTGCCGTTCGAGACCGACAGCTTCGATTACGTCTATTCGTGGGGCGTGCTCCACCACACTCCGGACACGCCGAGGGCGGTCGCCGAGGCGATCCGGGTGCTCAAGCCCGGCGGGCGGCTATGCGTGATGCTGTACTCGAGGCACGCCTGGGTGTCCTACGGGCTGTGGCTTCGGCACGGTCCGCTGAGCCGGCGTCCTCTGCGCTCCATCGCCGACGTACTCCACCACCATATGGAGAGCATCGGGACCCAGGGTTTCACCAAGCGTGAGGTGCGGCGGATGTTCCGCGGCGTCGACCACCTCCGCATCGAGAAGGTCGCGACGCCGTATGACATCGAGTACGCGGGTGGCCTCGCCCGCGCCACCGGCCCGTGGCTCGGCTTCTTCATGGTCATACGCGGCGTCAAGCGCGGCCGGTGAGCACCGCCGCCGGGAGGGTCCAGGCGACACGCCGCCGGATTCTGGTCGTCAGCTACGCGTACCCGCCGATGCCGTCGGTCGGCGGCAACCGTTGGCTGGCGATGACGAAGTACCTCCGGCGCCGGGGCCACCACGTGGACGTCCTGACCACGTCGGCCTACGGGGGCCTGCCCGACGACCCCGCGCAGGGGATCTACCGCTCCCAGGACCTGGTCGGAGCACGATGGCTCCGGACCGCCCTTCGCCGCCCACCCTTGCCCGCCCCGGGCGAGGCCGCGGTCGTCGACACGCCGCCGCAGGCGTACGTCACCGGGGTGCTGGTACCCGACCACAACGTCGCCACCTGGGTGCCGTATGCCGTGTGGACGGCCCGCCGGCTGATCGCCGAGAACGGCTACGACGTGATCGTCACGACGTCCGCTTACGAGTCGGCACACCTCGTCGGCCTGGGCCTCGGCCGCAGGCGCCGCCCCGCTTGGATCGCCGATTTCCGTGACGGCTGGACGTTCCATCCGTGGCGGCCGCCGTTCCCCACCGAGGCGCAGCGCCGGCTCGACGTCGCGCTCGAGCGTTCCGTGGTCCGCAGCGCCGACCGCACGATCGTGGTCGAGCGCCCGGTCGCGGAGGACTTCCGTGACCGGCTCGGGGTGGACGCCGGGTACGTGCCGAACGGATGGGACCCCGACCTTGCCCGCGACGCCGACGCGGCACAGGCGCCGGCGCTCGACGAGCGGGCACTCACGCTCGTCCACACCGGCAAGCTGTCGGGCGGGTGGGGGCGCCACCCCGGGAGCCTGTTCGAAGCGCTCCGCCGCATGTCGGTAGCCGATCCCGAGATCCCCGACCGCCTTCAGCTGGTGCTCGCCGGCCGGCTGGATCGCGAGGAACAACGGCTGATCGAGCAGGCCGGACTCCAGCGGGTGGTCCGCCACGTCGGGATGCTCTCCCGGGCGCAGTCGCTCGCGCTCCAGCGTCGCGCGGATGTCCTCGTGCTGCTGACCTCGCCCACGCTCGTGTGGGAGCTGCCCGGCAAGGTGTTCGAGTACTTCGGGGCCCGCCGTCCGATCCTCGCGCTGGCGGACGGCAACGAGACCGCTCGCCTGATCCAGGAGACCGGAACCGGCTGGACGGTGCCGCCGGACGACGTCGACGCGATCGTGGCGCGGATCCGGGCGCTGCTCGCGGACGGCGCGCGGCTCGAGTACGACGACGCCCGGCTGGCCCCCTACGTCTATCCGGCCCCGGCCGAGGCGTTCGAGGCCGAGGTCGAGCGGGCGCTCGTCGCCCGTGGCGAGCGCCGGCTCGCCGCGCGCGGTCGGTAGCCGCGGTCCGCCGGCGGCCTAACCCGGCCGTACCGCAACCGCGTGGAGGAGGTCGCCGAGGCCCGCGAGCCGGTCGAGCGCCGCCGTCACCGGCACGGTCAGCGCGCACAGCCCCGAGGCGACCCGGAGCCCGAGCCCGCCGGGGAACAGGCATCGTCCGAACAGCCGGTACTGGAGCGAGGCCGGCAACCCGACCGCGCTCGACGAGGTCGTGATCGATGTGACCCGCAGGTTCGCGCTTACCAGCGCACGCTCCAGCGCGGCGGGGGTGAAGTGGATCCGGTGCCGAGGCACGTCGAGGTGGTACCAACGGCCGGCGAAGCGGCGAGCCTGCCAGCCCCCGAAGTTCGGCACGGTGATCACCACGACCCCTCCCGGGCGCAGCGCATCGGCCACGGCGCGGAGCGCCTGCATCGGGTCGCTGGTGTGTTCGAGCGAGTGCCGGAACACCGCGGCGTCGTACTCGCCCGCCTCGAGCGGAACGGTCGCGAGCGTGCCGCAACGGACGTCAATGCCCCGCGCGGCCGCCGTCGCGCACGCCGCCGGCGACGGCTCGACGCCGGTCATCGCCCACCCGCGTGTCGCCAGCAACGCGACGAGGTCACCGCGGCCGCATCCGACATCGAGTCCCCTTCCCGCGGGCCGTGCTCGCAGCGCCCCCAGCGGCTCGCTGCGTAGCGCGTTCCACCCCTGAAAGGCGCGGATCGCACGAGACGCCGCCCGCTGGAGCGCGCTCATCCGCTCGTCGTACGGGCCGTACTCGTCGGGGTAGAACGCGCCCAACTGCTCGTCGTCGACGCGCGGAAGCGTTGCACCGGCCCCGCAGGCGCCGCACACGGCCACGGGGAACGCTCCGCCGGTGCCGTGCAGGCGATCCGGCGCCCGGATCGCCGGCCCGGGCAACGGCGCCCCGCAGATCTGACACGAGTTTGGCTCCATCGCTGCGAGGCCCCGCTAGCCGGGTTGCGCGAGCCGGCACGTCTCGCACGCGAACTGCACCGAGAATCGGTCCGGCCACGGGTTGTGGCAAGCCCGCGCCTCGAAGTAGATGGTTCGGATTCGGCTGAGCTGCTCGCCGGAAATGGCGTACAGGGTCTCCAGCTCGAGTCCCTCGGTGTCCAGCTTGAGCACGTCGATCGTGCCCTCCCGCGCGAGGACTTCGTCCAGCAGATCGCCCACCGCCCGAGCCTTGACGCTGATCTGCTCCGACCCGGGCACGCCGATTCCCCCGTATCTCCCGGTCGGCTCGATCGTGAAGTTGACGTCACCACCGCGCGCAGCCACTGCCACCTCCTGCAACGCGTATCGCTCCTCGTACCCGGCGAGGTTCGCGCGCAGGCGCGTCGCGTTGCTCGGCACGGGCTCGAACGCGTAACAGCGCGAGGTGTGGTTCCGGGTCAGGAAGTAGAGGACGCTGATTCCGATGTTCGAGCCGATGTCGACCACGACCCCCACCTCTGCGTCCGCTCGATAGTCCTCGCGGCCGAAGATCTCGTGGACCGTGACGACATCGTGCTGCGAGTAGAGAACGGGCGCAACCGTCCCGGTGGGCGTCCTGATCCTGCATTCGTAGGGATAGCTCCCACCACCCACGAAGTACCGCCGGGCTAGCCCGGCGAAGTCGGGATAGCGCTGAGCCATGCGTAGGAATGCCGCGTAGTGCTGAGGCTCGAATATCGACTGGGCGATCAGGCGAGGCGGCCGGCCGGCTAGCATCGGACGGAGCATAGGCTCGTCGACGAAGGTCCGACGGCGACGCCCTATCCTCCGCGCGATGGACGAGCAGGCAGCCCCGGCGTGTAACCCTCGCGGGCACGACGTAGGCCTCCGCTCGGCGCCGCAGATGCGCGAGTACGACCTGATCGTGCGCCGGATCCGCGCGGACGGGCCCTCTCGGATCCTCGACTGGGGTTGCGGCTTCGGCCAGGTGTCGGATCTGCTCTCGCGAGCCGGGCTCGACGTAACCTCCTTCGACTACGCGCCGGATAGCAGCGAGCCCGTTGTCCGGCCGCTCGAGCGCTACCCGCACCTTCGAGTCCACCTGACGAATGACCCCCGCCGGCTACCTTTCGACGACGGAGCGTTCGACGCGGTCCTGAGCTGCGGCGTCCTCGAACACGTGGAGGATCCCGACGCCAGCCTCGACGAGATCCGCCGGGTGCTGCAGCCCGGCGGCACGTTCTACGTCTACAAGCTGCCGAACCGCGCCTCGTACCTTGAGGCCATTGCCCGCCGTGCCGGGCTCTACTACCACGGGCTGCTCGAGCACGACCGCCTGTATGACCGGCGCTCGGCTCGTGAGCTGCTCGTCCGCCATGGCTTTGTCGTCAAAGAGGTCCGGCTGACGAACATGCTCCCGCTGACCCTCACGAGGCCGCTTGCCGCCCGCGCGGCGACGCCGATCTGGGTCGCCAATCGGGCGCTCAGCGCGGTCCCGGGTCTGAACCTGATGGCGACGAATATCGAGGTGGTCGCGACTCAGCCGCGGTAGCTGCCGATGACGACCTCGAGCGAGCTCTGCAGCGAGAGCCGCTTTGCGTTCGCGGCAAACCACGCGGCGGTCGAGTGCCGCAGCGACGAGCCGCCCTGATAGACGCGCATGATCGCCGCGGCCAGATCCTCCGGGGACGCCGATGGCGCGATCACGCCGTTGACGCCGTCCTCGATCAGCTCAACCGCCGCGTTGTCGGCGGCCGCGACGACCACGCTCGGCGTGCCGCGCGCCGCCGCCTCGATCACCACGAGGCCATAGCCCTCCCTTCTGGAGGGCAGCAGCATGCACAGAGCACGCCCCAGCAGCTCGTCGACCCGCTCGCTCGTGACGAAGCCGGGCGCCTCAAGCACGCCGTCGAGGCCGAGCTCGCGTATCAACTCCAACACCTTCGGCCGATCGGGACCGTCGCCGAGGATCACGGCCCGGAGTTGCGGCAGATCGGCGCGGGCGCGGGCGATCGCCGGCACGATCGCCGGCACGCGCTTCTCGGGGATGTGACGACCCGCGAACACCACCAGGGGCTCGGCGGAGTACTCGGCGTGGAGTTCCAGCGGCCCGTCGTACTCGCCGGCAAGGATCGTGATCTCGCCGTGCAGGCCCTCCTCCCGCAGGCGCGCCGCGTGCAGGCGCGAGAAGCAGAACGCGTGCTGGCGCACCCGGACACACAGCGCCTGGACAAGCCAGCCGACGGCTCCGCCGAACCGCCCCAGGTACTCACGCCAGTAGTCGCGCGTCCATACCTCGTGCCAATCGACGACCAGGCGCTGACGGCCCCGCCTGCGGACGAGCGCCGCGGCCAGCAGCGAGAAATACGGGAACGACGCGGTGTGGATCACGTCGTATCGATCGCCGTGGCGGAGCAGGTGCCAGAACACGCCGGCACCGAACACGAGCGGGGGCAGTACCCGGCGCCGTCCCGGCCCGCTGTACAGGCGCATCCGCGGTCCGACGGCGCGAACGTCGACGCCCGGCACCCCGGGATCGGCGCCTCGGGGCCACTGACGAAGAGTCAGATAACTGACGCTGTGACCATCGGCCGCCAGGCGCTCTCCGAGGTTTCGGTACCACCGCTCCGCCCCGCCGACGGTGTGTGGGAACAGACAGTCATAGACCAGGCAGATACGCATCGGGCGGCGAACATTGTCACGACGCGCGCTACGATCGCTGCGCTAATAGCGCGACCTTTTCACCGCGCGGGCGTTTAGTTGTATGAGGCCGATGATCCATCGGGGCCGCCTATGAGCACGATCGAGCACGAGAAACTGTCCAACTCGCGCCTCCGTGACGCTGACGGAGGATTGCTCGTGTCCGTGGTGATCCCTTGCCTCAACGAGGCGGGCACGATCGGCGAATGCATTCGCCGGGCTCGCGCTGCGCTCGATTCAAGCCACCTCGACGGCGAGATCATCGTGGTCGACAACGGTTCTGAGGACGGCAGCGGGGACATCGCCGGCGACGCAGGGGCATTCGTCGTCCGCGAGTCCGAGCGCGGCTACGGCAGCGCCTATCTCGCCGGGTTCGGCTACGTCCGCGGCCGCTACATCGTGATGGCCGACGCCGACCTGACCTACGACTTCGGCGAGATACCCAGGTTCGTCTCAGAGCTCGAGGCCGGAGCGGACATGGTGATCGGGAACCGGATGAAGAACATTCACCCGGGCGCGATGCCGTGGCATCACCGCTACATCGGAAATCCGGCTCTGTCGGGCTTTCTCAACATCCTGTTCCGGACCGGCGTCGACGACGTGCATTGTGGGATGCGCGCGCTCCGCCGAGACGTGCTGCCAAGGCTGGACCTCCGCACGACCGGCATGGAGTTCGCCTCCGAGATGGTGATCCGGGCCGCGAAGGAGCACCTCGTGGTCACCCAGTTCGCGATCGAGTACCACCCCCGGGAGGGCGAGTCGAAGCTGTCGAGCTTCCGCGACGGATGGCGCCACCTCCGCTTCCTCCTCGTGCACTCGCCGAACTACCTTTTCATCCTTCCGGGGGCCTTGATGGCCGGCCTCGGGATGATCGTCGAGCTGATCGTGATCACGCGGCTGGCGGTGTTCGGCCGCGAGTGGGACATCCACGCTCTGATCGGAGGAGCGCTGCTGGCGATCGTCGGCACGCAGGTCGTCGCGCTCGGAATCTGCGCCCACGCCTACGGCACATACTTCATGGGGGAGAAGGACCGCTGGTTCGACCGGATGCGCGCCCGCTTCAAGCTCGAGCACGGCCTGGTTTTCGGCGGCGGCATCGCGTTCGCCGGCTTTGTGGTCGGGACCGTGATCGTGATCAATTGGATCAGTCGCGGGTTCGGGGCACTCGCCGAGGAGAGGATGGCGGTGCTCGCCGCCACGCTCATCATCATTGGCATTCAGATCTTCTTCTCGTCGTTCCTGCTGTCGATCCTTGGCTTGCGCCGCCGGCGCTAGTCCTCGGCGTTTCTGACTTGAGATAAAGCCGTGGTCGTTGCCTGGGCACTGTTCCCGCTAGCGCTGCTTGCGGTGTGCACCGGCTGCGGTCTCGCTGTCGAACGCGTGGGCGGCTGGGCGCTCCCGGGCGCGATCCTGCCCTCCGTCGGGCTCGCGCTCGTGATCGTCGTCGCGACGCTGTCCACCGACTCCGCCACAACCGCCCCGCTGACCACGGCATTCGTCGTCGTGCTCGCCCTCGCCGGGTACGCCACGTCCATCGGTCGTGTGCGCCGGCTCCGGCCCGACCCGTGGGCGCTCGGGGTCGGCGTGGCCGTGTTCGCCGTCTGCGCGGCTCCCATGGTCCTGTCGGGGAACGCCACGTTCCTGGGCTATTTCACGCTCAACGATCCGGCCTTCCACTTCGCGCTGATCGATCAGCTGCTAGCCCACGGGCACGACGTGTCCGGCCTGCCGCCCTCGTCCTATTCCTCGATAGTCAGCGGCTACCTGGCGACGTCGTATCCGGTCGGAGCCGACGTGGCCCTCGGCGCGATCCGACCCCTGGTCGGGCAGGATCTCGCCTGGATCTTCCAGCCATACCTCGCGGTGATCCTGGCGCTCGGCGCGGTCGGAATCGATGAGCTGCTCCGGGACGTCGTGCGGCCGCGACTCCTGCGCGCGACGTGCGCGTTCATCGCAGCGCAGGCGGGCCTCGTGTACGCGTTCTACCTCGAAGGAAGCATCAAGGAGCTCGCGACAACGTGGCTGATCACGCTGACCGTGGTGCTCGTGTTCTCGACCTTGCGAGCGAGGACGGGGGTCCGGGGCGTGATCGCGTTGGTCGTCGTCACGGTCGCGGGCCTCGACGTCCTGCAGCTCGCGATCGCCCCCTGGCTCGCCCTGCCACTTGCCGTGTTCCTCGTCGTCGCCGCCTGGCGAACGCTGCCGTACGTGCGACGCGCCTCACCGCGTCGGCTGGCGGCGGTCAGCGCAGCCGCGGTGCTGGTGCTCGCCGTTCTGGCCGGTCCGATCATCAGCCGGGCGTCCACGTTCCTCGACGTCGCCAATAACGTGCTGACACGGGAGGGCGATCTTGGGAACCTGTTCGCGCCGCTCCAGGGATGGCAGATCTTCGGCATCTGGCCGACCGGGGACTTCAGGTTGCCGGTCACCACCCACTACCGCATCACCTACGTACTGATCGGGCTCGCGCTGGCCAGTGCCGTCTTAGGCGCAATCTGGCTCGTCCGGCGACGCGCCTGGCCACCGCTCGTGCTACTCGCCGGCAACGGAATCGCCGCCGCGTATCTGATTCACCGAGGCTCGCCCTACGCGTCAGCGAAGGTGATGATGATCTTCTCGCTGACCGCGGTGCTTACGGCGATGTTGGGGACCGCGGCGTTGTATGACGGCAGGCGCCGCGTCGAGGCCTTCCTGCTGGCGGTGGTCATCGGCGGGGGGGTCTTGTGGACGAACGCGCTCGGCTACCACTACGCCGCGATCGCGCCGCGGGGGCCGTTTACGGAGTTGGCAGCGATCGGCAGCCGTTTCAGCGGGATTGGCCCCACGTTCTACAACCTGTCCGACGAGTATGCGATCCATTTCCTGCGCGACGAAGCGCCATGGGATCCCGCGCTCGGGCCACCGGTGGCGAGAGCCGGCGAGCCGCCCCGGGTCGGGAGCGCGGTCCGTCTGCCGTGGGATCCTGACGACCTCTCGCTCGCCTACCTGGAGAGCTTCCGGCTGTTGGTGCTGGGCCGGTCCCCGCGCGTCTCGAGGCCGCCGGCGAATTACCGCCTGGTCTATCAGGGTCGCTACTACGACGTGTGGGAACGGACCGCGACCCCGCGGGTTTTGGCGCACATCCCGCTAGGCACCGGGCTCGAGCCGGCGTCGGTGCCGAAGTGTTCGGCGGTGATCGCCACGGCCGCCCAAGCCTCGCGCGAGCACGCGACCCTCGCGTACGCCGCGCTCGGGTCCGATCCGGCGTTCGTGCCGACGAAGGCGGCATATCCGCCGAACTGGGGGCTGATTGACGGCGATCCGTACACACTCGTCCCGCGGCAGGAGGGCGGCGCCGTTACCGGCTACGTCAACGTCAATCAACCGGGCCGCTACGGGGTCTGGCTCCAGGCCTCGTTCACTCAGCCATTCCAGGTCTGGGTGGGCCGGAACCTCATCGGCTCGGTCTCGAATGCCCTCGGCCCGGCCGGCCAGTTCGTTCGCGTCGGCACGGTCACCCTGGCTCGGGGGCGCCAGCCGATTCTGATCTGGCGCCCGGGCAACAACCTCATGCCCGGAGATGCCGGCACCGGCTGGCAGCTCGGGCCGCTCATCCTGGTCCCGCAGGGAACCCACGAGACGGTCAAGGAGATCTCGCCGCAGGACGCCCGGTCGCTCTGCGGTCAATCGCTCGACTGGCTCGAGATCGTCCGCTGATCCTCGTCGAGGTCGATGTAGGGACCGCCGGAGGTATCGGGCGGATGGCTGTACCCCGACTGGAAATAGTTGGGCACGCCGCGCAGCGCGACATCGGGGGGGTCCGGGAACGCCTCCGGGGCGAGGTCCGCCCGCACGAAGAACGCGTTGACGCCCGACAACTCGGCGTGCACCAACCGGTAGCCCTTGCTGTCGGCGAGGGACTGCAACGCGCCGAGCGAGGCGCCGAAGTAGTCGGTCCCCTGCCAGCCGACGCTCAGGTCGTAGGGCTGAACCAGGCGTCGCCGGGGATCCAACGCGCTGTTGTATTCGACCACGACGACCCGTGGCCGGAAGCTCGAGATCGCCCGCCAGATCCAGTAGTCCTGGCCGTCGACGTCGACCGAGAGTACGTCGGGCTCGGCCGGAACGCCCGCACTGCGAAACAGGTCCTCTACGTTCTCCGGAGCGACCTTTGCCATGAGCGTCCGCACCGCGGGCTGTCCCGCGTACTTGCGCTCGAGCGCCCCGTAGAGATCGTCGTCGGCCTCCATGAACAGCCCGCGCCAGCCGGCGGCGTCGGCGAGATAGACGCAGTTGCCCTCACGGCCCGATTCCACGCCGAACTCGACGAAGAATCGCTCCGAGACCCCCGTCCGGCGCAGGATCTCCGCGAGCACGCCGTCCTCGCCGTTCTGCGAGAACACGCGCAGCTCGTACGGCGTCAGCTGGACGCTGTCGGGGCGCTCGCCCGCTTGCGCCGAGACGGCGGCATGCCGGCGGCCCAGCTCCGACAAGCTCAGGTAAAGCCCGCGGTCGGCCTGAAGTCGGATCATCCGCTTGATCTCGCCAAAGTCGCCCCCGTGACCATCGACCGGCCAGGCCTCGCTCCCGCGCAACTCGCCGACCAGACGGGCTCTGGCCTCGAGCTCGCCGTCGCGCATGCTGGCCATCCCGTCGGTGACCTCTTCGAGCCCAGCCAGCACCTGACGGTTCACCTGCTCCTGATAGGCGGTGAACGGGCGCATCACACGAAGCGCGGTCTGGCGCATCAGCTCGCGCGCCGCCCGCGCCCGTTCCGCGCGCGCCGGGACCGGACCCTGGCGGAGTGCCAGCGACAGCGCCGCGAGACTGCGCGGCCGCAGGCGCACCGGATCAACCGCCCGCCGCACCCGCCCGGTTGCCCGGATCGACTCCAGGCGGCGCAGCATAAGCGCGCCGGCAGCGTCGGGCGAATGCGTACGGCGAATCTCGCTCGCCGCGGTCCGCCCGAGCGCGGTGGCGGCCGGCTGATCGTCGAACACCCCGCGCATCAGCGTCGCGGCGTGCTCGACGTCGGGTTCGGCCCAAACGCCCTCCGGCGGGTACGGCCCGGCGCCCGCCCCGATCGGCACTAACCGGTGCTCGACCAGCAAGCTGTTCGACGGTGTCATGAAATCGAGGTTGCCGGAGTAGCCGGTGGCGATCACCGGCTTGCCGTGCCACATCGCCTCGGCCATCCCCAGCCCGAACCCCTCGGCCCGGTGCATCGAGACGTAACAGTCACACGCTGCCGTCAGGCTGCCGTTGTCGTTCGGGGACAGGTACCGGTCGATCACCTCGATGTCCGGATGCCTGCCGGCGGCCGCCATCAGCTGCGCGTGCGATTCCGGATCGCGGTCCCCGTTTATGCACTTGATCACGAGCGCGGCACCGTCCCCGGGTGTGAACGCCCGGGTGAACGCGTCGATGAGCGCGAGTGGATTCTTGCGCCTGAACACGCTCAGATAGTCGAAGCTGAACAGGAACACGAACTTGTCCTCCGGCATGCCGAGTTCGCCCCGCGAGCGCGGTTCGAGTTCTGGCACCTGCACCGGGATGCGAACCGTGCTGACCGGCACCGTCGCCACCGGCTGGAGCGCGGCCGCGACGTGGGCGGTTGGTGCCCACACTTCCTCGAGCAGCGAGAACGAATCCCGCCAGCGGTCCGGAAAGCGGCTCACCTCCCAGAACCAGAGCCCGATCGAATAGCGGCCGGCGAAGAAGTCCTGGCCGGCCTGACCGGCGAACTCCGGCAGCACGTCGGCGTTCATGCAGATCAGGTTCACCGGGTAGCAGGCATCCCCGGGCGCAGCAGTGACATATGAATGTCCCTGCCGGTTGAGTGGAATCGTCTGTCCGTGAATCGGCAGTGCCGGGATCGCCTGCGCATCGAGCGCGCGAATCACCTGACGAGCGGCTTCGCCGGTGCCGAGCTCCGACCGGAAGTAACCGACGACGTTGACACCCCATCGCGCGTCGCGCAGCGGCGCCCCAGCGTCCGGCGGGGCGGCTGCCGACGGTGACCCCGGTCCGTGCGTGCCCGACGATCCGTCCAGATCCGGGGTCGTAGGCCCGGCGCCCGCACCGTTTCCGGTCACCACGGGCGCGGCCAGCAGCGGGCTCTCGTAGGCACCGTATTCGTGCGCCCACAGTAACAGTCCGTCGCGGTCGACTCCGGTCAGGTCGGGGAAGACACCACGCAGGTCCTCGCGCTCGTTGTAAACCCGCGCGAGCAGCCGGCTGATCCCCGGCGGCGCAGCCGGCGCCTGAGCGGTGATGAAGCTCTTGAAGGCCGTCGCCCCCACGGCGGTGAACGGCGACGGCGCTTCGGTGGCGATCCGATCGTGAGCGAAGTCCTCGTAGAGCGGTCCGAGTGGAAAACGCTTTGAGTGCTCAACGCGCGAACCGTCGCCGAGCGTGTCATAGGTGTAGGGCCATTTGCGGCTGTCGGCATGACCCGAACCGTTGACCTCCGCCGCGTAACCGGCAAGCAGCCGCTCGAGCGCGGCGTCGCCCACCACGTCGATTCGATCCTGGTATCGGCTAAGCACCAGCGGGTGGTCAGGATCGAATCCGCTGAAGTGAAAGAACGCGAGCGGCCGCCCATCGACCAGGTAGCCCGAGCCGTCCAGCTCCACCTTGCGACTGTGCAGGTTCCAGTACGCGATGTTGTACTCGGGGTCGCGGAGAATCGCTACGTCGGACAGGAACCCGGGAGCGAGGTCGAACCACCGCTGGTCGACGAAGTACCCCCACGTCGGATCGACTCGGCAGTCGCGCTCCAACCGGTCGGCCCACCAGTCGAGCAACAGATCCACCTCAGGACCGGCCGCGACGGTCACGCACCCCAGGTTGTAGACGCCGGCGATCATGATGTCGACCTGCGTGGGTCTGCGCCCGTCCTGCGGGATCGGTTCGGTGTTGTGCGGGGTCAGGACCACGCCGTGGCGATCCGCGAGCTCGTCCATCCGCTCGAGCGACCCGTACACCTTGATGTCGGGGTCGAGATAGGTGACCGGCCCTCCGGTCTCGCGTAGGAGATGCCGGAGCAGCCACGGCTTCACCGCGGTAGAAAGCTCGAGCACGGTGTATGCGAGCGCCATCTGCGTGAACGGCTCACAGCCGATGTCGGCCGGCGAGAGGACCTCGAACGGCTCCTGCGCGGGTTCGATGTGCTCCGAGCAGTCGTCGATGATCAGCGTCCACAACCGGCTGCCGGGGTGATGTTCGGCGATCGAGCGAGCCAGGACGCGCGCGTACGCGACATAGTTCTTCGCGATGATCGTGCAGACGTTCAAGGCGTCGCAAGCTACCACCTGCTCCCGGCCGTTCCCGTTGCTACCGTCTGGCCGGTGAGCGCGATGCTGCAGGAGAAGGCTCGCGCCGAAGGCCCATCAAATCTGGGCTCGGCCAAGTCGGCCGTCTCGATTCAGGCGGTCAGCAAGACCTTTCGCCTGCCGCACCAGCAGTACCACACCCTGAAGGAACGGGCGCTCCACCCGTTCCGCGCGCGAACCTTCGAGAGGCTCAGCGCGCTAGAGGACGTCAGCGTCGAGATCCCCCCGGGCGAGTTCTTCGGGATCGTCGGGCGCAACGGCAGCGGCAAGAGCACCCTGCTCAAATGCCTCGCCGGCATCTACGGCGTCGATAAAGGCCAGATCGACGTGCAGGGGAGGCTGTCGCCGTTCATCGAGCTCGGCGTCGGGTTCAATCCGGATCTCACCGCTCGCGACAACGTGATCATCAACGCGATCATGCTCGGGCTCTCGCGCAAGCAGGCGCGCGAGCGGTTCTCGGATGTCATCAGGTTCGCGGAGCTCGAAGAGTTCGTCGACCTCAAGCTCAAGAACTACTCGTCAGGGATGCACGTCCGCCTGGCGTTCGCCACCGCGGTTCAGGTGGACGCCGACGTGCTGCTGATCGACGAGGTCCTCGCTGTCGGCGACGCGGCGTTTCAGCAGAAGTGCTTCGACGAGTTCGACCGGCTGCGCCAGGCCGGGCGGACGATGCTCCTCGTGACGCACGACATGGGGGCGGTCGAGCGCTACTGCGATCGGGCGATGCTGCTCGACCACGGCCGCGTGGTCGCGATCGACGAACCGACGTCGATCGCGCGGCGATACAACCAGCTGAACTTTCCCCCGATCGTTGCCGAACGAGACAGCGGCGCGCACGACGAGGCTGTGGATCGAGGTGCCGTCGCCCAGGTGGTCGGCGCCTGGTTCGAGTCCGCCGATGGGGAGGTCATCGTCTCGGCGGAGCGCGGTGAGCCCTGCGTGGTACGGATCGACACGCAGTTCCTGGCGGCCGTCGACGACCCGATCTTCGCGATCCGGCTTCAAAACGACGCGGGTCATTTCGTGTTCGCCGCAAACACCGAAGCGGCGCATATCGCCACGGGTCATTTCGAGCCCGGAAGCACGGCGCGGGTGCGCATGCCGTTCGAGAACTGGCTCGCGCCCGGCCACTACCGGCTGATCGTGACCGTAGCGCGCGCCCGGCACGGCGCCGACGTGTTCGCCTCGCACATGAGCAACTCGATCATCGTGCTCGCGGATCGCAGCGGAGGCGGGATGACCGACCTCCCTCACGCGTTCGAGATCGACCGCTAGCGATGAGCACGCACGCGATCCGGTCCCAGGGCCCGTCCGCGCTGGGCGGGGGCGTCCGCCGCTTCGTCGAGCTCACCACGACGATGGCGCGAACCGAGTTCAAGCTCCGCTACTACGGCTCGGTGCTCGGCTACTTGTGGTCGCTGATGCGGCCGCTGCTGTTCTTCGGCGTCCTGTACGTGTTCTTCGTGAAGATCGTCGACATCGCGCGCGGGCCGTACTACGGCGCCTATCTACTGACCGCAGTGGTGCTCTGGAACTACCTCGCCGAGGCCACAGGGAACTCTGTGACCTGCCTCGTATCACGCGAGGCGATGCTGAGGAAGATCCGCTTCCCGCGGATGGTGGTGCCGATGTCGGTGTCGCTGACATCGACGTTCAATCTGGGCACGAACTTCGTCGCGGTGTTCGTATTCGCGATCGTCACCGGTGTCACGCCGACGATCCGGTGGCTCGAGATGATCCCGATCGTGTTCGCGTTCATCGTGCTCGCCACCGGGATCGCGATGCTGCTCTCGGCCCTGTACGTACGCTTCCGTGACGTGCAGCCGATCTGGGACGTGTTCATGCAGATCTGGTTCTACGGCTCGCCGATCATGTATCCCGCGACGGCGTACGTAACGCCCAAGCTCCCCGCGGGCTTCGAGAAGATCGCGATGATCAACCCGGTGGCCACGCTCATGGCCCAGATGGGCCATAGCTTTATCGATCCGAGCGGCTACCCGACCGCGTTCGGCGCCGCGCACGCGATCTGGCCCGTGGTCCTGGCGCTCGCGATTATCCCGGGCGTGTTCGCGCTCGGGTTGTGGGTGTTCGCGCGCGAGGCACCGCGGATCGCCGAGAATCTGTAGCTGGACTGGGTCCCGCGCTCGTCACGCGCCAGCGAGCGTGCACGCATGCACGATCTGCGGCGAGATGATGCGGATCTGCCACGGCTCCGCGTCGGCGTCCGTGACCGGCTTGAGGAGGATCGCACCGGCGCCCTTCAGCGTCGCGGCCGCCGGGGGGGCGTACACGCTCGCAAATCGCTTGAGCATCACCAGGGTCGGGCCTGTACGGCTCCGACCGCCTGCGGACACGACCATGAGCTCGACCCCGGAAGCCGGAACCACGAGATCGGACACCATCCCGGAGCTCCCGGCGGCCATCTGCACACATCCGCCGCGGCGAGAGACGGCGGCGCCGAACGCCGAGCTCACGACCGGCGGAACGCTCGAGAGCGCCTCGCGCGCCGCCGCCGGCGTGACGGCGATGTCCCCGGCACGCCGCAGCAGGTTGTCGACGGACACCCGGATCGTGCCCGGCTGCCCGGCCAATCGCGTGATGGGGACCGCGGGCGTGGAGCCGAGATCCTCAACCGCCGCGAAGTACGAGCCGGCGATGATCTGCGGGGCCCACTGAGGGTCGAGGACGAGCGCGGCGGGCGCGGTCGCGCGGGCCAGTTGCAGCGCGCCCAGCTCCGCCGCGGCGGTACGAGAGCCGGTGTTCAGCCACGATCGCCCGGAGCTGAACGCTCGCACGTTCCCGACCAGCGAGACCGCGGCCAGGACCGCTACCACGAGCACGGTGGTCCGCCCGGCGGGTAGGCCACGGAGGCTCTCGATCAACAGCAGCAGGAGGAGCACCGCACCCGTGTAGACGTACTTCGACGCGCTCGGGTCGCCGAGCTCCGCCCGGCCGAAAGCCACCAGGGCCCAGAACAGCAACGCGGTCACGGCGAGCCCGGCGAGCCGAGGGGTCAGCGCCTGCCGGCGCGCGATCCGGATCGCCAGCGTCGCCACCACGGCGGCGAGCACCGCCCACCCAATGGTCGTGCCGGCGCCGAACATCCCGCCGGCGGCGCCGGCCGCGAGTTGGGCGGTGAACCCGGGGATCGCACCGAAGTCGTGCTCACTCAGATACGGCTGGTAGTACGCCAGCCACCACACCGCGTACACCACCGCGGGGATCGCCCACACCCACATGCGCCGGAGGCTCCGATCCCGCCAGGTCAGCTCGATCGCGACACCCGCGGCGAACAGCAGGGCCGTCTCGGAGAACAGGAGCCCGACCGTGAGCAGCCCGCAGGCCACGCCGGCGCCGCGGGAATCCCCCCGCTCGAGCCAGATCAGCGCCGCGATGCTGAACGCGATCGAGGCCGTGAAGCCGAAATTGACGCCCCACAGGATGAACTCCCAGCCGGCACCGAAGAACGCCACGGGGATGACGATCAGGAGCGCGAGGTTCCCGATTCGCCTGAGCGCGAACGCGAATATCGCCGCGGCTACCGCGAGGTGGGCGATCGCCGCAAGCAGCCGGTACGGCCAGTAGCTCGAGATGCCGACCGTGTGAAACAGCAGCTGGTAGGTCCCGAGCGGGACGACCTCCAGGTGCTGGTTGTATGACCCAGAATCGAGTGCAGGACCGCTGCGCAGAGCCTGTATCCAGCTCCACTCGTCGTAGAAGAACGTGTCGCCCCGGCCTTCCCAGAGCAGGAACACGAGCGCCACCGCCGCGATCACGCAGAAGCCGGCCCACGCGGCACGCGTATTCGAGCCCGGCGCCAGGCCGCCAGGGCCCGGCCGCGACGCGCGTGGTTCGCCGAGCGAGCCCGGCGACTGCGCGCGAGACGAGATGGTCGTCACGGGGTTAGCGACTTCCGAGAGTCGCGCCTTAGTCCAGCCCGGCCAGGATCCGCGCCAGCCCGTCGCCCAGCTGAACCTCGGCGCTCCACCCGAGCTCGGCCCG
>CAWCEF010000010.1:0-38003 GCA_963794515.1 uncultured Solirubrobacterales bacterium | reverse complement strand
GGCAAGACGGTCGCGCACCAGCCCCGAGTCTACGACCCGTGCCCCGGCGTGTCGTCAGCGATCAGCGAGCCGAATCGTCCAGCGCGCTCGGGCTAAGCGGCAATTCGCTCGAGCTCGCGCCGCGCCACCGCACACACCGCGCGCGCCTGCTCGGCGGTCAAGACTGGGCTCATCGGGATCGCCAGATGCGTTCGCGCCGCCTCGTCGGTACCGGGCAGCTCGACCCCGGCGGCGAACGCTCGCAATGCCGGCTGAAGATGGATCGGGGTCCGGTAGTACGCCTTGTTGCCGACCCCCTCTGCGGACAGCGCCGCCGAGAGCTCGTCGGCAAGCTCGGAGCGCACGACGTACAGGTGCCAGGCAGGGACGACTCCGTCGCTCGGCCGCGGCAGCGCCACCAGCTCGCCGAGCCCCGCGGCCTCGTAGGCGGCGCCGGCGGCCCGACGGCCTGCGGCCCAGTCGTCGAGATGTGGGAGCTGCACGCGCAGGATGGCTGCCTGCAGCTCGTCCAGACGCGAGTTGTAGCCGACGTGCTCGAACTTGATCTTGTCGTACGAGCCGTGAAAGCGCAGCATGCGCGCGCGCTCGGCGACGTCGTCGTCCGACGTGACGATTGCGCCGCCGTCGCCGAAGCAGCCGAGGTTCTTTGACGGGAAGAACGAGAACGTCGCCGCGGTTCCGAGCGAACCGGCGCGTCCGTGGGTGCTCGTAGTTCCCGCCGCCTGCGCCGCGTCCTCGAGCACGGGCACGCCGAGCGCCTCGATCTCCGCGACCGGCGCGAGGTTCCCGAACAGATCCACAGCCACGACGGCCTTCGTCTGCGGGGTGAGGGCGGCCTTGACGGTGTCGGCCGTGATACAGAACGTCTCGACGTCGATGTCGCAGAACACCGGCCGGGCACCGGTCGGAGGGATCGCCTCGGCGCTCGCGTAGAAAGTGAACGACGGCACCACGACATCGTCGCCCGGGCCGACTCCCATCGCCCGCAGCGCGATCGTGAGCGCGTCGGTGCCGTTGGCGACGCCGATGGCGTGGCGGGCGCCGCAGTAGCCGGCGAACTCCTGCTCGAACGCTGTCACCTCCGGGCCGAGGATGTACTTCTCGGCATCCAACACCCGTGCGATCGCGGCATCGAGTCGGCCTCGGAGGCCGGCGAGCGGCGAGCTGGTGTCGAACAGCGGTACGGACAAGGTCGGCCGTAGGCTAGAGCAACCCGCGCTGTCCGGGAGGTCGCGCCGGCGGCGGCGTGTGTACTGTGATCGGCTTGTGAATGCGCGAACGGTGAAGGTCGGTGTGGTCGGCCTGGGCTACTGGGGCCCGAACCTGGCCCGAAATCTCGACGCTCTCCCTGGGTGCGAGCTCGCCTGGTGCTGCGACGGGAGAGCAGAATCGCGCGAGCGCTTCGCGCCGCAATTCCCCCGCGCCCGATTCACCGGCGAGCTCGAGGACCTCCTCGCCGACCCGACCCTCGACGCGATCGTCGTGGCCACACCCGTCCCCTCCCACGCCGATCTGGCCACCCGCGCACTCGGCGCAGGCAAGCACTGCTTCGTCGAGAAGCCACTCGCGCTCACCTCCGCCGACGCCGAGCGCGTGCTCGCCGCCCAGCGCGCAAGCGGCCGGACGCTGATGGTCGGGCACCTCCTCGAATACCACCCCGGCGTCCGCCAACTCAAGCAAATCGTCGACTCCGGCGAACTCGGGCAGGTTCATTACATCTACTCCAACCGCCTGAACCTCGGCAAGCTCCGCGCCGACGAGAACGCCCTGTGGAGCCTCGGCGCCCACGACATCTCTGTGCTGCTCCACCTCGCCGGCGAGGAACCCTACGAACTCGCAGCGCACGGAGAAAGCTACGTCCGACCCGGCGTCGAAGACGTCGTGTTCTGCTTCATGCGCTTCCCCTCCGGACTGGCCGCACACATGCACCTCTCCTGGCTGGACCCCCACAAAGAACGCCGGTTCACCGTCGTCGGCTCCAAACGCATGGCCACCTTCGACGACATGGACCCCGAACGCAAACTCACCGTCTACGACAAAGGCTTCGACGAAAACGGCGGCGGCCGCTGGCGCGAATACATCGCCCGCTCAGGAAACATCTACAGCCCGCCCACCCCCACCGTCGAACCACTCCGCGTCGAATGCGAGCACTTCATCGAGTGCATCCAAACGCACACCACACCACGCTCAGACGGCGAAACCGGACTACGCGTCGTACGCGTACTCGAAGGCCTCCAAAGCGCCCTCGAAAACACCACCCGCACCACACCGACCGCCGACGTCGCCTCGGCGGCCACACACTGACCCGGGCTCGCACTTCGGCGCCGAGGCTGGTATCGCTCCCGGTCGATGGCACCACGTCACGTCCTGCACGTCCTGCCGCACGCCGGAGGCGGTGCCGAGACCTACCTCGACGTGCTCGAGCGAACGGCGGGGTTCACCCACGAGCGCTTCTACCTGAGCCGGGACCGAACTCCTCTCGGCGCACTCGCCTCGATCCCGGTTCGTTGGCCCCGGCTGGCTGCGCGCCTACGCCGAGCCGACCTGCTCCACACCCACGGCGACGTCGCCACCGTGCTCGTGCTCCCGCTCCTGCGCACGCGGCCGACGGTCATGACCACCCACGGGCTGCACCTGCTCAGGCGGACCTCTGGCCCGCAGCATGCGGCCCTGAGCCGGGCGCTCGCCGTCGCGATCGGCGCGGCCCGGCGCGTGATCTGCACGTCAGGCGCCGAACGCGACGACCTTGTGGCCGTGGTGCGCTCCGCCGATCGGTGGAAGCTTACGGTGATCTTCAACGGCATTGACCGGCCGGCGCCGCTCGGCGCGGATCGGGGGCCGTCGCTGCGGGATGAGCTGGGGATCGGCGCCGAGACTGTTCTAGGGCTGTTCGTAGGCCAGCTCGAGCCGCGCAAAGCCCCGTTGCCGGCGGCGCGCGCGGCCACGCGGGCGCGCGCGGCCGGTGCGCCATTCGTGCTCGCTCTCGCCGGCGACGGCCCGCAAGCGCCCTCGCTACGCGGGCTCGCTGGGGATGCCGTCAAGCCCCTCGGCTTTCGCTCGGACCTCGAGCGGCTGCTGGCAGGCGCCGACGTGTTCGTCGCCCCTTCGGAGCGCGAAGGGATGTCGCTCGCGCTGCTGGCGGCCATGGCCCATGGCCTCGCGGTGGTCGCCTCGGATGGACCGGGCAACCCGGAGGCCGTCGGCGACAGCGCGCTGTTGTTCCCGACCGGCGACGAGAGCGCGCTCGCCGCGGCGCTCACCCGGCTCTGCGCCGATCCCGAGCGGCGCCGATCACTCGGCGCCAGCGCCCGGGCCCGGGCGCTCGACACATTCGGCGCCGAGCGCTTCGTCGCGGCGACCGAGGCCGTCTATCTGACGGCGCTCGAACCGCTCACGGCGCCTGCCCGCGCCGGCGGCGGACGGCACGCTTGAGCGCCGGCGGTGTCGCGTACGAGACCACATAGGGGATCAGGCCGCTCGTTCCGCGGACGCTCCGGCGGCGGCGCATCGCCCGCAGCCGCATGACGACCGTCTCCGCCGTCTGGGCGCGCTCGTGGCGGGCCGCCACGTTGACGGTCGACATCCGCCGAGTCGACAGCACATCGTCGAGGACGAAGATCCGGTGGCGCTCGGAGAGGCGCAGCCACAGGTCGTAGTCGGCTGCCCAGCGGTACCGCGGGTCATAACCCCCGATCGCCAGCACCTGATCGCGGCGAAACGCCGAGGCCGAGTTGGGAACGGGGTTAAAGCGCATGAGGACCCGGTTGACCTCCCCGCCCGCGAACCGGGTTCGGGGAACGAGCTCGCGACTAGCCTCGTCGACCTCGCGAACCCGCACTCCCACGACCGCGACGTCGGGCCGCCGCTCGAGCAGCTCGAGCTGGCGCTCGAGGCGCTCGGGCTCCGCCCAATCGTCGGCGTCGAGCACCGCAGCGATCGGCGCCGAGCAGGCCCGCAGCCCGGCGTTGAGGCTATTCGCGATGCCGATGTTGCTGGGCATCGTGAGCAGTCGCGAGCGCCCGTCCTCTCCGGCAATCCGCCCCGCGACGTCCGCCGTGCGGTCGGTTGAGCCGTCGTCGACGATCAGCACCTCGAGCTCCGCGACGGTCTGCTCGAGCATCGAACGCACCGCCCGCTCCAGCGTATCCGCGTTGTTGTACGCGCCGATCAGGACGCTGACACGGGGTGTCATCGCGAACGGACACTAGAATGTTCGCCGGGCCGTTGGAGCGCAACCATGCGGAGTGAACCGCGTTTCATCTGGTGTCCCTCGCGTTTGACGACCTCCGGGTGGTGACCGGCAATCCATGTGCGGAATCTGCGGTGCATTCGACCTGACTGGTAGGCCGATCCCCGACCTCGAGCGGCGTCTCGAGGTGATGAACGCCCTGATCGCGCATCGCGGCCCCGACGACGTCGGGGTGTGGGTCCATCCTCACGGCCACGTGGGACTGGCCCACCGGCGCCTGAGCATCATCGATCTCGAGCACGGCCGCCAGCCGATGGGCGACGAGAACGACAGGTGGATCACCTACAACGGCGAGATCTACAACTATCCGGAGCTGCGACGGGAGATCGGCGCCGACCGCTTCCGGACGACCTGCGACACCGAGGTCGCGCTCCGTGCCCACGAGCGCTGGGGGACCGACGGGCTCAATCGGCTGCGCGGGATGTTCGCCTACGCGCTGTGGGATGAGCCAGCCGGTCGAGCTGATCCTGCGTCCGCGACCGTTTCGGGATCAAGCCGCTCTACTACGCCACCGTCGGCGACGTCGTCTACTTCGCCTCGGAGGCCGAAGGCGCTGCTCCCGTTCCTGCCGGCGATCGAGACCGATCTCGACGCGCTCAAGGACTACCTGACGTTCCAGTTCTGCCTGGCCGGCAAGACGCTTTTCAAGGGCATCGACGAGCTGCTGCCCGGCCACTTCATGCGGCTCGGCCGCGGCTCCTCCCAGCCCGTGCGCTACTGGGAGGTCTATTACGAGCTCGACTTCGAGCACACCGCGCGCTACTTCGAGGAGCAGGTCGAGGCGCTGCTACGTGAGTCCGTCGACCTCCACCTGCGCAGCGACGTGCCGGTCGCCGCGTACCTCAGCGGCGGCCTTGACTCGAGCGTGGTCGCCTCGGCGGCGACCGCGCACGCCGACGGCCGGATGCAGGCATTCACCGGCAAGTTCTCCGAGGACGAGCGCTACGACGAGAGCCGCTACGCGCGGGCGTTGGCGGAGTGGCGCGGGCTCGAGTTGCATGAGATCGACATCGACCGTCGACGACTTCGTCGCCCACCTCGGCGATGTCATCTACCACCTCGACTTCCCCGTCGCCGGGCCCGGGCTCGTTCCCGCAGTACATGGTCTCTCAGGAGGCGAGTCGCCACTGCAAGGTGATCCTCGGCGGCCAGGGCGGCGACGAGATCTTCGGCGGCTACACGCGCTACCTGATCGCCTACTTCGAGCAGTGCATCAGAGCCGCGATCGACGGCACGACGCGCGACGGCAACTTCGTCGTCACCTACGAGTCGATCATTCCGAACCTGGTGGCGCTGCGCAACTACAAGCCGATGCTGCAGGAGTTCTGGCGCAGCGGCCTGTTCGAGGATCTCGACGCACGCTACTTCCAGCTGATCAACCGCGCCCCGCACCTCGACGGCGAGATCGACCTCGAGGCGCTCGGCGACTACTCGCCGTTCGAGACGTTCCAGAGCGATCTTCAACGGCCCGAACGTGGGCCACGAGGCGTACTTCGACAAGATGACCCACTTCGACTTCAAGACGCTGCTGCCGGCGCTGCTCCAGGTCGAGGATCGCGTCAGCATGGCGCACGGGCTCGAGTCGCGGGTCCCCCTGCTCGACCATCGCCTGGTCGAGTTCGCGGCGACGATCCCCGCAGACATCAAGTTCAAGGACGGTGCGATGAAGCACGTCTTCAAGCGCTCGGTCCGCTCGCTCGTGCCGGACGTCATCGCCGAGCGCAAGGACAAGATGGGCTTCCCGGTCCCGCTGACCGAATGGCTCCGCGGAGACGCACGCCAGTTCGCTACCGATACGCTGTCCAGCACGGCGGCACAAGGCAGGGCGCTATTCGACAACCGCAAGGTGCTCGCCGGCCTCGAGGGCGAGGCACGCTTCGGACGCAAGATCTGGGGTCTGTTGTGCCTGGAGCTGTGGCACCAGACCTTCCACGACCAGGAATGGCGCTACAAGTCGCTGCTGACAACGAAAGGACGGGTGGATGAAGGTACTGATCACGGGCGGGAGCGGGTTCATCGGCTCTCACCTCGCCGATCGGCTGCTGGCTGACGGTCACGAGGTTCTCGTCATCGACAACTACGCGACCGGGCGTCGCGACAACCTCACCGAGCAGGACGGCCTGACGATCGTCGAGGCGACGATCGCCGACGCCGACGCCGTCACCGCCGCGTTCGACGGCTTCGGCCCCGACTGCGTGGTCCATGCCGCCGCCTCCTACAAGGATCCCGACAACTGGGCCGAGGACGTCCGCGACCAACGCGCTCGGAACCGCGAACGTCGTCAAGGCCGACGCGGGCCGCGGGCGTCGAGCGCCTGATCTACTTCCAGACCGCGCTCTGCTACGGCACGCGGCCGCTCGAGCAGCCGATCACGCTCGACCATCCGATCCGGCCCGACTCGAGCTACGCGATCTCGAAGACCGCCGGCGAGCAGTACATCGAGCTCAGCGGGCTTGACTTCGTGTCGTTCCGGCTCGCCAACGCCTACGGCCCGCGCAACATCTCGGGGCCGCTGCCGACCTTCTACTCGCGCCTGACCGACGGCAAGCCGTGCTTCGTGATGGACACCCGGCGCGACTTCATCTACATCGACGACCTCGTCAACGTCGTCGTGCAGGCAGTCGATCGACGGCGACCGGCCACCGCCACTACCACGTCTCCACCGGCTCGGACTTCTCGATCAAGGAGCTGTTCGACGCCACCGTCGACGCGCTCGGGATCACGCTCGAGGAGGACGTCGAGGTCCGGCCCCGCGGCGAGGACGACGCCTACACGATCCTGCTTGATCCTTCGCGGGTCAGAGCCGACTTCGGCTGGGACGTCACCGTTCCGCTCGAGCAGGGCGTCGCGGCGCGCGATCGACTACTACCGCGAGTCCGGGATCGCGGAGACCTACACGCACCTGCGGGTCGGCGAATGACCGGAGGCCTCGCTCGCAGGGGCGCGGATCCTCGTCGTCGGAGGCGCCGGCTTCGTCGGCTCCAATCTCGTCCGGGCGCTGCTCGAGGACCACGCCCCGGCGCAGATCATCGTCGTCGACAACCTGCTCTCGAGCGAGCGCGAGAACCTGCCCGACGATCCCGCGATCTCGTTCATCGAGGGCTCGATCACCGAGGACGCGACGCTGGCGCGACTGCCGCGCGAGCTCGACTTCGCGTTCCACCTGGCCACCTATCACGGCAACCAGAGCTCGATGGTCGACCCGCTTGCCGACCACGAGCACAACA
Organism: uncultured Solirubrobacterales bacterium; assembly: GCA_963794515.1. Classification (GTDB taxonomy): domain Bacteria; phylum Actinomycetota; class Thermoleophilia; order Solirubrobacterales; family Solirubrobacteraceae; genus Palsa-465. The sequence continues at coordinate 30,527 of CAWCEF010000010.1, read as the reverse complement.
CGTTCTCGACGCTCCGGCTGTACGAGGCGATCAAGGACATCGACAGCCTCGAGCGGGTCGTGTACGCATCGGCCGGGTGCACCGTGGCCGAGAAGACGTTCGACGGCGCAGAGGCCACCACCGAGGACGCGCCGGTCTCGCTGTGGCTCGACAGCCCGTACCAGATCTCGAAGATCATCGGCGAGTACTACTCGAACTACTACTTCACCCGGCACGGCCTGCCGGCGGTCAAGGCCCGCTTCCAGAACGTCTACGGCCCCGGCGAGGTACTCGGCGCGGGGCGCTGGCGGGGCACGGTCAACACTGTCTGGCGCAACGTCGTGCCGACGTTCATCTACAAGGCGCTGCACCACGAGGCGCTGCCGGTCGAGAATGGCGGCATCGCCACCCGCGACTTCATCTACGTGGGCGACATGGCGCAGGGACTTATCGCGTGCGCGACCAGCGGCGAGCCCGGCGGCGTCTACAACCTGGCGAGCGGCGCCGAGACCTCGATCCGCGACGCTCGCCGAGCTGATCAACGAGCTGACCGGCAACCCGACCCCGATCGCGCTCGACCCCGCGCGCGCGACTGGGACCACTCGGGTCAGCGCTACGGCGCCACCGACAAGGCCCGCGCGGAGATCGGCTTCTCGGCGGACACCGGCCTGCGCGAAGGGCTCGAGCGCACGATCGCCTGGACCCGCGAGAACCTCGACTGGATCGAGCGCTGCATCGCCAGGCACGCAAGAGCGCATGCAGGCGCTGCAAGCGGCCTGACCATGGAGGCCGGCAGCCCCCCGGCACCGGTGCGGGTGATCGAGCCCGCCGAAGGGGCTCTCGTTCCCGTCCGTGCGAGAGCTGTGGGAGCACCGCGACCTGCTGTATCTGCTCGCCCGCCGTGAAGTCTCGGCTCGCTACAAGCAGTCGGCGATCGGCGTCGTTTTGGGCGGTGCTCCAGCCGCTGCTGCTCGCGGTCGTGTTCAGCGTGTTCTTCGGGCACCTGGCGAAAGTGCCGTCGGAGGCGGGAGTGCCGTACCCGGCGTTCGCGGTGTCGGGCATGGTGCTGTGGCTGTTCTTCGCCGGCGACGATGACGACTGTCGACCAACAGCACGGTCGCGAACCGCGAGCTGATATCAAAGGTCTACTTCCCTCGCGTGCTCATCCCCTTGGCGGCGGTCGCCACACCGCTGGTCGACTTCGCGATCGCGTTCGTCGTCGTGCTGATGACGCTGGTGCGTCTACGGCATTACGCCGCCGATCCAGATCCTCCTGATCCCGCTGGCCGTGGTGCTGGCCCTCGCGACTGCGCTCGGCATCGGCCTGTGGCTGTCGGCGCTCAACGTCCGCTATCGCGACGTGCTATCTGGCCGTCCCTTCGTGATCATGGTCGGCCTGTTCGTCAGCCCGATCACCTACCCGTTTCACCTTGTACCGGCCGACCTTCGTCCCTTCTACGCGCTCAACCCGATCGTCGGGCGTGCTCGAGACCTACCGCTGGATGCTCTTCCCTACGGCGGCATGGCCGGGGCACGCTCGTGCTGATTCCGATCGCGGTGAGCGTCCTGCTCCTGGTGACCGGTGCGATCTACTTCCAACGCACCGAGCACACGTTCGCCGACGTCATCTGAGCGGTTCGCGCATGAGCGAGCCCGTGATCAAGCGTGGAGAATCTCGGCAAGCGCTACCGGATCGGTGCCGGCCGACACCGACATGCTCGCCGAGCGTCTACAGCGGATCGCGACGGCCCCGGCACGTGCGCTTGGCCATCGCGACGGCGACAGAGCCGGTCGCCGCGCCAACGCCGCCGGCAGCGAGGACCGCGAGCTGTGGGCGCTGCGCGACGTGTCGCTTGAGATCAAGCGCGGCGAAGCGGTCGGGCTCGTCGGCCGAAACGGAGCCGGCAAGAGCACGCTGCTGAAGCTCCTCTCCCGGATCACGCTGCCGACCGAGGGCCGGATCACGGTGCGCGGGCGCGTGGCAACGCTGCTCGAGGTCGGAACCGGCTTTCATCCCGAGCTGTCGGGCCGCGAGAACATCTTCGTCAACGGCGCGATCCTCGGCATGCGGCGACGCGAAATCCAGGCCAAGTTCGACGACATCGTCGAGTTCTCGGGGATCGAGCGGTTCATCGATACTCCGGTCAAGCGCTACTCGAGCGGCATGTTCGTGCGGCTCGCCTTCGCGGTTGCCGCCCATCTTGAGCCGGAGATCCTGCTCGTCGACGAGGTGCTGGCGGTCGGCGATGCCGAGTTTCAGCGCAAGTGCCTAGGCAAGATGCACGAGGTCGCCGAACACGGCCGTACGGTTGTATTCGTCAGTCACAACCTAGTCCGCGATGCAGCGGCTGTGCTCCCGCGCGTACTGGATCGGCGACGGCAAGATCGCGGGCGAAGGCCCAGTCAGTTCGATCGTGGCCGCCTATCTCCGTGCCACCGGGCTCAGGCAGACAGGTGGGGAAGCAGAGGTCGCCCCGATGCTGAGCGCATCGGAACGGGTTCCGTACGCCTTCGCTCGGCGGCACTGCTCAACGATGCCGGAGAAGCAGTCACTCAACTCGCGATCGGCGAGCGATTTGGAGTGCGGATGCGCTTCGAGGTACTGGAGGCCGTCGACGACGCCGCCATCGAGCTGGGGATCTCCGGTGCCGACGGCGTCCGTGTCCTCACCGTGCATAACGTCGACCGAGATGGCACCCCGTTCGCGGTCGAACCTGGTCCTTACGAGATCGTCGCTTGGCTCGACGTTCCACTGCTTCCGGGAGAGTTTCAGATCGACATCGCATTGCACCGCTTGATCGGCCTCACCCTCGATCTCGTCCAATCGGTGTTGGCGTTTTCCGTGCTCAACACGACGGCCGACGAATCTTTTCACTACCCGTGGGCGGTGGTACGCGGGACGGTCCGCCCGCAGTCCTATTGGAGCATCGCGGCGGGCTCGCCAGATGCGAAACCTTCTTCGGTTCGGTCGTGACCACTCGAGCGCACGCGCCGGGGCTCCTGCGTGGCAAGCATGTCGAGCTGACACCTATACGTGACAGCGAGCGCGAGCAACTGTTCCAGTGGATCAATGACCGCGAAGAGGTGATCAACAACGCCGGCTATTCGCCCGTGCACGAGACTGATCACGCGACGTGGTTCGAGGCCGTCCGTCACCGACCGGACGTAGTCATCTTCGGCATTCGCGCTATCGCTTCCGGAGAGCTGATCGGATCCTGCCAGCTCCTGAACATCGACCTGAGGCACTCCACCGCGGAGCTCCAGATCAGAATCGGCGTCAGCGCGCAGCGGAACAAGGGGTACGGAACGGAGGCAGTGCGGCTCCTACTCGCCCACGCCTTTCGCGACATCGGCGTCGTCCGAGTGCAGCTCCAGGTTTTCGCCGGCAACCTCCGCGCCATTCGCGCCTACGAGAAGGCCGGGTTTCGACAGGAGGGCACGCTCCGGAGCGCTGCCTACGTCGACGGCGAGCGACGCGACTTGGTCATGATGGGGATCCTGCGGGAGGAATCTCATGTTGCGTAGCTCACCTCCGTCACGGGGGAGGGTTCTCTACGTCGGGCAGGCGTATTACAACGCCTGGTACCTCTCGCGCGAACTCCGGAAGCTGGGGTGGAAGGCAGATGTGCTCAACTGGGATTCGAACCCGGCCTCTCAGATGTACTACCACGGCGAAGATTTCCGTCTTGACAACGATGCTCCGCACCAAGCCCTGCGTCACCTGGGTCATTACCTGCGCTGGATTGGGCAGTACGACATCTTCCACTTCAGCAACGCACACGCGATGAAGTTCAGCGCTTACCTGCATAACGCGGTGGCAAGGCATCTGCGTGCCGGCGACGAGATCCGTCTGCTGAAGCGGCTCGGAAAGCGAATCGTATATTCGAACAACGGCTGTCTCGATGGTGTCTCACAGACGTCGTTCGCGTCGTGGGGCGATCGCCCGGTCTGCACCGACTGCGCTTGGCGTAACAACCCGATCGTGTGCAGCGACGTGCGCAACCTCACGTGGGGCGCATTTCGCAACAGCATGGCCGACTACCAGATCCTGGTCGGCGGGAACCGGATCGACTACAACGTCGATCCGCGGGTGCACGAGGAGCCCGAGTTCTACTGCCTGGATGACAATTTCTGGCGTCCCGATCTCGAGGTGCCCGCCGCATTCCGGCTGCCGTACCGCGACGCGACCGTGAAGATCTACCACTCGGTCGGCAATGCGACCTCACGCACCGAGACGGGCACCAACCGCAACATCAAATCGAGCCACATCTACCTGCCGCTGATCGAGCAGCTCAAGCGCGAGGGCCACGACGTCGAGCTGATGTCCTTCGAAAGCGTGCCCAACCGTGAAGTCCGCTATTACCAGGTGCAGGCCGACATCTTCGTCGACATGCTGACCTACGGTTTCTTCGGCGCCACCGCCCGCGAGGCGATGATGTTGGGCAAGCCCGTGGTCTGCTACCTGCGCCCCGAGTGGCTCGACAGCATGCGCTCCGAGATCCCGGGATACGTCGACGAGCTTCCAGTCGTCAGCGCCACCCCCGACACTGTCCGCGAAGTCCTGGTCGATCTCATCGAGCATCCCGAGAAGCGCGCTGAGCTGGGCCGGCGCGGCCGCGAGTTCGCCGCTAAGTGGCACTCTGCTCGCGCCGCCGCCGCGCGCTTCGATGCGATCTACTCGGGGCTTCTCGCAGGCGACCCCGAGCCGGGGAAGCGCGGTTGATTCGCGCCCCCGAACCCGCTCCAGCGGTCGACGAGCGCATCGTTGCGATTCACCAGCCGAATTTCCTGCCGTGGCTAGGCTGGTTCGACAAGCTGGCGCGCAGCGATGTGTTCGTCGTGCTCGACAACGTTCAGTTCCCCAAGAAGAACGGGACCTGGATGAACCGCGTCAAGCTACTCGTCGCCGGCGAGCCGACTTGGGTCACGGTTCCTGTCGTGCGGGCATACCACGGAACGCGCAGAGTCGACGAGATGGAGATCGACGAGTCCCGGCCTTGGCGGCGAAAGCTTCTGGCGACGATCGAACAGAACTATCGCCGCGCGCCCCATTTCGAAGAGACGATCCCGCTCGTCACTGAGATCGTGATGAATAACAGCCCGCTGCTCGCTGAATACAACGAGGCAGCCGTCAGTCGACTCGGGACTGCGATCGGGCTCGACATCACCAAGTTCGTACGCGCGTCGACCCTGGGCGCGATAGGGACCGCGACCGACCTCTTGATCGAGCTCACCCGGAAGGTCGGCGGCGACAGTTACCTCGCCGGAGGAGGCGCCGGCGGCTACCAGGAGGACGAGAAGTTCACGACTGCCGGGGTTGGACTCCGCTTTCAGGACTTCGAGGCTCCGACCTATCCCCAACTGGCAGCGACGCCGCAGCGCGGGCTGTCAATCGTCGACGCGCTCATGCACTGCGGCGCCGACGGCACCGCGCGGCTGCTGGACTCCCGTTCCATACGATAGAAAGAGATCCATGGACATCCGCGGAAAGAAACTCGTCGTTATCGGTGGCGCCGGTCTCATCGGTTCGCACACGGTCGATGCGCTGACGCGCGAGGACGTCGCCGAGATCGTCATTTACGACAATTTCGTGCGTGGCAGCGCCGAGAACCTGGCGAACGCCATGGCCGATGACCGCGTCAGGATCTTCGAGGCCGGTGGCGACATCTGTCAGACCGACGTCCTCGCCGCGGCACTCGACGGCGCCGACGGTGTGTTCCACTTCGCCGCTCTGTGGCTTCTGCAGTGTCACGAATACCCGCGGGCCGCCTTTGACGTCAACATCCGCGGCACGTTCAATGTCCTCGAGGCCTGCATCGCGGCAGGGGTCGAGCGCCTCGTGTACTCCTCGTCGGCGTCGGTGTACGGAGACGCGGTCGAGGAGCCGATGACCGAGGATCACCCGTTCAACTTCACGAACTTCTACGGCGCCACCAAGGTCGCGGGTGAGGCGATGGCCCGCTCCCTCCACGCCCGCTATGGCCTGGACTACGTCGGCTTGCGCTACATGAACGTGTACGGGCCACGTCAGGACTACCACGGCGCCTACATCGCGGTCATCATGAAGATGCTCGACGCGATCGACCGAGACGAGCCGGTCGTGCTCTTCGGCGACGGCAGCCAGGCATATGACTTCGTTTACGTCGGAGACTGCGCCGAAGCCAACGTGTGCGCGATGAAGGCCGACCCCACGGACCGGTTCTACAACGTCGGGACCGGGATTCGCACGTCGCTGCAGGAGCTCGCCGAACTCGTGCTCAAGGTCACCGGTTCCGACGTGGGAATTCGGTACGAGCCGGCCGGGTTGACGTTCGTGAAAAACCGTATCGGCTCACCCGACCGCGCTGCGGCTGAACTCGGGTTCCGCTCGACGGTCCCGCTTGAGGAGGGCCTCCGCGCCCTGATCGAGTGGCGCCGGGATCACAAGCGCGAGGTCGACGAGCGCCGGGCCCGCGTCTCGGTCGGTGACTAGCCGCCTCGGACGCCCGGCTACCGGGCCACGGTGGGTCGCTCGCCGAGTAGGAAGGTCCGGCACCACTGCTCGACGGACAGCAGCGACCAGATCAGCAGGCGGTGATTCGCGCGGCCGCTCAGGTGCTCGTCGATCAGCTCATGCACTGAGGCACGGTCGAGGTACTCGTAGATCGCGGCGTCGCGGTCGAGCAGAGTCCGGCGCACGTAGTCGATGCTCTCGCCACGGAACCAGCTCGCATCGGGGGCGGAGAAGCCCTGCTTGGGTGCCTGGGCGACCGGAGCCGGCACGTGCCGCTCCATCGCCTTGCGCAGCAGCAGCTTCCCGTCGCGCGTGCGCTCGAAGAACTGCTTGGTCTTCGGCCCGGGCTCGTTCTCGTTGAGCCGGATCACCTCGCCCAAGTTTCCGAGCTTCATCCTCACCGGCAGGCGCTGAGCGAAGTCGACCAGGTCGTTGTCGAGAAACGGCACCCGGGTCTCCAAACTGTGGGCCATCGACAGCTTGTCCTCAACCACCAGCAGACCGTGCAGGAACGTTCGCGCCTCGAAATACAGTGAGTAGTTGATGTAGTCCTCGGGACGCACGAACTCGTCCGGATGGTGTGCGAACACGTCACGGAAGATGTCGCGCGTCCACACGCCCCTCACGTCGGCGCTGATCGGCGCGAAGACGCGCGCGATCGTCGTGTTCGGCATGAGCCTCTGCCAGAACCGGTAGTACTTGTCGACGTAGTGCTCGAAGTCGTCGTTGACCACGGCCCGGTAGTAACGCCAGGGATACCCACCGAACAGCTCGTCCCCGCCTGCGCCTGACAGCGCGACCGTGACGAACTTTGAGGCGAGTTGCGCGGCGTAGAAGTTCGGGTAGCTCTGGCCAACGCGAGGCTCCTCCAGGTGCCACATGAGTCTCCCCATGACGCGTTCCATGTCTCCAGACTTGAGCACCATCTCGTAGTGCTCGGTCTTCAGCAGATACGAGAGGTGCTCAGCTCGCTCGCGCTCGTCGAACGCTAGCTCGAGACCCGAGGCCGACCGCAGGTCGAATCCGACCGTGAAGGTGTGCAGCCACTCGATCTCGGCCGCGGCTAACGCCGCGATCGAGCCCGAGTCGGTCCCGCCGCTCAGATACGCGCCAACCGGTACGTCGGCGACGAGCTGGCGGTTGACCGCCTGACGGAACAGGCGGTCGAGCTCCTCGAGGTATTCGTCCTCGGTGCCCGGCTCGGCGGGCTCGTGGAAGCTGAAGTCCCAATAGCGACGCGGCTCGCCGACGCCGTCGCCGATTTCCATCAGCGTCCCGGCCGGCAGCATGGAGACCCCGCGAAACAGCGTTTGGCTCGTGAACATGTTCTGGAAAGTGAAATACTCGAGCAACGCTCGCCGATCGATGTCCACGCGATAGTCGGGGTGCGCGAGCAGTGCCTTTATCTCGGAACCGAACAGAAACGTGTCGCCTACCCGGGCGTAGTACATAGGCTTTATTCCGTACCGGTCGCGGGCCAGGACCAACCGCCGCTCGCGGGTGTCCCACAGCGCGAGCGCGAACATTCCGTTGAACCGGGACAGCGCCTCGGTACCCCACGTGGCCAGCGCGTACAGGACGACCTCCGTGTCACCGTGGGAGCGGAAGCGCACCCCACATGACTCGAGTTCTCCGCGCAGCTCGCGAAAGTTGTAGACCTCACCGTTGTAGCTGAGGACGTAGCGACCGTCGGGCGTCGCCATCGGCTGGTCGGCCGCCGTCGACGGGTCGATCACGACAAGTCGCCGGTGGCCGAGCCCGATTGGACCCTCGTGGAAGTAGCCCTCGCCATCGGGGCCGCGGTGGACCACAGCATCGGTCATCGCACGCAGGGTCGCCGGCTCGACGGGATCACCATCCAACTGGAATATGCCGGTCACTCCGCACATTGGTCCTTCAACCCGCCTCTCCACCGAGATTGGCCGGAGACTCGGTACGCTCCCCGGTATGGACGTCACTCGCCCCCACACCGTGGGAGTCTGGACCGAGCCAGAGCTGCACGCGATCCTCGCGTGTCCGCGCTGCCGTGGGAGCTTAGCGATCCTCGGCCACGCTCCGGCCCGCTGCCGATCGTGCGGGACCTCCTATCCGCGGCTTGCCCAGGCTTGGGATCTGCGGCCTCCCGAGCAACTCCTGCGCTCGGACGCGTGGGGAGCGTGGGAGGTACTCCAAGAGAACGGCATTGCCAGCTACGAGGCCGACCCCGAGCACAACCTCGCGATTGGGGATCGGCCCGACTTCAGCCTGTTCGGGGAGTTCTGCAGACTCTCCGGCGACGTCTTGGATGTCGGCTGCGGACCACAGGCGTGGCCGAGCCATTTCAGCGCCGCGCCGCCGCAGACGCGGTTCGTGGGCGTGGACCCGATCGTCGGCGAGCGCCAGGCCGACTACGTGCAGGTGCGTGGGTTGGCCGAACACCTGCCGTTCGCCGATGGCGCCTTCGACCACGTCGTCTTCGCAACGACGCTTGATCACTTCGTCGATCCGGTCTCGGCGCTACGAGAGGCGGTCCGGGTCCGCCGCCCCGGCGGGACGGTCTTGGCATTCGTCGGACACAAAACCCCAGAGGCGCCCGCGCCCCGGATCTCGCCCGAGTGGTACAACCGCCTGAAGCCGCCGAACGGCTACGACGACGTCTTTCACGTCAAGCGCCTGGATGTGTCCTCCGCTGAGGATCTGTTCGCTCGGAGCGGGTTGCACGTCGTGGACAGTGAAGCCCACGTCGTCGACGAATTCCGAAGCAACCACTTCTTTAGGCTGCAGCCGGGCCCGCCGGTGTGACGGTTCTGGTAACCGGGCGACCGGTCTCATCGGCCGGGAGTTGCTGCGGACGGCGGCCGTCACGTCCGACATCATCGCGCTTACGCGCAACCCATCGAGTTCCGGCGCTGCCGCCACCGAGGGGGCCGTCCGGTGGCTCGCGCTCGACCTCCGCGACCCAGACTTCGCGCGAGAACTGCCATGGCGAGTCGACGCCATCGTACATCTCGCGCAGTCCCGCGAGTACCGTGACTTCCCCGAAGGGGCGAGCGACATGTTCGAGGTGAACCTGGGGGCAACGGCGCGACTGCTCGATTACGCGCGTCATGCTGGCGTCGGACGCTTTGTGTTCGCTTCAACCGCAACGATGTACGAGCCCAGCCACCAGCCGCTCACCGAGCGCTCTCCGCTTCTCTGCACCTCTTACTATTCGGCATCCAAGAGAGCGGCGGAATTGCTGATCCAGCAGTACCGGGGCCTGTTCTCGTGCTGGCTCGTCCGCATCTTCACTGTGTATGGCGCCGACCAGCGTGATCAGTTGGTGGCGAATCTGATTCGGCGGGTTGAGGACGACGAGGCCGTGACCGTGCAGGGTTCATCGGGGCTCCCCCTCAGCCCGATCCACGTGAGCGACGTGGCGCGTGCCGTGTGGTACGCCGCCAGTTCGCCAGATGCAATCCCCGAGCCCGGCGGCGAGGTGGTGAACCTAGGGGGCTCCGAGCGGATGACGATACGCAGCCTCGCCGAGGAGATCGGCCGGGCGATGGACAGGGCGCCGAGATTCGCATTCAGCGCGGGTGTCGATCCGCCGGGCTTCATCGCGGATCGGACGCTACTCGACCGGATGCTTCCGGACATGCCCTCGATGTCGTTTGCGGACGGGATCCGTCAGGTACTCGCGGCGAACGGCGCCGCCACCGCACGCTGAGAGACGGGTTGTCCGATGATTCGATGTGACTTCACGCTCGCGGAGTATCAGCGTTATCTCGCGCTAGCCGTGGCCGAAGGATACCGGTTCGTCAGTTTCGAGAGCCTCGATGAACCTAAGGCGCGCGTAGGGTCCGAGATCCTGCTGCGTCACGACATCGACTATGCGCCCGAGTTCATGCCGCCGATGGCGGCGCTCGAGGCGGAGCTGGGTGTGCTCGCGACGTACTGCCTGCATATCGACTCGCGCTGGTACAGCATCGACACTGCAGAGAATCGCGCGGCGATTGCTGAGACGCTCGCCTGCGGCCACCGCCTCGGGCTTCATTTCGACGCCAGCTCGATCGAATCGGACGAGCAGGCCCTGGACGAGATCGCCGAGCAGGCGCGACGGCTCGCGCAGGCCTTCTCACACGACGTGCGCGTCGTCTCCTTCCATATGCCGGGACGGCGCGGCGTGGACCACCTGTCACTCCCGGCCAGTCTGATCAACACATACGGCTCGCGTTTTTTCGCCGACATCGGCTACGTCTCGGACTCGAATCAAAACTGGCGAGGTGTCGACCTCGCGAAGATTTTGACCGATCGAGCCTACGACCAGCTTCAGCTGCTGATCCATCCTTTCTGGTGGCGGTCTGAGCCGGCCACGATGCTGGACAAGCTCGAGCTGCTCGCGGACAAGCTTGGCGTCGATGTACATGAGATCGCTACGCCGGAGCAATGGACGCTGATCGAGCAGGAGAGTCGACGGTGAACAACATCCTGATCGTCTACGACGTGTTGCAGTGGCCTCCGGTCGTAACGGTGCGGGATTCGCTTTATGCCTTTGAGCGCCATTCGACGGCCCGGTGCTGGTACCTGAACGTCGGGATGCGCCGGGTGCCGACGTGGTTTTCGCGCATCCAGTTCGACGCGGTGATCTTCCACAACACGTTTCTCTGGGACCGAGTCAATCCGCCCCTGATGGACCGGCACCTCCGACGCCTGAGTCGGCTGCAAGGCGTCGGACGCCACCGCGTGGCCTTGCCGCAGGACGAGCACCTGCGATCGCGCGCACTTGTGTCGCTGATCAAGGAGCTCGAGATCGACCACGTGTTCTCGGTGGCTCCCGAAACGGCGTGGGACACTCTGTACCGGGGAGTCGATCGTGATCGGACCTCGATCTCGCGCGTGCTGACGGGCTACCTGGCGCCGAGTACGCTCGCGCGGATCGAGACGATCGTGCGCGCGCAGGGCGAGCGTCGGATCTCGATCGGCTACCGCGCCGCCCGCCTACCTCCGGCGCTCGGTCGTCACGGGCTGCTCAAGACAGACATCGCCGAGCGAGTGGGAGAGGCAGCGGCGGCACGCGGGCTTGCGGTCGACATCGCAACCGGCGCGGCCTCGACAATTCGCGGCGACGATTGGTACAGATTCCTCGCGAACTGCAAGTACACGCTCGGGGTGGAGGGCGGGGCCAGCGTGCACGATGCGGACGGCCAGTTCTATGAGGCGAGCGTCCGCTACCTGGCCGATCATCCCGGCGCCTCATTCGAGGAAGTCGAGGCAAACTGCTTCGCGGGCGCCGACGGTGAGATCCAGTACTTCGCGATCTCGCCTCGCCACCTCGAGGCCTGCGCGACCCGTACGGCGCAGGTGCTGATCGAAGGAAGCTACAACGGAATCCTTCGCCCAGGCGAGCACTACATCGAACTCCGCCGGGATTTCAGCAACCTCGACGAGGTGCTCGACCTCATCGACTCAGATACCGAGCGCACCCGCCTGACCGAAGCGGCGTACGAGCAGGTCGTCGCATCGGGCGCGTACACATACGAGCGCCTGGTTCGCGACGTCGAGGCCGTGGTCGTCGCCGACGCACCTCGCCGGACCCGGTCCCGGCGGCTCGACCTCGTCCATCGGCTCGCGACCCTCACCGACAGGGCGGTGTGGATGAAGGTCGCACTCTGGGTGACGCTCGCAGTTGCCCTCCGCACGTTTGCTCTGCGCACGCTTCCGGAGCCGGTGCTGGCGTTCATCCGTCGCAAGGTCGCCGGCACGGCGGCCGAGACCGCTGCCCTGCAATCGGCCGAATGACCTGAGCCGGATCGGCGCCGGGTCACTTCTTGTCCGGCAGCGCCCCCTCGGGGATCCGCAGGAGGTCGCGCGCCCACGCCCACGGCATGCGGCGGGCGATGATCAGTCGCGGGACGATGCTGAGGTACTTCGCCTCGATCACAGTCCGTCGCCACGTTCGGCCGTGCTCGATCTCGCGACTCAGTTCCGCGCGCTGCGCAGGACCGACGGCGGGGGTCAGGCCGGCCGCGGTCAGGTCATCGTCGACCCCGGCGACAAAACGGTCGTAGGAGTAGTTGCCCGATCGGATCAGGTCGCGATGCGCGTTCTCAACGATTCGTTCCCGCGCGCGGCCGTCTCGGATCAGCTCGACGACCTCGTCGAAGTTCGAGAAATCCTTCTTGAGCGGCACGTAGTGAACCATCGGCTCGAGCACCCCGGAGTACTCGCCTTCGAACATGACCTGGCAGATCCGGAACGCGGCCGCCTCGAAGTGTCGCGGGCTGATCGTGCGGTAGGAGAAGTTGTGATCCAGACGCCCGAGTGGACCGTCCTGCAGCGCCTCGAGCGTGACCGGGCGCCCGGCTTCGACCCGCGCCTGGTAGTCGCCAAGCACCTCATCTTCGAGATCGATGTACGAGGTGCCCGACTCGACGCCCAGCACGGCCCGGGAGCGCGCGAGGAAGCGGTACCAGTCGTCACCGTACAGCCGCCCCGCCTCGGTCGTGTCGACGTCGACGGTCAGCCCGGTGCCGGCGGCGAGCTCCTTGAACCGGTCGCCGATGAGCGACTTCTCCAGAGATCCCGAGCCCATATATGGGTGAAGCGGCCGGCCTCGATAGCCGACGTCGATGTCGCGCTCAGCGTCCGGCCGCGCGAACCTCGCGGCGGCCGCGACCATCTGGCTGTCGACGTACCCAGGGTAATTGAAGCGAGCCCTCGCTCGCGGCGTGTAGCGGCCCCAAACCTGCGGGATGTCCTCGGGGTGGACGTGGGTGTAGATCAGATCGACGCCGATGTCGTTGACGAACTCGAAACCGCTGCTGACAGAAGTGGAACTCATCCTGGAAAAACGCGACCTTGTACGCATCGATTTGCCGGAGCCATTCCCTCATGCGTTTCGGGATGAGGTAACCGTTCGTTGGCCACAGTGAATAATGCAGGAACACCGCCGCGGGATGTACACGCTTCAGGTGGCTCGGGAAACCTAGATGAGTATTGACCTCCCACACGGCAAAGCGCGAATGAGCGCGAAACGCGTGGATGTGCTCCCGCACTGTGGAAGCGTCGACGAACGGCTCGAGCGGGAAGCGATAGTCTGGGCGGTGATAGACGACCAGAATCCCCGGAACTTTGGTGGGGCTCACTTTCTCGCGGTGACGTACAGATCGGATCCGGCAACCCGGGCCACGTTGCCCAGCATGACCCTGCGCGGGATGAACAGCGTGCGGCCCGCGAGGGTGAGCGCGAAGTCGTCGAAGTTCTCGCGTCTCACCCGGACCTCGGAGAAACCGGCGAACATGCGGCGCACATCGCGGGCGGAGCTGAACTCGGTGGCAGGAGCCGGCGCGCCTTCGGAGTTGGCGTCGTAGCTTCCGCGCACGTACTCGGCCCGCCGCCCGCGGCTGAACCACACGCCCTGGCGGAACGCCTGCCACTGGAGCATGACCGCACGGCGATAAGAGTTGCGGTTGTAAACCATGACCATCGCCTCACCACCCGGGCGAAGGACACGGCCAACCTCCTGGATCGCCTGCGCGAGCGCGCCGGTGTGATGCAGGCAGCCGATGCTGACCACCACGTCGAACGACCCGTCGCGATGGGGAATCGCGAGCGCCGAGCCCTGGGTCACCCGGGCGCTAGCGTCTTCGACGCCGAGCAGCTCGAGCCGGTGAACCATCATCCCCACCGGTCCCGGCGAGATGTCCAGACCGTGGTAATCCAGTCGCCGCTCGGCGAGCAGCTGTCCGACGGTCCCGTATCCCAGCCCGATCTCCAGCAACCGCTCGCCCGATCGCCACGGTAGGTAGCGCTCGAGGTACGGATAAAGGTCCATGTACGCGCGATCGAAGCGCCCGAGGCTCGCGGCCGAGGCGTCTTCGACGCCGACCGAGCGCGCGAGGTGCGTGCCGCACAATTCGGACCAGAAGTCCGCGTTGGCGTCGTCCAGCTTGTCCTGCCGCTGCTCGAGAGTCACGGCTACATCATCCCGCAGAACGCCGCCGGAGCGGCGGCTCGCCGCCGATGCGGCGCGCTCGCCGCGCGATCGCGCCTTCGATCTCGGTCGCCAACTGCTGCGCCGCGACCCGGTAGGTGTACCGCTCGACGTCGCAAGGAGCGAAGCCGAGCGATCGGTCCGCGACGCGTCGCAGCGCGGCCACGATTGCACCGACGTCGTCGTGCGGGACGACCTCGCCGGTCTGGGTCGCGCGGACGATCCGGGCCGGTTCGTTGTCGGAGGCGAGTGTCAGGATCGGCCGGCCCGCGGCCAGGTACTCGAACAGCTTGCCGTGGGCCACCGACTTGTGTTCGGAGGTGATCAGAAGCAGCGCGTCCGCGTGTCGCTGGAGCGCAAGCGCCTCAGGCCGAGGCAGCGCGCCCGCGATCTCGATGATCGGCTGAATGTCGGGGGCGCGCAGCACCATGGCCTCGTCGTCCATCAGCCGACCAGCGATCACCAGCCGTAGCCGGCTCGCGGTGTTGCGATCCTCGCGCACGATCCAGCGGAGGGCTTCGAGCAGCGCCCGATCATCGTGTCCGCGCAGTCCGCCGAGCGTGCCGGTGTAGACCAGGTTCACCCGGTCGGTCGCCAGCGCCGGTGGGGTGGCGCGCGCCACCTCAGGTTCCAGGTCGGTGTCCCAGGCGTTTGGCACCACGCCGCCCTCGCGGCCGAACCGCGAGCGGAAGTCGTCGATGAACACGCTGGTGGGGGCAATCACCTGATCGGCATGGCGGACGACCCGCGTCTCCAGCCAGCCATCAAGGCGCCGCTGCGGCTCCGTCAAAAACGGCTCCCTGAGCGGCTCGAACGTCCATCCGTCGCGGAAGTCGGCGATCCACGCGGGCCGATCTCGCCCGAGGCTTAGGCCGATCAGGTGGGTCGAATCGGGCGGGGAGGTGGTGATAACGCACTCGACCGCGCGCTGGCGGATCAGCCGGCGCACGGTCGGCACGGCCCAGGCAGCCCAACCCACCAGGTGCGCGTCGGGAACGATCACGCGCGTGAGGATCGGCGGGGGACGCTTCCACACGGCCGAGGCCTCGCCCTCGCGCGCCACCGTCGGACGACGTAGGAGCCGGCGCAATACATCCACCGAGGTAAGGTCGAGCGTCCGCACCACCCCTTGCTCGGCATCGGTCGGCAAATCGCCATAACCGCGAGTCGTGACGATCGTGACCTCGTGACCGAGCTTGCGCAACTCCTTGACCAGGGCGCTCCACGGGTCGCCGCCCAGGAAGGGAATGGGCGGGTGGAAGTAGGCGACCAGCAGAACGCGGCGGGCCGGATCCGAGAGAAGCGCCATGCGAGCGAGACGTTACGAGATGCCAGGCGCCGCGCGCCGCGCCACGATGTGGAGGACGTCACCGCCGCCGGCGGCGCGGTCCAGCGCCCAGGTGAGAGGCAGGGTGAGCGCACACAACCCCGCGGCGACCCGCAACGGAAGCCCACCCGGAAACAGGCAGCGCCCGAACACCCGGTACTGGAGCGACGCCGGCAGGCCTACGGCCGTCGATGAGGTCGTGGTCGAGACCACGTCGAGGTCAGCAGCTCGAAAGGCCGTCTCGAGCGCGACCGGCGTGAAGTGAACGCGGTGGCGGGGCAGGTCGAGGTGGTACCAGCGGCCGGCGAAGCGGCGAGCCTGCCAGCTGGCGAAGTTCGGCACCGTCACCAGGACCAGACCGCCGGGGGCGAGCGCACGGGCGACCGCAGCGAGGTCGGCCACGGGGTCGTTGGTGTGCTCGAGCGAATGCCGGAAGATCGCGGCGTCGTAGCGAGCGGGCTCGAGCGAGACCGTGCCGAGCGTCCCGCACAGCACGTCGATGCCGCGCGCTGCCACCACGGCGCAGACCGACGGCGACGGTTCGATCCCGGTCATGCCCCAGCCGGCGCGGGCGAGCAGCGCCGACAGGTCCCCCCGCCCGCAGCCGACGTCGAGGGCGCGTCTCGGGCCCCCTTCCGAGAGCGCCGACAGCGGATCGCTGCGCAGCGCCCGCCGGCCCTGGAAGCTGCGGATCGCCCGTGAGACGACCCGTTCGAGCCACCGGCTCGGCTGCTCATACGGCCCGTAGTCATCCGGATAGAACGAGCCGAGTTCGTCGTCGCCGACCCGCGGGAGCGTCACCCCGGCGCCGCAACGTGGGCAGCACGCGACCCGGAACCGCCCGGGGGTGCCGTGCAGCCGGTCCGGCGCCTCGATCGTTGGCGGGCGGAGGCGGGCCGCGCAGATCGGGCACTGTGGTTGCTCGGACGCGATAGCGCGGCGATGCTAGCGCGGGGCCCTACCATGGCCCGCGTGCGCTCGTTGGTCGGGGTCTATTCACGCGCCGCCGTGGAGAACAAGCACGCGGTCATGGGACTGATGCTTCCGTGCCGCGGCGGCCTGCTCGTCGACGTCGGCTGCGCCGACGGCGCCGACGCGGTCAAGCTCCGCGACCATACCGGGGCGGGATCGGTGATCGGCCTCGAGCTGGCCGACCAGTTCGTGCAGACCGCTCGCGCGCGCGGCGTCGAGGTGCACCAGGTGGACATCACCGACCCATGGCCCCTCGAGGACGCGTCCGTCGACGCCGTGCACTCGAACCAGGTGATCGAGCATCTCGCGCAGACCGACCACTTCATGCGCGAGATTCACCGGGTGCTGAAGCCGGGCGGGTATGCGGTGGTCTCGACGAACAACCTCGCGAGCTGGCACAACGTCGTTGCGCTGATGGTCGGCTGGCAGCCCCTTCCCTGCCATGTGAGCGATGAGGCGGTGGTCGGCAACCCGCTGTCGCTGGAGGAGCAGCGCTACGGCGAGCGGATCCACCGCCATCTGCGGATCTTCACCGGCCGCGCGCTCGCCGAGCTGGCCGCGAGTCACCGGCTGACGCTCGACGCGAGCGCGGGCTCCGGGTATTACCCGTTCGGCGGACCCGCCGCCCGGGCGCTCGCGAGGATCGACCCTACGCACAGCGCGTACCTGGTCCAGCGCTACCGCGTCCGGTAGGCGCCCACCACCACCTTCAGCGAGTTGTCGACCGACATCCGCTCCGCGTTGGCCGCGAACCATGCGGCGGTGGACTCGCGCAACTCGCGTCCGCGCGCGGCGACCTCCTCGATCGCCGCCGCCAGGTCCTCTGGGGAGGCCGACGGCGCGATCAGACCGTTGCAGCCCTCGAGCACAAGCTCGACCGCGGCGTTATCGGGGCCCGCCACCACGACGCTCGGCGTCCCCCGCGATGCCGCCTCGATCACGACGAGCCCGTACCCCTCGCGCCTCGACGGCAGCAGCAGGCACAGCGCCCGCGACAGCGCGCCGTCGACCTCGGCGGTGGTCACGAACCCTGGTACGTCGATCACGCCGGTCAGGTCGAGTTCGCGGACGAGCGCCTGGACCTTGCCGCGCTCGGGGCCGTCCCCCAGGATCGTCGCCCGCAACCCCGGCAGGTGCGCACGCGCCTGCGCCACTGCGGGGACGATCTCCGGCACGCGTTTCTCGGGGATGTGGCGTCCGGCGAACACGACGAGCGAGCCCGCGTCCGGCGAGGGGCGCCCCACGACGGGCCCGTCGTACTCGCCCGGCAGGATCGTGACCTCACCCCGCAGTCCCTCCTGGCGCAACCGGGCGGCGTGTAGGCGCGAGAAGCAGAACGCGCGCTGGGGGACCCGGACGCACAGCCGCTGAACCAGCCAGCCGGCGTCGCCGGCGGTGGCACCGAGGTACTCGCGCCAATAGCCGCGGGTCCAGACCTCGTGCCAATCGACAACGAGGCCGTAGCGCCAGCGGAGGCGAGCGATCCCGGCGGCGAGCAGGGAGAAGTACGGGAACGACGCGGTGTGGACGACGTCGTAGCGACCGCCGTGGCGCAGCAGGTGTCCGAGCACGCCAGCCCCGAACACCAGCGGGGGGAGCAACCGCCGCCGGCCGGGCCGGCTGTAGAGCGCCATCCGCGGCCCGACGGTCCTCACCGCCACGCCCGGGACGCCCGGATCGACCCCGCGATCCCACTGCCGCAGGGTCAGATAGCTGACCTCGTGACCTTCCGCTGCGAGCCGCTCTCCTAGGCTGCGATACCAGCGCTCAGCGCCTCCGACGGTGTGTGGGAACAGGCAGTCATAGACCAGACAGATGCGCATGGGGCGCCGGAGGTTCCCACATGTTGCGCTACGATCGCCCTGCTGAGGCGCGACATTTGCTCGCTGTCTGCGTTACAAGCAGTAGGCAGGCAGCTCGAGGCATGAACACCATCCAGCAAGAGAGACCCCGCCGGGCCATACCCGGAGACCCCGATGTGGGTCCTTACGTCTCCGTCGTGATCCCGTGCCTAAACGAGGCCGAGACGATCGCCGAGTGCGTCCGCCTGGCGTGGCTGGCGATGTCGGCCAGCGACATCGAGGGCGAGGTAATTGTCGTCGACAACGGATCAGACGACGGCAGCGGCGCGCTGGCCGCGTCCGCCGGCGCGCGCGTCGTGCTCGAGCGCGAGCGCGGCTACGGCAGCGCCTACCTGGCCGGGTTCGCTGCGGCGCGAGGCCGTTTCATCGTGATGGTCGACGCCGACATGACCTACGACTTCAACGAGATCCCGCGGTTCCTCCACGAGCTCGAAGCGGGAGCCGACCTGGTGATCGGCAACCGCATGAAGAACATCCATCCCGGGGCGATGCCGTGGCATCACCGCTATATCGGGAACCCGGTGCTGTCCGCGATCCTCAATTTGTTCTTCCGCTCGGGAGTCGAGGACGTCCACTGCGGGATGCGGGCCGTCCGCCGGGACCGACTGCCGGTACTCGACCTGCGTACCACCGGAATGGAGTTCGCGTCGGAGATGGTGATCCGGGCGGCAAAGCAGAAGCTGGTCGTCAGTCAGTTCGCGATCGAATACCACCCCCGGGTCGGCGAGTCGAAGCTCTCGAGCTTCCGCGACGGGTGGCGTCACCTGCGGTTCCTGCTCGTCCACTCTCCCAACTTCCTGTTTATCGCCCCCGGCGCGGCGATGGCGACGGTGGGCGCGCTGATCGAACTGGTGGTGATCAGCCGCCTGGCCGTGTTCGGACGCGAATGGGACATCCACGCGTTGATCGGAGGCTCACTGCTCACGATCGTCGGCACGCAGGTCATGGCGCTCGGAATCTGCGCCCATGCCTACGGCACCTATTTCATGGGCGAGCAGGATCGCTGGTTCGATCGGATGCGCGCGCGCTTCCGGCTCGAGCACGGGTTGATCCTGGGCGGCGGGATCGTGCTGACCGGTTTTGTGATCGGCGCCGTCATCGTCATCGATTGGATCCACCGCGGCTTCGGACCGCTCGCCGACGAGCGGATGGCCGTCCTCTCGGCAACGCTGATCATCGTCGGCATCGAGCTGTTCTTCTCGTCGTTCCTGCTCTCGATCCTGGGCTTGCGTCGCCGCCGCTAGCGATCGGCCCGGACTGACGCCGAGCCGTTCTGATGTTCGTCCAGGTATACGGAGGCGTGGTTGCGCTCCTGCTGGCGTCGGTCCTCGTTGGACGGGCGATCTGCACCGGCGGGTTCGACGATCAGCGCGCCTGGGCCGCGCCGGCGGTCGGCCTGGCGGCGCTGATCATCATCGAGAGCATTGCGATCAAGCTCCCCGGGCGCGCGGTCACCGCGGCCGTAGTGGGCGCGGTGGCGGTCGTCATGGCCCTGGCGTTCCTGATCTGGCGCCGCCGGCTGCGCTTCTACTGGGACGAGCTGGTGATCGCCGGCGTGTCGATCATCGGCGCCTCGCTGCCGTTCCTGGCCAGCGGCCGCATCGGGCTCATTGGCGTCAGTGTCGACAACGACACCTCCAACCATCTCCTCTGGGCCGAGGCGTTGCGCTCGCGGCTGATGGACTTCCTGTGGCCTCCTCCGAGCGGCTACCCGCTCGGGCCCCACAGCCTCGCCGACGCCGTCGCCTCCGGGGGCGGCGTGCGGCTCGACCTGGCGTTCACTTCGTTGATCGTCGCGGTCGTCCCGATCACCGCGATGGTGGCGGCCGGCTTGGTGGCAGGCGAAGCTCCATGGCGCCGGGTCCTGGTCGGAATCACGTGCGGTTTCGCCTACCTGTTCGCCGCCTATTACGGGGAGGCGTCGTTCAAGGAGACGATCCTGGCTTCGCTGCTGCTCGCGTTCGTGGTGCTCCTCGACCAGGTCACGCCACGGTGGGCGCGAACGCGCACGGTCGCCCGGATCTGGCTGATCGTGCCCGCCGTCGTGCTGGTCGCCGGCGCGCTCTACAGCTACAGCTACCTGGGGCTTGCCTGGTTCGCGCTGTCGGGCGTGATCTGGGTCGTGGCCGAGGCCGCACGGCGACCAAGGACGGTCATCGACCGGCTGTCGCACGTCCGTGTGTCGGCGACGGCGCCATGGATCATCGGAGCGGTCGTGCTGCTCCTGATCGTGGCGCTTCCGGTGGCTGGGCAGGCAGTCAGCTTCTTTCGCGAGGTCGGCATCTCGCCCTCCCAGAACGGCGCCATCCCCTCGACCTCGTACGGAAACCTGATCGCCCCCCTGTCCGCGTACGAGAGCCTCGGCATCTGGCTCAGCTCCGATTTCCGCCAGTTTCCCCCGAACACCTTCCACACCGGTCAGCTGTCGGCGTTTGCCCTCCTGATCCTGGCCTACGGGGTGGTCTGGTCGTGGCAGCGCCGCTCGCTGCTGCTGCCGGCGACCGTCGCCGCCTGCATGCTGATCTGGTGGCGCTCTGACCGAACCCAGGCGCCGTACGTGACCGCGAAGTCCCTGGCCATCGCCGCACCGGTGATCATGGCACTCGGCGCCCGAGCGCTGCTGTCGAGGCGGCCCGGCGGCCGCCCGGCGCAGGCGCTCGCGCTGGCGGCCGCGGCGGCGTTCTGCGGCCTCGGCCTGTACTCAAGCTGGCTGCTGCTTCGCGACGAGCCGGTCCAGGCCCCCGAGGCCGGTCGCGAGCTGGCCGCCTTCCATCGCACGGTTGGCGCCTCGACGGTGCTCTTCCTCGGCGAGGACGACTTCGCCCCTTGGCAGCTCCGACCCGCTGAGGTCACCTCCCTGAACGGAGGACCGTCACTCGGACAGGCGGTGGCACGCGCCGACAAGCCGGCGCCGGCAGGGCAGCCGGCCGACTTCGATTCAGTCGACCGAACCGAACTCGACCGCTTCCAGTACGTCATCACGACCAACACCCCATACGCCAGCCAGGCGCCCTCCAACTTCCGCCTGATCGAGGAGTCCAAGCTGTACCAGCTGTGGGAGCGAACCGGGCCGACCACCGTTCGGCAAGTGCTCGAGCCCTCGGGTGCGCCGGGTGCGATCCTCAACTGCAGCACCGTGGCCGGTCGCCAGCTCAGCCGCGAGCACGGCGAGGCGAGCATCATGGCCACGCCCGAGACTTTCCCCGGCATCGGGCTCGGCGCCGGCGGCGTCGGGTTCCTGGGACTGCCGGCTCCCGGCCGGACGCTGGGAGATATCGATTCAGTATTCGAGCAGCTTCACGGTGGATCTCAGCACCGATGGGGCGCGGTGGACGATGCCCGCGTACCTGGGACGGCAGGGACCGTTCTTCGCCGTTGGCGCCGTCACCGGTCGCGGCGCCGGCAACCCGGTGATCCTCGAGGTCGGGGCGAAGCGCCCCTCGTTCCTCACCGGCGGGAGCAAGCTCCTGTACACCTCGATCTCGGCGATCGTCGCTACGCGGGTGCCCGATGCACGGGTGGTGGTACCGCTCAAGCAGGCATGTGGAAAGTATGTGGACTGGTACCGGGTGTCATGATCCGAGCCCAGGCTCAGGTCCGGCGCAGATAGCCGCCAGGGTTGAAGGTCATCAGGAGTTTCTCCCGATCGGTGTCGGCGCGAAAGCGTTCATTGCCGGCGAGGAAGGCCGCAGCGGCCTCCATCGGTCCGGGACCGAAATCGGGCAACACCGGGTGACCGTTCACATTGGTGTCCTCGACGATCAGATAGCAGCCGGAGGTGACGAACGGGGCGTACAGTTGAAGCTCGGCGGTGACGTGCTCGCAGCTGTGGTCACTGTCGAGGATGACCATGACGCGCTGGGCGGACCGTACGCGTTGGGCGACTCGGGCCACGACCACGCGATCGGTCGAGGATCCGAGCACGTACTCGATCCTTGGATGCGACGGCCGATTCGGATCACCGGCGATGTCGATCGTGCACACCGAGCCCTGCCCTATCTGGTCGCACACCGAGGCGAGGAATAGCGCCGAGCCGCCCCACGCCGTTCCCGATTCGATCACGAGGTCCGGACGCGTCTCGTTCATGATCTCCTGATAGACCCAGAGGTCCAGCGGGCACTTGGCCGCGCGCACCCCAAGCCAGTATGTGTTCTGCCACGTTCGCTCGGGCGAGTCGTAGTAGAGCTCGTGGAAACGCGTGACGGCGTCGTCGGTCGAGTTCGACATCGGCGAAGCCTATCGCCGCGGCCGAGCCGCTAAGGTCGCACGCCATCCATGCCTCAGCGCCGCCATCTTCGTCCGAGCCTTCGGGCCAAGGTCACGCCGATACTGCGCGCGGCCGCGCGCCGAGCCGGGATCGAGGTGATCCGTCGCGGCGACACCCCAGCTTCCGTGAAGCATGGTTACGCACTCGTCCCGCGTGAGCAGTTCGACATCGTCCGCCGCGACTACTACAGCCCGGTGCCCGATGTCCCGAGCTTGCCCGACGACTTCTGGGAGCGCCGCAGCGCACTCGGCGGCGTGGACTTTGGGGTGGACAGAGGTATGGAGTTCGTCGAGCAGCGCCTGGCCCCGTTCATCGCCGAACTCGACCTCCCACGCGACCGCGGCCACGATCCCGGCCGGTTCCATCTCGGCAACGATGCATTCGACGTAGTCGACGCGGAGTTGCTGTACGGGATCATTCGAGCGATGCAGCCGGCTCGGGTGATCGAGCTCGGCTCCGGCCACAGCACGCTCCTGATCAACCTCGCGTGCCGGCGAAACGCGAGTGACGGGGTGGCCACCGTCCACGACGCGTTTGACCCTTATCCTCGGCCGCACATTCTCGGTGAGCTGCCCGAGCCGTCTCGTGTCAACCCCATCTCGGCCACCGATGTCCCACTCGAGGAGTTCGAATCGCTGCGTGACGGCGACGTGCTGTTTGTAGACAGCACACACACCGTCAAGCTCGGCAGCGATGTCAACTTCGTCGTACTCGACGTGCTGCCGCGGCTGCGCCCCGGCGTGCTCGTGCACTTTCACGACGTGTTCCTCCCGTGGCAGTACCCTCGCGTCTGGATCGAGGAGATGGGCTACTACTGGGCCGAGCAGTACCTGGTCCAGGCGTTCCTCGCCTACAACAGCGAGTTCGAGGTGCTCGTGCCCGCCTACGCGCTCTCCCGCGACCATCCCGAGCGACTGGCGCGTGTCATACCATCGTTCCGTGAAGGGGTAGCTCCCGGCTCACTGTGGCTGCGCCGTACGCATCCGGGAACTCCGCCGACCCCACGAAGCTAGGAGACCGATGGACAACGACAGGGTTCGCTACGACTTCGAGATCGATCTCGGCTCGGAGAGCACGCACGCCCGGGTCGTCAGCCTCGTCGGCAGCGACCGCCGCGTGCTGGAGCTAGGCCCGGCGACCGGGTACATGACCCGGGTGCTTCGGGAGCGCGGCTGCACTGTTGTGGGGATCGAGATCGACCCCACAAGTGCTGAGCAAGCGGCCCAGTATTGCGAGCGGATCATCGTCGGCGACCTAGAGGCGCTGGACCTCGAGGCCGAGCTCGGGTCGGACCGCTTCGACGTGATCGTCGCCGCCGACGTGCTCGAGCACCTGAAGGATCCGCTCGCGGCGCTGCAGACGCTCAAGCGGTTCCTGCTGCCGGGCGGGTTCTTCGTTCTCTCGCTTCCCAACGTCGCCCATGGCAGCGTGCGACTCGCGCTCATGGCAGGCCACTTCCGATATCAGAAACTCGGCCTGCTCGACGACACCCACCTGCGCTTCTTCACGCGAGAGTCGGTCAGCGAGCTGCTCGACGAGGCCGAGCTCGGCGCCGCCGAGATGTTCGACCAGGAGTTGAACCTGGACGCCTCCGAGGTGGCCTACGACCCGAGCGTGGTCCCCCCCGAGCTGATCAGCCGCCTAGAGCGCGATCGCGACGCGCGGGCATACCAGTTCGTGATCAAGGCGGTCCCGTTCGAGGAGCACGACCTGCGGGAGATGCGGCGCCGGTTCCGCGAGCTAGCGAGCGAGAACGCGCGCCTGCGCGACACCGAGACCCAGCTCCGCAAGCTCCAGGAGTCGTTCGCGGCGATTAGCGCGCGCGAGGGCCAGCTTAGGAGCAGTCTGATCGACGCCCACGAGCAACTGCTCGCGCGCGACGAGCAGCTGGACCGCATGCGCAAGGTGCTAGCCCCGGTCCGCGCGGTCCGCGACCTCATCCGCGGGATCCTGCCCGGTCCGCTCTACCGGATGCTGCTCCGGATCGCCTCGGCGGCCCTGGGCCAGCGCTAAGGGGAATGGGCCACTTGGAGGCCGGGGTCGCGCTGGGGGACTGCTTCGGATGACCGCCGCCCGGGTCCCTACTTGCGGGGTGATCGTTCCGACCTACAACGGGGCGGCGCTCACGGCCACGTGCGTGCAGTCGCTGCTCGCCAACCCCCCAGCTCGCGCGCAGTGGACGATCATCGTCGTCGACGACGGCTCGAGCGATGGGACCGTCGAGACGCTGCGCCGGTTCCGGGGTCAGATCGAGGTGGTCGCGCAGGCCCACAACACCGGCTTTGCCCGGGCCTGCAACGCCGGGGCAGAGGCCGCCGGCGACTGCGACTACCTCGTGTTCCTGAACAACGACACGCTTCCGGTCGCCGGCTGGCTCGACGCGCTGGTTCGCGACGCGGAGTCGGACGAGCGGACCGCGGCCGTCGGCGCCAAGCTGCTGTTTCCGAACGGGCAGGTCCAGCACGCCGGCGTGGTAATCGGGCAGGACGGGTGGCCGCATCACCTCTACGCCGGCTTCGACGGCGAGCACCCCGCGGTCAACCGCTCGCGCGAGGTCCGCGCGGCGACCGCGGCCTGCCTGCTGGTCCGCCAGTCAGACTTCGAGCGGCTCGGTGGGTTCGATCCCGTCTTTCACAACGGGTACGAGGACGTCGACTTCTGCCTGCGAGCCGGCCAGGCCGGGCGCACGATTCGGTATTGCGCCGAGAGCGTCGTGTACCACCTCGAGTCGGTGACCCGGTGGCCGAGCGGATCCCCCGAGCCGAGCGACGAGACCGACCGCGTGTACCGGGAGCGCTGGGGCTCGAACGTCGCTCCCGACGATGTCCAGCACTACCTCGCCGATGGGCTGCTCGAGTTCAACTACGGGATGCACTATCCGCTGACGCTCGAAGTGTCGCCCCAGCTGGCGGTCGTCGATCGGGACGGCGAGGAGCCGGCAGGCCTCGAGCGCCTGCTGGGGGTGCGGTCCCGCCAGGTGATGGAGCTCGTCGCTGCGCAAAGCCGCCAGATGGTCCGAGGCGCGGCGCCGATCGTCCCGCCGCCGTTGACGGCGCGCGGCGAGGCGCTGGACGGCCGCCGCGTTTTCGACGGGCGCCGGCACCGGCTCGGAACAGGCGAGCCTGACCACCTGCTCTCAATCGTGATCCCGGTCAAGAACGGCGAGCCGCACCTAGCCGAGCTGCTGCCACTCGTCCTCGGGCAGTCGATCTCCGCCGACCTCGAGATCGTGGCGGTCGATTCGGGCTCGACCGACGGCACGATCGCGCTGCTCGAGCGCTTCGGCGCCACCGTCCTTGCGATCGAGCCGGATGAGTTCGACCACGGGCTCGCGCGCAACCTGCTCGCCGAGCAGGCGGGCGGGGACGTGCTCGTGTTTCTCACCCAGAGCGCGCGTCCCGCCGGCGATCGCTGGCTGGCGCCGCTCGTCGCTGCGCTCGACGACGACCCAAGCGTGGCCGGAGCGTGCAGCCGGGTCATCCCGCATACCACCGCCGACATCCTGACCCGCAGGGACGTCGAACGCGAGCTCAGCGGCTCGGCCGAGCGCCGCCGCGCCCAGATCTCCGACTGGACCATCTACAACGGCATGTCTGCCGGCGAGCGTCGCGTGTTCCTGAACTTCCACACGGTGAGCGCTGCTATCAGGACCGAGGCTTGGCGCCAGACGCCGTTTCGCACCGTGCGAACGCTCGGGGAAGATCTGTTGTGGGCGCGCGAGGTGGTCGAGGCCGGGTGGGCGATCGTCCACGAGCCGGCGTCGATCGTCCACCACTCGCACGCCTACGCGCTCGACGAGCTGTTCGCGCGCAACGTCGACGACGGCATCGCCAACCACGACATCGTCGAGCGCACGTTCGACGGCGAGGAAGTGATCCCGCTGATCGAGGCGTTGGCTCGCGATGACTGGGCCTACCTGCGGGAGACACTAGGCTTGTCCGGTGATGAGCTCGAGCATTGGCAGCTCGAGTCGGCCCTCCGCAGGGTCGCCCAGGCGACCGGCCAGTGGCTCGGCACCAATTACGAGACCCTCCCGGCCGGGACCGCGGCGCACTTCTCGAGCGTCGCCCAGAGCCGTGCCGGGCGCCCCGGCCGGCGTCAATAGGCGGAACGCGCGTGCGGATCCTGATCGTCACCCACCGCTATCCGCCGCTGGGCGTCGCGGGCGTCGAGCGCCTGTCCGAGCAGACAGCCGTGGCTTTGACCGGGGCCGGGCACGAGGTGATCGTGCTGACCAGGCATGATTCGCAGGCTCCGCCGTTCCCGAAGCGCCAGGGCAGCGAGCGGCGCGGCGTCCCGGTGATCACGATCGCCGGCGGAGGGCCGCAGCTCGGGCGCTTCCCGAGGCTCGGCCCCGCGGTCGAGCGGATGTTCGAACGAACGCTGATCGAGGCGCAGCCGGACGTGGTGCTGGCCTCGCATCTGCTCGGCCACTCTCCGACGTATGTCTCGCTGGCGCGGCGCTGGGGCGTCCCGGTCGTGCTCGAGGTCCATGACTTCTACGTCGCGTGCGAACGCGCGCATCTTCAACGGGTCTCGGGCGATCTGTGCCTCGGGCCCGAAGGCGGACGCGCGTGCGCCGCGCATTGCTTTCCGGCCGACCGCCGCGCGCCTGAACGCTGGGCACTGCGAACGCACATGTTCCGCCATGCCCTGCAGCAGGCCGACGCGCTGGTCTGCCCATCCCG
Organism: uncultured Solirubrobacterales bacterium; assembly: GCA_963794515.1. Classification (GTDB taxonomy): domain Bacteria; phylum Actinomycetota; class Thermoleophilia; order Solirubrobacterales; family Solirubrobacteraceae; genus Palsa-465. The sequence goes on along the minus strand of CAWCEF010000010.1, from coordinate 2,985 downwards.
ATTCGTGGCCGACTACGCGGAGGCGACGTTCGGGCCGCTGATGGCGCCGCTGCATGTTCTCGGCAACGGCGTCGAGTCGGGGCCGCCACCCCCGGCGCGTTCGGCGCCCCGTCCCGGCCTGCATGTCGCGTTTGTCGGCGTCGTCGGGCCCCACAAGGGCGCGCACCTGATCGTCGAGGCGCTACGACTGGCAGAACTACCTAACGCGCGCTTGACTCTATTAGGCCCTCCGATCGAGCCCTATTTCCGGGAGGTCGTCGCGGCCGCCGAATCGGTCGCCAACCTCGAGGTTCACGCCTACGGCGCGTTCGAGCCCCCAGAGCTTCCGTTTCTGCTCGGCGACGTCGATGCGGTGGTGATCCCGTCGCTGGTGTGGGAGACGTACTCGATGGTGGCGCACGAGGCGCTCGCCTGCGCCGTTCCCGTGATCGCATCCCGCCTCGGCGCGCTTCCCGAGGCGGTGCGCGACGGTCACAACGGACTGCTGTTCGAACCCGGGTCCGCGGTCGATCTCGCCTCAAAGCTGCAGATGCTGACCGACGACGTGCTTCGCACGCTCCGCTCGGGCATCGAGCGAAGCGATTGGATCTCCGTGGCGGAGCGAACCCGCAGCCTCGAGGCGCTCCTTGGGCAGGTTGTCGCGTCCGGCGCGGGCGAGATGCGAGCGCTGTCCGACGTCGACGAGCTGACGATCATGCGCGACGCGCTGCTCGCGTCGTCCTAGCCCGCCTCCCTCAGAGGTTTTCCGCGACGTACGGCGCGGTCCGGTTGAACGTGACGAACCCGATTACGAACACCGCGATGACGATTCCGATCGGGGCGAGTAGGGCGACCTGACTTCCGAGGGCCTGGGCAGCGCTCGGCGTCGCGTGCGTCACCACCGCGTGCCGGAATTGCTGCAGAGCAACCGCGATCGGACTGAGCATGTACACGTGCACGAGCGTCGGGCTCAGCTTCGCCTGGACCGTCGCCAGCGGAATGATCACCGGCGAGGCGTAGAACAGGATCTGGGTGACGACCTCCCAGATCGGCTCGACGTCACGGAAGTACACGAACAGTGACGACAGCAGCATCGCCAGTCCAGTCGACAGCAGCGCCAGCATTGCCACGATCACCGGGAGTTCGAGCCAAGTGAGCATCGGATGCACGCCGGCGGCGAGCGCGAACGCGAACACGACGATCAGGTTCAGCGTTACGTTGAACAACGAGAGCAGCACGACCGACAGCGGGATGACCATGCGCGGAAACTGAATCTTGCGTACAAGCGTCTCCTTGTCGAGCACGCTGCGCACCGAGCGGCCGGTCGACTCGGCGAACAGTGTGAACAGCACAATCGAACCGAGCATCTGGACTCCGTAGTACTTCTCGCTGGGAGCGCCGCTCTGCCCGAAGCGGCCGATCACGGAAAAGAACACATACAGGACGCCGAACAGCAACAGCGGCCTGATCAGCTGCCAGAAGTAACCCAATACCGACCCGAAGAAGCGAAGCTTCCACTCGTTGCGGGCGATGTTCAGCGTCAGGTGCCAGAACCGGCTCCAGTCGTCGGTGAGTGCCTGCGGCCCGCGGATCGGGTGACCGAGCGACTCGTAGCGGATCGATTCGGTTTCGACGCTCACATCGATACCCGATCAACGTCTGCCGCGCGGGCGGGATCGACGGTCACGTCCACGGGCACGTCGACCATCCCGCCGAGCGCGTGCGAACCGGTGACCAGGAATGAGAATGCGTCCTCGTAGCGATCGATCCGCTGCAGGCCCCGACCGCGCCGAAACAGATCGACGACCGGGCTGTAACGACCGGGCGCGAGTACGTTATCGAATGAGAACGAGAACACCACCTGATCGCCTGCGCCGAAGCTCCCGCTGCGGTCGTGGTCGAGGACCGTGGTCCCGACCACGATCGAGCGCTTCTCCTCGTCCAGAACGTAGAGGCTGGCCTGTGGGTCTTCGACGTCGGCCGCGAACGAGACCAGCGCCCGCACCATGACGCGGCGTCCCTGGGGAACCGCGACCTGGCGCTCGCCGTCCGAGTCCTCAAGCCAGACTTCGAGCACCGCCGCCTCCGACTGCGGGACCTGTCGGCCGGCCGCGACCACGGCGGCCCGCGCTTGCTCGAAGTTGACTTCCAGGTAGCGCTCAGCCACGTCCCCCGGGTCCCCGAGGAGGATCGGCACGCCGCGCTCGAGCAACAACGCGCGATCGCAGAACCGCTTCATGTCGCTCATGGTGTGCGTCACCAGTACGAGCGTCTTGCCCTCGTCGCGCAGCCGGTTGAATACGTCGAAGCACTTCTGCTGGAACCCCGCATCGCCGACGGCCAGGATCTCGTCCACGAGCAGGATGTCGGCATCCACCTGGATCGCCACAGAGAACGCAAGCCGGACCTGCATCCCTGAGGAGTAGTTCTTCAGCTTGAGATCCTCGAACTCCTTGAGCTCGGCGAACTCGATCACCGACTGGTAGCGGTCGCGGGCCTCACGGGGCGTCAGCCCCATCATGATTCCGTTCGTGATCACGTTGTCACGCGCGGCGAGCTCCGGGTTGAACCCGACCCCGAGCTCGATCATCGTTGACAGGCGACCGCGGCGCCAGATCTCGCCGTCGCAGGAATAGATTCCCGCCAGGCACTTCAACAGCGTGCTCTTGCCGCTCCCATTGCGTCCGGCGATCCCGAAGAACTCGCCTCGCCTGACCGCGAACGAGACGTCGTCCAGGGCACGATAGTTGTGGTGTCCGATGCGCCTGAATGGGTGCAGCGCGCGTTCTTTCAGCGTGTGGACCCGCTGCTCGGGCACGCGAAAGGTCTTTCCGACACGACGTGCCACGACCGCCGGCAGAGCATCGTCGACTGGCCTCGCCATAGCGCCAGAGAGTAGCTTGGGAAATCCGCCGGGAACCTACCCTGGGCGCGTCAGAGCTCGGCCAGGATCTTGCGCAAGCCGTCTTGCAGCTCGACTCCTGCCTCCCAACCAAGCTTCTCACG
>CAWCEF010000009.1:0-593611 GCA_963794515.1 uncultured Solirubrobacterales bacterium | reverse complement strand
AGCTGATCGACGAGCTCGATGGCTACCTCGACGCCGCACCGCGCCCCGACAGCGATCCGGTTGCGGTTGGGCCGTTCACGCTGTTCCTGTCGGGCACCCCGTGGTCCTATTACGCGCGGCCGACCGTCGGCCACAAGGATCCAATCGGCGCCGCCGACCTCGACACGCTGGCCGCGGCCTGCGCTGAGCACGGCGTGGATCTGGAGATCGAGTGGGTTCACGAAGTGCACCCAGAGCTCGCTGGGGTCGCCGCGGGCTACGGCCTGCAGGTGAGCGCACACGCCCTGATGAGCGCTGCGGCGGCCGACGTGTCGGTGCCCGAGCAGATCGACGGCTTCACGCTGCGCATCGTCGACGCCGGCGATCCGACACTCGCCGCCGGGCGTGCCGTAGCCGACGTCGCATTCCGCGCCGGCGGTACCGGGGTCGGCCCCGAAGGGGTCGTTGAGCGCGACAAGGCCCTGGTCGGACTACGCGACGGCCTGGTTGCCCACCTCCACAGCCGCGCCGAGCGTGGGCTGACAATCACCGCAGTCGCCGAGTCATCAACCGACGGTGTCGTCGCCGTTGGTAGCTACCAGCCGATGGGCGAGCTCGCGGAGGTGCTGGCGGTAGCTACCGTCCCGTCTGCGAGGCGTCGCGGAGTGGCCGGCGCGGTCACCGCGACGCTTGCCCGGCACGCCCTCGATGCCGGGGTCAGAACGGTCCTGCTCACCGCCCAGGACGACACGGTTGCCAACGTCTACGCACGAGTCGGCTTTCGACGCGTCGGGACAGGACACGCCGCCGAGCGCGCCGACGGACGTCCGCTTTGACCGCTCTCGCATAAAAGTTGGCGCTCGGCTGCCGATGGGAGGCTTGGACCAATGGGTACGAGCCTCATCAGCATCAAGGACGTGGCCAGCGCCCAGTTCGAGTTCCGGGTCGAGGACTGGGCGGATCGTTCTCGCTTGGCGCGAGAGCTGGCCATCAGCATCAACGGATACGAGGTCTCGCCTCGGCCGCGAGGCTACGCCTGCCACCGGCCACGGTGGGTCTGGGTGGAGGCCGACGCCGCCGGGCGGAGAGTTCCGTGGAGCGACTTCCGGCTGCTCGTCCCGACCGATGCGCTGACGCCGATCACGCTGCACGTCGCCAACGCCGCCGCCTAGCGGCTCATAGCGCCGGAAGACGTAGTGGCGCCCCGCGGAGCCTCAGCCGCGGTGAAGTAGTGACCTTCGTCGAGGTCCGCGATCAGGCCGGGGTGGGTCGGCTCCCAGCCCACCCACTGTCGGGTCAGCGCGCTCGAGGTGGGGTTGTCGAGGCCCACGAAGGCGCCGAGGAACGCGAAGTGCTCGGCGGCCTCCGCGGGTGCGACGCTCGCGGTCGGTATATCGAGTCCGCGCCCGATCGCCGCGGCAACGTCGCGGAACGGCACGCCGTCGTCGGCGACGGCGTGCAACCGGGAGCCGGCGGGAGCGGACTCGAGCGCAAGCCGGTAGAGCCGCGCGGCGTCGAGAGTGTGGACCGAGGGCCAGCGGTTGGCGCCGTTGCCGATGTAGCCGGCAACGCCCCGGTCGCGGGCGATCCCGATCAGCGTGGGCGCGAACCCGTGGCCGTCGATGGTGCTGTGGGTGATCGGCGGGAGCCGGACGATCGAGGACCGCACCCCCTGCTCGCGCAGCCCGGCCACGTGGTTCTCGGCGTCGACTCGGGGCCCACCGGGAGCCGTGTCCTCCTCGGTCCCGGCGCGGTCGCCGATCCCGGCCTGGGTGAGCATGAGCGTGCCCGACGTGGTCACGAGCGGCTTGTTGCTACCCGCCAATGCCTCGCCGATCGCCTGGACAGCGGCCAGCTCTCCGGCGGCGGCGCCGGCAAAGTCACCCGACCGCATCGCCTGATGATCGAAGGCGAGGTGCACGACGCCGTCGGCAGCCGCGGCGGCGGCGCGGAGACCGTCGAGGTCGGCGAGCTCGCCGCGCCGCACGATGGCGCCGGCGGCTTCGAGCTTGGCCGCAGACTGATCGGAGCGGGCGAGACCGACGACCTCGTGGCCGGCTCCGATCAACTCGGGCACGACAGCGGAGCCGATGTGACCGGACGCGCCGGTAACGAATACACGCATGAGAAGCCTCCGTGGATCGCCGGCTCGGCGACCTGTCTCGGGCGCCTCCGGCACTGATGACACTTGGTGACATCACCCTAGCAGAGCGATGTCATCTGGTGTCATCAACTACCCTAGCCGGCATGGGCCGATGGCAACCTGAGGCCGGCAAGCGCCTGATGCGGGCGGCGTTTGATCTGTTCGAGGAGCGGGGCTACGACAACACGACCGTGACCGAGATCGCGTCGCGAGCCGGACTGACCAAGCGCACGTTCTTCCGGTATTTCGCCGACAAGCGCGAGGTGCTGTTCGCGGGATTTGGCCATCTGCAGGATGCGATGGTGGGCGCCGTCGCGGCCGCCCCCACGTCCGCCCGCCCGCTCGAGGTGATGGACGCGGCGCTCGAGGCCGGCGGAGACTTCTTCGGCGAGGGGCCAGAGCTCGCTCGCCGCCGCCGGCGGATCATCGCGGCCAACCCAGAGCTACAGGAGCGCGAGCTGACCAAGCTGGCCGCGCTGGCCGCGGCACTTGCGCAGGCGCTGCGCGCCCGCGGCATCGGCGACCCCACCGCGCTGCTCACCGCCGAGGCGGGTGTCACCGTGCTGCGTGTCGCGCTCGAGCGCTGGACCGGCGAGCACGGCGAGGACGATCTGCGGCCGCTCATCCGTACCTCGCTCGATGAGCTCCGAGCGGTCCTCGCCGGCGCGCCGGGTTAGAGCGGTCCGAGTCTCAGCCGACTGCTACCCGTCGTTGCGCTCGAGCACGTCGAACGACCAGAGCTCGCTCGCGGTCCCAACGGGCCCGGCCTGACGATGTTGAGAATGCCCGGCCGCAAAATCGGGGCTCGAGACCCAGGCCTGGAAGTCGCCCTCAGAACGCCAGCGCGTCACCACCAGACACACCTCGCGGTCATCGTTCGGCCGGAGCAGCTCGAAACCCTCGAAGCCCGCCGCGTTCTCGACCTTCCCCGCTCGCGCCGAGAACCGCCGCTCGAACTCCTCGAAGCGCTCGCGCGGAACCGTGATCGCGTTGATCTTGACGACGCTCATCGAGACAGATCCTACGGCTCGCTACACCATTGGCGTTCGACGGCTGGCAGGCTGGAACCAGCCCGGCCGGCTGAGGGCGCGCTCGTCCTGATGTCACGCCTCTGACTGCTGCCGCCCGCCGTCGACGCGCGCCACGCCTAACCTAATGGCTCCATGCCTGCCGAGGCGACCATGACCAACGACGGCAAGCGGGAAACCGCGGCCGAGTCCACGGGCCAGTCGCGCACGGCGCTGATGTCGATTGGCGCGGCGGCCGTGCTGGTGGCGCTCAAGCTCGGCACCGGGATCCTCGCGGGCAGCCTCGGTCTCGTATCAGCGGGCATCGAGTCGTCCGGTGACGTGATCGCCGCGGTCCTGACGTTCTTCGCGATCCGGTTCGCGGTCCGACCGGCCGATCGCGACCACCCGTACGGTCACCGGCGATCCGAGAATCTCGGAGCGCTCGGAGAGGCCGCGATCCTGACGGCCGGCGGCGTGTTCATCGTGGTCGAAGCGGTGATCCGCCTCGCCGCCGGCGGCCACGAGCTCAACGCGCGGTGGTACGTGTTCGTCGTCATCGGGGTCGCGCTGCTGGTCGACGCGTCGCGGATTACCGTGTCGCTGCGCTCCGCGCGCATCTATAAGTCCGCGGCGCTGCGCTCCAACGCGTACCACTTCGCCGGAGACATGGCCGGGTCGGTGGCTGTGCTCGCTGGGCTGGTTGCCGTCGCTGCCGGCTTCCAGGAGGGTGACGCGGTCGCCGCGCTCGTGGTCGCCGGGATCATCTTCGCCGCGGCGAGCCGTCTGATCTACGAGAACGCGCGGGTGTTGATGGACACCGCTCCCGCGGATGCTCGGGAGAAGGCCGAGGCCGCGATCAGCGGGCTCGGCGACGGCGTCGAGTTGCGTCGCCTGCGGGTACGCGAATCCGGCGGCCGCTACTTCGCCGACGCGGTCGTCGGCGTCCCGCCTGGACAGGCGGTTGTCGAGAGCCACACCACCGCCGACGCCGTCGAGGCGGCCGTGCAGACGGCGCTGCCCGACACCGACGTCGTCGTGCATCTCGAGCCGCGCCAGGAAGGCCTCGGCCTGCGCGACCGCGTGCTCGCCACCGCGCTCGCCGAGCCGCTCGTACGCGAGGCGCACGACATCACCGTCTACGAGCACGGGGGGCGGGTCAGCGTGTCCCTCCATCTCAAGCTCGCGCCCGATGTCGCGATCGACCAAGCGCACGATGTGGCCGAGCGGGTCGAGGCCGCGCTACGGGAGGAACCCGGTGTCGAGGATGTCCTGACGCATCTGGAGCCGCTGGAGCAGCCGGTCGCCGCCCGCCCCGACGAGGACCACGACCATCCCGACTACGTGGCCCGGCAACGCATCTCAAAGCTCGTCGTCGAACGGACGGGCCAGCCGCCACGCGCATTGCGCCTGCTGCACGCGGACGGTGGCCTGGTCGTGTTCGTCAGCGTCGGCGTGCCGGCGGATATGACGCTTCCGCAGGCCCACGACCTCGCCAGTCGCCTGGAGGACGACATCCGGGAGGGTCAGCCGCACATGCAGGATGTCGTCGTCCATACCGAGCCCTGAGCCCCAACCGCTGATTGCGAAAACCGGCGGGACGGTGCGCGAGCGGTTAGATTCGCGCTCGCAACGAGTGCGAGTCGTCCGGCGTCGATACGCCCGTCCGTAACCGACCGATGGTCATTGAGGGAGCCCAGATGAGCACAGAGACCGTCCACAAGCTGGCGCCCGGCGATCCCGTCGAAGACCGCGAGCTGGTCACGATTCAGGGGGAGCCGGTACACGTTCCCGATCCGGAGCGAAAGGTGCATCTGCAGTTCCGCCGGTACGGCGGTTGTCCGATCTGCAATCTCCATCTGCGCTCGGTCGCGACGCGCAACCAGGAGATCGAGGCGGCCGGCGTCCGTGAGGTGGTCGTGTTCCACTCGAGCGCCGACACGATGCGCGAGTTCCAGAGCGAGCTGCCATTCGCGGTGATCGCCGACCCCGAGAAGAAGCTGTACGCGGAGTTCGGCGTGGAGTCGTCGCCAAGGGCGGTGCTGAGCCTGAAATCGCAACTGGCCGGCATGCAGGGGATGGCGGCGCAGATCAAGCGGGCCGGTCTGAAGAAGACGCTCGGCGTCGGCGAACAGCTCACCGGACTCCCGGCGGATTTCCTGATCGCCTCGGACGGCAAGGTGATCGCGTCCAAGTACGGCGCGACCGCCAACGACCAGTGGTCCGTGGACGAGCTGCTCGGCCTGGCGCAGAGCCCCTGATCGCACAACCCCGGACAACCCCGGACAGCCGCGAACGGCCGCGCGGCATCCGCGCGGCCGTCCACTATCGGCGTCCTGCTTCGATCACATCGGGGGCGGCGGGCACGGAGGCTCATCGAGGCCGCCACAGGGTCCCCTGGGCGGTGTCGGGGTGGCGTTGAACGCCTTGTAGAAGGCGATCGCGGTGCTACCACCGCCGGCCGGGACGGTCAGGATCGGGTTCGCGATCGTGCCGTTGCCGAACTGGTCCCAGGTGCTGAACAGGTTCTGCGAGTACTTGTCGCAGACACCGATGCAGTGCGCTCCGGTGATCTGGACCTTGCCGGCCGACACCACGGCCGCACTCGTAGTCGACACCGTGTCGGGCCCCGTCTTCGCCGACGCGGGCGAGACCGCCCCGATCGGTGAGTACGGAAGCACCGAGTCGCTTGTGAGCGAGAACGCCGTGGTCGTGACCTCAGGCGTGCATGCCGTCGAGCATCCGCCCTCCTGCAGATACCAGGCCGTGGCCTTGAACGGGGTCGCGGTCGACGGAGCCTCGAACGTGTCCTTCTCCTTGGTTCCGAGCTGCGCGTTGGCATCCCAGAAGATGAACTCGTAGACAATGGGCGCTGTCGACGGCGGTTTCGGCGGCTCGTACAGGTACTCGGGGGCAGTCACGGTGACCGACGACCCGGGGGTGACCGCGACCGTGCCCGACAGCGGGTCCGACGTGGCCTTGCCTGTTATGAAGTTGTACGACCCGAGCGTCATCGTCGCGGACGGGGTGCCGGCGAGCGCGGACGCGGGCACCAACAGCGCCGCAGCCATCGCAACGGCCACAGCGAACGACATCGAGATTGACTTTGCTGTTCTCATGGGATTCTCCATCTGAGTTCGGGCGTGCCTCGCAGGAGGCAACCGCCGACTTGGTGAGTTCAACCGCTGCTACTTGGGAGGAGGCGGCGCGGGCGCGCACGCCGGGGTCGCGACCGTCTGGCTCGCGCCCGTGGTGACGTCCGTGAGCGTCGCCTTCAGCGTCACCCCGCACAGAGGCAGGGGATGCGTGATGTGCCAGCCACCGTCGAGCGAGGGGCCCTTCGGCGGTGGCGCGACGTAGTAGACCGGTGATTGGGCCGTGATCGTTCCGTTGTTCTGCGCGACGGCGGTCGTCGAGTCGATCACCTTGCTCGTCTTGGTGTTGACGATCTTGACGGCGTACTTGTCGCCGGCGCTGTACCCGTAGCCGGATGCGGTCCAGTCCGAAGGCACGTCTCCGTTGATGGTGTTGCCGACCTCGAGCACGGTCGGACCCTCGGCCGGGCAATGGCCGCTCGGCAGCAGCAGGCATGGGTTGACCGCGGGCTTGGAGATCCCCGAGCCCGAGCCATCGGCCGAGGCCGCGATCGGCGCCGCCGCTGACATTGCTCCCGCGGCCGCGATCAGTGCCAGCACAGATCCGGCGCGGCGCGTGCGCATGGGTCGCGTGAGTCGCATGTGTAACTCCTCTGTTTGGTGGGCCACCGAGGTGGTCCGCAGGTGTTCCTGACCCTCGGGACTGTGGCCCGAGGCGGTCGCAGCCCGGTCGCAACCTGGTGGAACCCTCGAATACGCGGGCACGGGTGTGGGAGCTTCACCCCTGGGTCGGTTGCGCACGGCCGAGCCGGCGTCACACTTGCCTTGGTGTTGCGCTTCGGGGCTCTCGGACCACTTGAGGTCACCGACTCCGACGGTCGGGAGCTCGCGCTGGGCGGTCACCGGCAGCGCTCGGTGCTCGCGATCCTGCTCCTGCACGCCGGAGCCGTCCTGTCGAACGAGCGGCTTGTCGACGAGCTGTGGGGGGAGCGTCCGCCGGCAAGCGCACGCAAGACCGTGCAGACCTACGTGCTGAGGTTGCGCAAGGCGCTCGGCGACAACGTGCTGATCACGCGGCCCGGTGGCTACACAGTGCGACTGCAAGGCGCCGAGTTCGACGTGGACCGGTTCGAGTCGCTGCTCGCCGGCGGGCGCGACGCCATGGCGGCCGACCAGCCCGGCCGGGCGGCCGAGCTGCTGGGTGAGGCGCTGGGGCTGTGGCGGGGCGCGCCGTATGCGGATCTCGCGTATGAAGCGTTCGCCGAGGGTGAGATCGCCCGGTTGACGGAGTCACGGATGGCGGCGCTTGAGGATCGGATCGACGCGGACCTCGCGCTCGGTCGACATGCGGCACTGATCGGCGAGCTCGATGCGCTCGTGCGCGAGCACCCCTTGCGCGAGCGGATGCGCGCCCAGCTGATGCTCGCCCTTTACCGCGGCGGCCGCCAAGCCGACGCCCTCGATGCCTACCAGCGCGCTCGCGATCATCTCACCGGCGAGCTCGGGCTCGAGCCCGGAGCCGTGCTGCGATCGCTCCAGGAGGCGATCCTGAGGCAGGATCCGGCGCTCTCAGAGTCATCGCTGCCGCGCGCGGGCGCGCCGAGGGTCACGGTCTCCCCGCACCTAGAGCGAGCGGTGGGTCTCGTGGACCCGGGACGAAGCCAGATCCCGCGCGGCGTCCGCGTGATCGGACGCGACCGGGAACTCGCCGAGCTCGGGCAGTTGATCGCGGACCCGGAGGTGGCGTTGGTGACGCTCACGGGAACGGGCGGGATCGGCAAGACGACGCTCGCGCTCGAGGCGGCCCGAGCGGCGCTGCCGAGCTTCGCCGACGGGGGCCTGGTGGTGTGGCTGGCGTCGATCGTCTCCGAGCAGCAGGTGCTCACGGAGCTCGCCCGGGCGCTCGAGATCGAGCTATCGGGCCGCGAGCCGGTGATCGACGGGATCGCGCGGGTCTTGCGAAGCCAGCATCTTCTGCTCGTGCTCGACAACTTCGAGCACGTCGTCGAGGCCGCCCCGGCGATCGCGCAGCTGGCCGCCACGTGCCCACGTTTGAAGTTGCTCGTCACGAGCCGTACCCCGCTGCGGATCGCGCCGGAGCGAAGCTATCCGGTGCCGGCGCTCCGCGTCGCAGGCCCCGACGACGGCGGACCGGTGCAGGACGTCGGGGCATCTCCGGCCGAGGCGCTGTTCATCGACCGCGCGACGGCCGCCGATCCCAGCTTGTCTCTGACCGCTCAGGACGGGGCCGCCGTCAGGGAGCTCTGCCGGTATCTCGGCGGGTTGCCGCTCGCGGTCGAGCTCGCGGCGGCGCGGACCGCGGTCCTCTCCCCCAGCGCGATCCTCGAGCGCCTGCGCGCGGCGGGAGAGCCCATGGGTCCGGCGCGTCGCGATGCGCCGGCGCGCCAGCGCACGCTCGAGGCGACCATCGATTGGAGCTATGAGCTGATCGCACCCGGGGAGCGAGCGGTGTTCACGAGGCTCGCCGTCTTCCACGCGGGTTTCACGGTCGAGAGCGTGGAGGCAGTGTGCGTCGATCTCGACGTACCCATCGCGGACGCGCTCGCCGGCCTACTCGATCACGGCCTCATCCACCGCACGCCCGCCGCTACGCGGACCGGACGCCTGGGAATGCTTGAACCGATCCGGCGCTACGCGCTCGAGCTCCTGCGCGCGGACCCGGGCTACGACGACGTCCTCGCGCGCCGCGGTCAGCATTTCGCCGCATTCGCCGCCGCTGCCGAGGCGGGCCTGCTGGGCCGCCACCAGCCCGAGTGGCTGGCCCACGTCGATGACGAGCAGGCAAACCTCCGCGCGGTTCTGCAAGGCGCAACGTCCGCGCGGCAGGTCGAAAACGCGCTGAGGATCGCGGGCGCGCTGACCCGCTACTGGCACGTGCGCGATCTCTCCCGCGAGCTCGTCGAGTGGCTCACGCCCGCGCTCGCCGGGCCCCGAGGGAACACAGCTGTCCGCGCGCAGGGCCTGTACACGCTCGGTCGCACCGCGCTTTACATCGGCGAGCGGGAGACGGCCACGCGCGCGCTCGACGAGTGCCTCGCGCTCGCCGAGCGGCTCGGCAACCCCAGGCTCGCGGCGCTGGCCGAGTCGCTCATCGCCCTGGCCCTGCTTCACCGGCGAGACGTCGCGCAGGCCGCGGTCCATCGTGAGCGCGCGCTCGCCTGGCTCGCGTCCGTCGCGGACGCCGCGACGCGAGCGTACGTGCTGATGAACGTCGCCGTGTGTCCCGAAGATGGCGAGGAGGACAGCCCGGCGCGCTCCGCCGATGAGCGCGCGATGATGCTCGAGGCGGTCGCTCTGTACGAGTCGGCGGGCGATCTGCTCGGGCTTCCGTACGCGCGGTCCAACCTCGGCTGGTCGGCATGGCTGGCCGGCGACCTCGAGCTCGCGCGGACGAACCTCGAGCGGGCGCTCGTCGAAGCCGAGGCGATCTCGGTCAACGGGCTGCGAGCGATCGTCGCGGCGAACCTCGGTCTCGTCGAACTGGTCGAGGGCCGTGACGACGTCGCCCGGGCTCATCTGGTCCCGGCGATCACCGTCCTCACTCAGATAGGCCAGGTCAGGTGCGCCCGCGAAGCGGTGATCGGCCTCGCCGCCCTGTCCGTCCGCGAGGGTGCGTTCGACGACTGCTCGCGTCTTCTCGACGCCGCCGCCCGGCTCCACGACGGCCCGCCCGGGAAGGGCGAGACCATGCTCTACGAGCGCTACCTCGAGCCGGCCGGCGCGTTCCTTCGCAACGCGATCGCCTTGATCGGCTGACACGGATCTGCCAGTGTTGTGGTCGGCCTAGCGAGCGGGAGGCACCGAGCGACCCGACGACCGGGAAGGGTTCGTTTTGAGCAATGGGTTTGTCCTCCAACTCGCCGCGAGCGGGCTCACGATGGTGCCCAGGAAACGACCTGGGGCTGCGACGTACGTCAACAGCTTCGAGCACGTCACGGGTCCGTTCCCCGACCCTGACTGCTGGAACTTCGAACCGGTGCCCGGACAACCGGGCTCCTACTACATCGTCAACGTCGCTGCCGCCCTGGTGATCGGCATCGCGGCGCCCGTCGCGGCCGGATCCGCCCTGGAGCTGTTCGAGCGCAGACGCGAAACCAGCCAGTTATGGAGGTTCGAGGCGGTCCCGAACGGACCCGGGCGCTACTACGTCGCGAGCGCGGCGAAGGGCCTGGTCATGGGCGCCAAGACCGAGGCCGCCGCCGGCGCCGAGGTGCTGGCGCTCGAGCGGGAGCCCACGGCCAACCAGTGGTTCAAGGTGATGACCGCCACCGGAGCGCCGGCCCAACCGCCGGCAGCGGAGCCGGGCCAGAAGCTACACTGAAGACACGGCTGGGCGGCCTGCCCGGCGAAAGTAGTGCCAGCGTTCGTAGCGGTTGCTCTAGCACCTCCCGCGTTTCGCAGCACACAACCTCCCGGGAGGGATGCATGGCAACGGGAACCGTTAAATGGTTCAGCGACGACAAGGGCTTCGGCTTCATCACGCCCGATGACAGCGGCAAGGACCTGTTCGTCCATCACTCATCGATCTCTGGCAACGGCTTCAAGACGCTGGCCGAGGGCGCACGCGTGTCCTACGAGTCCGAGCAGGGGCCCAAGGGCCCGGCCGCCAAGAACGTCCAGACGATCTAGGCTCACAACAGCTGGCGGCCCGCGGTCACGCGGGCCGTCCTGACTGTCACACTCCGCGGCACCCTGGACCGACCGCCCGACATGACCGGTGACGCTTCATGGCCTCAGGTGTCGAGCATCTGCGACGCCGACAAGTCACTCCCGGTGCTCGACCCGGGCATTCAGCTGCTCGTGCCCGGGCGCTCGATGCACGGACTAGCGCGCACCGTGCTCGCGATCGGCGACCACCTGCCGGTGCTGACGGCACTCGGGCTCGCGCAGCCGGGTGAGGTGCTCGTCGTGAGCACCGAGCGCAGCCCGCGCGCCGTGCTGGGCGAACTGTTCGCGACCGAGGCCGAGCGCCGAGGGCTCGCCGGGATCGTGGTTGACGGCTTGTGCCGTGACCTAGCCGGTCTGCGCCGGCTGTCGATCGCGGTGTTCGCCCGCGGGACGACGCCGGCCTCGGGCACCACCGTGAAGCTGTCCGCGACACCCGGAGCGGTCAGCTGCGGCGGGGTCGTGGTCGCCGACGGCGACATCGTCGCCGGCGATGATGACGGCCTGATCGCCGCCCCGGCGGCGCGGATCGAGGCCGCGCTCCCGGCCGCTCGTGAGATCGAGCAGGCCGAGCAGCGCGTCCTCGACGGTTTGCGCGCCGGCCGCGGCCTCGACGCGCTCACGAACTACCACGAGCACGTGCGCCGGCTCGAGCAGGGCGAGCCGACACAACTCACATTCCTCGCGTGACGCCGACTCAGCTCTCGGCCACCGGAACCGGCGCGTCGAGCCCAAGGTCCTGACCGCGGGGCAGCCGCGCGGCGAGCGGGAAGCCGATCGCGGCGACGGCCGCCATCGCCGCGAACGCGCCGAACACGTGGTGGACGAGCACCTGGACGAGCACGGCCACGACCAACCCGCCGAGGTTGCCGGCCAGCCACACGATCGCGCCGGCGGATCCCGCAAGCGGACCGGCGAGGCGCTCGGCTCCGGTGAGCACGATCGGCAGCGCCGATAGCAGCAGCAGGCCGATCGCGACCAGGGCCACCGCACGCACGGCCAGCGATGTGCTGGCACCGCATATCAGGCAGCCCGCGACGGTGACCGCGGTTGCCGCGAGCATGTAGGGACGCTCCCACCGGCGCTGGGAGACCGCCGGAGCGATCGCCACGCAGCCGACGACGCCGGCCAAGACCATCGCCACGAGCAACACGCCGGCGGTGGTGTCCGAGACGCCGTCGGGGTGAAGCAACGTCTGCAGCCACGTGGCCAGCGCCACGAAGATGCCGAATCCGAGGAACACGAGGCTGCAGAGCGTCCGCAACTCGGGGAGCTTCCACAGCGCCCTGGCCGCGCCGCCGGCAATCGCCGCGCGCTCCTCGGTCGCGTGCCCCGGCCGGCGCAACGCCCACGCAAGGCCGAGGACCGGGATCACCGCAAGCACCGCTTCGACCGCCAGCAGGCGTTGCAGGTGCCCATGACCACCGAGCGCCGGGCCGAGTCCGAGCGCGACCAGCATCCCGACGAAGTTGCCCGCTGAGCCGACGGCGATCCCGTTCGCGCGGTCGCCCTGGGTCAGGTACTCGCCGGCGAGCCGCCCGATCGCGCTGAGGATCACCGGCTGGGCGACCGCGACCGCCACCTGTCCGGCCATCACCCACGCGAACTCGTCCCCGCCGAGCCGAATGAACGCCCCCGCGGCCATCAGCCCCGCGGCCGCACCGAGCGCGGGGCGGAAGTGGCGATCGAGCAACGCCCCCGCCGGGATCGCGAGCACGACATACAGCAACGGGAAGATCTCCGAAAGCCAACCGACCGCCGTCACCGACACGTCGTAGTGGTGGGCGGTGTCGGTGGTGATCGCCGCAAACGTGAGCCACAGCATCTGGGTCGCGGCCGCGACGAGCGCATACCAGATCAGCGGCGACCAGCGTGCAGGCGGTGGTTGCCCCTCCACGGCGCTGGACAGTACGCGATCTCGCGGCCGCTCAGACCGGCAATATGCTCACGGCACCAGCACCGTGCGCACCCCTGGCGGATCCTTTTCGGTCCAGGTCGCCTCGACGTCCTGCAGTGCCACCGGGCGCGCATTTACCGCGATCGCGCCCGCCGTGAGCTCCTGCACGAGCGACGGCAGCTCGGCGAGGTAGCCCTCGGGCGAGACCGCGCCCTGACCACTGCCCTGGAGCCGAAGGTTCGCCGAGCGCAGCGCCACCGATGGCAGCTCGAGCGTCGGGCCGGCGACCGCACCGATCTGGATCCAGTTGAGCGCGCGGCTGCGGTCCGACCGGGCCGTGAGCAATGCGATCATCGCTCGCCGCGCAGGCTCGCCCCAGAGATAGTCGACGACGATGTCGACCTCGGCGGCAACAGCGGCGAGCGCGTTCCCCGTCTCCTGCGCGTCCTCGGTCAGCTGGACGATGCTGTCGGCGCCAAGCTCGCTGAGCCCCCGCAACCGCTGCGGGTCACGTCCGGCGCCGACCACGCGCCCGGCGCCGAGCCGCTTGGCCACCTGCACGGCCATCGCGCCGGCGTTGCCGGTCGCGCCGAGGATCAACACGCTCTGCCCCGGCTCGATCGGGACGCGCCGGCGCAGGGCGACCCACGACGACATCGCCGGATTCATCGCGGCCGCGACCTTCGCGACGTCGGCGTCGTCGGGCAGCTCGATCGACCGCCGCGCGTCGACCACCGCCTTGTCCGCCATCGTGCCGATCACGTCGTCAGCGGCCACGAAGTAGACCCGCCGGCCGTCGGGTCGCACGCCCACGCCGTCGATGCCGGGAATCATCGGCAACGTGCCGCTGCTCGTGTAGTGGGCGCCGGCCGCGCCGCTCCGGACCCGCGGATGCAGGCCGACGGCGAGCACGTCGACGAGCACCTCGTCGCCGGTGCCGAACTGTGGAACCTCGAATTGCTGGTAGTGCGGCGACTCGTCGAACGAGGTCACCACCGCGGCGTTCATCATCGCCATGGCCGTGGCTCCTTCTGTGTCAGATTAGTTTGTGCCACGTACTATTTTAGTTTGTGCCACGTACTAATTCAAGTAAACTTCCAAGACATGAGTCCCCGACCGGAGGACGCGACGGGAGCGTCGGGTGCCAAGTCCGACCAGATGCCTGACCAGCTGAGCCTGGTCGACGGGCTGGCTCAGCTTTCGTTTCTCCTATATGGGACGCTCGAGCGACTGGCGGCCGAGCACGACCTCTCGATCATCCAGACCCGTCTGCTCGGCGTGCTCCGGGACCGTAGGCCGACCATGCATCAGCTCGCGGCGCTGCTCGGGCTCGACAAGTCGAGCGTCACCGGCCTCGTCGCCCGCGCCGAGCGCCGCGGCCTGGTGGCGCGCGTGCCCTCGACAACGGACCGGCGGGCGGTGCTCGTCAACCTCACCGACGACGGTCGCGCGCTCGTGTCTGCGGTCTCGGTCAGGTTCGAGGCCGACGTCTCGGCGCTGCTACACCGCCTCCCGCCTCGAGACCGGCAGGCGCTGTCGAGGATCGTGAGCCGGCTACTCGTCGCCCACGCGGCCGATCTGGGCGTCGACCTGTTCGCGGATGTCGAAGCGAGCTGAGGCTCAGTCCGGTTCGTTCGCGCGGTGGGCGACGATCTGCTCGCGCTCGGCGAGCCGGTTCGCGCGTCGAAGCTCGGCTTCGCGCATTCTCCGCTGCTCGTCCGGGGTCGTCGCGATCAACGCCGGCACGGGCGCCGGGTTGCCGTCATCGTCGAGCGCCACCATCGTCAGGTACGCGGAATTCGAATGACGTACCTCCCCCGTCCACGGGTTCTCGGCATCAACCCGCACGCCGACCTCCATCGACGTTCGCCAGGCCGCGTTCACCGACGCGCTCAGGGTGAGCAGCTCCCCCACCTGGATCGCGTGCAGGAACGTCATGCGGTCCATCGCGACCGTCACCACCCGCCGGCGCGAGTGTTTGATCGCCGCCAGCGCCGCGGCCTCGTCACACAGCCTCATCACCGTGCCGCCGTGAACGTTCCCGGTCGGGTTGGCGTCGAGCACTCCCATCCACCGGATGAGCTGACAGCGCGTGTCGGACGCGAGCTTCGGTTCCACCGCGGTCAATCTACCTCGGTCCCTCATCGCGCGATCTTCTCGCGCGTCGCGCCCTCACCTCCCCGGGGGCGGCCCCGTCGCCGAGATCGGTCAGGTCACCCGCGAGGAGATCGACCGCTTCTATGTGCTGATCGAGGACCCGTCGTTCTCGGTCAACTCGTACACGCTCGTGTCCGCGCGCGGGCGCCGGCCAGGCGCGGACTGAGGACGAGCCTGGTCGAGAAACCCACGACATACGTGGCTTTCTCGACCAGGCCTTCGGTCAGGGTCACGGCCGCCGCCCACCCCAACCCCCGGGGCCCCTTGACTCCCGCCACCACCACCGCATATGGTTGTTAGGCAACTGGTGAACACGGGGGCCGCCGTGGTGACGCGAGTCACCACGGCCGTCCGGACCGGAGAAGGGGCACATGACCGATTCACTGCAGAAGGCGGGGCTGACGCCGCGCAAGATCCACCGTTACGGCTGGAAACCATCCCTCCCCGACGCGCGCGACCACATTGCGGACGCGTCGGAGCTGGTCGTGCTCGAGGAGGTAGACCCGCGCGCCGACTTGCCTGACGTGTTCGATCAGGGCCAGCTCGGGAGCTGCACCGCGAACGCGGTCGCGGCGGCCGTCGAGTACGACGCGAAGCTCAACGGAGCCGACCCGGGGGTGCTGTCGCGACTGTGGATCTACTACTACGAGCGCAAGCTCGAGGGCGCGCCGGCCGATCAGGACACCGGCGCGTACGGCCGGGACGGCCTCAAGGTGTGCCAGAAGCTCGGCGTGCCGGCCGAGACCGACTGGCCGTACGACATCTCGAAGTTCTCCGACGAGCCGCCCGCGACCCTCGACGCCGAGGCCCATCAGCACCGGATCTCGAACTACCGCGTGGTCCCGCGCAATCACGACACGATGCGGGCCGTGCTGTCGAACCGGCAGACGATCGCGTTCGGATTCTCGGTGTACGAGTCGTTCGAGTCCCAGCAGGTCGCCCAGACCGGCATCGTGCCGCTGCCCAACCGGAGCGAGAAGCAGCTCGGAGGCCATGAGGTTCTGCTCGTCGGCTACCTCAAGGACCAGCCGAACTACGGGCTGGTGCGCAATTCTTGGGGCCCGGGCTGGGGCATCAAGGGGTACTTCCTGATGCCCTGGGCATACCTCCTCGACGCGAACCTAGCGAGCGATTTCCGGACGATCCGCCGCCCCGCGGGGAAATGACCCATCCCCGCGGGGTCGCGCGGGTGGCGACCGCCGCCCGCGCAACCGCCGGCAAGTGAACGCGGTCAGGAGTTGACGTCGTTGAGCGTCCCGCACTCGGGGCACTCGATGAATACCCCGAACAGCTGCCCGTCGCTGACGCCTTCGGCCAGCACGATCGAACAGCCGCCACACAGCAGGCGATCCGGCCCGTCACCGCTGAAGGCCAGCTTTCCCTTCGGCGGGGCGTGGATGATCGCGCTTGACCGGGGGACTTCGTTGACTACGGTGAGAGTTTGATCGGCCATAACGCAAACCTATCCGCCCGGGCGCATCGCAGCAAGGCCGCGATCGCAACTCCCTGTCCACCGCGGCCCTGAGCGCGCCAATCCGGCGTGAGTGGTCATCGAGACGCCGGCGCCGGCGGCGATCTCATGAACGGTCGTCCACCCAGGACGCCCGCGACTCAAGCCGCCGACCAGGCTGCCGACCTAGGAGACAACACACGGGGGTCTCCATGCCAGACGCATTCGTCGCTCGCCAGCCCATCTTCAACCACAAGCTCGACGTCGTCGGCTATGAGCTGTTATTCCGCGGCGAGGGCTACGCCAACGACGCGGCGATGATCGCCAACCCCGAGAGCGCGACCGCCACCGTCGTGCTCAACGCGCTCACTGAGCTCGACCTCGGCCGCATCGTCGGACGCAAGACCGCATGGGTCAACGTCTCGCGCGAGTTCGTCACCGGGGGGCTCGCGCACGCCCTACCGTCGGACCTCGTCGGGCTCGAGATCCCCGAGACCGACCAGTTCGACGACGAGATGCTCACCGCCCTGCAAAGCCTCAAGGCCGCGGGCTACAAGCTCGCGCTCGACGACTTCCGCTACCGCGAGGGCTCAGAGCAACTGCTCGAGCTGTTCGACGTGGTCAAGCTCAACATCAACGAGCTCGGGACCGAAAAGCTGACGGAGCTGGTCGAGCGCCTGAAGCCGTACGAGGGCAAGCTCGTCGCCGAGAAGCTCGGCACCCAGGAGCAGCACGAGTTCTGCGTCGAGGCCGGCTGCGATCTGTTCCAGGGCTACTTCTTCTGCCGGCCGGCGGTCGCGTGCACCCGCGGCATCGCCGCCAACCGCCTCGCGCTCCTGCAGGTCGCCGCGGCGCTCAACGACCCCGCGGTCCAGCTCGAGCAGATCGAGCAGCTGATCGCCCACGATGTGGCGCTGAGCTTCCGGCTGCTCCGTTACGTGAACTCCGCGTTCTTCGGCCTCCGCGGCGACGTCCGCTCGATCGGCCAGGCGCTCGCGCTCCTCGGGCTGGACAACGTCAGGCGCTGGTCGACGCTGAGCGTGCTCGCGAGCATCGACGACAAGCCGACCGAGCTGACGATCACCGCGCTGATCCGCGCCCGCTTCTGCGAGCTCGCCGGCGAGGCGCTCGGGATCGCCGGCGGCGCCGAGCTGTTCACGCTCGGGTTGTTCTCGGTGCTCGACGCGATGATGGACGCCCCGATGATCGACGTGGTCGCCTCGCTCCCGCTGGCCGCCGAGATGCGCGACGCGCTCGTGTCGCGCAAGGGCAAGCGCGGCCTGCTGCTCCAGTGCGTCTTCGCGCTCGAGACCGGCGAGATAAGCGACCTGCCGGCGGTCGTCGACGGCGCCGGCGATCTGTACCTCGAGTCGATGATGTGGGCGAACGCCGCGGCCGAGTCGCTGTTGAGCGCCGCCGCCCCGAGCCACGCCAAGAGCACGCCGCCGCCGGTGTCAACGCCCGCAGCGGCCCCCGCGGCCGACGCCGCCCCCGCCCCGGTCGCACAGCCCCAAGATCACACCAAGCCCGCCACACCGCAGCAGGGCTTCTTCGGCCGGATCCGCGACACGGTCCTGGGCTGGTTCGGCCGGCGCCGCGTCAGTCACGAGTCGGCCTGACCGCGCGCGGAAACGCGTCGCGGAGCGCAAGCTCGGTCGACCAGAACGCGAGCTCGTCCCACGGGAGCTCGTCGACCTCAAACGCACGCACCTCGATCGCCTCCGGCGAGGTCTGCGGCACGGCGCGCGTCCGGGCGCGGTACACGATCAGCACCACACGGTCCTCGGCGCGCGAGTAGACGCCGACCAGCCCGCCGACCTCGATCGCGATCCCGAGCTCCTCGGCGGCCTCGCGCCGGGCGGCCTCCTCGACGGACTCGCCGAGGTCGACGAATCCGCCGGGAAACGTCCACAACCCCTGCCCCGGATCGAACCCCCGGCGCAGCAGGATCACCCTGCCGGAGGCATCGACCGGGATCGCGCCGGCGACCGGCTTGGGGTTGTAATACGCGGCGTACCCACAGTGCGCGCACACGATCCGGCGCGGGAACTCGACGTCCGCCGGGCGGCCGCAGCGCGGACAGAACTGCGCATCCTCGAGAGCGGGGTTCAGCGACGCATTCATGCGTGCGATGCTACGGCCGCCGTGGTGGTGAGGTTCGGTGAGCGTGAGATTCCGCACGATCAGCTGACGGCGCAGGCCGCCAGGATCGCCACCGCGCTCGCGGCCGCTGGCGTCGGGCACGGCGACCGGGTCGCGATCGTCCTCCGGAACGAGCCGGCGTTCCTCGCGCTCAGCGCGGCGTGCCCGCTGATCGGGGCGGCGCCCGTCCCGATCAACTGGCATTCGCAGGGCCGCGAGCTGCGGCACGTCCTGTCGCATTCGCGCGCGCGGGCGGTATTCGTGCACTCCAATTTCATCCCCGCGGTGGAGGAGTCGCTCCCCGACGGGGTCGCCGTCATCGAGGTGCCGGTGCCCGCCGAGACCGCGGCGCACTATGGCGACACGCCCGTCACCGGCCGTTACCCGCTGCTCGACGACTGGATCGGCGACGCCGAGCCGCACACAGGACAGGCCGGGAGCGCGCGCATGAGCGTGATCTACACGTCGGGTACGACGGGCCTGGCCAAGGGCGTCCTGCGCGATGCGATGTCCCCCGAGCAGTCCCGGCAGGTGGCGGCGGTGACGCTGGCGGCGATGGGCCTGCGGCCGGGCATGCGAACGCTGATCACCGCCCCGATGTACCACGCGGCTCCGAACTCGCAGGGCCTGTTCGCGCTCGCGCTCGGGATCGAGCTCACGATCATGCCGCGGTTCGAGCCCGAGGGGTTCCTGCGGATCGTCGACTCGCAGCGGATCACCCACGCGCAAACCGTTCCGACGATGTTCGTCCGCCTGCTCGAGCTCCCCGGCGATGTCCGCGCGCGCTACGACACGAGCTCGCTCGAGTGCGTCGTCCATGCCGCCGCGCCGTGCCCGGTCCACGTCAAGCGCCGCATGATCGAGTGGTTCGGCCCGGTGATCCTCGAGTACTACGGAGCGACCGAGATCGGGATCGTCGTCGCCTGCGACAGCCACGAGTGGCTCGCTCACGAGGGCACCGTCGGCCGGACGGTCGCGGACGCGGACATCCACGTGTTCGACCCCGAAGGCGAACTCCTGCCTGTCGGCGAGACCGGAGAGGTGTACATCCGCCCGCCCGGTTACTGGCCCGGCTTCACCTACCTCGACCAGGACGACCGGCGCCGCGAGATCGATCGCGACGGCTACATCACGATCGGTGACATCGGCCGGATCGACGACGACGGGTTCCTGCACCTGTCAGACCGCGCGCGTGACATGGTGATTTCCGGCGGAGCGAACATCTATCCGGCCGAGATCGAGGCGTGCCTGCTCGAGCTCGACGGCGTCCGCGACGTCGCCGTGTTCGGCATCCCCGACCATGACTTTGGCGAGGCGCTCGCTGCGCACGTCGACGCCGACCCGGCCGCCGGGCTGACCGAGGACTCCGTCCGCGACCACGTCGGCGCGAGCCTGGCCGGATTCAAGGTCCCGAAGGTGGTGGTCTTCGATCCCGACCTGCCACGCGAGGAGACGGGCAAGATCTTCAAGCGCCGGATCCGCCAGCGCTACTGGCAGGACGCCGGGCGCAACATCTGATGCCGAACGTCACAGGATCTGTGGAGCACAGCGTGACCGCTCCCAGGCGCTATGGTCGCGGCTGAGAGCGAGATGGGCCACCGCGAAAACGAGTCGCGCGAGGTGCGGGCGAACAGGGTTGGCGAGTTCGAGCGCGCGTTTGCGGCGGCCCTGATCGCCGGGGACGAGATCACGGCGGAGACCACGATCCGCGAGGCGATGGACGCCAAGCTGACCTCGGCGGAGATCGATGAGGGGATTATCACCCCCGCGCTGTGGCTGATGGGCGAGCTGTGGGAGCGCGGCGAAGCCTCGGTGGCCGACGAGCATCTCGCAACCGAGATCGCGATGCGCGTGCTTGCGCTCCAGCGCGAGGCCGAGCGGGTCGCGCAGGCCCGGCGTGGTCACCGCGTGATGCTGGCGACGCCCGCCGGCGAGCGCCATGTCGTCGCGCTGCGGATGGTGAGCAACCTCCTCAGCGGGGCTGGCTACTGGATCGTGATGCTCGGCGCCGACGTGCCCGCGGAGGCGCTCGTCGCCAGCGTCGTGCGCCACCGGCCGGACGCCATTTGCCTGAGCGCGACGATGCCCGAGGTATCGCCGGCGGTCCGCGACTCGATCTTCCAGGTCCAGGCGGCCTGGCCCGAGGCGCAGTTCGTGATCGGCGGCCGCGGCCTGAGCAGCCAGCTCCGATCCCGGCCCGGGGTCGGGATCTGCCACCGCGTGTCCGAGGTCGTCGAGGCCGTCGACGCCCAGGTCAAGCGCGCGGAGCTCAACTAGCACATGCGCCCCGACCCGACGCCGGCGGCGAACTGGGCCGGGAATCACACCTACCGCGCGCGCACCGTTCACGCCCCGACGACGCTCGACCAGGTCCGGGAGATCGTCGCGGCGGCCCCGCACATCCGCGTCCTCGGATCGCGCCACTCGTTCACCGACATTGCCGACTCGCCCGAGCTCGTGAGCCTGGACGGACTCCCGCCCGACGTCGTCGTCGATCGCGACGCGATGACCGTGACCTGCGCCGGCGCGATGCGCTACGGCGAGCTCGCGGTCGAGCTCGAGGACGCGGGGCTCGGCCTCGCGAACCTGGCGTCGCTTCCGCACATCGCGGTTGCCGGCGCGATCGCGACGGCAACGCACGGGTCGGGAGATCGCAACCGCAACCTCGCGGGCGCCGTCGCCGCGCTTGAGCTGGTCACATCCGACGGCGACGTCGTGACCGCCGCCCGCGGCGATCCCGATTTCGACGGGCTCGTGGTCGCGCTCGGCGCGGTCGGAGCGGTGACCCGCGTCACGCTCGACGTCGAGCCCGCCTACGCGGTCCGCCAGCGGGTGTTCGAGGGCCTTCGCTGGGAGGACCTGTTCGAGCACTTCGACGCGATCACGTCGACCGGCTACAGCGTCAGCGTGTTCACGCGCTGGGGCGAGACGACCGATCAGGTGTGGGTCAAGACCCGCGCCGGCGAGGATCCGGCCGACGAGCTCGCTCCAGGCGGCGCCGAGGCGCTCGCCCGCGCGGTGCCTGCGACCGAGGAGCGCCATCCGATCCTCGGTCTCGATCCGGTCAACTGCACACCGCAACTCGGCGTCGCCGGCAGGTGGTCAGAGCGCCTGCCGCACTTCCGGATGGGCTTCACGCCGAGCAGCGGGGACGAGATCCAGTCCGAGTTCCACGTCCCGCGGAGCCACGCGGTGGCCGCGATCGACGCGGTCCGCGGCATTGCGTCGGCCATCGTGCCGGTGATCCTCGTCAGCGAGATCCGGACGGTCGCGGCCGACTCGCTGTGGATGAGCCCGCAGTACCGACAGGACACGGTCGCGATCCACTTCACCTGGGGACCCGACGCGGCGGCCGTCCGGCGCGCGCTCGTCGAGGTCGAGCGCGCGCTCGCCTCGTTCCAGGCGCGCCCGCACTGGGGCAAGCTGTTCCTCGCCGGCGCGGCCGAGATCGCCCCGCTGTACGAGCGGCTCGGTGATTTCCGGGCGTTGATCGATCGGCTCGACCGGCGCGGAGCGTTCCGCAACGACTGGCTGACCCGCCACGTCCTCGGTGACTAGAACAGCTCTCGCCAGCTGAACTCGGGCGCGTAGCCGAGCACGTTGCGCGCCTTGGTGATGGCGAGCAGGGTGTCGACCCCGTCGACATCGTCGGCGACCGGCACGCCCGGGAACACCTCGGCCATCAGCTCGCGGCTCGGCCGTTTCATCACCGTGTCGGCGGCCGCGATGATGAAGCTGTCGGCGCCGTCGATGTCCGCGGCGAGCGCGAGCCTGACGCTCTGGGCGACGTGGGTCTCGTCGACGTACCCCCACAGGTTCCACTTCCGCAGGTGGGGGTCGTCCCAGAAAGTCGGAAAGTCCTCGTAGTCGGACCGGACCATGATGTTCGAGAACCGCAGGCCGACGATCGGCACGCCGCTCCAGCGGTTGAACTGGCGCGCCATCTCCTCGCCCAGGACCTTGGACAGCGCGTAGCTGCTCTCGGGGTAGATGTGCGCCTCGTCGACCGGCGCGTAGTCGGGCGGCCGCTCGAACGGCAGCCCGAGCGTGGTCTCGCTCGACGCCCACACGACGCGCCGCAGACCGAGTCGCGCCGCCGCCGCAAACACCGTGTGCGTACTCGTGATGTTCGTGCGGAAGACCTGGTCCGGGGTGGCGTGGCCTGGCGACGGGATCGCCGCGAGGTGCACGACCGCCTCGATCCCGGGCAGCGTCTCGCCGCCGCTCAACGCCTCGAGCGCCTGGCCGAAGTCGGTGACGTCGGCGCGGAGGAACGGAGCCGGCGAGTCGGGCGTGCTCGACTCCGGCGAAGGCACCAGATCGATGTTCAGGACGTCGTGCCCATGGTCGAGCAGGTCCCGGACGACCGCCCGCCCGGCCTTGCCGCTCCCCCCCGTTACCGCGATCCTCGTCACCCCGACAGCATTAGCAGACCCTGCGCCCGGGCGCCCGCGGGCCGTGAACTCAGGCTCGCGCCCGCCCTCCGTCCCCCCAGTAGAACGGGCCGCTCGTCGTGTGCACCGCGATGTCCCACCCGAGCCGCCGTAGCTCGGCCTCGAGCTCCGCCGGCGCGTGGGGCACCTTGACGATCCGGTACGTGCTGCCGTTGCCGAGCGTGCGGCGGATCGTGCTCGAGTCAGGGCCTTCGATTAGCTCGTCCTCGATCCGGTAGCCGTCGTCGACGAACAGCACGCGCCCGTCGGGCTTGAGCGCGCCGGCGACGGTCGCCCAGAACGACTCGAACCGCTCGAGCGGCACGTGCGAGAGCCAGAACCCGAAGCACACGCAGTCGTAGCGCCGGTCGGGCGCCCACTCGAAGATATTTGCCTCGACGAACCGGACGCGCTCGTCGCCGATCGCCGCCCGCGCGATCTCGAGCATCTCGGGCGCGCCGTCGACCGCGGTCAGGCTCGTCGCCCCGCGCAGCAGCGACCCGGTGAACGTGCCGGGACCGCAGGCGAGCTCGAGCACGTCGCCGGCGACCCCGAACGCCTCCACGGCTGCCCCCAGCTCGTCCGCGGAGGCTCGGAGCGTGCTCTGGTCGAGCTCGGGGATCGCGGTCTCGCCGTACTCGGGCGCGCCGGCACGGTAGTACGCGAGCTGCTCGGCGAGCAGCGGCCCGAGCGCGTCGCCTGGATCTCCCCCCTGCATCCCGGCATCGTAGAACCTGCAGGCGCCGGGCCCGGTCGCGCCCGCCGCTCGTCCTAGACTGCCGCCCGTGCCGTCCGAATTCGAGCAGACGTGGCGCGTCCAGCTTCGCTGGCGAGACATTGACCTGCTCGGTCACCTCAACCAGTCCGTCTACCACGAGCTGCTCGAGGAGGGCCGGATCGGATACATCGCCGAGCTGATGCGCCGCGCCGGCGGCGAGCGACTGAACGGCAGCTTCGTGCTCGCGCACGTCGATCTCGACTATCACGCCGAGGTCCGCAAGGACCACGAGGAGGTCGACGTCGTCATCCGCCTGGCGCACGTCGGGACCTCGAGCGTGCAACTCGGCCACGAGATCAGGCTGCTCGACGGTACCGTCGCCGCGTCCGGGAAGTCGGTCTTGGTCGCCTGGGACCCGGCCGCTCGGTCCAAGCGGTCCCTGTCCGACGCCGAGCGCGCCGCGCTGTCCTGAGCCCTGGGCTCAGCGGAGCAGCCAGAACACCTCTGTCTCGAGCTCGCTTGGGTCCTCGCGCCAGTGGCCGTAGATCTCCCATCGCAGCCCGGCGAGCTCACGTCCGTGGGCCGCGGCGAACTCGCGCACGGCGTCGTGGGTGGCGCCGAGTCGCGCGTAGTCGCCGCGGTGGACTGCGGTCACGACCTCGCCGCCGGGGAGCTCGGACGCGATCACCCGCCCGTGAGCCTCGAACGGCTTCGCCGCGAGCACGCCGACCTCGACCTCGGGCGTGTCGTCCTTGTAGAGCATCACGTTCTGCCACCGCTCGTGGCCGGCGCCGGTGGCGAGGTCCTCGCGGCCACGGACGAACGCGTAGACCTCGTCGAGCATTTCCCGCCACAGCGCCGGGAACCGCTCCCACGTCGTCACCTCGGCGACCACCGCGGTCGAGCGCGGCTCCACGGTCACCAGCGACACCTCGATCGGTGGCACGGTGGCAATCATGCCTAGACCGTGTCCATGATGGGAAATCTCGGGTCGGCGTCGAGGCAGGCGCGCGCATACACCGCCACCCCGGCGTCGCCCGTCCACAGCGAGTAGCGGCCGCGGCCGAGCGCGGCTCGCTCGCGCTCGACCTGCTGGGTCGCGTGCATCGCGAACCGGCGCGCCCGGTGCAGCCACACCGCACCGCCTGTCAGGTCATGCAGCACCAGGAACGCGAAGCCGTTGCCGGCGGTGCCGTGACACAGTCCCGGCCCCTTTTTTAGCGGGCCGGCGCGCCACGTCAGCTCGCCGCCGGCGACCGCAAGCTCGAGCGGCATCAGGTCGCCGAGCGTGATCACGATCCCGGGAGCGCCGTGGCACCACTGGACGCGCATCGAGGCTGCGTACTCGCTGAGCGGACCGTCCTCAGGCGGCCAGTTGACGAGCCCGTCCTGGCGCCCCGCGGTCCGGGTGAGTAGCCTCGTCACGCGCGCGCGCAGGATCTCCTCGTCGACGAACCCGCGAAGCGCGTGCACGTTGGCGGCGAACCCGTGGCCGGGACCGAGGTAGCGCTGGGGACGACCGTGGAGGTCGCCCGTCCACACGTCCGATGCCTCGTCCCACCGCGCGTAGAGGAGCTCGGCGCTCTCGCGCCACTCGTCCTCGAGCCCGCACGCCCGGGCGGCGATGATCGTGCCGGGCGAGCCCCACAGGAGCTCCCACGTCGGATGCTCGCGGTTGGCCCGCACGAGCTCGCTCAGGCGAGCACGATCGGCGGCCGGCGAGCCGAGCTTGTCCGCGACGACGAGCACTCCCGTCTCCCCCGCGAGCAGGCTGGGCGGGTGCGCCTCGGCGCCAAGGTCGGGTGCCGCCCGGTAATGCTCGAGCGCCTCCCCGATCGCGACCGTTGCGTCGAGCGAGGACCCGAGCTTCGACAGCGCCCAGATCATCCCGGCGCCGCCGAAGTACAGGCAGGCGAGCCGCTCGTCATCCCGCAGGTCGTCGAGTGGATGGCTCGGCCAGGTTCCACCCCGCTCGGCCTCCTCCGCGTCGGCCACGATCGCCCGAATCGCTTCGCGGGCGACATCCGGGTCCCACTCGCGCTCGGTGAGCGGCTCGTGCTCCTCCTCACGCCAGAGGATCTGGCGCGGTTTCCTCGTTGACGGTGACATTGCGGATCCAGTCTGCGGCCTCCTCAAGGGTCAAAGTCAAGGCCGCCGCGGTCACGTACCCTACGGCGCCTGAATCGTCCTGGATGGCTCGACGCCTCGGAGCTCCGCATCGGCCTCGGCTGCATGCGCATGTCGACCGACCCCGACCGCGACGAGGCGCTCGCCCGCGAGACGATCGCGGCCGCGCTCGCCGCCGGCGTGACCGTCTTCGATACCGCGCGCGCATACGGCCACGACGACGCCGATCTCGGTCACAACGAGCGCCTGCTCGCGGGCGCGCTCCAAGCCGCGGGGGTCGCCGGCGCCACCCGCCACGACCGCGCCGCGTCACCGCCCCCCCGAGTCGTCACCAAGGGCGGGATGACCCGGCCGGGCGGCGCGTGGATCCCCGACGGCCGCGCCAAGGCTCTTCAGCTCGACTGCGAAGCGAGCCTCGTCGCGCTCGACGGCGTACCGATCGACCTCTATCTGATCCACGCCCCCGACCCGCGCACGCCGTGGCAGACCTCGGTGCGCGCGCTCGCCCGGCTACACGACGAGGGCATGGTCGCGCACGTCGGGCTCTCGAACGTCAGCCGCCGGCAGCTCGACGACGCCCTCGAGCTCGCCCCGATCGCCGCCGTCCAGGTCGCGCTCGGCCCGCACGACGATCGCGCGCTTCGCGGTGGCGTCGTCGAGCGCTGCACCGAGCTCGGGATCGCGGTCCTCGCCCACTCCCCGCTCGGCGGCCCGCGGCGCGCCGGCGGCCTCGGCCGGCGGGAAGCGCTGGCCGCCGCCGCGGACGAGCTCGGGGCGACGCCGGCGGAGGTCGCGCTCGTCTGGCTGCTCGAGCTGTCGCCGGTCGTCATCCCGATCCCGGGCGCGCGCCGCCCGGAGACCGCGCGGTCGGCCGCGCGCGCCGCCCGGCTGACGCTCGACGCCGGCGCCCGGGACGTGTTGACGCGAGCGCTCGGCGCCGGCCCGGCGCACCCGGGCGACCGCCCCGCGCGCGAGGACCGCGGCGACGTGGTCGTGGTCATGGGAATCCCCGGCGCCGGCAAGACCCGCGTCGCGGAGGAATACGCCGGGCGCAGCTACGTCCGCCTCAACCGCGACGAGCGCGGCGGCGGGCTCCGCGAGCTCGCCGGCGCACTCGAGGCCGAGCTGTCCGCGGGCGCGCTCAACGTCGTGCTCGACAACACGTATCTGACGCGGGCGGCGCGCAGCTACGTGATCGAGGCCGCGGCCCGGCACGGCCTCCACGTCCGATGCGTGTGGCTCGACACCCCGCTCGCGCAGGCGCAGGTCAACCTCGTCGAGCGGATGCTCGCCCGGTTCGGCGCGCTTCCGGCGCCCGACGATCTCCGCGCGCTCGCGCGCCGCCACGCCGGCGTGCTCGCGCCGACGTCGCAGATGCGGACTGTTCGCGAGCTCGAGCCGCCGTCGATCGACGAGGGCTTCGCCGGCGTCGAGACGATCGCGTTCGCACGGGCGCCGCGCCCGGGCGCCGCGAGCACCGGCGTGTTCGTCGCCGCCGCCGCGCTCGAGCGCCCGGGTTGGGAGGACGCTGTCCGCGCAGCCAACCCGGAGGCGCCTCACCTCCTGTTCCACTGGAGCCCCGACGCTGCGCCCGACGCGCTCGCCCCGGCCGCGGCGCGCCTCGCCGCGGAAGTCTCGGGACGCGTCGAGCAGGCGCTCTGCCCGCACCCCGGCGGACCTCCGATCTGCTGGTGCCGGCCGCCGCTCCCGGGCCTCCCGCTCGCGTTCGCGCGGGCCCACGAAGTCGCCCCGGCGCGCTCGATCCTGATCGGAACCGGCCCGGCGCACCGCAATCTCGCCGCGGCGCTCGGCGCGCGCTACGTCCCGGTCTGACCACGTCAAAACGGCGGTTACGTCCGACGGACCCGGGGAAAGGAAAGACCGAGAGTGGCAACAGAAAGGGTGCCGATGAAGATTTCATGCGCGTCTCCAACCACGATGGATTCGCCCGACCACGTCGCGTTGGCCGAGGAGCTCGGCTACGACCGGGCGTGGCTGTACGACACGCCGCAGCAGAGCCCCGACGTGTGGATGATGCTCGCGCTCGCGGCGGAGCGAACTGAGCGGATCGGCCTCGGCCCGGGCGTGCTCGTGCCGAGCCTGCGCCACCCGATGGCGAACGCCGCCGCCACCGCCGCGCTCGTGGCGCTCGCGCCCGACCGCGTCGCGGTCGCGTTCGGCACGGGGTTCTCCGGGCGCCGCGCGATGGGCTATCGCGCGATCCCGTGGGCGTACATGGATGCCTACATCCGCGCCTACCGTGGGCTCCTGCGCGGCGAGACCGTCGAATGGGAAGGCGCTCGCATGCGCATGCTGCACCCGCCCGGCCACGGAGCCCCGCGACCGATCGATGTCCCGATCCTGATCAGTGCACTCGGGCCGAAGGGCGCCGGCGTCGCGCGCGAGCTCGCGGACGCGCTGTACGCCACGCTGGTGCTGCCCGAGTTCGCCGCGGAGTTCTCGGACGTGTCCTACCTGTTCTGGGGCACCGTGCTCGACGAGGGCGAAGATCCCGGTTCCGATCGGGTGCGAGCGGCCGGTGGACCCGGACTCGCGCTCGCGTATCACGGCGCGTACGAGTTCAACACGCCGCTGTCCGATCTTCCCGGCGGGGCGGAGTGGCAGGCGGTCGTCGAGCGCACCGCGCCGAACGAGCGCCACCTCGCCGTCCACGTGCAGCATTGCGTCGGCCTGAACGAAGCCGACCAGGCCGCCTGGGACGCCGGCGGACACGCGATGCTCGAGCAGGCCACCGTCAGCGGGACCGCCGATCAGGTTGCCGGGCGGCTCGAGGAGCTCGCGGCCGGCGGCGTGACCGAGCTGGTGTTCCAGCCCTGCGGCCCGGACATCCGTCGCGAGCTCGAGAAGTTCATGGAAACCGCGCGGTCGGCCATCGCGGCCTGAGGTCGGGCACATGAGCGATAAACGAACCCTGACCCCGCTGTTCGAGGGCGGTAACTACTTCGAGTGCCCGCGCTGGCACGAGAATCGCTGGTGGGCATCCGACTTCTACCGCCACGCGGTCTTCAGCTACGACGCCGACGGCGGCGAGCGACTCGAGATCGAGGTCGAGGCCCAGCCGTCAGGGCTGGGCTGGATGCCCAACGGCGACATGCTCGTGGTCTCGATGAAGGACCGCCGCGTCCTGCGACGACACGCGGACGGCACCGTCACGACCCACGCTGACCTGTCCGAGCTCACCACCGGCCACGTCAACGACATGATCGTCGACGCCCAGGGCGGGGCGTACGTCGGCAACTTCGGGTTTGACCTGATGGGCGGCGGCACGCCGGAAACGGCGAGCATCGTCCGCATCGACCCCGACGGCACCGCCACCGTCGCCGCGGAGGATCTGTGGTTTCCGAACGGCATGGTGATCACCGACGACGGCACGCTGATCGTCGCCGAGACGTTCGCGGCTCGCCTCGCCGCGTTCGACATCCAGGCCGACGGTTCGCTCGACGGCGCGCGTGTGTGGGCGCAGGTGCAACCGTCACCCGAAGCCGGCGACATCGAGGCGATGCTGTCCGCGGTCACGTTCGCCCCCGACGGCTGCGCGCTCGACGCCGAGGGCCACGTGTGGGCGGCCAACGCGCTAAGCGGCGTGGTCTGCCGCGTCGCCCCCGGCGGCGAGATCGTCGACGAGGTCGCGATGCCCGACGGGCTCGGGGTGTTCGCGTGCGGACTCGGCGGCGAGGACGGGCGGACGCTGGTCGCATGCGCGGCGCCCGACTTCTACGAGCACACGCGGAGCGCCGCCCGCGAGGCGGTACTGCTTGGCACCACCGTCGACGTCCCACACGCCGGGCTGCCGTAAACCGCTGAGCTGACAGTTACTCGAATCGGTGTGACCCCGATGGAATAGCCGGGGCCGATCCCGCGTCTTCCCATGTAAGCGAGCATTTTGCGTGGGGAGCAGGGCCCGGTTCGTCGCCTGACAGGCACGGCCCCACGTCACCGTCCACACAACGAAAGGTGGCACCGATGAGCAGCACCGCTTCTGCGAACGTCCGGCATCGCTTTATCCGTCGCGGTTACGGACACGGTTTGGTCCTGTCACTCGCGCTTGCGGCCACCGTCGGAGCACTGGCGGCGCTCCCGGCGGCGAGCGGCGCGAGTGCGTTCGGATGCACGTCGAGCGGCTTCGGGATCAAGGGCTTCAGCTCCGCGTATACCTGCATGGACCTGGAGGGCACTCCACGCGGCGGACTGGGGATCTCGCTAGTGCACATGAGCTGGACCGGAGCCGGCACGGTGTGTAACTACAAATGGGTCCTTCGCTACACGAACACGAGCGGGCAGGTCTACCGCACCGACAGCTCCGCGGTCCACGTGGGATGCCGGGCGGCGAGCGCCGTGTGGGAGCGTGATTACGGTCACCTGGTGTACAGCCAGACCTACGGCTGGTACTACAGCGGGATGCAGGCGCGTACCGGTCGGGTCTGCGGTTATCTGTATGAGAGCGGGTCACTCCGGCCGGGCGTGCCATGCGAGTCAATCCATCCGTGAGACACGCCGGGCCGTTTTAACGGCGGCATCTGGAGCAGGGCCGGCGGTGGCTGCGAGTGCCGGCGCTCGCGCCTCTCCTCGGGGATCATGCATAACGCGTCACTCGCGCCGGCAAGCGGAAGCCTTGACGCGTTATGCATGTGGGGCATGCACAACGCGTCAAGGCCAGCGAAACGAGCGCCAAATGTCGCGTTATGCATCTTCGATCCGGACCGGCCCCTCTCCAGATGCCCGCCGTTTGAAGAACCCGGGATCGCGCGGCCAAGCGGCACCGCGGCAGCAGACCACGACGCCCGCTAGGCGCGTCTGAAACCCCCGTCGGCAAACGGCGCCACCGCTCAAGCTCACGGCTGGCGGCCCCGATGCCACCAGGTATGACCGAGATAGCTCTGTCCGGCGTGATCGGCGCCTTGTCCTATGCGCTCGACATCGCCGAGGGACAACCGCCCGGCCACGCGGTGCGGTCATGCCTGATCGGGATGCGCCTGGCCGCGGAACTCGACCTCAGCCCGTCGGATCGCTCCGACCTGTTCTACGCGCTGCTGCTCAAGGACGCGGGCTGCTCGGCCAACGCCAACCGCATGGCCGCGCTGTTCGCAGCCGACGACCGCGCGGCCAAGGCGACGTCGAAGCTCGTCGACTGGACGAATCCGCGCGCGGCCTTCATGTGGTCGCTGCGGACGGTGGCGCCCGGGACCGGGCTGCGCCGCCGGATCGAGGTGCTCAACGGCATCCGCGACGAGGGCGAGGTCACACGCAAGTTCATGGAGGCCCGCTGCGAGCGCGGCGCCGAGATCGCCCGGATGTTGTTCCTCTCGGAGCAGACCGCCGCCGCGATCGGCAGCCTCGACGAGCACTGGGACGGGCGCGGCATGCCCGACGGCCTGTGCGGCGAGGAGATCCCGCTGGCGGCCCGGATCCTGTGCCTGGCGCAGACGATCGAGGTGTTCCACGCCGCCGAGGGGCTCCAGGCCGCGCGGAAGATGGCGCTGCGCCGGCGCGGGCGCTGGTTCGACCCCGCTCTGGTCGACGCGTTCCTGCGCTTCTGCGGCGACCGGGACTTCTGGGCCGCGCTCGAGTCGCCCGATGTTTCCGAGTGGGAGCCGCCCGAGTTCGCGCTCGCCGGCGACGACGCCCGGCTTGACCGGATCGCCGAGGCGTTCGCGCGCGTGATCGACGCCAAGTCGCCGTTCACCGCCCGCCATTCGGTGCGCGTGGCCGAGATCGCCGACGGCATCGCCGCCGCGCTCGCATTCGACGCCGGCGGCCGGCGAACGCTGCGACGGGCAAGCCTGCTCCACGACATCGGCAAGCTCGCAATCTCGAACCGCATCCTCGACAAGCCGGACAAGCTCACCGACGACGAGTTCCGCGCGATCCAGACCCACCCCGTGCACACGTTGCGCATCCTCGAGCGCGCGCCGTGCTTCGCCCCGCTGGCGGACCTCGCCGCCAACCACCACGAGAAGCTCGACGGCAGCGGCTACCCGCGCTCGCTCGAGGCCTGTCATCTCGACCTCCCGATGCGGGTGCTGGCGGTCGCCGACGTGTACGAGGCGCTGACCGCCGACCGACCGTACCGCGGCCCGCTGCCGGTCGAGAAGGCGCTCGCGATCATCGACCGGGACGTCCCCCACAAGCTCGACGCGGATGCGCGCGGAGCCCTGGAGGTGCACGTCGGCCTGTCGACCGCGAGCGCCGACCCAGTCGGCTCGGTGGTCAGCTAGTGGTCAGCTAGCGAACGCCGCGTCGTCGGAAGCGTCGACCGCCCACGGGACGACCACGGCCTCAGACTTGCCGAGCCGGACCTGGGTCACGAACTCCTCGGTGCCTGTGCGATTGCGAACGCCGCGCCGGCTGATCCAGAGTCGCAGCGGCTTGCGGCGCTGCGAGCGGTCGAGCAACCGCCGGACTGGAACCTCAGAACGAGTTGTCGTTGGCATCATGCTGCCTCCAGTTCGAACGAAACGGGGTCATCCTCAAGCACCTCCACAACCTCGGCAGGACGCGCCGGGGCGCGTAGCCACAACACCGCGATCAGCGCGCCGGCCACGACCGTCCCCGCGCCGATCGCCCAGGCCAGATGAAAGCCGCCGGTGAGCGCCTGCAGTTGGTGCTGTCCCTGGCCGGTCAGCACCTTGGTCCGCTGCGCGGCCACCGTCCCGAGCGCCGCGATCCCGATCGCCGCCGAGATCTGCAGGGACGCGTTGACGATCCCGGAGGCCAGGCCGGCGTCGGCGAGTGGCACGTTCGCCATCGCGATCGTCATCAGCGGCAGGAACGACAGCCCGGCGCCGAAGCCGAGCAGCGCGAATGGGACGAAGATCGTCGGGAAGTAGCTCGCGTGCGCCGGCAGCTGCGACAGCAGCACCAGCGAGGCCGCGATCGCGACCAGCCCGACGAGCAGGACCCGAAGCGGTCCGAAACGCCCCATCAGCCGCGCGGTCACGCCCAGCGACATCACGCCCATGATCAGCGTCAGTGGCAGGAACGCAAGCCCGGTCTCGAGCGCACCGTAGCCGTGGACGTGCTGGAGGTACAGCACCCCGAGCAGGAACGTCGAGAACATCCCGGTGACCAGCAATGCGCGTACCAGGCTCGAGGCCGCGAGCCCCGGCACGCGCAGGATCCGGAGCGGGAACATCGGGTTAGCCACACGCGACTCGACCGCGACGAACGCCGCCAACAGTGCCAGCGACACCCCGCCGAAGCCCAACGTATGCGGCGAGATCCAGCCATATTCGGTGACCTTGACGATCGCGTAGACGCCGAGCATGAGCGAAACCGTCACGAGCGCCGCGCCGAGCACGTCGATGCTCTGACCGCGGCCGGTGCGCTCGGTCTCGCTGATCAGCACGCGGCCGAGTGCGAACGTCACGATCCCGATCGGCAGGTTGATGAAGAAGATCCAGTGCCAGCTCAGCGACTGCGTGAGCACGCCGCCGGCGAGCAGGCCGATCGACCCGCCGCTCGAGACGATGAACGTGTACACGCTCATCGCGATCGCGCGCTCCGCCGGCTTCGGAAACTCGGTCACGAGCAGCGCCAGCACCGCAGCCGATGCGACCGCTCCGCCGAGCCCCTGGATGAACCGCGCCACGATCAGCAGCACTTGGCTGTCGGAAAGCCCGCACGCCGCCGAGGCCAGCGTGAACAGCACGAGGCCGCCCAAGAACATGCGCTTGCGCCCGAACAGGTCGCCGAGCCGGCCGCCTAGGAGCAGGAAACTTCCGAAAGCGATCAGGTAGGCGTCGATGACCCACGCCAGGTTCGCCTGTGAGAAGCCGAGATCGCGCTGCATCGACGGCAGCGCCACGTTCACGATCGTCGCGTCGAGCACCATCATCAGCTGGCCCATGCAGACGACTCCGAGGGTGACCCACCGCCGCCGCTCTCCACTAATTAGACTATTGATAGTGATCATCCCTTCTGCGTAGCTAGTCTCTTCGCGCTTGATGATCACTGTACCATGGACTATCATTCGGTGCAAGATGATAATCCTGGTACCCTGCAAGTTGCGATGGCTGTAGACACCTCGCCCGGGACGGTGGTGATGTTGCTGCGGCTGGCGAAGGTCATCCACAAGCGCAGCACCGACGAGCGGCTCGGGATCAAGCTGAGGCAGCTGATGCTGCTGAGCTACCTTCGCGCGGGCGCACCCGCGCCCCAGCAGCAGCTGTGCGAGTCGCTGTGGCTCGACCCCAACAACTGCGTGCTCCTGCTCAACGAGCTCGAGGAGATCGGGTACGTCGAGCGGCGACGGGATCCCGCCGACCGGCGCCGGCACATGGTCGACATCACCGACGAGGGGCGCGTCGCGCTTGAGCGCGCCGAGCGCGCTCAAGAGGAGATCGGCGACGAGCTCCTGTCCGCCCTCAGCGACGAGGAACGCGGAACGCTCCGCTCGCTGCTGAGCCGCGTCGTCGTCTGAGGCGTCACCCCGCGCGATGTCCGGCAGCGATAACGCCGTCCGGGCCGTGCTCGTCACCGGGGCGTCCCGGGGCATTGGCGCCGCCGTCGCCACGGCGTTCGCCCGCGCCGGCGACCGCGTCGCGGTCCACTACGGGTCGCGCCGCGAACAGGCACTCGAGGTGCAGGCCTCGCTGCCGGGCGACGGGCATATCGTCGTCGGCGCGGATTTGACGGACCCCAGCGCGGTCCGGCGCATGGTCGACGAGGTCGCCGAGGCGTTCGACGGCATCGACGTGCTCGTCAACAACGCCGGCGTGTTCGAGCCGCACCCGATCACCGACACCTCCTACTGGGAGTGGCAGGAGTCCTGGAAGCGCACGCTCGGCGTCAACCTGATCGGCGCCGCCAACGTGACATGGTGCGTGGTCCAGCACATGGGCCGCGGCGGGCGGATCGTCAACGTCGGCTCGCGCGGGGCGTTTCGCGGCGAGCCCGAGCAACCCGGCTACGGCGCCAGCAAGGCCGGGCTGATCGCGTTCGGCCAATCGCTGGCGCGGGCGCTCGGTCCGCGCGGGATCGCAGTCACCGCGGTGTCGCCCGGATTCGTCGAGACCGACATGGCCGCGAGCGAGCTCGCCGGCGAGGGTGGCGAGCGGCGCCGGGCCGAGAGCCCGCTCGGGCGCGTTGCAACCGCCGGCGAGGTCGCCGCCGCGGTGTTCTACCTCGCGTCGCCGGCGGCCGAGCTCGCGAGCGGCGCGGTGCTCGACGTCAACGGGGCGTCGTATCTGAGGATGTGACGCCATCCGCCGGGTGCACAACGCCCGAAAGCTCCCCCAGGCCGCCGGCAACCGGGAGATAAGCAGCCGGGGGGTGCTTATGTCCCGGAAGTCGGGGCGGCGAGGCGGGGGTTTCGGGCGAAATGCATCGTCGGTCGCCGGCGAGCGACTAGGCCTTGGCATCGACGCCACCGCCACCGCCACCCCGACGCCCCGCCGCCACCGCCAGCAATGCCCGCATATCCGCGAGCGGCCCCAGGTGCACGAGCTTCTCCGGGTTCACGACCGAGTTCACGGCCCGGACCTCGCCGCCGGCGATCTCGAGCGCCCACACGCCGACCAGCCGGCCCTCGCCGTCGAGCAGCAGCGCGCCGGGCGTCCCATTGACCTCGACCTGTCGCAACGAGGCGCCGGGGATCCGGGCCCCGACCTTCGTCCAATTCACGAGCGCGCGCGCTACGCGGTCGCGACCCTGCAGCGCCCGCGCCAGCGCCGGCACCTTGCCGCCACCGTCGCCGGTCAGCACCACGTCGTGTGCGAGCAGCGACTCGAGCCCGGCGAGGTCACCGTCGACCGCAGCCGCGAAGAACCGCCGCGCGAGCTCGTCGCGTTGCTCGCGCGAGGTCTGAAAGCGCGGCCGGCGCGCCTCGACGTGCCCTCTCGCCCGCGACGCCAGCTGGCGCACGTTGTCTTCGCTCTTGCCAACGATCGCGGCGATCTCGCCGTAGCCGTAGTCGAACACGTCGCGGAGCAGGAGCACGGCGCGCTGCTCGGGCGACAGCGTCTCGAGGAGGACCAGCATCGCCATCGACAGCGAGTCGGCGATCTCGGCGTGTTGCGCGGGATCGTCGCGGCTGTCGGTCAGGATCGGCTCGGGGAGCCATTCGCCGACGTAGCGCTCGCGCCGCACACGCGCCGAGCGCAGCTCGTCGATCGCCAGCCGGGTCGTGATCGTCGCGACGAACGCGCGCGGCGAGTCGATCCGCTCGCCGGCGTCGAGCGCGCGATGGACGCGTAGCAGCGCCTCCTGGACCACGTCCTCGGCCTCGGCGACGCTGCCGAGCATCCGATAGGCGATCGCGAACGCGGTCGGCCGGAGCTCGGCGAGCAGCGTCGCGTCGGAGCCCGCCCCCGAGCGCGACCCTGAGCCCGCCCCCGAGCGCGACCCTGAGCCCGTCCCCGAGCCCGAGCTCATGCCGCGAACCCTTCCCGCCAGCTCGTGTGGCGGGGCTCCCACCCGAGCTCGCGCTTGGCCTTGGCGTTCGAGGCGCCACGGATCTCGGTCATCATCACGACCCCGGCCTCGCCGGCGAGCAGGCGCCCGACGAGCCGCGGCACATGCATCGGCTTCGGCGCGCCGATCGCCTGCGCGAGCGCCGGCAGCCACTCGGCCACCGCCGCCGGATCGTCGTCGACCACGTTGTAGATCCCGCGCTCGCCGCGTTCAACCGCCGCGACGGTCGCCTCCGCGGCGTCCGCGATATGCACGAACGACCACACGCCGGCGCCGTCGCCGACCACGGGGAACTTGCGCTTGCGCAGCATCTCGAACTGCTCGCCGCCCGGGGACAGGGACGTCCCGGGGCCATAGAACCCGCCGTAGCGGAGCACGATCCCGGTCGTCCAGTTGGCGCCGATCACGGCCTGCTCGAGGTGGCGGATCGCCTCGAGCGACTCGCGCATCTCGCGCGCCGGCGCGGGGTCGAGCGGATCCTCCTCGGTCTTGACCGCCCCCCCGGTTCGCGCGTACGGCCAGCTCGTGTAGCTCTGGATGATGAACCGCTCGACGCCGACCGCTCGGGCGGCCGACAGCAGATAGTCGGTGCCCTCGGTCCGCAGCCGGTTTGTCATCGCGAAGCTGCGGTCGAAATGGCGCATGTCGAGCTCGGCGATCGAGGTCAGCTCGTGGACGATCACGTCGGGCTCGGCCTTGGCGACGGCGTCGGCCACCTGATCGGGATCGAGCGCGTCGACGACCATCGGGGTCGCGCCGAGGTCCCACAGTGCGGCCTGCTTGCTGTCGCTCCGCGTCGTGCCGACCACCCGATGGCCCGCCTCGATCAGCCGCGGCACAAGTTGCTTTCCCATGGCGCCGGTCGCGCCTGCAACGAACACTTTCATGTCAGGCTCCTTCTCTTCGAATTGCACCAGCTCTGACGAGGGAACGCGCGCGCCTGTGACAGCCGCCCACCGCAGCCCGGAAAGTCACCGAGCGCGCGTGACGCGCCCCGGACGCGGGTAGCTTCCTCACCACAGCCATGCGCGAGCCAGCATTCATCAGCTGGCGGGCCCGCATGCCGGGCCACGTCCACGAGCCGGATCCCGAGTACCTCGACGCGCCGTTCCTGACCGTTGCGGTCAACATCTGCACGGCGATCGGCCTATTCATCGGCATCTGGACCGCGATCTACCTCGCCGTCGACTTCCACAAAGGGTTCGGCGCATACTGGTCGCTCGTGCTGATCCTCGTGATCGACGTTACCGTCAACGTCGCCGTGCGGATGGTCCGGGCCCGGAAGATCCGCCAGCAGTACGCGGACCTGCCGGCGCCGTCAGCTCGCCGGGCCGAGCGCGGCCCGTAGCGCCGTCAGGTCGCCGGCCCCGAACACCACCCGATTGCGGGTGGCGACGTACACCAGGTCGAGGTCGACCCCCGCCTTGGCGATCTTGCGGGTCAGATCCGCGAGCACGCCCGGCCGATCCTCGACATCGATGACTACGACCTCGCGCTCGCGGCTGACCCCGAGGTGCGAGATCGCCAGCGAGTGCCGCGCGGCCTCGGCGTGCGGCACGAGGATATGAAGCTCGGCTCTCTCACCGGTGCCAATGCACGTGGCGGCGGCGATGTTGACGCCGGCGTCGCTGATCGCGGCCGCGACCTCGGCGAGCGCTCCGGGAGTGTTCTCGATGTCGATGACGAGGTCGAACGCCATGCCCGTGCGCCGCCAGCCTAACCGGTGGCGCGGATCCCCGTCCGAAGACGCTCGCTATAAACCCCTGAATGACGATTCGAATTACGAGATGGATAGCCCCGGCCGCGGTCAGCATCGCGGTCGCCGCAGTGCTCCTGGCGGCGCCGGCGATGTCGGCCGCCTCACAGCACTGGTCGAACTCGCAGTGCCTGCAGCAGCAGGCGTTGTTCAACGTGCGCCACCCCAAGCCCAGCGGGCTGCAGATCGCCGGCGGCAACCGGGTGCTCGAGCAGCACGATTGCTCGCAGCGCGTTCCCGGGCCGAGCCACTGGCCCAACAACCAGTGCGAGGACTACCAGGCGACGTTCATGAAGCTGTACGCCTCGCCGAGCAACCAGCAGGTCTCGACCGCCAACGGCGCGCTAAAGAAGCACGGCTGCCACCAGCGCGTCGAACAACTGCCGCAGGGCTACTAACCAGCCCGGTCAGAGCGCCTCGGGGGCCGGCCCCGGAAGCGGCTCGCCGTAGCTCGCGTACGTCTCGCGCGCTGCGGTCGACTCATCCGGGACGCCGGCGCCGTGGCGGATCGCGGCCGGCTCGACCGGGTAGCGGGCGCTGCCCTTCTCCTTGCGCGCGCCGACGGCGAGGATCAGCGCCGGCTCGGCCCCCGTGTTGACGATCGTGTGGGGCGTGCGCGGCGGGCAGTGGAAGAAATCCCACTCCGACAGCGCCCGCTCCTCCCCCTCGACGATCAGCGTGCCGCACCCCCGCAGCACCAGGAAATCCTCCTGCCCGGCCTCGTGGTGATAGAGCGACATCGGCTTGCCGGGCTCGATCCAGTACAGCCCGATCCCGAGATCGTCGAAGTGCGCCTCGCCCTCGCCGCCGAATCGGCACATCGTGCGCATGTCGTTGTGCAGCCATCGCGCGTCGCGCGCGTTGACCACGAACCACCCGGCGGTGACGGGAACACCGCCCTCGAGCCTCGCTTCGCCCACCCCGGCGGCCCCCTCTTGCGAGCTCACGCCGAGACGGCCGTGAGCTGCTCGTCCGTGACCGCCTCGAGCGCGTCACGCAGCGCCGCGACGCGGTCGGCGCCGAACCGCTCGGCCCATTCCTGCTCGATTTCGTCGATCAGCCCGATGCCGAGCGCCTGCGCATCGCGGCCGCGCTCGGTGAGGCGGATGATCTTCGCGCGGCCGTCACTCGGGTCGGGCACGCGCTCGACGTAGCCACGCTGCTCGAGGTCGCTCGTGACCTCGCCCACCGACTGCTTGGTCATGCGCGCGCGCTCCGCGAGCTCGGTGAGCCGCGTCCCCTCGGCGTCGATGTTGCCGAACACGCACCCGTGGCTGATCCGGATGTCGCTGTAGGGCGTGTCGGCGAGGCGCCGTTCGAGCTGCTCGCAGAAGTCGTCGAACGCCACGCCGAGCAGGCGAATCATCAGCGGCGGACGACAGGTGTCGTGATCTGTTGACATTTCGT
The DNA here is from genome assembly GCA_963794515.1 of uncultured Solirubrobacterales bacterium. Lineage (GTDB taxonomy): Bacteria > Actinomycetota > Thermoleophilia > Solirubrobacterales > Solirubrobacteraceae > Palsa-465. The sequence continues at coordinate 554,183 of CAWCEF010000009.1, read as the reverse complement.
CAGGACTCCTGATAAGGTAGCCAGACAGTTCGGAAGCCTTACAAGGTTGCCTGACAAGTTTAGCACCGAAACCGGAGGTATCTCATGTCTAGGAAGTGGTGGACCTTACTGGCGGTGAGCGTCGGCACCTTCATGCTGCTGCTCGACATCACGGTCGTGAACACCGCCCTCCCGTCGATCGAGAAGGACCTGTCGGCGAGCTTCACCGACGTGCAGTGGGTGATCGACGCCTACACGCTGTCGCTGGCGGCGCTCGTCCTGACGGCGGGCTCGCTCGCGGACCGCCTCGGACGTCGCGCGGTGTTCGCGGTCGGCCTCGGGATCTTCTCGGCCGCCTCGCTCGCCGCCGGCCTCGCGCCCGACGCGACGTTCCTCAACATCTCACGCGCGATTCAGGGAATCGGCGGCGCCGCGATGTTCGCGGTTTCGCTCGCGCTGGTCGCGCAGGAGTTCGCCCCCGGACGCGAGCGCGCGACCGCGATGGGCATCTACGGCGCGACGATCGGCGTCGCCGTCGCAGTCGGCCCGCTGGTCGGGGGCGCGATCACGAGCGGCCTCGGATGGCGCTGGGTGTTCTTCCTGAACGTCCCGATCGGCGTCGTCGCGACCGTGGTGACGTTCGCAAAGCTCCGTGAGTCGCGCAACCCCAGCGCCACCCGCATCGACTGGCTCGGACTCGTGACCTTCAGCACCGCGCTCGTGATGCTGGTGCTCGGGCTGCTCCGCGGCAACGACGACGGCTGGGGAAGCCCCGTGATCGTCGGCCTGTTCGCCGGCGCCGCCGCGATGCTGACCGCGTTCGCGGCGATCGAGCAGCGCGTCGCCGAGCCGATGCTCCCGCTGGGACTGTTCCGCCGGCGAGCGTTCACCGGCGTCCAACTCGCGGCGGCTGCGGTCTCGGCCTCGCTGTTCGCGCTGTTTCTGTACCTGACCCTGTACCTGCAGAACTACCTCGGCTACTCGCCGCTCCAGGCGGGCCTCCGTTACCTGCCGATCACGCTCGTCCCGTTCCTGGTCGCGCCGCTCGCGGTCGCGCTGATGTCACGGGTCCACGCGCGCGTCCTGATGGCAGGAAGCCTGGCCGCGATCGGCGGCGGTCTCCTGCTGATGTCCGGGCTCACCCCGAGCGACGGCTGGACCGCGTTGCTGCCGGGCTTCATCCTCGCCGGGATCGGCGTCGGACTACTCAACCCGGTGATCGCCGACGTCGCTGTGAGCGTCGTCGAGAAGGAGCGCAGCGGGATGGCCGCCGGCATCAACGACACGTTCCGCCAGGTGGCGATCGCGGTCGGCGTCGCCGCCTGGGGCGCGATCTTCCTCGGCCGGGGCGCGGACAAGATCGCGGCGTTGACCGCGGGCACGTCCGCGAGCAGCGGCGGTCACCCCCGCGAGCTGATCGAGGCGGCCTCAGGCGGCCAGCTCCAAGCGGCGCTGCGGTCGGTGCCGCACGGAGCCCGCGCGCTCGTCGCCGAGGCGACCCGCCAGGGGTTCCTCAGCGGGCTGAACACGATCCTCGTGATCGGCGCAGTGCTCGCGTTCGCGGGCGCCGGACTCGCCCTGTGGCTGGTCCGCGAGCACGAGATCGAGCGTGAGCACCCCGAGCTGATCTCCGCGATGGCGGTCGCCGAGGCCACTGGGTAGGCGGCTGGTTTACGCGGGTAGCCATGATGGATGCCCGAATCGAACCGTTCACTGGCCTCGAGCATCGACCGCATCGTCGGTGGCGGCGTCGAGGCGGGGGTGCGCGCCAAGCACAGGCTGCGCCTCCGCCGCCTCGGCTGGAGTCGTGCCCTCGCCCCCGGCGACGATGGGGTATGGGCGGCTGGCGATCCGAGACCGCACGACGGGTGCTCGCTAGAGGTTCTCGTCGACGGCGCCACGGCCTTTCCGGCCATCGCCGATGCGATCTCGAACGCGCGTGATCACGTCCACGTGACCGGATGGCACGTGGCGCCGCACTTCGAGCTCGTCCGCGGGGAGCGGCCGGCGGTGCTCGGCGAACTACTGGCCGAGGCCGCCGAACGGATCGACGTCAGGGTGCTGGTGTGGGCGGGCGCCCCGGTGCCCGCGTTTCACCCGACCCGCAAGGAGGTGCGCGACGGCGTCGAGAAGTTGACGCGCGGAACCCGGATTCGATGCGAGACCGATCCGCGCGAACATCCCTTCCACTGCCACCACGAGAAGACGGTGATCGTCGACGGCGAGGTCGCGTTCGTGGGCGGGATCGACATGACCGACTACGCCGGCGACCGCTTCGACACCAGCGACCATCCGGCTCGCCGGAGGCTCGGCTGGCACGACGTGGGCACGAAGCTGGAAGGTCCCGCGATCCTCGACGTGCACGACCATTTCGCGCTGCGGTGGCGTGAGCTCAGCGGTGAGCGGCTCACGCGCCCACCGGCGCCCGCCGTCGCCGGTCAGTCGACGGTCCAGATCGTCCGCACGGTCGCCGAGGACATGTACGACGCCGTCCCCACCGGGGAGTTCCGCATCCTCGAGAGCTATGTGCGGGCCATCCGCGGCGCGCAGCGGTTCATCTACCTCGAGAACCAGTTCCTGTGGGCCCCGGAGATCGCCGACCTGCTGGCCGACAAGCTCCGACGGCCTCCGTGCGACCAGTTCCGGGTCGTCGTGCTGCTGCCGTCCAAGGCGAACAATGGGCAGGACGACACGATGGGCCAGCTCGGACAGCTTGTCGCAGCCGACGATGACGCCGGCCGCCTCCTCGCCGCGACGATCCGGTCGCGGACCGGGCATCGGGACGATCGTCTGTATGTGCACGCCAAGGTCGGGATCGTCGACGATCGCTGGCTGACGGTCGGTTCGGCGAACCTCAACGCGCACTCACTGCTCAACGACACCGAGATGAACGTAGTTACCGACGATCCCGACCTCGCGCGGGCCACTCGGCTCCGGCTGTGGGCGGAGCACCTCGAGGTCGACGTCGACACCATCGCCGGCGACGACCCCCACACGATCGTTGACGACCGCTGGCGCCCGATCGCTTTCGATCAGCTCGAGCGCCACCGCGCCGGGGCATCTCCCACGCACCGGCTTGTCGCCCTGCCCGGCCTGTCGCGTCGCTCCCGCAGGCTGCTCGGCCCGCTGGTCGGCCTGGTCGACGACGGCTGAGTCAGGCCCAGGCCGGCTCGCCTTCGTTCTCGCGCACCCACTGGCCGACGAGGCCGCGGAGGTGCGCGATGAACCGCTCGTGCTCGTGCGCCGGATACGTCGCGCGCACCGTCCTCACGAGCAGCCGGTCGAATTCGGCCGAACCGATCCAGTCGAGCACTAGCTCGTCGACGTGGCCGAGCCGGCTCGCGCAGAAGTCGTGGTAGCGATCGGTCTCAAAGTATTCGTCCGACAGCCGGCGATAGGCCGCGAGCTTGTCCTCGTAGCTGAGATCGTCGCGGTCGCCGATGTCGAAGTAACGGCGAGTGTCGAGGTCGAGCTGCGCCCGGCGCCCGGTGACCAGGCAGAACGTGCACCACTTCAGCAGCGCCTTCATCGCCCACGGGAAGTAGTAGTGCAGGCTGGTCAGCGCGACGTCGGGCGAGGCGTTTGCGTAGTCGATCGGATGGACCTGATCGCCGCGCACCAGGCACTCGCACGAGTTGAACTCCCAGCGGAAGAACGCGTTCACCAGCCGGCTGATCGTGAGTACCTCGTCGCCCAGCTCGGGCGTCAGGAAGTCGTGGGCGACCTCGTAGCGATCGTGCATCGGCTCATCAGGGCGGAACTTCATGACCATCGTCTCGGGGCCGATCGACAGCGAGCGCGCGAATACGTCGAAGTTCTCGATCGACGCCTGCAGGTGCATCAGCCGCCGGCCCGAGGCGTCATAGGTCCGCTCGAGCTCCTCGCGGTTGCGCACGCGGCTGACGCCGATCCACTGCCCGCCGTCGTAGGGCTTCATGAACAGCGGGTAGCCGACCCGCTCCGCTATCGCCGGCAGGTCGAACGGCTGGTTGTAGCGGGAGGCCGTGTACTGAAAGCGCGAGTTGTCCGGCGGGTCCTTGTGCGGGACCAGCACCGTCGGCGGAACCTTCAGCCCGAGTCGGATCATCGCGCAGTAGGCGGCGTGCTTCTCCATCGCCTGGAACGTGAACGGGCTGTTCAGCAGGTACACGTCGTCCATCAGGGCGACCTTCTTCAACCACTCGCGCGGGAGGTAGTACCAGTACGCGAGCCGGTCGATTACGAGCTCGTAGCGCGGCCGGTCGCGCAGGTCGAACGGCTCGATCGTAATCCGCTCGGTCGCGATCCGGTGGGTGTGGCCCGAGCGGTCGGTGATCGGCCCCACGCGCGAGACCAGCGTCTCGAAGGCCGTCGGCCAGTCGTCCTCGGTCCCGAGCAGCAGCCCGATCAGGTGCGTGGTCTCCGTCATTACGAGTGGTCGCTTTCGTAGGTACGGCCACACCGAGAGTGGTCACCGGCGGATGGCTGGCAAGGACGCAGCGAGCGCGGTGTGGCTCTGCCACATGAGCGAGCGAGGACGCAGCCAGGCGCCGCCGGGGGCCGCTCGAATGTCGTCGTATTTGCGAAAGGGGCCACTTAACAGAAGCGTGGCAGATGATGGGCGAATTGCGCGCGCCAGGACGGCCAATCGTGCGGGACGTCGTACCCCCACAGGTCGAGCTCGCAGCGGATCCCCTTGGACTCGAGCAGCCCGGCGAACGTCCGCGTCGACTCGAGCGCGCCGGTCGTGTCCTCCCACTGGCCCTGGCCGCATACGAGCAGCAGGCTGAGCCGCCCGCGCAGCCAGTCGAGGTGCTCGCCGCCGAGATTGCCGACGTAGTCCATCGGGTTGTTGAAGTAGGCGGCCTCGCCGCGCTCGCCCCAGCTGTTCCACGCCGCGGGGTCGTAGTTGCCCGACAGGCAGATCGCGAGCGGGAACAGGTCGGCGCGCTTGAGCGCGAAGTTCGCGGCGTGGAACGCGCCGAGGCTGACGCCGCAGGTGATGATCTCGCTCGCGCCACCGCAATCCCAGTGGACGAACGGCACGACCTCGTGCAGGATCCACGACTCGTACACGTGGTGGCGGCGGGCGCGCTCCTCGAGTGGGATGTCGCGGTTCGACCACGTCTCGCGGTCGAACGAGTCGACGCAGTAGAGCTTCACGCGGCCGGCCTCGATCAGGTCGCCGACGGCGCCGACCATCCCGCGGCGCTCGAACTCGCCGGCGTCGCCTCCCTCGGCGGGGAATGCCACCACCGGCCGCCCCCAGTGGCCGTACGTCGCCACTCCGTTCATGTCTGGGCCTCGCTTCGCTCGGCGTCCGTGGAGGGTGGGTGGGGACCTAATTCACCGTCCGGACGGGGCCGCATGGCCCCATGGATGCCGCGAAGCGGCCCCCAAAGATCCGCCAGCAGCCGCGTCAGGTGAGGATCGAGCGCGTCCCGCCACCCCGTGTAGTTGTGCATGTCGGGCACCTCGGCGAGGTGGGCGTCGTACCCCTGGGCGGCGAGCGCGTTCGCCATCACCCGGTTGTTGTGGACGTTCTCCTCCTCGGCGCCACAAGTCATCGCGACCGGGACCGTGTCGTCGCGGGGCGGAGCACGGAGCACGCCGCGGACGAACCGCACAATGCGGGCGTACCGCGGGAAACCCGACTCTTGGCGGTCGAAGCGCGACATGAAGAAGCTCGAGGACTGCAGGAACAGCCCGGCGAACACGCCCGGCCAGGCCCGCTGCGCCTGGAGCATCGCGAGCCCGCCGAGGCTCGCCCCCATGCCGACCGGGCGACCGCTGACCGCGACCTCGCGTCCGATCACCGGCACGATCCGGCTGCACAGCGCGCGACCGTACACCGCCGACGCCGAGTACCACTCGTTGCGGTCGCCCGGCGGCAGCAGCGCGACCCGGAACGGCGGTAGCGTGGCGGCCTCGATCATCGCGCCGGCGTAGCGGACGAGATCGGCGAGCTCGGCGTACTCGGGGCCGTCGTGCGCGACCAGCAGCGGCAGCTGGCCCTCGCCCGGCGACCAGACCGGGATCTCCAGATCGCAACCGAGCACGCGGACGCCGACCAGGTCGACCGTGCCCGCGACGAACGGCCGCTCGAGCCACGCCGGCGGCCGGTAGTCGGGCGCTGACAGAACCGACTTCTCGCCGAACGCGCCGGGGGCGCGGTCGGGATTGCCCGGGTCGCACACGACCACGATGCCGCCGTCGTGGTCTGACAGCTCGAGCTGGTACTCGAGGCGGGCGAGGCCGCTCTCGGGTAGGTGCAGCACCCAGCCGCCGTTCTCGCGCACGAACTGCGGATCGGCGAGTGGCAGGTCCGAGCACAGGCGGACCGCGGCCAACCGCTCCTCGGGGTCGTCGACGCGCAGGCTTTCCAGCACGCGCCGAAGGTAGCCGATAGCGTCTCGGGAATGAGCTACTCCGTGGTCAACATCGAGGACATCGAGGGCGCCGGCCCGGGCGGAGCGGTGCGGTTCGTCCGCCGCGAGCTCGGCGTCGAGGCGTTCGGGATCAACTGGTTCGAGATCCCGCCGGACGCGCAGGGATACGAGCACGACGAGACGGGCTCGGGGCAGGAGGAGGTGGCCGTGGTCGTACGCGGCGACGGCCACTGGGTGGTCGACGGCGAGGAGGTGCCGGTCCGCGTCGGCAGCTTCGTGCGCTTCGAGCCCGAAGCCACCCGCTGCCCGGTCGCGGGGCCCGAAGGACTGGCGTTCGTGTCGGTCGGGTGCCGGCGCGGAGCGTACGAGCCCCACGGCCCGTTCTAAGCGGGCGCGGCGGTCTGCAGCGTCATGTACGTGCTGTTCGGGCTGTCCCGGTAGTCGCCGAACGGCTCGCACAGCTCAAAGCCGGCGCTCGCGTACAGCGACCGCGCCGGCGCGAACTCCGCCATCGATCCGGTCTCGAGGCTGACGCGCCGGTAGCCGCGCTCGCGCGCCACCGCGATCAGGTGGTCGAGCATCAGCCGCCCGAGTCCGCGCCCGCGCGCCACCTCCGCGGTGTGCATCGACTTGATCTCGGCGTGGTCGGGGTCGAGTCGCTTGAGTGCACCGACCGCGAGCAGCCCGCCGCCCTCGGCGCGGTAGCTGAAGAACGTGACGGCCGGGTCGAGCAGGCCGTCGACGTCGAGCGCGTGGGCGTCCTCGGGCGGCGTCGGCGCCCGCGCGAACTCGAGGTGGACGGCGAGCAGCGCGCGCACGTCGGGCGCGCGCGGGTCGTCGAGCGAGATCTCACCTACGGGCATCCCGAGAAAGTATGTTGCGCCCGACGACCAACGGAGGAGATCTAGACGCCAGTGCAGATCGAGCACCTCACCGCGCCGAGCTACCAGGACCTCCGGCCGTTCAAGCAGCCAACGGCTCCGGGGTTCCCGGTATATCCCGATCTCGTCGACCGGCTGGCGGACGCCACCGCGCACCCCGACGACGCGGTGGCGTTCGTGATGGCGGTGTGCGCGTCCTACGCATACGGCGACGCGGCGACGCTCGCGATGATGATGACGCGGCTCGGGCTCGAACAGAACCGGTGCTTCATGGTCAGCGTGTACGTCGACGCGATGTTCCTGACCTCAGTGGCGTACGTGATCCAGAGCCGCGACGGCCGGGTCGCGATCGTCTGCTTCCGGGGCACGCCGCCGACGAGCGCGATCACGTGGCTGACCGACTTCCAGGTCGACCCGGTGCGGATCAACCTGCCCGTGCCGGGCGCGGCCGCGGCCGGGGGTCAGGCCCGATCCGAGGTCCACGGCGGCTTCTATCGCAACGTTCGCTCGACCCGCGCTCAGATCATGGGCAGGCTGCAGCGCGCGATCGACGGTTACTCGGTGCGGCCGCGCGGCGGCAGGGTCGCGCACGGGCTCGAGGCGCTGTACATAACCGGCCACAGCCTCGGCGGAGCCAGCGCCCAGATGCTCGCCGCGATGCTCCACATCGACAATGCGTACGAGCCCGTCCGCGACAAGCTGCGCGCGGTGTACACCTACGGCGCACCGATGATCGGCAACCCGGCGTTCGCGCAGGCCTGCGACGGGTTCGACCTTCTCAAGCGGAACCTGATCCGCTACGTGTACGCGAGCGACGTCGTGCCTCAGGTCCCGCCGACCGCATGCGGGCCGTTCGAGCACTTCGGCCAGGAGTACCAGTACACGCCGGCGGGCGAGGGCGGTAGCTGGCGCCACAACGCGACCCCGCGCCGGCAGATGCGCGACGCGATGGCGCTGCTGATCACGCCCGCGTCGCTGCTGACCCGCCAGATGACGCTGACGCGGCGGATCCGGTTCTCGGCGTCGATCAACGACCACTTCCCCCAGTACTACATCGACGCGCTGACGCCCGCGGGCGTGCGGAGCGAGTTCGGGGACTGAGAGCCGGGGGGCCGTCCGGGTGCGAGCGGGTCAGCTCGTCGAGACCGTCACCTTCGACATCACGACGGCCGTCGTCGGCGCGCCGTCCTGCGGCGGGTTCGTCGGGAGCGCGCCGATCCGCTCGACCACGCCGATCCCCGACACCACCTTCCCGACCAGCGCGTAGTCCTGAGTGAGCCCGGCGGATTGCGTGACGTTCTGGCCGGTGACGACGAAGAACTGGCTGCCCGACGCTCCCGCCGGCTGGGACTGGGTCTTGGCCATCGCGACGTCGCCGAGCACGTACTGGGTGCCCTTCGGCGGCGCCTCGACGACCGTGTAACCGGGTCCGCCGGCGCCGGTGCCGGTGGGGTCGCCGCCCTGGATCACGAACCCGGCGGCCACCCGGTGGAACGTCACACCGTCGAAGAAGCCGCGCTTGACCAGCGAGTAGAACGACGCCGAGGTCTTCGGGGACTGCGCGACGTCGAGCTTGAAGGCGAACGTTCCGCAATTGGTCACGATCGTGACCGTGTAGGTGCGGTGCGGATCGAGCTTCAGGTGCGGCAGGGGCAGGTGCCCGTTCGGCTTCGGGGTCGGCGTGGGGACCGTGCGGCACCCGCTGGCGGACGCGGACGCCGGCGACGTGCTCGACGCCGCCGGCGTGCTGGACGACCTCGGAGCGGTGCTCGTCGATGCGCTGTGACTGGCGCTGCTACCGCAGCCGGCGATCGCGGCGAGGACCAGGACAGCCAGGACGGTTGGGGCGGTGGCGGACAGTCGGGCGCGGCGCACTCACCGAAAGCAAACCAGATCGGTTCGTCATGGGGCGCTGCTGCCCTGGACCTCACTCATCGACCGGCCACCACCGGCGCCGCCCCCACTGCCGGAACTGGCCACGCCGCCAAACCCACTCGAGGAGCAGTGCGCAGGGCCGCATGAGACCCGCGGACGGCTCGAGTTGGCCGGCTCCGTGGTGGTCCCGGATGGGGTCGTCAGCTCGGCGGATTTGACGTTCTGCGCGCTCGGCCACCAGGCGACGAACCAGCCGTTCTCGACGGTCGTCTGCACATCGGTCCCGTCGGCGAGGACGAGCGTGACCGCGCTCACGCCGTCGCCGGCGCGCCCGTCGGCGAACGAGTAGGCGTCGCCGCCGGTGGTGGTCATGTGCTCGCTCGACAACAGGATCTGCCCTGCCGCGACGTCGATCGGTGCACTCGACGTGTTGCCCGATACCGCGGTGAACGACGGCCCTTTGATGCAGCTGGCGCTCGATTGGCTGTCCGCGTAGATCGAGAACGTGAACGGCCCGCGCGTGTCGGTCAGCTCGAGCGGCAGCCCCGCGATCGGCGACCGCGTCTGGCAGTCCGCGCTGGCCGCGGCGAGCTGGCCGGGCTTCGGCGGCGTCGGCGTCGCGGACCAGCCGGCGAACGCGCTCGTTGCGCCGGCGGTCAGCGAGATCACGGCCGCCACCGCGCCGGCGGTACCGGCCGCGCCGGCAAGCCCGCCGATCGCGAGCCGCGGCCTCAGCCGGCGGCTCCGCGGGTGGTAGTCGACGTGGGTGAGGCGCGCGACGGTCGCCGCCGGCACGTGTCCCGCGTGATCGTGCAGCGCCGCGCGGACCTCCGCTTCGAGTTGCTCGGTCATGTCGTGATGCTCCTTGTCTCATTGTTCGTGCGCAGCGTCTGCTCGAGTCGCGCGAGTGCCCGAGCGGACGTGCTCTTGACGGTGCCGAGGGAGCACTTCATGGCGGCCGCAACCTCGGCTTCGGGAAGATCCAGGAAGTAGCGGAGCACGAGAACCGTGCGCTGGCGCGGCGGCAGCGCCCCGAGCGCGCGCAGCAGTTCGTCGTTCGCTTCGATCGGCGGCGCGTCGCCGGCGGCAGGGTCGGGACGATCCGGGAGCGCCTCGCCGGTGAGCTCGCGCCGGCGCCGGCCGTGGCGGGCGGCGCCGCCGAGCGCGAGGTTCACGAGCATCCGGCGCGCATATGCGACCGGGCGCTCCATCCGGCGGACGCGGTGCCAGCGCCGCGCGACCTTGAGCAGCGTCTCCTGCACCAGGTCCTCGGCCTCGGGAAGATCCCAGACGATCAGGTACGCGGTCCGCATGAGCGTGTCGGTGCTCTGCGCCACGAAACTGTCGAAGTCGGCCGGCCGGTCTTGCATGCTGCCCTGGTTAAGGGGCCGGTGGCGCGAAAAGGTTGCTTGCAGCGACTACCGGCGCCCGATGCGCCAGTAGTTCACGTCGGCGTCCGGGTCTTGGTCGCCGTCCCGCCGGTGGCGGACGATCGAGACGATCGCGCAACCCACGCCGGCGACCGTCAACGCGGCCAGCGGGGAATTCCCGTTGAAGAGGCTGACGAACACGACCGCCCCGAGCAACCCCACCGGGAGCAACCACGGGAGCATCCATGTCCTCATTGCTGAAGGCTACTCCCGCGCTGCCGGCATTTCCACAGGCGCGAAAGCGTGATCGCGTCCTAGGCGGACGCGATCACGCTAATGCTTTCCGTCCCCCTGCCGAAACTAGGGGTGATCGTAGGCGGGCGCCTAGGCTGGAAGGGCCGCTCGTGCGGGTGAGATTCGGCGACTCACCGTCCGCCTCAATCGCTTCTTCCGGCCGTGGTTAGCCGAGCCGGATCGCCTTCTCGAGTGAGAGCGCCAGCAGCGACGCCCCGGCGTAGCTCGGATGGATCCCGCACCCTCCGGTCGACAGCTGCGTGATCAGGCCGGCCGTGCAGGTGTTGCCGCCCGAGTGGGCCGACCCCGCCTCGAGCTGCCCGAAGCCGTCCGCGACGACCACGTGGAACGGCTTTGCCGCCGTGTCCTGGGTCGCGTTGAGCAGCGCTGACTGGCCGTCCTGGGTCTGCGACGAGTAGTCGAGCGAGTAGTAGTTGACGATCGCGATCTGCCCGCCATAGTGGGCCTTGTTGCGGATCGCCGACAGGATCGTCTTGACGTTCTTGCCAACCGCCGCCAGCACGCCGGCCTGTTCGGTGAGCGACGAGCATTGATCGGCGGTGGTCTCCTCGCACACGAAGAAGTCATTGGCGCCGATCATCAGCGACACCAACCGCACGTTCTTGTGCTTCTTCAGGTAGGACACCGCGAACGCGAGCTGTGAACCGCTGTAATTGACGTGCAGCGGGAACTGGGTGCGGTAGCCGACGTTGCCCTTGCCCGGCGTGTTCTCGCAGCCGTTGCTCTGCGCGGTCGCGTCGATCAGGCTCGCCGACGTCTCGCCCGCACACGCGGCGTTGACCACGTTCAGGTGCAGCTCGGAGCCGAGCAGCTCGGGATAGCCGAGGAAGCTCGAAGCGTCCGCGTAGTTCGGCGTCGGAACGACCTGCTGCTCCTCATATCCGAACGTCACGGAGTCACCGAGCGCGAGATAGGTCGAGCCTTTGGTGACCGGCGATTTAGTCGTGACCTTCGGCGCCGCCGGCTTCTTGGCCGGCTTCTTCGCCAGCGCCGGCGCGCTCGCAGCGGCGATTCCGAGCGCCGCGCAGATCGCCAGGGCCAACAGCTTGACGGCACGCCGCGCGGTCACGCGCGTACCTCCTCGAGGACTCTTCATACCGTGTGTACTCCTTCCCCACGGGTTGGGCGCTGCCCCGGCCTGGCCGCGCACTGGTTGCGGCGGGCAATGCTAGCCGCGCCCGCAGCGAGATGTGTCCCACCTGTGACCCCATCACGCAGCCGCGTGACCCGATCGCGATTACAATCCCAGCGTCGCGACCGAGCTTTCGATCAATCGCAGGGAGGAGGCCGGGGGAGTAGTGCTCGCGCTCAGTGGCGAGCTGGACGTGGTGTCCGCCCCGGAGCTGGAGCTGTGCCTGAACGAGGTCCTGGCCGAGGCCCACACCCGCGTGACGCTCGACCTCGGTGAGCTCGCGTTCGTCGACAGCGCCGGCATGAGCGTGCTGATCAAGGGCAAGCAGGACGCCGAGTCAAGCGGGCGCACACTCGTGCTGAGCCGGGCGACCGCGCAGGTGCACCGTGTGTTCGCGCTCGTCGGGCTCGCGGACTGGCTGACTAACTGACGGCTGTGCTGCAGGCGCGGTGCGGCTGCAGCTGCGCAGGCCCCTACGCCGCGGCCGCCTTCGCCACGCGCTTGCACGCGTCGCGGATCGCGAACCTGAGCAGCAGCGCGGTGACCGGCCCGGCGCGGTCATACGTCGAGCGCCATCGCACGACCGTGGCGCCGTCGGCGGTCGGCTCGAGCGTCACCTCCGCCTTGTAGCCGCTGACCCGCATCCCGTCGAGCAGCTCGTAGCCCATCCGCTCGCCCGGGACCCACGTGGTGACGCGCTCGCGCAGGTGGAACGGGGCGCGTACGAGCGCGCGCACGGCCCCCGGCCCCTGCTCGCCGCCGCCCTCGATCTCGACCTTCGACCACCCGCCCCACTGCGACCATTTCGACGCGTCCGCGAGCAGCGCCCACACCGCCGCAGGCGAGGCGGACGTGGTCGCGGCGGCCTCGATCGTCCCCATCCCGGCGATCATCGCAGCTCGGGGCGCGTAGGGTTTGGGGTGTGAGCAGCTACCGCGAGCACCTCGTGAGGTCTTCTGTCGTGTGCTGTACCTGGGAGCAGCGAACGACCGAGGCGTGGGACCAGCGGGTCGTGCCCGACGGGTGCGTCGACCTGATCTGGTCAGGCGAGCGGCTGACGATCGCCGGCCCGGACACGCGTGCGCGTCTGGTGGCGCTCGCGCCGGGGTCGCTCATGGTCGGCGTCCGCCTGCGCCCCGGCGCCGCCGGCGCCGTGCTCGGGCTGCCGGCCGGCGAGCTCCGCGACGCCGCCCCTGACGCCGGCGACGTGCTCGGCCGCGATCAGGTCGAGCGGCTGCTCGAGGTGCTGCGGGCCGATTGCAGCCGCGGCTCTGGCCACGCTCGCGCCGGCAAGGACCCCCACGCGATCCTGCTCGCGGCGATCGAGCGCCGCGACGCGCCGGCGCCCGACCCCCTCGTCCGCGCGGCCGTGTCCGCGCTCGACCGTCCACACGCGCGCGTTGCCGCGGTCGCAGCCGAGCTCGGGGTGAGCGCGCGCCAGCTCCAGCGCCGCGTCACCGACGCGGTCGGCTACGGGCCGAAGACGCTCGCGCGCGTGCTGCGCTTCCGGCGCCTGCAGACGCTGCCGGCGGGATCGCTGGTCGAGCGTGCGCTCGAGGCGGGCTACGCCGACCAGGCCCACATGACCGCCGAGGTCACCGCGCTCGCCGGGGTCTCGCCTGTCCGATTTCTCAAAGACCGCGCTCCGACCGCCGCCTAGTCTCTGGCGCATGCCGGTCAACCACGCCGCCGCCGAGACGTTCATCTGGTCAGCCGCCCGCCTGTTGGACCGCCATCGCTACGCGATGCTGTTCTCGGACGGGAGCGCGGAGCCGGTGGTCGCCGCGTTGCTCGGCTACCGAAACCCCGACGGCGGCTTCGGCCACGCCCTCGAGCCCGACCTGCGGTGTCCCGGCAGCCAGCCGGCCGCGACGCTGTACGCGCTCGAGATCCTGCACGAGACCGGCCGGTTCGACTCCGAGGAGACGCGCGGAGCCCGCGCCTGGATCGCCTCGATCGCTGCCCCGGACGGCGGCATCCCGTTCGCGGTGCCCGGGTTCGAGCCTTATCCGCACTCGCCGTGGTGGACGGCGGGGCCGCCGTCGTCGTTCCTGACGCTCGGGCTGGCCGCGGCGCTGCATGTCGGCGGGGTCACCGGCGACGGCTGGCTCGACCGCGCCACCGAGTGGGGCTGGCGCACGATCGAGGACGCGACCAAGCCGAGCGGCTACCTGCTCAAATACGCGTGCGCCTTCCTCGACGCCGTCCCCGATGAGGACCGTGCGCGCGCCGCGATCGCGTCGCTGCGCTCGCGCGTCGACCCGGCCGCGCTCTCGCCGGCGGAGGCCACCGAGGGCGAGACGCTCCGCCCGCTCGACCTCTCCCCCGCCCTGGGTGCCCCAGCCGCGACCTGTTGACCAAGGCCGCGATCGAGGCTCACCTCGACCTGGTCGAGGCCGAGCAGCAGGAGGACGGCGGGTGGATGTTCGACTGGCTGGCATGGTCGCCGGCGCAGACCGCGGCGTGGCGCGGGGTAGTCACGATCCGCGCGTTGACGTGGCTGCGCGACAACCGGAGTTAGCGGGCGCCACCGCCCGCCGGCGGCCCTTGCGACCGCCACCGCCACCGCCACCCTGGAACCTGCACAACGCCCGAAACCTCCGCCCGCGGGGGCGATTCCGGGACATGAGCATGCAGGGGATGCTTACGTCCCGATCGCTCGCGCGCGCCCCGAGCTTTCGGGCCTTAACCAGGTCCCGCCGGCCACCCCCGCCCCACCGCTACCCGCGCCACGGCGGGCACGCCACAAACCACAAGACGCCGGCTACTCGAACCCCAGCGTCCGGTTCAGGAAGTCGTGCTCGGCCGCGAGCGCCACACCCGCCACGCTCATCGGAAGCGAGACGAACCCGTGCGGCGCCTCGGGCCAGATCCGGAGCTCGGTGGCGTGACCCGCCGCCCGCCACCGCGCCTCCATGAACAGCGTGTCGTCTAGCAGCGGGTCCGCCGTGCCGATCGTGAAGATCGCGGGCGGCATCGCCGAGAGGTCGGCGAACAGCGGCGAGATATCGGGGTCCCGGCGCTGCTCACGGTCGCGTCCGGGCAGGAACTGGTCGCCGAACCAGGCGATGATCGGCCCGGACAGCACGAGGTTCCGATCCCCCCACAGCCGCTGGCTCGGCGACATCGACAGGTCGAACCCGCCGTACTGGAGCACCGCCGCCGCGAACGCGTCGGTGATTCCATGGCGGTCGCGCAGGCGCAACAGCGTGCAGGCGGCGAGCTGCCCTCCCGCCGAATCGCCGCCGATCGCGCGTGGACCGCCGGCGCCGACGACTTCGCGAGCCTCGTTTCCCAGCAGCCACCGCGCCGCGGCCTCGCAGTCGTCCGGGCCGGCGGGATACGGGTCCTCGGGCGCGAGGCGGTAGTTCACGCTCACGACCGTCAATCCCGTGTCGCGCGCCAGGCGCTGGAGGCGCGGGTCCTGCCCGTCGCTCTCCCCCAGCGTCCACCCTCCCCCATGGATGTGCATGAACGTTCCCCGCGGCTCGCCCTCGGGGGCGATGATCCGTAGCCCGAGGGCCCCGCCCGGACCGTCGATCTCGACGTCGCGCGCCTCGGGCACGTACACGGGCGGCGGGAAGATCCCCCGCCCTTCGCGGCGGGCGCGCCGGCTCTCCTCGGGCGGGACCGTGTTGACGGCGGGTATCGACTTCAACAGCTCCTCGAGCTCGGCGTTGAAGGCCCGCGTCTCGGCGAGCAGGGTTTCCGGATCGGGAGTCATCATCGGCGGGCGTCTCCTCGCGGTCGGTTCCTCGTGCGAGAGCGGAGAATGCCAGCCGCCGCGTCGTGGCGGCTGTGACATCGTGGGGCCGGTGCGTCGGGTGGTCACGATCGGCGTGTACGGCTGGGACGTGAGCAGCTTCCTCGGCGCGCTCGCGGCCGCCGATGTCCGGTTGCTGATCGACGTCCGCCAGCGGCGCGGCGTTCGCGGCCCCCAATACGCGTGGGCGAACTCCGCCCGCCTGCAGGCCGCGCTCGCCGGCGCCGGCGTGGCCTACCAGCACCACAAGGAGCTTGCGCCGACGACCGAGCTGCGCCACCTCCAGTACGCCGAGGACGCGCGCCGGGGCGAGGGCAAGCGCTCGCGGACCGTGCTCGCGCCGGAGTACACGACCCGGTACACGCGGGAGATCCTCGACCAGGCACCGCTCGACCTGGTAGCGGACGAGTTGCCATCCGAGGGCGCGGCCGCGCTGCTTTGCGTAGAGAGCGACCCCGAGGCGTGTCACCGATCGATCGTCGCCGAGCGCCTCGCGACCGAGTACGGCGTCGTTATCGGCCATCTCCGCCCGTGGACGAACGGCCTGACGCAGCCGACGTACCGCTCATCGCAATTCACTTGACATTGGGCTGATTCTCCGACTACGTTTGTGTAGTTCGCCTGTGGACGGATTGTTCGGATGACGAACAATCCGGCCTCGTTTGGAGGAACCATTCAAGCCGGATGCCCAGCTGTGGTAGTGCCGATGGCCCGGGCTGAGATGCCCGCCGTCGATTCGCTACAGCTGGGCGCCGCGCTGAGGCTTGCAAGGGGCTGAGCGAAAGCGGCGTGGAGACATTGGCGCTGCCCGCAAATCGGGGGCGGGCGGCGCCGGTACAGTCGTGCGCGGTGCTCGACCTGGACGCATACCTCGCGCGCATCGGACTCCGTGAGCGTCCGGACCTCCCGCAGCTGCACCGCGCCCACGTCACGGCGATCCCGTTTGAGAACCTCGATCCCCGGCGCGGGATCCCGGTATCGCTCGAGCTCGAGGACATAGAACAGAAGGTCGTGTCGAACCGCCGCGGCGGTTACTGCTTCGAGCAGAATCTGCTGTTGAAGGCGGCACTAGAGGCGCTGGGCGCCGAGGTCGACATCTTCCTCGCACGCGTGCGCGTCGGGCGACCTGGCCCGCGCCCGCGGACGCACCTCCTGCTGGGCGTCCAGGCCAACGGCACAACCTGGCACGCCGACGTCGGCTTCGGTCACGGCACCCTGCGCGAGCCGATCCCGTTCGGGGCCGGCGGCGAGTACGAGCAGGCCGGGTGGCGCCACCGGGTCGTCGAGGACGGCCCCGAGCTCGTCCTGCAGTCGCTCGATCAAAGCGGAGAGTGGGTCGATCTTTACGGCTTCGTCCCCGAGCCGGTTCCGTTGATCGACGTCATCACGAGCAACTGGTACACGTGCACGTACCCGCGTTCCCCGTTCGTCACCGGACTGATCGTCAGCCTGCAGCGACCCGACGGCGCGCGCGAGTCACTCAGCAACTGGAGCGGAGAGCTGACGCTCACCGAGGAGACGCCCGAGAGCGCCACCATCACCGAAGTCGACGCTGACGCGGTCCCGGACCTCGTCGCGAACCGGTTCGGCCTCGAGGCGACGCTTGTCTGACCAGCCTCTGACCGTCGCCGTCACCGGCCCTACGGGGACCTTCGGCTCCGGGTTGATCCCGCTGCTCCAGGCCGATGACCGGATCGCGCGCATCGTCGGAATCGCCCGCCGCCCGTTCGACCCGGCCGAGCACGGCTGGAGCAAGATGGAGTACCGCCAGGGCGACGTGCGCGAGCCCGACGCGCTCGGGCAGGCGTTCGAAGGAGCGGACGTGGTCGTCCACCTCGCGTTCATGATCACCGGCACGTCGTCCCGCGAGACGATCCGCGCGATCAACGTCGACGGCACGCTGAACGTGTTCCGCGCCGCAGCCGCCGCCGGCGCCGCCCGGTTCGTGTACGCCTCGTCGGTCGCCGCCTACGGTTTTCATCGCGACAACCCGATCGGGATGACCGAGGACTGGCCGACCCGCCCGGCGGCCAGGTTGTTCTACGCGCAGGAGAAGGCCGAGCTCGAGCGGCTCCTGAGCGAGCAGGCCGACGCCCACCCTGCGCTTGCCCTGTACCTGCTGCGACCGCCGATCGTGCTCGGACCGCACGCCGTCGGCGGCAAGGACATGCTGCCCGAGCCGCTGGCCTCGCTTGCGCAGCGCGCGCTCGAGTTCGCCAATCGCCTGCCGGTCCCGATCCCGATCCCCACGCCCGACCTGCCGATGCAGTTCATCCACGAGGACGACGTCGGCCAGGCGCTGCTGCGGTGCGTGGTCGCCGACGGGCCACCCGGCGCCTACAACATCGCCGGCGACGGAATCGTGACCGCAGCCGATGTCGTTCGGGAGCTCGGGTTCACGCCGCTGACGCTGCCGGCAGGCATCGCCGAGACCGCTGCTCGCGCCGCGGCCCAGATCCCGCTCCCGTCGTTCGCCCCGCCGGCGGCCGGATGGGTTGAGGCCGCGAGCCATCCGGCGATCATGGACACGACCAAGGCCAAGCGCGAGCTCGGCTGGGAGCCCGAGCACACGGGCCTCGACGCACTCCGCGCGACGCTCCGCGGCGAGCCCGGTTAGCCGCGCCGCAGCTAACCGCGCCCGAGCCAGGCCGACACGACCACGCCGGCGTCGAGCGGAATGTCGACGCTGACGAAGCCCCCGGCGGGATCGTGCATCCGCTCGACGTAGCTGACCTGGTCGGGGTCGTCCGCGCTCAGGTCGGCGACCACGAGCGCGCCCGGCGACAGGTGCGGCTGGAGCAGGTCGACCACCGGCTCGTACAGGTTGTTCCAGCCGTCGAGGAACAGCAGATCGACCTCGCCGATATCCGCCAAGGTGCTCAGCGCATCTCCGACCCGCATCTCGACCACGTCGTCGAGACCGCAAGCGACCAGGTTCCGCTGGGCCGCCTCTGCCTTCGAAGGCTCGATCTCGGTCGTGATCACTCGGCCAGCGCCGGCGTCCCGCACGGCCGCAGCGAGATGGATCGTCGAGAACCCGAGCGAGGAGCCGAACTCTACGATCGTCCGCGGCCGCCGCGCGAGCACGAGCACGCAGAGCAGCTTCCCCACCTCTGGCGTGATCGACAGCGGCGCAGAACCGTATGCCTCGGCCCGCTCGCTGCCCCACACACGCCGCCCTAGCTCATGCTCGCGCTCGAGCACGCGCCGCTTGGCCGGCGGGTCTTCGACGTCGCCGACCCGGCGTAGCTCCGCGAGCACGCGGCCGACCTGCTCGGCGTGGAGGGTCGGGCTGCTGCTACTGGAAGATCTCAGTCGTACAGTCTCCGCCGGGCAGGTGGATCTCATGCGGACGCGCCCCGTCGGCCTGCTCGTCGAAGTCGACGAAGAAGTCGGGGTCGAGCGCGTACGTGCCGTCACTCTGGCGGTTGAGCTTGGTGAGCCAGCCCTTGATTCCCGGATAGAACTGGTTGTCCCAGGTCGAGAACAGGGAGTTCGTGACGTACACCCGGTCGCCGTCGAGCGAGTTCTGGATCATCTGCGGTCCGCCGTTGAGCGAGCCGGGCGCCTTCGGGTGACCGCCGTCGCGGCCGAGCAACCCGCCCAGCCACACCTGTGACTTGAGCACCGGATTGGTGGGATCGGAGACGTCGTAGTGGCGGACGTCGCCGTGGAGCCAGTTCGAGAAGAACAGGTCCTTGTCGTCGAGCGACAGCACCAGGTCGGTGATCAGTCCGGGCACGCCGCCCTCGAGCGGCCATCCATCGAGCTCCTCGTTGGCCACGTCGATCACCTTGTCGGTCGACCAGCTTCCGTTGTCGCGCCGGAACCGGATGATGTTGCTCGACAGCGTGGCCCCGACAAAGCCCTGGGCGGAGTCGGGATCGTGCTGCCAGCGGATCTCGAGCGGGATCCAGCCCTCGTCGCCGAGGTCGATCGTCTGCACCTTGGCGCGCTTTTCGAGGTCCCAGAAGTGCAGCTTGCGCCCGTACTTGCCGGCGGCCACGTCGGCCGGGTTGAACCCGTCCTTGAACGTGTTGGGCGCGCCCCACTCGCTCGTGACCATCGCGTTCTGGCGCGGCTGATACCAGAAGTCGTACATGAACTCGATGCCGCCGGCGTCGCGCTCCCAGCGCTCGGCGACCGAGAAGTCGCGGGCGTCGAGCACCGCGAACCCGCCCGGCGTGTTGCCGTCGGCGTCGCCGAGCATCGAGATCGTGACGATGTCTCCGGGCATGCAATGCACGGTGTGCGGCGCGCTCAACCCGAGCTTCTCCTTGATCTCCTCGCCCTCGATCACGTTCTTGATCCGCGGCGCGCGCGGCTCGGAGATGTCGACGATGTGGATCCGGGAGGACCGCAGCCCGGGCACGACCATCGTGTCGCGGCTGAGCTGAGAGTGGCACGCCGACGAGCACGCATTCCAGCCGAAGTGGTGCAGCTCGTCGCCGACGTTCGGCATCTCGGTGCGGTGGACGATCTGCCCGTAGCTCGACGAGCTGGGATCCACGTCGACGACCGCGATGAAGTCCGGCCGGTCGATCCCGGTCCCCTCGTACAGGGACGCGACGTAGACGAACTGCTCGGGGGGCTGCTGGCGGGCCACCGCCGGCGAGGCGTAGCCGGGCCCGGCGTGCTCGTGGTCGTCGTGTGCCTGCGCGCTCATTGACGGGCTCCTTCTGTTAGGTCAATGCTTTACAACCGCAGCGTAATCGAGCCCAAGCTTAAGGCGTCGCCAATCTGGGCGTGCGGACCCGAGGAACCCGCGCCCGCCCGCGGCGGGGCCGGACGCGCGCGGGCGGGACACGATTGGGCGCGCGGGTTGGGCGCGTTTTCAGCGGTGCGTGGGGTGCGCGGTCATGGCGTCGCCGCGGAGCGCGCGAGCACCCACGTCCGCTTCGGCGCCTGCACGAACATCACTCGTTGTCCGACTGTCAGCGCCGACAGACTCGACGCTTGCCGGTTGTCGCGGACGTTCGCGCCCGACGGAATCGTCACCGTCACGGTCTTGTATGTGTGGTTCTTCGTGCCCTCCCGGATCGTCAGCTGCTGCCCGCTGACGAACTGCACGAACCCGCGGTCGACCGTCACGTTGGCGAATCCGCTCTTGGTCGCGACGACGATGTTGGCCTGGACGGCGCGGCGCTCAAGCGCGCGGGCGCCGGCGCCGCGCGCCCGCGCCGCCTTCGCGGTGCTCGTCGTTGTCGACGTGCTTCCGCCACTGGCCGCGCCGGCGGTGGCGATCGCGCTCCCCGCTGCGCCGATCGCCACGCAGGCCACCGCCACCAGGACGAGTTTCATGTGTTTACGCAGATGTGTCACTTCAAAGCCTCCCGTATTCAGTGGTGTCGACACCGTGGCAGACGCGTGCAAGGTGATGGTCAGGTAAATGTCAGCTGCGTGTAAAAAGTGCGGCGCCTGAGCCGGCATGCGCGCCTACGATTCCCCCATGCCGGCCACGATCCTGGTCGTCGAGGACGAGCCGAACATCGGAGCGCTCGTGTGCGCCTACCTGCGCCGCGAGGGTCACGAGGTGGTCTGGGTGCGTCGCGGCGAAGATGCGCTCGTCGAGCTCCGGCGCCATCCCGTGAAGCTCGTGCTGCTCGACATCCGCCTGCCCGGGATCGACGGGTTCGAGGTCTGCCGCGCAGTCGCCGGCGAGGTCCCGGTGATCATGTTGACGGCGCGCGACGAGGAGGCCGACCGCGTCGCCGGCCTCGAGCTTGGCGCCGACGACTACGTCACCAAGCCGTTCTCTCCCCGCGAGCTCGTCGCCCGAGTCAAGGCCGTGCTGCGAAGGGCCGCCGCGCCGGCTCCCGTGGCCGACGTGTCCCGGCTCGGCCCGGTGACCGTCGCGCGCGGCGCCCGCGAGGTCCACGTTGACGGCCGCAGGGTGACGCTGACCCAGCGCGAGTTCGACCTGCTCGACTATCTCGTCACGCGGGCCGGGCAGGTGGTGACGCGCGACGAGCTGCTCGAGTCGGTGTGGGGGTTCGCCTCCCCCGGCGTGACGCGGACCGTCGAGGTGCACGTCGCGCAGCTGCGCAAAAAGCTCGGGCACCCGGATCTGATCGAGACCGTGCGGGGCCTCGGCTACAAGGCGGCGCAGTCCGCATGAGGTTGCAGCGCCGCGTCCTCGGCTACCTCGCCGCGGCGGCGATCGCGTCGTGCGTGCTCACCGTCGGTTTCGGGGTCGTGCTCGTCCGCCACCAGATCGCCAGGCAGCGGTCCTCAGCGCTCGAGGCGCAGGCCGACCTCGTCGCCGCGGTCGGCGGGGCGCCGGGCGCGCTCACGCCGGGCGATCACGTCTACCGGGTCGGGAGCGGCCGGCCGCGGCGGCTCGGAGCGCGGGCTCAGCGGATCGTGCTCGCCGCACTTCCGTCAGCCGGCGCCGGGCAGGGGACCGTCGACGTCGCCGGCCGGTCGCTCATCTACGTCGCCCGGCCGACGCCGGCCGGCGAGATCGTGCTGATCCGCCAGGCGAAGATCGCGTTCGCCGAGTGGCGGCCGTTCATGGGCAGCCTGCTGCTCGCGGGACTCGGCGGCGTCCTGCTCGCCGTGGTCCTCTCGTTCTTGCTCGCGCGCCGCCTCGCCGGCCCGATCGGCGAGCTGTCCGCGGCGACGCGCCGCCTCGCGAAGGGCGAGGCCGACGTCGCGGTCCCGATTTGCGGACAGGACGAGCTCTCGGACCTCGCAACGTCGTTCAACGAGATGTCAGGCGAGCTGTCCCGCGCCCGCGAGGCGCAGGCGCGCTTCCTCGAGTCGGTCAGCCACGAGCTCCGCACCCCCCTGACCTCGATCCGCGGGTACGCCGAGGCGCTCGAGGAGCACGCGATCCCGCCGGGCGAGTCCGCGCGAGTGATCGGAGCCGAGGCCGATCGCCTCGAGCGGCTTGTCGCCGACCTGCTCGATCTCGCGCGCTTCGGGCGTGAGGGGTTCTCGGTAGCGCGCGACCCCGTCGATCTCGCCGGCATCGTCGAGGAGGCGGTCGAGCGTCATCATCCGCGCGCGAGAGAGATCGGCGTGGAGCTGTCGGGCGCGGCGGCGCCCGAGGACTGGGTGCTCGGCGACCACGACCGGCTCCTCCAGGCCGTCTCGAACCTGATCGAGAACGCGCTCCGGGTGACGCCGTCGGGCGGATCGGTCGAGATCCGCGCCGGCGGCGGAGCGATCGCGGTTCGCGACACCGGCCCGGGACTCGATGCGCAGGACATCCCACACGCCTTCGAGCGGTTCTACCTGTACGGGCGTTATCGGAGCGAGCGGCCGGTCGGCTCGGGCCTCGGGCTCGCGATCGTGGAGGAGCTGGCCTCGGCGATGGGCGGCACTGTCGAGGCGTCCTCGCCGACGGCCAGCCACGGCGCCGAGTTCACGATCCGGCTGCCGGCTATGCCGCGCTCCGCTCGGCCAGATGCTGTCCGACCTTCCGCTTGACCCGCTGGAGCGCGTTGTCGACGGTCTTGCAGTCGCAGCCGATCCGCCGGCCGACCTCCTCGTAGGAGTGGCCGTCGAGGTAAAGCGCGAGCACGCGGGACTCGAGCTCTGACAGCGCGGTCGAGATGCAGGCCACGAGTGCGCGTAGCTCCTCGGAGCTGATCACCTGGTTGACGGGGTCATGAACCGGCGATCCAGGGATGATCTCCTCGAGCGTGGGCTCGCCCTCGGATGCCGAGGCCGGCGAGCTCGAGAACGATATGTACTGGTTGAGCGGCGAGTGTTTGTTCCGCGTGGCGGTCTTCACGGCCGTGATGATCTGGCGCGTGATGCAGAGCTCGGCGAAGTTGCGGAAGCTCGACTCACGGTCGGTCCGGTAGTCGCGGACCGCCTTGTACAGCCCGACGAGACCCTCCTGGATGAGATCGTCGGCGTCGCCGCCCGCCAGGAAGTACGAAGATGCCTTCAGCCGGACGAAACCGTAGTAGCGGCGGACGATGCAGTCGTACGCAACCGGGTTTCCCTGCTTGGCAAGGGCGATCAGATAGCCATCCTCAACCTGAAGTTGAGGGTGGGAGTACGGGGAAAGCCGAGCCACGAGTCATCCCTTCTCGACCCCGCCATCGGATCGGTCAGAAGTCGTGGCGCACTACCTCCCCTGGCGCCGATATTCAAGTTATCCCGGGCGCGACCGACGTGCGGCGCGCCCTCTACAGCAGTAAGGCTAAAGCTTTACTCTACAGTTACTCTCCCGCGCGGGAGCTTTGCAGAGGCCCGCGAGCTTGTCAAGCGGCAGGCCGCAGTTCGGGTCCGTCGGGTCCGTCGCGGACCTCCCACCCGTGTGCGCGGATCTCGTCGCGGAGCCGGTCGGCCTCGCTCCACTCGCGGGCCGCGCGGGCTCGCTCTCGCGCTGCGGACAGCTCGACCACGTCGGCCGGGGCGTCGACGGCGACGACGTCGAGCAGGTTGTCGAGCGCGAGCACGCCGAGCATCTCGCGCAGGTCGGCGTCACCGGTCCCGGACGGCGCCCGGTTGGCCTCGCGCACCCACTCGAACATGGCTGCGAGGGCCGCGGGCGTGTTGAAGTCCTCGGCCAGCGAGTCGAAGAACCGCTCGCGCAGCGTCGCCGACCACGCCGGCGACGGCCCGGGCGCGAGGCGCCGGGCGGCCTCGGTGATCCGCTCGACCCGGGCCCGGGCCTCGGCCAGGCGCTCGTCGTCGAACTCCACCGGCTGGCGGTAGTGGCCGCCGCAGAAGTACATGATCAGCGCGTCCCGCCCGTAGGCGTCGAGCGCCTGGTGGAGCAGGAAGATGTTCCCGACCGACTTGGACATCTTCGTCTGGTCGAGCCGGACCATCCCGTTGTGGACCCACAGCTTCGCGAGCGGCGCGCCGCGCGCCGCGCGCGTCTGCGCGGCCTCGTTCTCGTGATGGGGGAAGATCAGGTCCGATCCGCCGCCGTGGATCTCGAAGTCGACGCCAAGCAGTTGCTCGGCCATCGCCGAGCACTCGATGTGCCAACCCGGCCGGCCCGGCCCCCACGGCGACTCCCAGGCGGTGTCCTCGCCGGGCTTGTGCGCCTTCCACAGCGCGAAGTCCACCGGGTCGCGCTTGAGCTCGGCACCCTCGACGCCCTCGCCCTGGTCGAGGTCGTCGATGTCGCGGTGCGAGAGCTCACCGTATTCCGGGTAGCTGCGCACCGAGAAATAGACGTCGCCCTCCACCGCGTACGCATGCCCGCCCTCGATCAACGCCTCGATCAGCTGGGCGATCTCACCGATCGTCTCGCTGGCCTTCGGCTCGTGGTCGGGCCGCCCGAGCCCGAGCCGATCGGTGTCCGCGACGTACGCGTTGACCATCTCGCGCGCGAGCTCGTCGCTTCCGACCTCAGCGGTCAGCGCGGCCGCGTAAATCTTGTCGTTGACGTCCGTTATGTTTGCAACGAATGTGACTTTGTAGCCCTCATGGACGAACAGCCGCGCCAACAGCGAGAAGACGACGTACGGTCGGGCGTTACCGACGTGGATCCGCCCGTACACCGTCGGCCCGCACGCGTAGATCCGCACCACGCCGTCCGCGTTCGGCTCCACCGGCAGCACCTGGCCGGTACGCGTGTCGTGCAGGCGAATCGTCCTCGGCATGGTCCGGCAACCCTAGCGCCAGGCGGCGCGTCCGGCCGGGTGGCTCGGTAGGGTGGCCGGAGTGGCGGGGACGCCGTCATACAAAGAGCGACTGAACGCCGTCGACAAGGCGTTCCGCTCCCTCCCTGACCGCTATCTGGGGGCCGATCCAGGGTTCGACGCGACCTTCCACATCACCCTGTGTGATCTCGGACACACCTGGGAGGTGCGTTGCACGAGCCGCGCCGCGCGGGTTCGGAAGGGCGGGTCTCGCCGGCGCCCCGACGTGACGATCTCCACCGACGCCGGCACCTGGCTGCGCCTGCGCAGCGGCGAGTTCTCCGGGGTCGAGGCGTTCCAGCGCCGTCTGCTCAATGTGCGCGGCAATCTCGACCACGCGATCGCGTTCGAGGGGATGTTCCGGCTCGTCGGCGGCCGTCCGCCGCTGCTGCAGATCCACGACATCCCGGTCGGCCGGCACCGGATCTCGACGCTGACGATGGGTCGCGGCCCCGACGTGCTTCTGCTCCACGGCCTGGGCGGGACGCGCGCGTCGCTGTTCGAGACGGCCGCGACGCTGAGCCGCTCCTACCGCGTCCACGCGCCCGATCTTCCCGGGTTCGGCTCCTCGTCGAAGCCATCGCTCGGCGGCTACAACGCGCGCTGGTTTGCCGAGATCATGTTCGGGCTGATGGATCAGCTCGAGATCCCCGGCGCCCACGTCGTCGGCAACTCGATGGGCGGGCGGGTCGCGATCGAGATGGGACTGAACGAGCCCGATCGGATCGGCTCGCTTGGGTTGCTGTGTCCCGCCGTCGCCTGGATCCGGCGCGGCCTTCACCCGATCGTGCGGCTGCTGCGGCCCGAGTTCGGGCTCCTCCCCCACACCTTCCGCCGGTCGGTCGTCGCGTCGCAGTTCTGGAGCATGTTCCACGACCGCGACCTGATCGATCCCGCGGTCGCCGACCTCGTCGTCGACGAGTTCCAGCGGATCTACCACACCGCCGGAGCGCGTTACGCGCTGCTCGCGAGCGCACGCAACATCTACCTGGAGGCGCCGTTCGGGCGCCACGGCTTCTACCGCCGGCTGTCCGAGCTCCAGCCGCCCGCGCTGTTCGTGTGGGGCAGCCACGATCGTCTGGTGCCACCGGCGTTCTCGCGCCACGTGCGCAAGTGGCTCCCACAGGCTGAGCAGGTGACGATCGAGGGGTGCGGGCACGTGCCGCAGGTCGAGCGGCCCGAGGAGACCAACGCGCTGTTGCTCAGCTTCTTCGACCGGGCGATGTCCGCGCCGGCGATTGGCCACGGGGGTTACCGAGCGGACGCCGAGGCCGCCTGACCCCCCGACCGATGGCCCAGGCAGACACGACCAGATCCGCGCGCCGCAACGGACACGAACCGGACGCGTCGGCCGAACGTCCCGCCGCTGCGCCGTCGCGATCGCCGTCGCTGCTCGACCGGGCGTGGCGCGAGCTCAGCGGCATCGTCCAGCGCCGGATCCCACGAGCCGACCTCGACGAGCGCGACCCCGACTACATCCGCGAGCAGCTGCCGCTGTTCTGGCTGTTCTCGAGCATCTGGTTCCGCGGCGAGGTGCGCGGGCTGGGCAACATCCCCGACGACGGTCCGGTGCTGCTCGTCGGCAACCACTCGGGCGGGAACATGATCCCCGACACGATGGTGTTCACGGTCGCGTTCAGCACGTACTTCGGGGTCGAGCGCGCGTTCTACCAGCTCGCGCACAACCTCGTGCTGTCGATGCCCGGCCTGAGCTGGCTGCGGAAGTTCGGCACGGTCGCCGCGTCGCGCGACAACGCTCGCAAGGCGCTGTCCTCGGGAGCCGCGCTGCTCGTCTACCCGGGCGGCGACTACGAGGTCCACCGCCCGAGCTGGCAGGGCAACCGCGTCGACTTCGGCGGACGCAAGGGGTTCATCCAGCTCGCGCTCGATCAGGCCGTTCCGATCGTCCCAGTGGTCGCGATCGGCGGCCAGGAGACCGCGCTGTTCATCACCCGCGGCGAGCGCCTCGCGCGCCTGCTCGCGCTCGACCGCATCCTCCGCTTGAAGGTCCTGCCGGTCTCGCTGTCGCTTCCCTGGATTCTCAACATCGGCGACCTCGGCCACATCCCCCTGCCGGCCAAGATCACGATCGAGACGCTGCCGGCGATCGACCTGAGCGCCGAGTTCGGCCCAGACCCCGACGTCGACGAGGTCTACGACCACCTGATGCGCCTGATGCAGGACACGCTCGACGCGCTCGCCGCCGAGCGCCGCTTTCCCGTGCTCGGATGAGGATCGCCGACGACATCACCGTCGCGGCGCCGATCGAGGCCGTGTGGTCGATCATCGTCGACCCCGAGCGCGTGCTCAGCTACATGTCCGGCGTCACCCGCTGGGAGGTCGCCGGCGAGGTTTCGTCCGGCCTCGGGGCGCGCTACCGCATGCTGTTCCGGATCGGCGCGGCCGAGGTCGGCGGACTGATCGAGGTCGTCGAGTTCTCAGAGCCGCTGGAGTTCGCATGGACGTCGATCACCGGGCTCGACCAGCGCGGCCGGTGGCGGCTGCGCGAAGCCCCCGGCGGACGCACGCGCGTCGAGCTCCGTCTCGCCTACGGCATCGCCGGCGCCGGCATCAGCGGCTGGCTCGCCGAGCACATCGCCGCCCCCAGTGTGTCCCGGCACGTCAGCCAGACCCTGCGCCAGCTCGGCCGGCTCGTCGAGCAGGAGCAGCTGCGCGAGCGGGCGGCGCGCCGGCGTGCCGGCGCGCGTGGCGGTTGATTCCGGCGACGACCGGGCTGCTGGCTCGTGCCGGGCCGCAAACGGCGGGCATCTGGAGCGGCCTGGGCGGATCGGTGATGCAAACCGCCTCGTCGGGACCCGCCGGCGTTGGGCCGCGATGCGTCCCGCACGCCCCACATGCGAGATGCATCGCGGTCCGCCCCGGACGCCCGCGATGATGCACTTTGCAGGTCAGCGGCCCCGGCCTTCCTCGCGCACGGCGCCTGATCACCTGCGCGACGCGACACTCGGCCCCTCCGAGGCGAGCCTTGCCGTACGGTGCATGCCCCACGTGCATGGTGCGGCAAGGCCTGGCTCGCCGGCGCCGAGTGCCGTACTACGCATGCGACCCGGGCGTCACAAGCGCCGGCGCCACCGCCGGCAACCCACACCACGCCCTCCTCCAGATGCCCGCCGTTTAAACGGTGGCGCCGGCCGCCTTCGTCGCCCGCCACCGAAACGACCGCCCGCCGACCTTGACCTCGGACCCGACCATCCCGGCCGCCTCCAGCCGGCGCGGCAGGGTGTCGGGGTCGATCAGGTTCAGCGTATCCCCGACGTGGATCAGCTTGAACACGACGCCCGCGCCGAGGCTGTCGGTGCCGGCGAACGTCCCGCCGGGG
The DNA here is from genome assembly GCA_963794515.1 of uncultured Solirubrobacterales bacterium. Taxonomy (GTDB): domain Bacteria; phylum Actinomycetota; class Thermoleophilia; order Solirubrobacterales; family Solirubrobacteraceae; genus Palsa-465. The sequence continues at coordinate 525,546 of CAWCEF010000009.1, read as the reverse complement.
CGCAGCACGCGCGCGATCTCCGCGAACGCGCGATCCTGGAGGTCGAGCGACGGGATGTGGTGGAGCATCGTGAAGCACACGACGCTCGAGAACCGCCCGTCCTCATACGGAAGCCTGGTCGCGTCGCCCTGGGTGACCGTGACCGCGTCACCGAGCGAAGACCGCAGGCGCCGGCAATACCGGGCGTCGAGCTCGAGCACGCTGATGCTGCCGAGCCGCTGCACGAGCACCCGCGTGGTGGCGCCGAACCCGGGACCGATCTCGAGCACGTCGTCGCCCGGGTCGAAGCCGTCGAGGCCGAATGGGACCAGCTCGAACTCCGCGCGCCGCGCCCACCACCCCGAGGAGCACAGGACGTTGTGGACGCTGTTCATCGCTCGACCGTAGCAACGGCGAGCGCGGCGGCGCCCTCGCCCCGCCCGACGAACCCCATCCCCTCGCCGCGCGTCGCCTTCACGTTGACGTGCTCGGGCGAGATCCCGATCGCGCCCGCGAGCGACATGCGGATCTCCTCTCGAACCGGCGCGACGTGCGGGCGCTCGATCACGACCGTGGCGTCGACGTGGACCACCACGAACCCGCGCGCCGACAGCATCTTCACCGTGGTGCGGAGCAGCTCGAGCGAGTCCGCGTCGCGGTAGCTCTCGTCGGTATCGGGGAAGTGCTGGCCGATGTCACCGAGCGCGGCAGCGCCGAGCAGCGCGTCGATGATCGCGTGCGTGAGCACGTCGGCGTCCGAATGACCCGCGAGGCCGCGGTCGCTCGCGAGCTCGACCCCGCCGAGCACGAGCCGCCGGCCTTCCGCGAACCGGTGGCAGTCGTAGCCGAGACCCGTCGTGACCGTCAACCGATGCCCCGGGTCGATCATGCCGCGCCCTCGGCCAGCAGCAGCTCGGCCAGCTTCAGATCGGTCGGGGTCGTGACCTTGAGGTTCCACGCCCCCGACTCGATCACCTCCACCCTCCCGCCGGCCCGCTCGATTAGCCACGCGTCGTCGGTGGCGGCCGCGAGCAGCTCGTCGACGGCCCCAAACAGCGCGCGCTCGAGCGCGACGCGCCGGAACACCTGGGGCGTCTGAACCGCCCACAGCTGCCGACGCTCGAGCGTCCGCGCCACCGTGCGGCCGTCGGCGCCGACCTCCTTGATCGTGTCCGACACGGGGGCAGCCGCGATCACCGCGTCGGCTCCGGACGCCTCGAGCTGCGCGAGCGCGCCGGCGAACAGCGCGGCCGGCGCGAGCGGGCGGGCCGCGTCGTGGACGACCACCGGATCCCCGCTTCCCGAGGCTAAAAGCGCCTCGCGCACGGACTGCGACCGCACCGCCCCACCGGCGACGGCCACGGTGCCTGCCGGCGCGGCGTCAAGTGCATCGGCGGGCAGCGCCACGACGATTTCTTCGATCGAAGGCAGCGAGCGGAGCGTCGCAACGCTCCACTCGAGCATCGGCCTGCCCCCAAGCGTGACAAGCGCCTTGGGCCCACCCGACCCAAGGCGCTCTCCACGCCCGGCGGCCACGATCAACGCGACCGCCATACGTGCGCCGGCGCTCGTCTATTTGGCGCCGACGGTGACCTTCCCGTTCGTCTTGCCGTTCTTGCCGTGGAAGGACTCCAACAGCAGGCCCTGAAGGTGCTCGTCGACCTCTTCCTCGTTCATCCCCAGCGCGTACATCAGCTCGGAGGCAAGGATCTTCTTGGCGCGCGTGAACATCTGCTTCTCGCCCGTCGAAAGCCCCTTCTCGGCTTCGCGGATGGCGAGGTTGCGGACGACCTCGGCGAGCTCGTAGATGTCGCCGGTCTTGATCTTGTCGCGGTTGTACTTGAAGCGGCGGTTCCAGTTCTTGGGCATCTCCGAGCACTCGTCCTGGAGCACTCCCAGCACCTTTTGAACCGTCTCCTCGTCGATCACGCGGCGAAGACCGGCGAGGGCCGCGTTCTCGGTCGGGACCATCACGGTCATGTCGTTGTGCAGGATCTTGATGGTCAGGTACTCGCGCCGTTCGCCGAGGATCTCCTTCTGTTCCTTGCGGATCACCTTTCCCGCGCCGTGATGGGGATACACGACGTTGTCGCCGATTTCGAACTCGATGTGAGGTAGTTCTTCCTCCTCGGCGATCTCGAGGTCCTCCAGGTGCTCTTCCATTAGCTCTGTGATGGTGTCCTCCTCTTTTCCGGGACGGGCGAGGGTCGAGACCCGCGCCCGATCGTTCACTCCCAAAACTACGTTTGCAGGTACCGGTCCACGAGATTTATCTCCTGCTGCCGGCGAAGACCCTCGCGGATGTCCTTCGCCCGGATTTCGCCGACTCCGTCGACGGTCTCCAGCTCGCCGTCGGTAGCGGCGAGCAACTCCTCGAGCCCTCCGAACTCGCTGACGATCCGTTGGACCACGAGCTTGGGCAGCCGTGGAATCCTCCCGAGGATGCGGAAGCCTCGCGGAGATGTCGGATAGTCGAGGGTGTTGAGCTTGCGGTCGTAGCCGAGCAGCTCGGCGAGCCGCCCGAAGTCCAAAAGGTCCTGATTGGGCAGACGCACGAGCTGATCGAACGCCGTCGCGAACGTCTCGTCCGTGTCCTCGCTCAGATAGTCGTGCACCAGCGCGGTCTTGTCCGCGGATACGCCCACCATCGTCTCGTCGAGCTGCATCTCAATCAACCGTCCCTCCGTCCCGAGCTCGACGATATAACGCTCGATCTCGACCGCCATTCGCGTGACGAGCTCAGCTCTTTGGAGGACGGTAAGAACATCGTGCAGCGTCGCACCGCCCTCAAACTCGAGCGCGGTCAACCGCGTCGACACCTGATCTAGGCGGCTGCGGTACTTGTCGAGCGTGGCCAGAGCCTGGTTGGCCTTGGCCAGCACGACCGGGATGTCCTCGAGGATGTACTTGATGCCGTCGACGTAGAGCGAGACGACCTCGCGGCGCTCGGAGATCGCGACCACGAGCGCGTCGGTCTGCTTGGACACGCGCTCCGCGGTGCGGTGCCGAGTGCCGGTCTCGAACGTCAGAATCGTCGGGTCCGGCGTGAGCTGGACGTTGACATGGACGATCTTGGTCGCGTTCGAACTGAGGACGATCGCACCGTCCATCTTCGCCAGCTCGTAGAGCAGCGCCGGCGAGTAGTCGAGATCGAGCTTGATCCCTCCCGAGAACAGGAACGCCAGCTCGTCCGGGTCGCCGATAACGATCAGCCCGCCGGTGCGCGCATGGAGGATGTTGTCGATCCCCTCTCGAAGCGACGTTCCGGGGGCGACCATCTCCAGCGCCCTTACCAGCCGGGAATCCTGTCGAGATTCGAGCTCCCCTTTGAGCTCTTCCCCGGAACGCGGCGGCATCAAGGTCGATTTTACCGCTTATTGGCAGGGGATAGCTCGGCTCGTCCGGATGCATCAGATCGCGGCGCGTACACGGGTCGTCCGCCGGTTCGCGATGCGCACCGTCCACCGGATTTCGGTAGATCGAAGCGTGTCGGGGCCTCGGGGCGCGCGAGAGCCGTAGACGCCGCGCCACCGACCGCCGGCGCCACCCGCGCCACCCGCCACCGACCGCCACCGACCACCCGCCACCGACCACCGGCGATCAGGCCGCCACCGCGCCGCGCAGCTCTCCCCCCAGCGCCGCGGCCACCGCCGCCCTCAGCGTGCGATGAGCGCCCGGCTCGACCACCGGACCCAGCCCGAACTTCCCGGCCTCGGCGAGGCGCCGATCCGCGTGGGCGACGGTCCGGAGCTCGCCGGTCAGACCGAGCTCGCCGAAGCACGCGAGCGGCTGACCGTCGGCGCCACCGAGCGCCACCCCCTTTACCGCGCTCGCGACCGCGAGTGCCACCGCGAGATCGGCCCCCGGCTCGTCGATCCGCACGCCGCCGACGACGTTCACGAACACGTCGGAACTGCCCGCGCCGATCCCGGCGTGGCGCCCGAGCACTGCCAGCACCAACGCCAGCCGGTTGCGATCGATCCCCGAGGCGACCCGGCGCGGCGGTACGAGCTCAGAGCTTGAAACAAGCGCCTGGACCTCGACCAACAGCGGCCGCGACCCCTCGATCGCGCACAGCACGACGCTGCCCGGCGCGCGCGTGGCCCCGCCCACGAACCGCGCCGAGGCGTCCAGGACCTCGACGAGGCCGTCGTCGCGCATCTCGAACACGCCGGCCTCGTTGGTCGAGCCGAACCGGTTCTTGATCGCGCGGACCGTGCGGTAGGTTCGCTCGCGCTCGCCTTCGAACGACAGCACGCAGTCGACCAGGTGCTCGAGCACGCGCGGGCCGGCGAGCGCGCCGTCCTTGGTCACGTGACCGACCAGCAGCACCGCGATCCCGAGCGCCTTGGCCGCCCGCATCAACTCGCCCGCGACCTCTCGCACCTGCCCGACCGACCCGGCCGCGCTCGACAGCTCCATCGAGTGGAGCGTCTGAACCGAGTCGATCACGCACACCTCGGGTCGCTCGGCCTCGAGCGTCGCGAGCACGGTCTCGAGGTCGGTCTCCGCGATCACCGGGATGTCAAGCGCCTCGGGCCGCAGCCGCTCCGCCCGCAGGCGGATCTGGGCGGCGGACTCCTCGGCGGACACGTACAGGGTGCGGCGCCCGGCACCGTGGAGGTTCGCGAGCACCATCGTCGTCAGCGTCGATTTGCCGATTCCCGGCGAGCCGCCGATCAGAACCAGCGAGCCGGGCACGATCCCGCCGCCGAGCACGTTGTCGAGCTCGCCGATCCCGGTGGGCAGGCGCTCGCGCTCGGCTGCGGCGACCTCGCGCAGGGCGACCGGCTTCACGGTGGCTCGGCCCCCGGTACGCGAACCACCAGAGCCGCGGCCCCGAGCGGCCGGCCCGGTCTTGCGGACCTCCTCGACCAGCGTGTTCCACTCGCCGCAGCCCGGGCAGCGCCCCGCCCAGCGGAGGCTCTCGTGGCCACAGGCCGAGCAGACGTGGATCGAGGTTGGTCGCGGCATGGCAGCGCAGCCGAGGCTACGCTGCAGGCCCGACGGAAACGGCGCACGCCGCCGCGTCCTCGAGGCGGTCATCGCCCCAGAAGAGCTCATCGCCGACGGCGACCGTCGGAACTCCGAACACACCCAGGGCGTGCGCGGTCTCGGTCGCGTCGCGCAGCGTCGCCTTGATCTCCGGGTCGCGCATCGCGCCGTCGGCCTCGGCGCGGTCGAGCCCGGCCCGCGAAGCGGCGTCGAGAACGTGCGCCTTGATGCTGAGGTCACGACCGCGCGCAAACCCGTCTCCAAACGCACGCGCGGCGACAGCTCGGCCGCACCCGACTCCGAATGCATGCGTGACCACGCGCATCGCCGCGAGGTAGTCGCTCGGCCACGGGTCGGGCCACGTGATCGGCGGCAGTCCGTACCCCCGCGCTCGCCGCTCGATCTCGGCCATCCCGCGCTGGCGCCGGCGGTAGTCGCCGAGCGCCCACGAGCTCCGGCCGGTCAGTTTGAACAGGCCACCGAGCAGGACCGGCTGCCACCGCACCGAGCCCGGCAGGACCTCATCGATGCGCTGCGCCGCGAGGTACGCGTACGGCGATCCGACGTCGAAGTAGAACGTGGTTCCGGACAATGGCTGGAGCTGGCTGGGCCGTTCGATAAACTGAACGATGTGTTCTCTATGGTAGCGCCCCGGCCGCAGGAGGTGTTGGCCGCCAACCTTCGCCGACTGCGGATCGCCCGCCGCCTGTCGCTGTCCGAGCTGGCGCGCGCGACGGGCATGAGCAAGGCGACGCTGTCCAGCGTCGAGAGCGGCCGCTCCAACCCGACGATCGACACGCTGGCCGGCCTCGCGGATGCGTTGAGGGTCTCCCTTGGCGAACTGTTGGAAGAGCCGCCGCTCGACGAAGTCCGGATCGTGCGACACGGAGGGCACGGCGCGCTCGATCGCAGCGACGATCACGGCATCGCGCTGTCCGTGCGGACGTGGGGCCCCGGGCAGGTGGACGAGCCCGATCTCGGGCCTGCCGGCGCCCGGGCGGGTGTCTACGTGCTCGAGGGCAAGCTGCTCGCGGGGCCGGTCGAGCGCGTCTCAGAGCTTGCTGCCGGCGACTATGCGTCCTTCCCCGCCGACGTGCCTCATATGTACGAAACCGGACGCGCGGGCGCCCGCGCCCTCGTCCTCACCTACGGGACCTGAACATGGAGGCGATCACGATCCGGGAGCTCGAGCCGTCGGACAGGCGGATGGTCGAGTTCGCCTTCGGTCACCTGAGCGAGCGCTCGCGCTTCCTGCGGTTCTTCGGCCCCAAGCCGCGGTTGACCCCACGCGACATGAGCCGGCTCCTGAGCATCGACCACTGGCACCACGAGGCGCTGATCGCGTTCTCGCCCCCGCCGCGCGCCCCGATCGGGATCGCGCGCTACGTCCGGCTCGAAGACGACTTCGAGGCCGCCGAGGTCGCGATCGCGGTGGTCGACGGCTGGCAGCAACGCGGTGTCGGCGGCGCGCTGCTCGCGGCGCTCACCGCGCGCGCCCAATCCGCGGGCATCCGCCGCTTCCAGATGTCGATGCTTCGCGAGAACGTCGGCGCCCGCGCGCTCGCGCGAAAGCTCGGCGAGGACAACCCGCCGGCGACGATGACCGCCACCGGCAATGTCGTGGAGCTGAGCTATTGGATTCGTCGGCGGCGCCTGACGGCGCCGCCTTATTGGATTTGTCGGCGGCGCCTGACGGCGGCGCCTTATTGGATTTGTCGGCGGCGCCTGACGGCGGCGCCTTATTCGATTCGTCGGCGGCGCCTGACCGCGGCGCCTTATTCGCTCGCGGGGGCGTCGCTCGACCCGGCCGGATCGTCGGATCCGGACGGCTCGCCACCGCCCTCGCCACCCTCGGCGCCGACCCCGACCGGCGTCGGCTGCGGCGCCGGCTCGATCACGGTCAGTTTGACCTCGGCGTCCGAGGCGGTCTCGGGCTCGCCGTCGTCACCGAGCGGCCAGTCCACCATCACGGTCGAGCCGGACGCCACCTGCGAGCGCAGGACGAAGTCCGCGAGCGGATCCTCGATGTAGCGCTGGATCGCGCGACGCAGCGGCCGGGCACCCATCGACGGGTCCCAACCCTTGATGACGAGCATGTCCTTGGTCGCATCCGAGAGCTCGAGCTGGAGCTCGCGGTCGGCCATCGACTCCCGGATCCGCCGGAGCAGCAGGTCGACGATCTCCTTGATCTCGTCCTTGGTCAGCTTGTGGAAGACGATGACCTCGTCGATGCGGTTCAGGAACTCGGGCCGGAACACCTTCTTGAGCTCGCCCGTGATCCGGGTCTTCATGTCGTCGTAGGTGATGCCGGTCTCGTCGTCGGAGACGGCGAACCCGAGCGGAGTGTTCCGCGCGATCTCGGAGGCTCCGATGTTCGAGGTCATGATCACGATGCAGTGGCGGAAATCGACGGTCCGTCCCTGCGCGTCCGTGAGCCGTCCGTCCTCCAGGATCTGGAGCAGGATGTTGAACACGTCGGGGTGGGCCTTCTCGATCTCGTCCAGCAGCAGCACGCTGTACGGCTTCCGCCGCACGGCCTCGGTCAGCTGGCCGCCCTCGTCGTAGCCGATATAGCCCGGAGGCGACCCGACCAGACGCGAGACCGCGTGCTTCTCCATGTACTCGGACATGTCGATGCGGATCATCGTGTCCTCGTCGCCGAACAGGAACTCGGCGAGCGTCCGCGCCAGCTCGGTCTTGCCCACGCCCGAGGGGCCTAGGAAGATGAACGAGCCCGTCGGCCGCTTCGGGTCCTTGAGGCCGGCACGACTCCGCCGGATGGCCTTCGACACGACTTCGATCGCCGGGTGCTGGCCGATGACGCGCTTGTGGAGCTCTTCCTCCATGCGCATCAGCTTGGCCGTCTCGGCCTCGGTCAGCTTGAACACCGGGATCCCGGTCCACATCGAGACGATGTCGGCGATCTCCTCCTCGCCGATCGCGGGACGCTCGGTCGACTCGCCGGCCTCCCACTGCTCGGCCAGCTCGCGCTTGCGCTGCGTCAGCCTGCGCTCCTTGTCGCGGAGGTTGGCGGCCTTCTCGAACTCCTGGTTCTCGATCGCCTCCTCCTTGGCGCGCCGGGTCTCCTCGATCTCGTCCTCGAGCTCGCGATACACGGGCGGGGAGGTCATCGACTTGATCCGCATCCGCGACGCGGCCTCGTCGATCAGGTCGATCGCCTTGTCGGGCAGGAACCGGTCGGAGATGTAGCGGTCGGCCAGTTCGGCGGCCGCCTCGAGCGCCTCGTCGGTGATGTTCACCTTGTGGTGCTGCTCATAGCGGTCGCGCAGGCCCTTCAGGATCTGAACGGTCTCCTCGGTCGACGGCTGGTCGACGGTGATCTTCTGGAAGCGCCGCTCGAGCGCGGAATCCCGCTCGAGGTACTTGCGGTACTCCTCGAGCGTGGTCGCGCCGATCGTCTGCAGCTCGCCTCGGGCCAGCGCCGGCTTCAAGATCGACGCGGCATCGATCGCGCCCTCGGCGGCACCCGCGCCGACGAGGTTGTGGAGCTCGTCGATGAACAGGATGATGTCGCCGCGCTGGGTGATCTCCTTCATCACCTTCTTGAGGCGTTCCTCGAACTCGCCGCGGTACTTGGAGCCCGCGACCAGCGCCGCCAGGTCAAGCGTGTAGATCTGCTTGCCCTTGAGTAGCTCGGGGACCTCGCCGTGCGTTATCCGCTGCGCGAGTCCCTCGACGACGGCGGTCTTGCCGACGCCGGGCTCGCCGACGAGCACCGGGTTGTTCTTGGTCCGGCGCGAGAGGATCTGCATGATCCGCTCGATCTCGGTCTCGCGACCGACGACCGGGTCGAGCTTGGACTCGGCGGCCAGCTTGGTCAGGTTGCGTCCGAACTGGTCGAGCAGCTTCGAAGACTTCTTGCTCTCGCCCTGGGCGGCCGCAGCCGCACCACTGCCGCCGGCGCCGCGCTGGCGGCTGCCGGGCCCGGACAGCATCCGGATGACCTCGTTTCGAATCTTTTCCGAATCTGCGTCGAAATCGAGCAGGATCCTCGCGGCGACGCCCTCGTTCTCGCGCACCAGCCCGAGCAGGATGTGCTCGGTGCCGATGTAGTTGTGGCCGAGGCTGAGCGCCTCGCGCAGCGCGAGCTCGAGCACCTTCTTGGCTCGCGGCGTGAACGGGATCTGTCCCGAGGTGACCTCTTCGCCCGACCCGACGATCCGTACGACCTGAGCGCGCACACGCTCGACAGTGATGTCAAGCGACTCAAGGACGCGCGCAGCCAGCCCTTCCTCTTCGCGGAGGAGGCCGAGCAAGATGTGCTCGGTGCCGATGTAGTTGTGCTTGAGCGTCCGCGCTTCTTCCTGAGCCAAGACGACTACCTGGCGGGCTCGCTCTGTGAATCGCTCGAACATGATCCTTCTCTTCTCTGGCGGGTCTCGGTCTGTTCGGTCGGGAAGGTTTTCCGGGCTCTCCTCGCCTACCTACTGCGTCACATGGTAGTTCGCGATTGCGGGGACACCGACGATCCCGTTCTACCCAGCGTAATCGGCGCCTAGCCGCAACTTGATGAGCGAAAGGGTCTCGTTGTTTCGGGCCATACCCAAGTCTACCAGCGGGTCTCGGCGCCTTTTCCGTACCCTGGCGGGCTTCACAGCATGTTCATGTGGCCCAGCCCGACCCGTCTCGGTAAGAGAACGCCCATCGACATCTGACGTTTTGCCTGGTAACCGTCGACTAACCGAGCTCGTCTCGCAGGCGCGGACTAATCGCGCATCGCGGGGAACAGGACGACCTCGCGAATCGACCGCTTCCCCGTCAGAACCATCACCAGGCGGTCGATGCCGATCCCGATGCCGCCGGTTGGCGGCATCCCCTGCTCGAGCGCCTCGATGAACGACTCGTCGTACGGCTGGGTCTCCTCGTCGCCGGCGCCGGCGAGCGCGCGCTGCTCGTCGAACCGCCGGCGCTGCTCGTCGGGGTCGTTCAGCTCGGTAAACGCGTTCGCGATCTCCATCCCGTCGATGTACGCCTCAAAGCGCTCCACCAGCCCCGGTATCGAGCGGTGGCGCTTGGCGAACGGCGACAGCGCCACCGGATAGTCCATCAGGAACGTCGGCTCGATCAGCGTCGGCTCGACGTGCTTTGACAGCAGCTGGTCGACGAGCTGCGGCCACGTGTCGTCAGCCGGGACGGCCAAGCCCCGTGCGCTCATCGCGTCCGCTAGCGAATCGCGTTCGGGGTGCTCGGTGATGTCGATCCCTGTCCGGTCGACGATCGCCTGGGTCAGCGTCTCGCGCCGCCACGGCGGCGACAGGTCGATCTCGCCCGAGTAGCCCGCCTCGGACGCCGCGTAGGAGACCAGGCGCTCGCAGCGCGCCGCGATGTCCTCATAGTCGGCGTACGCCTCATACCACTCGAGCATCGTGAACTCTGGGTTGTGGGTGGTGTCCACGCCCTCGTTGCGGAAATCCTTGCCGAGCTCGTACACGCGCTCGAGCCCGCCGACAATCAACCGTTTGAGGTAGAGCTCGGTGGCGATTCGCAGGTAGAACTCGCGGTTGAGCGCATTGTGGTGGGTTGTGAACGGCCGCGCGAGCGCTCCTCCGTAGAGGGGCTGCAGCACCGGCGTTTCGACCTCGATGAATCCCTCGGCGTCGAGGAACCGACGGACGGCCGAGACCACGCGCGCGCGTGTGATGAACAGCTCACGCGCCTCCTCGTTGCCGATCAGGTCGAGCTCGCGCCGGCGGAAGCGCGTCTCGACGTCGGTCAGCCCGTGGTGCTTCTCGGGCGGGGGCCGGAGCGACTTGGCCAGCAGCGTGAACTGCTGGACGCGCAGCGTCAGCTCGCCCCGCCGCGACATGAACGCCAGCCCGTCGACGCCGATCAGATCGCCCAGGTCGAGGGCGAGCAGCCGCTCCATCCCGTCGGCCCCGAGCTCGTCGACCCGCGCCTGGAGCTGGATCCGCCCCGAGCGGTCGACGAGGTCGAGGAACGCCATCTTTCCCTGGCCGCGCCGGGCTGCGAGCCGCCCGGCGACGCGGTGGCCGACGTCGGTCTCGTCGCCCGCCGCGAGTCCGGCGTGTGCGGCCCGTACAGCAGCGATCGGCTCGACCCCGTCGAACTCGTGCGGGAACGGGTCGATGCCGGCATCGCGCAGCGACTCGAGCTTGCGCCGGCGCGCGGCCAGCAGCTCGTCAACGCCGTCGGTGGGGTCGCTCACGGCCCGCCCAAAGCGCTCTTACTTGGACTCGACGTCGATCTTCGTGATCTTGAGGTGGCGCTCGCCCCTGGGGGTGGCAATCACGACCTCGTCGCCGCGCTTGCGGCCGAGCAGCGCCTTGCCCACCGGCGACTCGTTCGAGAGCTTCATCTCGGAAGGGCTGGCCTCGGCGGAGCCGACGATCGTGTACTTGACCGACTTCCCTCCGTCGTCCTTCACGTGCACGACCGATCCGACGCGGACCTGGTCGGTCGAGAGATCGGATTGGTCGATCACTGTCGCCGAGCGGAGCTTCTCCTCGAGAGACGCGATCCGCGCCTCGAGCATCGCCTGCTCGTTCTTGGCGTCGTCGTACTCGGCGTTCTCGGAGATGTCGCCGAACTCGCGCGCCTCCTTGATCCGAGCCGCTACCTCGCGACGACGAGTGGTTGTCAGCTGATCGAGCTCCGCCTTGAGGTTGGCGAGCCCTTCAGGTGTGATGATGACGTCCTTGGGCATGTCGCAGACCTGTATTCGAGGGGAACCGCCGGGTACAGTGCCGACGGTCCTGGACGAGAAAAAACCCGCCTGCTAAGCGGGAGATTTAATACGCAGCTGGGGTGCGTGGGCGGACGAGTATAGACGCCCGGTTCAGCCCGCCGGATTCGGCTGTTCTTTAGCGGACGAGCCCGAGAATCAACGTGGCCCGTGGCCCTGGATCTCGTCCGCCTGCTGGAACGTCGGGCGGTTGACCCATTCGATCAGCGGCTGGCTGATCACGCCGATCGCTCGGAACTGGATCGAGTCCGAGCACATCTGGTCGCCCGCGGCGCACGCGCTGTCGGCCGGATACACCTGATCGGGCGATTCCTGCGCCGCCTGGAGCAGCGAGCTCCCGAGCGCGGCGCGGCACTTGGCGAGCGATCCGCCGCCGCAGTAGACCCGATTCAGCGGACCCGCGACCTTGCCTCCGAGCACCGAGCGCAGATCCTTCTGGACGATTCCGTAGAAGCCGACGTCGAACGCGGAGCCGAGATGGGCGCCCGAGACGCCATGACCGGGCTCGTCGTTGATCGGGAAGTCGTTCTCGACCTGGCCCAGCAGGCTCGACCCGAGCGTCGGGCCGAACTCGGCCTGGACGAGCAGCGGCCACCACGCGTCCATGATCCGCACCGCGTCGGTCTGGTCGTAGTTCCCCGAGATTGGACCCCCACCCACCCGCTCGCGATTGATGCGGTGTGCGCCGCTCGCCGCCCACGCTTGCAGCTCGTTGACCGCGGTCGCGAGCGTGGGGTCGCTCGGGTGGCCGATGATCTGGAGTGCGTACGGCAGCACCTCGACGCCGCGGAGGTCCTGGGTTCCAGCCGTCGCCATCGCGTTGATCAGGTCGGCCAGCGTCATCTTGTGCCCGCTCGCCGCGAGCTGGGAGTTGACGTTGTTGTCGAGCAGCTGCGAGCGGTAGACCGACGCGTACTCCTGGCCGGTGGCGGCGTCGTTGTAACCCGGCGCCTGCTTGTTGTTCCAGCTGGTCAGGTAGGGCTGGTTGACCGCCTGCGGATGCGCGCTCTCGGCGGTCTGCTGCTCGGTCACACTCGCGGGCGTCATCTGCGCCGCCGGATGGAAGCCCTTCCACGCATCGGTCGCCCACGACGGGAACAGGGGGTCGGTGTTAGCCGCGCGCACCGGGTTGAGCCCCGAGTTGAAGTACGCGATGTTCTTGTCGTCGGTGTAGAACCAGTTGAACGTGTACCCGACGTTGTAGGCCGCGTTCATGAAGTCCTGCGGGTTCCGCATGATCGAGGGCTCGTTGAACATCTCGAACCCGAGCGCGGAATCGAGCTCGTGCATATAGGTCGAGCGCAGGTTCGTGTAGACGACCGGCTGCCCCTTGATCCGCGCGCGGGCGATCACGATCCCGTACGCGGTCCGCTTGGTCTGGAACGTCACCGAGCCCGCGGGCGTCGAATCGCCGAGGTTCGGCTGCCAGGACTCCGTGCGGGTCAGCGTCTCCATCTGCACGCATTGCCCGTTCAGGACGTAATAGTCCGAGTCGATAGAGACCGTGCCGCCGCTCGGGTTGCACAGCGGCGCCGCGAACGTGTCGATGATGTTCTGGCCGGCGGAGGTCGCCGACCACGCGTAATCGGGTCCGTGGCCGAGCTCGACGTACAGATTGACCCCGGGGAACGCGGCTCCTTCGGCATCGATCCCGGGCCCGTGGATGTCCTCCTCCATCAGGATCTCCGGATTGAAGTAGCTGACCTGCGGGCCCATCACCGCGAGCGGGTGGCCGCTGGCGCTGTCGGCGGCACTGACCAGCAGCGCGTTTGACATCGAGCGCGGGAACCCGAGCAGCCCGGAGCTCGCGGCGCCGGCGATTCCGGCGGCCGACGAGGGGCGGCTCTTTGATCCGGTCGTGGCCTGGCCGCTCTCGCCCGCGGGGATGGCGCCGGCGACGACCGGGTTGACGTACTGGACCGACGCGGGGTCGGGCAGCGCGAGTGTCTTCTGGACCGCCTTGCTCGGCTTCGGGAGGGTCTGGTACGGGAACGACTTGCCGTGGACGGTGGTCGGCGCCTCGGGGTCAGAGGGGTCGACGAAGCTGAGGAACGTCCCGAAGCCCGAGTGGTCGTTCGCGATCTTGCCGGCGCCGAGCACGGCCTTGCCGGCGCGCGCACCGGTCGGACGGGCGCTCGCCATGGTGCCGACCGGGCTGGTCGCCACGGTGGCGACCGGGCTGTCGGCGGCCTTCTTCGGCTTACCAGGCCCCTGCCCAGACCCCTTGCCCTCGTGCTTCTTCGGCTTCGGCTTCTTCTTCTTGGACTTCTTCGCCGGCTGCGAGACCAGCTCCGGCGAGCCCGCCACCGTGAAGCGCTCGGCCCCGAACGCCGACGTCATGTTCTCGTACAGGACCGCGTTCGACAGCTGCTGCCCGCCGCCGTTGCCGAAGATCCCGCCGACGAGCGTCGCGATCGACACGAGGTCCTCGACCGTGAACGGCTGGGGTCCCTGCGGCTGACCGATCGCGGCGTACTCCGCGGGCAGCATTTCGAGCTCGTTCAACGGGCTCTCCGCCTTGGAGATGTAGGCGTTGATCCCGTCGACGTAGTTGGTCGCGTCGCTGAGGATCTGCGATCCGTCGGGTGAGCTCGACGCCGCCCAGTTGATCTGGTTGGTGAGGTCCTGCTGCGTGTAGGGCTCGTTCGCCCACACCTGCTCGTCCATGGCGACGTTGGCGCCGCCGGCGAACTGGGCGAGGTCGGCCTGGCCCGAGTGCCTGAGCACGTCGATGAAGAACAGCCGGTCCTCGGCGGTGGCGTAGCCGATCCCGAACATCAGCGCGGCGCGAGTGTCGCCGTAGATGTGCGGGACCCCGAACTGGGAGTCGCGCTCGATCGTCACCCCGGGCTCGGGGCTCTCGGTGCTCGCGACGTCGCCGTCCGGGACCCCGAACGTCGCGTCCTTGTAGAACTGCGGGATCTGCGACTCGGTGATCGGGACCGCGGTCGTCAGGTTCGAGTACATCCCGAGCTGGTCGTTCGAGTGCGGCGGGTACGTGCCGGCTGCCTTGAACTCGGCCGCCTGCACGAGGTTGTCGAACCCGTTCTGGCCAGGCGGCAGGATGTTGCGGAACCCACCGTAGTCGTCGAACCCGTACGGCTCGACCTGCGCCGCCGCAACCGGCGCCAGCCCCAGCGTGAGGGCAAGCGCGAGCGCGCCACCGACCGCCGCCACCCTGCCGATGCACCGGAACACGGACGGGCAACCTACACACCCGTCGGCTGGCGTGCGCCGGTTCCCTCTACAGCCTGAGCAGCTCGGGGATCGCGGTCGCCAGCCCCGCGGCGTCGATCGCGGTCACGGTGACCTTCACGGTCTTGTGCTTCGGGTGTTTGGCCTCGGTGGCCAGCCCCTTGGTGACGTTCGTCGCGGGAGGCCCAACCGTGATCGTGAGCTGCTGCACCGGGCCGCTGAACGTGAGCGTCAACTTCCCGGCGACCAGCTGGGCCGTGAACTTCGAGCCCTGGACCGAGATGCCCTTGAGCAGCGTCTTGTGCTTGGACACGAACCCCAGGCCGGACGGCAGCGCGATTCTGACCGCATGGAGCGCGGGCGCGTTCGACCCCGCGTCGACGGTGAACTTGAGCTTCGCCTTGCGCGTGGCGAGGCCGCCCAGCGATACGCCGGACACGACCGGCGAGCCCGCGACCGGCGGTGGAGGCGGGGGTGAGGTCACTGTCCAGCTGAATTCGGTGGCGCCGGTGTTCGTGAACGTGTCGGCGGCGGTCACGGTGACGGTCGAGCTGCCTGCTGCCGTCGGCGTCCCGGAGATCGTCCCGGTGGCCGAATTGATCGACAGCCCAGCCGGCAACCCCGACGCGGCGTAACTGAGCGCCAAGCCGCCCGAATCGATGCCCTGAACCGCAAGCGCCACCGAGTTGCCGACGACCGCCGACTGCGAGCCGGGGTTCGTCACCGACACGGAGTACACGGGCGAGCGGATCGCACACAGCGACGCCGCCAGCGCGCTCCCAATCGGGCTGCCGAGCCCCGTCGCCATGTCGTAGCCGGTTCTCATCGGGAAGAGATGGTTCATGTCATCGACGTCCGTACCATCACCGGCTCCGTCGAACGTGTCGTTGTTGTCGAGCCCGGTGTACGGACTCGCTGCGGTGACGTCGTTGAAGTTGGCGGCATAGTTGCTCGCGGCGAGCTGGTAGAGGATCGGGTTCGCGAAGCCGACTCGCTGGCCGCGGCACGCAGCCGACGCGTTGACGAGCGCGGTGTAGGCGGCCCACAACGGCGCCGAGGCGCTGGTTCCGCCAAGCACGTCCCAGTTGCCGGCGTCAAAGATCACATAGCCCGTCATGGGGTCCCCGTCGGCTGACACGTCGGGGATCTCCCGGCAGTCCACCCCGCCGCCGCCGCAGGGCGTCGCCGACGAGTTGGCGTTCGTCACGCCGAGCGCCTGCGCCGCCGCTGATTGGTAGCTCGGCATCGTCCACTGGTTCGAGATGCCGCCACCGGTGCCGCCGATGCCTTGGATGGCGCCGCAGTTGCACTCCGAATTCGGGCCGTCGTTCCACACCGTCTCGGCCGCCGGCGGTCCATCGCCGGTCAGGGTCGTGCCGCCGACGCCGGTCGCGAACGGCTGCGCCGAGGGGTCCTCGGCCGACATCGAGAAGTCCCCTCCCCCCTGCTGTGAGCAGTCCTCGGCGCCACTGTCGCCGCTGGAGGAGAAGAACGCCTGCCCCTGGGTTGCCGCCTCCTCCAGCTGCGTGTTCTCACTCTGGATCAGGCCGGGGTCATCCATCGCGATGACCGACTCGCAGACGCCCCACGAGGTCGAGATCTCCTGTGCCCTGTCGTCGGACACGATCGAGCTGAGCTCTTCGAAAGCGCCCTGGAACGAGTTCGGCGCGTCGTATACCAGCACGTTCGCCTTCGGCGCCAGCCCGATCACCTGCTCGATGTCGAGTGCCGCTTCGCCGTCGCCGCCGTCCGGACACGGATTTGTGCACGTCGGGGTGGCGCCGGCGACCGGGACGTTCGTGATCGGAACGCTCGTCCCGTAGCACGATTGATAGGTGGCGATGTCGGTGGGGTCGTAAGGCTCGAGCTCGTACAGGGCGACCGTCTGGCCCGCGCCGAGATCGCCGGCTTGATAGATCGGCGCGAAGCTGTACGCGGCGGCGATCTGGTCGGCCGTTTGCGCCTGCCCCGCCACGCTGTTGAACGAGACGTTTGTGTCGAATGACGACTGCTCATCGGTCGCGTCGGTGCACGGCTGCGGCCCGCCGGTCATGACCTGCGGACGCAGATCCGGCGTCGCCGCCCCGGCGCCGGTCGCGCGGATCGACGGGCCGGTCGACCGCCGGCCGCCCGGAACGCGGAGGGCGGCGGGCTTCAGCTGGTTCAGATCGTCGAGTCCAACAATCCCTTCGACCTGCTGCGCAACGCTCGCCGGCAGCGCCGGCGCCTGCGCATTGGCAAACGCGGTCCGGCCGGAAGCGAGCTTGACCTGTTGCATTGAGACCGAGAACGCCTGCTCGATCTGCGCGGCCGTCCCGCTCGCCGGGATCGTCAGGTGGTTCGCGGGGACATCGCCGACCGTCAGTCCGCTGGCCGTGAGCTGCGACTCGACCGCCGAGATCGCGCTCGCGCTCGCGCCGAAGCGGTCGGCGAACTGCGCGACGGTCAGGTCGTGCCGGAACTCGGTCGAGCCGGGCGTGGAGATCGACGTGGCGAGCGCCTGCAGGCCGCTCGGGTCCTGCGGGCGCATCGAGACCGTGACGTGGAGCTGCATCGAAGCCGGAAGGGCGGAGACCGCGGAGGACAGCGGGATCACCGGCGCCGCGCCGATCCGATCCGACTTCGCGGCCGCTCCGGCCGTCGATCCTGCCCACGAGACCATCACGCCGACGACCAGCACCGTCATCGTGACTCGACCGAGCGTCCGCCGCATAGCGCGCACCCCTTGTTCAGCTAATCCGTTGCCTGCGAGCGCCGCTCGCAGGCGGCGCTCGGATCGCGCGACTCTATCTGAGCGATCAGACCGCTGCTGGGGTCAGCAGGTCGCGCGCGGCCTCGAGCGTCGGCGCCGTCTGCAACGCCGCCCGGAGCGCCGCCTGCTCGTGGTGGGTGCCGCCGAGCCGCTCGACGTACCACGGGTAGAACTTGCGCAGGTACCGGGTCGCGCGATCCTCGCCGACGTGCTCGACGGCGCAGGCGAGCACCCAGTCGAGCTCGTCGAGGATCTCGTCGCGCCCGGGCTCGGCGTCGGGTTCCCGCAGGCCGAGGACCTGCTCGAACAGCCAAGGGTTCCCGAGCGACCCGCGCGCCAGTAGCACGCCGGCAGCGCCGGTCTCCTCGAACGCCGACCGAACCGCTTCGACCGTCTGCAGCCCCCCGGATACCAGCACGGGCACAGGCAGCTCCTCGACCAGATCGCGCACCAGCGAGTAGTCCGGCTGGCCCTTGTGGCGTTGCGACGCGTGCCGGGGATGGATCGAGATCCCACAAACGCCGCCGTCGAACACGAGCCGGCGCGCGACCTCGAGCCCGCTCAGGTCGCCCGGGCGCTGGCCGGAGCGAAGCTTGACCGTCACCGGCAGCCCGCTCCCAGACGCGGCCGCGCGCGCCACCGCCACCGCCCGTAAGGGCTCGGACAGCAGCGCCGCGCCGGCGCCCGTCTTGCACACCTTCGGGACCGGGCACCCCATGTTGATGTCGATCAGGTCCGCGCCGGCGGCGGCCACGCGCTCGGCGGCCGAGGCCATCACGTCCGGATCGTTGCCGAACAGCTGCACCGACACCGGGTGCTCCTGAGGATGGATTCGCAACAGCTCGCGACATGTACGCTCGTTGCGGTAGTGGACCGCGAAGCTCGAAACCATCTCCGACACCACCAGTCCGGCTCCGTGGCGCTTGGCCTGGAGGCGTACGAACCAGTTGCCGATTCCGGCGAGCGGGGCGAGCACGACGCGGTTCGGGATCGCTATACCCCCGAGCCGCCAGGGATCCGTGAGGGATCGGGACATCGGCTTTCATGGTACGAATCCAGCGATGAACCTGTTTGACGAGCTACGCCCCTGGGCCGAGGTGGTGCTCGACCAGGTCCCGGGGCTCGAGCTGTTCGACGCCCATACGCACCTCGGCCAGAACGACCCGGACGGCATGAAGCAGTCGCCCGAGGAGCTCGTGACCGCGCTCGGACTCGCGAACGCGAGAGGAGCATTCGCGTTCCCGTTCCATGAGCCCGATGGCTACCCCGCCGCCAACGACGACGTGCTCGCCGCGGCCCGCGATGCGGATGGGCTGCTCGTCCCGTTCTGCCGCGTGAACCCGCACGACAGCCCGGTCTCCGAAGCGCAGCGGAGTCTCCAGAACGGCGCGAAGGGGATAAAGCTCCACCCGCGCGCCGAGCAGTTCACGCTCGACCACCCGCAGGTCCGCTCGATCGTGGCACTCGCCAACGAGCGCTCGCTGCCCGTGCTGATTCATGCCGGCCGCGGGATCCCGGCGCTCGGGCTCCACGCCGTGCAGCTCGCTGAGGAGTTCCCAGACGTGCGGCTGATCCTCGCGCACGCCGGGACGAGCGACCTCTCCTGGATCTGGCGCGTCGCCGCGGACCTGCCGAACCTGCTGTTCGACACCGCGTGGTGGATCCCCGCGGACCTCGAGGCGCTGTTCTCGCTGGTGCCGCCCGGCCAGATCGTGTTCGCGAGCGACGCCCCCTACGGCAACACGTTCATCTCCGCCGCGTTCCAGCTGCGCTGGCCGCTCCAGCTCGGCTTTTCCCCGGAGCAGACTCGCTCGGTCGCCTCCGAGCAGGCGCTGCGGATCGCCGCCGGCGAGCCGCTCAAGCCGGCCGGCCCGGCGATCGGCGAGCACGATCGAGCATCGCATCTGCTGCTCGACCGTGTCGCGTTCTTCCTGTTGTTCAGCGCGATGGGGACGATGCGCGGCATCGACCCGACCGAGATGCTCGCGCTCGCGCGCCTGGCGTGCGACGTGCCCGACGACATCGACGACGCGCCGGTGTTCGCGGCAATCCGGAAGCTGCTCGACGGCTACGAGGCGTACGCCGCCGAGCACCCCGACGAACGCCGGCGGATCACGTTCCTGATCCTCGCCGCCACCGTCGCCAAGACTCCGGACGTGCCGATCCCGGAGTCGGTCCTCAATCCTGATTCCGCTCCCAGATCAGCCTCAAGCCGGTGAGCGTGAGCAGGTCGTCGACCTCATCGATCGTCTCCCGGATGTACGGGACGAGCAGGCCGGCGAGGCCGCCCGTGGCGATCACAAACGTCGCCGGGCCGAGCTCGACGCGTAGCCGGCGGACGATTCCCTCGACCTGACCGGCGAACCCGTAGACGATCCCGCTGCGGATCGCGTCGACCGTCGACTTGCCAATCAGCGCGCGTGGCTCGGCGAGCTCGACCTTCGGAAGCTTCGCAGCGCGTTCGTACAGGGCGTCGATCGAGATCTCCGCGCCCGGGGTGATGATCCCGCCCAGGTACTCGCCGACGGCCGACACGATGTCGTAGGTGATCGCCGTGCCGAAGTCGACGACGACGCACGTGTCGTGGACGCGGTCGTACGCCGCCACCGCGTTCGCGAGGCGATCCGCTCCGACCTCGTACGGATTGTCGTAGCGGATCGGCATCCCGGTGCGGATCGACGGGCCGACGACCAGCATCTCGTGGCCGAGGTAATGCCGCGCCATCTGTGTCCACTGGTGGGACAGCTGCGGGACGGTCGAGGACACGATCGAGCGGTCGACGTCCGTGAACGACAGGCCACGCAGCCCGAGCAGATTCGACAGCGCCGCGCCCAGCTCGTCGCCGGTCGATTCACGCACGGTGCCGAACCGCCAGTGCTGGAACACGTCCTGCTCGCCGTCGCGGAACAGGCCGAAGTGGGTTTGCGTGTTGCCGACGTCGACGACCAGCAGCATTCCTGAACCCTAAAGGAGCAGGGCTCCCACGCGCCGGACCTCCTGGCCGTCTCCCAACTCCGCGAGCGCATCGCTGAGGCGCCGGCCGTCCGGCAGCGCGAGGTCTGGGTCGAGCTCGAGCAGGGGCACGAGCACGAACCGCCGCGAGCTCACCTCCGGGTGGGGGAGCGTCAGCCGCTCAGAGGAGTACACGAGCTCGTCGAGCAGCAATAAGTCGACATCGATCGGGCGCGGCCCGTGGCGCACCCCACCCGGTGCCCGCCCCAGCTCGCGCTCCACCGCCTTGCACGCCGCCAGCAGCTCGTCAGGACCGTGCTGCGTGTCCACGCGGAGACACGCGTTGTAGAACTCGCGCTGGTCGAGCACCAGGCCGACGGGCTCGGTCTCATACACCGACGACGACGCCAGCACGTTCACCCCCTGCGCCGGCAATGCCGACACCGCCGCCTCCAGATGCGCCCGCCGGTCGCCGACGTTTGACCCCAGGCCGAGGTAGCCCGGCGTCATTCGGCCTCGCGCCACACCTCTACCGACACCTCGCTCACGGGCAGCGCCATCGGTGGCTCGGGCTTGGCCGCCTTGACCCACACGGCGTTCGCCTCGTATTGCTCGAGCAGCCGGTCCGCGACCGCCGTGCACAGCCGCTCGAGTGTCTTGTAGGAGCGCTGCTGCGCGACCAGGTTCGCGGTGTCGCACACCTGGGCGTAGTCGACGGTGTCCTCGATCCGGTCGGTGACCGTCGCGTCGCACTCCCCGACGTCGATCCGGAGATCGATCAGCAGCCGCTGCCCGACCTCGCGCTCGGCCGCGGTCACGCCCACGTGGGTGAACAGTGACAGCCCACTGACCTCGATCGTGACCTCGGGCTCGGGGTGAGCCTCCCCCTCGTCGTCGTCCTCTACTTCGCCGTACTCGTCGGGGTCGTCCATCGGGCGCTGACCGTAGCAGCCGTGACCGTCAATGCGTCGCGAACCGGGCCTACGTCGTGAACCCTGAATACGCGCGCCCCCCGCTCGTACGCGAGCACGTTGGTGGCGACCGTCGCCGCGATCCGGTCATCGACCTCGCGGCCCGTGATCTTGCCGAGGAACGACTTGCGCGAGGTCCCGATCACGACCGGCCGCCCGAGTTCGACCAGCTCCCCGAGCCGCCGCACGATCTCGAGGTTGTGCTCGACGGTCTTCCCGAACCCGATCCCGGGGTCGAGCATGATCCGTTCCTCCGCGATTCCGTGCGCGACCGCGAAGCCCATCCGCTCCTCCAGGAACGCCTTGACGTCGGCGACGACGTCGTCGTAACGCGGGTCGTCCTGCATCGTCCGCGGCGTCCCGAGCATGTGCATCAGGCAGCAGTCGGCCTTAGCCTCAGCCACCACCGCGGCGATGTCCGGGTCGCCCCGGAGCGCGGTCACGTCGTTGACGAGCGTGGCGCCCGCCGCGAGCGCACGCGCCGCCACGCCACTCTTGGAGGTGTCGATCGAGAGCTGGGCTTCGCACCCGGCGGCGATCAGCCCTTCGATCACTCCGATCACCCGGCGGAGCTCCTCGTCCTCGGGGACCGAGGCCGCGCCGGGGCGGGTCGACTCGCCGCCGATGTCGAGGATCTCCGCCCCCTCGGCCTCGAGCTCGATCCCGTGCGCGATCGCGGCGGCCGCGTCGAGGTACTGGCCACCGTCGGAGAACGAGTCCGGCGTGACGTTGACCACGCCCATGATCCGGAACCGGCCGGCGTCACTCATCCGGCCACCGCCCATGGACGTCGAAGTACTCGCGGGCCTCCTCCTCGCGCTCGCGGTCGCGGTTGCTCTCCACGCTCATCCGGTACATCCAGTTGACCATCCAGACGATCAGGGCGGCGATCACGAGCGACACGCCGGCGCCGGCGACGATGTCGTCCTTCCCTCCGCCGATGACGATCCCGACGAGCCCGGCGATTGCGATCGCCACCGGGATCCAGACGCGCGTGACCGCGAGCAGCACCCTTCCGGGGCCGCGGTGGCGCCGACGGCGCGTTGCGGGGTGGGCGTTCTCGCGAGACATAACCGGTCCCGGTAGTGTCCCGTACCGGGGAGTGAGGCCTATGCGACCGCTCGAGGACCGGACCATCACACGCCGCTCGCTACTCGCCGGCGCCGCCGGGGGCGCTGCCGTGCTCGCGACCCGCGGACTGCCGGCGTGGGCCCGCCCCGTGGCGCGAGTCGGCGCGATGCGGCAGCCCGAGAGCCTGCCGTTCCCGGGCAAGCCCGCCGGCACCCCGAGCATGCCCGAGATCGAGCACATCGTGGTGCTGATGATGGAGAACCACTCGTTCGACAACCTGCTCGGGATGGTTCCCCACCAGGTCCCGGGGCGAGGATCGGTCGACGGGTGGCGCTTCCGGCGCGGCAAGCCCACTAACTCCAACCCGGATGTCAACCACAACCGGGTGATCGCGCAGCCCGCGATCTCGCCGTGCCAGCTCGTCGGTAAGCCGAGCCAGAGCTGGAACGCGAGCCACGAGGCCTACGACAACGGGCGGAACGACGGATTCGTCAGGGCGAGTGGTCCGATCGCGATGCGCTTCTGGGACCAGCACGACCTTCCGTTCACGTACTCGCTGGTCGAGCACTTCCCGATCGGCGAGCGCCACTTCTCCTCGGTGCTCGGCCAGACGTGGCCCAACCGCTCGTATCTGTTCGCCGGGACCTCGAGCGGGATGATCAACGACGTCATCGCCCCCGCACCGCCGGCGAACGGCACGATCTGGGATCGCCTCGACGCCTACGACATCGACTGGGCCGTCTACTACGAACCGCCGAGCTACCCGACCCTGGAGCTCGTGCCCGGCAGCGACACCCCGGCGCGCGCGCCGCGTATCAAGTACTTCAACCAGTTCCTGTCCGACGTCGCCGCCGGCAAACTGCCGCAGTTCACGTTCCTCGACCCCAACTACGAGACGACCTCCGAGGAGAACCCGCAGGACATCCAGCTCGGCGAGCGGTACGTCGCCCAGGTCGTGAACTCGCTCGTGCGCGCGAAGACCTGGAGGCACACCGCGCTGTTCATCACCTACGACGAGCACGGCGGCTACTACGACCACGTGCCGCCGCCAGCGGCCATCCCGCCGGACTCGATCGCGCCGGTGCTGGCCTCCGGCGACGTGCCGGGCGCGTTCGACCGCTACGGATTCCGGGTGCCGATGGTCGTCGTCTCGCCATGGGCGCGCGCGCACTACATCTCGCGGGCGGTCGAGGACCACACCTCGGTCACGGCGTTCGTCGAGCGCAAATGGAACCTGCCGGCGATGACGTTCCGCGACGCCAACGCCTCGCCGATGACGAACTACTTCGACTTCGGCAAGCCGGCGTTCCTCACGCCGCCAAAGCTCGCCAAGGCGCCCGCCCTCGGCCCCGGCCTCACGGAATGCCACGCAGTTGGCTTAAACCCTCCGTTGACCGGGTGAGGCCGGGCCAGCAGCGGTCGCCCACGTCACATCAGAGGGGGCGGCGCGAAACTATTCGGCGGTGCCGCCGGCGAGACCCGGCCGCGGAAGCGGACGCGGACTCTCGCGGCGCTCGCCGGCCGGCGTGCCCGGAATCGGCACCTCGGGCGGCGGTGGAGCCTCGACGCCGAACACCTCTTCCTCGGTGCCGCCACCGAGCAGCGCCTCGAACTCCTCCTTCTCGATCGTCTCGTGCTTGATCAGAATCTCTGACAGCTTCGCCAGCGTGTCGCGATGCGAGCCCAGGATGTCCTTGGCCTGGATGTGGGCCTGCTCCACGATCCGCCGGATCTCGTCGTCGATCTCGCGCGCGATCTCGTCGGAGTAGTCGGGCTCGGCGCTGAATTCGCGCCCGAGGAACGGCTGGCCGTGGTCGTGGCCGAACACCCGGGGGCCGAGCTTCTCGGACATGCCGAAGCGCATGACCATCTGCTTCGCCGTGGCCGTGACCTTCTCCAGGTCGTTCGACGCGCCGGTCGTGACCTCGCCGAACACGATCTCCTCGGCGGCGCGGCCGCCGAGCGTCATCGCCAGCTGGTCCTGCAACTCAGCGCGCGTGGTCAGGAACTTGTCCTCAGCCGGCATCGAGATCGTGTAGCCGAGCGCCTGGCCGCGGGAGATCACGGAGATCTTGTGGACCGGATCGGCGTTCGGGAGGTAGTGGCCGACCATCGCGTGGCCCATCTCGTGATAGGCGGTGATCCGCCGCTCCTTCTCGGACATCACGCGAGTCTTCTTCTCGGGACCCGCGATCACGCGCATGATCCCTTCCTCGAGTTCGACCTGGGTGATCTCGCGCTTGCCGTTGCGGGCGGCGAGCAGCGCGGCCTCGTTCACCAGGTTCGACAGGTCCGCGCCCGTGAACCCGGGGGTCTGGCCGGCGAGCGCATCGACGTTGATCTCCCGCGCGAGCGGCTTGCCGCGCGTATGGACGTCGAGGATCTTCTTGCGGCCGTTGCGGTCAGGGCGGTCGACGACGATCTGGCGATCGAACCGGCCCGGGCGCAGCAGCGCGGGATCGAGGATATCCGGGCGGTTGGTGGCCGCGATCAAGATGATGTTGTCCTTCATCTCGAACCCGTCCATCTCGACCAGCAGCTGGTTGAGCGTCTGCTCGCGCTCGTCGTGGCCGCCGCCGAGACCCGCGCCGCGATGGCGCCCGACGGCGTCGATCTCGTCCATGAAGATGATGCACGGCGAGTTCTGCTTGGCCTGCTCGAACAGGTCACGCACGCGCGAGGCGCCGACGCCCACGAACATCTCGACGAAGTCGGATCCGCTGATGCTGAAGAACGGGACGCCCGCCTCACCCGCGACCGCGCGCGCGAGCAGGGTCTTGCCGGTACCCGGCGGCCCGTACAAGAGCACGCCCTTGGGTATGCGCGCCCCCAAGGCTTGGAACTTCTTGGGGTTCTCGAGGAACTCCTTGATCTCGTGCAACTCCTCAACGGCTTCGTCGACCCCCGCGACGTCCCGGAACGTGATCTTGGGCGAATCGACCGACATTCGCTTGGCACGGGATTTGCCGAACGACATGACCTTCGAGCCGCCGCCCTGCACCTGGTTCATCAGGAAGATCCAGAACCCGATGAAGATCACGAACGGCAGGATGTACGTCAGCAGCGACAGCCATCCGTTCGAGGTCTTGCCCTGGATGTCGAAGTTCTGCGGCGAGAGATCCTTGTCCGCGGCCGTGATGATCTGCGAGACGTAGCCGTCGGGATAGCCGACCGTGTACTTCTGACCGGTCGTCGTGGTGACGTTGGCGGTGTTGTCCTTCTCGTGCAGCGACAGGCTCTGAACGCCGCCGTGGTCGAGCTGGTAGATCAGGTCGCCGAAGGTCTGCTTCTGCGACTTGCTCGAGCTCCCGATCAGCTTCTGCGCGAAGAACGCGAGTACGACAACGATCAGAATCGGAAATGCAGCGCTCTTAAAAAACCTGCTCATAGCGTGTTATTGCGGCGCAAGCCGGGCCAGGACTTCGGGTCTCGGGACTGTCAAGCGTAGCATCTGGGTTTGGGGCGCCAAGTAGGCATGCATGCGTTCGTTCATCGCGTGTTCACTCCTTCAACGCAGCCACGTACGGCAAGTTTCTGTAGCGCTCGCCGAAGTCGAGCCCGTAGCCGATCGCGAATCGGTTCGGAATCTCGAAGCCCACGTATTTAGTGCGTAGGTCGACTTTCTGACGCTCAGGCTTGATCAGCAATGCGCAGACCTCGAGCGAACGCGGATTCCGCCCGGCGAGGTTGCGGAGCAGATACTGGAGCGTCAGGCCCGAATCGACGATGTCCTCGACGATCAGCACGTCCCGGCCCTCGATCACCGCGTCGAGATCCTTGAGGATCCGGACCACGCCCGAGGACTTGGTCGCCGATCCGTACGACGCGACCGCCATGAAGTCGACCTCGCACGGGACGTCGAGGTGGCGCATCAGGTCGGACAGGAACAGCACCGCACCCTTCAAGACCCCGACCAGCACGAGATCTTTCCCCTGGTAATCCTGGGAAACCTCGGCTGCCAGCTCGCGGACACGGCGCTTCACATCCTCGGCCGGCACGAGGATCTCCCCGATCGCGTCGTCGCCTTCCACGATTTGAATTATGGGTGTTTCACGGATCGAGGGCCTGGCCCGGTCGCCATCGAGCGAGAGGGAACGGCAGAACTGGTGAGCCGGACCGCGTCGCGAGTCGCCGGCGTCACCTTGAACCGCTCGGACATCGCGAGGCCCGCGACCCACGCGATCTCGCCGCCGGCCTCGACGATCGCCACCCGGTCGCGCTCGCGCCGCGGAACCCGCCGCTCCACGAACAGATCCTGGAGCGCCTTGGTGCCGCCGAGCCCGAGCGCCGCAATCCGGTCTCCCGGTCGCCAGGACCGGACCAGCAGCTCCGATCCGAGCGCCGCGCGATCGAGCAGTCCCGGCTCGCGCGCCGGCTCGGCGAGCTCGCACCGCACGTCGGAGCCGCCGAACGGGACGCTCCCGGGGATCGCCAGCCGGACCGGCGCGGGCGCCACCGGGTCGGCGGCGAGCGGCTCGAACCGAACCCGACCGTACTCGGCGATCGCCCGTAGTCCGTTGCCGATGTCGAGCAGCGCCGTGCCCCGGTCGCTCAACCCCGCGATCTCCTGCGCGCGACCGCCCGCGCCCGGCGCGAGGCCGCCGGCGGCCTCGTCGGCGAGGCGCTGGATCACGAGCCGCGCCAACGCCGGCGGGAGCGATCGCAGCCGCTCGAGCCGGACCTCGCACTCGTCGCCGAGCACGTCGTCGACGAGCGCGTCGAGCACGTCGGCCTCGTCGCGGAGGATCTGGGCGAGCGCGAGGATGTTGATCTGCGCCCCCGGGTGGATCTCCTCGAGTGCCGGCACGAGGCCGGCGCGGATTCGGGTGCGGGCGTACGCCGGCGTCGCGTTGGTCTCGTCCTCGCGCCACTCAAGGCCCCGCGCGATGCAGTAGGCCGCGGTCTGCTCCCGCGTGAACGTGAGCAGCGGCCGGACGAGCGTCCCCTCCCGAGGACGCATCCCGAGTAGCGCCCTCCGGCTCGGCGATGACGCCAGGCGGTAGAGGATCGTCTCGACCTGGTCGGTGCGCGTGTGACCGGCGGCCACGTCGGCGCCGGCGGCAAGCTCGCGCGCCTCGCGGTAGCGCACCTCGCGCGCCCACGCCTGGACGTTTCCGTTGCCGGGCCAGGTCGGCCGGCGCACCTCGAGCCGGGCACCGACACGCGCGCACAGCTTCTCGCAATGGCGCTCGTCCTCGCCCGCCGCTTCCCGGAATCCGTAGTTCACGTGCAGGGCGGTGACGTCGCTCGCGCCGGCAACGCGGACCGCGACGTCGAGCAGGCACGTGGAGTCCCGGCCCCCGGACAGCATCACGACGACGCCTCGGCCGGCCGCGAGCAGGCCCTCATCGCGCACGCGCGTGAACATGCTGTCCGCGTTCATGTTGCGGTCCGCGTTCATGCCGCGTCGCGTTCGCGCGCGACGAAGATCTCCGTCGACTCGTTGAACCCCTTCAGCCGCACCTCCGCGATCCGCTCGAACTCGAGGTCGCCGCGCGCATGCTCGACGACCGGCCTGGTCACGAGCACCTCGGCGGCGGCGGCGCGGGCCCCGACGCGCGAGGCGATGTTCACGTCGCGCCCGTAGTAGTCGCCGTCGCGATACAGCGCGTTGCCGTAATGCACCGCGATCCTCGGCACGACGCGGCCGTCCTGGAGCCGCTGGAAGTCGACCGCCCATTCGGCGAGCGCCGCCGGGTCGGAGCCGACGATCATCACCTCGTCGCCGATCGTCTTGATCACGCGCGCGTCGCTGGGAAGCGTTCCGTGCACCGCGTCGACGAACCGCTCGACGGCATCGACCGCCTCGAGTTCGCCGGTCTCCTCGGTCAACCGCGTGTACCCGGTCAGGTCGGCGAACGCAATCGCGACCCGCATCCGCCCGAGATCGAGACCGTCGCCATCGAGGTCTGACTCCATGTGGCCGACCACGTCCTGCTCGACGAAGTGCTGGAGGTAGCGCTGGTGAACCTGATCCATCGCCGGCGCGGCCAGCGGCAGCAGCCGCCGGCTGAGCTCGAGCATCTCGTCGGCGGTCTCGAGTCCGCTCGCGCCAGAGCGCATCAGCGGCTCGTGGACGTACATGTGGAACAGCCTCACCTCGGCGTCCGCCACCCGGGCCATCGCCTGCCCGTACACGCGCACGAGCTGGAGCAGAGCCACCAGCGGCAGCCCGGCGTCGAGCACGACCGCGACGTACCGCAGCAGCGCGAGGTCCTCCGGCGAGATCCGCTCGACCTGGGCCGGCGCCGTGCCGAGCGCGCTCACCACCCGCGTGATCAGCGCGGGCTCGAGTCCGGTCTCACGCGAGGCCTCCGCCAGCGTGTGGCCGTCCTCGCCGGTGTCGAACAGCTCCTCGACGTATCCGTACGCGAGCCGCCCCTCCTCGGTCGCCTGCCGGATCTCCTTCAGCGAGTGGCCGCGATCGCGCAGGCGGGCCACGATCCGGGCGTGGCTGACCACGGCGGCGGACCAGCTCCCGTCGTAGCGCGGGAGCAGGCCGTCGCGCGCCCAGCGCCGTAGCGTCGAGACGGCGACGCCGACTCGCTCGGCGGCCTGCTCGATCGACAGCCCCTCGGGAGAGCGGCCGTTGTGACTTTTGGCGCGTGCAGAGGACATCCCTACAGGAGTCATCTACCCGAGCCGGCCCCCGCGGTTGCGCGCACAAATTTCCGCGCAACATGCCCCCCAAACGCGCTCAAAGTCGGCGGCGGGGCCTCGACGAGCACGAAGCCCCGCCGCCCGCGGGACTAACGGCCCGCTGCGTCGGCCGTTGGCGCTCGTCACGTTTCCGGCGGCGCCTCGCGAACGCGCTCCCCAGGTGTCCTGGGCAGCGCCACACGCTCCGGCCTGTTGCCTTGTTTCGTGGGTCTAGGTCTACTCGCCAATCCCCGATCTGTCAATGGCAGATACCGGTAGCTCGGCATAAATAACAATAGGCCTGATGGCCGCCCCGAACGCGTTGCAGCCGACCGCCGCGCTCAGCGAGCGCGTGCTGCTGCCCGGCGACCCGGGACGCGCGCTGATGCTCGCGGAGTTCCTGCTCGACGGCGCCCGGATGTTCAACCACAACCGGGGCCTGTGGGGTTACACGGGCCTCGCGCCTGACGGCGAGCCGCTCACGATCCAGAGCACCGGGATCGGCGGCCCGAGCGCGGCAATCGTGATCCACGAGCTGATCGACCTCGGCGCCCGCCGCCTGCTGCGAACGGGGACGTGCGGCGCGGTACGGGAGGATCTAAAGCTCGGCGATCTCGTGATCGCCACCGAGGCGATCGCGGCCGACGGCACGAGCCGCGCGCTCGGCGCCGGCGAGCGAGTGCCGGCGAGCCGGGGGCTGCTCGACGCGGTGATCGCGGCCGCCGTCCCTCCGTTCATGGAGGACGAGCATGCGATCCACGCGGGCCCGATCGTCACCACCGACGTGTTCTATGACGACCGGGGACTAGAACGGGCGTGGAGGGCGGCCGGTGCGCTCGCGGTCGAGATGGAGGCGGCGACGCTGTTCGCGCTCGCCGGCGCCCGTTCGGTACAGGCGGCCGCCGTGCTCGTGGTGTCGGACCTCGTCCTCCCGGAACGGGTGCGGATCGGCCAGGACGATCTGCGCGCGGCCGAGCGGCGGATGGGCGAAGCTGCCCTCCGGACGCTGTGCGCGGAGCCGGCCGCTTCTGCGGGCTGAGGCGCCGCCGGCTCAGGGCTGCGGCGACGCGGCTCGTTCGGCGAGCGTCGCCTCGAGCCGCGCGAGTGTCTCCTCGATCGCAACCAGGCGCCGGTCGAGCGCGCTGCCGGACCCGAGCTTCTCGATCCGCTCGTCGAGCCGGTCGAGGCCATCCTCGATCGCCTCGAGCCGCTGGGACACGCTCCGCAATCGTCGCGTGAGCCGCTCGAGATCGCCGGCGGAAGGCAGGTTCAGCGCGCTCATCGCGAGCTCCTGGGCGCGGGTCGCGCGCTCGCGCGTTTCGAACGCGGCCGACAGTGCCCTGCTCACGACCGGGTTCTCGAGCATTCCTTGGGTGACCTTGCCGATAGCTTCCTCGCCCGAGCGGGTAACTCGTCCCTTGAGCCCGTCGTCGTCGCTCATCTACCAATCCGCCTCTCGTAGTTGCTTCTCGCTCATGACAGCACTCTCACATCGGCCAGATCTAACCCTCAACTTGAGGGTTAGCTGATGCTGAGACAACACAGCCATCGCTACAGTCACCGCCGGTTCGTGCCGATTCAAGGCCTTGGCTGGACGCACGTGACCCAAGTCATGGCGCGTTGAGTTCCTGAAACTGACATCCATCACACCTGACGGTTCCGAATTGCAAAGCTCGGCAGCAGCCAGTAGCGTCCTCTCAAGCCTATCTGTGATCGTAGCTGGGAAGAATTTGTGCGTGGCGCGCCGCGGGAGGAGTAGGCCACAGTGTTGACAAGGCGGAAGCTGACGATTGCCGCTGCGACCGCCGCGTGCGTGGTCGTGGTATTCGGCTTGGCCGCCATGCCCGACGCGTCGGCGGATGGGTGCACGGTGACGATCACGGTCGCCGGCGGCCAGCAGTTCACGTTCCAGAACATCCCGGCGAACACGCCGCCGGCGTCGCTGCCGCTGCCGGTCACGCTGCCGATCACGAACGTCGCCTGGTCGTGCCCGCCCGTGACCGCGACCACGCCGGCCGTCACCGTCACGACCAGCACCCAGCCGCAGACGACCACGACCTCGACCTCGACTTCAACCTCGCCTTCGACCTCCACCAAGCCGAAGACGAATTCGAATCCGAAGCCGACCAAGTCGACGTCGAAGACCACCACTACTTCCACGACGACCACCTCGGCGACCTCGACCCCGTCGCCCGGCAACGCACTGTCGCTCGGCTCCGGGAAAGTCGAGAAGGGCAAGAAGGCCAAGAAGAAGAAGACCGCCAAGAAGAAGACCAAGGCCGCCACGCCGCCGCCTCCGGTCACCCCGAGCGGCGTCCCCACCCCGTCGAACCCGACGTACTCGTTCTCGGTCCCGGGGCCTGCGCCGATCGGCGTCCCGAACTTCTTCATCGACAGCTTCCAGATCCCGCCGTTCCTGCTTCCGATCTACCAGGCTGCCGGCACCCAGTACGACGTGCCGTGGCAGATCCTGGGCGCGATCAACGAGATCGAGACCGACTACGGCCGCAACCTGTCGGTGTCGACCGCCGGCGCCGTCGGCTGGATGCAGTTCCTGCCCTCGACCTGGAAGCGGTGGGCGGTCGACGCGAACGGAGACGGCATCGCCGACCCGTACAACCCGGCCGACGCGATCTTCACCGCGGCGCGCTACCTGCACGCCGCCGGCGCCTCCAAGAACCTCAGCCAGGCCATCTTCGCCTACAACCACGCGGGCTGGTACGTGCAGTCGGTGCTGCTTCGCGCCGAGCTGATCGGCGGGGTGCCGAAGGCGATGATCGGCGCGCTGACCGGCCTCGTCGAGGGGCACTTCCCCGTCGCCGCGCCGGCCAGATACGCCGACGACTCCGTCCTCAAGCTCGCCAAGTCTCGCGTCAAGACCAGCAACGCGGCAGTCCCGGTCACCTCTGACCCGAAGACCAAGGGCACCGCGATCTACGCCAAGCAGGGCTCGCCGGTGATCGCGGCCAACGACGGGAAGATCGTCAAGATCGGCAACAGCCCGACGCTCGGCCGCTACATCGAGCTTCAGGACGCCACCGGCAACACCTACACGTACGCGAACCTCGGGTCGATCCCGTCGCTGTATCCGGTGCCGAAGCCCGTCAAGGTCAGCTCCTCCTCGCTCGCCAAGGCGCTGCTCGCTCCCTCCACCCCGGCCCCGAAGCAGCCCGCCACCGCCGGCACGCAGAAGGCGCCGGCGATCCCCAGCACCGCCAAGGCCACGAGCGAGGCCAAGAGCGCCCCGATCTCGATGCCGGTCACCCCGGCCAGCGCCGGCAGCCAGACCGCCAGCGCCGGCACGCAGCCCGCGAGCGCCGGCAGCCAGCCCGCGAGCGCCGGCACCCAGGCCGCCAGCGCCGGCGCCCAGCAGCCGTCGGCCGCGAGCTCGAGCGCGACCGACAACACCCCGACGATCAGCGCGCCGATGGTCAAGGAGCGCCTGTTCGCCAACCCGAGCCGTCCCGCCTCGTACGCCGCCGGCGGCAAGCTCCAGGTCACGAGCAACGCCGGTCCCCAGCTCGGAAGCTTTAACAACTACTTCTCGGACGTCCTGCACCTCGCGAAGAACCAGTACACGCTCGAGCCGCTCAAGGTCGGCTCGACGGTGGTCGCGGGCACGATCCTCGGCCGCATCGGCGCCGGCACGCCAACCGACGCCTCGCATCTGGAGTTCATGGTCCAGCCCGCCGGCAAGGACGCTCCGTACATCGACCCCAAGCCGATTCTCGACGGGTGGAAGCTGCTTGAGGCGACCGCGGTCTACCGCGCCGCCGGAGTCGACCCGTTCTTCGGCAAGAACGCCAAGAACCCGTCGATCGGGCAGATCCTGCTGATGTCCAAGGAGCAGCTCCAGAACCGCGTGCTCGAGGACCCGAACGTTCAGATCTACGCCTGCGGCCGGCGCGACATCGCGGACGGCGCGATCGACCGCCGCATCCTCGCCGTGATCGAGTTCCTGTCCGCGTCGAGCCTCAAGCCCGATGTAACCGGACTGAAGTGCGGCCACACCGCGAACGGCTCCGACGGCGTCGACGCCGCCGGCGCGACCGGCGAGAGCGTCGACATCTCAGAGATCAACGGCATTCCGATCCAAGGCCATGACGGCGCGGGCTCGATCACCGACGTCACCGTCCGCCGCCTGCTCACGCTCCAGGGCGCCATGCAGCCGGACGAGATCGTTTCGACGATGAGCTACAAGAACCAGCCGACCGCGCTGTCGATGTCTGACCACGCGAACCGGATCCAGGTCTCCTACACGCCGCTGTACGGCCAGAACAAGAAGCTGTCGGCCGAGGTCGCGAGCGTGCTGCAGCCGCAGCAGTGGACGCAGCTGATCAACCACATCAGCCAGATCAGCGAGCCGATCGTCCCGATCTCGCCGAGCAAGTACGCGATCAAGACGCCCGGGCAGTAGCGGGCGCTGCGGGGCCGGCCGCAGGCTAGCCTCCGCCGATCGCCCCTCTTTTCCGATTCAGCCAGTTGGAGGTCCCTTGGGCGCTCGGCCCACCGGACGGCCGGTACCTGATCCGGCGCGACGGCGCCGGCCGGGACGCCGCGCCCTCACACGTGCTCGTGCTGAGTACCCTCGGCGCCGAGAAACGCAGCCGGCTCGGGCGATCACGGCGACAGACTAAGGCTCCACCTGAACCTGAGCCTATGCCCGTGGCGACGACCAGGGCCACGATCGTGGAGGTCGGCGACCCGATGACCAGCCCCGAGCAGGCCGCCTCGTGGCTGAGCGGCGCCGGCGAGGACGAGCTCGCCGCCGGCGTCGCCGTACTGAACCGCGCGCTCCACTCCTACCGGCTCGCTTTGGCCGACCCGCACATCCACGGCATCGGCCGCCGCGACGCGCTGGTCGCGCGCCTCGGCTACGGCGCCGGCGAGGAGGTCGCCGACGGCCTGTGGACCGACGCGCGCGAGCTGATCGAGGCCGGCCCACGCCGGCGCCGAACGCGGATTCCGGCCGCCCAGGGGCGACTCGCCGCGCTGCTGACCGGTCGCCACGCGCCGCTCGCGACCGAGGAGCTCGCGCTCCGAGCCCGCCTCGACCTCGACGAGGGGCGCATGCGCGAGGCCGCGCTCCAGGTCCTGGTCGCGCTCGACGCCGCGCTCGCCGAGCTCCCCGCCGACCCGACCGCGCCGGCGCTCGCCGATCGCATCGCCGAGCTGGGGGGATTGCACGACGGCGTCGCCGCGGCGGCGCAGGCCGCGCTTGCGGGGCCGCTCGACCTCGACCAGGTCAAGTCGAGCGCGTTCGCGCTCGGGAGGATCGAGGCGGCGCTCAGGGCGCGGGTGGCGGCGCTTCCGGGATGACCAGGCCGAGCGCGTCGAGCACGGCGTCTAGCTCGTCGACGACGTCGCCGCTGAGCCGTACGGCGGCGTGGCGGTCGAGCGGCGTCCGGCCCTGGGTGAGGATCGCGATCTGGCCGCCGTTCGAGAGCGTCGTCTCGGGCAGCTGCGCCACCGGATAGACCTCGAGCGAGGACCCGATGCACAGCATCAGATCGGCGCCGGCCGCGAGCGCCTCTGCCCGCGCCAGCGCCTGCACCGGGAGGTACTCGCCGAATAGCACCACGCCCGGCTTCAGCGGCGCACCGCAGTCGCAGCGTGGCACCCCGTCCGCGGCCCCCTCATGAAGCGCGCGCACGGCTTCCAATTCGTACCGTAGACCGCAGACAAGACAGGACGAGTGGGCGATCGACCCGTGCACCTCGACCAGGCTCTGCGTCCCCGCGCGCTCGTGCAGCCGGTCGATGTTCTGGGTGATCACCGCGTCGAGCCGTCCGGCCCGCTCGAGCGCGACCAGCGCCGCGTGCGCCCGGTTCGGCTGCTTGTCCCCGAGCGTCTGGAATCGCTGGCCGTAGAAGCTCCAGAACTTCTGAGGGTCGCGGTGGAACTCGTCGATGTGCGCGACCTCCATCGGATTGACGTTCGCCCACAGGCCGGTCCCGGGCGAGCGGAAGTCGGGAATCCCCGACGGCACCGAGATCCCCGCGCCGGTCAGCGCCACCACCGAGTCGGCCTCGCCGATCAGGCCTGCGAGCCGAACGGCAGCGGTCTCGGTCGCGCTCACGTACCCGTGAACCGCGGCTTGCGCTTCTCGACGAACGCCGAGATTCCCTCGCGCCCGTCGTCTGAGAAGAACACCTCGATGAAGGCCTCCTTCTCGCGCTCGATTCCGACGTCGATGTCGCCGGCAGCCGAGACCCGCTTGATCCGCTGCACCGCGAGCGGCGCCTGGTCTGAGAGCTTGCGCGCCCACGCCAGCGCGGCGTCGAACAGCTCCTCGTCCGCGACCACACGGTTGGCCAGGCCGAGCGCGTAGGCCTCCTCGGCCGGGATCGGATCGCCGGTCAGGTTCAGCTCGCGCGCGCGCCCCTCGCCGACGAGCCGCGGCAGCCGCTGCGTGCCGCCGAAGCCGGGGATGATCCCGAGGTTGATCTCCGGCTGGCCGAACATGGCCGACTCCGCCGCGATCCGCAGGTCGCAGGCCATCGCGAGCTCGCAGCCGCCGCCGAGCGCGATCGCGTTGACCGCGGCGATCGTCACCACGGGCGCGGTCTCGATCTCCCGCAGCAGCCCGTGCATCCCGTCGAGCAGCTCCTGGCCGGCGGCCGCGTCCATCTTCGTGAACGCCTTGATATCCGCGCCGGCGCAGAACAGCATCGGATTGGCCGAGGCGATCACGAGCGCTCGGACCGTGCCGCCACTGGAAATCTCGTCCCACAGCCGGCGCAATGCGCGCATGACCTCGGGCGAGATCGAGTTCGCCGGGGGCCGATCGAGCCATGCGATCGCCACCGGCCCGCGCGTCTCGAGCTTCACCGGGCTGTCATCCCAGCCGGCGTCGGGTCGCGGGTACGGGAAGAAGCCCTGGCCGGACTTCACTCCGAGCCGACCCTGCGCCACCAGGCGTCGCAGGACCGTCGGCGGCTCGAAGGCCTCGCCCCACTGATCGGACGCGCGCTCGAGCGCCGCCAGTACCTCGTCGAGTCCGAGCTGGTCGGCGCGCGCGAACGGCGGCGGGATGATGCCGGCGCCGGCCATCATCCCGAGGTCGATGTCCTTGAGTGACGCGACGCCCTCCTCGAGCACTAGGCAGCTCTCGACGAATGCCTTCAGCGTGAAGCGCTCGACGACCGCGACGGCGTCGACGTCAGCGCCCGTGCTCATAGAACCCCTCCCCAGTCTTCGCACCGAGCTTGCCCTCTGCGACCAGCTCGCGCATACGCGCGTGTACGTAGAAGCGCTCGCCGTACGACTCGCGCAGGCGCTCGGCGACGTGCAGGACGGTGTCGAGCCCGAGTAGGTCGCTGAGGTAGAAGGGACCGACCGGTGCGGCCTTCGACTCGGACACGAGCTTGTCGAGCTCGGTCACCTCGATCCCGCTCTCCTCCTGGAAGCGCCACAGCTCGGACACACTCGAGTTCAGGATCCGGTTCACGACGAACCCGGGAGCCTCGCCGCAGCGGATCGCGGTCTTGCGGATCGCCTGGGCGAAGTTGACCGCGGCCTGCACGGTCTCGAGCGAGGTGTCCTCGCCCTCGATCACCTCGATCAGCCGCATGAACGACGCCGGGTAGAAGAAGTGAAAGCCGACAACCCTGTCCGGGCGCAGGGTCGCCGTCGCCATCTCGGTCACCGACAGCGACGACGTGTTCGACGCCAGGATCGCGTGGCCCGGCGTGACCTCGTCGAGCTCGGAGAACACCGCTTGCTTGATCTCGATTCGCTCGGGCACGGCCTCGATCACGAAGTCGACGTCCCCGAACGCCTCGTATCCGAGGGTGCCGGTGATCAGCCCGAGCCGGCGCTGCTGTTCGTCGGCCACGAGCTTGCCGGCGTCGACGCGGCCCTGCCACAGCGACGCCGCCTTCTCGAGCCCCTGATCGAGCGGCCGCTGATCGACGTCCTTCAGCACCACGGGGATCCCGGCGTCGGCGATCACGTACGCGATCTCCCCGCCCATCGTGCCGGCGCCGACGACGCCGGCCTTGAACACGAACATCGCCTGAACGCTATCCAACCCTCCGCTTCCGGGGAGTACGCTCCATGCGAGGTGCCAGAGACACTCCCTGAGCAAATCGAGCCGTACAAGGGGATCTCGTCCAAGGCGTACGAGCATCCCGCCGACCGGGCCGCGACCGCGGCGCTCAAGGCGGTTCCGATGCTCGACACGGTCGTGCGGAAGCTGATCGAGTGGCGCTACGAGCGCGCGCTGCGCCAGTTCTTCCTGGCCAACTCCATCCGCGTCTCAGAGCAGCAGCTCCCTGAGTTGTGGACCTCCCACAAGGGCGTCTGCCGGATCCTCGACATGCCCGACGTCTACGACCTGTACGTGACCTCGCCGGTGATGGGCGTCGCCCAGGCGATCGGCTCGACCAAGCCGCTGATCGTGGTCGACTCGATATGGCTGCAGCGAATCGGCCCCGGCGAGCAGCGCGCGCTGATCGCCCACGAGCTCGGGCACATCCTCTCCGACCACATGGTCTACATGACCGCGCTCAACATCCTGCTGAGCGCCGGCGGCAACCTCCCGTTCTTCCTCGGGATGCCTTTCCGGGCGGTCACGGCCGTCCTGCTCGAGTGGTTCCGGGCCGCCGAGCTCAGCTGCGATCGCGCCGCGGCGCTGGCGGTCCGCGACCCGCAGATCGTCTGCCGCCTGCTGATGGTGCTCTCCGGTGCGATGCCGGCCTCCGACCTCAACCTGGATGCGTTCATGGCTCAGGCGATGGACTACCAGGCCTGGGATGACCCGAGCGACCGCGTCCGCCGCTTCTTCAACGAGCTCGGCAAAACCCATCCGGACTCGGTTCGGCGCGTCTCCGAAGTGCTGAAGTGGGTCCAGAGCGGCGAGTACGACCGGATCATCCGCGGCGAGTACCGCACCCGCGAGCAGGACGCGCACGCCAACGTCCGCGACGAGGCCGGCGACGCGGTCGAGTTCTACGCCGAGCGCTTCCGCACCATGTTCCGCGAGATCGGCGACAACCTGAACAAGGCCGGCTCCCAGGTCGGCGGCATGGCCGAGCAGCTCGCCGAATGGCTCCGGTCGCGCAATGCCGGCGACGACTGACGCCGGCGACGACTGAGCCGGCGCGCCTCCGGCCGCGCCTGGTCGCGCGGTCGCCGGAACCTGCATAACGCATCAAATACGGCGGCGGGCGTCGACCGCGGTGCGTCACGCATGCCCCACATGCGCGACGCACCGCGGTCGGGCCCGCGCGGGCCGAATGATGCATTACGCATGGTGGGATCGCCGGCGCCATGGCGCTCCCCCAGATGCCCGCCGTTCGCCGCGCCCCGCGCCACCGCAAACGTGCCGCGACCTAACCTCTTGACGAACGACAGTCTCCGATATATCGTTAACACATCGCTATCGACCTTCCTGGACAGGAGGCACCATGACCCACGAAGACTGGGCGGCACCCTGGCC
This sequence comes from uncultured Solirubrobacterales bacterium, assembly GCA_963794515.1. Taxonomy (GTDB): domain Bacteria; phylum Actinomycetota; class Thermoleophilia; order Solirubrobacterales; family Solirubrobacteraceae; genus Palsa-465. Next base: position 486,826 of record CAWCEF010000009.1, on the reverse strand, counting down.
GTTCCTCAGCCGCATCGCCGCGATGAAGGCTCCCTCGCGCGAGGGACGCCGCGGCCGCTATTCCGGCCTTGACGACCTCGAGCGACTCGCCGCCCTGCGCCACATGCGCGGCGCCCCGTTCGGCGGCGGTGGCCCGTTCGGAGGCGGAGGCGGCCCGTTCGGCGGCGGCCGTGGGCGCCGGCGCCGCGGCGACGTCCGGACCGCGGTCCTGATCCTGCTCGCCGAGGAGCCGCGCAACGGCTACCAGCTGATGCAGACGATCGAGGAGCGGAGCGGCGGCCGCTGGCGCCCGAGCCCGGGCTCGGTCTACCCCACGCTCGCCCAACTCGAGGACGAGGGACTGATCCGCGGCATCGAGCGCGACGGCACGAAGCTGTTCGAGCTGACCGACGCCGGCCGCGAGCAGGCCGAGCAGTTCGCCGACCGCACCGCCCCCTGGGCCGAGGACGAGGAGGCCGACGGCCGCTCGATTCCCGAGATCGCGTCGCTGATCATCCAGATCGGCAAGGCGGCGTGGCAGGTGGCGCAGGAAGGCGATGAGCGCCAGATACAGAAGGCGTGCGAGACCCTAGCCGAGACCCGCCGCGCGCTCTACGGGATCCTCGCCGAGGGCCCCGAGGCCGACGAGGACGCGGACGCGACCGCGTAACGTGTAGGGCGAGATGACGGGCGGGAACGGCACAAGAGACACCGCTGACCATCTCGCGATCGACGTTCGCGGCCTGGTCAAGCACTACGACGAGGTCGAAGCCGTGAAGGGCGTCGAGTTCGAGGTCGCCACCGGCGAGGTGTTCGGGTTCCTCGGACCGAACGGCGCCGGCAAGACGACCACGATCAGCATGCTGTGCACGCTGGTCACGCCGACGGCAGGCTCCGCGAGCGTCGCGGGCCACGACATCGTCCGCGAGCGCGACGACGTCCGCCGCAACATCGGCCTCGTGTTCCAGGATCCGACGCTCGACGGCTACCTGACCGCCGAGCAGAACCTGCGCCTGCACGCCGAGCTCTACGGCGTCCAGTCCGACCTCGTCAAGCCGCGGATGCAGCAGGTGATGACGATGGTCGGGCTGTGGGACCGCAAGGACTCGGTCGTCGGCACGTTCTCCGGCGGGATGCGCCGGCGGCTCGAGATCGCCCGCGGCCTCATGCATTCCCCCCGCGTGCTGTTCCTCGACGAGCCGACGATCGGCCTCGACCCGCAGACGCGCCGGTCGATCTGGGAGTACATCCGCGAGCTCAAGGAGCGCGAGGAGATCACGATTTTCATGACCACCCACTACATGGACGAGGCCGAGTGGTGCGACCGGATCGCGATCATGGACCACGGCGAGATCGTCGCGCTCGACTCTCCGGAGACGCTCAAGGCCGGCGTGGGCACCGACCGGGTCACGATCCACACCGACGACGACGACGCGGCGATCGCCGCGCTCGCCGACCGCTTCGGGATCGAGGCGAGGATCTCGGAGGGCGCGGTCACGTTCGGCGTCGCCGAGGGCGAGCAGTTCGTGCCGCGGCTGTTCGCTGAATGGGACCCCGCCCACCCCCCGATCAAGGCCGTCAACGTCTCGCGCCCGACGCTCGACGACGTGTTCATGTCCTACACGGGCTCGACGATCCGCGACGCCGAAGAGGACCAGGGCAAGGATCGCAACCGCAGGATGATGCAGATGATGAGCGGAGGTCGGCGATGAGCACGACGACTGACCCGCGCGGATCCGCAACCGCCACCGTCGAGGCGCCCGCGGCTCCGGTCGTCCGGGTCACGGTCCCCAAGCGGAGCTTCGCCTCCGAGCTGCGCGCGATCAAGATCGTCTGGCGCCGGGAGATCATCCGCTATCGCTCAGACCGGCTGCGGATGATCACGACGCTGGTCCAGCCGCTGCTGTTCCTGTTCGTGCTCGGATCCGGCCTCCAGCAGCTGTCGGCCGCGAGCACGCACGGCGTCAACCTGAAGACGTTCATCTACCCCGGGATCCTGTGCATCTCGGTGATGTTCACCGGGATGTTCTCGGCCGCGTCGATCGTGTGGGACAGGGAGTTCGGGTTCCTGCGCGAGATGATGGTCGCGCCGATCCGACGTAGCTCGATCGTGATCGGCAAGGTCGTCGGCGGCGCCACCGTGGCGTGCTTCCAGGGCGTGATCGTGATCGCCCTCGCAGGATTCGTCGGTGTCCCCTACGCCCCGCTCCTGATCATCGGGATCTTCATCCTGCAGCTGCTGCTCGCGTTCGCGATCACGGCATTCGGGGTGATGATCGCGGTCCGGATCAAGCAGATGCAGTCGTTCATGGGCGTCATGCAGATGATCGTGATGCCGATGTTCTTCATCTCGGGTGCGCTGTTCCCGGTCGCCAACCTTCCGGGCTGGCTCGCGGTCCTCAACCGGCTCGACCCGCTCACCTATGCCGTCGACCCGATGCGGCGGCTCGTGTTCAACCATCTGACGATCTCGCCGCTGGCGCGCGCCAAGCTCGATCCGGGCGTCACCTGGTTCGGCTGGCACGTCCCCGCGCTGCTCGAGGCCGGGATGATCGTCGCGCTCGGACTGGTGATGCTCGGGATCGCGATCTGGGAGTTCTCGAGCACCGAGTGCCGAACGTTCGACCTGAGCCTCTTCATTTCACAGGTCGTTCACATCCCTACCTAACCAGACCTGGGAGGCTGCGCCCGGGTACATGGGTTCGGAGTTCATCCTCATCCTGGTGGTGATCGCGGGTTTCTCGTTCGACTTCACGAACGGATTCCACGACACCGCGAACGCGATGGCGACGTCGATCGCCACCGGCGCGCTGAAGCCGAAGGTCGCGGTGATCCTGTCCGCCTGCCTGAACTTCGCAGGCGCGTTCATCTCGATCAGTGTCGCGGCCACGATCGCCAAGGGAATCGTCAACCCGACGGTCCTCGCCGGCGGCAACGGGCTCGTGCTCGTGCTCGCCGCGCTGATCGGCGCGATGACGTGGAACCTGATCACGTGGTACTTCACGATCCCGTCGAGCTCGAGCCACGCGCTGATCGGCGGCGTCGATCGGCGCGACGATCGCCGCCACGGCCTCGGGCGAGGTCAACTGGCACAACCTCGTGCAGACGGTGATCGTCCCGGCGATCCTGTCCCCGTTCATCTGCGCCGGCGTCGCCGCGCTCGGGACCTTCTGGGCCTACCGGCTGATCCGCCGGCTCGGTCAGAAGGAGGCCCGAACCGGCTATAGATACGGCCAGATCTGCTCGGCCTCGCTGGTCTCGCTCGCCCACGGTACGAACGACGCGCAGAAGACGATGGGTGTGATCTCGCTCGCGCTGATCGCCCACGGCGACATCAGCGCCGTCCACTTCAGCGTCCCGCTCTGGGTCAAGTTCGGCTGTGCGCTGTCGATCGCGCTCGGTACCGCGAGCGGCGGCTGGCGGATCATCAACACGATGGGTAACCGGATCACGAACGTCGAGTCTCCGCAGGGATTCGCGGCCGAGTCTTCGAGCGCGGCCGTGATCCTCGCCTCGTCCTACTACGGCTACCCGCTGTCGACGACCCAGGTCGTGTCCGGCGGCGTGCTCGGCGCCGGCCTCGGGAAGAAGATCAACAGCGTCCACTGGAATGTCATCGGTCAGATGGTGTCCGCCTGGATCCTCACGATGCCCGGGGCCGGGGTGCTTGGCGGCGTCGCGTGGGAGATAGCGGACCTCTTCGGTTCCCATTCGAACGTCGGCGCGATCGTGATCGTCGCGCTCGCGGCGGCCGGTGCGTTCGGCCTGTGGACCCTCGCCCAGCGCAACAAGATCACGCCGCAAGGATCTCGACCGGACCAACGTGAGCGTGGTCGAGGAGGCCGAAGAGTCAGGCGTTCCCCCCGCCTTGGCGGCGGTTTAGTCATGGCGATCATCGCGACCGAGTTGATCAACTGGAGCGCGCTGTGGAAGATCGCGCTTGGGTCGCTGATCGGCGGCGCCGGAGTGGTGATCGTGTTCGGATTCCTCCTGCTCGGCGTCAAGATCGCGAACAACGCCAAGGGCGGTGGAGGCGAGTGGGCCGGGTACGCGCTGTCAGGCGTCTGTGGTCTGTTGTGCGTGGCGGTGGTCGCCGCCGGGATCTACGCGATCCTCAACAAGCCGTCCTCGAAGAAGCCCGCTCCTAAGAAGTCCGCGGCGGCGTTGATCGCGCCACGCGCCCGATCGAGCTTGTAGCCTCGCCGGGGTGAACACCGCGACCGTCGCGGAGCACGACCCAGGCGACCTGAAGGCGGCCTGCCTGCACAACGCCTCGCCCGAGGTCGTCGCCGAGCATCTCGAGCGCGGCCAGTTCTTCTGGCTCGACCTCGAGGATCCGACCGACGAGCGGCTCCACGAGCTCGCCGAGAAGATCGGCCTGCACCCGCTGACGATCGACGACGCCCGAACGTTCGATCAGCGCCCGAAGTTCGACGAGTACGACGGCTAGGTGTTCCTGGTCTCACCTCGACGTTCTTCCCGGTCCTGACGCGGATCGACGACGACATCGACGGCATCGAGCAGGACGTGACGATGATCGCGACCGTGTTCCTGCCGCTGACGTTCCTGACCGGCTTCTTCGGTCAGAACTTCTCGTTCCTGACCGACCACATCCTCAACTCCGAGTGGTCGTTCATCGTGTTCGGGATCGGGCTGCTGTTCGTCTCGATCGTCGTGTTCCTCATCTACTTCCGACGAAAGCGCTGGATGTAGGCGACCGGGCACCGACTGACTGCCGCCCCCGGTCAGAGGGCGGCAGCCATGTCGCGGCGCACTCCCGCGCCGAACTACGCCTTGGCGGGGGCTGGTTCTTCGACCCGGCGCGGGAGGAGCGTTTCGCGCGCGATCACCAGGCGCTGAATCTGGGCCGTGCCCTCGTAGAGCTGGAGGATCTTGGCGTCGCGCATCAACTTCTCGACCTTGTATTCCTTGATGAAGCCGTAGCCGCCGTACACCTGGACGGCGTCGGTCGTGACCTCCATCGCGGCGTCCGCGGCGAACCGCTTGGCGTGCGAGGACTCGAGCGTGTTGCGCTTGCCCTGGTCGAGCAGCACCGCCGAGTTCCAGGTCGCCAGGCGCGAGAGGTGGACCTTCGTGGCCATGTCGGCGATCAGGAACTGGATCGCCTGGTGCATCGCGATCGGCACGCCGAACTGGACGCGCTGCTTGGAGTAGTCGATCGCGAACTCCATCGCCGCGCGTGAGACGCCGGTGGCCATCGCGGCCACGCCCGGACGCGTCCGGTCGAGCGTCATCATCGCGATCTTGAAGCCCTTGTTCTCTTCACCGACGAGGTGGTCCAGCGGGACCTCGACGTCGTTGAAGGACACGGTGGCGGTGTTCGAGGCGCGCTGGCCCATCTTGTCCTCGTGCTTGTCCACGACCACGCCGGCCTCGCGCGGGACGACGAAGCACGAGATCCCGCGGTGCCCGGCCTCCTTGTCGGTCTTCGCGTAGACCGTGTACCAGTTCGCGTACTCGCCGTTGGTGATGAAGCACTTCGAGCCGTTGATGACCCACTTGTCGCCCTTGCGCACCGCGTTGGTCTTCATACCGGACACGTCAGAGCCGGCGTCGGGCTCGGTCAGGCAGAACGACGCGAGCAGCGGCGCCTCCGAAAGCCGGCCGATGTACTCCTTCTTGATCTCCTCCGAGGCGGCCAGGAGGACCGGCGCCGTCGCGAGACCATTACAGGTCACCGATGTGCTGATGCCCGAGCAGCCCCAGGCCAGCTCCTCCTCGATGACACAGCCTTCGAGATAGCCCAGCCCGGGCCCTCCGTACTCGACCGGGAAGTGGCCGTTCATCAGCCCGAGCTCCCAGGCCTTGTCGATGATGTCCTGCGGCCACGTGCCGTCCTTGTCGTATTCCCAGGCGACCGGACGGATCTCCTTCTCGGCAAAGTCATGCGCCATCTCGCGCATGCTCTGCTGCTCGTCGGTGAGCGTGAAATCAACCACTTTGGATTTCTCCTTGGATGCGCAAACGCCGATAGATTGACTAGTCAGTCAACGTGTAGTTGATGGTACCCGAAGAACGGACGGATCGAACCTCATTTCGCAGCGATGGCTCCCTTAATGGGCCTCGCCCCGATGGCATCAGCCACACTTATCCCGTGAGCTCCACGTTCAACGTGGTCATCTGGGTCGTATGCGTGCTCGCCGTGCTGATCGCGCTCGGGGCGCTGATCTTCAGCCGCAATACATGGGAGGACTTCGGCAAGGGCACGTTCGTGATGGATCGCGACGCTTCCGGCACGACCGCATCGTCTGGCGAGCGCGACACCGAGATCCGCCAGCTGCTCGAGGCGCGCAATGAGCGGCGCGCCCGCCGCGGCGAGCCGCCGATCGACGTCGAGGATGAGCTCGCCCGCCTGACCGCGCCGGCGCCGGCGATCGACCCGGCGCTGCGCGAGGAGATCCGCCAGCTCGTCGTCGCCCGCAACCACCGGCGGGTCCGCGCCGGCAAGCCCCCGCTCGACGTCGAGGCCGAGATCGAGCGCGAGATAGCCGGCCTTAGCGGGCTGTTGTAGGCTGCGCCCGATGGCAGATCCACGCCGCTTCGAGCTCGACGAGCTCGTCATCCGCCCGGGCAGCTACTTCAATCCCCAGACCGAGGTCCTGATCGTCGTCGACGACTCACCGGAGCTCGACGCCGAGATCTTCAACATGGAGGAGTTCGAGGGCGCCGATTGGGTGCTGATCGCCGACGAGGTGCCGGTCGACGAGGACCGCCGGGATGAGCTCCTGCAGGCGTTCCAGACCCGGCACGCGGGCGAGGACTTCGAGGCAGACCCCGACGAGGAGCCCGAGGAGTACGAGGAAGAAGTCGAGGAGCTCGGCCGCGAGTAGTGGGGCTAGCCGCTGCTACCGGCGAGCAGCGACGCGCACTTCTGCATCTTCGCGACGTCGGTGCCGGCCTTCTGGATGCACTGGCTGTACTGAGCGACGCTCGATCCCGCTCCGGTGCTCGTACCGCCGCTCGAGCCCGAGGTACTCGCGCCACCGCTGCTAGCGCCGCTGCTCCCGATCGCGCCGGCGGCCGCGCCCTGGAGAGCCTGGACGAACGCGTTCAGCTTGCTCTGGAACTGGGTGAACGGCTTGACGGTGGTCGGCGCCTTGATCGTCTGCGGCTGGTTCAAGTCCGAGTACTGCATGGTCAGCCCGATGTCGGCCGACTTCATGCCGCCGAGCTCCGAGGACGCCGTGCCGGTGACCGGAAGCGTCAGCGTGAGCTGCAGGCGCCGGATGGTCTTGTCGCTCGTACCCGTCCAGATGTCGACGCTCGGGTTCTTGATCGCGGAGGCGATCTTGGTCCGGTCGGCGGCGGGAATGCCGGACTTCAGGCTGCTCGCGCCGGATACGCCGATCGATGAGGCCTTCTCGAGGACCGTGTTCAGGTCGCCCAGGAGCGCGTTGACGTTGACGCCGGCGTGGATGTGCGTCGTCTCCGTGCCGCCGACCTTCTCGGTCCCGACGACGGTCGGGTTCGTCAGCCAGTGGAGCGGCTGGATGCCGAGCTTGGACAGCGAGCCCGAGCCAGAGGTCGAGCCTGTCGAGGTCAGCTGCGCAAAGCTCGACTCGAGCTTCTGGAACGTCGCCTGCGGCATCTGATAGCTGGTCCCCTGGAGATTGACGTAGCCGGCGGTGCCGGTCGACAGGATTCCGAGCGAGACGCCGCGGCCGAGCGCGCTCGCGCTCACGGTGAAGTTCGACTCCGGCAGCTTTCCGGTGCCGCGCGTCTGGAACGGGCCGCCGAAGCTGAGTGTGATCGGGCCGCTCAGCGTGCTCGATCCTGACGGATCGACCGTGAGCATCAGGTTGAGATCTCCGCTCGTGACCTTGTGGGTGCCGGTGAAGGTCTGGCTCAGGAGCGTGTTCGGGTCAGCCGAGCCGCTGCTCGCGCTACCGCATCCGGCGACGGCGAGGCTCGCCAGCGCGACCATGATCAGGCCCCTGAATGCGGATCTGGAGTGATGCATCGCGTCCCTTTCCTTCTTGGCCCCCGAAGCGCGAATGTAGCAGCCGGTTGTTCGCGTCGCGCCGGTTCCCGAGCGCCTAGACTCGCCCGGTCATGACGCCCCGCACGATCCTCTACACGGGCAAGGGCGGCGTCGGCAAGACGTCGGTCGCGGCCTGCACCGCGCGTGCATGCGCGGCGTCCGGGCTGCGTACGCTCGTGATCTCGACCGACCCCGCCCACAGCCTGTCGGAGTCGCTCGGCGCCTCTCTCGGCCCCGAGCCGAGCGCCGCCGGCGAGCGCCTGTGGGGCCAGGAGGTCAACGCCCAGGACGAGATGGAGCGCCACTGGTCGGGCGTCCAGGAGTGGCTCGGCGAGCTTTTCGTCGAACGCGGCATCGACCGCATCTCGGCCCAGGAGCTGACCGTCCCGCCCGGCATGGATGAGCTGTTCTCGCTGCTGCGTCTGCAGGGCGCCCACGAATCGGGCGAGTGGGATGCGATCGTCGTCGACTGCGCTCCCACCGGCGAGACGCTCCGCCTGCTTTCGTTCCCCGACGTCGCGCGCTGGTGGATCGAGAAGGTGTTCCCGCTCGAGCGCCAGATCCTCGCCGCGGCGCGCCCGCTCGCGCGATCGCTGCTCGACATCCAGCTCCCGAGCCAGGCGGTGTTCGCCGACATCCAGCGACTGTCGAAGAACCTGATCGAGATGAACGAGATCCTCCGCGACCGGTCGCGCTGCACGGTCCGCCTCGTGATGAACCCGGACAAGATGGTGATCGGCGAGGCGATGCGCACGTTCACCTATCTCAACCTGTACGGCTATCTGACCGACGCCGTGATCGTCAACCGGATCTTCCCCTCCGAGGTCGGCGACTACTTCGCCGGCTGGCGGCGGATGCAGGAGGAGCACCTCGAGCTCGTGCGCTCGGCGTTCGCGCCGGTGCCCGTGCTGCGCGCGCCGTACTTCGACACCGAGGTGCTCGGTGGCGAGATGCTCGACCGGCTCGCGGACGCGCTGTTCGGATCGGCTGGTCACGATCCGGCGGCCGTGTTGCACGACACGCTCAGCCAAGAGCTCCAGGTGTCCGACGACGGCGCCGAGCTTCGCCTGCTGCTCCCGTTCGCGCGCAAGGGCGACATCTCGCTGAAGAAGATCGGGCTCGAGCTGATCGTCGGCGTCGACGGTCAGCGCCGGACGATCATCCTGCCGTCGGCGATGGCGGCGTTCCAGCCGACGGCCGCGACGTTCGAGGACGGCACCCTCGCGGTGACGTTCCAGGGGGCACGCGATGGCAAGCCCGTCTGAGCCCGGCGAGACCGCACCCGGGTCGCCCGAGGAGACCCTGCGCCGGCTCGAGCAGCGCCTCGACCGCGCATCGGAGGTCGCCGAGCGGCTGATCGCGCAGGCCGCCGTCGAGGCTGCTCGCGCCGCCACCGGGGCTGTGGGCGCTGGCGGGTCCGTGTCCGGCGCCGGCGGGTCCGCGTCCGGCGCCGGCGGGGCCGCGCCCGGCGAATCCGCGCCCGGCGCCGGCGAGTCCGCGGGCGCCACCCCTCCCCCCGCGGGCTGGCAGACCACCGAGGACTCCCGCGAGTCGACCTCGGAGCTCGATCCGCTCGTCGCGCTCGTCCAGGCCATGCGCGACCTAGTCCCGCCCGACCTCCAGCGGCGCCTGATCGCCGCTGTGCGCGAGCTGCTGATGGCGCTCCGCGCGCTGATCGACTGGTACCTCGAGCGCCTCGACGGCCGGCGCGAGCAGGGCGTCGAGGTCCAGGACATCCCGATTCTCTAGTTTGGGCGCTGCCGCCGCCCGTACAATCGGGCTGTGGCAGGCTTGCGGGCATGAGCGACGGGCCCACCGCCGCCGGCGCTGCAAATCGCGTGGGGTCAGCGACGACCAGGCTCGTCCGCGCTTGGAGGGCACTCCCGCACGAGTCCCGGCTCGCCGGGTTCGCCTCGATCGGGCTGTTCCTGACGCTGTTCCTGCCCTGGTATCAGGTCACTCTGATCGCGCCCGAGAAGAAGGGCCTGCAATCGGCGAGCGCGTCGATCACCGGGTGGGGCGCGTTCTCGTTCGTCGAGGCCGCGGTCCTGCTGGTCGCCGCCGGCGTGCTCTTGCTGCTGTTCCAGCGCGCCGAGGGACGCGCCTTCCACCTGCCCGGCGGCGACGGTGGCGTGATCACGGCCGCCGGCCTGTGGACGTGCCTACTGATCGTGTGGCGCATCTTCGACAAGCAGGGCGCGACCACGAACGGGCCGTCCGCCACCACGTCCGGAATCGAGTGGGGGATCTTCTTCGCGCTCGGGGCGGCGGCGTTCCTGGCCTACGCCGGCTCCCGGATCCGCGCCGCCCACCGGCCCGAGCCACCGCTGCCTGGTGAGGACAGCGCGCCTGTCGGGTCGAGCGCAGCCGCCACCACCGTCGCCGGCGAGGCCGCTCCGCGCCGCCCGGCGCGGGCTGAGAGGCCCGCGCGGCGCAGGTCGGCGCCGGCAGCAGCGGTGCCGTCGCCCGTGCCTGCCCCCGCGGAGGACCAGCCGCGCCGGCGCCCCCGGCCGCCCCGCCCCGGCCCCAGCGCGGGCCCGGACGACCGGCCCGCGCGGTCTGAGCGCGCGCGGTCTGAGCCCGCACGGTCTGAGCGCGCGCGGCGGGCAGCCCGGCCGGCGCGAGCCGAGACCCCGCCTGACAGCGCGCCGGTTCCCCCTCCGACCCGCCCGCCCGAAGCCGCACCGGTGCCGCGCCGGCGGCGACCCTCGGCGGCGGACCTGTTCGAGCGCGTCATCCCCGACGACCCGCCGACGATGCCGTTCGGGCGCGCCAAGCGGGCCGACGTCGACGCCGCCACGCTCAGGATGAAGGCCAAGCCGGCGCCCGCAGAAGAAGCCTCGCCCGACGAGCAGCTCACGATTCCGCTCGCCGGCGACGACGACGACACGCAGCGCCTCGACCGGAACTAGGCCGCGGCCCGGCGGGCGAGGGCCTGCGCCACCCTCACCAGCACCCGCGCCGGCGCGTCGACGGTGTGCTCGCGCGTGATCCGAAGACAGTCGAAGCGCGCGTCCCGGTAGACCAGGTCCTTCTCCCGGTCGTTCTGAAAGGCCCGTGGCCCGGCGTGGAACGTCGGGCTGTCGAGCTCGACGATCAGCCGCTCGCGACGCCACACGAAGTCGGCGATATACGGACCGAACGGGACGTTGACCTCCGGCTCTGGCAGGCCGGCGTCCCGGATCAGCTTGAAGAACGCCTTCTCGGCGCGCGAGCGCGTGATCGTCATCGCGCGCTCGTCCCCGAGCAGCGCAGCCAGGCGCGCGGCGCCGCGGCACGGGCGATTCCGCGCCAGTACCGCCTTCAGCTCACGCGGGGTCAGCAGCCGGCGCGCGAGTCCCTCGTCGACCACGTCGACGAGCTCCCCCGGCGCCACCGCGGCGATCTCGAGCACCGCGCGCGCCGGCGAGCTCACCCACAGCCCGTCGCGCCGGCGCAGCTCACGGCGGTCGATCGCCTGAATCCGGTGGACCACCAGCCCATCCCGCGTGCGCCGATTGCCTCCCGGCACCGACACCTCGACGATTGGCGGCGCCAGCTTCCGCATGCCCCATACGTAAGCGGCCGAGCGGTGGCTGAGGAAGGCTCCTTCGCCGCACGCCAGCAGCGCCGCCTGCTCGAGGGCCAGTGGCGGCAGCTCACCCCGGACGACCGAGTAGACGCCATGGAAGACGGGCGTGAGACGGCCCCGGTCGACCCAGTGGGCGATCACCCTGCGCCCGCATCCGAGCTCGATCAGCTGATCGTGGGACACGATCGTGCGCTGCCCGGCCGCCAGCCTCGCCACGACCCCGTCCCGCCACTCGAACGAGTGGGTCATTTCCCGCCACTCGACAGGCCTCGCCCGCCGACTGGCGGCGAATGACCCACATACGTGCCTGAATGACCATTCACCGCGGCCGGGGGGCCGAGTGCTGCGAAATGACCCACGTGATCGCGCCACATGGCCCCAGTGTGCGCCCCAAATCCGCCGCCACCGACCCCCGCGGCAGATTTGTTGCGAAGCCGTACGTGTATTTTGACCTTTCAAGCCGCCATGACCGAGCCCGCCACCGCCCACGACCTCGCCGCCGGCCTCCGAGAGGCCGGCTATCTGCCCGGGGAGTCGACCGCGCTCGTCGCGTTCCTCGCCACGAAGCTCGGGAAGCCCGTGCTCGTGGAGGGACCGGCCGGCGTCGGCAAGACCGAGCTCGCGAAGGCGCTTGCCCGGTACCTGGGCCGAACGCTGGTCCGGCTCCAGTGCTACGAGGGCCTCGACGAGGCGAAGGCGCTGTACGAGTGGAACTACCGCAAGCAGCTGCTCCGGATCCAGACCGAAGCCGACGCAGCCGGCTGGCAGGACGTGCAGGAGGACATCTTCGGCGAGGAGTTCCTCCTCCCCCGGCCGCTCATGACCGCGATCGCATCCCCAGAGCCCGTCGTGCTGCTGATCGACGAGATCGACAAGACCGACCAGGAGTTCGAGGCGATGCTGCTCGAGCTCCTCTCAGATTTCCAGATCAGCATCCCCGAGCTCGGCCGCATAGAAGCCAAGACGCAGCCGGTCGTCCTCCTGACGTCGAACAACACACGCGAGCTGACCGAGGCGCTCAAGCGCCGCTGTCTGTACCTGTGGCTCGACTACCCCGACCTCGAGCACGAGCTCCAGATCGTCCGCCTCCACGCCCCGGAGCTCGACGAGACCGTCGCGCGCAAACTGACCGAGATCGTCCACCAGATCCGCCAGCTCGACCTCAAGAAGCCGCCCAGCATCGCCGAGTCGATCGACTGGGCTCGCACGCTCCTGCTGCTCGGGGCCAACGACATCGACTACGACACGTTCATCGAGACGATGAGTGTGATCGTCAAGCACCGCACCGACCTGGACACGGTGGCGGCGCGCGTCGGCGTGACGCTCCAGCAGGCCGATGCCTCCGCCGCCTAAGCGATCCGCCAAACACGCCGCGATCTACGGCGGGATTCCCGAGCGCCCGCCCGGCAACCTCGACGGCCAGCTGCTGTCGTTCGCCGAGGACCTCAGAGCCGAGGGGGTCGCGATCGGCACGTCCGAGATCCTCGACGCGTTCGAGGCGCTGAACCTCGTCGAGTGGACCGACTCCCACGACTTCAAGGAGGCGCTCGCGACCACGCTCGCCAAGTCCAACGACGACCGCCGGGTGTTCGAGCTCGTGTTCGACCGGTTCTTCTTCCGGGCCACCGAGGCCCAGGCGGCGCGACGCAACATCACCGAGGCGAACGCCGGTGTCGGCCAGAGCGACGAGATCAACCTCGACACGCTCCGCCAGCAGATCGCGGCCGCGCTCAGGGACGGCTCCGACGACGCGCTCCGGGACCTCGCCCGGCTGGCGATCGCCGCGTTCGGCCGCGGCGAGGGCTCCGGCGTCCTCGGCGTCGACGTCCAACGGATCAGACGCGCGCTCGGCCTCAGAACCGAGCCGCAGCGCGACCTTCCGGAAGACGACCCCCGCCACGATGGCCTCCCCCGCGATCAGCTCCGGAAGTTCGAGCAGCACCTCCGGCGCGAGCTCGAGCGCAACCTGATCGAGCGCACGTCCAGCCTCCCCCCCAAGCGCCCGCTCAACGAGCTCGACCGGACGCTACCGAGTGGCCCGATTCAGGACCTCGCGGCCGTCCACCGCGTCGTCGCCCAGCTGAAGAGAAGGCTCGCCACCCAGGGCCACGAGCTCAAGGGCCACAAGCGCCACGCCCACGTCGACTTCCGCAGGACGATGCGCGCCTCGCTTCAGTCCGGCGGCGTCCCGATCGATCTCAAGTACCGGCCACGACGACCAAAACGCCCCGAGATCTTCGTCCTCTGCGACGTCAGCACCAGCGTCACGAGCGCAAGCACCTTCTTCCTGTCCGTGCTCCACGCCCTTCACGACGCATTCCGCAAACTCAGAAGCTTCGTGTTCATCGAGCGGATCTCCGAGGTCACCGAGATGCTCGAGCGCGAGCGCGACTTCCGCGCGGTCAGCGAGGCGATCTCCCGCAACGCCGGCGTCGCCGACGTGTCCGGCTACACCGACTACGGACGAGTGTGGCTCGAGTTCTTGGCACTGATCGAGGACGAGCTACACCCTCGCGCCACCGTGATCGTGCTCGGCGACGCGCGCACCAACGGCCGCCCGCCGCGCGACGACATCTTCGCCGCGATCACCGCCAAGGCCGGGCGCACGTTCTGGCTGAACCCCGAGCCGCGGCTGTACTGGAACTACGGTGACAGCGTGATCTCCGCCTACGAGAAGCACTGCACCGCGTTCGAATGCTGGCGCACCGACCAGCTCGAGGAGTTCGTGAAGGCGCTGACCCGTCCCGAAATCGCCTGAAGCGCCGCCTAGACCGGCTGCGCCACCGCCTCGATGAACAGGTTCTGCAGCCCGGCGGCGTCCGTCTCGCGTGCCTCGGCCAGCGACAAGCCACTGCCGTCGAACAACCCGTCGGCCTCCCACCGAGAAGGATCCAACGACACTGCGTACGGGTTGATCTTCACGTCCTCGCCCGGCGCCGCGTCGCCGAGGTTCTGAGCTGCGCGAGCGAACGCGAGCACCGCGAACGCCTCCATCATGTCCGCGGTGGCGGCGAGGTGCGCGCGGACCTCATCGTCATCGAACCCACCGGCCATGTCGACGTGGCGCTGGAACATGCCGGGGAACGCCTGCGTGGGAACGATCGCTCGCCGCCACTCGCGATCCTCCAGGGCGTTCCACTCCCGGTACATCGCCTCGAGCTGACGCGTTATCGCCCAGATCCGCTCTAGGTCGGGCCGCACCGAGGCCATGAAGTCCACGTCCGCGTACTTGTCGTGGAAGAACAGCAGACACTCGGTGCCCCAGTACAGGATGTTGTTGGCGCAGATCTTGACCGTCATCACCAGCGAGTTGTGCCAGAACTCGTACTGACCCTCGTACTGGGTGAGGTTCACTCGGTACGTGCTCAGGTACAGATCGTCAAATGCCTCCGCTCGCGAAGTAACGTCCTCGCCGTCAAGGAACCGCGTGATCAGATCGGTCGACAGCGTGTTCGAGATCGCGATGAAGTCAGACCCCGGCGAGTAGAACGGATCGAGGAACGCACCCGCTTCGCCCACCAGTGACCAGTGTTCAGAACCGTTGAAGCACTGCTTGCATCCGTACGAGAAGTCCGACACCTTCAGGAAGTCCTCGACTTGATCCAGCCGCCCGTCAAGTGAGTCTGCCAGCTGCGGCTCGTGCCGGCGAATCCAGTCGAGCGCCCCGTCTAGGGTCTTCATCTCCTCGTACGGATGGAACCGCGGGTCGGCCACGATCCCGATCGAGATCGGCCCGGATGAAAGCGGGATCATCCACACCCAGTAGCCCTGGCCGCACAGGTGGTTGGTCGAGAGCTTCCGCAACCCCTTCTCGGACATCCTCCCGAAGAATTCCTCGTCGTCGGGGTCGGCCCAGTCCTCGATGTCGAGCCCGCCGTCGAGCCGGAACCACGCCGAGTTGACCTCGTGCCCGTTCTCCTCCAGCAGGTCCAGCTTTCGCTTGAGCAAAAAAGCCCGGCCGGCGGCATCCACCACCCAGCGCGCGCGCACCTCGCGATCCTCGCCGTGATGGGTCACGCGAATGACGTGGGGATCCGCCGAGACGTCGACGTCCTGGACGCGACAGTCACCGAACAGGTCGACGCCTTCCGCGAGCGCCTTCTCGCCGAGGTAGTTCTCGAACCGCCCCCGGTCGAGTTGGAAACTCGGCTCGGGGAGTGGCTTGTTGATCCCCCGCTCGATGCGCTCGGCAATCGACGTGTTGCCCGCCGCCGGGAACCACCACCGCAGCCCGAACTTGTGAAGCTCGTCGTTGTCCATGTGCTCGCGCGCGCCGATCACGTCGGCGAAGTAGTGCGCTGACACCTCGACCGTCGACTCCCCGACCTTGAACGCCGCCTCGGGCGCCAGGCCCTTGCGCTTCTCGGCGATGAACACGCTCGTCTCGGGACGGGCCTGCTTGAGCTGGATCCCGAGAGTCAACCCGGCCAGGCCGCCACCCAGGATCGCCACGTCGTAGCTGTCAGCCGGCTGCCTATCAGTGCCCACGGTGCTCTCCTTGTTGCGAAATATTCAGGTCCACTTTCGAACTAAGAACTAAGCCGCCACCACGGCTCCGCGCGCCTCGAGATCCATCTCCTCGATCCCCGGCAGCATCTCGCGCGCCTGTACAAGGCTGATCCCGTCATCGGAGTACAGGCCGTCGGCCTCCCACTGGTCGGGATGCAGGCTGATCGCCAGCCAGTTGATGCCCCGGTTCTCGTCCGGCTGCTCGGGGAGGTTCCGCGCCGCCCGGTGGAAGATCCAGACCGCGAGCGCATTGAGGTAGCGGAGGTTCCGGCGCGCGATCTCGAACGTCTCGTCGCCCTCGGCCGGACGCGCCATCTCGGCCTGCGCCTGGACATACGGCGCAAGCTGGTTGCATAGGACCGAGACACCCTCGAACGGCGTCTGCTCGATCGCGTTCCAGTCGCGGAACAGCTGTTGCATCCTCGGGACCATCTGGATCGCCTCGTGCACGATCCCCTCGAGGCGCTTGATGTCCTCGGGCTTGCGCATCCGCTGGTGACACCACGCGTTCCCGATGCCGACGAAGTACGTCGAGGAGTCATACACGAACTTCAGAACCATCACCTGCGGGTTGCCGAACAGCTGGTAGTTGTCGCGGTACAGGTGAGCGGTGGTGTTGAACAGGTTCAGGTAGAAGTCGTTGTAGAACTCCGCGAGCTCGGTCACGTCCTCGCCGTCGAGCTCGCGCTCGATCAGCTCACAGCTGAACGTGTTCGAGAAACCGATGAAGTCCGACCCCGGCGAGTACAACGCGTCGAGGAACCCTCCAGCCTCGCCCACGAGCGTCCAGCGGTCGGGCGAGAAGAAGCGGCTCGACCCGTACGAGAAGTCCTTGACCCGCAGGAAGTCGAGCACGTCCTCGCGCCGGCCGTCGATCACGGCGTGCAACTGCGGCTCGTTGCGCTTCATCCACTCCATGAACCCCTCGAAGCTGTTGATGTCCTCCCACGGGTGGAAACGCTCATCGGCACACACACCGATCGAGATCGGGCCAGACTCGAGCTGGATCAGCCACAGCCAGTACCCGGGCTGAATCAAATGCGAAGTGGAGTGGATCCGCAGCCCCTTCTCGGGCATCCGGCCCAGCCACTCCTCGTCATCGGTCCAGTCCTCGAAGTCGAGACCGCCGGCCAGCCGGATCCACGCCGCGTTGCAACGGTGGCCGGTGTCGACGCCGGCACCCAAATCCAATTTGCGGCGCAGGATGTTTGCCCGGCCGGAAGCATCGACGATCCAGCGAGCGGTGGCGATGACCTCCTCGTCCTCCTGGGACATGAGGATCGTGTGCCTGTCCTCGCCGAGCGAGACGTCCTGGACGCGCCAGCCGCGGAACGCGTCCGCCCCTGCCTTCTTGGCCCGCCGGAACAGCTCGTTCTCGAACCGACCCCGGTCGATCTGATGTGTGAACGCGTCCAGGTGCCCGGGCGTGCAGAACTCGACACGCTTGGTGATGTCCGAGTTGTCGCCGGCGGGCAAGTAGAACCGCAGACCGAGCTTGCGCTGCTGGTACTTCTCGAGGTGATCGCGCATGCCGACCATCTCGCGGAAGTAGTAGGCGCCGATCTCGACGCTCGACTCGCCGACCTTGAACGCCGCCTCGGGGGCGGGCTCGGCGCGCTTGTCGGTGACCAGCACGCGGGTTTCGGGACGCTCACGCTTGAGCTGAATTGCGATCGTCAGCCCGGCGAGGCCGCCGCCGAGGACCGCCACGTCGTAATGGCCGTGCGGTGCGTCGATCGCCATCGTCTCGAGCATCGACGCCGAACGGTCGTCTGCCATCAGCTCCTCCTCGCTAGATCAGGGTCAAGTGTGCCCGACCGGTGGCAGCGACCCGCCCGCCTACCACGTGCGGTCAGCGTTTCCAGGCCCCGGTTACAACCCCCTCGTCGGTCCACGTCCAGGGCGCATCATGACGCAAGCCGATCAGCCCTGCAACTGGCGCGGTCCCGCAGTTCATGGCCCGTTCATAGGCCAGTTCGTGCCTCCCGCCCGGCTAGGGCTAGAACAGCTGGTTCTCGCCGCCGAACACCGCGCTCACCGACCCGGCGGTGAAGATCTGGCGGATCGTGTCGGCGAGCAGCCCGGCGCACGAAAGCACGACGACGTTGTCGGGCGCGCCGGGCCGCAGCGGGATCGTGTCGGTCACGACCACCTGCTCGAACGCAGATTTCGCGAGCCGCTCGTACGCCTGGCCCGAGAACACCGGGTGGGTGCACGCGGCGAAAACCCGCGCCGCTCCCTCGTCGAGCACAGTCTGACCGGCGGCCGTCAGCGTGCCCGCGGTGTCGATGATGTCGTCGAGAATCACCGCGGTCTTGCCGCGCACGTCGCCGATCACGTAGCCGACCTCGGCGACCTGCTGCGCCGGCCGCTCCTTGGTCATGAGCGCCAGTTCCGCACCGAGCATGTCGGCGAACTTGTGGTTGAGCTTGACGCGGCCGACGTCGGGGGCGACCACGACCAGGTCGTCGAGCTCGAGTCCGGAGAAGTAATCGGCGATCAGCAGCAGCGCGGTCATGTGATCGACCGGCTTGCGGAAGAAGCCCTGAACCTGGCCGGCGTGCAGATCGACGGTCAGCACTCGGTCGGCGCCGGCGGTTTCGAGCAGCTGCGCCACCAGCCGGGCGGTGATCGGCTCGCGCAGCGCCGACTTCTTGTCCTGGCGCGAGTAGCCGTACCACGGCATCACCGCGATCACGCGGTGGGCCGAAGCCCCAACCGCGGCGTCGATCATCACCAGCAGCTCCATCAGCGCGTCGTTCGCGGTGACGCCGGTGGCCGGGTTGCCGCACGTCGGCTGGACGATGAACACGTCGGCGCCGCGCACCGACTCCTCGAACCGGCAGTACACCTCGCCGGCCGAGAACGTCTTGAGCGTGATGTGGCCGAGCTCGATCGCGAGCTTGTGGGCGATCTTCGCCGCCAGCTCCGGATTGGCCCGCCCGGCGAACAGCATCAGCTTCTTGCCGGTGACGATCGGCAGGCTTCCAGATGCGCCCCGCGCCTCGCTCGTATCCATAGCCGGCGTGAGTCTATACGCGCGGCCGCGGGCGCCTGGAACGATTTCTGTCCTTGACGAATCAGCCGGATCCCGCTTAGGCTCCGGCGGAAATGACTTCTGGGCGGACCTAGCAACATGGCACGGAACAGTTCGCTCGGCGGAAGCCGCCTGTTCGAGGGGTTGAGCCAGGAGGAGCTCGACGTCGTCGCCTCGCACATGCGGCCGCGTCAGTTCGCCCCCGGCGAGCAGCTGTGCGCTGCCGGCGACGCGAGCGATCGCATCTGGCTGATCACCGGCGGCCTCGTGATCTGGACCGCGGGCACGACCGCCGGCGGCGGCGAGATCGAGCTGCGGATGCGAAAGGGGGACGTGATCGGTGCCCAGGACGCCATCACCGGCACCGAGCGCACCGCGACCGTGTCGGCGAGCACGATCACCGAGACGCTTGAGCTCGACGCCGCCGACCTACTCGAGCTCGCCGGGCGCTTCCCGCAGATCCTCATCAACGTGATCCAGACCCAGCGCGAGCGGCTGTTCCGCGCCAGCGCGCGCAGCGCCGCGCTGTTCAGCGCGAGCGTCCGCTCGAGCTCGACCCGCGGCGAGGAGATCGGGGTGATCGCCGGACCTTCGCTCAAGGGCGTGATCGGCGGGCTCGTCGCCGCCGCACGCACCGCGAGCCCGCGCCCGGTGACCGTGGTCGACCGCTCGCTGTCGCTCGCCGGCGCGCTCACCGCCTCCGACAACCTCGCCAGCCAGAACGACACCGTGCTGATCCAGAGCGAGTTCGATCCCGACACCGTCGGCGTCCTGCTCGACCAGGCCGACCGCGTCGTCGCGCTGGTCGGCAACGCCGAGGAGGCCGGGCGCCTCGGAAAGGTCGCCGCAGCGTCCGAGGGCCGCCAGCTCGAGATCGTGCTCGTGTCCGGCGAGGCACGAGCGGCGAGCCAGATGTGGCATCCGGCCGCATTGAACCTGGTGATCCGCGACTGCCCACGCCAGGCCGGCTTCCCGATCGCCGACAAGGACCTCGCGTGGATCGCTCGCCACCTGACCCGGACCAAGCTCGGCGTGGCGCTCGGCGCCGGCGGGGCGAAAGGGTACGCCCATGTCGGCTTCCTCCAGGCGCTCGAGGAGGCCGGCTACACGGTGGACTTCGTCGGCGGCAGCAGCATCGGCGGGTTCGTGGCCAGCCAGGTGGCGCTGGGCTATAACGCCGCCGAGGTCGACGCCCGCTTCCGAGCCACGTTCAGCCCGGAGAACGTCGGCCAGCTGTTCAAGTCGCCGCTGGTCGGGACGGCCGGCCTCGAGACGTTGACCGGGATGCTCAAGGAGGCCACCAAGGGCGCGTTCTTCTCGCACACCCAGGTTCCGCTCGTGATCATGGCGGTCGACCTGACCGCCCGCGCGCCGGTGGCGCAGCGCCGGGGGCCGCTGTGGGAAGCGCTGCTCGCGGCGCTGTCGGTCGCCGGCGTGTTCCCGACGCAGGAGCGGAACGGGCACCGGCTGATCGACGCGATCGCGCTCGTCCCGGTGCCGACCGCCTCCGTGCTCGAAGACGGCGCCGACATCGTCGTGTCGGTCAACCTGCTCGGCACCGAGTCGCTCGAGCGTTGGCCGGGCGTCCCTGACGAGCCTGAGGGCGAGCCGGCCAAGCCAAGGCGCCGCGGGCCGCTCGACACGATCCTCGAGGCGATGGACCTGAGCCAGCTCGATACCAGCGCGCGCCACGCGGCGCTCGGCGACGTCGTCGTCACCCCCAAGTTCGGCCCCGCCGAATGGCGCGACTTCCACCTCGCCGACCTGTTCCTCGAGGCGGGCCGGACAGCCGCACGCGAGCAACTGCCGGCCCTGAGAGCCCTCTCGCGCCCGCTCGACGTCACCGCCGCGCGGCGCCAGGCGAGCATCGTCTAATTCACGCGGGGGTCGCGATCGCCTCCATGAACAGGTTCTCCATCCCGGCCGCCGGCGACTCGCGCGCCTCGGCCACCGTGAGGCCCTCGCCGCCCAGCATCCCATCGGCCTCCCAGCGCTCGGGATTCAGCGACACCGCGTAGGGGTTGATCTTGACGTCGTCGCCCGGGGCCGCGTCACCGAGGTTCTGCGCGGCCCGGTTGAACGCGAGCACCGCGTAGGCCTCGAGCAGGTCGGCGTTGGCGGCCAGCCTGGCCCTCAAGGCGTCGTCGTCGAAGCCGGCCACCATCTCGTGATGCCGATCGAACATAGCCGGGAACGCGGCCGACGGAACGATCGCCCGGCGCCACTCCCGCTGCTCGAGATCGTTCCACTCGCGGTACATGTCCTCGAGACGCCGGATGATCGCCCACATCCGCTCCACGTCCGGACGAATCTCGGCCATTAGCGCGAGGTCGGTGAGCTTGCGGTGGAAGAACAGCAGCCCCAGGCAGCCCCAGTAGTAGATGTTGTTCCCGCTGATCTTGACGTTCATGACCGCCGGGTTGTCCCAGAACACGTACTGGCCCTCGTACTGGGTGAGGTGCACGCGGTAGGCGTTCAGGAAGAAGTCGTTGTGCGCTTGCGCGCGCTCGACGACGTCCTCCCCGTCAAGCTCGCGGGAGACGAGATCGGCGGCGAACGTGTTGGCGAATGCGATGAAATCGGAGCCGGGCGAGTAGAACGGGTCCAGGAACGCACCCGCCTCGCCGACCAGGCACCAGCGATCCTCGCCGGAGAAGACCTGCTTAGCGCCGTACGAGAAGTCCTGGACCTTGAGGAAGTCCTCGACCTGGTCGCGCCGGGTGTCGATCGTCTCGCCCAGCTGCGGCTCGTGCCCCCGGATCCAGTCGATCGCCTTGTCGAGCGTGTTCATCTCGTCCCACGCGTGGAAGCTCGCATCGGCCACGATCCCGATCGAGATCGGTCCCGAGGACAGCGGGATCATCCACATCCAATAACCCTTGCCGCACAGGTGGTTAGTGCTGAACTGGCGCAGCCCGGGCTCGGACATGCGCCCGAAGAACTCCTCGTCGTCGGGGTCGGCCCACGACTCGATGTCGAGGCCGCCGGCCAGCCTGAACCAGACCGAGTTGACCATGTGCCCGTTGTCCTCGAGCAGCCCGAGCTTGTGCTTGAGGATCCAGGAACGGCCACTCGCGTCCACGATCCAGCGGGCCTGAACGGTCGACTCCTCGCCGCCCGCGCGGGGGGTGATCGTAACCCGATGCGGATCGCCGATCTCGACGCCCGTCACCCGGGTGGCCCCGAACAGGTCGATACCGGCTCCGAGGTTCTCGTCCCCCAGGTAGTTCTCGAAGCGGCCGCGGTCGAACTGCCAGCTCGGGATCGGGGCATACGCCGCCGGCCCGCGCTCGATGCGTTCGGCCAGGCTGCTGTTATCGCCCGCCGGGAACCAGAAGCGCAACCCGCACTTGCGGATCTGTTCCCGCTCCATGTGGTCCATCAGCCCGAGGACCTCGCCGAAGTAGTTGCAGGCGATCTCCTGCGTCGACTCTCCGACCTTGAACGCGGCCTCGGGCGCGGCCCCAAGCCGTTTCTCGGCGATGAAGATGCTGGTCTGCGGGCGTAGCCGCTTGAGCTGCAAGCCGAGCGTCAACCCGGCCAGCCCCCCTCCGAGTATCGCCACGTCGTAGGCCCCGGCAGGATGCCTATCGTCAGTCACGTTCCCTCCTGGTCGGGTGTGTCCCCGGTTCGTGCGGCGCCGAGCCGCAAGGTCGGCCGGATCTTATCCGCGGCCAGATGGGCGGCGATACCCCCACTGGAGTAGTCGAGCAGGTTTTCGGCCAACCCTTGTCAACAAGCCTGTGCTGTGCTGTACGCTCGCGCCGACAATTGGCGCGGGTCGGGCGCCACACGCACCTACACGGAGGGCATTCTTTATGGGACGCGTTTTGAGGCTCTGGCAGCTGCTAGGGGTCCTTGTGGCGGCGTTTGCCTTGACCACACCGGCGCTGGCGAGCGCCGATCAGCAGCAGTCCGCAGGCACTAAGAAGGTCAACTACAACGCGGTCTATACGACCAGCAACGACCCTTCGGGCAACGCGGTGATCGTGTTCACCCGGGCGGCGAACGGCCAGCTCACCCAGCGCAAGGTTGTCAAGACCGGCGGAAAGGGGATCAAGGGCACGGCGCCGTTCGGGTTCCCGATCGTCGACTCCTCGGGCTCGGTGAACCTGACGCCCGACGGCAAGCTGCTGTTCGTGGTGAACGCGGGCGACAACAGCATCAGCTCGTTCAAGATCACGGCGTCTGGACCGAAGCTGGTCCAGCACGTGTCCTCGCACGGGAAGCTGCCAATCAGCCTGACCAGCAGCGGTAACGTGCTCTACGTCGTCAACGAGACGAGCCAGAACATCTTCGGCTGGAAGTTCTCGTCCGCCGGCAAGCTCACCCCGATCGCGGGGTCTGACCGCAAGCTCACGGCCGTGACGCCGAAGGGCAAGAAGGACAAGGTCGGCGTGACCGCGGGAATCGGCTTCGCCGACAATGGCGGGGTCATCGTCGTCACCCAGCGCGGGCTTCCGCGCACCTACGGTGAGATCGACACGTTCGTGGTCAGCAAGAGCGGCGGCGCCGGCAAGTCTCAGGCATTCGCCACTCCGGGCATCCCGAACCCGTTCGGGTTCTCGTCCTGGGGCAAGCAGATCCTGGTCAGCAACGCCGGCTTCGTCGCCACGCCGTCCGGCGCCGAGCCCAACCCGATGGACCCGGCTCAGTTCAACGGCACGGCGGCCACGTACAACGTGTCGTCGGCCGGCAAGGTGAAGCTCGTCAAGAACACCTCGACGAACGGGCGCGCGGCGTGCTGGCTCGTAGTGACCAAGAACGGGCGCTGGGCGTTCGCGTCGAACACGCTGTCGGACTCCGTGCCGAATACGTTCACCGGCAAGGGCGGCGTGTCGGTCATGTCGGTCAGCAGCAGCGGCAAGATGACGCTGCACGGACAGGGCGACCTGGGCGGTCCGGGCTTCCCGAGCGACGAGGCCCTGAGCAGCAACGACCACTACCTGTACGTGGTCGATCCGTTCATCATGGGCGGCCCGAGCCACGTCGACGTGTTCAAGGTCGGCTCGAACGGAAGCATCACGCACATACAGACGACGCCGTCGACACTGCCGAACGGCGTGTCGGGCATGGCGGCGTTCTAGTCGCAGGTCAGATGACGGCGGCGGCCCGGCCGGGGCTGCCGCCGTCAGATCTCGTCACAGAGCGACCGGGAAGGGTCCGAGGAGTCCTCGCACAGGAACCCTTAACAAACCCTTTCCAGCCGCTATACACCCATTACACGCCCGCCGGGACATGCGCTACAGTCGCGGCTCCACGAGCAGGGACGCACTGGTCGCGGGTCGACGGTTGCTATAGAGTCGTGCGCGGGCACAAACGAGGGGAGAATTACGTGATTTCGTTGGGGCACTTCAATCCCGGCAAGCGCTGGGTGTTGCTGGGTTTGGCGGCACTTGCCGTCGCCATGTTCGCGTTGCCTGGGATGGCGAGCGCGAACAGCCCGAGTAAGTCGAAGGCCAAGGCGGTCGGTCGGGTGTACTCCGAGACCAACAGCCCGAAGCGCAACCAGGTCCTGATCTTCGACCGGTTCGCCAACGGGAAGCTCAAGTTCGTCAAGGCGGTCGCCACCGGCGGCACGGGCGGCCAGCAGCTTCAGCCCGGGTGCGCGCCCACGTGCCCGTTCCTCGACACCCAGGGCGAGGTCGTAGAGACGAGCGACGGGAAGCTGGTGTTCGCGGTCAACGCCGGGAGCAACTCGGTGAGCTCGTTCCGCGCGACCGCGAACGGCCTGAAGCTGGTCAGCGTTCACTCCTCGGGCGGCAAGTTCCCCAACAGCCTCACGATTCACGGCGACCTGCTCTACGTCCTCGACTCCGGGATATTCCCGATGCCCGGACCGCCGGTCCCCGGCAACATCGCCGGCCTCCGCTTCAGCGCCACCGGCCATCTGACCCCGATCTCGGGCTCGATCCGCGCGTTGACGCCGACGGTGCCCGGGCTGGCGAGGCAGGTGGGCTTCGACAACGACGGCAAGCTGCTGGTCGTGTCGCTGCTCGGCGATCCGACCGCGAGCCCCCCGGTCGCGGCTGACTCGATCGACACGTTCAAGGTCAGCGCAACCGGCGCGGCGAGCGCGCCGACAGCCCATGACTCCACGACGGCATTCCCGTTCGGGTTCGCGTTCGATCCGAGGAACCACCTGATCATGTCGCAGGTCACGAGCCTGACGGTTCCGGGCGCCGGCGACGCGGCCAGCTACAAGGTGTCGGGCTCGGGCGCGCTGACTCCGATCACGACACAGGCCACCAACGGGACCGCCCCGTGCTGGGTGACGATCACCCCGAACGGCAAGTTCGCGTATATCGTCAACACCGGCGGCGGCGCCCCCACGGGTGGATTCACCTCTGCGTTCAGGGTGTCCCCGACCGGCGGCCTGAAGCTGATCGGCAACACGGCGGTGCGCAAGAACGAGTTCGCGCTCACCGACGAGACGCTCTCGAGCGACAGCCGGTACCTGTACGTGCTCTCGACCGGGGCAAGCCCGGCGACTCACCACATCGACGAGTACAAGGTCGGCGCGAACGGGGTGCTGACGTTCATCGGCCAGACGCCGGCGATGGCGGTGCCGGGCGCCAGCGGCTTGGTCGGAACCTAGTCAGGGCCGCGGGGCAAAAACAGCAATTGGGACCGGGAGACCGCAGGAGATGCATCGAGTAGACGGCATCTCAGCGGTCTCCCGTGATCCCTCATGAGGGCGGTGGGACGTCGATGCCGCCCGCGTCAGAGATCAATGTGACCGACGATCGCCTGACTGACACCGCCCTCGGCGCTCGCCTGAAGGTGTGCGGGATCGTCGAACCAGCGGAGATCGACCTGCTGGCGGCCCAGGGGGTCGACTTCATCGGGCTGTGGTGGGGGGTGCCGGGTGGCCCCCACGACCTCGAGCGCGAGGCGTGGCGCACGCTCGCCGACGCGGCCGCCGCCACCGGGACAGTGACGCCGGTCCTGGTCACGTTCTCCAAGGACGCCGACGAGCTGCGCGCGACGCTCGACGGTTCACGCGTGCGCTGGATCCAGCTTCACGGCTACCCGACCCCGGGCGCGATCCGCAAGCTCAAGGCGCTCGACCTCGGCGGGGACGAGGTCAAGGTGATCAAGGTCCTGCACATCCGCGGCGGCGAGTGCGTCGAGGCGCCGCTGCTCGCCTCTTATGAGAAGGCCGGCGTCGACGTTTTCCTGTTCGACGTGGTCACCGAGGACGGGCGCGTCGGCAGCACCGGCCAGGCGATCGACCCCGAAGTGGTCGCGCCGCTGGCCGACAAGCTGACCCGGCCGTTCCTGCTCGCCGGCGGGATCTCGGCCGCCAACCGCGACGACTACGCGGCGCTCGCCGCGCACCCCCGCTTCCTCGGAGTCGATATCGACACCAACGCGCGCACCGGAGATGGGAAGATCTCCGCTGACAACGTGCAGAACATCAGTCGGGTGTGGAAGGATCGGGCCGTAGGAGTGAGTGATCGAGATGGCTAGCGTGTTCGCCGACGCCCTGCTCGCCGGGCGCGTCCCGATCATCATGGAGGTCAAGCGCTCGGACGGCGAGGGCGCCGAGCTGATCGGCGACCGCACGATCGCCGAGATCGTCGAGCAGTACGTCGCCGTCGGCGCGCCGTGCATCTCGGTCGTTACCGGCCGCTGGTTCGGCGGCGACGATGACATGCTCAGAGAGGTGGCCGGCCTGACCGACCTGCCGCTGCTCAAGAAGGACTTCATCACCCGCGAGCGGCAGATCGTCGCGGCCAGGGAGATGGGCGCCTCGGCGGTCCTGCTGACCGCGAAGATCCTCCCATCCAAGACGTTCCAGCACCTGATCGAGCTCGCGCTCGAACACGATCTCACGCCGTTCGTCGAGGTCGTCGACGAAGCCGAGCTCGACAGCGTGATCCACCCCGGAGACTGCGTCATCGCGGTCAACAACAAGGACATCAACACGCGCGAGCGCGAGCCCGGCGACCTCGACACCAGCCGGGCGCTGCTCGAGGCGACGATCCGGAAGGGGACGCCGTGCCCGGTCAGCGCGAGCGCGATCCTCGACCCGAGGATCGCCGCCGAGCTCGTCGACTCGGGCTTCAAGGGACTTCTGATCGGCACCGGGCTGCTACGCGCGGACAGCATCCGGGGCTGGGTCGAGGAGTTCGAGCGCGACCGCGTCGAGCTGAAGGCCCCGGTGACAGCAACCCGCCCACCCTCGCCATGAGCCAGACCACCGCACGCTCGATCGCCGACCACTTCGCCGACCAGGTCGAACGGCAGCCCGATGCGCCGGCGCTGATCTGGGACGGCGAGCCCATCTCCTACGCCGCGCTCCGGGAGCTCGCGGACGCCGCTTCCGCCGACCTCGAGGGCGCGCGTCTGCCGCAGGACCGACCGGTCGGAATCCGCGCCAAGAAGTCGCCCGAGGCGATCGCGCTGATCCTCGCCTGCCTGCGCGCGGGGCACTCGTTCCTGCTCCCCTCGATCGAGCTCGCGTCCGAAACGCTCGCGGCGCTATTCGCCCAGGCGGGCACGAGCCAGGTGGTCTCGCCACACGGGCCGCGCAGCGAGAGCGCGGCCAGCCTGCGCGCGCTCGTCGACGACACGCGCGCCCAGCCCGACGGGGGCGCGTCGGAGTGGCCGCCCGCGGGCGGCGCGGACGACGTCACGTTCATGCTGACGACGTCGGGATCGACCGGACTGCCGAAGATCGTCCCGCTTACCGCGCCCGGGGTCGACGCATTCACCGATTGGGCGGCCGAGCAGTTCGAGATCAAGCCGGGCACGGTCGTAGCGAACTACGCCCCGCTGAACTTCGACCTGTGCCTGCTCGACATCTGGACCACGCTCAAGCACGGCGGCACGGTCGCGCTCGTCGACCAGGACCGCGCCACGCAGGGGGCGTACCTCGCCCATTTGGTCGGCGAGCACCAGGTGAACGTGCTCCAGGCGGTTCCGATGCTGTACCGGCTGCTGATCGACGTCAACCGCGAGGACGGCCGGACGTTCCCGAGCGTCCGCCACGTGATCACCACCGGAGACAAGATCCCGGCGACCTCGCTGGCCGAGCTTCCCAAGCTGTTCCCGAACGCGCGCTTTTTCAACATCTACGGGTGCACGGAGACCAACGACAGCCTGATCCACGAGTTCCTCGGGCTGGCCGACGGCAACGTGCCCTCGAACGTCCCGGTGGGCCAGCCGATACCCGGCGTGATCGCGCGAGTGCAGACCGAGGACGGGACCGCGCTCGAGGGCCCCGGCACCGGAGAGTTCATGGTGCGGACGCCGTTCCAAACCCGCGGATACCTGAAGTCGTCGTTGAACGAGGGGAAGTTCGTCACGCTCGAGGATGACGGCGGCCGCACGTACTACAAGTCTGGTGACATCGTCCGCCGCCACGACGACGGCACGCTCACGCTCGAGGGGCGCTCCGACTTCTACGTGAAGGTCCGCGGCGTCCGCGTGTCGACCCAGGTCGTCGAGCAGGCGATCCAGGAGCATCCCGCCGTCGTCGAGGTGGCGGTGATCGCCGTCCCGGACGAGCTCGCCGGCGCCCGGCTGCACGCCGCGGTGCGCCGCGAGGCCGACGTGAAGCTCAACAGCCTGATGCTCCGCCAGCATTGCGCCACCCGGCTCGCCCGCACCGAGATGCCTTCGACGATCGAGATCGTGACCGAGCCCCTACCCAAAACATCAACTGGAAAGGTCGACCGCAAGGCGGTCGCCGCCGAGCTAGAGAGGAGTCGTGCGAATGGATGAAACCACCGCGAAGATCAAGGCGTTCATCGTCGAGGAGTTCATGCCGGACGTGTCGGTGGACGAGCTTGAGGACGACTTCGACCTGCTGACCGGCGGGGTCGTGGACAGCCTCGGCCTGCTCAAGGTGGTGGCGTGGCTCGAGGACGAGTTCGACATCGGCGTCGACGATTCCGAGCTCGGACCCGACAGCTTCCGCACCGTCGCCGCGATCAAGGCGTACGTGGATCAGGCGCGCGACGGGGCGCATGCCGAGTAAGACGCCGTCCGAAGCGTTGGCGGCGCTGGTCACCCAGCGCTACCCGATCTCCGCGGAGGTCTGGGGCGACTTCTGGGATCGCCTCGCCGCCAAGAGCTTGCATCCGGGCGAGGCGCTCGCGGTCCTCGCGTCGCTGACCACCCGGATCCCGGACGGCACGTCGGTGAGCACGCTGCTGAGCTCGCTCAAGGAGCGCAACCCGCGCCCCGACCCGCCGCCGCGCCGCACGGTCAACATCGTCGGCACGGGCGGGGGTCCGAGCACCTTCAACCTGTCCACCGCCTCGGCCTTTGTGGCCGCGGCGATGGGCGCACGGGTGATCAAGACCGGGTCGCGCGCGTACGCCAGCCGGACGGGCTCGGTCGATCTGCTCGATCGGCTCGGCATCCGGCAGACGAGCTCCTACGAGCAGACCGAGGAGATGCTCGACACGTTCGGGATGGCCTGCGCGGGCCCGTTCGTGTACCCGAAGGAGCTCCGCATGCTGGCCCGCCAGATACTGCCGTTCGACATGAAGACCGTCGGGCGGTTCTTCAACCTGATCGGGCCGTTCCTCGCCGAGGTACCCGTGTCCCTGCAGATCACGGGGGTGTCCGATCACACGGTGCTGCCCACGTTCCGCGGGCTCGTGTCAGAAGACCCGAGCAAGGACTACTGGGTGGTGTGGAACGACGTCGGCGTCGATGAGCTGATGAGCGTCGTCGACTGCCATGTGTACGACAGCGCGAAGGGCGAGGAGTTCATTCTCAGCCCTTCCGAGCTCGGCCTGAGCGATCGGCCGTTCGAGGATCTGCTCCCGGTGGATGACCTCGAGCAGACCGTCGATCACTTCCTGGGGCTGATCAGCGGCGACGGCCCGCCCGGGGCGCTGGACAGCATCAAGCTGAACGCGGCCGCGCTCGCGATCAACTGCCAGGTCGTCGCAGACTGGGACGAGGGACTCACACGTGCCGCCGAGGCGATGAACGCCGGCGAGCCCGCGCGGCTGATCGAGCGGATGCGCGAGCACGGCCAGGTAGCAGCAAAGGCATGAGCTTCTTCGCCGACCGCCAACCGGGACGGCCCGGACTGGCCTTGTTCCTGAACGCAGGCGACCCGCCGCTCGACACGTTCCGCGAGCTCGTGCTGATGCTCGACGAGGCCGGCATCGACTGCCTCGAGCTCGCGATCCCGTTCCCGAACTCGGCGAGCGACGGGCCGGTGATCCGCGCGTCCGCGAGTCGCGCGCTCGAGGACGGGATAGACCGAGACACGGTGCTCGAGTTCGTACACACCGTCCGCCCCGAGCTGAAGCACATGAAGATCGCGCTGCTCGCGGACTGGAGTTACTCGATCAAGCGCACACCGATGCGCGAGTTCCTAGAGCGCGTGCACGCCGCCGGCGCCGACGGGCTGCTCGTCCACGGCCTGCCGCCCCGGCTGAAGCCCGAGTACTACGAGGCGGCGGGGACGGTGGATCTGCCGATCGTGACCACGTGCTACGCGACGTCGGACGCCGCCGTGCTGACCGAGGCCGCCGAGCACGGCTCGGCCTACATCTACCTGGTCGCCGCCTACGGCCGGAGCGGCACGGTCGGGCCACCCGACCACGGCACGCTGATCCCGGTGCTCGAGACGCTGCGCGCCCAGACCGACGTGCCGATCGCGGTCGGTTTCGGAGTCAAGGACAAGAGCCACATCGACGGGCTCGGCGCCGTCGGCGCCGACGCCGCGATCGTCGGCAGCACGTGTGTGGCGCGCGTCACCGACGCGCGGGCCGCCGGGCGTGATGTGGTCGAAGACTTCCGCGGGTTACTCGTGGATTTGGGAGCCCTCCCACCCGCCCTCCCACCCGAAAGCCCAGCGTGACAGGACAAAACAACAAAAGGGGCCATACATGATCATTCGCAAGCTCGATGAAGTGAAGACCGTGGAGTGGGGCAACGGCCTGAGCCGGCGCTTCCTGCTCGAGGCCGACGGGCTCGGCTACACGGTCACCGACACGATCGTGCGCAAGGGGTCCAAATCTCGGCTCGAATACAAGAACCATCTCGAGTCCTGTTACTGCATCGAGGGCAGCGGCAAGGTGGTCGAGCTGGACGGTACCGAGCACGAGATCGTGCCCGGCACCATCTACTCGCTCAACGAGCACGACGCTCACGACCTGGTCGCGTCCGACGACGAAGACCTGCGGCTGGTGTGCATGTTCACCCCCGCGCTGACCGGCGACGAGGCACACCGCCTGACGGAGTCCGGGATCCACTCATCCGTCTACTAGAGGAGCGAGGATGGCGCTGACCGCCCCAACCGGTGATTGGACCGACGAGCAGAAGACACTCCGCAAGTCACTGAACGAGTACTTCGACGCGCTCAACGAGGGTCACCTCGAGGACGACGCGGCGAACCGGTTCAACCGCGACAAGTGGGAGCTGATCCGCAAGTCCGGAGTGCTGCGGATCCCGTTCGATCCCCAGTGGGGCGGTCTGGGTCACGACGTGCTGACGCTCGTCTACGTGCTCGAGAACCTCGGGTATGGGTGCCGCGACACCGGACTGCTGTTCGGCGCCGCGACGCAGGTCGTAAGCGCCGCGATCCCGCTGCAGAAGTTCGGATCGGATGAGCTCAAGGAGCGCTACCTGTCCCGGCTGATCGACGGTGAGATCCTGAGCGCTCACGCGATCTCAGAGCCGTCCGCAGGCTCGGACGCGACGGCGATGGCGACGTCCGCCACCGAGGACGGCGACGAATATGTCATCGACGGCAAGAAGATCTGGATCACGAGCGGTCCGCTCGCCGACATCATCACCGTCTATGCCAAGACGGGGACCGAGGGCGGGGCCGCCGGGATCACCGCGTTCATGGTGCCCACCGACACGCCCGGGTTCCACGTCGGCGAGCCGATCGAGAAGCTGGGGCTGAACACGTGCCCGTTCTGCGAGCTCGAGTTCACCGGGTGCCGCGTGTCCAGGGACAACATTCTCGGCAAGCCCGGCTCGGGCTTCTTCATCCTCGAGCACGTCATGAACTACGAGATCCTGTGCATCTTCATGATGATGGTCGGCGAGATGCAAGAGCGGATGGACCGCTGCATCAAGTACGCCAAGGAACGCCAGGCATTCGGCCGCTCGATCGGCTCCAACCAGTACATCGCCGGCAAGATCGTCGACATGAAGATCGGCCTGGAGAACTCGCGCAAGCATCTGTACGACACCGCGCGGCGCTTCAATCGCGGCCGCAGCGTCACCACAGAGATCTCGATGGCCAAGCTGATCACGAGCGAGGCCAACGTGGCCTCGGCGCTGTCGGCGATCCAGATCTTCGGGGCCCGCGGCTACACGCGCGAGTACGGGCTCGAGAAGGGCCTGCGCGACGCGATCGGGGCGCCGATCTACTCGGGCACGAACGAGACACAGCGGGTCCGGATCGCCTCGATGCTGGGCCTGTAGCCGCGCGCTCCAGGGACCGACCGGGTACCTCCCGGCGGGCACCGACGGGGTACCTCCCGGAGCAAGATTGCGGTGTTTTACGGATGTAGTTCGATGGCGCGTTCCGGATGTGCGCCGGGACCTAATCGGCTACTTTTTCGCGCGACCGGGCTGGGCGGGGCTGCGCCGGCCGGGTGAGAACTCCACAGACCGAGCCTAAAGGGGGCTAAATGCCGGGGCAGACGGAAATCTCGGGTAGCCGGCTGGCGCGGCGGCTCGCCATCTTCTACGCAATCATCGCCGCAATCGCGGTGGTGGTCGTGGTATTCGTGGTCAGCAAGGGGGGCAACGAGAAGGCCCAGCCGGCGATCGCCGGCGGCTACACGCTGTCGGCGGCGAGCCCGTGCATCGGACCGGTGCCCAAGCCGGCTGGCGGTATCCCGCTGCCGGCCACCGCGCCGACGCAGGTAGCGGCGGCAGGCCCGTCATTCAACGTCCTCCAGTCCGGGCAGTTCGTCAACTTCACCAACAACCAGAGCACGCTGGGCGGCCAGCTCAGACTCGATGAGAAGACGCTCCCCGGCAACAGCCATCGGCTGACGGGATCCGTGGACTGCGTATCCGGCGGCAAGTCGCTGAAACTCGACGCGATCGCGACTCCGGGAGCCAAGGCGTCAATCGTCGGAACCCTCGGCGGGCTCCCGTTCGCCGCCAACTACATCAGCTCCCCGCCCCCGCCGGGCGCCGCCGCGCCGCGGACGCCGACGAACATCCAGGGCACGTACACGCTGTCCCCGGCCTCGACCTGCTTCGGAAGCTCGTTCTCGATCCACGGCACCGGCGCGGTCGCCCAGCTCTACTCTTCGAGCAACACGCTACTCGGGCCCGTCACCTACTCGAGCAAGACCGCCGGCGTGTTCGGCGACGTCAAGTGCGTCAAAGGCGGCGCCGCTCGCCTGACCGCGACCGCCAACGACCTCCTGCTCCAGAAGGTCACGGTAATCCCGCTCAACGTGGCGACGCCGGCCCCGTCGAAGACCGCGTCGGCCAAGCCGGCGCTGACGACGCCGTCGGGGCTGTCTCCCGCCGGTGAGAAGTTCACGGCGACCAAGCAGCGCTCTGACTTCAACAAGCTCGTCGCTGCTGTGTTCCTGTCGATCGCGCTCGTCTTGATCGTCTGCCGGATCTTCGGCTACGTGGCGACGAAGGTCGGTCAGCCTCGCGTAATGGGCGAGGTGGTCGCCGGCCTGTGCCTCGGCCCGTCGCTGCTCGGCGCGATCTCGCCGAACCTCCAGGCGACGTTCTTCCCGACCGACGTGTTGCCCGCGCTGGGGGTCGTGGCCAACCTCGGCCTGATCTTCTACATGTTCCTCGTCGGGCTCGAAGTCGATCGTGGCTCGCTGAAGGGCAAGGTCGCCAAGGCCGCGGCGATCTCGAACGCGAGCGTCGCTCTGCCGTTGCTGCTCGGTATCGCGGTCGCGCTACCGCTCTACAAGCTCGTCGGGCCGGACAAGAAGTTCGTCGCGTTCGCGCTCTTCATCGGTGTGTCGATGTCGATCACCGCATTCCCGGTGCTTGCGCGCATCCTCGCCGAGCGCCGGATGCTCAAGCGGCCCGTGGGGGCGATGGCGATCGCGTGCGCCGCGATCGACGACGTCACCGCCTGGTTCCTGATCGCGCTCGCCCTGACGATCGCATCGTCGGGGACGTTCGGGGACGTCGTCAAGACGATCGCCGAGGCGACGGTCTACGTGCTGATCATGGCGCTGATCGTGCGACGGATCGTCGCTCGGATGGCAACCGCGTACGACCAGGTCGGTCGGATG
The DNA here is from genome assembly GCA_963794515.1 of uncultured Solirubrobacterales bacterium. Taxonomy (GTDB): domain Bacteria; phylum Actinomycetota; class Thermoleophilia; order Solirubrobacterales; family Solirubrobacteraceae; genus Palsa-465. The sequence goes on along the minus strand of CAWCEF010000009.1, from coordinate 452,510 downwards.
CCGGGCGCGTGGTTCGCCGCGATCGTCATCGGCGTGCTCTTGTCCGCATACGTCACCGAGGAGATCAACATCGCGTTCATCTTCGGCGGCTTCGTGTTCGGCCTGATCATGCCGCGGCACGCGCGGCTCAACGAGGAGATCACCCGGCGGATCGACGACTTCGTGGTCACGCTGCTGTTGCCGATCTTCTTCGTCTACACCGGCCTGCGCACGAACGTCGGCCTGCTCGACCGTCCGGAGCTGTGGCTGCTCACGCTGCTGCTGATCGCGGTCGCGATCCTCGGCAAGCTCGCCGGAGCCGCTATCGCGGCCCGTATCACGGGCTACGACTGGAAGTCATCGTCGGTTATCGGAACGTTGATGAACACACGCGGGCTCACCGAGCTGATCGTGCTCAACCTGGCGCTCGACGCCGGCGCGATCTCGCCCACGCTCTTCGCGATGCTCGTGATCATGGCGGTCGTCACCACGCTGATGGCCGGGCCGCTGCTGAAGCTGCTCGATCCCAAGAACAAGTACGGCACCGCCGTCGAGGACGAGTTCGCCGACGCAGCGCTTGCCGCGGTCCAGGCGCACCCGGAGCTACCGGTGCCAGAGCGCTCGATCCTGGTGGCTCCCGAGACCAACGCCGCCATCGGTCAGCTCGTAGCGCTGGCCGAGCCCCTGGCCCGCTCGGGACAGATGCGCGAGATGATCATCGCTCGACTGGTCCGGCCCCCTCGAGGCGCAGGCGCGGGCGTGCGCGGCGGCCTGCAGTCGGAGAACCTCGCCCTGGAGCAGGCGTCGCGCGAGATCAACGACCTGCGCGAGAAGCTGGCGTCCGATGGCGTCGTGGTGCGCGGTGTGGCGCTGACCTCGACGAACCCAGGGTCCGATCTAGCCCATATCGTCGAGCGCGAGCCCGTCGATCTCGTCCTCACCGAGGGCCGGCGACGGCTAATCGGCGAGGGAGTGCCACTCGGCGACGTCACCGAGCTGCTCGAGCACGCGGCGTCGGACGTCGCCGTGCTGGTCGCCAGGGAGGGAGATCCGATCGAACTCGGGCCCGACAAGCCCGTGCTCGTCCCGTTCGGCGGCGCCGAGCACGATTGGGCCGCGCTTGAGCTGGGGTCGTGGCTCGCGGCGAGCTCGGGAGCACCGCTCAAGCTGCTCGGCGCGGCCGGACAGACCGACGAGGGAGGATCGGTCACACGGATGCTCGCCGACGCCGGGCTGCTCGTGCAGCAGGCGACCGGAATCTCGACCGAGCCGCTGGTCGTGGCCGGCGGACGCGACGGCATCATCGAGGCCGCTGACGGAGCCGGGCTGCTCGTGCTCGGCCTTTCGGATCGGTGGCGCCGCGAGGGTCTCGGGACGACTCGTTCGGCGATCGCCGGCTCCGCTTCGTCACCCGTGCTGTTCGTCCGGCGAGGCACCCGGCCCGGACTGTTCGCGCCCAAGGAGAACGTCACCCAGTTCCGGTGGTCGATGGCCGGAGGCGCGTCGGGCCTGCTGGGTTCGACTCGCCGGCCGTCCAGCGCGACGGTCCCGACGACCGAGGGACCCTCTCCCGACGAGCCGCCGATCTCGGTCACCTGACCAAATCGCAGACACAGGGGGCTAGCCGGCGCCGGCCCGAGGCATAACGCCTCGGGTCGGCGCCTTTTTGGGCGTCGCATAACATCCGTCTCGTGAGGGCGCGCTTCATCGTCGGTTCGGCGGTCATTGGCGCGATGCTCGCTGCCGGGGTGGCGGACGCGAGCCTTGCTCCGCCGCGCTTGGGTCGCTCCGTCGACATCGGGCTGGTGTCGGGAACAGTGATCGTCACCACGCCGGGCGGCCACTCGTTCAGGCTCGGCACGCAGGACCGCAATATCCCGGTCGGATCGCTGATCGACACCACCCAGGGGCGGGTCGACCTGCGCGCCGCTCCGCCGTCGCCTGCCGGCGGCGCGAACGCCGCGACCGTTGACGTCGAGGACGCCCAGTTCTACGACGGGGCGTTCAGGATCACGCAATCTCCTAGCAACCGGGTGGCGCAGATCCGGCTCGCCGGCGGACGATTCGCGGCATGCGCGGCGCCGAGCGGCGACGCCGCGCCGCGCACGAAGCTGCCGCACAGGGTGCTGCGCCTGCTGTGGGCGAGTGGACCCGGCGTGTTCCGAACTGACGGCCGCTACGCGGCGGCGACCGTGCGCGGGACGAAGTGGCTGACCGAGGACTTTTGCGACGGCACGCTGGTACGCGTCAGCCGTGGGGTGGTCGTGGTCGAGGATCTCGCCACACACACCACAGTTACCGTGCGCGCTGGCCACAGCACATTCACGCCGGCAGGGTGATCGGCCGCAGGGGCGCGAGCGGCTCGTACCGTCTCGCCGTCTATCGATGCGGCAGCGGCAGCACCGCGGTCACGGACGTCGGACCGCCTGCGGCTGAGGTCACCGACAGGCGGCCGCCGGCGAGCAGCGCACGCTCCCGCATCCCGGTCAGCCCGAAGCCCGCGTGCACACCCCCGGGCTCGAACCCGCGGCCGTCGTCCTGCACCACCAGCTGAACCTGATCGGAGCGAAGCTCGACCTGCAGGCCCACGTGCTCGGCCTGCGCGTGCTTGACCGCGTTGCTGAGCGCCTCCTGGACGATCCGATAGATCGCGGTCTCGGTGTCACGCGCCAGGCGCTGCTCGGAGTCCAGGCCGATGTCCACCTCGACCGCGAATCCCGCGATCGCCGCCTGGCGCTTGGCCAGCGACTCGATCGCGGGGCCGAGCCCAAGATCGTCGAGCGCCGCCGGGCGGAGCTCGGCGATCAGGTCGCGCAGCTTGCGCATCTCCTCGCCGAGGTGCGCATCCGCGGTGTCGGCGGCACGGCGCAGCGCACCGCCGTCGTCGCGCGCGAGCCCCGCGGACAGGACCATCCGCACCCCCGTCAGTCCCTGTAGCGTCTCGTCGTGCAGCTCGCGAGCCCAGCGGGCGCGCGCCTGGTCGGCGGCCTCGACGCTCAGCCGCAGCCGGGCGGCGGCGACCGACCGCGCGGTGGCCACCGCGGTGGCGGCGCTCGCCGCAATCGACATCAGCAGCTGCTCGTCCTCGTCGCCGAACCGGCGCTCGCCGGCGCCGTTGACTGCCGCGAGCACGCCGAGCGGCTCGCCGCGGAACACCAGCGGCACGAGGATCGCCTCGGTGGCGTCGGGGGCGAGCTGCTCGAGCTGCGCGCCGTCCGCCTCGGCCCCCGCGCGCCGCGGATGCCCGGACAGTAGGACCTGGCCGGCGAGCGAGCCGTTCAGCGGCAGCCGCGGCTCTGACTCCGAGCGCCGCGCGCCGCCCGTCACCGCCGCGAGCTCGTCTCCGTCGGGTAGGTATATGACCAGCGTGCGGGCGGCCACGATCTCCCGGCCGTGCGCGATGATCAGCGACAGGATCCGCTCGAGATCGGTCTCGCCGCCGACCGCCCGGGCGATCTCGGCGAACGCCTCCAGCCGTCCGACGCTCCGCGCCAAGCCCCGGTTGGAGCCTTCGAGCTGATCGGCATACAGAGCCAGGTCGCGCTGGGCGTCCTGGCGTTCGGCGATGTCCCTGCGCAGGCGATCCGAGAACCCGCCGACAACGACACCGGTGACCAGGAACGCGGCTCCCCGGGACACATACCCGAGCGCGTCGACGTGCACCGAGTCGATCACCGCCCACGCGGGCACGAGCGCGAACGCGATAGCGGCCGCGATCAGTCCGGCCCTCGTCCCGAACTCGATCGCCAGCACCGCGATCGGAACGATGTAGAAGTTGGCCAACAGCGCATCGGGGTCGTTGACTGCCAGCCTTGAGGCGAACGCGACCGCGAACAGGAGCGCGGCAACGGCGATGATGCCGGCGCGCTTGCCTGTCGACACGGGCGTCGGCGACGTGGCCCGCAAGCGCTCTACGACCCTCCGCTGCGCCGCCTCGAGCTCGATCTGCCTGGCCCGGCCGGTGGCGGTGCTCACCGGTGGATGACCCCGTGCTCGAGCGCGTAGCGGACCAGCTCCGGCCGGCCGGTGACTCCGAGCTTGGCCTGGAGATTCGCGCGATGAGTCTCAACCGTGCGCGGACTGATGTACATGCGGCTCGCGATATCGCTGTTGGTGTACCCAAGCGCGACCAGGCGCAGCACCTCGAGTTCTCGCTCGGTCAGCGCCGCGTCATCGGCGCTCGTTAGCGCCCAACCGCCGATCGCCGGATCGAGGTACCGCCCGCCCTTGGCGACGGTCCGGATCGCGCGCACGAGGTCGGTCCGGGACGCCTCTTTGAGCACGTAGCCGGCCGCGCCGGCGTTCCAAGCGGGCGCGACGAACGCCGGATCGTCCTCCATCGTCAGGATCACGATCGCGGTCGACGGCGACGCCGAACGGAGCTCGAACAGGGCACTCAGGCTTAGGTCGCGCCCCATGTGCAGGTCGAGCAGCACGACCGCCGGCGCGGTCTCGCGCAGCACCGCGCTCGTCTGGGCGATGTCGCTGGTCTCGCCCACGACCGCGAGGTCGTCCTCGGCCTCGAGCAGCAGCCGTAGTCCCTGGCGGACGACCGCATGGTCGTCGGCGATCACGATCGTGATTGGCGGCGGCGACACGCGAGCCTCAGGTCAGGGCGCCTCGGCCAGGTACGTGTGCCCGGCGCGCACGATCACATTGCGGTGCAGGCGGAAGTCGGTTACGACGACCACGCCGCTGCGGACGACCGTGAGCGTCCCGTCGCAGCGGTCGCGGACGCCCCAGTTGGTGCCGCGGACCGTCGCCGCCGAGAACCGGCCGACCGTCCGGAAGCGGCCCTTGGCGCTGCCTCGGAGGAGCCCGAGGATTCGCGCGCTGAGCGCCGCGGTGCGCGCCGCGTTGTGCACGACCGCCGCGGCCGGGACCCCGCAGACCGAGCGCGCCGCGTTGTCGCGGAGCACGAGGCTGACGAGTGCGCCCCCCGCGCGCGTCTGCTCGACGCGGAAGGCCCCGAGGAAGAACTGGCCGGTCTGGAAGTGCGCCGGTGCCGGCGTGGCCGAGGTCAGCGACACCCGGCCGGCGGTCGTGTCGACGACCGTTCCCACCGGCACGGCCCGCGTCGCCGTCAATGTCGTGAAGGCGCCCGGACCGCCGGGCACGCGAACCAGCACCCTGCCGCTGACCGGTTTCAGCACAATGGTTTGGGCGAATTTCGGCAATGGGGAGGCGATGGTGTTCGCGTGGGGGCGACTCGACGTGTGGGCGCCCGCACACCCGGCGCCGACTAGACAGGCGCTGCCCACCGCCACGATGATTCCTCGTCGTCCTTGTCCCAAGTGCTCGGTCCCACGGGGACGGTAGACCGCACGCCGGTTGTTAGTCAAACGTAACCCGATTTGCCTTGTCCGGGGTCGGCTTTCCCCGTAAACTTTTGCAGGCAGTTTGCCGCTGCCCGCCGGGGGCAGCGCACGCGGGGGCGAAACGGGGCCAACCGGCAAGGGGTGAATAGGGATATGAAACGGACGCGGCGATCGAGAATCGGGAGCGGCCGGAACTTGAAGTTCCTGCTGCTGGGGCTCGTGGCGCTGTTCGCAACCGCGTTCGGGGTGGTGGCGTACGCGACGGACCTACTGGGCTCGCTCGAGGGATCGACGATCAACAGCCGGTTCTCGGTGCGCGGCACCCAGAAGCCGCCCAAGAACGTCGTCGTGGTCCGGATCGACGCGACGACGTTCCAGGACCTCAACATGCAGTGGCCGTTCCCGCGCGCCGTCGATGGTCGCCTGCTCAGCCGCATCGCGTCCGAGCACCCCGCCGCGATCGCGTTCGACGTCCAGCTCTCGGAGCCGAGCGAGCTCGGCCAGAACGACGACGTCGCGCTGCTCAACGACATCAGCAACTACCCGCACAAGATCGTGTTCTCGGACACCGAGCCGGACGCCCACGGCAACGTCGCGTTCCTCGGCTCTGGACAGGGGACGAAGCTCCTCTCCGAGGTCGGGTCGGTGGCCGCGGAAGGGTCGTTCCCGAACGAGTCCGCCGGCGGGGTGATCCGGACGATGAACTACTCGATCAGCAATCTCAACACGCTCGCAGTCCAGACGGTCGAGACCGCGACGCACAAGCGCGTGCGCCCGTTCACCAGTCAGCGCTGGATCGACTTCAGCGGTCCGGCCGGGACGTATCCATGGGTGTCGTTCTCGCAGGCGTACAACAACAGCGAAACCGGCAAGAAGGGTGGCCCGCCGCTTCCGGCCAACTTCTTCCGCGGCAAGATCGTCGTCGTCGGCGCGACCGCCACGAACCTCCAGGACATCCACCCCACTTCGACCGACAACTCGATGCCGGGGCCCGAGATCCAGGCGAGCGCGATCGACACCGTGCTGGACGGGTTCCCGCTGTCCTCCGTCCCGGGGTGGATCAACGTCGCGCTGATCGTGCTGTTCGGCGTCGGCGTCCCGCTGCTCGCGGTGTGGGTACGACCGGTCGTGTCGATCGCAATCGCGGTCGCGCTCGGGATTCTGTTCGCGGTCGTCGCACAGCTGCTGTTCAACTCCGGATGGATCGTCTCGTTCGTATATCCGCTGGCCGCGCTGATCCTAAGCGGCGTCGGTTCGCTCGCCGTCCAGCTCGTGACCGAGGCGTTCGAGCGCATCCGGACCGTTGACCTGTTCGCGCGGTTCGTGCCCGAGGACGTCGTCGACGAGGTTCTCAAGAGCGCCGACGGACTCCGGCTCGGCGGCGTCCAGCGCGAGGGCACGGTCATGTTCACCGACCTGCGCGGGTTCACGTCGTTCTCGGAGTCGCTCACGCCGTCGCAGGTGATCGACGTGCTCAACCACTATCTGAGCGAGATGAGCGACGCGATCCTCGACAACGGCGGCACGCTCGTGGCGTACATGGGCGACGGGATCTTCGCCGTGTTCGGCGCGCCGCTCGTGCAGTCCGACCACGCCGACCGCGCGCTCCGGACCGCGCGCGAGATGCTCGAGACCCGCCTGCCGCGGTTCAACGAGTGGATCCGCTCGGAGGGTCTCGGCGACGGCTTCCGGATGGGCATCGGGCTCAACAGCGGGCGGGTCATGTCCGGCCACGTCGGATCCGAGCGGCGCGTCGAGTACGCCGCGGTCGGCGACACGACCAACACGGCGTCCCGCATCGAGGGCCTGACGAAGGGCACGCCGCACCAGCTGCTCCTCTCCGATTCGACGCGGGAGGCGCTGGTCGTGCCGGCGGACGACCTGGTATTCGTCGACGAGGTCGACATCCGCGGCCGCGTCGCGAAGATGAAGCTGTGGGGTCTCGACGAGACCCAGCCGGCGAGTCGGGCGGCCGCTGAGACCGCGCAGACCACGGTCTGAGCTGTTCGCAATACGTACGTTTGTCGAGCCGATCTGGACGCCGGTAACTGGATCGGCGCGTACGTCCGAAATCAGATGCACGATGGAGACCTTCGCGATCACTCACCGGGAGGTGGACGAGCGGACCTGCGTCGTTGCGGTCGAGGGCGATCTCGACCTGGCCTCCGCCCCGCAGCTCAAGCTCGCCCTAGTCGATCTGCTCGACAAGGGCTACGGCCACTACGTACTCGACCTCTCCCAGCTCACCCACATGGATTCGATGGGACTCGGCGTGCTCGTCGGCTTCCACAAGCGGCTTGACCGCGACGCGCGCCTGGCGCTCGCCGCGGTGCCCCCCAAGCAGCGCAAGCTGCTCGAGCTGACCGGCCTCGACACCCGCTTCGACAGCTTCCCGACGATCGAGGACGCACTCAGCCCGCGCGCTGAGAATGGGCTGCCGTTCTGCACCGACGCCGCGATGGCGCTCGGCCTGGCCGCGACCGCGATGCCGTTCGCGACCACCCGCCGGGCCGAGGCACTCCGCTGGCTGCGGATCCTGCGCCTTCACGGCGAGGCGGCACGGGTGCTGTGCGCGCTCGGCGTCGGCGAGGCGCCGCTCCCGGATGTCGATCGGGGCGACGAGGACCTGCTGTCATCCGCCGGCCGCGTTGACCGCGACCCGGTCACGAGCGTCAGCGAACTCGCCGTCCGCGTCGCGCGCAAGCGCGGCGCCGCGTCCGTCGGCACCGGCGACATCCTGGTCGCGGTGATGCGCTTCTACGGCTCGGACTTCGACCTCGTGCTCGCGGCGCACGGCACCGACCGCGACGAGGTCATCGACCGGCTCGACGACGCCGCGTGAGGCTCCTCCCCCGATCTAGGCGGGCGGCGGTCCTGTCGGAATCTGGAACACGCCCGACGGGCTGGGTGCCCGGCGGAGTTCCTCGGGGATCTCGATCACCGCGGCCGAGAACTTGCGCGCGAGCGGTGGCGGCCCGCCCTCGGACAGCTCCGGAGTGAACGCGGTCACCGCCAGCGGCACATACTCGGGCGCCACCGACCAGGTCGTGGAGCGGAACTCGCCGGCGTTCTCGACCCAGCTGAGCGATAGCAGCGGAAGGATCACGACCTTCGTCCAGATCGCGATCACCCACGTGATCCAGTACTCGAGGATCGGCTCCCAGTCCGACGCGAAGTGGATGCCCTTGAGGGTCTTCGCCGCGATGTACACGAGAATGAACTCCCCGACCGCGAGCACGAACGTCAGCCACGGTGGCTGCCACCGGATGATGAACGGGTAGAACGCGGTGTCGAGCGCGACGCCGATCACGAAGTACAGGCCGATCAGGACGATCCAGCTCGGGTTCTGGGTGATGATCGAGACGATCGTCCAGATGATCGCCGGGATGATCAGGATCGCCCAGCGGGTCTGCACCCGGCCCAGCACGGTTGGACACATGGCGACCTTCCTCTACGCGAGCTGCTCGGTCGGGGATACGGTCCGGAGCGCGTGAGCCACGTCGCGGCCCATCGAGAACTGCAGTGACAGGCGCGACGGGAACGGACGCTTCTTCAGCTTCTCGGCGCGGGCACAGTCGGCGACGAACCGGCGCGAGATGAACTTCAGTCCGGCGATCGTGTCGCCGTGCGGGATCACGTTGTTGGCGATCAGCCCGTTACAGCACAGCCGCGACTCGGGCAGGTCGAGTCCGGGAACGCCACAGTTCGTCTGGAGCGGGATCTTCCCGTTGACGACCGGCACCTTGTAGAACTCGACCAGCCGGCGCATCAGTGGGATCGTCAGCACTGACTTGTTGAACCCGGTGCCGGCGGTGACGCCGGTGACATCGAGCCAGCCGGGGTCCTCGCCGTGCATGCTCTTGACGTACACCCGCAGGCCGGCCCGCCCCGGTTCGACCTTGTCGATCTCGCCGACGATCGCGTCGAATCGTCCTTCTTTCTGGCCTGTCTGGATTCTCGAGAGCCACTGTCGTCGATCGGGCCGCGTGCCGCGAAGCACCTGGCCGAGGAACTCGATCCGCTGGTCGAACGGCAGCCGCGTGTACGCGTCGATCCCGACCGACTCGAACAGGCAGCGGGGAACGTTCAGGTCTTGTGTCTCTGGCTGTGGGCTTCGTGTGAGCGCCAGCGCCGATCCGCCGGCGTCGATGATGTTCACCCACTCGTTCACCGACGCGATGCCCGCGCCGAGCACGATGTAGCGGCCACCCGGCGCGTACTGCTTGGGCTCGTAGGCCTGCACTATGCGGTCCGCGACCGCCGGGTCCTTGCGGGCCTTGGCCAGCACCGGGGGGAACGCCAGCGGGCCGTGGCCCGGCGACAGCATCACGTGCTTGGCGCGTCCGATGAAGTTCGCCTGTTCGTCGTACATGACGAAGTGCGGCGTCGGCTGCATCTGTCGCTGCAGCCATCCGACCCGTACCGGGATCCGCGCCTGCTCCCAGCCCATGCGGCGCGCGACGACCGCAGCCTCGGTCAGGATCTCGGGAACCCCAGGGTTGTACTTGCGTCGCGTCGTGCGCCACAGCGGTTTGAGTGACTTGTGCGACCAGGCGTCGAGCTGGGCGAACGTCGGCCAGTCGGGCGCGAGGAAGTGCGACTCGGACTCCGACCGCAGCACGGTCTGCCCGAGGTTGTAAGCGAACTGCTGATAGGTGCCCACCGGGTTGTCGCTCGGCCCGAACACCGAGAGCTGCTCGTTCTCGAAGCCGAGATAGCGAGCGGTGACGTGAACTAGGAGTGAACCGAAGCCGTCTCCGACGGTGGCGATTACTGAATCTCGTGGTGCTGTCGCTGGCATGGTCCGCGCACCCTATAGGGAATCCCGCGATATGCGCAAGGGTCAGAAGGCTGGTGTTTCCGGCACGTTCATCAACTGACACCGCTACTCGATGGTGGCGTTGCGCGAACTCCTGCCTGACGATATGCTCGCGCCCGTGGCGGGCGAGATCAATCTGGAAGTCATCGAGGGGCCGGACGCAGGGAAGCAGATCGCGGTCGATCGCGCGATTGTGATCGGGCGCGATGCCGGCTCCGACCTGGTGCTCGAGGACGGAGAGGTGTCGGGTCAGCACGCCCGCGTCACTCCAGCGCCCGACGGCTCGGCGACGGTCGAAGACCTCGAGTCGACGAACGGCACGTTCGTGAACCAGAACGAGCTCGAAGGGCCGGCCCGGCTCGACCCCGGGGACCACTTGCTGATCGGCGTCAGCGTGCTCGAGCTGCGCACCCGGCAGGACATCGCCTCCCGCGCTTCGGCCGTCATCCAGATTCCACCCGCGATGGCGATGGCTCCCCGCGAGCCGACCTACGTCAATCCGGAGGTGCGCCGCGTCGACCAGACGCCGTCGGCGGCTCCCGCCGGAGATGTCGCGCACCCGACCGTCGACAGGTACCTCGACGTGAAGGTCCGCCGGCGCGCGCAGCTCGCGCCGCTGGCGCTGTTCACGCTCGTCGCGATCGCTCTCATCCTCTACTTCTCCCTCAAGTAGCTGCGCACGGAGACTGCGGCGCCCGATCGGAGGCGCTCGCGGTCGGTAACCATTGCTGACCTCCGCGCTGCGGGCAGCGGCGCGCCCCCGAGCGGGCGAGCAGTCGCAGTCAGCTGTGCTGCGAGAAGTAGATCACCAGCGCGATCGCCACGATGATCACCGTGCCGAACGACAGTGCCACCGGGACCCACGAACGTGATGCGAGCCCGGGCTGCTTTCGACTGCGCTCTGGCGGGCGGAACTCGCCCACCGCCTGCTGGGGAGCCGCGGGAGCGGCGACTGCGGTCGGCCCCGCTGGAACAGCAGCCGGGGCGGCCGGAGGCGGCGAAGCGCCCTCGCGGATCGCGGGGCTGACGCGTGTGGCGTTCCGAGGCGCGGTGATGTCACCCGAGTCCGGCACGGGCAGCACGCCCTCGACGACGATTACGGTCATGCCGACCTTGATCTCCGCGCCGCCGCCGAGCAGGGTCGGCTCGTCAATGCGGGTGCCGTCCACGAACGTTCCGTTGGTCGAACCGAGGTCCTCGACCTGGAGACGATTCGCGTGGCGGCGCACGACCGCATGACGCTTTGACATCTCCTCGTCGTCGATCGCGATATCGGTGTCTTCGCGGCCGATGACGATCTCCTCGTCAACGTCCACCGTCAGACCAGCGTTGGGCCCACTCACTACACGCAGCCGTGCCATAGCGCCGCGCAGCCTACCGATGGCGGCGGATCGCTGCAAGCTGGCACCGTCCGCGCAACGACGCTCGCGGTACAGTCAGGCCATGAGTCCCGCGACTGCGCGACTGGAAGTTGTCGCCGGGCGCGCGATCGGCATGTCGATCCTGCTCGACGACGAGTTACTGATCGGCCGCCACGCCGACGGCGCCGGTCGGCTCGCCGACGACGAGGAGATCTCGCGCTCGCACGCCCGTATCAGCTTGGACCGGAGCGGCTTCTGCGCGATCGAGGACCTCGGATCGACCAATGGGTCGTTCGTGAACGGTTTGCGCGTCAAGGGGCCACAGACGCTTTCGGTCGGCGACACGATCGAGGTCGGCGGCACCACGCTCGTCGTCCGCGAGCTTCCGATTCCCGCGAGCGAGCGCTCGTTGAAGGCGGTGCCGCCACAGCCGACGTCCCCGCCCGGGACTTCGGTCGCGTCCATGCCGACAAGCCAGGCGACCCCGCTGTCCTCCTCGGGGCGCTCGGACCGCGGCTTGGGCTCGAGCGAGTCCGCCGCAGCCGCGCCCGCGGCCGGACCGCCGACCGAGGCGAAGGCCGACCCCAAAGCCGACGCCGAACCCGAAACCGGCCCGGCCACCCTGTCGCTGAAGCTGCACATCGACTTCCCCGGCCGCAAGGCCACGGTCGCGGTCGACGACGGCACTGACCCGCTCAAACTCGAGTTCGACGGGGACGCCTGGCGCCCCGCCTCGTCGGCCTGATCGATCCCGGCGCGCGCTCAGCCGCCGAGCGGCGCCTGCAGCAGCCGGTAGCCGCCGCCGTGGAACACCAGCGGCGTGCCGTCCTCGCGCGTGGCGATCTCGAGCACCTCGCCGATGAAGACCAGGTGGTCTCCGGCTTCGTGGGCGGCGTGCAGCCGGCAGTCCAGGAAGGCCGCGGCGCCCTCGAGAATCGGCGACCCGCTGGTGCCGATCCGGTGCGGCACCTCGCGGAACGCGTCAAGCCCGCGCGGCCGGTCGCGCGATGCGAAGTAACGCGACAGCGGCTCCTGTTCCTCGGCGAGGATGTTGACCGCGAACACGCCGTTGCGGCTGATGTGCTCGGCACCTTCGGACGGGGTGATCACGCACACGAGGATCAGCGGCGGATCGAGCGACACCGAGGAGAACGCGTTCGCCGTCATGCCATACGCGTGCTCCTCCCCGCGCGTCGTGACGACGGTCACGCCGGTGGCGAACGCCCCTACCGTAGCCCGGAAATCCTTGCTCGAGAAGGTCTGCACGGTCCCGTTGCCCTCGCCGCTAGCCTGCGGACCGGCCGAGGCGGTCCCGGATGATCTGGTCGAAGTCGCGCGTGGTTCCGAGCGACTGGGCGACGACCGTCCGGAACGTGTCACCGTCGATCACGACGAGCTTCGTCGGTTTCGTGGCGCGCGCGCTGGTGCCGCGAGGCTTGTCGAACAGGATCGCCATCTCGCCGTACAGATCACCGGGGCCGACCGTCGACACGGTCTCGCTGCTGCCCCCGTCCTCGCGCGTGACCTCGAGCTCGCCGTCGACCACGATGAAGAACTTGTCGGCGGGTCCACCCTGCCGCGCCACCACCGAGTCGGCCTCGGCTTCGACCAGCTGCAGCGACGCCGAGATCGTCTGGGCGGTCTGCGTCGGGAGGCCGCCGAACACGCTGTAGGACTGCTCGCGGTGGAACTCCGCGCCGAACACGCCCTCGCGCGAGGCGCTCGAGCTCTTCTTGTTGTCGATGAACTGGATCTCGGTCGGCGTGATCCGGAAGAACGAGATGCTCATCGTCGCGCCCGGCGACAGCGTGGGGAACTTCCGTCCGAACAGGTCGGCCACCCGCGCGATCTGCTCGCCGCTGAGCAGCACCGAGCACTCACCGACTCCCTGCACGCCGCGCGTCTGGTTGAGGTCCGTCGTGTACTCGTCGATCGTGAACGCCACCATCGGGTTCTGCTCGATCTGCCGTGCGCTCTCGGTGGAGCTGCGCGACCAGAAGTACAGTGACGGGCCATCGTTGACGTACAGGAACGTCGCGGCGTGCGGTGCGCCGGTGGGCGACGCCGTGGCCAGCGTGAGCGTGCTCTGCTCGCCGATGTAGTCCAGGACAGGGCCGGGAAGCTCCTGCTCGCTCGTGCTCATCCAGAAATCTCCTTATCCGATGTCTCGCCGGCGATCCTAAGGGTTTGGTGGCCAAGAAGCGAGTCAGGCTCGCGACGCGGCCCGGGCGCGTCCCGCGGCACTCAGGTCCCGATCAAGAGCGCGGTCAGGAACAGCGCGAGAAAGTGGAACGCCTGGTCGAGCGTCGCCCCCAGCTCAGGGTTGGCGTCGAGGTCCGCGCCCTTGAAGATCCGCGCATAGCTCGTGAGCAGACGCCGGTCGTCCTGGATCAGGTGCGGGATCGCGATCAGCGCTGCGAGCCCGATCACCCCCCAGTGCAGGCTGTCCCACAGCCATATAAACGCCGGGACGAACGCGAGCGTGTACGTCGCGATGTGGGACAGCAGCGCGCGGCGCCTCACCCCGGGAGAGGACAGGCCGCCGGCCTTGTTCATCGCCTCCCATTCGGTCTGGAATAGGTAGTCGCCGACCTCATGCGACACGAAGAACACCGCGAAGACCTCAACCCAGGGCATGCGGATGGAAGCTATCTCACTGGCTGGTAACCAAACACTTACGTCGTGCCTGCGGTCTCACCGACCAGCGAGCTCACGATCGCGCGCCGGGCGCCCAGCTCGATCTGCTGCTCGGCGCGGATGATGTGCATGACCGCGTTGATCAGCGCGAGGTGCGTGAAGGCCTGCGGGAAGTTGCCCAGGTGACGACCGCTCTCGGCGTCGATCTCCTCGGCGTACAGCGCCAGCGGGCTGGCGAACGACAGCAGCTTCTCGCACAGCTGCCGGGCGCGCGCGATCTCGCCGATCTCGGCCAGCGCTGACACGAGCCAGAACGAACAGATCGTGAAGGTGCCCTCCTCGCTCGCGAACCCGTCGTCGGTCTGCCCGACGCGATAGCGGAGCACGAGCCCGTTCTCGGTGAGCTCATCCGCGATCGCGAGCACGGTCGCTCGGATCCGCGGATCCTCGGGCGGCAGGAAACGAACCAGTGGCATCATCAGCAGCGATGCGTCGAGCGCGTCGGTGTCGTAGTGCTGGATGAACACGCCGCGCTCGTCGACCCCGTTCGCGCAGATGTCGGCGTGCATCTCGTCGGCCGCTGCCTGCCAGCGCGTCGCCATCCGCTCGTCGTTGCGGATCCGGGCCAAGCGCGCGCCGCGATCGGCGGCGACCCAGCACATGAGCTTCGACGAGGTGAAGTGCTTGGCGTCGCCCCTCACCTCCCAGATGCCGCGGTCGGGATCGCGCCAGTTCGACAGCGCGCTCTCGACCTGGCGCTTGATGATCGGCCACAGGCGGTCGGGCAGCTGGTCGCGTGAGCGGGTGTGCAGCCAGATCGAGTCGAGCACCGCTCCCCACACGTCGTGCTGCGCCTGGTTGTAGGCGCCGTTGCCGATCCGCACCGGCCGCGACTGCTCATACCCGGTCAGGTGTCCTAGCTCCTGCTCCTCGAGCTTGCTCTCGCCGCCAATCCCGTACATGATCTGGAGCCGGCCCTCCTCGGCCTCGGCCATGTCGGCGACGAAATAGAAAAAGTCGTTCGCCTCCTCCTCGAACCCGAGCGAGTACAGCGCCCACAGCGTGAACGTCGAGTCGCGGATCCAGCTGTAGCGGTAGTCCCAGTTGCGATCGCCTCCGGGCGCCTCGGGCAGCGACGTGGTGGATGCCGCGATCAGCGCCCCAGACGGCGCGTACGTGAGCCCCTTGAGCGTCAGCGCGCTGCGCTGGAGGTATGTCCGCCAGGGGTGGTCGGGGAACGTGCCGTGCTTGAGCCATTCCTGCCAGAAGCGCTGGGTCCGGGCGAGGCGCTCGAGCGCCTCGTCGTAGTTCGACGGCATCCCGTGCTCGGACCAACCGAGCGCGACGAACGCGACGTCACCCTCCCGCATCGTGGTCCGGGCCCGCGCTCGCGGGCCCTCGAAGCCGAGACGCAGATCGGTCACGAGGCGAAGCTCAAGGCTCATCCCCTCAGAGCGCGCTACCGCCTCGCCGTAGCCCGAGCCCATGTAGTCCCAGTCGACCGCGAGGCCGCCGTAATCGAACGCGGGCTCGCACTCGAGCTTGATCTCGGCCGAGCCCTGGACGCACTCGATCAGCCGGAGCAGCACGTGGTCGGCGTCGTAGTCGGTGGGCGAGCGCCGATGGCTATGGGACCGCTCGGCCTCGTGGTGCCAGGGGCCAATGCAGAGGGCGTCGCGCACGATCACCCACCCCATGCGGGTCTCCCAGCTCGTCTCGAGCACCATCGTCCCCGGGATGTAGCGCCTACCGGCCGGTACGTTGACGTCGGACGGCCCGACCCGGAAGCCGCCGGCGTCGCGATCGAGCATCGCCGCGAACACGCTCGGCGAATCCATCCGCGGCAGACACAGCCATTCGACGTTCCCGTTCGGCGCGACCAGCGCGGTCGTCTCACAATCGGACAGGAACCCATAATCCCCGATGGGCGGGAACGCGCTGAAGCGCGTCCCTTGGTCGCTTTGAGCCCCCGACGGCATCCCTAAGGCGCGATTGTGCTGTGGCGCGGAAGGCGTGTCAAGGTATGCTCGCCCACGACCAGACGCCGGGCAGCCCAACCGAGTGCAACCGCGGATCCAACTCACCTCGATCGACGTGATCGCGTCGGCGCTCGAGCCGATGACCCCGATGCTCGGCAGGATGAGCTCGCCCGACGGCGCGGTGACGCTGATGTTGAGCGACATTGCCGACGCCGGCGCCGCGGCCGAGGAGCTCGGAGCCGAGCGCTGGGAGCAGCTCGTGCGCGACCATCACCTGCTCGTCGAGCAGATCCTCGCCCGCCACGACGGTCAGCTCGCCAGGTTTCAGGGTGACGGCTTCCTCGCTTCGTTCGGGAGCGCCCATTCGGGGCTGCACGCGGCCGCCGACCTCCAGCGCACGTTCACCGCCGCGCCGGCCGAGCAGCGGTCGCTGTCGATCCGCGTCGGGCTCCACTCGGGGTTCGTGATCGGCAACCCCGAGCAGATGATGGGCCGCAACGTCGTGCTCGCGGCACGGATCGCCGCCCAGGCCAAGGGTGGCGAGATCCTCGTGTCCTCGACCGCCAAGGAGTACACCGCGACCGACCCTAGCTTCCGCTTCGAGCCCCACGGCGAGTACCACTTCAAGGGGCTCCTCGGAGAGCACGAGGTGTTCTCGGTGCTGTGGCGCTAGCGCGCGGCCGCGCCGGCCGCTAGACCGCCGCGGCAAGCATGCGGGCGTACTCGCCCGCGGTCTGCGGCCGCTTGGCCGAGTCCTTCTCGAGCGCGCTGAGCAGCGTGCGCGCGAACTCGTCCGACATGTCGGGGCGCCTGATCCGCGGGTCCGGCGGCGGGTCCTGCAGGTGCGCCCACAGGATCCGCATGCCCTGCACCTCGGCGAACGGCGGTTGCCCGCACATGCACTCGTACATCACGCACCCCAGCGCGTAGATGTCGGTGGCGGCGGTGACCGGCTCGCCGCGAATCTGCTCGGGGGCCATGTAGTCCATCGACCCGAGCGCCTGGCCGGGCAGCGTCAGCAGGCTTCCCTGGGTGTCCTTGGCCAGGCCAAAGTCGGTGATGTAGCCGCGGCCGCTCGCGTCGAGCAGGATGTTCGCCGGCTTGACGTCGCGGTGGACCATCCCCGCCGCCCACAGCGCCTCGAGTCCCGCGGCCACGTCGGTGCACACCTGGACCGCAGTCTGGGCGTCAAGCGTGCCGTCGCGCTTGAGCTTCTCGTCGAGCGACATGCCCTCGATGTACCTCTGGGCCATGTAGGGCAGGCCGTCCACCTCGCCGGTGTCGAGCACGGGGACCACGTTGGGGTGCTTGACCGTCTGCGCGATCCGGGCCTCGCGATAGAACCGCCGACGGAACGTCTCGTCGCGCGCGTAGTCGTCCTTAACCAGCTTCAGCGCGACGCGGCCGCCGTCGGGCCCGGTCGCCGTATAGACCTTGCCCATCCCCCCCTCTCCGAGGAGGTCGTCCACGCTGTAATCGCCAATTTGGCTCCCGATGCGGGGGTCGCTCACGCTCATCGCTCACTCATGATCGGTCTTGAGGCACTTCTGAGGCCCCATCATAAAGCTCCGACGGCAGATCGTCCCGCGAGTCTCGCAGCCGGCCCTCCTACTACGGCGGCGTTGTTAGGGGCCCCCCTAACAACGGCTCTCGACGCCGGCCTGCGCGGCTAGAATCCTGGTGCTTTGCTAGAGGAGGGCACCATCGTTTCCGGGTATCGCGTCGATGGGGTACTCGGAGAGGGGGGCATGGGGGCGGTCTACGAAGCCACTCAGCTGTCGCTCAACCGGGTCGTGGCGCTGAAGTTGCTTGCACCCAATCTCAGCGACGACCCTGGGTTCCGGGCCAGGTTCGAACGTGAGGGTCAGGTCCAGGCGGCGCTCGACCACGACCACATCGTCACCGTCTACGAGGCCGGGACCAGCGAATACGGCCTGTTCCTGGCGATGCGGATGATCGCAGGGCCGACCCTCAAGAGCCTGATTCTCGACGGCGAGCTCGACCCGCGCCGGACCGTACGGCTCCTCGCCCAGGTCGCCAACGCGCTCGACGCCGCCCACGAGGCGGGGCTGATCCATCGCGACATCAAGCCGCAGAACATCCTGATCGGGAAGGGCGACCACGCCTATCTAGCTGACTTCGGGCTGATCAAGGCCCCCGACGAGGCACGCCTGACCGGGACCGGCCAGTTCATCGGAACGATCGACTACGTCGCGCCCGAGCAGATCCAGGGCGAGCCCGCCACGCCGGCGAGCGACTGCTACTCGCTCACGGGTGTCCTGTACGAGTGCCTGACCGGCGAGGTCCCGTTCCCCAAGCCTTCGGAGGCCGCGACGCTGCACGCCCACGTGATGTCGCCGCCGCCGACCGTCAGCGAGCTCCGACCCGACCTGCCGCCGGCACTCGACGGTGTGATCGCGCAGGGGATGGCCAAGGATCCCTGGGTGCGACCGTCGCTCGCCGCCGAGCTGATCCAGGCAGCCTCGCGCGCGCTCTCCTCGAGCACGTCGAACTTCGCGATTCCCGCCCAGGACGACCGCCCCGACGGGGGCGACACCGCCGGCAGCGGCGAGCGCGCGCGACGGGTCCAGACGACCAAGGTGCCGGCCGTGGGCACAACCCCCGACGGCAGCCGGGCGAACACGTCCGGTGGCGCGGCCGCCGATCGGGCGGCGATCCGCGCCGACGTCACCCGGCCGATCAGCCGGCCGGCGATCGCGGCGGTGCCCGATCCCGCCCCGGCGGCCGATGGGCCGCCCCGCGCCGAGCACGAACCCGTCACCGGGGCGCGGCCGGTTGCGGCGACGGTCCCCGCCCAGCGCCTCGGCGAGCTTGCCCCGCGGCTGCAGGCGACGATTGCCGGGCTCGTGCTCGTGGCGTTCGTGGTCGGCCTCGTGATTGGCCTTATCCTGCACTGATCCGTGGCCACGCCCCCGCCGCCGACGTTCTGGGCAGCCGTCACCCGGCCGCCGGGGAGACGTCTTGCGCGTTTTTGGCAGCCTGGGATAGACTATGAGGGCGGGCGAGTCTACACTGCCAGGGGGTAGAACGGATGGGGCAGGAACAAAGTGGAGTGTTGGCGACGCTTGATCGCGTGAACGAGCCACGTACGGCCTCTCAGGTTTTGGGGCGAACATTGAAGGACCGGTACCGGGTGCTGGAGCCGATTTCGGCTGGCGCCATGGGCCAGGTCTACCGTGCCATCGATACCGAGAGCGACACCGAGGTCGCGCTCAAGCAGTGCACGAATCCCCACCACGACCAGCGGTTCGAGGCCGAGGCGCGGCTGCTGGCGAGCCTGCAGCACCCCCGGGTCGTGCGCGTCACGGACCACTTTGCGGCGTCGTCGGGCCAGTACCTGGTGATGGACCTCGTCCGCGGGATCGACCTCGGCGTGCTGCTCAAGCAGCGCGGCCAGCCGGGCCTTCCCCTGGACCAGTCGGTCGAGTACACGCGCCAGGCGTGCGAGGCGCTTCAGTACGTCCACGACCAGCAGATCGTCCACCGCGACGTCAAGCCCCAGAACCTGATCCTGAGCGAGAACGGGGTCGTGCTCGTCGACTTCGGCATCGCCCGCCTGCTCGACGAGGTCGAGGAACAGGGCACGGTCGGGATCGGCACGCCCCGGTTCATGGCCCCCGAGGTGTTCGCCGGCGGCAACGTCTCTGCCCGGACCGACGTGTTCAGCGTCGCCGCGACGCTGTGGACGCTGCTCACGGGCCGGCCGCCGGTATACGCCGATCCGACCAAGCTGTCATCGGTCAACCCCGACGTGACGCCCGAGCTCGAGCGCACCGTCGCCGCGGGCCTCGAGATGATCCCCGAGCGTCGCGTCGCGTCGGTGTCCGCGTTCGCAAAGGCGCTCGGCGCCCCGCTGCGCACCGAGACCGGCGTGTCGCTCGCGGTGTCGATCGACAACCCCGACGCCTCGCGCGGCCTGATGGAAGCCGTCGTACACACCGCCGCCGGCGTGTTCGGCGCGGCCGCCGCATCGATCTGCCTCATCGATGAGACCACCGGCGAGCTCGTGTACCAGTCGGCGTGGGGCGCAGGCGCGCGCGAGATCGTCGGCGTGAGGCTCCCGCCGGGCGTCGGCATCGCGGGAAAGGTCGTCCAGGGCTCCGCCGCCGAGGCCGTCCCCGACTGCCACACCGATCCGCGCTGGGCATCCCGGATCGCCCAGGGAACGGGGTATGTGCCCTACACGATGCTCGTCGTCCCGCTCGTCCGCGCCGACCGTGCGATCGGCGCTCTGACGATCCTCGATCGACGCGACGGGCGTGCCTATCGCAACGATGATCTCGAGCCCGCCGCGCTGTTCGCCGACCTGGCGGTCAAGGCGCTCGACGTCACGCCGAACTCGTTCACGAGCCTCGGCATGACCTCTCTCGGCTAGGCCCCAGGCCCTACCGCAAGCGGACGGGGCGGCCTCCTCGGGGGTTGGTCGGTTCCTTGCGCCTTACCGAAACTTGCGATAACGTCGCGGCGGCTCGGGGCCGAGGCTGAGCGAAAATGGAAAATCGCGGGGCCACCTTACGGGGGGTATCGGAATGACAGGGATGCTTGGGTGCTGTATCCGGCGGACGGCCGGGCTCGTTGGTGTGCTCGTGGCGGTGGCGCTGATCGCGGCGCCGGCGGCGCTGGCGCAGGGTGGAGACACAATCACGGCGGCGGCTGGGGTTCAATTCAACGGCGTCGTCGACAACGACGCGCAATGCACGGACGCCACCGCGATCGCGATCCACTGGGGTGATGGATCCACCTCGGCCGGCAGATACCTGTCACAACGGCGAAGTCCTCGGCACGCACACCTACGCTTCCGCGACAACCGAGAACGGCACGATCGTCTTCACCGGCGCAACGGACTGTTCCGGCGCAGGGACGCCCGACACGTTCACTGCCACCGTCGGGGCCACGCCGGCGTTCACCGAGTGCCCGCAGGTCGGCGACGACACCGGTTGCCAGTTCCTGATCGTCGCCTCGAACAACGGCACGACGATCGACAACGACGCCGCTCAGCCGGCGTACGAAGACTCCGACGACTCGCTGATCGGCGTGCTCAACACCTCGTCTGATCCGATCTCGTCGTTCCCCCTGTCCGCGCCCAACACGAGTCTGTTCAGCTTCGACGGCGACGGGATCTGCGACGCATTCGACGAGATCGGCTCCGATCTGCCGTTCCCGGTCGGCTGCCAGCAGATCTCGCCGGCCGGTCTCTGCGACCCGACGTCGGGCAACCCGTGCGCGTTCCCACCTGCCCCGGGCGAGCCGGGACCAGACGCTGACGCCTACACGGGCAGCAACCAGAACGGCTACGAGGGACCGACGACCTACTTCACCAACGTCTCGGTGGACTCGTCCTCGGGGGTCGTCAACTTCTCGCCCGCGCTCCAACCGGGGCAATCCACCTACTTCTCGCTTGAAGAGCCGCCCATCAACACGCTGGCCGCCGGCGGCGGACCGCAGGGCGGCACGTTCACGGCGCCACCGACCGTAACCGCCACCGGCGCATCGTTCTCGGCGCTCGTCAATCCAAACGGGTCGCCAACGAATGCGTACTTCCAGTACGGCCTCGACCTTAAGTACTCAAAGCCCGGAGCCTCGGGTCCGAACTACACCAACTCGACCACCCCTCAGCCGATCGGGGGCGACTTCGCCAACCACAGCGTGCTGGCGAACGTGTCCGGACTGGTGCCGAACGCGCTGTATCACGTGCGGCTCGTGGCCACCAACGGCGGCGGAACCACGTTCGGACCGGACGAGACGTTCACGACCAGCCACGGGGCGACGCCCGGTTCTCCGACGCTCGGCAAGAACTTCAACATCTCGCTCGTAAGCGGGCTTGTGCTGATCAAGATCCATGGCAAGTTCATTCCGCTGACCGAGCTCACCCAGATCCCCAAGAACACCTTGATCAACGCGCTCCACGGGACGCTCTCGCTGATCACCGCGGTGCCGGGCGGATCTCACCCGACCGCCGACGTGGCGGCGAAGGGCAAGGGCAAGAAGGGCAAAGGCAAGGGCAAGGGCAAGACCGTCACCCAGAAGGGCAACTTCGGCGGCGCAGTCTTCAAGATCACCCAGGCAGCCGGCGGCCCGAGCAAGGGACTCGCCACGCTCTCGATCGTCGAGAGCGCGTTCAAGGGCGCGCCGGGCTATGCGCTCTGCAAGAAGGGCGGCAAGAAGAAGGCAGGCGACGCCAGCGCGGCCGCGGTCTCGAGCAAGGTCCTCCAGTTGCTCCATGCCAGCGCCAAGGGCAAGTTCCGCACCAGCGGCAAGTACAGCGCGGCGACCGTGCGAGGCACGAAGTGGACGGAGGCGGACCGCTGCGACGGGACCCTCACCCACGACCTCACCGACTCGGTGTCAGTCACCGACTTCGTGCTGCACAAGACGGTGATCCTGCACGCGGGCCAGAGCTATCTGGCGAAGAAACCCTAAGCGGGGCCGTTACCGGAGTTCGTAGTGGTCGTGGCACCGGGCAGGGGGTCGATCCGGCGGATCATCGCTGCGGTCGCCGGCGCGCTCACGGTGGCGCTGCTCGCGGTGCCGGTGGCGTCGGCCGCGACCACGCCGTTCACGGACATCCACTCCGCCGGGCCGCTCAGCGATATCTACATCGGGAACGACCTCGGGTGCCAGGTGCGCGCCGGCGGGTTCTCGAGCACCGAGTTCTTCCCGAACGCCGAGCGGCCCCGGCGACTGCGGGACGTTCATGGATACGGGCTCAGCGACAACTTCCAAGCCGGAGCTGCTCGGACCTGACTTCGCGAACCACGCCGGCGGTACCCACACCGTCATTTCACGCAACGGAGAGACCCCGTTCACCCCGGTCAGCCAGTCGCTCGCGGGGTCGGGCACTGCGGCGAGCCCGTACCAGGTCACGACGGTTGTCCAGGCGACATCGTCCGACCGGATCAGACAGGCCCGTCGGCCGTCCTCGAGCTCACCGAGGTCGATACCTACGTCGTCGGCAACGACTTCTACCGGACCGACGTGACCGTCTCGAATATCGGACCGGTCGATATGGATGCCCAACGGCTGCGCTCTACCACGCTGCGGACTGCCAGCTGCGGGGGTCGACACCGGCTTCGGGCATCGACCGAACCGCCGCTCGCCGAGCACACCGCGTGCGCGGTCTCCGCTCGCTCTCGACAACCCGCGACGCAGGTCCGCGAGGAGTTCGAGCCGATCAGCTCAGCGGCGGCTGGGCTGCAGCCGAACTACCAGCCGCACCATCTGGCAGGACCTCGGCGGCAGCGAGCTCACGAGCGGTTGCAACGACTGCTCGGGCCAGCGATCGACAATGGCACCGGGATCGGTGGAGCTTCCCGCGGTCTCGCCCAGGGCACGTCGCAGACCTTCTCGTTCAACACCGTGATCACCGACACCGTCCCCGCCGGCGGCTTCTCGTTCGCCGGCCCCGCCGGCAGCACCGTCGGCGGCACGGTGGCCACGATCACCGACCCGAACACGAGCGCCACCGCGAGCGCGTATTCGGCGACGATCAACTGGGGCGACGGCACCACCTCTCCGGGAACGATCAGTGGCAGCAACGGCAGCTTCGCGGTAGCTGGGAACCACGCCTACTCGGCCGGCGGCTCCTACCCGGTCGGAGTGACGATCAACTCCCTCAGCAACAGCCAGGGAAGCTCGACCGTGAACGACACGGCCGCGATCACGGCCGCGCCGACGCCCGTCGTCACCGGCACCCCGACGGTCACCCCGACCGGCGCCGGCTTCTCGGGCTCCGTGAATCCGGACGGCCTGGCGACGACCGCCTCGTTCCAGTACGGCCTCGACCCGAAGTACACCGGCGGCGGTTCAATCGCGTACACGAACTCGACGTCGGGGCAGACCCTCGGCTCTGACTTTTCGAGCCACGCGGTTGCGGCGTCGGTGTCGGGTCTCGTGCCGAACGCGCTCTACCACGTCCGCCTCGTCGCCACGAACTCCGCTGGAACGACGTTCGGACCTGACGTCCCGTTCACCACCGCGAAGGCGCCGGCGCCGGGCTCCCCGACGCTCGGCAAGACCTTCAACGTCTCGCTCGTCAGCGGGGTCGTGCTGGTCAAGATCCACGGCGTGTTCATTCCGCTGACTGAGCTCACGCAGATCCCGAAGAACACGGTCATCAACGCGCTCCACGGCAGCCTGTCCCTGACCACCGCCGTTCCGGGCGGCGCTCACCCCGCCCACGACGCCGCCGCGAAAGCCAAGAAGAAGCCCAAGCCGAAGACGCAGAAGGGCACCTTCAGCGGTGCGGTCTTCAAGCTCAGCCAGGCGACGCGCGGCGCCGGCAAGGGCCTCGTCACGCTCACGATCGTCGAGGGCGCGTCGTTCAAGGGCGCCCCGACCTACGCCACCTGCAAGAAGGCCAAGAAGGCGGGCGACGCGTCCGCCGCGGCGGTCTCTAAGAAGGTCCTCCAGCTACTCCACGCGAGCGCCAAGGGCAAGTTCAAGACCACGGGCAGATACAGCGCCGCCACCGTCCGAGGCACGAAGTGGACGATCGCCGACCGGTGCGACGGCACGCTCACCCACGACGTAACCGACTCCGTGGCGGTCACCGACTTCGTCCGCCACAAGACGATCATCCTCCACGCCGGCCAGAGCTACCTCGCCAAAGCACGAAAGTAGAGATGAGGTCCCCGATGCGCAAGGTTCACGCTCACCTGACCATTCGGCTGATGATCGGGTTCGCTACGGCGACCCTGTTCGCGGTCTTGCCGGCGCTCGCACAGGCGCAGGCTCCCGGCTCGCTGGCGGAGCTCTCCAGCACGCCCGGCGGAGGGCGACGGGCCTGAACCAGACGCAGGGCGTCGTGGTCAGTCCGACCGGACCTGACGGCAACTTCGTCTACGCGATCGGCCCGAATGACAGCGCTATCGCCGAGTTCTCACGCGGCGCCGACGGCTCGCTGGCATGCAGATCGGCTGCATCGCCGACCTCG
Source organism: uncultured Solirubrobacterales bacterium (assembly GCA_963794515.1). Taxonomy (GTDB): domain Bacteria; phylum Actinomycetota; class Thermoleophilia; order Solirubrobacterales; family Solirubrobacteraceae; genus Palsa-465. Next base: position 427,464 of record CAWCEF010000009.1, on the reverse strand, counting down.
AGTGCCAGCGACAGCAGCTGCACGAATAAGTCAGCGACCGGGCTCGTCGATCCCCAGGCGATCGCGATCAGCCCGAACGGCGAGAACGTTTACGTCGCCGCCGAGGACACGCACGAGGGCGGCGACATCGCGGTGTTCACTGTCGGCGCCGACGGGACACTGACCCAGCTCGAGGCCGATCCCTGCATCGCCGAGAACACGGACCAGACCGATGGCGAGACATCGGACTGCGCCGACCAGTCGGGTCACGGGATCGAGTTTCCGGATGCGCTCGCGGTGGCCCCGAACGGCGACGTCTACGCCGGCGACGACGAAGGCGAGGCGGTAGCCGAGTTCGTTGTCGGCGACGACGGAGCGCTGAGTCGAGCCGGACGGCGCAGACGACTGCATCCGTGACCAGAGCATCAACGAGGACACCGATGACTGCTCCACGAGCGCGAGCGGTCTATCGGACGTCACCGGGATCGCTGTCAGCCCGCTCGGCGACGACGTCTATACAACCGGTGCCCAGAACGCAGGCTCGTCGAATGGCTCGATCTCGGAGTTCTCGGTCGGCGACGGCGGCACGCTGTCGCCCATCGGTTGCCTCGGGACTCCGCAGGGCGGCGACGACGAATGTGGCGGCTCCGCCACCGGCGTGATCGGCCTGGCCGGCCTGGTCATCACCCCCGATGGCAAGAACGTTTACACCGCATCCGAGTTCGCGGGCGGCCCGATCGGCGAGTTTTCCCGCGATACCACGACCGGCCTGCTCAGCCAGCTGAGCAACTCCGGCAACTCCGACGCTCACAACTGCCTCCAGGAACAGAACAGCGAACAGGACTTTGGGTGCGACGGCGAGGCCATCGGGATCGGCTCGGGCGATCAGCTGGTCGTGAGCCCCGACGGCGCCGACCTGTACGTGGCCGCTCCCTCCTCCGAGGCTGTCAGCTGCTCGAGCGATGACGGTTGCTCGGACGTCGCGGAGTTCTCCATCGATCCCAGTACCGGTGGCCTTGTGCAGCTCGCCAGCCCGGATAGCTGCATCCAGGACGTGACCGAGGAGGACAGTGAGTGCCCGAACGAGAACGGCACCGGCCTCGGAGGACCGGGGATCGCAATCTCGCCGCATGGAGACAGCGTCTACGTCACCGGCTCGGATGACATCGCGGAGTTTTCCCGCACGCCCGTGACGGAGACGCTGACCGTCTCGCTCGGCGGGCTCAGGCGGCGGGTCGGTCTCCGACGGAACAGGCGCGATCGCCTGTCCGACGATCGTGCTCGAACGCTTACACGGTGACAGCCAGGTCACGCTGACCGCGACCCCCACGGCCGGCTCGACATTCGCCGGCTGGAGCGGCGGCGGCTGTTCTGGAACCGCCACCTGCCAGGTGACGATGAGCGCCGACACGACGGTAACCGCCACCTTCAGTTCGGGCCCGGGATCCCCGACGCCGGTCGTGACCGGCGCGCCCTCCGCGGTGACCGATGGAGGCGCCGGGTTCGCAGGTTCGGTGAATCCGGACGGCCTCGCGACAACCGCCTCGTTCCAGTACGGCCTCGACCCGAAATACTCGGGCGGCGGCCCCGTGGTCTACACGAACTCAACGGCGGCGCAGACGGTCGGCTCTGACTTCACGAGCCACGCCGTCGGGCCGGTGACGGTCACGGGACTCGTGCCGAACGCGGTCTATCACGTCCGCCTGGTCGCGACGAACAGCGCCGGCACGACAGTCGGGCAGGACGTAACGTTCACGACGGCGGCTGCGCCGGCGCCAGGCGCCCCGACGCTCGGCAAGACGTTCAACATCGCTCCCGTGTCCGGGATCGTGCTGGTCTACATCGACGGGCACCTCGTGCCGCTGACCGAGCTGAGCCAGATTCCGGCGGGCGTGCCGATCGACACCCTCCACGGGACGGTTCAGGTGACCACCGCCACCGGTGGCGGTGGTAGCGCACGCGACGCCGCAGCCAAGGGCAAGAAGCCGACGCAGACCGGCCAGTTCGGTGGCGCCGTGTTCAAGATCAAGCAGGCGACCCGCGGAGCGGGCAAGGGTCTCGTCACGATCATGATGGTCGAGAGCGCGTTCAAGGGCGCACCGAGCCAGGCCATCTGCACGAACCGCGGCACCGCCGGGGAGGCGCACGCGGCCAAGGTCTCGAGCAAGGTGCTCCAGCTGCTGCACGCCAGCGCCCACGGAAAGTTCACGACGACCGGGCGCTACAGCGCAGCCACCGTACGCGGCACCAAGTGGACGATCGCGGCACGATGCGACGGAACGCTGGTCCACGACATCACCGACTCGGTGGTCGTGACCGACTTCGTCCGCCACAAGACGATCATCCTTCACGCCGGCCAGAGCTACTTCGCTCCCGGCGTGAGAAAGCACAAGTGAAACGGGCGCACCGACGACTTCGTCAACTACTGCATCGACCGGGCCAAGACCGTCTACAGCCACCACCTGCGCCTGTTCTGCTGGCGGCCGGGCTCCACTAGCCAGTTCATGACCCTGCGCCGGGGCGGCTAGCTCCCTGCTGCTCCACGATCTCTCCATTAGCAGCGAGCTCGGTCCCGCGCGCGTCACCACGACACGCGAACGCCGCAACCCCCCGTCCGCACCGCGGCTCCTCATGGTCCAACCGGCTCGATCGGCCGTCGCACGCTGCCTCTCTCCCCTGCGGCGGCCACCGTCGCCCGGCGCCCCGTCCACTGCAGTCAACCCCCGATTCCGGCCACGGGCGGCGGCACGCCGCGCTGCTACCCCGCCATCGCCAGGCCGCGTGTCCCCAAGGCGAGGAGAACATCCGGGTGACAGCCGCGGCGCCGATTGGTTCGCGTTGGTCGGCCGGCGGCCGGCTCGGCCGGGGTCCGCTCCGCGCCTGCCGCCGGCCAGGACTTGGATGTTCGTCCAATCCGAGGGGTTCGCGGCTGGGCGTCGGTTTGCGGTTCGGCCACGTCTCGGGTAGGGTCGGTGCGAGCGACCGTGGCTCCGCTGACTCGTCAGTACCCGCCGGAGTGGGGCGCGCGTCCAGACGACGCTAGCTGCACGCCGGAGCAGTGCCCTCGCCCGCCACTCTCGCCAGCGAGCGCGGCAGTGGTCACGCTGCAGAGGGCCCACGGGAACCGCAGCGTCACCCGGTGGGTTCAGCGCCAGCCCAGCGCAGCGACGGTGCCCGCGAAGCCGAGCGTGCGCTGGCCCTCGCCCAAGTCCGAGATCGCGTCTCTCGGGAAGCTTCGCCCGGCTGCGCTTGCGACGCGGCGGGGCGCCCAGGAGCTGGCGCTACTGCACGCCACTGGCGACGAGAGGAAGGCGCTGCTCCAGGAGATGCGCCTGATCGAGTTCGTCCAGGGAAACGACCCGGATGCGCAGCTCCCGACGGACGCGAAGCTGACGTCCCGGGAGAAGCTGAGCATCCTGCTGCGCAGGCTCGTCGAGCGCGAGACAAGAGGCGGGCGCTCGCTCGACACGGGGCTGCTCGCCGTCGGCAAGTACCTGCGATTCAAGGATGAGGACTCGAACGAGGTCCGCGACGAGGTGGTACGGGCCGTGCGCGCCGACGGGGACGCGTTCGGGAAGGAGTTCTCCTCGCTGGCGATGTCGAACGCCTGGCGAGTCGTCGTCGCCGGCCACCGAGCGCTGCAGGACGTGCTCGCGTTCTACGGGCTTCCGCCGTCGCACACGCAGTTCGCGGTCGACGACATCAGGCAGAAGCGCCGGACCGTCACCGAGGCGGCATCCGACTACGTCGCCCTCGCCCACAAGAGCGACGAGGAACGCCCGCACTATCGGGAGACGGCGACCAACCGTGCGGAGCTCCGGGGGGTGGCGACTCGCATCAAGGCGTTGCAGGAGACGGTCGCTGAGCTCGACGAGGTCGCGAACCCCGCGCCGGGAACCGGCGCCGGGTCGCACGCCGGGCCAATGGAAGCGACGCCCGAGGCGCAGGCCGAACTCCCGGCCGCGCGGAAGAAGCTACAGGCCGAATGGGACGCGGCACGGGCCGCGGACCCGGTCCTCGACGCCTACAGGCGCGACAAGAGCCAGTCGCTCGAGACGATCGACCTGAGCGGGTTGGTCGGCGACGAGGACAGGCTGGCGGCCGAGGTCGCCGCGCACATCCTGCCGAAGCTCGTGAATCTCACGCAGTCGCTCGACTACATCAAGGGCGGCGCGGTGTCGCCGCTCCGGCTCCCGGCGGCCGTCGAGCTCACGCGCAGGGACATGTTCGTCGCCCCCGGCTCACTGTGGGACGGGGTCGTCAACGACCTCGTCAAGGAAGCGCACGACACCAGCATCAGCGGGTACGTGGCGGCCGCGCTGCTGATCGCCTTTGCCGCGCTCACGCTACTGCCGTCGGGCGGCGCGTCGCTCGGCATCGTCCTCAACCTCGCCGTCCTCGCCGGCATCGATGCGCCGGCGATCGGCAAAGACATCGCGCACTATGAGGAGCAGGAGGCGCTCGTCGATACCGCCCTGGACAGGACGAAGTCGCTCTCCCAGGAGGAGCCGTCCCTCCACGATCTCATCTGGGACCTGTTCTCCGCCGGCCTCGACGCCGGGGCACTGGACGTCGTCATCGGTCAGGTGCGCAACCTCCGGCAGCTCGTCCGCGAAGGCCGGGACACCGGGAACGCGGTCGATGCTCTCAACGACCTCGCGAAGCACACCTACCGCCTGGACGAGAAGGTCGGCGACGAAGCGCTCGCGACGATCCGAAAGAGCGAGGGCGCCGCCGCGAAGCCCAAGCCCGACACCAGGCCGACGCGGCCTGGCCCGCGAGGCGCGCCCGCCGCTCCCGGCGAGGTGCCGTCGAAGCCGGCGAAGAAGAAGAGCTCCCGGCCGGCCAACTACCGCGACCCGGATACCGGGGTGCGCTCGGGGACGGGCGGCGGCAGACGCCCCCCGGACCACGTGGCCACCCAGGGGGAGCGCCTGCAGCGCGCCAAATTCCCGACCCTCCGCGAGGAGCTGGCCGACCTCCCGATCGGGCGCGACAAGGAGCTGTTCGCCGCGCAGCTCGCGAAACTGACCGATCGGGAGCTGGAAGGCCTCGAGCAGATGGCGCGCGTCGCCTCGCAATCCATGGACCTGTCATCCGCCCTCGACAACCTCCTCAAGTGGACAAAGCCCGACCGCACCGAGTTTCTCGACCTCGTCGCCGAGGTCGGCCCGCGGGCCGGTCACGACGGCTTCGAGAGTGTGCTGCACAGCATCTTCCAGCGCACCGTCGAGACGGGCGGGGAGGTCCACGGGGTCACGGGAAGCTGGGGCGAGCTGCTCGGCGGCAGGAAGGCGATCCGCGAGCTCGGAGCGACCCACCTCGAGTTCCAGGTGAAGCTCAACGCCGGCGGACGCAACCGCGTCGCCGACATCATCGCCGAGACGCCGAAGGGCAACATGTTCATCGAGGTCAAGGCGAACATCAGATCGCGTGGCGGCATCATCGAGGACGAAGTCAAGTTCGACCTCATCTACTACGCGAAGAGCGACTACCGCCACCTGCGCTACCTGTATGACCCGAACGTGACTGCCCATCAGCGCGACCTGCTCGGAGCGCGGATGCTCGCACTGCTCGACGAGGTCAAGAACGAGCTCCCCGTCCCGCTCGAGCGGGCCAAGGCGGCATTCCGCAAGTGGCTCGACGACGGCGGACTCGGCGTGTACTGACGGCGACGGCGGTCGCCGTTGGGGCCGATGCTGTCGTCTCGACGCGGCACCAGTCACCCGCGTCCGCGTCAGGTTCATCGACTCGGCCTCTTCGAGTTGCACCCGTGCCTGGCGCTCGACGGAGCCGAGTTCAACTCCTCCGACACATCGAGTCGGCCCCGCAACCTCGCATCTCGCTCAGTCTGCCGGCGAGCACGCGCTCGGTACTTAGCTGTCCGGCGCCTCGTACCACGCGACGATCGTCGCGCGGCCGAGCGTGTGGGAGAACAGGTTGAAGCCGAGGAACGCCGGCGTGGCGTCCTTGTCGATCCCCAGCGACTCGACGTCCACGGCGTGGACCACGTAGTAGTAGTGGTGGCGGCCGTGCCCCGGCGGCGGCGCGGCCCCGACGTGCTGCCTGACGCCGGCGTCGTTGCGCAGTTGGAATGCCTCTGACGGAAGACCGCTCCCCTGCTCGTCGCCCGCACCACGCGCAAGCTCGGTCACGCTCGCCGGGATGTCAACGACCGCCCAATGCCAGAAGCCGCTCGCGGTCGGGGCCTCAGGGTCGTAGCACGTCACCGCGAAGCTCTTGGTGCCATCGGGGAATCCGCTCCAGGCCAACTGCGGCGACACGTCCTCGCCGCCGGCGCCGAACAGTCCGCTCAGCTGCGGTTGCGCGAGCTCCTCACCATCTCGCACTTCATCGCTGGTCAGCTCGAACTGCGCCACCTGGGGCAGTTGCTCGTAGGGGTTGTATGCGGCCACGATCTGCGTCTCGCTTTCTGCTGCCGAGGTGTAGGCGAACTCGGCGAGCGATCCTAACGGGCCGACCCGCGGGCCAGCAGCGGTGTCATCCGCCGATCAGGAACGCGCGGGCGGCCGCGATCACCGCAGGGCCGGCGGCGGTGAGGCCGCAACGGCGAACTGGCGAGAGGTCATCGTCCTCGGCACGGTGCTCCGGTGCGCGCGGAGCTTGGCCGGCAATGACAACTTGCTCATCCGATCGCTCCGTTCTGCTTCACGATCTTGTCGATCAGCGGCGAACTCCGCCACGCGCGCGTCACCACAACGCGCGAGCGTCGCAACCCCCCCGAGCGCACCGCGGCTCGTATCGTCGGCTCGATCGGCCGTCGCACGCTGCCTGTCTGCCCTGCCAGGGCACCCTCGCCACGCCCCTCCCGGGTTCGGTCGCCCATCTCCGGGCGGCGCTGGCCAGCCGGCTTGTCCACTACGGACTCGAGGATCTCGACGGGGGCGAGTTACGCCGCTGCGCGCCGCGAGCGTTCACACAGGAGATCTCCCGCTACGTGTTCGAGCGCGGCGTCGCCGAGGACGGCGAGTCGCTGCACGGGATCCGGTACCTGTCCCGACTCGGTGACGCGTAGAGCACGCGGTACGCGCCGGCGGGGTCGTCGAAGCGGTTTCCGAACCTGCCGTCCTCCCCGGCGTATGACCACGGCGGCCAGGACCAGGCATCCGGTGCACGGCCGACCCGGTGCAGGGGTCCGCCGGGCCGCGCCGCGGTCAGCGGTGGTGTCATCCGCCAATCAGGAACGCGCGGGCGGCCGCGATCACGGCGGGGCCGACCTCCTCGAGCTCGCCCTCGCGGAGCAGGCGAGCCGGTGAGCGGTCCTCGAGCTGTGGGTTCAGTCCCTGAAACCAGGCCTGCGCGATCTCAGGCGACTCGGCCTCGGCGAGCGGCAGCGCCACCTGGTACGCCACGCGCAACCGGTTGCGCACTTCCTCGCTCGGCTCGCGTTCGCCCTCCGCCCATTGCCGCACCGCGCGCGTCTCTTTCACCGACCCGAGATACGCCACCAAGCGCGCACCAAGCACCGACCGGAGCTCGGACACCAGCTCGGGAAGGCTGGCGCGCATGGCCTTGGTGTGGGCGGCTAAATCGGGCCGAGCCCCTGTAACGGACATCGCAGCCTCCTTATCGTCTCAACCTTATCACAGGCTGAATCACAAGCCCCATCACAAACGTATTCCGGACGAAATCACAGTCCGAGCAACCGTCAGTTCCCCCGCATGCGCGGAGCGCGATCGCGCGGTCGCGGGGTGATCGCCTACGGCGCGAGCCAGGTATCGCGCGCCACGGCATACACGATGAACGACCGCTCGAGCATGAAGTCGTTGCGCAGCGGCGTCATCCCCAGCCGTTCGGCGATCTTGATCGACCGCTCGTTGTCGGGCTCGATCAGCGACGTGAGGTATGGGATCTCGAAGTCTCCAAACGCCCAGTCCGCGCACGCGCGAGCTGCCTCGGTTGCATAGCCGCAGCCCCATGCGTCTCGACGCAGAGTCCAGCCGAGTTCGGTCTCGGCGAACTGTTCGAAGTACTGCAGTCCGGTGCGGCCGAGCAGCCGCCCGGTCGCGCGGTCGGTGATCGCCACACGTCCGTATCCGTGGGCGTGCCAAGACTGGTCGACCCGGTTAAGCCAGTCGGTCGCCCTGTCGCGATCGAAGGTGCCCATAAAGCGCTCGATGTCCGGGTCGTCGTGAATCGCGATCAGCTCGTCGAGATCGGCGGCCGTCGCTCGTCGCAGGAGCAGGCGCCTGGTCTCGATCACCGGGTCCGTCCCCGACCCGGGCGTGGGCTGCGCCGGCCGAGGCTGCATTTCGGATTTGTCGGGATGGCTGATCGTGCCGACGCTAGCGGGAACCTCGCCCGCGACGGCGGTCCGTGAAGAGACCCTCAGGTATGCGGAGGGATTGTTGACTTCGGACCGATGAGGCGTTAACTTCGCTGTTCAGAGGCCAGGGAGTCGTTGCGCGCGAGGGGCCGAGTCTTGTGCGCGCTCCAAGGGGCGACCTGAAGGGACCGCGTTGGAAGTCGAGGCTGGATTCGCGCCGAATGGGCATGCGTCGCCGCTGCTCCGGCGAGCCCGCATCCTCGGCTGCCTCACCGTCCTGGCGCTCCTGATCATGGCGGTCTTCGCCGGCATCGCGCAGGCATCGTCCGTAACGAACGCCACGGTGACGAACTCGTCGCCAACGGACGCGGCGGGAGCGCGAACGGTCTACTCGATCACCTTCGATACGTCATCCACGGGCGGCCTGTCCACGGCCTCAAACAGCTCGATCACAGTCACGTTCCCGTCCGGGACCGGGCTGACGAACGTCAACAGCTCCCAGATCCTCACTGCGAACAACCAGAACATCGGCTCGTGTTCGCTCAACCAGAACAACCTGACCGCAACCTGCGGGTTCTTCAGCAATGAGACCGTCGGCGCCGGCGCGCAACTCACCGTGCAGCTCGGCGGGGTCGCCAACCCGCCGGTCAACCCCACCGGCGCCCCGACGCAGTCGCTGACGGTCCACACGACGGCAGACACGACCGCGGTCCCCGCCAGCTTCCCCGTTGTCGCGAACAACTCGATCACAAAGCTGTCGGTGGTGAACTCGACGCCGACCGACGCGGCGGGAGCGCGAACGGTCTACTCGATCACCTTCGACACGTCGTCCACCGGAGGCCTGTCAACGCTCGCGAACAGCTCGATCACGATCACGTTCCCGTCGGGCACCGGGCTGACGAACGTCAACAGCTCGGAGATCCTCACCGCGAGCAACCAGAACATCGGGGACTGCTCGCTCAACCAGAACACGCTCACAGCGACCTGCGAATTCTTCAGCAACGAGACGGTCGCCGCCGGCTCGGAGCTCACCGTCGAACTCGGCGGCGTCGCCAACCCGCCGGTCAACCCCACCGGCGCACCAACACAATCGCTGACCGTCAACACCGCCTCAGACACCGCCGCCCAGGCAGCCGCGTTCCCGGTCGTCGCGAACAACCCGATCACGAAGCTGTCGGTGACGAACTCGGCCCCAACGAACGCCGCGGGTGGACGCACCGTCTACTCGATCGAATTCGACACGTCGACCACGGGCGGCCTGTCCACGGCCGCCAACAGCGCGATCACGATCACCTTCCCTTCCGGCACCGGACTGACCAACGTCAACAGCTCGGAGATCCTCACCGCGAGCAACCAGAACATCGGCGACTGCTCGCTCAACCAGAACACGCTCACAGCGACCTGCGAATTCTTCAGCAACGAAACCGTCGCCGCCGGCTCGGAGCTCACCGTCCAACTCGGCGGAGTCACCAACGCAGGCTCCGGATCCCAGACGCTCAAGGTGCAGACCACCTCGGACCCCACCCCGGTCAACGGCAGCCTCACGGATGCCGCTAACCACCCCATCACAAGCCTGTCGGTCCTGAACTCGGCGCCGACGAACGCAGCGGGCGGACGCACCGTGTACTCGATCAGCTTCGATACTTCGTCCACCGGCGCGCTGTCCACGGCCGCCAACAGCGCGATCACGATCACCTTCCCTTCCGGCACCGGACTGACCAACGTCAACAGCTCGGAGATCCTCACCGCGAGCAACCAGAACATCGGCGACTGCTCGCTCAACCAGAACACGCTCACAGCGACCTGCGAATTCTTCAGCAACGAAACCGTCGCCGCCGGCGCACCACTCACCGTCCAACTCGGCGGAGTCACCAACGCAGGCTCGGGAGCCCAGACGCTCAAGGTGCAGACCACCTCGGACCCCACCTCGGTCAACGGCGGGTTCACGGATGCCGCGAACAACCAGATCTCGCAGCCGGTGGTCTCGCTTAGCAACGCTGCCCCCGGCGCGGGCGCCGTCACGTATTCGGTCACGTTCACGACATCGTCGACCGGCGCTCTGTCCACGGCTGCCAACAGCGCGATCACGATCACCTTCCCTTCCGGCACCGGACTGACCACCGTCAACAGCTCGCAGATCCTCACCGCGGGCAACCAGAACATCGGGGACTGCTCGCTCAACCAGAACACGCTCACAGCAACCTGCGAGTTCTTCAGCAACGAAACCGTCGCCGCCGGCGCACCACTCACCGTCCAACTCGGCGGAGTCGCCAACCCAGCGACCACGGGGGCGAAGACGTTGTCGGCGCAGACGACGTCAGACCCCAGTTCGGTCAACTCCAGTCAATACAACATCGGCGGGCAGACGCCCGCCCCCACGGTCACCGGACTCAGCCCGTCCTCGGGACCGACGGCGGGCGGAACGAGCGTGACGATCTCGGGCACGAATCTGACCGGCGCCACCGCGGTCAGCTTCGGATCCACCGCAGCCACGAACGTCGCGGTCCTCAGTGCGTCGCAGATCACGGCAACCTCTCCCCCGGGGTCGGGAACCGTCAACGTGACCGTCACAACTCCGGGCGGCACGAGCGCGACGAGCGCCGCCGACCAGTTCACCTACAACGCGCCACCGCCTCCCCCGCCCCCGAGCTCGCCGCCGGTCGTGTCCGGCGGGTCGCCGACGAGCCAGAGCAACAACGGCGCCGCCGGGGTGTCGGGCTCGATCAACCCAGAGAGCCTGGCCACGACCGCGTTCTTCGAGTACGGGCTCGATCCGGCCTACCGCGGGCCCGGCGCCTCGACGACGCTCTACGACCAGTCGACGCCGGCGCAGCAGATCGGCTCCGACACCGCCAACCACACCGTCTCAGCTTCTCTGTCAGGACTGGTTCCGGGAGCGCTCTACCACGTCCGGCTCGTCGCCACCAACAGCGTCGGCACCACACTCGGCCCCGACCAGACGTTCACCACACCGGCGGCGCCCGCGCCGGCGCCCCCAGTGCTCGGCCAGACCGAGAACGCGCAGCCGGTCACGGGAACGGTGTTCATCAAGTCGCCCTCGGGCGCGTTCGTGCGACTGACCGGCGCCGAGCAGATCCCGTCGGGCGCGCAGATCGACGCGCTCCACGGCTCGCTGCAGATCACCACCGCCACCGGTCAGAAAGGCAAGACCCAGAAGGGGGTGTTCGGCGGCGCGATCTTCAAGCTCACCCAGGCGCGTGCCGGCGCGTCGAAAGGCTTGGCCACGCTCGCGCTCGTCGAGGGCGCGTTCGCCGGCGCGCCGTCGTTTGCGACCTGCAAGAAGGCGTCTAAGGCGAGCGACGCCACCGCCGCCGCGGTCTCGAAGAAGGTCCTGCAACTGCTTCATGCCAGCGCCCACGGAAAGTTCCGCACCAGCGGGCGATACAGCGCCGCAACCGTGCGAGGCACGGTCTGGACGGTCGCCGACCGCTGCGACGGCACGCTCACCCACGACGTCACGGACTCGGTCGCGGTCAACGACTTCGTCCACCACAAGACGATCATCCTCCACGCCGGCCAGAGCTACCTCGCCAAGGCAAGCGGCCGCACCAAGTGAACGACTCGTGATCGCGCGAGTCCGGGCAGGCAGGCCCGAAAGCACCGCCGTGCCGTCGCCGTTCATGTCGAGAAGGGCTTAGGGATGGACCGGGGACAATCGAACGGAAATCGACGCTGGCACCGCGCGCTCATCGCGCCGCTGCTGGCCGCCTTTGTGCTGCTCGCTTCGGCCGCGGCCGCCCAGGCGAGCACGATCGTCGTCAACGACACGGGCGACCCATCCGGCGCCGGCGCGTGCCTCAACGGCGGCCAATGCTCGCTGCGACAGGCGGTCGCGAGCGCCAACTCGGGCGACACCGTCCAACTTCCCGCCGGCGACTACGGCCTCACGCTCGGTAGCGACATCGACATCGCGAAGTCGGTCACGATCGAGGGCGACACGACCTCGGACACCACGATCGACGGCTCGGCGAACAACGGCGACGGCACCGAACAGACCGCCCGGATCCTGCGGACTGACTCACCGGCGAACATCACGATCGAGGACCTGACCTTGACCGGCGGACTCGACGGACAGGACGAGACCTGCGCGAACGGCTGTGGCAACACGCTCGACGCGAACGGCGGCGGTGCCCTATTCAACAGCGGCGGCAGCGTGACGCTCGACGACGTCGCATTCACAAACGATGGGGGCAGCCTCGGTGGCGCTATCTCGACAAACGGCGGATCCGTGAGCCTGACCGATGTCTCGTTCACCGACGATGACGGCTTCATCGGTGGCGCGCTGTTCGCCCGCGGCGGAACCGTGACCGGTAACGGGGTAACGTTCGACAACGACGCGCCGCTAGCGACCGACAACGCCGCCGTCTATCTCTACGGCGGGACGGTTTCGTTCACCAACACCACCGTCGCAAACAACGGCGGCGCCTCGAGCCGCGGCGGCGGGATCGACAATGGCGGCGCCGCGTTGACGCTGATTAACGACACCCTGTCCGGGAACGTCCGCGGGGCATTGCTCACCGACCAAGGAGCGTCGACGACGGTCGAGAACACGATCATTGGCGCCGGGTTCTCCGATGGGGTCGACTTCGCGTGCATCGCCCCCGGCCACACCGACGACATCAACGACCGGACCACCGCGAACGCCGTGACCACCGACGGCGGGCACAACATCGACCAGGACGGGCACTGCGATCTCAGCGGCCCTGGCGACGTGTCGGGGCAGGACCCGATGCTCGTGCCGATTGCTGATAACGGCGGCCCCACGCTCACCCAGGCCCTACTCGCCGGGAGCCCGTCGCTAGGCGACCCGGCCACCTCGGACTGCCCCACTGTCGATCAGCGCGGAGAGACGCGCCCGAGCGGAAAGTGCGACATCGGCGCGTTCGAGGCGGTTGTCCTCGCGGCGCCCGGCGGGACGCCCACGGCGAGCACAGGAGACTCGGCGAATGTCACCGACACGAGTGCTGACCTGTCGGCCACGATTAACCTCCGTGGCGAGGCCGGAGGGTTCCACTTTCTGTATGGAACGAGCCAGTCGGCGCTCACATCCTCCTCGCCCGTCGCGGCCGCGGGCGTCGTATCTGCCGACACGGCGGAGACCGAGACCCTCTCGAATCTCTCCCCCGGCACCACGTATTACTACGCGGCCGCGGCCGACAACGCCACCGCTTCCACGACGGCTCCGAACATCGAGTCCTTCACGACGGCGGCCGCCGCGCCCGTGATCTCGGATGTCAACGTCGATTCCGTCACCGACACGACGGCCACGATCGACTTCTCGATCGATCCCCAGGGCGCCGACACGAGCTACTACGTCGAGTACGGACCCGATACGAACTATGGGCAACAGACGCCGACCGTCGACATCGGGTCAAGCCCCGGCGCCCAGGATCGGTCGGTCACCCTCTCCGGGCTGAATCCGGAGAGCTCCTACGACTTCCAGGTGGTCGCGAGCAATAGCGTCCAGCAGGGAGTCGGCAGCGGCGACGACCAGTTCGCCACCGATCAGCAGATCACGGGCGAAGCTGGCAGTCAGGTGACGGTCACCGATACCGAGACCACCGACGACGACTGCCCGTCGGCGTCAGACACCACGGTCGATTGGGGCGACGACTCCAACGACTCGAACGCGCAGATCCAGTGCAGCGGTGGCAGCGAGGACGAAACCCAATTCACGCTGACCGACACGCACACGTACGCGTCTCCCGGGCATTATCTGATCCAGATCGAATACGGCGACCTCGATGCGACTACCGACGAGTATGCGGCGATCTCTGCGCCGAGCTCGCCTCCGCCCGGTTCCCCGCCGAGCTCACCGCCGGCCTCGAACCCATCGCCGCCCACGGTTCAGACGACCGCCCCGACGATCAGCATCACGAGCGCCGGGTTCGCCGGTTCGGTGACGCCCAATGGGCTGGCCACTCAGGCGTACTTCCAATACGGGCTCGACCCGAAGTACAGCGGTGGCGGCGCGGTGGTGTACGACCAGTCGACCCAGCCGCAGTCGGTCGGATCCGATTTCGCGAACCACTCGATCGGACCGATCGCGGTCGCCAGCCTGCTTCCAAACGCGGTGTACCACGTGCGGCTGGTCGCGACCAACAGCGATGGCACGACGTTCGGTCCGGATGTGACGTTCACGACCGAGGCCGCGCCGGCGCCGAGCGCTCCGACGCTCGGCAAGACGTTCAACGTCGCCCCGGTCAGCGGCTTCGTGCTGATCAAGATTCACGGCAAGTTCGTGCCGCTCACCGGCCTCGATCAGATTCCGTCGGGCTCGCAGATCGACGCGCGCCACGGCTCGCTCGAGCTGATCACGTCGAACGGGATCAAGGGCAAGACCCAGCACGGCACCTTCGGGGGCGCGATCTTCAAGCTCACCCAGCAGCGCTCGGGGCCGGACAAGGGCCTGGTCACGTTGACGCTGGCCGAGGGCGCCTTCAAGGGAGCGCCGTCCTACGCCCTATGCCGCAAGCACCAGCACAAGGCCGGCGACGCGTCGGCCGCGGCGGTCTCGAGCAAGGTCCTCCAGTTGCTCCACGCCAGCGCTCACGGGAAGTTCCGCACGAGCGGGCGCTACAGCGCTGCGACCGTACGGGGCACGATCTGGACGGTGGCTGATCGGTGCGACGGGACGCTCACCCACGATGTGACCGACTCGGTCGCGGTCAAGGACTTCGTGCACCACAAGACGATCATCCTCCACGCAGGTCAGAGCTACCTTGCCCTCGCGCCCAAGTAGACGCCGACCGACGGATACGGAGCTCGGATGAGCCGCGGCTGCGGCGGCCCGCTCACGCGGTTGCTTGCTGCGCTGTTCGCATGCGTGGTGGTCGGTGCGGCCGGGCTGGTGGCGCAGGCCCGCGCGGCGACCTACACGGTCGGGACTGCATCCGATCCCGCCGGAGCCGCCTGTACGCCGAGTAGCGGACAGTGCTCGCTCCGGGAGCTGATCGCCTACGAGAACAGCCTGACGACGACCCCCAACCCGGCGGACACGATCGTTGTCCCCGCCGGCGGTTACGACCTGACGAACGGTCAGCTGACGATCTCGCAGAGCATGAACATCACCGGCGCTGGGGCACAGCCCACGGACATCTACCAGGAGACGACGTCGGCGACCTCGCGGGTCTTCTCGATCCAGCCCAACCCGAAGGTGAACGCCGACCCGAATGTGGTGATCTCGGGGCTGAGCATGTACTTCGGCAAGGCCGACTCCACCAACGGCTACTTCGGAGGCGACATTCTCAACAAGGGGACCCTGACCTTGAGCGAGGACCTGGTCGCGGACGGCGAGACGACGTCGGGCTCAGGGGCCGGGATCTCCAACGATGGCGGCACATTGACCGTCACGCATTCGCTGGTCTGGCAGAACGACAGCATGAACCCGAACGGCGGCGGCGACTCTGGCGGGATCCAGAACTACGGCGACGACACGGTCGGCGCGGCCACACTGAATGTGATCGACTCGACGATCGCCGACAACGATGCCGCCCTCGGCGGCGGGATCTTCAGCTGGTGCGCCGGGAGCGGCGGCGAGTGCTCGTCGACCGGCGCCAACAACACGGCGACGATCGTGAACTCGACGATCGCCGACAACGACGGCGGCGCGCGCGGGGCGACCGGCGGTGGGCTGTTGGCCAGCCAGGGCACGATCTCGGTCGAGAACTCGATCGTGGCGTCGAACACCGTCAACAATCCGCTGACCGGCGGGACCTCGCCATCCAACTGCGGCGCCCCGAGCCCGGGCGTGATCACATCGCTCGGCCACAACATCGACAGTGGGACCGACTGCGGTTTCAGCTCAACCGGGGATCAATCGAACACGGATCCCGGATTCCTTACCGGCGGCCTCGCGTTCAACGGGGGCAACACCGAGACGTTCGCATTGGCCGCGACCAGTCCGGCGGTCGACGCGATCCCATCCGGGGCGCCAGGCTGCTCAGGGACCGACCAGCGCGATATCGCGCGCCCCCAGGGCACGGGCTGCGACATCGGCGCCTACGAGCTATTCCAGCCAACCGAGGGCAAGCAGTTCACCACGGCGCTCGGCCAAGTGGGAGCTACGTCGGCCACGATCGAGTGGGGCGACGGCACCTCGTCGCAAGCAAGTGTCAGCAACACCGGCCTCGTGACCGGAACCCACACATATGCCGAAGAAGGGATCTACCACGGCGAGATCGGCTGGTCCAATAGCGACAACCGCCCGGAGCAGACGCCGTTCGACATGAAGGTGCAGGACGCGCCACTAACCGCCAGCCCCGTCAACTTCTCCGCGGTTTCGGGAACGCAGTTCAGCGGTCCCGTAGCGACGTTCACCGACGCCAACCCGAACGGGACGGCCTCCGACTTCAGCGCGACGATCGTCTGGGGCGACGGCACGAGCTCGAGCGGAACCGTGACGGCCGGCAAGACGGGCGGATTCGTCGTCAGCGGCAGCCACACCTACGCGGCTACGGGCGGCTTCAAGACCACCGTGTCGATCATGGACGTGGGCGGCTCGGCGGCGACCGCCCACGGAACGGCGACCGTGAACCCGCCCGCACCAACGGTCACGGCGGTCGCGCCCACCGCCGGCCCCGCCGCCGGCGGAAACAGCGTCACGATCACCGGCACGAACCTCGCCGCCGCAAGCGCGGTCGACTTCGGCAGCACGCCCGCTGCCATCACGGCCGATGGCGCCACGAGCATCACCGCGACCGCCCCGGTCGGCAGCGCCGGGACCATCGACGTCACCGTGACGACCGCCGGCGGCACGAGCGCGACGAGCACGAACGACCGCTACACGTACGTCACCGCCCCAGCCGTCACGAGCATCAGCCCGACCACCGGACCGGCGACCGGCGGGACATCGGTCACGATCACCGGCACCAACCTCGCGAACGCGACCGCGGTCAAGTTCGGCGGCACGTCAGCGCACATCACCAGCGACTCCGCGACCCTCATCACCGCCACCGCCCCGCCCGGCACGAACGGCACCGTCGACGTCACGGTCACCACCGCGGGCGGCACCAGCGCCACAAGCTCGGCTGACCAGTACACGTACGTCGGCGGACCGACGGTCACGAGCATCAGCCCGTCGGCTGGGCCGGCGAGCGGCGGGACCGTCGTCACGATCACCGGCACGCTGCTCTCGAGCGCAAGCGCGGTCGACTTCGGCGGGACCCCCGCGACGAACATCACGACCACCGGGATCAAGATCACCGCCACGGCCCCGCCCGGCACGGGCACGGTCGACATCACGGTGACAACGATCGGCGGGACCAGCGGCACCCGCGCCGCCGACCAGTACACCTACGAGCAGCCACCGACCGCGTCGATCAGCTCGCCGGCGGACAATCAGACCTTCGGCCTGAACCAGTCGGTCGCGACGAGCTTCTCGTGCGGCGAGGGAAGCGGCGGCCCCGGGATCCAATCGTGCACGGACTCGAACGGCGCCACCGGCGGCACCGGCGCACTCGACACGACCACCTCGGGCTCGCACAGCTACTCGGTGACCGCCAGCAGCTCGGACGGACAGACTGCCACCGCGACGATCGACTACACGGTGAGCTCGGCATCGCCCCCAGCGGTGACCGGCGGGGCTCCGACGAGCGAGACCCTCGACGGCGCGGCGCTGACGGGTTCGGTGAACCCCGAGGGCACGCCGACCGAAGCGTTCTACCAGTACGGGCTGGACCTGAGCGAGCGCGGCCCAGGCGCCCCGACGACGCTGTACAACCAGTCGACCTCACCCCAGCCGGTCGGCGCAGACGCGAACAGCCACATCGTGAGCGCACCCCTGACCGGTCTGCTTCCGGGAGCGGTCTACCACGTGCGCCTCGTCGCGATCAACAACGCCGGCACGACCTACGGCGCGGACCAGACGTTCACCACCCCCGCCGCGCCGGCGCCACCGCCGCCGGTGCTCGGACAGACCGAGAACGCGTCCCCGGTGACCGGCACGGTGTTCATCAAGACATCCTCGGGCGCGTTCGTGCCGCTGACCGGCGCGACCCAGCTCCGGACCGGCACCGAGATCGACGCGCTTCACGGGTCGCTCAAGCTCCTCGCGAGCGTCTCCAAGCACAAGACCGATCACGGCGTGTTCGGCGGCGCGGTGTTCAAGCTGACCCAGGCCGGCCACGGCCTGCTCAAGGGCCTGACCACCCTCAAACTGGTCGAGAACCCATTCAAAGGTGGCCCAAGCTACTCCCTCTGCAAGAGAGGCAAGAAAGCGGGCGACGCATCCGCCGCCGCCGTCTCGAACAAGGTGCTGCAGCTGCTCCACGCGAGCGCCCATGGCAAGTTCCGCACAAGCGGCAAATACAGCGCCGCGACCGTACGTGGCACCATCTGGACGGTTGCGGACCGGTGCGACGGAACCCTCACCCACGACGTCACCGACTCGGTCGCGGTCAACGACTTCGTCCACCACAGAACCATCATCCTGCACGCCGGCCAGAGCTATCTCGCGCTCGCGCCCGGCGTCGGCAAGCACGGCTAGGCGACGCGACCGCGGTCGGCGCCGCCCGATCCGTCAGGATGCGCAGCCACCGTGCTCCGCTTACTCGGAATTGTTCTCTCGATCGGGTTGGCCGACTCGATGAACCCAAGCACGATCGCCCCGGGCCTGTATCTCGCGCTCGGGGATCGAGCTCGGAGCAGCCTGATCCAGTTCACGCTCGCGGTGTTCGCGGTCAACTTCGTCGGCGGCGCGATCATCGCGCTGGGGCCGGGCCAGGTGATCCTCCATCTCGTCCCGCACCCGCACGCTACCGCGAGGTACATCCTCGAGACGATCGCCGGCGTCGTGATGCTGATCGCCGCGGCCGTCCTCTGGTGCAAGCGCAAGAGCCTGCGCCGGCGCGAGCTCCCGTCGCCGTCGGCCGAGGGCAAGTCGGCGATCCTCCTCGGCGTGACGATCAGCGCCGTCGAGCTGCCAACCGCGTTCCCGTATTTCGCGGCGATCGCGGCGATCATCGGCTCCGGCTTCGGGACGGTGCGCCAGCTGACCGCGCTGGCGGCCTACAACATTGCGTTCGTACTGCCGCTGATCTTGATGATCGTGCTACTCAGCTTCGCGGGAGATAAGTCGAGGGCGATCATCGAGGCCACCCGCGATTGGCTCCAGCGGCACTGGCCGACGCTGGTCGCGGTGCTCGCGCTGATCGCCGGCGTGTTCGTGACGCTGCTCGGCGTGACGGGCCTCGCCCTCGGCCAGCACAACACCGTCGGGCGTCTGTCGAGACGGTTCCGGCGCACGATCTCCCACTGAGGCACGAGCCGCGCCCGACGATTCAGGGGCGAGCGCAGTAGCATTCGTGAAGAACTTGACAACCAGGGGTGCTGGCGGGATAGCCGGCTGAGATAGCGCCCTCCGCGTCGCACGCGACCTGGCGCTGACCCTTAGAACCTGTGGGGTAATGCCCGCGAAGGGAGCGACAGCTGAGATGGTCGAGGCTCCTCCGAAGGAGCCTCGCGAGCTTAAGGCGCCGGACGGCGTCCTTGTTGAGCTCGTGAGTCGAACGTTCCAGACCGAGCGCGGGCGCGTCGAGGCGCTGGCGGGGATGTCGCTGCGCGTCGACGCGCACGAGGTGGTCACGGTCGTCGGTCCGAGCGGCTGCGGCAAGACCACTCTGCTCGAGCTGATCTGCGGCCTGCAGTCCCCCGACGCGGGCACCGTCCGGACTGCGCCGGCCGCGCTGATGCCCCAGCGCGATCTGCTGCTCCCGTGGCTGAGCGCGATCGACAACGCCGGGCTGGCGCTGCGGGCGCGGGGCGTCTCCCGCGACGACGCGCGCCGGGCGGCCGGGCCGTGGCTCGAGCGCTTCGGCCTCGGGCAGTTCGAGCGGACGCGGCCCGCGGAGCTGTCGGGCGGGATGCGCCAGCGCGTCTCGTTCCTGCGAACGCTGCTCGCGGGCAAGCCGGTGCTCGCGCTCGACGAGCCGTTCGCGGCGCTCGACGCGATCACCCGGCAGGAGATGCAGGGCTGGCTCGCGCACGTGCTCGTGAGCGAGCCCAGGACGGTGATCTTCGTCACCCACGACGTCGAGGAGGCCGTCATGATCGGCGATCGCGTGGTGGTGATGTCGCCGCGGCCGGGCCAGACCGTCGTCGAGATCGAGGTACAGCTGCCCCGACCGCGCCGGCGGACCGACGCGGCGGTGGTCGAGTTGCGCGAGCGCGCGCTCGCCGCCCTGGGGGTGGATACGTGAAACGTGTGCTCCAGCCGTTGCCGGCGGTGATCCTGGTGCTCGTGCTGATCGGCATCTGGGAGCTGTACGTCGACCTCAAGGGGCCGACGTTCTCGCTCATCCTGCCCGCGCCCCACCAGGTCGCCAAGGCGCTCTACACGGACCGCTCGCTGCTATGGAGCAGTTTCCTGGTCACCGCCCAGGAGGTGCTGCTCGGAATCCTCGTCGCGACCATCATCGGGTGCGTACTGTCGGTGGCGATCCATTTCTCGCCGACGCTCCGGCGAGCCACGTATCCGCTGATCGTCGCCTCGCAGGCCGTTCCTGTCGCCGTGTTCGCGCCCGTGCTCGCGTACTGGCTCGGCTTCGGCATATTGCCGAAGCTCGTTGTGGTGGCGGTCGTGTCGTTCTTCTCGATCGTCGTCACCACCACTGCCGGCCTGGCCGCGGTCGATCCGGACCTGCTCAAGCTGATGCGGACTTTCGACGCGTCGCGGCTGACGACGTTCCGGCATGTCGAGATGCCGTCGGCGCTTCCAAGCGTGTTCACGGGGGCGAAGATCGCGGTGGCGGTGTCGGTGATCGGAGCCGTGTTTGCCGAGTACACCGGGTCAAACTCGGGGCTGGGCTACGTGATCCTGGTCTCCCAGCCGCAATTGCTCGCCGCACGTACCGTCGCCGCCGTGGTGGTCCTGTCGGTGTTCGCGATCGCGCTGTTCGGGCTCCTCGCGGTCGCCGAGCGGGTCGCGCTGCCGTGGGCCTATGGTCCCCGCTTGGAGCGTGCCGCGACATGACGCGCAGAGCCGCCAGATTGCTCGTGTCCGTGCTCGCGGCTGCGCTGGTGGCGATCGCCGCCGCCGGATGCGGCGAGAAGAACGAAGCCGTGACGGGATCGGCGGGAAGCGCGCAGCAGTTCACGCTGATGCTCGACTGGTTCCCCAACGCCGACCACGTCGGGATCTACCAGGCTCTTGCCGAGGGCGACTTCACGAAGGCAGACCTCGACGTCCACATCGAGGTGCCATCCGATCCCGCCGACCCGCTCAAGCTGTTGGCCGCCGGCAAGGTCGACGCCGCGATCTCCTACGAGCCCGAGGTCCTGCTCGCGCGCAACCAGGGCCTGCCGCTGGTGTCGGTCGCGGCGATCGTGCAGCGGCCGCTCACGTCGATCGTGTCGATCGGCTCAAAGCACATCACGAAGCCGGCTCAGCTCCGCGGCAAGCGGGTCGGCGACGCCGGCATCCCCTATCAGCACGCTTATCTCGACACGATCCTCGCCCAGGCCGGAGTGCCCGTGAGCTCGGTCAAGGAGATCAACGTCGGCAGCAACCTCGTCCCGGCGATGCTGTCGGGCCGCGTCGACGCCACGCTCGGCGCATTCTGGAACTACGAGGCGATCCAACTCGCGCAGCTCCACAAGCACCCGAACGTGATCCACGTCGAGGATGTCGGGGTCCCGACCTATGACGAGCTCGTCGTCGTCGTCCGCAAGAACACGATCGTCAACCACCCCGACGTCGTGCGGAGATTCGTGCAGGCGCTCGCGCGCGGCTACGAGTCCACCCGGAGCGATCCCCAGGCCGCCGTCAACAACCTGGTGCATGCGAGCTCGGGACTCGACCCGAAGCTCCAGCTGGCCAGCGTGCGCGCGACCTTGCCGGCGTTCTTCCCGAGCAATCCGTCCGAACCGTGGGGCTGGCAGAACCCGGCGGAGTGGAACGCCTACGGGCAGTGGATGCTGAACAACCACCTGATCTCCGTCCCGAACGCCGTGCTCGATGCCTCGACCAACGAGCTCCTCGCCGGCCAGGGGTTGTAGGCGCCTCACCCAACGCCCGATTTCGCGACGTAGGGACCGATGAGTTTCGGTCCGGGAGTCGGTCTTTCAAGCCAGGCGCAATCAAAACCCGGAGAGACCCGCCGCCATGAGACCTCGGACATCCCTTCCCCCGACAACCCTCGATCCCATACGATGATGCTTGTGCAGGAGTCGCAACTGGCGGTCGAGCAGGGCGGGGTAGAACGACAGCTCGAGCAGCACCGTTCCGAGCTGATGGGCTACTGCTACCGGATGCTCGGGTCGCCGTTCGAGGCCGAGGACGCCGTGCAGGACACGTTCCTGCGGGCGTGGCGGGGGTACGAACGGTTCGAGGGCCGGGCGGCGCTCCGCTCCTGGCTGTACCGGATCGCGACCAACGTGTGCCTCGACATGCTGAGTGGCCGCTCCAAGCGGGCGCGGCCGATGGACTTCGGGCCTGCGCAGACGCCCGAGGTCTCGAACCTGAACATGCTGCCCGAGGTCACGTGGATCGAGCCGATCCCGACGAGTCTCGTCAGCGCCGATAGCGATCCGGCCGAGCTGGTCGCCCAGCGCGACACGATCCGTCTCGCGTTCGTGGCCGCACTCCAGCACCTTCCCGCGCGCCAGCGGGCCGTGCTGATCCTGTGCGAGGTCCTGCGCTGGAAGGCCAGCGAGGTCGCCGAGCTGCTCGACACGAGCGTCGCGTCGGTCAACAGCGCCCTGCAGCGCGCCCGGGCGACGCTCGAGGAGCGTGAGATCGCGGCGACCGATGCGGTGGCGCCGATGGACCGGAGCCAGCAGGACCTGCTGTCGCGCTACGTCGACGCTTTCCAGCGGTACGACATCGACGCGCTGACGCTGCTGATCCGCGAGGACGCCAGCCAGTCGATGCCGCCTTACGACATGTGGCTGTCCGGCCGCGACGACGTCTTCGGCTGGTGGTTCGGCCCGGGGATCGGGTGCAAGGACTCGCGGGTGATCCCGGTCGAGACCGCGAACGGCTCGGTCGCGTTCGGGCAATACAAGCCGAGCGAGTCGGGCAGCGGCTACGACCCATGGGCACTCCAGGTGCTCGAGATCGCCGACGGGAAGATCGTCGACTTCACGTTCTTCCTCTCGACCGAGCGGCTGTTCCCGATGTTCGGGCTGCCGCCCCGGCTCGATTCCTGAGCAGCCGCGCTCACCCCGGCAGCACTTCGTTCAGCCCCATGAACGCGATCAGCGCGCGGAGATCGTCGGAGGTGTGGCGCAGCGTGATTCGGCACCCGTGCCGGCGCGCGGCGAGCTGAAGCCGGGCGAGCGCGTCGACCGCCACCGCATCGGCGCCCACGCCGGCGACGTCGCAGACCGCGAGCGCCGCGCCGCTACTTTCGAGCAGCCCGCAGACCCGCTCGTACAGCGCCGGCAGGTCCTCGCGCTCGAGCGGCCCGCCGATCGCGAACGTGAGCGTGCTCGGAGGGCGCGCTGCCATCCCTCAAAGGACCGCGATCAGGCCAAGAACTCATCGGCCCGGTGCGCCATTTCGGCGAATCGCGGCGACGAATCGGGCGTCGTCGCGCCGGCTCGGCTCGGTCGTCGCGATCCAGTCCTCGAGCGTGGCGACGAACCGCTCGGGCTCGTCGAGGTGCGGGAAGTGCCCGGCGCGCTCGAACAGCTCGAAGCGGCTGCCGGGGACAAGCTCGTGCGCGCGCCGGCCGTGCTCCACCGGAATGATCCGGTCCCGAGCCCCCCAGACGATCAGCAGCGGCAGCTCGGCCGCCAGGTACAGGCGGTCGATCGCTTGGACCCGCTGGCCACCGACGTCGACGCTCGCCCGCAGGGTATGGACGAACGCCGTGCGGCTCTCGGGATCCCCGAGCGAGGCGTGGCCGCGGGCCATCTCGATCACGTCGTTGCCGAGTGGCACGCGAGCCTTCGCGAGCGCGCGCCCCACAACCCGGCCAGCATTGAGCACGTGGCGCCCGGCGAGCACCGGCAGTACCAGCTCCGAGCCCGGGAACGTCGCGGCGCGGAGCAGGCCGCTCACCCGCCGCCCGAGCCCGCCGCTCGAGACCAGCGCCAGGCGCTCGACGCGCTCGGGGAACTGGTAGGAGAACTGCATCGCCACGCCGCCACCGAGGGAGTGGCCCACCACCGTCACCGGCCCCAGGCCGAGCGACAGGACCAGGTCGCGGATGCCCGACGCGAACGCCCCCATCGAATAGTCGCCGCGGGGCTTCGCGCTGTGTCCGTGCCCGAGCAGGTCGGGGGCGAGCACCGTGTGGTCGCGCGCCAACTGGGGTCCGACCGACTCCCACACCACCGATGACGCCGTGATCCCATGGATCAGCAGGATCGGCGGGCCGCTGCCCTCCATCCGATAGGCGACCCGGTGGCCGTGGATCGTGGTCTCTTGCAGCTCGAAGCTCATCGCGCCCCTAACCCATACCCGTTCGTCCTTAAGCTACACATCCGTAGGCAGGGCATGGTAGCGGCTCCACGCGGCGACTACGCGGCGATTCGAGTGGCGGCCGACCCGCCACCGATCCGGAGCGCGTGCAGCCCCGCCAGCCCAGCCCAGGGCGCGTAGGGAGCGAAAAACGCGGCGACCTCCTCCTCGGTGGCGCGCGCCCACGGGTCCCCGGACGCCCGCACCCGCCCAACGAACTTCAGATACCCCACGTCTCCGCACGGCAGCTGGTCCAACCGGCCCTGCCCGGTCAGCGCGAGCATCTGGACCGTCCAGCTGCCGATCCCGCGGATAGCGCGCAGCCGGCGCCATCCCCGCTCGTGGTCGCCGTCCAACAGGTCGACACGCCCACTCGCCACCTCGCGCGCGGCCCGGACCAGTGCGACGGCCCGCCCACCGGCCAGGTCCATCGACTGGAGCAGCGCCGGCGCCTGGGCGGCGATCACAGCCGGCGTCGGAGAGTCGCGTAGGCCGCTGACGGAACAGCGGCGCCCGAGCCGCGCGATCAGCCGGCGCTCGATCGCTGCCGCGCGTTCGAACTCGATCAGCTGCTCGCAAATCGCCCACGCCAGCGCCTCGAACGGCTCAGGCTTGCCCCCGGCGCGCAGCCCTGGAGCCGACCGTACCGACCGCCCGATCAGCGGATCGAACCGGAAGCGCTCGTAGAACGGCCCGATTTCCTGATCGATCCCGAGCGCGAGCCGCATCCGTTCGATCCCCCACTCCGCCGCCTCGCGCGAGTCAGCGCGGGCCCCGAACAGCACCCGGTCACGCGCGGGCTGCGCCACCCGCACCAGCACCGGCACCTCGCCGAAATGAAGCAGGCGATGCAGGACCCCGCCCCGCGCCCTCACAAGCCCGTCGAGCCCACTCCGGAGCGGCAGCGCGAACACCCAGCGGGGGCGGACCTCGACCCGGACCTCCTGCCCCGGGGCGCCGGCCGTGCTCAATCCCCCTGCTTGCCGATCACGTGCACGTCGACGAGGAACGACCGCGATGCGGTGATCGGCAACAGGTCGGCGACGCGGCGAGAGCCGTTCTTGCCGTTCCGCACGGTCTTGCGGGCGGAACGGCGCTTGATCAGGGCGATCGTTGCGGCGCCGGCCACGAAGCCGGTGGCGGCGACGGCGGCGGCCTGGACGGCCGGCAGCGACGCCGGGCTCGGGCGCTCGATCGTCCGAACCTCGGCGAGGACCGGCAACCCGTCGACGATCTCGCCCTCGGGCTCCAATGCCTCGGGATCGAGGGCGGCAGACGGCGTGTCGGCGTCGATGTCGGCCCCGTCGGCGCCCCGGTCGTGGACGTGTTCGTCCCTGAACGACTCAGTCATTCCGCCACATGGTGACAGCGCCGGCGGTCAAGTTCAAAGTAGCCGCTCGTACACGCGGTAGGTCCGGACGATCTTGCCTCCCATTCGCTCCATCGCCCGGTTCATCGACTTGTTGGTCTCGAGGATCCAACCGGTCTCGCCCTTCTTCTGGTTGGTGCGCTCGGCGGCGTCGTAGTGCATCTCGTACAGCTTCGCCCCGATCCCGGTGTGCTGGTACTCGGGCTTGACCCCGAGCGCGAACACGCGGACGCGATCGATCTTGCGCTTGTACCACAGCGCCTTGGCCCAGCCGAACGGGAGCAGCCGGCCGTTCAGGTGGATCAGGACCTGGTTGTAGTCGGGCAGCGTGAGTCCGGCGGCGACGGGCTCGCCGTCTTTCTCGGCGATGAATGCCCAGTTCTCATCGAGCACCGGCTTGAGGTCCTTGGCGTAGTGGCGGACCTCCTCCTCGGTGAGCGGCACGAAGCCCCAGTTCCGCTCCCACGCGGCGTTGTAGACCTCGAGGAAGCGGCCGATCTCGGCCTCCATGTCCTTCTTGCGCATTGGCCGCACGGTGATCCCGTACTTGCGCTCCACGTCGGCGGCGGCGCGCCAGATTGCCGGGTGCACAGCGGAGCGCTCGGACACCTCGAGCGTCCACATGTACAGGTCCATCGCCTTGGTCAGGCCGGCGCCTTCGATCAGCCTCGGGTAGTACGGGTGCTGCCAGTTGGTCAGGACCGTCGGCAGCAGGTCGTAGCCGTCGATGAGCACTCCGCACTCGTCGTTGGTCGTGAAGTCCATCGGGCCGACCATCCGGTCACG
Source organism: uncultured Solirubrobacterales bacterium (assembly GCA_963794515.1). Classification (GTDB taxonomy): domain Bacteria; phylum Actinomycetota; class Thermoleophilia; order Solirubrobacterales; family Solirubrobacteraceae; genus Palsa-465. The sequence goes on along the minus strand of CAWCEF010000009.1, from coordinate 400,617 downwards.
GCCGCGGGCGCGGAGCCACTCCTCCGCCGTGCCCAGCAGCGCGTTCGCGGCCTGGACGTCGTTCTCGCACTCGAAGAAGCCGAACATCCCCCAGTCGTGCTGCTGGAACTCGTTGAAGTGGTGGTCGATGTGGGCGGTGATCCGGCCGACCGGTATCCCGTCCCGCCACGCCAGGAAGAACTCGACCTCGGCGTGCCTGAAGAACGGATTGCGCTCACGGTCGAAGAACCGCTTGCGGTCGAACAGCAACGGCGGCACCCAGTTGGGCTCGTTACGATAGAGCCGCCAGGGCAGCTTGATGAACGCATCAAGCTCCTGCTTGCTCGCAACCGGGCGAACTTCCAGGGCCTGGCGAGCCGGCAGGGTCACGTCTAGCGCCATCCGACCCGGAACGTTATATGTCCACCTCGATTGACGTCTTCGCCAAAGCCCGCGAACACGAGCGCCTCGATCAGCTCCGCGCGGCCCGCGAGCTCGACCTCGTCCCCTACTTCCGGGTGCTCGAAGGCCCGACGCTGCCCGTCGTCGAGATGGAGGGCATGCGCCGGATCATGCTCGGGTCAAACAACTACCTCGGGCTGACCGGCGATGAACGCGTCGCCCAGGGCGCGCGGGACGCGCTCGACCGCTATGGCACCGGGCTCACCGGCTCTCGCTTCCTGAACGGGACCACCGACCTGCACCTCGAGCTCGAGGCCGAGCTCGCCGCTTGGTTCGGGACCGAGGCCGCGCTCGTGTTCACGACCGGCCATCAGGCGAACATCGGCGCGCTGGGCACGATCCTGGCCCCGGGCGACACGGTCGTCGTCGACTCGGGCGACCACGCCTCGATCCTCGACGGCTGCATCCTGTCGCGCGCCAAGCTCCGCGCGTTTCGCCACAACCGGATCGACAAGCTCGAGCAGACGCTCGAGAAGGCAGCCGGCGACGGTGGCGGGGTCCTGGTTGTGGTCGACGGCGTGTTCTCGATGGAGGGCGACGTCGCGCCGCTGCCCGAGATCGCCGAGCTCAGCCGCCGCTACGGCGCCCGGCTGATGGTCGACGAGGCTCACGCGCTGGGCGTGCTCGGGGCGCGCGGTGCCGGCGCCTCGGAGTTGTTCGGCGTCGAGGCCCAGGTCGACCTGCGGATGGCGACGTTCTCGAAGTCGCTCGCCTCCTGCGGCGGCGTGATCGCCGGGCCGGCCGACGTGATCGAGTTCCTGCGGGTCTCCTCGCGGCCGTTCATGTTCACCGCCTCCGCCGTCCCGGCGGCGCTCGGAGCGGCGCTGGCGGCGGTCAGGATCTGCCGCTCGGACGAGGGGCGCGAGCTGTTCGCGCGGGTCCTCGCCAACGCGCGCTACCTGCATCACGGCCTCGACGAGCTTGGGTTCCAGGTCGTCAAGCCGACGAAGCTTGCGGACGGCACCGAGATCGTGACCACGGTCGTCCCGGTCGTCGTCGGCGATGACTGGAAGGCCGCGTTCCTGTGGAAGGCGCTGTACGAGCGCGGCCTGTACGTCAACGTCGCGCTCCATCCGGCCGTCCCGCCGGCGGGCGCGCTGCTGCGGACGAGCGTGATGGCCACTCACGATCACGACACGCTCGACAAGGCGCTCGCGATATTCGCCGACGCCAAGCAGGCCTTCGAGAGCGAGCACGGCCAGCTTCCGGGCCGGGTGTAGGACCCCCCCGCCCACCCCCGCCCCAACCCCGCTCGCCGCGCCGGCTGCCGCGGGTGTAGGAGCTCTTACACCGCCCGCCACCGGCCATGTGGTATGACCGCCCCCTCGCCGCACGGCAGCCTGCGCGGGCCCCGGGCTTGTCCACACTCGCACAAGGCGTGCGGCCTCAAAAAAAACACGCTCTAAGCGCATGGGCGGCACTTGTGACGTTGCTGTTATCCGCGCCGATGTCGTAGCTTCTTCCCCTACTGAACGGTCGCCCACAACGCGGCCGCCAGAGTAGGGAAAGGCCGGAAACGGGGGTGTTGTAAACCGCTCGCATCTGCGCGCGGCCATAGTAGTTGTGCAGATTCAGGACCCACGCCGGGGGGCCTCGCGGACCCCTGTCTGGGTAAACAACAGTGTCCGCCGCGTCGGACCAAATGGGAGGAAGCGAAGCATCACATGAGTGAGACCGCCACGATGACCCCGGCGCCGCAACGACTGCGCGCACTGGAACGAGCCAACGCGGTCAGGCTCGCCCGCGCGGAGCTAAAGCGAAGGATCGCTGAGGGAGAAGCTTCTGCCGCGGACGTGATTTTGGAGCCGCCCAGTGAGGCGCTCAGTTGGGCGATTGGGGAGCTGCTGATGAGTCAGCGTCGGTGGGGTAGCACCAAGTGCCGGAAGTTCCTCTCGCGACATCACATCACCGAGACGAAGACGCTCGGCGCGCTCACCGATCGCCAGCGCCGTATGCTCGCCGACCAGCTCGAGTCTTGTACCGCTCGGGCGTTTGAGCTGCTCAGCGTGTAGAGAAGCCGTCACGGCCCCCGCGCTACTGCCGGTAGGCGGTCGCGCGGGGTCCGGGCATCAGATCTGGATTCCGACCGGCACGGGGCTCGCGCCGGCGAAGAAGAAGAACCAGACGACGAACGCCGCCAGCGTCACGCCGGCGCTCACGACCAGCACGGTCTCGAGCACGTAGTGCCCGGTGTCGTCGAGCCCGCGGGCCTGCCGGTTGGCCCGATAGACGTCGCTCAGCTTCGCGAGCACCGCCGCGATCAGCCCAATCGTTGCCACCACGCCGATGAACGCCACGCCCAGCGCCGTCCCGAGCGACGACGTCGCCCCTTGGACCTGGGAGCCGACCCACAGCCACAGCAGCGGCGTCCCGATCCACAGCACGAGGCTGCCGATGACCATGATCAGCAGCACCAAGGTCGCCCCGGCGCCGGTCCTCAGTAGCTCGCGCACTTACTGGCGAGGGTAGCTTCGCTAACGCGCCGCCCGCACCCGGGGCGGCGGTGGCTAACGGACAGCCGGAGGAGAGCTTGACCTCCCACCAGCCCATCAGCATCCCGACCAGACCAAGCCGCGGGCGCACGAACCAGACCCCGCACCCGGGCTCGCCGATGTCCCGGTTCGCGATCCGCACGAACCGGTGGCGGCCCGGGTCGAGCAGCATCTTCTCGAGCGCCAGCCGACTCGCCGCCTGCTCATCGGCGCGCTCGCTGATCGTCGCGCGGGCCGACTGGACGCGGGCCGCGAGCTCGTCGCGGACCCGCTCGAGCTCGCCGAGGCCGAGCAGCCGCGGCGTGGCGGATGATCGCGCGGGCTCGGGGTCGAGCCCGCCCATCGGATAGGCGGTGACGAACGCTTCGGCGAGCTCGCGCTCGAGCTTGTCGATCTGCGCGCGCAGCGTCCGTCGCGCCGCAAGCTCGTTCTGTTCTGCGCCCTCCAGCGCCGCCAAGCCCGCATTCGGCACCGCGTGTGAGTCGTGTTCGAGAAGCGCCAACGCTGCCTCCTTCGAAAGCTAGGCGCCAGCTTACCAGCCGCCACCGCCCCGATTTAGGCCGTCCTGAGAACGTCGGAGGCCATCCACAGCGCCTCCTCGACGTGAATCGCGGGTACGCCGTCGACCCCTATCGCGAACAGCACCATCCGGCTCGTACGCGCCCCTGGCGCATGGCCCGGCGCCGGCTCGCCGAACAGCGTCGCGTGCACGCACGCAACGTCCGCCACCACCAGCTCCCCCGGGGGCACGCGCGCGGTGTCAATCCCACGCCCGAGCCGGTCCCCCGCCACCGACACTCGGATCCCGAGCGTGCCGGAATCGACGACAGCGCCGTCGAGCGCCCACACCGGCACGCCGGTCTCGACGAGCGCGACCAGCAGCGCGTCCGCGACCGAGTCCCGCGGCTCGAAGCGGCCGTGGACGAGGCGACCCACCGCCGCCGCCTCGGCCGGAATTCGCGCCGCGTCCGGGTCGAGCCCGACCTGGCGGAAGAACGCTCGGTAGGCGTGTGGGATCGGCTGGGTGCGCATCGCCACAACCCCGGCACCGCGATAGCGGTCCGACAGCTCCCGGAGCCGGCGCGCGACATCGCGCGAGCTCGCCCGTACGCGCGCATCGACCGCCGTCCAGGCCAATCGAAGCCCCGGAAACTCCTCCCGCAGCTTCGGCTCCACGACGCCGGCGACGGAGCTCATCGCCCTGTCTCAGCGGCGCAGCAGCGCCTGCACCTTGCCGGCCAGGGCCGGCGCGGACAGCCAGTGCTCACCGATCAATCGCTCGGCCACGGTCCCGCCACGATAGGCGAGCTCGACCAACGGGCAGGCCGTGACGCCGTATAGGGAGCCGACGCCGCCGTCGGGGTCGTACGCCACCGGGATCGTCCACCGGTGCGCGCGCACGGTCTTGGAAGCGGCGGCGTGCCCCGTGTTGACCGCCACCGCCGCGTACTGAGCGCCCCGCGTCTCGGGCGCCGAAGCCAGCGTCTGCATGATGCTGACCTCGCGCTCGCACGCCCGCGACCCGGTCACGAAGAAGTCGAGGACGAGCGGCCCCCGCTTGGCGAGTAGGCAGATATTGAGCGCGCGCGGATCGTGGCGCGCGAGCGTGCATGGCGGGTTCAGGTTCGCATCGCCGTTCAAATTGGACACCGCCAGCGGCGCGGCGAAGTAGTGAAGCGGCTGACCGGCGGCCACGCCCGGGGTCCCAGCGCCCGGCGAGTGATGGGTGAGCGCATAGATGAGGAAGCCGATCACGAGCACGGCCGCCAGCCCGCCGACCATCCAGGCGTAGCGACGGTTGTCGAGGAGCGCCCGGGCCGGACCTGGAATCTCGCTCGCGGGTCCGTCCTCGCCCGGTGACGGCCCCCCGCCGGCGCCCGGCTCGGATCCGCTCACGCCACCCGGGCTCGCCGCCGCCGCGGCAGCCCGCCGGCGACCCGCCCGGGAAGCTCACGGACGCGCTGGAGCACGTCCCCCTGCTCGGACAGCGCGAGCACCGACGGCAGCACGAGCAGCACGCCGCCCAGCGATACCGACAGGTCGACGAGCGTCACCAGCCCGAAGTCGCGGAGCATCGTGATGCTCGACAGCGTGAGCACTCCGAACCCGGCGATCGCGGTGATCCCCGACGCGAGCACCGCCGATCCCGTGAACCGGTACGTCCGCGCCAGCGCGTCGGCCGGCGTGCGCCCGGCGCGGCGCTCCTGGCGGAACCGCTCAGAAAGCAACACGCTGAACTCGGTCGAGATCGCGATCACGAGCGCGCCGAGTGCGGCCGACATCGGGTTGAGCGGGATCCGGGTCGCGAACAGGATCAGCGACGACCACCCGGTGGCAAGCGCGATCGGAACCAGCGGGACGAGCGCCCGCTGCACGGTCCGCAGGACCGCGAGCAGCACGAGCCCGACCGCGATCAACCCGGCCAGCAGCATCAACATCCGCCGCCCCGACGACGACAGCGACGCGTCCGCCTGCGCGGCGAGCACCGGCAGGCCGGCGAGGTCCGCCTTGACACCGGACGGCGGGTGCATGTGCGCGCGCATGTAGTCGATCACCTGCTGCTGGCGGGCGAGCGGCATCAGGCGGATGCCGAACGCGAGCGTGGCCTCGCGACGGTCGGGCGTGATCACCGCCTGGGAGAAGTAAGGCGGGACGGCCTTGAGCAGGCTTGAGATCAGGCCCGTGGTCAACGAGCCCGAACACGAGCCGCTCGACGCCTGGCTGCCCGAGCAGAACAGGTCAGGCAGCGACAGCGCCGGGCACAGCGTCGCTTTGGCGCATCCCTTCTCCTCGACGTACCCGAAGTGCGCTAACAGCGTGTTCTCGTAGCTCACCATCCAGCCGATCGTCGCGGGCGTGGCGACGTTGTTCGAGTGGACGACCACGTCGATCTCGCCCGACACCCCGGTGACGCGCTCGAGCGTCCGGAGGTTCTGGAGCGCCGGCATGTTCGACGGGACAAGCTTGGTGACGTCGGACTGGACCGGCATCTGCGTGTCCGCGACCCAGCCGGCCGCAGCCAGAACGAGCCCGACGAGCAGCACGCGACCGGGACGCCGCGCCGCCGCGGCGACCGCCGACCGCGCGACCCGGCCTCCCCGCCGTCCGATCCCGGCCCGGTCGCGGATCCCGGAGACGATGTCCCCCGCGCTTCGCGCGCAAGCCCCAAGGATCTCCCCCGCCCCACGCGCGGAGGCGCCCACGATGCCCAGCGACGGCGCGCTCCAACGCGGAACCCGAGCCGGCCGATCACGCCGGCGCCCGGCGAGGACCATCGCGGCCGAGCCCGCGGTGAACGCGCAGGCGAGCGCGATCGCGATCCCGACGATCAATAGCTCGCCGAACCCGCGGACCATCGGCACCGGCGACAGCAGCAGCGCCAGGAAGCCGGCGGCGGTGGCGAGCGCGGCGGTCGCGATCGTCGGCGCCGCTGCGATCGCCGCCTGCGCGACGTCGCCGGACGCCTCGTCGGTTCGCGCCTGGAACTGGATCGCGTAGTCGACCGCGAGCCCGATCAGGATCGGCAGCACCGCGATCGAGGCCATCGTCAGCGACGCGCCCACGAGCGATACCAACCCGAACGTGATGCCGGCCGCCGCCAGCGCGATCCCGAGCGGCAGTAGCCGGGGACGCGAGCGGAACACGAGCAGTAGCACCACGCCCATCACGATCAGCGCGCCCGCGAGCAGGCCGGCGATCCCACCGGTGATCGTCGAGGCGAGCGCGTTGGTGACGACCGGCACCCCCGAGACCGTGTACGTGCCGTGATACGCGGACTGGAACATCGGCATCTTCACGGCCTGCTCGATCCACTTGATCGCCTGGGCCTGCTGCGCCGCCGACAGCGACGCTTTCAGGCGCACCTGGATCAGCGCCGAATTCTTGGTCGGGAACAGGTAGGCGAACCGCGACTTGGGCTGGTTCACGCCGCGGGTCTGGTCGAACACGATCTCCGGGATGAACTGCGGATCGTCGATTGTCGGCTGACCCGAGATTCCGGAGTTCAGGTACATCTGGAGCAGGTTCGTGGTCTCCTGCTCGCTCGCGATCGACCCGGCGGCGTTCGCGAGCGAGGTCGCCTTCTGCTTCGACAGGTGATTGGCCAGCGCGAGCTTGTACGCGCTTGTCTTCGCGGTCTGGATCGTCTGCTGAGCCGAGTTCGTGATCTGCTCGATCTCGGTGTTGACCGCGGCCACGGCGCGGTTGAGGAACGTTCCCGGTCCGTACACGACCTGCGCGGGCTTGGCCTTCATCAGCTTCCCGCACGGGCTCCCCCACCCGCCGTACGGCGTCGCGGTTCCGGCCGGCGCCGGCGTGAACGCCTCGAGCTTGGTGTTGGCGACGACCACCTGGCCGGCCAGGCACGCCTCGAGCTGGCTGACGGTCGCGAGGTCCTTGGTCTCGACCAGGTCGGTCAGCGGCTCGCGGATCAGGATCACGACCGGATCGCCGCCGAAATGCTGGTTGTCGTCGAGGCTGGCCTGGAACGTCGGCGAGGAGCGGCTCACGAACGTGTCGCTGTTCGTGTTCGGCTGCAGACGCAGCGCGAGCGCGCCGCCGACGAGCGCGAGCGCAAGCACGACCCCCAGGGTCACCGCCGGCCGGCCCGCCGCGGCCCGCGCCAGCCGCTCCAACATCTTCGCCGCCATCGGTCTAATCCATCGTCAACGGGCCCTGCGACTCCCCGGACAGGAACTGGCGGATGAACGGGTTCTCGGAGTTGAGCATGTCCTCGGCCGGACCTGCCTCGACGATCCGGCCCTTCCACAGCACGTTGATGTAGTCCGCGACCCGGCGCGCGCTCATGATGTCGTGGGTGATGACGCAGAACGTCGGCAGGTGCTCCCGGCCCTTCGACTTCGCCTCTTCCATCATGTCGCGGTGGATCTCGAGGATCAGCTCGCCGAGCAGCGCCGTGCGCACCGGGTCAAGGCCAGAGTCGGGCTCGTCGAACAGCAGGATGTCGGGCTCAAGCACGAGCGCGCGCGCGAACCCGGCACGCTTGCGCATCCCGCCCGATAGCTCGTTGGGCAGCCGGGTCGCGGCGTCGGCGAGACCGACCTCCTTCAGCCGCCGCATGACGATGTCCTCGACCTCGTCCTCGCCCTTCTCGGTGTGCTGGCGGAGCGGGAACGCGACGTTGTCGAACACGTTCATCGATCCGAACAGCGCGCCGTCCTGGAACAGCAGGCCGAACTTCTTGCGCATCTCGAACAGGTCGTCGTCCGGCATGTTCGGGACTGACTCCCCGTGGACGAGGATGTCGCCTTCGTCGGGATACAGCAGCCCGACCATGTGCTTGATGCACACGGACTTCCCGGTGCCCGACGGCCCGAGGATCATCGACACCATCCCCTCGGGCAGGCCCATGTTCAGCCCGCGGAGGATCTGTGTGCGCCCGAACGCCTTGTAAGTGTCGATGAACTCGACCGCGTCGGGACGCCCCGACGGATACACCTTGTAGGTGTGCCACTTGTACTCGTCCTCGGACGCTCCCGGCGGCGGGCCCGGGCGCGGCTCCTGCTCGTCGACGACCGACACCCGCGACCCGGAGCCTTCGCGCTCACCCGGATCGTCGTCCTGATCGCCGGCGTCGCCGTCGTGCTCGCCGCGCATCGCCGCCGGCTCGTCGCCGCCGTCGTGCTCGCCAGCGTCGTCTGACTCCTCAGCGTCCCAGTCTTCGTCGTCAAACGCCATTTTCAGCCTCCGATTGGTGCCCGGGGGTTGGCGCCCCAGAAGAGCTGCGTGCCGAGCATTCCGATGAGATGTACGCCGACCAGGTTCAACACCATCGACTTCGCGGTCGCGGTACCGACACCTACAGGCCCACCGCTTGCGTTGTACCCGTAATAGCAGCCGACCAGCACGATGAGCGTAGCCATCGCCATTGCCTTTATCAGGCTGAATAAGAGGTCCGGCGGATTCTGGAACTCCCAGAAGATCAGGAAGTAGCCTCCCGAGGACACGTCGCCGATCTGCTGCACGACCGCGATGTAGCTCGCGACGAACCCGGCGCCGATCGCGATGACGTACACGAACGGCAGCACGAGCCACGCCGCCAGGAGCCGCGTCCCGCACAGGAAGGTCATGCCGCTGATGCCCATCACTTCGAGCGCGTCGATCTCGTCGGAGATCCGCATCGAGCCGAGCTCGGCGACGATTCCGGTGCCGACCTTGGCCGCCATCATGTAGCCGAACGCCAGCGGCGCGAGCTCGCGCAGATCGCACCACGCCGAGAACACGCCCGAGAACGCCGGCGCTCCCTGCGAGCGCAGCAGGTACGCGCCCTCGATCCCGCACGTGAGGCCGACGATGAACACAAGTAGGCAGATCACGAGCGCCGAGCCGACGATCAGGATCCCGGCCTGGCGCAGCACCTCGCCGAAGAACTTGAACACGCGCAGGCGGAACACCTCGCCGACCACCTGCGTGGTGAACTTGGCGATCTCGCCGAAGCTCTCGATCCAGCCTTTGGGGGTGACGATCAGGTCGTTCATCTATCTGGGGATCGTGGTGATCTCGGGATGGGTGGCGAGCAGTGTCTGGGTGAATGCGTAGTTGAACGCGAAGATCCCCAGGAACGCGATCACGACCGCCTGGTTGACAGCGCGGCCAACCCCCTCGGCCCCGCCCGACGCGGTCATTCCCTTGTAACAGCAGACGACGGCGATGATCGCGCCGAACAGCGTCGTCTTGACCACCGACCCCCACAGGTCAGTGGTCTCCGCGTTATTGAAGAACGTCGAGAAGAACGGGCCGAGCGAGGCGTGGTTGACCAGCGTCGCCAGGATCCCGCCGAAGACCCCGAAGATCACCGCATAGATATCGAACAGGCCGGTGACCAGCATCAGCGCGAGGAACCGCGGCACGACCAGATTCTTGATCGGGTCGACGCCGAGCACCTGGAGCGCGTCGAGCTCCTCGCGGATCTTGCGGGCGCCGAGATCGGCGGTGATCGCGGTGCCGGCGACGCCGGCCAGCACGATCGCGTCGACGAACGGGGCGAACTCGCGGATCGACGCGAGCACGAAGAACCCGCCGAGTCGGTCGAGCGCACCGAACAGGACCAGGAAGTTCGCGGCCTGAAGACCCGGCGCCTCGTATCCGAACGCGATCGTCGAGATCAGCAGCGGGAACCAGCACAGCCGCAGCGCGAACATGAACTGGCCGACGAACTCGGGGCCGTAGGGATACGGCGGACGCACCGCCGAGACCAGCGTCTTGCCGGTCAGGATCATCATGTTGCCGACCTCTTCGAGTAGGCCCTTGATGGGCGAATACCCGCGATCGGCGACGGCTCTGATCAAATCTGCTCCAGCCTCCCGGGTCTTGCAGTGCCGCCACGCGGCTGACGGCCTAAGCCTACGGCGAGGTACCCGGAAACGCCAAATTGGAACCGTCGCCCCAACCGGCGTGAGCGTGCAGGGCAATTGCTATGTTCGGCGCGCCGTGACCTGGAGGAGTATCAGTGGTCTCTTTCGTAAGTGCGGCGACACCGAGAGTGGTCGCCGGGGGATGCCTGGCGAGGACGCAGGACCGAAGGTGTGGCCCAGCCACATCGAGGTCCGAGGACAAAGCCAGGCGCCGCCGGGGGCCGCTCGAATGTCGTCGTATTTGCGAAAGGGGCCACTTAGCCTGATCTGCTGCGGAGCGCTGGCGGCGCTGGCGCTGAGCGCGTGCGGTGGCGGCGCGAGCCAGGACGCGAGCGAGCCAAGCGGGAACTTCCCCGTGGCGGTCTCGACCGCGACCTTCCCCGTCTCGCAGCGCCTGTCCGAGCACACCCACCTCGTGCTCGCCGTGCGCAATACCGGCTCGAAGACGATCCCGAACGTCGCGGTGACGATCTGCAACGTCACCTGCGCGTATCCCGCGCCGGCGGGGGAGGGCAGCGACGCCGCCGCGTTCGCCCAAGATTTGCAGCAGACCGGCCTCGCGAACCCGTCGCGGCCGGTGTGGGTCGTCGACCGACCGCCGGGCGCGTGCAACGCCGGCTGCCAGCCGGGCTCGGCCGACGGCAGCGGCAGCCCCGGTGGCGCCGTGACCGCCTATTCGAACACCTGGGCGCTTGGATCGCTCGCGCCCGGCCACGTCGCGCGCTTCAACTGGTCCGTGACCGCGGTGGCACCCGGCCGCCACGTGGTCGCGTGGGAGGTCGCGGCCGGCCTGGGCGGGAAGGCCAAGGCGGTCACGAGCAGCGGCGCGCTGCCGCACGGGACGTTCGCGGTCACGATCCACACCGCCCCGTCCGAGTCCTACGTGAACAACAGCGGCCAGATCGTCACGACGTCGTCGTCAGCCCCGTAGCGGTGTGATGGGCCGCCTTCGGCGGCATCCATGGGGCCGGGGAAGCATCGTCCGGCTGCGCCGGCGGCCCGGAACCTACTGCTTACTCGAGTCCGCCCAGATGTTGATGCCGCCGTCGCCGGCGAGCCGATCGATCTCCTCGAGCTCGCCCGGATCGAAGTCGGGCCGCTCGAGCGCGGCCACGTTCTGCTCGAGCTGGGCGACACTGCTCGCGCCGAGCAGCGCGCTCGTGATCCGCGGGTCGCGGAGCACCCACGCGATCGCCATCTGCGCGAGCGACTGCCCGCGCCGCTCGGCGATCTCATTCAGACCCTTAACGCGCGCGAGATTCTCCGGCGTCAGCATCCCCTGGTCGAAGTAGTTGCCGATCCGCGCGCGCGAGTCCGCGGGGATGCCGTCGAGGTACTTGCTCGTCAGGAGGCCCTGCGCGAGCGGCGAGAACACGATCGCGCCGGTCCCCTCGCGCTCGAGCACGTCGAGCAGCTCCTCCTCGACCCAGCGGTTGAGCAGCGAGTACGACGGCTGGTGGATCAACAGCGGCGTTCCGAGCTCGCGCAGGATCAGCGCGGCCTCCTCGGTCCGGCGCGGACCGTAGGAGGAGATCCCGACGTAGCGCGTCTTGCCCTGGCGGACGGCGGCGTCGAGCGCGCCCATCGTCTCCTCGAGGGGCGTGTCGGGATCGAACCGGTGCGAGTAGAAGATGTCGACGTGGTCGAGCCGCATGCGCTTCAGCGACTGCTCGAGGCTCGCCAGCAGGTACTTGCGCGATCCAAATTCGCCGTACGGGCCGGGCCACATGTCGTAGCCGGCTTTGGTCGAGATCACGATCTCGTCGCGGTACGGCTTGAGGTCCTCCTCGAAGATCCGCCCGAAGTTGATCTCGGCGCTTCCGTACGGCGGCCCGTAGTTGTTCGCGAGGTCGAAGTGCGTGATTCCGAGGTCGAACGCGCGGCGGATGATCGCGCGGCTGTTCGCGAGCGGGCGGTCGTCGCCGAAGTTCTGCCAGAGTCCGAGCGAGATCGCGGGCAGCTTCAGCCCGCTGCGCCCGCAGCGGCGGTAGGAGATGTGCTCGTAGCGGCCCTCGTCGGGGACGTAGGCCTGCCAGCCGAGCTCAGGGTTGAACGGCATCGGGCGAGTATTTCACGGCTGGGCGCCGAGCCCACTTTTGGCCATCTGCGATTCCCAGTTTGGACATCCGGATAATGACGGCGCCAGGACCCCGGCGTTAATCTGTTCGCTGTATGCCTCGGCCCCGTCGAGGCGGGGATCCGTACGCGCCGGCGCCGCTGTGGCGCCCACATGGAAGGAAATCGATAACGCATGCCACGCATCCGCCAGCAGAACGTCCTCGCCGCGCAGTGGGCTCCCAATGGGGGCGCGCTCGGGGCTCCCGACCTCACACTCTCCGACAACCAGGTGTTCGGCGCGAACGTGTTCAGCCGCGCCGTCCAGCGCCAGCGTCTCTCGTCCGACGTCTTCAGCCGCCTGCAGCGGACGCTGGCCCGCGGCGAGGCGCTCGATACGTCGCTCGCCGACGCGGTCGCGCTCGCGATGAAGGAATGGGCGATGGAGCGGGGCGCGACCCATTACACGCACTGGTTCCAGCCGTTGACCGGCTCGACCGCCGAGAAGCACGACAGCTTCTACGCGCCGACCGACGAGGGCACCGCGATCGCGGAGTTCTCGGGCAAGGAGCTGATCCAGGGCGAGCCCGACGCCTCGAGCTTCCCGACCGGCGGCATCCGCGCCACGTTCGAGGCGCGCGGCTACACGGCCTGGGACCCGACCTCGCCGGCGTTCCTCCTCGAGAACCCCAACGGCACGCTGCTGTGCATCCCGACCGCGTTCGCGTCGTGGACGGGCGAGGCGCTCGACCACAAGATCCCGCTGCTGCGGTCGATGGACGCGCTGTCGAAGTCGGCGATCCGCGCACTCAAGCTGTTCGGCGACGCCGACGCGAATCGCGTGTTCACGACGATCGGGCCTGAGCAGGAGTACTTCCTGATCGACGAGCAGTACTACTTCGAACGGCCCGACCTGATCACGACTGGCCGCACCCTGTTCGGCGCCAAGCCGCCCAAGGGCCACGAGCTCGATGACCACTACTTCGGGTCGATCCCCGACCGGATCCTCGCGTACATGCTCGATACCGAGCGCGAGCTCGCCAAGCTCGGCGTGCCGGTCAAGACCCGCCACAACGAGGTGGCTCCGAACCAGTACGAGATCGCGCCGATCTTCGAGAACTCGAACGTCGGCTCGGACCATCAGCAGCTGACGATGCAGCTGATGCAGAACGTCGCCCGGCGCTACGGGCTCGTGTGCCTCCTGCACGAGAAGCCGTTCGCCGGCGTCAACGGCTCGGGGAAGCACAACAACTGGTCGATGGGCACCGACACCGGCAAGAACCTGCTCGAGCCCGGCGACACGCCGCACAGGAACCTCGAGTTCCTGTTCTTCTGCGCCGCGGTGATCCAGGCCGTCAACAAGTATCAGGGCCTGCTGCGCGCGTCGATCGCCTCGCCCGGTCAGGATCATCGCCTCGGCGCCAACGAGGCGCCGCCGGCGATCATCTCGATCTTCCTCGGCGCGGAGCTGGAGAACGTGTTCGGTGCACTCGAGCGTGGCGAGACGTCCGAGACCCGCGCGCAGTCGTTCCTCGGGCTCGGCACGCCGGTGCTCCCGCAGCTGCCCAAGCACGGCGGCGACCGCAACCGCACGAGCCCGTTCGCGTTCACCGGCAACAAGTTCGAGTTCCGCGCGCTCGGGTCGAGTCAGTCGCCCGCGCTTCCGAACACCGTGCTCAACACGATCGTCGCGGAGGCCATCGACGAGCTCGCCGACGAGCTCGAGGCGGCTGTCAAGGACGGCCCGCCGGCCGGCGATCCGCTGCGGGACGCTGTGCTCGAGGACGCGCTGCGGGCGATCCTCCAGCGCAGCTACGCCGAGAACAAGCGGATCATCTTCGGCGGCGACAACTACGACGAGGAGTGGCACGCCGAGGCCGAGCGCCGGGGGCTGTTGAATCTGAAAGCGACTCCCGACGCGCTGCCGTACCTCGTCTCAGACGAAACGGTGGCCGTGTTCGAGAAGCACAGCGTGCTGTCTCGGCGTGAGCTCGAGTCCCGCCACGAGGTGTCCCTCGAGCAGTACGTGACCAAGCTCAACATCGAGGCCGAGACCGCGGCGTCGATCGCGCGCACGATGCTGCTGCCGGCGGCGGCGCGTCACCTCGCGCTGCTGCTCGAGGCACAGCTCGGCGAGCTCGCCGGCGAGACCTCGGACTTGATCGCGGAATTCACCGAGGCGATCAAGCGGCTCGAGTCCGCGAACCTCGCCGAGAACCAGCCCGAGGAGCTCGATTCGCACGCCGAATTCATGCGGGACTCGGTCGTGCCGGCGATGGCCGATGTCCGCGGTGCCGCCGACAGGCTCGAGAAGGTCGTGGCCGACGACCTGTGGCCACTGCCGAAGTACTCGGAGATCCTCTTCATTAAATAGCCGCGCCGCGCGGGTGTCGTCGCGCATGACGGCACCCGCCCACCACTAAAGACGCCCCTCCCGCTTGCCGACGCAGCATGCACGACATGCTGCGTGAGACTCCTTCAACCGGCAACGCAACTTGTACACGCGCACCGGGTTCTACGCTACGGTGGCATTGGTGGCAGGCCGTATGACTGAACACCGCGGGCGCTTTTTGGCCCTGCTCCTCGGGCTGGTGCTGGCCGGAGTCGCGGTGATTCCCGCTCCTGTCGCGGCCGCGTCCAAGACGGCTCGCGCGCACACGATTCACAAGGCCGGCGACGCCAACGCTCTCGCCGGGCGCGGCATGTGGATCTGGTACGTATCGCGCTCGAGTGGCGGCAGCGCCTCGTCGATCATCTCGACCGCGCGCAAGTACGGCCTCAGCACGGTGATGATCAAGAGCGGCGACGGCCGGACGATGTGGTCGCAGTTCAACTCCACCCTGGTGCAGGAACTCCACTCCGCCGGCCTGCACGTGTGCGCGTGGCAGTACGTTTACGGAAACTTCCCGCGCCAGGAGGCGAACGTCGCCTCCACCGCCGTCCACGACGGCGCGGATTGCCTGATTATCGATGCCGAGAGTGAATACGAAGGCAAGTACGTCCAGGCGCAGAGTTACATAACGCAGCTGCGGGCTGACATCGGACAGAGCTTCCCGGTCGCACTCGCTGGATTCCCCTACGTGGATTACCACCCCGGGTTTCCCTACTCGGTGTTCCTCGGACCCGGCGGCGCTCAGTACAACACGCCACAGATGTACTGGGTCGACATCGGTACGAGCGTCAACACGGTGTACGCCCACACTTACGCGTACAACGCCGTCTATGAGCGCGCGATCGATCCGCTCGGGCAGGTCTACCAGAATCCGCCGCTGGGTCAGCTCATCCGGTTCCGTCAGCTGTCGCGCACGTACGGCGCCGCGGGCGTCTCGTGGTGGGACTGGCAACAGGCGAGCACCGCCGGCTGGAAAGGGATCTCGATCGGCGCCGGCAGCCTCACCGGTGTCACGGCGACGACGAGCACGCCGATCCTCAAGCTTCACTCGGTCGGAGACCTCGTCGTGTGGGCGCAGGAGCACCTCGCGACCGCGGGCTACACCATCCCGATCGATGGCGACTACGGCCCGGACACGCAGTCCGCGATCGAGACCTTCCAGGCGGCGCAGGGACTGACCGCCGACGGAATCGTCGGGCCGGCCACGTGGACTGCGCTCCTCCACTTCGCTCCGGCGTCCGTGACCTGGACGCCGCACTCCGGCGCGGTGGTCGCCTCGGCCTCGGCGGTGCGCAGCGCGCGCCGCGGCCACCGTCCGCTGGTGATGCAGGTTCCGAAGTCGGCTCACGCGCGCGCCACTCGCGACGAGATCGCCGGCGCCGGCGGCGCCGGGTAGCAACCCTCCGACCGACTCAGAGCAGGTTGTGTTCGCGCACGTACGCGACGAGCGCCGCGCGCGTGGTGCGTCCGGTCTTCTGCTGGATGTGCGCGCGGTGCGACTCGACCGTGCGCACGCTCAGGTACAGGTGCGACGCGATCTCGGTGTTGGTATGCCCGAGCGCGATCAACCGGAGCACCTCGATCTCGCGCGCGGACAGATCGTCAGGTGGTCCGTTCGAGCTCTGCGGCTCCGCCGCCAGACGCGCCCCAAGCTCGGGGTTGAGGTACGTGCGACCCTCGGCCGCGAGACGCACGGCTTGCACGAGCTCGCCCTCGGCGGCCTCCTTGAGCACGTATCCGATCGCGCCGGCGCGCAGTGCCTCGCGCGCGAACGCCGGATCGTTCTGCATCGTCAGCACGACGATCTGCGTGTCGGGCGCGCTCTGACGCAGGCGC
The DNA here is from genome assembly GCA_963794515.1 of uncultured Solirubrobacterales bacterium. GTDB lineage: Bacteria > Actinomycetota > Thermoleophilia > Solirubrobacterales > Solirubrobacteraceae > Palsa-465. The sequence continues at coordinate 384,028 of CAWCEF010000009.1, read as the reverse complement.
GGGATCGCCGGCAAGCTCGACTCCCCCGGCATGTTTAGATCGAGGATCAGCACGCGCGGGTGGTACGCGGTCACCCGTCGCTCGGTCGTGGCGACGTCGCCGGCCTCGGCCACGACCTCGAATCCTTCCTCGGCTTGCAGCAGCAAACGCAGCCCGGCACGGACCACGAGGTGATCATCGGCCAGGACGATCGTGATCGGGCCGCGCCGCGATACATCCTCCATCGCGGTCACAATACCTCGCGCGTAAGCGCCCGGATGCATCCCCGCGAGTGTTTGTGATGCATGACGCCGCGGTATGTGGTGACATGCGTGCGCTCAGTACGCAAAGCTTTGCGCCGTCCGTTCAGTTCAACAGGGAGAAGCGATGCCTCCAGCACGCAAGTCAGCAGCAAAAACCACGGCCGCCCGCGCGAGCAAAGCCACGCAAGGCGTGCGCGCCCGCGCGGCTACGACTCGGCAGGCGACGCGCCGCGAGGTCGAGCAGTCGATCGCGCGGTTCGAGAAGCAGCTCGACGGCGCCAACGACGCGCTCAAGGCGCTCGGCGGTCACCTCGGTCGCGGGGCGACGGGCAGCTACAAGGAAGTGACCACGGCGCTCACGGCGCTCCGTCGTGAAGCGTCCAAGACCAACAAGCAGGCGCTCAAGGACTTCGACAAGCTGCGCGCAGCGGTCACGCGCAAGCCCGCCGCGTCGTCGGGGTCCAATTCGGGATCGAAGACGAGCTCGCGCGCAACGAAGAAGAGCACGACGCGAGCACGGAAGACGAGCACCGCGAAAGCGAGCACCAGCTCGCGCTCGACCGCCAAGCGCTCCACGGCGACCGGCGCGAAGACCTCGCGCGCGAAGAGCACTCGCGCTAAGAAGGCGAGCTAACTCTCGGCGAACGGCTTCAGGGCTCCAGCGTCGTCCCGGCGTCGATTTCAGTCGGCTCGTTCACGTCGAGCTCGACCGCGCCGCGGACGCGCACGCCCTCGTCGAACGTGACGTCTCCGTGCACGACGAGTCGGTCGGCGTCGCGCAACGACGGCGCGCCGCCCGGAAAGCGCTTCTCGAAGTCTTCGAGCAGCTTGTAGAAGTCGGGGTCGAGTTCGACGTACGGCAGGTTCCCGACGCGCTCGGGCACAGGCGAGACGACGAACTCGTCCGACAGCGTGTACACGTCTGAGCGGAGCACGAGCAGATCATCGGTCGTCTTGACCGGGACGAACCGCGTGCGTGGCACGCACAACAGCTGGGCGCCCGTGAAGCTGCCGATCGCGGCGCCCATCGCACTCTCGAGCTGGATCACCGCGGGCGAGCTCTTGTCGCGCGGGTCGACCGTCTTGCGGTTGATGATCAACGGAAGCTCGAGCACGCCGTGGGTCTCGTCGAGCTTGTCCTTCAGCACGCGCAGGTCGACCCACAGGCTGTTCGTGTTGTAGTAGCGCCACCGGCGGTAGTCGCGGAACGACTCCTCGTCCTCGGGCGGGGTCTGCGCAGTCTCGCGCAGCACGAGCTGGCCGTCGGCCCGCCGGCGCGCGATGTGTCCGCCTTTGCGATCGGCCTCGGTCCCCTCCACCACCTCCATCAGGAACGGGATCTCGTTCTGCGCGAGATACGCGGCGATGCGCGCGTCTGTGCTCGCGCCGAGGTTGTCGGCGTTCGAGATCATCGCGTAGCGGAAGCCGTCGTCGATCAGCGCGTCGAGCATCCCCGAGCTGCGCAGCGACCCGTACACGTCACCGTGTCCGGGCGGGCACCATTCCAGTGACGGCTCGGCTGGCCAGCTCACCGGTGCGAGTGACTCGGCGTCGAGCTTCGGCTCCATGCTCTGCATGAACGACACCGGCAGCCCGGTGTCGAGATCCGGATGGGCATCGAGCGCCGCGGCGGTGTCCTCACGCGTGGCCTGGCTGTTCATCAGCACGAGCGGCAGGCGTACGCCATATCGCTCACGCAGCGCGAGCGTATTCCCGATGATGATGTCGAGGAATGACCGACCGTCGCGCGCCTCCACCAGTGACTTCGGGCTCCGCAGTCCCATCGTCGTCGCGAGGCCGCCGTTGAGCTTGATGACCGCGACCGCGTCGAGCGTGCCTCCGTCGGCTTCGGGCAGTGACTCGAGCGCGTCCACGTCGCCGGCCGGCTCGAGCTCCGAGCTCGGCAGCATCGCATCATCACCGCCGACGAGGCGCTCGTACGCGCCGGCAAACGCGCGGATCGCCTCCTCGGGCTGACCCGCGTCGCGCATCTTCTCCTGCGCTTGTTCGAGCCCGTTCTCGCTGGTCACGGCTGCCCGTAGTATGCCTGCGGGCCGTGCTTGCGCTCGTGGTGCTTGTCGCGGAGCGCCTCCTGCAGCGGCGGCGCGTCGGGCTTGACGAGCCTGGTCAGCAGCGCCATCCGCGCGACCTGTTCGAGCGTGACCGCGACGTCGACCGCCTTGGCCGGGCTCTCCGCCCAGCAGAACGGCGCGTGCCCGCGAACGAGCGCGCACGGAAGCTCGAGCGGCCCGCGCTCGGAGATCAGCTCGACCAGCGACGCTCCGGTCGACCCCTCGTAGTCTTCGGCGATCTCCTCATCGGTGAGCGCGCGGGTTACCGGGATCGGAAACGCGCACAGATCCGCGTGGGTCGTCCCGAGCAGCGGGATCTCGCGCTGCGCCTGCGCCCACGCCACACCCCACGTCGAGTGGGTGTGGACGACGCCGCCGATCTCCTCGAACGCGCGGTACAGGGCCACGTGCGTCGGCGTGTCGGTCGAGGGGCGGCGGGGTGGGTGGGCACCGGTTATTACGTTGCCGTCGAGATCGACGACGACCATGTCGTCGGCGGTCATGTCCTCGTACGAGACGCCGCTCGGCTTGATAACGACGAGACCCTCGTCGCGGTCGATCCCGCTCGCGTTGCCCCACGTGAGCGGCGCCAGCCCGTGCGCGGCGAGCGCACGGTTGGCTTGCAGTACTTCCTCGGCGAGGCGCTCCCGCACCCCGCTCAGATCTCCACGTACTCGATGTCGAGCAGCTCGGCGAGCCGGCGCCAGCGCGCCCGGTGGTCGCCGAGGTTCGTAACGAAGTGATGCGGGCCGGCGAGTGACAGCCAACGGTTCATGAACTCCTCCATACCCGCATCGGGGCGGAAATGAAAGTAGTGCATCTCGACTTTTGGCAACTCGGGCGTGTCGAGCACTTCCCCGCGGCCGACCACGAGGCGGTAGTAGTCGCCTTCGATCGGGATCAGCGCCGCGGTCGTGGCCGCGCCCGGCTCGGCGGAGAACACGGGCGTCGGCGGGTTGTCGAGGTGGCCGATGCCAAGCTCTCGATCGATCAGCTTCACGGGACGATCGCTGCGCGCGATCTTCCAGTTGCCCTCGCCCATGTGGCTGATCAGCACGGAGTCGAGCTCCCAGTCCATCGCGTACATCTCGCTGAAATGCGCATCGCCGATCATCGTCTGGGCCGCGCACATCAACGTTGTCGTGTTGGTGTCACCCTCGGCGGCGAACCCGTAGCCGTCGGCCATCAGATCGGACGCGGCCAGTAGCGGCAGCTGCCGGAAGCGGCCGTCGCCGCCGATCGAGTCGAAGTGGAACGAGAAGCCGGCGTAGCCCTTGTCCTCGAGCAACCCGCGGATCGCGACCTCGAAGCGCGCGGCGTACACGTGACGTTCACGCGGAAGATCGCTCGCGATCTCGAATACCTCTCGGTGACGCGCGAGGACGGCATCGACCTCCGCGTCGGTGGCCGCGTCGACGCGCTCCACCAGTGGGCCGAGGTCTTCGCTGACGATCATCGGGCCGATCCGCCTGAGCAGCGACGGCGCGTCATACAGGATGTCCCCCATGCCGTTCATCGGGTAGCCGAGCAAGCCGATCCGCGTGCGCCGCAGCGCGGTCACCGCCTGCGCTGCACGCGCCCAATCCTCGAACGCGCGCTCGAACCCGGCCGATCGCCACTCGCCGGTGATCACCGAGAACGGCAGGCCGGCGCGCACGAGTGCGTTGGCCTGGTCCTGGGCGCCGTGGATGCCCTGGTTGTAAGTGAGGTCGTCCATGTCCCAGCTCGCCGTGATCGAGTGCTCGGGCTGGATGTTCGCGAGCATCAGCGGCACCGGCGTCTGCATCAGCGCGCGCACGCTGCGCATCGCCGGGCCGTAGGTGAGCATCACGATCGCGATTCCGTCGACATCAGCGGCGACAAGCTCGCGCGTGATCTCCTCGACCTCCTCGCGGTTGCGCGCCGGCCGCGTGAACTGGACGTCGGCGACGCCGGCCAGCCGCTGCGCGACTGCGGCCGCGTACTGACCCTGGCGCTCGGTGATCCCCGGGATCATGTCGTCGTAAAGCTCCTGCATGATCCCGAGCAGGCCGATGCGGGGTTGGCGGCTCACGCGCCTCTCCTTTCGGTGCGAATCCGTTTCAGGTCGTGCATGAGCCGTACCTCCGTGCGCCCGAGGTACTCATACAGCCTCCGATAGATCTCGTACACGCGGTCATACGTCTTCTTGGCCTCGAGGTCCGGCTTGTACGTCCGCACCTTCTTGGGACGGGTCGCCTCGACCGCGCTCCCGATGTCCTCGTACACGCCGGCCGCGACCGCGCCGAATAGCGCGGCGCCGCGCGCGGGGATCTCGTTGACCTCGGGCACGTGCACTTCGCGTCCGCTCGTGTCGGCCAGCAACTGCATCATCAGCGGGCTGCGCTCGGCTATCCCGCCGCACGCGACGACCTGCGACAGCACGAGCCCGTGCTCTTCGAAGTTGTCCATGATCCGCCGGCTCCCGAACGCGATCGACTCGAGCAGCGCGCGGTAGATCTGTTCGCGCGTGGTGTGCAGCCCCAGCCCGAAGATCGCGCCGGTGAGATCGGCGTCCGCGAGGATCGTGCGGTTGCCGTTCCACCAGTCGAGCGCGATCAGCCCGGTCTCGCCCGGGGCGATCTTGGCCGCCGCCGACTCGAGCTTGCCATAGCTATCGGAATCCATGACGACGTCGTCGACGAACCACGCGAGCATGTCGCCGACCGCCGCCTGTCCCGCCTCGTAGCCGTACAGGCCCGGCAGGATCCCGTCCTTGACGACGCCGGTGATTCCCGGGAGCCGCGTCTCGTCGGGGTGGACGATCATGTCGCAGATCGACGTGCCGATCACGATCACGAACGTGCCCGGCTCGTCGACCCCGACGCCCGGGACCGACACCCAGGCGTCGACGTTCCCGACCGCGACCGCCACCGACTCAGGCAGCTTCAGTTTCTTCGCGACCTCGGAGCGGAGCGTGCCGGCCTTCGTCCCGAGCGGAACGAACGAGTCGCCGAGCTTCTCGCCGGGGTTGTCGAACCCGGGATACGCGGTGGTGAAATACTCGGTCGGAGGCAGCCCCTCCTCCGGTGACCACATCGCCTTGAACCCCGCGGTCGCGGTCTGCCGGCGCTCCACCCCGGTCAGGTGCCAGATGATCCAGTCGGTGGCCTCGATGAACCCCGCGCACTCGTCGTAGATCTCGCGGTCCTCGAGCCACATCTCGATCAGCTTCGGGAAGTACCACTCCGAGGAGATGCGTCCGCCGTAGCGCGCCAGAAACGGATCTCCCCGTTCGAGTGCGACTTCGTTGAGGCGGTCGGCGACCGGTTGCGCGGCGTGGTGTTTCCACAGCTTCGGCCAGGCGTGGCGGCGCTCGCGCCACTCGTCCAGCGTGCACAGCGGCACGCCTGCACCCGTGACCGGCAGCACCGTGCACGAGGTGAAATCGACGCCGAGTCCGACCACGTCCTCGGCGTCGACGCCCGCCTGCTTGACCACGTCGGGCACCGCGCGCTCGACGACTGTCACCCAATCGTCGGGATCCTGCAGGGCCCAGTCGGGCGGGAGGTCTTCGCCGGTGGACGGAAGCTTCTCGTCGATGACCGCGCTCGGGTAGCGCACGACACTCGTGGCAAGCACGTCACCCGTGCTCAAGTCGACCAGGGCGGCGCGCCCGGATTCCGTTCCGAAGTCGAGCCCGATCGCGTACACGCGCCGACCCCGGCGCGAGACGGGTTCAGGCGCCGGCGTTCTGCACCTCCTCGATTTGACGCCGGTAGCTCGAGACCATCAGCTCCGTGAGCTCCTCGAGCGACGTCTCGCCGATCTGCTGGTTGATCGTGATCCGGCCGCCCTGCATGACGTTGATGCGGTCGCACAGCTCGAACAGGTGGGCGTAGTTGTGGTCGATCACGATGATCGAGACCCGATCGCTCGTCGTCAGGTCTTTGACGAGGTCGATGATCAACCGTGACTCGCGCGCGCCCATCGCCGCGAGCGGCTCGTCGAGCAGCAGGATCTTCCTCGTCGCGCGCACGGCCCGGGCGACCGCGATCGCCTGCCGTTGACCGCCAGAGAGGTCGCTGGCCTCGGCGTTTACGCTCGGCACGTGAACGTTGATGTCGTCGAGGTACTGACGCGCGAGCCTGCGCATCTCGCGCTTGTCGAGGATGCGCAGCGGCCCGAACTTCGTCAGCTCATGGCCGAGGAACAGATTCTGGTACACCGGCAGCTGCGGAATCAGCGCGAGATCCTGGTAGACGGTCTCGATTCCCTGGGATCGCGCGGACTCGACCGAGCCGAAGGTCACCCTCTCTCCGCCGAGCAGAACCTCTCCGCCGTCCGGCTGGTGGAAGCCGCTCAGGATTTTGACCAGCGTGCTCTTGCCGGCGCCGTTGTCCCCCACGAGCCCGAGCACCTCGCCCTGGCGCAGAGTGAGGTCGACGCCGCGCAACACTGAAAGCACGCCGAAACTCTTGGTCACGCCGCGCACCTCGAGCGCGGGCGTGCCGTCAGGAGCGGGGGACATGGGCTCCGCGGGCTGAGCGGTGGCGCTCATCTGGACCTCGAGCGGGCGATGATGCGGTCGAACTGGACGTTCAGCGCCATCGCGATGATGATCACCACACCGACCCAGATGAAGAACTGGTTGGTACTCACCCCGGTCAGCGTGAGGCCGTCCTCGAGAACGCCGATCAGGACCGCGCCGATCAGCGCGCCGAACACCGTCCCGCGCCCGCCGGTCAGCGCGGTGCCGCCGATCACGCAGGCGCCGACCGCGTAAAGGATGTAGTCGACGCCAAAGTTCCCCGGATCGAGGCTGCCGTACTTGACCGCGTCGACGATTCCGACCAGACCGGCGACGAACGAACAGAGCACGAAGCACCACACCTTGACGCGCCGGGTCGGCACGCCGGCCTCCGCCGCGCCGATGAGGTTGCCGCCGGTGGCGATGACCCTCACGCCGAAGCGCGTGCGATTGAGCACGATCGTGAGGACGATCGTGATCGCGACCACCCACAGGATCTCGGCCCACTTCCAGGAACCCATCAACTGGGCGATTAAGGTTGTCTTTCCGCTCAGCGGGATCGGCGACGCCTCGGCGTCGTTCGAATAAACGAGCACGATTCCGTAGAGGATGAAGTTCGTGGCCAGCGTGGTGACGAACGAGGGCACGTTCAGGCGCACGGTGATCAGTCCGTTGATCGCGCCGACCAGACAGACCGCGATGAGGGCTATGACGATCGCCAGCACGAGCGGCAGACCGTCGTTGTGCATCCAGTACATCATCCACGGGCAGAACAGGAACACCTGTCCGGCGGACAGGTCAATCTCGGCGAGCACCAGCAGCATCACCTCGCCGACGGCGATCGCACCGATCGGCCCCGCATAGCCGGAGGCGGAGCTGAGGCTGAGCGTACCCGTGAACGTCGACCCCGCCTTGATCGTGAAGTACACGAACAGCGCGATCGTGATCACGATCGGCGTCAGCTCCCGCTGGTAAAGGAAAGCCCGGGCGACCCGACGGCCTAGCGGTGCGGCTTCCTTCTGCTGCCCCGGCGGGCTCGCCTCCGGGGCAGCAGCAGGCGTTGGTGCGGCTGACGTCACTTAGCGGGAGCTTACGTCGAGATCGACGACGGCGTCGCCAGCGCCTTCCTCGTCGCGGAGGTCCCCTCGAACCTGTTCGGGATGAGGTAGGGCGCGACGTTCGCCTTGGTGACGATGCCGATTCCCGTGTCGGTGTCCGTTGGCTTCATCAATCCACCCGAGACGTTCCACAGGAACAGCTGCATGATCGTGTCGAAGCCCTGGAGGTAGGCCTGCTGGTCGATCGTGGCGGTCACGTAGCCGGCCTGGATCGCCTGCGCAACCGGCAACCCGACGTCCCAGACCGAGGCGCCGACCTTCCCCGACAGGCTCTCGGCCTTGATGAACTGCGCGACCGCGTTGCTGTCACCGCTGTCGACCGCCATCATCCACCGCACGTCCTTATTCCCGGCGTACCACGAGGAGATCTTGTTGTACTCGGGCGCGCCCTCGGTCGCCGAGGTCCCGACCTCGACGAAGTTGACGCCAGCGCCGGTGAGGATGGGCTTCGCGCCGTCGATCCGCGGCTGGATGTTGCCCGTCCCCGGAGTCGCGATGATCCCGGCGACCTTGTCGCCGGACTTCACGCCCGCCTTGAGGATCGCCTCTCCGACCGCGGCGCCCGCGGTGAGGTTGTTCTGGCCGATGTAGGCCATCCGGTTGTTCTTTGTGCCCGGCGAGACGTCGGCGTTGTACGCGATCACCGGAACGCCCGAGCTCAGGGCTTGGTCAACGGGAGCGTTGAAGGCGGTATTGTCGATCAGGCAGCACCCGATCCCTTTCGCCTTCGCGGCGATCGCGGTGTTGAACGCCGAGACCATGTCGCTGACGATCGAGTTGTTGGAGCCCGTCCACTGGAACGAGGAGCCCGTCAGCGCGCACGCGTCCTGACATCCGTAGATCGTCGCGGTGAAGAACGAGTTCGTCGTGACATGGTTGACCATCACGAAGTGGTGGCTCCCGCTGGCCCCGAAGGTCCCGCCCCCGCCGCTGCTCCCGGATGAAGCCGCAGCCGAGCTCGTGCTCTTGCTCGAGCCGCACGCCTCGAGTGCCGCCGCTGCGATTCCAGCGGCGGCGCCCGTGAGCGCCGTCCGTCGCGTCAGCTGACGCCAGTTCTTCGAGGGTGTGTCCTCCTGCTTGCGCTCGTCCCACTCGAGCCGCTCAATCGCGTCACCCACAATATCTTCTTGTGACACCTGCACTGCTCCTCTCGTCCGCTCGGACCCAACGTTGAGTTACTGACTCTCTCAGACTGGGGGCGGCCCAAAGCCACACTCCTCATAGCCACCTAATCAGCCGTTAGCCCCACGCTCATGAAGTCACAACAATTCGCGACCGTCTGTTTCAGCGGCGTTGCCGCCACGTGGCATCGCGCCGAGGCCGCTCGCGGTACGCCGCGACAGCCGTCGGCCCTTTGGCCCACGCTTGTAGCCCTCCTCTCGCGTTGATGCGGCGGCCATGTTAGCGATCACAACGGCCGGGTGTCAATGGCGGCTCGGGGTCGCGTTCAGTCGCGCCGGCGCGCCGGGCCCGTGCTCGCGCGCACGATCAGCTCGGGCGGCACGAGCATCCCCGAAGAGGGCGGCTCCCCGGTCTCGATCGTCCGCAGGAGTGCGCGCAGGCTGCGGGTGCCCATCTCGTTGAAGTCCTGGCGCACCGTGGTCAGCGGCGGCAGGAAGTACGACGCCTCCGGGATGTCGTCGAAGCCGACCACGCTGAGCTCACCCGGCACCTCACGCCCGGCCTCGTGCATCGCGCGCAGCAGCCCGAGCGCCATCTGGTCGTTGGCCACGAACACGGCGGTCACCGCGCGCTCGCGGCTGAGGCGCCGGCCGAGGTCGTAACCGGCGCGCGGGCTCCAGTCCCCGACGAGCGGCTCGGGCAGCTCGGCGCCGGCGCGCTCGAGCGTCGTCCGCCAGCCCTGCAGGCGCTGCCGGGACTCGATGAAGTTCGGCGGGCCGGTGATGTGCCACACGGTCTCGTGCCCGAGGTCGAGCAGATGCTCGGTGGCGCTGATCGCGCCGGCGACCTGGTCGACGGCTACGACGGGCACGCCGTCGTCGGGCCCCGCCTCGACCGCCACCAGCGGCACATCCGCATGCGTGTGCAAGAGCGCGTCGCCAGCCTCGCTGTGCGGCGCGATCACGAGGATCCCGTCGACGCCCTGGCGACGCAGCCGCTCGACGGCGTCGGTGACCGACGGGCGGTCGAGCGCCTTCAGGCTGGCGACGATGATGAAGTAGCCGGCCTCGTGCGCGGCGCGCTCGATCCCGAACAGCGTCGACGCCGGGCCGTACAGCGTCGTGTCGAAGCTGACCACGCCAAGCATCTGTGACCGGCCGGTGACGAGCGCCCGCGCCACCGAGTTCGGCCGGTAGCCGAGCTCCTCCATCGCCGCCACCACCCGGTTGCGCGTCTCGGGGCGGACGTGCGGGCTGCCGTTGATGACCCGCGACACGGTCTGGTGCGAGACGCCGGCGAGCCGCCCGACGTCGGACATCACCGGCGCGCGCGGCCGGCGTCGCGCGAAGCCCTCGTCGATCGGATCCGTCGAGGTCATGTGGTCACCTGGGTCCATCGAGAACTGATCCGCCGCCCGGTTAGGCCCCCTGAAAGGCCTCCTTTACCGGGTGGGCATGTTAGCGCTAACGGTATTTCCAAATGCGAATAAGATCGCCGCGCACGCCACGACCTCGAAGGAGCGGTGATGAAGACGAGCTTGGGCATCTGGGCTTTCGGACCGATGATCACACGGTTCGTCCCCGGTGGCTACCAACCGAGCCACAGCTACGAGACCGAGCCGGTCGCCGAGAAGGTGCACCGCGCGATCGACGGGCTCGGCGACCTGATCGACGGCTACGAGTTCCACTACCCCGACGAGCTCTCGCCATCCAACCTCGACGAGGTCCGCGCGGCGCTCGGCCCCGACCACGACATCTACTGCATCGCCGGCGGCCTGCACTTGCATCCCCAGTTCGGCCGCGGCGGGCTTGTCAACCCCGATCCGAAGCTGCGCGCAGAGGCGGTTTCCATCGTCCGTGATGCGGCCGCGTTTGCCGGCTCGCTCGGGGCGCACCTGATCATCTGGCCCGGCGGCGAGGGCTACAACTATCCGTTCCAGACGCCGTACGCCGATTCCTGGCGGTGGCTGATCGAGGGTCTCGGCGAGGCGGCGGGCGTGTGCCGCGAGCACGGCGTCAAGCTGCTGCTCGAGCACAAGAACTCCGAGCCCGCGATGAAGATCCTGATGCGGAACATCGGCATGTGCCTGTTCGTGATCGGGAAGCTGCGGGACCAGGGGCACGACAACGTCCAGGTCAACATGGACTGGCAGCACCTGATCATGAACGGCGAGCACCTGCCCGAGTACGCCGCTCTCCTGGCCTCCGAGGGCTTGCTCGGCCACCAGCACGCGAACTCCGGGTGGGGTACGTTCGACGACGACAACATGGTCGGCGCCACCGCGTTCATGGAGACGCTCGAGCTCGCGCTGGAGTTCCGGCGCCTCGGGTACGGGTCTTCCGGCGAACGCCTGGGGTTCGATCTGTACCCGTACACCGAGGACCAGGTGGGCGCGGTTCGAAGGTCGGTCATGCAGTGGCGATTCATCGACTCGGTGGCGGCTCGGATCGACGACGTCGCGCTCCGCGAGGCCCAGGCCGCCAAGGACGCAGTCGCCGCCTACGAGATCGTCTACGCGGCCCTCGGGGCGTGAGCGGCGCGGCGCGCTGCGAGGATCGCGTGGAGCCGCTCGGCCTCGTCCCGCGGTCGCCCTCCGAGCCGCTCCTCGGTTACGCGCACCGTGACGAACCCGTTCGCGAGCATGTGGGCGTCGCGCTCGCGGTCGCTCTCGAACGCGATCTTGCCCCTGTGGAACGCCCAGCTGTCGAGCTCGACGACGACCTTCTCGGCTCCGAACACCGCGTCGAGGATGTATCCGTGAAACGGAAGCCCCATGACCGGCGCCGGCAACCCGTACTCGGCGCAGAACGCCGGGAAGTCGTCCTCCCAGCCCGACCGGGTCGGGGTGCCGGGCAGCCCGATCAGGGCTGCGATCCGTTTGGCTCCCTTCAGTCCTGCGTGCCACGCCACCGTCTCGGCGAGTTGGTCTTCGGTGAGCCACGGCGACGTGAGCGCGTTGTTGACCGCGCGCTTGAGGGCCTTGTCCTTGAGCCGCGGCGACATGTCGATGAGCGTGCGCGCCGGCGAGGTCGTTCTGATGCCGAGTTGGGTGGTGATCTCGCGCCGGCGAAGCGTCGTCGATCTGTGGACCCGGATTCCCTTGGGCCGCCGATTGCCTACGAGAATGACCTCGAAGGGGGTGTCCCAGCTACGCCAGAAGCCCCAGAGGGTCATCGCCGAGGCATGGGAGAGGGCAGCGCCAGGCCAGCAGGCGAGCACGGCCGCGCCGGCTCGCTCGAGTGGCGTGACGGGAGGCCGGCCGACGGCGTACACACCCGTGTAGACGCGGAACAGACGGCCGGCCTTCACCCGGCGGCCGATCGCGTCGTCATCGACACCGAGAGCGAGCAACTGCCGCCGAGTGATGTTGCCGTGCTGCTCTGCCGCCACCGCCGCAATCGCCGCATCGACGCCCCGAACACCCGCTTGGCAGATAACTCGCGGTATGCGCGAGTTATCTGCCAAGCCGGTGTTGGTGCCGGGGCTGCGAGCCATCTCACGTACCAAGAGCCTCCGGGACGCAGAAACACACCCCCCGTGTTGCAGAGTTGCGACACATGACCGTCCTGTTCGGCATCGACGTCGGCACGAGCGCCACCAAGGGCCTCGCGATCACCCCTGAAGGCGAGGTGATCGCCACCGAGGAAGCGCCCTACCCGCTGTCCACGCCACGGCCCGGCTGGTCTGAACAGGACCCCGAGGATTGGTGGCGCGCCACCGAGACCGTCCTCGCCAACCTGGAGCAAAGAGCCGGCGCCCCCGCCGGCATCGGGCTGTCCGGCCAGATGCACGGGCTCGTCGCGCTCGACGACAGCGACGAGGTGATCCGCCCCGCGATCCTGTGGAACGACCAGCGGACGCAGGCCGAGTGCGACGAGATCGAGAGCACGATCGGGCTCGAGCGCCTGATCCAACTCACCGGCAACCGCGCGCTGACCGGCTTCACCGCCCCGAAGATCCTCTGGCTCCGCAACCACGAGCCGGACAACTACGCAAACATCGCGCACGTCCTCCTCCCCAAGGACTACGTGCGCCTCCGCCTCACCGGCGAGCACGCCACCGACGTCTCTGACGCGTCCGGGATGCTGCTACTCGACGTCGCGAACCGAACCTGGAGCGACGAGGTCCTACAGGCGCTCGAAATCGACCCGGCCTGGCTGGCACCCGTCCTCGAGAGCCCCGAGGTGTCAGGGCACACGAAACAAAACGTGCCCGTCGCCGCCGGCGCCGGCGACCAGGCCGCCGGCGCGGTCGGCGTCGGGGTCGATCGCAAGGGGCCAGTGTCGGTGGCGCTCGGGACTTCGGGCGTCGTATTCGCCGCGCTTGACAAATTCACGGCGGACAAACAAGCGCGCGTCCATGCGTTCTGCCACGCCGTGCCGCAAGCGTGGCACGCGATGGGTGTGATGCTGTCGGCCGCCGGCTCGCTCAGCTGGTTGCGCCACGCCACCGCGCCCGACGCCGACTACGACACGCTGCTGGGCGAAGCGGCCACGTGGCCTGCCGGCGCGGAGAACCTGATCTTCCTCCCGTACCTCGCCGGTGAGCGCACGCCCTACCCGGATCCGGACGCGCGGGGAGCGTTCGTCGGGCTCGGCGTCCGCCACGACCGCGGCGCGCTGACCCGAGCGGTGCTCGAGGGCGTCGCGTTCGGGCTGCGCGACTCGCTCGACCTCATCCGGGGGATCGGTGGCGTACCGGAACGAGGGCGCATCTCCGGTGGCGGCGCCCGCAGCGAGCTGTGGACGAAGATCATCGCGTCGGTGCTCGAGTTGCCGCTCGAGCACGTGGCGGTCGACGAGGGCGCCGCGTTCGGCGCGGCGATCCTCGCTGGGGTCGCTGCAGAAACATGGCCGGACGTCCACACCGCAGTAGCGGCGACCGTCAAGCCGCGTGACCAGGTCGACCCGGACCCCGACTGGATCGAGCCCTACGGCGAGCAGCGCGAGCGCTACCGCGCGCTGTACCCGGCGCTGAAAGCGGTCAGGTGAGCGGGCCGATCGCGGCCTCGACCGCGGCGAGCACCTCGCCCGACTGGACCATCGACTCGACCGCCGCCAGCTCGGGCGCCATGTAGCGGTCGGGACCCGGCCCGGGCACCCGCGACCGCAGCACGGATAACGCTGCAGCAGTTGCCGGCGCCGGCGCCAGCGGCGCCCGCAGGTCGAGCCCGCGGGCCGCGCACGTCAGCTCCACGGCGACGATCCGGCGAAGGTTGGCCACCGACACGCGCAGCTTGCGCGCCGCCCCCCACCCCATCGAGACGTGGTCCTCCTGCATCGCGCTCGTCGGCAGCGAGTCGACGCTCGCCGGCGCGGCCAGACGCCGGTTCTCGGCGACGAGCGCGGCCTGGGTGTACCCGGCGATCATCAGCCCAGAGTCGACGCCGGGATCGGCGGCCAGGAACGGCGGAAGTCCGTGGGAACGACCGGCGTCGAGCAACCGGTCGGTCCGCCGCTCGGCGATCGCGCCAACCTGGGCGGCCGCGATCGCGAGGAAGTCGCACGCCATCCCGACCGGCGCGCCGTGGAAGTTGCCGCACGACTCGACGCGGCCGTCGGGCAAGACCATCGGGTTATCGATCGCGGAACGGAGCTCCACCGAGGCCACGCCGGAAGCGAACGCCACAGCGTCCCGCGCCGCCCCGACCACCTGCGGCGCGCACCGCAGCGAGTACGCGTCCTGGACGCGCGGATCCCCATAGCGATGGCTGGCGACGATCGCCGAGCCGGAGAGCAGCCGGCGGAGGTTCGCGGCGCTCGCGACCTGACCGGGCTGCGGCCGCAACGCGATCAGGTCCTCGGCGAATACCCGGTCAGTCCCGAGCAGCGCCTCCACCGACATCGCCGCCGCCACCTCGGCGGCGCGCAGCAGCCCCTCCAGGTCGGACAGCGCGAGCACGAGCATCCCGAGCATCCCGTCGGTCCCGTTGATCAGCGCGAGTCCCTCCTTCGCGGTCAGCTCGATCGGCTCGATCCCGGCCTCGGCGAGCGCGTCGGCCGACGGCACCGGCTCCCCCGATGAGCCCACGACCGTGCCTTCGCCGATCAGCACCAACGCACAGTGCGCCAGCGGGGCGAGATCGCCGCTCGCCCCGAGCGACCCGTGCTCGGGAACGAACGGCGTGACCCCGGCACCGAGCAGCGAGAGGATCGTCGAAGCCACCACCGGCCGCGCGCCCGAGCAGCCCATCGAGAGCGTTCGCGCGCGCAGCAGCATCATCGCGCGCACGACCTCGCGCTCGACCGGCGGCCCCATGCCGGCGGCGTGCGAGCGGATGAGCGCGCGCTGCAGCTCTACTCGCGCCTCGGCCGGGATTCGCACGAGCGCCAGCGAGCCGAAACCGGTCGTGATCCCGTAGGCCGGCTCCTCCGACGACGCCCGCGCGGCCACGACCGCGGCGCTTCGCTCCATGGCGGCCTGCGCCTCCGGACCCAGCACCACAGGCGCGTCCTCGCGGGCAACGGAAACCACCTCATCCGCCGTCAGCCCGTCCGACCGCAAAGACACAGCGACGGTCACGAGCCCTCCACCCGCGCCCCGTCTCCGGGGCGGACCTCGAGCGCGCCGTCCACCGACCCGGCGTCCGGAGGCATCAGCCCGAGCACGTGCCCGCCGAAGCCGCCACCAACGATCCGCGCCCCGAGCGCCCCCGCGCGCTTCAACCGCAAGACCGTCTCCTCGACCGCCGGCGTCGACACCTCGTAGCAGTCGCGCAGGCTCGCGTGCGATGCGTCGAGCAGGCGTCCCAGCGAGGCCATGTCGCCCCCGGACACCGCCGCCACCGCGGCATCGACTCGCGCGTTCTCGGTGATCACGTGACGGGCACGCTTCCACAAAGGCGCCGGCAATGCCTCCGCGGCCGCCAGCGACGCCTCGCGCAAACTCGAGACGCCGAGCTCCGAGCACGCCCGAGCACACTCGGCCCGCCGGTCGTTGTAGCCCGACTCCGAGTTCGCGTGGTGCTCGCCCGAGTCCAGCGTGACGAGCCGGCAGCCATCGAGCTCGAGCGCCACCGGCTCGACCTCGAGCGAGCGGAAGTCGATCCGCAGCGCGTGATCGGACTCGCCGAACAGCGACGAGATCTGGTCGAGCAGACCGGTCTGCGCGCCGACCCAGTCGTTCTCGATCCGCGAGCACATCTTCGCGAGCTCGAGCCGGTCAAGCGAGGAAACGCCGCTCACGCACAGCAGCGCCAGCACCAGTGCGACCTCGAGCGCGGCCGAAGACGACAGGCCGGCGCCCCGCGGCACCGTGCCACTGATCTCCAACGACGCGCCGGCAAGCGCCACCCCGGCGCCGAGCAACTCGCCGGCGGCGCCCCGCACGAACCCACGCCACCCGTCCACCCGCTCAACCCCGTCCAGCGAGAAGCTGTCGCGCATTCCGAGGTCGGTCGCCACCGCGTCGATCCGCGGCACAGCAAGCGAACAAGCGCGCACGGTCACCCCCTCGCTGATCGCGAACGGCAGCGCGAGGCCCTGGTTGTAGTCGGTGTGCTCGCCGATCAGGTTGGCGCGCCCCGGAGCGAAGGCGACGGCGTGAGAGCTCAAAGTTCGATTAGTGTGCTCGCAATGGCGGTCAAGTGGGGAATCGTCTCAACCGCGAGCATCAACCGCGCGTTCCTCGCCGGCGCACGCGAAGCCAACGGCACCGAGATTCTCGCGGTCGCGAGCCGTGACCAGCCCCGCGCCGAGGAATATGCGCGCGAGAACCAGATCGAGCGCGCCTACGGCAGCTACGAGGCGCTGCTCGCCGACCCCGATGTCGAGGCCCTATACGTCTCGCTGCCGAACTCGATGCACGTCGCGTGGACCATCAAAGCGCTCGAGGCCGGAAAGCACGTCCTGTGCGAGAAGCCGCTCAGCCGGCGAGCCAGAGACGTCGAGCACGCCTTCGACGTCGCCGAGCGCAACGGCCGACTGCTGATGGAGGCGTTCATGTACCGCCACAACCCGCAGACCCGGCGGCTAACCGAACTCGTGGAGCAGAACGCGGTTGGCCGTACGCGGATGATCCGCGCCGTGTTCGGGTTCGTCGAGCGCGACCCGGCGAACGTCCGCCTCAGCCCCGCACTCGAGGGCGGCGCCTTGATGGACGTCGGTTGCTACTGCGTGAGCGGCGCCCGCCTGATCGCCGGCGAGCCCGAGCGGGTGGCCGGCGAACAAGCCCTCGGCGGCCAGGACGACGGGGTCGACGTCGCGTTCGCCGGGATCCTCAAGTTCGCCGACGACATCACGGCGCACTTCGACGCCGGGCTCGCGCTCGCGAGCCAGGACCTGCTCGAGGTCGTCGGCGACGAGGGGACGCTGCGACTCACCGACCCGTGGCATTGCCGCGGGTCCGGCATCGACCTGATCCGCGAGGACCAGACCGAGCGCATCAAGATCGAGCCGGTGAACTCCTACCGGCTCGAGGCCGAGAACATGTCGGCCGCGATCCGCGGCGAGGCGCCGCTGCTGCTCGGCCGCGACGACGCGGTCGGACAGGCGCGGGCGATCGAGGCCCTCTACCAGGCGGCCGACAGCGGCCGGACAGTGTTCCTATCCTCATGACATGTCTCCGCGCGCGTCGGCTGCACTCGGCGAGATCATCCGCCAGCAGCGCGAACTGACCGAGATGTCGATGCGCCAGTTCGCCGACCTGGCCGGGATCTCAAATCCCTACCTGTCGCAGATCGAGCGCGGGCTCAGAGCCCCGTCCCAGCACGTCGTAGACGGGATCGCGAAGGCGCTCCAGTTGTCCGCCGACGCCCTGTACGAGCAGGCGGGGATGACGCCTCCCGGCGAGGAGGTGCAGGACAACGCGGTGCTCGACGCGATCGCCGCCGACCGCCGTCTGACCGCCCGCCAGCGCAAGGCGCTCGCCGAGATCTACGAGTCCCTCGTCGCGTCCGCGCCGCCGACCAAGCGAGCGTCGAGTTGAGCGCCGGCGCTCAGCAGGGCAAGGCCGCGCTCGTCACCGGCGCCGCTAGCGGAATCGGTCGCGCGATCGCAACCCGCCTGGCGGACGACGGAATGGACGTTCTAGCCGTCGACCTCAAGCCCGATCCCGACGGTCCGGGAGTCCCGTTCGAGGCCGACCTGACGAGCGCGGAGGCCAACGAGGCCGCCGTGAACGAAGCGCTAAAAAAATTCGGCCGCCTCGACGTGATCGTCGCTAACGCCGGCATCCAGCACGTGTCGCCGATCAAGGACTTCCCGGAGGAGCGCTGGAACACGATTGTCTCGCTGTTGCTGACGAGCCCGTTTCTGCTCGCGAAGTACGCATGGCCGGCGCTCAAGGACTCCGGCGCCGGCAGGTTCATCGCGATCGCGTCCGTGCACGGTCTGGTCGCGTCGCCGTACAAGGCGGCCTACATCTCGGCCAAACACGGCGTCGTCGGGCTGATGAAGTCGCTCGCGCTCGAGGGAGCCGAGGACGGGATCGTCGCGACCGCGGTGTGCCCCGGCTACGTCCGCACCCCGCTCGTCGAAAAGCAGATCGCCGATCAGGCCAAGGCGCACAACCTTCCCGAGGACGACGTCCTCGAGCAGGTGATCCTCGCGCCGCACGCGGTCAAGCAGCTGATCGAGCCGTCCGAGGTCGCCGACGTGGTCGCGTTCCTGCTCACCCCGGCGGGCCGGACGTTCACGGGCGCGCCGGTGACGCTCGACCAGGGCTGGACCGCGCGCTAAGCGACCTGCTCGCGCAGCGGCCGCAGCGCCGCCTCGAGCGCCACGATCTGATCGAGCATCCCGACGACGGCGCTCTCCATCACGTCGTTGGCGTGGATCTCGCCGTCCTCGATGAACTGCTGGTAGAACGGGATGTTGACCTGCTCGATCAACGGGTACAGCTTGACCGCGGTCACGACCTGCTGGAGTTGCTCGACCGACCGAGTGCCGGCCGCGACGCCGCCGTAGGACACGAACCCGACCGGCTTGTAGCGCCACTCTTGGTTCAGGTAGTCGATCGCGTTCTTCAGCGATGCGGGGTAGCCGTGGTTGTACTCGGGCGTCACGAACACGAACGCATCGGCGGCGTCGACCCGCTTGCTCCACTCGTGGGTGTGAGGGTTCACGTACTGCCGCAGGCGCGGATGGTTCGGCTCGTCGAGCAGCGGCAGCCTGAACTCGGCCAGGTCGACGACGTCGATGTCGAAGCGCTCGTCGTCCGTCGCACGCGAGATGACCCACTGCGCCACGGGCCAGCCGCCCCGGCCCGGGCGCGTCGAGGCGATGACGATCATGAGGTGCGGCATGCCGTGGCCGCGCAGGGTACCCGTTACTCAGCGGAAGCGCACGAGCGAGAGCGACGCGCTCGCGCTCGCGCCACCGTCTGAGATCTTCACCTGCGTTCCGAGCTGGTTACCCCGAGCGTGCTCGAGCATCGACTTGCCGGCGGAGGTGAGCGAGAAGATCAGGTAGCCGACGTCGCGGGCGCCGAGCAGCTCGGACCCGGTCTTGGCGATCACGGTGTTGCCGACCGACACGGTCGTGCTCGTGTGGCACGGCGTCGAGGCGAGGCATTCGGCGAGTATCCCGCCGGTGCCGCCCTCCGACACGAAGTTGGTGAGGCCGAGGATCCGGAGCGTCGAGGACTGGCTGGCCTTGCGCGCCGGCGCCGCGCCGCTCGTCCCGAACCGCACGAGCGTGATCAGGCGGTTCAGCGTGAGCGTCTTCGACGCCTGCCCGGTGAGGCGCACGAGCAGCCGGTTCCCGCGGGCGTGCGCGATCAACGACCGGCCGGCGCCGGTCAGCGAGAAGTAGATGATCCCGCCGCCGTTCGCCGGGACCTGCTCGCTTCCGGTGCGGGCGAGGACCGTGCGCCCCGACGTGATCGTCATCGAGATGTGACACGCGCGGCCGTTGTCGCACACGGCGGGCAGGCCGCCCGTGCCGTTGCTCGACACGAACGCGGTCCGGCCGGCGATCCCGATGTGGGGCTTGGCGGTCATCATCGGCGTGGTCGCGAGCACGCTGCCGTTCGATGCGAGCGCCTGAAGCTCGAAGTCCGCGACGCCGGTCGGGGCCGAGATCCCCGTCTCGAATCCGCTCCTGGAGGCGGTCTCGAGCGTCGCCAGCGAGCTCGAGCCGGTTCCTGCGAGCACCCGCCACGACGACACCGCGGTCGCGCCGTTCCAGCTCCCCCACACCTGCGTGGTGCCGTCGTTGTTGGGCGCGATCGCGATCGCGGGCGGGGTCGTCGGCTGCCCGGACCACGCGAACTTGTAGGCGCGGTAGCTCGACGTGTTCGACGTGAACCGAGCGTCGAACACCTCCTGCCCCGCCGAGTTGAACTCGGTGAAGTACGGCTGCTGCCCCCAGCCGACGAACAGGTCGTTTCCCGGCAACAGCTGCGCGCTGCCCTCAAAGTTCGTGTTCAGACCAGGGCTGTGCTCGAACTGCTTGACCAACGTCACCGTCTTGTTGGTCTCGTCTACGGACAGCTCGAGCGCTCGGGCCTGGTGGACCGTCGGCGGCCCGCCGCCGTCGTCGAACGTCGTGAACATGCCGTTTGACTGCGCCACGACGTCGTGCTGGAACGCGGTCGACGTACCGGCCCCGCGCTTGAACTGGTTCTGGTTCGAGCCGAGCGTCCAGATCACCGCTCCGGTCTGGTGGTCGACCTTGTAGACCGACCAGGTGTTGCGCATCGAAATAATCAGGTTGCCGTCGCTGTCGATCGAGATCGAGTTCAGGTGATACGGGTCGAACACGAGCCCCGGCGCGCCCTTCTTGAAGAACGACTCCGAGATCGGGATGTGGTCGAGCGCGTGCCACTCGAACAGCACAAGCCCGGTCTTGATATCGATCTCCTGGACCACCGCGTCCATCAACGGCCGTCCCATCCCGGGGTAGCGCACCGGCGAGACGCCCACGATGTAGGCATCGCCCTGGGGCGTCACCAGGAACTCGTGGAGGTCCATCCCCTGCAGGCCGTTGCCCGCCTGGACGGTCGCGATCTGCTGGTACTGGGTGTTGTAGATCACGCCCTCGCCGCGCCCCGAGCCGTTGTTCGTGAATCCCTGCCACCAGGTCAGCACCGGCTGCCCGCCCAATTGCTGCACGCGGAAGTCGGTAGCGAGCTCGTTGGCCGGCACCGGTTGGAACCAGATCATGTTGCCCGACGGGTCGAGGATCATCGGGCCGTCCTGGTCCGGGCCGTACTGCGGCGTCACGAAGATGTCCCCGTTGTACGCGGACGACGAGTGCTTGTTGACCGTTACCGACGCCGGCTCGAGGTCGGGGCGCGAGTGGAAGTGCTGGACGCCGTTGGATCCCGCGGGCACCATCGGCAGCTTCATCGGGTTGATCGTCCCGAACGGGGTCGCGATCGCGAAGTGGAACGCCCCGCTCGTGCCGTTTATCACGTCCAGCCCGGTCGTCACGGTCACGGTCTCCCCGGCGGTGAACGGCTGGCTTGGGATGAAGCTCCCGCCCTGCCCGTCGGAGTCGGCGTCAATCGAGCCCGTGTGGTTGCCCGAGCTCGACCCGGTCACGCTGATGTGGCCGATCTGGCTCGCCGGGATTCCGCGGAACGTGATCTGGGTCTGCGGCAGCGCGCTGCTCGTCCCCGGGCTCGGGAACACCGCCACCGCGGGCTGGGCGAGCGCAGCCGGCGCCACGGCGAGCAGCGCGACCGCCGCCATCAGCGCCACCACGACTCCCCCCGTGACCCCGGACCACCGTCGGGACCTCATCTGTCTCGAAACCTCCTGCAAGCAATCATGGAAACCCGCGAGCGCCGCAAACGTTGCGCCGCGCAGGGTAGCTTGCGCTCCGTACGGCTCCGATCAGGGGTGGCGCGGCCGGGGGGGCCGGAGGCGTCTCGGCCGAGCGCCGGCGAACCCCAGCCAGCGCCCGGCGGACGCGCCCCGTATCTTTCGGCCCCGATGCGCTTCGCCTCGATCCTCCACGACGGGACCCCGCTCGCGGTCGCGGTCGAGGGCGACCGCGCAATCCCGATCAGGGGCGTCAGCGAGCTTGGCCTGAACACCCCGCTCAGCCTGCTGAAAGACCCGCCGCTCGACCGCGACGCGAGCATCCCGACAAACGAGATCCAGCGGCGCCCCGTCGTACCGCGCCCGGGCAAGATCATCTGCGTCGGGCTCAACTACGCCGCCCACATCGAGGAGACCAAGCGCGAGGAGTCCGACTATCCGGTGCTGTTCACGAAGTTCGTGTCCACGCTGGCCGCCCCGGGGGCCGACATCCCGCTCCCGTCGGAATCCGACGCGATCGACTACGAGGGCGAGCTGCTCGTGGTGATCGGGGAGCGCGGCCGGCGCGTCCCGCGCGAGCGGGCGCTCGACCACGTCGCCGGCTACGCGGTCGCCAACGACGTGACGATGCGCGACTACCAGTACAAGACCCACCAGTGGCTCCAGGGCAAGGCCTGGGACGCCACCGCACCGATCGGCCCCGACCTCGTCACCCTAGACGAGGTCCCGATGCCGACCACGCTGCGCACGTTCGTCAACGGCGAGAAGGTCCAGGAGTCCTCGACCGGGCTGATGCTGTTCGACGTCGCGACGCTCGTCAGCGTGATCTCGGAGTTCGCCGCGCTCGAGCCCGGCGACCTGATCCTGACCGGCACGCCCGCCGGCGTCGGCTATCGCCGCGAGCCCCCGTTGCTGCTGACAGACGGCGACGTCGTCGTGGTCGAGATCGACGGCGTCGGTCGCCTCGAAAATCGCTGTATCACCGAGCGCTCCGACTAAGCAGCGGAGAGCGCACCGCGCACCGCCGCGGCGAACCCGTCCACGTCCTCCTCGGTGGTGTCCCACGAGCACATCCACCGGACCTCGGCTGCCTGCTCGTCCCACGTGTAGAACGGGAACTCGCGCTGGAGGGACTCGATCACCGCCGGCGGCAGCGTCGCGAATACCGCATTCGTCTCCACGGGCCGGGTAATCGTCACGCCAGCCACCCCCCCGACCGCGCCGGCAAGCCGGGAAGCCATCGCGTTGGCGTTCCCGGCGCAGCGGAGCCACAGATCGTTGCTCAAGAGCGCGTCGAACTGGGCGGCGAGGAACCGCATCTTCGACGCGAGCTGCATCGACTGCTTGCGGATGTACAGGAAGTCGTGCGCGAGCTCGGGGTTCAGGAGCACGACCGCCTCGGCCCCGAGCAGCCCATTCTTGGTGCCGCCGAACGAGAGGATGTCGGCGCCGGCCACAACCTCCCGGAGCGACACCCCGAGCGCGGCCGCCGCGTTCGACAGACGGGCCCCGTCGACGTGCAGCACGAGGTCGTGAGAGTGGGCGAGGTCGGACAACGCTCGCATCTCGGCCACCGTGTACAGCGTCCCGAGCTCGGTGCACTGCGAGATCGACACGGCCCGCGGCTGCACCGCATGCTCGTCACCGATCCGCGCGATCCGGCTCTCCACCGCCTCGGGCGTGAGCTTGCCGTCGACGCCCGGCGCGAGGAGCAGCTTGAGCCCGGCGATCGCCTCGGGGGCGCCGCACTCGTCGACGTTCAGGTGCGCGGTCTCGGCGCAGATCACGCCCTCGAACCGCCGGCAGGCAGCGCGCAGTGACACGACATTGGCGCCGGTGCCGTTGAACACGAAGAACGCGCTCGCATCCTCGCCGAAGGTGTGGGCCACCCCGGCCTCGACCCCCAGCGTGTAGTCGTCGTGACCGTACCCGAACGCGTGGCCGACATTGACCCGTGCGATCGCCGCCAGGACGTCGGGGTGGATGGTGGCCGAGTTGTCCGAGGCGAAACCGCGGGCGTTGTTCACGCCGCGAGCTTAGCCTTCAACGACGAATAGAAGATCGACAGCGGGAACTCGTCGTCGCGGACGAGGTCGACGTACGGCCGCGGATCCTCGACGTCGTCGAACTCGCGGACGCCCGCGACCCACTTCGAGCCCGATGCCGGCCGCACGCTCGCCGCGACCAGATCGTGCGCCGCCGCCCAGTGCTGGAGCTTGGTGCGATCGATCCCGAGCCGGTAGAGCTCCTCGACCTCGTGCCGCAGCGACGCGACGCCCTCGGCCACCCGATCCCACTCGATCGTCAGCTGGTTGTCGGTCCAGTGCAGGTAGCCGTGGCGGTGCAGGAACGCGAACAGCAGCTGCCCGCCGAGCCCGTCGTAGTTGCGGATTCGCGAGCCGGTGATCGGGAACCGCAGCAGCCGATCGAGCAGGATCGCGTACTGCACGTAGCGCGCGAACGCCACGCCCTCGCGCTCGAGCTCGACCGCCTGACCGAACGCGGTCAGGTCGCAGCGAAGCTCCTCGAGCGAGTACATCCAGTACGGCGCGCGCTGGCGGATCATGAACGGGTCGAACGGCAGATCGCCGTGGCTGTGGGCGCGATCGTGAATCAGGTCCCACAGGATGTAGGCCTGCTGGGACATGCCCGGGTTGGCGAGCATGCAGGCCGCGTCCGGCGGGAGGTTCAGCCGCAGAAGGTCGGCTGCGGCGCCACCGAGGCGCCGCAGCCGGGCGGCCTCACGATCGCAGAAGATCGCCCCGAAGTTGCTGACCGGACGTGCAGCGACGGACACCGTCTCGGGGAACAGCACCGCGCACTCGCTGTCATACCCGCGCGTCGCGTCGACGAGCTCGACCGGGACGTACTTCGGGTTGTCGTAGCCGTTGCGCTCGAGCTCGGCGATCCAGTCCGGCCACGGCACTCGCACGATCAACGCCTCGAAGCACGTGTCGCGCGAGCCGTTCTGCTTGTACATCGGGAAGAGCACGAGATGCTCGATCCCGTCGGTGCGCATCAGCTCGGGACGGAACTCCTCGAGCGCGCGCGTGAAGTCTGGCTTGCCGAAGTCCCACGCCCGCAGGCCCTCGAGCGCGGCCTTCAGATACTCCGCGTCTTGCGGGAACCGGGGCGCGAGCTCCTCGATCGCGTCCCCCATCGCCTCGACGTGGCCGCGCGCGGCTTCGGGATCCGCGTCGGCGAGCAGAGCGCCGTCGGGGGCCTGGAGCAGTGCGAGCGCGTTCGTCTCGTCGCGCAGCCGGATCCACGCCGGGTCGTGCTCGGGGCCGTGCCCGTCGCGCTCGGATCGGACCGGCCAGACCCCGCCTTCGGCCTGGGCTGTCCAGTAGCAGAGGTTCAACCAAAGCGCGCGGTGATCGAGCTCGCCAAGGCAGTCGTCGCCGAACAGATCCGAGTCGCCGAGCACGACCACCCGGCCGGCGCCGTGGGTGGACGCGACGATCAGCGGCGCGCCCGGGGTCGACGCTGTCCTATGCGCGCGCGCGAGCACGACGGCGCCGTTGCTCGATGAAATCGTTGTCGCGCGGTACAGGCAGGCCTCGCCCACCCGAGCGAGCACATCGCCGGCGCGGCCGCGCGCGCCGTGCTGGAGGTCGGCGAGCACCCAGCTCGGCGCCATCCGGTGGTGCTCGTAGTCCTGGACGGTGTCGTTGTCGAGGTGGAGCCCGAACCGGGCGAGCAACTCGTTGAGGTTGTTCCCGTACTTGTCCTGCTCGGTCTCACCGAGCACGATCAGCCCGCCGCCGCGCTCGACGAACGCCTCGACGGCGTTGAGCTCGTCTTCACTCAGGCGCGGTGATCCGATACCCGTGGTCCGCTCCCAGGCGGGGTCCGAAGGGTGCGCGATCACGAGCACGCCGGCGCCGGCAAGCGCCTCCTCGGTCAGCGGGCCTTCCGCGTGCGATTCGACCACGAAGTCACGCTCGGCGAGCGTCGCGGCGGCGAGAGCGTATGAGGAGTCGCCGGGGTGGGCGGGCTGCATCTGGCGCGCGAGCTCGGGACGGATCGTCCACGCCTCGCTATGCGCCTCGTCGAAGATGACGCGGGCAAGCATTCCGGATTCGGTCATGCGTACAGGCTACTTTGGGCTCCGGCGGTTGTCGATGCCGAAATCGATGTAATCTCTGCAACAGATCGCCATTTGGATGACCAGGATCGTCAGATTATTGCGTTATTGGTCGAAGACGGCCGTCGGACCTACGACGACATCGGCCAGCACGTGTCGCTGTCGGCGCCGGCGGTTAAGCGGCGCGTCGACCGCCTGAGGGCGCGCGGGGCGCTGCGCGGGTTCACCGCTGTCGTCGACCACACCGCGCTCGGCGACCACACCGAGGCGCTGGTCGAGTTGTTCTACGCGCCCGGAACGCTGCTCGACGCGGTAACCGAGACGCTCCGCCGGCACCCCGAGGTCGTCGAGGCGTGGAGCGTGACCGGCGAGGCAGACGCGATCGCGCGCGTGCGCACGCAGAACAACGCCGACCTCGAGCGGCTGATCATGGACCTGCAGCGCGACGGCCTCGTCGAGCGGACGCGGTCTCAGGTGGTCATGTCGCGGCTGGTGACGCGGTCGGGGAACTAGTCGCCCAGGCCGCGCCGCAAAAGACAGCGGTCCCCGCATGAGTTAACCTTGACAGGATCATGTCAAGGTTTGGTACAGTCCACCCGATGCGCGACTTCATGGCCGCCACCCGCGACCGCGTCATCGTCTACGACGGCGGGATGGGCGCGACGCTCGAGCAATTCGACCTGAGCCTCGAGCGCGATTACAAGCTTCCGGGGCGGTGCCACGAGGTGCTCGTCCTCAACCGCCCCGACGTTATCGAGGGCGTCCACACGGCGATGCTCGACGCGGGCGCCGAGGTGCTCGAGACCGACACGTTCCAGGCCTCGAGGCTGAAGCTGTCGGAGTGGGGCCTCGAGGACCACACCGTCGAGATCAACCAGAAGGCGGCCGAGATCGCGCGCAAGGCCGCCGGCGAGAGCAGGTTCGTCGCCGGGTCGATCGGCCCGACCGGCTTCCTGCCCGCCAGCGACGACCCGACGCTCGGTCAGATCCAGTTCCCGGAGTTGATGACGGTGTTCGAGGAGCAGTCCCGCGCGCTGCTCGCAGGCGGCGTCGATCTGCTGATCATCGAGACCGCCCAGGACATCCTCGAGGTCAAGGCGGCGGTGTTCGGCGCGCGCGAGGCGTTCAAGCAGGCTGGCCGCAGCGTGCCGATCCAGTGCAGCGTGTCGCTGCTCCCCCAGGGCGGCAAGATGCTGCTCGGGACCGACATCAGCGCGGTGCTGGCCACGCTCGAGGCGCTCGACGTCGACGCGATCGGGCTGAATTGCTCGACCGGCCCCGAGGACATGCGCGACGCGATCCGGTTCCTCGGCGAGTACTCCCCGGTTCCGGTCCACTGCATTCCTAACGCCGGCCTGCCGCTCCAGGGCCCGAACGGCGAGACGATCTTCCCCGAGGAGCCCGAGCCGCTCGCGAACGTGCTCGGCGAGTTCGTCGAGCGCTACGGCGTGACGATCGTCGGCGGTTGCTGCGGCACGACGCCCGACCACATCGCCGCGATCGCCGAGCGCGCCCGCGGCCGGAAGCCGGGCGAGCGTCCTGCCAAGCGACCGCCGCACGTGTCGAGCATGATCGCGGCGACCTCGCTGGTCCAGGACCCTCGCCCCACGCTGATCGGCGAACGGGTCAACTCGCAGGGCTCGCGCAAGGCCAAGGAGCTGCTGCTGGCCGACGACTACGACGGCCTCCTGACCGTCGCCGAGGACCAGGTCACCGGCGGTGCCCACGTGCTCGACGTGTGCGTCGCGCTGACCGAGCGCCAGGACGAAGACGAGCAGATGCGCCAGGTGGTCAAACGGATCTCGCTGTCCCAGCCGGCGCCGATCCAGATCGACTCGACCGAGCCCGACGTGATCGAGACCGCGCTCCAGCAGATCCCGGGGCGGGCGATCGTCAACTCGATCAACCTCGAGGCCGGGCGCGCCAAGCTCGACAAGGTCGTGCCGCTGGCCAAGGCGCACGGCGCCGGGGTGATCGCGCTCACGATCGACGAGGTCGGGATGGCCAAGACCCGCGAGCGCAAGCTCGAGGTCGCGCAGCGGCTCACGCAGCTGTGCTGCGAGGAGCACGGCCTCGACCCCGAGGTGCTGATCTTCGACTGCCTGACGTTCACGCTGACCACGGGCGACGAGGAGTGGCGCCCGAGCGCGGTCGAGACGATCGAGGGGATCCGCCTGATCAAGACCCAGATCCCGGGCGTGAAGACCTCGCTCGGAGTCAGCAACGTGTCGTTCGGGGTGGGCCTGCCGGCGCGGAGCGTGCTCAACAGCGTGTTCCTGCACCACTGCGTCGAGGCCGGGCTCGACCTCGCGATGGTCAACCCCAACCACATCACTCCCTACGGAGAGATCTCCGAGGGCGAGCGCGAGCTCGCCGACGACCTGGTGTTGAACCGCCGCGAGGACGCGCTCGAGCGCTACATCGCGCACTTCGAGTCCAAAGGTCCCGCGGAGGCCGAAGAGAAGGCCGACCCGACCGAGGGCATGGAGCCCGAGGAGGCGCTCCACTACCAGATCCTGCGGCGCAAGCGGGAGGGCGTCGAGGACTGGATCGACCGCAGCGTCGAGAAGATCGGCGCGGTGCCGACGCTCAACGAGGTTTTGCTGCCCGCGATGAAGGAGGTCGGCGACAAGTTCGGCGCCGGCGAGCTGATTCTGCCGTTCGTGCTCCAGTCCGCCGAGGTGATGAAGCGCGCGGTCGCCCAGCTCGAGCAGTACCTCGACAAGATCGA
Organism: uncultured Solirubrobacterales bacterium; assembly: GCA_963794515.1. Taxonomy (GTDB): domain Bacteria; phylum Actinomycetota; class Thermoleophilia; order Solirubrobacterales; family Solirubrobacteraceae; genus Palsa-465. The sequence goes on along the minus strand of CAWCEF010000009.1, from coordinate 355,461 downwards.
GGGCTACACCAAGGGCACGGTCGTTCTCGCGACGGTGTTCGGCGACGTCCACGACATCGGCAAGTCGCTCGTCAACACGATCCTCACGAATAACGGCTACACGGTCGTCGACCTCGGCAAGCAGGTGCCGATCCAGACGGTGATCGACGCCGCGGTCGAGCACAAGGCGACCGCGATCGGGCTGAGCGCGCTGCTCGTTTCGACCTCCAAGCAGATGCCGGCGTGCGTCCAGGAGCTCCACTCCCACGGGCACAAGTTCCCGCTGCTGATCGGCGGCGCGGCGATCAACCGCAACTTCGGCCTGCGCATCCTGTATCCGAACGGCACCGAGTCCGACGACGTCTACGACGCGGGCGTGTTCTACTGCCGCGACGCGTTCGAGGGGCTGTCGAAGATGGACCAGCTCGTCGACGGCGAGGCGCGCGCGGCGCTGATCGCCAAGACCCGCGAGGCGGCGAAGCAGTTGCGCGAGCGCCCCCCCGAGGCCCCCGATGATGCGCCGCCGGTCACCGATGCCTCCGTGCGCAGCGGTGCGCCGCTCGACAACCCGATCCCGGAGCCCCCGTTCTGGGGCGCGCGCGAGATCGACGTCCCGATGGACGAGGTCTACCACCACCTGGACACCCACGTGCTGTTCAAGCTCCATTGGGGCGGACGCGGCGTCAAGGGCGAGGCCTGGAAGAAGCTCGTCGGCGAGGACTTCAAGCCGCGGCTCGAGCGGATGTGGCGCGAGCAGGACTACCTGCGCCCGCGCGCGGTGCTCGGTTACTTCCCGTGCAACTCGGACGGCAACGAGCTGATCGTGTGGGACCCGGAGGACTTCGACCCCGCCAACCCGCGCGAGCTCGAGCGTCTCGTGTTCCCGCGCCAGCCCCGCCACGACCGGATTTGCCTGGCCGACTTCTACCGGCCGCTCGGGTCCGGCGAAGTCGACGTCGTCGCACTACAGGCTGTCACCGCCGGCGAGGAGGTCACCGAGCTGATGGCTTCGCTCGAGGCCGACGGCGAGTTCGCCGAGCAGCTGTTCGTCCACGGGCTCGGCGTGCAGACCGCCGAGGGAATGGCCGAGTGGCTCCACGGGCGCGTGCGATCCGATCTCGGGATCACCCCGACGCAGGGCCGCCGCTACTCGTGGGGCTATCCAGCATGCCCCGAGCAGTCAGAGCACGAGAAGGTGTTCAGGCTGCTCGATGCGCCGTCGATCGGGCTGCGCCTGTCCGGCGGATTCGCGGTCGAGCCCGAGCAGTCGACGCTCGCGATCGTGGCCCACCACCCGCAGGCCGTGTACTTCGGGATGAAGTCGGGGTTCCTGCCGAAGACAGACAAGCAGGCCGCCGACGAGCTGATCGCCGGCACCGATCGCGACCCGACGCAGATATCCGAGCTCACCGACGATGAGCCGGAACTCGTGGACGAGGGCGCCGGCGACGGCGAGCCGGCGATGGCCGGCTAGTTAGCCAGCGACTGCTGCGAGCGGGCGCCGGCGCGGGGGCTCGGGCGAGCGGGCAGCTTGACCGGTGTCGTGTGCATCGCGCGCAGCCGGATCTCGCGCCAGGACATGCCCTCCTTGAGCAGCGCCGGCATGCCCATGATGATCGCGGTCGTGACCTCGACCGCCTGCAGGATCACGCCGAAGGCGACGCCGTCGCCGAGACCGATGTGCCAGCCGGTGTGGAGCACGGCAGCGCACGCGGCCTGGAACACGCCGAGGTTCGCCGGCGTGGCCGGCAACACCGCGGTGATATTGACCGCGAACAGGACCGCGGCCGCGGCGCCGATGCCGGCGCCGTGCTTGTCGAGCCCGAGCGCCACCAGTAGCACCCAGCACGACAGGCACTGAAGCGCCCACGCCGACAGCTGCGCGACGGTGGCCTCCGCCCCCAGGCGCGGGCTGCGGAACACCAGCAGCCCGGCCCGAACACGGGTGAGCGCGCCGCGGACCTGGGTGGCGACGATGTGAAGACGCGATTCGGGCGGGCGGTTGGCGGCATCGCGCAGCACCACCGGCGCGAGCAGCACCAGCACGAGCAGCACCGCCGGCGCGATCGCGGCGATCACCAGCGCGTTCTGGTGGCCGTTGAAGAAGTCGACCGAGGAGAACATGATCGCGCCGAGCACGACCAGCGCGAGGATGTTCAGAAACGTTTGCGACACGACCGTGCCGAGCACGATCGGGAGGGTCTCGCGCGGATTTCCGGTGCGTCTGGCCACCACCAGCGCGCGCGACGGCTCGCCGAGCCGAGCCGGCAGCGTCGAGGACATCAACACGCCGATGAACGTTCCCTGGGCCGCGTCGGAAAGCCGCACGCGCGAGCGCGGCAGCGCGGCCTTGAGGATCGCGTGCCACGAGACGGCACGGAGCGCCATCGCGCCGCACATGATCGCTAGGCCAAGCAGGACGAGCGTCGGGCTCGCGGTGATCAGCGTCGAGGCGATCTTGGTCAGCCCGATCTTCTGGAGCGCGAGGAACGCGAGCACGGCGCCACCGATCGACACGGTGGCGAGGCCGGCGCGGCGCGCGACGCCGAGCGCCTTGCTGTGCTTCTGCGGGCCGGTCAACGGCGGCTCGAGGCTCACGAGCCGCTGGGGCGGGACCCGCGGCTTGAGGTCGGCCGAGCGCGCCCCGATCTTGACCGCCACGCGTTGCACGGTGGTCGCCGCCTCGGGAACGGCGACCGCGTCCTCATAGGCATTCAGCACCTGGGCCGCCACCCGCGGCCACGCAAACCGGTCGGCGCCGAGCGCGGCGGCGCGCGCCATCTGCGCGCGGCGGATCGGCTCCTCGTAGAGATCACGGAGTGCCTCGGCCAGCGTCTGGGCGTCGCCGCGCGGCACGAGCACGCCGTCGACGCCATCCCGCACGACGTCGCGGTAGCCGGCGATGTCCGATGCGATCACCGGGGTGCCGGCCGCGAACGCCTCGGTCAGCACCATGCCGAAGCTCTCGCCGCCGAGGGAGGGCGCACACAGAACGTCGCCGGCCTCTAGCTCGCGGCGCTTGGTCTCGTCGTCGACCTTTCCGAGCACGCGGACGTCCCGCATGTCGAGCATCAGCGGAGAAAGCTCCTGCTCGGAGGGGCCGATCACGGTCAACTCGGTTGGGATGTGCTCGCGCAGCGCCTCGAACGCGCGGAGCAGCAGCGGCAGGCCCTTGCGCTCGACCGCCTGACCGACGAACACGATCTTGAGCTTGTCGGTCTGCGCGCGGAGCGCCCCGAGTGCGGCGCGCTCGGGATCGACGTGCACCCCGTTGGGGATGATCCGGTAGTGGCCGCCGAAGAAGCGCTTGGCGGTCCAAGCCGCCGCCTCGGACACCGCGATCCGGACGTGGAGCCGGTTCAGCATCCGCCGCGCGCCGAGCACGTTCGCGATCCCGTTCGAGACGCGGTTCTCGTTGTAGGTGTGGAATGTCCCGACGACCGGCAGCGGCGTCCAGTCGGTGATGCACCACGGGGCGACGGGAGCGAGCGGCTCGTGGACGTGGACGACGTCATAGCCTCCGGTGCGAAGCTCCCGCAACGCCGTGGCCATCGCGTAGGGAGTGATCGAGACGTTCGAAACCGCCTGGTTGGCCTTCAGCGACAGGGTCCGGCCGAGCGAGACCAAATAATCGGGTCCCCGCGCACCCTGCATGTCCTGCGGGCGGGCACCTCGGTGCAGGGCCGATGAGTAGCGGCCAGGCGGGTCGTACGGAGCCAGCACGCGCACGTGGTGTCCGTCCGCGAGGAATTGCTCCGCCAGGGCTTCGATGTGCCTCGTGACGCCCCCCGGATACGTCCACGAGTACGGCGACAGAATCGCTACTCGCATCGATTCAAATGGTAGAGGTTGGGGCGACAGGTCATGGGTGTGCGCGGGGCCCCGCGTATCATCAAGTACACCGGTGCCGGTTAGACATTTCGTCAAATACACCTTCCTCAAGGTCGATCCTGCCTGGCGGCGGCTCGACGGCGACCGGCGCGGCGCGGACAAACGCGAGTTCATCGCGGCCTGCGAGGACTTCGCCGACGGCCATCTGTTGCGGGCGTTCTCGCTGGTCGGGACACGGGGCGACGCGGACCTGATGCTGCTCAGCCAGGCCCAGAACCTCGAACGAATCCACGAGTTCCACGTCGTCCTCGCCCAGAGCGGGCTGATGAAGTGGTGTGAGATCCCTTATTCGTTCCTGGCGATGACCAAACCGTCCGAGTACTCCGAGGAGTCGCGGCTCGAGGTCCGCCCCGCGCATGGCAAGTACCTGTTCGTGTACCCGTTCGTCAAGACGCGGGCCTGGTACCGGCTGCCCGCCGACGAGCGCTGGCGGATCATGCAGGACCACATTCGCGTGGGCCGCGAGTACCCCTCGGTCGATCTGAACACCAGCTACTCGTTCGGGCTCGACGACCAGGAGTTCGTGGTCGCGTTCGAGACAGACAACCCGGCGGATTTCCTGGACCTGGTGCAGCGGCTGCGGACGACCGAATCGAGCTCCTACACGCAGCGGGACACGCCCACGTTGACGTGCATCTCGTCCTCGGTCGAGCGGGCGCTGGGCGCCTTGGACGGGGAGGCGCTGCCGCAGGAGCGCGACCTGGTGGCGGAGGTCGCCGGGGCGTGACGCCCGAGCCCGCCGAGCTGCAGCCGGCGGTCTCGCAGGACTGGTCCTCGGGCTGGGCGGAGGGCGTGGTCGCCCTGCGCGACGCCGATCCGGTGATGCGCGCGATCATCGACGAGGTCGGGACCGACGGGCTCGAGGACTTCCGCGCCGGGTTGCCGAGCGACAGCTACGCGACGCTGATCCGCGCGATCGCCGGCCAGCAGCTCTCGAACCGGGCCGCGGTCGCGATCTACAACAAGCTGCTCGCGCGGTACGGGGGGCGGCCGCCGGCGCCGGCCGAGCTGCTCGCCGACGACCCCGAGGAGCTCCGCGTCGCCGCCGGCCTCAGCCACGCCAAGGTGCTGTATCTGCGGTCGCTCGCCGAGCACGTGCTCGACGGCTCGCTCGACCTCGACCACCTCGACAAGCTTCCCGACGAAGACGTGATCGCCGCGCTCGTCGCGGTCAAGGGCATCGGCCTGTGGAGTGCGCAGATGTTCCTGATCATCCACCTGCGCCGGCCCGACGTACTGCCGGTCGGCGACCTCGGGATCCGCAAGGCGGTGATGAACCGCTACGGGTTGCCGGCGCTGCCCGCGCCGGCCGAGATCATCGAGATCGCCGAGCCGTGGCGGCCGTATCGGACGCTGGCGTGCCTGTTCTTGTGGCGGTCGCAGTACACGACGCCGGTGTGAGGGGCAGCAGGGCGGTGGCGCCGGCGCGCGCGCCTATGCAGAACGCCCGAAAGCACGACATCGCCCACGACCTCCGGGACATAAGCAGTCCCCACATGCTCATGTCCCGCTCGCGCCCGCCGGCGTGGAGCTTTCGGGCCTAGTGCATGTGGGATCAGTCGTCGCGCGGACGTCCGCGCACGCTTACGCGCTCAAACAGACGGCCCCGAAAGGGCCGATTAGACCGCGGAGACTTCCTCTTCCTCGGCGACCCGGAACGACGACCCGCAGCCACAGGCCGCGATGACGTTCGGGTTTTCGACCTTGAAGCCCGCGCCCTGGAGGCCCTCGACGAAGTCGATCACCGAGCCCCTGACGTACGGAAGGCTGGGCCCATCGACGAGGAGGCGGATGCCCTTGTCCTCGAACACGGTGTCTTCGGCGCGCTGATCATCAAACGCGAGCGCATACTGGAAGCCCGAGCAGCCCCCACCGCGAACGCCCACCCGGAGGCCGGCGGTATCCGTAACGGAACTTTGAGCGGAGAGAAACTCCCGGACCTTCTCAGCGCCTTTGTCGGTGAGCGTGATCATCTCTAATTCCTCATCGGCAGCTTGCTTCATTCAGTATAGCGATGGCATCTCGCTACGCTAACGGCATGGCAGCCACCGACGCACCGGCCACCCCGGCGGAGCTGAAGGAGCGCATCGAGTCGGGCATCGCGGGTGCGACCGCGGAGGTAACCGGCGACGGTCATCACTTCAACGCGGTCGTGTCGGCGCCGGCGTTCTCGGGCCTGTCCCGTATCGCCCAGCACCGGCTTGTCTACGACGTGTTCGGGGCGGAGGTCGGGGACCGCATCCACGCCCTGTCAATCCAAACTAAGGCCTTGGAAACGGAGAGCAGCGCATGAGCGACGATCAGACCACCCAGATCCGCGAGGCGATTCAGGGCGCGATCTCGGAGAACCCCGTGATCCTGTTCATGAAGGGCACCCCGGACCAGCCGATGTGCGGATTCTCGGCACGCACGGTGGCGATCCTGCAGCAAGTCGGGACGCCGTTCGCGGCCGTCAACATCCTTCCCGACCCGCGGATCCGCCAGGAGCTCTCAGAGCTGTCGAACTGGCCGACGATCCCGCAGCTGTTCGTCGACGGCGAATTCGTCGGCGGTTGCGACATTGTCACCGAGATGTACGAGTCCGGCGAGCTGCAGACCACGCTCGGGGTCGATCAGGACGACGCCGGCGAGCCCGCGCCCGAAGCGGCCGCGCAGGAGCCGGCGCCGCTCACGATCGAGAACCGCCTGTAGCCGGCTAGCTCTTCAGCACGTCCAACAGCAGCGTCGTCCGGCCCGTGATCAGCAGGGTCGGATCGCGGAACACGGGGCGCTTGGCGTGTCCGGGCACGTTCGCATACAACCCGTCGTAGGTCGGGATCGACGCGATCGCGGCGTGCAGCTCGGGGAGTGAGGTGATCGGCGAGGAGCCGATGCCCGAAGTCGACGACACAGACCCGCTCGAAGACAGCGCCACCACGAGCGCCGAGGACAGGCCGCCGGTGCCCGCCGACGCCGGCGCCGCCGGCCCGTGAATCGTCACCGCCAGCGGTCCACTCGCGCCGCGGGGGATCCGCAGCCGGAAGGACACCGTCCGGCGCGGCCCCCGGTAGACCCGGACGACCAGCCTGACCCTGACCGTCTTTCCGGCCTTGACCTGCGCCGGCGCGTGCGCGTCGACGATGTTCGCCATCGCGAGTCCTCTCGAGGCTTCGATGCTCGCGACCACGTGTCTGACGTGCAGCGCGGCGAAGTCGACCGATTCGATGTCCTCGAACGCGGTCGTGGCGTCGTTCGAGGCCGCGCTGGCGAGCTCGGGCGTGGTCTCGCCCGCGTCGCCGGCGGTCCCGGTGCCGACGTATCGGTTGCAGAACCCGAGCGGCTTCGAGGTCTCGCGCAGGTAGATGTGCAGGCACATGTTCCCCGACTCGTCCGCCGGCGGCCCGTCGTAGATCTGCGTGGCCGCCTGCGCGACTTCGAGCGGCGCGATCGTGTCGACGAGCGAGATGCCGAGCGGCAGGCCGATGTCGGTCTCGTCGGCGACGTCGGTGTGGAGCGATTGCGACTGGCCGGTGTCGCGGTCGTTGACCGTCACGTCGACCGGAACCGTCGGCGGTGGCGCCCCGATCTCGCCGATCACCGCGTTCGGCGTGTCGCTCGAGAGCGTGCCCTCGGTGTGCCCGGGCACGGCCAGCTTGTAGCTCGGCTGTTCGGTCGGGTCGGGGTTGTTGACCACGTAGTAGACGTAGGCGTCCTGGAGCAGCAGATCGCGCCGGCCGGCGCCGTCGAGCTCGTGGCCGAACGCGTACACGGTCTGGCCGTCGACGTACGTGACGGTGCCGACCGCGCCCATCGGGACGTCGCCCGACGAGTAGCTCGCGCTCACCGACGCGCCTGGCACTAGCGGCTGCACCGGGAAGCTCGTGACCTGGCTGGCGCCGATCGGCGCGGCGAGGATCACCCGGCCGGCGCGTTCGCCGGCGCGCTGGACGAGCCCGAAGACCGACGGCGAGAGCCCGCCGACGGTCAGCGGCGCCTGTAGCGGCGTCGGCTTGGCGGCCAGCCGCGGCGTGTCGGGTGGCGGCTGGACGGGCTCGCCGAGCATCTGCTCGATCGGCGTCACCAGCACAACGTTGTTGCCGTACTGGCCGATCCCCTCGGAGATCGCGCCGGCGTTCTCCATCGTCCCGAGCGAGTCTGGGCAGTACACGGGCGAACCCGAGAACCCCTCGGCGACGCCGGTCGTGTCGACCGCCGGACCCGACACCGAGACGAGGATCCGCGGTCCCTCTCCGGGCGAGTCGACGATGTCGATCACGTGGACGTCGAACGACGTGATCGTCGTCCCCTGGATCACGGTCTCGCCCGTGCAGTTCATCCCCGGCTGGACCTGCGACAGCGGCATGATCGGCTCACTGCCCTGCGCGAGCGCGGCGTTCGCTAGGAGCAGCAGCGCGGCGACCGGGAGCAACAGCCCCGCGAGCACGAACAGGATCAGACGTTTCAGCTGGATGGCAGGCCCCGCTTTCGGCCTCGTCCGCGGCCCCGTGCGGCGCCAACAGCATACCCCGAGGGTCGCGGGATAGCATCGGCCGATGGCCACGGCCCGGGCTACGTCCTCGCCCATCGTCGCCCTGCGGTTCGACGGCACCGCACTGTGGGCGATCGACCAGACCGCGCTCCCATGGGACGAGCGCCGGCTCGAGCTGCGCACCGCGGCGGACGTCGCGGCGGCGATCCGCCGACTGGCGATCCGCGGTGCCCCATTGATCGGCGTCGCCGCCGCCTATGGAATCGTCGCCGAGCTGTCGCGCGACCCCTCGGCGCAAGCGCTCGAGCGCGCCCGCGCGATCCTCCGCGACGCCCGCCCGACGGCCGTCAACCTGCGCGTGGCGGTCGACCGGGTGTACGGCGCTGCCAACGCTGCGAGCGCCGATCGGTTCGGCGCTGCGCTGAGCGAGGCGCGCGCGATCGAAGCCGAGGAGGAAGCCGCGAGCGCAGCGATCGCCGCGCACGGCGCGGAGTTGCTCGCCGGCGCGCGGCGCATCATGACCCACTGCAACACCGGCGCGCTCGCCGCTCCCGGGCGCGGGACGGCGCTCGCCGTGATCGCGGCGCTCGCCGACCGCGGCGCGCTCGACCACGTCCTCGCCACCGAATCGCGGCCGCTGCTCCAGGGCGCGCGCCTCACCGCCTACGAGCTCGCGCGCCTCAACATCTCGCACGAGCTGATCGTCGACAGCGCCGCCGCGGGGCTGATCGCCGGCGGGGCAGTCGACGCAGTGATCGTCGGCTGCGACCGCGTGGCGGCCAATGGCGACGTCGCCAACAAGGTGGGCACGTACGGGCTCGCGCTCGCGGCAAAGACCGCCGGCATCCCATTCGTCGTCGCCGGTCCTACCTCGACGATCGACCTCGAGACGCCCGACGGCGCGCACATCGCGATCGAGGAGCGCGACCCCGAGGAGGTCAGGGCGGCGGCCGGGCGGCGCCTGACGCTCCCCGACACCCGCTGCCGAAACCCGGCATTCGACGTTACGCCGGCGGCGCTGGTCACCGCGCTGGTCACCGAACGGGGAATCGTGCGGGCTCCGAGCACCGACGCCCTCGCGGCGCACTGCGGCGCCACCGCAGCATGAGGGTCGCGCGGTCGTTCGCCCCCGGCGACGTCCGGATCGAGGAGGCGCCGGACCCCGAACCCGGCGCCGGCGAGGTGGTGTGCGACGTCCTCGCCTGCGGTGTCTGCGGCTCGGACGTGACCGACTGGTACATCGCGCCGCGCCTCCCGGCGGTGCTCGGGCACGAGCTCGTGGGGACGGTCCGCGCACTCGGCGACGGCGTCGGCGCGCCGGCGGTCGGCGCGCGCGTGGTCATCCATCACCACACCCCGTGCGGCGAGTGCCGCCGTTGCCGGCGCGGCCACGAGACGCTGTGCGACCGGTTCCGCGCAACGCGCCTCGATCCCGGCGGGTTCGCCGAGCGCGTGCGGGTAATTCAGGAGCTCGTGCCGGAGCTGCTCGAGCTCCCGGACACGCTCGACACGATCACGGCCACGTTCATCGAGCCGCTGGCGTGCGTGCTGAGATCGCAGGACCGGGCCGGGCTCCGGGCCGGCGACTCGGTGCTCGTGGTCGGCGCCGGCGTCAACGGCATCCTTCAGATCGCCGCCGCGCACGCCCGCGGGGTCGAAGCGGTGTGGGTCCGCGAGCCGCGAGGGGAGCGTCTCGAGCTGGCCGAGGCGTGGGGCGCCGAGCACCATGGCAACGAGCTCGTAGACGTCGCGATCGCGTGTACGCCGAAGCCCGAGGCGATCGCGGCGGCCGCGGCGGCGGTGGCCCCGGGCGGGACGCTCTGCTTCTACGCCCCGCCCTCCCCTGACGCGCCTCCCGCGCTCGACGCCACCGCGCTCTACCTGCGCGAGATCACGGTCACCGCCAGCTACTCCGCCGGACCCGGCGACATGCGGGCGGCGCTCGAGCTGATCGCGAGCGGCCGGATCGACCCCCGCAAGCTGGTCTCGCACCGGCTCCCGCTCGAGCAGACCGGTCGCGCGCTCGACCTCCAGCGGACAGCGGGTGGGCTGAAGGTCGTGGTCGAGCCGTGAGGGCCGCGATCCTGCACGGCCCCGAGGACCTGCGTGTCGAGGACGTCCCCGAGCCCGAGGGCGAGGTGATCGTCGAGGTGCACGCCGCGACGACGTGCGGCACCGACGTGAAGATGTGGCGCTACGGGCACCGTGCGCTCGGGCCGTACCCGTGCGCGTTCGGCCACGAGACCGCCGGCGTGCGCGTCGACACCGGCGAGCGCGTGCTCGTGTCCGACTCGCTGGCGTGCGGCGAGTGCCCCCAATGCCAGGCCGGCCGCGCGCAGATCTGCCGGGCGCCAACGTGGGTGCTCGGCGGCTTCGCCGAGCGGATCGCGGCGCCGGCGCAGGCGCTCCACCCGATCCCGGACGGGCTGCCCGCGGAGGCGGCGGCGATGGCCGAGCCGCTCGCGGCCGCGGTCCACGCGGTGGCGCGGGGCAGCGACGCCGGCGACGTCGGCATCCTCGGCGGCGGCCCGATGGGGCTGATGCTGACCGCGCTGCTCGTCGCCGAAGGGCGGTCGGTGACGCTGGCCGACCCTCACCCGGAGCGGCGCGACCAGGCGACCGAGCTGGGCGCGCGGTCCGCGGAGACCCTCGAGCGCCAGCACGAGCTTGTGTTCGAGGCCGTCGGCCGCACCGAGGCGTGGCGCGCCGCCACCGCCGCGGCCGCCCCGGGTGGCGTCGTCGTCCTCGTCGGCGGATGCCCGAGCGGCACCGAGGTAAACCTCGCGACCGGCCCGCTCCACTACGAGGAGCTCGAGCTGCGCGGGACGTTCCACCACGCGCCCGACGAGGTCGACCGCGCGCTGGCCGTGCTCGCCGCGGACGACCGGCTGTGGCGAACGCTCCAAGGCCCGACAATCCCGCTCGAGCGGCTGCCGCCCGCGCTCGCCACCCCTACTGGAGGGAAGGCTCAGAAGTGGGTGGTGGATCCGCGGGCTCAGCCCGCCTGAACTCCAGGTGCTCGACGATCCGGCGCGAGTCGCAGATCGCCTCGCCGTCGATCACGAGCACCGGCACCCGCCGCTGTCCGGTCAGCGCCACCACCTCGGGCCGGCGCGAGCGCCGTTGCGGCACCCTGACCTGCTCGAACTCGATCCCGTCGCGCTGGAGCGCGCGCGCCACCCGCCCGCACGGGCACAGCCAGTTCGTCGGGGTCGTGCAGCGGTACAGCGTGGCCACTAGGTCCACCCCAGTGGCGAGCGCCGCACGACGGCGCCGGCCACCCGCAGCGCGACGGGCTGGCGCGACCCCGGCGGCGACAGCCGTTCGCCAGCGCGCTGTCGATACCACGCGATCGTCTCCTCGAGGCAGTCCTCATGCGGCGACGGCCGCCACCCGAGCTCGCGCTTGGCCTTGGCGCTCGAGAACGCCCAGTTGAGCGACGCGGCTCGGACCTCGGAGGGGAGCGGCATACGCTGGCCGAGGACGGGCTGGGCCGCGTAGGCCATCAGTAGCGCGGCCTGCACCGGCAGCTTCAGCGGCGGGCGCTCGACCCCGGACAGACGCGCCAGATCGGTGAACAGCCGATCAAGCGTGAAGTTCCGGTTGCCAAGGATGTACCGCTCGCCCGGCGCGCCGCGTTCGTCGGCGAGCAGGTGTCCGCGGGCGACGTCGTCGATGCCGACGACGTTGAGGGTGCCGTCGACGTAGGCGGGGATCTCGCGACGCAGGAACCGCTGCACGAGCACGGTTGACGAGCGGCCCGGATCGCCCGCCCCGAGGGCATGCGCCGGGTTGACGATCACCACTGGGAGCCCCCGGTCGAACAGCCCGAGCGCCGTCACTTCGGCCTCGTGCTTGGAGTCGACATACGGGATCGCGTAACGCGCCGCGTCCCAGGCGCTCCGCTCGTTCGCGGTTGAGCCGCTCGCCGCCGGCCCGATCGCCGCCACCGAGGAGGTGTAGACGACGCGCTCGACGCCGGCGCGGAGCGCCTCCTCGAGCACGATCCGGCTCCCCTCGACGTTCAGTGCGAACACCCGCTCGCGCGCCAGCCTCAGGTTCGTGGTGCCCGCGGTGTGGAACACGCGGTCGACGTCGCGCATGGCCCGGCGGACGGCACGCCGGTCGCGCACGTCCGCTCGTACGGTGTCTACACCGAGTTGCTCGAGCGACCGGACATCAGAGCGCGGGCGCACCGTCGCCAGCACCTCGTCGCCGCGCTCGACCAGGAGCCGGGTGACGTGCGATCCGACAAAGCCGGTCGCACCGGTTACGAGCGTGCGGGGCAAATCAGTGGTCCGTCCCGGCGTGTGCCTGCGCTAGCCGCGTGGCTGCTCAGCGACCGAGCTGCTTGCGCCGGCCGCGCCCGAACGTGAGCGCGCCGAGCGCCGCCATCCCGCCGCCGAGCACGAACCCGGCGATCCCTGCTCCGATCAGGACCTGCTTCTGATGGGTGCGGATCTGGCCTCGCCAGTCGGTGAGCTCGGTGACCTCCATGCGAAGCTTCTCGAGCGAGGAGCCGAGCTCCTGGCGGTTCTGTTCGATCGAGGCGCGGATCTGGTCGGGCGTGCGCGTCGCCATCAGGAACCGGATCCGATCTCGGCCTTGGACGTGACCGTTTCCCTGATCAGCTTGGCCTCGTCGATCGCCATCGTCGGCGTCGGCGGGGCGCCCGACTTCAACGCGCGCCAGGCGGCCATAAACGCCACGACCGCGAGGATCGCGAGCACCCCGAAGACGATCAGGAAGCCCTCCCAGATGCTTCCGGCACCGGGCACAAGGATCGCGTTCAGCGCCCACGCCGCCGCCTCCAGCCCCATCACGATCGCGAACACGCCGAACACGGCGCCGGCGGCGACCGCCGCCACGCCGCGCCCCAAGCTCTTGAGCTTCTGGGTGACTTCGGCCTTGGCGAGGTCGATCTCGTCCCGGACCAGGTTGCTGACCCGGTCGGAGACCTCGGTCACCGTCTGCATCAGGTTCTCGGACGTGCCGTTGTCAGCGGGCAAGGCGCTTAAGGATCATGGCGACCACGAGGCCGCCGGCGAAAGCCGCACCCGCCGCCACTTCCGGACGATCTTCGGCGAGCGCGGCGGCTCGAGCCTGCAGGGGGACGCTGTCGGACACGCCAGAAGACGCGGCCGCAGGGATCTGCGTGGTCGTCGAGGTCTCGGTGTCTTCGGTCACTCGGGCGGGTCCTCGCCGAACACGCGCGTCCAGATGATCGCGGACAGGCGGGTCGACAGGAGCGTTGCGAGCGCGCCGGTTCCGGCGAGCAGGCCCGTCCAAAGCAGACGCTTGACAAGGGGGCTCTCAGTCATCAAAAGGATTCAATCAGACATCGAGGCGTCGCCCGCAGAAGCTTTCGCGGAGACGCCGACCGCGACCTCGGTCGAGTCGAGTTCGAGACCGCGACAGATCGTCTCGACGATCATCCTCTTGGCGCCCTCGAGGTCGTCGTCACCGACGGCGTCGCGATCGAAGATCCACCGGGTCAGCACCTGCTCGATCGATCCGTAGAACGCGAGCGCGCCGAATTCGGGCGTGATCTCGGTCCGGAAGACGCCCTCCGCCTGGGCGCGCTCGACGATCCCTGCGATCTGCGCGTAGGCCTCGCGGATCTTGGCGAGGTGGGTGCGGCCGAAGGTGTTGGCCGCGCGGGTGACCTCGACGACGATCACCTTCATCAGCTCGGGCTCGTGGCGGTAGGAATCGACGATGAACCCGGCGATCGCCGCGAGCTTGTCGCGCGGCGATCGCTCGGACCGATCGGCCTCGGCGATCGCCGACAGCATCACGTTCCAGCGCTCGAGGAACAGCGTGTCGAGGATCTCGTCCTTGGAGGAGAAGTAGTGGTAGACGAGCCCGTACGCGACCCCGGCCTCGTCGGCGATGTCGGACACGCGACACGTGTGAAAGCCCTGGCGCGCGAACACCCGCATCGCGGCGTCGAGGATCTGCCGGCGCTTGTCGACGGCCGCCGTGCCTGATGCCGCCATCAGACGCTCCAGCCGTAGACGTCGGGCCGGCGGTGCTCGAGCGCCGGAATCCGCCGGCGGACGCGGCCGAGCGTCTCGAAGTCGAGTTCGGCGACGATCGCGGTCTCGAGGTCTGGCGCGGACGCGAGCACGATGCCCCACGGGTCGATGATGAGCGACCGTCCCCCGGCTCGATGTCCAGGCGGATGCGCCCCGATCTGGTTGGGCGCGATCACGAAGCACTGGTTCTCGATCGCGCGGGCCCGCAGTAGCACCTCCCAGTGGTCTCGCGTCGTCGCGAGCGTGAACGCCGCGGGAACCGTCACGACCTGGGCGCCGCGCACGGCCAGGATCCGGTACAGCTCGGGGAAGCGCACGTCGTAGCAGATGCTCAACCCGAGGGGCACACCCCCAGGCAGCTCGGACACGACGACCTCGTCGCCCGGCTCCTCGGAGGCGGACTCGGCGTAGACATCGCCGTCGACCTCGACGTCGAACATGTGGAGCTTGCGGTAAACGGCGCGGATGTCGCCGTCGGCGCCGACGTGGACGCTGGTGTTCGCCCCCTTGTCCCGCCCCTCGACGCGCTCGACGATCGAGCCGGCGACGAGATCGATCCCGAGCTCCCGCGCGGTCGACCTCGCCCACGAGATGCAGCGTCCGTCGAGCGGCTCCCCCCCGGCGGTCATCTGCTCGTCGGTGCCGAGCACGCTCCACTTCTCGGGGAGCACGACGACCTCGGCGCCCAGCGCCGCCGCCTCTCGCGTCAGGCGGTCAGCCGTCTCGAGATTCCGGTCTGTGTCCTCTGTGGCGTTAAGCTGAACGGCGCCGACACGCACGGGGTGGATCCAATTTGATTGACCAGTCAGTCAGCTCGGTCAGTGTAACTCACGAGTCCGCGCTGACGGCGCAGTGCCGCCAGCAGCAGCTTCGAGTGCATCGCGCCGATCAGCTCTCGCAGCGGCTCGGCGCCCGAGGAGATGATCTGGACCGCGCGGTCGACGTCGACCTTACCGGCGAGCCGGTCGAGCAGCACCCTGACCTCCTCCTCGACAAGCGGCTCGAGTGCCTCTCGGTAGCGAAGCGTGTCGTACACGGTGAACCCGATCGCCTCCTCGTACCCGCCGGCGCGAAAGCGCGAGATCGCCTCGATGATCGCGACGTCGTCCTGGTCGTAGCCGCGCCCGCTGGGGGCGAGCACGCCGAGCTGCTCGAGCCGGTCGAGCACGTTCTGCGGCAGGTCATAGGTGTTGCGCACCTTGGCCCGGGACACGCGGCCGGTCTCGCCCGCCTCGATCGCCCGCTCGAGGATCCGGTCCTCGAGCTCTATCAGGCGCGCAGCCCGCTCCGGGTCTGACCCGATCAGCTCGCGGATCACTCGCAGCGGCATGAACCGCTCCTCCTGCAGGCGCTTGATCAGCTGGATCCGGTCGACAAACTTCGGCGGGTAATAGGCCATGTTCCGGGAGGTGCGGACGACCTCGTCCTCGGTGCCGAGCAGCCCCTCGCGCAGGTAGTGCTTGATCGTGCCGGCGCTGACACCCGAGCGCTCGGCGAGCTCGGAGATCCGCAGATAGCCGTTCCCGTCCGCCATCGCGCTCACGCCATGAACGAGCCCTGCACCGTGTCGGCCGCAGGCCCCGCCACCGCGCCGGACTCGTGCAGCTCACCGATCTCCTGCGTCGAGTAGCCGGCCTCGGCCAGCACGTCGCGGGTGTGCTCACCGAGGCCGGGGCCGGGCGCCCGCACCGGGTCGGCGGGAGTGCGGCTCAGCTTGACCGGCACCCCGAGCAGCCTCACGGGCCGGTTGGCTCCCGGCTGGTCGAGCTCGACGACCATCTCCCGCGCGGCGACCAGATCGCCGTCGAGCGCCTCGTCGAGCCCCAGCACCGGCTCGAGGCAGCAGTCGTGCTCGGACCCGAACGCGCGCCACTGCTCACGAGTGCGCGCCGCGAAGATCTCGCAGACGTCGCGATGGGCGTCCGAGTCCGGGGGATCGAACGCGTGGCCGAGCAGATCCTCGCGCTCCACGCCCCGGCAGAACTCCGCCCAGAACTTTGGCTCGAGCGCGCCGAGCGTGATGTAGCCGTCGGCGCACCGGTACGGCCGGTAGCACACGAGCCCGCCGGCGAGTCGGAGGTCGCCGCGGCGCGGGACGCTCCCGTCGGCGAGCATCTCGCCGGCGAGCATCGCCAGGAAAGACAGCGAGCCGTCGAACATCGAGCAGTCGACCAGTTGGCCCTCTCCCGAGCGTGCGCGCTCCTGGAGCGCGATCAGGATCCCGGCGACGGCCATCATCGCGCCCCCGCCGAGGTCGGCGATCTGGGCTGAGGCCGACACCGGCGGCCCGTCGGCCTCGCCGGTCAGCCCGAGGATCCCGTTCAGCCCGAGGTAGTTCATGTCATGGCCGGACCGGTCGCGGTTCGGACCGTCCTGGCCGTAGCCGGTGATCGCGCAGTAGACAAGGCCCGGGTTCTCCAGGCGCAGGCGCTCGTACCCGACGCCGAGCCGGTCCATCACCCCCGGACGAAACGACTCGACGAGCACGTCGGCGTCGCGGACGAGCCGCAGGAACACGTCCTTGCCGGCGGGCGCCTTCAGATCGATCCGGATCGAGCGCTTGCCCCGGTTGAGCGACAGGAACAGCGCGCTGCCGGCGCTCGGCTCGGCGCCCTCGTAGTGAGGCGGCGCCCAGCGGACGTAGTCCCCGAGGCCGGTGTCCTCGACCTTGATCACATCGGCGCCGAAGTCCGCGAGCAGCATCGAGCAGAACCCGCCGGGAAGCAACCGGGTCAGGTCGAGGACCTTCAGCCCGTTAAGCGGCAGGATCATGAGCCTTGATCCCGAGCAGCGCCCGCGCCTCCTCGACGGTTGCGGGGCGGCGCCCGGCGTCCTCGGCCATTTGCCTGGCCTTCGCGATCAGGTCCCCGTTGGAGCGGGCCATGGCGCCGTCCGGGAGGTAGAAGTTGTCCTCGAGCCCGACCCGGATCGAGCCGCCCAGCGACAGCGCGGCCGCGACCAGCATCCACTGGTCGCGTCCGATCCCGATCACGCCCCAGTGGTGACGCCCCACAGGCATGTTGTCGGCCATGACCGCGAGGTTCCGGGCGCTCGCCGGGATACCGCCGACCACGCCCATCACGAAGTCCGCGTGCAGAGGGGCTTCGAGTAGCCCCATGTCGACCAGGGGGGCAAGCGAGCCGACGTGTCCGACGTCGAAGCACTCGTGCTCGGGCTTGATGTGGAGCCGTCGCATCGCCTCGAGCAGTTCGACAATCTCATCGAACGGGTTCGTGAACACGAACTTGAACACGAAGTCCTTGCGACTGCGCGAGTACTTCGCGTAGTTCATCGAGCCCATGTTGAGCGCGGCCACCGCCGGCCGGCCGGCCTCGAGGTACGCGATCCGCTTGTCCACCGGGACGCCGACGGTCCCGGTCGAGAAGTTGATGATCACCGCGTCGCCGACGGCGGCGTGGATCGCGTCGCGGATCGCGAGGAAGTCCTCGACCTCGTAGCTCGGCGCGCCGTCGGGCTTGCGCGCGTGGATGTGGATATGGACGCCGCCCTCGTCGACGATCCGGCGCGCCTCGACCCCGTACTCCTCGGGCGTGTACGGGATCGCCGGACACTGGTCGCGGTTCGCGATCGCGCCGCTGATCGCGCAGGTGATGATGACCGGGTCCTCGACGCCCATCAGACGGGCACCACGCCGTTTCGCTTCCACGGCCGCTGCACCCGCTTTCCCTCGGACAGCTCGAGCGCGCGGCAGATCGTTGCGCGCGTCTCCCGCGGATCGATCACGTCGTCGATCATGTCGTTGCCGGCCGCGACGTACACGTCGATGATCTCGCGGAAGCTTGCGATCAGCTCGGCGCGCTTGGCCGCCGGATCCTCGGCCTCCTGGACCTGCTTGCGGAAGATGATCTCGACCGCGCCCTCGGCGCCCATCACGCTGATCTCGGCCGACGGCCAGGCGACGATCAGGTCGGGCTCGTACGCGCGGCCGCACATCACGTAGTAGCCCGCGCCGTAGGCCTTGCGCAACACGACCGTGACCTTGGGGACCGTGGCGTTCGCGGTCGCGTACAGCATCTTCGCGCCGTGGCGGATGATCCCGGCCTGCTCGACCTTTGTGCCGACCATGAACCCGGGAACGTCCATCAGGTAAACGAGCGGGAGGCCGTACGCGTTGCAGAGGTTGATGAACCGGGCCGCCTTGTCGGCGGAGTCGATGTCGAGGATCCCGCCGAGCTGCCTGGGCTGGTTGGCGACGATCCCGGCCGGCCGGCCGCCGAACCGGGCCAGGCAGGTGATGATCGTCTTCGCCCATTGCGGCTTGAGGTCGAAATAGGCACCGTCGTCGACGATCCGGCGGATCACCTCGTACATGTCGTACGGCTTGCGGTTTGACTCGGGGAGGATGTCGAGCAGCTCCTCGTCGGCGCGGTCGATCGGGTCGTGCGTCGAGACGAACGGCGGTCGCTCCTCGCAGTGCTGGGGGAAGTAGCTCAGGTACTGCTTGATCGCGTCGATGCATGCCTCATCCGATTCGACCTCGAGGTCTCCTACGCCCGACTTGCGGCAGTGCACGCGCGAGCCGCCGAGCTCCTCCTGGGTGACGTCCTCGCCGACAGCGGCGCGGACCAGGTGCGGCCCGGCGAGCGCCATCGAGCCCCGCCCTTTGACCATCGGGACGAAGTCCGCGAGACCGGGGATGTAGGCGGTGCCGGCGGCGCACGGCCCCATCAGCCCCGCGATCTGCGGGATCACCCCTGAGTTGACCACCTCCTCGCGGAACAGGTGCCCACTGCCGGCGAATAGCGAGCCGACCGCCTCCTGGATCCGGGCGCCGGCGGAGTCCAGCAGCCAGATCAGCGGGATCCGCTTGGTCAGCGCGAGCTCGCGGAGGCGGGTGACCTTGAGCTCGCCGGTCATCCCCATCGACCCCGCCATCACCGTGAAGTCGTAGGCGGCGACGGCCGCCAGCCGGCCGTCGATCCTCCCGTAGCCGGTGACGACGCCGTCGGCGGGCGCGTCCACGCCGTCCATCGCGCGCTGCGAGAAATGCGGGCGGCCGTGGATCCCGAGCTCGACGAACGTGCCGGCGTCGATCAGCAGCTCGATCCGCTCGCGCGCGGTCAGCTTGTCCCGCGCGTGCTGGGTGGCGACCCTCTCGGGCCCGCCGCCGAGCTTGATTCGCTCGCGGCGCTCGCACAGATCTTCGGCCAACGGACGGAGAAGGCTCGTCGGCGCGTCGGTGGTCATCGGCCCTTCCATTCTGGCTCGCGCTTCTCGAAGAACGCCCTCACGCCCTCCTGGATGTCCTCGGTCGACAGCGCGATCGTCAGCTGAGCGCGCAGGAAGTCGAGCGCGTCGAGGAACGCCATGTCCTGTTGGCGGAACATCGCGTCCTTTCCAAGGCGCATCACGAGCGGCGACTTGCGCGCGAGCTTCTCGGCCCACTCCCGGACGCCGGCCTCGAACTCCCCGGGCGCGAACACCTTGTTGACGATCCCGATCCGCTCGGCCTCGGCCGCCGAGATCTGCTCGCCGAGCAGCAGCATCTCGTTGGTCTTCTTCCGCGGCACGTTGCGATAGATCAGCGCCATGATCATGAACGGGAACACCCCGACGTTGATCTCCGGGGTGCCGAACCGCGCCCCGTCGCGCGCCAGGATCAGATCGCACGCGAGCGCGATCCCGAGCGCGCCGGCGAGCACGTGCCCGTTGGCAGCGCAGATCGTCGGCTTGCCGAGCTCGCCGATCGTGCGGAACAGGCGGGGAAAACGCGCCGTCCCCAGGTGCTTCTCCACCAGCGACTTATCGCTGGCGAACCCACCGAGGTTGGCGCCGGCCGAGAAGATCCGCTCGTGCGTCGAGGCCAGCACCACGCACCGCACCGCGGAGTCGTCGCGCGCCACCTCGAACGCCGCGATCAGGTCGTCGAGCAGTTCGTCGGAGAGGGCATTGCGGGTGTCGGGCTGGTCGAGCGAGATCGTGGCGACGCCGGTGTCGGCGACCTCGTAGAGAAGGGTGGCGTAGGGCATGGCGCCGAAGCGTACGCGGGTTTGCCGAAGGCGGCTCCGTAGGAAGTAGAAAGCTCTACTGTTTACTTCACTCCGCGGCTTCGGTAGCTTCCTGGCCATGGCCACCGCAGACGTCCTCAAGCCAGACTTCGCCACCAGGCGCAAGCATTTCATCTTCACCGACGACCACGAGCAGCTGCGCGACTCGATCCGCCGGTTCGCGATCAAGGAGCTCCAGCCCCACGCCGAAGAGTGGGAGGAGACGACCTTCCCCGACTGGGTGTTCGAGCGCATGGGAGAGCTCGGCTTCCTCGGGCTCGACAAGCCCGTCGAGTACGGCGGGCAGGGCGGCGACTACTACACGACGCTCGTGCTCGCCGAGGAACTGGTCCACGCCCACTGTGGCGGCCTGGGGATGGGGATCGCCGTCCAGACCGACATGACGATCCCGCCGATCCTCAAGTTCGGCACCGAGGAGCAGAAGCAGACGTGGGCGGCGCCGGCGATCGCCGGCAAGAGGATCCTGTGCCTCGGCATCACCGAGCCCGACGCGGGCTCGGACGTCGCCGGGATCAAGACCCGGGCGATCAGGGATGGCGACGAGTACGTGATCAACGGCTCGAAGACGTTCATCACCAACGGCCACCGCGCCCACGCGATCGTGCTGGTCACCAAGACAGATCCCGAGGCCGGATACGACGGGTTCACGCTGCTGCTGGTGCCGATGGACCTCCCGGGAGTGACCCGAGAGAAGCGCCTTCAGAAGCTCGGCATGCACGCGTCGGACACGGCGCTGCTCGCGTTCCAGGACGTGCGCGTGCCCGTCTCGGCCGTGCTCGGCCAGGTCGGGAAGGGCTTCTACCACATCATGTGGGAGCTTCAGGGCGAGCGATTGATCGGCGCCGCGGGCTCGGTCGCCGGCGCTCAGCACGTTTTCGACCGAACGCTCGAGTACGCCAAGGAGCGCACCGCGTTCGGCCGGCCGATCGGTCACTTCCAGGTGACCCGGCACAAGTTCGCCGAGATGGCGACCAAGATCGAGACCGCCCGCCAGATGGTCTACACCACCGCCTGGCGCTTCCAGAACGGCGAGTACCCGGTTCGCGAGATCACGATGGCCAAGCTCTACTCCGCCCGGATCGCGGTCGAGGTGGCCGACGAGTGCATCCAGATCCACGGCGGGAACGGGTACATGAAGGAGTACGGGATCGAGCGCTCGTGGCGTGACCTTCGCCTGAACCGGATCGGCGCCGGCAGCGACGAGATCATGCTCGAGGTCATCGGACGCTCGTACGGCCTGTAGACGAATGACCTATCGTCGCCGGCGTAGGCGGCCGATACACTCCGCGCCGCGGAAGTGACAAGAAGTCACGACCGTGGCTGGTAGGGAATTGGGGGCAGGACGCGCTCACGGCGCTTGGAAAGTCGCTGGGCACGGACATGGGGACACCGTGCAATAGCTGTTGACACAACTCGTCGCCGCCTGGGCGGACGAGTCGTTGTCAGCTGGGCGATTCCAAGAAAGGAGCTAGCTATGCCGATGCAGCGCAGCTAGGAAATCTCGCCGGCGGGACTGCGGGTGCCATCACCGCATTCCGCCTCGAATATAGAAACTCCGACTCGAACCGAAAGGGGGCTGGCTATGCCGGCTATGCGCGACTAGTCACCTCGCGGGCGGGCCGCCGGTGCCATGACGGGCGCCGGCCCCCCCCGAAATCATCACCTCTCACACACAAGGCCCACGACCACCGTGATCGCAGTTCTCAAATCACCCGCGGCGCGCCGCTTCTTCATCGCACACTTCCAGTCCGAGCTCGGCAACGGCGCCGCCTACGTGGCCCTCGTGCTCGTGGCCTACCACCGGCTCCACTCCGGGTGGGCGATCGCGCTCGTGCTGCTCGCCGACTTCCTCCCAGGAATCGTGCTCGCCGCGCCGTTTGGGGCGCTCGCCGACCGGATGCCGAGACGGCGACTCGCGGTCGGCGCCGACATGCTGCGCGCCGGCGCGTTCATCGCCCTCGCCGTGGTCCCCTCGTTCGCGGCCACGGTCGGCTTCGCGCTGCTCGCCGGCGTGGGGACCGCTCTGTTCCGCCCGGCAGTTAACGCCGCACTCCCGGGGCTAGTCACCGACGAGCAGCGCTCACCGGCGACCGCCCTTCTCGGGGCCGGCCTCAGCATCGGTCTGACGGTCGGACCCGCGCTGACGGCGCTCGCCCTGCTGTTCGGCTCGGCGACGCTGATCCTCGCGGTCAATGGCTTGACCTTCCTGCTGTCCGCGGCGCTGCTGAGCACGGTCCCGCTCGGGTCCGGCGCCCGCGCGCAAGGCAACGCGGAGCCCGCCGATGACGCCTCCGCGGAAACCCGTGAGTCCCTGTGGTCCTCAACCGTGCGTGGAGCGCGGTCGGCCGCGCAGACGCCGGGCGTGCGGACGCTGCTGCTGATCGGAACCGGGTCGATCCTCGCGGGAGGCTTGATGAACATTGCCGAGCCGCTCCTGGCCGTTGGCCCGCTCCGCGCGGGTAACTCGGGCTATTCGATCCCGGTCGCCGTCTACGGAGCCGCGATGGTGATCGGATCGCTCGCCCTGTCGCGCGCGGGCTCGAGCGTAAGCGGCCTGCGCACCCGCCTGCTCGTCGGCCTCGCGCTCCAGGGCGTCGGCATGATCGGCTCGGCCACGGCGCCGAGCCTCGACTGGGCGATCGCGAGCTTTGCCCTGACCGGCATCGGGAACGCTCTGAACGTCGGACCGGGGGTCCGCCTGATCCAGGAAGTCGTCAGCGAGGGACTGCTCGGGCGGGTGTTCGGGCTGCGCGACATGCTGATGGACGTCGCCTACGTGCTCGCGTTCCTGAGCGCCGGCGCCGTGCTGGCGACGATCGGCGTCCGAGCGGTGTTCGCGCTCGGCGGGGCCGGCCTGGTCATGCTCGCGGTTGCCGGTTGGCTCGCGTTCCGCCCCGATCGTTCCGCCGAGACCTTGGCCGCCGCGCCCGAACCCGCGCCGGCCGGCTGACACTTTCGTCCCCGAACCACCGGAGGTCGACCAATCCCGAACATGAGGTGGTAGTCACGTTGACGTCCACCCCATTCGTCGAAAGGAGCGCGCGATGCCGATGCGTAGTCGGTGATAGCGCACGCTGTCGTCGTTCACGAAACTCGCGACGGAAGGAGGGCGAACGTGCCGCACGTCATGTGGCGCCACTGGGGGCGCAGAAGACCGTAGTAGCTGTCACAGAGTTCGTGCCGAGGCGCGCACCGGGGGACGCGAGCCACAAGGCCGTCACCCGTACGCGCAGACCAACGAAGGAGGATCGCATGCCACACATGTCCTACCGCGGCGATAAGTGAGCCGGAGCACGGGAGGGACTGCCGGCGCCCGAACGGCGCCGGCCGCCCCCTCCGTGGAGGTGCCGGCCCGGATCAGCGCCACCGTGGCGCCGACGAGCGCCGCCCGGGAAACCGCCGGCAACGCCCCGGAAACCACTAAGCCCGCCCCGCACCTGACGCGCGAGACGGGCCTAGGAGTCCGGCCGATCGCCAGACGAGGCGACCGGCAGCGGGAGGGTTAGTTGAACTTGAGCGGGTCGACGTACACGTCGTCGATCTGCGAGGACCCGGTGACGGCGGTGAAACGGAACGCGATTTGCGGCGTAGACCCGGTGAGTAGCCCGTTGACGATGCCCTGCACCGCCGACAACGTGGCCATCTGCGCCGACGGGCTCCAGCTCGGGCTCAGAAGAACGGCACCGATCGGCACCGCCACCGGCCCGAGGAGCGGCTCCTTGTAGACGATCGATACCGCGACGATCGACAGCAGACCGTTGTTACGGCCGAAGAAGCGGAACATCGGGTAGGCGGCGTCGACGCACGTGTACGGCGACTGGACGCTCGCCCCGGCCGGCAGGTACATCGAGTACTTACCGACCGACCCGGTGGCGCCGAACGGCTCGCTACCGGCGAGCTTCTTGGCGCCGCCGCTGAGCGTCCAGCCGGTGAGGCTCCCCTCGAAGTCACCGCCCGGAACGAGCTTGTAGGAATTCGAGTCGCCGAACTGCGCGAACGGCTGGCTGAGGGTGGACTTATCGCACGGATCGGTGTTGACCAAGCCCGCCGCCCGTGCGGAAGCGGCGGGAACGCAGACGAGCGCCAGTGCGCCGACCAGACCCTTGACGAGCAGGCGGCGGCGAGATGGAACGATGGACGCAAGCAAACTGGACACGTAAAGCCCTCCGTGGCTTAGTGGCAACCGAGCTATCTCACGGACGTGAGACCTCTGGCTTTGCGTCCCCAGCTCACGCCGGGTTTGCCCTTTTCAGTTGGGTTACTACCGCTGTGATCGGCGTGCTCGCATTCCGGGAGAGCGGACCCCGCGGAATTGGACACCTGTTCGAGGAATCGATCTGATTTGGCCTGATTGCTAACGGTTGGCAGGGCTTTCATCGATACCTCCGCTGAAATGTCAATCGAGCCCACCTTCGAGGAACAGGGTCCGCTCGCTGACACCTTCGAGCGGTCGAACTCGCGCATGTCCAAGGACGAGCTCATCGCCGGGGTGCTCGGCGGCTCCGCATTCGCGGCCGCAACCGCGGCCGTGTGGGTGCTCAGCCCGCCGCACGGATTCGCGATCGTGCCCGCGCTGGTTTGCATGGTCGTGCTGCTGCTCGCGATGCTGGTCGTGTTCGAGACGCCGTTCGGCTTCACCGACGCGACGCAGCTGGGTTTCGTCCCGCTGTTGTTCGCGATGCCGTTGGTGTTCGTGCCGGCCGCGATGGCGCTGGCGCAAGCCATCTCGTGGTTGCCGCGTCTGATCTCCGGCGAGCTCAGGCCGAGCCGGCTGTTGATGCTTCCGACCGTCAGCTTCTTTGCCTTCGGCCCCGTCGCGGTGCTGGCGATCGCCAACGTCGAACCTCGCGCTGCCGGCCCCGTCCTCCTGATGGCGGTGCTCGCGGCGGAATTTCTCGTGAACTTCATCGTCGCCGCACTGCACCACCTGTTCGTGCGCGGCGCGCGCCTCTCGGAGGTGTTCAGCGAGTGCTGGGCCTACGTGATCGATGCGGCCCTGTCAGGGATCGCGCTGGTCGTCGCCGAGGACATCCACACGGCGCCGATCGCCGCCCTCGCCCTCGTCCCGCTGCTCGGCGTGCTCGCGGTATTCGCCCACGAGCGGCGTCAGCGCCTGCAGAGCATGCTCGAGCTGAGCAGCGCCTATCGCGGCACCGCGCTCGTGCTCGGCGACGTGATCGAAGCCGACGACGGCTACACCGGCGAACACTGCAAGAGCGTCGTCAGCCTCGCGCTCGAACTCGGCGAGCAGCTCGGGTTGAGCGCCGAGCGCCAGCGCAACCTCGAGTTCGCCGCGCTTCTGCACGATGTCGGCAAGATCGCGATCCCCAAGGAGATCATCAACAAGCCCGGCAAGCTCGACCCGCACGAGTGGACGATCATCAAGACGCACACGCTCGAGGGTCAGAAGATGCTCGACCGCGTCGGCGGCTTCATGCGCGAGGTCGGGATCATCGTCCGCTCTCACCACGAGCGCTGGGACGGCGGCGGCTACCCCGACGGCGTCGCCGGCGAGCAGATCCCGCTCGAGGCCCGCATCATCACCTGCTGCGACACCTGGAACGCGATGCGCACCGACCGCCCCTACCGCCAGGCCCTGTCTCACGACGTCGCGGTCGCCGAGCTCGTCGCCAACGCCGGCGGGCAGTTCGACCCGTACGTGGTCGAGACGTTCCTCACGCTGGTGGCGCCCGCCAGCGAGGCCGAAGCCGGGGCGGTCAGCGCCGGCGCGGCCGTGCGCGCGCCGGCGCAACTGATCGCCGGCCCCGCCACCAGCTGAGGGCGCCCGCCGGCGCCACGAGCATCGCCGGCGCCACAACCACCCCCGGAGCCGCCACCACGCCCGCCGGCGTCGCGATCCCCTAATTTTGGGATCATCCCTGATGATTCCTGCGATTACCTGATAATTCCTTAAAACACCGTTTTGCGGTGTAGTTGTGTTAACCTGATTCAGCTCCGGAGGGTCTGCCTTCGTTCCGGAGGGTCTGCGCCCCCGCTCCAGGGGAGGAACGACCGCTCGGGAGCGGCGTCGTACGGCGGGATACCGAGAGCCAGCTCGGGTGGTGAGAACATGACCGTGACCTTTACAGCAAGTACTGGCGCGAAGATCCTCGTGTGGCGTGAGAAGGACATGTTCGCCGCATCGCTCGCGGGCGGCACCGAGGAGCCCCAGATCTGCCTCGGGATCGACCTGTTCGAGGTCATCGCCGAGCTCGCCGGCCTCGACCTCGACGACGAGGAACAGGCGGATGAGGCCACGCGGCTCGCCACCGAGGCACGGCAGCGGTTGTCGTCGCTGCCGACCCAGCAACGCCGCGCCTAAGCCTCTCCTGGTCCCCCGGCGGCAGGCGCCGGTTAGGCTTCGCGGGCCCGAAGGGAGCGACCTCTTCGTTTCTGGGTAACGGTGACCCGTGATGGAGTCCGTCAGAGGACAGCTGCTGTTAGCCGGTCCGGCACTCCTGGACCCGAACTTCTGGCGCACGGTCGTGCTCGTGGTCGAGCACACCGAGGAGGGCGCGCTCGGCCTCGTGCTCAACCGCCCGTCTGAGACGAGCGTCGGCGAGGCCGTTCCCCAGCTCGAGACCTTGCTCGATCCGCAGGACCGGCTGTTCATCGGCGGGCCCGTCCAGCCATCCGCGGTGATCGTGCTCGCCGAGTTCGAGGAGGCGACCGACGCGGCGCTTCTGGCGTTCGACGACGTCGGCGTCCTCGGCACGAGCTCCTCGTCGGCCGACGAGCTCACCGCCGGCGTCAGGTCCGGCCGCGCGTTCCTCGGCCACGCCGGCTGGGGGCCCGGCCAGCTCGACGGCGAGCTCGAGCGCGGAGACTGGATCCTCGAGCCCGCCAAGCTCGTGGACGCGTTCTCGGCCGACGCGATCAGCCTGTGGTCGGCGGTCCTGACCCGCAAGGGCGGCAGCTACGCGCTGCTCGCGCGGATGCCGGCCGATCCCTCCATGAACTGAACCCGCCGGCCCGCCTCCGACGCTCGGATTCGGGTCTACGATCCGAGCATCGCGCACGATCACTCCCACGTACACCGCGACGCCGACCGGCGCTCGCTGAAGCGGGCGCTGGCGCTGATCCTCGCGTTCATGGTGGTCGAGATCGTCGCGGGCGTGCTCGCGTCGTCGCTCGCGCTCCTGTCCGACGCCGGCCACATGCTGACCGACGCCGCCGCGCTGGCGTTGGCGCTCGCCGCCGCGAGGCTGGCGGAGCGGGGCGCGTCCGGGGCGATGACCTACGGCCTCGGACGGGCCGAGATCCTGAGCGCGCAGGCCAACGGACTGACGCTGCTCGTGCTCGCGTGCCTGATCATCTACGGGGCGATCGGCCGCCTGGTCTCCCCCCCGACGTCCACGGCGGCGTCGTGCTGGCGGTCGCGCTTGCCGGCATCCCGCTCAACCTGCTCGCGGCGCGGATCCTCGCGGGCGGCCACGACCACGGCCACGCGCGGAGCCTCAACGTCGAGGGCTCCTATCGGCACATCCTCAATGACCTGTACGGGTTCATCGCGACCGCTATCTCCGCCGCGGTGATCATCGCGACCGGCTTCGACCGCGCCGATGCGATCGCGTCGCTCCTGATCGCCGCGCTCATGCTCCAGGCCGCGTACAGCCTGCTCAAGGCGTCGGGACGGGTGTTCATGGAGGCCGCGCCCGCCGGGCTCGATCCCGACGAGATCGGGCGCGCGCTCGCCGCGCAACCGGGAGTCGTCGAGGTCCACGATCTCCACGTGTGGGAGGTCACGTCGGGGTTCGCGGCGCTGTCGGCGCACGTCGTCGTCCGCGCCGGCGACGACTGCCACGAGCTTCGTCGCGATCTGCACGATCTGCTCGAGCAGCAGTTCGGCATACACCACACGACGCTCCAGGTCGACCACGAGGCCGGGCCGCTCCAGATCGAGGTGGCGGCTCAGCCGGGTCCGGCGCGCGAGCGGCGGTAGACTCGGCGCCGATGTGGATTCACTGCTCAGGCACGGTTCGATGAAGGTCGTCAAGCCCGGCGCGGACCATGACGTGCCGCGCGGCGTGGTCGGCGGATCGGAGATCTCGCAAGCCACCACCGGCGCGCAGAACATCTACATGGCCGTGTTCCGCGTGCCGCCAGGCGCTCAGTCCCGGCCCCACTACCACGAGAACTGCGAGAGCACTGCGTACATGCTGTCGGGCTCGATGCGCGTGAAGTGGGGCGACCACCTCGAGCAGGAACTCGTGCTCGAGCCGCGGGACCTCCTGTACGTCCCGCCGCGCGAGACGCACGTGCTCGAGAACGTCTCGGACACCGAGCCCGCCGAGTACGTGGTCGCGCGCGACTCCCCGCTCGAGGACGCCGTGATCGTCCCCTGGGCCGAGGCGCCCGAGGCGAGCCTTCCCGGCTGACGCCCCGCCAGGCCCCGTTCCTTACACCCGCGCCGGCTCGAGCACGACGAAGTTCCCGTCCTCGAGCACGATCGCGCCACCATGCACGAGGACCCGCTCGGCGCGCGCCGGCCCGCTCAGCAGCGCCGCCTTCGACAGCGACTCGGCCTCGATCGCGGTCGGCGCCAGCGCGGTGACCTGGACGATCCCCGTGAATGCGGGCCGGCCGCTCGCGGGGTCGAGCAGGTGATGGGCGGGACGACCATCGCGGTCCAGCCAGCTGCGCCGGCCGATGCCGCTCGTGGCGATGGCGCCGGTCGCAACCGCGAACGTGTGGAGAATCGATTCGTCGAACGGGCTGGCCACGTGCACGTCGCGCGCCAGCCCGAGCCGCCCGCCGATCCGCATGTCGCCGCCGCAATCGACGACGAACGCCTCGTACCCGCTGAGCAGCGACGCGAGCTCGTCGGCGAACACGCCCTTGGCGATGCCGCCGGGATCGATCCGCACGCCCGGCGGCCGAGTCACCGTGCCGGCGCGGCGATCGGTTCGCACGTGCCGCCAGTTCGCGTCCGGCGCGGGCGCCGCGGGCGCGCGGTCGGGCGCGAGCGCGAGCGCGACGCCTAGCGGCAAACCGTCGCCCTCGAAGTGGGACTCGTAGCCGGCGCGCTCGATCTCAGAGACGAGCGTCGGGTCGACAAGGCCCTCAGTCGCACGCGCGGCGTTGACCGCGGCGTGGACGATCCGGCGCATCATCGGCGAGACCGGCACGGTCTCCTCGGGGGCGTCGTTCATCCGCGTCAGCTCGCTGCCAGGCTGAAAGCGCGAGAACTGCCCGTGCCATTCGAGCAGCCGCCGGCGCGCCTGCGCGACCGCCGCGCGGGCGTCGGCCACGCGACCGTCGGCCACGATCACCGTGCAGCGCGAGCCGAAGCACGCGAACGCGTCGCGCTGCTCGATCGGCAGCTCGATCGTCGCGCTCATGACTGGCTCGTGGTCACGCTGCTCACCCCACCGCTTGAATTCGAGCTGGAGCTCGTGGTCGTGGTCGTGGTCGTCGCCGGCGTCGAGCTCGACGCGACCGTGCTCGTGGACGAGCCCTTGGCCGCGAGCGCGGGGTCATGGCCGGACACGAGCACGATCGAGATCAGCAGCCACGCCGCGACGAACAGCGCCACCGACCCGGTGACGATCCGCCGGCGAATCAGGCGAGCGCGCGCGAGCCGCTCGGTCCTCATCGCCTGGCCGCGCGCACGCGCGTCCTGCGCGTTGTTGTCAGTCATGGTTGAGCACCTCGTTGTCGGTTCATCGGTCGGGTGAAGCTGGCGGTAGCTTCGACCCCGCCCGTAGCACCCGCGTGAGGAACGGCTAAGAGGTACGTATGAGCGTCAGCGGCGTCACTGGCGGGCCGGGGCGCCCGACGGGGTCAGCCGCCGACCCCGACCGTCCCGAGCGTGAGCGCGCACCCCGTCAGGTACTGGCCGGCGGGCGAGGCCAGGAAGCACACGAGCTCGGCGAGCTCGTCCTCGCCCGTGCTGGCGCCGGGCGCGATCGCGACCGTCCCGATCCCATACCTCGCCCACTCCACCGACAACGTCCGCGCCAGGTTCTCGAGCCCGGCCCGGGCGGCCTCCGCGAATGCGCCGGCGTCCGGTCGCGGCGCGATCACCACGATCTTGCCCGCCCCCGCCGGGATCAGCGCGCCGGTGGCGACGCCCCGGACCGCGACCCACGCCCGCTCGAGGCAGTCGCGCAGCGCGTCCTGACCTCCGTCCGCGAACGCCGGCGCGGCGTCGTGGACGAGCGCGTGGAGCGGCACCGCGCCGGCCGCCCACTCGCTCACCCGGTCCTCGTCGAGCGCGAGCCCGGCCTCGAGCTCCTCGACCTGGGCGCCGAGGCCGGCGAGCGCTTCTGGGATCGCCGGCGGCACCCCGCCCGCGAGCGCGACCGCGCGGCCGTCGAGCAGACCGTGTCGAAGCACCGTCATCGCGCGCGAACCTTACGGTGTGACGACGCCGCGGTCGGGCAGTAGGATCGGGACCGGCACCGAGGAAGGAGTGAAGATCCAGATGCTGTCCTACGCACACGGCGCTTGCGCGGATCCACTGCTCGGGGAGACGATCGGCCACAACCTCGCCCGGACGATCGCCCGCGTCCCCGACGCCGAAGCGCTCGTCGACTGCGGCCACGGGGTCCGTTACACGTATGCCGAGTTCGGCGAGGCCGTCGACCGGCTTGCAGGCGGGATGCTCGCGGCCGGCCTCTGCAAGGGGGAACGGGTCGGCGTCTGGAGCCCGAGCCGCGCCGAGTGGACCCTGACCCAGTACGCCACCGCCCGCGCCGGCGTGATCCTCGTCAACATCAACCCGGCCTATCGGGTCAGCGAGCTCCAGTACGCGCTTATGCAGTCGGGCTGCCGCTGGATCATCGCCAGCCAGCGCCTCAAGGACTCCGACTTCGTCGAGATGGTCGACCGCGTCCGCCCGGAGCTGCCCGCGCTCGAGCGCGCGATCTTCTTCGGCACGCCCGACTGGGAGGAGCTTGCCTCGGGATCGGGCTACACCGGCGACCTCGACGCCTATGGGGACGAGCTTGACTTCGACGACCCGATCAACATCCAGTACACGAGCGGCACCACGGGCTTCCCGAAGGGCGCGACGCTCACCCACCACAACATCCTCAACAACGGCTACTTCGTCGGCGCGATGCTCGGCTACACCGAGCGCGACCGGGTGTGCATCCCGGTGCCGCTGTACCACTGCTTCGGGATGGTGCTCGGGAACCTCGCGTCGACCTCGCACGGCGCGTGCATGGTCTATCCCGCCGAGACGTTCGACCCGCTGGCGACGCTCGAGGCATCGGCGAGCGAGCGATGCACGAGCCTGTACGGCGTGCCGACGATGTTCATCGCCGAGCTCGCCCACGAGCGCTTCGCGGAGTTCGACCTCGGGCCGCTTCGCACCGGCATCATGGCCGGGTCGCCCTGCCCGATCGAGGTGATGAAGCGCGTCAGCGACAAGATGGGGATCGACGAGATGAGCATCGCGTTCGGGATGACAGAGACCTCGCCGGTCACGACCCAGGTGCGCTGCGACGACACGCTCGAGAACCGCTGCGGCACCGTCGGCGAGGTCGGGCCCCACGTCGAGATCAAGATCATCGACGCGGTCACGGGGCGCACGGTCGAGCGCGGCGAGCCCGGCGAGTTCCTCGCGCGCGGCTACGTGGTGATGCGCGGCTACTGGAACGACCCCGAGCGCACCGCCGAGTCGATCGACGTGCAGCGCTGGATGCACACCGGCGACCTCGCCACGATGGACGACCAGGGCTACGTCCGGATCGTCGGCCGGATCAAGGACATGGTGATCCGCGGTGGCGAGAACGTCTACCCGCGCGAGATCGAGGAGTTCCTCTACACCCATCCCGACATCGCCGACGTCCAGGTGATCGGCGTGCCCGACGAGCGCTACGGCGAGGAACTGATGGCGTGGGTGGTCCCCCGCGCCGGCGCGACCCTCACCGAGGACGAGGTCCGCGACTTCTGCAAGGGCCAGGTCGCCCGCTACAAGGTCCCCCGCTACGTCAAGCTCGTCGACTCGTTCCCGATGACCGTGACGGGCAAGGTCCAGAAGTTCAAGATGCGCGAGACCGCGATCGAAGAGCTCGGGCTCGCCGGGGCCGCGGCGATCGTCACCGCCTAGCCGGCGCAGCCCCCAGCCGACCTGCATAACGCACCACTTGAGCGGCGTACGCGGGGCCGCGGTGCACGAGGCATGCCCCACATGCGTACTGCACCGCGGTCTGGCCGGGAGGCGTCGAATGGTGCGCTATGCATGCGATCCACGACCACCGGGCACCACGAGGCCTCGCGGCCCGCGGCAACCTCGCACCCTCCCTCAGGTGCCCGCCGTTAATCCGGCGCGGGACCGCTCCCGTGCAGCCCGCGCCGCCCCCCGCCGGCCGAGGCGCGCCAGCTCGGAGTGCAGCTCCCGGATCCGGTCGAGGACGTAGTCCGCCACCTCCTGCTGCTGCTCGCGCGTGGACCCGCGAACCACCTCGAACCGGAACGGCTCGCCGTACTGAACGATCACCTTCGGGAACTGCAACCGCTTCCAGTTGCGCACCTGGTAGGAGCCGAGGATCGCCACCGGCACCACCGGCGCCCCGGATTCGAGCGCGATCCGCCCGATTCCCGGCCGCGCCTCGTCGGCGATCTTGCCGCTCCGCGAGCGGCCGCCCTCGCAGTACATGACGACCGCACCCCCACGACCGAGGATCCGGTCGGCGGTGACGAACGCCTCCTCGTCCTGGGATCCGCGCCTGACCGGGAACACGCCGCCATGGCTGAACATCCACCCCGGGAAGCCCTTGAACAGCTGCGACTTGCCCATGAACTGCACCCGCCGGCGGATGAACGCGCCGGTGAAGAAGTGGTCCATGAACGAGGCGTGGTTCGGCGCGAGGATGACCGCGCCGTTTGGGACGTTCTCGCTTCCGATCGCGCGCGCACGGTAAGCGATCAGCGCGTTGAGCTCGGTGAACACCCTGACGGTCTCGTACACCTTCGACTCCGGCGGCCGCGACCGCACCACCTCGTGGAAGTGGTCGAAGTACTCCTTGGGCCGCGGGTCCTTGTAGACCTGCGGTTTGAGCTCGACGTCGGGCATCGCCCAAATACGCTAGCCGCTCAGGGGCAGCACCAGCGCCGGCTTCTCGATCTCGTGGTCCTCGCTGGTCGGGACCACGGCGGTGCCGATCGCGAAGAACTCGATCACGTGCGAACCCCAGCCGTGGCTGCGCTCGATGATCCGGGCGCCGACGATCCCGCCCGACTCGAGCTCGTCGGCCTCGCGCTGCATGCGCTGCATCGCGAGCTCGCGCGCCTCGTACAGCGCCTGGGTGTAGTTCGGCATCTCGACGTTGCGCCCGACCTGCTTGAGCGAGGCGAGCATCCCCTGGCGCCCGACGTGGTAGACGCAGTTGCCCATCACGAGCCCGACCGGGCGATATCCGGCGCGCAGCAGCGTCGCGAAGTCCTGCCCGCTCAAGTCGCTCGTGAACGGCCGGCCGTTCGGAGCGCGGTGCAGCTCCCCGCCGCGATGCCTGACGGCGGTGCCGACCGCGATGAACTCCGCCAGGTCCGCGCCCCATTCGTAGCGTCCGATGTCGAGCCGCACGCCGACGATGCCGTCGGCGCCCAACTGATCGGCCTCCTCCTCCATGCGCGTCATCGCGAGCTCGCGGGCGTGGTACATCGCCTGGGTCAGCACGCCGAGCTCCTGGCTCTGATTCCACATCGCCTGCTGGAACCCGATGTGGTAGATCGAGCTGCCGAGCACGAGCCCGAGAGGCTCGAACCCCGCACCCTTGACGAGCACGAACTCGTTCACGGACAGGTCGCTCGTGAAGAACCCGCGCGCGACGTCCTGCTTCATCCGCGCGATCCGCTCGCGCCCGGACTCGGGGATGCCGGCGAGCGAGCCCGCCTCGTAGCTCGCAGCGTGCGGCGCGTCCTCGGTGAACCCGGGCGGCGCACCGCCCGACGCGGCGGCCTGCGCCGAGGTGTTGTCGTCGTCACGCTTGAGAAATCCCATCGATCCTCCTCTACTGAATCAGCAGGCGCTCGAGCGCCTTCCTTGTCGTTTCGCTGCGTCTCGCCTCGTCGGCCAGCGCCTCGCTGAGAAGCGCGAGCCACTCGTCGGTCTCGAGCACCTCGTTCTTCAGGACGATCCCGCCTGACAGCCGCGCCGCCCGGGTCTGCACGCCACCGCGCTCGCACCTCAGCTCGAGGCGCCGGTCGCCAAGGTCGACGGCCATGCCCTGAACCTGCTTGGGGCCGAACATCCCCGACCGGCGCCGGTCGACCCGCACCCGCCCGGGCACCGCTCCCTCGAGCTTGCTCGCGAGACTCTCGACGAACGCGCTCAGATCGCTCGAATCCGCGCGCAGCGACGCGGCCAGCAGGTCCATGTCAACCGCAGGGCGATCGATCTCGTCCACGCCGTCAGGCTACGACATCTGAGACAGTGTGATTTGACGGAGAGGCTGCATGGAAGCCTCTCGATATGACAACCAACACGACATTGGTCCCACAACTCAACCTGAACGACGGAAACCACATGCCGCAGCTGGGTTTCGGCGTGTTCCAGGTGCCCGAAGAGGACACCGCAGCGGCGCTCGGACACGCGCTCGAGACCGGCTACCGGTCGATCGACACGGCCGCGGCGTACGAGAACGAGGTCGGCGTCCGCGACGCCGTGCTGACGAGCGAGCTCGACCGCCGCGAGCTGTTCATCACGACGAAGCTCCGCACCGGCGATCTCGGCCGCCACAAGGCGGCGCACGCGTTCGAGCAGAGCCTCGAGAAGCTCGGTGGCACTTACATCGACCTGTACCTGATCCACTGGCCGGTCCCGCATAAGGACCTATACGTGGAGACCTGGGAGGCGCTGGTCGATCTCAAGCAGGAGGAGCGCGTCAGGTCGATTGGCGTCTCGAACTTCCAGGTCGAGCATCTGGAACGCATCATCGACGCCACCGGTGTCGTGCCTGCGGTCAACCAGATCGAGCTGCACCCGCACCTCCAGCAACTGGAGCTGCGCCGGTTCCACGAGGAGCACGGGATCGCGACCGAGGCCTGGAGCCCGCTCGGACAGGCGGAGTTCCTCGACGACCCGACGATCGAGCGCATCGCCTCAGCCCATGGCCGGAGTCCCGCACAGGTCGTGCTCCGCTGGCACATCCAGCTCGGGAACATCGTGATCCCGAAGTCGGTGACACCCAGCCGGATCGAGGAGAACTTCCGGCTGTTCGACTTCGAGCTCAGCGAAGAGGACATGCACGCGATGTTCGAGCTCGATCGCGACGAGCGCACGGGCCCCGATCCAGACACCTTCGGGTAACGGTGCGAGTCGGCGAACCGCACCGATCCCGGCCTCGATGTGTTCGGGTATTGACATCCGTGCGAGCCTGGAGACCTATGCGTAAAGCACTGAAGATCACGATCGTCCTCGCCCTTCTGGCGGTGCCCTCGGCGGCGTTTGCCGCGAGCAGCGCGAGCCAGCCCTGGGCGATCAACTGCCAACAGCTGAAGCTCAAGCCGACGCGGATCACCCTGTCGTGCGGCGACGGCGGCACCTGGCTCGGCAAGATGAAGTGGTCGAGTTGGAGCAATACGCAGGCCGTTGGAAGTGGCAACTTCACCGCAATCGCGTGCACGCCGGATTGCGCCGCTGGCCACACCCACTCGGTACCGGTCAAGGTCACACTTTCGACGGTCAGGACATGCCCCGGCCAGGTGCAGAAGTCGTTCAAGAAGGCCGCGATCGTCTACAAGAAGACACGGCCCAAGGGCGCGCCGTTGAAGATCAACTTCAGGTGCCCATCGCAGCTGCCCCAGGGGTACTGACCCCCGGCCCGTCGTGGGCCCGACCGAGTGGCATATCCTCCTGCCGTCCCGCGAGCACAGGAGGATTCTGAGTTGCCCGAGGTCGAGGCCCACATCACGGGCACCGTCTGGAAGATCGAGGTCGAGGTCGGCGACAGCGTGCAGGAGGGTGACACGGTCGTGATCCTCGAGTCGATGAAGATGGAGATGCCGGTGGAGGCCGAGGATCCCGGGGTGGTCAAGGAGATCCTGTGCCAGGAGGGCCAGTCGGTATCCGAGGGCGACACTCTCGTTGTCCTCGAGTGAGTGACCGCGAAGAACCGCAGCCTGCCGGCGGGCGGCTGCTGGTCGACGAACCGGCGCCCGGCGTCGTTCGCCTGACGATCTCAAACCCGACCAAGCGGGGTGCGCTCGACCACGCGATCCTCGACGGCTTCACGTCGACGCTGCTCCGCCTCGACGCCCGCTGCCTGATCATCACCGGCGAGCAGACGACGTTCTCCGCCGGCTACGACATCGGCGACCTGCGCGGCAACGGGCAGTTCGCCGACGACGCCGACCGGCTCGTGGCCAACCCGTTCACCGAAGCGCTCGACGCAGTCGAGGCCTACCCCTACCCCACGCTGGCCGCGCTCAACGGCCACGCGATCGGCGGCGGCCTCGAGCTCGCGCTCGCCTGCGACCTGCGGATCGCGGCCGGGACGATCGCGCTCGGGATGCCGCCCGCGAAGCTCGGTCTCGTCTACTCCCACACCGGGATCCGCAAGTTCATCGACACCATCGGCGCGCCCCGCACGCGCGAGCTGTTCCTCGTCGGCCGCCGGATCGACGCCCGGACCGCGCGCGAATGGGGGCTGGTCAACGCGATCGCCGAGAAGGGTCGCCTGGCCGACGAGGCGCTCGAGCTCGCGATCGAGATCGCCGGGAACGCGCCGCTCGCGCAGCAGGGGAACAAGCGCGTGATCCGCGCGGTCCTCGCCGCCCAGAGCGAACTCGACCCCGAGATCGAGCGCGAGCTGATCGAGCTCAGGCGCGCGTGCTTCGCCTCCGAGGACTTCCGCGAGGGCGTCCGCGCGTTCACCGAGAAGCGCCCGCCCGAGTGGCGCGGACGCTGAAGGCGCCGAAATCGCGGTCCGTCCGGCCTTCCGCTTACGCTGACGGCCCAGATGCCGCCACCTCCAACGCGTCTGGGGAGCGCCACATGATCGAGATAGAAGCTCGCCTCGGCGAGCTGAAGTCGCTGGGCTTGGGTCGTCGGGTGCGCATGGTCAGCGGTCCGCAGGGTCCGCACGTGCTGCTCGACGGCAAGCCGGTGCTGCTGCTGTGCTCGGATAACTACCTCGGCCTCGCCGACCACCCGCAGGTGCGCGAGGCCGCCGCCCAGGCCGCGATGCGCTGGGGCGTGGGGTCGGGAGCGTCGCGGCTCGTCTCGGGCACGATGACCGTCCACCGCCGCCTCGAGGAGCGCCTGGCCGCGTTTCTGGGCCGCGAGAGCGCGCTGCTGTTCGGGTCGGGCTTCCTCGCCGGCGCCGGTGTGATCGCGGCGCTCGCCCGCCCGGGCGACATCGTGTTCTCAGATGAGCTCAACCACGCGTCGCTGGTCGACGGATGCCGGCTGTCGCGCGCCGAGGTGTTCGTATACGACCACGGCGACGTCGAGCACCTCGCCTGGGGTCTCGGACAGGCCCAGGGGCGCGGGGCGCTGATCGTCAGCGAGTCGGTGTTCTCGATGGACGGCGATGTGGCCCCGATTCAGGGCATCGTCGAGCTCGGCGAGCGCCATCGCGTCCGCGTGCTCGTCGACGAGAGCCACGCGATCGGCGCGGTCGGCCCCGGCGGACGCGGCGTGCTCGCGGAGCTCGGCCTCGAGGACCAGGTCGACGTGATCCTCGGCACGCTCGAGAAGTCGCTCGGCTCCTACGGCGCGTTCGTCGCGTGCGATCGCACGATGACCCAGTACCTGCTGAATGCGGCGCGCACGGTGATGTTCTCGACCGCACCCTCGCCGCCCGCGATGGCCGGCGCGCTCGCTGCGCTGATGCTGCTCGAGGAGCGCCCCCGCCTCGTCGCGCGGCTCGAGCTGAACGCGACCGCGTTGTCGGATGCGCTCGAGCACGAGGGCTTCGGGCTGAACGGTTCGACCACGCACATCGTGTCGATCGTGGTCCGCGATCCCGCGCTCGCGCTGGGAATGTGCGAGCTCGCGCTCGGCCGCGGCCTGTTCGCCCACGCGCTGGTCCCGCCGGCCGTGCCCGCGCTCGGCTCGCGTCTGCGCCTGACCGCGATGGCCTCCCATCGCGCCGAGGAGCTGCAGGCCGCCGGCCGCCTGATCGGCCAGACCGCGCGCCAGGTCGGGTTCGACCTGAGCACGACGATCGCGTACGCCGAGCCTGACGAGCAGCCCTACGACGCCGAGCCCGACGAGCCGTACGAGGTCGAGCAGGGCGGCCTGTTCGACTACGAGCGGGTCGCGCGCGCCGCGTAGTCGCGCCGGCGAGCGTCAACCAATCGGCTACTCGTCGTAGGGCTCGAAGTCCCGCTTGCGCGCGCCGCAGACCGGGCAGAACCAGGTCTCGGGGATCTCCTCAAACGGCGTCCCGGACGGGATGCCCCCGTCGGGATCTCCCTCCTCGGGGTCATAGATGAAGCCGCACGAGCCGCAGATCCACTTCACGCAGGACAGGCTAACGGCGCGTCCGGGACAATGCGGGCCGATGCGGAGTCCGCGATGAGCACCGACCGGCCAGAGCAGCCGCTCCACCACGGCGAGGTCACCGTGCCCCGACCTGCCGGCACCGTGATCCTCCTGCGCGGCGCGTCGAGCGCACTCGAGGTGCTGCTCGTGCGGCGCAACCCGAACGCCCGCTTCATGGGCGGTGCGTGGGTGTTTCCCGGCGGATCGGTCGACCGCAGCGAAGGGGAGGGCGATCAGGCGCTGCGCGCCGCGGCGATCCGCGAGCTCGAGGAAGAGGCTGGGATCACGATCGCCGACGCCGGCGAGCTCGTCGGGTTCTCGCGCTGGATCACGCCGGCCGAGGTCAAGATCCGCTTCGACACGTGGTTCTACCTCGCGCTGCTGCCGACGGGCGCGGAACCCCGCGTCGACGGCAGCGAGATCGTCGACGCCCGGTGGTACTCGCCCGCCGGCGCGCTCGAGGCCCGAGATCGCGGCGAGCTGTTCCTCGTGTTCCCGACGATCAAGCACCTCGAGCAGCTGTCGGTGTTCGCGTCGGCCGACGCGCTGCTCGAGCACGCCCGCGGGCGCGAGGTCCACCCGGTGCAGCCGCGTGTCGTGGGCCAGGGTGAGACCGCACGGATCGTCCTTCCGGGCGAACCGGGTTACTCTGATTGACGCGCCGTGACGGCATCCCTTCCACCCGAAGTGCAGGCGGTGTTCGACCGGTTCATCACGACCGAGCTCACCACCGTCGACCGCGCCGGCCAGCCGATCACCTGGCCGGTGACGCCCTATTACCGCCCGGGCGATCCGCGCATCGACGTCACCACCGGGCTCGGCTATCCGAAGAAGGCCGACGACGCGCGAGCGAACCCGCTCGTCTCGCTGCTGTTCTCCGATCCGACCGGGAGCGGGCTGACCGACCCACCGATGGTGCTCGTCCAGGGATCCGCCGAGATCGACGACAAGGATCTCGAGGCCAACCGCAAGCGCTACTCGCGCGAGATGGTCGAGAAGCTGCCCGGCCTCGCACGATGGGACCCCCCGGACGCGTTCAAGCGGTTTCTCGGCTGGTACTACACCCGCATCTACATCCACGTCAGGCCGGAGCGCGTGTACGTGTGGAGCGCCGGCGCGACCGAACCCGCGTTGTTCGACGCGCACATGGAGGAGGTTCGCTCCGGGCACTCCGAAGAGCCCGAACGGTTCCACGCGGCGCCCGAAGGCGGCGCGACCGCCTGGCATCCCCGCATCCGGCAGCTGGGCGCGAACCACCGAACGGCGGTCCTGTCGTTCGTCTCGCCTGACG
The DNA here is from genome assembly GCA_963794515.1 of uncultured Solirubrobacterales bacterium. Classification (GTDB taxonomy): domain Bacteria; phylum Actinomycetota; class Thermoleophilia; order Solirubrobacterales; family Solirubrobacteraceae; genus Palsa-465. The sequence goes on along the minus strand of CAWCEF010000009.1, from coordinate 315,326 downwards.
GCTTCCCATTCGCAACGCGGGTGCAGGCACAGGCCGACGAGGCCAACCGACTCGTCCGGATCGAAGCCCCGCCCATGGGCGCGCCGCTTCAAGCCGGGCTCGCGTGCCTGACCGCGCATGCCCACGAGCCCGAGCTCACCTGGATGGAGAACTTCCAGGTCCGCGGCGACCTCATCCAGCACGAGGACGACTGGGCGCTAGTCCCGCACAAGCTCGTCGGCGGGATCGAGGCGCCGGCGTCGCGCGTTGCGATGCTCCGCGCGAACACGGGAAAGGCGCTGCGGTTCCGGCGGACCGCCAAGCGCGAGCTGGCCCGCCGGCGTTAGCTGGTTCTGGGTCTCGCTTCGCTCGACGTCCAGCCGCCGCGGGCGGCCCCAACAAACCCTCAGCCCTAGGACTCCTCGTGGGAGATCACGTGCATGACCGCGTTGATCAGCGCCAGGTGGGTGAACGCCTGCGGGTAGTTCCCGAGGTGGCGGCCGGTCCGCGCCTCGAGCTCCTCGGCGTACAGGCCGAGCGGCGACGCGTGCGCCAGCAGCCGCTCGCACAGCTCGCGCGCGCGGTCGGCCTCGCCGATCTCCGAAAGCGCCGACACCAGCCAGAACGAGCAGATCAGGAACGTGCCTTCCTCACCGGTCAGCCCGTCATCGGTCTCCTCGACCCGGTAGCGCAGGACTAAGCCACCCTGCTCGAGCTCTGACTCGATCGCGAGCACCGTCGCCTTCACGCGCTCGTCGTCGGGCGGCAGGAAGCGCACCAACGGGATCAGCAGCGTAGAGGCGTCGAGCGCGTCGGTCTCGTAGTGCTGGCGGAACACGCCGCGGTCGGACACGCCGCGTGTGAGGATGTCATCGCGGATCTGATCGGCGGCGTCGTGCCACTGCGCCGCGAGCTCGACCTCGCCCTCGAGCTCCGCCAGCCGCGCACCGCGGTCCGCCGCCACCCAGCACATCAGCTTCGAGGACACGTAGTGCTTGGGCGCGCCGCGCGCCTCCCAGATCCCCTGGTCGGGCTGCTTCCACACCTCGAGCGCGCAGCGGACCTGGTCCTGGAGCACGGGCCACAGCCGCTGGGGGATGTGGCCGCCGGCGCGCGTGTGCAGATACACCGAGTCGAGCACGGCGCCGTAAACGTCGTTCTGGCGCTGCTGGTAGGCGCCGTTACCGATCCTCACCGGCGAGGCTCCCTCGTAGCCCGTCAGGTGCGACAGCACCTGCTCGTGCAGATCGGGCTCGCCGCCGAGGCCGTACATGATCTGGAGCGCGCCGTCCCCGTCGCGCGCGAGATCTGCGACGAACTGCATGAAGTCGTCGGCCTCCCAGTCGAGGCCGAGCGCGTGCAGCCCCCACAGCGTGAACGTCGCGTCGCGCATCCAGCAGTAGCGGTAGTCCCAGTTGCGCTCGCCACCCGGCGTCTCGGGCAGCGACGTGGTCGCGGCGGCGACCGTCGAGCCGGTCGGCGCGTAGGTCAGCCCCTTGAGCGTGAGCGCCGAGCGCTGGAGGTGCTGGCGCCAGCGGTGGTCGGGGAAGCGGCCGCCGGCGAGCCAGCCACGCCAGTAGTGAAACGTCGTCCGGAGGCGCTGCCGGGCGTTCGCGCAGTGGTCGGGGCCGTTGAGCCCGTGCCGCCAGCCGAGCGCGACGAAGCGCTCCTCGCCCTCGGTCAGCGTGTGCCGCGCGCGTGCCCGATTGCCCTCGATCCCGATCCGCAGGTCCGAGATCAGCCGCAGCACGGTGTCGCCGTCGGTCGCCTCGGCCGCGGACCAGTTCTCCTCGACCAGCTCCCACCTCGCCGGCGTGCGACCGTAGTCGAACATCGGCTCGCATACGGCCTCGACCTGAACCGTGCCCTGGATGCACTCGATAACGCGCACGAGCATGTGATCGGCGTCGTGGTCGGTCGGCGGCCGCGTGTGCGAGGTCTCGTCGGCGTGGTCGTCGTGCCACCGCCCGATCGTCAGCCCGTCGTGGACGACGATCCACCCCGACGGCGTCATCCAGGTCGTCTCGATGATCATCGTGCCCGGCACGTACCGGACCGACAGCGGGACGACCGTCCCGTACGGGCCGACCCGGAACGACCCCGCGCGCCGGTCCAACAGCGCCCCGAACACGCTCGGCGAGTCGAACCGCGGGATGCACATCCACTCGATGCTCCCGTCGGGGGCGACCAGCGCGCCCGTGTGGCAATCCGAGAGGAACCCGTAGTCGGCGATCGGCGGGAACGGCGAGCCACCGCTCAGCGGGAGGTCGTGCGGCGGGATCGGGATGCTCGGGCTCACGGCGCCGGCGGAGCCTATCCATCATGTCCTTGGACCCGCTACTCGGCGACCCTTCGCTCCGTTGCGCGATCGCGCGGCACGCCGCTAGGCTTCCACCAGGCGACGGAGGGAGGTCTTGAAGGTGTCCGAAGAGAATCGTCCTCAGCGGCGCTCGAGCAGCGCCGAGGCCGCGGCGACGCGCTGGCGGCAGACGCACCCCGACGACGACGTCGACCACGACCCGCCCTCGGCGGTCCCAGAGGACGGCGCGAGCGTCCCCAACCGCCACTCGGCGAGCGCCGAGGCGGCCGCGCTCCGGTGGCGCGAGCGCAACCCCGACGACGACGACAATTAGTCGCGTCGGCGCGGGCGCGGGCGGGCCACCCCCGCCGGCGGCTCAGGTGTCCGAGTTGAGGTTCGGTAGCCCGAGCGTCTGCAGCCAGTGGTTCACGGTGATGTTCAACTGCGTGAACTCGCCGGTCCAGATCAGCACGCCCATCCCGATCAGGACCACACCGCCGGTGCCGATCACGACCGGATAGTGGCGGCGCACGACCCCGAGCGCCGAGGTCACAGTCCCGAACGCGAGCCCCGTGAGCAGGAACGGAACGGCGAGGCCGGCGCAGTAGACCGCGAGCAGCAACGCACCGCGAGTCGCGGATCCAGACAGCCCGGCGGCGGTGATGATCGCGCCGAGCGTCGGCCCGGTGCATGGCGTCCACGCAATCGCGAACGCCGCCCCGGTGAGCACGGGGCCGCCGCGCCCAGCGCGGCTCATCAGGCTCCCGACGTGCCACTCGCGCGACAGGCGGGGCACGAACGGCGCGAGCACGAACAGCACGCCCATCCCCACGATCACCGCGCCGGAGACCTTGAGTGCCGCCGGCCCCGTCAGCGCCCCGCGGAGGGCCTGCTGCCCGAGCAGCCCGAGCCCGATGAAGATCGCCGAGAAGCTCGCGACGAACGCGAGGCTTGGCCCGATCACGCGGCGGGCCCGGATATCGGCCGGCGCGACGCCCGCCACCGCGGAGATGTATCCGGGCACGAGCGGGAGCACGCACGGCGACAGGAACGAGATCAGGCCGGCGCCGAATGCGACTGGAATTGCGATCCCGGAGGCAGGGTCCATCGTGCCTCCCTGAGAGTATCGACGCTAGCCGGTGCAGGCGAGCGTGTCGCCGTCCTGACACTGACGACGCGCGCCGGCGACGCGCCTGCAACCTACCCGGACCGCCGCCCGGCGTACCCGTTAGAGTAGGTACGGGTTTTCGTGGAAGCTTCCGCCCTCCCAGCACCGGCTGCAGTAGCCCGGACTAGGACGTCTATCGGGGTGCCGCTTCTCCGCCTCCGGTCGGATGAGCAGCTTGTAGCTCTTTTCCGCGCGGGCCACGACGACGCCTTCCGGGTGATTCACGACCGCTACCGCCAGCGGTTGTTCGCCTACACGCGGCAGATGCTGCCGCACCGCCAGGACGCGGAGGACGCGCTCCAGGACATCTTCGTCCGCGCCTACGCCGGCCTGCGGGCCAACCGCCGCGAGCTCGCGCTCCGGGCCTGGCTGTACCGCGTCGCCCACAACCGCTGCATCGACGAGCTGCGCCGGCCGTCGCCGCCGCCCCCTGAGGTGCTCGAGCTACTGCGCTCGCCCGTCCACGATCCAATCGACGAGGCCGACCGGCGCGAGTCGCTCCGGCGCCTGATCGCGGACGTCCGCCGCCTCCCCGAACAGCAGCGTTCGGCCCTTTTGATGCGCGAGCTCGGCGGCATGTCCTACGCCGACATGGCAGGCGCGCTCGGGGTCACAGTGCCGGCGGTGAAGTCGCTGCTGGTGCGCGCGAGGCTGTCGCTCGGCCAGGCGCTCGAGGCCCGCGACACCGCGTGCTCGGACATTCGCGAGGAACTGATCGTCTCCCATGACCGCGGGCAGCGCCCGAACGCCAACGCGCGCCGCCACATGCGCGACTGCTCGGGATGCCGCGAGTTCCGCCACCAGCTGCGCGGCGTGAGCCGGCGGTTCGCGGCGCTCGTGCCGACGCTCGGGCCGATCGGCGTGCTCGCCAACGTGCTCGGCGTGGGCGGGGCCGGTAGCGGTGCCGCGGGCGGCGCGCTCGCCGCGAGCGGCGCGGCCGGCACCAGCTCGGCGGTCGTCGGCGTCGGGGCGATGAGCGCCGGCGCCACCCATGTCGCGACGTTGCTGGCCGCCGCCGTGGTGACGGCTGGGGGAGCGGTCGAGCTCCAGCACTCGATCGCGGCCTCGCCGGCTCACCATCGCCACCACGCCCGGGCAGCGCTGGTGGCGCCCGCGAGTCATCACGTGTCCCAGCAGTCGGTCGCCCCGGCGACGAGCTCGAGCGTCGGTTCGCCCGAGCAGATCGCGCCGGCGGTGATCGCTTCGACACCCGCGCCGAGCTCCGCCACGACGGTCGCGCCGTCGTCGGCGTCGACGATTCCGACGACGGTGACGACCACGACGACGACGGTCACCGTCCCCACCAAGATGAAGTCTCAGCCGACCGGGGGAACGTCGACGATGATCGGCGGCGGGGGCGCGGCGCCCAACCGCGCGGGCACCGACTCCACCGTCGATGGTCGGACCGACGGCTCGTCGACCTCGACCGGGACCTCGACGGCGTCGTCGACCACGTCGACGACGACGACGGGCATGGGCCAGCCGGCGAACGGCTCTACCTCGAGCACAGAGGCGGGGTCGACCTCGTCGACGGGTTCGTCGACCTCGAATACGGGCACGGGCACGGGCACCGGCACGAGCACGAGCACGGGCACGGGCAGCACCAGCGGATCCGGATCGTCGACGACGCCCGCGCCGGGCAACTCCCCGCCGCCCGCACCGTGAGTGCCCCGGGCGCGGATCGACCCGGCGACTCACAGGCAGATCCGACGATCAAGAGCTACCTGGAGACGCTCGACCACGAGGACGTGCTCGTCCATCGCGGCCGCAGGTCCGGGCTGTACACGTTCGTCGCGGTGCATTCGACCGTGCGCGGGCCGTCGCTCGGCGGCTGCCGGATGTGGGGGTATGCGGACGCCCGGCAGGCCCTGCGGGACGCGCTGCGGCTGTCGCGTGCGATGACCTACAAGGCGGCGGTCGCCGACCTGCCGCTCGGCGGCGGCAAGGGCGTGATCATGACCGCCCCCGGGAGCGTTCTCTCCTCCGAGCACCGGACCGAGGCGCTACTCGATTTCGCCGACGCCGTCGAGTCGCTCGGCGGCCGCTACATCACGGCCGAGGACGTCGGCACCTCGAGCCGCGACATGAAGGTGATCGCGCAGCGGACCGAGTTCGTCGCCGGCCTCCCGCGCGGGCAGGGCGGGTCGGGCGACCCGAGCCCGTACACGGCGCTCGGCGTCGAGGCCGCGATCCGCGCCTGCTGCGAGCGGGTGTTCTCGTCGAGCTCGCTCAAGGAGCGGACGGTCGCGGTGGTCGGACTCGGCCACGTCGGCTCGCGGGTCGCCAAGCGCTGCGCCAAGGCCGGCGCAAGGCTTGTCCTGAGCGACATCGACGAGCGCAAGCGGCAATTCGCCGAGGAGCTCGACGCCGGCTGGGCCACCCCGGCGGAGGCCTTCGAGCTCGACGTCGACGTGGTGGCGCCGTGTGCGCTCGGAGGCGTTCTCGACCGCGACACGGTGCCGCGGCTGCGCTGCCAGGTCGTCGCCGGCGCAGCCAACAACCAGCTCGCGGACGAGTCGGTCGCGGAGCTGCTCGCGACGCGCCAGATCCTGTGGGCGCCGGACTTCGTCGCCAACGCCGGCGGGCTGATCAACATCGCCGAGGAGCAGAACGGTTACAGCGCGACGGAGGCCGGGCGGCGTGTGCGCCGGATCGGCGACACGCTCCGCCAGATCTTCGACGAGGCCGAGGCGACGAGGACCACCCCGCTCACCTCCGCGCTCGCGATCGCCCGCGAGCGGCTGGCGCCGGCTTAGCGGTTCGCCGGCTCGACGCGGCTAGTGCAGCTCGACCGAAGGTCGCTCGACGCCGGCGGGGAGCCGTCCCTCGTCGGCGAGCTTGTCGAGATGGGCCGCGAGCGTGACCGCGGCGGCGCGGCGCAGCCCCTCGGGGACGTCGGACCAGGCGTCGTCGAGCAGGTCGTCGACGCTCCGCCGGCCGTGCTCAAGCGCGGCGACGAGTCGCCGCTCGCGGTCGAGGCGATGGGCGATGTACTGCTCGAGCTTCGCGTCGGGGTCGAACACCGGCGGCCCGTGCCCGGGGCACAGAACGTCGAGCTCGCGCTCGCGAAGCAGGGCCAGCGCGGCGAGGTAGGCGCCGAGCGCGCCCGGATCGGGCGCGATGAACACGCTGCCCTCGCCGAGGACGGCGTCCCCGGTCAGGGCGGCCGTGCCGGTGACGTACGCGAGGTGGTCGGGCGCGTGGCCGGGCGTCGAAACGGCCTCGAGCGGGCCGAACGTGCTCCCGTCTTCTAAGAGGACGTCCTCCCGCTCGGTGGCGGTTGGGTTTCCAGCGGACGCCGCGAGCGGCGCGTCCGGGTAGCGGGCCCGGATCGCGGGCACCGCCTCGGTGTGGTCGACGTGATGGTGCGTGAGCGCGATGCCGCCGAGACCGCCCCGGCGGTCGATCTCCGCGATCAGCGCCTCGACGTGCTCGTCCAGGTTGGGCCCGGGGTCGACGAGCAATGCCGGGTCGCGGCCGACGATCCACGAGTTCGTCCCGCTCAGCGTGAACGACCCGGGATTGTCCGCCCGGATCCCGACGAGGTCGTGTCCGGGGATGTCGACGCGCGTCATCGGAGGAGCATGCCATCTGCCGGTCACATTCCGGTTCTCCCACGGGTCGGATACACGACAGCCGCCGCGAAAGGGACGTGACGATGGATCAGCAGGAATGGCTCGCCCAGCGATTCGAGGAGCACCGGCCGCAGCTCCGGGCGGTTGCGTACCGGATGCTCGGGTCGGTCAGCGAGGCCGATGACGCCGTCCAGGACGCCTGGATCAGGCTGAGCCGCTCGGACACGAGCGAGGTCCAGAACCTCGGCGGGTGGCTGACGACCGTGGTCGCGCGGGTCGCGCTGAACATGCTGCGCTCGCGGAAGGTGCGGCGCGAGCAGTCGCTCGACGACGTCCACGTGCCCGACCCGATCGTCGATTCGGCCGACGGGACCAACCCCGAGCACGAGGCGCTGCTGGCCGATTCGATCGGCTTGGCGCTGCTGGTCGTGCTCGAGACGCTCACTCCGCCCGAGCGACTCGCATTCGTGCTGCACGACATGTTCGCGGTCCCGTTCGACGACATCGCGTCGATCCTCGACCGCTCGCCCGACGCGACGCGGCAGCTCGCGAGCCGTGCCCGCCGGCGCGTGCGCGGGACCGCGCCCGTGCCGGACTCCGACCTCGGCGTGCAGTGGGACACGGTCGACGCGTTCCTGGCCGCTTCACGCGGCGGTGACTTCGAGGCGCTCGTCGCGGTACTCGATCCGGACATCGTGCTCAGGGCTGACGCCGGACCTGAGGGGCTCTCGCACCGCTTCGCGGGCGCGGAGACCGTTGCCCGCCAGGCGATGATGTTCTCCCGCATCGACCTGACTCTCCGAAAGGCGCTGGTCAATGGCGCGGCCGGCGTCGTTGCGCTGCGCGACGGCCGGCCTTTCTCGCTGGCGGCGTTCACGGTCAGGGACGGAAAGGTCGTCGAGATGGACATCCTCGCCGACCCTGAGCGCCTGAGCCGGCTGGACTTCGCCGTGCTCGACGAGTAGCTCCCGTCGCGGTCGGTCACATTCAAAGCTGACGCGGGGTCATACCGGTGATGGCCCACGCGCCCCAGGAGGTACCAAGCATGTCGACGGACAGTCCCCTATCAGAACATCAGCCCGCCCCGGCGAACGAGGTCTCGTTCCTCGCCCCGGTGCAGAAGCCGAACCGGCTGCTGCTCAGGATCATGTTTTCGTACGCGCGGCGGCAGTGGGGCGTGGTCCCGCGTCCGTTCAGCGTGTTCGTCGCCCGGATGCCGTTGGCGTTCGGCAGCTTCTACGGGAAGGTGTCGAAGCTCGACAAGAAGCTCGCGCTTTCCGCGGACACCGCGGTGCTGGTCCGGGAGCGGGTCGCGAGCACGAACATGTGCACCTGGTGCCTGGACGGGCAGCGGTGGTTCGTGACGCGCAAGGCGCCGCACCTGCTCGCGAAGCTCGACGCGATCCCCGACTACCGGACGAGCCCCCTGTTCGACGACCGTGAACGCGCCGCGCTCGACTACGCCACCGAGCTCACCGAGTACAAACACGTCGCAGAGGAGACGTTCGAGCGGCTCTCGCGCCACTACTCCGAGCGCGAGATCTGCGAGATCGTCTGGCTCGTCTCGAGCGAGCACCTGTACAACATCAACAATATCGGTCTGAACATCGGCTCGGACGGGCTCTGCGAGATCGCGGCCCGGCCGCGGGCCGCGTCTGGCTAGACGAACGTCGGCGCCGGGACCCGCACCGGCTGCGCCTCGGCGACCGCGTCGAGCGCGTCGAGCACGTTGCGAAGGTTGATCAGGAGCGCGCCGTAGACCGGCCACAGGTCGTCGTGCAACTCCTCCACCGCCAATCGGTTGGCCAGTGCGGTGAGATCCTCCCGGGCCGCCGTGACCTCACCGGTGTCGGCCTCGGCGACCGCGCTGCCGGCCCTGCCCAGTAGGTCCAACCAGGGCTCGCGGAACGCGTCATCCCATTCCTCGGGAGGGACCCGGACGATCCGTATCGTGCGAGCCATGCTGCGGGTCTCGGCGACGGCCTGGGCGAGCCGGTTGACGATCGGTACGAACCGCTCGGCCGCCTCCATCCGCCCCGGGGCGGCTCGGCGTGGGTTCAGACGTCCGCTCTCGCGGGCCTCCCCGATGACGGTCCATGCCCGGTCGATGTCTCGGTCGAGCCGATCGGTCCGGGCGATCCAGCCGTCGACGTTGTCGTCACTGAATCCGTCCTGCAACTGCGCGGCGATGTCGGCGAGCAGTTCGCCGACCCGGTCGTCGATGACGTCGATCTGGTTGGCGGCGCTCCGGTCGCGCAGCGGCGGCCAGACGATGAGGTTCACGAGTAGACCGACCCCGATCCCGATGCCGGTGTCCGCCAACCGTGCCGCCAGCATGCCGCTCTTGTCGATGTAGCCGGTCGTGAGCACGACCACCGCGGTCGCCGCGGTCGTGGTTTCGGCGCGAACGCCCGGCACCGAGCCGACCAGGAGCCCCACGAGCACGGCTGCCGCGAGCGAGACGGCGCCGAGGCCGAAGACCTCCCACGCCCCGAACGCGATCAGCACTCCGAGCACGCTCGCCCCGGCCTGCTGCATTCCCCGTCGCAACGTTCCGAACACGGTCGCGTGCACGGTCAGCAGCGCGGCCCACGGCGCCATGAACGCCTGTGACAGATGGAACGCGTCCACCGCGAGAACCCACGCGATCACGGCCGCGAGCACGGTCTTGGCCAACTGCGACGCGCCGGCCCACCTGACCGGATCGTGAAGTCGATCTGAAGCCCACGCCAACATGACCTTTATTGGTCTACCCGCCGCGGCCCGGGCGACACGACGCGGGTGCGAGACTATGCCGATGGGTGCGCACTTCCTGCTCTTCATCGGGGTCGCGGCGATCGTGATCGTCGTGCCCGGTCCGGACACCGCCGTGGTCACGAAGAACATCCTCGTTCACGGTCGCCGGGCGGCGTTCGGAACGTCACTGGGTGTCAGCACCGGGATCGCCGTGTGGACGCTCGCGGCGGCGGTCGGCGTAGCATCGCTGCTGCGCGCGTCCGCGCCGGCGTTCACCGTTCTAAAGCTGGTCGGCGCGCTCTACCTGATCTGGCTGGGTTTCCAGGCCCTTCGCGCCGCCGGACATGCGGGATCCGCGCCGCGCGCTTCCAGTGCGAGCGCCCCGCCGATGAGCGGGCTCGGCGGCTTCCGCCAAGGGCTCCTGAGCGATCTGGCCAACCCCAAGATCGGAATCTTCTTCACGAGCCTCCTGCCCCAGTTCGTCGATCGCGGGCATCCCGTGCTCCTGCCGTTCCTGGCGCTTGGCGCGGTGTTCGTCGTGATGACCGTGCTGTGGCTCTCGGCCTACTGCCTGGTCGCCGCCCGCGCTGCGGCAACGCTTCAACGCCCCCGCGTCAAGGCGGCCATGGATCGCGTCACCGGCTGCGTGCTGATCGCCCTCGGGTTACGTCTCGCGATAGAGCATCGCTGACGGATAACACGCGTATTAGGATGAGACGCAGCGACGGTACTGCCGGCGAAGGCCATGACTACAAGGGATCCAGCAGGGCCCGAAGTCGCCTCGGACCCTGGGGAAACTACGGCGAGAGCAGACTCACAACCTCCACGTGGGTCCGCTGAAGCCGCCGCGATCCTGAAACTCCAGCGGACGGTCGGCAATCGTGCCGTGGCGCGGCTGGTTGCGCGCGAGCGATTTCCGCCCGAGGGCGGACGAGCGCCTCGTCAACTCAGCCGAGACCCCGTAAGCACCGCTGACCAGCAAGATACGGCGCCCGGAGCGGTTCAATATTCCCCGGACCCCGCCAACTGGTGGCAGCGGTTGCTCCACGGCGTCGGGCTGCGACCTACCAAAGCCGATCGCGCGCGCGAAGCGCGCAACTTCTGGAAAGCGAACCCGAACATCCTCATGGATGGCGTATCGATCGATGCCGACAAGCTGTCGGACGATGAAGTGCTCCGCGCTTACAACCGCTACCTCGAAGAAATTCGGCGGCTGAGCGGTGGCGGACAAGTTGACCCCTCCAAGGTGGTCCCTGCGGCTGTCATGACGCCGTGGGGCTGGCATGGCTCACCCCAGTGGAGGAAGGCACGCGACGTCGTCAAATCCGCCGGCACCCACGAGGACGTCCTCGGCAAGGTTCCTACAGAGAAGGAGGCGCGAATGCTGATCGAAGAGTCCGGGGGCACCGTTGACCGCGTTGATGCACCGCATGATCCACCGAACCCTCACCAGTACGACCACATCAACTACACGACGGCAGGTGGGGACAAGGCCACCGTCAAGATCCAGCGGTGATTCCGTGAGCGGGCTCCCAACTGGTCATCCCAGGCACCTAAGAGAACTATCGGCTGCGTGGCGCCAAGCGGCAGCCGACTTGGATCTGGATGTGCTCACACCGTTCACGCTGCAAACAGACCCATCGCCGCTCATCAGTCCCGCGGCCGTCCGGAATTTCGGCACAAAGGCTGGCACGGTGATCGCGAGCATCGACGATCCGGACCGTGACCTGATCCGACGCTCCGCCGAGGCTCAAGGACTGCGCTACTCGTTTTTGGGCGAGAAGTATCTGCGGTACGACCGCGCCCTTTTTGTCGCTGCGCTTGACGACTGGGGCTGGGCAGGCACACAAGATCAGCGCCCGGACTGGTACTCCGGCACCCCGGATCCCTAGCACCCCGGGGCACCGTGGTTCCAGAGTTACGACCGCGTCGTAACGCCGGCGGTCAATCGGGCTACGCCTCCCGGCCGGGCCTACCGCGTCACCCACGCCTCGGGGTCGTCCGCGAGCAGGTTGATCGAGTCGGGCAGGCTGGCGTTGGCGATGTCGGCGACGCTCACGTGCTCCATCACGTTTCGCAGGTTCTTGCGGACCGCGATCCACACGCGCGGAAGCTGGCTGGCGGGGCCGGGGTACTCGGCCTCCTCGGGCTTGCCGCCCCGAACGGTCGCCAGCGGCCCCTCGACGGCCCGGATGATGTCGGCGATCGTGATCTGCTGGGACGCCTTGGCCAGGCGGTAACCACCGTCGGTGCCGCGCTGGCTGCGAACCACGCCGGCGATGCGAAGCTCGGAGAGGATGTGCTCGAGGAAGTTGAGCGGGATCCCCTGTGATGTCGCGATCCGTTCGGCAGGCACGGCCTTGCTGTCGGGCGCGGCCGCCAACTCGATCGCGGCTCGAACGGCGTAGTCCGCCTTGGCGGAGATTCTCATTGTGGACCCCTTGGCTAACACCCTTGGCCGGGCTCTGAGGATTTCGATGATCTGCGTCACTGCTTCCTGCACGTCGGTGGTCGAGGTATCGACCCGAAGCTCGGGGCGCTCGGGCGGCTCGTAGGGGGCGTCGACCCCGGTGAAGCCCGTGATCTCCCCCGCACGGGCCCGCGCGTAAAGACCCTTGGGATCTCGCCGCTCGCATTCTTCGACGGGCGTGTCTACGAACACCTCGACGAACGGCAGGTCGGCCTGCTCGTGAGCCCTTCGGAGGTGGTCGCGATCGGGAGCCAGCGGCGAGATCAGCGACACCAGCGCGACCGTTCCGGAGTCTGCCATCAGCCGCGCCACCTGGCCGACGCGGCGGATGTGCTCGGAGCGATCGCCGGGCGAGAAGCCCAGATCCTCCGACAGTCCGTGTCTGATGTTGTCGCCATCGAGCAGGTAGGCCGACTGGCCGCTGTCGACAAGACGGCGCTCGAGCTCCACCGCGATCGTCGACTTGCCCGACGCCGGCAGCCCGGTGAGCAGGACCGTCGCGCCGCGCTGATCGATCTCAGTCCAACGCTCGTCGCGGTCGAGCGCCGACGGGTGCCAGGTGATGTCGCGGCGGTTCGCGCGCACGGCCTCGATCGCGCGCGGCGTCCGGATGACGCCGGCGGCCACGGTGTCGTTGGTGTCCTCGTCGATCAGGATGAACGAGCCGGCCACCGCGTTGAGCGCGTACGGGTCGGCGACCACCGGCGAGCTCGTGCGCAGCGTCACCTGGCCGATGTCGTTGACCGCGAGCGAGGTCGGCTCGAGCTGGCGCTCGAGCGTCTCCGGGTCGGTCCGCTCGGTGATCTCCTGAACGGTCGCGCGGACGGTGCGGGTAGTGTGCTTCAGCGCAAACCGCCGGCCCGGGTAGAGCGGCTCCTCGCTCATCCAGCACAGCGCGCAGTCGAGCTCGCGCGCGCTCACCGGCTGATTGCCAGGCCCGACGAGCACGTCGCCACGGCCGACGTCGAGGTGGTCGGCGAGCCCGAACGTGACCGACATCGGCGGCACCGCCGCGACGGTGTCGCCGTCGAGCGTGTCGAGCTCGGTGATCGTCGTCGAGACGCCGGCGGGGAGCACAACGACCTCGTCCCCCACCTCGAGCATGCCGGCGTCGATCCGCCCCATGTATCGGCGAGAGCCGCCGTCGACCGGCCGGCCCACCCATTGGATCGGGACTCGCAGCCGCCACAGATCCCGGTCGGCCTGGACGTCGACCTCCTCGAGATACTCGAGCAGCGTTGGCCCGTCGTAGAACGGCGTGTTCTCGGAGCCGATCACGAGGTTGTCTCCGAGCAGGGCGCTGATCGGGATGACGGTCAGGTCCGCCACGCCGAGGCGCCGGACCACCTCGTGGATCTGATCGACGATCTCGTCGAATCGCCCCCGGTCCCACCTCACGAGATCCATCTTGTTGACGCACATCACGATGTGCTCGACCCCCAATAGCGCGGCGATGTGCGCGTGCCGGCGGGTCTGGGTGACGACCCCGGCGCGCGCGTCGATCAGCACGAGCGCGACGTCGGCGGTCGACGCGCCGGTGAACATATTGCGCGTGTAGCGCTCATGCCCCGGGGTGTCGGCGAGGATGAACGACCGCCGCGCGGTCGAGAAGAACCGATAGGCGACGTCGATCGTGATGCCCTGCTCGCGCTCGGCGCGCAGCCCGTCGGTGACTGCTGCGAGATCCATCGATCCCCCGCGCGAGACATCGTCGATGTGATCGGCGAGCAGCGAGCCCGTGTCGAGCAGGAGGCGCCCGATCAGGGTGCTCTTGCCGTCATCGACGGATCCCGCAGTCGCGAGTCTCAGCAGCTCACGATGGCCGGTCAGCTCGGCGGTCCCCATCAGAAGTACCCCTCGCGTTTTCGGTCCTCCATCGCCGCCTCCGAGGTCCGGTCGTCGGCCCTGGTCTCACCGCGCTCGGACACGGTCGCGGCCTCGGTCTCGGCGATCACCGACGGGATGTCCGCCGCCTCGGACCGCACCGCGCCGGTGACCGTCATGTCGCCCACCGTCCGGTAGCGGACCATCGCCTCCTCGACGCGTTCGCTTTCCTGCGGCCGGATCCATTCCGATTCGGCGAGCAGGATTCCGTCGCGGTCGAGCACCCGCCGCCGGTGGGCGAAGTAGATCGAGGGCAGCTCGAGCTCCTCGGCCTCGATGTAGCGCCAAACGTCGAGCTCGGTCCAGTTGCTCAGCGGGAACACGCGAATGTGCTCGCCGGGACGGATCCGCGCGTTGTAGAGCGCCCACGGCTCCGCGCGCTGAGCTCGCGGGTCCCACTGTCCGAACTCGTCGCGGAACGACAGCATCCGCTCCTTGGCGCGCGCCCGCTCCTCGTCGCGCCGGGCGCCGCCGAATGCCGCGTCGAACCGGTTCTGCTCGAGCGCGTCGAGCAGCGTGACGGTCTGCAGCCGGTTGCGCGACGCGCCAGGGGTCTGTTCTGTGGCACGACCCGTGTCGATCGAGTCCTGGACCGACGCCACGATCAACCGGTGGCCCGACTCGAGCAGCCGCCGGTCGCGGAACTCGATCACCTCCGGAAAGTTGTGACCGGTGTCGACGTGCAGCACCGGGAACGGCAGCGGCAGCGGCCGGAACGCCTTCTCCGCGACCCGCAGCAGCGCGATTGAGTCCTTGCCGCCGCTGAACAGCAACACCGGCCTCGAGAGCTCGCCCACGACCTCGCGTACCGCGAACACCGCCTCTGACTCGAGCGCGCGCAGCTGCGAGACGCGGGGTGCCGTCGCGGTCACGCCGCCTCCCCCCGGCTCAGGATCCCCGGCTGACGTGGCAAGCTTGAATTCCGCACGACATATGCCTGCAAAGTGGCCGCTCCCACGCTAACTTCACTAAATCGATTGACAAAGGATACATCACGATGCCGCCGCTGAACATCGTCTACCTGCACTCGCACGACACCGGCCGCTACGTTCAGCCCTACGGCCACCAGATCCCGACGCCGAACATCCAGCGCCTCGCCGACCAGGGTCTGCTGTTCCGGCAGGCGTTCTGCGCGGCGCCGTCGTGCTCGGGCAGCCGGGCGTGCCTGCTCACGGGCCAGTGGGCACACGTGAACGGAATGACAGGCCTCGCGCACCGCGGCTGGAAGCTCCGCGACTACGGGCGCCACATCGTTCACCCGCTGCGCGAGGTCGGGTACTGGTCCGCGCTCGCCGGCGAGCAGCACATCTCGGCGCACCCGGACGCGCTCGGCTACGACCACGTCGTCGACATCGGCACCACCAAGGTCCATTCGATCGCGCCGGCGGTTCTGCAACTGCTGCGCAGCCGGCTTCCGCGGCCGTTCTTCCTCTCGATCGGCTTCTTCGAGACCCACCGGGAGTTCTTCGAGCCGAGCTCGGTCCGCGACGCGCTCTACGGCGCCCCGCCGACCCAACTGCCCGACACCGCAGAGACGCGCGCGGACATGGCGGCATTCAAGGCCAGCGCGCGCTCGCTCGACCAGGGCGTCGGCGCCGTGCTCCACGGCCTCGACGAGGCCGGGCTCGCCGACGACACGCTCGTGGTCCTCACGACCGACCATGGGCTGCCGTTCCCGGGCGCGAAGGGCACGCTCACCGACCGCGGCCTCGGGGTGATGCTGATCATCCGCGGACCCGGCGGTTTCTACGGCGGCCACGTCACGGACGCGCTGACCTCGCACGTCGACCTCTACCCGACGTTACTCGAGTTCGCCGGCGCGACCGTGCCGGCGGACACCCACGGCCGGTCGCTGCTGCCGCTCGCGCGCAAGCAGGCGAGTGCGGTCCGCGACGAGCTGTTCGCGGAGCTGACCTACCACGCCGCGTACGACCCCCAACGCGCGATCCGCACGACCCGGCACAAGCTGATCCGGCACTTCGGCGACCGCCTCGAGCCGGTCCTCCCGAACGTCGACGACTCTCCCTCGAAGTCGTTTCTGGTCCAGGCCGGATGGGGAACCGAACCCCGACCTCGCGTCGAGCTATACGACCTGATCATGGACCCCGGCGAGATGCGCAACCTCGCCGAGGTGCCCGATTTCGACGGCGTGCGCGATCAACTCGACCGGCGGCTGCAAGCCTGGATGGCCGAGACCGATGACGCGCTGCTCGACGGGCCGGTGCCGGTCCCCGACGGGGCGTTCGTCAACGACCCCGCCGGCCTGTCGGCGAGCGAGCCGTTCCTCCAAGCCGTCCGCTGAGGCGCCGCCCCGGCGGCATCGTCCGCGCCACAGCCCGCCCGACCGCCCGCGCCGCTGGCCCCGCCCGCGCGCCCACCGCCCGACCCCGCGCGACCGGCGGCGCGGGTGGCGGTCAACGTGACGCTCGACTCCTCTTGCACGGGCGAGTGTCACGTTTGCCGCCATCAGCGCGGCGAACGTGGCGCTCGACCGCCGCGCCGACGTCGAGCGTCACGTTTGCCGCCGAGCCGGAGGCGCTCGGATTCAGCAGGCACCGAGGGCCGCCCACCGACCGCGCCCACGCCACCCACCCGCTACCGCTACCGCCACCACGGGCCCGCCACCGCCCGGCCTCGCGGGCTCGCCCGCGCCCCAGACGCGCCACAGCCCGCCACCGCGAGCACGCCCCCCGCGGCTCGCCCACGGCCCGCCCACGGCCCGCCCACGACCCCCCCACGATCAAAGTGCACCATTTGAATAGAGAAAGCGCAGAATCCTGCTACCCTCACACCGCAATTTTGATCGAAGTTGTGGGGATTGACCTTCGATGGGAAAGGAATGACATTGGGTTCAAGGGCGAAGGGTCTCGCTGCGCTGGTGGTGGCTGTCGCGATGATGGCGGTACCGGCGGCAGCGAGCGCGACGACGCTGTTCGGATCGGGATCGAGCGCTGAGCAGCCGATCATGAACGTGCTGTTCAAGGCGTACAACAAGCTGCACAAGAGCATCCGCTTCAACTACCTCCCCGACGGAGGCAACGCCGGGGTCACGGATGTTCAGGCCGGACGGCGGCTGTTCTCAATCAATACGCGACCGCCGCTCCCGAGCGACGCGGGCACGACTTACTTCAAGCTGTGGCTCGACGGTCTGTGCATCGCGGTCAACCCGTCCAACAGCGTGAGCAACCTGACGATCGCGCAGACGAAGAACATCTTCACCGGCGTTGCGACGAACTGGAGCCAGGGCTTCGGCTCGAATCTGACCTCGACGATCGATCCGGTCGGCCGCAACTCCACCGCCGGCCTTTACACGTTCTTCCAGCAGGCGGTGCTCGGAGGCGCGACGCAGTCGTCCAACGTCCAGCAGGTGACCTCAGACGGGTTGGTCGCGACCGCGGTCTCGAAGGACCCGAACGCGATCGGGTATGTCGGGATCGCGCACACGGGCAAGGGCAGCGGCGTCAAGAGCCTGGACGTCAACGGGGTGCCGTGCAACCAGGCGAACATCAAGAGCGAGAACTACCCCCTGTTCCGCTACGCCTGGGGCGTTCTGCCCACGGGTCATCCCAGCAAGGCCGTGGAGAAGTTCTTCGACTGGATCCGGACCAGCAAGCAGGCGGGCCAGATCATCAACCGCGGCGGCGCGGTAGCCGCGTTCAACAAGAAGTAGCGAGGAGGACCCTCGGCCGGTAATGAACGAGGACTTCCTCGAGCAGGATCGAGACCCCGACTTCCTCGAGGGCGATCGGGGACTCAGCCAGGACCAGCGCGCCGAGCTTGGGCTCGGCGCGCTGGTGTTCGTAGTGGTCGCGTTGCTCCTGGCGATGCTGGCGTTCGTCTTCCATGAGGCGTGGCCGTCGTTCGCCCACAACGGGCTCGGCTGGTTCGGAGGCGGGGGCGACGTCGACCGCCAGATCGATGCGATCTTCAACTCCGGGGAATACAAAACCGCACCGGTCTACACGTTCCATGCCTGGCCGCTGATCTGGGGCACGATTCTGGTCACGCTCGGCGCGGTGACGATCGCGTTCGTCATCTCGTTGTTCGTCGCGGTGTTCATGGTCGAGTTTGCGCCAGCTTGGTTGCGGCGGATCCTCGAGCCGGTCGTGCGGCTGCTGGCGAGCGTCCCGTCGGTGATCTACGGGCTGGCCGGCGTGCTGGTGATCGTGCCCTTGATCGGCAACCACCTGATCACGCAGGCCGAGAAGGCGTCCGTCACCCCGACGATTCAGTTGAGCGGCGCGAGCCTTCTCGCCGCGGTGCTGATCCTGACCGTGATGATCGCCCCGATCATGATTGCGGTGTTCGCCGATGGGCTCCAGGCCGTTCCGCGCGGGTGGCTCGAGGGCTCGCTCGCGCTCGGAATCAACGAGTGGCGGACGTTCTGGAAGGTGGCGGTCCGAACCGCCCGGCCCGTCCTTGTCGCCGGCACGGTGCTGGCAACTGCCCGCGCGCTCGGCGAGGCGATCATGATCAGCATGGTCTCGGGCGGCGTCGGGTTTGCTCCCAATCCGATCGACGGGCTGATCTTCTTCTTCGAGCCGTCCCAGCCGCTGGCGGCGACGCTCATCCGCAACACCACCGAGGGGCTGAGCTCGCCACCGTTGAAGCACACCCTGTACGCGATCGCCGCCGTGCTGCTGTTCTCATCGGCGATGCTGTCTGTGATCGGGTGGGCCGCGAAGCAGCCGATGCGCCGTTACGGGGTCGTACCGTGAGTGCGACGGCGGCAGCGCCGGTCCGCCACCCGGACCGAGCGCGCGCATCGTGGCGCCTGTCCGACCGGCTCGGACTCGGCTTGGCCTGGCTGCTCGGGCTGCTGTTCTGCGCCATCGCCGCGGCGATCGTCATGTACTTCCTCGTCGAGGGGATCCGCTACCTGCGCCCAAGCCTGCTCGTCACGAATCCAGTGCCGAGCGCCAGCGAGGGCCAGACGGGAGGCTTTCTCGACCCACTGCTCGGCACGCTGATCATCGGGACGATGGCGATGGCGATCGCGGTGCCAGTCGGGGTGGGGATCGCGGTGTGGCTCAGCGAGTTTGGACGGCCGACGGGGTTGGCACGGGTGGCGGAATCGGCCATCGAGATGCTCGCCGGCGAGCCGGCGGTCGTGCTCGCGCTGTTCGGGCTCGCCCTGTTCGAGGTGCCGGCGCTGGGATTCCTCAGCCAGACCACAAACGGGGTCGTGCTCGGGCAATCGTTCTTCGCCGCGGCCGGACTGCTGTCCCTGGTCGGCCTGCCGTTGGTGGTGGCGAGCACCCGCGAGGGACTCCAGGCGATTCCGAGCCACGTGCGCGAGGCGTCCTACGCGGTCGGCAAGACCAAGATCGCGACGACCCGGCGGGTCCTGCTGCCGGCGGCACGGCCGTCGATGATCACCGGCACGATGCTCGGCCTCGGGCGCGTGATCAGTGACACCGCGATCGTGTTGCTCCTACTCGGGGGAACGCTCACCTTCCAAGCCGCGAACTCCAGCCCGCTGCTCGGTCTGCTTCGAGGCACCGGCGACACGCTGACCGGCTACATCTACTACAACGCTCCGACCGGCGACGGGAACCAGCCGTCCAAGGCCTACGCGGCGGCGTTCGTGCTGATGTTGTTCGTGCTCGCGCTCAACCTCGGCGTCGATCTCGTCCTGAACCGCTCGCGGAAGGCGGTCACGTGGAAATGAGAAAGCCGCCACCGGTCAGACGCCTGACCGGGAACGAGGGCTACGCGCCACGGCCCGAGATCGCTCCCCCGCCGCCCGGAATCGGTGCGCGCGCCGCCGGACAGAACGGCAATGGCCACGGGCCGACGTCGGCGTTCGCAGCGCCGGCTCGGCTGGCGAGTCGCGACAGCGCGATCGCAATCGACCGAATGCAGGTGGACGAGCTGTCGGTCGCGTACGGAACGAAGCCTGCCGTCAAATCGGTCTCGTTGCCGATCCGCCAGGGCGAGGTGCTCGCACTGATCGGACCGTCGGGCTGTGGCAAGACGACGCTGCTGCGTTCGCTCAACCGGCTCACCGAGCTGACCCGCGGCGCATCGCTGTCCGGGCGGATCACGCTCGACGGAGCCGACATCGCGAGGATGGATCCGACCGCGCTGCGGCGGCGGGTGACGATGGTCTTCCAGCAGCCGAACCCGTTTCCGATGAGCGTGTTCGACAACGTCGCGTACGTGCTGCGCGAGCAGGCCAAGCGACGGCCGAGGCGTGCGGCCGTCCGCGGTGAGGTCCGTGACGCGCTCGCGCGTGCCGGGTTGCTCGACGAGGTCGCGGACAACCTCGACCACCCGGCGCTACGCCTCTCGGGCGGGCAGCAGCAGCGTCTGTGCATCGCCCGCGCTCTGGCCGCTCATCCCGAGGTCCTGCTACTCGACGAGCCCTGCTCGGCACTCGATCCGATGTCGACGCGGCTGATCGAGGAGCTCATCATCAAGCTCCGGGACGACGTGGCGGTCGTGATCGTCACCCACAACCTGCAGCAGGCCTACCGCGTCGCCGACTACGTAGGTTTCATGTACCTCGGGGAGCTCGTCGAATACGGAAGCGCCCGCAAGATGTTCGGCTCACCCCGCGAGCAGCGAACTCGGGATTACGTCGGTGGAGCGTTCGGTTAGGCGCATGTCCGCGGCCTGCATCGCCACGCTGCCGGTTGCGCTCGTCCTCACCGGCTGCGTGTCGACGCAGCGCATCGCCGCGCGCGCCCGGCTCGTGAGCGCGCGTGAACTGACAAGCCAGAGCACGACCGAAGTTACCCAGGCCAACCCCGAGGTCACGATCGGCCGGCTGACACTGATCCGCACACACACCGGCACCGCCATCGTGGCCTCGCTCCGCAACAACGCGTCGAGCACGCTGACCGATCTGCCGATCACCGTCGGCATCCACACGCATGGCAGCCACCCGGTCTATCTGAACCGCTCGGCGAACCTCGACTACTTCGACAGCCACGTCGCGGCGATCGCCCCGCATGCCGTCACGACGTGGGTGTTCACGACCCGTGGACGCGTCCCGACCGGCCGAGCGTTCGCGACGGTGGGCATCTCAGCGCTGCATCCAGCCGCCGGCGCACATCTGCCGCAGATCGACGTGTCGACACGCGCGGGACGGTCTGCTCCGGGGAGCGTTGCCGTGTCGGTGTCGAACCGTTCGGCGGTCCCTCAGTACGACCTCCCGGTATACGCGGTCGCGGTTCGCGCCGGCCGTGATGTGGGCGCCGGACGCGCGGGCGTGACACATCTCGGAACGCGGGCGACGACGACCGTGAGCATCACTCTGCTGGGCAGAAGCCAAGGGGCCACGTTGCGGCTGATCGCACTACCGACGATCTTCAATTAGGAGCAGAGAGCATGAGCGTGACTGACAGTGAGCAGACTCTCGAGGCGCCGGCGGTAACCGAGCCTTCGATCGAGTACGAGACGTGCGAACAGTGTCAGGCCCCGGTCGACGTTCACCAGCGCTATTGCGTCGAGTGCGGAGCCCACCGCAGGCACGTCTACGATCCGGCGGCCCGGTTCCTTTCCGACGCGACCGGCCGGTCGCGTGCCGCTGCTCGGTCCGCGCGCGGCCCGGTCGGGCCTAAACGCCGAGGGCCCGGACTGGCCCTCGCGCTCGTGCTCGCCGCGATTCCGCTCGCGGTCGCCGCCGGCGTGCTCGTCGGTGATCGCGGAGACAACACGAACAGCAAGCTGCTGGCCGCGCTCCGCGCGCAGAAGCCGACGGTCGTGAACGTGGCCGGCGGCGGGACGGCGAGCGGCGCGTCGACGGCGAGCACGACCGGCACCGCCGCGGCGACGCCGGTGGCCCGGTTGACCAGCAGCTTCGCGCTGCAGCAGGGTTACGCGGTCGAGCTGCAGACGCTCCCGGGCTCCGGGACCACCGGGGCGCAAGTCATCGCGGCCGAACAACACGCTCGAGCGCACGGCGCCAGCGCGGTCGGGTTGATGAGCCAAGCGGACTACCAGATCACTCCGAAGCCCCCGGCAGGGGACTACGTCATCTATTCGGGCCAGTACCACTCGAGCGCGGACGCCACCGCTGCGCTGGCCAAGCTGAAGCATGCATTCCCTGGCGCCAAGGTGATCGCGGTCAGTCCGATCGGAAGCTCCCCCAAGGTGCTTTCCACCACGAGTTACGGTTCGGCCCACCAGGTCTCGGGTTTCAAGCCATCCGCCAGCCAGCTCGCGTCCGGCGCCCAAGAGGTCCAGAAGGTCAGCAAGGAGATCAACGGGAACTACGTGAAATCGCAGCAGGGGCTGCCCGACTCGATCTCGGTCCCGTGATTGCGGTTCGTCGCAAGCGAACGGCGACGACGTCTGCCGACACCGTTAGCCCGCCGGCGACCGACGCGGAGCTGATCGCGCAGCGGGATCGGCTGGTCGAACGCTTCGCGATCATGCAGTCCGAGCTTGGCGGCCTCTTCTACGAGATGGCGGTCCGCGATCACGTGCGGATGGACATCTTGATCCCGAAAGCGGCCGAGCTCCAACGCGTCGACGCGGAGCTCAGCCAGCTCAACCGGATCATCGAATCGGGGACCTCGAACCTCGGTGGTGAGTGTCCCGCGTGCGGGGCTGTATACACGCGCGGCGCCGCGTTCTGCGCGCAGTGCGCGCACCCGCTGACCGCGCCATGATCGCTCGCCTGCGCTCGGTCCGGCTGACATGGCTGCAGATCGCGCTGATCGCGGTGGCGTCAGCCGTCGCGACGGCGGTCGTGATTCAGGTGGGGACTCGTCATGACCGCGTGCCCTACGCGGAGCTGGTCGCGCTCAGACGCGGCGTGGTCGTGCACAAGTCCGCGTCAGCGGCAGCGACTCCGGCGGCGGCGGCGGCCAGCGTTCCGCCGTCCGGGTCCGGGTCCGCGTCCCCGAGCATCGCGCTGCCGCCGAGCTCGCCGGCTGAGACCGACGCCACGGCCGCCACGGCCGGCACCGCCGACACGACCGCCGACACAACCGACGACGGCGCGGAGACCGGCAGCGACGGGACGACCGACACGAGCGCCGCCGCGACCACGCCGGCGACCGCCACCACTCCGTCGAGTACAACCAGTCCGGTCAAGCACGTTTTCGTGATCGCGCTCACCACCGACAGCTACCGTGCCGCGTTCGGTGCGAGCTCGGTCGCGCACTACCTCAACCACACTCTGCGCCCGCGCGGCACGCTGCTCAGCGGCTATCGGACACTGGGCGACACCGAGCTACCTGATTACCTCGCGATGGTCAGCGGCCAGTCGCCCAACGCCGACACCAGGAGCGACTGCGCCGTTTACGCCGAGTTCCCCTCGGCGGCGAAGGCGCAGCGGAGCGGTCAGTTCGGAGGTACCGGCTGCGTGTACCCAAACACCGCGCTGACCATCGCCGACCAGGTCACAGCGGCTGGCAAGCAGTGGAAGGCGTACCTCGCGGGCATGGGCACCTCGACATGTGTGCACGCGGACTCGAACGCAACCGACGACACGACGCTGACCGGAGCCGACAGCGACTACGCGACGATGCACAATCCGTTCATCTACTTCCACTCGCTGCTCGACCTCGGCGGCTGCCAAAGCGACGACGTCGGGATCCAGCACCTGACGAAGGATCTGCGGGTCGCGAAGCGCACGCCGACGTACGCGTACATCGCGCCCGGTCTTTGCGACGAGCCGTCCGCGACCACGTGCGCCGGCGACAAGCCGGGCGGCCTCGCCGCCGAGGACGCGTTCCTCAAGCGGTGGGTACCGCAGATCGTCGCTTCCGCGGCGTACAAACAGGATGGGGTCCTGATGATCGTATTCGCCGACGGCAAGCCCACCACCGCCGCGGGCGTGGGGGCACAGCACCCGGTGAGAACCGGCGCGCTGATCCTGTCACCGCTCGCGCATCACGGCCGAAAGATCGCCGGCAACTACGACCCGTATTCGGTGCTGCGCACGATCGAGAACCTGCTCGGCTACACCCCGCTGGTGCACGCCAAGAGCGCCCACTCCTTCGCGACCACCGCACTGCCCGGCGCGTAGCGCTCGCGCTCGCCACCGGGCAGCGACGGCAGTAACGCTCCTACCTGCGGACCGCCTTCTTCTCCGCCTTGTTGCTCGAGCCGTTCTTGCTCGTCTTCGGCTTGGCCTTCACAGCGGGGCACTTGCCCTTCAGCCGCAGCCTGAACGGTCCATCCTCGGCGCCGGTCGAGTCACTGACCACGAGCTCCACCACGGCCGCCGGATCCGGCTTGGTGCCGGGCTTCGATCCGGGTGGGATGTTCGCGCAGTACGGCTCGGTGGTATCGAGCGTGCCCTCGGCCCAGTTCGGCGAGGGGATCGAGCCGCCAGCGCCGGCGTTGCAGTTCACGCCGTCGCCCGGAATCTCTCCCGCGCAGTTGAGACCTACGGTTGAGAGAGGGTTACCGGTGGGGTCGACGACCAATGGGTTCGTCGCGAAGTCGTCGATCGTGTTGAAATCGTTGGACTTGCGAAGGACGATCAGCGTGTATGCGCTGATGCCGCCATTGCAGTTGAACTTGTAGTTGAGCAAGTTGGGATCATCCGTGGTGGGCTTGGCGCGCGTCAGGCTCCCGCCGCACAGGGTCGCGGACTCCGGCGTCGGGGTGGCGGCGACGGCCGACTGCGCGAGCACGGAACCGAAGAGAGCCAACGCGAGCACCATGAGCGCCGACCTGCTTCGGGAGCGGCGCTCCTCCTTGCGATGCGACACAGCTAGACCTCCGTCTATTGGGTAACACGGCGGGTCGTCCGCGGCTTGCGAGTACTGCAGCGCTGTTCAAAGGGATTGCCCGACCCGGCAATTCTCATAATTCTTACAGAATTAGTGGAGTTTGGACAGTCCGAGCACTCGACAGCCAGTCTCGTCGGCCCCCAGCCCCACCTGCGCTGTTGACAGCGAACACCAATCTCAATAATCTTGATTGACATTGTTCTGTTATCGCCCGATCCTGCTCCGGGGCCCTGCAATCCCGGAGATCGCGGCGGCCAGTGGCCGGCTGGTCGCATCGGGCGTACCGGCGCGATGTAGGGCCTAGCCGCCTGACGTCTCACCTCCAGGCTCGAACGCCGGCGGGTCGACCCCGCCTCACGGCGGGTCTGGAGCTCTCCTCTCCCGCGGGCGGGGCGGCTTCGTGCCGCCCTGCCCGCGAGCCAGGCCGCGGCTGAGGTTCGGGGGCCGCGGCGCCGACTCGATTCAAACGAGGTGACATCGATGAGTGTTGTAAGCGAGGCGCCGACGTCATCGGCGATTGTGCTCCAGCATCGGGACGACGCTCCCGGCGGGCTCCTTCTCGACGTGCTGCAAGAGGCGGGATTTCGCTCTCGGACCGTGCGTGTCGATCAGGGCGAGTCGATGCCAGACCCCGCGGCGTTCACGCTCGCGGTAACGCTCGGATACGACCGCGCGGCGGACGAGCGTACGGCCGCGTTGGTCCGGGCCGAGGTCGACTGGCTCCACGCGGCCGACCGCGCCGGCACGGCGGTGCTCGGCGTCGGATCCGGCGCGCAGACGCTCGCGATCGCGCTCGGCGGGGGCGTGGAGCGCGCACGCCGAGCGCGTCATGGCTGGGTCTGGGTCTCGAGCTCGGACCCCGAGTGGATCTCTCCCGGGCCGTGGCTCGCGTGGCAGGAGGACGTGATCCGCCTGCCGCCGACCGCACGGCTGCTCGCCCACGATCCGCTCGGCCCGCAGGCGTACGCGGTCAACGCGCACCTCGGCGTTCAGTTCCATCCGGAGGTGACCCCGGAGATCCTGTGCGACTGGGTCACCACCGGCCGCACCGCGAGCCTCGACAGCCAGGGGGTTCTCGAGATGAGCTCGCGCGAGTACGCCACCGCATCCGCGGCGGCCCACCGACTGCTGTCGACGTACATCCACTCGCGGGCGACACGCTCGCGCTGATCGAAAGAGGAACGCAACACATGCTTGGACAACACCGAGGGACCGGCCGTCACGTCCCATCTCTGCGAGTGCGCCGGCGGATCGCCCGCGCGGGGCTATCCGCCGCCGCGTTGCTGACCGTCGCCGGCGCGGTGCTGGCCGCCGCCCTTCCGGGCGTCGCCGGCGCCGCCTCCGGCACCGCAGTCGCCGCCACTCCGACCGCCCCGCCGCCGGTCTCGATCCTCGCCTCGAGCGGCCGCGCCGCTCCGGGCGACATCTTCATCACGCCCACGGGCGACACGAGCACCTACGCCAACGGCGCGGAGATCCTCGACCGCCGCGGCAACATCGTCTGGTTCCACGCGGCACCACAGGGACTGACCGCGGCGGACTTCCGCACCCAGACATACCTCGGCCAGCACGTCCTCACGTTCTGGCAGGGGACGGGCCTCGGCGGACTCGCGAGCGGCACCGACTACATCTACAACGATCGCTATCAGCAGATCGCGAACGTCAACGCCGGCAACGGCCTGACCGCCGACGGACACGAGTTCCTGATCACCCCGTGGAACACGGCGCTGATCCTCGCCTACACCACTGCCACCGCGAACCTCACCTCGATTGGCGGACCCGCGAACCAGACCGTGATCAACGGCGTCGTGCAGGAGATCGACATCAGAACCGGCCGGGTGCTGTTCCAGTGGAACAGCGAGGACCACGTGCCGTTCAGTCAGAGCGAGCAGCCGTTGCCGGCCTCGGCGAGCACACCCTGGGATTGGTTCCACATCAACGCGATTCACATCGACACCACCGGCAACCTGCTGATCGACGCGCGCGACACGTGGACGACCTACGAGGTCAACCGCTTCACCGGCAAGATCATCTGGCAGCTCGGCGGTAAGGCGAGCAGCTTCCGGCTCCGCGCGGCGCCGGGGCAGTCGCTCGACGACGCCGGCGAGATCTTCGCCTGGCAGCACGATCCCGAGGCGATCGGCCACGACGAGTACACGTTCTTCGACAACGAGTCGGCCGGGACGCCGGAGTTCTCGGTCAGCCGAGCGGAAACGGTGAAGCTCGACCCGCGCCACCGGGTGGCAACGCTGATCGCGTCCGACGACCAGCCCGAGGGGCTCGTGGCCGCGTCGCAGGGGAACGCCCAGACGACGCCGGACGGCGGGCTGTTCGTCGGTTGGGGCGCGCTCCCGTACTTCTCGGAATTCGACCCATCGGGCCGGCTGGTGTTCAACGCCGAGTTCCCGACCGGCGTCAACACCTACCGCGCGTACGTCCTCCCCTGGCGTCCGGGGCGGTTGGGGTAGACGACAGACGACTCAGCGGGGCCGGCCGACACGAGTCCGGCCGCGGGCGCAACGCTCGCGGCCGGACCGCCCCGCTCACCTACCGTGCTCCCCGCTTTCATGAGAGCGCGCCGAGCTGCTGAAGCTGCCAGGAGACGTCGAGGAGCTGTTCGCTCGTGCTCCCGGACGGTGTCGATACTTTGCAAGACACGTGAGCCAGACAGGCTGACAGCGCCCATCGCGGAGCGCCGCCGGCGGGCCAACGACATGATCGCCGCCGGTCTGATCACCCATTCTGGTAAACGCAATCAATCATGCAGCGCGCGCGACTGGGTTTGACGCGAGTCACGCCGTTGTATCGTTGATTGACCACTTTTTGTTTTTCGAATGCAGGAGGCTTTCATGCCTAGTTTTGTCGACAGCACGGTGAAGGACATTGACGGACGGCTTCGTGAGTTGCGCGACGAGCTCTCGCGACTCGAGGCGGCGCGCACGGCGCTCACCGGCGGACGCCGCCGGCCTGGTCGCCCCCGCGGTACGGCGGCGACGCGCACGACGCGCCCCAGCGCCACCCGTGCCCGCACGACGCGTCGTACCACGGCCGCGCCGCGGAAGCGCGCGAGCACTCGTCGCGGCGGTAACACCCGCGCCGCGCAGACGTTGTCACTCGTTCAGCAACGGCCCGGGATCACGATCCCGCAGATCGCCGAGGCGATGAAGATCCAGCCGAATTATCTGTATCGCGTGCTTCCCCGCCTCGCGTCAGAGGGACAGGTCAGGCGCGAAGGCCAGGGCTGGCACGCGGCGAGCTAGTTACGTCCGATCGGCGGGCGTGCCCCATGCGAACGTGAGCAGATGGCACGCCGCTTGATCTCGACGGGATCGACGTGGGAGCGCGAGGTCGGCTACTCCCGCGTCGTCGTCGACGACGAGTGGGCGTTCGTCTCGGGCACGACCGGATTCGACTACGCGACGATGACGATCTCGCCCGACGTCGCCGAGCAGGCCCGCCAGGCGCTCGAGAACATCAGCTCAGCATTAGGCGAGGCCGGATTCTCACTGGCGGATGTCGTGCGTGCCACATACATCATCCCGCGCGCCGAGGACTTTCCCGACTGCTGGCCCGTCCTGCGCGAATACTTCGGTGAGATCGGACCGGCGAGCACGGCGTTGATCGCCGGACTCGTCGACCCGCGGATGCGCATCGAGATCGAGGTCACCGCGCGGCACAGCGCGTGACCGCGTGTCATCCGTCCTCAGCGCGCGATCGGTTGCTGCAGTTCCATCACGTTGCTCGACTCGTCGTCGTGCCACTCGTGGTAGAGCTCCCGGCAATCGCCGACGAGACGGTACCCGCTGTCGTCGATCCACCGAACGAGTGCTTCCCACGCGGCCACGATCCCGTCGTCGCCGCCCCGGTATATGGCGGTGGCGACCTCGATCACAGGCAGGTTGACCACACGTACCGTCTCGCCGTCCGGCACCTCCTGGTCGCCGATGTCAAAGCCGGCGTGTAACACGATCTCGCCCTCCGGTGTGGTGCCTCCGTCGTCCTCGTACACGCCGAGCGAGATCCCCGGCTTGGCACCGACCGCCTTGAGGTGCGTGATCACCTGAGGCAACAATCGCCCGAAGGCCGCCCCGATATCGGTATGGGCCAGCCCGTCAGCCGAGGCCTGCGCAACACGGACGGGCTGGGTCTGCTTGATGACGATGTCCTGCAACTCCACGATGTCGCTCCATTCGAGTGCTCGGAGGTGTGCTTCGACTCGACGAAGGCGGTCCTGCTCCTCTCCGACCGTGTGCTCGATCTGCGCCCGGCGCAACCTCAGCATCCCGCGAAGCTCCTCGTTCGCGATGTCGTCGCTCAGGATCTGACGGATCTGGTCGAGGCCGAAGCCGAGGTCGCGCAATGCCACGATGCGGTGCAGGCGCGGCAGCTGGCGAACGCCATATTCACGGTAGCCGCTGTCCGGATCGACCTGATCGGGCGTGAGGAGACCAAGCTCGTCGTAGTGGCGCAGCATCCGCCGGGACACCTGGCCAAGCCGTGCGAACTCTCCGATGTTCAACATGACCAGGCCATAGATACGCCTTAACACGGTGTCAAGGTCAAGGGAAGCGTCTTCTAAACCGGGGCGATTGGTTCAGAATCGCGGCCTGGCGAGGTCACGTCGCGGACGTCAGGCCACAAAGGAGGACATCATGCCGAAGGCACGCAAACCAAATTCGGCCCGAAAGCCGCCTGTGCCATCCGATCTCGGCCACGCCGAGATCGACGGTTGGATCCAGTGCGTGATGCCGGACCTGCATCCCATCGTCAAGGCGCTGGACGAATTGATCCGCGAGACGATCGACGGGCTTCAATACGCCGTCAAGTGGAAGCGGCCGCACTACGGGTCGCCGGAGCTCGGGTGGGTTATCGAGATCGCCGCGTACGACGTTTCCGCAAACGTCGTCTTCTTCGCCGGCGCGGACTTCGACCCTCCGCCGCCACTTGGAAGCACCGGACGGGACCGCTACGTGAAGGTGAAGACTCTGGAGGAGGCGCAGAGCCCGGAGATGCGCAAGTGGATCGGGCAGGCCGGCCGCGTGTCGGGTTGGAAGTGAGCCCTCCGCGCGGAATGAGCCCTCCGCGCCGCCCCGCATGGCCCCGTGCGGCCATCGCAACCTGCCGGTCTGCATGGCCGTGCGGCGCCGTGCAGACCCCCTGATCCAACGGGTCGATTGTGCACGAACCCCGCCAACACTGCGATTGCCGCTAGTCGTGACTCACGGCGTGACTCAGCGCCCAGGTACATAGTCTTCCGGCGGTGTCGTTCCTCCATGACCCAGTCGCAGGGCATGTGCGAATGCTCGACGCTGACACGATCAGGAACCTCGTGTCGTGGGCGTGGGGCTCGGTCACGCCGCAACCCGCTCCCGCGATTCAACGTCTATGCGTCAGACGGCGTGAACGCTCTCGCCCGGCGCAGCGCCGACGCCGGAAGGAGCGAGATGATTGCGCAGTCCGATCATCTAGCTGGAGGCTCATATGAGGTATTTCCTTGGCGTCGTTGTCGCGTCGCTGCTGGTGACCTGCGGCATCGCTGTGGGTGCTGTCGCGCAGTCGGGTGCTGCCGGGCATTCAGCTGGTTTTGTCGCTGCTTGCGTTCAGCGGACGGGACCGAAGGAAAGCGTCGGTGATCTCAACGTCCTGCATAAGGCATGTGCCAACGGCCAGAGTCCTCTGCAGCTCGCCACGTTCCCGGTACCGCGTGTTCCTGGGCCTCCCGGCCCCAAGGGCGACAAGGGCAACGCCGGACCGGCAGGAGCCAGAGGTCCGCAGGGCGCAAAGGGCGATCGTGGGCCAAGAGGCCCGGCTGGACCGTCCGGAATCACCGCTACGCAGATCGTGACCAAGACCAGCACATCCAGCAGTGCCGCGACCAAGACGGTGAGGGCGTTCTGTCCCGCAGGCACGCTGCTCACAGGCGGCGGGTATTCGACCAGCGCGCTGAGCACTGACCTGGTTTTGCAAAGGTCGTCTCCGGTCGGCAACTCATGGGAAGTGATCATCGCTGCGAAGCTGGGCTTCCCGAGCGGCGTCGGGTGGTCGGTGACTGACTATGCGATGTGCGCCACCAAAGCCGGGTAGCCAAGCATCCGGACTAGCCGCTGGCGACCGCGGCGCCGAGTCGCGCTAGGGGGTCATCCCCTCGGGTCCCCGATCCCGTGGTCGCGGCGGTACTGGGCTCGGTCGGCCGCGCGCGCAGCGTGTCGGAATCCCCGCGTTTGCTGAGGATTCTGCCCCGCTCAGAGACTGCCTGACGCCTCCCGAGACCGAGAGGATTGCAATCGGGGCGCCCGGATTTGAACCGGGGACCTCACCGACCCGAACGGTGCGCGCTACCAAGCTGCGCCACGCCCCGAATGGATCCCAGTATCCCACAGCCCCGGGTGGCGCGGCCGCCCCCGCCGCCCGCCGGCGATCACGCCACCGCGAGCGAATCCGATCCGGGCGCGGCCAGGGGCGCCCCCGCGGCGGCGGGCCGCCGCCGGCTCGCCAGCGTGATCGGAACCTCCGAGGGCGGCTGGGCGCCGACGCGGGTGGGCTCGAGCAGCTCGCCGGCAGCATGCGTCATCACAGCGTGGCGCCGGCACGGCTGGCAATGGGCCAGATGCCGGGCAAGCTGGCGCGTCTCGCGCACCCCGAGGCGCCGGAGCGTGCGGCCTTCCCAGGTGTCGATCACGGCGCGGGTGCGCTCGCAGCGACGGCCGCTGATCAGCTCCTCGTACTCCTCGGCCAGACGGCGCCGGGCGCGGAACAGCGTGCTCTCGACGACCGGCCGCGACATCCCGAGCCGGTCTCCGATCTCGCTATAGGAGAGACCCTCGAGCTCACGCAGGACGAGGATCCGATGGTGGACATCCGACACCCCCCGGAACGCGGCGCGCAGGTCCTCGAGCTGCTGCTTGGACTCGACGGCGACGTCGGGCGCCGGGGCGCTCGAAACCAGATCGCCGATCTCGTTCTCAGAACCGCGCTCCTGCTCGAACGGGACCTCGTGGCTGCGCCGGGGCCGCCGGAGCTCGTCGATGCAGGCGTTCTTGGCGATCTGGTAGACCCAGGGCTTGAACACGATCGGGCGCTCGGTGTCCCGCATCCGGCGCAGGACCGAGATGAACACCTCCTGCGTGACGTCCTCGGCCTGGTCGGCGTCGCCGATGATCGCGCTCACGTAGGACCAGATCCGCCGGCGATAGCGCGAGAACAGCTGCTCAAAAGCCCCATCCTCGCCGCGCCGCACCGCCGTCACGAGATCATGATCAGTGCGCCACGAATATTCGAGCGCCTCTGGAAGCAGCCGTGCCTTCGACAAGTTGTCCCCGTCCGCTGAGTTCCCCCGTAGCCGCGGGGACTCTATCGGGAATCGGCCATATGTCCAGAGCTTTTGCCAAAGACGCTAACGTTTGGGCAGGGATCTAGCCGAAAGACGGGTTGAGACCGTCCGACCGAGACGGCATACTTCGCGCCCACAGCGCAGGCGGCAAAGGAGGACATAAGTCCGATGGCAATTCACCTCACCCCCACCGAGCTTGCACGTGAATCCGGTCTGGAGCGCCGCGATGTGATCGTCAAGTGCGTCGAGTGGGGAATCCCGATCTTCAACGGTCGAATCGACAAGACCCTCTTCCTCTACAGCTTCCGCGAAATCACGGGCTCGGCGCCGCAGGCGGCCAAGCAGCCCCAGCCCGCCTAGCGGGCTTCGCAGCCACCAGCACTCCTCCCGCCTCGCCCCACCGGCGAGCCGGTTATTCCTGAGCCGACTGACGCAGCAGCGTCGAGGTCGTCTGCTCGAGGATCTTCCGCCAAGCGCGGGTCTTCTCTCGCTCGGCCTCGAAGTGCTTGACCACCTTGCGCACTCGCGTCGCCGAGATCTCGATCCCGTGGCGGGCGCAGATCCGCTTGAACCGCGGGTAGTCGTGGGCGAGCTTCAGCGTCACGGACTGGAACCCGTGACGTGCGATGTCCACGCGCGACGTGTAGTTCATGATGCTCGTCTGGAACATCAGCTCGTCGTTCGGCTCGGGCTCGACGAGGATGATGTCGACGCCCGGGTACCGCTGCTCCCACCGCCGCGCCAGGTCGTGGAGCCGCTGATAAGCGAGCAGCTTGAACGCCTGGTAGCCGATCTGCGGGAAGCCCATGTCAGAGACCCGCCGAGGCCGTGAGCCCGTGATCGTCGGTATCCGCTTCTGAAAGTCGTTGACGTACGGAACCAGCGGGTTGACGACCACGATGAACTTCGCGCCGGCCTCAACCGCGATGTCCAGGTTCGTCGTCGACACGATCCCGCCGTCGACCAGCTCGCGGTCCTTGACCCGCACCGGCTTGTAGATCATCGGCAGCGCACTCGACGCGGCGACCGCGGTCGAGATCGGCACGTCGTCCCAGTCCTCCGCGCCGAACACGATGCGCTCGCACGTGTCGAGATCGGTGGCGGCGAGGTACAGCTCCCGCTGGAGCAGTCGGAAGTCGTCGGTGCGATCCGGATCGGACAGGATCGTCCGCACGTACCGCTCGATCCCCTTCTCCGAGTACAGCCCCGACGGGAGCGCCTCCGCCAGCCCCACGACGAAGTCGACGGCCGAGACCTGCCCAAGGTCCCGCACCAGCGAGCGGACCAGCTGAGCCAGCCGGAACGGAACCAGCACGCCCTTGCGCACGAACTCCCGGTAGTTCGGGTGGAGCAGCGCGCTCACCCGCGCGTCCGGGAACGACGTCGGCACCTGCTGGACGATCACCCGCATCATCTCCTCGGGCGTGACCCCGTTGGCGACGGCCGCGGCCACGAATGAGCCGGCGCTTGTCCCCACGTAGACGTCGAACTCGTTGACGGTGCGGTTGACCGACAGCAGATCGAGCGCCCGCAGCGCCCCGATCTCGTACACGCCACCGGTGAATCCCCCGCCACCGAGGACCAGCGCCGACTTGGATCTGGTGCGCCGGCGCCGCGCCCCGGACCCCCGTGAGGCCGCCCCTGGACGCTCCGCCGCGGCGGCGTCTAGCTTGACCACCTTGCCCATCCCAGGCCGAATTGTACGGAGAGCCGACGCTGCGCCCGCCGGCAGCGGACGCCGGGCGGACGCTGCGCCCGCCGGGCAAGGATGCCCGGCGGAAATGGCCCCATGGACGCCGAGCCTGACACCGCTTGACCCGCGACGCGCTCGGGCGGCTCGGCCCCAAATCAACCGCTACTTTCACCCGCTCCGCCGGTTATATCCGCCGATGCGGGTGTTCTTGGCGACCCTCGGGGCGATCTGCGCCCTGCTCGCCGGGACCGCGGCTGTGGCCGGGGCGCAGCCGCCCTCCCCCGCCCAGCGCGCGCTGACCAAGGCGCTCAACAAGGACCTCGGGCAGACCGGAAAGCAGACCAGCGCCTACGTGCTCGATCTGACCACCGGCCAGGTCGTGTTCTCCCACGCCGCGAACACCGCCCGCCTCCCCGCCTCGGTCGAGAAGCTCTACACGACCTCGACGGCGCTGCTTCGCCTCGGCCCGAACGCGACGTTCACAACCTCGATCCTCGGCGTCGGGTCCCGCGAT
Organism: uncultured Solirubrobacterales bacterium; assembly: GCA_963794515.1. Lineage (GTDB taxonomy): Bacteria > Actinomycetota > Thermoleophilia > Solirubrobacterales > Solirubrobacteraceae > Palsa-465. Next base: position 280,981 of record CAWCEF010000009.1, on the reverse strand, counting down.
CCCGATGGCGTCTGGGACGGGACGCTGTATCTCCGTGGCGGCGGCGATCCGACGTTCGGGTCGGTCAGCTTCGATCACTCCTGGTACGGGACCGGCGCAACCATGCGCACGCTGATCGCCGACTTTCTGAGGACCAACGACATCACGGCGGTCGACGGCCGGATCGTCGGCGACGAGTCCTACTGGGACTCGCGCCGGGGAACGCCGGCGACCGGATACGCGACCAACAGCGAGGTCGAGGGCGAGCTGAGCGCGCTCGCCTACGACCGCGGGTTCACGAACAACCAGGGAACCGCGTTCGAGTTCCATCCCGCGTTGTATGCCGCCCAGCAACTCGCCGGCGGGTTGCGCGCGTTCGGCGTCAAGCTGCCGGGGATCCGGATCTCGGCGGGGCGGACGCCTGCCGGCGCGACCCCGCTGGCCTCCGAGCAGTCCCCGCCGCTGTCGACGCTGATCCAGCTCACGAACACGCCGTCGGACAACTACCTCGCCGAAAGCCTGCTCAAGGACATCGGCGCCCGGCTCGGTGGCGCCGGCACGACCGCCGCCGGAGCCGCGGTCGTCCAGGCCGAAATGCAGAGCAAGTTCGGCATCGACCTCAGGCTGAACGACGGCTCCGGCCTGTCGCGCTATGACCGGACCACGCCGGTCCAGGTCGTGACGCTGCTGAAAGGGATGGCGACGAACTCGGCGTTCGTCAACTCGCTGGCGCTGATGGGAGAGACCGGCACGCTCCAGGACGAGGGACTCGGGACGGTCGGGCAGAACGACTGCCGCGGGAAGACCGGCACGCTCCACGACGTCGCGAACCTCGCCGGGTACTGCCAGGCGCGCGACGGCCACGTGCTCGCGTTCGCGTTCCTGGCCAACGGTCTCGGCAGCCCCGACTACGTCCACGAGGTCGAGGCTTCGATGGCCGCCTCGGTCGCGGACTACGACGGATAGCGTCGCGAGGCGGCGCGCCCCGGCTTTACGCCAGCAGCGCCCGCAGCCCGCCTTCGTCGAGCACCGGCACCCCGAGGCGCTCGGCCTGGGCAAGCTTCGAGCCCGCGCTGTCGCCCGCCACGACGTAATCGGTCTTGCGCGACACCGATCCCGTGACCCGCCCGCCGGCGGCGGTGATCATCTCGGTCGCCTGCTCGCGGGTCAGGTCGGGGAGCGTCCCGGTCAGCACGAACGTCTTGTCGGCGAGCGGGCCCTCGCCGGGCGGCGGGCCCTCCTCCTCCATCCGCAGCCCACGGCTCTTCAGAGCCTCGATCAGCTGGCGCATGTGGTCGTCCTGAAGCTGATCGTGGATCTTGGCGGCCATCTTCGGGCCGACGCCCTGGGCCTGCTCGATCTGCTCCGGCGACGCGTCGAGCAGCGCGGTCATCGTCCGGAAGTGCTGCGCGAGGTTTCGCCCGATCACGAAGCCGACCTCCTCGATCCCGAGCCCATACAGCACGCGGCCGAACGGCTGGCGCTTGGACGCCTCGATCGCGGCGACGAGCTTGTCGGCTGACACCTGGCCGAAACCGGGCTGTTCGGAGACCTGCTCGGACGTCAGGTCGTAGAAGTCCGCCGCGGTCGTGACCCAGCCGAGGTCCATGAACAGGCTGACCTGCTTCTCGCCGAGGCCGTCGATGTCCATCGCGCCCGTGAAGTGCTTGAGCAGCTGCCAGCGCCGGCCGGGACAGTCGCGGTTCGGGCAGCGGGTGAACACCGAGTCCTCGGGCTTGACGGTCGGTGTGTGGCAGATCGGGCACTCGCTCGGCGGGTGCGGTGGCGGCGGCCGATCGTCGCGCTCGGCGACGTGCGGCGCCGGCGACAGGACCTGCGGGATCACATCCCCCGCGCGCAGGACGATCACGTCCTCGCCTTCCCGGATGTCCTTGCGCGCGAGGTCCTCCTCGTTGTGGAGCGTGGCCATCTTGACCGTCACGCCTCCGACGCGGACCGGCTCGAGCGACGCCGCCGGGTGGAGGTCGCCGAACTTGCCCGGAGCCCAGACGACCGAGTTCAGGCGCGTGACCGCCGTGGTCGGCGGGAACTTCCACGCGATCGCCCACCGCGGCTCGCGCCCGACCGACCCCAGCCGGCGCTGGAGCTCGACCTGGTTGACCTTGACCACGACCCCGTCGATCTCGAACTCGAGTGACCCGCGGCGCTCCTCCCAGCCGCGGCATTGCGCGATCACGTCGTCCTCGGTCTTGAGCTTCTTGACGTCGGGGTGGACCGGGAAGCGGTGCTCGCGCAACCATTCGAGCGCGTCCCAGTGGGCGTCAAACGTGATCCCGTCGGTCGATCCGATCGCGTAGCACCACAGCGACAGCGGGCGCTCGGCGGCGAGCTTCGGGTCGAGCTGGCGGATCGTGCCGGCGGCGGAGTTCCGCGGGTTCATGAACGTCGATAGCCCGGCTTGCGCCCGGCGTTCGTTCAGCGCGGCGAAGTCGGGCAGCGACATGTACACCTCGCCGCGCACCTCGACGAGCGCCGGCGGGTTGGGATCCTCGATCCGCAGCGGGATCGACGGCATCGTGCGCAGGTTGTGCGTCACGTCCTCGCCGATCTCGCCGTTGCCGCGGGTGGCGCCGCGCTCGAACACCCCGTCGCGGTAGATCAGCGAGATCGCCAGCCCGTCGATCTTGGGCTCGGCCACGAACTCGAACTCCGGGTCGTTGATCCCCTCCCGCGCGAGGAAGTTCCGCATCCGCTGAATCCACGCATCGAGGTCCTCGGCCGAGTGGGCGTTCGCCAGCGACAGCATCGCCAGGGGATGGCGGACCTTTTCGAGCTCGGACACCGGCTCCGGGGCCACGCGCTGCGTGGGCGAGTCGGGGGTGACGAGCTCGGGATGCTCTTCCTCGAGGGCTTTGAGCTCGTTGAACAGCGCGTCGTAGACGTCGTCGCCGACCTCGGGGTCGTCGAGCACGTGGTACCGATACGCGTGGTAGTCGATGTCGCGGCGGAGCTCGGCGGCGCGCGCCTCCGGATCGGTCGCCTTGGTCTTCTGGCGTGCAGCGCTCATTGGTGTTCGGCCACGTTCTCGCTCGCCGGCTGCACCAGCCGCTCGAGCTGATAGCGCTCGAGCACCGACATGCCCTCATGGTCGGTCAGGTCGAAGTGGACGGGCGTCACCGCGATCTTGCCCTGCGCCACCGCGGCGAGGTCGGTCCCGGCCTCGCTCTGCTCGTGGACCGTGTCGCCGTAGATCTTGTAGAGACGCCGTTTCTCGCCACCCCTGTCCACGAGCGACAGCTCGTCGCTGTACACGCGCTTGCCGAGACGCGCCACCGCGACGCCACTTGGCGGGGCGCCCGGGACGTTCACGTTCAGCAGCGTCCCCTCGGGCAACGGCAGGGACTCGAGCTCCGCGACCAGGCTGGCCGTGAACGACGCCGCCACCGTGAAGTCGAATCCCGTCCCGACCCTGAAGTCGAGCTCGCGCGCGCTCGACTGCTGGGACACGGCGATCCCCGGCAGCCCGAGCACGATCGCCTCGAGCGCCGCCGCCACCGTGCCCGAGTACGTGATGTCGTCGCCGAGGTTCGAGCCGTGGTTGATGCCGGACACCACCAGCTCGGCCTCGAACCCGTCGATCAGCCCGAGGTTCGCGAGACGGACGCAGTCCACGGGCGTGCCGTCGGTGGCGTACCCGACCGTCCCGTCGCCGAACTCGACCTCCTCCACCCACAGCGGCCGCCTGGTGGTGATCGAGCGCGCCATCGCCGACCGATTCCCGTCCGGCGCGATCACCGCGAGCTCGATCCCGTCGACGCCGAGCAGCGCGGATCTGAGCGCCTGGAGTCCCGCCGCCTCGATCCCGTCGTCGTTGGTGAGGAGCACTCGCATGCACTCTTGATGCTATCTGCGGGTCCTCCGGTCAAGCGCGCGGGCGATCGCGGTGATGACGAGAAACGGCTCCTCTTCCAGCTGGCGACCGGTGAAGCGGAGCACGTCGTAGCCGGCGTTCCTGTGGACGATGTCCCTGCGGTGGTCGCGCTCGAACGCGGCGCGGTCGCGGTGGTATGGGTAGCCGTCGAGCTCGACGATGAGGCGCTGGTCCGGCCAGACGAAGTCGGCGGTGAAACCGGCGATCAGAACGTCTGTGCTCGGCACCGGCAACCCGGCCGCGCGGATCAGGTTCAGCATCTTGCGCTCGCCACCGGAGCGGGTCCGTTGCGGCCCGCCCGGCTGGCCGAGCATCGCCCGCAGCAGTGCCACGCCGGCATGGTTGCGCGCGCGATCGATGGCGGCGAGGATTCGCGGCTCGTCGGCAAGGTTGTGGGCGTAGGCCTCGGTCAGTGCGCGCTCAAGCTCCGTGGCGTTCGCGGTGGCGGCGTAGTCGATGATGGTCCGCGCCGGCGAGGTGACGGGGATGCCGTACTTGGTCGTGTGGTCGGTGGCGTCGAGCCGCTCGGCGGCATGGACGCGGAGGCCGTCGCGCGAGCGGCAATCCCGCCCGACAACCGTGACCTCTACGTCACTCGCCGGCGTCCTCGTGAGGCCCCAGAGCGCGGCGGCCGAGCGATGGCTCACGAACGCGTCTGCCCCACAGGCGAGGACCGCGGCCAGCTCAAGGGCGCCGGCGAGCAGCACAGCGTGGCCGACGAGGTACACGCCCCTGAACACCCGATGCAGCTGGCCGTTCGCCAGCCGCCACTCAATCGATCCGCGTCCAACGCCCGCCTGGTGGAGCTGAGCGGCGGTAATCAGGCCGAGCTGTCTCGAGGCAACCCACGCGACCACCATGTCGCGGGCGAGACCACCATGTACAAGGCCCGAAATCACGTCCAGGCCGACGACCTTCGGGACATAAGCACGTGGGGAATGCTCATGTCCCGAAGGCCGGCGCGGACGCGGCGATTTCGGGCGTTGTGCATAGGGATCGGCGGCCATCGTCCGCCCAGGATGCGCCCCGCGGACTGCGCCGGCGTGAAACGGCCCGCTTAGTTGCGAAGTTGCGACGAAGTCGTCGCCGGCGCGCGCCAGGCCGTTGCCGGCGCGTCACACCCCAACGCCACGCAGTCCCCCGCCACCGCCCCGCAAACCGCCACCGCCCCGCAAACCGCCACCGCCCAACACCCGCTCCCCGCCATACCCCACCCCCACCAGATACAGCCCGTGCGCCGGCGCGGTCCGCCCCGCCGCCGATCGCGGCCGCCCGCCCAGCAACTCCAGGAACGAGGCCACCGACCGCCGTCCACCAGCCACCTCGAGCATCGTCCCCACGAGCACCCGGTTCATCTGGCGCATGAACGCGTCCGCCTCGATCCAGAACTCGAACACGTCCTCGCCGGCGCCACCGCGCCAGAACGCGGCATACACGTCCCGCGAGAACCGCTCGTGGTAGGTGTCGGTCGGCGTGAACGCTGTGAAGTCGTGGACACCGACGAGCGCATGAGCGCACGCATGCAGCGCATCCACGTCCAACGACCGCGGCCACCACAGCGCCCGGCCCCGCTCGAACGCGCTCCGCGAACCCCGCGCCAACACCCGGTAGCAGTACGCCCGGCTCGTCGCGGACCGCCGCGCATCGAACCCGTCCGAAACCAAACCACACGACAAAGCCGCCACGTCATCTGGCAGTACCGCATTCAACGACCGCACGGAAACCGGAGGACCGTCATACGAGGCCACCTGCCCCCACGCATGCACCCCTGCGTCAGTGCGCCCCGCGACCACAAGCGACACACTCTCCAGCCGCAAAATCACGCAGAGCGCCCGCTCCACCGACTCTTGGACAGTCCGCTGCCCAGGCTGCCGCGCCCAACCGGCAAAACCACCGCCCTCGTACTCGAGGACTAGGCGCGCCCTCAGACCAGCTCCAGCAGCACCATCTCGGTCGAGTCCGACCGCCGCGGCCCCAGCTTCAGAATCCGCGAATACCCGCCGGGCCGCTCCACATACCGCGGCGCGATCTCCTCGAACAGCTTGTAGACCATGAACTTGTCCTGCCCAAGCGCCGACAGCGCCTGCCGGCGCGCGTGTAGATCGCCCCGCTTGGCCAGCGTGATCAGCTTCTCCAGCTCGGGCTTGACCGCCTTGGCCTTGGTCTGGGTCGTCCGGATGCGCTCGTGCGCGATCACTTCCTTCGTCAGGTTCATGAGCAGCGCCTTACGGTGAGCTGCGTCACGGGAGAGCTGATATCGGTTCCGCTGATGGCGCATTACGAACGAACCCGGACGTTAGCGAGAAACTACTCGTTCCGGAGACCGAGACCGCGCGTATGCAGCGTCTCGATCACCTCGTCGATCGACTTCTTGCCGAAGTTCGGGATCGCGGCGAGCTCGGACTCGCTCTTGGAGACCAGGTCGCCTACGGTCTGGATGCCGGCCCGCTTCAGGCAGTTGTACGACCGCACACCGAGCTCGAGCTCCTCGATCAGGATGTCGTCCATCGCGTTCGGCGGACGGGAGGGCGTGCCGACCGCGCCACCCACACCAGGCTCCAAAACGCCAGGCGCGCCCGCTTCGCGCAGCTCCACGACCCGCTCAGCATCCGTGAAGATCGCCAGCTGCGAGATCAGGATCTCGGCCGCCTCGCGCAACGCGGCGTGCGGGTCGATCGACCCGTCGGTCTCGATGTCGAGCGTCAGCTTGTCGTAGTCGGTGCGCTGCCCGACGCGCGCCTGCTCGACGTTGTAGGCGACCCGCCGCACGGGCGAGAAGATCGAGTCGATCGGGATCACGCCGATCGGCTGGTCGGGTGACTTGTTCTCCTCGGCGGGCCGATAGCCGCGCCCGCGGCCGATCGTCAGGTACACCTCGAGCTTGGTCTTCTTCTCGAGCGTCGCGATGTGGGCGTCGGGGTTCAGGATCTCGACGCCAGACGGGAGGTCGATGTCCTTGGCGGTGATGTCGCCAGGCCCGGTGACCACCAGCGGCGCCTCGATCTCGGTCGCGTCCGAGTGCATCCGGCACACGACGCCCTTCAGGTTCAGGACGATGTCGGTCACGTCCTCCTTGACGCCGCGGATCGTCGAGAACTCGTGCGCCACGCCTTCGATGCGCACGGAGGTCACGGCCGCGCCGGCCAACGATGAGAGCAACACGCGCCGCAGCGAGTTGCCGAACGTGTAACCGAAGCCCCGATCGAGCGGCTCGATCGTGAACGACCCGCGGTTGTCGTCAACACTCTCGGAGGAGATTCGGGGGACTTGGAAGTCGAGCATCAGGGTCCTAACGTCGTGGGTTCATGCCGCCGGCTGGGCGGTGTCAGTGCCGCACCCGGCCAGGAACTGGCCACGCGGCTGAAAGGTTGTTCCTACTTGGAGTAGAGCTCGACGATGAGCTGTTCCTGCACGGGAGCCGCGATCTCCCGGCGCTCGGGCTTGCGCAGCACCTTGGCCGTGAGGGAGTCGTGGTCTGCCTGAAGCCATGCCGGCACCTGACCGGTGAGCTCGGTGGCGTCGCGGATCACCTGCGTCGCGGTCGAGCGCGGGTGGATTGCGATCACGTCGTTGTCGCGCATCTGGTAGCTCGGGATGTTCACGCGACGGCCGTTGACCGTCCAGTGCCCGTGCAGGATCAGCTGCCGCGCCTGGCGCCTCGAGGCCGCGAAGCCAAGGCGGACGAGCACGTTGTCGAACCGGCACTCGAGCATCCGCAGCAGGTTCTCGCCGGTGACGCCGGCCTGGCGCGTCGCCTTGTCGTAGTAGATGCGGAACTGCTTCTCGAGCACCCCGTAGTAGCGCTTGGCCTTCTGCTTCTCGCGCAGCTGCACGCGATACTCGCTCTGGCGCTGGCGCCCGCGGCCGTGATCGCCCGGCGGGTACGAGCGTCGCTCGACGCCGCACTTGTCGGTCAGGCACCGCTCGCCTTTCAAAAAGAGCTTCTGCCCTTCACGCCGGCACTGCTTGCACTGAGGCGAAGTATCACGAGCCATCAGACACGCCTCCGCTTCCGGGGTCGGCAGCCGTTATGGGCCTGCGGGGTGACGTCCTTGACGCCGGTCACTTCGAGCCCCGCCGCCTGCAGCGACCGAATTGCCGTCTCACGGCCCGAGCCGGGACCCTTGACGAACACCTCGACCCGCTGGAGGCCGTGCTCGATGCCCTTGCGCGCTGCCGCGTCGGCGGTCACCTGCGCGGCGAACGGGGTCGACTTGCGCGAGCCCTTGAAGCCCGCGCCGCCGGCCGACTCCCACGCGATCACGTTGCCCTCGCGGTCGGTCAAAGAGACGATCGTGTTGTTGAACGAAGTCTTGATGTGCGCCTGGCCGATCGGAATGTTCTTGCGGACTCGGCGCCGTCCGCGCTGTGGACGCCTCGGAGCCGGACTCACTTCTTGGTGGCCTTCTTCTTGCCAGCGACCTGCATCCGCTTCGGGCCCTTACGCGTGCGCGCGTTGGTCTTCGTGTTCTGACCGTGCACGGGCAGACCACGGCGATGACGGAGTCCACGGTAGGAGCCGATCTCCTGGAGGCGCTTGACGTTCTGGGAACGCTCGCGCCGCAGGTCGCCCTCGACCATCAAGTCCTTGTCGATCGCCTCGCGCAGCTTGATGACCTCTTCCTCGGTGAGGTCGCGAACCTTGCGGTCGGGCTCGATCTCGAGCTCGGCGAGCAGCTTGTTGGACGTCGACCGACCGACGCCGTAGATGTACGTCAGACCGATTTCAACACGCTTGTTGAGAGGGATGTTGACCCCGGAGATGCGTGCCATCTCAACCTTGCCTTTGCTTGTGGCGCGGATTCGGGCAGATCACGAGGACCCGACCGTTCCGGCGGATGATCTTGCATTTTTCGCACATCGGTTTGACCGACGGTCGTACTTTCACGCTCGTATCGCTCTCGTCGACTGTTTCCAGTAGTTCCCACAGCCCGGCTCTGGAGACCGTTGCGGCCTCCGCTACCGGCGCTGCAGCGCCCCATCCCACGACAAATCGCGTTATGAGGGCAACCTGAGATAGTAGCAGGGGTCAGGCGATCTGCCCCCGCCGGAGTTGGGTGGCGATTTGGTGAGGTTTGGGGCCGCTTATGCGACGCGTGATTGACTCGCGGACGCCACGCGCGCTCGGGCTGCCTCATGCCACGGGGTCAGGATCCGCGGCCCCGCAGCGGTAACCGCGATCGTGAACTCGAAGTGCGCCGCCAGCGACCCGTCTTGGGAGTAGATCGCCCAGTGGTCGTCGCCGACGCGGACGGCGTGACGGCCGGCGGTGACCATCGGCTCGACCGCGAACACCATCCCCTCCTCGAGCACGATTCCGGTCCCCGCGTTGCCGTAGTTCGGGATCTGCGGGTCCTCGTGCATCTCGCGCCCGACCCCGTGACCGACGAGCGACCGCACGATCGACAGGCCGGCGGCTTCGACGTGCTCCTGGACGGCGTGTGATACGTCCCCGAGACGGTTGCCGACGACGCACTGGTCGACCGCCAGGAACAGCGATTCCTCGGTGACCCGCAGCAGCTTGGTCGCGACGGGGCTGATCGGGCCGACCGGGAACGTGCGCGCGGCGTCGGACACCCAGCCGTCGTACACGACCCCGATGTCGACCGACAGGAGGTCGCCCTTTGCGAGCGCGTACGGTCCGGGGATCCCGTGGACGATCATCTCGTTCGGCGAGGCGCAGATCGAGCCCGGGAACCCGCGATAGCCCTTGAACGCCGGCGTCGCCCCCTGCGAGCGGATGAACTTTTCGGCCGCGGCGTCGAGATCGGCCGTGGTGACGCCGGGACGTATCTTCCCCGCGAGCAGGCTCATCGTCTTGACCAGGATGGCGCCGGACGCGGCCATCCGATCGATCTCTTCGGGGGTCTTCTTGATGATCATCAAACGTCTTCCTCGAGCCGCAGGGTGGCGATCACCGCGCGGATGTGGTCGTTCACCTCCGCGGGGCCGCGGGTCCCGTCAACCCGGCGCAGGATTCCCTTTTGATCGTAGTAGTCGATCACGGGCTCGGTCTGGTCGTGGTAGACGTGAAGCCGGTTCTTCACGACCTCGGGCTGGTCGTCGTCCCGCTGTACGAGACGCGACCCGTCCTGATCGCACGCGTCGTCGCGCTTGGGCGGGTCGAAGTCGACGTGGTAGTTGTGTCCGGCCTTGACGCACACGCGCCGGCCGGACAGGCGGCGCACGAGCTCGTCATCGGGCACGTCGATCAGCAGCACCGTGGTTATCCGCCGGCCCATCGACGACAGCTGCTTGTCGAGCGCCTCCGCCTGGGGAACCGTGCGCGGGAAGCCGTCGAGGATGAACCCGTCGCGCGCGTCCTGGTGCCCGAGGCGGTCTGCGGCCATCGCGACGATCAGGTCGTCGGGCACGAGGTCGCCGGCGTCCATGTACTCCTTGGCCTTCTTGCCGAGCTCGGTGCCGTCCTTGACGTTCGCCCGCAGCATGTCGCCCGTGGCGATGTACGGGAGCTGGAAGTCAGAACGCAGACGATCCGCCTGCGTTCCCTTGCCCGCGCCGGGTGGCCCGAACAGGATCAGGTTGAGCTCTGACACGAGGGCACCACTGTATCGAGCGGCAACGGACGAAGTGAGCGAGGACACCGCGGTTTCCTCGCGCGCGGTCCGAACACGAACCCCGACGCCGGAAACACACCGGGCCCGAGCCGCGGGCGCGACTCAGGCCGGATGCGTCGGTCGGTGCGGATCGCGACCCCGCGGAGGCGTCGACGAACCTCGCTGACGCCTCGGCATCGCCCCCGACGACAGGCGCCGGACCGGCGTCCATGCCGGTCCCCCCTCGTCCTGTCGAAGCCGCGCCCGCGGTTCCCTCGTCACCCTCCTACGTCTGCCCCCACCGTGAATCGGCGCCCCCCGATCCCCCTGCCTTCAACGACTGCCCCCACCATGGGTCCGCGCCCCCACGCGCCCCCGACCCATCTGCTCTGTACGTCTGCCCCCACGACGGATCCGCGCCCCCACGCGCCCCCTGATCCGTCCGTGTTGTTCAACCTCCGAGTCATGCGATGCCGGTAGCTAACTACAGCTCCGAGCCCTTCGCACCAGGGAGCGACCCTAGTGTTTCGACCGTCGCTTCCCTGGGGTCGCAGACATCCTGGGAGCTCGCGCTCCGAGCCGCCTCGATCAACGCGGCGAGCTCGATCCAGCCGTTGAACGGCCTCGAATCCCCGGTTCCGTTCGACAGCAACCCGCTGATCGGGTCCGAGTCCATGTCGATCGCGAGCATCACGTGCGCGGTCCCCGTCTTCACGGTCAGAAATATGGCTGGCGTGTTCGCATTCCGCACCAGGCAGGCACCCCAGGATTAGGCGCAAGACCAATTGGGGTACAACGCTCTAGATGCCGGTGCGGGAGGCGCACGACAGACGCGGACGGCCCCTGCGCGGACGCGTGGGGCTCCTGGAGCGCGACGACTTGCTCCAGGCGATCGCCGCTGCGCTTGATTCGGTGCAGGACGGAACCGGGCAGGCACTGCTGCTCGAGGGACACGCGGGGATGGGCAAGACCCGCCTCCACGAGGCCGCGCTCGACGACGCTCGCAGCCGCGGCATGCGGGTGCTGCGCGCAGCGGGCGCCGAGCTCGAGCAGAACCTCGCGTTCGGAGTCGCTGGCCAGCTCGTCCGCGCGCTCGTGAGCGACCTGCCGCCGGCGGGGCGCCGCGCCTTTCTGGCCGAGGCTCCCGAGCGCGTACGCTCGCTCGCCGGGGCGCGCGAGGGGCTGCTCGAGCCCGGCGATGCCGGTGACCTGACGATGTCCCACGGCCTGTTCACGGCGATAGCGGGCGCAGCCGAGAGCCGCCTCACGCTGCTCGCGATCGACGACCTCCACTGGTGCGACGTCGCCTCGCTCGAGTTCGTCCTGTACGTCCTGCACCGGCTCGACGAGCTGCCGGTCGCACTCGTGATGACCCGCCGCCCAGCCGAGGGGGGCGAGTCCGCCGAGGCGCTCGACCGCATCTCGAGTCATCCACGGGTTCGGGTCGAGAGCCTGACGGGACTCGGCGCCGAGGCCGTGCAGGAGCTGAGCCGGGGAGCGCTCGGCGAGCGCACCGACCCGGCGCTGGTCGAGACGTGCGTCGACGTCTCGGGCGGCAATCCGTTCTACGTGCACGAGCTGCTGCTCGCGCTCGCCGGCGAGCGCGAGCTCCGCGGCGCCGCGCTCACGCGCCGGGCCCGCGGCCTTGCCCCAGACGCCGTCACGCGCTCGCTCCGGGTGCGGGTCGGCCGGCTCGGCCCGGCCGCCGCGGCGCTCGCCCGCGCGGTGGCGATCCTCGGCGACGACGTGCCGTTGCGGCGCGCGGCGGCGCTGGCGGCGCTCCCGATCGACGCGGCCACGGCCGCCGCCGACTCGCTCGCGCGGGTCGAGATCGTGCTCGCCCGCGAGCCGCTCCGGTTCGTGCATCCGCTCGTCCAGCGCGCGATCGAGCAGGACATCCCGCTGTTCGAGCGCGCGAGCCGGCACCTCGACGCCGCACGGTTGCTGTACGCCGACGGCGAGAACGTCGAGCGGGTCGCCGCGCATCTCCTGCTCGGCCACGCCGGCGGCGACCCGTGGGCGGTCGAGCAGCTCAGGGCCGCCGCGCGCGAGGCACGAGCCCTGCAGCCCGCTGTCCGCTACCTCGAGCGCGCGCTCGCCGAGCCACCGACGCCCGAGCTCCGGCCAGAGGTGCTCGCCGAGCTCGGCGCCGCCGAGGCCGCGCTCGCCCTCCCGCCGGCTGCCGACCACCTCGCGCAGGCCGTCGCGGTCTCGTCTGACCCCCGCCGGCGCGCGGAGCTCGGGCTCCAGCTCGGTCGTGCGCTCGATGCCCTGGGACGGCACGAGGAGGCCGCGGGCGCGTACGACGACGCGCTGGGAGAGCTCCCGCCGCCCGAGGACGCCGACGACCTCGAGCTCCGCGACCAGCTCGAGGCGAGCTTCATCTCGACCGCGTCGATCGTCCCGGACCTCCAGCCCATCGCGCACGAACGGTCCACCCGGGTCGTGGAGAACGCAGTCAAGGGACCACGTACCCAGGGGCAGCGGCTGCTGCTCGCCCACGCCGCCCTGCACGCCACGATGAACGGCGAGTCCGCGCACAACGCGATCGAGCTGACCGAGCGGGCCTGGGACGGCGGGAGGATGCTCGCCGAAGCCAACCCGCAGTGGATCGGGTGGCGACTCGTCGCCGCCGCCTTCCTGTTGAACGGCGAGCTCGAGAGCGCGCTCGAGGTCGCCCAGGACGCGCTCGAGGAATCGCGCCGGCGCTCCTGGCCGCTCGCGTTCGCGACCGCCAGCTACATCCGCGGGCTGCCGCAGCTCTGGCAGGGACGGGTCACGGACGCGCTCGCCGACCTCGAGCTCGCGCGCGACGCCCGCCGCTACGGCTGGCAGCAGTTCGCGCGCTCCGCCGCCGCCCACTACGCGCTGTGCCTGATCGAGCGCGGCGAGCTCGACCGGGCGCAGGATGTGCTCGACGAGGACGGCCCGCTCGACGAGCCCCAGGACGTCGAGGACGTGCTCCGGCTGTACTCGCTCGCCGAGCTTCGCCTGGCGCAGAACCGGCCGAAGGAGGCACTCGAGGCGGCTGCGGCCGTTGGCGAGATCGGCGAGCGGACCGTCGGATTCCTCGGGTACTGCCCGTGGCGCGGCGTCGCGGCGCAGGCGTGGCTGCTGCTCGGGGACGGCGACCATGCGCTCGCGATCGCGCGCGAGACGCTCGCCCGCGCCGAGCGGACTGACGTCCTTCACCTCCGCATCCGCGCCCGTCGCGTGCTCGGGCTGTGCGAGCAGGGGACGAAAGGGGTGCGCACCCTCCGGGCCGCCGTCCGGCTGGGCGCCGATGCGCCGCCGCGCCTCGAGACGATGCGCGCGCTGGTCGACCTCGGCGCCGCGCTCCGGCGCCAGAACCGCCGCGCGGAGGCGCGCGGGCCGCTCGAGCAGGCCGCGGACATGGCCCGTCGCGGCGGCGCGGTGGCGCTCGCCGACCGCGCCCGGATCGAGCTCGCGGCCGCCGGCGCGCGGCCCCGGCGCGAGGCGCTGCTCAGCGGGCCGGCGTCGCTCACGCCGTCAGAGCGGCGGATCGCCGAGCTCGCCGCCACCGGTCAGAGCAACCGCGAGATCGCGCAGGCGCTGTTCGTGACGCCAAAGACCGTCGAGTACCACCTGCGCAACGCGTACCGCAAACTCGACATCCAGACGCGCGCGGACCTCGCCGACGCGCTGGGGTAGCGAGCGAGTAACCGCGTCCGGCTCCAGGTGGGTCCGTCAGCCCCGCCCGGGCGAGCCGCCCGGGCTACTTTAAGAAGCCTTCGTAATTGCGCATCATCAGCTGCGCCTCGAGCTGCTTCATCGTGTCGAGCGCCACGCCGATCACGATCAGGATCGAGGTGCCGCCGAAGAAGAAGTTCGCCGAGGTCTGGCTGATCAGGATCGTCGGCAAGGCGGCGATCGCGGCCAGGAACAGGGCGCCCGGGAACGTCAGGCGCGCGAGGATGCGGTCGAGGAACTCGGCCGTGGGCCGACCTGGTCGCACCCCGGGTATGAAGCCGCCGTACTTGCGCAGGTTCTCGGCCTGGTCGACGGGGTTGAACGTGACCGCCGTGTAGAAGTAGGTGAACACGATGATCAGCAGGCTCTCGCCGAGCACGTAGTGCCAGCTTTGCGGGCTGAAGAAGTTCGCGACGTCGGTCCAGAAGTTGTTGCGGTTCTGCCCGAGCAGCTGGCCGAGCGTCGGCGGGATCGCCATCATGCTCGCGGCAAAGATCACCGGGATCACGCCGGCCATGTTCACGCGCAGCGGCAGGTAGGTCTGCGTGCCCTGCGTCATCCGCCGGCCGATGACCCGCTTGGCGTACTGGATCGGAATCCGGCGCTGGCCCTCCTGGACGAACACGATCGCCGCCACTATGCCGATCGCGATGAACGGCATGATCACGCGGAACACCTGGTCGGGGTTCGTCCACCACGAGTGGATGCCGTTCGGGATCCGCGCGACGATGCTCGCGAAGATCATCAGCGAGATCCCGTTGCCGATCCCGCGCTGGGTGATCAGCTCGCCCATCCACATCAAGAGCACGGTGCCCGCGGTCAGCGAGATCACGATCAACAGCACCTTGGCCAGGTTGAAGTTCGGGATCACCGTGACGCCGGCGGACTGCTCGAAGCTCCGGAACAGGAACACGTAGCCGATCGACTGGGCGAACGCCAGGCCGACGGTCAGATACCGCGTGTACTGGGTGATCCGCGCCTGGCCGACCTCGCCTTCCTTGGACAGCTTCTCGAGCGAGGGGACGACCACCTGCAGCAGCTGCAGGATGATCGACGCGGTGATGTAGGGCATGATCCCGAGCGCGAAGATCGCGATCCGCCCGAGCCCGCCTCCCGAGAACAGGTTCAGGAAGCCGAGGATGCTCGACCCGCCGAAGTTGTTCTGGATCGCCTTGACCGCGCTGGCGTTGATCCCGGGCGCGGGGATGTGCGTGCCGAGCCGGTAGAGGCCGAGCATCGCAGCGGTGAACAGCAGCTTGGTGCGGATCTCGCCGACCCTGAACGAACTCAGGATCGTCGAAATCATCTGCCGGCCGACTCCTCGACGATCTGGCAGGTCCCGCCGGCGGCCTCGATCCGCTCGCGCGCGGCCTTCGAGAACTGGTGGGCGTGGACCGTCAGCGGCTTGGTCAGCTCACCCTTGGCGAGGATCTTGACCGGGATCGACTTGCGCGTCGCGAGGCCCTTGGCTCGCATCGCATCCAAAGTTACCGAAGCGCCGGAGTCGAACCGCGCTTCGAGCTCGAGCAGGTTGACCGGCTGCGTGTGCGTCCGGAACGGCTCGAACGGCATCGACTTCTTCATGTGCGGACCGCGGAGCTTGCGCATCCGCATGTGGATCGGGTTCTGGCCGCCCTCGAACCTGGCCCGGCGCTTGGCGCCCGAGCGCGACCCGTAGCCCTTCTGGCCACGACCGGAGGTCTTGCCGGTGCCCGATCCCTCGCCGCGGCCGACGCGCTTGCGCGTCTTGCGCGAGCCAGGCGCGGGGCGCAGGTTGTGCAGCCCGATCCGCTCGACGCGCTCCTCGTTCTGGACGGTCTCGTCGTCGGCCATCAGGACTCTTCGGAGACGTCGACGATGTGAGCGACCTTCGCGATCATGCCGCGGATCTGAGGCGTGTCGGTGTGCTCGACGCTCTGGCCGATGCGACGCAGCCCGAGCGAGCGCAGCGTGTCCCGCTGGCGCTGATCACAGCCGTTGCGCGACCGACGCTGGGTGACGATGAGCTTGCTCACGCCTCGCCGGCCTCTCCGTCGGGCACGGTCTCGGCCGCGGACGCGGGCTCGGCCTCTTCGGACGCGGCGCTCCCGTTCGCGCCCGGGATCGTCTCGGCGGCAACGGGCTCGGCCTCCCGCGTGGTGAGCCCGAGCACTTGGTTGATCGACAAGCCGCGGATCTCGGCGACCTCGTCCGGCGTGCGTAGAGACTGAAGCCCAGCCATCGTCGCCTTCACAAGGTTGATCGGGTTCTGCGACCCGAGCGACTTCGACAGGATGTCGTGAATCCCGGCGAGCTCGAGCACCGCGCGGACGCCACCGCCGGCGATCACGCCGGTTCCGGGGGCTGCCGGCTTGAGGAATACCCGGCCGGCGCCGAAGATCCCGGTCGTCTGGTGGGTGATCGTCGAGCCGTGCTTGGGGACCCGATACAGGTTCTTCTTGGCCTGCTCGACGCCCTTCTGGATCGCCACCGGCACCTCGTTGGCCTTGCCGTAGCCGATCCCGACGATGTCGCGCTCGTCGCCAACCACGACCAGGGCCGTGAAGGAGAACCGGCGCCCACCCTTGACCACCTTGGCGACGCGGTTGATCTCCACGACGCGCTCCTGGAGGTCGAGGCCGGCGGAGGAAACTGTTCGGTCCTGTGCCATCAGCAGATCCAGAGTAGCGGGCTCAGAACGCCAGCCCGCCCTCGCGGGCGCCGTCGGCGAGCGCCTTGATGCGCCCGTGGTACTGGTAACCGCCGCGGTCGAACACGGCGGCCTCGACACCGGCCGCCTTGGCTCGGTCCGCCAGCAGCGCCCCGGCGCGGGTGGCCTGCTCCATGCTCTTCAGTCCCCGCAGGTCGGGCTCGGTCCAGGTAACCGACGCGACGGTGCGCCCCGAATCGTCGTCGATCAGCTGCGCGAAAATTCCGCGATTGGAGCGGAACACCGAGATCCGCGGGCGCTCGGCGGTGCCACGAACCTTCGCGCGGACGCGACGCCGGCGCCTGAGCCGCTGAGCGGGCTTGGTCATCACGGTCATGCGCGCTTACCGACCTTCCGGGCGACGTACTCGCCCTCGTAGCGGATGCCCTTGCCCTTGTAAGGCTCGGGCTTGCGCTGCTTGCGGATCAGCGCGGCGGTCTCGCCGACCTGCTGCTTGGACGCGCCCTTGACGACGATCCTCGTCGGCTGGGGCACCTCGAACTCGATCCCGTCGGGCGCCTTGATCGAGACCGGGTGCGAGTATCCGAGCGCGAGCTCGAGGTCGCGGCCGCGGAGCTGTGCGCGATAGCCGACTCCCTGGATCTCGAGGCGTTTCTCGAACCCGGCGGTAACGCCCTGCACCATGTTCGCGACAAGCGTGCGGGTGAGGCCGTGGAGCGCGCGGTGCTCACCGCGGTCGGTCGGGCGCGTGACGACAATCTGGTCGTCGACCTGCTCGACCTTCATGTCACGGTTGACGCGCTCGGACAGCTCGCCCTTCGGGCCGTTGACCCGGACGATCTCGGGCTCAATCGCGACCGTGACTCCGGCCGGTACGGGGATGGGTTGTCTGCCGATGCGGGACATACAGATCTCTGGTCTACCAGACCTTCGCCACAACCTCGCCGCCGATGCCCGCGTTGCGGGCATCGTGGCCGGTCATGACGCCCCTCGACGTCGAGATGATCGCGGTTCCCATCCCACCTTGGATGCGGGGGATGTGGTCGTGGTCGACGTACGTGCGCTGGCCCGGGCGCGATACGCGCTGCAGGCCCGAGATCACGGGCTTACGCGCCAGTGTGTACTTGAGCGTGATCGTCAGCTCCAGGCCGGGCCGCCCGGTGCGCGGTTCGTGGATCTCGAAGGCCTCGATGTAACCCTGCTCGCGCAGGATCCGCGCGAGCTCGCCGTTCAGCTTCGACGACGGCATCGTGACTTCGTGATGCTGGGCGTTCGCGGCGTTGCGCAGCCGGGTGAGGAAGTCCGCGATCGGATCGGTCATCGACATGGTTCGCGCCTCACCAGCTCGACTTGGTCATGCCGGGGATGTAGCCGTTGTGCGCGAGCTCGCGCAGGCAGATTCGGCAGATGCCGAACTTGCGATACACGGCGCGCGCCCGGCCGCAGCGGCGGCAGCGGGTGTAGCCGCGCGTCTTGTACTTCGGCGTGCGCTGCTGACGGACAACCTGTGAAGTCTTGGCCATGTGCTCCCTTACGTCTGCGTACCGGCCGCCTGCGGACGGCCTTCTCTCGAGAATGGCATCCCGAACGCCTCGAGCAGCGCGAATGCCTCGTCGTCGCTCTGGGCGGTGGTGGTGATCGTGATGTCCAGGCCTCTGACCTGGTCGACCTCGTCGTAGTCCACCTCGGGAAAGATGATCTGCTCGCGGACGCCCATCGAGTAGTTGCCGCGACCGTCGAACGAGCGTGGATTCAAGCCGCGGAAGTCCCGGATCCGGGGGATCGCGATCGACATCAACCGGTCCAGGAACTCATACGAGCGGTTGCCGCGCAGCGTCACGGCGACGCCGACCGGCATACCCTCGCGCACCTTGAACTGCGCGATCGACTTCCGCGCACGGCGGACGTTCGGTCGCTGGCCGGTGATCGTGGCGAGCTGCTCGCTCGCGGCGTCGAGCATCTTCGAATCCTGCTTGGCGTCGCCGACGCCCATGTTCACGGTGACCTTGGTGATCCGCGGCACCCGCATCGGCGTCGAGTATCCGAAGCGCTCGGTCAGCGCCGGCAGGATCTCGTCCTTGTAGCGGGTCTTCAGGCGTGCCTCGGGCATCAGCGCTCGCTCCTGTCGGTCATCAGTCGAGCCTCGTCCCGCTCCGGCGCGCGATCCGCAGGCGCTTGCCGTCCTGGACCTCGACGCCGATGCGCGTCGGCTTGCCGTCCTTCGGATCGACGAGCATCACGTTCGAGACGTGGATCGGGCCCTCGCGCTCGATCACGCCGCCGACCTGCTCGGCGCGCTGGGCGCCCGCCACCTGCCGCGGCTTCTGGTGGCGCTTGATCATGTTCAAACCCTCGATGATCACGCGCTCATGCTTGGGATCGACGCGCAAGATCTTGCCGCGCTTGCCGCGGTCCTTGCCGCCGATCACGATCACCTCGTCGCCTGACTTCAGTCGCGCTGGCATGGTCAAAGCACCTCTGGCGCCAGCGACACGATCTTCATGAAGTTGCGCTCGCGCAGCTCGCGCGCGACCGGGCCGAAGATACGCGTGCCGCGCGGGTTGTTCTGGTTGTCGATCAGCACAGCGGCGTTCTCGTCGAAGGCGATGTACGTCCCGTCTTCGCGGCCGTAGGACTTCCGCGTCCGCACGACCACCGCGGTCACGACCTCGCCCTTCTTGACCGACCCCTGGGGGCTGGCCTGCTTGACGGTGGCGGTCACGATGTCCCCCACGCCGGCGTAGCGGCGACGGTGGCCGCCGCGCACGCGGATCACGAGGATCTCCCGGGCGCCGGTGTTGTCGGCGACGCGCAGCCGTGTCTCGTTCTGGATCATCGCGCGGTCCTGGGGCTCACTCGGCTCGCTCTACGACTTCCACCAGCCGCCACCGCTTGCTCCGCGACAGCGGCCGGGACTCGCGCACGATCACCGTGTCGCCGGCGTGCGCGTCGTTGCGCTCGTCGTGGGCGTGCAGCGTGTTCGACGTGCGCACGATCTTCTCGTAGCGCCGGTGGCGGCGGACGATGTCGATGCGGACGGTAATCGTCTTGTCGGCCTTGTCGGACACGACCACGCCCTGGCGCGTCTTCTGCCGGCCGGGGCCGTGCTCGCGCGGCGGCGTCGTCTCGGCGATGGTGCCGCTCTCGCGCGCCTTCTCACGGGTTCGCGCGCGCTCGGTCCGGCGGAGCGCGGCCTTCTTGCGCCGCTCCTCGAGCCGGTCGGCGTGACGCTCCTCGGGCGTGCGCGGCTTGCGCACAGGGGTCTTCGCCGCCTTGCCGGCGCGGGCGCGACGGCGCCGCTCCTTGGGCGCGATGACCTCCTGGGGCCCTCCGCCCGGGGCGGCCGCGCGCGACGGCGCCGAGGTCTCCTCGGGCGCAGCCACGCCCGGCGTCTCTTCAGTCTGGTTGTTCTCTGTCTCTTCAGCCATTTCGTATTTCTCGTTCGCGCTGGATAGTCAGCGCCCGCGCGATCTCACGCTTGGCGCGCTTGAGGCTCGCGGTGTTCTCGAGCTCGGACGTGGCGTGCTGGAAGCGCAGCCCGAACAGCTCGCGGCGGGCGGTCCGGATGTGCTCGTGCAACTCGGTGTCGGTCAGGTCGCGGACGTCGGAGGACCTCATCTCACGCGTCCTCTCGCATGACGAACTTGGTCCGGACCGAAAGCTTGTGGCCGGCGAGCCGCATCGCCTCGCGCGCCAGCGGCTCGGGCACACCGGCGAGCTCGAACATCACGCGGCCGGGCTTGACCACCGCGACCCAGCCCTCGGGCGAGCCCTTGCCGGATCCCATCCGGGTCTCTGCCGGCTTCTTGGTGAACGACTTGTCCGGATAGACGTTGATCCAGACCTTGCCGCCGCGCTTGATCTTGCGGGTCATCGCGATTCGGGCAGCCTCGATCTGGCGGTTCGTGAGCCATCCGGCGTCGAGCGCCTTCAGGCCGTACTCGCCGAACTGGACCTTGGTCTGGCCGCGGGACAGGCCGCGCCGGCGCCCGCGATGCACCTTGCGGTGCTTGACGCGCTTGGGAGCGAGCATCAGCTGCCACCACCTGGGGAGCTCGGACGGCTACCGCCGCCGCCACCACTGCCGCCGCGTCCGCGTCCACCCCCACCGCCACCACCGGGGCCTCCGGGACCACGACCGCCGCCGCCACCGGGGCCGCCCGGGCCGCGACCACCGCCACCGCCGCCACGACCACCGCCGCCACCGGGACCACCCGGACCGCCCGGACCGCGACCGCCGCCACCACCGCCACGACCACCGCCGCCACCGGGACCACCCGGACCGCCCGGACCGCGACCGCCGCCACCACCGCCACGACCACCGCCGCCACCGGGACCTCCGGGACCACGACCGCCGCCACCGCCACCGCCGCCACGACCACCGCCGCCACCGGGACCACCCGGACCGCCCGGACCGCGACCGCCACCGCCGCCACGACCACCGCCGCCACCGCCAGGGCCACCGCCACGACCGCCAGGGCCACCGCCACGACCGCCGGGACCGCCGCCACGACCGCCGCCGCCGCCGCCTCCGCTGCCGCCACGACCGCGTCCGTCGCGCCCGCCGCGCTCGGGCGCCTGCGGCGCCGGCTCGTCCATGATCGTGAGGTCCGCGCCGGTGTAACCCTCGGGCATGATCTCGCCCTTGTTGATCCAGCACTTCACGCCGATCCGGCCGAACGTCGTGCGTGCCTCGTGGAAGCCGTAGTCGATGTCGGCGCGAAGCGTGTGCAGCGGGACGCGGCCGTCGGAATAGCCCTCGGTGCGCGCCATCTCGGCGCCGCCGAGCCGTCCGGAGACCTGCACCTTCACGCCCTTGGCGCCAGAGCGCATCGCGCTCGTGAGCGCGCGCTTCATCGCCCGGCGGAACGCCACGCGGTTCTGAAGCTGCTCGGCGATCGACTGCGCCACCAGGCGCGCGTCGAGCTCGGGGCGCTTGATCTCGAGGATGTTGACCTTGACCTGCTTCCCGGTGATCCGGTGCAGGTCGCGGCGCAGCTGGTCGACCTCCGAGCCGGACTTCCCGATCACGATGCCAGGCCGTGCCGTGTTGATGTTGACCTCGACCTCGTTCTGGTTCTTGCGGATCGTGATGTCGGATAGGCCGGCGTGCGACAGCCGTCCAACGATGTGCTCACGGATCTGCGTGTCCTCGTGCAGGAAGTCCGAGAACGCCCGCTCGTTGAACCAGTTCGACTTCCAGTCGTGGATATAGCCCACGCGGAGCGACTCGGGATGAACTTTTTGACCCATATCTCTGTGACTAGTCCTTCGGCGTGAGCAGGATCGTTAGATGGCTGGTGCGCTTGCGGATCCGCGTCGCTCGGCCCATTGCGCGCGGCCGGAAGCGCCTGATCGTCGGACCCTCGTCAGCGTGGACCGCCTTCACATACAGGTCCTCACCCACGAGCTCGTGGTTGTTCTCAGCGTTGGCCACCGCCGACTCGAGCAACTTGCTCCAGTCGCGCGCGACCGCACGCGAAGTGTGAGCGAGGATAGCTCGCGCGTCCTCAACGCTCTTTCCGCGGATGTGATCGCACACCAGCCGCGCCTTGCGCGCCGACGTGCGTACGTACTTCGCCTGCGCCCGAACCACGACATCCCTCCGCTCTCCCGCGCTTCCCCTCCTCCGACGGCTAGGGGCGGGCGCCGGCGCGGCCGGCGGCTCGGGTTCCTCGGCGGCCTCTGCCTCCGCGGCGCCCCGCCGGCGACGACGACGGCTGCGAGCAGGCGCCTCGGCCTCCTCCTCAACCGGCTCCAGGTCGGCGCGCGCTTCCTCGTCAGCCTCCTCTTCGGCCTCGGCCTCGGCAGCGTCCTCGCCTTCGGCCTCGGCGTCGGCTTCGAGCATCACGTCGGCAGCTGCCTCCTCGGCCTCCACGTCCTCCGGGGTCTCGTCGACCTCGTCGTCGGCCTCGTCGTCGGTTGCAGCCTCGGCCGCGACCTCGGTCGGCTCCGCGGCCTTCTTGCGTGAGCGGCCGCGCTTGGGCGCCTCCTCGGCCTCGGTCGGGTCCGGCTCGGTCTCCGGAGTCTCTTCGGGAGTCTCGTCAGTCATCGCCTCTTACCGGTTCCGGCATGCCCGCGGTACAGCCGCGTGGGCGCGAACTCGCCGAGCTTGTGGCCAACCATCGACTCGGTGACGAACACTGGGACGTGCTTGCGGCCGTCGTGGACCGCGATCGTGTGGCCGACCATCTCGGGGAAGATCGTCGACGTACGCGACCAGGTCCGGAGCATCCGCTTCTCGCCCGATGTGTTCATCGCCTCGATCCGCGACATCAGCCGCTCCTGAACGAACGGCCCCTTCTTGCTCGAGCGACTCATCTCTTCTTACCTCTCCTGCGTCCGCGCACGATGTACTTGTCTGAAGCCTTGCCCTTCGGCCGGGTGCGGTAGCCGAGTGTCGGCACGCCCCACGGGGTGACCGGGTGGCGCCCCGGCGTCGTCGAGCCCTCGCCGCCACCATGCGGGTGGTCGACTGGGTTCATCGCAGTGCCGCGCGTCTGCGGGCGCACACCCATGTGGCGCTTGCGCCCGGCCTTGCCGATCGACACGTTCTGGTGATCGGTGTTACCGATCGAGCCGACCGTGGCCCGGCACTCGGCGCGGACCATCCGCATCTCGCCCGAGGGCAGGCGCAGCGTCACGTAATCGCCATCCTTCGCCAGCAACTGCACGCCGGCGCCGGCAGCACGCGCCATCTGGCCGCCGCGCCCCGGAGTCAGCTCGACGTTGTGGACCACGGTGCCGGGCGGCATGTTCGCGAGCGGCAGGCTGTTGCCGACGCGGATCTCGGCGCGCTCACCGGACTGCACGGTCATGCCGACGCGCAGCCGCTGGGCGGCGAGGATGTACCGCTTCTCCCCGTCCGCGTAGTGCAGCAGCGCGATGTACGCCGACCGGTTCGGGTCGTACTCGATGTGCGCGACCTTCGCCGGCACGTCGTCCTTGCGGCGCTTGAAGTCGATCTTGCGGTACAGCCGCTTGGCGCCGCCACCGCGGTGGCGCGAGGTCTTGCGGCCGTTCGAGTTGCGCCCGCCTGATTTCTTGAGCCCTTCGACGAGTGACTTCTCGGGCGAGGTGCGCGTGATCTCGGCGTAGTCGGGATACGTGACGAACCGCCGTCCCGCGGATGTCGGTTTGGGCTTGCGTATCGGCATGGGTTACTCCCCCGCCTCCAGGCCACCGAAGATCGGGATCGTCTGCCCCTCGCGCACCTGCACGATCGCCTTCTTCCACTGGCGGGTGCGTCCGCGGGTCTGGCCGCGGCGCTTGGGCTTGGGATGCACATGTGCGGTCCGGACTTCGAGCACATTGACCTCGAACAGCTCCTCGATCGCCTGGCGGATCTGCGTCTTGTGCGCCTTGTCGTGGACCCGGAACGTGTACTTGCCGGCCTCGGCGAGCGCGAATGTCTTCTCGGATAGGACCGGTCGGATGATCACCTGGGTCGGCTCCATCAGGCCGCTTCCTCCTGTTCGTCGTCGTCGGCAGTTGCGCCGGACGTAGGTCCTATCGCGCGCGCGACGAGCGACTCCATCGCGGCCTGCGATACGAGCAGCGACGCCGCCCCGACGAGGTCGGCGACGCCGGCCTCGTCCACCGGGATCGGCTCGGCGTAGGAAAGATTTCGGAACGACTTGCCGGCGGCCGCCTCCTCGACGGTGAGCACGACCAGCGTCGGCGCGGTCGCGCCGGCTGGGCCCCAATTCGCGAGCAGGTCAGCCGCGCGAGAGGTCGACGGCTCGGCGAACCCGGCGGCGTCGAACACCGCCAGCGACTCGCGCTCGGCATGCAGCGACAGCACGCTGCGCAGCGCGGCGCGGCGCGCCTTGCGGTTGACCTTGACCGTGTAGTGGCGCGGGGTCGGCCCGAACACGATGCCGCCGCCGGTCCACACCGGCGAGCGCGACGAGCCCGCCCGCGCGCGGCCCGTGCCCTTCTGGCGCCAGGGCTTGGCGCCGCCGCCGGAGACCTCGCCGCGGGTCTTGGTCGACGCGGTGCCGTGCCGGCGCGCGTTCAGCTCCGCGCGCACCGTCTCGTGCACGAGCGGCATGTTGAACTTCGCCTCGAACGCGATCGGGTCGAGCGTGAAGCTGCCGCCGCCGAGCACTGAAGCGGCCCTAGGCATCGGTCCGCACCTCCACGGTTCCGCCGCGAGGCCCGGGAACGGCGCCGCGGAGGAGCAGCAGGTTCTGGCCGGGGATGATCTCGACAACCGTCAGGCCGCGCTGGGTCGTGCGCCCGCCGCCCATGCGGCCGGGGCCGCGAATACCTTTGAACACGCGCGACGGCGTCGCCGACGCGCCGATGGAACCCGGCGCGCGGACGTTGTGGGACCCGTGCGATTTCGGTCCGCTCTTGAAGTTGTGGCGCTTGATTGTTCCCTGGAAGCCCTTGCCCTTGGTCTTTCCAGAGACCTTGACGTTGTCGCCGACCGCGAATGCGTCGACGGTCACGGTATTGCCCACGAGCCACTCGCCGGCCTCATCGCGGAACTCGACGAGATGGCGATGCGCCGAGGCGTCGGCCTTTTTCAGGTGCCCGAGCTCGGCCTTCGTCAGCGACTTCTCCTTGCACGCGCCGAACGCGAGCTGAACGGCCTCGTAGCCGTCGCGCTCAACCGTCCGGATCGCGGTCACCGGGCACGGTCCGGCCTCGAGCACGGTGACGCGCTCGACGCGGCCGTCCTCGAGGAACCGCTGCGTCATACCGAGCTTCTTGGCGAGGATCGCGGCCATCTCTTCTCAGGACGCCAGGCGGATCTCGATATCCACGCCGGCCGGAAGATGGTCGAGCCGCTGGAGCGAGTCGACGGTCTTCGGGGTGGGCTGGTGGATGTCGATCAGCCGCTTGTGCGTGCGGATCTCGAAGTGCTCACGTGAGTCCTTGTCCTTGAACGGCGAGCGGATCACGCAGTACACGTTCTTCTCGGTCGGGAGCGGCACGGGACCGGAGACGGTCGCGCCGGTGCGCGTGGCCGTCTCGACGATCTCCTTCGCCGCCGTCTCGATCGCCGTGTGGTCGTAGGACTTCAGGCGAATTCGGATCTTGTTCTGGGCAATCGTTGCCAAGGCTTTTTTATCTCTGTCTTCTCAGTGTTGAGGGCGAGCCCCGGGCTTCGGGGCCCGCCCATGAAGGTCGTATCTGTCAAAAAAAGAGGCGGCGGGCCACAGGCCGCGCCGCCTCATCAACTATTGAATTACTTCGGCGACGACCCCCGAGCCGACCGTGCGGCCGCCCTCGCGGATCGCGAACCGCAGACCCTGGTCCATGGCGATCGGCTGGATCAGCTCGATCTCCATCTGGACGTTGTCGCCGGGCATGACCATCTCGGTGCCCTCGGGCAGCCTCGCCACGCCGGTGACGTCGGTGGTGCGGAAATAGAACTGCGGCCGATAGCCCGTGAAGAACGGCGTGTGACGGCCACCCTCCTCCTTCTTCAGGACGTAGACCTCGGCATTGAACTTGGTGTGCGGAGTGATCGAGCCCGGCTTGCAGAGAACCTGCCCGCGTTCGATGTCGTCCCGCTTGGTGCCGCGCAGCAGGCACCCGACGTTGTCTCCCGCCTGACCCTGGTCGAGGATCTTCTTGAACATCTCGACGCCCGTCACCACGGTGTTGGTCGTCGCCTTGATGCCCACGATCTCGACGGTCTCGCCGGTCTTGACGATGCCCTGCTCGACCCGGCCGGTCGCGACGGTGCCGCGACCCGTGATCGAGAACACATCCTCGACCGGCATCAGGAAGGGCTTGTCGAGGTCACGCACGGGCTCCGGAATGTAGGTGTCCAGCGCCTCGGCGAGCTCGAGGATCTTGGCCTCGTACTCCTCGTCACCCTCGAGCGCCTTGAGCGCCGAGCCGGTGACGAACGGAATGTCGTCTCCGGGAAACTCGTACTCGGAGAGCAGGTCGCGGATCTCAACCTCGACGAGCTCGAGGAGCTCGGGGTCGTCGACCATGTCGGCCTTATTGAGGAACACGACGATGTAGGGAACGCCGACCTGACGGGCGAGCAGGATGTGCTCGCGCGTCTGCGGCATCGCGCCGTCGGCCGCGGACACGACCAGGATCGCGCCGTCCATCTGGGCGGCGCCGGTGATCATGTTCTTGACGTAGTCGGCGTGTCCGGGACAGTCGACGTGCGCGTAGTGCCGGTTGGGGGTCTGGTACTCGACGTGAGAGGTCGCGATCGTGATGCCGCGCGCCTTCTCTTCCGGAGCGTTATCGATCGATTCGAACGACCGAACCTCCGTGCCACCGTACTTCTCGTTGAGCACCTTGGTGATGGCTGCCGTCAGCGTCGTCTTGCCGTGGTCGATGTGACCGATGGTGCCGACGTTGACGTGGGGCTTATCCCGCTCGAACTTGGCTTTCGCCACTTTGCTTTCGCTCCTTCTGCTTTCAGTAGTGGTGTCCGTCTGTGGACGAACCTATTCAGGATATAAAGATTCTTCGTACGGGGGCGCCTAAGCGGCTTCCTGGTCTCCGCCGATCTTGTCGGCGAGGTTCGGAGGCACCTCTTCGTAACGGTCGAACTGCATCGTGTACGTCGCCCGGCCTTGGGTGTTCGACCGAACGTCGGTGGCGTACCCGAACATCTCCGCCAGCGGCACGAACGCGTTGATGACCTGCGCGTTGCCGCGCTGCTCCATCCCGTTCACGTGACCGCGGCGCCGGTTCAGGTCGCCGATCACATCGCCCATGAACTCCTCGGGCGTCACGACCTCGACGGCGAAGATCGGCTCGAGCAGGATCGGCTTGGCCCGCGACACCGCCGCCTTCAGCGCGAGCGAGCCGGCGACCTTGAAGGCGATCTCGGAGGAGTCGGTGTCGTGGTACTTGCCGTCGGTCAGCGTGACCCGCACGTCCACCATCGGGTAGCCCGCCCGCGGTCCGTTCTCCAACGCCTCCTCGACGCCCTTCTCGACCGCCGGGATGAACTCGGTCGGAATCGACCCGCCCTTGACCTTGTTCACGAAGTCGAACCCCTCGCCGGGCGCCGGCTCGACGTTGATGTAGACGATGCCGTACTGGCCCGCGCCACCGGTCTGCCGGACGAACCGTCCCTCGACCTTCTCGGCGTGGCCCTTGATCGTCTCGCGGTAGGAGACCTGCGGGCGGCCGACGTTGGCGTCGACCTTGTACTCGCGCAGCATCCGGTCGACCAGCACCTCGAGGTGGAGCTCGCCCATCCCCGAGATCTCGGTCTGCCCGGTCTCCTCATTGGTACGCACCTGGAACGTCGGGTCCTCCTCGGCCAGGCGCGCGAGCGCCGTCGACATCTTCTCCTGGTCGGCCTTGGTCTTCGGCTCGATCGCGACCTTGATCACGGGCTCGGGGAACACGATCGTCTCGAGCTTGATCGGCCTGTCGGGCGCGGCGAGCGTGTCGCCGGTCACGACCTGCTTGATCCCGACCGCGGCGGCGATGTCGCCGGCCGCGACGTCCTTGACCTCCTCGCGCTCGTTTGCGTGCATGATCAGAATCCGCCCGATGCGCTCGGTGCGCCCGGTACTGACGTTGAGCACGCGCGAGCCGGCCTCGAGCCGGCCGGAGTAGACCCGGAAGTAGGTGAGCTTGCCCACGTAAGGGTCGGCCATGATTTTGAACGCCAGCGCCGCGAACGGCTCATCGTCGGACGCGTCCCGGCGCGCGGGCACGCCTCCGTTCTGCGAGCCCCGCTCGGGCTCGAGGCCCTCGACCGCCGGCACCTCGAGCGGGCTCGGCAGGTAGTCGATGACCGCGTCGAGCAGCGGCTGGACGCCCTTGTTCTTGAAGCTCGAGCCGCATAGCACCGGGGTGATCTCGGTCGCCAGCGTCGCCTTGCGGATCGACTGCTTGAGGCGCTCAGGCGAGACCTCCTGCTCCTCGAGGATCATCTCGACGAGGTCGTCGTCGTAGTGGGAGACCTCCTCGAGCAGGTGCTCGCGCGCGGCGTCGGCCTCGGCGCGCAGCTCCTCCGGGATCTCCACGACGTCCTGGTCCTTGCCGAGCTCGTCCTTGTAGACGATCGCCTTCATCTGGACGAGGTCGACGATCCCGCGGAAATCCTGTTCTGCTCCGATCGGGAGCTGGATGGGTACCGGGTGCGCGCCCAGGCGGTCGATCATCGTCTGCACGCCGCGCTCGAAGTCGGCTCCGATCCGGTCCATCTTGTTGATGTAGGCGATGCGCGGGACGTGGTACTTGTCCGCTTGGCGCCACACGGTCTCGGACTGCGGCTCGACGCCGGCAACCGAGTCGAACAGCGCGATCGCGCCGTCGAGCACGCGCAGCGATCGCTCCACCTCAACGGTGAAGTCGACGTGCCCGGGGGTGTCGATGATGTTGATCCGGTGGCCTTCCCATTCACACGTGGTCGCGGCCGACGTGATCGTGATCCCGCGCTCCTGCTCCTGCGCCATCCAGTCCATGACGGCAGCGCCCTCATGAACCTCCCCCATCTTGTAGGTCCGACCTGTGTAATAGAGGATGCGCTCAGTCGTCGTCGTCTTACCGGCGTCGATGTGAGCCATGATCCCGATGTTGCGAATTTTGTCCAGAGGGAATGTGCGAGGCATGAGCAGTAGTTATTCGGGGGGACGGGGGGCCAGTCCGACGCTTCGAAACTGCACCGTTTCTCCCGGCGAAAGCTGCGGACATGAAAAAGGGCCCAGTGGGCCCATTCACGACGCACCTGACGGGAAGGGGCGGTGGTCTATCTGGCGGACGACTCCATTACGGGGAACCAACGCGCCAGCGGGTGGACGCAGATGAGCGCACCACCCGAGGCAAACAGCGAATATAGCAGAGGATCTGGGCCATTCGGCCGCATTACGGGACGCCGCTGGCAGGGGCCTTCGCCACCCGGTTTGGACACCCCG
Source organism: uncultured Solirubrobacterales bacterium (assembly GCA_963794515.1). Lineage (GTDB taxonomy): Bacteria > Actinomycetota > Thermoleophilia > Solirubrobacterales > Solirubrobacteraceae > Palsa-465. The sequence continues at coordinate 251,329 of CAWCEF010000009.1, read as the reverse complement.
CCGGCGGGGATAGAACACCCGCCGCAGACGGGTCCGGAGCCGACAGAACAGGATCGCGGGGTCGCCGCCAAGGCGATCCTGATCGCGGTCTGCGTCGGTGCGCTGCTGATCATCGTCGCCCAGTTCACCGCGCTCTACCAGCTCCACTCGGCGACCAGCTCGGTCCCGGTCAAGGCCGTCGGCACCGGCTCGAACCACGCCTGGGCGCCGATCCCGCTCGCGCTGCTCGCGGCGGCGCTCGCGTTCGTCGCCTACCGGAGTGGGAGCCGCGTGGCGCTGGCCGCGGTGGCGGTGCTCGGCGTCGTGACGCTGCTGATCGCGCTGCTCGGAGACCTTCCCGACGCGCACGCCACCGGGCTGGTCGGCTCGGGCGCGTCGCAGTACTCGGTCGGGAGCTCGACCCCCAGCGCCGGCCTGTACCTCGAGACCCTCGGGGCGGTTGTTCTGCTGATCACCGGCGGCGTGGGGCTGCTTCTGGGTCCGCCCGATCGCGCGCGCAAAACCTCCCCTTCGCGCACCAAAGCGGCCTAATCGTCTAAGAAAGCCCTCACGATTCCGGTCGTCAGCGGCGTCGATGGTCGGCATCCTGACACTGCACGTCGGTAGTGCGGGTGTCTCCGGAATCCGCCGTTAGTCTTGACAAATGCGAGGGCTGTTTCACTGCAGCCCCCGGTCCCGTGTGGTGGGCAGCCCTCGCGAAGCTTCGCTGCCGCTCCTCTGGGGACCGCTCACGTCTCGGCAGCCCGACCGTAGGCGCGGGTTCCGCGAGTGTCCCCGGAGGAGCACGCAGCTCCGCAGCCTTGAGGCGAACCAGACCGCGGGCAGACCGCCGACACGGCTGGTCCTCCGTTCTAGACCGAAACAGTTGGCCCGCGGTTTTAGCTGTTACCCGAGCCCAGCGGTCCAGGTACCCGCGGCGGCGGGGATGCCCCTCTGGGGGCAACTCGCGGAACCCTCGATCACCGCCGCTAACCGATCCCCAAGCGGCCCCCAGACGGGGCGACCCGCCGGAGCGGAAGGGCTACCAGCGATAGTGGGCGAAGGCTTTATTCGCTTGCGCCATGCGGTAGATGTCGTCCTTGCGCTTGTAGGCGCCACCCTGCTGCTGGGCGGCATCCAGTAGCTCGTGCGCGAGGCGCTGGGACATCGTCTTCTCGCGACGCTGGCGCGCGAAGCCCACAAGCCAGCGAACCGCCAGCGTGCGGGCGCGTCGCGGCGGCACTTCGACCGGCACCTGGTAGGTCGCGCCACCGACGCGGCGCGGGCGCACCTCGAGCACCGGCGTGAGCGCCTTGATCCCGGCCTCGAGCTGCTCGACAGGGTTCTTGCCCGTGCGCTCACCGATGATCGCGAGCGCGTCGTAGACGATCTGCTCGGCGATCGACTTCTTGCCGTCGAGCATCACCTTGTTGATCACCTGCTGGACGAGGCGATTGCGGTGAACGGGGTCCGGTTCGACCGGCCGGATCTGTGCTGCCGCGCGGCGCGGCACTACTTGGCCTTCACGCCGTACTGCGAGCGGGCCTTCTTGCGGTCGCCGACGCCGGCGGCGTCAAGCGTGCCGCGGATGACCTTGTACCGGAATCCCGGCAGGTCCTTGACCCGGCCACCGCGCACGAGCACGACCGAGTGCTCCTGCAGGTTGTGGCCCTCGCCCGGAATGTAGGCGCCAACCTCCATGCCGTTCGTCAGCCGCACGCGGGCGACCTTGCGCAGCGCCGAATTCGGCTTCTTCGGCGTGGTCGTGTACACGCGCGTGCACACTCCCCGCCGCTGCGGCGCGGCAACTTTCTTCTTGCGCCCCTTGCCGGACTTCAGACCCGGCGTGGCGAGCTTCTTCTTGGGCGGCGTACGGCCCTTGCGGATCAATTGGCTGGTAGTCGGCATGCGGACGGGAGCGTAGCAGGGGCGAAAAGTTGCGCTGTTTCGATTCTGTGGCGCGCGGGCGACGCCGGCAGCCTACGGGAACGTCAGCGCCCCAAGCCGCTGCTCGCGACCATGAACAAGTGGCCAAACCTCCTCGTCCCGCCGCCCTTCGGCCACATAAGCGTGGACTCCATGCTTATGTGGCCCCGGCTTCCGTAGGACGCGGAAGTTTGCCACGAAATCCACGGGCCGCCAGCACACGGAACTACGGACGCGGGCGGCCCTAGGAGGCGGTTAGGCCGCCACCCCCAACGCGTCATCGACCGCCACGAACGGCTCACCGACGGCGTCGGCCACCGGCGCGTAGGTCACGTGGCCGCCGGCGACGTTGACGCCGAGCCTCAGCCCCGGGTTGTCGACGACCGCGCCCTGCACCCCGGCCGTCGCGAGGTGGATGACGTAGGGCATGGTGGCGTTGGTCAGCGCGTAGGTCGAGGTGATCGGCACCGCACCCGGCATGTTCGTCACGCAGTAGTGGGTGATGCCGTCGACCTCGTAGGTCGGGTGCGAGTGGGTCGTCGGGCGCGAGGTCTCAAAGCAGCCGCCCTGGTCAATCGAGACGTCGACGAGGACCGCCTGACGCTTCATCACCCCGAGCTGCTCGCGCGTGATCACCCGCGGCGCCTTCGCCCCATGGACGAGCACCGCCCCGATCACGAGGTCCATGTACGGAAGCCGCTCCTCGATCTGCAAGGTCGACGCGAAACACGTGTCCGCCCGGCCCCCGAACGCGATGTCCAACTCCCGCAGCCGGTCGATGTTGCGGTCGTACACGTACACGGTCGCCTCCATGCCCAGCGCGATGAACGCCGCGTGCATCCCGACCACGCCACCACCGATGATCATCACGTTGGCCGCGGCCACGCCCGGCACGCCGCCGAGCAGGATCCCCCGCCCCCCGAGCGGCTTCTCGAGCATGAACGCGCCCGCCTGGGTGGCGATCTTTCCCGCGACCTCGGACATCGGTGCCAGCAATGGCAGCCGCCCGCGCGCGTCCTCGACCGTCTCGTACGCGATGCAGGTGGCGCCGGACGCCATCAGCCCCCGGGTCAGCTCGGCGTCGGCCGCGAGGTGCAGGTACGTGAACAGCGTGTGGTGTGGCTTGAGCCGCCCGACCTCGGGAGGCTGGGGCTCCTTGACCTTGACGATCAGGGTCGCCTCTTCGAATACGGCGTCGGCGTCCGGGAGGATCGTGGCCCCCTGGCCGGCGTACCCCTCGTCGCTGATCGCGGAGCCGAGTCCGGCACCGCTCTGGACGAACACTTCGTGCCCGGCGTCGACGAGTTCGCGGACACCCGCCGGCGTCAGCGCGACCCGGTACTCGTCCGACTTGACCTCTGTTGGAACCCCGACTCTCACGTTAGGACCGCCTTCCCGGTTCGTAGCGAACGTTCATGAATAACCGACTCAACTCACCAGCTGCCGGCCCCGCAGCGCCAGCCAGAACTCGATCCGATCGCGGGCCGACCCCAGGTTCCGCCCGGTCAGCTCCTCGACGCGACGGATCCGGTAGCGCAGCGTGTGGCGGTGGCAGTACAACCGCCGGGCCGCGCGCTCCCACTGTCCGTTCTCCTCGATGAAAGCCTCGAGCGAGCGCATCAGCTCGCCGCCGTAGGGGCCCTCGCTGGCTTCGATCGGCCCGAGGATCGAGTCGCAGAACAACCGCAGCGCCTCGTCATCCTGCAACGACAGGAGCAGCTGGAAGGACCCGAGGTCCTTGTAGGTCGCGACCCGCGGGCGGTCTCCCGAACCCGAACCCGAACCCGACCCCGGCCTCGACGCCACCGCCGCCCCCGCACCGTTGCCGTTCATCGAGACACCGTCGCCGAGCGCGAGCGCCTCGAGCGCGCACCGCGCCTCGTGAAAGCTGCGCCTGGCATCGGCCGCCGGAACCGCGCGCCCGATCCCGACCCGCACCTCGTCGGAAAGCTCGCCCCCCGCCACCGCCGCGACCCGCTCACCGAGCGCTATCAGCTCATCGTCGGCGGCGCCCGGAACCAGCGCGCACGCCAGCGTCCCGACCGACGCCACCAGCGCCGTCGCGGCCTCGTCGCGCAGCGCCGCCCACAGCGCGGCTTCGACCGACGTGCCCGAGCCCCGCCCGTCGCCGACCCGCTTCAACACGACCGCAGCGACGTTCTCGGACAGCCCGAACGGCCCGAGCCGGCGCGCGAGCTCAGAGCCGGTCAGCTCGCCGCGGACGATCGCGTCAAGCACGTCGCCCGCGAGCCGGCGCTCGGTGTCGCCGGCGACGCGCGAGCGCAGCAGCTCGAGCGCGACGATCGTCACGGCCTGATGCAGCGTCAGCCGGTCGAAGTCGGAAAGCGGTCCCGCGTCCTTGATCGCAACCAGCCACGCCTCCGGCGCGCGGCCAAGGCCGCCGCCCGCCGGCCGGGGCGCGCCGTCGGCTGCGACCGGGAGCGCGATGCCCTGGTTCCCGTCGACGAACGAGGGCATGAACGCCCGGCCCTCGCGCCGGCGCGCACGCTCGTGCACCTCGGCACGCAGTGTTTCGAGCGCCTCGGGCTCGAGCGCCCGGCGAAACGCGTGCTGCTGGAGCGGCTCGCCGCGGGCGTCGAACACAACCACCGCCGCCCCGATCAACGTCGCCAGCGCACCGACGAGCGCGTCGAGCCCACGCTCGGACAACACGATCCGTTCGAGCCGCTCCTGCGCCGCCAGCGCTCGCCGCAACACCGCGTACTGCTCGTTGACAAGTTGCGTGAAGGCCGCCTCGGTGACCGCGATGAACGGCACCTCGTAGGGGACCTCGAACACCGGGAACTCGCGCTCGGCGGCAATCTCGAGCAGCGGTCCCGGCACCTCCGCATGCTTGAACCCGGTGCCGAACCCGAGCCCGGCCAGGTGGTGGTCGGCCAGGCGCGCCAGGAACTCCCCCTGTTGGGCTTCCGTGTCCAGCTGCATCCCGGTGGTGAGCAGCAACTCACCACCGGAAAGCCACGGGGTCGGGTCCAGGAGCTCGGAGATGTGCACCCATCTCACCGGCAGGTGCAGCCCGCGGTCTCCCGCGAGCAGGCGAACGTCCAGATCGCGCAGCAGGTCCCCGACGGTCAGCACTAGACGCCCGGACGTACCGCTGAAGCGCCGGAGCCGGCGGTGTGGACGTGCATCCGCTCGCCGGCCTCGGTCAACACGTCGCGCAGGATCTCCTCGATCTCCGCGAACTGCTCCGGACCCGCGATCAGCGGCGGCGACAGCTGGACGACCGGGTCGCCGCGGTCGTCTGCGCGGCAAATCAGCCCGCGGCGGAACAACTCGGCGGACAGGAAGCCGCGGAGCAGCGTCTCGCACTCTTCCTCGTTGAACGTCTCCTTGGTCTCTTTGTCCTTGACCAGCTCGAGCGCGTGGAAGTAGCCGGTGCCGCGAACGTCGCCGACGATCGGGAGGTCGCGCAAGCCGTCGAGCATGTCGCGGAACTTGCCCTCGTTGGCACGGACGTTGTCGAGGATGCCCTCGCGCTCGAACACGTCGAGGTTTGCCATCGCGATCGCCGAGCACACCGGATGCCCCGCAAACGTGAACCCGTGCGTGAAGCTGTTCATCCCAGTCCTGAACGGCTCGAATACCCGATCGGACGCGATCACCGCGCCCATCGGCGCGTACGCGCTCGTGAGTCCCTTGGCGGTCGTGATCATGTCGGGCTGGTAGCCGTACTTGTGGGCGCCGAACCACTCGCCGAGGCGGCCCCACGCGCAGATCACCTCGTCGGAGATCAGCAGCACGTTGTACTCGTCGCAGATCTCGCGCACGCGCTGGAAGTAGCCGTCAGGCGGGGTGAAGCAGCCACCGCCGTTCTGCACCGGCTCGAGGATCACCGCCGCGACCGTATCCGGGCCCTCGAACTCGATCTTCTCGGCGATCGACTCGGCAAACCAGCTCTCGCTGATGCCCGGCGGCAGGCGGTAGGTGTTGGTGTTCGGGACGTGGTGGTCGCCGGGGGTCAGAGGCTCGAACGGCTGGCGCAGGCTGGTGATGCCGGTCGCCGACAGCGCGCCGAGGCTGGTCCCGTGGTAGGCGACCTCGCGCGCGACCAGCTTGGTCTTGTTCGGGTTGCCGGTGACCTTGTGGTACTGGCGCGCGAGCTTGTAGGCCGACTCGACCGCCTCGCTGCCGCCGCTCGTGAAGAACACCCGGTTCAGATCGCCGGGCGCCAGCGACGCAATCCGCGCAGCCAGCTCGATCGCCGGTGGGTGGGCGTAGGACCAGTTCGTGAAGAACCCGAGGTCCTTGGCCTGGTCCGCGCCGGCCTGGACGACATCCGCGCGGCCATGGCCGATGTTCACGCAGAACAGCGCCGACAGCGCGTCCAGGTAGCGCTTGCCGTGCTCGTCCCACACGTAGCAGCCCTCGCCGCGGACGATGATCGGCACCTCGTGCTCGTCGTCGTACGCCGACATCCGGGTGAAGTGCATCCAAAGGTGGCGCTTGGCCAGCTCCTGGAGCGTGCTCTGTCCAGTCCGAACTGCCTCCTCGGTGCTCGCCATCCCGTTCCTCCAGTCGTGTGCCGTTTTGTACAACCGTATCGCCGGTTGAGAGCCACGGCAATTGTGCAGACCGGAGGGGTCGTTAGCCAGTACGGAGGATGGGCCGCCTGCGGCCCCAGATCAGTGCGCTACGCGGCGACGGCGGCGACAGTGCCGGTGGCGGGACCCGCCACGCGGACCGGCGCCGGCATCAGCCACGCCGCGCCCAGCACCAGCAGGAACGCGAAGCACTGCAGGATCAGCGGAAGCGGGCTGCCGGGGAGCGGATCGCCGAACACGATGAAGCCGCCGACGATCCCGGCCACGTTCGCGGCCGTGCCGGTGACCGCGATCACTGGGACCGCGTCGCCGTCCTGGAGGCCCTTCGCCGAGGAGTAGAACGCGGCTACCGAGGCGGCGACGCACACGAGCAGCCACGGGCTCGCGAGCCCCATGACGCCGGACGAGCCGACCATCCCGGAGATCGCCTTGATCGCAACGTCCGAGACGCCGAACAGGATCCCGGAGGCCGCGCCCATCATGTAGCCGTGGTGCTCGGCCGGCGCGCCCAGGCTCGGGCCCATGATCAGGAGCCCGCCAGCCGCGATCAGCACCGTCTCGAATGCGATCATGCCCGGCAGCGAGAACTGGGAGTCGGCGCCGTGGGCGGCGGGAAGCGTGAAACCAAGGAGCATCAGGCCGAACGCGGTCAGCCCGAGGCCGATCCACTGCCGGCGGCCAATCTTGCACCCCAGGATCTGCTCGGCCATGATCGCCAGCATCACCATCCCGGCGGCGAGCACCGCCTGGACGAGCGAAAGCGGCGCCACCGACATCGCGGCCACGTGGAATACCCACGCGCCGGTGCCGATGATCCACCCGATCGTGAACAGGGGCGACGCGAACAGCGCCTTGGCCGACCGGAGCGGCCGGCGGATGTCGACCGACGGGGCCGCGGACGCTCCCCGGTGCTTGTACAGGAAGCCGACGTTCGTGGTCAGGGCGCAGAGAAGCGCGAGGAAGATGCCGAAAAAGGAGCTCATTGCTGGGTGGCTGGCAAACTCCGTGTTTGCCTCAGTGGGGTCTTCGGCACCGCGAGCGAACGGCTTGAGCGCTCTGGACGGAGTACGGCCATTTGGATACCCGTCAGAGCATCAGCTCAGTCGTGTCGAGGTACACGAGACAGAAAGCACGACACCCATCAACGCCGAGCGCACGACAAAACACGCGATTGAGACGACCGATCCTGCTAATAGATGTCGACGGCGTGATCTCGCTGTTCGGGTTCGACCATTCTTCCCCGCCGGCTGGGCGATTCGCGCTTGTGGACGGAATCACCCATTTCCTTTCGTCAGGCGCGGGGAACCACCTCCGTGCCCTGGCACCGGCGTTCGAGCTGGTGTGGTGCACCGGTTGGGAGGAGAAGGCCAACGACTACCTGCCGCTGGCGCTCGGGATCCATGGACCGCTCGCGCACGTCGAGTTCGACCATACCCGCCCGGCGCCCGACGCGCACTGGAAGCTCGGCGGCATCGACCGCCACCTCGACCCGACCAGGCCGGTGGCGTGGATCGACGACGCCCACGACGACGCCTGCCGCGCATGGGCGGCGAACCGGACCGCGCCGACGCTGCTGGTCACGACCGACCCGGCGGTGGGCCTGACCGAGCTCGAGGTCGAGCAACTGCTGGCGTGGGCGTGCCGAATACGAGTCGAGCAGAAGGGCTAACCGACGGACGAACGCAGCCGGATGATCAGACTGGCCGCTTGCCCGACCGACGCTCGGCTGATCTGGCCGGCCGAGAGCGCCGCGGACAGTCCCTGGAGCGCGAGCGTGCCTACCTGCGGCGTGTTGTCGTCGGGATTCGGCTCCGAGCACACAAGCAGGTCGACGCCGGCGCTGGCCGCGAGCGCTGCGCGGTGGCCGATCGCACCGAACGCCCCGAGGGCTGGCGCCGCCAGCTCGTCGCTGATCACCACGCCCCCGAATCCGAGGCGGCCGCGCAGCTCACCGCCGACCACCGCCGGCGAGAGGCCGGCAGGGAGGCGTGGATCGAGCGCGGGATAGATCGCCCACGACGTCATCACGAGCTTGACGCCGGCGGCGATCGCCGCCCGGTAGGGCAGCTCGTCCGTGCTTCGCAATATCGCTGCCGAGACATCGAGCGTGACCGGAACCGCATCCGTGTCCTGAGCGGCGGTCGCCGCGCCGAGCCCGGGGAAGTGCTTGGCGGTGCCGGCCACTCCCGCCCGCTGCTGGGCTCTGATGAAGCTCGCCCCGAGCGTCGCCACGCGTCCGGCGTTGGAGCTGTAGGAGCGTTGGGTCGAATCAATGAAGTTGCGGGGGCTTCGGTACACGTCAAGGACCGGTGCGAGATTCACGTTCAGACCCGCTCCGGCGAGATTCTGCGCGGCGCCCACGCCCGCCCGCGCGGCGAGCGCGGCGGCATCGCGACTCTCTCCGATCTGCTTCTCCGAGAGGAGCGGGGCTCCGGAGAGCCGACGGACCTCTCCCCCTTCTTGATCGGTCATGAGCAGCAGCGGGACGCGCACCGGGCTGTCCGCGTTGGCCGCCTGAAGTTCCCGGATCGCGGCCTTGAACGCTGTCGGGTCTGCGACGTTCGATCCGAAGAAAATCACCCCGCCCGCCTCGCCCTCGCGAACGATCGCAAGCAGCGACGCCGGCACGGTCCGGCCGGCGTAGGCATAGATGATCCGCTGGCCCAGTAGCTGGCGTGTCGAGAGCTTGGCCGCGGTCGCGGCGGGAGACGAACCGGCTGCCGCTGCCGGCGCGGCGGGGCTGGCCGCGGCGGGCGACGGGGCTGCTGCGGCAGCGCCGGCCTGTGTCGGGGCGGATGGCAGACCGAGCGACACCGCAGTCGTGCGCTGAGCGACCGGGACGTGGTGGTTGCGGGAACCGGAGACGATCAGCGTCGCCACCACGCCGGCCACGACCACCCCGCCCAGCACCAGGACAAGCCCACGGAGGCTCACGAACAGGCGGGGAAGCTCAGCTGTACACCGCCGATCAGCCAGGTGTGGCCGGAATACGAGAGTGAATAAGGCCCGCCTGAACCGATCTGGCAGCCGTATTGCCCGCTGACGATCCGCAGGGAGACGATGCTCACGGTGGCGGTTCCACCCGGGGTGCCCGAGCTCAAATGGCCCTTGAACGCGACGCTCTGGAAGTTCTCCTGCTGGTGCTGGGCGATGAACTCCGACTCCGACTGCGGCACGCTCCCTGGCACCAGTAGACCGTAGGCAGACCCGAAGGCGCCGTCCGCGATGTCGTGCCAGTACTGCTCGACCGCGGCGAGCGCCCCTGCGGCCGCTGGATCAGAGACGGTCGGCGGGCTCGGCTTCTTGGTCGTGATGGCGGTCGACGTCGTGCTCGCGCTGATGCTCGAACTCACGGAGCCCAGATTGGAGGTCGGGCTCGAGCTCTGGACGGTAGAGCTGGTCCCGCCGCCGAACACATGCCCGGCCACGAGGACGACCGCGACCGCCGCCGCGACGAGGGCCGCGATCGCGCTTAGAGCGAGCTTCAGCGGGACCCTGCGGCCCGGGAGTGGCGGGGCCACGGTCGGGGCTGGTGGCGGATCGGGTCCGGCGCCGGAATGCGGGTCGACCGGCGGCGACACGACAGGCGGCGACACGACAGCAGCTGCATGGCCTGTCTCGGGTGGGGGATCTTCATGTTCGATAGCCCCCGGCTCGTGCTCGACAGCCGATGTCGGCTCGGCTGGAGCTGTCGGGCCCGCCACGGGGCCGTACGTCACATAGGTGGAGTCGGATACCCGCGCAGTGCTCGCGTCGTCGTCCGGCAGATCGGGCGCGGTTACCTCGGGGAGGACCGGCGTCTGCTCAGGAGTGGAGATGATTGCCGGCGCCGGCGACGTCTGCACGGGATCCGGGGCGGGCGCCGGCTCAACGTCGGGGACGGCCGGGATCTGCGGGGTCTCGGGGGTCTGTTCGCCCGCCTCCGAGCCGAACGTCACGTACCCGGAGTCGTCGGCGGTCTGGAGCTCGGCAGGTGCGGCCGCTCCCTGGGCCGACGATTTCTCGCTCTCGAACGGCGCCGGGGTGAGCGGACGAGGCGTGTCGAACACCTGGCTCGGGCTGGGCAGCCGCGCGTTCCGCCGCCACCGAGGACCGAGCTGGGCGAGGACGATCTCCTCAAGCTCCTCCCATGCTGCGGACGGGCTCCGGGTGCGCGCGCCGGGATCCTTGACCAGTAGGCGATCGATCCAGGCGGAGATTTCGGGATCGACCGCCGGATCCGCCTGACAGGCCGGCGGGATGTCCTCGTTGACCTGGCGAATCAAAACCGCCATTGGGGAGGGCCCGCTGAACGGCAGCTGGCCGACGAGATGCTCCCATGCCAGGATCCCGACCGAGTACAGATCGGTCCACACCCCAACCTCCTCGCCCATCGCCTGCTCGGGAGCCATGTAATTGGGGGTGCCGTCGGTCATCCCGGTGGCGGTGAGCAACGCTGTGCCGGCGCTCGCGGTCGCCTTCGCGATCCCGAAGTCGGCGATTTTCACCCGACCTTCGGAGGTGACCATGATGTTTTCCGGCTTGAGGTCGCGGTGCACGATCCCGTACTCCTTCGCATGCGCCAGTCCAGCCAGCACGCCCTCCATCACTCCGACGAACTGGGCGAGCGAGATGCGGTTGACGTACTGACGCAGCGATCCCCGCGGCGCGTACTCCATCGCGATGTAGGGGACCGCGCCCTCCTCGAAATCCTCGTGAACCGTGACGATGTTCGGGTGGTTGAGGAGGCTGGCGAGCCGCGCCTCGCGTAGGAAGCGCGCGGCCATCCCGGGAGCGCTGGCCTGGAAGCTGCTCAGCTCCTTGAGTGCGACCCCCCGATCCAGCGGCTGCTGGCGCGCGAGGTAGACGATCGCCATCCCACCACGGCCAATTTGCCGGACGATCTCGTAGTGACCGACCCGGCGCCCAGCAGCCGGAATGGTTGACGGCGGAGTGACCACGCCGGCGGCCTCGCGGTTCTCGACGGGGCCCTTCGAACTCTCGGACATAGCTCCACCCTGCAGCCTTAGGCGCCCATGGCGATCCTACTCCCGGTCTGGAGTGGGTTGCAACCGCGGCTTCGATGACCTGGAATGTTCAGTCGAACGAGCCGTGGCGGCCGGCGCCGGCGCGGAACCGGTCGAGACCGGCCTGCACGTCCTCGAGCGAGCGAACCCCGTGCCCGAGCTCGTTAGCGAGCGCGGCGGCCTCGTCGAGGCCCTCCTGCTCGAGCAGCGACAGTCGATCCTGTCTCAGACACGTCTGCGGAAGCGAAGCCAGCTCGCGCGCGAGTGCCTGGGCGGCCGGCAGGCTCTCGCCGTCGGGGACGACGCGGTTGACCAGCCCCATTGCATGGGCCTCTGCAGCCGGGACCGGCCGGCCGGTGAGGATCATGTCCATGGCACGGCTCATGCCGATCAGGCGCGGGAGCCGGACGGTGCCGCCGTCGATCAGCGGCACACCCCAGCGCCGGCAGAACACGCCGAACACCGCGCCCTCCTCGGCCACGCGCAGGTCGCACCAGAGCGCTAGCTCGAGGCCGCCGGCGACCGCGTGGCCTGCGACCGCGGCGATCACGGGCTTCGACAGCCGTAGCCGGGTCGGGCCCATCGGGCCGTCGCCCTCGGCGGTCACCCGGTTGCCGGTGTCGGTCCCGATCGCCTTCAGATCGGCCCCAGCGCAGAACACCCCGCCCTCGCCGTGAAGGATCGCGACCGCCGCGCCGTCGTCTGAGTCGAACTCTCCGAACGCCTCGGTGAGAGCGTCCGCGGTGGGGCCGTCGACGGCGTTCCGGCGCTCGGGACGCGACAGCAGCACAGTCGTCACCGGGCCGTCGCGCTCGACCCGGACGCCGGCGGTCATGTCCCGATCGCTCGACGCACGAACCGCCGGATCAGATCCAGGAGCGCACCCCGCCCTGGACTCGAGTCAGCTCCCGGCGACAGCGGACCAACCAGCGCCTCGCCGCATCCACCGACCAGGGCCGCCGCCGTGAACCAGGCGTCCTGACCCGGGATCTCGCCCGCGGCGATGCCGGCGCGGAGCTCGCCGGCGATCACGTCGGCGTAGCGCCGGCGATAGGCCAGGCGCTCGGCGTCGACAAGCGGGTCGACCGGCTCGGCCAGGAGGGCCCACGCGAGCCGTGGGTTACGCAGCGCCCGCTCCGCGAAGCTCACGAGCACCGCCTCGAGGCGGTCGGGCGCCGCTCCGCCGCTGTCCGCCGCGGCCCGCATGGCTCGCTCCTCGCCGGCGCAGACCAGGCGGAACACCTCGACGAACAGCTCCGCCTTCGACGCGAAGTGGCGGTAGAGAGTTCCCGCGGCGACGCCGGCGCGCTCGGCGATCGCGGCCACCGACGCCGATCCGTAGCCCTCTTCCTCGATCAGCTCACGCGCGGCCTCGAGCAGCCGCTCGCGCGTGGCGAGCCCCGCGACCGTGGTCACGCCGGCAACGCCCGGTCGACGATCGCGCCGGCGTCGACCCCGGCGGGGAGCGTCCCGTACACGCGCCCGCCCTCTCCGCCCAGGCGTGAGGCGCAGAACGCATCGGCGATCGCGGGCGGGGCGGTACGGATCAGCAGCGACCCCTGCAGTGCGACCGCGAGGTCCTCGACGACCCGCCGGGCATTGAATTGAACCCCGCCCACCCCGTCGGCCGCGAACACGTCGGCGGCCGCAGCGCGCACCCGCTCGAGGTGCGCGTCGAGCCGCGCGTCGGCGCCGGCCGCCAGCGAGCACTCGTTCAGGAACGCCGGCAGCCCTTCGGGCTCCTTGACCATCGCGCGGAGGACGTCGAGCGCGGCGACGTTCCCCGAGCCCTCCCAGATCGAGTTGAGCGGGGCGTCGCGATAAAGCAGCGGCAGGCCGGAGTCCTCGACGAATCCGTTGCCGCCGAGGCACTCGAGCGCCTCGGCCGCGTGGGGCGCGGCGCGTTTGCACACCCAGTACTTCATGACCGCGGTGGCGAACCGGCGGAAGGCGCCATCGTCGGGGTCGTCGTAGCTGCGGGCGACGCGGAGCGCGGCGGCGGTCGCGGCCTCGGACTCGATCGCGAGGTCCGCGAGCACGTTCTGCATCGCCGGCTGCTCCGACAGCAGCGCGCCGAAAGCCGAGCGGTGGCGCGCATGATGGATCGCCTCGACCGTCCCCCGCCGCAGCCCGGTTGTGCCGCCGAGCAGGCAGTCCAACCGCGTGTGGTTGACCATCCGGATGATCGCGGGGACGCCGCGGCCCTCCTCACCGACGAGGCGGCCGTGGATGCCGTGGAACTCGACCTCCGATGACGGCAGCGAGCGCGTGCCGAGCTTGTCCTTGAGCCGCTGGAACTCCATGCCGGGTCCGCGCTCTACGAGGAAGCAGGACACGCCGGACGGCGCCTGGGCCAGCACCAGGAACACGTCGCACGGCGGATAGGAGCAGAACCACTTGTGGCCGTGGATCTCGTACAGGCCGTCGCCGACCGGGTCTGCGCGGGTGATATTGGCGCGCACGTCGGACCCGCCCTGCTTTTCCGTCATCGCCATTCCCGCCAGCGCACCCGTCTCGTAGTCGCTCGAGGTCAGGCGCGGCTCCCATTCGGCGGCGAGATCGGGAGCGCCGTCGCGCAGCGCCGGCACCGCCGCGTAGGTCATCGACACCGGGCACATGACGCCGGCGTTGGCGTTGCCCCAAAGCATGAACAGCGCCGCGCGCACGACGTGCGCCCCGGGCTCCGGCGAACGCCACGGGAGCGTGTGGATCTCGCGCTCGACTGCGCCGCGCAGCAGCGCGTGCCAGGACGGGTCGAGCTCGACCTCGTCGATCCGATTACCGAAGCGATCGTGGGTGCGGAGGATCGGGACGTTGCGTTCGGCGCGGCGGCAGTGCTCGAGCGCCTCGACGCTCCCGGCGGCGGCGCCGGCGTCCCCTGCCCGGTCGACCCCCCAGTCGCCGCCCTCGCGCACGAGCCCCTCGCCCAGGGCGAGATCGATCTCGAACAGGTTGACCGGCTGGAGCGGTGGCGGCTGGTTCAGGACCTCGCGCGCCGGGTTGGTGACGTCAACGGTCGCCATGTGAATCCCGATTCACAGATCTTACCGAGTGTGAACAAATCCGCCACGACGGCTTCGCATCGGCGTTACGCGGCCGTATCATGGCCTTCGAACCGAACTGAGGGCAGACGTGGAAGGGGCAACTGCAGCGAGCAAGGGCGCAGCTCCGATTGGAGCGGCTTCCGCACGCAACGGCACCCATGGGCCTGTCGGCGCTCGACGGCTGGCCGCCCTCGCCGTCTGTGTCGTGGCCGTGTTCGCGGCCGCCTTCGCCGTCGGGTCGATGACCAAGAAGCATTCGGCTCCGCCGGCTGCGCCGGCGGCGCTGGTGCCGGCCAGCGCCACCGGGACCCAGCACGTCACGATCACCGCGATCAGCCCGGCGTCCACGGTTCCCGGGCTGAAGCCGAAGCCCAAGCCCAAGGTGAAACCGCCGGTCACTACCACCCCGTCGCAGTCGACTCAGACCGTTGTCCCGACCCAGCCGCAGCAACCGCAGCAGCCGCAGCAGCAACAACAGCAACATTCATCCGGTGGCGGGACGTCGTCCTCGGGCGGCAGCGGATCGACGTCGTCGGGGAGCAGCAGCGGCTCGAGCTCGGGCGGGAGCTGATCGCTCGAGCGTCAGCTCGCCGCGTAGCCGAGCTGCGCGAGGTTCGAGACCGCTGAGTTGATCGCGCCCGTGTCGCTGGCGATCGAGGCACGAGCGGCGTTGTAGCCGTTGGCGTTGGAGTGCGACGCCGCGGTGGCGAGAGCCCCGTAGCCGCTCCCGGTCTTGTTCAGTGCGGCGGCCAGAGCAGCGACGGCGGACGCCGTCCCTGGGGGAGGCGTGCGCTTCGCGATCGCGGCGCCGGCGTCGCGATATGCCGACGCGAGCCGATTCGCCGCGCTCGCCTGATCGCCCGGTTTCTTGGCGGCACGTAGCGCCGCCTCGTCCCGGCCGACCGACGAATTCAGCTTGCCGATCGTGCCGCTCAGCGCGCTCGCGAAGCTGCCGCTCGGACCGAGCGGGAGCGCGGTGCCCGAGCTCAGATGAATCGATCCGATCGATCGCTCGCACGCTCCCGGGAACGCACTGCCGGCTCCGTCGAGCAGGCACGCCGCGATCACGACGCCGTTCGTCGTAGGCTGCGCGTAGACATTCGCCGGCCCGCCGCCGCTGCTGGGGGACAGGCTCAGGTAGCGGTAGAAGCGCCCGGCGCTGCCGAGGGAAACGACCTGCCGCGCCGGCAGGGTGCCGACGTCGGACACGAGCGCGTCGGGAAGCAGTGATGGCCCGGTCGTCTTAGCCGTCCCGACGACGAGCGTCCCGCCGGCCGGGTGCTCGGCGGCGTACGACACCGCGCCCGGGAGGTTGACTGGATTGGTCGGCGGGTTTACTCGGCGCCAGCTTGCCGGGACCGCAAACGTGATCGGGCCGGCCGAAGCCGTCTGAGCGAGCGGTTCGGGCTTGGCGGGCGAACCTCCGGACGACGGCGCGACCAGGAAGCCGACGACGCCGGCGATGATCGCCGCGCCGACGAGCACGGCGACTGCCGCGCCCACCGGGAACCGCCGGCCGGGCGACACCGCCTGCTCGCCCTCGTCCCCGACCTCGGGCTCGACGGTTTCCGGCGCGGGCTCGACGGCCTCGGGCGGGACGGGGACGGTCGACGGCGCCACCGTGCGGTCGTCCCGTTCCTCCGTCTCTTCGGCCTCCTGGGGTCCGACAGCCTCCTCGGGTGCGACAGCCTCCGCGGGTGCGACAGCCTCCTGGGGTGCGACGGTTGCGTCGTGCAGCGACGGCGCCGTCGGCTCGGGCGCGGGGCTCTCCTCCTCCACGACCGGCTGGGGCGCTGCGGCACCGAACGTGACGTACGTCGAGGCCGCGGGCGGAGACGTCGGCTCGGGCGCCGGTTCCGGGGGGACTGGGGGCTCGAGGACGGGAGCCGGCGCCTCAGCGACCGGCATCTCAGCCACGGGCGCCTCGGCGACGACGGGGGTTTCCTTCGGCGCCGGCGTCTCCTCCCGCTCAGCGGTACGCCCGAACGTGACGTAGCCCGACGCGCCGGGTGGCGACGGAGCGGGCTGCGCCGTAGGCTCGGGCGTCTTCGCCTGCTGGCTTTCGAATGGAGCCGGGGTCAGCGGCACGGGCGTTTCGAACACCTGACTCGGGCTCGGCAGCCGGGCTTCGCGGCGCCACCGAGCGCCGAGCTTGCGCAGCACGATGTCCTCGAGATCGTCCCACGCGTCAGCGGCGCTGCGCACGCGCTCGTTCGGATCCTTGACCAGCAGTCGATCGATCCAGTCCGACAGATACGGGTCGGCCTCGGAGTTGACCTCGATCGCCGCCGGAATGCGCTCGTTCAGCTGGCGGGTCAGGATGACCAACGGCACCTCGCTGTCGTAGAACGGCACCCGGCCGACGGCGTGCTCCCAGGCCATGATCCCGACCGAGTACAGATCGGTCCAACCGCCGATCTCCTGCCCCATCGCCTGCTCGGGCGCCATGTAGTTCGGCGTGCCCACGGTCGTGCCTTGAATCGTCAGAACGCCCACCGTGCCGGCGCTGAGCGTCGCCTTGGCGATCCCGAAGTCGGTGATCTTGACCCGGCCGTCGGCGGTGACCATGAGGTTCTCGGGCTTCAGGTCGCGGTGGACGATGCCCTGTGTCTCCGCGTGTGCGAGCCCGGCGAGCACTCCCTCCATGACCCCGACGAATTGCGCGAGGCTGAGCTTCCCGACGTACGGACGGAGTGATCCGCGCCGGACGTATTCCATCGCGATGTACGGGAGGCCGTCGTCCTCGAAGTACTCGAGCACGGTGACGATGTTTGGGTGGTTGAGTGACCCGGCCAGCTGCGACTCGCGCAGGAATCGCTGCACCATCTCCGGGGAACTCGCGTGGAAGCTGCTGAGCTCCTTGAGCGCGACCTCTCGGTTGATCGTCTCCTGACGCGCCAGGTAGACGGTGGCCATACCGCCGCGACCGACCTGCCGGATGACCTCGTAACGGCCAACACGACGTCCCGGCTCCGTCTTCCCCGGCGCGGTCGTCACGGCCTCGTTATCTCCCGAAGCCGCCCCCGACCCCTCACTCATCCCGACCCCCGGATTCACCGCTTGCGTTCGTGGGTTGATGTTACTGATCAACCGGCTGTGCGCAAATGCGCGTCAGGTCAGCTCTGGACGATTTGGATGTCGCTCAGCTCCTCGTACGTCGCCAGGAGGTTCTGTCCGTTGTTGTAGTGGCTGCTCGCCCATCCGCTGTTCGCGATCGCCATCATCTGTTGCTGCGGGCTCTGGCCCACCGTTTTCAGGATCGCCTGAATCCCGGGGCTGGCAGTCCCGTACCCGGGTATCGTGTCCCGGCCCTTGATCCACCCCGCGGTGGCCTCCGCGGCGCGGACCGGGTCGCCCCAGACGGAGTCGCCCGTGCCCAAGTTGGCGCTGTCGGTGTAGCCGATGTTGAGCCAGTCGAAGTTGTTCTGCGCCTGACGGCCTTGCGCGGCGGAACCGGACTCCTCGGCCAACTCCCACGCCGCGACCACCCTCGGACTGAGGCCCGTCAGCTGAGCCACCCGCGCCGCGAAGATCTCCTGGCCGCTCGTGAGATGCGACGAGCTGACGGAGATCGGGCCACCCGAGATGCCGCCCGCGCCGCCGCCGGCAGTCGCTTGATCGATCACGCCGCCTATGCCTTGACTGGGCTGCTGCTGCTCAACCATCCCGCCAGCGGGCTGGGAGAGTTGCGACTGCTCGACGACCCCGCCCCCGGCCTGCGCCGCGCCGGCGCCCTGCCCGTACAGAGGAGAGCCGGGCTGCGGCTGCACGGTGGGGAGGAACTTGACAGTGTGGCGCCCGACCTGTCGCTCACGCGGGGTCGCGGCCTTGAACAACCCGGAGCCGGCCTGAGCCGCCGGCGTGCCGCCGCCGGCGCCGGGCGTGGCCGTCCCGCCGGCGGCTCCGGGAGTGACCGCGTCGCTGGCACCGCCCGGGGTCACCGCGTCGCCCGGGGTGGCGGTCCCGCTCGGAGTGGCTGCCCCGCTCGGAGTGACCGCACCGCCCCCCGGAGTGACCGCCGCCCCACCCCCCGGAGTGACGGTCGCACCGCCTCCTGGAGTAACCGTCGCCCCACCGCCGGAATTGACCGTTCCGCCGGCGCCCGGAGTGACCGTGCCACCAGCGCCGGGAGTGACCGCGCCGGCGCCGGACGAGCCGGACGAGCCGGACGAGCCGGGCGTGTCGGCGGCCGCGGCGATGGCGGGAGTCTGCCCGCCGCCGGCTCCTCCGGTTGCGCCCGTGGTCGTGGGGGCGGTTGGTCCGGTGGATGCGGCGGTAGCGGCCGCCTGCACAGCACCCCCACCAGACCCCGCCTGCCCCGACTGAAAATCAGACCGCGACACAAACGCCAAACGCAACCGCCCCTGATGCGCCGAATCCGTAAAAAACCCCTGCGCCTGAATCGGCCACGGCGACCCAATCTCACTCGGACGCGCACTCGGATCAAGCGCCGCGATCTCCGTAACCAAATCCCGCGCCCCCACATTCCCCGGACCCACCGGCTCACCATCCACCGACACGATGTCAACCGCCTGCGCATGCACCGGCGACACCACCGACTCCACATCCCCCACCACGATCGTGTGATGCGCCACCGCACCATCCAACAACGACGTCAACCGCGGATCCGCACCACCACTCTCAAACAACGACCGCGCCGCCGGCGGCAACGACAACCGCGGACTCGACAACAACTCAGCCACCCCCGCCGACACCGACCCCCCACCACCACCCTGCACCAACCCACCAGCACCCCCCGCCAACGCACCACCCGCCGACGATCCACCCCCCGGCGCCGAACCCCCAGCCACATGCGCCGCCGCCGACCCCCCAGCCGGCGCCGAACCCGCCGGCGCAGAACCAGCCGCCGCCGCCACATGCCCACCACCCGCCGGCGCAGAACCAGCAGCCGACACAGCCGGCGCAGCCGACCCCGAACCCGCACCAGCCGCATGACCACCACCACCCGCCACCGGCGCCGAACCCGACGACCCCGAACCCGCCGGCGCCGCACCAGCCCCAGACCCACCAGCAGCCGACACATGACCACCACCGCCACCCGCAACCGGCGCCGAACCCGCCGAACCCGCCGAACCACCACCACCAGACCGCCCCACCTCCGCACCCCGCAACCCCCGCTCCAACCGCCCCGCCTCCCCCCGAGGCCGCACCAACCGCTCCAACCGCCCCTCCTCAGCCCGCGGCCCCTTCAACGCCCGCAACGCCGACACCCGCGCCGGCCCACGCAAACCATGCGACACCAACTCCCGCAACTCCACCACCCCCACACCCTCAGCCGCAACCGCCATCACCACCCCCGCCAAACTCGACCGCGACTCCCGCAACTCCAACGTCTCAAACGCCCCCCCCGACCCCAACTCCCCCGCCAACCCCTCCAACCCCCACACCCGACACACCCCCAACGGATCCCGACGAAACTCAGCCCGCAACCCCCCATCCACCAACAACCGCTCAATCAACTGACCGACGCGCGCAGCCTCCAGCTCTGGCTCGCCTGAGCCCATCAGAGCCCGGCCGGGTGGAGCACGTTCGGGAACGTCGCGAGGTATCCGGCGTCCGGCCGCCCGATCTTCTCGACCCCGCCGCCACCGCCCCACGCTCCGTGCATCCCCCCGGACTCGTAGAACTGACCATCGATCTCGATGATCACGTGCCCGTTCTCACCCGATAGGGCGCGGTCGTAGATCGTCACGAAATGGCCCGGTCCCGGCAGGATCCCCGGCTGGTCCGGAAGCACGGTCGTGTCGACCGGCGCGCTCAGGTAGCCACCCGCGTGCAGGACAGCGGACACGAAACCCGAGCAGTCATAACCACTGCTCGGCTCCCAGCCGGCGTGGCCGCCGCCGTAGACGTATGGCTTGCCGAGCAGGGCGTCGGCCCTGGCGATCATCGCCTCGATCTTGGGGTTGGCCGAGCCGGCCATCTGCGGCTCGAGCATGCCGGCCATGCCCTGGCCGGCGGCCTGGTCGAGCGCCGCCGGCTGCTGCACCGGCGGCGGCGGCGGAGCGTTGTCGGCCGCGAGTTGGGCATTGGCAGCCTGCGCCACGCCCTGCGCGGCAGGTGTTGCCGCGGTTGGTCCGGTGGATGCGGCGGTAGCGGCCGCCTGCACAGCACCCCCACCAGACCCCGCCTGCCCCGACTGAAAATCAGACCGCGACACAAACGCCAAACGCAACCGCCCCTGATGCGCCGAATCCGTAAAAAACCCCTGCGCCTGAATCGGCCACGGCGACCCAATCTCACTCGGACGCGCACTCGGATCAAGCGCCGCGATCTCCGTAACCAAATCCCGCGCCCCCACATTCCCCGGACCCACCGGCTCACCATCCACCGACACGATGTCAACCGCCTGCGCATGCACCGGCGACACCACCGACTCCACATCCCCCACCACGATCGTGTGATGCGCCACCGCACCATCCAACAACGACGTCAACCGCGGATCCGCACCACCACTCTCAAACAACGACCGCGCCGCCGGCGGCAACGACAACCGCGGACTCGACAACAACTCAGCCACCCCCGCCGACACCGACCCCCCACCACCACCCTGCACCAACCCACCAGCACCCCCCGCCAACGCACCACCCGCCGACGATCCACCCCCCGGCGCCGAACCCCCAGCCACATGCGCCGCCGCCGACCCCCCAGCCGGCGCCGAACCCGCCGGCGCAGAACCAGCCGCCGCCGCCACATGCCCACCACCCGCCGGCGCAGAACCAGCAGCCGACACAGCCGGCGCAGCCGACCCCGAACCCGCACCAGCCGCATGACCACCACCACCCGCCACCGGCGCCGAACCCGACGACCCCGAACCCGCCGGCGCCGCACCAGCCCCAGACCCACCAGCAGCCGACACATGACCACCACCGCCACCCGCAACCGGCGCCGAACCCGCCGAACCCGCCGAACCACCACCACCAGACCGCCCCACCTCCGCACCCCGCAACCCCCGCTCCAACCGCCCCGCCTCCCCCCGAGGCCGCACCAACCGCTCCAACCGCCCCTCCTCAGCCCGCGGCCCCTTCAACGCCCGCAACGCCGACACCCGCGCCGGCCCACGCAAACCATGCGACACCAACTCCCGCAACTCCACCACCCCCACACCCTCAGCCGCAACCGCCATCACCACCCCCGCCAAACTCGACCGCGACTCCCGCAACTCCAACGTCTCAAACGCCCCCCCCGACCCCAACTCCCCCGCCAACCCCTCCAACCCCCACACCCGACACACCCCCAACGGATCCCGACGAAACTCAGCCCGCAACCCCCCATCCACCAACAACCGCTCAATCAGGTCACTGGTTCGTGCGACCTCGTCATCGGATGACACGGTTGACCTCCGCGGGTCCGTACCGAGCACGCCGGATCAGCGGCCGCACGAGTTGCGCGACCACCGGAATGAACAGCAGGATCCAGAACGCGACGAATACAGCGATCACCAGCTGATGGGGGGCCAGCGCGGACAGCCGGTGGTAGTACCGCGTCGAGAAGATGACGGCAAACCCGGCTCCGACGGCCGACCAGATGATTCCCGCGATCGCGTAGCGAGCGAGCACGGGTGAGGTCTGATCACGCCGCACCGAGCCGGACAGGCGCTGCGCGAACTGCTGACGCGCTCGCTGGCGGAGTCCCGGCTCATGCAGGACGTCGACGAGGATGTTGTACCCGTCACGATCGAGGAACGGGTTCAAGTTGAAGAACGCGCCGAGATACGCGCCGAACGCCAGCTGGAAGAACACCTCCCTCACCGAACCCGGCGGGGCGACCGCGCAAGCCACCGAGAAAACCGCGCCGAGTGTCAAGTCACTCGCGGGTCCGGCGGCACTGATCACGATGCGATGGGCCCGCGACTCGAAGTACGCCTCGCTGGTGTCGACGAATGCGTACGGGAAGATCAGTACGAGCCGCAGTCCGGCACGAGGCGCGCGCCGGCGGTAGTGCGCTAGAGCCAGACCGTGCGCGAGCTCGTGAAACGCGACGATCGCGAACCGGCCGACGAGAAAGACCGCGCCGCCGATCACCAGCCGGTTGGCCACCACGAACGGTGTCCCGTAGCGGGCGCCGACGATGTATGCGAACGCGGCGACGCCCGCGAGGGCGAACAGGGCGAGGAACGTCGCCATCAGTGGCGAGAAGAAGATCCGGCCCCAGTGCCGGTACGCGCGTTCGAAGTAGTCGGGTATCCAATCCCACGTCCGCTCGCGCGGCTTGAAGATGCGTTGCAGGAACGTCTCCGGCTCGGGCGGCGGTGGCGCGGCCACCCCGTCGAGCAGACCGCGGTCGGCGAGGTCGGCGATCAACCGCGCGAGCCGGCCCGGCCCGCCCGGCCCAACCAGCCGTTCTGCTTCTCCGAGCAACTCGAGCACGGTGCGCTGTCCGTCGAGCAGCTCGAACAGGGCAGCGTCCTCGGCCTCCATCCTCAGGAATCTCCCGCTGCGAAGGTCACGCAGCACGAATCGCTCGGCCCCGTCCTCCTCTCCGAGCCGCTTGAGCGCCCATCCGGACTTGACGCGGGGGCGTATGCCGCCCTCGACCCCGGCGGCGGGAGGCGCCGGCGAGCGTAGCCCGAGCAGCGTGGCATCGACCGGCACCACGATCGTCTCGCCTGGTCCCGGTTGCAGTTGTGAGGGCGCTGCGCCGGCGGTCGGGACGGCCGGCGTCCGTCCGCCCTCGACCCTGATCACCGCGTCCCCCAACCGGATCTCCGCACCGGCCCGGAGCGGCGCCGGGCCGGTCAGCTTCACGCCCGAGACGACCGTGCCGAAGCTCGAGCCGGCGTCCTCGATCAGCGGACCGGCCGGGCTGAGCAGGATCTTGGCGTGCAGGCGCGAGACGGTCTGGTCGCCGATCTTGACCGTCGCCTCGTCCCCGCGCCCGATCGTCAGCGGCGCCCGGACCGGTACGCGCGAGCCATCGGGCAGCACGAGCACGAAGTCGTCGGGCCAGAACGGCGCGATCGCTGCCGGTTGTTCAGCCACCGAGCGAGAGGGGTTGCCATGCCGGATACTCGGCCCGGGTGGCGATCGAGGTGGGCGGACTGTTCGGCGCGCTCGGGTCGACCGCAACAATATCGCCGAGCATCGACGTGCAGTTCAAGTCGGACGCCTGCACGACCGCGAGCTGCTTGCTGTCCGAGCGCCAGGCGACCTGGCATGCCGCGATCGCGAACGCTTTGGCGCCCGCGAGCTTGAAGTGACCCGGCGGGGCGATGAGCAGGTGGAACCCCGCTCCTCCGATGTTCGACACGAGCGCGAGCTGCTTGCCGTTGGGCGAGAACACCCCGGCGATCACGCCCTCGCCCGACGTGGCGATGTTCGTCACGACCGTGCCTTGTCCCCACACCGAGGCCTGGGTTGAGAACGGCACGTTGCTCGTGAACTCGATCAGGCCGAACACCTGGTTGTTGGTGCCGTTCTGGGTCCCGAACACGAGGATCTTGCTGCCGCTGCGGGACCAGGCGATCTGGCGCCCGAGCGTCCAGCCGGGATGGCTCGTGCACGAGGGGTTCAGTTGGTTCGGACCGGACACGGCGAAGCACAGCTGCGACCCGCCGCCCGAGTCGTCGATGAACGCGAGCAGCTGCTCGGAGGTCGTGGGGGCGAACGCGGGGACGTGGTCGTTGCTGCCCTGGCCGGTCAGCGCGACCGGCTGCGCGCCCGACTGGCCGACCGCGATCGACATCAGCTGCCCCGATGCTTGGGGACCCTGCACGTACACGAGCGACTTGCCGTCCGCGCTCCACGACGGTTCGTTCGCCGGACCGGGACCGGCCGGGAGCGTCGTCGCGGCCTTGCCGGGGGGCCCGGCCACGTGGATCGCGGTCCCGTCGTCGTAGGCCAGGTCGGGCCACCCCGCGGAGACGATCAGCTGCACCTTCCCGCCGGACGGAACTGAGGTGCCGACCGGTGGACTCGTACCGACGAGTGTCCCGGCCGGGCTGGCGCTGAACTGCTCGCCCATCGTCGGCACGAATCCCGCCTGCGACAGACGCTG
Organism: uncultured Solirubrobacterales bacterium; assembly: GCA_963794515.1. Classification (GTDB taxonomy): domain Bacteria; phylum Actinomycetota; class Thermoleophilia; order Solirubrobacterales; family Solirubrobacteraceae; genus Palsa-465. The sequence goes on along the minus strand of CAWCEF010000009.1, from coordinate 226,792 downwards.
AGCCGCGACCGCCGCCGTGATGCCGCTGATTGCCGGAATCGCCAACGACTTGCCGCTACCGGCTGTCCCCGGAGCCGTCGCGGACGTCGTCGCCGAGGCCGTCCCGCTGGTCGAGGTCGTGGAGCTCTTGCTCCCCGGCGGCGGGGGCGGGAGGAACAGCGCGACGGGCGAGCCCTTTGCGACCATCATGCCGGCGGCCGGGATCTGGCTAGCGACGTTCGCGGTGTCGTTCATAGGCGAGACCGTGCCGAGCTGAAGACCGGCGGCTTTCAGCTCTAGCGCGGCCGTCGCTGGCGACACACCGACGACGGGCGGCACCGTCACCTTCATGGCTCCCACCGCCACCTCGATGCTCACGGTCGAGCCGCGCTTGACCTTGGTCCCGGCTGCCGGGTCTTGTTTGACGATCGACCCCACCGGCGCAGTCGGATCCATCGTCTGCCCGATCTGCGGCGAGAGCTTAAGGCCGGCGGCGCGCAGCACCGCCCCCGCCGCGAACGAACCGTTCGCCTTCTTCAGATTCGGGACGACGGTTTGCTTGGGCATCAACAGCACGACCGCGACCACCGCCACGGCGATCAGCGGCGCCACGACCGCGAGCCACCACGGAAGCCACGACCGCTGGCGGTAGGTGACCGTCCGTGGAGGACGCGGCTGTTCGTCGCCGACGGGCGTCGCGGTAACCGCTATCGACCGGTCCTTCGCCCGCCCGATCCAGATCTGCTTGGGCGGAATGACCGTGAATGGGGCCTCCACGCCGCGACCGGGGTCGATCGTGACCGAGGGGGCCACGAACCGGAACTGGCACTCGCCATCGGTGTCCTGCGCGTTCACCACTACGTCGACCGGCGCATTCGCGCGATTGCGGACCGTGAGCACGAACCGCGCCTTGAGCCGCCCCGACGCTCGGTCGGGCGAGACCGTGGCGGCGAGTTCGTCGTAGGGGGTGATGCGCACTGTCGCCGGAGCGCTCGCCACCTGTGTCTGGAATGCACGCGAGAACGCCACCACCTCAAACGGCCATCCCGTGGCCTGGGCATCGGGCGCGCGCGGTGGGTGCAGGTGGATCTGGATTTCCTGCTCGTACGCGCCGCTCGTCCCAAACGGGACGAGATAGGCGGTCGGCGGGGTCGCGCTCCACCAGCCGTCCGGGAAACCCCTGACCGAGAGGTCATAGTTGTCGACGACGCCGCTCTCGTTGCGGATCAGCGCAATCAGCGTGGTGCGCTCGCCGGGCTTGACGGCGAGCTGGAGGGGGCCTGTCCCCGCTTCCTCGTCCTCGGGTCGGCGCAGCAACAGCGTAGCCGCGCCGGGCGGCGGTTCGGCGACCGACTGATCGCCGCCGTCTCGAGCGCCCTGTGGTGAACCTGACGGCCTCGCAGCCGGCGCCAGCGTGACGTTCGGATCGACGGGGGTCGGTGGCGCGTCGACCACGGCGCCGCTGCCGACGAGCTCAGCTTCACCAGCCGTCGCCGGCTTGACCGCCTGCATGTGCTCGGTCTGCTCCCAGCGCAGATACTCACCGCAAACGCAGAAGTCGCGGTCATCCCCGTTCTCACGTCCGCAGCTAGGACAAATCCTCATGAGACCCCCAACGTCGAAGGTAGACGCCGTTGCAGCAGGTGTCAAGCTGCCGAGCGCGCCCGTTAGCGGCCGTTCATCGCACCGGGAACCCCGCTTCTAGAACTGGTAGATGACGCCGACGCCGATGCTGGCGTCGCCGGTCACGGCCGGCGAATGTCCGGCTCCGGAGGCCTCGGTCCCCCCGACGCCGGCCTGGAGGAACAGCTGGACGTGCTCGGAGACCTTGATCTGGATCTGACCGCCGCCGCTGACCTGTGCCTGGGTGCTGCGGTCGAGGCCTTCGCCGAACATGATCTGGCCGAAGATCTGGAGTTGGGCGGCCTTCCACAGCGGGATGACGTACGCGAGCTGATCCCCGATCTGCACGCTCGACAGCTGGATCAACTGCCCCTTGGCTGTGGCCAGCGTCGCCGCGCTCGACCAGTTCAGCTGCACTTGGGTCGCCCATTCCCATCCCGGCTTGTCGTCGTCGTGGTACACGATCGTCACGCTCGCCTGTAGCTGGCCCTGCGTGTCGGTGGTGGCGTGAGCGTCAGGCCCGGCGCCCGGTCCAGACGGTTTGGTGTGAGCCTCGGCGACGTCGGTCCACGACACCTGGACCTGGACGCCTTTCTCGTGGCCCGGGCTCATCGTCACCGACGGGCCGCTCGGTGACGGTGTCGGATCGTTCGAGGTGGCCGGCGCGGGAGCGGTGGGCGCCGGCGGCGCGGTCACAGCGGTCGCCTGGGCGCTCGCCAGGCCCTTCGCGGTGACGTCGATCCTCACGTTCTTGGGCGCCCGGAGCGACCATTCCAACTGCTGGTTCCATCGGGCGCGGACGGCCGGGTCCGGGCTGTTCCACGGATACAGGTCGATCGGCTTCGGCGCCGGGTCAAACGCCCATGGCGCGTCCGCCGGCGCGCGGGCGAGTCGCGCGCCGCGATCCCCCGACTCCACCACCCGCGCGACGGCCGCGTTCCCGATCGTGCGTTGCAGGGTCAGCGCGCGCCCGGCAAGCGTCTGAGCCGTCGAACTCGGCATCGATTCCGTCTTGAGGTCCGGAGTCGCGGGACGGGTCACGCGTCGAACGAATCGCATCGCTACTCCGCTGCCGCCTCTTTCCTCGGCCCCTTGATCCGCAACCGGAATCCCACGTGCACCGGTTTGACCGACTCGACCACGCGCGCCACCTCGGCGGCCTCCTCGCGTGAGATCGGCGTGTCGCAATAGACGACGAACGACGGGAGACCGGGCTTGGGCAGCTCGCCGTCCGTCGACCATGCCGTCCCGCCACCATCTTCGATCCGCAGCGGCAGATCCGGGAAGTTGAGCTTCACCGCAAGCTCGACGCCGGCGTACGTGCCGCGAAGGCGCCCGAGCTCGGCCGTCCGCAGCACGAGCTTTCGAAGTTGAGAGGCGGGCTGCGCCTCGTTGTGCTCGAGGCCCAGCCACTTGGTGGCGAGGTCGAGGATGTCGAGCGGTGCGAGCTCGAGATCGAAGTGTGCCGGCAGCGTGTCGAGCACCGCCACGAGCGGATCGAGGACGGCTTCGAACGCGGCCACAAACCGCATCGTGAAGTCGTGCTCCTGATAGAGCTCGGGTAGAGCCCCACGGAGGTAACGTCGATTTGTCGCCGGTGTCGGCTGCGGATGCTCGCCACGCTCCGCCGCCGGCCGTACGACCGCGAACCCCTCTCCGTGGTAGGTGACGAACCCGGTGATCTCGCGGGTGCCATCGGCCGACGCGCCGTCGCCTGCGCTATCAGAGTCGGTATCGGTCATCCGATCTCCGGATGCACCGCCCGGACGACGTGTCCGCCGGACGCCAGCAGCTCATCGGGCTCGAGCGCGATGTGACTGCCGGTGGGCTGCGGAGCCTGCTCGCCGGTCTCGAGGTTGGTCTCGTAGACGCGCAGGATCTTCACGAACTGCACGCCGTCCACCGCGTGGACGATCTGGTAGAGCTCGCCCTGGTTGAGGAGCCGGCCGAACGCCCATCCGCTTCCCGGGCCGGTTGGTGAACCGCCGACCAGCGGGTTCAGATACGTGTTGAGGGCCTGGAGGACCTCCTCCTCGACCCGCTGGAGAACGGCGTGGGGCTCGGCCTGGAGGTTGACGACGACCGAGACACCGCGCAACCTGACCGGCAGTAGATGCACGGTGGTCCCGATCACCCGCCGGCCGTCCAGATAGGCCGCGACCTCGCTCAGGAGCTCTTCGTCCGGCATCAGCTCCTCGTAGGTGAGGCGCCGATCGGCGGGCGCGACGCGCGCGAGAATGTGCACGCGAATCGGATCGGTGGGCGCTTGCGGTGCCAGGCAGATGGTGCGGCCGACGCGCGACGAGGCCTGGCCGACGAGGAACTCGAAATCCTCGGCCGTGACGGCGCGATACCGGGTTCGGATCTCCATGGCCGCGCGCTGTCGCGCCGACTCGAGCGGCTCGGGATCGACGCCGCCGTACGCCGGCCGCGGATTCATCACTGACGCGACCCCCGGAATCGGGCTGCGCAGAGTCGTCAGCGTCTCGGCCGCGACGTTTCCCACCCTCCCTCCGCCGTAGCGGTAGGCGCCCATCCGCAGATCCGCTCCCTGTGGCGGCGGCGCGCCGTACTGCGTCCAACCCCCGTCAGGCTGGCGGACGGCGGGACCGAGCTCGATCGCGCCGCCGTTGGCGTCGAGCTTGAAGTGCCGATCCGCGGGGCCCGACTCGGCAAATGACTCGACCAGCGTCCACTGGACCCAGCGGTCGGATCCGGGCTCCCGGACCTCGAGCGTCTCCTCGGCCTTCGGTGGCAGCACCGGAGAGAAGCGCAGCGCGAACGACTGGCCAGGGGTCCCGTCGCTCGTGCCGAGCGGCTCCTCGGGCACCCGTGCGGCGTGCTCCACGCCAACCAGTGCCCCCATCACGACCGCCCCGATCGAATAGATCTCGGGTGGGTGCGTGTACGGCGCGCCGGCGATCCCGCGGCGCGTTTGGTGGGCCACCCGGCAGCGCAGCCAGCGCATGCGCTGGCCGGCCAGCGAGGCGATCGCGGCGTCGGGCGGGCACTGAAGCTCGACCGCGCCGGGACCGTAGTTGAAACCACCCGTGGTGTCGGAAAGCACCTGAGCATCGGCCCACAGCCCGCCGGACCCGCTCACCTCCCAGCGAAGCGGGGGATCTTCCGGGTCCACGCCGGCGCCGCGCGCCGTCGAACCGTCGATGTCGACCCGGATCACGAGGTTCGCAATGTCGTCCTCGAACCCGACGTAGAGCGCATCGTCGACCTTGGGCGGGCTCCCGAACGGCAGGCGATCGGGCCCCTGCGGACGTGCGGTCCCGCCGGCCACCGCGATCACCTTGGCCTTGCCGTCGCGCTCGACGACATACGCCGCCGGCTTGGCCGGCGCAATCGCGAAGTCGTCTGACACCTGGAAGACGATCGACTCCTCGGTCGCGGTGCGGAGTGTCCCGACCTCGGTTGTGGAGGCCGGGATTACGAGCGGGCTCACGAGCGGCGCGGCGAGCCGGAAGCGCACGTGGGTGCGCGCGGCGGTGGGTCCGTGCAGCTCGACGCCGAGCAGCTCGAGCAGCGCGACGTGGAGCTTGTCCGGCAGGCGATTGACCCGGTAGCTGAGCATGTCGGTCATCCACGCGAACAGCTCGATCAACGTGATCCCCGGATCCGAGACGTTGTGCTCGGTCCATTCGGGACAGCTGCGCGCGATGCGCATCCGGGCTTCGGACACAAGCGCCTGGAAGCGGCGATCGTCGAGCTCGATCTGCGGAAGCGTCACGCCAGCTCCTCGGCGGGGATGAGGTAGAACGGATACACGAGGTTGTGCGACTCATTGGTCGCACGAATCCGGTAGTGGATCGTGATCAGCAGGGCTCCGTCGTCCACCTGCGCTAGATCGAAGTCGATCGACGTCACGTCGATCCGCGGCTCCCACCTCGCGGTCGCCGCGCGAACCGCGGTCTCGATCCGGCCGACCGTTGCCGCGTCGATCGTGTCGAACACGAAGTCGTGAATCGCGCAACCGAACTCGGGGCGCATCGGCCGCTCTCCCGGAGCCGTCCCGAGGATCACCTTGAGCGCCTGCTCGATGTCCTCGCGTCCGCTGACGAGCGCGATCGCGCCGCGATGATCGGTGCCCAATGGGAAGCCGAGACCCGAGCCGAGAATGTCTGGCATGGCCCGGTTCACCCCAGGGTGATCATCGGGGCGCTGATCTGCACGCCCGAGCTTGAGAGCTGGATCTGAGCGCCACCGCACGAGATGGTGAGGGACGTGTTGCCCTGGATGCTCACCTGGGACTGTCCGTTGATCGTCACGTTCTGACCATCGATCTCGAACGGCTGACTGGCTTTCAGCGTGGCGCTGCCGTTGATCTGAGCGGTCCAGTCCTGTTGGTAGGTCTCCTCGACGTTGTCGGCGGCCTGCACCTCGAGCTTCGCGCCGCTCTTGATCGTGCAGGTGTCCTTGGACTCCATGTAGATCTGCTGGTCGCTCTTGACCACGAACGATCCGTCCTCGCCGTGAAGGAGGTCGTCTCCCGGTGTGGCCTGGCCGTTGAACAGCGAGCCGAGCACGTACGGCCGCGTGGTATCGCCGTGCTCGAACCCGATGAGGACCTCCTCGCCCACCACCGGGAGCATCAGCAACCCGCGCTCGTTCCCTGCGCTCGGCGTCACGACCCGCGCCCAAGCCCCCTCGACGTCCGAGCCGAGCGCCGGATAGCTGACACGAACGCGTCCGAGGTTCTGGGGGTCGGAGTTGTTCGTCACGAGGCCGATCACGAGTTGCGAGCCGAACGTGGCGATGCCGTTTCCGCGGCCGCCGCCAACCGCCCCCAGCAGAGTGTGGGTCGGCGAGTTGGCAAACCGCGTCTCGTACGTGCTGCCGCCGCGCAGCACGTGGGTGGCACTCGCGACGCGATAGGTGCCACTGAACCTCTCACCGACGCCGCTGACCGTCACCTTGGCGCCTGCCCTGATCCTCGGGTCGCCGTCGGTGACACCCTCGGCCGCCACGTACGCGTTCGCGAGCAGGTCGAGGAGAGCCTGAGCCACGGCCTGCCCTTCTGACTGGCTCTTGACGGGCTCGCTCGCGATGTGAGCCGTCGCCCCTCCGAACGCTGACGCCACCGTGGCACGATCGAGCCCGATCTGGGCGATCTGATTCGGTGACGACGCGCTCACGTTGATCGCCTGATTCGTCATCGGATCCTGGGCGAGCAGCGTCACCTGCTGCACCTGCTGCACGGCGGTGACGCGGGGGGTGAACGAGTGCAGCACCGTGGGCCATTCGAGGTCGATCGCGCCGTCGGGTGAGGGCTTGCGGAAGTGGGCCGTCCGGCCCTCCATCACGAACTCGAAGCCGACGCGATCGGCGAGTCGCCAGATGAAATCCCAGTCGGTCTCGTTGTCCTGCTGCATGAACTCGTGCGGATCGCCGCTCGGATCGCAGTCCGCGGTGAAGCCCGCGTCCTGGACGAGCTTGGTGACGATGTCACTCGAGGTCTGGTTTTGGAACGTGCGACTGTTGCGGGCGCGGAGCAGCACGTGGGCTCGGTCGAAGCCGCGGACGGTCAGCTCGACTCCGCCGGACCCGAAGTTCGGCTCGAGCGTGACGATCTCACCCTCGAACAGCGTGGTCGTGGTCAGGTCTTCGCGCGCGCCCAGACGGATCTCGAGCTTGCTGCCGATCTGGAACGGTTGCTGATCGATCGGCTCGGGCTGGCCCTCCTCACCTTTGGGGAACGAGGTCGTGAACGTACACACGTCGGGCAGCCTCAGATAATTGAGCACTCTGACCTCACGAATGCGCCGGCCGAGCTGTTCGTCGACCTCCTGACCGTCGACGAGGACCGAATACAGCGCGACGTGCTTCTCGGAGCTTGTCGCGCTCATGTATCGAGGCTCGGGATCGTGAGCGTGCTGCCGCGCCGGAGACGGAGGGGATCGTCGATGCCGTTGACCTCCGCAATCGCGCGCCACTGGGTGGCGTCGCCGTATGCCTCGTACGCGATCGACGGGAGTGAGTCACCATCCTGGATCATCCGCGACCGCAGGCCGGCGATCGCGCGCGTGGTGGGGTTCTGGGCCTGGCCGACCGGCGCCGTGTCCTCGGCCTGCGCCAGCTCGAGGTCGACGAACGCGCGCACCGGCTCCCCGTTCGGGCGGAACAGCACGTAGTGGATCGAGATCGAGACCGGCGCCGCCTTGGGGAGCTTCACCGACCCCCAGCTGAACTCGACGAACTTCGGGGCGCTCCCGTTGCCGTGCATCGCCTGCATCAGCTTGTTCGCCTGGTCCTTGATGCTGGCGTCCGGGCCGTCGAGCGAGGAGTCCAGTAGGAGCGACAGCTTGTACGTCATCGGCAGCCCACCCCCGAACTCGGCGTCGGGACGATCCTTCCCCTGGGTCGGCTTGTAGGTCCACACGTTCGTCTTCGAGACCGTGTAGTCCTGCGGGTTGAACCCGCACTGGATCGTGTCGCCGTCGATCGCGAGCTGCGCCTTCTGGAACCCCTGCGGATATGGCATCTCAGGCTCCCTTGAGTCCGCCGTGAGCGATTTCGAGAGTCTCCATCGCAACCGTCGAGGTTCCGGCCTCGGACACCGGTCCGGTCCATCTCACCGGAAACGCGTCCGCGAACGTGAACGTCCGGATCGGCTGCGCCGTGTGCGTCTGGAACGTGATCGTCACTTCCTTGAGCTCGGCCTTCGTGCGCGTCGCAGTGAACCACGCGAACACCGCGTCCTCGTTCGTCAGGCCGCGGGCGAGGACGAGGTTCGGGTACCTGATCCGGCCGGGCAGCTGATGGACGAACTCGTTGTTCCCACCCTCCGCGTACTCGAGCACGTCGACCTGTAGCTCTAGACCCGAGCAGCGCGTGAACATCCCGATCGTGTCGATGTCGGGAACGGTGACGACGAAGATGCTGCCCGGCGTGATCGGTGACGGTGGCATCGCTAGAACGGCTCGCTGACGCTTTGGCCGAGCTGCTCGCGCTCCTCGCGCAGGCGACGGAGCAGCTCGCGGTAGATGTGATCGATGTCGGCGCCGCCCCCTCCACCGCCGCCGACGGCCGCCGTCACCGGGGCGGCGGCGCTCGGGGCTGTGGCGCTCGTGGCTGTGGCGCCTGCGGGTTGTCGAGTGAGCGGGAAGCGAGCCAACGGGGCGGGTGCCGGCGCAGGGGTGGGTGCCGGCGCGGGCGCGGGCGGCTCCGGAGCGGCGGGGAGCGCCGTAGTAGTCACGGGGAACGCCGGCGAGAGCAGCTGCGGTGCGGGCGGCGGCGGCGCGGCGGTTCGCGTCGGCAGCCCGGGCGCCACCGGCGGGTGCTCTGGCACTCCGAGCAGCTGCGGCGTCGGGAGTGACGACGGCGGTGGGGACGGTCGGCGCAGGGCTCGGCTGAGCTGGACCATCGGACGATCGGGGGCCGCTTCGGACAGCGGTGGCGGTGCGACAACGGCTGGCGATTCCACGATGGGCAGCGGCGACTCCACAACGGGCGGCGACAGCGCCGCGGTGGGCGGCGGCGGCGGCTCCGCGACCGTGGGGCTCGGCGCCGCGGGCCGGAGCAGGCCGAGCGAGTGGAGCGCGCGCCGCATCAGTCCCGGCGCCTTCACCGGCACCTCCGCTGGCGTCGGCGGGGATTCGGCAGGCGCGGGCATGTCGGGCGCCGACGCCGCGCTCCGGTGCGCGCGGGCAATTGGCGGCTCCGGATCGGGCACCCGCGACTCCGGCGCGGAGACCTGGCGACGTAGGACCGGTCGCGCCGATTGGGGCGGCGCCAGCAGAGATGCGCCTGGCTCGATTGCGCCGTCCGTCGGCTCAGCTGGCTCGGGCGCGGCGCGGCGCGCGACGGTCAACGGCCGGGGGCTGATCGCCGGTGTCTGGAGCACGCTTGGCCCGACCGCCGCGATCGGCGCCGGCGCCGGCGACGGCGACGGCGACGGCGCTGGCGACAGCGACGGCGCCAGCAGCGAATCGGATGCGCCGGCAGGTCCCGGCGACGCCGGCTCAGCCGCGGGACGCGCGGCGACCGGTTCGATCGCTGCGGGAGCGGGCGCGCCAACCTCGGGTGCGGTCACCTCCGCATCGACGGAGGCAGACGGTCCTTGCGCGGCCTCACTCGTTCGTGGCGGTTCCGAGTCGCTTGGCCGCGCGCCGGGGGCCGGCTTTCTCGCGATCCGCCGGAGCCCGGCCTGACCGGCTGGCGGCGTCGCCGCCGGCGGTGGTGGCGATGCCGGCGGTGGTGGCGATGCCGGCGGTGGTGGCGATGCTGGCGGCGGTGGCGACAATGCCGACGGCGGTGGCGATGCCTGCGGCGACGGCAATGCCCCCGATGCCGGCTCCGTTCGCGGCTCACCCTCGGGCTGGTCCGGTGGCGCCGCAGGAAGGCCGAGCCCGAGCACCTCCGGGATCACGGGCTGCGAAGCGGCTGCGGGCTCGACCGATGTCGCCGGCGCAATGGCCGTTGGCACAACCTGCGCCGGCGGTTCGGCCGCCGGCGCCGGCGCCCGCCGGCCCTCGGCGACCGGCTCGGCCACGGGAACGTGAGGCGGGTCGGGTACCGAGACCGCGGGCGACGGCACGTCGCGCATCGGCCGCCGCGCGAGTCGTTGGCGCGCTGGCGCGGGGGTGGGCGCAGCCGGCTCGGGCGACGGTTTGGCGTCGGGCGCAGCTCGGCGAGCTCGAGACCGCAGCCGGCGGTGCCGGCGGCGCGGCGTCAGGCAACGCGGATCTCGACAGCAGCTGGGCCGGCTCCGCGACGGCGAATTCAGGGACGGCCGCTTGCTCGGGCGGGACGGCCACGTCCGGCCCGCCGGCGCGTAGCTCGGTCGCCATCGGCTGCTCGAGCGCCGGCGGCCGCTCAGGCCCCGGTGAGTCCTCAGTCGCCGGCCGCTGCGCAGGCGCCGGCGAGTCCTCAGTCGCCGGCCGCTGCGCAGGCGCCGGCGAGTGCCCAGGCGCCGGCGGCTGCTCGGGCGGGATCGCCTCCGTCCGCGCCACTTCCGCCCGCGCCACCTCCGCCCGCGCCACCTCCGTCCGCGCCACCTCCGTCCGCGCCACCTCCGCCCGCGGGGCTGGCTCCGGCGACGCGCCCTCGAGGATCCGGGCACCGCGACTCCGCTCGAGCCAACCGCGACCGCCCGGCTTCTCCTGCTGCCAGACCTGCCAGAGGTAGTGCATGTCCTCGGGAAGCCCGGGCGGGATCGGCTCGGGCTCGGCTACCCGCAGTCCCGGCTGCGCCGAGCGTGCCAAGACTGCGCTCGGCTCGGCGCCCGCCGCGGTCTCGCTCACCACACCCTCGCTCACCACCCCCTTGCTCACCACACCCTCGCTCACCGGACCCTCACTGACCGCGGCCTCGTTCGCCGGGCCCTCACTGAACGCACCCGCGCTAACCGCAGCCTCGCCAACCCCAGCCCAAGCGGCCTCGCCGAGCGCCGGCGCCACAGCCTCGGACAGCCCCTGCGCGTCATCCCAACCGAGCCCCGTGTAGATCGTCTCGCCGATCGCGACCTCGCCCCGACCACCGACCGCCGGCCTGGCGGGCGTCGCACGCCTCCGCGCGACGACGCGCGCGGCGCGCGGCGCACTCGGCGGACGCGGCGGACGCGTCGCCGGCGTGACCCGGCGTGCCGGCGCCAGGCGCGTCGCCGACCTCAGCAGCTTCGGTTCCCTGGCCGCTGCGACCCTCTCGCCCAGGCGCGGTACGCGAATGCGATTGCGGGCGGCCGCGACCGACTCGCCCAGATCACCGATCAGCCGCGCGAGGCGGGCCGCCCGACGGAGCAGCGGCCGCGACGCGATTCGCGCAACCGGCTGACCCGCGAAGCCGGCATCGGCGCGCGTCTGATCCACGGCGCTTCCCGCGCCAGCCCTGCGCGCCAGCGACACAACTGGTCGCTCCGGCATGCGGTTCGAGCCCTCCATGCGTCAGTCCCCGGTCTCAGGCGCGAGCGCCGCGGGAGCCGCCTCGCCGGCGAGTGCTGACGCCTCGGAAAGGAACAGCCGGCGATCGGGATGCTCCAGATCGAGAATCGTGTCCAGTGGCCAGTGGAAGTGATACGCGAGCCGGGCCGTCTCCAGGAGCAGATCTTCGGGAGACGGCCTTGTCATTCCCCCAATCGACCGTCCTCGATCTCGGTCAGGTCCACCTCGAACCGGTGCGCGCAATGGGGACAACTCACCACCCCCACGGCGTCGCCGTTACCGTTGATCCGCTCGTAAAGGCGCTGGAGGTGATCGAAGTCACCGGCGTACAGCCCCTCGATGAGCTCCGGCGTCACCTCGGTGATGTCCCCGATACGCGTCACCGTGCGCGCCAGCAGTAGCACGCTGAGATACGCCTGGTTCTGGCGCACCTCGGGCTCCCGCAGGGGCTCGATCTCGTCCCGCGCCGTGGCGAGGCGCATCCTGCCGTCTCGGTGGACGTTCCCGGCCGCGTCGGCATAACCCCGCGGCAGCGTGAACTCGACTTCGGTCTGCATTGGCCACCCCTGCGATCTGATTTGCTCGATCAGGCGGTCCTAGTCGCCTCCTTGAATCCCAGCACGACGGTCTCGGTCAGGACAGTGGTTGCGCCCGCCTGGCCCTGCCCGGGGCTGTAGCTCTTGATGAACGCCTCGGACAGACTCCAGGTCATGATCGAGTTGCCCTGGTTGTCACAGGCGTCCAGCGTCACGTCCTTGGTTTGTCCCGACATGCCCTGCTGTGCGAGTGACACCGCCCAGTCGTGGAAGTACTTGTTGTTTGTGATGCCGCGTGTCAGCGTTACATCGCCGAAGGTCAGGATCGCATTTGTATGGAGCTTCTCGCCCTTGCCGTCCTGGGTGAAGACATCGAGCGGCTGGCTGTTGAGAGTCATGCTCGGGAACGTGCACGATGTGAACACCCCGCCGGCGTCCTGATCGATGCTGATCTTCGTGTATGCAATCGGGATAACGCTTTCGTCAGCCATTCATCGCTCCTTGGTCGATACGAACACTGGACTCAAACGAGCTCACTCCTCGACTTCCGCCTCGCCGCCACCGCCCGTGAACTGACTCAGGCGGAAGACTACGAACTCGGCCGGCTTCACCGGTGCGATGCCGATCTCGCATACGACCTGACCCGCCTCGATCACCTCCGGCGGGTTCGTCTCCTCGTCGCATTTCACGTAGAACGCCTGCTCGGGAGTCGCTCCGAACAGGGCTCCGCTCCGCCACACCCGCATCAGGAAGTTCGTGGCCGCGATCTTCAACTGCATCCAGAGCCGCTGATCGTTGGGCTCGAACACGCTCCACTGCGTCCCGGTCACGATCGACTCGGCGACGTAGTTGAACAGCCGACGCACGTTGATATACCGCCACTCGGGATCGCTGGAGAGCGTGCGGGCCCCCCACACGCGGTTGCCTCGGTTGCGGAACGATCGAATGCAGTTGATTCCAACCTGATTCAGCGCGCCCTGCTCTGCCCCGGTGACCTGGAAGGCGAGCCCGATCGCGCCCATCACGACCTCGTTCGCCGGCGCCTTGTGCACCCCGCGACGGGCGTCGGTGCGAGCCCACACCCCGGCCATGTGGCCCGACGGCGGCACCATGATCGGCCGGCGAGTAATCGGATCCATGACCTCGATCCACGGCCAGTACAGAGCGGCCATCTTCGAGTCGTAACCGGCGACGTCCGAACGCCACTCGAGCACGTCCTGCGGCCGCAGATCGGGCGGCGTGTCGATGAGCGCCATGCGGTCACCCATGTTCTCGCAGTGCGCGATCATCTTGCCCTGGACGTCACGGAGGGCCGAGTCGTCTCCGTTCTGCTTGAGGCTCATCAGGTCGGGCATGACGATCATGGTGATCTCGTCGACCGCGGCGAACCCACCCATCCCGGTGCGCTCGGCCACGTCCCCTTCGAACTCACCGGCACCGACCTTGCTGATCGATCGCGGTGGAACTGACAGGGTGTAATTCCCGGGCGCGGGGAGGCGTTGGGCATCGGGAAGCGATTCGCCGGTTGGCTCGATCTTGATCAGTTTCGAGGCCGAGTTGACCCTCGTGGCGATGTTCTGGCGCCCCTTCTTCTGAGACAGGCCTTCAAGCCTCTCCTCAACAGCGCCGGCGGTGACGATCAGCGTGAAGGTCTTGTCCTCGCTAGCTCCCTCGGCGGTCGACGGTTCCTCCTGGACCTCCACCTTGATCTGTTCGCTCACGCCCTCGAGGGCGACGACCCGGTACGCCTCCACGTCCTTGTCCGTCGCTGCCGGAAGCGCCGCCCGCGCAACCTGGCCGGCGCCCTCGGCGCCGACGCGAACCACCCAACACAGGCCCCCACCGTTGAGGAAGAAGCCGTAGACGGCATGCCCGAGATACGCGCCGTCGACGAACGGCCCGTTGGCGGGCGTCTCCGGATCGCCGAAGATCCGCGCGAACTGCGACCAGTTCGAGATTCGCATCGGTGTGTTAACCGGGCCGCCGGGAGCAAGACCGACGAAGGCGGCGGTGGACGTTCCGACCCCCTCGATCGGCTTGGAGGCCGACGGCATCTCCTCGATATAGACACCCGGCGTCAAATAAGTTGGCATTTGTCTCCTCGACCTCCGGTTGGTGCCTCAGGGCGTTAGCAACTCCAGCTATGACTTCTTCGTGGTTCCACGCGAGCCGCCCCGCGACGGGCGCTCGCCGACGACGAGATCGATCCGCTCACCAGGAACGGTGACGGTGGCGGCAAGCTCACCTCCCTCGCGGGTGCGCACAACGAGTCGGTGGACTCCGGGCCGCACGCGGTCGAACACGAACCGTCCGACAGCGTCGCTCGAGGTCCACACCCCCGACTCCGGAATCGTCACCCACGCGTCGGAGATCGCGGTACCAGTCGCGTCGGTGACCGTCCCTCCGAATCGGTAAAGCTCGACCATCGTCGCCTTCGGACGGTCGACCTGCCTGGCCTGGATCGTCTGAGTGCGTACCTCCGGTCCCCGGACGAACACCGCTCCGGAGGTGATCGAGAGACGCACCGCAAAATCGATCGATGGCTTGTACTGGCCGCCGACGGCCGTCCAGAAATCGGCCTTCTCCTCCACCGGACGACCCACCATCGTCTCGATCGTGCCGGCCTCCGCAAGCCGCCCGTTGCGCAGGTCGGCAGGAATCGAGCGGTAGGAGTGAAGAATGCTGAGCAACTGGGAGAGCAGGCGATGCTCGTCCTCGACTGCCTTGGACCAGGCCGTGATCGCATAGGTGGCCTCGAGCCGGAGCGGCGGTGTGGTGATCACCGCTCGTCCGTTCTCCCGATTCTCGCCCCCCGAGATGTCCGCCTGGTCGCGCGCCTCGCGCAGGTCATAGAGGAACACGCTCACGGTGGGACCGGTCAGCTTGCCGGCCCACTCGCGCGACGGCGCGTCGAACGAGATGTCGACGCCTTCGAATCCTCGCCGCTCTAGCTCGCGCCTGAGCAGCGTGCGCAGAGCCTCGTCGAGATCGGCGAGGGATGTATTGAGCGGTACATCGATCACAAGCCCCATGGTCCCCGGACCGCGAATATATACCCCGGTGCGACGCGCGTGGGGAAACCACCGGGCGGTCGCGGCGGCCCGGCGCCACCCCGTCCAGCGCCACCATCACTGCGGAAATCTGACTAACTTCAAAACGGTGGAACTGCTCGATTGACGATCTACGACGACGTTCCGTACTCGGGCTTTTCCCACGCGGCGAGCCACCCCGACCAGATCTCGACGGTGGGGTTCCTACACGGTCTGGATCCTCCGTCCCCCGCGTCCTGCCGCGTGCTCGAGCTTGGCTGTGGCTCCGGTGAGAACCTGATCGGGATCGGCTACGCCCTGCCGAGCACGAGCCTGGTCGGCATCGATCTCGCAGCGACCGCGATCGCGAGTGCCCGCAGCGCGGCGCGGGCGCTCGGGCTGGACAACGTTGACTTTCAGGTCGGCGATCTGCGTGACCTCGACAAGGGGTCGCTCGGCGAATTCGACTATGTGGTCGCACACGGCGTCTACACGTGGGTCGACCAGGAGACTCGCGATGCGCTCCTGTCGGTGTGCGATCGGCACCTCGCGCCGGACGGGCTCGCCTACATCTCCTTCAACACCCACCCGGGCGGACATTTTCGCCGCGCATTGCGCGAGCTGGCGGTCTGGTACGCGGGCGACGCAGGCGAACCCACCGAGATCGCCCGACGCGGCCGTGAGCTGTTCGGCACGCTCAGCGAGCTTCGCTCCGACGCCGACGCATGGGGCGCCTTGCTCGCGAGCGAGCTGCCGTCGCTCGCGCAGGCATCCACGGACTTCCTCGTCCACGACCTCCTCAGCGAGCACTGGGGACCTGTCTGGTTCGCGGAGTTCGCGGGCGCCGCGGCCAAACACCACCTCCGGTACGTCGGCGAGGCGAGCTTCCACCGCGTCTCCGGGCCGTGGGAGCCGGATGTCGAGGAGGGCCTGCGCCAGCTTTCCGGCGGCGACCGGGTCGCATACGAGCAGATCGTCGATTTCCTGGTCTGGCGCCGCTTTCGCGACTCGATCCTGTGCCGGGCGAACCGAATCGTCGCCGACACCATTGATCGCGGCAGAATGACCCGGCTTCACTTCCGCCCCGCCGGTCCGCTCGGCGGTCTCGGCGCGGAGCCCGACGTGCTCCTGAAGGCGCTCGCGGGCCTTGCCCCGCCGCCCGTCACGTTCGACCGGGTGCAGGCGGAGTTGGGCGTCGGCACGACCGATCTCGCCGACGCGCTTTTCGACGCGGTCCGTCGGGGGCGCGTGACCATGCACCTCGACCCGCCGCCACTGGGCTCCGCGGATGCCGATCGACCGCGGGTCAGCGCGCTGGCGCGGTTGCAGGCGCCAAACGAGCGCTACTGCACGACGCTGCTCGGAGGGGTGGTCGAGCTTGACGGGCCGGTGATCCGCGCGCTGCTCGAGCTTGCCGACGGCAGTCGCGACCGCGATCAGTTGCGCGCGGACCTGGCCGCAAGGGGCGGACCGCTACTGGAGCCACAGCAGCTCGAGGCGACCCTGCGCAGCCTCGCGTGGATGGCGCTCGTCGAGCGCGGTTAGGATTGCCCTCAGTGAGGGAGCACCCGGACCGCGCCAAGCCAGAGCCTGCAGGAAAAGCCGGCGCCAACCAGCGTCTGCAACGCCAGCCAGCGCCCGGACCCCCGGTCGCGGCCCGCGCGCTCACGCTTCAGCGACTCGCCGGCAACCGCGCGACAACGTCGACCCTCGCCCGCTGGGCGGCGCATCCGGACCCGGCCAAGAAGGGCGTGGTCGTCCCGGACGTGGTCGCCGCCGACTTCACGCGCTTCAACCCACCCAAGAACAGCTGACGCCGCCCGCCGGCCGCGGTTCAACCGGTGTCGCTCCCCCGGACGAGCGAGTGGAACCGCTCGAAGTCCGCCTCGAGGGTCAGCCGTCCCTGCTTGCCGTATTCCTGCGCGACCGCTCGGACGAGGTGGCGCATCTCGATCGCCGACCCCTCGTCGGCCGCGCGGAACGCAGCCGCCAGCGAGCAGTTGCGGATCCCGCCGCCCGACAGCTTGAACTGGGTGGCGAGGAAATCGAGGTCGAGGTCCTCGGCGACGGGCGCCTGCGCCGGCAGCACCAGACGCCAGATGCGCTTGCGGTCGTCGACCTCCGGGAACGGGAAGTCGACGACGAAGTCGAGGCGGCGGACGAACGCGTCGTCGATGTTGCGCTTGAAGTTCGTGGCGAGGATCACCGCGCCGGGATACGCCTCCATCCGTTGCAGGAGGTAGGCGACCTCGATGTTCGCGTAGCGGTCGTGGGCGTCCGACACCTCGGAGCGCTTGCCGAACAGCGCGTCGGCCTCGTCGAAGAACAAGATCGCGTTCGAGCCGTCGGCGGCCGTGAAGATGCGCTCGAGATGCTTCTCGGTCTCCCCGATGTACTTCGAGACGACCGTCGCGAGATCGACGCGGAACAGTTCGAGCCCGAGGTCGGCGGCGAGCACCTGCGCCGCCATCGTCTTGCCCGTGCCCGACTCGCCCGCGAACAGCACTTTCATCCCCTGCGTCCGCGCCACGGTGCGCTCGTACCCCCACTCCGACAGGACGCGATCGCGATGGCGCAGGTACGCCTGGATCGAGTGGAGCAGGTCGCACTGGCGATCGGGCAGTACGAGGTCGTCCCACCGGTAGCCGGGCGCCAGCCGGGTGGCGAGATCCCCCAGCCGTGACGACGACGCGTGGCGGGCGCCGAGATCGAGATCGTCGGGCTCGGGCCGAGCGACTCCGCGTCCGCCGGCGGCGATCCGGCTGACCTCGGCGGCCGCCTTGATCTGCTCGACCGACAGCCGGAACTTCGCCGCGACGTCGATCGCCGGCTCTCCCGTCAGAGCCTCCCACGTCTCCCGCCGCTCGGCGAACGACGGGAACGGCACCTCGACGAGGAGCGCCGGTCGCTCGCTGAGCGCCTGCGCCTCGCTGCGAGTGCGCGCAAGCAACACCGATCGTTCACCGCGCGCCTCGATCCGGTCCAGGAGGCGAGTCCGATCGGTCGGACCCAGATCCCCTAGTCCGTCGAAGCACAGTAGCGCGCGCTCGAGCGCGCAGGTGAGGCTGGCGTCGGCGAGGGTTCCGGGCCGCTCGAGGTCGCGCGCGTCGAGCAATACCAGCGGCGCGCCGGCGGCGGTGGCGACTATCGTCGCGGCGTCAGGACCACATACGACCAGCGGCAGCCGCGTATCGGCGGCAAGCGAGCGAGCCACCTCGTCGACCACTTCCGCGCGACCAGCGAGCCCACCCTCCAGCGGAACGCGTCGGACGATCACGGGTGCGCTTGTCTCCGACAGGCCCGGGCCGGCTCCGAGGAGGAACGCGGCGAGACGGTCGGCGACCTTGATCGGCCGGTCGGCAAGGGGCACGGCATCGTCCGGGGTCAGCAGCCGTAGCGCTCCCACGCGCATCAGGCGGCTTGTCGGCGCAAAGCAGTCGAGCACATCGCGGCCGTCGACCTGTTCTCCACTCAGCAGGCTTGCCACGAGGCGCGGGCTCGGCAGCCGCTTGGTCACGTCGTCCTGCAGGTACGCGTACAGCCTGCCGTAACGGGGATGCAGCTCGGGTGCGGCGCACACCGCCAGCACGGCCGCGTCGAGCGCGTCGAGTCCGAGCCGATCGGCCGCCTCGGCCAGGAGCGGGTCGGCCTCAGCCGCGCCGAGATCCCCCGCCAGCGACAGAGCCTGTTCGTCTGAGATGTACAGGCCCCGGAGGGCGTCGTCCGGGTTGGCGTCCTGGACGGCGACCGCGTGAACCGCCGCCTGGAGGCGCGTGTCGAGGAACGCGAACCAGGTCCGCGCTGGGTCAGCCAGCGACGTCACGCGCCACCGCGTCGGCCTCGCGCTCCATCGCGTCGTCGGGCTGAGACACCATCAACGGCCCCTCGGCCGGAGCCCCGCGCTGCTGGATCACGTGGGCGGCCTCGTGCGCGATCAACTGCGCGCCGCCCGGAGTGTGCGGGGTGTACTCGCCGGCGCCGAAGAAGATGTCGTTTCCGACCGCGAACGCCCGCGCTGACACCGCGCGCGCCAGCGAGGCGGCGTGCTCGTCGGCGTGTACGCGGACGTCGTGGAGCGAGTCCCCGAACGCTTGCCCGAGCTCGCCGGCCACGCCGGCGTCCAACTGCCTGCCGCCGCCGCGCGACGCCGCGATCGCGGCCTCCACGTCCGGATGGACGAGGCCGCCGGGCAGAATCCCCTCGCCGTCATGCATGCGCGCGACAAGCTGCGCGAACCCACGATTGCCCATATCTCGCGCGGCGCGCTGCGGCCCGCTCTCGCGCTCGCCGTCCGACCGCCCGCGAGCCCCAGCGACTGAAACCCCTCGCGCCCGCTCGGCTGCTTGCTCGAGCTCAGGATCCACACCGCGAGCATAGGCCGATCGTCGCGGTCGAGCAAGGGTCGCCAATGCCTTGACATCACCTTTTTGGCCTGTTAGAAGGACCAGGCACCGTAGTATCGGCGCTTCTGCATTCGCCACGGTAAGGCGCGATCAGAGAGGGGCCCGAGTGAGCGATCTCGTAATCGATCACGGTATTCCCTGGTGGTTGAGCCCGGACGTATGGGTCGTGCCCGCCACCAATCCCATCGAGGCGTCACCTGGTGAACAGAGCCCTGTAGCCGGGCAGCAATACCTGGCCACCGCGAACGTGCGTAGCCAGGCCGCAGCCGGTGTGCAGTACGGAACGGTGTATTTCTTCTGGGCTGACCCCACACTCAGCATCACGACGATGAACGCACACGCGATCGGGAACAGCCAGGTCGCTGTCAACGCCGGCCAGACACAGGTCACGCAATGCACGACCCCGTGGGTCCCGACCCTGTTAGCGGACGGCTCTGGCCACGAGTGCCTGGTCGCCGCAGTTGTCGAGAACACCGGTCCGGGTCAGGTGGGGCCACCGCCGGCCAACCTCGACGGCGACAACGATCCCACCGTGGGCCAGCACAACCTCGGCGTGGTCACGATGAGCCCTCATCTCGAGGGCCAGTTCATCTACCCGTTCCAGATTTTCAACGGGGACCGAGTGGAGCGGGCCTTCGAGATCATGGCCGAGCGGGCGCCGCTCGAGCAGGCGAGGCCGTTCCTGCGCGGCCTCCCCGGAGGCGAGCAGATCCTCAAGAAGCCGGGCAAGCTCGGGCGGTTCGGCATCGTGACCAAGCCGCGCCCCGCTCCGGAGGAGTGCGAGCGCCCGGAGCAATCGGTGCCCGACCTGAAGCTCGAACCGCACGGCAAGACCTGGTTCAGTGTTGTTGGCACGCTCGAGGGCGGTGCCGCGCTGGTCCACGTCACCCAGCGCCTCGACGGTCGCGTGATCGGCGGTCTGAGCGTGCTCGTCCTCCCCGAGGCCAAGAAGGAGCGCTGACTCAGCCCTCGCCGGCGGCTACGCGCACCGCGTCGGGCGCGGGACGCCCGGCGGCTCACACAGCTTGGTCTGCGTTGGTGGCTGATCGTGGCTCATCGTGTACCGGACGACGACGCCGACGCTGTTCGGCGCGGTGATCACGATCTCGATCGCGCTCCCCGGAGGCAGCTGGGCGCTCCCAAACAACGCCGTGAGTGCCACGGTCCGCTTGCCGTGAGCCGGCACTGCACGCTGACCAAACGGGCAGCCCGCGCCCGTGCACGTGACGAGTACATGAGCGTGGGCGGGCAGGCGAACGGCACTCAGCTGTCCGACTCGCGTCGCCAAGTTGTTGAAGAACCAGGTGTATGTCGTGCCTGCGGCAAGCCGGCGATAGGCGAACTTCACTGCCTCAGTGACGCTCGTTGTCCCGCTGAATGAGACCGACACCGGTACCTGGTAGAAGCTCTGCAGCAGGGCCTTGCCCGTGCCGTTCAGCGCGACGCGAATCTGGCGGCTCTGCCCGCCGGTGAGGGTGAACGACCCGCGCGCGACTGTCACCCGGGCCGTCTTCGTCCGGGGTGGCTTTGCACCCGTTCGCTTGCTCGCGATAACGGCCAGCACCTTGTGGCCGTGGCGACGCTCGGTCGCCGTCCCGACCACGTGCTCCGCGCAGCTCTGACCGAGCGCACCTATGCACCTGATCGAGAACACCGCAGCCGCGCCAGAGACGGACACGCCGCTGCTCACAATCCGTGGGGGCGATACCACCGCCGGCAGGATCGCCAGGGCGACGGGGCCCGAGGCGATGATGCCGTCGCCGTCGACGATCGTGAACACAGGCCTATAGGCGCCGGCGGCGGACGGCGCACCGGACAGGCTACCGGTCGTCGGATCGATCGAAAGCCCTGGCGGAAGACCGGTCGCCGACCAACGATACGGCGGCGTTCCGCCGCTCGTCTGCGGGCTCCCGGCATACGGCGCGCCGACCGTCCCCCCCGGGAGCGCAGCGGACCCGACCGCGAGGTCCGCGATTGTCAGGAGCGCATGCTGCGCCTGACCGCCCGTCGCGATCGTGTCGAAGGTCGCTCCGTCCGGGAGCGTCACCTGCTCCGGATTCGCGTTGGCCGTGGCTGTCCCCGCATTCGTACCCACTCCGAGCTCGCCGAAGCGGTTGTTTCCGAACACGTATACCTGGCCTAGCGCGGTCAACACCAGGCTGTATCCATCGCCAGCCGCCACTCCGATCGCGGGGCCGCTGCCGGCCGGGAGTGGGACCAGCGTCGGCGTTGGATTCGTCGCCGATCCGTTGGCGGACGGGCCGCACTCCCCGAACGTGTCGTCGCCGAACGCATACACCTGACCTGAAGAGGTAACGACAAGGCTGTGATCGGTGCCGGCGGCGATCTGAACCGGCGCTCCCGTCGCACCGGGGAGAGCGATCAGGCTGGGCGACGGATTCGCGGTCGAAGTTCCGATGTGGTCTGAGTTACCGAGCTGGCCGTTACTGTTCTCCCCGAACGTGTAGAGCTGACCGGTCGAGGTCAGGACAAGACTGAAACCAGTTCCAGCCGCGACCTGGACGGGCGGCCCGATCGCCCCAGGCAGCGTTACCAGCGCGGGAGTCGGGTTGGCGTTTTGCGTGTTGTTGCCGGTGATGTTCCCGAGCTCGCCGTGGGAATTCAGCCCGAACGCAAACACCTGTCCCGAGGAAGTGAGCACGAGGCTGTGATACTGACCCGCCGACACCCGCACGGGCGGACCGGTGGCGCCGGGGAGTGTCACCAGCGTCGGCATCCAGTTCGCGCTGGCATTACCGTTGTTGTTGGTGTTCCCTAGCTCGCCGTAGAAGTTGTCGCCAAAGCTGTACAGCTGGCCGGTCGAGGTCACCGCCAGGGTGAAGTCGGAGCCCGCCGCGGCCTGGGTTACCGTACCCGTCGCACTCGGCAGTGACACTGGCTCGGGGGTAGTGTTCGGGTTCGGAGTCCCGAGATTGGTCATGCTCCCCAGCTGGCCTTCCGCGTTACCGCCAAAGGAGTACAGCTCACCATTGGACGTCAACGCGAGCGTGTGCGAGCCGCCCACCGCGACTTCGGTCACGGGAGCACTCGTGCCGGGAACGGCCACCAGTCCGGGACTCGGATTCGCGCTGGTCGTGCCGTTGTTGGGCACGGTGCCCAGCTGGCCGGACTGATTGTCACCAAAGGAGTAGAGCTGGCCGGCGCCCGTCGCCGCGGCGGCGCTCGAGGTCAGTACCGAGCCAACCAGCGCGACCGCGGCGACCGCGATCGTCAACCTGTACGACGAAATACGAAACATTGGCTACCCACGTCATGCGCCCCGGTTTGCCTACGAATGGACGTGTAGGCCCTGGCGGGATTCTACTCCCCGCGAATCCCGCGATGTTACGAGTCGCTGAACGAGTACTCCAGGCGCAGCGCAGGTGGCGGTGATTCCACCAAGGGGTGGTTGAACCGCGGCTCCGCACCCGATACGGTCGTCATGCGGTGCCGGGGACAATCGCAGCTGTCAAGACATCAATCGTGGCGATCGCGCTCGCAATCGCGAGCCTGGCCGTCGCCGCTCCGCTGGCGCACGCGACCAACCGCGTGTACTGGGCGAACTTCGGGGGCGCGACGATACCGTTCGCCAACCTCGACGGCAGCGGCACCGGCGGTAGCGTCAACCCGGGCACGGCGATGATCAACGAACCGGCCGGCGTCGCGCTCGACCCCGCTACGAACACGGTCTACTGGGCCAACTTCGGGGCGAGCACGATCAACTTCGCGAAGCTCGATGGATCCGGCGGCGGCGGGACGTTGAACACATCGCCGATCACGCCCAACCAGCCCTTTGGGCTGTCGCTCGACGCCGCCACCGGCAAGATCTACTGGGCGGACTCGGGCGACAACAAGATCGAGTTCGCGAACGTCAACGACACCGGTGGCGGCGGGGTCGTGAACACCACGGGAGCCTCGCCGAACGCGCCGCAGGGCGTCGCAGTGGATGACGCCACCGGCAAGATCTACTGGGCCAACTCGAGGACGCGCCGACGGGCACGGATGCGAACGACGATCGGCTTCGCGAACCTCAACGGCAGCGGGGGCGACCTGTTGCTTGACGGCCCCAGTCACCCCAAACAAGCCGGTCGGCGTCGCCGTCGACGCCGCCACAGGGCAGATCTTCTGGGCCGATGCTGGGGCAACAGGCACCGGGGCGAACACGATCGAGTTCGCCGCCCTCAATGACAGCGGTGCCGGCGGCACTCTCAGCACGACCCCGATCACGGCGCAGCTGAACGACCCGATGCGGCGTGGCGATCGATCCGGCCGCGGGCAAGCTCTACTGGGGGAACTTCGGCGGGCAGACGATCGGCGTCGCAAACGTGAACAACAGCGGCGCGACCTTCGTCAATACCAGCGGCGAGACTCCCAACGGCCCGGTATTCCCCGCGCTCCTGGAGGTCCCGGTCGGCGCCGGGGCCCCGACCGTCAGCGGTGGCACCGGGGCTCCGTCCACGCTCACGTGCTCGCAGGGGAAGTGGGCCGGCGACCGACCCGAGGCGTTGCTGTACGACGCCCCGCAGAGCTTCTCGTTCGGCTGGACCGACAACGGAGCGGCGATCGCCGGTGCGACGAGCAGCACGCTCGCCGTGAGCGCCGGCGGCAACTACGCGTGCGCGGTCACCGCGCACAACCAGGCCGGAACGACGAGCCAGTCGAGCGCGCCCGTCGTGGTCGCGCCGACCGTCCAGGTGGGCGGCGTCGCAACCTCGGGCCGGACGGCGACGCTGACTCTCACGTGCGAGGGCGTCACCGGCCAGACGTGCTCGGGGAGCATCGCCGGCACGGCCACCGAGCACAAGCGCGGCAATACGATCCTCGCCGTCAGCGCCAGCGCCGGCGCCCGGAAGAAGACCAAGCCGCCCAAGCCGAAGACGAAGGCCGTCACAGTGAAGGTGGCGAGTGCGTCGTACTCGGTTGCGGGCGGACAGACCGCGCGGATCCGCGTGCCGCTGAATGCAACCGGCGGGCGGCTGCTGGCGAAGTTCTACCGGCTGCCGGTCCAGCTCGCGATCTCCGGGTCTATCAGCGAGACGAAGACGATCACCTACTCGTACCCGCGGTTGCGTCCGACGGTCCACCCCTTCTGGACGTGGACCAATGTCCCGTGCTCTCCGTGCTTCACGACGGTCGACTCTCTGACCGTCGCCGGAGTGACCAAGGCGGAGACGGTCACGCTTCGATGCACGGGCGGCGGCTGCCCGTTCGGCAAGAAAGTGACGCAGCACCACCGCGGTCAGCTCACGCTCACCAAGTCGCTCGCCGGGGCGCACCTCGCTCCCGGCGCCAAGGTGCAGATCGCGGTGACGGCGCCGAACAGCGTCGGCTTCGTTCGCATCTTCACGATCGTCACCGGCGCTTTGCCTCACAGCGCGAACCGGTGCATGCCGCCCGGCTCAAGCACCCCGACTCGCTGCGCCTAGCTCATCGGAGGCGCCGCGGCCGGCCGCGCAGCCGATCGAGCCTGATCCGGCTCGGCCGCTCCGGCGGATGCCCGTGCTTTGCGGCGTCCTCGCGCTCGCGCCGCGCGTCCTCGCGCCGGCGGACCTTCTCCTCGCGTGCGCGTTCCTTGTCCTCGGTGAGCCCGACCTCGTAAAACACGAGCGCGGTCGCCAGCACCATTCCGAGCGCGACCAGCACGAACGCGAGGTTCTGCCCGAGCCCGCCGCCGAACGCCACGGCGCACGCGATACCGGCCAGAACGAGCACGCCGGCGGAGCCGAAGCCGACGATGCGAGATCGTCGGCTCATGCGGCTCCGCCGGCTGTTAGCGCGTTGCTACTCGTCGCCGTCTACGTCGTCGGGAACGTCCAGCTCGGCCAGCTCGTCGACAAACCCGATCGAGGAGCGGCCGTCGCCGATGCTCTCCAGATCGGAGAGATCGGGCTCGGGGCCGCCGAATCCGGTCAGTCCCTCGCCGTCGAGCCCGAGCTCGGCCGCGAGGTCGTCGTGGTCGAGGAGGCCGACATCGTCCATCCCGCGAGGGAGGGGCTCGGAGGGCTCGATCTCGATTCGGCGGTAGCGCTTGAGTCCGGTCGCCGCCGGAATCAGCTTGCCGATGATCACGTTCTCCTTGAGCCCGACCAGGCGGTCGATCTTGCCTTCGAGCGCCGCATCGGTCAGGACCTTCGTCGTCTCCTGGAAGGACGCGGCCGACAGGAACGAG
This sequence comes from uncultured Solirubrobacterales bacterium, assembly GCA_963794515.1. Classification (GTDB taxonomy): domain Bacteria; phylum Actinomycetota; class Thermoleophilia; order Solirubrobacterales; family Solirubrobacteraceae; genus Palsa-465. The sequence goes on along the minus strand of CAWCEF010000009.1, from coordinate 201,166 downwards.
TCGGTGTTCAGCGAGGCCTTGGTGATTCCGAGGATGATCTCCTCGGCCTGGGCGGCCTCGCCGCCCGCGTCGATCACGGCCTTGTTGACGCGGCCGTACTCCTGGCGGTCGACGAACTGCCCGGGGAGCAGCTCGGTGTCGCCCTTCTGGTCGACCCGGACCCGCTTCATCATCTGGCGGACGATCAGCTCGATGTGCTTGTCGTCGATGTCGACGCCCTGGGACACGTAGACCTCCTGGACCTCGCGGACGAGGTACAGCTCGGTCTCGGTGCGCCCACGCACAGCCAGCAGCTCGGCCGGGTACAGCGAGCCCTCGTTGAGCTGCCTGCCGGGCTCGATCTTCTCGCCCCCGGTGACGAACAACCGAGTCCTCCGCGGGAACGTGTTGCGGTGCTCCTCGCCGGTGTCGTCGGTGATCACAACCGTCACGGCCTTGTCGGACTCCTCGATCGAGACCTTGCCGCCGATCTCGGCGATCTTCGCCAGACCCTTGGGCTTGCGGGCCTCGAACAGCTCGACCACGCGCGGCAGGCCGTGCGTGATGTCCGCGCCGGCGACGCCGCCGGTGTGGAACGTCCGCATCGTGAGCTGGGTGCCGGGCTCGCCGATCGACTGTGCGGCGATGATCCCGACCGCGTCGCCGATCTGGGCCAGATTGCCCGTGGCCAGCGACCGCCCATAGCACGCCTGGCAGATGCCGGTCGTAGCCTGACACTTGAGCACCGAGCGCACGGGCACCGTGATCACGTTGCCCTTCTCGGTGTCGTCGTGGAAGGACTCAACCAGATCCGCCAGCTCGGCGCGGTCGATCTGCTTGCCCTTCTCGACGATCACCCGGCCGCGCTTGGTCGTGACGTCCTGCGCCGCGACCCGCCCGATCAGATGGCCGTTGGGCTCGCCGGTCGGCCGCAGCCCACGGCTGTCGCGGCCGGCCTCGAGCTTGGACACCGGCATGTCGATGTAATCCTCGGTGCCGCAGTCCTCCTGGCGGATGATCACGTCCTGGGAGACGTCGACCAGACGCCGGGTCAGGTAGCCCGAGTCCGCGGTGCGGAGCGCCGTGTCCGCGAGACCCTTGCGGGCGCCGTGGGTCGAGATGAAGTACTCGAGCACGGTCAGGCCCTCCTGGAAGGAGGCCTTGATCGGACGCTCGATGATCTCGCCCTTCGGGTTGGCCATCAGCCCGCGCATGCCGGCCAGCTGGCGGATCTGCGAGAACGACCCGCGGGCGCCGGAGTTGGCCATCATGTAGATCGGATTGAGCTCGTCGAGGTGGTCGTACAGCGCCTGCCCGACCTCATTGGTGGCGCGATCCCACAGGCCGGTGACGGCCTCATGGCGCTCCTCCTGGTTGATCTCGCCGTTGTCGTACTGCTCATCGATCTGGGCGAGTTCGGCGTCGTACCTGGCCAGGATCTCCGGCTTGGTCGGAGGCGTCTGCACGTCGTTCTTGGAGATCGTCACACCTGCCTGGGTGGCGAAGTGGAAGCCGACGTCCTTGAACGCGTCGAGCACCTGCGAGATCGTCGGCGCCCCATACAGCTGCACGAGGTCGTCGACGAGCCGGGTCGTGTCCTTCTTCTTCATCGAGCGGTTGACGAACTCGTACGTGCTCGGGTCGAAGCCGTCGCCAAGCGCCTCGACCAGGGCCCGCTCGATCCGGTCGTTCCACAGGATCCGGCCGATCGTGGTCAGCACGTGGCCGCCCTCACGCCCGAGCGGCCGGTACTCGGCCAGGTCGTGGAGCTTGACCACGCCGTGCTCGTATGACCACTCCGCCTCCTGGGCGGTGCGGAACACGTGCGGGCGCGGCTCGTGGGTGGCCGGGTCGATGTTCGAGATCGCCTCGCCCTCGGGCCCGTAGGTCAGGTAGTAGGCGCCGAGCACCATGTCCTGCGACGGAGTCGCCAGCGGCGCCCCGTGCGCGGGGGACAGGATGTTGTTGGCGGACAGCATCAGGATCCGCGCCTCGGCCTGCGCCTCGGCCGACAGCGGCAGATGGACGGCCATCTGGTCGCCGTCGAAGTCGGCGTTGAACGCGTGGCAGACGAGCGGGTGGACCTGGATCGCCTTGCCCTCGACCAGCACCGGCTCGAACGCCTGGATGCCCAAGCGGTGGAGCGTCGGCGCGCGATTGAGGAGCACCGGGTGCTCGTGGATGACCTCCTCGAGCACGTCCCACACCTCGGGGATCATCGAGTCGACCATCTTCTTGGCCGCCTTGATGTTCTGCGCGGACTTGCGCTCGACCAGCCGGGCCATGATGAACGGCTTGAACAGCTCGAGCGCCATCAGCTTGGGCAGGCCGCACTGGTGGAGCTTGAGCGACGGTCCGGAGACGATCACCGAACGGCCCGAGTAGTCCACGCGCTTGCCGAGCAGGTTCTGGCGGAACCGGCCCTGCTTGCCCTTGAGCATGTCCGACAGCGATTTCAGCGGGCGGTTGCCCGGTCCGGTGACCGGACGGCCGCGGCGCCCGTTGTCGAACAGCGCGTCGACGGCCTCCTGGAGCATCCGCTTCTCGTTGTTGACGATGATCTCGGGCGCGCCGAGATCGAGCAGTCGCTTCAGGCGGTTGTTGCGGTTGATGACTCGGCGATAGAGGTCGTTCAGGTCCGAGGTCGCGAACCGGCCACCGTCGAGCTGGACCATCGGGCGCAGCTCCGGCGGAATCACCGGCACGGCCTCGAGGATCATCATCTCCGGCTTGTTGCCCGAATGCAGGAACGCGGAGACGACCTTAAGCCGCTTGACCGCGCGGGCCTGCTTCTGGCCCTTGGCCGTCTTGACCTGGTCCTGGAGATCGGCCGCCTCGGCCTCGAGGTCGACCTGCTGGAGCAGATCGCGCACCGCCTCGGCGCCCATCCCGCCACGGAAGTACTCGCCGAAGCCGTAGGGCGAACCGAACCGGTCCTTGAGCTCGCGGAACGTGGTCTCGTCGTTGACCACGTCCTTGGGCTTCATCGTCTTGAACAGGTCCCACACCTGACGCATGCGCTCGGCGGCGTCCTCGATGTAGGCCTCGGTGTCGTCGATGTCGGCCTGCAGGCTCTTGCGCAGGTCCTTGAGCATCTTGTCGCGCTCCTCGTCGGAGAGCTTCGAGATGGTCACGCCGAGCGACTCGGCCCACATGTGGTCGTCGTCGGAGAAGTCGCGCCCGGTCTTGCCGCTCTGGAGGTGCTCCTCACGGCGGGCCAGCGACTCCTTGAGCTCGAGCATCCGCTCTTCCTTCTCGGCCGCGTAGGCGTCGAGCACCTTGTTGACTTCACCTTCGAGCTGGTCGACGTCCCTGGCCCGCGCCTCATCGTCGATCCAGGTGACGATCGAGGCGGCGAAGTAAAGGACCTTCTCGAGCTCCTTCGGAGCCATGTCGAGCAGATAGCCGATCCGGCTCGGCACGCCCTTGAAGAACCAGATGTGGCTCACGGGCGCGGCGAGGTCGACGTGGCCCATCCGCTCGCGGCGAACCTTCGAGCGGGTGACCTCGACGCCGCAGCGCTCGCACACGATGCCCTTGTAGCGGACGCGCTTGTACTTGCCGCAATAGCACTCCCAGTCCTTGGTCGGACCGAAAATGCGCTCGCAGAACAGGCCGTCCTTCTCGGGCTTGAGCGTCCGGTAGTTGATCGTCTCAGGCTTGGTTACCTCTCCCGAGCTCCACGAGCGGATCTGCTTGGAGGAGGCCAGACCGATCTCGATCGCGTCGAAATTATTGATGTCGATCAAATTGATCCCTTCTTGGTCTCTCTAGTGGGGTCGGCGGCGTGGGGGGCGTACTAGTCCTCTTCCAGGACGCCCTCGGCCTCGCCGGCCGGAATGTCTTCGTCGGCCATCGCGTCGTCGTCGGAGGAGAAGTCCTCGTCCTCGAGGTCCTCGCCCGGCTCGAGATCCGCATCGTCGTCGTCGGCCTCGTCATCGGAAGCCTCGTCATCGGAGGCCTCGTCGGTATCGCTCTCGGCCTCGACCTCGACCTCGGCCTCGACCTCGACCTCGGCCTCGGCCTCGGCCTCGGCCTCGGCGTCGGCCGTCTCATCCGCGGCGGCGCCATCGGTCGCGCGGACGCCGCTGAGGTCGATGCCCAGCTCCTCGGCTGCTCGCAGGAGGTCGTCGTCCTCCTCGCGCATCTCGGCTCGCTCGCCCTCCTCGGAGACGACGTTGACGTCGAGCGCCAGCGATTGCATCTCCTTGAGCAGGACCTTGAACGACTCGGGGATCGAAGGCTCGGCGATGTTCTCGCCCTTGACGATCGCCTCGTAGGCCTTGACGCGCCCGACGGTGTCGTCGGACTTGATCGTGAGCATCTCCTGGAGGGTGTACGCGGCGCCGTACGCCTCGAGCGCCCACACCTCCATCTCGCCGAATCGCTGACCGCCGAACTGCGCCTTGCCGCCCAGCGGCTGCTGGGTGACGAGCGAGTACGGTCCGGTCGAACGCGCGTGGATCTTGTCGTCCACGAGGTGCAGCAGCTTCAGGATGTACATGTAGCCGACGGTCACCTGCTCCTCGAACGGCTCGCCGGTGCGGCCGTTGAACAGCGTGGTCTTGCCCGAGGCCTGATCGCCCTCGCGCCGGCGCTTGTCGACATCCATCCTGATCCGGCCCTCGTGCTCGTCCTGCCAACGCACGAGCGCCTCGTCAACGTCCTTCACGGTGGCGCCATCGAACACCGGCGTGGCCACGTAGACCTTGCCGCCGTCGTCGTGGGCCTCCTTGTACGCGACCGAGCCGTCGTTGTACCAGCCGTTGGCGGCCACCCACCCGAGATGCGTCTCGAGGATCTGGCCGAGGTTCATGCGGCTCGGGACGCCGAGCGGATTGAGGATCACGTCGACCGGCGTGCCGTCCTCGAGGAACGGCATGTCCTCGACGTCGACGATCTTCGAGATCACGCCCTTGTTCCCGTGGCGACCGGCGAGCTTGTCGCCCTCGGCGATCTTGCGCTTCTTGGCCACGAACACACGGACGAGCTCGTTGACACCGGGCGGCAGGTCGTCGCCCTCGTCACGGCTGAATGTCTTGACGTCGATCACCACGCCGCCCTCGCCGTGGGGGACCTTCAGCGAGGTGTCGCGGACCTCGCGCGCCTTCTCCTTGAAGATCGCGCGGATCAGCTTCTCCTCGGCGGTCAGCTCGGTCTCGCCCTTGGGCGTGACCTTGCCGACGAGCAGGTCGCCGGAGCCGACCTCGGCGCCGATGCGGACGATGCCGCGGTCGTCGAGGTTGCGCAGCGACTCCTCCGAGCGGTTCGGGATGTCGCGGGTGATCTCCTCGTCGCCGAGCTTGGTCGTGCGGGCGTCGATCTCGTACTCCTCGATGTGGATCGAGGTGAGCTCGTCGTCCTTGACGATCCGGCGAGACAGGATGATCGCGTCCTCGAAGTTGTAGCCCTCCCAGGACATGAAGGCGACCAGCAGGTTCTTGCCGAGCGCCATCTCGCCGGCGTCGGTGGCCGAACCGTCGGCGAGCACGTCGCCTTCGTCGACCTTGATGCCAACGTCGACGATCGGCTTCTGGTGGATCAGCGTGCCCTGGTTGGAGCGCATGAACTTCTGGAGCAGGTACTCGTCCTGGCCGCCGCCGTCCTTTTCGACCACCATCTGCTCGGCGTCGACGTAGGACACGGTGCCGGCGTTCTTCACCACGACCACGTCGCCGGTGTCGATCGCCGCGCGCCGCTCCATCCCGGTGCCGACCAGCGGGGCGTCGGTCACCAGCAGCGGCACAGCCTGGGCCTGCATGTTCGAGCCCATCAGCGCGCGGTTGGCATCGTCGTGCTCGAGGAACGGGATCATTGCGGTCGTCACCGACCAGATCTGCTCGGGAGACACGTCGATCAGGTCGACCTCATCCGCCGCGACGGTCACGTACTGGCCCGCCTGGGTCCGGCAGATGATCTCGTCCCCGGTGAGGTGACCCTTGTCATCGACCGGCGTGTTCGCCTGGGCGATGATCTGCTCCTCCTCCTGGGTGGCGTCGAGATGAAGGATCTCGTCGGTCACGTTGCCGTCCCTGACCACGCGGTACGGCGTCGTCACGAACCCGTGCTCGGACACCTCCGCGTAGGAGGACAGCGACCCGATCAGGCCGATGTTCGGCCCCTCCGGGGTCTCGATCGGGCACATGCGGCCGTAGTGGGTGGGGTGCACGTCGCGCACCTCGATCGGCGCGCGCTCACGCGTGAGCCCACCGGCACCGAGTGCGGACAGCCTGCGGCGGTGCCTCAGGCCCGAGAGGCTGTTCGTCTGGTCCATGAACTGGCTGAGCTGCGAGGAGCCGAAGAACTCCTTGAGCGCGGCCACGACCGGTCGGATGTTGACGATCGTCTGGGGCGTGATCGTGTCGGCGTCCTCGGTGGTGAGGCGCTCGCGGACGACGCGCTCCATCCGGTACAGGCCGATCCGGAAGGCCTCCTGGATCAGCTCGCCGACCGTGCGCAGACGGCGGTTGCCGAAGTGCTCGTACTCGTCGAGGTGATCCTGGATCGGCTCGCGCGGCATCGACAGCGCCTCAGCCGCGTAGTCCTTGACGTCGGCGCCGTTGTCCTCGGGCATTCCGAGCAGCCGCGGCAGCGTGATCAGCTCACGGACCAGCGCGATGATGTCGTCATGGGTGAGGGTGCGGGTCTCGAGATCGATGTCGAGGCCGAGCCGTGAGTTCAGCTTGTAGCGGCCCACGCGCGTGAGGTCGTAGCGCTTGGGGTCGAAGAACAGCTGGTTCAGCAGGGACCGGGCGGCGTCGACCGACGGCGGCTCGCCGGGGCGCTGCTTCTTGAACAGCTCGATCAGCGAGCCCTCCTCGCTCCGGACCATCTCGGGATCCGAGTCGAGGGTCAGGTTGATGTACAGCGAGTTGTCGAAGAGACTCAGGATCTCCTCGTCAGAGGCGTAGCCCATCGCGCGCAGGAGGACCGTGACCGGCAGCTTGCGCTTGCGGTCGATGCGCACGTAGACGCGGCCCTTCTTGTCGATCTCGAGCTCGAGCCAGGACCCGCGCGCGGGCATCAGGTTCGCGATGAACACCTGCTTCTCGCGATCCTTCGGCTCCATCACGTAGGCGCCGGGCGAACGGACCAGCTGCGTGACCACGACGCGCTCGGTGCCGTTGATGATGAACGTGCCGCGCTCGGTCATCCATGGGAAATCGCCCATGAACACGGACTGCTCGCGGATCTCGCCGGTCTCCCGGTTGATGAACGCGACGGTGACCGTCAGCGGCCGGGCGTAGGTCAGATCCTTCTCGCGGCACTGCTCGAGGTCGGCGACCGGCTCGTCAAAGGTGAATTCTCCGAACTGGACGGCCAGGTTGCCGGTGTAGTCCTCGATCGGCGAGATGTCGTCGATCGTCTCGCGCAGACCGCCGCCATCCGGATCGGTCAACCACGCGAACGACTTGCGTTGGATATCTATGAGGTTGGGGACTTCAAGGACCTTGTTCAGACGCGCGAAGCTCCGGCGCGTCCGGGGGGCATGAGCGGTTGCCAAGACGGCGACTCCTCGGAAACGATCGAGAGGGAGGCAGGTGAGCGCTTCTCGGAGCACGTACTCCCCACGAAGCGCGACCATCAAAGATAGCACAGGGCAACGATGCCCTGTGGAGGGACGCTCAGCTCTCACGGACCCCGCCCCCGGATCGCCGCGTATGTGGCGCGGCGCCGCTGCATTCGGGCGGCTACGACTATTGGCTGACCGGGGCAGTGTAGGGGGTGCAAGCCCTTACGGCAAGCCCATGAGTACGGGGGTGGCGGGCTGGTTGGTAGCTGGTCGGCGGCGCACATCGGTGGCGGGTGGCAAGCCCGCTCCGGAGTGCCGGCGAGCGCACCTCGCCGGCGAGCCCGGTGGCGCGGGCCGGTGGCGTGGCGCCGGCGAACGCACCTCGCCGGCGAGCGCGGTGGCGCGGGCCGGTGGCGTGGCGCCGGCGAGCGCACCTCGCCGGCGAGCCCGGTGGCGCGAGCATGGCCGGCGCCCGCGCGGGGCGCGGTCCCGCCCGGCGAGACCTGTGGTCCTCCGCCGGCGAGGCGTGTGGTCCGGCGCCGGCGAGAGCGTGGCCGGCGCGCCACAGGCCACCTCCACCCCCGCCGACTCACATGTATTTCGCCCGAAAGCTCCTTGGGCCGGGGAGCCGGCGGGACATAAGCAGCCCCCACGTGCTTATGTCCCGGAAGCGGCCGGGGGCGGCGAGGTTTCGGGCCTTATGCAGGTTCGGCGCCGCGGGACCGCCACCGCCGGCGTGTCAGCGGCAGTGCACAACGTCGCAAAGCGCCGCCCCCGAACTCACCGCGCGCAGATAAGCGCCACCCAGGCGCTTATGTTGCCAAGGTCGTATCGCTTGACGAGCTTTGGCGAGTTGCGCACCCCGCGCCGCCACCGCCACCCCGCGCCACCGCCCATCTGCAGTAGCCGACCCGGAATTTTCGCCAGAATTGCTCGGCAACCGCTAGATTTGCCGCACTTCGGCGCGATTTGGGCCCTTTGCCCAGTCACTTTGCTAGGGGGAACGTATGCGGGTTGCACGAGCTAGGTCCACGCGGGTCACCCTTGCCCTGGGCGCGGCGATTGGCCTCACGACGCTGGGTGGAGCGGCGGCCGCGGCCAAGCCGGCCACGCCGGCGAGGCAGGCGGCGGCGCTGCAGCAGGCGGTGCCCGCCAGGCGAGCCTTCAAGGTCAAGATCTCCCCCGCGTACACCACCGCGGGGCTGCAGACGACGTTCCAGGTGACCGTCGCGAACACGTCCTCGCAAGGGACGACGCTGCGTTCGGTGCAGGTCGTTCCGCCGACCGGGTTCACGGTGGCGCGTCCGGCCCCGACCTCGCCCCTCAAGCGCAAGATCTTCGTGCAGAAGCGGACGTTCTCGCTGCGCTCGATCTTGCTGAAGCCCGGGCAGCAGAAACAGTTCAGCGTGATCGCCACCGCACCCGTCAAATGCGGCGGCGGGGCGCTGGAGCGCTGGACGTCGCACGCGTTCGAAGGCTCGACCTCCTCGGGCGTGCAACTCGCGCTCCAGAATGCCACGAGCACCGTGGGCGTGACCGTGATCTGCCCACAACTGGCGCCGTGCGGCGACGGCGGGCCTGCCTGCTCGACGACGGAGACCACGAACGTCAGCACCTATACCGCCGTCTCCGACGCCGGCTCCGGCACGCTGGTTGGCGGCCTCGACGTCGGCAAGCGCCTGGCGTGCCCGGGCTACAAGGCGAAAGATCCCAACTGGTACGACTCCGTGTTCAACGATGGCCCGACGTCCGTCAGCTACCAGATCCAATACACGCTGAAGGACACCGATCCGACCCACCTACGCGTCTGTTTCGGCCTGCCCTACGAGTTCATCGCAGCGTCGGGCAACAACGCCCACAGCGCCCAGCTTCCGAACGGCAAGCCGGGTTTCATCGGGTTGCTCCCGGCCTGCCCTGTGGCGACGGTGGCGCCGGCGCCGGCGCCGACCGGCCCGTGCGTGTCTTCGATCACTCAGGTTCAGGACCCCAACGCCAAGACCGGGTACGACGCGGACGTTGTCGTTCAGGTCCCGGCTCAATCCCCCAACGGAGCGCCGGCGACGGATCCGTGGTTCGGCGGATAGCGCCGCCGCTCGCCTAGCCGCTCGGCGCCGGCAGCTGCTCGATCCGCAGCCGCTCGAGGATCTCGTCGCGTTCGGCCAGGAGACTCGGGGCGGCGCGCCCGAGGGCGGCGAGCGCATCGATGGTTGCGGCCAGCTCGTATTCCGCGCGACGCTCGCGAGCGGACTGCACCGCGCGCAACAGCTCGGCCTCGGCCTCATCCCGATGACCGAGCCGCGCGAGCGCGATTCCGGACGCGCGCTGGAGCAGCGGGCGGTACAGGTCGACCAGCTCCATCTTCTGCGCCGCGATCTCCCGCGCGCGTGCGGGGTCGCCCGCCAACGCCTCGGCCTCGGCGATCAGCGCTTCCGCGAAATCGGCGTACGCGTCGAGTCCGAAGCGCCGAAGCTCATCCATCGAGTTCTCGAGCATCGAAAGCCCCTCCTCGTGGTGGCCCCGCCGAATAGCCACGCGAGCCACCAGGACGTCGGTGTACGCGACGGCCTGCCGCTCGCCGGTTCCGCTCCAGACCCGGCGTGCACGCTGAAGACGAGCCTCCGCCTCGTCCAGGTGGCCCTGATCGGAGAGGATCTCACCGAGGTTGCAATCCGTGTAAGCGCCGTCCGCGGGCCGGCCGGCGCGTTCGGCGCACTCGCTGGCCCGTCGATACAGCGCGATCGCGTCGTCCCACCGGCCCTCGAAGTAGGCGAAGCCGCCGAGGTTGTTGAGCACCAGGAACTCGTGCTCGGGATCGCCGAGGCGCTCGAAGATGTCGAGCGCGCGCGACGAGTTATTTGCCTCATCTGAACGGCCAGAGCGGACGAGCGCCAGATCGAGCGCGTAACACGCATGCGCGAGCGCGGTCAGCTCACCGACGGACTCCGCTTCGACGATCGCCTGCTGACAGGCCGCGATGGCTTCCGCCCACCGGCCCTGGCGCCCCCGGATCCCGCCCAGATTCGAGCGGATCCTCGCCCGCCACGCCGTCGCCTCGGGGCCCTCGACTCCGTCGAGGCACCGAAACCCTCGATTCAGCCACCGCACGGCGGCGGTCAGCGCCTCGCTCGTCTTCGCCACCTCGGCGTGGCGATAGCAGAGCCGCGCCTGCGCGATGGGATCCTCGGCGCGCAGGCGCCGCGCCTCGGTGAAGGCGCGCGCCGCCGGGTCCGGCTCGCCGATGCACCGCAGCGCCTCGCCCATCTGCTCCCACGCCTGTGCCAGCGCCTGCGCGTCGGCTGACCCGCCGGCACGCCCGGTGTCGATCGCGCGCCGGTACAGCCGCGCCGCGTCGGCATGGGAGAAGCGCTCGGTCGCCTGCTCGGCCGCGAGCATCGCGTATCGGTGGGCGCGCGCGTAGTCCCTGGCGAGCGCGAAGTGGTAAGAGAGCACCGCCTGACCGGAGTCGAGATCACCTTGCTGCTCCCGCTCGAGCTGGAGACCCACCGCCTCGTGCAACTCGCGCCGCAGCTTGAACGGCAGGCTCCGGTAGGCGACTTCCTGCAGCGCGGGACGACTAAAGCGCATGTGTCCGTCGCCGTCGGGGGCGAACACGGCGGACAGCCGGTCCCAGAAACGATCGTCCGGCAGCGGCGTGTCCGGGGCGAGCACGTCGGCCAGGCGACGCGGATCGAACGAGATGCCGAGCACGGCGGCACGGCGGACGACCGCGCCGTCGCGCCGATCGAGCGCGTCGATGCGGGCCATCGCGGCCGCCTCAACGCTGTTCGGCAGCTCGTCGCGGTTCCCGGCACCCGCGGCCGCGAGCAGGTCGATCAGGAACTGCGGGCTTCCACCGGATCGCTCGACCGCAAGATCGACGACGTGCGGAGGCAGATGCGCTGCCTCGAGCGTCGAGGCCGCCAGAGCGTGCGCGTGTTCCGGCGACAGCGGTCCGAGCTCGATCCGCTGATGTGGTCGATCCGTGAGCACGAGGCCGCCGTCGACATCGCGCCGAGTGACCATGAGGACCCACGCAGACGATCCGAGCTCTAGCGCGAGCGCACCGAACAGGGCTGCAGATGCGGCGTCCATCAGGTGCGCCTGCTCGACCTGGACGAGCGTCGGGACAACCAGCGCACGGCTCAGGAACCGGAGCACGACCTCGTGGAGCTTGGCGGCCCTCCCCGCGTCGGCGAGCTGGTCGACCTCGGCCGAGGGTGGGGCCTCGACGTCGAGGACGATCGCGATCAACGACAGCCACGGCAGCAGATCGGGATGGGTGATGTCGATCTCGGCGCGCAACCTGGCCAGCACGATCTCGTCGTCTGCGTCGAAGTCGACGTCGAGCAGCCGGCGCATCAGACCCCGCCAGGCCGAATACGGGGTGTCGCGCGTGTACACCTCGCAGCCCGCGCTCAACCGCACCATCCCGCTGCCGAGGCTCGCCGCCTCGGCGAGCATTCGTGACTTGCCGCTTCCGGTCTCGCCCACGAGCTCGATCAGCGTGCCCGAGCCTCGACGCGCGCGGCCGATCGCCGCCCGCAACTGGTCGAGCTCGAACCGCCGCCCGACCATCGGCAGCTCGAGCCGGATCGCCGCCTCGGACGCGCCGCGCACCGGCGGGCCGACGTCCCATGCATGCACCGGCCGCGACTTGCCCTTGACCACCAGCGGCTTGAGGTGGATCTGCGCGAAGCTCGTCTTCGCGCCACGCAGCACGTCGCCGGTCGCGTAGACATGACCGGTCGGCGCCTGCGCCATCAGGCGGGCGGCGAGGTTGACGGTGTCGCCCATCACGGCGTACCAGCGTCGATAGTCCGGCCCGACCTGAGCCGTGAACACCGGGCCACGGTTGACGCCCACGCGTACCGGCAACGGCGGTCGGGCCGCGACGATATGGCGGAGAGCGAGCAGCATCCGCTCTTCGTCATCCCCCACCACGCGCGGGGCGCCGGCGCTCAGCCGGATCTTGACGCCGTCCGACGCGATGTCCGAATCGAGGAAGGTCACGTCGTACCGCTCGGCGGCGTCCTGCACGAGCCGCACCACCTCGTCGAGCCGCCTCCCTGCACCCGCGAGTCCTTCTCGAGACACCACCTCGTCGAGGCCGCCGAAATGGAGGAACGCGATCGCCGCCGTTCGATGCTCCGGGGCAGTCGATCCACTCAGCAGATGGGTCCGGACGCCGACGGGCAGAAAGCGCTCGATCACGTCCTCGCTCGGGGTCGGGAGCCCCGCCGGGGGCTGCCAGTTGCACGCAGTCGGCGAGCGGGAGAGGAGGAACCCGGGTCCGACCTCGGGGCCCACGGCGCTGCGCGGCAGCATCCCTGCGGTCTCAGAGCTGATCAGAATCTGGCCTGAGGCGGCGGCGGCCTCCAGCGCGACCGCCTTCGTCGCCGCTGCCCCTCCCATCACGAGCTCGCGGTGGGACCCGCCGACGACGAACATCGCGTAGTCGCCGCTGTGCACGCCGACCGACATTCGCAGCTGGACATTGCTGTCGCCGGCGCGGACCCGGCCGACCTCGCGGAGCCGGCGCCGCATGGCCGCGGCCGCGCAGGACGCCCGTAATGCGTGCTCCTGGTTCTGCTCCTGGTCATAGAACAGCAACACCATCGCGTCGCCACCGAACTTCACGAGCGACCCGCCGCGCCCGTATGCCTCGGCCAGCAACGCCGTGAAGCACGCGTTGATCAGATCGACGAGTTGCTCGCCTCCTTCGTAGCCACGGCGGGCAAGCCGCTCCGACAGGCGGGTGAACCCCGAGACGTCGGCGAACACCATCGTGCTCTCCACCGTCTCGGCCAGGACGTCGATCGGCCTTGCCAGCCGAGCCAGCAGTGCCCTCGGCACAAAGGGAGCGAGCGTTCCGGTTTCCGGTTGCACCTGCGCGTCCACGTTTACGATGGCGACGCCCCGGCCGCCACCCGGTAGAGCGAAGTCTACGGCCACGGGCTGGCCTCACGGCCAGATCGGGCGCCGAAAACCCCCCTTGCCAGCGCCCCGCGCAGACAGTAGGGTTTCGCGCCGGACCGGGGCGCACGGGGCGCACGGACGAATGAGTAAGGGGGATGTATGCGGTACGGAACGGCCCGAGTGGCGCGCGTCGTGCTCACTTTCGCGGTGGCGTGCGCAGCTTTCGGGGCGATGGCCTCATCGGCCTTTGCCGGAGGAAGCGGCAAGCAGTATTCGTACGTCGTCAATGTCTCGCCGGGGACTGCGCCGGCAGGAAGCTCGACGACGTACGACTTCGCCCTGACAAACACTTCCTCGTCCGGGATATCGCTCGGATCGGTGGCGCTCACCCCGCCGCTCGGCTTCAGGGTGACCGGCGCGACGTTGCCGGCGGGGGCGAAGGGACAGGTATACGTCCTCTTCAACATCGTCATCCTCAACAACGTGAACGTGCCGTCCGGCTCGACCCTGCACGTCGCGGTCAGAGCGCTCGCGCCCTCGCGGTGCAACAACTACTTCGTCGACTGGTTGAGCCTGGCCAACGCGTCAGGGCTGTTCGGCCCGTTGCTCCGTCTCGATCTCGGGAACAGCATGCTGACTACGCATGTCACCTGCGCCCCACCGGCTTCGGCGCTCCACTTCGGAACCCAGCCCAGCGACTCTCTCGTGGCCCAGTCGATCAGCCCGGCCGTGGTCGTGAACATCGTCGACTCGAGCGGCAACACCGTCGACTCCTCGGCGCCGGTCACGATCGCGCTCGGCAACAACCCGGACGACGCGACGCTCGGCGGCACGCTGACGCAGAACGCCGTACACGGCGTGGCCACGTTCAACGACCTCACGCTCGACAAGCCGGACAACGGCTACACGCTGGTGGCGTCGAGCGGCACGCTGAGCAACAGCACGTCGAACTCGTTCGCCGAGAACAACTCATCGACGTCGTGCTCCACCGGTGACACGTGCTCGCAGACGATCGACAGCGACAGCGGAAGCCTCCAGGTCGATGTCGGCAGCGGCACCACGGGTGCGACGCTCACCGAGTCGGTCGATGTCGGCACGCCGATGGACGGCCCCGGCAGCAATCCCAAGGCGGACCCGGGCTGTGCCAACTACGAGCCGGCCACCAACGACTGGTACGAGTTCTTGGTTCAGCCCTCCGACAATCAGACCTTCGATCGGAGCAAGACCATCACGTGGACGGTCAAGGGCACGACGTCCGACGGATTCCAGGTGTGCTTCGGCGCGCCGTACGAGTTCCCGGTGCTCGATCCCGCGACCGGCCAGGAGCAGCAGGCGCCGGCGGGCACGCTGCCCGACGGCAGCCAGGGATTCGTCGGGCTGATGGCTCGCTGTGTCGTGGGCAACGTCGAGGTCGCCGTGCCGTGCGTCCAGTCGGTGACGACTCAGGAGGACCCGAATAGCCAAACCGGGACGGACGCGGTGGCACTCGTGTCGATCCCGGCCGGCGAGTCCGGCGACCCGTTCATGGGTCGCGGCTAGACGCCTAGCGTGTGAGGGCCGCTCGCGGCGGCCCTCACAGCGCACTTGCCGGCAGCACCGGCGCCGGTAGCTGCTTGACTCGGAGGCGTCCGAGGATCTCGTCGCGCTCGCGCAGCAGAGCCGGCTCGACGCCATCGATCACCGCCATCGCGTCGATCGTCGCGGCGATGTCGTACTCGGCGCCGCGGTCGCGCGCCGTCCGGAGCGAGTGCCCGAGCTCCCGCATGGCACCCTTCGTCTCGCCCAGCCGCGCAAGCGCGATCCCCGCCATGCGGGTCAGCAACGGCCGCTCCCGGTCGTCCGATCGCAAGCGCTGGCTCGCGAGCTCCATCGCTCGCATTGGATCCCCACCGAATGCCTCGGCTTCGGCGATCCACGCCTCGGCGAGGTCGGCGTAGGCCTCCATCCCGAAGCGACGGAGGTCCGCCATCGCCGCCTCGAGCATCGCGCGTCCGTCCGCATACTGGCCGCGGCGCACGGTCACCCGGGCCAGCAGCGCATCGGCGTAGGCGACATACGTGAGGTCGCCCGTCGCTCTGAACACCCTGCGCGCGCGCTGCAGATGCGCGTCGGCATCGTCCAGGTGACCCTGATCGGAAAGGATCTCGCCGACGTTGCCGTCCGTGAACGCAGCGTCAGATGCCCGGCCGGCACGCTCGGCACAGGCGGCCGCGCGGCGATATAGATCAACGGCCTCGTCCCAGCGGTTGCCCCAGTACGCGAAGCCGCCGAGGTTGTTGAGCACCTGAAACTCATGCTCGGGGTCGCCCAATTGCTCGTAGATCTCGAGCGCGCGCACGGAGTGGAGTGCCTCATCCGGAGCGACCAGACTCCACAAGTGCCCATGTCGAGCGAGTAGCAGGCATGCGCGAGCGCGCTCAGCTCTCCCACCGACTCGGCTTCCGCAATCGCATCGCGGCACGTCGCGACAGCCTGCGCCCAGTGGCCCTGACCGTTTCGGATTCCACCGAGGTACGAGCGCATGCGGGCGCGCCAGGCCGCAGCATCGGTGCCATCGACGCCGTCGATGCACCGGAACCCCCGGCTCAGCCACCGTACCGCGGCATTCAGCGCAGCGTTGCGATTTGCCACCTGGGCATGCCGATAGCACAGCCGTGCCTGTGCGATCGGGTCATCGCGCAACAGTTTGCGCGCCTCGGTCAGCGCCTTGGCCGCCGGCGCCGGCTCGCCCGCATTCCGCAGCGCCTCGCCTAGCTCCTCCCACGCGCCGGCAAGCGAACGCGGATCGCCGGCGCCACCGTCCGCCCGCCCGGCGTCGATCGCGCGGCGGTACAACCGCGCCGCATCGGCATGAGAGAACTGCTCGGTGGCGCGCTCGGCCGCCGACATCGCGTACCGATGTGCCCGCGCGTAGTCGCCCGCGAGCGAGAAGTGGTGCGAGAGGATCGCGGGGCCCGCGTCGAGCTCGCGGCCCGTGTCGTGTTCCAAACGCAGACCGACCGCCATGTGCAGCTCCCGGCGCAGCTTGAACGGCAGGCTCGAGTACGCGACCTCCTGGATCGCAGGGCGCTTGAAGCGCACCTGCCCGTCCCCGTCCCGCGCGAACACACCGGACAGCCGGTCCCAGAACCCGTCCTCCGGAAGGGCCATGTCGGCGGCGAGCACGTCGGCGAGGCGGCGAGGGTGGAAGTTGACCCCGAGGACGGCAGCACGACGAACGACGGCGCCGTCACTCGGATCGAGCGCATCGATCCTCGCCATCGTGGCCGCGCCGACGCTTTCGGGCAGCTCGTCGCGATCGCCCGCCGCGGCTGCCGCGAGCAGGTCGAGCAGGAACTCGGGGCTGCCGCCGGACCGCTCCGCCGCGAGCTCGACGACGTGGGGCGGCACGAGCGCCGCCTCCGGCGTGGCGTGCGCGAGCGCCAGGACATCTTCGGCGCCGAGCGGAGTCAGCTCGATCCCGTGGTGGGAATGGTCCGCGAGCGACAGCCCGCCGGCGGCGTCCTGACGAGTGACGAGCACGATCCACGACGTCGAGGACAGCTCGCCGGCCAGCGCCTCGAAAAGCGCCGCCGACGCGGCGTCCATCAGATGCGCGTTCTCGACCTCGAAGATCGTCGGCACGACCAGCGCGTGCGCGAGGAAGCGGAGCACGACCTCACGGAGCTTGCTCGCGCGCGCCTCAGGCGCCAGCTGCTCGACCTCGATGGTGGGGGCCATCGGCACGTCGGCGACGATCGCGATCAGCGGCAGCCACGGCGTCAGATCCGGGTGGCGCTGCCGGACCTCGGCTTCGAGACGCTCCCGGGCGCGCTCTTCGGGGTCGTCCCATTCGAGCCCGAGCAGCCTGCGCAGTGGCTCTCGCCACGGGAAGTACGGCGTCTCTCGGGTGACCACCTCGCACGTCGCGCGCAGCACGGTCATCCCCCGTCCGATTGCCTCCGCCTCGGCCAGTAGTCGCGACTTGCCGCTTCCGGTCTCGCCGACGAGCTCGACCACCGACCCGGCACCGCGCCTGGCGACCGCGATCGCGTCGCTGAGGACCTCGAGCTCGGCTCCGCGTCCGACCAGCGGGAGCTGCGGCCGCGCGATCGTCTGTGACGCCGACCGGACCGGCGGACCCACGTCCCATGCCTGGATCGGCATGGCCTTCCCCTTCACCGCAAACGGCTCGAGCGCGACCTGTCCGAACCGGCCTTCGACCCGGCGCAGCACGTCTCGCGTCGCGTAGATGTGGCCGGCGGGTGCCTTTCCCATGACTCGCGCCGCCAGGTTCACCGTGTCGCCCATCACGGCGTACCACCGCCGGTAGGCCGGACCGACCTCGCCGGTGAACACCGGGCCGCGGTTGACGCCCACCTGCACGGGGAGTGGCAGGTCAGCATCGACGACCTCGCGCAGCGTCAGCAGCATCCGTTGCTCGTCGTCCCCGATGACGCGCGGCGCGCCGGCGCTCAAGCGGATCTTGCCGCCGTTGGCGGAGATGTCGGAATCGAGGAAGCAGACCTCATAGCGGTCGCATGCCTCCTGCACGACGCGCACGAGCTCGTCGAGCCGTCGAGCCGCCGCCTCCGCGCCATCCCTGGCGATCAGCTCGTCAAGCCCGGTGAACTGCAAGAAGGCGACTGATGCGGTTCGGTGCTCGGGGCCCGCATGGCCCGTGAGTAGATGGGAGCGAACGATCGCGGGGAGGCAGTTCGCAATCGCCTCGTCCGCCGGCTGGGCGGCCTCCTCGTCCGGTGCCCACTCCGGCCCCCCCGGGGCTCGCGCGAGCAGGATCCCCGATCCGAGCTCCGCTCCGCGGCAGCCACGCGGCAGTGCCGCCGCGGTCTCCGGGCTGAGCAGGATCTGCCCGGCCGAAGCCAGGCCCTCCATGGCGACCACGGTCGTCGTCGACGAGCCGCCGATCATCAGCTCGCGGTGCGATCCGCCGACCAGGAACATCGCATACGCCCCGCTATGCACGCCCACCGACATTCGCAGCACGACGTCGCTCGCCCCAGCGCGAATCCGGCCCACGTCCCGCAGCGTCTTGCGCATCGCGCTCGCCGAATCGCAGGCGCGAACTGCGTGCCCATCCCCCCAGAACCACAGCAGCATCGCGTCGCCGCCGAACTTCAGCAGCGACCCGCCCCCCGTGTACGCGTCGGCGAGCAGCGCCGAGAAGCAGGTGTTGATCGCGTCGACGAGATGCTCGGCGCCTTCCGTCCCCTTCCGAGCGAGTCGCTCGGAAAGGCGAGTGAAGCCCGACACGTCCGCGAACACCATCGTGCCCTCGAGCACCTCCACGAGCTCTTCCGCCGGCCGTGCCAGCCGGCCGAGCAGCATCCGGGGTACGTAGCGCTCGAGCGCCTCCGTGTCGGCCTTGACGTTCACGTTGGGCGGGTCAATCCTCGAGCAGCTCGTCGAGGATCTCGCCGTAGGACCCGCCCGAGAGCGACAGGTGCCCCACGTCTGGCCGCACGTGGATTTCCGCTCGAAGCCTGGCCGCCAGCCACTCGCCGTGGGCGATCGGGACGAACCGGTCCTGAGCGCCATGCCATAAGGACAGCGGAGCGCGGACGTCCGCAAGGTCGAATCCCCAGTCGCCGAGGATGGCTCGATCGTCGTCGAACCACCCCCACACGCCAGTCGACAGGGAGTGCGCGAGCTCTCGCGCCATGAACTCGCCGAGCTCGCCGCTCACGGCCTCGCGATCCGCGTCGGAGACGAGCTCCCCGAGCGCGCTCACCATCTCCTCAGAGGGGCCCATCATCGACGCGGCCTCGCGCTCGAGGTACTCCTGGAACTGACGGTCACCGCAGCGAGCCGAGGCAACCTCCGCGAGGTTCTCCTTCGCCATACCGGCGAACCAGTCGAGGCCCTCGGCATCAACCGGGGCCGGCGACGCGATCGCCGCGGCGGAGATCACCCGGTCAGATAGGAGCGCGGCGCACGCGATCGAATGAGGCGCGCCGCCCGAGCTGCCGACCGAATAGAACCGATCGTGTCCGAGTGCGTCGGCGACGGCGGCCACGTCGGGCGCGCAGCTCGCCACCGACCTTCCCTTCTGCCGACCCGACCCTCCGTACCCGGGACGTGAGTACGTGACGTGCCGGAGGCCCCGTTCCGCCCCCAGGTCGACGAGCGGATCGAACATCTCCGCCGCCCCCGGAGTGCCGTGATGGGAGAACAGCAGCGCGCCATCGGGCGGGCCGGCGACCACCACCTCGAGGACGCGACCGTTACCGGTCGCGACCGACAGCGCTTCGAGCTCCCAGACGCCCACGCGGCAAACGTACCGAACCGCGTGGGCGCCGGGGCGCGACCTACTTCAGGTCGACGGTGGCGCCGGCCTCTTCGAGATCGGCCTTGAGCTTGTCGGCCTCGGAGCGGTCGATGCCTTCCTTGATCGCCTTGGGCGCCTCGTCGACAAGCGCCTTGGCCTCCTTGAGGCCGAGGCCGGTCGCGGCGCGCACGACCTTGATCACCTGGATCTTCTTGTCGCCGGCGGCCTGGAGCACCACGTCGAACGCGGTCTGCTCCTCGGCCTCCTCGCCGGCGTCGGCCGCGACGGCGGCGGGAGCTGCCGCCGCAACGGCCGTAGCGGAGACGCCGAACGCCTCCTCGAGCGCCTTGATGCGCTCGGACAGCTCGAGGACGGAGATTGACTTGAGCTCGTCGATCCACTCTTGGGTGCTGGGCATGTTTCCTCCTTAGGCGTCGGACGGCTGGTCGTCCGACGCGGATTCCTGTTCAGTTTGTTCTGGCGCGGCTTCGGGTTCGGGTTCGGCAGTCGCCTCGGGCTCGGGCTCGGGTTCCGCAGCCGGCTCTGGTTCCGCAGCCGCCTCGGGCTCGGGCTCCGCAGCCGCCTCAGACTCCGCCGGCGCTTCCGGCTCCGCAGCCGCCTCAGACTCCGCCGGCGCTTCCGGCTCCGCAGCCGCCTCAGGCTCCGCCGGCGCTTCCGGCTCCGCAGCCGCCTCAGGCTCCGCAGCCGCCTCAGGCTCCGCCGGCGCTTCCGGCTCCGCAGCCGCCTCAGACTCCGCGGCGGCCGGCGCCGGCGCGGTCCCGCTCACGAGCCCCTTCTCGGCGATCTGCTGCAACTGGATCGCGACACCCACGATCAGCGCGTTGAGCGTCCGGACGAGGCCGGACAGCGGCGCGGCGATCGTGCCGACGAGCTGGGCATGGAGCACCTCGCGTGCCGGCAGGCGCGCGATCGAGCGCACGTCGTCGGCGCTCAGCGTGGTGCTGTCCATCAGTCCGCCCTTGAACTCGAGCGTGTGCATCGTCCGTGCGGCCTCGTTGAGCGCCTTGGCGGCAAGCGCAGCGTCGCCGGACACGAACGCGAGCGCGGTCGGCCCCTGGAGCATCGCCTTCAGCTCCTGCGCGCCGGCCACGTCGGCTGCGCGCTCGGACAGCGAGTTCTTCACGACTCGGAACTTCGTTCCGGATTCGCGCAGACGGGCGCGCAACTCGGCGGCCTGCGCGACGGAGATCCCGCGATAGTCGACGGCGAACACCGCGTCCGCCGACTTGATCTCGCCGGCGATCTCCTCTACGACTGCTGCTTTTTGGTCTCGGTTCATAGGTCCTCTCACGAGAAACGCCCGCTGGGCGGCGGGCGTCGAATCAGGAACCGGGACCGGGACCCTCTCGAGGCTCCGCCTACTCCGGACTTACGTGAATCAGCCGGAGGTCTCGGGCTTCGTCTCTGTGTTGAAACAATCAGTTTACGCCGCGACGGGCTCCTCGACGATGTCACGCGTGCGCGTGGGATCGACCTTGACGCCCGGGCCCATCGACGTGGCGACGGTCACGGTGCGGATGTAGCGGCCCTTGGCCGCGGAAGGCTTGGCCCGGATCAGCTCGTCGATCACGGCCGCATAGTTCTCGAGCAGCTTCACGTCGTCGAAGTCGCGCTTGCCGATCACGAGGTGCACGATCGCGTTGCGGTCGGTGCGGTACTCGACCTTGCCGGCCTTCGACTCCTCGACCGCGCGCGCGACATCCATCGTCACCGTCCCGACCTTCGGGTTCGGCATCTTTCCGGCGGGGCCGAGAATCCTGCCGAGACGGCCGACCACCGGCATCAGGTCCGGCGTGGCGATCGCGACGTCGAAGTCGTCGAAGCCGTCCTGGATCCGCTTCGCCAGGTCCTCGGCACCGACCACGTCGGCACCCGCCTCCTCGGCCTCACGAGCCTTGTCGCCCTGTGCGAACACCGCGATCTTGACTTCCTTGCCGAGCCCGTTGGGCAGCGCGATCGTCCCGCGCAGCTGCTCGTCCGCGTGACGGACGTTCAGCCCGGTGCGCACGTGCACCTCGACGGACTCGTTGAACTTCACGCGCGCGAGTTGCTTGATCAGTGCCACCGCTTCGGCGGGCGAGTACTCGCGCTCGCGGTCGAAGCGCTGCTTGGCGTCGTCGTATGTCTTTCCGTGATGAGCCATAACCCCTATACGACCTCCACACCCATCGAGCGAGCGGTGCCCGCGATGATCTTCGCCGCGGCGTCGATATCGCCGGCGTTCAGGTCCTTCATCTTCTTCTCCGCGATCTGGCGGAGCTGATCCTGCGTGATCTGGGCGACCTTGGTCCGGTTCGGCTCGGCCGACCCCTTCTCGATGTTCAGCGCCTGCTTGATCAGCACCGCGGCCGGCGGGCTCTTGGTGATGAACGTGAACGAGCGGTCCTCGTAGACGGTGATCACGACCGGGATCACCGTGCCGAGGTCACCCTGCGTCTGCGCGTTGAACGACTTGACGAACTCCATGATGTTCACGCCGTGCTGGCCGAGTGCCGGCCCGACAGGCGGCGCCGGCGAGGCCTGCCCGCCGACGGCTTGCAACTTGATCTGTGTCAGAACTTTCTTGGCCACAACGGCTCCTAGATCTTCTTCACCTGGTCGAAACCGACCTCAACGGGCGTCTCGCGGCCGAAGATCGACACCAGCACCTTCAGTCGCTGCGCATCCTCGTTGACTTCGGAGATCTCGCCCGAGAAGTCTGACAGCGGACCTGAGATCACCTTGACCGACTCGCCAATCGTGAACGTCGCGCGGCTGCGCTGGCGCACCTCCTGCTCGCGGTGAAGCAGGCGGTTGACCTCGTCCTGGGTGAGCGGGACGGGCTCGTTCGAGGCTCCGACGAAGCCGGTCACTCCGGGCGTGCCCTTGACGAGCGACCAGGAGTCCTCGTTCAGGTCCATGTTCACGAGCACGTAGCCGGGCATCGTGCGCTTCTCGACCGTGATCTTCTGGTTGTCCTTCATTTCGGACACCGACTCGGTCGGCACGACGATCTGCCTGACCGCCTGCTGCTGACCGAGCGACACGATCCGGTGCTCGAGGTTGTGCTTGACCTTGTTCTCGTGACCCGAGTATGTGTTTACGACGTACCAGCGGAACATTCTGTTGTTCGGTTAGGCCTCTCTAGCCATCGGCGCCGGTGGCGCCTACTTCAAGACGAAAGTCACCAGCTTCTGGGACACCCAGTCCGCGACGCCGAGGAATACGGCGGCCACGATCACAAACCCGATGACGACTCCCGTGGCCTGCATCACCTGGCGGCGATCGGGCCACTGTACCCGTTGAAGCTCGCGCCAGCTTCCTTGCAGAAAGGCAACGAGCCGCGCGACTATGTTCGGGCCGCGCTCCGCAACCGCGACGTCGCCTGCTGGGACGAGCTCGCCGCCGGACGCGCCGGACCGACCACCACCATCGTAGCCACCGCCCCGCCGGCGCCCGCCGCGGCCACGGCCACCACCGCCGATCGACTCCTCGACCTCGCGCTCAAACTCGTCTTCATCTTCCTCGTCGCCCGGCTCGGGATCCGCAGGACGGCCATAGGCGAGCTGCTCCTCGGCAAGCTCGACGTCCGGGGTCGCGTGCTGGAGCGGAGGGGGTGCGCCCTCCGCATCGTCGTCATCGTCGAACGAGTCGGGACCTTCGACCTGATCGTCCGCGACCTGAGCGTCGTCGCCCACATCATCGGGCGCATCGGACCCGAGATCGACGGGCTCGAGCTCCGGAGCGCCGTTGTCGCGCTCGGCTTCGGACACCCCGTTGTCACGCTGGGCGTCGTCGGAGGCTCCGTTGTCGAGACCGTGCGTCGCGGTCGGGACCCCTTGACGCGGATCGACGGGCGCCCCCGGCTGACGAGGCCGCCGCTCTCTCGGGCGTCTTCCTTTGCGAGCCACGGAGCGCTCCGGTCAGCTCAGCGCGTTTCGCGGTGCGGCGTGTGGCACCTGCACCAGCGGCAATACTTACGCAGCTGCAACCGCTCCGGGTTGTTCCGCTTGCTCTTGTTGGTCTGGTAGTTGCGTCGCTTGCACTCTTCACACGCCAGAGTTGCAGCGATCCGAACATCTCCGCGAGCCATGTGGGCGCTTCCGTCTGGATGGTCAGGGTCGGGCTACCGGGCTGCAGGCGCCATAACGAACGCCGCCCGGCGCGTTTCCAGTGTAGCGGCCGGATCGCGACCGAGAGACAGCTAGGAGCTATTCCATCAGCTCTATCGGGGATACCTCCAGATCGAGCCACCGATCGCCGCGGAGGATCCGAATCGCGAGCGGGCGGCCGATCGCGTCCTCGGTCATCAGCCGCTGGACGTCGTCGACCCGCTCGATCGCCTCACCCCCGATCTCGACGATCAGGTCCTCGCCGCGGAGCCCAGCCCGCTGGGCGGGGCTGCCCTGCGAGACCTCGACGACCTCGACCCCTGCGCTCCGTCCCACGCGCACGCGCGCGTGAGGCGGGAGCGGGCGCGGGCCGGCGGCGATCCCGATCCACGCCCGGCGCACTCGACCCTCGCGCATGAGCGTGCCGACGATCTGCCGGGTCGCGGTGTTGATCGGCACCGCGAGCCCGAGGCCGACGCCGGCAACCGCGGTGTTGATCCCGATCACCCGCGCCGAAGAATCGACGAGCGCGCCCCCGGAGTTTCCGGGGTTCAGAGCCGCGTCGGTCTGGATCACGTTGTCGATGTGGCGCACCGTCCGCCCGGCGCGCGCGGGCAACGAGCGCCCGAGCGCCGACACCACTCCCGCGGTAACCGAGCCGGCGAACCCGTTGGGGTTGCCGATCGCCACCACGAGTTGCCCGACCCGGAGGCGCTCAGCCTCGCCGAGCGTGGCCGGGGTCAGGCCGTCGCCGTCGGCCCGAAGGACCGCGAGGTCGGTCAGGCGGTCGACGCCGACGACCCGCCAGCCGAGCTCGCGGCCGTCGACGAACGTCGCCTTGCCGCTCCGTCCCGATCCAGCGACGACGTGTGCGGACGTGACCAGGAACCCGTCGGGGGTCAGCGCCACCGCGCTGCCGGCGCCGGCCGGCACCTGCCCACCCCGGCCGCGACGCATCACCCGCAGGTTCGCGACGCTGGGCGCGACACGCTCGGCGACGTCGACCACGACCCTCGAATACGCATCGAGGGCCTCCGCCTCTCGCCGCTCGGCCTCGTTTTCGTTCTGCTGCTCAGCCGTCGTGCTCATGATCGCGCTCCGGCCTACAGGCCCACCGACACCGTGCGCTCGTCCGCGCCACGCACGATCGTCAACTCGAGGCTGCCACCAGCCTTGGCGCCGTCGATCGCCTCGTACAGAGCCTCGATCCGGTCGAGCTCGCGGCCACCGGCAGCGACGATCAGATCGCCGCGCTCGAGGCCCGCGCGGTCCGCGGCGCTGTCGCGCTCGACCGCGCGCACCAGCACGCCGTCGCGCTCAGGCAGGCCCACGGCTCGGCGGAGCCGCCGTGCGACCCGGGGCGGGGCGATCGCGACGCCCAGGCGCGCGCGCTTGGGTGACTCGCCGCGGCCGAGCTGCTCGACGCGCTCACGCGTGGC
This sequence comes from uncultured Solirubrobacterales bacterium, assembly GCA_963794515.1. Classification (GTDB taxonomy): domain Bacteria; phylum Actinomycetota; class Thermoleophilia; order Solirubrobacterales; family Solirubrobacteraceae; genus Palsa-465. The sequence goes on along the minus strand of CAWCEF010000009.1, from coordinate 175,939 downwards.
GCGATCGGCGGGAACGGCCAGGATCAGGCCACCGTCGGCGCGCACCGCGTTGATCCCCAGCAAGCGCCCCGAGCCGTCGATCAGCGGGCCACCGGAGGACCCGCGAGGCAGCGGCGCAGTGTGCTCGATCGCGCCGCTGATCCGGCGCCCACGCGGACCTCGGAAGCTGCGCGCCGTCGCCGACACGAAGCCCGGCGTGACGCGCAGACCGCGTCCACCGGGGTTGGCGAGGGCGAGCACCGAGCGACCGAGCGGCACGGAGCCGTCGGCCTCATCAGCCCACTCGATCGGCTCGATGTCGGCCGTGTCGGCCTCGATCACCGCCAGGTCGAGGTCCTGATCGGACGCCAGGACCCGGCCGGTCTCGCGCCGCCCGTCGAAGAACGTGACGGTCACCTCGTCGCCCCGCAGGTTGTGCGCGCTGGTGAGGATCCGCCCGGCTCCGATCACGAAGCCCGAACCCCGTCCCCAGCCCTGGCCGAGCCCTATCACCTTGGGACCGGTGCGCTCCTCGGCCGTCTGGATGGCGGTTTCCAATTCCTCAAGAACAGTCATTTACGACCCCTTCTCGTTCATGTCAACTACTGACTTGCAAAATGCAAGTGACAACTCTACCACGCTCAGAACAGGGCACAGGAGCGGCGGCGCCGGCGGCGACCCTGGCCACCGTGCGTACGATCTGAACGTGACCGACGACAGCGCCGCGATCGACGAGACCGAGACTCTCGAGCCCGAGACCGCGTCCACCGGCCTCGACGCCACCTCGCGCTCGGCGCTCGCGGATGCCCTCGCCGCCGTCGGCGACCGCTGGACGCTGCTCGTCGTCGCGGCGCTGCTCGACGGACCCCGTCGGTTCGGCGACCTCCAGGAAGAGGTGGGGGGGATCGCGCCCAACGTGCTCACGCAGCGGCTGCGCCAGCTCGAGCGCAATGCGCTGGTGGTGGCGCGCCCGTATTCGGAGCGCCCACCGCGGTTCGTGTACGAGCTGAGCGCGGCGGGCCGGGAGCTCGCCGGCGCGCTCCGCCTGCTCGCCGGCTGGGGGGCGCGCAACGAGGGCGGGACCGCCCCCCTCCACAGCGCTTGCGGGACGCCGATGGAGGCGCGATGGTGGTGCCCGACGTGCGAGCGCGTCGTCTCCGACGAGGAAGACGAAGACCTCCACTTCGCCTGAGAGAGCTCTCATCGGTCCGGCAGAGGGCATGCGGGGCGGTAGAGAATGCGCCCATGCTTCGGCTGATCGGCATAGTCGTGTCGATCGGGTTGGCGGACTCGCTCAACCCGACGACGATCGCGCCGGCGCTGTATCTGGCGACCGGGGAGCGTGCTCGCGGCCGCGTGGCCGAGTTCACCTTCGGCGTTTTCGCGGTGTATTTCCTCGGCGGCGCCGCGATCGGGGTCGGTGCCGGGCAGCTGATCCGTCCGCTGCTCCCGCACCCGCACCATCACATCACCGACATCATCGAAGTCGCCGTCGGCGTAGCGATGATGGCCGGCGCGTCGCTGCTTTACCGCCACCGCATTCAGCTGGCGCGGCGCGACCCGCCTGACTTCGATCCGCAGGGGAAAGCGAGCTGGGTCCTCGGCGCGTCGATCACCGCGGTCGAGCTGCCGACCGCGTTCCCGTACTTCGCGGCGATCGCCGCGATCGTCGGCTCGGGGCTCGGCCCGATACGCGATCTCGTGCTGCTGTTCCTGTTCAACTTCTGCTTCGTGCTGCCGCTGCTCGGGATCGTCTGGATCCTCACGTTCCAGGGCGAGCGGGCCGACCAGATGCTCTCGCAGGCCAGGGACTTCCTCGAGAGTCACTGGCCGGCTGTGCTCGCCGGCCTGGCGCTCGCCGCCGGCGTGTTCGTCACGCTGCTCGGCATCACCGGTCTGGTCGCCGGCCACAACGCGCTGTTCCGGCGGATTCACCGGACGCTCCGCGGATAGCGCCGGCGCCGCCCGGCCCGGCGCCACGCCCGCCACCGGCACCTATGATCGCCCCCATGGCGACGACCCAACCGGACGCCACCGGGGTACAGGCAGAGGATCTCGAGCGGCTGCTCAACGGACGCCACGCGGAGTTGCGCGCGCGGATCCGCGAGGTGCTCTCGTGAGCGACTACATCGACCTGGGGCGGATCGGCGAGCTCGAGGACGTGATGAGAGCCGACTCGGCGGCGATCGTGTCGTCGATGCTGGACAACATGACCGCGGCGATCGAGGACGTCGAGCAGGCGATGTCCGCCGGCGACCTCGACCGCGCGACGGCTGCCGCGCATCGCTGCCGCAACGACGCGCTGATGCTCGGCGCACAGCCCCTCCTGATCGCGCTGACCGACCTCGAAGCTGCCACCCGAAGCCTCGATCAAGCCGTCGCCGACGGTGCTCTGGAGCGCGTGAGGCTGGTCTGGCCGCCGACCCGCGACGAACTGGCGGCGAGCGCAAACCCTCCATAAAACCTGCACCCGTGAGTCAAGCTCCCGCGCCCGGGAGACGATTAGGTCGTCATGGACGGACACATCCTGGTCGTCGACGATCACGAAATGAACCTCAGACTGCTCGAGCGGCTGCTCGAGCTTGAGGGTCATAAGGTCCGCGCCGCGGACTCGCTGGCCGCCGCCGAGCGGGCGGTCGCCGAGGAGCAGCCGGCGATGATCGTGCTCGATCTGAACCTCCCGGACGGCAGCGGTCTGGACCTGACTCGCAAGCTGAAGTCCCACCCGGGGACGGCCTCGATCCCGATCGTCGCCTGCACCGCCGGCGTGATGCCCGCCGACGAGCACGACGCGCTCGAGGCCGGATGCGACGCGTACGTGTCCAAGCCGATCGACCTGCGCCGGTTCGCGGAGGTCATCGCTTCGATGCTGCACTAATCCGGCCGGGCCGTCGCGGCTGTAGTGTTCGGCCGCGACCCATGGACTTCGAGTTCTCGGACCGCTGCAACGAGCTCCGCGAGCGACTGCTCGCGTTCATGGACGAGCACATCTACCCGGCCGAGGCGGTCTACGAAGAGCAGCTCGCCGCCTCCGGCGACCCCCATTCGCAACCGCCGGTGATGGAGGAGCTGAAGGAGCGCGCTCGCGAGCTCGGCCTGTGGAACCTGTTCCTGCCGCACGGAGGCGAGCAGTGGGGCGCCCCTGGGCTGTCTAACGCCGAGTACGCGCCGCTCGCGGAGATCATGGGCCGCAGCCACATCGCCTCTGAGGCGTGCAACTGCGCTGCGCCCGACACCGGGAACATGGAGGTGCTCGCGCAGTTCGGCACTACCGAGCAAAAGGACCGGTGGCTGGCGCCGCTGCTCGAGGGGGACATCCGGTCGGCGTTCGCGATGACCGAGCCGGCGGTGGCGAGCTCGGACGCCACCAACATCGAGCTACGGATCGAGCGCGATGGCGACGAGTACGTGCTGAACGGGCGCAAGTGGTGGATCTCCGGGGCGATGCGCGACCGCTGCAAGATCTTGATCGTGATGGGCAAGACCGATCCGACCGGGGCGGGCGGGAATCCATTCAGCCAGCAGTCGATGATCCTCGTTCCGCTCGAGACCCCCGGGCTCCAGGTCGTGCGGAACCTGCCGGTGTTCGGCTACACGGACCAGGAGGGCCACGCGGAGCTCGTGTTCGACGGCGTCCGCGTGCCTGCCGCAAACCTGATCAGCGAGGAGGGACACGGGTTCCTGATCGCGCAGGCGCGGCTCGGCCCGGGCCGCATCCACCACTGCATGCGCTGCATCGGGGCAGCCGAGCGCGCGCTCGAGCTGATGTGCGCCCGGGCAACGTCCCGGTTCACGTTCGGTCAGCCGGTGGCCGAGCGCGCGAACATCCAGGACTGGATCGCCGAGTCGCGGATCGAGATCGACATGGCGCGGCTGCTGACGCTCAAGGCGGCCTGGCTGATGGACACGGTCGGCAACAAGGCCGCGCGCACCGAGATATCGGCGATCAAGGTCGCGGCCCCGAACGTCGCGCTCCGGGTCGTCGACCGGGCGATTCAGGTCCACGGCGGGGGCGGCGTGTCAGACGACTTCCCGCTCGCGTGGATGTACGCCCACCTGCGGACGCTGCGGTTCGCCGACGGACCCGACGAGGTTCACAAGCGCGCGATCGCGCGGATCGAGCTCCGGCGGGTGGCTACGCCCGAGGCGGTCCCGGGCTAACGTCGGCGCGGGCGCCGCGCCTCGGCGAACGTCATCAGCGCACCCGCCCACAGCACGCCGGCGAACGGAAGCGCCGCGCCAATCTGCGGCACGGTGGCGAGCACGGCAAGGCCGCACGCCAGCAGCACGATCCCGATCAACGCGATGTCGTAGCTGCGGAGCCGATTGCGAGTCGTCACGATCGCAAGCATCGGCATCCGTGCCGGCGTTCTTGACCCATTACGCCCCTATCCTCGGCTCGTGGGAGATCTCGACGGCAGCGCTCGACCTCGGCGACCTCGCCTCGGTCCGGGCGTGCGCGGACGATTTCCTCGCGCGCGAGAGCGCTCCCGCCCGGATCGTGAACGTTGCGAGCGGCGCGCACTACGACGCGACCGGGATCGACTTCGACGCGTTTCGCAAGCGGACCCGCTCGATCAGCGGGATGCCCGAGTACTCGGTCTCGAAGCTCGCCAACGTCCTCCACGCCGCGAGGAGACGCCGGAGCCGTCCAGCCGGCGCGCGAGCTCCGATCCGACGGGTTACTACGACGAGTGCGAACCGAAGCAGCCGGGCGCCGCGGTGACCGCGAGCCTCGCCGGCGAGCTCTGGGAGCGGAGCGCGGACTGGGTCGCGTCTGGCTGAGCCGGCGCCGCCGCAAGGGGCCGAGCCGCCGGGCCCGGCCCCTCCGCGACGAATCGCTTCACGGCGTCAGCACACGCAGCGTGTTATCTCCGTCGTCGACGAAGTAGACCCCGTCGAAGCCGCGAGGCACGGTCAGCCCGAACAGCGCTCCCGCGCCGTTGACCGTGTCGGCACCGACCTCGGTCTGAGCGCCGAATGGCGTCGTCTCGACGATGTTGCCGTCACCTCCGTTGGCGGTGAGGATGTCCCCGTTCGGCGCGAGCGTCATGCCGAGTGGCGCCATCAGGTCCCCGTCGGACGAGACCGTGAACCCGCCGCCCGTCGCCGGGAAGAGGCGGAACGGAGCGTCCGGGATCGCCGCGATCCGGCTGTTCACCGTGTCCGCGACGTACAGCGTTCCGTCACGCCCGAGCGCGACGCCGGTCGGACCGAGCACAAGCGCGTTCGGGTCGGTCTGCTCAGTGAACCCGCTGGCGATCACGCGCTCGTCGAGCACGACGGGCCGGATCCCCGGGATCGTCAGCAGCTGGATCCTCACTACTGTGCCGCGGTCAACGGGGTTTCCTTCGCCACTGGCGTTCGTGCCGGCCGCGACCGTGCCGTTGAGCACGTTGGTCACGTACAGCGTCACGAACAAACCGTGGTCGACCGCGGTCATGTCCCACGGCCCGTTGATCGGGCCGCCGGCGATCGTCTCGACCACCTTCCCGTGGCTGTTCAGCACCAGCAGGCACCCCGCCTTGGCCGTGCTCGACATCCCGTTCGAGGTCGGGAGGCTTCCCACGATCACGAAGCCGCTGCGGGTGACGGTCAGCGCGGTGGTGAGACCGATGCCGCCCGGGCACGGCCCCGGAAGCGCCTTCGGATTGATCTGCGCGAACACCGGCGCGGCGCTCGCGGTGCTGGCCCGCGGCGGAAGCTGCACGATCGTCGTGCCGGTCCCTTGCTGGTTGCCGGAGTTGTTGAAGTTGCTGACGAGCAGGTCACCGCGCTGCAGCAGGCCGATGCTGCGTGGCACCGTGACGATTCCGTATGGGTTCACGTCGCCGTTCGCCGGCACGGTGGTCGCCAGCGTCTTCGGCGTGAAGCCCGTGATGAACGCGGCCTGCGCGCTCGCGGCACCGAGCGCGAGCCATCCGCACAGGCACACGAACGCCGGCAGGAGCGCTCGTCTACCTGTGGGCAGTGGTCGCGCAAGTGCTGCGACCGCGCGTGTATACGACCGTGGGGGCCGATCGGAGATCATGGCTCTCTCCTCCTTTGTCGTTGAGTAGCCCTCCGCTCGCACTGACCCCGCGCGGCCCCCAAGCCTTCCGGGCCTAAGAAGACCTTCATCGAACAGACACGCCGGGGTCGGCAGTCAGCGGTCAGCCGAGCCGGCCGTGGCCGCTCAGCCGAGGCCGCGCTCGCGCTCGGCCCAGCGATCCGCCCACGCCTGAAGCGGCGGGTAGAGCGCGAGTAGTTCCCGACCCTCCCCGGTCAGCCGGTACCCGTCCTCGCTGGCCTCGACGATCCCGGCGGCGCGCAGCTCGGCGAGGCGATCGTTGAGCACCGACGAGCTGATCGCGCCGCAGCGCGCCTGGGTCTCGCGGAACGACAGCGGCTCGTCGCGAAACTCCCAGATCACCCGCAGCGCCCAGCGCCGGCCGAGCAGGTCGAGCAGCGCCATGATCGGCCGGCCCGTGTCCGAACCGCGGACGGGCTCTCCTGGGCGGGGGATGCCGGTCAAGGTTGGGATCGGGGTTGCGCTTTGCTTTCCGAAGCGGTACGCTGCGCGCCGGCATGGACCGCTTCTATTTCCGAAGCATGACTCACACCGGGAGTGTAAATGACCGATCAGACCCAGGGACCGCGCATCGCCCCGCTCGAGCCGCCGTACCCACCCGACGTCGACGAGCTGCTCCGCAAGTGGATGCCTCCGGGCACTGGGGTCGAGCCGCTGCGGCTATTCCGCACACTCGTCGTGCACGAGTCGCTGGCCGCGCGGATGCGGCCGCTCGGCGCCGGCATCCTCGGCCATGGTCTGCTCGAGCCGCGCGACCGCGAGGTGATGATCGACCGCACCTGCGCGCGCTGCGGCGCCGAGTACGAGTGGGGCGTTCACGCCACCTTCTTCGGCCCGACCGTGGGGTTCACCGACGACCAGCTCGCCGCGACCGTCACCGGTGACGCGGACGATCCCGTGTGGTCCGACCGCGAGCGCGCCGTGGTCGCGCTCGCCGACGAGCTTCATGACACCGCCCGCGTGTCCGACGCCGCCTTCGCCGAGCTCGAAAGCCACTTCACGGCCGAGCAGATCCTCGAGCTGGTCGTGACCGCGGGCTGGTATCACACGATCTCGTTCGTGCTCGGTGCCGCGCGCATCGAACTCGAGCCCTGGGCCGCGCGCTTTCCGGGATGATCGCGTTCCGGCCACCACCCCGAGGAGCACGATGTCGACATCGCCCCAGGACTTCAACGCCCGGATCATCGAGGAGTTCCACGCCAACGCAGGCCGCGTCGGGGGCATGTTCGACGGCACCACGTTGCTGCTCCTGCACCACGTCGGCGCGAAGACCGGCCAGGACCGGATCAACCCGCTCGCCTACAACCGCGACGGCGACCGCTACGTGATCTTCGCCTCCAAGGCGGGAGCGCCGACGAACCCCGACTGGTACCACAACCTCAAGGCGCACCCGGACGTGAGCGTCGAGGTCGGCACCGACACGATCGATGTCGTCGCCGCCGAGGCCACCGGCGAGGAACGCGAGCGGCTGTTCGGCGCGCAGGTCGAGCGCTCGCCGAGCTTCGCCGACTATCAGGCGAAAACCGACCGGTTGATCCCGGTCGTCGTGCTCACACCCAGCAGTTAGATCTCGCTCGTCACAATCAGCAGCCGACGATGGCCGACGGCGTCGAAATCGAGCGCAAGTACCTGGTCGAGCAGCTCCCAAGCGACCTCGACGCGCACCCTTCCCGCGAGATCGAGCAGGGCTACCTGGCGATCACCGACGACGTCGAGGTCCGACTCCGCCGCTACGGCGAGCAGACGTTCCTGACGGTCAAGTCGAGCGGTGGCGAGTCGCGGATAGAGGAGGAGATCGAGATCGAGCCGCGCCGGTTCGACGCGCTCTGGCCGCTCACCGACGGACGGCGCCTCGAGAAGCGGCGCTACACGATCCCGTTCGGAGACGGATTGACGATCGAGCTCGACGACTACCACGGCCGGCTCTCGGGCTTGCTGACCGCCGAGGTCGAGTTCGACACTACCGACGACGCGGCGGCGTTCGTCGCGCCTGACTGGTTCGGCCGCGAGCTCACCGACGATCCGCGCTACAAGAACAAGCTGCTGGCGACGAGCGGTCTGCCCTCCTGAGCCACCGCATTCTTCGGATAGGCTGGCGCGCATGCCATTCGTCCACACCTGCGTCCGCGTCCGCGACCCCGATGCATCCGAGCGCTTCTACGGCCTGCTCGGCTTCGAGCGCCGCGGCCGGCTCAACTTCGAGACCGCGTACAACATCTACATGGGGCTCCCCGGCGACGGCGACACACTCGAGCTGACCGTCAACCGCGGCCGTGAGGAGCCCTACGACATCGGCGAGGGCTACAACCACATGGCGATGGTGGTCGAGAACCTCGACGCCCTGCTCGCGCAGCTGAGCGCCGAGGGCATCGAGCCCGAGAAGCCTCCGTACGCACCCGGCGGCCGCGAGGAGATCGGACGAATCTGCTTTGTCCAGGATCCCGACGGCTACCGGATCGAGCTGATCGACAAGCGCTTCCCCACCCCGCAGGATCCCGACGACTGAACCCGTTTGGAGAGCGTCCGGATTACGTGAACGTCCTCTGGCGGCCAGCGGTGAACCGGGAGTAGAGTGGGCCGTCCGACCGATCGAACGCCGAGAGGAGAGCGATGTACGAGAAGGACGGTGAGAGCTACTTCGTCGTCGACGCCCATCAGCACTTCTGGGACGCGAGTCCCGCGAACTGGGTCAAGGGGCAGGAGCAGTACGCGAAGGGCTGGATCGAGTGTTTCCACGCCTACATGGGCCTCGGCCCCCCGGAGACGCATTGGCCGCTCGAGAAGTTCATGAAGTACTCCGAGGAGGACTACGACCACGACGTGTTCGAGACGGGGCATGTCGACGCGGCCGTCCTCCAGTCGACGTACCTGAAGGAGTGGTACACGGAGGGCTTCAACACGATCGACCGCAACGCGCGGATGGTCGAGAAGTACCCGGACAAGGTGATCGTCAACGGCCGGTTCGATCCGCGTGAGGGCGAGGCGGGCCTCAAGCAGCTCGAGGAAGACGCCAAGCGCTACAACCTCAAGGGCGTCAAGGTCTACACCGCCGAGTGGTACAAGGGCTCGCGCGGCTGGAAGCTGAGCGACCCCGAGGCGCAGATGTTCCTGGACAAGTGCAAGGAGCTCGGGATCAAGAACGTCCACGCCCACAAGGGCCCGACGATCTGGCCGCTCGACAAGGACGCGTTCGACGTCAAGGACGTCGACATCGCCGCCACCAGCAACCCCGAGCTCAACTTCATCGTCGAGCACGTGGGCCTGCCGCGGATCGAGGACTTCTGCTTCATGGCTACACAGGAGCCCAACGTCTACGCCGGTCTGGCGGTCGTGATCGGCGGCCTGATGCACGCCCGTCCCCGGTTCTTCAACAAGGTCATGGGCGAGCTGCTGTTCTGGGTCGGCGAGGACAAGATCCTGTTCGGCTCGGACTACGGGATCTGGGAGCCTCAGTGGCAGGTCGAGGGGTTCATCAACTGGACGATGCCCGACACCGAGGAATACTCGGACTACCCGCACCCGACGACCGACAGCAAGAAGAAGATCATGGGCCTGAACGCGGCCAAGCTGTACGACATCGAGGTCCCGGCCGAGATGCAGCTGAAGAACGGCGGCACTCCGGGGGCGCAGGAGGACGCGCAGCTCGTCGAGTCCGCGTGATGGTGAAAGAGCGCGTGATGGGCGCGCTCGCGGAGGTCTACGACCCCGAGCTGGATGAGCCGATCACCCGGCTCGGGTTCGTGTCCTCGTGCGAGGTCTCCCTCGACGGGGACGTCGAGGTCGTGCTGCGATTGCCGACGCCGCAGTGCGCGCCCAACTTCGCGTTCCTGATGGCGGCCGACGCCCGCAAGGTCGTGCGCCGGCTGCCCGAAGTCCGCGAGGTGAGCATCAAGCTCGAGGACCACTACACGGGGGCGGAGATCAACGCCGCGCTCGCCCGCGGCGACGGCTTTATGGGCGCGTTCCCGGGCGAGACCGCCGACGACGACCTGGCCGCGCTCCGCGAGTTGTTCCTGCGCAAGGCGCTGGTCGGCCGCCAATCGCGGCTGTGCGAGCGGCTGCTCGCGAACGGGGCCACCCCCGAGGAGATCGCGGCACACCGCCTCGAGGATCTGCCGACGGACGTCCCCGACGCGCGACGGTGTATCGAGCTCCGCCGCCACCTGGGCCTGCGAGACGATCCAGAAGCCCCGGCGTTTGTGCTCCCCGACGGTCAGCCGCTCGCCGCCGGTGAGGTCAGGCGTTGGCTGCGCACCGCGCGCCTGGTGCGGATGAGCCTCGAGGTCAACGGCGGCATCTGCCGCTCGCTTCTGCAAATACGCCACGGCGTGGCGATCGAAGATCCTGAGGAGGTTTTGCGATGAAGGCCGCGCGGTTGCACGCATACCACGACCCGCTCAAGCTCGAGCAGGTCGACGAGCCCAAGATCACCGGGCCGCTCGACGTGATCGTCCGGATCGGCGCCGCCGGGCTGTGCCGGACTGACCTCCACATCCAAGAGGGGCAGTGGGCCGAGAAGTCTCAGGTCGTCCTCCCCTACATCCCCGGTCACGAGAACGCGGGCTGGGTTCACGAGATCGGCTCTGGGGTCACGAACGTCGAGGTCGGCGACACCGTCATCGTCCACCCGTTCATCGCCTGCGGGCTGTGCTCGCCGTGCCGGCGCGGCGACGACATGCACTGCCTGAACGGCTCGTTCCCGGGGATCAACCGCGACGGCGGGTTCGCCGACTTCCTCCACACCTCGGCACGGTCGGTCGTCAAGATTGATTCGAATCCCGCCCACCCCCTCGAGCCCAAGGACATCGCGGCGCTCGCCGACGCCGGCCTGACCGCAATCCACGCCGTCAAGAAGGCGATCCCGGTGCTCGAGCCCGGGACGACCGCGGTGGTGATCGGCGCCGGCGGGCTCGGCCACATCGGGATCCAGTGCCTGAAGGCGATGACGTCCGCCCAGATCATCGTGGTCGACCCTTCCGAGCAGGCCCTGGCGCTCGCAGGCGAGCTCGGGGCCGATCACACCGTCAAGGTCGAGGGCTCCAAGCACGTCGACACCGTCAAGGAGATGACCGACGGGCTCGGCGCCGAGGCGATCATCGATTTCGTCGGCGAGAAGGGCGCGATCGAGGACGGGATCGCGATGATCCGCGACGGCGGCTTCTACTACGTGATCGGCTACGGCGAGAACATCAACATCCCGACGATCGACGTGATCTCACGCGAGATCTCGTTCATCGGCAACCTCGTCGGCACCTACACCGACCTCGAGGAGCTGATGACGCTCACCGCGCAGGGCCAGGTCACGCTCCACACGAGCACGTACCCGCTCGACGCGATCAACGATGCGATGGCCGACCTCGACGGCGGCCGGCTCCAGGGCCGAGGGATCCTGATCCCCGGCTGATAAAGAAGCGCTCCCGGGCGATAGCTACGACGACTCGCGCGCCCACGCGCGCCGCGCTCACGCCGCGAGGTCGGCTTCCCACGCGATGTCGTCGAGGACATCGGGGCAGCTGCACGCCGGCGCGGCCTTGACCAGCTCGAACGAGCTCCGGATCTTGTCCGGGAGGAACTCGAGGCAGCGGAGGTTGCGGCTGTTCTCGACCGTGATCCGGATCGTCGAGATGCCCATCACGCCCGGACCCCGCTGCATCCCCGTGACCTCGTACAGGTCGATCCCGTCGGTGATGTAGGCCCCCGCCTGCATCCTCGGATCCCGCTCGATCACATCCGCGTAATACCCGCTGGGCGCACAGTCAAAGCTACGCGCAGCAGGCTAACCGACCGCGACCATCGCCCGGTAGCGAATTTTTGCGAGCTTTTGACCGCGCCGGCGCTACTTGCGGCGATCGACCGCGCGCTCGAGCTGCGCCTTGTTCATGCTCGAGCGTCCTTCGATCCCGAGCTGTCGCGCCTCGTTGTAGAGCTGGTCGCGCGTTCGTCCCTTGGTCCGGTACGTCCCCGACCGCAGGCCACCGCGCCGGCCCGACGAGATGTCCTGCGTCGACGTGCGCGAGCTCGCGCGGGACTCGCCGGCGCGGGCGCGCTCCTTGTTGACGGTGCGGGCGGCGATCTCCTCGGCGCGACGTTCACTGCGACCCTGGTCCTTCTCGCTCTGCTTGACGTGCTCGTACTGGCGGGCTCGCTTCGTGCCTGGCTTGACTCCACGTGGTGGCATGTGAACGCTCCTTCCCGGTCGACGTCGGTGCAGTTCCCCTACCCATCTCGTGGGCCCGAACGCAGCGCCGGTCCGGCCTGGACTCCGGGCCATCCGCGGGCATAGACTCGCCCGGCCAGCACAACCGGGGCATAGAAGGAGGATCGCGCCGTGGACCCGCACCAAGATCAGCTCCTCTGGATGTACGAGACGATGCTCGTCATCCGCGACTTCGAGGAGCGGATGGTGAACATCTACCTCGAGGGCAAGCTCCCGCCCGCCATTCAGCATGGCCTCGCGTTCGATATCGGCGGCGGTCCGGTGCCGGGTGAGATGCACCTCGCCGCCGGACAGGAGCCGGTCGCGGTCGGAGTGTGCGCCCACCTGCGCGACGACGACACGGTGGTCGGCACGCACCGGCCTCATCACTTCGCGATCGCCAAGGGCGTCCCGCTCGACAAGCTCGCGGCCGAGTTGTTCGGCAAGGTCGGCGGCCTCAGCCGCGGCAAGGGCGGTCACATGCACCTGTTCGACCCCGAGCGAAACTTCTCGTGCAGCGGCATCGAGGGGGCGAGCCTGCCCCCGGCGACCGGCGCCGCGCTCGCGTACAAGAAGCTCGGAGAGGACTGCGTCGCGGTGGCGTTCTTCGGCGAGGGCGCGGCCAACCAGGGGACGTTCCACGAGGCGCTCAACCTCGCCGGGCTGTGGAACCTGCCGGTGGTGTTCATCTGCGAGGACAACCGGTGGGCGATCTCGGTACCGAAAGGCAAATCCACGGCGATCGCATCGAACGCCGACCGTGCCGCGGGCTACGGGATGCCCGGGGTGTCCGTCGACCACAACGACGCCGTCGAGGTGTTCGCCGCCGCCGGCGAGGCGATCGACCGCGCGCGCCAGGGCGGCGGGGCGACGCTGATCGAGGTGCAGACCGATCGCTACCTCGGTCACTTCCAGGGCGACGCGGAGGTGTACCGCCCGAAGGGAGAACCGGATGAGCTGCGCGCCAACGATCCGATCCCGAAACTCGCGGCGACGATGCGCGAGCAGGGCGTGCTCGACGACGCCCGGGACGAGAAGATCCGCTCGCGCGCCGCGCAGCGCGTGACCGCGGCCTACGAGTTTGCGCGCGAGAGCCCGCTGCCGGATCCGGCCGAGGCGCTCGAGCACGTCTTCGTCTAGAGGAGGAGAGAGAACATGGCGGTTGCGACCAAGGAACGCACGCTCACGATGGCCCAGGCGATCTCCGAGGCGATCGGCCAGGAGATGGAGCGCGACGAGCGCGTGTTCGTGATGGGCGAGGACGTCGGCAGCTACGGCGGCATCTTCAGCGCCACCAGCGGGCTGCTCGACCGGTTCGGTCCCGAGCGGATCATGGACACGCCGATCAGCGAGGCCGGCTTCATCGGCGCCGCTGTCGGCGCCGCGGCTCAGGGGCTGCGGCCGATCGCGGAGCTGATGTTCGTCGACTTCTTCGGCGTGTGCATGGACCAGATCTACAACCACCTCGCGAAGAACACGTACATGTCGGACGGCAACGTCCGCCTGCCGGTCGTGCTCATGACCGCGATCGGCGGCGGCTACAGCGACGCGGCCCAGCATTCGCAGTGCCTGTACGCGACGTTCGCGCACGTGCCCGGGCTGAAGGTGGTCGTGCCCTCGAACGCCTACGACGCCAAGGGGCTGATGATCGAGGCGATCCGCGACGACAACCCGGTGATGTTCTTCTTTCACAAGGGGATCATGGGCCTGCCGTGGATGTCGTACTTCGAGGGCTCGACGAACGCTGTCCCCGACGACGAGTACACGATCCCGTTCGGCGAGGCGGCGGTCGTCCGCCCGGGAGGCGACGTCACCATCGTCACCGTCAGCCAGATGGTGCAGAAGGCCCTCGTCGCCGCCGAACAGCTTCAGACCGATGGGATCGGCGTCGAGGTCATCGACCTGCGGACGCTCGTCCCGCTCGATCGCGAGGCGGTCGCGACCTCGGTCGCCAAGACGGGACGGCTGCTGATCGCCGACGAGGACTACCGCAGCTTCGGGCTGAGCGGCGAGCTCTGCGCGATCGTGGCCGAGCGGCTCGACACCCTGCACATGAAGGCTCCGGTCAGGCGCCTGGCGGTGCCCGACGTCCCGATCCCGTACAGCCGGCCGCTCGAGCGGCACGTCATTCCGCAGGTCGACCACATCGCGTCCGCGGTGCGCGATCTCGTCAGGTGATCGACGTCCGGCCGCCCCAGGAGGTCTTCGTCGACGTCGACGAGGGCGTCGAGGGGTTGCTCGAGGGCTGGCTCGTCGACGAGAACGACCGCGTCGCCGCCGATCAACCGGTGGCCGACGCGGTCGTGATCAAGACCTCGTTCCAGGTGCTCGCGCCGGCCGCCGGCACGATGGCCGAGATCGTCGTGCCCAAAGGTGACACGTTCTCGGCCGGCGCGGTCCTCGCCCGGCTCGACGTCGGCGCTTAGCGCCCTACCTGGTCTGCAACGTGTAGCGGACGGTCTGGACGCGGATCATCCCGTCGCGGAACACGAACGTGTCGATGCCGTCCTCGGCCATCGTGCTCTCGGACACCGCCTTCCACTCGATGAACAGCACGTCGCCCTCGAAGATCGTCGTCGGCACGTCCCACTCGGCGTTCGGGAGGTCCGACAGCAGCTTGGTGAACGCCTGACGGATGCCGTCCTTGCCGTAGAGCACCCCGTCCGGCGTGATGAACACCGCGTCGTCGGAGTAGTCGGCCACGATCCCTTCGAGATCCCCGGCGATCAGCGCCTCGGCATGGTGTCCGAACACCTCTTGTGGGGTTCGCACGCTCGTCGCTTCCATTGATTCCCTCTCCTCTTGTCCGTTTTACCCGGTCACCGCCAGCTCGGCCAGGCGGCGCATCGACGCGCTGATGATCTCACGCTGGGTGTCAAGACGGTGTGACTCGGCGTCGGGGATCTCGACGTCGACCGTGATCACCGTGCCCTCCCCCTCCGGCGCGAGGCGCCATTCGAATCGCAGGTCCGAGACGAGACAGGAGACGGTCACGCGCTGCTGGTCCTGGCGGGTCTCGAGCAGCTGGGCCATCGGGAAGTCCGGATATCCCTCGGGATACATCGTGTACTCGCGTTCGTCCCGCACGTCGATGGTGCCGATCCCCGCCCACCAGTCGGGAAAGCGCGACGGGTCGTACAGCAGCTTCCACACGTCTTCGGGCGGCGCCGGCGAGGACGCCGTGTCATGAAACGACGGCACTGGATCTCCCCTCCTTCATCGCTTCCAGATCGGCGCGGGCACGCGCGAGCTCGCGCTCGGGCTCGACCAGGCCCACCACCGGGCGGCCGAGATCCGCGAGCACGCCGGCGAGGCTGTCAGCCCGGAGGTTCGCGGCGAGCAGCCGCTCCCAGCCCGCGGCCGACTCCTCGAGGCGGCGCACGGCGTCCTCCCGGTCCCCGCGCGCGCTAGCGATCAGAGCCTGGACGCGCGCGACCCGAGGCACGAGCGTCGCGGGAAAGTCGCTCGGACGAACGGGCTCGAGCACCACTGCCCGGACCTGCTCGGCCGCCTCGTCTGCGCGCCCGCCGCGAGCCAGCGCCTCGGCCAGAGCGATCCGCGTCAGCGGCCGGCTGATCCGCGCTTCGTCGACCAGCGACGCCGCCAGCAGCCGCGCGCCCAGGTCCCAGTCGCCTTGCTCGAGCGCCACCAACCCGCGGTCGTTACTGGCCATCGCCACGAGGTCCGGCTGGCCGAGCTGCTCGGCGACGGCCTGCTCAGCGTCGGCGGCGTCGCGGGCGTCCGTGAGGCGTCCGAGGCTCCTCAGGACGAACGCCCTGGCGGCCAGCAGGTCGGCCTCGATGCCCTTCAGCCCGCGTCCCGCGATGGCGGCCGTTCCGCGATCGAGGAACTCGAGCGCGCGCTCCGGCTGCCCGGCCGCTGATGCCGCCCCGGCCGCGTTGATCCACGCGCCATAGGTGAGGTCCGGACGGCCGATCCTCTCGCTGGCGGCGCCGGCGGCGATCGACGGGCCGTAGGAGTCGATGAACCGGCCGCGCCGCATCAGCGCGAGCGCGCGAGCGTGAGCGATGTCGTAGACGCGCCAGTCGCCGCTCGCGTCGGGTTCGGCGCTCAGCCGTTCGAGCAACCGCTCGGCCTCGTCGACGCTCCCCGCCACGGCCTCACACCAAGCGCACGCCGCGAGCGCCTCGCTGCGCTCCTCGCCCGCCCCGACGCCGGCCCGCTCGATCAACTCGAGCGCGGTGCGGGCGCTGTCGCGCGCGACCCGTGGAAAGCAGATCGGGCCGTGGTTGGCGCGGGCATGTTGAAGCCGCGCGCGGGCGAGAGTCAGCGGCTCGCCGTCCTCGAGCAACGCGAACGCGGCCCGGAACGCGTGCTCGGACTGGTCGCCGCGCCGCCGCCAGGCTTCGAGCTCGCCCAGCTCGAGCCACAGCTCGGCGCGATCTGGCGCGATCGCCAACGCCTCCTCGCTGTACGCCACCGCCTCCTCGAGCGCGCCGACGCTGCGCGCGTTCGCCGCGGCCCGCATCAGCTGGGGCATCGCCTCGGCGTCGGCGCCGGCGATCCGCAGGTGGCGCGCGACCTCCGCCGGGCGCGGGATCGCGCCGGCTGCCTCGCACGCCAGCACCACGTGGGCCCAGCGCTGGTGGAGCCCGCGCCGGCGGGGCTCCGCGATCTCCTCGTAGACGGCGTCGCGGAGCAGCGCGTGCCTGAACGCGACACCGTCGCCGGCGGCCACGATCAGGCCCGACTGGAGTGCCGCGGTGGCCGCGTCCTCGGGATCCTCGACGGGAAGACGCCCGAGCTCGACCGCCTCGATCGCGCGCGCCGCCACCGCCGCCAGCTCGACGAGACGGCGGCCCTGATCGGGCAGCGGCGCGAGCGTGGCCCGGACGGATCCGCGCAGGCTCGGCGCGACGTCCTCGCGCCCTCGGCCGAGCGCCCGCGCGGTCTCGACGGCCAGCAGTGCATTGCCTTCGGAGCGCTCGACCACTCGCGCGACGTCCGTATCCCCGAGGGGGGCCGCGTTGCGCGCAAGCGCCGCCACCGCCGCCGGACCCAGCGGCCCGAGATCGAGCTCGCTGGCGAGCAGGCCGCGGGCGCGGAGCGCGTGTTCGAGTCGGTCGGCGTCGGGGCTGTGAGGGAGCTCGCGCCGGGTGATCAGCATCATCACCCGGAGTCCGGCCGCGCGGCGCGCGACGTACGCGGCGAGCTCGAGACTCGGAGCGTCCGCGGTGTGGACATCCTCGAGCACGAGCAGCACCGGGGCCTGGCCGGCTGCGGCGTCCAACAGCGCGACCACCGCCTCGAACAACCTGGTCCGCAGCAGGTCCGGCGGCATCGCGGCCCTCGGCGCGCCGCCGCGCGCGAAGTGGGCGGGCAGCTCAGCGGTGAGGACGGCGAGATCGTCCGGCCAGGCCGCGTCGGCGGGCGGCGCCGCGAGCGCCGGCACGAGCTCACGGATCAGCTCGGCCCACAGGCTCAGCGGCGCTGCGCCCCCGAGGTCGAGCGCGGCGGACGCGGCCGTCAGGCCGCCCGACGCACGCGCCATCGTCCGCAGCTCCACGGCGAGCCGCGTCTTCCCGATTCCGGCTTCGCCGCGCACCACGGCCGCGGCACCGGACCCGGCGCACACGGCCTCCCACGTCGCCTCGAGCTCCGCCAGCTCACGCCCACGTCCAAGCAGCGCGGGCGGCGCGGGCGACGCGGCCGGCACGCCCGCGACCGCAACCACCGGCGTCTCCGCCCGCAGCCGCTCGACGAGCTCGCGCGTCTGAGCCGAGGGCGCCACCCCAAGCTCGCGGCGCAGGCGTTCGGCCAGCGTGCGGTAGGTCCGCATCGCGCCGGCCCGGTCTCCCGCGCGGTCGCTCCGCTCGATCAAACGGCGGTGGGCCTCCTCGTCGAAACGATCGTGTTCGACCTGCCGGCGCGTGAGCTCGACCGCCTCCCGGACTTCGCCGCGGTCCTGCGCCGCGAGCGCAAGCTCCTCGAGCAGGTCGATCACGCGTGCGCGGTGCCGGTCCCGCGCGGTCACCGCCCAGTCCTCCTCGAGGCCCTCGAGCAGATCGCCGTGGCAGAGCGCGAGCGCCGCCCCAGCGCCGCCGGCGCCGGCGTCGGCCCCGGCTCCGACTCCGGCCAACCGCTCGAACTCGCGGAGGTCGATCCACACGCCCGATTCCTCGCGCAGGCCGACCCGCTCGCCGTCGACCGTCAGCGCATCGCCAACCTGGCGGCGGAGCGTCCACAGCGCGCTCCGGAGACTCGCCCGCGCGCTCTGATCGAGGACGTCCGGCCAGAACGTCGCGGCCAGCTCAGCGCGCGGCACCGGTCGGGGCGCGAGCGTCAGGTACGCGAACACCGACCACGGGCGCTGCGATACCGGCGAGTCGATCACGGCCCCGTTCAGCTCGACCTCGAGTGCGCCCAGCACGCGTGCACGCAGCACGGGGCAAGCGTACCGCGCGGTTTGACGCTCGTTTGACGGCGCGCACACGGCGGCGCGCCAACCTGCCCGACGACATGGCACACACAACGACAAAGGAGGACGCCATGAGCACCACCACCGCATTCGAGCTGGACCGCTTCGCCCGGGCCGCCGAGGAGCGCGACGCCTCGACGCAACTGTCGATGTACGGCCCGCATGCCGTTGTCACGGTCGCGGACAAGATCAGCCAGCCCGGCTCTCCGCGAGTGCTGCGCACGCGCGACGAGATCAAGAGCTGGCTCGAGGACATGTACGCCCGCGACATGACCCACGAGGTCAAGCATCGGGTGCAGGACCCGACCGGCGCCGCCTATACCCAGGCGTGTCGCTACCCGGACGGCACCAACGTGCTGTGCGCCACCGTGATCGAGCTCGACGGCGGCGTAATCGCCGCGCAGACCGTGGTTCAGGTCTGGGACGAGGCGTGAGTCATGTCGGCCACGTCACAAACGATCGACCAGGCCAAGCTCGATGAGTTCATGGGCCGGTTCGTCGCAGACCTCGGCGCCGCGATGAGCGCGGCGCTGGTGGTGATCGGCGACCGGCTCGGGCTCTACCGGACGATGGCCGACGGCGAGCCGGTGAGCCCCGAGGAGCTGGCGGAACGCACCGGGACGGACCCGCGGTATGTCCGAGAATGGCTCTCGAACCAGGCGGCGGGTGGATACGTCAGCTACGACCCCGTCCGCGAGGCGTTCTTCCTCGCGCCCGAGCAGTCGCTGGCGCTCGCCCAGGAGGGCAGCCCGGCGTTCGTGCCGGGCGCGTTCCAGGTGGCGACCGCGCTGACCAAGGACGAGGAGAAGATCGCCGACGCGTTCGTTCGAGGACACGGCGTCGGCTGGCACGAGCACCACCACGACCTGTTCGCCGGCACCGAGCGCTTCTTCCGGCCGGGCTACGCCGCGAACCTCGTCTCGTCCTGGATCCCGGCGCTCGAGGGGATGCAGGACCGCCTGGTATCCGGAGCGCTCGTCGCCGACGTCGGCTGTGGTCACGGTGCCTCGACGATCCTGATGGCGCAGGCTTTTCCGCGTTCGCGGTTCGTTGGGTTCGACTACCACGAAGCATCCATCGACCGCGCCCGGACGGCCGCGGCGCAGGCCGGGGTCGACGATCGCGTCAGCTTCGAGGTCGCGCCCGCCAAGGAATACCCGGGCAACGGCTACGACCTCGTCGCGATGTTCGACTGCTTGCATGACATGGGCGATCCGGTCGGCGCCTCTTCGCATGTGCTCGACACGCTCGCCGCGGACGGCACCTGGCTGATCGTGGAGCCGTACGCCGGCGACCGGCTCGAGGACAACCTGAGCCCGGTCGGGCGCGTCTTCTATGGCGCGTCGACACTCGTCTGTACGCCGGCCTCGCGTGACCAGGAGGTCGGTCTTGCGCTCGGCGCCCAGGCCGGAGAGGCGCGGCTCCGCGAGGTCGTCACCGCCGGCGGGTTCACGCGCTTCCGGCGCGCGACCGAGACGCCGTTCAACCTCGTGCTGGAGGCGCGTCCGTGATCGCTAGTCCCGCATCAGCTCGTGAACGAAGCGCTCGCGGGCCTCGAGGAAGCCTCGGGTCAGCCGCACGGGCTCGGCGTCCTCGTAGTCGATCGCCTCGAGGCCGTGCTCGCCACAGTGGTAGATCGTCGCCTCGGGATAGGCGAGGATGATCGGCGAGTGGGTGGCGATGATCAGCTGCGACCCGTCGCGGACCAGCTCGTGGACGCGACGCAGAGCGGTCAGGCAGTTCTGGGTCGAGAGCGCGGCCTCGGGCTCGTCGAGCAGGTACAGGCCGTCGGCGCCGAACCGGTTGATCATCACCGCCAGGAACGACTCGCCGTGTGACTGCTCGTGCAGCGAGCGGCCGCCGTAGGCGGTCAGCGGATCGCCGGCGAGCCCCGCGGCCTGAACGTCGAGGCGGTCGTTCAGCTGCTCGAGGTACGTCGCGGCGTTGAACAGGCTCTCCGCGCGCAGGAAGAAGTCGGTCCGCGGGCGCCGGCCGCTACGGACGAGTCGGATCGCGCTCGACAGCTCCGAGTGACTCGCCCGGGTCCCGAACGCGAAGCTCGACGAGCCGCCCTCCGCGTTCATCCCGACCGCAACCGCGATGGCCTCGAGCAGCGTCGACTTACCGCTGCCGTTTTCGCCGATCAGGTACGTGACGCTCGGGTGCAGCGGCAGCCCGGCGGCGAGCGGCGCGATCGCCGGCAGCGTCCACGGATAGCCCTCGCGCGGGCTCCCGTCGCGGTCGGGCGGGAGCTCGACCGCGCGCAGGAACGGATCAACCGCGGCCGACATAGGGCATCCCCGAGGCCATCACGGTCATCGTCAGGACGTTCGCGTTCAGCGGCAGCCCGACCATGTACAGGACGGCGTCGGCGACGGCCTGCACCGACATCGTCGGCTCGCCCACGATCGATCCGTCGGCCTGGAGCGCCCCGACCTCCAGCTGGCGGGTCATGTCGGTCGCGGCGTTGCCGACGTCGATCTGGCCGCAGGCGATCCCATGGCGGCGGCCCTCGAGCGCGAGCGCCTTGGTCAGCCCGGTGATGCCGTGCTTGGTCGTCGTGTAGGCGACCGCGTTCGGCCGCGGGACGTGCGCCGACAGCGACCCGTTGTTGACGATCCGCCCGCCGCTCGGGCGCTGGCGGATCATCTGCCGGAACGCCGCCTGCGCGCACAGGAACGCGCCGGTCAGATTGGTCTGCACCGCCGTGTCCCAGCCGTCGCGCGGATAGTCCTCGACCGGCGCCGCGGGCCCGAACATGCCGGCGTTGTTGATCAGCACGTCGACCCGGCCCGCGCGGCCGACGACCGCCTCGAACAGCGCGTCGACGCTGGCGGGCTCGGTCACGTCGGTGGGGACGGCGAAGCACTCCGGGTCAGCCGGCAGCTCCGACAGCGTCTCCTCGAGCGTCTCGATGCGCCGGCCGGCGAGCGCGACGCAGTAGCCCGTGCCGGCGAGGCGCTGGCTGATCGCCCGCCCGATCCCCGAGCCCGCGCCGGTGACGATCGCAACCGGCGCTGGCTCGGAGATGCTCATGCGTAGATTCTCGGTTATCGTCGCGCCCAGCGTGTCCCAACCCCTCTCGAGCACGGTCGTCGGCAGCTATCCCCAGCCGGAGTGGCTGATCGACCGGGACGCGCTCGGCTCACATTCGGTCCCGCGCGTGCGCGTGAGCGACGCCTGGCGGATTCCCGAGCCTTACCTGCAGGAGGCCCAGGACGACGCCACCGTGGTCGCGATCCGGGACATGGAGCGCGCCGGCATCGACACGATCACCGACGGCGAGATCCGCCGCGAAAGCTACTCGAACCGGTTCGCGACCGCGCTCGACGGCATCGACTCCGACAACCCGGCAACGATCCAGACGCGCGGCGGCGACGCACGCATGGTGCCGCGGATCGTCGGGCCGGTCCGGTGGCGGGGCGCGGTCGAGGTGGGCGACATCGAGTTCCTGCGCGCTCACACCGATCGCACGACGAAGATCACGCTTCCCGGCCCGTTCACGATGGCCCAGCAGGCGAGCAACGAGGCCTACGACGACCCCGACGAGCTCGTGATGGACCTCGCGGCTGCGGTCAACCACGAGGCGCTCGCGCTCGAGCGCGCCGGCGCCGATGTGATCCAGCTCGACGAGCCGTGGCTCCGGAACGATCCCGAGGGGGCGCGCCGGATCGCGGTGGCGGCGATCGACCGCGCGCTCACGGGCCTGTCGGTCACCACCGCCGTCCACCTGTGCTTCGGCTACGCGGCGCTCGTCGGCGCCAAGAGTGCGAACCGCTACGACTTCCTCGGCGAGCTCAGCGACAGCACCGCGGAGCAGATCTCGATCGAGGCCGCGCAGCCTCGGCTCGACCTCGGGCAGCTGTCCGAGCTCAGCCCGAAGATCGTCGTGCTCGGCGTGCTCGACCTCGGGGACGACGCCGTCGAGACTCCCGAGCAGGTCGCCGAGCGGATCCGCGCCGCGCTCGCGCACGTGCCCGCGGAGCGACTCGTCCCCGCTCCCGACTGCGGGATGAAGTACCTGCCGCGCGCCACCGCGTTCGCCAAGCTCAAGGCGTTGAGCGCCGGCGCGGCGCTCGTCCGGGCCGAGCTATAGCGCCGGGCGGTACGCGAGGTGCACGACCCCGTTGTCGTAGGCGTGCATCTGCGCGAGCGTGAATTTCACCGGTGAGTCGGCAAACAGCCGGGCGCCGGCGCCCAGCGCCACCGGATACACGAACAGGTGGAGCTCATCCACGAGGCCGTCGGCGAGCATCGCCCGGACGAGCGTGCCGCTGCCGCTGACGTAGATGCCGCCGTCGACCTGGTCCTTGAGCGAGCGGATCGCGTCGGCGCTGTAGCCGCCGAGGATCGTCGAGTTGTTCCAGTCGGCGCTCTGGAGCGTCGCCGACACGACGTACTTCGGCGTCTCGTTCATGAACGGCGCGCCCGGGTCCTCGGCCGCGGTCCGGCCCGCCCATGCCGGCGCAAACTCCTCGAAAGTCTGCCGGCCGAGCAGGATCGCTCGGGACGGTCCCATGATCCCGCCGATGGCCTCGCCCATCTTCGGATCGAACCCGTGTTCAATCGTCCATCTCGGCGCCTCGAACACGCCGTCGAGGCTGATGAACTCGTGTACAAGAATCTGGCCCATGTTGACTCCCGTCGGATTGAGGTGTTACACGCGAGCGTCTTGCTCGCCGTCCAAGACCCCCGCAGCGTCGGGAAATCATCGCCGAGCCCCTAAAGCCAGCCGCGCTCGTCGGCCGTCCTGACCGCCTCTACCCGGTTGCGCGTCCCGGTCTTGGCGATCGCCGCCGACAGGTAGTTGCGAACGGTCCCCTCGGACAGGAACAGCTTCTCGGCGATCTCCGAGACGGTGCTGCCGGGGCGCGCCGCGATCAGCACGTCGCGCTCGCGCGCGGTCAACGGCGAGGCGCCGTCGCGCAGGCTGTCCGCCGCGAGCACCGGATCGACAACCCGTTCGCCGGCGGCTACCCGGCGGATCGCGTCGGCAAGCTGCTCCGGAGGCGAGTCCTTGACCACGAACCCCCATGCGCCGGCCTCCATAGCGCGCCGAAGGTAACCGGGGCGCCCGAACGTCGTCAGGATCAGCGACCGGCATTCCGGCACCTCCTGGCTGAGCACGCCCGCGGCCGCGAGGCCGTCGATGCCGGGCATCTCGATGTCGAGCAGCGCGACGTCCGGGCGGTGCGCCCTGGCGGCGGCGACCACCTCGTCGCCGCGCCCCACCGCGGCCACCACCTCGAAGTCATCCTGCAGCGCGAGCAACGCCGCGAACGCGCTGCGGATCAGCTCCTGGTCGTCGGCGAGGAGCAGGCGGATCGTCACGCGACCGCCTCCGGCGCCAGCGATACCCGCAACCGCCACCCCTTCGGTTGGACTGGCCCGGCGTCGACGATGCCGCCGGCCGTGGCCACGCGCTCGCGCAGCCCCGCCAGGCCGTTCCCGCTCGCGCCGTTGCCGCCGACGCCGTCGTCGAGGATCTCCACGCAAGACGGCGACAGCCGGACCGAGCACGAGCTGGCGTGGGCGTGGCGGACGACGTTCGTGAGCCCCTCGCGCACGACCCAGCCGAACAGCTCCTGATGCGAGGGGTCGACGGCGTCGACGGCACGCGGTAGGTCGGCGGTGATGCCGGCCGCGCGGAGCAGTTCGCGCCCGGTGGCTAGCTCGCCGGCGAGCGACACGTCCCGGTAGCTGGTCACGGCGGCGCGGACATCGGCGAGCGAGCTCCGGGCGAGCTCCTCGACCTCCGCGATCTCCTGCTGGGACCTGACTGGATCGGCTTCGCCGAGCTGGCGCGCGAGGCCGGCCTTGACCGTGATCGTCGTCAGCGAGTGGCCGAGCAGGTCGTGCAGGTCGCGGGCGATCCGGATGCGCTCGTTCTCGGCCGCGAGGCGGGCGAGCTCGACGCGCGCCTCCGCGAGCTCGCGATTGCTCTCGTAGACCTGACGGACGCCGAATGACACGACCGCGACCACCGGAATCGCCACCGGGGTGATGGTCCCCCACGTGTCGGCGAGGTCATCGTGCCAGGACGGAATCACGCTCGGCACGACCAGCGCTGCCACCGCCAGCACGAGCACGATCGGCGCCGCGCGGGTCCCGAGGCGAGCCACGCTCAGCGCCGTGATGTACAGGCACATGACAAAGGCCGCCGCCCGGCCGAACGGCACCTCAGCGACGAACAACGCGAAGCAGATGCCGTACAGGATCCAGAACCGCCGTGATCCGGCGCGAGGACCCGCAGTGATCAGCACGAAATAGGCGAGCGCGAAGACGACGAGGATGGCGTCGCCCACAAACAACGCACTGCCCGAGTTGTTTTCCCCCACCGACTGGACGACGTACAGCAGATAGACGAGGAAGACCGTGGGCAGCACATACAGGCGCCACCCGCGCGTCCACCGGCGCTGGCTGGCGACCCATTCCGCTTCCGTGTCCACGTCAGGCCAATCTAGCGGGGCCACCGGGTCCTCAGACGCGGCTCGTGTCGCGCCGGTACACCAGCACGGTGAGCGGGACCAGGACCACAGTCCACGCCGCGATCACGATCCACGCCTCGGCCGGCCAGCCACCGCCGGAGAGCGCGGTCTTGCCCGCCTGGACCAGCCAGTAGGACGGAAGCGCCTTGATCACGTCGAACATCACGCCCGACTGTGCGACCAGGAACCCGTAGGCGCCTCCGAGCACCGCCAGCAGCATGATCGTCCCGCCCACCGCGGGCGCGAGCGAGTCGGGCGTGAGCAGATGCCCGAGCAGGATCCCGAGCACCGTGATCGGGATCAGCCCGACCAGCATCAGCCCGATCATCGTCGCCCAGGCGCCGGCCGACAGGCTCACGCCGAACGCCGTCCCCGACAGCGACACGAGCACGATCACGAGCAGCGCCATCGCAAAGCCGCACGCGACCTTGGCGCCGAGGTGCTCGGCGGCGGTGAGCGGCGTGAGCCGCAACTGCCGGGTCCACCCGACCGAGCGGTCGACCGCGATGCGCGCTCCGGTCGAGAGCACCGCGATCATCGTCCCGACCGCGGCCATCCCGGCCATGAAGTACAGCGGGAAGGCGACGCCGTCGAATGTGGCGTGCCGCTGGGGCGAGGTGATGACGAAGTACAGGACGACCGGATACGCGAGCGAGAACACGATGAACCGCCAGTTGCGGACGTTCCGGAGCAGCTCGTAACGGATGTAGGTGGCATGCATGGGTCTTACCTCCAGTGGTCAGTTGTTCTCGGGGTTGCGTCGGCGGTCAGCGCGAGGAATGCGTCCTCGAGCCCGGCGCCGCGCACCTCGACGTCGGCGGCCGCCGGGAAGCGATCGAGAAGCGCGCGCAACGCGGTCTCGGCCTCGCCGCAGGTGAGGATCACGGCGTCGCCCCGCCGCTCCGCTCCGAGCACGCCGGGCAGTGCGCGAAGCGCACCGAGGTCGGCGTCGGGCAGCGTCGCCCGAATCGTCCGGCCGCCGACCCGCGCCTTGATCTCACCAGGAGGCCCGTCGGCGACGACGCTCCCGTGCGCGAGCAGCACGATCCGGTCGGCGAACGCGTCGGCCTCCTCGAGGTAGTGCGTCGCGAAGATCACGGTCTTCCCCCGCGCGGCCACCGCTCGCATCGATGCCCAGAACTCGCGCCGCGCCTCGACGTCGAGCGCGGCGGTCGGCTCGTCGAGGAGCAACAAGTCCGGGTCGGCGACCAGCGCGATCGCGAACCGGACCCGCTGGGCCTGGCCGCCCGATAGCTTCTTGGTCCGCCGATCGGCGAACGCCGAGCACCCGCTGAGCGCGAGCGCGTCCTCGACGGCGAGCGGACGCGGGTAGAGCGACGCGACCATCGCCACGAGCTCGCGGACGCTCAGGTAATCGACGAGCGATCCGGTCTGGAGCATCCCGCCGACGACGCCCGCGGCGGCCGCCTCACTCGGCGACATCCCGAACAGCGAGACCGTACCGGCGTCGGGCCGGGTCAGCCCGAGCACCATGTCGATCGTGGTCGACTTGCCGGCGCCGTTAGGCCCGAGCAGCGCCACGGTCTCGCCCGGCGCGATCGTCAGGTCGATCGAGCGGACCGCCTGCACGTCGCCGTACGACTTCGAGAGGTGAGAGAGGACTATCGCGCCCTCGGAAGTGTCATGTGATCTCATGCCGCCACAGTGACACCCGGCGGCGGTTCCCGGTAGAGGCGAACCTCACCAGTTTGAGATGACAAATGTCAGACGGCGCGGTCCGGGGCGCGCGGGGCCCAGCGCTCCTCGATGCGGCCGAAATGCCATACCGAAAGCGCGATCGCCCAGGTGGCGACGAACATCCCGACGATCACGAACCCGAGCTCGTTGATGTTGACGTTCTGGAGCCAGCGCCAGAACGAGCCGTGGGCGCCGAGCTCCTGCGAGAACAACCCGGCGAGCTCGACCGTGCCGATCACGAGCGCGATCATCACCGACAGCCCGGTGATCGTGATGTTGTAGTAGAGCTTGCGGACCGGCTTGGAGAACGACCAGCCGTAGGCGAAGTTCATGAACGACCCGTCGATCGTGTCGAGCAGGCTCATCCCGGCGGCGAACAGGATCGGCAGGCACAGGATCGCGTAGAACGGGAGGCCGGCGCCGGCGGCGCCGGCAGCCAGGAACAGCAGTGCGACCTCGCTCGCGGTGTCGAACCCGAGACCGAACAGCAGACCGATCGGGTACATGTGCCACGACTTCGTGACCGTCCTGGTGAACCGTCCGAGCAGCCGGTTCATCAGCCCGCGCGAGTTGAGTTGCTGCTCGAGCTCGGCCTCGTCGAAGGTCCCGTTGCGCATCTCGCGCGACACCCTGACGATCCCCACCAGGATCACCACGTTGAGCGCCGCGATCACGTACAGGAACGTGCCCGAGACGCTCGTGCCGACCCAGTTGGTGACGTTGTGCAGCGTCGAGCCGCCGTGCTGCACCTGCCCGCCGAGCGCGCGGATGCCGATCGCGAACAGGAACGACAGCG
This sequence comes from uncultured Solirubrobacterales bacterium, assembly GCA_963794515.1. Classification (GTDB taxonomy): domain Bacteria; phylum Actinomycetota; class Thermoleophilia; order Solirubrobacterales; family Solirubrobacteraceae; genus Palsa-465. The sequence goes on along the minus strand of CAWCEF010000009.1, from coordinate 148,273 downwards.
CGAACACGATCGATGAGTGCCCGAGCGAGAACCAGAAGCCGACGCTGAGCGGGCGCTTGCGCTCGGCCATCAGCTTGCGCGTCGTGTTGTCGATCGCCGAGATGTGGTCGGCGTCGAACGCATGCCGCAGCCCGAGCGTGTACGCCGTCAGGCCGAGGCCGATGCTGAACCCGCCCGATGGGCCGAGGTGGTAGTGGTGCGGGGCGACGAGGACGAGCAGGATGAAAAACCCGATCACGTGCAGGCCGACCACCACGCCCGCCATGCCCGCCACCGTCCGCCATTCGTTCGGGCTCAGCTTTGCGGTCATGGGAGCGTGACCTCCGCGACCGCACCAGCGGCCACGGTCACCACCGGTCCGGCGGTGGCGGCGTCCTCCCAGACGACGTAGTTGCCGCCTGGGAGGCTGCCGAAGATCGCGGTCAAGATCGACCGCTCGCGCGTGGTGCGTTCGTGCACCCCGGTATGGACGCGATGACCGTGACCGTCAGCCCGGCTGATCTCGATCTCGCGGCCGCGAAAGCGCTCACTCGGGTACAGGATCAGCGCCCCCGACCCCGCGCCGATGTCGAGCGCGACGCTCGCGCACGCCGCCGCGGGCTCGAGGACTCTGTGTCCGTGCTGTGTGGTCGCGGTCGTCATGACTTACACCGTCCCGAGCGGCGCGGTCTGATAACCGCCCTGCGGCGTCCCGAGATACGGGAACGTGTTCAGGAACGGCACGTTGACGCTCGACGGCGTGAGTCCGTCGGAGATCGCGCCGGCCGCGGCGTCGGGCGTGTAGCTCTTGTTGACCAGCGGATATGTGACACCGGCGATCGCCCGGAGCTCGACCGTGACGACGTCGTCGAACACGCGCCGCCCGTTCGGGAATCCCGCCGGGTCGCCACCGATCAGCCCGAGGATGTTCGGGCTCGACGAAGGCGGGATCGCCAGGTTCAGCCGCAGCATGTCGGCCAGGGTGCTTCCGGTGGAGTTCTGGAAGCCCGGGACGATCCCGGCCGGCAGCCCGGTCAGGAGGATCGCGACGAGGTCGGCGCGCGCTGCGGTGAGCTTGGCCAGGTTCGGGAAAACGCCCGGGTACAGCACGGGCAGGAGCGTCGCCAACTCCGGGTGCTGCACGCCGGCCGCGAACCGCTTGTCGGCCGACGGCGGGAGCGAGTTCCACAGGTCCTTGAACCCCATCCCGACCAGCACCTCGTTGAACAGCGGATTGCCGAGGCGCGACACCTGCGTCCATTCGCCGGCCTCGTGCACGTACTCCGACCACGGCTGGCGGATCGTCGCGGCCTGCCGGCTCGCGGACGCCCACACGCCGACCACCGATCCGGGTGACGACGCACTCGTCGGCGTCGAGCCGTTGCGGGTCAGATCCGATTTCGGGACCTTCAGCGCGATCGAGTGCACGCTGAAATTGTCGGTGCCGTTCACGCCGGCGGCCGCCGCCAGCGAGGGAAGCCCGAACGTGGCATGCAGCTGCTCGAACGGCCGCAGGTTCCCGAGGTCGAAGATCGACCCGAGGTCGACGTAGAACCCCTCGGCGCGCTGCCCGGCGAACACGGTCCGTCCTCCGGGGAGGGTGTGGACCGCCTGCGAGGCCAGCATGTCGTAGTCCGGCGTCGACAGCGGGCCGATGTTGCACGGCGGGGACGCCAGCCCGGTGCCGAGCACCTGGCGCCGTCCATGGCTGATTCTGGTCACCGAGTAGAACTGCTTGCGATTCCAGTTGGCGCTGCCGATCGACAGGATCGGGCCGCTGTTGTAGAGGAACGAGTTCGGATTGCCGACCACGGTCTGGAACGCGAACTCGTAGATGATGTCCGCGTCGCCGTCGCCGTCGTTGTCGATGTTGATGCGGTAGCGGACGTCAGGGCCGAACTCGAAGAAGTTCGGACCTCCGTACGGCGCCTCGAGTGGCAGGTAGTTCGAGATGAGAGTGACCGTGCCGGGATCGTCGGGCGAGACGAACGCGTACAGGTCGGTGTTGTCGGCTACCGGGTCCTTGCTGATCGCCGGCGCTTCGCGGTGAGATGACATGGCCTGCCTCCTCAGCTCGCCGCGCGGGCGATCCGCGCCGCGATCTTGCGGTCGTGCAGCTTCACCTCGCGCTCGCCCGCCATGACCGAGATCTCCCCGGTGCGGGGATCGCGGATGTAGGCGACCACGGGTCCCGACTTGGCCGCGGCCTTCGCGTCGGCCTGCTCGGCGACGAGCGCGCCGACGACCGTCATGCCTGCGGCCGTTGCGGCTGAGTTCTTGACGAACCCACGCCTTGTACTGTCACTCATGACTGCCCTCCGTCAGTGGTATTTGACTGTGACCGCTCATACGCAACCCGCGGCTAACCGGATCACTCGCCAGTTGTGTTAATTCCGTAACTCGGCTCGGGGGCGCTGTGGGCACGCGCGCGCGAGCGGCGCTCGGCCAAGCCGGCGAACAGAACGCCGAGTTCGAACAGGAGATACAGCGGCACGGTCTCGAGCAGCAAGGTGACCGCGTCGCCCGGCAGCACGGCGGCGACGGCACCACACGCGAGCACCGCGTAGCGGCGATTCTTGCGCAGCCGGCGGGGCGTCACGAGGCCCGCGCGCGTGATCGCCACGATCCCGATCGGCACCTGGAACAGCAACCCCATCGCCAGCAGCGTCGTCGCCGCGAAGCTGTAGTACTGGTTCGCCTGTACGAGCACGTTGAACTGGTCACTGTTGAAGTTTTGGAAGAAGTGCAGCGCGGCCGGCAGCACCACGAAGTATCCGAACAGCACGCCGGCGACGAACTGGAATGGGATCGACAGCACGAGCCCCCGGATCTGCCGGCGCTCGTGGGGGTGCAGCGCGGGCATCAGGAACCCGTACACCTGGTAGAGCACGAACGGCAGTGCCAGGATCAGGGCGAACACGAGCGAGATCGTCACCGTTGTCGTGAACGGCTCGCCGATTCCAAGCGTCACCGGCTTGTCGCCCTGAGGCGGAGCCGACAGTCGCCCGATGTCGCGCTCGAGGCTGCGGTGCACGCGCCCGAGCGCAGCCTTCGCCGATTCGGTCTGGCGCTGGCGGGGACCGTCGAGCACGCCGACGACTGCGTCGAGTTGGCGCGCGACGTCTCGGGCGCTCTGGGCCACCGTGTAGGTCGCGCCGAGCGGGCCGTGGCCGGCGCGGACCTGTGCCTGGGTCTGATGGGCGAGCGGCCGGTCGATGATGCGCAGGAGCCGATTGTTCTGCCAGAAACAGAAGGCGAACGCGACCCCGATCACCGCCAGCGACAGGATCAGCCGCGTGCGCAACTCGTCGAGGTGGCCGACGGTGGTCAGCTCGTGGTCGTGGCCGACGGCCCGGATCCCGGTGCGGAACGCGCCCAGCATGTCAGCCTCCTAGTACGCGCCGGCGGGGCAGTCGGATCACTCTTGTTCTCCCGGCGGTGATCCGGATTGCGGGCGGCTCCGTAAGCGTTGGCGTGCTTCGTCAACCGCGCCGTTTCTTCTCACCCGATCTGCGGTCATACGCCGACGAGGAACTGATGCAGCTCGTCCACGACGGCGACGATCGCGCGTTCGAGGTGATCTTCGACCGGCACGCCGGCCCGGCGTTCTCGCTCGCCTACCGGATGTGCGGCCGCCGCGCGCTCGCCGAGGAGATCGTCCAGGAGGCGTTCGTGTCGCTGTGGCGGAGCACCGGGCGATACGACCGGACCCGCGGCAGCGTCAGGTCGTGGGTGCTGCGCGTCGTACACAACCGGGCGATCGACACCTTCCGCCGCGAGCTGTCCGCGGCCACGCACGACGTGTCCGACGACTGGATCAGCGACGTGCTGCCCGCGCGCGAGCGGACCGAGGTCGAGGTGGAGCGCCGCAGCGATGCGCGACTCGTGCGCAGTGCGCTCGACGGCCTGCCCCCGGATCAGCGCCAGGTGGTCGAGCTCGCGTACTTTGCCGGCTTCTCTCACTCCCAGATCGCCGAGGCGCTCGGGCTGCCGGCGGGCACCGTCAAGGGCCGGATGCGGCTCGCGCTGAGCAAGCTGCGGATCGCCCTCGGCGAGCCCGCGGGAGTGGTCCCATGACGCCGCCGGCGCCGCAGTACGAGGTGAGCGGCGCGCTGCGACGGCGAGTGATGCAGGCGGTCCGGGCCGAGCCGCGGCCGCCGCGCTCCGGACCGCGCCGGCGCCTCGCCCCCCGCCGCCTCGCGGGCCGCGGCGCACTCGGACTCGCGATCGCGGTCGCGCTCGGGATCGCGATCGCCGTCGTCGGCCCGGCCGCGCTCACCCCGGGCGGCGGCGGCCCACGCGTGATCCGGGCCGCCGTCGGCCATGCGGAGCTGCGACTCGCGGGCGGCGCCGGCGAGCTGGTCGTCGATCACCTGCCGGCCCCGCCACCCGACCGGATCTACGAGCTGTGGCTCCAGCACGGGACGCGCATGCCGTCGGCGAGCACGCTGTTCGCGGTCACCTCACGTGGTAGCGCGGACATCGGGTTGCCGGGCCGGCTGAGCGGGGTCACCCGCGTGCTGGTGACGCTCGAGCCCGCCGGCGGCAGCACCGTGCCGACAAGCGCGCCGGCGATCGTCGCGCGCCTGCCTAGGACCGATTGATCCAAATCACGCGCGCGCGCGTACGGATCGGTGTCCCGCGAAACCAACCCGATCGGAGCAAGCCATGATGGGACTCGACAATCCAATCCACATCGCCTTCCTGCTCGTGCTCCTGCTGCTCGTATTCGGAGCCAAGCGCCTGCCGGAGATGGGCCGCTCGCTCGGCGCCGGGCTGCGCGGCTTCAAGGAGTCGATCAACGGCGAGCCGACCGCGCTGCACGCCGAGCACGCGCGCCTTGCCGCCGCACCCGAGATGGCTGCCGCCGTCACCCCGCCGGCCGGCGAGCCCGCGCCCGTGCACACCGCGGCGGTCCACTCCGCCCCGGTGCAGCCCGCGGCGCAGGCATAGACCCAGCGGTCAGGGGATCCGGATGTCCTTGTGCGAGCGCGCGCTGCGCCGCTCGCGCCCGGCCAGGTCGGATTCCCTGACCAGCTTCACGAGCGACCAGTGATGACCCACCGGGCAGTACTGGAACCGCCGCGATCCGAGCCGGAGCGACTTCACTGACGCGCCCGGGATCCAGATGGTCATGAACAGATGACCCTCGCGGCAGCGGACGACCACGTTGCCGCCGACGCCGTAACCGCGTCGCCAGAGCGGGATCGTCTCGAGCAGGAGCGCGCCAACGAAGATCGCCAGGCGCCGGCCGAGGCGATGCCCGCCGCAGGCCCCTGAGTCTGCGCCGCCTGAACCTTCTGAGCTCCCACTTGACGTCATATCCAGACCTCATCTCTCATAATCAAGAATGATCTCAAAGATGATAACGCATGACGTCAAGGTGGCGGCCGAGCGCCAAATGCTGCGGTTTGCATGACCGGCCCGATCCGCCCCACTCCAGGTGCCCGCCGTTAAAGCGGGCCGCCGACGGATCTACGCCGAGCGATTGAAGTGCGCCGGAAACTGGGTAGTACGGTCGGCAATTCATCTAGGGCAGGGAACCCCTAGCCGACCCCTACGGGAGGATTACTCATGCGCAGAGCCGCCGGGAGCGGTCTCGCCGCCGCGATCATCACCGTCGCCATGTTGACGGGCGCGAGCGCCGCCGCCGCCAAGACCCACGCCGCTAGGACGCACTCGCAACGCGGGTCAGGCGTCCTTATTCCGAAGACCAAGGGCGAGGTACTCCCACGCCACGGCGGGACCGCCGACAGCCTCAACTGGTCGGGCTACGCGGTGACACCGAGCGGCGGCGGGATCACCGCGGTCTCGTCGTCGTTCACGGTCCCGTCGGCCGGGCTGGCGCCACCGGGATTCGCGGCGACCTGGACCGGGATCGGCGGCTACAGCACGAGTGATCTGATCCAGGCGGGTGCCTCGGAGGACTCGACGCCGAGCAATCCGCTCCTCGGCGATCAGTACTACGCGTGGTATGAGCTGCTGCCCGCGAGCGAGACCCAGATCACGGGTTGCACCGGCGACGCCAACTGCACGGTCACCCCGGGCGACAACATGACGGTGAACATCAGCCAGGTGTCGGGCGACACCTGGAGCATCGCGATGACCGACGCCGGCAAGTGGAGCTGGAGCCAGGACGTCACCTACGCGTCGTCGGAGTCCTCGGGCGAGTGGATCCTCGAGGCGCCGACTCTCGTCGCCCAGACGACGCTGGCGAACGTCGGAACGACGCATTTCGGACCGACATCGACGTACACGACCGGCGGCGTCACCCACACGATCGCCGACGGGGATCCGACCCAGATCTTCCTCTCGCCGGGAGAGGTCAACGAGGCCACTCCATCGGCGCTCGCCTCCGATGGTGAGTCGTTCAACGACTGCGCGTACGCGCAGACCTGCGCGGCGCCGTAACACACACGTAGCCGGGGCTGGCGCGGTCCGCCGCGTCAGCCCACCGGCTCACCCCCACCGAGGTGAGCGTCGGCGAACTCCTTCGCAATTCGCTTCGGCGCCTGCACGAGCCACGCCTCGACGATCACCTCCTCGAGCCCGGCGAGACCGATCTCGTCGAGCCGGACGAGGATCGCCGGGTAGCCCTCGAAGTGCGGCGTAGTGAAGTAGACGCTCGGGTCCTCAGCGAGCAGCGCCTCCTTGGCCCCAACGTGCTCGACCCTGGCGCCCAAGATCGCGCCGGTCGGGGCGGCGTCGCCGAGCGCTCGCAGGTCGGCCGGGCGCAAGGGGCGCTCCCACACGAACGACTTGTCCCGGACTCGCCACGAAGCGTTGCCGTGCGAGGTCCGCTCGCTCGTCTCGGGCAGCCCGAGCGCGATCCGACGCACGTCCTCCCAGCCCGCCACGCGGTCAGCCTACGGTCGGGGCGGGACGCCCTGGGCGCGCCCACACCCCGCGCTCCTGGAGCAACTCGACCTGCCTGCGGGTCACCTCTTCGCGGTACTCGGCATGCGTGTACGGCGCCCGCTCGAGGTACAGGTTCTTCGGGTAGATCGGCTGCTCGTACACGAGCTGATATTGCTCGGTCGTGAGGTCCTTCATCCAGTTGTCCCACTGGGCGACCTGGCGGAAGTTCCGGAGCGCCTCGACGTCGAGCGTGCCCGCGATCCAGGTCGAGCCGCCGCCGTACGGGACCTCGGTCACGATCTGACCGCGGTAGTCGACGATCTGCGAGCCGCCCGAGAACGTGTCGATCGGGACCGTGGAGTCCTTGTCGAGGTAGTACGTCCCGAGGTTCATCCCGATCACGTACATGTTGTTGTCGAGCGCACGGGCCCGGTTTTGGACCGAGAACATTCCGCTCATCACGCCCGGCGCGGGGTACGGCCCGCGGTACGCGATCTCGCAGCCGTTCATCGCCAGCCCGCGCGCGTTCTCCGGATACGACGCCTCGTTGGCCATCATGATCCCGATCCGGCCGATCTCGGTGTCGGCGACGGGATAGAACGCGTCCAGCTCTCGCCCGTACAGCTCGATCCAGCGATCCCAGACGTTGTGTGGAGTCACCGAGTGCTCGACCGGGAGCAGCGGCACGAGTTTGTGGTGCTTGAGGATCACCGTTCCGTCCTCGGGCTCGATCACGAACCCGATGTTGAAGAACATGCCGGGGAACTCCGGATGGCGCGCCTTGGCCTGGGCGATCACGTACGCGCGCCACTGCTGCGCGAGCCGCCCGAGGTACTCGGTCTCGGGTCCGGGAATGTCGATCGCGCATTCACGCGCGTACGTCTCGTGATCGAGGTCGAGCACCTCGTCGGTGAACCCCTGGAGCCCTCCCTCGGGGATGCAGATCAGCCTCACCGGAAGGTCCATGCTGGACAGCCACGACGCGGCCTTGATCATGTGCGAGATGTGCTCGAGGTTCCAGCTGATCTCCTCGCGCCGGCGAATCCCGCGCATCGTCGAGATCAGCCCGACCGCCTGGTAGGGCTCGATCATGGGGACGCTCCTCTCTCTTAATGTGGGGCGACTCTAGTCGCATCGCCACGGAGGCGGACACTACTCGCCGGCGGCCCGCCCACCAGGCGCTCGACCGCGATCACCGCGGTGTCGTCAACCTGGGAGCCCCGGGCGAACTCGACCAGCGCCAGCTCGATCCGCCGGACGGCGTCGGGGGCGCCGCGGGCGTCGCGCAACGTCCGTGCGAGACGCTCCTCGCCGAACCGTTCTTCCTCGCCGACGGTGTCTATGACGCCGTCGGTGTAGAGGACTAGCTGGTCGCCCGGTTCGAGCCGGATCGTGGTCGCCTCCCAGCCGCCTTTCTCGTAGGCGCCCAGGAACGGCGCGAACACGCCGACCGGGCGCGAGGACGCGTGGCGCACGTGGTAGGCCGGGGGATGACCGGCGAGCACGAGCTCGGCGCTGGCGTCGCCGCCGGCCATTCGCAGCATCACGCAGCAGACGCTGACCAGCGACAGTCGCGGCCGTTCGCGCAGCGCGGCGTTGAGCTGCTCAAGCGCCGCGATCGGACCGCCGAGCAGCTTGCCGGCGGTGCGGAACGTGTACCGCGAGAGCGACGTGAGCGCCGCCGCCTCGGCACCCCGTCCGGCAACGTCGGCGACGACCACCATCCAGCCCCCCGGCACCTCGAACGCGTCGTAGAAGTCGCCGCCGACGTCGTTCTGCTCGCCCGCGGCCCGATACAGGCTCGCCAGCCGGAAGCCGGGGATCTCGGGGAGGTCAGGCGGGAGCAGGCTCCGCTGGAGCGTGGTCGCGATCGCCGAGCGCTCGGCATACAGCCGGGCGTTCTCGACCGCGATCGCGGCGCGGCGGCCGAGCTCGGCGGCGAGCGCTAGCTCGGTCGCCCCGAACGTCCGGCCGGACTTTTCCATAGCGAGCGCCAGCGCGCCGATCGGCGGCCGGTCGGCGATCGCCAGCGGAACCACGATCGCGTCGGCGCTGGGCCGCGGCCTCCCGGAGCGGATCACCTCGGCGATCTCGAGCTCGCGTTCGCCGCGGGCCCCGCCGGCGCCGGCGGGCGCGAGCGCAACCATCGCCGGCTCGATGCGCACGTCGCGCTCACTTCGGTCGTGTCGGTCGCTTCGCATCGTTATCGCACACCAGTCGGCGAGTCTCGGCACCATCAGCTCCGCGACGCGCTGAAGCGTGTGCTCGTAGTCAAGCGAGGAGGACAGCTCCTGTCCGGCCTCGGCCAGCAGACGCTGGGCGAGCTCCGCGCGCTTGACGTCCGTGAAGTCCTCGATCACGTTCACGATCAGCGACAGCGAGCCGTCGGGGTCGTACACCGGCGTGGCCTTGTGGAGCAGCCAGCGCTCCTCGCCGGTGGCCCGGATCACGTTGCGGACGAGCAACGGATTGGCGTCCTCGCCACGCTCGGCGCGCGCTGAGGGAAGGTCAGCGAGGTTCAGGCTGTTGCCGGCCTCATCGAACACGTCGTAGAGCGCCATCAGTTCCTGCGGGGTGGCCTCGATGATGGCCTGGGTCGAGCCCAGGCTGAGCAGCCGCGCCGCGGCCGAGTTCGCGAACACGATCGGACCGCCGGCCTCCCGGACGAGCACCGCCTCGGCGAGATTGGTGAGCGTCGCCTCGAGGCGACGCTCGAGCCCGGTCACGGTCCGGGACAGCGTGGCGTTGTCGAGCGCAAGCGCCAGGCGCCCGGAAAGGATCTCCGCGTAGCGCAGGTCGTCCTCGTCGTAACTGCGGCCCGAGGTGCCAACGCCGAGCGCCAGCGCTCCGACCGTCCGGCCGCGCGCGCGCAACGGGACGAACAGCGCCGAGCGCAGCTCGAGCGCGCGCAGGAGCTCGAAGTCCTCCTCGCTGCTGGCGATCATCCGCAGCTCGTCGTCGGTAACGCTCGCCAGCAGCTGGCTCTCGGCGCTGACGATCGCCCTCGGGAGCCCGACGGGCCCGTCGGAGAGCGGGCGCCGGCGCAGCAGCGCGGCCTCGAGCTCCTCGCGCCCACGCGGGGCGTCGACCCGCGACCCGAGCCGATGTAGCTCGCCGTCCGGGGAGATGCTGTCGAGCGTCGCGATGTCGGCGAACGCGGGAACGACCAGCCCCAGCAGCCGCGCGACGGTGTCGTCGAGCAGCTGCGTGCCGTCCGCCACCTCGCCGGCGACGGCGAGCAGTTCGAACCGGTCGGCGTCAGCCCCGGTTGTCAACCAGCGTCACCGTCGGCGAGCTCCGGCGGCGCCCCGGCGAACAGCGGATGTCCGCTCGGGAACCCGGCTATCTCGAACAGGCGCTGAACCTTGCCCGACCCAGCGACGACGACGACGAAGCGGTATCCGTCCGCCTCGGCGCGTTGCTGCTGTGAGATGACGAGTCGTAAACCGGAGGTGTCCATGAACCCGACCGCGCGAAGATCAAGAACCAGCACGGTAGCTCCCTCGCGCGCGGCGTCAATAGTCGTCTCGACCATCTCGCACGCGGTCATGTCGACGTCGCCGACGATTGACACGACAGCCGCGTCGTCGATTCGCTGCGTGTACAGCCTCAGATGACTCGACAGTCCCAATGTCCGTCCCACCCGCCAACCGCGCGGCCGCCTGGATTACGCCGCACCACGATTCTACGCCCGGGCGCGGGCAGTTTGGAAGACTTGAGCTGCGGGCGGCGCCGGGGTCAGCCAAGTCGAGGAGGAGAGATGGCCATTTCGCAGCAGCCGATGACGGACGAGCAGCGCAAATCGGTCGCGCTGGAGTACCTCAAGGCGTTCGACAACGGGGGAACCACGTCGACCGGCGGCAGCATCCTCGATCTGTTCGCCGAGGACGCGCAGGTTTACTTCCCCAAGTGGGGCCTGGCCACCGGCCGGGACGCGATCGGTCGCATGTTCGGCGATGTCGGCTCCACGCTCAGGCGGATCGTGCACGACTACGCGAATTTCAATTGGATCATGACCGGGACCGACATGTTCGCGTGCGAGGGAACGAGCTTCGGCGAGCACCAGGACGGCGACTGGCGAGCCGGCGTCACCCACGCGGGGCGGTGGTGCGACGTGTTCGAAATCCGCGACTTCCTGATCCAGCGCTGCTTCATCTACCTCGATCCCGACTATGCCGGTCTCGACACCGACCGCTACCCCTGGCTCGCCCGCGACGGGCGCGATCCCTCGGTCCCGCTCAGCGTCGGCCTGCCCGAGCCTGCCTCGGCGACAGTGAACGAATAGGTACGCTGCGCTGCCCACATCATCGTCAAGGAGACTCATGGAATACAGCAAAGCGCTGGCTACGAAGATCGAAGCTCGGATCACGGAGCTGAAGAGCGAGATCGCCGCCCACGAGCGCGCACTGGAAGCGCTCCGCGGCAGCGCGAGCAGCGCGAGCAGCGCGCCCGCGGTGAACGGGCGCGGCGCGGTCAGGCGGCGTCGTGCCGCGACCGCGACACCCCGGCGCCCCCGTAGCAGCCGCACCGCATCCGCCGAAGCGGTGTTCGACGCGCTCAAGGACGGGCAGGACCAGGCATCGGCGATCGCCAAGCAGTTCGGCGTGTCGGCGGCCGTCGTCCGCAGCCGTCTCCAGCAACTCGAAGAGGCAGGGCGGGTCAGCCGCACCGGGAACCGCCGTTCGACTCGCTGGCGCAGCCACTCCGCCTAGCCGGCGCGGGCCTCCGCTTCGCCTGCGGTTGCAGCCCGCGGGCCTATACCTCCATTAATTCTCCATCCCGGTCCGTCGCGCGATAGTGACTGGACCGGTATGGGTAACCGAGCGCGCGAATCGTCGTGAATCTGATCGACATCCTACTTATCGCTGCCGTGGCCTGGGTCGTGTTCACGGCATGCGTGCTCGCTCTACTCAAGGCCGCCAAGGTCGCCGATGAGGCCGCGGACGGCAACCACGACCCGCTCCCCGCGCCGGCTCGCTTCGACTGGCGGCCGGCGCCGCTAGCGCGGCGGCGACGTCCCGCAGCGCACGGGCGCTAGCCCGGCACACGACCCCGCCGCACCGTCAACGGGTGCCTTGGGTCGCTCATCGCGCGCGCTCGCGAGTCCGCGCCGCCGTCGGCAAGCCCGCGCGAGCGACAAACCTACCGGCCGCTGCTCAAAGTGCACAATGCGTGCCGGTGAATTGAACGTCAGTGAGTCATAATCCGTTTAGTTTGTGCTGACCAGGGGCACCGCAATCGGTGAGACAGAAGCCGGTGCGGAGGCAGGCCGCACGGGTAAAGCTGTATCCACATCCCCGATGGGCGCTGGGCTTTGCATGCCCCGAGCGCCGAGCACCGATGCTCGCGTCTCACTTTGCTGCAAGCTATGAAAGGCCCGTCCATGTCCCAGCACCGTTTTCGCCCGCTGCTCATCCCAGCGGTTCTCGCCATCATGCTGCCGCTCGGAGCCGACGCGGCCGCCAGCACCAACACGGTCGCGCTCACCTCTCACACCGGCGACGGCGCCACGCTGACGCTGTCGGCGAAGGCGAAGCGCTCGTTCGCCGGCCAACACGTCACGCTGAAAGCGCAGCGGCCGGCGACGCGTAAGAAGTCGAGTTATGCGCTTCCCGACAGTTCGGGCAAGTGGAATTTCGCGAACGCGACCGGGACGCTCAACCTCAAGGGCGTGCTCCACATCGTGCTCGGCAAGCGCTCGGCTGCGATGAACTCGGTGACCTTCACCCGTCCCGCGAAGGGCAACGGACAGGTTACAGCCAAACTGGCTGGCAAGAAGGTGAAGCTGTTCACGGTGACCGGCAAGGTAAAGGTCAAGCACAACGGCGCCACCGAGACGCTGACCGGCATGACCGCGAAGCTCACCAAGCCGGGAGCCACAAAGCTCGACAAGACGCTCCACAAGAACGCGTTGCGCGCCGGCCAGGCGTTCGGTTCGTTCACGGTGAAGGTGAGCAACACGCCGATCACGGGTCCGGGCTCCGGCACGGCCGCCCCCGGCTCCACGGGAGTCACCCCGAGCTCCAGCTCGGGTGTCGGAATCGCACTCACCCCCGACTTCCGGTCGCTGCTCGACACCGCCGGCCTCTCGACGCTACCGCTGGTGCCGGCCTCCAATGGCCTCCCGGCGCCACTCGGGACCACCACGATCCCGGGCGTTGACGGCAGCAGCGTCTCGCTCCCGCTGAACGGATCAACCGCCGGCGGTAGCTTCGACCAGGGCACGCTGACCGGCACGATCCCGCTGAGCGGCGGGCTCCAGCTCGACAATGGCGCCGTCTCGGCGTCGCTGACCAATCCGGAGCTGACGCTCGGCACCGGCACCGAGGGCTCGGGCCTCAGCTTCTCGCTGAACGGCGGACCGGAGCTCAAGTTGTTCGACATCGACACGTCCCAGCTCGAGCAGGCCGCCACGCCGAACGGCGGGCTTGACCTGAGCGGGTTGCTGGCGACGCTGTCGAGCGAGGGCGCCTCGACGCTGAACACGATCCTCGGTCAGAACGTGTTCACGACCGGGCAGCCCGTCGGCGGGATCTCGGTAGTCCTCCCCGCCGCCGCCAGCGGCTCCTAACAACCGCTTCACCGCACGCCAGACCGCGGACGGCCCGGGTTGTTCTCCTCCCTCCCCGGGCCGTCCGCTCGCGGTGCTGTCGCGCGAGTTCAGCGATCGGCCGCCAGCAGGCGCTCGGTGGCGTCGTCGGGGACGCCACCGAAATAGGCGTCGAGCACGCGGTCGAACACCGGATTGCCCGGATCGGCGCGCGCGAACAGCGTCATCGACGAGCGCAGCTTGAGCGCGTCGATACCGGCGAAGACGTCCTGCGCGCTCCGTCCCTCGAGCTCGCCGACAATACGCGCGCACTCGATCAGCCGCGGGCCGAGCACGGGATGAGCCAGGTACTCCCGGGCCTCCTCGAGCGAGGAGATCGCGTACCGGCGGGAGGTCGGGCTCTGCCCGAGCCCGGCGATCTGCGGGAACACGAACCACATCCAGTGGCTTCGCTTGCGGCCGGCGCGCAGCTCGGCGAGCGCGGCGTCGAACGTTCCCGCGTGGTCCTGGGCGGCGACGAACCGCTCGAGGCCGTGAGGATCGCTCACCACGCCGGCAAACCTACCGCGCATAGGATGTGGACATGCTTGAGCACGAGCGCGTGGCGATCGCCGTCGGTGAGCGTTCGGGGCTGCCCGTGATCGTGGCCGTCCATTCGACCGTGCTGGGCCAGGCCGTCGGCGGCTGCCGGCTGTGGCGCTACCGGGATTGGCGCGACGGGCTCGAAGACGCGCTCCGCCTGTCCGAGGCGATGACTTTGAAATGCGCGCTCGCGGGGCTTGCGCTCGGGGGAGGCAAGAGCGTGATCGCGCTCGCGCCCGATTCGGAGCTCACCGCCGAGCGCCGGCGCGCGGCGATGCTCGACCTCGGCGACGCCGTCGACGCGTTCGGCGGGAGCTACGGCGTGGGCGAGGACGTCGGCACGACCGCCGAGGACATGCTGATCGCGCGCGAGCGGACGCCGTACGCGTATTGCCTTCCCGAGTCGCAGGGTGGCGCCGGCGAGCCCTCGGGGCCGACCGCGGACGGGGTTTGCGCGGCGATCAGGGTGACGCTCGAGCGAGCGTTCGGGTCCGCGGAGGTCGCGGGCCGGCGGATCGCTGTGATCGGCCTCGGCCAGGTCGGTTCGCGCGTCGCCCGCCGCCTCGCCGGGGACGGCGCAAAGCTCGTGGTGAGCGACATCGACGACTCCAAGAGCCGGCTCGCGGACGAGCTCGGGGCGGCCTGGACCGACCCCGACTCGGCGCTCGGCGCCGACGTCGACCTGGTCGTGCCCGCGGCCCTCGGCGGGATCCTCACCCCGGCGTCGGTCGCGGCGCTCAGGTGCGCCGCCATTGCCGGCCCCGCGAATAACCAACTGGCCGACGACGGCGTCGCGGACGCCCTCAGCGAACGGGGCATCCTGTGGGCGCCAGATTTCGTCGTGAACGCCGGCGGGGTGATCTACGGGACCGCGATGGAGCTGGACGGGTGCTCCCGGGAGGACGCGATCGCGCGCGTCGGCGCGGTCGCCGGCACGCTCGACGCGGTCTTCTCCGCCGCGCAGGAGCACGCGATCACGCCGCTCGAGGCCGCGCGACGGGTGGCCGCCGAGCGGCTGCGCGCGGCGAGCGACGCGCCTGCCGGGAAGGCCTAGCCGCTCCCTATTCGATGGCAGCGCCGTGTAGCCCGCCGGTCGGCCGCTCGCGCTGGTCCCACCACTCGTTCACGACAGCCAGTGCGCCGCCGAGGATTCCTTCCTTGAACGCCGCGGTGTCGTTGACGTTCGGGAGCGGCTCGTCGGGCACGTCGACCTCGAGGAACTCGCAGAGCGGCTCCCACCCCTCGCGCGGCTCCCACACGAGCAGGCGGTTGGCGGGGACGTCGCGCTTGACTCGCTCGTTCCAGCGACCCATCGCCGCGGCCAGCCCTTCGTCGTCGAAGGTCTCCTCGGCCGGCAGCGCGCCGGTGTGCTCGTCCCAGGTCATGATGATCATCAGGTCCATGAACCTGCGCCACAGCGAGTCGAGCTTGGCCCGGGCTTCACACATGTGATGCATCACAGAGTCGCCGAAGTACATGGCCCAGATCGTCTCGCGCATGCTCCGCACCCATCCGTCAGGCGAACGGACGCTCAGCACGACCTTCGAGTCTGGGTAGTACTCGAGCAGTTCCCTGTAGTAGCGGCCTCCGGGCCAGTCGACGGTCGACTCCGCGTCGCCGAAGATCTGATCCCAGTCGGGCTCGCCGCGCGACACCGACTCCCAAAGCGTCAGGCCCTTCTCGAAGTCCATCAGCAGATCGCGCATGTGGTAGCAAGGCCCGAACCCGAGCTGCTCGAATGCGATCGCCTGGGTTGTCGTTGCCGTGCGCGGTAGGCCCGCACCGATCACTTTCATGTTTCTCCTAAAGCTGGAAGGGGTCGCGGCGGTTCTATCAAAGGTGGCGGGTCTCTACGCTCTGAACCGAGGTATCCGATGAGCGCCACGAAACCACCCTCGCCGAACGGCAAGCCGTGGGGCAGCGACTACGCCTCCACCAACGGCGCGACCGCAAACGTTCGCGGTCAGGGCCAGAGCCGGCTCGTCGTGCTCGCGTACATCACCGCTTTCGCGCTGCCGCTGCTCGGATTGCTGCTTGGAATCGTGGTCATGACGCGTCCCGACCGGGCGAGGGCCCGGCACGGACGATGGATCATCGCGATCAGCATCGTCGCCACGGTCATCTGGGCGGTCGTGTTCGCCTCCGGCGTGCTGACGTCGACGAACAACGACATGGGTTATTAGCGTCGAGGCGGGTGGAGGTCCGGGGCCGCGGGCGTCGAACATCGTGCGGATGCCATGGGGGATGGCAAGCCGGCCCCTGCGTATGCGAAGCAGACCAGCCGGCCCCACCTCGAACCAATGTCCAGGAGGACGTACATGACCGACAAGCCCGCCAAGCCTGTCCGCCGGCGCATCCGCCCGGCCAAGCCCAAGACAAAGCCCGCCAGTGTGTCCGCGCGGCTCGACCCCTCGCACTCCGAGATCTGCGAGCGCGCCTACTTCATCGCGCTCGAGCATGGCGATGGCGACGAGCTATCGAACTGGCTGCGGGCCGAGCGCGAGCTCGCCGCTGCCTGACCAGACGCTGCAAGCTCTGTTCCTCAGGGGCCGCGCCGGACCTACCAGCCCGTAGCCCCTTCATCCGGTCGGCTCATCGCCGCGGTGACCAGTCACCATGTGCGGCGATGAAGCCGTCCGAGCTGCGCGATCGCTGCCTGTCGCTCCCCGGTGCCGAGGAGACGTTCCCGTTCGGACCTGACAACACCGTGTTCAAGGTCGCGGGCAAGGTGTTCGCGATCTCGCGCCTCGACGAAACGCCGCTCCGGATCAGCCTCAAGTGCGATCCGACGCTCGCCGAGCAGCTGCGCGCGGCGCACGCCGCCGTGATCCCCGGCTACCACCTGAACAAGCGCCACTGGAACACGGTGACCATCGACGGCTCGCTGGCGCCGCAGGCGATCGGCGACATGATCGAGGACTCCTACGACCTGATCGTGAGCAAGCTGCCGCGCACCCGGCGCCGCGCGCTCGGCTGGCAGGGCGAGGCCTGAGGTCGGGAATGGAAGGCAGTCACCGGAGTCGCGTCGAGACGCTGCTGGCCGACGCCGCCGCCGAGCACGAGACCCTCATGACGAGGCTTCCGGAGGACCTGCAGGACTCCCTGCCCGTCGATGCCCAGGGCGTGACCCAGGCGATCGACTACCTCGCGATCGCCGCCGGCATGTCGCCGGCCGAGCGCCAGGCCCTGATCCTTCCCCACGCGGTCAACCCCGCGGTGCTCCACGCCCGGGTGTTCGGGCGCGCGCCGCTGGCGCGGGAGACCGTCATCGGGTCGTTCGTCGAGGGCGCCCGCGTGCGCGCGGACGCTCTTGCCGTGCTCGCCGACACGATCGGCGGCGAGCCTCTGGGGCGGGAGATCCGGACCCTGCTCGTGGCCAACCCGCCGCCGGTCAGGGCCGACGGAAACGACGTCGTGCCGGCGCTCCGCGCGACTTACGCGGCCCACGAACGCGCCGCGATCGCGATTGCCGCGAGCCTCGACGGGGCGTAGCCAGAGTCCGCGCCCGTACCGCGGATCGTCCTCGCCTGGTGCGACGGCGTCCCCCCATCAGCGTGTACGGTTATCGCCTTACATGCGTCGCCCGCTTGGCCCAGCACTACTGTCCGCGCTCCTGGCGCTCGCCCTCGGAGCGTGTGGGGGGGGCGGGTCGTCCTCGAACGGGATCGCCTCGAAGTCCCCAGACCAGATCGTCTCGGCGGCGACGACGGCGGTCGCGCAGGTCAACTCGGTTCACGTGGCCGGCACCGTCTCGAGCAGCGGCCAGAAGATCACGCTCGACCTGGCCCTCGTCAACGGCAAGGGCGGCAAGGGCTCGATGACCCAGAACGGCCTCGGCTTCCAGATCGTCGCCGTCGGCCCGGAGGTTTACATCAACGGCAGCAAGGCGTTCTGGCAGCAGGCAGCGGGCACGAGCGCCGCGCAATTATTGACGGGAAAGTGGCTGAAGGCGCCGGCGACCGGCCAGCTCGCCTCGTTCGCAACGCTCACCAACGTGCAGAAGCTGTTCAACCAGCTGCTGTCGAGCCACGGCAAGCTGGCCAAGGGCAAGACCACGACGATCGACGGACAGCAGGCGATCGCGATCAGCGACACCACCAACGGCGGCACGCTGTACGTCGCTGCGAGCGGCAAGGCCTACCCGATCGAGCTCTCGAAGGGCGGCTCAGACGGCGGGCACATCACGTTCGATCGCTTCAATCAGCCGGTGTCGCTGAAGGCGCCGGCGAACGCGGTCGACATCTCGTCGCTGCAGTAGGCGCGCGTCAGCGCCGGCGCGACGAGGGTCGCAGTTCACCGACCCCGGCGATCAGTGCGTCGGTCGCCTCCTCGAGCAGCGCGAGCAGGTCGGGCTCGCCGTCCGCGCGCTGCCATCGGTCGAAGGCCGCGACGGCCGCGTCGACGATCGCCGCCGCGGTCATCTGCAGCTTGAGGTCGTCCTCGGGACCGAGGCCGCGCCGTGCGGCGAAGCCGCTGGTCAGAACGTCGACGCCGGCGCGGGCGAAGTCGAGGAACCGGGCGCGGACGGCGGGGACCGAGAACAGCAGCCGGTTCCGCGCCAGCAGCCGCTCGGGGTCGCGCCGGTAGAGCCCTTCAATCATCTGGTGCGTGAGTGCGCGCATCGTCTCCCCGGGCGACTCGTCGTTGGGACGCTGATCGAGCAGCTCCCAGATCACGACGTCGTACTCGTCCCACAGCACGACGTCCTCCTTGGTCGGGAAGTAGCGGAAGAACGTGCGCGGCGAGATGTCGGCTGCGTCCGCGATGTCGTCGACCGTGGTCTCCTCGTAGCCCCTCTCGGCAAACAGCGCCAGCGCCTCGCCCTGAATCGTCCGCATCGTCCGCGTGCGCCGGCGCTCGCGCGGGGTCGCGGGGCGCACCTCGGCGTCATCAGCGAGTGCGCCGGCGCCCTCGATCTTCGCGCCGTCCGCGTCCGCAGCGAGCTCGGGCCTATCCGCAGCGAGCCCCGCTAGGCCGCCGTCGGTCTCCGCCTCGTCTTCGCGCGCTCCGGCCGCCATCTCGGTCCAGCATACCGCCGCTACCGGCGCCGGCCGCCAAAATTGCACACGCGGCCTTATTGACAGTATCTGCCATATTGTCGTATGATGCCGCCCATGCTCAGATCACGAACCCACACCTCCACTCCCGGCGCCAGCGCCGGTAGCCCGACCCCCGACTCAGGCGCGCTCCCGCCCGAACTCCGGCGTCTCGCGCTCGCGATCATGCTCGGCGCGTTCATGGTCACGCTCGACATGACGATGGTGAACGTCGCGCTCCAGACGCTCGCCCGGACCTTCAGCACCTCGGTCACCACGATCCAGTGGGTCGCCACCGGCTACCTGCTCGCGCTGGCCGTCTCGATTCCGATGACCGGCTGGGCGATTGAGCGCTTCGGCGCCCGCAACAGCTGGGTCGCCTCGCTACTGATGTTCATCGGCGGCTCGGTGCTGTGCGGGCTGTCCTGGTCGTCGGGCAGCCTGATCGCGTTCCGCGTCCTGCAGGGATTCGGCGGCGGCATGCTGATCCCGCTCGCCCAGACGATCCTCGCCCAGGCCGCCGGCCCCGACCGGCTCGGGCGGGTGATGGCGGTGATCGGCGTCCCGGCGATGCTCGGGCCTGTCCTCGGCCCCGTCATCGGCGGCCTGCTCGTCACCGACCTCAGCTGGCGCGTGATGTTCTACATCAACGTCCCGGTCTGCCTCGCGGCGGTGGTCGCGGCGTACCGGGTCGGGATGCCTGGCAGGACGGCCGGCGCCGGCAACGCGCGGCTCGACGCCGTCGGCCTCGCACTCCTGTCGCCAGGACTCGCCGCGGTCATCTTCGGCCTGGCCCAGGTCGCCAGCCACGCCGGCTTCGGCGATCCCCACGTCGTCGTGCCGATCGCCGCCGGCGTCGCGCTGCTCGTCGCCTTCGCCGTCCACGCGCTCCGCACTCCGAACCCGATCATCGACCTGCGCCTGTTTCGCTCCCGCAGTTTCAGCGCCGCGTCCGCGCTCGTGCTGCTGTTCACGATGGCGATGCTCGGCACGCAGCTGTTGCTGCCGCTCTACTACCAGCAGATCCTTCACAAGAGCGCGCTCGACGCCGGCCTGCTGCTCGCGCCCCGCGGGATCGGGATGGCGGTGGCGCTGGTCGCCGCCGGCAAGCTCACCGACCGGATCGGCCCGCGCCCGATCGTGCTCGTGGGCCTGCTGCTGAGTGCGGTCAGCACGCTCGCCTACACCCAGGTCGGCTACCACACGAGCACGGTGGCGCTGAGCCTGCTGCTCATTGTCAACGGCGCCGGCCTCGGCGCGGCGCTCGTTCCGAGCCTCACCTCGCCGTACCGTGGGCTGCCGACGGATCAGATCCCGCGCGCCACCAGCGCGATCCGGATCCTCCAGCAGCTCGGCGGCTCGTTGGGCGTCGCGATCCTCGCGGTCGTGTTGCAGCGCGAGCTCGTCCACCAGGCGCACCACGCGGGGACGGCGGCGAACCTCGCGGCCGCCTACGGGCAGACGTTCTGGTGGGCGTTGGCATTCGTCGCGGTCGCCGCGATCCCCGCGCTCATGCTGCCCGGCAGGCTGGGCGGCCGCCGGCTCGAGCCGGCCCCCGCAGCCGCGTAACCGGCCGGCGCGGGCAACAGCTCCCCGCCGGCGGTCAACGTGGCGCTCGGCGCGCCCCGCCGGCCCAATGTCACGTTGACCGCGATATCCGCGGCGGACGTGACACTCGGCCGGCGGCGGCGGGCGAATGTCACGTTGACCGCTATCCTCGGCGCGCGTCCGATGCGCGACACCAGACAGCGGGTCACGACCCGACCCTCGCAGAGACCCCCGAATCACGCCCGCGCCGGCAACAACCCTCGGAGCTCGTCGATCGTGTCGGCCTCGGACGCGTCCTTGTCGGGGCGGTAGCGCTTGACGCGCGCGAACCGGAGCGCGACCCCGCCGGGATAGCGGGTCGAGGCCTGGACCCCGTCGAGCGCGATCTCCACGACCAGCTCGGGACGCACGAGGACCGCGATCCCACGCCGAGCCGTCTCGATCGACAGCAGCGCCTCCGTCTGCCACCGCAGCAGCTCGTCGGTCAGCCCCTTGAACGTCTTCCCGACCATCACGAACTCGCCCGAGCCGGGGTCGCGCGCGCCGAGGTGCAGGTTCGAGAGCCATCCCTGCCGGCGCCCGTGGCCCCATTCCGCGCCGAGCACGACGAGGTCGTACGTCCGGACCGGCTTGACCTTGCGCCAGGCCCCGCCGCGCCGGCCGGCCGCGTACGGCGATGCGGCGTCCTTGACGACGACGCCTTCGTGGCCGGCGCCGAGCGATGCCTCGAGCACACGCTCCCCCTCCCCCGGGTCCGCGGTCAGCACGCCCGGGATCACGAGCGCCGGCGCGATCCCCCGGAGCCTGGCCAGGCGCTCGGTCAGCGGAGCGTCGAGCAGATCCTCGCCGTCGAGATGCAGCAGGTCGAACAGGAACGTCACGATCCCCTCAGGCGGGGCGTCGCTGTCGATCTGCGAGACGGTGTCCTGGAACGCCGCCGGCGCCCCGTCGCGCATCCACAGCGCCTCGCCGTCGAGAACCGCCTGGCGGACCGGGAGCGACAGTGCCGCCTGGACGATCCCCGGCAGCGTCTCGGTGATGTCGTTGAGGTTCCGCGTATAGATCCGAACGTCCCGGTCGCGGCGGTGGATCTGGATCCGGATCCCGTCGAGCTTCCACTCCACCGACGACAGCTCGAACGCCGACATCGCCTCGGTGACGCCGGCGCCGGTGGAGGCCAGCATGGGGATGATCGGCCGGAAGATCTCGAAGCCCACGTGGCGAAGCCCCTCCGCCCCGTCGGCCATCGCGATCTCGGCGGTTCGCGTCAGATCGCCCGACAGCATCAGTGCGCGCCGCACGAGCTCACCCGGGACGCCGGCGGCCTTGGCGACCGCATCGGCCATCACGCCGGCGAGCGCACCCTGCCTGAGCTCGCCCGTGAACAGCCGCCGCAGAAACGCGCCCTCGGGCGCGGTGGCGCGGCTGAGCAAGTCGGTGAGCAGGTCCGCACGCCGGCCGGCCGACCCCGGCCCGGTGGCGCGCTCGATCTCGTCGATCGCGTGGTCGACGTCGAGCACGGTCAGCGAAGGTGCATCGGCCGGACGAGGCTCGACGGCGTAGACCGTCGAGTAGCCGACACCGACGCGCCCCTGGCGCGGAACGCCCGACAGGAATCCCACACAGATCGGCACCTCGTCGGCGTCGAGTGTCCGCAGCAACTCGGCGAGGATCGCGACCTTCCCCGAGCGCGCGCTCGTCTCGCCGACGAGACGCGAGGCGGTTACCACGTCGGCGAGCGGCGTCATGCCGTTCCAGGTGTATCAGCCGCGCTACGGCAGATGCACGTTGTAATAGCCGATGTTCCGCTGATGCCCACCGCGCGGCGTGTAGCTGATCCACACCCGCAGCGTGACCGGGTACGTGTGGTGGGCGACCAACCGGCGACCGCGGGCGTTCGGCCTGACCGTGATCTTCAGCGTCCGCGCGCGGGTCGCACTCCCGTATGCGCGCGCATAGACGAAACGGTGCGGTGCGGGGTTGAGCAGCGTCGCGGCGGTCGCGAGGTTGTTATTCCACGCCGTGACCAACACGTCGATCCTGCCCGGACCGGGCACCGCGACGGTTACGACGAACGTCCCGTTCGCAAGCGCCTTGAACTTCGGCACATCGTTGTTGTTGGGCAGCACCGTGTAGGTGACCGACCGGGCGCTTGACTGGCCGTCGGCGCTGGTCGCGGTGACCGTGAACGTGTGCTTGCCCAGCGTCGAGGTGTCGATGTCCGAACCGTTCGACGCGTTGCCGGCGCACGCGGAGATCCCCGGCCCCGAGGGTCCCTCGGTGCAGGTGAAGCCCGCCGGCACCTTCTGCCCCAGCGAGTAGCTGGCGCCGTTCCGGGGGCTGGTGATCGTCGCCGAAGGGCCGACCGCGACCGTGTAGCTCACGCTCTCCCTGCCGGTCGCGCCGTCGCCCGAGGTCGCGGTGACCGTGTAGGTGTGCGATCCCGGGGTCGAGGTGTCGAGATGCCCGGTGCCGCCACCGGCGCCGTTGCTGTCGGTGCACAAGGTGATGCCCGGCCCCTGGGCGCCGTCGGCGCAGGCGAACGTCGTCGCCACCGACTGGCCGACCGTATATACGCCGCCCGACGCCGGCGACGAGATCGACGCGGACGGTCCGGCGGCCACGATGTAGGACACCGTCGAATGGGCGGTCTGCCCGTCACCGCTCGTCGCCGTGATCGTGAACGTATGCGCGCCGGGCGCGGATGTGTCGACGGATTGACCCGAGGCCTGGTTGCTCTGGTTCACGCATGTGCTGATGCCGGGACCGCCGACGCCCTCGGAGCAGATGAAGTTCGACGACACGGACTGGCCGACCAGGTAGATCGCCCCGCTCGCGGGCGAGGTGACGCTGGCCGCCGGCGCGCCGGCGCTGACGACGACCTGCTCGCCCGGATCATTGGCGTCGGACTGCGGGGCGTTGTCCGCGTCCCCCGTGTAGCTCACGTTCCACTGGTAGGTTCCGACCGCCGCCGCCGTCTTCGGGACGTTGTAGCCGGTGGGCGTGGTGTAAGTGCCGTTTCCGGTCACCGGGACGGTCTCGGTGTCGACGGGCGCGCCCACCCTGGGCAGGGAAAGCGAGAACGTGATCGTCCCGGTCGGGGCGACGCCACCCGACAGCACCGCCGAGTCGGTCAATGTCGTGGTCGCGTTGCCGAGCGTCACCGCCGCGGCGCTCGGGCTACCGCTCAACGCCGGAATCGCCGCGCTGACCACAGCCTGCTCGGCCGGATCGTTGTTGTCCGATACCAAGGTGTTGTTGGAATCGCCGGAGTAGGTGGCGTCCCACTGGTAGGTGCCGGCGCTGCCGGCAAGCGGCAGGAAATAGCCGGCCGGGGTCGTGTACGTACCGTTCCCGCTCACCGAGCGTGTCTCGGTGTCGACGGGCGTCGCGCCGCCGTTGAAGAACAGCGTGAACGTGATCGTCCCGCCAGGGGCGCTCCCACCCGACAGGGTCGCCGAATCTTTCAGCGTCGTCGGCGTCCCGACGGTCGCCGACGCCGGGCTCGGGGTCGTCGTCAACGTCGGGTTCGCCGGCGTGACAGTGACCTGCTCGGCGGGATCGTTGTCATCGGCCGCCATGTTGTTGTTCGAGTCGCCGCTGTACGTCGCGTCCCACTGATACATGCCCGCCGCCGCACCCACCAGCGAGAGACCGTTCGGGGTCGTGTACGTGCCGTTTCCGCTCACCGGCACCGGCTCGGTGTCGACGGTCGTGCCGCTCGGGGCGACCAACGTGAACGTGATCGTCCCGCCCGGCGCGCTGCCGCCCGATAGAACCGCGGAGTCCTTCAACGTCGCACCGGCCCCAAGCGTCGCGCTAGCCGGATTTGGGGTCGTCGCCAGCGTCGGATTGGCGGCGCTCACGACCACCTGCTCGCCCGAGTCGTTGTTGTCGTCGACCTCTGGGTTGTTCGAATCGCCGGAGTAGCTCGCGTCCCACTGGTAGGTACCGGCCGCCTCGCCCGGATGAGAGAAGCCGGTCGGGGTCGTGTACGTACCGTTTCCGTTAACGACCGCCGACTCGGTGTCGACGGTCGCGCCGCCGGGGGCGATCAACGTGAAGGTGATCGTCCCGGTTGGACTGTTCCCTCCCGAAACTACCGCGGAGTCGGTCAACGTCGGCGGGACGGTTCCAAGAGTCGCGGTCGTCGGATTCGGAGTCGTCGTCAGATCCGGCGCGCTGAAGGTCAGGGTCACCGACGGCGTCTCACCTCCGGTCGCCTGCGAGAACGTCGCCCCGGTGACCGAGGGAGCCGCATTGCTCGAACCGCCGCCTCCGCCGCCGGCGGTCTCGTTGTCCAAGCTCCCGGCGCCGCCGCCGCCCCCGCCAAACCATCCGGCGCCGCCCCCGCCGCCGGCGACGCCGTTGTCGGTGAGGGTGTCTCCCCCGGCGCCTCCCGCTCCTCCGTCGGAATCGCCGGACGCGCCGTCGCCCGCGCTGTCGATGTGGATCCCGCCGGTGCCAGGCCCGCCGGTGGTCGCGCCGGTGCCGCCGGATGCGTTCAGCCTTCCGACGCTCGCGGGCGCGCCGTTCCCTGCGGCCCCTGTCGTCCCGGCGTTGCCGCCGGCCCCGCCGACGGTGCCAATGCCGCCGCCACCACCCGCCACGAGCACTCGCGAGCCCAACGTCGTTCCGGATGCACAGGTTCCCGTGATCGGGCATGTGCGCACGTCCGACTCGCCGCCTCCGTTGCCGGCGAGTACAAACCCGGTGTCGTCCTTACCGGAGCGTCCGCCGAGCATGTCGACCTCCAGGTACAGCGTCTCGCCGGACGTCACCGGGATAGTGCCTGAAGCCTGCGCGCCGAGCCCACCCGCGCCGTCAGAAAGGAAATCGTTTCCTCCCTGTGCTCCGACCACCGTCGCGTTGACCGAGCTCACGCCGGCGGGAACCACGAACGCGGTCTCACCGCCGGAGGTGTACGTGCAGGTGACCGTTGTGCCCGACTGAGAGCAGCCCGTCGGGAACGCCGCGGCAGAACCCGCGAACGCCACCGCGCAAACGGCCGACACGCCGACCGTCGCCGCGAACAGGCGAACGACATTGCCCCGCGCCCGCACCCACACCAACCCGACCCAAATCGCCCCATGGCTAATCATTGCCGTCAACCCCAGTCCGATAAACGCGCTTCCGCCGCGTGCAGCCCACGCAAACGTAGCAAACGCCGGGGCCGTCCGCGAGCCTTTCTGCCGCCGATTCTTAGAAAACGGGAGTCTCGCGATACCCGCCCCAAACCTGCTGGAGCGCGTGCACGATCTCACCCTCGCTGACCGAGACCCGCGCGGCCTCGATCAGCGCCGGCATCAGGTTCTCGCCGGCGCCGGCGGCCGCCTGGATGTCGGCCAGCCGCGCTGCCACGACCGTCGCGTCCCGTCCGGCCTTCACCGCCGCGAGCGACGCGATCTGGCGCCGCTCGGAGTCCGGGTCGATGCGCAGGATCGGCGTCCCGGCCTGGTCGCCCTCGAGGAAGCCGTTGACGCCGACCACGATCCGGCGGCCGGCGTCGATGTCCATCTGCAGCTCGAACGCCGCCTCGGCGATCTCGCGCTGAGGGAATCCGCGCTTGACCGCGTCGACCATCCCGCCGAGTTCGTCGATCTTCGCGAAGTACTCGTACGCCTGCTCCTCGAGCCGGTCGGTGAGCGCCTCGACGAAGTACGCGCCGCCGAGTGGGTCGATCGTGTTGGTCACGCCGGTTTCGTGCGCGATGATCTGCTGGGTCCGCAGCGCCACCCGCACGGCCTCCTCGGTGGGCAGCGCGAGCGCCTCGTCGTAGGAGTTCGTGTGCAGCGACTGGGTTCCGCCGAGCACGCCGGCGAGCGCCTCGATCGCGGTCCTGACGATGTTGTTCAGCGGCTGCTGGGCGGTTAACGACACGCCCGCGGTCTGCGTGTGGAAGCGCATACGCCACGACTCCGGCCGCTTCGCGCCGTAGGTTTCGCGCAGCTCCCGGGCCCAGATCCGCCGGGCGGCGCGGTACTTCGCGATCTCCTCGAAGAAGTCGATCTGGGCGTTGAAGAAGAACGACAGCCGCGGCGCGAAGTCATCGACGTCGAGACCACGCGCGACCGCATGCTCCACATAGGTCAGGCCGTCTTTCAGGGTGAATGCGAGCTCCTGCGCGGCGGTCGAACCCGCCTCACGGATGTGGTAGCCGCTGATGGAAATTGGATGCCAACGTGGCATGTGAGCGGAGGACCACTCGACCATGTCTGTGACCAGCCGCATCGCCGGATCGATCGGGAAGCACCACTCCTTCTGGGCGATGTACTCCTTGAGGATGTCGGTCTGGATCGTCCCCGCGAGCCGATCCGGCGACACTCCCTGGCGCTCGGCGGCCACGACGTAGAACGCGAGGATGATCGCCGCCGGCGCGTTGATCGTCATCGACACGCTGACGTCGCCCAACGGGATGCCGTCGAACAGCGTCTCGATGTCCTCGACGGTGTCGACCGCGACCCCCTCGCGCCCCACCTCGCCCAACGACAGCGTATGGTCGGAGTCGTGACCCATCAGCGACGGCATGTCGAACGCGGTCGACAGCCCGGTCTGACCATGGTCGAGCAGGTAGCGGAAGCGTGCGTTGGTCTCCTCCGCGGTGCCGAATCCCGCGAACTGGCGCATCGTCCACAGCCGGCCGCGGTACATCGACGGATACACGCCACGCGTGAACGGAAACTGGCCGGGCAGGCCGATCCGCTCGTCGGTGTCGCCCGGCAAGTCCGCCGCTGTGTACAGCGGCGCGACGAGATCCGAGCTCAGCGTCGTGAACGGCGCGTCTCGCTCGGGGGTGGCGGCGTAGGCCTGCTCCCAGCCTTCGAGCGTGGGCTGATCATCGGCGGCGGTCCCTGGGGTCATGGCGTCTTTCGTGGTGGTTCGGCTATTTAATCGGTGGTCATATAGTAGGAGGTCCACGTTTTATGATCAACGCGACTAGACTCCCGTCATGAGCACCGAGCTGTCATACCAGGACCTCTACGACATCCCGCAGGACCTGTTGGACTTCCGGGACCTGGTGCGCCGGCTCGCCCAGGAGCAGATCGCACCGCGGGCGGCCGAGATCGACCGGACCGCGGAGTATCCATGGGACGTCCGCCGCCTGCTCGCCGAGCAGGACGTGCTCGGCCTGCCGTTCGCGACCGAGTACGGCGGCACCGGCACGGGGACGCTGATGCTCCAGATGGCGGTCGAGGAGATCGCCAAGGTGTGCGCGAGCAGCGCACTGATCCTCATGCTGCAGGAGTTGGGGTCGCTGCCTATCTCGCTGTTCGGCTCGGCCGAGCTCAAGGACCGGTGGCTGCCGCGCTTCGCCAGCGGCGAGCTCGCGCCCGCATTCGCGCTGTCGGAGCCCGAGGCAGGCTCTGACCCGGCCGCGATGCGCACGACCGCGGTCCGAGACGGCGACGAATGGGTTCTCAACGGCGCCAAGAACTGGATCAGCAACGCCGGCATCGCTGACACGTACGTCGTGTTCGCGAAGACCGACCGCGAGGCCGGCCGCAGCTCGGCCTTCCTCGTCGAGGCCGACCGCCCCGGCTTCTCGATCGGCAACCTCGAGCACAAGCTCGGCATCAAGGGGTCGCCCACGGGATCGCCGGTACTCGAGGACGTCCGCATCCCGAGCGGCAATCTCATCGGCCAGGATGGCAAGGGCCTCAGCGTCGCGCTGGCCACGCTCGAGCGGACGCGGCTCGGTGCGGCGGCACAGGCGGTCGGGATCGCCCAGGGCGCCACCGACTACGCGAACGCCTACGCCAAGGAGCGGATCGCGTTCGGCAAGCCGATCAACCAGCTCCAGGGGATCCAGTTCAAGCTCGCCGACATGGAGACCGGCACCGCCGCCGCGCGCGAGCTCCTGTACAAGGCGTGCGCGCTCGTGGACCGCGGCACCCCCGGGGTCGGCAAGTACACCTCGATGGCCAAGCTGTTCGCGTCCGACAACGCGATGCGCGTCACCGTCGAGGCCGTGCAGGTGCTCGGCGGCTACGGCTACGTCAACGACTATCCGCTCGAGCGCATGATGCGCGACGCGAAGATCACGCAGATCTACGAGGGGACGAACGAGATTCAACGGGTCGTGATCGCGCGCGCAATGGCGCGATAGGCGCGTTACCCCGCGCCGTTTGCAAGCTCCTTCGCGCGCAGTTCACGTCGCAGGATCTTCCCCGTGACGGTCTTCGGCAGCGCGTCGATGATCTCCACCTGGCGCGGGTACTTGTACGCGGCCATCCGCTCCTTGCAGAACGCGATCAGCGCCTCCTCGTCGGTCGACCGACCCGGCCGGAGGCTGACGAACGCCTTGACGGTCTCGCCTCGGTATGCGTCGGGGATCCCGATGACCGCCGCCTCGAGTACCGCAGGATGCTCGTACAGCACGTCCTCGACCTCACGCGGCCACACCTTGTAGCCGGCCGCGTTGATCTGGTCCTTCATGCGGTCGACCAGATAGAACCAGCCTCGCTCGTCCATGAACCCTACGTCGCCGGTGTGCAGCGCTCCACCCGGGAGCGCGTTCGCGGTCTCCTCGGGCTTCTCCCAGTAGCCGGGGACGACCTGCGGGCCGCAGGTGACTATCTCGCCGGTCTCGCCGACCGGCAGGTCGTTGCCGTTCTCGTCCACGATCCTCACCACAGTGTTGAACGTCGGAACGCCTACCGACAACGCGCCCGAGGTCTCGTCGACGGGCGCTCTCTTGTTGTACGGGACAGCGTGCGACGGTGAGGTCGTCTCGGTGAGCCCGTAGATGTTGTGGATGTACGCACCGAACTTGTGCTCGAACGCCTCGGTCGTCGCGGGCGCGACCGGCGCCCCGCCGCTCCAGATCCGGTGCAGCGACGAGATGTCGCGGGTATCGGCGTCGGGATGGTTCATCAGCGAGATGAACACGGTGATCGCTGCGATCGTGAACGTGCACTTGTACCGCTCGATCAACTCGAGCGTGATCGCCGGCTCGAACCGGTAGCCGAGGACAAGCGGCAGCGGCGTCAGCAGGCACGCCCCGATGTGGCCGATCAGCCCGGTGATGTGGAACAGCGGCGCCACGCCCAGCACGACGTCGCTGTCCGCATTCAAGCCGCACCACTCGCGGAACGTCTGGGAGTTGAACATGACGTTGCCGTGAGTGTTCATGGCGCCCTTCGGCGGACCCGTCGTCCCGGACGTGTAGGTGAGGAACGCGACGTCGTCGACGCCGAGCGTCGGCCGATCGAGTTTCTTGCCCTCGCGTTCACTCACGAGCTCGAGCAGGTCATGCGTGCCTTCGTGGCGCTCGCGCTCGATCCCCGACATGAACCCCGGCACCGACTCGAGGAAGTCGAGCTCGGAGGTCGTGATCGCCGCTACCACGTCGGTGTTCGGCAGTATCGAGGCCGCGACCGCGCCGTACAGCGATTCGAGCGCTACGAGCGCCCTCGCGCCCGAATCCTTGAGCAGGTGCTCGACCTCTCGCTCCTTGTACATCGGATTGACCGACACCATGATCCCGCCGGCCTTCCAGGTCGCGACCATCGCCAGGACGAACTGGGGCACGTTCTGGAGATACACGGCGACGCGATCGCGCGCATTCACCCCGAGATCGCGGAGCGCCACCGCGAGCGAGTCCGTGATTCCGTCCACCTCCGCCACGGTGAGGGTGGAGTTCAGGTAGTGAATCAGCGGCGCGTCCGGCGACCGGCTCACCGACGCCTGAAACATGTCCAGGCAGTTCTCGAACTCGCACTCGATCTCGGTCGGCATCCCGTCGTCATACAAGGCGAGCCATGGTCGACCGTCGTAGACGCTCATCTGCTCCTCCGCTTCAGCGATCTCGCTAAACGTGGACGACCGATAGTATGACCTGCACCTGTATGCCGCCTGCGCTGCCGTTCGATCCGATCGCCGAAGCCGCCCGACAATGGACCCAGCACTGGGGCGAGGACGCGACATCCTCGATGCGCGCCGTGACCTCGATCATGCGCGCTCACCAGATCCTGATCAGCCGTCTCAACGAGGCGCTCGCGCCCTTCGACCTGACCTTCCCGCGCTACGAGGCGTTGATGCTGCTCTATTACAGCCGGACGGGCTCGCTCCCGCTCGGCAAGATGGGCGACCGGCTCCAGGTGCATCGCACGAGCGTGACGAACCTGATGGACGGCCTCGAGCGAGAGGGCCTGGCGGAGCGCTCGGCCCATCCGACCGACCGCCGCACGACTCTGGCGACAATCACGCCCCGCGGCCGCGAGGTTGCCAGGAAGGCGACCCGCGTCCTCAACCAGGCGGCGTTCGGCACTGGGCCGGTGTCCGAGCGCGACCTCGACCTGATCAGCGACAAGCTGACGAGCCTGCGCCTCGGCGCCGGTGACTTCGAGCCCTAGTCCCGCCTGATGCCGATCGTCCTGCTGATCCGGCACGCCCAGGCATCGTTCGGCTCCGCCGACTACGACATGCTGTCCGAGCGCGGCCACGCGCAGGTCGACGCGCTCCATCGTGCACTGGTGGGCCGCGGCGTCGTCGCCGACCGCGTCGTCACGGGGTCTCTGCGACGTCAGCGCGACACCGCTCGCCCGTGGGCCGACGCCGCGGGCGCGGGTGCGACGATCGACGAGCGCTGGAACGAGTACGCCGACGACGACGTGCTCTCACATCACTCGGCGATGGATGCCCGGCTGGCGCGGGCGCCGACCGACACAGGCCCGGCGATGAGCTCGCGGGACTTTCAGGTCGTGCTCGACCAGGGCCTTCAGCGGTGGGTCGACGCGGGCGACGCGAGTCCGGCAGGTCAGACCTGGCCCGAGTTCGTCGCCGCGATCACCGGCGCGCTCGACGACCTCGGCGCCGCCCTGCGCCCCGGCGAGACCGGACTGGCGTTCACCTCGAGCGGGGTGATCGCCGCGCTCGCGGCGTCGCTCATCGGCGCGCCCGAACGCACCTTCATCCCGCTCAACCGGGTGTCGGTGAACGCGTCGATCACCAAGGTCATCGTCGGCAGCCGGGGCAAGACGCTGGTCTCCTACAACGACCACAGCCACCTCGAAGGCGCCGGCGACGACCTCGTGACGTATCGCTAGCGGGCGCGCCGGCCGCGGCTCGCGATCGACGCAGGCCCAACCGATTCCGATCAGTCGCCGGTCTGGAATTTGAACGAGATGCCGAGACGAACGCGGTAGTTGACGATCGCGCCGTTTTCGATCGTCACGTCCTCACGGATGACCTCGGCGACGCGTAGATCGCGGACGCTCTTGGCCGCGGTCTCGACCGCGCTGCGCGCCGCCGCTTCCCACGACTCACTGCTGACGCCGATGACCTCGGTGACGCGATAGACGCTGTCTGCCATGTTGTGCCTCCTCGCAGGTTTGGCTGGGATTCAAAACGGGGGGCAGCGTATAGGCGCGGATTCGGCGGGGTCAACTAGAGGACAGACATCCTGGACGGCGGGCGTCTTGGACGTGACGTGAGACCGATCACGACCACTCCTGATCGACACGGCTCGCGACGACGCCCACCTTCCGACGCTCGATGGTACCGTGATACTATTATCGTGATATCATCCTCGTAGGAGGTTTCGGCAGATGGAAGCCTCGAAACACATGTTCGCGGGCAAGCTCGCGGTAGTCACCGGTGGCGGCTCGGGTATGGGTCGCGAGCTCGTCCGCCAGTTGGCGGCGCAGCGATGCTCGGTGGCCGCGTGCGACTGGAACGCCGAGACTGTCGCAGCGGCCGCCGCGTCGGCGCAGGCCGGCGCCGCCGACCACGCCCTCGTCACCGGCCATCGCTGCGACGTGTCCGACGAGACGCAGGTTCGGCAGTTCCGGGACGAGTTGCTGCGCCGGCACGGTGCCGATCACGTCGACCTCGTGTTCAGCAACGCCGGCATCGGCGGCGGCCCCAGCTTCATCAGCAGCAGCCGTGAGGAGTGGGAGCGAACGTTCGCGGTCGATTGGTGGGGCGTGTACTACGTCGCCCGGACGTTCATGCCGCTGCTGATCGCCAGCGGCGATGGCGTGCTGATCAACACCAGCAGCGTGAATGGCCTGTGGGCGAGCCTCGGCCCCGGCATGCCGAACAACGCCTACGCCACCGCAAAGTTCGCCATCCGCGGCTTCAGCGAGGCGCTGATCGAAGACCTCCGCACGAACGCGCCTCAGGTACGCGTCGCCCTCGTGATGCCAGGGCACGTGGGCACCGACATCATCGCCAACACCCGCCGCGCCCACGGCACGCCCGCGGCTCACGAGCTGAGCGACGCCGACGTCGAGGAGCACTTCCCGACCGACGTGCGGTCAAGCTTGGTCGAAGCCGGCCTACTGGCCGCGGGGGCTTCCCACGACGACGTGCGAGCGTTTCTGGCGAGAATCGAATCCGACTTCCGCGACAAGGCGCCCGTGACCGCGGCCGAGGCCGCAACGCTCATCCTCGACGGCGTGCGATCGGGAGCCTGGCGGATACTCATCGGCGAGGGCGCCGAGAAGCTCGACGAAGCGATTCGCGCCTACCCCGACCTCGCCTACGACTACGCCGAGCTCGCGAAGCGAGTGGCGCCGGAGGCGAGCAGCCGATCGCCCTCGACGTGATGCCCGATGTCGGTCCATCAGCGCGGCCATCGTCCCGGAGCGTAAGACTGGTCTCCGGTCGCTTCGTCGTCGATTTCGATCGCCACGAGCAGCGCGTGGAGGTCCTCGAACCGCCGGGGATTCAGCCCGGTCAGCTCCCGGACGCGCTGGAGCCGGTAGCGCGCTGTGTTCGTGTGAACGTGGAGGCGCGCGCCGGCGCTCTTGAGGTTGAGGTCGGCCGCGGCGTATGCGCGCAACGTGTCGACGAGGCCCCCACCGCGACGCCGGTCTTCCTCGAGGAACGTCGCGATCCGCGGGTCGATCAATCGACGGGCGGTGTCGTCGGCGGTCAGCGCCAAATACTCGAATGGTGAGAGCCGCGTGAGCGCGGCGACGCCGCCGTCCTTGGCGACGAACCGCACCGCCGAGCCCGCCTCCTGGTAGGCCTGGGGCAGCTCGCCCACGCCCGCGGCAATCGTGCTCACGCCGATCGCGAGCGGAATTCCTTCACGGCGTGCGACGTCGTGCGCCTGGTCAAGGCGCGCGCACGCGTGATCGGCATCGCCGTCGGTGCCGAGACGGAGCAGCGTCACGATCTCCCCGTGACGGACCACGACGAGCGCGGACGGCTCGTGCAGTCCCGCTCGGGAAAATGTCGCGCCGGCAAGCTCGGCGGCGTCGTGCTCGGACTGGGGCGTCAGTGGGAGCGCGACCGCGACCAGCGCATGCGTGGTCGCGCCGAGATTGCACCGCTCGGCCGCGGCGGCGAGCGGACCGGCCTTCGGCAGCACCCCCGCCAGTAGCTGCTCGAGCAGATCGCGCCGCTCCTTCGCGACCGCCGCCAAGCCGTCCTGGCGAAACTCGACGTACGCCTGGGCCGCGTGCGTGGCGGCAACGTCCATGTGGCGCATCAGCCGGGAGGCGAGCGTGAGCACCAGGCGGTAGCTGACCCCCGTCTCCTCGGCGGACTCGACGATTGCGTCCCACAGCACCTGCTGGCCGACCCGGTACGCGCTCAGATAGTCCTCGAGCGCAAACCCGGCCCGCGCGCGGCGCAGAGACGCGCCCCGCTGGAAGGACAGCTCGTCGGGCGCCGGGGCGCGACCCTCGATCAGCGCCGTGATCAACACCGTCGTGTTCCGGCGGATCTGGTCGAGCACGTCCTCGAAGAACTCGTTGCTCTGCGCTGCATATGCGGGCAGCTCCGCGCGCATCGTGGCGAGGCCCTTCGCGGCCAACGCGTCGATGTCGTTGAGCAGAGGCGTGAGCAGTCGCTCACGCTCCGCGCGCTCCTCCTCCCGCTTACTCACCGCAGGTATCCAGATTAGGCAGCGATCTCGCGGCTGTGAATGCGGTAAAGCGAGAAATTCCGGAGAAGCCGTTTGTCGGAAACCTACAAAGGCCGAGCTACTCCTCCGACCGCAGCTCGAGCAGCTTGAGCCCGAGCTGGAGGAGCAGCAGATCGTCGGGCACGTGTGGATCACGGCCGGTCAGGCTCTTGATCCGCCCGAGCCGGTAAACGACCGTGTTGGGGTGCACGCACAGCGCCTCGGCGCTCCTGGCGAGGTTGAACCCCGACGCGACGTATGCCCGCAGCGTCGGCACGAGCTCAACCTGACGCGCGCGGTCGTACTCGAGCAGTCGCCCGACGGTCGCCTCGATGACCCGCTCGGGGCGTCGCGTACCGCGCACCACCGAATCGATCAGCACGTCGTCGAACGCGACCACGGGGCCTCGCCCGGGATCGGCGACGGCGATGTCGACGGCGTCGCGGGCCTCGCTGTAGCTGGCCGGCAGCGCCGCCAGGCCCGCGCCGGCGCCGCTGCACCCGACCGTGACCTGAGAGGCGGACAGCTCGTTCGCCAACCGCGTGCACGCCGCCCGTAGATCCCTGCCCTCCGACGCATCCTCGAACGGGTGCAGCGCGACGACCTCCCCGTGGCGAATCCCGACCAACAGCGCGCCGGCGGCGGAGCGCAGATGCACCCGGGTCGCGTCCATGATCCGCCGCAGAGCTGTGCGCGCTGCCGGCATCTGGTCAGCGGGATCGTCAAGGACCCGCTCGCCGGTCCGCACGATCACGACGAAATAGTTCGAGCACAGCCGCAGCCGCAGCGAGCTCGCGAGCCGACGGACCGCCTCGGACTCGCCGTCGCCCGCCAGCAGCGCGTCGAGCAGATCACGGCGCAGCAGCTCCTGGTCGGTCCACACGTTCTGAAGCTCTGTCATGTAGCCCTGCGCCGCCGCGATCGACTGAAGGTCGAGGTGCTCGAGCAGCGCTCCGGCGATCGTCAGCGCCGCCTCGCGCTCCGCCGCCACGTCGTGATCGGTGCACTCCATGACGGTCTCCCACAACGTGCGCCCCTGCAGCCGAACGGCGTGCAGGAACGACTCCAGCGAGACCTGCTGATGAACGCGGCGGGCCGCGCCGGCTCGTACGACCTCGAGCTCGTCCGGTGAGGGGCGGTGGCCGCCCGCCAGGTCCGCCACGATCACGCGCAGCGCGCCGAGCGTGACCCGATGCACGTCCTCGAGCAGTCGCTCGTCGGTCGCGAGCCTGTAGTCGGCGATCTCCTCCTGGTAGCGCAGCACGAGCCGCCGCGCGATCGTCTCGAGCTGCGCCACGACCCGCCCGATGATCGCCTGCACCGCGTCGCTGTCCGATGAAGGACCGAGTGCCGCGCGCGGGGCGGCGTCGCCGAGCGTCGTCATCGCGCGAGCATACGGCGGAGGTTCGCCGTCGCGCCGCAGTTCCTGTGGAATCACACGAACCGAGGCACCGCAGGTTCTCGGTTTCGTGCATTGTGCGGATCCTCATCCTTACCTAACGTGCCGCTTGTGCTGAGAGGCAAGGCCGCATTGGTGACCGGCGCGGGAAGCGGCATCGGTCGAGCGATCGCCGCGCGCCTGAGCGCGGACGGCGTGGACGTGCTCGCCGTCGACGTCCGGCCCGACCCGGACGGCCCGGGCATCCCGCACCAGGCAGACCTGACTGAGCCCACCGCCAACGAGGTCGCGGTGGAGACGGCGCTCGAGCGCTTTGGCCGCCTCGATGTGATCGTCGCCAACGCCGGCGTCCAGCACGTGGCGCCGGTCGAGCAGTTCCCGGTGGAGCAGTGGCAGCAGATGCTGGCGCTGATGCTCACCAGCCCGTTCGTGCTCGCCAAGCACGCGTGGCCGGCGCTCCGGGAGTCGGGCGACGGGCGCTTCATCGTCGTCGCCTCGGCCCTCGGTCTCGTCGCCTCCCCGTATAAGGCCGCGTACGTGAGCGCCAAGCACGGCGCGGTCGGTTTAGTCAAGACGCTCGCGCTGGAAGGCGCCGAGCACGGGATCCGCGCGGTCTCGATCTGTGCGAGCTACGTCCGCACGCCGCTGGTCGAGAACCAGATCGCCGATCAGGCCCGCAACCACGGCGTCCCCGAGGAACGCGTGCTGGAGGACGTGATGCTCGCCCCGCAGGCGATCAAGCGCCTGATCGAGCCCGACGAGTTCGCCGACGTGGTCGCGATGCTCGCCGGGCCGACCGGGGGCTCGTTTACGGGCGCGCCGCTGATCATGGACTGCGGCTACACCGCCCGCTAGCCGCTCGGCGAGGCGCTATACGTCGAGCAGTTGTCGGGGGGTGTCACCCCGGCGAATGCGTTCTGCAGGTAGGGCAGCGCGGCGTTCCAGTACGGCACGAACCCGCTGACGTGATCGCCTCCGTCCGCGTCGCGGTCGTAGTCGACGGTTACTCCGTGGCGGCAGTAGTTGGCAACCCACGCGTCGACCGGCTGGATGAACGCGAGATCGTCGCCCGTCGAGTTGTAGATGAACAGCGGGGCCTTCGGCAGCGGGCCGTACTTCAGGCTGATCTCGTCGAGCCCGCGCTCGACCGGGGCGTAGTCGGCGAGCGCCTCGGAGCCGGGGAAGTTCGTGTACTGCGAGGCGTTCCCGTATGGCTCGTTGAGCGTCGAGCCCCCGCAGCCGCTTCCGTCCTGGGCATCCTTCGCCGCCAGGCTCTGACCGGCGGCGTTCAGCAGCTTGCTCAGGTCGAAGTCCTGCGGCAACGCCCGGTTGAAGCTGACGAGCACGCCGATCTCGGTGCCGTACCAGATCGAGTTGTCGAGGTACTGGGTGGTGTAGTCGAGGTCGGGGAAGTTCCCTCCGGCGGCGACGCCGACGATGTCGAGGCTCGGCGCGTACTTCGGCGCGAGCGCGGCGGCCCAGGTGGAGGCCTCAGAGCCGCCGGAGTAGCCGTTCAGCGTCACCTCGGTCTTGGCGCCGGCGAGGCCGTCGCCGGCGAAGTGCTCGGCGGCGACCAGCGAATCGAGCGTGGCGCGCCCGAGCACCGGTCCCACCGCCCACTCGCTGTCGAGCCCCTCGTAGTCGGGAACGTTGACGTCCCATCCCTGTTGGAGGAGCTCAGTGATCCAGTCGGCCTCGGACGACGGGCCGTTATTGCCTCCCTGCAGCGTGTATGACGGCGAACAGTTGAGGGTCAGGCTGTCGTAGTACATCTGGTAGGACGCGAGCCGGCGCGGCCCCGCCGCCGGCGCGGTCGGCACGAGCACCGTCGTCACAGCCGCGACCGGCTGCCCGTTGAGGTCAGTCGTCGCATACATCAACTCGTAGGCGTTCGCGGTCTCGATCTGCTGCGGACCGCTCATCGTCACCTGCCGCTCGCGCAGGATCGTCCCGTGCGCGTACTGGGCGAGGTTCGCCGGCGGCGTGTAGAACGGATCGGACGCCGGAGCGGTGACCGCGCCGGCCACCTCCGGGGCGATCGCGAAGCCGATGATCGATACGAGCACGCTCGCGAGCACCGCGGCCAGCCTGTGTCTCACCTCGGCCTCCTAGGGCTCGGCGTCGTAGGTCGAGCAGTTGTTCGGGGGCGCCACCCCGGCGAACGCGTTCTCGAGATAGGTCAGCGTGGCCTTCCAGTACGGCGCGATCCCACTGAGGTGGTCGCCTCCGTCCGGGTCGCGGTCGTAGTCGACGGTCACCCCGTGCCGGCAATAGTTGGCAACCCACGTGTCGACCGGCTGGATGAACGCCAGGTCGTCGTCGACCGAGTTGTAGAGGAACAGCGGCGCCTTCGGCAGCGGGCCGTTCTTCAGGCTCAGCGCCGCGAGACCGCTCTTGACCGGCGGATAGTCGGCGAGCGCCTCGGAGTCCGGGAAGTTCGTGTACTGGGACGCGTTCCCATACGGCTCGTTCAGCGTCGAGCCCGCGCAGCCGCTGCCGTCCTGTCCGTCCTTCGCGGCCAGGGCCTGACCCGACGCGTTCAGGATCTTGGTCAGATCGAAATCCTGTGGCAGCGCGCGGCTGAAGCTCTCCAGCACGCCGATCTGGGTGCCGTACCAGATCGAGTTGTCGAGGTTCTGGGTGGTGTAGCCGAGGTCGGGGAAGTTGCCGCCGGCCGCGACACCGACGATGTCGAGGCTCGGCGCGTAGTTCGGCGCGAACGCCGCCGCCCAGGTCGACGCTTCAGAGCCGCCGGAGTAACCGTTCAGCGTGA
Source organism: uncultured Solirubrobacterales bacterium (assembly GCA_963794515.1). Lineage (GTDB taxonomy): Bacteria > Actinomycetota > Thermoleophilia > Solirubrobacterales > Solirubrobacteraceae > Palsa-465. The sequence continues at coordinate 109,690 of CAWCEF010000009.1, read as the reverse complement.
CCTCGGTCTTGGCCCCTTCAAGCTCCGCGAGGGCGAAGTGCTCGACCGCGATGATGGAGTCCAATGTCGCGTACCCGAGCATCGGACCGACCGCCCACTCACTGTCGAGCCCCTCGTAGTCGGATGTCACGACGTCCCAGCCCTGCTCCAGCAGCTGGGTCATCATCGCCTGCTCCGTCGGACCGTTGGTGCCCCCGCCGTTATTGCCTCCCTGAAGCGTGTACGAGGGCGCGCAGTTGAGTGTCAGGCTGTCGTAGTACGTCTGATAGGAGGCCAGGCGGCGCGGACCGAGCGCCGGCGAGGTCGGCACCATCACGGTTGTCACCGCCGCGACGGGCTGGCCGGTGGCGTTCGTCGTGGCGTACATCAGCTGGTAGGCGGCCGCGGCCTCGGTCTGCGTCGCCCCGCTGAGCGTCACCTCGCGCTCGCGCAGGATCGTCCCGTGAGGGTATTGCGCGATGTTCGCGGGCTGCGTGTAGAACGGATCGGACGCCGGCGCCGTCACAGCGCTCGCCGCGGCCGGAACCAGCGCCGACGCGATCAGAATCGCGAACGCCACCGACAACGCGCTCCGGAGCGACGACTTCCCGGGCACAATCAGACGACGAGAACCCTGCTCCGCACGGCCGGCGGAGCCCAGCTGTTTCGTATTCATTTCTCCCGCTTCCTGGACTTACAGGTGTGCGGGCCTGTCTACCCCGGATGCCGGTGGGCTAGTTCGACTCCGAGAGCCAAACTTTTGACCGCTTCGTTGTTCACATACTCCAGCTGATGCGTACCGGCAAGCTCGCGATCGTGCGCTCGCTCTGGGCATACACGCGTTCGATCGGACCCGCCGGCTCGGAGGCGCTGACCGACGGCATCAGCTCCTCGAGCACGATCCGCGCCTCCAGCCGGGCCAGTGGCGCCCCGAGGCAGTGGTGGATTCCCTCACCGAAGGCTACGTGCAGCTTGTGCTCGCGCGCCAGTACGGCCTCCGGCCACCGCCGCTCGTCCCGGTTCGCCGACGCCCATAGGAGCATGACCCGGGCGCCGGCGGGGATCGTCACACCGTGCATCACCACGTCGCGCCTGGTCACGCGAGTGAGCCACTGCGGCGGAGCGTCGAACCGCAACAGCTCCTTGACGGCCGCCGGGATGAGCTCGGGGGACCGGCGAATCAGCTCCTCGGCTGGTTCCGGCAGATGCTCGAGCGGGCGCCCGGGCACGTTGAGCTTCCCCGGTGGCGCACCGGGGCACGGGACGAGATGCGCGTCTACGTCCGGGACGCGATGGCCGAGCGCCGGGGGTAGCGACAGCCGGTTGATCCGCTCGGTGTGTTTGTCCGCCCGCACGCCGCGGGCGTGTTGTCGGAGGACGAGGTCATCGGCTCGGCGAGAACCCCAGCCACCCGCAGATCACGCCGGCCGGCAGCAGCAGCGCGAGTCCCCGCGCGAGGTACACGCGCTCGCGCCCACGCAGTTCGCCGATCCGCCGCCGTACCTCGGCTCGCACCGTCTGCTTCAGCCGGCCCCGCACCTGGCTCGCGCCGAACTCCCGCTTGATCGCGTCGCGCAGCCGGGTGTGGAGCGGCGGGTCGGCGTGCGTCAGCTCGCCGGCGGGAGCGAACAGCAGCGCCGTCTGGTCGAGGTCGTTGCCCTCCGCGTTCGAGAACGCCTCCCAGTCGCGCGCCGCCGCCTGCACGCCGGTGTACCGCTACAGCGCCCAGAAGCGCGGCCGGCTCGGCGTACACCGGCGCCTCGTCACGGAGGCGCCGGTAAAGCGGGTACGGATCTTCGTGGAGCCGCAGCGGCTCGCAGACGAGGCCCGATTCACCGGTCGTGGTGGCAGCCTCGACAGGCATCTAACCCAGCAGGTGAGTGTCAGAAAGTTCCGCCCGTCACCCGGGCTCTAACTTGGAATCAGTCCAGTGTCGGCAGTTAGAACCTGCCGAGTGCCTCGTTCATCGCGCGCTCGATGTGCAACCGCAGCTCGCGTGCCGCACGTTCCGCGTCACCACGCTCCGCCGCGCGCAGCATTCGCGCGTGATCTGCCGCCTCGCGTTGCCAGGTCGACTCGGCGCGCCAATTCCAGACGATGACCAAGGCGACCTGGTCTCGAAGCTCGTCTAATATACCGGTTAGCAGAGTATTGGAGCACCTCGACGTCAAAATCTGGTGAAAGCGGCGATTCGCGATCACCAGGCCCGCCAGATCCTGCGCCTTTGCAGCGCGATCGGCCGCTTCGAGGGCCTCTCGCGCCGGCGCCAGATCCGCTGGCTCGGACCGGAGGACGGACTCGTGGACCGCGGCGGGCTCCAGCAACACACGCACGCCGTACAGGTTGCTCACCATTTGCGCGTCTATGTCAAGGATTCGCATACCGCGATACGGATGCGCAACGACGAGCCCCCGTCCCGCGAGCGCTTTGAGCGCCTCTCGTACCGGCGTCTTGGACACGCCAAGCCGCTCCGCGAGCTCGCGCTCAACCAACCGATCACCGGGCTTGTATACGCCGCCGAAGATCGCCGCCTCAATCTCCGCCGCGACCGCCTCGGTCCGCGATGGATAATCCGAGAGCGCAGGCCTGTCTCCCGCACTGAGGCGATTCCTGTCCGTGTCGGCGGCGCGAGCGCTCATGGGTGCACCCCCTCACGGAGAACAGCGCCGGCCAGCGCGACATTGCCACCCAAGGCGACACCTCCACTCAGGATCTCACGCATCATATCGAGCGTAGACGCGGCGTAGCTCATCCTTTCGGAACTTCCCGATCGGCGTCTTCGGGATCTCGTCTACAAACACGTACACGTCCGGCCACCACCATTTGGCGAAACTCGGCTCCAAGCTTCGCCTCAGCTCCTCCTCCGTCGTGTTGCCTCCGTCCTTTAACACGACTACCGCGAGCGGCCGTTCCTGCCACTTCTCGTGAGGGACGCCGATGACTGCCGCTTCCGCCACACCGGGGTGCGCCATCAGCGCGTTCTCGAGCGACACAGAGCTGATCCATTCACCCCCTGACTTGATCAAGTCCTTGGCACGGTCCTTGATCTCGACATACCCCATCTCGTCGATAGAAACGATGTCCCCGGTTCGCAGCCACCCATCCGCAGTGAAACGATCGTCCGAATCCTGACGGTTGAAGTACGCGCGAGCCACCCAAGGACCTCGTACCTCGAGCTCGCCCTGCGACCTTCCATCCCACGGCACCAGTCCTTCGTCCCCCCGAGCTCGAACTTCGAAGAACGGGATCGGCCGTCCCTGCCTGGCTCGGTAGTCGTATTGGGCGTCTTGCGTGAGCTCCTCCAGCTCGGTGCTGACGTTCGAGACGCAGCCGGTCGGCGCAGTCTCGGTCATGCCCCAGGCCTGCACGATCCTTACGCCATGCCGCTCCTCGAAGCTCTTGATCATTGCCCGAGGGACAGCAGAGCTCGCCACAACGATCGATCTGAGGTGGGAGAGGTCGTATCTTCCCGGATCGGCGTCGAGCCGTACGAGCATTTCCCGACATATCGTCGGCACCGCTCCAACGACGGTGACGCGCTCCTCCGCCATCAAATCGAGCAACGCGTCCGGCGTCGGCGACGGCCCAGCAAGTACTTGTCTGGCCCCGAGCAGCGTACTCGTGTATGGAAAGCCCCAGCCGTTCACATGGAACATCGGAGCCGTCAGCAGAACCGTGTCCGACTCCCGAAAATCAAGCGCGCTCGGCAGGGCCTGACAGAGCGAGTGCAGGACCAGCGCTCGATGCGAGTACACCACTCCCTTCGGGCCGCCGGTGGTCCCCGACGTGTAGCACATTGCGGCTGCACTGTGCTCATCCTCCGCCAGGTCGGCGAAGTCATCGAGCGACGCCTCACCGATCAGTGACTCGTACTCGAGTGCGTCCTCCCCGGGAGGGGTACCCCCGACGACGATCACACGCTCGACGTTGGTACCGGCTCGAAAGCTTTCCCACACGGGCCACAAGCTCTCGTCGACGATCAGTACACGATCGTCGGCGTCGCTGGCGATTGCGGCCAGGTCGCTGGCGTGCAGACGCAGGTTCAGCGTATGAAGAACCGCTCCGGATAGCGGAACTCCGAAGTACGCCTCCAGATGCTCATGGTGATTCCAGCACAACGAGGCAACCCGATCTCCGGGCCTCACGCCGAGCGACCGCAATGCGACCGACAACCGCTTCGCCCGCTCGGCTACCTCAGCGTACGTCCGACGCTTTCGACCGCCCTCCGCCGTGCGGGCGGTGACCGTCCTCTCGGGGAAGAGGGCCTCCGCCCGCCGGAGCATCGGTCCGAGCGTCAGCTGAAATCCGTCCATCGACAGACCGGCCAGGCCGTCGTGCGTGCTCGAGCTTGACAACGACATCGCCTCGGCTCCTACGACGCTCCGGTCGGCTGCGGGGCTCTCGCCGCGGGTAGGCCGATGATCTGGCGGTATTCGGCCTGCGTCGCGACCTCTCGACCGAGCAGGGCCGCCAGGCTCTTGGCCATCTCGAGCGCCTGCAGGTTCGAAGACACCAGGTCGTCCCGGTGGGGCCAGAGGTAGATCGTGTCCTCCATCCCGACTCGGATGTGCAGACCGAGTGCGGCGGCGATCGTCACCAGGTGGGTCGACGGGCGACCGGCGGCACACACGAGAATCGTGGCGCCCGGGTCAACGTCGTAGATGAGCGAGGACATCCGCAGCAGGCCCTCCGCCATCTGCCGCGGATTCTCCATCGGGCTGCACCCTGGGAGTGCCGGCAAGACGATCCAGTACGCCGGCGTGTCGACTAGCCCGCTCCGGATCAAGAAGCGGCCGGCGTTGGAGACATCGGCCTCGGAGTAGCAGGCCAGAATCGGCTTCACGCCGCTCTCCTGCACCAGCCTGGTCTTCTCGAGCATCATCGGGATCGGCTTGGCGAACAGGGTGTCGCCGAGGTACACCGTCGTGGTGTTGATCGGGGTCGCATCCAGGACTCCCTCGTCGAGAACGCGCTTCATCTCCGCCCATTCGCCCTTGAGCGACGAGACCAGGCAACCATCGACCGCGAGGTCACGGAATTCGTCCCGAAGCGGATCGATCACTTGCTTGAAGCGGTCAAGGTCGAGCGTGTTGTAGCCGTCGTCGTCGCGGACGTGGATGTGCACCGTGCTGGCGCCCGCCGCGGCGCACGCGCGCGCGTGCTCGTAGATCTCGTTGGGCGCGATGGGCTGGTCCGGATTGGCGCCCTTCTGGAAGAACGCACCCGTGATCGCAACGGAGATGATCATCTTCTCCGGCATCGGCCAAGGCGGTGTGATCCGCTCGGGAAAGAATTGGGAGTGATCCAGGTCGAGCACCCGAGGCGCTCCATACGGCCGCCAGATGAGTCGCTCGCGATCACGCTCGAGCCCATCATTGACCCTATCCCAGTCGATTGATGTCACGGGCCAGCCCTTTCGTTGGTCTCTCGGTTTAGGTCCTGCGTTCCGTCACCCGGCGAGGATTCCGCCGTCGATCACAAAGGCACTGCCGGTTACATAGGAGGCGTCATCGCTAGCGAGGTAGGCGATGGCCTTCGCGATCTCCTCGGGCTCGGCCAAGCGCCCGATCGGCTGGCGCGCGATCAGGTTCGCGCGCGTGGCCTCCGGGTCAGCGCTTCGCTCGATCAAGCCTTGCACCCACGGGGTATTTGCGGTCCCGGGGCACACGCAGTTGACGCGTATCCCGTCGCGTATGTAATCGACCGCGAGAGACTTGGTCATCGTCACGACGGCGCCCTTGGATGCGCAATACGCAGCGCGGTTGGGTATCCCCACGAGCCCCGCGGCGGATGCCACGTTGATGATCACGCCCGACTTGCGCTCGAGCATGCCGGGCAGGACGGCGCGGCAGCAGCGGTAGATCCCGTGCACGTTTATGTCGAACGTCCGCTCCCACAGGTCGGGCGGAGTGTCGAGGAGTGAGTGAGGTGAGATGATCCCCGCGTTGTTGACAAGGGCGTCGATCGACTGCCCCCATTCCAGTGCCCCCTGGACACCGCGCTCGACGGAGTCAAGGTCGGTCACATCGAGTTCGACGGCGACGCTGTCCCCGTCGCCGATCTCATGCGCGGTCTCCTTGGCCGCCTCGACGTTCACGTCGCTCGCAACGACGCGCCATCCCCGACTTGCGAACTCCTTCGCGGTCGCCTCGCCGATGCCGGACCCAGCACCCGTGACGAGGACGACTCGTGTCGCTTGTGTGCTCATGGCCGCATATGATATACCATACGCCAAGCACCAGCAACCATCCACCGAGGATCCCGCACACCGTAACGACGCCCACGCAAGGCAATATCCGTGGATCTAACAACGCTTCGAGTAGATGTCCACGCGGGCGTCGCGTGGATCACGATCGACCACCCGCCGATCAACCTCCTCGATATCGCGCTCAGGGCAGATCTTGATCGAGTCACTCGACGTCTTGAGGACGATCGCTCGATTCGTGTCGCGGTGTTCCAGAGTGCCCTTCCCGACTTCTTCATCGCGCACGCCGATGTTGGCCTGTTCCTCGACCGCGAGGGGCCGCCGACTCCCAAGTCCCTCACTCTCAGCTGGATTCATGCGCTCGGCGAACGCCTTCGTCGGATTCCGACCGTGACGATCGCCAAGATCGAAGGGCGCGCCAGGGGCGGCGGCAGCGACTTCGCACTCAACCTCGACATGCGGTTTGCCGCGATCGGTCGGAGCGTCTTCGCCCAGCCGGAGGTGGGACTCGGGATCGCCCCGGGCGGCGGAGCCACGCAGCGGCTCACGCGCTTGATCGGTCGCGCACGCGCGCTTGAGGCGATCCTCGGGTGCGAGGATTTCGACGCCGAGACCGCCGAGCGCTACGGCTGGGTCAACCGCGCCCTCCCGCCCGACGAGCTTCACGGCTTCGTCGACCGCCTCGCCCGGCGGATCGCGTCCTTCTCTGACACGGCGATCGCCTACGCCAAGGTCGCGGTCCACGCCGCCGAGGCCGACCCGACTCCCGGACTCCTCGAAGAAGCACACTGCTTCACCCAGATCGTCCACACCGAAGAGGCGCAGCACGCCTTGAAGGCGTTTCTGGACGCCGGCGGCCAGACGCCCGATGTCGAACTGGATCTTTGTAACCGTCTCCCGCTTTCAGATACCCGCCGAAAGGAGAAAGCTGAATGATCGACAGGATCTTCCACGTGGTCGCATCGACACGCGACCAAGTGGCGTCCCTCAAGTTCTACGAGGACACCCTGGGCATGACCATCATTCATGGTCCGTTCGTCGCCGTGAGGGAATGTCCGAGGCGTTCGCCATCCCAGACAGCAACACCAAGACCTGGGCACGTTCTACAAGTGCTCCGACACCGAGACCGCCACGGTTCTCGATACCAACCTGTGGATGCGGCCCCGCTTCGTCGGGAGCGCCTACGAAGCCGTCAACCACACCGGAATCACCCGCCTGGCGCTCAAGGTGGGCGGCATCGATGCGCTCCATGCATCGCTGTCTGAGCAGGGGGTGCGATTTGTCGGTCCACCGTCAACGCTCACGCTTGGTGACCAGGAGGTGCGCACCTGCTGCCTCTACAACCCTGACGATGCGGTTTTTCAGCTCGTCGACACCCAGGACGCGCGGGACGCCGAGCCCGAGATCGAGCGCATCTTCGCCGTCTGTATTTCGGTGAGTGATCTCTCCCGATCGCTGGAGTTCTATGTCGACGTCCTCGGGCTGACTCCCGTAGGCGAGCCTTTCGAAGTGGAGGACGGGAATCTCGGCGCGACCTTCCCACTCAGCGACAACGGAGCGGGGGCACTTGCGGGCGCCTGGTTGAGGCCGGGCACCGCATCCGACAACACGCTCATCGAGCTCGTCGAGTGGAAGCAGCCGAAAACCTACGGCGCCCCCGTTGAGACCGTCTACAACGTCGGCTTTCCTCGCGTCGCGTTCTACGTCGAGAACATCCAGGACGTCTACGGGGAGCTGCGGTCGAAGGCCGAATTCTTCAGCCCACCGGTCATCACGGACCTGTCTGGCGCGAAGGCGGGTTACAACTGCTTCCGCGACCCGGATCGAACCATCCTGCAGCTCTACGAGGACATCCGCGGGTGACCCGCTGCTGAGCCGGTCGTTCTCACTGACCCTACTGACGTTGAGAGAGGAGATTTCCCGTGTACAAGCTCATCGCATATTGGACAGCCCCGAAGCCGGACCAGACTGATGCATTCGAACAGGAGTATTGGGACACCCACATCCCCCTTGCCGAAGCCGTCCCCAAGCTGAACCGTCTCGTCCTCACGCGAACGGCGGATGGCCTGGAGGGGGGCGAGCCGGGCTTCTACCGCATCGCGGAGCTCGTGTGGGACTCAGCAGACGACTTCGCGAGCTGCGCCGCCAGTCCCGAGTGGCTCGCACTGCGTGAGGACGCGGGCAGGCTCGTAGAGAAATATGGCGTCGTCCTCTCGGCCGGGCTGGGAGACGAGAACGTGCAAGTGCAAGCGTAGACCGATCCCGTCGACACCGAGGCATAGGAGAGAAATGTTCGAGCGTGTGTTTCATCTGAACATCGTGGTCAGCGATCTTGATCGGGCCATTGATTTCTATTGCGGCACGCTGGGAATGACGGCACAAGAGGGTCACCCCTTCGAGACCGAAGGCCAAGATCTCGTGGACGGATTCGGGATGACCCAGTTCGACCGCGTCAAGATCCGCGGAGCTTTCCTCCGCTGGGGCGACGATCCGGACGCGACATGCATCGACATTGTCGAGTTCCAGCCAGTCGAGCCCGCGGCCGTATCCGACCGTGTTCGACCTCGGTATCTGCCGGACCGCGCTGAAGGTGGCCGGCGATTTCGACGAGGTCTACAAGAAGCTCTCCGACCAGGGCATCAAGTTCGTGAGCGAGCCCGTGGTCACGACGCTCTCAGGTAAGAGCGTCCGTTGGTGCTGCTTCCCGGACCCGGACGGGACGATGCTCGAGATCTTCACCGACAAGGTATGAGCCTTCGCGGCCGCCTCGTGACGACGCGGCTCGCGGCGCCGGATGTTTCGCCGTGCCGGGGCCACACCGCCCCGGCATGGCACCCGGCCAGGAGGCAACGAGGTCTCGCCGTTGCGCCTGATCGATCTGCACAATCGTGGCACCGACCGCTCGATCGGAACGTGGGTCGTCGAGGATGAGATTCTCGTCGATCCCGGACCCGCTTCGACGCTGCCGCGGTTGCTGTCTGCGCTCGACGACGGGTGGCGACCGCGAGCGATCGCGCTGACCCACATTCATCTGGACCATGCCGGTGCGACTGGGGCGTTACTCGGCCTCTGGCCAGACTGTGAGGTGTGGGTCCACAGCCGGGGGCGCGGCATCTCGTCGACCCGACCCGGCTCGTCGAGTCCTCGCGATTCCTTTACGGCGACCAACTCCCGCGCCTGTTCGGCACGGTGCAACCTGTGCCGGAGCACGCCTTCCGCCGCTGGCGGACGGCGTGTCGATCGGACCGTTTCAGGTATTCGACACTCCCGGCCACGCACGGCACCACGTGGTGTACCTGCACAGGTCAGCAGGTGTGGCCTTCGTCGGCGACGTTGCCGGGGTTCGGATTCCGCCGTCGAGCTTCGTCCTGCCGCCGACGATGCCACCCGAGTTCGACGCGCCGGTTTGGCTCGCTTCAATCGATCGGATCGAGCGCGCGGCTCCCACCCGGGTGGTCCCGACCCACTTCGGATCCTACGATGACGTCGAGAGCTATCTTCAGGCGGCACGGGGAGAGCGTTACCTACTGGTCTGACTGGCCCGGGACGCGGCGCAGGACGTGTTCGGACATGCTGTCGAATCCGAGATCGAGAAAGTCGGCGATCCCGGCGCCACGGCCGCGTACAGAATCGCGGCGGCGCCGGATCTGATGTGGCTCGGTGCCAGACGCTACTGGGACCAGAACGTCGCTGCCTAGGAGTCGTAATCCGTCACCTCCGAGAGCTTCCCGGGGCTGAGTAGACGACCTACGGCGGGGCCTCGCCCGCGGTGCATACAGGCACAGAGTATGCGCCGGCACCGCCCGGCCCGGCGAGTCGCCCACATCCACACATTTGGTTGGCGCCTGGCCGGCACGACAGCCACTCGGTCACAGGTAGTAAGGGTAAATCTGCTTGTTTAAGATATGAAGGATGATGTATGATGCGCCAAATGGCGACCACAGCACAGGACCAGACCGTCCCGCGCCGCAAGTTCTGGGGTTGGGGACTTGAGAATCAGGGCTACTCACCGGCGCAGGTTGCGGATCTGGCTGCGTCCCTCGGTGAGACATTCGGAACCCGGCCGCGCCCGCGCCAGCCAGTCCGACTTGAAGACGTTCGCCTTCGCGCTCCTCGCGTTGCCGCTCCATCGGGGCTCGAGCGCGTGTTCACAGCCGATCATTACGAGCGGGTGCTTCACACATACGGCAGGTCGAACCGAGACCTAGTGCGTGCATTCGACGGCGAGTTCCCGAACCCGCCGGACCTGGTCGCCTATCCCACCGGCGAGGAAGACCTGCAGGAGATCCTCGATTGGTGTTCGAACGCCGGCGTCGCCGCGATCCCCTACGGCGCCGGCTCCAGCGTGGCCGGAGGCGTCGAGCCACTCGTCGGCGACGAATACGCGGGCGTTATCAGCCTCGATCTGAAGCTTCTCAACTCTGTCCTCGAGGTCGACAACGAATCGCGCGCGGCGTTGATCGAAGGCGGTATCTACGGACCGGCACTCGAGGCCGCGCTCAGACCGCACGGACTCACGCTCCGTCACTATCCGCAGTCGTTCGAGTTCTCAACCCTGGGCGGCTGGATCGCAACCCGGTCGGGGGGCCATTACGCCACCCTCTACACCCACATCGACGAGTTCGTGGAAGGTCTCAGAGTCGTCACTCCCGCGGGACTCATCGAGACACGTCGTCTACCGGCCTCCGGGGCCGGCCCCTCCCCTGAGCGCTTCTTCTGCGGGTCGGAGGGGACCCTCGGAATCATCACCGCCGCGTGGATGCGCTTGCAGGATCGCCCTACATTCCGAGCGAAGACATCGTTCGCGTTCGGCTCCCTCCGCGCTGCTGCATCGGCCGCCCGGGCGCTGGCCCAGTCCGGCCTCTACCCGACCAACTGTCGCGTCCTCGATCCGACCGAAGCACGGCTGAGCGGTGTCGGCGACGGCGACGAGTCGATCCTCATCGTCGCGTTCGAATCGGCCGATCACCCGGTGGAGCCGTGGAGCACCCGTGCCGCCGAGATCTGCCGAGACTGCGGCGGGGTGAGCACGGACGGGCGGGCCAGCGCCGACACGCGAGTCGCAGCATGGCGCGACCGCTTCATCGATCTCCCGCACCGACACGACGCGCTCGTCGCGCTCGACATGGTCAGCGGGAGTTTCGAAACCGCAATCACATGGGATCGCTTCGAGGAGTTCCACGAAGGCGTCACACGCGCGACCATGGATGCCGCCCAGGAAATCTGCGGCGCGGGCGTCCTGTCATGCCGCTTCGCCTACGTCTATCCCGACGGTCCCGCACCGTATTACACAATCGTCGCTCCTGCGCGTGGGCGGGACCACCTGGCTCAATACGACGCGATCAAAGAGGCTGCCTCTGACGCGATCATGCGACTGGGCGGCACGATCACGCACCATCATGCGGTCGGACGTGACCACCGGCAGTGGTATGACATCGAGCGTCCCGATCTGTTTGCCGAAGCGTTGCGCGCCGCCAAGCAAGCGCTGGACCCGGCGGGCATCCTGAACCCCGGCGTCCTTGTCGATCCCTTGCCGGCGCACTCGACGGCCAGCCGCGCAGCACGCGGTTAGGGCGTCACACCCGACCAACCTGCCGCGGCTTCGACGCATGAGCGTAACGCCTGCATTCCAAACCGAGATCGTCGCGGGTCTGCGTGCACTCAACTTGGACGGCCCTGTCCTGTCGCGTCCCGCGGAGCTGGCCGTGTTCAGCTCGGACGCGCTCACTGCCTTCCGCGAATTTCCGATCGCCGTCGTGATGGCAGCGACCGAGGCGGACGTCGCGAAGGCCGTGCGATTCTGCAGTGATACGGGAGTGCCGTTCGTCGCGCGGGGCAGCGGTACTTCACTCTCCGGCGGCTCGCTGCCGGTTGACGGCGGCATCGTCATCGCGCTCAACCGGCTTAATCGGATTCTGAGCATAGATCCTGATATCCGCACGGCCGTCGTCGAGCCTGGGGTGATCAACCTGCACCTCACCGAGGCAGCGGCACGATTCGGGTTGACTTACGCTCCCGATCCGTCCAGCCAGGCGGTGTGCACGATCGGCGGAAACCTGGCGTTCAATTCCGGAGGCGCGCACTGCCTGAAGCACGGCATGACCAGCAACCACGTGCTTCGCATTCGTGCGGTCCTCCCGGACGGGGAGCTCGTCGAGCTCGGAAGCGACAGCGTAGAGCCGATCGGTCCTGATTGGGTCGGGATGTTCTGCGGTTCCGAGGGGCTCTTCGGCATCGCGGTCGAGGTCACCGTGCGCCTGATTCCGCTTGCCGAAAGCACGCGAACGACGCTCGCGGCCTACGAGAGCCTGCAGGCGGCCGGCGACGCCGTGGCCGAGCTGCTGCGCGCCGGGTTGCTCCCCGTCGCCATCGAGATCATGGACGCCCTCGCGATCGAAGCGGCCGAGGCGTCTGTCAAACCGCATTACCCGCCGGCGGCCGCGCTCCTCATCGTCGAGCTCGAGGGCGAGCGAGAGGTGGTCGACGTCGACGCGGAGCTGCTCGACGACGTCCTGCGATCGTCGGGTGCGACCAGCCTGTCGGCGACCGAGCAGCCAAGCGAACGAGCCCTGATCTGGAAGGGCCGAAAAAGCGCATTCTCCGCTGTCGGCTGGCTCGCCCCTGACTACATCGTCCAGGATGGCGTGGTACCCCGCACGCGGCTCGGCGAGGCCCTCGCAGAGATCGAGAGAATGAGCGCAGCCGCCGGTCTCCGCGTCGCCAACGTCTTCCACGCGGGCGACGGAAACCTGCACCCCCTGATCCTGTTCGACGGACGCGCACCGGGAGCGCTCGACCGGGCGACTGAACTGGCGGGGGACATTCTGCGCCTGTGCGTATCGCTGGGCGGCTCGATCACCGGGGAGCACGGCGTCGGGATCGAGAAGCGGGCATATCTGCCGCTGATGTTCGCCCCCGACGACGTCGCGCTGATGCATCGCATTCGTACCGCCATCGATCCTGCGGAGCTCGCCAACCGCGGGAAGATGCTCGACCTCACGCCGGTTCGCGGATGAGGGTTGTGGTCGACAGCGTCGGAGCGGTGCAGGACGCGGTCCGCGCCGGTCCCCGCGTGCTCCCGGTCGGCGGCGCCACCAAGCCGGCGCTCTCGAGTGCGCTCGCCGACGGCGTCACGCTCCTCGACGTCTCCGCGCTCCAGGGGGTCATCGAATACAACCCGGCGGAGATGACCGTAACGGCGAGGGCGGGCACGCGAATCGCGGCTCTCACGGACCTGCTTGCCGAGCACGATCAGTACCTTCCGTTCGATCCGCCACTCGGCGCCGCCGGCGCCACACTCGGAGGAGTCGTCGCGGCCGGCACGTCGGGGCCCAACGCCTTCCGCCATGGAGGCGTGCGCGAGTTCGTCATCGGCGTGCGTTTCGTCGACGGGACTGGGCGCGTGCGGTCGGGCGGTGGCAGTGTGGTCAAGAATGCCGCCGGCTTCGACCTCCCGAAGCTGATGGTCGGGTCGATGGGCCGCCTGGGTGTGCTGATCCAGCTGGCGTTCAAGGTCTTCCCGCGGCCGCGTGCGACGACGACGCTGATCTTCGAATCGGTTTCGACCGAGGGTGACGTTGGACCTCGTGTCTCGCCTCGCGCGCGGACCGTCTGAGTTCTCGAGGCACTGGACCTCGCGCCACCGGTTCTCTGCTGGCTCGCATCGGCGGCGAGCGGGTCGCGCTTGATGCGTGTGCTCGCTGCATCGACGAGACTGTCGCGTTGCCTTCCCAGCGACTGCGTGGCTAGGAGGACGGCGGCGTTGGAGAGGGCCGCATCCGACTTGGCGTGGTCCCCGGCCGAAAATGACGTGATCCGCGTCGCGCTCGACGCGACATCAGGTGATCGGCCTCGAGGCGGTGCTCAGCGCTGCCAACGCGCGCGCCCGCTACAGCCTCGCTACCAACGTCGCCTGGGTTCCTGCCCGCCCGGCGCGGACATCATCGCCCTGGATCTCTCTTCCAAACAGCTGGGTCGACCGGCGTCGTCTTGGTCGGCCCACCGCGCGAAGGGTCGCTCGGGGCTGCGCGTGGCGGCGTCTTCGCTGCGCGTCTGCGCCGGGCTCCGATCCCCACGACCGCTTCGTGTCTCTGTAACGGTGCATCACGATCTCCCTCTGGACAGGCTTGGCGCCCGAGGCGAGAACATGGCGGACGCCATCTCCTCCTGCGTGCACTGCGGATTCTGTCTGCCCACGTGCCCGACCTACGTGACGCTGGGCGAGGAGATGGACTTTCCCCGTGGCCGCATCGTGCTTATGAAGGATGCCCTCGAGGGTCAGATCGGCCTCGACGATGCGCTGCCGTTCATCGACAACTGCCTGGGCTGCCAGGCGTGTGAGACCGCGTGCCCGTCGGGCGTGAAGTACGGCGACCTCCTGACGTCTTTTCGGGCACACGCGGAGCCAATCCGACTCGCTCCCCGATCGAGCGAGCCCGCCGAGAGCTGATACTCCGAACGCTTCCCTACCCGTCTCGGTTCCGCATCGCCGCTCGTCTCGGCATTCTCGCGCGCCCCGTGTCGCGCATGCTTCCCCGGTCGCTGTCCACGACGCTCGGCCTGCTGCCGAAGAGGCTTCCAAAGACGCCGCCGCTGCCCGCGGTGTACCCGGCCGAAGGCCCTCGACGGGCACGCGTCGCCCTCCTCACCGGGCGCGCAGGACGTCCTCGCGCCGGAGGTCAACTGGGCGACGTTGCGCGTTCGCGCCCGCAACGGCGTGGAAACGGTGATCCCGTCGGGACAAGGATGCTGTGGAGCGCTGGCGATGCACACCGGAGCCGCGCATCACGCCAAGTTGCTGGCGCTGCGCAACCTCGACGCTTTCGGAAGCGGACTCGACGCGATCATCGCTACATCGGCCGCAGGTTGTTCCTCGGCTATGAAGGAATACGGACTGTTGTTTAGGACGAAGGCAGGCGATCGGATGGGCGCCGCCGAGGCCTTCTCGAGCCGCGTCGTCGACATCAGCGTCTTCCTCGAGTCGCTCGGCCTTGTCCGCAACCCTCCCCCATCCGCTTCCGTGATCCGTGTCGCCTATCACGATCCGCGTCACCTCGCCCATGCGCAGGGCGTGCGGACGGCACCTCGTGCCCTCCTCGGAGCGATCGAGAACGTCACCGTTGTCGAACCTGCCGACTGGCAACTCTGTTGTGGCTCGGCCGGCACGTACAACGTCGACAAACCCGAGATCGCCGGCGAGCTGGGACAGCGGAAGGCTCGAAGCCTCCTCGCCACCGGAGCCGACGTCATCGTCACCGGCAACGTCGGCTGCATCGTGCAGCTCCGACACACCTCCGGGCGCTCGGGCATCGCGTTCCAGTCCTGCACACTGTCCAATTTCTCGACGAGGCATACGGTAAGCAATGAACGAACTCACCGTCCACTACTGGGGCTCGATGACCGCTCCCGCATTTCCAGACTCGCACCCGACGCAGTCGAGTTTCTGCGGAGCTGCACGGCCGGTTCGGTACGGCCGCTCCGAGCTCCTGGCCGCACGGCAACGTACTCGCGAAGCCCTCCGCGCCGGCGGAACACTTGATTTCCTACCAGAGACCCGCGAGCTGCGCGACGCGAGCTGGCAAGTGCCGCCGCCACGCAGCGACTACGCCGATCGTCGCGTGGAGATCACGGGGCCGACGGATAGGAAGCTCGTCATCAATGCGCTCAACTCGGGCGCACGCGGGTTCATGGCGGACTTCGAGGACGCAACTCCCGACGTGGCTCAACCAGATCTCCGGGCATGGCCATCTGATCGATGCGATCGACCGGACGATCACCTACGAGAGCTCCGACGGACGCAAGTACACACTGTCCGACCAGCCGGCCACGCTACTCGTCCGTCCCCGGGGCTGGCACCTGAGCGAGAAGCACGTGTCGGCTAACAGCGACCCCATCGCCCGCGCCTTCGTCGACTTCGGTTTGTTCGCCTTTCACTCCGCTCGCGCGTTACTGAGTCGAGGATCTGCTCCGTATCTGTACCTCCCCAAGCTGGAGCATCACCTGGAAGCTCGGCTCTGGAACGACATCTTCGGGTGGACGGAGGAGGAGCTCTCAATACCGCACGGAAGCATCCGCGCGACGGTGCTCATCGAGACGCTGCCGGCGGCGTTTCAAATGGATGAGATCCTGTTCGAGCTTCGCGAGCATTCATATGGTCTGAACGCGGGTCGCTGGGACGACATCTTCTCCCTGATCAAGACCTTCCAGACCCGGCCGGAATTCGTCTTGCCTTACCGCGGCGACGTCACCATGACTGCGCCGTTCATGCACAGCTACACTGAGCTTCTGGTTGCCACCTGCCACCGCCGAGGCGCATTCGCGATGGGAGGAATGGCAGCGCTGATTCCGTCGCGAACCGATCCCGAGGTGAACGAGCGCGCGCTCACCGCGGTGCGGACCGACAAGGACCGCGAAGCGCGCGCCGGATTCGATGGCACCTGGGTCGCCCACCCTGACGTGGTGCAGGTCGCAGAGGCAGCGTTCACCGAGGTGCTCGGCGATCGCCCGAATCAGATCGAACGCCGGCGCGATGACGTCAAAGTCACGGCGGAACAGCTGACCGATGTGGCATCGAGCCGCAGGGAGATCACCGAGGCCGCGCTGCGCGCGAACCTGAACGTGGCCTTCCAATACATCTCGTTCTGGCTCGGTGGCAGGGGTGCGGCCGGGATCAACAACCTTATGGAGGACGCCGCCACGGCGGAGATAGCGCGCTCCCAGGTCTGGCAGTGGGTCCATCACGGCACCACGCTCGACGATGGCCGGCCCGTCACGCGCGAGCTGGCGACCGCCCTGCTCGAGGATGAGATGAGCCGTATCCGCGCGTCCGTAGGCGAGGACCTGTGGCGGAAGGGCCGCCCGATCGACACACTCCGGATACTCGAGACCGTCGCCCTGTCCGACCCCCTTCCCGAGTTCCTAACGACCGTAGCCTACGACTACCTCGAGTCCTGAAGCATCAAAGGGCGGGCCGGCTCACCTTGGGCGGGCCCGCCCGCGCGGCGTGATCCCTACGCCGGCTTGCTTGCCGACTGCCCCTCGTCGTTGGTGTCGCCGAGCTCGGGATGAACTGTGCGGCCGGTCACGGAGTCCTTGAATTCGCGCACACCGGTACCGATCCCGCGGCCAACCTCTGGCAGCCGCTTCGCCCCGAAGAGCAGCAGCAATACCAACACGACTATGGCGATGTGAAGTGGGTTCTCAAGTCCAAGTCCCACGTGCAGCTCCTTTGCTGTCGTCCTGCGTTCCGACTGAATTGCGGGGCCGGGTGCCTCCCGTCGGCCCTCGCGTCCCCCGGCCCCTCATTCGACGACGTCGAGCTCGTTCCGCCGTACGGTGACGAGCACCGCGAATAGAACAATCAGCCCGAACACCATCGTTTGCAGATTCGGATCGACCTGAAGGAGGGTCATCCCGTTCGAGACGACTGCGATCGTCAGGACGCCGATGACGGTCCGAGCCGGTCCTCCTACGCCTCCGGACAAAGCGGTTCCACCGATGACAATCGCCGCGATCGCATTGAGGAGATACGAATCGCCCATTCCGGGCGACGAGCCCCCGCCCTGAGCATCCAGCATCAGGCCAGCGGCGCCGGCGAAGCAACCGGAGAGGACAAACATCAGAACCTTGGCGCGGGTCACCGGCACTCCCGAGAGCCGGGCCATCCGCTCGTTGCCTCCGATGGCGTAGATGTTCCGGCCGAAGGGGGTCCAGTACGCCAGCAAAATCGTGATGATCAGCGCGGCAATCGCCCAGTAGACGATGTTCGGCAGTCCACCGATCGATGTCCCGTTGACGAGCGTGTTCAGAGTGTTGTTCGAGAAGCTCTCGGTTTGCCCAGTCGTAATCTTCTGTGCGAGGCCGTTGAACACAAACAGCGTGCCAAGCGTCGTCACGAACGACGGAAGTTTCGCGTAGGCAGCCAACACGGCATTGACGAGGCCACACGCCACCCCAATCGGAAGCGCGAGCAGTAGCACGGCCCCGCTGTCCCCTTGGGCGACCATGTAGGCGACGACGGTTCCGGACAGCGCGGCCACCGCCCCCACCGACAGATCCACGCTTCCGGCGACGACAACCAGCGTCGCTCCGGCGGCAATCACCATTAAGGTCGAGGACGACCGGAGAACGTTGAAGATGTTCGCCTTCGTCAAGAATTCGCCGCTGTCGATCGCGAAGAAGATGACAAGGGCGACGAGGAACGCGTACGGAAGGACACGCCGTCCGATCCCGGCGACGTCGCCGGTCTCCAACCCCCATTTGCGTGGGCCGAAAGTCCGCGAACCGAGAGCGCGGTCGTCTGGGCCCGGCGGGGGGGCGTTATGGTCGTCGATAGTCGACATCTTCACTCACATCATGGTCGCGACGACCTGCTCTTCGCTCACTGCCTGATTGCGCGTGTCGTCGAACACGTGCTGCAGCTGTCCATCCTTCATGGTCATGATGCGGTCTGCCATTCCTATGAGCTCCTGCATATCGTCGGTGATCATGAGCACGGCCGTCCCGTCTCGGGTCAGGCGTCTGAGATGGGCGTAAATCTCTTGGCGCGCACCTGCGTCCACTCCGCGGGTCGGGTTGTCGAGGACCAGCACTCTCGGGCCAGGGCCGACGAGACGCGCCAGCATGACCTTCTGCTGGTTCCCGCCACTCAACTGCCGCACCATGTCTCGCTCGCTCCGGGCAGCGATGCTGTAACGCCGCATGGCATCGCGCGCCGCATCCACTTCGAGTCGCCGCGACAGTACGCCTGGGCCAACGGTGATGCTCGACAGAGATGCCAGTGTGACGTTCAGAGCGATCGACTGATTTAGCGACACGCCCTCTTTGTGCCGATCGAGAGGCGCGTATCCGATGAGCTTCGCGCGCGTCTCGAGCCGATCGGACGTCACGTCGCGTCCGCCAACCCTCACCTCACCACTGTCTGATCGCAGGTCACCCGCGATCACGCGAGCTAGCTCTGATTTGCCGGAGCCGGTCACGCCGCCGACCGTCACGAGCTCGTGGGAGCGGACCTCGAGCGAGATGTCCTGGAAATACGGGCGAGCCGTGAGACCACTTACCTCCAGCAGCGGCTCGCCGACCGAATCAGGCCGCAGGTCTTCCTTGTAGTAGAGCTCCTCGCGGATGCGCCCCACCATGTGCGAGTGAAGGAGTGGTTCATCCGCGTCGTCGGGATGCAACTCACTAACGAGCCGCCCATCCTTGAGGACATAGATCCAGTCGCAGAGTTGGAAGATCTCCTCCAAACGGTGAGAAACGAAGAGGAATGAGGCGGTCGCCCGGTGCCCGTTGATGTACCGGTAGAGCTCGGCCACCTCATCGAGGTTGAGGGACGCAGTGGTCTCGTCGAGCATCACGGTCGGTGGCCCGGTATCCAGGAGGTCAGCGACGGCAAACGCTCGGATGATCTCGACCAGCTGACGCAAGTCGAGCGGCAGGTGCCCGACGATGTCGTTCGGGCCGACTCGGCCACGAAGCCCGTCGTCTAGGGAGCGCTGGGCTTCCCGTCGCATCTTCCCCCGGCTCAGGATGCCCAGATGCGCGAATCTCCTCTCATGCCCGAGGTACATGTTGTCCGCCACCGTCATGTTGTTCACGAGGCCCTGGTCCTGATATGCCCTGAACACACCGACCAGGTTCGCATCGATGTAGCTTCCGAACGTCTGCGAGGCTCCCCGCACGACGATGGATCCCGCCTCGGAGCGCACCGCCCCGGACAAGCAGCTCAACAGGGTCGACTTACCCGAGCCGTTCTCGCCGACGAGCCCGACCACCTCGCCCGGATACACCTTGATCGACACATCGTCGAGCGCTTGGACACCCGGAAAGCGCTTCGATATCCCCCGGGCCTCGAGCGCCGGGGTCCCTGAGGCGAGGCGGCGCGGTGTTGACACGGCTCGGTCAGCTCCTCACTTACGTGAGTCCGAGCTGCTGGAACGTCCCGAGCACACCCGTGGCCTTGTAGCTGGCCTTGGCCCGGACCGAGCTGTAGACGTCGTCGAGATGCTTCGCGTATTCGGCGTTGAGCGTGTCCAGCTCCCCGGAATCGAGGGCCTTCTGGTATGCGTCCGGCCACTGGAAGCTCGCCGGCTTGGGGGTCCGGTTCACGCCGGGCTTGTCGCCCCAGTCGAAAGCCGCCGGGTTGGCGACCTGGAGGCGGTGCGGCATCTGCCAGTTGCTTCCCTGGAGATGCCTCGACATCTTGACCGGGTCGTACGGAAGCGGTGCCGGCGCAAACCCGATCAGCTTGAGCATCGCGTCCGCAGCCGCGGGAGTGTCCACGATGACGCTGTCGGTGTTGATCCAGGACTCCAGCGGGTTGAAGCGGTATCCGTTCAGCCAGTCGAACAGCCACACCGCCGCAAGCACCCCGGTGTGATCGAGGCGTCCAGCCGCAGTGGCGACGACCCGCTTGTCGTTGATCATGTTCTTCAGATACTCGGGATCACCGTCGCAGCCCATGACGTAGCAGCTGGTCGCGTTCGCCGCGCGGAGCGAAGCGAGACCGCCCAGTGCAATCGAATCGTTCATCGCCGCCAGGAACTTCACGTCGGGGTGCGCGGTGAGCAGCGTTGCGGTCTGCTGCTGAGCCTTCACCTGGTCCCAATCGGTGTACGCCGTAGCGACCACTTTCGCGTCCGGAAACTCTTTGAGCGCCAGCTGGAACCCATAGGTCCGAGCGTTGTCCGATGCACTGCCTTGCGCGCCCCGGAGCAGGATGATGTCCCCGGCCCCTCCGCCTCGCTTCAGCATCTCTTTTGTGACGATGTAGGACTCCTCGGCGAAGGACCCGTTGAAGCTCGTCAGGAAGTAGCCGTTGAACTTGGGGTCGATCGGAGATGTCCACGGAACGCGGTTGGCGAAGTTCGCGTACGCGACCTTCTGCTGCGCGAGGTTCTGCGCGTAGGGCGCCAAAGAGCTGTCGCTGAGCAGGTACGCCGTCGCACCGTTCACGCCAAGGCTCGAGAACGTCCGGCCCGCCGCCAACTCGCTCTGAATGTCGGAGTACGGCGTGTGGAAGAACTTCCCGCTGAGGCCTTCCGTGCCCCATTTGAATCCCCGGTCGGCCGAATTGAGCGAGGTCACCGTCGGGATGTACTCGCTCATTCCCTTCAGCTGCACCTTCGCGCTGGCAGCGCTCGAGGAGGTTGACGAGTTGGCCGCGCTGGCGGCGGTGGCCGCGGACGAACTGGAACTGCTTGATCCGCATGCGGCGATGAGCGCAGAGAGCGCTGTCATGCTGACGCCACCTATCGCCACACGCTCGAGCAGTTCACGCCGCGTGGCGGCGAACTTCTCAGGGCTGACAGTGCGGTCATCGATCTGCTCTGACATTGCTCCTCCTCGGCGATTCTTGGTAGTGAAGGTCACGCGGTTGAGCGACAGGTGCAACCGAGGTGGGCTCGTGATGGCTTGACGCCGCGAGTGACCTGAGCGTGGCCGCGCGCGAGCGACTTGGGTGGATCACGTGTGCTTCCGACCGCCCTGCCGGCGATACGGACGGCACAGTGACACTTACGTGCCGCCGCGCACTCGTGATCCAAGCGGAGGATTGCGAACCCGATCCTGTGCACGTCAGGACGACGCCGGGTCGGATCAGACTCCGGTCGCCCAGTTTGTCTGGCACCTGCTCTCTCCTCACGTCCTGAGGTCAGGAGCGTATCATATATCGCATACCATGTGCCAAGCACGCACGGAGTCTTAACAATCACGAGGTGAGATGGGAAGACCCCAAACCGCCGGTCTGACATGGGGCCAGGCGTCTTCGGCCGGCCACCGCCCGTCGGGGGAGGGGCCCGCCGGCACCCTGAACCACCGGGCGATGCTCGTTCTCAGCGCCGGGCATTGCTGCACCGACATCTCGCAGAGCGCGGTTCCGGCGCTGCTTCCGTTCCTCATAGCTCAGCGCGGCTACTCGATCGCCGCAGCGTCCGCGCTGGTCCTTGCGGTCACTATCTCGAGCTCGATCGTTCAGCCATTGTTCGGGCACGTTTCCGATCGCAGGCCACTCACGTGGCTGCTGCCGGCCGGTCCGATCCTCGCCGGGATCGGACTCGGCCTCTCCGGCGTACTCGCTTCCTACTGGGTGGTCTTCGTTGTGATCCTCGTCGGTGGCATCGGCGTGGCGGCCTACCACCCTGAGGGGGCCCGCTACGCGAACTATGCATCCGGCGAGGCACGCGCCACCGCCATGAGCCTGTTCTCGGTTGGCGGCAATGCCGGCTTCGCGCTCGGTCCGATCCTCGTGAGCGCCGCGGTCATCCCGCTCGGACTTGGCGGCACACTTGCGGTCGCCGCGGTCCCCCTGCTCGGCGGCCTCGCCGTCGCGAGCCAGTTACGTTTTCTGCGGGCCCTCGGAGACGCGCGCAGGCCTCGGACGCCGGGACCGGCACCCGGAATCGACCGATGGGACGCCTTTGTCCGATTGGCCGGTGTGATCGCGGCTCGATCGGGCGTCTACTTCGGACTTACCACGTTCGTGCCCTTGTATTACGTTCAACGCCTCGGTCAGTCGAAGGCAACCGGGGATCTCGTGCTGACCGTCATGCTGGCCGCGGGCGCAGCCGGGACGCTCGTGGGCGGTCCTTTGGCTGACCGCTTCGGCCGTCGCCCAGCGCTGCTCGCGGCGACGTCGCCATTGGCGCCGCTGATCGCCGTGTTCCTGCTGAGCGGGCCGATGCTCGCGGCGATCCTTCTGGTTCCAATCGGCGCCTGCACAATCGCGACTTTCAGTGTGACGGTGGTGATGGGCCAGGAGTTCCTACCTCGTCGCGTAGGCGTCGCGTCGGGAGTCACACTCGGGTTGGCGGTCGGCATGGGCGGCGTAGCCGCCGCTCTGCTTGGCGCACTCGCCAACGCCGCCGGTCTCGGAACCGTGATGTGGACGATCGCCGCGTTACCTCTGGTCGGGCTGGCCCTGACGCTGACGCTGCCCAGCGGCGCCTGACAGGCGTCGCCCATGTTGTTCTACGTGCGCGTGCGGCTCGGCTGCTAACTCGGGGCACTTGGCCACCTGACGCCGGTCGTCGCCGCCGCGCCGGCGCTCGAGCGGCTCGGGCACGAATCGGTTGTGCTCGTCCCGCCGGCCCTTTCCGACGCCGCCACCGAGGCCGGCATTGCCTTATGCGTCGGCGGTAACCCGCCGTGCTCGGTGATCGATGGGTTGTGGGAGCGAGTGAGGGCAGGTCCGCCCATTACGAACGGTCGTGCTAAGTTGGATCCGTGAGCCCGACCGAACCTCCAGAGACTCGCCGGCCCGACAGCCGACGAAGCGATGGCGAGCGCAGCCGTGCGGCGATACTCGAGCATGCCAGCAGCCTCGCGACGATCGAAGGCATCGATGGGCTGTCGCTCAGCCGGCTGGCCGATGCGGTCGGGATGAGCAAGAGCGGCTTATTCGCCCACTTCGGCTCCAAGGAAGAGCTCCAGCTGGCGACGATCGAGGCGGCGAACTCCGTGTTCATGCAAGAGGTGCTCGAGCCGGCGTTGGAGGCCGGCATGGGAATCGAGCGCCTGCGGGCGCTCCTTGACGCCTACCTGCGTTACCTCGAGCAGGAAACCTTCCCCGGTGGCTGCTTCTTCGCATCGGCGCTGGCGGAGGTCGACATGCAGCCCGGTCCGGTGCGCGATCGCCTGGTCGAGTTCCTCACCGACTGGCTCGGCCGCCTTCAATCGGCCGTTGCGGACGCGCAACGCGAAGGGTCGATCGACACCTCCGAGGATGCAGCTCAGCTCGTGTTCGAGTTCGAGGCCGCGCTCCTGCTCGCCAACGCCCAGTACATCGTGTCTCGCACTCGAGAGCCGATCGAGCGCGCCCGCCGCGCTATCGACCACCGGCTGGACGCCGCCGCTGCGAAGCCAACCAAGCGCGTTCGCTCCCCGCGCTCATCCGGCTGAGGCTCTCAGCTCACCGCCTTCTTCACGAGCGCGGCGATCTTCTTCTCGTCCGCGGCGGTCAGCCGCTTGAGCGCGAAGTCGGTCGCCCACATGGATCCTTCGTCGAGGTTCGCCTTATCGCTGAAGCCGAACGTCGCGTAACGGGTCTTGAACTTCTCCGCGGGGCGAAAGAAGCACACAACCTTGTCGTCCTTGGCGTAGGCGGGCATCCCATACCAGGTTCTCGACACCAGGTCGGGCGCGCTGTTCTTGATGATCGCGTGGAATCCCTCGGCCATCGCGCGGTCCGATTCGTTCATCTCGGCGATCTTGGCGAGCAACTCGCGTTCCCCGTCCGCGCCGCGCGCGGCCGCCTTCGCCTCGCGTGCGCGCTCGCGCATCGCGGCGCGTTCCTCTGCGCTGAATGTTTGAGACCCCTTGCTGGCGGTGCTCTTGGCGGGCCGTTTCGTGGCCTTTTTCGTGGCTTGCTTCTCAGCCATGGTCACTCCTGACGTCGTGGGTCGGGACCGGTGGTGACGTTAATACGCCTCGCCGACCGGCGCTTCTCGAAAGCTGATCGGTTTTTGCCATGTCGTCCGGACATCGATTCGTAAGATACGCCTTGACTCTTATCGCGCCGTGTGTTTAGATACGCACCGTCCCTTAGTCAGAGCCAGGAGGCAGACCATCATGTTGCTCGTCGTCCGCCACTTCAATCCCGCCCTCGCCGTCGTCGCCGGCGGCATCCTCGGCGTTTGCTCGGTCGTCCTGGGCGTCGCCACCGGGAGTTCTGTGTTCATCGTCAGCGGCGCGATGTCGGTCGCCCTTTGCGCGGTCCGGATCAACCACCGCGTCCGCGGCGCGCGGTCCTCAATCTGACGCCTCGCGCCGCGGAACCGATGGGCCGACCGGCACCTGGGAGTTCGCCGCGATTCTGGCGGCGGCCTCCTCCCTCTCCCCTCGCCGCTTCGCCCTCAGCCCGTAGGCAAACATCCATGCCCCCCGGTGAGGATGGCGCCGTCGAGGAGATAGAGCCGACCGCTGCCGGTGGCCAGCCCGATCAGCGTCGCCAGGATGATGCTCGACAGGACGAACACCCCGACGGCGTCGACCCGGCCTCGCCACACCATGCCCACCAGGATCCAGGCCGCGGGCGGGATCCCGCTGAGCGCGAGCGCGGCCGTCAGGCTCGCGCCGTGACTGCGCGCGACGCTCTGCACGATGATCGGCCCGACGATGTCGAACAGCGCGATCGGCACCAGCAGCGCCGCGCCGCACGCATACTGCCTCGGCGGCTGCTTGCCCCGGTCGCGCCAGCCACTGGCCCATCGTGACCAGTGCTCATGTAGGCGGAATGCTAACGCGGGTGGACTTTCGCTCCGGAAGCGGCTTAGGCTTGCGTGGCTGCCAACACAAGGGGGGACCCATTGGCCGAGGGCTCAGTGATTGACCGGATCACGAACCTCTCGCCGGAGCAGGCCCAGCGCGCAGCGCTGGCCGTCTACGAAGACCTGCCCGACGAGGCGTTCGACGGCAACGACAAGCTGCCGCTCGAAGAGCTGACCGCTCATGCGCGGCTGATGCGCGCCGGCGCGCCCGAGGAGGTGAGCGCCGCGGTCGAGCAGCTCCTCGGGCCCGGCGCAGAGGAGTTCAAAGGCCACGTCGCGAAAGCGCTGCTCGTCGACCTGGCCGCGCAACCGGGCATGGCCGACGTGGTCGGCGGCGCGGTCGACGCCGTCCAGCAGCCAGACATGCTGCCGATCCCGCTGATTGTCGGCGCTGTGCTGATCTACCTGGCCCGGCTGAAAACGAAAGCGCAGACCACAACCACGGTCGACCCGGACACCGGCGCACAGACCACGACCACGACGGTCGAGCGTCAGAACCTGCAGTGGCTCGCCGAGCTCACCGGCAATGCGAGCGATCTCGTCGGCAAGCTGCACGGGGGCTGAGATGACCACCGTGTCGATGTCGCAACACCTGACCGATTTCCGGGAGCGCATGAACGACCTTCACGCGCACATCGCCCAGGCTTACCTGATGGCGCTCAACGATTCCGCGGGCGCGCGGGCTCAGTTCATCTACCTGCGCATCCAGATCGACGGTCTCGAACGGGAGCACAACGCGTGGGCCAACGCCTACTTCACGGAGGTCCGCTCGGCGTTCGGCCCGAACAGCGACGCCGAGCGCCAGGCCGCGCAGATGTCAAACGGAGTGAGCCGATGGATCGCACAGGACGCGATCTACGTGCTCCTCGGCAACAGCATGGCGGCGCTCGCCAGCGGCGACGTCGCGGACGCGCATCAAGCGGCCTACGACGCGCTGACGCGCTGTGACGTCCTCGCCCAGCCGGGCATGGACTTCGAGCTCGGCTACCAGCGGATCACGGCGTGGGGGCAGGTGACGTTGGTCGCCTACAAGGCGGCGCTCGACAACCCCGGCGACCCGCAGGCGCTGGCAACCGCTCGGCAGTGGGCCGAGCGCTGCGCCGAGGAGGCGATGCCGGCACTCAACTGGCTGCTGGCGGCTCAGTCGAAGGCGATCGTCGCCGCCTGCGCCTGGCGGCAGGACGACCGCATGACTTATTCGACGGCAATGGGCGAAGC
Organism: uncultured Solirubrobacterales bacterium; assembly: GCA_963794515.1. Taxonomy (GTDB): domain Bacteria; phylum Actinomycetota; class Thermoleophilia; order Solirubrobacterales; family Solirubrobacteraceae; genus Palsa-465. The sequence continues at coordinate 83,026 of CAWCEF010000009.1, read as the reverse complement.
GATCCAGATCGCGACGAATTCGGGCGTGATGGTCCGCAATCGCGCCGCCGGCGGAGAGTACGTGCCGCTCGCCTCTTACCTGCAGAGCTGGGCATGGGACCTCCAGTCCGGCGCCGACGCCACGGGCGACACCGCCCATCGGATCGTGCAGCTCAACGATTCCCAGCTCGAGGGCCTGGCAAGGGCAGCGAACCAGCCCCGCTGAACATGTCGCGCTTCGGCTACTCGCGCCAGGAGCTGTTCATGACGCTGCCGCGGCTGGCGCAATTCGACCCCGAAGCAGCCGAGAGGATCCTCGAGGAGCTCCGCGACGAGGCCGTCGGCCAGCCCTTCGAAGAGCTCAGGCAGCTCCGCGACGAGGCGAGCTTTCGCGACCAGACCGGCAACAAGGCCGAAGCGATTCGGCTCTCGGAACAGGTGGTGGCTCGCTGCCGCGCCGGTCAGGGCTCGGCGGCCGACGTTCGGTGGGAGCTGGCGTCGCTCGTCACCCGCCGGCTGGCCACCGATGAACCGGCTCAGCATGAGCTTGCCGGGCACGAGATCGCCGAGCTCTCCACCGGGCCAGCCGACTCGTCGCTGGCGATGGCGCTGCTCGCCCGAGCCACCGCGCGGCTGCGGATCGCCGGCCTGCTTCCCGCCACCGACGAGCCACTGAGCGACACCCAGCGCGCCACCGCGCTCGAGAGCTGGCAGGACCTCGAGCGAGCGGAGGCGTGCCGGCTGTCGGCCGATGAGGAGGGCAGCCCGTTGCTCGGCCGAGTCGCGCTCTGCCGCGTGCTCGGCCGCGACGACGAGGGACTCGGCGCGAGCGCCGCGGCGATCGAGCACTTCCGGGCGCGACTGCCGGCGACCGCGCTGTCGCCGACGCAATGGTCGGACCGGCTGGTGTCGCTCCAGAGTCTCTACGGCTACCGCGTCTCGGTGTTGCTGCGCGCGCAACCGTCGCGCGTGCGCGATGCGTTCGAATGCGCGGACCTCGGGCGGGCGCAGACCATCCGCCAGCAGCTGGCCTGGACGACGGGCGAGGCCAGTCCCGCCGAGGACATCGCGCCGCCGGAATACCCGGAACTGGTCGCGCTGCTTGCGCGCGAGCGGGCCGCACTCGTGATGTTCGACGTCGGTGCGCGCTCGAGCTGGGCCTTCGTCGTAGACCCCGCCGAGCCCGAGCCGACGCGAGTCCCGCTCGAGCTCACGCGTTCCGATCTCGCGAAGCTCCTCCCCGCCAGGCAGGAAGCACCAAGCGCCCGGAAGCGACTTTTCGGGGCGCTTCCGGTTCTGTCCGAGGCGCTCGCGCCTCCGCTGCGGTCCGTGGCCGAGCGCTACGACCTCATCTACCTGAGCCCGAGCTCCGAGCTCGCCACCGTGCCGTTCGCCGCGCTCACGCTCGACGGCGACAGCTTCGTGGCCGAGCGCTGCGCAACCGCTTACGCCCCCTCGACGTCGATCCTCCGGTGGTGCATCGCCCGGCGCCGGCGGCTCGCGGTCCGCCAGTTCCTGGCATTCGGGGCCGGGGGGACCAAGGACGAGAACGGCGCCCAGATCTCGTTCGCCGCGCAGGCGCACGCGATCTCGGATCGTGTGGCGCGCGTGCCGGGAATCAACAGCCGGCTGCTGCCGGAAAGGACGACGCCTGACGATTTCCTCGACGCGGCGACGGCGGCCTCGATCCTCCATCTCGAGTGCCACGGATACCTCGATTCCACCGTCAGCTCGATCCTCTCGTCCTACCTCGTGTTCGCCGAGAAGCCAGAGGTTCAGCTCCACGCCCAGCAGGTCGCGGACCGGCGGGGACAGATCCCGGCCGAGCTCGTCTTCGTCGACGCCTGCCTGTCCGGCACGTTCACCGCCGCCATGAAGAACGAGGTCGGCGGCTTCTGGCAGGCATTCCTGGTGGCGGGCGCCGCGACGCTCGTGGCGACACTCACCCCCGTCGATCCCCGCCGCGCCACCGAGCTCGTCACGGGCTTCTACGACCACTGGCTCGGCGAGGGACTCGGGCGCGCCCAGGCACTCCGTGCCGCGCAACGCACGATGCTCGCCGCCGGGCGCGGTCCAGAGGACTGGGCGACGCACATCCTGATCGGCGACGGCGGTTAGCGCCGCCAACAGCGTCCGCTGACGCCACTGGACGGCCAATGCGTCGTTTGGTAGGTTGCTTACATGGACTGGGAAAGGGGAGTTTCGCCCGGAGCGGAGGGTGAAGCTTCGAGCGATGCGACAAGGCGGCGGGTGAGCCGGCGCCAGGTTCTGGCGAGCGCGGGCGGGGCGGCGATGGTCGGTGCCGCTCTCGCGTCGGCCCCGGGTGCGGCAGCCGACCCGAGGACCACGGCGGGTGTTGCAGCGGGCGCCCAAGTGGGAAATGCGCATCTGGGCGAGACCGCGACCAGGCTGGTCGGTGTGATCGATCAGAACGGCAGCAGCTTCGTCGCGTACGGCTTTTATACGCTGATCGCAGGTCTGAACCAGGCGGACCTGTTCTCGGCTCACACCGATCCGGTGTCGGAGTCCGAAGCCTTCTTCACCTTCCACGGAACTGCTTCGCTGGTCCAGCGCGCCGTGGTCGGCGATGTATTCACCCTGGCTGTGGCGGGCTCGCTCGCTCATTACTACCAGCGCTCCCCGGCGTCCAGCTTCGCCGATCCGGCCTCATTCGCGTCCGGAGTCAAAATCGCCACGAGCAAGTTCGCCCTCCAAGACGTACTCATCCAGCTTTCTGCCTCCTCGGGCTTGGCGACACTCGAGGGCCCGGTGACTCAGGTCGGCGCGCGGCGCTTCCGGTTCGGGGGCCGGACGATCCAGTTCGGGCACGCTGGCCTCAAGACGCAGCTGACCGCGAGCGGACTGGGAGCGGCAAAGAGCCTTACGCCACCCGTCGTGCGGCTGTCGCTCGCGGGCACCCAGGTCGTAGCTAGCTAGCCGAGCCACCAGTTGGCCGCGAGCGCTGAACGCAACACGGCTTCTCGCGACGGACTCCTGCGGAACACGGTCGATCGCCTCGCGGCCGAGGCCGTGGCCGCCGCGGCCCCGGTGCGCATCGCGATCGCCGGGTCACCGGCCGACCGTGACGCCGTGTACCGCCTCCGCTATCAGCACGTGATTAGGGCCGCCTGGGCGACGCCCGACGAGCTTCCCGACGAGCGCGAGCAGGACGGCTTCGACGCACGTGCCGTGCACATCGTGGCCTGGAGCGGCGATCAGGCGGTAGGGACGTGCAGGCTTGTCTTCCCCGATCCGGCCGATCGGCTCCCGGTCGAGGCGGTGTTCGAGCTCGTGGTCGAGCCGCTGAGGAGCGCGCCGACCGTCGATCGTCTGCTGGTCGGGCCGGGCCACCGAGGCGGCGCTTTGACGAGCGCGCTGCTCGCTTGCGCCTGGCAGGAACTCCGTCGGCGCGGCTTCGAGTCCGCCTCGGCGATCGCGACGGAGACCGTCATGCGCCTGCTCCGAGGGCTTGGCCTCGAGGTCACTGTCCTGGGCGGCCCGCGCTTGTACTGGGGAGAGGAGCGCTACGCGGTGCTATGCGCGCCGTCGGTCGGTCTCGTCGCGCGCGACGAGCTCGGTGCATCGGTAGGCCCGGGAGACCCGGAGCCGGAGATCCCGCTTGTGCTCGTAGAGATCCTGGCGGACTACAGGGTCGATCCGAGCAAGCTCACGGCGACGGCCAGGCTTGCGGAGGATCTTGGACTCGACTCGTTGGAGCTGGTCGGGGTCGTGGTGGACCTGGAGGAACGGCTCGGGATCCAGCTCGGCGACGAGCTCGCGGGCGTCAAGACCCTCGGCGAGGCGATCGCGCGGGTCAGCGCGAAGGCCGGGTCGGCGCGATGGACGCTGCCCGGCTAGCCCGCGACCCGGCCTCCCTTCTCCTGGCCCTCAGCCGCCGGCGCGGTGACATCGTCCGCATGCGCGGGGCGCCCGAGCCGTCGTATCTGGTCAACTCGCCCGCCGGGGTCGAGCATGTGCTGGTCTCGGGGGCGACGCGGTACAGCAAGGCCACCTCGTCGAACGAGATGTTCAGAACGGCCGTGGCCGATGGGCTGCTGACGCTCGAGGGTGAGCGCTGGCGCGGCGAGCGCCGGCTGGTGCAGCCGTTCTTCCGCTCGCTCGGCCCGAGTGCGGTCGGTCCGGCCGTGTCCGCGTCGCTGGCGTTGCTCGCCGCCCGCTGGGGAGCGCTCGCGGGCACCGGCGAGCCGACCGACATCGCCCACGACACGCTCGCGCTCGCACTGGGGTTGACCGCGCGGCTGCTGTTCGGTGTGGAGCTCGGCGATAGGGCCGCCGAGCTCGCCGTTTCGGTGGACCGAGCTCTCCGCCTCCTGACCGCCCCCTCCGAGCCGGAGTTCCGGAACGCTCGCGAGACGGTCCATGGCTTGATCGAGTCACTGATCGATCGCCGCCGGCGCGAGCCACAAGCGCGGACCGACCTGCTCTCGGTGCTCATGTCCACTTCGCGCGAGGGTGATCGCCGCGCGGGCGATCCGAGCCTGCTCGACCAGATCGTCACCTACCTGCTGGCCGGCGCCGAGACGACCGCAAGCGCGCTCGCGTGGACGTTGTTCCTGATCTCGGCCCACCCCGCCGAGCGCGATCGGCTCGAGAGCGAGCCGGGGGACACGCGCATGGCGGTTCAGGAATCGCTGCGCATGTACCCGCCCGGCTGGATCCTCGGGCGGCGGGCGCTCGACCACGATCGGATCTGCGGAGTGGACGTCGCGCCCGGCGCGTCGGTGGCGATCAGCCCCTACACCATGCACCGTCATCCCGGTTACTGGGCTGCACCCGATGAATTCCACCCAGAGCGCTTCCACCCCACTCGCGCGACACGGCCGCAGCGCTTCTCGTACTTCCCGTTCGGAGCTGGTCCGCGCACTTGCATCGGCGCGCAGCTGGCGATCGCCGAGACGACGAGCGTCGTCGCCGGCATCGTGCAGCGGTTCCGGCTCACCCCGATGGCGCAGCCCCAGCCGGAAGGGCGCTTCGTGCTGCGCCCGCACGGTGGCCTGCCCGTGACCATCGAGCACAGATCGGTCTGGGCAGCCCCGCGACCCACCGCACGTTCGTGACCCTGCTCGCCCCGGCATCCCCCTCACTCGTCGCGCTGGAGGCGGCGCTGGCGGAGGCAGCCGGCGCCGACGGGCCCTTTGCCCCGGCCGCATTGGCAGAGCTCGACCGGCTGGAAGCGCTTCCGGCCGAGGCTTGCCGCGCGCTCGACGAGCTCGGGCTCGCTGACCACTACGTGCCGGCACGCCTGGGCGGCAAGCTGCTCGATCACCTCGGCTCGTCGCTCATGCTCCGGGCCGTGGCCCGCCGCGACCTGACCGTCGCGATCGCGCACGCCAAGACCTTTCTGGGGGCGGTCTCGGTGTGGTTGGCCGGAAGCGAGAGCCAGTGCAGGTGGCTCGCCCACGAGATCCGGGCGGGGCGGCTGGTGGCGTGGGGCCTCACGGAGCGCGATCACGGCAGCGACCTGTTCGCGTGCGAGCTCGCGGCCACGCCCGACGACGAGACGTGGCGGCTTGACGGGGAGAAGTGGCTGATCAACAACGCCACGCGAGCCGAGTTGGTATGCATCCTCGCGCGAACCAGCCCGCGGGGCGGACCGCTCGGATTCAGCCTGTTCCTCGTCGACAAGCGCCGGCTCGAATCGGGTGTCTACGGATGCCTGCCGAAGGTCCGGACACACGGCATCCGCGGCGCGGACATCAGCGGGATCCGCTTCACCGGGGCCGCCGTTCCGACCGGCGCGCTCGTCGGGGATGTCGGCCGTGGCCTGTACGTGGTCCTCAAATCGCTCCAGCTGACGAGGACGGTTTGCACGGTGCTCTCGCTCGGGGCGGCCGACCATGCACTCAGGATCGCCGCCCAGTTCACGCGCGGGCAGGAGCAGTCGACGCCCCGGATCCTCGGGGAGGCCGTGGCGCTGCGGCTGCTGGCCGAGGCGACATCGATCGTCGCGCTGCGAGGCGTCGAGGCGTTCCCCGAGGAGATGAGCGTCATCGCCGCCGTCGCCAAGGGCTTCGTGCCGACGGCGGTCGACCTGCTGCTCAGGCAGCTCGGGCCGATGCTCGGCGCTGTCGCGTTCGTGGCCGATCCATCGCCGCACGGAGCGTTCGAGAAGCTCGAGCGTGACCACCGGATTGTCGCGCTGTTCGACGGCAGCACGGCGGTATGCCAGGCCGCGCTGATCGCTCAATTCCCGACGCTGGCGGAGGCCTACGGCGCCGCCGCCGCCCGTGACCGCCTGGCATCAGCGAGCTGTCTGGCCAGTCTCCTGCCCGAGTTCGACCCTACGGCACTCAGGCTCAGTTCGCCCGGCTGCACGCTGCTTGCCGCCCTGCCCGAGCTGATCGCGGAGTTGCGCGGGCTGACGGCCGGCGGGGAGCTGCCGGGCCGAGTGCTCGAGCTGGCGATCACCCTCGAATCGGCGACCGCTGAGCTGCATCGCGAGCTGGGCGCGATCGTTCCGGCCGTCAGGCAGATCCCGACCGCGCACTTTGCGCTCGCCCGCCGATACGAGCTCTGCTTCGCGGCCGCGGCGTGCCTGAACCTGTGGACCAACAACCGTCATCACCACACCGCCGAGGGCGGTCTCCGGTCTGACACGGCATGGCTCGAGGGCGCGTTGGTCGTGGCCCTGCGCCTGCTCGGCGGGGGGGTCGCGACGCTGGACTGTAGGGCGCTCGACCAGCTTGCTCGCCGGGCGGCCGGTCCGGGCGGCGAGACCGCAGTGTCCTTACTCGGGGCAGAGTTGTGGAGCGAGGTGTGACCGAGGCTGCCGGTGAGCGGGCAGACCGGCTGGACCAGATCCTGGGGGATCCGTTCGATCCGGTGGGTCCAGTTGGCTTCGCGGCGGTCGCCGCCGCGGACGAGCGTCGCGAGCCGGTCTCCGGCGCGGCGCCGCTGCTTGCCGAGTTCGGACTGAACGCCGAGCTCGTACCGACCGACCTGGGCGGACGCCTGCGCGACGTCGGCGGCCTGATCGAGGTCACGCGCGCGCTCGCCAGGCGAGATCCGAGTCTGGCTCTCGCGCACTTTGGGATGCCGCTGGTGGGCGCCGTCGGGCTGTGGACCCGCGGCCGCGACGAGCAACGACGAGCAGGCGCCGAGCTGTTGCTGGGAGGCGGCCGACTTACCGCCGCCTTCGGCTGGGGGCAAACCTGCCGCCAGCTCCCCCGGCTCGACCTCGGCTCCGCGACGTCCGCTCCGGGCCCCACACCCACCCTGACCGGACGGTGCGACCTGGTCGCCGATGCCGACCGCGCCGACGCGCTCCTCATGCCGGCCCAGGTCGATCCCGCGACCCGGGGTCGCGCGCGGGAATGGCTGATTGTCGAGCTGGCCGCGGCGCCGCCGGGCACGGTCGAGCACCTGCCGCGACTCCGAACCGTTGGACTGACCGGAGTTCGCTTCGGCGGCGTCGAGTTCACCGGCCTGCGGCTAGCCCCCGAGAGCATCCTCGACGGCGAGCGCGAGGAGGATTGCTCGGGCGAGGAGCGCGCTGCCGGCACGATCGCGACGGTTCTGCGCACGGTGCTGCCGGCGATTGGCCTGGCCGGCCTCGACACGGCGCTCCGGCTCACGTTCCACCACCTGCGCTCGCGCTGCCTGTACGGCGCGGCGGCGTCAGACCTGCCGGCGATCCGGTCTCTGCTCGCGCGGACATTCGTTGACCTCATCGTCTGCGACTGCCTGGCAATGACGGCAGCGCGGATGATCTCCCGGCTGCCGGCGCAGGCCGAGCTCTACTCGCTCGCCTCGCTCTGTTTGGCATCCGATGTCGTGCCCGCGGCGATGCATCGGCTGTCGGTCGGGCTCGGGGCGCGGTTCTACGTACGCGACGGCAGCTCGGGCATGTTCCAGAAACTGCTCCGTGACCTGAAGCCGCTCGGCCTCGACGGCGCCGACGTCGCGGCAGCCGGGCTCGCCCTCGTGGGCAAGACCTCATCCGGCGGCGGTGAGCCATTGCGCACGGGCACCGTCGAGGACGAACTTGCGCATGCAGCCGCGGAGCCCGCCCTGCGTGAGCTGACTATGTTGTTCGAGCGGTTGAAGCGTGACCGCTGCGAGCCGACGGAACGGCTGGTGCGTCTGTACGCCGCCGCGGCGTGCACCGGGACCTGGTTGCATCACCGCGACACCGATGGCTTCCTCGGAGAGCCCACGTGGCTGCAGGGTGCGCTCGAGACGCTGCTCGAGCCCAGCGGCCTGGGCGACACGCCGATCTCGCCTGAGGTGGAGGCGTCGCTCTTTGCCGAGCTCTCCAGTCGATGCGAGCAGGGGCGCGGTTTAGGTCTCGCGGGCCGGCAACTCGCCTACGGTCGATGACCGCGGGTCCGCGAGCCCGAAGCGGAAGCGAGTTTCACAAGGGCGCCGGAAACGTACAGATCGCGGCAGAGGCTCCTCTGGCGCTTGCCCGACGAAGTCTTCGGTACGACCCCGGGCGCCACAACTGCCACCTCGTCCGGTGCACGCGGCAGGCGGTCCGCGAGGGCGGCGAAGACGCTGTTCGCCACGCCGTGCAGAGAGTCTCGGTCTGCGGCGCTCTCCACGATCACCACCATTCGCTCGAGGTCCGTGATCGCGAACGCGATGGCGTTGCCCTTCCTCACGCCGGGGACCGACTCGGCGACTGCCTCGTAATCCTCGGCGAATAGGTTGGCGCCCCCATGGAAGATGACGTCCTTCAGCCGCCCGCCGACGAACAACTCCCCATCTCTCATGAATCCGAGATCGCCGGTGTTGAGCCAACCGTCTCGCAGTGGCTCTCCGACTGGAGTTGGCTCGCGCCAGTAGTGGCGCATCACGCCGGGTGACGAGACCCAGATCTCGCCCATTGCCATGTCGGGTAAAGCGGTCCCGTCCGTGCCCCGAACCTCGCATGTCGCATCCTTGATCGGTCGACCGCATGAGACCACCGCCTTACCTCGATTCCTGTCTCCGTCTCCGGGCAAGGCTTGTCCGACGACGAATTGCGAAAGCGGCAATAATTCAGTGCGAGCCATCTCCTGGGGCGTTACGAGAGTCACCGTGAGAGTCGCCTCAGCCAGACCGTAAACGGGACTGATCGCCAAGGGGGAAAGGCCATGCTGGCGGCCGGCGTCGTTGAATTCATCTATGACCGCCGCCGCGATCGGCTCCCCGCCATTCGCTGCCCACCGTAGCGATGCCAAATCGAGCGGTCGTGGATGCGCCCGGAGATCTCGCGCAGCCAGGGCAAAGCCGAAAGCCGGTGAGGCGGTTATCGAGCCGCGGCACCGAGCGATCGCGTCCAGCCAAACGCCGGGGCGAGCAAGGAACTCCTGCGTCGGCAGGAACGCTCCGCGAGTTCCCGTCCCGACCGCGCCGAGCAGCATGGCAACCAGGCCCATGTCGTGAAACAGCGGAAGCCACGACACGACGCAATCCGTCTCCGGATCGACATCCAGACTCGCCATGCTCGCCTCGAGGGCCCAAACGAGCTGTCTGTCCGAGACCGGAACCGCTCGAGAGGCTGACGTACTCCCAGATGTGAACTGGATCAGAGCCAAGTCATCCGGATCGCGCTCCACTCGCAGCTCGTCCCGCCCATCCCTCAGAATGTCCGCGACGCGCAACGGACGCACGGCGCTGCCAGCGACGGGGCCCTCGAAGGAAGCGCCCGCGCACAACAGGACGCCGGCGCCCAAGCGCTCCAGCCGCGCGGCGATCTGCTCCAGGAAGCTTTCGCCAGCGCTGATTCGTCGTGGAAGTGGCAGTACGCTTGGCACCGCACCCGCGTACCAGGCGCCGAAAAGCCCAGCAAGCAGTTCGAGGGACGTGGGTCCTACGAGACACACCCTGTCACCCTTTTCGACGTATTCGGCAAGTGAACCGGCGACCCGCGCAGCGCGTTCGTCAAGCGCAGCGTACGTCCACCGATCCTCGTTCAGGTGACGGTCGACGATTCCGAGACCGCGATCGGTATCCGCCGCGGCCTCAAGGCATCTCGAAATCGTCTCCCCGAGCATCAACCCGGTCACGTGTCACTCCGAGCCGTGGCCCGACGCCTCAGCTTGTCGGTTGACGACGCTTGGGAACGTTGAGGCTGATCGGAGGACAGTTCACGACGAACCCGCTCGCCCCCCATCGTCCGCCGCCGGGCGCCTTCACATAACCCATAGCGGCATCGTGCACGACGTCGTCGAAGGTCCCAACTCGGGTCCGCACGCCGCCAGCGATCGCGCGTCTGGTCCAGCTCGTCAGATGGATGTCCCACAGCGGGCTGTACCGGAACCTCTGTGTCCGGTCAGGCACGTCTGCGAGCACGTTGAAGGGCGAGATCTGAAACCCAGCCGGCAGTAGCGTCAGCAATGTGTTGTTGAGGCCCTGCCACTGGTTGTTAGTCAATGGCGTGGGGCCGTTCGTGAAATCCGCAAGTGACTCACGGGAGCACGGCCCGCGGCGCCTGTCGGCGCAGCCCGCCGAAGGTGCGGACTGCAGTGCCGGAGCGTACGTCACGTTCTCGATCGCTGCCGCCTGGGGGTTGGACGCGTCAAACGAGACGTAATGGACAGGCAGATCGTCGAAGCAGCCGAACGTCTCGTTCATGCTCGCCGTCGTGGAACTCGAAGTGATCGTCGAGACCAGCTTCGGGTGCCGTCCGGTCGCATTGGCGATCTGCGGAGTGTCGAGAATCACCGGCTTGCCGCGGAAGGACACCTCGACCAACGGGCTGTACCCGGGGTCTCCAACCGGCCCCGGTTTCGCGGTGAGCGGTGGGTAGCCGATCACCGGATCTGGCACGAGGGTTCGCTGTAGGGAGAAGTCGACGGTGGCCGGGAAACTGATCCCGCCGCCACTGGAGATCTCGGAGCTAGACCGCTGAACGGCGGAGGTCCGGGCTGCCGCCCAGAGCTTCGGGGCGTAGTTGACCCCGAGCGCCCGCGCCGCTCGAAGGCTGGACGCGTCGGTGATCACGTAGTCCACCTCCTGGTTGCCACTCGTACCGCGGTACAACGGGTAAGTGGCTTGCGTCTGGCGCCTGTTCTCCTTGAAGCTTGTCGGACCTTGGACATCGCTGGGCCGGAAGAACGAATCTGGCCCGAAAATGATCGCCGGCGCCCCTCTCGTGTTAGTGCACAGCCCGTTCCGCGCAGCCGAAGCCGAAGCCGAGCCCGGAATCAACGCCAACACACCCGTCACCGCTGCCAGCGCACACGTCCAACCTGCCAACCTGCCCACGCACACCTAGCCAACGCTCCCATCTGGTAGGCACGCAGCCCGGTCGCACCGCTCGCCACCCGGCGACTCCCACCGGTTTCGCAGAAATTGCCCAAAACATCGTACCAGCGAGACAGGGTGGTGGCACGCAATCCCGAACCGCTAGAGGGGCAGACCTAAAGGACGAGATCAGTCACCGTCGCCGGACTCTGCGTGCAACCGCTTCGTGCGCGGAGCCTGCGCCGCGCATGCGTCGTGCGGTAACTGCCCCGGCTGCGTCGCGGATTGTGCGGTCCGGATCATCGCCGGCGAGGGCTAGCTCGGTGAAGATACGCATCCGGCGTTTCGTGCCGTCCAGGAAGGCCTCGCGTTCGCGGTCGCGCAACAGGTGGAACCCCAGCCGAACGATCGGGTTCGGAATTCGAGCCGGGCGCGAGACGGCGTGGACGCGGAACTCCACCTGTCCGCCGTCGAGCCACTTCCACACCTCCCAGTCCATCTGGCCGATCTCGACGTGCCCCTCGAGTGTCCGATAGTTCCAGCCCCACACACGCGCATGCCTTCCGCCGATCTCCCGCGTCCGCTCATAGACCTCGCCCACTCGTACGCCTGCGAATAGGTGCACAACACCCAACGCCTGAAGCCTCAGCAGTATGTTCCGCCGCTCGAGCGGAATATCGGCGTCGTAGTAGGCGCGTACGATCGAGGGGTCGGCGAATTCGTAGCCGCTCATCAGGCTCCGGGCGATTTGCCAGCTGCCCGTGGCGAGCGGCATCCCGGGAGGCTCGCGGGGAAGGGGCTGGCAGAGGTCGGTGGTCGTCCATCCCGTGCGAGCGGACGCATCCTCGAGTTCGGCGACATCGAAGTTCAGCGATCGTCGTGTGAGCTCGGCCAGCCGGCGCGGGATCTTGCCCGAGCCCACTGGGGTCGGATCATTCAAGATGATGCCGTAGGCATCTCGACTCGCTCGGTCGCGAGATCGATGCCTCCCGTCATCTGGCCGCCGGCAAGGTGCACCACGCGCTCGAGGAACGACATCCACATGTGCGCCTGGACCTCCTTCGCCATCCGCAAGCGGTGGTAGAGCAGGTTCACCAGCGGGCTCCCGCTGCGTGCCCAGGACTCGATCTCGAACACCACTTCCGTGTTGGCCGAGCTCGCTCGGAACTCAATCTGCCCGGCCTCCAGGTGCCCGGAGAGCGTAGCGAGGCGAAACGAACATCGGCTCACGTTAATCACCCGGACGGGACCGTCCCACGGGCCCGGCATGCGGACGACGTACTCGTCTCCCACCGCAAGGTGGCCCTGCTCGCCGAGGACGCGTTGAAAGCGAGCGAACGTCGTCGGCGCGGCCGTATTGAGATCAGCCTGAAGCTTCGCCATCAGCTCGGGCGCATCCATGCGGCTCTTGCGGATCCGCGTCCTGTACAGCCGATGAAAGAGCGGTCCGCTCCCGTCCTCCTGACCCTGCACCTCTGCAGAGATCACTTCTGCCGGATAGCTCAGCAGCCCCGGCAGAGGAGGCTCGAGCGCCACCGAGGCCTCTCGTCGGTGCATCGGCGTGGTCCGCCACATGTAGTCCCATGACGTGAGCACGATGCCGACGGGCCAGGCCGCAGCGGTCAACCAGCGTCGGGTCGCTGTTGGGCGCTTGGGCATGGTTACGACCTACCCCTCGGGCGCGCTGTGCACCATGTTCAAACCCTCCGAGCCGGGGTAGGGGCGGCCGAAGGAAGCAGCGAGACTCCGTAGCAGCTACCAAGCAAACTCGAGCCATGTTGACAAAACGCCTGCACGATTCCGGATTGAGATCCGGGCACATGCAATTCCTCTCACTCGGTGCCGTCGGGCTCTGCATCGCGCTGTGGATCCGCGCCAAGACGGTCGACCAGGACGAGCGCGGCAACGCCGAGCGCCGTGCCCTCTTCGTCGGCTTGTGGCCGCCGCTGATCTGGCTGATCGGCGACTCCATCGAGCGCCAGGAATGACGCTGCCCGATGCTCGACGAGGACGCACCCCGCCGGCCACGTCCGGACGAGGCCCACACGTCGTCGGATGGACGCGGCTTGTCGACTCCGGAAGACGATGGTTGCTCGCGCCCGTGAGCGCTCACCGCCCCCCAAAGCGGCCTCGAAAGCTTCAAGTCGACATTCGAGGGTAATCACCACTCATAACTCACACCCTAGGAGGGTCAGTGATAATACTTGGAGTCATACTCCTCATCATCGGCTTCATCGCCAAGATCGCGATCTTGTGGACGATCGGCATCATCCTCTTGGTGATAGGCCTCATTCTCGCAGTGCTCGGCATGATGGGACGCGCCGTCGGAGGGCGAGCGCACTACTACTGATATCGGATGAGTGCCCGAGGAATAGTCAAGACCTATGCGCCCGGCTACGACGAGGAGCTGCGCAACTCGGGTGTTCTTCGAGCGTGATCTGCACGCGACGTCCATCTGCGGCGCGGTCGGCGCCGCGGTGGCCGTGGCGATGCTGCCCGGAGGAGCGCGCGGCCCGAACGCTCGCCCCTCCTGACGGTCAGAGCGTCGAGGATCTCGCCGCGCCGCTGACCTCGGCGGGGGAGCGCTGAGGTCGAGACAGTTACCGCTCCCGGACTGCGTAGGTCAGGTGGGTCACGCGCTGCGTCGGCTCCGCGCGGACCGGCTCCAGGGCCACGCGGCCCGCGTCCACGCCCTCGAACAGGCGGATTCCGGAGCCGAACAGCACGGGTGAGAGCGCGATCGTGAACTCGTCGATCAGGCCAGCGTTCACGTACTCCAGGATCGTTGCGCCGCCGCCCGCGATACGGACGTCCCGGTCGCCCGCGGCCTCGCGGGCCTGGTCGAGCGCGGGCTCGATGCCGTCGTTGACGAAGTGGAAGGTGGTCGCGCCCGACCGCTCCCAGGGGTGACGCTTCTCGTGCGTCACGACGAAGACCGGGGTGTGGAACGGCGCCTCCTCCGGCCAAGCCTGCTCGCCAAGGTCGAACATGCGCTTGCCCATCACGCTCGCGCCGGTGCGCTCGAACGTCTCCCCCACGATGTCGTTCTCGCGCCCTTCCTCTCCGCCCTCGCCGAGCTTCAGGTTCTCCCGGAAGAACCGCTGCGGGAATATCCACTGCTGCAGTTCCATCCACTGCGACATCCAGCGCTGCACATCCGGGTCGTCCATGCGCTCCTCGGGCGCGATGAACCCGTCCAGCGACATCGTCACGCTGAAGAACACCTTCCCGGCCATCAGTCCTCAACTCCCTTCCGAACCATCTCGGTGACGTAGGCAGCCAGGTTGCTCAGGGTCTGCTGGCCGCCCTCGATCGCGTGGTAATTCTCGACCGCCTCGTCGCCCAGCTCCTTGGTGGGGAACACCGCGCGCATCTCGATCCGGGTCGCCACGCCGTCGGGCGCGAACGTCAAGACCGACTCGAAGGCGTTCGGGTCGCCGCGAAACTCACCGTGCAGCAGCGTGATCCGCTCCGGCGGGGCGATCTCGGTCCAGGAGATCCACTCCTGGTAGTCCGTCCCGTCCGGTCCGTGCATCACGAAGTCCCACTCCCCGCCGACGCGGAACTCGAACGCCCGCGTGGTGGTGGTGAACCCGTCCGGTCCCCACCACCGCGACAGGTGCCGCACCTCGGTGAACGCCTCGAACACCAGCTCCCGTGGGGCACTGATGACCCGAGAGATCACGATCTCGCGGTCGGCCGTCGCGGACTGCGCCGGCGCTCCTCGTCCCGTCGCGCTCATCAGCTACTCCTCCTGCTTTGCCTGCTTGAGGTCCTGCACGTACTCGTCCAGCCGGTCGAAGCTCTCGTTCCAGAACCGCTCGAACCCGCCGGCCCACTCGTGAACCGGTCGCAGCCCGCGGGCGTCAAGGCCGTACAGGCGTTGCTTGCCTGCCTTGCGGTCCCGCACCAGTCCGACCTCCCGGAGGACCCGCAAGTGTTTGGACGCCCCCGGCTGGGTCATCCCCAGCTCCTGGGCCAACTCGGTCACCGGCGCCTCGCCTGCCCGCAGCAGCACCAGGATCTCCCGGCGCTGCTGCTCGGCGATCGCGTTGAAGACGTCCGACGTCGTCGCTGCTCGTGCCATCGCACGATCATATTCCGATATCGGAATATGTCAAGCCGGATCGGCGGTAGCCGCTAGGCGCTCACAGTCTGCTGAAGGTTCGTCGTCTTGAGATGCTCGCGGAGGTGCTCAACCGACTTGAACACGATCGTGGCGCCCGCCTCTGTGAGCTCTTGCTCTGAGAACCCGCCGGTGAGCACGCCGATGCTGGGGAGCTGGGCGCGGGTTGCGGCCTTGCAGTCCCAGGTGCTGTCGCCGATCATGACCGCCGGCCCGCCGCCTGCCTTCTCGATCGCGGCGTTGACGATGTCTGGCTCGGGCTTGCTCTCTTTGACGTCGGCAGATGTCGTGTAGCCGTCGACGAACTCTGTCGCCTCGAGCAGCTTGATGTAGCGCTCGGCCTCCTTCTCTTGCGCCGAGCTCGCGAGGATCACGGCATGACCCGCCCGCTTGAGGTCGCGTAGCAGTTCGTGTGCGCCCTTCATCGGCTCGACTTCGTCGATCATCTCCTCATAGAACGGACCTTCGGCGGCGCGTAGCGCCTCACCGAGCTCTTGCTCGATCTGTTCGCCGCCGAGCATTTCGACGATGCGGTCACTGCCGATTCCGATCGCCCGGTGGATCTGCCAGATCGGCATGACCACGCCGTACTGTCGAAAGGCTCGATACCACGCCAGGGCGTGTTGATAGTTGGTGTCGACGAGCGTTCCGTCGATGTCAAAGATCGCTGCGGTGGGCATATGGTCCTGTCGTTGAAAGCGGGGTGCCAGGCGAGGGAGCGCCAGCGTCCCAGTTGTTCAGCTGACGGCCTGCTTGGGCTTCTTGACCTTGCCGTTGCCGTTGGCGTTGCCGTTCCCGTTGTTGGCGACCATGCCGGTGGGCTTCTTAGGCAGGCCGGCGGCCTTGCGCAGCTTGGCCGATACCTCGGCGAGCATCTCAGGATCCGGTCCGGGCGCGAACACCGCGGGCTGGGAGGGGAGGTCAAACGGCGGCGCCCCCTCGGGATGGACCTCCTCGGCGATCGTCAGCTCCTCCCCGGTCTCGGGGTGCGGCCCGTTGAACACGGCCTTGATCTCCTGGAAGTCCTCCGGCGAGAAGCGGTAGAGCTTCAGATGCTCGCCACGCTTGATGTGCGGCTGGCACTCCGGGATCTTGTCGGTCGGGATACGCGGCGACGGGAACAGCTTCATCAGATCAGCGCCGGTCAACTTCTCAAGCGCGCGCGCGTAGGCGACCTGATGGACACCGCCACGGACCAGCAGATAGCCCGTCAACGCGCGCGCGGCGGGATGATCGACCATCTCATAGACCTTGAGCTTGTTGTTACGCGCTCCGGTCTCCAAGAAGAAATTGTGCGTCAGATCCTCGACCAGATCGCCAGACGCGAACACATAGTCCCCACTCCAGGGGTTCGCGTTCGAGTCCTGCACGAGCGTCCCGGCACCGCCGGCGATGAAATGCTGGGTGTTGCGGACACCCTTGACGCCGGTCAGGTCGCCAAGCTCACCCGGCTTGCCGTCGGTCGCACCCGTCAACATCGCGTTAATCGCAGCCGAGACGAGCTCGATGTGCCCGAACTCCTCGGCGGCGATGCTCGCCACCAGATCGTAAAACGGACGAGCGCCTTGACGGTTGCGGAAGTTGAACGACTGATACGTGTAGTTCATGAACGTCGACATCTCGCCGTACTTGCCGCCCAACAACTCCTGGACGGCCGACGCGCCGACGGGATCCGGATCAGACGGCGGCGGCAACTCGGTCTGCAAGCGATCAATTCTCAGAATCATGTCTTTCTCCTCATGCGTACGCTGTGTATTCAGTTTGACCGGGCGAGGACGTCAACAGGCTGCGGGTCAGCAGCGTCTCGCGCTCTGGGCGGCCTGTGTGAGCCCGGGGGCTAGCTCGCGGCTCGAGGCGCTGGCGGTTCACAGCGGCGCGCCGCGGTCAGGGTTTCTGAGGTCCAGAAGTCAGACGCCGCTACGCAGGTCGGTTCGCTGTCGACCCGCACATCGTCGCAATGCCCTCTATGCAGTCTGTTACCCAGGATCAATCGGAACAAACGGGACTGGCGCGCAACAGATCACGCTGTTAGCTGCGCCGGAGAAGGACCGTCGCTCAGTCGGGAAGTTCCAGCGGCTCGCCGGCGGACGGCGGGGCCCTCGTCGGTCCGCTCGGGAGCGATCGTGGCTTCGCCCACGCATCAGGCGCGACTCCGGCCGGGCCGGCGGCGTCCGCGTCGGGATCAGGCGGCCGTCTTGGCTCGCGCGAACTCGGTCGCCAAACCGTTGGCATTTGCGCCGCCTCCAGCCTCCAGCTTGATGGCAACACCACGAACGGTGACGATCACGATCTTGCCGACTAGGAGACGTTTGATCTCGATCGAGTCAACGTCGTGTAGCGCCACAGCGCTGACGAGGTTCTTGACGTCGCCGCCCTTGCCCATCGCGATCGGCTTGCTGATCCTGAGCACGAGCAGTCGGCTGTCGGTGAGCGCCAAAGCCATCGGGTTGGCTACTTGCAGTCCCGCCTGCTCGGCTGCGCGGTTCTGCCCACTGATCTTTCTTCCGCCGATGGAACTCGGCCCGAGGCCGCCGATCCTGGCCGTCGTCGCCCCTCGGGGTTGCGCGATGAAGGCGGCCCTCACGTGTTCTCCTGTCTCGAGGTAGGGCTGGGCCTGCTGCTTGATCTTGTCCTCGTATGAATTGGGCATCGCTTCTCCTCCTTCGCTCAACCGTCACCTGTGGCGACTGATTCGCCGTTAGACCTTGACGTTCTTGAGCGTGAGCTTGGTTGTGGTCTTTGCAGAGTCGGTGACCTTGAGCCCGAAGCTGAGCTTCTTCACCCGCTTGTGTTTGGCCTCGCGGGCAAGGGTCTTGGTGACAGCGATCGCGGATTTGGCGATCCTCACCTCAGCGGTGCTCGCGGTCGCGGCGAGCGTGATGGTCAGCATCCCTCGGCTGGCTCTGGCGCGGAACTTCAGTCGCCTGCCAGACGGCGATTTGACGCTGATGCCCCTCGCGAGGCGCGCGGTGTTATGCGTGAAGCTGATCCCGCGCGGCGGTTCGACGGTGATCGATTTGATCGGTTCCGCATTGCCGCCGGCGCTCACGGTGAAGCTGAGCGTCGGGCTGGCTGCCGTGATGTTCGAGAAGGAGCCGCGGGACGTGGTCGGCTTGCCCGGCTTCGGGATCGGGATCGGGATCGGGGTCGGGGTCGGGATGGGCGTAGGCGTCGGGGGAGGCGTGGGCGCGAGTACCTTCACGCCGGCGCTGGTTGCGGTCACGGTCACCCGTACCAGGGGATAGGTCGCGTTCACGGCGCAGGCCAGCTGATGTCCGACGTCGGCGGCGACGGGCGCATAGGTCTGGTTGGTCGCGCCGGCGATCGGCGTGCCGTCCAGCAGCCATTGAAGGCCCGGAGGCGTCGTTGTCGAGGCGTTTGGCACGGGCTGTTGCCCCGCCCAGTCGGCCCACCGCTCGCCCTGACAGGCCTGCTGGGTTCCCTGCTGCGCGGACCCGGTGACAGTCGGCGCGGTCGTCGACGCCGGGCCGGCGCCGGTGAGGACCTGTCCGATGTTGCTGCCCCCGTTCTCGGTGAACCAGAGGTTGCCGTCGGCCCCGCTGGTGATGCTCCACGGGTCGCTGTTGTCGGTCGGAATCGCGTACTCGGTGATGTGCCCCGCCGAGGTGATCCGTCCGATCTGGTCGGTCGCATCCTCGGTGAACCAGAGGTTGCCGTCTGGCCCCGCCGTGATTCCGATCGGCTGGCTGTTGGCCGTCGGGATCGGGTATTCGGTGATCTGCCCTGCGGGGGTGATCCGCCCGATCTGGTTGCCGTTGCGCTCGGTGAACCAGAGGTTGCCGTCGGGGCCCGCCGAGATGTCGTCGGGACTGCTGCTGGCCGTCGGGACCGGATACTCGGTGATCTGGCCCGCGGGCGTGATCCGGCCGATCTGGTCACCGCCGGGCTCGGTGAACCACAGGTTGCCGTCGGGGCCAGCCGCGATCCTGTACGGCTCGCTGCCGGGGGTCGTGACTGGGTATTCGGTGATCTGCCCTGCTGGCGTGATCCGCCCGATCTGGTCACCGCCGGGCTCGGTGAACCAGAGGTTGCCGTCCGCCCCGATCGCGATCCCGGATGGGTCGCTGTTGGCGGTCGGGACCGAGTACTCGGTGATCTGGCCGGCGGGGGTGATCCGCCCGATCTTGTCGCCGCCATACTCGGCGAACCAGAGGTTGCCGTCGGGCCCGGCCGAGATTCCGTCGGGCTTCCCTCCGCTCGTCGGAACGGGGTAGCGGGTGATTTCTCCCGCTGGGGTGATCCGTCCGATCGTGTTGCCGTTGAACTCGGTGAACCATAGGTTGCCGTCCTGCCCTGCAGCGATCCCTGAGGTGGCCGCGCCGGCTGGAAACTCGCGCACGGGTGTCGGCCCTGCAGGCGGCAGGACGGTCACGCCGGCGCTGGTCGCCGAAACGGTCACATCGAGGACGGGGTAGAACGCGGCGACGGTGCAGGCCAGCGCATCCCCTTCCTCACCCCCGACCAGCGTGTAGGTGGGCGTGGTTGCTCCCGCGATCGGTGCCCCGTTGAGCAGCCACTGCACCCCGGGAGGAGTCGCGCTCGGGGCGTCGAGGACCGGCTGTCGCCCAGCCCAGTCAGCCCACTGCTCGCCCCCACAGGTGACCTGATCTCCCCGCCGCGGGGAGCCCGTCACGGCTGGCGCGATCGCCGACGCCGCGGGGGCTCCGGTGAGAATCCGCCCGATGTTCCCGGGGTAATACTCCGTGAACCACACGTTCCCGTCGGGACCGGCCGCGATCCCGAACGGATCAGCGGTCCCGGTCGGGATCCTGTACTCGGTGATCTGGCCCACCGGCGTGATCCGGCCAATCTGATGGGCGTCATATTCGGTGAACCAGAGATTGCCGTCAGGCCCAGCCGTGATCTCTTGCGTACCGGCGAGCGGGGTCGGGACCCTGTACTCGGTGATCTGCCCCGCGGGCGTGATCCGCCCAATCTGGCCGGCCTCTGTGAACCACAGGTTGCCGTCCGGCCCGGCCGCGATCTCGCTCGGCGCACTGTCGGCGGTCGGAATCGGGTATTCGGTGACCTGTCCCGGGCGGGTGAATCCGGATCCGGTCGTGATCCGGCCGATCGCGTTGGTGCCTGCGTCGATGAACCACACATCTCCGTCCGGCTGCGCCGCGATCCCGACGGCAAAGTCTGGAGACGGCAACGCATATTCCGTGACCTGGCCGCCGACGGTCATCCGCCCGATACCGCCACCGTCGGTAAACCACAGGTTGTCGTCGGGACCGGTCACGATCTCGCGTGGGTCGCCGTCCGCGGTCGGGATCGGATACTCGGTGACCTGGCCCGCGGGCGTAACCCGTCCAATGCCGTTGTCGGTGAACCACAGGCTGCCGTCAGGCCCGGCGGCTATCCCCTCCGGCTGACCGTCGGCGGTCGGGACCGAGAACTCGGTGAGCTGTCCGGTCGGAGTTATCCGCCCTATCTGCTCGGCGCTGCTCTCCGTGAACCAGAGGTTGCCGTCCGGCCCCGCCGCAATCTGATGAAGGCCGCTGTGAGCGGTCGGGATCGAAAACTCGGTGACCTGCCCAACCGACGCGGCGAAAGCATCGCCGACCCCAACCGAGCCCGACGACGAGCCGAACAACAACCAAGCGAACACCAGACCCGCAAGCGCCAGGCCGAGCGAGCGCGCGCTCACCAGCGATCCCGACACATTTCTCGTCAACCCGTTTTGCGGCATCTCAGCTCAGGCCCCCTGGTTTGTTGGTCCGCTCGGCATCCCACGAACCTACGAGCGCAGCCGAGCGCTGGCATCGGGAGCTCTCCCCATGTTGGAGTCGACCAATGCCTATCTTTTTGGCACCGAGGCGACCGAAACCGGAGCCTTAACGTGGAGCCGACCCCATTCCCGCGACCGGGGTCGGCACGTACCCACCGGTGTGGTTCCGCGTCTTTCGGGGCAAGGGCCTTGGGTCGGTGGTTGGGTTGGTGCGACACTGGTCGCGAGGATGACGCGAGCATTTCGGAGATGGTCGACCCGGGCATGAGCGAAGCTCCTCCCGGGAGCGCCCCCGCGTTCTTGGAGCGCAACGACGGTCTGCGCACACTCGCGGGATCGCTGTCAGAGATCGTCGAGGGCAGCGGGGGAAAGCTGTTGCTCGTCACCGGCGAGGCGGGTGTGGGCAAGACGGCGTTGTTGCGTCGATTCTCGTCGTCTCACGACGCGTCGATTCGGGTGTTGTGGGGTTCGTGCGAGCCGTTGCTGACCCCACGCCCCCTGGGACCGCTGTTCGATGTGGCCGAGGCCGTCGGCGGTGAGCTTCAGGAGTTGGTGAGGACGGGTGCTCGTCCTCACGAGGTGACCGCGGCGTTGCTGACCGAGCTAGACAACCGGCCGCCGACGATGTTGGTGCTGGAGGACCTGCATTGGGCGGATGAGGCAACGTTGGATGTCTTTCGGCTGCTCGCTCGCAGGGTCGAATCGGTTCCGGTGTTGGCGGTGGCGAGCTTCCGGGACGACGAGCTCGATCGCGCCCCGCAGCTGCGGATCGTGCTCGGCGAGCTGCCTGGACGACCGCGGCGGCTGAAGCTGGCGCCGCTCTCGCTCGATGCCGTCCGCGAGTTGGCGACCTCGCATGCGGTCGATGCGCACGAGCTGCATGAGAAGACGGGCGGGAATCCGTTTTTCGTCACCGAGGTGCTCGGAGCGCCGAGCGAGCGGATCCCCGAGACCGTGCGCGATGCGGTGCTTGCTCGCGCAGAGCGGCTGCCGGAACCCGCTCGCAGGTTGCTCCAGGCGTTAGCGGTGGTTCCGGGCCGCGTGGAGCTCTGGTTGCTCTCGGCACTCGCCGGTGAGACGGCAGACCGGTTGGAACAGTGTCTGGCGTCGGGAGTGCTCACGGTCGTGGATGGCGCCGTGGCCTACCGCCACGAGCTCGCGCGGGAGGCCGTGGAGACGACATTGCCTCCGGACCGGCGGCTGGCTTTGCATCGTGCGGCACTGGCCGCGCTCAGCGTCCCTGTGGTAGGTGACCCCGATCCCACGCGCCTGTCTCATCACGCTGAAGCGGTCGGGGACGCCGAAGCCGTGCTGGTGTGGGCGCCGCAGGCGGCGATCCGCGCAGCCGGCGCGGGCGCACACCGCGAGGCGGCGGCACAGTACGCTCGCGCGCTCAGGTTCTCCGATCGCCTGACCGCCGAGGCGCGCGCAGACCTTCTCGAGCGTCGCGCACGTGAATGCTTTCTGGTCAACGAGTCCGCGGAAACGATCGCGTCGCTGCAGCAGGCGATCGAGCTCAGTCGTTCGCTCGACGATCGGTTGCGGGTGGGTCGTCTGCTGTGCTCGCTGGCGCGAGCGCTTCACGAGTCCGGGCGAGACTCGGAGGGGGCGGCGCTGGTCCGGGAGGCGGTAGAGCTACTGGAGCCGCTCGGCGAAAGTCGGGAGCTGGGTCGCGCCTTCGGGACGCGCGCTCAGTTCTGCATGCTGACAGATGACCTCGAACAGACCGTCGCTTGGGGGGACAAGGCAATAGAGATCGCCGAGCGCCACGACGACACCGAAACGCTGGTGCACGCGCTCAACACCGTCGGGACCGCATTGCTGAACGTCGGCTCGCGGGAGGGCGCGGAGAGACTGGAACGAAGCCTGCGCCTCGCTCGGTCGGCCGGCTTGGATGAAGACGTCGGTCGCGCGTTCAACAATCTCGTGGCGGGAGCACTCGTCTCGCGCGACTACGGCCTCGCCGAACGCTACGTCGGGGTCGGAATCGAATACTGCGAAGACGGCGGTCTTGAGCTCTGGCGCGAGCTTCTGTCGGCAAATCGCCTCAGGCTGGACCTTGACCGTGGACGGTGGGAGCGAGCCGGCGAGGCCGCGAACGCACTGCTGTCTGACCGGAGATGCACCGTCAGCGTGCGGTCCGAGGCGCTGGTGTCGCTCGGCCTGGTCAGAGCCCGCCGGGGCGACCCAGAGATCTGGGCGCCGCTGGACGAGGCGCTGGCCCTGTCCGCCTCCAGCAAGGTGACACAAGCGTTCGCGCCGACCGCCGCGGCTCGCGCCGAGGCGGCCTGGCTCGAAGGCAAGCCGACCGAGGTCGCGGGCATCACCGACGACGCCTTTGCGTTGACGCTTGCGCGGGATGCTCCCTGGATGACCGGCGAACTAGCCGTCTGGCGGTGGCGCGCCGGAATTCGGGATGCGCTTTCGCCCGGCAAGGCGGCGGAGCCTTTTGCGCTCTCAATCGCCGGAGAGGGAGCCCGCGCCGCGACCCTATGGCAGGAGATCGGCTGTCCCTACGAAGCGGCGCTGGCACTGGCTGACAGCGGCAACGAGAAGGCACTCCGCGAAGCGCTCGACCAACTACAGGCGCTGGGTGCGCGCCCGGCCGCCGCGATCGTGACACGGCGACTGCGCAAGCTCGGCGTTCGGGGGCTGGCCAGAGGTCCCCGCGCCCAAACACGCGAGAACCCCGCCGGCCTGACTGCACGCGAGCTAGAGGTGCTGGCGCTGCTCGCCGAGGGGTTGCGGAACGCCCAGATTGCCGAGCGCCTGATCGTGTCTGAGAAGACGATCGATCATCACGTCTCGGCGATCCTGGCCAAGCTTGACGTCCGCACCCGTGGCGAGGCGAGCGCTCAGGCAATGCGGCTCGGGCTGACCGCCCCGAGGTAGGTACTCGCCATTGCAGCATGCCCGGATCGCGCTCACCGAGGTTGCACCGCGCTTGAGCTACGGTCGTCCTGGACGCTGTGCGTGAACGCCACCTGCGTGAAATTGAGCGAGACGGATTCCGCGTGGGCGGCGACCGGCGCGCTGGCCGCGGCGACGACAACGACGATGGCGACGGCATGCTTGGCGAGCTTGAGCATGATGGGCTCCTTGACGTAGTGGATTCGGGCCTGCGACTTCATCGCCAGTCAAGGTACGAGCAGACGGCCACTGACACATCGGGAGCGCTCCCCATCTTTCGATCCACAGTCCCTACCTTGGGGCGCCACTCTTCGTCGTCGCCATCGGAGCAGTCTCGACGTGTCAGGACTGACCGGGAGGCCGTCGAAGCCGGCGACATGGGAGGTCAGCCGGGCCGGCGGGGTCGTCAGCCGAGTACGACGAGGCCGTCGAGCGCGATCGGCGATGCGCTTGGGTCGGTGACCTGAATCGTGTGTGACCCGGCGGCGAGAGGGCCGCTGACGTAGACGATGTCACGCTCGACCGTGGTAGTCGAATGAAGCGTCGTGGTGGTGCAGCCGGCAACACTCACGCCGGGGTCGAGGCAGATCCGGATCGACCCGTAGGCGGGACCGAGCGGTGCGATGACGGCAAGCGACTGGCCCGAGAACGTCATCGTCGCAGTCTGGCCAGCGGTGCTGGTGGTGTGGAGCTTTCCGCCGTAGGCGCCGCTATCGGTGGTCAGCGCCCAGCCGGTGGAATAGGTGATCGGGGCATCGCTGTCGTCGATCACATCGAGTCCGAACGGGTCACCCGCGGGGCTCTCCGCGGCGACGCCGAGTTGGTTCTCGGCCCGCACGCGCAGCTGGTGATACGGGCCACCCGGCGCAATCGGCACGATGGCCGCTGTCGTGCCCTGCATGTCCGTCAGCGTGGGTATCGCCGCAAACGACCCAAGGGATGCGGGGGTCGGGCCGGCGCGCTGCTCAACCGTGTAGAGCAGATCGGAGGAAGGACTGTAGGTATCGCTTGCCGACCAGCTCTCCTGGACGCCGAGCGTGCCATCGAGCTGTAGCTGTCCTCCGATCGGGATGGTCGGCGCGGCCGGCGCGGCCACGATCGGCGGTGTCGTGTCGATCGTGAACTGGTAGGTGGCCGGCGTCGGGTCGGTCACCCCGTGCGTTGAGATCGACTGCACCTCGAACTTCCAGGTCCCGTCGCTCAGCTGCACGTAGGTGACCGGGCTCGGACATGTCTTGAATGCCGGTGACGGGGATCCGACCAGCGCGAGGCGGCAGGCGAACGTCGCACCCGCGCTGGAGCTCGTGAAGGCGAACTCCGCGCTCGGTACTCCGATCGTGCTGGCCGGAGTGGACGTGATCACCGTCTGGGGATAAAGGAGCTGGACCTTGAACTTGAACTTGGCCGGCGTGGACTCGACCGGGCCGGCTGGCGAGGTCGACCTTGCCTCGAACGTGTAGCTCCCGTTCTGCTGGGCGTTGTAGGTCGTCGGGCTCGAGCAAGGTGTGAACGACGGCGGGCTGGCGCCGGCCTCGCGCAGGCGGCACTCCAGCTTCGCGGCGGGAATCGAGCTCTTGAACCGGAACGTCGCCGTGGGGATCTTCAACCTCGACGGCGGATGGGCCGTGATCGTCGTCTGCGGAACGACGGGGGCGAACTTCAGGATCGTCGACACGTCGTTCTTTGCCTCGTCGAATGCGTAGACGTCGCCGGCCGAGTCGACCGCCCCCGCGACCGGAAAGCCGGTGAAGTGGCCGGTGCCGAGCGTCTCCAGCAACTTGCCGCTGGGCGATAGTCGGTCGATCCGGCGCTTGGTCCTCGAGCCGGCGAAGATATCCCCGCTCGGGCCGATCGCCAGACCATCCGGCGGGCTGATGAACTGGTTCTCGTACCCGCCGGTGGCGCTGTACTCCTGGAGCAGAACCTGCGTGCTGTGCGGAGGGCCGACCTGGGCGAACAGGTGACCGTCCGGGGTGACCGCCAGGTCACAGCACACGTCGTTGCCGGCGAGCCTGAAGTCGCGTACCTCATGCAGGCCTGCGACGTCGAACTCGTAGATCCGCGCGGTCGTTCGACCCACGAACGGGTTGCGCTCATCGCCCACGTAAACGTGCTGGCCGGTCGGATCCACCGCCACTCCGACCCCGAGACGCGTCTGGTCCGTGTCGAATTGGTAGCCCTTGAGAAACGCGCCGGTCGACGCCGAATACTTGGCCAGGAACGGCCTTGAGTCCACCAATCCGCTAAGGCTCTCCGAGTAGTTGCCGACGACGAGCACGTCCTGTCCGCCCGGAGTTACCGCTAGTCCATCGACCTGCATGTAGACCCTCTGGCCTCGCACGCGAAAGGTGGTCGAAAACGAACGGATCGGCTTTCCGCTACGCGATAGCTCCTCCACATCGGGCGCATCACCCGAGGGGATCGATCCCTGCTGGGTCCGGGTCGCGCTGAACGTGTAGACGTTACCGTGCCGGTCGACGGCTATGGGGTTCTCCGCGCCAGTTCCCAAGAAATGCCTGCTGGAGATCTTGAGCGACAGCTTGTACAGGCTCGTACCCGCGCGCCGACGCGTGTTGCCCACCGCGAGGTTCGGCGCGGCGACCGCGATCGCCAAGCCAACCACGGTCACCGCGACCATCCCCAGCCCGACCGGTCGATCGCGCAAATGCTTCCCGTAGGCGATGTCCACCCTCAAACTCGTGGCTGCCCTCACTAGCTGGAGATTCCGACGCCGGCGACTCGCGGACGTCCGGAGACGGCTCTGATCACGAGATCCCCCATCCCGTCCAGCTCGAGTCGATGGACCGAAAGCGGCACCGTGATCAGGCTGAAGTCGCCGCTCTTGTTCGATCCGTTCAGGTTGACCGTCGCCAGCTTGTGGAGCTTGTTGTGGGGGTTGCCGACGAACCTGTCGAAATCGAACTCGACCACGCCGCAGGTGCCGCAGCGCTCGGCGACGATCGCGGCGTGCCTGGGGGTGAAGAAGAACTCGTCACCGATGTCCTGCCAGAACTCGTAGCCCTTGTCGCCGAGGATGATGTAGTAGCCGCGAAACGCCTTCGAGTCCTTGACCGGCGGCGGACCGACGTCGCGAGGCGTGAACGAGACCGGGATCGTCGTGCACGCCGTTCTGGTCTTCGAGGTGTTCCCCACCTTGTCGCTCGCGTCCACCTGCACGCACACGGTCGTGCCCGGGTACAGGTGCAGGCTCAGCGCGGTCCGCTTGGTGTGCGAGTACTGCTTGACAAGCTCGACGTCGTCGCCGTGGTAGTCCATCCCGGTCGAGTCCTGCGGGAGCTCATCGATCGTGACGTCGTAGGACTTGGCCGTTGAGTCGCTCGACCACTGGGCCCTCACCCGGGTGGCGAGCGTGAACGTCGGCGTGCTCAGCAGGTTTGCCGCGGGATTTGTGAACGTCACGCCCAGCCCCGGATTCCGCTGGGCCACCGGCACCGGCGCGACCCGGCCGGCGCTTGCGACCGGGTCCGCGACGATCGTGACCCTCAGCCGCTTTGGCGGCGTCAGATCGCTCGTCCATCGATAGACGGCTGGCGTCGGATCGACGTTCCCGGCCCCGTCGATCGCCTGGACCTTGAACACGTGTGCGCCCGAGCCTGGCACGTCGACCGCGTCCGGGGAGGTGCACGTGCTGAACGGCGCGTTCCCGAACGCGCACTGGAACGTCGAGCCGGCCTCGGTCGACGTGAACGAGAACACCACCACATCGTTCCCAACGACGTTCCCCGGGTTCGCGATCGCCGTGTCCGGTGGCGTGCTATCCACGGTCCAGACGATCGGCTGCGCCGTCGGGTCGACGTTCCCGGCCGGATCGACCGCCTGGATGAGAAGCGACCGAGTAGCGTCGGCGAGTCCCGAGTACACGACCGGCGAGGTGCACGCTTGCGCCGGCGCGGCGTTCAGCGAGCAGCGGAACGTCGCGGTCGCGTCCGGCGAGGTGAACGTGAACGTGGCCGTCGTCGAGTTCGTCAGCGCCGGCGGATGCCCGGTGACCTGCGTCGTGGGAGGCGTCAGGTCGACCCTCCAGTTGTAGGTGCTCGGCGTCGGCTGACCGGCACCGGTTGCCACCTCCACCGAGAACGCGTGCGCACCCTCGGACAGATTCGAGAGGTTGACCGGGGATGCGCAGGCGCTGAAGCTTGCCGAATCCAGCTTGCACTCAAACCCCGCGGGCCCGCTGCTCTCGTGGAACCGGAACGTCGCCGACGTCTGGTTGGTGTCCATCGCCGGCGCAGCGTCGAAAACCACGGCCGCGGACGCCATCGCTGGCCAAGCCACCGACGAAGCGACCGCGATGACCACCCCGAGCATGACCACCCTGGTAACTCCGGCCGCGCTGGTCAGCGTCACTCTGGCCTCGCCTTCGTCCCGACCCAGGAGGCGGGCGGCGAGTCCAGTTCGAGCGCATGCTCGAGGGCTGCGGCGAGGCCGACCCAGCCGCTGAACGTACGTTCCGCTCCGCGCTCGTCGCGCGCGATCCCTTCGATCGGGTCGCTCGTTGGGTCGACCTCGAGGGTGACCGTCCGCGTGCGGCGCTTGTCAACGGGCACGCGCCGGAGTATTTCCTCCTGGAGTCAGCTCGTCGTGAGGGATCGTCCCTCATCTTTTCGAAGCTGGACTACTCGGCGAACGACGTCGTGAGCCCTGTCGCCGAGGCGCCGGCAGCTCGAAGCGAGTCGGTGATCGCGTCGCGTGAGTGGATCCCGAGCTTCTGGTAGACACGGCCGAGATGGTTCTCGACCGTCTTTGAGGTCACGAACAACGCCTCGGCGACCTGCTGGTTCGACAGCCCGCTTGCCGCCATCTCCGCGACCCGCAGCTCCGAGGCGGTCAGCGACTCGGCGCCGCTGAACGCGAGCCGGCGGGGTTTCGCTCCCGCCAATCGCAGCTCTCGCTCGGCCCGCTCGACGAGCCGTTCAGCGCCACAACGACGCGCGAGCTGAAGGCCTTCGCGCAGCGGCTCCCGGGCTTCGGCGCGTCGGCCAATCCGCCGCAGAGCGCCGCCGAGATCGGTCACCGCGCGCGCCTGTTCGAGCAGGCTGGGGGACCGCTTGAGAGTCGTGACCGCGTCGCGCAAGAGCTCAATTCCTCGCTCACCAGCCGCGAGCAGTCCCGCGGCGCGCCACGCGACCCCCAACGGTCGCGGCAGCCCCGTAGCGCGCGCGAGATCCAGTTCATCGGCGATGAGCTGAGCCGCTTCATCCGGTGCTGTCACTCGCAGCGCGAGCGCCAACGTTGAGCGCCACGACGACATGATCGGGTTGGTCAAGTGGGTGGCGTCGAGGATCTCGCCGCAGCG
This sequence comes from uncultured Solirubrobacterales bacterium, assembly GCA_963794515.1. Lineage (GTDB taxonomy): Bacteria > Actinomycetota > Thermoleophilia > Solirubrobacterales > Solirubrobacteraceae > Palsa-465. The sequence goes on along the minus strand of CAWCEF010000009.1, from coordinate 53,749 downwards.
GCGCAGATCCGCGATCGCCCCGGGCACCTCGCCCCGCACCAGCCGCAACCGGGAGCGGACGTCGAGTAGCTGCGCGCCTTGAGCCGTGGCCTCGAATGCCGGGGGAAGCTCTGCCTGCTCGACGAGCGCAGCGATGTCGGCGAGCCCATGTCGCTCGGGCATAACGTCAATCGCGTGTCTGAAGATCGATGGCAGCGCGAACATCATCCCGTGCTCGACAGCGAGTCCGAACCCGACCCGCAGGTCGGCCTCCGCCTCGCGCAGCGCGCCACGCTGCGCATGCACCCAGCCGCGGAACGACGAGCCAGCCGAAACCCCGAACACCGACCCTCGCCTCGATCCATCCGTGAGGATCTCGTCCGCCAGCCGCTGCGCTCGGTCGAGCTGATCGACGGCGATCAGCGCGGTCAGCGCCTGCGGGAGCCACGCCTCGGCGCCTTCCTCTCTCAGCAGTCGACCGCCGTCGAGCCCGCGCTCGACGAGCCCGGTGGTCTGATCGATCTCGTCAATGCGCCATGCGGCGAGAACGCCGAGCAGCACTGACAGCGGTCGTGCCGCGGCGCCGCCCTGCCGAGCGAGCGCCTTGAGTCGGGTGTGATCGCGGTCGACGAGCTCCACCAGCCGCGGGTCGACGCCTGCCATGGCTGCGCGCATCGTCTCGAGCCGTGTCACCGCTTCGGTATCCCGGCCGGCGAGCTCGTCTAGCGCCGAGTTGACCATTTCGAGCGCGAGGTCCCACTGCCCGGCGAACAGCAGCAGGCCGAAGAGCTGGTCGGCGATCCGGGCACGCAGCCCGGGCTCATCGCTCACCCGCAGTGCCTCCTGCAGGTGCGCGAGCGCGAGCGGGTCGCGCGTCAGCACCTCGGCCCGCCCGAGCTCGTAGAGCACCGAGGGACGATCCGGCGGTCCTCGCGTCTCCGCGAGCGCCCGTTCGAGATACACCCGGGCGGTTTCTGGGGCACCCTGCGCGAGCGCCGTCTGAGACACAGCGCGCAGGTGCTCCACGACCCACGGTTCGCGGACGGGCCCGCACGCAAGCAGCTGTGCTGCGACCTGCTCGGGGTCGGCGTCGTCCGCGGCGAGCAGGCGCGCGGCGCGCGTGTGCGCAAGCGAGCGTGCGGCAGGGGCGAGATCGTCATACACAGCGGCGCGAACGATCGGATGCACGAACTCCAATGGCAGCTGCGGCTTGAGGATCTCCACCGCGACCAGCGTGTCGACAGCCTCGGATGCCGAGCGCTCATCCAGCCCCGCGAGCGACGCCGCGTGTCGCAATTGCGCCCCGGTCCCCAGCACGGCGACGGCCTGCGCCATCCTGCCCGACGAGTCGGGCAGCCGCGCGAGCCGCAGCACGATCGCCCGCCGTACCGTGTGTGGCCCCAGTTCGGTCAACGGCCCGGCTGCCGCGGCAGTCGGCGAGATCCGGTCACGCTCGAGCGCCCCAAGTAGCTCGCGCGTCAAGAACGGATTGCCTCCCGCAGCGTCGTGGCAGGCGAGCACGAACCGCTCATCCGGACTGCCGAGGGTCGCCCGCACCAGCTCGCCAACCGCGCCGACGCTCAACGCGCCCGGCGCCAGCACGCCCGTCAGCGGCTCGGCGGCGATCTGATCGAGCAGCTGCACCTCCCCACCCGGCTCGCGCATCCGCGCGGCCAGGACGATCGCGACCGACAGTCCCTCGAGCCGCCGTGCGAGGTAGAGCAAGAATCGCAGCGATGGTCGATCGCACCAGTGGGCATCGTCGACGACCAGCAATACGGGACCCCGGCCGGCGAGGTTGGCCGTCAACCAGTAGAGGCCGTGAATCACCGGAAAGGCTTGATCTGAAGCCGACCCCTCCGCCGGGGCTGGACCAGGCACGACTACCGGCTCCGCGAGACCCGCGGCGCCCACCAGCAACGCGGCGCGCTCACGAACCCCGACCGCGGCGAGCGAGGGCTCAAAGAGCTGACGTACAACCGCGTGCGCGAACTCACGCTCGAGCTCCCCCGCCCGCGCCCCCAGCACCCGTACTCCCGTGTCGCGTGCCCGCACGCCGGCCGACTCCAGCAGCGCTGTCTTACCGATCCCAGCAGGCCCCTCGACCACGAGCACCCCGCCTTCCCCCGCGACGCAACCCGCGAGCAGCAGATCGATGCGCTCGAGCTCCCGGTCACGCTCCAGCAAGCTCCGCATGGTAGGAAACCTACCGTGAACTCGACGCGCCGCCTGAAGCGGACTGGAGGAACGACGTGAGCATGGTGCACACAACCGGGCTGGTGGTCGGGACGACCGATCCCGTCGACAATAAGTTGCGCCTGGGTAATCGGAACGGCGGCTGGGTTCGCGTCCTCGCCGACGTCGGCGGGAATCAGGTCAACGCCGTCGGCAGGTTCGACCTCACAGAGAAGCGATGGCTCGTGGTCGGGATGGAGATCCCGGTGAGGGTGGATCCGGACAAGCCGCGCGGCTTCGAGATCGACTGGCACGCGATCCCGAGCATGGAGGAGCGGGTGGCCGCCAACGACCCGAACCTGGCCGATCCGATCGGCGCGCAGCGGAGAGCGCGCGAGGCGTTGCTGGCGGCCATTGGCGCGGCCGACAGTCCGGCGGATGCCACGCCCGAACGCTTCGAGAAGGCGATGAAGTACGCCGCCGAGCAGCCGGCGCCCGCGGGGAAGACCCGGGCGATCGTCCACGTCGCGGCAATCACGACGACGGTCAGAACGGCCGAGTACTCCACTGAAAACCAAATCAGCAAGAAGCAGGCCTCCACGGGCAAGCGCAAGGCCGTGCTCTCGGTGAACATCCCAGGCCAACCGCCATATGCGCTGTTTCGTCGCAGGTTCAAGCGGCCACTCGGAATTACGGGGTTGATAGTCCCAGCCCTCGTATCGTCGAGCGATCCGGCCGACGTCGAGGTGCTCTGGGACGAGCCTGCGTCAACGAGGCAATTCGGCTAGCGAACCGGATACTGTCCGTCGTCAGCTGACGACCTCGATGACTGCCTTGATCACGAGCAGCGTGCCGAGCACCATGAGCGAGGTGACCGCGACTCGGCGACCGTTCCGGCTGATCATTATCTTCGTCCGGTCGATCGTCGCAACGGTCCGGGCCGGCGCGATCGCGAACCCCAGGAGCGGTATCTCCAGCAGCGAGAGCATGATCAGATTGAAGCCGACGACGAGCGCGACTGTCTCGGGCGTCGAGTAGTTGAGCTTGTCGATGCGGTTCAGCCCAGCGAGGTATGACGCGCCCGGAAGCGTGAGCAGCGCGCCGACAACGAATGTGACCCGGGCCGAACCACGCCCTAGGGCCTTCTGCCACCGAGGTGGGCCTTTGGCCTGCTTGCGGGCGCGCCGGCGCTCGGCCGCGGCCTCGTCGCGGCTCCTCGCCAGCACGAACGCACTGATCAGCGCAACCACGCCGAGCAACGCGGTCGCGGCGGGGCTGAGCGTGGTCTGCGTGGTGCGTACCGCGCTCGAGTTCTCAAGCGAGGAGATGATCACGAGGCCAGCCGTGATGCTCGTCATCAGGGCTCCGAGCAGGTAGCCGAGCATCAAGCGCTTTGGGTTTGGAAGCAGCATCATCAAAGTCGCGGCCGCGACGAGCGTCGGGTTGAGGGCCGCTCCCAGCGCGAGGAGGAATATGTCGCCCATTTTTCTGCTGCTACGAGTCAGCGGGCCTGAGGTGGCCTAACGCTAGCCGCATTGTTTCGGGCTGCGGTCAGCCGAGGGCCATGCCTTCGGTGCCGCTCGAGGCTCTTGGGTCCGGGAGGCGCATCATCCGGAACGAGTTGAAGAAGCCGAGGAGCGCGGCCAGGAGCGGAATCGCCAGCGCGACCTGGAGCGCGATGTGTCTCGCGTGGGTGTTGATGCGGATGATCTCGTCCTGGGTCGCGGGGCGTTCTCCCTTCAGTTGCTGCTTGAGCGCGGTGTTGCTCATGATCTCGGCGTCGTGCTCGAGCGTCTTCGATACCTGCTGCTGCTCGGACGGCGACAGCACCGCGCTCGCGTCCGACAGCTTCGTGAATGAGACCGAAAGCGTCGCCAGCATGATCGCCCCGGCGAACGCCAGGCCGAACGACAGGCCGAACGACCCGCCGGCAGAGTTCACGCCGGCCGCCTCGCTGACCCGCTCCTCCGAGATCGGAGACAGGGTGTAGTTGTTGAGTTGCGAGACGAGCAGCCCTAACCCCGCTCCCGCGATCAGCAGCGGCACCGCGAGGTACCAGCCAGAGTCGACCCTCGGGACGAGCGGGATCACGATCGCAACCCCAACCGCGACGAGGCCAAAGCCCGCCCTGATGATGCTGGCCGGGCGCCGCTTACCTGCGCGCTTCCCGGCGAGCAACGCCACCGCGAACATGCTCAGCGACAGCGGTGCGAGCGACACGCCTGCCTGCAGGGCGTTGTACTCGAGCACCATCTGCAGGTACAGCGGCAGGGCGATCATCATCCCGCCGAGCGAGATCTGCTGGAGCGTCTGGCCGGATATTCCGAGCCGGTACAGCGGCGACTTGAACAGGTCCGGGTCGATCAGCACCGGCTTGTTCTCGCGCTTGCGCCGCACGAGCCAATACGCCAGGCCGCCAAGCCCGACCGCGCCGACCGCGAGCAGCGCGGCGACCGCTTCGCCACCCTCCTGCCACACCAGGATCCCGACCACGACGCCACCCATCCCCAACACCGAAAGCACCGCCCCCACCACGTCGATCTGCCGGGATCCCGTGTACGCGACGTCGCGGACCAATTTTATCTGCGACAGCACGACGACGATCACGAGATCCTCGAGCAGGAACCCGACGCGCCACGAGAGGAACGTGGTCAGGAATCCTCCGAGCAGAGGGCCCACCGCCGCGGCGATCGCCGCTGCCGCGCCGACGAGCGCGTACGCCTTTTTCTGATCCTCGCCCTCGAAGTTGCCGTGGATCAGGGACTGCATGGCGGGCAGCAGCAGCGAGGCGCCCAGCCCGCCCACGATCGCCCAGAAGATGATGATCGCAGTAAGGCTCTGGGCCAGTGCCATCGCCAACGCCCCGATCGCATAGGCGAGCAGCCCGAGCACGTACGCCCGCTTACGACCGATGAGATCGCCGACCTTGCTCCCGATCAGAATGAACGCCGCGGATACCAGCGCCTCGAGCGCGATCGCCGACTGAACGCCGCTGGCCGTCGTGTGCAGATCGCGGATCACCGCAGAGATCGAGACGTTCATCAGCGACGTGTCGACCACCAGCACGAACATCGCCATCGCCAGCAGAATCGCGAGCCGTCGCGTTGTCCCTGCCTGCTCGTGCGCGCTCGTGGTCGGTGCCTCGGTCATACGCAATCCATGGCGCCGACCGGCGTTGCGTTGGATGGGGCAAAGCGCTGCGTCAGGCTCGAAATCAACCCGACGAGCCCGCCGGCCCGCGCCCAACCTCTTTGTCGATCCGCGCCCCCTGCGGTAGCCAGCCGCGCGACACGGTCCAGTTCGACCATCCCCACAGGGTCTGCGTGTGCACGGCACCTCGTCACGAGATGATCGAGCGCGGTTCGTGCAGGAACAAGCCGGCGGGTCGCCGGATCGATCAGCTGGGCTTCCAACCCGTCGCGGGCGGCAAGAAAGCGGTTTTCCGCTAGCACCTCCGGACTCGCGCACCCGTCCGAGATCCCCTTGTCGTCGCTCTCCAGGACCGCCCGCGCCACGGACACGACCAGCACGATGAGCGCTGCCGTGTCCGCGATTGTCGTTTGGGCGTCCATCATTCGTAGCTCGACGGTACCCAGCGCCGGCTGCGGCCGTACGTCCCACCACAGAAACGTGGGGTCTGGCACCGCTCCGGACGCAATCAGGTCGTCCACGGTGTCCACATAGTCGCCGTAGTCGCGAAACGATCGCGCGGTGCCAGTGCGTGGGAACCCTTGGAAGATCATCGTCCGCGTAGAGGCGAAACCGCTGTCGAGGCCTTGGCTGAAAGGTGAGTTCGCGGATAACGCAATCAGGAGCGGCACAACCTCGCGAAGGCTGTTCAAGAGCCGAATCGCATCCTCAGGGTCGGGTACTCCGACGTGAACGTGCAGCGCGAGCGTCGGCTCGCGCCGTGCTAATCCACGCATCGAGTCGGCGATCACTCCGTACCGCGCCGAGCTCGATAGTCGGATCTCACCCGGATGGGCCAGGGGGTAGGTGCCGGACGACGCCGGGACGAGGCCCATCCCGGCCAGCTCTGTCTTCAATGCGGCCCGAAGCCAGGACAGCTCGGCAAGCGCCGAGCCCACACCCGAATGGACGCCTGTGGCGAGTTCTATGACAGCGGCGTGGGTCTCCGGTGCGGCGTGCCCGGCCAATTCCTCGGTCAGTCCCCTGAGGACGGCGTCGCCGCATTGCGCCAACGAAAAGCTCGGTCGCGCGAGGAGCATGATTTCCTCTTCGATGCCGATGGTGTAGCGCCTTCCTCGGGCACCGTTCCACCGAGCCCAGGCAGGCTGGCTTCGGCTTGCCCCCCGCTCCTGCACGTCGACCACCGGCGGCGTCGTGCAGCGCCTCTGATCAGGCTCTGCGGCCATGCTCACCATCGATCCACCTCTCGTGGAGCCAGCGCCGGGCCCCGTGCTGCTTCGACGTTGCAGTTTCTAGGACTGGGGAGCGTCCGCCGAGGGCGACGCGAGCGCTGCCTGCAGCTCCCGCGTGTCCTCCTCGGACAACGACGTCCTGATCACCGTTCCGCCGTACTGCTGCAGCGCCGCAATGGCTTTGTCGGGTGTCACTTGCTCGATCACCATGAACAACGCGGAGGTGCCGGGCTGTAGATAGTCGCGCACCTGCTCCTGGAACGCCTTGTCAATCCCCTTCTCGCCGAAGTGCCCGAACAAGGCACCCATTCCCGCCCCGAGGGCCAGACCGGCAAACGGGATAAAGAACAGCAGCCCGAACAGGAATCCCCAGAACCCACCCCACCATGCGCCCGCACCGGCCGACGAGCCACCATGCGAGGTATGCACGTGATACTTGCCCTCGAGGTCGCGGGAGATCGATGCGACCTGGTCGGCCTGAATGACGAGGTCCGCCTCCAGCCTCGCGACTGTCTCGCGTGCCTGCTCGGCGGTTCCCTGATCCGGATATCCGACTGCGACGAGCGTCGCCATAGAGCGTCTCTCCTCACTCGTTGTTGATCCGCCACCAGGCTACGCACGCGTGGTCGGCGCGCGCTGTTGACGCGAGCAATTCACCCGGGTGAACGCTAAGTCGGATGTTCGTCGCCAGCAGCGAGCGCTCGTGCGGGCCTGCCGGTTGCGTCGCCACCGCACACTGGGTTCACGCCAGAGGCAGCTCCCGCATCCGGCGCATACTCAGCCGTGCGGTGCATCGTCGACCGTGTTCAAGCTGACGAGCGTGATCCCGAGCTCCAGGAAATGCTGCAAGAGACCGTTGAGCTCGGCCTGGTCACGGACGGGTCCTACAAGGACCGTGTTGCCGTTCTTGTAGACGATGCGCATGCGCGGAAACGATCGACCCATAAGATCACCGAGGTGTCCCTGGACTTCGAGCCGATAGGTTCCGCCTCCGCCCACCGTCGCTACGTTTGCACAACCAACCCGGATGTCACGCGATCCGGTTCCGATCACCTGGGTGATTGCGTTCCGCTCAGGAGCCCGATGCCCTCGGCCCTCGCGACAGCCTCCCCGCGTGAGCCCACGCGCAGCTTGCGATAGATCGACCGGACATGTGACCTGACGGTGTTCGGCGAGAGGTACAGCTGAGCTCCGATCTCTCGCACCGATAGGTCGCTCGCCAACCAAAGGAGCACCGCGACCTCGGCCTCGCTGGGCAGTTCGAGGATCTCGTCGGCGCTAGCGTTACTCCGGGCCTTCTCGAGCTCGATTGCCACCTCATCAGCAAACACCGGCACCGTCCCGCTGTCCCGAAGCTCGGCGAGCTTCTCCCGGGCGCGGCCGAGCGTGTCGGCGGCTTCGTCGAGCCGTCCGCGGCGGCATCGGATGTCGGCAAGCCTGATGAGGAGCCGGGCGTGCGGAACGGTCGCGATCTCATCCTCCAGGAACCGCTCCGAAGTGGAGAACTCGCGCTCGGCCCCGACAAGGTCACCTTCGGCCGCTAGCACGGTGCCGAGCGCCTCGGCCACGGCTGACCCCAGCCAGCTCCGGCTGCTGGTGATCCGCCCGACGATCGCGCGTGCCGCTTCCGCGTGGTCGCGAGCGGTCGCGAGGCGACCGCGGTCGGCCGCGACAACGCTGAGGACTGCGTGTGCCACTGCGACGCCGGGGGCACGTCGGGCGGTGTCAGGGTGATCTATCGCACGCGATGCCGCGCTCCGAGCTCCGTCGAGGTCTCCAGCGAAGTACAGGGCACGAGCGAGTGCCGAGAGCGCTGCGACCAACGTTTCATCGACGCCTCGCTGAGCGAGCTCGACCGCCCGGTAACCCTCGACGACGGCCTCGTTGACTCCGCCGTCGAGCCCGGCAGCCCGAACCATCGCCGTCACGCAGTCCTCGTAGGCGCCGAAGCGCTCGGGGTTCTCTGCTCTGGCGCGGTCTGCGAGCCTCAGGAAGCGGCGCCGCTCGTGCGTCATTCCGCCGACAAGCAGCGCGGCTGTCGCCGCGCCGACCGCGGCGTCGGGATGCTCGATCAGCAGCTCGTCAGGGATTGTCTGCGCCCACCGCACCAGCGTCCCCGAGCGGCCGTTCCGGATGAACGCCAGGTGGTACTCGCTGAGGAGCTCCGCGACCACCTGGAGGTCATCGGCGGCCGCCGCGTGCTCGATCGCCTCGACGACCAGACCCCGCCCACGCAGCCATTCGGCGGCGCGCCGGTGGATGGTCTGCGGAACGGTCGGTTCCACGGCACCGAGTTGGGCGGCTGCGAACTCCGCGAACAGCGCGTGTACGCGGTACCACTCCCGGCGCTCGAGGCTCAGCACGAACATGTTCGACTCCTCGAGCTCGGCGAGCGTGGCCGCCGAGTCCGACCGGTCCAGCACGGCGTCGCAAAGCTCCGCCGTGAAGCTTCCGAGCACGGCCGCGCGCAGCAGGAACGAGCGGCGCTCCGCGTCCAGTGACGCGAGCACCTCGTGGCTGAGGTACTCGGCGACATGGCGATGCCCGCCGCCGAACTCGCGCACGGCGCGATCTCGGTCCTCGACCGACCGCAGCCACAGGGCAGCGAGGTACAGCGCGGCCGGCCAGCCCTCGGTTCTCTTCAGCAGGATCTCGATCTGGTCGTCGTCCAGCTCGAGCCCGGCCCGATCAACCAGCAGCTCGCGGGCTTCGGCTGGCGTGAACGCGAGGTCGTGGGCGCGCACCTCGCTGAGCGCTCCCCGTCCTCGCAGCCGTGCGAGCTCGAGTGCCGGGTCAGCTCGTGTGATCGCGACCAGGTGCGCCATCGTCGGGAGCCGCTCGATGGCGTAGCGAAGGGACGCCAGGCACTCGCTGTCGACAACGGTCTGCAGGTCGTCGAGCACGAGTGTGACGGGCTGCCCGAACTCCGCGATCGCGTTCATCACTTCGTCGACCGCGGCCTCCACCCCCGTTGCGGACCCGTGTAGCCGCCTGATCGCCCGTCGCCCGAGGCCATTGCGGATGCGGTCAACGGCCGTGGCCACGTACGTCCACAGCCGGGCGGGCTCGTTGTCACCCGCGTCGAGCGTCACCCACGCGAGCGCGCTCCCGCTGTGCTCCGCCCATACGCGGACCGCCGTGGTCTTCCCGTACCCGGCCGGAGCGGCGACCAGCGTTAGCGCCGCGTCCGCACCCGCCTCGAGGGCATGCTCCAGCCGCGGCCGGCGGACCATCCCGCGTCGCTGCCGCGGGGCCGCCAGCTTGGCCTCCGCGAGCGGCGGAAGATCGTCCGTCAAACGCGATCCCGAAGGCACTTAGTCCGTTCCCCAGTTCCGCCCACAGGCCAGGGCGCTTGCTCAGCTTTCGGTGGCACAACCTAGCTGGCATAAGGCTAAACCGTAAAGCTAAGGCCTAACAAGCGTGTCGATACACCCGCTACCGGGGTGCCGGCACCCAGTCCGCACCGGTCTTCTCACGGAACCTGTCCACGGCGGCATCGAGCGTGGGAAAGAAATGATCGGGGTCGAGCGGGCCGATCAGCTCGTATCGCTCGAGCTTTGCCCGGACCGGATCCTTGAGCTCGGCGAACACCAACGACGTGCCCTCGGCATTGAGTTCTTCATCAAGGTCGGCGAGCATGTCGGCAGCGGTGGTGTCGACATCGGTGATCGGCTCGGCGGCGATCACGATCCACTCCGGTCGCACGTCGGCGGCCGCGAGACTTCGGATCTGGTCGCGGAACGTTCGTGCGTTCGCGAAGAACAAGGGCGCGTCGAACCTGAAGATCACGAGCCCCGGCAGCCCCTCCGCCTCTGGGTGAAGCTGGCGATCGTGCTGTCCGACAAGTCCGGGGACGCGCCCAAGCGTCGTCTGGTAGGGCCGCCACGCCCGGCGGAAAACGTTGAGGATCGAGAGCGCCACCGCGACCACGATGCCCTCGAGCACGCCCAATAAGGCGACGCCCAGGAACGCGGCGATCGATAGCAGGCACTCGACGGGGCGCTGCTTCCACAGCCGCACGGTCCCGGGGATATCGGCCAGCGACAGCGACGCGGCGATCACGACCGCGGCGAGTGTCGGGTTCGGAAGGTTCTTGAGCAGTCCGGGGACGAGCACGAGCATCAGCACGATCAGCGCCGCGCCGACGACGCCGGTCAGCTGCGTCTTGGCGCCCGCCTGCTCGGCGACCGCGGTCCGCGAGCCGCTCGTGCTCACCGGGAAGCCCTGGAACAAGCCCGCGGCGACGTTGGCGGCGCCAATCCCGATCATCTCACCGTTCCCGTCGACCTCCTGGCCGGTGCGTGCGGCAAACGCCGACGCCGTCGAGATCGTGTCGGCGAGCGCGACCAGCACGATCCCGAGCGCTCCCGCGACCAGGAGCGGAAGATCGGACACCGGGTTCGGCACCGTGAGCGGCGGGAACCCCTTGGGCAGCGTGCCCACCAGCGACACGCCATGGTCGGCCAGATCGAATGCCGACGTTGCGGCGATCGCGACGACGACCGCCACCAGCACGCCCGGGACGCGCGGCAGCCAGCGACCGAGCGCGAGGATCAGCGCGAGGCTGACCACCCCGATCGCGACCGCCGCACCGACCGTGTCGCCCGACGCCACCCCGTGGATGAACGCGTGCGCCTCGTTGATCAGGCCGTTCGCGTCCGTCGAGAAGCCAAACAGCTTTGGCAGCTGCCCGATCAGGATCGTCAGCGCCAGCCCGTTCATGTAGCCGATCTGGGTCGGCTTGGAGAGCAGGTCGGCGATGAACCCGAGCTTCGCGATCCCGGCGAGGATCATGATCGCGCCGACGATCAGCGCCATCATCGACGCCAGCGCGATCGCGCGCTCGGGACTGCCGCCCGAGCCGACGATCGGCAGGATCGTGGCCGCGATCATCGGGCCGAGCGACGAGTCCGGCCCGAGCACCAGGATCCGCGACGGACCGAACACGGCGTAGCCGATCAGGCACAGGATCGTCGTGTACAGACCCGTGATCGCCGGCAGCCCCGCGAGCTCGGCATACGCCATCCCCTGAGGCACGAGCAGCGTGGTCAACACGACCCCGGCGACCACGTCCCTGCGCAGCCAGGACCGCCGGTAGTTTGCCAGCGAGCGGATCCCGGGGAGCGAAGGCGACGCCATCGCCGGGGTTATACGCGGGTCACCGGCGCCGGGCGATCAGTTTGCCGATCTCCCAGAGCGCGAGCAGCAGGACAGCCGAGCCCACCGAGAGCCCAAACTGCGGAGAGGTGAGCGGCGTCGTCTTGAGCAGACGGTTGAACAGGTCCATCTGCGTGATCATCACCGCAAGCGCGAGCTCCGCCGCCGCCGTCCAGTTCATCTTGGCGTTGTCGAACGTCTCACGCGCGAGCACGGTGCCGGAGACGCTCCGGCATTCGTAGGCGGAGACGATCAGCATCAACGCGAACGCGCTCAGTCCGATCGACGACCCGACCGCCGTGCTGTGGTAGTGCTGCTTGCCGAAGTAGATCAGCAGATCCATGACGACTGCCATGTAGAGGCCGACCAGCCCCGAGGTGAGCTGGACGCCGCGGTTCACAATCGACTCGGTGCTGGGGCGCGGCCGGCGCTCCATCAGCCCCGCGGTCGCGTGGTCCAGGCCGAGCGCGACACCGAACGGCGCGCTGACGAAGAAGTGGATGTAGAGCACCTGCGCCGGCGAGAACGGCTGACCGTCGGCGATGTTCAGGATCGTCGCGCCCAGGAACGTCAGCACGAACGCCACCAGTGAGATCAGCACGAAGCGGACGTACTTGCTCAGGTTGTCGTAGAGCTTCCGCCCCGCCGAGACCGCGCGCACGATCGTCGCGAAGTTGTCGTCGGTGAGGATCATCCGGGCCGCGTTCTTGGCCACCTCGGTCCCGCTGCCCATCGCCACGCCGATGTGCGCGGCCTTGATCGATGGCGCGTCGTTCACCCCGTCGCCGGTCATCGCCACCACGTGCCCCTGCTTCTTGAGGGTCTCGACCAGGAGCACCTTGTGTTCGGGCGCGACTCGGCCGACGACGCCGATCTGGTCGATCCGCGCCAGCCGCTCTGACTCGTCGAGCGCGGCGAACTCGGCGCCAAGGATCGCGTCGCCTTCGATCCCGAGCTGCTTGGCGATTGCTGCGCCGGTGATCACGTCGTCGCCGGTGACCATCCGCACCCGGATGTGCGCCGATTGGGCATCCTCCACCGCCGGCCCCGACTCGGCGCGCGCCGGATCGACCATGCCGACCAGGCTGGTCATCTCGAGGCCCTCGACGTAGCTCAGCAGGTCGCCGTCGGCGTCGAATGAGCCGGGGTCGAGATCGCGGTAAGCGGCGGCCATCACTCGCAGGCCGGCATCGCCCATCCTCTGCATGCTCGCCTCGGCACGGCCGCGCAGATCCTCATCCCATGTGACGCTCTGCCCTGCGGACAGCGCGCTCGACGCGCGGCTCATCACCGCCGGCGCCGCTCCCTTCACGTGGCAGCGCACAACGTCCTTGCCCGACTCGTCCGTCGCCTTGGTGAACGCCGCCATCAGCTTGTACGTGGGGTCGAACGGGAGCGTCGCGAGGCGTGGATGCTGTTCCCGCGTGGCGTCGATGTCGAGGCCGGCCTTGTGCGCGAGCACGAGCAGGGCGCCCTCGGTCGGATCGCCCACCACCTTGCCGTCGGCGAGCGTCGCGTCGCTGGCGATCACGTAGGGCAGGATCGCGTCGTCGATCGTGTCCGAAGAGCCCGCGGCGTGCTGGACCTTGCCCTCGAGCTCGTAGCCCGAGCCGGAGATCGTGTACCGGTCGGTCGGATCGACCACCTCGACCGCGGTCATCTGGTTCATCGTCAGCGTCCCGGTCTTATCCGAGTTGATTGCGGACGTCGAGCCGAGCGTCTCGACCGAGGCCAGATCAGTTAGCACCGCGCCGTGCCGCGCGAGATCCGCCGCTCCGAGCGACATGACCACCTGGAGCACGGTCGGCATCGCCTCCGGAATTGCGGCGATCGCGAGCGCCACCGCGCTCGAGAACACGATCGTCGAGGACAGCCCGCGCTGCGCGCCGAGCACGAACATGATCACCATCGTCACGCCGGCCGCCGCCGCGATCCACAGGGTCAGCGTGTTCAGCTGCCTGGTCAGCGGCGTCTGCTCGCGCTTCGTCGTCGCGAGCATGCCGGCGATCTTCCCGACCTCGGTGTCCGCGCCCGTCGCAGTCACGATCATCACGCCACTGCCGTGCGTGACCGGCGTGTGCATGAACGCCATGTCGGTCTGTTCGCCGGGGGCGAGATTGTCGCCGTCGGGCAGGTCGACGCCCTTGGCGGCGGGGACGCTCTCGCCGGTCAGCGCCGACTCGTCGATCTGCAGGGAGGCTGCCGAGATGATCCGCCCGTCCGCCGGCACGTCGTCGCCGGCCGCCAGCACGACCACGTCGCCGACCACCACCTCTTCCGCCGGAATCTCGGCCTCGGAGCCGTCGCGGCGCACCCGTGCCGATGCCTTGACCATCGCGTTGAGTGCGTTCATCGCGCTCTGCGCCTTCCCCTCCTGGCGCAGGCCGACGACGGCGTTGAGCGCCGTGATCAGGATCAACAGGACGCCGGTGCTCCACTCCTTGATCGCGAGCGACACGATCGCTGCCGCCACCAGGATGATCTGCATGTAGCTGCGGTATTGCTCGATGAACCGCCGCCACCCCGGCACCGCTGCCTCCGCGGGAAGCGCGTTCGGGCCGTGCTGCTCGAGCAACTCGGCAGCCTTCTGGCGGGAGAGCCCAACGGACGGATCGACGCCGAGCCGGGCGATGACCTCGTCCGGGGACACGTCGTACCATCTGCGGACGCCATCGGCGTGATCGGGGTCGGGTCGCGTCGTGGTGGTCATCCTTACGTGATCTACTCGGATGTCGCCGGCTCAGGTGGCGGCGCGACCTGCGTTTCCGCCTCGTGCCCGTTCCGGCCGTCGTTCGCGGCGGACATCGCGGCCTTCTGCTCGTGCTCGAACGGGTCCCGGTGCGCGCCTTCAGGCGCCTGGGCCTCGAGCGCCACCTTGACCTCCATGAGGCGCTCGCGCTGCTCCGTGGACACGGTCGGGAATCGAGGATCGATCTCCATCAGCGCGTTCACTAACACGGCCCCGGCCCCGATCCTAGCGAACCACTTCCGGTCGGCGGGTATCACGTGCCACGGCGCCCATTCGGTGCTCGTGTGCGAGAGCATCTCCGAGAACGCCTTCTGATAGTCGTCCCAGTGCTCGCGCTCCGTGACGTCCGCAGCCGAGAACTTCCAGTTGTGGTCGGGAAGGTCCAGCCGGCGCAGGAACCGGATCCGCTGCTCCTCCTTGGAGAGATTCAAGAACAGCTTCACGACGCGGATCCCGTTCTCGGTCAGGTGACGCTCCCAGTCGTTGATCTGGCGATACCGGCGCCGCCACACGTCCCGCCCGCGCTTCGCCGCCGCGGGAAGCTTCTCCCGATCGAGGATCTCAGGGTGCACCCTGACCACCAGCACCTCCTCGTAGTGGGAGCGGTTGAAGATCCCGATCTCGCCGCGGCCAGGCAGCCGCTTGGCGTAGCGCCACAGGAAATCGTGGTCGAGCTCCTCGGCCGACGGCTGCTTGAAGCTGTGCACAGCCACGCCCTGGGGATTCACGCCGCTCATGACGTGGCGGATTGTCCCGTCCTTGCCGGCGGCGTCGAGCGCCTGCAGCACCAAGAGCACTCCCCATGTGTCCTGCGCGGCCAGACGCTCCTGGTAATCGCAGAGCAGTCGCACGCCCTCATCCAGCAGGGCGACGCCTTCCTTCTTCTTCTTCACCCCCGCTTTGAACCCGGGATCGAATTGCTTGGCAAGGGTCACCTTCGACCCGGGCTTGACCCGAAACGGCTCGATGAAGTCAGACACCCTCTTATGCCTCTGGTCAGCGATCGTATGCTCCTTTTTCGGTTGTCGCGGACAGCTTTCCAGCGCGGACGCCGTACCCGCGCGGCGGCCGCGCCCGGGTAACCGAGCGGCTACAAACCGAGGATGTTTGTCTTCTGTTTCGCGAACTCGTCGTCGGTGAGGATTCCTTGCTCGTGAAGCTTCCCGAGCTCGCTTAGGCGCTGAGTGTCTTCGGCGGTGAGCGCGTGCCGTGCCGGAGGAGCCGGGGCCGGAGCCGGTGCCGCCGCCGCGGCCGACTGCTGGCCGTCGTGGTACGCCTGCTCCTGCCCCTCCTCCTCCTTGCGCTGCCTGTGCTTCCCGAACGCATACGCCCCGCCTCCGACGGCGGCCGCGCGCAGCAGTGGGCGACGTCTGAACAGTGGCATGGCTCTATGCCTGTCCTTCCTCGTCGATCGCCAGCCCCATGGCGAGCATGATCTCGGGCGCGGCGGCGATGACCTTCGGCCCGCCAACCTGCGGTGCAACCGCCTTGAGCACGCCGAGGAAATCCTCTGCGGTAGCGCCCTCCTCCAACGCGTTGGCGATCTGCCACGCGTACGAGGCCGGCGGCGCGTCGAGCGCGATCAGGGTCGCCACCTTCACAAGCGCGAACGTGCGCGCGTCCAATCCACTCCCGGCGCGATTGAGCTCTCGGAGCCCCACCGCTTCCTCGAGAACCTCAATGTTGCCCGCGGACAGCCCGGACAACGCCCGATGAGTCTCTTCTTCGATAACGGCCATCTCAACTTCCCTTCCTTCGAGTTTTATCGAGGCCCGCGCGTACGGCCGCCGGCCGAGGCCCTAACGCGCCTACGCGCGCACCTCGGCCGGGTTCTTGCTGCTCGCTTGAATGAGTTCGAAGGACGCTACGTCAACCGGTTCGGCACGCGCACTTGACTCGTGCCGATCACCTGGGTGAATGTGAACCCCACGTTGAGTCACTTTGAGTTCACCAGGGTGAATCACGGGCAGCGACCGCACCTCGCGTTCGCCGGCGTCCTCCTGATGCTCGTGGGAACCATGAACCTGATCGAGGGGATCGCGGCCATCGGCAACGCACACTTCTTCGTTGCCAACGCCCGATACGTCTTCGGTGATCTCAGCGCCTGGGGCTGGATCACGCTCTGCCTCGGAGTCCTGCAGCTGATCGTGGCCCTGGGCGTGTTCGTCAAGAATCAGTTTGCGCGGTGGGCGGGCGTCGGCGTACTGGGCGTCAATGCCCTAGCGCAGCTACTGATGATGCCGGCCTACCCGTTCTGGTCTCTCTCGCTCTTCGCGATCGACATCCTCGCGATCTACGGGCTCGTCGCGTACGGAAAGAGGCTCGGGAACGCCTGATCGAGGACGAACCGGTGTGGCGAGCCGGTGGCGGCGCCGCACCACGACGCGCCGCAAGGCCCAGCCGAGCAGCGCCAACCACCGACGGTGCCGCTGGGTCGGGCCAGATCACGTTCACCTGGGTGAATGGGCCACCTCAACCCGTCACCGCTGCCCACCCGACATAGCCTCCGGGATCCGGCCGCATCGCATGGCCGAGCTGATCAACCCAATCGAGTAAGGAGAATCGCGCGATGGCAACGCTAGTCGCGATTGGCTATCCCGACCAGGGAACAGCCGAGCAGGCGCTTGAGACGGTCCAGCATCTCGAGTCCTCGCTGATCATCCAAGCCGACCAGGTCGCTGCGATCTCTCGCGATCAGACCGGCGAGCTACACGTCCACAGCGGCCACGGAGCCAGCGGGCCCGTCGGGGGTGCCGCCATCGGGAGCTTCTGGGGCTTTCTCTTCGGACTGTTGTTCTTCATCCCGTTTGCTGGACTGGCGCTGGGCGCCGGAATGGGGGCGCTGTTCGGGCACTTTGGCGAGAACGGCATCGATAAGGCCTTTCAGCAGCAGGTCCGCGATTACCTCAAGCCCGGCACATCGGCGCTGTTCATGGTGATCGAACAGGTGACGTCCGACAAGGCGATCGCGGCGCTCCAGCAATACGGCGGTACGGTGATCCGGACGTCGCTGTCGGACGAGGACACCAAGAAGCTCCAGGACGCACTGCGTCCGTCCGAGACGGTGGGCTCCGATTCGTAGACGCGGGAATCTCGAAAGCAGCGGTCCGGGACGATCGCCTCACACGCACCTGTTTCTTATTCGTGTGAGGGCAAGCCAGCTTCTCGTGATCTCGCTGCGACGCTGCGGTGCATCAGTGGTGTGAGGACTGCGAGATGGCCGGTTCGCGCTTGTCCGTGCGTGAGCTTCCGCGCTCGACGGAGGGTCCGAACGAGACCCGTACGACCGCGCCGCCGTCTCGTGCGTTGGCGGCGATCGCGAGCCCGCCTCGGGCCTCCGCGGCTTGTTTGACGATCGCTAGGCCGAGTCCCGACCCGGGGAGGCGGCGGGCGTCTTGGGTGCGATAGAAGCGGTCGAAGACGCGTTCTAGGTCGTCTTGGGCGAAGCCTGGGCCGTGATCGCGGACCGAGAGGACGCCGTCTGACAGCGAGACTTCGATCACGCCGTCGTCGGCACTCCAGGTACGTGCGTTGTCGATGACGTTGGTCACCGCTCTGGACACTCGCTCCGGGGAGTTGAGGATCACGGCTGGTTCGATGTCCAGCTCAAACCGTACTGCCGGGGCTCGGCGGCGGGCGCGGTCGACTGCGTCTTGGACGATCTCATCCAGGTATACAGGCTCAACCCGTTCGGCGGGCATCGATCCACGGGCCAGCTGCAGAACATCGGAGACGAGCTGGGCCAGCTCGTCAAGTTCGTCCACGATCGCCCGTTGGAGCTCTCTGCGCTCCTCCTCGGGTAGGCGGTCGGCGTCGAGGAAGATCTGGATGTTGCTTCGCAGTGCGGCCATCGGTGTTCGCAGTTCGTGGGACGCGTCCGCGATGAGGTGGCGCTGTGACTCGAGCGATCGCTCGAGCGCGTCGAGCGTGTGATTGAAACTCGACGCCAGTTGTCGCAGCTCCTCCGCGCCAGTCTCCTCGAGCCGCCGCCGGCGATCCGGCGATCTGGTCACTTGCTCGGTGTCGGCCGAGAAGCGCAGAATCGGTGACAGTGCCGAGCGTGAGATCACCATCCCGGCGATCCCTGCGACCACGACACCGACGCCGATCAGCCAAAGGTAGGTCATCAGCAGTGCGTGCAACGCAGAGTCCACCGGCGCCAGCGACAGCGCGATCTCATTTGCCTTGCGATCCGGCTGATCGGCGAAAGTGAGCACCTCGACGTGGACACCGTGGACGTTCGCGGCGAAGTAGAAGCTTCCGCGTGTCGTCCTGGCGATGTCCAGCACCTGACGTGTCACTGGCAGCTGCGGCACCGATCCGTCGGCGGTGACGACCCGACGATTTGGGCAGACCGACTGAAAATACGGCGGCGCCCCGCCGAGCGCACGAGATGACGTCAGCGTCGACGACGATCGTCCGACCAGCGCGGCCGGCAATGAGCACGCTTCCGGGCCACCACCGGGCTCTGAGGCCGATCGTCGGTCTGCCTCGGTGCGAGACTCGCCTTGGCCGGATCCGCCCCCGATGAACGACCTCGAGCGTTGCCAGAGCTCCTGGCGGACCTGGCTCGTCAGCTCCGATCTAGTCGACACGTAGCCTGCCACCGCCAGCGTCACGGCCACTCCGGCCACTGCGACGGCGACCGCCGCGGTGATCCGCCGGCGAAGGCTCATGGCTCGCGCAGGACGTACCCGACGCCGTGCACGGTGTGGATGAGCCGTGGAGCGCCGTCGGCCTCCAGCTTGCGCCGGAGGTATCCGATGTAGACCCTCAACGTGTTTCCGGCCAGCGGGAAGTCGTAGCCCCACACCCGGTCGTAGATCAGCTCGCTCGACAACACCCGACGCGGATTGAGCATGAGAATCTCAAGGAGCAGATACTCGGTCCGGGTTAGCTCGACACTTCGCTGACCAACCCGCACCGCGTGCGCATCGGCGTCAAGCTCGAGGTCGCTGAACCGCAATGCCTGCCCGTCACTGCCGGCGACCTGGCGACGCATGATCGCCTTCAGTCGCGCCTGGAGCTCGCGCACGTCGTACGGCTTGACGAGGTAATCGTCGGCGCCGGCTTCCAACCCGTCGACGCGATCGTCCACCGCGTCGCGCGCCGTCAACATTAGGATCGGCGTCCGGTTGCCGCTCCGTCGCAGCCGTCGGCATACCTCCATTCCGTCGATGACCGGCAAGCCCAGGTCGAGCACGATCGCATCGGGCATGGCCGTCCCGGCCTTGAGCAACCCGTCCTCGCCATCGGCCGCCAGCAAGACCTCGTAGCCCGCCAGCAACAGCGCGCGCCGAATCGCCGACCGCACGGCATCGTCGTCCTCAATCACGAGCAATCGCATCGTCGACCAAGCCTGATCATGCCGGAACCGCGGCCCCTTCGCGAGTGGGCTCTTAGATCTCTCTTAGGGATTTCTGCCGAATGGCTTTCAAGTCAGGTCGAGACTGCGCATCGCCGGCCCCTCGATTTGTGGCGTGCCTTCCAGATGGTCGTCGAGCTCCGGCAGTCCATGTTCAGAGGAGAGGAGACGTACGTGATGGGCTTCTCGCGGCCGCTCAAGCGGTCCGCCCAGCGCAAGTGCGCCCTGGGATCTGTCGTCGCAGTAGCGGCGATCTGCTCAGTCGTCGTGCTTGCGGTTCCGGCGTCCGGTCATCAAGCCACGCCAAGCGCAGCCAGTCTTCGAGCGCATAGCACGGCTAGCGCTTCGAGTAGCGGCCAGGGCGCCAGCTCCGGCCTCGCTGACCTACGGGTCGTGCCGGCCAGGATGTCCTGTGCGGATCTCGCTCAGACCACGGAGGTAGCTGGCCAGACGATCGATATTACGGCGGAGCAGACAACCAGCGCCTCGCCGAACTCGCCCGTGTACTGCGCGGTCACAGGGCATGTCAATACGTACATCGGGTTCGAGATCCTGCTCCCGATCAACACCTGGCGCCAGCGGTATCTGCAGATCGGATGCGGTGGGCTGTGCGGCAGCATTGGGATCAATCCGCCTGAGACGACCGGGTATCAGCCACTGGCGGACGGCGACTTCGTCCTCGCGGCCGAGGACGACGGGCACAGCGGCATGGGAACTACCTGGTCCCAGGATGCGCTGCAGCGAGTTGACTTCGCGTACCTGTCGTATCACGACGTTGCGTTGGTCTCGAAGGGACTGGCTTACGAGTTCTACGGCGTCGGGCCGAGGTATTCGTATTTCGACGGGTGCTCCCAGGGCGGCCACGAGGCGCTCGGTGAGGTCCAGCGATATCCGAGGGACTTCAATGGCGTCCTGGCCGGTGCTCCGGCGTCGATCATGACGGAGCTCAACTCCGTCCTGCACGAGTACACGTACGCCGCCAACTACACCGGGCCTGACTATTCCGGGAGCACGATCCTGGACCAGCCGGAGGCGACCATCGTCCTGAACGCGGCGATGAAAGCGTGCTATCCGACGGTTGGGCTGATGCTCGACTACCGGGCGTGCGAGCAGAAGTTGAACCTCGACTCGGTCGAGTGCTCAGCAACCCTGACGACCAACTGCCTGACACCGGCGCAGATCGCGGTCGTGGAGAAGATCCACAACGGGCCTGTGGATCCCGAGGGCGAACACCTGTACCCGGGTGGATATTCGCTCGGTAGCGAGTTCAACTGGAGCAACGGCACCAGCGCGAACCTCCCGTTGACGCCCGGAGGGACGGCCACCCCAGCGTCGTTCATCACCGCCTGGTACCAGGACTTCGCGTTCGGCACGCCCTCGACGGGCGCGCCGCCCCTCACCCAGACGGAAGTCAATGATGAGCCATTCACCAAGGCCGAGTTCGAGCAGATCGAGAAACTCGCGCCGTACTGGGACGCGACCAATCCCGACCTGCGACCGTTCGAACGGGCCGGCGGCAAGCTCATCCTGTGGCAGGGCGAGGCCGACTGGTCGATTCCGACGATCACCTCGATCGCCTACTACCAGGCCGTCATCAAGGCGATGGGTGGACTGCGTGCCACCCAGCAGTTCGCCAAGTACTACCTGCTCCCGAGCGTCGGTCACTGCGGCGGCAACGGCCCCGACACCTACGACGGACTCGGGGCTGTCGTCGCGTGGACGGAGAAGCACATCTCTCCGAACGCGCTCGTAGCGACGCAATATGCGCCAGCCACATCGTCCGGGGGACCGGGCGGACCCGGCGGACCGGGTGGGCCCGGCGCCCCCCCGACGAGCGATCTCACCGACGCGGTTCCGACGCTGGGCGCTCCCGCCACGACGGCGGCGGTACGGACGCTACCGCTGTTCCCGTATCCGGAACTGCCGGCATACAACGGGTACGGCAACGTCGACGACGCCTCGAGCTACGTCGGCGAGGTCAGCGCCGCTGTGCAACAGCCCACACCATGGCTCGGGAAGTTCGACACCACGATGATCTGGTGCAACAACCAAGGAGTCGACTGCAGGCAGACCAGCGGCTCCGGATGGCCCTTCCCGCCCTGGGATGACGGTCACCGCCGCTCCTAGATGAACGCCAGGACCCCGCCCGTGACGAACGGGCGGGGTCCAAGGGGGCGCGCTCGCGGCATCCACCGATGATGCGGACGATCGCGCGGTTGCCTGGCAGCCTGGCGCCATCGGTAGGCTTCTGCGGATGACGCCACCGCGGCTCTATTACATGCCGCGAACTCGGTCGAGCCGTGTGCTGTGGTTGCTGGAGGAGATCGGCGCACCGTATGACTTGACCGAGATCAAGGGTGCACAGCGCCGGTCCGACGAGCACCTGCTGCGCCACCCGTTGGGGCGGGTCCCCGCGCTTCAGCTCGGCGACGGCGCGACGATGTTCGAATCCGCGGCGATTTGCCTCCAACTGGCCGATCTAAACCCGGACGCTGGATTGATCGGCTCCGTTGGCTCGAGCGAGCGAGGGCTCGTGTACCAGTGGGTCGTGTTCGCGGTCTCGGAGCTCGAAGGGCCGCTGTTTCGCTGGATTCGCGAGCCCGGCGACGGGGTCATCGACTCCTCCGCGCGCGATCGCTTCGCCGAGGCGGCTGGCGCGATGCAGTCGGTGCTCGCCGAGCGTGACTGGCTCGTCGACGATCGCTTCAGCGTTGCTGACGTGATGTGCGCGAGCGTGCTTCAGGGAGCCGACACGCGAGGGCTGCTGGAACCATGGCCGGCGCTCGAGGCCTACGTGCAGCGCGGTGAGGCACGCCCGGCGTACGTACGGGCGGCTGCGATCTCGGATCGCCCTCGCGGCTGACGACAGCCGGTTCTACCGGAGCAGCGCCACGGCCTGCGCCACGGCCTGCGCCGCAAACGAGCCACGATGTCGATGCCCCGATTTGGCGAAGGGCACCGTTAGCTCGCGACCCTTCAGACTGAGCCTGGCGTTAGCGCGCATCTACATCCAGTGTCCTCCTTGGGACTGACTGGCTTGAGCACCTGTCAGCCTCCAAGGAGCACCGGATGGCTCACCCCCTCAGACCGGAACAACGTGATCAGGAACTACACCTAGGACACTCCCAACGCTCGTCGAGGAGGCCTAACGCGGTTATTGGCCCAGTCGCGCTCATGCTTGGTCGGTGGTGCGGATTGCGCGCTCGACGGGCGTTGCTGACCAGCTTCCCAGCAGTTGAAGTGCTTGCTCTGATTTTGGTGCCGGGTTCGGCGGTGTAGGCGAACATGACCAGGCCGGTGTCGGCGGAGAGCTCCATCGCTTCGTAGGTGAGCTCGAGGTCGCCGACGATGGGATGGTGGAGTCGTTTGGTGCCGGCGTCGTGGAAGCGGACGTTGTGGGCTGCCCACTTGCTGCGGAAGGCTTCGCACCGACTCCCTGCACGCGTACCAACTGGCCAAACCTGCGAACTCACTCCGCGTGATGGCCGAGGCCGTGCGGTGGGGCAAGCGCGGCGCGCGGATCAACACGGTCAGCCCCGGCATCATCATCACCCCGCTCGCGAAGGACGAACTGACGGGTCCCCGCGGTGAGGGATACCGGCGCATGATCGAGTCGTGTCCGGCTTGGCGCGCCGGCACCCCGGACGAGGTCGGGACCGTCGGCGCGCTCCTCATGGGCCTCGACGGCGCGTTCATCACGGGCAGCGACTTCCTCGTGGACGGCGGCGTCACCGCCTCCTACTTCTACGGCGAGCTCGCCCCGCATTGATCGAACCACCCGCGATCGTCAGACCTGCATTCGGTCCCTCCGCCCTACTTCCCGCCCCGCCCGAACCGCGACATCAGCCCCCTCAGCCTGCTCCGGGCCTCCTGGCTCGCGTCAGCGGCGATCCTGCCGACCGTGTCGTCGGTCTTGATGATCCCCAGCTCCTCGTCCGTCGCGCGCGCGGGGCCCCCTCGAGCAACCGTCTCGTCGGCCCGGGCGCGGTAACCCGCACGGCGGGCCTTGGCGGCATCGATCTGCGCCTGCAGGCGGGCGACGTGGTCGTCAGGATCAGGCGTGGCGGGGGTTGCGTCGGCGTCGTCGGTCATGGGACGCATTCCAGCACCTATTAGGTCGCGCCGATCCGAAATGCGCACCGCTGCTCCAGGCCCGCCATCCGCGGTCGAACCGCCCGCGCTATGTGAGCGGTGTCTGGAGCACGACCTCGGGCGGTTCTCGTCGAGGACGACGCGAGCGCGAGCTCCTGTGGCGAGGCGACGCCGAGCTTCTCGTAGAAGTTGGAGGATCCTCCAAGGCAACGCTTCGAAGTTCGGAGGCGCCGTGCCTAGCGCGCGGTCGGCCCTACAGCTAGACCTCGCATCCATAGTTGGCTGTCGGTGCCCGTATCGCGAATGCGACGACACGACGGCCTGCTCTTTGCTGTACGAGCGAGAGATTCCGCAGATAAGGAGAGGAAGTCTTGGCAATCGCGACAAACGAGTTGAGTAATTTCATCGACGGCGAGTTCGTAAGCGCGAGCACGGGAGCCACGGAGTCGATCGTCGATCCCTCGACCGGCGATGAGATCGCGCGTGCGCCGTCTTCGACCGGCGAAGACGTCGACCGCGCCGTGGCAGCCGCGACGCGCGCATTCGAGTCGTGGGGACGGACCACGCCGCAGGAGCGCTCGCTCGCGCTGTTGCGTCTTGCTGACGCGATTGAGGAGCATGCGGACGAGTTGGCGATGCTGGAGTCCCAGAACGCGGGCAAGCCAATCGAGGCAGTGAAGGCGGACGAGATCCCGGCGATAGTCGATCCCCTCCGTTTCTTTGCCGGTGCCGCGCGGTGCATGGAGGGCCGGGCCGCCGGCGAGTACGTACAGGGATACACGTCGATCATCCGGCGCGAGCCGGTCGGCGTGGTCGGGCAGATAGCACCGTGGAACTACCCGCTGATGATGGCGATCTGGAAGATCGCCCCGGCGCTCGCGGCCGGTTGTACGACTGTGCTCAAGCCATCGCCGACGACACCGGTGTCCGCGGTGCGCCTGGCCGAGCTCGCGGCCGACATCTTCCCCCAGGGGGTCTTGAACGTCGTGGTCGGAGGGAACGCGCCGGGAGCGGCGCTGGTCGAGCACCCGGATGTCGCGCTGGTGTCGCTGACCGGGTCGGTGGAGACCGGCAAGTGGGTCGCTGCGCACGCGGCGCAGACGCTGAAGCGGGTTCATCTCGAGCTTGGTGGCAAGGCGCCGGTGGTGGTCTTCGACGATGCGGATCTCGACGCGACGATCGAGGGGATCGCCGGCTTTGGCTACTACAACGCCGGGCAGGATTGCGTGGCGGCCACGCGAGTTCTGGCGGGCGCCGGGGTCTATGACGAGGTGGTCGCCGGCCTGGCCGAGCAGGCGAAGCAACTCGTGATCGGCGACACCGCGTCTCCCGACACGACGCTCGGACCGCTGAACAGCTCCAGGCAGCGAGAGCGCGTCGAGGGCTTCGTCGAGCGCCGGCCGGATCACGCCGAGCTCGTCACGGGCGGAGTGGCGCCAGACCGGCCTGGCTTCTATCTGGAGCCCGCGGTGGTCGCCGGCCTGAGGCAGGACGACGAGCTGATCCAGCGCGAGATCTTCGGCCCTGTGATCACGGTCCAGCGATTCGCACACGAGGACGAAGCGGTCGCGTGGGCGAACGGAACCCCCTACGGGCTGGCCGCGTCGGTGTGGACTAAAGACGTCGGCCGAGCGCTGCGCGTCGCCAATTCGCTGCGGATGGGGTGTGTGTGGATCAATGATCACGGGCTGCTTCCCAGCGAGATGCCGCACGGCGGCGCCAAGCAGTCGGGCTACGGCAAGGACCTCTCGATGTACGGCCTGGAGGACTACACGCAGATCAAGCACGTGATGGCCTCGCTCGGCTGATCGGGGCCGATCTGGGCTGTGCGAGGGCAAGTAGACTCGGGCCGCGTGGGGCCCGAGTAGGCATGCGTGTCGCTGAGCTCGTCGAGAGGTTCTCGCCAGAGATCGTGGTGCTCGCCGGGCATGAGGGCCTCGACGCGTCGATTCGCTGGGTCCATGCGACCGACCTGCCGGATCCGTCGCGATACCTCCGCGGCGGCGAGCTGATCCTCACGAATGGCCAGTGGCGCCATCGCCGCGCCGACTCGGAGCGTTTCGTCGGCAGTGTCTCGACGGCCGGCGTGGTGGCGATCGGCTACGGGCTGACAGAGGCGGCGACACGCACGCCGAAGGACCTCATCGCCGCCTGCGAGGCCGCCGGGCTCCCGCTGCTGCAGATTCCGCACGACATGGCGTTCGTGGCCATTTCGGAGGAGGTCGCGTCCGATCATGCCGCCCAGCGCGAGCGAGGGCTGGTCGGACGGCTGCGCCGGGACGAGGTGCTGCTCAGGAGCGTCAGCCGTGGTGGAGGCCTCGACGGGGTCCTGCGAATCATGGCGCGCGATTACGGCGTCCCGTTCGTGCTCGTCGACCATGCCGGCCAGACGATTGGCAGCGCGGTGCCGGACGACGATGCGCTCGCTGTCGCACGCGCCGCGGCCGCCGGCGCGGACCCGTCACAACCGACCGGCACGATCGCGAACGGCGTCTCGGTGACGGTGTTCCCCGTGACGGCGGCGGGGGCGGTTGAGGCGTTCCTCGTGTGCTTCCGCGCGATTGGCGAGTGGAGCGAGGACGAGCAGGACGCGATCGGGCATGAGCTCGCGTTTCTAGGTCTCGAGCTGTCCCGCGTGCTGATGAGCCGTGAGTTCAACGAGCGTCTGGCCGATGAGCTGTTGGAGCTCGTTGCCGAGGGCGAGGCACGGACGATGGAGCTCGCGGCTCGGTTTCGGTCGTTCAGGATCGATCCCGACCGGCCGCTCGTCGCGATCGCGCTGTCGGTCCTCGACCCAGAGGACGCGGGCATGACGCGGCGCGCCGCCCGCGCCGCCGCGGGAATGCTGTCGCGGCGCGGCGTCGCCGGCGTCGTGGCCGTCGACGGCTCGCTGGCGATCGTGATCGCGTCCTCCGTCGACGAGACCACGCTGGCAGCTGATCTGGCGCAGACGCTCGGTGGCGAGGGCGTCCCGGCCAACGCCGCGGTAGGTTCCTCTTCGCACACGGGGGTACGCGGCCTGCGCCGCAGTGTCGCCGAGGCGCGGCTGGCGGCCGACTACGCGCATCTTCGTGGCGGTGCGGGCGGCGTAACGACGTATGCCGACGCGGGCTCCTACCGGGTCCTGCTCGCCGCTCAAAGCGCTGACGCGCGCGCGGCGTTCGCCCGGGCCGTGCTCGGCCCCGTCCTCGATCAGGACCGCGAACGCGGCAGCGACCTGATCCAGACGCTCGACGCGTTCCTTCAGGACGGCGGCCACTGGCAGCGCGTCGCCGAGCAGCTCCATCTCCACGTCAACACCCTCCGCTACCGGATCGGCCGTGTTGAGCAGCTCACCGGCAGAGCACTGTCGTCGTTCGAGGAACGGGTGAACCTGTTCATCGCGCTGGAGGCGCTCCGCACCGCCGGCGGCCCGTCAGGGCATTTGGAGGATCCTCCAAACTAGCATCGCGAACTTCGGACGCTCGGTGACTACCGCGGCTCGGGCGCAGGGGATAGACCTTACGCCGTCATGTATGAGCCACCAGATGCCCTACTTGCTCCACGTTTCACCGGCCCCCGGACGTACGCCCGCCTCCCTTACGTGCAGGACTTGGAGGGTGTGCAGTGCGCGCTCTTCGGGATGCCGTGGGATGGTGGCGCCTCGTTTCGGCCGGGCGCCCGCTTTGGTCCTGAGGCGATCCGCTCCGCCTCGGGGATGATCCGCACCTACCACGCCGATCAGGGCGTGCAGGTGTTCGGTGAGCTGTCGACCGTCGACTATGGCGACGCGCCGACGGTCCCCGGATATATCGAGGACACGCTGGAGCGGATCGAACAATTCGTCGCTCCACTCGTCCGAGCCGGCGTCGTCACGATCGGGATGGGCGGCGATCACTCGGTGACGCTCGCCGAGCTGCGCGCAATCGCGGCCGTGCACGGACCGCTGGGCCTCGTTCACTTCGACTCGCACACCGACCTGTGGGAGAGCTACTTCGGTCGCCCCTACGCCCACGGCACGATGTTCCGGCGGGCCCTGGAAGAGGGCATCGTCGATCCATCGCGCGTCATTCAGGCGGGGATGCACGGGCCGCTGTACCACGTCTCCGACGAGGAGATCCCCGAGGAGCTCGGCGTCATGATGATCCCGTGGCGCGAGCTCGCCACCCTGACGCCCGGCGAGTTCGGCGACCGTGTCCGCGAGCGGATCGGCGACGGACCAACGTTCCTGACGTTCGACATCGACTTCGTG
The DNA here is from genome assembly GCA_963794515.1 of uncultured Solirubrobacterales bacterium. Lineage (GTDB taxonomy): Bacteria > Actinomycetota > Thermoleophilia > Solirubrobacterales > Solirubrobacteraceae > Palsa-465. The sequence continues at coordinate 25,619 of CAWCEF010000009.1, read as the reverse complement.
GACGCTGCGTTCGCGCCGGGCACCGGAACCCCCGAGGTCGGCGGCCCGACGAGCTTCCAGGCGATCTCCTACCTGCGTGCGCTGTCTGACGTCAGCTTCGTAGGTTTCGACGTCGTCGAGATCTCGCCGATCTACGACGGGCCCGGACAGGTCACCGCGCTGCTCGGGGCCAACCTGATCTTCGACATGCTCGCGATGGTCACCTGCGCCGTCAACGGTCGCTCGAGGGGAGTTCAGCGTGTTCAAGCGTAAGTCGTCAGGAGAGGCACTGCGCGTCTTCTTCGTGACAGACCTCCACGGCTCTGATCAATGCTGGGTCAAGTTCATCAACGCCGCCGCGGCATACAAGGCGAACGTGCTGATCCTCGGTGGGGACATCACCGGCAAGCGCGTCGTGCCGATCGTGCCGGTCAACGGCCATTACGTCGCGACGATGGGCTCGGGCGAGGTCCGGCTCGAGTCGAGCGACGAGATTCGGGATTTCGAGAAGCAAGCAGCGAACGCCGGCCTGTATGCGTTCCAGGCGACGAGCGACGACGTCAGCGAGCTGGAGACCAATCCGCAGGCGGTCGAGGATTACTTCCTGCGCCTCGCGGAGATTCGCGTCGAGCGGTGGTTGACGCTGGCAGCCGAACGCCTCGCCGGCACCGGGGTCCGGCTGATCATCAACTGCGGCAACGACGACCCGCTCGACCTGGACGATCTTCTGCGCACTTCCGAGATCGCCGTGTTCGCCGAGGGACGTACCGTCGAGATCGATGAGCGCCGGTCACTGGTCAGTGTCGGGTTTGCCAATCAGACGCCGTGGCAGTGCCCTCGCGACACCACCGAGGATGACCTCGCGCGCAGGATCCACGACGCCGTGGACGACGGCGGCGGCACGAAAGAGCTCGTGTTCAACCTCCACTGCCCGCCGTACGACTCGGGCCTCGACATGGCCCCACAGCTGACCGAGGATATGTCCACGGTGATGGCTGGTGGCCAGCCCGTGATGATTCCCGTCGGCAGCACCGCCGTGCGGGACGCGATCGAGCAGTACCAGCCGATCGCCTCGCTGCACGGGCACATCCACGAAGGGCGCGGCGTGACCAAGATCGGCCGCACGCTCGTCGTCAACCCCGGCAGCGAGTACCCGGACGGGATCCTCCGCGGGGCAATCATCGACCTCAACGCAAACGGCATCAAAGGCTACGTCCTGACTTCAGGTTAGGACGAGGAGGAGAGATGGCAATTCAGCAGGACATGCCCGCTGTGGGCGCTCAGTCGAGCGCGAGCTCGGCACCGAAGATGTACGTGCGCCGGTCCTCCGGCCTCGTGCGTGAGATCAGCGGCGGAAATGCACTGATCGGCAGCTTGGTGTGCTTCAACTTCGCGATCGCCGCGATCACGCTCGTAAGCCTGCCATGGCTGTTCCCCGGGACGAACCTCCCGGTGGCCGTACTGCTCTCGTTGATACCCGCCGCCTTCCTGGGCGGTGTCTACGTCCTGTTCGGGATCGCGATGCCGCGCTCGGGTGGCGATTACGTGTTCATCTCGCGGACACTTCACCCGTCAATCGGGCTGGCCGCCAACATGAGTGCGACCGCTTGGAACCTGATCATCCTCGGCGTATACGCGAACTGGGTTGCCACCGTCGGCCTGTCGGGCATGTTCGCATCGATTGGACTGTCGACGGGCAATCACACCCTGACCAGCTGGGCCTCGAGCCTCAGTGGGCACGGCTGGGCGTTCGGCGTCGGAACCCTTGTGATCATTGTGATCGGCGGCATTCTGCTGAACCTCCGTGGCGCGCTGCGAATCCAGAAGCTCCTCTTCTACGCCGGCATGTTCGGCGTTCTGGTCGCGCTTGCCGTGGTCGGGTTGACGAGCCACGCCACGTTCGTCAAGAACCTCAACCATTACTCGTCGTACGCCGGGTTCATGCACGCCGCCACGCATGCCGGTTACGCGCATCCCACCGGCGGCTGGGGAAGCATCAGGCAGACGATCCTCAGCGTCGCGTTCCTGTGTCTGAGCACGCTGTTCGTGATGTACGCCGTTTACACCGGCGGCGAAGTGCGAGACGTCCGCAAGTCGATCCCGTTCGCGATCTTCGGCACGGTCATCGTCGGCGGCTTCGTGTTCTTGCTGATGGCCCTGGCCGCAGTCCACACCTGGGGCTCGAACTTCCTCTCGGCCGCGTGGACGCTGAACGGTACGGCCCACTATCCGTTCGCGAGTGCACCGTACTTCAACTTCCTCGCGTCGATCACCAACTCGAACACGATCCTGGTGATCATCATGAACCTCGCGTTTGTGTGCATTCTGATGGCGTCGATGATCTTCACCGCGATCGCGGCTACCCGCTGCCTGTTCGCCTGGTCGTTCGACCGACTGCTGCCCGAGAAGGTCGCAGCTGTCAACGACCGCACCCATAGCCCGGTGAACGCCACCCTGATCGCCGTGGTGGTCGCAGAAATAGCGCTGTACTTCTACACCTACCACGGCGGAATCTCGTTCATAGGTGGCGCCACCATGGGATGGATCTCCGCGTTCGCGACGACCTGCCTCGCGGCAGTTGCATTCCCATGGCTGCGTAAGAACCTGTTCGACTCCTCGCCCGAGCCGGTCAGGCGGAAGCTGTTCGGGGTGCCGGTGATCGCGCTGTGTGGTGCGCCGGCCTTCGTAATGCTCGCCGTGATGATCTATGCGTTCCTGAGCAACAAGGTGTTCGGCGCCAACAGTGGCACCGAGCTCTTCTTCTTCCTGGGCTTCTGGGTGCTCGGGTTCGTGACGTTCTGGGTGATGCGCGCCATCCGAATCAGACAGGGAGTCCCGTTCGACGTTGCCATGGCGAGTCTCCCACCCGAGTGATCCGAGAGGACCGATCGACATGAGCATCACCAAGACAACGCTACGCACGTACCACGCACCCGTCCGCGTCCTCTACGGCGCCGGCATCACAGCCGGCGCCGGGACCGAGATCACCGAGGCACTGCCCGATGTCACCCGAGCACTCCTCGTCACGGACATCGGCGTCCAGGCGGCCGGAATCACCGACCGCATCGAGCACGCGCTCAACGCGGCCGTGATCGCGACTGAGACGCTCGCCATCGCGAGCGAGCCGACCGAGGGCGACGTCGCCCGGGGAGCGGCTCTCCTCGCCGAGCACGAGGCCGATCTGATCGTCGGCGTGGGGGGCGGCTCCGCTCTCGACGCCGGCAAGGCGATCAACGTGGCTGCGCACAACGACGGCAGCATCCGGCCGTTCGAAGGCTTCGACCTGGTCCCCAACCCGGGCGTGCCGTTCGTCAGCGTGCCGACGACGGCCGGCACCGGCTCCGAGGTCGGCTGCGGCATGGTCGTCGCGGACCCGGAGGCCCGGCGCAAGTACCTGATCATCGACAAGCACTACTGGCCCACACTCGCGCTGCTCGATCCCGAGCTCACCGTGTCGCTTCCGCCCCGAGCGACGGCTTGGTCTGGCATCGATGCACTCGCGCAGGCGATAGGCGCGCTCGTCGTCACCCTTGCCCACCCGCTGATGGAGCCGGCCGGGCTCGGGGCGGTCCGCCTCCTCGGCCACAACCTGCTGAAGGTGGTTGAGGACGGCACGGATCTCGATGCGCGGCTCGCGATGCAGCTCGGGAGCGCGCTCGCCGGCTTTGCTCTCTACAACGCAGAGGCGGGTCTCGACCACGCATTCGGCGAGGTCGTCGGCGGGAGGTTCGGGGTCCCGCACGGCGCCTCGATCGCGATGTTCCTACCTCACACCACCGCGTTCACGATGCCCGCGGCCACCCCGGTATACGCCCGTATCGCTCGCGAGATCTCGCCCGACTGGGTGCAGCTGGGCGACGAGGCGGCATGCGAGCAATTGCTTGCGTGGCTGCACGAGCTGAACGCCCGGCTCGAGATTCCGACGCTCGGTGCGTTCGGCGCCACCGCGCACGACATTCCGGAGCTCGTCGGCCTGACTCTCGAGCACTTCTCCGCGACCATCAATCCACGCCAGCTCCGCATCGAGGACGCGGCGGCGATTTATGAGGAGGCATTGTGAGCACCGTGACGACACCGATCGCTGATCCAATCGCCGAGGCGGAGCGCCTCGTCGTGGTCGGGACCGAGCAGGAGATCCCGATGCGCATGATCGGTGGAGTCGCCGTTGCTATCCGCTGCCCCAGCGCCCGCAAGCCGCCACTGCACCGGGATTACGCTGACATCGACGTGGTTGCGCCGGCCCGGCGAGGCCGCGCGATCCGGGATCTGATGGATGGGCTCGGCTACGAGCAGGATCAATCGTTCAATGCGCTCCACGGTGGCCACCGTCTGTACTTCTGGGATCCGGTCAACGAGCGGCAGGTCGATGTCTTCCTCGACAAGATGGAGATGTGCCACGCGTTTGACTTCTCCAAGCGGATCGACATCGATCCACAGACGCTGTCACTCGCGGATCTGTTGCTCCTCAAGCTGCAGATCGTTGAGACCAACCACAAGGATTACCTCGACATGCTGGCCCTGTTGACGGACCACGATCTCACCGGTGACGACGATGGGATCAACGTTCGCTATGTCAGTGCGCTCGCGGCCGACGACTGGGGTCTGTGGCGGACGACCACGAACAGCGCCGAGCGCGTCGATCAGTTCGCGCGCGAACTCGAGGGGTTCGAGCACACCACCCGGGTGCACGACCAGATCAGGACACTTCTGACCACGCTCGAGGAAGCGCCCAAGGGCCGGCGCTGGAAGATGCGCGCCAAGGTCGGCGAGCGGCGGCGCTGGTACGCGGTGCCTGAAGAAGAGCACTGAGCCCGATGATTCAGGCTGAAGTGGGCGGCGCCGCGCGGCGAACGCCGCTGTGGGAGCGCCATCGGATCGCCGGCGCCCGGCTCGTGCCGTTCGCCGGCTGGGAACTGCCGATCCAGTACAGCGGCATACGCGAGGAGCATGTTGCCGTCCGGAGCGACGTCGGCGCTTTCGATGTCTCACACATGGGGCAGATCGAGACGCGTGGCGAGGGCGCCGTCGCGATGCTCCAGCACCTCGTGTCCAACGACATCGCCGCCCTTCCCGAGCGCGGCGCCCAGTACAACCTGATCTGCCGTGAGGACGGCGGCATTCTCGACGACGTCTTTATCTACCGTCTCGCTCCGCGCCGCTTCCTCACTATCACGAACGCCGCGAACCACGCCAAGGACCTCGCCTGGTTCCGCGCGCAGGCCGGCGCGTTCGCGGTCGAGGTGATCGAACGCGCCGAGGACTATTCGATGCTGGCCGTGCAGGGTCCGCGGGCTCGCGTGCTCGTGGGGCAGCTGGCCGACGGGCCGTTGCCGAGGCGGATGCACACCTGCGACCGGACGGTGGCGGGAGCGCCGGTGCTCGTGTGCGGCACCGGCTACACAGGCGAGGACGGGGTCGAGTTGCTGCTCGATCCCGACGACGCCCCACAAGTTTGGGACGCGCTGCTCGACGCGGGGGCGACGCCCTGCGGCCTCGGAGCGCGCGACACGCTCCGGCTCGAAGCCTGCTTCCATCTCTACGGCAACGACATCGACGAGCACCGCAATCCAATCGAGGCTGGACTCGCCTGGTGTTGCAAGGAGACGACCGGGTTCATTGGATTCGAGGCCGTCCGCACAGTTCGTGAGGCCGGACCAGTCGATCGGCTGGTCCCTTTCGTGATTGACGGCCCCGGGATCGCACGCCACGGGCACGCCGTCCTCGGTGGCGGAGTTGTTACGAGCGGCTCGTTCTCGCCGAGCCTCGGAATCGGGATGGGACTCGCCTATCTCCCGGCCGAGCGTGCCCAGCCCGGCACCAGAATCGAGATCGACGTGCGTGGTCAGGTGCGTCCCGGGGTCGTCGGATCGAAGCCGTTGTATCTAGGGGATTGCGGTGTCCACTGACGAGCGCTTTCCCGACGGTGTGCGCTACAGCGAGCATCACGACTGGGCCTACGTGGGTGACACGGCGGCGAGGTTCGGGGTGACGTGGTACGCCCAGGACCTGCTCGGCGAGATCGTGTACTTCGACGCGCCGTCCCTCGGCGCGACCGTGACACGGGGCGAGCCGTACTCGGAGCTCGAGTCGGTCAAAGCCGTTTCCGATGTGATCGCGCCGCTCTCGGGGGATATCGTTGCCGTCAACGAGGGGCTCGCGTCTGATCCGTCAGCGGTCAACCGCGATCCGTACGGCGACGGCTGGCTCGTCGAGGTCCGGCTGAGTGACCCTGGCGAGGTCGCCTTTTTGGTCGACGCCGATGCCTATCGCGGTCAGGCTGGCGAATGAGCCGGTACACGTCCACAACCGACGCCGACCGCGTCGCGATGCTCGAGTTGATTGGGGCCGGCTCGGTCGACGACCTGTTCTCCGACGTCCCTTCCGCGCTGCGCCTACAGCGGCCGCTCGCCCTCCCGCCCGGCCGCAGCGAGCAGGAGGTCTACACCTATCTGCGTGGGCTCGCCGGGGCAAACGTGTCCTGCGACGAGCAGACGTCGTTCCTGGGCGCCGGGATGTACGACCACTACGTTCCGGCGCTGGTCGACTCGATCGTCTCCCGCTCCGAGTTCCTGACCCCATACACGCCCTATCAGCCGGAGGTCTCGCAGGGCGGGCTGCAGGCGATGTTCGAGTACCAGACGATGATCTCGGAGCTCACCGGCCTGCCGGTGTCAAACGCAAGCGTTTACGACGGAGCGAGCGCCGTCGCCGCCGCGGCGTACATGGCACACCTCAAGAACCGGCGGACCCGACTCATCGTCTCCAGAGCGGTGCACCCGCATGCGCGCGAGGCGCTGAGGACCGTGAGCGCCGGATGGCGGGCGACGGTCGTCGAGGTACCGGTCTCCGAGGGCGCGACCGATATCGACGCGCTCTCGGCCGCGGTCGACGAGCGCACATGCGCGGTGATCCTCCAGCAGCCCAACTTCCTCGGTGCGGTCGAGGACATCGGGGAGCTTGGCGCCGCAGTCGAGCACGCCGGCGCAACGTTGATCGTCAGTTGCGACCCGTTGTCACTCGGGATCCTGGAGCCGCCGGGCGCGCTCGGCGCTGACGTATGCGTCGGCGAGGGTCAGTCGCTCGGCAACGCGCTCGCGTTCGGCGGTCCCTCGTTCGGCTTTCTCGCCGCGACGGATGGGTACCTGCGCCAGATGCCGGGGAGGATCGCCGGCGAGACCCGGGACCTCGACGGCCGCCGCGGCTTCGTCCTCACGCTCCAGACACGGGAGCAGCACATCCGCCGGGACAAGGCGACATCGAACATCTGCACCTCGCAGGCGCTGAACGCGCTGGCCGCGACGATCTATCTCAGCTGGCTGGGTGCGCGTGGCGTGGTTGAGATCGCCGAGCTGATGTTGCGGCGCACCGCGTACGCGCGAGAGCGGCTGAGCGCGATCGATGGCGTCTCGCAGCTACACGAGCAACCGGTGGTTCGCGAGTTCGCGGTCCAGCTCGATGCACCCGCCCGGCGAGTCGTCAAGCACTGCGTGCTTGCCGGTGTGATGCCGGGCTACCTTCTCGCACCCGACTATCCGGAGTACCCCGACTGCCTCCTCGTCGCGCTAACCGAGCAGCGGACGCGCGCCGACATCGATCGTCTTGTCTACGTTCTCGAGGACGCCGTCGCTATGGAGCGGCGCCGGTCGCCGTCGCGGTCACGCGTACCGGCATGACCCCGGGCGACGGCGACATCCTCACGATCTTCGAGCGCTCACAACCCGGGCGCCGGGCGTTCGTCGCCCCAGAGCTCGACGTGCCCGACCGCTCGCTCGACGAGCTCCTTCCGCCGCGTCTCCGCCGCCGGCTGGCTCTGCGACTGCCCGAAGTGTCAGAGCCCGAGATCGTCCGCCATTACAACCGCCTCTCGAAGCGGAACTTCGACCTCGACACCGGCTTCTACCCGCTCGGCTCGTGCACGATGAAGCACAACCCCAAACTCCACGAGCGACTCGCGGCGCTTCCGGGGAACGCCAGGCTGCACCCGCTCCAGGACCCGTCGCAGGCCCAAGGCGCATTGCGTCTGATGTTCGAGCTCCAGGGCTCCCTGGCCGAGATCGCAGGACTCCCGCACGTCTCGCTCCAGCCCAGCGCAGGGTCACACGGGGAGCTGGCAGGGCTGCTGCTGACCCACGCGTACCACGAGGATCAGGGCGAGCGCCGAACAACGGTGCTTATTCCGGACACCGCGCACGGGACCAATCCGGCCACGGTCACGCTTGCCGGCTATGACGTCGTCAAGCTCGGCACGGATGCCCGCGGCAACGTCGACCTCAACGACCTGCGCGCCAAGGCGGATAAGGACGTGGCCTGCCTGATGCTGACCAACCCCTCGACGCTCGGACTGTTCGAGACCGGGATCGGGGAGATCGAGCGGATCGTCCACGGGGTGGGAGCCACGCTCTACTACGACGGCGCGAACCTGAACGCGATCATGGGCATCTGCCGCCCGGGCGACATGGGCTTCGACATCGTCCATTTCAACCTGCACAAGACGTTCACCCAGCCGCACGGCGGGGGCGGGCCGGGCGCCGGCCCGGTGGCGGTGTCCGAACGAATCGCGCCGTACCTGCCATGCCCGCAGATCATCCGACGCGAGTTGGCCGAGGGCAACGGCGGGGCGGCGCCGTGCTACGACCTCGACTACGAGCGGCCGAAGTCGATCGGGCGACTGCGCGGCTTTCAGGGCAACTACGGCGTGTTCGTCCGCTCCTACGCCTACATCCTCTCGATGGGGGGCGACGGCCTCCGCGACGCCTCCGAGACCGCGGTCCTGAATGCCAACTACCTGCTCGCGCTCTTGCGCCGCGAGGGCGTGGCCGAATACCTGCCCGCGGCCTACGACCGCATCTGCATGCACGAGTTCGTCCTGTCCGGTGCGCCGATGAAGCGCGAGCTGCAGATAAAAACGCTCGACCTGGCCAAGCGCCTACTCGATTACGGCGTTCACCCGCCGACCGTGTACTTTCCGCTCGTCGTCGAGGAGGCGCTGATGGTCGAGCCGACCGAGACCGAGACCAAGGAGACGCTCGACCGGTTCGCCGAGATCGTCGCCGAGATCCTCCGAGAGGCAAGCGAGGATCCGGAGGCCGCTCGGGGCGCGCCCCACACGACTCCCGTGCGCCGGCTCGACGAGGCGGCCGCCGCCAGGCATCCGATCGTGCGCCAGGCGATGCCATGACAGTGACCCAGCATCTCGTTCCGCCAATTCTCACTTCGGCGCGTGAGCTCGAGTCGCGGCACGTCGCGTCGGCGGACATCGTGCGTGTCACACCCGTGTTCTCGCTGGCGAGTCTGAGCGCACGGTGCGGTGGCGAAATCAGCGTCAAGGCCGAGAACCTCCAACGGACCGGGTCGTTCAAGCTGCGCGGGACGCTCTCGAAGCTCGGGACGCTGCCTGGCGAGTGCCGGGAAGTGGTCACCGGCAGTGCCGGCAATCACGCACAGGCACTGGCCTATGCCGCCCGGAGACGAGGACTCACTTGCACCGTGTACATGCCCACGACCGCCTCGGTGGCGAAGATCGCAGCGGTCGAGGCGTTCGGCGCGACTGTGCGCGACGGCGGCGAATCCGTCGACAACTGCATCGCGGCCGCTCGGGGTCACGCCGTCGAGACCGACGCGGCATTCGTGCATCCATTCGACGACGCAGACGTCGTCGCCGGTCAAGCGGGCGTCGGGCTGGAGCTCTGTCGGCAGGTCCCCACCCTCGCCAAGGTCGTCGTCCCGATCGGGGGCGGCGGCCTCGCGGCGGGCGTCGCGCTCGCCATCAAAGCATCGCGGCCGGAGGTCGAGATCATCGGGGTTCAAGCGGATGCGTGTGCCCCCCTCGCCGACGCGCTCCACGGCGGTGAGCCGCGCACCCCGGCCGCAACGATCGCCGACGGAATCGCGATCAAGCGCCCGGGCGAGCTGACCAAGCCGCTGATCGAGCGGCTGCTCGACGACGTCGTCACCGTCGGCGAGGAGGCAATCGCCGAGGCAATGATCTTCCTCCTCGAGCGCGGCAAGCTGCTCACCGAAGGCGCCGGCGCTGCGGCGACCGCAGCACTCCTCGGCGGTCTCACCACCCCCGCCGAGAACGGAGCCACAGTCGCGATTCTCTCGGGCGGGAACGTCGACGTCGGTGTCCTTGCCGGCGTCATCGCGCGACACGAGACCGCCGCCGACCGTCGGCTCCGCCTGTTCACCCGGGTGTCGGACCGACCCGGCGGGCTTGCTGGCCTGCTCGGAGCCGTCGCCGAAACCGGTGCCAGCGTGCGCGAGGTAACGCACGTCCGTGAAGGAGTCGAACTGCACGTGGCCGAGACCGGGATCGAGTTGTTGCTCGAAACTCGTGGCCCTCGCCACGCGCGCTCGGTCGCCGAGCATCTTGCCGCTGGCGGCCATCTAGTCCAGGTGATCGACAGCCATTCCGCGGAGGACCACCAATGACCACGGCAATTCCCGAACACACCATCGACCTGCCCGCTGATTTCTTCGATCGGCCTTTGGTGGACGTCGATCCGGAGATCGCGGAGGTGCTGGCGTTGGAGCTCGAGCGTCAGCAGCGGACGCTCGAGATGATCGCGTCGGAGAACTTCGTTCCGATGGCGGTGCTCGAGGCGCAGGGGTCGGTGCTCACGAATAAGTACGCCGAGGGGTATCCGGGTAAGCGCTATTACGGCGGCTGCGAGTATGTCGATGTCGCCGAGCGGTTGGCGATCAGGCGTGCGCTGGATCTGTTCGGGGCCGAACACGCGAATGTTCAGCCGCATTCAGGTGCGCAGGCCAACATCGCGGTCTACTTCGCGCTTTTGGATCCGGGGGACACGGTGATGGGGCTCGAGCTCTCGCACGGTGGCCATCTGACGCATGGGATGCGGATCAATGTGTCGGGCCGGTTGTATGACATCGCTCCGTACCACGTCGATCGGGATACGGGCCGGATCGATATGGGCGAGGTCGAGCGGATTGCGCATGAGCGCCGGCCGAAGATGATCCTCGCGGGCTGGTCGGCGTATCCGCGGTTTCTGGACTTTGAGCGGTTCCGGGCGATCGCTGACGCGGTGGGTGCGTATTTGGTCGTGGACATGGCGCATTTCGCCGGCTTGGTCGCGGCGGGGCTTCATCCGAATCCGGTGCCGTACGCGGATGTGGTGACGACCACGACCCATAAGACGATCGGTGGCGGGCGTGGCGGGATGATTCTGTGTACCGAGGAACTCGCTAAGCGCCTCGATTCGGCGGTGTTTCCGGGTCAGCAGGGCGGTCCGCTCGAGCATGTGATCGCGGGCAAGGCGGTGGCGTTGCGGATCGCCGCCAGTGAGGCGTTTCGGGAGCGGCAGGAGCGGACGGTCGCGGGCGCGCGGGCGGTCGCGGACGAGCTGCTGGGCGCCGGTGGCGGGGTGAGCGTTTTGACCGGTGGGACGGATGTGCATCTGGTCCTGTGCGATCTGCGCGAGTCCTCGCTCGACGGTAGGCAGGCCGAGGATCGCCTCCACAGCGTCGGGATCACGGTGAATAGGAACGTGGTCCCGTTCGATCCGCGGCCGCCGGCGGTGTCGAGCGGGTTACGGATCGGTACGCCGGCGCTGGCGACGCGCGGGCTTCAGCTCGAGGATTTCGTCGAGGTGGGGTCGATCATCGCCGAGACGCTCACCACCGACGTGTTCGAGGACCGGCGGGCCGAGCTCACCGAGCGCGCGGCGGCGATCGCCGAGCGCCATCCGCTGTACCCGACCTTGGCTAATGATCTGGACGCACATGGAAGGGGTCAACACAATGGCTCAACTGCTCAGCGAACGTAATGTCCCGAGGGCCCGGTTCTCCTCCTTGGCACTGCCTTTGCAGAGAAGATTCGCGCGCCGGTCCGCGGCCCCGGACGCGACGACGCTGCGACGTTTGCGGGAGTGTGCGAGCGGGGTCCGGCGTGACGGGGTCGAGGCTCGATAATGTCGCTACGAGCTGGGCGCCCGCACCGGTGCGCGAGAACTCACACCTGGTCGAGGAGCTGCGCGCCTCGCGCTTGCGGATCGTTCAGGCGACCGAGGGTGAGCGGCGACGCCTTGAACAGGACCTGCACGACGGAGCCCAGCTGCGGCTCGTAGAGATCCACGTCCGGTTGGGCATGGTCCGAGACCTGGTTGACCGTTCCGACCTCGAACGGGAGCCGGAGGCGGTCCAGCGGACTCGGAGCGGCTGGCGCGCTGCGCTCTCTTGCCGAGCGCTCCGTGGTTCCGATCCGGGTGACCGACGACGGGATGGCCAGGTCCTCGGCAGCGATCGAAGCAGCGGTCTATTTCTGTGCACTGGAAGCGATCCAGAACACTCCGCGCTAGCGTCGCCGACGATCGCATTCACAGCACGACGACAGCGTCGTCCAACCAGACCTATTCGCGGCCGTGTTGCGGACGCTGACGTTCTTGATCGTGCCGCCAACGAACCGCCGACCGGCTCAATGTCTCGGTCACGGTCCTCTATGGCTACGGGTTTGGCCGAGTCGCGGTCGCGATCGCGTCCGGAACCGCGCCACGGCAACCGGTCGTAACGTGCCGCTCACGTCTAGAAGCGGCGGTCTCGGCGGTCGTCGCGCCGGTCCTCACGCCGATCTCCACGACGTCGTACGCCTCGGGTGACGACGGCGGCGGTCCCGGCGACGGCGGCCGTGCGAGCGATTGGCCGCCCTCCGAGCAAGCCGCGTCTTCCGATTCGACCTCTACCGAGCATCTCAGACTCCTTCTTTGGTTGCCGCTTCGTCGGCCTCGATCGCGGCCGCCAGCGCCTGGATCGGGATCCGGCCGCTGGCCACCAACTGACCGCCGGACCGGCGAACCGCCGAACCGAACGGCGCGGCCCAGGCGTTCTCCCAGACCAGCACTGCCGCGACGCTTCCGGGCTCCATGGCGGCCCCGATCGATTCGACGTCCTCCTCGGCGAGTAGTAGCGCGAGGTCAGTCTCGAGCTCACGCAGCCCACCTAGGTCAACGTCTCCGAAGTCGTGGGATTCGAACCCCTCGACGGATCCATCGAGTTCCTTCTTGAGCAAGATCAGGTCGAGCACGCGGACGACACCGCCTGCGACCAAGGCCGAGAGCTCTGCCGCCATCTCACCTGAGAAGTTGGCTCGATCGGCGGGAAACTCGACCACCACGTAATCGACGGGCCCAAGCTCGTCGACTTCAGTGTCGTTCATGCGCTCCTCCATTAGTGGTTGCGGACGTCCTTAGTCCCGGGGTCTGGTGTTGAGCTTCGCTTGAACGGAGGGCAACGGCATCATCCTGATGGGATGACAGCCAGGGTGTAACGCCGCGGAACCGGCCGTCTCGGCAGGGGATGGTCGGCGTCATCTCATTCGGGGGATGCCGAGTCGCCTCAACGCCCGAATCTGTGCGCAGCGTGAAATGGGAGTTGGCGATCATTGCCGCGAGCGTGCTGGCGGTGGCTGCGGTGTCGCGGCGGCTGACCGGCACGTCCGTCACGCCGGCGATGGTGTTCGTCGTCGTCGGGATCCTCGTCGGGCCGCTCGTGATCGACGAGGTGACGGCGGCCCCGACGGGCGAGGGCGTCAAGACGCTCGCCGAGGCCACGCTCGCGGTCGTGCTGTTCGCCGACGCCTCCCGGATCAAGCCGCGAGTCCTCCGGCGCGAGTATGCCGTCCCGCTGCGACTGCTCGGGGTCGGGTTGCCGTTGACGATCGCAATCGGCGCGGTCCTCGCGGCGGCGATCTTCGGTCAGCTCAGCCTGACCGAGGCGATCGTGCTGGCGATACTCCTGGCGCCCACGGATGCCGCGCTCGGGGAAGCCGTCGTGACCGAGCCGCGGCTCCCGTCACGCATCCGTCAGGGACTGAACGTCGAAAGCGGCCTGAACGACGGAATCTGCGTACCGCTGCTGCTGATCGCGCTAGCCGCGGCGGACGTCGAGGACAACAGCGCGACCAGCCAGCACGCTATCCGCATCGTCGCCGAGCAGATCGGCTACGGGATCCTCGGAGGCGTCGCGGCGGGGCTCGCCGCCGCCGCCGTCGTCGCGATCGGATATCGCCGAAACCTCGTCAGCGAATCGTGGCTCCAAGTTGTTCCGGTCGCCGGCGCGGGCCTGGCGTACGGAATCGCGGTCGCGCTGGGTGGCTCGGGCTTCATCGCGGCATTCGTCGCCGGGGCGTGCTTCGGCGCGCTCGTCAGCCGCGAGTCCGAGCAGGCCTCACGCCTGAACGAGGAGCTCGGGGCAGTCCTGGGAGGGGTCACGTTCTTGATCTTCGGCGCGGTGCTGCTCGGTCCGGCGCTGAAGCACGTGAGCTGGCAGATCGCGCTCTACGGCGTCCTCAGCCTGACGCTCGTGCGAATGCTCCCCGTCGCCGTCGCGCTGCTCCGAACCGGCGCTCGCCCACCAACGGTCGCCTTCCTCGGCTGGTTCGGCCCGCGGGGGCTCGCGTCGATCGTGTTCGCGGTGATCGTCGTCGAGGAGGCACACCTGCCCGGAGCCGCGACGATCCTGACCACAACATACGTGACGATCGGCCTATCGGTGATCGCACACGGAATCACCGCAGCACCGTTGGCCAGACGCTACGCCCGCTGGTACGAATCGCACCCCGGCGACCGGGTCCCGGTCATGGAAAGCGTCCCCACACCACACCACCGCTCCCGCGGAGCGCGTTTCCCCAGCCCTGGACAGTCGGCATAAGCGCTTCCGCCCGCGGCCGCCGTCCACGGGTGGTTGCATCATCTTGGGCAGTGGCGCCGGCGCGCATCTCACCCCGATCCCGGCCGAGTCGGCGCACCATTCTGATCGGCGTCGGGATTGCGCTCGCCCTCATCGTGATCGTGGTCGTGCTCCAGATCTTGGGTGGCGACGACGGTCTTGGCCTTGTCAGCCCGAACGCAAGCTCGCCGTACCTGGGCGTCACGCTACTGATCTTCTTCGACGCGATCTGCCCGGTGTTTCCAGGCGAGACGACTCTGAACGCGGCATCGACGCTCGCCGCCCAGGGGACGCTCGATTTGTGGTTGGTGATCCTGGCCGGAGCTGCGGGCGCGATCACAGGCGACTCCGCTCTCTACTGGGCCTCGCGCCGGTTCTCCAGACGGTTTCAGAAGCAGGCTGAGCGCGCTAGGCAGAACGAAAAGGTTGCCGGCGCGCTCGCGTTTCTGGGGGACAGCGCTCCGCTGCTCCTGACCGCAGGGCGATTCGTGCCCGGCGTGCGGTTTGTCGTCAACGCGACGCTTGGAATCGAGAAATTCCCCTACTCGCGGTTCCTCCTCTGGTCCGGTATCGGAGGTGCGCTGTGGAGCATCTACACGTGCGTGCTCGCATACGCGGTCGGAACCGCGCTTGCGAACTTCCCGCTCGCGTCGGTGGTCATCTCCGGGGCGATTACGACGATGCTGATGGGCGCGATCTTCTGGAGAGTGAGGCGGGCGCGGCGGGCGGCTAATGCTGATCGACGCGCGGACGTAGCGAACGCCGACTGACGTGCGCCATAGAGCGCCGCGCGTGCGGGCCTCACCTCAGGTTGCTCGGACCGCCAGGGGTTGCGGCGGTCCGGTCGCCCCTTCGTGGCTGGTGCCAAGCCCAATCCAGCAGGCTACGCGAGTGCCTTGGACTTGATGGCGTCGAACTCAGCCTGTGTGATGGTGCCACTGTCGAGAAGCTGCTTAGCCTTCTCGATCTCGGCCGCCGCCCCGCCGGTGTCGCCGGCGGCCTTGCGCACATAATCGTCGAACTGCGCTTGGGACGCCTGGGCGTCCGACATCTTTCGCTCTGCCATCCCGTCGTGATTGACGATCAGGTAGACCAGCACGCCGATCCACGGAATGAGCACCACGAAGATCACCCACGCGGCCTTGCCCCAGCCCGAGATGTCGCGACGGCGAAAGACGTCGATCAGAACGGTGATCGCGATCCAGATGAAGATCACCCAGGCAAAGAAAATGAGCGTCGTCCACAGGATGCCCAGGAAGGGGTACGACGTGGCTGTGATGATCAATGTGACCGTCTCCGATCCGGTTCGGTGGGTTAGAACTCCTTCGCCGTCCTCGGGCCAGACTCCTTCTTCGCGCTCGTTTGGCAACAGCGCCGATCGGGAAGCGGACCGGCTTCGGGCTCCCGTTTGAGCCAATGGGAGCAGCGGTCTATATCTTCGCCGACCTGTACGACCCCGCCGCCGACGAGTCGCGGGTCACAAGCCGGTTAAGTGGCGAGCGCGGTGATCGCGTCGCCGATCAGCTTCGCACCGAGTGTCAGGCAGATGACCGCCATCATCGTGGCGTTCTCGCGGACCATCCAGTCGTGCAGCTCGCCGAGGATCCGGGTCGCGCGGTCACCCATGAGAAAGTAGATCGCGACCGGCGCGCCCACGCCAAGCGTGGCGAGCACGATGAACACGATCAGCGCGACGGCTTGGCCTACGGCGCTCGCTCCGGTCTGGGCGATCGCCGCGGCGGCGCCGACGACGAGCAGCAGGTTCTTGGGACTGACCGCCGACAGCAGTACTCCCATCCCGGCCGACTTGACGGGCGTCAACGTGTCGACCGACTTCATCCATGCCGGCAGTGCAGGCTCCCTGCCGCCGCGAGGACGTCCGCGCCACTGCCTAACCGCGAGCAACCACAACACGGCCCCGAGGACGAGCTTGACGATGCTGAGCCAAGTCGCTGGGCCGCCGTGCTCGCTGGCCGATGCGCCGCTCGCGATCAGCAGCACGGTCGTACCCAGGACGGCGATCCCCAGTACCCATCCCGTCAGGAAGGCCGGCCCGTTCGCCCGGCCTTTGGGCGTGGCGAGCATCAGTACCACGGCGATGATCGGCAGCGGGCTCAGCGCGACACCCACGCCAAACGAGAGGACCTGGCCGATCGCCTGGCCCGTCACCGAGCCCTCCCCCGATCGGTCTCCACCCACTCATCATCTCCCCCGACGGTTGGGTGCCCATCACCCGATCTGGATGAAAAGCAGTGGCGTGGACGCGGTGGTCTGGCGTGGACTCGCAGCGAGCGCTATCGAACGTCGACGAAGACGACCTCGATCGCGTTGTTGCCGTAGCCGAGCCGGTTCCAGATCGGAACTTCGGGCTGCACGTTTCCTGCGGCGTCGGTTGCTCGTGCGCGCAGCGTCTTTCGGCCGCGTTCGTCCGGTTGCCATTCGAACGACCAGCTCTGCCACTGGTACGGACCTCTCGGGGTCTCTACGTGCGCGGGTAGCCACTCGGCCTCCCCGGTCAGGCTCAGGTCGACGTTGGTCACAGGGCCGGTGCCCGACCATGCCTTGCCGCGAACGATGTGTGTGCCACCGAGGCGCACCGCGGCGCCCGGGCTGGGGTCTGTTATCCGCGCCCGCGGTCGCATGACCGTCACGCGCTCTTCGGGTCGGTCGTGCCACTGGTACATGTAGTGGCCGGTCTCGAACTCGCCGAGGAAGGGCGTTGTCAGGATTTCGATGTGCTTCAGCCACTTGACAGAGGCGACGCCGTACCAATGCGGGACGATAAGGCGGAACGGTGACCCGTGGTCGGGATTGAGCGGCTCTCCGTTCATCTCGTAAGCGATCAGGATCTCGGCGGATGGGTCGGCGGCGTGCACGAGCGTGAGCGATCGCTCGAACGATAGGTCGGAGGCGTCGATGTTCTTGAGCACTGGGTTGAGGATGTATGACCCGTGGTCGGTGCCGGCGAAGCGGACTTCGACGCCGGTCAGATGTGGCTTCGCCCGCTCGAGTATCTCATGCAGGAGCGCCCCCTTCCATCGTGCTGTGGAGACTGCGTAGTCGCCCCAGGGCTCACCGGCTGGAAGCGGCCTCATCGCGAGCCGACCGTTCCCGGCGCATTCGAGCGTGACGACGCGCTCGACTGACGGCAGTGCTCGGAGGTCGTCGAGCGTGAGCCTGAGGGGGTTCTCAACCGCGCCGGCGATCTCGAGCGTGCCATCGTGATCGGGTACGGGAAAGTTGCTGCGCACATAGTGCAGCGCAGTCGGGGTAATGTCACCCTCGAGTGCCTCGGGCGGCGCCTCAGCGTTGAACGGCTCGGCGTGGATCATGGTGAGCGCTGCGCGCTGCCGTTCCAAGTCGTCGGTTACGGCCATCTCGTGAGCCTCCTCGATCGAACCTCGTAGATTCAGTAGTCGGGGTCGTTAAAGCTTGGGTCGCGGTTCTCGTTGAATGCGCCGATCCCCTCGATGCGGTCTGGGTGCACGGCCGAGCGCCAGTGGGCCTCCATCATGATCGCGATGGCCTGCTCGATCGGTTGCCCCTCGCCCATGTGGACGGCGCGCTTGACCGCCTGTACGGCTGTCGGTGAGTTGCTCGCGATCTTCTCCGCGATTCGGTGGGCCGCGTCCATGAGTTCGCCCTGCGGCCAGATCTCGTTGACCATCCCCAGCCGGTACGCCTCCTGCGCACTGATCGGGTCGCCCGTCATCAGCATCTGTAGGGCCTTCCCCGGCGGGAGCACGCGGGGAAGCAGGGCGGGCGACCCGCCACCGGCGGCGAGGCCGATCATTGCTTCGGGCTGGCCAAAGGTCGCCTTCTCGGACGCGATGATGAAATCGGTGCTCTGGGCGATCTCGGAGCCGCCGCCGTACGCGATCCCGTTCACCGCAGCGAAGATGGGCTTTCGCAGTTCGCGCAGGGTGTACAGCGTGCGGTCGAAGTCCTGACGCTGGCGCAGCCACTGTTCCTTCGTCATGTTCTTGCGCTGGCGCAGGTCACTGCCGACCGAGAACGCTCTCTCACCGGCCCCGGTGATGATCGCGACACGGACGGCGGGACGCACCGCGATCGTCTCCAGGATCTCCGTGAGACGCGCCCCCATATCCGTCGTGATCGCATTGTCGGCGTGTGGCCGGTTCAGCGTAATGATGGCCACGCGCTCGCCAGCGACGAACTCGAGGAGCACGGGCTGATCGGGCTCCGCCTGTCCGGATGATGGCGGGCCGAAATCGAGCGTCTTCCAGCGCTCTGTGCCTGTGGAGCTGGTTGTCAAGTCGTCCTTCTTTCGTTATCGATGCGGGTCACGTACCGAGCTCCCCCAGCCAGCGCAGTGCTTGTAGGCCCGGCGCGAAGCAGTACTCCCCGCCGCGGGTAATGACGAAGGGCGGCAGCTCGCGCAGCCGGCGGCGGATCGGGCGTTTTGGGATGGTGAGCGTGCCGGAACCGTCGTTCGGCCCGACGAGCGGGTCTTTCTCGGCGGGCGCCCCGATGAAGATGCCGTCGTTCAGCCACTGGGTCTTGACGAACTCGAACTGGCGCTTGATGTGCGCCCCCGCGAACACGAAGATGATTCCGCGGTCGGCGCCGTCGTCGTCGAGCACGCCTGCGGGCAGCACCGGACCGTAGCTCGTTCCCCGCCGGATCATGCGGTGTAGACGAACGTCGACGCTCATCTCGTGGTCGAGCGCGTCTCGCGGGTTTGCACGCCGCGCGTGTGCGCCGGCTGGGCATTTGAAACCGCGGAGGTCGTCGGCGTAGCTGAAATTGTTGTTGCGCTGGGGATCCTCGCCGAGCGCCGGATCGTCGCGCTCGGGGGACAGCGCGAGCGGCGCGCCACTCGGCCACCGTCCAACCATCTTTGCCGCGAGCATTGCCTCCTCTTCGCGGTTCGCGGCTTTGGCTCGGAGGTACTGCCGGTAGGCCGCAACCCGCGTGTGCAGCTTTCGGAACACGAGGTAGGTGCCGTTCCGCCCGAGCACGTCGGGGGTCGGCATCGGCGGCAGGCTCCCCGTCTCGTCTGGATAGCCGAGAATGAATTCGCCCGCCTTGATTGGTCGCCCCTGTGCCTCGGAGCCTCGGATCCCGCTTCCCTCCACGGTTGGCTGTCCGATCCCATCCTTGAAGCCGAAGGAGGTGCGACCGGTCGGGAGCTGGTAGCAGTCCTGGCGCCAGATCAGCTCGACGCCGGGAAGCTCTTGGTGGGCGCGGCGTGCTCTTTCGAGCACCGTTTCCAGGCGCGCGGCATCGGGCGACAGCGCCGCCAGAGCAACGTGGACATCCCGGGTTCCGAGCGGTTTCTCCCAGTTGACCGGGCTGCTCTCGCCGACATCTCCGAGCTCGGCCGCGCGGGCCGCCATGCCCTCGCGGAACTCCGGTGCGAAGCTGTCGAGCGACCCCTGCGGAACGCCCAGCGCCTTCAGGCCGTGGTGGGTGAAGGCAACGGTGATCCAGGCGTCGCGGGACGGATCAGCGGTCGGCCGGCCGGAGTCGACCAGGGGACACAACCTTCGGACCAGCTCCCGTCCGGCGTCGCGATCGTCGATGCGGAGCAGCAGATAGGTGCCGACGTAGGGAGAGGGTCGTGGGTGGAGCGCCCCGCTCTGGATGTCGTCGAGTTCGAGGACGCTTGTCGAGAGGTTCACATGGTCACTTCCGATCGCTAGAGGTGCTCGGGCGGTTCGGGAGGATCTGAGTTAGGCGGTGCCAGGTACGGGAACGTCCGCGCCGCGGGCATCGTTGCCCGGTCGACGCCGTCGCGGATTGTGGGACCGTTTCCGGCGTTCACCAACAACGTGAAGATCGTGTCCATTACGTCGTCGTTGAGAGCTCGCCCACCGCAGGTCTCGTGTGTTCGGGCCTCGCGGGCTGCGAGTTCGATCTCGAGGAAGGACCCCCGCTCGGCGTATGGCTTGGTGACGTCAACCACGAGGAAGTCCGCGAGCATCAACTCGGTCAGCGGATGAGCGCCGTTCTCGTCCGCCGGCCAGTCCGTCTTGCCGTCGAGTCCGTCCCAGAAGGCGAGGTTCGCGTTGAGCCGCGCCCGGTAGGCGCCCAGGTAAGCCTGCGCGAGATGGAACGCGTCCTCCATGTTGTACAGGTCACGGATTTCGAGGTCACGGTTGACCGGGTCAAACTGCTTCGGTCCCAGCATCAGATTGGGCACCTCGGGCCGGCCGGCCCGCTCGAAGCGAACGGCGAGCTTCCCTCGCGTCAACGTCTCCGCGACCACCCCGATCAGCTCACGGTCGCCAAGCACCGTGGCACAGTCGATCTCGACGACGACGCTGAGGACGTTCTTGCCGTCGAGAAAGATCGAGCCGGGATCCGTGAACGAGAGCTTTCCCGTCGCGATCGTCTTAAGCATCGCCGGGGCGTCCATGATGAACGGATCCCATCGCGGCCCGGCGAACACGCGGACACCGTGAGCCTGGCCTGCGCTCGCGTCGTTGACCTCCACCGAGATCGCCTCGCCGGTCGGGAGCGAGCACGTGCCTTCCTGAGTGACCCCGCTGGTGCCGTCGCCGTTCGCGGGGGTCGAGAAGACGCAGTCGAACACGAACTCCTCGTCGCCGACTGCGAACGGCGCTCGGTCGCCGCCGGCGTTCGCGGTGAGAGACCGCAGCCGGAACCGGTAGCTCAGCGCGTCGGAGAACAACGCCGACGGTGGCGCGAACGGCAACGTGTTCAGCACCAGCACAAGATGGCCCGGGTGCTCGGGGCTCGGGAACGCATACAGGTCGGTGATATCTGCGATTGGCTGGGTGAGAGACCGCGGCCCCGAAAGGTGATGTGACATCGCTTCTTCTCCGCAACTCCGTGTGATCGTAGATCCGGATGGCTATTACGCGTCAGCGGCCTCGTCGAGCAGCGGCTTCAGTGCCGGATGCTGCAACGCGTCCTCGGCGTCAGGATCATCGAGCACTCGCTGGAAGGCGGCGTTCACGCGTTCCGCCTTCCGGATCTCCTTCACCGTGCCACCATAGTTCCGTGCGTAGGCGCCCGCGCTGACTTGGGCGCTCAGAATGAACTCCTTCACCGCGGCGAGATCGGGAAGGCCTTCGTACCCCTCGACGTGCTGGAAGATTGCGGCGAACAGCTGCAGCGGCCTCGAAGCGAAGTCCTCCATGTACGCATCCCACGGGCCGTCGAAACTCGTCGCAAACAGCAGTCGCGTGTCGTTGTCGAACAGCACGAACCGAGCTTCGTGGATAGACGCGATCGGCATGCTGTAATCCCCGGGCCGGTAACCGGGACTGTTCTGAAGTGCTACGACCGCGTTGCGGATATCGCTCTCGCTGCCCGGTTTGACCCGGAAGAACAAGCTGAACTCGCTCGTCGAGCCGACGTTGATGCCCGGTCGCGAGGTTGGTGTTGCGTCCGTTGTCAAGATCTTCCTCCTAGGGGCTGGGCGAGAGGGCGAGAACGCCTCGCCTGCGAATTGACTGTCTGCTCATGCTGGGCTTGATGCGCGCGATACTTCCTCGGTATCGGCGAGGTGATCGACCGCCCACGTTCCGGTCTGGTCGAGTTCGATAGCGGCGCGGATAGCCGCACGGCCAAGCGCGTTCGCGTAAGTTGGAAACGAATACGGGACCAGTGCGAGTTGCTCGACGAGCATCTCTGCGGCCATCGCTGTGGCCGCGAGCTGCGCGAGCTCAACCGCCCGTTCCCCCACGATGTGGCAGCCGAGAATGCTATGGCGTTGCCGATCGACGACCAGCTTGCAGAACCCGGTCGGGCGACCGTCGATGATCGGTCGCGGGAGCGAGTCGAACCGCACCGTTGCCACGACCACCTCGTGGGCTTCACGGGCTGCCGCTTCGGTCAGCCCGACGGAGGCGTACTCAGGATCGGTGAAGCTTCCGATCGGACTCACCTGCGAGGGCAGAGGCGTCGTCGGTCCGAGCACAGCATTGCTCGCGGCCACCACCGCCTCTCGGATTGCCTCATGTACCACCATCGCCCGCCCGGTGACATCGCCGGCGGCGAAGATGTGCGGCGCCGCGGTTCGCAGCTGGCTGTCCACCTCGACGTACCCTCGCCGATCGGTCCCCACCCCGGCACGATCGAGGTTCAACCCGGCTGTGGCTGCCACCCATCCAACCGCGACCACCGCGACCATGGCGTCGACACTGTCCGCGGCACCGTTCGCTGAATGAATGAGTCGTACCCCAGTCTGAGAACGCTCGAAGCGCTCGATCGATCCGGCGTCCTCGACGATCCGAACGCCTGACGCTGCCAGGGCGGCACCGACCGCCGTGGAGACGTCCTCGTCTTCGCTCATCAAGATGCGCGGGGCAACCTCGACGAGTTGGACGCGTGAGCCGAGCGCGTTGAAGATCGAAGCGACCTGAACGCCCGTCGCGCCGGCGCCGAGCACGAGCAGCGACTCCGGAACCGCGGACAGGTGCCACGCGTCGCTGTGCGTCGCGGTCAGATCGAAGCCGGGAACTGGCAGCCGGCGCGAGGTTCCTCCGGTACAGATGATGACCTTGTCCGCTCGAAGCCGCGGCGCGTTGTCACTCTCGACAGTGTGGGGGTCGAGGAACCGTGCCGTCCCGGCCCGCTCGTGGATCATCACGCCGGCGGCGTCCAGATCATCGCGCAGTAGCGAGTGGTTGCGCACATCCTCGGTCACCTCGCGGACGCGAGCCAGCAGCCGGGAGTAGTCCAGTGTGAACTCACCGGACGTGATCCCGTAGCGCGGGAGCTGCCTCGCCTCGCGGATCAGCCGGGCTGCCTGCGCGAGCGTGCGCACCGGGACGGGGCCATCATTCGCGGCCATTCCCCCGAACTCATCGCGGGTGATCAACGCCGTCTTCGCTCCGAGCCGAGCCGCCCGTAGCGACGCGATCACGCCGGCCGGCCCGGCGCCGATGACCACCACGTCGAGCATGTCGGTTGACGACGCGGCCATTGAGGCGATCATCCGACACGCTGCCGGGGTCGTCATCCCCCGAAACGGGTGAAGCGCCCGCGGCTACGCGATGTCACGATCGCAGGATGCGCGCGATGACCGTGAAACCCGGGCACCAAGGGACCGCCGGTGTGGAGGAAGTCCCAGGCCCGGACCCACGCGACGGCCAGATCCTCGTTCGCGGCCTGGCGATTGGTGTGTGCGGGACTGACCGGGAGATCGCAGAGGGCGCGTACGGCACGCCGCCCTCCGATGAAGGAAAGCTCATCGTCGGCCATGAGAGCCTGGGCGAGGTGCTCGAGGCGCCCGCTGGATCAGGCTTCGCCCGCGGTGATCTGGTCGTCGGGATCGTGCGCCGGCCCGATCCGGTGCCGTGCCCCGCATGCGCCGCCGGAGCGTGGGACATGTGCCGCAACGACGGCTTCGGCGAGCGAGGCATCGTCCGCCTTCACGGATATGGAAGCGAGCAATGGCGCCTGGGACCGGACTTCGCCGTCCGCATCCCCCCGGGGCTCGGCGACCTCGGCGTTCTGTTGGAACCGGCGTCGGTGCTGGCCAAAGCGTGGGATCAGGTGGACCAGATCTCGCGCCGCGGGTTCTTTGTGCAGGGCAAGGCGCTGATCACCGGCGCCGGGCCGATCGGGCTGATGGCATGCCTGCTCGGCGTGCAGCGCGGCTACGAGGTCCACGTCGTGGATCTCGCCGTAGCCGGCGCGAAACGCGATCTCGTCGAGGCTCTCGGTGCCCGCTATCACGCCGGAGATGCCGCCGAAATCGACGTAGAGGTGGATGTCGTCATCGAATGCACGGGGCTTGGCGCGGTCGGTAGGTCAGCTGCCACCAGATTGGTCAGCGGCGGAATCATGTGCCTGACCGGCCTCATGAGCCTTGACCCGACGCTCGACGTGGATGCCACTGCCTTGAACCGGGCGATGGTGCTGCGCAACGTGGTCATGTTCGGGACCGTGAACGCCGGCAAACGTCATTGGGAACAGGCCGCCGTCGCGCTCGCGGCAGCGGATGCGTCATGGCTGAGCGCCCTGATCACCCGCCGCGTACCCCTCGGTCGCTGGACCGAGGCGCTCGACCGGCAGCCCGACGACATCAAGGTTGTGGTGGACCTCACGGCATGACCGTGCCGGAGGTGACGGTCTGGTCGGGAACGCCAGGATTGCTCAGCGAGGGCCCTCGGTGGCACGAACAGCGCCAGGAGCTGCTGTGGGTTGACATCCTCGGGCGCCATATGCACCGAGGAACGCTGACGCCGGACGGCGCACTCGACCGCGTCGAAACGATCTCGATCGACCGTCACGTCGGCGCTGTCGCGCCCGCGACCCGAGGCGGCTACGTGCTCGCCGCCGGACCAGGCTTTCTGTTCATCGATGACACCGGTGGGGTCCACGAGCTCGCCCAGCCCGAAGCCGGCCGCACCGACGTGCGGATGAACGACGGCGCGTGCGACCCCCAGGGGCGCTTCTGGGCGGGGACGATGGCCTACGACGAGTCGGCCGGAGCCGGCTCGCTCTACCGCCTCGAGCTCGACGGAAGCTGCACGACCGTGCTCACCGGGCTGACGATCTCAAACGGCATCGGCTGGAGTCCCGATGCCAGCACGATGTACCTCAACGACAGCGGCACCGGCCGCCTCGACGCGTTCGACTTCAACGGCGCCACCGGTGCGATCAGCGAACGCAGGACACTCGTGCACATCGACCAGCCAGGGGTCGCACCCGACGGCCTCACGGTTGACGAGGACGGTGCAATCTGGGTCGCGCTCTGGGGCGGCGCTGCCGTCAACCGGTACGCACCCGACGGATCGCTCCTCGCTACCGTGCCGGTCCCAGTCGAGCGTCCCACCTCCTGCGCGTTCGGCGGACCCGATCGGGCCACCCTATTCGTCACCACCGCCCGCGCCGATCTCGATGAGGCCGCCCTCGCCCGCCAACCCGACGCAGGTCGGGTGTTCTCGATCGACGGCCTGGGGGTACGCGGTCTCCCCTGCCAGCAGTATCGAGGCCAAACACGACCGTAACGCCGC
>CAWCEF010000008.1:0-22494 GCA_963794515.1 uncultured Solirubrobacterales bacterium | reverse complement strand
CGTATTCCCAGAAGTGGTGGCGGGGAGGGGCGGCTTCATCACCGGATGCTCGGGATCGGGGGTCCTGGCCGGGCCGGCGATCGGGCCGGGGACGTTGTCGACGCCCGGCGTGACTGGCCGCCGAGGTTGGCGTAATCCTTGGCGACGCGACCGCCCACGGAACCTCCGGGAACGGTCGGCGTCGCCATCCACGTGCGAAGACGCGGTGTTGCCGTGATGGGACTCGACGCGCGCCTCGGGCGCGAGGCTCTCGCCGAACTCGGGGGTGTCAATCCTCAGCCAACAGCGTCGGCGCCCGCGAGCAGTCCGAGGATCGCGGTTCCGGTAGTCGATGAACACGGTGGCGGTGAACCGGCTCTCCCGCCGGTGCGCGCGTCGCGGGCGTCGACGGACACGATGCGGCTCCCGGCGATGTGCGCGTCGTAGACGGTGTGCTCCAGGTAGACGTCGGCGTTCTCCTCGGCCCGCAGCAGCGCGAGGGCGTGGAGGTCACCGTCGGGCGTTCGTTTCTGAGAGCTCGTTGATGTAGAGGTCCGGTCACGCCGCGTGGGGTGAGGCCGATCTCGATGCTCGCGTTGCCTCCGAGCACGGGGCGGTTCTGGATCAGCGCGACCCGCCGGCCGAGCCGTGCCGCCGTCAGCGCGGCGGCGGAGCCCGTCACGCCACCGCCGACGACCACCAGATCGAAATCGCCGGCCGGCACCGGCTCGACGGGAAGTCCGCCCGCGTGCATCCGCTCGCCGCCACGCGCGTGCCTCCTCGCCGGCGCCGTCGGGTGGGGAGCGGTGTCCCCGTGTCCGAGGAAGATCGCGTCGCAGCGCCCGTCAAACCCGGTCAGGTCATGCAGGCTGAGCTCGCGGTCTCGCCGCCGGGCAGGTCGACCGTGCCAGCTGATCGCCATGACCAGTCGCGGCCGTCCGCGCGGACTCGGTCTCGAGCCCGGTGCCGTTGATCGCGAGCGTGAACCGGCCCGGGTGATGCGACGGTACCCAGTCCTTAGCGCGTACCCAGACGCGATAGCGGCCAGGATCGTCGATCTGCACTGCCGTGCTGGCGTCCGCGACGGGTCGTCGAGTCCGGCGCGAGGAGATACGGCGAGCCCATCTCCAACTCGAACTGCGAATGAGCACCCAACCGCCGTAGTCCGCAAACGCCTCGGCCTCGACCAGCACGCCTGTCGCGTCGCATGACTCTGGGCTCATCGGCTGCTCCTCACGCCGGTGGGGTTTGCTTTGGCTTTGCCTGGGCTCGCCAGGCTGACCCGATCAGCGGCTCGACCGCTCCGGGGCCGGGGACGGACTTCACGTTGCTCGCGCCGATCGGCTCGCCGCAGACCGAGCAGATCATCCTGGCGTCGGCGATCTCGCTGCAGTCGCGATGGATGTTCAGGAGCGGCGGGCCGTCCGGCGCGGCGTACGCGTCGCCCCACTGCCGCATCGCGGTGATCACCGGCCACAGGTCGCGGCCCTTGTCCGTGAGCTGGTAATCGAACCGGGGATGCTCGCTGTAGGCGACTTTCGCGAGGACTCCGTGCTCGACGAGGGCCGTGAGCCGCTGGTTGAGGATGTTCCGCGAGATCCCCAGCCGCTCCCGCATGTCCGCGAACCGCGTGACGCCGAGAAGAACGTCCCGCACGATCAGGAGCGACCAGCGGCCCCCGACGATCTCGAGGCTCTGCGCGATCGAGCAGTGCATGTTCGAGAAGCTCTTGTGCTGCATCCCAGCCCAGCATATCTCGGTTGCATCATAGAACTCAAGTCGGTCTTGTCGGTCTGTCATCGAGCTCAACGTGAATTGTTCCGGAGTACCTCGTGCCGAGCCTGACCGCCCTGTCCGCGTTCGTGGCACGGCTCGACATCTCGTTCGACGAGGTCACCCCGACCTGGCGGGGCGCCCCGGACAGCCGTCTCCGGCGTTGTTGGGCTGGGGCATTCCTGCACGGCGCCCCAGAAGGCCCGGTTATCCGAACCGGAACGACCACCTCAGCCCGAAGGGCCTTGAGCGGCAGCTGCCGACTTCAGATAACGCCCGACTTCGCATAGAAGCCGTCATTCGAACTTTCAGATAACGGCTTGACGGTGATCGGTAGTGGCGGAGCGTTGGTAAGGCCCGGCGTCGATTGCCTCGGGAGTCGATCGAGTCTGCGTGCTGGGAAGCCTGTCGGAGAGCCTCGAGCTTGTCTGCGCGGCGTGCCCCGGGGCCGCGGGCGGGCGCTGTCTGCGGGCTCCTCTCGATGCTCAAGTCGTGAGGGGTGTGACCCAGCGCGACCAGTTGGCTTGCCGGGTGTAGCCCGCGTTTGTCCAGACGACGTCCGCTGGCTCGTTGCTGTCGAGCACCATGGCCTCGATCCGGATGGCGGTCGTCGTCCGCAGACGCTGCTCGGCGACCCGGAGCAACCAGCGAGCGAGGCCGCGGCGGCGGTATTCAGGATGCACCGCGAGGCGGTAGATGTGAGCACGCCAGCCGTCCCAGCCAACGATGACGCAGGCGACCGTCTCCGCGCCCATCACCGCGAGAACGAGGGCGTCCGGGTCTCTTGCGATGAGTCCTTCGATTGCCTCTCGGCGGTCGGTGGCGCGATCGTTGTCTGCGACGGCCAGCCGCCAGATGCCAGAACGTGATCGATGTCCTGGTAGGTCGCGGCGCGAAGCGTCAGGCCGTCGATCGGTGGCGGCGGGATTGCAGGTGCCTGCAGCTCGCGGGTGAACACGACCCTCGCTTGTCCGGGTCCGGAGTAGTCGGGGATCTCTTCGGCGTGCATCCCGAGGGACTCATGGAACGCGATCGAGGCGGTGTTGCTCGAGGTCGTGATCGCCTTGATCGATGCGCAGCCTCGAGCTGCCGCCAGGTCGGCGAATGCCGCGTAGAGCTTTCGTCCCAGCCCCCGGCCCCGGTGATCGCGATGGACGGCGATGACGTGGACGTAGCCCAAGCGTTTGTCTCGAACGATCATCCCGAATAGGTATGCGGCGACGCCGCCGGCTGGATCAGGGACGACGAGCGCTGAGTCGCCGAACTCCTCGATCGCCATCGGATGATGCAGGTGTGCAACCTTACGCTGACCCCAGAAGGCGTCGAGCGACGAGAGGACCTCAGCGAAGTCTTCTCGTGTTGCGATCCGGGGATCGTCAGGCATCCGCGAGATGATCGGGCATGGCTGGATCTTCTGTGTCGTCGCGTCCGTCTGTCGTGGGCTGGGCGCCTCGAGCAAGTCGTGATCGTTCGGGCGCCAGGATCGACATCACCTTCAAGGATTCGTAGGTCCCCTCGGTCAGGAGAGCGTCGGCGTAGCACGCCTTCCTGGATGAAACCCGCGCGTCGGTAAGCGCGCTGCGCCCGATGATTGTTCGTCTTGACGTCGAGCCAGAGCCGATGGGCGTGCAGTTGCTCGAACGCGTGCGCGACGACGAGCTCGAGGGCGATGCGTCCGAGCCCTACCCCTGACGGGGAGACGACGATGCGTCGCAGTTCGATGCTGTGGTGCGGGCTGTGCAATCCCGCGAGCAGCACGAAGCCAACCGTGTGTCCGTCATGCTCGAGCGTGAGGTGTGCCTGATCAGGGTCGGAGATGGCGTCGCGGTGCTCGCTCTCTGACCACCGCAGGATGAAGGGTGCTGCGTCGGGGGCGGCCTCCAACTCGAGAGCTCGATCGAGCTGGTCAAGGTGTGTCTCGTGCAACCGCATCGCCAGATCAGTGTCCCTCACATTCCGCCCGACCGGCGGCCTGGTCGCTGGTCGGTTCGGGAGGGTCGCCGATTGCGCCCTCGATCCGTTTGGCGTGCTGGTCGATGAGCTCCGCATGCCTCGATGACCGTCACGCTGTGATCGTCCTCGCTCCATGAGGTGAGGCATGGGCTCGAGTAGCCGGAGGTGTCGATCCCGAGTCCGCCGGGCACGGTGACCGCGGTCGATTCGACGGCGAGTTCTCCTTCGCCGGAGCTGAGCGCCGGGCCGTCACGATCGGTGAGACGCAGCAGCGCGTCCGCCAGAGGATCAACGTCCGCAGCCGAGCGTTCCGCAGGCTGCGCCGAGTCGACGACGATCCGTCGCGCCTTCAGGTCAAACCACCCGCCGGCCGACCCCGCGATCGGCTCGAACCGGACAGTGAGCCCGAGCGACTCGGTGAACGCCTGCGGCAGCGGCAGCAGATGAGCGTGGGAGTCGCCGGTCAGCGGCTCGCACGGCGGCCCGAGCGGGGTCTGCTCGACGCCCTCAAGCGGCGCGGTCGGCGCGTGTCAAACCCCGCCACGCCTTTGAACAGCACGCGCATCCCATCCTCCGCGTCGATGGTCTCGGTGTCGCGCCGTCTGATCGGCATCGGGGGGGACCTTCCGGATCGCCTTCTCGCCCTTGCGCACGCGATAGCCATGCTTCAGCCACGCGGGAAGCCCGGGACAAAAGTCGCCTCCGGACAGGAGAAGGCGACGAGCAACTGGTTGTTGAGCGACATCTCCGCGCTGAGCAGGGCCCGTGAAGTCGCCGACGAGATGCCGGTAGGACAACGAACGCAGGTCCGCGCCGGCCCGTTGCGAGCGTGGCTCCTCCGCGCCTATTGCCGCTGTGGGAGGCGCGCCGCGCCTGGCCGGGTCAGCGGCGAAGCGGTTCAGTCACTGCACAGGCGGGGGCGGTCCAGTCAGTCCCTCACAAACCCCGAAGACCGGCGGCTGGGACGGAAGGGAGATGCTGGCCCAGGCACCCCGTCGGCTCCACCGCACGAAGGTAAGCGAGTGCAAGCGGCCCGCGAGGGTCAGGCCGCGTACGCCTCCGCCGCAACCAAACGACTTCCAGCCTTCCCGCGTCAGAATGGCGCGAAAGGCGCGGTAGCCACCGCTCAGCGGACGCCCGTCAAGCCGGAGGCGGTCAGCTTGTTGCGCCTCGACGTGGTCAACGATGCCGCTGCGATTTCTCCACACAAGGAACGTAACGCCGCGGTCTACAGATCGGTACATCCCTGTGCCGATCTTGCTGACGGGTTCGCTCGCTGGCACGCGTGAACCAAGCTTGAAGCTGAGGACCCGCACGTTCGGAACGAGTGCGTCTGCCGGCACGGGTGGTGGCGGCGAGCCACCGAGGCTCGGACTGCGAGCCGATGTTCGACCTTTGTGCTGGTGACCTTGCGCGCGGCTCACGACGCAGCCCGTTGCTAGCACGAGAAGCGCGAGGACGGGAAGGAAGCGGTTCTTCATGTCTGGACTACGCCTCATGGGCGTGAATCGTCACGCAAGTCGTGCGCTCTTCAATCGAGGACGGGCCACTCGGCGCGCCTTCTTCGCTGAAGCAGCCATTACACCGCGGCTTTGATGTTCGCGTAGGCATCGTCGCTGAGACGCAGCTACGGGCGATCGCGCGCCGACTGGACCGAACGATCAACCCTGCCCTCACAGGAGGCAGTGTGAAACGATCCTCTGGGCGACTGGCACGCCAGGACCGACAGTAGGCTTCGGAACATGCCGACGCTCGTACGTGACCCGCAGCCGGCGGAATTCGAGGCGTCTGCTCGAACGGCGGCGGCGCCTCGGACAGGATCTGCTTCGACGAGGTGTGGGAGGGTGTGCTGCACATGAACCCTGCGCTGCACAGCCAGCATGGACGGCTCGAATGGCAGCTCGCCGTGATCCTTGGACCGCTCGCGCTCCAGCGCGGGGCTTCGGGCGCTGGGTCAGTTCAACTTGGGCGACCAGGGCGACTACCGCGTCCCGGACGGTGCGCTCATCCGACCCGGTCCCGACGCGGTGTATCTATCCACCGCGGCGCTTGTGCTCGAGATCGTCTCGCCGGGCGATGAGAGCTGGGGAAAGCTCGACTTCTACGCCGCGCATCGGGTGGATGAGCTGTTGATCGTCGACCCGCAGGAGAAGACGGTCAGCTGGATGGCGCTCGAGGGCGGCGAGTACAAGCACCTGAAGCGCAGTCGGCTGATCGAGCTTGGCGCCGCCGAGCTCACCGGCCAGCTCGACTGGCCGTAGCCGAGACGCGCGCCCGGCCCCGCTCGACGATCCGTACGACGTGACGCGGGGATGCGCTTGTCATCCCGTCGCCGTCGGTGTGGTCGACTCGAACTGGTAGCTGAGCATGGTCTCGAAGCCGGGTCGGCACCGGGGGCACTCCCGGGGGCAGCGCTCGGCCAGGTAGACGTCGTCGGCGAGAACCGAGATCGCGTCGCCCGGTAGCGGGACTGGGAGGCGCTCGCGAGCGGCGCGGTGAGCCATCTCGCCGATCAGCACGGCGTCGGTGTCGAACCGGAAGGCGAGAGGCAGCACGACGCCGACGGTACCCGCCGGCGAGTGACGGTGAGTTCCTCTTCTTTCCCTTTTTGTCGGCTCGCGAGCCGGCGAGCTCCGCCGCGTCCCCGGACGATCGGCGGCGTCAGCAACACCCACAAAAACGGCCGCCCCGAGTGACTGGGACGGCCGCCAAACCAATGCCCACGCTCACTTCTTTGGCGAGAAACGCGCGGGCACCGACCCCAGGAGGGTACTCGATGCACACCCTGTCAACCAGGACCATGTCCGCGCTCGCGTATGACCGCGGCGAGGAGTACGACCCGGCGCAGCCGATCGCGGCTGACCTGCTCGAGACGCTGTCGCTGGTCGAGCGGGCTCGGCCGGTGATCGGAGAGGACGGCCCGTACGAGCGAGGGCGCCAGCGGCGGCGCGAGCGTGCGCAGCTGAGTCGGATCCCGGATTGGTTCTCGGCTCAGGATCTGATCGCGGCGCCGTGGGAGAGCGCCGCCGAGCGCTTGATCTGAGACCGCGGTTCGCCGGGCGGGCGTTGCGCGCCGGCGAACCGCCAAGCCCACGGTGCGGGGATCGGGTTGCCGCTCGATTCCCGCGTCGCCGTGCCGTGCCCGGGGCGCCGGTGAGGCGCCCGGGGGCGGAGCCAGTACTTCACTTCTACAGGAGGTCACATGTCCACCAATACGCGGGCCATCATCCTGCTGGCCGACGAGGACGACTCCAGTCGCGTGTTCCTCGAGGACAACCTCACCGCCGACGGGTACCGGGTGCTGAGCGCGGAGGACCGCGCGAAGGCGATCGCGATGCTCATGACGCAGGATCCCGACCTGATCCTGGTCGACGTGAACGGGGAGACACTCGGCCTGATCGACGCCGTTCGCTCCGGCGAGGGCATCGGAGGCCGCGCCGATCCCGACACGCCGATGATCGTGATGAGCCACGAAGCCGATCGGCTGCAGCGGATCCGGCTGCTCGAGCGTGGGGGAGACGACGTCGTCGAGAAGCCGTTCAGCTATCCGGAGCTGCGGGCCCGGATCGGCGCCGTGCTGCGCCGGTCGCAGGCGGCGCGACGCGGACGAAACGTGTTGCGGGCCGGGCCGGTGACGATCGACGTCCACGCGCGCGAGGTGCGCGTCGGCGGGCGGCGGGTCGAGCTGTCGGCCACCGAGTACCAGCTGATGCTGGTGCTCGCCGGCGAGCCCCATCGGGTGTTCACGCGCGAGCAGCTGCTGCGATCGGTGTGGGGCTTTCAGACGTTCGGGCGGACGCGGACGCTCGACAGTCACGTCTCCCGGCTGCGGCAGAAGCTGCGCAGTCCCGAGGAGGGCAAGCTGCTGATCAACGTGTGGGGCGTCGGGTACCGGCTGTGCGACGCGGCGGTTGACGATGAGCGCTGAAGCCACTCCGGGAAGTGTCGGGGGCCTGTATGAGCAGCTGGCGTGCGAGCGGGCCGGGCGGACGCGGGCGGCGCTCGCGCAGGAGGCGAGCGTCGAGCGGCTGTTCGCGGCCAGCGCGACCGCGCTCGAGGACGCCTCGGCCGTGTTGCTGCACGCCGCGGTCACGTTCATCCCGATCGACGGCCGGCTGCCGGAGCTGTGCGCCGAGCAGGCGGGCGCACTGCTGGCGCTCGCCGCGCGCTTCGAGGAGGCGGCCGACCTGTCGCGCTCGGGCGATCACGGCGACGACGAGGAGAGGCCGAGCGGTGGCCCGGCATGAGGTCGTCGGCGAGTACCGCGATCCGGACGCCGTGCGGCACGAAGTCCTCGTGCAGCACACATCCAGCGGCGACTGGCAGGTGCTCGACCGCAGCACCGCGGCGACGCGGGTGATCGACACGCTCGACGGCGACGAAGACGGTCGCCCGCAGGCGGAGGCGATCGCGCGCGACTACCTCGCGACCGTCGCCCAGTCCACGCCGACCGGAGGACTCGAGTCCACCGAGGCCACACCCGAGCAGGGAGGAGCAGATGTCCACAGCGACCATTCCCGGCGTTCCCGCGCGCCTCGCCGCCGAGCCCGCCGGGCTTCGGTGCCGGATCCGGCTCGCTGACGGCCGCGCGTTCGCCGGCGAGCTGCCGGCCGAGCGCCACCGCGCCGTGCAGATCGGACTGCTGCACGACGACACCGACGGCCTGGTCGAGCTCGCCGCCGGTGCCCGGCACGACGGCCGCCTGCAGATCCTCACGCGCCGGCGCGCGGACCACTTCCTGCCCGGCGGCCGGCGCGGTGGTGAAGGTTGGCGAGCCGCGCTGACGGGGCTGGCGGCGCGGCACGCAGAACGGGGCGAGGAGGTGTTCCTCGCCCCCGCCGTGCGAGTGCAGGCGCGCGGCGATAAACGGGCGGTCGGTCACACGCGGTGGCTGTGGATCGATGTCGACCAGCCCGGGCAGCTGCACGCGCTGTGGGCGTTCCTGGCCGAGCGACCCTGCCACCTGCTGGTCGAGTCGGGCGGCTCGGGCGGCGTCCACGCCTACTGGAAGCTCGCGCAACCGCTCCCGGCGACCCGAGTCCGTGAGGCGACCGGTGAGTTGATCGAGCCGATCGAGCGGGCCAACCTGCGGATCGTCCATCACCTCGGGGTCGGCGACGACGGCAAGCCCAACGTCGCCGATCCCGCGTGCGCGGAACGGTCAAGAGTGATGCGGCTCGCCGGCACCGTCAACGGCAAGACCGGCGCCCACGCCCGGATCGTCGAAGCCGACCTCGCGCTGCCCGCGTATCCGATCGCGGAGCTCGTCGGCGATCTCCCGGACCCGGTCGCGCCCGCCGCACCGCGAGCGCGGCGGGACGGCCAGAGCAGCGACCCGTACAAGCGGATCAGCCCGCCCGAGTACTTCGAGAAGCTCGGCGGGATCGTCGTCCCTCGGGACGGGCTCGTGTCCTGCCCGGCCACGAGCCACGTCGACCGGCACCCGTCGTGCTCGGTCGGAACCGAGCCGGGACAGGGATGGTGCTGTCACTCGGGAACCTGCGGCGCGCGGGGCGCGATCTACGACCTGGCGTCGGTGCTGCTCGGCGGTCCGTGGGGACGCGAGCTGCGCGGCGACGCGTTCAAGCGGGCTCGTGCCTACGTCGCCGACGTGTTCGGCGAGCCCGCCGACCAACAACCATCAGCGAAGGAGCAACCACGATGAGAGAGCGGCAAGCAACGGCGCGCGCCCGACGTAGCCCGGAGATAGGCCCGGCGCTGATGGACGTCGCCGACTCGATCGCCGACATGGCGCAGCGCGTTCAGCTCAACGGGCCCGAGGTCACCTACGCGTCCGAGAAGCTCGGCCACGCGCTGTACAAGGCGGGCGAGGGGCTCGCGCTGTGCGGCGTTGAGCTCGGCGAGGTGATCGAGGAGGTCAGCAAGGGACATCGGCACGGCGTGTTCCTCAGAGAGGGGGAGAGGTGACGCTCACGGGGGTCAAGCCCGGCGACATCGTGCTCGCGGATCGCAAGGGGAGGCGTTTCTACGCGATCGTCATCGAGCGCCGCGAGCGCGAGCTCGCGGTCGAGCCGATCGACCGGCGAGTCACCTATCGCGTGGTGAAGGCGCGCGAGGTCCTCGGGATCTGGCGCAAGAGCCGCGCGCACTCCAGCCACGTCGTCGAAATCGAACGGCCGGCCGCGTGATCTCAGAACCGCGGGCGAACGACGGCGTCGACACCGGCGGTGCGTCCCTCGTCATCGTGCGCGTGGAGGATGCGGTCGACTCGAGGCTGACCGGCCGGAGCGGCGGGCTCTACGAGAGCCCGCCGCAGACGCCGGAACAGGCGATGGCGCTCGTCCGGCTGCTGGCCGGCGGCGACAGCCACGAGGGGAATGGCGAGTCGCGATGGGTGACCGCGATCGCCGGAGGGCGCCGGACCGTCACCGTCGAGCCAGCTCCGATCGCCGCGGGCTCACCTTCACCGAGCGGCGATCGCTGACCCGGCGCGGTCGCGGCGGTGCCGCGACCGCGCGTCGCGTAAGCGGCTAGCTCGCCGGATGCCAGCCCTGGCCGTTGCGCTTGACCTGTCCTTCGGTCGCGAGGCGAGGAAGCACGCGGTACAGGTAATTGGGCTGGATCTTCATCGCGTCAGCGATCTGGGGGATGGTGATACCCGGACGTTCGCGAACGAGCGCCAACGTCTGAGCGGCGCGCGTGTTCCCTCCGCGCCGACTCGCGCGCGGTCGCGGGGCCGTCGCAGTACGCCGCGCCGCGCGCTTACGTGTTGTGCGCGCAGGGGTGGTGTCGAGTCGCGGTGCCGCGGGGCCGACCAGGCCCGCGTCGTCCGCCGGTCAGCGCGGTGCGGGCGGCCTCGAGCCGCGACTGCTCATCGCGCAACTCGCGCAGCCGTTCGTCGATGTCGTGCGCGGTGGTGTCGACAAAACCAGGCATGAATGCCTCCTTATTCGAAAAACAGAGAACGATCAACGATACAACGCCGTAACTCGCGACCAGTCGCAGTGACCTCACTTGCAAGCCCGGTTGCCTCACGTTGTGGCAGCGGCCTGCAACCGCTGCGCCGTCCCGAATGTGAGCTACGACCCCCGTCGTCGCGACGTGAGTCCGGGCCGGTCGCGCTGCCGTTGAACGTTTTCGTAATCACCGTTAGGAGGTGATGCAATGAGCTGTCCGGAGCCGGGCGAGCGCCACCATGCGCCGCCCGGGCCCGAGTCCCTGCTCACGGAACTGACGCCGGAGCAGGCGCAGGCTGTAACCCACGACAAGGGTCCGTTGCTGATTCTCGCCGGGCCAGGTGCCGGCAAGACGAAGACGCTGACTCATCGCGCCGCATACCTGCTCGTCACCGGTCGCGCCCAGTCGTCGGAGATCCTGGCGGTTACGTTCAGCGTCCGCGCCGCGGGCGAGCTACGGCTACGTCTGGCCGAGCTGCTGGGCGAGGAGGTCGCGCGAGGCGTGCTCGCGGCGACGTTTCACTCCGTGTGCGCGCGGCTGTTGCGCGAGTACGGCGGCGTGTTCGGGCGCACCGCGCGTTACACGATCTACGACCAGGGAGACATGCGCCACGTCGTCGACTCGCTGCTCGCGGACGCCGAGCGCAGCCACATCCAGCGGGCACTCGCCGACCATGGTCAGCCTGCCAGTGTCGACGTGCTCGCCGAGATCTCGCGCGCCAAGAACCTCCTCCTCTCACCCGAGAGCTACGAGCGGTCCGCGACGCATCCGGCGGCGCCGCTGATCGCCGCGGTGTGGCGCGAGAGCGAGGCTGAGCTTCGCCGGTGTAACGCGTTCGAGTTCGACGACCTGCTCGCGTTCGCGGTCAGGCTGCTGGGCGAGCACCCGCACCGACTGCATTGGCTGCGCCAGCGGTGGCGGTGGATCATCGTCGACGAGTTCCAGGACACCAGCCACGCCCAGGCGGCGCTGGTCGACCTGCTCGCCGGGCCTGACGGGAATCTGTGCGTGGTCGGCGACGACGATCAGCTGATCCACGGCTGGCGACACGCCGACCCCCGGCACATCCTGTGCTTCGACCAGCGCCATCCCGGCCACGCGAAGATCGTGCTCGGACGCAACTTCCGCTCCCGCTCGGAGATCCTCGAGGCGGCGGCACGCTGCGTCGGGCATAACGACCGCCGAACCGCGAAGGCGCTGATCGCGATGCGCGGGCCGGGCGGCCACGTGCGTGTCGCGGCACTGGTCAACGAGTACCAGGAGGCGCACTGGGTCGCGGGACAGATCGCCCAGGCGCTGGCCGCGGGCGTGCCGCCCGGCGGAGATCCTCGTGCTGGCGCGGACCGGGTACGCGACCGAGCCGCTGCAGAGAGCGCTGGCCCACGCTGGGGATCCCGCACCGGGTGCTCGGCTCGCTCGGGCTGTACGAGCGGGCAGAGGTCCGCGACGCGCTCGCGTACCTGACACTCGTGCAGAACCCGCGCGACGCGCAGGCGTTCGCGCGCGCGATCGGCTCGCCACGCCGTGGCGTGGGGAGCGTGACCGTGACGCGACTGGTCGCCTGGGCACGCGAGCGGCACGCCGGCGATCTCATCACCGCGAGCGCCCACGCCGGCGCGCTTGACCGCGTCCCGACGCCAGGCGGCGCGGGATCGGGTCGTCGAATTCGGCAGCAGGCCTCGAGCACGTGCGCTCCGAGCTCGGCGCGGGCCGCTCGCTCGGCCACGGCAGTGATCGCGAGCGTGACGATGCCGGGCGGGCTCGTCCGCCACCACCAGCACGTCCGCGACCACTCGCAAAGCGGCCAACGGCGCGCCGACGCCGAACGGGTACTCGAGGACCTGCGATCACTGTGCCGAGCCGCGCAGACGTACGAGGAGCAGCACGAGCACGCCACGCTGACCGGCTTCCTCGAGCACGCCGCCGGGCTCCACGCCCAAGAGCTCGGACCGGGTGAAGACCGGCGGATCACCGTCAGCACGATCCACCGGGCCAAGGGCACCGAAGCGCAGCTCGTCGTGCTGCTCGCCTGCGAGGAGCAGCTACTGCCGTCGTGGCGCTCGGTCGCCTCACCCGACCCGGAGCGGCTGGCCGAAGAGCGCCGCCTGTTCTACGTCGCCGCCACCCGCGCCAAGGACCGGCTGCTGATCACCCACACCGCCGAACGCGGCGGACGCCCGACCGGCGGCCCGTCGCGGTTCCTCACCGAGGCCGGGCTCGACCGCCGCCGCGGCCCCGCTGGCCGCCTGACGCCGCCGGCGTCACGCCGTCACCGCGCGGCACTCATTCGGACGCGCTTCTCGTAAGCGCGTCACCGTTCACCACAACCACAGGAGATTCACCATGGCCCACTCAACCGAGGCCAACCTCGCGCCCCCCGCGCACAACCACGCCCACGCCGCCGCGCTGTTTCGCCGGCCGTTCGCCCCGGGAGCGATCGGCTTTCGCGCGATGACGAAGGTCCCCTACAACGGCGAGCCGTTCGCCGGCGCCCAGGTCGCCGCCTACATCGGCGCCCAGTCCGTCATGCAACGACTGAACACGGTCGTCCCCGGACGCTGGCGCCAGGAGTTCCGACTGCTCCAGGCGGCCGCCGGCGCGAAGAAGCGCTACATGACCTGCCGGCTGATCATCACCCTCCCGATCAACAACCGCGGCCACGACGTCGAGGCCGTGTACGAGGACGTCGGCGAGCTCGAGGTCGGCTCGCGCGCCGGCCTGAAGGCGCTCTACTCCGACGCGCGCAAGCGCGCCGCCGTCGCCGCCGGGATCGGCGCCTACCTGTACACCTCGCTGCAGCCGCTGGTGCTGCCGATCGGCCCCGACGACCGTCAGGTGCAGGTGCGAGCCGGTTCACACGGCGACGACCTGCTGGTCCTGTCACCCGCAACCGAGGCGTGGCTCCGCGACCGGTATCTAGAGGAGATCAGCGCCGACGCCGGTCCGCCGCGACCTCGGCGAGATCCTCGCCCACGGCGAACCCGAGCGCGGCGGCGGTCAGGGCGAGGCCGCCGAGGAGACGGCCGAGCACGTCAACGGCGCGGGCGTTCTGGGAAGGAGAGGCGCCTCCGACGAGCCGCCGGTCCAAGCCGCCGACGGCGCCGCCGCGAGGCGGCGCACGCTCCGGCGCCGGTCGGCGATGCGAGCGGCAACGGCGTGGTCGTCGTCGACTTCGGCGGGCACGGGCCCGAGGCGGCGTAGCCATGCTCGTAAGAAGCGCCTGGCCGCGCACCGGAATCGGAGGACGCCGTGCCCGAATGGCTTGAAGACGACGACGCGCGCCTGGCCGCGCACCGCTGGCCGATGGCGCCGAACGACCTGCTCCCGCGCGAGCAATGGCTGTGGTGGGAGCAGCTGTGGGCCGACGCGATCGCGCTTCCGGGCGCGTACCGCATCCGGCTCGGCCACCGGCTGGTGGGAAGACGAGGTGCAGGTCGAAACGCTCGCCGCGCTGGCGGCGTGGGTTGAGCGCTACGACTCCGGCGAGTGGGATGACCCACCGGGGAAGCTCAGCCTGCTCTACGACCTCGAACGCGTCCGCGAGCTGATCCGGGGCGGCGAACCGTTTCACCCCGAGCGCGACCGGCTCGCGTTCGCCCGCTTCCTGATCGACGCGGGCTGTCAGCCACCGCCCGGTAGCTGACCGGCGAGGCCAGAGCCGCGGCCGGTCAGCAGTGAGAGACGCAGGTCAGGCGGCGGCCAGCCGGCGACGCGCCTTCTGCACCGAGGGCAGTGCTCCCTTGGCCTTGGCGAGCGGCCGGGCACGGAGGTCGACACTCGCCGGCTTGGCGGCGATCGTGATCGCCTCGCCGGTCGCCGGGTTTCGGCCCTGGCGCTTCTTCGTGGCCGGCTTCACCCGCGGGGTGAGCTGAACCAGCCCGCCGATCCGCACCTTCTGGGCGTTGCCGATCTCGGCGAGGAGCACCTCGTCGAGCGCGGCGAGCGCCCGCTTGGCGTCGGCCTTGGTCAGGTCGGCCCGCTCGGCGACAGCGGCCACCAGCTGGGTCTGGGTTAGCGGCACGGCACTCCTCCTTCGCACAGCGGATCGGGGGATGAGCGACGCATTCAAACCGGCGCGGCGGACGGACCGGAAGCCCGACGCCGCGCCTCATCGCAGTACCCGGAGCGGCGAGTCGCTCCGGCACCACATTCATCGACAAGTGAAGGAACCAACATGTCTCACGGAATCACCAGCAACGACAGCATGTTCAGCGTGCGCGAAATGCCCTGGCACGGCCTCGGAGTCGTGCTCGACGAATACCCGCGCTCGATCGACGAAGCCCTCGACAAGGCGGGACTCGGCTGGCAGGTCACCCACGGCGACGTGCTCGTCGTCAAGACGCCCGAATGGATCGACGACTTCGGCACTCAAGCACCCGGCCGAGCTGATCCCCGCCAAGGGGTTCAAGGCCAACCTGCGCGAGGACACCGGCGAGGTGCTCGGGATCGTCTCCGACGAATACGAGGTCGTCGACAACCGCGACGCGTTCCGCTTCCTCGACGCGCTGATCGGCTCCGAGCTGCACTTCGAGACCGCCGGCAGCCTGTGGGGCGGCCGGCGCGTCTGGTGCCTCGCCCGGCTCCCCGAGTACATCGAGCTCGGCGGCGACCTGTCCGCGACCTACGTCTACGTGGCCAACAGCCACGACGGGTCGATGGCCGTCACCGCCGCGGTCACGCCGATCCGGATCGTGTGCGCCAACACGCTCGGGGCGGCGCTCCGCCAGGCCGAGCACGGCGCCAACGCCCAGCGGACGTTCCGCTTCCGCCACACCGGCAACCTCCAGACCAAGTTCGCCGAGGCGCGCCAGGTGCTGGGGATGACGATCGACTACGAGAAGCAGTTCAAGGCGCTCGCCGACCGACTCGCGCTCGAGCCGATCACCGAGACCGCGCTCGAGCGTCGCGTGCTACGCCACCTCTGGGTGATCGACGAGGACACCGGGCCAGCGCGCCCGCGCCAACCGCGAGCGGGCGATCGAGCACGTGCTCGCCATCTTCCGCGGCCGCGGGACGGCGGGCGACACCACCGGCAACAGCCCGGGAAGCAAGTGGGTGGCGTTCAACGCGATCGCCGAGCACCTCGACTACGGACGCCGGTACACGACCCGAAGCAACCAGGTGCAGCGCTCGTTCGAGGACACCGCGCTCAAGCAGCGCGCGCTCGAGCTCGTGATGGCGGCGTGAGCACTCGGGCGGATCGTCGAACCTGAGACAAGAATGGGCATCCGGGCCTGGCTCGGATGCCCACGTGTCGGCCGATTCGTCGGACCAGTCCCTCAGCGAAACTGGGATGTGCGGCCTGGGCGTAATGCGAGCGCGAACTGTCCATGCTCGACGCGGCAACTGGAATCCACGGACGCCGGACACGCCGATCCCGCGCGAGCATCGACGTCGTCGCAGGGTCTTTTTTTTGTGCCCGGGGTCGATCCAGCACGTCTGGTAGTTGGTCGGCGCCCGGGTAAGAACCCCGCCGTGTCCCAGTGAGTGCATTGCGGGCGAGCGAGGGTATTGACGTTTGGTCATTCGATAAGCCGAATGACCTGGATCGCAGCGGCGGCGACTGCGCCGGAAGGTGCCTCGGCGCGGAGCGCGGCCGCGAGCCGGTCAGCCAGCGCGAGCGACGTCGTGTCCGACGAGCTCGAAGTTGGAGGGGAGGTGGGCGATCACGTCGCGCAATCGACGACCCCGCCACCCGACGACAACCCAACATGGTCGCAGCGGGTGGCGGGTGGCGGGTGGCCAGGTCGAGCACGTCCCATATCACGGCGTGCGACTGACCGCACCGGGGAACAGCTCGCGCTGTCGGTCATCCGCCGCCCGCTCGAGCTGTTCCTGCGCGAGGTCCTAGGAGATCCCGTGGGGCGATGTGGACCGGTTCGCCGAGCGGCTCGAGCACGCCGTCGACGAGGGGCTGATCGAGATCATCGCCGCCAAAGGCGACCCACCACCGCCTCGCACGGCGACCCTATCCCCGACCGCGAGCTCGTGATCGACGACCCCGCCACCCGACGACTGGATGACCTCGCCGCCGGCGAAGACGCCGTCGTCGTCCGCGTCTCGGACTCATGACCCGAAGGTCGCGGGTTCGAATCCCGCCCCCGCTATAAGAAAAGTCCCCGTAAAACGGGGACTTTTCTTTGCCTCGTGTCGGACATGTGGTGATTTTGTCGCCCAGGTCCGGGTCCAGATGCGCGACTCGGTTGGCGATCCGCTCCTCAGCGGTCTTGTGGAGGAAGTAGGGCAGGCCGAGCGGATCGTTGGTGAGCGGCTCACGGCCCTGACCGGGCAGGCGCCGCAGATGGTCCTCGGTGACCGTCTCGCCGGGTTGAATGTGCTGGTCGTTGGTACCGAGGCCGTGGACGCCGGTACCGAGCCAGTAGCCGGGCGGCGTTCTCTTCTCCGCGTAGTAGGTGATCAGCGGTGTGGTTAGCGGCCGGTTCCCGTCGCCAGCGGCGACCGACTGGAGCGGGTACTTGTAGCCGGCCCCGGCGGACATCACACATCGAGACCGTCACGCCGGTCAGGTGCGCGGCGGCGACCTCGTGGTGCAAGCGGTGTGACCGATCGGCCGGGGTGTCATGGCGCAGGGCGTGGGTACCGTTACTCGGTGTGACTCAGCGGGTCGATCGGCGGCTATAGGTCGGAGTTGAGGCGACGGCTGAGGGAGTGAGGCTCACGTAGCTGAATCCGCTCGCTTCGCTGCATCCGGTGGTCGGTTTGTGTGCGGCGGCTCGGCGGTCTAGGTCCGGCAACCCGGATCTTGGCTGCTGTCGTGGGCGGGTAGTCGCTGCTGCTAGCGCATCGTGGCGCCTAGCAAAGCGGTTCCGAGGAGCGCGAGGGTGATGCCGGCAAGTTGGCTGCGGCTGGCTTTGTGTCCTTGTATGAGTCGGCCGAGCGCGATGGTGGTGAGCGGGTAAAGCGATGCGATGGCTGAGACGATGCTGAGGGCTCCGTGATGGGAGGCGGTAACGTAGGCCAGATCGCTGCCTACGCCTACTGCGGCGAGGAGTGCCAAGGGCGGCAGTTGACGGCAGTTCGGCGGGATTGGGCGCAGCGATCGGCGGTTGCCGATGAGACTGGCGAAACCGGCTGACAAGCCGGTGCTGAGGTGCTCAGTGGTGGTCGCCCAATAGGGGTCGAGACGACCCGCCGCGTGCAGGCAGGTAAGAGCGGCCCCGACGGCGACCGCGGCGCCAAGGCAGAGCGTCGCGATCTGGATCACGGTGGCACTGTGCGCGGTAGGCGATGCCCAG
The DNA here is from genome assembly GCA_963794515.1 of uncultured Solirubrobacterales bacterium. Lineage (GTDB taxonomy): Bacteria > Actinomycetota > Thermoleophilia > Solirubrobacterales > Solirubrobacteraceae > Palsa-465. Next base: position 4,615 of record CAWCEF010000008.1, on the reverse strand, counting down.
GCGCTGATGCCCCCGCCGGTCAGGGCGCACAGCAGGCCGGCCGCGATCGCGAGGTTGAGCGGGTCGCCGCCGATCAGGCCGATCGTGACCGCGATCGTGGCTCCAAGCGCCCCGACCGGTGCGGTGATGAATGCCTGGTCACGGCTGAGTGCGCGGTAGGTGAGGCTGAGCTCGACCGTCACTGCGACGCCGGCGAGGCCCGCGAACAGTAGGCCTGGGGTGACGGGCGGCGGCGTCGCATGCGCGATGAGCGCTGGCAGCAGCAGCAGCACGCCGAGAAGTTGTGAGGTGGCTAAGACCAGGAGAACCGACCTGTCGCCTCGGGTTGCGTTACCTCCGAGATAGTCCGTGGCGCCCCAGCCGACCGCTGCCGCGAGAGCCAGCAGGACCACCATCAGCGGCGCGCCCGCAACGTCAGCGACTGTACCGGCAAAATAGGTTTCACCGGAGCAAGGTACCAGCAAAACCTAGATTGCTGGTAATCTAGACGGCATGCAATCGGTCGCCGAGTTGCCGTTCATCGCGGGTCACGTCGCGCTGAACTTCGTCAACACCGCGGAAGCGCGGGACCTGCCAGAGGCCGGTGAGGCGCTCGTGACGGCTTCGGACCTGCGCCTATGGGGCCAGCGATATGACTTGATCTCGCACGCAACAGGGGAGGATGAGGGCGGGCAGAGCGAGTTGGACCGGGCCCGCGAGGCTCGCGAGTTGCTCTACGAGCTGTTCCTCGACCTTGTCAATGGTCTTCAGGCGTCCGAGCAACGGCTCGCCCAACTCGCCCGACTCGCAACTGCCGCGTACGCAGCCGCGACCCTGCGCGCGAGCGAGGGCGGGGGTGTCGTTTGGTGTTGGGATCGATCTCAGCTGGCCACCGTGCGTCACGTCGCTGTGGCGAGCGCGGTCGATCTGCTCCGAGCCGATCCCTCTCCGCGTCTGAAGCAGTGTCCTGGTGCGCGCTGTGGTTGGTTTTTCCTTGACGCCACCAAGCGTGGGAATCGCCGGTGGTGCTCGATGAGCGAGTGTGGCCAGGATGCCAAGGACCTGCGCCGCCGCGCCAAACGCCGCGCCGGCGGCGACGGGCGTCTCGCCAGACGGGCTGATCAATGACGCAACGTTCGCACACGATCCAGCCCGGAGCCTTACATGCATCCTGATCTGCGCCGAGACTTGGCCGACTTCGTGTCGCTGCTTTAAGCCGCGCAAGGCTGTGCGATGAGCGCGTTGGATGGTCTCGGATCACGGCCGGTGGCGGCGGGATCGGTGACACCGGCGAGGCGTTCGCTGTCTGATGTCGGGGCGGGCGGGCCTGCGGAGTTGGCTGAGTTCGCTCAGTGGTGGGAGCCGGGGTTCTCCGGTAGCGCTGGTCCGCGCCATCTCGGGTTCGTCACCGGCGGCGTGACGCCCGCGGCGCTGATAGGTGCCTGGTTGACCGGCGTGTTCGATCAGACCGTCGATCGGCCGGGGATTCCTCAGCTCCGTTGCTCGAGCAGGAGACGGTCGAGTGGGTGCGTGAGCTTTTGGGGCTAGATGCCGCCCACACGGGTGCGTTCGTGACCGGGGCGATGATGTCGAACTTCGTGGGGTTGGCGATCGCGCGGGAGTGGGCCGGCCGTCTTCACGAGGTGTCTGTGGCGCAGCAAGGCACGGCCGCGGTGGAGTCGTTGACGGTGTTGTCAGGGCCAGCGCACGCGAGCGTGGGCAAGGCGCTGTCGATGCTCGGGATCGGCCGCGAGCGTCTGCCGACGGTTGCGACGCTACCGGGGGGCGAGACGGCGGACGTGGAGCGGCTACAAGCGGAGTTGGATGCCCTGGACGGCGCTGCGACGGTGGTAGTGGCCAACGCCGGCACGGTGAACCGGGTCGACTTCGACGACCTTCGCGCGATCGCAGCACTCCGACGACAACAGGTTCTGGCTGCACGTCGATGCGGCGTTCGGCGCGTTCGCTGCTCTTTCCCCGGCCACGGCGAGCTTGGTGGACGGTCTCCGGGAGGCCGACTAGATCCGGGCGCGGCCCGGCATGTCGGGCATCACTCATCGAGCCAGAGCGCGCGATCGCTCATCCGCTGCCGCCGCCTGGCTCGTTCGCCGACGAGCCGATGTAGATCTGGTCAGACCGCATCGGGCGGACCGGGAGGTCCACCGCCGGAGGCCCGGCAGGGACCCGTGTCAGCCCTGGAGATTCGTAAGGCGAATGAGGTAAGGCAGCGCGTCCACTCCGCGTCCACCAGATGGACAACGGCCGTATTTCGGCCACAACAGCCGTACAGTCCGTATTGCGGCAGAGATTTAGCCTTGAACCACCGTTGTTCGGTGGGGAGTCGTCCGGGCTGGAGATTTAGATGACCTCCTGAGCGGGCAGAAAGCTGTCGTGTACGGCGACGGCGGGCCTGCAACAGGAGGTCACCCACATGGTGAACGGTCTGCCGGACGCGACGCGGGTGCTCTTCGATGACGAGCGGGCGGTCGCGAACGCCGGTGTGCTGCTTGCGGCGACGCTCGCTGACCGGCTCGGGATCGAGGCTCTGGTTGACCGGATTGTGGATCTCGGCGACCGAGCCGGAGCGGCGAACCCAGGGCGCAAGCTCATGACGCTGGTCTCGGCGATGGCGCTCGGGGCGGATTGCATCGATGACTGCGATGTGCTGCGCTCGGGCCAGACCTCGGCGGTGCTCGGGCATCGAGTGTCAGCACCGTCGACGCTGGGGACGTTCTTGCGGGCGTTCACCTTCGGGCACGTCCGCCAGCTCGACAAGGTGCTGGCTGACTGTCTGGCGCGCGCGTGGGCGGCCGGTGCCGGGCCGGGCGACGATCGACTCGTCGTTGATGTGGACAGCTTCGTCGGTGAGGTCTACGGATACGACAAGCAAGGCGCCGGCTACGGTACACCCACAAGCGGGGGTACCATCCGATCGTCGCGACCCGCTCACAGACCGGTGAGGTGTTGCACATCCGTGCGCGGAAGGGGTCGGCGAACACCTCTCGGGGTGCGCTCAGGTTCGTCGAAGAACTAATCCCCCGGGTTGCGCGGGCCGGCGCGACCGGGCCCAAGCTGTTGCGCACCGACTCGGGGTTCTGGAACACGAAGATCATGGCTCGGCTCGAGCGTGCTGGCTGGAACTACTCGATCGGCATCACCCAGCAGAAGCACATCAAGACCGCGATCACAGCGATCCCAGAGCAGGACTGGCAGACGCTCGAGGACTACCCCGACGGCGGCGAAGCACAGATCGCGCAAACGATGCTCGGCCGCCAGCGACTGATCGTTCGCCGCACCCGCCTGATCGGCCCCCAAGCCGAGCTGTGGCCCGACTGGCGGTACTTCGCGTTCTTGACCAACCGCGTCGAGCGCTCGAGCTCGTCGAATCAGAGCACCGTCAACACGCAGTGGTGGAACTCGCGATCCGTGACCTCAAGGACCAGGCACTCGCACACTTCCCGTCGGGCAAGTTCCTCGCCAACGCCGCCTGGACCGTGATCGCCGCCTTGGCGCACAACCTGTTGCGCTGGACCACCCTGATCGGGCTGCCCAACACCGTGATCCCCACCGCCCGCACGTTGCGCCGCCGGCTGCTGACCGTGCCCGGCCGGGTCACACGAACCGCCCGGACAGTGACACTTCGGATGCCCGCCCGGTGGCCATGGGAGACCGACTTCCTCACCACCCTCGAGCGCCTCCGCGCCGTGCCCCCGCTCACCTGAGACACGACCGCCGCCACGAGGACGATCCGGTGCCGGACCCCGGCCTCGGCCTGCCCAGAACGCCCCGGCGCCGCGTCGCCGCGACGGCCTCAACTGGCCCCACCCGCACCAACGAGCTCCACCCAGCACCCTCCACACCCCCAAACCGAGTCCCGACGACCGAACCCGCTCCAGCTACATCAGTCGCCCACCCGGAACGGTGGATCGAGGTTTAGTGCCCGTCCGAAAGCGTCCGTGAACGCTCGTAAAGCCCGTACCCTTCCATGGTCAAGACGCGGGCGATAAGGCTGTCGACTCGAACCCGAGGTAGTCATTAACGATCGCCTGCGCGAGCAGGGCGGGGCCGGCGCCGTCGTATCCCCACTCGAAGTTCTCCTGGTGGAGATAGCGCTCGTCGGCCAGCGTGAGTGTCCGCTCTGCCCGTCTCTGATCAGGCCGACGACCCGTGATCCACCGTGTCCGTAGTTGGGCTGCGGCCCGCGGATGCCCACGTACGCGACGCTCGGCAGCACGGGCCGAATCCACCCGACAGTGGTCGTCATGACGATAAGCTCGCTGGCCGTGGTCGGCGCTCACCGCAGGCCGATCGCGCCACCGCGCTATGCGGGCCCCGACGAAGTCCCTCGCATCCGACGCGGCAGGCCCGCGCCGCCGGCGGGCTTGGTCCCGAGGACCTGACGCGATCGTGAGCTCCGGCGCTAGCCGGTCGGAACCGGCGCTATCCAGTCGTCTGAGCAATAGCCCGGTGGGCGTCGAGTGGGCACGCGGATGCGATCGTCCCGAGCTGTCGGTGCTGCAGATCCCGGCGTCGGGGATAGGTCGGTGAGCGAGGGCAGGGGCCTTGAGAAACGCTCCGGTAGTCCTAGGCGGGCGGGTGATGTGGTTTGCTCCGTTTGTGGTCGAGCTGGCCGTTG
>CAWCEF010000007.1:0-760550 GCA_963794515.1 uncultured Solirubrobacterales bacterium | reverse complement strand
GAAGCGACGCCAGATCTGAACCGGCGTTCGGTTCCGACATTCCAAGGCACCACCATTCATCCCCGCGGAGCACCGGCTTCACATGCCGTTGCTGAGCATCGCTGCCGAACATCTTGAGCGCGGGCGCGACCACCCCCGGCCCCTGGACATTCGGGAGCTTGGGCGCAGGTAGCCGCGCAAACCGCAGCTTGATCCACAGCTCGGCCTCTTGGCTTACAGACCGTCCCCCCAGCCCCGGTTCCCAGCTCGGCATCAGCCATCCTTCCTCGAACGCAGCCCGCTGGTAGTCGCGCCGGAAGTCGAGATCGAACCGGTAGCTCCTGAAACGCTCACGGTAATCCCCCGGCAGCCAGCCGCTCAGCCAAGCTTCCGCGTCGGCACAGACCTGCTCATCATGGCCTTCCGGTTCGAGTCTCACGGCCGCGCCAGGACCTCGCGCCCGAGCTCCGACAGGGCTCGGCGATCGATCTTGCCCATTGCGTTCCGCGGCAGGCTGTCCACCGCGGCAACGAACTCGGGAACCTTGTAGTGCGCCAACTCAGCTCGACAGTGATCCATCAGTCCCTCGATGTCGCCGTCGTAGCCAGGCTTGAACTGAACCAACATCCCCACGCGCTGACCGAGTCGCGCGTCCGGCATTCCCAGAACCCCGCACGCATCTACCGCCGCAAACTCGAGCGCCACCCGTTCGATCTCCGCTGGATAGACGTTCGCCCCTCCACGGTTCAGGACCAGATTCAGCCGGTCGGACACGATCAGGTTGTTGTCGGCGTCCAGTGCGCCGGCATCTCCGGTGTGGAGAACATCCCCTCGCAAGACTGCTGCCGACTCCTCGGGGCGGTTCCAGTATCCGAGCATCGACTGATACAGGGGCGGATCCAGCCACGCCTCGCCGTCCACGTTCCAGTCTTCGGTCAGCCGCTTCCGTACTCCTGCGCGATCCCGTGACCCGACGCAGATCTCGCCCACCTCGCCCGATGGAAGCGCCCGGCCGTCGGGATCACGGATCGTGATCTCGAGGTGCGGTAACGGGAGGCCACTCGAGCCGGGAGCGTGCACCGCTCCGGGCACCTCGATCGTTATGACCGTCGGCGCCTCCGTTTGGCCATACGTGCCGCGGATCTGTACCCGGAACTTCGCCTCGAACGCCGAGCGGATCGGCTCTGGGCAGTCGGCACCGCCACTCCAGACCTCTTGGAGGGTTACGAGGTCACTCGCCTGGATCCAGTCGTCGTGCGCCATCGTGTAGAGGACGGGAGGCGGACCGTTCCATACCGTGACCCGTTCCCGCCGGATCCAGGCCGCCACGTCGCGGGCCTTGAGGCTATCCATGATGATCGCCGCGCCTCGCGCCTGCGCGGTGAGGAGCGTCGTAAGCACCATCATGTTGATGATCGTCAGCGGGAAGCAATCTCCTTTTCGCAGGCGCTCGTCGTACTTGCGCGTCGCGACCAGATGTGCGCCGGGGGCGAGTAGGTTGTGCTGGGAGTGCACAGCTCCCTTGGGATAGCCGGTGGTGCCACTCGTGTAGGCAATAGCCGCGGGCGCATGCGGATCGATCGTCGACTCGAACCTCGCCGCGGACTCGGCTTCCAGCGACGATCGCCAGCGATCCTCGCTCTCGCCCGTTCCCGCCGCCCCGATCCGCACGATGTCCCGAAGCTCCGGGAGGCTCGCTCGATGCCCCTCGACGTCGCTAGCTGTCGCCTCGTCGCACAGCAGCAGACACGTTCCGCTATCGCGGAGCACGTACGCCTTCTCGGGTGGGGAAAGGGCTTGGTTGATCCCGACCCAGATCGCGCCCAACCGCATGACGCCGTGAAACGCGATCAGGATGTCGATGTCGTTGGGCAAGGAAGCCGATACCCGCTCTCCGGGCCTCACGCCCCACGCCCGCAAAGCTCGAGCACACTGGTTCGCCCTCGCGTTGAGCTCGGCGTACGTCGTCGGGCCCGATCGCGTCGTAACCGCCATCCGATCGGGGTCGTGCTCGAGCTCGACGTCGAACACTCGGCTCACGTTGGGTGGAAAGCTCATCATGGGTCACTCTCACTCGGCGCTGCCATCGGCTCGTAGAACGCCGCCACTATCGACGACCGGTCCAGCGCCGCGCTGCTCGGCATCAGTCCGGCGGCTCGGGCCTCGGCGAGGGCCTGCGGTATCTCCGTAATGTCGTCGGTTTCGACCTCGTAGAGCGCCAGGTATTTGGGCAGCCCCGTCTGGGGCGAGTCGATGTCCGCGAGGGCGAATCGCTCGCCGGAGACGATCCCTGGGACACGTACCGTGTCGTTCAGATGCCGGCCGTCATACCACTCGTTGTACTCATCCTCCTGGCCTTCAGTCGGTGCCGTGAAAACGACGAATAGGAACCGCGCCATTCTCTACCTCCGCGTCATCTCTAACCGGCGACAGGGATAGTGCCGCCATCGACTGGCAGGCTCACTCCGGTGATCCAGTCGGCTCGCGCCGACGCCAAGAAGGCGACTGCGTCCGCTATCTCCTCAGGCTCACCCATCCTCCCGGCGGGAATCGGCGCTTTCCGCAGCGTTCGGGCCATGACTTCCTCGGCGCTTGCCCCGGTCGCCGCCATCGCCCTAGCGATGTTCTCCTCGATCAGCTCAGTCCGCGTGATTCCCGGAAGGATGCAGTTGCAAGTCACTCGGTCGACTGCGAACGACACGGCGACCGTCTTGGAAAAGCTGACGAGCGCGGCTTTCGCCGCACCGTAGATCGGGTAATACGGATCGGCAAGCTTTGCCGTCGTGGATGACACGTTGATCACGCGGCCCCACTTCCGCTCGATCATCGGCGGGAGAAACGCACGCGTGAAGCGCACCGCACTCAAGAGGTTGATCTCGAGACCTGCCTCCCAGTCCGCGTCCGTGGTGCGAAGCAGCTTCTTCGGCTCCGCAAGTCCGGCGTTGTTCACCAGAATATCGACTTGCCACCCGCTGCGTCTGACCTGATCGAGCACTCGGCCAGGCGCCTCCGGATCGGTTACGTCGCAAGGTGCTGGGATGGCGCCGGCGCCGACGGTCTCGAGCTCAGACGCGAGCTGGCGCAACGCTTCCTCGCTCCTCGAGCAGAGGACAACACGCGCGCCCTCCCGCGCCAGTCGCAACGCGATCGCCCGGCCGATGCCTCTGCTGGCGCCGGTCACCAGCGCAGTACGGCCGGTCAGCTCGAGGTCCACGCTCTCTCCGCTGCGATCGGGCTTGCTGAGGAGTTCGGCGTCACGACAACGCGAAGTCGAGGATCGCCGGCGCGAGCAGCTGCCAGTTGGAGAAGAAACCGCCGTGTCCAGCGGCCACCTGCCGCTTCGTTTTGAACCACCCATCGCGCCCCCACGGTGGCTCGGCAAGGACCGCGCCGGGTATGAGTCCGTGCACCTCGAGCGATGTCTCGGCCGGGTGGTAGATATCCCCGTCGCCATTCCGAAAGACGAGCGTCGGGACAGCGACTGTCCGGATATCCGCGGCATCTACCCCGGGCACCGGCTGATCCTCGCGCGGAATGTAGGCCGAGAGCCACTGCATCAGGGTGTCGATGAATCGTTGTCGGTCCATCCCGAGGAGGATGCTCTCGTTGTCGGGATTTGCTTGGATGCTCGCCTGCATGTCTGGCAGCTTGGTCACGGGCTCCATACCGCCGAGCCAGGCCTCGGCAATGTGTGGAAGCAGATATTGCATGGCGAGAAACATAGTTCCGAATCTGCCGCCGGACAGCGACCAGAGCACTAGCTTGTCGACTACTTCTGGATGGCGCATGGCAGCGATGAGCGACACTCGGGATCCGGCTGATCCGCCGGCGATGATCGCCGGTCCGAGATCCAAGGCCTCGAGAAGGCCGGCCAGATCGTCGGCGGCCATCTGCGACTCCGAGTCGCCCTCGAACTTGAGCTCTGATGCACCGGTGTTCGGGCGATCCCACAGGACAACGGTCGTCGAGGGTGCAAGCGCCTCGGCGAGTGGGCGTAGTCCCTCGACGTCCTTCCCAAAGCGACCTCCAGGCGTGAGGATGAGCGGCGGACCCTCTCCCATCACCTCATACACGATCTTGCTGCCGTTGACGCTCACACTGGGCATTTCACTCCTCTCGCCGACAAGTCATGCGATTCGTTTGTATCCGGTTGTTCACGTTCCACTCCATTGAGGCGTCCGGCGCTCGACGAAGGCTCGGGCGCCCTCGCGCGCGTCCTTCGAGGCCAACACCGCCTGCTTCAGAACGTGCTGCCTGCTCCACATCTCGCTCGTCTGCCAGTCCCGGGACTGCCGGACGATGGCCTTAGTCGCTCTGATCGCCAGGGGTCCGTTTTGCGCGATCCGGTCTGCGAGTTCCAGCGCCCGACCGAGCGCGCGCCCATCCGGGACCACCTCGTTGATGAGGCCCATCGCCGCCGCGCGAGCGGCGTCGACGGGATCCCCGGTGAGCAACATCTCCATCGCCAGTGTTAGGGGCACGCGCTGGGGGAGCAACATGGCTCCGCCTCCGCCTGCAAGGATCGCCCGCTTGACCTCAGGGAGCCCAAAGCGTGCACTCTCGCCGGCAATCACGAGGTCACAAGCGAGGACCAACTCGAGTCCGGCTGCCAGCGCCCAGCCCTCGACGGCGCCGATAACGGGCTTCTCGGGCGGGTCGACCGTGATGCCGCACACTCCACGCTCGCCGACTTCCGCGGTCTCTCCGGCGAGAAAAGACTTCAGGTCCATCCCACTGGAGAACACGCCCCCGCTCCCGGTCAAGATCACGACACGGATCTCGTCAGCCGCCCGCGCCTCGTCGATGGCCGCCGCCACGCCCCGGGCTACCGCCGCGTTGATCGCGTTCTTGACGTGCGGCCGGTTGAGCCTGATGACCTGAACACGATTGCCGTGTCGCTCGACGATGACCTCGGTGCCCAAGATCAAACCTCGGCTCCGGATGCGCCGGCGGCTGTGGCCTCGTGGCCTATACGTCTCAGCCCTGCGGTGTTCCCCTCGAGGTACGACGTTATGACAGACGAGCGGTTCTGCACCAGTTGCTCTGGCCGGCCGTCGAATTCGATCCGGCCAGCGACGAGCAGACAGACTCGGTCCGCATAGCGAAGTGCGTTATTGAGGTGCTGCTCAACGAGCAGCACCCCAACTCGCTGACCATCGGCCGCTGCACGGACGGCTTGGAGCAAGCGTTCAGTCACCATTGGCGCCAGCCCGAGCGACAGTTCGTCGGCCATGAAGAGCTTTGGCTGCCTGGCGAGCGCCCGGCCGACCGCAAGCATCTGCTGTTCGCCGCCCGAGAGATCACCCGCCTTGATGTCCAGCCGCGCCTCTAACTCGGGAAAGAGGCCAAGACACGCGCCATGATCGATTCGGGCGAGCTTGAGGTTTTGTCTGGTCGTGAGTCTGCGCAGCACCGATCGGTTGTCGTTGACGAATGAAAGTCCATTGCGCGATCGCTCGTGCGCGGGCGACGAGATATCGACTCCTTCCCAGCGCACCACACCCGACGTTGGTCGCAGATAGCCGCCCAGCGCCTTGAGCGTCGTCGTCTTCCCAGCCCCGTTGGGCCCAACCAACGCAACGATCTCGCCCGCGTGCACGTGGAGATTCATCTCGCGCACCACCGGAATCCGCCCGTACCCAACCGACAGCTGAACCGCCTCTAGGACGGGCGTCTCTGAGTCGCTCATCGCTCGCCCTCGGTGACGCGGGACCCATGCGCCGTCAAGCGACCTTCACCGGCGCTAGTCGCGCTGCCCGACGCATCAGATGCGTCCGTCTCCCCAAGGTATGCCGCAATCACCGCAGGATCTGCGCGCACCGCGGCAGGGGCGCCAGAGCAGATCACCTTTCCGAAATCGAGAACTACGATCCGATCGCAGACCTCCATCACGAGGTTCATGTCGTGTTCCACGAGCAGAATCCCCACGTCTGAGTCCCTCGCGAGCATTCGGAGCAACGAGGCGAATCGCGCTGTCGTGGCGTCATCGAGGCCCGCGGCCGGCTCGTCCAGGAGAAGTGTGTTGGGGCCACATGCGACAGCACGCGCGATGCCCAGCAGCCGCCTTGTCCCGTACGGTAGGTCTCGCGGGAACTGCTCGAGATACGGGCTCAGGTCGAACGAGTCGATGACGTCGGCCGCGGTCTCGCTCAAGGTCGCTCGTCCCGGACGGACGAGTCCGGTGACATATGCCTTCCGGTCGCGAGGCTCGATCGCAACCTGAAAGTTGTCCCACGCGGAGAAGTCCTCAAATAGCTCGAGCGACTGGAACGTCCGCACGATCCCTGCTCGCGCCCTCTTGTATGGACGTATTCGACTGATATCTTCATCGCCGAGAAAGATGGCGCCGGCCTGGGGCGCGACGAATCCCGTGACGGCGTCGATGAAGGTGGTCTTTCCCGCCCCGTTCGGACCGATGAGCCCGACGATTTCGCCAGGCGCCACCTCGAGGCTCACGGAGTCGACAGCCACCACGCCCCCGAACCGGACGGTGAGGTCGGTAATCCGAAGCCGAGCCCTCGGCGACGTGGGCGCTCTTCCTGCGAAGGACTCTCCGCTCCTCGCCTCTTTCCCCGTCGCCGGGAGAGGGCCGTCGGCTGACTCGGAGAGGGCCTCGCCGACCTGGTCGGATACGACGGGCACCTCGGGAGACGGCCTGCGCCGGTGGGTTAGCCGCCTGATCCACTTCGGCGCCGGCGTTCCCGCGATCCCGTCTGGGTTCTGGATCAGGACCAGGATAAGCGCGACGCCTCCGATCACGGGCAGCCATGCGTCGAGGTTTCCGAACTTGCTCAGGACCAGGGATCCGAGCCCACCATTCTGAAAGCCCGAGCCATACAGCGGTCCGGCGAGGTGCCCGATGCCGCCGATCGTCGCGTAGCCGACGAAGTTCACGGATGTCAGAGGATCGAACGTGTTGAACTGCAACACCGGGTTCTGGAATGCCAACAGCACTCCGCCGAGGCCTGCGACCCCCGCCGCGAGCGAGAACGCGTAGAGCTTCGCGCCGGTAACGCTGACACCCAGTGACGCGGCCGCTCTCTCGTTCGCCCTGACCGCGATCATCCGCCGGCCGACCCGCGATCTGCGTACGTTGCCGACCACAATGGTTACTGCGAGTAGGCACAAGCAGCAGAAGATCGCGTACCGGCCCGGTGTCGTGATCGGATCGATCGAGAGCCCGAACAGCTTGGGGGATGAGACCGTCGTTCCACCGAAGCCGCCGGTGTAATTTGGGTTGAGAAAGATCAGATCCTCAACGGCGACAGCAAGGCCGAGCGTGATGATCGCCAGGTTCACTCCGCGCGTGCGGAGCGCCGGCGCCCCGATCACCGCGCCGGCACCTGCGGCGCCAAGAACGCCGGCGATCAGGCAGAGGATGAACGGCCAGCCTTGGGCCGCGGACAGGCGTCCCGCGACGTATGCACCCATGCCAGCCAGTGCGAACTGCGCGAGCGATAGCTGGCCCGCGTAGCCCGTGACCACAACTATCGAGAGCAGGATGATTGCGACGGTGACCTGCACGGTCAATGCGAGCGTCAGGTTCTGCGAGAAGACCGTCTCGGTCCCGACACAGAGCAGGATCGTCAGCGGCAGGACAACTCGAAGCGGGACCACTCCGGACGCGAGCCGCGGCAACTGGTCCAAGACGTGACCACGCACGGGGAGACCACGTCCGCGGACGACCAGGGCGACGGTGATGACAAGGAACGGCAGCGAATCCGACCATCCTGGAGCGGTGACGTATCTCGCCATCTCCGACTGAGCGACGCCAATGACGACTCCGGCGGCGAAGACGATCGGAAATGACTCAAATCCGCCTAGGAGCGCCGCGGCCATGGCGCTCACCACGATCAGCGTCATGTTTGTCACGACCAAGCCCGTTGTCGGGGCGATGAGGATTCCGGCTATGCCGGCGAGGGCTGCCCCGGTACCCCACGTCAGCGTCGCCAGCCCCTGGGGAGACCAGCCGAGCGTGGCGGCTGCCTCCGGGCTTTCGGCAACCGCGGTTATGGCCAGACCGCGAGCCGAATATTTGGTCCAGCAATACAACGCGAGGCAGATCAACGCGCCGATCCCGAGAAGGCACAGCGACTGCTTGTCGATCGTATAGGAGCCGATGTGGAGTGGCCCGTGGGGCAGAATCGGTGGGACCACCGTGTTCGTGCTCGCCCCGAACCATTTCGAGAAGAGCCCGTCGAGGAGCGCGAGCACGCCCAACGTTCCAATCAGGCGAGAGATTGGCGCCGAATCTCGGAGGCGCCGCATCAATATCACCTGGGTGAGAACGCCGATGAGCGCGAGCAGCGCGACGCTTGCGACGAACGCCAGCTCAACGTTCCACCCCTGGACCCGATCGAGTTCGTAGAACGTATAGGCAGCGGCCATCGCCATGGCCCCGTGCGCGAAGTTCACGAGCCCGGAGCCGCGGTAGATGAGTACCAACCCGTTGCCGAGCAAACCGTATACCCCGCCGATACCCAGGCCGAGGACAGCGAATGTGATTACGGTGTGCATCGAAACGTGTCAGCGACTGCGAATGCAGATCTCGTCTCTGATGGACCGCTGCACGTCACCGCAGGAGGGCGGGCGCCGACACTTCGTCGGCGCCGTGACCTCCCGTGCACGCAGCTTCTGGCCGATACCGGCGCGCAACCTAACCCGTCACGAACGACTCGACGCTAAACGACGTGGGGTAGGCGAGCGCAAACTTGCCGTTGACGAGCTTCATCATGTACTCGTTCCAGTTGTTTACGCGTCCGAAGCCCTTCGGTCCCGGAGCATTCGGGGTCCACGGCGGCTGGAGACCCAGCTCGACGTTCTTCGCCGTCAGCAGCTCCTGAAGCGTCGACGCTGCCGTGATCGGACCCTTGATCAGGCTCATGACCTGATACGCGGCGTGGAACGCATACCAGACCTCTTCTTGAGCAACCGACTGATATTGAGGCCCGGCGTATTTGTCTCCGCTCTGCGCTTCCGCCGCCATATCCGATTGGAACGTCTTGAGCACCGGATACTGAGCCGAAGCCGAGGGCGGCGGTACGTCGCCCCCGAACAACATCGCCTTGCCGAACGTGGTGTTCGGTCCCAGAGTCGCGAGCGTCGCCGGCGTGTAAGCAATCGCCGTGACGAACGCGTGGAACTTATAACCCGCCGACTCGGAGGCGAGGGCGAACTCCGCAGACTGCTGACCGCTCATGGCCAGGTAGACGATGTCTGCGCCCTTCGAAGAGGCAGCGGCCGCGTACGGCGCAAACGACGTAGTGCTCGCCGGCATCGCAATGAACCCCTTCCACTCGCCTCCCTGCTTCTTGACGGTTGACTCGACACCGGATTCGAGAGCCGCCACGACCGGAAGTTGCACTCCGACAAAGCCAAACGCGTTTTGATTTGCGAGCTTCAAGCCGTAATACGTGCCCGACGCGAACGTCCCGACGAACCCAGAATTGATCGGAAACTCAATGGACGACGCATACTGCGATGCCGCCGTGATCGATGAGTCGGCGATCTCGGGAATACTGGCAGATTGCAATACCGCCGTTTGCTGCGGCCCGTAGTTCGTGTTGTCACCGACTACCGCGGCGACATGGTCCGATACAAACTTCCGAGAACACTCCTCGGCGACGTTGACGCTGCTCTGAACGTCGCAGTAGTCGAGTTGCACCTGATGGCCGTTTATCCCACCCCTGGAATTGATCCCCTTAACCGCCGCTTGGGCGCCTGCAAGACCGTCGGGGTACTGGGTGTCGGTCCCAGTGAGATTGACGAAGAAGCCGAGCTTGACGGGGGAGCCGCTGGCGTTACTCGCTCCGCTCGCCGCAGTCGTGCTGCTCGCACTGCTGGTGGCCCCACCGGTGGTCGAGCTAGTGCTGCTACTACTGCTGCTGGACCCGCACGCCGCGAGCAGCACCGCGGACAGCAAGGGGAGTACGAGTAGACCGAGCTTTCGGCGCCGGCGACTCGGCGTGGCTTGGTCGAAGGCGCTGGTCGCGTGTGGGGTCGACTCGGACCTCTGATCGCACATGGCCGTTGTGTTCCTCTCTCTCCTCAAAGGGTGATCGCGCGGCACGCTTATCCGCTTTGCGTATCGATCCTCATCGCACGGCCGAGCCGACGGCTCGGACGTAGCGCTCGATCCCGTGTTCGCACGTCCCCAAAGGTCAGCAGGGTTTCCTCGAAGAGATTTCTATCATATAAATGATGAGCGGCGCAAGAGGCGACTCCGCCGGGCCGTGGCGTCCGTCGCCAGGCCGCCAACGTGCTAGGAGGTTGACCGCCGACGCGCCGCACGACTGCGACGGGACGCTCGGTGCTGCAGCGCTCGAGGCTGGCTACTGCCAGCCGCCGGTGCGCGCGGTCGGCTCCGGCTCCAAGACGTCCAGGAACTGGTCGCGGTCGCTCACATACGGCTGCGACTTCGCGAGATGTTTCCGCATGGACTGGACTGCGGTATCCGGGTCACCTTCTTCGATCGCACGAACCACTCTGCGATGGGCGCGCAGTGCCTCACTCTGTGCTCTCGGGTCGGGATAGCCGCCGTCATGGCTCACTCGCTCGGCCCAATGGCGCTCCTGCGAGCTCCACACGGCCTCGAGGGCGCCGGCGAGAACCGCTACCGTCGTGTTTCCGGACAGCTCGACGAGCGCAGCGTGGAACTTCAGCGCGCTCTCGGTGAAGGCATAGGACTCTCCGAGGCATGCCTCGTTCTCGTCAATCAGCTCGGTGAGCTGCTTGGCGATCTTCTTGCGAGAACGGGCGTCCTGGCTTGCCGCAAACCCGGCGCAAGCCGGTTCCAGGACGCCACGTGCCTGGGCCAGGTCCCGGAGCGTCACACCTCTGGATTGGAGGGTCAGGCCCACGTGGTACGCGGTGCTCTGTGCAGTCGGCCTACGTACGATCGCGCCTCCGACCTTGCCCCGCCGGATGCGGATCAGGCCCTCGGTCTCGAGGATCCGAAGCGCCTCGCGGAGGCTCGGCCGGCTCACGCTGAACTCCTCGAGCAACTCAGCCTCACGCGGAAGCTCAGCACCGTCCTCGAGGTTGCCGCCGATGATCCGCCTCCGGAGGTCCGATGCCACGAGTTCCGCCATCCGCGGAAGGCGTGGGGGTACGCCGGGACTGTGGTTGCTCCTAGTGGCCACTTAGCATCTCAATCATAGATCGAAAGCCAGACCCTCGGTCGACCAGCTAACCGGAAGCTACCCGCCCCCGTTGTAGCCGAATGATCTAAATGATATACCTTCGATCTGTGTCCGATGCTCCTCCATACGACGAGGCGGGACGAATCGCGGTGGTCACGGGTGGAGCCGGCGGCATGGGATTCGCATGCGCGCGCCGCCTTGGACGACGGATGCGGGTATTGCTCACCGACTCATCTGAAACCGGCCTGCGCGTCGCCGTCAAGCGCCTCGAGGCCGAGGAGCTGGAGGTCAGCAGTGTCGTGTGCGACATCACCAACGCGGAGGCAGTGCAGGCGCTCGCCGACGAGGCGTCTCAGAACGGAGAGCTCGCCGCACTCGTCCACACAGCCGGCATTTCGCCATCGATGACGACGGACCCGAGACGGCTCCTGGAAGTCAACCTCGTCGGCACCGCGATCATCCTCGATGCCTTCTACTGGAAGGCAACCCTTGGGACGGCCGCGGTATGTATCGCCTCGACCTCCGCCTATCGACGTCTCCCGTCCGATGTCGACCGCGTACTCCTGGAGCCTCGAAGCGGCGACTTCTTCGACCAAATCGAGCGGGTCACCCCGCTTGGTGGAAGGACTCGGCTCGCGTACGCGTTGGCAAAGCGAGGAGTCAGGTTGCTATGCCAACACCGTGCGCGTCAATGGGGACAGCGCGGTGCGCGTTTATGTTCCCTATCTCCAGGAGGGATCACGACCCGAATGTCGGAGTTGGAGCGAAACCGCGGCGCGAAAGGGCTCGTCGAAAACACCGCGCTGGGTCGCCGCGGCGCTCCGCGTGAAATCGCATCCGTCGTCAACTTTCTCTGCAGCTCAGATGCCAGCTATCTGACGGGTTCCGATGTCGTCGTGGATGGCGGGATGATCGCCGGCTACCTCCACCACGCATCTGGCGATGTGCGAGAAGCCTGGCAGGACGCGCTCGCAGATTGATCACGATCGACGCCGTCGAACTCGCGCGAGACGCATCATGAGCGTAAGACTGGACGACGCCGAGGTCCGGGACTTTCTCGAAACCGGTCACAGCGGAGTTTTCGCCACCCTGCGGGCGGACGGCTCCCCGGCGTTGGTGCCGCTGTGGTACGTGATGGTTGACGGGTCGGTTTTCGTCCGCACGCTGGCGAACTCGGCAAAGGCCAAGCACATCCTTGCCGACTCGCGCGTGTCATTCCTCGTCGAGTCAGGACGTGCGTGGGCCGAGCTCAAAGCCGTCGTCATCTACGGCAACGCCGTCATCGAGACCGCACCGGAAACCGTGGCGAGCGTTGACGACGCCTTTGCGACGAAGTATCAGGCGTTTCTGATGCCGAGCGCCGCCACCGAGAAGACCCGGCAGCATTACGCCCAGGAGCGGATCCACGTTCGTATCGTCCCAACTCGGCGAGCGCTCACCTGGGACAACTCCAAGATCCTCCGTAAGCCGTGAGCTTTGTGCTGACGGACGAGGCTGCACCAGGCGTGCGGCTCCTGACGCTGAACCGGCCGGAGAAGCGCAACGCCGTGAATCGGCAGATGTTCGACGAGCTGATCGACGCCTTCCGGAGCGTCGACCCAGACGTGGAGGTTCGAGCTGTCGTCCTGACGGGGGCCGGCACCGGATTCTGCGCGGGCGTGGATCTGAAGGACGCGGGCGATTCGGCCCTTCTCGAGGAGCGCCGGCGCGCCGGAGTCAGCCCGGCCACCGCGTTACTGGAGGTGCAGACGCCGGTGATAGCGGCCGTCAACGGTGCGTGCGTGGCCGGCGGCCTCGAGCTCGTGCTCGCCTCCGACATTGTCATCGCTGCAGATGAGGCAACGTTCGCGGACACGCACCTCCAGCTCGGCTTGCTTCCGTCCTGGGGCGGCGGGGCCCTGCTGCCGCTCGCCGTCGGGCTGAGACGCGCGAAGGAACTCGCGCTGACTGGCCGGTTTGCCACCGCGCTCGAGGCGGAGCGGTACGGACTCGTCGCGCAGGTCGTCGCGCCGGCAGCCCTGTTGTCGACCGCCGTACAGGTGGCGACGCGAATCGCCGCAGCGCCATCCGACAAGACCCGAAGCCTCCTGCGAGTCTACGACGAGGGCGCTGGCCTGGCCGAGCGTATGGCGCTCGAACGCCGGGTTCTGCTCGGCTCACGCCTCGATCTCAGCAGGGTGCCCCCCGGCAGCAGGGGGTCACCACCAACGTTCGGGCGAGCCTGAACAAAGCTGAACTTGGGCGCGATCAGAAGTCTCCAAACTCGCGCGGGGGTGGTTATCCGGAGCGTGGGCATATCTCCTTGAGCGGCAGGTGCCGGCGGTAGGCGAACCGCTTTGAAGTTGGCGCTGTCTGATGCCGAACTGGGCGGCCCAACGGCAATCACGCTCCTTGAATGCTCGCGGAGATGATCCAAGACTGATGGGAGGCTTGGAAGCGCCGGCCGCGGGTCACAGGCCCATTCCTCAACATGCACGCGAAGACACGCACGCAAGGCGCACGAAACAGACAGCCTGCGTCTATCACGGACCGTCCGGTGGGGGTTCTGAGCGCCGCGGGTGGGGCGAATGCTCTCTAGGACTGCCCGTGCGGATCACTGGCCGTCGATCACCGATCCCTTCAGGCCCCAGAGGAGCACCTTTGCTGCCGGCTGCGGCGGACGACCGCTTTCGTTCTGCCGGCATCTCGCGTCCCGCGATCGGTCCGGCGACATCTCGATGCCGCGACGTCTGTGGATTCGCGGCGGACGATGCCCGGATAGCAATCGTCAGGCTCGATCGTCGGCACGATCGCTTCGGTCGTCCGGGCCCCGCTACCGGCGCGATTGGTTCGCCACGTAAGGAGCATCGCGGACCTGGCTGGATGCTTGCACAGTGTCCAGCTAACCCTCGCTGCCGCAACGGACAGGCCGCGGGGCGACGCCGTGACGCCGCGGCGTCACGGCGTCGCCCGGTCCGGTTTCGTCGGGATTACCGCAATGGGTGGGTACCGATGTGGGTTGCCCGGGTCGGGTGAATCGCGAGCAGCGATCCAGGCTCCGGCTGGTCAAGTCTTCGGGCGTGGCGTGACCGAGATGCCCTCGGCCCGGATCTGCGGGACGTGTGCTGTTTGTGGCGCTTATCCTGCGGAGCGCAGCGCGATCACGCGCCAGCTCCCGTGGACTTGACCGAGGATGCTGATTACCTGGTAGGTGTTTTGTCCGTCGGTGATGTTCGCGCTCGCCAGCCAGTCTCTGCCGTCGGGTGAGAGCGCGAGGCTCGCGATCCGGGGGTCACGCGCGCGTGCGGTCTGCGGGACCCTTGTCGGGTTCGCTGGGAGCGCGGCGCGCAGCCCGCTGGTGACCCCGCGTAGTTGCCTGATGCTGGCGTGGCCGTAGGTGTAGGCGAGGTAGCTGGTGGTGAACGTCATCGCGGTGTCGCGTGCCGCGTTCGGGCCCACCGGTCGCGCGGCCGGGGACGGGGAGGCGATGAGGAGGTCGGGGTCGGGTGCGACGAGCTCGGCGAGTTGCCATCCGGCCCGGTCCGGGGTGAGCAGCAGCCCGGCCGGGAGGACGAACCGGTCGCGAGCGTCAATAACCGCGAACCGTGCCGTCCAATTGCTCCGGGCTCCGTTGACGTTGATCAGCTGCACTCGCGTGATGTGCAGGCGTGCGGGGAGCGTCCCGCTCTGGCGCATCATCGCGGCTGCCGCTGGTGAGAGGGTCGGCAGCCGCTCGGCGGGCCGACGATTGGCCAGGTAGGGGGCGTATGCCCTCGCGAACGTGACGGCGGTCGTCCGCGCATCCAGCCCCTGCCGCTTCTGCGTCCGTGTGGTCGGTGGCGCTGCTGTAGTTGACGGAATCCGGGGGGCCGCGGCGCGGGTCGTTCGGGTGTTCGAGCTCGTCGCCGGTTGTAGGGCGGCGACGCCGATCACGAACAGGCAAAGGCCGGTCAGAAGCGACCGCTTTGGGATGCTGGCGCGTCTCAAAGGCCTGGGGGGTGTCGTTGGGTCCAGCTGTTTCCGTCGTTGAGCTGGGCTGTGAGGATCGATGTGGGCTGCCAGCGCGGGCCGCTGCCCGTGGGCACGGTGGGCGTGCCGAATCTGGAGGTGTCGAGCAGGATGCCGGCGATCTTGATGAACGCGTGCCCGCCGGAGGCGAACACGGTGATCCACCGGCCCGGGCCGGGATCGCCGTAGCTCTCGAGCATCCAGGAGTCGCCGGCGATCCTGTTGCCGACGTCGACCTGCGCGGCGTTCAGCCCGGCGTTGTAGAGCACGAAGTCGGTCGAGCCCGAGCAGTCATAGGAGGGCATCACGGTGGTGAGCATGTTCGGCTCGCGCTCGGTGCTGTAGGAGGTGTCGATGATCTGGTTGCCGGCCGCGATTGCCGCTTGCACTGGGGCGGGCGCGTCCTGGGGTGCCGCGGCGAGCCCGTCGGGGAGGATCCGCGCTGCCGACCCGGGCGTGGTCGGACCGACCGCGACGCAACCCGCCTGCGGGGCGGCCTGCGACGAGTCGATCGCGACCGCGCTGACCGCCGTTTGCGCGTAGTGCTGGGTGAGCTGCTGGACCTCTGACACGTACCAGCCGGCATGGTTGTAGGCGTAGATCGCCTGCGGCCAGTCGCCCGGCGCGCCGTTGGCGTGCAGGTCGTTGGCGGCGGCGAAGATCGCGTCCCACGGGTCATAGGGGTCGGGTGGGGCGCCGGGCCTGGCTGGGTCGGCGGAGACGGCGTACCGGGCCCACGTGCCGGGTTCGAACTGCATCCATCCGATCGCGCCCTGGCTAGAGGCGGAGAGGTCCTGGCCGAAGCGCGTCTCCACGTAGTTGATCGCGGCCAGGTACGCCCATCCCTGCGGTCCTAACTGGAAGGCGCCGGCCGCCTGGTCGTAGATCCCGAGCAGACCGGCCGGAATCGGAGGGGCGCTGCCGGGACCAGCCGGCCCGTCGCTGCCGCAATGTGCCTGCGAGCCGGCGGCGGCGAACAGCAGCAGGACCGCCACCATCGGCAGCCCGACAGTCAGCGCGATAGCAATCACCAGCAGCCGTCGCACCGCTCACCGCGCCGGGCTCAGCAGATGGCAGAGCATGCGACGCTCGTCGCGATCAGATACACGGCGAGCAGGTGCGCCAGCCCGTCCGCGAGCTCTGAGGGCACGAGCGTTCGGTCATCGCCCGTGGCCGTCGTCGCGCGGGTCAGCGCGATCGCCGCCCGTCGCGCGTGGTCCAGCAGCGCCGAGACGTCAGCCTCGAGCGGGCGCGCGAGCCCCGCGCCGGCCTGCTCGAGCGCCCGGTCAACCCACACGCCGGGTTCACCGCCGGTTTGGCGGGCGTGGGTTTCGAGCGCCCGATGCGCGAGCCGGAGCGCCCCTGCGGCGATCACCCGCACCGCGTCCACGACCACCAGCGGGACCCGATCGACGTCCGGGTCCTCGGAGAACGCCTGGGCCACGTGCGCGTACAGGAACAGGTCCGGCAGGCGCAGCGTCGCCAGCCCCAGCAGCCGCAACGTCCCGTATGCGCGCTCCTCATCGGCCGCGCACCGCGTGTTGCGGGCGCCGCCGCCGCATACGCATCACGCAGCTCCCGCTCGGTCGCGTGAGCGGCGGTCCCCAGCGCCTGATCGATACCGGTGCCGGACTGTGTTCTGTGCTGGTTGCGCACAAACGGCAAGTACCGGCCAACGCCAGGCGGAGCCTCGCTTGGAGCTGCGAATCTCTACGCTGGCGACCGCTGCGGCCTCCCATCCCGTGCCGGCGGTCGCAAGCGCGCTCCTGGCTTCGAACCCGTGGACAGCCTCGACTGCATCTATCGCCGCGTCGCTCGCCCGTGGACGCCCGAAGAGCTCGCACGCCGCCGCCAGGCCGCGTACCGCCGCGGATCGAACGACCTGCCCGCCGGCGAGCCGCCGCCTGAGCGTCCGATCACGCTGCTCGCCACCGCGGTGCCGCGGCTGATCAGCCTCGCGGTCGCCGCGAACGTGCTCCACGTCCTCCCGGACACGCGACGCCAAGCCGGCGCCGAGGTTGCCGTCGGGCTGCTGGCCACGATCGACTCGACCGCCACCGGCAGCCTTTACCGCTGCCAACTGGCACTCGAGGCCGACGGCCACTCCCGCGGCTATCACCCCGACGAGTGGCTCCCGCTCGCCTACGAGCAGACCGCCGAATGGCTCGAGCATCCTTCACCGACGAGCGACACACCGGCGCTCATCGAGCATGCCCAACACGCCGGCAGGCTCGCGGCGCTCGCCATCGGCGCGCTCGACCGCGACATCCCAAGCGTGCCCGAGACGATCGCCGACTGCATCGCACACCTCCTAGTCGTCTGCGTCCTGGCCGACGAAGCCGGACAGAACCCACCCGCCTGACCACACCCCGCGGCCCTGCAAGCCTCCGCCCCCCGGTGCAACTCCCGGTCTCGGGCATGGCCAGCAGGCAACGCGACGGCCGGCCGCCGTCACCGGCGCGAGACGTCCGCAGCGCTGAACCCCGGACGCCCCGCTGCCCCAGCCGCGGTGCGAAGCGCCCCCACCAGCCGCTCCACCGACACGATCAGCACCCCAGCATCGATCCGCTCCACCGCCCGTGCGCGCACGACGCACAACACCGGCAGCGCGCCGCGGCGACACCACCACCGCCGGCGCCGGTAAAGCCACACCGCCATCGCCCGCACCACGGCGAGATGACCACGCTCAAACGACCTCGTCTTGATCTCTATCGCGAACGCAATCCCCGTCGGCGCGATCGCCACGCTATCGATATCCCCGCGCCCACCGAACGGGAGCGAGTGACGCACCCGCCACCCCTCCAGCTCCAGCGCCGCGAGAGCGCGCCGCACCTCCTCCTCCGAACGCGCGCCAATACGGCTCCGGACGGCAAGGCGCGCCCAGCGACGAGCATCTACGAGAAACCCGACCGCGACCAGCAACAGCGCTCCCGCGACCCCCCACGTGCCGGGCCCCGCGGCGATCAACACAAGAACGCACCCCGCCAGCCCTGCTGCGCCGCTCCCCGCCGCGCGACGCAAGCGCCGATACTGCTGGCGACGGGGAAAGCTCCAAACGAGCATCATCGGAGGCTCGCATCCCGCGCAGACAGAGTTCCCTGCGGGCCGGCGGAGCCGGCCGATCGGTGGAGCCTGGCTGGCCTACCTGTATTGCTTGACGACGAGCGACGTGCTCCAGGCGACGAGCCCATCCCGTGCGTCCGCGCGGCGGCCCACGAGCCGGTCAGGCCAGGAATCGGCGCCCAGACGACCACACATAGGCGTAGAGCGCCTCGGCGCGGGACTCGTATCTCGGGACACAACGGGGACACATGCGGTTTGTTACAAGTCCCGTTTTCCCTGCTAATCGGCTAAGGCGACGACCGGAATCGAACCGGTGTAGACGGCTTTGCAGGCCGCTGCGTAGCCACTCCGCCACGTCGCCGCGAGTGCCTAGGGTACTTGGCCGTTGATCACTTGGCCGGGACGACGCGATAGATCGCGCCGGCCTGGTCATCGCTCACGTACAGGGCGCCGTCGGGTCCGGGCACGGCGTCGACCGTCCGCCCCCAGCGCGACCCGTTTGGCTCCTGGAAGCCACCCATCAGCGTGACCGCCCCGCCGAGTGTGTGCGAGTCCGGCTCCCACGGGAGCCAGAGCACGGCCGGCGATCGCGGTGGCTGGCGGTCCCATGAACCGTGGACGGCGACGACCGCCCCGGCATTCCAGGGCGCCGGCAGCTTGCTGCCGCGCAGGAAGCTGAAGCCGAGCGGCGCGCTGTGGGCGGGGAGTCCGCGGTTGATGGGGGCGAGCTTCGCGCAGTTGAGGCGATGTCCGCTCGGGTTGGTCTGCGCGTCGGCCACCAGCCGCATGTTGCGGTAGTTCTCGGTGGTGCCGGGACGGCCTGGGTCGACGTCGGGGTCGGGATCGCAGAACGGCCATCCGAGGTTTCGGCCGGCGGTCAGGCGCGCCACCTCGTCCGGAGGGTGATTGTCCACGTACGCCTGCATCACCTGGCCGTAGGCGTCCGAGCGGCCGCCGTAGGACTTGTGGAACGGGTAGGCGATGTCGTCGCGCTCGTTGACCGCCGTCCAGAGCGTGCCGTCGGGCGCGAACGACAGGCCGTCGCCGTTGCGGATGCCGGTGGCGAACACCTTGACGCGGCCGTTGCTCGGGTCGTAGGAAAGCACCGACGCGCGCGGGTAGCCGCTCGTTGCGCCCTGGGGACTTGCGTTCGTGGCGCTGCCGATGTCGACGTAGACGGTGTGGTTCGCGGCGACGACGACGTTCTTCAGCGGGTGCGCGCCGTCACCGGGCAGATTCGCGATGACGACGCTGCGCGCACCGACGGCGCCGTTGCTCCAGACGTACCGGTCGACCTCGTGGGATGCGGCGACATACAGCACCTCGTGACCGCCCAACGTGTCGAACGCCATGCCCTGCGGGTTCGTGAGACCCGACACGAGCGTTCGCTCCGACGGTGGCGCGCTCCGGTTGGCCCGTGGCGTGAGCTCGGTGATGCTTCCTTTGGTCGGCTGGCTGACGAGCAGGTCCCCCTGCGGCGTCCATGTCTCCAGGCGCGCCCCCGGCACGAGGGCCCACACCTCGGCCTTCCAGCCGCGCGGCAGCGTGACCTGATGGCTCGTGCCGAACGCGCGGTTGGCGGCCGGAACGCGCAGGGCAACGCGCGCGAGCCCCGCACCGGCGGGGACCGCCGATCGGCGTATGACGACCGTGCGGGACAACGCGGCACCCGTGGTCGCCGAAGTCGCGGACCTCGACGTCGAGCCGGCGTGTCCGCCACACCCCGCGACGAGGCCCGCCGCCACGATCATGACAACGGCGGCGGCGCCGGCCGCGACGATGCGCAACGGTCTCCGCGGCGAGCTCGGACTCACCCTCAGGAGTTCAGCACAAGGACGTCAGTAAGACGACATTGCCGAACGGGTCGCGGACGAGGATCCGCCCGTCCGAGGTCTCGGTCTCGACCCCGGCATCCCGCACGCGGGCGAGTGTCTGCTCGAGCGCATCCGCGCTCGGGAGCACGACTTCGAAGTTCCGAAGGCCGATCGAGCCCGGCTCCGCCGGCGCCGCGCCGGCGCTGTGCCAGGTGTTCAGCCCGATGTGATGGTGGTAGCCGCCGGCGGACACGAACAGTGCGCTCGGAACCGCGCGCACGATCACGTCGAACCCGAGCAAGCCGTGGTAGAAGGCCTCGGCCTGCGCCAGGTCCGCGACCTGGAGATGGACGTGTCCGATGGTGGTCGCCGACGCCGCGGAGACCTGTAGTTCGGTGACTGCCCCGAGCTCGCTCAGGACGTCGTCAAGGTCGAGCGGCAGCGTCGCCATCCGGAGCTCGCCGCCGGCGCGGGGCCAGCCGGCGCGCGGACGGTCGCGGTAGATCTCGATCCCGTTGCCGTCGGGATCCGATAGGTAGAGCGCCTCGCTGACCAGGTGGTCCGATGCCCCGTCGAGCGGCCAGCGCTCCTGCGCAAGCCGGGCCAGCGCGAACGCCAGGTCGAGCCGGGTCGGCACTAGGATCGCCAGGTGGTAGAGGCCGGGGGCACGCCGGTTCAGCCGCGGCGCCGAGCTGTCGCCGCGGAGCTCGATCAGCGGACGTTCGCCGGGCACGCCAAGCGCGAGCCTCCCGTCGTCTAGCTCGGTTGCTCGCAACCCGATTGCGCGCTCGTAGAACGTCCGCGAGCGATCGAGGTCGGACACGGTCAGCGCGACCGTGCCGATCGTCGTGTCCGCGGCGATCGGCGCCGAGCGCGTGCCTGCGAGATCAGCGAACGTCGTCGCCACGCTACGCCACCGCCTCCGCGGATGGCTTGATGTGCGCGACCAGGCCGCCCAGAACCTCGCCCAGGCGCTCGCGCGTCTCGGCGTCGGTCAGCTCGCCATCCGGTCCAAAGCGGTCCGCCGCCTTCGGCACCGCGAGCTCGAACTCGAGTACGCGCGCGCCCGCGAGGCCGAGCGACTTCCGCAGATGATCCTGCGCCCACACGGCACCGTAGTCGGTGACGCTGGCGCCGATCACCGCTACCGGCTTGCCCCACAGCGATGATCCCGGGCCGAACGGGCGCGAGGCCCAATCGACGGCGTTCTTGAGATGCCCCGGCATGCTGCCGTTGTACTCCGGGGTGGAGATCAGCACGACATCCGCGCTCGCGATCTCCTCGCGCAGGCGCTGGACCTCGCGATCCGGCTCGTCGGTGTCGTGGTCCTCGTTGTAGTGGGGGAGGCGGTCGAGGCCCTCGAACATCTGGACCTCGACGCCTTCCGGCGCGAGCTCAGCAGCCGCGCGCAGCAGCGCTGTATTGTGCGACGCCGCGCGCAGGCTTCCCGAGATCGTCAGGATCCGCATGCGACCCTACGCGGCCTTCACCGCGGACACGCTCAGCAGGAGCTTGACGTCGTTCGACACGAGGAGGTTGCCGTTCGGGAGCGTCTGATTCCACTTCAGGTCGAAATCGCGGCGGTCGATCACGCCCGACAGCTCGAGACCGATGCGCTCGTTGCCCCAAGGGTCGGTGCCGCCCTCAGCGACCACTCCGGTGAGCTCGATCGGCTTGGTGATGCCCTTGATCGTGATCTCGCCGTTCAGGCGGATCTCGCCGGCGTCGAGCGCCTCTCCGCCCTTGGACTGGAACGTGATCGTCGGGTGGCTCTCGGCGTCGAAGAAGTCAGGCGACGCGAGGTGGCCGTCGCGCTGCGGGTCGTTCGTGTCGACGGTGGCAACCTCGACCTGACCCTGCAGCACGGGGGCGTCACCGGTGGCGTCGACAGTGCCCTGGAACTTCTTGAAGGCGCCACGGACGGTGGCGATTCCCATGTGCCGAACCTCGAATCCGACGCTCGAGTGCGCCGGGTCCACGTTGTAGGTCCCGGTGGGAATGCTCTCGAGGGAAATGGCTGTGGCAGACAAGTTGCGGCTCCGTTTCGGGTAGTTGGTTGAGCCTGCAACTATAGCACTAATTGTGGCCTCAAGTATCGAGAGGGACGGCGCAGGCAAGGGCGCGTTCAAGCGCGGCTGGGCCTGCTACTCGACGGTGCAGGAGCCGCCGCGCTGGGCGCCCGGCAGCCTCGCGAGCAACGTGGCGAGCTGTCCGGTCTCGGTCGCGTCGAAGTGCTCGAGGAACAGCCGGCGGATGCTCCCGACGTGCGTGCATCCGGCGTCGCGGAGCTTGGCGAAGCCCTCATCGGTCAGCTGGGCGTACGAGACGCGCGCATCCTTTGGGCAGGACACACGCTCGATGAATCCGGCGGCGACGAGACCGTCGACGAGCCGGGTGATCCCGGACCGGGTGAGCATGGTGCTTTCGGCGAGTGCGGACATCGGCAGCCTGCGTCCGTCCGCCTGCGCCAGGTACAGGAGCACCTCGTAGTCGCGCGTGGTGATGCCGTGCTCGGAAATGAGCTCGGCGTCGAGCATCCGGACGATCGTGGCGTGGCTCTGGAGGTAGCTTCGCCACGCTTCGAGCGCCGTGCCCTCTAGGCTCGAGGCGGCGTCTTCACCGGCCGGCGCGCACGACCCGGGGGCCACTGCCGCCGACGAGATGGCGACGTCCTCCGCGTCGCGATCGTCGGTCACCTCTGCGATGCCGTCCGGGGCGGCGGTGCTTGTATCCATACCGTTGATTGTAGTTGACCGGTCAACGGACACCCGGGGCGTCAAGGGCGACGCAGATCGGGCGACTACCCTAGCGACCGATGCAGGAGATCGGTTCCGGACTCTGGCACTGGACGGCGCGGCGCGAGTCGATCGGCTCAGAGGTGAGCTCGTACTACCTCGAGGCCGAGCGGGTCATGATCGATCCGATGATTCCGCCCGAGGGCCTCGACTGGCTCGAGCGGCGCGGCGCCCCGGAGCACCTGTTACTCACGAACCGCCATCACGACCGCGACGCGTGGCGCCTGCACGACGCGTTCGGATCCACGGTGCACTGCATTCGCAACGGTCTGTACGAGCTCGAGGGACGCGGACCGGTGGACGCGTTCGACTTCGGCGACGAGCTTCCCGGCGGGATCTCGGTGCACGAGGTCGACGCGATCTGTCCCGACGAGACCGCGCTGTACATCCCGAGCCACGGCGCGCTGGCGTGCGCCGACGGCGTCGTGCGCTGGCGCGACGGCGACGGGCTCGAGTTCGTGCCCGACTCGCTGATGGACGACCCCGAGGAGACCAAGCAGCGGCTGCGCGACGCTTATCGCGGGCTGCTCGAGCTCGACTTCGACGTGCTGCTGCTCGCTCACGGCGCCCCGGTCCTCAGCGGCGCCCGGGACGCGCTCCGGACGTTCGTCGACGGCGCGGCGTAGCCCGGCGCAGGCGCGAAGGCGCCACCGCCCCGAGCACACCGCGGACCGAAACGGACCTCGATCGGGCGTAGCGTGCCGGATCGACGCGCACCGGCGCGCACGCACAACTAAAAAGGAGATCCAGCGTGGACTGGAAGCTCGAGCTGGTCGCGGTTCCCGTATCCGACGTCGACCGCGCGAAGTCGTTCTATGTGGACCAGGCGGGGTTCAACGCCGACCACGACCACACGGTCAGCGAGGAGATTCGGTTCGTCCAGCTGACCCCTCCCGGGTCGGCGTGCTCGATCGCGCTCGGCCAGGGCATCACCGACGCATCGCCGGGTTCGGTCAAGGGGCTCCAGATGGTCGTCGCCGACATCCAGCAGGCCCGGTCTGAGCTCGTCGGGCGCGGTGTGGACGTCAGCGAGGTTCAGGACTTCCCATGGGGTTCGTTCTTGTTCTTCAGCGATCCCGACGGCAACGCCTGGGCGGTGCAGCAGCTCCCGCCGCGCTAAAGCGCTTAGTCAGCTGCGAGCCGCTCGAGCGATCGAGATCCACTGGGGGAGGCGCGAGTCCGGGTCGACGCGGTGAAACGACCGCGCCGACCGGTCGCCCACCGGGGCGTGGCCCTCGTGCGCGAACAGTCCCTGCGTCCCGCCAACCACGACGTACTGGCCGGGGACTCCGGGGCTGTGCGCGCGCAGCTTGAACGGCGCCACGTACGCGAGGTACACCGAGCCGGCCGCGACCAGCGGGCCGCAGCCGGCAACCGGGGTCGCCCCCGGCGCGCCGAGCTGACGGAGCCGGAGCGTCGCGGGCAGCCGAGCGCCCGCGACCGTCGCGACCAGCCTGACCTTCGCGAGCGTGAACGGCACGCCCGCGATCCTGACGACCGTGTTCGCGCCGACCGGCGCGAACACGGCGACTGAGGTTGCGTCGCGGCGCAGCTGTGCGAGGCTCCGGTACTCGACGGCGGCGCTGCACGTCACGTGCACGCTCGCCACCGGCTGGCCCTGCCCGGGAGTCATCAGGCGTCGCGGGCGAGCGTGCCCGAGCGTGCCGCTCGCTCCGCAGCCGGCACCGATCGCGCCGACTGCGACCGACGCGACTAACGCGGCGGCCAGCCGGATTCGCGCGCTGCCCATGTGAGGACACTACGCCCGACCCGGCGATCGGTCACGCCGGCGCGGCGGGAATCGCGAAGTGGCGCCTCAGCTCGTTCGCGTATACGCCGCCGAGGGAGGCGCCGTGGTCGCTCAGCCATCCGCGGAACGGGATCCGCCCGAGCGGCGGCGCGTGCGACACGAGCAGGCCCGACGTCAGGCCTCTGATCTCATCCGGGGTCAGGACGACGTCGCGGACGAGCAACCCGAGCGCTCCGGCGGCCACCGACATGGCGAGCGACGGGACGTGGACGATCGCCGCACGGCTGCGGACGGCGGTGCGAGCCGCATGCACGAGCCGGGCAAATGACATCGTCTCGGGTCCGGCCGCGTCGACGATCACGTCACCCTCGGCGGAAGCGTGCTCGACGCAGATCCGGGCGAGATCGACGGCGTGCACCGGCTGGACCGGATACCGCCCGTCGCCCGGGATCGCGAACACCGGCAGGTGACGCAGGATCCACGCGATGTTGTTGGTGAGCACGTCGCGCTCGCCGCCGAATATCAACGTCGGCCGCACGATCGAGTATGGGACGCCGGCCTCGGCTAGCGCACGCTCGACCATCGCCTTGCCGCGGTAATAGGGAAGCGGCGACTCGAGCGCCGGGTTCGCGATGCTGAGATGGACGATTCGTGCCGCGCCCGCGCGCCGGGCCGCGAAGAACAGCGTCCGCGAGTTCTCGACCGCGTTCGCGAATGTGGCCGGCCCGTGATCGAACCTGACCCAGTACGTGTTGTATACATTGGTCACGCCCTCGAGGCTGCGCGCCAGTGCTACGGGGTCACCGAAGCGGTACAGGCGCGCGTCGACGCGCCCGTTCAACGGATGCGGTCGCGCCGGGTGAAAGGTCAGCGTTCTCACCTGACGCCCGGACTCCAGGAGGCGCTCGGCGATGTGACTCCCCGAGTAACTGAATGCCCCCGTCACCACATCGACACCGGTGTCGTGAGTCACGGTCACACTCCGCGCCCGCGCGGCATGAGCAGTTCGGCAAGCGGCGCGTACCTGACGCCCAGGTCGAGCAGCGACTCGGCCGCGGTGTTGTCCTCCGCGAGGTGACTGAGCATGTCGATCCCGAGGTACAGCGCCACGAGCGCGAACCCGACGTCTCGCGCCGGAACCATCGCCGTGAGCGGCGAGTCCGCCAGCAGCTCGGTCAGCTTGCGCTCCACGAGCGCGATCCACGGATCGATCCGCGCGAACACCGCCCGCCCGAGCTCGCGGTCGGACATGCCACCCGCGACCAGCTCGCCGAGGACGGTGACGTAGCCCTGCTCGAGGTCTGCGGCGTAGATCTCCCGCGCCAGCGCCGCGAGCTCGGGGACTGTACGCGCCCGCTCGAACGCCGACCCGTACGCCTCCATGCGGCGCGCGCTGACGAGATCGAGCCCCGCCAGCAGCAGGTTCTTGACGCTGCCGAAGTGGTAGAAGATCAGCGCCTGGTTGAAGTCCCCGGCCCGGGCGATCTCGCGCGCGCTGGCGCCGTGATAGCCCGCGCTCCCCAGCGTTTCGAGCGCGGCCTGGACGATCTCGAGCTTGGTGCCGGTCAGGTCGGACGACGTCGGTGGGTCAGCCATGCGTCCTACGATTTTAGCAGTTGCTCAAAGCGCTCGCTCAAACGAGCAGCACGAGCTTGCCGCGTACGTGGCCGGTCTCGCTCAGCCGGTGGGCCTCGGCGATCTCGTCGAGCGGGAACATCTGCGCCACCGTCAGCGTGAACCGGCCGGACTCGATCAGCTCGCCGATGTCCTTGAGCGCGTGGACTGCGCGCGCGGTCCCCATCCCGCCGCTGAAGCGGACGCCGGTGGCCTCGGCGCCGGCGTAGTCGGCGACGGTGACGACGCGCTCGGGGCTGCCGGCGAGCTCGACGAGCGCGGGGAGGGCGCCGCCGCCCGCGGCGTCGAGCGCGGCGTCGACCCCGTCGGGCGCGAGCTCGCGGAGCCGGTCGGCGAGGCCATCGCCATACGTCGTCGGCTCGGCTCCGAGCGAGCGCAGGTAATCGTGGTTGCCGGGGCTGGCGGTGCCGATAACGCGGGCGCCGCGCGCGACCGCGATCTGTACCGCGGAGCTGCCGACCGCGCCGGCTGCGCCGTTGATCACCACGGCGCTGCCGGAACCGACCCCGAGCAGGTCAAGCGTCCGCACGGCGGTCTCGACAGCAACGGGGAGCCCGGCCGCGCCGGCGAAGTCGAGTGACGGCGGGATCGGCGCGTAGTCGGCGGACAGCGCAAGCTCGCCCGCGCCGCCGCCTCCGGCCGCGAACCCGAACACCTCGTCCCCGACGGCCACGTCCGATACGCCGGTCCCGAGCTCGTCGACGACCCCGGCGACCTCGCGTCCTGTGGTCTGAGGCAGGTCGCCGCCGCGAATCCCGCTGCGCATCTTCCAGTCGATCGGGTTGACACCGGCGGCGCGGACCGCCACCCGGATCTGACCGGGCCCCGGATGGGGATCAGGCAGCTCGACGAGCTCGAGCACGTCGGGGCCGCCGAACCGGCTGTACTGGATCGCCTTCACGCTGTTCGGAAGTGTAGGAACGAGGAGCTTCGGGTAGGGCCAGACGACCGCGGCAGGGTGGACCGACCGTGCTGCGTCCCGGCGACCCATGCTCTCAGCCCTGCTCCTTGGCGGCTTGTTCGCCGCTCCAATCGCGACGATCGCGCTGTTCGTACCGGCGACCGGAAGGGCGCGGCGCGCCGAGGAGCGCTCGAAGTGGTTCGCCCGCCTCGGTGCGACCGTCGTGTGGGCGGCGATTCTGATCGCCACTGTCGTCGCGATCCTCGCGCTGATCGGTGTCACCGCCGGCAACATCGTCGCCGCCGCGGTCGGCCTGGCGGTTGCCAGTGTGGTGTGGCTTCCTATCACCCGCCGCTGGAACGCGCGCGCCCACGTGTGCTGGGCGACGACCACTTACGTGTTCGTCGTCTATCTCGTGTTCATGTTGTGGTGGACGTTCGCGAGCCACCTCGGCATCACGGGTGACGTCGGTGGGACGCTGCTGTGGCTGCTCGAGCTCGTCGCCGCGGCGCTCGGTTGCGCGTATCTATGGGAGCTGTGCGACACGCTCGGTCGGGCGAGCTGGGTGCGGCGGATCGGCACCCAGGAGCTCGCCGAGATGCCCGACGGTCCCTACCCGTTCGTGTGCCTCCAGGTCCCGTGTTACAACGAGCCGCCGGATATGGTCATCGCGACGCTCGAGTCACTGCGCTCGCTCGACTATCCGCACTACGAGATCCAGGTGCTCGATGACAATACGGACGACGAGGCGCTGTGGCGGCCGGTCGAGGCGTGGTGCCGCGAGCACGGGGTGAAATTCGTTCACCTCAGCGACTGGCCCGGTTACAAGTCGGGCGCGCTCAACTACGCGCTTGAGCACATGGTCGAGGACTCGTGCGAGCTGATCGGCGTTATCGACTCCGACTACCAGATCGAGCCGCACTTCCTGCGGGAGTGCGCCCCGTTGTTCGCTGACGAGAAGGTCGGCTTCATCCAGGCGCCGCAGGACTATCGCGATTGGCAGGACGCTCCGTTCTACCGGCGGCTGTACTACTCCTACCACTACTTCTTCGCGGTCTCCCAGCCCTCGCGCAACGAGCGCGACGGCGCCATCTTCGCCGGCACGATGGGGCTGATCCGGCGCCGGGCGCTCGAGCAGGCGGGCGGCTGGGACGAGTGGTGCATCACCGAGGACGCCGAGTTGTCGCTGCGAATCCTCCGCAACGGATGGTCGGGCCTGCATGTCGACCGCTCGTTCGGCAAGGGCATCATGCCGCTCACGTTCGAGGCCCTGAAAGGTCAGCGGTTCCGCTGGTGCTTCGGCGGGATTCAAATCCTGCGCCGCCACTGGCGCTCGATGCTAGGTGGGCGGGATCCTGGTCAAGAGACCGAGGAGAACCACCTCAGCCTCGGCCAGCGCTGGGCTTACCTGTGCGGGGGGATCCAGTGGTACGGGGACCTGCTCGCGCTGCTGTTCTTCTTCTGCCTGCTGGTGGGCGCGGGCAACATCGTGTTCAGTGGCGGACTCGTATTTCGCAAGCTCACGGGCTTCTTGCTCGCCGCGATCCCGTTGCTCGTCGTGCTCGGCCTGTTGCGCGCGGTGGCGCTTCTCCGCCGCGGGACCGGGGCGTCGTGGCGCGATGCTCTCGGGGCGTTCCTGATCTGGCAGTCGACGACGCTCACCGTCACGAGCGCCTCGGTGCAGGGGCTGTTCGCGAAGGAGGCTGCGTTCCTGCGGACTCCGAAGACCCATGGCGACCCAAGCTGGAGCGACGCGATCAAGGCGAACTGGCTCGAGTGTCTGTTTGCGCTGCTTGGCATCCTCGGGATCGCCGGCGCCCTGTCGCGCGCCACCCCAGGCGGATTTCTGCTCGCCGCGCTGCTGCTGTGGCCCACGGTGAGCTTCCTCGCGGCGCCCTACAACAGCTTGAGCGCGCAGCACGCGGCGCTGCCGCCGGAACTCAGGGAGCGGCGCCGGACCGAGTACCTGCGGTACGGACGGCGCCGGCTCACTTACGCCGTCGGCGGACTCGGGCTCGCCGGCGGGACCGCGGCGGTCGCACTCGGGCTGTTCGTGCCCGCCACCGGCAACATCGTCGCTCCGCGGCTCATCGGCCCGGCGAAGGGCCAGCCGGTGCACTACGGACAGGTGACGACGGCGAGCTCGGCGAAGACCTCGGGTTCGTCGGGCGAATCACCGACTCAGAAAAAGAACAAGGGCTCGGGCGGATCGAACACAACGACAACGACCACCACGTCGACGAGCCCGACGACCACCACGTCGACGAGCCCGACGACCACCACGTCGACGACCGCGACGACCACCTCGACGAGCCCGACGACCACGAGCACCGCGACGACGACCACGACGACCTCGAGCACCGCGCCGACGACCACGTCCGCGCCGACGTCCACCAGCTCGACGACGCCGTAGTGTCGTGCGTGTCGGGCTGGTCGTGCTGTTGGTGCTCGCGCTGTCGGCTGGCGTGACGGCTTGTGGGGACACCCGCAGCCGGTCCACCACGTCGACCGGGGCCGCGACCACGGCTACGAGCCCGTCGACACCGGCGAGTACGAACGCGAACGCATCCTCGGGGACGATCGCGGCGGCCGCGCGCTTCCTGACGCGATACGTCACGAGCGACGGCCGCGTGATCCGCCACGATCAGGGCGGCGACATCGTGAGCGAAGGCCAGGCGTACGCGATGCTGCTCGCCGAGGTCGCCCAACGCCCGGCGCTCGTGCGCACGATCTGGTCGTGGACGAGCGCGCACCTCGGACGCTCGAACGGACTGTTCGCGTGGCACGCGACCGGCAGCGGGCGGATCGAGGACCCGCAATCCGCGGCCGACGCCGACGTCCTCATCGCCTACGCGCTGCTCCGCTACCGCGGCATCGATCAGGCGGCGCTCCACGACGCCGGCCGGCGCGTGGCCGGCGCGGTGCTCGCGAACGAGTCGGTGACGCTGCCCGACGGCTCGCCGCTGCTGGTCGCGGGACCGTGGGCGGAGTCGACCTCGCCGCCGACGATCGACCCGTCCTATCTGATGCCGGGCGTGTTCGACGCGCTCGCGCGCCTGACCGGCGACGGGCGATGGACGCGCGCGGCCGGCGCGGCGATCGCGACCGTCTCCGCCCTCACCGACAACGGACGCCGTCTCCCGCCCGACTGGGCTCGGCTGTCGGGCGGCGAGCTCACGCCGATCGCCACGCCTGGCGGCTCGGCCGGCGTGCAGTACGGCCTCGATGCGGCGCGCCTGCCGCTCTGGTTCGCGACCGCTTGCGACACGAACGCCCGCGCGCTCGCCGCGAGCTGGTGGCGGAACGTGCTCGGGTTGGGCGACCGTGCCGGGCCACTCGCCCTCGGCCTGAGCGGCAACACGATCAACGGCGAGAGTTCGCCGCTGACGCTGCTCGCCGGCGCGGCCGCGGCCACGGCGGCGGGGGAGGACGCGGCGGCGAAGAACCTGCGCGCGAAGGCCGCGGCACTGGCGCTCAGCAGCCCGACCTACTACGGGGACGCCTGGGTCGCGCTCGGTCCCGCGCTGCTCGAACGCTCGATCGACCCGTGTGACTCAGACTGAGCGCGCGCCTGTCCGCGATCAGCCCGCGGTTGCCTCGGCGCGCTCGCGCTCGCGCTCGACCAGAACGCGCCGGAGGATCTTGCCAGAGGGCGACTTCGGGATCTCATCGACGAGCTCGACTGCCCGCACCTTCTTGTACGGGGCGACGCGCTCGGCCACGTACCGGGTGATCTCGTCGACCGTGATCTCGCCGCCGGCGACGACGAACGCCTTGGGGATCTCGCCCGCCTCCTCGTCCCGGATCGGGATCACGGCGACGTCGGCAATCGCCGGATGCGTGAGGAGCACCGCTTCGAGCTCGGCCGGCGCGATCTGGTAGCCCTTGTACTTGATGAGCTCCTTGATCCGGTCGACGATCCAGAGCGAGCCGTCCTCGTCGAGCCGGGCCACGTCGCCGGTGTGGAACCAGCCGTCCGGGTCGATCGCGTGCGCCGTCGCCTCGGGGTTGTTGAGGTAACCCTTCATCACCTGCGGGCCGCGGACGCAGAGCTCGCCGGGCTCGCCGGTCGGGACGTCCTGCTCGGTCGCAACGTCGAGGATCCGGCATTCGGTGTTAGGGATCGCCGGTCCGATCGAGCCGGGCATCGTCCCGGCGAGGGCGTCCGAGACCCAGTGCGTGACCGGGCTGGTCTCCGTGAGCCCGTACCCCTGCTGCATGTGACACCCGAGCCGCTTGCCGCAGGCGACCTCGAGCTCGGCCGACAGCGGCGCGGCACCCGAGTTCACGTACTCGAGGCTCGACAGGTCGTACTTGTCGACGAGTGGATGCTTGGCAAGCGCGAGCACGATCGGGGGCACGACCCACGCGCGTGTGATCCGGTAGTCCTGGATCACACGCAGGAACTCGGCCAGGTCGAACCGCGGCATCGTCACCACAGTCGCCCCTCGGTAGAGCGGGATGTTCATGATCACCGACAGCCCGTAGATGTGGAAGAACGGCAATGTGGCGATTGCCCGCTCGGCCGCGTACCCCTCATCGCTCTTGGCCTTTGACTCGGGGTAGGTGGACTGGCAGACGTTCGCGACGAGGTTGTGGTGCGTGAGCATCACGCCCTTGTGAAGCCCGGTGGTGCCGCTCGAGTAGGGCAGCGCGATCAGGTCGTCCGAGGGATCGATCTCGACCTCCGGCGGCTCGGCCCCCGGTCGCACCAACGAGGCGAACGGCGTTGCGCCCTCGGCCTCCCCATAGACGAAGATCTCCTCAACGCCCGACCGTTCGGCGGCCGCGCTCGCCTTCTCGAGCAGCTCGGGCACCGTCACGAGCAGCTTTGCGCCGGAGTCGACGAGCTGCGCGGAGAGCTCTTCGACTGTCAGCATCGGGTTTGCGGTCGTGTTCACGCCGCCGGCGCTCGCCACCCCATGAAACGCGACCGCGTATTCGGGCAGGTTCGGCGCGCAGTGGGCGAACACGTCCCCCTTGCCGAAGCCCCGCTCGGCCAGGCCCGCGGCGAGCCCGCGCACGGCATCCACCAGCTGCACGTAGGTGATCGTCCGGCCGCTCGGGCCGTCGATCAGCGCCGCCTTGTCGGGATCGTCCTCGGCCCGCGCGAGCACGAAATCGGTGAACGGCGTGTCCGGAATCTCGACGTCCGGGAACGGGCTGCGGATGATTCCCAATGCGCCTCCTCGCTCGAAGGTTTGGGCGAGTCTACGCCCGCGGCGAGGGCACATCGCCGGTCGCCCGCGAGCGGCCGGTCGCCACGCGGCGTGCGCGGCCGGCGGAACCCACGGAGTTGCAACGCAATCCGGCCGATTTGCAGAGTGGGCATGTGGGTAGCTAATCGCCGCAACACGTGTTAGCGCTCACACCACGGGCTCGCTCATCGAGGGCTCCCGGGCGTGTGAATCAGTAGGAGCGAGGAGACATCATGGATCACCGTCTGCGCAACGCCGTCCGGCTGTTCGGCGTCGTGGTGCTCTGTGGGGCAACCGCGTTCGTGGCGGGTGCGGCCGTGCCCAACCGATCAGTCCGGCTCGGCAACGCGGTCGCCGAGACCTCGCCGCATGATCAAACCTCGCTGAACATCGCGCTCACCGGAGCCGCAACCGCGTCAACGGAGGCGTCCGGATCGCCGGCGTCGAACGCGATCGACGGGAGCGCGTCAACCGACTGGTGCGCGACGCAGTGGACCGGCAGCCTGACCGTCGACCTCGGTCGCGTCCGCTCGCTCGACGGGTTCGGGTTGACGCTCGGCGATGCCGCCACGACGGCGCTGGTCAACCTAAGCTACGGAACGACCGCCGGTTCGCTCGCTCCCGCTCCCGGAGCCCAGCAGCAATCGGTTCCCGCGGGACAGCCGGTGTACTGGCCAACCGGCCACGGCCTGATCCGAGCTCGCTACGTGAAGATCGACGTGACCGACAACGACGGGACGCCGCCGTGCATCGGCGAGCTTCGCCTGTTCGCGCCCGAGGCGATGAACGCGATTCCCGACCGCGGCGCCGATCTGTCGTTCGAGCCCCAGGAGGAGGCGGCGGGAGCCCACTTCACCGACAGCGGCGTGCCCGGGACCGCCCTCTCGATCCTCAACGCCCACGGCATGAACTACGTCCGGCTGCGCCTGTGGGTCGACCCGCCGGCCGGATACAACGACCTCGCGAGCGACCTGCGGATGGCGCGGCGGATCAAGGCCGCCGGCGACAAGCTGTACCTCGACATTCACTACTCGGACTTCTGGGCCGACCCGACGCACCAGGACATACCCGCCGCCTGGCAGGGACAGGACCTAGGCCAGCTCACGGCCACAGTGCGGAACTACACCGCCCAGGTGATCGGCGCGTTCGCGGCCCAGGGGACGCCGGTCGACATGGTCTCGATCGGCAACGAGATCCGCAACGGCATCCTGTGGCCGGTCGGCGAGGTCGACTGGACCACGGATACCGGCTGGGACAACCTGACCACCCTGCTGAAGGCCGGTGTCGAGGGGGCTCGCTCCGCCGACCCGCGGGATCACAAGCTGCTCGTGATGCTCCACTTCGACGAGGGCGGCAACAACGCCGACAGCGAGCGGTTCTATGACCACATGGTCTCGGCCGGAGTCCCGTTCGACGTGATCGGGCTGTCGTATTACCCGTTCTTCCACGGGCCGCTGGCCGACATGCGCGCGAACGTCGACGCGCTCGCGACGCGCTACGGGAAGCCGATCGTGATCGCCGAGTCGCAGTACCCGTGGACGCTCGCGAACGGCGACAGCACGGGCAACTTCGTGTGGCAGGCGAGTCAGGTGTCAGGCGGGTATCCGGCCACTCCGGGCGGTCAGCTGTCGTTCTACAACGACATGCTCTCGATCCTCGCTCAGGTGCCGAACGGCCTCGGCGAGGGGCTGTTCTACTGGGAGCCCGAGTGGATTCCAGGGGTCGGCTGGGAGCCCGGCGCTGGGTCGCCGAATGACAACCTGACACTGTTCTCGTTCACAGGTCAGGCGCTTCCAGCGGTGGGTCTGTTCCAGAACCCGGTGGCGGTGTGTGCCCGCTATGACCCGTCGGCGCTTCCCTGCGAGGTCCCCGACGGGGCGACTTCGGCGATGAACTGGTAACTGGCGCGGGGGATGACCGACGACCTCGACTGACGCCGGCTGCGACCGGCGTCAGTCAGGGGTTTCGTTAGGCTCGAGCTCGAACGGAGCGCTCGGGATCGAGCACACGGACGAGGAGCCGACCGGCCGTGGAGACACCGCCCAACGAGGACCGCAGGTTTCGCACGATGGCACTGCCGCCGCGCCGGGACGCGGTGGCGCCGGACGGTGCTGACGTCCGCCTGCTCTTGGCCGTCGCCGGTGGCGGGCTCGCGCACTTCGAGCTCGGACCGGGGGAGACGTCGAGCGCCGTCGAGCATCGGACGGTCGAGGAGATCTGGTACTTCCTGCGGGGGACGGGGGAGATGTGGCGGAGATCCCCCGTACAGGAGGAGGTGGTCCGGGTTTCGGCCGGGGTGTGCATCACGATTCCACTCGGGACCATGTTCCAGTTCCGGTCGCTCGGCGATGAGCCTCTGTCCGCGGTGGGTGTGACGATCCCGCGTTGGCCCGGTGACCATGAAGCGATGCCGGTCGACGGACCCTGGCCGCCGACGGCGAACGTGTGATTTTTCGTCAGCCGTACGACGTATCGATCGCACCGGGGGGCCTAGCGGGCGACGGCGCGATATCGGTCGCTGGAGCCTTCAGAGGGTTGGGGGGAAGCAGCAGCGCGACGCCGAGGCCGACGGCGGCGAGGACCGCAAGGACGATCATCGCGGCGACGTACGTCCCGTTTCCCGATACGAGGTCGGAGACCAGGATCGTGCCGGCGATCGCGGTGCCGAACGAGGAGCCCAGGTTCGAGATGCTGCGCGAGAGCCCGGAGATCTCGCCTTGCTGCGCGTCCGGGAAGGCTGATTGCACGAGGTTGACCGACGGGGTCAGCATCACGCCGACGCCGAGTCCGATCAGCAACAGGCCCGGCGCGAACGCCCACGCGCTCGACGACGCGGCCTTGACCAGGCCGAGCAGAAGGCCGACGCCCACCACGGTCGCGCCGAATCCGGCCGCGATCAGCGTCTTCTGGAAATACTTCTTGGCCAGACGCGCGGCGGCAAGCGATGAGGCGAGGATGCCAAGGGTCGCCGCGGTGAAGATCACGCCGGTCTTGACCGCGCTGTAGTGACGTTCGGTCTGGAGGAACACCGAGACGGTGAAGGACACGCCCATCAGCAGCAGCCACTGGAGGTTCTGGGTGATCAAACCGAGATTTGACGTGCGGTTCTTGAACAATTCCAGGGACAGCAGTGGCTCCTTCCCCGCACGCTGGCGAGCCCGGATGTAGACGAAGAAGCCGGACAGGAACGCGGCTCCGAGTGCCAGGAACACGACCAGCAACTTGTTGTTCACACCGGCCTGCAGGATCCCTAACACCAGGAAGAACATCCCGACCGCGGACAGGAACGCTCCGGTC
This sequence comes from uncultured Solirubrobacterales bacterium, assembly GCA_963794515.1. Classification (GTDB taxonomy): domain Bacteria; phylum Actinomycetota; class Thermoleophilia; order Solirubrobacterales; family Solirubrobacteraceae; genus Palsa-465. The sequence goes on along the minus strand of CAWCEF010000007.1, from coordinate 724,990 downwards.
GCATCGAACGGGCGCGTGGGGTCAGGCGCCACCGGATCGACCACGCGGCGGCTCAGGAGGAGGATCGTCCCCACGATCAGCGCCTGGAAAACGAACGCGGCCCGCCAACTGATTCCGGAGGTGATGAGACCGCCGATCAGCGGCCCCGCTGCGGCGCCGATGCCTCCCATCCCGCTGATGACCCCGAACGCCCTGGCACGGGACTCGAGCGACGTGAATGCCATCGTCGTGAGGATGTAGACGGGCGGGATCAGGAACGCGGTGCCCACGCCCTGGAACACGGAGTTGCCGAGGATCAGCACGCCGAGGCCCGGGGCGATCGCGCTGAGCACGGTGCCGATGCCGTAGAGGATGAGCCCGCCGACGAGACATCGCTTGCGACCCCAGCGGTCGGTCAGCTTGCTGCACGGGATCATGAGGACCGCCATGATCAGCAGGAACAGCGTGATCGTCGTCTGCACGCCCTTCACGTCCGTGTTCAGGTCGTGGCTGATGTCGTTGATCATCACGTTCATGTTCGAGCCCGCGAAGCTGCACATGAACTGGGCGAGCGCGAGCGGCGCGAGAAACGCGCGCGGGGAGCCAACCCAGCTCGCGGTGGCCGCGGGCTTGTGTGTCGACGTCGCGTTCAAAGGCGCTCCAATCCCGTGGCCCACGCCCAGACGTGGGACGCCCGGCCCGATACGCGCTCACGCTAGGAGCGGCCGCCGAGTGCTCCATCACCCAAACAGGATGAGGTCCGAAACCCGTCAGGTCGGGCTGGGCGCCGGCGCCGCAACCCAATCGTCGGCGTCGTAGTGGAGCAGCGCCGGAAACGCGACGACGATCGCGCCGACGCCGAGCACGCACAACACGCCGCCCGACACGACCGAGAAACGTGGGCTCGTGGCGCCGGCCACCACCCCGGACTCGATGTCGCCGAGCCGGGGACCGCCGGACACGACTAGCGAGAAGACCGCCGACATCCGTCCTCGCATCCGCTCGGGCGTCACCGTCTGGTTGATCGTCGACCGGCAGACGGCGCTGACCGAGTCGGCGGCGCCCGCGAGCGCGAACAACGCCGCCGCGAGCCACAGCCGGTGCGCAACTCCCGCGAACGCGACGGTCGTACCCCATGCGAGGACCGCCCAGATCACGACACGTCCGAGACGGCGGGTGTGCGGAAGCCACCCGGTCGTCATCGCCGCCACCGTCGCGCCAGCGGCCGTCGCGGAGTAGAGCGCGCCCGTCCCGGCCGCTCCGGTGTGGTACACGCCGACGGACAGCACCGCGAACAGCGCTCGGGGCATCCCGAACGTCATCGCGACGAGGTCGATCGCGAACGACCCGAGCAAGGCCTGGTTGCCGCGGACGAAGCGCAGGCCCTCGGCGATCGAATGGCGAAGCCGCTCGTGCGCCTCCACCTCGTGAGGAGGCTGTGGCGCGACCGGGAGCATCGTGATCACCATCGCGGCGCAGCTGATCGCGTCGATCGCGTACGCCCACGTCAACCCGAGGGCACTGATGACGAGCCCGCCGAGCGCCGGACCGATGACCATCGTGAGCGTGCTCAATCCGTACGACAGGGCGAGCGCGCTGCGTAGCTGGGGCCGCTCGACGAGGTTCGGCACGATCGCCGAGACGACCACGCTCTCGAGCGAGGCGAACCCGGCCAGCAGCGCCGCGAGCGCATACAACACGCCGATCGCGGGATGGCCGATCGCGGCGGCGACGGCGAGGCCGGCGGAGGTCAGCACGAGGCCGATCTGATCGAGCAGCAGCAGCCTGCGCCGGTCGACGCGGTCGGCGATCGCGCCGCCGAGCAGCGCGGCGCCGACGAGCGGCGCCAGCTCGACCGCGCCGAGTAGCCCGACGAGCAGCGCCGAGCGCGTCTGGATGTACACCTGATAGGGCAGCGCCACAAGCGTCGCCTGCGAGCCGAGCCCCGAAAAAAAGTTGCCGATGACGACGAGCCGGAAGTCCCGGCTGTCGCGCAGCGGTGCGAGATCGGGCCGCAGCCGTGGGAGCCGCAAGCCGTCGCTCAGCTACCGGCGATGGTGGCTGGGCTGTCGGCTTACGGTGCGGTCCACGGGCCCAAGGATATGCCCGGACATGGCGGCCGTCCCGCGCGGCGCGTGTTTCAAACCCCGCGCTGCGCGCAGTGGAGCTGCCAGATCTCGCCGTAGAGATCCTGGGCCTCGACGAACGGCGCGAGCTCCGCCTCGGCAACCTGACCGTAGGCCGTGAGCATCCGCGTGATGAACGTCGAATCCGCACCCCAGTCACGGAGGCTCATCACGTAGCTCGCGACGTCCCACTGGACGGGCCCGCGGAACGTGTCCTCGAAGTCATTCCAGACGAGACGGCCGTTCACCTCGAGCAGGTTGGTCAGCGAGACATCGCCGTGCAACGCCTGGGTCGGCAGGCTCGTCCCGAAGACGCGGGTGGTGAGCGCGAGCAACCGTCCGTGGAGGGAGCCGATCGTGTCACGGCTCAGATCGGTCGTCGGGCGCAGCTGTTGATGCAGGCGCTCGATGTCACGCTGGACGTCGAGCAGGTCTCCGAGCTCGCCGGCGAACCCGGACAGTTCTCGATGAAGATCGCGCAGAGCGTGGCCGAAGCGCTCGGGGTCGTCGTCGAGCGCGGTTCGCTCCGCGTGGTCGACCCACTCACAGAAGGTCATCCACAGGCCGCTGTGGCAGTGGGGCCCCGGGGCGATCAGCGGGCTTGGCCTGATGGCCAGACCCGAACGTGCCAGGAAGCTCAGCACCGACACCTCGCGACTCAGCCACCGCTCCGGATCGTCGTGGAGCACCACGGTCCCGGTCATCACCCGCGCCACCACGGGTGCCGGCCGGAGGTGGACCAGCACGTTGCTGCCGGAGTGGATCACGACCGCGTGCTCGGACGACAAGCCGTTGCGGTTCGCGATCGCGCATGCCGCGGTCAGAGCGCGGTGCTCGATCGAGCGGGGCTCCATCGCCTCGCAATGTCGCAGGTTGCGTCGTGCGCTCGGTCCTCAGATCACGCGCCGGCAGTTGACCGGCGACTGCCTGCGGAGCGATCGATCGTGATGTACCAGTAACCACCCGCGAGATTCAACGCCGCAATCACCAGGAAGAACGCGGCCCACCCGTAGGCGCGGTATCCGAGGCATATGAGGCCCGCGCCGGCAGCGACACTGCCACCGGCAACACGCGTGACCCCGAAGAGCCGGAGGTGGCGGTACTCGTATGGCGCGATCAGGAGTTGCACGCCGGTCCGCGGAGGGGATCGCCACCACGCGCGTAGACGGTTCCCAGCGGTGTTGTCATTGGGTGCGGTCATTGGGCTGCCTCCTGTGGGCGGTGGCGTCGGCCAACCGACTGCCTATCAATGTAATATCACATTGATAGTCCCCAGTCAATGGTCGCTAGATAGGGCGGCCTTCATCGCGGACGCCAGCTGAGATTGTCGTGAGCCGGCGTACGGCTTGTTCCGCGCGGAGCCGCGACGTGCTGGCGGCCTCGCCGGCGTCGCTCAGAGGTTGTGGTTGACGACCTCGACGTTGTGGCCGTCCGGGTCGAGCACGAAGGCGCCGTAGTAGCCCGGGTGATAGAAGGCGCGTTCGCCGGGCGGGCCGTGGTCCTCGTAGCCCGCGGCAAGCGCGGCGGCGTGGAAGGCCCGCACCGTGGCGTCCGTGGCCGCGGGGAAGGCGAGGTGCACATGCTCGGTGAGCGGGCGCTCGTCGCGCACGAGCGAGAAGGAGAAATCCGGGCCGGCGAACTGCACGCGATCCGGCGCGTCGTGCGCCAGGCGGAGCCCGGCGTGGGGCGCCACCGTCGTGTAGAACTGCCGCGACGCCTGCGGGTCGCGGACGCGGAGCCATAGGTGGTCGATGCAGCCGGCGGGCACGGGGCGCTCGCGCTCGGCGTGGACCGCCTCGACACTGTTGCCGTCCGGGTCGAGCAGGAAGCCGCCGTAGTAATCGGGGCCGTACACCGTGCGCGGGCCGGGCGCGCCGTCGTCCCGGTAACCGGCGTCGATACCCGCCTGCCAGAAGGCGTCGACGGCCGCGCGGTCCGGCGCGCGGAAACCGACGTGCAGGCCGCGGGTCAAAGGGTGCTCGCTGTCCGTCGGGCCGATGTCCCAGTCCTCCCACTCGACCAGCGCGGCGTCCGCGTGACTCGGCTCGACTCCGAGCGCGGAGAGCACGGCGCGGTAGAAGCGCTCGGACACGGCCAGGTCGGACACGGCGATCCCCACGTGGTCGAACACGGCCCCGAGGCTACCGTTGCGGGCTGCCGAACGAACCGCTCCCGATGCCGAAGCTCGATCAGGGCCGGGTTCGCCCGGGTGATTTGGTCGCTTGGATACGTGCCCTGGCCTCGTCGGCGAGCGTGGTCGCGTCGTCCTCGGCCTTCAGGGCCTCGGCGACCAGGTCGCTGAGCTCCGGCTGGCGCTCCTCGGCGCGATCGAGCACGTCCGAGGCGACGTAGATCGGGCAGTCCTTCAACGCCGCGAGCGTCAGCGCGTCACTCGGCCTTGCGTCCACGGCGGTCCCGTCGGTCAACACGACCTGGGCAAAGAAGACCGTGTCGGTCAGCTTCACGATCCTTGCCTCGCGGAGTTCACGCCCGGCAGCGCTGAGCAGTGCTGCGGCGAAGTGGTGGACGCCGGGACGGGGAAGCTCGACGTTTTCGAGGATGATGGCGAGGCCGGTCGCTTCGGTCGGCCCTATCCAGATCGGCATCCGTCGCCCGGCATCGATCTCCTCCAAGAAAACGATGTGGCGCTGCGCGGATGGCTCTGCCGTGGTGGTTCGTCGCAGATCGGCGATCCGCACCGGAATCAGATCAGGGGTGGGCGTCGGCATCGCGAAGTACTCCTTCCAGACGGGTTCCAAAGGGCTGTGCAACGAGCGACGTGCCTTATGAAGACGTGTCTTAACTGATCCGGGCTGAGTGCCAAGCTCCTCGGCGATCTCCCCGTGCGTGAGCCCGGCGAGGTAGTAAAGCCTCACAGCATCGCGCTGCCCCGCCGGCAACTCGGCGACAGCCGCACGCACGCGAGAGGCGACCTCAGCAGACTCAAGCTGCTCCTGCAGATCAGGATCTGACGCCGCGGGCTCCGAGCGATCCCGCCGATCGCTCAGTCCATCGAGCGAAGCCACCGACCGGCGGCGTGGACCCATCAGCGACCTGCATACGTTCAGTCCGATCCCGATCAGCCAGGCTCCGAACCGATCATCGTCCCGCAGGCGCCCGAGCCCAAGCATCGCGGTCAGCACGGCCTGCTGGGCAGCGTCCCGCGCCAGCTCCGCGTCGTGCAGGGCGCGTCGGCAGGTGCCGAGGAGCATCGGATAGTGCCGCTCGACAACAAGCGCGAATGCGGTGCGGTCACCCTCGCGGGCACGAGAGACGAGCACTCGATCCTGATGGCCGCCGGACATCGCTACCCGGTTAGTGTCACTAGCGGCGCCACGGGTTACCCACGGCGCCGGCCGCGTACCGGATCTCGATCTAAGCGGAAGCGCGCGACCTGGGACGCTCGATGCTCAATCCGAGCGCGTAGGCGATTCCGTCGAGTGCTGGCTCCTCCTCAGAGCTGGAAACCGAAATCGTGAGGCGCCGCCGGCTCTGCTCCCACCCTAACTCGAAGAATGGGCAGCAACGCGTCTCGACCGCAACGAGCTCTTCGACCAGCAAAGGTGAGACGGGATCGCCCACCCGGATAACGACTTGCCGCCTGCTCCGGCCGAGGACTTCTGCCCCCGCGCCGACAGCGCGATACCGAGCAAGCTGTGCACGCAAATCCGGCTCGTCCAGCGAGCATGTCGCCGGGACCATCGGCAGCGACTCCATCTGGAACAGACTACGCCCGCCATGTTCGTCGAGCATTCCAGCGTCGAGCAGGCGCTGGAGACGAGCTGGTGTGCGCGGCTCGATTGCGATAAGGCGACGGAGGATTGAGACCGCCTGGGCAACGTCGCCATTCCGCAGCAACGCGAGGCCAGCGCCTCCGAGGCATGTCTGATCGTCTGGAGCCATGTTCACCGCGGCCAAGGCACGATCAACGTCTCGGTAGCCCCCGTCGGCCTCCATGCTCGAGCGAAGGAGCTTGGAAGCCGCACCGGGCGTGGCGGCCGCCGGATCCCGAACCGGTACTGTGGGGTCGTGGCGATCGGTGAGAAGCCGGATGTCGTGGTGCCGTCCGATCAGGCGCCTTCGTATCAGCTCGAGATCGAGGACATCGTCGTCGGAGACGGCGATGAGGCCGTCTCGGGGCGCGTCGTCGAGGTGCACTACGTCGGCGTCTCGTGGAAGACCGGGCAGCAGTTCGACGCGTCGTGGGACCGTGGCAGCACCTTCAAGTTCGGTCTGGGTAAGGGTCAGGTAATCGCTGGCTGGGATCAGGGTGTGGCCGGTATGAGGGCCGGCGGTCGTCGGCGGATCACGATCCCGCCCATGCTCGCGTACGGGAAGCGCGGCGCGGGCCGGGCGATTGGACCGGACGAGACGCTGGTCTTCGTCGTCGATCTGATCAGCGTTCGCTGACGCGGCGCTTCCGGGCGAACGTCCGTCCGGTGCCGACGCGGCGTCTGCAGCCCGGCCGCACAGATCGAACCTGATGCTGGAGTCGTGCTTCGTTGCCTCTGCCGACAGCGCCTCGCGAATGTCGAAGCGGCCGCCGCTGTTCGTATCGAAGATCGCGTCGGCTGCCGCGGTCGGCCGGTCCCTCCCGAGGGGCACGGCTGACTCGTCTTGAAGAGGTCTTCCATACGACTGGGACAGCCTGGCGATCCGCACCGAGGCCGAGATCGTCGGCAACGCCGCGATCACAATCACGACCAACTTCGATCTCCCCGGCGTCCGACGAGCCCCGACCCCAGACGAGATAAACGCGTTCATCGAGGATTACAGCGCGGCGCGAGACACCCCGCTGCGCGTCGCGGCACGGCAGCAGGTCGCCGCCGGCGCGCTGCTTCCGCTTGGTCGCACCGTGGGGGAGGCAGATCTGGCACTCCCGCCACGGGCCTCTGCGGACCGGAAGGAGAGGTCAGGCTGCCAGAGGCGGACCCCGTTCTGGATGCCGCGCGTTCGTGAAGGGAGGAGCGGTCCGGGGGGTAGCCTCGGGGGGCGTGGCCGACTTGGTTCATCCCGGGGTGCTGAGCGATGGCGTCATCGACCTGCGCCGCTGGCAAGACGATGACGTCGTTGCGGTTCGCGCGACGCGGGGCGACACCGAGGAGGCGGCGCTGGCATGGGTCCGTCGACAACAAGCCCGTGCTCTGAGCGTTGGGATTTCTTTCGCGATCGCGCCGATCGGACAGCCAGCCGCGGGGTACGTCGGGCTCATCAGGCGACCACGGCTGGAGATGGGCGTCGCCCGGACTGTTGGTGACGGCGAGCTCGTCTTCACCGCCCATCGGCAGGTTGTGGGCATCGGCTATTGGATCGCGCCCGACGCTCAAGGCAACGGACTCGCGACCAGAGCGGCGATCCTTTCCTCGCGCTGGGCGCTGCAGAGCGCGGGGATGATTCGCGTCGAGGCGCTGCTGGACCCTGACAACATCGCCTCTCGACGCGTCGTCGAGAAGAGCGGCTTTCGGCCCGAAGGGCACTTGCGCTCCTACCTCGAGCTCGACGGGCGCCCCGCCGACGCTCTCGTCTACGGGTTACTGGTCTCCGATCCGGCGATGTCTTCTCCCAACCGGCGCAGCTAACCATTCACACGATCGCTACGAGCACGGGATACGCCGACAGTGTCAGCGCGCACCGTAGAGGAGGGTCATGGAGCGCCTCGCAGTCTCCGAGACAATGCACCGGGTATCCCGGTCCCTCAGCCTTGCCCGATGACTCCTTCGCTTCTTACGCTAAGTTAGGTGACGAAGCACCTGCTCGAGGTCCTGTGGGTTGAACGGCCATGCGAACAACGCACGTTCGTGTCCGGTCGCGTCGAGAACGTACGCCGCCTCGGTGTGGTCGATCCCATCTATGACGGTGGCATTTATCCGGGACTTCGTCACCTTGACGTCGATGCTGTAGTCCTTCCACACCGCAGCTAGGTCCGCCGGACGGCCGATGGCCCAACGCCACTGGGGGACGAGACGCCACTCCCGATCGTCTTGGCGGAGGTACCGCCGCGCGTTTGCGTACACGTCGACGCTAACCGCGATGATCACCGGCCGGTGAGCGGCCGGCATCTGAAGTTCCATCTGGTTGAGCACGTGCGCTTCGAGCGGGCAAAAGTTGCGACACAGCGGATCGACAAACGTCACGATCACCGGGTGTCCTCGGTTCGCTGCGACCGAGACAGGTCGGCCGTCCTCGTCACGAAGTGAGAAATCAGGGGCGCGGCGATCGCCTGCACCCCACCTGTACGTCGGAGGCGAGACCAGCGAGACGGCCGAGTAGGCCGTCGGAGAGCTAGTGCCGCGAGAGCGGCCGAAGGCAAGGATCGGCGCGGCGACGGCGATCGCGCAGAGCAGCACCAGGGCGGGAATGGCCCACTGCAACTCTCGCGGCAGCCGGGAACTCCTCGGGCCCTCCGGTCGTTCCCGTCGCAGCGCGAGGCGACGCGGCGCGCGCGTGATGACGATCGCGAACGCAACTAATGCGGCAATTCCGCCAGCCACGGCGCCGATAATCGTCAGAGCCGCAGCGCTCCCCGGCCGGGCCGATCCGCCACCCGCCGCGGGCTGGCTCGGCGGAAGCGCAACTCCCGAGGCGCGTGCCAGCCGGCGTACGGCAACCTCTGCCGCACGAGCCAGACCCGCCCCCGCGCGGCTGTCGAGTGGCACCGCTGCGAGCAATCGATAGGTGCCCGCGGTGGGGTGACCCGCCCAGTTAAATCCAAACCCATTCGGCATGACGACCAGCAACCGCTGCCGCCTGTCCGCGCGCGACAACTCCACGCCAAGGAACCGCGCGTACGTGCGCGGCTTATCCCAAAGCTCAGGGACCGACCCCAGGTCGTAGGAGCTCGAGATGACCGCGACTCGGATCGCGAAGCCTGCGCGGTTTGCCGCGGTCACCGCGGCAACCAACTGGCGCTGAGCAGACGACATGCCGGTCGACTGCGAGTTCAGGAAGACCTGATTATCGACCAGATAACCGCTGGCAGGGTCGGTGTCGGCGCGCGCGACCCCGCCCCATGCCACAACCAATGCGACCGCCAGCGCCAGCATGGCGCTCGAGCGACCGGCGCAATATGCGACGCTCGCCCGAGCGCATGCAAACCGGCCCTTTGCTAGCACAGCTGCGACAGATCCAAGGTCACCCGTCGAGCCAGCTCGCCCGGCGTCTCCCATACGGGAAGTCCGCGGCGCGCCGCCCGAGGTGCCCGCTTGGCGACGGAAGCAACCGCCGCGCGGCTTGCCGCGTATGGCCCGATCAACTCCCGCGGGGTGTACAGATGCCCGTTCTGCATCACATACACATCGTTCGCGATCGTCTCGATGTTCCGCAACGGGTTGCCGTGGATGACGTCCATGTCAGCGATCATTCCCCGCTGGATCGAGCCCAGCTGGTTAGAGACCCCCATATCCTTGGCGGGCTCGACGGTAGCCGCGCGCAGCGCCTGATAGTTGCCCAGGCCAGTCTGTGCCACTTCGCTGATCGCGATCACCTGTCCGAAGTTGCCAAAGCCGATTGGGTTATCGGTACCGATGAGCGCCGTGCCACCCGCAGCGACGATTTGCTTCAGTGCTTTAGTCGTCCCGACTTGGGTTGACAACTGCGCGGCCGTGAGCGGGGGTTGCGCGAACTCCTGCTGTGCCAGCTCGAACTGCCACGGGCTCTGGAGCGCCTTGATCCGCGGGTCGCTGGTGAACGGCTTACCGTTGATGTCGGGAAGGAAGTTCGCCGCGCCCGTGTACGGAGTGGTGGTGATCGACATTCCCGAGCGCGCGTACAGCTGGATCGTGTCCTGGTAGGCGACGACGTCGTTGGACACCGCGATCTGGTAGCCCAGTCGCTGCGTCGCCCAGTGTGAGCCGCCATCCTGGCCGTACGCCAGCGCCGGCCAGAAGTAGTGCGAGAACGACGGTATCCCGAGCGTGTGACCCGCCTGAATCGCAATCTGCTCGTAGCTGTTGGGGAGCCTCACGTACGTCTTGAGGATGTCCGGCTTCAGCTTGGCGAGCCGCGCAAGATCCGTGGTCAGCGCCGACTTGGTCGGATCCGCCCGCATCCACGCGTAGAAGATCCTGCTCCCGTCGATCGGCTCGGCAGACCAGAAGTATCGAGGGCCGGGAGCCGCGCCGGACTGCTGGGACTCAACCTCCTCGAGCGAGTGGTACGGCTCGTCCCCCATCGAGATCTCGGTCGTGATCCCCATCGCGAGCTCGAGACGATTCGTGCGGCCACCCGCGAACGGCTGATCCATCCCCTCGTGCGCGTGCGACTCCCACAAGCCCGGGATCACGGTGTCCTGGGACGCATCCACGTAGCGGACGCCCGCGCCGTACGTCGACCGCCGCCGAGCCGGCCCGACGCTCACGATCTTGTTCCCGCGGACCACGATGTCCACGTTGGTCCGCTCGGAACCACTCGTTCCCGCCCACAGCCTTCCGGCGTGGATCACCGTCTCGCCCGATGGGGGCGCCTGCGGCCGCCACGTTAGATGCACCGGCACCGTCTTCGGCCCGCCCCCGTTGATCGAGATCAGCCGCAGCGTCCCGGCCGAGTCATACAGAATGTGCTGCGAGTCTCCTGACCAGCTCAGCTGATCCGCCGCCTCCGTCGTCAGCTGCCTAGCCGCGCCAGTCGGTGCACCGGTCGCAGGATCAACCGGCACGACCTGCAGGACGTTATCCATCACGTAGGCCATGAACTTGCCGTTCGGCGACCACACCGGCCCGTCGTCCTCCACTCGGTTGCTGATCGTCTCATACGGCTTCGCGGGATCCGCGAAATACTCGTTCGTCGCACCCGTCGTGGCGTTGACCGTCTCGATCTCGCTCACACCTTCGCGGAAGCGGTTCGAGTACTGCTGCAACACCGCCAGCGCGATCGTGTTGCTGTCCGGCCCCCACGTCGGCCGGCCCGGCTCAAAGTCGGAGTTGATGGCGAGGCCCGCGGAGTTCGCCGCCCCCCACACCTTCTGGAACTGCCCCGTCGCGACATCCGCGACATACATCTCCCGGGCACCAGCCTCCAGATCGAGCGTGTCCAGGAACGCGATCTTCTTCCCGTCAGGCGACCACGCCAACTGCACCTCCGGCCCCGTGAACGGCGCCGTCAACTTCCGCGTCTTCCCCGTCCGCATGTTGCGGATAAAGATCGCCATCGACCCATCCGAGTCAGTCGAATAAGCCAACGACCGCCCGTCCGGCGACCACGTCGGATCCGCCTTATAGAACTGACCGCGAGTCAACGCGCGCGGCTTGTGCCCGATCCTCATCAACCACAACTGATTCAGCGCGACGAACGCCACCTGCTTTCCGTCCGGCGACAACGCCGGGCCGACAATCCCCACAGCCTGCTGCTTCGCCGTCGACGAAAAGTCGTAGCTCTTCATCGGATAGGAACCCCGCGCGAACGACACCCGCGCCGAGAACGGGATATTCGTCACTGCCCCGGTCGTCACGTTCCGCTGCCAGATCTTCCCATTCGCCGCATAGACCAGAGTGTCATCCGACAACCACGGCGCCGGGAACGCGAACACATCCTCGTCGCCCGACACCGCCTGGCCATTCACAAACAACTGCGTCAACGGCCCACCGTTCACGCTTGTCGGTCCCGAGCCTGCACTGCCCTGCCCCACGTACGCAAGGTTCTTCCCATCCGGCGAATACGTCGGGGAGAACAGCGTCATCGACGCGTTCGCATAGAGCATCTGAACCGAACCCTGCCCGTTGGCAGCGACCGAATCGATCGAGTGAGTCGAGTCCACATACGTGATATGCGAGCCGTCCGGCGTCCAGGTCGGGTAGTAAGCATTGCTCAGCACCGCGTCATGCGTGATCTCGGTCAACTGACCGGTCGCCAGCGTGAGCACCCACACGTTGTAGCTACCGCTCGCAGCCCCGGCCGGCGACCCCGCCGGCGGTCGATCCGAAGAAAAGGCAATCTGTGTTCCGTCAGGAGAGAACACCGGCTCGCGATCGTCGTAGTAGCCGAACGTCAGCTCACGCACGTTCGACCCGTTCGGGTTCATCGCCCAAACGTGAAAATTCCCGCTCTTATACGACTGAAACGCGATCGTCTTCCCATCCGGGGACCATGTCGGATAAGCCGTGTCCTGTGACAAGCTCGAGATCCGCGTTGCCGGACCGCCGGTCGCCGGCATCGTCCACAGATTCCCCATGAAATTCATGACGATCGAGTGATCGTCTCCAGACAGCCCAAGCGTCAACGCCGTCCCCTCGTGAAGGTTCAGCACCCCGGCCGTGCCTCCGCCCCTCGCGCCCGACGCCCTGTGTTGGGCGGGACGAGCCGCAGAGCCCGAAACACCAACCGCCAGCATCACCGCAGCCAACGCCGTGACAACAAGCGAGGCCAAAACCGAGACACGCGGATGTCCGTGGACTAAGCGACTCGTTGCACGCACCGAGACTCCCTCCCTCATGAGGCTGTTCACAACACTCCCTCGACAGCCCGCTATCGCAGGCTGTCCGCCGAGCCGATGACGAGCCGGCGGTCACAAGCTCTGGTCAGAGTTCGCTGCGTCGACGACTTTTGCAGTAAGAGTCTGCAAGTCGTGCGGCGCAGGAACAGTGTGTCCATCCGGAGGCTTATCGCTCGTGCTTGTTCCTGTCAAGCCCAGCGTTGAGGACGTTTGGCGGTCGTTAGCAAGTATTTATGGCCGAACGGCACCGGAGAACGAGGATGCGTACGCGTACAGACACACCGACAAACGGCCATGGCAGCGGCGGAGCCTTGGCGAACGGGAGGTCACCTCGCGCAGCCGCCGAGCTAAGGGCGAGCGGCCGACCTTCCGCCTCGACTCGGGGTGGCATTGACTAACCGGCGGTCAGCGTCTTCTGCGCGTATCCAGATGAGTGCGAGCCTGCTGCGACGGTGACGGTGAGCACGTTGCTGCCGACCGGCGTCGGCACGGTCGCCGAGAACTGACCGTTATGCGCCGTCGTCTGCACGACGGTGGTGCTGTCGGTTGCCGATCCCGGTTGCGCTGTGGAGATCGCAACCTGGGCTCCGGGCACCGTCGCTCCGGTGACCGTTGTCGAGCCGGTCACGGTCGCGCCACTGGCTGGGGAGCTGATCGTCACCGGGACATTCGCGGGCGGGCCGCTGGTGATGTAGCGACTCTTCGTGATCGCGGGTTGGTCCGTCAGAGTCCTGGTCTGAAGGTCACGGATCAGTCGCACGTACTGGCCTTCGGCCCAGATCAGCGGCGTCACCGACCCCGCGGCCTTGCCGTCGACGAACCCTATCGAGGCGGTGGCCGGATTCGCGCCGTACGGCGCGGCTGGTATGTCCGGGTCTTCCCAGACCTGTTCGGGCATCAGGCCAACGCCCCAGGACATGTGTTCCATCGTGGCCGCGAGGCTCTCGGCGCCGGCGCGGTCGCCGGACTGCAGCTCCTGCTCGGCGCGCTCGCCGTCGAGGATCGGCCACAGGTGACCGGACCCAACGCCGTTGTACGACGGCGCGCCGCTGGGCGAGCAGTCGGTCGGGTCTGGCTCGTAGCAATCTCCGTAGCCGTCAGTCGAGCCGTTGGCCTGGAGGCCGTAGCGATGCCAACCGGGGCCCGACGGGGTCTGACGCTCGAGAATCGAGTCGACAACCTTGAGCGAAGCGGCGATGTCGGAGTCGCGCGGCGACAGCTCGCCGAGCCTGGTCAGCTCGAGGAAGCCTGCATCCACCACGCTGCGCTGATCGACGTTGTTCAGGCTGCCGTTATTGAGGTTGTAGGTCTCGGCGGCGTTGGGATCACCGGTCGGCGAGAGCCGGATGAAGTAGCGATGATCGCCATACGGACCCGTATCGGTGACCGTCCAGGACTTCACGTTGCGCTGGTAGTCGTCGGCGGTTGCCTGGTAGAGCAGCGCCCGCGCCGGGTCGCCGGCTGCCTGGGCGAGATGAGCGGCGGCGGTGAGCCCGGCGATTTCGGCTGCGATCGTCGATGGCGAGTACGCGACGTGCTCCTCCCACCGGTCCTCGCCGTAGGCGGGGCCGTGCGCCACCATGAAGTCGGCGTCGGGCCGCAGATGCCGGTCGTAGAAGGACTTGTCCCCCGCAAAGCCCGCGCTCCACGCCATCAGCAGCGGGTACGCGTCCTCGTCGATCTCGTACAGGCCGTATGTGTCCGGAGCGACGGATCCGTCGAGCTCGGAGTCGCGCGGGAAGCTCCCGTCCGGCTGCTGTGCGCGGTCGAATAGGAACTCGACCATCTGCCGGGCGCTCGTCAGGTCGCCGTCGGCGAGCAGCCCGGTGAACGTCTCGTAGCTGTCGCGAGCGAACACGGACCGATACGTGTATCCCGCGTGTGTGGTGACCGCCAGCATCGACTGTCCCCACGGGTCGGCCGGCGCCGCAACGAACGCGCCCAGATTGGTCTTGTCCTCGTCGGCCTTGATCACGTTGGCCGCCAGCCAGTAGGCGCGGGCCTCGGCCTGCGGTGGGGCGTGCAGCGCCGCGTCGTAGGCGTGCCAACCAGCCACGTAGCTCGCGAGCGTCGCGCTGTATGACGTGGTCGCGCTCCGCTGCGCCGTCGCGACGGCTTCGCTCGCCGTCGGGGCGAATCCGAGCGCGAGCGTGAACGGCCGCGTGGGGTCGTTGATCTTCGCCGTCTGCACGACATTCCCGTCGGTGGCTGAGTCGTAGACCGTGCGTAGCGAGTGGTAGGTGTCGAGTTGTGCGAGTCCGTCACTCGGTGTGCCGACGAAGCCGCTCGACGCGCGCTCGAAGCGGCGGTTGGCCGTCAGCGCTCCCACGACCTGCGCGGCCCATTGGCCGGTTGGCCGGGTCGTGTCCGAGGACACGAGCGCGCCCGTGGCCGAGTTGATGACCGCGTTGTTGGGCAGCGCGTTGGTCTTTCCGCCCCCGCCGGTGTTGTCGATCTGGGCGTCGTAGCGCACGTAGACCTTCAGCCGGCCTAGGGCCGCGGTCCCCGTGCCGCGGAGCGGCTCGAGCGTCGTGTGCATGACTACGCTGTCGCGGGCCGGGTCCGTCAGGTAGTCCGTAACCAGGGCAAAGCCGTGTTTGCGGTCGCGGCTCGTCACCTGGCAGACCATCCCGCTGCGGTCGGGCGAGCTGACCGTGTAGGTCATGTCGCGTTGCTGCATGTCGATGAACGACCGTCCGTCGGTGACGATGTACTGCAGCGTGTTGACGTTGCTGTTCTGGATCGTGGGGCTGAACGTGTCCGAGAGGACACCGTCGGCAACCGTGAACCAGACCTTCGAGGTGGTGTTCCGCGCGGTCCCGAAGCAGTCTTTGCGCGCCACATCGAGATATGACTGAGTGCCCGGGCCCGCTGGCGCGGCGGCGCTCGATGTCGAAGCGGCCGACTCCGTCGCCACAAGGACGCCGATCGTGAGCGCGACCGCGATGACCACGATGGCGCGGGTGCCGATGACCGTTGCTGTCCGCATGCGAATACCTCTCCTCTCGAGACTACGGCCGCGTTACCCAGGCCAACCCGGGGTGAAACGGACCGAGAAAACGTTCTTCCGGCGGGCCGTCCCGCTCCTGGCAAACGCGACGCGGTCGATCGTGCAAGACGCATGCTCCGGCCGGTCGGATCGCCGGCAGGGCCGGCCAGGACCAGATCACCACCGTGGTCCCAGCCACCGCTGCGAACATTGCGCGCGAAGAACCCACCGTCGATCCCGCCGGGTTACAACCGCGGCAACTGATGCCAAGCACAGCCACCATCGTCACGCGACCGTCCAATGAACCTCGCCAGGTCTGCTCGGCAAGCGTCAACAGATCAGCCGACAACGCCCATGACGTTCTGATCGGCCGGGAGACACGGCGCCGAAGGACGCCTCGTGGCAGCTGCTCCGTCGGTGCTCAAGCCGGACCAGTGCGGGGTGCGGCTCCTCCGCCCCTTTGTGGCGGCGTGGCGGCTCGATGCGATCATGGGTAAATGAGCGCGTCCACTGCTCTGGTCACCGGCGCCACCAGCGGAATTGGTCTGCACATCGCCCAACAGCTCGCGGAGAACGGCTACACGGTTCTCGTCGGTGCGCGCGACACGGACCGGGGGGCGGAGGTCGCAGCCCAGGTTGGCGGTCGTCCGCTGTTTCTTGACGTGACGGATGCGGACACGATTGCGAGCGCGGCAGCCACCGTGCCCAAACTCGATGTCCTGGTCAACAACGCCGGCATCTCGCTGGACACCGGAACTCCGGTGACCAACACCGACGTGGACGTCTTCCGCCGCACTTACGACACTAACGTCTTCGGCGTCGTCGCCGTCACCAACGCGTTCCTACCGGCGCTTCGCCGATCGGCACACCCGCGCATCGTCAACGTGTCCAGCGGAACCGGCTCGCTGACCTGGAGCACCGGCCCCAACCCGCAGTTCGACCATCGCAGGGCTGGTACCGGCTCGGGCGCCGCCTACCGCTCCTCCAAGACCGCCCTCAACGCGCTCACCGTCTTCTACGCGCACGCGCTCGCCAACGACGGGTTCAAGGTCAACGCCCTCGCGCCCGGCCTGCGGGCCACAAATCTCAACCCCCAAGCCGCCGCCGGCGGCGACCCAGCCGAAGCCGCGGCGGGCGCCATCCGGCTCGCACTGTTGCCGGACGATGGCCCCACCGGCCAGCTGTTCTCTTGGGACGGGACGGTCGTGCCATGGTGAAAACGCCAGCGGCCGTCGACGAGCAGTCACGACGCACAACAGCATCGGGCGCCGCGCCGTGGCCGGGTCGATCCGGGAGCGGCCACGTTGTCGCCGGCCCGGACGCGAATGGCGCTCGAGGCATAGCCATCGCTTGGTCCCATGTTCCCGTCCGCCGTCGGGGACGGTACTCTTGAAGGCCAAGGTGCTTGCAGCGGCGTCGGTCGGCGGATAACACTACCGCGGCATGTGCCGTGGTGGTGTGCTCGACGTCGATGCCCCTCGCGGGATGCGTCAGGTGAGGGCGGGGAGGGCGCGGATCGCGCCCAGGATGGTGGTGAACGCTTTCTGCCAGGGCCAGCGGGCGGGCATTCGGAGTGTCCATTGCCGGCTGGTGCGGGTCAGGCGGCCGGGGATCTGAAGCAGGTGGCGGCGGCGGGAGCGGGCGGTCTGGACAGACTGGTTGGGTTGCCCGATCTGGGTGACCCAGCGTCCGAGGTTGTGCGCGAGCGCGGCGATCACGGTCCAGGCGCTATTGGCGGGAAACTGTCCGGAGGGGAAGTGAGCGAGGGCTTGGTCTTTGAGATCGCGGATCACCAGCTCGATCTGCGCGTGGTCGCGATGATCGATGTCGGCCACAAGCGTCGGGACGGTCCGGTTGGTCGCGAACGCGTGGTAGCGCCAGTCGGGGAACAGCTCGGCCTGGGCGCCGATCAAGCGGGTCCGGCGGACGATCAGTCGCCAGTCCCCGAGCCTGGTCTCTGCGATCTGCGCCTCACCGGTGTCGGGGTAGTCAGCGACAGAGATCCAGTCGGCCTGGGGGATCTGCTCGATCAGCGCCCGGATCATCTTTGACTGCTTGACGCCGATCGAGAACTCGACGCCTTGCCGATCAAGTGCTTTGAACTGCTTGTGGTTCTCAAACCCGGAGTCGGCGCGGATCACGATCCGTCCGGCATGACCGGCACGACGCACCCTCGCGAGCAGCTCATCGACGAACCGGGCCGCACCGCGTTGGGTGTTGGCCTTCCCCTGGCGGTTGCGGATGTGCAGCACCTCGCCGGTGTCAGACCGGACGGCCGCGATCGGGTGATACCCGAGCTGACGGGTGTACCCGTATGAGGCGCCCTGCTTGTGCTCGCCATGGACCTCGCCGATGAAGCTGTCGATATCGATCACCAACGGCAGCTCGCCCGGTCCCGCGCCGGACTCCCACGCCCGCGCGAGAGCTTGGTCGAGGACGTGATGATAGACGACGTCGGCCACGAACGAACGCGCCAACGCTGCTGCCCGATCTAGCCCGGAGCGGAAGCGGATATCGGCGATTTCTGCTGCCGCGCGGTTCTACCGCCCGAGGCGGTGATGCATCTCGTCGGGCATGATTGACGGCCACATATCTGGAACTGACGGGTCGGTCTTCTCAGGGGATAGGTCCGGTTCGGTGAGAAGCGCGGAGATCAGATCGTCCGAGCCGCCGACACCTGCCCAGGCGTCATCCCAGAGGCTCGACAGGAGCCAGCTGTGATCTACCGGGAACATGAGCTCGGGTAGCGCGGTGTGCCAGCGTCCCTCGTCGCTGCGCCAGTTCCTGGCCTGCTGCGGCCCCGCTTGTACGAGGACGTACGGCCAGTTGCTGTACACGTGCACGCGTGGCGCTTGATCCAGGACAACATCGCTGGCTCCGGTCTCAAGGAACCCGAGCCACCACGGTTGTGGTTCGGTGTGCGTGGAGAGCACACGCAGCAGCGTGTCGTCGAAACGGTCCTCGCGCGGGCGCAGCCGCTCACGTGGGGCGTGGAGGTCCAAAGGGAAGGCAAGGGTCGCGTAGGCCGCGAACACCGGCGGAATGCTCGCCGTGATCGACATCCCACTGGTCACACCCGCGTTGATCCAGGCGACCTCATCCTCGGTACCAACGGGCCAGGCGCTGCCGTCCCTAAGTGCTGTGTGGCTTTGTCCCGGCACGCGATCACCCTACTTCGATTATGCGGTCCACGGCAGAGGCGGCCCGAGAGGGTCGCAATGATCGACTTCGGGCAGCGCCCGGGCTCCGCCCATAGCGGAAGCACAGCTGATCCTGGGCGCCTCGGAGTGCTAGTTCAAGATGACGTCATCGGCAAGCGCTCCCAAGGACCACCACCGGCCGTGGGCCGGACGCCATGGCTCCTGTTGGACGTAGCCCATCGCGGAAGTGAGGACTATCCTGAGACTGATGACGCGTGATGAGGCGATTGCTGAAGTTGAGCTGATGCGAGCTGCAGATCCGGGTGCGGGCTGGATCGCCAGCGAACGGGACGGAGATTGGGTGGTTGTGCGCATCGGGGTGGCGCCCACCAAAGTGACCGGGACCGCGACGAGGCCACCGCCGGTCGCACCTCAGGGCGATCCACATTCCGCGATCGAGCGTGCCGCTTGGTTCACTGGCGGCGGGGGCTAAGACTCCGCGGTGCTGTTCGCCGCCTGGAGCAGCGGCGCGAAGCCACGCGTTGTGCATGACTGTTAGCACTTGAGCAGACGAGCGCTCTCGCGTCCGTTCAGGGTGCCACGTTGATCGACATGCGGAAGGCGAAGGCTGCCCCAACGGCCGCGGGGGGTTGCGGGCAGCGTTCGTTAGGCCGGGGAGGTGAGGCCGTGGCGCGCGAATTCGTGGGCCATCCGCGCCGCGACTACCTGCAGCGCGGAGGCTGGGCGGAGCATCACCTTCAGCTCCGTGATGCGTCCGTCGTCGTCGAAGGTGAGCTTGTCGATGCCCTCGACCTGTCGCCCGTCGACCTCGGTCGCGAACTCCAGGATGGCCACGCGGGCGTCGCTGTCCTCGAGCTGTTGGACGTAGCGGAAGCGGCCGCTGAGCCCGAGCACCCGCTCGGCGGCTTCAAGCACCGCGAGCACCGCATCGCGTCCCGCGTAGGGCCGGTAGACGACTGGGCTGCGGAATACGGCATCCTCCCGGAACAGGTTGGCTGAGCCGGCGATCTCGCCGGCCTCGACGGCAGTGCGGAAGCGGTCGGAGAGCATCAGGCTGGAGCCTACAGGCGGGCCGGCCAGCCTGAGGGGCAGCACTGTCCATAATCGATCTAAGCGGAAGCAGGCCCGAGCGGGTAGCGTTGGCGCGTGGGCATTTGGGAGGCCATTAAGGCCGTTTTGATAGATCGGTGGCGGCCGGTTTTCGTCGGACGGAAGCGGACGACGACAGCGTGGCTAACGCGTTCGGCTGATGTGCGGCTATTGCTCGACTTGGCGCCGGTGATCCCAATCGATCGTGTCGAGGAGGCGGCGTAGTTTTTCACCGCGCCGAGGGTTGAGCGCCGCGACCCAGGCGACTCGTCCGCGGAGGTGAGCCTGCAGATCGGCGGGCCTTCCAAGGTTGTAGGCATCGGGGCCGTCGATCGCAAGGCGATGGAGCGAGGCTTTGAGGCGGTCGTAATCGTCCCGGGGTACATTGGGCGTCTGGTTCACGACAACGCCGGTCACGAGCTGCCGTTGCGCCGCGCTGCGAAGCCTCGACTTGTCGTGGTGCAGGCGGAAGCCCTCTTCGTTGATGATGCCGGTGGCGAGTTGGATCAGCGTCCGGTTCGCGCGGCCCGTCACGCGCGGGCCGGAGAAGGTGAGGTCGTCGGCGTAGCGTGAGTAGCGCATGGAGAATGCGGCGCTCAGGCCAGTGAGCCGGCGGTCAATGCCAAATGCCGCGAGGTTGGCGAGCGCGGGTGACGTCGGCGCGCCCTGGGGCAAGTGAGGCGTCGCGAGCTGTCGCCCCAGCCAAAAGTGCGGCTGGATCAGCCACGGTTGTGTTGGCCGTTCTGCCGCGTTCCAGACCATCGTCGGGATGGTGTTGGTGCACAGACCCGTGAGAGCGTGCGCGACGCTGTGCCCGTACCCAACGGCGCGAAACAGCCCATAGGCCCGTCCGGCGGAGACCGACGCAAAGAAATCACGCAGGTCAAGACGCAGGACCACGCGCTGGCCGGTGTGCAAGGCCGCGTGGGTGAGCACCGAACGCCCGCGGGTAAAGCCGTGCGCAGCGTCGTGCGGTGGGACGTGATCGAGAATCTCGTGCAGCACCCAGCGTTGAATCTCCTTCAATCTCGCCTTCGGCGCCTCGATCAACCGCGGCAGGCCGCTGCGCCGCGGCTGCCACCGATACCAGTAGTTGCGCAACTGCTCCCGGTCGACAGTCCGCTCCAAACCACGCACATCAGCAAGCCACGACAGCTGCCCGTCGCTCAACTCGAGCCGCTTCGCCAGCGACGCCACCGACGGGATCGTGACGACCGGCCAGTCGTGGGCCAGCACACGCCGCCGTGGCCTCAGGTGTCTCAGGATCTGCGGCGGACAGTCACCTGTCGGACCGGCCGTGCGATCACGCAAGAAAGCCTCGATGAACCGCACAACTTCGGCCCGGCGATCCACGGGTGCCACCCGATCAAACGCCACCGTTGAGAACGCCAGCGCATCCATCCAGTCGGGCCAGCGGTCAAGGCTTCCTGATCCACGCTCGGCAAGAGCCTCTGCCCGCCAGGGTCCATCAAGGAACGCGTCGGCCAGTTCCTCGGCCAGGGCGAGTCGGTCGTCGGTGTCGTACACGATGGCAATGATCGCGGCGCCGAGCCCCGACCGCTCTCGTCGTGCGTGCCCGGACGTGCCTCCCGCGGGATGCACTCTAGGGCTCGCGATGCACTGAACCACCTACTGTCACATCCCCGGGGATGCCCCGGAGAAGGCGGCGCGCCCGCAGGCGCGCCAGCCCAACTCGGTGCTCAACGCCGCCGCACGACGCTACCGCACTCAACAACTAAGGCGCACCACAAGGATTCGCCGGAGCCGGCTGCTGCTTCGTCCCGAAGTAGCAGCCGGGCACAGACTGCCGCCTTGATCGAGACGCGACAGCGCGTCTCAGGCCAGGAACGAGGCAGTCTCAAAGTGTGAGGCGCGGTCCTCGTAGCGTGAGAGCAGCGCGATGGCCTCTGGCTCGAGCATCGGTACTTCGTAGTCGTCGCCAGCAAAACCGCGAACAGAATCGATGGACTCGAACCGAGTCAGCGTCACGAAGGCGACCTGCCTGCCATCTGGACGGCGCAAGACGTCTGCCCCTCGGAAGCCGGCGATCGCACGCATCGATGGAAACAGCCGCCTCAACAGGAACTGCTCGTACGCGTCGGCGTTCTCCGGGGTGGTCCAACCCCGGCCATAAACGTGTGATCACGTCCCCAGTTGTCTCGCCGAGCTGTCAGCAACGGGCACTGGTCCGCGGCGCCTCCCGCTCGCGCGCCCCTCGCGTCTTGATCAAGCCGACAGCGGGGTCGTGCCCTCCAAGGAGATAGCCGGTCCGGTCAGGCATCGATCCACGAGTCGAAGCGCTCGCCTGTCTGCGGGCCCTACAGGGCGCACCGAAGTTCGCCGCGATGTCGACCAAGCGGTTCCCTTCGTCGGTCGCATGGGTGACGACCCGGCGCTCTCCCGTAGCGAATGGGGCCACCCGTCGGGCGGTCTGGCGAACGGCTGCAGACTACGTCGACGGGCGCGGAAGTACCGCGATCGCCTCGATTGAGACAAGCAGGCCGCGAGGGAGACGCACGTTGGCCGGAGCGGACCGCGCCGGCGGCGGATCGGGCATATGCCGGGCGTAGACATCGTTTAGACGGCCGAAGTCTTCGACGTCTGCGTAGAAGATCGTCGTCTTGACGATGTCCTGCAGGGACGCTCCAGCGGCGCTGAGCACAGCGGCGAGGTTCAGGAGTGCCTGCTCGGTCTGGGCTTCGATCCCGTCCGGGGCTGCGCCGGTCGCCGGGTCGATGCCCGCCATCCCGGAGCAGAAGACGAAGCCGCCCGCGACGATCGCCTGGCTGTAAGGCCCGAGCGCTTCGGGGGCTTGTTCGCTCGATACGGCTGTTCGGGACATCGCCTTGCTCCCTGATCGCGGTTCGTCGGTCGCGCGCGAACCTATGCCGAAAAGCCGGTGAACACAAGGACACCGCTCGAAACTCGACCGTCGCAGACGACGAATTTCATTCGATCGTGCGCACGCCGGCCGCGGCGAGACGGCCGCTCCACCAATAGGCCCAGTTCTTCCGCCTGCCTAACCGTTCCAAAGATCGATTAGCAACACTCTCGGCAGAGTCGTCCGCCGCCGCGCGACGCTGAGGTCCGCCGGAGCGCTGGGTCTCGATCCAAGGGGAAGCTCAGAGCGTGATTCGTAATTCGTGCGCCGCGCGTTCCCACAGTGAGAGCGAGCCATGCGACCAGCTCATGCGCACACGCAGCAGCGAACCACGTGGCTGCGGAAGCGGCACGACGAAGGAACCCAGTGTGATCGTGCGGTCACGAGATCCTGCGAGACCCATCGACTGTCCGAAACGGCTGTACTCCTGATCGCAATCGTCACGCGCCTCGACGCGCGGACGGTCCGCCAGCGGCGGAAGCGGCGGCCGAATCTCGTACGTGATGCGAATGCCGCGAGGTTCACGCTCAACGCCGGTGATCGTGAGCAAGTGCCCTACCGGCAACCCGGCCGCCGGTTCGACGATCTCGAAGTCGAGCGGGACCGGCACGATCCGCTCTAGCCGTGCATTTTCCGCGAGCTCGGCCAGCGCCTCCTCGACTGTACCCAGGCCAGTCAGAGTGCTGAATGCGTGCGCGATCGCCAGCGAGCTGTAGCCCAGTTCCCTGAGTCGTTTCTCGAAGGTGGGACGCAACTTCTCGGCTGCCTTTGCCCGATCCGCAGCCTTCGCGGCGAGGCGTAACGAATCCCATTCTCCGGGTGCCGGTCTCATTTGGGATCAAGCGTACGCCTCGACACCGGGCTTCCCGCGTCGGCCGTTTTACGGAGGGCCGAGGACCGCCGCGCACTGCTGGTTGTGCTTGATCGAGCACTGCCGGTCCTCGATCAAGGGGCACTGTCAGAGCTGCTGCTCAATCGGCGACTAGGTAGCAGCGGGCTGGTCAGGGGGCGCTGGGATCCGGGTCAGAAGGTGACCGGGAACCGACGATCGCGATGCTCAGCGTCCAAACGCCCACGCGACCATGAGCGGGAACTCTTCTCTCCAGAACGCGTCGCCGTGTGACCCGACCCGCTCGGTCATGACAACGTCCGCACCCGCAGCGCGCAGGGCGTCCGCCCACCGGGTCGCGTTCTCGAGGAAGAACGGCTCCTGCATGCCGGCTACGAGGTACGCGCGCGGAAGCGAGGCCGGCATCAGGGCAGGAGGTCGGTAACCCGCGCCCGGTGACGCGCAAAAGACCGTGCCGTAGATGTCGGGATGGCGAAGCCCCATGGCGAGCGCGAGCTCTCCACTCGCCGAGACACCGAACACCGCGGTTCGGTCGGCAGGCAGCGCGACGTCGAACCGCGACTGCGTCCATCGGCGCACGTCCTCGACAAAGAACTTCTCGTGCGCCGCGAACCGGTCAGGGTCAAACGCGAACGCGGCCGTGCTCTCACCCGGTGAATACTCATGGAGCCGCCGCGTCTCATCGTCCAGGCGGTGTGCACCGATGATCATCGTCGGCGGTAGGTCGGCTGCCTCGAGAGCGGATCCCCACGACGTGATCAGCTGGCCGTCACCGGCGAAGACGATGGCCTGGGGCGGAGCCGGCGGCACATACGCCGTGACCTGCCGTCCACCGTCGTATTCAAACCTCTCGGTGACGAGCCGGCCTGCTACAGGCGACATTTAGCGCGGGCTCCCCCTTAGCGGGGCGGCCATGTTTGTAGGGAGTTGAAGATGGCGGGTTCTTCGTGCCGATCCAGCCGCCGTCGGCGTCGGCCAAGGCGACGACAACAGCAGCAGCCGGCGCGACGCTGCCAGAACGGCGGGAAGGGAGCAGTGTGCTACCAGCGTTCGGCTGCTTGACGATGGCGGCGGATGGACGGACTCAGACATGCAGCGTGGGCCGGTAGATGAGTTCCTGGATGCTGCCGTCGAGTGTCCGGCTGTCGATCAGCTCGAGGTCGAAGTCAGCTGCACCCTGGAAGATCGGCTCATCTCCGGTCTGCCCGGTGATCACAGGGAAAAGCGTCACCTGGACGCGGTCAACCAACCCTGCGGCCATCAGCGCCCGGTTCATCGACAGGCTGCCGTGCGAGCGCAGCGGTACCTCGGACTCCTCCTTGAGCCGGGCGACGATGTCGATGGCGTCACCGCTCACGAGGGTCGCGTCTGGCCAGTCGAGGGGTCCTTTCAGTGTGGTCGACACCACCGTTGTCGGCATGCTTCTCATCCGGGTGACCCAGGCGTCACGCACCTCGGACTCCTCGGTGCTCGAGGCCAGCATCTGCGCGAACGCCCGATACGTATTGGCCCCGAAGACCATCCGCTGCTCCTCGCCGTATGAGGCGAGGCGGTGGTCCAGCAGCTCGGGGCCCTGCTTGCCCCAGTACCCGCCCCAGCTGCCGTCGCTCACGCTGCCGAAGCCATCGAGGCTGGAAAAGACGTCGAAGGTGTATGTAGCGGTCATGATTCCTCCTTCAAGAACGGTGATCGGGGTCAACGATTCAGACCGCAGACCACGGCAAAACTGATCGCCGTCGCGCTCCGGAGGATCGAGCACGACGCGGGCGTGCTCGAGGAATTCGAAGACGAGCCGCGGATCGCGGACCCCCAAGCGATCCGGGACGCCAAGAGTCAGCCGGGGGGTGCGCAATCCACGCGAACCCCTCAGACGACTGAAGAGGATCCCGATCGGCGAACCCCCTCCAAACGACGATATGGGCGATGCTGGGCTCGAACCAGCGACCTCCGCCTTGTCGAGACAGGTCGACCCTGACCTCCGAGGTCAGCTCAGGTTGTGGTAAGCCCCGTCTGCAAAGGGAGTTCGGGGGTTCGTCGCTTTGCGTTCCGCACCCCGAAATGCCCCGGTTCACGAGTGAGGTGTGCGCAAATTGTGCGCACACCCGGCGCCGTCGACGGGCGGCGCTACTGACCGTTGCTGCCGGGGTCCGGCGCCGGCCGCGGCGGGGATGCCGCGCCCCGACCCTCTTCGATGCCGATCGTGGTCGGCAGCGGCTTGATCTGATCAGGTGGGAGGGGCCTCGGCGCCATAGGCTCAGTTTACCGCCAGCGCGGCGAGCCAAGCCAGCGTTTGGAGGACCATCAGAACCCCGAGCGCGGCTGAAAGCCGGGACATACGCGTGATGCTGATGGCGTTCTCGGCTCGCAAGTCGTGGTAAAGGTAACCGGCAGAGACAAGCCAACCGAGCGTCTCGGCATCCGCCTCCTCAGCGGCTTGCTGGTAGAGCTGGTCGTAGAGCTCGCGCGCGTCGACCGCGAACTTCAGCCGCCACGGCGCGAGGAGGATGGCAGCGACGACGAGCGCAAGAACGAGCGCCGCTACGGCGATCCAACCGAGCGCCTGCAGGCCCTGATCGCGAATGGTCGTCGCGCCGAGGAAGGACGCCACGATCGCGTTAGCCGCGAGCATGGTGCCCGTGCGCTGCCTGATGCCCGACACCAGCGACTCCTGATCTCCGAGCGCAGAGCGCCCAGCCTCATACGTGATCTCCTCGAGGGTGGGCACATCCCAACGGTAGGGTCGTCGGCGGACGGCGCCGCGGACTCCCGGCGACCGCAATGCGACCGTCGTCCGTGCCCATTCCGCCGGCCTTCCATGGCCGGCGGGCGACCCCTCTCGCAGACACCCCACTCCGCCACAAGCACGTGCGGTCAGGGCGCAACATGACACGGCGAGCACGTCCGGCAACGGCGGATAAGCGTTCGGACGTATGCGCAGCCGGGGCCCCGTCATGGTCTTCCCCTGTTTCGGTGGCGCACCCCACGGCGCGACTGCCGGATTTAGCCCTCCGACAGTCTGAGATCTGGATTCCTTGCCGAGACCATTGACGGAGACGACGGGCCGGGGAGGGACTTCCCCCAGCTCGATCACCCGGCTACGGTTTGGTCAAGGTGGGTTCGTCGAGCGCATTCCAGGTCGGTGACCGCGTGATAGTGGCGGGCGGATACGACATGGAGCCGAAGTGGCTCGCAGGCGGTTCCGGATACAGCGGTCGCATCGAAGAGATCTACGGCCGTTGGAGCGCCGTTCGGCTGGACAGGCCGCTCAGTTTGAGTGCTCCCGTCGATGGCTGGTCGGACTTCGGGAGTGGAGCGCGGCAGCCCATCACCAACCTCGCCAGCGCCAACGGCGAGTGGCTCGCGCTTGCCCTCGCTTATCAGCGCGCGCGATGGACTGGCGAGGTCACGCGGCTTCACGTAGCGGTCTGTCGCGAGCAACCAGACCTGCAGGCCATTCCTGCTGGTGGCGGCGTTGGTGTTTGGGTGGAGTCACACGCAGCCATGTCGCATCTCTAGTCCGCCTTCCCCTCGGATCGAGTTCCGACACGGCTGCGCGATAGCCCAAAGCGGCAGCGACTCATGCGCTGCGGCAAGCGTGCCGAAAATCGATGTGTGGAGTCAGACGACAGGCGGATGGGCGTCGCGATTCTCGTCGTCTTCGCAGCCTGCCTCGCGATGGGCCATCGCGTACATCGCGGACGCGATTGGGAGCACGAACGAAGCCGGATCGCACCAAACCCCACTGCTGCTTACCCAGCTAATCATCGCCGCCGCTGGCTTGCTCCCGGCTGGTCTATTTGCCCGCGCGCTCGTCCGTCGAAAGGATCCGCAGGCCGTCGTCTGGCTCGTGATCGGCATCCTTGTCTATCTCGGCTGGGGGCTGTTCAACGACGCCGCGGTACACGGCTGGGAGCACCTAAAGATCTTCTAGCCCGACAGATTCCGGGCTGCGGGCCGCAGCCCTGCTCGCTGCCGCTTCGGTCGATCATTACGACACTCTCGCCCTAGGCTTTGCTGCGACCAATGCGATCCGTCGATCTGGCATCTAAGAGCGTTGTCTTCGGCAACCGACCCCGCCCTTTGCTCGAGCTTGTTGACTCGTGGTGCAGACACGTGCTTCGTCTTGCGCGAGAGGCTGAGGCCGAAGACACCGATTTGGCCTGGGGTGTCCACGACTACGTCGCAGCGCTTTGTATCCGCGACGCGGTGGATGAAGGCCTTGGCGGGCAAGGGGCCGTGGCGGCAACGATCGAGATTGCTGACGAATTGTTCCTACGGTTCACGCGTCCAGATGACCAGGACCGTCTCCGTCTCGTTGAGCCCCCGCGTGACCAGTGGTGGTGGCATCGCGTGCCAACGACGGGTCCAGTCGCAGCCGAGCTCGTAGAGATCGCTACTCGTAGCGATCGCCCCGACGGCAGGGCCTGATCGCTTCCGCTTCGGGCTAGCACCGGCACTGTCCCGAATCGATCATTCCGAAAGCCGTGGCTATCTGCCGCGAGGCGCTGGCCCGGAGGTCCCAGCGCTGTTTACGGTTGGCGGCTCGACTGCGCCAATGTCTGGCAGCCCCACCCCATCGTTGCCTGAATAGTCGACTAGTTCGATGCTGTCGAGCAGGCCGTCCTTGACGAATAGCAGAAGTTCCTGGGGCGGGTCGGCGGCCCGCACTTTCGTCTCTACGGGGACCGCGTGTACAACGTTCGCGCGAGGCGCGCCGGGGTCCATGACCTCCAAGAGCACGATGGATGGGCGGTCCTCCCAAAAACCTTTCACGCGGACGGTACGCGCCTGTGCCCGCAGCTCATCAGATCCTGGAAAGTTCTCTGCGAGCAGCACCTCTAAGAGCGATCTCTCGGGATCCGACAGCGGGCGAGGAAACGCAGCTCCCACGTCGTCGACACTAGCGCGACGCCTGCCGGGCTGGGCCGGGACCGGCACTTCCCAAGTCGATCAAAGCGGGAGCTAGACGATGGACCAGCCTGAGGTCCACGAACAAGAGCTAGCTTGCCGATTCCCGGCGCTCCTGGATCTTGTTGTAAATGCCTACCCATGGCGCCAGCGACCAGCAGACGAAGAGAAGAGTCAGAAAGCTGCTGCGGGTCGTGGTCGCCGCGATGCCGAGACCGACGGTGATCGCGAGCACGAGCACGCAGGGGACCACACTCCCGGACGGCGTGGTTCCGAGGCGCCGCGCCCGGACTTCGGCGGCCCCAAACACCACACAGGTGATTCCAAAGATTGCCCAACCTGCGATCCGGAAGATCATCTCAGCCTGAGATCTCGCCGATACGCTGGCTCAGCAAACGCATCGGCTCCCCGAGTGACCGCCTTCCGCCGTGTGGCGTTATGACGGCCGGCGGTAGTTCTGCCTTGGGCTAGAACCAGCACTCCCGAGTGGGGCGGCGTGATCGCGGGAGCGGCCCTGTCGGGCAGGTTCAGCGAGCGCGAGACCAGCGAAGATCGTTCCGATCGCGCCCGCGAGCTGGACGTACGCGTCTGACCGGCGAAGCGTCAGGCTGGCGAGCGCGGCTGCGGAGCGCGCCAGACATGGGCGACGCGGCGAGTGCTCACGGGCACCATCGCACCGGCGACACAGTGCCGATCCGGTTTCGACAAATCGCCGCGATCTACACCTACGTCCCACGCGCCTTTAGCGCCTCCGCGACAGCTCTCGCTCCGCGCTCACAGCCAACCTCCAAGCCTCCGCCCCCAATCCAACGTGGCCGCAGTCCAACCGTGCTCATGCATTCCTGCCGCACTGCGTCGCTTCGCTCCGCAGCGCAGCACACAGTTGCACTGTCCAGTGCGTCGTATACGTTGCATACATGGGACGCCGCAGTCGCGAGGTCCAACAGCGACGCCACGAGCGCGATCGAACGCGGACGATCCGGGAGCGGATGGCGCGCGTCAAGGTGAGCGACGAAACCTGGGCCGCGTACCGAGTCGCCCTGGGCGCGACGCCGGTCAGCGTCGCGCTCGGGCAGCTCGTCGAGCGCGAGGTCGCGCGTCACCGTCGTGAGACGGCGCTCGACGCCGACGGGGTCCGTGACGCAGTTCGTGACGCCCGCGCGGTCGCCGCCGAGCTCACAAGTCTGATCGCGCGGTTGGAGCACGCCGCGGAGCGCCAGCCGGCGGCGGGCTAGCCAGGGACCACGAACGTCTTTCCGTCCGACACCGGCGATATGTTCGGCGGCCCTTTGCGTATTTGGCTGTTTTTGCGATGGACCAGCCAATAGGAGGACCGAGCGTCTGAGCCGGTAGCCGGAAAGTGAGTAGCAGTCCGTACCTGACCGTCCAGGAAGTTGCTGAGCTGGCGCGATGTGAGCACCGGACCGTCAGGCGTGCGATCAACAGCGGTGAACTGAGAGCATCGCTGATCGGCGGCCGGTGGATCGTCAGGGACAGCGCGGTCGAAGAGTGGTTCGAGGCCTGCGCCAACAACCGGATCGCAGTCGCACCAGAACCGCAGGCGCCGCGGGCAGGCAGAAGACAAAGGCGCATCCAGCCCAATCCCCCCGGAAGCGTCGCCGACCTCGAGGCGATTCGCGACAGAATCGTCGGACCGTGAGCATTCAGAAGCGCGGCAGCAGTTACGTCGTCCGGTGGCGGGAGGGCGGCCATCAGCTGCAGCGCTCGTTCATCAAGCACGGGGACGCGCGGGCCTTCGAGACCGACGTCAAGCGGCGGCAGCAGCTCGGCGCGCTGGCGCCGGGCGTGATCCAGTCGCGGATGACACTCGCCGAGTTCGTGCGGGAGGAGTGGTGGCCCAGGTACGCCGTCCCGAACCTGAAGCCATCGACCCAGCGCCGCTATCTCGAGGTGTGGGGGACACACCTGCTGCCGCAGCTCGGCGACTACGAGCTCCGCGCGATCACTCCCACGCTCGTCGAGGATCTACGCGCGCGTCTAGATACGCAGGAGGTCGGCGTCCAGTCGCAGCGCAAGGCGCTGATGCTGCTCCAGGGCATCCTCCGGAGGGCGGTCGTCCGTGGCCTAATTCCGGCCAAACCGGTGTCGGTCGTCGACAAGCCTCGGCAGCCGCCGACGCGGCGGCCGGAGCCGCTCCCGCCAATCATCGTCGAGCAGATCCGCGCGCCGCTGTCGCATCGCGACGCCACCATGATCAGCGTCCTGGCCTACGCCGGACTGCGCCCCGACGAGGCAACGAGAGCCCGCTGGCGCGACCTCACGGACCGCGCGCTCCACGTCCACGCGTCCAAGACCGAGCAGCCACGAACGATCAAGCTCCTTTCACCGCTTGCCCAGGACCTCGCCGAGTGGCGGCTCGCGTCGGGCCGACCTCCGTCCAGCGCGCTGATCTTCCCGACGCACGACGGCGACGACTGGAAGCTGCACGACTGGCAGAACTGGCGCCGGCGCGTCTACCAGCCCGCGGCCAAGGCGGCGGGGGTGACCGGCGACCTGCGCGTCTACCGCCTCCGCGGCTCGTTCGTCTCGCTCCTGCTCTGGGAAGGCCGGAGCCTCACGTTCGTCGCCGACCAGGCCGGACACAGCGTTGCGACGCTCGCAAAGCACTACGCCGGCGTGCTCGAGGAGCTCGAAGACAAGCCGCGGATCCCTGCCTCCGAGGCCATCCGAGACGCCCGCAGCCAACTGAGGTGTGCGCAATCTGTGCGCACTCCCCAGGAGACCGAACCGACCCCACCCTCGGAATCCCCTGCAACCAACGTCATGGGCGATGCTGGGCTCGAACCAGCGACCTCCGCCTTGTCGAGACGGCGCTCTCCCAGCTGAGCTAATCGCCCGGGAGGCCATAAATGTACCTGGGGCTCGGGGGTCGGGGTAGACTCGCCGCCGAGATGAGGGCGAGGGCGGCGGTGCTGATGGCGCTGGTCGGGATCCCGCTGATACCCGGGATTTCGGGTGCCGCCGAGCCGACCGCGGCGACGTCGAGTCTGCACGTCACCGTCACGCCGGCGTCCGGGTCGCGGCTGACCCACTTCAAGATCAGCTTCAAGACCATCCACGCGACCGGTGTCGTCGGCGTGGAGCGCGACTTCTACCGGATCACTGTCGGCGACCCCGGCCACAGCGGATGCCAGGCGAGCGCGTCCGCGGTGGCGCCGGCGACGCCGGCGGGCGCCGTCGTCCAGGTGACGCTTGCGCCGGGCGCGCACCGAAGTTGGTGCGCGGGGACGTTCCGAGGTCAGGTCTGGAACGTGCTGATCACGCCGTGCCCGGTGGCGAAGGCGTGCCCGGCGATCCTGCCGCTGCCGCAGATGGTGGGTACGTTCACGTTCCGGGTCAGACGCCACTGACCGCCTGACGCTGCGAACCGCGTCTCGCTGCGAACCGCGTCTCGCTGCGAACCGCGTCTCGCTGCGAACCACGTCTCGCTGCGAACCACCTCACGCTGCGAACCGCCCCGCACTAATAGCATCTGAGGCATGGAGGTCGAGCTCCCGGACGGCAACCGACTCACGCTTCCCGACGGCGCCACCGGCGCGGACGCGGCGGCGGCGATCGGCGCCGGCCTGGCGCGCGCCGCGCTGGCGGTCAAGGTTGACGGGGAGCTCCGCGACCTCGCGCGCCCGCTGCCCGACAACCACTCGAACGGACCGGCGAAGCTCGAGATTCTCACCGACCGTAGCGGCGAGGAGGCCCTCAGCCTGATCCGCCACGACGCTGCGCACGTGCTGGCGGCGGCGGTGATGGAGTTGTACCCCGGCGTGAAGATCTCGATCGGGCCGCCGATCGAGAACGGCTTTTACTACGACTTCGACTTCCCCGAGGGACTGTCGTTGTCCGAGGCCGACTTCGAGCCGATCGAGGCCAAGATGCGCGAGCACATCGCGGCCGACGAGCCGTTCGTCCGCGAGGACGTGCCCGCGAGCGAGGCGCTCGACCGCTTCCTGCGCGAGGCGCAGGACTACAAGGTCGAGCTGATCGAGGATCTGATCGAGAAGGACGGCGTCCCGACCGTGTCCCTGTACACGAACGGCCCATTCACCGACCTGTGCCGCGGCCCGCACGCCCCGTCGACCAAGCGGATCAAGGCGTTCAAGCTTCAATCGGTGGCCGGCGCGTACTGGCGCGGTGACTCGAACCGTCCGATGCTGACGCGGATCTACGGGACCGCGTTCTTCTCGGACAAGGACCTGCAGGAGTACTTGGAGCGCGTGGAGGAGGCGCGAGCGCGCGACCACCGACGGCTCGGACCGCAACTCGGCCTGTTCAACTTCTCGGACGCCGCGCCCGGGATGGCGTTCTGGTTTCCCGCCGGAGCACACGTGTTCAACTCACTGGTCGCGCTCAGCCGCGAGATGGGCGAGCCGCGCGGCTACACCGAGGTCAAGACTCCGCAGCTATACGACAGCTCGCTGTGGAGGACGTCGGGCCACTGGGACAAGTTCCGCGAGCACATGTTCCTGACCGAGTCGGCCGACACGCCAATGGGGCTGAAGCCGATGAACTGCCCTGGCCACTGTCAGCTCTACTCGATGCAGCCGCATTCCTACCGGGAGCTGCCGATCCGGTATTCCGAGCCGGGACTGCTCCACCGCAACGAGCTGAGCGGCGCGCTCCACGGGCTGCTGCGGACGCGGAACTTCGCCCAGGACGATGGACACGTGTTCTGCGCCGAGGACCAGGTCCAGGACGAGCTCGAGGCGTGCCTGGATTTCGCGTTCGACACGTACAAGGTCTTCGGGTTCGACGTTCGCCTGGAGCTGTCGACACGCCCGGACGAGCGGCTCGGCTCCGACGAGCTGTGGGACCGCGCCGAGGAGCACCTGATCCAGGTGCTCGATCGCAAGGGACTCCCGTACGAGCTCAACCCGGGGGACGGCTCGTTCTACGGCCCGAAGATCGACCTCCACATGACCGATTCGCTCGGGCGCTCGTGGCAGATCGGAACCGTGCAGCTCGACTACAACATGCCGGCGCGGTTCGGGCTCACCTATACCGGCGCCGACAACGCCGAGCATCAGCCGGCGATGATCCATCGCGCCCTGATGGGGTCCTACGAGCGGTTCATCGCGATCTTGATCGAGCACTACGGTGGCGAGCTGCCGGTATGGCTGACCCCGGTGCAGGCGATCGTGCTCCCGATCTCCGACCGTCATCTCGACTACGCCCGCAGCGTCCGCGATGACCTCGACGCCGCCCGGGTCCGGGTCGAGCTCGATGAGCGCACGGAGTCGGTGGGACGCAAGATTCGCGACGCCGAGCTGCGCAAGATTCCTTACATGCTGGTTGTGGGGGACCGCGAGGCGGAGTCCCAGCAGGTCTCGGTCCGCGAGCACCGGCGCGGGGACGAGGGATCGGTGCCCGTCGGCGAGTTCATCGCGCGGGTAAGGCAAGTGGCGGAAAGTCGCTTGACGTCGTAGATCCGCCGCTATACTCCCACTCGTTGATCCACGTGCAACGTCACTCATAGGGTCCGTCACCGCTTGACGCACCCCTTTCATCGCAGCTAGTGCCGGTTCCGCGTAAGTTCGACCGGCGCCCGCCGGAACGCGATCAGACTCGGATCAACGATCGGATTCGCGTGCCCGAAGTGCGCCTGATTGGCGCCGACGGCAACCAGATTGGGATCGTCAAGACACCAGAGGCGCTGTCGTACGCCCAGGAGCGCGATCTGGACCTCGTCGAGGTGGCGCCCGAGGCGCGCCCGCCAGTCTGCCGCGTGCTCGACTACTCCAAGTACAAGTACGAGCAGGCCCAGAAGCAGAAGGCGGCGCGCCGGCATCAGCAGCAGATCACGGTCCGCGAGATCAAGTTCCGCCCGAAGATCGCGCAGAACGATTACGACACGAAGAAGGGCCACGTGTCGCGCTTCCTCAAGAACAAGGACAAGGTCAAGATCACGATCATGTTCCGGGGGCGCGAGGTCACGCATCCCGAGCGCGGCACCGCGCTGCTCGACCGCCTTGCCGGCGAGCTGTCGGAGATCGGGGTCGTCGAGCAGTCGCCCGTCCAGGACGGGCGCAACATGACGATGCTGCTCGCGCCGTCCAAGGCGATTCTCGCTGGCGAGAAGGACAAGGCCGCCGACGGCAAGCAGGAAAAGACTTCCGACGGCGACCAGGACAACGCGTCAGACGGGCACGAGCTGAACGCGGCCGAGTCGAACGCGGCCGAGTCGGGCGCGGCGGAGTCGAACGCGGCCGAGTCGCAGGCAGCCGAGCCCCAGGCCGACAGCGACGCCGGCGGCACGGCCGCCGGCAACGGCGACGGCGATGGCCAGCAGGCGTCAGAGCCTGTCGAAGCCGGCACCTCGAGCACCGCCTGACGCGCTAGCCGCCTCCCGGACGGGCGCCCCGGCGGTCACAAAACGGGCCGTTCGGACAATAAGTAAGCATGGAGGGAGCCGACCTTCGGACCGACGGCGAGCTGCTGGTCGCGACGGTGCAGAACCCGGAGGCGTTCGCGACGTTCTACCGCCGCCATGTGCGCGGAGTGCTGGCCTTCTTCCGCCGCCGTGCGGGCAGCGCTGAGCTCGCGCTCGACCTGACCGCCGAGACGTTCGCGGCCGCGCTCGAGGCCTCACCGCGATACGAGCTCCGGCCCGAGCCGGCGCGGAACTGGCTGTACGGGATCGCCTGGAACAAGCTTCACGAAGCGCAGCGGCGGGGACACGCCGATGACAGCGTCAGGCGAGCGCTGGGAATGGCGCCGATCCTGCTCACGGATGAGGGGATCGAGCGCATCGAGGCGCTCGCCGGCGACCCAGTCCTCGAGCTGCTCGACGGCCTCCCGGTCGAGCAGCGCGAGGCCGTCCGGGCGCGCGTGATCGAGGGGCGCGGCTACGACGAGATCGCGGCTGACCTGCGTTGCTCGCCGAGTCTTGTGAGGAAGCGGGTCAGTCGCGGCCTTCACAGGATCAGGTCGGATCTGGAGACGCCCCGTGGTGCATGACGACCCAATTGCGGCGCTCGAGCGCGAACTGGTCAGCGCCGCCCGACGGCTGGGTGCCGGGGAGGAGACGATCAGCCTCCCCGGCGCGCGCCGCGCGGGGGTCGCCGGGACGCGTACGCGCCCGGTCGTGGTCCACGGGTCGCGAGGCGCTGTCGCCGTGCTCTTGTCGACCGCATCGGTGATCGCGATCGTGCTCGGCGCGGTGGTCGCGCTCGGAGGACACCGCCAGCCCTCCGTCCCGACGCCCGCCCCAGCCCCGGCCGCGTCCGCGACGGGAGCCCGGCAGCTGACCGACATCCTCGGCGTGCTCCGACGCCCGCAGACCGCGGCGGACCGGCCCGTGGCGCTCGTGTCGCGATTCGCGCTCGGGGTGTTGGCGCTGGCGGGGACGCCGGACCTGGCGTTGATGCGGTACGCGACCACCACGCCGTGGGGCGAGCAGCTCTACGTCGTCCCGATGACGCCGCCGACCGCGCAGCAGATCGAAAGCTTCGCTCGGCGAATCCCGGGAGCCCGTAATCAGCTTCTCCGGATGGCTCGCCGCCGCCCGGAGACGCTCATGGTGCTGAGCGCCGACGGTGCCGGCGGAGCCGGCGACGCCGCGACGATCGAACAGGGCCAGGGGATCGGGACCGAAGGCGCCGGCCGGTCGTTCGCCGGCGGCTCGACCGCCACCCGAATCACCGTGGTCGTGCCCGACGGCGTCGCCACCGTGCGGTTCGTGTTCTCCCGCCAGCCGTTCCCGGGGCAGCCGGGAGCGCCGGTCTACTCACACAGCCTTAGCGTGCTTGCCCCCGTGCACGGCAACGTCGTCGCGGTCCAGGTCGATCGGGAAGTCACGGAAGCGTCGCTCCCGATGATCTGGTATAGGCCCGACGGGCAGGTCGTCAAGCGCATCGGCGATCTGACCTCGGTCAACAGGGTGATCCCGCCGCCCAAGGTCATGGACCGGGGTCGGTACGGAGCGTTGAAGCATCCGGCGAGCCCGTTCGGGACCGCCACGTTCACGGTTAAACGTTGACGTTCTGCTTTACTAGGCGCACTTCCGATGCCGAAGATGAAGACCCACTCTGGCTCCAAGAAGCGCTTCAAGGTGACCGCGAACGGAAAGGTGCGCGGCCGCCGCGCGTTCTCGACCCACATCCTCGAGAAGAAGTCGCCGAAGCGTAAGCGCCGCCAGGCGAAGCCGTCGTGGATCAGCAAGCACGATGAGCCGCAGGTGAAGACGCTGCTCGGAGTCAAGCGGAGGCAGCGCGGATGACCAGAGTCAAGCGCTCCGTTCACGCGCGCAAGAAGCGCCGGGCCACGCTCGCCCTGACCAAGGGCTTCCGCGGCGACGCCAGCCGCCATTATCGGGTGGCCAAGGAGGCGCTGCTCAAGGCCGACCAGTACCGATATCGCGACCGGCGCAACCGCAAGCGCGACTTCCGGCGGCTGTGGATCACGCGGATCAACGCCGCGGCGCGGCAGCACGACATGTCGTACTCGCAGTTCATGCACGGTCTCCAGCTCGCCGGCGTCGAGCTCGACCGCAAGATCCTCGCGGACATCGCCGTCCGCGACGCCGAGACCTTCCGACGCTTTGCCGACCGCGCCCGCGAGGCGCTGGCGGCCGGCTGAGTCAACACGCCGACCAACCAGCACCGCCACCCGGGCGCCGCTCCATCAGGAGGGCGCCTTTTTTTTGATGATCACAAGCCCCCACAACGCCAAGCTCAAAGAGATCCGCAAGCTCCGCCAGCGCCGCCGCTGGCGCGAACGGTCCGGGTTGTTCGTGGCGGAGGGTGAGGATTTGTTGTCAGTGGCCGATGGGCAGGGGTGGAGCGCCATCGAGCGGTATGCCGCGGCGGGCAGCGGTCTACCCGGGGTCGAGGTCGCGGCGGATCTGCTGGCGTCCGCTTCGGGCCTGGGTTCCGGCACGCGCACGCTCGCGGTGTACGAGGAGCGGTGGGCGCCGGCGGCGGTTGGGCCGCTGTGCGTGTACCTGCATGGCGTCCACGATCCGGGCAACGTCGGGGCGGTGCTGCGCTCGGCGCAGGCGTTCGGGGCGTCTTGCGTCGCGCTTGGTCCCGGGACCGCGGACGCCTACAGCCCGAAAGCAGTGCGGGCCTCGATGGGCGCCGTGTTCGCGGTCCCGGTGGCGCGGGCGACCGCCGACCAGCTACCGGGCACCACGATCGCTCTCGTCCCCCGCGCCGGCGAGCCCTTGGAGGTTCTTTGGCGATCCACTCTCGCCTACGACAGGTCCAGCGCCAGAGAACTGACGGTGCTCGTTGGCGCCGAACGCGACGGGCTCCCGGACGAGGTCGTTGCGGGCGCCGACCACGTCGCGCACGTCCCCATCGCCACCGACTCCCTGAACGCGGCGATGGCTGCGACCGTCGCTTTGTACGAATTGAGCCGTAGGATGGCGCCCGAATGACCCAGCGCATCGATCAGATTCGGGCCGAGGCCGACGACGCGATCGCCGCGGCGCCCGACACCGGCGCGCTCGAGCACGTCCGGGTCCAGTACCTCGGGCGCAAGGCCGAGCTCCCGAACCTGCTGCGGAACGTCGCCGAGCTGCCGCCCGCCGAGCGCGCGGCGACCGGCAAGGCGGCCAACGAGGCGCGCAAGGCGCTCGAGGCAGCGATCGAGCAGCGCGAGCGGCAACTCGCCGCGCAAGAGCTCGACCAGCGGCTAGAGCGCGACCGCGTCGACGTCACGCTCCCGGGAGCGCCGGCGCCGGCGACCGGAAGCCTCCACCTGATCACCCAGACCAGGCGTGAGCTCGAGGACATCTTCATCGGCCTCGGCTTCAACATCGCCGAGGGACCAGAGGTCGAGACCGTCTACTACAACTTCGACGCGCTCAACCACGCGCCCACGCATCCGTCGCGGCTGATGACCGACACGTTCTACGTCGAGCCGACGCCGGACATCTTCGACCCGAATGCGATGCTGCTGCGCGTCCACACCTCGCCGGTGCAGATCCGCGCGATGGAGCAGCAGCCCCCGCCGCTGTACATCGTCGTGCCCGGGCGCACGTACCGCCCCGACAACGATGCCACCCACACGCCGCAGTTCCACCAGCTCGAGGGGCTCGCGGTCGACACCGACATCACGCTCGGCGATCTTCAGGGGACGCTGCTGAGGTTCGCGCGCGCGTACTTCGGCGAGGACCGCGAGGTTCGGCTGCGCCCGCACTTCTTCCCGTTCACCGAGCCGAGCGTCGAGGTCGACGTGTCGTGCTTCAACTGCAATCAGGGCGTCACCGCCGATGGTCAGCGCTGCCCGCTGTGCAAGGGCACGGCGTGGATCGAGATCCTCGGCTCGGGGATGATCGACCCGAACGTGTTCGAGTCGGTGCGCGAGTACGGCTACGACCCCGAGCAGGTTCAGGGGTTCGCCTTCGGGATGGGGATCGAGCGGATCGCGATGCTCAAGCACGGCGTTCCGGACCTGCGGCTGCTGTATGGCAACGACGTGCGCTTCCTGGAGCAGTTCGCCTGATGCGCGTTCCGGTCGCATGGCTGCACGAATACGTCGCGCCCGACCTCGACACGCACGCGCTCGCCGAGCGGCTCGCGTTGACCGGCACCGAGGTCGAACGCGTCGAGCACCACGGCGTGACCGGGCTCGAGAACTTCGTCATCGGCCGCGTGCTCGAGGCCGAGCAGCACCCGAACGCCGACCGGCTGCGCGTGTGCGTCGTCGACACCGGCGACCGCGAGCCGTCGACGATCGTGTGCGGCGCGCCGAACGTCGCCGCGGGCCAGACGGTCGCGGTGGCGAAGCCCGGCGCAGTGATGCCCGACGGCACCAAGCTCGGCAACGCGAAGCTGCGCGGCATCGAGTCCAACGGGATGATCCTGGCCGAGGACGAGGTCGCGATCGGCACGGAGCACGACGGGATCATGGTGCTCGAGCGCGACGGGCTCGAGCCCGGGATGCCGCTCAAGGACGTGCTCCCGATCGCCACCGACGTGCTCGTGCTCGAGATCACGCCGAACCGCCCCGACTGCCTCGCGATCTATGGAGTGGCGCGCGAGGTCCACGCCGCGACCGGCGCCCCGCTGGCGCCGGCCCCCTGGCGAGACGACCCAGGCGAGCCGGGCGAGGTCGCCGGCGCGACAGTCATCGTCGAGTGCCCCGACCTGTGCCCTCGTTTCACCGCGAGGGTGTTCGAGGACGTGAACATCGGCCCGAGTCCGCTGTGGCTGAAAGCGCGGCTGATGGCCGCCGGCCAGCGCCCGATCTCGAATGTCGTCGACATCACCAACTACGTGATGCTGCTGACCGGCCAGCCGCTGCACGCGTTCGATCTCGACCGAGTCGAGGGCGCGACGCTCACCGTCCGCCGCGCGCACGACGGCGAGCAGGTCGAGACGCTGGACGGCCAGACACGTACGCTCGACGCCGACATGATGCTGATCGAGGACGCGGCGGGACCGACCTCGATCGCCGGCGTTATGGGCGGCGCGCGTTCCGAGGTCGGCGACGACACGACACGCGTCCTGATGGAGGCCGCGAACTGGGACGGGGCGAACATCCATCTCACGTCGCTGAAGCTCGGGCTGCGGAGCGAGGCGTCGGGCCGGTTCGAGAAGGGGATACAACCCGAGCAGGCGATGGAGGCCCAGGCGGTTGCGACCAGGCTGATGATCGAGCTGTGCGGGGCGCGGCTCGTGCCCGGCACGATCGACGTCGGCGGCGAGGGGCCGCAGCCGAAGACGATCCGGCTCAGGGACGCCAGGATCACGAGCCTGCTCGGCGCCGAGATTCCGCGCGCCCGGTGCGTCGAGATCCTGCACGCGCTGGAGTTCACGACCGCCGAGGTGCCCGACGGGCTCGACGTAACCGTGCCGGCGTTCAGGCGCAGCGACGTCACGCGCGAGGCCGACCTGATCGAGGAGGTCGCGCGGATCGACGGCCTCGACAAGCTCCCCTCGACGCTGCCCTCGCGGCACGGCGTCTCGGGCCGGCTGACCGCTCGGCAGCGCCTGCGCCGGCGCGCCGCCGACGTGCTCGCGGCCCAGGGGCTGCACGAGATCGTGGGATGGAGCTTCACCCACCCCGAGCTCGGCAACCGGCTTCGCCTCGGGGACGATCACCCGCTCCGGCGCAAGGTGGCGCTCGCCAACCCGCTCTCGACCGATCTGTCGGTGCTGCGCACGACGCTGCTCGGCTCCCTGCTCGACACCGCGCGGCACAACCGCGCCCGCGGCGCCGCCACCGTGCGCCTGTTCGAGGCGGGCGGGGTGTATCTGCCCACCGGTCCCGGAGAGCTTCCGCGCGAGCCCTACCACGTCGGCGCGGTCCTGGCCGGCCCCGCGCGTCCCCCGGGCTGGCGCGACGGCCATCCGCCCGCGGTCGACTTCTTCGCGGCCAAGGGGGTGCTCGAGGGCCTGCTGGACGCGCTCCGGGCGGACTGGGGCCTCGAGGCCGCGCAAGAGCCGTTCCTGCACCCGGGCCGCGCCGCGCGCATCATTGTCGCCGGCGCGGACGCCGGCTGGATCGGCGAGGTCCATCCGCTCGTCGCCGCCGAGTGGGACCTGCGCGACACGGTGCCCGCGTTCGAGCTCGACCTGGATGCCGTGCCTGAGCCGCCGACTGCGCCTTACCACGCGCTCAGCGATTTCCCCGACGTGCGCGAGGACCTCGCGGTGGTCGTATCCGACCGCATGAGCGCGGCCGAGCTGATCGCGGTCGTGCGCCGCGCCGGTGGCCGGCTGCTGGCCGGCGCCGAGGTGTTCGACGTCTACCGCGATCCCGAGCGGCTCGGCGAGGGCAACGTATCGCTGGCGGTGGCGCTCACCTACCGCGCTCCCGATCGGACGCTGACCGACGAGGAGGTTGCGCAGCGCCGCGAAGCGATTGCGAAAGCGATCACCGACGAAATAGGGGGGAGGATCCGTGCCTCATAGCGTGTCGGTGTTCGGCAGCGCCGGGTTCACGGGCGCGCTCACCGCGCGGCTGCTGCTCCGTCATCCGTCGTTCGAGCTCCGCGCGCTCACCGCTCGCAGCGACGTCGGGCGCCGGCTCGACGATCTGTACCCCCACCACCGTGTGCCACTCGAGCTGGAGGAGCTCGACCTCGACCGCCACGCCGACGTCGACGCCGCGGTCGTCGCCTACCCCCACGGCGCCGCCGCGCCGCTCGTCGCCGAGCTGCGCGCGCGGGGCGTCCGCGTCGTCGACCTGAGCGCCGACTTCCGGCTGCGCGACCC
Source organism: uncultured Solirubrobacterales bacterium (assembly GCA_963794515.1). Lineage (GTDB taxonomy): Bacteria > Actinomycetota > Thermoleophilia > Solirubrobacterales > Solirubrobacteraceae > Palsa-465. The sequence goes on along the minus strand of CAWCEF010000007.1, from coordinate 683,400 downwards.
CGCGGTGTACGGACGCTGGTACCGCGAGCACGAGGCGCCCGAACTGCTCGACGAGGCGGTGTACGGCCTGCCCGAGCTCTACCGCGACGAGATTCGCGTCGCGTCGCTGGTCGCGAACCCGGGGTGTTATCCGACCGCTTCGCTGCTCGCGCTCGCGCCGCTCGCACGGGCGGGAGTGATCGAGGACGTCGTCATCGACGCCAAGTCCGGCGTGTCGGGGGCGGGACGTGCCGCGACCGACAAGACGCACTTCGTCACCGTCGACGAGAACCTCAGCGCCTACGGCGTCCCGCGCCACCGCCACATCCCCGAGATCGAGCAGGAGCTCTCGGCATTGGATCCCGCCCACCCCGACGTCCGGATCACGTTCATCCCGCATCTCGTGCCGCTCGACCAGGGCGAGCTCGTGAGCTGCTACGTCACGGTCGCGCCCGACGCGGTCGACGAACTCGGAAGCCTAGAGGCGCTGTACGCCGAGTGGTATGCCGACGAGCCGTTCGTCGAGCTCAGCAGCGCGCCGCCCGGCGTGCGCGACGTCCGCGAGACGAACATCTGCCGCATCTCGGTGCACCGTGACGAGCGCACCCGGCGCGTGATCGTGTTCGCCGCGATCGACAACCTGTGGAAGGGCGCCGCCTCGCAGGCGGTGCAGAACCTGAACCTGATGCTCGGGCTGCCCGAGGGCGAGGGGATCGGAGTGACCGCTTCGGGGCAGCGCAGGGCGGTCAGGTGACGAGCACGCAATCGTTCTTCGGATCGCGCTGGGTCGAGGTCCCGGGCAACGTCACCGAAATCGCCGGCGGTCTTCCGCGCGGCTTCAGGGCCGCGGGCGTGGCCTGCGGGATCAAACCGAGCGGCGGGTCGGACCTCGGTCTGCTCGTCTCGAGCGCGCCGGCGACGACGAGCGCGGCGCGATTCACGAACTCGGGCACGCAGTCGGCGCCCGTGTTGCTGTGCCGCGAGCGTGTCGATCTGACCGGCATCCGCGCGGTCGTGGTCAACTCCGGCAACGCGAACGCCGCCACCGGGCGTCCCGGATTCGAGAACGCCGCCAAGATGCAGGGCGCCGCGGCGCTCGCGAGCCGCTGCCCCGAGGGCGCGGTGGCCGTCGCCTCGACCGGGGTGATTGGCGTGCCGCTCCCGATCAGCTCGGTGATGACCGGAATCGTGCGGGCGACGCACGCGCTCGGCCCCGAGGGCGAGGTCGACTTCGCGCGCGCGATCCGCACCACCGACATCCTCGACAAGCACGCGTGCATCGACGTGGCGGTCAGCGGCGGCACCGTCCGTCTGACCGCGCAGGCCAAGGGCGCCGGCATGATCTCGCCGAACTTCGCGACGCTGCTGTGCTTCATCCAGACCGACGCCGGGTTGTCGCCCGAGACGTGCGACCTGCTCCTCGCGGTGACCGTCCAGCGGTCGTTCGAGCGGATCAGCGTCGACGGCCAGCTGTCGACGAGCGACACCGTGATTCTCCAGGCCAGCGGCGAGTCAGGGGTTACGATCGAGCCCGAGACCGAGGACGAGGTGCAGTTTGGCGAGGCGCTCGACGCGGTGCTCCGGCAGTTGGCGCTGAACATGGTGCGCGACGGAGAGGGCGCGCGCCGGGTCGGCCGCGTGGTCGTCCGCGGCGGCGACGCCGCGGCCGTGAGCAACGTCGCCCGCGCGGTGGCGGACTCGCCGCTGGTCAAGACCGCGCTGTACGGCGGCGACCCCAACTGGGGGCGGATCATCCAGGCCGTCGGGATGGCGATGCCCGGGACCGCGCCGCTCGCCGTCGGGATCTCGATCGAGGGCATCCAGGTGTGCACACGCGGCCAGTACGTCCCGCACGACGAGGAAGCGCTGAACGCGGCGGTCCAGCGCGAGGAGGTCGAGTACGAGATCGAGCTTCCCGGCGAAGGCGCCGAGGTTGAGCGGTACTTCTCCGACCTCGGGCACGAGTACGTGACGCTGAATGCCGAGTACACCACCTAGCCAATCCGGCGGCGTCGATGCAATGCTCGCGTCGAGCCGGCGCGACGTCGGCACGCTGCTCGAGGCGCTGCCGTACATCCGCGAGTTCCACGGCAAGACCGTCGTGATCAAGTACGGCGGCGCGGCGATGATCGACGACGCGCTCAAGGAGGATTTTGCGCGCGACGTGGTGCTGCTCAAGTACGTCGGGATGAACCCGGTGATCGTCCACGGCGGCGGCCCGGAGATCACGAGCTACATGCGGCGCCTGAACCTGCCCGTGAAGTTCGTCGACGGCCTGCGCGTGTCCGACCGGGAGACCGTCGAGGTCGCGAAGATGGTGCTGGTCGGCAAGGTCAACAAGGACATCGTGCTGTTGATCAACCGCCACGGCCAGCCCGCGATCGGGCTGTGCGGCGATGACGGGCTGCTGTTCCGCGCCAAGCGCAGGACCGCGCCGAGCGGTCAGGACATCGGGTTCGTGGGCGCTATCGAGCGCGTCGACACGGGCGTGCTGACTCACGTCGCGCAGGACTACATCCCGGTTGTCGCGAGCGTCGGCGCCGACCGCGACGGCAACTCCTACAACATCAACGCCGACGAGGCCGCCGGAGCGGTGGCGCGCGCGCTGAGCGCGTACAAGCTGATGTTCCTGACCGACGTCCCCGGGTGGCTCGCGAACCCCGACGATCCCGGGAGCGTGGTCTCCGAGGCGGGCGTCGACTCGGTCCTCGAGGCGCTCCCCGGCATCGCCGGCGGAATGCGCCCGAAGCTCCAGGCGTGCATCGACGCGATCCAGGGCGGCGTCTCGTTCGCGCACATCGTCGACGGGCGCGTGCCCCACTCGCTGCTGCTCGAGCTGTTCACCAACGCCGGCCAGGGCACGAAGATCAGGCCGGCGGTATGAGCCTCGCCGAGCTCCAGAGCCTCGAGCGCGAGTACGCCGTCCCGACGTATCTCCGCAACCCGGTGGAGTTCGTTCGCGGCTCGGGCGTGCGGCTGTGGGACGCCGACGGCAACGAATACCTGGACTTCCTGGCGGGGATCTCGGTGCTGAACGTCGGGCACTGCCATCCGCGGGTGGTGCAGGCCGTCCGCGACCAGGCCGGTCGCCTCTCCCACGTCAGCAACCTGTACTACACCGAGCCCGCGATGAGGCTGTCGGCGGCACTGGCGCAAAGCTCGCTCGGCGGCAAGGTGTTCCTGTGCAACTCGGGTGCCGAGGCCAACGAGGCGGCGATCAAGCTCGCGCGGCGCGCGCGGCCGGGCGGGAACGTGGTCGTGCTCCAGGGCGGATTCCACGGCCGCACCTACGGCGCGCTGTCGGCGACCCCGCAGGAGACCAAGCAGGCGCCGTTCGCGCCGCTCGTGCCCGGGTTCGTCGTCGTCCCGAAAGATCCCGGCGCGCTTTCTGCCGCGGTCGACGACCGCACCGCGGCGGTTCTGCTTGAGCCGATCCAGGGCGAGACCGGGATTCACGTGTTATCCGACGACCTGCTGGTGGCGGCGCGCGATGCGTGCGACCGGACCGGCGCGGCGCTGATCTTCGACGAGATCCAGACCGGGATGGGCCGGACCGGGACGCTGTGGGCCTACGAGCAGACCGAAGTGGTTCCCGACGCGATGACGAGCGCCAAGGCGCTCGGCGGCGGGCTGCCGATCGGGGCTTTGATAACCGGCCCGCGGCTGGGTGACACGCTCCGGCCCGGCGATCACGGCTCGACGTTCGCCGGCGGCCCGGTCGCGGCGTCCGCAGCGCTCGTCGCGCTCGAGATCTGCTCGGATCCCGAGTTGCTGGCGCGGGTTCGCGCCGCCGGCGAGCGGCTGGCCGCGGGGCTTGCCGGGCTGCCGTACGTGACGGAGGTGCGCGGGCGAGGGCTTATGCTCGCGATCGACGTGGACTGCGAGTTCGATGCACCCTCGCTCGCCGGGCGCGCGCTGCTCGAGCAACGGCTGGTCGTCAACGCGACCGGTCCCGCGACGATCCGCCTCGAGCCGCCGCTGATCGTCTCCGATGATGAGGTCGACGAGGCCGTGACGCGGCTGGGGGCACTCGCGCCGTGAGCGCCGGGTCCGAGCTGCTGCTGCCCGATGAGATGACGCTGCGCGGTGCCGGCGAGGCGCTCGTCGCGCGGCTGCCGATCGAGGACGGCGCGCGGTACGAGCGCGACCGGATCTACTACGACACGTTCGACGGCATGCTGCGCGGTGCGGGGCTGACGTTGATGCATGCCGACGGGACGCTGTCGGCGTCGTCGCAGGACTCCGGGATCGTGGTCGCCTCGCTTCCGATGCGAGCGCCGACCAAGCCGCTGTTCGCACGGGACCTGCCACCCGGTCCGCTGCGCGAGACCGTGCTCCCGATCACCGACGTACGCGCGCTCCTCCCGCTGGCCCGGCTCCACGGCCGCGAGCGGATGCTGTCGGTGCTCGACGGTGAACGCAAGACGGTCGTCCGACTCGCGCTCGAGGAGACCTCGCTGCGGCGCGCGGACGGCCCGGACGCCGCGCTCCGGCCGCGGCTGCGGATCACAGGGATCCGCGGCTACGACAAGGACCTGCACCGCGTGCAGGAGGCGCTCGTCGGTGAGCTTGGCTTCACTCCGGCCGACCAGCCACTCGTCGACGAGGCGATCCGGGCCGCGGGAGGCGTGCCGGGCGGCCTCCCGACCAAGGTGGGAGTGCCGCTGCAGCCCGATGAGCGCTCCGACGCCGCGGCCGCCGCGGTGCTGCGCGGGATGCTCGAGGTGATCGAGGCGAACCTCGACGGCGCAATCGCCGATCTCGACAGCGAGTTCCTGCACGATCTGCGCGTGTCGGTGCGGCGCTCGCGCGCGGTCCAGCGGGAGCTCAAGCGCGTCTTCCCTCCTGACGAGCTCGCGCACTACCGCGCCGAGTTCCGCTGGCTGCAGCAGGCCACCGGCGACGTCCGCGACCTCGACGTCCACGTGCTCGAGTTCGACGACATGCGCGGGCTGGTGCCGGAGGCTATGCGTGAGGACCTCGACCCGCTCCTGCACGTGCTGCGCGCCCGCCGGGCCGCGGCTCGCCGGCCATTGGTGCGCGCGCTGCGGTCCAAACGGATGGCCACGTTGCTGTCGGGGTGGGGTTCGTTCCTGGAGGGTCTCGTGGCGATGCCCGAGGATGAGCGCCCAGATGCGGCGAGGCCGATCGCCGAGGTCTCGGGCGAGCGGATCCGCAAGGTCTACCGGCGGATGCTGAAGATGGGCGGCGCGATCGAGCCGTCGAGCCCCGCCGAGTCCTACCACGAGCTCCGGAAGAAGGGCAAGGAGCTCCGGTACCTGCTCGAGCTGTTCGGCGTCGCGCTGTACCCCGAGGACGTGGTCAAGCCGATGATCAAGACGCTCAAGGCGCTCCAGGACGTGCTCGGCCGCCACCAGGATCGCGAGGTTCAGATCGCGCTGCTGCGCTCGCTCGGACCTTCGGTCAGCGGGACGGCCGGGGGAGACGCGGCGCTGATGGCGATCGGCGCGCTGGTGGCGCGGCTCGGCGAGGACGAGCGCGCCGCCCGCGGCGAGTTCGCCGGCCGGTTCGCCGAGTTCGCCTCCGAGGACCAACGCCAGCTCGTCAAGGAGACGTTCGGCTAGATCCGGCGGGCTGGAACACGGGCGCCAACGTTAAGGTTACCTTTAGGCTCTGACCGCGGGACGGTCGCGCAGATATGGTGTTCGCGGTGCTCTGGGGACGCTTCGGCCGTGTTCGAGCTTTCGTGCATCACGCTGTGGGGAGCGTGAAAGATATGGGGGGTCCGGCGTCCGCCGCGTGCAGTTGAGCCGAAGGCGTGGTGTGGCGTCGTTCCGATCCGCTAGGCGCCGTCATCGCGGCCGCTCGCGGCGCTTGGTGCTGCTGGTTGCTTCTGCCTCCGCGCTGTGGATGTTCGCGGCCGGGCGGTCTGCGTCGGCCGCGGTGGTCCCGTTCAATCCGGCGCAGCCGACGGTGTTCGTCGCTCAGGGCAGTCCGACGCTGCTCGATCAGGCTCAGCAGAGCGGCGGGGCGATCACGTTCACGCCGGTCGGCGGGACGATCTCTGGGCTGACGTACAACGCGATCGGCTACGACACGTGCAACAACTTCATCTACGGGGTGCAGACGAGCACTGCCAACGGCGGGATGCCGGGCTCGATCATCCAGATCGCGGGCAACGGGTCGATCTCCTATACGGGCATCACCGTAAGCGCCGGGTTCAATGTCGGAGCGTTCGGGCCCGACGCGAACTGCGACGACTTCTACGTCGGCAACAGCGGAGGAAACACGCTCACGAAGGTGAACCTGAACAACGGGGCGATCACCACGATCAATGTTGGCGTCGCAGGCCCGGACATGACGTACAGCAACGGGTTCTTCTGGTCGATGCCGGCGCCGAACCAGATCCAACGGATCAACGTCACGGCCGCAGCGGCCGCGACGTTCACGAACGTCTCCACCCCGACTGTTGGGACGTCGACGCCGACCGGCGCGTTCGGCGCGGCGTGGACCTACGGCAATGGGAACGTCGGGTTCTCGAACAACACCTCGGGCAACATCTACCAGATCGCGATTGCGAACGCCGCCTCGAGTTCCCCGACGTTTACGACCGTGCTGAGCCAGTCCGGGCCGGCAAGCTCCAACAACGACGGGACCAACGCGCCCGGGTTGAGTACCGATCTCGCGCTGACGAAGTCGGGGAGCCCGTCGATGGTCGATCCGGGCGGCGCGATCACCTACACGCTGACAGTGACCAACAACGGTCCCGGAAAGTCGTCAGGGTACGCACTCTCCGACACGTTGCCGGCTGGCGTCACGAACGCCGCGACGACGAGCTCGGGCTGCAAGGTGAGCGGGCTGACGGTGACATGCGCCGGCGGGCCGCTGGCGGCCGGCTCCTCGGTGACGGACACGATCACGGTCAACGCGCCTAATTCGTTTCCATCACCGATCACCAATACGGCCGTGGTAACCGCGAACGAGAGCGATCCCACTACGGCGAACAACACCGCGGCGGCGACGGTCACTCCCAACGTCGTAACCGTGTCGCTCGTCAAGTCGGCGATCGTGACGCCGCCCTCGGACCAGACCGCGGCCAGTGTCGGCGACACGATCACGTACACCTACAACGTCACGAACACCGGCAACGTCCCTATGGCCTCGGTCGCCGTGTCGGACCCGACCGCCGGCAGCGTCGCCTGCCCGGTGCCGGCCCCGCCGGGACTGGCCCCCGGCGCTTCTGAGACGTGCACCGCCAGGTCCCCGTACCTGGTCAAGCAGACCGACGTCGATCTGGGGAGTGTCGTGGACACGGCGACGGCGACCGGCACGGACTCGACCGGCTTCACGTCGGTCCCGTCGGCGCCGGCGTCTACGACAGTCCCGACGGTCGCGGTCGCGCCATCGCTGGTCCTCCAGAAGGTCGCGAACGCATCGCTCGGAAACGCACCCGTCCAGGCCGGGGAGACGATTCAGTACTCATACGTCATCACGAACACCGGGAATGTCGACCTGCCGTCGCTGTCGGTGTCCGACCCGACGGGCGGTGCGGCGACGTGTCCGACGCCACCCCCGCCGGGCCTCGCGCCCGGGGACACGTTGACGTGCACCGAGAACGCACCGTACGTCGTCACTCAGTCCGACGTCGATAACGGCGGGGTGACCGACACGGCGACGGCGACCGGGACCGACCTCCAGGGCGGCGCGGCGACGTCGCCCCCGGCGTCGGTCGACACCTCGTCCCTGCCCAGCCCGGCAGTCTCCGTCGAAAAGACCGCGACGGTGGCGCCGGCCGGCGACCAGAACGCAGTCAAGGTGGGCGACACGATCCAGTACACGTACGCGGTGACGAACATCGGCAACGTCGATCTGGCCTCGGTAGTCGTGTCCGATCCGTCCGCCGGCACGATCACCTGCCCGACCCCGGCGCCGCCCGGCCTGGCGCCGGGAGCGGCGGAGACGTGCACGGCGACGGGCGTCTACACGGTCACGCAGTCCGACGTCGACGCCGGTGCGGTTACGGATACCGCGACGGCAATCGGGACCGATGACGCGGGCGATGTGAGCGCGCCGTCGAACCCCTCGACGGCGACCGTGCTCACCGTCACCGGGAATGCCTCGGTGTCGATCGCCAAGTCCGCGACCGTGTCGCCGGTCGCGGACCAGAGTGCGGTCAACGTAGGGGACGCGATCCAGTATTCGTACACGGTCACGAACACCGGCAACATCACGCTGACGTCCGTCGTTGTGAGCGACCCGACCGCCGGTAGCGTCAGCTGCGCCACTCCGGCGCCGCCCGGGCTGGCGCCGGGGGCGTCGGAGACGTGCACCGCCGATAGTCCGTACACGGTCGCCCAGGCCGACGTCGATGCGGGTGGCGTCACCGATTCGGCGACGGCGACCGGCGTCGACACGCAGGGAGCGCAAAGCGAACCCTCGGCCGCGTCGACGATCACCGTGCCGGCGGTCGCCGCCGCGCCTGCGGTGTCGCTCACGAAGACCGCGACGGTCGATCCCGCCGATCACCAGACCGGCGTGCACGTCGGCGATCGGATCTCCTACGCGTACATGGTCACGAACACCGGCAACGTAACCCTGACTTCGGTCGCGGTCTCGGACCCGTCGGCAGGCAACGTGACCTGTCCGACCCCGGCGGCGCCGGGCCTCGCCCCTGGTCAACCCGAGACCTGCACCGCCGACGACCCACACCCGGTCACGCAGGTCGACATCGATAACGGCGGCGTCACCGACACCGCGACCGCCACAGGCACCGACGCCCAGGGCGTCCAGAGCCCATCCTCCTCGCCGGCGACTGTCACCGTGCCTGCGGTCGCGAGCGTGCCGGCGGTCGCGATCCAGAAGTTCGCCAGTGCCGCCAACGGCGACACCACCCCGATCTCTCAGGGCGAGCAGATCCAGTACTCGTATCTGGTCACGAACACCGGCAACGTCGACCTGACGTCACTCGCGGTCTCGGACAACAAGGTCAGCAGCGTGAGCTGCCCTGCCCCGGCACCACCGGGCCTCGCTCCCGGCGCGTTTGAAACGTGCACCGGCACGTACACCGCCACGGCGCAGGACGCGCTCAACAACGACGTGACGAACACCGCAACCGGGACGGGAACCGACGCGGCGGGCGCGACCAGTCCCGTTTCGGCACCGGTCACGGTGTCGATCCCCGAGGGCTCGCCGGCGCCGGCCGTGGCGATCCACAAGTCGGCGTCGGTCACGCCTGCGTCCGATCAGGACGGCGTCGTCGTCGGCGATCACATCTCCTACGCCTACATCGTCACGAACACCGGCAACGTCAACCTGTCGGCCGTCGCCGTGAACGATCCCACCGCAGGCAGCGGGACCTGCCCGGCCGTGACGGGAGCGGGGCTGACCCCGGGTGCGTCGCTGACCTGTACGGAGGACGTCGCTTACCAGGTCACCCAATCCGACGTCGACGTCGGCAGCGTGACCGACGTTGCCAGGGCAACCGGGACAGCCACGATCGCCGGTAGCCCGGTCACGAGCCCGGCGTCGGCGCCTGCGAGCGTGACGATCCCGGCGGCCGTGAATCCGGCGGTATCGATCGTGAAGTCGGCGGTCGTCGCGCCCGCGGCTGATCAGACCGGGGTGAAACCCGGGGACACGATCCGGTTCTCCTACCTGGTGACGAACATCGGCGACGCGACGCTGCCGTCGATCTCGGTCGACGACCCAACGGCCGGACCTGTGAGATGCCCAACCCCGGCGTCGCCGGGGCTCGCCCCTGGCTCCGCCGAGACGTGCACCGCCGACAATCCCTACACCGTCACCCAGGTCGATGTCGACGCCGGCGCCGTGACCGACACCGCGACGGCGAGCGGCATCGACCTTCTGGGGACGCCGAGTCCGGCGGCGTCGGGCAGTCTGACCGTCCCCGCGGAGCCGGCGGTTCCCGCGGTCTCCCTGGCCAAGCACGGTACGAACACCAACCCCGCCGACCAGAACGACGTCCAGGTGGGCGACACGATCGACTACAGCTACGTCGTCACGAACACCGGCGACGTGACCCTGACGACGATTGCCGTCACCGACCCGACGCTCGGGCCCGTGACGTGCCCGGCCCTGGCGCCGCCGGGACTCGCCCCGGGAGCATCGGCGACCTGCACCGCGGACGACCCCTACACGGTCACTCAAGCGGACATCGACAACGGGGGCGCGATCGATGCTGCGACGGCAACCGGGGCCGACGCCAATGGCAGCGTGACCTCGACGTCACCTGCCCGGGCGCGGGGCATGGCCGTCACCACTCCGCAAGTGTCGCTCGTCAAGACCGCCACGGTCGTGCCCGCCGCCGACCAGGACGACGCTCGCGTCGGCGACGTGATCGCGTACAGCTTCCAGTTGACCAACACCGGGAACGTCGACCTCACCTCAGTTTCGGTCTCGGACCTGTCGCTTGGCGCCGTGTCGTGCCCGATCCCGGCACCGCCGGGGCTCGCGCCCCGCGCGTCGGAGACTTGCACGGGAGAGCTCCAGCACATCGTCAGCGCCGCCGATCGGGCCGCCGGCAACGTGGCGAACACCGCGACCGCCACCGGCACCGACGGTGCCGGCGACACGTCGCCGCCGTCCGCTGCGTCGACCGCCACGGTCGCGGTCGGGCAGCCCGTGTCGTCTGCTGCTCCGACTCCGACACTTCCGGGGGGGCCGGCAACGACGCTCGCCGTGCACAAGCACGTCAGCAGGGCGACCGCCTACCCGGGGCAGAGGCTCACCTACACGCTCACCGTGACGAACGAGGGGCCCGCCGCTGCGACCAACGTCAACGTCACCGATACCCCGACGATTGCGCTCAAGGTCGCCTCGATCCACAGCTCGCGTGGCGACTGCCGGCGGGGGCGGCCGATCACGTGCATGCTCGGAACGCTCGCGTCCGGCGAGACGATCAAGATCGTCATCGTCGGCGAGGTCGAGCACACCGGCACCGAGCGCAACACCGCACAGGCCACCAGCGCGACCCAGCTGCTCGACCCGGCCAGCGCGGTCTCGAGCGCCACGACGAAGGTCGCCGCGATCGTGCGCGTGCGCAAGACCGCGTCGGTAGCGCGCGCCACCACCGGCCAGAACGTGATCTACACGATCACGGTGACGAACCCCACGCTCGTCGCGATCCGCAAGGTCGCGGTCTGCGACGCGCTCCCCCGCGGGCTCCTCTACGTGGGCTCAAGCCCCAGCGCGAACGCGCGCACCGGACAGCCGTGCTGGACGATCTCCAGCCTCCGGGCGGGACGGTCGCAGCGCTTCACCGTGACCGCGAACGTCGCACCCGGCTCGAGCGGGAGGCTCGTCAACCGCGCCACCGCGTCCGCCGGCGGCGTCAAGGCCGAACACGCGACGGCTTCGATCATCGTCAGCAAGCTGCCCCAGCTTCCGTGCGCAGTCGGAGCCCGAGCGTCAGGCATGGCGACGGGGCGGCAAACCCGGCCCTCGCCGATCGCCACGGCGGCCTGCTGACGATCTTCGCAACGCAGCTAACCTTCGCGACCGATGTCCACCTCCGGACCGCTCCCGACCACCACGTACGAGGCCGACCCGTCCCAGGTCCATCGGGTGCTGCTGCTCTACAGCGGCGGCCTCGACACGAGCGTGATGCTCAAGTGGATCCAGGAGCAGTATCAGGCCGAGGTGGTGGCCCTTACCGTGAACCTCGGTCAGCCGGGCGAGGACTACGAGGTGATCCGGGGCAAAGCTTTGAACCTCGGGGCGCTCGACTGCCATGTGGTCGACGCGCGGGAGGAGTTCGCGCGCGAGTACATCGTTCCCGCGATCAAGGCCAACGGGACCTACGGGCTCGGCTACCCGCTGTTCACCGCGCTCGGCCGGCCGCTCATCGCCAAGCTCGCGGTGCAGTACGCGCGCGAGTCGGGCTGCGACACGATCGCGCACGGCTGCACCGGCAAGGGCAACGACCAGGTGCGGATCGACGCCACGGTCGCGACGCTCGGACCCGAGCTCAAGGTGATCGCGCCGGTGAGGGGCTGGCGGATGGGCAGGGAGGAGGAGGTGGCCTACGCCCGGGAGCACGGGATTCCCGTCAAAGGCGGCACCGAGGTCGCCCCGTACTCGATCGACGACAACCTGTGGGGGCGTTCGAGCGAGGGCCGCTGGATCGAGCATCTCGACCACGCGCCCGAGGACGACGTGTTCCAGCTCGTGACCCGCCCCGAGGAGGCGCCCGACGAGGCCGAGGTCGTAACCGTCGAGTTCGAGCAGGGCGTGCCGGTGGCGCTCAACGGCGACCGCCTCGGCCTGGTGGACCTGCTCGAGCGCGCGGGGGAGATCGGGGCCCGCCACGGAATCGGGATCGTCGACCACATCGAGGACCGGATCGTCGGGCTCAAGGTCCGTGACATCTACGAGGTCCCGGCGGCGACGATCTTGCTGCTCGCCCACCAGGAGCTCGAGAAGCTCGTCGGCACGATCCACCAGAACCAGCTCAAGCCGATGCTCGACCAGCGGTGGGCGTATCTCGTCTACGCCGGCCTGTGGTGGGATCCGCTCCGCAGCGACCTCGACGCGTACATGGACGCCGCGAACTCGCAGGTGAGCGGCACGATCGGGATCAAGCTGTACAAGGGCTCGGCGCGCGCGGTCACGCGCTCCTCGCCGCACGCGGTCTACGACGAGCAGCTGGCCTCGTTCGCCCAGTCGGGCGGGCTGTTCGCGCAGGCCGCCTCGCCCGGGTTCATCGAGCTGTGGTCGCTGCAGTCGCGGATGGCGTGGCGTCTGCGTCACGGACAGGAGGGTTGAGCCGCGGACCCGTGGGTAGCAACACCTCAATGGGTTACAAGGTTCTTGGATATGCGGTCTGGCAGGGCGCCAAGTGGTACCTGCGGCGCCGCGCCTCGGATGGCCCTCCGAAGCTGGCGCTGGTCGGGATCGCCGGCGCGGCGCTCGCCGCCGGCGGTCTGATCGTCGCTCAGCGGCGATCCGCTCACTGACGCTCGGGAGACGTACGTAGCGCGCCGATCGGTGCGTTCGTCCGCCGTCGGCCGTACCTTCACGGCCCATGAGTGATCTTCCCTCCGCGCTTGGAATCGAAGCGGTGGAGCTGGTTGCCGAAGGTGGGCGCAACGTCACCGTTCGCGTGACTGGACGCTGGCGGCGCCGGCGCCCCGAGCTGCGCGGCCAGGCGATGCTTGTGGTCGAGACCGGATCGGTGCGCCAGCGGTTCGTGTCGATGCCCGAGCCGCCGTCGCTGAGCGGCGCGGCGCCTGGGACCTGGCGGATGAGCTTTACCGTGCCCGCCGAGCTCGCGCCACAGCTCCACGGCAGGACGTTCCTCCAGCTCGGGACGATGATGGTGCCGCTCCCGGTCGGCGAGGTCCCCGCGCCCGTCGCGGAGGTGAACGCACCGGCGGCCGACGCCCTCCCGGATGGCGGTGACGAGCAGGAGGAAGACGGCACGGGAGCGGAGCTGCTCGAGGCCCGCCTGCTCCGGAGCTCCGAGCTCGCGGCCGAGAGCCGCCGCCGCGAGGCCGAGGCGGCGGCGGCCGCGGCCGAGATGCGCTCCCGCGTCGAGAAGATCGAAGAGGAGCTGGCGGCGGCGCGCGCGGAATCGGATCGGCTGCGCGACGCGATCGCGGAACGCGAGCGCCGGCTGCGGAGCTCCGAACAGGACGCGCACGCCGAGCGGGCGTTCCGAGGCGAGGTCGAGCAGGCGCTGGTCGCGAAGACGCGTGCGACCAGTCACGACCTCAGGGTCCTGCACGACCATGTGGCCGACCTCGAGCGGGAGCTGGGCCGAATGCGGCGGATGGTCGACGAGGCCCAGCACCTCGCGGCCGCCGCCGAGGCCGCGCGCGCCGACGCCGTCCGCCGGCTGGCCGAGCGACCACCGCCGGCGCCGCCGCCGAACGTCGACGCGGTCCGCACGCGCCTGATCGCGGCGGAGTTCGAGCGCGCGAGGGCCGCGCCGCCGACCGCGCCGGCGGCCGCGTCGCCACCGATGGCTCCGCTCCGCGACGCCGACCGCGCCGCGCTCCGCCTCGAGGCCGCGATGGTCGATTCGCATGTGGCGCGCGGAGAGGCCGAGCAGCGCGCGGTGGCGCTCGAGCGCGAGCTCGCCGAATCCCGCGACGAGCTCGCGGACACCCGCAACGAGCTCGTCGGCGCCCGCAACGAGCTCGCCGGCACGGACACGGCCCTCGCCGATGCCCGCACGGCCCTCGGCGATGCCCGCACGGCCCTCGGCGATGCCCGCACTGAGCTCGCCGGCACCCGCACTGAGCTCGCCGACGCCCGCAATGGGCTAGCCGACGCGCGCAATGGGCTCGTCGAGGCCCGCCGTGAGGTCGCCGACGCCCGGCACGACGCCGCCGGCGCCCGCGCCGAGCTCGCCGGCGCCCGTCGCGAGCTCGAGCGGCAGCGGCTGTTGTGCGCGCGCGCCTACGACGCGATCGCCCGAGTCCGCGGTGAGCTCGCCGAGATCGGCGCCGGGCCTCCGGCCGAGCCGGTCGAGCCACCCGCCCAAACGGCCGAGCCTCTCCAGGCCGACAGGCTGACCGCCGCGCTCGCCCGCCTGCGCGAGTCGACGCCGACGGCTCCGGCCGCGACTCCGGTCGCGACGCCGGCGGCACCCGAGGACGCCGCGCCACCGCCCCCGGAGGTGGCGCCGGCCCCGCCCGCTCGGCCTCCCAAGCCCTGGTTGGGCGCGGTCTTCCGCGAGCTCGCGGCGCGCGACGCATCGGCCGCCGGGCGGCTGCTGCTCGCGCTCCTCCCGGCCCAGCGCGCCGCCGACCCTCAGCCGGTGGCGTATGACCTGGTCCTCGGCGACCTGGCGTGTGCGCACGTGACGGTCCTGAGCACCAGCCAACAGTTCGATCTGGGCGACACGCCGCGTCCGCTCGACCAGGTCGACTTCCAGGTCGTCGGCGATCTCGCGAGCGTCGCCCGTCTGCTCGCCGCGAGCCCGGGCAGGCGCATGCTCGGCCGCCTGCCGTTTCGCCGGCGGGTGGCGCGGATCCGCGGGCACCGCGAGCGCCTGTCCGCCCTCGAGCACCTGATCGACGCTCCGCTGACGCTCGGCCAGCTCCACGCCGCTGGCGTCCGGCTCGATCCGGTGCTCGCGATGACGGTCGCCGGCCTCATGATCGAGCCCGCCTGGACGGCGGGGGAGCGCTTCACGATCGGGCATCGCCAGCCCGCCGCGGCAGCCCCCGAGGCATATCTGAACGTCCGCGGCGGCAGGGCGCCGTTGGCTTGCGCCGAGCCGCCCCACGAGGCGGTGGCGAGCGTGCTCGTGTGCCCCGCCGACGAGGTCCTCGGCGCGCTCGGCGGCGCCGCCGCGGCGGAGGTCGTCGGCGAGGAACGCCCGCTTGCGCTCGTCCACCAGTGGCTCGATCGCGCACAGTCCGGCTAAAAAACGGGACGGGCCGGCATCCGTCTGAGCTGCCGCCTATGCTCGGATGAGAGACCTCGTCTGACCCGATCCCGAGCCCCCGGACCCTCGATTTGACCTCCTCTTCCTGCGCCCATCTGCACGTCCACAGTGAGTACTCGCTACTCGACGGGGCGTGCAAGATCGAGGCTCTCGTCGAGCGCGCCGCGTCGTTTGATCAGCCGGCGGTCGCGCTCACCGATCACGGCGTGATGAACGGCGCCGTCGAGGTGTTCACGGCCGCGCGCAAGCACAACATCAAGCCGATCCTGGGCTGTGAGGCTTATGTCGTCGACGATCACGAGCGCCGCGCGCCCGGGCGCCTCGACCGGTTCCACCTGACGCTGCTCGCGGCCACGCCGACCGGCTACCGCAATCTGGTCAAGGTGTGCTCGGCCGGCTTCCTCGACGGGTATCAGCGCGGCAAGCCGTCGGTCGATCTCGGGCAGCTCGCGGCCCACGCCGAGGGCGTGATCGTTCTGACCGGGTGCCTGCAGTCGCGCTTCTGCCAGCACTTGCTCGATGGCCGCCTTCCGCAGGCGCGGGCTCATGCCGACGAGCTGATGCAGGCGTTCGGAGCGGACAACGTGTACTTCGAGGTGCAGAAGAACGGCCTGGCGGCGCAGGACCAGGCGAACGAAGGGATCGTCAAGATCGCGCACGAGCTCGGTCGGCCACTGGTCGGGACCGGCGACGTCCACTACCTGCGGCGCGAGGACTACTCGAACCACGCGGCGCTGCTGTGCGTGCAGACCAAGTCGACGCTCGACCAGCCAAAGATCAGCTTCGACACGAACGAGTTCTATCTGCGCTCCAACGAGGAGATGGCCCAGTCGTTCGCGGAGTGGCCCGAGGCGATCGCGACCACGCTCGAGATCGCCGAGCGCTGCGACGTGGAGCTCGAGCTCGGCCGCCAGCTGATCCCGCGCTACCCGACCCCGAACGGCGAGAGCGAGGGCGACTACCTGCGGGTGCAGGTGCTCGAGGGGCTGCGCGAGCGCTACGGCGACCCCGCGCCGGCGGACGCGCTCGAGCGGGCCGACTACGAGCTTGGCGTAATCGAGCGAATGGGCTTCAGCGGCTATTTCCTGATCGTGTGGGACTTCGTCAAGTACGCCAAGGACGCGGGGATTGCGGTCGGTCCGGGTCGTGGCTCGGCCGCAGGATCGCTGGTCGCGTACTCGCTGCAGATCACCGACGTCGACCCGCTCCGCTACGGCCTGTTGTTCGAGCGCTTTCTCAACCCGGAGCGCGTGTCGATGCCGGACATCGACATCGACTTCTCGGTGCGCGGCCGCGAGCGCGTGATCCGGTACGTGACCGAGAAGTACGGCAAGGAGTCGGTGGCGCAGATCGTGACGTTCGGCAAGATGTTCCCCCGGGCGGCGACGCGCGACGCTGCGCGCGTGCTCGGCCACGACTACGGTGCCGGCGACCGCCTGGCCAAGCTGATCCCCGATCCGATCATGGGACGGCCGCCGAGCTTCGAAGACTGCCTGAAGCCCGGCCAGCCGCTGCGCGCCGAGGTCGACCGCGACCCGACTGCCAAGCAGATCATCGACGTCGCCCAGGGGCTCGAGGGGATCGTCCGCAACTCCTCGATCCACGCCGCCGCGGTAGTGATCGCCGACCGGCCGCTGACCGACATCGTCCCGCTTCAGATCGCCGACGCCGGCAGCGACGAGAACGGCGAGCGCGTGTTCCGGACGGTCACGCAGTTCTCGATGAAGCCGGTCGAGCAGCTCGGGCTGCTGAAGATGGACTTCCTCGGCCTGCGCAACCTCGACGTGATCGAGGACGCGCTCGACATCATCGAGCGTTCGACCGGCGAGCGCCCGGACATGGCCGCGCTGCCGCTCGACCACGCGCCGACGTACGAGATGATGGCCCGCGGGGACTCGGTCGGCGTGTTCCAGTTCGAGTCCGAGGGAATGCGAGAAGCGCTCAAGAAGGTCAAGCCGGACGAGTTCGACGACCTCGTGGCGCTGAACGCGCTGTACCGGCCGGGCGCGATGGACCAGATCCCCACGTACGCCCGGGGCAAGCACCATCCGGACCTGATCACCTACCCGGATGACCGGTTGCGCTCGATCCTCGAGACGACGAAGGGCGTGATCCTCTACCAGGAGCAGGCGATGCAGATCGCCAAGGACCTGGCGGGGTTCAGCGGCGCCAAGGCCGACGACCTCCGCAAGGCGATCGGCAAGAAGAACCGCGAGGCGATGTCCAAGCTCAAGCCGGAGTTCGTGGTGGGCTGCCGGGCGTCGGGCACGAGCGAGCAGGTCATCGAGTTGCTGTGGACGACCAACGAGCGCTCGGCGGACTACAGCTTCAACCGCTCGCATGCCGCCTGCTACACGCTGATCGCGTACCGCACCGCGTGGCTCAAGGCGAACTACCCGGCCGAATACATGGCGGCGCTGATCTCCTCGGTGATGGACACCAAGGACAAGGTTCCGTTCTTCGTCTCCCAGGCCGAGCAGATGGGCATCTCGATCCTCCCGCCGGACGTGAACCTCTCAGACCACGAGTTCGTCGTCGTCGACGGCAACATCCGCTTCGGGCTCGACGCGGTCAAGGGCGTCGGCTACCAGGCGGTCGAGGCGATCAAGCGCGCCCGGGGCGATTACGACCACGAAAATCCCGTCCACCCACCCTCGACCGCCGATCCCGCGCGCCTGCTTCCCGCCAAACCGTTCCTGAACCTGTTCGACTTCTGCTCGCGGGTCGACAGTCGCGCGGTCAACAAGAAGGCGATCGAGGCGTTGATCAAATGCGGCGCATTGGGATCGACCGGTGCGACCCGCAAGGGAATGCTGATGATGCTCGAGCAGGCCCAGGGCGCGGGCCAGAAGGCCCAACAGGACGCGCAGATCGGGCAGGGCTCGATCTTCGATTTGGTGACTACCGACCCGCCCCCGTCCTCGTTCGATGACCTGGGCGGCGGCGGCTCCGGGCGCGACCGCGCCAGGTTCGTGACGCCGAGCCACGCCCCGATTCCCGCAATCGAGTTCGAGCGCGCCGAATTGCTCGCGGCGGAGAAGGAGGCGATCGGGCTGTTCATCTCCGCCCACCCGCTCAAGGAGGTCAGGGCGGCGCTCAACACCCGCGTCGATTGCCCGCTGGCGGACCTCGCGTCCCGGCGCGACGGCGACTGGGTCCTGGTCGGCGGCATGATCACCGAGACCAAGAAGATCCGCACCAAGAAGGGCGACCCGATGATGTTCGCGACGCTCGACGACCTCGACTCGTCGGTCGAGCTGCTCGTGTTCGGGAACGCGCTGTCCGCCGCCGGCGAGGACCTCGTCCCTGACTCGATCGTGCTCGTCCGCGGGCGCGTCGACCACAAGGATCGGGAGAAGACGTGCATCGTCGTGCAGCAGATCGAGCCCTTTCGGCCCACAGCCGAAGAGGTGAACGAGGCCCAGGAGGCCGAGGCTCGGCAGCCGGCCACTCCGAGCGCGCTGCGGCTCCGCCTCGACGCCACCGCCCTGGCGGCGTCAGTGCTCGGAGAGCTCAAGGACGTGCTCGCTGACTTCCCGGGTGAGTGCGAGGTCGTGATCGACCTGAGCACGTCGGTCGGCGACCGCCGGCTGAAGCTCGGCCCCGACTTCCGGGTCACCCACAGCGCGAGCCTGCACGCTGAGCTCGATCGGCTGCTCGGCCATGCGATTCTGGCCGACGGCGACCTCGGCGCAGACAACGTCAGCGCTGAAAGCGAGCGCCGGCGCGCCGGCGCCGCGGCCGTGTCCTGATCGCCCGCGTCTTTATCGCCCGTGTCTTTGTCGCAAGTCCTGAACCGGACTTGTTTTGACCGCGTCGCGTAAGGCAAGCTTCCGGGCGTGCTCGACCTGCCGGACGGCATCACCACCTGCCTGTTTGACCTTGACGGCGTCCTGACGCAGACCGCCAAGGTCCACGCCAAGGCGTGGAAGCAGATGTTCGACGAGTTCCTGCACGGCTGGTACGAGCGCGCCGGCCAGCCGTATCGGGAGTTCAAGCTTCCGGACGACTACGAGAAGTACGTCGACGGCAAGCCGCGCCGCGACGGCGTGCGTTCGTTCCTCGAGTCGCGGGGGATCGACCTACCGCTCGGCTCGGCCGACGACTCGCCCGACACGGAGTCGATCTACGGGCTCGGACTGCGCAAGAACGATCTCGTGCTCAAGCTGATCCACGACGAGGGGGTCGAGCCGTACGAGGGCTCGGTGCGGTTCGTCGAGGCCGCGCGCGACCAGGGGCTCCGCCGGGCGGTGGTCTCCTCGAGCGAGAACTGCAAGGACGTGCTCGTCGCCGCCGGCATCGAGGACCTGTTCGAGGTGCGAATCGACGGCATCGTCGCCACGCGCGATCACCTCGCGGGCAAGCCCGCGCCCGACACGTTCCTGGCGGCGGCCATGGAGCTTGGCGCCGAACCGTCAGAGGCGGCCGTGTTCGAGGACGCCGAGGCCGGCGTGCAGGCCGGCCGGGCGGGGAACTTCGGGTGGGTCGTCGGCGTCGACCGTACCGGCCACGCCGACGCGCTCCGCGCGCACGGCGCGGACGTCGTGGTCAAGGATCTCTCAGAGCTGCTGGTGCGCCCGTGATCGGCGCCGACGTCTTCTCGGTGGCGCCGTGGTCGATCTGCGAGCGCGAGCTCCATCTGGAGCTCCTCGCCGAGACCGAGTCGATCTTCGCGCTCTCCAACGGCCACATCGGCCTCCGTGGGAATCTCGACGAGGGCGAGCCGTCCGGATCGCCCGGGACGTTCCTGAACAGCTTCTACGAGGTCCGCCCGCTGCCGTACGCCGAGTCCGCGTACGGCAACCCGGAGGCGGGGCAGACGATGATCAACGTCACCAATGGCAAGGTGTTCCGGCTGCTGGTCGACGACGAGCCGTTCGACGTCCGCTACGGGAAGCTCGTCCATCACGAGCGGACGCTCGACCTCCGCGACGGCGTGCTGCGCCGCGAAGCGGAGTGGATCTCGCCGGTCGGGAAGGCCATCCGGGTGCGCTCGACCCGGATGGTGTCGTTCGTTCAGCGGTCGATCGCCGCGATCCTGTTCGAGGTCGAGCCAGTGAGCGCGCCGGCGCGGATCGGCGTCCAGTCCGAGCTGGTTGCGAATGAGCCGGTCGAACCCGAGACGAGAGACCCTCGCGCGGCCGCGGCGCTGTCGGCACCGCTCGTCGCCGAGGACCACGCGCACAACGCGCTCCGCGTCAGCCTCGTACACCGAACGCGCCAGAGCGGCCTGCGGGTGGCTGCCGCGATGGATCACATCATCGAGGGCCCCGAGGGCACCGTGACGTCGGCCGAGAGCGCGCCCGACCTCGGGCGCCTGACCGTGAGCACCGAGCTCCAGCCGGGCGAGACGCTGCGGATCATCAAGTTCATCAGCTACGGCTGGTCGAGCCAGCGATCGCTCCCGTCGCTTCGCGACCAGGTTCACCTGGCGCTCGCCGCCGCCCGCCGAACGGGCTGGGAGGGCCTGCTAAAAGGGCAGCGCGATTACCTGGCGGGCATCTGGGAACGGGCGGACATCGAACTCGACGGCGACGCGGCGCTCCAGCAGGCGGTGCGGTTCGCGCTGTTCCACGTCGTCCAGGCGGCGGCCCGAGCCGAGCTGCGCGCGATCCCGGCGAAGGGCCTGACCGGCAGTGGCTACGACGGCCACACGTTCTGGGACATGGACGCGTACACGCTGCCGGTCCTCACGTACGTGGACCCCCGCGCGGCGCGGGATGCGATCGCGTGGCGGCATGCCACGCTCGACCTCGCGTACGCCCGGGCACGCGAGCTCGGGCTCGAGGGGGTCACGTTTCCGTGGCGGACGATCCGCGGCCAGGAGTGCTCGGGCTACTGGCCGGCGGGCACGGCGGCGTTCCACATCAACGCCGACATCGCCGACGCCGTCCGCCGGTACATCTCGGCCACCGGAGACGCGGAGTTCGAGGCCGGCCCCGGGCTCGACCTGGTGGTCGCGACTGCCCGGCTGTGGCGGTCGCTCGGCCACCACGACGCTCAGGGCGGCTTCCGGATCGACCGTGTCACGGGCCCGGACGAGTACACCGCGCTGGTCGACAACAACGTCTTCACGAACCTGATGGCCGCGCGGAACATGACCGTGGCCGCCGATCTGGCCGTCCGTCATCCCCGTCGCGCCGACGAGCTCGGCGTCGACGACGAGGAGATCGCGAGCTGGCGCGACGCCGCTGCCGCGATCGTCGTGCCGTACGACAGCGACGCCCGGATCACCCAGCAATGCAACGGTTTCACCCGGCTGCGCAAGTGGGATTTCGAGGAGACCCCGGCCGATCAATACCCGCTGTTGCTGCACCACCACAACTACATGCTGTACTCGAGCCAGGTGGTCAAGCAGGCCGATCTGGTGTTCGCGATCTACCTGTGCGGCGACCGCTGGACCGAGGAGCAGAAGGCGCGCGACTTCGCCTACTACGAGAGCGTCACCGTGCGCGACTCGTCGCTGTCGGCGGCGATCCAGGCAGTCGTCGCGGCCGAGGTCGGCCATCTCGAGCTCGCGTTCGACTACCTCACCGAGACCGCGTTCATCGACCTCCGCGACCTGGCCTTCAACACCCGCGACGGCGTTCACCTGGCTGCGCTCTCCGGCGTATGGCACGCGATCGTCGGCGGCTTCGGCGGCATGCGCGACCACGGCGAGACGCTCGCGTTCGCTCCTCGCCTTCCGACCCGGCTGACCCGCCTGCGGTTCGGGCTGCTGTACCGGGGCCGCCGCCTCCGCGTCGAGGTCGGAGCGAACGAGGCGACGTACGAGCTGCTCGACGGGGAGCCGCTCGAGATCATCCATCACGGAGACCCGATCACGGTTAAGCCCGGCGGGCCGCAGAGGTTCGACGTGCCGCCGGCACCCGAGCTCCCAACGCCGCACGCACCCCACGGGCGCGAGCCGGCGTTCGGTCACGGCGACGTGCACCCGCTCCCGCAGGCTCCGCATGGGGGCGGGGAGTGGGTGACTGACTGAGCGCGCGGTCGCGGTAGCTGAGAGCGAGCTGCAAACGTGTGCATAATCCGTCCGCGATGGCGATCAGGAAGCTGAGCCTCGCCGGACCGGTCACGCTACGCGACGTCGCGCGCGTCGCCGGCGTCCACGCGGGAACGGTGTCGCGCGCGCTCAACCCCGAGACGCGCGGGCTCGTCAACGAGCGGACCGCGGAGCGCGTGCTGGCCGCGGCCAAGGAGCTCGGCTACCGGCCGAATCCGATCGCCCGGGGACTGCGGACCAACCGGTCGCACACGATCGGGGTACTGGTGCCGGACCTGATGAACCCGCTGTTCGCCGCCGTCGTGCGCGGGATCGAGGACGGACTGCGCGACGGGGGCTACACGCCACTGATCGCCAACACCGACAACGACTCCGACCGCGAGCGGGTGGCGTTCGAGGCGATGAGCGCGCGGCAGGTCGACGGGTTCATCGCGGCGACCGCGCGCCGCGACCACTGGCTGCTGGCCGACGCGGTCGCCGTCGGCGTCAAGATCGTGCTCGTCAACCGCCGGGTCGACAGCGACGCGCTCCCCGCCGTCACCGGCGACGACCACACGGGCATCCGGCTCGCCGTCGAGCACCTCGCCGGGCTCGGCCATCAGCGGATCGCCCACCTCGCGGGCTCACAGGCGCTGTACACGGGCTGGTCGCGCCACCAGGGGTTCCTCGACGCGATGGGCGCGCTCGGGCTCGAGGTCGACCCCGGGCTGATCGTGTTCAGCGAGGCGTTCACCGAGCCCGAGGGAGCGCGCTGCTGTGGCGAGCTGCTCGAGCGGCGGCGTGACTTCACCGCGATCGTCGCCGGCAACGACCTCCTCGCGCTCGGCTGTTACGACGCCCTCGAAGAGCGCGGACTGCGCTGCCCCGAGGACTTCTCGGTCGTGGGCTACAACGACATGCCGTTCGTCGATCGCTTCCAGCCGGCGCTGAGCACCGTGCGCGTCCCGCACTACGAGCTCGGCTCGACCGCCGCGCACCTGATGCTCGAGCAGATCCAGGGGACCGATGAGCCGGCGCGCCAGCTGCTGCTCCCGCCGGAGCTCGTGATTCGCGCCTCGACGGCCGCGCCGCGATAAAGCAGATCCCAACACGGGTTCCCTTGACACCTCACAGTCGCCCCGATAACGTCGCACACGATTGCAGCAAACGTTTGCAGTGTGCGGTTGCGCCGGCAGCCGTCCTCGCTGCGCACGCGTTCGGCGTCCGCAAGTCGACGTAATCACCGCTGGGAGGAGAAGGTCCAGATGACAAGGTCGAGGCGAAGGGCTTTGATCGTTGCGGCCGTGGCCGCGGTTGCCGCATTGCTCGCCGGATGTGGAGGCTCGAGTAGCAGCTCGTCGAGCGCGAAAAGCGCGACCAGCTCGGGGTCGGCGACGAGTGGCACGACCAGCAAGACGCCGATCACGATCGGCGCTTCGCTGTCGCTGTCGGGCGACTTCGCCGCCGACGGTCAGGCGTTCGAGAAGGGCTACCGGCTGTGGGCCGCCGACGTCAACGCGGCCGGCGGACTGATGGGCCACCCGGTCAAGCTCGACATCATCTCGGACGCGTCGAGCCCGGCTCAGGTCGTGACGAACTACCAGAAGCTGATCTCCTCAGACCACGACCAGCTCGTATTCGGCCCGTTCTCGACGCTGCTCACGGTCCCGTCCTCCAAGGTCGTCAACCGGTTCAGCTATGCGTTCGTCGAAGGTGCCGGCGGGGCGCCCGCGGCCTTCGGCAACGGCTTGAAGAACATCTTCGACGTCAGTCTGCCGGTGGTCGACAACCTGATCCCGTTCGCGCATTGGCTCGCCACACTGCCGGCATCGCAGCGGCCGAAGACCGCCGCCGTCGCCACGAGTGACGACCCGTTTACCCAGCCGCAGTTCCCGGCGGCGGTCAAGATCCTGCAGAACGCTGGGATCAAGATCGTCTACAACAAGGTGTTCCCGGCCGAGGTCACCGACTACACGCCGATCGCGACGGCGGTCGCCAGCACGAACGCCGAGGCGTTCCTGCTCGGCTCGGTCGACGTGCCGACGGTGTCGGCGTTCATCCACACCTTTATCCAGCAGCACTACAACCCAAAGGCGTTCATCGCGACCGCGGGTCCGGACCAGGGCGCCGCATTCCTGAAGGCGATCGGCGGCGCGTCCAACGCTGACGGAGTGATGGTGCCGAACGGCTGGTTCCCCGGCTACGCCAACGCCGCCAGCCAGAAGATGGTCCAGGAGTACGTCGCCAAGTACGGCGGCAGTCCCTCGGACGTCAACGCCGACGTTGCCGAGGCGTACTCCGTGGGTCAGATCGTCGCCCAGGCGGTCGCCGCGACGCACAGCCTCGACAACTCGAAGATCATCGCTTACCTGCACAGCCCCGTCACACTCTCGAGCGTGCAGGGGCCGGTCAGGTTCAATTCGCTCGGTGAGAACGGGGCAGCTGCGGCCTTCGCGTTTCAGTGGCAGAAGGGTAATCTCGTACAGGTACTGCCGGCCGCGGCCACGGGGTCCAAGCCGGCCGTCTACCCGAAGCCAAACTGGGGATCGTGAGCGCTTCCTCAATCGCCAAGGCGGTCATCGACGGGATCCTGACGGGAGGCGTCTATGCCCTGATGGCGGCGGGACTGACGCTGATCTTCGGCGTGATGGACATCATCAACATCGCCCAGGGCGCCCTGATCGTGCTCGGCGCCTACATGAGCTACGTCCTGTCGGTTCACCTCGGGATTGATCTGTTCGCCGGCCTGATCATCACGATCCCGGCATTCTTCGTGCTCGGCGTGTTCATCGAGTGGGCGTTCATGCGCCGGCTGCGCGACCAGGAGCGGACCGCGATGTCGATTCTCGTCACCTACGCGGTGGCGATCATCATCGAGGGCGTGCTGAGTGTCATCTTCGGCGTCGACTACCTCCAGCTCCAGGCCCCGTATGTGAACAGCACATTCCACATACTCGGGTTCTACCTCCCGTACATCTACGTGTTCGGCTTCCTGCTCGCGCTCGCTCTGATGGGGGTGCTGTACTGGATCCTGTATCGGACTCACTTCGGTCGCGGGGTGAGAGCGTCACTCCAGAACCGCACGGCGGCGGAGCTCATCGGGGTGAACGTGAACCGCGTGCGCGCGGTGTCGGTCGGGCTCGGGGTGTCGGTGACGGCGGCGGGCGGAATGGTATTCGGCGCGACCAACTCGTTCACCCCCAGCAGCGGCTACGACCTGATCTCGCGCCTGCTCTCGATCGTGATCCTGGCCGGCCTGGGCAGCATCGGCGGCGCGCTGATCGCGGCGATATTCATGGTCACGCTCGAGGACGTGGTCGCGGTCGTGTGGTCGCCGGTGTGGGCGACGCTCGTGTATTACGCGTCGCTGATCGTCGTGCTCTCGTTCATGCCGAACGGCCTGTTCGGCAAGGCGGCGGTCCGGGCGCAATGACGCCGCGGGGCCGGGTCGCGTGACGGCGCGCCTCCCGGCACGCCTGCTGCTGGTCGCGATCGCAGTCGCGATCCTCGGCGTGTTCCCGCTCGTGTTCTCGAACCCAACGGATACGTCGATCGCGGTGTTCACGCTGATCTACATGGTCGCGGCGTCGTCCTGGAACATATTCTCGGGATATTCGGGTTACATCGCGCTCGGGCACGCGGTGTATTTCGGCGTCGGCGCCTACGCGCTCACGCTGCTCGCCAACCACCTCGGATTCGCCGCGGGGTGGGGCGTCTTCGCACTGGTGCCGGTCGCGGGCATCATCGCCGGCCTGGTGGCGATCCCGACGGGGTTGATCGCGCTGCGGGCGCGCCGCCACACGTTCGTGGTGATCACGATCGCGTTTATGT
Organism: uncultured Solirubrobacterales bacterium; assembly: GCA_963794515.1. Classification (GTDB taxonomy): domain Bacteria; phylum Actinomycetota; class Thermoleophilia; order Solirubrobacterales; family Solirubrobacteraceae; genus Palsa-465. The sequence goes on along the minus strand of CAWCEF010000007.1, from coordinate 657,232 downwards.
TCATCTTCCAGCTGGCGGCCTCGAACTTCGCGTTCACCGGCGGGACGTCGGGCTTACAGCCACCGACCCCGTTGTGGTCAGCAGTCGCCTACAACGACCACTTCTATTACGTGACCGCGATCGTCCTGGTCGCGACCGTCGCGCTGTCGTGGCTCGTCGGCCGCTCGCGCTTCGGGCTCCAGCTGTTCTCGATCCGCGACGACGAGGAACGCGCTCGGGGCCTCGGCGTCCGCGTGGCCCGTGTCAAGCTGACCGCGTTCGTCCTGTCTGCGATTCCGGTGGGGATGGTGGGCGGGATCTACGCGTACTTCCTTGGTCAGATCTTCCCTCAGTTCGCGTTCGACCCGCTGTTCGATCTTTCGATCGCGCTGATGGCGTTCATCGGCGGGCTCGGGACCGTGTGGGGGCCGCTGCTCGGAGCGCTCGTGCTCGAGTCGCTCCAGCAGTACTTCACCGTCCAGTCGGGCGCGAGCCAGGTGTACCTGATCATCTACGGGGGGCTGTTCCTGGCGGTGATCCTGCTGCTGCCGCGTGGCGTGATCCCGAGCGCCGAGCATCTGATCGAGCGGTGGCGGGCGCGGGGCTCGGTGCAGGACCGCGATCGCGACGAGGACGCGGGTCGGCCGGCCGACATCGTCAAGGCGGCCGGAGCGCGATGAGCGCGGTCATTGGAAATTTGTCGGCGGCGCCTGGCGGCGGCGCCTTACTCGAGGCCGAGGACGTGTGCAAGTCGTTCGGCGGTCTGCAGGCGCTCACCGAATGCTCCCTGTCGGTGCCGCAGGGGTCGATCGCTGGCCTGATCGGGCCCAACGGGTCGGGCAAGACCACGCTGTTCAACGTGATGACGGGCTACGAGCGGTGCAGCGCCGGCGAGATCCGCCTCGCCGGCGAGTCGATCACCGGTGCCGCCCCGGAGCGGGTGTTCGATCTCGGCGTCGGCCGCACGTTCCAGATCACGAGGCTGTTCTTCCGGCTGACTGTGCTCGAGAACATCCTCGTCGCCACCCAGCGCCACGAGGGCTGGCTGCGTAGCGTGGCGCGGCGCGCGGGCTCGGCCGCCGAGCGCCGGCGCGCGCTCGAGATGCTCGACTTCGTAGGCCTCGCGGCGCTCGCGGGGCGGCCGGCCGGCGACCTCTCCTACGGTCAGCGAAAGCTGCTCGAGCTCGCGTCGCTGCTCGTCGCCGACCCCGCCGTACTGCTCCTTGACGAGCCGACCGCGGGCGTCAACCCGGTCCTGATCGAGCAGCTCTCCGAGCGCATTCGCGAGCTGAACCGCGCCGGCAAGACGTTCCTGGTCGTCGAGCACAACATGGAGTTCGTGATGGGTCTCTGCCACGAAGTGACCGTGCTCCACCAGGGGCGAACGCTGGTCAGCGGCCCGCCGGATCAGGTCCGCGCGAACCCGGCGGTGCTCGACGCCTACCTCGGCGGGGGCGACGACGATGACTTCTAGCGCGAGCAACCCGGCCGCGTCGAACGGGGCCGGTCCGGGCCAGCAGGTGATCCTGAGCCTCGAGGGCGTGAGCGCCGGCTACGGCGGCGGCGACATCCTCAAGAACGTCTCGTTCACGGTCGCCGAGCGCGAGATCATGTGCATCGTCGGCCCGAACGGCGCGGGCAAGTCGACGCTGCTGGCCACGATCAGCGGGATCGTCCGTCCCCGCCGAGGCGCGATCGCGTTCCGCGGCGAGTCGCTCGTCGGGATGGCTCCGCGCGAGGTGCTCGCCAGGGGCGTAGTCCTGGTTCCCCAGGCCCACAGCCTGTTCGGAGAGATGACCGTGCGCGAGAACGTCGAGATGGGGGCGTACACGGTGCGCGACGCGGGCGTCGTGCGCCGCCGGCTCGCCGAGGTGCAGGAGTTGTTCCCACTCGTGCGAGACCGCGCGCGCGACAAGGCCGGGAGCCTATCCGGCGGCCAGCAGCGGCTGGTCGAGCTCGCGCGCAGCCTGATGCTCGATCCGGCGCTGATCGTCCTCGACGAGCCTTCGATCGGGCTCGACCCGCCCACGCGCCGGACCGTGTTTCAGATGATCCGGCTGATGAACCAGCAGGGACGGACGATCCTGCTCGTCGAGCAGAACGCTCGCGCCGGGCTAAAGCTCTCGACGCGCGGGCTCGTGCTCGAGAACGGCAGGGTGCGCCTCACCGGCACCGGCCGCGAGATCCTCGAGCACCCCGAGATCGGGGCGCTTTACCTGGGCGGCGGTGTAACGGACCCCATCCGCCCCACGGCGGCGAGCTGATGCCCGATGAGCGCGTGCAGGGCGCGATCGATCACTGGGCCCCTCGGTTCACGACGATGGGGGTCGACTACAACGACTTCGTCCGAGCCACGCGCGGACTCGAACGCTGGGCCGACTGGCTCGACGCCTGGACTGTGGTCGCCGACGAGCACGTCGAGCTGGCCGAGGAGGCGCAGGACGCGGGGCGCATGCGGACCGCAGGGGAGGCGTATCTGCGCGCGACGCTTTGTCTGCACTTCGGCAAGTTCGTGTGGGTGCTCGACGGCGATCGGCACCGTGCGGCGACCGAGCGCGCCGTCGCCACGCTCCGCCAGGCCCACGCGTACCTCGATCCGGCGGCCGAGCGGATCGAAACGGCGCTGGGCGACGGCCGGCTTGCCGCGAACCTGCGGCGGCCGCCCGGCGAGGTTGACGGCTCGAGCGCCGCGGCACTTCCGCCGCTGGTCGTGATCATCCCCGGCCTCGACTCGACGAAGGAGGAGTTCTTCCACCTCGAGAACGTGTTCCTGACGCGTGGCATGGCAACGCTGTCGATGGACGGACCCGGACAGGGGGAGACCGCCTCGCGGCTGCCGATCCGCCCCGACTATGAGGTCGCGGTCGCGGCGATGCTCGACGCGCTCGCCGGCCGGAACGACATCGATACCGACCGCGTGGGCGCCTGCGGAGTAAGCCTCGGCGGCTACTACGCGCCGCGGGCCGCGGCGTTCGAGCCGCGGATCCGGGCCGTCGCCGGCGTCAGCGGGCCGTACAACTGGGGCGCGTTGTGGGACAAGCTGCCGCCGCTCAGCCGGGAGACGTTCGTGTTCAAGTCGGGGGCTCGCGACGACGAGGACGGCCGGGCGCGGGCGCTCGAGCTCGACCTCGAAGGCGTGATGTCGCGCGTGACCCAGCCGGCCCTATTCGCCACGGGAAAGCTCGACCGCATCATCCCGTGGGAGCAGACCGAGCGAATGGCGCGGGAGGCGAACCGCGCCGAATTCGTGCTCTACGAGCAGGGCACGCACGTATGCAGCAATGTGCCTCACCGGTACCGGCCGCTCGTCGCCGACTGGATGTGGGAGCAGCTGACGGCCGGCCGCCCGCCGGTCAGTCGAGCGCGAGTGACGCCCCAGAGTCGCCCGCCGGCATCGCCTCTTGTGTCTCGTGATTGAGCACGGTGTTGCGCTCAGAGGTCACCTCGCGCTCGAGCGGGAGCGAGCCGCCGATCGTGTAGTACGGCTTGCCGGCGATCACAAGGTCCTCGGCCGGGAAGCGCGTGATCACCTCACACCCGTCGGCGGTCACGACCAGCTGCTCCTCGATCCGCGCCGCCGACCAGCCGTCGCTCGCGGGCCAGAACGTCTCGAGCGCGAACACCATCCCCTCGCGGATCTCCTCGGGGTGCTCGAGCGAGACGAGCCGGCTGAATATCGGCTTCTCCCAGATCGACAGCCCGACGCCGTGCCCGAACTGGAGCGCGAACGCCGCCTCCTCGTCGGCGAACCCGAACTCCTGCGCGCGCGGCCAGACGCTGACGACCTCGCCGGTGGTGGCGCCGGGGCGGATCAGCTCGATCGCGGCGTCGAGGTAGTAGCGGCACCGTCGGTAGGCGTCGACGAGCGCGCGCGATCCGCTCGCGACGGCGAACGTGCGGTAGTAGCACGTGCGGTAGCCCATGAAGCTGTGGAGGATGTCGAAGTAGGCCGGATCTCCCGGCCGGAGCGCGCGGTCGGTGTACACGTGCGGGTGGGGATTGCAGCGCTCGCCCGAGATCGCGTTGACCCCCTCGACGAACTCCGAGCCCATCTCGTAGAGGACCTTGTTGACGAGGGCCACGCACTCGTTCTCGCGCATCCCCGGCCGCATCGCGCGGTACAGCTCCTCGTAGGCGGCGTCGACCATCGCGCACGCCTGGTTGAGCAACGTGATCTCGTCCAGGGTCTTGATCACGCGCGCCCTCTGCATGAGCTGCTGGCCGTCGACGACGTCGATCCCGGCTTTCTGAAGTGCGAACAGCACCGGCGGCTCGATCGCGTCGACGCCGACGGGGTCGTTCAGCAGACCGCGCTGTTCGAGCTCGACGCGGATCTTCTCCGCGACGCTCTCGGCGCGCCCGGACTCGGGCGACATCGCCCCGCGCAGGGTCGAGATGCCGGCGCGCGAGCGGCCGTCGCCGAGCCACGGGTTGTACAGCTGGTGGTGGCGCGCCGCCGACCCGAAGTCCCACATGATCGGCTCGTCGTGCTGGGGGAGCAGACAGAACCGGTTGAGCTTGTCCTGCGCCCACGTGCCGATGTGGGTCGCGGTGATGTACCGGATGTTGACCATGTCGAAGCACAGCAGTGCCCCGAGCGAGGATTCCGCGAGCAGCCCGCCGATCCGGGTCAGCCGCTCCGCGCGCAGGCGGTCGAACCGCACGCGCTCCTCCCAGTCGACGGCCATCGTCCCGTAGGTGTGCAGGCCCATCGCCGGAAGCTTACAATCGTTTGCAACACGGAGCGACCGGGAACCGCTAGGAGCTGATCTATGCCGGACGGAAAGCTGAACGACAAGCGGATCGGCTGGGTGGGCACCGGCCGAATGGGCCTGGCGCTCGCGACCCGTCTGCTCGAGGCCGGGTGTGACGTGGCGGTCTACAACCGCACCCGGTCGAAGGCCGAGCCGCTCGCCGAGCTCGGCGCGACGATCGTCGACGTACCGGCCGAGCTTGGGGGTCGCGACATCGTGTTCACGATCGTCGCCGGACCGGCCGACTTCCAGCAGGTCGTGGCCGGGCCCGAGGGCCTGCTGTCGGGTTCGGGACCCGCGCCGGCGGTCGTCGTCGATTCGACCACGGTCTCGGCAGAGGCATCGGCCACCGTCCGTGCCGAGGCCGAGAAGCGCGGGACCGCGCTGCTCGCCGCGCCGGTCAGCGGCAACCCGAAGGTGGTCAAGGCCGGGCGGTTGACGATGGTCACCTCGGGGCCTGAGCACGCGCATCGCGCGGCGCTGCCGTACCTAGAGATCATGGCCGGCGGCGGCGTCACCCATTGCGGCGACGGCGACCAGGCCCGGCTGGTCAAGGTGTGCCACAACCTGATGCTTGGGATCGTCGCGCAGACGCTCGCCGAGATCCTGGTCCTCGCCGAGAAGGGGGGCGTATCGCGCGCGGACCTGATGGAGTTCATGAACAACAGCGTGCTCGGCTCGACCTTCACCCGGTACAAGACGCCGGCGTACGTCAACCTCGACTTCACGCCGACGTTCACCCCGGCGCTCCTGCTCAAAGACTTCGACCTCGGCCACGAGGCGGCGCGCGAGCTCGGTGTGCCGATGCCCGTCGCCTCGGCGGCGCAACAGGTCGTGCAGGCGCTGATCGGCAACGGCTACGACGACGTCGATTTCGCGGCGCTCATCGAGCTCCAGGCCAAGGCGTCCGGGCTCGACCTCGAGTCCGAGGCGGCGCCCGTGTCCGACGGGCTGGGGCGCGCGGCTTGAGGTTGCCGGCGCTGGCCGCGGGCACTCGGGGCGCGCGATGACGGTCGACATCGCGGTCCGCAGCGAGGCGCCGGCGGCGTACCTCGAGCGCTACGGGGCGATGCTGCTGATCCGCCTGTTCGAGACCGAGATGCAGCGCCTGTTCTTGGCAGGCGAGGTCCACGGGACCACCCACCTGTGCGCCGGCCAGGAGGCCGTGCCGGTGGGGGTGTGCTCGGCGCTCGAGCCCGGCGACTACCTCGCGGGCACATATCGCGGCCACGGCCATGCGCTCGCCAAGGGCACTGACCCCGGCGCGCTGCTCGCGGAGATGCTCGGCCGTGCCACCGGAGTGTGTGGCGGGCGGGCCGGGTCGATGAACGTGATCGACGTCGAGCACGGCCTGGTCGGCTGCTTCGGGATCGTTGGCGGCAGCATCGCCGCCGCCACCGGCGCGGCGCTTGCCGCCAAGCGCCAGGGGCGGGTCGCGGTCGCGATGTTCGGCGACGGGGCGACCAACCAGGGGTACTTCCACGAGTGCCTGAATTTCGCGAAGGTGTTCTCACTGCCCGCGGTGTTCGTGTGCGAGAACAACTTCTACGGCGAGTTCACGCCGATGACGGCGGTCACCGCCGGCCAGGACATCGCCGCGCGCGCCGGCGCGTTCGGGATCCCCTCGGCGGTCCTCGACGGCAACGACGTGTGGGCGGTCCGCGAGGCGGCGGTGCAGGCCATCGCGCGGGCTCGCGCCGGCTCCGGTCCGACACTCCTCGAGTGTCAGACCTACCGCCACCACGGCCACTCGAAGTCCGACCCGGCGCGGTACCGCCCGCCCGAGGAGGTCGAGCGCTGGCTCGCGCGTGACCCGCTGACGAACGCCCGCAAACGGCTGCTGGAGCTCGCGGTGGGCGAGCCCGAGATCGCCGAGGTCGAGGACGCGACGCGGGCGCGCATGGACCGCGCGGTAGAGGAGGCGCTGGCGGCGCCCTACCCGGATCCCGAAGCCGAGCACGCGACGGAGTTCGCGCCGTGACGTCCACCGAGCTCGAGTTCCGCGCCGCGATCCGCGAGGCGATCATCGAGGAGATGGAGCGCGACGAGTCCGTCGTGCTCTTCGGCGAGGACGTCGCCGCCGAGCAGGGGGGCGTGTTCGCGGTCACGCCCGGGATCCAGGAGCGGTTCGGCTCAGGCCGCGTGTTCGACACGCCGATCTCCGAGCTCGCTCTATCGGGTGCGGCGTTCGGCGCGGCCGTTGCCGGGCTGCGCCCGATCATCGAGATCATGTTCGGCGACTTCATGGGCCTGGCGATGGACTCGCTCGTCAACCAGTCCGCCAAGTACTGGTACCTGTCGGGCGAGCAACGCAGCGTGCCGCTCGTCGTTCGCTCAGCCGTCGGCGGCGGCGGCCGGTTCGGCGCCATCCACTCCCAGACACACGCCACTTGGTTTCAGGGCGTTCCGGGGCTGAAGATCGCGTTCCCGTCCTCGCCGGCGGAGGCGAAGGGGCTGATGAAAGGCGCGATTCGCGACGACAACCCCGTGATCTTCCTCGAGCACAAGCGCCTTTACTCGGTCAGGGCGCCGGCGCCCGCCGCCGGCGAGGTGATCCCGCTCGGACGTGCGCGGATCGCGCGTCCCGGCCACGACCTGACGATCGTGTCCGCCGGCAAGGGCGTGCCCGACGCGCTCGAGGCCGCCGAGCAGCTTGCCGCCGCCGGCGTGCAGGCCGAGGTCGTCGACCTGCGCACGCTGCGGCCGCTCGACCTCGACACCGTTCTGAAGTCGGTGGCGCGCACGAACCGCCTGCTCGCCGTCGAGGAGGGCCCCGCGACCGGCGGGTGGGGGTCCGGGCTGCTCGGGCGGGTCGCCGAGCACGGGCTCCACGACCTCGACGACGCGTGGCTGCTGGCCACCGACGAGCTTCCGATCCCGTACAGCCCGACGCTCGAGGATGCGTTCATCCCGGGCGCCGGCGCGATCGCCGCGACCGTGCGCGAGCGCGCGGGGATCGCGGTCGGCGGCTGAGCGGCGATGCCCGAGGTCGTGATGCCGCGGTTGTCGGACACGATGGGGGAGGGCACGATCGTCCGCTGGCTCAAGCGGGACGGCGACCCGGTCGCCAAGGGCGAGCCGCTCGCCGAGGTCGAGACCGACAAGGCCACGGTTGAGTTCGACGCGGAGGCGGACGGGATTCTGAAGATCCTGGTGGATGCGGGAGAGACCGTCCCGATCGGGGGTGTGATAGCGAGCATCGGCGACGGAGCCGAGCGCGTGCGCGCTTCGCCGCTGGCCCGGCGGATGGCTCGCGAGTCAGAAGTCGATCTGCGCGCGGTGACCGGATCCGGTCCCGGCGGGCGGATCGTCAAGGCCGACCTCGCGGTCGCGGCGCCCGCGGCCGCGCCGGCGGCCGCGACTCAGCAGGCGGGCGGCGCCAAGGGCGTCGTCACGACCGTTCAGCCGTCGCGCACGCAGGTGCAGATCGCGCAGCGGATGGCGGAGTCGAAGGCGACGATCCCCGACTTCACCCTCCACGCCGAGGCCGACATGGACCAGGCGGTCGAGCTGCGGGCGCAGCTGCGCCGGGCCGGCGGCCCCGGCGACGCGCTCCCGTCCTACAACGACATGCTCGTCAAGGCGTGTGCGCTCGCGCTGCGCGACCACCCCCGCGCCAACGCCGCCTATCGCGACGGAGCGTTCGAGCTGTACGAGCGCGTCAACGTCGGGATCGCGGTCGCCGCCGACGACAGCCTGATCGTCCCGACCCTGTTCGATGCCGATCGCAAGTCGCTGCTTGACATCGCACGCGAGTCACGGACACTCGCCGGGCGCGTGCGGTCGCGGCTGATCACGCCGGCCGAGCTGTCCGGCGCGACGTTCACGGTCTCGAACCTCGGGATGTACGGCGTCGCCAGCTTCGCCGCGATAATCAACCCGCCGCAGGCGGCCATCCTCGCGGTTGGCGAGGTGCGCGAGGTTCCGGTCGTGCGTGACGGTCAGGTGGTTCCCGGCTCGCGCATGAGCCTCGTGCTCACGTGCGACCACCGCATCCTGTACGGCGTCCCGGCGGCGGAGTTCCTCGCCCGCGTTCGGCAGCTGCTGGAGCAGCCGCTCTATCTGCTGGTCTGACCGGGCCGGCCGGCGGTCACTCGTCCGGAGGGACCCCGGCGCGTCACTCGTCGGGAGGGACCCACGGACCGTGCCAGCCGCCGTAGCCGGCGACGAGCGCGTTCGTCTCCTCGGGGCCCCACGAGCCCCGCGCGTAGGGGTGGACCGGCGGCGGTGAGTCGAGCAGTCGCCGAACGATCCGCCAGCTCTCCTCGACGCTGTCCTGCCGCGTGAAGTACGTCGCGTCCCCGCACAGCGCCGCGTGCAACAGCACCTCGTAGGGCGTCGGGCCCTCGCCGCCCTCGTCCGAGAACTCCATATCGAGCTCGATCTCGTTCGCTCCCGGCTTGTCGGCGCGCTGGGCGTCGAGGATCACCCTGATCCCGGTCGATGGATCGATCTTGAACACGATCTGGTTCGGCGCCGGCCGGCGGTGGCCGGGATCGATGAAGTGGACGCGCGGCGGATGCTTGAACAGCAGCCGGAGCTCGGTCTGCCTGACCGCGAGGTGCTTGCCTGTGCGCAGGAAGAACGGGACGCCCTCCCAGCGCCAGTTGTCGACCTCGAGGCGAAGCGCGGCGTACGTCTCGGTGGTCGAGTTGGCGGCGACCCCATCGGTGTCCAGGTAGCCGTCGTACTGGCCGCGCACGTAGTGGGACGGGTCGCCGTCGGCCATCGCCCGGAACACCGCCTGCTTGGCGTCCTTGAGCGTGTCGGGGTCCCCGCCGGCGGGCGGCTCCATGGCGGCGGTCGCGAGCAGCTGGAGCAGGTGGTTGACGACCACGTCGCGGAGCGCGCCGACAGGATCGTAGAAGCTGCCGCGATCCTCGACCCCGAAGTTCTCGGCCATCGTGATCTGCACGCACGCGAGATAGTTCCGGTTCCACACCGGCTCGAGCATCGTGTTCGCGAACCGCAGATAGAGGATCTCCTCGAGACCCATCTTCCCGAGGAAGTGGTCGATCCGGTAGATCTGGGACTCGTCGAGGTACTGGTGCAGGTCCGCGGCGAGCTGGCGGGCCGACTTCAGGTCGCTCCCGAACGGCTTCTCGACGAGCACGCGCTGCCCGTCGGACACCAGCTTCGCCTTGCCGAGGCCATCCACTACGGTGGCGAACAACGACGGCGGAATCTCCAGGTAAAACACAGGGTTGTGGCGGTCGCCGAGCGCCTTGCCCACCTTCGAATACAGCTCGTCTCCGTCGAAGTCGCCACTGACGTAGCTGAGCTTGGCCGCGAACCGGTCGAACACCTCGTCGTCGAGGTCCTCACCGGTCTGCTTGATCGCGTCGCGGGCGCGGCCCCGGAGATCATCGTCGGTGAGGCCCTGGCGGGCCACCCCGAGTACCGGCACATCAAGCAGACCACGCCGCTCGAGCCGGTAGAGCGAGCGGAACGTCTGCTTCTTGGCCAGGTCGCCGGTTATCCCGAAGATGACGAGGGCGTCTGCCTCACGGGCGCTCACGCCCTGGAACCTACCGCTTGGCCTTCGGGCGCGCCGCGGCACGCTTGCGGTTCGCCTTTCCGCGGCTGCGGAGCTTCTTCGCCAGCGCGACGTCCTCGGCGGCCGGTGCTCCGTCGTCGCGCCCGGTCTCGAGCACGCACGGCAGCTTCTCGAACCGGGGCTCGGAGAGGAACACCGCGCAGCCCTTCTCGCCGAGCTCGCCCTCGCCCATGATCGCGTGCCGGTCGCGGTTGGACCCGAGCTTGACGGCCGAGTCGTTGACGTGAAGCGATCCCAGGCGGTCGAGTCCGACGGCCTCGTCGAACTCGTCGACGACCTCGCCGAGGGATTTCGGGGTGCGGACGTCGTAGTTCGACGCGAACAGGTGGCATGAGTCGAGGCAGATCCCAAGCCGCTTGTCGCCTCCGGACGCGTCGAGCAGCTCGGCGAGCTCCTCGAACGAGCGCCCGAGCGTGCCGCCGGCGCCGGCCGTGTCCTCGAGGTGAAGCGGGCAGCCGTCGGTCCCGTCCAGTGCCTGCTTGATGACCTTGCCGGCGCGTTTGATCGCCTTGGGGACGTCGCCCGTCTTCGCGGAGCCGGCGTGCAGCACCACGCCGACCGCGCCGATCCCGTTGCCGACTCGCAGCGATTGGGTCAGCGACGCGAGCGACTTCTTGCGCATGTCGCGATCGGTCGTGGCGCAGTTGATCAGGTAGACCGCATGGATCAGGACGGCCTTGATCCGGCTCGCTCCCATCGCCTCGCGGAACTCCGCGAAGTCGTTGTCGGTGTAGGCGGTCGGCCGCCACATGCGCGGCGACTGGCTGAAGATCTGGATCGAGTCGCACTCGCGCTCGACCCCTCGCTCGACCGCGCGCGCGAGGCCGCCGGCGTTGGATACGTGTGCGCCGATTAGCATGCGATTCTGTAGGTCATGCGCGTCCGCTTCGCTCCATCCCCGACCGGGGCACTCCACATCGGCGGTGCCCGGACGGCTCTCTACAACTGGTTGCTCGCCAGAGGTCAGGCGTACGGCCCGGAGGGCGAAGCCGGGACGCTCGTGCTGCGGATCGAAGATACCGATCGCGAGCGATCGACACCCGAGAACGTGGAGCAGATCCTCGACGCGCTCCGGTGGCTGAACCTCGACTGGGACGAAGGGCCGGTGTTCCAGTCAGAGCAGTCAGAGCGCCATGGTGAGATGCTCGCGCGGCTGCTCGAGTCGGGGCACGCCTACTTCTCGAACGCGACCACCGACGACGTTCAGGCGTACAAGCAGCGGCACGGCTTCGAACGCGGGTTCCGCGGGGTCGACGAGGCCTCCGGAGCGGTTCGCCTGCGCGTACCCGACGAGGGCGAGAGCGTGTTCGACGACGTGATCCGGGGGCAGATCCGGTTCGCCAACGCGAGCATGGATGACTTCGTGATCGCCCGGGCCGACGGGTCGGTGCTGTACGTGTTCGCGAACCTCGTCGACGATCTCGACGCCGGCATCACCGACGTCGTGCGGGGCGAGGACCACATCTCGAACACGCCCAAGCAGCTGCTCGTGCTCGACGCGCTCGGCACGCCGCCGCCGCGTTACGCCCACCTGCCGCTGCTCCACGGTCCCGACGGCCGCAAGCTGTCAAAGCGCCACGGCGCCGCGTCGGTCCAGGAGCTCCGCGCCGCCGGCTACCTGCCCGAGGCCGTCGACAACTACATCGCGCTGCTCGGCGCCGGGTTCGCGGCCGACGAGGAGTTCTTCTCGCTCGACGAACTGGCGCGGCGTTTCCGGCTCGAGCGCGTCTCGAAGAACCCGGCGGTGTTCGACGAGCGCAAGCTCCGGCACCTCAACGGCCGCTGGATCCGCGAGCTCGGGACCGACGAGCTCGCCACTCGGCTCGAGGACTTCACCGGGCGCGCGGGCCTGCGCGGCGCGGTCGCGATCTCCGAGGAGAAGATCCAGACGCTGGCCGAGTTCTGGCCGCTGGTCGGGTTCCTGTTCGATGGGCCGGCAGACGACCCGGCCGCGTTCGAGAAGGTCATCGGCCGGGACGGTGGCGTCGAGTGCCTGAAGGCCGCCCGCGAGGCCCTGGCGCACGCCGAGCCCTTCACCGTGGAGAATGTCGAGGCCGCCCTGCGCGAAGTCGTCGAGAACCAGGGCGTAAAGCCGGTGAAGGTGTTCCAGCCAGTACGAGTCGCGATAGCCGGAACGACGGTGTCCCCGGGCATCTTCGAGAGCGTCACGCTGCTCGGCAAAGACGAGACATTGGCGCGGATCGACATCGCGCTGGAGCATGCGAAATGAAGACCGGACTAAACGAACGTCGTACCCCTGCCGATAAAGCTGGCTGAGGCGCCCTCCATGACCACCGTGGAACCGCCGCTACAACCCGAGCCCCCTAGAAGGACGGACCCGAGCATCGTGGCCACGCTAGCCGCAGTCAAGAACTCAACTGATCCTTACGCCTCGCGCGAGCGCCATCACAATGAAGGCCACGGGCGCAGGCTGACCGCCGCCTTCGAGGCGCTGGAAGCCTTCCCGATGCTCGCCGAGTCGCGCAATCGGGTCCTGCGCCTGTTCGAGAGCGGCGAGCCCTCGACCGCCGACGTCGTCGCCGCCGTCGAGGCCGATGTGGCCCTCGCGGTCACCGTTCTGCGCCTCGCCAACCGCCTCGACGGCAAGATGCACGGCCGCGTCGAGAGCGCGGTCAAGGGCGTCGAAGTTCTGTCGCCGCGTACCGTCCACTCGATCGCCTCGAAGGCGAGGACATTCGACTTCTTCGAGCGCACCGCGGTCTGGCAGGGCGTGCCCGAACGCTTCCGTCTCCACGCCGTCGCCACCCAGCGCGCCGCCGACCGGATCGCCCGCGAGCTCGGCTACGAGTCGCGTGACCGGCTGATGGTCACCTCGCTACTGCACGACATCGGCAAGCTCGTGCTCGTCCACGCCTATCCCGGGTATCCCCGCCAGATCCACGCCGAGGCACGCACGCCGGAGGAGCGGATCCTGACCGAGCGCCGCGAGCTCGGCGTCGACCACGCGCTGGTCGGCGGCGTCCTCGCCCGCCGGTGGGGCCTGCCCAAGTCGATCGCCAGCGTGATCGAGCGTCACCACGCCGAGGACGTCGACGGCGAGGCCGCCGTCGTGCGCCTGGCCGACATGCTCGCGCATTACACGCTCGGCGCCTCGGTGTCGCCGTCGGAGCTCCTGAACGTCTCGCGCCAGGTCGGGATCGCCCCGAGCGAGCTGCGTACGGTCATGTACGACCTGCCACTGCCGAGCGCCGGCGGGCGCCGGCGTCAGATCGACCCGTGCCCGATGTCGGCGCGTGAGGTCGAGGTCCTGCGTCGCCTGGCTCGCGGGATGGTCTACAAGCAGATCGCCGCCGAGCTCGGCCTGTCGACCAGCACCGTGCGGACGCACCTCCACAACGTGTACGGCAAGCTCGGCGCCATGGACCGCGCCCAGGCGGTCCTGATCGCCACCGAGCGCGGCTGGATCTAGCCGCCCGAAGTCAGCGTTCCGACTTAAGCGAAGGTCCCGCGGCGCGGCGGATCCTGAGATGATCGGCGTCGCCGATGATCTCGATCACGACGAAATCGCCCTACGCGCTGAGCGCGCTCGTGGAGCTGTACCACCAGGGCGACCGGGGTCCCGTCCCGATCGCTGAGCTCGCTCGCCGGCGGCAGATCCCGGTTCAGTTCCTCGAGCAGCTGTTCGCCACCCTGCGGCGATCAGGCGTGTTGCGTTCCCAGCGCGGCGTCAAGGGCGGGTACTCGTTCGCCCGCCCCGCCGGCGAGATCACCGTGCTCGAGCTCGTCGAGCTGCTCGACGGCCCGGTAGGGAGCGGCGCCACCGGCGTGTTCGCCGACGCGGCCGAGGCAGCGCGCGGGGTGCTCGGGCAGTCGACGGTCGCCGACGTGGCCGATGCGGAGTCGCGCGCCGCCGGCGCGGCGATGTATCACATCTAGAACAGGCGCTGCTTGGCTGTTACGGCCTCGCCGTGATGATCGGCGCCATGATCGCCGTCCCGATTCCCGTCGACAGGTCGTAGCCCGGCGTGGTCGGGAACAGGCCGTTGTTGTTCGGGACCTGATGGATCCCGGTGATGTCGTGGAAGTACTGGCTCGGGTTTCGGGTGTTGAACAGCGAGTAGAGAAGTTGGTTGGCGTTGCCGGTCCGGCGGCCCGTGTAGCTGGCGCGGTCGGCGCTGATCGCTGTCCAGGAGGCGACGCATCTGACGGCATCAACCGAGACACCGTCGTAGTCTGGCGGGACGAATGCCCGCAATCCCGACCAACATTGCCGCCACCGTTGGCGGGACGCCGATGGTCGAGCTCACCCGAATGCTCCCCGACGGGCACGCCCACCTGTTCGCGAAGCTCGAGGCTTTCAATCCGGGCGGGAGCGTGAAGGATCGGATCGGCGTGTCGATGATCGAGGCCGCCGAGCATGAGGGGATCATCGAACCTGGCCGCACCGTGATCGTCGAGGCAACGAGCGGAAACACCGGCATCGCGCTGGCGTTCGTGTGTGCGGCCAAGGGGTATCGGCTCGTGCTGACGATGCCGCAGGGTATGAGCCGCGAGCGCGAGGGACTGCTGCGCCTTTACGGCGCGAGCGTGGAGATCACCGAGTCGCTCGGCGGGATGAACGAGGCGGTCGACGCCGCTCGTGAGATGGCGTCGAGCGCCGACGTGTTCCTCCCGGACCAGTTCTCGAACCCCGCGAACCCCGAGATCCACCGCCGCACGACCGGTCCCGAGATCTGGGAAGCGCTCGACGGCGCGGTCGACGTCTTTGTCGCCGGCGTCGGCACGGGCGGGACGATCACCGGCGTCGGCGAGCTGCTCAAATCGCGTAAACCGAGCTGTCGCGTGGTCGCGGTCGAGCCGAGCGCGTCGGCGGTGCTGTCGGGCGGGCGCCCGGGGCCGCACAAGATCCAGGGAATCGGCGCCGGGTTCGTCCCGCTTGTGCTCAACCGCGACGTTCTCGACGAGGTGATCGCGGTCGACGACGAGGCCGCGATCGAGACCGCGCGGGAACTCGCGCACCGCGAGGGAGTGCTGGCCGGGATCTCGGGCGGGGCCGCGGTGTGGGCGGCGATCGAGGTGGCGCGCCGGCCCGAGTCGCGTGGCGCGAGGATCGTCACGATCCTGCCGGATTCCGGCGAGCGGTATGTCTCCACGCCGTTCTTCGCTCCCTAAGGCCGCGACCGTGAGTAGCTAGGCTTTCCCCATGCGGTTGCACCGCATCGTCAACGAGGTTCGGCGTGACGTCGCCGCCGCGCGCAGCCGCGACCCGGCCGCGCGCGATGTAGGCCCGCTCGAGATTCTCGCGGCGTGGCCCGGAGTGCACGCGCTGCTCGCGCATCGGGTGGCCCACGCCCTCCACAACGCCGGCGTCCCGGTCCTGCCGCGGGTCATCGCCTACCTTTCGCGGTCGATCACGGGGATCGAGATCCATCCCGCGGCCCAGATCGGAGGCGGATTCTTCATCGACCACGGCATGGGCGTGGTGATCGGGGAGACCGCGGAGATCGGCGACGACGTCACTCTCTACCAGGGCGTGACCCTCGGCGGCACCGGCTTCGCGACGGGGAAGCGCCATCCGACCGTTGAAGACAACGTCACGATCGGCTCGGGCGCGAAGCTGCTCGGACCGATCGCCGTCGGGCACGGCTCGAAGATCGGCGCGAACAGCGTCGTGATCCACGACGTGCCGCCTAATTCCACGGTCGTCGGCAACCCGGGTCATCCGGTCCGCGTCGAAGGCCGTCGTCCCGAGGGTCCGGATGCAGATTGGGTGCACCTCCCCGATCCGATCGCGGACGCGATCAGGAGCCTTGCGGGCAGGATCTCGGCGCTCGAGCAGCCGGGCACCGGCGTCCCCAGTGCGAGCGAGAACGGCGCTGAGCCCGGCCAGCGGGTCAACCCGTCGGTCGGGCCGAACCCGGCCGGCGGTTAGTCGCCGGCCCTGAGGCTCCCGGGGACCGGCGGCTACGGCGAGCGGTGCCGGGGTACGGTCGGCGAGGGGGACGCTGCGGCCCCCTGATCGGGCACGGCGGCCGCCGCTGCATCCTCATCGGGGATGTTCACGCGCGAGCTCACGAGATATAGGGGGCGCCCCTTGACCTCGTCGTAGATGCGCCCGACGTACTCGCCGATGATCCCGATCGCGATCAGCTGAATCCCGCCGAGCAGCAGCACCGCGATCGTCAGCGAGCTGAACCCGGGCAGGTACGAGCCGAGGATGCGGAGCACGACCACGATCGGGATCGCGATGAACGCCAGCGTCGAGATGATGAAGCCGAGCAGCGTCGCCAGCTGCAGCGGCCGGTGCGAGAACGACGAGATCGCGTCGAGCGAGAACCGCAGCATCTTCGGGATCGTGTACTTGGTCTTGCCGGCGAAGCGACGGTCGCGGGTGTAGGGGACCGCGGCCTGGCGGTAGCCGACCCACACGGTCATGCCGCGCAGGAACCGGTTGCGCTCGCGCATCGACAGCAGTGCGTCGAGTGCTCGGCGGTCGAGCAGCCGGAAGTCGCCTGAGTTGTGCTGGAGCTCGACCTGCGCCAACCGGTCGAACAACGAGTAGAACCACCGCGCGGTCGCGAGCTTGAAGCGTGACTCGCCTTCGCGCTGCTCGCGGACGGCGTAGACGACGTCGCAGCCGGCTCGCCAGTGGTCGAGCATGCGCGGGATCAGCTCCGGCGGATCCTGGAGATCGGCGTCGAGCATCACCACGGCATCGCCTCGGGCATAGTCGAGGCCCGCGGTCAGTGCGGTCTGATGGCCGAAGTTGCGCGACAGCTGGACCAAGCGCACGCGAGGGTCGTTTGACGCGAGCTTGCGCAGCTCGGCATCGGATCCGTCGGTCGAGCCGTCGTCGACAAGCACGATCTCGAACTGGAGCCCTTGCAGCGCCGAGCACACGCGCGAGTAGAACTCCTCGATCGTGGCCTCCTCGTTGTAGACGGGGGCGACGACGCTCAGGAGGTTGAGCGGCTTTCCATCCGTGGTCGACGCGGCGGGCTCGCTGACGCCCGGTTGGTGTTCGAGCGAGGTCACGGCGATCCCATCACAGTCCCGGTAACGAGCTGGCGTGGTGGACGTAGGCGAGCAGCTCGAAGCACCCGATCGCGACAGTGAGCACGATCGAGACCCGCCACAGACGGCGGTCCCGTCCAAGCGCCGCCAGCGGCATCAGCCATGCCACGTACCATGGCGCGAGCGACGCGGCGCTCACGAGCAATGCGACCGCCGCCCAGCCGGCCGCGACGATCCAATCGAGCTCGCCCCGCCACACCCGCCAGAGCAGCCAGCAGAGCACTGCCGCGAACAGCCCGGCGAGGGCCAGCGCCGCCGGTAGGCCGACACTGCCCAGGCCGAGATGCGTCCCGATGAACCCGGGGATGCTCTGCCCGTTGCCCTTGCTCTGGACCTTTTCGATCGTCGCGGGAAGATGCAGCGGACCGGTCCCGAACATGGCGACTGCCAATACGGCGACCAGCGAGGCGGCCACACCGGCGCCGATCAGCAGATCGCGGCGGCGGGCACGGGACATCTGACCCCGAGCGTCCGCGAGGGCGAACGGAAGCAGCATGCCGGCGGTCACCTTGACGGCGGCGCCGAGCACGATCGAGCCGGCGCCGAACCGGCCGCGGCGCTGGAGCAGCAGGACGATGCCGGCGACCATCGGCACAAGCATCAGGAGGTCGTTGTGGCCTCCGCCGATTCCATAGACGACAATCAGCGGATTGAGGCCGACGAGCGCCACCGCTTTGACCTGATCGACGCCGCGAAGGCGCGCCCCATTCCACACGAGCGCCACGATCGCCAGGCTCGAGATGGCCGCGATCGCCTTGTACGCGAGCACGCTCGCCGGGATCGACAGGGGAGCCAGCAGATAGCTGAGCGCGGTGAACACCGGGCCGTAGACCGTGGGCGTGCCGATCCAGTTCTTCCCGATGTAGGGGTACAGAGGATCGAGCGCGATCGCGTGGGGGCCTACGAGGTAGGGGTTGGCGCCGTACAGCTCCCCCATCCGGCCGTAGAACTGGTAGCTGAAGACGTCGGTTGACGCCAGCGGGGGCGCGAGCAGGATCAGCGCGTACAGCGCCGCGATGCATCCGAGCACAAGCACCGGCGACAGGCGATCGGCGACGCCGACGACCACCACATAGCTGAGGAGCATCAGCCCGACGGTCACGATCAGCCCGGCGCTGCCGAGGTTGATGCCGGTGTTTCCGAACGAGCCGGCGAGCCCAATCCCGCCAGGTCCGAACTGCACCGTCTGCGGCAGGAGCCTGGTGGTGCCGGCCGCGGAGATCGACACCAGTAGCCCGGTGGACAGCATTCCCGCGAGAGCGACCAGGCCGATCCGCGACAGCGGCGCCCGGGTCCGGGCTTCGATCGCCGGCGCTCGCAGCTCAAATCTGCCGCCCTGGGTGACGCCTAGCGGCGGACTGTTAACGCTCATCGCACGTAGCTTGCCCGACAGACATCCGCCGGGCATTTGGTCAATGTTGACATTTCGTTAGGGAACCTGCGCTCATAATGTTCACGTATCGGGCGTCAATTCCACGTATCGACTACCCGTGACGAGAGGCGCCGAATGCGCCTCCGGATAAAGGTTTCCTCATCCTCCGCGGCCGCCACGCCGGCGCAGGAAGGGCACGGCCCACATCGCTTCGGCTGCGATCCGTGCCGACATCTTGCTTGAACCGACGCTGCGGTCTCGGAAAACGATAGGGATTTCCTTCACGCGGAACCCCGCCAGCAATGCCCGGTAGGTGACTTCGATCTGGAAAACGTACCCCTCGGCCCGGATCGTCTCGAGCTGGATCGCCACGAGCACCCGCCGGTGGATGCATTTGAAGCCGCCAGTGAGGTCGTGGACGTTGACGCCGAGAATCGTCCGGGCGTACCAGCACCCGCCGCGGCTAATCAGACGCCGAAGCAGTCCCCAGTCCTTGACGCCACCGCCCTCGACGTACCGTGATCCGAGCACCAGGTCGGCGTTCTCGGCGGCCTCGAGGAGTGGCCCGAGGTAGCGCGGGTCGTGTGAGAAGTCCGCGTCCATCTCGATCACGATCTCCGCGTCGCCCTTCAACGCATGGGAGAAGCCCGCGAGGTAAGCGTGCCCGAGCCCGGTCTTGGTCGCGCGGTGCAGCACCTCGACCTGCGGGTGCGCCGCCGCCAGACGATCGGCGATCGCGCCGGTGCCGTCGGGAGAGTTGTCGTCGACGATCAGGATGCGGTGATCGTCGGGGACGACGCGCTCGAGTTCCGCAAGCGCGGCGCGCACGATCCCCTCTATGTTGTCCGCCTCGTTGTAGGTGGGGATCACCACCCATACCCGGCTAGGCATTGCCCGGGAGCGTAGTAGGAGCAGCGGAAGGCCGGGGCGTGACCGGTTTCGGCCCGCTCGCCGGTTCGCTCGGGCGTCTCGTCCGGGTGGACGAGATCGTGCATTCCATGCACACGTTGCCGCGACGCGCCATCATGGGTGTGGGGCAGTTCATGGAACGCGGCGCCGGACTACGCAACCCGCCGGACGACTCCGGCACCTTCGAGACCGCTCGACCGGCGCAACCGGTGCGGCGCCGGAGCATGGCGCCCCATCACCGTCGGCGCCGGGCGATCGCCATGCTCGCGCTACTCGCGCTCGCGTTGCTCGCGACCGTTCTCCTCGCCGGCGGCGGGAGCGCCCGGCAGCATCGGGCGACCGTGCGGGCGACGGGCGGCTTCGTCGCGGTCATCCGCAAGCTCGTCGACGCCGGCCCCGGGTCGCTGAGAGCTCGCGAGGCACGGGCCGAGAACGCCGCGATCAACCGAACGCTGGCGTACACGCCCTACGTTCGGGTCGCCGGTGCACAGCACCGGGAGATCGCGTTGACCTTCGACGACGGCCCCGGGCCGTACACGCCGCAGGTCCTCGCCGTCCTGCAGCGCGAGCACGTACCAGCCACGTTCTTCGAGGTCGGTATCGAGGAGCGGTACTTCAGCGCCTCGACCACCGAGATCGCGGGGGACGGTGACGTGATCGGCGACCACACCGAGGTGCACGCGGCCATGTCGAAGCTATCGGCCGCCAAGCAGCGGAGACAACTGCTCGAGCAGGCGAGCGCGATCGAGCGCTACGGCGCGACCTTCCCCCGTCTGTTCCGGCCTCCGTACGGGCTGTGGAATGCGAACACGCTGGCGCTGCTGCACCGCTACCGGATGCTGATGGTGCTGTGGACCGTTGACACGAACGACTACCTTCGGCCCGGGGTGAGCACGATCGTGGAGCGCGCCGTCGATGGCGCGAGGCCGGGCGCGATCATCCTCATGCACGACGCCGGTGGCGATCGCTCGCAGACCATCGCAGCGCTGCCGAAGATCATCGCGGCGCTGCGCCGGCGCCATTACGAGCTTGTGACCGTTCCGCGGCTGCTGCTCGACAACCCGGCGCCGCGCGTGCAGAACATCGCGGCCGTGATCGGCTCCGGGGGTTAGCGGTGCGCGTTCGTGCGGCCGGTCAGCGCCGTACGTACGCGACGCGGTTCCAGCTCGGCTCGGGCGCGAGCTGGATCGGCTCGCCGCCGCGGTCGGGCTGGACGTAGATGAATCCGTGGGCGTCCGAGTCGAACCGGACGTCGAGCTCGCCTTCCTTGACCCGCTGGTCGAGCCAGGCGCCGCGAAAGATCAGGCGGCGCAGCCAATGGACGAGCGAGCGATCCGACGGCCCGACGAGGTCCGGCCAGCAGTCATTGACGTGCTCGCCGAGCGCGGACGCCGGCTCGGTGACCTCGCCGTTGACGACCAGGTTGATCAGATCCTCGCCTTCGTCCTCGTCGACCGAGCCGCCGATGAACCCCAGCTTCCGGGCTGCCTGCTCGCAGCGCTCGCGGAAATCACGTTCGTTGAACGTGAACCGGAGCTCGCCGTACTCGAGCACGAAGTCCTCACCCGAGCTGTAGTTCCCTCGCTGGTACATGGGCCGTCGAGATCATATGTTGGAATCCTCCGTGCCTGCAGCCGGTGAATGGGACGTTGCAGGATGACTGTCGGGTGCTTGGAGGGACGGTGGGAAAAACGCTGCAACGCTTGTGCCAGCGGGGATGCGGGTGCCTCGCGATCCTGTTGCGCGATGTACCCTTCCACGCGATCATGCCGGTGTCGCGATGACCGACGGTGGCCCGGTGTCCAGCGCCGAACTTGGGCTGGCGCGGGGGACAGAGGGCGAGCACGAGACCACCAGCGCGCGCGACGCTGCGCGCAGCGGGCGGTGGCCATTCTGGCTGCCGATCGCCGTGCTGTTGGTCGGTCTCGTCATTACCGGCGTGCTCGTCTGGATCTCGGCCTCGACTTACCAGAACAACGAGAAGCGGTTGCTCAACCTGCGCGTGCGCGACGCTGGCGCGCTGGTCGCCGAGGCGCTTCCGAGCATCCAGACGCCGCTCGCGTCGGCCGCCGCGCTGGCGGACGCGACGCATGGAGACGTTGCGAAGTTCAAGCAGTTCATCGATCCGTCGGTAACGGGCAAGACCCCGCGCTTCGTGTCGGTGTCGCTGTGGAAGCTCGGCGCGAACCAGACCGGGCCGCTGGCTACGGCCGGCCAGTCGGCTTCCGTGCTCGGCGCCTCGCCCCAGCGCGCGGAAGCGTTCTTCTCCGGCAAGGCGCGCCATTCCGAGCTTGGCGTGATCGGTCTGCTGCACGGACCGTCGCCTCGCCTCGGGTACGCGTTCACGTCTCCAGGACTGACCGGTCACTACGTCGTCTACGCCGAGAGCGCGCTTCCCGCCAGTCGGCAGTCGAAGTTCCAGTCCAGCTCGTCGTTCTCCGATCTCAACTACGCGCTGTACCTCGGCACCCTGCAGCGCCCGGAGGACCTGCTGGTCTCGGACCTCAAGGACCTACCGATCCGGGGGCAGCACGCGTCGATCTCGATTCCGTTCGGGAGCAACAGCTTCACGTTCGTCGTGACCGCGCGGCATCCGCTTGTCGGCTCGTTCCCGCAACGCCTGCCGTGGCTGATCGCGATCATCGGCGTGCTCCTGAGCATCGGCGCAGCATTTCTCACCGCGCGGCTGATCCAGCGCCGCAACCACGCCGTGAAGCTCGCCGGTTCGCTCGAGGAGATAGCCGAGGAGAACCGTCGTCTCTACTCCGAGCAGCGGTCGATCGCGCAGACACTCCAGCACGCGCTGCTGCCGGAGAAGCTCCCGAACGTCCGGGGGGTGGAGACCGGGGCGCGCTACGAGGCGGGCGTCGAGGGTGTCGACATCGGCGGCGACTGGTATGACCTGATCGCGCTCGACGACCATCGCCTGCTGCTTGTTGTCGGGGACGTGTCGGGCCGCGGCCTCCGCGCAGCGGCGACGATGGCATCGCTCCGCTACGCGATTCATGCCTACGCCGCGCAGGACGACCCGCCGGCGACGATCTTGACCAAGCTCTCCAAGCTGGTCAACGTCGGCAGGACCGGGCAGCTCGCGACGATCCTGTGCACACTCGTCGACGTCAAAGCTCACGAGCTGACGGTCACGAGCGCCGGGCATCTGCCGCCGCTGCTGATCAGCGATGGAAAGGGAACCTTCATCAAGAGCGCGGTCGGCGTGCCGATCGGCGTCAATAGCGGCGCCACCTACACCTCGACCGCGGTATCGACTCCGCGCGCCGCGACTCTGCTTGCATTTACGGACGGTTTGGTAGAGCGACGAGGAGAGAGCATCGACACGGGGCTGGAGAGACTGCAACATGCCGCCACCGGGAATCACTGCGATCTTGACCAGCTGCTCAGCCGGCTGCTCGTCGACATGCGGCACGACGGCGGCGACGACACGGCGATCGCGGGGCTGAGATGGCTGGATTAGACGCGAACGGCACCGCCGACATGCGCTTCGATCTCGCCGAGGCGGACGGTGACGGTTTGACCGTGACCATCAGCGGCGAGCTCGACATCACCAACGTCGACGCGCTCGAGGAGGCCGTGCGCAGCGCCCTCGACCGGCGTCCGGGGAGGCTGATAATCGAATTGAGCGATTTACGGTTTGCCGACAGCTCGGCGATCGCGCTATGGGTGCGGTGGTCGACGTCGGTTGACGAGATCGAGCTCCGAGACGTGTCTCCGATTCTGCGCCGGGTGATCGACTCGATGGGGCTGGCTGCCACACTTGGGGTGAAGTCGTGACGCAGACACATGCCTTCCCTCACGAGCCCGAATCCGTCCCGGCCGCGCGGCGGTTCGCCACCGGCGTGCTCCGCGGCGTGTCTTCCGAAACGATGGAAGCGGTCGAGTTGATGGTCTCCGAGCTCGCCACGAACTGCATCCGGCACACCGACAGCGGGTTCGAGCTCACGATCACCCGCACCGGCGGAGACATTCGGATCGAGGCGACCGACGGCGCCGGCGGCATGCCCGAGATGCGCTCGCCAAAGCCCACCGACCCGAGCGGGCGCGGGCTGAAGATCATCGACATGCTTTCGGCGGAGTGGGGCATCGACCACCGCGCGGCGACCGGCAAGACCGTGTGGTTCACGGTGCCGGACACCGCGCCGGCGTCGGCGGCGCAGGCCTCGCCCGCGTAGCGGGCGCGAATTCTCAGCCGGCGAGGGGTGAACTCTCGCCGTCCCGCGGCTCTTGATGACATGGAACACCATGCCGCCACGATCCTCGTCGTCGAAGACCACCGCACCACCCGTACGTTCCTCGCGGACAACCTGTCGGCCGACGGCTTCGACGTGCTCGAGGCCGAGAGCATCTCCGACGCCCGCCACCTGCTCGAGAGCTCGTTCCCCGACCTCGCGATCATCGACCTCGGCCTCCCCGACGGGGACGGCCTCGAGCTGATCGAGCACGTCCGCGACGCCGACCGCATCGCCGGCCGTCTCGATCCGGACCTGCCCCTACTCGTGCTTTCCGGACGCGTGAGCGAGCTCGACCTGCTGCGCGGCTTCGGCCGCGGCTGCGACGACTACCTCGCGAAGCCCTACTCCTACTACGAGCTCAGCGCGCGGGTCCGGGCGCTGTTGCGGCGCACGAGGCGCCGGCCGGGTACCGGGCGTCTGCGGATCGGATCTCTCGAGCTCGACCCTATGAGCCGGCAGGTGTGGGTGCGCGGCGAGCCGGTGCCGCTGTCCAAGAAGGAGTTCGCGCTCGTGCGTGCGCTCGCCGGCGATCCGACTAGAGTGTTCACGCGCGAGGAGCTGTTGCGGGGCGTTTGGGGGTTCAGGGCGATGGGCGCAACTCGAACACTCGACTCGCACGCCTTCCGCCTGCGCCAGAAGCTGAACCGCGGCGGCGACCGATTCGTGGTCAACGTATGGGGCGTCGGCTATCGCCTGGTCGACGGGAGCCTCGACTGATGATCGCCGTCGAGGTTGGTGGGTGGCTCGCGGCGAGCGCCGCCGCGTTCGCGGCCGCCGGTGTGTGGCGCGCGCTCGCCTGGCGCATGGAGAACGTCGCCCGGGCCTGTCACGAGCTGCGCGGGCCGCTGACCGCGGTCAGGCTCGTCCTTGACTATGGCGCCGGCAAGGGCGAGCTCACCGCCGAGCGGTTGCGCGCGATCGACCTCGAGCTCGGGCGCGCAGCGCTCGTGCTCGACGACCTCGAGGCCGTGCGGAAGCGCCGCGCTGGGCCGAGGGCGATTGGGCCGGTCGACCTCGAGCGGCTCGTGGCCGACTCGGTCGAGGCGTGGCGGCCCGCCGCGAGGGCGAACGGAGTCGAGCTGCGCTTTGCGTGGTCGGGACGTGAGGTGACCGTCTGGGGCGACCGGCTGCGGCTCGCGCAGGTCACGGGGAACCTGATCGCGAACGCCATCGAACACGGGGGAGGGGCGGTCGATGTTCACGGACGCGACGACCACGGACGCGCGCGGATCGAGGTGACCGACACCGGGCCAGGTCTGCCGGCGCCGATCGCCGAGCTCATGCGTGGGGCGCGGTCGGGCCACGGACGCCGCGGCCGCGGCCTGGCGATCGCGTCCGCGGTCGCCGCCGCTCACGGCGGGCGGGTGGCGGTGGCGCCGACCGTGCGTGGCGCCCGGCTCGTGTTGGAGTTGCCCGCGGTGGCGCCGAGCGGGTCGGGTGGCGCGCACGGGCCGGGTGGCGCGACGCGGGCGCCTGGTTCGCCGGCGTAGCCGAGTCGCTCGGTTCACGCGGGATGTGAGCCGCGCGACGACTCATGTCGCGGCCCCCCACGTGGCGCCGGCGGCGCGGTCTGGTCGCCAGCTGCGGCCATGTATTTCGCGCCAAAGCTCCCACGCCGCGCCCTACCGCGCGCAGATAAGCATGCAGGCCATGCTTATCTGCGCGAGGTCCGCCTGGGGGTCGGGACTTTGCTGCGAAATACACGGTCTGGTTCGCGCCTGGCGCATCGCAGGTGCGTCGAGCGCGCCGCGCGCGACGCCGGGCGCCGGCGAAGGCGTTGCCGGCGCCGCGGGATCGCCGGCGCCGAACGGACGGTGCCGACGGGGTCGCCGGCGACATCGGGTCGCCGGCGAGCACGAGCGGCGAGGAACCCGGACAGCCGCCGCCTCGCTCGGGGCTAAGCCCCGCCACCCCGGCGGCGCGGGCAGCAAAAACGACCCACCCAGCCCCACCGGCCACGTATGCCCCGCCCGAGCGTCGCATACCCGCCGGACGGAACCGAGGCGAAACTGCAACCGGCCGCCCAGGCCCGCCGGCTGCAAGCCGCCTTGCACCTACGCCCGGCTGAACCTCACCGTGATTGCCCATATCTGACGGGGGTTTGCGCCGAAATCGGTCTCCGAGTGGTCGGAGTGGGGGACGTCGTGGGTTCTGAGTTGCATTGTGGGGGGTCGTGGGGTAGAGTGGGAGACACGCATGGTCATGCATCGCGGAACCCGGGTGGCAGGGCTCCTCCCACCCAGCCACCCGGGTTCAGATTTCGCCCGTCCGCATGAGAACCCTTGATCTTCCGCGGAACCTTCGAACACGCGCTAGACGCGAAGCACCGGCTGACGGTGCCGGCGAAGTTCCGGGCTGCGCTCGCCGGCGGTGTGGTGCTGGCGGCGTCGCCGGAGACGACCGCAGCGGCGCCCCGGTCGATCGCGATCTGGACGCCCGACGCCTACGAGGAATACACGGTCGCCGCGCTGGCGGGACGCAGTCCGATCTCGCCCGAGGCACGCGACATGAAGCGCTTCTTCTTCAACTACTCGCATGACACCGAACTCGACTCAGCCAACCGCGTGATGATCCCGCCGATGCTCATGGAGTACGCGGGGCTCGACAAGGACGTCCTGGTCACGGGCTCGGGCGAGTGCCTGGAGGTGTTCGACCGGTCGAAGTACACCGGCTACAGCGCGGACGTGCTGATCCGAGTCCCCGACATCGCAGCGAAGCTTGGCCACACTATTTGACATGACCCAGACGCACATCCCGGTCCTCGCCGCGGAGTTGATCGACCTGCTCGATCCGCATCCCGGGGAGACGGCCGTGGACTGCACGTTCGGCGGCGGTGGCCACGCGCGTCTGATCGCAGACCGCCTCGGGCCGGAAGGCACGCTGATCGGGATCGACCGCGACCCGGTTGCCGAGGAGCGCTTCAGCGAGATGGCGCCGGAGCTGCCGTGCCGCACCCGGTTCATCCGGGCCGACTTTGTGACCGCGCTCGGGCAGCTCGACGAGGAAGGCCTGAAGGCCGACCTGGCGTATCTGGACCTGGGCATGTCCTCGATGCAGGTCGACACATGGGAGCGCGGCTTCTCGTACGCGTACGACGCCCCGCTCGACATGCGGATGGGACCCGACCAGGATCTCACCGCGCGCGCGATCGTCAACGAATGGGAAGAGCGCCGCCTGGCCCGGCTCCTGCGCGAGTACGGCGAGGAGCGCTACTCGAGTCGCATAGCGCGCGGGATCGCGCGGGCCCGCGCGCGTGAGGAGCTCGTCTCGACACAGCAGCTCGTCGACGTGATCAAGGCGGCCGTGCCCGTGCCGGCGCAGTTCGCCGGCGGTCATCCGGCCCGCCGGACGTTCCAGGCGCTGCGGATTGCGGTCAACGACGAGCTGTTCCAGCTCGACGCGGCGCTCCCGGCGGTGTGGAAGGTGCTCAGGATCGGCGGCCGGCTCGGAGTGATCTCGTTCCACTCGCTCGAGGACCGGCGTGTCAAGCGCTTCCTCGTCGAGCGTGCGCGCGGCTGCGTGTGCCCACCGGAGCTGCCGGTGTGCGTGTGCGGCCACCATCCAGAGGCCGAGCTATTGACGCGCCGCGCAGTCGCGCCGAGCGAGGGCGAGGTCGAGGCCAACCCGAGGTCGAAGTCGGCGCACCTGCGCGCCGCACGCAAGGTGCAGGACGACGAGGAATGAGGCCGGGAGCGCTGACCCAGGCGGCTCGCACCGCGGCAGCCGGCAAGGACGTCGCCGGCGCGCGCACGGCCGATCGCCGGCGCGTGGGGCGCGTGGCAGCGGAGATGCCGGGCGAGCGCCGGGCGTCGCGGCCCGCGCGGCCGCCTCGCCGAGTTTCGGGTCCGGCGCAGGGGAAGCAGTACGCGGGGCGGGCGCGCGCCGAACAGACCCAGGGCGCCGCGCGCACACCGCGGCCACAGAGCGCCGCGCGCAGCGCCCGCGCCCAGAGTGCCGTCCGTGCGGCCCGTGCGCAACGGGCGCGCGCGGGCCGGGTGGCGCGCTCGCCGATCGTCGCCCGCGCGAGCGGATCGGCCGTAGGCGTGATGGCGGCCGCGGTCGCCATCCCGCTCCGTCCGTTCATCACGCGCGAGCCCGCCCCGCGGACGGCGCCGGCGCGCCGGCCGGTCGCGGTCCCGAAACCGCCGGCGAAGCCGGCGAGAGGGATCCCGCGCCGCATCGGCGCGTTCGTACTGTCGCTCCCCGACCACTCGCTGCTCGACCGCGTCGTCCGCGGCCGCGGCTGGATTCCGCTCCTCGGGGTGCTGCTGGCGGGGATCGTGGCGGCGCAGGTCGAGATCCTGAAGCTTGGGGCGAGCATGGGACGCTCGCTCGAGCAGACGACGACGCTCACGAGCGAGAACGAGCAACTGCGCGGCAGCGTCGCGGCGCTCTCGGATGATCAGCGGATCGAGCGCATCGCGACGGACATGGGCATGGTCCTGCCGCCACCGGGCGCGGTCGGCTACCTCACGGCGAGCCCCGGTGGCGAGGCGTCCGCGGCGCTCAAGAACATTCAGACGCCCGATGCGAACGCGTTCATGGATCTGCCAGTCGGGAACGGAGCGCTCGTGACCGGTGGCGGTACCTCGATGCTGCTGACGAGCTCGGGAGTGCTCGCGCAGGCGGGTACGCCGGGTAGCGCCACCCCGACGACGACCCCTAGCGCGACCTCGACGGTCCCGTCCACGACATCGTCGACCGCGACCACCTCCACGCCGACTGGCACCGCCACGACGCAGGCGCCGCCGGCCGAGCAGCCGCCGCCCGCGGCCGCGACGACGACGGAGTCTCAAACCCCGACGACCACAGCGCCGACCGACACACAGCAGACCGACACACAGCAGACCGACACCCAGCAGACCGGCACCCCGCAGAGCGACACGCAGACTTCAGATACGGGAGCCGGCGCGATCCAGCCCGCCGGCACACCCCAACAGAGCACCGGGGGATAGCGCGCGGTGGCCGTCATCGACCGCCGCATTGGGATCCTCTTCATTGTCTTCGTCGCGCTTCTGGGCATCGCACTCGCCCGCGCGACGTATCTGGGCTCAGTCAAGGCCGGAACGCTCGAACGCGCTGCGGCAACGCAGCAGGTGAGCAACGTGGTCGTCCCGGCGCCGCGCGGCGCGATCACCGACAGCGCGGGCGCCGAGCTCGCGCTGAGCCAGTCCGCCGACGACATCGTCGCCGACCCGTTCCTGATCAAGGACGCGGTCTCAGACTCCGCGCAGCTGTCGTCGCTGCTCGGCATCCCGCAGCTGAACGTGCTGAAGCTGATCACCAAGAAGCACACCGGGTTCGTGTACCTCGCGCATCTGATGCCGGCGGCCCAGGCCGAGGCGATCTCGAACCTGCGCATCGCGGGCATTTCGCTGATTCCCGAGACCCGACGCGTGTATCCGCGCGGGAACGAGGCAGCGCAGGTGGTCGGCACAGTCCACCTAGACGGCGACGGCGCCGGCGGGATCGAGTTCCGGTACAACAGCGAGCTCGAAGGGAAGAACGGACTGCGCCGGGTCGTCAGCGACGCGATCGGTCAGCCGATCTCGATCGACGACGTCCAGCAGACCGTACCCGGCAAAACCGTCGCGCTCACGATCAACTCGGGGCTTCAGCAGGAGGTCGAGCGGGTCCTGGCGGAGGTCGGCGCCGAGTACTCACCGCAGGGCGCAACCGCGATCGCGGTCAACCCATCCACAGGCGCGATCCTGGCGCTCGCCAACTGGCCTGCGAACGGCATCTCGAGCGATCCCCAAGACCAGGCGATCGGGCTGAACTACGAGCCCGGTTCGACGTTCAAGGCGATCACCGTCGCCGGCGCGCTGCAGGAGGGGGTGGTGACGCCGAACACGCAGTTCGACATTCCGCCCGTGCTCCAGTTCGCCGACAGGCAGATCCACGACGCCGAGGCGCACGGATACGAGGAGCTGAGCGTCGCGCAGATCCTCAAGTACTCGAGCAACATCGGCGCGGTCCTGATCGGACAGAAGCTCGGCGCCAAGCAGTTCGACTACTGGGTGCACCGGTTCGGCTTCGGCCAGCCCACCGGGGTCGACCTGCCCGGCGAGCAGAGCGGCATCGTGCGGCGCTGGTGGCAGTACTCGGGCTCGTCGATGGCGAACCTGCCGTTCGGCCAGGGCGAGTCGGTCACGCCGATGCAGATGGTCGCGGCCTATTCGGCGATCGCCAACGGCGGCATCCTTCGCGCGCCTCACGTCGTGCAGTCGGTCGGCGGCAAGGCGACGCCAGTCCCACCCGGACATCAGGTGATCTCGGCGACGACCGCTTCCTCGCTGCGCGACATGCTCCGGGGCGTGCTGGCGGACGGCGGCACGGCCTCGGGCGCGGCCATCCCCGGCTACGACATGGCCGGCAAGACCGGCACCGCGAACATCGCGATCGGCGGTCACTACTCCGACAGCGCCTACGTCGCGTCGTTCATCGGGATGGTCCCCACCGACCACCCGCGGCTAGTGGTGGCGGTGGTCGTGAACCAACCGCACGGGTCGATCTTCGGTGGCTCGGTCGCGGCGCCGGCGTTCCAGCAGATCGTCGGCTGGGCCGTCCCTTATCTCGCGATTCCGCCCCGCTGACGGTTCACCCCGCTTAACGTCTCGGCCGCTAACGGTTCAGCCGCTAGCGGCTTAGATGCGGTGCCGCCGAGCCCCCGGCGCCGGCACCTGATCCCAGCTGGCGCTGCAGCAGCGCGAGGCGCTCATCCCACTCGGCGCCGACGTCGGCCATCCAACCGACGGCGTCCGACAGCGGCGCCGGCGTGAACTGGTAGCGAACCTCGCGCCCGGTTCGCGTGCGATCGAGCAGGCCGGCGTCGGTCAGCGCGTTCAGGTGCTTGAGCACGGCCTGGCGGGAGATCGGCAGCTCCGAGGCAAGCTGCGTCGCGGTCGCGGCGGGATGCTCGGCGACTGCCGCAAGAAGCGCGCGTCGGGTCGGATCCGACAGCGCGCCGAACACGGCGCCGGCGCGATCCTCGGCTCCGGGCGCGGCGCCGGCGCGATCGTCGCGCGCAGGGACGTTCATGCCGCCACGAGCGCGGGGCCGTACCTCGAGCCGCCCGCGCCGGGCAGCGGCACGCCGACGAGGTCGAGCACCTCGAGCGGGCGCGTCTCGATAATGCGCAGGCGGGTGCCGGCTTCGCGCGCGTCGATCCTCAGCTCGACACGGCTCGCCGGCTCGTCGTCGTCCGCCCACCAGAACGTGAGGCGCTCCGGCGCCGAGACGTCCTCGACCCAGCCGCTGCGGGCGCGGCCGTCTGAGTCGAACTCGGCATCGCCGCCGGGTCGCAAGTCGATCCGAACGCGATCGGCCAGCCAGCCGTCGCGCGTCACCGCGTCCCACACCGCGTCGGGGGTGGCCGGCAACCACAGCTCGCGTTCGATGCGGTCGGTCATCCGGAGCCTCCTAGTCGATTTCCGTAGAACCACGCGCAACCAATCAGTTGCGCGTCTGCTAGCTTGTCTGCAACCAACTGGTTGCACCTTACCAGATCGACAGGAGGCCCCATGCCACTCGTTCCGATGGTCATCGAGCAGACTGCCCGCGGCGAGCGGTCGTTCGACATCTACTCGCGGTTGCTCAACGACCGCGTCGTATTTCTCGGTGGGCAGGTCGACGAAGACTCGGCGAACCTGATTGTCGCCCAACTGGTCCACCTGGAATCCGACGACCCCGACAAGGACATCCACCTCTACATCAACTCACCCGGCGGCTCGATCTACGCCGGCATGGCGATCTACGACGCGATGCAGTTCATCCGTCCCGACGTGTCGACGATCTGCTACGGGATCGCAATGTCGATGGGGTCAATGCTGCTGGCGGGAGGGGCCCCGGGCAAGCGCCTGACGCTGCCGAACAGCCGCATCCTGATCCACCAACCCTCGGGCGGTTATCAGGGCCAGTCGAGCGACATCGAGATTCATGCCCGCGAGGTACTGGCGCTGCGGGCGCGGGTCGACGAGATCTACGCGCAGCACACCGGGCAGGAGCTAGAGCGGGTGCACGCCGACATGGAGCGCGACCGCTACTTCACGGGCGCCGAGGCCGTCGCCTACGGCCTGGCGGACCGGGTGATCGAGCACCGGGACCTGGCACGCGGGGCGCGGGGGTTCGGCAGCAGCAACTGAGGTGCGCGATCCGCACCGCCGGGGAGGTGCGGAGGAGCTAGAGACGCGCGTCGCCGGCGCGGGGCGCTAGGCGGCGCGCGTCGTCGGCGCGCACTCGATGTTCGCGAGCTCGCGCCGCAGGTTCTCGCGGCCGCGGTGGTGCAGGCCGTGCACCGAGGCCTCGGTGCGGCCCATCCGCTCGGCGATCTCGGTCGGCGAGAGCCCGACGAGATGCCGGAGCATGACGACGTCGCGCTGGTCGTCGGGCAGCGTCTCGAGCGCCTGCTCCAGACCCCAGCGGCGCTCGGGGCCGGAGTCGTCGGTGGGAAGCGAGGGCGCGAACACCTCTTCGCACGGAATCGAGCGGCGATCCCGCTGATAGTCGACCGCGACATTGCGCGCCACGCGGATGATCCATGCCGTGAACGGCACCTTCCGCGGCTGGTAGCTCTGGATCACGGAGATCAGCTTGAGGAACACATGTTGTGTCGCGTCCTCGGCGTCGTGCTCGTCACGAACGATGCTGAGCACGTAGCCGTACACGTTGTTCTTGTAACGCAGGTACAGGAAGCGAATCGCCTCCATGTCGCCGGCCTGCGCCCGCCGCACGGCCGCGGCGATCGCAGGATCGCGGTCGTTGTGTTCCACATCGACGGACGCGTAGAAGCCGCGCGACGGCGCAGTCTCCACTTGAACCTGTGGAAGTGATTCGTCGAAGGCAGGGTTGTTCACACGCACAGCAGTCATCACCATCAATTCGAGTTGACGAGTTGGAAACATCGCCCCAGCCGAAGACGAGCACAGCGAACTGTCGCCCGCCCCGGCTAGTACGTACCCTTCCCCGCGGCGCACAGTAACGGCCAACGCAACCGATTTGTGCGCTCCCGCACCCCAGTCTTTTCTCCGACCCACCCTGGGGTTATTTGCTGCATTTTGCGGCGATTCGTCGAAAAGCGCTGCTCTGATGGGGGACTTTTGTCTGGGGTGACCCCCGGCGAAGGCCGAGAGGCGCCACCCTGGCCCACAGCAATGGTGAGGGATTTACACCCCCCCGGCCGGGGGGTTCCCGTTCAGGCAGGTTGACGGCTCGGCGCGTCGGAGGTGATCGCGAGGATTCCCCTGCCGAGGCCCTGCTCAGCGTCGAGAATGAGCTCAACTGCCTCGCTCCGCGAGCGCACGCCGAGTTTCAGGAACGCCGAGGACAGGTGACTTTTGACGGTGCTCTCGGCGAGGTACAGCTGGTTCGCGATGTCGCAGTTCATATAACCCATCACGACCATTCCGAGGATCTGCTTCTCTCGCGCCGATAGCGTGGGGGCACCAACTTGCATCCGCTCTTCCCTCGGGATCGCGATCTGCCCGGCGAGGACCGCGCCGATCGAGGGGACGAGCGTGTCCTCGAGCTCGCGCTCGAGCACGTAGCCGCACGCGCCGGCGTGGATGACGCGCCGTACCTCCGCCTTCCCGGTCTCACGGCAGACGATCACCTGCGTCCCCGGCCGCTCGGCCAGTGAACGCACGATGCCGGTGCGACGGGTGGCCGAGCCGGCGACGGCGAGCACGACGACCGCGGTGCGTCCGTTGGCTCCGTCGAGATTCAGGTCGTCGACCGAGGCGACCGAGGAGGTGACCGGCAATTGTCCCTTCGAGAGCGCCGCGAGTAGACGCGTTCGCAGCGTGGCGTCAGGCGACACCACGTAGAGCTCAGTCGGTATCGCTGAGGGCATTCCTACTCATTTCTGTACTTTCCACGCAGACGCGCTACGTCGGCAGTGGACACGCCGTTTTACGGATGTGGCGACCAACGGTCACGTGCAGGGGCAACTTTCGCCCGAGATGGATCGCGAATGCCTTTTCGCACCGCAAGAAGGGCGGCGGCCAGCCCGTTGGTACGCGCTTGGTATGCGATGTCCCCACGCGAGTTTGACTCCCACGGTGACTACATGAGCGAGGGCAGTGTTGCCCTGCGCGTGCCGGAGTCCGACCAGAGGACGCACATTGTCGAGCCGACAACCGTCGTCGCCGCGGTGTCGTTCCGAGGTGTTTCGCGTTATTTCGGCCGTCGCGGCTCGCGCAGGCTCGTGCTGCGCGACATCGATCTCACGGTGTCACCCGGCAGCGCCGTGTCCATCACCGGCAGCAACGGAGCCGGCAAGACGACCATGCTCCGTCTGGCCACGGGCATCCTCGCTCCGAATGCCGGACGGGTGACGATCGACGGCATCGACACCGATGGCCGGTGGCGCGACGTCCACCGGCGGATCGGATTCCTGTCCGCCGGCGACCGCGGGCTGTACGCGCGATTGAGCGTGCGGGGACACCTCGCGTTCTGGGCCGCGCTGGCGTTCGTTCCGCGCCGGGAGCGCAGCCGCATCGTCGAGGACGCGCTCGTACGGTTCGGACTCTCGGACCTCGCGGGGCGCCGTGCCGACCGGCTGTCGCTCGGGCAGCGGCAGCGACTTCGGCTGGCGCTGACCATGGTCCATCGTCCGAGCGTCCTGCTCCTCGACGAGCCGCGCACGAGCCTCGACGCGGACGGCCTCGACATCCTGTGCTCATCGGTTCGCGACGTGCTCGACCGGGAGGGCGCGGTGATCTGGTGCTCGCCGCTCGGCGAGGAGCAGCCGCTGCGCTTCGATCGCACGCTGCTGCTGGCAGACGGACAGCTGAGCGAGGCGTGATGGCGGTCCTCGGGCAATACGGCGGGGCGGTGCTCGCGACCGTGAAGCGAGACGCGGCGATCTATCTCAGCTACCGGCTGCGCTTCGCGTCGCAGCTGGTCGCGGTCGTGTTCACGCTGGCGATCTTCTTCTACGTGGCGAAGCTCGTGCGTCCGGGCGCGGTCGGACACGGCGCCGACTACTACCAGTTCGTCGTCGTGGGGATCGCCACGCTCGCCGTTCTCGAATCGGCGCTCGGCGTCGCCACGCTCGTGCGAATGGAGCTGATCGCCGGCAACTTCGAGCGCCTCGTGATCTCGCCGTTTGGCCCGGTGGCGGGCGCGATGTCGATGGCGGTGTTCCCGGTGGCGTTCGCGACTCTGTTCGCGGCGATGGTGCTCGCGGTGGCCGCTGCTGTGTTCGGCGTCCCCATCCGCGCCGCCGGAATCCCGCTCGCCCTGGTGGTCGTCGCGATCGGTTGCGTGGCGTTCGCCGCGATCGGGCTGCTGTTCGTCGGCGGTTTGATCGCCTACAAGTCAGCGATGGGCGCGGCCTGGGTGATGGCCGTTCTCGGGCTGCTCGGCGGTATCTACTTTCCGATCCGGCTCTTCCCGGCCTGGATCCACTGGGCGTCCGACGTACAGCCGCTTACGCCCGCGGTCGATCTGCTGCGGCACGAGCTCGTCGGATCGGCGGCGCTGCAGGCGCCGTGGATCGAGCTGCTGAAGCTCACGGGCTTCGCAGTCGTGCTGATGCCGATCGCCGCCGCGGTGCTGTGGCAGGCGGTCAAGATCAGCCGCCGGCGCGGCACGCTGATGGAGTACTAGTGGCGGTCCGCACGACCACGCTGTCGGAGTCGCACGCTCGGCGTGAGCACGCGCGGCCATGGGCGCTCGACGCATTCGGGCTTGAGATCCGCACCGATCTGCCGCTCGTCGGGGCGACGCGTGGGGACGCCGCCACCGTGTCAACCCGCCCCGTCTTCATCGGCCGGTTCGACGACGATCCGTCGCCGGCGGGCGAGGACGCGACGGTGCTGGAGCGCCGCCACCCCGACGGCGCACTCGGGATGCGAGTGGCGCTCCTGCACGACGGGGCGTACGTGATCGACGCGCCCGGCCACGGCAGGTTCCGGGTTGCCGGCGACGGCTCGGTCATTACCTACGACCGGCTCGCCGAAGCGTCCTGGCGGTGGCACCGCCCGCTGTGCGCGCAGGCGCTCCCGCTGGCAGCCACGCTCCACGGCCTCGAGCTGTTCCACGCGAGCGCCGTCGCTTTCGACGGGCGCGCCATAGCGTTCGTCGCCCCGTCCGGAACCGGCAAGACGTCGCTGGCGCTCGCGCTGGTGGCGCGCGGCGCCGCGCTCGTCACCGACGACGTGCTCGCGCTCGAGCCGGCGGGCATCGGCGTGTTGGCGTATCCCGGCGTGCCCCTGACCAACGTCGCGGCCGATCAGCTCGCCCTGCTGCCGTCGCCCGCGCGTGCCCGGATCGGCGCTCCGTTCGGTGCGAGCGACAAGGTGCACGTCGAGGTCTCGAGCATGGCGAGCGGACCGCTGCCGCTCGGCGCGGTCTGTTTCCTGGCGCGCTCGGACGCGATCGAGCGGATCGCGGTCACACCGGCACCTCCGCATCCGCGCGCCCTCCTCGGCGCGACGTTCATGCCGCATATCGTCACTCGGAGACGCTTGCTCTCACAGCTGAGTACGTGCGCCGAGATCGCCGCTGCGGTTCCGGTGGTCAAGCTCGAAGTCCCCGCGACGGTGGGCGCCAATCGGCTCGCGCGCGAGGTTGAACGGGTCCTTCCGGCCGTGCTCGCGAGGCGACTGATGACCGCAAGAAAGGTGGTGCGATGACCGTTGGTGGAGGCGCTATGCCCTCTGAACTCCGCCCACGCGACGAGATCCTCGGGTCCAGGGTTGAGATCCCCGACCACGTCGTGTACAGGAGCTTCGTCGCCGAGACCGTGATCCTCAACCTGGATACAGGGAGGTACCACGGCGTCAACCCGAGCGGTGGCTTCATGCTTGAGTTGCTTGACAAGCTCGGAAGCGTCGAGGAGGCGGCCGAGGCGCTCGCGCGAGAGTATGGGCTGTCGCCCGACGAGGCAGCCGACGACCTGTGCGGGTTTTGCGCGGACCTCGAACAGCGAGGGTTGATCGCGCGGCACAGCACGCCCGCGGACTGACCGGACTGACGCGTGCCCGCTCGGGTGGACTCCGTTGGCATCTCGGAGGTTCCGCCTGACCTGGCTCGCCCGTTGCCGCTGGCTCGGCGCGTGCTGCTCGTCGCCGAGATCCTCGCGATCTACTGCCGGGTGCGCGTGCGCCTGGCCCGCGATCGGTTCCCGGACGCGCTCGCCGCGGCGCGGCGGGCCGCGCGGCGGCAATCCGAACGCGACGCGATCGCGGACAACGGGCCGACCGCGGTCACCTACCTGCGTGCTGCACGGCTGGCGCGTGCGGTCCAGCGGACACTCAGGTTGGTGCCCGCCGACGGACGGTGCCTGATGCAGTCACTCGTGCTCACTGCACTGCTCGCGCACCGCGGAATTGACACAAAGCTGCTGATAGGCGTCAATCAGGGCGGCGAGTTCGAGGCGCACGCGTGGGTCGAGTACTGCGGCCGCGCGCTCCTGCCTGACTCCCAGGACGAATTTCACATGCTGGCCGAACTGTAGGAGCGCGCGACCGACGAGCGCCCCGCTGCTAGTTGCTCGCCAGCGAATCCGCTAGCTGAATACGGCCGGCGCCGGACTGCCCTTGGGGACGTCCGTGATCGTGCCGTGCAGGTTCGCGGCGGTCAGTTGCTGCAACTGTCCGTAGTCGCGTATCTCCGGTTTCGTGTATTCGGGCTTCACTCGTTCCATGATGCATCCTCCGATTGACGGGGGCTCGGTCCCAACGACCGAGGCTAAGCACGGGCGCCGCCACGGTCAAGGTGGGGAAAGGTTGGTGCGAGAAAAGTGCTAACCGACCGGGGAGCCGCAGCTCTGTAACCAAGCTCAGCTCAGCCTGTCTCTGAGTATTTGAGTCGTGCCACCGGCGAGCGCTCGAGCGTCGTCTCGGCGAACGCCGGGTCCGACAGCGACCGGAGCCAGCATTCGGCCGTGGCGCACCCCCAGATCGCGCCCAACCATTCGTACCAGTTCGGCCCGCCGACCGGCGGCGGGTTTCCAATCAGACCACGCACGACTTCGAGATCGACCCACGGCGCGATCTCGAGACGATCACTGCCCAGGAGTTGGCGGATCAGCGGCAGGTCTCGACCGATCAGTCCGCGGTGGTACAGCGGCGCGAGGTTGCTCTTGCGGCGCGACAACCTGACCAGGTCCGGAAGCACGCCGGCGAGCGCCTCGCGGCCGATTGGCCGATCCAGATAGGGGTCGAATCGGAACTGCGGTGGGATGCGGAGCACGGTGTCGATCAGGTCGACGTCGAACAGCGGCGGGCGCGCCTCGATGCCGACCCATTGGGCGCGCTGGCGTACGAAGTCCCCGAGGCCGGCGGCCTCGCGATCATCGGTCAGAAGCTGCTTCAGGTTCAACCACCAGCGCGGTTCGGATCCATCGCGCAGCCAGCGTAGGCCGTCCTCGCTGCCGCGCAGCAGCGTCGACGCAGCGTCATTGAGGTGCGCGGGCGTGGGGTGGTGTGAGACTCGGAGGCGGCGGAACGCCGCGTAAAGCGAGTGCGGCAGCGCCGGCCGGAGCCCGTATCTGGCGAACACGCGCGCGGTCGGGCGCCACGGCGCCCCGCCTCCGGCTCCCGGGAAGCCGTGGCGGACGAGGTCGACCGCCGACAGCAAACGTCCGGCCTTGACCAGGTCGGCGACGAAGAACGGGACCATCCCGAACGTCTCATCGCCTCCCTGGCCATCGAGGATCGCCTGAACGCCGTCGTCGGCGGCTCGCCGGATCAGCGGAAGCTCGGTCACCCAGCCCGGCCCCGACAACGGCAGCCGCCAGTCCCGCAGGTAGGTCAGCGCGATCTCGAGCGCGCCGCCGGGCTCGACCTTGTAGCGAACGTTGCGCACCGGGAGAACCGCGGCGAGCACATCGAGATAGTCCCGATCGTCCATCTCGGGCTCGTCGGGAAACACAGTTGAGTAGCCGCACAGGTCCTGACCCGGCGCTCTCACCATCGCCGCGACCGCGGCTACCGCCGAGGAGTCGAACCCGCCGCTGAGCGTGACTCCGACAGATCCGATCCCGCGCGTGCGCAGCCCGACGGCACGCGCGAGCGCGTCCTTTAAGTGGGCGGCGACCTCGAGTCTCGAGCCCTCGAGCGGCGCCTCGTACGTCGGGGCCCAGTACCGGTCCTCGGTATGCCGACCCCGAGCGATCGTCAGGCGGCGGCCAGCGCCGAGCCGGCGGACGCCGTCGAACATCGTCAGACCGTCGCCAAGGTCGGCGGTCGCCAGCCAGCGCACGAGCGCGATCTCGTTGGGCCCGGGCGTCCGCGGGAGCAGCGCGAGCAGATGGTGGATCTCCGAGGCAAACACCAGCTCCCCGCCGCTGCGGTGCAGGAACAGCGCTCCGATCCCTACCTGATCTTGTGCGAACAGAACGGTTCCGCCACCGGCGCTCCAGGCGACCAGCGCGAACGCGCCGCGCAGCCGCGTGAGCATCGTCTCGCCCCATCGCTGATGCGCGCGTGCGAGCAACCCCTCGTCGGAGAGCCCGGGGTCCTCGTCGAGCTTCTCGGCGAGTTCCGGCCGGTTATAAAGCGTGCCTTCCAGCGCGCAACCGGCGGCTTCGTCTCCCGCGAGGTGGTCGCAGACGACCGCGAGCGGGCCGGCGAACCGGGCCCGGCTCTCCGCGTCCGCGCCGAATGCGCTGCGCAGGCGCCCGGCCACCCCGGGTCCCGCAGGCCGCTCACGCGGATCGTAAATTCCGGCGAGCATCCGACTCGTGATCCTAATCGAGGACCCCCGCGAGAATCGGCAGCGTCGTCCGTTGATCCCGGATGCTTCACGCCCCCGATCAACCGGTGCCGTCGCTGCCCACGGAAGTCGATGCGCCGACGCTCACTGCGTACCACGCGTCGGCGCCGGGGGCGTCGCTCGTCGAGATCGCGCCCGCGCCCCGCTGGCGCGATTGGATGAACGCCACCCGCAGCCGCTTCGCGAACCGATGCCTGCCGCTGTTGATGGCGAACGAGTCTGGATGGGTCCTGCTCAACCCACTCGGATTCGATGTCGTGTGGGATGGCGGCTCCGAGCGGGACGCGCTGACGATCGACTTCGACGGCGGCGCGCAGCGGTCACCGAGCGTGGAGAGCCTGTTCGGGCAAGGGATCATCACGTGGACGATTCCGTACCTGTTCCGTACCGCGCCCGGTTACAACCTGCTCGCGCGGGGGCCGGCGAATTGGCCGAAGGACGGCGTGTGCGCGCTCGAAGGACTCGTCGAGACGGACTGGGCTACGGCGCCGTTCACCATGAACTGGAAGGTGACCCGCCCGCAGTGCACGGTCAGGTTCGAGAAGGACGAGCCGTTCTGCATGATCGTGCCGTCTCGCCGCGGCGAGCTCGAAGCATTCGCCCCCGAGATCCGCCACGTCCGCGAAGACCCGCCGACCGCCAGGGGCTGGAAGCAGTGGCTCGAGAGCAGGGAGGAGCTGCACGTACGCAAGTTCCTCGGCC
Organism: uncultured Solirubrobacterales bacterium; assembly: GCA_963794515.1. Taxonomy (GTDB): domain Bacteria; phylum Actinomycetota; class Thermoleophilia; order Solirubrobacterales; family Solirubrobacteraceae; genus Palsa-465. The sequence continues at coordinate 616,954 of CAWCEF010000007.1, read as the reverse complement.
TGCACTCGGGTGACTACGAGCAGGATCTCGACGCGTGGGAGAAGGACTACTTCAGGGGACGGGGCGCGGACGGGCGCGACGCGCCCGAACACGACACCAAGCGCCGGCTGCGCGAGTTCGAGTCTCGCGACGCCGGCTGAAACGTCAACTACCAGCACCGAGCCGATGACAACCCAGACGCAAGTCCCGCTCACGGTCATGGACAATCACGATCCCGCGATGCTGCGCGAGCTCGTCGACGCCGTGGAGGATGTGGCTAAGAGCGGCGCGTTCATCGGAGGGCCGTTCGTCGAGAGCTTCGAAACCGCGCTCGCCGCGTCGTGCCAGACCGCTCACGCCGTCGGCGTGTCTTCGGGTACCGAGGCACTCACGTTGACGATGCGCGCGCTTGAGCTCGCGCCCGGGGACGAGGTGATCGTTCCCGCGAACTCGTTCGTAGCCACCGCCGAGGCTGTGATCCTCGCCGGCGGACGTCCGAGCTTTGCCGATGTCGATCCTGATACGCAGCTGGTCACCGCCGCGACGCTCGAGCGCGCCCACAGCCCGCGGGTGCGGGGCGTGATCCCCGTTCATCTGTTCGGCCGCACGGCGGACATGGACGACATCGTCGGGCTCGCGCAGGATTGGGGCGCGTGGGTGGTCGAGGACTGCGCCCAGGCTCAAGGCGCGACCTACGATGATCGCCCCGTCGGAACCTGGGGCGACGCGGGCACTTTCTCGTTCTATCCCGCCAAGAACCTCGGCGCCTGGGGCGATGCGGGGGCCGTCGTGACGAACCGCACCGACATCGCCGAGCGGGTCCGCCTGCTGCGGTCTCATGGCGAGGAGCCGCGCTATCACCATCGTCTGGTCGGGACGACCGGGCGTCTCGACGCCGTACAAGCTGCGGTGCTCGAGCGCAAGCTGCAGCGTCTCGACGGCTGGAATGCCGATCGCCGGCGGATCGCCGATTCGCTGCGCGCGGGCATCTCCGGTGTGTCCAACGTGACGCCGCCGGTGGCGGCGCCAGCGCCGGCCGACCACGTCTACCACCAGTTCGTCGTCACCACCGACCAGCGCGACGCGCTCCGCGAACACCTCGACGCTCGCGGCGTCGCCACCGCGATCCACTACCCGGTGCCGATCCACCGCAGCGACGCGTTTCGCGAGTTCGCGGGAGACGCAGCGCTCGACGTTGCTCCCGTGGCCAGCAGGTTGGCCGATCGCATCTGCTCGCTTCCGATGTTTCCGGGCATGCTCGGGGACCAGGTCGAGCAGGTCGTCGACGCGATCGCGTCGTTCGGCGACTAGCGCACCGACTAGCTCAGGATCACGCTCGAGCCGGGGCTCAGCTCGAGCCGCATTCCCGTCGGCAGCTCGAACGTCTTCGACACGAGCGCTCCCTCGCCGATCACGCTCGACTGCAGCCGGTGGCCGGGGTAGCGGATCTCGGCGTCGTCGAGAACCATCGTGTAGTCGATCTCGGCGCCGACGACCGTAGCCCCCGAGCCGATCGCGGTGTACGGGCCGATGAACGAGTCTGAGACGACCGCGTTCGGGCCGATCACGAGCGGGCCGCGCAGCGAACTGCGGCAGACGCGCGCGGACGGGCTGACCACGACGCGCCCCTGCGCGTCGGTGTCGTCGCTGAGGCAAGCCGAGGTAGCGTCGAGGGGCATCGCATCGAGCACGATCCGGTTCGCCGCGAGCAGCTGCTCGGAGGAGCCGGAGTAACACCAGTGCTCACCGACCTCGCACGCACGAACCCGGAGACCCGCGGTATCGAGCGATTCGATCATCGCCTGTGTGGTCATCGGTCCACCCGAAAGCTGCTCGAGGATCGGCCACACCGAACGACCGAGGACGAGCGCGGTGCCTTCCGGGTGCTCACGGGGCAAGCGAATCGAATCCGCGCGTCCCACCCGCTTCGGGATCGCGCCCCCTCGGCCAGTGCCGGGCCGGACCAGCAGCACGAGGTCGATCGCGTCGGCGCGGAAGTAGTCACGCAAGTGGGTGATCTGCCCGGTGAAGAGGCAGTCAGCGGGTTGCAGGAGCACCGGCTCCTCGGACACCGTTGCGCGCATGCGTGACACGAGCGCCCAGCTGTGCAAATCGGGCGCGGCGTCGAAGAAGGTGATGTCGATGCCCCACGGATCGCCGTCCCGCAGGACCGGTGCGAGCTGCCGGCGGATCGCCGATCCGCACGCGATCACGATCAACTCGATCCCGCTACTGGCGAGACCATCGATGACATGCGCGATCAGCGGACGATTCGCGATTGATGTCAGATAGCGCGACTGTCTTGAGTATTCGCAGCCCTGGAGGGCATCCTCCGCCGACGCATCGACGATTGCGGTCTTGACCCGATCGGGCATGTTTAGCAACGCGCAACGTACCGCCTGGCTGCCGTCACCCCCGAGTGAATGAGGTAGGAAAAAAGGTTGCTCGGGGCGGTTGAGGCCCGGCGGCCGGACGTAAGCCGCAAGTCGGAGACCGTTTCGCCCGTTGGTGGAGGTGCTTGAACAGACCACTCTCGCCGTCGCCGACAACGACTTCTCGCGCGCGCGGCCGATCAACATCGTCGTCGTCGGGTTCGGGTACTGGGGTCCGAACCTGGTCCGGAACATCACCGAGCGTCCCGAGTTCCATCTCGGAGGGATCTGCGAGCTCGACTTCAAACGGTCGGCCGACTTCTCGCGCCGGTACCCGGGCGTGCCGGTGCGGTCGAACCTCGACCGCTTCCTGAACGATCCGGACGTTGACGCGATCGCGATTGCGACGCCGCCGCGCACTCACTATGAGTTGGCGCGGCGTGCGCTCGCCGCGCGCAAGCACGTGCTCGTCGAGAAGCCGCTGGCGATGGATCCGGACGAGGCCGACGATCTGCTCAGGATGGCAGACGAGGCGGAACGGACGCTCATGCCCGGTCACACCTTCGTGTACAGCCCGCCAGTGAACAAGGTGCGCGACCTGATCAGGTCGGGCGAGCTCGGCGATATCTACTTCATCACGTCCTCGCGGATGAACCTCGGGCTTTACCAGAGCGACGGCGTCGTCAGTGACCTCGCACCGCACGACGTCTCGATCATGCTCTACTGGCTGAACCGCCCCGTGGTTCGTGTCGTGGCGTCCGGCCTCAGCGTGTTCCAGCCTGGCGTTCCAGAGACCGCGTTCCTGACTCTGACATTCGCCGGTGGCGTGACCGCGAACGTGCAGATATCGTGGCTCGCTCCGCGCAAGTTGCGTCAGACGGTCATCGTAGGCTCCCAGCGCATGGTCCAGTACGACGACACTTCGTCCGACGAGTCGATCCGGATCTACGATCGTGGACTCGAGTTCTCGCACGAGGAGGCACCGCCCACGTTCGGCGAGTACCAGCTCACGTATCGCACGGGCGATATGGTGGCGCCGCGGATCGATGCAGCCGAGCCGCTATCACTCGAGCTCGCCGACTTCGCGCGCGCGATCCGAACTGGCACCGAGCCGCGCTCGCACGCGCGGCTCGGGCGCGAGATCGTCCGCGTGCTCAGCGCGGCGAACCTGTCGATGGAGCGCGACGGTGAGCCGATCAGCCTGACCGAGCCGGAGCAGGCCCTTGATCAGGTGACCGCGCCGGGGCCGACGTACGCATTGTCCGCAAGTGATAGCTCAGGGAGCTTCGACGGATGAGCCGCGCGATGCCAGCTGAGAATATTCAGTCGAAGCCTACGCGGGTCAGCGTGACTACGGGGTGGCGCCGAGAGTCTCCCTTGAAGCGAACCAGCCGGAACTCTGGCAGGCGGTCGAGCAACGTCCACAACGTCTCCCTGCTGTGCTCCTGATGGTATTCGAAGATCAGCGACCGAGTCTGGCGGAGAACCGATGCTGAGGAGGCAAGAACTTGCTCCTCGGCGCCCTCGATGTCCATCTTCAGGAGATCGATCCGGGGTAAGTCGAGGTCCTCGACGATGCGCTGGAGCGTGACCGCGGGTATGACGGTTTCGGTACGACGATCGGCTGATGGCGTGAGCGCCGCGGCCCAGCTTTCGCTCCCGGAAAAGAGCGTGGCCTCACCGTCGCGATCGGTGACGGCTGCGTTCACTAATTCGACGCCGTCGAGGTGAGACGTATTGAGGCGGAGCCGCTGGAAGGTTCCCGTGTGGGGCTCAACCGCGACGATTCGAGCATTTGGATACACGGACTTGAAAAACAACACCGAAAAGCCGGCATTACTGCCCAAGTCGACGATGACCTTCGGATCGACACCATCTGGAGCCAGGTACTCATCCCCAAAGAACACTTCGCGGATTATCTTCAGCTCTGAAAGATCCGAGATGGTCGCGGTGATGGGTCCGGTCGGTCCTTGCCAGGTCAACCTCGCGGAAAAGTCTCGGGCCAGGCCGGCGTTCTGCTTGAGCAGGAGCATCACCCACGAGCAGATCAGCTTCAAACGCTCGTGTGTAGACGGCACGATGGAAAGCACATCGAGGAAGTGCTGGATCTCCTGCACGGCTCGCATCGCTCGCGACAACATGTCGGTGACTATAACGGCGCAGGCCTGGGGTCAACGGAATGCGTGACTCCGTCGATGTGATCATCCCGTTTGCTGGGTCTCGCGGGGAGTTCACGGAAATAATGGAACGCCTGCGGCGTCTCGAGTTGGGACCGCGCGATTCGCTCACGGTCGTCGACAACACTCGCGGGGGTGCAATGGATGCTTTGCCCCACCCTCCGTCCTGGAGAATCCTCGGGGCGCACGAGCGCCAGTCTTCTTACTACGCCCGGAACCGAGGTGCCGCCGCTGGCTGCGGGACCTGGCTCCTCTTTCTGGATGCCGATGTGCTTCCGGCGCCGGATCTGATCGACCGCTACCTGACCGTGGATCCGGCCTCGCGCGCTGGCTTTCTGGTCGGCGCGGTCACCGATACGCGGTCCGGAGCGGGCCAACAGGAGTCGATCGCCAGCCGCTACTCGCGGTTGCGGCGCCTGATCGATCAGACGAACACGCTGCAGATGCGCCAGCCGTACGCAAAGACCGCGAACTGCATGGTCCGACGTGCGGTTTTCGAGGAGGTGGGAGGGTTCGCGGACGACGTGCGGTCGGGCGGCGACGCGGATCTCTGCTTCCGTCTCCGGCGCGACGGTTGGGAATTTGAGCTTCGACCTGATGCCGCCGTCGAGCATCGATCCCGCCGCCGGGTGGTTGATCTGCTCGGCCAGCGAGCACGCCATGGCTCCGGCGCCGAATGGCTCGAGCAGCGATATTCCGGCTTCGTCGGTCCGCGCCGGAGCATGCTGCGTGTCGGGCGGAGCATTGTCGGCGGGACCATCCGGTCCCTCGGCGTCGTATTGCCGTGGCGACATCGACGCTGCGATCCTCGATTTGCTGGATCCGTTGAGCAATGCTGCATTCGAGGTTGGACGTCGTATCCCGAATGCGACCTGGCGGGAGCTGTCCAGCCGGCCGCTTGCGCCACCCCACCGCGTGATGCTCGCCGTTCGCCAGTCTCTGAGGGCCGCGGAATGAGCCGGGTGCTCACGCGGGCTAGCGTCGTGGTCAGGACCTTCAATTCGGCATCGACGCTGAGCGCCTGTCTGGAGTCTTTGCGCAGCCAGACAGTTCGCGCGGAGCTCATCGTTGTCGACTCGGGCTCCCAGGATGAGACGGTGGCGATCGCGGAGCGCATGGCGGACCGGATCGTCGAGCTGAGAGATGTTCCGTTCTCATACGGCCGAGCGCTCAATCGCGGAGCGTCCGTGGCGGCGGCACCGGTCCACTTCGCCGTGTCATCGCATTGCGTGATCCCACGCCGCGATTGGATCGAGCTCGCCCTCCGCCACTACGAACTGCCGGACGTGGCGGCGACCAACGGGCAGCAGACGCTGCCGGACGGCTCGCCGCTCACCGACGTGTTCCAGCTGCGCGGATACTCAGCTCTACCGAACCCTCTGTGGGGTTTCTCGAACCATGCCTCGTCCTGGCGCGCGGACATCTGGCGGCGAGGAGCCGTTCGACGAGACGCTGATCGCCTCAGAGGATTTCGAATGGTCCGATCGCGTTCTGGCGCGCGGCTTCGCGATCGTGTTCGATCCGGCGTTGACCGTGCCAGGTCACCATCGGACTGCACAAGGACCCGCGAGCGCTTTACCACCGCAGCTACCGAGAGTTCCTCGGCACGGCAGCGTGCCGGCGAGCTCGAGGTGCCTACGGTGCGGCGATCGGTCCGCGAGTGGTGGACGGAGCACCCTCCCGATACGAAACCGCATCGTCAGCGGCTGAGCCCGTACAGGATTGCCGTGATCTCTGGGCGCTACATGGCCGGACGCGCACTTCGATCGAGTCTCTCCCCGGTGGATGTCCTGTACGTTGCATCCGGGACCACGCTCGGACACCAGCGCGCGGATCGAGCGATCATGGGCGCGCTAGGCAAGGCGGGAGTGAGCTCCGCGATGGTCACCGCCGACTACTTCCTTCCATACAGAGTCAAGCGACAGCTCTGGAAGTCGATGCTCACGATTGACCTGTTCCAGGCGTGGATGCTTCGCGGTGCGGCGCGCCGCGGTGTCCGCGATCACCGTCCGCGCGCGATCCTCTACGCCACGTCGCACAGCGCGCTGCTGCAACCCCGCCGTCGAAGCGTCGGTCGCGTTGGCATCCGCTTCGATGCTCCCGCTCGTCTCAGCCGGCAGGGGCGCGGGTTCGCGATCGAGCACTGGCTCGAGCGTCGTCAGTTTGAGCGAGCGCGCATCCTCGCCCCCGTGGGGGTAAGCCTAGATCCCTCCATCGCATCGATCCTTCCGGAGAACAGCAGCGTGGTGCCGCTCCCGATTCCGATTGAGTCTGGCCCGACGACGGGTCAGTCTCGCATCCGGGAGCGGATCGTCGTGGCGTACGCGGCGTCTCCGCACAAGAAGGGTCTCGATCGCATCCTGCAGGCGTGGTCCCGGGTGGCTCAGGGCGACCGCCGGTTGGTGATCACCGGCATTGCGCGCGACGCCGGAAGGGGGTATCTCCGCGAACGGGGCATCCCGGAGCCGGCGGGCATCGAGTGGCGCGGGAGGCTTTCCCTGGCTGAGCACCGCGCGCTCACGAGCCGCGCCGAGATCTACGTGGCGGCCTCCCGGTTTGAGGACTACGGACTGGCGCAACTGGAGGCCCTGGCGGACGGTTCGATTCTTGTCACGGCTCCATCGCCGGGGCCGTTCGTCGCCCTGCCGATAGCGCGCGAGCTCGATCCGCGCCTCGTCGCCGACGGCGACGGCGCCGACGATCTCGCCCGGGCGCTGCAGGCAGCCTTCGATATGACTGATGAGGAGCGAACCGAGTACCGTGGCAGGGCGGGCATCCTTCTGCGGCCGTTCTCTGCGGATTCCCTCGAGCAACGCGTGCGAGATGAGCTGTTGCCAGCTCTACTGTCGGAGGCGGGGTCATGAGAAGTCTCGTCAGTCGCATCCGCTCGCGCTTGGCGCCACCACCGCCGCCACCTGTCACGTCTCGCTACGGCGGGCCGACCTGGGAGTACCGGCGCGCTCGAGTGTTCAAGCGACTTGGTATCGACCTCGTCCTCGACGTCGGCGCGAACAGCGGGCAGTATGTCAGCGAGATTCGCCGCCACGGCTACCGGGGCCGTGTGGTCTCTTTCGAGCCGGCGTCGGAGGCGTTCACGCGGCTTGCGGAGGCCTGTGCTCCGGACCCGATGTGGACGGCACAGCGGGTGGCCGTAGGCTCCGAGCCCGGCACAGCGACGCTCAACATCGCCGGCAACGAAGGAAAGAGCAGCTCGCTTCTGGCCCAGAAAGAGTTCGAATTCGGGACCACGCGCGCGGCTCGCTACGTTGGGACGGAAACGGTCGACGTCGCAACGATCGAACACCTCGCGCAATCGTGCGTCAACGGTGGAGAGCGGGTGTATGTGAAGATCGACGTCCAAGGCACCGAACTCGCCGTACTCAATGGTGCGGGAAATTACCTCTCCGACGTGCTCGCGGTCGAACTCGAGCTGGCGCTGTTCCCGCTGTACGAGGATCATGCCGACTGGCGCACCATATGTGATCGCATGGCGGCACTCGGGTTCGCCTTCTTTGCCGTCGATCCGGGTTACACCGACTGGGAGTCAGGCAGGCTGGTCGAGATGGATGGTCTCTTCGTCCGCGAGCAGTTCGCCGAGCTGCATTAGATGCTCTCCGTGATCGTCCCGATGGGTCCGACGCCCACAGATCTCCACGGCCTGAGTGCGCTGCTCGACAGCATGGAACGTCACGAGCGGCCGTCCGACATCCAACTGATCCTGATCGATGACACTCCATCTGGACGCCTGCGCAGCATCGTCCACGCTGTGAAGAATCCCGACCCGGTCGCCGAGACTCGACTGCGGGCGCGACTTCGTGCACGAGCATCATGAGCCCGGACTCGACCCTCGACTTTCCTATCCCCTCCAAGCGCGCTCTGCGAACGACTGCGCGTCAGGTCCGAGCCACGTATCGCACCCTGACCGATCCCGTGCGCCGTCGCCGCGTGCTGGCTGATGCGCTGGTTCAGCGCGCAGGCCAGCTGACCAACAGCACCTACCTAGCCTTCGAGTACCCACCGGCGGCCGAGGACGTGCCGCGCTTTGGGTGGGGCAAGCCCGAACATGCGCGACTGGCGGCGATCCTCGCCCAGGGACGGCACGAGTATGCCAATCGACTATGCGAGTTCCTCTCCTTCCAGGAGGAACTTCTCAGTATCGGGCTCGACCCCACGCCGATCGAGCCTGGGTGGATCCAGCATCCGCCGTGGATGCTCGCCCTCGACGGAGTGTCGCTCTATGGATTCATGCGGTCACTTGCCCCCAGCCACTACGTCGAGATCGGCTCGGGCAACTCGACGAAGTTTGTGGCCAGAGCGCGCCGCGACGGTAGACTCGACACGCGAATCACCTCGATCGATCCGCACCCGCGCGCCGAGATCGACGAGCTGTGCGATGAAGTGATCCGCGCGCCGCTGGAGACAGTCGATCTGACGGTCTTCGAAGCTGTCAGGGCTGGCGACATGGTGTTCTTCGACGGGTCACATCGTGCGTTCATGAACTCGGATGCGGTTGTGTTCTTTCTGGAGATACTGCCCGCACTACCCCCGGGTGTCCTCGTCGGTGTACATGACATCCTCCTGCCGTGGGATTATCCACCGCAGTGGGGTCAACGGTATTACTCCGAGCAGTATCTGCTCGGATCCTACCTGCTAGCGGAAGGCGCGACCATCACGCCGGTCCTACCCTGCCACTATGTCGGGCTCGAGCCGAGCCTCAAAGAGATACTCGCTCCCCTGTGGTCAAACGAGCGGATGCGCGGCGTCGACACGCGTGGCTTCACCTTCTGGCTCACCACGAGCGATCGTGCGACATGAGATTCCTTTGGGCGGCGTCGACGACTTACGTTGGAGGCGATATGAGCGAACCGAGCCACACGCGACATCCGAGGCACCCGGAACATCCCATCGTGTCGGTCATCGTGCCCGTCTACAACGACGGCGCCGGCGTTGACCGCCTGCTGGCCGCGCTTGCTCAGCAGACCCTCGATTCGCCTTACGAGGTGATCGTCGTCGATGACGCGTCGAGCGATTTGACACTCGAGCGACTAAACGGACTTCCGCGCGTGCGCTACCTGCGCCTGGAGCAACGAGGTGGGTCGTACGCCGCGCGGAACGCCGGCCTGGAGGTGGCGTCCGCACCGATCCTCGCGTTCACGGACGCCGACTGCGTGCCCGGGTCGACGTGGCTGGAGCACGGGCTGGCCGCCCTCGACCCGACGACCGACATGGTGTCTGGCCGGGTGGCGGCGGAGCTTCCGTCGCATGCGACGGCCGCGGCCGTAGTCGACGCGATCCGATTCCTGGACCAAGAGGCGTACGCCCAGCAGGGATACGGAGCGACGGCGAATCTGTTCGTAAGGCGCTCGGTCTTCGAACGCGTGGGCCTCTTCAACCCGCGCCTTCGCTCGGGCGGCGACCGCGAGTTCGGCCTTCGCGCGAATGATGCCGGCGTGACCATTCGCTACGCGCAGGATGCGCTGGTGATGCACAAGAGCCGATCGACGATGCGCGCGCTTGCCGTGAAGTCGATCCGGATCGGCAGGGGCATGGCGGCGCATCGTCTGCACGCTCAAGGGCGGCTGCGCGAGCTCTCGCCGAACCCGTGGGATCGCTACCTGTACATGCCGCACCGCCGTGGACTTGCCTGGCACCGTCTCGAGCAGCCTCTTCCGGGCCATCGCAAGACGGTCGTGTGGTGGGTCAACTACGTGGCCGCGCAGCTTCCTGTCGCGGCCGGAGTCGTCCTCGGACGTGTCCTCGATGACTGACGCAGCGCCGCGCGGCCGGGTACTTCACGTGGTTCGCCGCCTCGGCGAGCCGTCCCAGACGTTCGTGCTCGACGCGATCCTGGAACTGCAGCGACGGGGATGGCGCACGGACGTGCTGTCGCTTATCCCCCCGACCGGCGCCGGCGAGGCGCTTTCGGTGTTCGAGCTGCCGAGGCAATCCCTCGCTCGGCGCGCGCGGCAGCGGCTCCTTCCGCAGCCGCCCAGCGCCCTCGTTTCCCGCGGCTGGGCCGCGGCGATTCGGGCGCACAGGCCGGAGGTTGTGCACATTCATTTCGGATGGAACGCCTGCCAGGTCGATGACATCGCGTCTCTCGGGGTACCCGCGTTGGTCTCGTTCCACGGCAGCGACATCAATGCCTGGCCTCACAGAGACCCGGAGAACCTCGAGGCGTATCAGCGACTGTTCGGGCCCTTGCGGTGGGCCACGGTCGTCTCGAACCTCCTCGGCCGGCGGCTACGTGACCTGGGCTATCGGGGCAATATCGATGTGATCCCGGCCGGCGTGAAACTAGACCGCTTCCGGTATCGGGACCCGGCGACGAATGGACGCGATCCACGCCTACTGTTCGTCGGGCGGCTCGTCTCTTGCAAGGGGTTGGACACGCTTGTGTCAGCCCTCCCTCAGGTGCTCCAGGGCGACCATCGCGTGCGCCTCGAGGTCATCGGCGACGGGGAGCTCCGGAGTGAGACCGAAAAGCTTGCCCGTGATCTCGGGGTGGACGGGCACGTCGAGTTCCGCGGCGTTCAAAGCCCCGAGGCCGTGGCTCAGGCCATGCACGCCGCCGACGTCTTGGTCGTTCCGAGCCGCCGCAGCGAAGCCGGCGAGGAGGAGGGATCTCCCGTTGCTCCCAAGGAGGCGCTCGCGACCGGGATGCCGGTCGTGGCGACGAACGTAGGCGGCATTCCGGACATCGTTCCGCCGGAGTACCGCTCAGAGCTGGTCCCGCCGGATGACCCGACGGCGCTCGCGACCCAAATCGTGCGCCTCCTCACCGACCGCGGCTCCTGGCGCGAGCGGACCTGCATCGGGCGCGCTTGGATCGCGCGGGAGTTTGATGCGGACCGGCTGATCGCCCGCCTCGAGGATGTCTATCGCACGATCCGCATCGGTTCCGAAGCGCGGCTTCCGGAAGAGCGAAGCTAGATGGAGAACTTCGAACGACCGCAGGAGCCCGTCGAGACGCCGCCGGTCGCAGGCTCGATCAAAGCCGCAGCGTTGGGAGGCGTTCGCTGGTACGCGGTAGTTCGGGTGTTCGCCGAGACGGCGGGACTCGTCACCAGCGTCGTCCTGGCCAGGCTGATCGCGCCCGGCGAATTCGGCTCGGTCGCGATCGCACTCGCGCTGTACGCGCTGACCGGAGGAGTGATCCAGCTCGGACTGGCCGCGCCGCTCGTGCAACGCAACGAGGAAGGAACCGAGGCGTTCCAAGCAACGAGCTTCCTGGCGCTGGTGACGGCAGGCACGATGTTCGTGATCCTGGTGCTGGTGGCACCGCTCATCACGCGGCCCGTGTTCGGAGATGAAACGACGAGCCTGATGCAGCTCTCCGCGCTAGCGCTGCCGTTTGCCGCGCTCAGTGTCGTCCCCACGGCACGTCTGCAACGCCGTCTCGATTTCCGCCGGCTCAGCTCGTTCGACCTGGCGTCGACGATATTCGGCTCGGTCGTGTCAATCGCGGCCGCCGTCGCCGGTGCCGGCGGCACGGCGATCATCATCGGGACGATCTCGATGGCGGCGCTCCAGGCGGCGATGGTGTGTGCGTCGGCGTCACCGGCGCGGCCGGTTCCCCATCGAGGAATGATGCGCGAGCTTCTCGGGTTCGGAGCCTCAGCCGGCACCGCCTCGGTCATCAATACCGCCTACCAAAATGTTGACTACATGATCCTCGGTGCAAGACTCGGACAAGTGCAGCTCGGCTTCTACTGGCGCGCGTTCACACTCGGCGTCGAGTATCAGGGAAAAGTCAGTCGGATCATGCTTCAGCTCGCCTTTCCGATCTACTCCCGCATGGGTGACCCCGACGCCGTACGCCGCATGCGCGCCCGCATCGTCCGTGTCCACGCGGCGGTTCTCTTTCCATTGCTGATGCTCCTGGCGGCGATCGCGCCGCTCGTGATTCCGTTTCTCTACGGCGACCGCTGGAGCGCCGCGGTGGTGCCGACGCAGATCCTCGCGGTGGGCGGTCTGGCCGCGGTCGTTGGTACTGGCGGCGGCCCGCTGCTGATGGCCGTGGGCAAGCCTCGCTGGCTCGTCATCATCAACCTAGTTGGGCTGTCGTTCTTCTCGGTCGTTGTATACCTGGCGGCGCCGCTTGGAGTAGTGTGGGTGGCGCTCAGTGTGGCGGCGTATCAGGTGTCGATTACGCTCGCTGTGCAGGTTCTGATCGAGCGGCTCGTTGACGTGCCGGTGCGCGCCCTCGTTCATGATGTTGGGCCGGCGCTCCTATGCTCGGTGACGCTATTCGCAGTTGCCTTCCCGCTGATGAAGCTGCTCTCGACGGCTGGCGTTCCAGCCCCGCTGGTAATGGTCACTGTCGCCGCCATCGGGCTTAGCCTCTACGCAGCCATGATGCGGACGCTGTTCCGCGCGGCATGGGACGATTTGATGCTCGTGTGCGCGACGGTCGTCCCGCGCAGGCTCGCAAAGCGCCGCCGCCCCCCGACGGTCAATACCCAGCTTCCGCCGCGCTCTCACGAACCGGATCAGCCGGAGCCACGTTGCCCGACGACGGCCGCCCAGTGGCGGTCGTCGATGCGGGTCGTCGAAGCCAAGCGCTCGTAGGTCACTCGCACAGTCGCTAACGGTGTAGGTGCCGTGCACCTCGACCTTGATCGAGCGAACCTGCGCAGCCCACTCCGTCGCGCTGCGCAGCACCTGCTCCTCGGCGCCTTCGATGTCCATCTTCATAAAGTCGACCTGGTCCCACCCGTGCCGGGCCAGGAGGGTGTTCAGCGTGATCGCCGGCGCCATGGCATTGCCGCTTTCCCCCGCCACGTGAAATCCCTGCTCAAGGCCGCGTCGGCGTTCGTACGTCACCTCACCGTCGGCCGTCCAGACCGCTCCCTCGACGAGCTTGCAGCGATCGGCCCACGGTCGCACGTTCTCGCGGCACAACGACGCGTTATCGGGATCGAGTTCGACGCCGATCATGCGTGCCCGCGGATACAACACAGCGAAGTGCGCCATCGTCATACCGATGTTGGCCCCCAAGTCCAAGATCGTGTCCGGCGTCACGCCCGGCGGCGGAAGGTGGTAGCCGCCAGCGAAGGTGTCTCTCACTGCGCAATAGTCTTTCGTGCCCTGCCGCACGCCGACATCGCAGCCGAGTGCTTTCACGCGAACGCGGTGAACAGTCGGCGGCACCGCGTCGCCGCACGAGGAGAGGCGCTCAACCTTGGCGAGGCGCCGCGCGCTGGCCAGACTTCCAGTGAGCCGGAGCCGCCGGAGGAATGGCGGTACTTCTGCGGCGCCGGCGCGAAGACGGTGGACCATCCTCCACATGATAGTGCTGCCGGCGCGCGAAGTGGGCACAAAGCCGGAATGTCACAGACGATTCTCCTCGTTACTATCGGTATCGATTCATCCGCATGACACGACTCCGCGACGCAACCAAGGCCGTTGCGCTCCGTGCCCGCACATACGCCCATCGTGTCCGCTATGCGGGCCGGCACGTCTGGTGCCCAGTGTGCGAACGGTCAGCGCGCCGGTTCGTCCCGCACCGCGGTCGCCCTCAGGCCCGCTGCCCGCACTGCGGCTCGCTCGAGCGTCATCGCGTCCTCTGGTTGTGGCTCCGCGACCGGGTTCCTGCGGGCGCCCGCGTCCTCCACGTCGCGCCGGAGCTGGGATTGGCTCACCGCTTGAAGGAACTCTCCACCAACTACTTGAGTGTGGACCTCGATTCGCCGCATGCGATGAAGCGGTGCGACATCACCGCCATCCCGGAACCGGATGCGAGCTTCGACGTCGTCATCTGCAACCACGTCCTCGAGCACATTCCCGACGACCGCAAGGCCATGCGGGAGCTTCGGAGGGTGCTGACGCCCGGCGGCCTCGCCGTTCTGCAGCACCCCGTCCACGACCGTCCTGACACGTACGAGGACGCAGGCGTCGTCGACCCCGCTTCGCGTCTGCGGGTCTTCGGACAAGAGGACCACGTGCGGATCTACGGGTGGGACATGCTCGATCGTCTCCGAGAGGCGGGGTTCGTGGACGTGGCGGTGCCGGAGCCGTGCGATGACTACTCGCCCGCCGAGCGTGCCCGGTACGGCCTTCTGCCGTCCCCGACCATCGTCGCTTCCCGGAACATCTAGCAGCCGGCACGACGACATCCCGTTTTTTTGGGCGCTGGCCACGACCGGAAATCCGCGCCCCCGGCTCCGTTGATCCCGGATGACCGCACCCGCACCAGAATTCTCAGTCGTGATCCCGGCGTATAACGCCGAGGCGACGATCGCTTCGTCGGTGAGGTCAGTGCTGAGCCAATCACGCACCGATTTCGAGGTGATCGTCGTCGACGACGGTTCGACCGATCGTACGGCCACAGCCGTTGAGCGGGTGGCGGACGAGCGGGTACGGCTCGTCTCGCAGCCGAACCGGGGTGTGTCGACGGCACGCAACGCGGGGATCGCCGAGGCCCGGGGTCGTTACGTCGCCTTTCTCGACAGCGACGATCTCTGGCTGCCCAGCTACCTGGAGCTGGCCGCTCGGGCGTTGGCGTCCGCGGCCAGGCCAGGGTTCGCCTATACCGATGCTTACGCGTTCGACCCAATCACGGGGAAGGTGGGCCGGCGGGCGATGGTGGGCCGGCAGCCGCCGGTCCCTCCACCCGCCGACCGGGACGCGTTCCTGCTCGAGCTACTTGAGCGCAACTTCGTGCACGTTTGCACGAGCGTGCCGCGCGAGGTGATCGAGGACGTCGGGGGCTTCGATGCCGCCGCGACGCCGGCCGAGGACTACGGGCTCTGGCTGAGAATCGCCGTCAGCGGCTATGACGTCGCCTGGATTCCGGGCAAGCACGCGCTGTACCGACTTCACGCCGAGCAGGCGTCGCGGAACGAGCTCAAGCTGCGCCGCGGCGAGGCTGCCGCGTTGCTGACGATCGACCCGGCGGACCTGCCGACGCCCGCGCACCGCGCGCTGCTCGATCGTCGCCGACGCGAGCTCGATCACGAGTTACGGTTGCTCGAGGGTCGAGCACCTCTTGCCGGCGCCGCCCGCCGGCTCCGTCGCCGGCTCGGCCGGCTGCGGCAGGCCGCGGGACTCGGAAGCGCCTGTCGGGACACGCCGCCCACTGACGTGGCGGCCGCGTTCCCCGATCTCACCCTGGTTTAGACAGGTTTACGAAGGTATTTCACCGCCTCTCGGTGACGATCCGGGTGGCGGCGTTTGGCCCTGCTCGCCCCCGGGAAAGCCACGGCTACACATGCGTAGGAACACGCATGGACATGCATACGAAAAACGACCGCAACGGGGGCATAATGGAGTGACGGTTGCCGATGCGAGACGCAATGCGTGGAAGTGGAAGTTCACTCTCGCGGATCCTCGTCGTGTCCGCGTTGGCGTTCGCTGCGGCGTTCGCCGCGATGGCGGGTATGTCGCCATCGTCGATCGCGATGTCGTCTGCCGCTGCGACCCGTCAGCCGCCTAAGCAGCGTCCCGGCTCCGGTCTGCTGCGATCGGCGCTCGAGACGACCCCGCGCGGCCGCCTGTTCAGCCCGACAAGCGTGTGGAACCGCGTCGTGCCGGCGCACGCCAGGCTCGCCCCCGACTCGCGGGGCGTAACGAGCCATCTCGACAGCTTCGTGAAGTCGAGCCTGACTGCGGGGATCGGTCCGTGGATCAACACGACCGACTACAGCACCCCGATCTACACCGTTCCGGCAAATCAGCCGACCGTGCACGTGCAATTCACGTACTCCACCTCTGCCCTCAATCAGGCCTTTGACTCCGTGCCGATCCCATCCGGCGCGCAGCCGGCGGCCGGCACCGACGCGCAGATGACGATCTACCAGCCTTCGACAAACACGCTCTGGGAGCTGTGGGAGATGCACCGAAGCACGTCCGGGCAGTGGGTCGCGGGGTGGGGAGGACGGATCGTGGACGTGTCCTCGAGCCCCGGCTACTACCAGAACCTCGTCGCTTTCAACCGAACCACGCTCGAGCAGAGCAACTGGGGCGCCACCGCCTCCGGTCTTCCGCTCGCCGCGGGACTGATCACGCTCGACGACCTCGCAACCGGTCACATCGACCACGCGCTCGCTCTGCTCGTGCCCAAGTCGAAGGCCAAAGTGTTCTACTGTCCGGCCCAGCGCACCGACGGATACGACCCGTCGCCCAACGCGATCCCCGAAGGAGCGCATTTCCGTCTTGACCCGAGGCTGAACCTGTCGAAGCTCGCGATGCCGCCGGTCACCCGGATGATCGCCGAGGCCGCCCAGAAGTACGGTCTGATCGTCAACGATCAGACCGGTGTAACGGTTGGCTTCCGCGCGCAGGACCCGACGCCGCTGATGCGAGCGGGCCTGCCGAATCCGTACGGGAAGTACTTCGAGAACCCCGAGAGCGGCCAGTATCAGATGCCGACGCAGTTCCTCGCGTCGTTCCCGTGGTCACACCTGCAGTTGCTGGCGCCGCCCAAGAGCTGTTAGAGCTGCTGGCCGCGGCGGGGTGTCACGACGGTGACCCGGTCCCGTGGTGCAGCTGCATGCGAAGCACCTCGAGGTGAGACCAGGGGAACCGCTTGAGCAGGTCGTAGGGCGGATTCCCGGCGAAGATGCGCGTATACGGGTCGGTGCCGCCGGTCGGAGCCTGCGCGTAGAACGCGACGGCTTCCCCGGACTTGTCCCGGACGATCAACCCGTAGCGCTGCGCGGCGAGCGCGATCACCTGGAGCACCGGTGGCAGGTGGAGATCGGCGATGTCGAGGTTGGGGTCGAGCCGCAGGTGGGCTCCCTCCGGGATCGAATCCGGATCGGCGTCCGTGCCGTCGGTGCGCTCGGCCGGCCAGGCGTACACGCCGGCTCGCGCGGCCGGCAGCGCGATCGCCAGCGCGTGATGGATGCTGCTCGCCTCCAGCTCGGAGATCAGCATCGTGCCGGCCGCGACCGGGAGGCTCGTCGCAGTCGAGCCCCAGTACGACCGAGCTCCTGGCCAGCTCGCCGAGGTGTAGTACCCGGGCGAGCTCGACACGTGCTCCATCGCGCCGCCCCATGCCGCCTGCCAGCCGGTCGAGGTGCGGTGCGCTTCCCACAGCTCCCACAGGCGGTCGGTCGACGGCTGCCAGATCGTCAGATGCGCGTCCGACCCGGTCGCCGCCACGGCGCCCCGGGGGATCGGCACCGAGCGAAACGCCGCGGCCAGCGTCCGCCCCCAGGAAGCAGTGTTCTGGAGCGCCACCCGCACCGTCGGCTGGTCACGCGGCACCTGGTAGATCGGCGTGCTGTCGGTGGTCGCCTCGATGTCCGGAGTCGGGCCCTTCGCGAACTCCTCGGAGACCTGGTCGTCGAGCCAGTTGATCATCGCCGAGGACGACGGATCGATCCTGGCGTCGTTCGCGAGCGGGGCGTTCCACACGCTGCTCGCCGCGAACAGGCGCCCGGTGCCGGCGCGCCCCGGCGCGGTGGGCGGCGCCGAGGATCCCGTCCCGGGGGCTTGCGATGCGGGCGGCGCCGAGGATCCCGTCCCGCTCGACCGCATCGGCGGGCTTGATTGGCCGCACCCGGCCAGGATCGCGGTCGCCAGGAGAGCCAGGACAGCAACCGGGCGCAGGCGTCGAAACCTCGTCATGTCAGGCCGTACCCGGGGTGGCGGACGCGACCTCGCGCCGACGGCGTACGGACTCGGGCGCGGTCGCGGGATAGCGCGCCGACGCGACCACGCCGGCCCACAACCACAGCGAGGCATTGACGAATACAGTCGGAGGCACGGCGGATTCGCCGATGAGGAAGAACACCAGCAGCGCAACGAGTCCGATTCGCCAAGGCTCGAGGTCGGGAGGCGCGCGCGTGATCGCCGTTCCGCCGGCGCCGAGGACGACGGCCAGCAGCCACAGCGTCGCGCCGATGAGTCCGAGTTCGACGGCGTAGGTCAGGTACACGTTGTGGACGACGATGTCTTGCCCGGTGAGCGGGATGTTCGGGCTCTCGCGGATGTAGTTGTCGTGTCTGGCCGCGAACTGGTTCCAGCCGAAACCGAGCAGCGGCTTGGTCTCGATCATCGCGATCGCGGTCTGGGTGGCGTTCTCGCGGTCATACAGCGAATCGGGATTGCTGAGTCGCTGCGAAACGTTCTTCTCGAGCCCGGGGATCGCGAAGATCGCCACCGCGCACAGCGCGGCGAGGCCGACGATCACGGGGACCGCGAATCGGCGGGTCCAGCGCGACGCGAGCAGCCCCACGAGCGTCGCCACGGCCGTGCTGATCCAGATCGAGCGTTCGAGCGTCATGATCGTCCCGGCCAGGCACAGCACGCAGATCGCGCCCGCGAGCCATCGCTGCCAGCGGACCTCTCTCCACTTGTAGGCGGCGATCGCGCTCGCCACCGCTCCGACGTACAGGCCGACTCCGTTGGCGACGGCGTCGACGAACGGACCGCGGGCGCGTCCGAAGTGCAGGCCAACGTTCGGATCGAGGATGTAGCGCGGCCACACGAGCGCGCTGGGACCCGTCGTCTCGATCAGTGCGGTGAACCCGAGATAGGCTCCCATCGCGACCAGTGCGCGAAGCAGGATCGTGCGCTCGCGCTCGGTCGGGAAGACCACGGGTCCGAGCCAGAAGCTGATGAACGGCAGGACGCCGAAGGTCTCGATCAGCAGCAGCCCCGGCCCTTTCTGGAACAGGTTGTGCCACACGACCGCCGACATCGCCGCGTAGCCCACGGCAAGCGCCATCAAGAGGTGCGGTGCCGCGAATCGCGGCTTGGGCAGCGTCCCCATCACGTAGCTGCGGCACAGCACGGACAGCGCTCCGATCACGAACAGCAGGCGGTCGGGCGCTGCCGGCCCGGGGATGTGGAGCTGTTGCCAGTTACCGGCGAACGGCGTGAGCACGATCGCCAGCGTGAAGATGTAGACGGGCTCGGTCGTGCAGACGAGGTAGACGAGCGAGACGCCCGCGAGCAACCCGAGGATCCCCATGACATCGGTGCCGCCGTGCACGTCCACGCGGTCGACGCCGACCACGAGCGCGGCGCCGGCGAGCACGGCAAGCACCGCGAGCAGGACCTGGAGCCACACGCGGCGTGAGCTGGTTTGCCCCGGGCCGTGGCGCCCAGGATCTCCCGGGCGTTCGGGCCCGTGACCCATCACGGGCCCGGGTCGGGCGCGGCCGATCGTCCGCGACATCGGACCGGAGCTAGTCGGCCCTGGCGTTGTGCCAGGACTTGCGGTTGGCGAGCAGCGTGGCGAGCGCGCCGCCGATCAGCAGGCCGGCGAGGACGCCGCCGAACACGTAGATCTCCACGTTCGACTGGTGATTGGTGGTGGCGCCGGCAGCGGTCTCGAAGACGCTCAGCGTCGGCGAGTTGCTCTGGGTCGCCAGGAGACTCTGGTACTGGCTGGCGAGCGTGGTCTGGTGCAGCTGCGCCACCTGGGTGGCGACGATCGCGTTCAGCAGAGCCGGGTTCGAAGACGTCGAGGTGTCCGACCCGCTGTTCGCGAGCCGCTGCTGGATCCGGTGCTGCTTGGCGAGCGCCTTCTGGTAGGCGATGACGGCGCCCTTGTAGCTCGTGCCCGCCTGGCTCGCCGAACCGTCGTTCTGCGCGATCCTGTTCATCGAGGCGGCGAACTTGGTGGCAGCGCCGTTCGCGAGAGCGACTGCATTGGCCGAGGTCGGTCCCGTGGCAAAGATGCGGATCAGCGGGCTCTGCGGGTCCGGGGCGGCTGACAGGCGCGACGCGATGGCGGCCGGCGAGGTGCCGAGCCGGCGCGCGATCGGGATGAGCACCTGGTCGAAATCGATCTCGCGCGCGTAGATCCCCGCGAGCGCCTGCTCCGCCTGGACGACGCCCGGCAGCTCACCCGAGGTACCGGGCGACGGTGAGCCGATCAGGACCTGCGATTCGGCCTTATACGTGGCGTGCTTCTTACCGGAAAGCATGTAGCCGACGACCGCGAGCACGATCACGGGGATGATCACAAGTAGCGGGTAGCGCAGCATCGCGGTGACGGCGTCCACGCGCGTCGGTCCGTGCACGTACCCGTTTTCAGCGGGCGCGTATGCGGGGCTGGTTTGGGGGTTCGAGTTGCTGGTTTTGTTAGCGATATGAGGTGGCATAACGATCTGGTTGCGTGCAGGGTCTCGCCGCGAGCGGGGCTCGTGCGGAGGCGCTCCGACCGGCGAGTTGGGCGCGCTCCGTCTGGCGAATAGCTGGCGACCAACGCCCGGCCGTCGCCCGAACTTTCGCCAGGTCTGATGTTCTTCGAGCGGGGCAGAAGGAACCGCCGCGCGGGCGCGTTGATAACGGTTCGTCGGTGGCCTGCGGTCACCGGCGTCGGCATGTGTATTACGTCCCGCGCGAACCCGTTCGCGCATCCGTCGTGGATCGAGTCCCCACACTCCCACATCTCCGGCCGCCCAAGCGCGGATCGCGCGCTGCCCCCGGTCCCCAGAACGGTGGACCGAGCCGGCAGACCCCCGAGCCGCGCCCACCCATCCCCGAGCCCGAACGTCAGGCCGTCGTCGCGGAGCGCTACGCCCGCCGGGACTGGGTCCTGCGGCGGCTACTGGCCGTGTCCGACTGCGTGGCGATCGCGCTCGCGCTGGTGCTGGCCTCCGTGCTCCAGGGCCGGTCTGACTTCGTCCGCTTCATGGCGTTCGGATTACTCACGCTTCCGGCCTGGCTGGTGCTGATTCGCGCATACGGCCTGTACGACCGGGATCAGAAGCGCATCAACACCAGCACGATCGACGACATTCCGGGGATCTTCCACACTGTGTTCATCGGGACCGTGCTGCTGTGGGGCTATTTCCGGCTGCTCCCAGTCGAGCGCTTCGATCTCGCCGAGCTCCTGACCTTCGCGGTGTCGGTCGGCCTGCTGCTCCTGTTGGGACGGGCGGTGGTCCGCAAGCAGATGAGCCTGCACGGCCGGCGCCGGGCGGTCGTCGTGGGCGAGGGTCCGGCCGCGAGCCTGCTCGTGCGCAAGCTCGCCGCTCACCCCGAGTACGGCCTGACCGTGGTCGGGTCGCTGCGAACCTCGGGCCGCCTCGGTCGCCGCGGCAACGGAGTCGGTGCCGAGCAGCGCCGGCAGCACGGCGGCGGCGTCGAGGACGGCATTCCGGTGCTCGGGGTCGCGGATGACGTCGAGCGGGTCGCCGGCGAGCACGGTGTGGATCGCGTGATCGTGACCTCGGAGGGCATGGATGAGAATGAGCTCATAGACGTGCTCCGGCGCTGCAAGCGCGGTGGGCTGCCCGTCAGCGTCCTGCCCCAGATCTTCGACGTAATGGGCCGCTCGGTCGAGATCGACGACGTCGAGGGCGTGACCATGCTCGGGCTCGCACCGCCGGTCCTGTCGCGTTCCTCGCGCGCCCAGAAGCGGGCCATGGACCTGCTCGGCTCGGTCGTGTGCCTCGTTCTCGCGGCTCCGGTACTCGTGATCATCGCGGTCGCGATAAAGCTCGACTCGCGGGGACCGGTGTTCTTCATCCAGTCGCGGATCGGGCGCGGAGGGAAGCCTCTGCGCGTCTACAAGTTCAGGACGATGTCTCGCGATGCCGAAGCGCAGCGCGACAAGCTCGCGGCGCTGAGCGAGGATCCGAACTGGCTGAAGCTCGAAGCGGACCCCCGGGTCACGCGCGTCGGGCGTTTCCTGCGGATGAGCAGCCTCGACGAACTGCCCCAGCTACTCAACGTCGTCAAGGGCGATATGAGCCTGGTCGGACCGCGGCCCCTCGTCGAAGCCGAGGACGAGCGAGTCGTCGACTGGGGGAGGGCGCGCCTTGACCTTACGCCGGGAATCACCGGCCTGTGGCAGGTGCTGGGCCGAACCAACATCCCGTTCGAGGAGATGGTGAAGCTCGACTACCTGTACGTGACCAACTGGTCACTGTGGAGTGATGTGCGGCTGGTGCTGCACACGCTCCCCGCCGTCATCTATAGACGCGGAGCGAACTAGTGACCACACCGGCAGCCAACTACGCGGGAGCGAATCCGTGAAGATCTGGGTCGACCTATCGAACTCGCCGCACGCGCTCCTGTTCGAGCCGGTGGTGCGCACGCTGCGTGAGCGCGGGCACACCGTGGAGCTGACCGCCCGCGAGAACGCGCAGACGGTCGAGCTGGCACGGGCCCGGTGGCCGGAGGTGGAGGTGATCGGCGGCGAGAGCCCGCGGGGCCGCGCCGCCAAGGCGGCGACGCTCGGCGGGCGCGTTGCCGAGCTGGCCCGCTGGTGCCGTGCGCGGCGTCCCGACGTCGCGGTCTCGCACAACTCGTATGCCCAGATCGTCGCCGCCGCCGCGCTGCGCGTCCCTGCGGTCACGGCGATGGATTTCGAGCATCAACCCGCGAACCACCTAGCGTTCCGGCTGGCCCGCCGCGTGCTGCTGCCCGAGGCGATGCGCGAACTGGACCTCGCGCGCACCGGAGCGACGCCGGCGAAGGTGCGCTACTACCCGGGGCTCAAGGAGGAGGTTTACCTCGGCGACTTCGAACCGGACCCGACCGTGCTGGAGCGGCTGGGGATCGATAAGCGACCGTCGTCGGTCCTCGTCGTGGCGCGCACGCCGCCGAGCCGTGCGCTGTATCACGCCACCGACAACCCTCTGTTCATACAGGCACTGCGGACGGCGGCGGCGGTTCCGGGAACGCGCATCGTCGTACTCGCGCGCCACCCCGAGCAGCGCGTCGCGCTCGAGCGCCTGAACCTCGAGAACCTGATCATCCCGACGGCCGCCGTGGACTCGCGCACGCTGATGCAGGCCGCCGACCTCGTGATCGGCGCCGGCGGCACGATGACGCGCGAGGCGGCGCTCCTCGGGACGCGCACCGTCAGCGTGTTCGCCGGGCGGACGCCCGCCGTCGACGTCTGGCTCGAGCGCCGCGGGCGCCTGTCGCGGCTGACCGTGGCCGACCAGTTGCCGCCGCTCGTCCGGCCCGGCGAGCCCGTCTCGCACACCGATCATCTGCGCCGGCGCAGTCGTCTGCTCGTCGAGCACTTCGTCGCCGCCGCGACGATGGGCTCGGTGCCGCCTTCGCTCCCGGCCGACGAGCGGTCGCGGACGATCGAGGGAGCGATCGCGTGAGCGATCGGCGCATGCAGATCCTCGACGCGCTCGGCGGGCTCGAGGCGTGGGGAAACGAGCACGGGTGGCGCGGGACCGACCAGTACGACGCGCTGAACGCGACCCGCGTGCCCGAGTTCGTCGTGAGCCGGCCGTTTGGCCGGCGCCTGGTGATCCAGGCAGTGAAGCGCTCGCCGCTCGACCTGAGGCCGCTGCTCGGGATCGAACCCGGGGTCAACGCGGTCAGCCTCGCGTGGGTCGCTCGCGCCTATGCGATCGGCGGCTTCCTTCGGGAGCGGGAGAACGAGCGCCGCCTGACCAAGGCCCTCGAACGGCTCGAGCACCTCCGTCTCGCCTACGAGGAACCGTGCTGGGGATACCACTTCGACTTCCAGTCGCGCGTGTTCTTCTACCCGCGCTCGACTCCCAACTCGATCGCGACCGTGTTCGCCGGCATGGCCTATCTCGACGCCTATGAGTGCCGCGGCGATGCCGAGTTGCTCGGCGTCGCCGACGGTGTCGGGCGGTTCTTCCTCCGTCACGTCCCGCAGACGTCCGATTCGCCGGGAGCGTTCTTCGGTTACCTCCCCGGCGACCGGTCACCGATCCATAACTCGAATCTGCTCACGGCGGCGCTGCTCGCCCGGGTGTCGGCGCTCACCGGTGACGAGCGGATGCGGACCGCGGCACGGGAAAGCGTGCGCTGGAGCACGGCGCGCCAGCGCCCCGACGGCTCCTGGCCGTACGGGGAGCGGCCGAACCTGCAATGGGTCGACAACTTCCACACCGGGTATGTCCTCGAAGCGCTCGACACTTGCGCTCGAGCCGGGATCGAAGAGGCGGCCGAGCCGCTCGCAAAAGGCCTCGCCTACTACCGCGCTCGGCTGTTCCTCGCCGACGGGACGCCGAAATACTTCGAGAACAAGACGCATCCGATCGACATGTGGTGCGTCGCGCAGGCGATCCAGACGTTCTCGGTCGTGTCGGACCTCGACCGCGGCTTCCTCGACCAGGCGCTCGACGTGTTCGCGTTCGCGCTCAGGGAGATGCGCGCCCGCGACGGCGGGTTCATCTTCCAGCGGACGCGCGTATGGCGAAACCGCGCCCGGCACGTGCGCGGCGTCATGGCCCCGATGGTGCTGGCACTCGCGCACCTGCTCGCGGCAACGGTGCGGGAGCGCGAGCGTGTGCCCGGCTACGGGACCAGCGGGCGCCCGCTGTCGGCGATGGCGTCCGCGAGCACTGATGCGAGTTGACGGGCGCAACCGTGCACCTCGTACTCGGCTGCGATCCGGCCGCGCGCCGCGCTCACGAGACGGTCGCACAAATCGTGATCGCCGGCGAGGCGGGCGATGGCGCCCGCGAGCGCGTCCGCGCGTCCAGGCGGCACCAGCAGCCCGGTGACGTCGTGCTCGACGAGCTCAGGGATGCCCATGATCCGGCTGGCGATCACCGGGAGGCCGGTGGCCATCGCCTCCATCAGCACGACCGGGACCCCTTCGCGGAGGCTCGGCAGGCAGAACAGGTCGGCGCCGCGGTAATGGGCGGCGATGTCGTCCTGGCCGACGCTCCCGGTGAACTCGACGATGTCCTCCACGCCGAGGTCGCGGGCGGTGTCGCGCAGCGAGTCGCGCAGCGGCCCGTCACCGACGATGGTCAGCGTGACGTCGAGGCCCCGCCGGCGGACGGTCGCGAGCGCCTCGAGCAGGACGGCCTGTCCCTTCACCGGCACAAGCCGGCCGACGTTCAGGATCCGCAGCGGCCGCCCGCTCCGGGTCTCAGAACGCCTGAGCGGGAACGTGTCGGTGTCGATGCCGCAGTGAACGACCGAGATCTTCTGCCATTGCTCGGGCTCGACGATCGCCATCAACTGGCTGCGGCCGTAGTCGCTCACGCACACGACGCGCTCGGCCGACCGGACCTTGCCCGCGAGCAGCGTCTGGTCGGTCTCCTGGATGTCGGCGCCGTGCGCGGAGAAGCTCCACGACGAGCCCTCGTCTCCGTTCCACAGCTCCGCGACGATCATCGCGACGTCCGCGGCCGGATTGGTGAAATGCGCGTGCACGTGTCGCAGACCGGCGCGCTTGGCCTCGAGCCAGATCGGAACCGCCTCGAGAAAGTAGAACAGCTGCCAGGCGAACTCGCGTGGGCTACGCCGCCCTCGCCACAGCGACCGCGCCAGCGCGCGCACATAAGTGTCAGGCCGGTCGCCGAACGCGCGCAGGTGGGCGGTGACGAACGCGCTGGCTTTGGCCGGACGGAGCGCGTATGTCCGGTTGTATTCCTGTCGATCGCGCTCGGCGAGCAGGTGCGCCGGGTCGCTGCGGTGAATCGAGTAAGTGTCGATTTCGATTCCGAGCTCCCGCAGGGCAAGGACCTCGCGCAGGATGAACGAATGCGAGATCGCCGGATACTGATTCAGGACGTAACCGATACGCGGTGGCATCGAAATGAACTATAGATCGGCTGAGCCGAGCGTCGCGCGCAGCCCGGGCCGGCTGCGGCGGCCACGCCCGCGGCGGCCCGCGCCGGCGCGGCGGAAGATCGTGTTCGTCACGGACATCGTAACCCCATACACGGTCGCGGTGATGGACGAGCTGGCGCAACTTGCCGATCTCACTGTCATCTTTTCGGCGCCGACCAGCGCGCGCGGCTCGGAGTGGATATTCGGTGACTTGAACTTCCGCCACGTGGTGATCGAAGGTCTCGCGATCAAGCGCGACGACCCCGACGTCAGTGACTATTATCTCGATCCCCGGATACTCGCGCACCTCGCGCGCGTCGCACCCGAGGTGATCATCTGCGCCGGGTGGTCGGTCCCGACGTGGTATGCCGCGCTGTACTGCACGGTGTCGGGCGCCGCGCTCGTGATCCACAGCGATGGCACTCCACTCACCGAGCGGAACCTGAGCGCCGTACAGCGCCGATCGCGGTCGCTCCTCGTGCGACGTGCGCACGGGTTTGCCGCCAACAGCCGCCAGGCCGCCCAGCGGTTCATCGATCTCGGCGCGGCGCCGGCCACCGTGCACGCCGCTCCGCATTCGACGCGCCTCGAGCCGTTCTGGCAGGTGGGTACTCGTCGCGCCGAGCGGACCGACGTCGGCGCCCCCGGACAGTTGCACGTGCTGATGGCGGGCCGGCTCGTGGCGCGCAAGGGGTTCGCGCCGGCGCTATCAGCAATCGCCGCCGCGCAGGCGGCCGCGCCGGGGATACGCTCGTCGATCGCCGGCTCAGGTCCCGAAGAGGAGCCGCTCCGGCGCCTCGCGCGCGAGCTCGGCGCGTCGGTCGACTTTCTCGGCTTCGTCGATCAGCCCAACCTCGCCGAGGTCGCGGCGCGAGCGGACACGTTCGTGTTCCCGAGTACTCAGGACGAGTTCGGATTCGTGCTGCTCGAGGCGATGGCCGCCGGCATGGCGTGTGTCGCGTCGCCGTTCGCCGGCGCCACCGCTGATTTGATCGTCGACGGCGACAACGGGGTCGTGGTGGAACCCGGCGACGACGCCCGGCTCACGCAGGCGCTGCTGTCACTCGCCGGCGATCCGGCCCTCCGCCGGCGCCTCGGTGAGCGCGCCCACCGATCCTCGCTGCACCGGACCCCGCGCCGAACGGCGGAGGGCTACCTCGTGGCCGCCGAGGCGGCGCGCCGGCGACGGACCGCTGGACGAGGCTAGCTACTGATCGCGCCGGCCGGCGATCCAGTAGTCGTACCAGCGGCTGATGTTGTAAAGGTTCCAGAGCTGGTAGCTCCAGTCGGCGCTACCGGACTGGTGCTCGGCGAACAGGCGATCGATCACGCCATAGTCGAGCAGGTTGCGCTCTGAGAGGGCCGATCCGCGCACCGCCTGCTGCGCCTGGGCGCCGAACGGGCCACGCAGCCACTCCTTGGCGGGTGTGCCAAAGCCCTGCTTCTTGCGCGTGGTCACCTCGGGCGGAAGTAGGTCCCGCACCGCGTTCTTGAGCACGACCTTGCCGACGCCGCGGCGGTACTTCAGCCGCGGCGGAAGCGCGAGCACGAACTCGACCAGGCGATGATCGAGGAACGGGTCGCGCCCTTCGACCGAGCACGCCATCGTCACCCGGTCCATCCGCATAAGCAGGAGCTCGGCGAGGCGCTGCTTGAGCTCCAGATACGACATGCGCTGGAACACGTCGGCGCGCGGCGCCACCGCGTCGATCTCCCGCCAGTAGCCCTCGGGAATGCGGTACGAGTTCGCGAAGCGATCGGGATCGATCAGCACCTCGTGCTTGAGCGGGCCGCGGAAGCACAGCCCACCGCCGCGGTAGGGAATGCGGTTGTCGGCGGCGTCGAGCAGCGCGTCGGTGTGGCGGGTGTAACGGCCGAGCCGGCGCGACGCCCGGCCGGCGCCCTGGGCGACCACCATCCGAGCCTCGCGCGGCAACAGCTGCTGGAACGGGCGGACCACGTGGCGGTGCTGCGCGTAACCGTGGTAGCCGTGGAAGATTTCGTCGGCACCCTCGCCCACCTGGATCACGATCGTTCCGTTCTCGCGCGCGAGCTTGGTGACGAAGTACTGCGAGATCCCGGTCCAGTCCGACAGCGGCTCGTCCTGGTAGGCCGGAAGCATCGGCAGGAAGCCCATCAAATCGTCCACTCCGATCCGGACCTCGTGATGGTCGGTGCCGAACCGCTCGGCGACCACCCGCGCATAGTCCAGTTCGTCGTAGGCGCTGTACTGCTTGGGGGCGATTGAGTACGTGCGAACCGGCTCGTCGCTGACCTCGGCCATCAGCGCAACGTTCGTCGAGGAGTCGACCCCTCCGGACAGGAACACGCCGAACGGAACGTCGGACATCATCCGCTTGCGTACTGAGCTGCGCAGCAGCTCGAGCACGTGCTCCTCGGCTTCGTGGTCGGACATCGACCCGGCCGCAGCCGCGGCATCGGGCGAGAACGGCGTCCAGTAACGATCGCGCTCGACGCTGCCGTCGCGAGAGATCGTCAGCCGCTCCGCCGGGGCGACCTTGTCGATCCCGGTGTACATCGTCCGCGGAGCAGGGACGAACGCGAACGTGAGGTAATGGAAGAACGACTCCTCGTCGAGCTCGGGCGAGACCGCGGGGTGTTCGAGGATGGCCCTGACCTCCGATCCGAAGATCACCCCATCCGTGGTCAGCCGGTAGTACAGCGGCTTGACGCCGAGCCGGTCACGGGCAAGGAACAGCTGTCCCTTGCGGGCGTCCCAGATCGCGAAAGCGAACATGCCGTCGAGGCGCTCGACGCACTCCGGACCGATCTCCTCGTACAAGTGCAGGACGGTCTCGGTGTCGGTCCGCGACCGGTACACGTGTCCGGCCGCCTCGAGCTCGTGGCGAAGGCTCTCGTGGTTGTAGACCTCGCCGTTGTAGACGATCCAGACGTCGCCCGTCTCGTTGCACATCGGTTGGTGACCGGCGGCCGACAGGTCGACGATCGACAGGCGGCGGTGCCCGAGCGCCACCCTCCCGTCCGGCGAGCACCAGACGCCCTCGTCATCGGGTCCGCGATGGGTCAGCGTGTCACGCATCGCGACCAGGACCTCCGGAGAGGTCTTCAGGCGCTCGTTGAAGCTCAGCGTGCCGCAGATTCCGCACATGACTTCTAAACCGCCGTGGCCCGCTCTCGCGCGAGCACGTTCACGAGCCGCTCGGCGGCGTAACCGTCCCACAGGTGAGGCACCTCGCCGGCGCCGCGGCCGTCCGCGGCGAGAAGTGCGGGTATCTCGCGAATCCGCGACGGTGCCTTGCCGAGCAGCGTGTTGGTGCCGACGGTGACCGTCACCGGTCTCTCGGTATTGTCGCGAAGAGTGAAGCACGGTATCCCGAGATACGTAGTCTCCTCCTGGATACCCCCGGAGTCGGTGAGTACGGCCGCTGCGGTTGAGGTGAGAGACAGGAAGTCGAGGTATGCCAGCGGTTCGAGCAGCGACACCCCGTCTGATCGGAACGTGAGGCCCTGCGTGTCCATCGCCTTGCGTGTGCGCGGATGGATCGGGAACACCACCGGGAGCGTGTCCGCGAGCGCGTCGAGGCTGGTGACCGTGTCGACTAGCGCCGGCCCGTCGACGAGCGCGGGGCGGTGCAGCGTGACGAGCACATAGCCTCCTTGGGTGAGACCGAGCCTGGCGGCGGCGCCGGCGGCGTCGATGCGCTCGCGCAGCGCCACAAGCGTGTCGATCATCGTGTTACCGACGTAGTGAACCCGGTCACTCGGGATGCCCTCACCGGCGAGGTGGTCGGCGGCCTCGGGTGAATGGATGAACAAGAGGTCGCTGAGCTGGTCGGTCACCACCCGGTTCGTCTCCTCGGGCATGGTCCGGTCAAACGACCGCAGGCCGGCCTCGACGTGGCCGACCGGCACCATCAGCTTCGAGGCGACAAGTGCCGCCGCCAGCGTCGAGTTCACGTCGCCCGGGACCAGCACGAGATCCGGCGAGCACTCGAGCAGCACCGGCTCGAGGCGCTCCATGATGCGCGCGGTCTGCTGGGCGTGCGACCCCGACCCGACCTCGAGCTCGTAATCGGGGGGCGGAACATCGAGCTCCTCGAGGAACACCTGCGACATCGCGTGGTCATAGTGCTGGCCGGTGTGGACGAGCACGGTCTCGAACTCGTCCTCGCGGCGGCGCAGCTCGGCGGCCACGGGCGCCATCTTCATGAAGTTCGGTCGCGTCCCGACGACCAGCAGGATGCGCCGGGTCTCGCGCGTCAGAGTGCCGGTCATGTCGTCACCGTGCGGTCCTGCGCGAGCCGCATCAGCGACAGCCCATAACGCGGAATCAGCCGACCTGCGCGACCGAGCGTCGGAAGCGGGTGCCGGCGCGTCGGGGAGGTCAGGCTCGAGCCGATGTCTCCGGGCGCGTGGAGCTGGCGCCAGATGCAGTCCCGCCGGCCGCGCGGCGGCGTCAGCAGCCAGTCGACGAGCCACACGTCGGCTATGAGCTGCTGGCGGCTGCCGCTGCCGTCCGGGTTTGCGAGCCGCTCCGCCAGCCGCACGCGCCGCTCGACCCGGCGCTCGGGCCCGATCAGGGCCGCGGCCGGGAGCCCTACGATGCGCTCGGCCACGCCGATCGACGCGAGTAGCGCACGCTCGAGCTCCGGGTACTCGTCGATGACCGCCGCGATCGCGCCGGGCTCGAGCTCTGAGCCGAAGGCGTCCCACCAGGCGGCGACGTCGCACGCGAGCCGCAGGTCGAGGAAGCCGTCGCGCGCGTAGAACAAGAGCAGGCTCGCGAGCTCGTGCGCCCGGGGCGGGGGAGCGCCCGAGGCGGTGGCGTCGACGCTGCCGAACATCAGCTCGCGTGAGAACCGCGCCTCGTACCAGTGCACCCGCCAGTGCACCTCGAGCGGGGGCAGAGCGTGCGTCGCCGGTTCGAGGCGGAAGTGCAGGAGCGGGAGGGCGCCCGCGTCGGCCTGATCCTGCGCGGCGTGGTAACCGAGGCGCCTCGCGGCGCTGACCGCGCCGGGCAGGTCCTCGCGCGTGACCAGCAGGTCGATGTCGGCCGACGGCCGGCGTCCGAGCTCGCCGTACAGCGCCCTGCCGAGGATCGGCCCCTTGAGCGTGATCGCGGGGATCCCCGCGGCGCGCAGGACCTCGGTCAGCCGGAACGAGATGAGCTCGAGCCAGGCGTCATGCTCGGCGCAGTCGGCGATCGCGCGGTGGGTGTCCTGCGCGAAGGAGTCGGGGGTGCGGGAGCCGGCGAGCGCGATCAGTCGCTCGCCGAGCAGCGGCAGCAGCCGGCGCTCCTCGAGGCGCCGTGCGAGCATCGGCCAATCGACCCGGTTGAGCAACTCCTGCGCTTCGGGACAGGCCCGCTCGCGCGCGACCTTCGTCCCCGCGCTGATCGCGATCAGCCTCGTCTCGGTATTGGGATCGGGTTTCACGTTCCGGCACCAACGGGCCGGACGAAGCGTTTCTAGCGGTGGCTCAAGGCCGGATCGAGCGCGGCCGCTCGCTCTCCATCACCTCGGGAATCTGGTCGCGCGAGGAGATGTCGAGCTTGACGAACACCTTCTTAAGGTGCCATTCGACCGTCTTGCGGGTGATAACGAGCGCCTCGGCGATCTCGCGGTTGGTCGCCCCAGCGGCCGCGAGGTCGACGACGTGTCGCTCGGCGGGCGTTAGCGCCTCGGGCCCGGCCATTCGAATCCGGCGGGGACGGCCGCCGGCGGCGCGGAGCGTAGCCAGCCCGCGGTGCGAGATGCTTTTGGCGCCGAGCCGGTCCGCGAGCCCGATCCCGGCCCGCAGCGGCTCGCGGGCGAGCTCGTCGCGACCGGCGCGATGGAGGGCGTCACCGTAGGAGAGGAGGACCTTGGCGCGTTCGAGCTCGGCATCGGACCTCTCGGTCACCTCGAGCGCGGCCTTCAGCAGGTCGATCTCACCCGGCGGTCCTTCGATGCTCGCCTTCGTCCTCAGCGCGAGCGCGATCGCGCGCGGCATCCCGAACGACTCCGCGACCTCGAGCGCCTCCTGCGCGAGCGCGGCGCCCCGTCGCGACTGGCCGACCGCCTTGTAGCAGCGCGCGGCTGTGGGCTGCCACGCGACGAGCGCGGGGTTCGCCACCCCAAGCGCGGTCGCGAGCGACTGCGCCTCGGCCACGAGGTGCAGCGCCTGGGCGAGCTCGCCGCGCTCGAGCGACACGCGCGCGCTCACTTCGAGCAGCAGCAATCCGCGCGGCTCGTCCGCCGGCGCGGCCGCCAGCGCCGCGCGAATGATCTGCTCGGCCTCGTCGTGATTTCCCTGCTCGTGGAGCGCGCTGGCCAGGATCGCCGACGCCTCGGCGGCGTGAAACCGGTGCGAGCCGTTATCGCTCCCGAGCAGCGATCGCGCCAGGTCGGCGGCGTCGAGCAGCCGCCCCTGGTGCAGCAGTGCGACAGCGCGGGCCAACTCGATGCTCCGTTCGGCGAGGAGCAGGCCGCGCTCGCGGGCCGCGCGGGCGCAGGTGTCACAGATCCGATGGGCGCGGTCGAAGTCGTCGACGATCGCGAACAGGATCGCCGCGGTGGTGTCGAGGTATCCGTTGATCGACGGGCCGGGTGTGGGCATAGCCAGCGCACGATCGGCCAGGCTGGCGACCTCGACGCTTGGCGCGCCACTGCACAGCCGCTGCCAGGCGTGAGCCATCACCAGCTCGGCCCCGTGGGGACGGGATTCGACCTCGGGCGCGAGTACGAGCTCCTCGATCCGCGCGGCGGCAACGTCGCGCGCCTCGGGCACGAGCAGCCTCGTCAGCAGACTCGACACCTCGGCGCGCGCCCGCAGCGGGTCGGCGTCGTCGACGAGGTCACGTGCGGCGTCGAACGACAACCATGCCGCATGAGGCGCTCCGGCGGCGACCTGCGAGACGCCGAGCTTCAGCAGCGCGTCCGCGCGATCGCGCGAGGAATCGAGCCCCGCGACCGCGGCGGCGAGCGTCGGGGTTGATCCCGGTCGCCCTTCGAGCAGGTCGACGAGGCCGAGCCGGGCGACGAGATGAGGCGTCGCCGAGCGCTCCTCGGGGCGCTCGGCAATCGCCCGTCGGATCAGCGTCCGCGCCTGACCGAGGTTCCCGCCGGCAACCTCGCCGTCCGCAAGCTCGACCAGCCGGTCGACGACCTCGGAGCTCCCGGTCGGCGCCGCGAGCAGGAGGTGGTGGCTGCTCGACGCGCCGCTCAGATCGCCCGACAGTGCCATGTCCGCGACGCGGCGGTGGAGGTCGGCGGCGACCGCCTCGGGCGTCTCGGCGCGCAGGCAGTCCGCGGTGAGCGGCGCGGCGAACGAAAGCACCTCGCCGGGCACGGCGATCCCGCTCTCGAGCAGCGCCTCGACTGCATTCAGGCTCTGCTTGCCGTCAAGGCCCGCCAGCCGTGCCCCCTGTTCGAGCGTCAACGGCCGGTCGCTGATCGCGATCGCGGCGGCCAGCGCGCTCGCATCCGTGCCGACGTCGTCGAGCTGACGGCGCACGAACTCGCGGATTGCGAGCGGCGGTAACGGCGCCAGCGCACGGTGCGCGGCGCCGGCTAGCGGGGCGATGCGGTTGGCGCCGACCCACGCCGCGAGCTCTGAGAGCAGGAACGGGTTCCCGCCGGTGAGCTCGTTGCATTCGGCACAGAAGTCCGGGTCCGCGCCCGGAAGCGCGGCGCGAATCAAGTCGGTCGCCGCGTCGTCGTCGAGTGCGTGAAGCCTGATCGTGGTCGCGTATTCGTATGTCCGGAGCGCGTTGATCACGCCCAGCGCCCGCGCGTCGACGAGATGCGGGCTCGCGGCGATCACGATCATCGCCGGTTTCGAGCGGATGCGCTCGGCGAGTTCGTCGATCAGCCGGAACGACAGCTCGTCGACGAGATGGGCGTCGTCGAGAATCAGCGCGAAGGGCGCGAGCGACAGGATGCTGGCTACCAGCTCGCCGGCGTCGCGTCGCTCTGACAATGCCGGCGCGCACCGGATGACCGCCGCCCACACCGCGGATCCTGGGGCCGCGTGCTCGCCGGCGCGGCCGCGCCCGGAAGCAACCTTGAACCCGCGGGCGGTCGCCTGGCGAGCCGCCTCGCTCAGAAACGTGCTCTTGCCCACTCCGCGATGGCCCTCGACCACGAGGATCCGCCCATGCCCGAGTGACGCCTGCTCCAACGAAGCTTCCAGCTCAGTTATATCCATTTTGTTGGCTATCGGAGCCCGAGGGACCAATCGTTCCCTTTCCGTGTGCACGCGGCGCCCTGCGGCACCTCCGAGTTAAACTCGGTGGGCCCGGCGCCGGAGCGGACGCGCCGGAAAATGTTCGGCATTTGGCGGGCAATTTCACGCGGGTTCGCTTCCAGATGAGGTCTGTAAGCGCCCCCGCGGAGCCACAATCGACCCGACTCCCCCCGACTCGGGCCGCGTTCGAGATTACCCGTAGCTCGCGTCGCCTGCCCCGTGGCGTCGCCTTGCGTTGACGGTGATCCGACATCGTCGTCGCCGCAGGTTGACGGTCTGCCCACCGAAGTAGCCTCTACGCCCGATGTCGACCGAGCACTGCAAATGCGCCTGGACCAGCTGATCGGGTCGGCGCCCGCCGAGGCCGGCGGCGTCGAGATCACGAACCTGGCCTACGACAACCGTGCCGTGCAGCCCGGAGCGCTGTTCTTCTGCGTCCCGGGGTTCACGCGCGACGGTCACGAGTTCGCGACCGACGCGATCGGCCGCGGCGCGGCGGCGTTGGTGGTGGAGCGGCCGCTCGATTTCGACGTACCCGAGGTACTCGTTCCGAGCGTCCGGGGGGCGATGGCGCCGGCGGCGGCGGCGTTCTACGGCGACCCCACCGCGCGCCTTCAGACGATCGGCGTCACCGGAACCAACGGCAAGACGACGACAGCCTTTCTCGTCCACGCCCTGCTCGAGGCCGACGGCCGCCAGGCCGGGCTGCTGGGCACGGTGAAGAGCGTGATCGGCGGCGCCGAGCGCGCGGTGCAGCGGACCACGCCGGAGGCGATCGACCTGCAGCGGACCTTCCGGGAGATGCTCGACGGGGGCGACGTCGCGTGCGCGATGGAGGTGTCCTCGCACGCGCTCGAGCTGCACCGAACCGACGCGATCCACTTCTCGGCGGCGATCTTCACGAACCTGACCCAGGACCACCTCGACTTCCACGGGACGATGGAGGACTACTTCCAGGCCAAGCGGCTGCTGTTCCTCGACGGCCGCGCGGAGCAGGCCGTGATCAACGTCGACGATCCCTACGGCGCGCGTCTGGCCGGCCAGGTCCCGGGAGCGGTCACATTCGCGGTCGGGTGCGAGGCCACGTACCGGGCGAGCGCGCTCGAGACCGGTCTGGGCGGATCGCGGTTCACGGTGACCGGCCCCGACGGCGCGACCCCGCTTCGCTCGCCGCTGCCGGGGCACTTCAACGTCTACAACGTGCTCGGCGCGTTCGCGGCCGTGCGTGCGCTCGGGGTGCCGGTCGACGTCGCGGCGGCCGCGATCGAAACCGCCGGGCACGTTCCGGGGCGCTTTGAGCCGGTCGATGCCGGCCAGGATTTCGCGGTGCTCGTCGACTACGCCCACACCCCCGACTCGCTCGAGAACGTCCTGCGCGCGGCGCGCGGCCTCGTGGACACGCCGGGCGAAGGTCCGGCCGGCGGGCGCGTCCACGTCGTGTTCGGATGCGGCGGCGATCGCGACCGGGGCAAGCGGCCGATGATGGGCGAGATCGCGACCCGGCTGGCCGACCGCGTGATCGTCACCTCGGACAACCCCCGCTCCGAGAACCCCGAGGTGATCATCAGCGAGATCCTCGTCGGCACCGGAACCGCCGTCGAGCACGACTCCGACCGGCGCGCGGCGATCGCCGCCGCGATCGGCGGCGCCCGGCCGGGTGACGTGGTCGTGATCGCCGGCAAGGGACACGAGCAGGGCCAGGAGTTCGAAGGGGGGCGGAAGATCCCGTTCGACGACGTGACCGTCGCGCGCGAGGCGCTCGAAGGCGGCCTGGCCGCACACCCGACACGCTGACTTCGGCCCACCGCCCGACCCGGCAAGTACTCTCCCGATCAGAGCATGAGGACCTGGACACCCGAGCAAGTCGCACGGGCGGCAGGCGCCCGGCTCGTCGCCCCGGCCCCCACCACGACGGGTCCCGAGCGCGTGGTGATCGACTCGCGCGAGGCCGGGCCCGGCGCGCTGTTCGTCGGGCTCCGTGGCGACAGCGTGGACGGCGGTCGCTTCGCCCCGCAGGCGTTGGCCGCGGGCGCGTGGGGCGTGCTGACGACGCCCGATCACGCCGAGGCGGCCAAGTGCGCCGTGCCCGGCGTGCTGCTTGCCGCCGAGGACCCGCTCGCGGCGATGCAGCGCCTCGCCGCGAGCTGGCGCCGTGAGCTCGATGCGCGCGTGATCGGCGTCACCGGGTCGACCGGAAAGACCTCGACCAAGGACCTGCTGCTCGCGCTGCTCTCGCCGCACCGCCGCACGATCGCCTCGCGAGCCAATTTCAACACCGAGATCGGGCTTCCGCTCGAGATCCTTTCAGCGCCGGCCGGCACCGAGGTGCTCGTCCTCGAGATGGCGATGCGCGGAGCCGGCCAGATCGCCGAGCTGGCGGGGATCGCCGTGCCGGATGTCGGCGTGATCGTGAGTGTCGGCCCGGTGCACCTCGAGCTGCTCGGGACGATCGAGGCAATCGCCGCGGCGAAGGCCGAGCTGATCGCGTCGCTGGCGCCCGGACGGACGGCGGTCGTGCCCGCGCACGAGCCGCTGCTCGAGCCGCACCTGCGCGCCGACCTCGAGACGATCACGTTCGGGGAGAGGGGAGACGTGCAGCTTCGGCGCTCCGACGACGAGCTCGTGGAGATCGACCTCGCCGGAACCACGGTCACACTGGAGGCCCCATTCACGCAGGCCCACCTGCGTCGCAATCTGCTGCCGGCGGTGGCGGCCGCCAGCGCGATCGGGGTGATCCCGGAGGGCCGGGTCGCGCTCGAGCTCTCGCCGGGGCGCGGACAACGGGTGTCGCTCCCCGACCGGGTGACGTTGATCGATGACTGCTACAACGCCAACCCGATGTCGATGCGTGCAGCCCTCGAGGATCTCGCCGAGACGGCCGCCACTGCGGGACGTGCGCGCACGGTCGCTGTGCTTGGAGACATGCTCGAGCTTGGTCCGCAGGGCCCTGAGTACCACGCCGAGCTTGGCCAGGAGGCGTCCGCGGCCGGGGTTGACCTGGTCGTGGCGGTCGGGCCGCTCGCAGCATCCATCGCGGAGCGGTTCGACGGCGAGATCCACTCCGTCCCAGACGCGGCGACCGCGGCCGAGATCGTCCCCGAACTGCTCCGCGGCGGCGACGTCGTTTTGGTCAAGGGCTCGCGAGGCGTCGGCCTGGAGCGCGTGTGTCGGGCGTTGAGCGCCGGGGTCCGGGTGTAATGGGATCGATCTCCGGTCGCGTCCTGATCGCCGGGACGGCGTCGCTGCTGCTGTGCCTGTTCCTCAGCCCGAAGTTCATCGAGTTCCTGCGCCGGCGTGAGTTCGGACAGAACATCCGAGAGGAGGGCCCTGCCGGGCACAAGATCAAGGCGGGCACGCCGACGATGGGCGGGATCATCATCATGATCGCGTTCGCGGTCCCGTACCTGATCCTGTCGAAGCGGGATTGGCCCTCGATCGGGGTGCTCGGCGGCGCCGTGGCGTGCGCGCTGCTCGGGTTCGCCGACGACTACACGAAGATCGTCAAGCGGCGATCGCTCGGGTTACGTGCCCGGACCAAGCTCGCGGTCACGATCGCGATCTCGCTCGGCCTGTGGTACGTCGCCACGCAGAAGGCGGGCGTCAACGAGTCGATCAGCCTTCGGTTCGTCGATGTCAGCGTCGACCTGGGCCCGCTGTACCCGGTGCTGATCTATCTCGTGGTGGCGGGCACGACCAGCGCGGTGAACCTGACCGACGGGCTCGACGGCCTCGCCGCCGGGTGCGCCGCGATCGTCTTGTTGGCGTACATAGGAATCAACTTCATCAACGGTCAGACCGACCTGACCGTGCTCGCGGCGTGCCTGGTCGGCGCGTGCATCGGCTTCCTGTGGTTCAACAGCTTTCCGGCGAGCATCTTCATGGGCGACACCGGGTCGCTCGGGATCGGGGGCGCGATCGCCGGCCTCGCGGTCATGACCAATACCGAGGTGCTGCTGATCCTGCTCGGCGGGATCTTCGTGATCGAGGCGCTGTCGGTGCTGATCCAGGTGTTCTCGTTTCAGCTGTTCCGCAAGCGCGTGTTCCTGATGGCGCCGATCCACCACCACTTCGAGTTGCAGGCCTGGTCGGAGACCAAGATCATCCTGCGCTTCTGGATCGTCGCCGCGGCGTGCGCCGCGATCGCGTTCACGGTGTATCGCCTGAGCATTCGTGGGTAAGCCCCGGCCGCCGCTGCCGGGAGGGCCGTATCTGGTGGTCGGGCTGGCCCGTTCGGGCGTCGCGGCGGCGCTCGCGCTGCGCGCGCGCGGCGAGACCGTGGTCGGCGTGGACGCCGGTGGGCGCGATCGGCCGGCGCTCGTGCAAGCCGCCGGAAGGCTTCGCGAGGCGGGCGTCGAAGTACGGCTGGATGCGTCAGGCGTCGATCTTGCCGCCCGCGCCAGGACGCTCATCAAGAGTCCCGGCGTACCCCAGGACGCGCCCGCGATCCGCGAGGCGCGGGCCCGCGACGCTGTGGTCCTCGGTGAGCTCGAGCTCGCCTGGCGGCTTCTGCCCAACGAGTTCGTGGCTGTGACCGGCACGAACGGCAAGACGACCACGACCGAGTGGATCGGCCACGTCCACCGCGAGGCCGGACTTCCCGTGGCGGTCGCCGGGAACGTCGGGACCGCGGCGACGTCGCTCGTCGATCGGCTGCCGGCGGACGTCACGGTCGTGTGCGAGGCGTCGTCGTTCCAGCTCGAGGACACGCTGGCGTTCTCGCCAGAGGTCGCGGTGCTGCTGAATCTGTCTCCCGATCACCTCGACCGCCATCCGAGCTACGAGGACTACGTTGCGGCGAAGCTCCGGATCTTCGTCAACCAGGGGAATTACGACGTCGCCGTGGCGCCGTCGGACCTCGCGGTCGAGGACCTCGGCGGGTGCGCCCGCCGGGTCCTGTTCGGCGAGGGCGCCGGTCCCGAGCTCTCGGACCGCGCCGGCTACCTGTGGTGGGACGATCAGCCGATCGTCCGCGTCGAGGAGATCGGGCTCCCCGGGGTGCACAACCGCCAGAACGCGATGGCCACCGCGGCGGCGTGCCTCGCGCGCGGGGTCGACCCCGAGGCGGTCGCGACTGGCCTGCGCACGTTCGCCGGCGTTCGCCACCGGCTCGAGCAGATCGCGGTCAAGCACGATGTCGCCTGGATCAACGACTCCAAGGCGACCAACGTCGCGAGCACGATCGTCGCGCTGCGGGCGTTCGCCGGCGGGATCCACCTGATCGCCGGCGGGCGCGGCAAGCAGCAGGACTTCTCGCCGCTGGCGCCGCTCGTGGCCGAGCGCTGCGTGGCTGTGTACCTGATCGGCGAAGCGGCCGGGAAGCTAGCGGACGCGCTGTCGGACACCGGCGTGCCGCTCCATCAGGCCGGCGACATGGAGCGCGCGGTTGAGCTCGCCGGGGCGGCCGCGACCGCCGGCGAGGTCGTGCTGCTCTCGCCCGCGTGCGCGAGCTATGACCAGTACCCGAACTTCGAGGCCCGCGGCGACCATTTCCGCGCACTCGTGGAGCGCGCCTGATGGCGCCGGCAGCGGCCGCCACCCGGAGCGCCCGCGACCAGGCGCGCGACGGCGCCGGCCGCGCCGGGACCGGGAAGCGCTCGCGGACCGCGGCTCGCCGGGTGCCGCCACCGCTCGAGCACCGGATCCTCCTGACCGCGACGCTGTGCCTGCTCGCGTTCGGCGCGGTCATGGTCTACAGCGCGTCCTCTCCGCTCGGCGTGCTCTCGAGCGGCGGCTCGGGCGCCGGCGACTTCGTGCGCTACCTGATCTTCGGGGCGCTCGGTGTGGCTGCGATGCACGTGCTCTCGCGCCGCGGCCTCGAGATCCTGACCCCGAAGCTCGTCAACGCCCTGTTGCTCGGCTCGTTCGTGCTGCTCGTGCTGGTGCTCGTGCCCGGCTTCGGAGTGGTCGTGAACGGCGCGCGCCGCTGGTTCGCCGCCGGCCCGATCCAATTCCAGCCCTCGGAGGTCATGAAGTTCGCGATCGTCGTGTACGTCGCCCGGTATCTGGCCGAGCATCCCAAGCGGATGCGGGGCTTCCGCCAGGCGATCGCGCCGATCGCCGTGCTCGCAGGCCCGGCGTGCCTGCTGATCGTTGTCGAACCCGACCTGGGGACGACGATCGTGATCGCGCTGTCGATCGCGGCGCTGCTGATCGCCGCGGGGATGCCGGCCCGCTACGTCGCGCTGCTCGCCGGGGTCGTCGTCGTGTGCGTGTTCCTGCTCGCGACGGCGCAGCCGTATGAGCGCGCGCGGCTGACCTCGTTCCTGCATCCGTGGGCGTCCGCTACGAAGTCGGGCGCCGGATACCAGGCGGTGCAGGGGCAGATCGCGCTCGGGCAGGGAGGTCTGTTCGGCGTCGGGCTCGGCCGTTCAGTGCAGAAGATCTACTACCTCCCCGAGCCGCAGACCGACTTCATCCTCGCGGTCATCGGCGACGAGCTCGGCGTCCTCGGCATCCTCGGCGTGGTCTGCCTGTACGGGATGATCGCCTACGCCGGCCTACGGACCGCGCGCCGCGCCGCTG
Organism: uncultured Solirubrobacterales bacterium; assembly: GCA_963794515.1. Taxonomy (GTDB): domain Bacteria; phylum Actinomycetota; class Thermoleophilia; order Solirubrobacterales; family Solirubrobacteraceae; genus Palsa-465. The sequence goes on along the minus strand of CAWCEF010000007.1, from coordinate 576,225 downwards.
ACCGGTATGCCAAGCTGCTGGCGACCGGGCTCACCTCCCTGATTCTTTGCCAGGGGCTCCTCAACATCTTCGTCGTCCTCGGGCTGGCGCCGCTGACCGGCGTGCCACTGCCGTTCATCTCGTACGCGCCGACCAACGTTTGCGTGCTGCTGGCCGGGGTGGGCCTGCTGCTGAACATCGCGCGCCCGGGCACGCGGCTGCAAGTCGTCCGGACACCGAAAGTTGAGACCGCCACGGATCGTGATCGGCGCCGGCGGGACCGCCGGGCACGTCGTACCGGCGCTGGCCGTGGCCGACGCGCTGCGAGCTGACGGCGCCGAGGTCACGTTCGTCGGGGGCGACCGGGCCGAGCTCGAGCTCGTTCCCGCCGCCGGCTACGAGCTGCGCACGCTGCGCGTGATGCCGCTGCCGCGCGGGCGGCCGCTGAAGGCGGCCCGGGCAGCGCTGGTCGCGGCCGCGGCTGTGCGCGAGGCGCAGCGGATCGTCAAGGAGCTCCGCCCGTCCGCGATCCTCGCCGGCGGTGGATACGTGGCCGGACCCGTAGGGGTGTCGGCCGTGGTCTCGCGAATTCCACTCGTGCTGACCGAGGCCGACAGCCATCTCGGCCTGACCAACCGCCTGCTCGCGCCGTTCGCGCGGCGGGTGTGCCTGGCGTTCCCGATCGAGGGCCGCGAGGGTCGGCGGTACCTGCTGACCGGAAGGCCCGTCCCGCCAGCGGCCACCGACTGGGCGGCGGCACGCGCCCGCTTCGGGATCGGCCTGCGCGAGTCGTGCGTGCTCGTATTCGGCGGGTCTCAGGGCGCACGCTCGATCAACCGCGCGGCGATCGAAGCGTTCGCGGGAGCTCGCTTCCGCGTCCTGCACGCCGCCGGCGAGCGTGATCTGCGCGATCTCGCGGACCTGGTCTCGCCCGGGTCGCACTACGACCTGCGCGGCTACGTCCCGCGCTTCAGCGAGGCGCTGCTCGCGAGCGACCTCGTGGTGGCGCGCGCGGGCGGGTCGATCTTCGAGATCGCCGCACAGGGCAAGGCCGCCGTGCTCGTGCCCTACCCGTACGCGACCGCCGATCACCAGACCGCCAACGCGCGGTTCATGGAACGCGCCGGCGCCGCCGTCGTCATCCCGGACAGCGAGCTGACCGCGCCCCGGCTTGCGAACGAGGTCGGCCGGCTGCTCGCTGACCGCGGGCGGTTAGCGGCGATGGCGCGGGCGTCTGCGGCGCTGGCCCGGCCAAATGCGGCGGGCGACATCGCCCACCAGCTGCTGGCGGTAGCGCGTGACGTGTGACGCGTGCGCCGGCGCTCACGGCATCAATGCGGGCCGCGGGCACCGATTTCGGTGCGCGCTACGGACGCTTTGGATAGCCTCGCCCCCGAAAACCCCCGAATCGAGGTGGAGGGATGCTATTCGGCCAGAAGCATGTGAAGCGGTACCGGCAAACCGATGGCGCCGAGGGGCACGACTGGCAGGGCACGACCGTGCTGATCCTCACGACCACGGGCCGGCGCTCCGGTGAGGAGCGGAGCACGCCGCTGATCTACGGAAAGCACGACGACGACTACGTCGTGGTCGCGTCCAAGGGAGGCGCCGACGAGGACCCCGCGTGGTATCTGAACCTATCGGCGGAGCCCGAGGTGACCGTGCAAGTACGCGGAGACCGGTTCAAGGCCCGTGCCCGGACCGCCTCAGCCGACGAGAAGCCCGGGCTCTGGAAGATGATGACCGACCGCTGGTCGCCCTACGACGCGTATCAGCTCAAGACGAACCGCGACATCCCGGTCGTCGTGCTCGAGCGCGAGGGGTGAGCCGGCCCAGCGAGGACTGGTCCGCGCGGAGGCTCCACTTCGTCGGCATCGGCGGAGCGGGCATGAGCGGGCTGGCGATCATCGCCCGCGAGCTTGGCGCGAGCGTCACCGGGTCTGATCAGGCCCGCTCGAGCTACACCGAGCGCCTGCTCGAGCACGGGATCGAGCCGACGCTCGGTCACCATGCGGACAACGTCCCGGCCGGCGCCGAGGTCGTGTTCTCGACGGCGGTGCGGCCGGACAATCCCGAGCGCCGGGCCGCGGGGGGGCGGGAGCTGCACCGCTCAGAGCTGCTCGCGCAGATCGCCGCGCTGCGCCGTTGCCTGGCGGTGACCGGGACCCACGGCAAGACGACGACCGCGGCGATGATCGTGCACATCCTCCGGGGATCCGGGCTCGACCCCGCGTACGTGGTCGGCGGCGAGCTCGGCGACACGGGGGTCAACGCCGGCTGGGGCGCCGGCGAGTGGATCGTCGTCGAAGCCGACGAATCGGACCGCTCGCTGCTCGCGCTCTCGCCCGAGATCGCCGTGCTGACCAACGCCGAGCTCGACCATCACTCGACTTACGGCTCGCGCCTGGACCTCGAGGAGACGCTGCGTGAGTTCATGGGCCGCGCGGAGCTCGGCGCGGTCGTGTGGGATCGCCCGCAGCTCCGGGCGATCGCCGGGGAGCACGCGGTCGGCTACGACGCCACGGACGCCGCCATGTCTCCGCGCGGCTCGAGGTTCAACTGGCGCGGGATCGAGGTGTCCCTGGCGGTGCCGGGTCTCCACAACGCGACCAACGCCGCCGGCGCGCTGACCGCGGCGGCTCTAGCGGGCGCTGATCCGGGCCGGGCGGTCGCCGCCCTGGCGGACTTCCGAGCGGCTCGACGGCGATTCGAGCTGCTCGGGTCCACCGAAAAACAAATCCCCATATATGACGACTATGCCCACCATCCGACCGAGGTCGCGGCCACGATCGCCGCGGCCCGGACGCTCGCGCCGGCGCGGCTCGTCGCGGTGTTCCAGCCGCACCTCTATTCCCGCACGCGCGCGCTCGCGCGGGAGTTCGGGCGCGCGCTGGCCGGCGCCGACATCGTGGTCGTGCTCGCGGTCTATCCGGCCCGCGAGCGCGCAGAGGGCTTCCCGGGCGTCGACGGCCACCTGATCGCCGCCACCACCGCCGAGGCCGCCGGCGGGCGTCTCGTCGCGTGGTTGCCGTCGTTCGACGACGCCCGCCGCTTCCTGTCCGCGACGCTGCGCGAGGGCGACCTGTGCCTGGCGATGGGCGCCGGCGACGTCGACGCCCTGGCCCGGTCGCTGCTCGGTTAGCCGGGTACTCGCCGGACCGCAATCTACGCTGCTCTGAGATGGCCGAAATGCCTTCCGGGGTCACTCGCGATTACCCGCTGGCCCGTCTGACGACGATCCGCACCGGCGGACCGGCCGAGCTGTTTGCGCGCCCGAAGTCGCTCGCCGAGCTCGAACGGCTGCTCGTCTGGGCCGGACAGGAGCAGCTCGAGGTAGGGGTCGTCGGGTCGGGGTCGAACCTGCTGGTGGCGGACAGCGGCGTCCGCGGACTGGTCCTGAAGCTGGACAAGGAGCTGAGCACGATCGAACTCGACGGAACGGAGATTCACTGCGGGGGCGGGGCGCGCCTGCCGGCGGTGTCGGCTCGGGCCGCCCAGGCCGGGCTGACCGGGATCGAGTTCGGCGTCAACATCCCGGGGACGGTCGGCGGCGCGGTGCGCATGAACGCCAACGCCTACGGCGGCGAGCTCGCGCGCGTGCTCGCATGGGTCGACGTCGCCGGGCCTGCCGGGACCGAGCGCCGGACCCCGGATCAGCTCGGCTTCGCCTACCGGCGCTCGAGCCTCGGCGCGCGCGAGGTGGTCGCGCGGGCGTCATTCGCGCTCGCGCGAGCCGCGAGCGAGGAGGTCAAGGCGACGCTCGCCGACATGCGGGCCCGCCGGAAGGCCGCGCAGCCGTCCGGCATCAAGACGTTCGGGTCGACCTTCAAGAACCCCGAGGACCCCCGCGCCGAGAACCGCACCGCAGGGCAGCTACTCGACGCCGCGGGCTGCCGGGGACTGCGGATCGGCGGCGCCGGGTTCTCGGGCAAGCACGCGAACTTTGTGGAGAACCACGGTGATGCGACCACCGCCGACGTCGTCGCGGTCATGGCTGAGGGCCGCCGCCGGGTCAAGGAGAAGTTCGGCGTCGACCTCGAGCCCGAGGTCCAGGCGCTCGGCCGGGTCCAGTTTCCCGCGGATTGGAGCCGCCGGTGATCGTCGCCCGGGGACGCGTGCGGCTGCGGGTGTGGCTGATCGTGGGCGCGGTGGCGGTGGTCGCGGTGCTCGGCGGGGCGTGGGTATGGCTGCGCGACTCCTCGCTCGTGTCGGTCGAGCGCGTCACCGTGACCGGGGTGTCGGGGCCGGACGGCGGACAGATTCGCTCTGCGCTCGGACTCGCGGCCCGCAACATGACCACGCTCGACGTGCACCTCGGCCAGCTCCGGACCGCGGTCGCGCCGTACCCGGTCGTCAAGGATCTGCAGGTCAGCACCCAGTTCCCGCACAGGATGCGGATCCACGTGATCGAGCAGTTGCCGGTCGGCGCGATCGTCGCCGGTGGGCAGACGGTCGCCGCCAGCGCCGACGGCACGCTGCTCCGCGACGTGCCAACGGCGTCGCTGCCGACGATCCCGCTCGCTTCGCTCCCGGGCGGGTCGCACGTCAACGACCAGACCGCCCGAGAGGCGCTGACGCTGCTCGCGGCCACGCCCCAACGGCTCGAGGCGAAGATCAGCCAGGTCACGACGAGCCAGCCACATGGGCTCATGGTTCAGCTTCGCTCCGGCCCGGTCATCTACTTCGGGACGGCGACGAACGTCGCTGCGAAGTGGGTGGCGGCGACCGAGGTGCTCGCCGCTCCGGGCTCGGCGAACGCCGCGTACATCGACGTGAGCGATCCGGGACGGCCGGCCGCCGGGGTCGGCGCGGCGGCGCTTGCGGCCGCCGGTCTCGCCACCGGCGATTCCTCGGATTCCTCGGCGGGTGCAGGCGATACGGCCTCCTCGAGCGAGGGCGATACGGCGTCCTCGACCGCGGGAGACACGGCGTCGGCGAGCGGAGCCTCGACCGGCACTCCGGGAGGCTAACCCTCGAGTTGAGCTTTAGGGTCTAAATTTTCCAACTCTTTGCCGCTCATCGAGAGTTGGGCGTTCTGCAACAGAGCTTGCGTCTGGGCTAGATTCGTTGACTTCCCGCAAGTCCAGGGAATAACGTGCGAAACTCCCGCTAAGAGCGACTTGACCAGAAACGCTCAACGCTAACTCAAGGGTCGGACGGTCACTAATGGAAAGCGGCAGTTACCTCGCAGTCATCAAAGTCGTCGGCGTCGGCGGCGGCGGCACCAACGCGGTCAATCGCATGGTTGACGCCGGTCTCCGCGGTGTCGAGTTCATCGCGTGCAACACCGATGCCCAGGCGCTCGCGATGTGCGACGCCGACATCAAGCTGAACATCGGCCACGAGCTGACGAAGGGCCTCGGTGCCGGCGCGAACCCGGACATCGGACAGGGCGCGGCGGCCGAGTCCCGCGACGAGATCAAGGAGGCGCTCAAGGGCGCGGACATGGTGTTCGTCACCGCGGGTGAGGGCGGCGGCACCGGTACCGGCGCGGCCCCTGTGATCGCCGAGATCGCCAAGAACGAGATCGGTGCGCTGACCGTCGGGTGCGTGACGCGGCCGTTCGCGTTCGAGGGGACGCAGCGCGCACGCCAGGCCCAGGACGGGATCCAGAAGCTGCGCGAGCACGTCGACACGCTGATCACGATCCCGAACGAGAAGCTGCTGGCGATCGTCGAGCGCCGCACGACGATCCTCGACGCCTTCCGCGAGGCTGACAACGTCCTGCGCCAGGGCGTCCAGGGGATCACGGACCTGATCACGATCCCCGGACTGATCAACCTCGACTTCGCCGACGTCCGGACGATCATGCACGACGCCGGCACCGCACTCATGGGAATCGGCACCGCCGGCGGCGAGAACCGCGCTGCTGAGGCGGCCAAAGCCGCGATCTCCTCGCCGCTGCTCGAGGAGTCGGTCGAGGGCGCCACTGGAATCCTGCTCAACATCACCGGCGGCCACGAACTCGGGCTGTTCGAGGTCAACGAGGCCGCGGAGATCGTCCAGAGCGCTGCCGACCAGAACTCGAACATCATCTTCGGAGCCGTGATCGACGACACGATGGGCGACGAGGTGCGGGTCACGGTGATCGCGACCGGGTTCGACCATCGCTACTCAAGGCCGAGCCAGGCCCGCGAGTCGACCCGCCGGCGAGGCAGGGATCGCGACGTGACGATGGACGACGACCAGCGCTCCTCGCTCGAGATCCGCGACGACGAGATCGACATCCCGTCGTTCCTCAGGGATCGCTGAACCGTTCCTTAACACTCCCTCATCCGGTGCGGCGCAACCTGCGGCGTCCCGAGTTGTTGTAGTCCCGTCAGACGTTACGGCCGACAACTGATGCAGGGTGAGTCGCCGCGCGTCGCGCTGCTCGTGCTCGGCATGGTCGTGGCACTCGCGAGCCCGGCGCTCGCGCAGCCGTCGCCGGCGCCGCCGACCGTGATCGACGGGCCGAGCGCCGCGATCGCCGGCCTCGGCGGGCTGTCGATCGCTCGCGACGGTACCGGCGGGCTCGTTTATTCGAAGGCGGTTGCGGGGGTCCCGCACGTGTTCGTCTCGGCGCTGGTCGGCGGGCGGTTTCAGGCGCCAGTCCAGGTCGACCCAGGGCTTTCAGGCGCGTCCTCCCAGCCCGTGATCGCGGCCGGCAACGGGGGGCTGCTGCTGATCGGGTTCGTCAATGGCGGTGAGCTGTACGTGGTCGACCGCCCGAGTCCGACCGCGGCGTACAGCTCCCCGGGCGCGCTCATCGGCGGCGCCAGCAACCCGTCGCTCCAGATAACCAACTTCGGCAAGGCCTACCTGGCCTTCACGGTTGCCGACGGATCGGGACACGACGTCAGGGCCGCGTACTACTCGGGCGGCGCTTGGTCGCTCGAGGCCGCGCCGCTCAACGCCACCCCGGGCGACAACGCCGGCACCGGGCCGGGGGCGCCGGCCGTCGCGGCCGCCGGCGACGGCGTGGCGATCGTGGCGTGGGGGGAGGGCGGTCACGTGTTCTCGCGCCGCGTGTGGGGGACCGCGCCCAGCGTGGTCGACGAGCAGGCCGACCTCGCGTCGATCTCCGGCTGCAATGAGGTGTCGGCCGGGAATCCGGCAGTGTCGGCCGGCGGCGACTCCTCGTACGTCGACGTGGCGTTCCAGGAGACCGTTTCGTGCGGTGGCACCGACCAGTCGCGGGTGCTCGTGAACCGGCTGCGCGCCTCGCAGTACGACGGCGCGACATCCGCCGACGGGCTGTCGAGCCCGGGCGCTTCGAGCGCCGGCGACCCCGGCGTGGCGATGACCGAGTACGGGCAGGGGTTCGTGACCGCCGCTGGGGAGTCGTCGAACAACGTGCTCGCGATGGAGCTCGGAAGCAACGGGGCCTACGGCCCGGTGGTCCAGGTCAACAGCCTGCCGGCGACCGCACCGTCCTACCCGGTCCCGGGCGTCGCCGGCCTGTTCTCGACGCTAGTGGCCTGGCAGCAGACCCCGGGAACCGCAGGGCCCGCGGAGATCAGGGTCCGGTACGAGCCGCGGGCCTCGACGCTCGGCCTCGAGCTCGTGCTGTCCTCGCCGGCGCAGGGCCCGACCGACGCGGCGCTGGGGATCGCGGCCACCGGCGACGGCGGCGGGGACGCCGCGGTCGCGTGGGTGCAAGGGGCGGCCGGCTCGAACCAGATCGTGGTCGACCAGATGTACCAGCCGCCGAGTGCCGCGTCGGTCGCGAAGAAGCTCTCGTATTCACGGACCACTCAGCCGGTGCTCCGGTGGTCGGCGTCGAGCGCTCGCTGGGGACCGATCACATACACCGTCACCCTCGACGGGACCCAGGTCGGTCAGACCGGGGGCACCTCGCTGAAGGTCCCCGCCGCGCTCGCGAACGGCTCGCACAGCTGGCGGGTGACTGCGACCAATCCGGCCGCGCTGACCGGCGTCTCGAAGGTCGCGCGGTTCTTCGTCGACACGGTGGCGCCGGTGCTGAAGGCGACCGTGTTGGGGCCGAGGCGAGCCGGATCGGACGAGATCGTCCGCCTTTCCTACCACGACCCGGCGCCGGGCTCCGGCGTCGAGAAGCTGACGATCCGCTGGGGGGACGGGAAGACCACCCAGGTCCAGCCCGGTACCCACCGCATCGCGCATGCCTACCGCAGGGCCGGCCGCTACGCGATCACGGTCACTGCGGTCGACCGCGCCGGCAACAAGCAAACGGTGGTGCGGCACCTGAAGATCGCAGCGGCGCGGGGCGCCGGCAAGTGATCCGGCGGTCGGTGATGCTCGGGTTGCTGCTGGCGCTCGGCGTCAGCGGCGTCGCGCGTGCCCAGGGACCGGCGGATGCCGCCACGCCGCCCACCGAGGGCGCGTGGTACAGCGACGGCCAGAGCGGGCGCTACCTGCTCGGAGGCACCTGGCTGTACCGCGCCGACACCTCGGACGTCGGGGTCGCCCAGGGATGGTGGCGGAACGTCGCCTCGACCACCGGATGGTCGGCCACGACGATCCCGAACGCCGACAACGCCGGCGACTTCTCGCAGGCCAGCATGAACGGCTACGTCGGCTGGTATCGCCGCGACTTCACGCTCCCCGCCGGCGCCTTCGCCAGCTACGTCCCGAAGGCGAACCGCCACTGGATCATCCGGTTCGAGTCGGTCAACTACCGCGCCACCGTGTGGCTGAACGGCAAGGAGATCGGGAGTCACGCCGGCGCGTACGTGCCCTGGGAGCTCGACCTGACCGGCCTTCACGCCGGCGTCAACCGCCTGACCGTGCGCGTCGACAACCGGCGGACCGGAGCCGACCTTCCACCCGGCCCGGGCGGTCAGTGGTGGAACTACGGCGGGATCCTGCGCGAGGTGTACCTGCGCGCGGTCCAGACCGCCGACCTGTCGCAGGTGACGATCCGCACGCTCCACGCCTGCCCTCGGTGCGACGCGGAGATCGACGAGCAGGTGGCCGTCCGGAACGTCACCGGCGCCCGGCAGAAGGTGACGCTCACGGGTTTGTATGGGCGGGCGCCGCTGCGGTTCGGGACGGCGACGATCGCGCCGCACGGCACGTGGACGGCGAAGGCATCGGTCCGGATCCCGCATCCGTCGCTCTGGGCGCCGGGTCACCCGAAGCTCTACACCGCCACGCTGACGCTGTCCGACTCGCGCGGCCGGCGCCTGCAGGGGTACTTCACCTACAGCGGGATCCGCACGATCAAGGTCGTCGGCGGGCGCCTCGAGCTCAACGGCAGGCTGCTGAACCTGCGGGGTGTCGACCTGCACGAGCAGACACTCCAGGCAGGCGCGGCGATGACGCCGGCGCAGGACGCTCAGCTGATGTCGTGGGTGCAGCAACTCGGCGCCACCGTGATCCGCGCGCACTACCCGGTCGGGCCCGAGATGGAGGAGATGGCCGATCGCGACGGGATCCTGATCTGGTCGGAGATTCCCGTCTACCAGGTGCAGTCGCAGTACCTCGACCAACCCGGCTGGCTGGCCCAGGCCCACGCCATGCTCGAAGACAACATCCTCTCCAACGAGAACCACCCGTCTGTGCTGCTTTGGTCTATCGGCAACGAGCTACCCTCGCCGGCGACGGCGGCCGAGGCGCGTTACATCGCCGGCGCGACCGCGCTCGCGAAGAAGCTCGACCCCACCCGGCCCGTCGGGATGGCGGTCAGCAACTGGCCAGGCCTCGGCTGCCAGAGCGCGTACAAGCCGCTCGACGTGATCGGCGACAACGAGTACTTCGGCTGGTTCGACGCCGGTGGCGGCGGTGACGACGATCGCGACGCGCTCAGCCCGTTCCTCGACACGGTCCGCGCCTGCTACCCGACCAAGGCGATCATGATCACCGAGTTCGGGTTCGACGCCGACCGCGACGGGCCGGTCGAGGAGCGCGGGACGTACGCTTTCCAGGCCAACTCGGTGGCGTTCCACCTCGGCGTGTTCGCGACCAAGCCATGGCTGTCGGGGGCGATGTACTTCGCGCTCCAGGACTACGTGGCGTTCCCGACGTACTCCGGTGGCGACCCCCGGCCCGACCCGCCGTTCAACCAGAAGGGGCTCGTCGACTTCAACGGGAACTTCAAGCCGGCGTGGTCGGTCGTGTCGCAGATCTACCACTCCACGCAGCAGATCGCTCCGTAGGCGCTTCGCGGCGCCGGCGGTCTGGGCTTCCGCGGTCGGTGCCTGGCCGGGGGGCACCGCGGACCTGCAGAAGGCCCGAAAGCGCCGCGATCCGAGCCGGCGTCCGGGAGATAAGCATTCCGGGAGTGCTTATGTCCCGGAGGTCGCCGAGGCGGGCGGCGATTTCGGTCCTCGTGCATGGTGTCGGGCCTCGGGAGGCGACGCCGGTGCTCGGGGATGCGCGCCACCGGTCTCGCCGGCGCGAACGCCGAGCATAAGTCGCCAATCTGGCGCCCGCCTGACCCACCGAGTGCAGATAAGCGCCTCCACGGTGCTTATCTGCACCGAGACCTCGCCGGCCGGAGAGGTTTGGCCCGAAATGCACCGCATGGACTGCACCGTTTCGCGCGGTGGCGCGGTCGTGCTCTCGGGGGCGGCGCCCGGCGCCCGCTCGCCACAGCGGCGGAGGCCGGTCGCCACAGCGGCGGAGGTGCGTTTCCGACCCGGGTTGCCTCGCGTCCGATCCGGCCGCCAAGCCACACGGGTCGGCGACGCGCCGGCACCCGCCGGAACATGCACGGAGCACGCTTGTATTAGCCTCCACTCCGGTGTCGTCCACCACCGAATTAAGGCGCACGCCTCTCTACGACCGCCACGCCGCGGCCGGCGCGAAGCTGGTCCCGTTCGCGGGCTGGGAGATGCCGGTCCAGTACGCCGGCATCCGCGACGAGCATCTCGCGGTCAGGACGAAAGCCGGCGTGTTCGACGTCTCGCACATGGGTCAGGTCGAGACCACCGGCCCGCAGGCGCTCGCGTTCCTCCAGCATGTCCTGTCCAACGACGTGCGCCGGCTCCCCGAGGGCGGGGCGCAGTACAGCGTGATGTGCCGCGAGGACGGTGGCGTGCTCGACGACCTGTTCAGCTACCGCCTGTCCGACTGCACGTTCCTGACGGTCACGAACGCCGCCAACCACGACAAGGACCTGGCGTGGCTGCGGTCGCAGGCCGAGGGCTTCGACGTCGACGTGGTCGACCGCCATGCCGACTTCGCGATGCTCGCGGTCCAGGGTCCGAAGGCCCGCGCGCTCGTGCGCGGCCTCACCGACGGCAACCTGCCGGCGCGCTTCCACGTGTGCGAGCGGACGGTTGCCGGCGCGGCGATGCTCGTGTGCGGGACCGGCTACACCGGCGAGGACGGCGTCGAGTTGCTGCTCCGCCCCGGCGATGCGCCGGAGGCCTGGGACGCGATCACGCAGGCCGGCGCCGCCCCGGTCGGTCTCGGTGCGCGCGACACGCTCCGCCTCGAGGTCTGCTTTCACCTCTACGGCAACGACATGGACGAGAGCCGCAACCCGATCGAGGCGGGCCTCGGCTGGTGCTGCAAGGAGCGAACCGGGTTCATCGGCTCGGACGCCGTGGCGGCGGCCCGCGCCCACGGCACCGCCGAGAAGCTCGTCCCGTTCGCGATCGAAGGACAGGGCATCCCCCGTCAGGGCAACCCGGTGGTCGGCGGCGGCGAGGTCACGAGCGGCACGTTCTCGCCGTGTCTCGAGCGCGGGATCGGGATGGCGTACGTTTCCACCGCGCGTGCCGCCGAGGGCACGCCGATCGAGATCGACGTGCGCGGCCGGGTCCGTCCCGCCGTGATCATGCGCAAGCCGCTCTACAGAAAGGAAGCGTGACCGCCGACATGGCCGACCCGAGCTATCCGGAGGACCTGAAGTACCACGCCGAGCACGACTGGGCACGCATTGACGGGGATACCAATATCGCCACCTTCGGGATCACCTGGTACGCGCAGGACGCACTCGGCGAGGTCGTGTTCTACGACGCGCCGGACATCGGCGGCGAGGTCACCAAGGACCAGCCCTACACCGAGGTCGAGTCGGTCAAAGCGGTCTCCGACGTGTTTGCGCCGCTGTCGGGCGAGGTCACCGCGATCAACGAGGTGCTCGCCGACAAGCCGGAGACGATCAACGAGGATCCTTACGGGGAAGGCTGGCTCGTGAAGGTCAAGCTGACCGACCCCTCCGAAGTCGACGCGCTGATGGACTCGACCGAGTACCAGGCGACTCTCGAGTGACCTAGAGGAGCCGAGCCCGCCGCAAATGACCCGCTACACCTCAGTCACCGACACCGATCTGAGCGAGATGCTCGCCGAGATCGGCGTCGACTCGGTCGACAAGCTGTTCGCGGACATACCCGAGTCGTTGCGTCTACGGCGGCCGCTGTCGCTCGGACCCGGACTGTCCGAGCTGGAGGTATTCGAGGAGCTGAGAGCGCTGGGGACGCGGAGCACGTCGGCCGAGGACGAGGTGTCGTTCCTCGGCGCCGGCATGTACGACCACTACGTGCCGGCGCTGATCGACTCGATCATCCTGCGCTCGGAGTTCCTCACGCCGTACACGCCCTATCAGCCCGAGATCTCACAGGGCGGGCTGCAGGCGATGTTCGAGTACCAGACCGCCATCTCCGAGCTGACTGGGCTGCCGGTCTCCAACGCGTCGGTGTACGAAGGACCGAGCGCGGTCGCCGCGGCCGGATACGTCGCGAAGGCCGCCGCACCAGGCCGGAGCCGTTTCGTGATCTCCCGCGGCGTCCATCCCCACTCGCGCGAGTGCGTGCGCACGCTCGCGCACGCCTGGGAGATGGACGTGGTCGAGGCGCCGCTCAGAGACGGCGAGACCGTGCTCGAGGACCTCGGCGACGACGTCAGCGCGGTGATCGTCCAGCAGCCGAACTTCCTCGGGGCGGTCGAGGATCTGACGGCAATCTCCCAAGCGGCCAAACAAGCCGGCGCGCTAACGATCGCCGCTTGCGACCCGCTGCCGCTGGCGCTGCTCAAGACCCCCGGCGAGTGCGGCGTCGACATCGCGGTCGGCGAGGGTCAGACGCTCGGCAACCGGCTCGACTTCGGCGGCCCGTCGTTCGGGTTCTTCGCCGCGACCGAGGCGCTGATACGCCGCATGCCCGGCCGGATCGCGGGCGAGACGAAGGATGTCGACGGCAAGCGCGGGTTCGTGCTCACGCTCCAGACCCGCGAGCAGCACATCCGCCGCGACAAGGCGACCTCGAACATCTGCACCGCGCAGGCCCTCAACGCGCTCGCAGGTGTGATCTACCTGAGCTGGCTCGGGCGGCGCGGGATCGTCGAACTCGTCGAGCTCATGCTCCAGCGGACGGCGTACGCCCGCGACCGGCTGAAAGCAATTGACGGCGTCTCCGAGATCCACGATCGACCCGTCGTTCGCGAGTTCGCCGTAACCGTGGACGCGCCCGTCGAGGGGGTGATCGCCCGCTGCCGGGAGCAGGGGATCAACCCCGGGTACCCGCTGGCGCGCGAGTACCCCGAGTACGAGAACGGGCTGCTGGTCGCGCTGACCGAGCGCCGCACGCGCGCCGACATCGACCGGCTCGCCGACGCGCTCGGAGCCGCGGTGGCGGCGGAACGCGCCACGACGACCGCAAAGGCCAAGGCATGATCCGCGAGGCCGACGACACCCTGACGATCTACGAACGCTCGAAAGCCGGCCGGCGCGCGTTCACCCCGCCGGACCCCGATGTCCCTGAGCGCCCGCTCGACGAGCTCCTACCGCCCGACCTGAGGCGCGAGCAGCCGCCGCGGCTGCCCGAGGTCGCCGAGCCCGAGATCGTCCGCCACTACAACCGCCTGTCGAAGCGGAACTTCGACCTCGACACGGGCTTCTACCCGCTCGGATCGTGCACGATGAAGCACAACCCCAAGCTCCACGAACGGGTCGCCGGGCTGCCCGGCCACGCTCGTATGCATCCGCTTCAGGATCCCCGGTACGCCCAGGGCGCGCTCGAGCTGATGTGGCGCCTGCAGGACGCGCTCGGCGAGATCGCCGGGCTTCCCCACGTCTCGCTTCAGCCGAGTGCCGGGTCTCAGGGCGAGCTCGCCGGCGTCCTGCTGACGCGTGCCCTCCACGAGGACCGCGGCGAGCGTCGGACCAAGGTGCTGACGCCCGACACCGCCCACGGCACGAATCCGGCGACGGTGACGATGGCCGGCTACGAGGTGGTCAAGGTGGTCAGCGACTCCAGTGGCAACGTCGACCTCGACGACCTGCGGGCCAAGGCCGACGAGGACGTCGCCTGTCTGATGCTGACCAACCCCTCGACGCTCGGGCTGTTCGAGACCGGGATCGAGGAGATCGAGCGGATCGTCCACGGCGTCGGCGCCACGCTCTACTACGACGGCGCGAACCTCAACGCGATCATGGGCATCTGCCGCCCGGGCGACATGGGCTTCGACATCGTCCACTTCAATCTCCACAAGTCGTTCACCCAGCCCCACGGCGGCGGCGGTCCGGGCGCCGGCCCGGTGGCGGTGTCCGACCGGATCGAGCCGTACCTGCCGCGGCCGCAGGTCGTCCGGCGCGAGTCGACGACGAACGGGTCAAACGCGTTTTACGACCTCGATTACGACCGGCCGAAATCGATTGGCCGCCTGCGCGGGTTCCAGGGCAACTACGGCGTGTTCGTCCGCTCGTACGCCTACATCCGATCGCTGGGAGCGCCGGGGCTGCGCGAGGCGTCAGAGACCGCCGTGCTCAACGCGAACTATCTGCTCGCGCTGCTGCGGCGCAAGGGCGTCGCCGAGTACCTGCCGGCGGCGTACGACAGGGTGTGCATGCACGAGTTCGTGCTCTCCGGGGAGCCGATGCGCCGCGACCTGCACATCAAGACGCTCGATCTGGCCAAGCGGCTGCTCGATCACGGCGTCCACCCGCCGACCGTGTACTTCCCGCTGATCGTCGACGAGGCGCTGATGGTCGAGCCGACCGAGACCGAGACCAAGGAGACTCTCGACCGCTTCGCCGAGATCGTCGCCGCGATCCTCAAAGAGGCCGCCGAGGACCCCGAGATCGCTCAAAACGCGCCGTACACGACGCCGGTCAGGCGACTGGACGAGGCCGGCGCGGCCCGCCATCCGGTCGTCCGCCAGGCGATGCCGGGTTAGCTCGCCCGCATGCGTTTCGTGATCCTCGGGGCGGGCGCGATCGGCGGCGTGGTCGGCGCGAAGCTCCACCAATCCGGGTTCGAGGTCGCCCTGATCGCCCGGGGCGAGCACTACCGCGCGATCCGCGACCATGGCCTCACGCTCGAGCAGCCTCACCTGCCCGCGGCGCATCTCCAGATACCGGTTGCCGATAGTCCGGACGGGATCGAGTGGACGGGCGAGGAGGTCGTGATGATCGCGACCAAGGGCCAGGACACGGCCGGCGCGCTCGGGGCACTCATGCCGGCCGCGCCGGCAGGCACCCCGGTGGTGTGCCTGCAGAACGGGGTCGAGAACGAGCGGATCGCGCTGCGGCTGTTCGCGAACGTGTACGGCGCGGTCGTGATGGCCCCGACCGGGCACCTCGAGCCCGGCATCGTCCAGGCGTACGGGACCCGCGGGACGGGCGTGATCGACATCGGGCGCTACCCCAGCGGGATCGATGAGCGCTCGGAGGAGGTCACGAACGCGCTCGGCTCCTCGGACTTCAGTTCGATGGCGCGCCCCGACATCATGCGCTTCAAGCACGCCAAGCTGCTCGGCAACCTGGCCAACGCCGTCGATGCGATCTGCGAGCCAGGGCCCAGCGCCGACGCGGTGATCGAACTCGCGCGCGCCGAGGGCGAGGCCGCGCTGACCGCGGCCGGGATCGAGTTCGTCGCCGACGACGTCAACGATGTCGTCGGCCGCTGGCAGCAGCTCGACACGCAGCCGATCGCCGGCCGCGAACGCGCGGGCTCTTCGACCCGGCAGAGCATCGTCCGCGGAATGCCGACCGTCGAGACCGACTACCTGAACGGCGAGATCACACTGGTCGGCCGCCTGCACGGGGTCCCGACGCCGGTCAACGACGCCCTATGCGAGCTGTCGGCGCGGCACGTCCGCGAGCGCCGGGCGCCCCAGACGCTGCAGGCCGGCGAGGTGCTCACGCTTGCCGGCCTCGGACGGCACGCGGATCCCCCGGAGAGTTACGCGGATGGATCAGTTCGTCGCTGACGGCGCCACCGAGATCGCGTCGCGGGCGCAGCGCGAGCTCGAGGCGCTGGTCGGGGTGTCCTCGCCCTCGGGGGATGTCGCCGGCGCCGAGGAAGCGATCGCACTGTGCGCGGCGTTCCTGCCGCCCCAGGCCGAGATCGAGCGGGTGCCGTGCTCTACCCCCGGCAGCGCTGACGACATGGTCGCGCGGATCGCCGGGCAGGGCTCCTGCAGGCTGCTGCTGCTCGGCCACCTCGACACGGTGATCGAGCATTCCTCGCATGCGCCGCTTCGCCGCGACGGCGACCGGCTGTACGGGCCGGGCACGGTGGACATGAAGGGCGGCGTCGTGCTGTCGCTCGGGGTCGCGCGCGCGCTGGCCACCCGCCCGGACACGTTTGCCGAGATGGCCGTGCTGCTCGTGACCGACGAGGAGTGGCGCCGCCACGAATTCGTCCACGTGAAGACGTTCTCGTCGTATGACGCGTGCCTGTGCTTCGAGGGCGGGCAGCTCGCCCCTGACGGGGAAGAGGCCGTCGTCGTCCACCGCAAGGCCGCCGGGACGATGCAAGTGGTGGCGACCGGCCGGGCATCGCATTCGGGCAGCGCCCCCGACCGGGGACGGAACGCGCTGCTGGCGCTGGCGGCGACCGCGATCGACGTCGCCCGCCACCACGACCCGGGCGGCGCCGAGCGGCTCAGCGTCGTGCCGACCGTCGTCCGGTCGGGCGACGCGTTCAACGTCGTGCCCGCCGAGGGCGAGCTGCTATGCGACATGCGCGCCGACCGCAGCGAGGCTTTCCAGGCGGTGTGTGCGGCGGTGCCCGCCGACCTCGACGGCGTCGGCCTGGAGACGAAGATGCTGCGGATCTGGCCGGGGATGGACTCGCGCCAGGCGACGCGCGGTCTGCTCGAGCGCGCCGGCGCGAGGATCGATCGTCCGATCATCGGGTGTCCGCGCGGCGGCGCGAGCGACGCCAGCCACTTCGCACCGATGATTCCGTTAACCGTGGATGGGCTGGGCCCTCGTGGCGGCGGGGCCCACACCCCCGAGGAATTCGTGCACGCGCCGTCGTTGCGGGAGCGGGCGGCGGTGGCGCTCGCGGTGGCCGCAGCCGTCCTCGACCCCCCGCCAAACTCTTAGCCTGACCTTCACCGCACCCGCGAGCCACCTGCGATCCTTAATCGCGTGAGCACGACCACGCCAACCCCGCGTACGCCGCCCCGTCGGCCTCGACTGCGCGACGGTCAGACGCAACTCGAGGGCGTCGCGCTGCTCGCGGGGGTGGTCGTGCTGATGTGGCTGATCGAGGCGATCAACACGCTCGATTCGAACAACCTCGACAGCGACGGGATCCTGCCGCGGAGCATCGACCACATCTGGGGCATCTTCACCGCGCCGTTCATCCACGCGAGCTGGCAGCACCTGATCGCGAACACGGTCCCGTTCGTGTTCATGGGGCTGATCATCGCGCTCCAGGGAGCCAAGCGATTCGCGCTGGTGACGGTGATTGTGATCGTCGTCGGCGGGATCGGGACCTGGCTCGTCTCCCCGGCTCACACCTCGACCGGGATCCCGGAATACACGATCGGGGCCAGCGGCGTCGTGTTCGGCTACGCCACCTACCTGTTCACGCGGGGGTTCTTCAACCGCAACATCCTCGAGCTGCTGATCGGGCTCATCGTCGGCGTGATCTGGGGCGGGGCGCTGTGGTCGAGCGTCGTGCCGCACACCGGCATCTCCTGGCAGGGGCACGTGTGCGGGGCGATCGGCGGGGTCGTGGCCGCGTACCTGCTCCGGAATGAGAGGACCCCGCGGCCGGCGCCGGGTGCGCCGCAGACGCCGCTCGACCGCCTGCTCGCCGACCAGTAGGCGACACGCCGTGGCGGGCTCGGGCTGGGTAGCCTGAGAGGGCAATGCGGATCTTCTCGGGAATTCAGCCGACCGGGCGCAAGCACCTCGGCAACTACATCGGCGCGATCACGCAGTACGTCGCCGGCCAGGACCGCGGCGAGGCGATCTACTGCGTCGTCGACCTGCACGCGCTCACGGTCCCGTACGAGCCCGCGGCGCTGCGCGAAGCGGTGTACGACACGGCGGCGACGCTGCTCGCGGCGGGTCTCGATCCGAGCCGATGCGTGTTCTTCCGCCAGAGCGACGTCCAGGAGCACCCGGAACTCTGCTGGCTGCTCTCGAGCGTGACGTCGTTCGGCGAACTCAACCGTATGACGCAGTTCAAGGAAAAGGCCGGCGCCCAGCGCGACCTCGTGTCCGGTGGCCTGTTCTTCTATCCGGTCCTCCAGGCCGCCGACGTGCTCGCCTACCGGGCGAACGAGGTCCCGGTCGGGGAGGATCAGCGCCAGCACGTCGAGCTGATGCGCGACGTCGCCGAGCGGTTCAACGCCCGCTTCGGCGAGACGCTGGTCGTGCCGGAGCTCCGCGTCCCGGCGGTCGGCGCCCGGATCATGGACCTCCAGGTCCCCGACAAGAAGATGTCTACGACCGGAGGAAGCCCGCAGGGGACGGTGCTCGTACTCGACGAGCCAGAGGTGATCGTCAAGAAGTTCCGCTCGGCCGTGACCGACTCGGGGAGCGAGATAGCGCGCGGGCCTGACAAGGCCGGAATCTCGAACCTGATCGACATTCTCGCAGCGGTCCGCGGCATCACGCCCGAGGAGGTCGAACAGACGTTCGACGGATCGGGCTACGGCGCGTTCAAGCAGGCGGTGGCCGACGCGGTGGTCGAATACCTGGCGCCCGTGCGCGAGCGCTATCAGGAGCTTCGTGCCGACGAGGGGGAGCTCGAGCGGATCCTCGGTGACGGCGCCGAGAAGGCCCACGCGATCACCGCCGAGACGCTCCTCGACGTGCGCGAGGCGATGGGCGTCGGACCGGTCCGCCCGCGCCGCTAGCCTGCCGGAGCGATGCGGATCGCCGATCTCGAGCTCGACCTCGACGTCTTCGCCGGGCCGTTCGACCTGCTGCTCACGCTGATCCTGCGCGAGGAGATCGACCTGCTCGAGGTCGATCTGGCCGACGTCGTGATCGCGTACATCGACCACCTCGAGAGCCGGGGTGAGCTCGATCTCGAGGCCGCCACCGAGTTCCTGGTGCTGATCGCCGCGCTGCTCGAGCTGAAGTCGCGCCTGCTGTTGCCCGGCGAGGAGATCCAGGAGCTGATCGAGCTCGATGCGGGTGAGGCCGCCGAGGAACTGCTGGCGCGGCTGCTCGACGCGCACCGCTACCGGGCCGCGTCCGCGCACCTGCGCGAGCTGCTCGGCGCCCAGGAGGGCCATCGCTTTCGGTCGGCGCCGCTGCCGCCGTCGCTCCGGCGCGCGTCGCTGTCGGAGGCGAGCGCGACGTACGACCCGGCGACACTCGGGGCGGCGATCGGCGGCCTGCTCGAGCTGCCCGAGCGCGTCGACACCCGCCACATGGTCGGGTCGCGCGTCACCGTCGCCGAGCGCCTCACGCACCTGCGAGCGCTGCTCCGACGCGGGAGCTTCTCGTTCGACGACGCGGTCGTCCAGGCCGACCGAGTGACGATCGCGGTGACGCTGTACGCGCTGCTCGAGCTCCACAAGCAGGGCGAGCTCACCTGGACCCAGGACGAGCCGTTCGGCGAGATCACTATCGCCGCCAACGGCGCCGGCCACGGAAACGGCGTCGTACGGCACGACGAGCGGGAGCGGCTGACCGCATGAGCCGTCCGCTCGAGAGCACGATCGAGGCGCTGCTGTTCCTGAGCGCCGACCCGGTCGACGCCGACGCCCTCGCCGACGCCACCGGCGCCGAGCTCCACGAGGTCGTCTCCGCGCTCGAGCGGCTGCGTGAGTACTACGAGTTCGAGCGGCGAGGGCTCGTGCTGCGCGAGCTCGCGGGCGGCTGGGCGCTGTCGACCCATCCGGACGCCGAGCCCGCCGCGCGGCGGCTGCTTGCGCGGCCCCGGACGCCGACGCTGACGCCGGCGCAGGCCGAGACGCTCGCGATCATCGCCTATCTCCAGCCGGTGTCCCGCCCCGAGATCGCGCGGATTCGGGGGGTCAACGCCGAGTCGGCCGCGTCGACGCTGCTCGAACGCGGCCTGATCGAGGAGTCCGGCCGCTCGCAGTTCGGGGCGGTGCTCTACCGGACGACCGAGCTGTTCCTGCGCCTGTTCGGAATGAACGCGCTCGACGAGCTCCCCGGCATCGAGGCGTTCGACCCGTCGCCCGAGCTCGAGGCCGAGCTGCGCGAGCGGCTGCTCCAGGCCGGCGAGGCCCGCGCCGCTAGCTGAGTCTGAAAAAAACCCTCACACCGCCGGTCGCGATGGTAGGTTGTCGCGCGAGGTGGGAACGAGATCCTCGGCGGCCGTGGTTTGCGCACTCACGCGCAGGTGTGCGGGGCGCTTGCGACTGGCACTGGCGATGTCGCTGGTTTGCGTCGCCTGGCTGGCGTTCGGCGCAAGTCCGGTTCTGGCGCACGGTCACGGACCGAGCTACGAGGTGACATTCGTCGCGCGCTGGTGCCCCGCGTACACGGACATCTTTGCCAACGAGCAGCGCAACGACATCGTCGAGAGCCTCCAGGATCTGGGGCCGAACACACAGTACGGCGACACCGGCATCCTGATCAATCCAGCGTACGAGAAAGAGCCTCCACAGGACCGGTGTCAGTCGATCCCGCAGTGGGAGTTCACGCTCGGCACCGGCTATCAGAGCCGCGCCGTGACCGGAGTCTGGGGGTCGCTGTCGAAGGTCACCAACCCCTACAGCACGCGGATCGTCACGAAGGTTCTAACGCCACTCCTGAACGACGACGGGTCACCTGTGCCGTTCAGGTTTCTCGCCGGCGCGGTGACGATCCGGTTGACCCCGGAGCAAGCGGAAGAGGCGGGTGAGCCGGACCGGTTGTGGGCGCAGGGTGGAACGCCGGACGATCCCGTGCTCGCACAGAAGTTCGGCACGGTCGACGCACCGGAGTACGCATTCGGCACGCTCCGCTGTGCCAGCGACAACCTGAACGGCGACAACGTCGAGTTCATCTACTTCCCGGCCGGCGTGACCCACGTGTTCTGCTACGGGTTCTACGTCAAGCCGCCGCCGCCGAGCGGGACGATCACGATCACGAAGCACGTCGTCGGCGCCCCGGCGGGAACACACCCGGCGTTCAATTTCCCCGGCGGTTGTATCGGGTGCCTCTCGTTCGATCCGGATGGGTTCACGCTCGCCGACACACAGTCCGCCACCTTCTACCGTGCCGCCGGCAACCCCGGGACGCTGCCAACCTGGACCTTGACAGAGACCCCGGTGGACGGCTACACCACCTTGGTGAGCTGTCAGGCGCTGGCGCCCGGAGGCGGTCCGGGCCAGAGCGTTTCCGACGTGAACGGAGCGAACGTGACGATCCATCTGGCGGCGGGCGAGCACGTGACATGTACGTACACGAACACATACGTGCCGCCGACCGGCGGTCTCAGGATCACCAAGATCACCCAGGGCGGGGTCGGGACGTTCACCTACGACGTGACCCCGGCGTCGGGTCCCGGGGCCACACAGCGAGTGTCCATCACCACTACCGAACCCGGCGAGCCCGCGAACGCCGACCTGACCTCGCTGGCGCCCGGCGACTACCAGATCGTCGAGCGAGTGCCCAAACCACCCGGCGGGACATGGCGGCGTGTGAGCGTGAGCTGCGACGGCCAGCGGCGGTCGACCACGACTCCCGTGACCGTGATGATCCCGATCGGGGAGCCAGTCATCTGCACATTCACGAACGCGCTGATTCAGAAAGGCTCGATCTCGCTCGCGAAGATCACCAAGGGCGCCACCGGCACGGCGAGCTTCCAGGTCGAGCCGACATCCGGAACGCCGGCGCAGTACTTGCAAACCGCGACCACGACGACGCCCGGGGTCGCGGCCGACGCCGTGCCCGACACGCCCGCGGACAAGACCAGTCGACTCCGCCTCGCTACCTACCGGATCATCGAGCAGCCACCCGTCAGCACTCCCGCCAACGCTTGGACGCTGACCGAGGTCGAATGCAACGGCGTGCTCGTGCCGTTCGCCCAGGGCACCGCCGAGGTCACCCTGACGAAGGCCGATCCGAACGAGCGCTGCGTCTTCACCGACGTGTTCTCCTCGACGCCACCGCCGGAGCCAGGACCGCAGCCTCCCGAGCCGCTCCCGCCCGAGCCTCCCCACCCGCCGGGAGCAAACCCCGACGAGCCGAGCGCACCCTGGGCTGACCTCTCGGTTACGAAGTCCGCCTCACCCTCGGTCGTCGTAGCCGGTGACGTCATCACCTACCGCATCACGGTCACCAACCACGGCCCCAACGACGCCGCTCGCGTTGTGGTCGACGACAAACCGGCCGCCGCCGCGGCGGCTGTCGTCTCCGTCCACTCCAGCGTTGGGACGTGCCAGGTCGGACTCCCCGTGGTGTGTCAGCTCGGGGCGCTGAAGCCTGGCGCCAAGGTCACGATCATGCTTAGCGTGCGGGCGGGGGCGCCGACCCACAGCTTCACCAACCGCGCGGTCGTCGGCACGGCGACCTTTGACCCGGATCTATCGAACAACGCCGCCCACGCGACCGTCAGGGTGGTCGCGCCGCCCCCACCGGTCGGGTTAGGCTGACCCGACCGCTGCGAGGGGCGACCGCGCCGCGAGCTGACCGCAGGCGGCGTCGATGTCGCGCCCGCGGGTCAGGCGAACGGTGGCGCCCAATCCGCGGCGCTCGAGCTCGTCTTTGAAGGCCGAGATCGCCTTCCGGCTTGAACCCGTGAATGCGGACCCGGTGGGGTTGTAGGGGATCAGGTTGACCTTGAACATCCGCGGATCGAGAATGTCCGCGAGCTGGGCCGCCTGCGCGAACGAGTCGTTGATGCCGGCGAGCATCACGTACTCGACGAACACCATCCGGCGCTTGCGCTCGTAGTACGCCTCGCACGCGGCGATCACCTCAGCGAGCGGGTAGCGGTCGTTGACCGGCATCAGCTCGGTGCGGAGCGCCTCGTCGGCCGCGTGCAGTGACAGCGCCAGCCGGATTGGCATCGGCGTCTCGGCGAGCCGCTCGATCCCGGGGATCCAGCCGATCGTCGAGATCGCGGTGCGGCGATGGCCGATCCCGATGTCGGGGAGTCGCTCGCACGCCGCGAGCACGTTGTCGAGGTTCATCATCGGCTCGCCCATGCCCATGAACACGACGTGGTCGACCGCGCCGACGCGGCGGAAGTGGAGCGCCTGGTCGAGGATCTCCGACGCGGTCAGGTTGCGCCCGAACTTCATCTGGCCGGTGGCACAGAAGGTGCACGTCAGCGGGCAGCCCGACTGGGAGGACAAGCAGATCGAGCGCCGGCCGTCCCGATAGCTCATCAGCACGGCCTCGATCGGGCGGCCGTCTGCGGTCGCGAACAGCGCCTTGATCGTCCCGTCGGTGGCGTGGGCCTCGCGCTGCACCGTGAGGCTCGAGAACGGGACCGCGTCGGCTAGCGTCTCGCGCAGGCCTAGCGGCAGATCGGACATGTCGGCGAAGCCGCGCGCGCCCCGCGCCGCCCACCGCCATACCTGGCCGGCGCGGTACCGGGGCTCGCCAAGCTCGTCGAGCTTTCCTTCGAGCAACTTCAGATCCACGCTGACTATGGTGGCAGCAATATGCGACTGGCCAAGTACCTCGCGGCCGCCGGCGTCGCCTCGCGGCGCGCCAGCGAGGACATCGTTCGCGCCGGGCGGGTCACTGTGGGGGGTGTGACGATCACCGATCCGGCGCGCGACGTGACGCCCGGCGACGCGGTGGCGGTCGACGGCGCGGCGGTCGAGCCCGTGCACGAGCGTGTCGTGTACGCGCTCAACAAGCCGGCGGGCGTCGTCTGCACCGCGCGCGATCCGCAGGGACGCCCGACCGTGGTCACGATGGTCCCGCAGACCGAGCGTCTGTACCCGGTGGGGCGGCTCGACATCGACACCACCGGGCTGATACTGCTCACGAACGAGGGTGATCTGGCACACCGGCTGACGCACCCGAGCTTCGAGGTCGAGAAGACCTATCGCGCGGTGGTCGAGAGGCTGCCGGTGCGCGAGGCGGCTCTGCGCGCGCTTCGCGACGGCATCGAGTTGGACGACGGGCCGACCGCGCCGGCGCGCGTCCGGCGGGTCTCCGCGGACACGATCGAGATCACGATCCACGAGGGCCGCAAGCGCCAGGTCAAGCGCATGTGCGACGCCGTCGGGCACCCGGTCAAGCGGCTGCAGCGGGTGGCGTTCGGCCCGTTGCAGCTCGGGGAGCTGCCGCGCGGGCGGTGGCGGAGGCTCGGTGACGAAGAGGTACGGGCGCTGATGGACGCGGCGTCAGCGCTCGATCAGTAACCCGTCGTGCGCCAGGTGCGTCGCGGTCAGAGCCGGCGCCACCATCGCCGGGGTGACGTGCACGGGATGGGACGCGAGCATCCGCGTGATCGTGAACTGCTCCTCGTGCCGGCGCGACACGATGTGGAACCCGGCGATCGGATACGACGACTGCGCGCGCGAAGGCCACAGGTTGCAGGCCGAGCCCCACCAGCAGAAGCCGGCGCTCGGTGGCGCGGTGAACGACACGACGTCGAGCTCGGACACGGTGGCGCCGCCGGCGCCCATGAAATGCAGCCCGGGGACGTACAGAGAGAGCGGCAGCAGGTCGCGGTAGTGCTGGATGAGGATCACTCGCTCGGGAGCCCCTGCCGCCGCGTGCGTGCCGAGCGCTCGCGCCACCACGCGCCAATCGGGCCGCTCGAGGTTCCGGTCAAACGCCACGCCGGCCGCCGTGACCACGCCGATCACGCACAACACACCGGCTGCCACCAGACCGACGCGCCGAGCGCGCGACGCCGCCAGTCCGCCGGCGACGAATAGCGCTGTGGGCATCCAGATCGCGAGCACATTGCGCGTGATCAGATCGTCGACTCCGCCGGCGATCAGCAGCAAGTTCAGCACCAGGCCGGCGAGCGCGATCCCGCCGGCGACCAGCGCGCCGCGGCGCGCGGCGCCTTCGGACCGGAACCACACGAGCGCCGCGGCCAGGACCAGCACGGCAATCGCGAGCGGCTCCAAGACAGAATGCGCCGGCCCGTCGAACCCGCTCGCGAACTGCGGCACGACCTGGCCGAGCCGGCGCCCGAGCGGCGCCAGCGCGATCCAGCTCGCGTTGCCGGTTCCGCTCTGGCCGATCGCGAGCGGGATCAGCGCGAGCCCGCACAGCCCGACGACGCCGACCGCGACCTGCACCGATCGCCGCGCCCGGTGCGTCCACAGCAACAAGACGGCCTCGGGGATCACAGCGAGGATCGCGTAGTAGTGGGTGGCCAGAGCGAGCGCGGACGCGACCACCCAGCACGCGAGCAGCCGCGGCGCCGGCGTCGCTCGCGCGTACGCGAACGCGAGGAGCGACACGCTCGAGAGCAGCACGAGCATCTCGTAGGAGCGCGCCTCCTGCGAGTACCAGATCAGCAGCGGGCTGCACGCGGTCAGCGCCGCGGCGATCACTCCCGCCCTCCGGGAGATCAACTTCGACCCCGCGCCGTACGCCACCGGCACCACCAGCACGCCGCACACCGCCGAGAGCGAGCGCAGGCCGGCCTCGCTGTAGCCGAACACGCGCGCCCACAGCCACGCCACGCAGTAGTAGAGCGGTGGAGTCGACTCGGTCTGCGGGATCAGCCCGAGCATCTTGCCCGGCGAGAAATGCACGAGCAGCGCGGTGTTGCCCTCGTCGAACCAGAAGCCCTGGTGGCCGAGCCGGTAGAAGCGCAGGACGGCCGCGAGCACGGTGATCGCAGCGACCGCGAGCACCGCCGGCTCCCCCAGCAGAGCGCGCGCCCGCGACGCTTGTGTGCGCGCATCCGGGCGGCCAATATCGACTGGCGCCGTGCCGACGCTCACGCGCGGGATGTTAGGGTCAGTTGCGGCTGCGGCTCCGTACGGTAAGCGCTTAACACGATTTCAACCGCCCGTGCGGCAATGCGGCCCGCCCACCGGGCAACATTCCTTAAACCGATGCGTCACGAGTCAGGTCCTATCGACGGCACGCCGGTGCTCGCGTCGAGCACGGGCGCCCAGCCCGCGCTCGCGCCGAGCGGCGCGAGCGCGGGAGCGAGCGCCGGAGCGCCGCCCGCCGACGGCGCGGTCGGCCTGACCGGCATCTCCGGCCTGCCCAGGCTGCGCGCGCTGCGCGTCCCGCGGGCGCTGGAGGAGGCCCGCGCGGGAAAGATCGCCCTCTGCACGATCGTCGCCGGTGTGCTGTTGCTGGTGCTGTGGTCGACCCACGCTCCGACGAACCTCGTCCCGCGCTCGAGCGAGCTCTTCGCCCGCTGGGAGGCAGGCCCGCTTTACGGGCTGATCGGCGGCCTCAAGGCCGGGGTGACCGCGACCAACTACGCGGTCAGCGCTCTGATCCTGATCCTGCTCGGCGCGTACGGCGTGGCCCTGGCTGCGCTGCGCACGCTGTCGACGCGGATGATCGTCGTGACGATCGTCGCGGCGAACGTGCTCCTGATGCTGGGGCCGCCGTTCCAGCTCACCGACATGGGCAACTATCTCGGCTACGCGCGGCTCGGCGGCCTGCACGGGATGAACCCGTACACGCACGTGATCGGGCAGGAGATGCACGATCCGATCTACCACTTCGCGACGTGGAACAACCTGCACAGTCCGTACGGCGAGCTGTTCACAGCGCTCAGCTATCCGCTCGCGTTCCTGCCGATTCCGGTGGCGTACTGGGTCGTCAAGGTGGTCACGGTTCTGCTCAGCCTCACGCTGATCGGCATCGTTTGCTGGTGCGCGAAGCGACTCGGCCGCGATCCGCGGTACGCCGCGGTGCTCGTCGGGCTCAACCCGATCTATTTGATCTACGCGGTCGGCGGGTTCCACAACGACTTCTTCATGCTCGTGCCGCTGACGGGGTCGATCGCGTTCCTGCTGGCGGGCCGCGACAGGTCGGCGGGGGCGATGCTGGTGGTCGCGGTCGCGGTCAAGTTCAGCGCGGTGCTGCTGCTGCCGTTCCTGCTGGTGGCGGCGCGTCCCACGCGCCGCCGGCTGCAGGTGCTCTACGGATGCGTGCTCGCCGGGATTCCGCTGCTCGTGATGAGCGTGATCCTGTTCGGGTTCTCGATCCCCAACCTGTCCCAGCAGGGCTCGCTGCTCACCCCGTTCAGCTTCCCGAACCTGTTCGGCTATCTGATCGGCGTCGGCGGTGGCACGGCGGGCATCCTGCGGCTCGCCGACGTCGCGCTCGTCGTCGTTGTCGTGCTGCTGCTTCGCCATCGCGGCGACTGGCTATCGCGGGCCGGCTGGGCGACGTTCGCGTTGATCGCGAGCCTTGGCTGGGTCATGCCGTGGTACGTGATCTGGTTGCTGCCGCTCGCCGCGCTCGGCTCGAGCGAGCGGCTGCGGCGGACGGCGCTCGCGCTGACTGTGTTCCTGGTGCTCGTGTTCCTCCCGTCGTCGAACAAGTTCTTGAACCTGATCAATTTCAACCCGCTGAGCGGGTCGGCGGGCCAGACATCGGGCGCGCTTCAGTCCAAGCTGTCGAGCTACAACCCGGCGACGACGGCGGCGGTTCAGTCCAGCCAGTAGGCACCGGCGCGTTGCCGCCGCGGTGGCGCGAGGACGGGTCGCGCAGACGTATGAGCCGTTGGCTCGGGCAACGACGATAAAGTAAGGGCGCGTTCATGCTGCGGGTTGGCCGATCCCGCGGTTCGCGTGGCAGCAGGTAGCCGGTGCGCCGATCCATCGCGTCCGGTGTCAGCCGAGAGCCCCAAGAGCCTTAGCCGGGTTTATGCCGTGGTTATTAGCATCGTGTTAACGTCGCGCGCCAATGCGCCTTGAAATCGAGCTGGTCGACGGCGGCGAAAGCCGTCCGGCGCCCGATGTCCCTCCGGCTCGCATAACGCCACACCGCCGCCGGCTCGATTCGTTCGAGCTGTGGGTCCTGATCGCGTTTGCCGCCGTTTCGATGTGGGTCGTCGCGATCGACGTGTGGCGGGTCGTGTTCGACGGCAGCGTCTGGACGGGCACCGACGGCGTCTACATCGTCGACCAGATGCAGTACCTCGCCTGGATCAAGGACGCGTCCACGCACATCCTGGCGTCGAATCTGTTCGTGCTGCGCTCGACGCCGGCGGACTACTTCAACCCGGCGGTGGTCGTCTCCGGCGGGCTGACGGCGCTCGGGATGGCGCCGTGGCTGTCGCTGCTGCTGTGGAAGCCGGTTGCTGTGCTCGGCTTCTTCTTCGCCGTGCGGGCGTTCGCGTGGCGCCTGCTCAGCGGGCTGTGGCCGCGCCGCGCCGCGCTCGTGCTCGCGCTGTTCTTCGGGTCGTTCACCAACGTATACGGGAACTTCAGCGTCCTCGGCGACCTGTTCCCGGGCTTCCTGACCTGGGGGTACGTGTTCAGCGTGCTGGGGCTCGCCGCGATGGTATGGGCGCTGGTGGCACATCAGGACTCACGATCCAATGGCCGCAGGCTGTGGCTGGCGGGCCTGGCAGGAGGGCTGGCGAGCCTGCTCCACCCGTGGAACGGCGAGCAGTTGATCGCGATGGTCGTCGCGGCGGAGCTCGTGATGGTGGTCAGCCGGCAGTACGAGCGCTCCCACCTCAAGCTGACGATCGTCACGCTCGCCGGCACCGGGATCCCGCTCATCTACTACGCGATCCTGGGCAAAACCGATCTGAGCTGGAAGCTCGCTCAGGTCGCGAGCAAGCACGCGTTCTCGTTCTGGTCGATCACGATCGCAATCGTGCCCTTGCTCGTGCCCGCCGCCGTCGCGTACTCCCGGCGCCCGACCACTTTCCTGGCTGCGGCGGCGCGAACTTGGCCGCTGGCGGCGTTCGCGATCTTCGTGCTGTCCGGGACGAGCCTCGGCGCGACGCCGTTGCACGCGTTCCAGGGGATCACGATCCCGCTGGCGGTGCTCGCCGTCGAGGGCTTCCAGATCATCGGGTGGAGCCGCATCCAGCGCCCGGTCCTTGCCGGCGCGGTCCTAGTCGCGCTGTTCACGATCCCGACCACGTACGAGGAGCTCAAGATCGCCCACGCGCTGGCCGCGCCGACGACGAACAACGCGAACTTCATCAAGAGCGACGAGCGCGACGCCCTCAACTACCTCGAGAACCTCAAGGAGCCGGGAAGCGTCATGTCCCGGAGTTATCTTGGGACGTATGTGCCGGGCAAAACCGGCCGGCGAGCGTACGTCGGCGACTGCCTGTGGTCCGAACCGGGCTGTCTGAACCTCACCTACAACGCGAACACCTTGTTCCAAGGCTCGATGACTCCCGCGGCTGCCCAGCGCTTCATCCTGAACAGCGGAGCGCGCTTCGTGCTCGCCGACTGCCAGACCACCGCCGACCTGCCGAAGCTGCTCGGCCCGATCATCCGCTCGGCGCACGGATTTGGATGCGCGGCGGTGTATGAGGTCGAGTAGCGGCCGCTTGAACAGGCACGGACGCCAGCAACGGGGAGGGAATCGGAGGCGGTGCCGCGACCGGGCGACCGCGACCGCGATCGCGGTCGTGCTCGGCGCGACGGTGATCGGCCTGTCGCTCGCGGGGTGCGGTGGCATCAGAGCCAAGGCGAAGGCGTCCGCCCCGCCGATGGTCAGCGTGTTCCCGATCCCGGGGGCCCGAGTGGCCACGCCGCAGACGCAGATCGCGTTCCGCGGCCTGCCGATCGGCAAGGTCGGCCGGGTGGTCGTGACCGGGTCCCGGAGCGGCGTCCACACCGGCCGGTTCGAATCCGACTCCGATCACGACGGCGGGAGCTTCCTGCCGGCGAAGCCGTTCGTGCCCGGTGAGGTGGTCACGGTCCAGACCAGCCTCAACATCGTCGGCACGGCGGCACCGGGAACGTTCCACTTCACGATCGCGACGCCGTCGGGATCGGTTCCGGCGACCCCGCTGCCGCCGGCGGGTCGCGTGCCAGGCGACGTGCTCACGTTCCACTCGCGCCCCGACCTGACGCCCGCGTCGGTGGAGATCACCAAGCAGGATCCGAATCCCGGCCCGGACGGCGACGACATCTTCCTCGCCCCGCAGCAGGGACCGATGCAGAACGGCCCGATGATCCTCAACAAGGACGGCACACTGCTGTGGTTCCAACCGGTACCGAACGGCGACATGGCGGCCGACCTCCAGGTACAGAGCTACGACCGCCAGCGCGTGCTCACCTGGTGGCAGGGCTACTCGGGCGCGGGGTTCGGCGCCGGCGAGGACGTGATCGAGAACTCCTCCTACCACCAGATCGCGGTGGTGCACGCGGCCAACGGGCTTAGCGCCGACCTGCACGAATTCCGTGTCACGCCGCAGGGCACGGCGCTGATCACCGCGTACTACCCGGTGTACTGGAACGCGACCGACGACCACCTGTCCTCCCACCAGGTCGTCCTCGACTCGGTGGTCCAGGAGATCGACATCAAGACCGGGTTGCTGCTGTTCGAGTGGGACAGCCTCGACCACGTCTCGTTGACCGACACCTACGAGCCTGCCGTGACGTCAGCCGGCGCGCCGTACGACTACTTCCACATCAACTCGGTCCAGCTCGAGAACGACAGCAATCTGCTGATCTCCGCGCGCAACACCTGGGCCGCTTACGAGATCAACCACCAGACCGGTCAGGTCATGTGGACGCTCGGCGGCAAGAGCTCGACGTACAAGCTCGAGTCGGGAGCTGAGTTCGCGTTCCAGCACGACGTCCGTCTCCACACCGACACCGACCCAACCGTCACGCTGTTCGACGACGGCGGAGGCCCGCCGCGGACCCACACCGAGTCGCGCGGGATCACGGTCCACCTGGACAGCGACACCAAGACCGCGACGCTCGTGACCCAGGACCTGCACTCGCCGGCGCTCGCCGCCGCCTTCGAGGGAAACTTGCAGGAGCTGCCGGGCGGCGACGACTTCGTTGGCTGGGGGCAGCAGCCGTACTTCACCGAGTACAACACGAAGGGCGAGATCGACTTCGACGGCCGGTTCGTGGGCAACAACTCGAGCTATCGCGCCTATCGCTTCCCGTGGGTCGGGACGCCGCAGACCGTCCCCGCGGTCGCCGCGTCGACCAGCGGGGCCAGCACCAGCGTCTACGCGAGCTGGAACGGCGACACCGAGGTGACGGCGTGGAGGGTGCTCGCCGGCGCGAGCTCGAGCGCTCTGGCGGTGGTGGCGTCCGCGACCAAGCAGGGGTTCGAGACGCAGGTGACGATTCCCGCCGCGGCGTACGTGCAGGTGCAGGCGCTCAGCAGCTCGGGGGCGGTGCTCTCCACGTCGAACGTCGTCCAGTCTTCGTAGCTGGCAGACTGCCGCACCCATGCGGCTCTTCGCGCTCCGGGGCGCCAACACCGTCGACGCCAACGAGCCCGATGCGATCCTCGGCGCCACCGACGAGCTGATGCGCGAGCTGATGTCGCGCAACGAGCTCGAGCCGGACGCGATGGTCAGCTGCATCTTCACGCTGACCGACGACCTCGACGCCGAGTTCCCGGCGGTGGCGGCCCGCGCGCTCGGCCTGAGCCGCGTTCCGCTGCTGTGCGCGCGCGAGGTGCCGGTGCCAGGCTCACTGCCGCGCGTGATCCGCGTGATGGTCCACTACTACGCCTCCGAGGGCCACGAGCCGCGTCATGTGTACCTGGGGGAGGCGCGCGTGCTCCGGACGGATCTCGAGTCCGCGCAGTAGCACGGCGCATTACGCTAGGGCGCTCAATGCCGATCGAATTCGCAGAGCGCACGCGCCGGATCCCGGTGTACCCGCTGGCCGCCGGCTACGACCTCGGGGCCGACGTCGCGATGTTGGCCTCGAACGAGTCGTACTTCGCGCCGCACCCGGCGGTCGTGGAGGCCGCCGCGAGCGCGCTCGCCGGCGCCAACCGGTATCCGGACCCGTCGTATCAGCCGCTGCGCCGCGCGCTCGCGGACCGCTACGGGATCCCGCCGCAGCGGATCGCGCTCGGCAACGGGTCGTGTGACGTCCTGCTCGCCGCCGGCGAGGCGCTGCTCGAGCCCGGCGCCGAGGTCGTGTACGCCTGGCCGGCATTCAGCGTTTACCCGCACCTCGCGGCGGCGTCGGGCGCGCGCGGGATCCAGGTGCCGCTCGATGCCGAGGACCGCCACGACCTCGACGCGATCGCCACCGAGGTCACGGTGGCGACCCGGCTCGTGCTGATCTGCAACCCGAACAACCCGACCTCGACCGCGATCGGACTCGACGAGATCGACGCGTTCATGCGGCGGATTCCGGCGCACGTGGCGGTGATCCTCGACGAGGCCTACTGCGAGTTCGCGCTGGCGCTCGGCGATACCTACGCCTCGCTCGACCTGCTGCGCAAGTACCCGAACCTGGTGCTGCTGCGGACGTTCTCGAAGGTCTACGGGCTGGCCGGCATGCGGGTCGGGTACGCGCTGTGCGGGTCAGAGGACTTCCGCGTCGCGGTCGACCAGGTCCGCCAGCCGTTCTACCTGAACACCGTCGCCCAGGCCGCCGCGGTCGAGGCGCTGGCGCACCAGGACGAGGTCGAGCGGCGCGTTACCGAGACGATCGCGGGGCGGCTCGATCTGATCGATCGTGTGCGAGGCCTCGGCCTGTGGGTGGCGGAATCAGACGCGAACTTCATCTGGCTGCATCTGCCCGAGACCGTCGAGGAAGCCGACGTGGTGGACGGGCTGCGCGGGCGGGGCGTGCTCGTCCGCGCCGGCGCCGCGCTCGGCCGGGACCGGTCGCTCCGCGTCACCGTCGGCACCGACGCCGAGAACGAGCGCTTCGGCGACGCGCTCACCGCAGTGCTCGCGTAGCCGGGTGCTAGATAAGGCCCCACAGTGGGGGAAAATCCAGCACGGGTTGGCGGCGCGGCGCGCATCTGGTAGAAACCGGGTCGTGAGCGTCCGTAGCCGCAGCACCTACGTCTTCCGCGGCTACGCCTACGCATACGCCTACGCCTGGCGATTTAGCTAGGCGCTCGGCAACCCCTCGTAGATGTCCGCGGCGGAGCGGACCCTCTCGGAGGCCGAGCGCCGAAAAACCCCCCGGTCGGGTGAAACCCGTCCTGCCCGCTTTCGTACAGTTTCCCAGGCACAAGAGAGGACCGAACAGATGATGATCGTGATGAAACCGACGGCCACAGAACAGGAGGTCCAGGCCGTCCTCGACCGAGTCCAGAGCGTCGGCGCGCGCGCACACCTCAGCCGCGGCGACGAACTGACCGTGATCGGCGCGATCGGCGACCGCGAGCACGTGGCGCGGCTCGAGCTCCAGGGGGCGCCCGGTGTCGACCGGGTGGTACCGATCTCCAAGCCGTACAAGCTCTCCTCGACGCAGTTCAAGCACGGCGAGCGAACCGTGCTCGACATCGCCGGGCGCAAGGTCGGCGGGTCGAGCTTCGCGATGATCGCGGGGCCGTGCACGGTCGAGTCGCGCGAGCAGACGCTCGAGACCGCGCGGATCGTGCGCGACGCCGGCGCCACGCTGTTCCGCGGTGGCGCCTACAAGCCGCGCACCTCGCCGTACGCGTTCCAGGGGCTCGGCCAGGAGGGCCTGCGACTGCTCGCCGAGGCCAAGGCCGAGACCGGGCTGCCGATCGTCACCGAGCTGATGGACCAGCGCGACCTCGACCAGGTGCTCGAGGTGGCCGACGTGATCCAGATCGGCGCGCGCAACATGCAGAACTACACGCTGCTGGCCGAGGTCGGGCGCTCGGGGCGGCCGGTGCTGCTCAAGCGCGGCCTGTCGGCCACGCTCGAGGAGCTGCTGATGGCCGCCGAGTACGTGCTCAAGGAGGGCAACGAGTCCGTGATGCTGTGCGAGCGCGGGATCCGCACGTTCGAGACCGCGTACCGGTTCACGCTTGACCTGATGGCCGTCCCGGTGCTCAAGCAGCTCAGCCACCTCCCGGTGATCGTCGACCCGAGCCACGCCGCCGGCCGGCGCGACCTCGTGCTGCCGCTGTCGCTGGCGGCCGCCGCAGCCGGCGCCGACGGGATCATCGTCGAGGTCCACCCGAACCCGGACCAGGCGATCTGCGACGGCCCCCAGCAGCTTGTAGCCGATGAGTTCGCCGAGTACATGGAGCGCGTGCAGGCGGTCGCGGAGGTCGCGGGGAAGGCGTTCGCTGCAGCTTGAGGGTCGCGGTCGTCGGCGTGGGGCTGATCGGCGGCTCGATCGGACTCGCCGCGCGCGAGCGGCTCGGCGCTTCGGTCGCGGCGTTTGACTCGAACCGGGAGGCGCTCGAGATCGCGCTTGAACGCTGCGCGATCGACCGTGCGTGTGACGACGTCGCCGGCGCGGTCGGAGACGCCGATGCCGTGTTCGTCGCGGCCCCGGTGGGGGTCCTGCCCGAGGTGATCGCGGCGGTGCTCGCCGCGGTGTCGGAGGACTGCGTCGTCACCGACGTCGGCTCGACCAAGCGCGCGATCGTGGCGGCGGTCGGCGCGGGAGGGCGGGCATCGCAATTTGTGGGCGGCCATCCGCTCGCCGGCGCCGAGACCTCCGGCGTGCGGCACGCGCGCGCGGATCTGTTCGACGGCGCCACCTGGTATCTGACGCCGACGTCGCGCACGTCGGGGATCCTGTACGAGCGCCTTCACCGGCTGCTCCACGGGCTCGGCGCCCGGCCGACCGCGATCGACGCCGATACCCACGACACACTGCTCGCGACGGTCTCACACCTGCCTCACGTGCTCGCCAACGTGCTCGTCTCCCAGGCCGCCCGGACGCTCGACTTGGATCCCCACCCGCCGCCCCACTCACCCCGGCGGCTGCCCGCGACCGGCCCGAGCTTTCGCGACGCCACGCGCGTCGCCGGCGCGCCCAGCGCGATCTGGACCGACATCTACATCTCGAACCGCGACGCGATCGCGGCGCGCATCGACGACACGATCGCGCGGTTGACCGACGTACGCGACGCGCTGCGCGACGGCGACGCGGCTCGCCTCACCGACTGGAACGACGGCGCCGCCGAGGACCGGCGCCGGCTGCTCGAGGCCCAGCTCGCGGGTGGCCCGCTGTTCGAGCTGCGCGCGTCGGTGCCGAACCGACCGGGGGTGGTGGCGGAGCTCGCGCTCGAGCTCGGGCGCGCGGGCGTCAACATCACCGACATGGCGCTGTATCCCGCACCCGACATGAGCGAGGGCGTGGTCGCGCTGTGGATCGCCGGCGACCCCGAGGCGCGGCGCACCGAGGAGCTCGTGGCGAAGCTCGGATTCCCGGTGGCGCGCGCGTGAACGTCCGGTTCGACCCATCCGGGCCGCTGCGGGGGCGGCTCGCGGTTCCGGCCGACAAGTCGATCTCCCACCGCGCGGCGATCGTCGGGGCGATGGCGTCGGAGCCGGTACGGATTCGCAACTACCTGTACGCCGCCGACACCCGCTCGACGCTCGCGGCCGTGCAGAAGCTCGGCGCGATCGTGCAGCCGGGCGACGAGGAGATCGTGATCCGCGGGTGCGGGCTGCGGAACGCGATGTCGCCCGGCGATGTCATCGACGTCGGCAACGCCGGCACGCTGATGCGGCTGCTGCCCGGCTGGCTGTCGTTCCAGCAGGGGTCGACGTTCGAGCTCGACGGCGACGACTCGATTCGCCGGCGACCGGTCGACCGGATCGCCCAGCCGCTGTCGCTGATGGGGGCGCGCATCGAGGCGCGCGAGGGCCGGTTCCCGCCGTTCACGGTCCACGGCGCGCCGCTGGCCGGCATCGAGTACGAGCTTCCGGTCGCGAGCGCCCAGGTCAAGTCCTGCGTGCTGCTCGCCGGGCTCGTCACCGACGCGACGACCGTCGTCGAGCCCGTGCCGAGCCGCGACCACACCGAGCGGATGCTGGCCGCCGCCGGCGCGCCCGTGGCGCGCTCGGGGGATCCGGCCGGCGGGTACCGGACCACGGTGGGCAACGCCGACGAGCTCGAGCCGGGGACCATCGAGGTCCCCGGCGACCCATCCTCGGCGGCGTTCCTGATCGCGGCGGGCGTGCTCGTGCGCGACTCGCGGCTGGTGCTCGAGCGCGTCGGCGTCAACTGGACCCGCGCGGGATTCCTGCGCATCCTCGAGCGGATGGGCGCGATCGTGCTCGCCGACCTCGAGGAGCCGGGGACGTTCACGGCGGCCGAGCCGGTCGCCGACATCGACATCCGCAACGCCCCGATCGAGGCGACGACGGTGCAGGCCGAGGAGGTGCCGCTCGCGATCGACGAGCTGCCGCTGGTGGCGCTGCTCGGGTGCTTCGCCGACGGCGACACGGTCGTGCGCGGCGCCGGCGAGCTGCGGGTCAAGGAGTCAGACCGGATCGCCACCGTCGTCGATGGGCTGCGCGGCCTCGGCGCGGTTATCGAGGCCCTTCCGGACGGGTTCGTCGTCACGGGGACGGGCGGGCTGCGCGGAGGCCGAATCGACGCCCATGGCGACCACCGGCTGGCCCTGCTCGGCGCGGTCGCGGGGCTCGCGTCGGAGGAGGGCGTCGAGGTGGCCGGCATGGAGGCCGCCGACGTCTCGTACCCAGGGTTCGTCGACGACGTCGCGAGGCTGGTCGCGTGACGGTCGTCGCGATCGATGGCCCCGCGGGAGCGGGGAAGTCGACGGTCGCCCGAGCGGTCGCCGGTGCGCTCGGCTTCACCTACCTGGACACGGGCGCGATGTACCGGGCGGTGGCGCTGATCGCGATGGAGCGTGGGGCCGAGCCCGCGTCAGTCGCGGCGTCTGTGAAGATCGAGCCGGGCGAACGGATCCGGGTCGAGGGGCGCGACATCACCGACGAGATTCGCACGCCGGCGGTGTCCGAGGCGGCCTCGAAGGCGGCGGCGGACCCAGAGGTGCGGCGGGCGGTCGCCGACGAGCAGCGTCGGCTGCTGTCCGCCGGCGACTGGGTCGCCGAGGGGCGCGACATCGGCACTGTCGTCGCGCCCGCCGCCGAGGTCAAGGTGTTCCTGACCGCCGACCCGGAGGAGCGCGCGCGCCGGCGGGCCGCCGAGCTCGGCGTCGACGCGGCGACGGTGCTCGCCGAGCAGACCATCCGCGACCAGCGGGACAGCACGCGCGAGCACTCGCCGCTCGCGCCGGCGGACGACGCCGTGGTGATCGACACGACCCACATGACCTTCGACGAGGTCGTCGACGAGATCGCCGCGCGCGCCCGCGACGCGGGCCGCCGGCACGGCGCACGCTAGCCTCGGGTCGGCCATGAAGGTCGCAATCGTCGGATATCCGAACGTCGGCAAGTCCTCGCTCGTCAACCGCCTCACCGAGTCGCGGGAGGCGGTCGTGCACGAGCGACCCGGCGTGACCCGCGACCGCAAAGAGCTCCACACCGACTGGAACGGGCGCTCGCTGACGTTGATCGACACCGGCGGTGTCGATCTCGACGATCGCGCCGAGCTCGCGTCGGCCGTGCACGACCAGGTGCGCGCGGCGCTCGCGGACGCCGACGCCGCCGTGCTCGTCGTCGATGCCCGCGCCGGTCTGCGGCCCGGGGACGCGGAGATCGCGGACCTGCTCCGGCGCGCGCCGCTGCCGGTAGTCGTCGCTGCGAACAAGATCGACTCGGTCCGCGACGTCCCGCTTGC
The DNA here is from genome assembly GCA_963794515.1 of uncultured Solirubrobacterales bacterium. Lineage (GTDB taxonomy): Bacteria > Actinomycetota > Thermoleophilia > Solirubrobacterales > Solirubrobacteraceae > Palsa-465. The sequence continues at coordinate 538,617 of CAWCEF010000007.1, read as the reverse complement.
CGCCGAGTTCCATTCGCTCGGCCTCGGCGACCCGATCGCGGTGTCGGCCGCGCAGGGGCTCGGGACGGGCGACCTGCTCGACCGGATCGTCGAGGTTGTTCCGGCTGCCGACGGCGACGAGGAGTCCGGGACCGAGGACGACGTGGTTCGCCTCGCCGTGATCGGGCGCCCGAACGTCGGTAAGTCCTCGCTGGTGAACCGGTTCGCCGGCGCCGAGCGCGTGATCGTCTCGCCCGAGGCCGGGACCACCCGCGACGCGATCGACCTGCCGATCGAGTTCGAGGGTCGCCGGCTGGTGCTGGTCGACACCGCCGGCTTGCGCCGCCAGGCCAAGGTCGGCGAATCGCTCGAGTACTACACGTCGCTGCGCTCGCGCCGCGCCGCCGAGCGGGCCGACGTGGCGCTGGTTGTCTGCGACGCCACCGACGGCATCACCGCCCAGGACCTGCGCGTGGCCGAGCTCGCGATGCGCAGCCAGTGCGCGACCGCGCTCGTGCTCAACAAGTGGGACGTCGCCGAGGACGTCGACCTGGATCACGAGCGTGCCCGCGCCCATCAGAAGCTCCGCCTGCGGCCGCGGGTGATGACCGCGAGCGCGAAGACCGGGCGCAACGTCCAGCGGCTGCTGGTCGAGGCGGTCGCGCTCGCCGACCGCAGCGCCGGCCGGATTCCGACGCCGCAGCTCAATCGCTTCCTGTCCGACGTCGTCGCACTGCGCCAGCCGCCCGCCGGCGGTCCGCAGCACTCGGGGCACCGGCTGAAGCTCATTTTCATGAGCCAGACCGGTGAGCGCCCGCCGAGATTCTCGATCCAGGTCAACTCGCGATCGCGGGTCACGCGCGATTACGCGTACTTCATCGAGAACCGCCTGCGCGAGCGCTACCACCTCGAGGGGGTTCCGGTGATCATCGACTTCGTCGAGCGCAACGAGCGCCGGGCTCCGGGCGGTCGGCGCGCCGCTTAGCGATCACCCGGGTTTGCCAGCTTTCGCCACCGGGAAGGTTGTCATCGCCGCCCGGGTTCGACCCCCGTTGTCAAGCGGCGCACAGGGCGAGAGGAAGTGCTTCATTGAACGTGTCGATGTCGATCGTCACGCGGCCACGCACCACCGAACCGGCCGCTCCCGGGCGGCGTATCGGGCGGCGCATGGTGTTGCCCGCGCCCGGCCCGGCGGGACCGGCGGGACCGGCCGGTCAGCCCAGCCCCGAACGGCACCGGCAGATCCTGCGCCGGCGCGCCGCGCTCGGGGCAGCGGTGCTGTGCGTGCTGATCGCGATCTTCGCCGTGGTCGAGCTGACCGGCTCGGGCGAGATTCCCCCCGCCGCCGGCGCCGCGCGGATCGTCCCCGCGGACGCGCTCGCCTACGTGCACCTGTCGACCGACTCCTCGCGGCCTGCGGTCGGGCGGGCGTCGGCGCTCGCCCGGCGGTTCCCCGACTATCCGCTGGCCTACGCGACCGCGATCAACCGGTTGACCGCGATCGTCAGCGGCGGCTCGAGCTCGGTCGACTTCGCGACCGGGATCCGTCCGTGGCTCGGTAAGGAGGCGGCGCTCGCGCTGCTGAACACGTCGGGCGCGTCGGCACCGTCGCTGCTCGTGCTCGACGTCTCGAACCGGACGCGGGCGCAGCGATTCCTGACCCGCGCCGGCGCGGCGCCCGGCGCGGGCTACGACGGCGTCCGGATCCTCGCTTACCCGTCGGGAACCGAGCTCGCGTTCGTCGGCCACTATCTCGTCGTCGGCTCGGGCCCGGCAGTCCGCGCCGGGATCGCCGCCGGCACCGGCCGCGCCCGGTCGCTCGCAGCCGATCCGGCGTATCAGCGCGCCGCCGCCGGGGAGCCGGCCGCCCGCGTGCTCGACGTCTACGTGCCCGCCGCCGGGCTGCGCCGCGTGCTCGAGCCGCTCGGCGGCGTCGCCGGCGCGATCGCTACGCTCCTCGATCGCCCGTCGCTCGAGGGCACGGCGATTTCGCTGTCCGCGGTCACGGGCGGCGCGCAGGTTCAGATCCACAGCGCGCTCGGCTCGGCCGGCGCGAGGTCGTCGCGAGGCCGGTCGCAGACGGTCGCGTTCAAGCCGACGCTCCAGTCGGTGCTCCCGACGGGTTCGGCGCTGATGCTCGACGTCGACGGGCTCGACCGGGCGGCGCCGGCGCTCCTGCGCGCGGCGAGCACCACCGGTTTCGCCGGCAACGTCGCGCCGCTCCTGGCCCGCCTCGGCACGGCACTGAGCGGGGAGGGCGTGAAGGTACACACGATCACGTCGATCTTCAGTGGGGAGACGGCCGTGGCGCTGTCGCCCGGCCCGACGCCGTCGCTCCTGGTCGTCTCGAGGACCGCTAACCAGGCGGCGACCCAAACCGAGCTCGCGGGGCTCGAGGCGCCGCTGACCGCGCTGTTCCCGGCGCCGAGCTCGGGACCCGGACAGATCCCAGGGCTGGCCGACCAGCAGGTCGGGGGCGTGACCGTGCACGAGCTCGGCCTCAGCACGGGGCTCCAGGTCGACTACGCCGTGTTCAACGGGCTCGTGGTCGTGTCGACCAGCGTCACCGCGATCGACCAGGTCGCGCGCCGCAGCCGAGCGCTGGCGGGGGACAACGCGTACAAAACCGCGCTCTCCGGTCAGCCCAGCCAGGTGTCGTCGGTACTCTTTACCGACTTCAGCCAGCTTCTCCGCCTCGGCGAGCAGGCCGGACTGACGAGCGGCACCCGCATCCGCGAGCTGCTCCCCGACCTGGCCAAGATCCGCACGATCGGCCTCAGCTCGGCGAGCGGCGGCGGCGACACGACCACGGAGCTACGCCTCGAGATCCCATGAAGACGCTGTCCGACAACGAGTACCTGTTCACGTCCGAATCGGTGACCGAGGGTCACCCCGACAAGGTTGCCGACCAGATCTCCGACGGCGTGCTGGACGCGGTCCTGCGCGACGATCCCGCCGGCCGCGTGGCGTGCGAGACGCTCGTCAACACCGGCCTCGTGATCGTCTCCGGCGAGATCACGACCACCACGTACGTCGACATCCCGGACGTCGCGCGCGAGACGATCCGCCGGATCGGCTACACGAACGCCGAGTACGGTTTCGACTACCACACGTGCGCGGTGATCAACGCGATCGACAAGCAGTCGCCCGACATCGCTCAGGGCGTGGACCGCGCGTGGGAGTCCCGCGTCGATCCCGGCGACGACGACGAGCTCGACCTCGCCGGCGCGGGCGACCAGGGGATGATGTTCGGGTACGCGTCGAACGAGACCGAGGAGCTGATGCCGCTGCCGATCTCGCTCGCGCACAAGCTCGCCAAGCGGCTCGCCGACGTGCGGCGCGCCGAGATCCTGCCGTACCTGCGCCCGGACGGTAAGACCCAGGTCACCGTTCGGTACATGGACGGGCGCCCGGTCGAGGTCGAGAAGGTGCTGATCTCGACCCAGCATCGCGAGGGCGCCGAGTCGCTGCTCAAGGACGACCTGTGGGAGCACGTGATCGAGCCGGTGATACCCGAGGAGCTCTACGACGCGCGCAAGCTGCACCGGACGCTGCTGGTCAACCCGACGGGCCGGTTCGTGATCGGCGGCCCGATGGGTGACTGCGGCCTGACCGGCCGGAAGATCATCGTCGACACGTACGGCGGGATGGCTCGTCACGGCGGTGGCGCGTTCAGTGGTAAGGACCCGTCCAAGGTCGACCGGAGCGCGGCGTATGCGGCGCGGTACGTCGCCAAGAACGTGGTGGCGGCGGGGCTCGCGGAGCGCGCGGAGCTTCAGGTGGCATACGCGATCGGCGTCGCGCATCCGGTGTCGACGATGATCGAGACGTTCGGGACGGAGAAGGTCCCGCGGTCGAAGATCCTCGAGCTGATCAACGAGCACTTCGATCTGCGTCCGGGAGCGTTCCGGCAGTACCTCAAGCTGCACCGGCCGATCTATCAGAAGACCGCGGCCTACGGCCACTTCGGCCGCGAGGATCACGACTTCACGTGGGAGCGGACCGACAAGGCCGCGGCTCTGCGCGCCGCGGCGGGGTTGAGTTCCGCGCGGGTCAGCGCGTAGGGCGGTGGCATCGGCACGTGGCGCCGATGTGTGCGTCGGCGTGGACGGGTGGCGCGCGGGCGGGACCATGGGGATCGCCCGAAAGCTCCCCGGCCTCGCGGGCCGCCGGGACATAAGCATTCCCCAGCTGCTTATGTCCCGTGAACGGTGGTGCGGGCGGAGCTTTCGGGCGTCGTACAGCTGGGGCCGGCCGGCGTGAGCGTGCGAACTCGCCAAAACCCGACCGGCGCCAGCGACTTCGGCTGCATAAGCGCCTCCGTGGCGCTTACATTGGCCAACACGGCTGTGCGCCGGCAACCTTGGCGAGTTGGGCACCCAGGGTGTCGGAAGTCGTGACCCGCTCGCGGCGCGCCGGTCACACCTGCGGGTGGGTCAGCCGCAGCTCGTGCAGCGCCCGGTCGACCGTGCGAACGATCTGCCCGGGGTCGTCGACGCCGCGGAACCTGAAGTCGTATGAAGCCCCGCCGGCGGTGTCGAAATCGACGGTGCCGACCCTGAGGGCGCGCTCGAACAGCCGCTGGCGTGAGTTGACGTTCTGGACGCGCTCGAGCCGCGTCTCGTGCATCTCGCGCGAGAGCAGCCCGGACCGGATCGTGAGTCGCCGGTTGGTGATCGTGTAGGTCGTGCTGATCCGCCTGATCAGCCCCCACACCAGCACGATCACGAAGATCACGAGCACGGCTGCGCCGACCCAGCCGGACTGCACGCCGCCGTTCGCGATCCGCGTGACGACGCCGGCGATCACGCCGGCGACGATCGCCACCAGCAGTCCCCGCGCGTAGAACGCGAGCATCGAGCGCCACGACGGGTGGCCGTGGAAGAAGACCTCTTCTCCGGGCTCGGGATCCACCGGAGCTGAGGGTAGCGGCCGGTTCCTCAGCTACCGACGAGGACGCCGACGATCGCGACGGCGCCGGCGAGCAGCGCGAGCAGGCCGGCCAGCGGCGCCGGCTCGACGTCGATGCGCCCCTCCCGGGGCACGAGTGCGACCCAGGCGACGACCACGGCGCCGCCGATCGCGCACGCGAACGCCCAGCCTCGCCGCCCGGCGCGCTCGGCCGCGGCGGTCCCGAGCGCGCGCGAGAGCGCCTCGAGCAGGATCGCGAGGCCGAGCACGAGCCGCCCGCCGTTGAACGCGACCACGAACACGCCGAGGTACACCTCGACGATCAGGAGCGCGGTGAACGCGAGCCCGGCGAGCACCCCAAAGCCCTGCACGAACCCCCGCGGCACCGGGGTGCGCTCGACCTTGACGGGCGTCCATGCCGGCGTGGGCGATGCGGTGGGCTCGGCGGGGACGCCAGGCGCGCGGCGCGGGGCGGTGTGAGGCGCTCGCGGCGCTCGCGGCCCTCCCGGCGCGGCGGCGCCCTCGCGCGCCACGTGCTCGAGCTCGAAGAACTTGGTCGCGAGCGTCTTCTTCACGTCGTCGCGGTCGTTTCCGAGCACCGCCGGGTCGAGCGTCAACAGGCCGAGCCCGTGCGCCGGCACGAGCTCGCGGTACAGCGAGTCGTGCGGCTCGGGGCGCGCGCGACAAATCACAACGAGGCGAGCGCGGGGGTAGTAGGAGTCGACCGCGAGCCATTCGTCCGCGCCGGCGCCGGGCGCGCGAAGCCACGCGAACATGTGGTGACGGCGGCCCACCTCGCCCAACAGCTGATCGCACATCGACAGGATCGTGGGGGCGGGCAGGCCCAGCTCGGCGCGGTCACCGCGGCCGGGCACGGGCTCCCGCGTGGTCTTGGCGGGACTGTCGGCCGGCATCCCCGTCTGACTTTACTCTCCGTTCGATCGATGCAAGCCCAGTTTCAGATGATCGCTCGGGTCGAGCCGCTGACGTCCACACGCGCCGTCCGTGGGCCGTTCGACTACCGTCTGCGCCCCGACCAGGCCGACGTCGGCGTCGGCGCTCTGCTGCGTATCCCCTTCAACCATCGGACGGCGCTCGGGGTCGTGATCGAGCTCGCGGCCGAGTCAGAGGTCGCGCCCGAGCGTCTCGCCGAGCCCGACGCGGTCCTGCCTCCCGGCGTCCCGCCCGATCTGGTGAAACTGGCGGGGTGGATCGCCGGCGAATACTGCTCGACGCCGGCAAGGGCGCTCACGCTGGTGTTACCGCCCGGGGCCGCGGGCGGGGTGCGGCACAAGCTCGCGCTCGTCGCCGAGCTAACGGACGCGGGCGCGGAGGCGCTCGACGGCGAAGCGCGCCTGACCGATCGCCAGCGGGCCGCGCTCGAAGCGCTCGGGCGAGACGGACCGACGGTCGCGTCCACGCTCGGAACGGAGACGCTCCGCCGGCTCGAGGGGCGCGGGCTCGTCACGATCGGCTCGAGCGCCCAGCCGCGCCGCCCGGCAACGGTGGCGATCGGGCGGCGGCTCGCCGGCCCGCCGGCGCTCACGGGCGAGCAGCAGGCGGCGCTTGACGTCGTCCTGCCAGCGTTGCGTGATCCGGGCGCAAGCGGGCGGTTCCTGCTCCACGGCGTCACCGGATCGGGCAAGACCGAGGTGTACCTGCGCGCGGTGCAGGAGACGCTCGCGGCCGGCCGCGGCGCGATTGTGCTCGTGCCCGAGATCGGCCTTACGCCTCAGACCGTCGGCCGGTTCCAGGCGCGGTTCGGCGATGTCGTCGCGGTGCTGCACTCGGGGCTCAGCAAGGGTGAGCGCCACGACGAGTGGCTGCGGCTGCGCTCGGGCGAGGCGCGCGTGTGCGTCGGGCCTCGCTCGGCGGTGTTCGCGCCGCTCGCCGACGTCGGGCTGATCGTCGTCGACGAGGAGCACGACGCCTCCTACAAGCACGAGGGCGACCCGCGCTACGACGCGCGCACGGTCGCGATCCATCGGGCCGAGCAGCACGGTGCGGTGGTGCTCGCCGGGAGCGCCACCCCGCGTCCCGAGAGCGCGCTCGCGCTGACGCGGCTGCGGCTTCGCGACCGCATCGACCACCGCGCACTGCCGCCCGTCGAGGTGCTCGACATGCGTGGCGTCCATCACCCGCTCCACCCCACGGCCCGGATGGCGCTGGCCGACGTGCGGACCGCCGGGGCCAAGGCGATCGTCCTGCTCAACCGGCGCGGCTGGTCGAACTTCCTCTCCTGCCGCGGCTGCGGGCACGTGTGGATGTGCCCGAACTGCGATGTCGCGCTGGTACTCCATCGCGCCGCCGGCCAGGTCGCCTGCCATCACTGCGGCCATCGCCGGCGCGCGCCGAGCCGGTGCGAGGAGTGCGGGTCGGTGGCGGTCGCCCGCCACGGCGCGGGGACCGAAAGCGTCGAGGAGGAGTTGCGCGAGGCGTTCGGCTCAAAGCTTCCGGTGTTCCGGCTCGACGCCGACGCCGCCGCCGGCAAGGACCGCCTGGCTCGCACGCTCGCGGCGTTCGAGGGCGCGCCTTCGGGCGTGCTCATCGGGACGCAGATGGTGGCCAAGGGGCACGACTTCGCCGGGGTCGTGCTTGGCGTCGTCCTCGACGCCGACCAGACGCTCCGGTTCCCGGACTTCCGCGCCGAGGAGCGGACGTTCGCGCTGGTTACGCAGCTCGCCGGCCGGGTCGGGCGCGGCGAGGAGTCCGGCCCGCCCGCGAGGGTGCTGGTGCAGACGCTCGCACCGTCGGCCGAGTCACTCGGGCTCGCTGCCCGCCACGACTCCGACGGCTTCCTCGAGCAGGAGCTCCGCCGGCGCAAGCTGCTTGGCTACCCGCCCTTCGGGTCGCTGATCCGGATCGTGTGCTCGGCCGCCGAGGCGCCGGACGCGCTCGCCGTGGCGACCCGGCTCCACAAGCTGATCGCCCCCGCGGGCGCGACCGTGCTCGGGCCGGCGCCTCTTTTCAGGCTGCGAGGCCGGTCGCGCAGCCAGCTCGTGATCAAGTGCTCGGACCGGGCGGCCGCGGTGCGCGCCGTCGGGGCCGCGGTCGACGAGGCCGTCGCCGATGCCGGGCGGCGCGGGGTCAGCGTCAGCGTCGACGTCGACCCGCAGTGAGCCCCGATCGCACGGCTTTTCGCTCGACGCTCTAAGCTCATTTCCGTGTCTGATTCGACCACCGAGACTGCTGCCGAGACGGCCCTCGAGGAGGATGTCGAGGCCGGCCTCGACGCCGAGCCCAAGGAGGCCGAGCTAGACCCCGAGACCGCGGCGCGCAGGCGCGCCGCGCTCGCGCATATCCGCCAGTTCGGCGATCCGGCGCTGCGCACCAAAGCGCGCCCGATCGAGCGGTTCGACGACGCACTGCGCGAGGAGGTCGTGCGCATGGGCAACCTGATGGACGACGCGATCGGGGTCGGGCTGGCCGCCACCCAGGTCGGCGTCGTGCACCGTCTGCTCGTGTATCGCGTGCAGCACGACGCGCAGCTCGCGGCGCTGATCAACCCCGAGATCGAGTGGTCCGGCCGCGACAGCGAGTCGATGGAGGAAGGATGCCTCAGCCTCCCGCGCGTGCTCGTCGAGGTCGACCGACCGGTCCACGTCCGGGTGCGCGCGCTCAACGAGTACGGCGAGCCGATTCTGATCGAGGCGTCCGGGCTCGAGGCCCGCGTGATCCAGCACGAGATCGACCACCTCGACGGCGTGCTGATCCTCGACCGGACGAGCCGTGAGCAACGCAAGGAGGCGATGCGCCTCCTGCGCGAGGCCGAGCAGGCTGCGTAGCCGCTCGCCTCGCCGCCGGGAGCGCTGAGCCGGCGCGTGCGCACCGTCTACCTCGGCACTTCTGAGTTCGCCGCGGTCGTCCTGCGCCGGCTGGCGGAGTCCGCGCACCGGCCGTCGCTGGTCGTCACCCGGCCCGACCGCCCCCGCGGCCGCGGGCGAAAGCTGACGCCGCCGCCGGTCGCCGACGCGGCCCGCGAGCTCGGGATCGCGCTTGACCAGCCGGAATCGGTCAATCACGAGAGCGCGATCGCGACGATCGCCGCGGCCCGCCCCGAGGTGGTGTGCGTCTGCGCGTTCGGGGCGCTCATCACCGAGCCGCTCCTGTCGCGGTGGGAGATGCTGAACGTGCACCCGTCGCTGCTGCCGCGCTGGCGCGGCGCCGCCCCGATCGAGCGCGCGATCATGAGCGGAGACGAGTTCACCGGGGTGTCGATCATGCGCGTCGGCGAGGGCTTCGACGACGGCCCGGTGTGCGCCGGCGAGACCGAGCCGATCGGGCCGCGCGACAACTACGGCACGCTCGCGGCGCGGCTCGAGGAGCTCGGCGCCGACCTGCTCGTGCGTGCGCTCGACGAGCGGCCGCCGTGCACCCCCCAGGACGAGGCGCAGGCCACCTACGCCCACAAGATCAGCCCCCAGGACCGCGAGCTGATGCCGGCGCGGACGGCGGTCGAGCTCGAGCGAGTCGTGCGCGCGCTGACGCCGCACATCGGGGCGTACGTGTCGGTCGGCCACGGCACGTCGCTCGGCGTGATCGACGCCCGCGCGCTCGCCGGCGGCGGCCCGTCCGAGGGCGAGGTGTCGTTCGAGGGGCCGGTCCCGGTGCTGGGGTGCGCTTCGGGCGCGCTCGAGCTGCTCACGGTGCAGCCGCCCGGGCGCCGTCCGATGAGCGGCGAGGACTACCTGCGGGGGCGCCGGAGGTAGCGGAATGGCGGCGACGAAGAGCCATAGTCGGGTGTCGCCGGCGCGGGCCTGCGCGTTGCGCGTGATCCGCCGGGTGTTCGAGCACGACGCCTACGCCGACCGCGCGTTCCCGTCCGAGGCGGCCGAGCTCGACCCGCGCGACCGCGCGTTCGCGATGGCGCTCGCCTACGGGACCGTGCAGCGGCGGGCGACGCTCGACCACGTCGCCGGGCAGCTGACCGGTCGCCCACTCGAGCGGCTCGACACACCCGTGCTGGCGGCGCTCCGGCTCGGGCTGTTCGAGCTGTTGTATCTCGGGGGAACGGCGGAGCACGCTGCGGTGAACGAGAGCGTCGAGCTGGTCAAGCAGGAGCGCCCGCACGCCGCCGGGCTGGTCAACGCCGTCCTGCGGCGTGCTGTCCGCGAGGGCGCGGCGATCCTGGCTGGGCTGGACGACTCCTCGCCTGAGGGCGCGGCGTTGCTCCATTCGGTGCCTGGCTGGCTGGCCAGCAAGTGGTGGGATGAGCTCGGCGCCGATGAGGCTCGAGCGCTCTTGCGGGTGATCAACACGCCGGCCGAGTCGGCGCTCCGCGTGAACTCGCTCGTGGCGGACGTCGGGGAGGTCGCGGGCGTGCTGCCGGTGGCGAGCCGGCGCGTCCCGGAGCTCCCCGAGGGGCTCGTGCTCGACGGTCCGTTCGACGTCCAGGGGTCAGAGCTGTGGCGCGCCGGCGCGGTGCAGCCGCAGTCGCGGGCGTCGATGCTCGTCTCGCGGATACTCGACCCCGCGCCGGGGGCGCGCGTGCTCGATCTGTGCGCGGCCCCCGGCGGGAAGACCACGCATCTGGCGGCACTGATCGAGGACCGGGGCGAGGTCGTCGCGGTCGAGCGTCATCCGGGCCGGGCGCAGGCGCTCGAGCGCACGGTGGCGCGGACGCGCGTGTCGTGCGTGCGGGTCGAGGTCGGCGACGCCGCGATCCCGAGGGACGACGGCCCGTTCGACAGCGTGCTCGTCGACCCACCGTGCAGCGGGCTCGGCACGCTGCAGTCGCGGCCCGACCTGCGCTGGCGGGCTCGACCGGAGGCGATGGGCGAGCTCGCCGCGCTCCAGGCGCACATCCTCGCCGCGGGTGCGCACGCGCTCGCGCCGGGTGGGTCGCTCGTGTACTCGGTGTGCACGATCTCGCGCGCGGAGAGCGAGGACGTGATCGAGGCCTTCGTGCGCGATCACGGCGACTTCACGGTCGAGCGCCGGGTCCAGTTGCTGCCTAATCGAGACGGCACGGACGGGTTCTTCATCGCCCGTCTGCGGCGGGCGTGATCGCACCGCGAACGGCCGCCGGGGTTGAGCTGCCCGAGCGGCCCGTTAACCTGTGCGTTAACGTGACCGATTCGATGCCGAAGCTCGGTCCGGAGTGCCCGGGGTGCGGTGAGCCCTGGCTTCGCGCGACCGCGGCACCCGGCCGCTACCGATGTGTCTACTGCCTGCAGCGCTACGAGCTCGTCTCGGTGTGCCCCAATTGCGGCGAGCACTCGACGATCGTGCGCATGTCGAGCACGGCCATCGTGGCCTGTAACCACTGCCATGGCAGCATGCTCCGGGCGGTCTAGGTCCCGCTAGCGTGACCACAACCGCCCGCGAGCCCGCCGAGGAGACCCTGCGCCTGATGCGCGAGTGCCGGGTCGCGCCGTCGATCCTGTCCGCGGACTTCGCCCGCCTCGGCGAGCACGTGGACGAGGTCCTCGCCGCCGGCGCGCGCGTGATCCACTGCGACGTCATGGACGGCCACTTCGTGCCCCCGATCACGTTCGGCGCGCTGATCGTCGACGCGATCGCCGAGCGGGTCCGCGCCGCGGGCGGGATCATCGACGTCCACCTGATGATCGAGCGCCCCGAGCGCTACGTCGCCGACATCGCCAGCGCGGGGGCCGACAGCATCACGGTTCACTACGAGGCCACGCCGCACCTCCACTACGCGCTCAACACGATCCACGAGCTGGGGTGCGCGGCCGCCGTCGCGATCAACCCCGGCACGCCCGCCGCGAACCTGGGGGAGATCTCCCACGAGCTGCTCGACATGGCTTTATGCATGAGCGTCAACCCGGGATGGGGCAACCAGAAGTTCATCCCGTGGTCGCTGGACAAGCTCGCGCGCATGCGCGGTGCGCTGCCCGATCACGTCGCACTCGAGGTTGACGGGGGCGTCTCGGAGGCCACCGTCGGGTCGTGCGTCGAGGCCGGCGCGAACCTGCTCGTGACCGGCTCGGCGGTGTTCGGCTCGGCCGATCCCGCCGGCGCCTACGCCGCGATCGCCGCCGCCGCCGGCTCGGTCTGACCGCCGGCGCCCAACGCGCGCGGGTCCGGGCCGGGCGAGCGCCAACTCCGATCCGCCGCTAGCCTCACCCCGATGCGCTTTGGGACTCTTCGGTCAGCTCTGGCGATGCTGATCGCGGTGGCGGTGTGCGCGGGGTGTGGCTCGGGCGGCTCCTCGAAGAAGACGAGCTCGACGAGCGACTCGAAGGTCAGCGCCGGCACCTACGTGGGCGCCGTGTGCTCGGCGATTGCGCCGCTCGAGAAGGACGTCGTGAGCCGGAGCGCGGCGCTCAAGAAGACGACCGCGACGAGCGCCGCGCAGGCCAAGAAGAACCTCCGAGGCTTCCTCGCGGTCGTCGAACAGGACTCCGACCACGCCCTGGCTCGGATCCAGTCCGCCGGCACCCCGGACATCAAGAACGGCGACGCGGTCGCGGGGAAGATCGTCGCGACGTTCACGGAGCTCCGGGACGCGATGCAGAGCGCCGTCGCCAAGGCGGCCTCGCTGCCGACGGGCTCCCCGTCGTCGTTCCAGACGGCCGCGCAGGCGCTGCTCGCGAGCGTGGGCTCGTCACTCAACAAGATCGACTCGAGCGGGCTCAGCAACCCCGATGTCGAGAAGGCCGAGGCCAGCCAGTCGGCCTGCAAGCAGCTGTCGAGCGGTTAGTTGGGCTAGCGGAACGCTGCGTTCAGCTGGCCCGCTCGCGCCGCCCCGCGCCGGTACACGGCCCACAGCAGGCCGCACAGGACCAGCGCGGCGGTGAAGTAGGAGACCTCCACCCGGGTCACAGGGTTGCTGATCGTGTCCGACAGCATGAACGCGACGAACAGCGCCGCCGAGATCAGCCAGGCGACCGCGGCGAGCGGCGCGCGTCCGCGCGCGAGCGCGGCCTGGTTGAACGTTCCCGCGGTCAGGTGCAGGCCCATCCCGAGGCCGACCAGGGCCAGGCCGACTCGCCCGTAGTGAAAGCCTTTGTCGCCGAGCAGCGCGGTCATCACGAACGGGCCGATCGCGAGCAGCCCGATCGCCACCGCGCTCGCGAACGCGGCGATGGCCGTCACCGTCATCCGGATCGCGCGGTGGAACTCCTCGGCCGACTCGTGCGCCTCGAGGCCGGCGAGGTGGGGGAGGATCGACGTCTGGATCGCCTGGAACAGCTGTAGCGGCGCCCGCACGATCAGCAACACGTTGAACACGAACCCGGTGATCCCGACGGTCAGGCCGGCCTTGCTGCCGGCGCTGGCGGCGACGATCAGCACGCCGGCGTTCATCAGCGTCTGCTCGGCGAGCATGATCCCGACGACCGAGACCGCGAACCCGGCGCCGTGCTTGAGGCTGAGGTCGGTGGCCGCCTCCTCGATCTCGGCGTGGGCGGGGCCTTCGCGCGCCGCGTCGACGACGGGCAGGGCGGCGACGCCGGCTGGCGCGGTGACCCGTATGCGCGAGAACGCGAACGGGATCACGCACAGCGACGCGAACGGCGCCACCGCCATGCCGAGCCCGACCGCCCCCTGTCCGGACCCGATCCCGACCGCGACCGCGAGCGCGAACAGGAAGCGAGACGTCGACTCGAGGAACACCAGGCCGCCGTACAGCGCGAACCGCTGGTGCCCGGCGAGCCAGCCCCGCGCGAAGTAGCTCGCGGCGTACGCGAGCACGCCGACGACGAGGATCCAGTACAGCGCGCTCGAGCCGTCGAAGACGCCCTGCTCGATCTCGGTCCGCAGCGCGAGCGCGACGATCAGGAACAGCGTCGCGAAGCTGAACTGGATCATCGCCGGGATCCGCAGTGGATGGCCGTGGAGCCCGCGCGCCCGGCGGTCGGCGATCGTCCGCGAGAGCAGCTGCTCGATCGGCCGGTAGATCACCGACAAGATCACGAACATGATCGCCCAGCACAGCGAGATCCGGCTGTAGGACGACGGATCGAGCACGTGGCTCGCGACCGCCAGGTAGAGGAAGGTGAAGATGCCGGTGGAGGCGATCCCGATCGTGAGCACCCGGGCGCCGGAGGCGTAGGAGCGCGGCTCCCCGCCCGGGTCGCCGCCGTTGACGTGTCCCGCCGTGGGCTCGTGATGTGGCGGTGGCGAGACCGTCGCGCCCGCGGGTGGTCGCGAGCCTTCGGTCACCCGACCCTCACCAGCAGCATCGTCCACGGGAAGGGGGAGCGCGCCTCGACGATCTCGCCGTGGCGGGCGGCCATGCGCTCGAAGCTCCGCTTGGACCAGTGGTTGACGTGCCCGGGGGTGTTCCCGAGGTCGCGCACGTACGCGCCGCGGGCGACGTTCAGCATCCGCCACGACGGCTCGCGCGGGACCGAGATCAGCACGTGCCGCGCGGACACCCGGGCCATCTCGGCGAGCGTGCGCTCGGGATCGGGGACGTGCTCGAGCACCTCGATCGCGGCCGCGAGGTCGAACGAGCTGTCCGGGAACGGGAGCTCCTCGGCGGTCATCGCGCGGAATTCGAGGTTCGCGCGCCGGCGCGTGCTCCACTCGACCTCGAGCTTGGGGTCGGGGAGATCGATCCCGAGGACCGGTCGGGCGCCGAGCTGCTCGGCCCACCGGTGGGTGAGCACGCCCTCGCCGCAGCCCACGTCGAGGACGGATTCCGGCGCGGCACGGTCGAACAGCTGGGCGAGTGTGCCCTCGAACCCCGCCATCAGCCGGCGCACGGCGGGGTTGGTCGAGCCGTACTTGTCGAACGTGTTGCCCGTGGGGACCGCGACCTGACCGCCGCCGGCGGGTGCGGCCTCCGGGACGCGGCTCATACTTCGAGTGCCTCGCGGTCGGGAGCGCCGGGGGCGGCGGGACCGTTCTTTTCAGGGGATCCGCCCGTGCGCTGCACCGCGCCGGCCTTCGCCGCCGGCGCGCCGCGCTCGTAGTGCGACGGCTCGACGCCGAGCTGGAGTTCGATCCGCCGGACACGCTCGAACGTCCGCTGCGACAGCGTGCGCTGGGCGTCGAGCAGGTCGCCGATGACCCCGAGCGCCCCGAGCAGCATCGCCGCGTTGAACAGGACGCCGCCGGCGATCAGCTCCTGGATGTGCCGCGCCCCGGCGTCGGGATGCTGGACGAAGAACACGAGGAAGTGGATGAAGATCGCCACCGCGGCGACGCCGAGGACCAGCGCGCCCGTCCAGAACACCCTCAGCGGCTGGTACTGCGAGTACACGCGGAAGATCGACAGCGCGTTGCGCCGCACGTACGCCGCCGTCGACGGGAACAGGCGCGATTCGCGGGTCTTCGGGTTGGTCCGGATCGGGACGTGGTCGACCGCGACCTGCAACCGCCCAGCCTGGATGATGGTCTCGAGCGTGTAGGTGAACTTCGACACCGCCTGTACCTGCAGCGCCGCCTCGCGGTTGTAGGCGCGGAATCCGGACGTGGTGTCGGGGATCTCGGTCGAGGACGCGTGCCGGACGACCCACGAGCCGAGCCGCTGCAGCAGCTTCTTCGGGGCCGAGAAGTGCTCGAGCGTCCCCACCTGCCGGTCGCCTATGACCATGTCGGCCTCGCCGCGGAGGATCGGCGCCACCAGCTTGGGGATATCGGCCCCCTCGTACTGGTTGTCGGCGTCGGTGTTGACGATCACGTCGGCTCCGAGCTTCAGGCCGGCGTCGAGGCCGGCTTGGAAGGCGGCCGCCAGACCCTTGTTGTTCGTCAGCCGGACGATGTGGTCGACGCCGTTCTCCTTCGCCACGTCGATCGTGCGATCGCTCGATCCGTCGTCGATGATCAGCCACTCGACGACGTCGATCCCCGGGACCTCGCGGGGCAGGTGGCTGAGCGTATTCGGAAGCTGGTCTTCCTCGTTGAAACAGGGAACTTGGATGATGAGCTTCATAGGTAAGGAGCCGGCCTGCGGTTTAAACGAGCGTTCCGGCAGGATGGAGCGCCATACGCCCCGGGACTGGTCACCACACGGTAGCGATCAGGGGCGCGGACGAACGCCGCCGCAAGCTCGCGTGCGACCGCTCGATCACGCCCGCGCCTGCGATCTCAGCGGCCCGCCGGCCGCCGCGCCCGGCACACATTCACGCCGCCCCGGTATAGGGTCCTATCCTGCAGGGCGCCACCATGTCCCACCCCACTGACATCGATCGCCGCCACCTCGCCCGCGCGATCGAACTGGCCGAGGGGGGCCGCGGGAAAGTCAGCCCGAACCCGCTCGTCGGAGCGGTCATCGGCCGCCACGACGAGGTGCTCGGCGAGGGTTTCCACCAGGCGCTCGGGCAGCCGCACGCCGAAATCGAAGCGCTCCGCGCCGCCGAGGGACACGATCTCGGCAACGCCACCCTGTACGTATCGCTCGAGCCGTGCTGCCACCACGGCCGGACCCCGCCGTGCACCGACGCGATCCGGGAGGCCGGAATCGGGCGCCTCGTGGTCGCCTCGGACGACCCGAGCGAGCACGCCTCCGGCCGCGGCCTCGGCATCCTGCGCGACGAGGGCATCGAGGTCGTGGTCGCCGACGGCGAGCTCGCGGTTCGGGCCCGATTGCTCAACCAGTCGTTCCGCAAGCACGCCCGCACGGGGCGGCCGTGGGTGCTGTTCAAGTCCGCGATGACGCTCGACGGTAAGGTCGCCACGCGCGGAGGCGACTCGAAATGGATATCGGGCGAGCAAAGCCGCCAGCTCGCTCATCGCTGGCGGTCCCAGTGCGACGCGGTCGCGGTCGGGATCGGCACCGCGCTCGCCGACGATCCGCAGCTGACCGCGCGGATAGCTGATCCCGCCTACGCCGTCGTCCGCCAGCCGCGCCGCGTCGTGTTCGACTCGCTGGCGCGCCTACCGCTGGACTCACAGCTCGTCCGCGGCGCGCGCGAGGTGCCGCTGACCGTGGTCGTCTCACGCGCCGCGCCGCGAACCGCCACCGACGCGCTTGCCACCCACGGAGCTGAGGTGATCGTGGCGACTGGGCAGAACGAGCCCGCGCGCGTGCGCTCGGCGCTCGACCAGCTCGGCGCCGACGGGGTCGGCTCGATCCTGCTCGAGGGCGGCCCCCATCTGGCCGGCGCGTTCATGGACGCCGGCGAGGTCGACGAGATGCGGCTGTTCCTGGCCCCGATGGTGCTCGGCGGGCGCACCGCGCGCGACCCGCTCGAGGGCGAGGGCGTCGACGCGATCGCGGACGCGGCGCGGGCGCTGACGCTCGAGTGCGAGCGCGTCGGCGAGGACCTGCTCGTGTCCGCGCGCATCAAGGAGTGGTAGCGCCGCCGATGTTCACCGGACTGGTGCAGGGGGTCGGATCGGTCGCCGGCGTCGAGCGTTCGCCGGAGGGCGCGCGGATAACGATCGTGACGCCGCTCGTGGCCGAGCTGAACGCCGGCGACTCGGTCGCGATCAACGGCGTCTGTCTGACCGCGGTCACGCTCGACGACGGCTCGTTCGCGGCCGACGCGATGAACGAGACGCTCGGGCGCTCCTCGCTCGGGGATCTCGCGCCCGGCTCGGCGGTCAACCTCGAGCTTCCGCTGCGGGCGACGGACCGGCTCGGCGGCCATGTCGTGCAGGGCCATGTCGACGGGCTCGGCGAGGTGCTCGAGCAGAGTGAGGACGGGTTCGCGCGGCGGATCCGGATCGGCGCCGGCCCTGAGGTGCTCCGCTACGTCGTCGAGAAGGGGTCGATTGCGCTCGACGGAGTCTCGCTGACCGTCACAGCCGTGGATGAGCGATCGTTTACCGTTTCTCTCATCCCTGAGACGTTGCAGCGGACGACCCTCGGGGGGGTCGAGACGGGCAGGCGAGTCAACTTGGAGGTCGACGTGTTGGCGAAATACGTGGAGAAACTGTTGGTGAACGCCACATGAGCTCGGTCGAGGCTCCGTTCGCGACGATCGAACAGGCGATCGAGGACATCCGCCAGGGCAAGATCGTCGTCGTCGTCGACGACGAGAATCGCGAGAACGAGGGCGACCTGACGATGGCCGCCCAGTTCGTCACCCCCGAGGCGATCAACTTCATGGCCAAGGAGGGACGCGGGCTGATCTGCCTGTCGCTCACACCGGAGCGGTGCGACGAGCTCGGGCTGGACCTGATGGCGGCCAAGAACGAGTCCGCGTTCGAGACCGCGTTCACGATCTCGATCGAGGCGCGCTCGGGCGTCAGCACCGGCATCTCGGCGGCTGATCGAGCGCGCACGATCCAGGTCGCGATCGACCCCAAGACCAGCCCGCGCGAGCTCGTCCAGCCCGGTCACGTCTTTCCCTTGAAAGCCAAGCCGGGTGGGGTGCTCGAGCGCGTCGGCCAGACCGAGGCCGCGGTCGACCTGGCGCGGCTCGCCGGCCTGATTCCGGCCGGCGTGATCTGCGAGATCATGAACGACGACGGGACGATGGCGCGGGTCCGCGATCTCGAGACCTACTGCGAGCGCCACGACTTGAAGATGGTCACGGTGGCGGACCTGGTCGCCTACCGCCGCCGGCACGAGAAGCTCGTCGAGCGCGTCGTCTCGACCAGCCTGCCGACCGGGTTCGGCGACTTCACAGCCGTCGGATACCGCTCGCTCGTCGACAACAAGCATCACGTGGCGCTGGTCAAGGGGGAGGTCGAGGGGCTGGACGACGTGCTCGTCCGCGTCCACTCCGAGTGCCTGACCGGCGACGTGTTCCACTCGCTGCGGTGCGACTGCGGCGAGCAGCTCGAGTCGGCGCTGTCGATGATCGAGCAGGAGGGCGTCGGCGTATTGCTGTATCTGAGCCAGGAAGGCCGGGGGATCGGCCTGCTCAACAAGCTCCGCGCGTACAAGCTCCAGGAGGAGGGCTTCGACACCGTCGATGCCAACCTCAAGCTCGGGCTCCCCGCCGACCTCCGCGATTACGGGATCGGGGCGCAGATCCTCGTCGACCTCGGGCTCACCAGCATCCGAATCCTCACGAACAACCCGAAGAAGATCTCCGGCCTCGCCGGCTACGGGCTGTCGGTCACCGACCAGATACCGATCCAGCCCCTGCCCAATCCCCACAACGAGGCCTACCTGCGGGCCAAGCGTGACCGGCTCGGGCATACGCTCCATCACCAGGGGCTCGCGCTCGACGAGGAGATGCTCCGCGACGAGCACGAGCATGACCTCCGTCGCCAGCAGTCCGACGAATGAGCCAGGACGCCATCGCCGGCAGTCGCGTGGCGCTGTGCGTGGCGACCTTCTACACGGAGCTGGCCGACAAGCTCGAGGCGGGCGCTCGCGAGGCCCTCGACGACGCCGGTGTGGCCGGCATCGACCGGTTCGAGGTCCCGGGCGCGTTCGAGCTGCCGCTGATCGCCAAGTACGCCGTCGGGTCGGGCCGCTATCGCGCGGTCGTGTGCCTCGGAGCGGTGATCCGGGGCGAGACCGACCACTACGACCACGTCTGCCGCGAGACCGCGCGCGGGATCCAGGCGGTGCAGCTCAAGACGGGCGTGCCCTGCGGCTTCGGCGTGCTCACCGTCGACACGATGGCGCAGGCGCTCGAACGCGTCACCGGCGGGTCAAAGCGCGACACCGGCCGTCAGGCGGCCGAGGCGGCGCTCGCCTCGCTGGCGGTGAAGGCCCAGCTCACGGGCGCCCACGGTGGCGACCGCGAGCCGTCGCCGGCGCCGTAACCGCGCGGTGGCGGCCGGGACGCCCGCCGAACGTACGACGGGCATCTGGAGGTGGCCAGCGGCTGCGTTCCGCGTGGCCGACGAGACCCCCGGTACCTGCCTTACACGACAATGGGCGCCACCGAGAGCGGCCTTGCCGTGTCCAGCATGCCCCACATGCATCACACGGCACGGCCCGTCGCGAGGACGTCCGATGACGCGTTATGCAGCTGAGCCGGTGGCGTGCGGGAACTACAACTGATATGGCGGGGCGTTTGTCAAGCGGCCGTGCGTGATCGCGGCCGCTGACTTTCGTTCTGCGGGTGGGACTGGGTTGTTCAGGAGGGCGGGGCGTCGGGCTCGGTGTCGGCGGTGCCAGTCTGAGATGCGGGGGTTGGCTACCCCAGGAACCGGTTTCGCTGCCGGCGGTGCGCTGCTCTAGGAGCGAGCGTGACACCCAAGGGTGTTGCTCATAGCTGTATCGCGCGTGCCGGCCGCTGAGCGGCCCGGCGCCCCGGCCTCGTGAACCGTGGGTTGTGTGTTAGCGGGTTAGGGGGCGGTCGCGGCGGCCCAGAGGAAGCAGGCCAGCTCGCGGGCGCATGCCACGACGATGACGTGGTGGGGTTTCCCGCGGGCTTTCATTCGGTGGTAGACGCGATGGATCCGTTGCTGTGCGGTGTTGGCGATCGCAAGGACATGGTCGGGCTGTCCGTGTTGTCGGTTCTGCACGGTCGCTCCGATCCGTGGGTCACGGCCGTAGTGCCAGGCGGACTCGACCAGCAGCCGGCGCGCGAGCCCCGACCCGGTCTTGGTGATCGCACCCTGCCGGGAGGACTCGCCGGACTGGTTCAGCGAGGGCGTCAGTCCGAGCCACGCCCCCAACCGGGTCGGTTTCTCGAACCGCTCCCAGTCCGCGCCGAGCTCCAGGTGGATCGAGAGAGCGGTCAGGGTGTCCACCCCGCGGAACGCGCGCAAGCGGGCGACTGTCGGCCAGAACTCCGGGTCGGTCGCGAGCCGGGAGATCCGCTCGGCGAGCGCCGTCTTGCGGGCGCTAAGCCCATCGACACGAGCGACGAGGTCGGCGAACACGAACGCGCTCATCTCCTGCTCGAACCGTTGACGCGACAGCCACCGGCGGTGCTCCTGGCTCCACGTGTTGTCCTTCGGATACACCCGGCCGTGACGGAGCAGCATCTTCGACACCCTGTGCCGGGCGTTCATCAAATCCCGCCGGCACGCGTCATGCGTCCGCGTCAGTTCCCTGGCGGCTTCCACCCCGGCGGGCGGGACCGTGACCGGGTGCAGCGACCCGGCCAGCAGACACCGCGCGAGCAACTCCGCGTCGCGGCGGTCGGTCTTCACTCGATCCGACGGCCCACGCGGCGTCTTGCCCGGCGCGACCACCTCGATCCGGATCCCCGCCGCGACCGCCGCGCGATACAAGCCATAGCCCGTCGGCCCAGCTTCGTAACACGCCCGCACCGGCCCCGGCAGCGAGCCGAGCCAATCGACCGGTGCCTCCAGCCCCGGCCCGAACCGCATCCGCGACAGCTCCCCGGTCATCACGTTCACCGCCGCCCCGTGCGTCGACCGGGCATGGACATCCAACCCAACCCACGTCATCGTTCCGGACATGGCCGGACCTCCTCACAGTCCTGGGGTCAGCCGGAGCCACTCTCCGGCCAGACAAATCCCCGCGAGGAGCGTCCGGCCACTCAGCCCGGCAGGTCAACCCTGCAACGAGCGACCCACGCCATAGGGTCTAGTCGCCCTGGGTGTCGCCGCCCTGACCGGGCGGTCCGGCTCCCGCGGGACCGGGCGGGCCGCCGGGGCTCGCCGGTCCGGGGCCGCCACCGGGGCCTCCATCGCCGTGACCGTGCCCGGCGCCCGGCTTGCCGGCGCCGGCGCCGCCGCTCTGGGCCTCCTGTCCGAGCGCGAGCAGCGCAAGCTGCAGCTCGTGGCGGACCTCGCCGGTCTGGTTGGGGATCTGCAGGCGCTGGTAGAGCACCGTGACCGCGTCCTTCGGATCGCCGGCGAGGAACAGCGTGCGCCCGTAGTCATAGAGCGCGTATGCGTAGGTCAGGCTGCTCGGGCTCGCGCTGTCGAGCGCTTGCTTGAGCACCGGTAGCGCGGCGCTGTAGTTGCCGGCGTCCATCAGCTGGTGGCCGCGGGCCTCGAGCGTGTCGGCGGTCGGCGGCTGCGTCGTCGCCGCGGCCGGGGTGGCGGTGACGGTAGCCGTCGTCTTCGGCTTCGGCGCGTGATGCTTGGCGGGCGCCGGCGCCGGCGCCGGCGCGGACGTGTGGGTGTGGGTTGCCGCCGAGGCCTGGCGCTGCGCGCTTCCCGTGGACCCGGCCGAGTGTCCGCCGCTCCCGATCGTCCCCGCGATCGCGACGGCCGCGATGGCGCCGGCGATCAGCGCAGCCAGTGCCGGGATCCGCGTGCGCCGACGCCGCGGTGGGGGCGCGGCAGCCGGCGGATGCGACGACGTGCGCCGCGCAGCGGTCGGCTGCCGGGAGGTTGTCGTTTGCCGGGCGCCGGTCGGTTGTCGCGACGCGGTCGGTTGCCGGGGCACGGTTGGTTGCCGGGGCGCGGGCGGGCGCGAGCCCCTCGGCGGGCGCGACGCCGCCACCGCAGCGAGCCGCTGGTGCGACTTCGTCGCCGCCTCGGTGAGCGCGGTCTCGAGCGCCAGGGCGAAATCTTGCGCGCTTGGCCACCGGTCCTCGGGCCGCTTGGCCATGCCGCGAGCGAGGATCGGGTCGACAGACTCCGGCAGCGTGCGGTCGAGCAGGCTCGCCGCCGGCGGCTCCTCCTCGATGTGCTGGCGCGCCTGGGCAGCGAAATGCTTCGCGGCGAACGGCCGCTCGCCGACCAGCAGTTCGAAGGCCGCCACCGCGAGCGAGTAACGGTCGCTGGCGGCCGTGGCGGGCTCGCCCATCGCGCGCTCGGGAGCGAGATAGGACGCGGTGCCGAGGACCTGACCGGTGCCGGTGATCGTGTCCTCGGTGCCGAGGCGCGCGATCCCGAAGTCGGCCACGTGCAGGGTCCGGTCGCGGTCGAGCAGGAGGTTGGCGGGCTTGATGTCGCGGTGGAGAACGCCGCGGCTATGGGCGAAATCGAGCGCGGAGGCGGCTTCCTGGAGCCACTTGATCGCGTGCACGCGGCGGACCGAGTCCACCCGCAGCGCGTCGGCGACGGTGCCTCCGGCGAGGAACTCCATCACGATGAACGCCCGTCCGTCGGACTCGGTCTCGCCGACGTCGTAGATCATCACGACGTTGGGATGGCCTGAGAGCCGGGCGGCCGCGCGCGCCTCGCGCACGAACCGCTCGTTGGCGTCCTGATCGTCGGCGAATCGCTCCGCGATCAGCTTGATCGCGACGTTGCGCCCGAGCGCCCGGTCGCGGGCGCACCACACCGACGCCATGCCGCCGCTGGCGACATGGCGGAGCGCCGCGTAGCGATCCGGAAGCCCCAAGTCCTTCCGAACGCGCGCGTCCGGGTGGGATTGATTACCCATCGAAACGCCTCATTACCCTCGTGGAAGAATACGAACCTTCACGAAGGATCGCTGGAAAAGGCCGTGCGCTTTTTACAGATGCCGTGAAGGCTATACTCGCCCGCCATGGCCAAGGTATGTCACGTATGCAGTAAGGGGCCCGGGTTCGGCAACACGCGAAGCCGCTCGATGGTCGCAACCAGAAGGCGCTTTGACCCGAACCTGCAGCGGGTCCGGATCGACGACAACGGGACGCCTCGGCGGGTGTACGTCTGCACCCGCTGCCTGAAGGCCGGCAAGGTCGCCAAGGCCAAGTGACTGACACGGCTCGGGCGTCCGCGGCGAACCCGAGCCGCGACCCGCCCGGGTGGGCCGCGAGCCTGGACCCGACCGGGTCGGCCGCGAACTCAGACCCGACCGGGTCAGATGCGAGCCTGCTGCGCTTCCGGGCCGTGCTCGAGGCCGGTCTGGCAGCGCTCGAGGCGCGCCGAGAGCAGATCAACGAGATCAACGTGTTCCCGGTCGCCGACGGCGACACCGGCGACAACATGGTGCTGACGTTGCGTGCGGTCCTCGATGAGCTTGACCGCCTCGCGATGGCGCCCCCGGAAGGGACGATCGAGCGCGTCGGCCGCGACGAGATCGTCGCCTCGGTTGCTCGTGCCGCGCTTCTGGGCGCTCGCGGGAGCTCGGGGGTGATCCTCTCGCAGCTGATCCGCGGCGCCGCCGAGGAGCTGGCGAGCCGGCCCGGCGAGCTCGTCGACCCGGTTCTGATCAGCGCGGCTCTGGCCCGCGCCGCAGACCAGGCGTATGGATCGGTCCGCGCGCCGGTCGAGGGCACGATCCTGACCGTGGTGCGCGAGATGGCGGTGCAGGTCGCCTCGGAGACGGCCCGGATGCCCGATGCCCGACTCGCCGCGGAGGCGAGCGCCGAGGAGCAGAACGCGGCGATCGCGAGGGTGATCGTGCGCGCACTCCAGGCCGGCGAGAGCTCCGTGCAGCGCGGGCCCGACCTGTTGCCGGCGCTTCGCGACGCCGGCGTCGTCGATGCCGGCGGCTACGCGCTGACGGTCTTCATCGCGGGCATCGTCGGCGGACTGGCGGGAGCGCAGCCGCCGACGCTCCAGCACCGCGCCGCGGCGCGGCCCACTCATCCCCAGCACTCCTCGACCACCTTTCGCTACTGCGCGAGCTTCGCGGTCACCGGTGCCGATCTCGAGCAGCGGCGGTTCACGCCGGCGCTGGAGCAGCTCGGCGACTCGCTGCTGATCGTCGGCGACCAGGCGACGCTCAAGGTGCACATCCACACCGATGATCCTGACTCGGTCACCGCGGTGTTCGCGTCCCACGGAGCCGTGTCGCATCTCGACGTGGCGGACATGCGCGCGCAGGTCTCCCAACGCGACGTGCGCCTCGCGACGGCCGACCCGGTCGTGTGCGGCGCGGTCGCGGTCGCGAGCGGCGCCGGGATGGGGTCGCTGTTCGAGAGCCTTGGCGTGCGCGCGCTCGACGGTGGACCCTCGCTGTCGCCCTCGAGCTACGAGCTGCTCGCGGCGATCCACGCGATCGCGGCCGAGCAAGTCGTCGTGCTACCGAACAGCTCGAACGCGCTCGAGTCCGCCCGGCGCGCCGCCCAGCTGTCGGACAAGGCGGTGTGCGTGGTGCCGTCGCTGTCGCCCCAGGCGGGACTCGCGGCCGCCGTGGCGCTCGACCCGGCGAGCAACGCCGGCCAGAACGCGGCATCGATGACGAGGGCGCTCGAGCACGTCCGCACGGGCGCGGTCGCGCCGGCGATGTTCGACGACGCTCAGGGTCGGTTCCGCGCCGGCGATGCGGTCGGGTTCGTCGAGGAGGAGATCGTCGCCTGGGGCCGGCCGCGCGAGGCGCTCAGGGAGGTGCTCGAGCAGCTCGCGCATGATGCGGAGCTGATCACCTGCCTACGGGGAGCCGAAGCACCGCTTGATGACGGGATTGTCCAGGCGCTCGCTCATGGTGATGTCGAGTTCGAGCTGTCTGACGGGGGTCAGCAGGCCCACTGGTGGCTCCTGGCAGCTGAATAGGCACGACGTTTTCGGCGCCGAGCAGCGCCTCGAGCTCGGCCGCCGGCATCGGACGTGCAAGCAGGAATCCCTGAGCGCGCTCGCACGCGAGCCCGCGGACGGCCGCGAGCTGCTCCTGGGTCTCGACGCCCTCCGCCGTCACCGTGCAGCCGAGCGCGCGCGACATGCCGACCAGCGACGACACGATCGCCTGGTCTCGCGCGTCGTCGGCGATGCCGCTGATGAAGCTGCGGTCGATCTTGATCGCGCCCACCGGATGCTGCTTCAGCCAGGACAGCGACGACACGCCGGTACCGAAGTCGTCGAGCACGATCCGGATCCCGTGCGACTCGAGCTCATGCAGCGCTCGCGCGGTGACGGCGTCGGCCCGGATCAGCGCGGCGTCGGCGACTTCGAGCGTCAGCTGAGCGGCCGGGAACCCGGCGTGCGAGAGGATCAGCTGGACCGTCCGCGCGAAGCCCGGATGCGCCAGCTGACGCGCCGACACGTTTACTGACAGCTCCACCAGCCGACCGCGGTCGCGAGTGATGTTCTTGACGGTCTCGCAGCTCTCGCGCAGGACCCACGCCCCGATCGACACGATCGATCCCGTGTCCTCCGCGACGGGGATGAACTCGGCGGGCGGTACCTGGCCGAGCGTCGGGCTGTTCCAGCGCAGCAGCGCCTCGACGGCCGCGATCTCGCCGGTCCGGAGCTCGAATACCGGCTGGAAGGCGATCGAGAGCTCGCCGCGGGTCTCCGCACCCCGAAGCTCGCGGGCGAGCGCCAGCCTGCGACCCTCGTGAGTCCGCCGGCTGCCGCTGAAGAACGCGATTCGGTCGCCGCCGGCACGCTTGGCCTCGTACATCGCGGTGTCCGCGCGGCGGACTGCCTCGCGGGCGTCGGCGCCGCAGTCGCCGATCAGCGCGATCCCGATGCTCGCCGTGAGTACCGTCCCTTCGATGCCGGGCAGCGGCTCGGAGATCGCCTCGAGCAGCCGGAACCCGAGCTTCGACGCCTCGTCCTCGGTGGTCACGTCCTCGGCGACCACGATGAACTCGTCGCCGCCGAAACGCCCGACGAAGTCGGTGCTCCGCACGGCCCTCGACAGTCGCTCCCCGACCTCGCGGATCATCTCGTCGGCGCGGTCGTGGCCGAGCGTGTCGTTGAGCGTCTTGAGCCCGTCGAGGTCGATGAACAGGGCGGCGACCGGCGAGTCGGGCTCGATCCGGGCGAGCGCCTCATCGAGCGACTCGAAGATCGCGGTGCGGTTCGGGAGCCCGCTGAGGCCGTCGTGACGGGCGTCGTGAATCAGCTGCTCGAGTGCGCGATGGCGCTCGATCGCTATCCCGGCGAGCCGGGCGCCGTCCTGCATCAGCGTCAGGTGCTCGGGCAGGGGCCGACGCGGGCGGGGCCCGTACAGCGCGAGCGTTCCGAGCACCTCGCCCGCGGAGGCCTTGATCGGCATCGACCAGCAGTGGCGAAGACCCGCCCCGACCGCGAAGTCGCGAATCGGCGCCCATTTCGGGTCCTCGGCGATGTCCTCCGCGATCGTCAGCTGCCCGGACCATGCAGCTGAGCCGCAGGAGCCGACGTTCGGCCCGATCACAACGCCGTCGATCGCGGCGAAATAGTGGGGCGGAAGCGACGGCGCGGCGCCCGGCCGGAGCGCGCTCGACTCGCGGTCGAGCAGCACTACGCACGCGATCACCGACGGGTCGTGGCGCTCGATCCCCTCGACCAACTCGACCAGCACCTCCTTGAGCGGGGCGCCGACCGCGATCAGCTCGTGGACGCGGTTGTGGGAGGCCACGAGCTCGTGGAAGCGGAGCGCGTCGTGGTTGGCCAGGCGGAGCCGCATCTCGAGGACCATCGC
This sequence comes from uncultured Solirubrobacterales bacterium, assembly GCA_963794515.1. GTDB lineage: Bacteria > Actinomycetota > Thermoleophilia > Solirubrobacterales > Solirubrobacteraceae > Palsa-465. The sequence goes on along the minus strand of CAWCEF010000007.1, from coordinate 511,754 downwards.
GGAGGTCGCGTTCCCGAGCGTTTGCAGCTCGCGCGCGCCCCAGGTGCCCGCCGACGGGTTCGCGATGCATAGGGTGCAGAGGTGGTGGCCGTCGACAACGACCGGCGACTCGAGATACCGGTGCGGCGCGGCGACGTCGCCAAGTCGCGCGGTGATGAACGCCTCGAGCGACTCGCCGGCGGCGAGCTCGGTCGTCTCGGCCCCGCTCGCGTCGCCGGCCCACAGGCCCTTGATCAGCGTGCGTGACTCGACGTCGACCGCGAGCGCGACGACCGACGCGCCCGACGCCTCGCGCAGCACCAGCGTCCAGCGATCGATGTCGGGATCCGCGGCAGGGCTGAGGATGCCGCTGCGCGCGAGCAGGTCGGCGCGAGCCTCCTCGTCGGTCGTGGGTGCCGTGTCGAATCCCGCTGCCTGAGCCATTTGCCTCTAGCTCGTGCATCTGCGTGATTTGCTTGATCACGCGTGAGGCCGATAGACGCATTGGCTTGTCTGAAAGCTGACTCGACCGCCGCAGCGGTCATGATCCGGGGCTGAGATGGCCGCCACCGCGTTCGCGACCTCGGAGCCACTCGAGCCGTCAGAGCTCGCCGCGGCGTCGGTTCGCTACCCCCGGCCGTCGCGGCTGCGCGTCGCCCTCTCGTTCGAGGGGGCGAAGACCCGCAAGGCCGCCGAGACGATCGGGCTGACGACGGTCGAGGATCTGCTGCTGCACCTACCGCGCGACCGGCGCGAGGCTCGCGCCGTCGCGGAGCTCGTCCCCGGCGACAATGCGACCGTGGTCGTCCAGGTAAGGAGCATCTCGTCGCGGTCGGTGCGCCGGCGCGGGATGCGCCCGCTGGTCGAGGCGATGGTCGCGGACGACAGCGGCGCCATGAAGGCGACGTTCTTCAACCAGCCGTGGCTCGAGCAGCGCTATCCGGTCGGGACGCGGCTCGCCCTCCACGGGAAGTTCGAGGGACGGCAGGGAAAGGGGGCGGGGGGCCAGTTCCGGGTCCAGGCGCATGCGCGAACCGGCGACGCGGCCGGCGGGGACGGAGCGGTGGCGCACTACCCCGCGACGGAGGGGCTGTCCTCGACCCAGATCCTCGCGCTCGTGCGCGAGCATCGCGATGCGTTTGCGGACGTGGTCGAGCCGCTGCCGGCGGCGGTGCTCGCGCGAGAGCGGCTGCCCGATCGCACGGCGGCGCTCACCGAGGCGCACTTCGGAGACTCGGCGGACGGAATTGAGGTGGCGCGCAGACGGCTCGCCTTCGACGAGCTGCTGCTGGCGCAACTCACGCTCCAGCGCCGGCGGCTCCGGCGGGACACGCTGAACACCGCGCCGTTGCTCGGCGGCGACCGCGACCTGACCTCGAGGTGGCTATCCGAGATGTTGCCGTTCACGCTGACCGGCGACCAGGGGCGCGCGGTCGAGACGATCGATCACGACCTCGCGCGCCCGCAGCCGATGCAGCGCCTGTTGATGGGCGAGGTCGGGTCCGGGAAGACCGTGGTGGCGCTCTACGCGCTGCTGCGAGCGGTCGAGCACGGCTATCAGGGCGCGCTGATGGCTCCCACCGAGACCCTGGCCGAGCAGCACTTCGCGACGATTCAGAAGCTGATGCCCGGATCGGTCGTGGCACAGGGGCTGCTGACGGGGTCGACGCCGGGCCGCCGGCGCGCGGACCTGCTCGGGAAGCTCGAGTCCGGAGAGCTGTCGCTGATCGTCGGCACCCACGCCTTGATCGAGGAGTCGGTGCGGTTCGCGCGGCTCGGCGTGGCGGTGGTCGACGAGCAGCACCGGTTCGGGGTCCGGCAGCGGGCCGCGCTCGACGCCAAGGCGTCCCGCGAGGAGCGGCCGCACGTGCTCCACATGACCGCGACGCCGATCCCGCGGACGCTGGCGCTCGCTACCTACGGCGACCTCGATTTCACGCTCCTGCGCGAGCTCCCGGCGGGGCGCCGCCCGATCCAGACGTTCGTGTGCTCGGCCGCCGGTGAGCGGGAGCGCGCCTACGACCGGATCCGCGAGGAGCTGCGGGCCGGGCGGCAGGCGTTCGTCGTCTGTCCGCTGGTTTCGGAGTCAGAGGTGCTGCAGGCTCGGGCCGCCACCGCCGAGTTCGAGCGCCTGCGCGAGGGTGAGCTGCGGGATTTCCGCGTGGAGCTGCTCCACGGACAGATGGCGTCAGGAGCCAAGCAGGCCGCGATGGGCGCGTTCGCGACGCATGAGGCGGACGTGCTGGTCGCCACCTCGGTGATCGAGGTCGGGATCGATGTTCCCAACGCCACCGTGATGCTGGTCGAGGATGCGGACCGGTACGGGATCTCACAGCTCCATCAGCTCCGCGGCCGGATCGGCCGGGGCGAGCACGACTCGATCTGCCTGCTGTTCGGCTCGAAGGACTCTTTGCGGCTGCGAGCGCTGGCGGGGCACGCGGACGGGTTCAAGCTCGCGGAGATCGATCTCGAGCTTCGCGGCGAGGGAGAGCTCGTCGGCACGCGCCAGCACGGTGAGGCGCAGTTCCGGGTGGCCGAGCTGCCGCGCGACGCCGCGCTCCTCGAACGTGCCAGGGCGCACGCCGAGCGGCTCGTGGCGATCGACCCCGAGCTGTCCTCTCCGGAGCACGCGCTGCTCGCGTACGGCCTGGTGGCGGCGTTCGGGGCCGAGGCACTCGCCCCGATCCGCGCGTGAGGGTCGTCGCCGGCGCGTTTCGCGGGCACGGGCTGGTCGCGCCCCGCGGGCGCGCCACCCGGCCGACATCGGACCGCGTGCGCGAGGCGCTGTTCTCGATCCTCGTCTCGGTCGAGGGCGCGCGGGTGCTCGACCTGTTCGCCGGGTCGGGGGCGCTCGCGATCGAGGCGCTCTCGCGAGGGGCCTCCGACGCGGTGCTCGTCGACTCGTCCGCGGCCGCTGTGGCGGCGATCCGGCGCAACCTGTCGGCGGTCGGGGCGGACGCGGAGGTGCGTCGCCAGCCGGCGCTAACGTACCTCGGGCGGGCATGTTCGGACGGTCGTCAATACGATCTGGTGTTCCTCGATCCTCCATATCGACAGGCGAGTACGCTCGGGCAGGAGCTCTCCGAAGCGTTGGGACCGGTTCTGGCTCCCGGTGCCCGGGTAGTGGTTGAGAGCGACCGGCGAGCTCCGCTTGACCTCGAACTCGGCCTTCTCGACGAGCGCCGCTACGGCGACACCCTGATCCGAATCTATGGCTCCTGACAACCGCACCGCGATCTGCCCGGGTACGTTCGACCCCGTAACGAACGGCCATCTCGACGTCATCGCGCGAGCGTCGAAGATGTACGACCTCGTGATCGTGGCGGTCGTGAACCTCCCGTGGCGCAAGGGCTCGACGGTGTTCAGCACCGAGGAGCGCGTGCGGTTCCTCGAGGGCGCGACGAAGGGTTTCTCGAACGTCGCCGTCGAGCCGTTCAGCACCCTCCTGGTCGACTTCGCCCGCGAGCGCGGCGCGATGGCGATCGTGAAGGGCCTTCGCGCGATCTCCGATTTCGAGTACGAGCTCGAGATGAACCAACTGAACCGCCGGCAGGACCCCGAGATCGAGTCCGTTTACCTGATGGCCTCCGCCAAGTACAGTTTCCTGAGCTCGAGCGGCATCAAGGAACTCGCCACGTTCGGCGCGGACGTCGACGATCTGGTTCCGTCCGAGGTGTCGAGCGCCTTGAAGGAACGGCTAGGCCGCTAACGAAACAGAGGTTCTTGAGAGATGGATGTCCTGGTACTCATCGACAAGCTGGACGATCTCGTGCACAACGCACGGGCGGTCCCCCTGACCGATCAGGTCCGGGTCGACAAGGAAGAGATCTACGACATCCTCGACCAGATGCGCGCCACCATCCCCGAGGAGATCAAGCAGGCGCGGTGGATCGTCAAGGAGCGCCAGGAGATGCTCGCCGAAGCGAAGCGCGAGGCCGAGCGGATCGTCAAGGAAGCCCGCGAGCGCCAGGAGCGGATGGTCTCCGAGGAGGAGATCACCAAGCAGGCCGAGCGCGGCGCCGAGGACATCATCGAGGACGCCCGCGCCCGTGAGCGCGAGATCAGGTTGGGCGCGGAGGACTACGCCGACGAGATCCTGAACACGCTCGAGGTGAACTTGTCGAAGTTCATCGCGGCGGTCCGGCGCGGACGCGAGCGCCTGGCGGGCAAGGAAGAACCCGCCGAGGTTTCGTAGGCCTCGCTCGCTGGCCCAGCTTGGCGTGATCTAAGCGCCGCTACCCTGGCTCGCCTGGGACTTTGGCGCCCAGGCTGCGGATATGTCAGGTCCAGCGCCAAAGTTCGTCCGCATGAGTGATTCGCACCGTCCCGTCATTGGCATCTGCGCCGTGCGCGAGCGCGCCAGCTGGGCGTTCTGGGACCAGGCCGCCCACCTCGTCGCCGACTCATACGTGGCGCCGGTGCAGCGCGCGGGCGGGGTCGCGGTGCTGCTTGCGGTTGACTCTCGCCCGCCGGTCGAGCTGCTCGACTCGCTCGACGGGCTGATGCTGATCGGCGGCGCCGACCTCGACCCCGCCTCCTACGGCGCCGAACGGGATCCGGCGACCGAGTTGTTCTATCCCGAGCGCGACGCGTTCGAGCTCGCGATGGTGCGCGCCGCGATCGAGCGCGACGTGCCCGTGCTCGCGATCTGCCGCGGCATGCAGATCCTCAACGTCGCGTTCGGCGGCACGCTCGAGCAGAGCCTGATCGCCGCCGACGGCACCACCCCTCACCGCAAGGTTGTCGGCACGTTCGATGGCAACGAGCACACGGTCAAGCTCGCGCCGGGGTCGCTGGCGGCGGATGCGGTCGGCGAGGAGGTTCACATCGCGCGCTGTCACCACCACCAGGCGGTCGGCGACCTTGGGGAGGGCCTCGTCGTCACCGGCCGAGCGGAATCAGACGGCGTGACCGAGGCGATTGAGTTCGCCGACGGGCGCTGGGCGCTCGGGGTCCAGTGGCATCCGGAGGCCGACGACCGCAGCCGGCTGTTCGCCGCGCTGCTGGAGGCCGCGCGGTCGGCACGCCGGGGGCACGTGTCTGCGGGCGTGCCGCGCGGCGGCGCCTAGGGGGCGTGTGTCCGCCGGTGCGCCGCGTGGCGGCGCCTAGCGGATCTCGAACCCGCTGAGCCCCTCAGGTTCCTCTTCCGTGACCTCGATCCGTTCGACCAAGGCCTGCCGGGGACCTGTCCGACAGAACCTGATTACGCGCTCGACGTTGTCGGTCCGGCCTTCGAGCACGGTCTCGACCGCGCCGTCCGAGCGGTTGTAGATCCATCCCGAGACGCCGTGGGCCCGGGCGCGTTCGCGCACCGAGTCGCGGAAGAACACGCCCTGCACGCGTCCTTGCACGACCACCCGTCGACGTATCCGATCGGCGACCACGGCGGGCGATTCTCTCAGAGCCCGCCTCGAATCCCCGTTTTGCAGGGATAACTTTCCGTCCGACCCCGGCGCCATCCTGAGGGGTCCAATGAACACCCTCTGGTTGCTTCTCGGTCTGGTCGCCGGCGCCGGCGTCGTCCTCGTGGCCGTCCGCCCCCGGCTGCGCTCGCTGTCGGGCGAAGCCGCGCGCGCCGGCGAGCTCGAGCGCGACCTCGTCCGTGCCCACTCGGCCCTCGAGCACGAGCGCGCGCTCGCCCAGGAGCGCCTGGCGACGCTTACCGACGCCCAGGAGCGGCTGTCGGCGTCGTTCAAGGCGCTGAGCGCCGATGCGCTGAAGTCGAGCGTCGATCAGCTGACCGAGCTCAATCGTGCCCAGCTCAACGCCGCGCAGGCCGAGGCCAGGGGGGACCTGGACACGCGCCGCCAGGCGGTCGAGCAGCTCGTCGGGCCGCTCAAGGAGCAGCTCGGCCGCGTCGACGCCCAACTGCTCCAGCTCGATCGCGAGCGCCGGGAGTCGCGCGGGCGCCTCGAGGCCCAGCTGAAGACGCTCGCCGAGACCGGCGAGCGCCTGCGGACCGAGACCGGCGCGCTCGTGACCGCGCTGCGCAAGCCGAACGCGCGTGGGCAATGGGGGCAGATGCAGCTCCGCAACGTGGTCGAGCTCGCCGGGATGGTCAGGTACTGCGATTTCGCCGAGCAGACACCGGTCGCCGGCGACGAGACGACGCTGCGTCCGGACCTGATCATCAACCTGCCGGGGGGCAAGCACCTCGTCGTCGACGCCAAGGCGCCGTTGCAGGGCGTGCTCGACGCCTACCAGGCCCGCGACGAGGAGGAGCGCCAGCGTCACCTGCGCGATCACGCCCGGCTGCTGCGTCGGCACGTGAAGGCGCTCGCCGACAAGGCGTACTGGGCGGGGCTCGACACCGCCCCCGACATCGTCGTGATGTTCCTTCCGGGTGAGCACCTGTACGGGGCTGCGCTCGAGGCCGATCCCGCGCTGATCGAGGACGCGATGGCGCGCCGGGTGCTGATAGCGACCCCGACGACGCTGCTCGCGATGCTGCGCGCGGTCGCCTACGGCTGGCAGCAGGAGCGCGTGGCTGAGTCCGCCCAGGCGATCTCGGAGCTCGGGCGGGAGCTGCACGGCCGCCTGGTGAAGCTCTCGACCCTGCTCGCTACGCTCGGCACGCGCCTGAACAGCACGGTCCGCGCCTACAACGACGCGGTCGGTTCGTACGAGGCGCGTGTGCTCCCGGCCGCACGGCGGTTCGAGGACCACGGATCGGTGGCGGGCGGTCGCGAGCTGCCCGAGCTCGAACCGGTCACGGTCAGCGCCCGCAGCGTCCACGCCCCCGAGCTCGATGCCGGCCCCGGCCCCGGCGAGCGAGGGGGGCGCCGGCGCGACGACAAGCCCGAGCAGCTGACGATGCGCCGGCTCCGCGCCGCGGACTAGCCGGCCTCCGGCCCCGACGCGCCGGGATCCACCCGCGCGTCCCACCACCGCCGCAGATCCGCACGCTGGTGCGGCAGCGGGTCGGCGGACGGCTTGCGCCGGCGAATGGACTCGAGCGCCTCGTCGACGTCGATCCCGGAGCGGACGGCAACGACGCCGGCGGCCACCGCCGCCGACCGCTGCCAGCCGGCGCGGCAGTGGAGATACGTGCGCTCACCGGCGTCCAGCCAGCGGTCGACTTCGAGCACCGCCGCCTCGAGCCGGTCGGCGGGCAGGTCGCCGTAGTCGGTCAGGCCCAGGCGCTCCTCGGTGATCCCGGCGCGGGCGAGCGCGCGCGTGACCGTCTCGCGGTTTCCCGGGGGATACTCGTCGTCCTCGGTCAGGTTGAGCACGCGGCGGATCCCCATCCGTGCGAGCGCGTCCACGTCGTCGTCGTCGAGCGGGTACGCGCCGACGATCAGGTCGTCGAAGACGTCCGAGAACCCGTACGTGCGAAACCAGCGGGACACGAGTTGGATGATCGCGGCTCGGGAGCGTCGGCGCCGGCGAGCCGCTTGCCGGCGACCTCCGGCGGCGCCGGCAGCCACCCAAGACGCCGGCGATAAGCTCGATATGAGATGTCACCGCTGCGCACCGACATGTTCGATCTCGGTGGGTTGCGCCTCACGACCGGCGAGGGGCGCTGGCTCGACCTGTTCGTGGCGATCGAGTCGCTCACGCTCGCCGGCGAGACCTATCTCGTCGAGCCTGAGCTCGTGCCCGTCCGCCTCGACATCTCGCGTACGACGGGCAGTGGGTACGCGTTGCGCCTGCGCTTCGAGGCCTCGGTCGTCGGCCCGTGCATGCGGTGCCTCGAGCCGGCCGCCCCGACGTTCGCGGTCGACGCCCGCGAGGTCTCGCAGCCGAACGAGGCCCATCGAGTCGAACCCGCCCCGGGGCGCGGACGCAGCAAGCGGCGGGTCGAGCTCGACGACCTGGTCTCGCCGTACGTCGAGGACGGCGTGCTCGACCTGCGCGGCTGGGCACGCGACGCGCTCGCGCTGGCGGTGCCGGCGAACCTGCTTTGCCGGGAAGGTTGCCCGGGGCTGTGCCCGATGTGCGGGGCCAATCTGAACGACGCCGGACCCGATCATCAGCACGAGCGCGAGCCGGATCCGCGCTGGGCGGCGCTCTCCGAACTCCGGTTCGAGTAGCGGGCGCAGCGCCCGGCGAGCACGCCCCTGGGCGCCGTCTGCGTGGCGGGCGCGGCGTTTGGCCGGGCCTATGACGGCTACACTGCCCGCATGGCCGTCCCCAAGCAGAAGCAGTCGCACGCGAGGACCACTCAGCGCCGTTCGCAGCACAAGATCACCGCGCCGACCTACAACGCGTGCCCGCAGTGCCACAGCCCGCGCCTGCCCCACCGCGTCTGTCCGGTGTGCGGCAACTACAAGGGTCGCGAGGTCATCGTCCCGAATCGGGACGAGCGGATCGCCTGAGAGCGCCGGGCGTGGTCACCGTCGCCGTTGATGCGGGCGGGGCCGATCTCGGACCCCGCGAGGTCGCGGCGGGTGCGGCCCGCGCGGCGGCTCACGGCATCCATGTTCTGCTGTTCGGCCCCGCCGACGAGATCGGACCGATGCCGAGCGGCGTCGAGGTCGTCGACGCCCCGGTCTCGATCGCCAAGCAGGCCGACCCCGCCAACGCGGTGCGCACGACGCCGGACGCATCGATTGTCCAGGCGACCCGAGCGGTCGCCGAAGGGCGCGCCCAGGCGTTCGTGTCGGGCGGATCGACGGGCTCGGCGCTCGCGGCCGGACTGTTCAACCTCCGGCGCGACCGCGGCGTGTACCGGCCGGCGCTCGCGCTGCCACTGCCGAACCCCGGTCGCGGGCCGATCCTGCTCCTCGACGTCGGGGCCAACGTCACCTGCCGGCCGGAGCACCTGGTGCAGTTCGCGCACATGGGCTCGGCATTCGCCCAGGCCGTGCTCGGGATCCAGTCCCCGCGCGTGGCACTCCTTTCGAACGGCGAGGAGGCGGGCAAGGGCACGCCGGATCTCGTGTCCGTGCACGAGCAGCTCGCCGGCGGGCGCGGCGCCGGCCTGAACTTCATCGGCAACGTCGAGGGCACGCAGGTCCCCGAGGGCGCCGCCGACGTCGTGGTCATGGACGGCTTCACGGGGAACATCACGCTGAAGCTGATCGAAGGGGTCTCGAGCCGGGCGCTCCGGCTCGTCACCGAGACCGCGAACACCAACGCGCGCGGGCGGCTCGGGAGCTGGCTGATCGGGCCGGCGATGCAGCGGCTGCGCGACGCCATCGACCCCGAGGGTCCGGGCGGCGCCTACATGCTCGGGCTCAGGCAGCTCGGCGTGGTCGCCCACGGCCGCTTCAGCGCGCGCGGCTTCGCCCAGGCGATCGATGTGGCCGCGCGAGGTGTCCAGCACGACGTGATCGGGCGCACGCGCGCGGCGCTCCAGCAGGCCGGCGCCCTCCGGCCCGCCCCCGGACGGGACGACGCGGCGGCCGACCGAGCCGGTGGCCCGTCCGAAGCGACGGCTACCGTTTCTTCCTAGTGGCTCCCCCCGCACATACGATCGCATTCGAGCGCCCCCGGGCGGCGCTGGGGTGCTTCCTCGTCGCCGCACGCAGCTCCGCTGCGCATCGGCTCCTGCGTCCTTCCCCAGCATCCGCCAGTGAACGCTCTCGGTGCGACCGCACGTGCGTGGAGAACCACCCATGACTCGCGAAGAGATCTTCCAGGTGATCCGCGGCCACCTCGCCGAGGAGCTCGAGGTTGATCCGGCGGTGATCTCGGAGTCGACCCGCTTCAAGGAGGATCTCGACGCCGACTCGCTCGACCTCTACACGCTGGTCCAGGAGCTCGAGGATTCCTACGGCGTGCGGATCTCCGACGAGCAGGCGGCGAAGATCCGGACCGTCGGCCAAGCCGTGGAGTTCGTGCTGGACGTCAGCGGTGGCGAGACGCATGCATCGGCGTCGGCGAGCGCTGGTCCCGATGCTGAGTGAGCGCGACGCGGCTTCCAGTCGAGACTGACTCGCCGGCGCTGCTCCGGGAGCTGCTTGACGGGCTGCCCGAGGAGCTCGCGACCTCTGTCTTTACCCATTCCTCGTGGACCTCGCGAAGATCCGAGTCCTACGAACGGCTGGCGTTCCTCGGCGACAGCGTGCTCTCGCTGGCCGTGACCTCGCACCTTTTCCCTCGCCTCGAAGCCGAGCGGTTCGGCCCTGGAAGGCTGACCAAGATCCGCGCCCAGGCGGTCTCCGGCCGCTCGTGTCGCGAGGTCGCCGACCGCCTCGGCGTCCCGGAGCGCCTCAGCGCGGCGGCCCCGCCGGGTGTGGCCTCGACCGTGCCGGCGCTGGTCGCGACCGAGCGCGTGCTGGCGTCGGTGATCGAGGCGGTGATCGGGGCGTGCTTTCTGACGTACGGCTACGAGCGCACCGCCGCGGCGGTGGTGGAGGCGTTCGCGCCCGAGATCGAGGAGGCGCTCGAGCATCCCGTCGACTTCAAGTCCGCGCTTCAGGAGCGGCTCGCGCGCAAGGGCGCGCTCGTGACCTACGACGTCGTCGACGAGCAGGGCCCGCCTCATGACCGGGTGTTCTCGGTCAGCGCGACGATCGCCGGCGTCGAGGTCAGCCGCGGGACCGGTCGGAGCAAGAAGGACGCCGAACAGGAGGCCGCTCAGGTGGCGCTGGAGGCGCTGGAATGAATATCCCCGAGAGATCCCCAATTAATCGCGCATGTACCTGAAATCGATCGTGCTCAAGGGCTTCAAGTCGTTCCCGGACCGGACCAAGCTCGAGTTCGGCCCCGGCGTCAGCGTGATCGTGGGGCCGAACGGATCGGGGAAGTCGAACATCACCGACGCCGTCCTGTGGGCGCTCGGCGAGCAGTCGCCGCTGGCCGTCCGCGGGCAGTCGATGCAGGACGTGATCTTCGGCGGAGCGCCGGGCCGCCAGGGCGCCCGGGGCGCCGAGGTCGAGCTCGTGCTCGACGACAGCGAGGGGACGCTCGGGCTCGGCACGCCCGAGGTCTCGATCGTGCGCCGGCTCGATCGCGGCGGCGAGGGCGAGTACCGCCTGGCGGGCGCGCGCTGCCGGCTGGTCGACGTGATCGAGGTGCTGTCCGACACTGGGCTCGGCAAGGAGATGCACTCGGTGATCTCGCAGGGCCGGGTCGAGTCGATCGTGACCTCCAAGCCGCGCGACCGCCGGATGCTGATCGAGGAGGCGGCCGGGCTCGGCAAGCACCGCAAACGCCGGCGCCGCGCCCAGCTGAAGCTCGCCCGTACCCAGGACAATCTCGACCGCGCGCTCGACGTCGAGCGCGAGGCCCGCTCGCGGCTTCGGCCGCTGAAGCGCCAGGCCGAGGCCGCCGAGCTGCACGCCCGGCTCGAGCGCCAGACGCTCGAGGCGAGGTGGGAGCTCGGCCGCGACGATCTGCGCCGCCACCAGGCCGAGCTCGCCGGCGCCCAGGAGGCCACCAGGCAGGCCCGCGCCGAGCGCGAGCGAGTCGAGCGCGAACTGACTGAGGTCGCGGGCCGCCGGGAGGCGGCCGAGGAGGCCCTGGCGCAGCGCAGCGCGCATCGCGAGGAGCTGTCCAGACGCTGCTTCCTCGCCCAGTCCGCCGGCGATCGCGTGTCCTACCGCGGAGAGTCGGTGCGCGCGGCCCGGCGGAACGTCGAAGGACGCCTGACGACCGGCCGCGACCATCTCGCGAGATTGCGCGAGGCCGCGCAGGCCGACGTTCCCGACCCGCAGACCGAGGCGCGGATCGCCGAGCTCGAGCAGACGCTCGCGCGGCTCGACCGCGACCGCGAGGCGGAGCTGGCCCGCCAGCTCGCCGAGCTCGAGCAGCAGCTGCAGGCGGCCGGCGTGGCCGTCGCCGAGCGTGAGCAGAGCGTCGAGCAGGCACGGGTCGCGCGCGAGCAGGCGCGCGAGCGGCTCGAGCGGGTGCGCGGCGAGCTCCGCGAGGCCGAACGGGCGGTCGAGGCGGCCCGGCGCGAGGCCGCGCGGGTCGGAGGCGAGCTCGCGGCTTGCAACCAGTTCCTTCGCAGCCAGACCGGCGCCCCGGGCGGCGCAACGGTGCTGGCCGACCAGCTCGAGGTCGATCCCGGGTACGAGCTTGCGGTCGCGGCCGCGCTGGACGGACGGCTCCGTGCCGCGGTCCTCGGCGACCGGGCGGCCGCCGGCGCGCTGCTCGATCGTGCCGGCGCCGACGGTGGCCGGGCGCTCGTGGCGTCCTCAGACGGCTCCGCGCCCGCGCCGCAAACCTCCGGGCCTCCGCCGCACGACGGAGCTGAGCCGCTCGCCGGCCACGTCCACGGGCCTGAGCAGGCTGCGGCGCTCGCGCGGGCGCTGCTGGCCGGCGTGTGGGTGGTCGAGAGCCTCGAGCGGCTTCCCGATCGGTTCGAGGGAGTCGCGGTCACGGTGTCCGGACGGGTGTGGTCCTCTCGCACGCGCGAGCTGCGCCAGGCGCCGGCGGTGGGCGAGGAGCGCGTCCTGGCCGAGCGCAATCGCCGAGACTCGCTGATCAAAGCCAGCGAGGCGGCGGTGCAGGCGGAGCACGCGGCCGGCGCCGCACTCGAGCGCCACGGCGAGGCGGTGGCGCGCGCCGACGCGCAGTCCGAGCAGGCGATCGCAGCGCACCGCGCCGCGGTCAGCCAGCGCGACGAGGCGAGCGAGGAGAAGCGGCGGATCGCGGCGTCGATCGAGCGCCGGCGCGCGGCGCCCGACGACGGCCCCGATGCCGGGCGCCGCATGCAGGTGTCCGCCGAGCTCGGCGCCGCCAGGTCCGCGCGCGAGCGCGAACAGCGCGAGCGCGCCGAACGCCAGGCGCGGATCGAGCGGCTGGACGAGTCGACACGGCGCGACGAGGCGCTGTTGCCGTCGGTCGGCGCGGTGATCGAGGCACTCGAGCGGGTCGCGAGCGCGATCTCCGACCGTCGCGGGCAATTCGAGCTCGAGCTGCGCTCAGATCGCGAGGCCGGCGAGCACGTCGCCGCGGAGCTCAAGGAGTGTGCGCAGCGCGAAGCGACGCTCCACGCGCGCCTGCGCCAGGGCAACGAGCGGCTGACCGAGTGCCAGGTCCGTCTCCAGCGCGCTCGCGACCGGGTCGACGAATCCACGCAGGACCTCGAGGAGCTTGCTGGAAAGCTCGAGTTCGCCGCCGAACCCGCCCCGGCCGAGCTCGCCGCTGACGAGCGCGAAGCGCTGAGCGCGCGGCTCGAGCGGCTGGCGCGCCGGCGCGAGCAGCTCGGTCCCGTCAACCCGCTCGCGCAGACCGAGTACGAGGAGGCCGTCGCCCACGTCGAGGAGCTCGAGCGTCAGCGCGCGGATCTCGAGACCGCGATGCGCGAGCTCGGCAAGCTGATCGCCGACACCGACCGCCAGATCCGCGAGAGCTTCGAGCAGACGTTCGAGGCGGCCGCGCGCAACTTCGAGCACGTCGCGGCGCGGCTGTTCCCCGGGGGCGGGGGCCGGCTGCGCCTCGTGACCGAGCGCGAGGGGCCTTCGCGCGTGCTCGGCGGCGGTCCGGCGCCGGCGGAGGAGAAGCCCGAGTCCGACGACGGCCAGGGCGGCGACGGCGACGAGACGCGTGAATCGGCCGACGAGCATGAGGAGGATCTGCTCGGTGTCGAGATCGAGATCACCCCGGCGGGGAAGGACATGAAGCGCCTGACGCTGCTGTCCGGCGGGGAGAAGTCGATGACCGCACTCGCGTTCCTGTTCGCGGTGTTCCTGGCGCGACCGTGCCCGTTCTACATCCTTGACGAGGTCGAGGCCGCGCTCGACGACCTCAACATCGATCGCTTCCTCGAGCTGCTGCGCACCTACTCGCGCCACGCCCAGTTCATCGTCGTCACCCATCAGAAGCGCACGATGGAGGCGGCCGACTCGCTGTACGGCGTGTCGATGGGGGCCGACGGCATCTCGAAGGTGATCTCGCGCCGGCTGCCCCCGCAGGAAGAAGCAGCGTAATCTCGCGGCCCCATGGCCCGCGAGTGGAGAGACCTGTTCATCGTCGACGGCGCGCCGGGTGGGCAGGACGCCGGTGCCGAGGACGCGCCGGCGGCCCAGGAGCGCCGGCGGGGCATGTTCCGCCGGCTACGCGAGAACCTCCGCAAGACGCGCCAGGCGCTCACCACCGAGATCCAGGCGACGCTGTTCGAGGATCTCAACGACGAGACCTGGGAGCGGCTCGAGGAGGCGCTGATCTACGCCGACGTCGGCGCCAGGACGACCGCCGAGGTCGTCGAGAAGCTTGAGCGCGAGGCGACCGAAGGCGGGATCTCCGGAGGCCAGGCGCTGTCTGACCGGTTGATCGAGCTGCTCGCCGAGATCGCGCGCGTAGGGGAGGACCGGATCGATCTCACCCCGCAGCCCACCGTGATCCTCGTCGCCGGCGTCAACGGCACCGGCAAGACCACCACGGTCGGCAAGCTCGCGTGGCATCTGGGCAAGGAGCTCGGCCAGACGGTCGTGGTCGGTGCGGCCGACACGTTCCGCGCCGCCGCCGTCGAGCAGCTCGAGGTGTGGGCGCAGCGCGCCGGCGTCGGTTTCGTCAAGGGCCCGCCGAACGCGGACCCGGGCGCGGTCGCGTTCGACACGATTGCCGTAGCGCGCCGTGACGGCGCCGACGTCGCGATCATCGACACGGCGGGGCGCCTCCACACGCAGGACGATCTGATGGCTGAGCTGGCGAAGGTCAGCCGGGTGATCTCCAAGCAGATCCCCGAGGCGCCGCACGAGACGCTGCTCACGGTCGACGCCACGACCGGCCAGAACGGGCTTCGCCAGGCGCGCCTGTTCTCCGAGGTGGTGCCGGTAAGCGGGCTCGTACTGACCAAGCTCGACGGTACGGCTAAGGGGGGCATCGCGCTCGCGATCGCGCACGAGCTCGGCATCCCGGTCAAGCTGATCGGGATCGGTGAGCAGCTCGATGACTTGCGCCCGTTCGATTCGGATGACTTCGCACGAGCGCTCGTCACGCAGTAGCCCGCGCAGTACGCTGAGAGCGCAAATGTTCGACTCACTCGCAGAGAAGCTTCAGGCGACGCTCTCCGATGTCCGCGGCCGCGGCACGCTGACCGAGGACGACATCAACGCCGCGATGCGCGAGATCCGCCTCGCGCTACTCGAGGCGGACGTCAACTTCAAGGTCGTCAAGAGCTTCACGAACGCGGTCAAGGAGCGCGCGCTCGGGGCCGACGTGATCGGCAAGCTCAACCCCGGCCAGCAGGTCGTCAAGATCGTCTCCGACGAGCTGACCGAGCTGATGGGCGGCGCCGCGCGCGAGCTGTCGTTCTCACCGCGCCCTCCGACGGTCGTGGTGATGGCCGGCCTCCAGGGGTCGGGCAAGACGACCGCGACCGGCAAGCTCGCCCGCTACCTCAAGGAGCAGCACGGCTCCTCGGTGGCGGTGGCGGCGTGCGACGTGTACCGCCCGGCGGCGGTCGATCAGCTGATCAAGGTCGGGACCCAGGCCGGCGCGGCCGTGTACGAGCAGGGCACCGATCGCGATCCGGTCAAGATCGCCGCGTGGGCTCGGGACCGCGCGCAGTCCGAGGGCAAGGACGTGCTGATCATCGACACCAGCGGTCGTCTCCACGTCGACCAGGAGCTGATGGCCGAGCTCGCGAACATCAAGAAGGCGGTCAAGCCCCACGACGTGCTGCTCGTGGTCGACGCGATGACCGGCCAGGATGCGGTGAACGTGGCCGAGCAGTTCGCCGAGGTGGTTCAGTTCGACGGCGTCGTCATGACCAAGCTCGACGGCGACGCACGCGGTGGCGCCGCGCTTTCGGTCAAGGCGATCACCGGAAAGCCGATTCTGTTCGCGTCGACCGGCGAGAAGCTCGACCAGTTCGAGCGCTTCCACCCTGACCGGATGGCCCAGCGGATCCTCGGGATGGGCGATGTGATGACGCTGATCGAGAAGGCCGAGACCGCCTACGACGAGGACCAGGCGGCCGAGCTCGAGCGCAAGCTGCGCAAGTCCGAATTCGGGCTCGACGACTTCCTCGAGCAGATGCGCCAGGTCCGCCGGCTCGGTCCGCTCCAGTCGCTCATCGGGATGATCCCCGGGATGGGCAAGGAGCTCCGCGGCGCGAAGATCGACGAGCGCGAGTTCGATCGGGTCCAGGCGATCATCCTGTCGATGACCCCGCAGGAGCGCCGGCACCCGGAGCTGATCAAGGGCTCGCGCCGGCTGCGGATCGCGAAGGGCTCGGGCACAAACGTCCAGGCGGTCAAGGCGCTGATCAAGCAGTTCGAGCAGATGCGCAAGGTAATGCGCCAGGTCGCCCAGGGGCGCATGCCCGACCTCGGCGCGCTGATGCGCCAGGCGCGCTGATCGGCCCCGCGGCGAGACCTGCCGTCGAACATTCGCCGTGACCCGCTAACCTCGTCGATCTCATGTCGGTACGACTAAGGCTGACCCGCATCGGCGGGCGCAAGAATCCGATTTGGCGAGTCGTCGTCGCGGATCAGCGCGCCAAGCGCGATGGGCGCGTGATCGAGATCGTCGGGCACTACAACGCCCAGACGAATCCCTCGACGATCACGCTCGACGAGGAGCGGGTCCGCGACTGGCTCGCCCGCGGCGCCCAGCCCACGGACACCGTCCGCAAGCTTCTGCGCATCCAGGGCATCCAGTAACTGCCGCGGCATGAAGGAGCTGCTCGAGTACCTGGCGCGGGGTCTGGTCGAGAATCCCGACGCCGTGCGCGTGAACGAGGTCCAGGAGGATGACGGCGTGATCGTGCTCGAGCTGTCGGTCGCCGACGACGACTACGGCAACGTGATCGGCCGGGGTGGGCGGACCGCGGCGGCGCTGCGCACGGTGATCAAGACGGCCGCGGTCAGGAGCAACCGCCGCGTGTTCGTCGACATCGTCGACGGGTAAAGCGCTCGGCCGTGTGAGCCCTTCGCCTGAGTGGCTCCTCGCCGGCCGGGTCGGGCGCCCCCACGGACTCGACGGCAGCTTTCACGTCACGCGCCCGAACGTCCAGCTGCTCGCGTCGGCGGACACCGTCCTCGTCGACGACCGCGAGCTCGACGTCACACGTCGAGCCGGGACCGAGCGGCGCTTGATCCTGCGCCTGGAGGATCACGAAGATCGCGAGGCGGCCGAGTCGTTGCGCGGCAAGGACCTCCTGGTCGCGCGCGCCGAGGCGCCCGAGCTCGGCCCTGATGAGTGGTGGGCCGACGACCTCGCCGGCTGCGTTGTGCGCGACGGCGACCGCGAGGTCGGGACGGTCACGCGGATGGTCGAGCTGCCCTCGTGCGAGGTGCTCGAGGTCAAGCGCTCGGATGGCGGCGATCTGCTCGTGCCGCTCGTCACCGACGCCGTGCGCGAGGTCGATCTCGACCGGCGCACGATCGACATCGACCTAGAGTTTCTCGGCGAGTCCTAGACGGCGGCACGACGTTGGAGATCGACGTCTTCACGCTGTTCCCCGAGGCGTTCGCGTGGTTCGAGGGTCAGCGGCACGTCGCCAACGCGCTCGCGGCCGGTAATCGCTTGCAGTACGTGAACTACCGCGACCACACCCCGCTGAGCGCCGGGCAGGTCGACGACACCCCGTTCGGAGGGGGAGCCGGCATGGTTCTGCGCGTCGACGTGGTCGAGGCGGCGCTGCGGGCGCGGTACGGCCGCGACCCGGTGGAGCTGCGCCGCGAGCGGCGCGTGATCGTGCTCGCACCCGGCGGGTCGGTGCTCGACGACGCGCTCGTCGACGAGCTCGCGCGGCAGCCGGCGCTGACCCTACTGTCCGGACGCTACGAGGGCTTCGACCAGCGCATCGTCGACCACTTCGCCAGCGACGAGCTGTCGATCGGCCGGTACGTCCTCGCGGGCGGCGAGCTTGCGGCGATGGTCGTGTGCGACGCGGTGCTGCGCAAGCTCCCGGGCGCGCTCGGACACCCCGACTCGGCGCTCGAGGAGTCGTTCAGCCCCGCGCTCGCCGGCGCGCGCGAGTATCCGCACTACACGCGTCCCGCCGACTACCGTGGCTGGCGCGTCCCGGACGTGCTGCTGTCGGGGCATCACGCGCGAATCAAGGAGTGGCGCCTTGAGCAGAGCGCGGCGAGGGGAACCGGCTCCACAGACGGTCCGCTACCATAGGCGACCCGCGCAGGCGCACATTTGCACTGCGAATAGGCCGCACCAACGAGCACCACCGTGTGTGGCAGGGATCTACACCGTCATGAGCACCGTCATCGACAGCCTGGAGCGCGCCCAGCTCCGCCGTGTACCGAGCTTCGACGCCGGTGACCGACTGCGCGTCCACTTCCAGGTGATCGAGGGCACGCGCCGGCGCACCCAGGTGTTCGAGGGAGTTGTCATAAAGCGCCAGGGTCACGGTGCGCGCGAGACGTTCACGGTCCGCAAGCAGTCGTTCGGCGTCGGGGTGGAGCGGACGTTCCCACTGCACTCGCCGAAGATCGAGCGGATCGAGGTCGCGGCGCGCGGCGACGTCCGGCGCGCCAAGCTCTACTACCTGCGCGGCCGCGTCGGCAAGCGTGCCCGCGTCCGCGAGCGCCGCAGCGCGGCGCCCGAGGTCGCGGTCGAGCGCGAGCTGCTGCACGCGCCGGTCCCGGAGGAGCCCGCGGTGGAGGAGCTCGTCGCGGAGGATCTCGAGGGGTCACAGGCCGAGGCGGAAGTCCTACCCGAGGCGGGCGCGGAGGTACAGGCCGAGTCGGGCGCCGGGGAGTCCAGCGTCGCGGAGTCCGACGAGTCGGTCCCCCCGACGGCGCCGCAGGACGCCAGTCCGGCCGCCACGGAGGCACCCGCCGGCGACCAGCAGGAGTGACGAAGGCGGGCAAGTCGCCGGCGAGCACGTTGTTCGAGCTCGCGGTGATCGTGGTGACTGCCCTCGCCCTCGCGCTCGGGATCCAGGCGTTCCTCGTAAAGCCTTACCGGATACCGAGCGGCTCCATGCTTCCCACGGTCCGGATCGATCAGCGCGTGCTCGTGGACCGGATCGGCAACGACTTCTCCTCGCCGAACGTCGGTGACATCGTTGTGTTCCATCCGCCCAGGAACTACAACGAGGGCTGCGCGGACCCGAACCAGGGACAGGACGGCGGCGGACCGGCCACCCCGCAGCCGTGCGCCGTGCCGTGGAAGCAGCCTTCCTCGCAGACTTTCATCAAGCGCGTGGTCGGGCTCCCGGGCGACCGCATCTCGATCGTCAACGGCCACGTGATCCGCAACGGCAAGCGCGAGTCCGACGGCTACATCGTCCAGTGCGACGGCGATACGGCCTGCAACTTCCCGCAGACGATCACGATCCCCAAGGGGTACTACTTCATGATGGGCGACAACCGGCCCGACTCCGAGGACAGCCGCTTCTGGGGCCCGGTTCCGAGATCGTGGATCATCGGGAAGGCGTTCCTGACCTACTGGCCGCCTGACCGGATCGGGTTCCTGTAGGGGCGCTCACGTGACCAGATCACGGTCACTCACTGGAGCCTGCGAATGAGGGGGCTGATCGAGCTGGTGGTCACCGTCGCGATCGCGGTGGCGCTCGCTCTGCTGATCCAGGCGTTCATCGTCAAGCCCTACCGCATCCCGAGCCCATCGATGGTCCCGACGCTCGACGTCGGCCAGCGCGTACTCACCAACCGCCTCGCCGGCAATCCCAGCGTCGGCGACATCGAGGTGTTCCACCCACCCCATGGTGCGGACTTCGACAACCCGGTATGCGGTGACCCCAATCAGGGAGGAACGGGCGGGACGAACGCCCAGGCGTGCGACAGGCCTACCGCGCAGGAGTCCACGCAGACGTTCATCAAGCGCGTCGTCGGCGGCCCCGGGGACACGATCCAGATCGTCAACGGCCACGTGATCCGCAACGGCGTACGGGAGAAGGACTCTTACATCATCCCGTGCGGCGACACGCCTTCCTGCAATTTCGGCAAACCGATCAAGATTCCGCCCGGCTACTACTTCATGATGGGCGACAACCGTGGCGAGTCGGACGACAGTCGTTTCTGGGGACCGGTCCCGAGCAAATGGCTCATCGGGATCGCGTTCTTCACGTACTGGCCCCCTGACCGGGTCGGCACCCTCTAGCCGAGCCAACGGGGCGGCGGGCGCGCGTGCGAACGGCGCGGCGCTCGCGCGTGCGAACGGGGCGGCGGGCGCGCGTGCGAACGGCGCGGCGCCCGCGCGTGCGAACGGGGCGGGGTCCGGCCCCCGGCGCAAGACCTCCGTGCGCGCGGCCCGGAAGCTGTTCAAGTTCGACCGCGCGCTCGGCGTGCGGTTCGTCGCCGGCGCCGACGAGGCCGGGCGGGGAT
Organism: uncultured Solirubrobacterales bacterium; assembly: GCA_963794515.1. Lineage (GTDB taxonomy): Bacteria > Actinomycetota > Thermoleophilia > Solirubrobacterales > Solirubrobacteraceae > Palsa-465. The sequence goes on along the minus strand of CAWCEF010000007.1, from coordinate 491,628 downwards.
GTCTCGCCGGTCCGCTCGTGGCCGCCGCGGTGCTGTTCGACCTCGACGCGATCGGTCCCGGCGAGGTCCGGGCGCTCGGGTCGCTCAACGACTCAAAGCAGCAGACGCCGGAAGTGCGCGCGGAGCTATTCCCGGTGATCCTGCGCCTCGCCACGAAGGTCGCGATCGTGTCGCGGTGCGCGCCCGGGATCGACGCCCGTGGCCTCCACAAGACGAACCTGGCGGCGCTCCACGACGCGCTCGCGAAGGTCGCGTGCGAGGGCTGCATCTGCCTGAGCGACGGCTTCCCGGTGCGGGCAACCGGCCACGACCAGCGTGCGGTCGTCGACGGCGACGCCAAGAGTGCGGCGATCGCCGCCGCCTCGGTGATCGCCAAGGAGACGCGCGACCGGTACATGCGCCGGGCCGACGCCACGCACCCGGGCTGGGAGTTCGCCCAGCACGTCGGCTACTCGACCCCGGAGCACCGGGAGGCGATCGAGCGCCTCGGCGTGTCGCCGCTGCACCGGATGTCGTTTCAGTCGATGGCATATCAGCAGCTGACGATGTAGGCGCTCAGAAGGCACCCTCGAGGTGCTCGAGGCTCAGCAGCCGCCCGGCCGGATCAACGATCACCCCGATCGCGTCGAACCGCAGCTTGTCCGCCCGCGGCCGGTCGGTCCGGTCGATCAGCCAGCGCCCAGCCATCTTGCGCACCTGGGCGCGCTTCATCGCCCGGACCCCGTCGAGCGGGTTCACGCCGGCCGGGTTCGCCCGACGCGTCTTCACCTCGCAGAACGCGAGCACCTCGCCGTCGAACGCGACGATGTCGAGCTCGCCCCAGCGGGTGCGGTAGTTGCGCTCGACGATCTCGAACCCTCGCCTCACGAGGTGCTCGGCGGCGAGTTGCTCACCGAGTGCTCCGAGCGTCGGACGGGGGTCAATGCTCATGCCGGCGACGCTACGCCGGCGCGCGTGACACGTGGGTCACGCCGTGTTCCAACTCTGCGCAAGGGCGTGGCGCGTCCCTCAGCTGAATTGGAACGCCGCGTGCACCACCCGTGACCCGACTGTGCGTACGTTGGCTGGGTGCTCGCACGCCTCGCCACATTCGCCATCGACGGGATCGATCCCCGCCAGGTCTGGGTTGAGGTCGACATCCGCAGCGGCCTGCCCGCGTTCACGATCGTCGGGCTCGCGGACGCGGCGGTGCGGGAGTCGCGCGACCGGATCCGGTCGGCGATCGCCAACTCGGGATTCGAGTTCCCGCAGACCCGGATCACCGCGAATCTCGCCCCGGCGTTTCTGCGCAAGGTCGGTCCGGGCTTCGACGCCGCGCTCGCGCTCGGAGTGCTCGCCGCGAGCGGGCAGGTCCCGATCGAGGCGCTCGCCGGCTATGCGGTGTTCGGCGAGCTGTCGCTGGGAGGCGAGCTCCGCGACTCGCCCGGGGCGCTGGCGGTCGCCGAGGGAGCGCGCCGGGCCGGCCTGAGGCGGTTGGTCGTCCCGCGCGAGCGGGCTCGCGAGGCGGCGCTCGTCGAAGGGCTCGAGGTCGCGGGCGTCCCGAGCTTGCGGGCAGCGGCGGACGTACTGGCCGGCGGCTCGGTGCCCCCGTTGCCTGACGGCGTGCGGGCGCCGGCGCCGCCGGCCGAGCCCGATCTGGCCGACATCAGGGGCCACGCCGCGCCGTTGCTCGCGCTTGAGATCGCGGCCGCCGGCGGCCACAACCTGCTGCTCGAGGGCGCGCCCGGAACCGGAAAGACCATGCTCGCCCGCCGGATCCCGTCGATTCTGCCGGCGATGGGCCGGGCTGAGGCGCTCGAGGTCACGAGGATCCACAGCATCGCCGGGCTCCACTCCTCGGGCCTCGTGGCGGCGCGGCCGTTCCGGGCTCCGCACCACACGATCTCGGCGTCCGGCCTCGTCGGCGGAGGGGCGCCGCCGCGGCCGGGTGAGGCGACCCTTGCGAACCACGGGGTGTTGTTCCTCGACGAGCTCGCCGAGTTCCAGCGTTCGAGCCTCGACGCGCTCCGCCAGCCGCTCGAGGACGGCTCCGTGACGATCGTCCGCGCCCAGAGCGCGGTCGTGTTCCCGACGCGGTTCATGCTGGTCGCCGCGACGAACCCATGCCCGTGCGGGTTCGCCGGCGTCGGCGATCGCTGTCGATGCGGCGAGGCCGATCTACGCCGCCACAACCGGCGGCTCAGCGGCCCGCTGCTCGACCGCATGGACCTGCTGATCAACGTCGAGCGGCCGACCGAGCAAGAGCTGCGGGCGCCACCGCAGACCTCGTCGGCGCTCGCGCGCGAACGTGTCGGGAACGCCCGCGAGCGCCAGCGGTTCCGGCTCGTCGGCGCGGCCGCGCGGTGCAACGGGGAGATGGACTCCCGGCTCGTTCGGCGCCACATCCGGCTCGAGGAGGCCGCCGAGCAGGCGCTCGCCCAGGCGTACGCGATCGGCGCGCTGAGCGCGCGCGGCCGCCACCGGGTCGTGCGGGTGGCGCAGACGATCGCCGACCTCGAGGCCCACGACCAGATCACGCACGCCGACCTGCTGACCGCGCTCAGCCTGCGGCAGCGCGGGGAGGCCGCGGGGCTGCTGGCGGCATGAGCGATCGAGCGTGCGACGGCTGCCTGGCCGCCTCGTGGCTGCTCGCCAGGCTGGCCGGCAACTTAGACAAGGCGCGCGCTCGGCTCGAGCAGGTGCTCGGGCTCCGCGACGACGATCTGATCGATGCGCTCGGCGGGCGGGAAAAGGCGCGGCTGAGGAGGGAGTTCGAAACGGTCGCTGTCGGCGGCGTGCGGTCGCGCGTGGCTGCCGCCGGTCTCGAAGCGGTGTGCGAATGCGATCCGGCGTACCCGGCTGGGCTCCGGGCGCTGCCCGCGCCGCCCGCCGTGCTCTTCGTCGCGGGCGGACTGGATCGGCTCGTCGGGCTCGTGGCCGAGGACCCGGTGGCGATTGTCGGGTCGCGGAGGGCGTCGCCGTACGGGCTCGACGTCGCGCGCTCGCTCGGGCGGGGTCTCGCCGCCTGCGAGATCACGGTCGTGAGCGGCATGGCGCTCGGCGTCGACTCGGCCGCCCATGCCGGCGCACTCGACGCCGGCGGCCCGACGGTCGCGGTGCTGCCGGCTTCGCCGAACCGTCCGTACCCGCCCGGCAGAAGCGCGCTACACCGCCGCATCGTCGCCGGCGGCGGCGCGGTCGTGTCCGAGCTCGGGCCGGGCACGGCGGTGTGGCGCTGGATGTTCCCGGCGCGGAACCGGATCATCGCGGCGCTCGCCGCGATGACGGTCGTCGTCGAGGCCGGCGAGCGCTCAGGCGCGCTGGTGACCGCCCGGCTGGCGCGGGGCATCGGGCGGCCGGTGGGTGCCGTGCCGGGGCGGGTCACGACGCCGCAGTCGGCAGGACCGAACGGCCTCATCGCGACCGGCGCGGGGGTCGTGCGCGGCCCCCAGGACGTGCTCGATCAGCTGTTCGGCGCCGGCGAGCGCACCGTTCGCGCCGCGCGCCGGGAACCGCCGGCCGAGCTCGCGCCGTTGCTGAGCGCGATCGCCGAGGGCCACGAGACCGCGGCGGCGCTGGCGCGCGCGGGGCTCGCGCCCGATCGCGGGCTGGCAGCCCTTGCGGCCCTCGAGCTCGAGGGCTTCGTGACGCGCGGGCCGGGCGGCCGCTACCGGGTCGCGCTGTGAGTGCGTTCGAGTTTTCCGGCAATAGTTGCCCAAAAACTCGAACGCGTCGGTCGGGGTACGCTCGTGACCGTGCCTCGCCCGGACCGCATTCCGCGTGTGCTCTCCATCGCCGGCTCCGACTCGGGCGCCGGCGCCGGCATCCAGGCCGACCTCAAGGCGTTCGCGGCCTGCGGCGTCCACGGCATGACCGCGATCACCGCGATCACCGCGCAGAACACGGTCGGCGTCACCGCCATCCACGCGATCCCCCCGGACATCATCATCGCCCAGGTCAAAGCGGTCGCTGACGACATCGGCGTCGACGCGGTCAAGATCGGGATGCTGGGCGACCGGCGGACGATCGAGGCGGTGGCGCGCGCGCTCAGCGAGCTCCCAGAAGAAACGCCGGTCGTACTCGACCCGGTGATGGTTGCCGAATCGGGGGCCGTGCTGCTCGACCCCGACGCCCGCCAGGCGCTCATCGAAGAGCTGCTCCCGCGCGCCACCGTTCTCACGCCGAACGTCCCGGAGGCGCGGACCCTGGTGGGGGACGGGGCGGACGGGGAGGACACCAACGACCCGGACATCGAAAGCCTCGCCCGGCGTGTCCACGCGCTCGGACCACGCGCGGTCGTCGTGACCGGCGGTCACCGCGACCCCCTCGCCGACGTGTTCTTCGACGGCCGCCGGCTGGTCGAGCTCGCCGGCGAGCGCCACGAGGACGGTGCGGCGCACGGCTCGGGCTGCACGCACTCGTCGGTTCTCGCGGCGCGTCTCGCGCTTGGTGACGACCCGCTCGAGGCTGCCAAAGCGGCCCGAGAGCTCGCCTCTCGCGCGGTGGCGCAGGGGCTGCGCGAAATTGGCGAGGGGCCTGGCCCCGTCGATATCCTTGGGATTGCCTGCAAAGCGCAAGTTTGGCCAGATTTAGACCTTTCAGGGCCGCCGGGAGCGGGCACGGTTTTGGCATAATCCGCATGTGCGTTTTCTGAGGATGAAGCCGGGACACGGAGAGGTCCTGATCGCCGAGGGAGACGTCGAGCGCGCTGAGGACGAGCAGCGGCTGATCGAGGAGTTCCGTCGCCAGTTGGATGCCGGGCTGTGGGCGGCGGTGCCGGTCGCAGGCCGGGAGGGGCGGCGCGAGTCGATCATGGTCCGTTCGTTCGAGGACATTCCCTGGGACGCCGACCGCGTGATCTTCTTTCCGCGGGCGGCGGGCGGCAGGTAGGCCGGCGCCACGATGGTGCTGGCGCTCTCAGCGACCGCGCTTGTCGCTCTGGCGCTGCTGTCCGACCTGATCATCCCCCGGATCGACGAGATGTGGAGCGGGTACAAGGCCCGCCGCGAGAGCACCCCGACGTGGTCGTATGACCCGGGACGCGAGCGCCGGGCCGAGGCCCGCGCGCGGGCGCTGCTCCGCTCATGCGTAAACGACGAGGAGTGGTCGATGTACCGCGACCTCGGTTTCCTGCGCGTGTGGGGGTCGCTCGCCGACGGCCCCGACGACGCCGGCGGCACTGGTGGCGCCCCGTACGCCTACCTGATCTACCCGCACCGGCCGATCCTGGCCTACCTTGCCCAAACCCACCGGCTTCTCAACGAGTACTGCGTCACGTTCCCGGACGAGACGCGGCCGTACGGCAGCTCGCGTCTGCCCGACTCCGACGACGTGCTCGCCAAGTGGATGGCGCTGACAGGCGACGAGCGGCGGCTGATCTCGACCGCCAACATGCACCTCCCGGGGCGTCAGCTGGACCCGGCTCAGGTGCGGCGGGACCTCTGGCGGCTGTCGCAGTGGGAGCGCGCCCGGATGCGCGACGCGGCCGGTCCCGGAGGCGGGACGGCGCCGCCGCCGAGCGACCGCCAGTCCGCTGCGTAGCGGCCCGCGTGCCCGCGCCGGCGGCCTGCCGTCATCTACAGTTCCCGGCCCCATGGCTGAGTTCGACGTCAAGCACAAGAGCCGCGCGCTGATCGAGGGGCCGGAGCGCGCCGCCGCCCGCGCCCAGCTGAAGGGAATCGGCTATGACGACGAGGCGCTCAGCAAGCCGCTCGTCGGCGTCGCCAACACCTGGATCGAGACGATGCCGTGCAACTTCCACCTGCGCGCGCTCGCGGCCAAGGTCAAGGAGGGCATCCGCGAGGCGGGCGGGACGCCGATGGAGTTCAACACGATCGCGATCTCTGACGGGATCACTATGGGGACCGAAGGGATGAAGGCGTCGCTGGTCAGCCGCGAGGTGATCGCCGACTCGATCGAGCTGGTCGCCTCAGCTCACGCGTTCGACGCGGTGATCGCGATCAGCGCGTGCGACAAGACGATTCCCGCCACCGTGATGGCGCTGTGCCGCCTGGACGTCCCGAGCGTGATGCTCTACGGCGGCTCGATCTACCCGGGTCACTACAACGGGCAGCGGATCACGATTCAGGAGGTGTTCGAGGCGATCGGCGCCCACGCCGCCGGCCGCATCGACGACGACGAACTGACCGCCATCGAGGAGGCCGCGTCGCCCGGCGCCGGCGCCTGCGGCGGGCAGTTCACCGCGAACACGATGGCGATGGCGTTCCAGGTGCTCGGGATCTCGCCGTTTTCCTCGGGGGTGCCCGCCGAGGACCCGCACAAGGTCGAGGTCGCCAAGGACGCGGGGCGGCTCGTGATGGACGTGCTCACGCGAGGCCAAACACCCAGCGACATCATCACCCGCGAGGCGCTCGAGAACGCGATCGCCGCGATCGCGTGCAGCGGCGGCTCGACCAACGGCGTCCTCCATCTCCTCGCCGTGGCCAAGGAGATGGGGATCGACCTGGACATCGACGACTTCGACCAGATCAGCGAGCGCACGCCGCTGCTGTGCGACCTGAAGCCGAGCGGTCAGTATGTCGCCCCCGACCTCTACGCCGCCGGCGGCATCCCGGTTGTCCTGAAGCGACTTAAACAAGCCGGAATCCTGCACGAAAACGCCCAGACCGTCACCGGTAAGACCGTCGGCCAGCACGCCGACGAGGCCGCCGAGCAAGAAGGCCAGGAGGTCGTGCGCCCGCTGAGCAACCCGCTAAAGGACACCGGCGGGCTCGTGATCCTCAAGGGCAACCTCGCGCCCGAGGGGTGCGTGGTCAAGGTCGCCGGCTACGAGCGGCGCAAGCAAACCGGACCGGCGCGGGTGTTCGAGTCAGAAGAGGACGCGATGGCGGCCGTCCGCACCCAGGGGATCAAGGCCGGCGACGTCGTCGTGATCCGCAACGAGGGTCCGGCGGGCGGCCCCGGGATGCGCGAGATGCTCGCGGTCACGGCCGCGCTCGTGGGGGAGGGCCTCGGCGAGGACGTCGCGCTCCTGACCGACGGGCGCTTCTCAGGCGCCACCCACGGCCTGATGGCCGGGCACGTCGCGCCGGAATCGGTGCGCGGGGGCCCGATCGGGATCGTCCGCGACGGCGACGAGATCACGCTCGACATCGACGCCCGGCGGCTCGACGTCAACCTCTCAGACGAGGAGATCGCGGCGCGGATGAAGGACTACCAGCCGCCCGATCGTCCGGCTCCACTCACGGCGCTCGCGAAGTACGCGCGGCTGGTCTCAAGCGCCTCGCTGGGCGCTGTCACCCGCTAGATCTTCGTGCGCACATCCCCGCCCGGGACGCAGGAATGCAATCCGCCTTGCAGAAGTCTGAACAAAGCGTTGCCCCGACCAAGACCCGACATCACGATCGGTACCATCGCACAAATGGGGTGGTCTTAGCTGGCACGAGCGCGAGCAACATATCTACGCCCTGCGCGAACCCCGGCAAGACCGGCCAGGCCGTCGCGCACGGGGCCGGCAGTCGCTCGGAGTTCCCGTGGGCGGGGCCCGTATCTGGCGTTGGGCGTGCTGGTGATACTCGTCGGCGCCGCCGCTGCTGCGGCGATCGCGGTGAAGAGCTCGAAGGCGAGCCTTAGCACCGACGCGGTCGCGCTGGCCAGGGTCACGCTGCCGCTCGGCGGCGGCACGATCGAGAGCGTGAACGCCTACGGCGGGCCGTCGGACTCGGCCATTCCCGTGCATCTGTCGGGCAAGCAGGTCTGGCCGAATGGGCGGATCCCGGCACACGAGACCGTGTCGGTACAGGTCGTGGTCAAGCGCCCCGGCTCGGTCGCGTGGATCACCGGCAAGACCCAGCGCCTGAACTTGACGCTGACCACACCGAGCGCTCGTCTGAAGGCGCACTTCCTGACGGTGGCTTCCGGCCAGCCGCTCCAGCTTCAGTTCGCCCAGCCCGTTTCCACGGTCTCTTCGGGACCATCCGCGAGAAGCCTTAATCGCAGGGTGCTGAGCAGCCCGCAGTCGACTGTCAAGCTAGCGCGGACCGCGGAGGCCGGGTCGGTGTACGTGGCGGCCGCGCCGCGCTCGTGGGAGACGTCATCGGCGGCGCTCGTCAGCTGGTTCCCGGCCGGCTCGTCGACGAGTGCGATCGCGTATCCGTCCCCGGGCGGCACGATTCAGGCGAACACGCCGATCACGCTCACGTTCAACAAGCCGGTGTCGAAGGCGCTCGACGGGTCGATGCCGCCCGTCTCTCCGCAGACCGCCGGCACCTGGCACAAGATCAACGCGCACTCGATCCAGTTCCAGCCCTCCGGGTTCGGCTACGGACTCGGGGCGCACGTCACGGTCGGGCTCCCGAACGGGGTCCGGCTGGTTGGCGCCACCCAGAGCGGCGACGCGTGGGGCACCTGGACGGTGCCCCAAGGATCGCCGCTCCGGCTCCAGCAGCTGCTGGCCGTACTCGGGTATCTCCCGCTCCGCTTCCACTACACCGGCGGCGGTCCCGGTCGCAGCACGCCCGCCCAGCTGAACGCGGCGATCAAGCCGCCCGCCGGCAGCTTCAGCTGGCGCTACCCGAACACCCCGAGCGCGCTCGTCAACATGTGGGCGCCGGGCACGTTCGGCGAGATGACCAAGGCCGCGATCATGGCGTTCGAGAACAGCAACGGCATGACGGCCGACGGGGTCCCCGGGCCGCAGGTGTGGAACGCGCTGATCACCGCAGCCGTCGAAGGCAAGAGCAACTCGTTCGGCTACACGTTCGTGCAGGTCAGCGAGGGCAGCCCTGAGAGCGAGTCGACGTGGCACAGCGGCAAGACCGTGGCCTCGGGCCTCGTCAACACCGGAGTACCGGGCGCGGCGACCGCCCAGGGCGTGTTCGCCGTGTTCGAACACGCCCTGTCGGTGACGATGAGTGGCACCAACGTGGACGGCAGCCATTACGTCGATCCGGGCATCCCTTACGTGAGCTACTTCAACGGCGGGGACGCGCTGCACGGCTACATCCGCTCGGGCTACGGCTTCCCCCAGAGCAACGGCTGCGTGGAGATGCCCTACTCCGAGGCCGCCGCGGTCTACCCGTACACCCCGATCGGGACGCTCGTAGACGTCACATAGCGGCGCCGGCGCTGCTCTGGCGAGCAGGCACCGGCGCAGAAGCGACGAATACCGTCCGCTGATGCCGTCGCTCGCCCAATCGTCCGCGTGGCTCGCGGCGCTCGCGGCGTTCGATCGGGACCTGACGCGCCGCGCCGTCGCCGAGAAGACCCGGGTGGCGTACGCCAGCGACTGCCGGCAGTTCGCCGAGTGGGCCACCGCCCACGACGTCGAGCCGGCCCGCGTCGACATCCGAGCGCTGCGTCGCTACGCCGCCGGCCTGTCGGAGCGGGGGATCGCGCCGGCGACGATCGCGCGCCGGCTGGCCGCGCTGCGGGGGCTGTTCCGGGTCCAGATGGAGCTCGGCGCACGCGGGGACAACCCGGCCGAGCTGCTCAGCTCGCCGAAGAAGCCGCAGCGCCTGCCCCGTGTGCTGAAGGCCGGCGAGGTGGCGGCGCTACTCGAGTCGATTCCCGCGACGACGCCGCTCGAGCTCCGCGACCGAGCGCTGTTCGAGCTCGCCTACGCGTGCGGCCTGCGCGCCGAGGAGTTGGTGTCGCTCGACCTCGAGTCGATCGACTTCGACTCGGAGAATGTCCGGGTCGAGGGCAAGGGCTCGAAGACCCGGCTGGTGCCGGTCGGCGAGCACGCGCTCGGCGCGCTCGAGCGCTACCTGGCCCGCGGGCGCCCGGCGCTTACGGCCGACGGGGACGGGGCGCGCGACCGCGCGCTGTTCGTCTCGAAATCGGGGCGGAGGCTGTCGACCTCCGACGTCCGGCGGCGCCTCGGCGGCTGGGCGCGGCGCGCGGTGGGCCGCTCGCCGGCGCTTGCCCAGGCCCATCCGCACGCGCTCCGGCACTCGTTCGCAACCCACCTGCTCGACGGCGGAGCGGACCTGCGGGCGATCCAGGAACTCCTCGGCCATGCGACCATATCGACCACTCAGGTTTACACTCGCGTGGAGTCGGCCCGCCTAAGGTCCACCTATTCTCGCGCTCATCCCCGCGCATGAGGCGGGCTGAATAACGTCTCGGGGGAAATTGGAAACCAACGTCAAAGCGATCGAGCTACAGGATCTGTGGAGGCGGTTCAAGGCGACCGGCGACGAGCGTGCGCGCGAACGGCTCGTGGTCGCCTATTCGCCCCTGGTCAAGTACGTCGCCGGACGGATGAGCTCGGGCCTGCCGGCCCACGTCGAGGAATCCGATCTGATCTCGTACGGGCTCGGAGGCTTGATCTCGGCGATCCAGCGGTTCGACCTAACGCGCGAGATCAAGTTCGAGACGTACGCGATCACCCGCATCCGCGGCGCGATCATCGACGAGCTGCGCACGCTCGACTGGGTACCGCGCTCAGTCCGCGCTCGCGCCCGGGAGATCGAGCGCGCGAACATGAAGCTCGAGGCCCGGTTCCAGCGGGCGCCGAGCGACGAGGAGATGGCGACCGAGCTGCAGCTGAGCGTCGAGGACTTCCAAGAGGCGCTGCTCCAGATCTCGAACTCGACAATCGTCGCGCTCGACGAGCTGTGGAGCGTGTCGGACTCGACCGGCGACGCGATCTCGCTGCTGGACACGCTGCCGGACCGCGGCGCGCCCAACCCCGAGCAGCTGATGGACCAGTCCGAGCTCCGCGACCGGATCGCGGACGCGATCGCGGCGCTGCCCGAGCGCGAGAAGCTGGTCGTCGCGCTCTACTACTACGAGAACCTGACGCTGCGTGAGATCGGCGAGGTCCTCGGCGTGACCGAGTCGCGCGTGTCGCAGCTGCACACCAAGGCGGTGCTGCGGCTGCGGTCGAAGCTGGCCGGCGAACTCGATCAGTAACCACCCACCCTCGACCTCGCTGCGAGCGACGGCCCGGTAAATTCGTGTTCACAGGTCATCCGAGGAGAGGAGCACGGCATGCACAAGCCCGCGGATCGCATCCGCAACGTGGCGCTCGTCGGCCACCGCGGTAGTGGCAAGACCTCGCTGCACGAGGCGTTGCTGTTCGAGGCCGGCGCGATCAACCGGATGGGCACGGTCGTGGACGGGACCACGGCGTCGGATGCGGACCCCGACGAGAAGGCGCGGCAGATGTCGATCACCGCGTCGATGGCCGCGTTCGAGTGGCAGGAGCGCAAGGTCAACCTGATCGACACCCCCGGCGACTCGAGCTTCATCGCCGACGCGCTCGGCGCCCTGCGCGTGTGCGAGTCGGCGATCTTCGTCATCAACGGCGTGATGGGCGTCGAGGTCCACGCGAGCCGTCTGTGGCAGCGCGCGGCCGAGCTCGACCTGGCCCGACTGATCTTCGTCAACATGCTCGACCGCGAGCGCGCCGACTTCTTCCGCGCGCTTGAGTCGCTGAAGTCCGCGTTCGGCCAGCATGTCGTCGCCACCGAGATCCCGATCGGCGTCGAGCACGAGGTCCGAGGTGTGATCGACCTCGTCGACATGAAGGCGTACCAGTACGACGGCGTCGGCCGCGAGAACTGCAGCGAGATCCCGATCCCGGACGTCCTCCAGGCGCAGGCCGAGGAGTACCGCGAGAAGCTTATGGACGAGGTCGCCGAGAACTCCGACGCGCTGATGGAGCGCTACCTCGAGGGCGAGGAGATCTCCCACGAGGAGATCGTCACCGCGCTCAAGGAAGGCACGAACCACGGCGCGCTGTTCCCGGTCACCTGCGGCGTGGCCACGCGGAACCTCGCCACCAACCGACTGCTCGACGCGATCGTCGACGACCTTCCCTCGCCGGTCAAGCATGGCGGCCTCGAGGTCGGCGAGGTGACGCTCGAGCCGGTCGAGGACAAGGAAATGTTCGCCTACGTGTTCAAGACCCGCGCCGACCCGTTCGCCGGCCGCATCAACCTGTTCCGGGTCTACCAGGGCGTGGTCAAGCAGGACTCGCAGGTGCTGAACACCCGCACCCACACCAAGGAGCGGATAGGCCAGCTGCTGACGTTCGACGGCCACCAGACCGGGCATGCCAACGACTTCGGTCCCGGCGACATCGGCGCGGTCGCGAAGCTCAAGGAGACCAAGGCGGGCGATTGGCTGGCCTCGCGCGACGAGCCGATCGAGATGCCGAGCATCAAGCTCCCGGCGCCGGTGATGGCGTTCGCGGTCGAGCCGAAGAGCAAGGGCGACGAGGAGAAGGTGTTCACCGCCCTGCGGCGCCTGCAGGAGGAGGACCCGACGATCGACCTCCATCGCGACGAGCAGACCGGCGAGCAGATCGTGGCCGGGCTCTCGCAGGTGCACGTCGAGGTGATCGTCGAGCGCCTCAAGTCGCGCTTCGGCGCCGAGGTCAACCTGAACCAGCCGCACGTGCCCTACCAGGAGACGATCCGCACCGGAGCCAAGGCGCACGGACGTCACAAGAAGCAGACCGGCGGCCGCGGTCAGTTCGGCGATTGCCACATCGAGATCGAACCGCTCGAGTCCGGCACCGGGTTCGAGTTCGTCAACGCGATCAAGGGCGGCGTGATCCCAACGGGCTTCATCCCGGCGGTCCAGAAGGGAGTCCAGGACGCGATGCAGTCGGGCGTGGTCGCCGGCTTCCCGGTCAAGGACGTGCGCGTGCGCCTGTACGACGGGTCCTACCACACGGTCGACTCCTCCGAGATGGCGTTCAGGCTCGCCGGCTCGCTCGCGATGAAGCAGGCGCTCGAGCAGGCCGGTCCCGTGCTGCTCGAGCCGATCATGCTCGCCACCGTCGCCGTGCCCGAGGACACGGTCGGAGACGTGATCGGCGATCTCAACTCCCGGCGGGGCCGCCCGCTCGGGATGGAGCCGGTCGGCGCTGGCATGACCGAGGTGAAGGCCGAGGTGCCGATGGCCGAGATGCTGTCCTACGCCCCCGATCTGCGGTCGATCACGGGCGGACAGGGCGAGTTCACGATGGAGTTCCTGCGGTACGAAGAGGTCCCCGGACATCTCGCCGGCAAGGTCGTCGAGGAGGCCCGCGCCGAGAAGGAGGCGGTGAAGGCGTAAGTGGCCCCTTTCGCAGATACGACGACATTCGAGCGGCCCCCGGCGGCGCCTGGCTTTGTCCTCGGACCTCGATGTGGCTGGGCCACACCTTCGGTCCTGCGTCCTTGCCCGGCATCCGACGGTGACCACTCTCGGTGTCGCCGGACTCACGAAAGAGACCACTGAGCCGGGAATAAGCTTCCCAAGTCGCCCTGCCGTTATATTCGTCTCCCTCGTGGCCATTACCAAGGACATCCGCCCCTCGACGGCGATCACCGTCTGCGACGTGTGCGGACGGACGCTGCTCCGAGGCGAGCACGCCGAGGTCTACATCGACGGCGGCGCCCGCCGCTCGGTGTGCGAGCTGTGCAAGTCGCGCGCGCTCCACGAGGGCTGGCTGCGCGAGGGGACCGCGCCCACGTACGACGAGGACGCCAAGGCCTCCAACCGCCGGGGGTCGTTCCTCAGCCGGCTGCGCCGGCGGCGCGAGCCCTCCGCCGAGCCGCCCGCCCCGCTCGACGCCGAGCCCGAGTACGAGCCCGAGCCTCGCGCCGAGCCCCGCCCTGTCCCCGCCGAGCCGCGCCAGGCGCCGCGACGGCGCGACCGGACGCCCACCCGCGAGCCTCGCCACGTCCGCGCGGTGCCGATGGGCGCCGAGCAGAAGATCGCGTCGGCGATCGCGGTGTTCAACAACTCAGAGCATCGGCGGACGGTCGCCGGCGTGGCGCGGTCGCTGGGCGCCCCCGACGTCTCGATCCACCCGAACCCCGAGCACTCGAGCCTGGTCGACATCGTCGCCTCCTGGGAGCTGTGCTGGTACCGCTACGAGGTCGACCTGTCCGACGAGGTCCCGGTCGTCCGAGTCGCGGCCCAGGGGTACGAGCTCGACGAGCTCACGCCGCAGGAGCGCCAGTCCAACGCCTCCTACGACGAGCACGGGGCACTCGGAGCTGTCTGAGCGCCCCGCACCCACCGCTCGGACCGCCTGAGGGCGTCCAGGCGCGCGTAAATTTGGGTTGACGGCTCGGCCGCCGGGCGCGCCGAACGACTGGACAAAGGTTCGATGTGAACCTCGCGACGTCTCGTCTAGCATCAGGGACGTGATCTATTGCGTAGTGCCAGAGGTGCTGGCCGACGAGCTGCTTCCGAAGCTTGAGAGCTACTACGAGGGCGATCCCAACGTCGAGGTGATCGTCGACCGCCGCAAGACCTCGCGGCGGGGACGGAGCTCGTCGGGAGGGGGCAATCGCGAGGTTCGCGATCGCCGGCGCCCGCGCGTCACCGGCGAGCTCCCCGAGCTGGCCACGGATTGACCCTCCCCGTCAGGGGCCTGGTGCACTGTCCAGCGGACGCTTGAAGGTCGTCGTCCACGTCGACGGTGGCGCGCGCGGCAACCCGGGCCCGGCCGCGATCGGGGTCGTGATCTCGAGCCCGGACGGCGAGGTGGTCGACGAAGTCGCCGAGCGGATCGGGTCCGCCACCAACAACGTGGCCGAGTATCGGGCGCTGCTGCGCGGCGTCGAGCGGGCGCGCGGGCTCGGCGCGCGCGAGATCGAGATCGTCAACGACTCAGAGCTCGTGGCCAAGCAACTCACCGGTGCCTACAAGGTCAAGCACCCGGCGATGAAGCCGCTCCACGCCCAGGCGACGGCAGCCCTGCGCGGATTCGATCGCTGGAGCATACGCAGCGTGCCTCGGGCCCAGAACGCCCGCGCCGACGAGCTGGTCAACGAGGCGCTCGACGCCGGCAGCTGAGCGGCGGCCGCGCCGGCGGTGTTCGCTGATCGGTGCGCTGCTGCGGTTCTGAGGGGCCCCGCCGGGTCGTTGCCGCTACCCTAGCGACCGTGAACGATCCCCTGACCGAGCTGAGCGCGCGGCTCGAGGAGGCCGCGGAGCAGCTCCGTTCCCCCGACGTCGAGGTGGATACGGCGCTCGCGCTGATCGAGGAATGCGCGCGACTGGCCAGCGAGGCCAGCTCCCAAGTCGACGAGCAGACCCGGGCGGCGCTGGAGCCGCTGCCGGACCTTCCCGGCCAGCTGCCGCTCCCGGCGTCGTAGTGCCATCTGCAACGAGCGGCCGGGACGCGGTGTCCACCACGCACGCGTACCCCGACCACCTGCGGGCGCAGGTCGAGAGCGCCCTCGAGTCGGTGCAGTTCGCGACCGAAGCGGCGTCGGCCGGGCTCGAGCAGGCGATGCGGTACTCGCTGCTCGCCGGCGGCAAGCGGATCCGGCCGGTGCTCGCGCTCGCGACTGCGTCGGCGGTCGGCCGCGATCCCGAGTGGGTGCTGCCGCTCGCGCTCGCGATCGAGCTGATCCACACGTACTCGCTGATCCACGACGACTTGCCCGCGATGGACGACGATGACCTGCGCCGCGGACGGCCGACCTGCCACGTCGCGTTCGGCGAGGACGTCGCGATTCTCGCCGGCGACGGCCTCTACGCCGAGGCCTTCGTGCTGCTGCTCTCGCGCCAGCAGGCGCCCGCGGAGCGGCTGCTCGCGGCAGCGGCCGAGCTCGCGCGCGCCACGGGCGCCCAGGGGATGGTCGCGGGGCAATACATCGACGTCGCCGGAACCGCCCCGGCCGGGCCGGCCGGCCTGCGCCGGCTGCATGAGCTGAAGACCGGGCGCCTGATCGGCGCGAGCATCGAATGCGTGCTGCTACTGGCCGGACTCGACGAAACTGAGAGAATCCACAGCTTCCACGGCTTCGCGAAGGAACTGGGGATACTTTTTCAAATCGTGGACGACATACTCGACGTGACCGGGTCCGAGGAAACGCTGGGCAAGCACCAGGGCAGCGATGAGCGATTGGGTAAACGAACCTACGTCAGCGAATTCGGGCTCGAGCGGGCCCGCGAGCTCGCCGGCGAGTCCCACCAGCGCGCGCTGGCCGCCCTCGAGCAGGCCCGGAGCGCGGGATCCGATACCAGCGAGCTCGCGCAGATCACGAACTTCATCGCCACCCGAACCTTCTAGATGACACCCATACTCGACGGCATCGACAAGCCCCAGGACCTTCACGGCCTGAGCGACGAGGAGCTCCAGCAGGTCGCCCAGGAGGTGCGCGAGCACATCATCGACACGGTCGGCGAGGTCGGCGGCCACTTCGGCGCGAACCTCGGGACGTGCGAGATCGCGGTCGCGCTGCATTCGATACTCGACTCGCCGCGCGACAAGATCCTGTGGGACGTCGGCCACCAGGCCTACCCGCACAAGGTCCTGACCGGCCGGCGCGACCGCCTGCCGACGATCCGCAAGTACCGTGGCCTGGCGCCGTTCTGCTCGATCGCCGAGTCCGAGCACGACATCATGGGCGCGGGCCACGCCTCGACGGCTATCGGGTACGCGGTCGGGATCAAGGAGGCGATGCGGCGCGGGAACGGCGAGGACGGGCACGTCGTCGCGGTCGTCGGGGACGGTGCGCTGACCGGCGGGGTGGCGTTCGAGGCCGTCCATCAGGCCGGCGGCGAGGGCACCCCGATCGTGGTCGTGCTCAACGACAACGGCATGTCGATCGCGCCTAACGTCGGGGCGATGTCGCGCCAGTTCAACCGGGTCCGCCTGAACCCGAAGCTGTGGCGCGCGCGCGAGGGGTTCGAGGAGGGGCTGACCAAGCTGCCGGCCGGGATCGGCTCCACGTTTGAACGACTCGGGCCTCACTTCAAGGAATCGATCAAGGCGTTCTGGGCGCCCGGGCTGTGGTGGGAGGAGCTCGACTTCGCCTACATCGGGGTGATCGACGGCCACGACGTGCGCGCGGTCAGGCGCGCGCTCCGCGAGGCGCTGATCGCTCAGCGTCCGGTCGTGATCCATTGCGCGACGGTCAAGGGCAAGGGATTCGCGCCGTCCGAGGAGGGCGGGCTCGAGGGCATGGAGAAGTGGCATGCGGCCAAGCCGAAGTCGATCGCCAACGGCGTCCCAGCCGTAACGAGCAAGCCGGCGCCGGGGCGCGCGGGGCCACCTCAGTACACCCAGGTGTTCGGCAACGCGCTCGTGGAGGAGTGCCGGCGCGACGAACGGGTGATCGGGATCACCGCCGCGATGAACTCCGGGACGGGCCTCAACATCCTCCAGCGCGAGCTTCCCGACCGCTACTTCGACGTCGGGATCGCCGAGCAGCAGGCGATCCTGTTCTCGGCCGGCCTTGCGCTTCAGGGGTGCAAGCCGGTCGCGGCGATCTACTCGACGTTCCTGCAGCGAGCGTACGACCAGATCGTCCACGACGTCTGCCTGCAGAAGCTCAACGTCTGCTTCGTGATGGACCGCGCCGGGCTCGTCGGCGACGACGGTCCGACCCATCACGGCGTGTTCGACATCGCGTACCTGCGGTGCCTGCCGAACATCGTCCTGATGGCGCCGCGGGACGAGGCGATGCTCGTCCACATGCTCCGCACCGCGCTCGTCTACGACGACGGTCCGGTCGCGATCCGCTACCCGCGCGGCGAGGCCGAGGGGGTGCCGCTGCCGGCGCGCCCGCAGCCGATCGAGATCGGAACCGGCGAGATCCTCCGCGAGGGGGGCACCGCCGCCGGAGGCGGTGGTCGCGTCGCCCTGCTCGGCTACGGCACGGGCGTCGGCAAGGCGCTCGAGGCAGCCGATATCCTCGCCGAGCACGGACTGTCGGTGACCGTCGCCGACGCGCGCTTCGCCAAGCCGCTCGACGTCGGGCTGGCCGCGCAGCTGGCCGCCGAGCACGATCTGCTCGTGACTGTCGAGGAGGGTGTCCTCGCCGGCGGGTTCGGCTCGGCCGTGTGGGAGGGCCTGTCCGACGTTGGAATCGGTGCCCCCCGCATTTTGCGCGTGGGCCTCCCCGACCGCTACGTGACCCACGGCGCGCCGAAGCTGCTCCACGAGGAGGTCGGCTTCACCGGCGCTCGGATCGCCGAGCGGATCGAGGCGGCGGTTGCCGAGTACAGCGGCGTGGCGAGCGCCTGAAAAGGCGTCAACCAACCGTCTAACTCGCCCATTTGCCGCTCCGGTCGGCGGAGTCTCCTGCCGACAAAAGAGCGATGGCAACGCAGGAGCTTAAATTCGGAACCCGCCCACCCGATCCCGAGCCGACAGCGGGGATGTCCGAGCTGTTCATCTCGCGCCAGCCGGTGGTCGACGGTGGGATGCAGGTCACCGGATATCGCGTCGCCTACGCGACCGCCGACGGGTCCGCGTCCGGCGACACCTCGGCCGCGCGGCTGCTCGGCGATGTGCTCAGCGGAGTCGGGCTCGACGAGCTCGTCGGTCAATCGCTCGCGCACCTGCCGCTGTCGCGCGAGCTGCTACTCGCGCTTGGGGTCCCGCCGGTCCGACCCGACCGGGTGCTGCTGAGGATCGCCCACGACACCGCGCGCGACGCGGAGGTGGCCGGCGTGCTCGACGCGCTCGCCGGACGCGGATACGCGCTGTCGCTGTACGCGCTCCCGGGTGTCGATTTCGACGTTGCGCTGCTCGACCTGTTCGGGACGGTCGAGATCGAGCCCTCGGGTTGGTCTGAGCCGGATCTGGCGCGCTCCGTCGAGCGGATCCGCGCCGCCCGGGCGATGCCGCTGGCGTCGGGCCTGCTCGACTACAACGGGTTCGAGCTCGCCAAGGGGCTCGGGTTCGAGCTGTTCGGTGGGCCGTTCTACGCCAGCCGGCATAAGGCCGCGGTCCGCAACATCCCGGTCGGCGAGATGGGGACGCTCGTCTCGCTCGCGGCGCTCCAGGGGCGGTCGGCGACGATCGAGGAGCTCGAGGAGGTCATCGACCGCGACGTGGGCTTGAGCGTGAAGCTGCTTCGGTATATCAACTCGGCCTATATCGGCATGCGCGGGAGCATCACCTCGATCCGTCAGGCGGTGATGATGCTCGGCTCGCGCGGCGTATCGCGGTGGGCGCTGCTGGTCGCGCTCACCGGCGGCCCGAGCACGCCCCGCGAGCTGTCGGTCGTCGGGCTCACCCGCGCGCGGATGTGCGAGCTGCTCGGCGCCGATCTCGGTGGCGTCGAGGGCGATCAGCTGTTCACGGTCGGCCTGCTCTCGATCGCCGACGCGCTGCTCGAGGTCCCGCTCGAGACGATCGTCGAAGAGCTGCCGCTCGCCGACGAGGTCGGCGCCGCGCTGCTCCGCCGCGACGGGCCGGCCGGGACGATCCTCAAGGCTGTCGTCAGCTACGAGCAGGGCGACTTCGACGTCGCGACCCTCCAGTCGCACACCCCCCGGATCGCGAGCTCGTATCGCGACGCGCTCGGGTGGGCCGTCGAGACGATGGGGGCGCTCGCGGCGTGACCGTCGGACCGCGGGCCGGGCTCGCGGTGGGTGCCGCGTTGGGGCTCGCGCTGCCCGATGACGTACCGTTCCGCGTGCCGTGACGCGCGTTCGGATCGACACGCTGCTCTCAGACCGGGGAATGTTCCCGTCGCGCTCCCAGGCGGCCGCCTCGGTGCTCGCCGGCGACGTGCTGCTGCTCCCCGACCGCCGGCGCGCGCAGAAGCCCGGCGAGCTCGTGTCCGAGGACGTCGAGCTCGAGGTCGTCAAGGCGCCGCCGTTCGTCTCGCGCGGCGGAATCAAGCTCGCGAACGCGCTCGAGACGCTGTCGTTCGCGGTCGACGGGCGGGACGCGCTCGACGTCGGCGCCTCGACCGGCGGGTTCACCGACTGCCTGCTCCAGGCCGGCGCGGCGCGGGTGACGTGCGTCGACGTCGCGTACGGCGAACTCGACTGGAGGCTCCGCACCGATCCGCGGGTCACGGTGATCGAGCGCTGCAACGCGCGGTCGCTGCGGCCCGAGCAGCTGGCGTACGCGCCTGATCTGATCGTGATCGACGTGTCGTTCATCTCGCTGACGAAGGTCCTGCCCGCGGTGCTGGCGTGCGCGGCACCGGCGTTCGACTGCCTGGCGCTGATCAAGCCCCAGTTCGAGGTCGGCCGCGAGCTCGTGGGCAAGGGCGGCGTCGTGCGCGACGCCTCAACTCGCCGGCGCGCGCTCGTCGAGGTGGGGGAGTGCTCACGCGCGCTCGGTGCATCCGTGCTCGGCTACGCGAGCTCCGGGCTGCCAGGCCCGAAGGGGAACCTCGAGACGTTCGTTTGGCTGGGCGAGGCGGCGCGGGACTGCGGGCTCGAGATCGAGCAGGCCGTGCGCGAGGTCGAGCCTTGAATCCGGTCCGGACGGCCACGGTGCTGACCCACCGCCGGCCGTCAGAGACGCGCCCGGCGATCGCGGCCCTGCTCGAGGTCGCGCGGAATGCCGGCGCGGTGATGTACATCGACCCCGAGGAGACGCGCAAGCACCGGCTCGAGCACCGGGAGGGTCTCGAGGTTGACGTCGAGGGCCCGCTCGACGTGGACATCTGCTTCGCGCTCGGAGGGGACGGCACGATCCTGACCGCACTGCGCAAGTACGCCGGGACCGGCGTCCCGGTGTTCGCGGTGAACTTCGGCGAGATCGGCTTTCTCGCGACCGTCGACCGCGACGAGGCGCGGCTCGGTTTCGAGCTCGCGTTCCGCGGCGACTACGAGGTCCTGTCGCTGCCGGGGATCTCGCTGTCGGGGGCGAGCGGCGAGTGGCTCGCGATCAACGACGTGTCGATGCATCGTCAGCCCGGCAACCGCGTCGCCGACCTCGCGTACGCGGTGGGAGCCGACGAGATCGGGCGTGTGCGCTGCGACGGCCTCGCGGTGGCCACGCCGGCGGGCTCGACCGGCTACAACCTGGCCAACGGCGGCCCGGTGATGGCGTGGGGCGTCGCCGGCTTCGTGGTGTCGTTCATCGCGCCGCACTCGCTGACGGCACGGGCGCTGGTGGTGGCGCCGACCGACGTGCTGACCGTGCTCAACCGCTCGCGCGAGGAATCGGTCGACGTCACCGTCGACGGCAGGCCGGTGTGCAGGCTGCCGCCGGGCGAGGAGATCGAGGCGAGCTTCGTCGACGGGCAGGGAAACCTCGCGCAGATCCCCGGCGCGAACTTCTACCACCGCCTGCGGGAGAAGTTCGGCCGCCTGTCCTCGATGCGGTAAGGGGCCCGCGTAGCAAGGTCCCGAACCCTCCCCGAGGAGGTGGTCGGGAAGAAACCCCGTCCATATGGGGGTTTCTTCCCAACCGGGTCGGTCAGGGCACCATGAACGACAGGGCTCCCGACTGGAGCAGCACGAGGATCCCCATCAGCAGCACGAACACGAGGCTGTAGCCGATCACCTGGCGGAAGATGTCGCCCTCCTTGCCCGCGAGCCCCACGGCGGCAGCGCCGATCGCGAGGTTCTGGGGCGAGACCATCTTGGCGAGCACCCCGCCCGAGCTGTTCGCGCCGGCGAGCAGCGTCGCCGACAGGTTCGCCTTATGCGCTGCAGCGACCTGCAGAGCGCCGAACAGCGAATTCGACGAGGTGTCTGAGCCAGTCACGGCGGTCCCGAACCAGCCGATCATCGGCGATAGGAACGCGAAGAACCCGCCGGCGCCGGCGGCCCAGGCTCCGAGCGTGATCGTCTGGCCTGACAGGTTCATCACGTAGGCGATCCCGAGCACCGCCATCACGGTCACGATCGCCCACTTGAGCTGGACGAGCGTGCTCCAGTAGGTCCTGATCGCGAGCCCGGGGCGGACCCGCAGGACGAGCGCGGTCAGGACCCCCGACACGAACAGCCACGTCCCGGCGGCGGTCAGGTAGTTGAGCTTGAACGTCTCGCTCGTCGGCGCCTTGCCCTTGGAGCTCAGCACGTGGAGCCCGGGCCAGCTGAACTCGCTCGTGGCCTTGTCGAGCTCCTTCGTGATCCCGCTGATGCTCGTCACCCCGAGCACGATGATGATGATGATGTACGGCGCGAACGCCTTGAGTATGTCTGCGCGGGTGGGCGGCGGGTCGGCGGGTCCTCCCTCGGCGGACGCGCGCCGCTCGAACGCGGCGTCGGCGACGGCCCCGCCGGCGATCGCCGGCCGGCGCCCGATCCCCGACGCGGTCGCGCGGGGTGCCTCGGGCGACCACACCTGGACCAACAGCACGACCGCGGCCGCAGAGCCGAGCGACGCGACGATGTCGGTCAGCTGAGTCGAGATGTAGTTCGAGGTCGCGAACTGCAGGAGCGCGAACACGAGTCCCGCGGTCAGCGCAGCCGGCCACGCGGCGCGGATGCCGCGGCGCCCGTCGGCCATGAATACCAGCGCGAACGGGACGATCAGGGCGAAGAACGGCGTCTGGCGGCCGACCATCATGCTGAGGTGGTGCACGGGCAGGCCCGTCACCTGCGCGAGCGTGGTTATCGGGATCGCGATCGCGCCGAAGGCGACCGGCGCGGTGTCGGCGACGAGCGCGAGCGACGCCGCCCGCAGCGGGGAGAACCCAACCCCCACCAGCATCACGCCGCAGATCGCCACCGGCGTGCCGAACCCAGCAAGCGCCTCGAGCAGCGCGCCGAAGCAGAATGCGATCACGACGACCTGGACGCGCGGGTCGTCCGAGACGCTGTTGAACACTCTTCGGAGCACGGCGAAGTAACC
Organism: uncultured Solirubrobacterales bacterium; assembly: GCA_963794515.1. Classification (GTDB taxonomy): domain Bacteria; phylum Actinomycetota; class Thermoleophilia; order Solirubrobacterales; family Solirubrobacteraceae; genus Palsa-465. The sequence goes on along the minus strand of CAWCEF010000007.1, from coordinate 469,172 downwards.
CGTGGCCTCGGTCATGTTGAAGATCCACAAGGCGTTGATGACGATCCACATGATCGGCCAGAAGCCGAATACGGCCCCCTCGAGGGCGGCGTCGCCGGCCTGTCCGATCGGCATCGAGTAGACCGTGAGAGCGATGAGGATCGACACCCCCAAGGCGATCAGCGAGGCCCACTGGGCCTTCATCCTGAAGCCGCCCAGCAGGACGAACAGCACCACCAGCGGCAGGACGGCGAAGATTGCGGTCAGTCCCAGGGAATGGGAAACCGGGTCGAGAACCTGCTTGTACACGGAGACCTCCCTCTACCTCCCGGACGCGCCGGGAAGGTCGCGTTAGGAGATCTCCTACCCAGGGACGCCGTCACTTATGCGAGCGTTTGCAGCCCCATCCGGAGTACCTGGGCGCTGTGAAGCGCGCGCCGGCCGGTGCCGGCGGCGATCTGGCTGCGGCACGAGAAACCGTCCGCAACCAGCAGCGTGTCCGGGGTGGCGGCCCTCACCTGGGGCAGCAGGAACTGCTCTCCGATGCGCATCGAGACCTCGTACTGCTCGCCGGCGTGGTAGCCGAACGACCCGGCCATGCCGCAGCAGCCCGCACTCGTCATCTCGGCGTCGACGCCAGCGCGCCTGAGCAGGTCCGGCCGCGCCCCGATCACCGCCTTCTGATGGCAGTGGCCGTGGACCAGCGCCCGGCGTTCGACGTGGGGGGGATCCCAATCCGGCGCGTAGCGGTCGAGCAGTTCGTCGAGCACGACGGTCTGGGCGCCGAGTCGGCGGGCGTGCTCGTCGTGGGGCAGCAGCTTACGGAGCTCGTCGCGGAACACCGACGCGCAGCTCGGCTCGAGCACGAGCACCGGCACGCCCGAGGTGATCGGCTCGGACAGCGTCGTGAGCGTGCGCTCGAGCGTGCGCTTGGCCAGCCCGAGCATCCCGAAGTCGTACAGCGGCCGCCCGCAGCACACCCGCTCGCGCGGGAGCTCGACCGCGAACCCGGCCGCCTCGAGCACATCGACCGCGGCCTTGCCGGCGTCAGGCTCGAACAGGTCGGTGAACGTGTCGGGCCAGAGCACGACGCGTCCGCGGCTGCCGTTCCCGGCGACGGGCGCGGGGCCCCGCCGCGCCGCGAACCAGTCTCGGAACGTCTGGCGGGCGAACGTCGGCGGGTCGCGCTCTTCTGCGATCCCGAGCATCCGCTTGCCGGCGCCGGACAGCCCGGGGGCGTGGCTGAGCGCGTTGGCCAGCCGCGGCGTGCGCGCGGCCACCGGTCCCCACCACGGGAGTAGCCCGAGCACGTAGTGGTTGAGCGGCCGCCGGCGCTTCGAGTAGTAGTGGGCGAGGAACTCGGCCTTGTAGGTCGGGATGTCGACTTGGACCGGGCAGTCGCCGGTGCACCCCTTGCACGACAGGCACAGGTCGAGCGACTCCTTGACCGCGTCGTCGCGCCAGCCGTCGGTGACGACGTCGCCCTTGAGCATCTCGAACAGCAGCCGCGAGCGGCCGCGGGTGCTATGTCGCTCCTCACGCGTGGCGTGGAAGCTTGGGCACATCGTCAGGCTGCCGAGGTTGCGGCATTTGGCCATTCCGAAGCAGCGCTCGATCGCGGTCGCGAACGAGCCGCCGTCGTCCGGGAACGCGAAGTGAGTCTTGAGGTCGGGCGGGCGGTAGTCGGGGCCGAGCCGCAGGCCTTCGTCGAGCTTGACGTCGCCGATCAGGCGGTTGGGGTTCATTTTCCAGTCCGGATCCCAGATCCGCTTGAAGTCACCGAACGCCTGCATGAGCTCGGGGCCGAACATCTTCGGGAGCAGCTCGGCGCGGCCGTGGCCCTCGCCGTACTCGCCGGCGAGCGAGCCGCCGTAGGCGACGACGAGGTCCGCGCACTTCTCCATGAACGACCGGAACGTCTTGACGCCGGCGGCGCTCTTGAGGTCGAAGTCCATCCGGGTGTGGACGCAGCCCTGGCCGAAGTGGCCGTAGTAGACGCAGCGGTAGCCGTGGTCGTCGAGGATCTGCTGGAAGTCGCGCAGGTACGCCCCGAGCTTGTCGGGATGGACGGCGGCGTCCTCCCAGTTGCCCTCGGCGTCCATGTAGCCGGGGGCGCGGCTGTCGCCGACGGCGCTCTCGCGGACCTTCCAGACGCTGACCTGGTCGAGCTTGTCCTCGATCAGCCGGGCGTCGATCTGGGGACCGCCGGCGAGGTCCTCGAGCGCCTGGCGCGCCTCGGCCATGGCGGTGTCGGGGTCGTCCTGGCCGAACTCGATGTACAGCCACGCCCGCCCGTCGGGGAGCAGTCTGCGCTCGGCGGCGAGCCGGCTCTTGGCGATCATGTTCTTGACCAGCTGGTCGTCGAACCCCTCGAGGCCGATCGGCTTGCATCGCTGGAGGATGACCGGGACGTGGTCGGCGGCCTGGAACACGTCCGGGTAGCCGAGCAGCAGCGTGCGCCGGTGCTGCGGGCTCGGGACGAGGCGGACCGTCGCGTGGAGGATGTTCGCGCAGGTGCCTTCTGACCCGACGAGCGCGCGGGCGACGTGGAAGCCGTTCTCGGGTAACAGCTGGTCGAGGTTGTAGCCCGAGACGCGGCGGGGGATGTCGGGGAACTCCTGTCTGACCCGGTCGCCGACGCGGTCTCTCAGCTGTCGGAGGTCCGAATAGATCTGGCCCTTGCGGCCGCCGGCCGCGATGATCCGCTCGAGCTCCTCGTCGGAGGTGGCGCCGACCGTGAGCCGGGTCCCGTCGTAGAGCACGACGTCGAGCTCGATCACGTTGTCGCTCGTCTTCCCTGCCATCAGCGAGTGCGTGCCGCACGAGTTGTTCCCGAGCATGCCGCCGAACGTGCAGTACTCGTGCGTCGCCGGGTCCGGCCCGTAGGTCAGGTCGAACTCCTCGGCGGCGTTCCGGAGCTGGTCGCAGATGACCCCCGGCTGGACGATCGCGCGCTGGTTTTGCGGGTCCAGGTCGACGATCTCGTTGTAGTACTTCGAGTAGTCGAACACGACCGCTACGTTGGTCGTCTGACCGCTCGGGGCGGTGCCGGTCCCGCGCGGGAGCACCGGCGCGTTGTACTCCCGGCAGATCGCGACGGCCGCGATCACGTCGTCCGGGCCTTTCGGGATGACCACGCCGATCGGCACCGCCCGGTAGATCGAGAAGTCGTTGGCATACATCGCGCGCGTGCCCGCATCGAAGCGCACCTCGCCCGCCACCGCCTGCTGCAGCGCACGCTTGAGCCCGGACACGTCGACGTCGGTCGGGTTGGTGGTGATCATGTGATTGTCGGCGGCGTCTGATGACGGCGCCTTAGGTGGCTCCGCTCGAGATGGGACGCGCTGCTGGCCATCACTCTCCTGTCTTAGATGGTGCGGGCCGTTACCGTATCTCAGCCGCTCAGATCGAGCTCGATCCGCGGGTCGGCCTCCTGGGCGGACAACAGCGCGCCGACGAACGCGGCGATCAGCAGGTCGCGGAGGTCCTCGCGGGGGAGATCGCCGTGCTCGGTCCAGTCGAGGATCGCGGCGTCCATGTAGCCGAGCCAGCCCCTGAGCACCGTGCGGAGCGCCGGGCGGACGGTCTCGCTATGGGTGAGCCGCGCGAGCGCCATGTCCATGGTCCGCTGCCTGAAGCCCTCGACGAGGTCGCGGGCCTCGGGGAGGGCTGCCGCGCTCTGAACGAGCTTCGCCCACGTCCGCGAGTTGGCTTCGATCCAGCCCAGGTACGCGTCGAGCGTGCTCGTGAGCTGGTCGAGCGGCGTGCCCCGGTTCACCGGCTCGATCACCCGCTGCAGCTCGGCCGCCTTCTCGGCGACCGCCGCCTTGAACAGGTCGATCTTCGACGGGAAGTAGTGGTACAGCAGTGGCTTGGAGACGCCCGCGGCTCCCGCGATATCGCGCATCGAGATCTCCTCGTAGGCGTGCTCGGCGAACAGCGCTGCGCCGGCGTCGAGCAGCTGGCGCCGGCGCTCGTCGACGTTGAGGCGGGTGTAGGCGGGTGCCGGCACTCGCTGCCCAGTCTACCTGACCGATGGTCAATAAGCGCGAGCGACGAGCGCGTCGACGCCGTCGGCGTCGGGGTCGTCGACCGGGTCGCCGTCCTCGCGTAGGAGGCAGCGGACGGACACGCCGGCGCGCGCTAACCGGTCCTCTCCTTCGAGGCCGCAGTCGCGCCACGGGAGGCGGGCGAAGCCGGCGCCGGCAAGCTCGCGTGCCTCGTCGATCGAGCGAGCGGTCCGGGTGCGCGCGTCCCGCAGCGCGCTCGCCTGGCTCAAGAGCTCGTTCTGGTCCTCGACGAGCATGCGTGGAATCTCGTCCGCGGCGACTCGGAGGGGGAGCGTCTCCTTGTCGGCACGGGCGCGGCGCGCCACGACGACCTGGCTCGCGCCGACCTCGCGCGGACCGAGCTCGATGCGGATCGGGACACCGCTCAGCTCATGGCCGACGATGCGGCGCCCGGTCGAGACTTCCACGCGGTCGTCGAGCTCGACGCGCACTCCCGCTCGTTCGAGGTCGTTCCGGATCGCGGTCGCGGCCTCGATCACGTTCTCGCCGGCGCGTGCGACCAGCACGACGACCTGGGTGGGCGCGAGGCGGGGCGGCACGCGCAGGCCGTGATCGTCGCCGTGGACCATGATCATCGCGCCGAGCAGACGCGTCGAGACGCCCCACGAGGACTGCCAGACGTGATGGAGCTGACCGTCGCGGTCGGTGAACTGGATCCCGAACGCCCGCGCGAAGTTCTGCCCGAGCTCGTGCGATGTGCCCATCTGCAGCGCCTTCCCGTCACGCATCACGCCCTCGCACGACCACGAGATGTCGGCGCCGGCGAACTTCTCCCGGTCCGTCTTGCGGCCGCGGAACGCCGGGATCGCGAGCTCGGTGAGCATCGCGTCGGTGTAGACCTCCTCGAGGATCCGCAGCGCGTAGGCGTGCGCCTCCTCGCGGGTGGCGTGCGCGGTGTGGCCCTCCTGCCAGAGGAACTCCGAGCTACGAATGAAGATCCGGGTCCGAAGCTCCCACCGGACCACGTTCGCCCACTGGTTGATCAGCAGCGGCAGGTCGCGGTAGCTCGAGATCCAGCGCGCGAACGACGAGTTGACGATCGTCTCGCTCGTCGGGCGGACGACCACCGGCTCCTGGAGCTTCTTGCCGCCGCCGTGGGTGACAACCGCGAGCTCGGGGCTGAACCCCTCGACGTGCTCGGCCTCGCGCCGCATGAACGCCTCCGGGATCAACAGCGGGAAGTACGCGTTGCGCGCGCCGGTGGCCTTGATCCGTTCGTCGACCGCCGCCTGGATCCGCTCCCAGATCGCGTAGCCCCACGGGCGGATCACCATCGTCCCGCGCACCGGCCCGTTCTCGGCGAGCTGCGCCTTCGCGATCACGTCCTGGTACCAGCGCGGGAAGTCCTCCTCCTGGGATACGAGCAAGGTCGACATCGGGGTGCGGTTCTACACCATGGGTGTCTGTTCGGCGAGCGCGGCGCCTGTCAGCCTTGGGAAGCGGATTTGTTATCTGGCATCAGGAGGTCACGATGTTGGAGGTCATTTTCTGGGTCGCGGTTGTCGCCCTCGTTATGTTCTGTGCGCGCGGGCGATCCGGCGGCGGCGGTGGCGACGGGTCGGGCTGGGGCGGCGACGGTGGTCATCACCACGGTGGTTTTGGCGGCGGGCACGGTGGCGGTGGCCATGGTGGCGGCTTTGGCGGTGGGCACGGTGGCGGTGGCGGTGGCGGTGGCGGGCACGGTGGCCACTAGCTGATGAGCCGACACCCCGGCGCGAACGCGGTCAGGTGAATTCGCCGTCGCGATGAGGGGCGTACGGCTCCTCGAGGCGCCGGCACTCCTCTTCGGTGAGCTCGAGCGCGGTGGCCGCGATCGCGTCGGTAACGTGCTCGAGCCGGGTCGCGCCGACGATCGGGGCGACCACGCCGGGGCGGCCGAGCAGCCACGCGAGCGCGACCTGGGCGGGCGCGATCCCGCGCTCCTGCGCGATCGCGCTGACCGTGCTCGCGATCGCCAGGTCTTCGTCGCGATAGGTGCGAAGGTCCTCGCCGGAGCGCGCGGTCGATCTCGTGGACCCGCGCTTGCCCGCGAGCAGGCCGCGCGCGAGCGGGCTGTAGGGCACGAGCCCGACGCCCTGATCGAGGCACAGCGGGATCATCTCGCGCTCCTCCTCGCGGTTGACCAGGCTGTAGCGGTTCTGCATCGAGATGAATCGCGTCTGCCCGGCGCGCTCGGCGGCGTGCTGGGCCTTAGCGAACCGCCACGCGGGCATCGTCGACGCGCCGATGTAGCGCGCCTTGCCGGCGTGGACGATCTCGTGGAGCGCGGCGATCGTCTCCTCGATCGGGGTCTCCTCGTCCCAGCGGTGGATCTGGTAGACGTCGACGTAGTCGGTCCCGAGGCGCTGCAGCGACGCGTCGATCGCGGCCATCAGATGCTTGCGGGACAGGCCGCGCTCGTTGGGGCTCTCGCCCGTCGGGTAGTAGACCTTCGTCGCGAGCACGTACTCCTCGCGCGTCATGAACAGGCGGCGCAGGAGCGCGCCCGTGATCCGCTCGCTCTCGCCGTCGGAGTACATGTCCGCGGTGTCGAAGAACGTGATCCCGCCCTCGACGGCTTTGCGGACGATCGGCTCGGCCCCGCGCTCGTCGAGCGCCCAGGCCTGGCGCGCGGGGTCGCCGAAGCTCATCATCCCGAGGCCGATCGGCGACACCCTGAGCCCGGAGCCCCCAAGTGATCGATGCCAGTCCGCGGTTGACATCGGAGCCGCCATTCTCGTGCACTGTGCCCGATCCGTCGGGTGCCGGTGCTACACCCCGGGCGATGCTGCAAGAGTTGCGAGTCGAGAATCTGCTGCTGATCGATCGCGCCGAGCTGGCGCTCTCGCCCGGGCTGAACGTCGTGACCGGCGAGACCGGTGCCGGAAAGACCCTGCTCGCGCAGGCGCTCGACCTCCTGCTTGGCGGCCGCGCCGGAAGCGGGGTGGTGCGCGCCGGCGCTGCCGAGGCCTACGTCGAGGGGGTGTTCTCGGTCCCTCCCGAATTGGCGGGCGCCGAGGTGTTGCCGACCGACGCCGAGGAGATCGTGCTCGCGCGGCGCGTGTGGCCCGACGGCCGCACCCGGGCGTACGTGTGCGGGCGCTCGGCGACCGTGGCCGACCTACGCGAGCTCGGGAGTGCGCTGCTGGCGTTCTACGGCCAGCACGAGCACCGAAAGCTGATGCTGTCGGCCGTCCAGCTCGACGTGCTCGACGGCTATTGCGGGCTCGCGCAGGGCTCGCTGCGGGCGAGCGTCGGCGACGCGTACTCCAGGGTGCGGGCGCTCGAGGAGCGGTTGGCGCACGTGAGCGAGCTCGCCGCCGGCCGCGAGCGAGAGCTCGACCTGCTCGCGTTCGAGCTCGACGAGATCGAGAGCGTTGCGCCGCGCGAGGACGAGGCCGCGGAGCTCGCCGTCGAGCGCGATCGCCTGCGCAACCTGGAGACGCTGCGGGGCGCCGCGTTCGGCGGTGCCGAGGCGATCTCGCCCGAGGACGGTGGCGGGGGCGCGGCCGAGCTGCTCGCCTCGGCGGCGGCGCAGCTGGCCAGCGCGGCCGCGGTCGACCCCGAGCTCGCCAGCCTGTCCGATCGCGCGCAGGCGCTCGGCCACGATGCGGCGGAGCTCGGCACGGCGCTCCGCTCGTACGTGTTCGGCCTCGAGGGGTCGCCGGGGCGGCTCGAGGAGGTCGAGGAGCGGCTCGCGCTGTTCGCCCGCCTCGAGCGCAAGCACGGCGGCTCGATCGCCGACGTGCTCGCTCACGCCGAGCGCTGCCGCGCGCGCCGCGACGAGCTCGAACGGGTCGAGATCGCGCTGTCCGAGGCGGAGGAGTCGCTCGGCGGGGCCCGGGCGGAGCTCGATCGCCTCGCCGGCGAGCTGTCCTCGCGCCGGCGCGACGCGGCGCCGGCGCTCGCCGCCGCCGTGCGCGAGCGGCTGGCCGAGCTCGCGATGCCCGACGCTGAGTTCGACGTCGAGGTCCGGCCGCGGCCCGACGGGTGCGGGGCTCGCGGAGCAGATGAGGTGTCGCTGGTGATCGCGCCGAACCCGGGGATGCCCGCCGGGCCGCTGCGTGAGATCGCCTCGGGCGGCGAGCTGTCGCGGGTGATGCTGGCGATCCTGAGCGTGGCGCACTCGAGTGGCGGTGGCGGTGGCGGTGGCGGTGGCGGTGGCGGTCGTGGGGTCGCGGGCGGTCGCTCGGCGCCGGCGAGGGGCGGACCGCTGCTCGTGTTCGACGAGATCGACGCCGGCATCGGTGGTCACACCGCCCGCGCGGTCGGGGAGCACCTGCGCGCGCTCGCCGAAGGGCGGCAGATCCTCTGCATCACCCACCTTCCGCAGGTCGCGGCGATGGCCGCGCGCCACTTCACGATCGTCAAGGACTCGAGCGCGGCGCCGGCGCGGACGACCGTGTCGACGCTTGACGGCAGCGCGGTCGTCGGCGAGCTCGTGCGGATGCTCGGCGCCGCCGAGGGCGACCGGGCGGCGAGTCGCCACGCCCGCCAGCTGCTTCGTGCCGCCTGATCGGGCCCGCCCAGACCCGGCTCGCGAAAGCGTCGTCCTGGTTCGCTTTTTCGCGCAGCCTCCGAGTGTCCGGGGCGGTCGCTACCTTCAAACAGTCAGAACCCGACTACACTCGAATCCCGGACGCATGGCTTCAAGCGAGACGCGCTTCATCTTCATAACGGGCGGGGTTGTGTCCTCGCTCGGCAAGGGAATCGCAGCCGCGTCGATCGGCCGGCTGCTCGTATCCCGGGGGCTCGACGTTCAGCTCCAGAAGTTCGACCCGTACATCAACGTCGACCCGGGCACGATGTCGCCGTACCAGCACGGTGAGGTGTTCGTGACCGAAGACGGCGCCGAGACCGACCTCGACCTCGGCCACTACGAGCGCTTCACCGACGCCAACACGAGCCGGGCGTCGAACGTCACCGCCGGCGGGATCTACAACACGGTCATCCGGCGCGAGCGCCGCGGTGACTACCTCGGCGCCACTGTGCAGGTCGTGCCGCACATCACCGACGAGATCAAGCAGCGGATCAAGCTGATGGCGGAGGCGACCGACGTCGACTTCGTGATCACCGAGATCGGCGGGACCGTCGGCGACATCGAATCGCTCCCGTTCCTCGAGGCGATCCGCCAGTTCCCGGTCGACGTCGGCCGGCGGCGCTGCATGTTCCTCCACCTCACGCTCGTTCCGTACATTGGGCACGCCGGCGAGCTGAAGACCAAGCCGACTCAGCATTCGGTCAACGAGCTGCGGCGCATCGGCATCGCGCCGGACATGGTGATCGCCCGCTCGGAGTCCGAGCTCTCGGGCGACATCAGGCGCAAGATCGCGCTGTTCGCGAGCCTGCCGGTGGAGGCCGTCGTGTCGGCGTTCGACGTGCCAGACATCTACCGCGTGCCGCTCGTGTTCCACAAGCAGGGGGTCGACGACTTCGTACTCCGGGAGCACTTCGGGATCGAGGCGCCGGAGCCCGACCTGAGCGACTGGGAGGACATCACGCTTCGCTCGAGCGAGGCCACCCAGACCGTGCGGATCGCGCTCGTCGGCAAGTACGTCCGGCTCGAGGACGCCTACCTGTCGGTCGTCGAGGCGCTCCGGCACGCCGGCACGCACCACGGCGCGAAGGTCGAGGTCGACTGGATCGACTCCGAGGAGGTCGGCGACCCGGCCGTGGCAGCGCGTCTGGACGAGGCGAGCGGGATCCTGATCCCCGGCGGATTCGGCGGCCGGGGGATCGAGGGCAAGATCCGCGCCGCGCAGGTCGCCCGCGAGAAGAAGATCCCGTACCTCGGCATCTGCCTCGGCATGCAGCTGGCGGTCGCCGAGTTCGCGCGCCACGTCGCCGGGATGGAGGGCGCGAACTCAACCGAGTTCGACCTCGAGACGCCGTTCCCCGTGATCGACCTGCTCCCCGAGCAGAAGGAGATCGCCGACATGGGCGGGACGATGCGGCTCGGCGCCGACCCGGTGAAGCTCCACGCCGGCACCCGCATCCGCGAGCTGTACGACGAGCCGGTCGTGTACGAGCGCCACCGCCACCGTTACGAGGTCAACAACCACCTGCGCCGGCGCCTGGAAGCGCTCGGGCTCGTGTGCTCGGGCACCTCGCCCGACGAGCGGCTCGTCGAGGCGATCGAGCTCCCGGTCGATCAGCACCCGTTCTTCGTCGCCTCGCAGTATCACCCGGAGTTCAAGTCACGCCCCGAGCGGCCGGCGCCGCTGTTCCGCGAGTTCGTCGGCGCGGCGCTCGAGTACGCCGGGGAGGCCGTCGCCGCCGCGCAGAGCGGCAATGGTTCCGCCCAGGGCGGCAGCGGCGGTGCCGATGGTGGCAACGGCGGCGCGCAGCACGGCGAGGGCGCCACGGCCCACGCCACCACGAGGTGAGGCGCACCACCGACGCCGAGCGCGAACGGCTCAACGAGACGTTCGCAGCTCTGTGCCGAATCGAGAGCCCGTCGGGCCGCGAGCGCGCGTGCGCTGACTGGATCAAGCACGAGCTCGGGGCGATGGGGCTCGAGGTCGACGAGGACGACGCGGGCGAGCGAGTGGGGTCGGACGCCGGCAACCTGCTCGCGCGGATCCCGGGCTCAGGCCCGGACAGCATTCTCCTGTGCGCACACATGGACACGGTGCCGCTGACCGCTCCGGTCGAGCCGGTCCAGGTCGATGGCGGCTGGGAGAACGCGGGGGAGGGGATCCTCGGCGCCGACAACAAGTCGGCGGTGGCGGTGATCCTCGAGGTCGCCCGTCGAGTCACGAGCGCGCGCCGGCCGCCGGAGCTGGGGCTCGAGCTGCTGTTCACGATCTGCGAGGAGGTGTCCCTGCGAGGCTCCAAGGCGTTCGATGCGAGCCGCCTCGACAGCCGCTTCGGCTACGTGTTCGACCACGCCACGCCGATCGGCGAGATCGTGCTCGCCTCGCCGACCCACCACCGGATCGACGCCGAGCTCCGCGGCCGCGCTGCCCACGCCGGCGTCCGTCCCGAGGTCGGGCGGAGCGCGATCGCCGCCGCGTCCGCCGCGATCGCCGCGATGCGGCTCGGACGCCTCGACGACGAGACCACCGCGAACGTCGGCACGATCGAGGGCGGCACCGCGATCAACGTGATCCCCGAGCGGTGCCGGATCGTCGCCGAGGTGCGAAGCCTCGACCGCGACCGCGCCGAGGCGGTCGCGACCGAGATGATCGATCACCTTCAGCAGGGCGCCGACGCCGCCGAGTGCGATCTTGACGTCACCGTCCAGCGCGGGTTCGAGGGCTATCGGATCCGCCCCCGCGCGATCGAGGTCACGGTGGCCGAGCAGGCGCTCCGCGCGTGCGGCTACGAGCCCACCCACATCGTCACCGGCGGCGCGTCGGACGCCAACACGCTGCGGGTCGCGGGTTTCCAGTGCGCCTGCCTCGCCGACGGGACCGAGCGCAACCACGAGCCCACCGAGCGGATCAGCGTCGACGCGCTCGAGGCGATGCTCGACGTCGCGATCGCGATCGTCGAGGAAGCAAGCCGCGCGCTCACCGCGGGCGAGGCGGCGAGCTCGTGAGCTCGGAGGCCGAGCTGCTCGGGGCCGAGGTCAAGTGGGAGGGCGCGATCGTCCGCGCCGGAGTCGAGCGGTTCCGCCACGCCGACGGGGTCGAGGTCACGCGCGACAAGGTGTGGCACCCGGGCGCGGTCGGGATCATCGCGCTCGACGGCGAGCACCTGTGGCTGACCCGCCAGCCGCGTGAGGTGATCGGCGCGTCGGCCTCGCTCGAGATCCCCGCCGGCAAGCGCGACGTCGCCGGCGAACCGCCGCTCGAGACCGCCAAGCGCGAGCTCGCGGAGGAGATCGGCAAGCTCGCCTCTGATTGGCAGGAGCTGCTCGCGTTCTACACCAGCCCCGGGTTCAGCGACGAACGCGTGTGGCTGTTCCTCGCGACCGGGCTGTCGGACAGTCCGCCGGTCGCCGGTGACGAGGACGAGCGGATCGAGATCCTCCCGTGGCCGCTCGCCAGGCTTGACGATGCGATCGCGGAGTGCGAGGACTCGAAGACACTGATCGCGTTGCTGTGGCTGATCGCGCGCTCGCGCGGAGACCGGTCGTGACCGTGCGCGAGGAGGCGGCCCGCGGCTTTCAGCGCGGAGCCGAGGAGTACGAGCGCGGCCGGCCGGGCTACCCGCGCGACGCGGTGCAGTGGCTGTGGAGGGAGCTGCGACTGGGTTCGGAGCGCACCGTCCTCGACGTCGGCGCCGGCACCGGCAAGCTCACGCGGGAGCTGGTTCCGAGCGGCGCGACCGTCGTTGCGGTCGAGCCGGTCCCGGGGATGCGCTCGGTGCTCGAACAGGTCGTGCCCGAGGCCCGGGCGTTGGCCGGCACCGCTGAGTCGCTGCCGGTGGAAGACGAGAGCGTCGACGCGATCGTCGTCGCTCAGGCGTTTCATTGGTTCGACGTCCCGGCGGCCGCGGCGGAATTTCACCGTGTGCTCAGGCCGGATGGCCGGTTCGGGCTGATCTGGAACCGCCGGCTGGTGGACGAGCCAATTCACCGGTCCGTCCGGGAGATAATCGAGCCCTACCGACACGACTCGCCGAGCCACTACCGCGGCGAGTGGCGGGCCCCGCTGGAGGCGAGCGGGCTGTTCGAGGCGGTCGGTGAGACCGAGGTCCCCTCGGAGCAGGTGCTCGACGCCGAGGCATTCGTCGAACGGTTCAGCTCGATCAGCTTCGTCTCGGCGCTTCCGGACTCCGAGCGCGCGTCGGTGGTGCAGCGGCTCCGGGGAGTGGCGGCCGGCGCCGGCCAGCACCCCCTGCGTCTCGGTTATACGACCGAGGCATACGTGTACCGGCGCTCCTAGCGACCCGGCGGCGCGTGTAGCCACCCAGCGGGAGGAGCCCCGCGGGCGGTCCCGAATACCCGGGGCATGGCAACCGCGCACACGGTCGAAGGCACCCGCCGGATCACCGAGCTGACGTTCGACTTCCTCGGCTACCTCGAGCTCGAACGGGGGCTGTCGCGCAACACGCTCGAGGCCTACCGGTCAGACCTCCAGCAGTACGCCGATTTCCTCGAGCGCCACGGGCTCGACCCGCTCGAGGTCAACACCGTCGACCTGATGGAATTCATCTCCGAGCTCGCGACCGCGACCCCCGAGCGTCCCGCCGCCGCGCCGGCGACGCTCCAGCGCAAGATCGCCTGCCTGCGGTCGTTCTACCGCCACCTGCGCCGCGAGCAGATCATCGACCGCGATCCGTCCTCCGAGCTGCGCGCCCCCCGCGCGCGGGCACGGCTGCCGAAGGTCCTCAGCCGCGACGAGGTCGGGCGGCTGCTGGAGCAGCCCGTGGGCACGAGTCCGGCCGCGCTCCGCGACCGGGCGCTCCTCGAGACGATGTACGCCTGCGGGTTGCGAGCGTCCGAGGCGATCGGACTCGAGCTGTCAGAGCTCGACCTCGAAGCCGGGATCCTGCGGGCGCACGGCAAGGGCTCCAAGGAGCGGATCGTCCCGGTCGGCGGCAAGGCGATCGAGGCGCTCGGGGCATACCTCGCCAAGGGGCGCCCGCAGCTCGTGGGGGTACGACCAGAGCGGCGCGTGTTCGTGAACTTACGCGGCGGCGGGCTGACGCGCCAGGGCCTCTACAAGATCGTCCGCCGCCACGCCCGAACCGCAGGTCTCGAGCAGCGCATGAGCCCGCACACGCTCCGCCACACGTTCGCCACGCACCTGTTGACCGGCGGCTGTGACCTGCGCTCGCTCCAGGAGATGCTCGGTCACGCCGACATCGGCACGACCCAGATCTACACCCACCTGTCGACCGAGCGCCTCCGCGACGTGTACTTCGAGGCGCATCCCCGGGCGCAGCTCGGACCGTCAGACGAGTAGCGCTCGTCGACGCATCCGCGGGTGCGGCAGAAGGCCGCTGACGCCGGTCCCGGCACCGTCGTACAGTCTCGACCGTGGGAATCGCACACTTCGAAGACGCGCCGGCGGTCGAACGCACCGCTGGTCATCTGCGCGCGCGCTGGACGATGCTCGGGCACGCCGCCGGCTCAGCGAACGTCGGCGTGCGCCGGATCGAGGTGCCGGTTGGCGGCTGGTCGACGCCGGCGCACGAGCATGGCCGCGAGGAGGAGATCTTCTACGTGCTCGCCGGGCGCGGGCTCTCCTGGCAGGCGGGCGAGGCCGCCGAGATCCGCGCCGGCGACTGCATCGTGTACCTGCCGGGCTACGGCGCGCACACCACATACGCGCTCGAGCCGCTCGACCTGCTGGCGTTCGGCGAGCGCGTCGACGACGAGAACGTCGGCTTCCCCCGGCTCGGGATGTCGTACGTCGGCGGCCGCATCGTCGGATCGCTGCCCGGGACGATCGACGGACTCGCGACGCAGTTCGTGCTCGAGTCCCAGCTCGGCCCGCCCGCGCTCCCCCCGGGAGAGCCCGCGCCACGGCCACCCACGATCGTCAATGTAGAGGACGTCGAGGCGGTCACGGTCGAGCGCACTCGCGTGGTCCGGACCCGCCGCAATCTCGGCCGCGCCGCCGGCTCGTTCCGGACCGGGATCCAGCACGTCGTGGTCGCGCCGGGCAAGGAGTCTGCGCCGGCGCACTGCCACTCGCTTGAGGAGGAAATCTTCGTGATCCTCGACGGCGCCGGCGTGGTCGTGCTCGGCGACGAGGAGACGCCGGTCCGTCCCGGCCACGTGATCTCGCGCCCGGCCGGAACCGGGGTCGCGCACATGTTCCGCGCCGGCGACGCCGGGCTCACGTATCTCGCCTACGGGATGCGCCACCCGGGCGACGCCTGCTACTACCCACGCTCGAACAAGATCGCGTTCAGGGGGCTGGGGATCGTCGGCCGGTTGGAGCGGCTCGACTACTGGGACGGGGAAGGCTGAGGGGACGGGGAAGGCTGAGCGGGTCCTGTCCCCGGCTCGCCGGGAATCGCTGATCTAGAAACGCAGGACGCACGAGGACCATGCCCGAGCTTCCCGAAGTCGAGACGATCCGCCGCCAGCTGGCGCCGCACCTGGAGGGGCGGACGATCGTCGACGCCCGGATCCTCGACCCGCGGTGGACGCGCCCGGATCCCCCGGCGGCCGTCGAGGCCGAGCTCGAGGGGGCGCTCGTCGAGCGGATCGGCCGCGCCGGCAAGTACCTGATCTGGTCGCTTTCGGACGAACGCTTCCTGTTGCAGCATCTGCGCATGACCGGGACCCTGCTGTACGACCCCGCGATCCCGCCGGCGCACACGCGCGTGATGTTCGAGTTCGACGACGATCATCGCCTCGTCTACGTCGATCCGCGCCGGTTCGGCACGGGTCACCTGGTCGTCGGAGAGGACGCCCGCGACGAGTACCTGCACGCGCGGATCGGGATCGAGCCACTCACGCCGGAGTTCACCGCTGCGCATCTGCGCGAGCTCGCGCGCGGACGGACCGCGCCGGCGAAGGCGTTCGTGCTCGATCAGCGCCACATCGCCGGCGTCGGCAACATCTACGCCGACGAAGCGCTGTTCCGGGCGAGGATCCACCCGCTGCGCCCCGCCGGGCGGTTGAGCGGCGCGGACTGGGAACGTGTGCGAGAGGGCATCGAGGAGGCGCTGAGCGCTGGGATCGAGGCCAAGGGAGCGTCGATCGACGACTTCCGCCACGTCGACGGGGCGAGGGGGTCCTTCCAGGACCGCTTCATGGTCCACCGCCGCGCCGGCGAGCCATGCCCGCGCTGCGGACACACGATCCGCAAGATCGTCGTCGGCGGGCGCGGCACGTACGTGTGCGAGCGCTGCCAGCCCAAGCCGCGGGTGCGTCGGGGTGGCGCCGCTGCGGGCTAGACCCCGCGCAACTTGGACGTGGCGCGTGAGCGCTGCAGGCTAAGCCGCGAGCAGCTCGGCGAGCCGGCCGGCGCGGTCGGCGGCGACCAGCTCGTTGAACCCGCCGATGGTCTCGTCGCCGATCAGGATCTGCGGGAACGTGTACATCCCGGTCCGCTCGACCAGCTCGGCACGACCGTCCGGGTCGCGTGCCAGATTGATCTCCTCGTACTCGATACCCCGCTTGGCGAGGAGCGCCTTGGCCCTCAGGCAGAACGGACAGGCATCGGTCGTGTACATCGTCACCGGCGGCATAACTTCATTTAGTATAGCGGACGAGGGGCGATGGCCGGCTCGCTGAAGACCGAGGCGATCGTGCTTCGCTCGATCAGGTACGGCGAGGCGGATCGGGTTCTCCATCTGTACACGCCGGGCTACGGGCGGCTGTCGGCGATCGCCAAGGGGGCGCGGCGGTCCCGCAGCCGGTTCGGCGCACGGCTCGAGCCGTTCTTCCAGATCCACGTGATCCTGCACCAGGGTCGCAGCGACCTGCACACGGTCACGAGCGTCGACACGATCGCGGCGTACCCGTCGCTGCGCGAGCACGCTGCGACGCTCGACGCCGCCGCGCGGGCGTGCGACGCGGTCGCCCGCCTGTTCGAGACCCCCGATCCGCACCCCGAGGTTTTCCGCCTGCTCGCCAACGAGCTCGCGCTGCTCGACCGCGACGCCGGCAACGCGCGTACGGCGAACGGGCTCGCGTTCCGCCTGAAGCTGCTGCTCGCCGCCGGCATCGTGCCCCAGCTCGGGTCCTGCGCCGGCTGCGGAGAATCCGAGCATTTGCAGGGCTTCTCTCCAGCGGCAGGCGGTGTCGTGTGCAACTCGTGCGAGGCGGCCGCGTTCCCGCTCGGCCAGGAGGGCCACACCTTCCTGGTGGGTGCGCTCGGCCGGCCGCTCGCGGAAGCGCCCGACGCCTCCGAGCTGGCGCTCGCGCAGGCCGAGCGCGCGATCACCGAGACCGCCGAGCACCATGCGCACGTGCGGTTGCGCCCGCTGCTGAGCACGGGGAGGGGGCGCGTCTCGCCCGGGGGCCGCTCGTCGGCCGGGGGGTTCGTGTCCCGGGCGGTGTGAGCCGCCGGACGGGCGGGTGGCGCGCGAGGCCTGGACGAGCAGGCCGGGTCGCCTATGTAGATCGCCCGAAACCGAGCCCGTCCCCACCGCCGGCGGGACATAAGCATTGACCAGGTGCTCATGTCCCGGTTGTTGGCCGGCTGGCGGAGGTTTCGGGCGTTTCCCAGGTTCGGGGAGTGCACAAGTCGCCAAAGCGCCTCCTCGCGCCTCGCCCCGGCTAGATAAGCGCCTCGGTGGCGCTTATCTGCACGGGGTGGCGGGAGACCGGGGGCTGTGGCGAGTTGTGCACCGCCCGCAGGCGAGGGCCCGCCTGGCGTGGGGATCGCGGGCCCGGGCACCGCCGGCGCCCCGTACGCCACCCGGTCCCGCCGGCGCACGGACCCGTACCGCCCGCGCCACCGACCGCCAGCCACCCCAATCCCGCGCACACCGGCAACGGCTTTGTCACAACTCGTCGCGCCGGCGCCGGCCGCTGTCAGAATCGAGAGTGATGAGTGGTCAGGTCCTGAGCTCCGAATCCGAGCATCCCGCCGGCGCGGTCGCGGCCGCGTTCACCGAACGGATCCAGGCCCGGGAGGCGCGAGACCTGAGCCCGGCCGCGACTCGCTCCTATCCGTCAGACCGCCGGCGCCCCGAGCCCGACTGCGGGCTTCGCACCCCGTTCCAGCGTGACCGGGACCGGATCGTCCATTGCAAGGCGTTCCGCCGGCTGAAGTACAAGACGCAGGTGTTCGTGGACCCGGCCGGCGACCACTACCGCACGCGGCTCACGCACACGCTCGAGGTCACGCAGATCTCGCGCACGGTGGCGCGGGCGTTGCGGCTGAACGAGGATCTGGTCGAGGCGATCGGGCTCGGGCACGACCTCGGCCACCCGCCGTTCGGGCATGTCGGCGAGGATGCGCTCGACCAGTGCCTGACCGCGCGCTTCGGTCTGCGGTTCATGCACCACGAGCACTCGCTGCGCGTGGTCGACGTGCTCGAGCGCGACGGCGAGGGCCTGAACCTGACCGAGCCTGTCCGCGACGGGATCATCGGCCACTCGGGCCGCGCCCAGGAGCCGGCGACGCTCGAGGGGAAGATCGTCCGGCTGATGGACCGGGTGGCGTACATCAACCACGACATCGACGACGCCCTTCGCGCTGGGGTGCTCACGCCGGAGGACCTGCCGAGTCACCCGCTCGACGTCCTCGGCGACACCGGATCGCGCCGGATCGACACGCTCGTCCACGACCTCGTCGAGCGTTCCGAGGACAACGGCGACATCGTGCAGGGCGAGACGGTCGGCGGCGCGATGGCCGAGCTCCGCGCGTTCATGTTCGAGCGCGTGTACCTGGGGCCAGAGGCGACGCGCGAGCACGAGAAGATCCGGGGCGTGGTGACGTCGCTGTTCGATCACTACTGCGCTCACCCCGACGAGATCCCCGACTCGATCCCGGCCGGCGAGCTTCCGCGTCGGGTCACCGACTACCTGGCGGGCATGACCGACCGGTTCTGCATCCGCACGTTCGAGGCGCTGAACGTGCCGGTGGCGTTCGCGCGATGACCGCGTGACCCGAATGACCGCGTGACCCGAATGACCGCGTGACCCCGGTGACCTCGTGACCCCGACGACCTCGTGACCCGGTTCACGGCGGACTCGCGTGATCGCGTGCGCGACGCGGTCGACATGCTCGCGGTGGTCGGGGACCACACCGAGCTTCGCCGCGCGGGCACCACCGAGTACGTCGGGCGCTGCCCGTTCCACGACGAGCGCACCCCGTCGTTCGGCGTCAACCCGATCGACAAGGTGTACTACTGCTTCGGCTGCCAGGCCTCGGGCGACGTGTTCCGGTTCGTGATGGAGACCGAGGGGCTCGACTTCCCGGAAGCGCTGCAGACGCTCGCCGACCGCTTCGGCGTCGAGCTCCAGACCGAGGAGGAAGACCCGCAGGCGGCCCAGCGCCGGCAACGCCGCCAGCGTCTCGGGCAGCTCCTCGGCCGCACCGCGGCGTATTACGCCCGCTACCTGTGGGAGGCGCGGGAAGCGCTGCCTGCTCGCGAATATCTTCAGAACCGGGGCCTGGGCGAGGACATGCTCCGAGAGTTTCGCGTCGGCTACGCGCCGAGCGCGTGGGATCGGATCCTCACCGCGTCGCGCCGGGCGGGGTTCACCGATGAGGAGCTGCTCGCCGTGGGGCTCGCCCAGCGCTCCCAGAACCGCCCGGGCCAGATCTACGACCGGTTCCGCGAGCGGATCATGTTCCCGTCGGCCGACGCGCGCGGGAACGTGATCGGCTTCGGGGCGCGGGCGATGCGCGAGAACCAGCGTCCGAAGTACCTGAACACCGCCGAGGGTGAGCTCTACCAGAAGCGCAGGGTGCTGTTCGGGCTCGACCGCGCGCGCGCCGCCGCGGCCCGGGCGAGCAGCGTGATCCTGGTCGAGGGCTACACCGACGTGCTCGCGCTCCACCAGGCCGGGCTCGGCAACGCCGTCGGGATCATGGGGACCGCGCTGACCGAGGAGCAGATCGACCAGCTCCAGCGCGTCGCCAACGTGCTGGTCCTGTGCCTCGACGCCGACCGCGCCGGCCAGGACGCGATGCTCCGCGCCGCCCAGCTCACCGACCGGCGGCAGCTCGAGCTCCGGGTCGTGCCGCTGCCGGAGGGGACCGATCCGGCCGACCTGATCGAGCGTGCCGGCGCCGACGCGCTGCGCGAGCGGGTCGCGGGCTCCGTGCCGTTCGTCAAGTTCCACGTCGAGCGGATCCTCGAGCGCAATGACCTCACCAGCGCGGAAGGGCGCGATCGTGCGTTCAACCAGCTCCAGCCTGCGCTCAGGGACCTGCCGAGGGACGCGTTCGGCGAGGAGCTCCTGCGCCGCGTCGCCGGCCGGCTCGAGCTGTCCGAGGCGAGGCTGGGCTCGCTGATCGAGGGCGCCGCGCGCCAGAACGGCTCCGGTGCGACCGCCCCCGGAGCAAGAGCCGGGGCCGCCCCCGGAGCCGGAGCCGGAGGCGCAGGCCCAGGCCCAGGCGGAGCCAGAGCCGGCGCTGGCCAGGATTCCGCTGGGCAAGGTGCGCCGACCCTCGACCACGGAGTACGCGCCGAGCGGACGTTCCTTGCGCTGTGCATCGCGATGCCCGGCCTGGGCGCGCGGACGCTGTTCGAGATCGACACCGAGCAGCTGATCACGAGCGAGCTGCTGCGCCGCGCCGCCCGCCACCTCGCCGGCCGGACACAGTCCCCGCTCTCGGACCTGCCGGCGCAAGACGAGCAGCTCGCGAGGACCGTCGCCGGTCTCGTCGAGGAGGCCGGGCTGGCCGGCGAGGTCGCCGACGATCAACTCGAGCACGCCCGCCTGGTGCTCGAGCAGGCCCGGCTCGACCGCGCGATCCGCCGCACCAAGACCGAAGGCGGAACCGGCATCGCCGACCTTGCGCGCGAGCGCGAGGCGGTGATGGCCGCGCGCCGGACGGTCTACGCGCGGCTCGAAAAGGCGGTCTGACCGGACCCGCGCCGTGCTCCGCGTCGGCCTGACGCGCGACCAGGCCTCGCCCGCGGCGCCTACCGCAGCGTCTTCGGCAGCTCCGTCCGGACCGCGGCCAGCACCACCTTGCGGACCTCGGCCGCAGTCCGGCCATGCTCGCGCGCGACCTGCCCGAGCGTCATCGTCTTGAGCTGCCTGCGGAGCTGGGCCGGTCTCATGTCGAGGTACCTGGCGGCGACCGCGGTCTCGAACGGCTCGAGCTCCTGGATGCCGGGCAATCTCGCCGGCCGGGCCGGGACGCTCGTCCTGGCGCTGCGCCCCGGCATGACCAGGTCGGTGTCCGGCTGCACCGGCAGGATCACCGGAGCCAGCGGCGGCTGGTTGAAGTCGAAGTCGTTCTGAAGGTCGCCGAGCTCGGGCTCGTCCTCGCGGACGTCGGGACGGGGGTCGGGCCGGCCGTCGGTCTTCGGGTCGAGGCGCTGGCCCCCGAGGAAGTCGTCCTCGATGAACTTCGCGTACGCGTCGAAGCTGAGCGTCTGGTGGTCGATGTAGCCCTGCTTGGCGTACGGGCTGATCACCATCGCGGGGACGCGCAACCCGTAGCCCATGCTGTCGACCTTCGGCGGGTCGACGTTGTCGTAGAAGCCGCCCCAGTCATCCCAGGTGAGGAAGATCGCGGTGCTGCTCCACTCGGGGCTTCGCATGATCGCGTTGACCAGCCCGGTCACGTAGGTCTGACCGGCGGTGATCAGGCCGGGCGGGTGCTCGGACACGGTGCCGTTCGGCGTGACCCACGACACCGCGGGCAGCTGGTCGTTCTTGACAGCGGCGAAGAAGTCGGGCAGCGCCTTGATGTTGCCGAGCTGGTCGTCCTGCTGGACGTCGGTGAAGTACGGCAGCGGGTTCCAGATGCCGGGCGTCTGGGCGGTCTGCGAGACCGGCGCGCACGACATCGCGGCGTTGTCGTCGCAATCCGGCTGGCTGCCCTTGTCGACGTAGTAGGCCCAGCCGACGTCGTCCTTGTGCAGGAGCCAGGTGAGGTCGGTCCACGCGTAGTTCGGGTCCGTCGGCAGCGGATTGCCGAGCCGGCGGGAGAAGTCGGGTGGGTTCTGCGGGTGCTGGATCGCGTTCCGGCAGCTCGCGGGGTCGCCCTGGATCGAGCAGTACGCCGACCACTCGGACACCAGGTACAGGTGAGCGGGGAGGCTCCAGGACTTCACCGACTCGAACATGTGGTCCTGGAGCACGAAATCGCGCGCGTACGTCCAGTAGTTCGGGATGTCCGCGCCGGTGTGGTAGCCCATCACGTCGGGCGAGCCGGCGCCGTTGCCGCACGCCGGGTTGAACGTCTGGTCGCAGCCCGCCATGCCGCTCTCCTGCTCGCGCACGAACCCGTTCATGTTGCCGCCGTTGATGTCGGCGACCGCGTTGTCATAGGAGTGCGGGCCGCCGAGGCTGCGGTCGTCGCGGTCGTGGTAAGGACGCACGCAGCCGCCCTTCACGGGATCGGGGACGCACGGCACACTGCCGGGGTTTCCGGCCAGCCCCGGGATACCGTCGGCCCCCGGGTACGTCCCGAAATAGGTGTCGAACGACCGGTTCTCCTGCATGATGATCACCACGTGCTGGATCTTGTGGATCCCGACGCCGGTGTTTGGTACCGGCGTCGGTGTCGTGGTACTCGCCGTCGTCGCGGTGGTCGACGTTGTCGTCGGCCCGCTGGTGGGCGAGCTCGCGGCCCCGGATCCGCCACCGCAGCCGGCGGCGAACAGCGCCACGGCCGCCACCAGGGCGGCCGCCATCAGGCGGCCGCCATCAGGGAGCCCCCGCGCCGCCGGCCCCGGTGCCCACCCCTCAAGATCTAAGCCTCATCCCGTCGCTTGAGCAATTGACAAGACAATCGACTCCGATGCTATGGGCCCCCAGCAGGCCGTGCGTCAAGGCGAGGTGAAACCGGGACCAGGTTCGTTAGCCACCGTTGCTCGCACGTTGACTTCGCCGAGCATCGTGTTGTGCGCGGGTTAGCGACGGCGACCGTCGGCGCTCGCCGCGGTTCTCGCTAGAGTTCGCCGTCCTCGTCCCGGGACGAGACCCATGTCGATCCGGGGTAGCTCAATCGGCAGAGCGTTCGGCTGTTAACCGAAATGTTGTGGGTTCGAGTCCCACCCCCGGAGCTAAGTGCCCAGTTCCATACCCACCTGACATGAGGTCGGGGCTCACGATCGCCGAGCTCGAGGACTGGGAGCTTCACGGCGCGGTCTGGCGCCCGCTCGAGGTCACCGACGGGCGGGCGGTCGTGGAGCTGTGCAGCTGCTCGGGCGAGCCGATGGACGTCGTCGAAGGAGACGCGCCCGAGCTGATCGAGTTCGTCCGCGCCCACCCGCCCGAATAGCCGCCGGCGAACCCCTCGACCAGGTCGGCCGCCCGCGCCGCGCCGTCATGAGCCGCCGCCCACGCGGCCAACTCGCGCGCCCGCGCGGCCAGCGAGCGCTCGGACAGCGCCCGCCGGACCGCGAGCCGCAACGACGCCGGCCCGAGCAGGCGCCACGGCAGCCGCACTCCGACGCCCGCCCAGTCCGCTCGCGCGGCGTTCTCGGCCATGTCGCCGACGTGCGGGACGGCCAGCACCGGGCACCCGCACGCGAGCGCGCGCGCCATCGTCCCGTGGCCCGCGTGGCAGACCACGAGTGAGCACGCCGGCATCGTCCTGGCGTACGACACCCACTCGACCAGCCGCGTGTTCGCGGGCACCGGGACCGGCGATTCCAGCGGCCGGCGGTTCCAAGTGGCGAGCACCCGGATCCGCTCGCCGCGCAGCCCGGCCAGTGCGGCCCGCAGCAGTCGGTGCGAGGGATCCTGGGCGGTTGACGGCGCCACCAGCACGAGCGGGGCGGCCCCGGGCGGCGGCTCCACCTCGCCGAACGGCGGCTCCCACATCAGCGGCCCGACGACATGCACGCCGGGCGGGCAGGCGCGCGGGTACTCGAGCTGAGGGAACGTCCCGACCATGCAGAGCCGCTCGCTCAAACCGCCGTGCAAACGCGAAACCGGCGGTAGCCCGAGCCGAATCCGAGCATCGTTCAGCTCGGCGCGACCGCGCCGCAGCCCCGCCTCCAAGGGCCGCTCCAGCGCACCCCAAAGCCGTAGGCCGAGCTGCGTTCGCGGCAGGCGCGCGCCGACCGCGTACGGCGGGAACCCGCGGGCGCCCGCCGGGTACAGGTGCGGAATCAACGTCGCCACCGGCACGCCCTCGAGCTCGCCGGCCATCGCGGGCGCGAGCGTCAGGATGTCGTGCACGACCACATCCGGCCGGATCTCGGCGACCACGCGGCGAGTGACCGCAGTGGCCCGCACGACCGCCTCGTACATCTCGAACGGCTCGCCGGCGCGTCCGAACAGCGGGTGCTCAGGCGCCGGCACGAACCGCATCCCGGCGGCCTCGACGTCCTCGCGCCACCTCGACCACGTCTCGAACGTAACGTCGTGGCCGCGAGCGGCGAGGCGCGCGCCGAGCGCGAGCATCGGGAAGGCGTGGCCGGGCTCGCCGAACGCGCCCAGGAACACGCGGAGCCGGTCGGCGGGCGCGCTCAAGCCGCCAGCTCGGCCACCGCCCGCAGCTGCTCGATCCGCTCGGGGCCTGTGAACGCCATCGGGGTGACCGTCAGCGTCCCAACACCGGCGTCGCGGAACGCCGCCAGACGATCGCGCACGTGGTCCTTCGGGCCGCACAGCGTGATCAGGTCGATCAGCTCGTCGGGGAGTGCGGCCGCCGCCTCGTCCTTCTTTCCGTCGAGATACAGCTCCTGCACCTTCAACGCCGCGTCCTCGAACCCGTAGCGCTGCACGAGCTGGTTGTAGAAGTTCTGCTTGCGCGATCCCATCCCGCCCACATACAACGCGAGTACCGGGCGCATCAAGTTCCTGGCCGCCTCACGGTCATCGGAGACGTACGTGTTGACCGTCGGCGCGATCTCGAACCCGTCGAGCGAGCGCCCCGACCGCGCGGCGCCGGCCTCGAGCAGCGCGCGCACCTCGGACACGTGCTCGGGCGAGAAGAACACCGGAATCCAGCCGTCGGCGATCTCGCCGGCGAGCTCGGTGTTCTTCGGCCCGATCGCCGCCAGGTAGATCGGGATCCGCTCCTGCACGGGCGAGATCATCAGCTTCAAGGCCTTGCCCGGACCATCCGGGAGGGGGAGCTCGAGCGTCTCGCCGTGAAACTCGACGCGATCCCGTGCGAGCGCGAGCCGCAGCACGGAGACGTACTCGCGGGTCCGCTGGAGCTGGCGTGCGAACCGCTGCCCGTGCCAGCCCTCGGCCACCTGCGGCCCCGACGAGCCGATCCCGAGCACCATCCGCCCGCCTGAGATCGTGTCGATCGTCGCCGCCGTCATCGCGGTCATCGCGGCGCTCCGCGCGGGCATCTGGAAGATCGCCGACCCGAGCTTGATCTTGCTCGTCCCCGCCGCCAGCCACGCCAGCACGGTGGCGGCGTCCGACCCGTAGGCCTCAGCCGCCCACACCGAGTCGTAGCCAAGGCGCTCGGCCTCGACGGCGAACGCGAGCTGGTCTGCCGACTCCTGGCCGGGGAGCCAGTAGCCGAGGTAGGCGCCGAGCTTCATCGAGCGCAGAAGGCTATGCGAACCGGGTCCGCGCCGAGCCACCGCTGGGCTCCCCCGAGCCACCGCGATACTCCTCGCATGGGCGCTGGCGGTGGCGGTCGCGGCGCTCATGGGCGCGCCGTGCGTAGCCGAGAGCGAATGGGCGCTGGCGGGTTTTCAGCGGTACGGGCCGGGAAGCCTCACCGTGAGGTAGTTGAGAGGATGCGGGAATGACCACCCACAACATCGAGCTTCACGGCGCCATGGCGGCCGGATTCGACGAGGTCATCACCCCCGACGCGCTCGAGTTCGTGACCGAGCTCCAGGCCCGGTTCGGCGCGCGGCGCGAGGAGCTGCTCGAGGCGCGCGGCCGCCGGCGCGCCCGGCTCGCCGACGGGGAGATGCTCGACTTCCTCCCCGACACGCGGGAGATCCGCGACGGCGACTGGACGGTCGCGCCCGTGCCGCCGGACATGCAGCAGCGCTGGGTCGAGATCACCGGCCCGACCGACCGCAAGATGGTGATCAACGCACTGAACTCGGGCGCCGACGGGTTCATGGCGGACTTCGAGGACGCGAACGCCCCGACCTGGCACAACATGATCGACGGGCAGAGGAACCTCCGCGACGCGATCGACGGGACGATCACCTACCGCGACTCCGAGGGTAAGGACTACGAGCTCGTCGAGAACCCAGCGACGCTGCTGGTCCGCCCGCGCGGCTGGCACCTCCCCGAGCGCCACCTGCTGGTCGACGGCGAGCCGGTGTCGGGCTCGCTGTTCGACTTCGGCCTGTACGCGTTCCACTGCGCTCGCCGGCTGCTGCGCGCCGGCACCGCGCCGTACTTCTACCTGCCGAAGATGGAGTCGCACCTCGAGGCACGGCTGTGGAACGACGTGTTCGTGCTCACCCAGGACGCGCTCGGGATCCCGCAAGGGACGATCAAGGCGACGGTGCTGATCGAGACTCTGCCGGCCGCGTTCGAGATGGACGAGATCCTGTACGAGCTGCGCGAGCACTCGGCGGGGCTGAACGCCGGTCGCTGGGACTACATCTTCTCGTCGATCAAGTGCTTCCCGGACCGCCCCGAGATGGTGCTGCCGGACCGCGTCGACGTGACGATGACCGTGCCGTTCATGCGCGCTTACGCCGAGCTGCTGGCCGCGACCTGCCACAAGCGCGGGGCGCACGCGATGGGCGGCATGTCCGCGCTGATCCCGAGCCGCAAGGGCGACCGGGAGGCCAACGAGAAGGCGCTCGACGGGGTCCGCAAAGACAAGGAGCGCGAGGTCTCCCAAGGCTACGACGGCACCTGGGTCGCGCATCCGGACCTCGTACCGGTCGCCCGCGAGGTGTTCGAGCAGGGGCTGAACGGTGCTGCCAATCAGCTCGAGCGCCGGCGCGACGACGTACGTGTCACCGCGGACGAGCTGCTCGATCTCGCCGCGACTCCGGGTGCGATCACCGAGCAGGGCCTCCGCACCGACGTCAACGTCGGCTTTCAGTACATCTCGTTCTGGCTGACCGGCCGCGGCGCCGCCGCGATCAACTCGATGATGGAGGACGCCGCGACCGCCGAGATCTCGCGCACTCAGATCTGGCAGTGGATCCATCACGGCAAGCAGCTCGAGGACGGCCGCCAGGTGACCCCGGAGCTCGTCCGCGAGGTGCTCGACGAGGAGACGGGCAAGATCCGCGAGCAGGTCGGCGACGAGGTCTGGCAGGCCGGCCGGCCCGAGGAGACGCGCGAGATCTTCGAGCGGGTGGCGCTTTCGCCCGACCTGATCGAGTTCCTGACGCTGCCGGCGTACCGGTATCTGGACTAGGAGGCGGCGGCCTGAACCGCGCGGCGAACGCGCGGGAGCAGGCGGGACGCGCACGCGTGGTGGAGCACGACGAGAGCGCCGACGAAGATGATCAGGTCGCCGACGCTCAGGACGTTGCCGATCGGCCACGGCCCGGGGACCGGAATCACGTCGCCGAGGAACGCCAGGTGGGCGTGGGCGACGTGTGCAGAGTTGTCGAAGCCGGCGCGTTCGGCGATCCCCGCGATCCGCAGCGCGGAGGAGGTCGCCGGCATCACGCCTGCATTGCTTGTGATCGCCGCGACGTTCAGCGCGGCGCCGAGCGCGACGATCGGAACGCCGGCGAGCCGGCGATTAGCGAACAGGAAGTAGGCGTCGAGCACGTAGCTGAAGATGTGGAGCGCGGCGTGAACCCAGTGGCTGCCGCCGGGGATCTGCGTTATCCCGACCTGGATCGCGGCGGCGAGCAGCACCGCCCACACGGCGCGGACGCGGATGTCGGCCAACCGGGCCAGGTTCCCGCCGGCGAGCGGGACCGTGACGACCAGCGCCAGCGCGGTGACGACGAGCAGCATCAGGCCACGCTCACTCGCGGTAGCGGGCGCGGCATCGCGCCGTACTCCGGCGCGGGGTTGGACGGCGGCGCGGTGTGGACGTCCCACCAGCTCATGAGACTGTCGGCCGGCAGCGGCCGGCTCATGTGGAAGCCCTGTGCGAGCTCGCAACCGAGCGCGCGCAGGCGCTCGAACGTGAATGCGTCTTCGATCCCCTCGGCGACCGTGCGCAGACCAAGGTTGTGGGCGAGCTCGATGGTCGAACGGACGACGATCGCGTTGCGCGCGTCCGACCCCATCGCGCGGACGAACGACTTGTCGATCTTGAGCTCGCCGATCGGCAGATCGGTCAGGTAGGCGAGCGACGAGTAGCCCGTGCCGAAGTCGTCGATCGCGACCGACACGCCAAGCTCGGCGAGGTGGCGCATGGTCTTCTTGGCGACCTCGGGATCGACCATCAGCGAGCTCTCGGTCAGCTCGAGCGTGAGCGACTTTCCGTCGACGCCGTGGAGGGCGAGCAGCTTCTCGACCTCCTCGGGGAAGCGCCGGTCGAGCAGGCTGCGGACGGACACGTTCAGCGACAGCGACAGCTTGCGGCCGTCGTCGGTCCAGCGCCGCAGGTCGGCGAGGCCGAGGTCGAGCACGCGGTTGGTGAGGTCCTTGATCAGGCCGGTGCGCTCGGCGACCTCGATGAACTCGAACGGCCCGAGCAGTCCGCGCTGGGGATGCTGCCAGCGCACGAGGCCCTCGGCGGCGACAGGGCGCCCGACCCCGAGCTCGACCTGCGGCTGGTAGTGGAGCACGAGCTGATCGCTCAGCAGCGCCCGGCGCAGGTCGCCGGCGATCACCAGGCGCTCCGGACTGTGGTAGTCGTCCTCGGAGCGGTAGGTGACCAGCGAGTTGTGGCTGGCCTTGGCCCGGTACATCGCGACGTCGGCGCGCTGGAGCAGGGTGTCGACGTCGCCGCCGTGCTCGGGATACCAGGCGAGGCCGATGCTGGCGTCGAGCTCCAGGCTGATCCCGTCGACGTCGACCGGCGTGTGGAGCGCGTCCTGGAGGCGCTGCACCGCCGTCTGGGCGGCGTCGCTGTCGGCCCCGGGCATGAAAACGGCGAACTCGTCGCCGCCGAGGCGCGCGACGAGATCCTCGCTACGGAAGGCGGCCGCGAGCCGCGGGCCTACCTCTTTAAGCACGAGGTCACCGTGGTGGTGACCGAGCGTGTCATTGACCTCCTTGAACCCGTTGAGGTCGACGAGCAGCAACCCGCCGGCGTGCAGCGATGGGTTCTTGAGCGCCTGCCCGACCGCCTCGAGGAACCAGCGCCGGTTCGGCAGCTCGGTGAGGCTGTCGTGCCGGGCGAGATGCTCGGCGGTCGCGGTGCGGATGCTCTGGCGGCCGCTGATGTACACCCCGACGAGCGGGACGAGCAGCAGCGGGTAGAGGATCCGGCTGAACTCGAGTACGGTCACGACGACCGGCGCGAGGCACAGGAGCACCGCTCCAACCGACAGGCCGAAGGTCAGGTCGGACTCGAGCGCGCGTGCGATCGGCACGCCCTGATAAAGGGTCGTCGCGCGGGTGACCAGCAGCAGGTTGACCGAGAAGTAGGCGGCCGCGGCGGCGAGCACCGCGAGCAGGTCCTCGGGCTTGAACCCGGCGCGGAGCGTGCCGTAGGCGCCAAGCAGTTTCAGGACCCCGGCGGCGGCGGACAGAGAAAGCGTGTACTGCCCGATGTTGAAGCCGACCTGCCACCACGGCTTGTGGGCGATCCGGTCCTGGACGACCGACGCCACCAGCTGCGCGGCGAGCGCGGGAACTAGCCCGAGCCCGAGCAGCAGAGCGAACGAGAACATCACCGAGACGGTGACCTCGCCGTCGCCGGATCGACGCGGCAGCTCGAGGGGGAACAGCTCTCCGACCATCACGCTCGCGGCGAGCGCGATGAACTCGAACTTGGCGTAAGGCTCGTCGAAGACGAGCTGCGTGGTCGCGACGAGCGTCGCGAGTAAGGCGACACCCACGAGCGCGACCGCGACGCAGAAGAGTCGAACTGGCTCGAGGGTGCGAGATTTCATGAGGATGACCCGGGCGCCCGGCTGAACGCCGGTGCGCCCGGCTCCGCCTGTGGACGATCAGAACTTGAAGCTGGCTCCCGAGACCACGACGAGCGCGACGAGGGCCATGATCGACAGCAGCAGCTGAGCGTGACGGAACTTAAACCTGGACATCCTTGTCCTCCTTGTTTGTAACTCTGGGAGTCGAACACGCTGAGCAGGCGGCCGAGCTATCTCTGAGAGACCTCTGGCTTTGCGTCCCCGCCTCGCGACGGGTTTGCCTTTTGACAACTCAATCCCGGTCTGTATCGAACTTATTGGGCGGGAGCTTTAGCGCTTTGGACAGCTATCTCGCCGAGCGGACGCGGTCGCCGCAATCTTTCGGGGACCGTTAGGATCGCCGGCGTGTTCGAGGCGCTGCCCGCGGCCGTCCGTTCGAGATGCTGATCCGGCGCGGCGCGATCGTCGAGCTGCTCGATCGGCCTGTGATCCGCGACCCCGAGTTCCGCGCGGCGGTCGCCGCGATCCACGCCGACGACGTGCCCGCGCTCGAGCGGATCGTCGAGGACGAGCCGCGGCTGCTGCACGAGCGGATCCGCGAGCCCGACTGCTATCGTGACGCGCCGCGCGAGCAGTACTTCCTCGATCCGCAGCTCCCGTGGTTCGTCGCCGACAACCCGCACCTCGTCGAGACGATGCCCCCAAACATCGTCGAGGTCACGCGGGCGCTGCTCGCGCGCGGCGCCGGACGGGCGTGACTTCACGCTCGAACTGGTGGTCAGCCAAGCGCTCCATCAGGCGGCGCTGACGGACGACGTCGAGCTGCTCGAGTTGCTCGTCGAGCGTGGCGCGCGGCTGGACGTACGGGACACCTTGTGGAACGGGACGCCGTATGCACGGGCCGTCGACGACGGACGGACCCGAGCGGCCACGTACCTGGCTAAAACGGCCGATTAGCAGGCAGTTCGCGATGGCCCTGCCAGGACTCGAACCTGGGCGCGACGGATTATGAGTCCGCTGCTCTACCGACTGAGCTACAGGGCCGTGAGCGATCCGTCCGGCGATCGGGCGCGACGCTAGCAGCCGGCGGGCGGTCGCAGGAGCTGTTCTCGGTGGCGGTGAGGTAGGCTCCGGAGGCGATGTGGATGATCGCCGGCTTCCTTGGCCAGAGCCCGAGCTCGCTCGGCCAGACGATCGCGCTGCTGCTCACGTTCCTCGGGATCGGGGTGATCGTGAACGTAGTGATCGTCTACATCGTCGCGCAGGTGCTGGCTGAGCGAAAGCAGAACCACGAGCGGGCCGAGGGCGGCGAGTAGGGGCTAGCCCGGCGGGTCGCGGGGCGCTTCCTGACGGGGTGTTCGGCCGGTGCCTGCACCGGGCCGAAATCGAGAGCGTGAAGGACGCGGGGCGAAGGCGTCGAATCAGAGGCCTGCCGATGAAGCAGTCAGCCGCTCCCACCGTGACCGCACCGCCTACCGGCCATCAGGCCCTGTCCGCGTACATCCGGGCCCGCTTCGACGAGTTCTCGCGCTCGCAGAAGGACGTGGCCCAGTACATCGTCGACCACCTCGACGAGGCGGCGTTCCAGACCGCGGAGGAGCTTGCCCGCCGCGCCAGCACTTCTTCGAGCACGGTCGTCCGGTTCTCGCAGGCGCTCGGCTTCGAGGGCTTCCCCGAGCTCCAGCAGGCAGCCCGGGACGAGTACCGCCGCCGGCCGCCGGGGATGCCGAACGGCTCCTCAGCCGGGGCGACGCCGCTGTTCTCGCTCGACCACACCGAGTTCGAGGCGGCGCTCGCGGCCGACCACGTGAACGTCGAGGACACCGCCCACAAGCTTTCGCGCGGCGATGTCGAGGCCGCGATCGACGCGATCGTGTCCGCCGGCAAGGTGCTGATCGCCGGCACCGACCAGATGGCGTTCTTCGCGAGCTACCTGCGCCACCTGCTGATGCTGCTCGACCTGCGCGCCGAGATCGTCGCCAGCCCGTCCCAGGAAGCGCTCGGACGGCTCAGCCGGATCGACGAGCAGACGCTCGTGATCGGGCTGTCGGCGGGCCGGCCGCATCCGTTGATCACGCGCACGATGAAGCTCGCGCGGCACCGCAAGGCGCCGACGCTCGCGATCACCGACGCGACGCTGTCCGAGGTCGCCCGGCTGGCGCGGATTCGCCTGTACTACTCGTCGAACACGCCCGCGTTCGTCCGCTCGCACACCGCGCTGCTGTCGCTGATCCAGGCGCTCGCCTACGGCGTCTACTCGCGCGACGCCCAGCAGTACGACGTGCGGATCAAAGCATTCCGCCTGAAGTAACGCGGCGCGCGCGCATGCCGCTGCGCCACCACGAGCTGTGCTTCGGGTGCGGGCGTACCAACCTGTTCGGACTGCTGCTGGAGGTCGAGGAAGTCGCCCCGGGCGCGGTCGCCGGCCGCTGCTTCATCAAGCAGGACCATCAGGGGGCCGACGGCGGCCGCGCCCACGAGGGGGTCGTGGCGGCGGCGCTGGCCGAGGCGATGTCGCTGGCATGCGGGGTCGACGCCCGGGCGGTCTCGTTCGAGGTTTCGCTGGAGGCGCCCGCGCCCGTCGGGGCTTACGTGGAGGTGGCGGCGCGCGTCGAGTCGCGCGACGGGCAGGTTGCTAACGCCAGTGCGACCGCGTCTGCCGACCGGCGCGTAGTGGCGAAGGCGCGGGGTAGGTTCCGATCGTGACGTCGTCGCGAGAGGAGCCGACCCGATGCCGGAAAACCTGACCCGACAGATCCTGCGAGAACACCTGGTCGACGGCGACCTGAAGCCGGGATCGCCCATCTCGATCGGGATGGATCAGGCCTTGCTCCAGGACGCCACCGGGACGATGGCGCTGATGCAGTTCGAGGAGCTCGGCGAGCCGCGCATCAAGATAGAGCGCGCGGTCCAGTACGTCGACCACAACGTCGTCCAGCTCGACTTCAAGAACCCCGACGACCACCGGATGCTGCAGGCGCTCGCGCGCAAGTACGGGCTGCACTTCTCGCGCCCCGGCAACGGGATCAGCCACTACATCCACATGGAGCGGTTCGGCAAGCCGGGGCAGACGATGCTCGGCGCCGACTCGCACACCACGCAGGCCGGGTGCATGGGGATGATCGCGATCGGCGCCGGCGGGCTCGACGTCGCCGTCGTGCTCGGCGGACATCCGTACGAGATCGCGTGCCCGGAGGTCGTCGAGATCCGGCTCGAGGGCAAGCTCGCGCGGCCCTGGGTCCAGGCCAAAGACATCATCCTCGAGCTCCTCAGGCGGCTGACCGCGAGCGGCGGCAAGAACAAGGTGCTCGAGTTCACCGGGCCCGGGACCGCCGACCTGTCGATCCCCGAGCGCGCGACGATCGCGAACATGATCGCCGACCTCGGCGGGACCGCGGGCGTGTTCCCGCCGGACGAGACGACCCGGGAGTGGCTCGATCGGCAGGGCCGTTCCGAGGATTTCGTCGAGGTTGGCCCGGACGACGGGGCCGAGTACGACGACCGGATCGAGATCGACCTCGGCGAGCTCGGCCCGCTCGTCGCCAAGCCGCACAACCCCGACAACGTCGTGCCAATCGAGGAGGTAGTGGGGACGCCGATCGCCCAGGTCTGCATCGGGTCGTCCGTCAATTCCGGCTACAACGACCTTGCGCTTCCTGGTGCCGTGCTCGCTGACCGCGACGGGCAGATCGTGCACCCGTCGATCAGCGCCACCGCCACCCCAGGGTCCCGACAGATCCTGGCCGCGATCGCGGAGTCGGGCGTGTACCGCCAGCTCTCGGACGGGGGCGTGCGGATGCTCGAGCCGGTGTGCGGCCCGTGCGTGGGCATGGGCCAGGCGCCACCGTCTGACTCGAACTCGCTGCGGACGTTCAACCGCAACTTCCCGGGGCGGTCGGGCACGCCCGAGGACTCGGTGTTCCTGTGTTCGCCCGCGGTGGCGGCGGTGTCGCTGCTGAGCGGGAAGATCGAGGACCCGCGCGAGTACGGCGATGCGCCCGATCTGCTGCCGATGCCGGAGCTGAGGCCGTACGTCGAGGACGTCCACATCTTTGCGCCAGCTTCGGCAGAGGACGCCGGCTCGATCGAGATCCCGCGAGGACCGAACATCAAGCGCCCGCCCGAGCACACTCCGCTCGGGGACTCGCTCGAAGCGTGCATCGCGACCGTCCAGCCCGACGACATCTCGACCGGCGATCTCGCGCCCGACGGCGTCGAGGTGATGGCGTACCGCTCGAACGTGCCAGCGATCGCCGAGTTCACACTGCGCCACCGCGATCCCGAGTTCCGCAAGCGTCTGAAGGAGTGGGGGAGCGGGTTCATCGTCGCCGGCGACAACTACGGCCAGGGCTCCTCGCGCGAGCACGCGGCGCTCGCGCCGTTGCATCTGGGGGTCAGGGCCGTGATCGCGAAGTCGTTCGCGCGGATACACCGGCGGAACCTCATCGCGCAGGGAATCGTGGCGCTGACGTTCTCCGAGGAGTCCGATTACGACAAGGCCGAGGTGGGGCAGAAGTGGTCGTTGCCGGCGCTGCGGGAGGAGCTGGAATCCGGCTCCGAGTCGATCACCGCTCGGATCGAGGACACGGGCGATGAGCTGACATTGACCCACGACTTCTCGGAGCACGAGCGCGCGATCCTGCTCGCCGGCGGCCTCTTGTCCTACCTCCGCGACGGCGATTCGGCGAACGGCTCGGCCGGCGAACGGAGCGATTGAGTTTTCGGGCCATAGTTGCCTGAAAACTCGAACGCGTCGGTCAGCGGGGGGCGATCAGCAGGGCCTGGGTCGCGCGGCCGACGCGGCCGCGCTCGTCGTAGAGGACGCTTTCGGCGACCCCGATCCCGACCCCGTCGGCGATGCGGGTCTCC
The DNA here is from genome assembly GCA_963794515.1 of uncultured Solirubrobacterales bacterium. GTDB lineage: Bacteria > Actinomycetota > Thermoleophilia > Solirubrobacterales > Solirubrobacteraceae > Palsa-465. The sequence goes on along the minus strand of CAWCEF010000007.1, from coordinate 434,880 downwards.
GACTCGAGACAGATCCACTCTCCGACCGGCTGCCGTTCCACATGGATCGTCAGGTCGGCGTTGATGAACAGGTATTCGTCCCTCGGGAGCGTCGCGCTGAGGCCCGCGCCGAAATCGCTGGCGGCGGCCAGGCGCTGCAGCGCCGACGGGGTCTCGTTCCCGACGAGCGGCCTCGTGAGGCGAAACCACGCCGTCGCGGGACCGCCGCCGAAGCCGCCGGCGATGAAGCGGACCTCGACCGCGTCGGTCGCGAACCTCGGCCGATGTAACCCGGGCAGCTCACCGGAACGTCCCTGTCCGGGGCCGGGCGGCGGCGCGACCTCCTCGGAGTGCGCGTGCGCCGCGTCCGCGGCGAGGACTCGGAGCGCGCGCGCCCGCACGACCTCGACGCCGCCGGCGAGCATCGACCCGTCGAGCAGCTGAACGCGCCGTCCCGGGCGGACGACCTCGGCACGCACCTCGAGCGGCCCGATCGGCGCCGGCCGGATGAAGTCGTAGGTCAAGCGAGCGACAGTCAGCCCTGCGGCCGCCGGGACCCGCTCGAACGCCCGCGCCAGCAGGGCCGCCGGCGCGCCCCCGATCTGGGCGTTCGGGTTCCACGGCCCGCTGGCCAGCGGCGTCGCGACGAATCCTCCGTCGACGGTCTCGAACACCGGCTGGGCGGACACGGTGGGGCCGGCGATCAGCGCGGCGCGACGAGCAGCGCCTGGGTCGCGCGTCCGACGCGGCCGCGCTCGTCGTAAAGGACGCTCTCGGCCATCCCGATGCCGCCGGTGGCGATCCGGGTCTGGGATTCGAGGCAAATCCACTCCCCGACCGGCTCGCGCTCGATGTACAGCGTCAGATCAGGATTGATGTACAGGTAGTCGTCCCAGGACAGGGTGGCGCTGATCCCGTTGCCGAAGTCGCCGGCGGCGGCGAGTCGCTGAAGCGGCGAGGGGGTCTCGCCGGCGACGATCGGGCTCCGCAGCCGGAACCAGGCCGTCGACGGGCCGCCGCCCCAGGTGCCCTCGACGAACAGGACCTCGATCGCGTCGAACGCGAACATCGGGTGGTGCGGGACGCGTAGCTCGGGAGCGTGCCCATGTTCGGGCCCGGGTGGCGGCGGGGTGGTCTCGCGGGCGCTGTCGCCGGCGTCGGCCGCCATCACCTGGAGCGCGCGAGCGCGCACGACCTCGACGCCGTCCCCGACGATTGAGGCCTCGAGCAACTGCACGCGGCGGCCGGGACGGACGACCTCGGCGTGGACCTCGAGCGGCCCGACGAGCGCTGGTCGTAGGAACTCGTAGGTCACGCGAGCGAGGCAGAGGCCCTCGGCGGCCGGAAGTTGCTCGAACGCCCGTACAAGCAGGGCCGCCGGCGCGCCGCCGTGGAGCGCACGCGGATCCCAGGGCCCTCGGGCGTGCTCCGTCGCGACGAAACGGCCATCGGAGCGTTCGAACACTGGCGCTGTGGACATCGCGGGGAAACCTACAGCCCGGCTAAACTCAGGGTCCGATGGAGGAGAACCCCCAGAGTCCTCGGGACGAAGCGACGTTCACCGTCAAGGCCGGCCTCGCCGAGATGCTCAAGGGCGGCGTGATCATGGACGTCGTGACGCCCGAGCAGGCCAAGATCGCCGAGGACGCCGGCGCGGCCGCGGTGATGGCGCTCGAGCGAGTGCCCGCCGACATCCGCCGGGACGGCGGCGTGGCCCGCATGTCCGACCCGGTGATGATCCAGGCCATCCAGGAGACGGTCACGATCCCGGTGATGGCCAAGGCGCGGATCGGCCACTTCGTAGAGGCGCAGGTGCTCGAGGCACTCGAGGTCGACTACATCGATGAATCCGAGGTCCTCACGCCCGCCGACGAGGCGAATCACATCGACAAGTGGGCGTTCAACGTCCCGTTCGTGTGCGGCGCCACGAACCTGGGAGAGGCGCTCCGGCGGATCGGCGAGGGAGCGGCGATGATCCGCTCCAAGGGCGAGGCCGGTACCGGCGACATCGTCGAGGCCGTTCGTCATCTGCGCAAGATCCGCTCCGAGATTCGGCGCCTGGGAACGCTCGACGACGCCGAGCTCGCGACCGCGGCCAAGGAGCTCCAGTCTCCGCTTCACCTCGTGCGGCAGATCGCAGCCGACGGCCGCCTGCCGGTGGTTCTGTTCTGTGCCGGCGGGATTGCGACGCCGGCGGACGCCGCCCTGGTCATGCAGCTCGGGGCCGAGGGCGTGTTCGTCGGCTCGGGGATCTTCAAGTCCGAGGACCCCGAGCGCCGGGCGCGCGCGATCGTCGAGGCGACGACGCACTATCAGGATCCCGCCCGGATCGCTGCGGCCTCGACCGGCCTGGGTCAGGCGATGGTGAGCGTCGAGTCCTCCAAGCTCGAGTCCGAGCAGCTGCTGGCCCCGCGCGGCTGGTAGCGCCGTGTCCTGTACACCCCGGAGGGACCGCCTTTGAAGGTCGTCGGCATCCTCGCACTGCAGGGCGATTTCGAGGCTCACGCGAAGATCGTCCGGGCGCTCGGCGCTGAGCCGCGTGAGGTCCGCGTGCCGGCGGATCTCGACGGGCTGGACGCGCTGATCATCCCGGGCGGCGAATCAACTGTGATGACGCTCGGGATCGAGCGCGAGGGGCTGGCCGGACCGCTGCGCACGCTGATCGGCGCCGGCACGCCCGTGCTCGGCACCTGCGCCGGCATGATCATGCTCGACCGCGACCATCTCGGGGCGCTCGACATCACTACCCGCCGCAATGCGTTCGGGCGCCAGGTCCGGTCGTTCGAGGCCGACATCGACGTCGCCGGGGTGGCGGGCGGGCCGATGCACGCGGTGTTCATCCGCGCGCCGTGGGTGGTCGAGCACGGCCCGGACGTCGACGTGCTCGGAAGCGTCGAGGATCATCCCGTCGCGATCCGGCAGGGCAACGTGATCGCGGTGTCGTTCCATCCCGAACTGGCCGGGGACGGCCGCCTGCACGAGCTCCTGCTGTCGGCGAACGGCGCGGGCGCAGGCCCAGGCCCCAGAGCCGGCTAACGGGCGCGCGTGGGCTCCTGGCGCGAGCGCTCGGAGTAGTCGCGGAAGTCGCGCTCGAACGCTGTCCAGTCGAATCGGGGCACGCCGTCGGGCTCGGGCGGCGGCTGCTCGTCGATCGGCTCGTCGCCGCCGCGGGGCGGATCGTCCGAATCGCTGCCGCGCGATAGCCAGGCCGCCAGCGCACACGCCGTGATTCCCGCGACGTAGACAACGCCGGCGAGTAGCGCGTGGTGCGTCATCGACGCGAACACACCGACGACGTACAGCGCGATCGCCGCGAGCACGAGCCGGCGAAGCTCGGCACGGGGCAGCGGGCGGGACGGAGCCTTGGCGCACGCGCTCAGCACGATCGCTCCCACGAGCACCAGCGCCAGCAACAGTTTCGATGTCACTGAGGGAGACAGCGGCATGTCCTCCTCGATCATCGACTGCCCGGCCGCTCAAATCAACCCCCGTTAGGCGATTTCTTGCCGGAAGTGACCGGATAACGGCTCACTCGGCGAGTCATGCCGGTCGAATGGTGAGAAACCCGTGCTATCGGGGGTGTTTTGGCGCACTCGGCGGAGAGAGTTCGTCGAGTGCGCGGTTCTTCGCCCTGGATTCCGGTGTAACGCGCGGGGGCGCGGGGGCGCGGGGCAGCGCGGGGGCGCTGGGGCGGGGCGACTCAGACCACGAGGCCGTGCCGCATGGTGTTCTCGGTCACGACGTGCGGCTCGACGAACTGGCGCAGGTAGTCCGGCCCGCCGGCCTTGCTGCCCGAACCGGACAGGCGGTTCCCGCCGAACGGCTGGCGCCCGACCATCGCGCCGGTGATCCCGCGGTTCACGTACAGATTCCCGACCGGGCTGCGCTCGCGGACGTAGCGGACGGTGGCGGGGTCGCGGGCGAACAGGCCGCCGGTGAGCGCGAACGGCAGGCCGTCGACGATGTCGCAGGCGTGCGTGACGTCCTTAACCCGGTCGATCGAGAGCAGCGGCCCGAAGATCTCCTCGTTCAGCACGGGCGAATCGGGCGGCAGGTCGGTGGCGACCGTCGGCGGGCAGAACCAGCCGTGGTCTGGAACATCCGAGTCGGCGCGAGCGACGATCCTGCCCTCAGCGGCCGCGATCGCGGCGTAGCGATCCACGCGCTCCTGGGCGGTGCGCTCGATCACCGGTGGGACATCGGTCCCGAGCTGACCCGCCTGGCCGACCACGAGCACGCTGACCGCGCCCGCCACCCGCTCGATCAGTTGGTCGGCGATCGCCTCGTGGACGAGCACTCGCGCCGCAGCCGAGCACTTCTGGCCGGCGTAGATGAACGCTGAGGAGACGATCGCGGGGATCGCCTCGTCAAGGTCGGCGTCGGAGTCGACGATCACGCAGTTCTTGCCGCCGAGCTCCGATACGACGCGCTTCAGGTGCCGCTGACCGGGCTCGATCTCCGCGGCCGAGCGGGCGATCGCCACGCCCACTGGCATCGAGCCGGTGAACGCGATCGTGTGCACGCCCGGGTGCGCCACGAGCGCCGCCCCCGCTTCGCCCTCGCCGGGCAGCAGCGAGATCGCCGACGCCGGCACCCCGCCGGCGCGGAGCGCCTGGACGAGCAGCAGGGCGCATCCCGGCGACTGTTCGGCCGGCTTGAGCACGACCGCGTTGCCCGTAGCGAGCGCCGCCGAGGTCATCCCGCACGCGATCGCGAGCGGGAAGTTCCACGGCGCGATCACCGCGACCACGCCGCGGGGGGTGTAGCGCATGTCGTTGCGCTCGCCGGGGACCTGGAGCAGCGGCGGCGCCGCGTCGAGCTCGATCGCCCCGCGGGCGTAGTACTCGAGGAAGTCGATCGCCTCGCACACGTCGCCGTCAGCTTCGGGCCAGGGCTTCGCGCACTCGCGGACCTCGAGCGCGGCGATTTCGAGCCGGCGCTCGCGCAACCACGCCGCGGCGCGGATCAGCGCGGCCGCGCGACCCTCGACGCCGACCGCGCGCCAGGCGTGGAACCCCCGCTCGGCCTCGGCGACCGCGCTCGACACCTCGTCGGCGGTGGCGCGGGCCGCGACCGCGACGACGTCGTCCGGCGCGCCCGGGTCGGTCGAGAGCAGCTCCGTGCCGGCGCGCTCGCCGGCGCCGATCATCACGGGCACGCGCAGCGGCAGCGTCTGGTTCAGGCGGGCGAGCGCGTCCTGGAGCTGGGCGCGCACCGGCGCCCGGCGCAACTCGAGCACGGGCTCGTTGGCGAACGGAGGGAGCGTTGTTGCCATGCGCCAGCGACGTTAACAGGCGCGGCCGGGCGCAAAGGCGGCGCCTACCCGGCGGAGGGGTCTTCTGGGTCGTCCTCCTGCCCCGGCGGCCAACGCAGGGGCGGTGGCGGTCCCGGCTCGTGCTCAGCCTCCGCGGCGGGGGCTGGCGGCTCCGGTCGCTGCTCCTCGGGTTCGGACACCCAGCCGGCCTCGGGCTGTGACGCGTCCTCGGGCTCAGCCTCGGGCTCGGGTTCGGGCTCGGATCCCAGTTCCGGTCCGGGCTCGGCCTGAATCCCATGCTCGCCCGCCCACGTGGCCGGTGCGTGCGGCGCCGGCTCGGGCTCCTGGGTCCATCCGCCCTGCGCCGGCTCCACCGGCCGCACCTCCGCCACGGGCTCCACCGGCTCCGGCTCCGGCTGCGGGGCCGGCGCCTCGTGAGCCCAACCCGGACGCGCCCGGTGCGGGCCGTTATCGGCCTCGTGCGACACCTGGCTGAGCGCTTCCGGCCACGTCCGGGCGACCGCGCCCTGGCCGGTCACGTCGAACCCCGCCGGCCAGATCGTCGACGCGTCGTAGAGCGTGTTGAGGAGCACGGCGCCGTTCAAGTTCGCACCGTCGAGGTTCGCGCCCTCGAGGTTCGCGCCGTCGAGGCCGGCGCCCTCGAGATTCGCTCCGGTCAAGTCGGCGCCGGTCAGGACGGCACTGTGGAGGCCGGCGTCCTTGAGGTTCGCGCCGGTGAGCCCGGCGCTCCTCATATTGGCTCCCTTCAGTGCGGCGCCCTCGAGGTTCGCGCCGTACAGTCGCGCGCCCTCGACGTTGGCGCCCCAAAGGACGGTGTCGTTCAGATTCGCGAGCAGGAGGCCGGCCCCCCGCAGATTTGCTCCCTCGAGGTCCGCCGCCCGGAGGTTCGCCTTGAACAGATCGGCGCCTTCGAGATTCGCCCCGCTGAGCACCGCTCCCTCGAAGTGCGCCCCGGTCAGCATGGCACCCGACAGCGCGGTGTACGCGAGCCCGAGCGGGGCGTCGCTGTCGTAGGCGAGCGTGCGCCGGCCGAGGATCGTGACCGCCGCCTGGACGTCGGTCGCGGGCCGCGGGCGATGATCGCCGTGCGCGGACCCACGGGCGTGGCCGGCACCGTTTCCGGGCCGCGCACTTCCCTGCGCCGGCCAGGGCGCGTGCTCGCGGACGAACGCGGCCAGGATCTCGACGATCGGGCCGTGATCCTCGGCGGATTCCTGCGCGATGCGCTCGAGCGAGTAGATGCCGCCGAGGCGCACGTCGAGCGCGGGGTGCCCGAGCTGGTCGATCGCGCGCATGAACCGCTCCGACAGCTGGCGCTCGGTGTGCTCGCGCCGACGGTCGTGGGACGACGTCGTGAACGCGTAGATCGCCACCGCCGCCGCGAGCGCAGCCACGACCAGCAGCACGAGCGCGACTCGGATCCGGTTGAGCTCGTCCGTGCGGGCGGCGCCGGTCAGGCCCTTGGTCGACACGAGCCACGGCGGGGCGAACCTGATCACGAGCGCGGCCACGCCGGCCACGGCCACAAGAGCCAGGACCACCAGCAGGAAGCCGGCGAGCCTCCTCCTCCAGCGTGACGAACGCTTCATCGCTGGGCTGGAACTATGGCTGATGATCCGCGATTCGCCCGGGGCTGCATCAGCAATTGCAGGGGAATTGCCTCGCCTTCGGCGGTTCGGCTCGCTCGTCCACGCAAGCTCCGAGCCCCGGTAGCGCTCGTCCCAGGCCTGGCTGTTCGCGGCGCCAGACACTAGTATCGGCGCGACATGGACGGAGGGAGCTCCGCACGCACGGCGTCGGATTACGAGCAGCTGCTGGAGAGGCTCGAGGCGGCCCGTGAGACTGAGGTGCTCGAGCAGGCGCTCGAGGCGGCGCAGGAGCGCCTGGGCATGGACGCGTCGTACATCACCACGATCGACACGCGGACTCAGACGATCCACGCGATGGTGGGGAATGCCGACATCGTCAACCGCTACCAGGGAACGGTGTTTCCAGTCGAGCAGACGTACTGCATGCGCATGCTGAACGGCGAGATCCCGAACGCCGTCCCGGATACGCAGGCCGAGCCGGCGATCAAGGACCTCGATGCGAGCCGCGAGTTCCACGCATACGTGGGCGTGCCGGTGCGGCTGTCGGACGGTCGCGTGCACGGGACGTTCTGCTGCGTCAGCACCGGCACGAGGCCGGGCGTGGGTCCCGACGAGGTCAGGTTCATGGAGGTCCTGGCCGGGATCGTCGCCGCCCGCGTGGACCGGGTCCACGGGGATATCGCGCGCCTGAGCGAGCGACTCAGGAACAAATAGCACCGATTCGCTTCCGCGCAGCCGGACGCTTCACGAGCCTACGGCGCCGCCAGCAGCACGTCGAGCGCGGTTCCCTTGGCCTGCTCGTTGAGGAACGACTCGTTGCTCGTGTTCTCGAGCAGGCGCCGGACGAGGTACGCCATGCCAGCGACGAGGTCGCCGACGGGGCAGTATGTGCGCACCCGCAGGCCGCGCGAGGAGAGCGCGTCCTGCAGCTGATCGCCGAGCCCGCGCAGCACCTGGAGCTCGAGGTCGCGGTCCTCGCCGCCCACGAGCCGGTTGTAGGCGATCGCGTGTGACACCGAGCGCAGGTTGTGCGACGCCACCGCGACGCGCACCGCGGGCCGGGCGTCGAGCAGCCGAGCGGTGAGCGCCTCGAAGTTCCGGTCGCAGTCGGCCTTGACGTCGAACACCGGCGTCGGCCACCCGTGCTGGCTGGCCTGCACGAGCTCGTGATCCCAGTAGGCACCTTTGACCAGCCGCACGGTCAGCGGTGGGGTCCGCCCGGACGTCCGCGCCCACTCCAACACGCGCTCGAGCTGTTCGGGCGAGTCCCGCAGATACGCCTGGAGCACCATGCCCGCCGATGGCCCGCGAGCGAACTCGTCCTCGGTCAGCACCTCGAGCACTAGGTCGAGTACGGCCTCGCGCGAGTCGAGCGACTCCATGTCGATGTGGATGTGCGCTCCGAGCTCGTGCGCGCGGCGCAGCAGCGGCCGCAGACGTGCGGCGGCGTCTCGCCGGCCGAGCTCCGGCGCGTCAGGTCGCAGCAAAGGAGTCAGCGCCGAGGTCTTCACTGACACGTTCGTCCGCGGGATCGCGCCGACGCTGTCGCGCTCGAGCACTTCGCGCGCCGGCCATCCGCGCTGGGCGCCGGCGAGCTCGGTGAGCGCCTCCGTGCAGCGCGCCGCGTACCGGTCGGCCTCGGGTTGGGTGACGGTCGCCTCGCCGAGCAGGTCGACCGAGCTGGTCACGCCGCGGTTCCAAAGGTCTCGCAGCACGCCGAGCGCCGAAGCGGGCGTCTCGCCGACGATGAACCGGTGCGCCATGTGCTTGACCCCCGCCGCGGCGGCGGCGCCGATCGCGGTGCGCGCCGCGCGGTTGTCGGCCATCCGCATCGCCGCGGCGAGCGGCGGCGGCGCGTCGGGGACCTCGCGCAGGAACTCGCGCAGGTGACGGGCGAGATCGTCGAGCGACCGGCACGCGGGGGTCACGTCGACAAACCGGAACAGCGCGGCCTTGAGCTCCTGGTCGGCGGAGGCGAAGTCCATCGCGCGCCGGTCGAGCGCCCTGAGCGGATGGCGGGCGCTTGACGGGAACGCGGACGCGAGGTCGGTGCCGATCTCGTGGATCGAGCGCTCGAGCGCCTCGCGATCGGGAGTCGTGAGCGCCGAGCCCGCGGTCATGCGCCCGGGAGGATGTTGACGGCGCGCGCCACCACTAGCCCGACGGTAACCAGCGAGGCGAGGGCCTGCGCGCTCATCATCCACTTGGCGGTCGCCGTCAGCGGCATCGTGTCGGTCGGGCTGAAGGCGGTGGCGTTCGTGAGCGAAACGTACAGGTAGTCGATCAGGCGTGGCCGCCAATCGGCCGGCGCCCACTTCGGATCGGTCATCTGCGGGAACAGGAAGTCGGGGTGGTCATCCTGCCCGCAGGCCCGCGCCACCGGACCGCCGCGATCGACCTCCCAGTACCACAGGCCGAACAGCAGCACGTTCGTGACCCACAGCACGATCCCCGACAGGATCAGCTCGCGGCCGGTTGCCTTGGCCGTGCCGTGGAGCAGGTAGTGGACGAGCAGGATCAGCGAGGCCACGTTGGCCGCGCTGACGAAGCCGACCATCGCGATCGCCACCCGGCGTCGCAGCGGCGAATGGCGGACGTTGGGGTGTGGCGAGACGATCACCAAACCGATCAGCAGGGCACCCTCGAGGGACGGGAGCAGCCACGTCGGGCCGATCGTCACCGCGTCCGAGAGCGAGAGCTGAAGCGCGATCGCGCACGCCACGAGCAGCTGCGGCTCCCAGAACGGCAGCCAGCGCTCGATCGCGCCGATCCGCCCGCCGCGCGGCGGGCGCTGCATCTTTCTGAGCTCCTCGCTACGGTCCATATCTACGTCCGGGATACTGGCACGCACTTGGGGTCCTGAGAACTGGTGCCCACCCACCCAGGAAGGATCCGACAGAGCAATGCCCGAACACCGTCGCATGAAACGGATGCTCTCGCGGCTCGTCATCGTGGCGCTCGCCGCGCTGGGCGCGAGCGCGCTGGCGGCCTGTGGAAGCGCCGGCGGGTCGCCGGCGACCTCGACCGCGGCCGCGGCGACGGGCTCGCCGTCGGTGAGCACGGCGACCGCGACGACGGCGTCGACGGCCACGACCGCGGCCGCAACCACGGCGCCCACCTCGACAACCTCGACGACCTCGACGACCGCCACGGCAACGGCGTCCGGTGACCCTCCGTGCACGGCGTCCACGCTGTCGCTCGGCTTCCTCGGCCAGCAGGGCGGGATGGGTCACGGCGAGATCGGCTTCGTGCTCCACAACACCGGCAACGTCGCCTGCCGCACGTACGGCTATCCCGGCATCCTGTTTCTCGACCAGGGCGGGCACCCGCTGACGACGATTCCGCACCACGCCACGAGCGACTTCTTCGGATCGAGCCCCGCGGTGCCGCTCGTGATACCGCCGGGCGGCAGCGCCTCGTTCCGGCTTGACGTCGGCCACGGGGTTGCGACCTCGAACGGGTGCGCGACCGCCTACGGCCTCCAGGTGATCGCGCCGAACGACACCGCGACGCTTCGCACCGCGATCCCGAACGGCTCCTACGAGTGCCAGGACGCGAACGTGTCGCCGCTGCGCAGCGGCGAGTCCGCGTATCCGTAAGAACCCGGGCTAGCGACTACCGGCCGACGGCAGCCACACCGGGCCGTGCTCGAGGGCGTGCGTGATCTCGGCCGCGGGCACCGCCCCCGAGAAGTGAAAGCCCTGCGCGAGCGCGCAGCCGAGCCGGCTCAGCTCGTTGACCTGCGCAGCAGTCTCGACGCCCTCGGCGACGACGTCGAGCGACAGTGCCCGCGACATCGCGATGATCGTCTCAGTGATCGCGGTGTCGCGGGCATCGCTACCGAGCCCGTCGACGAACGAGCGATCGACCTTGAGCACGTCGAGCGGCAGCCGGGTCAGATAGCTCAGCGACGAGTACCCGGTGCCGAAGTCGTCGAGCACCAGGCGCACGCCGAGGGCCTTGAGCGCGTGGAGGATGTCCTTGAGGCCGTCGGCGTCGCGGACCATCACGGTCTCCGTGATCTCGAGGCTCAGGCAGGCGGGATCGAGCCCGGTGCTCGTGAGCACGGCGCGGACGACGTCAGGCAGGGTCCGCCGCGCCACCTGGACCGCCGACAGGTTCACGGACATTCCGATCGGCGCGGCGTCCGGTCGTGCGGAATACCACTCGGCCGCCTGACGGCAGGCGCTCTCGAGCACCCACCGGCCGATCGGCTCGATCAGGCCGTTCTCCTCGGCGATCGGGATGAACTCAGAGGGTGGTATCTCCCCGCGCTCGGGGTGGTGCCAGCGCAGCAGCGCCTCGACCCCGACAACCTGAAAGTTCGTGAGCGAAACCACCGGCTGGTACTCGAGCCGGAGCTGGTCGCGCTCGAGCGCGCGGCGCAGATCGTTCTCCATCCGCAGTCGCGCGATCGCCCGGCCGCGCATGCCCTCGTCGAACACCTCGTAGCGCGCGCGCCCCCGCTCCTTGGCGCGATACATCGCCGCGTCGGCATCGCGGATGAGCTCATCGGCGCGCTCTCCGCCGGTAGCGAGCGCGATGCCGATGCTGGTCGTGACGAAATGCTCACTTCCCGATAGCACGAACGGCCGCGCGAACGTCGCCGCGATCCGCTCGGCGGTGTCGATCGCGTCGCGCTCGGACGCGATGTCCTCGAGCAGGATGCCGAACTCGTCGCCGCCGAAGCGCGCCACGGTGTCGCTGCTCCGCAGCGCGTGCTTGAGGCGCGGCGAGGCGGCCGCGAGCAGCTCGTCGCCGATGTGGTGGCCGAGGCTGTCGTTGACGAGCTTGAAGTGATCGAGGTCGAGGAACAGGATCGCGGCCAGCGACTCCTGTCGGCCGAGCCGCGCGAGCGCGTGCTCGAGGCGGTCGACGAACAGCACCCGGTTCGGAAGCCCGGTCAGCGGGTCGTGCACGGCTCGTTCGCGGATCGCATCCTCGACGGCCTGGCGTTCGAGCGCGTCGGCGAGGACGTTCGCGAGCGACTGGAGGAAGTCGATGTCGCCGGTGGCGAACCGCCGGGGCCGCATGGACTGGATCACGAGCACCCCGAACGGCCCGCCCGACCCGCCTTCGATCTTCACCGACAGCCCGGCGCCGGTCCGCCGGCCGCGGAAGTTCGGCTGCTCGAAGCGGCCCTCAGCGTCCCAATCCTCAACCGCGACCGGCGCTCCGCTCAAGAGCGTGTACCCGGCCTGGGAGCCCTCGCCCGCCGGATAGCGCAACCGTCCGACCTCGGTGTCCGGCCACCCGATTCCGCTCCTCAGCACCAGCGAGTGCTCGTCGGGGAGGAACTCCCACACCGCCGAGATCTCGGCGTCCAGCATTCGCGCGGCACCCGCGACGGCCTCCTGCATCAGATCAGTGGTGCTCGCTCCCTCGAGCGCGTGCTCGCCGAGCAGCGCCACCGCCGCCTGCTGTGCGGCGCGTCGCTCGAGCTCGGCCTCGACGGCCTTGCGGTCGGTGATGTCGTGGAGCATCCCGTGCCAGCGGACCTCGCCGTCCTCGCCGCGCGCGAGCACCGCGTCGTCGCGGATCCAGACCGTCCGGCCATCGCGGTGCACCATCCGGTACTCGAGCGCCGCGTCGTCGGGCTTGACGCCGTTCAGGCCGTTCTCGCGGGCCAGCACCCAGCCGCGGTCCTCGGAGTGGAGCCGCTCGGCCCACAGGCCCGGGTTGGCGCACCACTCGGCGGCGCAGTAGCCCAGGATCTGCTCGATCCGGGGGCTCACGTAGTGCCAGCGCCCGTCGCCGCCGGTGTCGGCGACGTAGATGATCGCCGGTACGCGTTCGAGTAGCTTCGGGTACTCCGAAGCGGCTATGCCGCATTCGTCCGCATGGCGCCGGGGCGCGTCGGACAGCGTGCCGATGTCGCCATCGCCGACCATGTCACCTGCTAATCGGCCATTCCGGGCTCCGGCGATAGCCGCGCTGGACGCGTTGGTCCGGAGCGTGACCGCGCCCGGCTGGCGGTGGAGCCGCGCTAGGTCGCCTCGAACACCGAGATCCCGCCCCGGTCGCGCTCGGCGACCTGGCCCGCCTCCGTCAGCAGGTCGAGGTGTCCGAGCACCTCCGAGAGGGTCAGGTAGGCCTGCGTGACCGCCACGTTCCCCCACATCTGGATCGCGATCTCGTGGGCGGTGAGCGGCCGCGCGTCCAGGATCTGCGCGATCCTTGCGGCACGGCGGCGGTGCATGCGGAGCCGGTCGTCGATCAGCTCGGCGTGCTCGAGGATCGGGTCGCCGTGGCCGGCCAGGACGAGGCGAGCCGGCAGCTCGTGGGTGGCGCGCATCGACTCCATGTACTGGAGCAACGCCTGGGGGCGCGGCTGATCGGCCGGACCGGACAGCGGGCGCGAGACGAGCGGATTGGACGAGATGTGGCCGATCAGGTGGTCCCCGGCGATCAGGATCGCACGATCCTCGTCCCACAGGATCGTGTCCGACGGGCTGTGGCCCGGTCGGTGGTGGACGCGGAACGTCCGATCGCGGAACTCGAGCGCGTCGCCGTCGCGGAGCTCGCGCGTCACCCGCCCGCTCGAGCCGAACGCCCGGAACGCCGCCGCGAGCGACCCGAGCACGGTGGCGAGATCGCCGGGCACCCCGTGGCGTCGCATGACGCCCTGGGAGAACTCGTCGTCGGCCGCCGCGCTGAGCGAAAAGTTCGCCAGGTATGGCCCGAGCAGGTAAAGCGAGGCCACCTCGGCGCCCGAGCGGCGTGCCAGGATCTCGAGCAGACCAAGATGGTCCATATGCTGGTGGGTCACCAGGATCCGCTCGAGGTCCTCGATCCGGTGCCCGCGGGCGGCGAGCGCCTGCTCGAGGTCGTCGAGCGACTTGCCCGAGTTCGGGCCGGTGTCGATCAACGTCAGCGGCTCGTCCTCGATCAGGTAGCAGTTGACCCTTCCGACCAGGAACGGGGTCGGCAGGGAGATGCGGTGAATCCCGGCCCGCTCGGCCAGCGCCAGTGCGTCCTCGGCGCTCGTGGCGCGTCGGTCCGGAGTGGTCACGAACGGATCACTGCCAGCACCTCATCACGGCGACGCTCCATGTCCTGCTGTGACCGCAGTGACTCCAGGCACAGGCGTAGCAGCGGCTCGGTGTTCGACGAGCGGACGTTGAAGTGCCAGTCGTCGTACTCGACCGAGATACCGTCCAGGCGGTACTGCCGACCGTCCTGGTAGCGGGAGGCGAGCTCGGCCATCTTGGCGTCCTGATCGGTGACCTCGGAGTTGATCTCGCCCGAGATGAAGTAGTGAGATCTGAAGGGCTCGAGCAGCTCGGACATCCGCGCGCCGCGATGTGAGAGCAGCTCCAAGATCAGCAGCGCCGGGATTGTGCCCGAGTCCGCGCAGTAGAAGTCGCGAAAGTAGTAGTGGCCCGAGACCTCGCCGCCGAACGTCGCGTCCTCCTCGCGCATCCGGGTCTTGAAGAACGCGTGACCTACGCGATTCATCAGGGCGCGTCCGCCGGCCCGCTCGGTAACGTCGGCCACCGCCCGGCTGGCGCGGACGTCGTAGAGGATCGTCGTCGGTGGGGTGGGCGGGGCCAAATTCTTGGCGAGTATCGACTCCGCGAGCAGCGCGGTCAGGAAGTCACCGTCGACGAAGGACCCCTGGTCGTCGATGAAGAAGCACCGGTCCGCGTCGCCGTCCCAGGCGATCCCGAGGTCGGCTTGCTCGCGGACGACCTCACGCATGATGAACTCGCGGTTCTCGGGCAGCAGCGGGTTCGGCTCGTGGTCGGGGAAGCGGCCGTCGGGCTCCCAGTAGGCCTCGATCAGGTCGAGGCCGAGACGGTGCAGCAGCGGGCCGACCATCGGCCCCGCCATCCCGTTGCCGCCGTCGACGACCACGCGGATCGGCTGCACCGCGGCGGGGTTGATGAACGAGAGCGCGGCCTCCTGGAACTCCTCGTACAGCGGCACGTGCTCGACCGAGCCACCGCCGGGCGCTCCGTCGAGCCCGGCTTCGAGCTTGGCCCGCAGCTCGCCGATCCCGGCGTCGCCGGACAGCGCGATTGCGCCGCGCCTGACGAGCTTGGCGCCTGTGTAGCGCTTGGGGTTGTGCGAGGCGGTGCACATCAGGCCGCCGTCGAGGTCCCGCGAGCCGACGAGGTAGTAGAGCATCTCGGTGCCGACCTCGCCGGCGTCGAGCACGGTGGCGCCCTCGGCGCACATGCCCTCGCAATATGCGCTCGCGAGCTCGGGGGCGGTCAGGCGCATGTCCCGGCCGAGCCCGAGGCGGAGCTCGCGGGTGGGCTTGCCCTCGAGCTCGCCGATCACCCGCGCGAACGCTCGGCCGATCAGCTCCGCGACGCCGGCATCGATGTCGGTGCCGTACAGCCCGCGGATGTCGTAGGCCTTGAAGATCCCGGGATTCGCGACGGTCGCCATCGCGGCGGATGCTACCCGGGGGAGGCGCCCTGAATAATGCCTGCCCAGTGCACGCGGACATGCCATCCGTCGTGGTTCTGTGCGGCGGACGCGGGACCCGCCTGCAGCAGCGCGGATCGTCTTTGCCCAAGCCGCTTGTGGAGATCGGCGGGCGGCCGATCCTATGGCATGTGCTGCAGATCCATCTCGCGCAGGGGTTTCGGCGCTTCCTGCTGTTGACCGGCTACCGCGGGGAGGAGATCGAAGCGTTCGTCGCGGGTGAGCGCTGGCCTGCCGATGCAGCGATCCGCTGCCTGGACACCGGCGTAGACACGCCGACCGGCGGGCGGCTCCACCAGGCGGCCGGCGCGCTCGACGGGGAGGCCAGGTTCTGCCTGGCCTATGCCGACGGCGTCGCCGACATCGACCTCGCGGCGCTGGTCGCCTTCCACGCCGGCCACGGCGCCGGCGCGACGATGGCCGTCGTACAGCCGGAGCTGCCGTTCGGTGTCGCCCGCCTCGACGGGGACGGATCCGTCATCGGGTTCACCGAGAAGCCCCGGAGCGATGAGTGGGTCAACGCCGGGTTCTTCTGCCTCGAGCGCTCGGCGCTCGCGGTGCTCGAACCCGGCAGCGTGCTTGAGCGTGGGCCGCTCGAGCGGCTGGCGGCGGCAGGCGAGCTCCGCGCGTTCCGCCACGAGGGGTTCTGGGAGTGCATGGACACCTACAAGGACACGATCACGCTCAACGACCTGTGGGGCGAGGGCTCCGCGCCGTGGAAGCTGTGGGACTGAGCTCCATCCGGAAATCACCTGCATAACACGACAATTCATCGCGTGCCCGTCGGCCTTGCCGTGTGGTGCACGTGCCACATGCGCCACACGGCAAGGCCTCGCCGGCGGTGGTCGATTCCCATGTGGTGCACGCCGTCGGGCCCCGAGAACCGGACCGGGGACTACCGAAACCGGCCCGCGGACCACCGAGGCCGGACCGGGGACGACCTAAAATGAAGGCATATGTCTGGGCATTCCAAATGGGCTTCGATCAAGCACAAGAAGGCGGTCGTCGACGCACGGCGCGGTCAGCACTTCACCAAGCTGGCCCGGGCGATCACGGTCGCCGCGCGCGAGGGTGGCGGCGATCCGACCGGCAACTCGGGGCTGGCGCTCGCGATCCAGAAGGCGCGCGACGCCTCGATGCCGAAGGACAACATCGAGCGCGCGGTCGCGAAGGGGACCGGCGATGGCGCCGACGCCGAGCAGATCGAGACCGTCCTGTACGAGGGCTACGGCCCGGGCGGGGTCGCGCTGCTGATCGAGGCGCTGACCGACAATCGCAACCGTACCGGGGCGGAGATGCGCCACATTCTCGGCAAGCACGGGGGCACCCTGGGCGAGCCGGGATCGGTCGCCTACCTGTTCGACAAGCGCGGCGTGATCGTCGTCGAGGCCAACCGCTACGGCGAGGATGACCTGATGCCGGCGATCGACGCCGGCGCGGAGGACATCTCGCTCGACGAGGACGTGTACGAGGTGATCACCGAGCCCGCCGACCTCGCGGCGGCCCGTGACGCGCTCACCGAGGCTGGCGTCGAGCTCGAGAGCGCTGACATCACGCAGCGGCCGCGGGCACGCGTCCCGGTCGACGAGAACGACGCCGCAAAGCTGCTCAAACTGATCGACGCCCTCGAGGAAAATGACGACGTCAACGCGGTCCACGCGAACTTCGACGTCGACAGCGACGTGCTCGAGCGCGTCACCCAGTGACCCGGTTATTAGCCGCTTCTTCGAAAAGACTCGCTAGCCTCAAACGCCGATGCGCAAACGAGCACTTCTGATGCCGGCGCTCGCGCTGGTCGCCGTCGGCCTCGCGGGGTGCGGCAGCAGCTCCAAGGCCTCCGGCGTCCAGCTGGCTCCGTCCGCGGGGCTCACGCAGGCTGCCGTCACCACAACGGCCAAGCCGCCGGCCGCGATCTCCAAGAAGCCGGTGGTGACGGTGCCAACCGGGGCGGCGCCCAGTCAACTGGTGACCAAGGACCTGATCGTCGGCACCGGTAAGACGGCCAAGGCGGGGGACACGGTCACGGTCAACTACGTGGGCGTCCTCTACAAGACCGGCAAGGAGTTCGACTCCTCCTGGAGCCGGAACCAGCCGTTCACGACGGCGCTAACCAACGGCAGCGTGATCCCCGGCTGGGTGCAGGGAATCCCCGGCATGAAGGTCGGGGGCCGGCGCGAGCTGATCATCCCGGCGAGCCTGGCCTACGGCAAGGCGGGCAGCCCCCCGACGATTCCGCCTAATTCGCCGCTCGTGTTCGTCGTCGATCTGATTTCGATTTCTTCCTCTTAGAGTCGTCGTCGGCGCTCGGTCGGCGGTCGTCCGCGGCGTCGGCCGACTCGCCCGCGCCGGCGGCGTCGTCACCGCCGAGTCGGCGCGCGCGATAGAGCGGGACCGGGTCCGACATGCCCTTGAGCTTCTGCTTGCGCGCGAACGACCAGTCGAACTGGTCGGGGGCCGCGTCGTGAACCTCCTCCGTGCACAGGACGCTGCCGGGGCGCGCCACGCCCGTCACCCGGCTCGCGAGATTGACGGCGTGGCCGTAGTAGTCGCCCGCTCGCGGCAACGCCGTCCCGCTCGCGACGCCCGCTCGCATGCTCGGTAGGTCCGCGGCCTGGGCGGCCTCGAGCAGCGATAGCGCGACCGACACCACGGACCCCGGGTCGGGGCTGACGAACATCGCGGCGTCGCCGATCGTCTTGACGAGGCGCACCGGTGGCTGGGTCACGTCGTTGGCGAGCTCGGCCAGCCTGCTGGCGAGGCTGCCGAGCTCCTGGGGCTCGATCTGAGCGCCGAGGCTCGTGAACCCGACCATGTCGACGAAGCAGACCGTGATCTCCTGAGCGCCGCCGACCTCGCCGGACTCGCGCTCGGCGGGGCTGAGCATCCCGCGGCGGACGCTCTCCGCGAGGTGCTGCTTGTAGGCCGCACGTAGGACCGGATCGATCGCGGGGACGAGCTGCTCGGCCAGCGTCGCGAACCGCTCGGCCACCTCGTCCTCGCTGTCCCCGGCTTCGAGGAACGCCTCGACGAAGGCGGCCGCGGTGGTCGCGGCGAGCCGAGCCATTCCCTCGCCGAGCACGCGCGTGATCTCGGCGATCGAGTCCTCCGCCAGCCCGGACTCGAGGAACAGGCTGATCGACTTGGCGGCGTCGATCTCCTCCTCGCCGTACACCCGGTCATCCGGGGAGGCCTCCGGCAAGCCCAGCAGCCGCCGGATCCGCAGCATCTGCGCCGCCGGCAGCCCGGTGCGCTCCTCGAGATCCTTCGCGGTGTACTGGCTGCCGAGGACCCGCTCGACCGGCAGCAGCGCGAGACGGTCCTCGTTCACCGCAGCCTTCAGCTCATCCAGCGTGTAGCCCTCGCCGGCAAGCCGTTCGAGCAACCGCTCGCGCGCGGCGCGGTCCTCGCCCTTAAGTCCGTCGAGCAGATCGTCGAAATCCACGCCTGGATCCTTGCGCAAATCACTGCCGACGGGCCGATCGGCTAGCATCGACGACCCTCGTGGGTGCGGTTCCGGTCGGTGCTGCATATCGCCGTCGCCGGCGCACCCGCTTAAGCTCGTACGACCCGAACCAAACGCCAACATGCTGTCGATCCTGATGCCGGTGTACAACGAGCGCGAGCGCGTGGAGCGTGCGATCACCGAGGTCCTCGACACGCCGCTGCCGACACAGTTCGAGCTGATCGTCGTCGACGACGGGTCGACCGACGGAACGCGCGAGATCCTCCGCGACGGCAACTGGGACAACCGCGTGCGGCTGTTCGAGCACCCCGAGAACCGCGGCAAGGGCGCCGCCGTCCAGACCGCGCTGTCGCTCGCCGAGGGCCAGTACTCGGCGATCTTCGACGCCGACCTCGAGTACGACCCGACCGACCTCGGGTTGCTGATGCCGCCGCTGCTCGACGGCCGGACCAATGCCTCCTTCGGCGTGAGAGCATTCGACGGCTACACGAGCCATTCGTTCCTGTTCGTGCTCGGCAACAAGGGCGTCACGTTGGCCTGCAACGTCCTGTTCAACGTGTACCTGCACGACATCATGACCTGCCACAAGATGATCCGGACCGACATCTTCCGAAGCCTCCCGCTCCGCTCCGCGGGGTTCGCGATCGAGCCCGAGATCACCGCGCGGCTGGTGCAGCGCCGGGAGCGGATCTTCGAGGTCCCAGTCCACTACCGGGCGCGTGCCACCGACGAGGGCAAGAAGCTCACCGCAGTCGACGGGTTCCGGGTGCTCGGCACGCTGCTGCGCTGCCGCTTCTCCGAGGGGTAGGCTGCCGGTCGGGTGGAGGGTCAGGTCCTCACGCAGACGCCCGCCGAGCCGAGGCGCTCGGATTCGCCGGCCACGCGCCGGTATCGCCTGCCTGACTGGCACGGGCTGCTGTACGGGCCGTTTCTGTGGTCGGCGCTCGCGTGCTTCGTGCTAGCCGCGATCTCGGCCGCGGTCCTGCCGACAGTTCCGAGCTATGACCCGTGGGCCTGGATCTCGTGGGGCCGTGAGGTCTTCGATCCCCACCTGAGCTTCGCGATCAGCGGAGGTCCGTCGTGGAAGCCCCTCCCGGTGATCTTCACAGCGATCTACTCGCTGTTCGGCAGCACGGCAGCGCCGACGCTGTGGGTGATCACCGCCCGCGCCGGCGGCCTGCTCGGGATGGTCGCGGCCTACCTCCTCGCCTCGCGCCTGGTCTCGCGTGACGGCCGCGGCCCGCGCTGGGCGGCGGTCCTCGCTGGCCTGATCGCTGCCGCCGGCATCCTGATCACCCAGGGCTACTGGGACGAGTGGTTCCGCGGCACCTCCGAGCCGATGGAGATCGCCACCGCGCTCTGGGCGGTGCTGGCGTTCCTCGACGGCCGGCGCGGCTGGGCGTTCGCGTTCGGCGTGGCGACATCGCTGCTCCGCCCCGAGGCGTGGCCGCTGATCATCGTCTACGGGGGATTCCTGTGGTGGAAGGAGCCGCGGCTGCGTGTGCTGGTCGCGGTCGGGCTGTTCTCGATCCCGTTCTTCTGGTTCGCCCCGCCGTGGGTGGGCTCCGGGCAGCCTTTCCTGGCCGCGGTCCACGCCGAGGAGTACAACGGCGGCCTCGGCCCGCATCCGCTGTTCGGCGTGCTCGGGCGCGGCATCGATATCCAGCTGCTGCCGGTGCTGCTGGCCGGCGTAGTGGCGCCGGTGTTCGCGTGGTTCGACAGGCCGCGGGACTGGCTGGTGCTGTCGCTCGCCGGCGCGACCGTGGTGTGGTGGGTGATCGTCGTCGGGATGACGCTCGACGGCTATCCGGGCCTCGAGCGGTTCTACCTGCCGGCGGCCGGCATGACCTGCGTGCTCGCCGGCGTCGGCATCGTGCGCCTCGCGCAGCTCGGTGCGCGCCTCGTTCCCACAGGCGGCGCCTCGACCGCGGTGGCGGTCGGGCTGACCGCGGTCCTCGTCGCGATCATGATCCCGTTCGTCGGCGGGCGGATCAACGAGGCCGGCGCCGAGGAGAAGGTCGCCTCCCAGGCCGTCACCCGCCTCGACCAGATGACCGCCGCCGTTGCCGCTGTCGGCGGCCACCACGGGGTATTTCCGTGCAAGTCGAGCTTCGCGGCTGTCAACCACAGCGTCCAGACCGCGCTCGCGTGGAAGCTGCATGTCACGCTCGGCCGCGTCGGGACGACGATGCGCCACCAGGGCGTGATGTTCGTCGGGCCGCACGACTCGATCGACGGCATCGCGCCACCGATCGACCCCCGCCTGACTCAGAAGCAGTTCGTGGCGCGGGTCGGTGCGTGGACGATGTACCGGATGACGGCACCCAACTCGGATTACAGTTGCGTGGGGCGGTGATAGGCCCCTTGGGCCCCCGGCGATCGGCGGACTCGATCCGGTGCTCGTTCTGCGGCAAGCCGCGGAGCGCGGTGGCGTCGATCGTGGCCGGCCCGACGCCACAGGTCGCGATCTGCAACGAGTGCGTCGAGATGTGCGGCGAGATCATCGCGGAGCAGCAGGCGCCGGTTTCCCCCGACGGGCCTGGGGGACAGGCGGCGTAACGCCCCCTGCATCGGGGAGGCGTCCGGCTCCCGACGCAGAATGGTGATCTCATGATCGTGGTTGGAATCGACCCCGGGACCGCGAGCACGGGCTACGGCATCGTCGAGGGCACCGGGTCGACGCTGCGAGCTCTTGCCGCCGGCGTGATCGAGACGCCCGCCGGCGTCCGGCTCGAGCGCCGTCTGGCCGAGATCCACGGCCACGTTGTTTCGCTGCTCGACGGCTACCGGCCGGATGCGGTCGCGATCGAAGAGCTGTACTTCGGCGCCAACGCCAGGACCGCGTTCGCGGTTGGCCAGGCGCGCGGGGTGGTGCTGCTCGCCGCCGGCCAGCGTGGGATCCCGTCGCGGTCCTACACCCCGCAGCAGGTCAAAGGCGCGGTGTGCGGGAACGGTCGCGCGGGCAAGGATCAGGTCGGGCGCATGGTCGCGCGGTTGCTCGGGCTGTCCGAGATCCCGTCGCCCGACCACGCCGCCGACGCCCTGGCGGTCGCGATCTGCGAGTGCAACCGCGCGCCGCTCGACCGGGCGCTCCGTCGTACGAAGCTCCGGGCGGGAGCGCGCACATGATCGCGATGGTGTCGGGCACGGTCGCGGTCCGCCGCACCGATCACGTGGTCGTCGACTGCGGCGGTGTCGGCTACCGGCTCGCGGTCTCGGCCGAGACGCTCAAGCACGTGCCGGCGGTCGGCAAGCAAGTGCTCCTGCACAGCCACCTCGTGGTCCGCGAGGACGCGCTCGCGCTGTACGGATTCGGCAGCGAGGAGGAGCGCGAGCTGTTCCTGATGCTGATCGCGGTCCAGTCGGTCGGCCCCAAGGTTGCGCTCGGGGTCCTCTCGGGCGGCCCGCCGCGCGAGCTGCTCGCCGCGGTCGCGGCCGGCGACGCCGCTCGGCTGCAGGCGGCGCCCGGCGTCGGTAAGCGGACCGCGGAGCGGATCATCGTCGAGCTGCGCGAGAAGGTCGGCGCCACGTCGGCCTTGTCGACCGCGCTCACCGCGATCCGCGGCGAGGATCCGCGAGGCCTCGCGCGCGACGGCCTGATCGGCCTCGGTTACACCCCGAGCGAGGTCGACGAGCTGCTCGACGGCGCCGAGGGCGACCGGCCCGAGGATCTGATCGCCCACGCCCTCCGGTCGGCGCGCCGATGAGCCCGATCCGCGGGATTGGAGATCCCACCCTCCCATCCCCGATCCACCCCGACAGGCCGGACGGCCGGGAGGAAGGCGGGCGGGATCGAATCCACGATCCGCACGAGCTGCCCGAGGAGGACCTCGACCGCTCGCTCCGCCCCCGCCGGCTCGAGGACTTCGTCGGCCAGGCCGCGGTCAAGGACCAGCTCGCGGTCTCGATCGAGGCCGCCGCCAGCCGTGGCGAGGCGCTCGACCACGTCCTGTTCGCCGGGCCGCCCGGGCTCGGCAAGACCTCGCTCGCGCAGATCGTCGCCGCCGAGCTCGGCGTCCCATTCGTCCAGACCGCCGGCCCCGCGCTCGAGCGTAAGGGCGACATCGCGGCGTTCCTGACCGCGCTTCAGCCACGCGCGGTGTTCTTCGTCGACGAGATCCATCGACTGCCACGCGCACTGGAGGAGACGTTCTACCCGGCGATGGAGGACGGCTGTCTGCCGATCACGATCGGTCAGGGAGCGGGAGCGAGCGTGGTCACGATCCCGCTGCCGCCGTTCACGCTGATCGGCGCGACGACGCGGACCGGGCTGATCACCACGCCGCTCCGCGACCGCTTCGGGATCCAGCATCGCCTCGAGCACTACGGCCCCGAGGACCTCGCGACGATCGTCCGCCGGTCCGCGCGTCTGCTCGATGTGACGATCGAGGACAGCGGCGCCGTCGCGATCGCCGAGCGCAGCCGCGGCACCCCGCGTGTCGCCAATCGACTGCTGAAGCGGGTACGCGACTACGCCGAGGTTCGCGGCACGGGCGTCGTCAGCGGCGAGGTCGCGATCGAGGCACTCGACCTCCTCGGAGTCGACCACGCCGGCCTTGACCGGCTCGACCGCGAGATCCTTCGCGCGATCTGCGAGATGTTCGGCGGGGGACCCGTCGGGCTGTCGACGCTCGCGGTCGCCGTCGGCGAGGAGCAGGACACGATCGAGGACGTGTACGAGCCTTACCTGCTCCAGCGCGGCCTGATCGAGCGAACGCCGCGGGGACGCGCGGCCACCCGGAGAGCGTTCGAGCACCTCGGTATGGAAGCTCCAGGCCCGCTTTCGCTCCTTTAAGTATTCGTGAAGAGCTGGCGGGTGGCGGCGGGGGGTGCGGCTATCCTCAGGGCGCCGATGAGTCACGAGCACTATTTCCTCTGCCCCCACTGCGGAAACCGGTCGATGGGGACCGATCGCAACGCGGGCTTCCGGCGCGAGGCGCGGGGCTGCGAGAAGTGCGGTTTCGCGTACCTCTACGAGCTGCTGGACGACTACTACCCGGCGCCCAACGCGGCGTTCTTCGCGTGCGACGGCGACGGCAGGATCGTCGACTGTGGCCGCGGCTCGTTCGAGTTGACCGGGCTGAAGACCGAGCAGGTGATCGGGCGCCCGGTGCACGACGTTCTCGGGCTGCGCTTCGAGGACGGCACCGACCACGTGGGCACCGCGCTCGAGTGGGAGGTCCGGGTCAAGAGCAAGCCGGTGGAGGTCCACGCCGAGCGCGACCTGCCCGCCAGGGCGGTCGCGGACATCTTCCCGGCGTACGATGACGAAGAGGGTGGAGTGCTGGTGGTCCTGACGCCAACGAACCACAAGTGACGGTCGAGCCGACTCGACCGCCCCGCCGAACCCCGACTACCTCTAGCATCCACCACGACTAATGAGTGATCGCCAGCGAAATGGCTTCGTCCTGCTCATCGTCGTCGGGCTGCTGATCGGTTCGCTGATCGTCATCGCGGGGGTGCCCGGCGCGGTCAAGTCCAAGAAGACCGTTCTCGGACTCGACCTCAAGGGCGGCGTCGAGCTCGTCTACCAGGGCCTACCGAGCGCGCAGACGCCGAAGGTGACGCCGGACGCCCTTCAGCGGGCGGTCGACATCATGCGCAACCGCGTCGACCAGCTGGGCGTCGCCGAGCCCGAGATTCAGACCTCGGGCGACAACCAGATCACCGTCGGGCTCCCCAACGTCAGCGACACGTCACGAGCCGAGAGCGAGGTCGGCACGACCGCGCAGCTCGCGTTCTATGACTGGGAAGAGAACGTGCTCACGCCGAACGGCAAGACGGTCGCGAGCCAGCTCCAGACCCAGGACCCGACCGCGACCACGATCAGCCAGGGGTCCGGGACGAATGGGTCCCCCGGGCAGCCGGGCGCGGGGAGCATGAACCTGTACGACGCGGTCACGCTCGCGTCCAAGCAGCCGTACAACGCGAGCGACTCGAACTCGCGCATCACGAACGAGTACTACATGTTCGGGGCGCCCGGAAGCGCGGCGTGCGAGGCGGTGGCCAAGGCCAACAACACCGTGCCGACCGCCGGGCAGCACTGCCTGTTGAACGGGCCTGACGACAGCAAGGAGGCGCTGCTGTCCGGGCTGCCGGCGGGCGTGACCGCGTCCGACGGACAGATCCTGGTCGTGCCCCGCGGAACCGTCGTACTCCAGGCGATCCCGGCGAACTTCTCCAAGCCGACGCCGATCGGCGATCCGAGCGCGGAGTTCTTCGTGCTCAAGGACAACGTCGCGCTCCGCGGCAGCGATATCACGAACCCGCAGCAGAGCAGCGACCCGAGCTCGGGCGAGCCCGACGTCACGTTCGGCTTCAGCAACAAGGGCAAGGGCGAGTTCCAGAACGTCACGGCGAACATCGCCCGCCGCGGCGACCTCGTCAGCGGCCTCGGGCAGTCGCTCAACCAGCACTTCGCGGTCGCGCTCGACAACCAGCTGATCACCGTCCCGTACATCAGCTACAAGCAGTACCCCGACGGGATCAACGGCGACCAGGGCGCCGACATCTCGGGCAGCTTCACGATCAACACCGCCCAGGACCTCGCGAACGAGCTCCGGCTGGGGGCCCTGCCGATCAACCTCAAGCTGATCTCGGAGTCGCAGGTGTCGGCGACGCTCGGCAAGCAGGCGCTCCACAACGGCCTCACCGCGGGCCTGCTCGGGCTCCTGATCGTGGTCGTTTTCTTGATCGCCTACTACCGGATCCTCGGCGTGATCGCGACCTTCGGGCTGCTGATCTACGGGATCTACTTCTACGCGCTGATCAAGCTGATCCCGATCACGCTGACGCTGCCGGGGATCGCCGGACTGATCCTGACGATCGGCGTCGCCGCCGACGCGAACATCGTGATCTTCGAACGCGTCAAAGAGGAGATACGCAACGGCAGATCGATCCGCCAGGGGATCGTCACCGGCTACAAGAAAGGCCTGACCGCGATCATCGACGCGAACGTGGTCACGATCATGACCGCGTTCATCCTGTTCGTGCTCGCGACATCCGACGTCCAGGGGTTCGCATTCACGCTCGGGATCGGCACGTTCGTCTCGCTGTTCACCGCGGTGATGGCCACGCAGGCGATCCTCAGCACGATGGGCAACTCGCGCATGATCTCGAGCCCGTCGATGCTCGGCGCGGGCGGCGAGAAGCGCACCTGGAAGTTCGACTTCATGGGAGCCTCGAGGTACTTCTTCTCGATGTCGGGCGTGATCCTGCTGGTCGGCGCGCTGGCGATCGGCGGCAAGGGCCTGAACCTCGGCATCGACTTCACGTCGGGGACGCGAATCACGGTCGGGCTCGAGCAGGCCGCGACCCAGCAGCAGGTGACGAACCTGCTGACGTCCGAGGGCATCTCGAACCCCACGGTCCAGAAGGTGAGCGGCGACAAGACGCTAGGCAACAACGCGTACCAGATCTCGTTCAAGACCTTGCCCAAGGGCGGGCGGAACGAGGTCCAGACCGCGCTCCAGAACAAGTTCGGGATCTCGGGCAGTGGCAAGAACTTCGACTACACATCGGTCGGGCCGACGTTCGGGAGGACGGTCGCCAACAGCGCGGCGATCGCGATCATCGCGTCGCTGCTCGTGATCGCCGGCTATGTCGCGTTGCGGTTCGAGTGGAAGTTCGCGGTACCGGTGATGATCGCCCTTGCGCACGACCTGCTGATCACGAGCGGCGTGTACGCGCTGACCGGTCGCCAGGTGACGACCGCGACGGTCGCGGCGCTGCTGACGATTCTCGGCTACTCGATGTACGACACGATCATCGTGTTCGACCGAATACGAGAAAACGTCCCGCGGATGCCGCGGGCGGCCTTCTCCCAGATCGTCAACCGGTCGATGTCCGAGGTGCTGACGAGATCGATCGCGACGACCTCGTGCACACTGATGCCGATCATCGCGCTGCTTCTGTTCGGCGGCACGGCGGGCTCGACCGAACTGACCGACTTCGCGTTCGCGCTGCTCGTCGGGGTCGCGTCAGGCGCGTACTCGTCGATCTTCATCGCGTCTCCGGTGCTCACGCACTGGAAGGAGCGCGAGAGCCAGTACCGGCACCGCCGCGAACGAATCGAGGCTGAGTTCGGACACGTGCCCGCCTACGCCACGACCGCGGCCGACATTGAGCCGGCGCAGCGGCGCGGCGGGCGCGCCGGACGGCTGACCGAGCCCTCGCCCGAGGGCGTGTCCGCGGCCGAGTTCGAGCAGATGAAGCGCGATCTCGATCTCGATCTCGCCGATGCGGACCGTCGCGGCCACCGCACGTCGACGTTGACAAAGCGCCTCGCTCATACCAGCGAGGAGGACGCGCCGGCGTCCGGGACGCAGAGGCCGCGCCCACAATCCGGGATCACCCGCCGCTCGCGACGCGCGGACGGCGGCACGCCCCGCGACGGATCGGGCCGCGCCGGCAACGGCGCCCCGCAGGCCCCGCAGGCCCCGCAGCAGCCGCCACCGCAACCCGAGGCGCAGCAGCCCCCCGCCGACGACGTCAAGCCCGCGCCGGACGTCGCCGAGAACGAGGGTGTCGCCCCGTCGCAGAAGCGGCCGACCAAGCCGAGGTCGCGCAACCGCCGTCACGGGAGGCCTCGCTGATGGCGATCCTTGCGTGGGGCATGATGGGTCTCGCCCTCTGGCACTTCACGATCTGGCTTCCCGACCGGTTCTGGGGCGGGATCGTGGGCGCGCTGATCGGCGCCCTGATTGGCGCGGTGTTCATCGCCTGGGCGATTCACGGGTTCTCGGTTCCGTCGCGGCACGACACCGACCTGGCGACGGCGCTCGAGGCGATTCCGGGCGCGCTGATCGGCCTCGCGGCGATCTGGTTCGAGGGCGTCCGGCGCGAGCGCGCGACGGGCATCGGGCCCGAAATGGCCTGATCAGGGCGTAGTCGCCGGGGTTCCGTCGGGGGCGGTTCATACGCTGCCGTCATGCCCGAGGCAACGGCGGCCCTTCGCCCACAGTCGATCGACCCTCCCGGCGCGGATGTCACGCACCGCGCGGACGTCGGGCTCCGGGCGGTTCCGGACCCGGTCGCGCCGGCGCCGGCGCTCGAGATCCCGCCGTATGACCTACAAGCCGCGCTCGCGCTCGAGCGCGAGCTGGGCGTGAGCCATGTGCTCGCGCAGGTGCTCGTCCGCCGCGGGCTGTCCGACCTGGCCGACGCGCGCGCGTTTCTTGACCCGACCGAGGCCCATCACCCGAGCGCGTTCGCTGGGATCGACCGCGCGATCGCGACGATCGAGCGCCACATCCGGGACGGCAGCCGGATCGTCGTCCACGGCGACTACGACGTCGACGGCGTGTGCGCAACGGCGACGATGGTCCGCGCGCTTCGCGCGCTCGGGGCGGACGTCGGCTGGTATCTCCCCGACCGGCTGACCGACGGCTACGGCCTGGCGCTCGACACCGTCTGCCGCCTCGCCGCGCGCGACACGGCGCTGCTGATCACGGTCGACTGCGCGATCACCGCGGTCGACGAGGTCGCGGCCGCGCGCGAGGCCGGCGTCGACGTCGTCGTCAGCGACCACCACGCGCCCCGGGCGGACGGGCGGCTGCCGGACTGCGAGATCGTTCACCCCGCCGTGTGCGGGTACCCGTGCGCCGATCTGTGCGGAACCGCGGTCGCCTACAAGCTCGCGCAGGCGCTCGGCGCGCCCGGCGTCGAGGACGACGTCGAGCTCGTCGCGCTCGCGACGGTTGCCGACCTGATGCCGCTCGTCGGCGAGAACCGCCGGCTCGTCCGCGAGGGCCTGCTCGCGCTGTCGCGTACGTCCAGACCGGGTCTGCGCGCGCTGATGACCGTCGCGAAGGCCGATCCGAGCGCGCTCGACACCGGCACACTGGGCTTCCGGCTCGCGCCCCGGATCAACGCCGCCGGCCGGCTGCGCCGCGCCGATGCCGGCCTCGAGCTGCTGCTGACCGCCGACGAGCGGCGCGCCGCCGAGATCGCGTCCGAGCTCGACCGGGTCAACACCGAGCGCCGCGCGGTCGAGCAGCGGATCGTGTGGGAGGCCGAGGCCCAGGTCGCCGAGCAGGGCGAGCGGCTCTCGTACGTGCTCGCCGGCGAGGGGTGGCATCCCGGGGTGGTCGGGATCGTCGCCTCACGGATCGTCGAGCGCCACCACCGCCCGGTGGTCGTCGTCGCGCTCGAGGGCGACGAGGGCTCGGGGTCCGCCCGGAGCATTCCGGGCTTCGACCTGCTCGGCGCACTGCACGCCAGCGCCGAGCATCTAGACCGCTACGGCGGCCACCGCGCCGCCGCCGGCATGTCGATTCGCCGCGACCGGCTCGACGGCTTCCGCTGCGCGCTCGAGCGCCACGCCGGCGAGGTCCTGCTCCCGGAGATGCTCGTCCCGCGCGAGCGGGTCGACGCGATCGCGTCGGGGTGCGAGCTCGGCCTCGAGCTCGCCGAGGAGCTCGAGCGCCTCGAGCCGTGCGGAATGGGCAACCCGCGCAGCCGTCTGCTCGTGCCCGGGGCGCGGCTTCGGGACCTGCGGCCGATGGGGGAGGGGCGCCATCTGCGCTTCGTCGTCGGCTCGGGCGGGATCAGCGCGCGTGCGGTCGCCTTCGGGTGCGGCGGCCGGCTCGGTGTCGAGGTCGACGCTCCGGCCGACGCGACGTTCCGTCTCGAGCGCAACTTCTGGAACGGCGCGGTCGAGCCGCGCCTCGTGCTCGGGCATGCGCGGGCGTGCACTCCGGATCCGATCGAAGTGCTCGGCGAGCCCGACGACTACCTCAAGGCGGCGCTCGAGGCCTCGGACATCGACCCGCTGCCGGCGCCGGCGGCGGGCGCGCGGACGGTGCTCGACCGCCGCGGCCACAGCCCGCTCGCGGTCCTGCGCGACGCGGTCGCGGCCGGCGGTGGGGTGCTCGCTGTGTGCGCCGACGCGCCGCGCCGGCACGCCGGCCTGCACTCGAGGACCGGCGGGTTCGCGTTGATCTCCTACCACGCGCTCGCGCGGGACCCGGGAATCGCCGAGCGATTCGTCCAGCTCGTCGCGCTCGACCCGCCGGCGGGCTCCGACGGCCGGGCGGCGCTCGACCTCGGTGGCGGATTCACCCACCTGGCGTGGGGCGCGCCTGAGCTACGCTTTGCACAGCAGATGCACGAGCTGGAGTACGGACTCCGTGCTTCGCTCGTGGCCCTTTACCGGAGCCTCAGGCTGCGGGGGAGGGAGACCGGCGAGGAGCTCGAGCACCTGCTTCGCGGAGACGGTCCGCATGGACGCCCGGCACGCCTGGCGGCTCGGCTGATCAGGGTCCTCGCGGAGCTCGGGCTCGTCAGCCTCGACCGGGACCTGCCGGCCCTCGCGATCGTGGGCGCCGCACCGACGGCGTTGGAGCGGTCCCCGGCGTACAGGGTCTACGCTCAGCGGTACGAGGAAGGTCGACGATTCCTGAGCAGCGCAAATCATCTCCCAGGAGGTTGAGCCGAGACCGTCAGAAGGACG
Organism: uncultured Solirubrobacterales bacterium; assembly: GCA_963794515.1. Classification (GTDB taxonomy): domain Bacteria; phylum Actinomycetota; class Thermoleophilia; order Solirubrobacterales; family Solirubrobacteraceae; genus Palsa-465. The sequence goes on along the minus strand of CAWCEF010000007.1, from coordinate 404,686 downwards.
GGACGGTTTCGAACGGCCGCGACGGCGCCGGCGCGCCACTGCTCCCGAACTCGCGGCCGCCGGTCGACGGCGTCGCCGAGGCGGACGCGCACGGCGAGACCGTTGAGCGCTCCGAGCTCACGCCGGCCGAGCGCCGGCTGCTGGGCGACCTGTTCGCGATCGTCGAGGAGCACGCGCACGAGGCGGCGGCCACGATCGACCGCGATCGGGTCGAGGAGGCGTTCGTGTACGCGTGCGTGCACCACGCCGATCAGCGCCGGCAGTCGGGCGAGGACTTCATCGTCCATCCGGTCGGTGTGGCCAAGATCTGCGCGGGGATGCGGCTCGACACCGAGACGCTGTGCGCCGCGTTGCTGCACGACACCGTCGAGGACACCTCGGCGTCGCTCGAGGAGGTCCGCGAAGCGTTCGGCGAAGAGATCGCCGCGCTTGTCGACGGCGTCACGAAGCTGACCGGCCTGACGTTCCAGTCGCGCGACGAGGCTCAGGCCGAGAACTACCGCAAGATGATGGTCGCGATGGCCACGGACATCCGGGTCATCCTGATCAAGCTCGCCGACCGTCTGCACAACATGCGCACGATCGGCGCCATGGCCAAGCAGAAGCAGATCGAGAAGGCGCGGGAGACGCTCGACATCTACGCGCCGATCGCGCACCGACTCGGCATCCACGCGATCAAGTGGGAGCTCGAGGACCTCGCGTTCCAGACGCTCCACCCGCGCAAGTACAACGAGATCAAGGGGCTGGTCGCCCAGCAGCGCGTCGAACGCGAGCGGTACGTCAACCAGGCCGCGACGTACGTGAACAAGGAGCTCGAGGAGCTCGGCATCCACGCCGAGATCTCGGGCCGCGCCAAGCACTTCTACTCGATCTACTCGAAGATGACGAAAAAGGGGCGCGAGTTCAACGAGATCTACGACCTCACCGCGATGCGGGTGATCGTGGGGTCGGTCAAGGACTGCTACGGCGCCGTCGGCGTGATCCACTCGCTGTGGAAGCCGCTCCCCGGTCGGTTCAAGGACTTCGTGGCGATGCCCAAGTTCAACATGTACCAGTCGCTGCACACGACCGTGATCGGGCCCGAGGGCAGGCCGCTCGAGATCCAGATCCGCACCCGCGAGATGCACGACCTCGCCGAGTACGGGATCGCCGCGCACTGGATGTACAAGGAGACCTCCCCGCGTGACGGCAACGGCCCGGCGGGGCCGCCGGCGTCGGACACGAAGCTCAAGTGGCTGCGCTCGCTGCTCGACTGGCAACAGGAGGAGGCGGATCCGCGGGAGTTCATGGAGACGCTCAAGGTCGACCTGTTCGAGGACGAGGTGTTCGTGTTCACGCCGAAGGGCGAGGTCAAGTCGCTCGCGTCCGGCGCCACCCCGCTCGACTTCGCCTACGAGATCCACACCGACGTCGGGCATCGCTGCGTCGGCGCGAAGGTCAACGGCAAGATCGTCCCGCTGTCCTACCAGCTGCGCTCGGGCGACATCGTCGAGGTGCTGACCTCCAAGCGCGAGCGCGGTCCCTCGCGCGACTGGCTGGCGCTGGTCAAGACGACGCGGGCGCGCAACAAGATCAAGGCCTGGTTCAAGGCGGAGTCGCGCAAGGACTCCGAGCACACCGGCCGCGAGCAGCTGCAGGAAGCGCTTCGCAAGCAGGGGCTGCCGGCCCAGAAGATCGTCGGCTCGCCGCTGCTCGCCGACGTGATCCGCGAGATGGGCTTCCGCAAGGCGGATGACTTCTACATCGCGCTCGGCGGCGCGAAGGTCTCGGCCAAGGTCGTCGTCAACAAGATCATGCAGCGCCTCAAGCAGGGCGAGACCGCGGAGTCAGAGCCGACCGCGGCCGACGACCTGCTGAAGACGCGCCGGCGGCGCTCGCGTGCCACCACCACCTCGTCGCGGTTCGGGATCTCGGTCGAGGGAATCGACGAGGTCATGCTTCGGCTGGCCAAGTGCTGCCGGCCGGTCCCGGGCGACCCGATCGTCGGCTACATATCGCTCGGGCGCGGGATCACGATCCACCGCGAAGACTGCCCGAACGTCGCCGTCCTCAAGAAAGATCCCGAGCGATTCACAGCCGTGTCCTGGGACGGCGACCCCGAGACGTCGTTCCGGGTCGAGATCGAGGTCGACGGCTGGGACCGCCATCGGCTGCTCGAGGACATGTCGAGGACGTTCGCCGAGGCGGGGATCAACATCCTCGAGGCCCGTTGCACGGTCAACCACCCGATGGTCAAGAACCGGTTCGTGGTCGAGGTCGGGGACACGCGGTCACTCGACCAAGCGATCAACCGGCTGCGCAACATCGATGCGGTGTTCGACGCCTACCGGGTGACGCCCGCCGCCGCGTAGGGTCGGGGGCCGCTCCGTGGGCGTGATCCATCGGCGCTCCGGCTCGCCCGCTGGCGCCGGCGGGGCGAAGGCTGGGGCCGGCTGGGAGGGCGTCGAGCCGCAGGCCTACGACGACCCGTCGCTCGCCGGGGTCCGCAAGCACGAGCTGATCGGCGAGCCCGAGGGCGCCAGCCAGTACCGGATGCGCTACTTCGAGGTTCCGCCCGGCGGCAGGACTGCGCGCGAGCGCCACCCCCACGACCACGGCGTGATGATCGTCGCGGGGCGGGCGCGGGTCACGCTCGGCGACGAGGCGCACGAGGTCGGCGAGGGCGATGTCGTGTACGTCGCCGGCGACGAGCTGCACTGCTTCGAGGCGCTCGGCGAGACGGCGCTCGGGTTCGTGTGTGTAGTGGGTCCCCGCCCGCCCCCCCGCTCATCCCCCCGCCCGCCCCCCGCCCAACCCCGCGGTCAGCGGCCTAGCTCGGGCGGCGGCGGCTGCGGCGGCGTGACCCTCACGGTCCGCGGCCTCGCGCCCCGGATCTTCGAGATCAGGACCGCCTCGCCGGTCGCCAGGCGTTTGATCTCGTTCGGGTGGACGATGAACTGCTCGGCCTCGCGCCTCGTGCCGCGGCCGGTCGGGTGGCCCCCGAGAAGCCGCCCGCCGAGCTGGCGGGTCACCTCCCAGACCTTCTCCGTGCCCGCGATCTGCGCGATCGTCTGGGCCGAGCCAGGAACGTCCTGGCGGTGGGCGATCTTGACCGCGGTGAGGCCGAGGATCTGGTCCCTGAGGCCGGGCGCGGCTCGCTCGAGGTCGGCGAGCTCCTGGGTGGCGACCAGCACGGGCGTGCCGGATTCGCGTCCGCGCGCGAACAGGGCGATGACGTGGTCGGCGCCGATCGCCGAGAACTCGTCGATCGCGATCAGCGCCTGGTCGAGCGAGCGGCCATGGGCTCGCTCGATCAGCCGATCGCCCGAGGCCGCGACGAGGTCCTGCACGGCGAGCGTCCCGATTTGGGACGCGAGCTTTCCGTACTTGCTCGAGTTCAGGCTGAACACCACGACGCCGGGGTCGCGGAGTGCCTCCCGCAGGTCGATCATGGGCGCGCCCGGTGCGCTCGTCTCGCTCGGCGGACCGAGGTACGGGCCGGTGTGCGACTCGGTCAGGACCGCGAGCCTCGTCTGCAGCCCCCTGACCGCGCTCACCTGATCCGGGGTCAGCGCAACCAGGTAATCCTGGATCCGCTCGCGCGTCGGTCGATCGAGGTGCCTGAGCGCGGTCGCGAGCCGGCGCGGTTCCATCAGATCGACGACCTCGGACAGCGTCGGCGCCCGTCCGGGGTGGACGCCGGCCAGGACCTGGAGCACGGTCTGCACGTAGCGCTCGGCGGCGCGCATGTAGTGAGGCTCTGTGAAGCGCTCGGTCGCGATCAGCTTGTCCTTCAGCTCGGTCGCGTTGCCGTGGGCGAGCGGGTTCCAGTACGCGCCGCCGTCGAGCGTCCACACCTTGATCGGGCGCCCGGCGGCCGCCGCGGCGGCCGCCAGGTCGCGCGCGAACGCCGGCGACCCTTTCATGTCGATCGCGACCACGGGCCGCCCGCGGCGAATCTGGTCGCTCAGGATCGTCAGCAGCGTCGTGGTCTTGCCGGCGCCGCTCGCGCCGACGATCAGACCGTGCGCCGAGAGCTCGTCCTCGGCGAGAACCACCGGGCGCCCGCGCCCGTCGACGCCGAGCACGATCTCGCCGTCACCGCGGCGCGCGGGCCTGAGGCCGGCCACGAGGCGCACTCCTCGGATCGCCGAGACCGCGAGCATCGCGCCGAGCACCGGCCACGCCACCGGCGCCGGCAGCAGCACGAGCGCGACGAAGGCCGCGAGCGCCAGGTACCGGCGCAGGGCAGGGATCCGCGACGGCGGTCTCAGCGGGCCGCCTCCTGGGCGGCGCGCGCGGTTCGCGCGCCGGCGCGGACCGTGTGCGCGCCGGCGCGGGCCCGCGGCCCGCGCTCGGCGCTGACGGCGGCGCCGGTCACCTGCTTCGACACGGTCGAGCGGATGCGCTGGACGTGGACGAGCGGCTCGATCCCCAGCCGGCGCGCCGCCGACTCGACCGACCGCGCGACCGACGCGCGTTCGACCAGGTAGACGACGCCGGCGAAGCGCGGATCGGCGCCGTAGCCGCCGAGGATCGTCTCCAGGCGGGTCCGCGTCTTCTGCGTCAGCTCGAGCTCGAGGGCGACCCGCCGGCCGTCGGCGGTGCGGAGCACGAGGTCGGGGTAGTGGAGCCGCTCGCGGCCGTGCGGACCGAAGCCGCCGAGCCGGACCGCGAGCGGCGCGGCGCCCGGCTCGCGCGAGCCGTCGAGCGAGCGCAGCCGACGCTCGCCGACGATCTCCTCGAGCGGACCGAACGTTCCGCCATGCGCGGCGAGCCACAGCCAGGCGAGGCCGACGTCATGCGCGTACTCGCGCAGGTCGTCCCCGGGCGCCCCGAGCGGGCTGGCGATGACCGCGAGGCCGCTGCGCGTGATCTGGAAGGAAGGCGGCTCGCCTGGGAACGGGAGCCGGCGGGCGACCAGCCCGGCGTTCGCGAGCTTGCTCAGCCGTCTCGCCGCCGTCGCGGACGAGGTGGCGAGGAGCGTCGCGACATGCGGGGCGAGCGCGAGCCGGTGCTCGGCGAGGAACGCGAGGACCTGCACGTCGCGGTCGGTCAGGCGATACGCACTCACGGGCCTTAAGAGCTCTCAGCCCGGTCAGTTCACCCCCCGTGGGCCGGCTGGCCCGGCGCCGGCGGGGGTGGGCCCGGTTGCCGGCGGGCGCCGGCAACCTCAGCAGCCTATGCACAAGGCCCGAAACCTCAACGCCCGTCCGCGACCTCCGGGCCATAAGCATTCCCCACGTGCTCATGTCCCGCGAGCCCGGTTTGTGCACGTAGTTTCGGGCCTTATACAGCCGTCGAGTCCCCACCGGCGGTGCACAAGACGCCAGACCTCCGGCTGGAGATACGCCTTGGCTACATCAGCGCCGGTCAGGCGCTTATCTTGCCGGCGCCGGCGAGATCTGGGGGCTCTGGTTGGTTTGAGACCAGGGCGAGTGCCCCGGGCGGGGTCGGCTAGAGGCCCGGGTGTGGAACCGAGTTCGTGTCGACGACCTGGAAGTCCCGGCCGGTGAGCCGGTCGAGCAGGTGCAACGCGTCGTTGTTCCAGCCCTTGTTGGGGGCGCCCGAGATGAACCACGGCGAGCCGTTGTCGGCGAGGATCATCCCGTAGCGCTTGAGCGCCTCCGCGACCACGCGCGCCTGATAGGGCAGCCCGGAGATGTTGACGCTCGCCTTCAGGCGAACGCGGAGACCCATCGGCGGGAGGTTCGCGCCGTGGCACGTCGAGGCCTCGTGGCGCGCCGGGTAGACGTACCGCGCCGCCGTGCATGGCGCTGTGAACCGGAGCGCGTGGTCGATCGACCCGGCCGCGACCTCGTCGTAGCGGGCCAGCCCGGGGAGGATCGGGAGGCCGGCGGCGTCGGCCGAGGTCCAGCCGGCGGGCCGCAGGTGATTCGAGCGCAGGTTGAAGATCGCACCCGACCCGGCCGTCCATCGCTTTCCGCCGTCATGGGGATACGCCGCGAACAGCTCATAGTCCCTGCAGGTGCTGCGGTCGACGACGATCACATGACGGTCGCCCGTAGAGCCGTAGCCGCCCTCGATCGGGACGCCGCGCGGCAGCGGATACGGGCCCCTGTCGGACTCCGAGGCGTACTGGAACGACACCGGGACCTTCTTCGTCGATGACGAGACGACCGTGTACGGGATCCCGATCGGCTCGCCGTTGTACAGCCCGGAGCCGAAATCGGGGTGGACCGGATCGTTCAGTCCGATGCTCGCGATCAGCGCCCCCGAGTTCTTGGCCACCGGCAGCCGGTCGACCCGTTGGTTCCACGGGTTGTTTGCCGGGAACACGGGGCAGCCGGGTGCCGCCGGGAGCGGATGGGCAGACCCGAGGGCGGGCACCGCGATCATCGCGATCGCCGCGATCACTCCGATCACGGATACGCAGTGCAGTGCGAGCGTGGGGCGGCGCACGCTCAGGAGACTACGGCGATCCCGCCCGGCGTAACGCCGAACACCGCCTCGGCGACCTCGCCGAGGTAGTCGCCGTCGACCTGGAGGGGGAGCGGCCGCTCGTCGACTGTGCGGATGCTGAGCCCCTGGATACCTGAGAACGAGTGGACGTGGCGGTGCCGGCTGACCTTGAAATTGCTCAAGAGGGCACGGCCGAGGATCGTCGGGACGTCGGTCGGCCGGGCGCGGTCGAGCACTACGCCCGCAAGGTCGCCGCTCGTCAGCGTCGCGCCCTCGGCCATCTGCACCGGGCGGTCGCCGAAGTAGGTGTACGGCGTCGAGTTCTGGATGATCGCCGTCACGCCCGCGATCGTCTCGTCACCGATCCGCGCCTCAAGGCGGGGGGGACGCAGCAGGTAGCGCCGGGTGAACGTGGTGACGCCCGTCACCGTGTAGTACCACTCCCCGTACCGGGCCTTCAGATGCGGGTGCGCGTCGACCCGCTCGACCACGCTGGCGTCGAGCCCGACGCCGGCGGAGAACACGAACTTGCGCTCGTTGACCGAGCCGATGTCCACGCGCCTGGGGTGCCAGTCGTCGGCCATCAGCAGCAGGTGTTCGGTGGCGTCGACGACGTCGGTCGGGATCCCGAGCATCCGGCAGTACACGTTCGCTCGGCCCCCGGGGAGGCAGCACAGCGGTGTGTTCGAGCCGGCGAGTCCGTTCGCGGCCTCGTTCACGGTGCCGTCGCCGCCGAACGCGACGACCACGTCGTACCCTTCGCCCGCCGCTTCGCGCGACAGCTCGGTGGCGTGGTCGCGCGAGGCGGTGTCGATCGCGTCGACCTGGTAGCGGCCGCGCAGCGCGTACACGACGAGGTTCTTCAGACGGTCCGATACCGTCGTGGCGTACGGGTTGACGATGATCAGCATCCGCCGGCTGGGCGCGCTCGTCGCGAGCGCGAGCGTCGCCTCCAGGCGCTCGAGCGGATCAGCTGAGGTGGCGGCCATGCCGACGCTTCAACACCATGAGGACGGGATCGTTACGCGCCGGCGCTCCGGTGCGACGGCGGTCCTGCTCAAGACGGCTCGAACTTTGGCGATCGTCTGCATATACTCCGTTGTACATAGCTGTACGCATCAAGAGGGGTGGAGGGACTGGCCCGACGAAGCCCCGGCAACCTCCCGCAAGGGAAAGGTGCCAATTCCATCAGGCTCCAACAACAAGCCTGGGAGATGTGGAAAGGGCGGTTTCTCGACCTCCGACCACAGACCCCGGCGGAGGTTTTTTCACATATGCCGCCAGAGTCTCTTCGCTGCAAAGAATGCAAGACCCCTTATCCGCTCGACGCGCGATACGTGTGCGAGCGGTGCTTCGGTCCGCTTGAGGTCGCGTACGCGCCCCGGACGGACGCCGACCCCGCCGCGCTCCGGCGCCGCATCCAGGCGGGACCGCACTCGCTGTGGCGCTACAGCGACTTCCTCCCGGTGCAGGCGCCGCCGCGCAACACGCTGCCGGCGGGCTGGACGCCACTGCTGCGGGCCGACCGGCTCGCGGAGCAGCTCGGCCTGCGCGAGGTGTGGATCAAGAATGACGCCGCCAACCCGACGCATTCGTTCAAGGACCGCGTCGTTTCGATCGCGCTCGCCCGCGCCCGTGAGCTCGGCTTCGAGACCATCGCGTGCGCGTCCACCGGCAACCTCGCGAACGCGGTGGCGGCGCACGCCTCCGCTGCCGGGATCGAGTCCTACGTGTTCGTCCCGTTCGATCTCGAGGAGCAGAAGGTACTCGCGACCGGCGTGTACGGCACTAACCTCGTGTCGGTTCGTGGCAACTACGACGACGTGAACCGCCTTTGCACCGAGCTCGCCGGCGAGCGCGAGTGGGCGTTCGTCAACATCAACATGCGGCCGTACTACTCCGAGGGATCGAAGACGCTCGCGTTCGAGACCGCCGAGCAGCTCGGGTTCGAGATGCCCGACCGCATCGTGTGCCCGATCGCCTCGGGCTCGCTGTTCACGAAGATCGCGCGCGGGTTCGAGGAGTGGCTCGAGGTCGGCCTGCTCGAGGGCGAGCTGCCGACGTTCCACGGCGCCCAGGCCACCGGGTGCTCCCCGGTCGCCACCGCGTACGCGGACGGCCACGACTTCTGCCGCCCGGTGAAGCCGAACACGATCGCCAAGTCGCTCGCGATCGGCAACCCGGCCGACGGTCCCTACGCGCTCGAGCTTGCCCGGAGGACCGGAGGCTCGATCGAGGCCGTTACCGACGACGAGATCCGCGAGGGGGTCAAGCTGCTCGCGCGGACCACCGGGATCTTCACCGAGACCGCCGGCGGCGTCACCGTCGCGGTGCTGGCCAAGCTCGCGGCACAGGGCGAGATCGATCCCGGCGACCGGGTGGTCGCGTACATCACCGGCGAGGGCCTGAAGACCATCGACTGCGCGCGCGGAACGTTCGAGGCCTGGGAGATCGAGCCGACGCTCGAGTCGTTCGAGCGGGCGGCGGAGCGCGTCGCCGCGGTGGCGTGATAAGACTGCGGAGCATGGCAGTCACGGTCAAGATCCCAACGCAGCTGCGGTCCGCGACCGACGGCGAGCCGACCGCGAAGGTGTCGGGCTCGACCGTCGGCGAGGTGCTCGACGCCCTCTATGACCGGTTCGGCGAGTTGCGCCACCGGATCGCCGAGGACGGCGGCCTGCGCCGGTTCGTCAACGTCTACGTCGGCGGCGAGGACATCCGCTTCCTCGACGGGCTCGAGACGCCCGTGTCAGACGGCGACGAGGTGACGATCCTGCCGGCGGTCGCGGGCGGCTGAGCGCCGGCGCCGTTCAGCCGCCCGTCGTAGGCGCGGCGGCCGTCGCCGGGGCCGTGGCGTCGACGCCGACCGGGCAGCTGACGCCGGTTCCGCCGAGACCACAGTAGCCCCACGGGTTCTTCTCGAGGTACTGCTGGTGGTAGTCCTCGGCGTAGTAGAACGGCCCGGCCTTGGCGATCTCGGTCGTGATCTCGCCGTACCCGGCCTGGCTGAGGCGCTGCTGGAAGGCGTCGCGGGTCGCCTCGGCGATCGCGCGCTGCTCTTCGGTCGTGTAGTAGACCGCGGAGCGGTACTGGGTGCCGACGTCGTTGCCCTGGCGCATGCCCTCGGTGGGGTCGTGGTTCTCCCAGAACAGCCTGAGGATCTCCTCGTAGCTCGTCTTGGCCGGGTCGAACACGACCAGGACCACCTCGGCGTGACCGGTGCGCGCCGAGCAGACCTCTTCGTAGGTGGGGTTGGGCGTGATTCCGCCCGCATAGCCGACCGCCGTCGTGTACACGCCGGGCGCCTGCCAGAACACGCGCTCGGCGCCCCAGAAGCAGCCCATGCCCACGATTGCCTGCTCCAAGCCCTCCGGGAACGGCGGCTTCAGTGGCGTCCCGAGAACGGCGTGGCGGCCGGGCACGGGCATCTCGGTGTCGCGTCCGGGGAGCGCCCGATCCGGCTCGACCATCGTCCTCTTGCTTCGTAGTCCGAACATCGTCCACAGGGTACTTCGCGCCTACGGCCGAACCGATGAACACCGACGGAACGCTGCGGTAACGTTGCCTGACCATGGCGGGTGAACACGACGGGGGCCGTCGTCCTGGGCGACGGAGGGCATGGCTGGCGGGCATCGCGCTGCTGCCGGGGATCCCGATCGTGGTCGGGGTGGTGATTGGCCTGCAGCACGCTGCCGCCGGCGCCGCCGCCACGACGACAGAGGGGTTCACGCCGGTCGGGCAGACCACAGGCTCGGCGCTGGCGCCCAAGCGTGCCGGCGCGGGGCTACCCGCGATCCCCGGCGGGTCGGGCTCGCTCGTGGCGCTCGTCCACCACCCCACCGCGCTACGCACGTCGCCCGACGGCCGGACGATCGCCCAGCTCGGGACAAAGACCCAGTTCGGCTCGCCCCAGGTGCTGTGGGTGGTCAAACACAAGCCTGGGTGGCTCGGCGTGATCGCCCCGCAGGCCGGGAACGGGCGCTTGGCGTGGATCTTGCAGAGCGTGACGTCGCTCAGCCGCGTCTCGTGGCAGCTCAAGGTGTCGCTGTCGGCTCGTCGGCTGACCGTGCTCAACCGAGGCAAGGTCGTCGAGCGCTACACGGTCGCGATCGGGACGCCCAACGCGCCCACGCCGACCGGCCGCTTCGCGGTCACCGACCGCCTCGTCACCGATGATCCAAGCGGGCCGTACGGCTGCTGCATCCTCGCGCTCTCAGCTAATGCACCGCATGCGATCCAGGGGTGGACCGGCGGAACGCGGATTGCGATCCACTCGACTCCCGAGACCGGCACGATCGGCGAGGCGGCCAGCCACGGGTGCATCCGTCTGACGCTCGCCGAGGGACGGTGGCTGCTCGGCCACATCCCGCTCGGAACGCCCACGCTGATCAGCGCCTGAGCGCGGCGAAGGCCCCGCTCCGTCGGCTGTTTCGCGGCCGCAACCCGCTGGGTAGCGGCTAAGTAACAACCGACGAATGAAACGAGAGGAGTCAGACATGGCCGATGAACTCAAGGGCAAGCGAGTGGCGTTCCTGTTCACCGAGGGCGCCGAGCAAGTCGAAGTGACCGAGCCGCTCGAGGCGGTGCGCAAGGCGGGCGCCGACGTCGACATCGTCTCGCTCGAGAAGGGCGAGGTCGAGATGTGGAAGCACTTCGACAAGGGCGACAAGATCACGGCCGATAAGGCGGTCAAGGACGCCGACGCCTCCGACTACGACGGGCTCGTGCTTCCGGGTGGCGTGGCCAACCCCGACATGCTGCGTGGTGACGAGGACGCGGTGAAATTCGTCCGCAGCTTCGTCGAGCAGGACAAGCCGGTCGGTGCGATCTGCCACGGACCGTGGATGCTGGTAGAGAGCGGCATAGCCAAGGGCCGCAAGGTCACCTCATGGCCGAGCCTCCAGACCGATCTGCGCAACGCCGGCGCGGACTGGGTCGACGAGGAGGTCGTCGTAGACAACGGGCTGGTCACGAGCCGCAAGCCCGACGACCTGCCGGCCTTCTGCGCAAAGGTCGTCGAAGAAATCGCCGAAGGCAAGCACAGGCAGCGCGTCGCAGCGTAGCTCCGGTATGTGTCCGCACCGGGTGACGTGCGCGGGCGGTCTGGGGTCGTTCGGCCGTGGGATCGGGCCCGAGTCACCCGGGTGGGACACTTACCTACGCAGCTCTATGTGGGCGAAAGCGCCACGCCACGCTCCGGCCTACATGCTGCAAAACGCATCATTCGGCGCCAGCGACGCAGACCGCGATGCGTTACGCATGTGGGGCATGCGTGACGCATCGCGGTCGCCCCGAATGCACTCGATTGATGCGCGGTGCAGGTCCGCAGGCGCCGACCTCACGTATCCCGGCCGCCATTCACGTCCAACACCGCCCCGTCAGCCGAAAAGCGGGAAGCGCCGCCGGCGCGCCAGGCTGTCCATGCCGGCCTGAATGCTGTCGCGGACCTCGCGGTACTTGGCCTCGACGTAGCGCTCGTCCTCGGCCCGGTCGGGGTCGTGGTCGAGTTCGATCGGGTCCTGGAACGCGGTCCGGATCTTGGTCGGGAGCGGGATCTCGGGCAGCAGCGCCGGCGACACGCCCCACGGGGCCTGGATCGCGATCGGGAACGTCTTCAGCCGCGCCACGCGGTCGAGCGCGAGCAGCTTGGCGAGCCGGCGGCCGGTGGCGAGCACCGGCATCGAGTCAGGCCCGCCGACGGTCGCGACCGGCACGATCGGCACGGCGCTTCGGATCGCGAGCTTGATGAAGCCCATGCGCCCGGCGAGGATCGCCTGGTCGCGCTGGCGCCAGGTCCGCAGCGAGTCGCGCTCGCCGCCCGGCCACAGCGCGACGTCGCGCCCGGCCGCGAGCGCGCCGGCGATGCTATCCGGCGCCGCCGGCAGGACGCCCATCTTGCGGAAGTAGCCGCCGAGGCCCGGCATCGCCATCAGCGCGTCGTGCGCGGTGCCGTGAAGCGGTCGCTCGTCGCCGAACCGTCGCCACCATTGCACGCCGACGGTCCAGGCGTCCCACACGAACGGGGCGCCCGAGTGGATCCCGATCAGGAGTGCCGGTGGGTCGGGGAGCCTGTCCCAGCCGCCGACCTCCATCCGAAACCAGTAGTCCATCAACGGGTTCCACAGGTACTTCTGGCGCTCGACGAAGTCGAAGTCGGGACCGTCGAGGGTCCACTGAGAGGCGCGATCGGCGACCCAGCCGGCGGCCCCCGATTGGCGCTCGCGGCGCTCGGCGACCTTGCGCTTGGCCTGCTGCGCGTGGCGGTTCGCCTGGTCCGCTCGCGTCCGGGACTTCGGCCAGTGCGCCGGCTCGTTCTCGCGCGGGCGTGCATTCCGGCGCGCGGGACCGGCGCGGCCCTGTCGTCTCACCTGAAGCTCATCCACGTGTGATCGTCCTCCCTCGAAAGTGCACTCGAATCGGGTCTACCCACGAGGTCCAATCGCAACCGAGGTCGGGGACGCTTTACTTAAGTATTTACTTGTGCTATGCTTGCATACGTAAGCAACCAAAGGAGTAACACATGGAGTCGAATATCACTCCCAACTCCCAGTACACGCAGGTCACGGTTGACGTGCCCGAGGATCGGGTGGCCGAGTTCCACGCGTTCTTCGCACGCTTCCTGGAGGGCTCGAGTGGCCGGCGCGGCCGACGCGGCCGACACGGTCACGGCCATCACGGACACGGACATGGACACGGCTGCGGCCGCCGGCGCGAGAGCGCCGAGCAGCGCGAGCCCGGCACCGAGTCGACCGAGATCTGATGGCCGACAAGCAGGTCACGGTGGCCGTGCCCGAGGAGCGGGTGCCGGAGTTCTACGCATGGTTTGCGGCGTTCCTGACGTCCGAGCCGGGGACTCCGCCTCCGTTCGGAGGGCGCGGCCGCCGTGGCCGGCGCGGCTCTCGCCGGCACGACGCCGCGGCGGCGTGGACCGCTGAGGACCTCGAGCAGGCCACCTGGCTCTATCGCAAGCTGGCTCCGCCGGCGCGCGAGTTGTTCGACCTGCTCGCCGACCGCCCGGGGGACCGGGTCGCCGGCGAGCAGGTGGCCAGGCAGCTGGAACTCGACAAGGGCTCGCACGGCGTCGCCGGGATCCTCGCCTGGCCGGGCCGTTATTCGCGGCACCTGGGTCGCGTGCTGCCGATCGCGACCGAGGGTCGCGCCGACGGCGGTACCGATTACTACATGGACCCCGAGGTCGCGCAGTTGTTCACCTCGGCCCGCGATCGCTCGCGGCGCTAACGACTAGAGCCGTCGAAGAACGCGATCAGCTCCTGCGCGACCTCTTCGGGTCGGTCCTCCACGAGGAAGTGCGAACCCTCGACGCCGCGGCCGCGCAGGTCGCGCGCCCACGGCCGCCACACCGCGAGCACGTCGCCGTAGAACGGCTCGAGCGCGCCGTGGGTGCCCCACAGCGCCAGTACCGGACACTCGATCTGCCGCCCCCGATCAGCCTCGTCGAGCTGGCGGTCGATGGTCGCGCCCGCGCGATAGTCCTCGCAGATCGCCTGGACCGCGGTCTCGTCCTCGAGCTGGGCGCGATAGGCCGCGACCACGTGCTCGGGATATCGGCCCGGCTCGCGGTTCAATCCGATCGAGCGCAGGTGATAGTCGAAGTACGCGTCCGGGTCGCCGGCGATCAGCCGTTCCGGCAGCGGAGCCGGCTGGGCGAGGAAGCCCCAGTGCCAGTATGCGAGCGCGAGCCGATCGTCGGCCCGGGCCCACACCTCGGCGGTCGGGACGATGTCGAGCACCGCGAGCGCGGTGACGCGATCGGGGTGATCAAGCGCCATCCGATACGCGACGCGGCCGCCCCGGTCGTGTCCGGCCACCGCGAATCGCTCGTACCCGAGCGATGCCATCGCCTGGACCTGGTCGACCGCGAGCGCGCGCTTCGAGTGCGGCGCGTGGTCGGCGCCGGGCACCGGTCGGAGCGACTCGCCGTAGCCCGAGAGATCGGTCGCGACGACCGTGAACCGCTCGGCGAGCAGCGGCGCCGCGGAATGCCACATGAGATGGGTCTGGGGATAGCCGTGCATGAGCAGCAGCGGCGGGCCGCTGCCGCCGACCCGCGCGTGGATCGGGCCACGCCCGGTCTGGAGCTTGCGCGTGGCGAAGCCGTCGAACATCAGCCCTCCACTTGAGCGTCCGCCGGGGCACGAGAAAGCAGGTCGTTGTCGTGGAACGGCGGCGTCCCCGCGAACGCCTGCGCTAACGCCTCCGGCGAGGTCAGCCGTGCGGGGGAGGGGTCGGCGGCGGCCAGCGCTGCGATCCGGCGCAGGTCAAGCGCGGCCACCGCGCCGCCGAGGATCGTATTGCCGGCGCGCGCGCCGAGCGCCCACACGCGCGGATAGGCCGCTGCCATCGCCGCCCCGATCACGCGGACCTCGCGGGCCGCGCGGTTATCGACGACGTTGACGATCGCGAGCGGGGCCACCCGCGCGACATCGGCCAGCGCCTGCACCGTGACCAGGCGTCGCGGAACGGCCGCGCCCACAAACGCGTCGATCACTACCGCGTGCCACCAGGCGCTCGGCTGCAAGGCGATAAACGCGCGTCCGTCTGCGACCCGGACGTGCAGTCCCCGTGCGCGGCGCAGCCCGAGATGCTCGCGGGCGAGCGCGAGCACGTCGGGGTCGACCTCGCAGACCTCCTGCCGTCCGTCCGGGTCCTCGGCCGCGAGCGCCCGGGCCAGCGCGCATGCTCCGCCGCCTACGTGCACGACCCGGCGCGCGCGGGCGGCGCGGAGCACGATGCGGATCCATCGCATGTAGTCGAACTCGAGATGCGTAGGGTCGGCGAGATCGACGTACGAGGCGTCCATGTCGCCGTGGCGTAGAAGCCGTCCGGTGGGGCGCAAGGGGTCGCGCTCGGCGACGAGATCGCCGGACCGCGCGAGGGTGGTGGGCCGGTTGCGAGTGCGAGACACCTCGTACAGGCTGCCATGCGCGAGCGTCACGCAGGGTAGGCGAGGGTAGATCCGGGGCAGGCTTCACGAAATGGCCGAATCCAAGATCACTCCGGGGGTTGTCTACAAGGCGGTCGTGCTCGCGTTCGGGCTCGTGATCGCGGCGATGATCTTCCAGGCGCTCGCCAGCTTGGTGCTCGGCGTCCTGATCGTCGTGATCATCGCCACGCCGCTGTCGGCGTTCACCGATTTTCTCCAGCGGCGGCGCGTACCACGTGGGCTCGGGGCCGTCCTGGGGCTGTTGCTCGGGCTATTTGCGGTCGGCGGGCTGATCGCCCTCATCGTGCCCGTGTTCACAAGCGAGGTGAACCATTTCGCGGCGGCGCTGCCGTCGATCGGCGATTCGCTCAGCCGCCGGCTCGGACGCCTGACCGGTTCGTCGCCCGGTCACATCACCAAGCAGGTCCAGCATTTCGTCACGACCTACACACACGACCCGTCGAAGCTGCTCGGCCCGGTGGCTTCGTTTGGGGCGAGCGTCGCCGCCGCGGTCGCAGCGATCATCGTCGTGCTCCTGACGGCCCTGTACACCGCGATCCACCCCGAGCCGCTCGTCAACGGCTTCGTGCGCCTGTTCCCAATCCCGCGCAGGCCGCAAGTCAGCCACATCCTGGGGCGGCTGCGCACCGCCTACATCGCCTGGCTCCGCGGGCTGTTCGTGGGCATGATCGTGCTCGGGAGCCTGACGTACATCGGTCTGCAGCTGGTCGGACTGCCGTTTGCCGCATTCTTTGCGGTGTTCACGGCGATCGCGATGATCGTCCCGTACTTTGGCGCGCTGGCCAGCTCGATTCCGCCGATCGCCTACGCGCTCACGGTCTCGACCAAGGAGGCGGTGCTCGTGGCGATCATCTACGTCGTCGCCCACCAGGTCGAGAGCAACGTGATCCAGCCGCTGGTGGTGGCGCGGACGGTCAAGCTCCACCCGGCGGTAGTGGCGATCGGCGTGGTCGCGGTCGACCAGCTGTTCGGCTTCATCGGGCTGCTGATTGCGGTACCGCTGATCGCGACGGTCAGCATCCTCCTCGACGAGCTGTGGGTCAGGCCGCTCGAGCGTGGCGGCGGCCGGGCGTCGCTCGAGCAGGTCCGGCGTTCGACGTCCGAAGGCCTGACGGTCAGGGCGCGCCGCTGAGCGCGGGCCGCAGTTCACCCATCCGGGCAGGTGTGTGACCCACCTGGCTGGGGTAGCCCCGCGACCATGAGGGATACAGATTCCAGAGAACTTGCAGAACGCCTCGAGGAAGAGGCCGACGACCTCGAGCATCGCAGCGATGAGCTCGAGCAGCGCACCAAGGACGTCGCCCAGGATTGGGAGAAAAAGCGCTCTGACCCAAACGTGCCGGGGGCTCCTCCGGATGACGACGACGAGCACGGCGGCGGCGATGGCGACGAGGACGATGATGACGACGGGTGGGACGACCCCGACGAGGAAGAGGACGACGACGAGTAACCGGTAGCGCGCACGATTCGCGCGCTCTCTCGGGCTGAGCTCCGAGAGGACCGGGCGCCCGGCGGGCTACGGCTGGCCGGGCGCGCCGCTCAGGTCGCGCTGGTGGTCGATCAGCACCACGCGGAGCAACTCGGAGCGGTCGATCGCCTCGATCCCGAGCTCGTCGGCGAGCTCGGCCACCGACGCGTCGGCGGCGGCTGGGTCGACGACCTGCAGCAGCTCGCTGGTGCCGGGCTTGAGCGGCCCGATCGTCAACTCGAGCCGCTGGTCTCGGGCGGTCAGCGAAAAGCTGACCTGAGAGCTGCTGGCGGCGACGCGGACGTGCTTGGCGACCGCCCGCGTGACGATGAACACATCGGAGAACCGCTCGAGCGAGAACCGTGATCTGGCGGCGAGTGCGCTCGTCAGCGGCTCGAGCACGCACGGCAGCAGGTCGCGCGCGAGCAGGGTCACGACGACGTCGCCGTTCAACCCTCGCCGCCACGGCGTCCAGGCCTCGAGGTCCTCGCCGTCCTCGAGCCGCATGAGTGTCTCCGTCCGGCGCGGATCGTGGCGCAGATCGAAGCCCATCCGGACCTCGGTGCCACTTCCCGGGGCGGTCAGGAATTCCGCGCGGTCGGCGAGCGCGTTGATCAGCGGCAGGCCGACCCGCAGG
Source organism: uncultured Solirubrobacterales bacterium (assembly GCA_963794515.1). Lineage (GTDB taxonomy): Bacteria > Actinomycetota > Thermoleophilia > Solirubrobacterales > Solirubrobacteraceae > Palsa-465. The sequence goes on along the minus strand of CAWCEF010000007.1, from coordinate 387,214 downwards.
CGGTCGTTGTCGGGCGCCAACTGCTGAAAGCCGCCGCCCCAATCTCTGACTGTCGCCTCGATCTCCTCGAGTTGGACGTCGACGCGGACCGCGATCGCCCCGCTCTCGCCGCGGTAGGCGTGGTCGACGGCGTTGTTGCAGGCTTCGCTGATGACCGTCTTGAGGTCGTTCAGCAGCTCCGGACGAAGTGCGAAAGGCGTCGCGATGCCGCCGAGCACCGCCCGAACCAGCCCGGCGGCATCGGGCCGGCTGTTCAGACGCAAATTCAGGACGCTCGGTCTGCCGCTAGCCACGAGCAGATGGCTTCCCCGGAGCGGCCCGGCGAAAACAGCACAACGAAATGCGGAATGAGCGTCCCGAGTCGCGGCGCTACGTAACCTGCGTCCGTCGCGCGATGCCCCCGCTGGGCGGCCCGAGGCGAGTCGAGGCGGGGATTCCGACCGCGACGCACAGGATGCACGCGAGCAGCAGCGCTTCGTGCACCGTGGACGCGTCGGTGCCACCCGAGAGGACGACGCCGCCCAGACCCGCGCCGAGGCCGGCGCCGACGAGCCTGCCCACGGACAGGACCGCCGAGGTCCGCCCGTGCGAGGCCAGCGGAGTTGCGTTCAGGGCGGCGCGCGAGGTCGGGACGAACAGCATCCCGAGCCCGAAGCCGACCGGGATCAGTGGCAGGATCGTGACGACGCTGGCGAGCGGCATGCCGGGGATCGCGAGCACCGCGAGCCCGCTGCCGGCGAGCACGAAGCCGAGGATCGCCGGAAGCCGTTCCCCGTACTCGTCGACGACACGGCCGGCGATCGGAGCCGCCGCGCCCACGAGCAGCGCCACGATCACGAGCGCGCCCGACGCGCCGAGGGCCGAGTAGCCGGCGTCGCGCTGGAGGTACTGCGAGGCCAGGTAGAAGCTGCCGATCATCACCGCGAACGTGAGCCCGGCGATGAGCGTGGCAGCGAGCACGACGCGGTTGAGCGTGTACCCCTCGATCTTGCCCTGCCCGCCGTCGACGGCCGCGGGTACGCAGCGGGCGATGCCCGCCGCCGCGATCAGCGCCAGCGGAACGAGCGCCCACCAGTTGGCCCGCCACCCGAGCGTCACCGTGAGCAGCCCGCCGAGCAGCGGTCCGAGCAGGTTCGAGACACCAGCCGACGCGCCCCAGATCCCGAGTGCGCTGCCGCGGCGCTCGGGCGGAAACCCGCTGACCGCGCCGGCGAGCGCCGCCGGGCTGACCAAGCCGGCGCCCGCGCCCTGAATGACGCGGGTGGCGATCAGCGCGCCGATGCTCGACACGAGCGCCCCGGCAGCCGCGCCGACGGCGAACACCGCCAGGCCGCACAGCGCCAGGCGGCGCGCGCCGAACCGGTCGACGAGCGCTCCTGCGGGCAACAGCACGAGCGCGTACGCGCCGAAGTACGCGCTGAGGATCGCCGCGGTCGACGCGCTCGAAACCTTGAGCCCGTGCGCCACCGACGGCAACGCCACCGTGATCAGGGTCCCGTCGAGCTGCAACAGCGCGGCCGCGCCAGTGCAAGCGGCCAGCCGCACCCAGGCCTCGCGCGAAACCTCGCCGCGCGGATCTGGGCCTTCAGGTCGGGAGCGGCGGCGCATCACGCGACGCTCCACAATAGCGACGGCCCGCGGGCCGGCAGCGCCGTGGCGCCACCGGCTGCAGCCGTTCGGAGCTACGCCGTCTTCTTCTCCAGATCGGCGACCTCTTCGGCCTTGCGGTCGGCGCGCTCCTGGTCGCGAGCCAGCTCGTCCTTGGCCTCGCCCTTGCGCTCCTCCTGACGGCCTTCGCGCTTCAGCGAGGCGTCGTCGGCGAGATCGCCGGCGGCCTGCTTGATCCTGCCCGTGACCTTGTCAGTGATGCCCATGTTCAGAACTCCTCTCGATTTCAGTCAACTCATATGGCCTACCCGTGAGTAGGTCGCGAAAACAGTCCGCGGTATTCGACCGGACGCGTTCGGGTAGGTGCATCCCCGTGCCCGACGCCGACCCGTACCCGCCGATCGGCGACTACGCGCTGATCGGCGATTGCCACAGCGCGGCGCTCGTGTCCCGGGATGGATCGATCGACTGGTGCTGCCTGCCGCGCTTTGACTCGGGGAGCGCGTTCGGCCGTCTGCTCGATCGCGAGCGCGGCGGGCACTGCTCGATCCGTCCGACCGCCGGCGGGGCCTGGGAGTACGCGCGGTCCTACGTGCAGGACACGCTCGTGCTCGAGACCAGGATGAGCGGCGCGGACGGGGAGGCAAAACTGCTCGATTGCTTCGTCGTCGGGGACGGGTCCGATGACACCGACAAACGCCGGATCCTCCGGGTGATCGAGGGCGTGCGTGGCTCTCTCGAGTTCGAGATCCGCGTCGCGCCGCGGTTTGACTATGGCCAGGTCCTCCCGTGGATCCGCCGACACGGTTACCGGCTGCACAGCACGATTGGAGGTAACGACGCGCTCCTGGTGTGGTGCGAGCGGGAGCTCACCGAGGATCCTGCCCACGAGCTCATCGCGCGCTTCGAGGTCGGTCCGGGAGACCGGGTTCGGCTTGCGCTGACCTATTGCCCACCCGAGCACATCGACGCCGGGCCGCCGGCGGAGCCCGAGCCTGACACGCTCGACGAGGCGCTCGAGCGCACGCTCAAGTGGTGGCAGGAGTGGGCGTCGACGCTCAGTCTCGGCACGCGCGACGAGCCCGCGGCGCGCCGCTCGGGGATCGTGCTGAAGGCGCTCACCTACGCACCCACCGGCGCGGTCATCGCCGCGCCGACGACGTCGCTTCCCGAAGCCGTCGGCGGATCACGCAATTGGGACTATCGCTACGCCTGGGTGCGGGACTCGAGCTTCAGCTCCCGAGCGCTCGCCGAGCTCGGCGCGATCGCCGAGGCCGACGCGTTCCGCGCGTTCATCATGCGTTCGGCGGCGGGCCACGCCGGTGACCTCCAGATCGTCTACGGCGTCGGCGGGGAGCGCCGGCTCCGGGGCGACGTCGTCGAGGGGCTCGAGGGGTACCGCAAGTCGGCGCCAGTGCGTCTCGGCAACGACGCGTCCGAGCAACTCCAGCTCGACGCCTACGGCGAGCTCGTGAACCTGACGTGGCGCTGGCACCGTCGCGGGCACTCGCCAAGCGACGACGACTGGAGGTTCCTGGTCTCGCTGATCGACCACGCGGCCGAGCGCTGGGACGAGCCGGACTGCGGGATCTGGGAATGGGCGGGAGAGCCCGAGCACTTCGTGCACTCCAAGGTGCTGTGCTGGTCGGCGCTCGATCGGGGGATCCGGCTCGCCGACGAGTGCATGCGGCGCGCGCCGGTGCGGCGATGGAAGACCACGCGCGACGAGGTGCGAGAGGCGATCGAAGCGCGCGGCTACGACTCGGAGCGCGGCATCTACGTCCAGTCGTTCGGCCGCAGCGAGCTCGACGCGGCGCTGCTGTTGCTGCCGACGGTCGAGTACGTCGGCTGGGACGACGAGCGCATGCTGCGGACGGTGGCGGCGGTGCGCGAGGAGCTCGGTGCCGGAGACGGCCTCGTCTACCGCTACCGGCGCGACGACGGCCTCGAGGGAGACGAGGGGGCGTTCCTGTGCTGCTCGTTCTGGCTGGCCGAGTGCTTGGCTCGCGCCGGCGATCCGGACGACGCGCGGGAGATCTTCGACCAGGCCGTCGCGCGGAGCAACGAGCTCGGGCTGTTCTCCGAGGAGATCGACCCGCGGACGGGCGAGCTCATCGGGAACTTTCCCCAGGGGCTCACCCACCTCGCGCATATCGACGCCGCGGTTGCGCTCGCGGGCGGCCAGTACGACGTGTAGCCGCTCCGACGGCCCGTAAGAGGTGTGTAGGGACCCGGACGGCGTCCGTTACTCGCCGCCGGGGCTGGGTAGCGGATGGACAGGGGAGCCCCGCGAGGAAAGGACTGAGAACGGCATGAGTGACACAGTCGGTGACTATCTCCTGAAGCGCCTGCGTACGTGGGGGATCAAACGCATCTACGGGTACCCGGGTGACGGGATCAACGGCATCATCGGCGCCTTCAGCCGCTTGAGCGACGGGGAGGGGCCGGAGTTCACTCAGGTTCGTCACGAGGAGATGGCCGCGTTCATGGCCTGCGCCCATGCCAAGTTCACGGGCGAGGTCGGCGTGTGCCTGGCCACCTCGGGACCCGGGGCGATCCACCTGCTCAACGGTCTCTACGACGCGAAGCTCGATCACCAGCCCGTGGTCGCGATCGTCGGCCAGCAGGCCCGCTCGGGCCTCGGCGGCAACTACCAGCAGGAAGTTGACCTGAACAGTCTGTTCAAGGACGTCGCGCACGAGTTCGTCGAGGTCGCGATGGCCCCGACCCAGATTCGACACCTGGTGGACCGCGCGATTCGGATCGCGCTGTCCGAGCGCACGGTGACCGCGATCATCATTCCCAACGACGTGCAGGAGACGGATGCCGTCCCGCAGCCGCCGCGTAAGCACGGCACGGTCCACTCGGGCCCCGGCTACCAGCCGCCGCGGATCCTCCCGCACGATGAGGACCTCGACCGCGCCGCCGAGATCCTCAACGCTGGTGAGAGGGTCGCGATGCTCGTCGGGCAGGGCGCGCTGCACGCCTCCGAGGAGGTGGCGCAGGTCGCAGATCTGCTCGGCGCGGGCGTGGCGAAGGCGTTGCTGGGCAAGGCCGTGCTCCCCGACGACCTTCCGTTCGTCACGGGCTCGATAGGCCTGCTCGGCACCAAGCCGAGCTGGACGCTCATGGAGGAGTGCGACACGTTGCTGATGGTCGGCTCGAGCTTCCCGTACTCGGAGTTTCTGCCCGAGGAGGGCAACGCCCGCGGCGTGCAGATCGATATCGACGGCAAGATGATCGGCATCCGCTATCCGATGGAGGTCAACCTCGTCGGCGACAGCGCCGAGACGCTGCGTGCGTTGATGACCCGGCTCGATCGGAAGCAGGACCGGTCGTGGCGCGAGAAGATCGAAGGCGAGGTGAGCGAGTGGTGGAACCTGATGGAGCACCGCGCGCAGCTCACCGCGGAGCCGGTCAATCCGCAGCTCGTCTTCCACGAGCTCTCCACGCGCTTGCCGGACCGCGCCATTGTCTGCTCCGACTCGGGCTCGTCCGCGAACTGGTACGCGCGAGACGTCAAGCTGCGGAAAGGGATGATGGCCTCGCTGTCGGGAACGCTCGCGACCATGGGCCCCGGCGTGCCGTATGCGATCGCCGCCAAGTTCGCCCATCCCGATCGGCCGGTGTTCGCCCTGGTCGGGGACGGAGCGATGCAGATGAACGGCATCAACGAGCTGATCACGATCGCCAAGTACCGCGATCAGTGGGTCGATCAGCGGCTGATCGTGCTCGTCCTCAACAACCGTGACCTCAACCAGGTCACCTGGGAGCAGCGTGCGATGGAGGGGGACGCGAAATTCGAGGGCTCGCAGGATCTCCCGGACTTCCCGTACGCGCGCTACGCGGAGCTGCTCGGGCTGAAGGGCATCCGCGTGGACACGGCGGAGGGGGTAGGGCCCGCCTGGGACGCCGCCCTGAGCTCGGACCGGCCAGTCGTGCTCGAGGCGGTGACGGATCCGTCGGTCCCGCCCCTGCCACCGCACATCACGATCGAGCAGGCCAAAGCGCTCACCTCGGCCCTGCTCGCCGGCGATCCCGACGCCAAGGACATCGTCAAGCAGTCGTTCAAGCAGAAGGTCGAAGAGTTCCTTCCCGGACGATGACCGCGACCGCCGTCCGAGCGCAGGCTCCCGTCGATGAGCTCGAGGTCGGCGCCTACACGATCCCGACCGACGCCCCGGAGGCGGACGGAACGCTCGCGTGGGACTCGACCACGATTGTCGTCGTGCACGCCCATGGCGCCGGCGAGTGCGGTCTCGGCTACACGTACGCCGACGTCTCGACCGCGAGGCTGATCGCCTCGAAGCTCGCCGACCTCGTCCGTGGCCGCGACGCGATGGCCCCGCAGGCGGCGTGGGCGGCGATGGTGCAGCAGACACGCAACCTCGGCCGGCCGGGGATCACCTCGATGGCGATCGCCGCCGTCGACGTTGCGCTGTGGGACCTCAAGGCGCGCGTGTTGGGCCTGCCGCTGTGCAAGCTGCTCGGGATGGCACGCGATCGCGTTCCCGTCTACGGCTCGGGGGGGTTCACCGCGTACTCGAACGATCGTCTCGCAGCCCAACTGAGCGGCTGGGTCGAGCAACGGATTCCACGAGTCAAGATGAAGGTCGGTTCGGAGCCCGACCGGGATCCCGAGCGCGTGCAGGCAGCACGCAGGGCGATCGGCCCGGATGCGCGCCTGTTCGTCGATGCCAACGGCGCCTACTCGCGCAAGCAGGCGCTCGACCTCGCGGGGCGCTTCGCGGACGACGCCCGCGTGAGCTGGTTCGAGGAGCCCGTGTCCTCCGACGACCTCGAAGGCCTGCGGCTCCTGCGCGACCGCGCGCCCGCCGGGATGGAGATCGCCGCCGGCGAATACGGCTATGACGCGGTCTACTTCAAGCGGATGCTCGAGGCCGGAGCGGTCGACGTTCTCCAGGCCGACGTCACTCGATGCGCCGGCATCACCGAGCTGCTCCGCGTGGGCGGGTTGTGCCGCGCCCACGGGGTGCCACTGTCACTCCACTGCGGCCCGTCGATCCACGTGCACCCGGCGACCGCGCTCGAGAGCTTCGTCCACCTCGAGTACTTCCACGACCACGTACGGATCGAGCACATGCTGTTCGACGGCGTCCTGACCCCGGTCGACGGCGCAATCGCGCCCGACCTCGATCGTCCCGGTATGGGGCTCGAACTCAAGCGTGGGGAGGCGGAGCGGTATGCGGCTTAGTCATTGGTGGGACAACGTCCGACGCGGTCGAATGCAGCGCACGCTTGCAGGCGTCACCGCGTTCAGCGCGCTCCCACTCGGGCTCGAGATCTACTTCGAGCACTTCAAGGGGTCCTTCGGCGACAAGTGGATGTGGACGCCGGTGGTCCTTTCGCCCGCCCTGACCGCCGCCGGCCTCGCGGGAGTCGGGTCTGAGCGCGCGGCCCGGACCTGGCTGCCGGCGGTGTCGGCGCTGTACTGCCTCGACGGCGTGATCGGCGTGGTCACCCACGTGCGGGGCGTCGCGCGCAAGCCCGGGGGGTTCGACGAGCCGCTGTTCAACCTCGTGATGGGACCGCCGCTGCTCGCGCCGGGCTCGCTCGCACTGGTCGGCGGCCTCGGGCTGGCCGCGGCGGCATTCGGCCGCGAGCGCTGAATGTCCTCCGACGCTCCGGGCCAAAGCAATGGGATCACGCCGCAGATGCGCGGCCGCTATCCCGACTACAACGTCCTCGACGAGGCCGATCACTGGGACGACGTCACTCGGCGCCTCGTGCTCGATCGTGTCGAGAACGTCCCGCCGATCCGGTTCTTCACCGCGCCCGAGGCGTTGACGCTCGGAGCGTTTTGCGATCTCGTGCTCGCGCAGGACCGAGAGCCCCGGATTCCGGTGCTGAACATGGTCGACGCCAAGCTGTTCGCCCGCGAGCTCGACGGCTTTCGCTACGAGGACCTGCCCGACGATCCCGAGACGTGGCGCCGGGTCGCGCTCGGGCTTGACGCCGCGTCGCGCCAGAACGGAGCCGCCGACTTCGTCAATGCGTCCTCCGAGGTTCAGGAACGCGTGGTCGCGGCGTTCGCCGACGGTGAGCTGCACGGCGAGGTGTGGGACGACCTTCCGCCGGCGCGGGCCTGGAAGGTCGTGACGCGCGCGATGCTGGCCGCGTTCTATTCCCACCCGTGGGCGTGGAGCGAGATCGGCTTCGGCGGGCCGGCGTACCCGCGCGGATACGCTCGCATCGGAGCCGGCCAGCGCGAGAGCTGGGAGCGCGGGTGAGCCGCCTCCACGAGCTCCGCACGCTGCTCCGAGGCGCGCTTCGTCCGCCCGAGAACGACTCCGCGTTTCTGCTCGACGTGCACCGGCGCGCGGTGCCGCGCGAGCGCATGGCCCGCTACGACGACGCCTATCCCGTCGACCTCGTGATCGTCGGCGCCGGCGCCGGCGGAGGCACGCTCGCGCAGCGGCTCGCGCGCCGCGGCTGGAAGGTGGTCGTGCTCGAGTCCGGGCCGTTCTGGGACCCGGACGAGGACTGGGTGTCCGACGAAGCGGGCTCGCACCGGCTGTATTGGACCGAGGATCGGATCATCGGCGGATCCGACCCGGTCGAGCTCGGCAAGAACAACTGCGGGCACGGCGTCGGCGGCTCGATGGTCCACTACGCCGGCTACTGCCCGCGCTTTCACCCGTCCGACTTCGAGGTACGCACGCGCGACGGGGTGGGGGCGGACTGGCCGATCTCCTACCGGGATCTGAAGCCGCACTACGAGCGCCTCGAGCTCGAGCTACCGGTGGCGGGCGAGGACTGGCCGTGGGGCGATCCGCACCGGTACCCGCACACCGCCCACCCGATCGCCGGCGGCGCCGAGGTCGTGCTCGGTGGCGCCCGCAAGCTCGGGATCGAGATGCGGGTGGGTCCGGTCGGGATCACGAACGGATCGTTCGGCAACCGCCCGCACTGCATCTACCGCGGCTTCTGCCTGCAGGGGTGCAAGGTCAACGCCAAGGCGTCGCCGCTCGTCACCCACATCCCCGACGCGATCGAGCACGGGGCCGAGATCCGGGCCGACTGCATGGCGATCGAGGTCGAGGTCGACGACTCGAGCGGGCAGGTGACCGGCGTGCGTTACATGAACGAGGGGCGCGAGCGCTTCCAGCGCGCCGACGCGGTCGCGGTCGCGGGCTACTCGATCGAGACCCCGCGTCTGCTCCTGAACTCAACCAGCCGCCGCTTCCCGCACGGCCTGGCGAACGGCAACGATCAGGTCGGGCGCTACGTGATGGTCCAGGGCGCGCCTCAGGTCGCCGGGCGCTTCCCCGAAGAGATGCGGATGTACAAGGCGCCGCCGCCCGAGATCTCCTCAGAGCAGTTCTATGAGACCGACCCGGCGCGCGGGTTTGCCCGCGGCTTCTCGATCCAGACCGTCGGTCCGCTGCCGATCGAGCACGCCCAGCACGTCCTCGCCCACGGCCACTGGGGCCACGCGCTGCGCGAATACATGCGCGACTACAACCACTGGTACACGATCGGGATGCTGTCCGAACTGCTGCCGCTGCCGGACAACCGGGTCATGGTGGTCCCGGACGTCACCGACCGCCACGGGATCCCGGTGGCGCGGATGGACTACTCCCAGTGCGAGAACGATCGCAAGAACATCGCGTTCGCCAAGCAGAAGCTGCACGACATCTTCGAGTCCGCTGGCGCCGAGGACGTGCTCGTGACCGACCGCTACGCCCACCTGGTCGGAGGGTGCCGGATGGGCTCGGACCCCGAGCACAGCGTGGTCGACGCCGACCATCGGGCGTGGGAGGTACCGAACCTGTTCGTCGCCGACGGCAGCGTGATGCCGACGCAGGGATCGGCGAACCCGGCGATCACGATCATGGCACTCGCGTCGCGGCTCGCCGACCGCCTGGACGTCAAGCGCGCCGGCGAGTCAGGAGCGCGGCAGCGGCGCCGCCGGCAACGGCCGCCGCGGCCAGCCGCGACGGGAGCCGGTGCCGGCTGAGCCATGCCTGCTCGCTGCGATGGTGGGCCTTGCCGTCGAAGATCCCGCGCGAGCCCTCGTCGTGGTCGTCGTCGACGGGCTCGAACAGGTTCGCCGCGGCGGCGCCGTCGAACGGCTCGTCGGTCTGCTGGCCGTCGACCGCGGTCTTGGCCAGGTAGCGCTCGGCGAGCCAAGGCGCGAGCTTGTTGCCGATGATGGTGTAGACCGTGGGGAAGCCGACGTACAGCTCGCGCCGGCGATGGTGCGCGGACCAGTACACCGCGCGGGCGGCGACCTCGGGCTCGTAGATCGGCGGCACCGGCATCGGATGGCGCGGCATCTTGCTCAGGCAATGGTCGAACTGCGGTGTGTTCATCCCCGGCAGCTGGACCATCGTCGCGTGCACGCTCGAGCCGCGGTGGCGGAGCTCGCACCTCAGCGATTCGAACATGCCCTTCATCGCGTGCTTGGCGCCGCAATAGGGAGCCTGCAATGGGATGCCGCGGTACGCGAGCGCGGAGCCGACCTCGACGATCGTGCCGCGATCGCGCGGCAGCATCCGCTCGAGCGCGACCTTGGTCCCCCACACCGCTCCGAGGTACGTGACCCGAGTGGCGCGCTCGTACTCCCGCGGCTCGATGTCATCCAGGAACGAGAACACCGTGGTCATCGCGTTGTTGATCCATATGTCGATCGGGCCGAGGTGCTCCTCGATCGCGGCAGCGGCCGCGCGCACCTGGTCGAACTCGGCGACGTCGGCTTGGAAGGCGAACGGGGTGCCGCCGAGCTCCGACACGTCACGGGCCGTGGCGTCCAGGCCGGCGCGTCCGCGCGCGATCAGCCCGACCGCGGCGCCGTGCCGGGCGAACTCGCGGGCGACCGCACGCCCCACGCCGCCGGTGGCGCCGGTGACGACGACTACCTCGCGCTCAGCCACGCTGCCACCTCCGTCAGGTCCGCGACGAACTGCGCCATCGCCTGGTCGCGCTCCTCGTCGGGCGTGCGCAAGATCGCCGATGGGTGCGTGGTGAGCGTCACGAGCTCCGCGAGGTCGGACTGGAACGGCTTGCCCCGGTCGCGGCCGATCCGGATCTGCGAGCCGAGCAGCGATTGGCCCGCGACGACGCCGAGGCACACGAGCGCGCGCGGGCGAACCACCGCGATCTCGGCCTCGAGCCACGGCAGGCACGCCACCGCCTGCCATCGGTCAGGCTTCTGATGGATACGCCGCTTCCCGCGAAGCCTGTAGCGGAAATGCTTGACCGCGTTTGTCAGGTAGACATCGTCGCGATCGATCCCGGCCCGGCGAAGGCCGCGGTCGAGCACGCCGCCGGCGGGGCCGACGAACGGGTGACCCTCGATGTCCTCGCGATCACCGGGCGTCTCGCCGACGAGCATCAGCTCGGCTCGTCTAGGCCCCTCGCCCATGACCGGTTGCGTGGCTGCTTCCCAAAGATCGCAGGCCCGGCAATCGCGGATTGCCTTGCGCAGCTTCGTCAGCGACGGGCGCGGCGGGACCGGTGCGGCGGGGAGGTCGGCATGAGGGTTCACGCGGGTTGCGGTCATCATCCACTACGGCCCCTACCCCTGCGATGAAGCCCGTACGCATCGGCTGCTCGGGGTGGATGTACGACGACTGGCGTGGCGGGCTGTATCCCGAGCGCCTCGCCAAGCGCCGCTGGCTCGAGGCGTACGCGTCGGCGTTCGACACGGTCGAGGTCAACTCGACGTTCTACCGGCTGGCGCGCCGGGAAGCGGTCGCCGGGTGGGTGCAGCAGACGCCGGCGGGGTTCCTGTTCGCGGTCAAGGCCAGTCGCTACCTGACTCACATAAAGCGGCTTGTCGACATACGCGACGGGATCGCGCGTTTCTACGAGCCGCTCGAGCCGATTCAGCAGGCCGGACGGCTTGGCCCGGTGCTGTGGCAGCTACCCGAGAACTTCCACCGCGACGACCGGCGGCTCGAGGGCTGGCTCGGCCTGCTCCCGGACGGCATGCACACGATCGAGTTTCGCCATCCAAGCTGGTTCGCGCCCGAGGTGCTCGAAGCGCTCCGCTCGCACGGCGTCGCGTTGGCGATCGGAGATCATCCCGAGCGGCCGTTCCAGACGTTCGAAGCGACGGCCTCGTGGAGGTTCGTCCGTTTCCACTACGGCTCGCGGGGGCGCGCCGGCAACTACTCGGCCGCCGAGATCGATACGTGGGCGCGGCGGATCGCGCAGTGGCGCCGGCGCGAGCAGGTGTTCGCGTACTTCAACAACGACTGGCGCGGGTTCGCGCCCGCGAACGCGAAGCTGCTGCTTCGCCGGCTAGGCCGCTAGCGCGCAGGACCGCTAGAAGCCTGGACCGCTAGACCGCGGCCACGTCGACCGGCCGGCCGAAGCGCTCGGCGAGCTCGTCTTGGTCGAGGTCCTCGCGGTAGCGCTGATCTTCGCCCTGGCGGGTGAAGACGACGATCCGGTCGGCCTCAAACGTCTTGAGCGCGTCCTCGATCGCGGTGTGCGGGTCGCCTTCGCCGGTGTCGCCGGCGGCGGAGATCCCGGCGTCGTCGAGCTCGGCCACGCTCTCGCGCCGCACCTGGTCGGCCTTGGCGATCGCGTCGTCGGCGTCCGACATCCAGAACCTCAGCCCGCTTTCCGCGTACGCCGGGGCCACCACCATCACCTCGGCCTCGGACGGGTCGGCGTCGGTCCCGACCGCCTCGCGGAGCCGGTCGGCGGTGATCGGTTCGCTTGTGAGTACGAGAAGTCTCATCGCCTCGCGTCTACCCCGGGCTGCGGACAGGAAACCGGCGGCATCGCGGCCGACCGGCGGCTATCTTGCGCCGATGAGCGCGATCGCGATGCGGCCCCGCCGGGTCGGCGAGATTCTCGACGCGGCGATCAAGATCTATCTCCGCAACGCGCGCACGCTGATGGGCCTGACGGCGGTCGTGGTGATCCCGATGCGCGTCCTCGCGGGGATCGTGCTGCTCTCGACGCTGCCCGCCGGCAGCGACGTCCCGGGCGGGACGTTCACCGTGTCCTCGAGCGCGCAGCCGGCGGCGGATCGCGCCGCCCAGCTGGGCGCGAACGGGACGCTGATCGTGATCGAGCTGATCGTGGCGACACTCGTCACCGCTGCGTGTACCAAGGCGGTCAGCGACGCCTACCTCGATCAGGAGGTCGGGGGTGCGAAATCGCTGCGGTTCGCGTTCCGGCGGCTGCCCGCTCTTCTCCTGCTCGAGATCCTCACGCTGCTCGGGCTGATCGTGGCGTTCGTACTGTTCATCATCCCCGGCATCTGGCTGTACGCGGCGTGGTCGGTCGCGGTGCCGGCGCTGCTGATCGAGCGCATAGGCGCATTCCGCTCGCTCGGCCGCTCGCGCCGCCTGGTGAAGGGACGGTGGTGGGCGACCGCGGCGGTGCTCGTCGTCGCGACGCTCATGGTCACACTGATCGCGGGCGCGATCGAGGGGTTGCTGGTCGCGGTCGCGAGCCTGCCGAGCCAGCCTAGCCTGCTCCTGGCCGTGTTCGTGAGCACGCTCTCGGGCGTGATCGCGACGGTCATCACCGAGCCGTTCAGGGCGGCGACCACCACGCTGCTGTATTACGACCTGCGCGTACGGCGGGAGGGCTACGACCTCCACGTGCTCGCCGACCAGCTCGGTCTGCCGTCGGCGTCAATGCCGGCCGGCGGCGACGGAGACCCGGCGGCGTGGTCGGGGTCCGCCCCCGACGGCTACCCGTCCGGGGATTACCCGATCGGTCCCGAATCGGTGGGCCGGCCGGGTGGCCCGCCGTTCTGGCCGCCGCCGCCGGGCTGGACCCCCGACCGGTGAGCCGCGGCGTCCGGCGATGAGCGCACCGGCACTTCCGCTCGCCGACGCTGACGGCGCCCGCCGTGAGGCCGCCGCCATCCTCAGGGAAGGCCGGTTCCACAATCCGTCGGTGCCCCGGCCGCTGCACGGGGTGCTCCACGACATCGGCGTCGCCCTCACCTCTCTCGGGCACGCCGTGACCCACGCAGTCGATCGCGTGGGGCGGATCGTGCCCGGCGGGTCGGTGGTGGTGTGGGTCGTGCTCGGGCTCGCGCTGCTGGCGGCGATCGCGCTCCTGGCCCGGCGCCACTCGCGCCGCGCGCTGCTGCGGGAGTCGCGCAGCGACCGGACGTCTCGCGCCGGGTCGCTCGAGCGCGCGGCCGATCTCGAGCGGGCCGCGGCCGGAGCCGAGCACGAGGGCAGGTTCGAGGACGCCGTTCGGCTGCGGTTCCGCGCGGGCTTGGCACGCCTCGCCGAGGACGGCACGATCCGCAGGGCTCGCTCGACCCCGAACGCGCAGCTATCGCGGGCGCTCCACTCCGCCGACTTCGACGCGCTCGCGCGGCGGTTCGACGAGATCGCCTACGGGGACTCGCCGGCCGCGTCGACGGACGCCGAAGAGGCGCGCCGGCGGTGGAGCGCGGTCGTGAGCGGGAGCCGTCGATCATGAGCGTCGGCGCGGTTGCGGTGGCGCCACGCCCGTCGTGGAAGCCATGGGCCATTGCTGGGGTCGCCGTCGTGCTCGCGTTCTTCGCGCTCGGCCTGCTCGCGGACGCGTTCGCGCCGGCGCCCGAAGGCCCCGCGGGCTCGTCGTACGCGACCTCGCCGGCCGGCGCGGCGGCGTGGGCGGAGCTGCTCATGCGCTCGGGCCACCCGGTGCTCCAGCTCCGTCGCCCGCTCGACGACGCCGCCCTCCCGCCCGCCGCGACCGTGATCGTGCTCGGCGCCGACAGCCTCTCCTCGGCCGCGGGGAAGAACCTCGACCGCTTCGTCAGAGCCGGCGGGCGGCTCGTCATCGCCGGCGGAAACCCGCCGGCGACGCTGCCCGCGCTGCTGCCCCGCCCGCCGGCGTGGACGGCCTCGGGCTCGGTGCTCGTCAGGCGCGTCGCCTCACTGCCGGTGGTCGCCGGCGTCGGCACCGTGCGAACCGCCGGCCGCGGGGCATGGACGTCCGTGACGGGGACGGTGGCGCTGTCCGGTGCCCGCAATCCCGGGCTGCTGGCGGTGAACCTTGGCCGCGGGCAAATAAACCTGCTCGCCGACGCCACCCCCGTCGAGAACGCGCTACTCGCCTCCGCCGACAACGCCCAGCTGGCACTAAACCTCGCCGATCCCCGGGGAGCTCCGGTGATCTTCGCCGAGGCGCTCCACGGCTACGGCGAGGCCACGGGGCTGGCGGCAATTCCCACCCGGTGGTGGGTGGCGTTCGCGGTGCTGTGCCTGGCCTGGGCGGCGTGGGCGCTCGCGCGCGGCCGGCGGATGGGCCCCGCGGAGGAGCCGGTCGCCGAGCCCGTCCCGCCGCGCAGCGCGTACGTCGACGCGCTCGCGCGCGCGCTCGTCCGCGGGCACGGCCGTAGGGCCCAGGCGGACCTCATCGCCGACGCCGCCCGGAGACGCGAGTCGTACCTGTCGACCCGTCGGCGCGGCCTTGCCCGCTCCCGGGGGGAATCGTGAAGGACCTGTACGCACGCGTGCGCGAGGAGGTCGGCGCGGTCGTCGTCGGGCAGGACGAGGCACTCGCCCAGCTCCTCGGCGCGCTCGCGTGCACCGGACACGTGCTGATCGAGGGGCCGCCGGGCGTGGCCAAGACGCTGCTGGCCCGGTCGGTCGCGCGCGCGCTCGGGCTCGAGTTCGCGCGCGTCCAGTTCACGCCCGACATGCTCCCGTCGGACCTGACCGGGACGATGGTGCTGCGCGGGGGGGAGCTCGAGTTCCGCCCGGGACCCGTGTTCACGAACATCCTGCTCGCCGACGAGATCAACCGCACGCCGCCGAAGACCCAGGCGGCGCTGCTCGAGGCGATGCAGGAGGGCCAGGTGACGATCGACGGCAACGCGCACCCGCTCCCCGACCCGTTTCTGGTGATCGCGACCCAGAACCCGATCGAGTACGAGGGGACCTATCCGCTCCCCGAGGCGCAGCTCGACCGCTTCATGCTGCGCGTCGAGGTCGGCTATCCGAGCGCGGAGGAGGAGCGGGCGATGCTGTCGATGCCCCGCCACGGCCTGAACCCGAGCGCGCTCGACGGTGTGCGCGAGGTCGTCGGGCGCGACGAGCTCCGGGCCGTGCGGCGCGAGATCGACGAGACCGCGATCTCGGACGACGTCGCCGGCTACGTCGTCGGTCTGGTGCGGCGCACGCGGGAGCTTCCGAGCGTCTCGCTCGGCGCCTCACCACGTGCCGCGGTCCACCTGCTGGTCGCGGCCAAGGCGGCCGCGCGCCTCGCCGGGCGCACGTTCGTCACTCCCGACGACGTCGCCGGGATCGCGCCGGCCGCGCTCGCCCACCGGCTGATCCTCACCCCCGAGGCCGAGCTCGAGCGGTTCGGCGCCGGCGACGCGATTCGCGCCGCGATCGAAGACGTCCCGGTTCCGCGCTGATGCCGTTGCTCGCGGCCGCGCCGACGATCCGCACGGCCGCGATCATCGCCGCGATCGCGCCCGCGGCGCTGCTCGTCCCGGTGTGGGCGGCGGTCGCGGCCGTGATCGCGGTGCTCGCCGCCGCCGGCGCCGACGCGTGGTCGGTGCGCCGGCCGCCGGTCGTGGAGCGCGCGCTCGCGCCGGTCCTCTCGCGAGGTGTGGCGACGCCGATCGAGGTCAGTGCGAGCACGCGTGATCGGCGCCGGGTGCTGCTGCGCCAGCCGGCCATCCCCGCGCTCGAGCTCGACCGCGAGACCGGGGAGGAGCACTTCGCCGGTTCGCTGATGCCGCGCCGGCGCGGGCGCCATGCGCTCCCCGGCGTGGCCAGCGCGAGCGTAGGGCCGCTCGGCCTCGCGCGGGTCAATCACCCCTCGGGCGACGCGCTCGCGGTCAGCGTGTATCCCGACCTCGTGACGGCGCACGCCCTGATCATCCGCCTGCGGCGCGAGCTCGCGGGCCATCCGGGCAAGCTCGCGCGCGGGCCGCTCGGCCTCGGAACCGACTTCGAATCGATCCGCGAGTACACGCCCGACGACGACATCCGCCAGCTCAACTGGCGAGCGACCGCGCGGATGGGACGGCCGATGAGCAATCAGTACCGGGTCGAGCGCGACCGCGATCTCGTCTGCCTGGTCGACACCGGGCGGTTGATGGCGGCGCCGATCGGGTCGCGGACGATGCTCGACGCGTCGCTCGACGCCGTCACGATGCTGGCGCTCGCCGCCGACGAGCTCGGCGACCGGTGCGGCGCGATCGCGTTCGACGAGACGGTTCGCCGCGTCGTCGCTCCGGCGCACCTGTCCGGCCGGCGCGTGATCGAATCGCTGTTCGACCTCGAGCCCGCTCCGCTCGACTCCGACTTCGAGCGCGCGTTCCGGCGGGTCGGACGATCCCGGCGGGCGCTCGTCGCCGTGTTCACCGACCTCGTCGACGAGGCGGCGGCGCGGTCGCTGGTCGAAGCGGTCCCGATGCTCGCGCGTCGGCATGTGGTGCTCGTCGTGAGCGCCGTGGACCCGGCGCTCGAGCGCGCCGCCCTCGCCGAACCGTCGACCACGCTCGAGGCGGCGGGTGGGCTGGTGGCGCTCGACGTGCTCGACGCGAGAGCGACCGCGGCGGCGACGCTCACCCGCGCCGGGGCGACGGTCATCGAGGCCCCCGCGCGCGAGCTCGCCGACCGGTGCCTGCGCGCCTACCTGGACGCGAAGGTCCGCGCCCGACTGTGACCCCGCGTCGCTACCAGCCCCCAATACAGACAGAACCAGAACACGCCGACCGCGAGTGCCGCCGCGAGCGGCAGCCCGCGCGGCGTGACGAACCCTTCGGTCAGCCCGGCGAGGACGAGCCACGGGGCGGTGCCGAGCGCGAGCGTCACGGCCGGCCGGGCGGCGGCGCGCAGCGACGCTCCCCGCGGGAGCGTGCCCGGATCGATCACCGCCCACGCGAGCCGCAGCCCCGCTGCGCCGGCCACCGCGATGCACGAGAGCTCGAGCAGCCCGTGCGGAACGACGTAGCGGACGAACACCGAGAAGTTCCCGGCCTGGATCGTGATACCAGCGAGCGCGCCGAGCAGGGTGCCGTTGTAGACGAGCAGCCCGATCGTCCCGAACCCGAGCGTCAGGCCACCCGCAAACGCTAGGAACGCGACCCGGATGTTGTTGGTGAAGATCGAGCTCGCGAGGACCGCCTGGGTCGCGGCGCCGAGCGGAAGGTGACGGACGTGCGGGTGCGCGGCCGCCCTGAACTCGCTCGGAACGAGGCCGAGCGCCGCGGCCGGATCGTGGAGCGCCCAGATCGCCGCGAGCGCGCATGGGATCGCCATCGCGAGCACGGACACCGCAAGCACTCCCGGCTCGCCGACAACGAGCCGCCAGTACCCGCGGCTGGCGAACTCGAGCAGTGCGCCGGCATTCCGCGGGCGGCCCGAGTAGATCGCCTGACGCCCGGCGAGCGCGAGCCGCTCGAGCCGGTCGATGACCGGATCGCCCGGAAAGCGCCGGCGGGCGAACGCCAGATCCGCCACCACCGCGCGGTAGTCGCGCCCGACCTCGAGCGCGCGCTCGGGGGCCAGCCGCGCGGCCCCTCCCGAGGCCTCGAGGTCGCGCTCGAGCGCGTCCCAAGCCGGGGACCGCTCGACGAGGAAAGACTCTAGGTTCATCCCGTGGACCTCGACGAAAGCATCACGATCGCGACGCCGGAGGGGCTCGAGCTTCGTCTCCAGCTCGCCGGTCTCGGATCGCGGTTCATTGCCGGCGCGGTCGACCTGACGATCATGCTCGTCCTGCTGGGGGTGCTGGCGCTGATCGCCGGTCCGGTGACGGGCCTGTCGAGTGGCGTGTCGGGGGTCGTGTACGTGATCGGCGCGTTCGTGATCCTGTTGTTCTACCCGATCCTGTTCGAGGTCCTGGCGCACGGCCAGACGCCCGGCAAGCGCATGAGCCATCTCCGCGTCCTGCGCGACTCGGGCGCACCGGTCGATCTCCCCGCGAGCTCGATCCGCAACCTGATGCGCCTGATCGACGGTCCGCTCCTGCTGTATCTGCCGTCGATCGTTTCGATCGCGGCGACCCGACGCAACCAGCGCCCCGGGGACATCGCGGCGGGAACGATCGTCACCCGCGAGCAACCGGTGGCCAAGCCCTCCCGCCGGAAGCGCGCGGCGCCGGCCTCGACGTGGGCGGGGCCGCGCGTGGGCGGAGCGGAGCTGGATGCCGACCGCTGGGACACGAGCGCGGTCACGCCGCAGGAGGTCGCCGCGGTGCGGCGTTTCCTCGAGCGTCGCGACGGCCTCGAGCGGGGCGCGCGGCGGGAGCTCGCGGTCCGGCTGGCCGACGGGCTACGCCCGAAAGTGAGCTCCGCTCCGCCCGACCTCGCGCCCGAGCGGTTCCTCGAGGAGCTCGAGCGGATCAAGCGGACGCGCTGAGACGGTTCAAAGTTGCACGGGCGCGATGTGGAGGTTTAGCGTTCGTCCCGTTCGCCCTCGAGGCGGCGTCAAACGAAGGGGAGGGTCATGTCGATAGGCGCTTACCAGCAGACAGGCAGGGCGACGGGTCCGCGTGCCGGTTTCTGGCGCCGGTTCGGCGCCGTGATCATCGACGGGATCATGCTTGGCCTGATCACCGGCATTCTCATCGAGCTCCTCAAGGGAGGCGGCTACGCGCTCGGCTTCATCGTCGCGATCGCCTACTACACGTACTTCGAGGGCGGCCCCAGGGGGCAGACGCTCGGCAAGCGTGCCCTCGGAATCAGGGTCATCGACTTCGACAGCGGCGGCAGCATCGGCTACGCGCGCGCCGCGATCCGATACGTCACGAGCATCGTCTCCGCGCTCATCATCTACATCGGCTACCTGTGGATGCTGTGGGACCGGGAGAAGCAGTGCTGGCACGACAAGACCGCGAACTCGGTGGTCGTGCCCGAATCTTCCTACCCCGTGTCGTAGCGGCGCCGGCGCGCGCTCCGGCGGCGCTCCCCCGCCGGACCGACGGGTTCAGCCCCACTTTCTGCTCCGGAACCTCCCTCGAAGCTGATCCGGCGGTGAGCGCCCGCTCAAGTCCGGGCAGCCCGTGTCGAGCTTCGGATGATGGGCAGGGTCATCACGCTCGCGGCGATGGTTGCCGCGCTCGTATTCACGGCGTCCGCTTGGGCGTCTTCTGCGCCCGCGCGCAACGCGTCCGGGTCCGCGCTGGTGCACGCGGGGTTGCAATCGCCGGCCTGTCCCGCCGGCGTCCCCACCCAGACGCTCACGGTCGTCGATCAAGCGCAGGTCGCGCCGCCGGTGCTCGCCCGGGTCACCCACGCCGTCTCGGCGCAGTCGATGCAGCTGCGCGCCGCCTGGGGAACGCCGTGCGTGACGTTCGGGCCTGGCGGATGGCGCGTGTACCTCAAGATCGGGCTCCAGGCCCACGGCGTTCACCTCTGGCACGGCGCGCCCTACGCGATCGTCTGGACCGGCGTTGGCACGGTCGAGTCCTGGTCCCGTGACTTCTCCCACGAGATCCTCGAGATGCTGGTCGACCCCGGGACGAATCGCTCCGTGTTCGTCGACGGCGTCGGGCGGATGGTCGAGGTCGCCGATCCGGTCGAGTGGTACGGCTACCGGCTGGACGGCGTGTATGTCAGCGACTTCGTGCTTCCGACATGGTTCGCGGGCGCGACCACCGGCGAGCCCACGTGCGTCGGCGACTCGTGCTCGTTCCCGGGACCGCCGCTTGCGTCGGCCGACGCCGCGGGACCGTATGACGAGATGCGCCTGCTGACGGCGCCGTGGCAGGGCCCGGCGTCACCCTGAGCCGGCCGTATCGTTCTGGGCGCGCCCGAGCGGGGCCTCCCAAAAGCGCGCCCGGCAGGATTTGAACCTGCGACCTCTCGCTCCGGAGGCGAGCGCTCTATCCCCTGAGCTACGGGCGCGTGTGATTCCGCCGACCAACCGGAACAGGAGCAGCTTACCGTGCAGATCGCTGTGATCTCCGATACGCACCTACCGCGCGGGCGCCGGCGCCTCCCCGATGCGTGCGTCGAGCGGTTGCGAGCGGCCGATCTGATCATCCACGCCGGCGACCTGATGCAGGTCGCGGTCCTACGCGAGCTCGAGTCCTACGGGCCCGTCATCGCCGTCCACGGCAACGTCGACGACGCCGAGGTCCGCGCGACGCTGCCGGAGACGGCGACGGTCGACGCCGGCGGGGTCACGATCGGCGTCATCCACGACGCCGGCGCGGCGAAGGGGAGGCTGGCGCGCCTGCGCCGGCGGTTCCCGGACGCCGTTGCGGTCGTGTTCGGCCACTCCCACATTCCGCTGCACGAGCAGGCGCCCGACGGGTTTCAGATCTTCAACCCGGGCAGCCCGACCGAGCGCCGGCGCGCCCCGGCGCACACGATGGGGATCGCCAACGTCGCCGGCGGCCGGCTGACGTTCGAGCTCATCGTCGTCGGCTGACAGACTGGCGCCGATGGACCTCTCGGTTTTCTTCGTCGGTACCGCCGGCTCGATCCCGACCGCGCGGCGCGGGCTGCCGGCGGTGTTGGTGCGGCGCGGTGGCGATCGGATTCTGTTCGATTGCGGCGAGGGCACGCAGCGCCAGCTCGTCCAATCGGTCGGGCTGACGGAGCTGACCGAGGTGTTCCTGACCCACTTCCACGCCGACCACTGGCTCGGCCTCCCGGGTCTTCTGAAGACGTTCGACCTGCGCTCGCGCGAGCGCCCGCTCGCGATCCACGGGCCCCCTGGCCTACGCGAGCTGCTCACGCTCGCGCTGCGGGCCGCCGGCCGGGTCCGCTACGAGCTCCAGCTGATCGAGCTCGCACCGGGGGACCTGCTGGAGCGCGACGGCTACAAGATCGCGCCGGTCCCGGTCGCCCACCGCGTCTCGAACGCGTTCGGTTACGTGATCTACGAGGACATGCGTCCCGGGGAGTTCGATCCGGAGGCGGCGACCGCGCTCGGCGTCCTCCCCGGCCCCGAGTTCGGGCTGCTGCAACACGGTGAGACCGTCCGCGGCGTCCGCCCGGAGCAGGTGCTCGGGCCCGCCCGCGCGGGGCGCAAGATCGTGATCTCCGGCGACACGTCGCCGTGCGAGACGCTCGCGGTCGCCAGCCACGAGGCCGACCTCCTGCTGCATGAGGCGACGTTCGCCGAGGACGAGCACGACCGCGCGGCCGAGACCGGCCACTCGACAGCGGCCCAGGCGGCCACGCTCGCGCGCGACGTGGGCGTGAGCATGCTCGCGCTCACGCACTTCTCGACTCGCTACCCGGTCGGCGTGCTCCGCGACGAGGCGCGCGCGATCTTCCCGCGGACCGTGCTTCCGCGGGACTTCGACTCGATCGAGCTCCCGTTCCCGGAGCGGGGCGACCCCGAGCTGGTCCGGTGGGACGACCGCCAGGCGACCGAGGACGAGGAGGCCGAGGCAATCGCGGACGCGGCCGGATGAGCACCGGCACGATCGACCGGGTCGTGACCGCGCGTCTGCTGCTCGAGCGCCTGGGTCCCGAGCACGCGCCGGAGGAGTGCCGGTTGATCGGCGATCCCCGGGTCGGCGCCACGCTCTGGTCTCGGCCTTCGGCGCCGAGCGAGGCCGAGATCATCGACGCGCTCGCCGCCAAGGTCGACCACTGGAATCGACACGGCTTCGGCACGTGGTTGCTCCGCGACCGCGAGACCGGGGAGGCCGTCGGCCGTGGCGGCCTGCAGTACACGTTCACCGCGGGCCTCCACGACATCGAGGCCGGCTGGGCGATCATCCCCGAGCGTTGGGGCCAGGGGCTCGCCACCGAGCTTGCTCACGCCTGCGTCGGGGTGGCGTTCGAGCAGCTCGAGCTGCGCTCGATCGTGGCGTTCACGCTGCCCGACAACATCGCATCCCGGCGGGTGATGGAGAAGACCGGGTTCGAGTACGAGCGCGACATCGTGCACGCGGGGATGCCGCACGTGTTGTATCGCCGGTGGCCTCGCGGACCCGCGGGGTCGCCGGGCGGTCGGCTTTGAAAACGGCGGGCACCTGGGGGAGGGTCGAGGTGGGTTGCCGGCGCGGGTGGTGGCGGCCGGCGGAGCATGCATAACGCGTCAAACGAGCCGATATCGGCATGCCTTGCTGCGTTGTGCATGCCCCACATGCATAACGCAGCAAGGCCTTCCCCCGTCCGGTCCATTGTCGCGTTATGCATGCTCGGTCCGGTCCGCACCGCTCCAGATGCCCGCCGTTTAAAGACGAATCGCGCGACGAGCACCGAGGAACCACCGCAAAACACGCCACCGACCGCCGCCCCACGCCACCGACCGCCGCCCCACGCCACCGACCGCCGCCCCACGCCACCGACCACCGACCGCCGCACCCCCTGTTACGCTCATCCGAGTTGGCCCCTTTAACCCGGTCCGGTGAGGCCAGGAAGGAGCGCGTTTAGATGGCGACGGTCGTGCTCGACCGTGATGACATGCGCCGCACGCTGGTGCGGATCGCACATGAGATTGTTGAGAAGAACCCGGACGGCGCGGTGGCGCTGGTCGGGATCCACCGGCGGGGGGCGGTGTTGGCGAAGCGGCTTCAGGCGCTGACCAGCGAGCTGCTCGAGCCGGTGGTGCCCCTCGGCGACTTGGACATCTCGTTCTACCGAGATGACATCTCGCTGCGGCCGAGCGCGCCGGTCGTCCACGCCACGCACCTCGAGTTCGCGGTCGCCGGCCGGACGATCGTGATCGTCGACGACGTGCTCTACACCGGCCGGACGGTGCGGTCGGCGATCGACGCGATCTTCGACTACGGCCGGCCGGCGCGGGTTCAGCTCGCGGTGCTGATTGACCGTGGTCACCGCGAGTTGCCGATCCGGCCGGACTACGTGGGCAAGAACATCCCGACCTCGCAGCAGGAGCGGGTGTACGTGTGCGTCGACGAGGTCGACGGCGAAGACGAAGTGAAGATCGGACCGGCACCCGAGCCAACGGACTTATCACCCGCCCACCCAACCCCAAACCACCAGAAGGCGGCATGAATCGAATCGGACGGCATCTGCTCTCGATCGACGATCTCGATCGCCCATCGATCGAGCGGATCCTCGACCGCGCCGAGTCCTTCGACGAGGTCTCCGGCCGCGAGATCAAGAAGGTCCCGGCGCTCCGGGGCCGGACGATCGTCAACCTCTTCTACGAGTCGAGCACCCGCACGAGCTCGAGCTTCGAGCTCGCGGCCAAGCGGCTGAGCGCCGACGTCGTCTCGATCCGCTCGCAGGGCTCCGCGGTCGACAAGGGCGAGTCGCTCAAGGACACAGTGCAGACGCTGTCGGCGTATGACCCGGCGGCGATCGTGATCCGCTCGCCGCACGCCGGCGCGGCCGGGCTGGTGGCGCGCTGGACGCCGGCGGCGGTCATCAACGCCGGCGACGGCAAGCGCGAGCACCCGACGCAGGCGCTGCTCGACGTGTTCACCCTGCGCCGGCGCCTCGGTTCGCTCGACGGCGCGAACATCTGGATCGTCGGCGACGTGCTCCACTCGCGGGTGGCGCGCTCGAACATCCTCGCGTTTACGCAGATGGGCGCGACCGTCACCGTGTGCGGACCGCCGACGCTGATCCCGCGGGAGATCGAGGCGCTCGGGTGCGAGTCGGCGACGACGCTCGACGGGATCGGTGAGGCGGACGTCGTGTACGTCCTGCGGATGCAGCAGGAGCGGATGCGCGACTCGTTCGTGCCCTCGCTGCGCGAGTACGCCGAGCGCTACCAGATCACGGCCGCCCGACTGCGCCCCGGACAGCTGCTGATGCATCCAGGCCCAGTCAACCGCGGCGTCGAGCTGTCCGGAGAGGCGATCGACTCGCCACAAGCGCTGATCGGAGCGCAGGTGCGAGCGGGCGTGGCGGTACGAATGGCGGTGCTCTACGAGTTACTCGTCGGAGCGCCGAGCCTGGTGACGGTGGCGGCATGAGCCCCGACAACACGCAGCGCCTCTTCCACCGCGAGGCCGAGCCGGCCGAGCTGCTGATCGCCGGCGCGCACGTGCTCGACCCCCGCACCGGGCTCGACGAGCCGCACGACATCCTGATCCGCGACGGCGAGATCGCCGAGCTCGGCGAGCCGGGGTCCCTCAGCGGGGTGGGTGGGTCATCAGAAATCGACACCATCGACGCCGAGGGGCTGTACATGTTCCCCGGATTTGTCGACCCGCACGTGCACCTGCGCACGCCCGGCCAGGAGTACAAGGAGAACCTCGAGACCGGCACGGCGGCCGCAGCCGCGGGCGGATTCTGCGCGGTGATCGCGATGCCGAACACCGACCCGGTTGTCGACAACGCCTCGGTCCTGAGAGCGCTGACGGACGCGGCAAGCCGGCAGGCAAGCGTCCCGGTCGGGTTCCTGGCGGCGGTCACCCGGAACCTCAAGGGCGACGAGCTGACCGAGATGGCCGAGCTACGCGACGCCGGCGCGCTCGGGTTCACCGACGACGGCAGGCCGGTCGTGCACGCGGGGACGCTCCGCAAGGCGCTCCAGTACCAGCGGCTGTGCGGCGGGGTGGTGGCGCTCCACGAGGAGGACCCGGCGCTGTCGGGTGACGGCGCGATGCACGAGGGCGCGGTGTCGGCCCGGCTCGGCATCGCCGGGATCCCAACGCTGTCGGAGTCGACGATGGTCGCGCGGGACGCCGCGCTCGCCGGCTACGAGGACGCCCGCGTCCACTTCCAGCACCTGTCGTGCGTCGAGTCGGTGGCGGCGCTCGAGCAGGCCAAGAGCCAGGGCATCCGGGTCAGCGCCGAGGTCTGCCCGCACCACCTGACGCTCACCGACGACATGGTCCGCACGCTCGACAGCCGCTTCAAGATGAACCCGCCGCTGCGGGCCGAGCGCGACCGCCGCGCGCTGGTCAGCGCGCTCCGGAGCGGGCTGATCGACTGCGTCGCGACCGATCACGCCCCGCACGCCAGTCACGAGAAGGAAGTGCCGTTCGAGCAGGCGCCGATGGGCACCACCGGGCTCGAGACGGCGTTCGCCGCCCTCTACACCGAGCTCGTGCTTCCCGGCGAGCTCGAGCTCGAGGTCATCGTCCAGCGCATGACCGAGGGCGGGGCGCTGTACGGGCTGCCGGTGCCGCGGATCGAGCCGGGACGTGCCGCGAATTTGTGCCTGATCGACCTCGACGCGCGTTTCGACGTCGGCGCGGACGGCTACTTCAGCCGCTCGGACAACTGCTGCTTCCACGGGCGGATGCTCCAGGGCAGGGTGCGCCTGACGCTCGCGGCGGGAACGATGGCGTTCAGGGAGCGGATGCGCACGAACGCCCCGGCGGTTTCGTGACGGCGGCCACCGCCTACGTACTGCTCGAGGACGGGGCCCGGTTCGACGGGCTCGCGTGCGGCGCGTCTGGTCACGCGGTCGGCGAAATCGTGTTCACGACCTCGATGTCGGGCTACCAGGAAGCGATGACTGACCCGAGCTACGCCGGCCAGCTGATCACGTTCACTTATCCGCAGATCGGCAACTACGGCGTGTCGGCCGAGGCGATGGAGTCTGATGGCGTGCATGCACGCGCCGCGATCATGCGGGCCGCGGTCGACCGCGACGACGCGCCCGCGGCGACGGAGGGCTGGCTCAGTTGGCTGGCCAGCCAGGCCATCCCGGCGATCACCGACCTCGACACGCGCGCGCTCGTCCGCCACATCCGCGACCAGGGGGCGATGCGTGGCGGCGTGTTCCCGGCGGCGCTCACCGAGCAGCAGGCGCGTCAGCTGATCGACGCCGAGCCCGACATGGCCGGCCGCGATCTCGTCCGGGGCGTCACTCCGACGCAGCGGCTTGTCGCCGGCGAGGAGAACGCTGGGCCGCGGATCGCGATGATCGACACCGGCGTCAAGCACTCGATCGTCCGCAACCTGATCGAGCGTGGAGCGATCGTCGAGCTTCACCCGTGCACGGCGAGCGCGATCGAGCTCCTCGGGAACGACCCCGACGCGATCTTCCTCGCCAACGGCCCGGGCGATCCCGCGTCACTCGGCTACATCGTCGAGACGATCAGGGAGATGATCGGCAAGCGACCGGTGTACGGCATCTGCCTCGGCCATCAGCTGCTGTGCCGCGCGGTCGGCCTGGAGACGTACAAGCTTCCGTTCGGCCACCACGGCGCCAACCATCCGGTCAAGGACCTGACGACCGGCGTCGTCGAGATCACGAGCCAGAACCACGGGTTCGCGGTCCTCGGCCCCAACGGCGCGAGAACGATCGACCGCGACGAGGCCGTGCGCTGGGAGACGGACTTCGGCGCCGCGGAGCTCACCCATATCAACCTGTATGACCGCACGGTCGAGGGGCTCGCGCTCAAGGACGTTCAGGGCGCGACCGTCCAGTACCACCCCGAGGCCGGGCCTGGACCGAACGATGCACTGCACCTGTTCGACCGCTTCGTGAACGAGATCCGCCATGCCGCGTAGGGACGACCTCCACAAGATCCTCCTGATCGGCTCAGGGCCGATCGTCATCGGCCAGGCCGCTGAGTTCGACTACTCGGGCACGCAGGCCTGCCGGGTGTTGATGCAGGAGGGGTACGAGGTCGTGCTCGTCAACTCGAACCCGGCGACGATCATGACCGACCCGGAGGTGGCGAGCACCACGTACATCGAGCCGCTGCTGCCCGGGCCGGTGCGGCAGGTGATCGAGCGCGAGCGGCCGGACGCCTTGCTGCCGACGCTCGGCGGGCAGACCGCGCTGAACCTGGCCAAGGCGCTCAAGGAGGACGGCACGCTCGAGGAGTACGGCGTCGAGCTGATCGGCGCCGACTACGACGCGATCGAGCGCGCCGAGGACCGCGAGCTGTTCCGCGACACGATGAAGCAGGCCGGGCTGCGCGTGCCCCGGAGCGCGATCGCCCACACGGTCGACGACGCGCGGGCCGCGATCGACGAGGTCGGCCTGCCGTTCATCGTGAGGCCGGCGTTCACGCTCGGAGGGAAGGGCGGCGGAGTGGTCCGCACCGAGGACGAGCTCGAGCGAGTCGTCGGCCGCGGGCTGAAGGCCTCGCCGATCTCGCAGGTCCTGATCGAGGAGTCGGTGCTCGGTTGGGGCGAGTTCGAGCTCGAGGTGATGCGCGACAGGGCGGACAACGTCGTGATCGTCTGCTCGATCGAGAACCTCGACCCGATGGGCGTCCACACTGGCGACAGCGTGTGCGTCGCGCCTCAGCAGACACTCACCGACAAGCAGTACCAGAAGCTCCGCGACCAGGCGATCGCCGCGATCCGCGCGGTCGGAGTCGAGACGGGCGGGTCGAACGTTCAGTTCGCGGTCAACCGCGCCACCGACGAGATCGTGGTGATCGAGATGAACCCGCGGGTGTCGCGCTCGAGCGCGCTCGCGAGCAAGGCCACCGGCTTCCCGATCGCCAAGATCGCGGCGCGCCTCGCGGTCGGCTACACCCTCCAGGAGATCCCGAACGACATCACGCGGGCCACGCCGGCGAGCTTCGAGCCGGCGATCGACTACTGCGTGGTCAAATGGCCGCGGTTCGCGTTCGAGAAGTTCCCCGGCGCCGAGGCGGGGCTGACGACGCACATGAAGTCGGTGGGCGAAGCGATGGCGATCGGGCGCACGTTCAAGCAGGCGTTCGCCAAGGCGCTCCGCTCCCGCGAGCTCGACTCGATGGCCCGCCACCCCGCCGACGAACACGCGCTCCTTGACGAGCTCGCGCAGCCTGGGGCCGAGCGCTTCGACCATCTGCTCGAGGCGCTCCGGCGCGGCCTGCCGATCGACGAGCTCCACCGCCGTACGAGCATCGACCCGTGGTTCCTGCGCGAGCTCGCCGAACTCGTCGGCGGGGTGGGCGGGATCCAATCCGCATTCGCCGGCGAGCGGACGTACAAGTCGGTCGACACGTGCGCGGCCGAGTTCGCGGCGCGAACGCCGTACTTCTATTCGGGGTGGGAGCGCCCGCGTGGCGCCGCGCCCGACCACGAGGTCGACCGCGGCTCGCGCCCGAGCATCGTGATCCTCGGCTCCGGCCCGAACCGGATCGGGCAGGGCATCGAATTCGACTACTGCTGCGTCCACGCCGCCGAGACCGTGCGCGAGCAGGGCCGCGACGCGGTGATGATCAACTGCAACCCGGAGACGGTCTCGACCGACTACGACACGTCCGACCGGCTGTATTTCGAGCCGCTGACGCTCGAGGACGTGCTCGCGGTGTGCGAGGTCGAGCGGCCCGAAGGCGTCGTCGTGCAGTTCGGCGGCCAGACGCCGCTGAAGCTCGCGGCCAAGCTCAAGGAAGCCGGCGTGCCGATCCTCGGCACCAGCGTCGACGCGATCGACCTCGCCGAGGACCGCTCGCGGTTCGGTGCGCTCCTGCAGGAGCTCGGCTACAGGGCGCCGCGGTACGCGACCGCGATGTCTGCGCAGGACGCCCTTCAAAAGGCTCAGGACGTCGGGTTCCCGCTGCTCGTCCGCCCGAGCTACGTGCTCGGGGGGCGCGCGATGGAGATCGTCTACAGCGTCGCCGGCCTCGCCGACTACCTCGACCGGGTTGGACCCGAACCGGGAACCGCGATCTACCTCGATCGCTTCCTCGAGGACTCGATCGAGGTCGACGTCGACGCCGTGTGCGACGGCACCGACGTCTGGATCGCCGGCGTCATGCAGCACGTCGAGGAGGCCGGCATCCATTCCGGGGACTCGGCGTGCGTGCTGCCGCCACACGCGCTCGGCAACGAGATGCTCTCCCAGATTCGCGCCGAGACCGAGGGGATCGCGAAGGCGCTCGGGGTGGTCGGGCTGCTCAACGTCCAGTTCGCGATCCGCGGCGACGTGCTGTACGTGATCGAGGCCAACCCCCGGGCGTCGCGAACGGTTCCGTTCGTGTCGAAGGCGATCGGGATGCCGGTGGCCAAGATCGCCTGCCGGGTGCTGCTCGGCGAGCGGATCGCCGACCTCGACCTGCCGGCGGACACGAGCAACGGCCACGTGTGCGTCAAGGAGGTCGTGCTCCCGTTCGACCGGTTCGCCGGCGCGGACTCGCTGCTCGGTCCCGAGATGCGCTCGACCGGCGAGGTGATGGGGATCGCGCGCGACTTCCCGACCGCTTTCGCCAAGGCACAGGCGGCCGCCGGCGCCCAGCTCCCGAGCGCGGGGACGGCATTCATCACGGTCGCCGACGGCGACAAGCCGGCCGCGAGCGGGGTCGCGACGCTGCTGCACGACCTCGGCTTCGACATCATCGCCACTCGCGGCACCGCCCAGGCGATCCGCAAGATGGGGATCCCGGTCGAGGCGATCAACAAGATCGGCGAGGGCTCGCCGCACGTGGTCGACTGGATCGAGCGCGGCGAGGTCGACATCGTGATCAACACGCCGGTCGGCACGGGCGCCCGCACCGACGGCTACGAGATCCGCACCGCCGCGATCGCGCGCGGCATCCCGTGCATCACGACGATGACGGGCGCGATGGCCGCCGCCCGGGGGATCGCCTCCGGCCGGCGCGGAGAGCCTGAGGTGCTCTCCCTCCAGGAGATCCACGCCCCGCACCAGCCACTCACGGCGCCCGGATGAGCCGCGTGACCGCGCCTTTTGGCCGCCGCGGCGCGGCCATAACAGCGCGCGAGCGGCACGGCGCATACGTCGTGATCCGCTGCCGCGACGCACACGGCCCGCGCCCTCACGCCGGGCAGTTCTACATGCTCTCGAGCGCCGAGCGCTGGGGCGGGGGAGAGGGCGAGCGGCCGTTCCTTCCGCGCGCGTTCAGCGTCCTGCGCGCGCGCCCGCGGCCCGACGGCGTCGAGCTTCAGTTCCTGATCGAGGACGTCGGTCCGGGCAGTCAGCGGCTGGCCGAGCTCGACCCCGGCGAGAACCTTCTCCTGGTGGGCCCGCTCGGCAACGGCTTCGCGCAACCCCGCCAAGGCCGAGCGCCGCTGCTCGTCGGTGGCGGCGTCGGGATCGCCCCACTCGCGATCTGGCAGGACGAGCTCGCGAACGGCGCCTCGACGCTGCTCGGCTTCAGGGACCGGGCGCACGCGTTCGGGGCGGACCTGCTGACCGGCGCGACGGTAGCCACCGACGACGGCAGCGTCGGCCACCACGGCCTGGTCACCGAATTGCTCGAGGACGAGCTCGACGCACGGGGGGACGAGGTCGAGGTGTACGCCTGTGGCCCGCCGGCGATGCTCGAGGCGGTGAGGAGGCTGTGCAGCGACCACGGAGTTCCGGCGCAGCTTGCGCTCGAATCAGGGATGGCGTGCGGGTTCGGTGCTTGCTTCGGATGCGTGGTCCCGACCGTCGACGGCTACGTGCGGCTGTGCGTCGACGGTCCCGTCCTCGACGCGCAGGTGCTCGAGACCGCGCTGATGATTGGAACCCACCCATCCCACCATTGAGCGTCGACTTCTGCGGCCTCGAGCTCGCGCACCCGATCGTCAACGCTTCAGGGACCTTCGACGCGATCGCCGCCCACCGCGCGTTCGGCGACGAGCTGCTCGAGCGCTTCCCGTTCGCCGCGTTCGTCTCGAAGACCGTCACGCTCGAGCCGCGCCAGGGCAATCCGCCCCCGCGCCTGTGGGAGGTCGCCGGTGGCCTGATCAACTCGATCGGGCTGCCGAACAAGGGCCTGCACGGTTACCTCGAGCGCGATCTTCCGATCCTGGCCGTGCTCCCCGTGCCGCTGATCGTCAACGTGATGGGGTTCAGCCGAAACGAGGTCGCCCAGCTCGTGCAGGCGTTCGCCAGGCGTGACGAGGTGAGCGCGCTCGAGCTGAACGTGTCGTGCCCGAACGTCGAAACCGGGCTGATGATGGGCGCAGACCCCGACGAGGTCGCCGCGCTGCTGCATCGGGTCAGACCGCTGACCACCAAGCCGCTGATCGTCAAGCTCACGCCGAACGCCTCCGACGTGCCGGCGGTGGCACAAGCTGCGGAGCACGCCGGCGCCGACGCGGTTTCGTTGATCAACACCGTGAAGGGAATGGCGCTGGACCCGAAGACCGGTGCTCCCTGGCTCGGCGGCGTCACCGGCGGAACGTCCGGTCCGGCGGTGCGGGCGATCGCGCTCGCCCAGGTGTACGCGGTCGCGCAGGCGATCGAGATCCCGATCGTCGGCATGGGCGGGGTCCAGGCCGGACGCGACGCGCTCGATCTGATGCGCGCGGGCGCAACAATCGTGGCCGTCGGGACCGAGAGCTTCCGCGATCCGGCGGCCGCTCTGAGGATCGCATCAGAGCTCTCAGAACTTCTCGCAAATACCGGCGTCTAGGGGCCCTTGCCAGCGGCCATCGGCCGCCCCTGCCGCCCGCCGCCAACCCCGCGTTGTTCGCACTGTGAACATTTTGAGTCCGGAGAAAAACCCCCTGCAAACTTAGGGTATTACCGAAACCATCCTCGACAATGCTCTAGCTCAGCTTGAGGTCGAGTCGAATTGGGGCGATTTAGCTTGATCGGCCTGCGCCAAGATGTATAGTCGCCGCCCATGCCGCCGGTCAGTGAACAGCTCTCTAAGCCAACGGCAGCGCCCGAGCGCTCCCTTGTACAACGCATGGAGGCGCTTCAGCGCGCCAACGATATCCGTACGCGCCGGGCGCAGCTCAAGCGCGATCTGAAGGCCGGCCGCCAGCCGATCGACAGGCTCCTGCTCGAGCCACCCGAGTACCTCGCTACGGCCAAGGTGTTCGACCTACTGCTGGCCGTCCCCAAGTACGGCCGAGTCAAGGTGAACAAGATCCTCGGTCTGTGCAAGATCTCGCCGAGCAAGACCGTCGGCGGTCTGTCCGAGCGCCAGCGTCGCGAGCTGGTCGCGCTCATGCGGCGGCGCTGACGCCGACCGCCACCCACCGGTGGGGAGCGCTCCCAAGGTCTTCGTGATCACCGGGCCCTCCGGCGTCGGCAAGGGCACGCTGATCCGCGGGCTGCTCGAGCGGATGCCCGGGCTCGAGCTGTCGGTGTCGGCGACCACGCGCGACCCCCGCCCCGGCGAGGCCGACGCCGTCGACTATCACTTCCTCACCCCCGAGCAGTTCCAGGCGCGAGTCGGCGCCGGCGACTTCGTCGAGCACGCCGACTACTCCGGGAACCGCTACGGGACCCTGCGCTCCGAGCTCGACCGTCGGCTCGCCACGGGCGCGGGCGTCGTGCTCGAGATCGAGGTCCAGGGCGCGCGCCAGGTGCGCGGCGCGATGCCCGAAGCGGTTGCCGTGTTCATCGCGCCCCCGTCCGAGACCGCCCTTCGGGCCCGGCTCGTCGGACGGGGCACCGACAGCCCCGAGCAGGTCGACGCCCGCCTGCAGACCGCCGAGACCGAGCTCGAAGCCCAGCCCGAGTTCGCGCACGTGGTCGTCAACGATCGGCTCGAGCAGGCGACCGACGAGCTCGTCGAGATCGTCCGCGCGGCGATGGACTCCTAGCGGCGGACGGCTCGTAACACGACTGCGAACGTGCGGCCCGGAAAGGGGTCCCCCGCTAACCTGTTGACAACACTCTTCTGGGAAGGACGGACCACTCTTGATTTCACCCCGCATCGACAAGCTGCTCGAGCATGTCGACTCCGATTACGCCAGCGTGATCGTCGCGGCCAAGCGCGCGCGTCAGATCAATTCCTACTACCACAACCTGGGCGAGGGCACGTTCGACGAGTTCCCGCCGCCGATGGTCGAGACACGGTCGAAGAACTACCTCACGATCGCGCTCGAAGAGGTCGCCCAGGGCAAGCTCAAGTACCACTATCGGTAGGCACTCGCCGTGGCGCGCTTGCTCCTCGGCGTGACCGGCGGGATCGCGGCCTACAAGGCACTCGAGGCGGCGCGCCTGGCGGTCAAGCAGGGCCACGCCGTCCGGGTGATCCAGACGCCGACAAGCGAGCGGTTTGTCGGCCGCGCATCGTTCGAGGGGATCACCGGGGCGCCGGTGCTCACGAGTGAGTTCGAGCCCGACCCTGGGCGCGGCTCCTATCCCGGTGAGTCGCCGCCCGACCGGGCGCCGATCAGCCATCTGGCGCTGGTCGAGCGGGCCGAGCTGTACCTGATCGCGCCGGCGACCGCGAACACGCTCGCGAAGCTCGCCCACGGGATCGCCGACAACCTCGTCTCCACGGCCGCGCTCGCCGCCGCGTGCCCGGTCGCGGTCGCGCCGGCGATGAACAACCGGATGTACCTGAACCCGGCCACCCAGGCAAACCTCGAGCTCCTGCGCACGCGCGGCGTTGCCGTAATCCCGCCTGGAGAGGGTGCGCTCGCCTCCCACGGCGAGCACGGAATCGGCCGGCTGGCCGAGCCGGCCGAGCTGCTCGAGGCGTGCGAGGCGCTGCTGACCGCGCCGTCGCTGGCCGGGCTGGGCGTGCTCGTCACCGCCGGCGGCACGCGCGAGCCGATCGACAGCGTCCGCTTCGTGGGCAACCGGTCCTCGGGACGGATGGGGTTCGCGCTCGCGCGCGAGGCCGCCCGCCGCGGCGCCGAGGTGACCGTGATTGCCGCGAACGTCGCGCTCGAGCCCCCGCCCGGTGTCCGGATCATCCCGGTCCGGACCGCGGCGGAGCTCGCGGACGCGTGCCGGAACCAGATCGAGGCCTGCGATGTACTGCTCATGAGCGCCGCAGTGGCCGACTTCCGCCCGGCAGGCCCGGTCGATCGCAAGCTTAAAAAGGAGGACGGCGTCCCCAAGCTCGAGCTCGAGCGCACCGAGGATGTTCTGGGCGCGCTCGCCGAGCTCCGGCGCGAGGATCAGACCCTGGTCGGGTTCGCCGCTGAGCACGGGCACGGCGCCGTCGCGCACGGGCGCGGCAAGCTCGAGCGCAAGCGGCTGGACGCGATCGTGGTCAACGACATCGCCGGATCTGGGATCGGGTTCGAGTCCGACGACAACGAGGTTACGATCCTCACCTGCGATGGGGGCGAGCGGCATGTGCCGCGGGCCAGGAAGGAACGGGTCGCTCAGGCGGTCCTTGACGAAGTGGAGCGACTACGCACAGCCAGGGGTGGGACGGATGGAGCCCGAGCAGACGCCCGTAGCCCAGCAAGAGTGTGAGGCGTTCGCCGCGCTCGCGCGGCGGCTTGCGGGCAACATCGCCAACGCCGTACAGGTCCGCGAGGAGACGCTGACGCACCTGATGGTGGCCCTGATCGCCGAGGGCCACGTGCTGATCGAGGACTATCCGGGCGTGGGCAAGACCGCACTGGCGCGGGCGCTCGCCCGCTCTATCGACTGCCAGTTCGCGCGCGTTCAGTGCACGTCGGACCTGCTGCCCGCCGACGTGGTCGGGACAAACGTGTACGACCAGCGCGAGTCGCGGTTCGAGTTCCGACCGGGTCCGGTGTTCGCGAACGTCGTCCTGGTCGACGAGATCAACCGCGCCTCGCCGAAGACCCAGTCGGGCCTGCTCGAGTGCATGCAGGAGCGGCGCGTCACCGTCGACGTCCACACCCACGAGCTGGCCCGCCCGTTCCTGGTGCTCGCGACCCAGAACCCGATCGAGTACGAGGGCACGTATCCGCTGCCCGAGGCGCAGGTCGACCGGTTCATGATCAGGATCTCGCTCGGGTATCCGTCCCGCAGCGCCGAGGCCGGGATGCTCGCCGACCACGAGTCCGGGGACCGGGTGCTGACACTCGCGCCGGTGGCTACGGCCGCCGAGGTGCTCGCCGCCCAGGACGCGGCCAAGCGGGTGCGCGCGTCTGAGCCGCTGCGCGAATACATCGTCAAGGTGCTGTGGCGGACCCGCGAGGACCCCCGCGTCGACCTCGGCGCGAGCCCGCGCGCCGGGTTGCTCCTGCTGCGGGCGGCCAAGGCGTACGCGATGATGCAAGGCCGCGACCACGCGCTGCCCGACGACGTCCAGGCGCTGGCTCCGACGGTGCTGTCCCATCGCCTCGTGCTCGCGCCCGAGTCCTCGCGCCGAGCGGCCGCCGACGTGGTGAGCGACGCGGTCGCGTCGGTGAGAGCGCTGTGAGCACCCGCCACCGCCGCGTCCAGCCGCCGGACGAGGAGGAGCGTCTGCGGTGAAGCGGGCCGTAGCGGTGGCGGTCGCCGGGCTCGCGCTGATCCTGGTCGCGCTGCTGTTCGACGCCGCGCCGTTGTTCGTCCCGGGCATCGCGATCACGTTGCTCGGCGTCGTCGCGCCGGCGTGGGTCGCGCTCGCCGCCCACGGTGCGAGCATCGAGCGAACGCTCGAGTCCCAGCGGGTCATCGAGGAGGAGCCGATCGAGGCGACGATCGAGGTCCGCCGCGGGCACTGGGGCTTGCCGGGCGCGGCGGTGGTGGACCCGCTCGCCGGCGAGTCGGTCTCGATCCGCACGTCGATGTCGATGGTCTCGGGAAGCACGAGCGCGAGCATCCGGATCGTCGCGTCGTTTCCCCGGCGGGGGGTGAGGCGAATCGATCCGCCGACGCTGATCGTCTCCGACGCGCTCGAACTCGCGCGGATCGTGCGCCACAGCCCGTCGCCGGCACAGGAATTGCTCGTCCTGCCACGCACCGAGCGGGTGAAGTGGGTCCCGGGCGCGGGCGAGAAGTGGCGCCGGGCGACCCGCGCGGCGCCGCTCGAGCCGTTCGGCGCCACCGAGGTCGACGGCCTGCGGCCCTACCGTCAGGGCACGCCGGCCTCCCGCATCCACTGGCCGGCGCTCGCGCGCGGGGCGGGACTGCTCGAGCGGCGGCTGCGCGCGGACACCGAGACGCGCCCGCTGGTCGTCCTCGACGCCCGCTGCGACGGGCCGCTGGAGCTCCTCGACGCGGCGGTCCGGGCGGCCGCCTCGCTCGTGCTCGAGCTCGGGAGGACCACCGGCTGCGGCCTGCTCTTGCCCGGCGAGTTCCGCGCGCTCGAGGTCGATCCGGATCTGATCACGTGGCCGGCCGCCCACACCAAGCTGGCGCTGGTCGAGGGCGGCCCTGGGACCCGGGCTCCCGGACTCGCGCGCGGCGCCCGGTCGTCGCAGGTCCTGTACGTCGCGGCGACGTCGCACGCGGTGCTGCCCACCGGGCTGTCCGGTGCGGGCGTTCGGGCCGCGATCGTCGTCGTGCCCAAGGCGCTCGTGACCCAGCCGCGCAACCGGATCAGCTTCGAGGTCGCGGGGTGCGTCGGCGTCGTCGTCACCGCGGGTCGCCGGACGCGGGAGCACGCGGCGTGAGCGCGACCACCCAGGTCGCGGTCGTGGCACCGGTCGGGAACGACGCCCCACCGCGCCGCCGGGGAGTCGCCGGCGCGACCGATCGCCCGGTGGTCAGGCTCGTCGCGTTCGCCGCGCTCGGCCTCTACGGCGTGCTGCGGTGGGGGACGCTGATGCAACCGGTCCCGACGTGGCGGCTCCTCGGGCTGCTCGGGGTGGCGATCGCGCTCGCTGCGATCGCGCCGGTGCTGCTCGAGCGCGAGCGCGCGGTGGCCGCGATGCGGGGCGGGACCGAGCCGCCCAGCATGATCGGCGCGTGGTTGGCCCTCGTCGCGGTGCTGGCGGTATTTCCGATCTCCGGCGTGCCGCTCGGTTGGATGGTCCACCTCCGCGTGGCCGACACCACCAACGGGATCGGCGAGGGCCTGTCGACGCTTCCCGGAATCCTCGTCCCGTATAACGGGATCAACGAGTGGGCGAGGATCGTGATCCTGCTCGGCGCGGCGGTGCTGCTGCTCGACGCCGCGATGCTGCTGGCGTTCGCGCCGCAGACGCTCGGCGATATCCGCCGCGCCGGCGCCGCGCTGCCGCTGATCGCGCTCGTGGTCGTCCCCGCGACGCTCGTCCACCCAGGCTTTCCCTACCTCCAGGGCCTGCTGCTGTTCGCCCTGCTGGCGTTCTTCATGTGGGGGGAACGCGTGCCGCCGGGCCGCCGCGGCGGGGTGCTGCTCGCGTGCGCCGGGGCTGGGGCGATCGGGCTGGTGGTCGCTCCCGCGATCACCCAACGCGCGCCGTGGATCGACTATGAGGCGCTGACTCGCGGCTTCACGCCCCCGCACGTGGTGCGGTTCAACTGGGCTCAGCGCTACGGGCCTCTGACCTGGCCGCGGACCGGCAACACCGTGCTCGAGGTGCACGCCTCCCCGAAGGCTTGGAATGGCGAGTACTGGAAGACCGAGAACCTCGACTCGTTCGACGGCACCGGCTGGGCCGCGGGACGCTTTACCGTGGGCGGCGGCCTCGAGGGCGTGAGCCAGCGCACGATCAAGCGCTACACCCAGAACCTCACGATGACGATCCGCGCGATGAGCACCACGCAGGTGGTAGCTGCCGGGTACGCGGTCGAGCCTCCGCAGCATCTCACGAGCCCGCCGGAACCGGGCAACAGCGTGGGCACGTGGGCGGCGGTGACGCCGCTCACCTCCGGGGACGCCTACACCGTTCAGGTGTACTCGCCGCATCCGGGCGCCACCCAGCTCGCCAAATCGGGCGAGGATTACCCGAGCGACGTCGCGCAGTCCGATCTGGCGATGACGATGCCCCAGAATCCACCGTCGGACGGCGTCCGCGCGCAGTCGGTCCTGTTCCCGCGGTTCGGGAGCCACGCCGCCCCGCAGGACCTCACGGCGCCGGCGAGCTTCACGGGCGCCGCCGCGATCCGAAGCTCGCCGTACTTGCAGGCATACACCCTCGCCCAGTCGCTCGCGGCAAAGTCCAAGACGCCGTACGCGTTCGCGCAGCGCGTGCTGAGCTACCTGACGCCCGCCAACGGCTACAGCTACAACGAGTACCCGCCGGTCACCGCCTACCCGCTCGAGACGTTTCTGTTCGCAAACAAGATCGGCTACTGCCAGCAGTTCGCCGGCACGATGGCGCTCCTACTGCGGATGGGTGGGGTGCCGGCGCGCGTCTCGACAGGATTCACCACGGGCACCTACGACACCGCCAACAAGCAGTGGTTCGTGACCGACGTCGACGCTCACGCCTGGGTCGAGGCCTGGTTCCCGCACTACGGATGGGTGACGTTCGATCCGACGCCGGCGAGTGCGCCAGCGCGCGGAGGCCACATCCAGTCGATCAACTCGAGTGGCGGATTCCTCGGCCCGAGCGCGCTCGGGCCGACCAAGCACGCGTCCACGCCGGCAAGCTCCTCGAGCGGTCACCTGGCGGGGCAGGGCGGGGGCTCGATCGGCATCGTCCTACCGATCGTTCTGGCGGTCGTCGCGGCGCTGCTCGTCGGCGGCTACGTCGCCTGGCGCCGCACCGCCCCGCTCGGTCCCGAAGCGCTGCTCGCCGAGCTCGAGCGCGCGATGGCCCGGAGCGGGCGCCCGATCTCCGACGGCGTGACGCTGGTGACGATCGAGCGCCGCTTCCGCACCTCGCCTGAGGCCGCGGCGTACGTCCGCTCGCTCCGCGCTGCCCGGTTCGCGGGCGGCGACCGCGTGCCGACGCTCGGCCAACGGCGCGCCCTGCGCGCGCAGCTGCGCGCCGGGCTCGGAATCGCCGGCGCCGTGCGGGCCCTGTGGGCGCTGCCCCCGCGCCCGAAGCGGCCGCGCCCGAAGCGGCCGCATCGACGGGGCGAGCGCCGACCTCCGTCCTAAAATAAGACGTCGTGGATGACGTGTACGAGCTGTTCATAAGAGGCACCGAGCTGCTCGAGTCGGGCCACCATCACCAGGCGACGATCCCGCTCGCGCGCGCGCGCGACCTCGCGCCGGACAAGACTTCGATCCGTGAGGCACTCGGCCGCTCGCTGTTCGGCGCCCAGCGCTACGCGGAGGCCGCCGAGGAGTTCCAGGCGGTGATCGACCGCGCGCCGACGAACGACTACGCGCTGTTCTGCCTCGGCCGCTCGCTCCAGATGCTCGGCCGCCACGCCGAAGCCCGCCAGCCGCTTGCCCAGGCCGCCGGTATGCAGCCCAGCCGTCACGACTACCG
Organism: uncultured Solirubrobacterales bacterium; assembly: GCA_963794515.1. Lineage (GTDB taxonomy): Bacteria > Actinomycetota > Thermoleophilia > Solirubrobacterales > Solirubrobacteraceae > Palsa-465. The sequence continues at coordinate 347,949 of CAWCEF010000007.1, read as the reverse complement.
CATTTACCGCGATCGCGCCCGCGCCCTGGCCGGCGACGACTCCGAAGACGAATAACGCCGCCTGACGGGAAGGATCCGCAAGGCTCCACGGACGACGGGCGCAGCGAGGCCCAGATTAAACGGCGGGCACCTGAGGGAGGGCGGAGGTGGGTTGCCGGGCGGGGCTGGCGCGGCCCCGAGCATGCACAACGCATCAATTGAGCCGAATTTGCCAGGCCTTGCCGCGTTGTGCATGCCCCACATGCATAACGCAACGAGGCCTCGGCCCGCGGCGCCGATTGTCGCGTTACGCACGCTCGCTCCACGCCGCCCGAGGGGCGGCCCAGCTTAAACCGAAGCACCGCACGAAGCGGACGGCCGCCGCCGACCCGGCACGCCCGCATCCAGTGAGGGACGTGGGCAAGACACGCATCGGCGCCACTCGTGTGAAGTGCGATCCGCGCCCGCCCGCCGATAACTCAAAGCGAGCCCCGAGGCGTGTTAGGCCCGCGTCCCGGTGCTATCTTCAAACCCTGATGTCGAACGCCGGGCGAAACCGGCGGCAGTACCCAAAGTGGGCGCTGAGCGGCCCGCTTTTTTTATGAGTTTTCCGAAGGAGGAGACCAGAAGTGAGCAGTCAGGAGGGCACCAGCCTTCAGACAGAGATCGAGAGCCGGCTCGCCACTAGCGAGCCCGACGTCGAGCTGCTGCTGGCCGAGGTCGTTCCCGGCGGCACGCTCCGGCTGTTCGTCGATCATCCCGAGGGAGTGACGCTCGCGGTGTGCGAGCGCGTCTCGGGCGCTCTGAACGACTACCGCGACCGCTACTCGCTCGAAGTCTCCTCGCCCGGACAGGACCGTCCGCTGACCAAGCCGCAGCACTACACGCGCTTTCTGGGCCGCCGCGCGCGCGTGCGTCTGCGCGACGCCAGCGATGGGCACAAGAGCGTGATCGGCGAGCTGGTGGGCGCATCGGACAACGATGTGACGATCGCCGCGCAGGAGGGCGTCGTGACCATTCCCTACGAGCAAATCGCCCGCTCCAACCTCGTACCTGGAGACTGAAGCCATGTCGAGAGAGATCGTCGAAGCCGTTCGCGGCCTTGCCGCCGAAAAGAACATCTCGTCCGAGAAGCTGATGGAGGCGCTCGAAGACGCGCTCTTGTCGGCATATAAGAAGACGCCCGACGCGGCCCGCTACGCGAAGGTCGAGATGGACCGCGAAAGCGGCGACTTCAAGGTCTGGGAGCTGAAGATCCCGCCGGAGCTCGAGGAGCAGCTGCTCGTCGAGGCCGCACCCGACCAACAGCCGACCGTCGACCCCGAGACGGGCGAGATGCGTGAGCCGCCCGAGCCCGAGATCGATCTCGAGAAGCTCAAGGAGTACGAGGACCAGATCGAGACCGAGGACGTCACCCCGCACGACTTCGGGCGGATCGCGGCGCAGACCGCCAAGCAGGTGATCCTCCAGCGAATCCGCGAGGCCGAGCGCGACATGATGTTCGAGGAGTACCGCGACCGTGTCGGCGAGCTGATCACCGGGATCGTGCAGCAGTCCGATTCGCGCTACACGCTCGTGCAGCTGCGCGAGCGGGTCGAGGCGCTGCTGCCGAAGTCCGAGCAGGTCGAGGGCGAGCGCTACGACCATTCGCAGCGGATCAAGGCGGTCATCAAGGACGTCTCGAACTCGACCAAGGGCCCGAGCATCATCGTCTCCCGACGGGACCCCGAGCTGATCAAGCAGCTTTTCGAGCTCGAAGTGCCCGAGATCGCCGACGGCCTGGTCGAGATTACGAACGTCGCCCGCGAGCCTGGCTACCGGTCGAAGATCGCGGTCGTCTCGCACGTTGACGGGGTTGACCCGGTCGGCGCGTGCGTCGGGCCTCGCGGCTCGCGCGTGCGGATGGTCGTGTCCGAGCTGCGCGGCGAGAAGATCGACATCATCCCCTACAACGACGAGCCCGCCCGGTTCGTCGCCAAGGCGCTGTCGCCCGCGCGCGTGCGCGAGGTGCTCGTCGACGACGCCGGCAAGCAGGCGACGGTGATCGTGCCCGACGACCAGCTGTCGCTCGCCATCGGCCGCGAGGGTCAGAACGCGCGCCTCGCCGCGCGATTGACCGGCTGGCGGATCGACATCCGCTCTGAGACCGAGTTCGCCGCCGAGGAGGCCGAGCACGGCTACGAGCAGGAAGAGGCGCAGGGGCGCTGCGCCGCAATCCTGTCCAACGGCCGGCGGTGCCCGAACGCAGCGCTGCCCGGATCGCACTACTGCGGAATCGAGGCCCATCAGGCGCTCGAGGGCAAGGACACCAATCAGGTCCAGGCCGCCGCAAACGGTGGCGACTAGGCGCTTACACTGGGTGTAGATGAATAAGCGCGTCCATCAGATCGCCAAGGAGCACGGGCTCGCCGCCAAGGACGTCCTCGAGCGGCTGAACGCGGCCGGCCTGCAGGTTAAGGCGGCGTCGTCGTCGGTCGACGAGGTCGAGGCCCGGCGCATCCTCGGTGACGGTGACGGCGGCGCCCAGAAGGCGGCCCCGGCCCCGGCCGCCGCGCAGAAGGCGGCGCCACGCGACGGCAACGGGGACGGTGCGCGCGCCCGGTCGGGTGACGGATCCGCTCGCCGCGCCGACGCGCCCGCCCGCGGCGGCAGCGATGCGCCCGCGCGTGGTCGCAATGACGCTCCGGCCCGCGGCGGCAATGACGCGCCCGCGCGTGGTCGCAATGACGCGCCGGCCCGCGGCAGCAATGATGCGCCGGCCCGCGGCAGCAATGATGCGCCGGCCCGCGGTCGCTCCGACGCGCCCGCCCGCGCCGGCTCCGACGCGCCCGCTAGCGACGACCCCGGCCAACAGCCCCGCAACGGCGGTGACGCGCCCGCGAGCGGCGGCGACAACGGGCCGTCCGGCGGCGAAACCCAACACAAGCGCCCCACCCGCGACTCGCTCCAGGGCGAGCGCGCGCCCGGCAACGCCGGCGGCCGACGCCGCGTGGTGATCGACTCCCAAGCTTCGCGCCGGAACACCGGCGGTCCTCCGGGCCAGACCAACCAGCCCCCGCGCCGCCAGCGGCGCGGTCGCCGGCGCCGGGGCGTGTATGACGAAGAGGCCGAGTCGCGTCCGTCGACGTCGCAGACGGCGCTCGCGGGCACCGACGCGATCAGGATCAACTCGGGGTCGACGGTCAAGGACGTCGCCGAGTATCTCAACGTCCCGGTGCCCGAGGTGATGAAGCAGTTGATGGCGCTCGGCGAGATGAAGACGCTGACGACGACGCTTTCCGACGACTCGATCCAGGTCCTCGCCGCCGAGCTCGGCAAGGTCGTTGAGGTGGTCCATTCCGAGGACGAGACGATTGCCGAGCCGGTGTTCAACGACCCCGAGGAGCAGCTCGTCGAGCGGCCTCCGGTGGTCACGATCATGGGCCACGTCGACCACGGCAAGACCTCCCTGCTCGACGCGATCCGGCAGACCCAGGTCGCGGCCGGCGAGGCCGGCGGCATCACCCAGCACATCGGCGCATATCAGGTCGAGCAGGACGGCAAGGAGATCACGTTCCTGGACACGCCGGGTCACGAGGCGTTCACCGCGATGCGCGCACGCGGCGCGAAGGTCACCGACATCGCGGTGATCGTGGTCGCGGCCGACGACGGCGTGAAGCCGCAGACCCAGGAGGCGGTCGATCACGCCAAGGAGGCCAGCGTGCCGATGCTGGTCGCGGTCAACAAGATCGACAAGGAGGGCGCGCAGCCCGACCGCGTCCGCGCAGAGATGGCCCAGCTCGGCCTGCAGCCGGTCGAATGGGGCGGCGAGACCGAGTTCGTGAACGTGTCGGCCAAGACCAGGGAGGGCCTCGAAGACCTCCTCGACACGATCCTGGTGATGGCCGAGATCGAGGAGCTCCGCTCCAATCCGGACGCGCCGGCGTCGGGAACCGTGATCGAGTCAAAGCTCGACCCCGGCCGCGGCCCGGTGGTGACGATCCTGATCGGGCGCGGCACGCTCGAGGTCGGCGACTCGCTCGTCGCCGGCGCGCATTGGGGCCGCGTACGGGCGATGCACGACTTCCTCGGCAACCGCGTCAACGCGGCGCTGCCGGGCGAGCCCGTCGAGGTGCTCGGGTTCGACGGCGTTCCCGAGGCCGGCGAGCATGTCCGCGTGGTCGAGAACGAGCGGCGTGCTCGCCAGCTCGCCGGCGAGCGTGCGACCCGTCTGAAGGCCGAGGCGCTGGCCCGGCGCTCGGGCAAGAAGGTCTCGCTCGAGGACATCTTCAAGTCGGGCGTCCAGGAGCTGAACCTGGTGCTGAAATCCGACGTGGCCGGCTCGCTCGAGGCGATCATCGACGAGATCGCGAAGCTGCCGCAGGACGAGGTCTCGGTCAACGTAATCCGTGGCGCCGTCGGCGCCGTCTCGGAGTCCGACGTGATGCTTGCGTCCGCCTCGGACGCGGTGATCCTGTCCTTCAACGTCCGGCCGGTCGGCGACGCGCGCGCCGTGGCCGAGCGTGAGGGCGTCGAGATCCGTCACTACTCGGTGATCTACCGCGCGATCGAGGAGCTTCGCGACGCGATGCAGGGCATGCTCGTTCCCGAGGAGGTCGAGGAGTCGCTCGGCTCAGTCGAGGTCCGCCAGATCTTCCGGGCATCACGGGTGGGCACGATCGCGGGCTGCCACGTAACCGACGGCAGGATCACCCGCGGGTCGAAGGTTCGCCTGGTGCGCGACGGCACGGTCGTCTACGACGGGGAGATCCAGAGCCTGCGCCGCTTCAACGAGGACGTGCGCGAGGTCGCGGCCGGCTACGACTGCGGGATCGTGCTCCGAGACTTCGCCGACGTCAAGGAAGGCGATGTGCTCGAGACGTACACCACGCGTCAGGTCGAACGCGAGCTCGTCTAGCAGCGGGTCTGGGGTGGTCGCCGATGTCGGAGAGCGGCTACGTCGCGGTGCTCGTGATCGATCTGCACTTCCCAGACGCGGGCAGCCTCAAGAGCAAGCGCAAGGAGCTGTCCTCGATCAAGGCGCAGCTCCACGGCCGGCTGGGAGCCGCGGTCTCCGAAGTCGACCACCAGGACCTGTGGCAGCGGTCACGGCTGACCGCGGCCCTGACCGGCGGGTCGCTCGCCGTGCTCGAGGCGGCGGCCGACAACGTCGAACGCTGGCTCGATGCCCGGTGGCCCGAGCATGTGCGGGTCCAGCGGATCGTCGCCTCGGTAGAGGATCTGTACGCGTGAGCGCTAACAGGCGCGTTACTAGACCACGGGGGAGTGGGTAGGATGGGCGACGGCCGGATGCGTCGCGTCAACGAGGCCATGAGAGAGGTGCTCAGCGATGCGATTGCCAAAGATCTTCAGGATCCACGTGTTGGATTCGTGACCGTGACCGCTGTCAAGACCAGCTCTGATCTGCGCCATGCGCGCGTTTACGTCAGCGTCCTCGGGGACGAGCAAACGCGGTTGGACACGCTCGAGGGGCTGAGGTCCGCGCGCGGCTTTCTCCAAGGACGGGTCGCCTCCGAGTTGTCGCTCAAGCACACCCCGGCGGTTACGTTCGAGTACGACGAGTCGATCGATCGTGGGATGCGGATCTCGCAGCTGATCGACCGGGGACCGGACGCGGATGGGTGAGAACGGTGCGGGGCCACACCGCGACGAAGTGCTGGCCGAGCTCCGCTCGGCCGACAAGCTGATCGTCGTCACCCACGAGAATCCTGACGGGGATGCGCTCGGCTCGCTGATCGCGATGCAGGAGATCCTCACGCTACTGGGTCGCGACTGCCTGATGTTCATCGACGCCGGCGATCTGCCGCTGCCGCAGGAATACCGGTTCTTCGAGCTCCCGGGACTGGTGAGCGCGCCGCCCGACGATCTCGATCAGCGCACGATCGTGTTCCTCGACTGTGGCAACCTCGAGCGCAATCCGGCCGAGGCGTTCCGCCGGAAGGGCGGGGCCGAGTTCCGCATCGTCAACATCGACCACCATCACGACAACACACAGTTCGGCACGGTCAACTACGTGCTGCCCGAGGCGTCGTGCACGGCCGAGATCGTGTGGGACCTCATGTACGGTCTCGGGGTCGAGCCGACGCTCAACATCGCCGAGGCGCTGTACGTCGGGTTGATCACCGACACAGGCCGCTTCATGTACGAGAACACCGGCCCGCGCGCCCACGAGATGGCCGCCGACCTGATCGAGAACGGGGTCGACGTGCATGAGATCTACCGGCGCGTGTACGAGGGCGTCCCGTACGGCAAGCTCGCGCTGCTCGCACGCGGGCTGGCCAAGATCCACCGCTTCGACGACGGACGGCTGACGGTCACCGAGCTCGACGCCCATGACTTCGCGGAGTCGGGCGCGGAGGAGAGCTACTCCGAGGGCGTGATCGATCACCTGCGCGCGGTCGAGGGGACGGCGGTCGCGGCGCTCATCCGCGAGCGGACCGGGAACTCCGACGGCGGGCGCGCGCGCAAGGTGTCGCTGCGCGCGAGTGACGAGCGCGTCGACGTTTCGGCGATCGCGCGCGTGCAGGGCGGTGGCGGTCACCGCCAGGCGGCGGGCTTCTCGACGTCGCTCGAGTGGGACGAGCTGGTCGCCTTCCTGCGTGAGGAAGTCGCCCAGCAACTGTCCAAGTGAGCGCCGATCCGCTCGACGGCATCGTCCTGTTCGACAAACCGGCCGGCATCACCTCGCATGACGCGGTCGCGCGGATGCGGCACGCGCTCGCGTCGGGAGGCGGGCGCCGCAAGGTAGGTCACGCGGGGACTCTCGATCCGTTCGCGACCGGGTTGCTGCTGATCCTCGTCGGCCGCGCCACGCGCGTTCAGAGGTTCCTGATGGCGCTCCGCAAGACTTACGAGGCGACCGCGAGGTTCGGCGCGACATCGACCACGGGGGACCCCGAAGGGGAGATCGTGAGAACCGGAGTGGTCCCATCCGGTGATCTGGACCTTCCGACCGGCTCGCTGCGCCAACGCCCGCCGGCGTACTCGGCGGTCAAGGTCGGCGGTCGGCGCGCGTACGCGCTCGCCCGCGCCGGCGAGTCGGTCGAGCTGGCCGAACGGGAGGTCTCGGTGTATCGGTTCGAGGAACGCTGGCGAGATCGGGATCGGCGCGGGTTCGTGATCGAGTGCTCGTCGGGAACGTACGTGCGGAGCCTGATCGCGGACCTTGGCGATGCGTATTGCGAGGAGCTGCGCCGGACCGCAATCGGCCCGTTCGAAGTCGCCGCCGCCGACCCGGACACGATCGTAGGACTCGACGCGGCGCTGTCGTTCATGCCGGAGGTCCGGCTTGATCCCGAAGCGGCGCAGCGGGCTTCGCACGGGGCGGCCGTACTCGGCGACGGGCGTGGAGCAGATGTCGTCCGGCTCACCGACGATCGCGGTCTGATCGCGCTGGCGGCGCCGGACGACGACGGGCGGCTGCGGCCGATCGTCGGCCTCCGGGGCTGACGGACGCCCGGACCACTAGCCTTCCGCGCCAATGCAAGTGACGACGCTCTCCGAGGTCCGGGAGCGGCCGCGGCGAGTTGCGGTCGGCGAGTTCGACGGCGTTCATCTCGGGCACCGCGAGGTGATCCGCGGCAACGACACCGTGCTCACGTTCGAGCCCCATCCGCTCCGCGTGGTCCGCCCCGAGGCGGCGCCGAAGCTGCTCACGAGCCTCGAGGCCAAGGCCGAGCTGATCGAGGCGCTCGGCGTCGACGAGCTGGTCGTGATCCCGTTCGACGACGGGTTCGCCCACCAGACGGCCGAGGAGTTCATCGACCACATCCTCGTCGAGCGATTGCGGGCAACGCGGGTGACGGTGGGGGAGAACTTCCGCTTCGGTCATCGCGCCGCCGGCGACCCGGAAATGCTCGCCGCGGACGGGCGGTTCGAGACGCGGGTCGTGCCGCTGGTCGAGGTCGACGGCGAGATCGTCTCCTCGAGCCACATCCGCGGCCTGGTGCTCGCCGGCGAGGTCGAGATCGCGACGCGGTTTCTCGGCGCGCCGTTCCAGCTCCGCGGCGAGGTCGTGCTGGGCGATCAGCGCGGCCGAACGCTCGGGTTTCCGACTGCGAACATCGTCCCCGACGAGGCGCTCGTCTGCCCGGGCCACGGGATCTACGCCGCCCGCACCCTGCAGGCGTGCGCCGCGGTCAGCATCGGCGTGCGGCCGACGTTCGGCACCGGCCGCGCGCTGCTGGTCGAGGCGTACCTGCTCGACTTCGACGGCGACCTGTACGGGCAGACGCTCCGCCTCGACTTCCTCGCGCGCCTGCGCGGGGAGCGCCGGTTCGAGTCGCCCGAGGCGCTCGTCGCCCAGATGCAACGGGATGTCGAGCGCACGCGCGCGCTGTGTGCGAACACGCCCGCGTCCTAACAGTCGGCCTGCTAGCCTCAGCCGACCGATGGCGATTACCCAGGAACGCAAGCAGGAGCTGACCGCCCAGTACGGCGACAGCCCCGCCGACACCGGCAAGACCGAGGTCCAGATCGCGCTGCTCACCGATCGGATCAACGACCTCAACGAGCACCTGCGCGAGCACCGCAAGGATCATCACTCGCGGCGCGGTCTGCTGATGCTCGTCGGCCGCCGGCGCCGGCTGCTGAACTATCTGCGCCACGAGGATCTCGAGCGCTACCGCACGATCCTCCGCGAGCTCGGCCTGCGACGGTGAGCGACCCCGCAGCCGACGGGCCGATTCCGGCCGGCTCGCCGGCCCCGGACTTCACTCTGATGCGGGAGGACGGCAGCGAGTTCACGCGCGCCGACCTAGAGGGCAACACGACCGTGCTCGTGTTCTACCCGTTCGCGTTCAGCCCGGTGTGCACCGATCAGATCGCGCTGTACGAGGACGTGCTCAGCGACTACCTGGCCAAGCGCGGCGTCACTATGTACGGCGTCTCGTGCGACGCGCGCTGGTCGCAGACGGCGTTCCGCCAGAAGCTCGGCGTGAGCATCCCGCAGTTGTCGGACTTCGAGCCTAAGGGTGCGGCCTGCCGCGCCTTCGGTGTCTACCACCCCGGCGGCTTTCCACAGCGCGCGCTCGTGATCGTCGGACCCGACGCCGTCGTGGGGTGGAGCTACCAGGCCCCATCGCCGGCCGACCTGCCCGGGGCCAACCTGATCTTCGACGGGCTCGACGCAATCGGCGCCGGATCCGCGAGCGGTTGACAGATCTCAGCTCGGCCCCGCTTCCCGGGCTGCGCGAGCAGGACCACGTCAGAGGCCCAGAGGGCGCCCCGCTCTTGATCGTGTACGCCGACTTCGAGTGCCCGTACTGCGCGGCCGCCGAGCTAAAGCTCCGGGCGACGCGCCTGCGGATCGCGTTCAGGCATTTTCCCGTCCGCTCGAGCCATCCCCGCGCGTGGCCGGCGGCGTGCGCCGCCGAGGCGGCCGCGCTCCAGGGCCGATTCTGGGAGATGCACGACCTGCTGTTCGGCGATCAGGGACGGCTCGAAGATCCGCACCTGTGGGCTCGGGCGCGGACGCTCGGCCTCGATCTCGAGCGGTTCGACGCCGACCGGCGCAGCGAGCCGGTAACCGCGCGCGTCCGCGCCGACTTCGAGTCAGGCGTGAGAGGAGGCGTCGTGACGACCCCGACGCTGGTCGCGGACGGGGCCCTGTACGCCGGCGAGATCGATGTCCACGCGCTCGAACAGCTCCGCGCCGGGCGTGAACGCGGGTAGATGGAGCGCGAAGATCGAGCCATGGCCGGTGTTCTGAACCGTGCAACGCCCGCTGTGGGCCTTGGCGATCGCGTCGACGATCGCCAGTCCGAGCCCGACGCCGCCGGCCGACCGAGTGCGCGCGGCATCGGCCCGCCCGAAGCGGTCGAAGATCCGCGCGAGCGCGTCCTCGCGCACCCCGCAGCCCTCGTCCTCGACCTCGATCAGTAGCTCACCCTGCCCGGCCGGGGCCGCGCGAAGCTCGATCGCGTCGCCCTTGCGGGTGTACTTGATCGCGTTCTCGACGAGCGCGTCGAGCGCGGCCCGCAGCCGGTCGGGATCGACGCGGAGCAGCCCGGGCGCGAGCGGCCCGAGACGCCAAGCCCGCGGCGCCACCTCCGACCATCGCATGAACACGTCCTCGAGGAACGGCTCGATCTCCACGCCCTCGATTTGAAGGAAGTCGGGCTGGTCGGCCGTCGCGAGCAGCAGCAGCCTGTCGACGATCCCATCGATCCGGGCGAGCTCGTCGAGCGCGATCTCGAGCTCGGCATCCGAGCCGCCGCCGAGCAGAAGCTCGAGGTGGCCGCGGGCGATCGTCACCGGCGTGCGGAGCTCGTGCGAGGCGTCGTGCATGAACCGCTCCTGGCGCTCGAGCATCGAACGCCGTTCCTCGGCGCGCGCCCGTGCGATTCCGAGCTCATGATCACGGCGCCTAGCGTGCCTGACCGTGATCAGTACAAGCACGATCAGGATCGGGCCGCCGCACAGAATCGTCGACCAGTCGGGCATGGCCACGATCCCGGCGTAGGCGGCGACCGCGAACGCCACCCACAGGAGATCTACTCGGTAGCGTCGCAGTGACCGGCGCAGCTTACGCAGCCGCACGGTAGCCCGCATTGCGCACGGTTTCGATGGGCGCGTCCGGGCCGAGGCGCCGGCGCAGCCGCCTGATGCAGACGTCGACGACGTTCGACCTCGGATCGAAGTCGTACCCCCACACCTCCGACAGCAGCCGCTCGCGGCTGACCACCTCGCCGACGTGCGCGAGCAGGAAATGCAGTAACCGGAACTCGCGGTCGGACAGGTCGGCGACGACGTCGCCGACGCGGGCTTGACGCCGCGCGAGGTCGAGCACCAGGCTTCCGACGCGGACCACGGTGCTGTCGTCGGCAATGCGCGCGCGTCGCAGCTGCACGCGCGCCCTGGCCAGCAGCTCGTCGAGCGAGAACGGCTTGGCCACGTAGTCCACCGCCCCGAGCTCGAAGCTCCGCAGCTTGATCGGAAGGTCGTTGCGCGCCGAGAGGATCAGCACTGGTAGGTCCGATCGCTCGCGGTGCAGCTCTCGCAGCGCGTCGAGACCGCTGCAGCCGGGCAGCAGCAGGTCGAGGATCACGAGGTCGTAATTGCCCGCCAGCGCGCGCCTGAGTCCGTGCTCGCCGTCCGCGACCACGTCGACGGCGAAGCCCTCGGCCTCGAACGCGCGACCAAGGAAGGCCCGAATCCGCGCCTCATCCTCCACAATCAATATTCGCATTTGCTCTTTCGAGCCCCCACGGCTGGCGAAGGAACGATACTGACGAGCAGATGACCCGTAGATGACGGCTCGATGACATCGCCGTCATTTGCGTCTCTGCCGTCGCGGGTGGAATGTATAACACCGCGCCGAGGGAGAGAAGGAGCAAAATGACCTCCTACGGCAGACGGGTGTTGGGTGTGACGGTTGCGACCGCAATCGTTTGCGTCGCGATCGGTCTCTACATCGGGCTGTACCTGACGAACGTGCCGGGTTCGGTGGCCGCGACGCGCGTCGGCCCGGTCGCGAACCTGACGCTCGCGACCGTCCCGGCGGCGGCGCTCAACGATCCGCATCCGGACTGGGTGTCGTACTACGTCACGGCGCCCAACGACACCAACTGGCGCCACGAGACGACGTTCGTGCTGCCCGCGAACTCGCTCGTACACATGACGATCTACCAGTTCGACTCGCAGACCGGGCTGCGCAACCCGTTCATCGGAGCGGCCACCGGCACGATTGGCGGGACGTTCCAGTTGAACGGGAAGACCGTGCGGTCGATCGACCCCGACGCGGCCTCCCACGTGTTCGCGATCCCGGCGATCGGCCTGTCGGTGCCTCTCCTGGGGACGCCGGACAGCGCCAAGAACCCGTGCGCGAACGCGCCGTGCGCGCTCAGCTACGACCACGAGACGATCTCGTTCACGTTCCGCACTCCGGGCAAGGGCCTTTACCGCTGGCAGTGCTTCGTCCCGTGCGCGGCGGGCTTCATTCAGGGCTTTGGTGGGCCGATGCAGACGGTCGGCTACATGGACGGATTCATCAAGGTCGTGTGAGCCCCGTTCGATGAGCGAGGTCAACCACTTCCGCCGCGTTCTGCTGATCTGGCTCGTCGCGAGCGTGATCGCGACGCCGCTCGTGATCTTCTTGCTCGCGCCGATCATCCCACCCGGAAACGGGACGGTCGAGTCCTCGGGCCAGGTGACCGACAACACCGTGCTGTTCGGGCTCTCGACGCCGATCGCGCTCGCGGTCATCGTCTGGTTCCTGTACACGGTGATCGTGTTCCGGGAGCGCGAGCCCGACGTCATCGTCGACGGTCCGCCGCTCCGCGGCGACCCGCGCATCCAGATCTGGTGGGTCGTGATCACGACCACGATCGTCCTGTTCCTGGCGGGCTACGGCACGGCCCGGCTTCTTTCGGACGGCGCCGGCGGCGGCCAGGGGCCGAATCCGATCGCGGCCCCCGCTCAGGCGAAGGATCCGGCGCTCCAGGTGCAGGTGATCGCCCAGCAGTGGCAGTTCACCTACCGCTTCCCGGGCTACGGGGGCGTCGAGACGCAGCATCTCGACATCCCGGCGAACACCACGATCGCGTTCAACGTGACCTCGCTCGACGTGATCCATTCGTTCTGGGCCTACCAGCTCGGCGTCAAGGCTGACGCGAACCCCGGCGAGAACAACATCGCCTACGTCACCACGAAGGGACCGCTGACCTTCAACATCCGCTGCGCCGAGCTGTGCGGCGTGTGGCACGGCTACATGTTCGACACGGGGCACGTGGTCACCAAGGCGCAATTCGCTTCGTGGATCGCGGCGCAGCGGGTGGAGTACGCGCCGGCGACGAAGTTGTTGGGGCCCTACAAGAAGAGCTACTTCCCGGATCCCCAGAGGAGAGGCGCATGAGCGCGATCGCAGTGACGGCCGAGAAGCCTCCGGCGTGGCGGCGCCTGATCGGGTTCAACCTGCTTACGGGCGTCGTGCTCGGGATCGTCGGCTATGTGATCGGCTACTGGATCGGCGGCCGGATCCACGCTTACAGCATCTCGTACTACGCGTCGGAGTCCGGGCAGAACGACATCGCGATCTTCCTCGGCTACGGGTTCGGCGTGGTCGGCTTCCTGATCGGCCTCGGCTTCGGCAATTATCCGGTCCGTCGGTTGCTCGGGCACCCGCCCACGCTGGCCGAGCATGAGAGCGAGGACGAGGGCCTCGGGCGCTACTTCCGCCTGTGCACCGATCACAAGGTCGTCGCCCTGCAGTACATGGTCGGGATCGGCTTCTTCTTCGCGATCGGCGGACTCAACGCGATGCTGATCCGCACCGAGCTTCTCAACCCGAACACGCACGCGTTCGGGCCCAACCAGTACCTGACCCTGGTCGGCCTGCACGGCTCGATGATGATGGGGATCATGACCTCGTCGATCCTCGGGCCGTTCGCGAACTGGCTCGTTCCGCTGATGATCGGCTCGCGCCGGATGGCGTTTCCACGGATCGAGGCGTTCACGTTCTGGCTGCTGATGGCGGCCGGCGTGATCCTATGCACGACGATCTTGTTCGGCGGGTTCCAGACCGGCTGGACCGGCTACGAGCCGCTGGGCGCTCAGGGCACCGCCGGCTACGACGCGTACATCGGATTCTTCGCGCTGGTCGGCGTGTCGATGACCCTGCTCGGGTTCAACCTGCTGGCGACGATCATCACCATGCGCGCCCCGGGGATGACGTGGACGCGGCTGCCGATCTTCGTGTGGAGCGTGGTGGCGACGGCGATCCTGATGCTGCTGGCCTCACCGATGCTGGCGGCGTCGCTGTTCATGGCGGCGTTCGACCGCACCGTGCAGACCGCGTTCTTCATCCCGGGCAACGGCGGCTCGAGCTTCCTGTGGCAGAACCTGTTCTGGGTGTTCGGTCACCCCGAGGTGTACATCGTCGCGCTGCCGGGCTTCGGCATCGCGCTCGAGCTGCTGCCGGTGTTCTGCCGCAAGCCGTTGTGGGGTTACAGGATCGCCGTCGCCGGCATGCTCGGGGTGACACTGCTGAGCTTCTTCGTGTGGCAACACCACCTATTCGTCAGCGGCATCAACGCTGACCTACGTCCGTTCTACATGCTGTCGACCGAGCTCATCTCGATTCCGACTGGGTTCATCTTCCTGTGCGCGATGGGCACGCTGTGGCGCGGGCGAATACGCCTGACCGTGCCGATGCTGTTCGTCCTCGGGTGGGCGTTCAACTTCCTGTTCGGCGGCATCTCGGGCGTGTTCCTGTCAGACGCGCCGAGCGATGTCACCACCCACGGGACGTTCTTCGTGATGGCCCACTTCCATTACACGATCATGGGCGGGCTCGTGTTCACGTTCTTCGCGGGGATCTACTACTGGATCCCGAAGATGACCGGCTACAAGCTCTCGGAGCGGCTCGGGAAGATTCACTTCTGGTCGCTGTTCCTCGCGTTCAACTCGACCTTCGGGCCGCTGTTCGCGCTCGGCCTGATGGGGATGCCAAGGCGCGTGGTCACGTACGCGGCCAATCTCCAGCCGCTCAACGACTGGGTGTCGGTGTCAGCGTTCGTGATCGGACTGTCGATGCTGGTGTTCCTTTACAACGTCGTGTCGTCGCTGATCTTCAAGCGCGTACCGGAGGTGGCGAACCCGTGGAACTCGAAATCGCCCGAGTTCCAGTTGCCTACGCCGGTGCCTGTCTACGACTTCGAACGGATCCCGGTGTTCGACGCAGATCCGTACCCGTACGGCGTCGAACCGGTCCCCGTGGCGACCGCGGCGCCCGCCGGCGGGACGGCCTAGACGATGGAAGCGTCAGCCCCCCTCGCCGCCCACATCGAGCCCGAGCCGCGTGAGTGGCAGCTACGGGCGCTGTGGGTCGGCGCGCGGATGCTGTGCGGCGCCGCGTCGTTCTTCTTCATGGCGTTCCTGTTCGCGTACTTCTACCTGCGCTCGCTCGACGTGAACAACAGCTGGAAGATCGGAACGGTGAATGCCCCGACCGGGTTCGGTGTGGCGATCGTGGTCGTGCTGCTGGCGAGCGCGGTCGTGCTGCGGATTGCGTCCAAGCGGCCGACCGACGCAGTGCCGCTCGGCTTGACCGCACTCGGGCTCGCGCTGCTGTCGATCGTGCTCCAGGTGGTCGCGTGGACCACGCTCGGCTTCGGTCCGGCGAGCGGTGGCTACGCGAGCGTGTACGTCGGTTGGACCGCGTGGTATGCGGTGTTCACGGTCGCGTGCGTGTACTGGATCGAGACCCAGATCGCGAGCATCTGGCGCCTCGGTCGCGAGGGCGTCAAGCGACCCCGGGCCGAGGGCGTGCCTGCCGACGACGTCGAGCTGCTCGGCGCGGGGCTCGAGGCGTGCTCGTTCTTCTGGGCGTTCTACGTGGTCCTCGGCGTGATCGCGTGGATCGTCCTGTACCTGGTGTGACGTGAGCTGGGGGGGTTGGTCGATCGAGCCCCCGGTCGCCTACGCGGCGATCGCCGGGCTCCTGTACTGGCTGGGCGGCCGTTCCCGGACCGTGCGCGCGCGGCACGACCCGTGGTGGCGGCCGGCGTCGTTCGTGGCCGGGCTGGTCACGATCGTGCTCGCGCTCGACTCGCCGATCGACGGGTACGCCGACCAGCTGTTCTGGATGCACATGCTCCAGCACATCATCCTGCTGACGGTCGCGCCGCCGCTGATCCTGTTCGGGCGTCCGTGGCCGCGGATGTGGCGCGCGTTCCCGCTGCGGACGCGGACGACCGTGGGGCGGGCGCTCGCGCGTGGGCGGTGGGCTGCGCCGCTGCGAGCGCTCGCCCGCCCGCTCCCGGCGTTTGTGCTGTTCAACGCCACGATCATCTTCTGGCACATCCCGTTCGCCTACAACGCGACGCTCAACTACAACGGGATCCACCAGCTCGAGCACGCGATGTTCTTCTTCACCGGGCTGCTCTTCTGGGCCCGCGTGATCGACCCGGGGCCGCTGCGCCCGCAGCTGATCTGGCCGATGCGCGTTGCCTACGTGGTCGGCGCGATGGTCGTCGGCTGGATGCTGGCGATCGCGCTCGTGCTCGCGCCCCACCCGCTGATCCCGTACTACGCCCAGCTCACGCATCGGCCCGGCGGGATCTCGGCGCTGACCGACCAGCAACTCGCGGGCGGAATGATGTGGGTGCCCGGCTCGATCTCCTACACGATCGCGATGATGCTCGGCTTCTATCGCTGGCTCGAGCCGGACTCCGGAACGTCCAAGCGCCGGGCCGCCCTGACGACCTGAGAGCCTGAGAGGAGATCCTGCACATGTCATCGATCCCGATCGCCAGCTTCCTGGCCGGATCGCTCGAGTCGCTGCTGTTCCCGGTGCTGCTGCTCATCGCGCTGCTGATCTGGTACCTCGTCTCGCTCCGGCGCCGGTTCGTCGGCGATCCGGTCGACCCCTCGAAGACGGACGTGCCCGTCACCGAAGCGCCGCGGAGCACCGCCGCCGCGTTCGGAGACATCCCCGAGCAGAAGCCCTGATGGAGGCGGGGGCGGGCATCCCCTCCGGCTCCTCGACGGAGCGTCTCCGCCCGGCGCACATCGCTGCCGTCGTGGTCGTGGCCGTCGTGCTCGGGCTCGCGGCTGCCGCGGTGGCGCATTTCGCGCTCGCCCGCGGCTCGTCCCCCGCATCTTCACTAGCCGCGGCTGCGACCGTCAGCCAACGATTCGGGCTCGACGGGGAGGCGACGTGGGCGGTGGGCGCCCGGCCGGCGCCGGCGATCACCGGGCTGCACGATCAGAGCGGCCGGGTGTTCTCGCTCGCGTCGTTGCGGGGGCGAACGATCGCGATGACGTTCTTCGACTCGCACTGCACGCAGGAGTGCCCGCTCGAGGGACGCGCGCTCGCGGCCGCCGAGCGCTCGCTGCCCGCGACCGAGCGCCCGGTGCTCGTGGCGGTCAGCGTGAATCCCGCCCAGGACACGGCGGCCAGCGACGCCGCGGCCGCGAAGGCGTGGGGACTCAGCGAGATGTCCGCCTGGCACTGGCTGATGGGCACGCCGTCCGAGCTTCGCCGGGTGTGGAACGAGTACCACATCTCCGTCGGCAAGCCGGTCGACGGCGACATTCCCCACACCGAGGCGCTGTACCTGATCGACAGCCACGGGGACGAGCGATCGGGGTACCTGTACCCGTTCGCGACCCGGTTCGTGACCCACGACCTGACCGTGCTCGCGCCACGCGCGGCGCGGGGGACCGACTAGCTCCCGATGGTCGTGGTGAGCGACAGCGTCCAGGCGGTCCAGGCGGTCCCGGCGGTCCCGGCGGTTCCGCCGGTTCCGGTGGTTCCGGCGGGAGCGGGGGAGCGGCTGCGGATCGGCGCCCGGGCCGACGCCTGGCGCGACTACGTCACGCTGACCAAGCCGCGGATCATGTCGCTGCTGGTGCTGACCGCAGTGTGCGCGATGGTCGCCGCGGCGGGTGGCTCGCCGGCGCTGCCCGCACTGATCGCGCTCGTGATCGGCGGCGGGCTCGCGTGTGGCGGAGCGAGCGCGCTCAACCACGTGATCGACCGCGACATCGACCGGTTGATGGGCCCGCGGACCGCGTCGCGCCCGGTCGCCGCCGGCCGGATCAGCCCGAGGCGGGCGGTCGCGTTCGCGATCGTGCTGCTGGCGCTCTCGTTCGCGGTGATGGTGGCATTCGACAACGTGCTCGCGGCCACGCTGGCGTTGTCGGGAGGCGCGTACTACGTGCTCGTGTACACGCTGTGGCTGAAGCGGACGACGCCGCAGAACATCGTGATCGGCGGCGCCGCCGGCGCGATCCCGACGCTGTCGGGCTGGGCCGCCGCGAACGGCCACCTCGGCATCGGCGCGGTCTACCTGTTCGCGATCGTGCTGCTGTGGACGCCGCCGCACTTCTGGGCGCTCGCGCTGCTGCTCGAGCGCCAGTACGCCGCGGCGCGGATCCCGATGATGCCCGTGGTCCGCGGCGCCCGCGCCACCGCGCGTCAGGTGCTCGCGTACTCGGTGGTGCTGGTGGCGCTGACGCTCGTGCCGGGGGTGCTCGGGACGTTCGGGGTCGTATATCTGGCGGCCGCGGTCGCGCTCGGGGCGGGGTTCGTCGCGCTTGCCTGGCGACTCTGGCGGGACGGCACTTCCGCCCGCGCGGGCGTCCTGTTCCATTTCTCGCTGCTCTACCTCGCGCTGCTGTTCGTCGCGGTCGCGCTCGATGCGGCGTTGCGCTGAGAACTGCGGGCAGCAACACCAGGGCGTGAGGAGCCGGCGAATCGGCGTGGTCCGCCGCGCCCGGGAGGCCGGCGAAGGCCGTGAGAGGCCGGCGCCGGCCGGCCGCGAGGTGCCGGTGTAGGCCATGACCATCCCGGGCGCGCGCGCACTGGTCGTCGAGGACGACCGCGCCACCAGAGATGCGATCACCGCCCACCTCCGCCGTGAGGGGTTCCAGGTGCTCGCGACCGGCAGTGGCCTCGAGGCGCTGTCGCTCCTGCGTCGCGGCGCCGTCGACATCGCGCTCGTCGACGCCGTGCTCCCCGAGATCGACGGGATCGAGCTCGTCTGCCGCGTTCGTCGGGAGTCGATCGTCCCGATCATCATGCTGACCGCGCGCGGGCGCGAGGACTCGCGGATCGCCGGGCTCGAGGCCGGCGCCGACGACTACCTCGCGAGGCCGTTCTCGCTCGCCGAGGTGACCGCGCGTATGCGCGCCCAGCTCCGCCGTGCGCGCGGATTCATGACCGAGGAGACCGTGCTGCGCACCGGCGAGGTCGAGCTCGACCTCGGCGCGCGACGGTGCACGATCGACGGGCGCGAGGTCGGGCTTACGCGCCGCGAGTTCGACCTGCTCGGCGCGCTACTTCGCTATCCGGGCCGGATACACACCCGCGAGCAGCTGCTCGGGCTTGTGTGGGGGGCCGACGACATCACGCCCAAGACCGTCGACGTGCACGTGGCGGCGCTCCGCCGCAAGCTCGGACCGGCGGTGTCGATCGCAACGCTGCGCGGGGTCGGCTACCGGCTCGAACCGGTGGGTGGGACGGGGCGGCCGGGTTAGCCGGCGGCGGTGTGAGCGGGGGCAGTCGTCGCCGGGGCGGCCACTGGAGCCCGGGCGGTCGTCGCCACGGCGGTTGCCGGCGCCCGGGCGGTCGTCGCCTGGGCGGTTGCCGGCGCGGGCTCTGAGCTCTGGAGCGCCATGCGCTCGACCTCTTCGAGGGTCGGCGCGCGCCCGCGGAGCGGCTTCGGCGCCGGGTCGGCCCTGAGCGCGGCCCGGAGCAGGTCGAGGTGGCGCGGGATGATCTGCGCGTCGATGTGCGCGTACGACGCGGCGGCCTCGCACACGCCCTTGAACATCATCAGCACGTCCATCGGGCCGATGTCCGCCCGCACCGCGCCGGCCTCCTGCGCCCGCCCGAGCAGTTCGCCGAGGACGCCGACGATCTGGGCGTGGGCCGCCCGGATCTCGTCATTGGCGAGCCAGATGTCGGCGACCGCCTCGAACACGGCCCGGTCCACCTGCTGGCGCCCGACGATCTCGGCGAGGAACTCGAACAGCGCCTCGCCGGAATCGGCCGACTCGAGCAGGGCCTGGCCAAAGTCCACGGCTTCGCCCATCCGCTCGACCAGGATCGCCGCGATCAGAGCCTCCTTGGAGGGGAAGTTCCGAAACAGCGTGCCTCGGCCGACGCCGGCGTGCTCGGCGATCTCGCCGACCCCGACCTCGAGCCCGCGCTCGCGGAAGAGCTCGCCGGCGGCGTCGAGCACCCGCCGGCGGTTCCGCTCGGCGTCGGCACGAAGAGCCCTCTCCCCTTGCGTCATCGCTGTAGATTCTCCTATGCCGCGGCGGCGGAAGGCGCCAGCTCGAGGTCGATGTTCTCCAGGTCGCGGCGTCGCACCGTCGCCGCGAGGATCACGCCGCCGGCGGCGAGCATAACCGCTGCCGCCGTGAACGCGACCTGATAGCCCGACACCCTCGCGGCGGTGGCCGCGACGGTTGACACGCTCCCATGGAGGCCGCCCAGGACGCTCGAGGTCTTGCTCGCCGCGAGCGTCGCCAGGATCGCCAGGCCGAGAGAGCCGCCGACCTGCTGGGCCGTGTTGAACAGGCCCGAGGCCAGGCCGGCGTCGTTGGCGTCGACGCCACCGGTCGCCATCAGCGTGATCGGCACGAACACCAGCCCCATCCCGATGCTCATCGGCAGCAGGCCGGGAAGCAGATCGCCAGCGTATGTGCCGTGCACCGGCACCCGGGACAGCACCACCATTCCGATCGTTGCCAGCACGATTCCGAGCAGCGCCACGTTGCGTACGCCCACGCGCTTGACCAGCGGCTGGGCGATACCGGCGCCGACGATGATCCCACCGGTAACCGGCAGGAACGCCAGGCCCGCAGTCAGCGGGCTGTAGCCGAGGATGTCCTGCACGTACAGCGAGGCGAAGAAGAACATCCCGAACAGACCCGAGGCAACGAGCAACAGCACGACGTCGGCGACCGTCAGCGTCTTGACGCGGAAGATGCTGAGCCGGATCAGCGGAGCCGCGCTCCGTCCCTCGATCGCGACGAACGCTGCCAGTAGCACCAACGCGGCCGCGATCAGCCCGATCGTACGAGCCGAGCCCCAGCCGAATGACTGGGCCTTGACGATCGCGTACACGAGCACGATCAGGCCGCCGGTGACCGTGACGGCGCCGGCGAGGTCGAACGTGCGGTGCTTGAGGTCCGCACGCGACTCCGGCACGTACCGCAGCGCGAGCAGGACGGTGGCGATGCCGACGGGGACGTTCACGATGAAGATCCACTCCCAGGAGGCCAGCTGCGTGAGCGCGCCGCCCAGGATCAAGCCGACGGCGCCACCGCCGGCCGCGATCGCGCTCCAGACGCCGAGCGCCTTGGTCCGCTCACTGTGATCGGTGAAGGTCGTGGTGATGATCGACAGGGCAGCGGGGGAAACGAGCGCGCCACCGAGGCCCTGGAGCCCGCGGCCGACGATCAGCATCTCTGAGGACTGTGCGAGCCCGTTCAGCAGCGAGGCGCCCGCGAACACCGCGGTGCCTACCAGGAACATGCGCTTGCGGCCGAGCAGGTCGCCGGCGCGCCCGCCGAGCAGCAGGAAGCCGCCGAAGATCAGCGTGTACGCGTTGACCACCCATGGCAAGCTCGAGGACGAGAAGTGGAGGCCTCGCTGAATCGAGGGCAGCGCCACGTTGACGACGGTGGCGTCGAGCACGACCATGAACTGCGCGAGGCACGCGATCACGAGGACCAGCCAGCGACTCGATGGCATCGTGTGGGTGGCGTTCTTGGCGGAGTTCTTGACGGGCGCGAGCGCGACTGTGGTTGCGCTCGGCGTGCCGGCTGTCGCGGCGGAGGCGGTGCGCGCCGGCGGGACGGGTCCGTTGCCGTTGGCGGACTGGACGGGGGTTGCGCCGGGCGATGGGCCGGTGGACGCGGTGTCGGTCATCGGGGGGACTCCCTGTCAACGTGGTAATGTGGACTGCACGGTCCGCTTAGGCTACCACAAGCGGACCGGCCGGTCCGGTTAAGGACGTTCTCGGGTTCCGGGGGGTCTTCCGCCGGGTCGCGGGGTCTTCCCCGCCGGGTCGCGGGGTCTTCCCCGCCGGGTCGCGGGGTCTTCCGCCGGGTCGCGTGGTCTCTTACACAAGGCCTACGTTCGGCTGACGCTGCTCTTTCGCGCCGTGGCGAGGATGGTCATATCCGACGTGCCCGAGCAACGAAAGCGAGGCCCAAATGACCGCCGCCCTGATCGTCTTCCTGAATGTGTTCTTCATAGCCTTCGTCCTCGTCGCGGTCCTCGGACTGCTGGCCTGGGGGATCATCTCCGACCGGACGATCACAGCCTCGATCGCTGGTCAGCGCGCCCGTCTGCGCACCGCGTTCCAGCGCCGCGAGCGTCAGGCCGTGCCGGCGCGGCGCCGGCCGACTCGCGCCCTCGACTTCGGCGCGTAACCAACGCTGGACATAGTTGTTTCGGGCGGGCCGCCGCGTCCTTTGGGCGCGGCGGCCCTTTCTGTTGGTGGCCCGCTCTCGCGGCGGCCGAAGGCCCTATGGCTGCCGCGGGCCTGTTTAACGGCGGGCATCTGGAGTGGGGTGGGTTGGATCGGCGGCCCCGGCGGCCGGCGGCGGCTGCGGGCGGGCTGCGGAACCTGCAT
The DNA here is from genome assembly GCA_963794515.1 of uncultured Solirubrobacterales bacterium. Lineage (GTDB taxonomy): Bacteria > Actinomycetota > Thermoleophilia > Solirubrobacterales > Solirubrobacteraceae > Palsa-465. Next base: position 325,876 of record CAWCEF010000007.1, on the reverse strand, counting down.
AACACGGCAATGGGCGCCACCGGGGGCGGCCTTGCCGTGTCCGGCATGCCCCACGTGCACCGTGCGGCAAGGCCCGGCTCGCCGGCGCCGAGTGTCGCGTCATGCATGGCCCGGGCGGTGCCATCACCGCCCGGCGCCCGCTCAAGCGAGCCGCGGAACCTGCGTAGCGCATCAACGGACGCCGGCGAGGGAGACCGGGGCGCATCTGGCATGCCCCACATGCGAAACGCATCACGGCCGGCGTCGCGGGCGCCGAGTGGTGCGTCACGCATGGCCGGCCGGCGCCACCCAGCCTCCCGACCCGCCGATCCAAACCACCCCACCCCAGATGCCCGCCGTTAATGCCGTTCGCACCGCCACAGAACCGACGGCAGCGCTGCGCCAAGCGGCACCGCCCCGCTACCATCATTGCCGTTCGGAACAAACGATGAGAACGAGAAGGACTCCGCCGACCGAAGGGCGGGGTAGAAGGGAATTGAATATGAGTGACGCCGTTACGCGCGTGTCCGTGGAGATCGAAGGTAGGGAGATCTCGTTCGAGACCGGCAAACTGGCCAAACAGGCCTCCGGCGCCGTAGTCGTCCGTTCGGGCGACACCGTAGTCCTCTGTACCGCCACCGCGGGCAATGTGCGCGACGTGGACTTTCTGCCGCTGACGGTCGACGTGGAGGAGCGGATGTACGCCGCGGGCAAGATCCCCGGCTCCTTCTTCAAGCGCGAGGGACGCGCCGGCGAGAAGGCGACGCTGACCGCGCGCATGATCGACCGACCGATCCGGCCGCTGTTCCCCAAGGGGTGGCGGCAGGAGACGCAGCTGGTTGCGCTGCCGATCTCAGTCGACCACGTGAACCCTTACGAGATCCTCGCGATGAACGGCGCCTCGGCGGCGCTGATGGTCTCCAACATCCCGTTCCCGACGCCGGTCGGCGCGGTGCGGATCGGTAAGATCGACGGCAACTTCGTCGTGAATCCCAGCGAAGAGGACCTGCTCGACAACACCGACCTTGACCTGATCGTGGCCGGCACCGACGAGGCGATCCTGATGGTCGAGGCCGGCGCCAACGAGATTCCCGAAGCCGAGATTCTCGACGCGCTCGATATCGCCCACGGCGAGATCAAGAAGCTGTGTGTGCTCCAGCGCGAGCTGGCCGAGCGCGCCGGCAAGGAGAAGACCGTCGTCGAGATCCCCCAGATCAGCTCGGATCTGTACGAGCAGATCAAGGCCTCGCACGGCGAGGCACTGAGCGCCGCGACCCAGGTCGAGGAGAAGCTCGAGCGCCAGGACGCGTGCAAGGCGGTCGAGGAGCAGGTGATCACGCACTATGCGGGCGATCCCGAGGCCGCGACCTATCCCGAGTACCGCGAGAACGCCCAGCGGGCGTTCGACAAGCTCGAGAAGACGCTGATCCGGGAGCGGATCGCGATCCAGAAGAAGCGCCCCGACGGCCGGACTTCCGACGAGATCCGTCCGATCAGCATCGAGGTCGGCGTGAGCCCAAGGGCCCACGGCTCGGCCCTCTTCACGAGAGGCCAGACGCAGGCGCTCAGCGTCGTCGCGCTTGGCACCACACGCGAGGAGATGCGCCTGGACACGCTCGGCCTCGAGACCTCTAAGCGCTACTTCCACCACTACAACTTCCCCGGCTTTTCGGTTGGCGAGGCAGGTCCGATGCGCGGCCCCAAGCGGCGTGACATCGGCCACGGCGCGCTCGCGGAGCGCGCGCTCGTCCCGATGATCCCGAGCCAGGAGGAGTTCCCATACACGATCCGCGTCGTGTCGGACATCCTCGAGTCGAACGGGTCGTCATCGATGGCGAGCGTCTGCGGCTCATCGCTCTCTCTCATGGACGCTGGCGTCCCGCTCCCACGGGCAGTCGCCGGCATCGCGATGGGCCTGATCAAGGAGGGTGACGACTACATCGTCCTCACCGACATCGCGGGGGTCGAGGACCATCTCGGCGACATGGACTTCAAGGTCGCCGGCACCGAGAACGGGATCACCGCGCTCCAGATGGACATCAAGATCACCGGCGTGACGTTCGAGATCATGCGCGACGCGCTGACCCAGGCCAAGGCCGCCCGGACGTTCATCCTCGGCGAGATGGCCAAGGTGATCGACGCGCCGCGGGCCGAGCTGTCCAAATACGCCCCGGGGATCTCCTCGGTCCAGATCGATCCCGAGAAGATCGGGCTGCTGATCGGCAAGGGCGGCGAGACGATCCGCGCGCTCCAGGAGGAGTTCGAGTCCCAGATCGACGTCAACGATGAGGGCATGGTGCTCGTGTATGCCGCCGATCGCGAGCGCGGCGACGCGCTGATCGACCGGATCCGGTCGATGACCAAGGAGGTCGAGGTCGGCGACGAGTTCAGCGGCAAGGTCGTCAAGACGACGGCGTTCGGCGCGTTCGTCGAGCTAGCCAAGGGCACCGACGGGCTGCTCCACATCTCCAACGTGGCCCCGGGTCGGCGGATCGCGTCGGTCGAGGAGGTCCTCAACAAGGGCGACGAGGTCGACGTGCGGGTGGTCGAGGTCGACCGCGAGCGTGGCCGGATCGGCCTTCGGCTCGCGGACGATCCGGACATCGTCGGCAAGTCGGTCGAGGAGCTGGCCGCGGTTGGCACCGGCGACAGTGGGCCGCCGCGCCGCGACCGCGGCGGGCGCGACGGTCGTGACCGCGATCGCCGCGGGCCTCGCGACCGCGATCGCCCACGCGACGGCGATCGCCCGCGCGACGGCGCTCGCGATGGCGCCGCCGGCCGCGTGCGCGACCGCGATCCAGATCGCAGCTGAGCCGCGACAGGTGCTCCAGCAGCACAAGCTGACAACGCTCGATTCGGGCGTGAGGATCGTGACCGAGGCAATGCCCTCGGTCCGATCCGTGTCAATCGGGTTCTGGATCGGCACCGGGTCGCGGTCCGAGGACGACGCGCAGGCCGGCCTGTCGCACCTGCTCGAGCACCTGCTGTTCAAGGGCACCGCCAAGTACGGCTCGCTCGAGATCGATCAGATCTTCGACGGGATGGGAGCCGAGCTGAACGCCGGCACGGGCAAGGAGACCACCTCGGTGTACGCGCGGGTGATCGACGATCACGTGCCGGAGGCGTTCGACGTGATGACGGACATGGTGTTCCGCCCGACGCTGAAGGACATCGACTCCGAGCGTGCGGTGATCCTCGAGGAGATCGCGATGTACGAGGACGACCCGCAGGAGAAGGTGTTCGACCTGCTCGGCGAGGCCGTGTTCGGCCACCATCCGCTCGGCCGCGCGATCATCGGGCGGGCGGCGGTGATCGCGGACACGCCGCCCGAGGAGATCAGTCGGTTCCACGCCGACCGCTACGGCCCCAAGAACGTCGTGATCGCGGCCGCCGGCGCCGTCGACCATGACGCGTTCGTCGAGCTGGCGGCTCGGTCGATCGCGGACAAGACCGGCCGTCCCGCGCCCGGAGCCCCGTCGGCGCCGCCGCCGAGCCCCGCCCGCCGGCGATTCGAGCGCAAGGACACCGAGCAGTACCACGTGTGCCTCGGCGGGACCGGCCTCGCGCGCCACGACGAGCGCCGGTTCGCGCTCCGCGTGCTCGACAACGTCTTCGGCGGCACCTCCTCCTCGCGTCTGTTCCAGGAGGTCCGCGAGCGCCGCGGCCTCGCCTACGCGGTGTACTCGTTCACGAGCGGCTACCAGGACAGCGGCCAGGTCGGCCTGTACATCGGCACCCGGCCCGACAACGTCGCCGAGGGCCTCCAGGTTGTCGGAGCCGAGCTCGACCGCCTCCGGGAGGAGCCCGCCACCACCGACGAGCTCGAGCGCGCCAAGGAGAACCTCAAGGGCCGAGTCGTGCTCGCGCTCGAGTCGACCGGCGCGCGCATGAACCGCCTCGGCTCGGAGATCCTCGCCGGGATGCCGCTGCTGTCGCTGGATGAGACCGTCGAGCGGATCGACGCGGTGACGCTCGACGATCTCGCCGGGCTCGTCGACGAGTTGTGGTCGCCCGAGCGGCTCTCGGCGGCCGGCATCGGCCCGGACGAGGGGCGCTTCGAGGAGGCGCTCGCCGCGATCGGGCCGGCGCTCGTGGAGACCTCCTAGGGTGCCGCCGAGCATCCGGGTCGCGGTCGCCGGCGCGGCCGGCCGGATGGGGCAGACGGTCTGCGGCGCGGTCGAGTCCGCGCCCGACATGGAGCTGACCGGGCGCGCCGACCCCGCGCTCGACACGCCGCTCGAGGTTGTCCTCAAGAACGCCGACGTGCTCGTCGACTTCACGGTCCCGACGAGCGCGGTCGCTAACGCGCGCCAGGCCGTCGCGGCGGGCGTCCACGTCGTGATCGGGACCACCGGGTTCGACCCACACGAGCTGACCGACCTCAAGGACGCCAAGGCCAACGTATTCATCGCGCCGAACTTCGCGATCGGCGCGGTGCTGATGATGGAGTTCGCGACTCAGGCCGCGAAGCACATGGCCAAGGCCGAGATCATCGAGCTCCACCACGACCGCAAGGTCGATGCGCCGAGCGGCACCGCCGCCCGGACCGCGAGACTGATGGCAGCCGCCTCAGAATCCGGAGCCACCCCGCCGATCCATTCCGTTCGCCTCCCCGGGCTCGTCGCCCATCAGGAGGTGATCCTCGGCGACGTCGGCCAGACGCTGACGATCCGCCACGACTCGACCGACCGGGAGTCGTTCATGCCCGGCGTGCTGCTCGCGATCCGCAAGGTTGGCGACCTCACAGAGTCTCCGACGGTCGGCCTCGAGCGCCTCCTCGGCCTGTAGACCTAGCCGGGTCCTAGCCCGAGCCGCCGCCCGGGCCGGCTAGCACGGCCTGCACGACCGCGAAGTACCAGTCCGCGACCTGGTCGCGCGCGACCTGGGGGTGGTCGAGCCACCAGTTCGCGAGCGACTCGCCGGCGCCGACCAGCGCGTGGGCGATCGCGTCGGACGCCGGGCGCTCGTAGCCGCATCGCGACGTCCCGCCGGCCTCGATCATCACGCGGATCGCGTCGGCGATCTGCGACCGCACCGCGGCGACGCTGTCCGCGAACGGACGCGTGGAGCCGACCTCGCCGAACAGCACCTTCCAGCCGTCGCCGTGCTCCTGCACGAACGACAGGAACTCGGTGATCCGCGCCCGCAGGCGCGCCCCGGGCGTGGCATCGCGCGCCCGCGCGGCCACGAGCCGCTCGAGCAGCTGGCCGCCGGCTCGCCGGATGTAGGCGAGATACAAGCCCTCTTTGGAGCCGAAGTACGCGTACAGCATCGGCTTGGACAAGCCGGCGCGTTCCGCGATCTCGTCCATCGAGGCCGAGTGGTACCCGACGCCGGCGAACATGGCGCCGGCGACGTCGAGGATTAGCTGCTCGCGCCGCTCGCGCGGCATCCCGCGTGTCCCCGCCCTCCGGCGCACCTCTGACCCAGCTGTAACGGAATTTTGTGGCACGAGGTGGTTACGAAGCTACCCAAACTGGATATTACTCACGAGTAGATGCCCGAGAAAGGCGCCCCTCCAAACGTCCATCCGGTCCAGCGCCGCGTGCTCAAGGCGCTCGAGTCGCTGAGCTCGCCGCTGCTCCCCGACGACTACCTCGAGCTCGTCAACCCGCTGTGGTCGACGCGCGAGCTGCGCGGCCGGATCCAGGAGGTCAGGCAGGAGACCGCCCAGGCGGCGACGATCCTGATCAAGCCGGGCTACCGCTGGGCCGGCCACCGACCCGGGCAATACGTGCGGATCGGGATCGACATCGACGGCGTCCGCCACTGGCGGGCGTACTCGCTGACCTCGGATCCCTACCGCGAGGACGGCCTGATCAGCATCACCCCCAAGCGCGTCGACGAGGGCAAGGTGTCGCCGTACCTGGTCGGCAAGGCCAAGCCGGGGACGATCGTGTCGCTGTCGAAGATCGAGGGCGAGTTCGTGCTGCCCGAGGACCCGCCCGAGAAGCTCCTGTTCATCAGCGCCGGCAGCGGTATTACGCCGATCATGAGCATGCTCCGCCACCTCGACCACGCGGGCGAGATGCCCGACGTCGTCATGCTGCACTCCGCGCGCGAGAGCGACGAGGTGATCTTCGGAGACGACCTCCGCGGCCTCGGCCGCAAGCACGACCACTTCGACCTCCACGAGCAGCTCACGCGCGAGCACGGCCGGATAGGCCCGCAGGACCTCGACCGCCTGTGCCCCGACTGGCGCGAGCGCGAGGCCTATGTCTCGGGACCGAACGACATGCTCGACGCGTTCAGCGAGCACTGGGACGAGCATTCCGACTGCGACCGCCTGCACATGGAGCGCTTCCAGCCCAAGCTCGGGCTGAGCGGAGCGGGCGAGGGGGGGACGATCAAGTTCTGCATGTCCGACTGCGAAGCCGAGTCGGACGGGAGCGTGCCGATTCTCGTCGCCGGCGAGGAGGCCGGCCTCGAGCTGCCCTACGGCTGCCGCGAGGGGATCTGCCACACGTGCGTCGGCGAGCTCCGCAGCGGCCAGGTCCGCGACTTGCGCAGCGGCAAGGTCTACGGGCAGGAGGGCGAGGTCATCAGGACCTGCATCAGCGCGCCCGAAGGCCCGGTTGAGATCGATCTGTAACCAACGACAGGGGGAGTAATGGCGACCGCCACCCACAACGGCCACCAGACGAACGCACGCGTGGATATCGATGATGCGACCAACCCGTTGCACCGGCTGACCCCGGAGCAGATCGAGGCGATCGGGCGGGAGTTCGACGAGCTCCACGAGCAGGTCAAGGACAGCCTCGGCGATCGCGATGCGCGCTACATCCGCTCGGTGATCGGCCTCCAGCGCAAGCTCGCGCTGCTCGGCCGCCTCGAGCTGATCGCGTCCCGGTGGCGGATTCCGTGGATCCTCGGCGCCTCCACGCTCGGCCTGGCGAAGATCCTCGAGAACATGGAGATCGGGCACAACGTCCTGCACGGCCAGTGGGACTGGATGAACGACCCGGTGATCAACTCGCGGGCGTGGGACTGGGACACGGCCTCGACCGCGGACGCGTGGCGCCACTCCCACAACTACATCCACCACACGTACACGAACATCCTCGGCAAGGACCGCGACCTCGGCTACGAGATCATGCGGATCGACCCCGACCAGAAGTGGCATCCGGTCTATCTGTTCCAGCCCGTCTACAACATCCTGCTGGCGATGCTGTTCGAGTGGGGGGTGGCCGCTCACGACCTCAACTTCGAGGCGATCCGCAAGGGCGAAAAGGACTCCGAAACGCTCCGCAAGGAGCTGAAGGGGATCGCCGGCAAGGCTCGCACCCAGATCCAGAAGGACTACATCGCGTGGCCGCTGATCAGCGGAATCGTGATGACGCTCGTCGAGGTCGCGTACTTCGGCGCCAAGGAGGAGGCCGACCGCCGCAGCGAGCGTGGTGCCGCGATCAAGAACGGGCTGCGGAAGGTACGCCGCTCGCGCACCAAGTCGAGCACGAACGTTCTCAAGCAGCTGATCGAGCGCCGGTCGTTCCGCGAGCCGTTCGTGCGCACGCTGACCGCGGACGTCGCCGCGAACCTGATCCGCAACGTCTGGTCCTACGCGATCATCTTCTGCGGTCACTTTCCCGACCAGACGTACACGTTCACTCAGGAGGAGACCGAGGACGAGAGCCGCGGCGCGTGGTACGTGCGCCAGCTGACCGGCGCGGCCAACATCGACGGCGGCCCGGTGTTCCATGTGATCAGCGGCAACCTCGGCTACCAGGTCGAGCACCACCTGTATCCCGACATGCCGAGCAGCCGCTACGGCGAGATCGCGCCCAAGGTCCGCGAGATCTGCCAGCGCTACGGGCTGCCGTACAACTCGGGGCCGTTCCACCAGCAGCTCGGAATGGTGCAGCGGACGATCATCCGGCTCGCGTTCCCGGGCGGCAAGCACCGCCCGAAGCCCGGCGCGTACACAGGCCCGCTGGTCCGGGGGAAAGGGGAACGAGCTTCGGTACCTGTCGCCACCGGGTGACGCGCGCCGCGCCGCCGCCCGGCAGCCCACGGGATCGAGCGCAAGTCACCCGGATGGGACAGGCACCTACGCAGCTGACGCGGGCGGACTCGGGTCGCGACCACTCCGCGCGGCATGGATGCCGTGCGGAATGGCCCCATGGATGCTGCGCAGCAGCCCATGCTCCGAAAGGCGAACCGACCGCTGTACGGTTTATCCAGACGGCCGCTTGCCGGCGCTGGACCGCGCGCTATCTTGGATCGTGGTCTATCGCACAAACAGGAGGTCGTCATGACGTGGAGACGGAGCTTGCTCGTGGTGGCAAATGTGACTGCGACCTCCGACCAATTGATCGACGCTCTCACGGCCAGGGCCCAGCGAGAGGACTGCAGCTTCACGCTGGTGATCCCGGCCACGCCGTTCGGCGGGGGACGCGAGGCGGCACAGGAGAAGCTAACCGCGGCGCTCGAGCAGCTGCGCGAGGCCGGTCTCGAAGCCGAAGGGAGTGTCGGCAACGCGGATCCGATCCTCGCGGTCACCGACGCCTGGGACCCGAAGAAGTACGACGAGATCATCGTCTCGACGCTGCCGATGCGATTCTCGAAGTGGCTCCACGCCGGCTTGCCCGAGCGGATCTCGAAGCTGACCGACGCGCCCGTCACCCATGTCGTGTCAGAGCCGCCCAAGCCCGAGCTCGAGGTCCTGCCGCCGCCGGAGCACCACGACAACGGCATGGGCCCGCTTCAGGTCCTGAGCTGGGGCGCGCGCAAGGATTGAGCCGCCCAGCCTGCGATAATCGCCGGCATGGCTGAGAACCTCGGTTCGATCCTGACCGCGATGGTCACACCGTTCGACGCCGACGGGAACGTCGACGAGGACGCGGCCGTCGCGCTCATGCATCACCTCGTCGAGCACGGCTCGGACGGGCTGGTGATCTGCGGCACGACCGGCGAGGCCTCGACGCTCACCGACGAGGAGCACCTCGGGATGATCCGGCTCGCCGTGGAGGAGATTGGGCAGTTCCGAATGCTACGATCGTCGCCGGCGTCGGCTCGAACGACACCCGCCACGCGATCCACCTGACCGAGCGCGCCACCGAGATCGGCCCGGACGCGCTGCTGCACGTCAACCCGTACTACAACCGCCCGAGCCGGCGCGGGATCGTCCGCCACTTCGAAGAGGTCTGCCGCGCCACCGATCTCCCGATCGTGCTTTACAACATCCCGCAGCGGACAGGCTCGGACATGCCGAACGACCTGCTCGCCGAGCTAGCGCAGCTCGAGAACATCTTCGCCGTCAAGCAGGCCAACGCCGACAACCTGGCCAAGGTCGACGGCATGGTGATCTACGCGGGCAACGACGACCTGCTGGCCGACGTGCTCGACCTCGGGGAGGCCGGCGGGATCCTCGTCGCCAGTCACCTGTTCGGCGAGGAGATGCACCGGATGGTCGACGAGCCCGAGCGCCGGCGCGAGATCGACCAGAGCCTCGCGGACGTCTACCGGGACCTGCCGGTGGCGCCGCTCGCGTGCGCCACGAAAGCCGCGCTGAACATGATCGGGATCCGGGCAGGGGCGCCCCGGTTGCCCTACGTCGAGCTCGATGACTCCGAGCTCGACGTGATCCGAGCGTTGCTCGAGCGCCACGGGTTGCTGCAAGCAAGTCGCGCGTGAGCACCCTGCGTGTCCTGCCGCTCGGCGGCCTGGGGGAGATCGGCAAGAATATGACCGTCGTCGAGTACGACGGGCGGATCGTCGTGGTCGACACCGGGCTGCGGTTCCCGACGACCGACATGCTCGGGATCGACCTGGTCCTGCCCGACTTCGGCTATCTGCGCGACCGAGTGGACGACATCGAGGCGATCGTCATCACGCACGGCCACGAGGATCATCTCGGCGCGCTGCCGTGGGTGTTGCGTGAGCTTGGCGCGAGCCCGCCGGTGTACGGCGGGCGGTTGACGGTGGCGATGGCGCGCTCAAAGCTCGACGAGCACAAGCTGCGCGATGCCCCGCTCGAGGATCTGCGGCCGGGCGAGCAGCTCGAGCTCGGCCCGTTCGAGCTCGAGCTCGTCCATATGACCCACTCGATCCCCGACTCGTGCGCGGTGGCGCTGAAGTGCGAGCTCGGCACGGTCGTGCTCACCGGCGACTACAAGTTCGATCAGACGCCGGTCGACGGGCTGCCGGCGGACGTCTCACGTCTCGCCGAGCTCGGCCGCGATGGCGTGCTGCTGTTGTGCGGCGACTCGACGAACGCCGACCGCCCCGGGTTCTCGCCCTCCGAGCGTGACGTCGGGCCGCACCTCCAGGAGGTGTTCGCCCGGGCGCAGGGCCGGATCGTCGTGACGAGCTTCGCGTCGAACATCCATCGCGTGCAGCAGGTGATCGATGCCGCCTCCGCGCTGGGGCGCAAGGTGTCGCTGGTCGGGCGCTCGATGCGCAAGAACGTGAACATCGGCCGCTCGCTCGGCCACATCGAGTTCCCCGAGGGGACGCTGATCCCGCCCCAGGAGGTCGAGGACTGGCCCGACGAGAAGGTCGTCGTGATCTCGACGGGTTCCCAGGGCGAGCCGCTGTCGGCGCTGCGGCGGATGGCGCACAACGATCACCGGATGATCAAGCTCCGTCGCGGCGACACCGTCGTGTTCTCGGCGACGCCGATCCCGGGGAACGAGCGCGCGGTCAACGAGACCGTCGACCGCCTGTTCCATATCGGCTGTGAGGTGATCACCCCGCGCGAGGCGCCGATCCACGCTTCCGGCCATGGATACGCCGAGGAGCTGAAGCTGATGCTGAACCTGCTCAAGCCGCGCTACGTGATGCCGGTTCACGGCGACTACAAGCGGATTCGGCTCCACGCCGGGCTGGCCGACGCGGTCGGGATCGACCCCGAAGACGTGTTCCAGGGCGAGAACGGGCTGCCGTTCGAGTTCGACGGAGGCAGCGCCCGCTGGGGCGAGCCCGAGCAGTCCGGGATGATCTTCGTCGACGGCGTCGACATCGGCGACCCGGCCGACGTCGCGCTGCGCGACCGGCGAATGCTGTCCGGCGACGGGATCTTCATCGTGGTCGCGACCGTGTCCGAGCAGAGCGGAGAATCCGTGGTGCCGCCCGAGGTGATCTTCCGCGGCGTGCCGTTCGTCGAGCAGGCCGACAGCCTCGTCGAGGAGATCCGCGACGAGGTCGAGCGTTCGTTGGCCAACGCGGCCCACGATGGCGTCCGCGAGATCGACATGCTCCAGCAAGAGCTCCACGACGACCTTGCGGCGTTCGTGTACGACCGGCTCAGGCGCCGGCCGATGGTTCTGCCTGTTGTGGTCGAAGTCTGAGCCGGCGGGTCAGGCGGCGTTCGCCCGGTAGGCCGCGGAGGGCGACGAGGCCGGCGAGTGCGACCACGAGGCAGGTGATCGCGCCGACGCCGAGTCCTGCTCGGGCGCCGCCGGCCGCCATCAACCAGCCGACGATCGGGCCGCCGATCGGGGTCGATCCCTGGAACGAGACGAACCAGAGCGACATCACGCGGCCGCGCATGCCAGGCGCGGCGGTCAGCTGCAGCGTCGAGTTGCCCATCGACATGAACGAGATGCTGCCCCAGCCGACGAACATCAGCGCGACCAGTTCGATGGCCAGATTCGGGGCCAGCGTCGCGAACGTGAGCGCGACACCGAACCCGGCGGCTGACACGATCAGCGGCCGGAGTCCGATCTTGCCGCGCGCGGCCACGAGCAGGCCTCCGAGCACGGCCCCGACTCCCATCGAGGCGGTCATGAAGCCGAAGCCAGTGGCACCGGCGTGCAGCCCGCGGCTGGCCATCACCGGCAGCGTCACCTGGAACTCGTAGGCCAGGCACCCAGCCGCGGCCATCATCAGCAGAGGCACCGCCAATTCGGGGGTTCTGCGCACGTAACGGAGGCCCTCGCGGAGCTGGCCGCGGGCGCGAGGGGTGGGCTCGGTGGGATTGAGCTTGGAGAGGTCGAGGGTTGTCAGCGATGCGATGACGGCCACGAAGCTCGCCGCGTTGACCAGGAAACAGACGCCCTCGCCGACGGTGGCGATCAGGATCCCCGCGACCGCGGGGCCGATCACGCGAGCGGTGTTAGCCAGCACCGAATTGAGGCTGACCGCGTTGCGGAGGTGCTCCGGGCCGACCATCTCGAGCATGAACGACTGGCGCGCCGGGTTCTCGAACGCGTTGTTGAGGCCGAGCAGGGCGGCGAGGATGCCGATCTGCCAGACCTGGACCTCGCCGGTGACCGTGAGCACGCCCAGGATCAGTGCCTGGATACCCATCACGGCCTGGAGCGCAATCGACAGGCGCCGCTTGTCGACGCGGTCGGCTACGACGCCGCCGTAGGGACCGAGGATCAGCACAGGCAGCGTCTGGAGCGCCACGATCACGCCGAGCATCGTGCTCGAGTGGGTCAGGCTCAGCACCAGCCAGGCCTGCGCGGTCATCTGCATCCAGGTGCCGATCAGCGAGATCGCCTGGCCGGAGTAGTAGCGGCGGTAGTTCGGAACCGAGAGAGCGGCGAATGTGACGCGGCCGGCGCGGATCACCCGCGTCACGACCGGTCCCCCTTGAGCAGCTCGGCGAGCTCTTCGAGCGCGGGGAGCGCGTCGGCGATCAGCTTTTGCTGCTCGGGTGCCAGCTCGGCGAGCGCGAGGTTCACGGCGTCGGTGCGCTCGCGGCGGATGCGCTCGGACAGGCGCTTGCCCTTGGCGGTCGGGGCGACCCACGCCGCCCGGCGATCGCCCTGATCGCTCGAGCGTTCGATCAGTCCGCTGTCGAGCAGGTGGGCCACCGCGCGCGAGAGCTGCGTCGGGTTGATGCCCTCCATGTCGGCGAGGTCCGACAGCTTGACCGGGCCCTCGCGCACGACGGTCAGCAGCACGGAGCTGCGGGTCGGCGTGAGACCGGCCGCGAGCGCTGCCGGCGTCGGGCGCAGGCGGCGCGACAGCCTGCCGATCACGGCGCGCAGGGTGCCGGCGGTGTCGGTGTCGAGTGTGGCGAAAATCAGTGACATGGCTCTGTTATCGGCAGGCCATCAAAATACTTGCCTGCTGGCAAGCAATGATAGCAGCCGCTAGCGAGCCGGGTCGGCTGAGGCGGTCGGGCGATCCGAGGAATCGGGCGGATGGCCGTTGTCGCCGGCGGGAGCGCGCGGGATCTTGATCACGAACCGGGATCCGGTGCCGACGGCGGGCTGCTCGAGCGCCACCGAGCCGTCGTGCGACTCGGCGACCGCGCGGACGATCGCGAGGCCGAGGCCGGAGCCGCGGGTTCCGGCGCGCGCGCCGCGGACGAATCGCTCGAACACGCGGCGCCCGAGGTCGGGCGGAACGCCTGGCCCGTCGTCCTCGACCGTCAGCACGGCAAGGCCGTTCTCCACGGCGGTGCCGGCTCGGATGTGCGTGCCCGGGGGCGTGTGGCGGACCGCGTTCTCGATCAGGTTGAGCGTCAGCCGGTGCAGGTCGTCGCGCACGCCGGGCACGACCGCCGGCCGGGCATCGATCGACAGCTCGTGGTCCTCGGCGACCGGCCCAAGCTCCGAGGCGGCCTCGAGCAACACGTCGGCGAGGTCGGTGGGACCGCGCGACTGGGATCGCTGGGCGTCCGCGCGCGCGAGCAGCAGCAGATCCCCGACGAGCCGGCGCATCCGCCTGGCCGAGCGCAGCGCAGCCTGAGCGGTGTCGGCCTGCTCGTCCCCGAGCTCCTCGGCCAGCAGCTCGAGGTTCGCGAGCAGGCTCGTCAGCGGGGTGCGCAGCTCATGTGACGCGTCGGCGACGAACTCGCGCTGGCGCTCGAGCGCCGCGTGCGTATCGTTGCGCGCGGCATCGAGCGACGAGAGCATGCCCTCGACCGTGCGAGCCAGCTCGGCGACCTCGTCGTCCGCCTCGGGCCGCGGCACGAGCAGCGTCGGATCGCGGGTGCGCTCGATCTCGCGCGCGGCCTCGGTCAGCTGCACGATCGGGCGCATCGCGCGCGCCGCGGTGGCGAGACCGCCGAGCAGCGCCAGCACGGTGCCGCCGAGCACACCGAGCAACAGGATCACCTGCACCCGCGCGATCGTGTGGTCGACGTCGGACAGCGGCCGCGCGTAGAGCAGCCACACCGGTCTGCCCGGGAGGTCCAACAACTTGGCGGCTACGCGATAGCCGCCCTGCTGGTAGGTGCCCTCGTGCGTCGGTTGCGGGAACGCCGGCGTCGCGGTCTCGGACTTGACGCCCTTGACCTGCACGTTGTTCTGCGTGCAGAGCAGCTGGCCGGACTCGTCGAAGATCCTGATCTGGATGTGCTCGGCGCTCGCGTAGTCCTTCAGCGACACGGTCTGATCGCACTCGGCAACCCCGCTCTTGGGGAGGTACTTGATGCGGATCTCACCTGCCAGCTGGTCGGAGTTGCTGCGAACCTCGTCGTTGAACTGGCCGCGCAGCTGGCGGTCGGTGAGCACCCCGACGAGCGCGGCGAAGCTCGCCAGGATCACGCACGTCAACATCGCCGACCCGCCGGCAAGCCGCCAGCGGATCGGGATCGACCTATACGCGGAGAACGTAGCCCGCGCCGCGGATCGTATGTAGGAGCCTGGGCTCACCACCGGCTTCCAGCTTCCTGCGTAGGTTCGAGACGAACACCTCGATGGTATTGGTCATCGAGAACGGGTCATAGCCCCACACCTCGTCGAGCAGGCGCTGGCGGGAGATCACGATCCGTTCGTTGCGCATCAGGTACTCGAGCAGCTCGAACTCGCGCTGCGTGAGATCGATTTCGCGGCCCGACCGCGTCACCTCGTGCGTGTCCGGGTTCAGCTTCAGGTCGCTCATCGTCAGCGTCGCCTGACCGCGCGGGGGGCGGCGCCTCAGCAGCGCGCGGAGGCGGGCGAGGAGCTCCTGGCGCTCGAACGGCTTGACGAGGTAATCGTCGGCGCCGGCGTCGAGGCCCTCGACGCGCGCGTCGACGCCGTCACGCGCGGTCAGCACGAGGATCGGCACGTCGTCGCCGGCCTGGCGGAGCGCCTTGGCGACCTCGACGCCGTCGAGGCCCGGGAGCCCGAGGTCGAGGATCAGAAGGTCGGGCAGGAACCCGTGGGCCTCGTCGAGAGCGGTCCTTCCATCGCCGGCGATCCGGACCTCGTACCCCTCCATGCGCAGCGAGCGCTGGAGGACCTGCGCGATCGCGTCGTCGTCCTCGACGACAAGCACTCGGGGTGTCCGTTCGTAGTCGGCCATTCTGTATGCAGATGGTAGGGCGGCGACCCTCGACGCTCCAGCGGTCGCCGATCGATGCCGGGGAGGAAGCGGGCCGGTCGTGTCGAAGCCAGTTGTTCCGAGATGGCCGCCCGCAAGCGAAAGAAGCCGCCGCCGAGGCGCGCGACGCGCTCGCTGCTGGCTGCCCGGCCATCGCTGCGGCTGCCGCACATCGAGCTCGAGCCGCACCATGTCGACATCATCGGGCTCGGACTGATCGCCGTCGGCATCCTGCTCGGCGGCGTGGCCTATGCCGGCTGGGACGGCGGCGCGCTCGGAAACGGCGCCATCACCGCGCTGCGGTTCGTGCTCGGCGCGCTCGGGTACGTCGTTCCGGCCGCGCTCGTGGTCGGAGGCGGACTCGTGCTCGCGCGCGAGCTGCGGCCGCCGGGCCGGCCGCTGCGGACCGGTGTCATCTGCTTGACGGGTTCGATCACACTCGGGCTCGCGGCCGGGACGCTTGGAGTCGGGCCCGGCGCGGTGCCGGCGGATCGGTTCTGGCAGGCGTCCTGGTTCGAGGCGCGCGGTGGGGTGATCGGCCAGGGGGAATTCTGGGTGACCTCGCACCTGATCTCGACCGTCGGCGCGGACATCCTCGCGGTGTTCCTGTTCGCGGCCGGGCTGATCCTGGTCACAGGCGCGACGCTCGCGGGAGTGATGAGGGCGACCGGCGCGGGGGTCGCGGGCACGAGCCGCGCCGTCCGGCGCTCGGCCTCAGGGATGGCGACGACCGTCTCACGGCGGCCGGCCACCGAGGCGGCGAGGGTTCGGGTGGCGCGCCCGGCGCCGGTCGAGGAACCGCCCGAGCCGCTGCTCCCACCGGAACCCGACACGTCCGAGCTCGTGGTCCGGGCGACCCACGTCGAGGCTCCGCCGCCGATCGTGCTCGACGACGACGACGTACCGGAGTACGTGCCGCCGGGTCGCGGTGAGGCTTTGCCCGAGTCCGCCGGCGATCCGACCGATGAAGCCGAGGACGAGGCGGTGCAGCGGCCGCAACCGAGCCCCGAGGACTTGACTCCGCAAGGCCGCTACCGCGCGAGCGTCACCGACGACCCGAGCTTCGAATGGCGCATCCCGAAGTCCCGCTTCCTGGTCCGCTCGACTGGCGAGGCGGCCAAGCCCGACACCGCCGGCCAGGAGCAGGTCGCGACGGCGCTGGTCGAGACGCTCGGGCACTTCGGGATCCAGGCGAAGGTGATCGGCCGGGTCACCGGGCCGCACATCACCCGCTACGAGCTTCGGCTGGCCCCGGGGACGAAGGTCTCCAAGGTCGCGCAGCTGAAGGACGATCTCGCCTACGCGCTCGCCGCGACCGAGATCCGGATTCTCGCGCCGATCCCGGGCAAGCAGGCCGTCGGGGTCGAGGTCCCGAACGCGCGCCGGCGGATCGTGCACCTCGGCGACGTGTTCCAGGAGCCGCCGCCGGATTGGTCGCCGCTGACCGTGTGGCTTGGGAAGGACATCGCCGGGCGCGCGATCGGGGCCGACCTGGCGAAGATGCCCCACCTGCTCGTCGCGGGCACGACCGGCGCCGGCAAGTCGGCGTGCGTCAACGCGATGCTGTGCAGCATCCTCCTGCGCGCCACCCCGCACGAGGTCCGGCTCGTGCTCGTCGACCCCAAGCAGGTCGAGCTCAACCACTACGACTCGATCCCGCACCTCTTGACGCCCGTGATCACGAGCCCTCGCATGGCGGCGAACGCTCTGCAGAACCTCGTGCGCGAGATGGAGCAGCGCTACGGGATCATGTCGCTCGCGCGGACGCGCTCGCTGCCCGAGCTCAATCGTGCGCGGGAGAAGCGGGGCGAGCCGCCGCTGCCGTACATCCTGTGCGTGATCGACGAGCTCGCCGACCTGATGATGGTCGCTCCGGCCGACGTCGAGGACTCGATCATCCGGCTCGCGCAGAAGGCGCGCGCGGTCGGCATCCACCTGGTGCTGGCGACGCAGTCCCCGCGGGTCGACGTGATCACCGGGATGATCAAGGCGAACGTGCCCTCGCGGATCGCATTCGCGGTCTCGTCGCAGACCGATTCGCGCGTGATCCTCGACCACAACGGCGCCGAATCGCTGCTCGGCCAGGGCGACATGCTGTTCTCGCCGGTCGGCACCAGCAAGCTCCAGCGGATCCAGGGCGCCTACATCGACGAGGAGCAGATCGCCGAGCTGACCGAGGCATGGCGCCGCCAGGGTGAGCCCGAGTTCCACCAAGAGCTGCTCCAGGAGGTCGAGTCGGCCGACGGGGGCTCCGGCTCCTCGGAGGACTCACCGGAGTTCAACCCCGACGAGGACCCGCTGCTCGAGGAGGCGATCTCGCTCGTGGCCCAGATGGGGACCGCGTCGACCTCGATGCTCCAGCGCCGGCTGCGCCTCGGCTACACCCGCGCCGGGCGCCTGATCGACATGCTCGAGCGCCGCGGGATCATCTCCGGCTACGAAGGATCAAAGCCGCGTCAGGTGCTCATCACCGAGGCCGACGTGCCCCGAATCCTCTCCCACCTGGCCGAGGCCGACGGGCCCGCCGTGCCGCCCCCGGTGCGCGTCCCCGACGACGCCGACGAAGAGCAGTAGTCCCTTGCGCGGTCAGCGCGAGCGGCGGAAAAGTCCTGCTGTCGATGCGTCATCCGCCGCTAGCCTTCGCAGGCGGATGGCCGATATCGGCACCACATTGCGAGAGGCGCGGATCCGGGCGCGAATCGACATCAGCGAGGTCGAGACCCGCACCAAGATCCGAGCCAAGTACCTCCGCGCGATCGAGAACGAAGAATGGGACCTGCTCCCGGGTCCTGTCTACGTCAAGAGCTTCCTGCGCACCTACGGCGACTTTCTCGGCGTCGACAGCCGCATGCTTGTGGACGAGTACAAGCGCCGCTACGAGCGTCCCGCCGATTCGGATCTGCGCCCGATCACCCCGCTCGGGCGCGAGCGCGAGCGCAAGCGGCGCCGGCGCCCCCGGCTCGGGCGGCTGGCAGCGGTCGTGCTCGTGCTCGCCGTCGTCGGGGCGGCGCTGTTCGTGGTCGGCAGCATCAATCCGTCCTCACCGTCGTCGACGACCTCGACGACGGTCACGACCAGTGCGCGCAACACGACCTCCACGTCGACGACGCACACCGCCACCGTTCACCACCATCACCGGTCTCCGGCCCCGCCCAAGCCGACCACGGTCACGCTCAAGCTGGTGGCGACGAGCACGCTGTACGTGTGTGTCGAGGACGGCAACGGCAAGAAGCTGATCGACGGTGTGACGTATGCCGCCGGCCAGGCGATTCCGACCCAGACCGCTCCGAAGCTCATGCTGACGCTCGGTAACGACTCGGTGCAGATGAAGGTCAACGGCAAGCCGGTGACCCCCACCGTCGGGTCGCCGATCGGTTACGAGCTGACGCCGGGAAAGAGCACCCCGCTGCCGGCGGGCCAGCTGCCGACCTGCGCATGACCGAGCCGTCCCCGGAGGCGCCCCGAGCGGGGATCCTGGTCACGGGCACCGAGGTGCTGTCCGGGATCATCTCGGACCGCAACGGCCCATGGCTGTCAGAGCGCCTCGACGAGATCGGCGTAGACGCTGCGATGATCCAGATCGTCGGCGACCGCCCCGACGATCTGATGTCTTCGTTGCGGTTCATGGCGGAGTCGGGAATGGCGCTGATCGTGACCAGCGGCGGCCTCGGGCCAACCGCCGACGACCTGACCGCCGAGGTCGTCGGGCGCTTCGCCGGCCGCGAGATGGTGCTCGACGAGGCGCTCGAGGAGCGCATCGCCGAGATCCTCCGGCCGCTGATGCACCGCTGGCCGGATCTCGATCCCGAGGCGATCCGGGAGTCGAACCGCAAACAGGCGGTCGTGCCGCTGGGCGCCACGGTGTTGAGTCCGGTCGGGACCGCGCCGGGGCTCGTGGTGCCGCCTGGCTCGGGAGCCGGGCCAACGGTCGTCGTTCTGCCCGGACCTCCGCGCGAGCTCCACGAGATGTGGCGGATGGCGGTCGAGACCGACGCCTTTCGCGCCGCGATCGCCGGCGCTCGATCGTATCGGCGGTCGATCGTCCGTCTGTACGGGCTGCCCGAGTCCGAGATCGCGAACACGTTGCGGGCCGCCGAGGAGGCGGGCGTGCCGCTCGAGCCCCTCGAGATCACGACCTGCCTGCGCCGGGGAGAGATCGAGGTCGCGACGCGGTACGAGCCTCCCGCGGAAGACGCGTATCTGTCGTTCATCGACTTCATCGCTTCGCGGCACGGCGAGCAGTTGTTCTCGCGCGACGGATCGACGGTCGACTCGCAGGTAGCGTCGTTGCTCGCGGGACGGACGGTGGCGGTGGCGGAGTCGTGCACCGGCGGTCTGATGTCCGCGCGGCTGACCGAGCTGCCGGGGTCCTCGGCGTATTTCGCCGGCGGGGCGGTCGTGTACTCGAACGAGGCGAAGATCTCGATCGTCGGCGTCGACCCGGAGCTGATCGCGCGGGTTGGTGCGGTGTCGACCGAGGTGGCCGAAGCGCTCGCGTCCGGCGCCGTGTGGCGGTTCGACGCCGACGTCGGCGTCGGGATCACCGGGATCGCGGGTCCGGGTGGCGGCACTTCGGACAAGCCCGTCGGGACTGTCTGCTTCTCCGTGTGCCTGAGAGATGGGGCGCGAATCACGCGTCGGTTGTTGCTCCCGGGCAGCCGGTCGGACATTCGCGACCGCTCGACCACCGTGGCGATGCACCTGATCCGCCGGCTGCTCGTGGACGCTGGTGCCGGCGTGCCTGCTTCGGGAGCCGCAGCCGCCGAGCGGTCGTGAGCGCGCGGCTCTTCGTCGCGCTCGAGCTACCTGTCGAGGCACGGGAGGAGCTGGCTCGTTGGCGAGCAGGCCTCCTGTCGCTGGTTCCGGGTATTCGTCCCGTGCGTGTCGAGGATCTGCACGTGACCCTCTGTTTCCTGGGCTCGCGGCCGGAGCAGGAGATCGAGTCGATCTCGGCGGCTTGCGGAGTTGTCGCCAGCGAGCCCGTTTTCGAGTCGGAGCTCGGCGAGGCGGTGTGGTTGCCGGCGCGGCGTCCTCGGGTGCTGGCGGTGACGTTGTCCGATCCTTCCGGTGAGGTCGCCCGGATTCAGTCGACGGTGTCTCGTGCGTTGGTGAGCGGCGCCTGGTACGCGCCGGAGTCGCGGCCGTTCTTGCCGCACGTGACGGTCGCTCGGGCTTCGCGCGACGCCCGGGTCCGGGCGGTCTCGCTGCCCGCGCCACCGGAGGTCGCGGTGCGCTGCTCGCGCGTGACGCTGTTCCAGTCGCGGCTGGGCGCCGGTGGCGCGCGGTACTCGGGTCTGGCGTCCTTCGATCTGGGGTCCGCGCCGGGAGCGGCCGATCCTATGTCGGTGGTGCGGCGCTTCTACGACGCGCAGGGGCGTCTGTACGCCGGCTCGGCCCTGGCCGCCGACGACGTCCGCGCGGTGCTGGACCCCTCTGTGGTCTGGCACGTGCCGGGGGCGAGCGCGATCGCCGGCGAGCACCACGGCGTCGAGGCCGTGCTCGCGTACTTCGACACGCGCCGGCGGATGACCGACTCGACGTTCCGCGTCACCGTTCAAGGCGCCGCGATGATCGGCGGCCGGGTCGTGCAGCTCGCCGGCGGCGTTGCGGTTCTTGACGGGCGCGAGGTGTCGTGGGAGACCGTCGGCGTGTTCCGGGTCGCCGATGGGCGGATCGCCGAATGCTGGCTGGTGCCGTTCGACCAGGCGGTATTCGACGACATCTGGTCATCGAGCGCCGATCGCGGGTATGCGACAACCTGAGGACCATGAACTCGACACGTTGTTCAACTGACCGGACCGTGACCCGCTGATGCCGCGCGTCGTCGTCACCGGCGCCACCGGCATGATCGGCCGTGCGCTCGTCAGCGCCCTGCTGGCGCGGGGCGAGGAGGTGGTCGCGCTCTCGCGCGACGCCGAGCGTGCCCGCCAGGCGCTCGGAGACGGAGTCGAGCCGCACGCCTGGCAGCGTCCGCTCAGCGAGCCCCCGCCCGAGGCCGCGCTCGCCGGCGCCGACGCCGTCGTCCACCTGCTCGGCGAGCCGATCGCGCAGCGCTGGACCGACGAGGCCAAGGAGGCCATCCGCGAGTCGCGCGTGAGGTCGACGCACATGCTCGTCGAGGGCCTGCTCGCGGTGGCGCACGAGCGCCGGCCGCGCACGCTCGTCTCCCAATCCGCCGTCGGCTTCTACGGCCCTCGGGACGACCGGCCGGTCGATGAGCAGGCGCCGGCGGGGAACGACTTCCTCGCCGAGGTCGTGGCCGCGTGGGAGCGCGAGGCGCTCGCCGCCGCGTCGTCGGGTGTGCGAGTCGTGGTCACCCGCACCGGCGTCGTCCTCGCCCCCGAGGGCGGCGCGCTCGCCAAGATGCTCCCGTTCTTCCGCCTCGGGATCGGCGGCCCCGTCGCCGGCGGCCGCCAATACGTCCCTTGGGTGCACCTCGACGACGTCGTCGGGGCGATGCTGTTCTGCGTCGGCCGACCCGAGACCGACGGCCCGGTCAACCTGACCGCGCCCGGCCCGGTGACGAACGCCGAGCTCTCGCGCGCCCTCGGCCGCGTGTTGAAACGGCCGGCGTTCCTGCCCGTGCCGGGGCTGGCGGTCAAGGCCCTGTACGGCGAGATGGCGGAGATCGTGATCACCGGCCAGCGCGCGATGCCGGCGGTGCTCGAGCGGCTCGGGTACGGGTTCCGCCACCCCGATCTGGAGCCGGCGCTGCGGGATGTTCTGAACCGACCGGCCTGAACCGACCGGCCTGAAGCGTGGGCGGGTTGCCGGCCGCCGCCGGGGTCGGCTGGCGAGGCGGTTTTCAACGGCGGGCATCTGGAGTGGGGTGAGGGTGGGTGGCCGGCGCAGGCCCGGAACTTGCATAACACGACAATGGGCGCCACCGGGGGCGGCCTTGCCGTGTCCGGCATGCCCCACTTGCATCGTGCGGCAGGGCTCGGCTCGCCGGCGCCGAGTGTCGCGTCATGCATGGTCCGGCCGGCGCCGTGACGGTTCCGCGTCCGCGGTCTGCGAGCCGCGGAACCTGCGTAGCGCATCAACGGACGCCGGCGAGGGAGACCGCGATGCATCTGGCATGCCCCACATGCGAGACGCATCGCGGCCGGCGTCGCGGGCGCCGAGTGGTGCGTCACGCATGCCCGGCCGGCGCCACGAGCGTCAAGCACCCGCAACCACCCTCGGGGCCGTCCCCCCAGATGCCCGTCGTTGAAGCCTCGCCCCGCGCCACGGCTACGAACCGGCACCGCCGGCGCCACGAACCGCCACCGCCACGAACCGCCACCGCCGGCGCCACGAACCGCCACCGCCACGAACCGCCACCGCCGGCGCCACGAGCCGCCACCGCCCACAAGCCGCCACTGCGCACAAGCCGCCACCGCCACGAACCGCCACCGCGCCCCCGCCACCGCGCACAAGCCGCCACAGGCCGCCACAAGCCGCCGCCACCCGCCACCATCCGACCTCCTCCGCACAATTGGCACGAAGTTGTTGCTGTTCTGAGACGACCGTGGCTTGTTCCGTTGCAGGCAACGGCTCTAGCGTGCCGGTTCCGTCCGCCACCCCGCCTACCGTGGTGACCAAAGGCATGAGACAAGGAGCCGAACGGAGATGAGCGAGCAAGACAAGGCCGGCCAGAAGCCGGGAGCCACGTCCGACCCGAAGGCGGATGCCAAGCGACAGGCAGCGCTCCAGGGTGCTCTGACGCAGATCGAGCGGCAGTTCGGCAAGGGCACCATCATGCGCATGGGGGACCCGGGTGCGCGCGTCGCCGTCGACGCGATTCCCACCGGCGCGCTGGCGCTCGACGTGGCGCTTGGAATCGGTGGCGTTCCGCGCGGACGCATCATCGAGATCTTCGGCCCGGAGTCCTCAGGTAAGACGACACTCGTCTACCACATCCTCGCCGAGGCCCAGAAGCTTGGCGGCGTGTGCGCGTTCGTCGACGCCGAGCACTCGATGGACCCGCTGTACGCCCAGAAGATCGGCGTCGACATCGACGAGCTGCTGGTCTCTCAGCCCGACCATGGCGAGCAGGCGCTCGAGATCGTCGACATGCTGATCCGCTCAGGGGCGGTTGACGTGATCGCGATCGACTCGGTGGCGGCGCTCACCCCGCGCGCAGAGCTGGAAGGTCAGATGGGCGACCAGTCCGTCGGCCAGCAGGCTCGGATGATGTCGCAGGCGATGCGCAAGATCACCGGCGGCCTCAACCGCACCCAGACGCTGTGCGTGTTCACCAACCAGATCCGGGAGAAGGTGGGCGTGATGTTCGGCTCGCCGGAGACTCAGCCGGGCGGTCGCGCGCTGAAGTTCTATTCCTCCCAGCGGCTGGACATCCGCCGCATCGAGACGATCAAGGACGGCACCGAGGCGGTCGGCAACCGCGTGCGGGTGAAGGTCGTCAAGAACAAGGTCGCCGCACCGTTCAAGCAGGCCGAGTTCGACATCGAGTTCGGCAAGGGCATCTCGACCTCGGGTTGCCTGCTCGACTACGGCATCGAGCACAACATCGTCACGAAGTCCGGCTCGTTCTTCTCCTACGGCGAGGAGCGGCTCGGTCAAGGGCGCGGCAACGCCAAGGCGTTCCTCGACGAGCACCAGGACATGGCGAAGGAGATCGAAGCCAAGGTCTATGAGGCCCTCGGGCTCAAACGCGACCTGGTCAAGGAGATCGAGCCGCGTGAGGAACCTGCACTCCAGGCCGTGGGCGCGGAGGTGGCCGCTCAGGGACGGGCCGCCTAGCGCGTGCTCCATACCGACGCCACCGCTCCAGAGCGCGCGCCCGACGCCGACGCCGGCCTGGAGCGGGCGCTCGCGCTCGCGTACCGCTACCTGAACGCGCGCGAGCGCACACGCGCCGAGATGCGGACGCATCTGCAGCGCAAGGGCATCGACCCGCGCGACGTCGAGCGTTCGATCGAGGCGCTGGTCGAGCAGGGCCACCTCGACGACACTCGGTTCGCGCGCCTGCTGGTCCAGGACAAGCGCGAGCTCGACGAGTGGGGTGCCGATCGGATCAGGCGCGCCCTGCTCGCTCGCGGCGTCGATCGCGACGTCGTCGATGGGGCGCTCGCCGAACACGAGTCCGATGGGGACGGCGAGATCGAGCGGGCGCTCGCCGTGCTACGTCGGCGCTTCCCCTCGCCGGCGGGGGACCGCCGGGAGCGTGAGCGCGCGCTTGGCGTCCTGCTGCGCAAGGGCTACGACAGCGACCTGGCGCTCGCTGCGATCTCCGCCCACGTGCGCGACGGCGACGACCCTTACCCGCCTGAATAGGCCAAGCCGCCTGCGGGCAAACTCGTGTCGCCGCCGCCCCCGGATCGCCGTGGCCGCCCGTGCTTCGGCGCCCGCGTCCCGTCGTCACCCTGACCGCAGCGGTGCGTCATTGCGCCCGCCGCCCGCCGGTACTACGATCCCATTAGCGAACGAATGGCCTGCGGGCCACAAGAACACCAGCAAATCCCGTATATCTTGGATTCCGGACTCAGTGTTGACGGCAAATACCATCGGGCCGCCTGGTCCATTCAGACAAGACCCAGAACCCGCCAGGTAGCCGCCTACTGAAGGCAGGCACCACTCGCCGTGCCGGCATCCGTTCGTGCAGTCCTGCACGGGCCGATCGGTCGCTCCAAAAATCAAAGATTTTGAAGTAGGTCCGGCAGTGCGCCGGAACCGCACGGAGAGGATCGACCATGGAAATCATCGGGGCCGCAGCGCTGATCGCGGTGGGAATCGTGGTTGCGGCCATCATCTACGGTCGGATGCACGGCGCCCGGACGCTTGCCGTGGCCCATCCGACAGCGAGCGTGCCGGTCGTGCAAACGCCGCATCCGGCCCCCCGGCGCGACGACGCCGACCTGCTCGAGCGCACCGTGGCGGTGACCCGGCGCGAGGAGGCGCTGGGGCACAAAGAGACCGAGCTCGACAAGAAACTGGCGGCCGTCGACGAGTCCAAACACGAGCTCGAGCGCTCGCTCGAGCAGATCTCGGGCCTGTCCGCCGGCCGCGCCAAGCAGTTGCTGCTCAAGGAGATCGAGGACCAGGCCAAGCACGACGCCGCGCGCCGCATCCGGCAGATCGAGGAGGAGACCAAGCGCGATGCCGAGCGCCGCGTTCGGAACATCCTGTCGGTGTGCATGCAGCGTCTGGCGGCCGGCCACGCCGCCGAGACGACGGTATCCGTCGTCCAGCTGTCGGCCGACGACATGAAGGGCCGGATCATCGGCCGCGAGGGTCGCAACATCCGTGCGCTCGAGAACCTCACCGGCGTCGACTTCATCATCGACGACACCCCCGGCGCGGTCGTGCTCTCGGGTTTCGACGGCGTGCGTCGCGAGATCGCGCGGATCACGCTCGAGAAGCTGCTCCAGGACGGTCGCATCCACCCGGCCCGGATCGAGGAGATGTATTACCAGGCGAAGTCCGAGCTCGAGGGCCACATCGTCGAGATGGGGGAGCAGGCGGTATTCGATGCCGGGGTTCAAAGCGTGCACCCCGAACTAGTCAAGGTGCTCGGCCGGCTGAGGTTCCGCACGAGCTACGGGCAGAACGTGCTCGCCCACTCGATCGAGGTCTCCCAGCTGGCCGCGATGATGGCCGCGGAGCTCGGCGCGGGCGCGCGGACCGCGCGCCGGGCCGCGTTGCTGCACGACATCGGCAAGGCGGTCACGCACGAGGTCGAGGGGCCCCACGCGCTCGTCGGAGGCGAGCTCGCGCGCAAGTACGGCGAGTCCGAAGCGGTCGCGCACGCGATGGAGGCCCACCACAACGAGGTCGAGCCGCAGACGATCGAGGCGGTGATCGTCCAGGCCGCGGATGCGCTGTCGGGCGCCCGCCCCGGGGCCCGCGGGGAATCGCTCGAGCAGTACGTCAAGCGGCTGCGAGATCTCGAGCAGATCGCCACCCGCCACAAAGGGGTGGACAAGGTCTACGCGATGCAGGCCGGTCGCGAGATCCGCGTGATGGTCGCTCCCGGCGATATCGACGACGACGCCGCGACGGCGCTGTCGTACGAGATCGCGCGCGAGATCGAGAAGGAGCTCGAGTACCCAGGGCAGATCAAGGTGACCGTGATCAGGGAGTCGCGCGCCGTCGAATACGCGCGCTGAGCGCCGAACCGCGCACGTCCGCCGCAGTGTCAGCTCGCGGCGTGACTTGTCGGTGAACGATGGGTGGAATTTGCCGGGCGCGGGTATACCGCTAACCGCGGGTCGTACTGGCGGGAGGTAGGCGGCTTTGACCCGCAAGCCGCCGAGAAAGGGACCCTCGAATGAATCGACGGTTGTTGCGCGTCGGCGCCTATAAGCGCCTGGCGGTAGGTCTGTCTGTGTCGCTGGCAACCTGCGCGGTGGCGGCGTCGAGCGCGTCGGCTGCGCTCACGTCTCACGGTCAACTGCTGCATCTGCGCTCGAACACGAACTCGAGCAGTAACTGGTTCGGCTACAACCAGGGCACGCTCGAGCAGGGCGACAAACTGTTCAACTCGATCACAGGTGACTGGACCGTGCCAACGGCCACCCAGCACACCGCCGGGCAGGCCGAGGACTCCTCGGACTGGATCGGGATCGGCGGGGGCTGTATCGACGCCGGGTGCACGGCGACCGACTCGACGCTGATCCAGACGGGCACCGAGCAGGACGTCGACTCGACCGGCGCCGCGTCCTACTCCGCCTGGTGGGAGCTCGTGCCTGCGCCGTCGCTGACGATCAGCAACATGACCGTCGAGCCCGGCGACCACATGCATGCATCGATCTCGGAGGTCGTCGCCGACTCGGACGTGTGGACGATCACGATTCAGGACGTGACACGCAACGAGTCGTTCACCCAGACGGCTCCGTACCCGTCGACCCACGCCAGCGCGGAGTGGATCGAGGAGACGCCGCTGGAGATCGGTACGGACGCGGGCTTTGCCGCGCTGCCGAACCTGACTAACCCGGCGTTCACGTCGGCCACGGTGAACGGCGCCCCGGCGGGCCTGAAGGCTTCCGAGGAGCTCGACCTCACCGACTCGAACGGCAACGTGATCGGTGCCCCGTCGGCGCCGAACTCCACCGCCGACGGGTTCGACGACTGCGCGTGGGCTTCAACCTGCAGCTAGCTCGTATCTGACAGACACCTCCGACGAGGGCCCGTCGCGCATCTCGCGCGCCGGGCCCGAGTCATTCATGGGCGGCCGCGAATCAGTGGTGGTGGTGATGGTGCAACAACACGCCGTGTCCGGTCCAGGCCGCGAAGTCCGGGATCAGCGCCACCGCGAGCACGAGCCCGCCGACCATCGCGCCGGCCAACGCGATCCATCGCCCTGCGGTCCCGGGCGTTGCGGCGGCGTGCCGCCCCTCGCCGCGGCCGCCGACGCCGAGCGCGCTCGCCAGGGCCGGGAGGTGACCGAGGATGTGGAGGCTCATGAACACGACCCACACGATGAACGTGACCTTGTGCAGCAGCAGCATCGGGTTGCGATCGGTCGGGCCGACGATCAACAGACCGATTCCGGTGACGAACACGCCGACGGTCGACAGCACGACGATCGGCGCGATCAGGCGGAGCGCAATCTCAGGCGGTCCCTTGCGTCGATAATCGGCGTCGTGCACGTAGTAGCGGACGAACCGGTAGCCGGTGCTGGCCATCTTGAGGAGCACCGGGCCGATCAGCAATAGGCCGACGAACAGATGCATCCAGATGAACTGGCGCAGCTGTGGAATCGTGAAACCGATCGCCGCCAGCAGGACGATCAGGATCGCTCCGGTGACCGTGGTCAGGCGTTCGTTGCCCTCGGGGCCGCCGCCGGTGAGGGAGTCCGATTGCGCCAGCCGAGCCAATCTCGGCCGTGACGCCGTGCGCCGGTGTCGCCCGGCCATGACATCGTCACTCGTCCCCATCGGCGGGATACTGGGGGGCGAACCGAAGTTGAGTGTGAGCTGTCAATGAGAAAGCTCTTTGCTACGGCAGGCCGGCTCGGGCCATGCCTTTATGATCGGCCGACGCGCGACGCCGGAGGCGGAGCGCGTTTGTGATGCCCGGACTGATTCTGCTCATCGAAGACGAACCGGGAATCGTCGACTTCCTGGAACGGGGGCTACGCGCCCAGGGGTTCGACGTCATCTCGGCGACCGACGGCATCAACGGTGCCGCGACGGGATTGAACGAGGAGGTCGACCTCGTCGTGCTTGACCTGATGCTGCCCGGACGCAGCGGCCTCGACGTGCTCGCGACGCTCCGCGACGCCAAGCCGGGACTGCCGGTGATCGTCCTCACCGCGCTCGGCGAGGTCGAGCATCGCGTGACTGGACTCGACGCGGGGGCCGTCGACTACCTCACCAAGCCGTTCTCGCTGACCGAGCTTGCGGCCCGGATTCGGGCTCAGCTCCGCGCCGCGGCGCATTCCCCCCGGACCACGCTGAGCGCCGGCGACATCGAGGTCAACCTGCTGACGCGGGAAGTCCGTCGCGGAGGCGAGCTCGTTCGCCTGTCGACGACCGAGTTCGAGCTCCTAACGTACCTGATACACAACCGCGGCCACGTGCTGTCGCGGGAGCAGATCCTCCGCGCGGTCTGGGGCTACGAATACGACCCCGGGACCAACGTCGTCGACGTCTACATCGGATACCTGCGCCGCAAGCTTCGCCGACAAGGCACGAACCCGCCGATCGTCACCGTCCGCTCGGTCGGCTATCGGCTGGAGGCGAGCCACTAACGGCCCAGCCGGGCCGCGGCCGGGGCTGTCGAGATTGCGAGCGCGACTGCATTCAGGGCTACCGGCGGGACTCCGGTGGCGGTTGACGGCATGGGTAGCCGGCGTGTTGGTCGTATCCGCGGCGGTGGTGTTCCTGGTCGTCTACCAGGACACGGGCGTGCAGCTGAACAACGAGATCGACACGGACATTAACGGCGACGCGACGCAGTTGCTCCAGTCGGTGGACGCGATGACCGGGCAGAGCCCGCAGCGGATCTCGTCGGTCGCCTCGCGCTACATGCTCGCGCAGCCATACGACGCGACGTCGACGCTGCTGTTCGTCCTGCTGCCCGACGGGCAGCACGCGAGCAACCATCCCGAGGTGTTCGGCGGCGGCTCCCGGGATGAGGGTGACTCGGAGGCCAGGCAGCAGGCCCAGGCCGAAGGGCGCGACCTGCTCGTGCCGCACCTCGGGTACTCGACCGCGAAGGTGCCGGACGTCGGGCGGATGCGCATCTTCGAGCAGCGCGCGAACCTGGGCGACGTCCCGGTCATCGCCGGCGCCGGCGAACCGCTCGCCGAGGTCGATCGCGCCCAGCATGGCGTGGCCCGGGCGTTTGTCCTCGCCGGCGGCGTCGTGCTGGTGCTCGCGCTGGTCGCGTCCTACCTCGCCGGCGCGCGAGTGTCGGCCCCGCTCAGGCGGATGGCGCAGGTCGCCACTCGCGTCGACGCCGGCGACCTCGGTCCGCGCATGGAGATCTCCGGTGAGCGTGCGGACGAGGTCAGGGTCCTGGCGGACGCGTTCAACCGGATGCTCGACCGGCTCTCGGACGCGTTCGCGAGCCAGCGCGCGTTCGTCGCCGACGCGTCACACGAGCTGCGAACGCCTTTGACCGTGATCCGCGGTCAGCTCGAGGTGCTCGCCGCCCAGGAGGACCCGTCGAGCGACGAGGTGATTCGCGTCGAGCGTCTGGTGCAGGCGGAGATCACTCGGGTCTCTAGGCTCGTCGACGATCTGCTCGTGCTCGCTCAGGCCGAGCGGACCGACTTCCTTCGCGCCGAGACGATCGACGTGCGCCCGTTCGTGACCGATTTGTGGGACGGGATGAGCCTCACTGCCGATCGAAGGTTCGAGCTCGGGGCGATCGCGGACGGGTCGTTGGAGGCCGACCCCGACCGCCTGGCGCAGGCGCTACGGAACCTCGCACGCAACGCGATCGAGCATACCGACGAGCAGTCGGGCCTCGTTCACCTCGACGTCACCGGCCTCGCGCCCGACCGCATCCGCTTCGCGGTCCGCGACGACGGTCCCGGGATTCCGCCGGACGAGCGCGAGCGCGTGTTCGAGCGGTTCCACCGGACCGACGGCGGCCGCGCACGATCGGGCAGCGGTGGAGCGGGCCTCGGGCTCGCGATCGTGCGCGCGATCGCGGAGGCTCACAAGGGAACGGTTCGCGTGCGGGATACGAACAACGGTCGCGGCGCGGCCTTTGAGCTCATCCTGCCCGGGTTCGACCCGAGCTGAGTTACGCTTCTGGGACCGTGGGCTCAAAGCTCATCGTCGTGATGTTCGCGCTGGAGGTCAGCTTCGTCACCGTCTGCGTCGTAGCCGGCTTCGCCCCCGGTCGGCGACCGAACTCTCGGTCTCGTGTGCTCGTGCGCTGCCTCTCAGCGCCCGGGTTGGTGCTGTTCATCGTGCTCGTGGCCCCCGAGCAGCTGGCCGTCCCGCTCGGGTGGATGACCCTGATCATCGCGATGTTCGTGATCCCGGCTCTTTCGTGCCGGCGACTGGATGCTCCACCGGACTCGTCTGAGGAGGACGGTGGCGGAGGAGGGTCTGGCCCCGATCCGCCGTCCGGTTCTCCCGAATCGCCTCGCGGAGGCGTTCCTCTCCCGGACGCGGACCCCTCGCGAGTTCGAGTGCGCGACCACAGAGCTCCGAAGACCCGCCACCTGACGCGGTGGCGCGAGCGAGAGCCCGGGCGCTCGCCGACACGAGAGCCCAATCGGTAGCGACAAGCGGCCCGGGGCGGCCGGGCGCGGGCATGTCGGCTCGCGACGGCTGCCGGGGACGGCGGAGCGTTTCTTAGACTGACCCAGGTGACCGTCGCGCTGAACCTGCTCGAGGATGTTCGGTGGCGCGGTCAGTCGGTCGTCGGCGACCGTCCGCGGGCCCTGCTGGCGGCGCTGGCCGCGAGCGCCGGCCGCCCGGTGCGAGCCGAGGAGCTGATCGAGCTCGTATGGGGCGACGAGGCACCGGCCAACGCGACCAAGAGCCTCCAGGTGCTCGTATCGCGCACGCGCAGCGCGTGTGGTGCCGACGCGATCGTCCGGGATGGGGTCGGATATCGGCTCGGGGTCGGGCCGACCGAGGTCGACAGTCTTCGGCTGACGGCGTTGGTTCGCGAGGCCGCTGCGGCGCTGGACGTCGATGCCGCGTCGGCCGCCGGGCTCGCCCGAGACGCGCTCGCGCTCGCCGACGGCCCCCCGAACGCGACCGGCGATGACGACGGTCCGTTACACGACATCCGCCGGGTCGCCGCCGCCGACATCGCCGCCGCCGGCGTGGTCCTCGCGCGGGGCCGCAGCCGCATGGGCGCGCACGCCGAGGCGTTGCCGGCGCTCGAGTCCGCGCACGAGGAGGAACCGGACGATGAGTCGCTGCTGGCGGACCTCCTTCGCAGTGAGGCCGCCGTCCGCGGGCCGGCCGCCGCGCTCGAGCGGTTTGACCGATACCGGCGCGACGTGCGAGAGCGGCTCGGCACCAACCCCGGTGAGCAGCTGCAGCGCGCGCATCACCACCTGCTCGCGCTCGACCAGCCGGTCCGTAGCGGCGTCCGCTACGACGCGAGCACGCTGGTCGGCCGCGAGCGCGATCTCGAGCGGCTCCGAGCGCTGATGGCCGGCGCGCGGGTCGTGTCGATCGTCGGCCCGGGCGGGATGGGGAAGACGCGGCTGGCGCACGTCCTCGCGCGGGACGCTGCCGTGCCGGTCGTGCACGTCGTCGAGCTGGTCGGCGTGACTTCGGCCGAGGACGTCGTCGGCGAGGTCGGGTCGGTGCTCGGCGTGCGCGACTCGGTCAGCGGCCGGCGAGTCCTGACGGCCGAGCAGCGCGCCGACGTCCGCGGTCGGATCGCGCAGCGCCTCGGCCAATCGCCGAGCCTGCTGGTGCTCGACAACTGTGAGCACCTGATCGAGGCCGTCGCCGAGCTCGTCGCATTCCTGGTCTCGACGACGGCCGAGCTGAGTGTGCTCACGACCAGCCGTGCCGCGCTGGCCATCGCCGCCGAGCGCGTCTACCTGCTCGAGCAGCTCGCGGTCACGGACGCGGCCGAGCTGTTCTGCGAACGGGCGCTCGCGGCGCGCCCGACGGTGCGCCTGGACGACGAGGTCGTGGAGAGCATCGTCACTCGTCTAGACGGTCTCCCGCTGGCCGTCGAGCTTGCAGCGGCGAAGGTCCGGGCGATGGCGGTCGAGGAGATCGACCGACGCCTCGAGAACCGCTTCGCGCTGCTGCGCGGCGGCGACCGCAGCGCGCCCGACCGGCATCAGACCCTGATCGCGGTGATCGACTGGTCCTGGAACCTGCTCGACGACGGCGAACGGCAGGCGCTGCGCCGGCTGGCGCTGTTCCACGACGGGTTCACGCTCGAGGCGGCGCGCTCGGTGCTCGGAGACGGCGACGTCGATGCCGTGCAGGGGCTCGTCGACCAATCCCTGTTGAGCGTTCACGAGACCCGCGCCGGTCTGCGCTATCGGATGCTCGAGACCGTGCGCGAGTTTGGCCTGATGCAGCTCGTCGACGCGGGCGAGGACGGTGAAGCGCGCGACGCCCAGAGGCGATGGGCGATCGCTTACGCGCGCCGGCACGGCCGGCTGCTGGTCGGCTCGGAGCAGCTCGCAGCGATCGATGCGGTGAGCGCGGAGGAGATCAACCTGGCCGACGAGCTACGCGGCGCGATCAGTGACAGCGACGTCGGCGCGCTCGTCCAGTTGCTCTCGGCGCTCGGGATGTTCTGGGCGATCCGGGGAGAGCACGGTCGACTGATCGTGCTGACCGAGGCCGTCGCCGAGGCCGTGTGCGACTGGACGCCGCCCTCTGACTTGGAGGACGTCACCCGGGCCGCTATCACGATCGTGCTGAGCAACGCGATGATCGCCGGCGAGGAACGGATCGCGCCCATTCGCGCGCTGCTGCTGCGCCTGAGCGAGTCCCCTGACGGCGATCCGCGTCTCGCGGGCTCGACGAAGGTGATGTCCGCGTTTGACCCGACGGACCCGGACGTGTTCCTGCGGCGACTCGAGGTGCTCGCGCATGATCCCGACCGGCACACCGCGTTGCCCGCGAGTCAGTGGCTGAGTCACGCCCGGGAGAACACCGGCGATCCCGCTGCGGCAGTCGACGCCGCCGAACGCGCGTTGACGCTCGTGGACCCTGCCGACGGACCGTGGCAGGCAGCGATGCTCCACAACCAGCTGGCCCAGCTGAAGATGCAGATGGGCGACCGTGGCGCCGCGAGCGAGCACGCCCTCGCCGCTTTGACCGTGATGCACCGCCTCGGCGCCATCGATGACGAGATGCAGCTGCGGTCGCTGCTCGCGTTGTGCGCGCTCGCCGATGGTCGACCCGACGATGCGGAGCGCGAGCTCAAGTGGATCGACGAGCTCGACGAGCGGGACGCGATCTTCGGCGGCTTCGCGGTCCGCCGGATCGGTCGCGCGGAATTGGCGCTTGCCCGCGGGGACGCCGCGACCGGGCTGCGTATCTATCGCGAGTGCGCGTCGGCGATGCGCGAGCTCGGGTTCCCGGGGATTCCCCTGACCGGGCTCGAGCCGTGGGCGCTGTTCGGCGACTCGACCGCGTTGACGGCACACGCCTATCTGGCCACCGACGGCGATGAGACCTATGGGCGCGAGCTGTTTCGAAGCTGCCGCGCGCACGCGCTGCGGGTGTTCGAGCGCGGGAATCTGCAGCTGGACTATCCGGTCGCCGGACAGCTGCTATTCGCGCTCGGAGCCTGGGCGCTCCTGCGCGAGACCACTTCGGCCGATGACGCCGTGCGCCTGCTCGTGCTCGCCGACCGTTTCGCCTACAACCGCACGATCCCGACGCTGGCGTGGGAACGGATCGCGACCCGCGCCGAGGAAGCGGCCCCCGGCCTGATCGCGGCGCTTGAGGGCGGGTATCGCGACGTCCGCCCGCCGGACCTGCTGGCGGAGGCCCGGCGAGCGGTCGAGCGGCTATAGGTGCCGCTTGTAGCTGCGCACTGACAGCGGCGCGAAGATCGCGATCACGATAAACCCGGCCAGTAGGGTCAAGCCCACCTGCCCGCTGACCATCCCGTGGTTGGCGAGGTCGCGGGTGGCCGAGACCAGGTGCGATACCGGGTTGATGTTCACGAAGGTGGCCAGCGGGCCCGGAAGCGTACGGACGGGCACGAACGCGTTCGACAGGAACGTCAGCGGGAACAGGATCATCATCGAGAATCCCTGCACGCTGCGTGCGCTCTTGGCGATCGTGCCGATCCAGGTGAAGATCCACGCGATCGCCCAGCCGGTGAACACCGCCAGGACGATCGCCGCCAGCACGCCGAACACCCCACCCTGCGGGCGGTACCCGATGATGATGCCCATCACGAAGGTCAGGCTCGCGGCGATCAGGTAGCGCGACAGGTCGGCGACCATCGGACCCGCGAGCGGCGCGATCCGGGCGATCGGCAGCGCCTTGAACCGATCGAACACGCCCTTTTCCATGTCCTCTCGTAACTGCACGCCGGTCGACATGCACGTCGTCAGCACGGTCTGGGCCACGATCCCGGGAATCATCAACGGTAGGTAGCTCTGGACGTTGCCGGTGATGGCGCCGCCGAACACGTAAGCGAACATCGCCGTGAACAGAAGCGGCTGGAGCGTGACGTCGAAGAACTGCTCCGGGTTGCGCCGCATCTTCTTGAGCGCGCGCCACGCCATCGAGAGCGTCTGGCTGATCGTCTCGGAGACGCTGGTGCGTGGCCGGGCGCGGGCGACCGCGGCCGCCGGGTCGACCGCGGGCGTCGCGGCCACCGTCGCGGGCGTGCTCGGATCGAACGTGATCGTGCTCATGTCAGACCTCCAGGCTGATCTCATCTGGGACAAACTCGTCGTGCTCCTCCTCGTGACTGGCGCCGTGGCCGGTGAGCGCGAGGAACACCTCGTCCAGGGTTGGCTTGGCGACGCTGACCGACGCGACGGGGACGCTGGCCTGCCGCAGTCCGATCAGCACGTCGGCGGCGTCGTCGGCGGCGTCGAGGGGCACGTTCATCCGTCCGGACTCGGGCGTCAGGACCGGCTCCACGCCGACCACGCGGCGGACCACCTGACTGGCGAGCTCGAGGTCGGCGCCGGCCGGTAGCTGAAGCTGCAGCGTCGAGTTGCCGACCGAGCTCTTGAGCTCATCCGGAGTGCCCTCGGCCACCTTGCGACCGTGGTCGATCACCGTGACGCGGTCGGCCAGCTGGTCCGCCTCGTCGAGATACTGCGTGGTGAGCAGAACGGTGCAGCCGTCCGCGACCAGGTCGCGGATCGTGTCCCACATCTGCCCTCGTGTACGGGGGTCAAGGCCGGTCGTCGGCTCGTCCAGGAAGATCAGCGGTGGCCGGGTGATCAGGCTCGCCGCCAGGTCCAGGCGTCGCCGCATCCCGCCCGAGTACTGCGCGATCGGCTTGTCCGCCGAGTCCTCCAAGCCGAACTGGACGAGCAGGCGCTTCGCGGTGGCGCGAGCGTCGGCCGAACGCAGACCCTGCAGGCGACCGAACAGCCACAGATTCTCGATCGCGGTCAGGTCGTCGTCGACGGATGCGTACTGCCCGGTGACGCCGAGCAGCTGACGGACGCGATGCGGCTCACGCGCGACGTCGACGCCGAACACCCACGCCTGCCCGGCGTCGATCGGCAGCAGTGTCGCGAGCATCTTCAGGGTCGTCGTCTTTCCGGCCCCGTTCGGGCCGAGCACGCCGAGGATCTCGCCCTGGCGAACCTCGAGGTCGATGTGGTCGACGGCGCGGAAATCGCCGAACGTCTTTACGAGGCCCGTGGCGTGGACAGCGGTTGTCGGTGTCATCTCGTCGCTTCCTTGATCGCGAATTTCTTGCGACGAGAACGCTAGGTGGCCCCAGTTTCACGGCGGCTACGCCGCGGTTTCGCGCGACTACTCGCTCGCTGCGGCGGCTACCCTTGGCGGCGATGCGGCGTTACCACGTCACCACGTTCGGGTGCCAGATGAACGAGCACGACTCCGAGCGGATGAAGGGGATGCTGGAGTCGCTCGGATACTCCGAGGCGCCGGCGCGCGACCAGGCCGACCTGATCCTGTTCAACACGTGCTCGATCCGGGAGAAGGCCGACAGCCGGTTCGTGGCGCACCTTGGGGAGGCCAAGCGGCTGAAATCGGAACGCCCGGACGTCGTCGTCGGTGTCGGCGGGTGCTGGGCGCAGTCGGTAAAGGAGGAGGTGTTCGCGAGGTTCCCGTTCGTGGACGTCGCGTTCGGCCCCGGCCAGGTCCACAAGCTCGCCGAGTTCCTCGTCAGCGACTCGCTCACCGCCCAGGGGTACTTCGAGTTCGAAGGTTTCACCGGACACCTTCCCGCCAAGCGTGGGCGCGATCACCACGCGTGGGTGCAGATCAGCGTCGGCTGCAACTGCGTGTGCTCGTACTGCATCGTGCCGTCCACCCGGGGTCGCGAGGTCAGCCGTCCGTGGCGCGAGCTCGTGACCGAGGTCGAGGTGCTCGCCGACGACGGCGTGCGCGAGGTCACGCTGCTCGGCCAGAACGTGAACTCCTACGGCCGTGACCTGCCGCGCGAGGAGCGCACGACGTTCGCCGAGCTGCTCGCGCAGGTCGACGCGGTCGAGGGGATCGACCGCATCCGCTACACGAGCCCGCATCCGAAGGACATGCGCGAGGACGTGATCCGCGCCCACGCCGAGCTTCCCTCGCTGTGCGAGCACATCCATCTGCCGGTCCAGTCGGGGTCGAGCGCCGTGCTCAAGCGCATGCGGCGCACGTACACGCGCGAGCGCTACCTCGACCGTGTCGCGATGATTCGTGAGCACGTGCCGGACTGCGCGCTGACGACGGACATCATCGTCGGGTTCCCGGGCGAGACCGACGCGGAGTTCGAGCAGACGCTCTCGCTGGCTGAGCAGGTCGCCTACGACGGAGCGTTCACGTTCATCTATTCGCCGCGGCGCGGCACCGAGGCCGCGGACCTGCCCGACCAGGTCTCGCACGAGCTCAAGGTCGAGCGCCTCCAGAGCCTCGTCGAGGTTGTGCAGCGGCGGGGGCTCGAGCGGGCTCAGCGATTCGTCGGGCGCACGCTCGAGGTGCTCGTGGAAGGCCCGTCGCGGACCGATCCATCTCGTCTGCGGGGCCGCTCGCGCCACAACAAGGTCGTGAATTTCACGGGCCTCGGCGCGCCCGGAGAGCTGGTCGACGTCGAGATCCTGAAGGCGACGAGCCAGACGCTCGCCGGCCAGGAATCGATCCTGAGCCGCGCCGCCGACTGATCATTCGTCCAGTTTTGCCGTTCCGGTCAAGTGGACATCCGTCCAGACGCCGGGACCGCAGCGGCTGCGGGGTCCTGGCGCGCCGAAACGCTGATTGTGGGAGTAATCCACGGATCTGTGGAGCGGTGATGGCCACCCTGGCGGCGGTCACGAATATGCCTGCTCTCGGGCTGCTCAGCGAGGACGGCCGGCTCGAGCAGAGCACCGAACCGTTTCGCGGTTGGTACCGGGACAACGAGGAGCTGTGCAAGCAGTCCCCCGAGCTCCAGCGCGTGATCGACGGTCAGGCCAATGCGGCGGTGCTGAACCTCCATGGGATCGCCGTCGATATCGCGGCCGTGTCGGACCGCGGTGGCGCCCGCCACGTCCTCCTGACGCTGCCCACCGACGAGCTGCCGTCGCTCGGCGATGCCGGCGGAGCGCTGCTTGACGGGGCGCTCGACGAGAGCCCGGCGATCGTCTGGCTCAAAGACCTCGACGGTCGCTACGTCCGCGTCAACTCCCGATTCACGACGTTCCTCGGCACCACCGAGGAGAAGCTGCTCGGCCGTACCGATGCGGAGCTCCCACCCGCTGACACGGTCGACGGACCTCGCGTGCATGAACGCGAGGACGACGTCGAGGAGCCCCTCCAGCTGGAGTACTTCGTCGGTCCCTACCAGGGGCGCGATGCGCTGGTGGTCCTCCGTTTCCCGGTCGGTGACGCGAAGGGCGTGCCCACGCTGGTGTGCGGGGTGGCGGCTCCTTCTGCGGAGGCGAGCGTCGCGCGCAGCGAAGCCGCGCGTCTGCTCCGGGTCGAGCGATGGAGCCGGCTCAACGCCGAGAGCGTCCGGGCGGAGATGCTCGCCGAATGGGGGGTGCTGCCCGACGCGCGCGGCCGGCCGGCGCCGGCGCCGAGCGGCGGTGGCGAGGCCGCGTTCGGCGCGACGGATCGCGAGCAGCAGGCCGCCGTCGCCGAAGCACGAGCGGAACGCGCGACCGCGGTCGCCGAGCGCGACGCCGCGCTGAGCGCGAACGACGAGCTCGCCGGCGAGCTGAAGGCCGCCCAGAGCCGTCTGGCCGAGCTCGAGCGGAAGATCGCCGACGGCGACGTGGAACGCGGGGATGCCGAGGTGGCGCTGGCCGCGCGGGCGGCCGACCTCGACCGCGCGCTGGGCCGTGAGCGCGAGCGCGCCGAGGAGCTCGAGCGCACGCTCACGCTCGTCAGGGAGCGTCTCGGCGATGACGCCGAGGCGGCACGCGCCGAGGTGAAGCGTGCCCGCGCCGACGCCGACGCGGCGCGGACCGAGCTCGAGCGCGCTCGCGCCGACGCCGAGGCCGCGCGGAACGACGTCGAGAAGGCGCGAGCCGAGGCCGAGGCGGGGCGGGCGGCGGTCGCGGCCGAACGCGAGTCCGCGTCGACGGCCAGGGCGGCGCTCGAGCTCGAGGTAAAGCAGGCCCGCGAGCACGTGGCCGCGTTGGAGCGCCGTCAGGGTGCCGACGATTCCGGGGCGCAGCTGATCCAGGCCGATAGGGCGCGTGCTTCGGCGGAGGCCGCGCTGGCGAACGCGGTCGCCGAGCGCGACGCGACCCTCAAGGCCAAGGCCGCCCTGGGAGGCGAGCTCGAGCAGGAGCGCCGGCAGATCGCGGCGCTCCACGAGGCCGCGGGGGCCGCCGAGGGGCGGATCCGGGA
Source organism: uncultured Solirubrobacterales bacterium (assembly GCA_963794515.1). Taxonomy (GTDB): domain Bacteria; phylum Actinomycetota; class Thermoleophilia; order Solirubrobacterales; family Solirubrobacteraceae; genus Palsa-465. The sequence continues at coordinate 286,802 of CAWCEF010000007.1, read as the reverse complement.
GCTCACTGGGGATCTCGAGCGTGAGCGAGTGCGCGTCGCCGGGCTCGAGGAGGCGCAGGGGCGCACCCAGGAGCTCGAGGGCGAATTGCGCCTCGCGATCGGACGCGCCGATAAGGCCGAGCGCGAGGTCGAGCTCGCCGCCAGCGAGGCGGACAGGGCAGAGAACCAGCTCCGGTTTGCGGTCGCGCGGGCCGACAAGGCCGACGGCGAGCTGCAACTGGCCGCGGAGCGCGCTGAAAAGGCGGAGACCGAGCTTCGCGTCGTCGGCGCGAGGGTCGTGAAGGCGGAGGCCGAGGCGCAGGCAGCGTCGGTCCGGGCCGGCAGGGCCGAGGAGGAGATAGAGCGGTGGCGTGGGCGGGTCGACAAGGCCGAGGAGGAGATCGAGCGCTGGCGGGCCCGCGTCGACAAGGCCGACGGCGACGTCGAGCAGTGGCGGACTCGTGCCGAGCAAGCCGAGACTGAGCTCGCGCGCGGGACCGCGCGGGTGGAGGGCCTCGACGGCGAGCTCGCGCGCGGTCTGACCCGGCTCGAGCAGGTCGAGGCGGAGCTGAAGGTCGCCGCCAGGCGGGCGGAGGACGCCGAGCGCGCCGCCGCCCTCGCCCAGGCCGGGATGCGCGAACTCGAGGGTGAGGTCGGGCGCGGGCGGGCCCGGGTGGACGAGCTCGAGGGAGAGGTCGAGGCCGGGCGCGCGAAGGCCGAGGAGACGCAGGAGACGATCGCCGACCTCGAACGACAGCTCGACGAGCGGGTGGCCGAACCCGATCCCGCACCAGAGCCGGAGCCTGACTCCGATCCCGTGGTCGCGGTCGCCGACGAGGCTCTGGATCCGATTGACCTCGCGACCGACGCCGGCACGGAGGTGGCCGCGTCTGAGCTGGCCACGCTCGACGCGGTGACCGACGCGCCCCAGTCGCATACCGGCCCTGGCGTCAGCTGGCAGCCGACCGCCAAGCGCACGCTCGCGGCGTCTCTCGCCCGCGAGTCGGTGTGGCGCAATGTCTTGAAGGAGACCGTCCAGGTGCTCGGGTCCGAGGGTGGCTGGGACACCGTGACGGCATGGCTTCCCGATGAGTCAGACGGCCTGGGGTGCGCGGCCACATGGGCCGCGCATCGCGGGCTCGACCGGTTCGAGGCGCTCACCTGGGAGGCGGGGATCAAGCGCGATGGCTCGCTGCTCGACCAGGCGCTTCAGGCGCCCCACCTGACCTGGCTCACCGACATCGACGCCGTCGACGACGAGCGGCTCCAGACCGCCGCCGCGCACGGGATGAGCTCGGCGCTGTTGCTGCCGGTTCGCAACGGCGCGTCGACGATCGGCCTGCTCGAGCTGCTCACGCACGACAGCATCGAGCCGGACGCGCAGATCGCGCTGTCGCTGGAGGCATCGGCGCTCCAGCTCGGCCGGTTCGGCCATCTGTTGAGCCTCGGCAAGTAGCCGCGCGCCGGCGCCGGCGCTTATCCGCCGGTCTCGTGGATCCGTCCGGGGCGGATGCGAACATGCGTTCGTGCGATGGAGCAATCTGGAAGCCGACGCCGAGGAGCGCGCCCGCCTGCCGGGCTATCGGGACGAGGCCGTCGTGCGCCATTTCGACGCACCGGAGGCGGTCGAGACGAGGTTCTACGAGGTTCGGGCCAAGTCGATCCTCAATCGCGTCCCCGAGGCGTCGCAGATGCCGTTCCGGTGGACGATCAATGTCTACCGCGGCTGCACTCACGCCTGCACCTACTGTCTTCAGGGAGATACGCCGATCCTGATGGCCGATGGGCGGCACACGCCGATCGCCGAACTGGACCTGGGGGATGCCATCTATGGCACGGCCGTGGGGGAGTGCAGCTACCGCCGGTACGTGCGGACCACCGTGCTCGACAAATGGAGCACGGTCAAGCCGGCGTACCGCATCACGCTCGACGGCGGCACCGAGCTGACCGTCAGCGCAGACCACCGATTCCTGACCAATCGCGGCTGGAAGCACGTGCTGAACGGCGATGGCGGCCCCGATCGACCGCACTTGACACCTGGCGATCGTCTCGTTGGCACGGGCGCGTTTGCCGAGCAGCCCGACCACGACGTCGAGTACCGCCGTGGCTACGTGTGCGGGATCGTCCGGGGCGACGGCAGGCTGCGAGCGTATGAGTGCCGGGGGGCGGGTGGCGAGCGGTACACGGGCTGTCGCACGGCGCTCGCGGATCTCGAGGCGCTCCGGCGTGTCGGGGACTTTCTGGGCTCCGAGGGCGTCGCGGCCGGCCAGGGCGTGCTCCAGGCGGCCGCCGGCGCGCACCATGAGATGCCGGCGGTTCCCGCGCCGGCCGGCGCGTCGTTTGAACGAATCGGCGAGCTGATGGAGTGGCCGCTGCTTCCGAGCCTGCAGTGGTGTCGAGGCTTTCTGGCCGGGATGTTCGACGCGGAAGGCAGCCGGAGCGCATTCGCCCTGAGGATCGCCAACACCGATCCTCAGGTCCTGGATCGGACGGAGGCTTGCGCCCGCCGGCTCGGTTTCGACGTCGGCATCGACAACTCGAAGCACGCCAACGGACTCAGGTACATCCGCATCCGCGGCGGGCTGTCCGAGCATCTGCGGTTCTTTCACGTCACGGACCCGGCGATCACGCGCAAGCGCAACATCGAGGGTCACATGGTCAAGACGTTCGCGAACCTCAGGGTGGCCGAGATCGAACCGCTCGGGCGGGCGCTGCCGCTGTACGACATCACCACGGGGACGGGTGATTTCATCGCCGACGGGGTCGTGAGCCACAACTGCTTCGCGCGTCCGACGCACAAGTACCTCGACTTCAACGCCGGCCGGGACTTCGAGCGAGAGATCGTGGTCAAGGTCAACGCGCCGGAGCTGCTGCGAACGGAGCTGGCGCGACCGAAGTGGACGCACGAGCATGTGGCGCTCGGCACGAACACCGACCCGTACCAGTGGGTGGAGGGGCGGTACAAGCTGATGCCCGGGATCTGGGAGGCGATGCGCGACGCCGGCAATCCCTGCTCGGTGCTGACGAAATCGCCCCTGCTGTTACGAGACCTGGCGCTGATGAAGCAGATCGCCGAGCGGACGGAGTTCGGAGCCGCGCTGTCGGTGCCGACGATCGATGAGCGGGCGTGGCGGGCGACCGAGCCGCACTCACCGAATCCGCGGGCGCGGCTCGAGGCGGTGGCGGAGCTGACCCGTGCCGGGATCAGGACCGGAGTGCTGGTGGCGCCGTTGATGCCGGGGATCAACGATGCCCCCGAACAGGTGGCGAAGATCCTCGAACTGGCCTCGGAAGCGGGCGCGGCGTATGTGACCGGCATTGCGCTCCACCTGCGCGGCGATGTGCGGGGTGTGTTCTTCGAATGGCTGCGTGGCCATCGTCCCGACCTGGTCGATCGCTATAAACGTCTCTATCAGCGTGGCGCTTACGCGCATCCCGATGAGCGAAAGCGGCTCTCCGAGCTCGTCAAAGGGCCTGATCTGCTTTCGGGCGCGCGGATGCGAGGGCGGTACCGATCACCGAGTATGGACCAGGATCAAGCAAATTCCGGGCGAAATGAATCGGTATGGCAGCCGGACCAAGGTCGCCTATTCTGAAACCAGAGTGAAACCCACGCTGGCGTGCGGTGATAGGTAGTAGGCACCGGGAGCGCCGCAAACGAGACAGATGCCACAACGCTTCAAGAAACCATCGAGACCAGATTTCCGCCTGGACCAGATGTTCGACACCCACAGCGAGGAGTGGGAGCGGGTCGGCCTCGCCGTTGACTTCGATAAGAAGAGCCTGCGCAGCGCTCACCGCCGCCTCGCGGCGCTGGTGCCGCTGTTCATCGCGATCGTAGTTCTCTACAGCAACTACCAGAGCTGGTTCGACGTCAAGAACGGCAGTTGGACCACGCCGATCAAGGTCGTCACGGTCCTGGCGCTGCTCGCGGTGGGCTGGGCGATCGCCCGCGACATCGGGCGCGTCGCCGGGCCGACTTTCTTCCGGCGGATGGATCCCGGCACGGCTGGGACCGTGGGCTTCCTCGTCCGCCTCGTGACGGTCGGCATCACGCTCCTGGTGGCGCTCGAGATCGCCGGCGTGAGCGCGGCGTCGCTGGTCGCGACGAGCGCATTCACCGCCGTGATCCTTGGTCTTGCCGCGCAGCAGACGCTCGGCAACCTGTTCGCCGGCATGGTGCTGCTGAGCGCGCGACCGTTTCGCGTCGGCGAGCGCGTCCGCTTCCAGGCCGGCGCCGTCGGAGGCCAGATCGAGGGGATCGTCAGCTCGCTCGGGCTGCTCTACACGACGCTCGCCCAAGGCGAGGACCGGGTCATGGTCCCGAACAACGTCGTCCTATCGGCCGTGGTGGTCCCGATCAGGGAGCCCGAACCGGTCGACGTCAAGGTCCGCCTTGGCACCGGCATCCGGGTCAGCCAGGTCCAGGCGATCCTCGACGACAAGGTCAAGACGCCGACGCGCCGATCGGCGACGGTTCTGCTCGAACAGCTCGACGGTGACGACGTAGTCGTGCGGGTCCAGGCCACCCCCGACCGCGCGGACGACGGGGCACGACTCGCCGACGAGATCATCGACGCGCTCGCATCGGTCACCGGGGAGCATCCGGTCGTGCCCGCGGACGCCGGTCAGCCGGCGCGCGAGCAAGTCGGGGCTTCGCGCCGGTCGTAGGCGCGCCGAGTCCACGCCGGCGCTGTAATGGCGACCGCGCCGGCGCTGATCGCGGCCGCAGAAGCGCGTGCGCCCGACTACGCGCCGGCGGGCGCCCGCACCAGATCCTGGGCGGCGGCGACGATCGCGTCGGCGTCGATGCCGAACTCGTGCACGAGCTCGGCCGGCGTGCCGGAGCCCGGCATGCCGGTTACCGCCAGCTTCCGGACGCGGACGCCCTCGACCTCGGCCAGCGCGCCGAGCACGGCGTCGCCGAGCCCGCCCTCGGGCCAGTGGTCCTCGACGGTGACGATGGCACCGGTGTCGGCAGCTGCCTGCCGGATGGTCTCCTCATCGACCGGCTTGACCGAGTAGAGGTCGATCACCCGGGCGGTGACGCCCTGGGCGCTGAGCTCGTCGGCCGCCTTGAGCGCCTCGTGGAGCGTCACGCCGGCGCCGATGAGCGTCACCTGATCCTCGTCGGAGGAGCGCAGGACGCTCGAACCGCCGATTTCGAACGCGTCGTCGGGCCCGTAGATCGTGGGCAGGGCGCCGCGGGTGGTGCGCATGTAGGCGATCCCGGGATGGTCGGCCATCAGGCGCACGAGTGCCGCCGTCTGGTTCGGGTCCGACGGGTACAGAACCGCGCTCGAGTGGACCGCACGGAACATCGCGAGGTCCTCGAGCGCCATCTGCGAAGGTCCGTCCTCGCCGATCGAGACGCCGGCGTGGGAGCCGGCGAGGCAGAGCTTCGCGCGGCTGATCGCGGCCATCCGCACAAAGTCGTAGGCGCGCGAGAAGAACGCCGCGAACGTCGAGGCGAACGGCCTGTAGCCGCGCACCTGGAGGCCGACCGCGGCGGCCACCATCTGCTGCTCGGCGATGAACATCTCGAAATAGCGGTCGGGATGCGCTTTCCTGAACAGCTCGGAGAACGTCGAGTTCGAGACCTCGCCGTCGAGCGCGACGATGTCGGCGCGTTCGGCGCCGAGCGCCGCCAGCGCGTCGCCGTACGCTCGCCGGGTCGCGACCTCTTCGTCGGCATTCCAGTGCGGCCACTCCACGTTGTGGCCGGGGTCGATCTGGTGGGGCGTGGCGTCGCCGTCCGGCTTGGCCGGCTCGACCGTGAGCGACCGCTCGCCGCCGAGCTCCTCGATCGCCTTCTCCGGGTCCGACAGCGGCTTGCCGTGCTTGCCCTCGAGGTCCTCGACCTCGCTCGCGCCCTTACCCTTCTTGGTCCGGGCGACGATCACGGTCGGGCGACCCTCGATGTGTATGGCCTCCGAGAACGCGCCGTCGATCTCCTCGACGTCGTGACCGTCGATCTCGATCGCGTGCCAGCCGTTCGCCCGGGCGCGCTCGGCGTAGGAATCGAGATCCCATCCGTGCATGGTCTGCCGGGTCTGGCCGAGGCGGTTCACGTCGATGATCGCGATCAGGTTGTCGAGCGCCGCATAGGCCCCGTGCTCGAACGCCTCCCAGATCGATCCTTCGGCCATCTCGCTGTCCCCGCACAGCACCCAGACGCGGTAGGGCAGCTGGTCCAGGCGCTTGCCGGCGAGCGCGACACCGACGCCGATCGGCAGGCCTTGGCCGAGCGAGCCGGTCGCCACGTCAACCCATGGCAACACCGGAGTGGGATGGCCTTCGAAGCGGCTCCCGAGCTTGCGGAACGTCAGCAGCTCCTCGTCGCTGATCGCGCCGCCCGCCTTCAAGAAGCTGTAGTACAGCGGCGAGGCGTGTCCCTTCGAGAAGATCAGGTGGTCGTTGCGGGGGTCGTCGGGGCGGGCAAAGTCGTAGCGCAGGTACTTGGCAAGCAACACGGCGATCAGATCGGCGGCCGACATCGACGATGTCGGATGGCCTGAGCCGGCAGCGTCGCTCGCCCTGATCGAGTCGACGCGGAGCTGCTGTCCGAGCTCGCGCCAGAAGGCGGCGTCATTCATACGGCGATCGTACCCACGATCGCCGGCGGGGAACAGACTGCTACCGCTTGTCGCGCTGGCCGCCGGCGATGTCGGCCGCGACCCGCTCGCTTCCCATCCGTCGGCTGACGGCCGAGGCGAGCCCCGGCGCCACGCCGCCGACGCTCGCGCCGATCCGCATCGTCAGCGGGGCGACCGCGACCTCGGCGCGGTTGCGGTCGATCGCCGAGACCACCGCCCGCGCCACCTGCTCGGGCGACCGCGTGCCCACGCCAAAAGGCAACGAGGCGCCGGAGTCCGCGAACATGCCCGCCTCGCGGACGAAGCCCGGGAGCACCACGGAGACGCCGATCCCATGCGACCGCAGGTCCTCGCGCAGTCCGAGCGCGAACCCACGGAGGCCGAACTTCGTCGCCGAGTAGATCGATGATCTGGGCGCGGCGGCCTTGCCCGACAGCGACGAGATGAACGCGAGGTGGCCATGTCGGCGCGTGATCATTCCCGGGGTAAGCGCGCGTGCCAGCGCGATCGGGGCCCGGAGATTGACCTCGAGCATCCGGTCGATCTCGGCCTGGCTGAGCTCGATCAGCAACCCCGAAGCCGGCAACGCGGCGTTCGAGATCAGCACGTCGATGCGGCCGGCCTGTTCGATCAACAGCTCGACGTCTGTCTGCCGCGCGAGGTCACAGGCGACGACGCGAGCACCGAGGTCGGCCGCGAGCGGCTCGAGCACCTCGGTCCGGCGCGCGGTCAGGATCAGGTCGGCGCTTCGGGGCGCCACCGCCCTCGCGATCGCGTGGCCGATCCCGCCGCTCGCACCGGTGAGGAGTACGTTGCCGCCCAGGCGGCTCATGAACCCCGCGGGAACACAGCGAGCGTGGCCGTGAAGCCGTGCAGGAAGCTGCGCCCGCCAACCGGGCCGATCTCCCCGGCCGCGAAGAACCCGGCGGACGGCGCACCTCGCAACTCGCGGTCGATCACCTCGGCGTCGTGGTCGGAGATCCCGAACATCGCGGTGCCGCGACCGTTGCACGAGAACACGAGCGCTCCGGCGGGGCGTTCCCCGGCGAGCGCCTCGACGCGCAGCTTGAGCGCCTGGTGGAGGTCCTCGTCGGCCGAGCGTGCGTCGCGGGCGTGCAGCCGCACGACCTGTCCGGCGGTGACCTGGGTGCCGACGACGAGCGCGCCGGTCTCGCTGTCGGCGCCGAGCACTCCGCGCACGAGGAAGTCGCCCTGCTCGTACTCGGGCTTGCCGCCGTCGATCACGACGCCGATCAAGAGGCCACCGGCGACGAGCCCGCGCTCGCGGGAGGAGAGCTCGGAAATGATCTGCTCGACGGTCTGGATCGCGGGCCGTCCAGCGAGTTCGTGGATGACATTCCCCTCGGCCGCCGTGATCGTGAGCTCCCGCCCGAGCGGAGCAGCGCCCTGGGAGACGCACGGCAGCATTTCGACCCCCTCGAGGCTGACTCCGACGGCCCCGGCCTCGCACACGCGGTCCCCGAAGAACAGGGCGCCCTCGCCGGCCGGGGTGCGCCCGCTTGCGAGCCCGCCAAGCACCGGCACCGCGGGTGCGTGCTCGGAGAGCATCTCGAGCACGGCGTCGGTCGGGAATGTGTACGGGTCCGACAGCATCAGCATCCCGTTCGCGCCGTCGAGGTCGGGCAGCCCGACGATGCGATGCTCGTGCTCGTGCTCGTCCTCCTCGACCGTGGCGTGGAACGGCGACGCCCGGCCGTCGCCGTCGAACGAGGCGGCCCACACCACCAGCGCCGTACCCGATTCGTGCTCGTGCCCGGCACCGAGCACGCCGCCGGCCCCGCAGCCGACGAGCGCGTCGGGGGCGAGCACGTCGTGCACGCCCTCGAGCGTGGCCTCGGGCGCGACCAGATGGGTGCCGCTGGCGAACACGACAATGAGATCGGCGGATGCACCGCGAAGCCCCGCCGCGGCTGACTGCGCCGCGGCCGTCCCGGCCTGTAGCGGGTCGCTCTCGGTCGAGATTCCAGTACCGATCCTGATCGCTCCACGATACTCCGGCCGATGTCGCCCGCGGACGTGATCGCCCTGTTCGGTCCGACCGGCGTCGGCAAGACCGACGTCGCGATCGAGCTGGCTGGGCGCCTCCGGGACCTAGGCGAGCGACCGGTCGCGGTGTCCGCCGACGCGCTCCAGGTCTACCAGGGTCTGGAGACGCTGACGGGCGCCGCCACGCCAAGCCAGCGCGCGCAGCTCGAGCACCGCCTGATCTCGTTCCTTCCGGTCGACGCGACGTTCAGCGCCGGCCAGTACGCCGAGCTCGCGCACGCCGAGATCGACGCGCTGCTCTCCGCCGGCGCGCGGCCGATCGTCGTCGGTGGGACCGGGCTGTACCTGCGCGCGGCGCTCGCCGAGCTGAGCCTGCGTCCACCACCCCCGGAGGGCGCGCGCGAGTACTGGGTCGCCGAGCTCGGGCGCCGGGGCGCACCGGCGCTCCACGCGGTCCTTCGCGAACGCTCGCCGTGGGCCGCGGCCGAGATCGATCCCGGCGACCGCCAGCGGATCGTCCGGGCGCTCGAGCTGCTCGACGCCGGGGAGCTCGAGCGTCACGCCGAGGACTCCGAGCTGTGGACCAGCGAGGTGCGCCACCCGACGCTGCTCGTCGGGCTGGTGCTGGAGCGCCCGGAGCTCTACGAGAAGATCGACGCCCGCGTCGACGCGATGGTCGCCGCCGGCGTCCAGGACGAGGTGCGCCGCGCCTACGCCGCGGGCGCGTCGCTCACCGCGCGCAAGGCGCTCGGCTTCGAGGAGCTCTTGACCGGGGACGTCGAGTCGATGAAGCGGCGCACTCGCAACTACGCGCGCCGGCAGCTCACGTGGATGCGAAAGCTCGCCGCTGTGCACACGCTCGATACGACCGGCCGGTCGGCCGCCGAGACCGCCGGCGAGGTGCTCGCGCTCTGGCAGCGCGACTAGCCCGGCGCTCGCGCGAAGCCGCAGGGCGCGATCTCGGTGAGTGTCACACGGGTAACTGCTCGTGCAAAGTCTGTTCCGAGATGCCAGTTGACCTCAACCGAACCGACGGCGAGTTGCTGGCCGCGGTGGTGGCCGGGGACGGGGCGGCGTTCGCGACGTTCTACCGGCGCCACCTGCCCACGGTGGTCGGATTTCTGCTCCGCGAGACCGGCGACCGCGAGGTGACCGCCGACCTGACCGCCGAGGTGTTCGCGGCGGTCTTCCTGGTCGCGCGGCGTTTCCGCGCGCGTGGCGCGGGGTCGGCGCGGCCGTGGGTACTCGGGATCGCCCGCAACAAGCTGCTCGAGAGCCGTCGGCGCGGCCGGGTCGAGGATCGCGCGCGGCGCCGGCTCGCGTTCGAGCCCGAGGTCCTCGACGACGACGACCTCGCCCGCGTGGATGAGCTCGCGACGGCCCCGGAGCATCGAGCGCTCGAGCTCGTCCAGCAGCTCCCCGAGGGCCAGCGCGACGCCGTCCGCTCGCGGGTGCTCGAAGACCGCGAGTACGGGGACATCGCGCGCGAGCTGAACTGCTCGGAGCTCGTGGCCCGCCAGCGCGTCAGCCGCGGCCTCTCGAGGCTCCGAGACCAGATGACTGAGGGTGACCGATGAGTGACTACTTCGATCGGGTCGAGCGCCAGATCGTGCAGCGCGTCGAGGCCGGCGTGCCGCGAGCGAGCCGAAGGCCCACCGCGCTCGGGTATCTCGCCACGGTGGCCGCCGTCCTGGTCGTGATCGTCGTGGCGGGCGCGTTCCTGCTCGCGCGCGGCTCGAGCCCGTCGCCGACGACGCCGTCGGCGGCAGCCGCCGGTCACACGGTCAGCGTCACGTTCACCGCGACCGCGATCGATCCACGCGTGCACCTCGGACCGGCGCTCGATCGCTCGGTGACGCTGCTGCGCGAGCGCCTGACCGGCGTCTTCCCCGGCGTTCTCGTGCAGCGAATGGGGAACGACATCGTCGTCACGGCCCGGAGCACCGCCCCCGGCACTCGCGCCCGGATCCTCGCTCTCGTCGCGCCCGGGCGGCTCGAGATCTTCGACTGGGAAGCCAACGCGCTCACGCCGAACAACAAGACCGTCGCATCGCAGCTCAGCGCGCAAGACGCCGCGGCCCTCGAGATCAGTCAGGGCTCCGGGTCGGCGGCGCCCGGCGATCCCGGAGCGGGAGCGATGTCGCGTCGCCAGGCAGCCGCGCTGGCCTCGAAGCGCCCTGGATCCACCGTCGTCCAGGCGAGCGCTCCGAGCGTCGCTCCCGGCGCGAGCACGGTTCCCGCAACTGCCCGGTTCTATGTCCTGGCGAACCTTCTCCCGGCGCTGTCGAATCGGGACATAACTCACCCGACGGAGGTCCGCGCTCCCCAGACCGGAGTACCCGAGGTCTCGTTCGGCTTCACGGCGGCCGGGCCCGGCGCGTTCCGGAACCTCACGAGAACGGTTGCCAGGCGCGGGGATCTCGTCAGCGGTCTCGGGCAGACGCTCAACCAGCACTTCGCGATCGCGGTCGACGGCCGGCTGATCAGCGTCCCGTTCATCAGCTACAAGCAATATCCCGACGGGATCGAGCCGAACTCCGGCGCCGACGTCGCGGGCAGCTTCACGATCCAATCGGCCCGCGACCTGGCGACGATCCTTCGCTACGGACCCCTGCCGGTGAGGCTCACGGCAACGGGGTGAACGGGTACATCACGATGACCGCGACGAGTACGCTCGCCATCCACAACAGGGAGAGCGGGCGTTTCGCGCCGAACCGCCTGACGAGGTCGGCGACCGCCACGTAGACCCCTGGCATCACGATCACCATGTAGTAGAGGTAGCTCGTACGGCTCGCGACCAAGGCCCACAGTGCGTACGGCGCCCACGTTCCGATGAACCAGGCCAGGCCGACGAGCCCGACCTCGTCGCGCGAATGCCAGCGCCGCCCGGTGACGCCGAGCGCGGCGACCACCATCGCGGGGATCAGGAGCAGCAGGATCGGCGGGCTGATCATCCCGAGGAAATGCACCGCCGGCTGGATCTGGTTGAGCGCGGCGGTCGGGTGGCTCGGGTTGATCTGCAGGTACGTGATCGGCTTGATGTCGACGAGCCAGTCCCACGGGTAGGCCGCGATTCCCCGGGGGCCGTGCGGGCTCGTCTGATTCGAGGCGTAGGTGAGCATCCGCCACACCTCGCCGAACGGCAGCCCGGACACGAGCTTGCCCGTCTGTGGGTCGTACGGCCGGACGATTTGCTCGAGAGCCCACAGAAGCGCGATGAACGTCACGGCGGAAGCCGCCACGCATAACCCCAGCCGCCGGAGCGCTGCGACGGGGTCGGCGCGTCGGCCGAACCAGCGCAGCGCCTCGAGCACGACCAGTGCGAGCAGCACGTACGGAGCCACCTCCTTGGCGCACGCGCCGACGCCGACCACCACCCCGGCCAGGATCGGCCGGCCCCGCACGTACAGCGCGGCCCCCCAGATCATCGCCGCGGTCGCGTAGATGTCGAGCGTTCCGATCCGGCCGTGGACCAGCAGCAGGTTGTCGGCGGCCATCAGCGCGGCGGCTCCGAGCGCCGTCCAGCGATCTCCGCCCGCCGCGCGCACGAGCTCGAATATCCCGAGCAGCGCGACCGTGCCAAGCAGCACGCTCGGCAGCCGCCAGGCGATCGGGTCGTCCCCGAACAGCTCGATCCCGCCGGCGATGATCAGCTTCGCGAGCGGCGGGTGCTCGGAGTTCGGATCGGTGCCGAGCGGCGAGTTGGCGTAGGGAGCGCCCGCCGGTGGCGGGATCCGGTCGATCACCCGCGCCGCGTTGACGTAGTAGTCCTCGTCGAAGACCAGGATGTGGTCCGTCGAGGCGTGGCACGGCGCGCGGCACGGCTCGGCGATCCACGCCAGCCGCGCCAAGGTGGACACGAGCAGGAGGGCGCCGAGCAGCCACAAGGGCAACGACGACCGGTGCCGGGCCCAAGCTTGCAGCCGCTTGACCATTGCGGGCGCGACGGTACACGTCCACCTACACTGGCGCCCCGTGGACTTCGAGAAGTGGCAGGCGCTCGGCAACGACTATGTGATCGTCGAGGCCGCGGACCTACCGTTCGAGCTGACTTCGGCGCGCGTGCGGGCGATCTGCGCGTCGCACACCGGGGTATCGGCGGACGGAATCCTGCTCCTGTCCGAGCCCGAGCGCTCCGGCTACGTGGCCCGCCTGCGGATCTTCAATCCCGACGGCTCGGAGGCCGAGCTGTCAGGGAACGGCGCCCGCGAGGCGGTCATGTACCTGCGCCGGCACCACTGGACCGACGCCGACTCGTTCGCGATCGAGACGGCCGCCGGCGACATCCGGCCGCGGATCACCTCGGAGACCGAGTGCACGGTCGACATGGGCCGCGCGCAGACGAGCAGCCCCGGATATCCCTCAGGCCCACCGGATGGCCGCGGCGAGCTCACCGCCGGCGGGCGGACCTGGCGCTTTCAGCACGTGCAGGTCGGTAACCCGCAGTGCGCGATCCGGGTCACCGACGTGGCGGAGCTCTACTCGCTCGACCTGCAGGCGACCGGACCCGAGATCGAGCACCACGAGCTGTTCCCGAACCGGACGAACGTGTCGTGGTTCGCCGAGCTCGATTCGAGCTCCGTCGACTCGGGCCCCGCCCGTGGGCGCCAAATCCGCGCGCGGATCTTCGAGCGCGGAGTGGGGGAGACCTCGGCCAGCGGCACCGGCGCGACCGGAGCCGCGGTGGCGTACGTACTCGACGGTGGGATGTCGCCGGTCACGGTCGTACTCGACGGGGGCGAGCTCGAGGTCGAGGTCTCCGAGGAGCTGGGGATCAACCTGACCGGGTGGGCGGTGCCGGTGTTCCGCGGCACGCTCGCCGAAACCTTCATCGAGGAGTTGCATGCGACGGAGTAGCCGCCTTGACCGGATCCCCCCGTACCTGTTCGCCGAGCTCGAGCGGAAGGTCCGCGAGAAGCGCGCCGCCGGCGTCGACGTGATCAGCCTCGGGATCGGCGATCCGGACACGCCGACATATCCGGAGGTTGTGGCGGCGATGCAGGAGGCCGTAGCCGATCCGGGCACGCACCAGTACCCGAGCAACCGCGGGCGGCCCGAGTTCCGCGAGGCGGTGGCGGCGTTCTACCGCAGGCGCTTCGGTGTCGAGCTCGATCCGGAGACCGACGTGATGCCGGCGATCGGCGCCAAGGAGTGCATCTTCAACCTGAACCTGGCGTTCCTCGACGCCGGGGATATCGCGCTCGCGTCCGATCCCGGCTATCCGGTGTACACCGGGGGTCCGCTGCTGGCCGGCGGCGACGCCGTGCTGCTCCCGCTGCTGGCCGAGCGCGACTTTGCCCCCGACCTCGAGGCCATCTCGCAACAAGACCTCGAGCGAGCGCGGCTGATGTTCCTCAACTATCCCAACAACCCGACCGGGGCGACCGTCCCCGACGGCCTGTTCGAGAAGGTCGTCGAGTTCGCCGGCCGGCACGACATCCTGGCCGTCCACGACAACGCCTACAGCGAGACGACGTTCGACGGGTACGTCGCCCCGTCGTTCCTCCAGACCCCCGGAGCCAAGGACGTCGGAGTCGAGGTGTTCTCGCTGTCCAAGGGCTACAACATGACGGGCTGGCGGTGCGCCGCGATCGTCGGCAACGCCGAGGCGATCGCGTCGTACTGGCACCTGAAGTCGAACATCGACTCGGGGCTGTTCGAGGCGATCCAGCTCGCCGGCGTGGCCGCGCTCGCCCCGGAAATAGACGCCGAGAAGCAGAAGATGAACACGGTCTACCAGCGCCGGCGCGATCTCGTCTGCGAGGCGCTCGCCGAGGCCGGCGTCGAGGTCAAGCCGCCGAAGGGGACGATCTATATCTGGGCGCCGATCCCGGCCGGCTTCGAGTCCTCCGCCGCATACTGCGAACACGTGCTCGAGCAGGCCGCGGTCGTGATCTCGCCCGGGGGCGCGTACGGCGCGAGCGGCGAGGGCTATTTCAGGATCTCGCTGACGACGCCCGACGAGCGGCTGATCGAAGCGGTCGAGCGCATCCGTCGGCTCTAAGACGACGGTCGCCGCGGCGCAGCCTTAACACTGCCGCTACCGACATCGAGGTCGCCGCCGGGTAAAAGGTTAAGGTGGTGGGGCCGGAGCTACCATCAAATTTTGTGGAAAACCGCCAAGCTCACAGGCAGGGACCGGGCTCAGCGCTGAACGGCCAGCGGCCGCAGGGCCGGGCGCGCCAGCGCGCGTACCTGGTCGCGGTTGGGCCCGACAGCGGCGAGGAGCAGCTCGCCGAGCTCCGCGAGCTGCTGAAGACCGCCGGCGTCGCCGGCGTCGGGGAGGTCGTGCAGCGGCGCGATCACCCGCATCCCAACACTTACCTCGGCCCCGGAAAGATCGACGAGCTCAAGGCCGAGCTCGCCGGCTCGGACGCGAACCTGGTCGCGTGCGATGACGAGCTCTCTCCACGCCAGGAGCGCAACCTCGAGGCGGCGCTCGGGCTGCCGGTGATCGACCGGACCGCGATCATCCTCGACATCTTCGCGGCGCACGCGCACACCGCCGAGGGCAAGCTCCAGGTCGAGCTCGCGCAGCTCGAGTACAACCTCGCCCGGATGCGCGGGCTGTGGTCGCACCTCGAGCGGCTCGGCGCCGGACGCATCGACGGCGGCATCGGCACCCGCGGACCCGGCGAGACCCAGATCGAGACCGACCGCCGGCTCGCCCGCGACCGGATCTCGGCGCTCAAGCGCAAGCTCGGGCACGTCCGGTCGAGCCGCTCGGTGATGCGCGCCGAGCGCGAGCGGACGCAGTTGCCGTCGGTCGCGCTCGCCGGGTACACCAACGCGGGCAAGTCGACGCTGCTGAACGCGCTGACCGGCTCGAGCGTCGGCGTCCGCGACAGCCTGTTCCACACGCTCGACCCGACCACCCGGCTGCTGCGCACGGGTGGCCGCGACTACCTCGTGACCGACACCGTCGGCTTCATCCGCAAGCTTCCCCATCAGCTCGTCGAGGCGTTCGGGGCGACGCTCGAGGAGACGCGCCTAGCCGATCTGATCCTGCACGTCGTGGACGCCTCGGTGCCCGAGGATGAACTGGTCGCGATGACGCGCGCGGTCGAGGACGTGCTGGTCGAGATCGGCGCCGACGCGGTCGCACAGATCCTCGTGCTCGCCAAGGCCGATCGGATCGACGAGGATCGCCGGACAGAACTCGAGCGCCGGCACCCGGACGCGGTGCTGCTCTCGGCGGTGACGGGCGAGGGGGTCGAAGCTCTCGAGCAGCGGATCGAGGAGGAGTTCGCGCGGTCGCTGCAGGACGTGGAGTTGCTGATCCCGTACGACGCCGGCGCGCGGCTCGCCGAGTTGCACGCGCTCGCCGGCGACCTCGAGCGCGAGGAGACGCCGGAGGGCGTCCGCGTGACCGCGCGCCTGCCCGCCGCCGTTGCGGCGCGCTACCAGGGGTTCGCGCTCAGCCGCCCGTTCGCGTGAATGGGGTGGGGGCGGCCGAGCGCGACGCCGGTCGTCTCCGCGTCCGACGGTTGAACGAGCGTGCGATCCTGCCGACACGCGCGTACCCGGGCGACGCCGGGCTGGATCTGTACGCGGCCGAGGAGGCAGTCCTCGGACCGGGGGAGCGCGCGTCGATCGGAACCGGGATCGCCGTCGAGATCCCCGACGGTCAGGCCGGCCTGGTGCTGCCGCGGTCCGGGCTCGCGGCCAGGCATGGGATCGCGATCGTGAACGCGCCCGGGCTGATCGACTCCGGGTATCGAGGTGAGATCCGGGTGCTCCTGCTCAACACCGATCGCGCGGAGCAGTTCACGATCGGGGCCGGCGACCGGATCGCCCAGCTTGTGCTGGTCGGGGTGCACACGCCCGAGGTGGTCGAGGTCGACGAGCTCGCGCTTTCCGAGCGCGGCGCCGGCGGCTTCGGCTCGAGCGGCTAGCGCATTCGCTGCTGAGCTAGCCGCCGATCGTGGGCTGCGGCAGGACGTCCTGCGCCTGCAGGAACTCGGTCGCGACAGTCGCCGGATCCTGACCGTCGAGCTGGACCGCGGCGTTCAGCTCGCGGATCGCCGACAGCGTGAGCAGCGAGCTGACCCGATTGATCGTGGCCTCGAACGCCGGGCCCTCGGCGTCGAGCGCGCGGACGGACGCGACCGGCACGACGTTGCCCCAGCCGAAGATGTCGTCGGGGTCGCGTAGCAGCGGGTAGCTCCCGCTGAGCAGTTGCGGATCGGTCGTCTGGACGACCGCCGCCTGGACGGTCCCCTGGTCGAGCGCGGTGTACTGCGACCCCAGCTCGAGCGGCTTGAACGTCGCCGGAAGCACACCGTAGGCCTCTTCGAGCGCCGGCAATCCGGTCGGGCTCTGCTGGAACTGGGGTGGACCGCCGAGCGTGAGCTGAGGATCCAGCTTGATCAGGTCGGGGATCGACTGGACGGCGTTCTCGACGGCGTAGTCGAACGTGACCGCGATCGCGTTGGTGTTGCTGAACGGCGTCGCGTTGAGGAGCGCGAGCCCGTGCTTGAGCGCATAGTGCTGGCCGGCCAGGTACGCATCGCGGCGGGACGTGTAGCTGTCCTTGAGGCCGGCGATGGTCGTGTCCCACGTGTCGAGGTACTCGGGATACATCGCGAGCTGCCCATTGGCCAGGGCCTGCATGATGACCTCGGTCGGTCCGATGCTCTGGTTGAGCGAGACCGCGAAGCCGGCGGCCTTGAGCGCCTGGTAGTAGAGCTGCCCGAGCAGGAACTCCTCGGGGGTGTTCTCGTCGCCGATCGTCACCGGCGGCCTCCCCGCTCCAGGCAGCGAGATAGTCGTGGTCGCGGTCGTCGTGGTCGTCATCGTCGCGGTCGTCGTGACCGTGGTCGTCGTCGTAGTCGTGCTCACGCCCGTGTCCGACTCGGCGGCGGTCGCGGCGTGCGGACCGGCGCCGCACGCTCCGAGCCCGATGGCGGCGATCCCGCACGCCAGCACGGATCCGATCGAGCCCTTGAGCCTTGCCCCGCGCGACATCGCCTCAGGCTCTCATACTCCGGCGGCGTGCCGCGCGCCGGCGTGGGCGTCGGCCTCAAGCCGGTCGTCGAGCGGCGAGAGCGGCTCGTCGAGGCCGAGCGCGGCCGTGATCAGCCAGTCGGCGAACCACGCGTTCTTCGGGAGCAGCGGCCCGTGCAGATAGGTGCCGATCACGTTCTGCCGGCGGACGCCCTCGTAGCCGTCGACCCCGTTGTTCCCGTGACCTTTGAGCACGCGGCCGAGCGGGGTCGCGTCCGGGCCTAGATTCGTGCGACCGCCATGGTTCTCGAACCCGGCGAGCACCCGCCTGACTCCGGGGTCGAGCTCCACCTCGATCGCGACGTTGCCGATCAGCCGCGGGGCCTCCGAGCGGACCGTCACGAGATCGACCAGCCCTGTCCCGGGGAGCGCGCGGTCGCCGAGCTGGTAGGAGTGCCCGAGGAGCTGATATCCGCCGCACACCGCGAGGATCACCGCTCCGCGGTCGGCGGCGCCGTGGAGAGCGTCGCGCTTGACCTCGGCCAGGTCGAGCGCGCATAGCTCCTGGTCGCGGTCCTGCCCGCCGCCGATGTAGTAGAGGTCGGCACCGTCGGGGTCGAGCGGCTCGCCGAGGCCGCTCGCCTGGAGCGCGAACGAGATCCCCCGCCAGCCACAGCGCCGTTCGAGGACGAGCAGGTTGCCGCGGTCGGCGTAGATGTTCATCAGGTCCGGATATAGAGCGCAGACGCGCAGCTCAGGCACGCAGGATCACCACCTCGCTGCCCGAGTAGTCCGCCGTCTCGGCCACCTGGTCACGGCCGGCGGGCGTGAAGCCCGCGGCAGAGCCCTCGCGCTCGAGATCTTCGACGTTGACACCATCCAGGCGGATGAGGTCCTGGGCGACCGTGCGCGCCCCCGCCGGCGAAACCGTCTCGCGCCGTCGCTCGAGCACGAACCCGCCGTCGTCGGCGCGGACCGCGATCGGCTGGCTCGAGTACACGACCCCGTCGATCTCGCGCACGTCGGGCAGCGGCGCTGGCCACCCGTCGATCACCTCGTAGGGCTCGAGCACCTCGGCGATCGCGATCGCCAGGACGCCGCCCGGCGTGACGTGACGGTGAGCAGATCGTAGGAACGCGCCTCGGCCCTCGGGTCCGCCGAGCAGCTGGATCGTCTGCATCGGGACGATGATCAACGGGAAGCGCTCGCCGCCGAGGTCGAAGTCCCGGGCATCCGCCACGACTGTGTGGCAGATATCTCGCGCTATCCGCGAGTTTTCTGCCAGGCGACCGTTGAGCGACTCGAGAAGCTCGGGATCTCGGTCCAGCGCCGTGACGCGATACCCGGCCTGCGCGAGATCCAAAGCCACGCGCCCCGTGCCCGCGCCGACGTCGAGCACGGGGTCGCCGTGCTCGGCCGCCAGCGCCCGCCACAGCGGTAGGTCCTCGCTATAGGCGCCGCACTCGAGGTCATGCCAGATCACGCTCACCGCGGGATCACCGCCGCCGGCTCCCAGAACCTCACCGCGTGCCCGCGCGACGCGAGCTCCTCGCGAAGCTCGAGCAGCGCGGTGTACGTCGGCAGCGCGTACAGGTGGCCGGATCCGACCGCCGTCAGGGCGGCGTCGAGCGCGTACGCGAGGCCGCCAATCACGTGCAGGCGGTCGGTGGGCACGCCGGCGTACTTGAGGCGGACCGCCAGCTCGGCGGCGCGCGTGCCGGCGCAGGTGACCCGGCGCACGCGAGTCGCGAGCATCTCGAAGTCGGCGTCCCACACCCAGGAGACGTCGCGGCCGTCGGCGATGCGATCGTTGAGGACAGCGAGCACGTCGAGCTCCTCGTCCTCGAGCACGAGCGTGCGCAGGATCTCGTTCGCGCCGGCGGGGTTCTTCATCAGCAGCACCTGAAGCTCGACGTCGCCGATCGTGATCCGCTCGGCCCGCCCGAACGCTGCCCTGACCTCGCGAAGCCCGTCTGCGATCACCCGGAGCGGGACATCGAGGCCGAGGCACAGCGCGGCGGCGCCGAGCGCGTTGTAGACGTTGTAGAGCCCGGGAAGCGGCAGCTCGACGCCGGCGGTGCCGGCCGGCGTGACCAGCTCGAACCGCGATCCGCGTGTGCCGTCAAGCTCGATCCGCTCGGCCGCGACCGCCGGCGCGGGACGCTCCTGCCCGCACGACGGGCACCGGTAGCGACCGAGGTGGCCGAGGTAGATCGCCTCGTACACGTACGCCGCGCCGCAGCGGCGGCAGTGCTTGGAGTCCGAGGCGTGCTGCATCTCCGGGGTCGCCACCGATTGGTCCTCGACTCCGAAGTACGTCACCTCCGACGCGTCGCGCCCGAGGTCGGCGACGAGTGGGTCGTCCGCGTTCAGGATCAGCCGTGTCCCGTTGGCGGCCGCCGCCGACGCCACGGCCGCCCAGCGGTCGGCGATCGTCTCGAGCTCGCCGAACCGGTCGAGCTGATCGCGGAACAGGTTGCCGAGCAGAATCCCGCGCGGCTCGAGCTCGGGGGTGATCCGGTCGAGCCAGAACTCGTCGACTTCGAACAGCCCGAGCTCGCCGTCGATCCGGCCGCCGGAGCGAGCCGCCGCGAGCAGCGTCGACGCGACGCCGCCCGCCATGTTCGCGCCGGCCCGGTTGTGGACGACGGTCACGCCGGCGCGCTCGAGCACGGACGCGACCATCGCGGCCGTCGTCGTCTTGCCGTTGGTCGCCGAAACGACGACCGAGCCGCGGGGCAGACGCGCGGACAGCTCGCCGATCGCCCCCGGCTCGAGCGCCATCAGCACCTTGCCCGGCAGGCTCGTCCCGCCGCCGCGCCCGGCGCGCCGAGCTAGCTCTCCGACCGCGCGCGCCGCGGCGATTTTGGCGCCGAGCAACGTCATGCCGGCACGATCATCCGGACGGCGCCAGGGAGCACGCGAATCGTGACCGGAAGCTTCGCGATCGCCTCCCCGTCGGCGTACAGCGTGAACGACTCCGACGCGCTGATGTGCACCTCGCGGCCGCGGAGCACGGAAACGCCGCGCTGGCGGACGTGCCGGCCGCTGAACACCGTCGGCGCGAGCCGCAGGAAACGATGCTTCGACATGTCCTCGATGATGACCACGTCGAGCAGCCCGTCCGTGAGCGAGGCGTTAGGCGCGAGCAGCATGCCGCCGCCGAACTGCTTCGAGTTGGCGGCGGCGACCGAGTACCCGGTGAACTCGCGCATCGCGCCGCCGTCGAGCGTGACCTCGAACCGGGCCGACTTCCAGCGAGGGAGCGCCCGGACCAGGGCGAGCGCGTACACGGGGCTCCCGCGCACGACACGGGTGTCGTTGGCGATCTCGTTGACCAGCGAGTCGAAGCCGCAACTCGCGATGCCCGTGAACGTGCGCTCGCCGGCCTCGCCGAGATCGAGCGGCCGGACGGTCCCGGAGGCCAGCACCGCGCACGCCGCCACCGGCTTGCGCGGGATGCCGAGCGCGCGGCACAGGTCGTTGCCCCGGCCGCCGGGCAGCACGCCGACGACGCCGGCTGAGTGCTTGACCGCGCCGGCGACCGCGCCGATCAGGCCGTCGCCGCCGAACGCCACCGCCACCTCGCCGTTCGCGACCGCTTCCCGCGCGAGCTCACGTGCGTGCTCGAGGCTCTTGGTGTATTCGAAGCGCTGCTCGAACCCCATCGCGCGCAGCGCGGCTTGGACGTCCGGCAGCGCCCTCGCGGGACGGCCCCCGCCGGCCACCGGATTGACGATCAATGCAAGTTTGCGCACGGGGAGATCATGCCGAACTCGGCTTGGTACGCTTCTCGGCGGAATGGCGCTCCGCCTCGATCTCCGACTTCTCCTCCTCCCCCCTCGGGGGGAATAGCGCGTGGGCGGCCGCACGTAGCCGCGAAACCAGCACGGAGAAGACATCGAGACCGAGACACTTAGGAGTGAAATGAGCCAACCCGAAGACCCCAACCGAGTACTGATCTTCGACACGACTTTGCGTGACGGCGAGCAGTCGCCCGGCATCTCGCTGAACACGCAGGAGAAGCTGGAGATCGCGCAGCAGCTCGCACGGCTGGGCGTCGACGTGATCGAGGCGGGCTTTCCGATCACCTCGCCGGGTGACTTCGAGGCGGTGCAGGAGATCTCTCGCACGGTCGAGGGACCAGTCATAGCGGGCCTGGCGCGCACCCACGTGGCCGACATCGACGCGGCCTGGAACGCGGTCCAGGACGCAACCCGGCCGCGCATCCATACGTTCATCTCGACCTCCGACATCCACATCAAGCATCAGCTCCAGACCACTCGCGACGACGTCAAGGGGCAGGCCCGCGCCGCCGTCGCGCACGCCAAGCAGTACGTGCAGGACGTCGAGTTCTCGCCGATGGACGCAACCCGCGCCGACATCGAGTTCACCGCCGAGGTGTGCCAGATCGCGATCGACGAGGGCGCGACCACGATCAACATCCCCGACACCGTGGGGTACACGATGCCGCACGAGTACACCGCGTTCCTCGAGCGGCTGTACGAGTTGATTCCCGACCTGCGCGACGTCGTGCTGTCGGTGCACTGCCACGACGACCTGGGCCTGGCCGTCGCCAACTCGTTCGCGGGGCTGCTCGCGGGCGCGCGTCAGGTCGAGTGCGCGATCAACGGGATCGGTGAGCGCGCCGGCAACGCCTCGCTCGAGGAGATCGTGATGCTGCTGCACACCCGCGAGCCCGACATCGGGCTGCGAACGGGGGTGACGACGCGCGAGATCTCGCGGAGTTCGCGCCTCGTCTCGCGGCTGACCGGGTACCCGGTTCAGCCCAACAAGGCGATCGTCGGCCGCAACGCGTTCGCGCACGAGTCGGGCATCCACCAGGACGGGGTCCTCAAGGAGCGCACGACCTACGAGATCATGGACGCCACCACGGTCGGCCTGGAGGCCAACTCGATCGTGCTCGGCAAGCACTCGGGCCGCCACGCGCTGCAGCAGGCGCTGTCGGACCTGGGGTTCGAGCTCTCGGGCCAGAGCCTGAACACCGCGTTCCGGCGCTTCAAGGAGATCGCGGACAAGAAGAAGCACGTGACCGCGATGGATCTCGAGGCGCTCGTCACCGACGAGCTCCGCGAGGAGATCGCGGCCTACACACTCGAGTGGTTCGACGTCGAGGCGTCGACGCGCCGGCCGCCGCACGCGACCGTCGGCATCCGGTCGCCTGACGGCGACGAGCTCACCGGCTCGTTCACCGGTGACGGCCCGGTCGACGCGATCTTCCGCGCGATCAACGCCGCCACCGACAGCGACGCCCGGCTCCGGGAATTCCGCGTCGACGCGGTGACCGGCGGCCAGGACGCGCTCGGCGAGACGTCCGTGGTGCTCGAGGTGGGCGGCGTCACCGGCTCGGGTCAGGGCGTCTCGACCGACATCCTCGAGGCGGCCGCTCGCGCGTACGTCCGCGCCTTGTCGAACGCGCTCCGGCGCCAAGACGTTATGGCCGAGGTAGAGGAAGCGACGGCTGTGGCGGCGTCGGCGCAACCGGTGCGGACGCCGTGACGAACTGAAGGCCCTGGCGGTAGCCGGCCGCTAGCACGCGGCCGCTGCGGTCGCGGTCCATGAAGTTGGTCCCCATCGCCTGCGCGCATTCGGCGTTCGGCGCAAGCGTCTGCAGCGCCGCGCCGCGACGCCGGAGCGCGAGCGCCTCGACCGCCACTGCCGTTCGCGAGACGCTGCGGATCACAGCCAGGACGCCGGATGCGCCCTCGATGCTCGCGGTCGGGTTCAGGCAAAGCACGTGCGTGTCCCGGCCCGCGGGGGCGGCGTCGAGGTTGGTCGGGCTCCAGACGCCGCCGTCGACGTACTCGCGGCCGTCGATCGTGACCGGCGCGAACAGCCACGGCACCGTGCATGACGCCTCGACTGCCTCGGCGACGCTCGCGTTCGGCGCGCCGGGGCTGCCGAATACGACCCGGCGTCCGTTGCGGCGATCGACGGCCGCGATCCGCAGGCGGCCGTCGAAGCGCGGCTCCAGGCGTTCGACCGTCTGGCGTAGACCCGCGAGCGTGTCGGCCGGCCGAGGCAGCCTCCGGAGCATCGCCGCCCGCACGATCGCGCCCCCGGGCGCGGCCAGCCCGAGCGCCATCGGGGCGAACGTGGCGCCGACGGCGAGCGCCCAGTCGCCGGCGCGGCGGGCGGCGGCGAGTCCCGCGGCGGCGAGGCCATCCGCGGGGCGGGGGGCGGTGCTCAGCTCGAGGTCGGAGCCGATCATCGACGGCCGGCGCGGCGGCTGGCCGGCGACAAGGTGGGCGGCGACGATCGACCCGGCAGACGTCCCGACGTAGTAGTCGCAGTCGCGCAGGTCGAGGCCGGTGCCGTCCTCGATCCCGGCCAGGACGCCCATCATCCAGGCCTCGCCGAGGACCCCACCGCCGCCGAGCACGAGCACGTCGGGTCGCGAGCGCATGTCGGATGAGGCTAGCGGCGGCCCTTAGCCATGTCCCGTATGCGATAACGTACAACCGTATGACGTCGACACAGGCGGCGCAGAATGGCGTGGGGTCGAGGATCCGGGCGCTCCGGGAGGCGATGGACCTATCGCTGCGAGATCTCGCCGACCGGTCAGGCGTCAGCGCGCCGATGCTCTCGCAGGTCGAGCGCGGCGAGACCAGTCCGACTCTTCAGGTCGCCAAGCGGATCGCCACCGGCCTCGAGCTGCGGCTCTCCCAACTCCTCCGCCTCGACGAGGACGGCGCCGTCAGCGTCGTCCGTGCCAGCGAGCGACGGAAGGGGCCCGGAGCGGTCGAGGGCCACCGCTACGAGATCCTCACTCCGCCGCTCCCCGGCCAGCGCGCCGAGCTCTCGCGCCATACCCTCGCCCCCGGCGCCGTCACCGGCGGACCCGGAGATCCCCCGATGCACGAACCGGGCAGCCGGGAGACCGCGCTCGTCGAGCGCGGTCGAGTCGTCCTGTACTGCGACTCTCAGCGGTACGAGTTGCTCGATGGCGACTGCGTCACGTTCGACGCGGACCTGAATCATCATTTTGAAAATCAAGGCCCAGAGGAAGCCGTCCTGCTTGCGGTCCTCAGCGCCGGACTTCGGAGGAGCTGATGCCAAAGACGCTGTTCGACAAGATCTGGGATGCGCACGAGGTTGGGGGCGCCGGCGCGGGTCTCATCTACATCGACCTCCACTTGGTCCACGAGGTGACGAGCCCGCAGGCGTTCGACGGGCTACGACTCGCGGGACGCAAGGTGCGCCGTCCCGACCGGACACTCGCCACTGCCGACCACAACGTGCCCACCGATGGAACCCCGGTCGCGGCACGGATCCTGGACGAGCTGTCGCGTGTCCAGGTCCAGACACTCGAGCGCAACTGCGAGGAATTCGGGATCCCGCTGTTCTCACTCGGCTCCGAGCACCAGGGGATCGTGCACGTGATCGGCCCCGAGCTCGGCGTCACACAGCCGGGGATGACGATCGTGTGCGGCGACTCGCACACTGCCACGCACGGGGCGTTCGGCGCGCTCGCGTTCGGCATCGGGACGAGCGAGGTCGAGCACGTCCTCGCCACCCAGTGCCTCGTTCAGTCAAAGCCGCGGTCGATGCGGATCCTCTACAGCGGGTCGCTCGGCTTCGGGGTCACCGCCAAGGACCTGATCCTGGCCACGATCGGCCAGATCGGAGTAGCCGGAGCCGTTGGGCACGTCGTCGAGTACGCCGGGCCGGCGATCGAGACTCTGTCGATGGAGGGCCGGATGACCGTCTGCAACATGACGATCGAGGGGGGCGGCCGGGCCGGGATGATCGCGCCCGACGAGACGACCTATGAGTGGGTGGTCGGCCGCGGCGCGGCGCCTGATTCGGTCCCTGAGGAGTGGCGTGAGCTGCGTACCGACGAGGGCGCCGAGTTCGACAAGCAAGTTGACGTCGACGCTTCCGCGCTCAGCCCGATGGTGACTTGGGGGACGACCCCCGGGATGGTCGTGCCGGTCACGGCCGCCGTGCCCGAACCGCGCTCGGACCAGGACGAGCGCGCGCTCGAGTACATGGCGCTCGAGCCCGGAACGCCGATCGAGGAGATCAAGCTTGATCGCGTGTTCATCGGCTCGTGCACGAACTCACGGATCGGGGACCTGCGCGTGGCCGCCGACATGGTCAGAGGCCACAAGGTCGCCGACAGTGTCTACGCGATGGTTGTGCCCGGATCCCAGCAGATCAAGATCCAGGCCGAGCAGGAGGGACTCGACGAGGTCTTCCGCCGCGCCGGGTTCGACTGGCGCGGAGCGGGATGCTCGATGTGCCTCGGGATGAATCCCGACATCGCCGCGCCGGGCGAGCGGGTCGCGTCGACGTCGAACCGCAACTTCGAAGGGCGCCAGGGGCGCGGTGCCAGATCTCATCTGGTCTCGCCCCAAATGGCGGCGGCCGCCGCGATCGAGGGGCGATTCGTTGACATCCGCGAGTGGGGAGACGGTAAATGAGGGCGATCGAGACGATCACCGGCCGCGTGTCGGTGCTGAACCGCGACGACGTCGACACCGACCAGATCATCCCCAAGCAGTTCCTCAAGCGCGTCGAGCGCACCGGTTTCGGCGAGTTCCTGTTCTTCGATTGGGCCAAGCAGCCCGGGTGGGACCTGCCGAGCAATCCGATCCTGGTCGCCGGGCGCAACTTCGGGTGCGGGTCGAGCCGCGAGCACGCCCCGTGGGCGCTCGAGGACTACGGCTTCCAGGCGATCATCGCCCCGAGCTTCGCCGACATCTTCCGCTCGAACTGCACGAAGATCGGACTGCTTCCGGTCGTGCTGAGCGCTGAGGAGTGCGCCTCGATCGCCGACGCCGGCGACGCGCAGGTCGATCTCGCGGCGCAGGAGGTGCGCTGGCCGGGCGGGACGGCGAGCTTCGAGATCGACGCCGACATCAAGCACCGGCTGCTCGGCGGCCTCGACGACATCGCGCTGACGCTCGCGCAGGACGAGGCGATCACGGCGTACGAACGCGACCGCACGCGCTCCGGGGGGTGGGCGGGTCCGGATACGACCGCGCTGTCATGACCGCCGGAGCTTCGCGGGACTGGGACGCGGCGTCGTATGACCGCGTGTCGGATCCTCAGCTGGCCTGGGCGCGCGAGCAGCTCTCGCGGCTCGCGCTCGCCGGCGACGAGGTGGTGCTGGATGCCGGATGCGGGTCGGGACGGGTGACGGCGCTGCTCGCCGACCTCGTCCCGCGGGGTCGGGTGTATGCCGTCGACGTCGCGCCGTCGATGGTGGCGCACGCCCGCGAGGCGCTTGGCGATCGCGCCACGGTGCTGTGCCAGGACCTGGTCGAGCTCGACCTGCCCGAGCGCGTCGCCGCGATCTTCTCGAACGCGACCTACCACTGGATCCACGATCACGACGCGCTGTTCGCGGCGCTGCACCGGACGCTCCGGCCAGGTGGCCAGCTCGTCGCGCAGTGCGGCGGCCGGGGCAACATCGACGCGTTCCGCACGCTTGCCGATCAGATCGCTGGGGAGGAGCCGTTCGCTCCGTACTTCGTCGGCTGGCAGCGCCCGTGGAACTACGCGACCGACACCGAGACGGCGGCGCGCCTCGAGCGCGCCGGCTTCACCGACGTGACGTGCTGGCTCGAGCCCAAGTCGGTGACGCCCGAGGACCCGCGCTCGTTCATCCAGACGGTCTGCCTGGTCCGCCACCTCGACCCGCTTCCCGACGAGCTGCGCGGTCCGTTCGTCGATCGCGTGCTCGGCCGCGCCGGCGAGCCGTTGGTGCTCGAGTACGTGCGGCTGAACATGACCGCGCGCTCCGGCGAGTGACGGACGGGAGGCCCGCGGGGGCGGGCCTCCCTCGTCGTCGGACCTTCGTCTAGGAGACGACGGCCACCTTGACGCTGTGGACCGTCTTGGTGTACGGCACCTTGACCAGCTCCTTCTTCCCGGTGCCGATGATCAGCGTGATGCGCTTGATCACTGCACCGCGCTTACCCAGCTCACTGAGGCGCACGTGAGCCGTCTTGGCGTGCGACGCCACCTTGATCACCAGGTAGTACTGGCTGCCCCGCCTGACCAGCCACGCGAACATCACGCGTCCGTGCAGGATCGCGCTGGTCGTCTTCGCGATCGTCACCGGCGTGGCGACGGCGACCGTTGCGTTCTTGGTCGCGACTGTCGTCGTGGCAGCGGGGGTCGACCCCGTACCCGTCGATGCGGGCGGCGCGGCGGTCGCCGCGTCGGTGTAGAGCGCCTCCGTGACGCCGCTACCGATCGTCACCGTCGCGGTTCCGGTAGCCAGGTCCGAGGAATCGAGCCTGTCTGAGGGGTCCGCGGCGATGTTCGTCACCGAGAAACCGGCCGTCGAGGTCTCGGTGATCGTCTGGGTCGAGTTGAACGGGAATCCGCCACCCGGCTCCGGCCCGGCCACGAGCGCGCACGACCCGGCCGGCACGGTGACCGATCCGGGAAGCCCGGCGATCGTGAACGTCCACAGCGATCCGGACGTCACGCCCGGCCCCGCGATCTTGCAGAGCTTGAGCAGACCCGGCGGGGCGGGAACGTTCGTGTAGGTCACGACCGTCTCGCCCGACCCGAGCACCACGCTGTCGGTGCGGTCAGTCGGATCATTGGCCCCGGGGACCTCGCGGTCAGCCGGAGTCACCGTGATCGACGAGACCTGGGTTCCAGGGACGACGTTCTCGGCGATGTCGACCGTGGTACCGGCCCGGTAGATGCCGGGAACGAGCACGCAGGTGCCGCCCGGAGGCGGGCCGGCGGGAATCGTCACCGACGCACCGTTCGCGGTGAACGTGTAGTCCTGCCCGAGCAGGCTGGGATCGCCCGCCACCTTGCAGAGCTTCAGTACGGACGGGCTGTCGACGAACGTCACGATCGACTCGGTCGAGACGTCGCCGGCCGCGACCGAAACCGTCGCGGTTGCACTGTCCAGGTCGGAGCTGGTGAGGCTCCCGTCCGGAACCGAGGTTATCGACACCACATACGTGGCGGCGTCCCCGGTCTCCTGGACCTGGACCGATCCGGCGGGAACCTGGATCGAGTCACTACAGGCTCCGACCGGCACGCTTACGACGTCCGAGAAGCCCATCGCTCCCGTGATCGTGAACTGGAAGCTGCCGGTGAGCCCCGACCCGGGCGCGGCGTTCTTACAGACTTCGACGTATCCCGTCACCTCCTTGTTGGTGAAGATGGCGGTTGTCGCCGTCGACTCGTCTCCGCCGGTGATCGTGAACTGCGCCGACCCTCCGGGTCCGAGAGTGACCGAACCGGGGACGAGGTTGCTTTCGGGAAGCGCGCTGATCGCCGTCACCGTCGCGTACGGCACGGCATTCTCCGTCACGGTCGCGGTTCCGGTCGGAACCGGGAACGGGGCCGTACACGTCCCCGTGGTGACGGTTTGGGTTGAGCTGTAGTCGCCGTCGGTGACCGAGAACGTGAACGGCCCGCTAACGGGTCCCGTGGGATCGGCGTTCTTACAGATCTCCAGCCATCCTGTGCCGGGGCCAGGATCGTCAGAGGAGGATGCCGCCATCGCCGGGGCCGCGAATACGAACGCGAACAGCGCGATGGTGCACCCCAGGACTAACTTCTTCATTCGCCCTCCATCGATGAGAAAGAGATAACTCGCGACATTCCAGCGGCGGTTATCGACAGCACGCCGTCGCAGGCGGCGCTGTCACGCCCCCAGCCTAACTCTGTTACCGGTGACACCTCCTCTTGCCGATCCGGCTGTGATGTACGTTGCCGCTTGCGGCCGAGCCTCCGTCCGCGGTCACACTCCGGACAGGCCGACCACGCACGATCTCGCGCGGTTACGCGACCCTGCAGGTACCCCCGTTGTAGTTATCCATGATGCGCAAACCCGATGCCCCTAGCGCATTGGAGCAAACGTTACTAATGCTCGCGATCTCGCCGCAACAGCTTGGGGTGTGGTCCCGCTCCATCTATACGGGTAGTCCGCGTTAACCGCGGCGGGCGGAAAACCGACGGTGACAGCGTGGCGTGACTAGAGGACGGCCGCTAAGCGCCGCGCCGCTCGGCGAGCATGCGAGCGGCGGCGACGCGATTGCGTACGCCGAGCCGCAGATAGATCGAGCGCAGGTGAAACTTGACAGTGTTCGCGCTGATGAACAGGCGCGCGCCGATCTCCTCGTAGGAGTATCCCTCGGCCACGAGCCTGAGAACCTCGAGCTGCCGGTCGCTGAGCGATCCGACCGGGTCGTCGCCGTGAGCGTCGAGGACACGCTGCCAATCCCGCGGCAGCACCGCGTGACCGCGGGCCACTCGGCCCAGACACGCGGCGAGGTCGGACGGAGGCGTGTCGGTGAGCAGCAGCCCGTTGAGATGCTGATCGAGGACGAACTTGACGAGATCGGGTGAGAGCCGATCGGCGAGGATCACGATCTCGATGCTCAGCGTGATGCGGCGGAGCGAGCGTACGAGATCGAACGCTGGGGTCAGTTCCGCGCCCACGCCGACGAGCAGGACGCTCGGGTCCCGGGCGACGATCGCCGGCACGGTCTGCGCGCCTTCGAACACGTCGACGACGACGAACCCCTCCATCGTGCGGATCAGCGCCGCAAGCGAGTCGCCGATCAGGCGCCGGTCGTCGACGACCGCCACTCGGATCGGTGCTGGTCCCGGGACGACCGTGGGAGTGCCGCGCTCGGTGGTCATCACGCGGTCGCTCCCGAAACATGGTTGATCACGGGATTAGGGATCGGCTGCGATGACGCAGCCTCGATATGAACGGCAAAGAGAATCCTGCCACCCTGCCTTATGTCGTACGGACTCCATTCGTTCCCCAAGACCGGGGGGGAACTGCCCACTAGCCTCATTATGAGCTACCCACGGCAGCCGTAAATAACCGCCTATACCTAATCAAGACGAGTCGCTACCCGCGGGTGTAGGGAGAGCCTGCGAGATGGGGTGGCGGTGCGGAACTCGCCTAACTGCCGTATACCCAGTTGCAGACTGGATTTGCGGCCCCTGGCTGTCCAGCCAGTCAGGAATCGTCAGTGGATTTCGTGTTGTAAGAACGATTACACGGCGACGGCAGCGACTGGCCGGCCGCGACCGTGTGCACGGCTCGGATCGGCTCCTCTCCGGCCTGACGTTCACGGTCGACGATGGCGCCGCGATCGACCTGATCTACCACGTGGGCATGTTCCCGGTGCTGATCGTGACCGCGCTGATGCGGGGGGGCGGGGCGGGGGCGCCGGCGCTCCGTGGCGGGCGGCGGGGCTGAGGCGCCGGTTTGCGGTGGCGTGAGCGGTCCGCCGCTGGCGCCGGCAACCCAGAAGCCTCCCGGCAACCCAGAAGCCTCTGTACAAGGCCCGAAACCGCGAAGCGGTCCGTGACCTCCGGGACATAAGCATTCCCCACGTGCTTATGTCCCGGGAGCCCGTGCGTCCACGGAGTGTTTCGGGTCTTGTACAGCTACCGCGTGCTAGTCGGCGGCGCACAACTCGCCAAACCACGGCGGAGCCGACGACCCCGCGCACATAAGCGCCTCCCTGGCGCTTAGGTGCGCACGGCCGGGGCGCGCGGGCGGGTCTGGCGAGAAATGCACCGCCCGCGCTTGGGTGGAAGGCGGCGCGCCGGTCGGGTCGGCCTCCGAGCGCTGACTGGTAGCGTGCCCCGCCACCATGGCCCCGCACGTCGTCCTCCTTCCCGGTGACGGGATCGGTCCCGAGATCATCGCCCCGACCCTCGAGGTGCTGGGCGCCGCCGGCGCGGACCTCGAGTACGAGGAGCACGTGTTCGGCGGCGCCTCGATCGACGCTCACGGCACAGCGCTCACCGACGAGACGCTCACCGCCTGCAGGAACGCCGACGCGGTGCTGCTCGCGGCCGTCGGTGGCCCGAAATGGGACACCACCGACCCGGACAAGCCCCGCCCCGAGCAGGGCCTGCTCGGGCTGCGCAAGGGCCTCGGGCTGTTCGCGAACCTCCGGCCGGTGAAGCCGCTTCCCGCCCTGTACGACGCCAGCCCGCTCAAGCGCGAGCTGATCGACGGCACCGACCTGATGGTCGTCCGCGAGCTAACCGGCGGCATCTACTTCGGCGAGAAGACCCGCACGAAAGATCGCGCCTCCGACGACTGCGTGTACACGCGCGCCGAGATCGAACGCATCGCCCGCATCGCGTTCAGCACCGCGCGATCCCGGGTCACGAGCGTCGACAAGGCCAACGTGCTCGAGACCAGCCGTCTCTGGCGCGAGGTCGTGCGCGAGATCCACGCAGCCGAGTTCCCGAACATCGAGCTCGAGCATCTGCTCGTCGACAACGCCGCGATGAAGCTGATTGCGGCGCCCCGCCACTTCGAGGTGATTCTGACCGAGAACATGTTCGGCGACATCCTCAGCGACGAGGCGGCGATGCTCACCGGGTCGATCGGCATGCTCCCGAGCGCATCGCTCGGCGAGCAGAAACCTGGCCTGTTCGAGCCCGTCCACGGCTCGGCCCCGGACATCGCGGGCACCGGAGCCGCCAACCCGCTCGCGATGTTCCTATCGGCCGCGCTCATGCTGCGCTACGGACTCGACATGGAGCCCCAGGCGACGGCGGTAGAATCGGCCGTCGAGCGAGCGCTGGCCGAGGGGCTGCGCACGCCCGACCTGGGGGGCACGGCAACTACATCAGAGGCCACCCAGGCAGTCCTCAAACAGCTCTAAGGAGTCAGTCGTGCAAACAGTCGACCTCATCTGGCACAACGGCGAAATGGTTGCCTGGGAGGACGCGAAGGTTCACGTACTGACGCACGGCCTGCACTACGGGACAGGAGTATTCGAGGGGATTCGCGCGTACGAGACGGCCAAGGGACCGGCGATCTTCCGCAACCTCGACCACCTCGATCGCCTGTTCAAGTCGGCGGAGCTGTACTACATGCCGATCCCGTACACGCTCGCGGAGCTGCGCTCGGCCACCCACGAGCTGATCGCCGCCAACGACCTGCGCGAGTGCTACATCCGCCCGATCGTGTTCCGCGGCTACGGCCAGATGGGCCTGTACCCGCTCGACGCGCCGGTGGAGGTGTCGATCGCGGTGTGGCCGTGGGGCGCCTACCTCGGCGAGGACGGCAAGACCCACGGCATCCGGGCCAAGGTCTCGAGCTGGCGGCGGATTCCGCACGACGCGCTGATCCCGCACGCCAAGGCCTCGGGCCAGTACCTCAACAGCGTGCTCGCGAAGATCGAGGCGTCGAAGGCGGGCTACCAGGAGGCGATCCTGCTCGACTCGCACGGGTTCGTGTGCGAGGGATCCGGCGAGAACATCTTCGTCGTCCGCGACGGCATCCTCTACACGCCGCCCCAGACCGCCGGGGTCCTCGACGGCATCAACCGCAAGTCGGTCATCCAGATTGCCCGGGACCTCGGGATCGAGGTCGTCGAGCGCGACCTCGCCCGCGCCGAGCTGTATCTCGCCGACGAGGTGTTCATGACCGGCACCGCGGCCGAGCTCGTCCCGGTGCGCGAGGTCGACGACCACGCGGTCGGGACCGGGCAGCCCGGCGCGATCACGCATGAGCTCCAACGCGTGTTCGACGACGCGCTGCACGGCCGCGATCCGCGCTACGCCGAGTGGCTCGACGTCGTCGAGGTGCCCAGCGGGCACCCGGCTGGGCTGAGCGGATCCCGCGGCGATTGAGCGCCCCGGCCGGGTCCGTATCCGGATGACTCACATCGAGCTCTACGACACCACCCTCCGCGACGGGATGCAGGGGGAGGGCATGTCGCTGTCCGCGCAGGAGAAGCTGCGGGTGGCGCACCGTCTGGACGAGCTCGGGATCGATGTGATCGAGGCGGGCTTCCTCGGCTCGAACCCGAAGGAGCTCGAGCTGTTCGGTCTGCTCGCGGGCGAGTCGTTCCGCCACGCGCTCCTCGCCGCATTCGGGATGACCCGTCGGCGCGACACCCGCGCCGACGCCGATCCGGGGCTGCGCGTGCTGGCCGACTCGGCCGCGCCCGTGTGCACGATCGTCGGCAAGACCTGGGGCCTTCACCTCGAGAAGGTCGTCAAGGTCGATCGCGACGAGAACCTGCGGATGATCTCCGAGTCGGTCGCCTTCCTCGTCGGCGAGGGCAAGCGCGTGATCTACGACGCCGAGCACTTCTTCGACGGCTTCGCCGACGACCCGGCGTACGCGGTCCGTTGCCTCGGGGCCGCGGCCGAAGCCGGGGCCGACACGGTCACCTGCTGCGACACGAACGGCGGCTCGCTCCCGCAGCAGATCGCCGCGGCGATCTCCGAGGTCGTCGCGGCGCTCGGGCCGAGCGGCGGGCGGGCGGCGCCCAAAATCGGCATCCACACCCACGACGACTCCGGGTGCGCGGTGGCGTGCTCGCTGGCGGCGGTCGAGCATGGGGCGACCCACGTTCAGGGCACGATGAACGGCTACGGGGAACGCTGCGGGAACGCGAACCTGGTCACGATCATCGCCAACCTGCAGCTGAAGCTCGGGTACGAGTGCGTGACCCGGGAGCAGCTCGGTTCGCTCGCCCAGGCCGCGCACTTCTTCGACGAGATCCTCAACTTCACCCCCGATCCTGACCAGCCGTACGTCGGGCGCAACGCGTTCGCGCACAAGGGCGGGATGCACGTGGCCGGCGTCAATATCGACCCGGCGACGTTCGAGCACATCGATCCGGACGTCGTCGGCAACCGCCGCGAGCTGCTGATCTCCGAGCTCTCTGGCAAGGGGACGGTGTACGCCCGAGCCCGCGACGCCGGGATCTCGCTCGGCGACGGCGAGGCCGGGCGGCTGGTCGAGCGGGTCAAGGAGCTCGAGCACCGCGGCTACCACTTCGAGGCCGCCGACGGGTCGTTCGAGCTGCTGCTCCGCAAGGAGACCGGCGACTACGAGCCGCTCTTCGTCCTTGAGTCGTGGCGCGTGATTGTCGAGAAGCGCGCCGACGGACGCGTCGAGACCGAAGCGACGATAAAGATTTGGACCCCGCCCGGGGATGGGCGGGGACCGAATTCCGAGCGCTACGTTCGAACCGCCGAGGGGAACGGCCCCGTCCACGCGCTCGACCGCGCGCTGCGTGACGCGCTCGTAGAGATCCACCCCCACCTACGCGACATCGACCTGGTCAACTTCAAGGTCCGGATCCTCGACGAGACCAAGGGCACCGGCGCGGTTACGCGGGTGCTGCTCGACGCCTCCGACGGCGACCAGGTGTGGGGGTCGATCGGGGTCTCGGAGAACATCATCGAGGCGTCGTGGGAGGCGCTGGTCGACTCGCTCGAGTACGGGATGCGCGTCTCGGAGAGGCGATCGCCCGACCAGACTGCCTCCGCGCAGGGCTCGTGACGGGCCGGACCACTCAAGCCGCGAGCGCGGCCATACCACTCGCGCGGCCCGTGCTGGGCGAGCTCGAGGAGGAGCGCGTGCTCGAGGTCATCAGGTCCGGGCATCTGTCGCTCGGTCCGCTGCTCGGCGAATTCGAGCGCGAGTTTGCGACGCGGGTCGGTGCGACGCACGCCAGCGCCGTGTCGAGCGGAACCGCGGGTCTGCATCTCGCGTTGCGCGCGGTCGGCGTCAGCGACGGGGACGAGGTCGTTACTACGCCGTTCTCGTTCGTGGCCAGCGCGAACGTGGCGGTGTTCGAGCGAGCGCGGCCCGTGTTCGCCGACATCGACCCGGTGACGCTGAACCTCGACCCCGAGGCCGCCGCTGCGGCGGTCACGGACCGCACCACCGCGCTGCTCCCGGTGCACGTGTTCGGCTATCCGGCCGACCTCGCGGCGTTCGAGCGGCTCGGGCTGCCGATCGTCGAGGACGCGTGCGAAGCGCTCGGCGCGGTCGACGCCGACGGCGTTCGGGTTGGCGGCCGCGGTCACCCGGCGGTGTTCGGCTTCTATCCCAATAAGCAGCTCACCACCGGCGAGGGCGGCATGGTGGTGACGGCCGACGCGCGGGTCAAGGAGCGGATCGACTCCGAACGCAACCAGGGCCGGGCGCCGAACATGGACTGGCTCGACCACGACCGACTCGGGTTCAACTACCGCCTCTCCGAGATCGCGTGCGCGCTCGGGCTGGCGCAGCTCGAGCGGCTCGACGAGATGCTCGCCGGCCGCTCGCGGGTCGCGGGTCTGTATGGCTCGGCGCTCGCCGGAATCGACGGGTTGGGGCTTCCATGCGCTGACGTGGGCCAGGCCCAACGAGGCTGGTTCGTGTACGTCGTCCAGCTCCCGCGCGGCTTTGGCCGCGACGGCGTCGTCCGCGAGCTCGCATCGCGGGCGATACCGAGCAAGCCGTACTTCCCGGCGATCCACCTCATGAGCTACTACCGCGAGCAGTTCGGCTACCAGGAGGGCGAGTTCCCCGTGTGCGAGGACGTCGCGGACCGCTCGATCGCGTTGCCGTTCTTCCCCGAGATGACCGAGTCGCAGGTCGAGCAGGTGGCCGAGTCGCTTCGGGAAGTGCTCGGAATGGTCGGCGGCGCCTGACGGCGGGCGATAATCCCCGCTCGATGTCCCGCTTCTCCGAGCCTCAAGACTCCGCCTTTCGCGCGCTCAACGACTCGCTGTCGTTCGACTGGCGTCTCGGGCCCTATGACGTCCAGCAATCGCGTGCGCACGCGACGATGCTTGCGGCACAGGGCATCATCTCCGCCGCCGAGCGCGACGAGCTTCAGAGCGCGCTGAACCAGGTCGAGCGCGAGCTGGGCGAGGGGAGCTTCCCGTTCGCCGAGGGTGACGAGGACATCCACATGGCGATCGAGCGCCGCGTGACCGAGCTCGCCGGCCGCGTCGGCGGGAAGCTGCACACCGCGCGGTCGCGGAACGACCAGGTGGCCACCGACGTCGCGATGTTCGTCCGCGCGCACGCTGGTAATGCCGTGGAGCGGACCACGAAGCTGGCGCGGACGCTCGTGGACCAGGCGCAGGCGCACCTCGACTGGCCGATGCCGGGCTACACCCATCTGCAGCGCGCGCAGCCGGTGTACCTGAGCCACCACCTGCTCGCGTACTGCTGGATGCTGATCCGGGATCGCGACCGCTTCTCGTCCGTGGTGTCGGCCACGGCTGCGCTGCCCCTGGGTGCCGGCGCGCTCGCCGGCGTGAACTTCGACACCGACCGCGAGCTGGTGGCGCGCGAGCTCGGCTTTGAGTCGGTGGCCGAGAACTCGATCGACGCCGTCTCCAATCGCGACTTCGTGCTCGACTATCTCGCGGCCGCGGCCACCTGCGCGACTCACCTGTCGCGGCTCGGCGCCGAGATCGTGCTGTGGTCGAGCGAGGAGTTCGGCTTCTGCGAGGTCGCCGACGCGTGGGCGTCGGGGTCGTCGATCATGCCCCAGAAGAAGAACCCGGACGCCGCCGAGCTGCTCCGCGCCAAGGCGCCGCGCGTCGCCGCCCACCTGGTCGCGCTCCACGGCGTGATGCACGGCCTCCCGCTGACCTACAACAAGGACATGCAAGAGGACAAGGAGCACCTGTTCGACACCGCCGACACGGTCGAGCTGTGCCTGGACGCGGCCGACGGAATGCTGTCCTCGATCAGCTTCCGCCGCGACCGCCTCGCCGCGGCGGCCGCGGACGAGCTGCTCGCCGCGACCGACGTCGCCGACCTCCTGGTCCGGCGAGGCCTGCCGTTCCGCGAGGCGCACGGGGTCGTCGCCGGTCTGGTCCGCACCGCGATCGACCAGGGCAAGCCGCTGTCGGCGCTCACCGCCGACGAGCTGGCCGAGCACTCGCCGCTCCTCGACGACGAGTTCTATGGGCTGCTGCGCGACGGCGCGTGGCTCGAGACCAAGCGCTCGCAGGGAGGGACGAGCCTGCCGCGCGTGCGCGAGCAGCTCGAGCGGGCGCGGGTCGCGCTCGGATGAAGCTTGGCTTCTATGACCGTCCCGTGCTCGAGGTCGCGCAGGACCTGATCGGGTGCGTGGTGTCGCACTCCGGTTCGTCGGGGGTCATTGTCGAGACGGAGGCGTACCACCACTCCGAGCCGGCAAGTCACGCCTACGTTGGGCTAACCGAGCGGAACCGAGTGCTATGGGGTCCGCCCGGTCGCGCGTACCTCTACCGCTCGTACGGGATCCACGCGTGCCTGAATGCCGTCTGCGAGCCCGAGGGCATCGGCGCGGCGGTCCTGATCCGCGCGCTCGAGCCGGTCGAGGGCATCGATTCGATGCGCGAGCGCCGGGGCGTCGCCCGGCTCGAGGACCTGTGCTCCGGGCCGGGCAAGCTCACGCAGGCGCTCGGCATCGGCCTCGACCTGAATGGCACGGACCTGATCCGCGGGCCGATCGCGATCGCGTCCCGGCCGCGAGCGTGGCGGGACGTCCGAGTCGTCGCCAGCAG
Organism: uncultured Solirubrobacterales bacterium; assembly: GCA_963794515.1. Taxonomy (GTDB): domain Bacteria; phylum Actinomycetota; class Thermoleophilia; order Solirubrobacterales; family Solirubrobacteraceae; genus Palsa-465. The sequence goes on along the minus strand of CAWCEF010000007.1, from coordinate 248,988 downwards.
ACGGATCGGCATCACCAAGGCCGTCGAGTTGCCCTGGCGCTTCTCGGCGCTCGACAGCCGGTTCCTGTCGCGCCCGGCGCTGTCGCGCGCCGAGCTGGCTGCCGCCGGTTAGCCGCCGCCGCCGAGGCCGGCGCCGCCTGAGCCGGAGCCACCGCCTCCGGTGCCGCCGCCGGCACCGCCGCCGGCACCCGTTCCGCCTTGCCCACCGCCCGCGCCGGTACCGCCCGCGGCCCCGCCGGCGCCACCGCCCGCGCCGGTGCCGCCCTGCGTACCGCCCGTCCCGCCGCCGGGGCCGCCCGCGGTCCCGTTCGTGGGGGCGCCGGTCCCGGTGGCGCCGCCGCCGTTACCGGTCGTGCCGCCGCCCGTGGTCGGGCCGGTCGCGCCGCCGGTCGGAGGCGCCGCCGTCGTCGGGGTCGAGCTCGCGCCCGTGTCCGATCCGCTCGGCGCGATCGACGGCGCGGTGGTCGTGTCTGTCGTCGACGAGCTCGTGATCTTTTCGTGCGGATTCTCGGTCTGGAGGATCTGCAGGGCCGCGACCATGAAGTTGTGCCAGATGATCGCCGGGTAGGTGCCGCCCTCGACCGGCGCCCCGTTGTAATCGGTGGTCATCGGCACGAGCTTGTTCGGATAGCCGACCCACACGGCCGTCGTCAGCTGCGGCGTCCAGCCGACGAACCAGGCGTCCGCGTAGTTCGTGGTCGTGCCGGTCTTACCGGCGACGTCAACCCCCGAGATCTCGGCCGAGGTGCCTGTGCCCGACTGCACGACCCCGGTCAGCATCTGGTGGACGACCGCCGCGATCGATGCGGGCAGCACCCGCTCGTACTGCGGCTGATCGACCTCATTCTTCCGCGGGCAGACCTTCGGGCAGTAGATCTGGGCGATTCCGGTCGGGCCTTTGTCTGGGGCGCCGAGTACCGGGTCGTACACCCTGCGGCCCCCTTCGGCGAACGTCTCATACGCATGGGCCATGTCGAGCGGCGAGACGCCGATCCTGAGGCCGCCGATGATCATCGCGTAGTTGTCCGAGACCGGGGTTCGGATGCCGGCGCGTCGGGCGAAGTGGGCGATCTTCTTGGTCCCCACGTTGATCCCGACCTGCGTGTACACGGTGTTGTCGGAGACGTCCGTGGCCTCCTGGAGCGTGATCGGGCCGGAGTACGTGTTGCCGAAGTTGTGGACGATGAAGTGTTCCTTGCCGCCGCTGTTCGGGACTACGAAGTTCTGCGGGGCGGAGTCGATGATCGAGTCCGGCCCGTACTTGCCCGACTCGAGCGCCATCGCGAGCGTGAACGGCTTGAACGCCGATCCGGGCTGTCGCTCGGCCTCGGTGGCGAGGTTGAACGGGAACTGGCCGTAGTCCTCCTGTCCGTCCACGATCGGCCCGCCGACCATCGCCCTGACCTGTCCAGTCTTGTTGTCGATGGCGACCAGCGAGGCGCTCGGTAGGCCCGACCCCGACGGAAGCTCCTCCGAGATCGCCTGATCGGCCGCCTGCTCCATGCTGAGGTCGATCGTCGTGCGGATCTTGAGCCCGCCGTAGTACGCGCGGTATTCGGCGACGCTGTCCAGGACTCCCGGCTTGCCCAGCCCCATCGCCGTGAGGATCTGTGGGCGCAACCAGCTGGTGAAGTACGGCGCCGCCGCAGGCTCCTGGGGCTGCTGGATCAGCGCCGCGGTCGGAAGCGGCTGGGCCTTCCCGGACTGATACTGCGCCTCGGTGATGTAGTGCTGCTCGAGCATGTCCTCGAGGACGCGGTTGCGGCGCTCCTTCGCCGCCTGGGGATGCAGCACAGGGTCGTACGCGCTCGGGTCGGCGACCATCCCGGCGAGCAGTGCCGCCTCATACGGCTGGAGCACCGACGCGCACGGAATCCGCGGCGCGTCGCCGCAACCAGCCCCGGCCTGGCTGGAGGAGACCGACGAGTTGTAGCCGTGCACTTTCCCGAAGTAGACGCGCGCGGCGGATTCGATCCCGTAGGCCCCGTTCCCGAAGTAGATCGAGTTCAGGTACTGGGTCATGATCTCCTCCCTGGGCCACCGGCGAGTCAGGTGATAGGCCAGCGCGGCCTCGCGCAGCTTCTCGAAGACCGTGCGGTTGTCCTGCTCGGACAACGCGTTCTTGACGAACTGCTCGGCGATCGTCGAGGCGCCTTCCTTCTGACCGCCGGTCACGTCGGAGAACACCGCGCGCCCGATGCCTCGAAGGTCCACCCCGGGGTCGGTCCAGAAGCGGCGGTCCTCTATGGACACAATCGCGCGGCGCATCCACGGCGAGATCTGCTGGAACTTGTCGATAGCTTCGTGATTCGGCGGAGCGAACTGCCCGATCAGGCGCCAGTGATCGTCGTACAGGTACGAGTTCGCGGCCGCTCTGTAGACCTGTCGGTTCTCGATCTGCGGGAGATCGGACGCGACCGCCATCATCATCCCGAACACGGTCGAGACGATCGCGAGCGCTCCGAGCCCGATAAGGATCAGGATCAACCGGAGCTTGCGGACCCTCGGCTTGGGTCGCCGGGGTCGGCGGCGGAACCACCGCCGGCCTCGGGGAGCGTCGCCCCGGCTGCCGTTACCGTTGCCGCGGCCGTTTCCGTTACCTCGGCCATTGCCGCCACCATTCCCGCCGCGGTACGGACCGGAAGGGGTCCGAGGGTGCGGCTGATCGCCCTGGGTCGGGGTTTCGACGTCGTCGATCATGCGAATCGGTGGGTGCGCACGGCGAGCCGATCCGACAGCCGCCACGCGCAGCGAGACCCGGCGGCAACAGGGGTCCCGCGGCGGCGAGAGTCTAGCATTGGCCCGCATGGATTCCGAGGCCCGGACGGAGCCCGCCCCGCCGCCGACGCCCCGCGCCTCGAGTCCTTCTGACGCGGCGGCCTGGCTGAGACGAAACGCCGTCGACAGCCTCCCCGAGGGGGCCTTGGAGCGCAAGCTCGGGGAGGGGCGCCCGCTGCGGGTCAAGCTCGGGATCGACCCGACCGCTCCGGACATCCACCTCGGGCACACGGTCGTGCTCCAGAAGCTTCGCGAATTCCAGGATCTCGGCCACGAGGTCGTGCTGATCATCGGCGACTACACCGCCCGGGTCGGCGACCCCAGCGGTCGTTCCGCCACCCGTCCTGCGCTGTCGGGCGCGGACATCGACGCGAACGCCCGGACGTTCACCGAGCAGGCCTTCTCCGTCCTCGATCCGGACCGCACCACCGTCCGCTTCAACGGCGAGTGGCTCGACATGTCGATGGAGCAGCTGTTCAAGCTCGCGCGGATCCCGACCGTCGGCCAGCTGCTCGAGCGCGACGACTTCGCCAAGCGGATGGCGAGCCACACTCCGATCTCCGTGCTCGAGCTGCTTTACCCGCTGCTCCAGGGCTACGACTCGGTCGCGATCCGCGCCGACGTCGAGCTCGGCGGGACCGACCAGAAGTTCAACCTGCTGCTGGGTCGCGATATCCAACGCGCCTACGACGTGCCCGAGCAGGCGGTCCTGACGGTGCCGATCCTGCCCGGAACCGACGGGGTGCGCCGGATGTCGAAGTCGCTCGGCAACTACATCGGCGTCACCGAGGCGCCCGAGGAGATCTACGGCAAGACGCTGAGCATCCCCGACGCGGCGCTCGAGACCTGGTACCAGCTGCTGCTCGGGGCCGAGGTGCCGACCGATCTCGGCCCCCGCGACGCCAAGCGCGCGCTGGCCCGCGCGCTCGTCGCGCGCTTCTCGGGTCCCGACGCCGCGGAGGCCGCCGAGCGCGAGTTCGACCGCGTCCACATCGACCGGCAGGCCCCAGAGGACATGCCGACCGTGACCTGGCCGGCCGATCAGCCGGAGGTCCACCTGCCGGCGCTGCTCGAGCTCGCGTTCGCGGTGTCGCGCTCGGACGCCCGGCGCAGCCTCTCCCAGGGAGGGGTGAAGCTCGACGGGGAGGCGATCTCGGGCGGGGTGCTCGACGTGCCGGCGGCCGAGGTCGACGGCAAGTTTCTTCAACTCGGCAAGCGGCGGTTCGCGCGCATCCGGGTGCGGTAGTCGATGCTCGTGTCGGTCGTCGCCGTGCCGAGGGCTGCCGAGGTGGTCGTCGTCACCCGGCTTGGGTCGGGACGCGCGTGACCGTCCACGGCGGGCTGCTCCGGATGGAGACGCCCGGCAACGGGCACGTCGTCGACATCACACCGGGGGTGGTGAGCGTGGTCAACACCGCCGACGTCGACCGCGGCGTCGCCAGCGTGTTCGCCACCGGGGCGACGGTCGCCGTCACGACGATGGAGTACGAGCCCGGCGGCGTCCACGACCTCCAGGCGCTGCTCGACCGTCTGATCCCGAGCGCCGGCGACTACGAGCACAACCGTCTCAACCACGATACGAACTCCCACGCCCACCTGCGCGCGGCGATCATCGGACCGTCGGAGACGATCCCGATCGTCGACGGGCGGCTGGCGCTCGGGACGTGGCAGCAGGTCGTGCTGATCGACTTCGACGACCGTCCACGCCGGCGGACCGTGACGGTGCACGTTCTGTCATAGGGTTGCCGGCGCCGGCGCCCCGGGATCGGCCCGCGATCGGCCCGCGAACTGCGGGCCACGGCCTCCCAACGCCCGCGATCGCCCGCCGCCGTCGGCCGAGATCGACCTTGCGTCCCGGCACGATCCCCCGGCTCAAGCGTCCCCGCCGGCGGGCCGAAACTGCCCGGACCGCCGCTCGGTGCAAGGGGGGCCGAGCATGGCGCAGCCACGGGCGGTACTCTGCCTGGGCCAGTCGGTTTGCGGCCCTTCCCCTTGCGGCGGAACGGGCGCTATACTTACCGGTCCGCTCCGAGATCGGAAGGTCTTGGACGCGCCCCGGGAAGGAAACCCCTTTCCGGAAGAGGTGCGACGGTCTTTGAAAACTCAACAGCATGCGCACCCTTCGACCGAACCCTCGGTCGAGGAGTGTGTCCAGGTTCGACGCCGTCGCATCGACCGGCCCTTCGCGGGCCATCGATCGACGACGGTGCCAGATTGAAACCCCGTCTTGCGTCCCGGGAACCGTGGTGTACACGGATCCCCTCGTGTGGACGCAGGGGCTTGATCCCACCAGGGACAGGCCCGGGGTCCGCCCACCATGCTAGGTGGGCTGTCCGCTCCGGCGGACCGGACCTTGACGACTCTTTGTGAAGCGGGTTGCCTTTGGCGGCCCGTTTAGTAGTTCTTCACGGAGAGTTTGATCCTGGCTCAGGACGAACGCTGGCGGCGTGCCTAACACATGCAAGTGGAGCGACGAACCAGGCTTCGGCCTGGGGCAAAGCCGCGAACGGGTGAGTAACACGTGGGTAACCTGCCCCGATGATTGGGACAACCCGAGGAAACTCGGGCTAATACCGAATGTGCCCTCCGGCCATAAGGCCGCTGGGGAAAGGAAGCTTCGGCCTCCGCATCGGGATGGGCCCGCGGCCCATTAGCTTGTTGGTGAGGTAACGGCTCACCAAGGCAACGATGGGTAGCTGGTCTGAGAGGACGATCAGCCACACTGGGACTGAGACACGGCCCAGACTCCTACGGGAGGCAGCAGTGGGGAATCTTGCGCAATGCGCGAAAGCGTGACGCAGCAACGCCGCGTGGGGGAAGAAGGCCTTCGGGTTGTAAACCCCTTTCAGTTGGGACGAAGCTCCGCCGGTGAATAGCCGGCTGGAGTGACGGTACCTTCAGAAGAAGCCCCGGCTAACTACGTGCCAGCAGCCGCGGTAATACGTAGGGGGCAAGCGTTGTCCGGAATCATTGGGCGTAAAGAGCGTGTAGGCGGCTCGATAAGTCCGCTCTGAAAGCCCGGGGCTCAACCCCGGGAGGCGGGCGGATACTGTCGGGCTAGAGTCCGGAAGAGGCGAGTGGAATTCCTGGTGTAGCGGTGAAATGCGCAGATATCAGGAGGAACACCAATGGCGAAGGCAGCTCGCTGGGACGGTACTGACGCTGAGACGCGAAAGCGTGGGGAGCAAACAGGATTAGATACCCTGGTAGTCCACGCTGTAAACGATGGGCACTAGGTGTGGGGGGTGTCGACTCCCTCCGTGCCGACGCTAACGCATTAAGTGCCCCGCCTGGGGAGTACGGCCGCAAGGCTAAAACTCAAAGGAATTGACGGGGGCCCGCACAAGCAGCGGAGCATGTGGTTTAATTCGACGCAACGCGAAGAACCTTACCTGGGCTTGACATGTTCCTGACAGCCGTGGAAACACGGTCTCCCTTCGGGGCAGGATCACAGGTGGTGCATGGCTGTCGTCAGCTCGTGTCGTGAGATGTTGGGTTAAGTCCCGCAACGAGCGCAACCCCCGTCGCATGTTGCCAGCATTTAGTTGGGGACTCATGCGAGACCGCCGGTGACAAACCGGAGGAAGGTGGGGATGACGTCAAGTCATCATGCCCCTTATGTCCAGGGCTACACACGTGCTACATTGGCGCGTACAGAGGGTTGCGATACCGCGAGGTGGAGCGAATCCCTTAAAGCGCGTCTCGGTTCGGATTGCAGGCTGAAACTCGCCTGCATGAAGGCGGAGTTGCTAGTAATCGCGGATCAGCACTGCCGCGGTGAATACGTTCCCGGGCCTTGTACACACCGCCCGTCACACCATGGGAGTGAGCAACACCCGAAGCCGGTGGCCTAACCCGCAAGGGAGGGAGCCGTCGAAGGTGGGGCTCGCGACTGGGGTGAAGTCGTAACAAGGTAGCCGTAGCGGAAGCTGCGGCTGGATCACCTCCTTTCTAGGGAGCCCTTTTGGGCAGCGATCGCCTTCGAGCGATCAGCTCTAGTAATGTCGACCGGGCCTGGCAGGCTGGACGTCAGGGCTTTGTGCCCTAGCGATCCGGTCCGCATGCTGTTGAGTTTTGAGAGACCGGCTCGCTCGCCGGCGCTCGTTGACTTCGGTCGCGGGCAATGGCAGGCGGGCGCGTCTCTTCTCGGACCTTGAAAACTGCACAGTAGCCAATGACACGGGTATCACCGGGCAGAGCCGTAAGGCTCTTCCCAGCGGAATCTCGTCAGAGATTCCGAGATCACCGTCAAGATATTAAGGGCACACGGTGGATGCCTTGGCACCAAGAGTCGATGAAGGGCGTGAACGGCTGCGATAAGCCGCGGTGAGGCGCTGAATGGCCAGTGACCCGCGGATGCCCGAATGGGGAAACCCAGCGTCGGTAATGCGACGTTATCCCGCGCTGAACACATAGGCGCGGTGAAGACAAGCGGGGGAAGTGAAACATCTCAGTACCCCGAGGAAAGGAAATCAAACGAGACTCCCTGAGTAGTGGCGAGCGAAAAGGGAAGAGCCCAAACCCGGCATGTGTAAGCGGTCACGCGTTGCATGTCGAGGGGTTGTAGGGCGCCTGGTCCGGATCGTGACCGATCCGGCAGAAGTTACAAAATCGCGCGATAGTCGAAGCGTGTGGAACCACGCACCACAGAGGGCAATCGTCCCGTAGACGAAATTGCGCGGTCTTCTGCAGGCGTTCCTGAGTAGGTCCGCACCCGTGAAACGCGGACTGAAACTGGGGGGACCACCCTCCAAGGCTAAGTACTACTTGGTGACCGATAGCGGACTAGTACCGTGAGGGAAAGGTGAAAAGTACCCCGGAAGGGGAGTGAAATAGTACCTGAAACCGCGTGCCTACAAGCGGTGGGAGCGGCCTTGTGCCGTGACCGCGTGCTTTTTGCATAACGAGCCGGCGAGTTACTCGTCTGCGGCAAGGTTAAGCGATGAGCGGAGCCGTAGCGAAAGCGAGTCCGAATAGGGCGATTTAGTCGTAGGCGGTAGACCCGAAGCTGAGCGAGCTACCCATGGGCAGGTTGAAGCGGGGGTAAGACCTCGTGGAGGACCGAACCGACCTAGGTTGAAAACTGGGCGGATGACCTGTGGGTCGGAGTGAAAGGCTAATCAAGCTCAGTGATATCTGGTTCTCTCCGAAATATATTTAGGTATAGCCTCGGATCAATTCCGTGGCGGCCGTAGAGCACTGTTTGGACTAGGGGCCCTACCAGGTTACCGACTTCAGGCAAACTCCGAAGACCGTCACGGTTACTCCGGGAGTCAGTTGCTGGGGGATAAACTTCAGCGTCAAAAGGGAAACAGCCCAGACCGCCAGCTAAGGTCCCTAAGTACTAGCTAAGTGGGAAACGATGTTTGAATGCAGAGACAACCAGGAGGTTGGCTTAGAGGCAGCCATCCTTGAAAGAATGCGTAACAGCTCACTGGTCAAGTGTTCGAGCGCGGACAATGTAACGGGGCTTAAGCTAGTCACCGAAGCTGCGGGTGCGAGAGGTCTTCGGACTTCTTGCGCGGTAGGAGAGCGTTCCGGCGCCAGTGAAGCGGCGGCGTAAGCCAGCCGTGGAGGCGGCGGAAGTGAGAATGCCGGCATGAGTAACGAAAGAGGGGTGAGAATCCCCTCCGCCGATTGCCCAAGGGTTCCTGAGTAAAGTTCGTCTGCTCAGGGTCAGTCGGGACCTAAGGCGAGGCCGAAAGGCGTAGTCGATGGCTAACGGGTTGATATTCCCGTACCACGTCGCTTTCGTTTGACCGATGGGGGGACGAGGAAGGCTATGGGATCCCAGGCGATGGTCGTCCTGGGCTAAGCATGTAGGGGTGGCTCTAGGCAAATCCGGAGCCGCATAACCTGAGGTGCGAATGCAGCTGGCTCTAAGCCGGCGAGTCCCGGAAGCCCTGCCTCCAAGAAAAGCCTCTAGGGAGAAAGCGCGTGCCCGTACCAAAACCGACACAGGTGGGCAAGTGGAGAACACTAAGGTGATCGAGATAACCCTCGTTAAGGAACTCGGCAAAATCGCCCCGTAACTTCGGGATAAGGGGCGCCCCAGTAGGGTGAACCTCCTCGCGAGGGGAGCCCGAGAGGGCCGCAGTGAATAGGTTCAAGCGACTGTTTACCAAAAACACAGGTCTCTGCTAAGTCGTAAGACGACGTATAGGGGCTGACGCCTGCCCGGTGCCGGAAGGTTACGTGGAGGTGTTAGGGGCAACCCGAAGCACCGAAGCTAAGCCCCGGTAAACGGCGGCCGTAACTATCAACCGAGGTAGTTATAAAACTCGGCTATATGCTGGAAACTCCGAGTATCCCGCACTACTAGTTCCGTCCGATGTGGGCGGTACAGTGACAATGTGACGGGTGCGGACAATCAGCAGGAAAGACTCTCTGTCGCTTCGATTCCGAGCGAGCTCGGAAACTACCTGGCCGGGTTCGCGCTGGGAGAAGCCAGCTTCATGATCGTGTGCCGCCCTCGGGGCGACTTCACGAGACGCTGGAAGATCTCAGCGGCCTTCAACGTGTCGCAGATGGATCGGGCACCGCTCGATCTGTTTCGCGAGACGCTTGCGTGTGGAACGATGCGGAAGGCGGGCAATGGTCGCTGGTACTGGGAGGTGAATCGCCTCTCGGACATCCAGTCGGGCATCGTCCCGTTCTTCAAGCGGTTCCCGCTCGTGGGAACGAAGGCGCATGACTTCGAGCTGTTCGCCCAAGCGGTGGATCTGCTCGCCAGTGAGGTCATGTCGGACGCGAACTACAGCCAGGTCCTGCTCTTCAGGGAGCAGATGAACCGTGGTGGCAAACGCCGCTACACGATGGAGAGAATCCTCAGAGACTATACGCCGAGCTCACCGGCCGATTAGACCGGCGAGATGAGATAGTCCGATCTCATGGGCGACCATGAGAGCTGACCAGAAATGTGTCAGCCGCGCGGACCATGGTCCGCGTAGTAACAAGAATGAACGGTCCTAAGGTAAATTCGTTGCCCACCACACTGGTAACAGTGTGGATTGCATTCGGCTATATGCTGGAAAACCCGAGTATCCGTCCGGTACTCGCCCTACACTTCGGTGGTGGGCAGTGACAATCCGAACGGTGCGGAAAACCAGCAGGAAAGGCTGAGGCAGGAAGGCTGGGTTATTGGTTTTGTAGACGGAGAAGGATGCTTCTCGATCGGCTTCACCCGCCAAAGTGGCGGATCTGGCCGAAGCGGCTACAGAACTGGCTACCAGGTGACTCACGAGTTCGTGGTCACGCAGGGCGCGCAGAGCGTGTCTTGCTTGTACGAGCTCGAGAGCTTCTTCGAGGTGGGCCAAGTACTCGCGAATAAGCGGTACGACAACCACCATGAAGACCTGGACCGCTACGTGGTGCGCCGGCGGGCGGATCTGATCGCGACGATCAGTCCGTTCTTTCGGACGTATCCGATGCACACGTCAAAGCAGCGTAACTTCGAGAAGTTCGCGGAGTGCGTTGAACTGGTCGACGCGGGTCATCACCTCACTTGTGAGGGGCTGGCCGACATCGTGGAGATCGCGGAGACGATGAACCGCCAAAAACCCAGAACCGACCTTCTCAGAATCCTCAGAGGCCATACGCCGAACATCCAGGGCACTGGATGATGAGATGGTCCCGTCTGCATGGCGACATGCAGGGAAGGCGCGCGTGTACACGAGGACGCGCCATCCGCCACCGTCGATGGTGGTAAGAGCTCAAGCGAAATTCCTTGTCGGGTAAGTTCCGACCTGCACGAATGGCGTAACGACTTGAACGCTGTCTCAACGAGGGGCTCGGTGAAATTGCAGTCTCGGTGAAGATGCCGAGTACCCGCGGCTAGACGGAAAGACCCCGTGAACCTTTACTACAACCTGGTATTGGGGTTCGATGCATCTCGCTCAGGATAGGTGGGAGCCTTGGAAGCACCGGCTGCGGCTGGTGTGGAGGCAACCTTGAGATACCACCCTTGGTGTATTGGATCTCTAACAGTGCGCCGTGAATCCGGGCGCTGGACAGTGACAGGCGGGTAGTTTGACTGGGGCGGTCGCCTCCCAAAATGTAACGGAGGCGCGCAAAGGTTCCCTCAGCACGGTCGGAAATCGTGCGTAGAGTGTAAAGGCAGCAAGGGAGCTTGACTGCGAGACTGACAGGTCGAGCAGGTGCGAAAGCAGGCCTTAGTGATCCGGCGGTAGCAAGTGGAAGCGCCGTCGCTCAACGGACAAAAGGTACTCCGGGGATAACAGGCTTATCGGGCCCAAGAGTCCACATCGACGGCCCGGTTTGGCACCTCGATGTCGGCTCGTCGCATCCTGGGGCTGAAGTAGGTCCCAAGGGTTGGGCTGTTCGCCCATTAAAGCGGTACGCGAGCTGGGTTCAGAACGTCGTGAGACAGTTCGGTCCCTATCTGCCGTGGGCGTTGGAGAGTTGAGAGGATTCGTCCCTAGTACGAGAGGACCGGGATGAACGCACCTCTGGTGTATCTGTTGTCCTGCCAAGGGCATCGCAGGTTAGCTACGTGCGGATCGGATAACCGCTGAAAGCATCTAAGCGGGAAGCCGGCCTCAAGATGAGCTCTCCCATCTCCTTGAGAGAGTAAGACCCCTGGAAGATCACCAGGTTGATAGGCCGGATCTGGAAGAGTGGTGACACTCGTAGGAGACCGGTACTAATGGGTCGAGGGCTTGACGGATATTTTGATATCCGTGCATTGGCACTGTGTGGTTTTGAAGGCCCGGGGAGGGCGCTGGTCTCGACCGGTTTCCGGTGGCTATGGCGAGGGGGAAACACCTCTTCCCATTCCGAACAGAGCAGTTAAGCCCCTCAGCGCCGATGGTACTTGGCCCGCAAGGGCCTGGGAGAGTAGGTCGCCGCCGGTTTATTCGTTACAGCCGTATGCCGCGAGTATTGTGAGGAACCTGGAGATGCAGTCGGTCATCAGGTTCCTTCGCGACAACCCGCAGGCGCTGGCGCTGCTGGTGATTTGCGTCGTGCTGGGGTTGGGCACCTTCATTGCGGTGATAGTCGCTCTGATCACCGCGCGGACCGATCAGACGACCGGCGATCCGAGCGGAGTGATCCTCGGCGCCCAGGCCGGCTGGCACGCCGTGCACGCGGCCGTCGTCGGCGCGAGTGCCTCGTAGGCAAGCGGGGCGGGTGTCTGCCGCGCCCGAGCTGTCTCGCGCGCTGACCGAGACCGAGTTCGAGAACGGCTACTGGTACGCCACCGAGCTCCGTGACTTCGCCCGTCACCTGGGCGTGCCGTCGGCGGCCAAGCTCCGCCAGGACGAGCTCGAGCGTGCCGTACGACACTTCCTGCGCACGGGCCGGCTCGACGACCTTGTGACGCGCGCGGTCGCGAAATCAGGGAGCCGCGACGTCGACCATGGGCTGACGCTCGACATGCCGGTCCACCACTACACGAGCAACAAAGAGATCAAGGACTTCATCCACCGTGAGGCCCGGAAGCTCGATCCCGGCTTCACCCCGAAGCCCGGAACGCGCTACCTGCTCAACCGGTGGCGCGAGGAGCAGCTGGCCGCCGGCCGCCCGATCACCTACGGAGACCTCGTCCACCAGGCGCTCGCGCTCAACGAGGCAAAGCGCGGTCCGCTGAGGCTCGAGCACGCCCGTTACATCAACTTCATCTCCGATTACATCGCGGCGCACCGTGGGTCGACGCGTGAGGACGCGATCACGGCCTGGCACGCGGTGAAGGCGATGGACGCCCCGAAGACGTACGAAGCCTGGTCGCGCACCGGCCGCGCACGAGGCGGAAGGTAGGAGTAGCGAGGCACCACCTGGGCTTCGCCTGCGCTGCTCACCCACCCGAGGCCGAGCGACCGAGCCGCGGTTGGACGCGCGCGCGTCATACCTCCCAAGCGCGGCGTGCCACAGCGTCGGCCTCCTCGGCCTCGCGATAGGTGTCTATTGCCTCGCAGCGGGCTTACGGCCTCGCTGCGGGCTTCCCGGGTCGTTGGCGGGAACGGAACGCGAAGTCGCACCGCCCGACTGCTTACCGACTACCGCACCACCTCGCTTCGTCCCTCGAACCCCGATGTGGTCCGGACCGGGCACAGGCAATGAGCGGGCGGGGGCGGCACGCTTCCGCCACGGCGCGCCCGCTTGCACTGAAGCGGGCGGCGATGGGGGTGCGTAGCCCAAGACTCGAGATCGAGATGCGCGTCATCCGGTGGGTCGCCGAGGAAGTCGTCGAAGACCGCAAACCAGGCGCGCAGGCGGTTGGCTGAAGACTGGAACATATGTTCGTGACCCTAGGGTGCGGGCCGGACGGAATGGGCTCCAGGTTGCAAGACTCCGTTCATCGGAGTGAAGGTCCCCGCGCAGCGCTCCATAACGCGGGTGAGAGGCGCGGTTTGGGGGGTGGGATGTGGCCCGGTCTGGTGGCGGTTGCCGGCGTGGGCGGGCTGCGGTTCGAACGCCCCGGTCGGGTGGCGGTCGCCGGCGAACGCGGCCCACAGCGGGAAAGCCGGCCGCGAAGCTCAGTGCGGAGGGCTCGGGTGCTTGGGCTCGTACAGCCCGAGCTCGCCACCACCCGGGAGCGCGATCGCGGTGACCGAGCCCCAGCGCTCCTCGGCGATCGGGCGGGCGAACGCGACACCCTTGGCCTCGAGCTCCGCGACGGTCGCGTGGATGTCGTCGCACATGAGGTACAGCTCGTGACGGCCGGCGCCGTCGGTGGGATGGGTGGCGACCTCGGCCGGCGGCAGCGCAAAGACCAACCAGCCGCCACCCGCGTCGACGGATGGCAACCCGAGCACGTCGTGAAACAGCGCGCGAACAGCGTCGGCGTCCTGGCTGTAGATGATCGCGTGGGCGCCGGTGATCACGTGCTTTTAGACACCCGCGCCGGCCAAGGCTGCCCCGGGCTCACGCCGCCGAGCCGAGCGACGACCAGACCTCGATCTTCGTCGCCACCCGGTTGACCACCTCGGTCGTGAACTCGGTGGTGGTGGCGTTGCCTCCGAGGTCAGGCGTCTTGCATCCCGACCCGATGGCCTCCAGCGCGGCCTCGTAGATCGCGCGCGACGCGCGCTCGGCCGCCGGCCCGTGATGGTCGGCCGCGTGCCGGAGCAGCGCGCCGCAGGCCAGGATCATCGCGAGCGGATTCGCGAGGTCCTTGCCTTCGAGCGCCGGCGCGGTTCCGTGCGGCGCCTCGGCCATCGCGACGGTCGTCTGATACGTCTCGTTGTCGAACGCCAGCAGCACTGACTCGGCGCCGGCGATCGACCCGAACATCGGCAGCACCAGATCCGACAAGCAGTCACCGTCGCGATTGAGCGCCGGGATGACGAGCGGGGCGTCGGTCGCGCCCGACATCAGCCCGGCGTACGTCGCGTCGATCAGGACGGGCTCGTAGGCGGTCGAGGGGTGGCGGGCGGCGGCCGCGTCGAGCTCCTCCTTGAGCATGCCCTCGTACACGGGCGACACCGTCCACTTGGGGCCACCGTAGACGCGCGCGTTCATCTTGTCCGCGGTGCGGAACGCATATTCGGCGACCGCGCGGCAGGTCGAGCGCGTGATCTTCTCCGTCCGGTAGGCGATCTCCGACGGATCGCCCGCCTCGCCCTCGCGCCACTGCATGGCGCCGTAGGCGTCGTCGACCGCCATGCGCACGACCGAGATCGGATAGTGCACGCCGGCGATCGGCGCCACGCCGGGGAGGCGGCGCCCGGTGCGAACGATCACCTTTCCGTCGACCTCCTCGCGCAGGATGCGATTGGGTGAGCCGACGTCGTCCTTGCCCTCGGGCGTGATCGTTGCGGCCTTGAGGCCGAGGCCAGCGTCGCGCATCGCCCGCGCGGCGTCGGTTACGACACCGTTGGAAGTCTCCCGACGCCGAGCGAGCGAGAGATCGAAACGCTCGAGCTCGATGCCGATCCCGAGAAGCCCTGGGTCCAGCAGCCGCAGCGACTGCTCGAGCAGCTCCTGACCGGTCTGGTCGCCCTCGAGGACGACAATCTTGACCGCCTCGGCCATGCCGGCGGACCATAGCCGACACGGTGGATCCGGCGCGTGTCCGGGGACAACGGAGCCGCGGTCGCGCCTGGGGTGACGCACCGCGACAAGACGACTCGGTGGCGCCCGCGACCGCACGCCCGCGGCCACCAGTGTCGGAATTCGGACGTACGCGCGCGGACGACCCGGTCCCGCCGGCGAGCCAACGGCGGCTACCTTCTCCGGGCGTCTCGCATGCTCCCGGCAAGCGAGACGCCCAATTCGAGCGGACACGATGTCGGTGGCACGGCCGCTGTGGCATCCGGGCCCGCTCGACCCAGCCGCGATTGCTCGCAACTGCCGGCGAGCGCGCAACACGACCTGAACGCGCCACGCGCGAGAACCAACGCCGAACAAATGCCTGACCCCGAGGACCCGGCCGCCGCCAGGGCTGACTCCCCGAAGCGCCTACCCTGCGAGCTGGCCATCGCTGTACGCACCGAACCCGGGGCCACGTTCGTGGAGGTCGGTGGCGAGCTCGACCTGCTGAGCGCGCCGCGCCTCGCAGCCGAGCTCGACATGCTCCTGTCCGCAGAACCGGGGCCGATCGCGATCGACCTGACCGAGACCACGTTCATGGACTCGGCCGGCATCCACGTGCTCGTGAACGCCCGACAGCGCGCCAAGCGGCATCTCGCGGTCATCTGCGCTCCCGGTCCGGTGGCGAAGGCGCTCGAGCTTCTCGGCCTGAGCGAGATGCTCAACGTCGTGTCCAGCCTCGACGAGTACAAGCGACGGCGGGCGGGCGGGGGGTCGGTCGGGTGACTCAAATCCCCGGGGTGGCCCAGACACGATGCCCCAAGTTTTGGTGCATGACCGCGAGGGGATCATGGCGGCAGGGATCGCGGCGCTGATGACAGGAACCGCAGATCACCCGACGCTTGGCCGCTCACTACGCCCGCGGGGCCCGATTCAGCTTGCGTCGAGCACGCGCGAAGTGCCGGACGCAACAGTGCTCACGGTCACCGGCGAGCTCGATGTCCTGACCGCCCGGAGGCTGACGCCCGAACTTGACGACATCGTCCGCAAGCACTGCGGTGACGCCGTAATAGACCTGAGCCAGGCCGAGTTCATCGACTCATTCGGCTTGACCGTCCTGCTGGGGACCCAGCGCCGCCTCGAGCGCCAGGGACGAAGCCTGACCGTGATCTGTGGCGAAGGGCCTGTCCGGCGCGCGATCGAGTTCGCGCGGCTGCTAGAGCCGCTCGGCGTGGTGCCGAGCCTCGCCGAGTACAAGCGGCGCCGATCGACCGCCGACGCCTAGGCCCGGAGGCTCGCCGGCGTCTACTGCGCGGTGTCGGCCGGCTCGGTGGGGGCGGCGCCGTCGCCCGATCCGGCGGGCATCAGCTCGTCCTGCTTCTCGGCGAGCGCCGCGATCACGATCGTCAGGTGCTCGTCGAAGTCGACGCCGAGCGCCTCGGCACCGTGGCGAAGTTCCTCCCGGTTGACCGCGGCCGCGAAGCTCGGCTGCTTCAGCTTCTTCTTGACCGACTTCGGCGTCATCCCCTGGAGTTTTTCGGGGCGGACGTAGGCGCAGGCGAGCACGAACCCCGATAGCTCGTCGACCGCGAACAGCGCCTTCTCCATCGGCGAATCCCGGGACACGCCGAGGAAATCGGCGTGCGACGCCACCGCGCGGACCAGCTCGGGGGGATAGCCCTGGGCCTCCAGCTCGCGCAAGGCAGACCGCGGGTGGCCGTCCTCGGAGTCCTCCAAATTCGGATACCGCTCGTAGTCGAGATCGTGCAGCAGGCCGGTCAGACCCCATAGTTCGACGTCGCCGTCGAACCTCGGCGCGTACGTGCGCATCGACGCCTCGACGGCCAGCATGTGGCGCCGGAGCGAGTCCGAAGATGTCCATTCACAAAGAAGGTCCCAGGCTGCGTCTCGCGAAAGCTGAACCGGCATGGCGGAAACCCTAGCTGAGCAGCTTCGGATCATCGATGCTCGCGAGAAGGGGTCCCCATCGCCGTTGCCGCGCACAGGGCGCACTGCGCGCACGGAAGCCCCGCGGAAGCGCACGCGGCGGCCGCCGAACCCGCGTCCGGAGCAGCCGAGGCTGGGTCTCGCCACGCGAGAAGGTACGCTCCGGCCCCCTATGGAAAAGTTCGTAATCGAAGGTGGGAGGCCCCTCGCGGGCACGATCACTCCCGCCGGCAACAAGAACGGCGCGCTCCCGATCCTGGCCGCGTGCCTGCTCACCGACGACGAAGTGATCCTCCGCAACGTGCCCCGGATCAGGGACGTGGAGGCGATGACCCTGCTGCTCGAGCAGCTCGGGGCCCGGGTGCAGTGGCTCGGCCCCGGCGAGATCTCGATCGACGCTTCGACCGTTGACAGCTGCGAGGTCGACCGTGAGCTGGCCGAGCGCATCCGCGCCTCGTTCCTGCTCGCCGGACCGCTGCTGGCGCGGTTCGGTCGCGCTCACATGCCGCCGCCCGGCGGCGACGTGATCGGCCGCCGCCGGCTCGATCCGCACCTCGACGCGTTCCGGGCGCTCGGCGCCTCCGTCGAGGACGACCGCGGCGAGATCAGGGTCGAGGCCGCAACCGGCCTGCGGCCGTGCGACTTCCTGATGGACGAGCCGTCGGTGATGGCCACCGAGAACGCGCTGATGGCCGCCGCGCTGACGCGCGGGCCGACCGTGATCCGGAACGCCGCATCCGAGCCACACGTCCAGGATCTCGCTCGGATGCTCGTCGCGATGGGCGCTCAGATCGACGGGATCGGCTCGAACGTGATGACCGTGCATGGCGTCAGCAGCCTCAGGGGTTGTACGCACAGCATCGCGCCTGATCACATCGAGATCGGCTCGTTCATGGCGCTCGCCGGCGTCACCGGCGGCGAGCTGATCCTCAAGGACACCGTTCCCGAGGACCTCCGGATGATCCGCCTCGTATTCGACCGACTCGGTCTGCGCACCGAGGTGCGCGGCGCGGACATCATCGTCCCTGGCAACCAGGAGCTCGTGATCCGAAACGACAAGGGCGATCACACCCCCAAGGTGCAGGACGGCCCGTGGCCGGCGTTCCCGGCCGACCTGACCAGCGTCGCGCTCGCGCTCGCGACCCAGGCTCGGGGGTCGGTGATGATCCACGAGTGGATGTTCGAGAACCGCCTGTTCTTCGTCGACAAGCTCGTGCTGATGGGCGCCTCGATCACGATCTGCGACCCGCACCGAGCGATGGTGGTGGGACCCCGGCAGCTCCAAGGCCAGCGCGTGGACTCGCCTGACATCCGCGCCGGCATGGCGATGCTGATCGCCGCATTCGCGGCCGACGGCATCACCGAGATCGGCAACGTCCGCCACATCGATCGCGGATACGAGCGGATTGATGAGCGCCTGCGCGATCTCGGCGCGCGCATCGCGCGCGAGGACGACGTGCCCGTGTCCGTCTGACCGCGGCACCGCCAGGACGCGAGCACCGCGAGCACCGCCGGCGAGCCGGAAGCAAGCCGTAACTGACACAGTCCCGGGCGATGGTCGACCGCATCCCCAGCGGAACGCGAGACTTCCTGCCCGACGAGATGCGCGAGCTGCGGGCGATGACCGACCGTGTCCGCGCCGTGTTCGAGCGCGCCGGCTACGGCGAGGTCTACACGCCGGCGCTCGAGTACGAGACCACGTTCGACCGCGCGAACATGCACGCGAGCCGCCCCGCGTACCGCATGTTCGACGAGCACGGCCAGGTGCTCGTGCTCCGCTCGGACATGACGGTCCCGATCGCACGGCTGGTGTCCTCGCGATACCGCGAGGTCGAGCCGCCGCTGCGGTTCTGCTATTTCGCGCACGCCTACCGCGGCGTCCGCCCGCAGCGGGGCCAGTCGCGCGAGTTCCTCCAGGCCGGGATCGAGCTGATCGGGGCCGGGAGCCCCGAGGGCACCGCTGAGGTCCTCACGGTCCTGTGCGACTCGCTCGACGCGGCCGGCCTCGAGACATATCGGGTCGGGCTGGGCGACGCCTCGCTCTATCCGGCGCTGCTGGACGGTCTAGAGATCGATGTTGCCCGCCGCGAAAAGATCCTCACCGAGCTCGTCGACGGCGATTTCGTCGGACTCGAGCGCGAGATCACCGAGCTCGGAGTCGACCCCGCGCGGGCCAAGTTGCTGCTCAGCACACCCCAGACGAGGGGCGGTCCCGAGGTGCTCGAGGATCTCGAGGGCCCGCTCCACACCGCGGTCACCGGGATGCGGGCGGTGCATGAGCTGCTCGCGCCGAACGTCGCCGACCGTGTCATCTTCGACCTCGGGCTGATCCGCAGCCTCGGCTACTACACCGGCGCGATCTTCCAGGTCTACGACCCCGCCTACGGCGTCCCGATCGGGATCGGTGGACGCTACGACGAGCTGCTCGGGCGATTCGGGCGGCCGCTGCCCGCGGTCGGGTTCGCGCTCAACGTCGAGCGGCTCCACATCGCGTTGACCAGCGAGGAACGCGGCCGGGGACCACGACGGTGACCGAGCTCCGTATCGCGGTCCCGCGCGGGGCTCTGTTCGACGAGACGCTCGACCTGCTCGATCGGCTCGGCCTGAGCACGCGCGAGGTCCGCGACAACGACCGCAAGCTCCTGTTCGATGACGTCGGCATCGTCACGATGCGGCCCTCGGACGTCCCCACGTATGTCGAGGCTGGCGCCGCCGACCTCGGGATCACCGGCAAGGACGTACTGATGGAGCAGTCAGAGCGCGAGCTTTACGAGCTCGTCGACCTCGGCTACGGGCACTGCACGATGGTGCTCGCGACCGTCGCCGGCGAGGACCCGGCCACCGAGGCGCTCAGGCGCCTGGGCGTGGTACGGATCGCCACCAAGTACCCGCGGATCGCCACGCGGTACTTCCTCGAGACAGGCCGTCAGGCCGAGATCGTCGAGGTCAAGGGCTCGGTCGAGCTCGCGCCGCTGACCGGGCTCGTCGAGGGCATCGTCGACCTGACCGCGAGCGGCGCGACGCTGCGCGAGAACGGGCTCGTCGTGCGCGAGGCGATCGCGCACAGTACCGCGCGCCTGATCGCCAACCCGGTGGCGCACAAGCTCAAGGCGCCCGCAATCGACGCGCTGCTGGAGCGGCTCGATGCGATGTGAGCGACTACCGCTGAGCCCGAGCGCCGGGGCAGCCGCCGGCGTCGCGGTCGATATCCGCAGGCTCGTGCCGCCGCCGGAGTCCGTCCGGGACGGTGTCGCGCTGATCGTCGCGACGGTGCGCACGGGCGGCGACCGGGCCGTCCGCGACTACTCGCGGACGCTCGACACCGGCGGCCGGGAACCGCAGGCGCTGCTGGTCCCCGACGGTGAGCTGGACGACGCCGTGACACGGCTCGACCCGAAGGTCCGCCACGGGATCGAGCGCGCGATCGAGAACGTCGAGGCGGTGGCGAACGCGCACAGACCCGGGCCGCCGCACACGACTCAGCTCCACGGCAACCGCGTCGTCCACCGCACCGCCGCGGTGCAGCGCGCCGCCGTTTATGTCCCGGGCGGCAGGGCGCCGTATCCGAGCACGGTCGTGATGGGGACCGTGCCGGCACGCATCGCCGGCGTTGAGCACATCTCCGTGTGCTCGCCTCCGAGCCGGGACGGGGACATCGATCCGGTCGTGCTGGCGGCGTGCCGGCTCACGGGCGTCGACACCGTCTACCGGATGGGTGGCGCGCACGCGATCGCCGCGCTCGCGTACGGCACCGAGTCCGTCTCGAGCGTCGATGTGATCGTCGGCCCCGGAAACCTGTACGTGCAGGAGGCCAAGCGCCAGGTGTTCGGGCAGGTCGGCATCGACGGCTTCGCCGGCCCGAGCGACCTGCTCGTGCTCGCTACCGGCGACGTCGATCCCGGGCCGCTCGCGCTCGATCTGCTCGCCCAGGCCGAGCACGGACCCGGGACGCTGGTCGTCGCGGCATCGGACGACGCGCACCTGCTCGATGCGTTCGCCGAGCGCATCGCCGACGCAGCGGACACGGGCGCGGTGGCGTGCCTCGTGGCGGCGCCGGATGCTGAGGAGATGATCGCGTTCGCGCAGGCGTTCGCCCCCGAGCACCTCCAGCTCGTCGGCGCGGCGGTCGAGGCGCAGGCCGACCGGGTGACCCGCGCCGGCTGTCTGTTCGTCGGCGCCGGGGCCGCCACAGCGTTCGGCGACTACATCGTCGGCTCGAACCACATCCTGCCGACGAACGGGGCTGCCCGGTTCGCCTCCGCCGTGTCCCCCGAGCACTTTCTGCGGCGGTTCAGCGAGGTCCACATCGACGCACCCGTTGAGCTCGCGAGCTCGGCGGCGCCGCTCGCGCGGGCCGAGGGGTTCGAGTTGCACGCGCGGTCGATGGAGGCACGCATCCGAGACAATGGGCCCCAATGACCCGAATCGGCCTGATTGAACGCAAGACCGGCGAGACCGAGATCAAGGTAAGCCTGGCGCTGGACGGTCATGGCGCCGGCGAGCGCGACACCGGTGTCGGCTTCTTCGACCACATGCTCGATCTGCTCGCCCGCCACGGCCGTCTCGACCTGGGCGTCGAGGCCCGCGGCGACCTCCAGACGGGCGCCCATCACACCGTCGAGGACGTCGGGATCTGCATCGGCCAGGCGCTCGACGAGGCGCTTGGCGACCGCGCCGGGATCGCCCGCTACGGCCAGGCCACGATCCCGATGGACGAGGCCCGTGCCGCATGCGCGATCGACATCTCCGGGCGCGGGCTGTGCGCGTTCGAGGCCAACCTGCCGCCGGGCGCGATCGGCAACTTCGACCATGAGCTCGTCGAGGAGTTCTTCCGCGCGTTGGCGCTGAACGCCAAGATCACGCTCCACCTCACGGTCGAGCGCGGGACCAACGCCCACCACATGATCGAGGCGGCGTTCAAGGCGATGGCGCGGGCGCTGCGAGCCGCGGTCGCGCTCGACGCGACCGAGCGCGGCGTCCCGAGCACGAAGGGGACGCTGGCGTGACGCACGTCGGCGTGGTCGACTACGGGATGGGCAACCGCCGCTCGGTCGAGAAGGCGCTCGAGCAAATTGGCGCGCGCGTGGCGCTCACGAGCGACCACGACGAGCTGCGCGCCTGCGACGGGCTTGTGCTCCCCGGCGTGGGCGCGTTCCCGAAGGCGATGAGGAACCTGCGCGACCTCGGGCTGGTTGAGCTGCTCCAAGCGCGGGTCGACGACGGAACGCCACTGCTCGGGATCTGCCTGGGCATGCAGCTGCTGTTCGATCGCTCGATCGAACTTGAGCCGACGCCCGGGCTCGGACTGATCGCCGGCGAGGTGACGCGCCTTGACTCCGGTGGGCTGAGGGTCCCGCACATCGGGTGGAACGAGGTGCGGTTCGAGCGCGCCTCGCCGCTGCTCGTCGGACTCCCGGAGCGCGGCTGCCCCTTCTACCACGTGCACTCGTACGCCGCGCGACCGGCCGATCGCGCCACCGTGATCGGCACGACCGAATACGGCGAGCGGTTCGCGACGATCGTGGGTAGTGGATCGGTGCTCGGCGTCCAGTTCCACCCCGAGAAGTCCTCGCTCCACGGGCTTCAGATGCTCGAGAGCTTCGTCGCGGTGTGCGCGGACGTGGCCAGCGTGCACGCATGATCCTGCTGCCGGCGATCGACATCCTCGACGGCAAGGCAGTACGCCTGACCCAGGGCGAGTTCGATCAGAAGACCGTGTACGACGCCGACCCGCTCGACGCCGCGCGCCGGTGGATCGATGCGGGCGCGCGCGAATTGCACATCGTCGATCTGGACGGGGCGCGCAGCGGAGCTCCCGTGAACCTCGATCACATCCGCCGGATCGGCGCCGGCGTCGACGTGAGATTCCAGGTCGGCGGTGGACTGCGGACGATCGAGGCCGTTCGGAATGCGATCGACGCCGGGGCGACCTGGGTGGTGATCGGGACTGCCGCGTACACGGACATCGACTTCCTCGACGAGGCCGTCGCCGAGTTCGGCGATCGGGTGGTCGTGTCGATCGACGCACGCGCCGGGAAGCTCGCGGGAGCCGGCTGGACCGAGCAGACCGACATCCCGATCGAGGCGGTGATCGACCGGCTCGGAGCCCGCGGCGTGCACCGGTTCGTGTACTCGAGCATCGACCGCGACGGCATGTTGCAGGGTCCGGACCTCGACGGCGCCCGCCGCGTCGCCGAGGCCGTCCGCGGGATCTACGCGTATTCGGGGGGCGTGTCCTCGCTCGAGGACCTGCGCGCGCTCGTCGAGCTTCGACAGGTCAATCTGCGCGCGGTGATCGTCGGCAAGGCGCTATACGAGCGCCGCTTCACGGTCGCCGACGGGCAGGCCGTGCTCGACGGTGAGGGCCGCTAAACGCACTACAAGCGTGTGATCCCGTGCCTTGACGTCGACCGCGGTCGCGTGGTCAAGGGCGTCGGGTTCGTCGATCTCCGCGACGCCGGCGATCCGGTCGAGCTGGCGTGTCGGTACGACGCCGCCGGCGCCGACGAGCTCGTGTTCCTCGACATCACCGCGACCTCGGACAAGCGCGAGACGGTCGTCGACCTCGCCCGGCGGACCGCCGACGACGTGTTCATCCCGTTCACGATCGGCGGCGGGATCCGCTCGGTCGCCGACGCCCAGGCCGTGCTCGACGCCGGCGCCGACAAGGTGTCGGTCAACTCGGCGGCGCTGGGGCGGCCAGAGCTGCTCGACGAGCTCGCGGCGACGTTTGGCGCGCAGTGCGTCGTGCTCGCGATCGACGCCAAGGCCCGCGCGGATGGGGGTTGGGAGGCGTTCGTCGCCGGGGGTCGGACGCCGACGGGGCGCGACGCGGTGCAGTGGGCGGGGGAGGGCGTCGAGCGCGGCGCGGGGGAGATCCTGTTGACGAGCATGGACCGCGACGGCACGAACGCCGGCTACGACCTCGCGCTGACGGCGGCCGTTGCCGGCGCGGTCGGGGTGCCGGTGATCGCGTCCGGTGGCGCCGGCGCGCTCGAGCACCTGACCGACGCGCTGCAGACCGGCGCGGACGCCGTGCTTTGCGCGTCGATCTTCCACTACGGACAGCACACGGTGCCGGAGGTCAAGACAGCACTCGCTGCCGCCGGAATCTCGGTCCGGTCGGTGGATTAGCGGCCGCTGTGCGGCATCCGTGGGGCCTTGGCCGCGGGATGGGCGAACAGCCGAAGCCGAGGCGCGGAATCCCGCCCCTAGCTGGTCGACCTGCAGTATGTATTTTGGCCCGTTTGAAGGCGGCCGCGGTTACGCGGCCTCTTCCACGTATCCGGCGGCCGCGCATGCATCGCAGTACGCAGCAGGCGGGACACGGGGCTCATAACAGCCAGGGCGGCAACAAGTCGAGGACCGCTTAGGCCGACCACGACCGATGCGGGCTGCCGCAGCGTCCTTCAGCTCTTCGCGCATGCGATCGAGCTCTGCTGCGTGCTCCTCGCAGAACCTACGGCCCGGCAGGGTCGGCTCCTGGCAGTGACTTCCACTACGACAACGCATAGACATACGAGGATAGCACGCAACAGTCGAACGCACGTTCCATGCGAGCTTCATTGCACGCCCTGTGCGGGGATTTCGTGAGCGCGGCGATCCGCTATGTCGACTTCGCGTAAGCGGCGCGCGAGCGCCGTGTGTTGGTTACGTTAGCGCTTGAGCGCGGCCCGCGGCGATTTGTCCTCAATGACCGCTCGGGAGCATCTGGTACAGCATCGTGTACCCGCTCAGGTAGATCGCGCCGTCGTCGGCGACGACCGGGTTGAACGCGCCGTCCGGGAACGAGAACACCTGGTGCCCGGTTCGTATGTCGAGTCCGGCCGTCGTCTTCTTGCCGAGG
Source organism: uncultured Solirubrobacterales bacterium (assembly GCA_963794515.1). GTDB lineage: Bacteria > Actinomycetota > Thermoleophilia > Solirubrobacterales > Solirubrobacteraceae > Palsa-465. Next base: position 224,426 of record CAWCEF010000007.1, on the reverse strand, counting down.
TCCGAGTAGTAGACGACGTTGCCGACGATCGTCGCCGAGCCTGAGATCTTGCCGCCGGCCGGGTGCCTCCACCTGATCGCGCCCGACTTGGCGTTGAACGCGTAGAAGTTGCCGTCGTAGGAGCCGAGGTAGACGGTCGGCCCCAGACCCGGCGTGTCGTCGACCGCGGCCGACGCGTACACGTACGCGCCCGTGCCCGTGGCCCACGCGAGCTGGCCGGTCTTGGCGGCAAACGAGTACACGCGGCCGTCGGTGTTGCCCATGTAGACACGCCCGAAGGCGACCGCCGGCGTCGAGTAGAAATTGCCCGAGCCGAAGCCAAAGTCCGCGCCGCCAGTGTTGACCGCCCACACCTTGTGGCCGGTGGCCGCGTTGAGCGCGTACGCGCGCCCCGAGTAGTCGCCGAAGTACAGGACGCCCTTCGCGATCGCCGGACCTCCCTTGACGGCGGCGCTCGCGTGGTAGGTCCAGTTCGTGTGACCGGTGCTGGCGTTCAGCGAGTACACGGTCCCGCCCTGGTCGCCGAAATACACCGCGTTCCCGGACACGATCGGCGAGGACTCGGTACCGGGAGGGATCACCTTCGACCACACGACCCGGCCGGTCTTCATCGACAGCGCGATGAACCGCCCGTCGCCGGGGGCGTGGCCGTGCGCGGACAGCACCGAGAGGTACAGCAGGCCCTGGTTGACCCCGAGCGCCGGCGAGGCCGCCGCCAGCGTCCCGACCTTGGTCTCCCACACCTTCTCGCCGGTCTTCGAGTCGAGCTCCTTGGCCGAGGCGTCGTCGTCCATCACGTACAGGCTGTTGCCGTGGATCACCGGCGGGAACTCGAGCAGCGCGTAGTCCTGGAACTTCCAACCGACGTGCAGCGGCGGCTCGGGGACGTTGCCGGCCGTGAATGTCCGCGTGCGACCAGCGTCGTAGCCGTACCACGGCCAGGTGAAGTTGTTGACGGGGGTCTTCTTGGGGGCGACCGCCGCCGTTGTCGTCGGCGCCGTGAACTCGACATCTGGATGGGAGACGTTGTGCGGCGAATGGGCGAGGACGAACGCAACCGCGCCTCCAGCCGCGACCAACAGAACAACGACGGCGGCGAGCCCATACCGCAGCCACCGTCGCGATCCGGGGCTCGGCATGGGCAGCATGCTAGCCACCGGTCCTCCCGGAACCCCGGGGTGCGCACTCCCGCGGCCGCTTGGGAAGAAACTATGACTATGTCCGAGTTACTTCCCGAGCTGCTCGAGCAGGCGATCGCGCTTCCCGCGGCGCGACCGCTGATCTCACGGCTGCCGGAGGCGCCGACGGTGTATCTGATCGGCGGGGCTGTGCGCGACCTGCTGCTCGGAGGTCGCCCGGTGGATCTCGATCTGGTGGTCGAAGGCGACACGGCCGCGTTCGCGGCCTCGCTGGGGGGCGAGCTGAAGGTCCACGACCGGTTCGGGACCTCGACCGTCACCCTAGACGGCCACAGCTACGACATCGCCCGCGCGCGCCGCGAGACCTACGCCCACCCGGGCGCGCTCCCGGACGTTGCGCCGGCGCCGCTGACGGAGGACCTCGGGCGGCGGGACTTCACGGTCAACACGCTCGCGCTTGCGCTCGACGGCGACCTCGCCGGCGAGCTGCGCTCGGTGCCTCCGGCGCTCGAGGACCTCGACGCCCGCCGGCTCCGCGTGCTCCACGACCAGAGCTTCATCGACGACCCGACGCGGCTGTTCCGGCTGGTCCGCTACGCCACGCGTCTCGGGTTCGAGATCGAGCCTGACACCCGGGCGCTCGCCGAGCGGGCGATCGCGGGCGGCGCGCTCGCCACCGTCAGCGGCCCACGGGTGGGGGCGGAGCTCCGGCTGCTCGCGCGCGAGCCTGACCCCGTCGGGGCGCTGCTCGGTCTACGCGAGCTCGGGCTCGACGCCGCGATCCGCCCGGGGTTCGGGGTCGACGACGAGGGCCTGGCGAGACGCGCCGTCGCGCTCCTGCCGGCGGACGGAGGGCGGCGCGACCGGCTCGCGCTGGCGGTTGCTGCACGCGGGGTGCCGGCGCCCGAGCTCACTGCACTCCTCGATTCGCTCGCGTTCGAGGCCGAGGACCGCGACGCGATCGTGGCCGCCGCGACCCGCGCTGACGAGGTCGCGCTCGTGCTGAGCGCGGCGGGCGTGCCGTCGGAGATCGCGGCCGCGGCGGGCGCGGGACCGCCGGAGCTGGTCGCCCTCGCCGGCGCGCTCGGCCCCCAGACCGAGGCCCGCGAATGGCTTGGTGCGCTCCGCCACGTCGGCCTCGAAATCGACGGCCGCGACCTGATCGCCGCCGGGGTCTCGGAGGGTCCCGCGATCGGGCGCGGACTGCGTGTGGCGCTGGCCGCGAAGCTCGACGGGCGCGTCTCCGGACGCGATCAGGAGCTCGCGGCGGCGCTCGACGCCGCCGGCGCGCCCGAGTAGCCCGCACCGGTTGCTACAACCAGCGAGATGAGGTTGCCGGCGCCCTTTTACGCCTGGGAGGAGCACGTTGGGATCGCGCTCCCCGGCGCACACGCGCTGTTCACGACCCGTCGGGGCGGATTCTCGGGAGGCCCGTACGCGAGCCTCAACCTCGGGCGGCTGACCGCCGACAGCGCGGACGCGGTGCGGCGCAACCGCGCGAGGCTCCAGGAGCAGGTCGGGGCCAGGCCCGCGCACATCCGGCAGGTTCACGGCACGTTCGTCCGGACGGTCACGCACCCCGACGACGAGTTCGTGGCGCCGCTCCCCGACGGGGACATCGATCTGCCCGAAGCCGACGGCCAGGCGACTCGGCTCGGCGAGGTCGCGCCGATGGTGCTGACCGCGGACTGCCTGCCGATCGCGGTCTCTGCCGGCGCGGGGAACGGTGGCGGCGGACGCGCGGTCGCGATGCTCCACGCCGGGTGGCGGGGCCTCGCCGGGGGGATCCTGGCCGAGGGCGTCCGCGCGCTCCGCGACCTCGGCGCCGACGGCCCGCTAGCGGCGGCGATCGGTCCCGGCGCCGGCCCATGCTGCTACGAGGTCGGCGAGGAGGTGCGCGAGGTGTTCGCCGACCAGGGCGACCGCGTGCGGCACGGGCGCAACCTCGACCTCAAAGCGATCGCGCGCGACCAGCTCAAGCGCGCGGGCGTGGAGACCGTGTACGACGTCGAGCTGTGCACGATCTGCTCCGACGAAGCGCTGTTCTTCTCTCACCGCCGCGACCGCGGCGTCACCGGACGTCAGGCCGGGTTGGTGTGGTTGAGCTGATCCGGGGCCTCCGGGCCGACGACGTCCGCGCGAACCTCGAGCGGGTCCGGTCCGAGATCGCCGCCACTGACCGCGATCCCGCCGACGTGCAGATCCTCGCGGCGGTGAAGTACGTCCCGGTCGACGAGCTCGCCGTTCTCGCCGAGGCGGGCATCGAGCTCGTCGGCGAGAACCGCGCCCAGGACCTACTCGAGAAGGTGCAGGCGCACCCCGGCGCGTTCACCTGGGACTTCATCGGCCATCTCCAGAGCCGCAAGGTCCGCCAGGTTCTCCCGCACGTGCGCTACATCGAGACGATCGCGAGCGAGTCGGCGCTCGAGCAGCTCGGTCGCTACGGTGCGGCCGACACCGAGGTCCTGATCGAGGTCAACGTCGCCGGCGAGGCCGGAAAGAGCGGGATCCCCCCGTCGGCGCTGCCGGAGTATCTCGAGCGATGCCCGGTGAGCGTCGCCGGGCTGATGACGATGCCCCCGCTCGCGCCGACCCCGGAGGCGAGCCGGGGGCATTTCGCGGCGCTCCGCGAACTCGCCCGCGAACACGGCCTGCGGCATCTGTCGATGGGGACCAGCCAGGACTACCTGGTCGCCGTCGAGGAGGGCGCGACGATTGTGCGGCTCGGCACAAGCTTGTACCGGTCCAGCGCGTCATAATCACAGCAGGGAATTACGGTCGCCCACCGAAACTTCGATTCCGAGATGGCCTTACGAGATACTTGGCACCGCACGCTCATGTACTTCGGGCTTGCGGATGACGAGGATTACGAGGATGACCTCGAGCCGTACAACGAGCCGGAGGCGGAGGCCCAGGACGCGTACCGTGAGCGTCCGAACGTGCGCCGTCTCAGCTCGCGGCGCCGGCGCGACGAGTTCGACGACATCTTCGCCGACGATCCCGAAGCCGAGCCGCGTACGGCGTCGCTGCGGCCGGTGAGCGGCGGGCGTGGGAACGGGCGTGGGGGAGCCGACCGGGTGCACTTCGTCGAGCCCAAGAACTTCAACGAGGTCCAGGACGTCGCGGACAAGTTCAAGGACGCGATCCCGGTCATCCTCAACCTTCAGAAGACCGATCACGACCTCTCCAAGCGTCTGATCGACTTCTCGAGCGGGCTCACTTATGCGCTCGACGGAGGCATGCAGCGAATCGCCGACAAGGTGTTCCTGCTCACTCCGCGCAACGTCGAGGTTTCGGCGGAAGAGCGAGCCAGGCTGCTCGAGAAGGGCTTCTTCAACCAAAGCTGAGCTCGGGTGGGCTCGCGTGCCGGCGTAATTCTCCGCGGCATCGAGCGATCTGGCCCATCACCGGTAGATTTCAACGTATGCAGGTCGGTTTGATCGGCGCTGGCAACATGGCCCGCGCGCTCGCGCGCGGCTGGGGCGACCCTGTGCTCGTGTCCGACAGCGGGTCAGGCCGGGCGAAGGCGCTGGCGAACGAGCTCGGAGGCGAGGCACTCGACTCGAACGTCGCCGTCGCCGATCGTGCCGACCTCGTCGTGCTCTGCCACAAGCCGACGCAATGGCACTCGGTGGCGAACGAGCTGCGCGGTCACGCCAAGGCCGTGGCCTCGGTCCTCAGCGGCGTTGACACGGGAGCGCTCCGCCAGCAGTACGGCGTCCCGGTGTTCCGGTTCATGCCGAACACTCCGGTCGAGGTCAGGCGCGGCGTACTCTGCTACGCGGCCGAGCGCGATGTCGACGTCGCGCTCGAGGCCCAAGTGCTCGCGCTGTTCGGGCGGCTGGGAGTCGTCGTCGGGGTGTCCGAGAGCCTGATGGGCGCGGCCGGCGCGGTTGTGGGGGTCGGACCCGCCTATAACGCGCTGCTGGTCGAAGCCCAAGTCGACGCCGCCATCCGCCACGGACTCGCGGCCGGGGTTGCCGGCGAGCTCGTCGCCGAAACGATGGCCGGGACTGCCGCACTGCTCAAGATGCGCGACTACGACACGCTCGCCGTCCGGCGCGAGGTGAGCTCGCCCGGAGGCACAACCGCGCGGGGCCTGGCGGCGCTCGAGCGCGGAGGCGTACGGCCGGCGTTCCAGGACGCGATGGACGCCGTCGTGGAGGCCCACCGCTGATGCTGATCGCAGCCCTCACCCGCAACGACATCGCCAACTACGTCCAGGCGGTGTTCCTCGTCTACATCCTCCTGATCTTCGTCTACATCCTGCTGAACATGATGTTCTCGCTCGGGCTGCGCCCGCCGTACTCGCGGGTCGTGGACGCGATCATGAACTTCCTGCGCGACGTGTGCGAGCCCTACCTGAAGCTGTTCCGTCGCTTCATCCCGCCGATCGGCATGTTCGACCTCACCCCGATGGTCGCGATCATCGTGCTGTACATCGTGCAGTACATCGTGGTCATGCTGATCCAGGGCTGATGCGCAGGATCGTGGTTGCGGGCTGAGCGCCCGCGTGAGATGACGCGGACGAACACATCGGTCAGGGTGGCGACCTTCGCCCGTGCCGCGCTGGTCGCGGCGGTGGTCGTGATCCTCGACCAGGTGACCAAGAGCCTGGTCAGGTCCAACATCGAGGTCGGCGATCACCACAAGTTCCTGCCGGGGGTGACGCTCGTCCACGACCGGAACACCGGCGTCGCGTTCACGCTGTTCGCCGGCGGAGGGGCGCTCGTGATCGTGCTGACCCTGGCCGCGTTGACGCTACTCGTCGGCTATCTCGCGCTCCGTCCCGACCGACCGTTGCTGTGGCTCCCGACCGGGATGCTGGTCGGTGGCGCGCTCGGAAACCTGATCGATCGGATCGCGCACGGTGCCGTGACCGACTTCATCAAGCTCCCGCACTGGCCGGCGTTCAACGTCGCCGACATGTCGATCACGTTCGGCGTGTTCGTGCTGCTGTACGTGCTCGAGGGCAGGCGGCAGAGTTGAGCGCCGACACGCGCATCGAGGTGTCCGTCCCCGACGCGGCGGCGGGCACGCGCCTGGACCGGTTCCTTGGGACCATGCTCGGCTCCCGGGCGCGAGCGCAGATGCTGATCGACGCCGGCCGCGTGCGGGTCGACGGCGCGCTCGTGCCCAAGCGCCACCTGGTCCGCGCCGGCGAGGCGATCGAGGTCGACGACGTGGTGGAGGCCGGGTCCGGGGAGGACGGTGGCGACCAGGCGGAGTTCGGGATCGCGTATGAGGACGAGTACCTGATGGTCGTCGACAAGCCGGCCGGCGTGGTCGTGCATCCCGCCCGTGGGCATTGGGCGGGGACGCTCGCCCAGGCGCTCGAGGGGCGGGCGGCCGGCGGCGAGCACCCGTGGCGCGCGGGGATCGTGCATCGCCTCGACCGCGACACCTCGGGGCTCCTGGTCGTCGCCAAACGCAACGAGGTCCATCGCGCGCTCAAGGCGCTGCTCGCGCGTCGCGGCCTCCGCCGCGAGTACCTCGCGCTCGTCGACGGCCATCCGCCAGCGAGGACCGGGACGATCGACGCGCCGATCGGGCGCCACCGGCGCGACCGGAAGCTGATGTCGATCGACAGCGACGACACGCGCGAGGCGCGCACGCACTTTGAGATCGAGCGGCTGCTGCCGGCGACCGCGCTGCTGCGGGTCACGCTCGAGACCGGCCGCACCCACCAGATCCGCGTGCACCTGGCCGCAATCGGGCACCCGGTATCCGGCGACCCCCAGTACGGGGCGGCGGGGCGGCTGGGGCTGACGCGTCAGTTCCTGCACGCCACGAGGCTGGCGTTCGAGCACCCGGTGACGGGAGAGCTGATCGACGCCGCGTCGCCGCTGCCGGACGATCTGGTGGCGGCGCTGGCGGTGGCGGAGGGGGAGGAGTAGGGCGCCCGCGGCGAACCTATGGGCGGCCGGGTTGTGTAAGGGCGGCCGGGCGGGCTGTCTATGGGTGGTCGGTGCGCGTCGGGCAGCCCTTGCGGGGGTCTCGTTACGCGAGGCCAATCGGGAGGCCTTGCGGCAAGCGGATCACTGGAGCGAGGGCTGCCCCGAGGCGTACGACCACCAGAAATAGACGGCGGGGCGGCCCGTCCACAGCCGCCCCGCCTGACGTTGCGAACCGAGCCACCGGAGGTAGGGGAAGGGAGGTTCGGCCCGCGCGCGAGCCACCGCTGAAGGTAGGGGAAGCGAATGGCCCGCTACACCTGAAAACGTAGTGGCGAGCCAAAACTTGCGTAAACTCAGTTGAACCGTCCCCGATCCCGTTCATGTGGATCGCGCCCTGCCTCGATACCCGAGGTCCGCGAGCGCGCATGAACGGGCGATTGCACCCCAAACAACACATAAGGGAGTAGACCTAGTGGCTCAGATAGGAATCAAGGAGCTACTGGAGGCCGGCGTCCATTTCGGCCACCAGACCCGTCGATGGAACCCCAAGATGCGCCGCTTCATCTTCGGCGAGCGCGACGGGAACTACATCATCGACCTCCTCCAGACGCAGGTCCTGCTCGAGGACGCACGCGATTTCGCCTCGGGCGTGTCGCGCCGTGGCGGGACCGTGCTGTTCGTCGGGACCAAGAAGCAGGCGCGCGACACGATCAAAGAGAACGCGGAGGCCGCCGACATGCCGTACGTCAACCATCGTTGGCTTGGCGGCCTGCTGACGAACTTCCAGACGATCTCGCTGCGGATCAAGCGCCTACACGACCTCGAGCGCTACGAGTCAGAAGGGCAGCTTCAGTTGCTGCCCACGCGCGAGCGGATGGCGGCGCTGGCCGACCTCGCGAAGCTGCGCGCGAACCTCGGTGGCGTCAAGAACATGCAGCGCGTCCCCGACGCCGTGTTCGTGATCGACCTGAAGACCGAGGCGATCGCCGTGCGCGAGGCGCAGCGCCTGCGGATCCCGATCATCGGGCTCGTCGACACCAACTGCGATCCCGACGGGATCGACTACGTCGTGCCGGGCAACGACGACGCGATCCGCTCGTGCGCCCTGATCACGCGGGCGGTCGGCGACGTCGTCAGCCAGGGTCATAACGTCTTCCGCGAGGAGGAGGAGCGGGCCAGGCTCGAGCGCGAGCGCCAGGAGGCCGAGGAACGAGCCCGGCAGGAGGCTGAGGAGCGCGCACGTCAGGAGGCGGCCGAGGAGCAGGCTCGGCTTGAGCGCGAGCGCCAGGAGGCCGAGGAGCTAGCCCGGCAGGAGGCTGAGGAGCGTGCGCGCCAGGAGGCCGCCGCGGCCGAGGCGGCCGCGCAACAGGCGCAGGCTGCTCCGGTTCCGCCGGCGCCCGAGCCCGAGGCGGCCGCACCCGCGCCAGAGGCACCGGCCCCGCCTGCGCCGGCGCCCGAGGCGGCTGCGGCTGAGCCGACCGCGGCGGCCGCCCAGGAGGCTCCGGAGACAGAACCCGCAGCGCCAGCGGCGGAAGCGCCCGCGGCGCCCGCGGCCGAAGCGCCCGTGGCTAAGGCGCCACCCGCCGAAGAGCCGGCCGCCGCGCCCGCGGCCGATCCCGAGCCCCAGGCCGAGCCCCAGGCCGAGGCGCCACCGCCGGCCGAACCACCTGCGGCAGAGGAACCGGCGGCCGGGGCGCCGGCCCCGGCCGACGCAGAGGCCTCCGAACCCGAGCAGAACCCCGGGCCAGAAGCTGCGGAGGAGAACTCATGAGTGCGATCAGCGCTAAGGAAGTGAAGGCCCTCCGCGACCGAACCGGCGCGGGTGTTCTGGCGTGCCGCGAAGCCCTGAGCGAAGCCGACGGCGACGTCGAGCGCGCGGTCGAGATCCTGCGTGCGAGGGGCCAGGCCCAGGCGGCCAAGCGTGCCGGCGCGGAGGCAGCCGAGGGCGTGGTCCAGAGCTATATCCACGCCGGCAACAAGATCGGCGTGCTCGTCGAGGTTGATTGCGAGACGGATTTCGTCGCGCGCAATGACAACTTCGTCGGGTTCGTGCGGGACCTCGCGCTCCACATCGCCGCGGCCGCGCCGCTTGCCGTCCGCGACGAGGACGTTCCCGTCGAGGACCGCGAGCGCGAGGAACGGATCGCGATCGAGCAGGCGGCGGACCGCCCGGAGAACGTCCGCGAGCGGATCGTCGCCGGCAAGCTCGACAAGTGGCTCGACGACGTTGTGTTGCTGCGCCAGAAGCACGTCAACGAGGACAAGCACGGCGGTAAGACGATCGAGGGGCTGCGGGCCGAACTCGCCGCCGAGACCGGGGAGAACGTGGTGATCCGCCGCTTCGCCCGCTTCTCGGTGGGCGCGTGAGGTGAGCTCGACCAACGTGGTCTCCGAGCACGACGCCTCTCGACACCCGCCGCGGCCGGCCGTCTACCGGCGGGTCCTGCTGAAGCTGTCGGGCGAGGCCCTGATGGGCGATCTCGAGTACGGGACCGACCCGAACCGGGTTCACGAAATCGCCTCGCAGATCGCGGCCGTCCACAGGCGAAACGTCGAGGTGGCGATCGTCGTCGGCGGCGGCAATATCTACCGCGGCCTCGCGGCGGCCGCGCGCGGCATGGACCGCGCCACCGGCGACTACATGGGGATGCTGGCGACCGTCCTGAACGCGCTGGCACTCCAGGACGCGCTCGAGAAGGAGGACGTCCAGACCCGGGTGCAGTCCGCGATCACTATCTCGGAGGTCGCCGAGCCCTACATCCGCCGGCGCGCGATGCGCCACCTCGAGAAGGGCCGGATCGTGATCTTCGGGGCGGGTACCGGCAACCCGTTCTTCTCGACCGACACCGCGGCCGCGCTGCGCGCCGCGGAGCTCCATGCCGAGATCATCCTGATGGCCAAGAACCGGGTCGAGGGCGTCTACACGGCCGATCCGCGCCTGGACCCGAACGCCGAGTTCATCCCCGAGATCACGCACAAGGACGCGCTCACGCGTGGCCTCCAGGTGATGGACTCAACCGCGTTCGCCCTTTGTATGGACAACAATCTCCCGATCGTCGTCTTCAACATGACCGACGGGCGCAACATCGACAAGATAGTGTCCGGAGAACGAGTGGGGACGCTGGTGAGGACATGACAACCGACATCATCGACGACTTCCTGGCCGATGCCCGGGAGCGGATGCACAAGTCGGTGGAGTCGACGAGGTCCGAGTTCGGATCGGTCCGCACCGGAAGAGCGAGCCCGGCCCTGCTGGACCGCATCCAGGTCGATTACTACGGGACGGCGACGCCGCTCAAACAGCTCGCGACGATCAGCGCGCCGGAGGCCCGGCTACTGACGATCCAGCCGTATGACAAGAGCTCGATCAAGGCGATCGAGCGGGCGATCCTCGAGTCCGACGTCGGGTTGACTCCGAACAACGACGGCAACCTGATCCGCCTCGGCGTCCCCGAGCTCACCGAGGAGCGGCGCAAGCAGCTGGTCAAGGTGGTCAAGCACATCGCCGAGGAGGGCCGGGTCGCGATCCGCAACGTCCGCCGCGACGTGATGCACGATCTGCGCGAGCTCAAGGAAGCCGGCGAGGCCGGATCCGACGACGAGCACCGCGCCGAGGTGGAGCTCCAGAAGGTCACCGACCTGCGGATCGGCGAGCTCGACGAGGCGCTGAAGCACAAGGAAGCAGAGATCCTGGAGGTGTAGGTGGTCTCGCCGAGTGAGCGAGAAACCGCCCACGACCCGGGTTCACGGGCTCGGGCCCAATACGTCGCGATCATCACCGACGGCAACGGACGTTGGGCCAAGAGCCGCGGCCTGCCAGCGCTCGCGGGGCACGAAGCCGGCGCGGACGCGGTCAAGGCTCGGCTCCGCGACGCCGTCGACCTCGGCATCAAGGAACTGACCGTGTACTCGTTCTCGACCGAGAACTGGGTCCGCCCCGAGCCGGAGGTCCAGGGACTGATGGCGATGATGGGCCGTCGGATCAAGCTCGAGACCCCCGAGCTGCACGACGAGGGAGTCCGGATGCGCTTCATCGGGCGCCGGAGCGATCCCGTGCCGCCGGCGCTGGTCGAGCGGATGGAGTGGGCCGAGCGGCTGACCGCGGACAACACACGGATCACGTTGTTCGTGGCGTTCAACTACGGCGGCAGGGCGGAAATCGTCGATGCAGCGCGAACTTTCACGTCAGGCACCGAAGAGGACTTCCGCGCCCACCTCTACGCCCCCGACATGCACGATCCCGACCTGATCATCCGAACCAGCGGCGAGCGACGGATCTCGAACTACCTGCTGTGGCAGGGGGCGTACTCGGAATGGGTGTTCCGCGACGAGCTGTGGCCGGACTTCTCGCGGGAGTCGCTCGAGGAGAGCCTCGAGGACTTTGCCGTGCGCCGCCGCCGTTTCGGAGGCAGGTAGGCGATGCCGCCGGCGCGCACCGGCGCGGCGTCGCGGCAGCGTCGAGCGCCGCGCGAGGAGCCACCCAAGAAGCCGCGCCGGCGCTCGGATCTGTTCACGCGGATCCTGGTGGCGGTGCCGCTCGCGATCGCCACGATCATCTTCAACAACCTCGGAGGGCTGCCGTTCGCGCTGTTCTTGATCGTGGCCGGGCTGATCTGCATGCATGAGGCCTACGGACTGCTGAGGATCTGGCGGCCGGTCGCCGCGGTGGGTTTCGTCGCGGTCGTGGTGATGGTGCTCGTCGCCCGGTCGGGCAACGCGGGCCATGTGCTCGAGGTCGCGATGGCGGCCGTACCCGTGACCCTGCTGGCCGTGATGGTCAGCGACCGGCGCCGCCCGACGGTCGCGATCGCGGGGACGCTGCTCGGCGTCTACTGGGTCGGGTTTGCGTTCGCCCACGCCGAGCTGCTGCGCCAGCTCGAGCACGGCAACGGCGTGTTCCTCGACGTCCTGGTCGGGACGTTTCTAGGGGACACCGGGGCGTACATCGGCGGGCGGCTGTTCGGGCGCAGGCCGCTCGCGCCGAACGTATCGCCGAACAAGACCGTCGAGGGGCTGGTGTGCGGGATGCTGGTCGCGATCCTGGCGGTGTTCCTCGCCGGCCTGTATCAGACGTGGCTCACCCAGGGCAACGCGCTCCTGCTCGGGGTGGCGGTGGCGGTGCTCGGGCCGCTCGGCGACCTGTTCGAGTCGCTGGTCAAGCGCGATGCCGGGGCCAAGGACTCGGGCAGCGTGTTCGGACCGCACGGCGGCGCACTCGATCGCCTCGACGGCGCACTGTTCACGGTCGTCGTCGGCTATTACATCTGGCTCGCGGTCCTGGCCCACTGAGGCCGGTCGTTCCCGAGCCGCCACGAGCGCGGCCCTAGACTGAGGCTGTGCCCCGACGCATCGCGATCCTCGGCTCGACCGGGTCGATCGGTTGCCAGGCCCTCGACGTGGTCTCGCGCTCGCCCGACCTCACGGTCGTCGCGCTCAGTGCCGCGAGCTCGTGGGAGGCGCTGCTCGAGCAGGCCCGCCGGCACGGCGTCCGCAAAGTCGCGGTGGCCGACCCCGACGCGGCTGCGCGGGCGAGCGAGGCGTGGACCGGCGGTGACGTGCTGTCCGGGCCCGACGGCGTTGTGCGGCTTATCACCGAGTGCGAGTGCGACCTGGTGCTGAACGGGATCGTCGGCTCGGCCGGGCTGCTTCCGACGGTCGCGGCGCTCGGCGAGGGCATCGACCTCGCGCTCGCGAACAAGGAGTCGCTGGTCGTCGGCGGCGAGCTCGTGACCGCGCTCGCCGAGGCGACCGGTGCCGCGATCATCCCCGTCGACTCGGAGCACTCGGCGCTGCACCAGCTGCTGGCCTCCGAGCGCCCCGGGACCGTCGACCGGCTGATCCTGACCGCCTCGGGTGGCCCGTTCCGCGGCCTCAAGCGCGAGGACCTCGAGCAGGTCACGATCGAGCAGGCGCTCGCCCACCCGACGTGGGCGATGGGCGGCAAGATCACGATCGACTCGGCGACGCTGATGAACAAAGGGCTCGAGCTGATCGAGGCCCATCACCTGTTCGGCACGCCGTACGAACAGATCGACATCGTCGTGCACAAACAATCGATCATCCACAGCCTGATCCAGCTGTGCGACGGCGCCACGCTTGCGCACCTGGGCTATCCGGACATGCGCGTGCCGATCTCGTACGCGCTCCACCACCCCGAGCGCGTCGACGTCCCCGTGCGGCCGCTCGACCTGGTCGAGCTCGGGAGCCTGACGTTCGAGCCCGTCGACGAGGAGACGTTCAGCTGCGTCCGCATCGCCCGCGAGGCCGCGCGCACCGGCGGGACCGCTACGTGCACGATGAACGCCGCCAACGAGGTCGCCGTACACGCGTTCCTGTCCGGCCGACTGGGGTTCCTGGACATCGCCGAGGTGATCGAGGAGACGCTCGAGCAGCTTCCGCCCCAGCCGGTCCATTCGTTCGAGACGCTCGGGGAAGCCGACGCCGACGCACGGCGGATCGCCGGCGAGCTCGTGGCCGACCGGGCCGCGGCATAGCGCCGGACTCTGATCGCGTTCTTAGGGGCAACGTTTGAACGCCTGCCACACTGGGTTGGGTGTCGTACGTCCTTGCCTTCCTGGGCTTCGTCGCGCTGATCATCCTCCACGAGGCGGGCCACTTCACGGCCGCCAAAGCGGTCGGGATGCGCGTCGAGCGGTTCTCGCTGTTCATGGGCCCGTTGCTCGTCAAGTTCCGACGCGGCGAGACCGAGTACGGCATCGGGCCGTTCCCGCTGGGTGGGTATGTCCGCATCACCGGGATGAACCCGCACGAGGACATCCCGCCCGACGTCGTCCATCGCGCCTACTACAACCAGAAGGTGTGGAAGCGGATCGTCGTGATCCTCGCCGGTCCGTTCGTGAACCTGGTGATCGCGTTCGTGATCTTCTGGGCGATCTTCCTTTCGATCGGCCAGGCCGTCGGAACCACCAACGTCGCGGGCATCACGAAGGGGTCGGCGTCCGCGTCGGTGCTGCATCTCGGTGACCATGTCGTTTCCGTCGACGGCGTCGGCGGCTCGGAGGATGCGATCCGGAATCAGATCGGCACCCATCGGTGCGTCGGCGCGCAGGTGAACAACTGCGTCGCGGCCACGCCTGCCCGGGTCGTCGTCCGCCGTGACGGAAAGCTCATGACTTTCGAGATCAGGCCGAGGTACAGCACCGCCGACGGCGAGAATCGGCCACTGCTCGGCGTCAGCTTCGGCTCGAGCCAGCAACCGATCGGCGTTGTCAAGGCGGCGTCGCTGTCGGGCAGCAACATGTGGTACGTCACGACCCGCACCGTCTCAGTCGTCGCGCGCCTGTTCGAGCCGCAGGAGCGAAAGCAGCTCCACAGCATCGTCTACGGCTACACCGCTACCCAGGAGTCCTTCGCGACCAGCGCGACCGAGGCGTTCTACGTGCTCGGCCTGATCTCGCTGTCGCTCGCGATCATCAACCTGTTCCCGTTCCTCCCGCTCGACGGTGGCCACGTGTTCTGGGCAGTGGCGGAGAAGGTCAGGGGCAAGCGGATCCCGTTCGAGGTCATGGAGCGCGCCGGCGTGGTCGGGTTCGTCCTGATCCTGCTGATCTTCGTGATCGGCCTCTCGAACGACATATCGACGCTGTCCGGTCCCGGCTTCGGCATCCATTAGCGACCCGTCGCGAAGGCGGCGATAGCTCCGCGCGGCGCTGCTACGGTGCCCAGCACATTCGAGCCCTACGGTGGAGGAGCAGGCAGCATGGAGAGCAGCAGCACGGTCTCGCCGGCGGTCGGCCGGGCGGTTGACGCCCCGACGGTGACCGAGGCGCTCCGGCGAACCGCGGCCAACCACCCCGAGATCGTCGCGGTTCGCACCACGGACGACAGCGTGTCGCTGACGTGGTCGGAGCTGCTCCGCCGGGTCGAGGCCGTGGCGGGAGGCTTGGCGAGGCTCGGGGTCCGCCGCGGCGACACGGTCGCGATCATGCTCGGCAACCGCCCTGAGTTCCACGTCGTCGACATGGCGGCGGCGATGCTCGGCGCGACGCCGTTCTCGATCTACCTGACTTATCCCTCCGCCGAGATCCAGTACCTGATCGGCGACGCCGCGTCGAAGCTGGCGATCGTCGAGCAGGCGCACCTGGGCGTGATGCTCGAGGCCCGCAAGGGCCTCCCCGGGCTCGAGCACGTAATCGTCGTCGACGGCGACGCCCCGAAGGACACGATCGCGCTCGCGGACGTCGAGGGCTCGAACCCTGATTTTGACCCCACTGCAAACCTCGCGCACGTCGGACCCGATGACTTCGTGACGCTGATCTACACTTCGGGGACGACCGGCCCGCCGAAGGGCGTTCAGCTGTCGCACCGCAACATCATGGCCGGCGCGCAGGCCGTCGAGCAGGTCATCCCGTTCGATCCCGGCGCGAAGGTGATCTCATGGCTGCCGGCCGCGCACATCGCCGAGCGGATGGCCCACCACTACATCCCGGTCGTCTACGCCGGCACGATCACGTGCTGCCCGAACCCGCGCGAGGTCGTCTCGTACCTGCCCCAGGTCAGGCCGACCTGGTTCTTCGCGGTCCCGCGGATCTGGGAAAAGCTGAAGGCCGGCCTCGAGACGATGCAGGCCGCCCAGCCCGAGGAGCAGCGACGTCCGATCCAGGACGCGCTCGAGGCGTCGCTACAACGCGTGCGGCTGCGCCAGCGCGGGGAGCCGGTGCCGCCCGAGCTCGAGGCGAAGGTCGCCCAGGCCGACGAGCAGATGTTCTCCAAGCTCCGCCAGATGCTCGGCCTCGACCAGGCGATCTCGGTCAACGTCGGCGCCGCCCCGACCCCCGTCGAGGTGCTCGAGTTCTTCCACGCGCTCGGGATCGAGCTCGGAGAGCTGTGGGGGATGTCGGAGACGTGCGGGGTCGGCACCTGCAACCGGCCCGGCGAGGTGCGGATCGGCACCGTCGGCCCGGCCGAGCCCGGCGTCGAGATCAAGATCGCCGACGACGGGGAGCTGCTCGTCCGTGGCGACTGCGTGATGACCGGCTACCGGAACGCGCCTGAAAGGACCGCCGAGGCGATCGACGCCGACGGCTGGCTCCACACCGGCGACATCGGTCAGCTCGACGACGACGGGTTCCTACGGATCGTCGACCGCAAGAAGGAGATCATCATCAACGCCGCCGGCAAGAACATGTCGCCGGCGAACATCGAGGCCACGATCAAGTCCTCGAGCCCGCTGATCGGGCAGGCGGTCTGCATTGGCGATCGCCGTCGCTACAACACCGCCCTGATCGTGCTCGACGCCGACTTCGCTCCGCAGTGGGCGACCCAGCAGGGGGTCGAGGCGACGGCATTCGAGGAGCTCGCGCACGAGGAGCCGGTGATCGCTGCGGTCGGCGCCGCGATCGACAGCGCCAACGAGCACCTCGCCCGGGTCGAGCAGATCAAGCGATTCACGATCGTCCCGGGCGACTGGCTCCCCGGCGGCGACGAGCTGACGCCGACGATGAAGCTCAAGCGTCGTCCGATCGAGGCCAAGTACGAGGCCGAGATCGAATCGATGTACACCGAGTAGCCCCGAGGCTCGGGGCTAGCCGAGCTTGACCTGAACCGACCGGCTGTACACGGTGCTGCCCTGCACCGCCGGCGCGAACCCGAGCACCGGGTTCGTCGGATATGCGTAGGCCAGCCTGACCGTGCCGCTCGCCGGGAACTTCATCCGGACGTCGAAGTAGCAGTTGTTGGCGTTTCGGATCGTCACCGTCCGCATCGACGTGAACGTCCGGGACCCGGTTCGGGCGAACTGGATCTGGGCGGTCTGGGGTCCGCCTGACGCGGTCGTCGTGCCGTCTGGCACGGCGGCCTGCGACGCGCCGAGGATCGCGTAGCGCGCCGGCCGCACGCACCCCCACACCTCGAGCGAGCGCCGGCGCGCCGTAGAGGTCACCGGCAGGAACAGTGGCAGGCGGTAGGCGGCGTATCCGGGCTTGGGCTTGCCGTTCGAGTACACGAGACCGCTCGCGAAGCCGCCGTCACCGGAACCGGAGCCGTACGGGAACAGCGGGTCGTAGAGCAGGTACTGCATCGTGCTCGCGACCCGCGGCTGCTTCCAGCTCAGGTACTCGGCCCAGTTGATGTAGTACGCGGCGGTCGACGGCGAGACGAAGTTGTCGCGATTCGGCGGGCGGGTGATGTAGCCGTACTCGGTGTCGTAGATCGGGAACCGCTTGCGCGAGCCGTAGACGCGCTGGAGGCGGTCGAGCGCCTGCTCGAGGTTCGGCAGCCGCGGGAACGGCGCGATGTCGGGGTCCTTCGAGGTCTCGATCGGCGGGGCCTGGTTGCTCGGATACGGGTGGTCGGCGAAGCCCGAGGCGTTGAACAGCGCTGGGTTCTGGCGCCGGAAGCTGCGAGCGCCGGCGGCGGTCGCCGGGCACCCGACCGCCCGGGCCGCGCCTCCCCGCAGCTCGCGGTAGTTCGAGTCGACGCAGTACAGCGTGCGCAGGAACTGGAGCGGCTTGGTCTGGCCGAAGTCGCCGGGGAGTCCCTGGGGATGGCCGGGTCGCGCTCGGCCGGTCAGGCCGAGCGGCGCGAACTCGCCGATCAGGACCGTGTCGCGCCCATGTCCGGTCGCTTGGAGTGCGTTCCACATCTGGCCGGCGAGCGCACGGTACATCCCGGGCGCGACCGACACCGTCGACCCACTGACCGCCTGTGGCCCGAGGTCCTCGCCGAAGTTCGGCTCGTTCCAGATCGCCCAGAAGCTCGCGCGCGGCAGCGGGGTGATCTGCCCCGGCGGGACGTACGTGCCGCTGTAGCGCTCGCCGACCGCGCGGGCGAACTGGCCGAACGCCTGGGCCGACGGGCGCCACGCCCAGAACTGGTTGTTGAGCGCCGGCGACGGGATGCCGGCGCCCTCCGCCCACCGGGGGGCGCCGCCGCTGAGCGTCAGGTCGACCCCGAGCCCGTCGGCATGGGCGAGTTCGATCATCTGGTCGTACGGCGCCCAGTTCGCCGCCGGGTACGAGGCCGGGTTGGCGGCGTTGAAGCCGTTCGGGGCCTGGCGGGACTGGGGCTGGGGCGCGACCTGCGCCCACACGACGATGATTCGCACCATCCGGACGCCGAGCGCCCGGAACGTGCTCATCGTCCCGGCCGGGTCCGAGAGCATCCGCGTCGAGTCCTGGATGATCGACACCTGGCTCGACGACGCCCGTGCCGGCGGGGCGAGCGCGAGACCACCCGCGGTGAGCGTGACAGCGGCCACGACTGCGATGACGATCGCGAGCGCGGCGCTTGTCGTTGGTCGTGCTCTCACCGGGGCCACCTTTCAAGACAACAGGGCTGCCGCGGCGAAGTTGCGCCGGCCGCGAGCGGGCCGCCGCCCGCAAGCGCGGGGCTAACTGATCGTGACCGGAGCGACCCGGCTGTATTCGGGCCCGGCGCCCGGGTCCGTCCACATCAGCCGGACAGAGCCGCTCGATGGGAACTTCACGTGCACGTCGAAGTAGCCGTACGCGTCGGCGAGCGTGACCTTCTGGACGGTCTTCCACGCGCCCTTGCCGGAGGCCTGGAACTCGATGCTCGCGACCTGCGAGCCCTTCGCGAAGTGAGCCGGCCGCACGTCGCCCCAGACCTCGAGCGGCTGGCCCGACTTGCCGGAGGAGTGGGGGAGGTACAGCGGGATCCGGAACGCGTCGTACATCGGGTCCTTGGGCTTTCCGTTCGCGAATTCGAGCCCGGTGTCGAAATTGCTCGGCGGCGGCGGGTCGGTGAGCAGATACTGGTCCCAGGAGGCCACGCGGGGGTCACTCCAGCTGATGTACTCGGCCCAGTTCATGTAGTACGCGGCCAGCTTCGGGTTGACCGCGCGCGCGATCGTCTCCGGCGGGTTGGTCTGGTAGCCGAACTCGGTGTCGTAGATCGGGTAGCGCTTCTTCGACCCGTACGCGGCCACGGCTCCGTCGAGCGTCGCCTCGAGGTTCGGCAGCTTCGGCAGGTCGGCGTAGTCGGGCTCGTTCGGGGTGGCGGTGTTCGGCGTCACCTGACCCTGTGGATACGGGTGGACCGCGAAGCCGGTCGCGTCGAATAGCCCGGGGTTCTGGCTCGGGAACGCCTTCGAAGCCGCAGCGGTCGCCGGGCAGCCGCGAAGCGTCGCGGCGGACCCCGTGAGCGGGTGCAGCGAGCCGTCGACGCAGTAGAGCGCCCGGATGAAGCGCAGAGGCACCATCCCCGAGAAGTTCCCCGGCAGGTTGCCGGTAGTCTCGCCGCGCGGGGCGACCTCACCGATCAGGACCTTGTCGGCGCTGTGGCCGGTCTTCGCGAGCGAGGCCCAGGCGGCGTCGAGCAGCTCCCGGTAGATCAGCGGCGAGACCTCGACGGTCGAGTGGTCGACCGCCTGCGGAGCAAGCTGCGCACCGTAGTTCGGCTCGTTCCAGATCGACCAGAAGCGGACCGCCGGCAGCGGAGCGCTCTCCCCGGGCGGCGTGAAATGGCCGTCATAGCGCGTGCCCACGGCCTGCACGAACATCCCGTACGCCTTGGCAGAGGGCTCCCACGACCCGACGAACCCCGACGAGGTTCCGGGCGGGAGCCCCGGCCCGATCGCCCACAGCGGCGCCGGGGCCTCGAGCGCCAGGTCGACGCCCATGCCGCGCGCCGCGGCCGCCCGAACGATCGCGTCATACGGCCCCCACGCCGCCGCGGGGTACTCGGCCGGGTTGGTCGGGTCGAACGCCGCCGGCTCCGTGTGCGCCAGGCCACCGGGGGCGATCGACCCCCACGGCATGAACACCTTCACGTCGTCGACGCCGATTTGCTTGAGCGCATCGAGCGTCGCTCCCGGATTGGAGAACAGCTGGGACTGGGCCTCGAAGATCGTCTCGAGCGGCGGCCGAGAAGCCGACGCGTTCGCGGTGGCCTTCGCGGATCCTCCGCCGCCGCCACAGCCTCCGAGAAGCACCGCCACGGCGCCGGCGCCCAACACGGCCGGGGTCAGCGCGAGTGCCCGCGCTCTACGGGACAACCAGCGGAAAGTGGGCGCGACGATTCGTGTCAAAGGATACGGCGCTCGGGTCCGAAGATCGGTCGGGGGCGAAGGATCAGCGTCCGGTGCGGCTCTAGAATGCGCGCGGATGCTTGTCCCGGCCCGCTCGGACGCCGCAGCGGCGGCCCGGACCTCCAGGGCGCTGAGGGTAGCAAGCACGTCGGTCGAGGCCTGGCTCCTCGCCGGGGCCGTCGGGGTCGGAGCATGGCTGCGCTTCGCCACGCTGGGCACGCAGAGCTACTGGTACGACGAGGCTCAGGCCGCCCACGAGCTGCACCTTTCGTTCGGCTCGATGTTCAGCTCGATGATCGTCCACGAGACGAATCCGCCGCTGTACTTCGTGCTCGGATGGCTGTGGGCGCGGGTGTTCGGGACCGGCGAGGTCGGCCTGCGGTCGCTGTCGGCGCTGATCGGGACGGCCGTGATCCCGATTGCCTACCTGTGCGGGCGCGAGCTCGTCTCGCGACGGGCCGGGCTTCTCACGGCGGCGCTCGCCGCGCTCAGCCCGTTCATGATCTGGTACTCGCAGGAGGCCAGGGAGTACATGCTGCTCGCAGCGCTGTGCGGCCTGTCGCTCCTGTACTTCGCCCGGGCGTGGCGAGAGCCCTCCCGCCGGCACATCACGTTGTGGGCCGTGTTCTCGGCGCTGGCCCTCCTGACCCACTCCTTCGCGGGCTTCCTCGTCGCTCCGGAGGCGCTGTGGCTGCTTTACGTGGCCCGCAGCCGGGCGATCGCCGTCGCGATCGGTGTCCTCGTCGTCGTGCAGGCGGCGCTGCTGCCGTTCCTGCTCACGCACGCCACCAGCACGCTGCTCGGGTTCATCAGCGGCACCCCGCTCGGCACCCGGATCCAGCAGGTACCGGTCGACTTCGGCCTCGGGACCCTGTACCTCAGCCCGGTCGTCAGCTACGGCCTGCTCGGAGCGGCCGCCCTCGCCGGCGCGCTGGTCGTCCTGCTCTTGATCGGCGCCGACGGCGACCAGCTTCGCGGCGCGACTGCCGCCGCCGCGCTCGCGGCGGTCGTGCTGCTGCTCCCCCTGCTCCTCGCGCTCCTGGGCGAGGACTACTACATCGCGAGGGCGCTGATGCCCGCCTGGATTCCCCTGGCCGTGGTCGTCGGCGCCGCCTGCACCGCACCTCGCGTCCGCATCGCGGGCGCGATCCTGGCCGTGATTCTGCTCGCGAGCTTCGTCTACGCCCAGGTCCGGATCTCGGGCAATGCCGAGTACCAGCGGCCCAACTGGCGGGGCGTGGCCGGCGCGCTCGGCACCGCCGCCGGCCCGCGCGCGATCGTCGCCTACGACGGCTCGGCGGCCACCGATCCGCTCGCGATCTACCTGCCGGGGGTCCCGTGGAGCGGGTCCGGGACAGCGCCCGTGACCATCGGCGAGATCGACGTGGTCGGCCACCCGTGGCAGACGCTCGGGCGTCCGCTGCCCGCCGGGGTGACGCTGATCGGCGGCCGGAGGGTCGACGATTTCCTCATCGACCGGTTCAGGGTCAGTCCGGACAGGCATCTGACCCCCGCCCAGGTCGGAGCGCAGGCCGGCCGGCTGCTCGGTCCTCCGCTATCGGGGGCCGCGGTGCTGATCCAGAGTCCGGACACCGCGCGCTGACGCGCGGTCCCGAGCGTGATCCTGCTTCTCCACAACCGCTACCGGACGACCGGCGGCGAGGAGCGCGCGGTCGCCGAGATCGCCGCGCTCCTGCGCCGTCGCGGCCACGAGGTCGAGGTCCTCGAGCGCTCGAGCCAGGGGATGGGCCGCGGTAGGGCGGCGCTCGGGCTGCTCGCCGGCGGCCTCGACCCCGATGTCGTCGGCCGGACCGTGCGTCGCCTGGGCGCGGACGTCGTCCACGCCCACAACATCCATCCGACGCTCGGCTGGCGCGCGCTCGCCGCCGCGCGGTCCGCCGGCGCCCGGACCGTGCTCCATCTCCACAACTTCCGGCTGTTCTGCGCGATCGGGATCGCCTACCGGGACGGCGCGCCGTGCTTCCGGTGCCGGGGGAGCAGCACATTCCCGGGGGTCCGGCTGCGCTGCCGGGGATCGCTGCCCGAGGCCGTCGTCTACGGCGCGGGGTTGCACCGCCAGCAGCCGCGGCTGTACGAGCACGTCGACCAGTTCGTGACCGTCAGCGACTCGACCGCGGCGCATCTGCGCGACTTGGGACTCCCGGCCTCGTTAACCGCCACGTTGCCCAACTTCATGCCAAACGACGCGTTCGCGACGGAGTCGCGTGCCGGGGCCGGTGAGTTCGCGCTGACCGCCGGGCGCCTGACCGAGGAGAAGGGCTACGACACCGCGATCGCGGCCGCGCGGGCGGCCGAGGTCCCGCTCGTGATCGCGGGGGCCGGACCTGACGAAGAGCGGCTCCGAGATCTTGCCGCCGGCGCCGACGTCCGCTTCACCGGCCTGCTCGACGCCGACGCGCTCGCTGAGCTGCGCGCGCGCGCCGCGGTCGTGCTCGCCCCCTCGCGCTGGGAGGAGCCGTGTCCGTACTCGGTGCTCGAGGCGCTCGCCGCCGGCGTCCCCGTGCTCGCGTCGGACCGCGGCGGGCTGCCGGAGCTCGCGGGCGAGGACGCGGTGCTCCCGGCGACCGATCAGGCGGCTTGGTCGGACGCGCTCCGGGAGCTGTGGCATGACCCCGCGCTGCGGGCCGAGCGCGGCGCGGCGGCGCTCGTACGCGGCCGCGTGCGGTTTGGCGAGGATCGCTTCTACGACCGGTTGATGCAGCTATATGGCGTCGTTTCCCCATAAGCTTGCGGCCACTATGCGTCGGCTGGTCACCTCGCTTGCGGTCGTGTGCGCCCTGTTCGCGGTCGCTCCGGCTCTCGCCACCGCCCAGGGCGGTAGCGCTGCGCAGGCGATCTCCGACTGCAACAACCACTCGAAGCTGACCGCGCACTACCCGCCGGAAGCGCTGCGCACGGCGCTCGCGACGATGCCGGCGGACGTCCGCGAGTACACCGACTGCTACGACGTGATCGAGAAGCAGCTATTCGCCGAGCTCGGAACCAGCTCTACCGCCGGGACCGGCGGCGGAGGCTCGAGCTCAGGCGGGTCGGTTCTACCGACCTGGCTGTTGATCGTGATCGTCGTGCTGGCGCTTGCGGCGCTGACGTTCGGAGCGCTCGCGATCCGTCGCCGGCGGCTCGAGCAGCAGGGCGGCCCGGGCTCGGGCGGGCCGGACGATCCGGGTGCGCCGCCTGGTGCGGGCGGGGGCGGACCGGACGATCCGGCTGCGCCGCCTGGTCCGAGCAGGTCAGGCCCCGACGTCGGGGCCTGACCGCACGCACGGATCTACTTGACGGTGACCTTCACCGACCGGCTGTAGACGGTTCCGCCGCTCAACAGCGCGTCGGCCGTCGGATAGGTCCAGGCGAGCCTCACCGTGCCGCTGCTCGGGAACGCCAGGTGGGCGTCGATGTAGCCGCGCGGATTGGTGATCCCGACCGTGTCGATCGTCGTGAACGCGCCCTTGGAACCGGGCTGGAACTGGACCTCGACGCTCTGCGCCTTGCCCGTGTCCAGCTTGGCGTAGGACGCCGGGCGGACGCCACCCCAGACCTCGAGCTTGCGGCCCTTGTGGGTCGAGGTGCTCGGCAGGTACAGCGGCATCCGGTACGCCGCGTACCCGGGCTTCGGGGTCCCGTTCGGGTTCAGCAGCCCGGTATCGAACGACGCCGGCGGCGCCTGGTCGATCAGCGCGTACTGGGAGTAGCTGACCAGCCGCGACTGCTTGTAGCTCAGGTACTCGGCCCAGTTCATGTAAAGCGCCTGGTTCGCCTGGCTGACGCCCTCGACGGGGTCGGGCGGCCGGGTCCGGAAGCCGTACTCGGTGCTCCACACCGGGAAGTGCTTGTGGGAGCCGTAGATGGCATTCAGCCTGTCGAGCGTGCGCGCGAGCTTCGGGACCTGCGGTAGGTCGGCGAAATCCGGGTCGCTCGGGGCTCCGACGCACAGCTTGTTGTGGCACAGGTGCGTCGGCTTGTTCGGCGGCGACGCCTCCTCATACGGATGGTCGGCAAAGCCGGTGGCGTTGAACAGCGCCGGGTTGTTCTTGCGGAAGCTCCGCGAGGCGGCCGCCGTCGCAGGGCAGCCCTGAGCCTTCGCCGCCGAGCCGCGCAGCTCGTGGTAGTTCGAGTCCACGCAGTACAGCGAGCGCAGGAAGATCAGCGGCTTCATGTTCGAGAACACGCCCCATTGGTTGACGCCGTGCGGCGTCGTCTCGCCGAACACGATCGTGTCCCGCCTGGTGGTGTGGCCGGTGCCGTTCAGCGAGCTCCAGGCCGCGTTCACGAGGTTCCGGTAGATGTGTGGGCTGTTAGGGGTCGACTGGTTCTTCCCGATCCCCTGCGGGGCGATGTCGTAGCCGTAGTTCGGCTCGTTCCAGATCGACCAGAAGCTCACGCGCGGCAGCGCCGTCGCCGAGCCGGCTGGCTTATAGGACCCGCTGTAGCGGGTGCCGACGGCCTTGACGAACAATCCGAACTGCTGCGCCGACGGCTCCCAGTCCTCGCGGAAGTAGCCGGTCGTTCCCTTCGGCGCCCCCGAGCCGGTCGCCCACAGCGGCGCGGGGCCGTTGAGCGTGAAGTCGAGTGCGATGTGATCAGCCGCAGCGGCACGGACGACCGCGTCGTACGCCCCCCATCCGCCGGCCGGATAGGCCGCCGGGTCCGCGGCGTTGAAGCCCTTCGGCTCCTTGGTCGACAGCGACGACGGGGCGATGGCGTTCCAGGTGACGTTCACGCGGACCATGCCCACGCCCAGATCACGGAGCGTTTGCAGGGTTGCGACGGGATTGCCGAGCACCTGCCCGTCCGCTTGGAACACGGCCACCTGCGAGGTCGAGGCGGCAGCCGGAGCTGCATAGATCGCGGCGATCCCCAACAGGACCGCGGCTATGGAGAGATGACGTCTGATTCTTGGCACGTAAGAAGACAACTAATCGAGTCCTCCGAAGTTGCGCCGCGATGGACATGGCTGCAACGTCCTGCCCGGCGCACGGTGCGACGCTCGACTGCGCATCGGGGCTCGTTCGAGGCTAGCTGGGCCGCCAGACGTCCGGAGTGTTCACATGCCGCAAATCGCCCGCCTCTACACTGGCCGTATGGCTTCAGAGCGCCAGATCCGGGTTGGCGACGTCCTGATCGGGGGCGGCGCACCGGTCGCCGTGCAGACGATGACGAAGACCGAAACCGCCGATCTGCGCGCGACGATGGACCAGATCCGGACCGTCGCCGACGCCGGCGCCGACATCGTGCGCGTCGCGGTCCCGCGCGAGAAGGATGTCGAGGCGCTGAAGACGATCGTCCGCGACTCGCCGATCCCGGTGATCGCCGACATCCACTTCAACTACACGCTCGCGCTCAAGGCCATCGATGCCGGCGCGCACTGCGTCCGCCTGAACCCCGGCAACATCGGCGGGCCGGACAAAGTCGCGCTTGTGACAAAACGCGCTAACGAGCTCGGAACGCCGCTACGGATCGGCGTCAACTCGGGCTCGCTGCCCGCCCACCTGCGCGAGCTCGAGTACGAGAACCCGGTTGAGGCGCTGGTTACGGCCGCGGTCGAGTTCGTCGAGCTGATGGAGCGGCTCGAGTTCACGAACTTCAAGGTGTCGATGAAGTCGACCAGCGTGCCGAACACGATCGCGTCGAACCGCCTGCTGTCCGAGCGCATCCCGTACCCGCTGCACCTCGGGATCACCGAGGCGGGCACGAAGTGGTCAGGGTCGCTGAAATCGGCAGTCGGCCTCGGAACGCTGCTCGCCGACGGCATCGGCGACACCATCCGGATCTCGCTTTCGACCTTCCACGCCGAGGAGGAGGTCAAGGTCGCCTGGGAGATCCTCAAGGCGCTCAAGCTGCGCGAGCGCGGGCCGGTGCTGATCGCCTGCCCGACGTGCGGCCGCCTCCAGTTCGACATGGACACCGTCGTGACCGAGGTCGAGCGCCGGCTCGAGGCCTACGACGACCCGATCGAGGTGTCCGTGCTCGGCTGCGCGGTCAACGGCATCGGTGAGGCCCGCCACGCCGACTTCGGGATCACCGGCGCCAAGGACATGGGGATGATCTACTCGCGCGGCGAGCCGATCAAGAAGGTCAAGACCGAGGATCTCGTCGACGAGCTGTTCATAGAGATCGACAAGTACTACGCCGCGGGCAAGCACGTCGTGCGCGATGCGGGCGAGGCCGCCGAAGCCGAGCAGTGGCTGGCCGAGAACGAGGACGCCACCGCGATGACTCCCGAGCGCATGGCCGCGATGGAGGCCGCAGCGGCCGAGCTGGAGGAGTCGTCCCCGGTGGTTGGCCGGCGCTTTACGCGGGCCTAGCTCACCTCCACACCCTCCCTCGGTCGGGCCTTTTCAACGGCGGGCATCTGGAGCAGGGCGGACGGGACCGAGCATGCATAGCGCGACATTTGGCGCTCGGACCGCGGGCCTTGACGCGTTGTGCATGCCCCACATGCGTAACGCATCAAGGCCTCCGATTGCCGGCGCGAATGTCGCGTTATGCATGCCGCCGGCGGCGCGAGACGCAGCGGAGACCGCCGCACCCACTCTCAGGTGCCCGTCGTTCGTCAGCTGACAGGCAGGATGGGCCGCCTGCGGCGGCATCCGTGGGACCGGGTACCCCGTCCGGACAGGATCGGCGCCCGCCGGGCACGGATGCCCGGCAGAACGGCCCGACGGACGCCGAGCGAAGCGAGGCCCTTATGCGACCGCGCCGAACCCCTCGGCCACCTTGGCCCAGTTGACGACGTTCCACCACGCGTCGAGGTAGTCCGGGCGGCGGTTGTTGTAGGTCAGGTAGTAGGCGTGCTCCCACACGTCGTTGCCGAGCAGCGGGGTCTTCCCGTCCGAGATCGGGCTGTCCTGGTTCGCCGTGGAGAGCAGCGCCAGCCCTGAGCCGTCGTGGACGAGCCACGTCCAGCCCGACCCGAAGCGCTTGACGCCGTTGTCCTTGAACTTCGCCTTGAAGTCGTCGAACGAGCCGAAGGCCGCGTCGATCGCGGCGCGCAGGTCGCCGTCGGGCTCGCCGCCGCCGTTGGGCGACATCCATTCCCAGAACTTCGAGTGGTTGGAGTGGCCGCCGGCCTGGTTGCGGACGCCGGCCTGCTTCTCGCTGGGCAGCTTGTCGAGGTTCTTGAGGACTTCGTCGACCGGCTTGTCAGCCCATTCGGTGCCCTCGAGCAGGCCATTGGCCGCGGTCACGTAGGCCTGATGGTGCTTGTCGTGGTGCAGGTGCATCGTCTGCTCGTCGATGGTCGGCGCGAGCGCGTCATAGTCGTACGGCAGCGGCGGAACTTCGTAGGCCATCGCTTGCTCCTCGCATAAGGATCTTCAGGACGTCCTCCTTCTATCACTCCTGGGTGATCGGCGGCGCCTGACGGCGGCGCCTTGGTTGGGTGGTCGGCGGCGGCTATCGGCGGCGCCTTAGCCGGGTACGCTGCGGTTGTCATGACGCGAATGTCCACGTACTTCCTCCCGACCGAGCGCGAGCCGCCCGCCGACGCCGAGGCGCTCTCGCACAGGCTGATGGTGCGCGCCGGCCTGATCCGTCAGGTCGGATCCGGGCTGTGGTCCTGGCTCCCGGCCGGCTATCGCGTGCACCAGCGCGTGGTCCAGATCGTCCGCGAGGAGATGAACGCGATCGGCGCCCACGAGATGCTGATGCCGGTGCTCCAGCCCGCCGACTATTGGCGGCGCACCGGGCGCTACGACATCGAGGAGCTGTTCAAGCTGAAGGATCGTCGCGGCGCGGACATGGTGCTCGCGATGACCCACGAGGAGATCGTGACGAGTCACGTCGCCGCCGCCGTGCGGTCCTACCGCGAGCTGCCGCTGATCCTCTACCACTTCCAGGTCAAGGAGCGCGACGAGCCGCGCCCGCGCGCCGGCGTCCTGCGCACCCGCGAGTTCGTGATGAAGGACTCCTACAGCTTCGATCGCGACGCGGCGGGCCTCGAGGAGTCCTACCAGAAGCACGTGGTCGCGTACGACCGGATCATGGACCGCTGCGGCCTTGAGTGGTACCGGGTGGAGGCCGACGTCGGGATGATGGGCGGGAGCGGCGCGCACGAGTACATGGCGCCGTGCCCGGCGGGGGAGAACGACGTCGCGGTGGCCGGCAGCTACGCCGCCAACGTCGAGGTGGCGAGCGCCGAGCCGCAGCCGGTGACGCTCGAGGCAGCGCTCGACGCTCCTGCGATCGTCGCCACCCCCGGGATGACCACGATCGACGCCGTCGCGACCGAGCTGTCGCTGCCGGCGGGCGCCCTGCTGAAGGCGTTCCCGGTGATCGTCGACGGCGACGCGATGAAGCTCATAGTCGTCCGGGGCGACCATCGCGTCAACGAGATCAAGCTCGCGACCGCGCTCGGAACCGAGTTTCGCCCCGCCCACCCCGACGAGGTGGTGGCGCGGCTTGGGCCTCCCGGCTACATCGGTCCGGTCGGAGCGCAGATGCCGATCCTGCTCGACGCCGGCGTCGCGGAGGGGGCCTACGTCGTCGGCGCGAACGAGCCCGACGCCCACCTGCGCGGGGTCGAGCCCGGCCGCGACTTCCCGTTCGAGCGCGTCGACGTCCGCTCGGTCGTGGCCGGCGACACGGTCAACGGGAGCGTGATCCGGATCGAGCCGGCGATCGAGGTCGGGAACATCTTCAAGCTCGGCACCCGGTATTCGCTGCCGCTCGGCGCGAGCTATCTCGACGACTCCGGTCAGGAGCAGTTCATCCATATGGGGTGCTACGGCTTTGGGCCGGCGCGAGCGGCCGCCGCCGCCGTCGAGCAGTACGCCGACGAGCAGGGGATCTCGTGGCCGCGGGCGATCGCACCGTTCGACGTCGAGCTCGTCACGCTCGGCAAGGCCGGAAGCGACGAACGCGAGTTCTCGGACCGGTTGTACCGCGGGCTGGGCGAACTCGGTCTCGACACGCTGTACGACGAGCGTGACGCCGGCCCGGGGGAGAAGTTCACCGACGCCGAATTGCTCGGATGCCCGGTCAGGGTCACGGTCGGGCGCCGCACGCTGTCCTCCGGTGAGATCGAGGTGCAGATCAGGCGCGGTCAGGAGTCCCGCACGGTCCCGCTGGACGGCGCCGCCGAGGCGGTGGCCGAGCTGTGGCGCGGCCTTCCCTGAGGCGGTGAGTGGGCGGGTGGGCCGCTACATAACCAAGCGGCGCCTGAGCGGCATCGACCGTTCGGGCCCGGCGCCCGAGGCGACGCTGTCGGGCCGCCCGCTGAATCCGTGGACGATCCCGAACGCGATCGACTTCGTCCGGCTCGCCGCGATCCCGGCGTTCCTGGTGATCGCGCTGTCGAGCAGCAACGGCCAGGATGCGCTTGCGGTCGTGCTGTTCGCGGTGATCGGCTGGTCGGACTATCTCGACGGCTTCGCGGCGCGCTTGACCGGCCAGTACAGCCGTCTCGGCGCGCTGCTCGACCCGCTTGTCGACCGGCTGCTGATCGTCAGCGGAATGATCGTGTGCTGGCACTTCTCGCTGCTTCCGAGATGGGCGATCGCGATCGTGGTCGCGCGCGAGCTGTTCATGCTGGTCGCCAGTCGCTACGCGCTCAGCAACGGCATCGAGCTCCAGATCAACTGGGCGGGGCGGATCGGGGTGGCGCCGATCGTCGCAGCGCCATTCTTCGCGATGGCCGGCGTCCACTGGCTGGCGTTGATCATGCTGTACGTCGGGATGGGGTTCGCGCTGACGGCGACCGTGCTGTACGTGCGCCGCGGCGCCCAGGTGATGCGCGCTCGTAGAGCCGCCGAGACGGGTCGGGGCAAACTCTCAAGTTGAACTTGAGCCTGCGAGTTTGCCAGGCTATACTGCCAGCTTCGCTCACTCCGACCCGGAAGCACCCGGAGGATCTGATCTACATGGACACGTTTCCCGATCTCGGCTCACTGACCGATCAGGAGCTCAAGGAGCTCATCAAGCAGCTGACCGACGAGGAGATGGAGATCTCCTACCGGCGGCGCATCCTGCACGGGAAGATCGACATCCTTCGAGCCGAGCTGGTCAATCGGCTGCGCAAGAAGGACGAGACGGGTGAGCTCGTCATCAGCGGCGCCGACGTCCAGCAGCTGACCGACATCCTCGCCGGCCGCGTCCCGGGGTCCGAGCCCGAATAGCGCCTCGGTGGCCCAGCACTGCCCAGAGTGCGGCTTTGCCAACGACGACGGCGCCAACTACTGCCAGCGGTGCGGCGCATTTCTGGCCCACTCCGATCCGCCGCCCGGAACGACGACGGCCACCTACAAGCTCGGCGAGACCGGCGAGCTCGAGGAGCTCGAGTTGGACGATGTCATCGAGCGAGGCCCGGCGCTGGTGATCCGTGCCGGGGGCGGGCGTTCGGGCGAGAGCTTCCCGCTCGGCGCGGGGCGCGTCACGATCGGGCGCCGGCCGGTGTCGGACGTCTTCCTCGACGACGTGACGGTCTCGCGTGACCACGCGATCCTCGTGCGCCGTGGCAACGAGTTCTACCTCGACGACTGCGGCTCGCTCAACGGGACCTACGTCAATCGGCGCCGGATCGAGTCCCACCGGCTCGACGACGGCGACGAGCTCCAGATCGGCAAGTACAAGCTCGCGTTCCTGAGGCGCTGATGGCCACCCAAGAAACCCGCGACGCAGCCGCCGTCGATATCCACGATCCGCCGCTCTCAGATGGCGAGCGCCCGCGCCAGAAGGCGGTCACGATTGGCACCGTGTGCAAGGCCCTCCAGCAGGAGTTCCCGGACATCTCGATCTCGAAGATCCGCTACCTGGAGGACCAGAAGCTGCTCACGCCGCGCCGGACCCAGGGCGGCTACCGGCTCTACACCCAGAACGACATCCAGCGCCTGCGGACGATCCTCCGCCTCCAACGCGACGAGTTCCTGCCGCTCCGGGTGATCCGCCAGGAGCTCGCCGGCGGTCGCGCCGAGCGCGAGGTGAGCCCTCCGCCTGCGGCCGCTGACGGTCGGTCGATGCGGCGCGCGCTCGTCTCGACGCGCGATCCCGGCGCGCTGTATTCGATCGAGGACGTGGTCGAGGAGACCGGGGCCGACCCGGCGCTGGTGCGCGAGCTCGTCGACTACGGGGTGATCAAGGGTGACGTGCGCGCCGGAGTGCGCTACTACGACGAGACCGAGCGCGAGATCGTCCGCGCGGTGTCCGAGCTCGCGCGCTACGGCGTCGGCGGGCGCAACCTCCGCGTGTTCCGAAGCTCGGCCGACCGGGAGGCGCAGCTGCTCCAAAGCATCCTCGCGCCGGCGCTGCGCTCGCGCAATCCCGAGCGCCGCCGGGAGGCGATCGAGGCGCTCGAGAACCTGGCGTCGGTTACCTCGCACTTGAAGCACCTCCTGCTGATCCGCGATCTGCGCAAGATCGCTACCTAGGACTTGTGTCCCCACCCGCCCGCGGCATGAGCCCGGACGAACTACGGGCGCTGATCCGGGATATCCCGGACTTTCCCAAGCCGGGGATCGTGTTCAAGGACATCACGCCGCTGCTGCTCGATCCGGCGGCGCTTGACGCATCGGTGGCGCTGCTCGCGGCGTACGCGCGGCCGCTCGGGGTGGATCTCGTGGTCACCGCCGAGGCCCGCGGGTTCATGCTCGGCGGGGCACTCGCGCGCGAGCTCGGCGCGGGGTTCGTGCCGGCGCGCAAGCCGGGCAAGCTCCCGTCAGAGACGGTCGGCGTCGAATACGTGCTCGAGTACGGGATCGACGTGCTCGAGGTGCACGCCGATGCGTTCGGCGATGGGGTGCGGGTGCTCGTCCACGACGACCTGCTCGCGACCGGCGGGACCGCCCGCGGGGTGTGCGACCTGGTCACCGGCCTCGGCGCCGAGGTCGTCGGGTGCGGGTTCCTGATCGAGCTCGGCTTCCTCGGGGGCCGAGCCCGGCTGGACCCATATCCCGTGTACGCCGTGCTCGAGTATTCGTCGTGAGCACCTCGTCGTGAGAGCGGAGCGGACGCGCCGGCTGACCGCCCCGGCCGCAGCCGTCTGGAAGGTGATCGAGGACCCGTTCGCGATGCCGCGATGGTGGCCGGGCGTCGAGCGGGTCGAAGGCGTCGAAGGAGGTCGGTTCACGCAGGTCTTGCGGACCAAGCGCGGGCGGACGGTCCGGATGGACTTCCGCGTTCTCGTGTCAGAGGCCCCGAGGAGCGGGGCCGCGCCGGCGGGTCACCGGACGTGGGAGCAGGAGGTGGCCGGGACGCCGTTCGAGAGGGTGCTGCACGAGGCGGTCACCGAGGTGCTGATCGAGCCTGCGGACGGCGGCGGCACCCGGGTCACGATCGCGCAGGTTCAGCGCCTCCGCGGCTACTCGCGGACCGGCACGCTGCTGCTTCGCCGCGCCACCGACAGGCGACTGGGCGAGGCGCTCGACGGGCTCGAACGGATCATTTGACGCTCCCAACAAACGACCCCTCGAGCACCACGGGGCCGGGTGTCTTGGGGCTGTTCTGGGTCTCGATCGTGAGCAGCAGATCCTTGTAGTGGGTGGCGTTGGACGGGAGCTGCCCGCCAGTCTGCAGCCGTCCGTTCTTGCCGACGGCCTGGTTCACGAACCCGACTCGCTTGCTGTCCGCCGGCGAGTTCGACAGCCACACCGCGTAGGCGTTGTGGGAGTTGGGCGTGAGCCCCGACGCCTGGATGATCACTCCCAGCGCGGAGCTCGCCTGGACGATGAACGCGACGCCCTTGGCCGAGCCCTTGCCGCTCGGCGGGTTCATGTTGACCTGGCCGATGATCTTCGCACCGGTCGAGGTCGTTCCGGTGGTCGTGCCGCTGGTGGTGCCGGTCGTCGCGCCGGTCGTTGCCGTCGAGGGCTGCGTCGTGGTGCCGCCGGCGAGGGCCGACGTGGTCGAGGTGTGGTTGCTCGAGCTGGGGCCGCTCAGAACCACGAGCAGCACGACCACGACCACCACCACGACGATCGCGCCCAGACCCAGGAAGATCGCGCCACCGAGCCGCGAACTCGGCCGGTCGGTCGGGCGCGGCACCCGCCGGCGTCCGGACCGGCTGGGGCGCTCGGACCGCCGCTGCTCGCTGGGCGGGGGTTTGTCGCCCACGCTCGCCGGCGCGTCGGTCGTGTCGCTCGCAGGCGCCTTCGCGCGCGGTTTCCCGTCCGGAATCTCGGGGAGCGGCTTGCTCGCCACCGTGGCGAGCTCGGACGCGATCACGCGCGCCCACGCCCGTTCGTAGGGCGACTCCGCGAGACGGTCACGCGTCTGCTCGGCGACGCGTTCGGGCAACTGCCCGAGCAGGTAATCGGTGATCAGCGCGCGAGCCTCGGGCGCGAGCCCGGTGTCGGGTCCGATCCCGTCGAACGCCTCGAGTGCCCGCGCCCGCACGCCGGCCCGGTCGATCGCGAGCAGGCGCGCGATGTCGTCGTAGCTGCGCCCACGCTGCAGCACGAGATCGAGGACCGCGCGCTGGTCGGGCGGGAGCGAGTCGAGCGACGCCATCGGAACCGCTTAGCGTAGTAGGGCGCACGGCGTCGTGCGGAGGGTCGGGGGGCCGCCGAAACTGAAGTAAGGTCCGCCGCTCGCATGGGCTTCGACGGTCTCTACGGACTCGAGCTGGTCGACTGCTCGGACTCGCTCGTCCGGGGTCGCGTCAACGTGCGCTCGGAGTTGACGGCGCCCGCCGGGCGGGTGCACGGCGGCGTGTTCAGCGCGATCGCGGAGGCGCTCGCGGCTCGCGGCACGTCGTCTGCGGTCGCATCCGAAGGGAAGGTTGCGGTGGGGATCTCCCAGCTGACGACATCGCTGCATCCGATCACCGGCGGCACGATCCACGCCACCGCGGTCCGCCGGCACCGGGGACGCACGACCTGGGTGTGGGAGGTCGAGATGGCCGACGACGAGCAGCGGAGGTGCGCGGTGGCGCGGGTGACGATCGCGGTGAGGGATCCGTGAGGCGCGGGTAGGGTTCTGCCTCGTAGCGGGAACCGTGCACGTAGCCCGACAATGCGCCGAACACTGCTGTCCGTGATGCTGCCGCTGGCGATGTTGCCGGTGGGCTGGCCCCACCACCTCGCGCTCGGCGTCAGCGACCCGCCCGGCGACGCCCAGGCACTGCATGCCCACGCGCCGGTCGACATGCGCTACCAGTACCTCGCCGGCGGCGTCAACACGGGCCACGGCTGGGCCACCTGGGACCCGAACGGCAGCTTCGTCTCGATGTACGTGCGCGAGTCGTTCGCGGCGCACGTGATCCCCGTGTTCACGTACTACCAGATGCTCCAATCGACGCCGTCGGTCGGCGCCACCGAGCAGGCGCGGGACCTCTCGAACATGCGAGACCCGGCGACGATGCGCGCGTACTGGTCCGACTACAGCCTGCTGCTCCGGCGTGTCGCCGCGGCCGCGGGGTCGCGGCTGGTGGTGATTCACGTCGAGCCCGACCTGTGGGGCTATCTCGAGCAGGCCGACGCCGTTGGGCTGGCGCGGTCGTTCGCTCACAAGCTGATCGCGCTCCGCGACCGGCTGGCGCCCCACGTGCTGCTCGCCTGGCACTTGAGCGTGTGGGGGACCGACGAGGACATCACGAACTCGAAGCCGTCGCTGGGCCAGATGGATGCGCTCGCGGCCAAGTCGGCGGCGTTCTACGAGTCGCTCCACGCGCACTTCGATCTCGTCTTCAACGACGTCACCGACCGCGACGCCGGCTACTACCAGGACGTCGAGGGCAACCCGCACACCTGGTGGGGGCCGGTCGACTTCGCCCGCGAGAACCGCTACATCGCCGGCTTCACCCGCCGCACCCACACCCCGGTCGTGCTGTGGCAGCTGCCGCTCGGCGACAGCCACGAGAACGACACCTGGAACCACTACAAGGACAACCGCCTGCAGTGGTGGCTCGGCGCCGATTCGGTCGCGCACCTGCGCGCGACGCGCGACGCCGGCGTGATCGGGCTGCTGTTCGGCGCCGGCGCGTCGGGCAACACCACCCAGATGACCGACGGCGGGCTGTTCTACCGGCTGGCGCGGCGTTACGAGCAACACCCGATGTCGGTGGCGGGGCTGTTCTAGCGCCTGGCTTGCTGGATTTGGGTCCACTGTGGACCCAAATCCAGCAAGCACGGTCTGAGCGCCGACCCCGCGGCGCTACTGGCCCGGGGCGCCGCGGCCCAGCCAGACCGACACGAACTGCCTGAGCTGCGGGTCGGACGCCGAGCCCACGCGCAACAGGTGCGTCCAGGCGAGCGCGACCAGGCCGTCGGTACCGGGCCGGCGCGCGAGGATCACCGCGTCGCCGGTGGCCGCGAGCGCCGGCGTGAAAGCCGGCGCCACCGCGCGCGCGAACGGAGCGAGCCCCGCCGGCGGCTGCCGGGTCCCGTAGGCGATCACGACGTCGCCGACCTGGAGCGCCTGGAGCAGTTGATCGTCGCTGACGGTCGCCGCGTCGCGCACGACGGGCTCCGGCACGTGGGCGCCGCTCGTGGGCGGGTTCGAGTTGTAGCTCGGTCTGGGCTGGCCGGGCGAGAGCACGTCGTGACCGAGGTCACCGAACGATTGGCCCGGGCCGGTCGCGCCGCCGGTCAGGGCCGCCTGGTCGCGGCCGGCGAAGTAGCCGGACAAGAGCAGGATCAGCCCGATCGAGAGGACCAGCGACGCCACCGCGATCGCGGTCCATTCGACCACCTTGACGACGCGAGACCCGCCCGGCCCGTGCGACCCGCCTCGGGCGCGCGCGGACTGGCGGGCGGCGGGCGTCACCGCGCGGCGCCTGCCCGCCGGCTCGAGGACCGTGCCGGGCCGCCACCGTTCGGCTCGCGATCGGATCCGCCCGAAGCGCCGGCGGCCGCCGCGAGCTCGTCGATCGAGGACCGCAGCTCGTCTGCGAGCACCTCGAGGTCGGCGACCGCGTCGTAGTCGGCGACGAGGCCGAAGTTCAGTTGCCCGTTGTAGCTGAGGATCGCGATCCCGAGCGCGGTGTTCTCGGCCAGCGGGACCATCGGGTAGATCGCCTCAAGCTCACGGCCGAGCAGATACAGCGGGAACTGGGGCCCGGGGACATTCGTCACTACCAGGTTGAACAGCCGCTGGCGTGCCTGCAGCCGCGCGGCCTGGGCCATGATCGTCGGCGGCGCGAAGCCCGAGACCGCGGTCAGGATCTCGGCGCCGACCGCCTGGCCGGACTGCTTGACGCCGACCATGTCCTCGCTGACCGTGTGGAGCCGCTCGACGGGGTCCGTGACCCCCACCGGCAGCGTCGCCCACATCGCCGCGACCCGGTTGCCGAGCGCCCCGCGCTCGATGTCAGCGCGAACGGACACCGGCACCATCGCCCTGATGCCGACGCCGTCGGTCGGCTGGCTATGAAGGCGCATGTAGTTGCCGAGCGCGCCGGCGACGACCGCGAGCACGACGTCGTTGACCGTCCCCCCGAGCGAGTTCTTGATCTCCTTGAACTGCGTGAGGTCGGCTTCCACCCACGTGAACCGGCGGTGGGGCCCGATCCGCACGTTGAACGGGGTCGACGGAGCGGCCTGAAGCCCGGTCCAGGCGAGCGCGCTCACACTCCCTAGCGCCCGGCCTGCGCGGCGAGCGACGGTCCTCGGCCCGCGCAGCGTCGCTCGGACACCGCGCACGACCTCGGCTGGCACAGTGGTGCGCTCGAGTAGCGCGTCGGCGAGCAGCTGGGCGCGGCTCGGGAGGGGGCGCGCGACCCACTCGTGGTCGGGCGGCGCCACCGGCAACGGATCCGGTGAGGTGTCGAACAAAACGGTCGCAATGTCGACGCCGGAGACTCCGTCGACGAGCGCGTGATGGGTCTTCGACAGAACCGCGAAGCGCCCGTCGGCGAGGCCCTCGACGAGCCACAGCTCCCACAGCGGACGGCTGCGGTCGAGCGCCTGGGAGAACACCCGGCCTGCGAGCCGCTTCAGCTCGGTCTCGCCGCCCGGGCGCGGCAGCGCCGTGTGGCGGACGTGGTAGCGGACCTTGAAGTGGGGGTCGTCGACCCACACGGGGCGGCCCTGGCCGAGCGGCACGAACGCCAGCCGCTGCCGGTAGCGGGGCACCAGGTGGAGCCGCGAATCGATCGCTTCGACCAACTCGTCGTAGGTCGGGGCGGTCCCCGAGAACACCGAGCAGCCGGCCACGTGCATGTGGGCCGAGTCGCGCTCGAGATGCAGAAATGAGCTGTCGAGCCCGGTCAGCCTGTCCTTGTTCGCCACCGCTGCCATGGTAGTCGCCGGGGCGCTCGTACCGATGCGGTAGGCGCGGTCCTAACAGGCCCGCGTGTGTGACGGACCTCACACTCAAGACCTCCAGCGGGCACCTAACCTGGCCGACTTATTGATTGACCTGCCGAATCGTCCTCGTCCGGTACGAGGGCGAACGGGGGACCCATTGCCGGGCGGATGCATGCCCGGCCGGGGCGAATCGACTTGCCCGGCACCAACGCGCCGGCCGCGGTCGTAGCGCCTGCCTGGTGAGCGCGTGGAGCGCGCTTGCGGTGGTCGCGAGCCCGTCAGCTAACCCCGTAGGCGTCCGGTCGAGATCAAAGGAGGTCCTCGCTTTGAGGCCTGAATTAGCCATGCATAGACCGCGTCGCTCTCGGCTGGGCGTCGGCGCGCTGATGATCGCAATCCCAGCCTCCGCGGTCGCGCTGGCCGCCAGCCAGGCTCACGCCCTGCCGACGGCGGGTGCGGCGAAGATCCACCCGCAATCGCGCCAGATCGCCTACGGGCACAACGTGGTCGTCAACGGCACCGCGTCGCCTTCCGACGCCGGGCACACGCTGGCCCTCGAGTACGCCCGGCGCGGCGCGAGCACCTGGTCGCAGCTCGGCTCGACGACGGTCGGCAGCTCCGGCGCGTTTCGCCTCGCGGCGCCGCTCGCGCAGTCTGGTCTCGTGCGCGTGGTCGACACGTCGAGCCAGTCGCTGGCGCCGTTCGTCGCGCCCGGCGGGGGTGACGGCGCGGCCACGAGCGCGCCGGTGACCGTCGACGTGGCAGCTCGCATGCGGGTTCCGGCCCATTCCATCAGCGCCAACGCCGGCCAGCCGGTCCGGGTCCGCGGCCGCCTGCTGCCGGCCGTCGCCGGCCGCAAGGTGAGCCTCCAGGGTCTGCAGAACGGGTCGTGGCACACGCTCGCGTCGGCGCGCACCCGCTCGGGCGGCAGGTTCGTGCTCCGCTACCTACCCGCGAGCGCCGGCCAGGAGCCGATCCGGGTCAAGTTCGGCGGCGACGGGCGCAACAGCCGCTCGACCGCGCACGCCGGTCACATGACCGTCTACCGCGCGGCCGTGGCCTCCTGGTACGAAGACGCCGGCAACACCGCGTGCGGTTTTCACGCCCAGTACGGCGTAGCCAACCGCACGCTTCCCTGCGGCACCAAGGTTGCGTTCCGCTACGGCGGCCGCTCGGTGACCGCGACCGTCGACGACCGCGGACCGTACGTCGGCGGCCGCGACTGGGACCTCGACCAGACCACCGCCGGGGCGCTCGGCTTCGGTGGCGTCGGCCAGGTCTGGTCCAGCCAGTAACGAACGCCTCCGCAGCCTAGGGCGACGGACGGCCCCGCACGGCGGGGGCGACGGACGCCACGCACGGCTAGGGCGCGCCTCACGTCTGGGGCGTGTCCTAGCCTGCGAATCGATGGCGAGCCGCTGCGTCGCCCACCTTGACATGGACGCGTTCTACGTGTCCGTCGAGCTGCGGCGCCGGCCCGAGCTGCGCGGCCGGCCGGTGATCGTCGCCGGCACCGGCCCGCGCTCGGTCGTGACCACCGCCTCCTATGAGGCGAGGCGGTTCGGAGTCGGGTCGGCGATGCCGGCGGCGCGAGCCAGGCGGCTGTGCCCGCAGGGCGTGTTCCTCGCGCCCGACTTCGCGTACTACCGCGAGGCTTCGCGCGAGGTGATGGGGACCGTCCGCGCGCTGGTCGACGCGGTCGAGGTGATCGGACTCGACGAGGCCTACCTCGACCTCAGCGGACTGCCCGCCCCGCACGCCGCGATGCGCCGTCTCGGCGCGCGGATCGAGCGCGACTCCGGCCTCGGCTGTTCGATCGGGATCGGGCCGAACAAGCTCGTGGCCAAGGTCGCCTCGGACGCCGAGAAGCCGCGCGGGTTCGTGGTCCTCACGCGCGAGCGTGCCTTTGCGCGGTTCGGGGCCTCGCCGTGCGCGCTCGTTCCGGGTATCGGCCCGAAGACCGCGGATCGGCTGCGGACGCTCGGGATCGAGACGCTCGCGTCGCTCGCGGGCGCGCCCTACGAGCAGCTCGCGCCGCATTTCGGAACCCGGCTCGCCGCCGAGCTTCAGCGCCGCGCCCGGTTCGAGGACTCCTCACCCGTGAGCGAGGAGCGCAAGGTCGTATCCGAGTCCCGGGAGCTGACATTCGACGAGGACATCCGCGATCCGCAGCGACTCGAGACGGTCCTCGACGAGCTCGTCGAGCAGCTGTGCGCGGCACTGATCGCCCAGCGCCGGCGTGGCCGGACGATCGGGATCAAGATCCGGCTCGACGATTTCTCGACCCACACCCGCGCGCGGACCCTCGCCGAAGCCGTCAGCTCGGCCGACCGGGTCGGGCCGGTCGCGCTCGACCTCCTGCGCCGGTTCGCGGCGCCCCGGCCGGTGCGGCTGCTCGGCGTTAGGGTCGCCGGGCTCGAGTTGCCGGGCTCCGTCTCCGACGACCAGTTGACGCTCGTCGTGTAGCCCGACCGAGGGAGTTCGGGCGAGGGTGGCGCGGCTTCGCGCCGCGTGAGAACATCACGCTGTGGAGGGCAAAAAGCAGCGGCACGCCGCGGCTGACGACGCGGCGATCCGGGACGTGAACGAGGGCATCGAGCGCGGCCAGTGGCCGGGTGACGAGGACGAGCCGGTCGGTTTCCGCTGCGAGTGCGGCCGGCTCGGGTGCAACCAGCTGGTCGAGCTCACCGTCCGCGAGTACGAGAAGGTCCGGGCGCGTCCGCGGCGGTTCGTCGTGCTACCCGGCCACGAGCGTCCGGATGTCGAGACCGTGGTCGCGGCCCGACCGGGCTACGTCATCGTGGAGAAGCGGGATCAGGCCGGGAGCGGTCGCTGAGCAAAGCGACCCTCGTGATTGACCACGCGCGGCTCGGACACGGCCTTGCGCAGGTCGAATCGCATCTGCACCTCGGTGCCGCCCGAGCCGCGCGTCACGATCGCGAAGTCGTCGCTGAGTCCGGAGATCAGCGACAGCCCGATCCCGAGCCCGCGACTGTCGTTCCACGCGTGCAGCCCGCGCCCGTCATCGCCGACCAGCACCCACAGCTCATCCGACGCGACCGCGGCAGTGACGTGGAGGCGGCCCGCCTCGCCGTCCCGATAGGCGTGCACGACGGCATTCGTGAGAGCTTCCGAGACGGCCAGCCGAATCTCGTCGAGCCGGTCGCCCTCGGCGCCCGCGGTGGCCGCAACCCCGGCCAGAGCCCGCCTCGCCAGCGGCACTGCCTCGGGGACCGCCGGATAGGACTCGTTGAGGGCTTCGCCATGGCTCATCTCGATGTCTCGGAATACCCACATCAGCTCGAAGTCATTCGCAGAAAATTGCAGCTTTGACTTGCGGAAAGCTCCACCCACCCGTACCGGTGGGTGCCTACGCCGACGTGGACAACGCTCGGCCAGATCTCAGTACAGAGCGGTGGCCAGTCGTCGCCTGGCGTCGCGGGCGAGCGGATGGGCTACGCCGAGCTCGTCGAGCACGCCGACGACCACCCGCCGGACGTCATCTCGGGACCCGTCGGCGGTCGGCAGCGCCTCGAGCAGCAGGTCGAGCGCGCGCTCGTGCTCGCCGGCGTCGAGCGCGGCGAACGCCCCGCTCAGATCGGGCACCGGCGGCTGCGCGCCGTTCTGCGCCGCGGCCTCGAGGCCGATCCGCGCCGCCAGGCCGTCGGCGGCAAAGCTGCCCGGGACGCGGGCGAGCACCGCAAGCGCCTCGTCGGTCTCGCCACGCTCCCTCAAGATCTTCGCGAGCGGCACCGCGGCATCGGCCCGCGACGGCTCGATCTCGTGCGCGCGCCGCAGCGACGTTTCGTCGCCGAGTTCGACGAGCGCGTCGGTCTCGGACGGGAGCAGTGAGTCGAGGAACTTGTCGACAGCGGCCGGGGGCTGGGCACCGACGAACTCCGCCGCGACCTTGCCGTCTCGGAACGCCTTGACCGCCGGAATGCTCTGGATCCCGAATGTGCGTGCGAGTCCGGGGTTGGCGTCGACGTCGACCTTGACGAGCTCGACCTTGCCGGCGCGGGCGTCGGCGCCGCGCTCGAGCACGGGCCCGAGCTGACGGCACGGACCGCACCACTCGGCCCAGAAGTCCACGACCACCGGGAGTGTGTGCGAGCGGTCGAGGACCGCCGTCTGGAAGGTGCTTTCGGAGACGTCCATATGTCTGATGGTAGCGACGGCCCGCGACCCGGTAATCTGACGTTCACGTCAACTTCCACCGAGTCACTTCCTGGTCGTCGTAGGGTTCTTCGTGGCGATGGTCGCCGCCGCGACCAAGGCGTACCCGCGGGCGATCCCGTGATAGACACCCCGGCCGGCTGAGATGGCTGAGACCACGGTCGAGCGAGACGGCGTTGCGCTGGCGGGTGACGAGACCGGCGAGGGCGTGCCGATCGTCCTGTTGCACGGCCTGACCGCGACGCGCCGATACGTCGTCATGGGCTCGAAGGCGCTAGAGCGCTCGGGCCATCGCGTCGTCGCGTACGACGCGCGCGGGCACGGAAAGTCCTCGCCGGCGGCCACTCGTGCCGCGTACACCTACGAGGACCTCGGCCACGACCTCGAGGCCGTGCTCGACGCTCGCGGGATCGAGCGCGCGGTCCTCGCGGGGGCGTCGATGGGCGCCCACACGCTGCTGTGGATGGCGCTTCACCGACCCGAACGGGTGGGTGGTCTGGTTGTCATAACGCCGGCGTATGACCCCGCGACACACGACGGGGAGGGCCGGTTCGAGCGGTGGGACGCGCTCGCCGACGGGCTCGAGCGCGACGGGATCGAGGGCTTCATCGCCGCCTCGGGCGACTCGGACCTGCCCGAGTCGTGGCAGGAGACAGTGGCCAAGGTGACGCGCCAGCGGCTCTCGCAGCACGAGCATCTCGACGCGGTCGCGGATGCGCTCCGTGCGGTGCCGCGGTCGCGGCCGTTCGGCGCGATCGACGAACTTGCGGCCATCACGTCGCCGGTCGTGGTCGTGGCGAGCGCCGACGAGCCCGACCCGGGCCATCCCCAGGCCGTGGGGGAGGCTTACGCCGCGGCGATCCCCGGCGCGCGACTCGTGCTCGACGAGCCCGGCCGCTCGCCGATCGCGTGGCAGGGGAGCCAGCTGTCGAAGCTAATCGCGGAAGTGGCGAAGGAGGCTGACGCGCGGTGAACGCGACTCCGAGCGCCGGCTACTCGGGGACGCCGCTTCCGCGCAAACTGGGGATCAAGCCGAGGGCGACGGTCGGATTGATCGGAGCGCCCGAGGGGTTCGACTCCACGCTCGGCGACCTCCCGGACGGCGTCGCCGTGCGTCGCCGGCTCGGCGGGCAGCCGCTCGACGTGATCGTCGCGTTCTTCGCCCGCCGCTCGTTACTCGAGCGCAGGCTCCCGAGCCTGACCGCCGCCCTCGACCCGGCGGCCGGGCTGTGGATCGCGTGGCCCAAGCGGGCCTCGGGCGTCGCCACGGACGTGACCGAGGACGTTGTCCGCACGCTCGGTCTGGCCGCCGGGCTTGTCGACAACAAGGTCTGCGCGATCGACGACGTCTGGTCCGGGCTTCGCTTCGTCTATAGGTTGCGCGACCGAACCGACCCCCGGTAGAGCCGGTCGCGGGCGAGGGCTACCCGAAGGTGATCGTCTGGCCCTTCGTCCTGTGCGGGGTCAGGTAGAAGTTTCCGAGGTAGTGGGCCACGACGGTGATCGCCACCGGGCCCGAGCCGCCGGGAAGCTTGTTGAACACCGTCTGGCCGGAGAACTTGCAATCCGATCCGAGCGGGACGAGCGTCGATCCGATCCGGCGCGATCCGCGGAAGTACCGGATCGACACGTTGCCTCGGCAGTCGTAGACCGCCGGGATCCAGGACGGCCCGTGCACCGATCCGGTCGTGGTGAACACGAACGGCTTGTTCTTGTCACGCAGCGGCGTGGTCTTCGCATGGATCTGGGGAACCGGTCGGTGGATCGGGAGCGTCATGAAGGTCGCGTCGGCGCCCGGCTGCGGAGCGGTGTTCCCGTGCAGCGCGACGATCCGGTAGTGGAAGATCGTCTGCGCCTCGAGGCCCTGGATGGCCGCGGTCACGGTGACCGGCACCGTTCCCGCGGCAACGGTCGCCGCGAGCGTCTGCGAGCCGTATGCCGTCGACGGACCGTACTGGAAGTAGTAGGTCGTGGCCTGCTTGTTCGGACTGACGACGGCGGTCAGCGTCGCGCCGTTCTTGCTGATTTGCGTGGCGGGTCCGGTCGACACGCCGGGGGGCGGATTGCCGGCGGTCTTGAACGTGCGGTCGGCACCCGTCGAGCTGCCGGCCCCATTCGCGGCGATCAGCCGGTAGTGATAGAGCGAGCCGGGGATAAGCGCCTTCGCGGCCGTGGTGACCGCCACCGGCTTGGTTCCGTGGCCGGCCGAATGGGCCGCGCTGGTCACGCCGTAGGCGGTCGTCAGTCCCCATTCGAAGTAGTAGCTGGTGTTGCTGCCGTTCGGGTTGATCGTCCCGTGGAGCACCGCG
Organism: uncultured Solirubrobacterales bacterium; assembly: GCA_963794515.1. GTDB lineage: Bacteria > Actinomycetota > Thermoleophilia > Solirubrobacterales > Solirubrobacteraceae > Palsa-465. The sequence goes on along the minus strand of CAWCEF010000007.1, from coordinate 180,701 downwards.
CTCGTGTCGGTCACGTTCGAGTGCGTTCCTGTCGTGGTCGCCGGCGACGACGCCGCCACGGCAACGGCTGCAATCCCTACCACCAGCATCGCCGACAGCAGCGCCGTCGGCACGACCATCTCGAGCTTGCGCTTCATCCCTGCCTCCCTGGTTGGGCCGAATCTGGGATCTCTATACCCAGTTGTGCGCGGAAGTTGCGCTTCCCGCCGGGCGGCGAGGCGTCCGGAGTCGAGCACTTAGATTGGGGGTAGGGGTGCCTTCTGCCACGACCAGCACGAGCAAACAAGGCGTCCAAGCGCACCCGCCGCGCGCCCGCGAAGCGCCGGCAACGGCTGCGGCGGTCTGACTGCTCCGAACGCGGGCTGAGGCGCGTCCGCCGCGGCCGGGGGTTCAGCTACGAGGACGAGCGCGGGCGCCCGGTCAAGTCGAAGGCGGTTCTCGAGCGGCTCCGCGAGCTCGCGGTTCCGCCGGCGTGGAAGGACGTGTGGCTGTGCCCGGACCCGTTCGGCCACCTGCAGGCCACCGGCGTCGACGCCGCCGGGCGGCGCCAGTACCTCTACCACCAGCGCTGGCGCGAGCGCCGCGACCACGAGAAGTTCGAGCGGATGGTGAGCTTCGCCGAGGCGCTCCCCGGGCTGCGCCGGCGGGTGGTGCGGACGTTGCGGGCGGACGGCGAGCCGACTCGCGAGCGCGTGCTCGCCGCGGCCGTGCGCCTCCTCGACGTAGGCATGTTCCGGGTAGGCGGCGAGCAGTACGCCGAGGAGGACAGCGGGGTCGGTCTCGCCACCGTCCGCAAGGAGCACGTCCGCGTCCACGACGACGCCGTCGAGTTTGACTATCCGGGGAAGGGCGGGGTCCGGCGCGTCCAGGTGATCGAGGACCCGGTCACGATCGAGTTGATCGAGGCGCTGAAGCGCCGCCGCGGCGGGCCCGACGAACTGCTCGCCTACCGCGAGCGCCGGCGGTGGCACGACGTGCGCTCCGACGACATCAACGAGTACCTCAAGGAGCAGCTCGGCGAGGAGTTCAGCGCCAAGGACTTTCGCACCTGGAACGCGACCGTGATGGCGGCGGTGGCGCTGGCCGGGAACGGGCGCGACGCGACCTCGAAGACCGCCCGAACGCGCGCGATCAACGAGTCGGTGCGCGCGGTGGCGGAGCTGCTCGGGAACACGCCCGCGGTCGCGCGGCGTTCGTACATCGATCCGCGCGTATTCGATCGCTACCTGTCGGGCTGGACGATCGCGGGAGCGCTCGAGCGGATCCCGGACCTCGACGTCGCCAACGATCGCGTGCGGACGCGGGTCGAGCGGGGCGTCGTCGACCTGCTCGTCGAGAACACCGACTCGAGCGCGCTCGAGAAGACGACCTCCAAGCGCGCCGGGGCCTGAGCGCCCGCCGGCGACGACGCCGGCGTCAGGCGGACGCGGTCACGGCACCGGCGTCGGGACGAACGTGCGGATCGCCTCGCTCACCGCGGCCGGATCGTCAATCGGGACCCAGGTCTTGGCTCCCGGTACGCGAACCACCGTGGCGTCGGGGAAGTCGGACGCAAGCCGCTGGGCGTGGGCGATCGGGAAGAACTCGCAAGATTCGCCCCAGACCAGCAGGACGGGCCGGTCGAACCGTGGGATCGCGGCCGCGGCATCGAGGAGGTCTTGCGGACGGCAACCTGCGAAGGCCGCGACGAAGTCGTCGGCCACCCGCGGGTCGCGTCGCATCGGCCCTAGGAAGGACTGCGCGCGCTCGTCGTCCAGTCCCCGTGCGGTGACGGCGGCGAACCCTCTGCGTCGCGCATTCGGCAACCGGAACTGCAATCGAACCAGCGCCCGGGCGAGTCGAGGCGCCCGACGGCCGACGGCCGCCGCCCGCTGCAGCTTGTCCGGCGGGAATTGGTCGTAGTTGTCGCAGTTCGTCAGCACGAGCCGGCCGACCCGCGCGAGCGCCGGGTGGTCGGTGGCGAGCGAGAGCAAGAGCAACCCGCCGGCGGTGTCGTTGGCGACCACGGTGCCGTCCTCGACGTCGAGCACCTCGAGGCACTCGAGCAGCAGGCGAGCCAGCGACGGCGCCGACCGATCGGCCCCCGGGGACATCGGCCACGGATGAGCTCCGAGCGGGAGGTCGATCGTGATGCAGCGGTAGTGAGGCTCGAGCGCGGCGACTACCTCGCGCCAGAGATCATGGTTGGCGAGCGCGCCCGCGAAGAAGACGAGCGTCGGACCCTGTCCGGATGATCGCCACGCCAGAGTCCCGAGCCGGGTTTCGAGTCGTTGAGATTCCATGAGTACAAAACATACGCTCGGTATGTCGGATGTCAAGCCCGCAATTCCGGCCCGGGCGGAGGGCGTTCAGCGGTTGCTTGCGGCGCCGAGCGTCCGGAGCATCGGCTCGAGGGCCAGGCCGAGCGTCGCTCTCGCCGCCTCGGGGTCGGCGGCGCGGGCGACGAGCAGACCGCCCAGAAGCGCAAGGCCGCCGACGAGGTGGGCGAGGATGTTCGGGTCCAGATCGACGATCTGACCGTCGTCGATGGCGGCGGCGATGAACGACCGCAGCGCGATGTGGCTCGGCACCTGCTCGGCGGGCCCTTCGGGTTCGAGCCCGAGGATCGCGGGGCCGTCGATCAGCGTGATCCGGCGAACCTCTTCATCGAGCGCCACCTCGAGGTAGGCGTCGACCTGGGCCACGATCTGGTCGATCGGCGTCGCTTTCGGGTCTGCGGCTTGCGCCATGCGGGCGATCGCCTCGGCCTCGACCTCAGCCACGACCGCCCGGAACAACGCCTCCTTGCCGGCGAAGTGGTGGTAGATGGCGCCCTTCGTGACCCGCGCCGCGGTCGCGATCTCGTCGACCGAGGTCTGTGAGTAGCCGTTGCGGCCGAACGACAAGCGGGCGGCGCCGAGCACGGCCCGGCGGGTGGCCGCGACGTGCTGCGAGCGCAGCGTCGCCGAGGGTTCGGACCCACCGTCATCGGTCCTCGCTCGTCGTGGCACGCGGCCAGTATGGCAACGGCGCCCGTCGGCAATCCGGGCGGCGACGGTTTCCTATCGGGCGTATGCGACGGCCGCCGGCGAGGCTTCAGCCAAGGTGGAACTGCCACAGCCGCGCGAGGGGACGGAACCCGATTCGCGCGTACAGCTCCTTCGGCCAGTCGTCGTCGTCGGCCATGATGAAGATCAGGTCGTGGCCGCCGGCCCGCGCCAGCTCGCCGGCGCGGCTGACCAGCGCCCGCGCGTAGCCGCGGCCGCGCGCCTCGGGGACGGTGTAGACGTCCTCAACCTGAGCGGTCCTGCCGTCGCCGCGGAGCTTGGTGGTCGCCACCAGCTGGCCGTCGCTGCTCCTCACCCCGAGCAGGCGGTCGCGGCAGGCACGGGATTCGCGGCGGCTGTACTCGACGAGCTGGTCGAGCGCGTGCCGGGCGAGCTCGTCCTCGGCGTACCAGCGCGTCATCAGCTCGAGCACCTCGTCCTCGCCGGCGTCGGTCACGACGAACGTGTCGGCCTTGCGGTCGGGTGCGGCGGTCAGGACCATCAGCAGCTCGCGGTCGGTCTTCCAACCGGCGTCGCGGAACGTCCGTTCCAGGTCCGGTCCGGCGTGCTGGTTCTCGACCGTGATCTGCACGTAGCGAGAGTCCGCGAGTTGCTCATCGGCGAGATTGACGAGCGGCGCAAAAGCCAGCGGCAGCGCCGCCCGCACATGGTTGATGACCCAGACCGCCGGGAGCGAAGGCGACCGGACGACCCAGCCGGCGTCGATCGGCCGCACCTCATCGGCGACCTTCTCGATGTTCGCGCGCAGGAACGCCAGCACGCGAGCGGTCGAGTCGACGGCGGGGAGGGCCGCCGATCTGCCGCTCAGGGCCATCGGCCAATCTTGCCAGCCGCTCCGCCTCGCGTTCAGACGGTCGTCTTCGACGCCCGCAAGACGAGACCCTTTCCGGTAGTCGCCGGATGCTCTGCGCAGTCAACTACGCGGAAACTGGCGAGCTTCGACCAAGCGATGCTCAAGGCGTACGCCGAGCTGCGAGCGAACCAGGGCGAGCGGACGGGACTTGACCCCTGTGGCTGCTTTGGTTTAACGCTCGATAATCGATCTTATGTCGACCAATCTGAAAAAGATGGGGATCGACGCCGATCTCGTGGCGTCGCTGATCGGGGCACAGTTCCCCCAATGGTCGGAGCTCCCGATCTTTCCGAGTGCGCGTCAGGGCCACGACAACCGGACCTTCCGGCTCGGCGACGACTTGAGCGTCCGATTGCCGAGCGCTGGGCATTACGCGGCCGCGATCGCCAAGGAAGATCGCGCGTTGCCGATCGTGTCGCCGCACGTCAGCATCGATCTGCCGGACGTCGTCGCGACCGGCCGACCGACCGAGGACTTTCCGCTGCCGTGGTCGGTCCGCCGCTGGCTGCCGGGTGACGTCCCCGCCGACGCGCCGGCGTTCGATCGCGATCGACTCGTCGACGATCTCGCGGCGTTCCTCGTCGAGTTGCGCCGAGCACCCGCGGACGCGGGTCCGGCGTGTGGCCGCCACTCCTTCTTCCGCGGCTGCCACCCGAGCGTGTACGCGGACGAGGTCGAGCAGGCGCTCGCCGCGCTCGGCGGCGCCGTGAATCAGGACGTCTGCCGATGCCTTTGGCGCGACGCGTTGACAACCGCCTGGCCTCACGACCCGGTCTGGTTTCACGGCGACTTCGCCGAAGACAACATGCTGATCAGGGACGGCGCGCTCGGTGCGGTGATCGACTTTGGAACCTGCGGCGTCGGTGATCCGGCGTGCGACCTGGTCGTCGCCTGGACGTTCATGGGCTCCTCCGAACGCGACGCGTTCCGTGCCGCTGTCGAGCTCGATGCCGACACGTGGGCGCGCGCCCGAGGCTGGGCGCTGTGGAAGGCGCTGATCACGGTCGCGCAGACGTCCGGGCCTCCGTACAAGGCGCAGCGGCGAGCGCTCGCCACCCTCGTCTCGGACCCGAGCGCGTGAGCGGGCGCGACAAGAGCACCGCCGCCGCTGCCCCGGAGGCGCCCGACCTGCCCGGTGATCTGGAGCCATGGACGCTCCCGAGCCTTTCCCACGACGCGGTCCTCCGCGAGGTGTCGCTCGCGGACAACGAGCTGCCGGACCAGCACGCGAGCGGCGTCCAGCTGCACGGCGCGTCGGTGACGGGCGTCGACCTGTCCGGCTCGCGGCTCGACCATCTCGAGATCACCGACGCCGAGCTCCGCGGATGCAACCTGGCGAACGTCCAGGCGCAGCGAGCCCGCGCGCTCCGGGTCCTAGTCGTGAACTGCCGGCTCACCGGACTGCATCTTTCCGAGGCACAGCTTCGCGACGTCACGATCCGAGACTGTCGCGTCGACCTCGCGTCGTTCGGCTTCAGCCGCCTCGAGCGCGTGACCTTCGAGGACTGCATCCTGTCCGGAACCGACTTCCTCGAGGCCCAGCTCGAGTCCGTCCGCTTTCACCGCTGCGACCTCACCGAGGGCGACTTTCGCGGAGCGCGGCTGAAGCGGTGCGAGTTCCGCCGCACGAACCTGACCGGACTCCAGGGCGTCGAGCATCTCCGCGGGTCCGCGATGGAATGGCCCGACATCGTCGAGATGGCCGGCGTGTGGGCACACGCGCTCGGGATCCACGTGCTCGACGCCGATTGAACGCGACCTCCCAGCCGCTGCGACTACGGCACCACCTCAATCCGGCAGAGCGGACCTTGTGCGGCCCCGAGCCGCGCATCGGTCGTGAGCAGACTCGCGTCGAGCGCTTCTGCCAACGCGACGTACATAGCATCCCACCCACGAACCGTGTCCCGCAGATCCCACGCGCGGGCGAGCAGCCGCGTGTGGCCGAAACGCTCGGCGGGCCACGCCTCGAGGTCCTCGACCGCCTGACTGGACGCGGTCCGGTCCAGCCGTCCGAGCCGGTACTCGCGGCGGATCACGCTGAACACCTCGACATCGATGATGTGCGGCGCGGCCAGGTCGTCTTCTGTCGCAAGCCGCTGTCTGATCGGCTCCCCCCGAGGCGTGCCGGCTAGGACCTCGAACAGGCAGGACGCGTCAACTACCAGCACCGGGCCACGGTCCACGGTGCTCGTCCAGCGCCGCCAACACGTCCGCCCGATCGATCTGGCTCGTCCGCCGGCGAGTGCGCTCGAGCCAGATCGCCATCGACGGACGTGCCGCGATCCGCGCCGCCTCTGTCCTCAGCAGTTCTGGGACGCTCACGCCGAGTTCCGCTGCGTGCCGCTTCAGACCGGCGTATACGTCGTCGTCGAGGTCACGGATCTGGACCGTTTTCGCCATGCCGGGAGCGTATCATGCGATTCTGCATGTCAAGATGCGCTCCTGCATCAGCGGTGAAGGAAGTCGGTCGCTGGACCTGCCACCGAGAGTCCGTGATGAGGTGCCAATTCGCGCCTCCATGCCTCTGACGCGCAGCTAGACTCCTGTCTCGATGGCGAAGCAGCAGCGAACGGTGCGGGTTGAGCAGCGCGGACAGATGGCCGCGATGCAGCAGCTCGAGAGCAAGTCCGACGAGGAACTCGAGGCCGAGACCAAGCAAAAGGCCGCTGCGCAGGCAATCCTCGGTTACCGCGCTGCCGAGCGTTATGACGCCAAGGCCGCGCGGGCTCATTTCCAGCGGGCGCTGGTGGCCGCGCGGCCGCAGGAGCGTGTGGGAATCCGCCGCATGGCGGACGCATCCCTGGCGCTCGCCGAGCGGCGCGCCGACGACCTCAAGAAGGCGACCGAGCGGCTCGGGATGGAGTCGCCGAGCGCCGGACAGCTGCGCAGCCTCAGATTCCTCGGACTGGTCGCACCGCCGGCGAGCGCCGGCATCTTGATGCGGATCCGCGGGGTCCTGATCGGCATCGGCCTCGTGATCGCCGTGCTGGCGATCGGGTTCGGGATCGTGTACGGGATCGGGTCGGCCGCCGGCGGGATCTCGGTTGACCTCGCGATCTTCTACGGCTTCCTCCTCGTGCTCATCGCGCTCGGCGTGATGGCGTTCATCGGGCGGCGCCGTCAGAAACGCGCGAAGGCGGCGCGCGCGGAACAGATCGCCTCGGCATCCCGATCACGCTGACCTAGCGCGGTGTGTGGGCGCTACACCCTGGCGACGCCGAACCCGGCTGAGGTTCGAACGCGCTTCCCAGTCGGCGAGTCGGTCGAGATCCGGCAGCGCTACAACGTCGCACCCGGCGACGAGGTGCTCGCGGTGACGACCGATCGCGAGGGCAATCCGCGCGGCGAGCTGCTCCGCTGGGGGCTCGTCCCCACGTGGGCCAAGAAAGCCGACACCGGCCTGAAGATGATCAACGCCCGCGTCGAGACGGTCGCAGAACGTGCCGCCTTCCGCCGGCCGTTCGAGCGCTACCGCTGCCTGATCATCGCCGATGGGTTCTACGAGTGGCAACGCCAGCAGGCCGGACCCAAGCAGGCCTTCCACATCACCCGCGCCGACGGTGGACCGTTCGCCTTCGCCGGTCTGTGGTCGATCTGGCACGACGACGAGAACGAGGGCCGCACCCTGCGGACGTGCACGATCATCACGACCGCGGCCAACCCGGCGATCGCGTCCCTCCATGACCGGATGCCGGTGATTCTGGCTCCCGGTGCCGAGTCCGCCTGGCTCGAGCATTCCCAGACGCCTGACCGCCTGCACGGGCTGCTCGCCGGGCTGTCCCCGGCCGAAACTGCTCTGCGCGCCGTGGGGTCGGCGGTCAACGACGCGCGCTACGACGGACCTGACTGTCTAGCGCCGCCGGTGGCGGACGCGCAGGCGGCTCTGTTCTAGCGTGTCGCCGGATCCGCCGGTCCGCGAGGTGGCGTTTGTGCTCGGCGGAGGCGGCGTTCTCGGCGCGCACGAGGTGGGCATGCTCCGGGCGCTGGCCGAGCGCGGGATCTGCCCGGACGTTGTTCTAGGCACCTCGGTCGGGGCGATCAACGGAGCGTTCTTCGCCGCCGATCCGACGCTTGCTGGAGTCGAACGCCTCACCGAGCTTTGGCGCGCCGCGAATCTCACCGACCGGTCGCCGGGCACCGTGCTGCGTCGGGTCACGACGCTCGCGCGTAGCGGCACGCACCTGCAGTCGCTGACCGAGATGCGCGACCGACTGACAGCGGTGCTCCCGGTGAGGACGGTCGAGGAGCTCGCGATCCCCTTCCAGTGCGTGGCCGCATCGATCGAGCGGGCCGCTGAGCACTGGTTCGACGGCGGTCCGCTCGCGGACGTGGTGCTTGCCTCCTGTGCGGTGCCCGGCATCCTGCCGCCGGTCCGCATCGGTGACGAGCACTTCATCGACGGCGGCATCGTCAACTCGATTCCCGTGAGCCGTGCTGTGACATTGGGCGCGAGAAGGATCTACGTGCTTCAGGTCGGCCGGCTCGAGCAGTCGCTCAAGCCGCCACGATGGCCTTGGGAGGTCGGCCTGGTCGCGTTCGAGGTGGCGCGGCGGCACCGGTTCGCCCACGATCTGCACGCGTTGCCCGACGACGTCGAATTACACGTGCTCCCCACCGGTGGCTCGGCGGCGCCCGCCTACAACGATCTCTCCGGCCAGTTGCGTGTCGGCCGAGTCGCTCGCACGGTCCAACGACAGATCGACTCGGCTTACGAGGCATCGCGACGCTACCTGGCCCAGACGTGACGGCGCTAGTGTCGATCCGTCGCCCCGCGACCGTGGTGATCTGGCTGATCGTCTCGGCCGCCTGCGTGATCGCCTCGCCGATCCTGCTGGCGATTGCCAAGCTCGCGAGCGCGCTCACCGGGCGCCCCCGACCGCTGATCGTGACGCGGCTGATCCTGACCTACTTCGGCCATGAGTTCGCGACGCTGATGGGGTGCGGGGTGCTCTGGCTCGGCACGGGCGGCGGGCTCCTGATCCGTACTCCCCGATCGCAGGCGCTCCACTGGGCGCTGCTGGGCTGGTTCGTACGCGGGCTCGCCGCCTCGGGACGTCGGACGCTCGACATCGACGTCGTCCCCGACCTGCCGACCGAGGCGGCTCGCGCGCTCGCCTCCGAGCGGCCGTTGATCGTCCTCAGCGTCCATGCCGGGCCTGGCGACACGATCTTCATCGTCGACGAGCTGATGACGCGATTTCACCGCCGGCCGAGTGTGGTGTTCAAGGAGAGGCTCATGCTCGACCCGTGCATCGACTTGCTCGCACGTCGACTCCCGCACGCGGTGCTCGACACCTCCGACCGTGACCAGAGCGAGGTGATCATCGCGCGCGTCACCACCAAGCTTGGGCCGCGAGGGGCGCTCTTGCTGTTCCCCGAAGGAGGCAATTTCACGCCTGAGCGTCGCCGATCCGCGCTCCTGCGACTGCGCCGTCGGGGCAAGGATCGGTCCGTCGAGCAGGCGGAGAACATGCCCCACGTGCTCCCACCCCAGCCGTCGGGCACGCTCGCGGCGCTGCACGCCGGCCGCGGAGCGGATGTCGTGTTCGCCGGCCACACCGGCCTCGGTCTCGCGGCGTACCCCGGCCAGTTCTGGCGCGACATGCCGATCGGCCGGACCCTGCACACGCGGATGTGGCTGGTGCCCGCGGCCGACGTGCCCGCTGCTGAGGACGAGCAGATCGAGTGGCTCTACGACTGGTGGCAGCGGATCGACGAGTGGATCGAGGCCCGGTCACACGAGGCCGCCGTCGGCTGACGGCTGCCGACCGCGGGGAACGCTCAGGCCGCCGCGGCCTGCTCGGGCGACCCGAACGTCGCCGACTCAGCCGATTCCGCGGTCAAGCCGATCCACTTGTTGAACGCCTCGGGCGGCAGCGGCTTCGAGAAGTGATACCCCTGGGCCAGGTCGCAGCCGAGCTTCTCGAGCCGGTGCAGCGTGGCCTCGTCCTCGACCCCTTCGGCGACGACCTTCAGACCGAGGTCGTGCCCGAGGTTGATCGTCGAGCGGACGATGATCAGGTCGCTCTCGTCGCTCAGCATCGGCGACACGAAAGAACGGTCGATCTTGAGCTCGTCGATCGGCAGCCGCCGCAGGTTCGCGAGCGACGAGTAGCCGGTGCCGTAGTCGTCGACCGAGAGCCCGACGCCGAGCTGGCTCAGCCGCGTGAGCGTGACCAGCGAGCGGTCGGGGTCCGACATCAGCATGCTCTCGGTGATCTCGAGCTCGAGCGCCTTCGGGTTCAGGCGGTAGATCGTGAGCAGATCCGAGATCAGGGACGACAGATCGGGATCGAGCAGGTTGCGCACCGACAGGTTGACCGACACGGTCAGCTTGTGGCCGGCCTGATGCCACGCCGCGCACTGCGCCACCGCTCGCTCGAGCACGTGCCGCGTCAACGGACCGATCAGGCCGGTCTGTTCGACGATCGGCATGAAGTCCGACGGCGGCAGCAGACCCAGCTCGGGATGCTGCCAGCGAACGAGCGCCTCCGCCCCGTGAGCGTGCGTGCCGTCCATGCGCATGATCGGCTGGTAGAAGACGACGATCTCGTCGGCATCGAGCGCGCGCCTGAATTCGCTGAGGACGCTCAGCCGGCGAACCGAGTTGTTGTCGAGCGCCGCCGCGTAGACCTTGCAGCCGGCGTGCGCCTCCTTGGCCGCGTACATCGCGACATCCGCGCTTCGCAGCAGCGAGTGCGGATCGTCACCATCGCGCGGGAACCGGGAGATTCCGATGCTCACCCCCACCTCGAGCGTCATCTCGTCGACCTCGACGGGCTGCTGCACGCATTCGGTCAGCTTGTGCGCGATCGCCTCGAGCTCATCGGCATCGCCGGTGTTCTGGCCCGGAAGCACCGCGAACTCGTCGCCACCGAGACGCGCGACAAGGCCCTCGGGTCCGACCGCGTCCGCCAGCCGCGGCCCGAGGTCGCGCAGCATCTCGTCGCCGAAGTGATGGCCGAGCGTGTCGTTGATCTCCTTGAACCGGTCGAGGTCGAGCAGCATCACGCCGAACGAATCTCCGGTGGCGCTGGCCGCGGCAATGCGCTCGTCCAGCCGCGCACGGAACCGCTCGCGATTGGTAAGGCCGGTGAGCTCGTCGGTGGTGGCGACACGATGCAGTTCATCGCCGCGCTGCTTGGACTTGAGCAGCTCGCCCACGAGGTACTGGAAGATCAGGAGGACGAGGACCACGAGAACGATCCCGCCCGTCCCGGCCTTAACGGCGACGTAGACCGCCGCCATCGTGAGGAGAGCGGAGAAGAGTTGCGCGGACATCACCGGCAGTACCGCCTCTCGTGCCTTCTGCGCAATCGAGCGGACCGTCGAGATAGCAGGTGTAGGCAAACACTCCGATGAAGTTCACGACCAGTGCGACGACGAACGTCAGGAACACGACGAGGTAATACGGCACGTGAGCGGGCACCGATGCCGGCAACGTGAACTCGTCGCGTGGAAGAACAAGGAGGCTGCGACCGGGAACCACAGGAACACCACGATGTTGTTGCGCAAGAAGTGCAGAGGGGCACGAGTGCGGTCCACGAGATCGCCATCGTGCGCGGCGCTGAGGAGCGCAGCCGGGGCCGGGACCGAGCAGCACGATGGCCACCATCAGACCAATCAGCACTCCGGAGATCCGCACCTTGCTGGCACCACTCGCGATATGGGTGAAGCCGCTGAGGATCGTGAGCACGCCAAGCACCAGCAGCGGCGCACGGGTGCCAGTGATCCAGGCCCGCGGTCAGCCAGAGAACTGCGCCGACAGCCAGCTAGCGCGCAGCGCGTGGAAGACGACGAGCGCCACGGCCAGGTTGCCGTGTGCGCTTGTTGCCAGCCGTGGCAGTTTCGCGGTCCATCGCCCCCTATTCATCGGTCAGAGCGAGGAAATCCTCAATCCCCAAAAGTGTCCAGACCTTCCTGGACACTGCTAAAGCTTCCATCGGCGCAGGCCGATGATGGACGCGAAGCCGCTTAAATGAAAACGGAGGGGCCGCATGCGGCGAACCCCTCCGAAAAGCGCGATCAGCGATCAGCCGTTGAACCAAACCATGCGGGTCGAGCCCCTTTCTATGTGGCGATAGCAAACGGCAACCCCGCCAGCAGCTCTACCTCTCACAGTGCGCTGCCGGCACCCCTTGCCGTTATTTTGAGTTCACTCTCGGGGACTGCGCCCCCTTGCCTTGCACAAGGTACCGGGGTTCGCAGTTCCCGCAATCGGACGTTCGTCCATTTGCGTTTAGAAACGCTCAAGTCGGCCTAGGACCGGGCCGAATCAGGGGCCCCCGCCCTAGACGACGGCGTCGACTAGCACCAGTGCCAACTCACGCGGGCGCTCCTTTCTACTTCTGGCGAGCATCGAGCGGCAGACCCCTGCCGTCCTGAGTAAGTCCCGCGAACTGCGCCCCGGCGAAATAACGCGAGCACGCTCGCGAATCTCGCGAACGCCCCGAGCCTGGCCGAGAGCAGGCGAGTAGGCGACTAGGCCTCGAGGCCGTATAGCGCCGCAGCGTTCCCTGACATCACGCGCCGGCGGTCCTCGTCAGACAGCCGGTCGAGCAGCGCCGGCAACCCGTCGCCGTGCTCGTGCGGGTAGTCAGAGGCGTAGGCGAGCATCCCGGGACCGTCCATCATCTCGAGCAGCTGGTCCAGAGCGACCGGATCGGTCGGCAGGTGCGCCGGCGCGGTCGTGAAGCAGAAGTGCTCGCGCACGTACTCCGACGGCCGGTGCTTGACCCAGGGCACCTCGCGCCACACGCCCTTCCAGTCCTTGTCGAAGCGCCACAGCAGCGGCGGCAGCCACGCGAACCCGCATTCGCTCACGACTACGCGCAGATCGGGGAAGCGCTCGAACACGCCCTCGCTGACGAAGCTAAGGACCTGGGCCTGGGCGATCGGCTGATTTCCGACGTAGTCCTCGAGGTAGGTGGTCGTGAATCCGCTCGGGGTGGCGGCCTTGCCGGCGCGGCCCCAGGCGTGCAGACCGACCTGGAGCGAGTGCTCGCGCGCGGCGGCGAACGTCGCGTGGTTGCTCTTCTGGCCCCACGGCAGGTCGCTGCGGACCGGCAGGAGCACCTGGACGAAGCGCGGATCCTCCCCCACTCTCTCGATCTCTGACACCGCGTCCTCGGGCGCGACGGTCGACACGGCCACGCTCGCCCGAAGCCGCGGGTCTCGGCGGAGGAACTCCTCGCGCATCCAGTCGTTGACGGCCGAGGCGACGGCGGCGGCGAAGTAGGCGTTCCGATGAGTCTCGAACCCCGTCAGGCAGTTGAGGATCACAACCCGAGCGGGCCCACCATCAAGGACGCTCGAGGCCAGCTGCTCGTAGCTTGAGGGCGCCGGGGGCGCGACGCCGCGCGGATAAGCGTGCGCCATCCCGTTCAGTCGGATGCCGGCCTCGCTGACGTACTGGCGCCAGTAGTCGCTCAGGTATGGCAAGAGGACGTCGTAGGACGCCGGCGCGACGTGGACGTCGCAGTCGATCGTGTCCATCAGACCGGCCGCTCGGCCGGCAACCCGTACAGCGCGAGTGCGTTCTCGCACATGATCGCGCGGCGCAGCGGCGCCCCGAGCGCGCGCGGCAGCGCCTGCTTGGGCGAGTCGAAGTCCCAGTGCGGGTAGTCCGTAGCGAACAGCAGCCGGCCCCCCAGCCTGGCCTGTTCGATCGCGTACAGCAGGTGCTGCGGGTCGTCCGGCTCCTCGATCGGCTGGGTCGTGAACCACACGTGCTCGTCGATGTACTCCGACGGCTTTCGGGTGAGGCGCGGGTGATCGTCGCGCACAACATCCCAGGCGGCGTCGAGGGACCAGCGCAGCGCGGCGGCCCAGGCCAGGCCGCACTCGGTCAGCACCACGCGCACCCCAGGGATCGCGTCGAACATGCCCGCGGCGACCATGTTCGCGAGCTGGGTCTGCATGACGATCCCGTTGCCGACGTGGTAGTCGAGGTAGAACGAGGGATAGCCGGCGCCCCGGTGATCGACGTACCCGCCGGTGTGGAACGCGATCGGAAGGCCGTGCGCGGTCGCGGCCTCGTAGATCGGCCAGTATCTGACGGCGCCGAGCTGGTCGGCGGCGCTGGCCGGGAGCAGGACCGCCAGGAACCGGTCATCGCCGGCGCGCCGCTCGATCTCGGCGACCGCGAGCTCCGGATACTCGTGAGGTACCGCGATCGTTCCCCGGAACCGCGGATCAAACGACAGCCAGTCGTCGAGCTGCCATTGATTGACCGCCGAATTCCACTCGGCCGCGAAGTCGGGATGGTCGTAGCAGTCCTGGCCGCTCAGGACCTCGAGCACGGCGTAGTCGACGTCGAACTCGTCGAGCAGCTGCTCGCGCGTCAGCTCGGGGTCGCTTCCCCAGATGTGGCCCGGCTTGTCCGGCCAGGCGTCGACGCGCATCCCGGCGTGGCGTGCCCGCGGATACCACTCGGTGACCCGCGGCGTTCGGCGCCCGTATCGCTCGAGCATGCGCCGCGCGGGAGCGCTCAGGTATTGAGTGAGCATGGCCTCGGTCGCCTGGGCGTGGACGTCGCAGTCGATCAGCTCGACCGCCCGCGTCGTCGGGGTAACCAGTTCAGAACGCGTCTCAATCTGTGACATTTGCCTCACCTCACGCGTGGAGCACCACGTACTCATCCTCGATGTTCACCTCGAACGTCTCCGCGACGTACGGACCCGGTACCCGTTTCGCGGGCGGTGCTGCCCGAGCCTCCTCGGCCAGACTACCGCCGGGCGACAGTTCGACGCCGTAGCTCTTCACGCCGGGCGCCACCGTGCCCATGAACGACTGGCCGCTGTCCAGGTCGTATTCCCAACCATGCCACGGGCACGCGATCCGGAGCGGGTCCTCGGAGATCTGCGCGTGCCCTGGGGCGTCGGCCACCGCGACGCCGAGCAGATGACCAAGGCAGAGCGGCCCGCCTTGGTGGGGACACCGGTTGCGGATCCCGAAGAATCGCTCGCCGACGCGGAACACGCCGATCGAACGGCCGCCGACCTCGACGATGCGCCGCTCGCCGGATGGAAAGCTGCGGAGCGGCGCGACAACGACTCGCATGACTAACTACAGCGTCATCGTGCGACCGGCCTCGAACCCGTCGAGTCCCACGATCTCGTCGATCACCTCGTTCGGAACGGCCGAGTCGGTCGTGATCACCATCACCGCCTGCCCCTGCTCGCCGTCGTCGACGTGCCCGACCGCGGCCGAGACGATGTTGAGGCCATGCGCGCCGAAGTGGGTGCCGACCCGGCCGATCATGCCCGGCATGTCGCCGTAGCGGAACATCGTGATGTGTTTCTCGAGCTGGATGTTGAAGCGCTGGCCCCAGGCCTCGAGAAGGTGCTCGCGGTTGCGCCGACCGAACACCGTGCCGGCCACGAGCACGGTCTCCTCCCCACTCTCGACCGTCACCCGCACGAGATCCGAGTAGTCGCGGACGGCGGCGCGCTTCATCTCGACGACCTCGATCCCTCGCTCTTCGGCCAGCCCGGGGGCGTTGACGACGCCGACGTCCTCCTCGCAGTGACCGCGTAGAACGCCGAGCAGCACCTGGATCGTGAGCAGGCTGGTATCCCGCTCGGCGATCCGCCCGAGGAACTCGGTCCGCACGAGGTCGATCGACGAGCCCTTGGCGAGCTCGACCGCGATCCGACCGAGCGCGCGGCACAGCGAGACGAACGGGCCGAGCACCTCCATGTCCTCCGGGGAGATCGCGGGGACATTCACCGCGCTCGTGACGACTCCGCCGGTCAGCGCCGCGACGACCTGCTCGGCGGCCTGGTAGCCGGCGCGGTCGGTCGCCTCGGTGGTCGATGCGCCGAGGTGCGGCGTGACGACGACGTTCGGATAGGAGAACAGCGGATGGTCGGTGACCGGCTCGGTGGTGAACACGTCGAGGGCCGCGCCGCCGACCTTCCCCGAGTCGAGCGCGTCCTTCAGATCGGCGTCCACGACCAGCGGCCCGCGCGCGACGTTGAGGATGCGCACTCCGTCCTTGCACTTGGCGAGCGCCGAGGCGTCGAGCCAGCCCTTGGTGTCCGGCGTGTTCGGCAGGTGGAGCGTGATGAAGTCCGCTCGGGCGTATACGTCGTCGGAGGACTCGGCCTTCTCGACCCGCAGCTCGCGGTAGCGGTCGGCGGAGACGTACGGGTCGTACGCGATCACGTGCATCCCGAACGCCCGCGCCCGCTCGGCCACGAGCTGGCCGATCTTGCCGAAGCCGAGGATCCCGAGCGTCTTCTCGTACAGCTCGACACCCGAGAACTTCGAGCGCTCCCACGCCCCGCCGGTCAGCGAGGCGTGCGCCTGGGGCACGTTGCGAGCGAGCGCGAGCAGCAGCGCCATCGTGTGCTCGGCCGCGGTGATCACGTTCGACTGGGGCGCGTTGGCGACGATGATCCCGCGCTTGGTCGCGGCGGGGACGTCGACGTTGTCGACCCCCACCCCGGCCCGGCCGACCGCCCGGAGTCGGCTCGCGCGGGCGATCAGCGGGGCGTCGAGCTTCGTCGCCGAGCGGATCAGCACGCCGTCGTATTCGCCGATCCGCTGCTCGAGCTCGTCGCGCGACCAGCCGACCCCGAGGTCGACGTCGAAGTGCTCCTTCAGCAGCTCGATGCCCGAGTCTCCGATCTTCTCCGCGACGAGGACTCGGACCCGCTCACCCCGAGCTCCATCCGGTTGAGGCGTGACCGATGCCGACTCGGTGGCGGTCACAAGCGCCGCTCCAGCACCCAGTCGATGCAGGCGGTCAGCGCCTTGACATCGCTCGGGTCGGTCGCGGGGAACATCGCGACCCGAAGCTGGTTGCGCCCGAGCTTGCGATACGGCTCGACATCGACGATCCCGTTGGCGCGAAGCGTCGCCGCCAGCTCGGCCGCGTCGACCTCGGAATCGAAGTCGATAGTCCCGACCACGAGCGAGCGCTTCGCCGGGTCGGCGACGAACGGATCAGCGTGCTCATGCGCGGAAGCCCAGCTGTAAAGATGCTCGGATGACTCGGTGGTGCGGGCCACCATCCCGCTCAGCCCGCCCCGCTCGAGCATCCAGCCGAGCTGATCGGCGAGCAGCAGGAGCGTCGCGATCGCCGGCGTGTTGTAGGTCTGATCTTTGACCGAGTTCTCGAGCGCGATCTGAAGCGAGAGGAACTCGGGAATCCATCGTCCGGGCTGGGCGGGGACCGAATCACCGGCGATCTCGGCCACCCTTTCGAGCGCCGCCGGGCTGAACAGCGCGAGCCACAGCCCGCCGTCGGAGGCGAAGCCCTTCTGGGGCGCGAAGTAGTACACGTCGGCCTGCTCGACCTCGACCGGAAGTCCGCCGGCGCCCGAGGTCGCGTCGATCAGCACGAGCGCGCCGTCTGAGCCGGCGGGGCGCGTGACCGGGACCATCACGCCCGTCGAGGTCTCGTTCTGCGCCCATCCGAGCACGTCGGCGGCGGGGTCGGCCTGCGGCTCGGGCGCGTCCCCGGGATCGGCTTCGATCACGATCGGATCGGCCAGGAACGGCGCACCGCGCGTGCATGCCGCGAACTTCGAGGAGAACTCGCCGTACACGAGGTTGAGCGCTCGCTCGCGTACCAGGCAGCACGTGGCCGCATCCCAGAATGCCGTCGTGCCGCCGTTGCCGAGCACGACCTCGTAGCCGTCGGGGACCGCGAACAGCTCGCGCAGCCCCGCTCGCACGTGTCCGACCACGCGCTTGACCGGCGCCTGGCGATGCGAGGTTCCCATGATCGCCGCCCCCTCTCCCGCCAGGTGCGCGAGCTGCTCGGGACGCACGCGAGATGGTCCCGAGCCGAACCGGCCGTCGGCGGGCTTGAGGGAGTCCGGGATCTGCAGAACGGTGTCGGTCTGCGTCATACGGGCCTCATCAACGGTAACGAACTACCCCTGCGGGCGCGTGTCATGCGCCCCGGGCAAGGTTGCACGGGCCTATTCCTGGAATTCCGTGTCGATCCAGTCCATCTGGGCCCGCAGCTCCCGGCCGACGACCTCGACCTGGTGCCCGGCCTGCTCCTCCCGCATGCGCTTGAAGTTCTCCTGGCCGGCGCGGTTCTCGGCGATCCACTCGCGCGCGAAGTCACCCGACTGGATGTCGGCCAGGACCTTCTTCATCGCTTCGCGGGTGGTGTCGCTGATGATCACCTTGCCGCGGGTCAAGTCGCCGTACTCGGCCGTGTTCGAGATCGAGTACCGCATCCCCGCGATGCCCTTCTCGTAGATCAGGTCGACGATCAGCTTGAGCTCATGCAGGACCTCGAAGTAAGCGAGCCGCGGGTCGTACCCGGCCTCGGTCAGCGTGTCGTAGCCGGCGCGCACGAGTTCGGTTACGCCGCCGCACAGGACGGCCTGCTCGCCGAACAGGTCGGTCTCGGTCTCGTCCTTGAACGTGGTCTCGATCACGCCGCCGCGCGTGCAGCCGATGCCCTTGGCGTACGCGAGCGCGAGCCCGAGCGCGTCGCCGCTCGCGTCCTGATTGACCGCGACGAGCCCGGGCACGCCCGATCCCTCGAGATACTGCCGGCGAACAAGATGCCCGGGACCCTTCGGCGCCACCAGCGCGACGTCGACGTCCGGCGGCGGCCCGACCTCGCCGTAATGGATCGAGAAGCCGTGTCCGAACAGGACCATGTTTCCGGGGGCGACGCCGTCCTTGACGCCCGCCTCCCACACACTTCGATGGAGCTCGTCGGGGACGAGCATCATCACGATGTCGCCCTCGCTGGCGGCGTCGGCGGGCTCGGCCACTCGCAGGCCGTGCTCGCGCGCCTTGGCCACGCTGCTTGATTCGGGGCGCAGGCCGACGACGACCGAGACCCCCGAGTCCTGCAGGTTCAGTGCGTGAGCATGTCCCTGCGAGCCGTAACCGATGATTGCGACGGTCTTGCCGTCAAGCTTGTGGAGGTCCGCGTCGTTGTCGTAGAACATTGCGCGGGAGCGTAGATGACCACGCTCCCCGGCGAATCCTGGGGTTGCTGCGCCCGCGCGGCTCAGCCGCCGCCGAACTGGTGCTCGAGCGCGAGCACGCTGTTGACGTACTGCTGCGTCGAGGGGTACATGCCGTGCTGGATCACCGACGGGAGGCCCTGGTAGTAGCCCGCCGCGGCCATCGAGTCGCTGCCGCCGGTCGAGTCGAGCAGCGAATGCAGCATCAGCACGCCGCCGCGGACGTTGTCGGCCGCAGACGCCGGCTCGAGCGGCGGCCCGCCGGTATCGAGCGTGTGCTGGATCCACTCCCACGTTCCCGGCAGGATCTGCATGACTCCCCGGGCGTCGGCGCTCGAGACGAGGTCGTTGTTGAAGCCGCTCTCCTGCCAGGCGATCGCGTCGGCGAGCGACGACGGCACGCCGTTGGCGGCGGCGACCGAGCCGACCTCGGACGCGCTGACGCGCTCGGGGGTCGGGTATGGCGGGTCGGTCGGAGCCCCCTCGGCGGGCGCGCCGACGGGCTGCGTCACCGCGGCGTCCGACGAGGACACGTCGACCGTCGAACCCGAGCCGGCCGGGACCCGGAGGACCGTGCCGGTGAGCAGGAAGTGGTTTGGATTCAGGCCGTTTGCGGCGGCGAGCGAGTCGACGCTCAGGCCCGACCGCGCGGCGATGGCCGACAGCGTGTCCCCCATCTGGACCACGTACGAGCCCGAGCCGCTCGAAGCCGTCGTGTCGCTGACGGGGACGATCGTGCGTGAGGAGCCCGAGGACACGGAGGAGCCGGAGAGACGCAGGACGGTGCCGATTAACAGAAACGCGTTCGGGTTCAGGCCGTTGGCGGCGGCGAGCGAGTCGACGCTGAGGCCGGCTCGAGCGGCGATCGCCGAAAGCGTGTCGCCGGGTTGGACGACGTAGCTCCCCGACGTGCTCGTGCTCGCGGGAACGCTGGCGCTCGCGACGGCGTCCTCGGGAGCCGCCGGCGTGACCACGCTTGCCCCCTGCGGGGGGATCTGGATGGTCGAGCCGGCGAGCAGTTGGGTATCGGGCGAGAGCCCGTTTGCGGCAGCCAGGGCGTCGACGCTCAGCCCGTCCTGGGCGGCGATCGACGACAGGGATTCACCTCTGGCGACTACGTGGATGAAGTACGCCGAGGCGGTCGCCGGGACGCCGAGGATGGCCCCGGCCGCAAGCGTGATTAGCAGGGAAAGTCGGAAGCGCATGCGCCCCAGTGTGGTCAACAACGGCCCGAACCGGAATCGTTGCAACCGCCGTTGCCGCGTGCAAAATCGCGTTCAGCTGTTTTGATCCCGGAAGGATCGAAGCGGTCAGGCCTCGGCTGTCGCCACGAGCGACCGCGCCGGAAGACGCAGCACGCCGTCGGCCTCGACGTAGGGCTGCGCGAGTTCTGCGACTCGCCTGACGACCTCCGCGCGCTGCTCGTCCGAGAGCCGGTCGAACACATCGCCGAACATGCTCGAGAGATCGTCGGTCTCGGCGATGTACTCGCCGACGCTGTCGAATGCCCGCGGGGGCTCGACGGTGTCGATGACCACGTCGAGGAACCCCGCGGCCTCGAGCAGCTCCTGCAGCCGCCCCGGGGGCGCCAGCGCGAACATTCCCGGCGCGTCGGGATCGGGGCGCGTGGCGTGCCCGAGCTCGACCAGCGCGCGCGTCGTGATCGTCGCCCACGGGTTGACCGGAGGCTCGTCCCACACGGCGAGCGCTACGTGACCACCCGGGCGCAGCACCCGGCGCATCTCACGGAGCGCGGTCTCGGGATCGACGGCGAACATCAATCCCCACTTGCACAGCACGGCGTCGACGCTGGCGGCGTCGAGGTCGATCCACTCGAGCTCGATCCGCTTGAACTCGACGTTGTCGATCCCCAGCTCGGCCGCGCGGGCGCGCGCGACGTCGAGCATCTCGTCGGTGGCGTCGCTGGATATGAGCAAGCCGCCGGGGCGGATCAGCTCGGCGGCGAGGAACCCGGTCTCCCCCGGCCCGGCAGCGAGCTCGAGCACCCGGAGCCCGGGCTGGAGCGCGGCATGATCGATCATCCAGGCCGACACCGGCAGCCCGAACTCGCGCACCCGCTGCGCCCGCTTGCCCCAGCCCGCCGCCGCCCGTCCCCACCGCTCGAGCATCTCGGCGCGGACGGCGTCGGGATCTGGGACTCCCATCTAGTCTCCCTCGCCGCCGGGCGCGCGCTTCGACAGCCGGCGCGTGATCTCCTCGAACGCGCCCTCGATCTGGCCGCTCAAGCGGCGCTGGAAGATCGCCATCACCGCCTCGGACGCTACCGGCCCGAGGCGCTCGACCGCGCGCTCGATCTCCGGCCAGCGCTCGGCCGGCATGTCGGCCTGGGCGAACGGCTTCCAGATCTCGTGCAGGAACAACTCGACGAACGAACGCGACACCGACTCGCAGTGCCGGTCGATCTCCTCGAGAATCGACAGTGCGCTCCGCAGCGAGATCCCCCGTCCGACGACCTCCTCTGCGATCGCCAGCAGCGACGGGCTCGGCGCCCGGAAGCGATCGTCGCCGATCGGGACGAGCACGCCGAGCCGCTCGGCCTCCGCCAGCACCTCGGGTGCCTCCTGCGCGCTGACGCGGAAGCGCTTGCCGAGCTCCTCGAGCGTCAGCGTCTCACCGGGCTCGGTGATCGCGGCCGCGCTCACCGCCTCGCCGAACCGCCTGAGCCGCTCGGCAGTCCCCTGGGTGTCGTCGAGCAGCCGCTTGATCCCGCCGAGGTTGAAGCCATCGTCCTGGAGCTCGCGGACCAGCCGTAGTTGCGCGAGGTGCTCGGGTCCGTAGTAGCCGACGCGGGCTCGGACCTCGGGGGGGTCGAGCAGCCCGCGCGCCTGGTGGGCGCGGATGTTGCGCACCGACATTCCGGACTGTGCCGCCAGCTGCTCGATCGTCAGCTGGTTGGGCGAGTCGGGCTCCTCGAATTTCGCCGCTGAGGACACGCCTCGATTAAAGCTGGCGCCGAAGCAGCTTGCCCGACGCTGTCCGCGGCAGCCGGTCGGCGAACTGCACCGCCTTGGGCACCTTGAAGCCCGCCAGCCGTGCCGCGCAGTAGGCGCGGAGCTCCTCGGCGGTCACTTCGAGACCGTCGCGCAGGACGACGGTGGCGACCACCGCCTCGCCCCAATCCGGGTCCGCTCGCGGGTGGACCGCGGCGTCGTCGACCGCGGGATGCTCGAGCAGCGCGGCCTCGACCTCGGCGGGCGCAACGTTCTCGCCGCCGGTGACGATCGTGTCGGACTTGCGGCCGATGATCTCGAGGCGCCCGCGGGAGTCAAAGCTCGCGAGGTCGCCGGTATGCAGCCAGCCGCGCTCGTCCGTGGCGCCGGCCGAGACGATCGGGCCGCGGACCATCAGCTCGCCCCCGGACGTGCGGAGGTCGACGCCCGGAAGTGGCCAGCCGAACGTTGCGATCTGCGAGCAGGCCTCGGTCATGCCGTACGTCGGGGCGACGGGCACTTCGGCGTCGCGCGCGCGGTCGAGCAGCGCCGGCGCGATCGGCCCGCCGCCGAGCAGCGCCCAGCGAAGCGTGGGCGGGCTCTGCAAGCCCGCGTCCAGCAGCCGCGCGAGCATCGTCGGCACCAACGACACCAGCGTGATCCGCCGCCCCGGGTCCATCAGGTCATTCAGGACCGCCTCGGCGGCGAATCGTCCGTGGAGCACCGCGGTCGTGGCGTAGATCGCGCTGCGGATCGGGATCGAGAGCCCGCCGACATGCGTGAGTGGCATCGGGCACAGCCAGCGCTCCGCGGGGTCGAGCCCGAGTGCCACCGCCGAGCCGAGCGCGCTGGCGAGGAAGTTGCCCCGAGTGAGGACGACCGGCTTGGGCGCCGCGGTCGTCCCCGAGGTGTGCATCACCGCGACATCCGGGTCACCGCTCGGCCCGCCCGTCCCGTGAAGCCTGGCTGGCTGGCCAGCCACGCGGGGTGGGGTTCTGATAACCAAATCCGCGCCGGCGAGCCGCTCCTCCTGCTCGGCCAGGCTCAACCGCAGGTCGATCGGTACCGCCGCCGCGCCGGCCAGCAGGCACGCGTGGAACGCAATCACGAAGTCTTCGCCCGGCGGCATCGCGATCGCGACGCGCTGCGCGCCGTCAAGCTCCCCCGCTCCAGCCAACGCGGCGTCGCGCAGCTCGGCGTAGGTCAAGCTACGCTCGAGCCCCTCGATCGCAACGCGGTCAGGGTGCTTGGCGGCGGCGGCGTCGACCCAGTCGGACACGACCAACACGGTAGTCTCGCCCGCGTGCCAACGACCTGGAAACCAGCCGGCGAGTACACCGACATCCGCTACGAGACGGCGACCGGCGAGGACGCGGGCATCGCGAAGATCACGATCAACCGGCCCGAGGTCCGCAACGCGTTCCGTCCGGAGACCGTGGTCGAGCTCTCGGATGCGTTCACGCGGGCCCGCGAGGACCTCGACGTCGGCGTCGTGATCCTGACCGGTGAGGGACCCGACGCATTCTGCTCGGGCGGCGACCAGCGCGTGCGCGGGTCGCGCGGCGGCTACGTCACCGGTGCCGACCCCACCGCCGCGGGCAGCCACCAGGCGGTCGGGCGGTTCGAGGTCACCGATCTACACGTCCAGATCCGCCGGATGCCCAAGCCGGTCGTCGCGATGGTCGCCGGCTACGCGGTCGGAGGCGGCCACGTGCTCCACATCGTGTGCGACCTGACGGTCGCCGCCGACAACGCCCGCTTCGGCCAGACCGGTCCGAGGGTCGGGTCGTTCGACGGCGGCTTTGGCGCGACCGTGCTCTCGCGCCTTGTCGGGCCCAAGAAGGCGAAGGAGATCTGGTTCCTGTGCCGCCAGTACGACGCGAACGAGGCGCTCGCGATGGGCATGATCAACACGGTCGTGCCGCTCGACCAGCTCGAGCAGGAGACCGTCAGGTGGTGCCGCGAGATGCTTGCGCTGTCGCCGTTTGCGCTGCGGATGCTCAAGGCGAGCTTCAACGCTGACGAGGACGGACTCTCCGGCATCCAGCAGCTCGCCCACGACGCCAACCTGCTCTTCTACATGAGCGAGGAGGCGCAGGAGGGGCGCAACGCCTACCTCGAGAAGCGCAAGCCGGATTTCTCGAAGTTCCCGCGCCGGGCGTGATGTCGACGACACGCGCCGCCACCAGGCCGAGCGGCGTCCGCATCTGGCTGATGGCTGCCCGCGTTCGGACTCTTCCCGCCGCGATCGCGCCCGTGCTCGTCGGGACCGCGCTCGCGGGTTTCCTGCACGTGTTCCACCCGCTGCGGTTCGTCGCCGCGCTGATCGGCGCGATGTTCATCCAGATCGGAACCAACCTCTCCAACGACTACTCCGACGCCCGGCGCGGCGCCGACACCGAGGATCGGCTCGGTCCGGTCCGCGTCACCGCCGGCGGTCTCGTCCCGCCGCGCCAGGTGCTGATCGCCACCTATCTGACGTTCGGCGTCGCGGTGCTCGCCGGCGTGTACCTGGTCGTCGTCGCGGGTTGGCAGCTGCTGCTGGTGGGCGCGGCGTCGATCCTGGCCGGCGTGCTGTACACGGGCGGCCCGCGACCCTACGGCTATGAGGGCCTCGGCGAGCTGTTCGTGTTCCTGTTCTTCGGGATCGTCGCGGTGGCGGGGTCGTTCTTCGTCCAGGTCAAGCACGTCGACTGGGAGGCGTTCGCGCTCGCGGTCCCGGTCGGGATGCTGGCTGCCGGGCTGTTGATGGTCAACAATGTGCGCGACATCGACACCGACCGGCGCGCCGGCAAGCGAACGCTCGCGGTGCGGCTCGGTCGTGCGCGCGCCCGAACGCTGTTCGCCGGGACCGTCTACATCGCCTACGTGCTCGTACCGGTGACGTGGGCGTTCGGCCCGCTCGGCCCGTGGCTGCTGCTCGCCTGGCTGACGCTACCGCTCGCGGCGCGGGTGGTGCGTGTCGTACGCAACCGCACCGACGGGCTGTCGCTGAACGGCGCGCTCGCCCAGACCGGGATGCTCCAGCTCGGCTTCTGCACGCTGCTGGCCGCCGGGCTGCTGTTGAGCCGGTGAAGATCGACGTTCGGTACGTGCCGGCGCGTCTGCGTGCGCCGTTCGTCTCGGCATCGGGATCGATGGAGTCTCGCGAGCTCGTGGTGTTGCGGATCGAGGACTCGGCCGGCCGGGTTGGCTTTGGTGAGGCGGCGCCGCTGCCGGACTACAACGGCGTGAGCACCGACGACGTGCGCGAGGCACTGAACGGATGCCGCTCGACGCTTGCGCGCGCGGCGCGGCTGGCTCGCGAGGAGCTCCTCGCGCGATGCACGGAGATCGCGGTGCTACCGCCCGCGGTCGCGGCGATCGACCTGGCGCTATGGGATCTCGAGGGACGGCGGACCGGACAGCCGGTGTGGCGCCTGCTCGGCGCGCGCGCCGCCGGGCCTGTCGAGGTCAACTACACGTTGGCGGCGTCCGATCGCGCCGGCGCCGCGGCCCAGGCGGGCGAGGCCCGAGCGGCGGGCTTTCGCTGTGTCAAGGCGAAGGTCGGGATCGGCGACGACGCCGGCCGCCTGGCTGCGGTCAGGGCCGTGCTCGGGCCGGACGTCGCGATCCGGCTCGACGCGAACGGAGCATGGTCGGTGGAGGAGGCCGTCGCGGCGCTGCGCGTGCTCGCGCCGGTCGGGATCGAGCTGTGCGAAGAGCCGGTTCGGGGCCTTGCCCAGACGCGCGAGCTCGCCGCGGAGACGGCGGTGCCGGTCGCGCTCGACGAGACCGCGTCGGCGATCGGCGCGCTCGAGACGCGCGTCTGCCAGGCGGTGTGCCTGAAGATCGCGAGTTGCGGAGGGATAACCGGCGTGGTGCAGGCCGCCCGCCAGGCGCGGGCCGCCGGCTACGAGGTCTATCTCGCCTCGACGCTCGACGGGCCGCTCGGGATCGCCGCGGCGCTGCACGTGGCGGCGGTGCTCCGGCCGACGCGGGCGTGCGGATTGGCGACGCTCGCGCTGTTCGCCGACCGCGACGATCCGCTGCCCGCGCGCGCCGGCCGGATCGAGCCGCCGGCCGGCGCCGGTCTCGGCGACGGGCTCGTGTCCTGGTACCAGACGGGCTCATCGGCGCTCTTGTGACGGAAGTCACGCTTGACCCGCCGGTTTCCGGGTACAAGTGTGAACCGAAGAAATTTCTCTGACGTACTAAAGCCAGAGGGCTCAGGTGACGACCATGTTGATCAACTGAGCAGCCGTTTATCGGACCGGGAGATACAAGATGAGTCCTGAACGTTCCAACGCGTACCGGCGGGTGATGAAGACCCTCGACGACATGGGCCCAAGCAAGCTGTTCGACAGCGAGCAGCAGCGGGTCCGCTACGCCGCCGACAATCTTATCTTCAGCACCGATCTCGGTACCGACATCGATGCCTGCGACGCGCTCGAAGACGTCGCCGCGCTCTGCCGCGTCCTCGTCGACAGCGGTCGCTGGGAGCAGACGACCGCGATGCGTCTCGTCGACGACGTCTGCGAGTGCGGCCCGGTCGCCCCGATCGTCCTGCAGGCCGCTTAAGCAGCTTCATCTCGCGGTCCCGGGCGCTCGCCCTCGAGCTGACGCGCGCGGCCGGCGGGTAGATTCCGGGCCGTGGTGAAGGCTCGGCTGCAGCGCGTGATCGCGATGTCGTTGTACTACGGCATCGCCAGCCGGCTGCCGTCACACGGTCCGCTGAAAGAGCCCTCGCGACGGATCCGTCAGGAGCTGTGCCGCAGGTTTCTCGATGCGTGCGGCCCCTGGGTGAACATCGCGGGCGACGTCCACCTGAGCTCGGGCCGGAACGTGCGGATCGGCAACCGCTCGGGGCTCGGCCCGGGGTGCCGGGTGTACGGCGGGCTGATCATGGGCGACCAGGTGATGGTCGGTCCCGACGTCGCGTTCCTCTCGGAGAACCACCGCTTCGACGACGTCGAGCGCCCGATCGGCCAGCAGGGACGCACCGAGCGCGACCCGCCGCGGGTCGAGAACGGAGCGTGGATCGGGCTGAGAGCGACGATCCTGCCCGGGCGGGTGGTCGGCGAGGGATCGATCGTGGCGGCGTGCGCGGTCGTCACCCGCGACGTGCCCCCGTACGCGATCGTCGGCGGAAACCCGGCCGAGATCATCGGCACCCGGGAGGGGTTCTCGCCGTCGCAGCACTCAGCCACCTCCGCTTCAGGCGGCGATCACTGAGGCGACCCGCTCCGGCGCCTCGAGGTGGACCGCGTGCCCGGTCCCGGCGACAACGACGACTTCGGCAGCAGTCAGGCGGCGAGCCATGTCCGATGCGATCCCTCTGAACTTGCCGTCCCGTTCGCCGGCGATCAGCGTCACCGGCTGCTCGATTTCGGCCAGGCGGTCCCACAGCGACGCCAGCGTGCCCGTGCCGAGGCCACGGAGCGCGCGGGCGAGGCCCGCCGGCTGATTGCGCAGGCGGTCGGCGGCGACCGCCGCCGCAACCTCGGGGGGCTGTCCGGACAGCACCGGCGTCTGCGCCCACCGCTCGGCGAACTGCTCGATCGTCATCGCGTCGACCTCGTCGGCGAGCCGTTCGTCGGCGGCGCGGCGGTCGCCGCGTTCGGCGGGGTCCGCGATCCCGGGGCTCGCCCCGATCAGGACGAGCCGCTCGACGCGGGCTCGGAGCGCCGGCGCGAGGGCGGCGTGGAGCGCGATCCGACCGCCCATCGAGTATCCGACGAGGGTGAACCGCGGCGGCGCGAGCGCGTCCAGATCCTCGACCACCGGGTCGAGCGCGACCGGCTCGCGGCCGCCGGCGGCCCCGTGCCCACGGATGTCCGGAGCGAGCGCGCGGTAGCTTTCCCCGAGCGCCGCGACCACGGGGTCCCAGCTCGCTCCGGTGTGGGTGAAGCCGTGCAGGAGGACGACATCGCGCGCCATCAGTCCCGCATCATGACCGCCACCGACACCTACCTGCTGCTGCGCGCGTTCTGCGACGAGCTCGCCCGCTGCGGCATGGAGCACGCCTGCACCGCGCCGGGGTCGCGCTGCACGCCGATCGTGCTGTCGCTCGCGCGCGAGGACCGGATCCGCTGTTGGTCGCACATCGACGAGCGCTGCGCCGGGTTCTTCGCGCTCGGAGCCGCCAAGCGCTCCGGGCGTCCGGTCGCGGTCACGTGCACGTCGGGCACGGCCGCGGCCAACTTGGCGCCGGCGGTGATCGAGGCCTGGCACGCGCGCGTGCCGCTGATCGTTCTGACCGCCGACCGCCCGCCGGAACTTCGCGACGTCGGCGCCGGCCAGACGATCGACCAGCTGAAGCTCTACGGAGACGCGGTCAAGTGGTTCTTCGAGGCCGGCGTCCACGAGGCGACGCCGGGTGCGTTGCGGTTCATCCGCACGCTCGCGTGCCGCGCCTACTGGACCGCGGTCGTCGGGCCGCCCGGTCCCGTGCATTTGAACTTCCCGCTGCGCGAGCCGCTCGTGCTCGACCGCCCGCTGCCGCTGCCCGACGACGACAGCGGCCGCGCCGGCGCGTGGCCGTACGTGACGTTCGACACCGGCCGTCCGGCTACGCCCACCGGCGGAACGCCGCCGTCCGGACGGATCGTGATCGTCGCCGGCCATGACCGCGACCCCGACGGCGTGCACCGGCTCGCGAGCTTCGCCGCCCGGGTGGGGATCCCGCTGCTGGCCGATCCGCTGTCGGGCGCTCGCCGCGGGCCGGCCGCGATCGCGCACTACGACCTGCTGCTCCGTGACCCAGAGTTCGCGCGCTCACACCAGCCGCAGTTCGTGATCCGCGTCGGCGACCTGCCGACGTCAAAGCCGCTGCGGGCGTGGCTGGCGGGTCTCGACACGGCTCAGATCGCGTTCGATCCCGACATGACCTGGCAGGATCCCGACGCCGTCGTCGGGATGCGGATCCAGGCGCCGTACGCAGCTCTGCTCGGGGATCAGGAGATCGACACCGACGGCGAGTGGCTCGAGTCGTGGCGCACGGCCGACGATGCGGTGGCGAGCGCGATCGGGCGGACGCTCGGCAACGCGCTGTCCGAGCCGCTCGTCGCCCGGTCGCTGGCGGAGTGGCTGCCGGGCGAGGCGACGCTGTTCGTCGCGTCGTCGATGCCGATTCGCGACGTCGAGGAGTTCGTCGCGGCACGCGAGGACGGGCCGCGCGTGCTCTCGAACCGGGGCGCGAACGGGATCGACGGGACGGTCTCCTCCGCGTTCGGTGCTCGGGCGGCGGCACGTTCGACCCCGGACGCCGGCGCCGGCCCGGTCGTTCTCCTGATGGGCGACGTCGCGCTCGCCCACGATATTGGCGGGCTGCTGGCGGCGTCGCGGCTCGGGCTCCCGCTGACGATCGTGCTGCTGAACAACGACGGTGGCGGGATCTTCCATTTCCTAGCGGTCGCCGGCGAGACCGACGCGTTCGAGGAGCACGTCGCCACGCCCCACGGCCTCGACTTCGCGCGCGCCGCCGCGCTCTACAGCTGCGAGTACCGCCGGCCGGACACGCTGGCCGACCTGCGCGACGCGGTGCAGGCGTCGATCGCCGGCGACGCCACCACGATCATCGAGGTCCGGACCGACCGCGCGGAGAACCTCGCGCTCCACCGCCGGCTGGCGGAGGCCGCGCTGGCGGCGATGCGACCTGCATAAAGGCCGAAAGCTCCCGCACCCGGCCGGCCGGCGGGACATAAGCATCCGGGGCATGCTGATGTCCCAAGGGCGGAGGGCGCGGGGGGTGATTTCGGGCGTTGTGCAGGTGGCGCGGGGTCGCTCGAGGTGGCGCGGGGTCGCTCGAGGTGGCGCGAAATCGGCCGCGCGCTACCCGGACAGCACCGGCAGCAGCGCCCCGAGCTTGACCTCGGTCTCGGCGAGCTCGGCCACCGGATCCGAATCGCGCACGATTCCACCGCCGGCGTACAGGTGCGCGAGGCGACCGCGGACCAGCCCGCAGCGCAGCGCCACGCAGAACTCGCCGTCGCCGGCGGTGTCCGTCCACCCCACGGTCCCCGCGTACCAGCCGCGGTCGAAGCCCTCGAGCGCCGGGATCAGCGGGGCGGCGACATCGAGCGGCTCGCCGCCGACCGCAGGTGTCGGGTGGAGCACGCCCGCCAGGTCGATCGCGCTCAGCGGAGCGGCCAGCTGTGCCCGGATCGGGGTGCCGAGGTGGATGATGTTGGCGACCCGCACGAGCACCGGCTCGGGCGCGGCCGTCACCCACACCGAGTGAGGCCGGAGCGCGCGGGCGATCCGCCGCACCACGATCGCGTTCTCCTCACGGTCCTTGTCGCTCTGCAGGAGCCGCTCGCCGAGGTGCTCGTCGACCGCCGGGTCAGCGCTCCGGCGCGAGGAGCCGGCCAGCCCGACCGTGGAGGCCCGCTGCCCCTCGCGGCGCACCAGCAGCTCGGGACTGGCCGCGAGGAAAACGGCATCTCCTCGCCCGACCGCGAACACGTAACACGACGCGAACTCTTCGCGCAGCAGCCCGAGCACGGCCCCGACATCGTGGTCGAGTGGAGCGTGAACCTCGACCTCGCGCGCGAGCACGATCTTCTCGAGCTCCCCGGCGCGAATCCGCTGCACCGCTCGCGCCACCGCCTCCTCGTAGTGGGACGGCGGCATCGGGCTCAGCACCTTGTACGCCCCCGCAGGCGCAGGGTCGAGCAGCGGCAGCGGCGCCGAGCGCAACTCGCCCAACCGTCCCGCGATCCGCGCCGACAGGTCCTCGAGCGTGTCATCGGGCGCCACCTCGACGTTCACGGTCAACGCGACGCGGTCGCCGCCGCGCGCCAGCGACACCTCGGGCACGAACATCGACGCCGGCGCGAACCCGTCCCACCGCGGCGAGCCGCCGCCGTCAGGGGCGAACGCGAATCCACCGAGCGCGACCAGGCCCGCGCCGGAAGGGCCATCGGGGGCGTCCGCGAACGCGTCCGCGGCAACCGACGACCAGCGCCGCGACACGGCGCCGAAGCGGTCGGCCCCGCGAGCCTCGAGCCACCGGACGGACCCGATCGCCGCGACCGCGTACCCGTCGCGGTCGGGCTGCTCGAGGCAGAACCACGGCTCACCGGGCCGCCGCGATGCGATCGCGACCGCCGTCGGGTCGACCCCGCGGTCGACGCGGCAGGTGACGCTCGCGAGCTCGGGCGTGCCGGTCGCGCGTGCGCGCCGGAGCGCCGCCTCGAGGTGCCGCTCGAGCCGCCGCGCGGCACCGGTGTCGAGCCAACCGGAAGCCGGCGTGAGTCCCAGCCCAGGCCGGATCATCCGCGCAGCCTATCGGGCTGCGAGGCCCTGCTCGGTCGTCAGCACCTGGTCGAGCACCCGGTCGAGCGACTCGTGGACGTGGCGCTGAAGCCAGAGCGCGCGGAACGTGTGGTCCCGAGAAGGGATCCGCTCGACGGTCAGATTCGGCCAGCGCTCGTGCTTGGCGAGCAGGCCCTGCCGGAGCAGTTGGTCGTACAGCGTCGATCCCTCGGAGTGCAGCATCAGCACCTGCGCTCCCTGGGCGCGGAGCCGGTCGAGTGCACTCTCGACCGCGTCCTCCTGGGAGCGCTCGATCCGATGGGCCGCGGCCTGCCGCAGGCGCGTCGGGCGCATGCTCGCAGCGACCGTCCGGATCTCGCCGAGGGTCACGTCGCCTCGGGCCAGCCGCCTCCAGGCGCGGCCGCCGCGCAGTGCGCTCAGCGATCGCGCGGTCGTGCGTTCCTCGGCGAGCGCGTCGCTCCAGAAGAACATCCACAGGTTCATCAGCACGGCGCCCGCGACCCGCGGGTCGGCCAGCGCGGCGTGCAGCGCCCAGTACGCGCCCGCGCACAGACCGCCGACGACGAAGCGGTCCGGCAGGCCGTGCCCGGACAGCTGGTTCAGCACCGCCATCGTCTCGTCCATTCGCTCCGCGCGGTACAGGGACGCGTCGGTCACGTCCGCGTCCTCGCCGTCGGAGTCGCCGATTCCGGCAAGGTCGATCCGGACCGTCGGCACGCCGCGTGCCGCCCACCGCCGGGCGGCCTCGACCCAAGCGCGGTTCGGCCCGGTGTGCCGGAGCGCGCCGCCGTTCAGCCAGACCGCGCACACGGGCGCCGGATCGAGCTCGGCGCTCTCGGTGATCATGCCGAACAGATCGCCACGAGGGCCCTCGAACCGGACAGGCGTCTCGCGGAGCACGCTCCCAGCCCACGCCAGCTCGATCGACGGACGCTCGATCAAGGGGCGCTCGCTCGCGTCCGCGTGGCCGATCGCCCTGCGACCGATCAGCCGATCGCCCGCTCGCTCCGAGAGCCATGAGATCGTCCGGGCGATCGTCTGCGCGGGCGCTCGCGACTCTTGGGGATGCATCATCAAATCGCGGTAGTCGCGGGTGGGCTCGGCGGTGACCGCCGCCCCGGCGTGGTCGAAGTACTCGGACAGGCGCTTGTCGGGAGCGCGGCCGTCGCGGCCGAGCAGCAGCACGCGTCGCCGCCCCGCCTCCGGGAGCTCGAGTGCCGGCAACCGCAGCTGCTCGAGCGCGCGCGCGGTCGCGCCGGCGAGCAGATAGCCGGCACATTCGAGGTCGCCTTCGGGATCGGGCGCCGGCCGCTCGTCCTCGGGACGGCCCGACGCGATCATCTGCGCGTACACCACGAGCTCACGCACGAGCGTCCGGCCGTGGGCAGGAACTCCCCACAGGATCAGATCGTCGATCGGCGCGCCGGCGGCGACCGCACGGCACGCGAGCATGCCCCCGAGCCCGATGCCGAGCACCGCGATGCGGTCGACCGCGGAGGCCTCGGCCAGCCAGCGGGCGGCGCCGGACACCGCGGCGGTCCATGCCTCGAGCAGCGCCGGGTCGCGTGCGGACCCGCCGCTGTCACCCGATCCTGGCAGGTCGAATGTGGCGCTCGGATACCCGGCTTGGGCAAGCGCGATCGCCCATCTCCGCCTGCCGCGGTAGGAGCAGTTCTCGTGCCATCCAAACGGGGGGCAGATGAGTACGGCGGTCCCGCGCCGGCCCAGCGCGGGCGGCGTGTGCAGGAACGCCAGCACTGGATCGGGCTCGAGCGCCAGCCACGCCGGACGGATGCCGGCGACGCGCGGGTCACCCGCCGTGTCGCTCGGCGTCACCCTGCTGTCTCGTCGCCTCGGCTGTTCGCTCTGAGCTTCCTCATCGCGCCTCTCCCACCTCCGCCAAGACTACCGCCGCTGCCGTCGACTTTCGCCGGGTCAGGCTCACCGCGACCAGGCGAGCCCCGCGACTTCCGGCCAGTGCCGCGGCCGGTCCGGTCAGGCGCAGCCGCGGCTGCCCATCCACATCCCACTCGACGGCGATCGAGCGCCACGGCAGCGGCCCGCCCCCGTCCCCACCGAGCGCCTTGAGCGCGGCCTCCTTGGCAGCAAACCGCGCCGCCAGACGTGCCGGATCGCCCCCGGAGTCGCGCCGCTCCTCGTCGGTGTAGGTCCGCTCGAGGTAGCGCTCGCCGTACGCGGCGATCGACTCGCGGATCTCTTCGATTTGTACGAGATCGATTCCTACGCGAAGCGGCATCGAGTCATCCCTAACTCACTCGCGACGGCGCTCAGGTCTCGGCTCGTCCCCGCGCGATCGCGATCTCGCCGGTCCGTGCCATCTCGATCAGCCCGAACGGCCGCACGAGCTGTTCGAACGCGTCGACCTTGTTACAGGTCCCGGTCAGCTCGATCACGATCGACCGCTTGGTCACGTCGACCACCTTCCCGCGGAAGATCTCGCAGATCTGCATGACCTCGGCACGGCTGACGCCGTCGGCCGACACCTTGAACATGGCGAGCTCGCGCGCGAGCGTCTCGCGCGGCTCGAGGTCGCGGATCTTCAGGACGTTGACGAGCTTGTGCAGCTGCTTGGTGACCTGATCGATCGGGTGCACCGCACCGTCCAGCGTCAGCGTGATCCGGGAGAGGCGCTCGTCGTCGGTGGGCCCGACCGCGAGCGTGTCGATGTTGAACCCGCGGCGCGCGAACAGCCCGGCGATCCTGGTCAGGACACCGGGCTTGTTCTCGACGAGGATCGAGAGCACGTGCTTGCGCCCCGTGCGCAGGCCGGACACCGCCTCGAGCTCGTCCAGCGACAGGACTTCCTTGGTCCCTGGCTCGCCCATCGCTCAGCCGACCATGTTTCGCGCCGGCTGGCCGGCGGGGATCATCGGATAGGTGTTCTCTTCGCGCGTCACGCGCACGTCGACGAGCACCGGGCCGTCCGTCGCGATCGCCTGCTTCATGTCGTCGACGAGCGTGTGCTTGTCCCGCAGCCGGATCCCGGTGGCGCCGTAGGCCTCGGCCAGCTTGACGAAGTCGGGCCACTGCCCCATGTCGACCTGGCTGTAGCGCTTATCCCAGAACAGCTCCTGCCACTGACGGACCATGCCGAGGTAGCCGTTGTTCATGATGAACACCTTGATCGCGATGCCCTCCTGCGCGCACGTCGCGAGCTCCTGCATGTTCATCTGAACCGAGCCGTCGCCGGCGATGCAGACGACCGTCTGATCGGGGCAGCCGACCTTCGCGCCCATCGCCGCCGGGAGACCGAAGCCCATCGTCCCGAGGCCGCCCGAGTTGATCCACCGCCGGGGCCTCGCGAAGTGGTAGTACTGGGCCGTCCACATCTGGTGCTGGCCGACGTCGCTGGTGATGATCGCGTCGCCCTCGGTGGCCTCGTACATCGACTGGATCATGTACTGGGGCTTGATCTCCGAATCGGTCGAGTCCTCGTAGCGCAGCGGATGGCGCTCCTGCCACACGCGGATCCGCGACCACCACTCCTCGAGCCGGCCCGGCTCGCCCGCCACCGCGCGGTACTCGGCGGTGAGGCGCGGCAGGATGTTCTTCGCGTCGCCGACGATCGGGATGTGCGCCGGGACGTTCTTGGAGATCTCGGCGGGGTCGATGTCGATGTGGATGAACTTGGCGCGCGGGGCGAACTCCGACAGCTTGCCGGTGATGCGGTCGTCGAAGCGGGCGCCGACCGCGCAGATCAGGTCGGCCTCGTCCATCGCGTAGTTCGCGGCCCGGGTTCCGTGCATACCGAGCATCCCGAGCCACTGGTCGTGTGTGCCCGGGAACGCGCCCAGTCCCATAACGGTGCACGTCACCGGGAACCGGTCGGCGGTCGCGAGCTCGGTCAGCTCGGCGGCCGCGTTGGCGGAGGTGACGCCGCCACCGGCGTAGATGATCGGGCGGCGCGCGTTCGCAAGCGCCTTGGCGGCGATCCGGATCTGCTTCTGGTTGCCCTCGATGGTCGGCTGGTAGCCGGGGAGGCGCACGTCGCTGACCGGCTCGTACGGAATGTCGGCCCGGCTGAGGTCCTGCGGGATGTCGACGACGACCGGTCCGGGGCGGCCGGTGCGCGCGATGTGGAACGCCTCGTGGATCGAGCGCGGGATCTCGAGCGGGTGCTGGATCATGAAGCTGTGCTTGACGACCGGCATCGTGATGCCGATCGTGTCGGCCTCCTGGAACCCGTCGGTCCCGAGCAGCTCGGTGCGGACCTGGCCGGTGATGAACACGACCGGGACCGAGTCCATCATCGCGTCGCAGATCGGCGTGATCAGGTTGGTCGCGCCCGGGCCGCTGGTCGCGAGCGACACGCCGACCTTGCCGGTCGCCTTGGCATATCCCTCCGCCGCATGGCCCCCGCCCGCCTCGTGGCGCACGAGGATGTGACGGATCCCGGCGTCGTAGAACGCGTCGTAGGTGGGGAGGTTGGCGCCGCCGGGGAGACCGAATACGACGTCCACACCCTCGGCCTTCAAGCATTCCATCAGGGCGTCGACTGCACGCATACTTTCGCCTCCTCTCGGCAATTTGGGTACGCACAACCGCAGGGCGCGGGGGCGCCGGGCCAGTCTAACAATGGCCCCTGGCTTCACAAGTGGGCCCGCGGCGCCACCCGGGAGCCGCGGGCGGCCGGTGCGGCAGCCGCCCGGGAGCCGCGTCAGCCCCGACCGGCGGCAGCGAGCAGATGCGGCGTCATCCGCTCGACGACCCGCTCCCAGGTCAGGTCGCGGAGCACCCTGGCGCGGCCGGCGCCACCCATCTCCCGGGCGCGCCCCGGATCGCGCAGCAGATCGACCAGCGCCGCCGCCAACCCCGCGGCATCGCCGGGCGCGACGAGCAGCGAGTCGACGCCGTCCCGAACGATCTCGGGTATGCCCCCGACGGTCGTGGCCACGCACGGCAGCCCATACCCGAGTGCCTCGCGCAGGACGTGGGGCGACATGTCATACATCGTCGGCAGCACCATCACCGACGCCCGCCGGTAGAGCTCGCGAAGCGCGTCCGGAGGGACGAGGCCGTGCCAGGTGACCTGACCCTCACGACGTGGCTCCTCGCGGGTCCCCACGATCCACAGTTGTGCGTCGGGGACCTGCCGCGCCACCTGGGGCCACGCCGCCAGCAGCGTCGGTCCCCCCTTTCGTCCGAAGTCGCGGCCGACGAACAGCGCGACCGGCGCGTTGGGTGCACTCACCTCGTCGTCGGCGGGAATCAGGTTGGCGCCGGCGCCGGTCGCGGTCACTCGCTCGGGCGAGATCCCGTAGTCGTCGATCACCGACGTCCGCGCCCACTCACTCATCGTGAATATGTGATGCGCGCGCTCGTACACGTCACGCTCCAGCGACACCCAGCTCCGGAGTGCGCTGCGCCCGTGCGAGGCGGCGTCCGGCCAGTACCGGTGGGTCTGCAGAAGGGTGCAGTCGAGGTATTGGGTGTACGGTCGCCGGCGCTGCCACCGTCCCGGCGCGAACGTGCACCCGACCTGGAATACGACGTCGAAAGCGTCCTCGTGCGAAGACAAGATCCGCTCGGCGCTGAGCGTGCGCGCGTGGAAGCCGGCCGTCGACAGCCCCGACCGCTGGCGCCACCGGCTCCGCTCGGGGCGGAAGTACGCGAGCTGGATGAGCCTCACAACCGGGAGTGGCACCCGCGGAGAGGTCGCCGACACGACCTCGAACTGCGCGGTCGCGTCGAGCGCGCGATACACCCCGGCTTGTCGCGTGTGCTGGGTCCGGAAGTCCCTGATCGGCTCGAGATCGAGTCCGAAGATCCGGACGGCGCCGGACCCGGTCACGAGGACCGGGTCGTGTCCGCCGCCGGCGCGCCGAGCGCCGGACGCCTCCCCGGGACAGGGCCGAAGGACCGAGTCACGATCACCAGGAGCGCCACCGCGACGATCGACTCGAGCACGAGCGTCTCCCCCTTGTTCGCGGTTCCGATCACCGTGTAGATGTGGTGGAACGACGCGAGCGCCAGCAGCCCGACGGCGGCGGCGGCCGTCCGGACCGACAGCGCCTGGGCGCGCGCCCGCTCGAGCTCGCCGAGCATCAGCGCCAGGGCGACGACGAGCGGGATCAGGCCCATGACCGATAGCCGGTTCTCGTTGAAGGTCGCCCAGACCGGGTTCATCAGGACCGGCTGGGCGATGATCGCGAGCCCGAAACCGAGGCAGGCGTAGATCGCGGCGCGCGCGCCGGGCGTGGACGACGGTTGACCGCTCCCGATCGCGCCCGGGACGAACCGCCCGACCCACCACACCGCGAGCAGTAGCGCCGCGATCGACAACTGGACGTTGATACACCGCGCGAAGTGCTGAACGAGGCTGCCCATCGACAGCGACGCGCCGAGCAGCGTCATCGCGTCGAGGCTCGGCGGCGGGCCGGCAAACGGGTGGGAGACGATTCGGATGACCGCGTACACGGCGAGCGGTAGGGCGATTGTCGCCACGGCGAACGGCACCCGCCAGCGTCCGAGACGATCGCGCCACGCCGGATCGAGCGCGACCGCGAGCGCGCCCACCGCCGCCGGCGGCAAGGCCGTCTGACGTGAGATCGTCGCCAGCAGCAGGCCTCCGAGCAGGCTGACCGGGGAACGCACCACGAGCCCGCGGACGGCGATCGTGATCCCAAGCACGAGCGCCAGGTCGTCGACGCTTCCCGGCGCGAGCAGGTAGGGCCGCAGCGAATAGGCGTTCAGGATGAACACCGCCATGCACACGATCGCGGCCTGCAGGCTCAGCCCGAACCGGATCAGGATGTCGGCCAGCACCAGGCAGATAAGAAGGATCACGACGATGATCCAGACCCGGAACGAGGTCACGACGCCGTAGCCCAGGATCTTGGCGCTCTCGCCCACGACCCAGGCGACCGCGAACCGCTCGGCGTGCCACTCGGGGATGATTCGGCCGTGGAGCAGCCCCGGGGCGGCCTGCGCCATCAGCCGGTAGTTGACGTCGTCGAAGCTCTTGTACTGCCAGATTGCGGCGTGCCACGTCACCCACTTGGTGGTAGCGCCCATGAACACGAGCAGGCCGAACGACGCGGCCAGCAGCCAGCCAATGCGCGACCTGACGCTGCTCTGCACCATCGACGCGTCGTCTATGTCCGCGGCTGCCCGATCGCCGCTTCAGGGGCGATCGCCACGTCGGGGAACTCGAGCTCGGCGCCGCAGCTCATGCAGACCGCGTCGTGCAACTTGAGGACGCGGCCACACCTGGGGCACTGGCGCCGCAGCTCTTGGTTGTCCCAGCGATAGCAGACCGCGGCAAGCAACCCGAAGAACGGGATGAGCGAGACCAGGAACCACACGAAGAAGGAGCTGCCCTTGATGCGACCAACGATCCCGCCTGCGAGGCCGAAGAAGAACAGAATTACGATCAGGCCCATGCCATCCATGGGCCCGGCTTCACCACACGAGCGTCTTGACCGCCCAGAGAACGGCAAGAACCGCCGCGACCACGACGACGGTCCAGAAAATCGCCATCACAAACCCGATGACGATCTTGACGGCCAGCGCCGCTATGACAATGAGAACCAGCCCCGCTGCGGCTTTCCGCAATACCGGCGGACGCCCGCGATGGGCTTCGACTTGAGAATCCATAAGACAAGCGTACCGCGGTCCGACCGCGGACTACGAATGTCTCAGTCGTACAGCCGCTTGAGGTACTCGAAGCCAGGCTCGCGCCCAGCCGCAGGCGGGTTCAAACGAAGGCGCGCGATGCGATACCGCCGGACTGGAGATGACGCGCTCTGCGCGGCTTCTCCGCGGCGGTCCTCGACGAGCAGAACCTTGGAGGTCTTCAGTGGACGGGTCATGGCGAACATGATCGGCTCGCGGCGTCGAGCCCGCATTGGCCCTGGGGCCAAACATCAAGCGCGGGTTGTGCGCCCCGGGGCCTGCATCCTCCCGCGCGCCCGCCACCACGCCGGGCGAGCGATCAACCGCGGCGCGCCTGCGCTCCGGCCACGTCGAGCGCGTCTCTCACCGGCGCCGGGAGCCGGCGGCGCACCCGCCACCGTGCGCCGGAAAACGACAGGTTGGCGACCGTCGCGAACCCGGCCTCGTCGGTGCGGAGCGCGAGCAGGAGGTGGGCGATCCGGTCGGTCGGCGGCAGCGAGGCGTCGGGCACCCTCACGCAATAGCAGTTGACCCGCCGCCCGCCCGGGCGCACGAGCAGCGCGCCGGCCTGCCCGAGCAGCCACACCCCGAGCCGTCCGCGCTCGAGCGCCACTCCGGTGCGCGCGTGCAACTCGCGGACGCGATGGTCGACCAGGTCTCCGAGCAGGCCGACGGCAACGCGCTCCGGCTCTCCGGAGTCCGACCCGCGAGGGCGCAGGACCTTGGCACCGCGCGACGCGTACAGCTCGGGGATCGCCCAGGCGTGCACCAGCAGGACGATCGAAACCGGAGCCAGGACCGGGAGCAGCGCGGACAGGACGACCGCCGCGACGACGAACGGGACCGTGTGGGCGACTGTCGTCGCCGTCCACAGCCGCCCGGTTCGGATCAGCCGCTCCTCAGTCGCACGCGGTCGCCAGTGGACGCGCGCGAGCTCGGGAAGCGCATCCGCCCCGGAGCACTCCAGCTGACCGCTCGACAGGGACGTGGCTACCCGCCGGCGATCGGCCGGCGGAGGATGACGAGCGAGGCGCCGACCGGCAGCTCCCGGACGTGCTCGGCGTGCCCCTCACCTTCGGAGACAACGGCGTAGTACCCCTTGTCCAGCTCGGCTGAAAAAGCGAGGACCGCCGCCTCGACCGCCAGCGAATCGTCGGCGGTCCACTCGGCGACGGTGGTGTGGCCGGTCTGGTCCATGCGGACTAGTCGGGACATGGCGGTACCTCCTCGGAAATAGGGCTGGCCACGAATCGTACGGCCGGCCGCGCAGGCCCCCATCAGGAGCTCTTGAAGGGTTCCGTCGGGATGACCAATGTTGCAGAGGTTTGCTCCCGTCGTGATAACCAATGTTGTAGAGGTTCGCCGCTTGCTGTGTTATCTTTTGCAACGGACAGAAACGGAGAGCATCGCGCGCGCCCGACCGGGGGTGGCGTTGCGCCTAGGCGGATGCTCGATTTCTTTTCGCAAGGGGACCAACGGGAATAGGGATATCGAAGTGACGCCTACGCCTGCAGCATCACACGTGGATCAGCCGAGCACGCTGGCGCTCAGACGACCGCCGGGGGACGTCGTCGCGGGTGCGCTCCTGCATCTGCTCGACCCGCCGAGCTGGTGGAGGCTGCGGCTGCTCGTCGACGTCGTCGTCCTGTACCTGGCCTCGAGCGCCGCGCTGTTCGCGGATCCGAGGATCAGCGGAGCGGTCGCCGACCGTTGGCTGGCCGCGATCTTCCCGTTGATCGTCCTGGCGTTCGTGTATGCCGGCCACGGCCGGCAGGACCGCCTCGGCGGCTCGCTGTTCGACTCGACCACGCACGTGCTCGGGGCGGTGTCGCTGGCGGCGATGCTCACGATCGGCCTGGCGTCGATCACCGGTGGTCAGCACCCGGTCGGGATGGCGGTCCGGCTGTGGCTGTTCGGCGGGGTCTACCTGGCGCTGGCGCGCGCCGTGCTGCTCTCGGTCCGCCGGCAGGCGATGCTCACGCCCGCTCTGGCCACGCCCACGCTCGTGGTCGGCGCCGGAATCGTCGGCGAGCACGTGGTCAAGCGGCTGCTGGACGAACCGCGCTACGGGCTGCGGCCGGTCGGCTACCTGGACTCCGACCCGCTGCCACGGGACGGGCGGCGCGACCGCGACCACGTTCCGGTGCTCGGAACCCCGGAGGACATGGTGACGGCGCTCGAGCACACGGGCGCGAGGCGCGTGATCCTCGCGTTCTCCTCGATCCCCGATCACGTGCTCGTGAGCACGGTCAAGGAGTGTGACGAGCTTGGCATCGAGGTCTCGCTCGTGCCGCGGCTGTTCGAGTCGATCAACGACCGCGCGACGCTCGACCACGTCGGCGGCCTGCCCCTGCTGACTCTGCACCCGACCAATCCACGCGGCTGGCAGTTTGCGGTCAAGCACGGCTTCGATCGCCTATTCGCCGTCACCGCACTTCTGTTACTCAGCCCGCTGATGCTGGCGTGTGCTCTGGCCGTGCGGCTGAGCTCGCCGGGCCCGGTCCTCTTCCGCCAGCGGCGCGTGGGCAGGGACGGCTCGGAGTTCATGATGTTGAAGTTCCGAACGATGCGCGGTGATCCGTCGCAGGCCGGGGAGGCCGACGCACGCTGGGCCGCGCAGATCCGCGGCGA
The DNA here is from genome assembly GCA_963794515.1 of uncultured Solirubrobacterales bacterium. Lineage (GTDB taxonomy): Bacteria > Actinomycetota > Thermoleophilia > Solirubrobacterales > Solirubrobacteraceae > Palsa-465. Next base: position 139,378 of record CAWCEF010000007.1, on the reverse strand, counting down.
CGCCGGCGAGCCTCCGCAGTCGAGCGCCAAGGCAGCCGCCGAGCCCGCGGCGGGCCCAGTCAATCGCACGACGTCCGTCGGGCGCGTGCTCCGGACCCTGTCGATGGACGAGCTTCCCCAGCTCTTGAACGTCCTTCGCGGCGACATGTCGGTCGTCGGTCCGCGTCCCGAGCGCGTCGGCTACGTGCGTGAGTTCGAGCGCGTCGTCCGCGGCTACGGCGATCGCCACCGCGTCAAGTCCGGAATGACCGGCTGGGCGCAGGTCAGCGGTCTGCGCGGTCAGACCTCGATCGCCGACCGCGTCGAGTGGGACAACTACTACATCCAGAACTGGTCGCTGTCGCTGGACCTGCGGATCATCGCGATGACGGTATCCGAGGTCCTGAGGTTCCGACACAACGCCTACCGGCGAATCGTCGGCCGCGGCCGACGGGCCGGCTAGTCAGAGACCAGAGAGGGCGCATACACGTTGTCAGAAGGGCGACCGACCTTGGCCGCAAGCTGGTGCAAGCCGAGCGCCGTGGCGAGTGCCGCCACCGGCGGCCCGTTGCGCGCGACGCCGCGGATCACGCCCACGCCGTTGCCGAGGTGCATCGCGGCGAGCACCACCGGCACCAGCGCGGCATCGGTGCCGTTGTCGGTCTGCGCGGCCGCGCGCACGCCGGCGGCCGCGAGCGCCAGCCCGTACACCGCGAGCGCTGCGCGGGCCGTTCGGCGCGCCGGCGACGGGGCCAGCGCGGCGGCGCCGATGCTCAGAACGAGGCCCGGCGGCATGAGATGCGACCGGCGCATGGTGTGGGGATGACGCAGCGCCGTCTTCACGCGGTACTCGCCGTACCCCCCGTACTGCCGCCACACGCCCTTGACCGATTCGCGCGGCGTGTACCGGGCGGCCATCCGCGGCAGGCAGATCAGACGCTCGCCACGGGCGAGGAATCGCCCGGCCATCTCGGCGTCCTGGTTGCGGGCCCAGCCCTCGTCCCAACCCCCGTACTGGAGCAGTGTGTCCCTTTCCCAGACCCCGGCGAACACGCCGGAGTCGAGCTCGTACTCTCCGTCGGCGCTGCTGCCGGCAGCCGCCCATTTGCGCGATCCACCCCGGCCGAGCGGCGTCCGCAGCGCCAGCGCCACCGCCCGCGACACCGGACCCTGACCTGTGGGCACCTGCGGGCCGCTGACCCAGCGCGTGCCGCCCCGCTGGAGCCGCTCCACCCCGAGCGCGACGTAGTCGGACGGGTAGGACGTGTGCGCGTCCATGCGAGCCACCCAGCGACCCCGCGCGTGGCGAAGTGCGATATTCAGCCCGCTCGGAGTGTCACGCCGGGGATTGTCGAACACCCGCAGGCGTGGATCTGCCCGCGCCAACTCGTCGAGAATCGCGCGCGTGCCGTCGGTCGAACGGCCGTCGACGAGCACGACCTCGAGGCCGCCCGAAAATTCTTGTTCGAGCATCGCGGCAACACTGGCCCGGATGTGGCGTTCCTCATCAAGAACCGGCACCAGGACCGAGCAATCGATCGGGCCGGATCCGTTGGTTTGTTTGTCCAGGCCGCCGGTTACTTTCATCGATGCATGACCGTCCAACGAACCCCGTCTCGGCCCGCCCCTTGCGTGCCATAGTACGAGAATGACGTCCGGCTCGGAGACGCCCGTCTTCGCCTCGCCGCGCCTCCAGGTGTCGAGCTTCAAGCGCTACGTCCGCACCGTGGTGGAGCACGCCTGGCTGGTCGCGCTGTGCGTGGTCGTGTGTGTCGCGGGCACCGCTGTGTACGTCGCCACCGCCCCTCGCAAGTACCGGGCGAGTGCGGAGATGCTGATCTCTCCGATCCCGGCCGACACGACCACGCTGGTTGGACTGCCGGTGCTGTTCTCGTCGGGAGATCCGACCACCGATGTCCTCACCGCCTCGAGCCTGATCACCACGCCACAGGTCGCCGCGCGCGTCGTCAACACGCTCGGGCTGGATGAGTCTCCGGGCGCGCTGCTCGCCGACGTGACCGCGACGCCGGTCGGGGCGAGCAACCTCGTCTCCGTGACGGCCACGGCGTCGTCGGCAGCCCGGGCTCAGCGGATCGCCAACGCGTTCCCGGCGGCGGTGATCGCGACTCGTGAGGCGGCGCTCCACCAGGCGATCAACGCGATCCTCCCGAGCCTCCAGGCTCAAGCGGCGAAGCTCCCTCGCGCCCTGCGCGGGCAGCCCGGAACCGTGCAGGACCAGATCGATCAGCTCGAGACGCTCGCGACCCGCCCAGATCCGACGTTGACGCTCGTCGCCCCCGCCGTGCTGCCGACGAGCCCGTACACGCCGAGGGTGAAGCTGTCGATCCTGGCCGGTCTGTTCGGCGGGCTGATCCTCGGTATCTGCGCCGCGTTCGCCTATCAGGCGCTCGATCCGCGGCTGCGCCGCGAAGAGGAGCTTCGCGAGCTGTTCCGGATCCCGATCCTCGCCGAGATCCCGCGCGAGCGCTCCCGCGGGTCCCGCAGTCGGCGGCCGATACTTCCCACCGAGCTGTCGTTCGGGGCGCTCGAGGGCTATAGGACGCTGCGAACGACGCTGGCCGCTCGCGCCGGCGGCCGGCCGCGCGCCTACCTGATGACCGGCTCCTCGCCGGCCGAGGGCAAGACGACCTCGGCGATCGGGCTTTCCGTCGCGCTCGCGCAGGGCGGATCCCGCGTGATCCTCATCGAGGCCGACCTTCGCCGGCCGACGATCGCGCAGGCGCTCGACCTGCCGGTCAGGTACGGCACAGAGGACGTCATCACCGGGCATGTGGAGCTCGCCGAAGCGCTGACGACCGCGAAATTCGATGGCTGGCCGCTACAGGTGCTCGCCGTCGGCCAACCCGGCACGGCGCTCGCCGATCGCCTTTCGCCGGCGGTCGCCAAGCAGCTGGTGGACCAGGCGCTCGAGCTCGCGGAGTACGTCGTGATCGACTCCCCGCCGCTCGCCGACGTCAGCGACGCCCTGCCGCTGGCGTCCGTCGCCGACGAGGTGCTGATCGTGGCGCGCATGGGCGAGTCCAAGCTCAGCAAGCTCTCCCGGCTGCAGGACATGCTCGCCAACCAGGGCATCTACGCGAGCGGGTTCGTCCTCGTCGGCGAGGGTGCGAGGCGTGCCGGTTATTACTACGCCCCCACGGATAGCCACGGGGCCACACCGTCCCGCCGCGGACGGACGCCCGCCGACAGCGAGGAATCAGTCGGCACCCGACGCACCTGATGAGCCTGTCCGAGCGTCTCGCGACGCGGAATTTGATTCTCGTCGGGTTTGCGTTCGCGCTCTGCCTTTGCATCGGCGTCGCGGCCGGGGTCGGGCCGCGTTACGGCGTCGCCGGAGCGCTTGGTGTGACGTTCGCGGTGGCCGTGGTCGCCGACGTGACCCTGGGCGTATTCCTGTTCACGATGCTGTCGTTCCTCGAGACCGTGAACGCCGGCAGCGGCGCGGTCAGCTTCATCAAGGTCGCCGGACTGATCCTGTTCGTATCGTGGTTCGCCGCCCAGGCGACGCGCTCGGAGCGCGAGTCCCGGTCGTTGCTCGCGTCCTCGCCAGAGGTGGCCATTCCGGTGATCCTGTTCGTGAGCTGGTCGGTGATCAGCATCGTGTGGGCCGTCAGCAGCGGGAAGGCCGCATCCTCGACGTCCCGCTTCCTGCTCGACGTGCTGCTGTTCCCGATCCTGTTCGGCGCGATCCGCAAGCGCGACCATGTCCGCTGGATCGTCGCCGCGTTCGTGCTCGGCGCCGTGATGTCCGCGGTGATCGGGCTGGCTCAGTCGGGCGGCGCTCGCCTCGCGGGCGGAATCGGGGATCCCGACGGCGAGGCCGCCCTGCTCGCGGCCGCGATCATGCTCGATCTCGGCTTGATCGCGACGCTGCCGCGTGGCTCGACGCCGAGGTCGCTCGCGATCCTGGGGGCCGCGATCATGGCAGTCGGCCTCGTGGACACCGGCTCGCGCGGAGGGCTCGTGGCGCTCGGCGCGGGGCTGTGCGCCGCGATGGTGTTCGGCGGCCAGTGGCGCGGGCGCGCGCTGCAGGTCACGCTCGTAGCGGCGGTCCTGGTCCCGTTCTACCTGTTCGTACTTGCCCCCTCGGCCGCGGTTCAGCACCTGAACGAGAGCACCTCCTCGGGCCGTACCGATCTCTGGAAGGTGGGGCTCAAGATGCTGCAGGACAACCCGGTCCTCGGCGTCGGCGCGGGCAACTTCCAGGTGGCGGAATACAAATACGTCGACGAAGTGGGGCCGATCACCCGTGCCGACATCATCGTCGTCGCCCCGCGCGTCACCCACGACACCTACCTCGAGCTCGCCGACGAGCTCGGTATCCCCGGCCTACTCGCCTTCCTGGCGATCGCGATCGGCTCGATCTCATGCGCGCTGCGGGCGGCCCGGCTGTGGGAGCGCGCCGGAGATCCGGCATTTGGGCTACTCGCGCGGATGCTTGCGCTCGGGGTAATTGCTCAGCTCACCGCGGACATCTTCATCACGAACGAATACGAGCACCTGCTGTGGGTGCTGCTGGCGCTTCCGCCGGCCGTGCTCGCGGTCGCGAGATCCGACACCAGAGCCCTCACGCGTTGATGCCCGGCCGGCGCCTGCGGGTCCTGTTCGTGATCAACCAGGTCGCCGCCTACGGCGGGGCCGAGCGGTTCGCGGCCGGGCTGGCGACGTACATGCCGCGCGACCGGATCGAGCCGTGGCTGTGCTGCACCCGCAGCGGCGACGAGCGCGCCGTGCGCGCGTTGGTCGACTCCGGCGTGCGCTACGTGAGCCTCGGCCGCAGCGGGAAGCTCGACGTCCACCGGCTGCTGCCGCTGGTGGGCCTGCTTCGGCGGGAGCGCTTCGACGTCGTGCACTCCCACATGTTCGGCTCGAACCTCTGGGCGAGCCTGTCCGGACGGGCCTGCGGCGTGCCGGTCATCATCGCCCACGAGCACACCTGGTCCTATTCCGGCGACCGCGTGCGGCTGTGGATGGACGGCCATGTGATCGGCCGGCTCGTCACCTGCTTCGTCGCCGTCTCGGAGGCCGATCGCGAGCGAATGATCAAGCTCGAGGGCGTCCAGGCCGACAGAATCAAGGTGATCCCGACCGCCTACGTGCCCCATCTCGCCGGCGCGGACGGTGACATCCGCAGCGAGCTCGGGCTGGCGCCGGGCGCGAAGATCATCGGCGTGGCCGCCTTGATGCGTGAGCAGAAGGCGCTCGACGTGATGCTGGACGCCCACGCGATCCTGCTCGAGCGGGTCCGGAACGCCCATCTGGTGATCGCCGGCGACGGTCCTTGCCGACCCGCGCTCGAGCGCCAGGTCGGACGGCTCGGCATCGGCCCAAACGTCCACCTGCTCGGGCCCCGGACCGACATCGACCAGATCCTCGAACAGGTCGACGTGGGCGCCCTGTCCTCGGACTACGAAGGATCGCCGCTATTCGTGTTCGAGTGCCGGGCGGCGAAGGTCCCTCTGGTGGCGACCGCGGTGCCCGGCGTCACCGAGCTCGTGCAGAACGACCTGACCGGACTGCTCGTCCCGCCCCGCAACCCACGCGCGCTGGCCGACGCGCTCGAGCGGGCGCTGACCGATCCGGGGTTGTCCGCACGCCTCGCCGAGGAGGCGGCGAGGGACCTCGAGCAATTCGAGATCACAACCGTCGCGTCCCGGTTCGCCGATCTCTACGAGCAGCTAGTCGCGGAGGTGTAGCCGAGTGGGCGACGTTCTCGTGCTCTGTTATCACGCGGTCAGCCCGACATGGAACGCCACCTTCTCGGTGCCCCCCGACACGCTCGACCGTCAGCTTTCCCACCTCGTCCGCGCCGGGTGGCGGAGCGCGACATTCAGCGACGCGGTCCTTGATCCGCTCTCGCCGAAGACGCTCGCGGTCACCTTCGACGATGGTTTCGCCTCGGTGTTCGACGTCGCCGAACCGATCCTGACCCGGCTCGGGCTGCGCGGGACGGTGTTCGCGCCGACGGCATTCATGGGCGAGCGCCAGCACCTCAACTGGCAGGGCATCGAGGCGTGGGGCGGCACGCCGCACGAGGATGAGCTTCGCTGCATGACCTGGGACGAGCTCGGGCAGCTTGCCGACCGCGGCTGGGAGATCGGCTCGCACACGTGCAGCCACCCGCACCTGACGACGCTGTCGGACGAGGCGCTGCGCGAGGAGATGCGTGGCTCGTTCGAGCAGTGCTCGGCGCACCTCGGGCGTGCCTGTCGCTCGATCGCGTACCCCTACGGAGAGGTCGACGTCCGCGTCGCGGCGCTGGCCCGGGAGGCGGGCTACGAGACCGGCGCTTGCCTGGCCGGCAGCCTGGTGCCGCTCGGTGCCCACCTGTGGCCCCGGGTCGGCATCTGGCGCGACGATTCGAACCTGCGCTTCCGCGTAAAGATCTCGCGGCTGACCCGATCGGCGCGCGCCTCGCGCATGGGACCGAGCCTCAGCCGCGTATACCGCCGGCTCCACCGCCGCGCTCCGCAGACCTGATGGCCGGACAGCGGGTCGCTATCGTCGCGCCCCGTTCGTGATGAGCACGAGCGTCGAACCGAGCCTCCCGAGACCCCACTCGATTAAGCGCAACACGGCGCTTTCGTTCGCCGTCCAGCTGACCAGCGCTGCGTTCACCGCGATCCTCGTGGTCTTCCTGACGCGGAAGCTCGGCACGCGCGGCTACGGGATCTTCTCGCTCGCGGTCGGTATCGCCACGCTGGTCCTGCTGCCCTCGGACTTCGGCATCTCGACCGCCGTGGCTCGGTTCGTCGCCGAGCACCGGGACCAGCGCGGCCGCGTTCAGGCCGTCATGGCCGACGGGCTCCGGCTCAAGGTGTTCTTCGCGCTGGTCGCGTCCGTGCTCCTCGTCGCGCTGGCCGGGCCGATCGCCTCGGCATACGGAATCCCGGACGCTGTCTGGCCGATCAGGGCCATGGCGCTGTGCCTGTTCGCCAACAGCGTGATGTTGATGGCGGTGGTGTTCACGGCGATCGGGCGGATCAACCTGCAGCTGCGGGTCGCGTTCGCCGAGAGCGTCGTCGAGCTGATCGCGAGCATCGTCCTGGTGCTCGCGGGCGCGGGGGCGACCGGGGCCGCGTTTGGCCGCGCTATCGGTTACGCCGTGGGCGCGGCGGCGTGCATCGCGCTGCTCGTGCGCGTCCTCGGGCCGGCGATCATCCCCACCCGGGCGCGCCTCGGGGCCGAGAGCAGACGAATCGCCGGGTACGCGGGCATCCTGCTGGTCGTCGACGGCGCGTACACGGCGTTCACGCAGATCGACATCCTGATCATCGCCGGGTACCTCGGCGCCAGCTCGGTCGGCATCTTTAGCGCGCCGGTCAAGCTGACCGTGCTGCTCGGGTACCCGGGAAGCGCGGTGGCGTTCGGCGTCGCCCCGCGGCTCGCCCGCGGGCCGTCCAGCGTCCCCAACGTGAAGGCGTTCACGACCGGGCTGCGGGTCCTGCTAATCGTCCAGGCTGCGATCACGGCGTTCGTCCTCGGATGGGCGCCGCTGATGGTGCGGGTCGCGCTCGGCCCCCGCTTCCACGAATCTGCGACGGTGTTACGCGCGCTCGGTCCCTACATCTTCCTGATGGGCTTCGGCGCGCTCGTGTCGGTGTCGGCGAATTACCTTGGGGAGGCGCGCCGGCGCGTTCCGGTGGCGATCGTGACGGTCCTGATCAACTGCGCGATCGACCTCGTGCTCGTGCCGAGGATCGGCGTCGTCGGTGGCGCCTGGGGGACCGACGCCGCATTCGCGGTCTACGTTCCCGCCCATCTGTGGATCTGCCAGCGCGCGCTCGACCTCGATCTGCGCCCGACCGCCGTCACGCTCGGGCGCACGGCCCTGGCCGGCGCCGCCCTGACCGGTGTGCTGCTGCTGTTCGGCGACTCGCTGCACCGGCTGTGGCTCACCGCGCTCGGCGGAGTGATCGGCGTCATCGTCTTCGGCCTCGTGCTGTGGCTGACGCGCGAGCTCAGCGTGTCCGAGGCCCGCGCCCTGCTCGCGGACCTGCCGACGCGCCGACCGGTCGGCCTGGCCGGGCGTACGTGAGGCTCGCGGTCTACACCGACTACGTGTACCGGCGGACGGACGGCATCATCCGTGCGGAGCGCGCCTTTGCCCTGTTCCTCGCCGCGCTCGCCCCCCAGGTAGAGCGCCTCGTGCTGATCGGACGCCTGGCCCCGGACGGTGGCGCGCAGGCTCGGTATGCGCTCCCGCCCGACGTCGAGCTCGCCCCCCTCCCCCACTATCAGAGCCTCGCGGACCCGCGCGCGGTGCTCGCGTCGCTCGGCCGATCTCTGCGCCACGTCTGGCGCGCGCTCGACGACATCGACGTCCTGTGGGTCCTCGGCCCGTACCCCCACGCGATCGTGCTGGTCGCGGTCGGGCTATGCCGCCGGCGCTCGGTCGTGCTCGGCGTCCGCCAGGACTGGCCGAGCTATGTCCGCCGGCGCCGTCCCGGACGGCGGTGGATGCACTGGTCGGCCGACGCGCTCGAGTGGATCTGGCGAACGCTCGCCCGCCGGCTCCCGGTTGTCGCCGTCGGCCCGGAGCTGAGCGCCAACTACGCCCACGCACCGGCCGTTCACGAGTTGGTGGTGTCGCTGGTTCCGGCGGCCGCGCTCGAGCGCCCCGCCGCCGCACGCGATTACGCCGGCGAGCTGTCGATCCTGAGCGTCGGGCGCCTGGACGAGGAGAAGAACCCGCTGCTCCTCGCCGACGTGCTCGCGCTCCTGCGCCGGCGCGACCCGCGGTGGCGCCTGCGGGTGTGCGGTGAGGGCGACCTCGCCGACGCGCTGTCGGACCGGCTGCGCGAGCTCGGCGTCGCGGAGTCGGCGGAGCTCCTCGGGTACGTCCCGATGGGCGAGGAGCTGTTCGACCTCTACCGCTCGAGTCACGCCCTTCTGCACGTGTCCTGGACCGAGGGATTCCCGCAGGTGCTGGTCGAGGCCTTCGGGTCCGGCCTGCCGGTCGTCGCCACCGACGTCGGCGGCGTCCGCGCCGGCGTCGGCAACGCTGCGCTGCTGATCGGATCGGGCGATCCCGCCGCGGCCGCCGACGCACTGGAGCGCGTCGCCGGCGACTCCGATTTGCGCGCGCGCCTGATCGATGCCGGTTTCGAGCGCGCGGCCGGCCTCACGCTCGAGGCTCAGACCGCCGGGCTGATCGCGTTTCTGGCCGCCGCCCGCAGGCGGTGACGGCGCTCAGCCTTCGAGGACGACCTTCTTACGACTCGGTGAGCCGGATCCCGATACCCGCCCCGCGAACGGGGTGTGCTTGATCAGCGGAATCGTCGCCGCGAGGCCGTCGACGGCGGCGTCGACGTCCCCGACCGCGAACAGACACGGGCTCGCGGCCTGAAGCCGGTAGTCGTGGGCGGCGGCGTTCACGAACATCGGATCCACCCTGGCGTTGTGCGAGGCCCGCACGCCGCGGGGGGCGCTGATCGCGCCCTCGCGGCCGCGCCACAGGCAGTTGTTGTGGACAGAGTTGCCGACCCCGACCGGGTTGCCCGCCGGCCAGAACGACTCGACGTCGTGGCGGACGTTGGCGTCGCTGATGATGTTGTCGTACACGTTGGTGTAGCTCGAGGCCACGCCGCCCACGCCTGAGATCAGAATCCCCTCGCCGTTGTCGTCGATGATGTTGTGGTCGATCGTCGTGTGCTGGGCGTCGGGGTACAGCTGGATCCCGCGCGCGGCGTTGCCGTAGATCAGGCTCCACTCGATCGTGGTGTCGGTCGCGGCGCCGATGTAGAAGCCGTGCTGATAGTTGCTCGCCGGCATCTGGCCGCAGTCGTGGACCCGGTCGTGGGTGATCAGCGTGTCGGTCGCCCACCCCCAGGTCTTGCTCCCGATCGCGAAGCAAATCCCGGTGTGGTCGTTGGTCACGTCGTCGTAGCTGAACGTCACGTGATCGGCGTAGACCATCGGGCTCGGCAACCGGGTGGGATTTGCGCCGTTCAGGCGCAATCCGGTCACGGTCACGTAGTTCGCGCCCTTCATGATCTCGAAGCGTCCGACGATCGTCGCGGTCTCGCCGGGATATGCGGCGAGCGTGATTTGCGCGCGCCACCGCCCTCCGCGAGCGATCCTGACCGGGGTCCGGTACGTCCCCGCGCGCAGGCAGCCGGTCTGACCGGGACGGAGCGAGTTGACCAGCCTCTGCACGGTTCGGAACGGCGTCCTCGGGCCGCCTCGACCTCGGTCCGACCCCGACGGGGCCGCGTAGCGATTGCAGGCCGGTGCGTGGGCGTAGGGCAGGCCGACTCCCGCCGCCGGCAGCTGCACCGTCGGCACCGATGGCGTGCCCACCCCCGTCGGTATCGGGATCGAGACCGTCGGGAGCCCGGGCGTCCCGACCGGCGGCAGCGACGTGGCGCTGAGCACCGGAAGGAGCGCGAACACCACCGCTAGGGCCGCTACTACCGAGAGTTGACGATGGCTGACTGTCATGTTCGCGGTGAGCGCACGCCGTCTGGGCGCACGGGCGTGCAGGCCGACAGATCCGAGGGGCGTGCGGGCGGGGATTAATACACCGAATTCAAGACAGCTCGGTTTTCAACCGGTGAAAACTCGCTGTTTGCGTAGTTTCTCCGGTGAAAGGCTGCCGGTTCGGGCCTGCCAGGCCGCAGCCGGGCTAAATCTCCCAGGGCGGGTTGCGCGGCCGCTTAGCGCGACCGGACCAGCACGTGCGCCCGCGCCTTCGCGGCGTTGCCGGCGCCGCTCGGCTTGCGGGCCTTGGACTGCCGCTGGCGCCGCGCGTCGTGCGCGAGCAGTCGGCGCGTCGCCATCATCGCCGCGGCCGTCGGCTGCACCGGCGCGGTTCCGTCGACGGCCGCCTGGGGATCTCCGGACATCAGCAGGCACGGGCTGGTCGCACGGAGCTCGTAGTTGTGGGCGGTGGCGTTGATGTACTGAGGATTGGCGGTCAGGTTGTGCGCGGCGGTGAAGCCATAGGTCGAGCCGATCGTCCCCTCGCGCCCGCCCCAGAAGCAGTTGTTGTGGACGGAGTTGCCGACGCCGACCGGGTTGCCGGGGGGCCAGTAGGACTCGACGTCGTGGCGTACGGTGGCGCCGCTGAGGATGTTGTCCTCGATGTTCGTGTAGCTCGAGGCGGCTCCGTTCGCGCCGGAGATCAGGATTCCCTCGCCGTTGCCCACGATGATGTTGTGGGCGATCGTCGTGTGCTGAGCGTCGGGGTACAGCTGGATCCCGCGGGCGGCGTTGTCGTAGATCAGGCTCCACTCGATCGTGGTGTTGGTCGCCGCGCCGATGTAGAGCCCGTGCTGAAGGTTGTCCTGGGGAAGCTGGCCGCAGTCGTGGATCTGGTCGTGCGTGATCAGGGTGTCGGTCGCCCAGCCCCAGGTGGTGCTGCCGATCCCGAAGCAGATCCCGGTGTGGTCGTTGGTGACGTCGTCGTAGCTGAACGTGACGTGGTTGGCATCGATCACCGGGCTCTCGCCCCGGGTGGGGTTCTCGCCGTTCAGATCCAGGTCGCTCACGGTCACGTAGTTAGCGCCCTCGACGACCTGCATGCGGCCGACGATCGTCGCGGTCTGGCCGGGATAGGAAGTGAGCGTCACCGGGGTGCCGGCCGAGCCCCCGCGGGCGATCCTGACGTCCTCGTCATAGGTTCCCTGCTCGACGCAGCCGGTCTGGCCTCGGCCGAGCGAGTTGACCAGCTTCTGCACGGTCTGGAACGGCGCGGTCGCGGTCCCGCTCGCGGAGTCCGATCCCGACGGCGCGGTGACGAGGCTGCAGGTGGCCGTCGTGATCGCGGACCCGAGCGGGAGCGAGGAGGCAGCGGCGGGCAGCCCGACCACGACCATTCCCACCGCGAGTAGAGCAGCCAGGACGCGCCGCGGGCGCCGCACGACCATGAGGGTCAATGGATCGGCCCAGCAGTGGTCCCGATCTGCTGCTAACGCCTCCCAACGTAACGGCATCCTTCAAAGGGACCCATTCTCCTTTGCTCCACAACGCGGGGGCAGGAACAATTCAGCTTTCCGGGGTCGAGACGACGCACTGCCGCTGTCAGGTTTCGCTGCAATTGCGCACTTTGCCGACCAATACGTAGCCAAAGCCGGGCATACCTGCGCTGGCCTGTTCAGCCGCGACCCAGCAGCCGGTAAGAGTCGCTCGTTCCGGGGATCGGGGTCCAGCCGGCGAGCCGTGCCTGGGGCTCGTCGCTCACCGCTGCCCGCGCCCCCGAGCGCGACTCGAGGAGGGCCAGGCGGCTTCTCTGGGCCGCGGGTGCCATCCGCCAGAAGTCGCCGCCGGCATCGTTGACGTTGCCGACGACCCGCGCGTCGTCGAGACGCGCCCAATACGCCCTGAGAACGGCGTCAGTGTCCCCCACGAATACGACTCCGTCGCCCGCGCCGATCCTTGCAGCACTCAGGGCCCGGGCGATCCGCAGGTCGTTCGTACCCGGCGCGTCGTCCCCCCGGAGCTGCTGGGCCACGTGCTCGACGGGGTGCCGCGCCGCGAACAGGAACGTGACGAGCGCGACCAGTGCCGTGGCGAGCACGATCCGGTCGACCGTCTTGCCGCGAAGATCCGGGCCCGCCAGCCCGGCACACGCGAACAGAAACGCCGTGATCACGATGATCGCGACGTATACGGCGATGTAGCGGTCCGCCACCAGCAGCGGCAGGTACGTCAGGATGCCGACCACCGCCAGCGCCAGATACGCGTTGTCGGCGACAGCACGCAGTGTCCGGCGCCACCATGGTCCCGCACGGGCGCCACCGGACCGCGACCGGACGGGACGGTCATCGCGGCGGCCGCGCCACAGCAGCACGAGCGGTACAAGGAGCAGGATCAGCGGCCCGACCACGACCGTGTGCAACGTGGCCTTGACGGCGCTGGCCAGGGCGCGGATCTGACCGCCGACCACGAGCCGCGGCTGGACGCCTCCGAACCAGTACAGCGGGTCGTACCAGACCGGAATGCTGCCGGCGATCGGCGACGGATAGGCGAATGTCAGCGGCGAGCGGGCGATCAGCGTCGGACGGACAGGCCGGCCGAAGTCCCCATTCCCACCCGTCCAGTTGAGGTATCGCGGCACCCCGTCGACGTCCCACGCATAGTTCAGCGTGCCATAACCGCCGAGCTCGAGCCTCCCTTCCTTGCTCGACAGCACCGCGATGAACGGTGCCGCGACGCACACGCAAGCGCCGAGCGTGAGTGCGAGCGCCCCCAGCCGGCGGGCCCCGCCGCCAGTCGTCAGCACCGCGCAGGCGGCGCAGCTGACGAGCGCCGGGAAGATGAAGCCGGACTTGACGAGATAGCCGACCCCGAGCAGCACGCCCAGCCCGACCCATGCCCGCGGCGAGCCGCCGAGCCGGCCGATCCGCATCAGCAGCGCCGTCGCCGCGAAGCCAGCCGCGCCGAGCAGCATGTCCGGCTCGACCACGGACGAGGTCACGCGCGACAGGACCGCCCAGGCGAGCACGCTGTAGGCAAGCACGTGCAGGATCGGCTCGGAGATCACGAGTTGCAGGCGTCGATGACGGAGGAGCGCGAACAGCTCACGCAGCCACCAGGCGAACGCGACCAGCAAGACCGCCACGATCACGACGTTGACCGCCATGACGACGATCAGCTCGTGCGGGCGGCTCGGCCGCACTAGCTCGAGCGCGGCCCCGATCAGCCAGGTGTACGCCGGGCTCCAGGCGATGCTCGCGCCGGCCCGGAGGCCGTGGGCGAACACGACGGTCGCGACGTCGAGGTACGAGATCCCGTCGGGGCCGATCTGGTGCCGGCTGGCCCAGGCGTCGCCGGCGGCGATCACCAGCACGAGCGCGGACAGCCACCAGTCCAGCCGCCGCTGCCCCTCGATCCACCTGATCAGTCGCAACGAGCGCGACAGCGTACAGACCGTCAACCGGTTTATCGCCGGCTGGTGTGCCCCTTCGCCTTGCGCGGGCGGCGCTTGCGGGCGTGGTGCTTGACGACGTGCGCGGCCCGCTTGCGGTGGACGACCGCCTTCTTCTTCGCCTTCTTCTTCGGCTTGGGCTTCGCCTTCTTGGGCGCCGAGGACGTGCTGCTCCCCCCGGCGGTGGCGCTCGTCTGGGACGGCGACGAGTTCGTGGCGTTCACCGGCGGTTGCAGTTGCGCGGTGCCGTCCACCGCGGCCTGCACATCGCCTGCGAGCGCGAGGCAGGGGCTACTCGGACTCATCGCGTAGTGGTGCGCCGCCTCGTTGGCGAAATCGGGGTTGGCGGTGACGTTGTTCGAGGCGGTGTAGCCGCCGCTCGAGGTGTCGATCGTGCCCTCGCGCCCGCCCCACAGGCAATTGTTGTGGACCGTGTTGCCGACGCCGAGAGGGTTGCCGGCCGACCAGAACGACTCGACGTCGTGGCGCTGAGTGGCGTTGCTGATGACGTTGTCGTACACGTTCGTGTAGCTCGACGCGACGCCGTCGGTGCCGGCGATCAGGATCCCCTCGCCGTTGTCGTCGATGATGTTGTGGTCGATCGTCGTGCCGATAGCCTCGGGGTACAGCTGAATGCCGCGATCGGCGTTGGCGTAAATCAGGCTCCACTCGATCGTGGTGTCGGTCGCGCCCCCGATGTAGAAGGCGTGCTGGAGGTTCGTCGCGGGAAGCTGGCCGCAGTCGTGGACGCGATCGTGGGTGATCAGCGTGTCGGTGGCCCAGCCCCAGGTGGCGCTGCCGATCCCGAAGCAGATGCCGGTGTGGTCGTTCGTGATGTCGTCGTAGCTGAACGTCACGTGGTTGGCGTCGATCGTCGGGCTCTCCATTTGCTGGGGGTTCGCGCCGTCGAGATCGAGTCCGGTGAACGTCGTGTAGTCGGCGCCTTCGGCGACGTAGAGCCGGCCCAGGATCGTCGCGGTCTGCCCCGGGTAGCTCGTGACCGTCATCGGCGCGCCGGCGGTGCCCCCGTGGCGGAGCGTGACGTCCTCGGCGTACGTGCCCCGCTCGAGGCAGCCGGTCTGACCCGGCGCGAGCGAGTTCACGAGCTTCTGAGCGGTCTCGAACGGAGCCGCCACCGTGCCCGCCGCCGCGTCCGAGCCGGTTGGCGACGCGACCAGATCACAGGTCGTCGTCGCTCCCGAGGTCCCGGTTCCGAGCGCGGTCACGCACGCCGCACTGATGGCGGCCAGCACGATCAAGGCCCGGCGCTTGCTCACCCGACTCCTGTCGGCACCCTGGTCGGACCGAGGGCGTCTTGCGCGGAGTCGCTGGCCGAATGTTGAGATCATGGCCAGAGGGCGGTGGACGTTTGGAACGCGGTCAAATCCAGGCGCGGCTGAGGCCGCATGCGGTGGCGCTGATCCCGGGCGGGATCGGCGTCGCGCTGATGCTGGTCTGGGCCGTGCACGACGGCGGCTTCGACGAGGACACCTGGTACTGGGGCGCCCTCGTCCTGCTCGCGTTGCTGACCGCGATCGTGGTCGCACGCGGGGTCGGGGCGATCCGGATCTCGAAGGCCGGGCGCGTGGCGCTGGTCGCGTTCGCGCTCTACGTCGCCTGGTCGTATCTGTCGATCACATGGGCGCAGTCGCCCGGCGATGCCCTCACCGGCAGCAACCGCGCGCTGCTGTACCTGCTCCTGTTCGCGACGATGCTCGTCCTGCCCTGGACGGTGCGAGGGGCGCTGATCGCGCTGCTGACCTTCGCGCTTGGGGTCGGCGTGGTGGCGGTAGTACTCCTGTTCCGGCTCGCCGCCGCCGCCCACGTCGCCGACCTGATCATCGGCGGCCGGTTGGCCGCGCCGACCGGCTACTTCAACTCAACCGCGGCGCTGTTCACGATCCAGGCGCTCGTGGCGATCGCGCTCGCCGCGCGGCGCGAACTGCCCGGCCCGCTGCGCGGAGCCCTGATCGCGCTCGCGTGTGCCGGGCTGCAACTCGCGGTGGTCGTGCAGAGCCGCGGCTGGCTGTTCACGCTGCCGCTGGTCGCGATCGTCGCGATCGTCGTCATCCCCGACCGGCTGCGGGTTGCGACCGCGGCCGTGCTGCCGATCGCCGGCGCGCTGCTCCCGATCCACCGGCTGCTCGCCGTTTACCAGGCCTCCTCGGGGCCGGCGCTCAACCACGCGGCCTCCCGCGCGGGCCACGCGGCGCTCCTGATCTGCGCGGCCGAGTTCTTCGTGGCCACGCTGCTCGCCTGGGGCGATTCGCTGATCCCGCCGCCCCGGCCGAGCGCCGCACGCCGGCGCGTGCTGGGCTCGCTCGCGGTCGCGGTCGCGATCGCGGGCTTCCTCGCCGGCGGCCTGGCGCTCAGCCACGGTCACCCGGTGCGGTTCGCCAAGCGCGAATGGCACGGCTTCAGCCACACCCAGACGGGGCCGTCGGGGTCGCACTTCACCGACGTCGGCACCCAGCGCTACGACTTCTGGAGGGTCGCGCTCGATGCGTTCGTCGCGCATCCGATCGGTGGCCTCGGACAGGACAACTTCGACGACTACTACGTTCCGCGCCGGCGGACCTATACCGAGCCCTCGTACACCCACAGCATCGAACTGAGGCTGCTGACGCATACGGGGTTGGTTGGCTTCGTGCTGTTCGTCACGTTCATGGTGGCGGCGATAGCTGCTGCCATGCCCGCCCGGCGAGCGCGCGGATTAGAGGCGTTCGTGGTGGGCACGGCGCTCCTGCCGCTGGTCGACTGGCTGATCCACGGCTCGATCGACTGGTTCTGGGAGTTCCCGGCGCTGAGTGGGCCGGCGCTCGGGTTCCTCGCGGTGGCGGGGGCGCTCGGGGCCGCCAGGGTCGCGTCACGCTCGCCGGCGCCGGCGGGTGCCGAGGAGCCGGCGGGTACCGACGCGCCGGCGCCCGCGAGCCCGGGCGCCGCGCCTCGCCGGTCGCCGGCGCGCGTCCTGACCGCCGCGGCGGGGATCATCGCGCTGCTCGCCGCCGTGGTCGTGCTCGGCTTCTCATATCTGTCGGTCCGCGAGGTGTCGATCGCCACCAACCTGCGCAACAGCGATCCGGCCAAGGCGCTCCACGACCTTCAGGTAGCCGCCGATCTCAACCCCCTGAACGCCGATCCGGGGCGCGTCGGTGGCGCGATCGCTCTCCAGATCGGCGAGTACGCGACCGCTCGGCAACGGTTCGAACAGACGATCGCCCGCGAGCCCGGTGGCTGGTACGCCTGGCTGGGCGCCGGCCTGGCCGCATCGGCAGCCGGTGACCGGGCGCTTGCGCGTCACGACTTCGAGGTCGCGGCCCGGATCAATCCTAAGAACACGGTGATCAGCGAGGCCCTCGCCCGCGTCGACAGCGCCAACCCTCTGAGCCCGGCGGACGCGCTGCAGATGTTGGCGCTCTCGGACTGAGAGCGCCAACCGGTCTGGTGAGGTATGGGTACCCCTTGCACGTAGTCGGGAGGTTCATGTACGATTTACCTAGTTCTTGGGGATCCGCGACGAACGAAGGGATTCATGAAACGCTTCTCAGCTCTGGTAGGGATCATTGGGGTGCTTGCCCTCATGGCTCCTGCGATGGCCGTTGCAAGTTCTTCAACGTGCCAGGGGTACAACAATCAGCAGGGCTGCAACAACGTCAACACGACCGTGACGACTTCGTCGGGCACGTTGCCCTTCACCGGACTCGATGTCGCACTGCTCGTGATCGGCGGCGGAACGCTTCTCGGCGCTGGCTTCATCGTTCGCCGGTTGTCTCGCCGTCTGGACTAGCGGAACACCCAACTGATGACGTGACGGCTGCGGGCGCGCGGCGAAAGTACTGAGGCGCGCCTGCTGCCAGTCCGTTCCGGTCCCCTCCACGTTCTGCGGGGCAGGACGACCCGCCACCCCGGCAGGACGACCCGCATAACCCGGGCTAGAGTCCGAGACGTTCCCTGATCAGGCGCGTGATCTCGCCACCGTCGGCGCGGCCCTTGGTCTCGCGCATCACGACGCCGACGAGCGGGCCGATCGCCTTCATGTTCCCGGAGCGCACTTGCTCGGCCGCGGCCGGATCGGACGCGATCGCTCGATCGACGATCTCCCCGAGCCCATCGTCCTCGGCGGTCATCGCCCCGAGGCCCTCCCGCTCGATGATCTCGCGCGGATCCCCCCCGCCCTCGACGAGCCGGGTCAGCACCTCGCGCGCGGCGTCGCGGCTCACCTCCTTGGCTTTGACCATCGTCGCGAGCGTCGCGAGGCTCTCGGGTGCGACATTGCTTGCGGCCGGGTCGCTGTCCGGGCCGATCCGCTCGACCAGCTGCGGGATCCAGTTCGCGAGCTCGACGGGATCGATCTGGCGCTTGTCCCCGTTGCCCCCGGCGGCCGCGAGTGCGCGCTCGAAGTAGTCGCCCAGCTCGGTTCGGAACGCGAACAGGCGCGCGGTGTCGGGGTTCAGCCCGAGCTCGTTCTCGAGCCGAGAGGCGCGCTCGGCTGGAAGCTCGGCGGGCATGTCGGCGCGCGCGGCGGCGACCATCTCCTCGGTGGCGAGCAGTGGGACGAGGTCGGGCTCGGGGAAGTAGCGATAGTCGTGCGCCTCCTCCTTGGAGCGCAGCGGCGTGAGCGTGTCGGACGCGGGGTCGTAGTGCAACGTCTCTTGGACGACCGGCTCGCCGTCTTGCAGCAGCCCGATCTGCCGGCTGATCTCGGCTCGCACGCCTCGCTCGAGAAAGCGGAACGAGTTCATGTTCTTGAGCTCGGTCTTCGTTCCGAGCTCCGTCGACCCCGCCGGCCGCACCGACACGTTGCCGTCGACCCGCAGCGACCCCTGGTCCATGTTCACGTCGGAGACCCCGAGCTGGCGCAGCGTGGTCCGGAGCAGCCCGAGCCAATCGCGCGCCTGCTCGGGCGAGCTCAGGTCGGGCTCGGTCACGATCTCGACGAGCGGCGTACCGCCGCGGTTGAAGTCGACCCAGCTCCGGTCCGATCCGTGAATTCGGCCGCTCGTCCCGAGGTGGTTCAGCTTGGCGGCGTCCTCCTCGAGGTGCACACGGTGGATGCGCACGTCTCCGAGCCGGCCTCCCAGGCACAGCGGCACGTCGTACTGGGAGATCTGGTAGCCCTTCGGGAGGTCCGGATAGAAGTAGTTCTTACGGTGGAACAGCGAGCGCTCGGCGATCTCGCAACCGAGGGCGAGGCCGATCATGATCCCGAAGTGGATCGCGCGCTCGTTGACCACAGGCAGCGCGCCCGGCAGCCCCAGGCACGTCGGGCACGTGTGGATGTTCGGCGGGTCGTTGAACGACAGCTCGCAGCCGCAGAACATCTTCGTCCTGGTGCTGAGCTGGACGTGGATCTCGAGGCCGATGACCGGCTCGTACTCCGTGCTCACTTGCGGGCCTCGCTTCCGTCGAAGCCAATCGCGCGCTCCAGTGCGAACGCCGCGTCGAGCAGGCGGCTCTCGCTGAACGCCGGCCCCGCGAGCTGGAACCCGACCGGAAGCCCGTCGCTCAGCCCCGACGGGATCGAGATCGCTGGGGTGCCCGCCAGCGACATCGGAACGGTGCAGAAGTCGTTCAGGTACATCGCGAGCGGGTCGGCCGTCTTGGAGTCCAGCCCGAAAGCGGTCCATGGACTCGTCGGCGTAACGATGAAGTCAAACCGCTCGAACGCGGTCGCGAAGTCCTCGGCCAGCTTGGTCCGCACCTTCTGCGCGGTCCCGTAGTAGGCGTCGTAATAGCCGCTCGAGAGCGCGTAAGTCCCGAGCATGATCCTCCGCTTGACCTCAGGCCCGAACCCGACCTCACGCGTGCGGCTGTACATCGTGGTCAGGTCGGCGTCGCCGTCGACGCGCAGCCCGTACCGGACCGCGTCGAACCGCGCGAGGTTCGCCGACGCTTCCGCGGGCGCGATCAGGTAGTAGGCCGACAGTGCATGCGAAGCGTGTGGGAGCTGGCAAGGCTCAATCGTGGCGCCGAGCTCCTCCGCCAGCCTCACTGTCGCGTTGAAACTCGCGCTGACCCCCTGCTCGACCCCCGCCTCGGCGCCGACCAGCTCCACTGGGATGCCCAGTCGGATGCCGGTCAGGTCCTCTGCTCGCGGCAGTGCGATCTCGCCGGGGTACTCGAGCGAAGTGGAGTCGCGGCGGTCGTGACCGACCATGTGTCGCAGCAGCAGCGCCGCGTCCATCACATCACGTGTCAGCGGACCGGCTTGGTCGAGCGACGACGCGAACGCGATCATCCCGTACCGGGAGCAGGCTCCGTAGGTCGGCTTCAAGCCGACGATCCCGCACAGCGCGGCCGGCTGGCGGATCGACCCACCCGTGTCGGTGCCGATCGCCCAGGGGGCAAGCCCGGCGGCCACGGCGGCGGCGCTGCCACCCGACGAGCCGCCCGGGACGCGGCCGCGATCCCACGGGTTGAGCACCGGGCCGAACGCAGAGTTCTCGTTCGAGGATCCCATCGCGAACTCGTCCTGGTTGGTCTTGCCGAGCAGCGGCGCGCCCGCGTCCGCGAGCTTCTTCACCACCGTCGCGGTGTACGGAGGCCGGTAGCCCTCGAGGATCTTCGAGCCCGACTGGCTCGGTACGCCCTCGGTGCAGAACAGGTCCTTGACCGCCACCGGCACGCCGCCGAGGGGCAGCTCGGCGTGGGAGTTCTCAGCGGGCGGGCCGTCGGCGACCCAGACGAACGCGTTCAGCTCGTCGGCGGCGGCGCGCTCGCGGTAGGCCTCGAACAGCTCCGCCGGCTCGATCTCGCGGGCGCGGATTCGCTCGGCCGCGGCGGCGGCCGTCAGGTCGATCAGCCCGCTCACGCCGCGCCCGGGCTGGGGACGCCGAACCCGTCGTGGAGCGGCTCCGGGGCTGCCGCCAGGATGACCTCACGCGGTAGCGACGGCTCGGGCTCGTCGGCCCGCAGCGCGTTGACGACGTCGATCACGTGCGACGTCGGCGGCACGCCCTCGAGGTCAAGCTCGCGGATCTTGTCGATGTGGTCGAGGACCTTCGACAGCTCGCTCGCCATCCGCTCGACGTCGTCGTCGCTCAGCTCGAGCCTCGCGAGGCGGGCGACGTGAAGTACCTGATCTCGATCGAGCATCTACCGGGCCATTCTAGGATTCGCTGCCGCGGGTTGGCCGGACGATCGGGATGTCCCTCGGCGCGTCCCGGCGCGCGATGCCCTCCTGGCGCAGGGAGAAATACCCACCGAGAGCAATCCCGACCGCGCTCAGCAACCCCAGGTACGCGCCCGCCTGCTCGTGCGGCGCCGAGTCGATCAGGACGCGAAAGATCAGCGCCACGACGGTGACGATCCCGAGCAGCATCACGATCAGGCTCATCGTCACCGGGACCGCCGGCGCGCGCCGTGCCGCCTGGGAGACGACGAGCCCGACGGCCGCGAGAATCGTCACCAGCAGCAACCAGCGCAGATCCGTGAGCGCCTGCCAGCCCGTCAGCGAGCCGCCCGTCGCGCCGGCGTCGGCGTACCACTTTCCCCCGACCATGAAGATCGCGAGCAGCACCGCGCTCGCGCCCGCGAGCATCTCGCCGCGCCGAAGACGCGAGGGGTCGAAGTCCATGGACCGGCAGGCTAGACGGTCGGCCCGGGTTCCGGGCTGGGCTCGGCGGCCGTCTTGGATGCCGTGTGTGCGTGATGGACCCTATGCGCCTTGTGGGCCTGGCGAGCCGGACCGGCCGGCGCCGGCGAGGGCGTGGCCGACTCCGCGATTCGCGCGCGCCGGGTCAGGATCACGAGCCCCGCGACCAGCAGTAACGCGGTCCAGAACCCGAGGGCGAGCTCGCCGAACCGCCCCAGATGCAGGATGAACTTGACGGCGAGCAGCCCCGCGGCCGTGCATGCGAGCCAGTAGCGCCCCGTGAGCCGGTCGCCGGCCACGGTCGGGAGCCGCGTGTGCGGCGAGAGGCGCTCGGTGGCGAGATCCGCGACGAGGAACGCGGACGCCATCAGTGCGAGCACACCGAGAAATGCGTCGGGGGCGTCGACCGCGCTCGCCGATCCTCCGATCGAGAGCGTCGTCGACCCGACGTCAATCGTCGCGCCGAACGAGAACCACGGCAGCACGAGCAGGTCGAGCACCAGCAGCCCCGCCACCCCGACGATCACCCAGTCCTCACGGGACAGTCGCTCAAGGCCGAGCCTGCGGACCTGGTTCTCCACATCTGCCTGTTCGAGGTCCGCGGCCCGCCTCCTTCCCGGCTACCGCGAGCCGGCTTGCGCGGCCGGCGACAGGAACCGAACCTGAAAAACGCATCACTTGAGCCGCCAGCCGTCGACCGCGGTGCACTACGCACGTCAGGCATGCGAAACGCACCACGGCCCGGCCAATTCGCACCGAATGAGGCGGTTTGCAGGTGATCCGTGGTGGAGGAGCGCGGGCGGTGCGGCCGCACTCGTCACCCGCCCTCCCTCAGATGCCCGCCGTTGCACCGGGCCGTGAGCCGGCTCGCACTGCCGACCGTGACGCCGGCTTACACGGCGCCGGCTTGGAGCGTCGCGGCCATGACCGTGTTGCGGAGCAGCATCGCGATCGTCATCGGCCCGACGCCGCCCGGCACGGGCGTGATCAGGCCCGCGCGCTCGGCAGCGCCCTCGAACGCCACGTCTCCCTTGAGGCCGGCGTCGGTCCGGTTGATCCCGACGTCGATCACGGTGGCGCCCGGTTTGACGTACTCGGGTCCGATCATCTCCGCGCGGCCGATCGCCGCCACCAGCACGTCGGCGCGCGCACACACGCCGGCGAGGTCGCGCGTGCGCGAGTGGCACATGGTCACGGTGGCGTTGCGCTCGAGCAGCAGGAACGCGACCGGCTTGCCGACCAGGTCAGAGCGCCCGACCACGACCGCCTCGGCGCCCTCGAGCGCCACCGAGTAGTGGTCGAGTAGCTCGAGCAGGCCGAGCGGAGTGCACGGCCGCAGCCCGGGTGCGCCCTGCATCAGCCGGCCGGCGCTCACATGCGTCAGGCCGTCGACGTCCTTGTCGGCCTGGATCAACGCGGTCAGTTCCTTGCCGTTCAAGCCGGCCGGGACGGGCAGCTGGAGCAGGATCCCGCTCACCTCGGGGTTGCCGTTGCAGTCCTCGATCACCGCCGCGACGCGGTCCTGGCTCGCGTCGTCCGGGAGGTGCTGGTGAAAGTCGATGATCCCCGCTTCGGCGCACGCCTTCCGCTTGTTCGCAACGTAGACCGCGGAGGCCGGGTCGTCGCCGACGAGGATCGTGGCCAGGCCAGGGGCCCGGCCCGTGCGCTCACGGAAGGCCACGACGTCGCGCGCAACCTCGGCGCGGACCTGGGCCGCCACTTCCTTCCCGTCGATGATCGTCGCGCTCATGCGGAGCCGGACCCTAGAGGATCGCGGGGCGCTAACGCTTCGAGATCGGCGCGAGGTCCGCGACCATCTTGCGCTCGGAACCGTCGCGGCTGAAATGGATCACGACGATCCCACCCGGCTCGAGCCCGGTGACGACCCCCTCGCCGAACTTCGGATGGGTGACGTCCTCGCCCATCCTGAACGCCGAGGCGGCCGGCGCGGGCGCGTCCGCGTCCCACGACGGGCCGGACGAACCGGCCGAGGCCCACGTCGTGGCGCGCGCCCGGAGCCCGGCCAGCCCCCGCGGCTGCTGCTGCTCGCGGTCGGTCAGGTCGTCGGGTATCTCGCCGATGAACCGGCTCGGCGCGCCGAAGTTGCGGGCGCCGAACACGTTGCGGGTGCGCGCGTAGGTCAGGTACAGATCGCGCTGGGCGCGGGTGATCCCGACGTAGCAGAGCCGGCGCTCCTCCTCGAGACCGCCCTCGTCGAGCGCGCGCGAGTGCGGGAACACCCCCTCCTCGCATCCGATCATGAACACGATCGGGTACTCGAGACCCTTCGCGTTGTGCAGCGTCATCAGCGTGACCAGGCCCTCGTCGTCGCTGCGGTCGTCAGCGTCGGAGATCAGCGCGACCTGCTCGAGGAAGTCCGCGAGCGACGCCTCGCGCGTCGGATCGGCCTCGGACAGCGCGTCGTACTCGGCCGCGACGTTGACCAGCTCTTCGAGGTTCTCGAGCCGGCCCTGGGCCTCGATCGTCCGCTCGGCCTCGAGCGCCTCGAGATAGCCCGTCTCCTGGAGGAGCTCCTTGAGCAGCTCCGCGATCGGGGGGTTCGACTCGACGCGCTCGCGCAGCACGTGCATCGTCGCCATGAACCGCCTGAACGCCTTGACCGCGGGGCCGCCGAGTTGCGGCACCTGCTCGGGGTCGGACGCTGCGTCCCAGATTGATATCCCAGTGGTGTTCGAGAACGCGAGCAGTCGCGACAGCGAGGTCGAGCCGATCCCGCGCCGCGGCGAGTTGACGACCCGGGTGAACGCGCCCGTGTCTTGCGGGTTGACGAGCGTGATCAGGTACGCGACCGCGTCCTTGATCTCGGCGCGCTCGTAGAACTTCGTGCCGCCGATCACCTGGTAGGGGATGTCCGCGCGCACGAGCGTGTCCTGGAGTACGCGCGACTGGGCGTTGGTCCGGTAGAACACCGCGACCTCCGCGCGCGAGACCCCTTCGTCGAGCAGCCGCTGGACCTCGCCGGTCACGAACCGCGCCTCGGCATGCTCGTCCTCGAGCTCGCGGATCTTGATCGGGTCGCCCTGCCCGAGGTCGGTCCACAGCGACTTGAGCTTCTGCCCGCGGTTGTTGCGGATGACCGCGTTGGCGGCGTCGAGGATCGTCTGCGTCGAGCGGTAGTTCTGCTCGAGCTTGACCACGTGCGCGTCCGGGAACGTGTCCTCGAACTCGAGGATGTTGCGGATGTCGGCGCCGCGGAATCCGTAGATCGACTGCGCGTCGTCGCCGACGACCATCAGGTTCCGCCGCTCCTCGGCGATCAGCTGGAGCCAGCGGTACTGGACGTGGTTGGTGTCCTGATACTCGTCGACGAGCACGTGGCGAAACGTCCCGGCGTACTGGTCGCGGACCTCCTGGAACAGCTCGAGCACGTTGACCGCCCGCACGAGCAGGTCATCGAAGTCCATCGCGTTCATCCGATGCAGCTCGCGCTCGTACGCGCGGTAGACGTCGGCGACCGTCTGCTCGAAGAACGAGCCGACCATCTGCGCGTACGAGTCCGCGTCGCGGAGCTTGTTCTTGGCGTCCGAGATCTGGTTGTGGATCGACGACGGCGTGAACCGCTTCGGGTCGATCCCGAGCTCGTCGAGGTTGCGCTTGATCAGCCGTCGCGCATCCGCCTGGTCGTAGATCGTGAACCGCCTCGTGTACCCGAGCTTGTCGGCGTGGGCCCGCAGCATCCGCGCGCACGCAGCGTGGAAGGTCATCACCCACATCGCCCGCACCCGGCGGCCGACGAGCAGCTCGGCGCGGTCGCGCATCTCCCCCGCCGCCTTGTTCGTGAACGTGATCGCGAGGATCTCGTTCGGCTTGGCCGCATCGGTGGCGACGAGGTAGGCGATCCGGTGGGTCAGCACGCGGGTCTTGCCCGAGCCGGCGCCGGCCAGGATCAGCAGCGGCCCTTCGCCGTACGTGACGGCTTCGCGCTGGGGGTCGTTCAGCCCCGAGAGAAGGGTTTCGAGCTCTGTGGCGGTGTCTGCCATGGGGTCGGATTCAACGGTAGCGAGGGGAGTGGTCGTCGCCCGCGCCTCCCGCACCGCCCCGGCCCGTCATGCTTCCCGGCCGTGGCCGACCTGCTGACCGCCTTGCGCTCCGCCTGCGCCGAGATTGCCGACCGCGCCCAGTATGTGCGGATCGACTCAGAGCGTGCGTCGGCGTACATCGGCACGTTGCCGGTCGGCGCCCCCGCCCCCGAGCCCGATCCCGAAGCCCACCTGGTCGACGGCACGCGCGAGGAGCTCGCGGCGTTCTGGATGACCCTGGACGCAATCAACTTCGGGTCGGGCTGGTTCCCGACGCTGAGAAAGCGCGACGGCCGCTCGGGCTATTTCACGGTCGCGACGGGCATCAAGAGCCGGTTCGCGGCGCAGGGTCCCTGGACGGCAACCGCGCTCAGCCAGATCGACGCCGCCGAGATCGCCGACGTCCTCGGCCAGGACCCCGACCACGAGCTTATGGCGCTGTTTGCCCGCTCCCTCAACGACCTCGGCGAACGAGT
Source organism: uncultured Solirubrobacterales bacterium (assembly GCA_963794515.1). Taxonomy (GTDB): domain Bacteria; phylum Actinomycetota; class Thermoleophilia; order Solirubrobacterales; family Solirubrobacteraceae; genus Palsa-465. Next base: position 113,398 of record CAWCEF010000007.1, on the reverse strand, counting down.
CGCCACCGACCACGACGGACGATTCGCCGCGGTGACCGACAGCGCCGAGAGCTCGGCGGTCGCGCTCGTCGACCGCCTCGCCAAATGGGACGCGTTCGCCGATACCTCGCGCTACGACGACCTGACGGTCCCGTTCCTCAAGCGCGCGCAGATCTCGGCCGCGAACCTCGCCCGTGCCGGCGTCGCCGCGTTCCGCGACCTCGACCGGCTCACGATGTTCGCCGACAACCTGGTCCCGCACGTGCTCCGCATCGACGGCATCCTCACCTACGACCCTGACCTCCTCATTCGGATCGAGCAGGGCGTGCTGATCGAGCACGACTCGCGCGAGGAGATCGAGATCAGGGCCTGCGCGCTGCATGCGGTCGAGCTGATCGCCGCCGAGCGCACCGGGGCGCTGGCGGCCGACATCGACGCGGTCCTCTGGAACCGCGGGCAGGAACAGCGGTACAAGAACGAGCCCCGCCACCGCTCACCCTGCACGGCTTACTGAATCTGCGCAAATCGCCTAAGGCTCACGGGGCCCTGGGCCGAGATAGGTGGGTACACGTCTCGGTCCGTCTTCTGACAATCCCCAATGCCCGGCCTCCCAGAACCGCTGTACCGCCGACTCGGCCCGCTTGTCCCGTTCGGGGCGTGCTTCGCCGTCGTCTGGGGGATGATCGGCCTCGAGCACTCGGTCCGCTGGGGCGAGGTGCTCGTCGCGCTCGTGCTCCAGCTGCTGGTGGCGGCGGCCCTGTGGTGGCGCGAGCGCTGGCAGCAGAGCGAGCTCGCGGCCCTGTTCGGGATGGCTGTCTTCCTGGCGTCGGTGGCGCTCCTCCGCGACGGGGTCGGCCGGGTCGTCGGGGGATACGGCACGCTCGTGTTGCTGCCGGTCGTGTGGGCGGCGCTCCGAAGCCGCTGCCTCGAGCTCGTGCTGGCAGTCGCCGGCGCCGCGTTCGTGCAGCTCGGCCCTCTGGTCGTGGCCTCCGGCGCCTACTACCCGAGCTCCGGGTGGCGGGGCGGCGCGCTGCTGATCGTCATCGCCGGCGTCCTCGGCGCGACCATTCTCGCGCTCGTCGAACGAGTGGGCGCGAGCGAACGGCTGCACCGCCTGCTCGCGGAGAACTCGAGCGACCTCGTGATCCGCGGCTCTCGCGACGGGTGCATTCGGTACGCCTCGCCGGCGTCGGTCGCGTTGCTCGGCTACGCCCCCGAGGAGCTCGTCGGAATCAGGATCGCGGACTTGACGCATCCCGAGGACGCGGCCGGGCGTGATGAGCGCCTGGCGCGAATCGACGCGTCGCCACGCATCGCCATGCGCCTGGCTCGGATGCGCCACCGCGACGGGCGCTGGCTGTGGCTCGAGGCGACCGTGCGGCCGATTCGCAACGGCGCCGGCGATGTGGTCGAGCGCCAGTTTGCGTATCGGGACGTGACCGAGCGTGTCCAGCGCGAAGAGGAGCAGCGGGCGCTGTCGCGGCTCGCCACGCTGATCGCGTCCGGCGGCGACCCGACGCAGGTGTTCGACGCCGTCGCCGAACAGGTCGCTCGGCTGTTCGACGCGATCGTCGGCGCGGTCGTGCGCGTCGACGACGCCGGCGCCCGAGACGTGGTCGGGGCGTGGACGATGCCCGGATGCGAGCCACCCGGCCGCCCGCTCGATCTGACCGCTCCCGTGACCGTATCCGGCGAGCCGTGGGGCGCGGTCGGCGCCAGCTTCGCGGACGGTCGAGTCCCCGACGGCCTCGACGAGCGGGTGGCGCGCTTCGCAGAGCTCGTGAGCCTCGCGATCAGCAACGCCCAGACCCTCGAGGCGCTCGCGCGCCAAGCCACGACCGATCCCGTGACAGGCCTCGCCAACCATCGCCGATTCCACGAGCGTCTCCACGAGGAGGTGGAGCGGGCGCTCCGCTACGGGCATCCGCTCACGCTGGCCGTGATCGACATCGACCACTTCAAGCGGGTCAACGACACCCACGGTCACCAGACGGGCGACCGCGTCCTCGCCGAGGTCGCCCACGAGCTCGCCGCGCAGGCCCGCACCGGCGATGTGGTCGCCCGGATCGGGGGCGAAGAGTTCGCGTGGCTGATGCCCGACACCGACATGGACGGGGGACATACGGCGGCCGATCGCGCCCGTGAGGCGATCGCGGCGCTGCGGTTCGAGGACGCGCCGTCGGTCACCGTGTCCGCCGGCATCTGCGGGTTCGAGCCGGGTCTCGAGGCTCGAGAGCTCATGCGCCGCGCTGACGAGGCCTTGTACGCGGCGAAGCACGGCGGCCGCGACTGTACGACCGCATACCTCGAGAGCGCGCCCAACCGGCCACCCGCTCTCAAAACGCTTTAGTCCTCGAAGCATCGTCCGATAAGCGGACTAATGCGTGGGGCAGACGACAAGAACCTGCTGGCTCGGCCTGGCCGGAACGGCGCCGCTGCGCCTGCGGCCGCGGATCCCCGTGACGCGCTGCGCTGGGGCACGCGCCAGGACGATCGCTGGCTCGAGCGCTGGATCCGCTCGACCGAGGATCTCGCCCGCCTCCAGTACTCGCACCGCATGCTCGACGCGGTCATCGACGAGATCGACGGCCGCCAGATCCGCGTCGGCGACCAGTGGCTGACCGACTACGCATCGTGCAACTACCTCGGGCTCGACCTCGACGAGGAGATCATCGACGCCATCCCGGCGTATCTGCGCAAGTGGGGCACGCACCCGAGCTGGTCGCGCCTGCTGGGCAGCCCGATCCTTTACGAGCAGATCGAGGAGCAGCTCACGTCGCTCCTGCGCTGCGAGGACAGCCTCGTACTCCCGACGATCACCCACATCCACATGTCGGTGATCCCGGTTCTCGCCGGCGGCGGCACCGTGTTCCTCGACAGCCGAGCCCACAAGACGATCTACGACGGATGCGCGCTGGCCCAGGGTCGCGGCGCCACCATCCAGCGGTTCGCGCACGAGAACCTCGACCACCTCGAGGCGCTGCTGCGCGATTCGAGCTGGCGACGCCCCGGGATGATCTGCATCGACGGCGTGAACAGCATGACGGGGAATCCTCCCGACCTCGCCGCGTTCGCCGCGCTGGCGCGCGAGCACGACGCGCTCCTGTACGTCGATGACGCCCACGGCTTCGGCGTGATCGGCGAGCGCTCCCCCGCCGAGCCGTGCGACTACGGGATCCGCGGCAACAGCATCGTCCGCCACGCTGGCGAGACGTACGAGAACGTCATCCTGGTCGGCGGTTTCTCGAAGTCGTACTCGTCGCTGCTCGCGTTCATCGCCTGCCCGACCGCGCTCAAGCAGGTGCTCAAGACCGCTGCGCCCCCGTACCTCTACTCGGGGCCGTCGCCGGTGGCCTCGCTCGCCACGGTGCTCGAGGGGCTGCGGGTCAACGACGCGCGCGGCGATCAGCTCCGCGCCAAGCTCCATCACCTCACCAACCGCGTTCTCGACCGGTTGCGTGAGCTCGGCGTCTACACCCCGAATCAGTCTGGCTTCCCGATCATCGAGGTGCCGCTCGCCGACCCCGACAGCGTCGACGAGGTCGGGAATCTGCTGTTCGACCGAGGCATCTACGTGACGATGGCGGTCTACCCCCTCGTCCCGCGCGAGGAGGTCGGGTTCCGCCTCCAGCTGACGTCCGCGAACACCGACGAGCAGGTCGATCACCTGTGCACGGTCCTCGGCGAGGTCGCGGAGCGGTTCAAGCTCCAGGACGCCCGGGTCGACTAGAGCGTCTGCGACGATGCCGACCTCGAACGCCAAGCCAATAACGGCCAACCGCGCCCGGCTGTGGTGGATCTTCCTCGCCGTCGGCGCGTTCGTCACGGGGCTCTACGTCTTTGTGCCCCCGGTCAAGGGCAGCCCGCTGGTCATCAACGGCCTCGGCCTGTACGGCCTGCTCGCCATGGTCGCCGGCATCCGCTTCTACCGGCCGCGCGCCCTCCTCGCGTGGTGGCTGTTCGTGCTCGGCGTGTTCCTGTTCTGGGTCGGCGACGTCTACACGTACAGCATCCGGATCCTGTTCAACGTCTCGGTGCCGTTCCCGTCGTTCGGCGACGCCGTGTACCTGACGATGTACCCGGTGCTGATGGTCGGGATCATGCTGCTCGTCCGCCGGCGCAACCAGCGCGCGGACGGGCCGGGGGCGGTCGACGCGCTGATCATGACCCTGGGTCTCGCGCTCGTCTCCGGGATCCTGCTGATCGCCCCCTACATCCACGACCACACGCTCAGCCTGCTGCCGAAGCTGGTGTCGATCGGCTACCCGATGGGGGACATCATCCTGCTCGCCGCGGGGATCCGCCTCGCCGTCGACGGCGGCAAGCGCCGGCCGGCGTTCTACCTGCTGATCGCCGGGATCGTCTCGATGCTGGTCACCGACGACCTCTACGGCCTGCTCACGCTCCACAACGTCTACAACCATCAGCTGTGGCTCGACGGGGGCTGGATCTTCTTCTATCTCTTCTGGGGCGCGGCCGCGCTGCATCCGTCGATGCAGGAGCTGTCCGAGGAGGAGACCAATCGACAGCCGCGCCTGAGCTGGCTGCGCCTGGCACTGCTCGCCGGCGCGACTCTGATCGCCCCGGCGCTGGAGATCGTCAAGGTCATTCCGACCCGCAACTGGGACCTGCTGTTCGTCGTCGGCGCATCGGCGATCTTGTTCGCGCTGGTCGTCGCGCGGATGACCGGCCTCGTGCGCCAGCGTGAGAAGTCGGTCGCCCGCGAACGTGCGCTGAGCGCTGCCGGCGGTTTGCTCGTCGCAGCGACCGATCCCCAGGACATCGTGGTCGCGGCGCTCCAGGCGGTCGCCGAGTTCGGCGAGGACCGCGTCGACGCCCGCGTCTGCCGGGTGCACGGTGACCGGGAGCTGGCGATGGCGCTCGACAAGGCGGGCGCGCTCTCGGACTGGACGATCTCGCCGGAGACCTCGTCGCTGCTCCACGGGTCCGGCGCGACCGGAACCCTGAGGCTCCCCGCCGGTGCACGCGCCGAGCTGAGACTGCCGGCGGGCGACGAGCCCGTCCTGCTGCTCGAGCTTCGTCCCGCAGGGCCGTCGGCGGCCGGACTGGTCCTGATCCTCGCCGGCGAAGCCGCCGATGACGATGACACGCGTTACGCGCTCCACACGCTCGCGCACCAGGTCGCCCTGGCCCTGAGCAGCGCCGAGCTGTCGGCCGAGGTTCACCGGCGCGCGAGCGAGGCCCGGTTCGCGACGCTCGTCCAGAACTCGAGCGACCTGATCACGGTCATCGACGCGAACAACACGGTGCTCTACCAGAGCCCGTCGATCGAGCGCGTTCTCGGCTACACGGTCGAGGAGGTCACCGGCCTCGCGTTCGAGCGGCTGCTCCATCCCGATGAGCAGGGCCGCCTGCTGCGCCGCCTCACGGACGGCGCCGGCGCGAGCGGCCGCGCCGAGGTGATCGACTGCCTGCTGGCGCACAAGGACGGCACCCTTCGCCACTTCGAGATCCTGCACGCCGACCTTCTGTCCGACAGCGCGGTCGGGGGCATCGTCCTCAACGGCCGCGACGTCTCAGAGCGCAGGGCCTTCGAGGAGCAGCTCGCTCATCAGGCGTTCCACGATCCGGTCACCCATCTCGCGAACCGCGCGCTGTTCAACGAGCGCGTTCGCCACGCGGTGGCGAGGACGCTGCGCGACGGCATCGGCATGGCGGTGCTGTTCGTCGATCTCGATGACTTCAAGACGGTGAACGACAGCCTCGGTCACGCCGTTGGCGACCGGGTCCTGCTCGAGGTGGCCCAGCGCGTCTCGGGGAGCGTCCGCGCTGCCGACACGGCCGCGCGGTTCGGCGGGGACGAGTTCGCGATCCTGCTCGAAGACGTCGACGACCCGCAGGTGGCGGTCGAGACCGCTGAGCGTATTCTCGACTCGCTCGCCCGTCCGCTCGAGCTAGACGACACCCACCTCGTGATCCGCGCCAGCCTGGGCATCTCGGTCGTCGAGCCGGGCAATGCCACCGATGCCGACGAGCTGATCCGGAACGCGGATGCCGCGATGTACATCGCCAAGGCCGAGGGCAAGGGCGGCTACCGCCTGTTCGAGCCAGCGATGCACGACCGCGTGGTGGCGCGCCTCGCGCTGCGCGCAGATCTGCAGCGAGCGCTCGAGCGCGAGGAGTTCGAGCTCCACTACCAGCCGCTCGTGCGCCTCGTGGACGAGGCCGTCACCGGCGTCGAGGCGCTGCTGCGGTGGCGCCACCCCGTTCGCGGGCTGATCCCGCCGGTCGAGTTCATCCCTTTCGCCGAGGAGACCGGTTTGATCGTCGAGATCGGACGCTGGGTGCTCCGCGAGGGCTGCCGCCAGGCCAAGGTCCTGCGTCAGCAGATCACGGGCCCGACGCGACCGACGATCGGCATCAACCTGTCGGTCAAGCAGCTGTTCCACTCCGACATCATCGTCGACGTCGCGAACGCGCTGGCCGAGGCCGAGCTCGAGCCCGAGGCGCTGACGCTCGAGATCACCGAGTCGGTGATGATGACCGACACCGAGCTCGCTATCAGCCGGCTCGAGGAACTGCGCGCGCTGGGCGTACGGCTCGCGATGGACGACTTCGGCACGGGTTATTCGTCGCTCAGCTCGCTCAGCATGCTCCCGCTCGACATCCTGAAGATGGACCGGTCGCTGCTCGCCGCCGGTGCATCTCCGGTGACGTCCGGGCTCGCGAGCGCGGTCCTCAGCCTCGGCGAGACGTTTGCGCTCGAGGTCGTCGCCGAGGGCATCGAGTTCCCAGAGCAGTCGGCCACGCTCAAGAACCTCGGCTGCGACACCGGCCAGGGCTTCTACTTCGCCAGGCCGATGGAGCCCGATCGCCTGGTCAGCTTCCTCGAGGAGCGAGCCGCCGCGGGCGACGGCACGGCGCTGCCGGCCGGCTCCGGCTGAGCCATGCAACAGAGCTACGAGGCGCTGGACCGGCCGGGTGGCTTCAGCCGCGTCCGGCTGTTCGCGCCGCTCCGCCATCGCGACTACCGGCTGCTCGCGGGCGGGATGTCGGTCTCGCTGCTCGGCGATGGGCTGTTCCTGGTCGCGCTCGCGTGGCAGGTCTACACGATGTCGGACGCGCCGACGGCGCTCGCGACGGTCGGCATCGCGATGACGATCCCGACGATCGCGTGCCTATTGATCGGCGGCGCGGTCAGCGACCGCTTCGATCGCCGCCTCGTGATGCTTGCCGCCGACGCCGTGCGCGCGGTGGCGCTGGCGGCGCTCGCGGCCCTCACGGTGACGGGGGCGCTGGTGTTCTGGGAGCTCCTGGCGATCGCTGTCGCCTACGGGGCCGCAACCGCATTCTTCAACCCTGCCTCGGATGCCCTCGTCCCGCAGCTGCTCCCCGAGGAGGTGCTTGCTCAGGCCAACTCGCTCGACCAGCTGATCCGCCCGTTGGCGCTCCGGCTCGCCGGCCCCGCGCTCGGGGGCGTGCTCGTCGGCGCGATCGGCGCGGGCTGGACGTTCGGATTCGACGCCGCGTCGTTCGCGGTCTCAATCGCCGCGCTCCTCGCGATGTCGCCGGCGCCTGCCGGCGCGGCGCCGGAGGCCCGATCGGGTGCGCGCGAGATCCGCGCCGGGCTGCGCTACGTTCGCAGCCACGCCTGGCTGTGGGCGACCCTGGTGACCGCGGCGATCGCCTACCTGCTGTTCATGGGACCGACCGAGGTGCTGCTCCCGTTTATCGTCAAGCACCGGTTTGCCGATGGCGCGCAGGACCTGGGGCTGATCTTCGCCGCCGGTGGGCTCGGTTCGCTCGGATGCGCGGTCGCGATCGGCCAGTTCGGTCTCCCCCGCTCCGGCCTGACCTTCATGTACCTCGTGTGGACGGTCGCCACGCTCGCCGTCGCCGGCTACGGCATCTCGACGGGCTTGTGGGGACTGATGCTCGCCAGCGTCCTGTTCAACACCCTCGAGACCGCCGGCACGATCGCCTGGGCGACCGCGAAGCAGCGCCATGTCCCCGCGCAACTGCTCGGCCGCGTGTCAAGCCTCGATTGGCTGATATCGATCGGCCTATTGCCGCTGTCGTACGCGCTGACCGGCCCGATCAGCGCCGACCTCGGGGCTCGCCGGACGCTGCTCTGGGCCGGCGTGCTCGGTGCGATCGTGACGTTCGCGCCGGTGCTCAGCCGGCGAGTGCGGCGCTCAGCGGTCGACGGCCTCCATCCGGGCGCGAGCGATCGCCTCGGCTCCGGCCTCGCCCACGAGCAACTCGGCGCGTAGCGTCCCGCTCGCGATCAGGTCGAGCGCCGGGAACCGCCCGGTGCTCGCGAGCACCGGGTCGAGCGCGATCACCGTGGTCTCGCCGCCGAGCGGCTCGGCCGCGGTGGCGATCACGGTCAGCGAACCGCCACCTGAGATGTTCCGCGCCGACGCCAGCAGTTTGCGCGCGGCGTGGGCCTGGATCCCGCTCAAAGTGTCGATCAGCACCACCGCGTGCGAACCGCGCGCCGCCAGCCGGCGAGCCTGATCGACCGCGTGCTCGAGAGTTTGCGCCTGGGCGTCGGCGGACGCCGCGAAGCTGACCGCCGCCGCCGGCTTCACCGGGCCGTCCTGCCACTCGGTGATCTCCTCGGGGCGGACGCCGGCGAGAACCAGCGTGAGATGAATCTCGTCCTGACCGGCGAGCGTCTCCGCGAGCCGGCGAACGGCCTCGGTCTTGCCGGCGCGCGCCGGCCCGACGATCGACACTCGCGACCCCCGGCCGAACGGGGTGAGCCACTCAATTGCCTTGATCGTCGGGTCTTCGGACCCGAGGCGGAAGCGCTCGCTCGGGAATGCCGCGGGCAGATCGTCGAACCGGGTGCTGTCGGCGACCTCGTCGGCGGGACGGCCGTTGATCGTGTCGATCCGGATCAGCGAAGCGAACCGCTCTGAGCGCCGGGGCGCGCGTCGCGGACCCGCGATCCGGTCGCCCGGGACGAGCTCGCAGCGTTTGACCTGCGCCGCCGAGACGTACACGTCGTCCTCCGAGGGCTCGGGCGGATTGACCCGTAGGAAGCCCGAGCCGTTCGGAAGCAGCTCGACCTCGCCCTCGACGGTCTCCTCCTCGGAGGCGCGCTCGCTCGGCTCCTCCTTGGCAGGCTTCTCCGGCGTCTCGCCGGTCTCTTCGGCGCTCTCGGAGGAGTCGGCATCGTCGTCTCGGCCGGTCGACCGGCCCCGGCCGCCGCGACGGCCGCGTCGCCGACGGGACGACGGACGCTCGTCGTCGGCAGCGCTCTCGTCCTCGGCGCTGCTGTCCTCGTCGGCGCTGCTCTCGTCGCCGGCGCTGCTGTCCTCGTCGGCGCTGCTGTCCTCGCCGGCGCTGCTGTCCTCGCCGGCGCTGCTGTCCTCGCCGGCGCTGCTGTCCTCGCCGGCGCTGCTGTCCTCGCCGGCGGCCGGCGCCTCCTCGGCGGGCGATCCGCCCTGGCGGGTGATGATCGCGTCGATCAGGTCCGCCTTGCGCAGACGGCGATAACCGTCGATCGAAAGCTCGGACGCGAGAGCGTGAAGGTCGGCGAGCGGGCTGGCTGCGAGCGCGTCGCGATCGAGAATGGACATGGCACTTCCTCCTTGGGTGGGCGATCGGTGGGCTCCGGTCGCGTTGTGCCAACGACCGGCGATGCAGGCACCCTCAGACTAGCGTCCGGCGCTGACGCGCGCGCAGTCAGGACCAGCCGGGCGGGGCGATCGATGTCGACGCCGCCGGCGAGACAATCGAGACCGATGCCGCGGGCAAGGCCATCGAGACCGGCGCGACCGCCGGCGCCTCGCCGACCACAGGCACCGCAGGCGACCTGTCGAGTTGCGCGACCACCCAGGCCCCGAGCGCGACCGCGGCGCCGGCGAGCGCCACGAACGCTCCGTATCGGACGTGGATCACCGCCACGCCCGCGTTGCCCCCCGGCGGTTCGGCGATCTCGTAAGCGGCGAACAGTACGGCCGCAAGTGCGCCGGCGGCGGCTACCCAACCGAGCCGCCGGTCGAGGTCGCGCCCGGTAGCGTGCACGATCGCGAGCGCGCCGGCCAGCACCGTGCCGGCCGCGAAGATCGCCGTCCAGCCGTGCAGAGCGCCCCACGCGTCCACGTGCAGCGCGGCGAGCTTGCGCGCGATCATGACTGTCAGGATCCCGAACGGCCCGAGCGACTTGGCCTGGGACAGCGCGCCGCTGACGCCGGGCAGGCTGAGGCCATACCACGGGAGCCACAGGCTCAGCACGCCAACGACCGAGGCCGTGGCGGCGGCTATGTACGACCAGCGACTCCGCTTCGACATGCAGGGGTGCTCATCGGTCACGTCCGGGACGTGCTTGAGCTTCTAGCGGGGCTCTCGACGCAGATCCTCGGCCAGCTGCAAGTCGGAGCGCAGCTCGGCCTGACCCTCGAGCGCCGCCCGTACCGCTAAGTAATCGGCGACGTCGGCGACGTCGTGGACGCGCAGCACGTGGGCGCCGGCGTCGACCCCGTGCCCGATCGCCGCGAGCGTTCCGGCCAGGCGCTCCCGCGGCGGCCGCTCGGTGATCGCTCCGATGAAGTCCTTCCGCGAGACCGCGAGCAGCAGCGGCCGTTCGAGCGCGTGTAGGCCGGACAGCTCCCGCAGCACCTCGACCGTCTGCGCGGGCGTCTTGCCGAAATCGGGACCGGGGTCGAGCATCAGCTGCTCGAACGCGACGCCGTGCGCCATCGCCACCGAGATCAGCTCGCGCAGGAACCGCTTGACGTCGGCGCCGACGAGCCCGTCGAGCGTTGGATCGAGCAGCTTCTCCTTGGGCGCTGCGCGCGTATGCATCAGCACGAGCCCGGCGCCCGTGCCGGCGCAGACGTCCGCGAGCTCGGGATCGCGCAGCCCGCTGACGTCGTTGACGATCGCCGCGCCGGCGGCGACCGCCGCGTGCGCCACCGCGGGCTTGTACGTGTCGACCGACACGAGCGCGCCGAGTTCGCCGGCCACGCGCTCAATCAGCGGCACCACCCGCTCGATCTCCTCCTCGGGCGAGATCGGCGGCCGGTTGGTCACGCCGGACTCGCCGCCGATGTCGATGATGTCCGCGCCGGCATCGAGCAGCGACCGGGCGAGCTCGACGCGGTCCTCGAGCGTGCGTCCTGCGCCGGCGTCGGAGAACGAGTCTGTGGTGGCGTTGACGACGCCCATCAACCACGGCCGCCCGCCGAGCTCGAGCGAGCCGGCGGTCGTCAGCAGCGAGAGCGCCGGCGCCGGGACTCGATACCACTCGTCCATCGGCGGGAGGGTATAGAGGTGCCGCGACCGCTCAGTGCGCGGGATCCGCGACGCCGTCCTGCCGGCGCTTGGCGATGATCTCCTTGATCCGGTCGAGCGTCTCATCGGACATCCGCCGGATCTCCCAGTGGGTCAGCTTCATCACTCGCATCGGCGACGTTGCGATCACGTCGGCATTGCGCGGCTCACGGTCGATCAGGCCCATCTCGCCGATCACATCGCCTTCCTTGAGCGAGGCGACCTTGTCGCCGTCCTGGATCACGTCGGCGGTGCCCTCCTCGATCGCGATCAGCTCGGTCGAGTAGTCGCCCTGCTTCATCAGGATCTGCCCGTCGGCCACGCTCGTCTCGGTGGCGAACGCCGCCAGGCGCTTGGCCTCCTCCTCGGACAGGTGGGAGAAGATCTGGATTTGCTTCAGGCGGTTGGGATCCATCGTTGCCGCAAGTACCCGGTCCTCACCAGGCTAATCCCCAATCGACTACAGCGCCTGCACTTCGGATGTGATGTCGCTCACAGATTGCTTGGCGTCGCCGAACAGCAGCGCGGTCTTCGGGTCGTAGAACAGCGGGTTGTCGATCCCGGCGAACCCGCTGGCCATCGAGCGTTTGAGCACGATCACCGCGCCCGAGCGGTCGACCTCGAGGATCGGCATCCCGTAGATCGGCGAGCCCGGCTCGTTCTTGGCCGCCGGGTTCGTGACGTCGTTGGCGCCGATCACGAGCGTCACGTCGGTGCGCGAGAACTCGGGGTTGATGTCGTCCATCTCGCGGAGCAGGTCGTAGGGCACGTCGGCCTCGGCGAGCAGCACGTTCATATGGCCGGGCATCCGGCCCGCCACGGGGTGGATTGCGAACTTGACCTCGACACCCTTGGCCTCGAGCGCGCGCTCGAGCTCGCGCACGGCGTGCTGGGCCTGCGCGACGGCCATCCCGTATCCCGGCGCGATCACGACCAGGCGCGCGTACGACAGCTGGATCGCGACGTCCTGGGCCGAGGTCGAACGGACCGTCCCGCCGCCGTCGGCCGCGGCTCCGCCGGCCGGGGCGGCGATCGCGCCACCGAACCCGCCGGCGACGATCGCCGGCACCGAGCGGTTCATCGCCTTCGCCATCAGGTTCGTGAGGATCGTTCCCGACGCGCCGACGATCATCCCGGCCACGATCAGCGCGGTGTTGTTCAAAGCGATACCGGTCGCCGCCGCGGATAACCCGGTGAACGCGTTCAGCAACGAGATCACCACCGGCATGTCGGCGCCGCCGATCGGCAGCACGACCATGTTCCCGAGCGCGGCGGCCGCGAGCAGGATCCCGATGATGAACAGCGCCTCCGAGTGGGTGCCGGCGGCGAGCACGATCGCTGACCCCACGCAGATCACGAACAGAGCAAGGTTGATGAAGGACTGGCCCGGGAGCTTGATCGGCCGGCCCGGAAGGATCTCCTGGAGCTTCCCGAACGCGATGTTCGAGCCCCAGAACGAGACCGACCCGACGATCGCCGCGAACAGCGACGGGATCTCGATCCTCAGGGCGTACGAGCCGCCGAATGCGTGGCGGTACTCGATCCACGCGATGATCGCCACCGCGCCGCCGCCGACGCCGTTGAACAGCGCGACCATCTGCGGCATCGCGGTCATTCGCACGTTCCTCGCCGCCGGCAGACCGACCGCGATCCCGATCACGAGCCCGAGCGCGATCAGCCACGGCGTGCTCGACCCGCTCAGCACGTGCGGCGTCAGCAGCGTCGCGACGATCGCGATCGCCATCCCGACCGCAGCGATCTTGTTCCCCCGAACCGCCGTCCGCGGCCCCGTCAGCCCGCTCATCCCGTAGATGAAAAACGAGAACGCGACGATGTAGCAGGCGTCGATGAACGTCGCCGACTGCAGGAAGATCGTGCCGAGGATCACGTCTCGCCGCCCTCGATCTCCTCGGACGCGGGACCCTCGGGCAGGTCCGGTTTGCGTTTGAACATCCCGAGCATCCGGTCGGTGACCACGAACCCACCGACGATGTTGATCGTCCCGAACGCGATCGCGATCACCAGCAGCAAGTGCTCGAACCACCCCACCGCCTCGTGCATCAGCAAAAGCCCACCGAGCAGCACGATCCCGTGGATCGCGTTGGTGCCCGACATCAAAGGCGTGTGCAGCGTGTTCGGGACCTTCGAGATGACCTCGAACCCGACGAACGCCGCCAGCACAAGAATCGCGATATCGGTAATCGTGCTCACGTTTTCCTCCTCCTCCGGATCGGGATCAGGAGCCCGCCGTCGTGGCGTCCTGCGCCGCGGCGCGGGCGGCCTCGTGGACGATCTCGCCGTCGCGCGTGATGCACGCGCCGGCGATCACCTCGTCGTCGAAATCCAGCGCGAGCTGACCCTCCTCAGAGATCATCAGCCCGAGCAGCGACTGGATGTTGCGGGCGTACAGCTGCGAGGCGTGCTCGGCCAACGTCGAGGGCACGTTCAGCGGCGCGAGGATCTTGACGTCGTGTCGGACCACGGTCTGGCCCGGCTCGGAGAGCTCGCAGTTCCCGCCGGCCTCGCCGGCGAGGTCGACGATCACCGACCCGGGCTTCATCAGCTTGACCGCGTCCTCGGTGACCAGGATCGGCGCCCGGCGCCCCGGCACCAGCGCCGTAGTGATCACCACGTCGACCTTGCCGATCGCCTCGGCCATCAGCTCCTGCTGGCGTTGCTGCTGCTCGGGGGTCAGCTCGCGCGCGTAACCACCCGCGCCCTCCAGATCGCCTCCGAGATCGAACTCAAGGAACTTCGCGCCGAGCGACTGCACCTGCTCCTTGACCGCCGCGCGCACGTCGAAGCCCTGGACGACCGCGCCCAACCGTCGCGCGGTCGCGATCGCCTGCAACCCCGCCACCCCCGCGCCCAAAACCAGGACCGTCGCCGGCCGGATCGTCCCCGCCGCGGTCATCAGCATCGGGTAGTAGCGGCCAAGTTCCATTGCGCCTATCAGCGCGGACCGGTATCCGGAAATGTTCGCCTGCGAGGACAGCGCATCCATCGACTGCGCGCGGCTGATCCGCGGGATCGCCTCCATCGCAAAGCTCGTTGCGCCCGTCTGCGCGATCGCGCGGATCGCCTCGCCCCCGGTCAACGGCTGCAAAAACCCGATCAGCACGCTGTCTGACCGGAGTCGCCCGATCTCCTCGGACGTGGGCGGCGCGACCTTGACCACCACATCGGCCTCGTACACGCCGGCGGGGCCGTCGACCATCTTCGCGCCCGCCTCCTCGTACTGGCTGTCGGGGATCAGCGCGCCGGCGCCGGCGCCGCGCTCCACGACGACCTCGATCCCATTCTCGCCGCCGGCCAGCTTGCGAACGACCTCGGGCACGAGCGCCACGCGTCGCTCGCCCTCCGCCGTCTCCTTGGGGACTCCGATCTTCATTCGGGGCGCCGGAGCGTACCGACTTTCGACTGAACTCGTTTCAACTCCCGCCGACGAACGCCAGGCTGAGCGCGGTCAGTACGCCGGCGTCGATCACGAGACGGTCGGCGGTGGTGCTCGCCCCCGCCGCGGCCACTCGAACCTGTCGCCGCCCCGGGCGCGTGGGCGAGCGGTGCGAGGCGCGACGTGCCCCCGCGGGTGCGACTGCAGGCCGCGTGGTCGTGCCGGTCGTGTCAGTTGTGTGGGTCGTGTGGCGGGGAGCGGCGGCGTGCGGCGTGCGGCGCGCCGGCGCTGCCACCGGGATCGGCTTTCCCTCGAGCGCCATCAGCGCCTCGCCCGTGACCCAGGTCGGCGTCTCGTCCGTCCCGCGGGCATATCGGACGTGCCCGTCGGCGGCGATCAGCGAGCGCAGGTAGTCGAGCGGAGACGGTGCGCCGCGACGGTGCAGCGAGGTCGGGTCGACGCCGGCGGCGATCAGGCCCTGCACCGCGAACGCGGTCGACTGCGCGTTTGAGCCCGCGCCCGGCATGCCCGGGAAGCCGCCGTCGCGGTCCTGCTGGGCCTGGATGTAGCCGATCGCGCGCGAGCGGGCGTGCGCCGCGGCCGGGCCGCGGTCGCCGGCGAGCGCCTCGAGCGTCGATCCCGTGTCGTCGACATCGCTCAACCCACCCCGGGTGCCGAAGTTGAAGCCGCCGTCGGCGTCCTGCTGGCGCACGATCCACGCAAGAGACGCGGCAGGCGGCGCGACACCCGCCGCCCGGAACGCGAGCACCGCGAACGACGTCCAGTTTGTCTGATTGTTCACCGACCCGTTGCGGTGGATGTCCCCCTGCAGCTCGGCGACGAGGTTGCGCCCGCCGAAGCTCGTGGCCGGAAGCCCGGCGGCGCCGGCGACGAGGATGTTGCGCTCGACGTCGCCGGGGTCCGACGCCGAGGCGACGCCCGCCTCGATGTAGCCGATCAGACTGTGTCCGTCGCGCGTGACGTCCTGCGGGTTCTCGCCGGCCGCCGCTAGCCCGAGCGCGGCCCAGCCCGAGTACAGCGGCGACGACGCCGACCCGGGCGCCCCGCCGAGGCCGCCGTCGGCGTTCTGCGCCGCGAGCAGGTAGCCCACCGGCGTGGTCGCGGCCGCCGCCCGCCCTCCGGCCGTGAGCGGACCGGCGACGAGCGCGATCACGAGCAATGGCGCGGCCGTCTGCCACGTCACATTCAGCCGCACCGTGAACCGGCTCAGCGACCGGATCAGCGCAGGCCCGAACGCGAGCGCGAACACGAGGCACCCGCCGGCGTGGACGAAGTCGAACCCGACCCCCTTCCCGACGTAGATGCCGAGCTGGGCCAGGCTGTGGTCGCTGTAGGTGACCCAGTCGCCCACGTCCTGGAGAGCGGTGAACGCGAACCCGACAACGGCGCACACGATCGCGAGTGGCCACCGCCCGATGCGCCGGCGGGTGAGCACCGCGAGCCCGGCGCCGATCACGCCGGTCAGGCCCCAGCCGGCCATCTGCCAGGGGGTCCACGGCCCCTGGCCGAAGAAGAAGTTAGAGGCGAGCCCGGAGATCGCCCCGACCGCGAACCCGGGGCCGCCACCGAGCGCGTAGCCCGCGACGAGCACGATGTCGGTCGTCGGCTTGACGTTCGGGAACGCCGCGAACGCGATCCGGCCGAGCGCCGCGAACGCCGCCAGCGTGCCCACGAGCGCGACGACCCGAGCATCCGGACGCACGCGCTCGTACCACGCGAACCCGCCGGCGAGCGCGAGCGCGAGGATCCCGAACGCCCCGAGCTGCCAGCTCACGCGCTCACCCCCGCACTCGGCGTGCGCGCTGGCGACACCGATCGGGCGAGCAGCGCCACGCCGTCCGCGGGCACGAGCGCGCCGCCCGCTCCGCCGAGGATCCGCGCGGTCTCGGTCGCGAAGTACGTGCCACCGGCGAGGATCTCTGACGGCGAGCCATCGGCGATCACTGCGCCCTCTCCGAGCAGCACGACGCGATTGGCGAACGCGGCCACGAACTCGGGGTCGTGCGTGGCGACGAGCACGGCGGCGTCGAGCTCGCGCAGCAGCGCCGCGAGGTCGTCCTTGCGCCGACGATCCATCCCGCGGGTCGGTTCGTCGAGGCACACCACCGCAGCTGCCTCGTCGGGATCGTCGAGCACGATCGCGAGCGCGAGCCGCTGCTTCTCCCCGCCCGACAGGTCGCGGGGGTGGCGGCCGGCGAACGCGGGGTCGCCGAGGCCAACGGTCGCGAGCGCACCCGGCGAGGCCTCCAGCTCGACCCGCTCATGGACGAGATAGTCGGTCGGGTTCTGGAGCAGGAGCGCCACCCGCCCGGCGGTGCGGACCTTCCCGCGGGTCGGCCGCATCAGCCCTGCGGCATGGCGCAGCAGCGTCGACTTGCCGGCGCCGTTGCGCCCCATCAGCGCGACGCGCTCGCCGGGCGCGAGCGCGAGCGAGACGCCTCGGAGGATCGCGGGCCCGCGGTCGATCTCGTGCCATACGCGGTCGAGCCTCAGGGACGGGTCTTCGGCGCGACGGACCCGCTTGCGATCCGACCGTTCGGCTGGACCGGACACGATCGCGCCGGCGTCCGGGAGCAGCCCGCGGGCGCGCAGGGTCGAGCGGGCCGCCTTCACGCCCGCCACCGGCGCGAGCCCGAGCCCGTGCAGGAGCCGCGCCCCGGGGGTCGCGAGCTCGGGCGCAGCGTCGCACGCCCACTCCAGGAACTCGGCTGGATCCGCATCGCAGACCACGCGGCCGCCGCGCATCGCGATCGCGCGGTCGGCGAAGCCCAGGCAGCGCTCGAGCCGGTGCTCGGCGATCACGATCGCCGCGTCGAAGTCCTCGTTGAGCCGCCTCAGGAGCGCGATCAGCTCGTCGCCGGCGACGGGGTCGAGCTGCGAGGTCGGCTCGTCGAGCAGGATCAGCTGCGGCCGGCCCGCGAGCGCGGCGCCGAGCGCGACGCGCTGGAGCTCGCCGCCGGACAGCTCGGCGGTCGGCCGGTCGAGCAGGTGGGCGATGCCGAGCGCGAGCGCGGCCTCCTCGACCGCGCGCGCGACCGCGGCCGGCGCCTCCCCCTGGTTCTCGAGCGGCAGCGCGAGCTCGGCGCGGACCGTGCCCATCACGACCTGCGTTTCGGGATCCTGGAACAACGTCCCGACGGCGACCGCGAGCTCGCCCGGGCCGTGTTCGCGGGTGTCCATCCCCGCGACCGTCGCCCGGCCGGCGAACACGCCGCCAAAAAAATGGGGCACGAGCGCATTCGCCGCGCGCAGCAAGGTCGACTTGCCCGAGCCCGATCCGCCGGCGAGCACGACCAACTCGCCGGCGCGAATGTCGAGCGTGACGTCGACGATCGCCGGCGCGGGCGCGCCCGGATAGGTGTAGGTGACCTCGCGCAGCGACAGGACGCTCACGGCCCGATCCCCCTGCGGTCGGCGAATGGGAGCAGCGCGCACGCCATGATCGCCACCGCGACCGCGATCGTGCCCGCGCCGACCGGCGCGTGCAACGCCGGATCCGACTGGAACGGAACGAGGCCGGCAACGCGAGCGCCGACCGCGAGCGCCGCGATCGCGACCGCCGATGCCGTGAACGCGATGTCGTGGCGCGAGTACGGCCTCCGGACACGCGCCCGGTGCCCCGGATTCCGCGCGGCGCCATAGCCGCGGACCTCGAGCGCGGCGGCCACGTCGAGCGCGCGATCGAGCACTCCTGACGTCGTGGCGCGCAACAACTGGACGCGCGAAGGTGGCGGCCCGGGGCGGCACCGCTGGGCCTCGGCCAGCCGCCGGGCGTCCCGCGCGAGCACCGGCACCATCCGCGTCGCGAGCGTCGCGGTCAGCGCGGAGTGGAACGAGAACCGGCGAAACAGCCCGAGCACCTCGTCGGGATCGACCGCCACCGTGTACAGCGCGCCGCACAGGATCAGCGCCACCGCCCGGACCCCGAGCACGGCGCCGTACACGGTCGCCTCGAGCGTCACGTCGGTCTGGCCGAACACGGGCAGGGTCCCGAGCCGCGCGATCACGGTCAGTCCACCCTGGGCGACGAGCATGTTGACCGCCATCACGAGCAGCCCGAGCGGGAGCGCGATCAGCGCGGCGCGGCGAATCTCACGGCCGACGCCGGCGCCGACCGCCGCGCCGGCGATCGAGATCACCACGGCCGCGAGCGCGACCGGCGCGGACAGCAGCAGCGTGGCCAGCGCGAGCGCCAGGCAGTACGCGCACCCGGCCCCGGCGCGGGCGGCGTGCAGCGGGCTAGCGCGCCGGCGGTAGATCAACTGGACCCCTCGAGCGGCACCGGCAGGTCCGACCCGCCCTGGACCGCGACCGCGAAGTGGTTGTCGAGCCGTGCCGGCGTGAGCGCGGAGGCGGCGGCCGACACGCCCGCGATGTCGGTCCCGGTGATCAGCCACGCCGGTCCTGTCGAGGTCTGCGCCATCGCCGCGATCAGACCCGAGTCGGCGCCGAGCGTGCGGGCGACACGACCCTTCTGGTCGAGCAACTGCAACGAATTCCCGTTCGGCCCGGTGAAGCGCGCGTACACCCCGCTCGACGCCGGGCCGTGCTCGATCAGCGTCGCCAGCAGCTCAGAGCGGAGGTCGTGCCAGGTGCCGACGATCACACCGAGCGAGTCCGAGCCCGACCCGGTGCCGATCGCCTGGCTCGCGATCGGCACGCCGATCGCGGTGAGCTCGTCGGTCACGCGCTTGCACGCCGTCGGGACGTCGGTGGCGCACTCGAGGGTCACCGGGAACCGCCGGTCGTTGATGCCGTGGACGAACGGCTCGGGAAACGAGCCCACGACCGCCGGGATCGAGTCGGTGGCGCTCCAGTCGTGTAGGTCCCACCAGATCCGGTCGCCGTAGTGGACCGCGGTACCGGCGGCGCCGAGGGAGGCCTCGATCCCATTGACGTAGTAGAACCAGTCGAGCCGGGAGGAGTCGCCGCCTTGGCCGTCGATCGACTCGACGAACCCGCCGCTGTAGCGCGTCGTGACCTTGAACGACCGCTCGAGCATCCGCATCACGGTCTGTGACCCGGGGATGCTCTTCTCGGTGACCGAGCCGACCGGGGCGGTGCCGAACCCACGCGTGACCGTGAGCGTGACGGCACCCGACGTCGACTTGCCGGCGCCCAGGCCGCAGCCGGCGATCGCGACCGCGCAAGCGATCGCGACCGCCGTGATCGCAGCCCTGCAAGTCATCACGAACCGGTGAGGCTCACTTGATGACTTTGAACAGCAGCTTCTCTCCGGAGCGGAGCTTGATGCCGCATGCCCCGGTCTTGGCGGGCTTGCCGTTGACGTAGATTGCCCAGGAGTCCGAGCCGGTCGGCTTTACCCCGAGGATCGACGTCACGAAGATGTCGCCGAAGCTCGAGTAGTACTTGGCCGCCCACCTGCCGTGCGTGGCCGCGTTGAGCGCGCCGGCAGCGCTGGCGCCCGGGCACTTGCCTTGGGGCGTTCCGTCCTTGGTGATCCATCCCTTCTGGCCGTGCTCGGTGGTCGGCTTGAGCAGGGTCTTGTTCAGGCTCTTGATCTGTACGGTCACGGACGGGCCGGAGCCGGCGGCGAGTGCGACGCCTGACGCCGCGACAGCCATGACGATCGCTCCGATCAGAGCGATGAGGGTCTTGCGATGCATGAGGGCCACCCCTTTCCACGAGGGCGTATTGGCTTGGCGGTCGCCGGCTGGTCTCCTGGCTTACGGGCCTACCGGCCGCGCCTTCCCGGCGAGTCGTCCTCGCCAGTGGCCTTGAACTGCGGCTGGCGTCCCCGATCACAGTGGCGGGTCCGCGCCGGATTCCCACCGGCTTCCCATCACCGTCGACCTCGAACGAGAGGATCGTACCGCGGCTGGCTCCCACCTCGCCGATCGGTATCCGCCCCGGCCTCTACCGTTCGTCGTTCATGCCCGCAGCCCTGGTCGCGACCCTTCTGGAAGGAGACGCAGTTCTCCGGTTTCCCTACGACGACCGGCTGCGGCTGTTGTTGCGCGCGATTCCGGGCCGTCGCTGGGATCCCGAGGCACGGGTTTGGCGGGTACCGCTCGATCCGGATCGTGCACACGCACTCACGGCCCTGTTCGAGAGCTTGCCGTATCCGGTCGACGTCTCCGATGCGCTCGGCCGCGGGCTCGCGCGTCGGCGCGCGAAGCGCTCGGCGGGTGAGGTTCTGGTCGCTCTCGCCCGGCCGGACAACGACTGGTGGTTCAGCTTCGCGACCGACGGGCCGACTGACCTCGTCGAGGTCCTGCTCGACCACCCACGCGCCTACCGGCTTACCGAGATCGAGCGGGGATTCCTGCCGGTCGATCGGCAAGCCGGATCGACCTTGTGCGCGTGCGCGGAGAGCGACACGAGGCTGTGCCTGACCGACGACGCCCGCCACGCTATGACGGAGGTCGTGCGCGCACCGCGTGCGCGCACGCAGTCACCGGCCGCGCCGCCGGCGTACGACGTTGAGTTGCGACGCGATCGCCGGGGCCGCAACTGGATCCTGATTGCCGGTGAGCACGCGCCCCTCGCACGCGCGCTGGCCCGAGCCGCGCCGCTCGAGCTGCTCGACGGACCGGCGGGTTCGGTCGCGGTTGCCGCGGTCCAGGCCGGCGGCGTCCCGATCGCGTCGTTGCTTGCCCAGCTCGACGTGCGGTCGGTCGATCCGCAAGTCGAGCGGTGGATCGAGCGGACCGCAAGCTGGCGTGGGACGATCGAGGTCGACGGCCCACGTGCGGCCCCGGCGTTCCTACTCCTCGGCGACAACGAGCGCCTCCCGAGTGCGCTGCGCGAGCGCGCGACACCGTGCCAGGGGGGCGCGCGCCTGCCGCTCACGCTGGACTCCTGGCGCGCGATTGACGCGGAACCGCTGCAAGGCTGGATCAGCCATGCCGCAAGGCGGTGCGTGGCGGCGCTCGAGGCGGGGCGACCGGCGCCGCCGGCGGTGCTCGAGCTGTCCGAGATCCACGAGCAGCCGACGTTCGTGCTCGCGCCGGGGCACGACGCCAGGATGGTGGAGGCATTCGGACGACTGGAAGGCGTGGCGGCCGCCGGAGCCGAGCGGTCCGGTCACGGGCACGACCGGTTGCCGGCGATCGTCGCGGATGCATTCTGGGTGCCGGATCTCGACCGGTTCATCTCCGAGCACGAGCCGTGGGTGGCGCCCGAGGCGCTTGATCGCCTGCAGCAGATCCGCGAAGAGCACGCGCACGCCGCCGGGCTCGTGGCGCTGTCCGGCGCGACCGACGCCGCCCTCGATGATTTGGTCCCACCCACCCTTGGCGGCGAGCTGAAGCCGTTCCAGCGCGCCGGGGTCGAGTACCTGCTGAAACAGCGCCGCTCGTTCCTGGCCGACGAGCAGGGCCTCGGCAAGACCGTGGAAGCGCTGGCGACCATCGAAGCGGACGGCGCCTACCCGGCCATCGTCGTGTGCCCGGCCAGTCTCAAGCTCAACTGGATGCGGGAGATCGGGCGCTGGCTACCGGAGCGCTCGGCGCAGATGCTCGACGGCAACCGCGGAGCGGTCCCGGCCGCCGACCTGACCGTCGTCAACTACGACATCGTCGCCGGCCGGCTCGAGGCTCTGACCGCACTGGCTCCGCGCGCTGTGGCGCTCGACGAGTCTCATTACTGCAAGAACCCGGGCGCCAAGCGCACCCAGGCCGCCCAGCAGCTATGCGCCTCCGTCCCGCGCGAAGGCCTCGTGCTCGCCCTCACCGGGACGCCGGTGATGAACCGGCCACCGGAGCTCATCTCCCAGCTGAGGATCCTCGGGCGCCTCGGCGACTTCGGCTCGGGGACGCAGTTCGGCCAGCGATTCCGCGGCCACGACGCGCACCAGCGCCTGCACTGGCACCTGCGGGCACGCTGCTTTGCGCGGCGGCTGAAAGCGGACGTGCTCCCGCAGCTGCCGGCCAAGACCCGCGCGGTGGTGCCGATCGCGCTCGACAACGAAGCCGAGTACCGGCTTGCCGAGCGTGACGTGGTCGCGTGGCTGCGCAGCCAGCCGCTCGACCTCCGCGCGCTCGACGCCAAGGTCGCGGCAGCGCTGCGGGCGGAGCGGCTTGTCAGGCTGAACGCGCTGAAGCGGCTGGCCGCCCGCGGCAAGCTCCACGCCGCGCTGCATTGGATCCACGACTTTCTGTCCTCCGGCGAGCGGCTGGTCGTGTTCGCCCTGCACCGCGAGATCCAGCACGCGCTGCTGGAGCGATTTCCGGGCGCGCTGCACGTCCTCGGCGACGACTCCCAGCGCGCCCGCGACACGGCCGTGCGGGCATTCCAGGAGCCCGACGCGGACGGCAACCAGCTCATCGTTTGCTCGATCGAGGTCGCCGGGCAGGGAATCACGCTCACGCGCTCGTCGAACGTCGCGTTCCTCGAGCTCGACTGGACGCCGGCCAAACACGACCAGGCCGAGGACCGCTGCCACCGGATCGGACAGCAGGCTGCGGTCAACGCCACCTATCTGCTCGCCGCGGACACGATCGATGAGACGATTGCGAGCCTGCTCGAGCACAAGCGCGCAGTCATCGGCGCCGTCACCGACGGGCGCGAGGGGGACGAGCGCGGAGTCGTCGAGGCGCTTGTCGCCGAGCTGCGAGGGGAGCCGTACCGGCACCTTCGTGCCGTCGCGTGAGCGCCTAGACTGAGGCGTGAGCCCGCTGCCATGACAGTAAACCTGACCCGGATCTACACGCGCCTGGGCGACTCGGGTGAGACCCATCTCGGCGACATGAGCCGTGTGCCCAAGACCCATCCCCGGATCGAGGCGTACGGCACGGTCGACGAGCTCAACGCCCACGTCGGGCTGGCGCTGACGATCGAGGACCTGCCGGCGCAGTACGACGAGTGGCTTCGGCGCATCCAGAACGACCTGTTCGACGTCGGCGCCGACATCGCCGCACCCGAGGACCCACAGCGCGAGCGCTTGCGCGTGATCCCCGAGCAGACCACCTGGCTAGAGGAGCGCTGCGACGAGGTCAACGCCACGCTCGCGCCGCTCAAGTCGTTCGTGCTGCCGGGCGGCACTCGGGCGGCCGCCCAACTCCACGTCTGCCGGACCGTGTGCCGACGCGCCGAGCGGCTCGCGATCGCGTGCGGCGACGAGGTGAACGCCGAGGTGGTCCGCTACCTGAACCGGCTGTCGGACCTGCTGTTCATCCTCAGCCGGGGCGCCAACGGCGGCGATGAGCCGCTGTGGGAGCCGGGCCGGTACCGCTAGGCGTCAGCGTCAGCACGATCGCGGTTGAGATCGCGAAGCCGAGCGCGGCGATCGCGAGGGCACCGACCACGAACACCTTGTGCGCATCGGCGTACGTCGCGGCCGCGTGCGGGCGGCTCGCCACCGCGATCGTCGCCAGTAACGTGCCGCCGGCCAGCGCCGCGCCGACGGGGCCGAGCGCCCTCGCGGTCGACATTGGGTTGATCTTGCGCTCGCCCTGAGGACTTCGTGCTTCGAAGGCGAGCAACCCGGCGATCGCCAGCAGCGTCCACGTGGCGGCGACGAGGAATCCGCCGAACACGTCGCTCGGGAAATGCCAGCCGAGTGTGAGGAACGAGTAGCTGACGGCGACCGCAAACATGGCTCCGAGCGCCGCCACGGCCGGGCGTAGGCGCGCCGGGACGGCGAGGACCAAAGACAGCGCCAGCGACATCGCCGCCGTGGCGTGTCCGCTAGGCCACGTAGCGCCATAAATCGGAGCGTTCCAGCCGAAGAACGAGGCGGACCTGGGCTGCTCCAGCAACGGCTTCAGGACGTGCGTGGTGACGTTCGCGCCGATCAGGATCACGCCGATCGCGACGGCCACGCGCGGGCGACCTCGCAGCAGCGCGACGATGATGGGGATCGGTACGAAGTAGACGTAGGGGCTCGGGTCGCACAGCGACGCCAGGTGGTAGGCGACCCGGTGGATCCAGCCGTGGGCCGACAGTTCGAAGAACCCGCTGAAGATAGACCGGTCCGCGCTCCGCACCACGCCGATGTGGAACGCGGCAAACCACGTGATCATGAGCAGGAGGACGCACCCGGCTGCCCCGGCCAGCGCCCATCTGGCTCGAATCACCATGGAGTGAGCCTAGCGGTCCCGGCTGACCGGATGATAAGGGTTCTGTCAGCTCTGGTGCTCGAGCTCGTGCTGCGCGGCGCGCGTGATCCGCAGCTCGGGCGAGACCCCGGTGCGGCGCACGTGCGCGTAGTGCTCGATGTCCTCCGGAGAGGCCACGTCCACGTTCAGGCCGGCAGAGAGCTCGAACCGCCCGGCCTCGTACAGCAACTCCTGGTAGCCGGGGGTCTCGCCCGAGTGGCCCTCGACGTCGAGGAAGTGGATGCCGGTCCGGAACTCCCAGCGCTGGCCGCCCGGGACTCCGTTGCGGGCTGCCTTGGCTCGCGCGGCGTCGGCACCGCCGTGCTGGCGGGGCCGGGCATTTGCGGCGTCGAGCGCACGCGATAGGCGCTCGTAGTTGCGCCGGTAAGGCGCGGGGACGATCGCGACCGGGCCGTTCGCGCCGGCGCCGCCGCGAACCGCCTCCGCCACCGGTCCGACGAGCACGAACTCGACCTGGTTGGCCTGAAGCCATGTCAGCACGGCGATCGACTCGCCCGCGATGTGCTCGAAGCCGGGGGCCGGGCGCGCCGGGCGCATCTCGATCTGCGGATAACGTCGTTTGCGGAGCATGGTCTCTGCGTTTCGCCGCTCGGGCGAGGAGTCCTTCACCTCCGGCCCGGACTGCTTCGGATAATGTGCCGCGAAGGGTGAGCCGGGAAGACTCGTCGGCACGTCCGTTGCCGACCGTGGAGCCGCATGCCCCCCGCCGTCGCCATCCCGCTGTTCCTGGCCTCGCTGACGGTCACGCTCGTCGCCGCGCGCCTGTTCGCGCGCCGGCTCGACCGGCTCGGCGTCCGCTTCGGGTTCCCCGAGGCGCTGATCGGTCTGCTGACCGCGCTGGCGGCGGATGGCCCTGAGATCTCCTCGGCGCTGTTCGCGCTGTTGAAGGGCGAGCACGACGTCGGAGTGGGCGTGCTCGTTGGCTCGAACGGCTTCAACCTGGCCGCGATGATCGGGCTGAGCGCGCTCATCACCGGCCGCGTCCGGCTGGCGCGCGAGACGCTGCTGTTCGAGGGCGCGGTCGGGCTGATCATGACGCTGCTCGCGGCCGCGATGCTGCTGGGGTGGCTGTCGCCGGCGGGCGCCACCGTTCTCGGCGCGTTGCTGGTGGCGCCCTATCTGGCCGTGGTGATCGCCGGACCGAACTTGCGCGGCCGTCGCCTCAGCCGCCTCTCGCGCGCCCTCCACGAGCACGCCGAGTACGAGAACGCCGCGAACGAGCAGGCGGCGAACGAGCGGCCGCCAGAGCCATCGAGCAGCCCGACCCATCATCTGCTGGCGCTGATCGTGCTCGACGTGATCGTAATCGTCGCGGGGAGCGCCGGCATGGTGCAGACGGCGCTCAGCCTCGCCGGTCATTGGCACATCTCGGGCGCCGTGCTCGGCGTGCTGATCCTGGGGCCGCTGACGAGCATCCCGAACGCGCTCACCGCGATTCGCCTGGGGGTCGCGGGGCGTGGCGCGGCGCTCGTCGGCGAGACGTTCAACAGCAACACGATCAACCTGGGGTTCGGCGTGATCGTCCCGTCGCTGTTCGTCACGCTCACGGCGGTCACGACCGTCGGAAAGCTGCAGCTTGCCTGGCTGGTCGTGGCGACGCTCGCGACGCTGGCCGCGCTGGCACGGCCCGGCGGAATGCGCCGAGCGGACGCCGTCGTGCTCGTCGGCCTGTATTTCGCCTTCGTGGCGGGTACGCTCGTCGGCTGATGAACGAGCAGCAGATTCGCGCTCGTCGCGTCGCCCGGGAGCGCGAGCGACGGGCCCGGGCGCGCCGGCGCCGCCTGATCGCGGTGGGCGCTCTGATCGTCGTGGTGGTCGCCGTGATGGTGGTCGGCCTCGCCGCCGGCGGCGGCGCCCCCTCGGCCACGACGTCGGCCACGAACGCCTCCCAGACCGCGCACCACAAGGCGCTCGCCGGCTCGAAGTCAGCAACGGACGGGCACGCCAAGACGTTCTTCGCGAGCAGGCTCCCGAAATCGACGGTGACCGGGGTTGGCACGGGCAAGCCGGGGACCGCGACTGTGCCGGTGCTGATGTATCACGTGATCAACCCGCCCCCGGCGGGCGCGCCGTTCCCGGGGCTGTACGTGCCCGCGGATGAGTTCGCCGCCCAGATGCACGCGCTCAAGGCCGCCGGCTGGCACGCCGTGACGATGGACCAGCTCGAGGCGTATTGGAAGCGCGGCGTGCCGCTCGGGCCTGGCAAGCCGGTCGTGCTCACGTTCGACAATGGCTACGCCTCCCAGTACGAGAACGCGCTCCCGATCCTCAAGGGCCTCGGCTGGGTCGGCAACGAGAACATCCAGCTGACCGGGCTGCCATCGTCTCAAGGCGGGCTCACCGAGACCCAGGTGCGGGGGCTGATCGCAGCCGGCTGGGAGCTCGACACGCAGGGAATCAGCCACGCCGACCTGATCACGCTCGACGCCTCCCAGCTCAAGTACCAGGTCGCGACCGCGCGCCACATGCTCCAGAAGCGATACGACGTCCCCGTCAACTGGTTCTGTTACCCGTCGGGTCACTACGACGCGACCGTGATCGCCGCGGTCGAGGCAGCCGGGTTCGTCGGCTCGACGACCGTGATCCCCGGCTGGGCGACACCCGGCGAGGACCCCTACCGCCTGCCGCGCCTGCGCGTTCTCGGCGGGACAAGTCCGAGCGCGCTCCTGGACCAGATCGCCTCCGCCGAGTCGAGTTCGGCGCCGCCGGACTCGTACGGAGGCGCGGGAACCGCGTGAGTCCCATGCCGCGCTTGCGCCCTGGTGAGCGGCCCGGGACGTTGCGTGCCTCGAGACCGAACTTCCTGATCGGGATCGCGGTGTCGGTGGTGTCGGTCGCGGCCGCCACCGCCGCAATCTCGGCGCTCAAGGACCTGGCGCCGGTCGTCTCGCTGAGCGTCGTGTACCTGCCTGCGGTCCTGCTCGTGTCCGCTTACTGGGGGCTGGCACTGGGCCTCGGCACGTCGCTGCTCAGCGCGGCGGCGTTCAACTTCTTCCATCTCCCACCGACCGGACGGTTCACGATCGCCGACAGCCGCAACTGGGTCGCGCTCGGCGCGTTCGCGGCCGTCGCGGTCGTGGTCAGCACGGTCGCCGAACTGGCCCGCAGCCGCGCGCTCGAGGTCGATCGCCGGCGCGCGGAGGCCGACCTCGCGGCGGCGGTGGCGCGGGATCTGCTCGGCGGATCGGAGACCGAGAGCGCGCTCGCCGCGGCCGCCCGACGGGTCGCCGACGCGCTGGGCATCGGCTCGGTGTCGATCGAGCTCGGGACGATGGAGGGCGACCGGCGGCGCCGCGCGCTCGAGCTGAGCGGCGCCGACGGGACCCAGATCGCAACGCTGCTCGTGCCGCACGGGCTCTCAGCGGAGACCGAGCAGCGGCTCGAGGCCCACGTCGTGCCCGCGCTTTCGGCGCTCGTCGCGATCGCGCTGCGCCGGGACGCGCTCCAGGCCGAAGCGGTCGAGACCGCGGCGCTGCGGCGCAGCGACGATGTCAAGACCGCGCTGCTGCGAGCGGTCTCGCACGACCTGCGCACGCCGGTGACCGCGATCGTCGCCGCCGGCCACGCGCTCGGGAGCGATTCGCTCACCACCGGCGAGCGCGCCGAGCTCAGCACGGCGGTCGTCGAGGAAGGCGAGCAGCTCGCGGCGCTCGTCGACAAGCTGCTCGACCTGTCGCGGCTCCAGGCCGGACGGGCGGAGCCGCGCCGGGACTGGGTGTCGCTCGAGGACGTCGTTCACGCCGCGCGCGAGGGCCTGTCGGACTCCGCCAGCGAGGTGCGGCTCACGGTCGATCCCGACGTGCCGCCGGTCAGGGCCGACGCCGCACATCTCGAGCGGGCGTTCGCGAACCTGCTCGAGAACGCGGTGCGCTACTCGGGCGGGCTGCCCGTGTCGGTCCTTGTGCGCCGCAACGGACCGCGGGTGGTCGTGCGGGTCGTCGACCAGGGCCCCGGCATCGGCGCCTCCGAGCGCGCGCGGATATTCGAGCCGTTTTATAGGGTCCCCACCCACCCGGGAGCGGGCAACCGCGACGCCGGCACCGGCTCGGGTCTGGGGCTGGCGATCGCGAAGGGGTTCGTCGAGGCCAACGGCGGCACGATCTCGGTCGAGTCGCTGCCGGGACAGGGCTCGAGCTTCGTTGTCTCGCTCCCGATCGAGCTACCCGCACACCCGCAGCCCGCGACCGAAGTGGCGGTGCCGACGTGACCGCCGAGCCCCGACCGCGCGTGCTCGTCGTCGACGACGAGCAGCAGATCCTGCGGGCGCTGCGCGTGATCCTCCGCGATGCCGGGTTCGAGGCGGTCCCGGCGAGCACCGCCGAGGAGGCGCTCGACCTCGCCGCGACGCGCCACCCCGACGCGGCGATCGTCGATCTGCTGCTGCCTGATTTCGACGGCGTCGAGCTCGCCCGGCGGCTGCGCGAGTGGAGCGACATGCCGCTGATCGTGCTGTCGGCCGTCGGCGAGGAGGACGCGAAGGTGCGAGCGCTCGCCGCGGGCGCCGATGACTACGTGACCAAGCCGTTCGGCCCGCGCGAGCTAGTGGCGCGGCTCCAAGCCAACCTCCGGCGGATCGCGCCCGAGCCCGAGGAGGCGGTGGTCCGCGTCGAGGGGCTCGAGGTCGATCTCGCCCGCCGGACGGTCAAGGTCGACGGCAACGAGGTGCACCTGACGCCGACCGAGTTCGACCTGCTGCGGTTGCTCGTGCGCAACCGCGGCCGGCTGATGACCCATCGCGATCTGCTGTTGTCGGTGTGGGGGCCCGGATACGGAGATGACACGCAGGTGCTGCGCGCGCACATCGCGAACCTGCGCCGGAAGATCGAGCCCTCAACGGGCCGGCACTACATCCGCACCGATCCCGGCGTCGGCTACCGGTTCGCGGCCTGACGGAGGGCTTGGGAAGTAACCCCGTCTATACCGGGGTTACTTCCCAAACAACGCTAGACCGACGGGTCGCGCAGCCGGTACCCGACGCCAGGCTCGGTGATCAGGTACCTCGGCCGCGACGGGTCCGGCTCGAGCTTCGCGCGGATATGCGCGACGTGGACGCGGAGGTAGTGCGTCTCGGCGCCGTACTCGGGCCCCCACACCTCGCGCAGCAACTGGCGATGGGTCACGAGCCGCCCCTGATGGTGCGCGAGCACGCGCAGCAGGTCGAACTCGATCGGCGTGAGATGGACCACCTTCCCGTCGCGCGTGACCAGCCGGTCGGAGAGGTCGATCACGAGCTCGCCGATCTTGAGCTGTGGGGTGCCGCCGACGTCGACCGACCGGCGCAGCAGTGCGCGCAGCCGGGCCAGCAGCTCGTCGGTGCCGAACGGCTTGGTCACGTAATCGTCGGCGCCGGCATCGAGCGCCCTGACCTTCTCCCGCTCGTCGCCGACGGCCGAGAGCACCAGGATCGGCAGCCGGCTCCAGCGCCTGACCTCCTCGCAGATCTCGACCCCGCGCCCGTCGGGAAGGACGAGGTCGAGCACGAGCGCGTCGGGAGGCCTCGACACCAGCTCGACGAGCGCGTCGGCCTTGGTCTCTGCGGCCTCGACCGTGTAGCCCGCGCTCCGCAGCAGGATCTTGAGTCCTCTGACGATCTGCGGCTCGTCGTCGACGACGAGCACCCGTGGCGGGCTGGCAGTCATCGCAGCACGGTGACGGCATCGTCAGCGTCCGCCGGCTGGCGGACGAGGGGGAAGCTGACCGTGAACGAGGTCCCGGTGTCCCTTCCGCTCTGCAGGACGATCCGCCCGCCGTTGGCCTCGACGAAGCCGCGGCAGATCGCGAGCCCGAGGCCGGAGCCGGCGCCGGCCTCGCCCCGGCCGCGGAAGAACGGCTCGAACACCTGCGAGCGGAAGCGCCGCGGGATCCCGCTGCCCTGGTCGGCGACCCGCACGGCCACGCGGCCGGCGCTGGCGCCACCGCTGATCCGCACGGCGGCTCCCAACGGTGAGAACTTGACCGCGTTCTCGACCAGGTTCGAGAACACCCGCTCGAGCTGGGCGGCGTCCGCGCGCACCAGCGGCAGGTCGCCCGGCAGCTGGAACTCGATCGGATGGTCCCCCGAGGCGTGCGCCGCCGCCGAAGCGACGACGTCGTGCAGATCGCACCAGTCCGCTTGCGGCGCCACCGCCCCCGACTCGATCCGCGACAGGTCGAGCAGGTCGTCGACCAGCTTGGCCAGCCGCGCGCTCTCGGTCTCGATCACTTCGATCAGCTCCGCGCGTTCGGCCGGCGTGACGACGCCGATCGCCAGCGCCGACCCCGCGGTCGTGATCGCGGTCAGCGGCGAGCGCAGATCGTGGGAGATCGCGTGCAGGATCGCTGTCTTCGCGACGTCCGCGCGGCGCGACGCCTCGGTCTCGGCCGCGCGCTCGGAGAGCCGCTCACGCTCCACGGCCACGTCGATCAGGCGCCCTAACGACTCGGCCACGCGCTCGATCGCGCTCTGGTCCCACGCGACGTCGTTCGCCAGGTACAGCCAGGCGTTGCCGGCGCGCGTGTGCAGCGGCACCGCGATCTCGTCCGGCATCGCCGTCGGCACCGGCTCGAGCACCACGCGGGCGCGCCCAGCGGCGGTCGCCAGCGCGACGCGGTTGCCGATCGTCTCAAGCTGGGCGCCGATGCTCTCGCTGACCAGGATCGCTGACGCGACCTCGGCGACCAGCTTGGCCTCGCGCTCGCGGGCCGCGGCCAGCACCGCGCGGCTCTCGGCCTCGGCCGCGCGCTCGCGGGCGACGGCGGCGAGGCGGCCGACCACGATCGCCGCGATCAGCAGCACGATCAGTTCGACCAGGTCCTGGGAGTGGGCGATCGCGAGGCGGTGGCGCGGGACGATGAAGAAGAAGTTGAGCGTCAGCACGCCGAGCACCGCGGTCACGAGCGCGGCCAGCTGCCCTTGCCGGATCGCGACCAACAGCACCGCGAGCAGATACAGGCTTCCGAGCCCGGCGGCGTCGGATGTGGTCGACTGGAGCGCGGCGACGCCGGCGGTCGCGAGCCCGACGACGATCAGGATCTCGACACCCGCTGCGATCCGCGCTCGGACCGACGCGCCGTCGAGTGGCCTGGCCTCGCGGACCGCGCGCATACGCCCGGGGTGCAGCCCCACGGCGCCGAGCAGGTCCCGCCAATCTTTCATTACCGCTAAGCGTACGCCGCAGTCTTGGGCCGCTTGCGGTCCGGGTCCGGAATCGACTCAACGATCACGCGGCACGGCCGCTCGCGGAGCACGGTGGCGAGCGCCCGTCCGAAGCCGGAGCCGTCATGCGGCATCGGCATCACGATCGCCGCGGCGTGCGTCGCCTTCGCCTCGTCGACGATCCGCCGCCCCGTCTGGCCGGATCTGACCTTCTCCCAGTGGCCGGACACGCGCCGTCCCTCCTGGACCTTGGCCTCCTCGATGATCGACTGGGCCGAGGCCTCCTTCAGCGGCAACGCGGCGTCGATCGGGCTCGTGGACGGAACCGCGATCGTTACCAGCACGTGGATTCCCCGCCGCCGGCGGGCGGCCAGCCGCGCCGCGGTCGCCATCACCTCGGGCACATATCCGCCCTCATCGAACACCACCAGAACCGACTCGTATTCGGACTCGGTCTCGGTCGCCGGCCTGGGAATCGCCACCTTCGTCGTCGTCGTGAGGTCGAGCCCATGGCGGTGGCGGTACACCGGGTAAACGATCATCCCGATCGCCAGCCAACCGATCCCCACGATCGCAACGCTCGTGTGCAGCGCGGCCAAGACCAGCAGCGACGCGAACGTGCAGGTGCCGCCGACGATGGCGAACAGCGGGAGGTCGAGCCCTCGGACACGGAGATTGCCGGGCGGCCGGTAGGGGCGCTCTACGTTGGGAAGCGAGATCCGCATCCGCGTCACCGACAGGTGCGCGATCGTGAACGACAGCATCGCGCCGAACGCGTACAGGTTCCCCAGGAAGGTGGCCTGGCCGGGGATCAGCGTGATCGCGGCGATCGTGCTGAAGATGATGATTCCGACCCACGGCGTGCCGAACTTCGGGTGCAATCGGCGCAGGCGATCGGGCACCTGACGGTGGATCCCCATCGAGTAGGTCAGCCGCGACACCCCGAGGATGCCGGCGTTGGTGGCGATGAACAGGATCGTCGCCGCGAGCAGCCCGACGTAGACCTCGGCCGCGTGTTGCAGCGGCCCGAGGTGAAGCGCGCGTACGACACCGAGCACCGGGTCGCCGGCGTATCCCCCGTGCTCGTCGTCGACCCCGAGCAGCGTCGTGCAGTGGGTCCCGACGCAGCGGACCGGCAGCGCCGACAGGGCGATCGCCGGCAGCAGCGCGTAGATCGCGAACACCGCGATCACAACGCGGTTGATGGCCTTGGGCACGGTCTTGCCCGGGTCCTTGGCCTCCTCGGACATGTTCGAGATCGTCTCGATCCCCGTGTAGGCGAGCATGCACAGCGGGATCGCGACGAAGAAGTTGGCCCACGTCGGCGCGACGCCCAGATGCACGTTGTTGATCAGGATCTGCGGCGAAAACACCAGCACGAGGCCGACGAGGACGATCAGCACCTGGGTGCAGAAGTCGATCACCGCGAGCACGAGGTTCACCCCGATCGACTCCTCGACGCCGCGGATGTTGATCGCCGCGAGCACGAAGATCGCGATGATCCCGGCGATCACGTCGCCCGGTGGATGCTGGAGCGCCGGCCAGAACAATCCGCCGATGTAGTGGGGCACGAAGAAAGCCGACGTCGCGATCGTCAGCATGTAGTTGAGCATCTGGCCCCATGCCGCGAAGAACGACCAGAACTCGTTGAAGGCGTGGCGCGCGAACGACGACGACCCGCCGGCCTCGGGGAACATCGCGGTCGCCTCGGCGTACGTCGACGCGGTCAGGAAGAAGATGAATCCCGAGATGATGAAGACGAGCGGTGTGAGTCCAAGCGCGAGCGCGGCCACCAGGCCGAGCGCGTAGTAGATCGACGAGCCGACGTTGCCGTACGCGCTCGAGGCGAGCGGATAGACGCCGAGGACGCGCTGGAGACCTTCGAGCTTTCGCTCAGCCATCGGCTGGACTCCCGGCCGGTGGCGCGGTGACGTGCTCCTCGTCGGGCGGCGCGGTCTGCTGCTCCTCGTCGGCTGGGACCGGCCTCGGCTCCGCCGGTTTCGGCGTCCGCGCGCGCCAGCCGGCCGGCGGGGCGGTCAGGATCACGCGACACGGCGCCTTCGCGATCACGTACCTGGAGACGTCGCCGATGAAGTTCTCGAGCGGGCCCCCGCGGCCCCCGAGCAGCGCGCCACCGCGCACGCGCGAAGACTCCTCGGCGGCGAGCACGATCGCCTCGACGCCGCGGCGGCGTGCCTCGCGCACGATCGCCTCGCCCGCGCGCCGGGCGCGGACGATCGCGGTCGCGACCTCCACGCCCTCGTACTCCTCGCCCACGAGCTTGGCGCGCGCGAGCGCCTCGCGAGCTTTCTTGACCTGCGCATCGGGGAGCGGCGCGTCCATCGGCAGCGCCAACGGGATCTCGAACACCCAGATCGCCTCGATCACCGCCCCCTCGGACTCGATGTCGTCGTGGGTCTCCCCGGCCAGGCGGCCCGCGGTCTGAATGATGTCGTCGTCGAGCGCGGTTCCCAGGATCGGGACGAGGATCGAGCCGAACTCGGGCTCGAGCGCCTCATAGCGGAGCGCGCGCTCGGGGATCGTCACGCGCCGCAGCACCGGCTTCTGCTGGGACTTGCGGTACCCGACGTAGAGCAGCACCCCGCCGAGCAGCCACGCCAGCCCGACGTAGCGGGCGCCGGCGTGGAACACCAGCAGCGCCATCCACCCGAGCCCCGACGCAATCGCGCCGACGACCGCGGGCACCGGCACTCGGGCCCCGGAAACCGTGATCGACAGAGGAACGCTGTAGGGACGTTCGCGGTCGGGCTCGCGGAAGCGCAGCGCGATCACCGACACGTGCGCGATCGTGAACGCGAGCAGCGCGCCGAACGCGTAGATCCCGACGAGGAACTCGAGGTTCGTCGGAAGCACCAGCGCGGCGGCGGCGATCGCGGCCACGCCGATGATCACGTACGGCGTGCCCCAGCGGCCGTGGAGCCGGCCGACCGCGCTCGGGATCTGCCGATTGGTCGCGAGCGAATAGCCGACGCGGGAGACGCCGAGCATCGCCGACCCGGCCGCGGCGAACAGCCCGAGCGCGCCTCCAATCGCGACCGCGTACTTGAGCACGTCGGCCACCCACTGGGGGCGGAATGCCTCGACCACGCCGAGCACGGGGGCCTTGATGTGCGTCGTGCCGAGGGCGGTCACGCCGTCGTGCACCGGGAGGGCGCCGACCCCGACCAGCGAGATCCCGACGTAGATCAGCACGATCACCGCTGAGCCCGGGCCGACCAGCAGCTTCACCTGCTTGCGGCTGGCAGTTACCTCGCCCGCGATGCTCGCCGCGGCCTCGATCCCGGTGAAAGCGATCACCGCGATCGGCAGCGCGAAGGCGAGATCGGACCAGCTCGGCATGGTCCCGAGGTGGATGCTGGCGCTGAGCGCGTGCGGGTCGAACACCAGCACGAGCCCGAGCACGATGATCAGCGCCTGCAGGATCAGATCGCCGGCGGTGATCCACAGCCGGGTTCGCAGGCGGCCGGCGCTTACGCCCGTGAGGTTGTCGACGGCCACGAGCACGATCACCGCGAACGCGACGGCGATCTCGAGGGCCCCCCGCCCGATGGGCGCCCAGAACGCCGCGAGGTAGGCCGGCACGGTGAGCGCGGTGACCGCAATCAGGATCGTGTAGTCCAGGAAGATCGCCCAGCCCGCAATGAAGCTCACGAGCTCGTTGAACGCGTACCGCGCGAACACGGCTGAGCCGCCGCGCTCGGGATGGAGCGCCGCGCCCTCGGCGTAGGTCATCGAGGTCAGCCCGAAGAACAGGCCGGCGACCAGGAACACCGCCGGCGTCAGGCCGTTGGCGTGGCGGGCTACGACGCCGAGCGCGAAGTAGACCGAGCTGACCGAGGCCGTGTACACGACCGCGAACAGCGCCCGGTAGCTGAAGGGCCGATCTCTCACGTGCGGTTCAGCGCGGACAGTGGGCTCCCCTTACCCCCGCATCTGCAGGTACAAGCGGGCCAGGCCGGCGAGCACGAACAGGACGCCGAGGACGATCCCGGTCGCGAACGCCCTGCCACCGGCCACGAGCGTGCGCACGACGAGGGCGATGCCGATCACGATCATCAGGAACGACATCACTCGAGTGGAGGAACTTTGCAGCTGGCGCCCGCGAGCCATCAGCCGAAAGCTTATCGGCGGGGCCTTCACAGAATCTTGATGCGTTTGGGGCCGATCTCTATGTGCCGTTGACGGATCGCGGCGTAGCGTGTTCGAGAATCGTCACTTCATCGCTTCCCGTACTTGAAGGATCAGCGCCTCCACCGAGCTGGGCAGTCTGAACCGCCCGCGGATCCGACCCCCTCGCCGTCGATGCTCCGGCGTAGGCTTCGCGTCCAGTTTCACAAGGGACGCCTCGACCTGCAGGTCGCCGACGGGTACGGTCCCGATCCGGTCGAGGATCGGGCGCTCAGGGCAAAGCAGCTCGCCCGGATGCGCACCCGCCGCCGCTTGGCCCGCACGCTGCGGGCACGCGTCAAGGACGCCGAGCGACCCGCCGTGCCGCAGCTGAGCGCCGCGGTGCCGATGTGTCGCCGGACCGTGGTCCGCTGGCGCGAGGGCCTGCTCGGGCTCGCAGACCGGCTTGAGCGGCCTGGTCCCGTCAATCCGTGCGGGGTGGCGCGGCTGCTCGTGCTGCTGACCGACGGCACGGGTCCGCTGTACGAGCCCGGCGCCGCCGACCGGATGAGCGACACCGTGTGGTGGATCGCCGACGGCCTCGCGCTCGACGCCGGCGCGCGCCCGGGGACCGAGCTGGCGTAGCCGCTCGGGGGCAACCCGCCGCCTCTTCACAACATCTGTATGCCTGCCCCGGGTTTCTGTATGGGCTCTTGATTTGGGGGTGGCGAGGATAGGGCCATGGACGTTCTATCGATAGTGCTCGGCGTGCTGATGTTCGCCGTGCTGTTCGCGCTGATCTACGGGATCGACGCGATATGAGCCTTCCGCTCGCCGCGTTCATCGGTCACCTGAGCGGTGCGGACTTCTTCGGGCTCGTCGTGTCCGTGCTCGTGTGCATCTACCTCCTGTACGCGCTGCTGCGCGGAGAGAAGTTCTAGGGGACGTCGGTGACCTTCGCGGGCTGGCTCACGATCTTCCTATTCGTCACGGTTCTGACCGCGCTGGCGATGCCGCTCGGCCGCTACATGGCAGCCGTCTACAGCGGCGAGCACACGTTCCTCGATCCGCTGTTCCGCACACCGGAGCGGCTGTTCTACCGAATCATGCGGGTGAATCCGGAGCACGGCCAGGACTGGAAGGCATACGCCAAGAGCCTGATCATCTTCTCGCTCGCCGGCTGGCTGCTGCTCTATTTCATCCTGCGCACGCAAACGCTGTGGGACTGGACCGGGCTGAACCCGCAGGGGTTCCACTCCGCGCCGTGGAACGTGACGTTCAACACCACGTCGTCGTTCCTAACCAACACCAACTGGCAGTACTACGGCGGCGAGACCACGATGAGCTACTTCAGCCAGATGGCTGGGCTCACCGTCCAGAACTTCCTGTCCGCCGGGGTCGGGATAGCGGTCGCGGTCGCGCTGATCCGCGGGATCATCGGTCGTAGCGGCAAGAGTCTTGGCAATTTCTGGCAGGACCTGATCCGCACCGTTCTGTGGGTGCTGACCCCGATCGCGTTCATCGTGTCGCTCGTGCTGGTGTTCCAGGGCTCGATTCAGAACTTCTCGCACTACGTGAGCTTCAACGGGATCACGGGCCTGCCGAATCAGATCGCGATGGGTCCGGTCGCCGGCCAGGAGGCGATCAAGATGCTCGGGACGAACGGAGGCGGGTTCTTCAACACGAACTCCGCGCATCCGTTCGAGAACCCGACGGGGTTCACCAACTTCTTCGAGATGCTGGTCGTACTGGTTATTCCGGCGGCGTTGGTGTTCATGTATGGGCGGATGGCCAGGAACCGTCGTCAGGGCTACGCGATCTACGCGACGATGATGGTGATGTTCCTCGGCGCGGCCTCGGTGGCGTATATCGCCGAGGCGCACGGCTCCCCCGCCCAGCACGCCGCAGGCCTGCATACCCAGGTGCTCGCCGGGTCCACAGGCGGGAACATGGAGGGCAAGGAGCAGCGGTTCGGGATCGCCGGCTCCGCCCTGTTCGACGTGGTGACCACGGTGACATCGTGCGGCGCGGTGAACAGCGCGATCGAGTCATTCACGGGGATCGGCGGAGCTGTGCCGATGGCGAACCTGTCGGCGAGCGAGGTGATCTTCGGAGGCGTCGGCACCGGTCTTTACTCGATCCTGCTGTACGTCCTGCTGGCGGTGTTCATCGGCGGGTTGATGGTCGGTCGAACGCCCGAGTATCTGGGCAAGAAGATCGAGGCCAGGGAAATCAAGCTGGTCGCGATCGGCCTGTTAATCACGCCGCTCGCGGCGTTGTTCTCGACCGCGCTCGCGACCGCGAGCAGCGCTGGCCGCGCTTCGATCTCAGCCGCTGCGACGGGCCCGCAAGGGTTCTCGGAGACCTTCTACGCCTATCTGTCGCAGGCCAACAACAACGGCTCGGCGTTCGCGGGCTACACCGGGTTCATTCAGCCCAACGCGGGCAGCGTCGGCTCGCACGGCGTCACCTTCGCGGACCTCCTCGGCGGCTTCACGATGCTGTTCGCCCGGTATGCCCCGATCCTGTTCGCGCTCGCGGTCGCCGGCACCCTCGCCGGCAAGCGGGTCAGCCCGGCCGGCCTCGGGACGATGCGGACCGATAACCCGACGTTCGTGGTGCTGCTGATCGGCGTGATCGTGCTCGTCGGCGCCCTCACCTTCTTCCCCGCCCTGCTGCTCGGCCCGATCGTGCAGGGCCTGACCGGACACCTCTACTGACATGAAACGCGACTTCATCACCGCCGCGATCGGCATTGTCGTACTGACACTGTTCTGCGGCATTCTCTATCCACTCGTCATCACCGGGATCAGCCAAGTGGCGTTCCACGGTAACGCCGACGGCCAGCAGGTGCATGTCAATGGCAAGCTCGTCGGCTCAAGACTCATCGGCCAGAACTTCTCAACCCAAGTCGTCAAGAACGGCAAGCCGCAGGTCGACAAGAACGGCAACCCCGTCACCAACCCCGATCCGCGCTACTTCCAATCACGCCCCTCAGCGACCGTCCCGCCCAACAACGCGGCCGCGACCACATTCTCCAACCTCGGTCCGAACAACACCGCCACCGAGGAGGAGATCTCCTCGAACATCCAGGCCTACATCGCACTCAACGGGCCGTATTACCCAGGCAAGCTCACCGCAGCCGGCGTGCCCGTCGACGCCGCCAACACCTCGGCCTCGGGGATCGATCCTGACATCTCGGTGCGGAACGCCGACATCCAGGCACACCGGGTGGCGGCCGTACGTCACGTGTCACTACCCGCCGTCATGAGGCTGGTCTCGACGTACACCGGTGGCCGCGGTCTTGGCTTCTCCGGCGAACCCGGCGTCAACGTGCTCGAGCTGAACCTCGCCCTCGACAGGATGCCAGGAGCACACGCATGAGCGTCGCGGCCGCACCGGAAGAACGTCCGCAGCCGCAGCCGCAGCAGCCGCACGAGCGGCGCGCGATCTCGCTGTTCCGGCGCGACATTCTCAAGCGCGCGCTGATCGACAGCTTCATCAAGCTCGACCCGCGGGTGCAGATCCGCAACCCGGTGATGTTCGTGGTCGAGATCGGCGCGGTGATCACGACCGTGACGTGGTTGATCCAAGTATTCGGTGGAAAGGCGCTCGGCGGCAACGATCCGGCCTGGTACACGTTCGTGATCTCGTTCTGGCTGTGGCTGACCGTCGTGTTCGCCAACAACGCCGAGGCGTTCGCCGAAGGGCGCGGACGGGCCCAGGCGGACACGCTCCGCGCGATGCGCCAGGAAACCATGGCGAAGCTTCAGGACGGGACGATCAAGCAGGCGGCCGAGCTTGCCAAGGGCGATGTCGTGGTCGTCGAGGCGGGCGAGCTGATCCCGGGCGACGGCACTGTAATCGAGGGCATCGCCTCCGTCGACGAGTCGGCGATCACCGGCGAGTCGGCCCCGGTCATCCGCGAGTCCGGTGGCGACCGCAGCGCGGTCACGGGCGGGACGCGCGTGCTGTCGGACAAGATCCTGGTCGAGATCACCCAGGAGCCCGGGCAGTCGTTCCTGGACCGGATGATCAATCTGGTCGAGGGCGCCGAGCGTCGCAAGACGCCAAACGAGATCGCGCTCAACATCCTGCTCGCCGGCCTGACGCTGATCTTCATGATCGTGGTCGCGACGCTCCGCCCGTTCGGGCTGTTCGCCCACACCCCGATCTCGGAGACCACGCTGATCTCGCTGCTCGTCGCGCTGATCCCCACGACGATCGGCGCGCTCCTGTCGGCGATCGGGATCGCGGGGATCGACCGGCTCGTGCGCCGCAACGTGCTGGCGCTGTCCGGGCGGGCGGTAGAAGCCTCAGGTGACGTGGATGTGCTGCTGCTCGACAAGACGGGGACGATCACGATCGGCAACCGGTTGGCGAGCGAGTTCATTCCGATGCCGGGCGTCTCGGAGGCCGAGTTGGCCGAGGTCGCGCAGCTGTCCTCGCTCGCCGACGAGACGCCTGAGGGCCGCTCGATCGTGGTGCTCGCCAAGCAGTTCGGCATCCGCGAGCACGACATGGCCGAGCTGCACGCCGAGTTCGTTCCGTTCACCGCCCAGACGCGCATGAGCGGCGTCAACCTCGATGGCCGCCATCTGCGCAAGGGCGCCGGTGACGCCGTGATCAAGTTCGTCACCAACGAGGGCGGTCGGCCGCCGGCCGAGCTGCAGCCCGTGCTCGACCGGATCGGCCGTGAAGGCGGGACGCCCCTCGCTGTTGCCCGCGACTCCCAGGTGATGGGCGTGATCTATCTCAAGGACACGATCAAGGAGGGCATGCGCGAACGCTTCGACCACCTCCGCGCGATGGGCATCCGCACGATCATGATCACCGGCGACAACCGCCTCACCGCCGCCAAGATCGCCGAGGAATCAGGGGTCGACGACTTCCTCGCCGAGGCCACCCCCGAGGCCAAGCTCGAGCTGATCAAGGAGCAGCAGGCGACGGGTCGGATGGTCGCGATGACCGGCGACGGCACCAACGACGCGCCCGCGCTCGCCCAGGCGGACGTCGGCGTGGCCATGAATACCGGCACTCAGGCCGCCCGCGAGGCCGGCAACATGGTCGACCTCGACTCGAACCCGACGAAGCTCATCGAGATCGTCGAGGTCGGCAAGCAGCTGCTGATCACTCGCGGCGCGCTGACCACGTTCTCGATCGCCAACGACGTCGCCAAGTACTTCGCGATTCTGCCCGCGATCTTCGCGACCACGTGGGCGACCAAGGCCGGCGGCAAGAGCCCGCTCCACGTGCTCAACATCATGAACCTCGGCACGCCCCAGTCCGCGGTCATCTCCGCGATCATCTTCAACGCGATCGTGATCCCACTGCTGATCCCGGTCGCGTTGCGCGGCGTGCGCTACCGCCCGATCGGCGCGAGCGCGCTGCTGCGTCGGAACCTCTGGATCTACGGCCTCGGCGGGTTGATCGCCCCCTTCATCGGGATCAAGCTGATCGACCTGATCGTGCACAACCTGCTCGGGGCATGACAGTCCTCGATCCGGCAGAGAGCGTGAGCGCCAAGATAGGAGCCATGGAAACCTCGCGTCACGGGCACCACAAGGTCTTCCTGGGGATGGCCGCCGGCGTCGGCAAGACCTACCAGATGTTGCGCGAGGGCCAGGCGGAGGCCGAGAACGGACGTGACGTCGTGATCGGCTACATCGAGCCGCACGGGCGCGTGGATACCCTCGCCCAGGCCGAAGGGCTCGAGACCGTCCCCCGCCGGCGCGTGTCCTACCGGGACTCGGTGCTCGAGGAGATGGACCTTCCGGGAATCCTCAGCCGCCGGCCGGAGCTCGCGCTGATCGACGAGCTCGCACACACGAACGCTCCGGGCGTCGAGCATCTCAAGCGCTACGCGGACGTCGAGGATGTCCTTTCCGCCGGGATCGACGTGTTCTCCACGGTCAACATCCAGCACCTCGAGAGCCTGAACGACCAGGTCGCCGAGCTGACCGGCATCCGCGTCCGCGAGACCGTTCCCGACGCGGTGATCGGCGACGCCGACGAGGTCGTCCTGATCGACATCACCCCGCAGTCGCTGATCGAGCGGCTGGTCGCGGGGAAGGTGTACCCGGCCGAGCGGGTGCCGGCGGCGCTCAACAACTTCTTCAAGGTCGAGCATTTGGCTGCCCTGCGCGAGGTCGCGCTGCGGCAGGTCGCCGAGGAGGTCGAGGCCAAGCGCATCCCGGCCGACCGAGCGACCGGGCGACCCGGGGACGACCGACTGATCGATAACGCCGCCCCGGGCGCTGTCGGCGAGCGGCTGTTGGCGCTCGTCAAGCCGCACCCCCGGTCCCAGCGCGTGGTCCGGCGAGCGTGGCGTTCGGCCCAGCGCCTCGGCGCCGAGCTCGACGTCCTGTGGGTGGCCGACCACGAGCCGAGCACCGAGGACCAGGAGCAGCTCGACGCGCTTCGGCAGCTCGCAAGCGTGCTCGGCGCGCACCTGCTGATCGAGCATGGCGACGACGTCGCGATGGTCGCTCAGCGCGTCGCCCAGGATCGTGGAACGACATATGTGTTGATCGGGACGCCCGAGCCGCGCAGCGCGCTGCGCCGGCTCACGAAGCCGGCCCTGCCCGAC
This sequence comes from uncultured Solirubrobacterales bacterium, assembly GCA_963794515.1. Classification (GTDB taxonomy): domain Bacteria; phylum Actinomycetota; class Thermoleophilia; order Solirubrobacterales; family Solirubrobacteraceae; genus Palsa-465. The sequence continues at coordinate 70,823 of CAWCEF010000007.1, read as the reverse complement.
CGGCTGCTGGCGGCCCTTCCGGGGGTCGATCTGCGGATCGTGGCCGACCGGACCAAGCGGATGAAAGGAGACTCAGCATGACGATGGTGCTGATAGTGGTGGTTGTGATCCTTGCGGTCGCGGTGGTGGCTCTCGGGGGCGCGCAGCTGCGCGAGCGGCTGCGGCGGCCGCCTGCGGTCCAGGCGACGAGCAGCCGCCGGATCCTGTTCCCGTTCGTCGCCGGCGCGCTCTCGCAGCGCGCGCTCGACGCCGGGCTTCGCCTTGCTCGCGCCGACGGCGCCACGCTCGTCCCGATCTTCCTCGCGCAGGTGTCGCTGGACCTCCCGCTCGATAGCGCCCTCCCCCGCCAGTGCTCGATGGCGATGCCGCTGCTCGAGACGATCGAGCAGCGCGCCACCGAAGCCGGTGTGCCCGTCGACTCCCGGATCGGCAGAGGACGCAACCGCCGCCACGCGCTGCGCCAGGCGATCGCCGAGGAGCGGTTCGATCGGATCGTGATCGCGGCCGCCTCCGAGGGCGCGCCCGGATTCGACGCCGACGACGTCGCCTGGCTGATCGACAACGCGCCCGGCGAGATCATCGTGCTCCGGCCGAGCGGCGACGACCAGTCGGCACTGGACGGCGCCAGCTCCGCCCGGAGGGCCAAGCCGGTTCGCCCTCCACGGGCTCGCCGCGGCGAGCATTCGATCAGTCGTGGAGGTGAAACGGCAAGGTCGCGATGACGACGTTGGTCCGCGCCTTCAGGACCGCCGAGAGCAGGCGCGCGCGCTGGTTGTGGAGGATCTCGTGCCGGCGCTTGCGCGGCAGCACCTCGGGGATCAGAACCACGATCGTGGCGTCCGTGTCCTCGTTGGACTTGACGTACTTGAGCACGCTGCGGACGAGCGAGCGCTGAGGATCGAGCAGCACCTCGATCGGGATGCCGCACGACCACTCGTCCCAATCGCGCTTGATCTGATCGGATTCCTCCTCGTTACCTGCCACGGCCACCGCCACCACCGTGTCGCCGAGTGACAGGGCGGCGCTGACCGCCTTCTGGGTCAGCAGGTTCACCGTCGAGGTCGGGACGATCACGATGCTCTCGCGCTTGCGCGGACGCGGGGGCGTCTTGCCGAGCTTCAATTCCTTCGCGACCGCGGCGTAGTAATGCTCGGTGACGTTGAACAGCCACATCAACCCTGGGATGGCGATCACCACCACCCACGCGCCCGCCAGGAACTTCGATCCCAGGAACACGACGACCGCGACCGCGGTCATCACCGCGCCTGTGCCGTTCAGGGCAACACGGACCCGCCAGTGCGCCCCGCGCTGCTGCAACCAGTGCTTGACGAGACCGACCTGGCTGATCGTGAAGCCGATGAACACCCCGATCGCGTACAGCGGAATCAGATCGTTCGTCTTCGCTTCGACCGCGATCAGCAGCAGCGCCGCCGCAATCGCAAGCGCGACGATGCCGGTCCGGTAGATCGGCTTCTCGGCGCGCAGATAGAACGCGTGCGGCATCCGATGGTCCTTCGCCAGCAGGCTCAACAGCACGGGCAGACCACCGAAGCTCGTGTTCGCCGCGAACGCGAGCACCGCCGTGACCGCGAGGTTCGAAACATAGAACGGCCAGCCGGTGCCGAACGCGCCGGCGGTCAGCTGAGCCAGGACCGTGACGCCCCCGCGTGGGACCACGTCGTGGGCGCGGATCAGGATCGCGAGGCCCAGCAGCATCACGCCGAGGAGGACGCCAAGTGAGATCTCGGTCCGCTGGGCGGTGCGGACGGTTGGATCTTTGAACGCCGGCACGCCGTTCGAGATCGCCTCGATGCCGGTGACCGCAGAGCACCCGGCGGCGAAGGCCTTGAGCAGCAGCAGGACCCCGAGCGCCTCCGTGGCCGGGAACCGCTCCTTCGTACCGATCGTCGCCACCGGGGTCGAATGCAGCGCGCCGACCACGATCGTCGCGAAGATGCTGACCAGGAATATGGCGGTCGGAAGTACGAGCAGCTTCGCCGACTCCTGTATGCCGAACATGTTGACGGCGGTGAGGATCAACAATCCGATCAATGTCACCGGCAGTAGATGGTTGGCTAGGCCTGGGAATACGCTGCCGAGGCTGGCCGCCCCCGCCGCGAGGCTGACCGCGACCGTGAGCACGTAGTCGACCACCACCGACGCCGCCGCCAGCAGGCTCGGCAAGCGCCCCAGGTTCGCCTTTGCGACCGAGTAGGATCCGCCGCCCTCCGGGTGCGCCGCGATCACCTGCGTATAGGAGATGACCAGCAACACCAGCATCGCGGTGATCACCACGGTTATCGGCAGGACGTCGTGTAGCGCGCTCGTCCCGGCGAGGACCAGCACCAGCATCATCGCCTCGGGGCCGTAGGCGACGCTCGAGAGCGCATCGAGGCTCAGCGCGGCCAGCCCCTTGGTCACGCCGAGGTCGTGTCCGCCCTCGGCGTGTTTCCCAGTGCGCGGGACCTGACCACGCTCGATCCGACGCCATCTGTGCCGCGCCTCCGGCCGCCCATTGACGAACAGCGCAGATCGCCCGCGAGTCGCCGCGGGGGCGTCCTCGGGGGTGGCGAGTGGTGGGTCTTGGTCGTTCAAGGACGGTCGGGCGGGCGGGAAGTCGCTGTAACTGTGACACCCCGAGACCCCTGGGTACGATCGACGTAGATGGATGAACGCGAAAATGCGCCGCCTCAGGAGACCCGGAGCCGCCGCCAGCGGCTCGTGATTCTCGGAATCTGCTGCCTGAGCCTGCTGATCGTGGGCCTCGACTCGACGATCGTGAACGTCGCGCTCCCGTCGATCCGCAACGACCTGCATGCGTCGGTCTCGGGCCTGCAGTGGGTGATCGACGCCTACACGCTGGTGCTGGCCAGCCTGCTGATGCTGTCGGGATCGACCGCCGACCGGATCGGACGCAAGCGGGTGTTCCAGACCGGCCTCGTGGTGTTCTCGCTCGGCTCGCTCCTGTGCGGAGTTGCCTCCACCCTGGAGCTGCTGGTCGCGTTCCGCGTGCTCCAGGCGATCGGCGGATCGATGCTCAACCCGGTCGCGATGTCGATCATCCGCAACGTGTTCGACGACCCGCGCGAGCGCGCGGTGGCGATCGGAATGTGGGGCGCGGTGTTCGGACTCAGCATGGCGCTCGGACCGATCGTCGGCGGCGCGCTCGTCGACACGATCGGGTGGCGCTCGGTGTTCTTCGTCAACGTCCCGATCGGAGCGGTCGCGTTCGTGCTGACAGCCGCGCTCGTGCCCGAGTCGCGCGCCGAGCACCCGCGCCGGCTCGACCCGGTCGGGCAGGTGCTCGTGATCTTCGCGCTGTCCTCGCTGACGTACGGGATCATCGAAGCTCCGCGCGCCGGCTGGACCTCGCCGGGGATCCTCGCGCTGTTCGTGTTCTCGCTCGCGAGCTTCGTCGGGCTCGTGCTGTACGAGCTCCGCCGCCGCGAGCCGCTAGTAGAGATGCGCTTCTTCCGCAGCGCGCCGTTCTCGGGGGCGAGCACGATCGCGATCTGCGCGTTCGCGGCGCTCGGCGGGTTCCTGTTCCTGAACACGCTGTACCTCCAGGGCGTCCGCCACCTCTCCCCCTTCCACGCCGGGCTCTACCTGCTCCCGATGGCGGGGATGGTGCTCGTGTGCGCGCCGCTCTCCGGGCGCATCGTCAGCCGCCGCGGCGCCCGCATTCCGCTGGTGATCGCCTCCTGCGCGATCATCGTGTCCTCGCTGATGCTGACCCGGCTGACGGCCACCACTACGCCCGTCTACCTGCTCGTCGCCTACTTCCTGTTCGGAATCGGCTCGGGGATGGTCAACCCGCCGATCACGAACACCGCGGTGTCCGGGATGCCGGGCTCGCAGGCCGGGGTCGCCGCCGCGATCGCCTCCACCAGTCGCTCGGTCGGCCTGACCCTGGGCGTCGCCGTCATCGGGGCGATCGCGGGTGGGACGCTGTCGGGCGCGATCGAGCCGAGCTTCGCGGCCGCCACGCACGCGGGCTGGTGGGTGATCGTCGGGCTCGGCGTGATCAGCCTGATCATGGGCGTGCTGACCACCACCGCGTGGGCGAGCGACACCGCCCGCCGCACCGCCGAGCGCTTCCGCGAGAGCACGGGGCGCGGCCGGGTGGGCCAGCGCGAGCTTGCCACCGGATAAAAAACGGCTAGCTCAGGTTGATCGCGCGCGCGCGCGGCGCGATGATGCGCGTATCCACTCGGGGGGCCGAGCCGGAGTTCAAAGTCGAGGAGGACGCGATGCCGCCAGTCAGCCATCAGACGATCAAGCTGAGCCGAGGTCGACATTCCTCGGCCGAGCACGGCGCTTGCGTGATGGAGCTGGCGTCGATGCTCGCCGGCGAGGGGTTCAGTGATCACCCGCGATCGGTGTCGCGGCCGATCGCATCGTTCCTGCGCGGCTACAACGACCTGCTCGACGACCGGCGCCGCGAGGACCTGTACCGCTACGCGGCGCAGGCCGTCGGCACCGCCGGTTCCGACGCGCTCGAGGACGAGCGCGCCGCTCGCCTGCTCGACTGGGCCAACCGGTTGTGGGAGCGCCGCGCCGCGCGGTCGGTGATCGACCGGATCCGCCTGCGCCGAGTGCAGCGCGAGCGGTCGACCGACCCCGAGCCCGCCGGGACCTACGCGGTCCACGCGATCGGGAAGGTCACCGACGAGATGCACACGTCGGCGCTGGCGCTCGTCGACGAGCTGATCACGATCGGCGCCGGTTTTGGACCGGGCGAGCCGGGGTCAGGCGGCGGGCCGGAGCGCGTCGAGCTCGCGGCTGGCGGCGAGGTCGGCTAGCGCCTTTCGCTCGAGCCGACGGACCGTGTCCTGAGATATCCCGAGCCGGCGCCCGGTCTCGACCAGGGGCGTCGGCTCGTCGCCGCCGACGCCGTAGCGCAGCTTGACCACCTCGCGCTCGCGTTCGGGAAGATCGTCGAGCGCGCGCCGGAGCGCGTCCTCGCGCAGCAGGATGTCGACCTCCTCCTCGGGGCCGCGCTCGTCGCTCGCGAGCAGCGCGCCGAACGGCGTCTCGTCGGCCTCCCCCACCGGCCGGTCGAGGCTCGTCACCACTCTCACGGCGGCCCGCACGTCGGCCAGCTCCTTCGGGGTCAGCTCGGCCGCCTCCGCGATCTCATCGTCGGTCGGCTCACGGCCGAGCTGGGCGGCGAGCTCGCGACTCACCCGCGCGACCCGGCGCTCGCGCTGGCTGAGATGGACCGGGACGCGGATCGTCCGGGCACGGTTGTCGAGCGCCCGCTGGATCGCCTGCCTGATCCAGAACGTCGCGTACGTGGAGAACTTGTAGCCCTTGCGCCAGTCGAACTTCTCGGCGGCGCGGATCAGCCCGAGGATGCCCTCCTGGATCAGGTCGAGCAGCGGCAGCTCGTGGTGGGCGGGTCCGTGATATTTGCGGGCGTTCGAGATCACGAGCCGCAGGTTGGAGTTGACCAGCTGAGCTTTCGCCTCGAGGTCCCCGCGTTCGATCCGCTTGGCGAGCTCCACCTCCTCGGCGCGCGTCAGCAACGGGTGACGGCGAACCTCCTGAAGGAACAGCGACATCGCGTCGGTCGTGGTCGCCGCCAGGGCGTCGTTGCCGTAGGTCGTCGGCACGACGTTCTGCCGGCCGCAGTCGTCCCGCAGGTCGATCCCGCGCTCCTGCAGCATGTCGTGCACGATCTGGGCGTCCTCATCGCCAAGATCTGCCTCCTGGATAAGCTCGCTCAGCTCTGACAGCTCAATGCACAATTCGCCGCGCACGTCGCTCCGCGCCACAAGTTGGTCGACCAGCTCCTGGACGGAGTTCGCAGCGGCCAAATTCTCATCTTCGCTAGCCATGTCTCACTCCTACCCGGCCATGACACTACTGCCACACGGATGAGCTTCGCGTCTTTGTACAGCCACGGATTCGTCCGGGTCGCGGCAGCCGTCCCACACATGCGGATCGGCGACCCGGCGTTCAACGCCGAGCATACGCTCGGGCTCGCCCGCCAGGCGTCCGATGAGCACGCAGCGCTCGTGATCTTCCCGGAGCTTGGGATCTCTGGGTATTCGATCGACGACCTCTTGCATCAGGGTGCGCTGCTCGACGCGGTCCTTGCCGGTCTGGAGCGCGTGGTCGCTGGGAGCGAGTCGCTCGCCCCGGTGATCCTTGTCGGCGCGCCGTTGCGGTTCGAGTACGGGGTGTTCAACACCGCGGTCGTGATCCACCGCGGCCGCGTGCTCGGCGTCGTCCCCAAGAGCTATCTGCCCGAGTACCGGGAGTTCTACGAGAAGCGCCAGTTCCGCGCCGCCCGTGACGCGGTCGGCGACCGGATCCAGCTGTTCGGGGTTTCGTCCGAGGAGGTCCCGTTTGGGCCGGATCTGCTGTTCGCGTGTGCGGATCTGCCTGGGTTCGTCCTGCACGTAGAGATCTGCGAGGACCTGTGGGTGCCGATCCCGCCGAGCACGTACGGCGCGCTCGCCGGCGCGACCGTGCTCGCGAACCTGTCGGCGAGCAACATCACGATCGGCAAGGCCGGCTTCCGCCGGTCGCTGTGTGAGTCGCAGTCCGCCAAGACGATCGCGGGGTACGTGTACACGGCCGCCGGTATGGGCGAGTCGACGACCGATCTCGCGTGGGACGGTCAGGCGCTGATCTACGAGAACGGCGACATGCTCGCCGAGTCCGAGCGGTTCGCGACCGGCGAGCGCCTGATCATGGCGGACGTCGATCTCGACCGGATCGCTTCTGACCGCGCGAGCACGTCGAGCTACGGCGATTCGATCCACGACCAGCGCCGGCGGTTGGTGCGGATGCGGCGTGTGGGGTTCGATCTCGGGCTCGCGGGTCGCGAGGGTCCGGTGGTACCGCTTCGCCGGCGGGTGGAGCGGTTCCCGTACGTGCCCGCGAACCCGGCCAGCCGCAACGCGCGCTGCGAGGAGGTCTACAACATCCAGGTACGCGGGCTCGAGACTCGCCTGGAGGCCACGGGGATCAGGAAGATCGTGATCGGCGTGTCCGGCGGCCTCGACTCGACACACGCGCTGATCGTCGCCGCGCGTGCGATCGACCGCCTCGGCCTCCCGCGCGAGAACGTGCTCGCGTACACGATGCCGGGCTTCGCCACCAGCGACCACACACTGGGCAACGCCCACCGGCTCATGCGTGCGCTCGGAGTGAGCGCGTCGGAGCTCGACATCCGCCCCGCCGCGACGCAGATGCTCCGCGACCTCGGTCACCCCGCGGCCGACGGCGAGCCGGTCTACGACGTCACGTTCGAGAACGTCCAGGCCGGCGAGCGCACCTCCCACCTGTTCCGGCTCGCCAACCTGCACGGAGGGCTGGTGCTCGGGACGGGCGATCTGTCCGAGCTCGCGCTCGGATGGGCGACGTACGGCGTCGGCGACCAGATGTCCCACTACCACGTCAACGCCTCGGTGCCGAAGACGCTGATCCAGTTCCTCCTCCGCTGGGCGATCGACACCGACCAGTTCGGCGCCGACGTCGATGCGGTGTTGGATTCGGTGCTGAATACGGAGATCTCGCCGGAGCTCGTGCCCCGCCATGATGCCGACTCCGATCGCCCGGGCGCCGACAGCGAGAGCGTCGTCGGGCCCTACGAGATCCAGGACTTCTTCCTCTACTACACGGTCCGCTTCGGCTACACGCCGAGCAAGGTCGCATACCTCGCCCAGCACGCCTGGAGCGACCGTGCGGCCGGGTCATGGCCGGACCTGATCCCGCCCGAGCGCCGGCACGAGTACACGCTCGCCGAGCTCAAGCACTGGCTGGGCGTGTTCCTCGAGCGCTTCTTCCATACCAGCCAGTTCAAGCGCTCGGCGATGCCCAACGCGCCCAAGGTCGGCTCCGGCGGCTCGCTGTCGCCGCGGGGCGACTGGCGCGCCCCCAGCGACGGCACCGCCACCGCCTGGCTCGCCGAGCTGCGCGAGCGGGTGCCGGACGAGATCTAGCGTCGCCGGCGACGGACGTGACGCCTTAGCTGGACGATCCGGGCAGCGCCGACGATTCCCGTCAGCAGCGCGCCACCGATCGCCGCCAGCAGCAGCGCTACTCCGAGCGGCAGGTTGCCGCTCGCCCCGAAGAAGCTGACCTTGACGCTTTCGGTGTTCTCGAGGATGAACACGAGCAGCACGATCAGCACGATCGCACCGGCGATCAGCGACCCAAACGCGATGCCGGTCTTGGTTCGGGGTGCCGGGGCGCGGGCGGCGGTGGTGGCGGGACGTGCCTCGGGGGTCGCCGCCGGCTCCTCGAGCGGGCTGACGGGCCGCTCGGTCGCCGGCGCGCCGGGGTCGTCTCCAAACCTCTGCGGAGGCTCGCGTGTTCCGGGATCAGTCATCACGTTGGATCTACCCGCATGCATCCCCCGTGACGCGATTCCGTCGGGATGGGTCATATCCGCACACTCGACCAGCTCCCGCAGCCGAGATGCGAGATATGACCCACATACGTGCCTGAACGGCCATTCACCACGCGCCGGCGGCCGAGTGTTGCGTTATGACCCAGCTTCCGGCGCCACCCACCCCGACAAACCCGCCGCTCGACCCGGCGCCGGCCCCGAGTGGTCCGAAAGTCGCGCTCCGGCCGACCGAATCGCCAATCGGCGCCCGGAGATTGCCGAGTGGCGAGATAGTCGGGAGGCGCTCGCCCGTGGCGGACTCGCACCCGACGTTCAGATCGCGGTCCAGCCCCCATCTACGGCGAGGACCTGGCCCGTGACGTAGCTCGACGCGTCGCTGGCGAGGAACAGGAGCGCGCCGTCGAGTTCGCCCTCGCGGCCGTGGCGTCCGAGCGGCGCCCGGCGCGCCACCCACTGCCGGCCCTTCTCGCTCGAGAGCATGTCCTCGTTCATCTCGGACTCGAACCAGCCGGGCGCGAGCGCGTTTACCCGGATCCCCTTCTTGGCCCATTGCGAGGAGAGCTCGCGGGTGAGATTGACGATCCCGCCCTTCGACGCCGCGTAGCCCGCCTGCGGGATCTGGCCGGCGCCGACCAGGCCGAGAATCGACGCGATGTTCACGATCACGCCGCCGTCGTTCTCGATCATCGCCCGGGCGACGCGCTGGGCGAGCGCGAACGGCGCCACCAGGTTGACGTCGACGACCTCGCGGAACGCCTCGAGCGGCTCGTCCTCGGCGGGACCGACATCGACCATGCCGGCGTTGTTGACGAGCACGTCGACGCGGCCATACCGCGCGAGCGTGACCTCGACGACGCTCGACACGTCGAGGCGGGCGAGATCGCACGGCGCCGCAATCGCGTCACGCAGCTCGGACGCCAGCTGCTCGAGCCGCTCGCGCCGGCGCGCGACCAGCACCACGCTGGCGCCCGCGGCGTCGAGCACCCGCGCGAACCGCGCGCCAAGTCCCGAGCTCGAGCCGGTCACGATCGCGACCTTCCCGTCCAACCGGAACTGCGCGAGCGGGTCTAGTCCGTGTGCCGACATCTGCCTACCCGATCGCCTTCTCGCGGCCCTGCCACTCCTGCTCGCGCAGCACGAACTTCTGCACCTTGCCGGTCGCGGTCCGGGGGAGCTCACCGAACTCGACCGCGGCGGGACACTTGAACTTCGCCAGGTGCTCGCGGCAGAACGAGATCAGGTCGTCCTCGCTCGCATCGTGCCCGGCTCTGAGCTCCACGAACGCCTTTGGCCGCTCGCCCCATTTCTCGTCAGGGGTCGCCACGACCGCGACCTCGAGCACCGATTCGTGCTCGGACAGCGCCTGCTCGACCTCGATGCTCGAGATGTTCTCCCCGCCGGAGATGATGATGTCCTTCGAGCGGTCGCGTAGCTCGACGTAGCCGTCGGGATGCCAGACGGCGAGGTCACCCGAGTGGAACCAGCCGCCTCGGAACGCCTCCTCGGTCTCGCTCTCCATGTTGTGGTAGCCGAGCATCACGCTGTTGCCGCGCATCACGACCTCGCCGACGGTCGCGCCGTCGCGCGGGACGTCCTCCATCTCGTCGTCGACCACGCGCACGAGGTTCCCGCCGTTGTATGTGTGTCCCTGACGCGAGAGCAGGCGTGCCTGCTCCTCGAGGTCGTGATCGTCCCACTGAGGCTGCCAGCTGCAGGCCATGATCGGGCCGTACGTCTCGGTCAGCCCGTACAGGTGGATTGGATGCAGGTTGAGCTCGCGCATCTTTCGCAGCAGCGCAGGCGTCGGCGGCGAGCCACCGGTCGGCACCGTCACATGCTGTTCGAGCGCGTGGGCGGCGTCGTGGTTGACGATGCTCATGTGCACGGTCGGCGCGCCGCTGTAGTGGGTCACACCCTCTGACTCGAACAGGTTCCAGATGCGCTCGGGCTCGACCTTGCGCAGGCACACGTGGACGCCACCGGCCCGTGTCACGCCCCAGGTCAGGCACCAGCCGTTGCAGTGGAACATCGGAAGCGTCCACAGGTGCACCGAGTCGTAGCCGAGCCCGACCTCCATCGCGACGCCCTGAGCCTGGAGATACGCGCCACGGTGGGTGTAGACGGCCCCTTTGGGGTTCCCGGTCGTGCCCGAGGTGTAGTTGATCGAGATCGGCTCGTTCTCGTCCTCGAGCCAGCTCTCCGGCGGCTCCGGCGAACCACGGGCGAGAAGCTCCTCATACGGATCATCCGCCTCGCCGGTGTCCTGGATCACGATCGTCTCGATGTCCGGCGCGTCGGAGCCGTCCACGAGCTCCTTCAGCTCGGCGTCGACGAGCAGAATCCGTGCCCCGGAGTCCCCGAGGATATGCTCGATCTCGCTCGTGCCGAGGCGCGTGTTCATCGCCACGAGCACGCCGCCGGCCAGCGGTACGCCGTAGTGGGCCTCGAGCAGCGCGGGAGTGTTCGGCGCGAGGATCGCTACCCGATCGTGGCGCTCGAGGCCGCGATCGCGCAGCGCGGACGCGAGCCGGTTGCAGCGCTTCTCGAGCTCGGCATAGTTGAGGCGACGCTCACCGTGGACGACGGCGGGACGCTCCCCGAGCGCCTGGGCATTCCGCCTCAGAAAGTTCAGTGGGCTCAACGGCAACTGCGATGGCGTTGCGTTCATGGTTCCTCCCCTCGATTAGGACTCATCGCTTGAAGATCAGCTCGCCGCCGCCACCGACGAGCGTCTTGTGCAGCGATTCCCGGGCAACGATCATGAACCGGAGCCGATCCGCGTCCGTCGACCGCGCCCAGGTCTCCTCGACGATCGCCTGCATCGTCGCCGCCTCGGCCGCCTGATCGAGACCGCTTGCGAGCTTCACCCCGACCATAAGCTGCGGCGCTCCGTCTCCCTGGACCATCGCGAACAACCAACCGGCCACGGCGTCCGGCTGAGTGTCGAGCGCCCGCCGCGCCGAGTCGATCAAACCATCCGGAGGCCGCACCGCCGGCGGCCCGATCTTCACCTCGCCCTTCGGCGCGAGCTCCTGGGTCAAGCCGAGCGGTAGCCGCCCCTGCGCCAGCGCCTCGATCTCGGTGCGGGATATCCAGCCGCGCGGAACGGACGCGGGATTGACCTCGATCCGCGCGGTTTGGTAGCGCGCGGCCATCTCGAACAGCGAACGACCGACAATCGCAACCGGTCTGTAGCCGCTCGGGCGCCACGCGAGCAGCGCATCGGTCCGCGTGAATACCGGCAGGACCGGACCGTTCTCGCCGGCGGTGGTCGCGAGGCCGGGTCCCGCGTCCGACGGCGATGGGTCCGCGGTGGCGGCGAGCAGCGTTGTCTCCAGCAGCAACTCGAACAGGGCACGGCGACGCTCGGGGGTGTCCTGCTCGGCGACCCGTCGCATCGCCTGCTCGACGGGCGGCTCCGAGGACCGCCCGGCGGGCGAGTCGTGGCTCGGCCGCACGGGCTCGTCACCGCTGCCGCCTGCCTTCGAGCCGCGATCGCGTCCTGGACGCCAAAAGGGCACGTCGCACAGTCTGCCACCGGCGCGCCGCGATGATGCCGCCGCCAGGCCGCCGCGATCGGATAGCGTGAGTGCCATGCCCGCGGCGTGGCCAGCGGTTTCCTACGGCGATTGGAGCGCGACCTGCGACACGCTCCACGCGCACACACAGGTGCTCGGCAAGATCGCGGTCGCGCTCGCCCCACCTGAGCCTCAGTTCCAGAATTCGGCGCTGCGCCTTACCGCACGCGGGTGGGAGACGGCGCTGCTACCCGCTCCCAACGGCTCCGGCGGGCTCGTGGTCTCGCTCGACCTGCGAACCCACGAGGCGGTCGCGGAGCATTCCGGCGGAGCCGTGCGCCGCGTGCCGCTCTCGCCCGATCGGCCCGTCGGCGAGGTGACTCGCGCGCTCCTGCAAGCCGTCGGGGCGCTCGGCGGTGCCGTCGAGATCAACCCGACGCCGCAGGAGGTGTCATGGACGGTGCCGCTCGACGAGGACGACGAGCACGCGAGCTATGACACCGGCGCGGTTGCGTCGTACTTCGAGGCGGCGACCCAGGCCGCGCTCGTCCTGGCCGCGTTCCGAGCGCCGTACCGCGGCCGATCGACACCGGTCAACGCGTGGTGGGGGTCGTTCGATCTGGCGGTGAACATGTTCTCGGGCCGGCCCGCGGAACCGCCGTCGACCGACTACCTGTTCCGCAACGCGATGGACTCAGAGGAGGTCGCGATCGGATGGTGGCCCGGCGACGAGCGCTATGGCAAGGCGGCGTTCTACGCGTACGCGCACCCGGCGCGCGAGGGCTTTGCTGACGCGCGGATTGCGCCGGCGCGCTGGGACGCTGCGCTCGGTGAGTACATCCTCGACTGGGATGACGTCCGTTCGAGCCCCGATCCCCGGGCCGTCGCCCTCGAGTTCGCCCGCTCGGCGTTTAGCTACTCCTGCTCGGTATGTGGCTGGGACAGCGCTCTCGCCGCCAGCGCCGAAGGAAGACCGCCGCCGCTGGCGTAGAGCGTTCAGCCGAGAGGGTCGGGTTCAGGCGGCGAGCCGGCGACGGGCCTTCTGCACGGACGGCAATGCGGCCTTGGCCTTCGCCAGCGGACGGGCGCGCACGTCGACGCTCGCCGGCTTGGCGGCAATCGTGATCTCCTCGCCGGTCGCGGGGTTGCGGCCGAGGCGCTTCTTCGTGGCGGGCTTGACGCGAACCGTCAGCTGGACGAGACCGCCGATCCTGACCTTCTCGGCGTTTCCGAGTTGCTCGAGCACGATCGTCTCGAGCGCCTCGACGGCGCGCTTGGCGTCGGCCTTGCTCAATTCGGCACGATCGGCGACCGCGGTCACCAGCTGGGCTTGGGTTAACGGCACTGCGCTCCTCCTAGTACGGGGATATGGATTTGCGGATTCAACCTTGGATGGCGGACGGACAGGCGATTTGTTGCTCGCGGACCCCTGCGCGATCGAGCGGTCTGACACTGTGCGCCGGCCGGACATGCTCGCGCATTACAGAAATCGATGCATGATGAGTAGGCCGACATATCCGTGTTTGGGGTGATCGAACGCCTCGGGAGCGGTCGCGAGTACCTCGAAACCGAGCGAGCGCCAAAGCTTGATCGCGGGCTCGTTAGTCTCGACGACGGCGTTGAACTGGATCGATCGGAAGCCGCTGTTGCGCGCCCACGCAATGACCTCCTCGCCGAGCGCCCGTCCGGTTCCACGGCCGGTGTGGCGTGGATCGACCATGAAGCTCGCCGACGCGACATGCGCGCCAGGCCCCGGGCGATTGGGGTACATGCTCGCCGTTCCGAGCACGGTGCCGTCGGGGTCGGTGGCCACGACCGTCCGCCCCGGGGGGCTGCGCATCCAGATGCGACGACCCTCGACCTTGTCCAGGTTGGGGTCGTAGGTGTACGTCTCGCGCGCGGCCACTATCTCATGGAAGAACGGCCAGATCGCATCCCAGTCGTCGGCCTCTGCCTCGCGGATTGCTGGCGGCTGATGACGGTCGGGCACCGAGACCACAGGGTCAGTCCGGCGGACGGATTAGTGCGCAGTGCGGACGGGCGCGACGGTTTTCTGGAGCTGGCGCTCCGGGGTGATGCGCACGACGTTCCACGCCAGCCCGACCTTCGCGAGCGTGGAGATGAACAGCCCCGACACGTCGAACTCCCACCAGCGCAGGCCATGGTAGGCCGAGCGCGGGAACGCGTGATGGTTGTGGTGCCATGACTCTCCGAACGAGAACACGGCGAGCCAGGCCACATTCGTCGACTGATCTTCGATGTCGAAGCGCCGGCGTCCGAAGAAGTGGCAGATCGAGTTGACCGACCAGGTGACGTGGTGGACGAGGAAGATCCGGACGAGGCCACCCCAGATGTAGCCGCGCACTGCGCCGCCGAGCGTGAAGCCGTCGAGCACGAACCCGGCGATCGTCGGAATCGCGAGCGAGACCACGACCAGCCACGGGAAGCGGCGCCCGATACGGCGCATGCTCTTGTCCTCGTATAGCTCGGTCGCGTATTTCTTCCAGTCGGCCTGGCCCTGAGTCTCGAGCAGCCAGCCGGTGTGCGCATGCCACAGCCCGGCCAGGCCGCTCCCGTGACCGACGTGCGGGCTGTGCGGGTCGCCCTCCTTGTCGGCGTTGGCGTGGTGCTTGCGGTGATCGGCGACCCAGTCGAGCACCGAGCCTTCGACCGCTAGCGAGCCGAGCACGGCGAACGTGCGCTCGATCCACGGATACGTCTGGAACGCACGGTGGGTGAGCAGCCGGTGAAAGCCGACCGTGATGCCCAACCCGGTGCTCACATACAGCACGAGGAGGATCCCGAGGTCGGTGGCGTCGACCGCCCGGTTCCAGAGCAGCACGATCGCGGCGAGCACGCCCGCGAACGGGACGACCACACCGAGCAGGTTTGCAAAGCGTTCGCTGCGAGTCATGTTCAGAGAGCTTCCCACATACCGTCAGGCCTCAACCAAGCGACCAGACACCAAACCCCCCGCCTGTCGGGACGTTACACCGCACCCCCCCGACTGTCGGGGCGTCACGCTGCGCCGCGTTGGGTGCATGATTCACCGATGCCCGACGAACTGCTGCTGCCCGGCCTGGTCTCGATCGAGCATTCGTTCGACGTGCCGCTCGACCACGACGACGACGACGGCGAGCGCATCACGGTGTTCGCGCGTGAGCTCGCCGACCCCGACGGCCGGGACCGGCCGTTCCTCGTGTACCTCCAGGGAGGTCCCGGTTTCGAGGCCCCGCGCCCCACGCGCGGCCCGGACGGACCCGGCTGGCTCGACCGAGCGCTCGCCGAGTTCCGCGTGCTGATGCTCGACCAGCGCGGCACCGGCCGGTCGACGCCGGTCGGCGCGATTGCGGACATGACTCCCCAGCGACAGGCCGAGTATCTCGCGCACTTCCGAGCCGACTCGATCGTCCGCGACGCCGAACGGATCCGCTGCGAGCTTGGGGTCGAGCGCTGGAGCGTGCTCGGCCAGAGCTTTGGCGGCATGTGCGCGATCACATACCTGTCACTCGCGCCGGAGGGCCTGCGCGAGGCGCTCATCACCGGAGGGATCCCCGTGCTGGGGCCGCGCATCGACGAGGTGTACGCCCGCACGTACGAGCGGGTGCTCGAGCGCAGCCGTCGCTATTACGCGCGCTATCCGGCCGATCGCGAACGTGCCGCGGCGCTGCGTCGACGCCTCGACGACGAGGTGGTAACGCTCCCGTGCGGCGATCGCTTGACCTGGCGGCGGTTCCGTCAGCTCGGACAGATGCTCGGGTTCAGCGACGGCGCCGAGAGGCTTCACTACCTGCTCGAGCTCCCATCGGATTCGCCGGCGTTCCTCCACGACGTCGAGCGCGCCGTCGACTTTGCCCGCAACCCGATCTACGCATTGCTGCACGAGGCCTCGTGGGCGGACGGAGGTGCGACGCGGTGGTCGGCCGAGCGCATGCTCCCGGCGGAGTTCGACGCTTCCGAGCTGTTTACCGGAGAGCACGTCTATCCGTGGATGTTCGACGAGTACGGAGCGCTATCGCCGCTGCGCGACGCGGCCGACCTGCTCGCCGAACGCGAGTGGCCGCACCTGTACGACGACGACATGCTGCGACGGAACGAGGTTCCGACGGCCGCCGCAATCTACGTCGAGGACATGTACGTCGAGCGGTCGTTCTCGGAGGAGACCGCCGCGCAGATCAGCGGTATCAGGCCGTGGATCACGAGCGAGTACGACCACAACGGACTGCGGGTCGACGGCGAGCGCATTCTCGGGCGCCTGCTCGACCTCGCGCGCGGACGCACCTGAACGCGGGGATCAGCGCTGGGGAGGTCGGCGGGCCGGAAGGAGCGCCGGCCCGCCCGGCGAAAACCACCCGATGCCCCGTCTCGCCACCATCGCCTACGTCGTGATCGGCGTGATCGTGGCCTCGCAGCACAGCTACTACGCGAATCTGGGCAGCCTCTCCCAGGTCCTGTCCGCGGTGGTAGCGACCGCGCTTTGGCCGCTCGTGCTGCTCGGGGCGAGCCTGCATCTCAGCCTCGGCCACCTGTAGCGCGTCGCCGGCGCCGGCCGTCTACGCGAGCTTGAGCGGGATCTCGGCGAAGGGGTCGAGCCTGTACACCAGCGACACTCGGTGGTAGCCGTCGGCAATGTCCGCCCCGGCCGGGTCGCTGATGACGAGAACGGGGCTAAGAGCGGTGCCTTGAATGACCTTGATCAGGTCCTTCATCACCCCGGGATCGTCCAGGGGCGCCGCCGTCAGCCCGGCGGCACGCAGGATGTCGTTCGCACGACGG
The DNA here is from genome assembly GCA_963794515.1 of uncultured Solirubrobacterales bacterium. Taxonomy (GTDB): domain Bacteria; phylum Actinomycetota; class Thermoleophilia; order Solirubrobacterales; family Solirubrobacteraceae; genus Palsa-465. The sequence continues at coordinate 54,164 of CAWCEF010000007.1, read as the reverse complement.
CGCGTGAGTGATGCTTTGCGCAGCCGCTTGACGATCTTGCCGGCTGCCTCGCTATCGAGCTTGAGCGAGAGATACGCCTCGGCGGCGCCGTAATCGTGCGCGGCGACGTCGTCGCGCCATTTGATCGTCTCCGCCGGCCCGGGGTCGAGCGCTTCGGCCTTGTCGTTGGTCACGCGCCGATCATGGCAGACCCCGACTAGTCCGCGACGGTCGCGGGGAGCGAGACGATGCCCCGCGTCGAGACCATGTTCGTGTTCCGGACGACGGGCCCCGCGATCGCGTACTCGGGGGCGGCGGCTAGCAGCTTGCCAAACGCCACCCTGGCCTCCTGCCGAGCCAGTGGCGCGCCCAGGCAATGGTGGATGCCGTTGCCGAACGAGAGGTGTCGGAGCACCGGGCGACCGAGCTCGAGGCCATCGGGATCGTCGTAGCGCCGCGGATCCCGATTCGCGGCGCCCCACAGCAGAAGAACGCGCGCTCCCGCCGGCAGTCTCTCCCCGTGCATCTCCACCGGCTTGGTCGTGTTCCGGGCGAGGACCTGCACTGGGGCGTCGAACCGGAGCAACTCCTCGACGGCATCCGCAAGCCGGTGCGGATTCGCCACCAGCCAGGCTCGCTGGTCAGGATGCTCGGCGAGATGGAGCAGCGAGTTCGACAGCAGGTTCGCGGTCGTCTCGTAGCCGGCGATGTAGAGGACGATGGCGAGCTCGGCGAGCACATCGAGTCCGAGGTCAGCGCGCGAGTGAGCCTCGGCGATCGTCGTCAGCACGTCTCCCGCCGGCCGGCGCTCGCGCTCGAGGAGGACCGCGGCGAAGTATTCGTGGATCCTGGCGGCGGCGATCCGGGACGGTGCGTCCGGCGCCGGCTCGATCCACAACCGATTGTCCTCCCACAGCCGCTCGAACGTGTCGCGCAGGAACGGGAAGTCCTCGACCGGCAGGCCGAGCAACGCCATCGTCACCCTGAGCGGGAGGCCCCACGCGAAGTCGCGAGCGAGGTCGGTCTCCCCCGCGGACAGGAAGGCCGCGACCAGCTCGTCGGCCACGGCGCCGGTCGTGACCTCCATCTCCTTGATCGCATTGGGAGTGAAATGGGCCTTCACGATCCGTCGGAGCAAGTCGTGCATCGGCGGGTCGAGGTCGAGGAAGCTGTTGAGGCGCAGCCGCACCCCAACGTAGTCGGGGTCGACGCAGGGCTCGCTCGAGAACGTCTCCCAATCGCGTGCGGCCGCCTGGACATCGTCGAACCGCGATAGCGCCCAGAAGTCGCGGTCCGGGTTGTGGTACGCCGGTGCCTCGTCGCGCAAGCGCGCGTAGAGCGGGTACGGATCCTCGATCCCGAGCTCGGCGAACGGGTCGTAGAGCAAATCTGCGGTCAGCGAGCTCACAGGCCGTGCCTGGTCAGGAACTCGCGGCTGCGCTCCTGATCGAGCCTCACCTTCTCGGCCAACGCCCCGCGCTGGGGGAAGATGTCCTGCTCGACCACGATCCAGCCGCGGTAGCCGAGTTCGTCGAGTGCGCGCAGAAACCGCGAGCAGTCGAGGTCGCCGTCGCCAAGGGGCACGAACACCTGCCCCGTCCACAGCTCGTCGACCGGAGCGTCCTCGGCGGCGAGCGCTCTGAATGCGCTCATCTCGGCGTCCTTCATGTGTACGTGGTTGATGCGCGAGCCCCAACTGCGAACGCCCTCGACGGGGTCCCCGCCGGCCACCGCGAGGTGTCCGTTATCCAGGCAAAGCCGCACGTCCGTCAGCGAGAGCAACCGTTCGATCTCGTCGGGGGTCTCGATCTCGGTGCCTACGTGGTGGTGGAACGTCGGCTCGTACCCCCGCTGCCGGCAGCGCTCGGTCACGGTGGACACGCCGTCGGCGTATCGCTGCCACGTCTCGTGTGACCAGGCGGGGCGGCGAGGCGCGCCGTTCGCCGAAAGCCGAGCATCAGGCGTGCTCATCCCAGCCAGCGTCGGCCGGGGCGGCGGGTCCGACGAACCGACGGCGTCAAATGTGTCGAGCAGCGCGCCGAGCTGCCAGATCTCCTCGGCGAGCTTGTCGGGGTCCCCGAACGGCAGCGCCATGAACCCGCCGGCGAGTGCCAGGCGCCGGTCCGCAAGCCGGGCCGGTAGCTGCTCGACGCTCCCGAGATACCCCACCGGTCCGAGGTCGATCCCGGCGTAATCGGCGGCACTCACCTGGTCGAGCAGCTCCAGCGCGTCCGGCACCAGTGGGTCGACGCCGACCGTCTCCTCGAACGCGCCATAGCTGCATGGTGCGTTGGCGATCGAGGCAAGCATCCGGACCGGCTGCTGCGAGGCCTCAGCGGCTTCCATCGAGATCGATCACCACCTTCAGCGCCTCGCCCGTCCTCAGCAGCTCGAGGCCGTCGCGCACCTCGTCGAGGCTGAGGCGATGGGTGACGATCGGCGACAGATCGGGGGTCCCGCGCTCGAGCAGTCGGATCGCGGCCGGGAACGTGAAGTTGGTGATGTACGAGCCGAGGAGCGAGATGCCACGCCGGGTGATGTCGTTCTGTGCGATCTCGGCGCGAGCATTGGAGTTCATGCCGATGAGGACGAGCCGCCCCCCCGTGGCCACCGCTTCGAGCCCGGCGGACACGAGCGACCCGACGGCGTCGACGACGACGTCGGCGCCTCCCCGCAGCAGCTCCCGCCCGGACGTGGCCCACTCCTCGGGCGAGAGCGCATAGTCGGCGCCGCACCGCAGCGCGATCTCGCGCCGGGCCGCGGCAGGCTCCACGACCACGGTCGGGTAGGCGCCGGCTGTGCTGAGCAGGGCCGCGAACATGCAGCCGATCGAGCCACCGCCGAACACGAGCGCGCTCTCGCCGGGCTGCACGGCGCTGCGCTGCACGCCGTGTACCACGCAGGCCAGCGGCTCGGCGATCGCGGCCAGCCAAGCCGGCACGCTCTCGGAGATCTCGAATGCCGCCCCGGCCGGCACCCGACAAAGCGCCGCGAGCCCGCCGTCCCGGTACACGCCGATCGCGCGCAGTCGCAGGCACGCGGACGGCATGCCGCGCCGGCAGTTCTCGCAAACGCCGCATTTCGGATCGGGGTCGACCACGACGCGCGTGCCGAGTTCGGGGTCCTCGACGGCGCTCCCGCGCGCGACGACGTGTCCGACGAACTCGTGACCCATGATCGTGTTTGGAGCAGTGGGGTGACCCGGTGGGACCGCGATCGCGTGCACGTCGCTCCCGCACAGGCCACAACACTCGACCTCGACGAGCACCTCGTCGGGCGCAAGCTCGGTCGGCTGCGGACGGTCGACGACCTCGAGCACGCCCGGCTCCACGAACACTGCGGCCTTCATCGAAGCCGTCTCGCGCCGGCGGACAGCTGTCTCCGGTGCGCGGCTCATCGCTTCACCCGGCGCCGGGTGACGGCCTTCTGGCAGAGACTCTCGATGTACTCCTTGGCGATCCGGCGCGCCGTCTCGGTCTTGACGTGCTTGGTCACGCGTGTGTACAGCGCCAGCCCGTCGATCATCGCGGCGAACGCGAGCGCCTCGTCACGCGGGTCGGCGCTCAGGAAGAACACGCCGTCCCTCGCACCGTCGGCCAGAACCTGGCTGAGCATCTCGATCCACTCCTCATGTGCCTCCTCGAAGATCGCGCGGTAGGACCCGTGGCGCGAGGCCCGGTACCAGAAGTCGACGAACACCGCCCAGTCCGGACCGTCCTCGCCCTCGTTCGGGAAGCAGGAGTCGACCACGCGGGCGAGCTTCGCCGGATACTCACTCGCGTCCGCGACCGCCTCCCTGACCTGAGTTCGGAAGCGGGCATCGGTCTCGGCGACCGCAACGCGCAGGAGATCGTCCTTGCTCTTGAAGTAATAGTTGACGCTGCCAACCGAGGCGTCGGCCGCCCGCGCGATGTCACGGACCGTGGTGCGTTCGAACCCCTGAGCGGAGATCACGCGCAGCGTCGCGCTGATCAGCTCCGTACGGCGAATGTCCTCGATCGGGACACGCGTCTGGGCGAAGCTACTTTCCATCTCGGCCCTCATCACGGTCGGGTGAACTCGTGCCGCGCAGTGCCTCGTGCAGGCTCGGGGCGGCCGCCAGCAGTCGCTGGGTGTAGGCGTGGCGCGGGTGACGCAGGACGGCGAGAGTGTCACCCGTCTCGACCAGCTCTCCTCGGTCGAGAACGAGCACACGCTCGGCGACCGACGCGACCACGCCCAAATCGTGCGTGATGAACAGCAGTGCGAGCCCGAGCTCAGAACGAAGTTGACCCAGCAGCCGGAGCACCGCTGCCTGGACCGAGACGTCGAGCGCCGAGGTGATCTCGTCGCACACGATCAGTTCGGGCTCGGCCGCGAGCGCCCGGGCGATCCCGACACGCTGACGCTCACCGCCCGACAGCTCGGCGGGGTAGCGATCGCCGGCTCCGCGTGGCAGGCGGACGAGCTCGAGCAGCTGGTTGGCGTGCTCGAGCGCCTCGGGCCAGGACAGGCCGCGAAGCGTCCGCGCCGCGCGGGCGACGATCGTGCGGGCGGGGTGGCGCGGGTTCAGCGCGTCACTCGGATTCTGGAAGATGATCTGGACGCGCCGGCGCTGCTCGCGCGAGCGGACGCGCGCGGCGCCGGCAAGCTCCTGTCCGCCGAGCGTGATCCGGCCCGCGGCGATTGGGTGCAGACCGACGATCGTCCGGGCGACCGTCGTCTTGCCGCTCCCCGATTCCCCGACGAGTGCGACGCACTCGCCTTGGCCGACGGTGAAGCTGACGTCCCGGGCAACTGTGAGGACGCCGTGGCGCCCACGATGCTCGGCGCGCAATCCGCTGACCGCAAGCAGCGGCGCGGCGGCGCCGCCTATTGCTGGCGCGCGGACCGGGCGCTGCGCCGGATCGGTCACGGCGTCGATGTGCAGGCACCTCGACCGATGCCCGGGGCGAACGCTCCGGAGCTCGGGCACCGCCTGGGCGCAGGCGTCGGTACGCAGTGAGCAGCGCTGCTCGAACGCACAACCGGGCGGGTGTTCGCCTACCCCCACCGCCACGCCCGGCATCGGCTCGAGCTCCTGCGGGTGCACGTGATCGGGGATCGACGTCAGCAGGCCGCGCGTGTAGGGATGCTTCGGATGCCGGAGGATCTCGTCGGTCGGTCCCTCCTCGATCACCCGTCCCGCGTACATCACCGCGAGCCGATCTGCGAAGCCCGCGACGACCGCCAGGTCGTGCGTGACGTACAGCATCGCCATGCCGTGATCGCGCCTCAGCCGACGGAGCTCGTCGAGGATCCGCGCCTGTGTCACCACATCCAGACCGGTCGTCGGCTCGTCCAGCACGACCACCGGCGGCTCGCACACGAGCGCCACCGCGATGCACACGCGCTGCTGCTGCCCGCCCGACAGTTGGTGCGGATAACGTCGCTGGAACATCGGGTCTCCCGGCAGCCCAGCGCGTTCGAGCGCGGAGCCGGTCGTGGCTTCGGCCACGCGCGCCGACTCGCCAGAACGGTGGGCGCGCAGCATGTCGAGCACGGCCGGCCCTACCCGCATCGACGGGTTCAAGGCGTTGCCGGGGTTTTGCGGCACGTACGAGATCTGACGGCCGCGGAGCTGCCGCGCGCCGACGAACCGACTCGCCTCAACGGCCACGCCGCCGATCGTGATCTCGCCCGCGGTGATCCGGGCGCCGGCTTGGGTATAGCCCAGCAGCGACAACACGGTGGTCGTCTTGCCCGACCCCGACTCCCCGACGAGCCCGAGCGCCTCGCCGGGTGCAAGGCGGAGCGACACGTCGGCGACGATCGGGTCGCCCGACGCGGTCTCGACGCGGAGCCCGTGGACATCGAGGACCGGCGGATCGGCGACGGGTGCGGGTGCGCTGAGCGCCATCACGTCTTCGCCTTGAGGCCCATCAGGATCGACGGGCGCGTCTTGACAACGGTCGAGCGGCCCAGAGTGCGGACGTATGCGTCGGCCACGAGGTTCACGCCGATCGTCAGCAGCGCGAGCATGATCGCCGGCGCCAGTACCGCCCACACGTTGACCGCGATGAACTGCTGGTTCTCGGACATCATCAAGCCCCAGTCCGCCGCCGGAGGGGCAAGTCCGAGGCCGAGGTAGTTGACGCTGGCGATCAGGATGATCGAGTAGCCGAACCGGATTCCGAAATCGGCCAGGATGATCGGTGCGATGTTCGGGAGGATCTCCCGCACCAGCAGTGCGAAGGTCGACTCACCGCGCGCCTCGGCCGCCTCCACGAAGCCGCGCGTGGAGATCTCGAGCGTTGCTGTCCGCACGATCCGGGCGATCCCCGGAAGCTGGACGAGCGCGACGCCGATGATCAGAACCCCGACGTGCGGGCCGAGGCCGCCGACGAGCAGAAGCAGCACCAGGAGGGCGGGGAACGCCAGCAGCACGTCGACACCCCGCATCAGGAGCGGGTCGATCGCGGATCGGCTGTATCCGGCCACGAGCCCGATCGTGAGTCCGATCACATACGAGAGCAGCGTCGCGGCGCCGCCGATCCAGATCACGGACCGTCCGCCGTTCAGGAGCCGTGAGAGGACGTCGCGACCCAGGTAGTCAGTGCCGAGCGGCGCCGCACTCGACGGCGTCTGACCGGGGCCTCCGATCGGCACGGCGATCCCGTGCGGAGCAAATATCGGCCCGAGCAGGGCCACGCCGACGACGAACACGAGAATCGCGAATCCGACCGCGCCGGACCGGCTCCTCAGCACTCGCGGCAGCCGTCTCATGCTTGCGTCCTGAGCTTCGGGACCGCGAGCATCACGGCCAGGTCGGCCAGGATGTTCGTGAACACGTAGACGGTGGCGAGGATCGCGGCGATCACCGCGATCTCCTGGACGTCCCGGACGGACACGGCCTGTACGAGCTTGTTGCCGATACCGGGGTAGTCGAACACGCTCTCGGTGACGATGATCCCTCCGATCAGGTACTGCACCGTCTGCGCCAGTGCCTGGATTCCAGGACCAAGCGCGTTGCGCAATGTGTAGCGGAGGATCACTCTGCGCTCGGGTTGGCCGTTGAGCCGAGCCATGGCCACGTAGTCCTCGCGCAGTACCTCGACGACCGACGCGCGCACCAACCGCGTGCCGAACGCCGTGCTGACCAGCAGCAGCGTGCACACGGGCAAGATCAGCGCCGGCGGGTGCGAGAACGGAGTCTGGCCCGGCGCAATCTGTGACACGGGCGGCAGCAGGTTCAGCTTGGTGAAGAAAATCACGATCAGGAGCGTCCCGATTAGGAACTCGGGCATCGCGCCGACGCTGAGCGCACTCAGCGAGATCGCGTGGTCGGTCTTTCTCCCGGCGAACAGCCCGGCCACGGTACCCAGCAGGAGACACAGCGGCACGTAGATGATGATCGTCAGCACGGCCAGCACCAGACTGTTCCGCAACGGGTCGCGGATCACCTGCCAGACGGGCAGCGTGCGGCCCTGCGCCAGCGCGGCCGAGGAGTCACCCAGGTGCCCGGTCACCAGATTCCCGAGGAAGTGCACGTATCTCGTCGGGAGCGACTCGTTCAGGTGAAGATCCGATTGGAGCGCCGCCACGCGCGCCGGCGTCGCGTTCCGACCCAGCACGACGGACGCAACGTTTCCGGGCAGCACCTCAACCGCCGCGAAGATCAGCATCGTCGCCACCAGGAGAGTTGCGAGCCCCGCCGCGACCCTCCTGATCAGGAAGGCTACGGCGGGGTGACGTGTCCGGAACCCCGGCCGCGCAAGGCCGCCGGCGTCGGGCACCTCCTGCGCGTCGTCGTGCAGGTCCCGAACCGGAAGAGCCTCCTCGAGTGGTAACACCGAGGCCACGCTATACCCGAACGATCACGCGGCCATCCATGCACGCTTGAAGTTGTAATAGTCGCACGGCCCGGCGGAGGTAGTCTGGATTCCTCTCACCTTCGGGGCGTACGCGTCCAGCCAGTTGAAGTTGTTGGTGATGATGTATCCACCCTGGTCGAACTGGAGCTGCTGCACCGCATGCCACTTCTGCTCGGCGGTGGCGACGTTCGTGTCCGACAGTGCGTCGAACAGCAACTGGTCGGCCTCCGGCGTCGTCCAGTGCGTCTCGTTGTACGGCGCGTCCTTATAGAGCGCGGACAGGTAGAACAGGGCCATCGAACTGGTCTCGGTCGTCCAGTTGTTGAGCGAGAACGTCTTGTCGAGATAGTTGCCGCCCGGAGAGGCTGCGCTGTAGTAGATCGACGGGTCGACGACCTTCACGTTGACGTTCACGCCACCGGCCGACGCCTGCTGTGCGTACAGCGTCGCGGTCTCGTTCATCCCGGGGATGATGTCCGAGGTATAGAGCGTCAGGGAGAGGTTCTCGTGACCTGCCGCCTTGAGCAACGACTTCGCCTGCTCGGGATCGTGGGCTCGCTTGAAATCACTGGCCCAGAACTGGAGCGTCTGGCCGGGACAGTCGTTACCGGGTGTCCCGTATCCGGCGAGCGCCTCGGACACGTCGGCCTCGCGATCGGCCACCAGTCGCAGCGCCTGGCGAACCCGGACGTCGGTGAAAGGAGGCCGGGTGATGATCATCGTCGGTGCGATGAACGCCGGTCCCGGCGCGTTGCCCAGCACGATCCGGCCCGATGCGGCGTTGGCCTTGGCCAGCGCCGGGGCGACCGTGGGGACGATGTCGACATCGCCCGCGAGCAGGGCGTTCAGCCGGGCCGTGTCGTTTGCGTAGCTCGAGTCGATGATCAGCCGGTCCACATACGGCGCCGGCGCGCCCCAGTAATTCCGGTTAGCGGTGAACACGCTCTGAGTGCCGGGAGTGAACGATCCGAGCTTGAACGGACCGGTGCCGATGACCTTGGTGAAGTCGGTCGTGCCGTTCTTGATCACGAACGAGTTCTGGGTGAACGTCGTCGACGGGAACTGCGCGACGCCGTGCTTGAGCCCGACTTCGACTGTGAGCTTGTCCCGCTTGCGGAGCTTCGTGTAGTCGATGATCGAGTCAGCCAGCGAGAAGATGTTGCTCTGCTTGGAGTGCCAGCTCGCCTGCATCGTGTAGATGACGTCGTCGGCTGTGAACGGGGAGCCGTCCTGCCACTCCACACCCGGCCGCAGCTCGAGCGTCCACACGGTGGCGTCCTTGTTCGGGTGCGCGGCCTGGCACAGCCCGGGAGTGACAAGCCCACCCGGCGCGGCGAAGAACAGCGGGTCCAGGAGGTTGAACAGGCGGACGTAGTCGGGGAAGTTGAGCGCCTTGCGCACATCGATCGTCTCGGCGCTGCCCGCGGACACGAGCCCCACCCTCAGCGTGCCTCCCTTGACCGCGGTGCCGCCCGCCGGCCCGGTGCTCGTCGCACTCGACGACCCGCCGCTGCTGGAACTCGTGGACCCGCATGCTGCCAGGAAAGCGGCGCTCGAGAGTCCGAGCGCACCCATCGCGCTGCCATGCAGGAAATCGCGGCGGCTGAAGCCGTGGCCTCCCGATACGTCTGTCATTGGTCCCTCTCCCGGTTGCCGGCGTCAATCGATCACGCCTCTGGCCTAACCAGTGGCGCCGGACGAACATTGAACATTCGTACTACTTGCCGAACAGCGACTCAAGAACTTGAACGCTTGTTCAAGATTAGTCTGGAGCGCGGACACTGTCAAGCAATACGATCGACCTCCGGGGTCGAGAACGGAGCAACTCATGAAGGCAGCCCGGTTCAGTCGGTTCGGGGGCCCGGAGGTCCTCGAGATCGTGGATCTTCCCGATCCGCACCCAGGCCCCGGCCAAGTCCGGATCGCAGTGCGCGCCGCCGGCGTCAACGCCAGCGACTGGAAAAAGCGCCAAGGCCTGATGGACCAGGACCTTCCGCAGACCATGGGTTACGAAGCGGCGGGCATCATCGACGAGCTTGGTGATGGAGTCACGGACGTCGCCATCGGCGACGGCGTGTTCGGGTTCTCGGCTGACGGTGCCGCGCAGGCAGAGCTCGCGGTGCTGTCCGACTACGCGCCCATCTCGCCGCCGCTTGACTTCGCTGCCGCTGCCGCACTGCCCGCGGCCGTCGAGACGGCCGCGCGTGCGCTCGACCAGCTTGGCGTCGAGAGCGGCAGCACGGTGCTGATCAACGGTGCCTCCGGAAGCGTCGGCAGTGCCGCCGTCCAGCTTGCCGTGGCGCGCGGCGCACGTGTGATCGGCACCGGCAGTCCTGCCACACACGAGTTCCTGCGCTCACTTGGCGCCGAACCGGTCGCCTACGGTGACGGCATGGCGGAGCGGGTCCATGAGCTCGCTCCCGGTGGCGTCGACCTGGCGCTCGATGTCGCCGGGAGCGGCGTCCTGCCCGAGCTCATCGAACTCGCTGGCAATCCGGAGCACGTCATCACGATCGCCGACTTTGCCGGCGCGCAACGCTACGGCGTACGCTTCAGCAGGGGTGACTCGGGCCGCGCGGTCTACGCGCTCGCCCAGGTCGGTGAGCTGATCCAGTCCGGGCGGTTCACGCTCCCGGTCGGGCAGACATTCCGGCTGGCCGACGTCGCGACGGCACACCGCGTCGGCGAGGCGGGCCACGTGCGCGGAAAGCTCGTGCTGCTGGTCGAATGAGCGACCCGCCGCAGCAAGCACGACTACGACCCGAACAACGAGAAAACTCCCGAGAATCAGGGGTTCTGAAGTACCGCTACCGGGATTCGTTCTTCGGTTCTTGGCTCGAGGTCATCCGGGCTGGAGGGGCTGATAGCCGCCTTCGATCGGCATCGACTGTGGCGCAGGAGACTCTCATTGTCGTGACCTCGTAAGCCGCCGAGCGCCGGCGCGTCGTGCCTGATCAGCGGGCGAAGGAGCCGCCCCGGCACTCCTTGCGACGCGTTCGTGAGCTGCTACTCCGGTGCGCGGTGCTTACCGGCAACATTCGCGTGAGGCCCCGCTTGTACGAGGACGTACGGCCAGTTGCTGTACACGTGCACGCGTGGCGCTTGATCCAGGACAACATCGCTGGCTCCGGTCTCAAGGAACCCGAGCCACCACGGTTGTGGTTCGGTGTGCGTGGAGAGCACACGCAGCAGCGTGTCGTCGAAACGGTCCTCGCGCGGGCGCAGCCGCTCACGTGGGGCGTGGAGGTCCAAAGGGAAGGCAAGGGTCGCGTAGGCCGCGAACACCGGCGGAATGCTCGCCGTGATCGACATCCCACTGGTCACACCCGCGTTGATCCAGGCGACCTCATCCTCGGTACCAACGGGCCAGGCGCTGCCGTCCCTAAGTGCTGTGTGGCTTTGTCCCGGCACGCGATCCCCCTACTTCGATTATGCGGTCCACGGCAGAGGCGGCGCGAGAGGGTCGCATGATCGACTTCGGGCAGCGCCCGGGCTCAGCCCATAGCGGAAGCGCGAGGTGACCCGCTTCTGGCGCGAGGGGCAGGTGCCGCACCACCGCCATCGGGAGACTTGCTCTGACGTTTGCGCGGCACTCAGCTGCGCGCGCAGCGGTTTACGGGTTAGCCAGAACTTGATTGATCGAGAGTGAGGCCGGCTCAATCTTGCTGCAGGCTTGCATAGCGTGCTGGAATGCGGGAGCTTGCTGGTTGATCGTGGACGGGAGTGTGAACGCTCCGTCGCGGTCAGCGTCGGGAAAGCCGGGTACTGCGTGGGAGCGCATGCAGGCCGCGAATGTGAGGTCCTGGGCTCGGTACTGGGCGCCGTTGGCTGGCTTTCCGCCGTTGGGCATGAGGTTGTGGCAGGCATGGTCGGCGGACTTGAATGCGGGGGAGTTGGGATCGGCGCTGCCGGGAGAGATCGTGACCTGCAGGTGGTTAGCTGAGCTGGAGATCTGGGGGTCGGGATAGTCGGGCACTCCGCGTGAGCGCATGCAGACCGCAAACGCCACGAACTGCTGGCCGACGATCGCCGCTGCGGTTGGTCGGGCGGAGCTGGTCGGCGAGCTGCCGCCGCCACAGCCGGCTGCGAGCACCGCGACGGCGGCGGCTGCGATGATGAAGATGGGGGTGAGTGGACGGCGGTAGCGCATGATGTTCGGTTCCGTTCGGTCGAGCGGGCAGGGCCACGTTGAGTCCGTCGAAGGACAGTGGGAGCGTGCGCCGCGGCGCGCTACACGCCGGTTACCGTGTTATGTCGCTGTTATCCGCGGTGCGGCATCGTCAGTCCTGTGAAGATCAACCGAATGCTGGCCCAGCCCATCTTGCGAGTGCACCGTCCTCAACTGAGCGTCCGCTGGCGGCTGACGCTGCTCTACAGCGTCCTGTTTCTGATCTGCGGCGCGGCGCTGCTGGCGATCACGTACTGGCTGTTCACCAAGTACACGTTCGGGTACTACCCGCCGAGGCCAAACTTGCCGCTGTACGGCAATCCACCGAATCCGGCCATCGTGCGGTTCGCGGAGGCGCTCTCCAAGCAGCGCTCCGCCGACCTGCACAACCTGCAGGTTGGGTACGGGGTGGCGCTGGCGATCATGGCGGTCGTCTCCGGTGTGCTCGGCTGGGTGGTCGCGGGGCGCGTGTTGGCGCCGCTGCGGACGATCACCGCGACCGCCGAGCGGATCTCGGATACGAACCTTCACGAGCGCCTCGTGATGCGAGGTCCGCGGGATGAGCTCCGGCTGCTTGCCGATACGATCGACCGGCTGCTGGATCGCTTGGAGGCGGCGTTTGACGCGCAGCGACGGTTCGTCGCAAACGCCTCGCATGATCTGCGCACCCCGCTGGCGATGATGCGCACCACCCTCGACGTCGCGATCGCGAAGCCGGGCGGCGTGCCGGCCCAGACTCGTGAGCTGGACGCCGAGCTGCGCGTGGATCTCGACCACGCCGACCGGCTGCTGGAGAGCTTTCTCACGCTCGCCCGCGCCCAAAACGGCCAGCTCGACGAGCACAACCAGGTCGCACTCGAGCCGCTGCTCACGGGCGCGCTCGCCGCTCGCGCCGACCAGATCGCCGCCAAGCGGCTGACCGTCGAGACGCATCTCGCCGCTGTCGAGGTCGCGGGCGGCGCCACGCTGCTCAGACGCATGATTGAGAACGTCATCGAGAACGCCGTGCACCACAACCAGCCGGGCGGCTCGATCGAGCTCACACTCGCACTTCTGAACGGAGCGCAGGCGCGACTGACCATCGACACCAGCGGCCCGATGCTCGACCAGTCCGCCGTCGCGGAGCTCGCCCAGCCGTTCACACGCCTCGGCCAGGACCGGACCGGATCACACAACGGCCACGGGCTCGGACTCTCCATCGTCGCCGCCGTCGCCGCCGCGCACGGCGGCAGCCTCGAGCTCCACGCCCGTGCAGAAGGCGGGCTCCGCGTCCAAATCACCCTCGCAGCCGCTACCCCCCAACCCCCGGCAACCATCAGATGAGGGTCCTTGTCGTCGAGGACATGCCTCGCTACGCCAACCGGATCGCGGAAGGACTGCGCGACCAGGGCATGGCCGTCGACGTCGCCTACGACGGCCACGAAGCCGCCTCGAAGGTCAACCTCAACCCCTACGACGTCGTCCTTCTCGACCGCGACCTCCCCGGCATACACGGCGACCAGCTCTGCCAGATCATCACCCACAGCGAAGATCCCCCAATGATCCTGATGCTCACCGCCGCCGGCGCCCCCGCTGATCGCGTCACAGGGCTCGCGCTCGGCGCCGACGACTACCTCCCCAAGCCCTTCCACTTCCCCGAACTCGTCCTACGCATCCGCGCGCTCGCGCGCCGCAAACCCACCGCCCGCGGCCGCACCCTTGAAGCCGGCGGAATTGAGCTCGACCCTCTCACCGGCATCGTCACCCGCGACGGACGAACGATCGAACTCCGCGCAAAAGAGCGTGCCGTGCTCGAAGCCCTGCTCAAAGCCAGCCCCGGCGCACTCAGCGCAGAGCAGCTCCTCGCGCAAGCCTGGGACGAGAACGTCGACCCATTCACCAACACCGTCAGGGTCACCATCGCCCGGCTCAGACGCAAACTCGGCCAGCCCGACATCATCCACACCACCCCCGGGCTCGGCTACCGAATCACCGAAACACCCTGACCGCCCCAGCGGAGACTCGCAATGACGCCGTCGAGGCACCAGGCTCTCACTTTCATACCGCGACGCCCATCTCGCAGTTCCGGGCGCGGGCCCTCCTAAGCGCGGATACGAGGCGCTCCCTGATCGGCGACGAGAATCTCGGCCTCTTCGGTGCGAAACTAGCCGACGAGGCTGTTGGCTTGCGCCCGCTTGGTGACGTTGTGGGCTGGGGTTCCAGCCGGACGCACGTCGATCGTGAACTCGATGCCAAGCCGGGCTGAGATTGCGCATCAGCGTATCCATGCTCGGGTTGACCTCGCCGAGCTCGAGGCGTGCTAGGGCTCCGGACCGGGGTGACGGGAGCTCCCTCGGACGGCGCCGGTACTGCGAGCGCGGTACCGGCGGGGTCAAGACGGCGGTCAGTGATGCCGACACATTCCTTGGCGTGAGGACGGGCGCCAAGGCCCAGAGCCCCATCGACGTTCGGTGCGCGTACCGGTCCGGGCCGGCGCCTAGGTACGCATACGCCATGAGAAACAGCCCGCCGCCCGAAGACCCAGACATCTCCAGACTGCTGAGCTCGCCCGCCGAGGTCGGCGGCAAACGCGTCTGGGTCGGAGACATGGCCGTCCGCCGCTACCGGGACCGCCAGCACCGTCCCGAGCCCGCCTGGCTCGTCAAGCTCCGCCTGCGCCAGCTTCTGGAAACCGGCCGGTACCGCCAAAGCCGGCCCGCGTGGGTTCCGGCGGAGCTGCCCGCCTCGGACGGCTACGTCGAGCTCAAGGACTTCTCGGAACTCGTCGGCCTCACCCGCGACCGCGAGAACGAGCGCACATTCCACGCCGCCACCTGGTATCCGCGCGATTGCCTTGACTGGTCCGTCGCTCTGGACCACGAGGCGCGCCGGCCGGGAGCCGCCCGCGTCGAGCTCTCCTCCCACTGCGTCGTTCAGTACGCGGACCGCGTGCGGCGGCACTCGGCGCGCGTCGCCCGCGACGGCGACCTGGACGAGGCTCGCTTAGAGCTTGAGGACATCGTCCGCTGCGGCCGGGTACTGCCGGAGGTGCCCGTCTGGTTCGAGGACCGCAACCAGGGCGGCGTGCCCGCCTATTGGCTGGTCGTCGACGACTGGCTGCTGCTGCCACTGAACCCGTCGACCCGCCCGCACCGGGACATGTACACGGCGATTACCTGCATGTACCGGGACATGCCGGCAGACGTCGTCGGGCTGGCCGACTACAAGCTCAAGCTCAGTCGCGAGTCCGTGCGCCTTCACCGCGACGAGATGCTCCGGCGAGCAGCAGCGCGCAGGGTCGCATGACCCCGAGCGCCCACACAGAAGGCTCCGCACGGGGCGCGTTAATCCGCTGTGCGCATCCAAGCGGACGGGTGGCTTTTACGACTGGCGCGCCAAGCGCGTAGCGGTATCACTCCTATCAAGGACCCGGGGGGACGAACAGTCATGCCCGGCCAGTGGGGCGACCCGGAGCGATGAAGGAGGCAGCATGAGTACAGGTCTTGACCGCGGCAGAGAAACCGAGCTCGCGGAGCACTCGCCCGGCGCCGCCGGCGGGACTTTCCGCGTGAAACTGGTGTAATTGCTCCCGAACTGACACGGAGCCACGCGTAGATCGGGGAACCGGGCGAGGCGCCGTCGCTCTGGCCGGCGTGACCGTCGCGTCCGGCGCTGCTGCTCGGCGATCGCGTTGAAGACGTCCGACGTCGTCGCTGCTCGTGCCATCGTCCGAGCCTGACCAGGGCGCGCATCTCCGCCACATGCCCTTCGGTGAGTGTCAGTTCGGCGTGGCTCGCGGCGGGGAGATGCCGCGCATTACGACATCAGCATGGCGTGGCAGGTGGCGGGCCCGGCTCGTATCGTGACCGTCTCGCCGGCCGCGCTGGCCGGGGCTCGGAAGTAGACCTCTGCGTAGCCGCTTGAGTCGGTGTGATAGCTCGCCGAGCGTCCGGCGGCGTCGGTGACGGTCACCGTCTGCCCGGGCTGGTTTGAGTGCACGTACACGTCGTAGTCGCCGTAGCGGCTTGAGTAGGAAGTGCTCGCGCTGCACCGCGCGCCCGCGGCGCTCGGGCTGGGAGTGGCGCTGTCCGACGATGAGCCGCCGGAGGAGTGGGAAGGGGCGGTGTACGGGCGCGCGCCCGCGTAATCGGCGTCGAAGGTGCGGCGCAGGGAAGCGCGAATCGTCGGGTTTGAGGTGATGAGCCCCAGTTCCCGGTTTTTCTCCAGGGAGGTGTCGGAGAAGTTCTGCGAGCCGACGAACACGCGGCTTGAGGTGAGAATCATCTTCGCGTGGATGTACAGCGGGGCGCTCGCGCTGTAGGTGCGGATGTGCACTCCGGCGGCGGACAGTTGCGTGAACGCGCCCTTCCAGGACGAGTCGTAGGTCATGGTCACCTCGACGTTCACGCCGCGCTTGGCGTCGGCCTCGAGCGCCTGCTCGATGGGAGCCGAATCCATCTCCTCGTTGTAGATGCCCAGGAACCCTTGGGCGGACTCGATGAGGCTGACCTGCGCCTGCTTGGAGCCGGGGCTCCAGAGAAGGTCAGCGCCGTTCGAAGCGGCGATGCGCTGCCCGGACCAGTCGGCGTCGAACGTCTGCTGTACGGCGCGCTCGTCGGCGGCGATGGTGTCGATAACGCCGAAGTCGCGGCTTGAGGCGTAGTACTGCGGCGTGAGGTTGAAGGTGAAGATGTACGCGCGGCCGTCGACGAGGAGCGTCTTCTGGTGGGTGAGCGCGAAGTACGACGGCGTCCACTTGACCGGCACCGAGTGGGCCTGCAGGTAGGTGTAGGCGGTCTGGTTCTCCTTTGACCCCTCGCCGTAATAGCCGCCGTTGAGAAGCACGCGGACCTTGACGCCGCGGTGTTCGTCGGCGGCCAGGGCGGCGTTCACCTGGCTGTCCTCGTCCTCGTACATGACCATGTCCACCTGGTGGCGGGCGCCGCGCAGCGCCGAGAGGACCGGCGCGACCCCGGCCTGCGGCTCGGTGATGAGCGCGAGCCGCCCGGCGGCGGTCGTGGTCGTGCCCGACGGCCGGTGCGACGACGGCCGGGTGGGCATCGGAGCGGCGCTACCGCTGGTCGTGGCGCTCCGGACGCTCGGCGAAGAAGCGGTGGTAGTGCTCTGGGCGGCGCAGCCAGCGAGGCTGAGCGCGGCCAGCGCGGGTAGGGCGAGTCGGTGCAGGCTAGCCGGCATACGCTCACAGTAGGGGCTGTCGCCGGCTGGTCGGCCCCACGCGACCTACGGACCGTTCCTGTCGCCGCTCCGCCAGTCGGCGCGTGAACCGGGTGTCCGGAGAGCCATTCCGATGGTCATGGTGGTCGAGAAAGACGACCGGAGCGCGTCGCCGTTCTCTGGCTAGCTCGCTCGGCTCAGCGGACGTTCAGTGCGGCCGACGCGGTCTTGCCGCCGGCGGCCTTGAGCGTGAGCGTGTACGCGCCCTTGGCGAGCGTGTGCCCGGCGAACTTCCGGGTGAGCGTGTAGTGGGCGGTTCCGGCCAGCGCCTTGACGGTGACGGTGCCGATGACCTTCGTCTTGCCTCGAACCTTTGCGGTCAGTTGCAGCGTGACGGTGCCGGGGGCGGTCAGCTTGACCGCGATCTTGAGCGGGTGGGCGGCGGTCAGCGTGTGCGAGCTGAGCGCCGGCGGCCCCGAGATGGCCGGGGTCTGCGGGTGCGTCGGCGGCTGCTGCGTCGGGGGCTCCTGGACCGGAGGTTGCTGCGTGGGCGGCTGCTGAGCCGGGGGTTGCTGGACCGGCGGCTGCGGGGTCGTGCCGCCGGCGGTCGAGACCGTGAACGTCGTCAACGTCGTCGAGCCCTGATTGCCGGCGGAGTCGGTGGCGAGCGTCGCGATGAAGTGCTGGCCGTCTGACAGCGGCCCGTTCGGCGTGAACGTCGCGATGCCGCCCGCGTCGGCGGTCTGCTGGTACTGGTCGGCGTCGACGGCGAGCGTGACCTGCGAGCCGGGCTCGGCCGAGACCGTGATGGTCGGCTGGCTGGTCGAGACCGTGGCGCCGTCGGCGGGTGAGAGGACCGTGGGGGCGTTCGGCGCCGTCGTGTCCACCGTGAACGTGATGGAGTTCGACGGCGCACCCGAGTTGACGTTCCCGGAGTCGTCGACCGTCACCACCGAGGCCGTGTAGGTGCCCTCGGGCAGGTCGGCGGAGGGCACCCAGGTGGCGGTGCCGTACGCGTCGGTCGCGACAGGCCCGGAGTCCACGACCGTCGTGCCGTGCGCGCGGATGACAAACTCGGCGCCGGGACCCGCCTCCGGCCCGCCGCCGGGACCGTCGTTGACGCGGAACCACGGTCGGGCCTGGTTGGTCACCGCGCCGTCGGTCAGCGCGCCGGACAGGGCCGGTGCCGCGGTGTCCACGTCGACGTCGAACGTGGAGGACGCGGTGCTGGTCGGCGAGTGGGGATCGCTGGACCCGTCGCTTGACACGGACGTGCCGTCCTCATCGACGGTCTGGGTGGCCCACCAACGGTCGGATGCCGCTCAAGACCTCGGCCTGACCGGGCGATAGAGCAGAGGGGTGCCCTGCTGCGCTCGCATGACCGCGAGCGGAGAGATTGCCGACTGCTTCGGTCGAAACCATCGGAGTTCCCTGCAGCCGCCGGCTCAGCCGCTACCGCCGACGGTGACCGTTCCCACGCTCCCCGCTCACGGCCTCAGCCTGCAGGCCGGGGCGCCCGGCAGCCACGCGTCGGTGACGCTGCAGATGTCCGCTCCGGGCACGGTGAGCGCCACCGTGCAGCAGTTCGCGCACAACCGGTGGGTCACGAGGGGCGCGCAGACGCTGACCGCCGCGCAGGCCGGGCCGGTCAGCCTCACGCTCAGCCCGACCATGGCCGGACATGCCCTGGCCGCCGGTCGCTACCGGGTGCTCCTGCAGGCCTCGGCGAACGGCCAGACGTCACCGGCGGTCATCATGCCGATGACGGTTGCGCTCCCCGCGAACGGGCCGCACGGCCAGCCGCGGATGCTGTCGGTGACGCTCGCGCCCCGCACCATCGTGTGGCGAAAGGGCGGCCTCCCGCGGATGTGGCTGAGCTACGTGCTGAGCCGCGCCGCAACGCTGAACGTGACCCTGAACGCGCGCGTCGACGGCACCTGGCAGCAGGTCGCGGTGTTCACCCGCCATTCTGAGGCGGGCGCGGCCCGCGTGCAGCTCGTGGGGCGCTGGAAGGGCCTGCTGTTCCCCGCCCGCAAGGTGCAGCTGCAGGTCAGCGCGACCGCCGCCGACATGCCGTCCAGCACCCAGACGTTCGCCGTCACCGTCCGCCACGGCTAGCCTGCTCGGCTCCCGGTCGTCCGTCCTCAGACGGGCGGCCGGTCGCGAGGGGAAATCGCCGCTCCAAGGGTCTACGACCCTGGCCAGGGGTCCCTCGCCGCCCGCACCCTGCAGGTCAACGTCATGTTCGACCCCGACGCCGCCAACGCGGTGGAGGGCGCTCGCTCATCCTTCACAGTTGCTCTGGCGCACCCGGCTCGCCGGCTGATGCCGCCTCGCCCGCATCGGGGAGAGCTACTTGAGCGCCGCGCCCGTGTTGCCGAGAGAAGGAATACGTTGAGCGCCGTCCGCCGCATCCTCCCCGCCGTCCTCCTCCTCGCGCTCCTGCTCGCGCCCGCCGCCGCGCACGCCACCACGTTCGGCGCCGAGGTCGACGGCGCGTTCTTCAACCAGGCGCACGGGTACTGGACCGACCAGCAGGCCGAGGCATCGCTGCAGGCACTGTCCGCCGCGGGCGGAACCGTCGGCCGCGCCGACTCCGACTGGGCGCGCACTGAACCCTCAGCGCCCGTCCACGGTCAGCACCGCTACGACTGGGCCTACGACGACACGCTCGTCTCAGAGATGGCGCAGGCCCACCTCCGCTGGCAGCCGTCCCTCGAGTACACGCCCGGCTGGGCGCGCCCGCACATCGCCGACCGCGTCCGGAACTCGACGGGGAGGATGGTCACGACGCCGCTGCCCCCAGCCGACAACCGGAACTTCGCCGCTTATGCCACCGCGTTCACCCGCCGCTACGGCGCCGGCGGCTCATTCTGGCGAAGCAACCCGACGCTGCCGCAACTTCCCGTCAGGACCTTCGAGGTGTGGAACGAGCCGGACGAGGCGCTGTCCTGGGGCCCGCACGTCAACCTGCAGACCTACGCCGCCATGTACGAGGTCGTCCGCACCGCGATTCATCGCGTCAACCCGGACGCCCAGGTCGTCACCGGCGGCGTCGCCTGGACCCGGTCCTCGCTGCCGCGCCTGCTGAGGGCGTTCGAGCGCAAGCCGCTCGACGCGGTCGCGTTCCACCCGTACTCCGCCACTCCCGGCGGCGTGCTCTCCCAAGCCCGGTTCGCCATCGCGCAGATGAACAAGTACGGGCGCGGCCGCACACCGCTGCTCGCGAACGAGTACGGCTGGACGTCGCTGACCCACACCTGGGGGTCGACCATCCCGAGCCACGTCGACCCGTACTCCTTCCAGACCCTTGTCGGGCTCTCCAAGCTGCACCTCGCCTACGTCCTCCCGTTCTTGTGGACCGACCCGGCCTGGGGCCTGTCCGACGGGACGTTCGGCCGCGCGCTCGCCTCCATCCACTCCCACCGCTGAGCACGCGCACCAGCGCCTCCGCCCCGACCGGGCCGGGCCGGGCCGGGCCGAAAATCATGCCGTCGTCAGCACTCGGACCACACCTGAAAACAGGAGTTGTGAACGAGTGCTTTCCGGGGTCGTAAACCGGCGTTTTCCGGTCCACCCCGGTGGATATGGTCGGCAGGAGCCCCGGCCTCACACGGGGTGGGTCGGGGGTCGCGAGTTTGCGCTGAAGCCGGCACACGTGACCCCCCGGCGCCCGCAGGGCCGGCGCTGCTGGCCCTGCGCCCGTAGACTCGTCGGCGAGCGGACAGCGTGCCCCTGCGAGCGTCCATCGCCACCGCCGTCCTCGCGCTCGGCCTCGCCGGGTGCGGCTCATCGTCGAGCAGCAACAGCTCGGGCGGCTCAAGGCCGGCGAGCTCGGCCACCTCCTCCAAGAGCTCCAGCTCCTCCAGCTCGTCGAACGGCACCACGACGGAGTCGGAGCCACCGCCACCGAATGTCGTCGACTCGGGGCACGCCTCAGGCGACTTTGTCATCGCGATGGCGTCCGGGACCGCCGAGCAGCGCCGAAGATAACCCCTCAGGTCTGTCCAAACCGCCGCAGAAAGGCACGGCGTCCTGGAACCTCGTCTGCACCGAGTCAGACGGCGGCGTCCGCAGCAAGATGGGGCAGTCGGACACGCAGCTCCCGGAATCCAGACGCTGCCGCTGCCCGGCCCGTCTGACTCCCGCATCGCGTCCGCCGGCGTGCAGCTCGCCACCGGCGGGGACGTCACCATCACCATCCTCGACGAGCCGTCCCGGGCCCCGGCGCCCGCCCCCGGGTGGTTCAATCGGCCGATGCCCGACCCGACCCCGGCGGACCCGAGCCCGTCCGGGACGAGCACCCCCGACCCCCAGAGCCAGTCGGAGCTTCTCGTCAAGCAGGCGCTCATGGCGTCCAAGCGGACCTGGCTCGCGTGGTGGCGCTCCGCCGCCCTCGCCGTGTGCACCATCGCGCTCGTCATCGCCCAGAGCTGACCCGCCGCCCCGCACGCGTACCTTCGGACGGACGCTCCGCGTCATCCCCTGACCCGGATAGCGGCGGAGCGCATCCGCAATCGCGAACTTGCCCTCGACCGCCGCGAGGGTCTCCACGTCGCTCCACGCCACCGCCATCACCAGCGAATACCCGTCCGAGCACGAAGGGGTATCAGCCCGCCCTCCGCCAGCGACGTGCTTGTCGCCGAATGTCAGGGAAGGAACCCGGAGGGGGGTCTGTTCCGCTTCCACGACTCCGCGGGTCCCCTGCCAGCCAAGCGGGCGTGCCTGATTTGAACCGTGCGCAAGAATGGGTGGCGTGACGGCGCGGGAGCAGGATCTGCAGATAGACGGCATTACGCTCAGAGTCCGCGAGTCGGGCGATCCGGGCGGCCAGCCTGTCCTGCACTTCCACGGTACTCCCGGCTGTCGCCTCGAGATGGCGTGGGCCGATCGCCTGCTGGCCGATGCCAGCGTCCGTTGGGTCGCGTTTGACCGGCCCGGCTACGGGGGCTCGACGCCCACCGCCTTCAGTGTCGGGTGGGTCGCGAGGATGGCCCTGCACGTGGCCGACCAGTACGGCCTGGAGCGGTTCCGGACGTCCGGCTGGTCCGGCGGGGGACCGTTCGCGCTGGCCACCGCGGCCATCGCCGGCGAGCGGGTCGAAGCGGTCGGCGTCATCGCCGGCCCAGCCCCGTTCCAGCTCGTGCCCGGAGCGCTAGAGGTTCTCTCGGATGGCGACAGGGCCGCCGAGCGCCTGCTCCCCGGAGATCCTGAGGCGGCGTGTGCCGGCTTCATGGCGGGCTTCGATATGACCGAGGCGCTCGAGAGCCCGATAGCCCTCTACGAGGCGTTCGAACCGCTGCTGTCCGACTCGGACCGGCGGCTATGGGGCTCCTACTCGGAGCACCTACTGGCCGACATGCGCGAGGCGATGCGCCAGGGCGTGGTGGGGTGCGGCTGGGACAACGTCGCCTGGATCGGTGCCTGGGACATCGACCCCACTACTGTCGAGTGTCCGGTTCTGCTCTGGTACGGCACCGAGGACCGCATGGCCGAAGCGATCCATGGCCACTGGTTTGAGAAAAACCTGAAAGACGCCCGGCTGACGATGCGCGAGGGCGAGGGCCACCTGCAGCCCTTCACGCACCTTCCGGAGATGCTGGTCGACCTAACAACGGCCTGATCCGCTCGCAACGAGCACCGGCCCTGCTCCGCCATCAACGCAGGCATGTTGCTCCAGCCGACGGGAGACCCGCTCCGCGCGGATACCGGGGCGCTGCGCCAACCGGCTCCGCCCGGGCCGCGGGGGCCCGACCAAAAGGCGCCCTTTCCGCGCAAACCACGTCTCCTAGCGAGCCGCGGTGGGGTTGCGTTGAAACCGAATGCAGGTCTCGGCCAGTATGAAGGTCAATCGCTTGGCTGGACGCTTTATAAGCTGGGCCAGCACTTGGGCGTGGCCCCGGACGTGGGCGAGTACCGACCGACGTTTCCTCGACGCAACGGCTTGACCTTGACGTTGGGTGAAGCCGCAGACTTGTCGGGCAAGTGTCATGTCGATAAGGAGCGAGCACGTGGATGAGATGGGCATCGGAGAGTTCGCCAGCCGCTCGCGGCTGTCGGCCAGGGCGTTGCGGATCTACGACGAGCTGGGTCTGCTGGCGCCGGCGCGGGTGGACGAGGACTCTGGCTACCGCTTCTACGAGCCCGGCCAGCTCAGACAGGCGCGCCTGATCGCCTCGCTGCGTCAGCTGCATTTCCCGCTGGCGGAGATCAAGGCGATCCTGCCGCTCGAGCCGGCCCGGGCGGCGGAGCGAGTTCGCCAGTTCTGGGCCGCGACCGAGAGCAAGCACTCGTCCCTTCGCGCGCTCGCTACCTATCTGATCGACGAGCTGAGGGGAAAGAGGTCCGTCGTGTACGAGGTCAAGACGAGAGAGATACCCGAGCGCAGCCTGCTGTGCGTCAAGCGCAACGTCACCGGCGAGAAGGCGGCATGGGCGTTCGGCAAGGAGTTCATCGCCCTGCTCCGGCACTACAAGTTCCCGCAGGTCGAGGGACGCGCGGGCGCGTTCTTCCAGATCTTCTGGGGTGAGGTCAGCGAGGACAGCGACGGTCCGATCGAGTGGTGCCGTCCCGTCCCCGAAGACCGGGCGGAGGCGCTCGCGGCGCGCTGCCCGGAGCTGACCCTGCGGGCCGAGCCCGCCCACGGCGAGGCGTTCGTGCCGATCGGCGACGGGCAGCTCGGCGGCGCCGACTGGCAAGTGGGCTCACGATCGCTGGAGGCATGGAGCGACCAGCAACAGCACAACGTCGACGTACGCCTGGCCAGCCTCGGCTTGCGGATCACCTACCTCCCCAGCGAAATTGGCCAGGACACCTACCAAGACTTCGCGATCCCGTTCACCGGTCAGGTACGCGGATGACGGCGGCCGTTAGAGCCGAGTCATTGACCAAGCGCTTCGGTGAGATCCCGGCGGTTACGGACCTGTCGTTCGTCTTGGAGGCTGGGACGATCACGGGTTTTCTCGGACCGAACGGTGCCGGTAAGACAACGACGCTGCGGATGGTCCTGGGGCTGGCGAGGCCGACGAGTGGGCGTGCGCTCGTGTTCGACAAGCCGTACGCTGAGCTTGCGCGTCCGGCGTTGCGGGTCGGTGCGGTGCTCGAGGCGACCGATTTTCATCCCGGCCGCTCAGGCCGCGATCACCTGCGGATGCTCGGGCGCGCCGTTGAGGTTCCTGACTCGCGGGCGGATGAGGTGCTGAGCTTGGTGGAGCTCACCGAGGCGGCCCACCGGCGCGTGAAGGGGTACTCGCTGGGGATGCGCCAGCGCCTCGGGCTCGCGGCGGCGCTGCTTGGCGACCCGGAGCTTTTGATCCTGGACGAGCCCGCGAACGGGCTTGACCCGGAGGGCGTGCGCTGGCTGCGTGACTTCCTGCGTAGCCTGGCCTCAGAGGGCCGCACCGTGCTCATCTCAAGCCACGTGCTGGCGGAGGTCGCGCAAACCGTCGATCAGGTGTTGATCATCAGCCGCGGCCGGCGCGTGGTTGAGTCCCCACTGGCGGAGCTGACCGCGCGCGCCGGTGGCGCGGTCCGCGTCCGCAGCGCCGACCCGCAGCAGCTCGCCACTGCGCTACGCGGCGAGAACCTACAAGTCACGGCCGGCACCGACCACACCCTACTCGTGAACGGAGCATCGAGCGACCGGGTCGGCGAGATCGCATTCGCCGCCGGCGTCCCAATTCACGAGCTGGCGACTGACGGCGGCTCGCTGGAGGACATCTTCCTGCAACTGACAACCACGGAGACGACCGAGGCACCGGCATGATCGCGCAGACCAAGGCCGAGCTTTTGAAGGTCCGCACGACCCGAACCACGATCGCACTGATCCTCGGGATGATCGCGCTGATCCTGATCTTCACGCTGCTGGACGGGTTGCTCAGCCACCCGAGCGGCCTGATGGGCAAGGAAAACCAGCGTGAGCTGCTGGGCGTGAGCAGTCTCACCGGCGTGTTCGCGGCGCTCGCGGGCGTGTTGCTCGTCACCAGCGAATACCGCTACGGCACGATCCGCCCGACCATCCTGTTCAACCCGGCGCGCTCACACGTCCTCAGCGCCAAGGTGATCGCCGGCGCATTGGCCGGACTCGTGTTCGGGGTCCTCGGCGCAGCGATCAGCTGGCCGATCGGCTACACAATCCTCGATGCACGCGGCATCACGATCGTCCTCAACAGCAACGATGTCCTGCTGCTCACGCTCGGAGGGCTCGCCGGCATCGCGATATGGGGCGCGATCGGCACCGCCCTCGGCGCGATCATCCACAACCAAGTCGGCGCCGTCATCACCCTACTCGCCTGGGGCCTCGTCGTCGACAACCTCCTACTCGGCCTCGCGCCGTCCGTTGGACGGTTCATGCCGACACACGCCTCGGACGCGATGACGGGCCTCAAAGGCCATCACCTACTATCACCCGGCGCCGGCGCCGCCACCCTGATCGCCTGGACCGCCGCACTCGCCGTTATCGGCATCGCCCTAACCGCCCGGCGCGACATCAACTAACGCCCAGACCCGCGCGAACACGAACGCAGGTGTCGGCCCGCACTTCGCAAGAGTCGCGCTTGTCGCCAGTGGCGGGACGCCCGCTGGAGCCAGGGCGCGCCCACCTGGCAACTTCCCTGCTGACCGCGCAACTCAGGTCCGCGGTTCGGAGGGCCGCCATTACTGCGGCCGAACGAAGCCGAGGTCTCTGCCGTAGCCAGCTTCCGCATCGTCCCGAGGCGGCAGAAGCCGACCTTGGGGGTCACCCCGCTCTCGCGTCTCGTCGAGGCCGTTGCACAAATGGGCGGAAAGATCCCTGCGGTAGTGATGGTGGGGCGACCGACCGCGAGGTGGATCAACTTCAAGGTCCCATCCCAATCGCAAGCCTCGGGGCCAGCCGATCTCGTGTGTCATCCCGTCGCCCAATTGATGCGCCAGAACGTTGAGTGGTTTGTGCGACAGCCTCCGTGGGAAGCGGAGGGCCAGGCCGGCGCCGACCCCGCTTCCGACAGATCGGAGGTCGTTCTCTTGGTCAGCGCGGTCGGAATCCGGAGCAGAGCACGCGCATCCATGCGATCTGTCCATCTCGCGCGGTGTAGTACGCCTGTTGCTCGACCACGAACTTACCCTCCGGGTTGACGACGTCGAAGCGAAAAGCGACACGGTGGCGATCGGCAAAGACGTCGGTATCGATCGATACGAGCTGCTCGATCTCGTCAGAATCCTCGAACCATTGCCCCAGGACCACCTCAAGGACGGCATCGGCTCCGGTCGCCTCCCAACTTCGATTTGGCGTCAGTCCTCGGAAATCGATCTCTGGATCGAGCAGGCCCGCCACGCCGGCGACGTCCTTTCGGGCTACCGCCTCGGCGAATGCCTTTCCGAGATCTGCGTCCCGACCGGCCATTGACTCGCTCTCCTCGTGTCGGGTCTCGTGTGGGGTCACTCGCTAGCCGGGGTTCGTGGCGGTGACGAGCCACACGGACCCTCGGCCGACGATCGACCCGTCGGGCTTCTGCCACCGGGCGTAGTGATCCCGTAGCGCCTCGGCTACCTCATTCCGACGGCTCTCGCCGTACTCACCGTTGAGGCGAATCAGCTCGGCGCCGGGCCCGATCGCCAGCAGCGATTCGATCGCCTCATCCATGTCGGCACCCATGAAGTAGTCGAAGTCGCGCCGGTCCAGCTCTATCTCCGTGAAGCCGGCGGCCTCGAGAATCCCGCGCATCGTCTCAGGATTTCCGAGCGAGAACGGGCCCGGCCCGCAGGTGTCGGCGTCGTACTCCTCAGGGCGCGAGAGGAATCGCTGGACAACCTCCTCGGTCTCGGCCCAGATCGGGCTCTCGGCCTTGCGCCGCCAGCAGATCTTGCGAAGCTCGCCACCAGGCTTCAGCGCGCCGCGGATCGCCAGCATGGCCACGACAGGCGAGGCGAAGAACTGCGTCCCCATCCTCGAGAACGCGTAGTCGTAGGTCGAATCCCACTGTGCCGTCTGCGCGTCTGAGAGCTCAAACCCGATGTTCTCGATCCCCGCCTCGGCGGCCTCGCGGCGGGCATCCTCGATGAAATGCGCAGAGGAGTCGGTCCCAAGCGCAGAGCCTGCTGCTCCAACCAACTCAGCCAGCCGTTGAGTTGTATCGCCAAACCCGCAGCCGATGTCTATGCAGCGTCCGCCGACAGGCGGCGGACAGCGCTCAAAGAGTTCTTCGGTGACCTCATACAGCGCGCCCACGAACACGCGGCGATTCGCTTTCCACCGCTGATAGAGGACCGTGTCCCAGGCACGGACGGCCTCCTCGTTGGTTACGGCCACCGCGCCCGCGCGTTGCTGCTGCATCGACATCGTCAGACCCGAGCCAGCTCATCGGTCGAGCTGCTGAGTCGCTCGGTCGCGGTGGCGCCGTGTGAGGCGGTCAGCTCCGCGTCCTGCGTCACCGCTGTGGCCGTGCTCGTCGGCGTGGGGTTCACCCACTCGTACGCTGCGCCCTGCTTGGCGTTAGCAGCGACCGCGTGGTCCTGGGCGCCCGCGACGATCGTGGCGCCGGAGATCACGACCGAGGATCCGAGCTGATTTATCGATGTCGCCGCCGGAGGCGGCGAGCTCCGCGGTCTGTCGATTGACATTGGGCCAGGCTAGGTCCTTGTCGAGACCGTCGCTTCCGGGGGGCACCTAGTCTTCTGGGTCCACCCACCCAGAATCCGCCTATGCTGCTCGGTCGCGAGCATAAGCCGCGGTGTGACTTGTGTGATGCCGTTCTGTATGACGGCGACCGTACGCTCGTCGGCGTCGGCCCGGAGCGGTGACAGCCGGACGCTCGAGCGAGGCTGACCTAGCGTCGTTCCATGCCTTGGCGGTCTCGCAATCGGAGGTAACGACGCGATCGAGATCGTGGCAGGCTGTCGTCTCGTCCACCGTGGCGACGTGGCTGCCACCGGAACCTAGGCAGCCAGGCGAACCCTGGCCGCGATGCCCGCGCGACGACGTATGCGGGTCCCGACTGGGAAGACGTCGCCGGTCTTGCAAATCGCCAAGACCGCGCACGCCGCGCATCGCGGAACGCCTCGGTCGACCAGGTGCTCGAGCGCTAACCGAGGGCCGGTCAGCTGCAAGCATCGAAGCAGTCATGACAGCGGCGATCCCGGCTCTGCCGCTGTAGGCGTCGAGCAGCCGCGCTCGGCAACTCACGCGGTGGCGACCAGGGAGTGTCGGGGACATGAGTCTCCTTTCGACTCATGCCTACATAGAAGAGCGGACAGACCCCGACCGGTGCTCGCGGCACTAACTGAAGGATCCATGCGCTCCAGATCTCGCCTGACCGGGCGGTCATCGATGGGCTCGAGGTCCTGTACGCGGTTCTGGCGCGAGACCGGTGCCAGGGTTTTGAGTAGCTGAGTAGTCTTAGCCCTCGCTGGCGCTGCGCACCGGTTAGGGGTAGTTCGTATGCACGGGATCGAGCTGATCGTTGCGTTGTTGCTTGCATCGACGGTGCTGGCGGGGGTGGCGCGGGCGATCCACGTTCATTACGCGATCGTGCTCGTCCTCGGGGGCCTTGTGGTCGGGCTGCTGTCGGGGACCTCGGCGCCGCAAGTGGATCCGCACACGGTTCTGTTCGTGTTCCTGCCCCCGCTGATTTACGCGGCGTCGTTCAGTTCCTCGACGCAGGATCTTCGAGCTCACGCCAAGGCGATCGGGTTGCTGGCGGTCGGGCTTGTGCTGGTGTCGATGGCCGCCGTAGCGGCGGTGGCGCACGCGGTGGCGGGCATCGGGTGGGGACCGGCGCTGGTGCTGGGCGCGATCCTCGGTCCAACCGATCCGATCGCGGCGACGTCCGTGCTCCGCCGCCTGGGTGCGCCCGATCGCATCTCGACGATCCTCGAGGGTGAGGCGCTGGTCAACGACGGCACGGGCCTGACCGTTTACAAGCTCGCGGTCGCCGCGGTGGTCGCGGGGCATTTCTCGCCGGGTGCCGGGATCGTCAAGTTCGTTGCGGTCGCGGCTGGCGGGGTGGCGGTCGGGTTGGCGGCCGGGTGGGTCTCGGTAGAGGTCCGCAAGCGCATCGACGAGCCGCAGATCGAGATCAGCATCTCGCTGCTAACCGCGTACCTCGCGTATATCCCGGCCGACCGCATCGGCGCCTCAGGAGTACTGGCCGCGGTGGCCGCCGGGTTGTACACCGGCGGGAGGTCCGGATCGATGCTCTCGCCCACCTCCCGTCTGCGGACGCTCGGATTCTGGGAAGCGCTCACGTTCCTGCTCGAGTCGGTCCTGTTCCTGCTTATCGGACTGGAGCTCCCGCACATCACGCGCGGTCTGTCGGTGGAAAAGCCGCTTCTGTATTCGGCCGCGGTCCTCGTCGCCCTCGTCGTGGTGAGGATGGCGTGGATGTTCGCGGTTCCGCTGGTGGCAGCGCTGGTCCGTCCGAGCCGCCCCCGAACCCCGCACGAATCGCGCCACGCGGAACAGATCGTTCTCGGTTGGAGCGCGATGCGCGGCGGTGTATCGCTCGCAGCCGCGCTGGCGATACCCCTGACCGCGAACGGCCGTCCGTTTCCCGACCGCGCGAACGTGATCTTCATCAGCTATGTCGCGATCGCCGCGACGCTCGTGATCCCGGGACTGACGCTGTCTCCCTTGGTTCGGCGGCTCGGGGTCGGCGAGGATGAAGCGGTCGCGCGCGAGGAGGCGCGAGCGCGCGTGCAGCTCGCCAACGCGGCGCTCAGGCACCTCGACGATCTAGCGGAGCGCGAGGTGGTAGCGGAGCCAGTCCTGGACCAGCTCCGGATGACCTACGAGCTACGAATCCAGCGCCTAGAGCCGTCCGCCGACGGGAACGCGGCCGGCGGTGACGAGGCCGCGGCCGCCCGCCGGATCCGCGAGCTGCGCAGGGAGCTGATCGCTGTGGAGCGCCGGCGACTCGCGGACCTGCGCCGTCGAAGCCAGATCTCAGCTCACACCCTCCGGCGGATCGAGCACGAACTCGACCTCGAGGAATCTCGACTAACGCAATGAACGCTCGGGGGGTCAAAGATGACGGAGACAGCTCGTGCGGTACGTCTTCCCTCGCGCACTGCCACCTCCCCGATCCGACGAAGCGCGCGGAGCATGCCACCGGCGGGCGATTGCTGGAGCCAGCGGGATCGCGCGCTCGCACCGGTCCTGGGGTCGACGATGCGATCGCCGCTGCGGGTCGACGTCTCCGGCGCGGGCGCGGGGTTCCGCCGCGTCGTGACCGCAGCGATCGGCGGTGAGTCCAGGAACGCCGCCGGCGGCGGGAATACGGGCCGTCGGCGCATTTGCTGTCTGAGTGTGCTCGAGAGGATGAGTGTCGGACTGACCGGCGATGGGGGCGAGGGTCCCGGGCCAACGACGGGCGCTCGAACGAATTCCGGTTGTTGATTGATAGGCGCTCGAGTCTCGGCTGAACGGGCGCCAGCTACGGGCGGCGTAAAGATGTGCAGTGCCGCGCCTGGGAGGAACAGTTCCAGCTACGGTCGGTCGGTGGCTCTCCAGATCGCTGCTGGGCCGGCAGGATCGGTGTCGGTCGTAGCGCGATCATCGGCAGTGCGCTCACGAGCTGTTGGCGCTTGGCATCGGTCCCGTCGTAGTGCCAGCCGACAAGCGGCTGACAGCTCGCCTGATGCCAGTTGCGATGTACGAATGGCGCCGCTCGTACTGGGTCAGTACGGCTGCTGCCTCAGCGGGATCCAGCTCGCGGTACAGGGGAGCGAATCGGTCACCGCCGATTGCGATCTCGGCGGCGTTGTCTGCGACTAGGTCGCGATTCCACTGCGCTGAGCGTCCAAGGCTGGCGAGGACGATCACGTCGTGACGAGCGGGCTTTCGCCAACAACCTCGAGCGTCGTCTGGTATTGGCGCACGGTTGTGCGGCCTGTATGGGTCAGGCGGGGGAATTTTCGACCGAAGCTCCAGCCGAGATGCAGGTCGGAGAGTTGTGTCGGCGCGCCGAACGCTCCTCAGCATTGGTCCGGGCGGCGTGGGGTCAGGAACGCGCCTTAGGTCCGGCACCCTCAAGCGCTTCATCAGCCCCGTTCTGAGGGGTATGAGCGGAGCCGCCCGGATCCCGGGGTCGACTGGTCGGGCGGTCGTGTTGGTCGTTTGTGTGAGCGGGTGCGAGAACTATCAGTCGTTCGCCCGGATGGAGTCGAATGTCCGGGCGGGCGGCTTGTATTTCGCGGCCCTGGGTTACCGCGACCGCGATGGTGCCGGGCGGCCAGTCGATGTCGGCAATGCGGCGCCCTCGCGCCGGCGAGTCCGGTCCGATCTGCAGTTCGAGGACCTCGTAGCCGGGCAGCGGCGTGGTCGGCGTGCGGATCGCCCTGGCTGGGTCTGCGACGGCGTAGTCGGCGGCCGCCGCGCCGCCCCTAATCGTTTGCTCAGATGAGCGCAGCGTGGTGGCCAGGGCTCGCAGCACGTCGGCGCGGGTTAGCCAGCCGAGCAGCTCGCTGTCCCTGGAGATCACGGGCAGCCCGTCGCGGCCGTATAGGACGAGCTGGCGTCGCGCGTCCTCGAGGTCCTCTTCGGCGAACAGCGCCTGCGGCCGGCGCGTCAGCGTTACGGGGCCAACGATCTTCTCCCAATCCGGCTCCTCGGTGGCAGGCGCCTCTGAAGGACCCGCGGCTCTGAGGAGCTGCGGCTGTCCGTCGAGTGTCTTGAGGGGTTGCATGGTCTCCGCGACGGTCAGGGCCTGTAGCGCGCCGAGGGCTTTGGGGCGTTCGATGTCGATCCCGCGTCGCAGTAGCTTGGTTGTGTAGATGCTTCCGTAGGTGATCCGCTTGGCCAGCTGTGCCGCGAGTCCGCACGCGAGCATGATCGGCAGGGTGAGGGTGAAGTTGCCGGTCATCTCCGCGACGCTCGCGATCGCGGTCAGGGGTGCTTGCGCGGCGGCGGCGAACACTCCGCCCATCGCTACCACCCCGTAGAGAGCGGGCGGGCCGACCGCCGGGCCGAACAGGTGGTTGACGATGATCCCGAACGCCATGCCAGCGGCCGCGCCGGTGAACAGCGACGGGGCGAACACCCCGCCTGATCCGCCGATCCACAGGGTGAGGCTCGCGGCGAGGATCTTGCCCACCATCAGGACGATCACGAACCACAGCACGTAATGGTTTGCCAGTACTCGGTCCATCACCGGGTAGCCGACGCCGTACATCTGCGGCAGCGCCAAGAGCAGAAGTCCGAGGAGCAGCCCGCCGGCGACTGGCCGCAGCCACTCCGGCCGCCCCCGCCACAACGCGTCCGCCTGGTCCTCGCCCCTGTAGAGCGTCTTCTGAAACGCGACGCCGATCAGTCCGGCGGCGATCCCGAGGACTGCGATCAGCAGGTACGTGAAGTCATTGCCGACGCCCATGTCGTGGGGAATGGCACCGAAGAACGGCGCTCCGCCGAAGAACGCGCGGCTGACCACATCGGCCGTGACTGCCGAGACGATCGTGGCCGATAGCGCGTCCAGCGAGAACTCCTTCAACACGATCTCAAACCCGAAGAACAACCCGGTGAGCGGCGCGTTGAACGTGGCCGAGATCCCGCCCGCGGCGCCGCACGCGACGATCACCCGCAGCCGGCCCTCGCTCATCCGCACCCGCTGCCCGAGCGTCGACGCGAACGCGGAGCCGATCTGGACGATCGGCCCCTCGCGGCCGACCGACCCGCCGCCACCGATACACAGCGCGGACGCCAGCGCCTTGACCACGGTCACCTGAGGGCGGATCCGCCCGCCGTTCTCGGTGACCGCGAGCATGACCTCGGGGACGCCGTGCCCTCGCGCCTCGCGCGCGAACCGCTGGATCAACGGGCCGTAGATGGCACCGGCGATCGGCGGGACGACCAGCACGAAAAAGATGCCGAGGAAGGCAAGATGAAGGCTCGGGGCGTGTCCCTGCTGGCCGAACGTCTCATGCCCCGTGAAGACCCACGTGACGAAGTAGATCAACTCGCGAAACACGGCCGCGCCCAACCCCGATCCCACGCCCACGACCAGCGCCATCACCACCAGCCCCAACTTCGACGCCGCCAGCCAGTTCGACACCCGGCGGATCGACGCCCGCGCGTCGAACCCGCCGGCGAACGCCCCTGCTCGGGTCGAGCCGGCTCTCATCGCCTGCACGAGCCGGCCTGCCCGCTCCCTCAACATGCCGACCCGGGTTCTCGGCATGCCGCCTCCAGCCGCGGGCACCCCGGGGCTCCGGCCAACAGACGGGCTGCGGAGGCGAGCGACAATGCGCCCCGGACCGCCTCCCGACTCGTCCACACAGTGGGCGCCAGCCCCATCAGAACGGCCCCGCCGCCCCTGCCCCCAACCCTCTGACCAACACGACCGCTGACCTCGGTGCCAGCAAGGCCGGCGGGATCGGGTTCAGCGAAGCGCGCACGACGCCAAGGTCGCGCCGCCACCGCGCCCTCACCCTGGCAGCTCAGAGGATCGAGGGTCCTTGCGCGCCTTCTTGCCGCTTCTTCCGATGCTGCCGTGAACGAGGTGGTCCGAATCGGCTAGCCCAGTCAGCAGCGCCTGCAGTCCCAGCTCAAAGGCAACATCGGCATCGAGCGTGGCCAACTCGCGTGCCCGGCCGGCGAGGATCGGAAACTCGCTCGCGGGCAGCGACGCCAGCCGCCGCCGGCCTGCAGGTCGCGTCGCGTCGACGGTGAATCCGGTCGCCTCGCCCAGCGCATACCCGCGGGCGTAGCTGACGGTGGCCCGGTAGATCGCCAACGCCTCCGCGGGGCCGAACCCATGCGCGACGAGCACGCCCAGCAGGCGTTCTACTGCCTCGAGCGAAACCGGCGTATCGAACGGCTGCAGGCCGAGCAGTTGAAACGTCGCCGGTTGCGCGACCGCGATGTCGCGCAGGGCCGTCGCGAACCGCCGACACGCCTCCCGCCAATCGTCGCTGCCCTCAGGCTCGCGCAACGGCCTGAGCAGCCGGTCGCCGATCGCCGCGAGCAGCTCGTCGCGACCGTCGAAGTGGTGGTAGATGGCCATCCCTTCCACCCCGAGCGTGGCGCCCAGACGGCGCATGCTAAGCGCGGCGGGGCCTTCGCGCTCGATCAGCGCTACCGCGCCATCAAGGATCACGTCCCGGTTGAGCGGGCGCTGAGGCGGTCGATCCGGTAGCGCCGAAGCGGCTGTGCGAGGCATCGTCTCGATTCGACTTTACACTGTAAAGGCAAAATCGATGGAGCACACCCAGTTGGTCGCCCGAGCGCTCAGGGAAGTCGCCGCGGACAAGATGCGCCGGGAAGCGATCGTTCGTGAGGTCGCACACGCCGGCCGCCTTCACGGGACTCCACATTGCTGAGTTCCTGCCGCCGCTGCGGGCGACGATCGCCTACCCGTACCTGTACTCGGCGCGGACCCGCGCCGTGATCCGGAAGCGACCGGGTTTCACGACCGCGGGCGATCGGCCGTTCCCGGGGTACCCGCATCGTCAGCGGTCAGGTTCTTTGGGCGAGGCGTGTCTAGCGGGGTATGCACGTCACGTATCTCGTTATCACGGCTTTGGCGGCGATCGCGAACGGGTATGCCGCCTGCTTGAACTTCGTCGGCGCCGAGTCGGTCAAGGTCGTCGCTGACCGGGTACACGTTTCCCGAGGATGGATGCTCCCTCTCGGCACGGTGTTGGCCTCCGGCGCGGTCGGACTTCTCACGGGGTTCGCCGTGCCGGCGCTCGGGACGGCCGCCGGTATCGGCCTCGTCCTGTACTTCATCCTCGCCGTGACCGCCCACCTACGAGTCCGCGACCGCCAGATCGGCGGAGCCGTGTTCTTCTTGGTCCTGGCAGCGGCGGCGCTGATCACCGACGTCGGCTACCACAACCACTGGTGACACCATCTGATGGTGGAAGCGGAGAGCCGACGATGAACGAGCGCGAGTGGCTGACCGAACGGTTCGAGCAGCACACACCACATCTCCGTGCCGTTGCCTACCGGATGCTCGGGTCGGTGAGCGAAACCGACGATGCTCTTCAGGAGGCATGGCTGCGGATTCGCGACCAGGACCCCGGGGCCGTTGAACACATGCAGGCGTGGCTGACCACGGTCGTCGGCCGGGTATGCCTAAACATGCTGCGCTCCCGCAAAGCGCGACGCGAAGAGCTTTCAGTGCACGTCCCCGATCCGGTCGTCAGCTTCGAGGCGGGAGACCTGGAACATGACGCGCTTCTCGCGGAGTCCGTGGGTCTGGCGCTACTCGTGGTGCTCGACGAGCTAACTCCCGCGGAGCGACTCGCGTTCGTGCTGCACGACGTGTTCGGCGTGCCATTCGCTCACATCGCTACCGCGCTCGACCGCTCCGAGGCGGCCGCCCAGCAACTCGCCAGCCGCGGCCGCCGCCGAGTCCGCAATTCGCCCGAGCCAGACCATGACCTCGCGCGGCAGAGACGCGTCGTCGATGCGTTCTTCGCCGCCTCCCGCGACGGCGACTTCGAAGCCCTCCTGGAGGTGCTCGACCCCGACGTCGAACTCCGAATCGATGGCGGCGCCCTCCGCGCACAAGCCTCGCTCGTGTTGCATGGCGCGGACGCCGTGGCCAGGCACACCAGCACCTACTCGAAGCTCTACCCGTTCGTCAGACCCGCACTCGTGAACGGCGCCGCCGGGGCCGTTGTCGCACGACGCGACCGCGCGTTCTCGGTCATGGCCTTCACCGTCAGGAACGAAAAGATCGTCCAGATCGATGCTCTTCTCGACCCAGAGCGTCTCACGCACCTCGATCTCAACATCCCGCCCATTGCCGACGGAACACGCTCGAGATAAAGCGAGCTTTCCGCGCGTTGCGGGGCAGGCGGCACCCCGCCTGCGATGCTCGTCGCGGAATCAGGGCAGGGCTCGCGCCCAATCCAATCCCGGTTCCGACAGCGACCGCCGGCGCCGCTGCTCCACGCCTACAGGCGTCACGCGGAGCTTGCGGCTCCTTTCGTCGCATTCCACTCGCCGGTCTCGACCGTGTCGCCCCGGGCGAAGCGATCGTCAGGTCGTCCGTAAGGGCTGGCGTTCGCGAAGAGCTGTGCGCCGGACCACATTTGACGCGATCGTTCGTCGAATAAACGACTGGGGAGCCGCCACGCTCAGCACGCACCCCGCCGGATGCCGGCGACGCGCACCTAGCCACGGCCGTCGCGGTGGTCGCTCAGTCCTGTTTGAGGGCATGCAGTGCGGAGAGTGGTCCGCCGTCCATCTGCATCAGCCTTCCGCCATCCCGCAGCGGCCCGATCCGTACCGGCGCGAATCCGATCCCTTCAAACAGCTCGTGAAATTGCGTGTTGGCGGCGTCGTCGTCGCCCGCGTAGAAGAGCACCTGGCGGCCGGCGTCGTGTCGTGGATTCGGCGCGATGTAACGGGCGTAGAGCGTGTTGAACGCTTTGATGATGCGTGCGCCGGGGACGAGCGACGCGACATACTCGCTGCCGGTCTGCTCGCCGAGGTCAGCGATCTGCCTGGTGGCGATGGAGAACTGATTGGTGGCGTCAATTACGATCCGCCCGTTCCAGTCCGGTAGTCCGGCGACCGATTCTGGAACCTTGTCCCACGGTGGTGCGAGTAGCACCATGTCAGCCGCGGCCGCTTCAGCGACGGTACCTGCGGATGCTCGCGGCCGCAACTCGGCGACGAGTCCGGCAAGCGACTCCGGTCCGCGGCTGTTGCTGAAGATGACGTCGTGTCCGGCGTTGAGGACGTGCCGGCCGACGGCTTGGCCGATCGTGCCTGCTCCGATTGATCCGAACTTCATGATCGTCTCCTTTGTGTGGCTTCCTCGCGCCTTCGTGCGGTTCGCGTGCGGGTGGCGTAGTGGCCGTTGCCGCTACCTGGCGACCTCGGCGACGGGCCATAGCTGGTCGATGGTTGCGTGCGCGTTCTCGAGGCTCTGCCGGGCTTCTCCCTCGAGTCCGGCCATCGCCGAGCTCTTCCCGACGAGACGCAGCTCGGCGGCGATGAAGCGGGGCTTTAGTCCGAGTCGTTGCAGGCTGTGCCCGAGCCACGGCTCGGCGTGATCCCACCCGTTGCGCGGGGTGCCGGGGCCGTAACCGCCGCCGCGACTGGCCAGGACGATCACCTGGGTCTCGCCGATCACGCTCTCGCCTGTTTTGGGATCGAATGCGATCCCGGGCACGATCAGGTGATCGACCCACGCCTTGAGCGTGCTCGGTGCCGCGAAGTTGTAGAGCGGCAGGCCGAGGATAATCGTGTCGGCTTGCGTCAGCTCGTCGATCAACTTGCGGCTGAGGGCGTAGGTGCTGGTCTGCGCGGGGGTGTGCTGGTCTGGCGGACGGTGCGGAAACGTCCGCCGGCAGCGGTCAGGTGCGGGATCGGGTCAAGCCCGAAATCACGGTATGTCTCGGTGCCGTCCGGGTTGGCGGCGTGCCATTGGGCGGCGGCGCGTGCTGTCAACGTGCGGCTGGTGGAGTCTTCCTCTTGGATTGAGGAGTCGATTCGGAGCAGGTGTGGCACGGGGTCTCTTCTCTGCCGGAAAGTCCGGCGGGCCGGGTCGAAAAGGAGTTAAAGCGACCCCGGCCCGGCTCTCTCTCCTCTCAGCGAGGCGCCTCGGCTCACCCTCGCTGGGAAGCTATTGCCCTCCGTTGGCGCCGCCGGTGACCATGAAGTTGGCGCCGGCGATCCACTGCGAGCGGTTGGAGGACAGGAATGTGATCATCTCGGCGATGTCGCGGCTATCGCCGCGGCGGCCGAGGGGGATCGTGGCGCTCAGGGCGTCGATCGAGGCACCGAACGCGTCGGCGATCGACTGCAGCACCTCGGTGCCGCCGGGGGTCGCGACGGATCCTGGAGTGATTGCGTTGACGCGCACGCCGTGCGGCGCGAACTCCTGCGCGATGCCCTTGTTGTAAGCCAGCAGCGCGGCTTTCGCGGTCGCATAGTGGAGCGCGATCGGCTCGGCGGTGAACGCAGAGGTCGACAGGATGTTGACGATCACACCGCTGTCTGAGGCCTTCAGCGCCTCCGCGGCGGCGTTGGTTGCCCAGACCGCTGAGAGGAAGTTGATGTTCAGCGAGTCCTGCCACTCCTCCTCCGGAATTGCGGTGCCGCTGGGGTGAACGCGCGCCGCGCCGGCGTTGTTGACGAGGATGTCGAGCCCGCCGAGTTCCTGAATGGCCTCCTCGACGAGCTTCTTGGTCCCAGCCGCGGTCCTGATATCGGCTGGGATGAAGGTGGATGCGGGCGGTGTGTCCTCGGTCTTGGTTCGGGCCGAGGTGACGACGTTGGCGCCGCCGTCGAGGAAGAGCGCTGCGGCGGCGGCGCCGATGCCGCGCGAGCCGCCTGTCACGAGTACGCGACGGCCGGCGAACTCGTCCGGGATGGGGGCGGGATATGGCTTGGTCATGGTCGGTAGTAAAGCACAAGATGATGAACAGCGCTACTAAGTGCTGTAGGGCGCTACTATCTCCTGTATCGCGCCAGCATGTTGGGTACAGGCGCAACCAGACCATCTAATCCGGCAGCGCACGACGCCGCCGTTGGAGGAAATTCATGAGTACATCTGAGTCGGCTCCCCCGGTCAGCCGCATCGTGCCTCATGCGTCAGCGGCAGATCCGCGGCGGTGGATGGCGATGTCCCTGCTCGCTCTCGCGCAGTTCATGCTCGTTCTCGACAGCACGATCGTCAACGTGGCGCTGCCGACGATCAAGACCGATCTGGGTTTCAGCACTCAGGGCCTCGCCTGGGTCGTCAATGGCTACACCCTGATGGCGGGCGGCTTCCTGATCGTCGGAGGACGAATCGCTGACGTGTTCGGACGCAAGCGGATGTTCATCATCGGCACGGTTCTGTTCGCGGTCGCGTCCGCCGCAAGCGGGCTCGCGCAGAGCGACACCATGATGATCATCTCGCGCTTCGCCCAAGGCCTCGGCGGCGCGCTCGCGACTCCCGCCGCGCTGTCGCTGGTCGTTCTGCTGTTTACAGAACCGGCCGAGCGGGCGAAGGCGATCGGAGCGTGGGGCGGCATCTCGGTGATCGGCGCGACGCTTGGCGTCGTGCTCTCCGGGATCATCATCGACCTGCTCAGCTGGCGCTGGATCTTCCTTGTCAACCTTCCGGTCGCCGCGATCGTCCTGTTCTTGCTGCCCGGCATGGTCAAGGAGAGCCGCAGGGAAGGGCCGCGCCAGTTTGATCTAGCCGGAGCGGTGCTCATTACCGGCTCGCTGGTCGCGATCGTCGACGGGCTGCTGAACGCCAGCACTCACGGTTGGGGGAGCTCCGAGGTGCTCGTGCCGCTAGCGGTCGGCGCGGCTCTGATGATCGGGTTCGTGATCACCCAGATGACCTTGCGCGACCCGCTTGTCCCGCGAAGCTTTTTCAAGAACCGCACACGCGTGACGGCCAACCTCGTGACCATCTTCGGAGGCGGGGCGTTCCTGGGGATGTTCTTCACGGTGACGCTCTATATGCAGGACGTTCTGCACTATCACCCGCTCAAGGCCGGGCTAGCGTGGGGACCGTTCGGCCTCGCCGTGCTCGTCGGCATCGGCGCCAGCCAGAAGGTCCTGCCCAAATTCGGGATTAAGGCCAGCCTGGTGTTCAGCTACACCCTGTCGGGCATCGGCCTGGTCCTGATGAGCCGCATCAACGACCACAGCAGCTACGCCGGCGTGCTGCTGCCCGGCATGCTCCTGATGGCGTTCGGGCAGGGAATCAGCTTTCCGGCAGTCCTGAACGCCGGTCTGCATGAGCTCGGCCCTCAAGACGCCGGGCTGGGGAGCGCCGTCCAAAACGCCGCTCTCCAACTTGGCGGCAGCTTCGGCCTCGCCGTGCTCGTGACCATCGGGCTACGGCACACCGCTAGCAAGCTCGCGAACCACGTGCCCGTGCTCGTGGCTGCGACCGATGGCTACGCGCTCGCGCTCAAGCTCAGCGCAGCTGCGATGTTCGCCGGCGCGATCCTGGGCGCGGTGTTGTTTGAGCGCGTCAAATTCGTCCGGCCAGAGGAGCTTGCCCTCGAGGCCGCCGAGGCAGCCGTGGGCGAGCAGAGTGCGGCTGCGCCGTCACCTGCGTGACTCCACCGCTCACGTCGAGGCCGCCGCGAACCCCCCAGCGCAGGCGCCTCCGGGGTGATCTCATCTCGGAGGCGCGGGCGTCGTCTTGAAGGGTTGCTAGTAGCGGAGTTCAGGGACTCCGGGCGCGGTTCATGACGTTCGCCGGATACAGTTTCGTCTCAGGAGTCTTCGCGACTCGGAGTTCACGTATGCCACGACAAACCAAGCAAGAACGATTGGATGCGCTGGTTGAGGCGTTCACGGAGCTCGGCCCGGCCTGGGGACGGTGGCTCAACGTGAACATGCCCGCCCCCGGCGTGAGCTACATCCGTCTGCGCCTGCTTCACGCCCTTGAATGCCACGCCGACCGGGCGATGACGATGTCCGAGTTGGCAAAGGCACTGGACGTCACGCAACGCCGCATCACATCTCTGATCGACGCGCTCGAAGCTGACGGCCTCGTCGAGCGACGGCCGCACCCTACCGACGGTCGCAGCACGATCGCGGCGCTGACGAAGAAAGGCCTCGCGCAGCAGAAGGCCAACTGGGAGCAGCGCCAGACCGAAATCGGGCGCGCGTTCG
The DNA here is from genome assembly GCA_963794515.1 of uncultured Solirubrobacterales bacterium. Lineage (GTDB taxonomy): Bacteria > Actinomycetota > Thermoleophilia > Solirubrobacterales > Solirubrobacteraceae > Palsa-465. The sequence continues at coordinate 13,474 of CAWCEF010000007.1, read as the reverse complement.
GCGATCTTACGGCGACCCAGCAGCAGCAACTGCTCGAGATCACGCCCGTCTTGACCGGGGCACTACGCCGCCGCGCCGCAGAGCGTCCCAACGGCGACGGCCCCGGCTGCGAATAGCACCCGGTTCCCTCTCGCGAGCTTGAGCCTCTAGGCGCCGCAGCGGATCGGCACGGATCGGCGCTTGAACCTGCCATCTGCTGTAGGCCGCTAATATCTCCTGTACAGCGCCACCATCGGTGGCGTGGCAGAAAGTTGCAGCAGGCCTGGCGGCCGCTCGCCGCCGCTGAGAGGCTCACTTATGACCAGCATTCCAGTCATATCGCGACCGCTCGTGGCACTATGAAGGCGCTCGCCTACGAGAAGGCCCACACGATCGACGCCTTCGCGCTCGAGCTCGTGGAAGTCGATGAGCCGACGCTTCGCGATTCTGATCTGGTGATCGAGATCCGCGCGATCGGCATCAACCCAGGCGAAGCGTTCATGCGCCAGACCCGAAGCGCACCCCCCGGCGGCCGAGTCATCCTCGGCTTGGAGTTCGCCGGCGTTGTGAGTGCGCTCGGGAAGCACGTCGATGGTTTCACCGTCGGTGACCGGGTGATGGGGACTGGCGACCCCGGGCGCGACGGTTGCTGGGCGCAACGCGTCGCCGTCGACCACCGCGTGGTCTCGCGGATCCCCGGCGACGTTTCGTTCGTCGACGCCGCCTCGCTTCCGATCGGGTCGCTGACCAGCTGGGAGGCGATCTTCCGCGAGCAAGACCAGCTACCAGCCGACGTGAATACCGTCCTGATCGTCGGGGGCGCGGGAGCGGTCGGGTCGATGGCCACGCAGCTTTTGAAGGCGAGGACGTCAACCACGGTGATCGCCACCGCATCGCAGCCGCAGTCGCAGGAATGGTGCGCGTCGGTCGGCGCCGACCTCGTCGTCGATCACGCACAAGACGTTGTCGAGCAGCTCGCAGCAGCCGGCGTGCGCGAGGTTGACATGGTGCTCTCCACCGCAGCGAGCGCTCAGAACCTCGTATGGATCGGACAGCTTCTGCGCCCCTACGGCCACGTCGCAGTCGTCGACGGGGCCGCGCAGCTCGATCTGGGGCCGCTCACGCAGAAGTCCGCGTCTCTCCACACCGAGACGGTCTTCACAAAGGTCAGGCTCCCAACCGGCAGCAACAGCCAGAGCCGGATACTCGCCGAGGTCGGCAACCATCTCCTAGCGCGGTGCTTACGTACCATCGTCACGACTCAGCTCGAGGGGCTCACCGTCGCGAGCATGAAGACCGCGCACGAGCTGGTCGAGACCAGGCACACCGTCGGAAAGATCGTGATCGCGGCCTGAATCATCCCGGCTTCAGCATGGAGTGCGTGAGCCCGCGCACGTGGCCATGGCTCGGCAACCCTCAATAGAAAGAACGGCATGGGCAAGATCCTCGTGGCCGGAGCAGCTGGCCAAGTCGGAACCAAGACGCTTCAGCATCTGCTCAAGCGCACACCCGCCGGCGAACTCGTCGGCCTGGTACGAGACTCCAGCAAAGCCGGGGCGCTCGCCGACGCAGGCATCGAGATCCGCGTCGGTGACTACTTCGACTACGACTCCGTGCTGCGCGCCCTCGACGGCATCGAGAAGGTACTGCTGATATCCACCCACGCGTTCACTGACCGCGAGGCGCAGCACGAGAACGTGATCAACGCAGCGGTCGCAGCCGGAGTTCAGCACGTCCTCTACACACCGATCAGCCGCAAGAAGGGCTCCACGTTCGTCATGCCGGAGATCACACCGGCCGATGTGTTCACCGAGGATGCCCTGAAGGCCTCGGGTCTGAAGTACACGATCCTCGGCCACCCGCCGTTCATGGAGAGCCTCTTCGGCTACATCGGCGGCCCAGGCGTCTACACCGCAGGCGTACGCGCCCCCGCAGGCAACGGCAAGGTCGCACCAACTACCCGCGAGGACCTGGCCGAAGCCCAAGCAGTGGTGCTGACCGAGAACGGGCACGAGAACAAGACCTACGAGCTGCTGGGCGACCCGGCCGTCTCGTTCGCCGGCATCGCCGAGACCCTCTCCGAGATGACCGGCACCGAGGTCCCTTACGTGCAGGTCAGCGACAAGGAGTTCACCGAGTACCTCTTCAGTCTGGGAATGCCTGAGACCACCGCAGGTTTCTTCCTCGACTGGATGCGCGGCATCAACGGCGGCGAGTGGGACGGGCCCGTGGGCGACCTCGAGCGGCTACTCGGGCACAAGCCGACGACCCTGCACGAATTTCTCCGGGACCGATACTCCGTCGACAGCGCCAGTCCGGCATCTGCATAGCTGTCGGTCTCCAAGCGTTGTCAGCGGGTCGGTCACGCGCGAAAACGCGGTTCGGTCCTACCGGGTACGCGGGCCCGCCCGTGATATGCGCTCAGCACGCGCTGACGATCGCTTTGCCCGGCTAACGCGGTAGCGCCCAGCGAGTGCGATGCCACGACAGCAGCAGTCCGGGCCGACTCCCTACGCCGCGCTCGCGCGACCGGCCCCCGGACAAAGGGAGCCACGCGACCCTCGTGGGCGCAAATGCCGCGCCAGCACAAAGGCAGGGCTCGCGGCACGCGAATGGTCGCGTCCCAGAACTGCTGTAAATGCGTGCTGGTGCTGTCGTAGCGACGGCGTAGGTTCCCTCAAGTCCTGCAAGACGATGAAGGAGGCCTACGCCGTGAGACGTACCGTACCGCCGTCGGCGGAGATACAAGCGAGCATCGACAAGCTGCTGTCGAGGGGCTTGGTCGATGATCCGCAGAAGATGCTGTCCGAGCTTGCCCGGCTCGGGGCGAGGTTGATCATCCAGCGGGCGGTCGAGGAGGAGTTCGATAGCTGGCTGGGTCGTGCTCGGTATGAGCGCCGGCCAGAGCGCCAACGCGGGTTGCGTAACTATGACTCGGGGATGCGTAACGGGTTTCGGCCCCGGCACGTTCAGACGGCCGAGGGTGAGCTGCGGATCGAGATTCCGCAGGTCCGTGAGGCGGCGATCCCGTTCGTGTCCAAGCTGTTCCCGAAGTGGCATTGCAAGCGGCTGCTACGGACCGACCCGCTGAAAGCGTTGATCATCGGCGGGTTCGTCCGCGGCCTGTCGATGCGCGACGTCGAGTCGTTGTGCGAAGAGGCGGGGCTCGGGAAGGCCTCAAAGTCGAGCGTGTCCAGGGTCTGCGCGGAGCTGCACGAGCGGTTCGAAGCGTTCTGTCGCCGCTCGCTATACGACGTCAACCTGGTCGCCCTGTTCCTTGACGCGATCTACCTCCCGGTCCGTCCGAGCGGCCCGAAAGAGGGCGTGATCTGCGCCTGGGGGATCACCGAGAACGGCGAAAGAGCGCTGGTGTCCGTGCGGTTGGGGATGCGGGAGGGCAAGGAAGACTGGCTCGAGCTCGGCCGCGATCTGACCAGCCGCGGACTCGCCGCGCCACGCCTCGTCGTAGCCGACGGTGCGCCTGGGCTGATCTCGGCGGTTGAGGAGATCTGGCCGCGCGCTGACCGCCAGCATTGCGCCGTTCACCGCCTCCGGAACCTCCTGGCCAAGCTCCCCAAGTCAGAGCAGGACCGGATCCGCTTCAACTACTGGTCAGCACTCACCGACGCGACGTCAGTCAAGGACGCCAAGCTCCGCCTCCAGGTGCTGATCTCAGAACTCGAGCATGCCGGCTACGAGTCGGCCGCCCGCTGCCTCTCAGACGACCTCGACGCCCTGATCGTGCACCTGCGCTATCCACACAGACACCGCGAACGGTGGCGGTCAACGAACCTGCTCGAACGGTCGCTCGGGGAGGTCCGCCGGCGCACGAAGGTGATGGGCCGGTTCCCCGGCGAGACCAGCTGCCTCTCACTCGTCTGGGCGGTGCTCGACCTGTTCGTCAACCACGCCAGCAACGGCGCCACGTTCACCGACGTCGACCGCCAACACCTCTACCGAATCAAATACCACCAAGCTGACCCCAACACTCTCGACCAGGAGGTCACCGCCGCATAGACTCACCCACGAGAACCTCAACCGCGAGCGAATTTACAGCGGCAAAGGGACGCGACCACGCGAATCGAAGAGACCTCGTATTCGCCAATCTCGAGAGCGCCGCGTCGAACCCCGTCGAGCCGCCGTTGCCGATCGGCTCGGAGTTGTGCTTTGGCATGAACGCGGGTGCCAGGCCGGCGGCGACGGTGCGGCCGCGAGGGTGCTTGCCCATCACTCGTCTCGCGCCGCTCAGCAAGCAATCCAGCACTGTTGCTCTCATAGGCCGAGCAGGCGCCCGATCGAGCCCTCGAATCTCTTCCCGGATGGACGACCAGCAGGAGCTAGCGCGTCGCGGCCCCTGGCTCCTCCAATCAGCGATTGCAGAAGTAGCGTGTCGAGACCGAAGCAGGTCTCGGTCGCCACAGCTGTCCGCACCTAAGATTCGCCAAACTCGCGTCTGGCGGTGAAGCTCGACCGGGAAGCACGCGACCCCCTCGCATCCGCACGAAGGAGGTTCGTCGACGCAGTCGGGCAAGAGGCCCGTCCCCGAACGGAAGCAGGTCCGTGCCGCGAGCGGTCAGTTGTGGTGCGGCGGTCTGGAGGGAGACTTCGCTCGCCGGCGCGGTTAGGACCCCGCGGAACCGATGCGGCCCTTACTCGGCGTGCTGGACGGCCAGGTGGCGCGATGCGGGACGGACGTTGCGAAATCAGCCGTTCCGGCGCATCCGCTGTATGTGCACTCGGACGCTAGACGCGGTCGAAGCGTCCTCGGGAGGTCAGCGGCGTGCTCTGGGCTACCTCGGGGAGGTACTCGTCGAGGAATACCCGGGCGACGAGCTCCTGGCGCGAAGCGACGCCGACCTTGTTGTAGAGGCTCTTGGTGTGGTCCTCGACCGTGTGCGGAGAGAGGACCAGCGTCTCGGCGATCTCGGAGCGCGACAGTCCGCGTGCGAGGAGCGTGGCGACCTCACGCTCGCGGGTGGTCGCGCCGAACGCCTCCAGGCGGACGGTCGCTGAGCGGGCGGCGCTGGCGCGCTCGATCACGATCGCCACGCGACCGTCGGACGCCGAGCCCGGGCGGGACGCGTGGAGGGTCACCCAGCCGTTATCGGCTGGCACGGTGACGACGTTCGCGCCGCCCTGGGCGGCGTGGGGTGCGCTGCGGACGAACCCTGCGAGCGAGAGCACCGCGGCGGGCATGTCGTCGTCGGCGTAGGGGAGGTCGCTGGCGGCGATCGAGGCGAGCAGCTCCCGGGCCGGCGGAGTGATCATCTCCACCTCGTCGCCGGGGCCGAGGACGACGAGACCGGGCGCCTCGAGCCCATTGATGCGCCGGGCCGCGTCGAAGCGCAGCGAAGTGCGGATCCCGCGCGCGACCGCCGCGGTGATCGCGGCGAGGGCGTCGGCGTCCTTCGGCTCGGAACGGTCCGCTCGACGCGCGGCGGGCGATGTGGACAGCGCCCCAGACGCGCCCGCGGATGACGAATGCGGCACGGAGCTCGTGCGGGATGTCGGGCGGCAGGAGGAGATCGCGGTAGCGCGGGCTGCTCTCGGGACTGCCACGGGTGGCGTGGTCGAGGATCCCCACCGGCACCCGCTTGGCGGCGAGCCCGGCGAACGTGTTGACGTCATCGATCATGTACTCGCTGCGGATGATCAGCTCGCCCGCACCTGGTGCCTGCTCCGGGGTGAGGATCCCGCGGCCGATCAGCTCCGCGGGATCGTCGCTGGTCAGCAGACGCGTGTGCGGGTCGAGCGTGTGCCAGCAGCTCGCGTCGTTGTCGACCACCGTGCGCACCCTCGGAGCGAGCTCGGCGAAGAACTCCCTGCGCGGCAGTCCCCTGGACGCGAGGAGATCGATCTCGTCGATCAGCGCTTCGACGGACCGTGCCATCGCCGAAGTCTCCCACCGCATGCAAGAAAGATCCCCGCGCGCGGGGGATGGTCACGCGGCGCCGCGCGGAGCATGCTGCGCACATGACAACTCTCACCCCCATCGCACAGCAGCCCGGCACCGGCGAGCACCTCTGGTTCTTCGGCGGGCTGACGACGATCAAGGCGGCCGGCGACGGCGCCATGGTCACCGAGCAGACGGCCCCACGCGGAAGCGGCTCGCCGCTCCACGTCCACCACAACGAGGACGAGTGGTTCTACGTCCTCGAAGGTGAGCTCACGATCTGGGTCGACGGCGAGACCCATGTCGCACCAGCCGGCTCGTTCGTCCTTGGGCCGCGCGACATCCCGCACACGTTCATCGTGAGCTCCGAGATGGCGCGGTTCCTCCTGGTCACCGAGCCGGGCGACTTCGCGGGCTTCGTCCGCGCGCTGGCCGAGCCCGCCCCCGGCCCGGAGCTCCCGCCCGGTCCTCCAACGCCGCCCGACATGGAGCTGGTGATGAACACGGCCGCCGAATACGGCCTGGAGATCCTCGGCCCTCCCGGCATCCCGGCCTGACTCCGAAGAAGACAGAACATGACCATCGAGACCCTTAGCAAATCCGCGTCGACCGAGAACAGGCTGGCCGCCCGCCAGTGGGTCGACGCCTTCAACGCCCGCGACGACGAGGGTGAGGCCGACGCTCGAACCGCCGACTACATCGGGCACGCTCCCGACAGCATGCACCTGCCCGCACTCGACAGCGACGCGTGGGTCGCGTTCCTCGGCACCTTTCTCGAGGGATTCCCCGACCTGCACCTCGACGTGCAGGACACCGTGGCCGATGAGGAGATGAACGCGCAGCGGATCCTGTTCACCGGAACCCACACCGGGCACTTCCGCGGCCTGCCACCGACCGGCCGCAAGGTCCGCTTCTCCGGCCTCGAGATCAGCCGGATGGTCGACGGGAAGGCCGCCGAGCACTGGTTCCAGATGGACACGCTCACGATGTTCGAGCAGCTCGGCCTGCGAGTCGTCCCAGGCCCCCGGCTGCTACCACGACTCATGACCGCGCCCCTCATGAGGCTCTCAAAGAAGTGGCGGCGTTGAGCTGGCCAACAGCCGCCTGAGCCGCGCCAGTCCACCCGATAGAGGCCGCCCGCCCGACAAGAGCACCCGCACCACCGGCGAGAAACGCGCCGACCCAATAGCGGGGAACTCACACCAACTGGCGAGCAGACCCGCTCCTCGCCAAAGGTGCGCATCGACGGCGTCGCCCGACTACCTCTTCGGCGTTAGCTGGAAGCTCCGGAGCCGCAAGCACCAATCGGTCACGCCGGCGTCGGAGGTCAGCGCTGCGGCAAAAAAACTATGGATCAAAAGGGCGATTCCTAAAACGAGCGAGGACGACGAGTTCCGCCTCGTCGGTCCGAACCGAGCCGACAACATTGTTGGCCCGCGCTCGCTTCGTGACATTCCGAGCCGGAGCTCCCGCGGGGAGCACGTCGATCGTGAGCTCGATGCCGAGCGCCGCGGAGATCCGCATGAGCGTGTCGATGTTCGGGTTGACCTCACCCAACTCGAGGCGCGCGACCTGCGGCTGCTTCATGCGCAGGCGCTCGGCGAGCTCCCGCTGCGAGAGATCGTGCTCGGCCCGATAGCGGACGATCGCAACCGCCACCGCACGTGCCAGCACCGTCCGCTCCCACTCCGCACAGAACTCGGGGTTGGAGCGCAACTGCTCGGCGATCAGCTCGTCGTTGCTCTTCAATCGCACTGCGTTACGATAACACAAGTGTTATCGAAGTCGCTCGCGATGGCCTAGGACTCTTTCGACCTCGCGGGCTCCCAGGGCGACGGCTTCTCGTGATCCGTCTTAAGGAAGAAGATCGTCTGCCGGAGCTTGGGCAGGGATCCTGGAGCCGGGGTGCTGGAAGGAGGCTTCGGGGACTGGCCCTGGGGTTCCGGCGTCGCCATGACGAGGAAGCCACCGCGTACTTACCAGCGGTCGGATGGTTCGATTGGATGCACTCAGTGCCGTTGGCAGCGGCAGGTACGCTCTAGGCATGGCAACGCGCGAAAGAGTCAACGTCGACCTCGATGTCGAGGTGGCAGCGATCCTGCGCAAGCATGCCGCGAAGGCGTACGTTAGCGAGGGCGAGATCCTCGACCGTGCGGTTCGCGCGTATGACCTCCGAGCACTGCTCACCCGCCTCCAGGCAAAGAGCGACCTCGACGAAGATCAGGCGATGGCGCTCGCACGCGAGGAGCTGAAGGCCGCCCGCACGGCCCGTCGCGCCGTCGGTTGATGCGCCTCGTTGCCGACGCGAACGTGTTCGTGTCGGCCGCGTTGGGTCGCTCGCCTCAGGCGCCGTCGGTTCGGATCATCAACGCGGCGCTCGATGGGCGCGTCGAACTCGTGATGTCACCGGCTCTGCTGGCGGAGATCGCCGACGTGCTGGCGCGGCCTCGGATCCGGAAGCGGATATCCGCCGAAGACGCTCAGCTGTTCCTCGGCGACCTCGTGGCTCAGGCTGTGATGTTCGCCGACCCGGCCAACCCTCCGAGCGTCTGCTGCGATCCCGACGACGACTGCCTGGTTGCGCTGACGCTGACGGCCAGCGCCGACGTGCTCGTAAGTGATGGCCCGGACCTCGTGTTCGGCCGGACCGCGACCGAGGTCTTCTACGCGTCCACGATCCGGGCCCGAGCGAACAAGGCGTGGAAGGCGGCAGGCCTCGAGCCGATCACCCCACACGAAGCACGGCACTGCGCGATCTCGTACTTCATCGCGGCCGGTCTCGACTGGACGGAGATCTCCACCTGGGCCGGCCACGGCGATGTCCGCCAGACGTGGAACCGCTACGGGCACCTCGTCCCAGCCGGTGAGGAGCAAGCCCGGCAGCGGCTCGATGCGTTCCTGACACCCACGAACAGCTGGCGCCGACTGTGGCGCACGACCACAAGAACGACGAAACCCCCGAAAACACGGGGGTTCTGAAGTACCGCTACCGGGATTCGAACCCGGGTTTCCGCCGTGAGAGGGCATTTGGGCGTTCCTGTACGACCCCGACTGTTGCGGTTTTGCAGGAAAAAACAGAAACGCAGGGACACCTAGAAACGTCAGATGCTCCGCTCATGTGTCCGTACGGTGTCCGCGAGCGGTGTTGTCGAAGGCGTCGGCGCGGAGGAGCATCAAGCTCAGAGTCCGCCCTCGGTAATCGGGGTCTCCCCCTTTCCCACGTTGGACGGATCCTCCGAGACCCTACGCCATCCTGACCCACAACTCCAGGTCAAGGAAATCCTCCTCTGGCCCCGACGCGACTCGGCGAGCCAGGCTCAACCGATCCGCCCGCTCCGCCGGCCCGCGGGGAACTCTGTCTGCGCGGGATGCGAGCCTCCGATGATGCCCGTCCGGAGCTTTCCCCGCCGCCAGCAGTACCGGCGCCTGCGCCGCGCGGCGGCGAGCGGCGCCGCGGGCTGGCGGCGTGCGTACTCGCCTTGATCGCCGCGGGCGCCGGCGATGTGGGCGGTCGCGGGAGCGCTGTTGCTGGTCGCGGTCGGGCTTACTCTTCGACGCTCGCCATTGGGTGCGCCTTGCCGCCCGCAGCCGTATCGGCGCGCGTTCGGAGGACGAGGTGCGGCACGCTCTCGCTGCGCTGGAGCTGGAGGGGTGGCGGCTGCGTCACTCGCTCGCCGTTCGGTGGGCGCGGCGATATCGATAGCGTGGCGATCGCGCCGACGGGGATCGCGTTCGCGATCGAGATCAAGACGAGGTCGTTCGAGCACCGTCATCTCGCCGCGGTGCGGGCGATGGCGGTGTGGCTTTACCGCCGCCGGCGGCGGTGGTGTCGCCGCGGCGCGCTCCCGGTGCTGTGCGTCGTGCGCGCAAGGGCGGTGGAGCGGATCGATGATGGGGTGCTGATCGTGTCGGTGGAGCGGCTCGTGGGGGCGCTCCGCACCGCGGCCGGGACAGCGCGGCGTCCGGGGTTCATCGCTGCGGACGTCTCGCGCCGCTGACGGCGGCCGGGGCGTCGCGTTCCCTGCTGGCCCTGCCCGAGACCGGGAGCTGCACCGGGGTGCGGCGACTTGTCGGGCCGCGGGGTGTGGTCAGGCGGGTGGGTTCTGGCCGGCTTCGTCGGCCAGGACGCAGACGACGAGGAGGTGCGCGATGCAGTCGGCGATCGCCTCGGGCACGCTTGGGGTGTCGCGGTCGAGCGCGCCGATGGCGAGCGCCGCGAGCCTGCCGGCCTGTTGGGCATGCTCGATGAGCGCCGGTGTCTCGCTCGTCGGTGAAGCATGCTCGAGCCACTCGGCTGTCTGCTCGTAGGCGAGCGGGAGCCACTCGTCGGGGTGATAGCCGCGGGAGCGGCCGTCGGCCTCCAGTGCCAGCTGGCAGCGGTGAAGGCTGCCGGTGGCGGTCGCGTCGATCGTGGCCAGCAGCCCGACGGCGACCCCGGCGCCGGCTTGGCTTCGCGTGTCCGGGAGGACGTGCAGCACGTTCGCGGCGACGGCGAGGCTGATCAGCCGCGGCACCGCGGTGGCGAGCAGCGTGATCGGACGCTCGGGCGGCGGCTCGCCGGCGGGCAGGTCGTTCGATCCGCGGCGGTACGCGGCCTGGTGGCGGCCTGCGAGCTCTTCGGCTGTCCACGGGCGAGCCACGCGGCGATAGATGCAGTCGAGGCTGTCCACGGTTTCGAAGCCAGGAGCGCGCTTGCGACCGCCGGCACGGGATCGGAAGCCGCAGCGGTCGCCAGCGTAGAGATTCGCAGCTCCAAGGGAGGCTCCGCCCGGCGTTGGCCGGTACTTGCCGTTTGTGCGCAACCAGCCGAGAACACAGTCCGGCACCGGTATCGATCAGGCGCTGGCGACCGCCGCTCACGCGACCGAGCGGGAGCTGCGTGACGCGTATGCGGCGGCCGTCTCGCACGGCGCCCGCAACACGCGGTGCGCGGCCGATGAGGAGCGCGCGTACGGGACGTTGCGGCTGCTGACGCTGGCGACGCTGCGCCTGCCGGACCTGTTCCTGTACGCGCACGTGGCCCAGGCGTTCTGCGAGGACCCGGAGGTCGATCGGGTCCCGGCGGTGGTCGTGGACGCGGTGCGGGTGATCGCCGCGGGGGCGCTCCGGCTCGCGCATCGGGCGCTCGAGACACACGCCCGCGAAACCGGCGGTGAACCCGGCGTGTGGGTTGACCGGGCGCTCGAGCGGGCCGGCGCGTGGCTCGCCCGCCCGCTCGAGGCTGACGTCCCAGCGCTGCTGGACCACGCGCGACGGGCGGCGATCGCGCTGACCCGCGCGACGAACGCCACGGCCGATGACCGAACGCTCGTGCCCGCCGAGCTCGCGGACGGGCTGGCGCACCTGCTCGCCGTCTATCTGATCGCGACGACCGTCGCATGCTCTGCCATCTGCTGAGCCCGGCGCCGTGAGCGGTGCGACGGTTGTTCGTGATCGCTATCGCGCTGACCGTCGGGCTGCCGATGGTGGCGGTCCTGCTGCTGTTCGCCGCCGCCGGCTCGCAGGCACAGTGCGGCGGCGGAGGGCCGGCTGGTCCCGGCAGCGCCCCTGGGATTCCCGCCAGTCTGCTCGGGATCTACGACCAGGCGGCCGGCGCCTACCAGCTAGGACCGCAGGGATGGGCGTACCTGGCCGCGATCAACTACGTGGAGACGCGCTTCGGCCAGGACCTCTCCCCCTCCAGCCAGGGCGCGATCGGATGGATGCAGTTCGAACCCGGCACGTGGGCTCAGTACGCCGTCTCCGCCGACCCGGCAAAGCCCGGCGCCCCACCCGACCCCTACGACCCTTGGGACGCGATCTTCGCCGCCGCCAACGACCTGCACGCCAACGGCGCGCCGGGCGACTGGCCGCGGGCGATCTACGCCTACAACCACGCCGGCTGGTACGTCTCAGAGGTCCAGCAGCTCGCCCAGCGCTACGCGCAAACGGCGGGCAGCGCGGTCGCGATCGACTCGTCGCAGGCCGCCCCGCAGGCGGGTTGCGTTGCGGTCGGTCCGACCACGCCCGGGTCGGCGGCGCGGATCCTCCCCGACGGGCTCGCCGCGGCACCGCAGGACGCGCCCGCCCCGGTCAAGGCGGCGATCGCGGCCGGCAACCGGATCATCGACACCTCCTACAGCACCGAGCGCGAGCCGAACATGCTCACCACGGTGATGTCCTCCTATGACTGCTCGGGGTCGACCGACTTCGTGCTCTACAACGCCGGGCTGAACGCGGCGCAGGTCGATGTCGGCGACGGGATCGCCGGCGACTCGGGGATGCTCGAGAGCTACGGCGATCCCGGCCCGGGCCGGTGGATCACCGTGTTCGCCTCCGGCGGGCACGCGTTCATCGAGATCGCCGGCATCCTGCTCGACACCTCCAGATTCGGCGCGCCCACCGTGCCCGCGGGCAGCGGGCCGCGCTGGCAGCCCACATCGATCCTCACGGCCCAGCTCAACGACGGAAACAGCTGGACCGAACGACACCCCCCGGGCCTTTGAGACGCGGCAGCATCCCGAGGCGGTCGCTCCTGACCGGCCTTTGCCTGCTCGTGATCGGCATCGCCGCCCTGCAACCGGCGACGAGCTCGAGCACCCGAAGGACCCGCGCGGCGGCCGCCCGGATTCCGTCGACCACGGCCGCGCGACCGACCACACGGGCGCCGAAGCGGCGGGGCCTGGATGCGCGGACGACCGCCGTGACGTTCGCGAGGGCATACGCCCGTTACCTGGCCAATCGGCTGCCCGCCGAGCGGCTGCCGACGCTCTCACCGGCGGCAGCCGCGATGGTGCGCCAGAGCGGGCCGCTCCCCGCACGCCTGCACATCAGGCGAGTGCAGCTGATCAGCGTCGACGGAGCCCGGAGCAGTTGGACGGCACGGTTCGCGGTCATTGACGCTCGCGGCCGGTTCGTCCTCTCGGCCGGGTTGCTGCTCGCCCCGGGCAGGGCCGGATGGCAACTCGCCGAGCTCGTCGCACCCGACCCCGACCTCCTGATCGCCTCCCCGTCCTCGGCCGCGCGACCGGTGGGCCCGGACGCGGCACGCGACACGGCGATGACGTTCACCACCGGCTACCTCGCCTACACCTACGGCCACGCCAGCATCGGGCAGCTCCGCGGGGTCACCAGCGGGCTGCGCGCCGCGCTCGCAGCGAACCCGCCGAGGGTGCCGCCGACCGTACGCGCGCGTCGACCCCCGGATCGCGAGCCTCGCGCTCTCACCCGACGGCAGAGACTGGCTGGCGAGCGCGAACGTCACCGACGGACAGAACACCTACCAGGTGATCAGCATCCTCGGTCGGGTCCACGGGAGCTGGCGCGTGATCGCGCTGCGCTCCGCAGGATGAGCGCCACAGCACAGCACACGTCCGGCAGATCCGGGCCCGAGGGCATTTCGGTCACGCCGCGCCTGAAGACTTGACCAGCCGGATCTTGGATCGCTGCTCGCGATTCACCCGACGCGGGCTACCCACATCGGTGCGCACCCATTGCGGTAATCCCGACGAAGCCGGGCCGGGCGCTGCCGTGACGCCGCGGCGTCTCGGCGTCGCCCCGCGGGCCTGTCCGTTGCGCACAAGGGTTAGCTGGACGCCGTGCAAGCATCCGGACAGGTTCGCG
>CAWCEF010000006.1:0-611445 GCA_963794515.1 uncultured Solirubrobacterales bacterium | reverse complement strand
CGACTGACTCATCGAGGCCTGTGCCGGTCCAACTGGCGGCGAACTCTCTGCTCGGCTCGCCGAAGAAGATGGGAGTGAGATCAGGTGCGGGCCGCCGGGAGAGCGCCTCCGACGGCAACAGCTCACCGCCCAGGCGCTGAAGGAGCGCGCGCTGCTCGCCGAAGCCGCGCCGGCCGCCCGCACCGGCCAGCGACGCCACCACGCCGGGTGTACACAGTGGCAGCTCTACCGGGGTCCCGAGCCTCTCGCCGAGCGCACGAAAGGTGCCGGCGGCGCCGCTGAAGCAGCGATGCGTGATCTGAGTCGTGACGGCACGGTCGAAGCCCACGGGTACGGCCGCTCGCCTCGCTGCCGAAAGCGCGACCACGCGTCGTCCGGCATCGGGCCGCAGCCACGGAAGCGTGGGCATCCCTCGGCGGCGCAGAGCCCGAGCGCGCAGGGCCGACGGCACCGCGATCGAAGCGAGCAACGCAGCGTCCTGCCGAGTCGGCCGGCGGTGTCCCGACAGCACGCCGGCAAGCGGCGCCCACCGCCACCAGGAGAAGAAATCGCTAACCCCGGTCAGCAGGACGAACACGCCCTCGCGCGCCGCCTCGATCAGAGGCGCCATCAAGTAGGCGTTCGGCGGCCAGAACGGTCCCGTCTGGCGCAGTGCGGCGGCGGCGACCGGCCCGATCAGGTCGAGGTCGTCGTCAGGCTCGACGATCTCCCAATCGGCGAGTCCCAGGCGAGCAACGACGAGCTCCTGGAGCTCGAGCTGCTCAGGCGAGGCCAGACCCGGATAGCGCAGGGTCACCGGAACGGGGTCGGCGTGGCCGTGACGCCTGGCGTGTCGCGTGCCCATCGCCAACCACATCGAGGACTCGCGACCGCCCGAGAACGGTATGAAGCATGACCCGCGATCGAACGCGGAGGAAAACACGAGCGCGCTGAATTCGTCCAGTGACGAACGACGCGGCGCCGGCGGCCTCTCACGGTTACAACCGAGTGGCATCCCGCAAGCCAGATCCAGGAAGCTCACGGCTGCCGGATTACCGACGGAAAACACCCCTGCCTCCATGCTCTTCGTAGCATAACTGACATCCGGGCGAGCCCGATCTGCCTTCTGGACCAAAAAGGTATGGACCTTCACTCCCATTTCGCGCTTCCCTTGCCGAGCTCCCCACCGAGTGGATCACCGCAGCGCACAGATGGATGACTGACCTGCTCTCTTTACAAACGGACCGCCCGCGACGGCGCTTTTGCGGCGCGCCCCGCCTGCGCGGGTAGTTAGCGCAGCACCTCGTGAAGCAGCCTGCCGACGTGCTCACTGCTGGTCGAGCTCGTCGAAGCTGAAACGCAGCGGAAACAGCGGATAGTCCGCGAGCAACTCCGCAACCGCTTGACGGATGCGCACGGGGATCCGCGGTCCAGCGCGTCGCCTGCGCGAGTAGTCGGCCGAGCTCGGCAAACTGGACTTCGGTCAGGCCGCGGCGGGTCAACGCCTGCGTGCCGAGCCGCAACCCGAATTCACCACCCGTCCCCGGGATGTTCACCGAGTTCGTGCGAAAGCCGCACGAGGTCAGCAGTTCGTTGGCGACACGGTTGGAGACCTCGGCGGCGCCGAGCCTCACGTGGACCTGGTGGGTCTGAGTGCCGCCGTACTCCATGCCGGCCACCCGGACGCCATTGCTGTCGAGCACCTGCGCGAGCGTTCGGGCGTTCGCGATCACCTGCTCGCCGTAGGCGCGACCGAAGATCGCGATCTCTTCGAGCGCGAGGACCAGCCCGGGAAGGCACTCGGGATGGCTGTTGGACTGAAGTTGCGGGCAGACCGTCTCCCACATCGTGTGGGCGAGCGGATGGTTGCGGTCCGCGAAAGCGATTACGCCCTTGTTCGGCCCTGGCAGCGTCTTGTGGGTGTTGAACGTGAGGATGTGCGCGCCCTGGAGCAGCGGCTGCGGCAGCAGGCCGGCGGCGATGAGGCCGGCGGTGTGGCTGGCGTCGACCGCGAGCGTGACCCGTGCCGGTAGCGCGGCCGCCAGCTCGGCAATCGGTTGCGGCCGCCGGCAATGCGACGGCTGGACGAGCACCAACCGGATGCGCGGATGCTGCTCGACGAGCTTGGCCGTGGCTGCGACGTCGATCAGGTCGCCCAGCATCGGGAACGTGAACGAGCCGATCCCGAGCCTCTGTGCCAGGACCGAGGCGCCGAAGTGCCCGCCGTCCTCCGGCGCCAACTCGATGAACGCCTCTCCGACCTGGCAGGCAGCCATGACGACTGCCTGCTCGCACATCGAGCCCCCGTTCGGCCGCCAATCGGCGATGTCGGCGGCGAACAACCGCTTCATCTGGGCGAGGAACTTCGTCTGGAGGGCGGGCAACGTCTCCGAGCGCGGGAACGACCATTCGCCGCAGTGCCCCGGGCTCGGGGCGTCGAAGAAGTAGTGCTCGCCCCCGAGGAAGGCCGCCGCCGCCCGCACGACCGTGCTCGGGTAGTTCTCGCTCGCTGTCAGCGTGGCCATGACCGTGTGGTAGTGCCGGTCCTGGGCCATCATGCCGGCGATCCAGCTAACGAGCTTGCCATCCGCGGCAACCGTCTCAGGCGCCGAACCGTTGGCGCGCTCCGCGCGCGCCGGGCTTGCCCCTACCCAGTCGTATACAGCCATTAGCAGTCCTTGTAGAGATCCAGGCGAAGACTTAACGGGCGCGCGGGCGGGCAACTTGTAGCCATCGGCACGGGCCGGCCCGCAGACCACGCGGCGGGGAGGCTCAGAGCGAGCAGCGAAGCGCCAGACCGGTCGCCCACATAGAATTGGCCGTCGTGCCCTCCCATGACGTGCTGATCATCGGCGCCGGCCTTGCCGGCCAGCGCGCGGCCCTCTCTGCGGCCGAGTCCGGCGCGTCAGTGGCGATCATCTCGAAGGTCCATCCCGTTCGATCGCACTCGGTGGCGGCCGCCGGCGGCATCAACGCGGCGCTCAACCCCGAGGACACCTGGGAGTCGCACGCCTTCGACACCGTCAAGGGCTCGGACTACCTCGGCGACCAGGACGCGATCGAGATCATGTGCCGCGAGGCGCCCGACCAGATCCTGTACCTCGAGCATCTCGGCGTCACCTTCCACCGCAACGAGACCGGCCACCTCGGCACGCGCGCGTTCGGCGGCGCGTCGGCGGCGCGCACCTACTACGTGGCCGACATCACCGGTCACGCGATCCTCCACGTGCTCTACGAGCAGTTGATGAAGCGCTCGGACCAGATCGACCGCTACGAGGAGTGGTTCACGACCGACCTCCTCCAGGACGAGGACGGCAACTGCACCGGCGCGATCTGCCGCGACCTGCGCGACGGCGGCATCGAGGTGTTTAACGCCAAGACGACGATCCTCGCGTCAGGCGGCGCGGGCCAGGTCTACGAGCCGACGACCAATGGCCTGATCGTCACCGGCGACGGGATCGCCCAGGCGTACCGAATCGGGGCCAAGCTGATGGACATGGAGATGGTCCAGTACCACCCGACGACGCTCGCGGGCAACGGATTGCTGATCACCGAGGGCGCCCGCGGCGAGGGCGCCTGGCTGCTCAACGCCGAGGGCGACCGGTTCATGGAGAAGTACGCGCCGAACAAGTTCGAGCTGGCCTCGCGTGACGTCGTCTCGCGGGCCGAGCAGACCGAGATCAACGAAGGCCGAGGGTTCCCGGACGGCACCGTCGCGCTCGACATCACCAAGGTCCCCCGCCGCCGCACGCTCGAGGCGCTGCGGGAGATCGTCAACATCGGACGCGACTTCGCCGGCGTCGACATCACGCGCGAGCCGATCCATATCCGGCCGGGCATGCACTACATCATGGGTGGGATCAAGACCGACTCCGACGGGGAGACGACGGTCCCGCGGCTGTATGCGGCCGGCGAGGTCGCGTGCGTGTCAGTTCACGGCGGCAACCGCCTGGGCGCCAACTCGCTGCTCGACACGCTTGTGTTTGGCCGCCGGTCGGGCGCGCACGCCGCAGCCCGGGCGCTCCAGATGCCGATGCCGTCGAGCCCGGCTTCGCGCGTGACCGAAACCGAGAAGCACATCGCCGCGATCATGAACCGGCCCCAGGGCGGCCGGCGGATCGGGGCGATCAAGCATGAACTCGGCGAGGCCATGAACGAGTACGTCGCGGTGTTCCGCGACGAGGAGGGCTTGCAGAAGGCGCACGAAATCGTCCGCCGGCTGAAGGAGGAGGCCACCGTCGCCGCCATCGACGACCGCGGGTCGGTCTTCAACCAGGACGTCATCGCGGCGATCGAGCTCGGGTACATGCTCGACGTGGCCGAGACGATCGTGGTCGGCGCGCTCGAGCGCAAGGAGTGCCGCGGGGCGCAATGGCGCATCGACTATCCGGGGCGCCGCGACGACGAGTGGCTCAAGCACATCGACATCTCGATGAACGGCGCCGACGCGCCGCTGGTCAGCTTCTCGCCGGTCACGATCACCCGCTGGCAGCCAGAGGAAAGGACCTACTGATGCCCGAGTACACGCTGAGGATCCGGCGCTATGACCCGCAGTCCGGTGAGGCTCCCCACTGGGACAACCACATCGTCGACCTCTCGCCGGTGCAGTCGGTGCTCGACGCGATCCTCAAGATCAAGGACG
Source organism: uncultured Solirubrobacterales bacterium (assembly GCA_963794515.1). Lineage (GTDB taxonomy): Bacteria > Actinomycetota > Thermoleophilia > Solirubrobacterales > Solirubrobacteraceae > Palsa-465. The sequence goes on along the minus strand of CAWCEF010000006.1, from coordinate 606,824 downwards.
ACACGGACGGCTCGATCGGAATTCGCTGCTCCTGCCAGCAGGCGATCTGCGGCTCGTGCGGCGTGCGCATGAACGGCAAGCCCGGCCTCGCGTGTAACACCCACCTGCAGGAGGCCGCCCAGCGCAACTGGAACTCAGACGAGGAGGACGGGGACTCGGTGATCACCGTCGAGCCGATGGGCAACATGCCCGTGATCCGGGACCTGATCGTCGACATGGACGCGGTGCACTGGAAGAAGATCCAGCGAGTCACCCCGTGGCTGATCAACAAGCAGCCCGTGCCCGAGCGCGAGTACATCGTGCCCCACGAGAACATGGTCGACGTCACCCAGACGATGGCCTGTATCCAGTGCGGAGCGTGCGTTTCGGACTGTCTGTCGATGGAGGTCGATCCACTTTTCATCGGGCCGGCCGCGCTTGCCAAGGCCTACCGGTTCGTCGGCGACCCCCGCGATGCCCAGCACAGCGAGCGCCTCAACGACCTTGCCGACGATCCGCACGGGATCTACGACTGCACCCACTGCTTCAGCTGCATCGACGCGTGCCCGAAGGGCGTCGCGCCGATGAGCCAGATCATGCGGCTGCGCCGCATCGCCGGCTCGGACTTCGACATCAAGGACCCCAACAACGGCTACAACCACGAGCACGCGTTCGTCAAGAACATCCGCAAGAACGGCATCCTCCACGAGCCGGACCTGCTGGCCGACTCGTACGGCGGGAAGTTCAACCCGGCGGCGGGCAAGGAACTGTTGAGCGGGCTGCCGACGGCGGTGAAGGGCCTTTCGCGTGGAAAGATGACGCCCCGGACCGCGCTCGGGCACCCGCACAAGGCGCCGCCCGAGGTCAAGAAGCTGTTCGACACGATCGACGAGAAGCCGGACCGCTACGAGCTCAACCTGTACGTGAGTGGATACGAGGACGCGGCCGAGACCGAGGCCGCCGAGGCGGCGGCGGCGTCCGAGGACCACTCATGAAGGTCGCGTACTGGCCTGGATGCGTGAGCCGCGGGTTCACGCCGGAGCTCCACGGATCGATGGCGAAGGTCGCGCCGCTGCTCGACATCGAGCTGATCGAGCTCGACCGCGCCGCGTGCTGCGGTGCGGGGGTGATCGCCGAGCACAACCAGGAGCTCGCCGACACGCTGAACGCCCGCACCTTCGCGCTCGCGCAGCGCACCGACGGCGAGTTGATGATGAACATCTGCTCGACCTGCCAGGGCGCGCAGTCCGAGTGCCAGGAGCGGCTCGATGCCAACACCGAGTACCGCGAGCACGTCAACGCGAACCTGTCCGACGAGGGCCTGCGGTATGAAAGGGACCCCACCCGCCCATTCACCAACAAGAACTTCCTGTGGCTGCTGGTCGAGGAGATCGGCCTAGACGCGCTCAAGGCGAAGGTCAAGCGCCCGCTCACCGACCTGCGCGTCGGTCCGTTCTACGGGTGCTACATCATCCGCCCCGCCGAGCGCCTCGGCGTCGACGAGGAGCACCCGCGCGATCGCTATCTGCACTGGGTGATCGACGCGCTCGGCGGCACCGTGATCGACTACGCCGGTGTCTACAAGTGCTGCGGCTTCCCGATCATCACCATGAACAAGGAAGCGTCTCTCAGGCAGGCCGGTCGCCACCTCGGCGACGCGATCGACGCGGACGCCGATTGCCTCGTGGTTCCGTGCCCGCTGTGCCACCTCAACCTCGACCTCCAGCAGCCCGTGGCGTCAAAGGTCGTCGGCCGCGAGCTCGGGATGCCGGTCCTGCACCTTCCCCAGCTCGTCGGGCTCGCTCTGGGCCTGTCGCCGAAGGAACTCGGGATGAGCAAGCACATCGTCAGGCCGACGAAGGTGATCGACTGGTCGACGTCGGTCGTCGCCGGCGCGGCCTGACGTCTCGTCAGCGCCGGACGCTCAGCACGACCCCCGTCGCCACTACCGTGCTGAGCGCCGCGATTACAGCGACGCCTGCGATGAACGCAGAGTTGATGCGCACATACGAGACGACCGCATGTGGGTCGCTGAACACGACGACGGTGGCCAACACCACGGCCGAGATCAATGCGGCGATGGGAGGCGTGAGCACCTCCTGGAACGAGAGTCGGCGGCTCGACCCCGCCGATCGGCCGATCCGCCACTCGAATGTGGACAACGCGCCCGCCGTAAGCAGCGCCCACGTCGTGGCGACGAGAAACCCGCCGAAAATATCGGTCGGATAGTGCGAACCGAGCGTGAGCAGGGCGTAGCCGACAGCAGCGGCGAAGATGGCGCCCAGGCCCGCGATCAGCGGTCGGAGGCGAGCCGGCGCGACGAGAGTCAGAGCGAGCACCACTGACATCGCGACGGTCGAATGGCCGCTGGGAAAGCGGGGGTACGGAACCGGCGATGGAAAGCCAATAGACGCCAGGATTCGTGGCTCGGGAAGGACACCCTTCAGCGCCAACGTCGTAATGCTCGCTCCGGCGAGCAGCACAAGGACCGCGCAGGCGTCGCGGCCCCGCCGTCGCGCCAGCGCGACCACCACCGGCACCGCTCCTAACCAGATGGCTCGGGACGGATCGCACAAGGCCACGACGAAGCGCGCGGCGCCCCGATGCTGCTCGTACAGGAACGGGAAGTTATAGAAGGCGAGAAACACCGTCCGGTCGGCCCGCTCAACCAATCCGACGTGGAAGGCGGCGAGCCACAGAATCCCGACCCCCGCTGCGCACCCGCCGGCGAACCCGAGCGCCCATCTCGCGCGAACTGGCATAGCGGCAGCGTACAGCCAGGCTGCCGCGCGTCAGCGGAAGCTCGAACCGATGTGCCGCCTCAATGACGAAGAGCGAGGCCCACATGCCTCGCTCTCGTCATACCCCTGTTGTCCGCCCTGTTGGAAGTCCTGCGGAGCTGAGGCTCCAAGTTCGGCAGGGGTAATACCCACTTCGGACAGTTTCCGAACAACAACGTTTGGTCAGGGATCTGACAGCTACGCAGCGACCGAATCGCGGCGTCTGAGCAGGCCTCGCTGGACGAGTACCTCTGCGATCTGAATCGCGTTGGTGGCGGCTCCCTTGCGGAGGTTGTCGCTCACAACCCACATGCTGAACGCGCGCGGATGGGACTCGTCGCGGCGGATCCGGCCGACGAATACTTCGTCCCGGCCGGCGGCGCGGAGCGGCGTCGGCACGTCCTCGAGCACGACCCCGGGAGCCGCCCTGAGCAGCTCACGGGCGTCCTCGGCCGAGAGTGGCTCGCGCGTCTGCACGTTGACCGCCTCCGAATGGCACACCCGGACGGGCACCCGCACGCACGTGACCGCCACGCCGATCGACTGGTCCTCGAGGATCTTGCGCGTCTCGAACATCATCTTGCGCTCCTCGTCGGTGTGGTCATCCCCGTCGGCGAAAGACCCCGCGGCGCCGATCACGTTGAACGCGATCGGCTCGGGGTACACCTGCGGCGCCGGCAGCTCGGCTCCGCGCAGCGACGCGTCGGCTTGGGCGTCGAGCTCGTCGATCGCCTTCTTGCCTGTGCCCGACACCGACTGGTAGGTGGCCACGACCAGCCGCTCGATCCCCGCCTTGCGGTGGATCGGCGCGAGCGCGACCATCAACTGCATCGTCGAGCAGTTCGGGTTCGCGATCAGCCCGCGATGGCGCTCGAGCGCGTGCGGATTGACCTCGGAGACGACCAGCGGGATCTCGGGATCGCGGCGGAACGCCGAGGAGTTATCGATCACGACAGCGCCCGCCTGCGCGAAACGTGGTCCCCAGTCCCGTGACACGCCGGCGCCGGCGGAGAACAGCGCGATATCGAAGCCGTCGATATCGACCCCGTCCCTCAGCGGTCGCACGGGCTGGCCGTCGAGCTCACGGCCGGCCGAGCGCGGCGATGCGAACGGGACAACCTCGCTCGCAGGAAAGTTCCGCTCGCGCAGCAGCGCGCGCATCGTCGTGCCGACGACGCCGGTGGCGCCGACTACGGCAACACGTAGTCCACGGCTCATCGCGCCTCCTGTCCGATCGGACGCTCGCGCTGAACCTCGGCGAGGCTCAGCTGGAACGTCGAGTGGAGCGCCTGGACAGCGCGCGGCACCGCCTCGGAGCGGATCACGCACGCGATCTTGATCGGCGAGGTCGTGATCATCTCGATGTTGATGCCCTCGGCGGCGAGCGTCTCGAACACTTGAGCGGCCACGCCCGGATGGGAGCGCATGCCGGCGCCGATGATCGAGACCTTGCCGATCTCGGGGTCGGTGTTGATCGCGGCGATTCCCAGATCGGAGCGAACCGGCGCGAGCGCGCGCTCGGCGGCACGGAGGTCCTCGCTGGAGATCGTGAACGAAACCTCCGCGTCCCGACCCTCCTCGCGCGGCTCGTTCTGGATGATCGTGTCGACGTTGCAGTTGGCGTCGGCGAGCGCCCTGAAGATCGCCGCCGCGGCGCCGGGGCGGTCGGGAACACCCGTCAATGTGATCCTCGCCTCTTCGGTCGAGTGGGTCACTGCGGTGATAAGTGGATGCTCCATCGTCTCGTCTTCTCCGATTACGAAGGTACCGGGGATCTCGTGGAAGCTCGAGCGGCAGTGGATCCGCACGCCGTGGGTCCGAGCGTACTCAACCGACCTGAGCTGCAGGACCTTAGCTCCGGACGCCGCCATCTCGAGCATCTCCTCGAAGCTGACCTGCGGCAGCTTGCGTGCGCTCGGCACCAGGCGCGGGTCCGCCGTGAACACTCCCGCCACGTCGGTGTAGATCTCGCACACCTCGGCGCCGATCGCGGCCGCGAGTGCCACGGCGGTGGTATCCGACCCGCCCCGCCCGAGCGTGGTGACGTCGCGGCTCGTCGACACTCCCTGGAACCCGGCGACGAGCACGATCTTCTCGTCGTTCAGCGCCTCGCGGATCCGGTCGGCGCGGACCTCGAGGATCCGGGCCTTCGTGTGTGAAGTGTCGGTGACGATCCCGGCCTGCGAGCCCGTGAACGAGATCGCGCGGTGCCCGAGGTCGTTGATCGCCATCGCGCACAGCGCGCACGAGATCCGCTCGCCGGTCGACAGCAGCATGTCCATCTCGCGGGGGTCGGGACTGGGCGACACCTCCTCGGCCATCGCGATCAGCTCGTCTGTCGTCTGGCCGCGCGCGGACAGGACCGCGACCACGCGCTTGCCGGCGTCGCGCTTCTCGACGATCCGGGAGGCCGCTCGCTTGATCCGGTCGGCGTCGGCGACGGACGTCCCGCCGAACTTCATCACGACGGTCTCGGGCATCACACCGCCCGTCGTCCGACCAGCGCCCGGCCGAGCGTCAGCTCGTCCGCGTACTCGAGGTCCGCGCCCACCGGCAGGCCGCTCGCGAGTCGCGTGACGGCGATTTCTCCGTCGACCTCGCGCAGCCCGGCCGCGATGTGGAGCGCCGTCGCCTCGCCCGTCGTCGTCGGGTTCGTCGCGATCACGACCTCACGGACCTGCCCGTGCTTGACGCGCTCGTACAGCTCCGCGATCTTGAGGTCCTCCGGGTCGACGCCATCGATCGGCGACAGCGCGCCGCCGAGGACGTGGTAACGGCCCCGGAACTCGTGGGTGCGCTCGATCGAGATCACGTCCGACGGCTCCTCGACGACGCAGATCACGTCGGGGTCGCGGCGTTCGTCGGCGCAGATCCGGCAACTCGGCCCGTCCGCGAGGTTGAAGCAGGTCTCGCACAGCCCGATCCGTTCCTTGACCTCGGTGATCGCGCGCGCGAGGGCCAGCGCCTCCTCGTCGCTCGCGCGGAGCAGGTGGAAGGTCAGCCGCTGAGCCGTCCGCCCGCCGACGCCGGGAAGCTTCGACAGCTCCGTGATCAGCCGCTGTACTGGCGGTGCGTACACGCTCGGCGGACGGCCTGGCTAGAGGCCGAGGCCGGGAAGCCCGAGGTCGCCCAGCCCGCCGAGACCGCCGCCCAGCCCGCCGGTGATCCCGCCGAGCTTCGCCGAGGCGAGCTCCTGGGCCGACCGGAGCCCTTCGTTGACCGCGGCCAGGACCATGTCCTGGAGCAGCTCGACGTCATCGGGATCGACGGCCTCCGGGTCGATCGTGATCGACTTGACCACGAGGTCGCCACTCACCTTCGCCGTGACCATCCCGCCACCGGCCGAGGCCTCGACGACCTCGTCCTTGAGCGCCTCCTGGGCGGCGATCATGTCCTGCTGCATCTTCTGGGCCTGCTTGAGGATCTGCTGCATGTTCGGTTGGGGCATCAGCTTTTCGCCTCACCTTCGTCGGGATCGTCTTCGAGGAGCTCTTCGGCGTCGAACTCGTCCATGAAGCGTCTCACGAGCTCCTCGCCCGAGAGCACCTCGCCCTCCGGCTCCTTCTCGTCGTCGCGGAGCTCATAGCGGAGTGCGAGCCGGCGGCCGGTCACGGCCCTCAGCGCCTCACCGGCCACGCGTCGGTAGTCCTCCTGCTCGGCTTTGCGCTTGAGGAACGCGGCGCCGCCCGGGAAGGCGAGCGTCAGCTCCTGCTCCCCGACCGCCACCGGACGGGCGTCGGACAGGAGCGCGGCGAGCATCGCGTTCTCCTCGCGCACGAGGTCGACCACGGCGGGCCAGCAGGCCGCGGCGTTGTCGAGCTCGAGTGCGCCGTCGGGTTCGGGCGCTGGACCTGGTCCGGGGCCTGAGGTTGACTCGGGCTCGGGCGCCGCCGCCTCGGCCGAGGCGCCGTTGTGCGGTGGCGGTTCAGTGGCGGAGGGGGTCGGCTTGGCGTCAGCGCGCGCCGCGGCTGTGCCGGACGCCGCCCGGAGCCCACCGCCACCGCTACCGCCCCCGCCGCGCTCGATCCGCTCGATCCGCGCGAGCAGCGCCGACATCGACGGATCGAGCTCGGGTGCGGCCGCCTTCACGAGCACGAGCTCGAGCTGGATCCGGGCCTGGGCGCCGTTCGCGGTGGCGTCGAGCGCGGCCGACACGAGGTCGAGCAGCCGCACCGCGTCGGTGTCGGCGAGCGCGGTGGCCTGCTCGGCGAGGCGGATGTCGCGCTCTGGGGTGACCTGAAACTCGGGGGGGACGTCGCCGAGCACCTGCACCGAGAGCAGCTCGCGGCCGTGCACCTCGAGGTCCCGGAGCAGCTGGCCGGCATCTCGGCCCGAGTCCGCGAGCCTTGCGGCCGCCCGCAACGCCCGCGCCGGGTCTCGGGCGATGATCGCGTCGACGGCGTCGAACAGCTGCTCGGCGTCGGCGACACCGAGTACCGCGAGCACGTCGGCGGGCTCGATCGCGCGGCCGCCCGCGTAGGTGACGAGCTGCTCGAGCGTCCCGAGCGCGTCACGGAAGCTTCCGGTTGCGTGGCGCGCGATCAGCGCGAGCGCGCCCTTCTCTACGTCGATCCCTTCCTGGCCGGCGACCCGGTCGAGCACGGTCGCGACCTGCTCGACCGTGGGCCGCCCGAAGTCGAAGCGATGGCAGCGATCGACGACGGTCGGCAGCACCTTCTGCGCCTCGGTCGTCGCCAGCACGAAGATCGTCCGTGGCGGCGGCTCCTCGAGCGTCTTCAGGAACGCATTCCAGGCCTGCGGGGAGAGCATGTGGGCCTCGTCGAGGATGTAGATCTTGTGCCGCCCGGAGACCGGGGCGTAGGCCACCTTCTCCCGCAGATCACGGATGTCGTCGACCGAGTTGTTCGACGCGGCGTCCATCTCGATCACGTCCAGCGAGGTCGCGGTCGCGATCGCCACGCACGACTCGCACTTCCCGCACGGCGTCGTGGTCGGGCGGTTGGGGGTGGGGTGGGTGGGATCCCCATCACAATTCAGGCAGGCGGCGAGGATCTTGGCCATGCTCGTCTTGCCCGTCCCGCGCGAGCCCACGAACAGATAGGCGTGGTGCACCTGCTCCTGCTCGACGGCGTTACTGAGCGTCCGGACCACGTGCTCCTGGCCGACGACGTCGGCGAACGTCCGGGGACGGTGGCGGCGGTAGAGCGAGGGACCGGTAGACACGGACAGTCGAGTCTAGTGTGGCATTCGGCCACGCCGCGGGGCCGCTTGGCTGGCCTAGAGATCGCCGCCGCGAAGCATCACGGAGGTGACCGCCGCGACCACTAAGAGCACCGCGGCGAGGATCGCGACCGCGGCCACGTCCGCACTCATCGAGACCGCCACCACAGCGACCGCGACCAAGCCGCTCGCCACACGCGAGCAGTAGCCGATGAGCGGATCTCGTTCGTGCCCCACGCCAAATCAACGGTCGCGCGCGCGAGGAATTGCCGGTCGCACCCATCGCCGGCGGGATAGCCCTCGCTGGGGAGGACAAAGCGGACCGTGCACCCCCCGTCGAAGCCGGTACCCGGAGCGCGGCCACCATATCGCGACTCCTGCTCGGTGCTCCCGTAGCGCCTGAAGGTGACCGCTTAAGGCTGCTTCCTTCCGGACCTGACCTGGTTCACGGGTCTTCATCGCCTAGGGACCGAACGATCGACGTCGCGCATGAGGCGCTAACCCCGGGGCCTGTGCCCCTCGGGAGGGGATTCAGCCCCGCTAGAGCGGATTGCGGGTACAGGGCACCGCTAGCACCCCGCCTAGCACGGTCCGCCCAGATCGTATCGCTCCTGGGCGCGAACCGTTAGATCGATCCGGTCCGAGCCGTTGATGTGGTGATGGCGCCGGCGATGGCGCCGCCGTTGCGGGGGCAAGCCCCGGCGGCCGCTATCTTGCTCGCGCATGGAGACACCGAACATTTCGGATGCGCAAAAGGAAATGAAAGTCGGAATCGTCGGGCTCGGCTACGTGGGCTTACCGCTCACTGTCGCATTCGCCCAAGCTGATTGCGGGGTCGTCGCCCTCGACGTCGATCCGCTCAAGGTCTCGGCCGTCGCGGCCGGCGACTCCTATATCGAGGACGTGCGGTCCGAGGACCTTCGCGCTGTGCTGCCGAAGATCCGCGCCACCTACCGCTACGCGGACCTGGCGCAGGCCGATGCCGTGATCATCTGCGTTCCCACCCCGTTGACCGACAATCGGGAGCCGGACCTGGGTCCACTCGATGCCGCGGCGAAGTCGCTGGCGCAAGTGCTGCAGCCGGGCCAACTGGTGGTGCTCGAGTCGACGACGTATCCCGGCACGACGCGCGAGCGGGTGATGCCGCTGCTCGAGGCCTCCGGCTTGCGAGTCGGCGCCGACGTCAACCTCGCGTTCTCGCCCGAGCGCGTCGATCCCGGCCGCACCGACTACACGCTTCGCAACACCCCCAAGGTGATCGGCGGCATCACGCCGGCGTGCCTGGACCGCGCCGACGAGCTCTACCGCCGGGTGTGCAATGAGATCGTCAGGGTCTCGACCCCCGAGGTCGCCGAGCTGACCAAGCTGCTCGAGAACATCTTCCGGTCGGTCAACATCGCGCTCGTCAACGAGCTCGCGGTGCTCGCCGAGCGCATGGGAATCGACATCTGGGAGGTCGTCGACGCCGCGGCGACGAAGCCCTACGGGTTCATGCGCTTCGAGCCAGGCCCCGGCATGGGCGGCCACTGCCTCCCCGTCGACCCCTTCTACCTCACGTGGCGTGCCCGCGAGTTCCACATGTCCACCGAGTTCATCGAGCTTGCCGGCAAGATCAACCAGTACATGCCCTACCACTGCGCCGAGCGGGTCGAACAGGCGCTCAACGATGTGTCCAAGCCGGTCAAGGGCTCGCGGATCCTGATTCTGGGGGCGAGCTACAAGGGCGGCGTCGGCGACATCCGCGAGTCACCGGCGCTCAGGATCATCGAGGTCCTGGCCGGCCGCGGCGGCATCGTCAGCTATCACGACGAATACGTGCCGTCGCTTCCGATGCTCGGGCTCGAGAGCGTGCCACTCGACGACGACGCCATCGCAGCGGCGGACGCCGTCGTCCTGGTCACGGCTCATCCCCGGATCGATCACATATCCATCGCCGCCCGGAGCGCGCTGTTCGTGGACCTTCGAGGTGTGACCCGCGGCATGCGGGTCGAGAACCTCGTCCGTCTCTAGCGAGCGGCTCGCCCCGGGCGACCGGGGCGCTCGCCTGCGGGCCCAGCATGTGGATTCGTGGATCTCGTCTGCAGGTTGTCCATCCCGCCGCACTCGTTCGTCGTAGGGGTGTTGAATCAAGCGCAAGCCCTACGAGAGGGGATTCGAGATGAAGTACATGATGCTGGTGTGCGTTGACGAGGCGATCGAGCTTCCCGCCGACGAGGTCGCGACGATCGGTCCTAGAACGCAGTCCTGGGTCGACGAGATGGATGGCAGGGGCGTGCGCATCCTGGGCGAGCGCCTGGGCGGGGCCGCGGACGCGACCACGATACGCGTCCGCGAAGGCGAGGTCGTGATCGCGGATGGGCCGTTCGCGGAAGCCAAGGAGCAGATCGCGGGCTTCGACATCCTCGATTGCGCCGATCTCGATGAGGCGATCGAGATCGCCGGCAAGCATCCGGTCGCTCGCTTCGGCTCGCTCGAGTTGCGGCCGTTCGTGGAGGAATGACCCGGGACGCATCGCGCGCGATCGAGGCGGCCTTCACCGAGGAGTGGGGCCGCATCGTGGCTGGGCTGATCCGGCGGACCGGCAACTGGGACCTGGCCGAGGATTGCGCTCAGCAGGCGTTCGCCGAAGCGGCGCGACGCTGGCCGGGCGAGGGCGTGCCCGGCCAGCCGGGGGCGTGGCTGACAACGGTCGCGCGCAATCGAGCGATCGACCGGCTGCGCCACGAACGGATGCGGGATGCCCGCCTACGAGCGTCCGCCGCGCTGATCGGGACAGGGGATGAGGACGAGGACGTGACAGCGACCGACACACACGACGACAGCGGGATCGACGACGACCGCCTGCGGCTGATCTTCACGTGCTGCCACCCGGCCCTGGCGCTCGAGGGGCGAGTGGCGCTGACCCTTCGCTCGCTCGCCGGGCTGAGCACCGCCGAGATCGCGTACGCGTTCCTCGTTCCGGAGCCGACGATGGCGAAGCGACTGGTACGTGCAAAGCACAAGATCGCTCACGCCGGGATCCCGTATCGGGTGCCTCCGGCGCATCTGCTCGCGGAGCGTACGAGCGGCGTGCTCGCCGTGCTCTACCTGATGTTCAGCGAGGGCTACTCCGCCTCCAGCGGCTCTGACCTGATCAAGGTCGACCTCTGCCGCGAGGCGATCCGGCTCGCCCGCCTTCTGACCGCGCTGATGCCGGGCGAGCCCGAGGCGAGCGGCCTGCTCGCACTGATGCTGTTCCAGCATTCCCGGCGGACGGCCCGGACCGACGCGGCCGGCGACGTCATCACCCTCGAAGAACAGGATCGCTCTGTGTGGGATCAGGCGGAGATCGAGCACGCCAACGCGTTGCTGGAGGGGGCGGTCGGCAGCGACGGCCTCGGGCCATACCGGCTGCAGGCATTGATCGCCGCCTGCCATGCCAACTCGCCGCACCCCGACCTGACCGATTGGGCGCGGATCGCCGCCCTGTACGAACGGCTGCTCGAGGTGACGGCGAATCCGCTCGTCAAGCTCAACCACGCAATCGCCGTGGGCATGGCCACGACCTTCGACGACGGGCTAGCGCTGACGGACCTACTCGTTGCGTCCGGAGAGCTACGCGACTATCACCTGCTGTACGCAACCCGCGCTGACTTCCTGCGCCGGCTCGGCCGCTACGCCGAGGCCGGCGCCGCGTACGGCGAAGCCCTCACCCTGGCCCGTACCGACTCAGAACGTCGCTACCTGACCGGACGCCTCGACGAGGTCGGCGGTAGCGCGTCCCTGCCGTAGCTCAGCCGCGTTGTGGCGCAAGCGCGTGAGTGAAGAATGCGGCGACGCGCGTGGACGTTCCGGCACCGCCTGGGGCCACGGTGTCATTATGGCCCTCGCCCTTGACGAGCCACAGCTGTCGTGGGGCCCGCGCGTGGTCGAAGTTCACGACCCCCGAGCCGGGGTTGACGTCCGTGTCGGCGAGCCCCTGAATGAGCAGGATCGGCCGCGGGCTGATACGGGCGATGACCGCCACGGGGCGCACCTGACCCAGTTGAGCCCCGGTCCTGAGCTCCAGCAACTTCAACGCGAGTGGAGAGAACACCGCGGTGGGATGCAGGATGACGTCGCTCAGACGCGGCTTCATGTAACCGCTCAGGGTCGGCCAGCTGGCAACGGCGACCACGGCCTTGACGCGCGGATCGTTAGCGGCCTCGAGGATGCTGATGTCGGCTCCGATAGAAAACCCGAACTCTGCGACGTTGTCCGGGTCGACGTACCGGTGGCGGACCACGGTGTCGATTACCGACCTCAGATCCTGTGTCTCGAGAGCTCCCCAGGTGCCCTGCCCGGTGCTGCCACCCCGGCTCCGTTCGTTGTAGGTGACGACGGTGAAGCCCGCAGCATGCAATGTGTTGGCGACTGGAAGCATTTCGTCCTGGTCGCCGCCGTAGCCGTGGGAGAGGACGATCGTGGCGTGGTACCTCCCCGGGAAGAATCGCCCGACGAGCGTCGCGCCGGTGCTGCTGTGTACGGTGAGCGGCTCGGCCACTTTTGCCAGCGCCGGATAGTCGGCCAGGCTCCAAGCGTAATGTGCGGGAGGGCCGTACATCAGTTCGTTGGACGCCCTCCATGCCAGACCGATGAGGACGGCGCCGACCGCGAGGACGCCACCAAGGCCGACGACGAGGATACGCAGCCGCCATCGCGGCTTGCGCGCACTTCGTGCCGCGGGCAGCGACTGATCGAGGGCGTGGTCCGTCATCGGAACATCCGAGGAACGAATCTCGAACGACCGAGCTTGCGCGCGGTCGCGGAACGCGCGCGTTACGCGACCGAGCTCGAAGCGACGGTGACGCGGCCGATCAGGTTCAGCGCGGTGATGTGCCCGGCGTGCGCCGTGGATTCGGGCCCGCTTCGCCGAAGCTGGATCTCACGCGCGTGACCGGGTTCGACGGAGAACGCGTCGTCATCTGGGACGAATCCCGGGACTCGCAGTCGCACGCCGTAGGCGAGGCGGTCAGCTTGCACCGTCACCGTCGCCGTGACTTCATCGTGGCTCTCGATCGTGGCGGCCAAACCGAGCCGCGCCGCCGTTTCGCGACCGCTCGGACGGGCAGCAGGGAATCGGAACGCCTGTGAGATAAGACGTCGGCGGTCCTCGTCGGCGTGCTCGAGACTGACGACGATCACGTCCTGAGAGGGCGGACCGAACCGGTACGCCCACGACGCGTCGACGAATCGCCCGAGCATCGTCTCGACGTTGACGGTATGGCCGCCGTGGGGGCCGAGCGAGACGGGCTGCTCGACTTGATCGACGCGCACGCCGAAATCCCGGTACGTGGCGATCCGGAGGATCGCGTCGACGGGTTCCGGGCGATCGTTGGCCGCGTGGACCGCCACGCCGCCGAGGCCCTCGTCCGTGGTCCAGACGGCAACCGGGGCGCACGCGCGACGCATGTGGTGATAGGCGACCTTCGGCAGCCCGCGGTGATCGAGCAGGCCCCATCCCGCCCCCGCCCAGACGTCGGTGAGCCACAGCACGAGCCCTCCCCCGCACGGCGATGCCGCGCGTCGCCACTCTCCGAACACCTCCGCCACGACCTCTCCGGTGACCTGACGGCTGAGGTCCATGTAGCCGTCGGGATCGGTGCTTCTCAGCGCGACAGGGTCATGGCCGTAGAGCAGTCGCAGGTAGTGATCGCGTACGTCCTCGAAGTCCCATCCTGCCCCGACGTCGCGCGGAACCCCGGCCTTCCAGCGGGGATGATGGGGGACCAGGCCACCCGGCACTTGGATCGGCTCGAGCGCGTCCTCGTCGGGCACGTTCGAAAACGCCAGGCACTCGGCCGCGAAGCGAACCTCCGCCAGGCGGGCGTCGACGAGCGGCCGGAGGTAGGCGCCGACACCGTAGTAGTTCGCGACTCCGCGATCTGGACGAAACGGGAGATCGCCTCCCCACGGCGTGGACGGGACGAACGCGGTGTCGAGCCCGGCGTCCTTGATCGCGGACGGCATCAAGTCCTCGTACAGGGGCCCACCGGCGACGCTCGGGTCGAGGCCCAGCATCGCCGCCTGTTGTGCCACCTCGCTCCCGCCGCAGATCACGGCGAGGCTCGGCCTCGGCGCGAGTACGTCCAGCAGCTCCTGCACCTCCCGCCGGACGATCGCCATGAACTGCTCGTCTTGAGCCGGGTAGTCCATATTGGCGAACATGAAGTCCTGCCAGACGAGGATGCCGAGCTCGTCGCACGCGTCGTAGAACGCACTGCTCTCGTAGCAGCCGATCCCAGGCACGCGCAGCATGTTCATGCCGGCTTCGACGACCTCCGCGAGCACCGGCCGCAGGTCGCGTTCGAGCGAACACGGGCGGGCTACGTCGAGCGGCGTCCACACGGCTCCGCGCGCAAAGACGGTCGTTCCGTTGATGACCAGCAGGATGCCGTCGCGCTCGAGGTCTCGGGGGTATTCGAGCGACCGGAAGCCGACTCTCCCGGCGTCGATCGTGACCTGCTCATCGCCGAGACCGAGCATCAGGCTCGCGCGATAGACGGCAGGAGTTCCGTGTGTATGCGGCCACCAGCGCTCGGCCCCGTCCACGGCCAGCTCGCCGGCGACCGTGACCGCGCGCGAGTCCTGCTTTGGTATGAGCTCGGCGTTGTGCTCGCCCGTTGGACCCGACAGCACGAGTGACGCGGTCTCGACCCTCGCGTCCGCGGCCAGGACGTCGAGCCCTGCGTGGACGGACAGGTGCCCCGAGCGCCCGTCGAGTCGCGTGCGGACCCGGAGCTCGCTCGCCGCGATCCCGCGAAGGCGCTCTAGCCGGACCGGCTTCCACGGCCCGACCACCGCCGCCCGCGGCGTGAAGCCGGGCGCTCGGCCGATGAGCATGGTGCGAAAGAACCGGAGATTGCCGTCGCTCACGAGTTTCGTTCGCCAGCGCGCGCGTGGCCGGCGGGAAACCTTGAGGAGCGGCTTCAGAGCGAGACACCGAATCGCGAGCTCGTTGCGCTCCCCGAGCTTGCCTGTCACGTCCAAACGGTGTGCCAGGAACATCGACGGGCTGACGGCCAGCTGCTCGCCGTTCAGATAGACCTCGGCTACGGTCGCGATCCCGTCGAGCGCGAGGATCAGCCGCTCGTCATCGCGAGCGCGCTCGGCGTCGAACCGCAGGCGAAACCACCAGTCGTCATCGTCGAGGTCGCGAGCGTCGCCGGGTTCCCACAGGCCGGCCGCGCGGAGCGCGGACCCAGCCGTGCCGGGCACCTGCGCCGGGATCCAGTCCAGTCGATCGAGCTGCTCCGGGACTGGGCACGCGTCGGGCTCGCACCCACCGACCTCCCAGCCCTCCGACAGCTCGTGCACCTCCGCACCACGGCCCGCCACGACCCGAATTCTATGGTTTCGCTTACGCGGCCGCTGTGCCGACCGCCGAGCAGAACAAGCGCGGCGCGTTGGCGTTCGGGACCTTCGGATTCGGGCGGGCAACCGCCGCGCAAAAAGACCCGCGGTCGTTGCGTTTGTCGGTAGGAAAAGGCTTACCCCGGGGGGGCCCTTCGGTAAGCGCGAAATCCGGTCACGAAAGGACAGTCCGCGAGCCGGCAAGATCGCTCGGGGCGGGATAAGGAGACGATCAATGACGGCTCTAAGCCAGTCGGAGGTGGGAGAAGCCAAATGAGAGACCTACGGAACGAAGTACGCGAGGTGATCGCTGTTCACGCGCGGATTCCGGATGGCATCGACAGCCTGGACGACGGCGCCGACCTGTTCCAGGCCGGTATGAGCTCGCACGCCAGCGTCGGCGTGATGCTCGCGCTCGAGGACGCGTTCGACGTCGAGTTCCCGGACAACATGCTCAAGCGGTGCGTGTTCGAGAGCGTGACCTCGATCGCGCTGGCGATCGGCGAGATCCAGGAGCAGGCGGCGTGAGCGTCTCGGTTGACAGGGATCAGGCATTTGTCGACACGGTCCGGAGCATCGCGACCGATGTCGCCGCGCTCCACGCCGACGAAGTCGATCGCGACGCGCGTTTCCCGCGCGAGACGGTGGAGGCGCTACGCGAGGCCGGAGCGTTGTCGGCGCAGGTTCCCGAGGAGCTGGGCGGCGGCGGTGTGTCGGTCGAGGCGATCTCCCATGCGTGCTTCGAGCTTGGCCGTCGTTGCTCCGCGAGCGCGATGGTTTTTGCCATGCACCAGATCCAGGTGGGGACGATGGTCCGTCATCTCGACGATGCGCCGTGGTTCGAGAGCTACCTCTCCGAGCTCGCACGCGACCAGCGTCTGATCGCTTCGGTGACCTCGGAGATCGGGACCGGCGGCGACATGAGTCGGTCGATCGCCGCCGTGACACTCGACGACACCGGCTCGCTCACGCTCGAGAAGCAGGCGCCGACGGTCAGCTACGGGGCCTACGCGGACGACCTCTTCACCACCGCGCGGCGGTCCCCGCTGGCCGACGCCGGCGACCAGGTCCTCGTGCTCAGCCACGCAGCGGAGACAGAGCTCGAGCCGGCGGGCACCTGGGACACCATCGGTATGCGCGGGACGTGCTCACCCGGCTTCGTCGTGCGCGCGCGCTTCCAACCCGAGCAGGTGCTGACGGCTCCTTTCTCGACCGTGATGAACGAGTCGCACGTGCCCCTTTCGCACATCTTCTGGTCGTTCGTGTGGCTGGGGATCGCAACCGACGCGTTCGAGCGGGGGCGCGCTTTCGTCCGCGCTGCGGCTCGTCGCAATCCCGGTGCGCCGGTCCCGGCCGCGCACAGCCTGTCCAGGGTGATGAGCGAGCTGACGATGCTGCGGGCCGAGGTGCACTGCGCACTGGCCGACTTCGTCGCCTGGAGCGAGTCCGACAGGGAGCGTCTCGGAACGATGGGCTCGATCCTGCGGTTCAACAACCTGAAGCTCGCGGCCTCGGAGCAGACTCCGCGCATCTGCACGGCGGTGCTCGAGGTGATCGGGATCATGGCGTACAAGAACGACTCCCCTTTCGGAGTCGGGCGCCATCTTCGCGATGCCCTGTCCGCCCGGCTGATGGTCGCCAACGAGCGCATCCACGCCGTTGACGCCGGCCTTCTGATGATTGCGAAGGAGATCTAGAGATGGCGACCCAAGTCCGTGAAGCGTCGAACGACCAGGCAGAGCTGCTCGAAGAGCTGGTCGAGGAAGGGCTGCTCATTCCGTCGGGCGTGCCGGGAATCTATGGCCACAACGAGGATTTCGAGGACGTGCGTCTGCGCCTCGAGGCTCTCCTCACGCGTGAGGCGCTCCGTAATGGCGCCAAGCGACTGCGATTCCCGCCGCTGCTCCCGCGCAAGCACCTCGAGATGAGCGGCTACCTCGGCTCGTTCCCGCATCTGTGCGGGACCGTGTATGCGTTCGAGGGGACCGAGGCCGAAGCCGCGACTCAGTACGAGCATGCCTGCCGTCACGAGCCTTGGGGCGAACATCAGGAGATGACCGACCTCTCGCTGATGCCCGCCGCGTGCTACCCGGTGTACCCGGCGATCGGTGCGCGCGGCGCGCTTCCGGCCGGTGGCATCTTCGTGGAGGCAGGGGGCGCGTGGGTGTTCCGTCATGAGCCCTCGCACGATCCCGCCCGCCGGCAGATGTTCCGCCAGCACGAGCTTGTTCGCATCGGCGAGCCCGAGACCGTGTTCGCGTGGCGCGACGAATGGGCCAACCGGGGCCTTGAGCTGTTGTGTGCACTGGGCCTCGACGCGGAGCTCGACAACGCCAACGACCCGTTCTTCGGGCGCAAGGGTCGCATGCTGGCAAGTAGCCAGCGAGAACAGGCTCTCAAGCTCGAGATCCTGGTTCCGATCGCCGGCCCGGAACCCACGGCATGCGCGTCGTTCAACTATCACCGGGACCACTTCGGCGAGGTCTTCGAGATCGAGCTCTCCGACGGCAGTGTCGCCCATAGTGCATGCCTCGGCTTCGGCCACGAGCGGATCGTGCTGGCCCTGCTACGCACCCATGGACTCGATCCCGCCACCTGGCCGACGGACATTCGCGACAGGCTCTGGAGCTAGCGTTGGCGACGACGACGACGCGGTCGCCGGGCCTCACCGGTAAGGATCCGGCGGACTACCGTCAGCATTTTCTGCACGGTGAGGGTCGGACCTACCTCGAGACCAACTGCTACACCGACGTCATCATCGAGCTCCTGCACGCGCGCGGCTACGAACCTGTCGCCGCGTTCGGGCATCTCGTACGAATGGATTTCGAAGGTGACCAGTGGACGTTCTTCAAACCGCCGCCCGAGGATCTCGAGTTGCTGTTCGGTGTGGATATCCACGAGATGCAGCCTTACCGGCCGCTACCCGTGCAGATCGCCGAGCAGCTCGAGCGCGGCCGCACGATCCTAGTCGAGCTAGATTCGTTTTACCTACCGGACACCGGGGCCACTGACTACCGGTCCGGGCACGTCAAGTCGACTGTCGCGGCGGAGGCGATCGATCCCGGCTCAGAGACCCTGCGCTACTTCCACAGCGCCGGGCTTTACGACCTCGAGGGCGAGGACTACCGGGGAGTGTTCCGGCTGGGAAGGGACTTCTCCGACGACGTGCTGCCTCCCTATACCGAGATCGCGAGGTTCGACGCCGGCGAGCCCCTTGAGGGCGAGGCGTTGCGCGCGGCCGCACTCGGACTTCTCCGGCGTCACTTGGGCAAGCGTCCGGCGGACAACCCGTTCGAGCGGTTCGGTGCCCAACTCGCCGGCGAGCTTCCCGCGCTGCTCTCCGGCGGCCTCGACGAGTACCACGCTTACGCATTCGCCACCGTGCGGATGGCCGGATCTGCGTTCGAAATCGCCGCTGCTCACGCCCGCTGGCTGCTCGGCGAGCGCGGGGAGTCGGCGGCCACGGCGATGGGCGAGATCGTCGATGGCTGCAAGGCGCTGTCATTCAGACTGGCTCGTCGTCGCGAGTTCGATCCGGAGCCGCGGATCGATGCTCTCGCCGACGCCTGGGACCGGGCGATGGAGTCACTCGCAGTCGCCGTCGCCGTCGCCTGAGGCTGCCCTGTTCCTAAAACCCGCTGAGTGAAGGACATCGTGGACTCATGACATTGCTAGAAGCATCCGAGGCTGCAGGGCCGAGCCAGTCGGCCTGGAACGCGTCCGAGTGGGCCACCGGAAAGCACATCCAGACGTACGCGAACAACGTGCTCACGCCGGTCGAGGTGCAGATCTTCATCCGCTACCAGGAGAAGCTGCGCGGCCGTGTTCTCGACGTAGGCTGTGGCGCCGGCCGCGTATTGGCGTACCTGGTGATGATCGGAGCGGAGGCGCACGGGATCGACCTCGCGCCGAAGATGGTCGAGTATTGCCGCCGGACGCTGCCCGATGCGAACGTTCGAGTCGGGGACGCCAGCAAGGTCAGGGACTCCGTCGAAGGCACGTTTGACGTCGTCCTGGCACCCGACAACCTGATCGACGTCTTCAACGACTGCGAGCGGCGGCAGGTCATCGCCGACATGAAGGATCTGCTCGCGCCGGATGGCCTGTTCATCTTCTCGACCCATGACCTTGGATGGCTGGACTTCAATTCCGGTCCCAGGGAGTGGGAGGTCACCTCGACACGAGACGAACTACGCAAGCTGATCGAGAAGTCGCCGGTCGAGCTTGTCAACGGCCTGCGCAGCCGGCGGGAGCGGAAGAGGAATCGCAAGCGGCTCGCTCCCTTGGAGCAGCGAAACGGCGACCACGCGATTCTCAACGACTTTCCGCACGACTACAGCCTGCTGCACTACTACATCAGCCGGGACGACCAGGAGCGGCAGCTCCAGGAACTCGGATACGAGCTGCTCGAGTGCCTGGGGTCCGACGGGCGGACCGTCGGTCCGGGCGCCTCGGGTCCACAGGATTCTCTGTACTACGCCGCGCGCGCGGCGTGAGGCCAACGCTCCGCCGTTTTCGGTACTCCGGCACACCAGAAGTTTCGGCGAATCCCGTGGGTTTTTCGAATAAGCAGGTTCTTATTGGGGCGATCCATCGACGCTGGCTCATCGACGGCAAACAGGTGGCGAGATAGGCAATGGAGCAGGAATTGCAATCGCAGGTCAACTTGCGGCCAGACAACTTGAACGTCGTCGACGAGCCGGACGGCCGGTTTCATGACACTCGCACCAGGGTCGTCTACCTCGATACTTCGCCTGACCCGACGTTTGCGACCGTGCACCTGCCGGTGTCAGATAGCGAGGGCGCGACCGGCGTGCTGTTCTGTCCGCCGTTCGGCTGGAGCGAGCTGTGTACCCATCGGGCGCGGCGCGCCTGGGCGACCGCTTTCGCTGAGGCGGGATATCCCGCACTCAGATTCGATCTTCCTGGCACGGCCGACAGCGGTGGCGACCTCCGGTCTCCTAGCCGCCTGACTGCGTGGATCGAGGCGGTCGTCGCGGGAAGTTCGTGGCTCCGGACAGAGATGGGAGCCGCGCGCGTGTGCGTCGTGGGAATCGGCTTCGGCGGCCAGCTTGCTTGGCTGGCGGCTGCCAGTGGTGCTCCGATCGACGACTTCGTCCTGTGGGGCGTACCGGCCCGAGGACGGCACTTGGTGCGGGAGCTTCAAGTCGCGGCCCAAGTCGACATCGACAGGCGGGTTCACCTCGATCCCAACGACGAGTCGACTTCGCTGGAACTGGACGAGGGCGACCTGCTCGACGAGAGTGGACAGGTGATCCCGAAGGATCTGGCCGCTTCGCTGAGCGCGATCGACCTGCGGAAAGTGCACCTGCAGGATCCAGCCGACCGAAACGTTCTGCTGTTCCAGCGCACTGGTGTCAAAGCCGACGAGGACTTGATCGAGCACATTCGGGCGGGCGGGCTCAAGCTCACGACCGAGCGCGGAGACGAATACGAAGCTCTGATGCTCTATGTCCAGAAATCCGTGGTACCCACGGACGTCATCGAGGCCTCGGTCGCCTGGCTGGGCGATACCGATAGCCCTGGACGGGAAGCGGCATGTGTCGATCCAGTGGCGAGCACGGACAGCATCGAGATCATTGAAGATGGCATCGCGATACGGGAAACGTCCACATGGATCGATCTGCCCGCCGGGAAGGTCTTCGCGGTGATTACCGAACCGCTGTGGGCAAAGGATTCGAACCTGTGCGCAGTCTTCTCCAGTGGCGGTTCGGACAGGAGGATCGGACCTAACCGCCTCTGGGTCCAGACCGCCCGGCGGTGGGCGACCCGCGGGGTGACCTCCGTGCGCATCGATCCGGTGGGACTCGGAGACTCGGCCGGCGACGAACGCGCGTGGGATCAGCTCCACGACCACTACACGACGGTTCAGGCCGAACGCCTGGAGGAGCTGCTCGACGCGCTCGAGCGTCGCGGTTTGCCGAGCCGGTTCCTGCTGGTTGGCTTCTGCTCGGGCGCATACCGTTCGTTCCATGTGGCACTAAGGGATCGTCGGGTCGTCGGCGTTTTCGCGATCGGCCTCGCGTTCTTCCGCTGGACGTGGTGGGCGGTCAACATCCGAGACTCCTGGCTGAGCGTCAGAGAGCCACGGCCTGGCGACTCCGCCGCCAAGCTGAAGGTCATCTTCGTGCTTACGCGATTCCTTCACGTCCTGCTGAAGCTTCACCACGCCGCGGTTGTCATCGGGCAGTTCTTCTCGAATCGAGGCGAGCGCGGAATCGAACGGCTCGCTGGACGGGGAACCGAGCTTCTATTTGTCCTCAAGCCACAGTCGTACGCTCATGAGCAGCTGCTGATGCGGCGCCGACGGGCCCGGCTGGGGCGACTTCGTAATGTCCGCGTCAAGAGCCTGCCCGGAGACGATCAACGCTTCCGGCCGCTCGTATCTCAGCAGTTCGTTCGCGACGCCATGGATGAGTCGCTGGCGCGCCTGCTCCCGTCCGAAGCAGAGACACCGTAAGCGCTCGTCACACCGGTCTTTGGCCAGCCCGGTGGGACGAGCGCGCCGGTGGCGCGTCGCCGCCCGTGGCCGGCGACGAATAGCACCGTCTGATCGCGAGCGCTGACTCAGGACGTCGGCATCACCCGTTTGCGGCCGCCGACCCTTCTGGCGTTGCACCAGATCATGATGTTGTTCATCTCGCCGAGCCACGGCGTCGGCGCCTCGAACGCCTTGCTCACCTTGCCGACGAAGTCAGGTCCGTGGTCGGGGGCGGGCCGCCGCCTCCTAGAGGGGACCACCCGGGCCGACGGAGGGCAGGCTCGACTGGTAGGCGTTGGCCTGGATCCGGTTCGGCGCCCTGCCCTTCTCAGTCCAGCGCACGACATCCGCAAGCCCTTCGTAAATGGTTCGTTCGCTACGGCCTGGGTGCCGATGTCCTTCTCAGAACGCAAAGTACTGCAGCCAGGCGGTGATGAACGTCGCCGGCGTAACCGTCCCCCTCGACGGAGTTGAGCTTGAACTGCTGCTGACACCCGCGGTAGTCGAGCATCAACCCGACCTTGGGATCGCACTTCTTCAACGCTCCGTTCAGGACGATCGTCGCCTCGGGCGCGTCCAGGAGCCCATGGCCCGACTTGTCGAGAACGACGTCGAACTCGTACTCGTGCAGGATCGAGTTGAGCTCGGTCATGATGTTTGCCGGCGCGCCGGCGAGGATCCCGTTGAAGTCCTTCGGGAACCGCTCGGCCACGGTCAATGCCTGGTGGCCACCCTGGGAGCAGCCGTCGAACTACGAGTAGGTCGGCTTGACGCCGTAGAACTTCGCCGCCAGCCCCTGGGCGACGACGAAGTAGCCGTCCGCGAGCGCCTTGATGTTGATTGTTGTGAGCAATGTCCCCAACAATCTGCTGCCGTGCCGATGCGGGCGCGACAGGATCGGGGCGCTCGCGCCCCGAGATCATGCAAAGGGCGCTCGGCTGCTGGCGGGTCAGATCACCCAGGAGGGTTTGATCAGCTGCCCGCGTGCCACGTCACGCTGAAGCCATCGCCGCTCGGGATGAGCGGGCCGGGCGTGGCCAGAACGGTCGGGGCTGTCAAGGCAACCATCGCCGACGGCTGGTCGGTGAACGCCGAGATCGGTCCGCTGGCGGCGCTGTCGGTCGCGGCCGCGCCGGTGAACGACGCGCTGTCGAAGTCCGATAGCGCCGGCAGGGCGCCACCCTCCAGGGGGCGCTCAAGGATCCACTCCGCCGAGGACTGCGGTGGGGCCGGCGAGGGCGATTGGATGTTGGCCGTGTACTGCCAGCCCGCCGCGGTGTCGCTGATCGCGAGCGTCCAGATGCCCCCCGAGAGGCTGACCGACGCGGTAATCGCATCCCCTGGGTTCACCGGATAGCTCGAGGACGAGAGCTGTACCACGTCGCCCCCGTTGACCTCGCTGTCTCCCCACATCGCGTACCAGGCGCTGTAGGTCGGGACGCCACCCACACAGTCGGATTCGGTCCCATCCTGCTCCACCGAGGGGTCTTCGACGCCGTCGATGCCGACCCACTGCGACGAGTATGTGCTGTCAGTTCCGGTGCAGGTCACGGCAGGCACATCCCAGCTGCCGCTCACAGAGCTGAATTCGTGGCCGAGAGCTATGTAGCCCGCCCAATTCGCGGAATCGGTGGCGGCGACGAGGGACGCGGGGTTGGTGGCGACAGTGCCCGCGCCGTTCGTGAACATCGCGCGGTACTCGTTCGCGTTCTCGGTGGAGTCGGGCTTGAACGTGTACGTGGTGGCGGTCGCGTTCATGATCTGGGCCCAGGTCTCACCGCCGTCGCTCGACACCTCCCACTGGACGGCCGGCGCGGGGGTGCCCGACGCAGCAGCACTAAAGGTCGCGTATTGCCCATCCACGACCGTGGCAGTCGCGGGTTGGGCCGTGACCTGCGGTGCGACGTCACCGGACGACCCAGTTCCGCCGCCAGACGGTCCCGATGCGGATGATCCCGAGCCGGATGAGCCCACGGGGCCGACGGAGCCACTGCCGGCGGTGGTCGTCGATGTCGGGTGGCCCGAGTCGATGCCCCGGACGCCGACCGTCAGCACCGCCATCCGGGTGATCGCCCGGCCGGCGGCGTTGGTGAACACCGCCCGGTACCTGGTGCCGGACTGCGCCGCCTGGGCCGTGAACGTCAGCGTCACCCCGTGAGCGCCGGCAATGTTCTTCCACTTCCGGCCCCCGTTGGTCGAGCGCTGCCATTGCGGCCGCGCCGCCGGCACGCCCGAAGCCACCGCGGTAAAGCCGGCGAGCCGGCCGGCGGGTACCACGACGTTCCGGGGCTGGACGACGATCTTTGGGCGCTTGCGGACTCGATGGCCCCCGGCGATCTTGGCCGCCGGCCGAGGAATGCTCATCGGAGCGGCTGCGGCATCGGCCGCCATCTGGGGACCAGAGCCGACCGAGAGCGAGTCGGCGCCGGCGTCGAGCGTCATGATCAGCATCGCCAGCACAGCGAACAACGCGCATGCGACGCTTATCAGCGCCTTTCGACCGGTACAAGGCCTGCGAGACGGCGAGCCGCCGGTCATCCGGCCCGATCGGGGTGCTTCATCCTTCACACATGAACTACGCAGCGGAGGACGCCGTCCTTCGGGCCTTCCCCGGCTTCTGGACAAAGATACGAGAGTCCGGCTACATGTAGCTCAACATCCCTGGCCGGGGACGCTCCCTCCTGGTGCTAGGCAGCCGATCTGGATCCGTGGGCCACGTCGGGACCGAACGGTGAAGCTGTAGAACTTGCCGACCCAGTTCGGCCGAACGATCTCGATCGTGATTCGAGAGCCGACGCCGAGCCGGTGGCGCGCGAAACCAGGTGTGACCAGGAAGGTGCCGGACACGAGGCACATACCCGTGGTCTTCTTCCCGCAGAGCACATGCTTGGTGAGCGACGTTGCGCGGTTGACGAACGGGCATCCCTGTCCGTGGCACTTGACCAGCACGGTTGCGCCGCTGAGCACGCCGTTGACGACGAGATTTCGCACCTTCGTGTACGAGGGCGTGTAAAAGAACGCCCATTGCATCGTCGACGTGATCGTGCCGAGCACGCTCGTCGGAGCCGGGACGGCGCTGACCGACTCGGTCGGCGAGCTCGACCCGCTGAAGTTGGCGTCGCCGGTGTAGCGGGCCGATATCTCGTGGCCGCCCGAGCCCGTGAACGTCACCGTGCAGGTAGCTTGGCCCTCGCTCGTGGGCTGACTCGCGCAGGCGGCGATCGGTTGTCCGCCGTCGAGAAACTCGATCGAGCCGGTCGGTTCGATCGGCCCTGGGCGCGCGGCCGGCGGCGCAACGGAAGCGGTGTACGTCGCGCTCGAGCCGACGTTGGCCGACGAGGGCACCTCGAGGGAGGTTGCCGTCGAATCGGGGCCAATCGCGAGGCTGTCGGCCGGACTGGCCGAGCCCTTGAGGACCGACCCGGCGGTGGGCGTGAAGACGGCGGTGAGCTGCGCCGTCGACGCGGCAAAGGACTTCGAGCACGCCACGGTTGCGCTCTGGCCGCTCGGCGTGACCGGCATGCTCGCGCATCCGGTGATCGCTCCCCCACCGTTCTCGAACGTCACGGTCCCCCACAGCGCGGTGCTGCCGCTCGTTACGGAGGTCACCGTGGCGATCAGCGTCAAACCCTGGTTAGTCACCGCCGCCGCCGGCGAAGCGAGCAACGCCGTCGTGGTCGGCTGCGAGGCGGGCGGCGTGGGAGCTGCGACGACGGCCGCTGTCCTGTTGCTGGTCGCCGAGGCGCTTCCACCTGGTCCGTTCGCGGTTACCACGCAGACGATCGTGAAGCCGATGTCTGCGGTCGACAGCGTGTAGCTGTTCGAGGTGGCGCCTGGAATGGGCGAGCAGTTCCCTGAGCTGCATTCCTCCCACGAGTAGCCGTACCCGGTTGGGCTGTTGCTCCAGGTCCCGTTGCTCACGCTCAGCGTGTCCCCTTGCTGAGGCGTTCCGGTGATCCCGGGCGCTTTGGTGTTCGCCGGCGCTGGCGGGAGTACGGGGCCGACAGTCGCGCTCGTCAGCGGTGTGCTGCCACCGGAGTTCGTCGCGGTCACGGTCACGCTCACGTAGCTCCCGACGTCCGCCGCGGTGAGCTTGTAGGTACTGGAAGTGACGCCGACAATCGCCGCGCAACTGCTCTGCGTGGCGTTGCAGTCCTGCCACGCGTAGCTGTAGCCGGTCGGATTGTTGCTCCACTGTCCATGGCTCGCGGTCAGGGTGTTTCCCTGCTGCGCCGCACCGGTGATCCCAGGGGCCGTGCTGTCCACCGGAGCCAGAGGGAGCACCGGGCCGAGGGTCCCGCTCGACGCCGAGTTCTGCCCACCCGCATTCGAAGCCGTCACGACCGCTGCGATCGTGCTCCCCACATCCGACGCCTGCAGCGTGTAGGTGCTCGACGTCGCACCGCTGATGGCCGCGCAGTTGTTGCCCGTGCTGTTGCAGTCCTGCCAGACGTAGCTGTAGCTGGTCGGGTTGTTGCTCCACTGTCCGTGGCTCGCGACGAGCGTGTTGCCCTGCTGCGCCGTCCCGCTGATCCCCGGCGGCGGCGTCGACACGACCGGAGCTGCCGGCAGGACCGGCCCAACGACCCCGCTCGTCGCCGGGTTCGCGCCACCGGAGTTCGAAGCCGTCACGACCGCGACGATCGTGGTCCCGACATCCGACGCCTGCAGCGTGTAGCTGCTCGACGTCGCACCGCTGATCGCCGCGCAGTTGTTGCCCGAGCTGTCGCAGTCCTCCCACGCGTACGAATAACCAGTCGGGTTGTTGTCCCACGCGCCGTTGCTCACGCTCAGCGCATCCCCCTGCTGCGCGACCCCGCCGATCGCCGGCGGCGGGCTCGACACGACCGGGGCCGCGGGCAACACCGGCCCGTACGGATCGCTCGTCGCCGGGTTCGCGCCACCGGAGTTCGAAGCCGTCACGACCGCGACGATCGTGGTCCCGACATCCGACGCCTGCAGCGTGTAGCTGCTCGACGTCGCACCGCTGATCGCCGCGCAGTTGTTGCCCGAGCTGTCGCAGTCCTCCCACGCGTACGAATAACCAGTCGGGTTGTTGTCCCACGCGCCGTTGCTCACGCTCAGCGCATCCCCCTGCTGCGCGACCCCGCCGATCGCCGGCGGCGGGCTCGACACGACCGGGGCCGCGGGCAACACCGGCCCGTACGGATCGCTCGTCGCCGACATCTCCCCCGCCGCGTTCGTCGCGGTCACGGTGACGGTCACGGACTGGTCGACGTCGGCCGCCGACAGGGTGTCCGTCGGACCGGTTTGGCCGTCGGACCACTGGTAGGTGTACGTGATCGGATCGTCGCCGGTCCATTGGCCGGGGTCGGCGGTCAGCTCCTGGCCTTGCTGGGCGACACCCGAGATCGTCGGCAACGTGCTGGTCGACGGCGGCGTGTCCGCTCTGGCGACCCCGACAGCCAACCACGAGACCATCGCGGTCGACAGAGCCACCACAGACATGAGACGCCGAGCGCCGGGGCTCAGGCTGAAACAGCGTCGTCTATCTCGTTCCACGCGATACCGATCCCCACGCAAGATCGCCTAACCACTTGCCCGATAAACGACGCTAGGGACCGAGTCTTTTGTGGGCGCGAGCGATTCTCTGTGTTTGGCCGGTGTTATTTCCGGCCCACGCGTGAAGGGACCGCAGCCAGATTCGTTGTTCGACCGACGGCAATCTTCCAGTCGCGGGGGCGCCAGCATGCCATTGGCGAAGACGAGCACGATCGATGAGGCCATTTGACTGATTCCGTAGCCGCGTATGACCCTGTCGATGAGCGGGGCGATGCGGACTCTGCATTCGAGCTCGGCATCCAGCTCGGTGAGCAGAACCGGCTGGCCGAAGCCGAAGAGGCCCTGACACGCGCAGACCAGTCCGGCCATGGCGCCGCCGCTCACAACCTCGGCGTGCTGCTCGAACAGCGCGGCGACATCGCCGGCGCCGCGGCGGCCTATCGCCGAGCCGACGAGCGAGGCAATGCCGACGGCGCGTTCGAGCTCGGGATGCTGCTCGCCGAGCACGACAGACTGGCCGAAGCCGAAGAGTGGCTGGCGCGCGCCGACCAACGCGGCCATGGCGCCGCGGCTCACAACCTCGGCGTGCTGCTCGAACAGCGCGGCGACAGCACCGGCGCCGCAGCGGCCTATCGCCGAGCCGATCACCGCGGCGTTGTCGACGGCGCGTTCGAGCTCGCGATGCTGCTCGCCGATCACGACAGACTGGCCGAAGCTGAAGAGTGGCTCGCGCGCGCCGACCAACGTGGCCACCCTGTCGCGGCTCACAACCTCGGCGTGTTACTCGAAGAGCGCGGTGATCTTTCTCGTGCCCTCGCCGCATACAGCCGCGCCGACGACCGCGGCGACGCCGACGGTGCGTTCCATCTTGCAATCCTGCTCGCTGAGCACGGCCGAATGGCCGAAGCCGAGGAGGCGCTTGCCCGCGCCGACGGGCGCGGCCACGCCGCCGCCGCCCACGACCTCGGCGCACTGCTCGAACAACGCGGGCAGATCGCCGACGCCGCGCTTGCCTATCACCGCGCCGACGAGCGCGGCGATGTCGAGGCGCCGTTTAGGCTCGCGATGCTGCTCGCCGGCGACGACAGGCTCGCCGAGGCCGAGTTGTGGTTGGCGCGCGCCGACGAGCGCGGCCACGCAACCGCCGCTCACGAGCTCGGGATGCTGCTCGAGGAACGTGGCGACATCGCCGGCGCCGCGGCGGCATACGGCCGGGCCGACGAGCTCGGCGTCGCGGATGCCGCGTTCCGGCTCGCGTTGCTCCTTGCCGCACACGACAGGCTCGCCGAAGCCGAAGACGCGCTTGCTCGCGCGGAGCAGCGGGGCCACCTCGAAGCCGCTCGCGAACTCGCCGAGCTACACGAGCGCGGCGGTGAGATCGACGTCCCCGAATGGGTTCAGCACCACGCCGCCGACGACTTGCGGTCCGAGCCCGCCGACGACGTGCGGTCTGAGCCCGCGGAGGCGGTTCCCGCGGCGACCGCCGATCGCGACCGAGCCGACGCGGAACCGGCGGATGACAAGGGCAAGCGTTCGCGGATCAGCCTCTCCGCCCCCAAGCTTCCGACCCCTCGGGTCCGCGCGCCGCGGCTCCGCCGCCCACGACTTCCCACTCCCCGACTTCACGCTCCCCGACTTCGCGGCCGAAGGCTCCGGGCGGCGCTCGTGCTCGGAGTCTGCGCCATCCTCGTTGCGATCCTGGCCACCCTCACCTCCGGCGGGACGGAATCTAAGCGCCCGACGGCGGCGGCAGCCGCGGAGAGCACGCCGGGCACTGTCGTCGCCGCGCCCGCGGGACCGAAGGCCGGGGTCCAATCGACGCCCACTGTCCCCAGTCAGACGACTTCGGCCAACGCGCCGACGCGGAGCAGTAAGACGACTCCTCCACGGAAGAAGCCCGCGGCCCCGAAAGTGCATGGCCACTCGGCGCCCAAAGCCGCCGCGAAGACGACGCCCACCACCACGGGGCACGTGACGCCCGCCGTCACAAGCCATACGCCGGTCCACACCACCCCGGTCGTTACGACAATCAGCCCAAGCCGGTCGACCGGCGCCGGAACCCACAGCACCAGCCCCAGCACCGTCAGCAGTCCGCCCCCGAGCGGATCACACACCGGCGCGACCGGCGGCTCACCGCACACCGAGACCGCGCCGGCCGGGAGTGGCGGCTCCCACGGCACCGGCTCGCACGGCGGCGCCGGCTCCAAATCCGGCAGCGGCTCGAACGGCGGCGGAAGCGGGACCGTGAGCGGCGGAGGCTGATCACCGCCGCCATCGCGTCCGTCGGCCGATGCCGCCGGCGCGTAGAATCGCTCGCATCGGGCGCGTAGCTCAGTGGGAGAGCGCTCGCTTCACACGCGAGAGGTCGCTGGTTCGAGCCCAGCCGTGCCCATCACGAAATACCTGCTAATCGGACCATTTCTGGCCCAGGGGTTAATCCGCGAGAGACGTCCATTAGCTCCAACATGGGTCGCGGCATTAATTACGGCGTTAATCGCTAGCGACACTCACGCGTTGAACTCCGGGTGAGCCGAGCAACTCGGCGGGCCGCCACCCGGCAGGTCGCAAGGGCAGTTCTGGTCCCGCGCAAACGCGTCGCGTTCGCCTCGACCTGTGCGACGCGCCAGGTTTCTCCGCGGCTGGCTTCCGCATCGCTCCGAGCATTCGAAGGGGGAAGGCAGGTGGGCTGGTCGGGGTGCCTGTGGGGGGACGGCCGCTGACGGCAACGTTGATGAGCAGGTGGAAGTCGTGGTCGAAGACCCAGGCGGCCATGCAGGTCCGCTGGCGTAACGGTGTGGTAGAGCGTCTGGCCGGCATACCAGCGGATCCTGCTCGGTTCCCAACAGACCGAATACACATGGAAATCGAAGGCGGGGCGCCGGTATCTGGAGCGGCGGTGATCCCGCCGTCCGCGGAGTATCTGGGTCCGTGGACGGTTGCCAGTACGCAGAGCCTCAGTTCCTCGGCACCCTTGCCGCTGAGCGCCGCGCTACCGGGCGCCCGACGTTAGTCTTCGGAGCTCGATCAGTCTGGGCGAGGTGAGAGATGGCGCGAGGAATGTGGGCTTGGCTTGTAGCCGCGGCATTGTCGGCCGGCGCCGGGCTCGCAACCCCGGCCGTGCTGGAGCCGACAATCGCCCAGGCCCGCGCAGGCAAAGCTGAGGTGGCCTGTGTCCAACTGCAGGGGCTCGAGAGCTTTGTCGTAACGCTCACGAAACCGCGCACCTGCATATTCCACTCCGCGAACGCGCCGTTCGATAGCGCCCACGAGGTGCCTGTCGTGAAGATCCGGTGGACCGGTTGGGGCAAGCCGGTCGTCCACGGGCATGGCACCTTCCGCGGCAACATGGACTTCAAGGCGCCGGCCACGATCGTGCTCAGCCGCGCTCGACCCTGCGGCAAGAGCGCCCGGCTCTACACTCGCGCCCGGATCACCTTCAACGGCCGCACCACCAGGGCGAAGGTCCCCGGTTGTAGCGGCTGATCCGGCATCAATCCCCGTCTGGCCGATCCCTGATCGCCAGACACGTGCGATTCCGCGAGAGTCCGAGGGCGACGCCCGCCATCCGCGACTCACTGGTGCTTTGAGCGCCATGCTTGCGATAGGCCGGATCTGGCCTAGCGGTTCGGCCATCCCGGCGTGAGCGGGTTGCCCCGCACCTGATCAGAGCCGAGGAGCTTCCCGGCCGGAGGGTGCCTGCGACTCAGGGCGTGCGTAGCGGAACCGTCACTACAACGTCACGGCCCGACCCCGCGGGCCTAGCGCTCCCGCCTGGCGGAGTCGAAACGTCAGCCTAAGTCGCGTTCGACTTCGACCCGTGTTGGCTCGGTAGCGAATGAGACGCCCGAGCAGCGTCGCAAGTGCCTGGCCATGAGAGTCGCGCGGCCGGCGTGCGCCGGCTATGAGGCAGGTTGCGTGGCTGCCCAGGCCTTCGCGCGGCCCGGGACTCCGAGGGTCTGTGCTTCGACTTCGATGACGGCGTCGGCAGGGATATTTGCCCGCCGGGCGGCTGCCATGATGGCCTCCGCGAAGGGGGCTTCGTAGAGGCAGTATGTGTGTCGGCGGTCGGCGCTGAGGAATGAGAAAACCCAGCGGATGCCTTCGTCGGCGTTGATGTCCTCGAGCAGCCTCACGTCGTCTGTCGTGAGGTCGAGTTGCTCAGCGAACGCCCGCTCGATGATGTAGAGCGGCATGGTCTCCGATCGTATCCGAGTTGCTATTCGTCGACAAGGGCGTGCCGGTGGGCGTAGGAAGCCGCTTCGGTGCGATTGGCGCAGTCAGTCTTGGTCAGGATGTTGCTGATGTGCTTCGCCGCGGTGTGCTCGCTGATGAACAGAGTTGACCCGATTTCGCGATTGGTCAGGCCGCGGGCGACGAGACGGAGGATCTGCGCCTCGCGGGCAGACAGCTCGTCGGGAAGACTCACCGAGGCGATCGGCTCCCCTAGCTCTTTAATGCGGCCGCGGAGAGTCCTCAAGCCAATCTGGTACGCCAGTCGGGCGGCTTCGCCAAGCAAGGCGGCGACTTTCTGCGGCTCACAGCTACCGCGTGCGACGAGCAAGCGCGCGTACTCGTATTCGGTGTGCGCGAGCCAGGTCAGCGTCTTCATTTGGCGACATCGAGCCATCGCATGCTCGAAGTGTTTCTCCGCGCGCCCCCAGTCGCCGAGGGTTGTCGCGAGCATCCCCAGGTAGCGGTCGACGGGGCCGTAATACGCGACCAGCTGGCCGATCATCACATTCGTCTCGGCGAGTGGCTCGAGCTCGCAGTACACAAGTGCTGCCGCGGTCTCATCTCGAAGAACAGCGCAGGCGTCGGCTATGTATGTAAGTGAGGCCAGCCACAGCAATTCACGGAACTGATCGAGTCCTTCATCGACCATCTGCGCAAGTTCCCGCCTTGCCTCTGCCTCCATCCCGAGCTCGACGAGCAGCGCGACGAGTCCCGGCCGCCATGGTCCGTGCCCCCGGTCGCGCGCGGTGAGGATCCTTAGAACCGGCGCGAGCTCCGATAGGCGCCCCTGTTCGCGCCGAAGGCTGAACATTTGGACCCCGTACGTCCCGGACGCATCCCGACCGGTCAGCAACTGCCCCGCTTCAAACGAGCGCGATGCCATGACCTCCGCCTCCTCGAGGCGACCATCGGCCAGCGCGATCGCGGAACCGAACTGCTGGGCCATGTACATGAATATTGGCTGTCCGGTAGCCGCTGCGGTGTCGCGCAGCGCGGCCTCTTCGCGGCGGGCGGATGCCATGTCGGCGAGGGCCACGAACACTGGGACGCGCCATGCCATCGCCTCGACGCGAATCTCCACGCTGCCCAGTTCCTCGCCCAGTTGCTTGGCCTCGGCCAGCATCTCCGGCGTCTGGCTCAGGCCGGCGCCGTGCGACCAATACGACCGCATCAGCGCGATGGCGAGCCCAGTGCGGTCGCCCGACCGCCGAGCGAGCTCGATGGCCTGCGCCCGCACAATGACGCCGTGCGCCTGATCGCCCCGGAGGCCCAGAGCGCGGGCGAGCCCGCTCAGAAGCGCGACGCGTAGGTCAGAACGCTCCGCGCCGACGATCGCCACGGCCTCCTCGAGCAGTTCGGCGGCGCCTTGGTCGGTGATCATCGGGGCCCAGCAGGCCGCCTCATAGCCGATGGCGGCCCGAGCGAAGAGCTCCGCGTTCCCTAGTTCGCGAGCTAGGTCCGCGGCCGACCGAACAGCGTCCAACGCGTCGAGCTCCCTGCCCGCCCGCTGTGTTGCGGAGCCGAGTTCGATGAGTAGCTCGGCCCGTCGCGCTGGCTCGTCGACCCCTAGCTCCAGCGCGGTGCTTAGAAGCTCTGCCGACTGATCGAACGCGAGCGCGTCAAACGCGGCACGGGCGGCGACGACGTTGTATTCGATCGCCCGCCCAGCTTCGCCAAGGGGGGCGGCAGCAGCAAAATGCCGCGCGAGGTCAGCCAGAGCGCGGGGTGATCGCGTGTCGGCGGCTTCAAGGCACTCGCCGACTCGCAGATGAAGCTCGGCGCGCCGTACCCCGGTCAGCCGATCGTAGGCCGCACGGCGGACCAGCTCGTGCGTGAACCGGTAGACCAGCTGGCGCTCCGGGAGCTCTTCGATGATCCCGCTCCGGACCGCCTCGTCAAGCGCACTCCGAAGCTCGGCCTCGGCCAGACCCGTTCCGCGCCGGACGATGTCGAGCTCGAACTCCGGTCCGACCGTGGCCGCTAGATCGAGCAGCACGCCGGTCGGGGAGGCAAGCCGGGACAATCGTTGGCTGACGACCTCGCGAACGCTTTCAGGCGTCCCCAGTGTCGCGAGTGGACGCGTTAGTCGTATCACTCCGCCGCTCACGTCCAGGGCGTTCGTTTCCAGCAGCGCACGCCACAGCTCACACACGAGGAACGGATTGCCGTCAGTGAGCTCACTAATTGCGTGTGCCAGCTCGGGCAGCGCGGCACCCGGCCGGCCTTCGCCGGCGCGCTCGATGAACTCGATCACCTCATCGCCCGAAAGTCCAACCAGGCGCATGCGGACAACGTCGTCGGACCGGCGCAGATCCGCCAGGGTCTGCGCCAGCGCTTCAGGCATGCCGGCCTCCTCCTCGCGGAACGTCGCCAACAAGAGCACTGGCCCGCCCGCCGCACGCGTCAGGTGCCGCAGCAGAAGCAGCGTCGGCGCGTCTGCCCACTGCGCGTCGTCGATGACCAGCACGATCCGATGCCGGCGTCCGACGCCGTCGAGCAGCTCGGTGACCGCGGTGTGGAGTCGATGGCGCTCGGTATCCGGATCGGCCGTCGCCAGCTCAGCCGGCCGACCAAGCCCGACCGACAGATCTGGGAGCAGGCGAGTGAGCGCCCCGCCCCGGTTGCCCAGCGCGCTGCGCAACTCCACCGAGCCGACGATCTGCACGAGATGCTCGAAGGCTTGTGTGAACGGGCCATACGGGGTGCGCGCGACGGCGTCGCCCGCGCCGTAAAGCACCAGAGCGCCATCCCGGGCTACCTCGTGGGCGAATTCGCGTACCAGGCGACTCTTGCCCGACCCAGGCTCGCCGCCAAGAAGCACGACCCGGGGGCCTTCTCCGCCCGCCCTTGGCATGAGCGTCCTGAGCCGCTGCAACTCCATAGACCGCCCGACGAACGGAAACGGCGAAGACAGCCGAAGGGAAGGTGGAAGGTCGTGCACGCGGGGCGCCCCGGAAAACGAACTGTACTCAGACCTGAGTATCGGCCCAAGCGCAAGACCGGCCAGGGACGGTCAGAAGTGTGTCAATCCTCCCGATGCGCGGCGACCGGCACGCCCTTAGCTTCCTGGGCGCCACCGGACCAGCCGATCGATGCGGGCTAGCTCGGTCATCCAGGTCCGGGCGATCAACACGGAGAGCACAATGTCGACCCAACGCACCCCCGCCGCACCCCTGAGCTTTCCTCCGAAGCAGCCGGGCGAGCTCCAGACGGTCCAGACCGGTCTCGATCTCCTCCGCGACTGGCGCGGCGCAAGTGTCGCGACCGCCATCGTGATGGCGGCGCTGCTGCCGTTCGCGGTTGCCTGGCAGGTCAGCTACAGGATCACGATCGCTGCGTGCGCAATCGGCGCCGTTAGCCTCGCCCTCGGTTGCCATGCCTTGCGCGAGCGCCGCTTGTCGGCGCTCGCGATCTTCCCTGAACTCGCGCGCCTGCCTGACCTCGCCCGCAAGCGGAGGCGCCTGACCAGCACTCCCAGTCGCCAAGCGCTCGCCGGCGGCCTGCGACGCGCGGCGGACCCCAACCAACCTCCACATCGGTTCGACTGTTGCCCGGTGCTTCGCGACCGTGTCTCGGTGGTGCGCACCGAGATGCTCGACCTCGCTCGCGCGTTGGAGCAGGCCCCCGCACCCGACCCCACGAGCGTTGCGCTCATACGCGAACTGCTCACCAACGGCTGCAGCCCGCTCTACAACCCCAACCTCTCGACCGAGAAGCTCCGCGCCACCCTGACCGACGCGCGTGCCGGAATGGCGCGGCCACCGCTCTGACGAGCTGCCAGACCGCCATGTCCCCCCGCAATATCCGATAGCCAGCGCCCTCGGGCGCCCATACGCGCCCAACGCGACGCGTCCCCGGAGACCACCTCGAGATCAACGTCACTTGCGCCCGCCGACGCGCCTCGATCACAACCGCGACCGCCGCCGACACCCGAGGGAAGTCTTGACGGCTGATGACCCGGCGGCTCCGCGACACGTGATCAGCCGGTTTGACATTCGGAACACACAAGTTAGTCCCCAATGTGGAGGTAATTGAAATGGATGTGAACGTATTTTCATCGCAGTACGAACTCGCCGCTGGCAACAGCACAGACATCCCGCAGCCGCTGCGCGTCTCGTTTCACGGTGACTTCGGAGCCGGCCTCAGAACCATGGACTCGGACGCTGGGGTACGCGGCGACTTCGCGACGGGCACGAGGAACACATCGCCGCTCATGCCGCCTGGCGACTTCGCGACCGGGCTACGGGCACATGCGGCCGCTGAGCGGGTCCGAGGTGATTTCGGGACGGGCCAAGGCGCCAACCGTTCCGATCCACAAGGCCGCTACGGCCAACCGACCGCTCGCGCCCTCCCGGCGCTGGCCTGACACCGTCGCGATCCGGAGATCGGATCATGAGGACCTCGCCCGGACCATCAGCCCCGCTGCTCCGCCTGCTGAACGAACGCGGAGGGCGACAACACGAACCGGCTCATCAACGGAAGAAAGCGGCCCCAGAGGTTCTTTCCGGGTCGACCAAATCAGCGAGGTGCGCGCGCCCGACCCACCCCGACCCACCAAGAGGGCAAATTCGAGCCGAGGAGACACCATGTACAAGACCAACAAATCCAGGTTGATGATCGTCGGCCCAGACGAAGGAGCGAGGATCGGGAGGCTGAGCGTGTTGCTTGGTCTATGTGCGTTGCTCGCTCTTGCGGTTTCGACGGCGCCGGCCTCGGCCGACCCGACGTCCGGGCCGCCTATCTGCTCGCATGCCGGAACTCGTATCTCTGGCAACTACGACCGCAGCCTCACACTTACCGGCAACAACTATGTGGCGGACGGCACGAGCCTGGCCGTCCGGGGCGACCTGAGGATCGCTCCCGGGGGGTGCCTCGACGCGTACTCGACCGCGATCGTGCACGTGGGGCGGAACGTGCTGGTCGGCAAGAACGCGATCCTGGGGCTCGGTTGTGCCCCGGGAGTCGACTTCCTACCTGTGCCATGCGGCTCCGTCACTACGGATGACACGATCGGCGGCAGCCTACTCGCTCTTGATCCGTACACGATGTACCTGACCGCGGACACGATAAGGGGCAGTCTGTTCTCGTTCGGAGGAGGGCCCGGCGTGACTTCAAATCCGTACGTGAACTTTCCGCTCAAGGACAACATCGTCTACGGCAACGCGGTGATCGAGGGCTGGAACGGGACGTGGTTCGGCTTCCTCCGCAACGTCGTTCAGGGCAGCGTCGTGGTAGCGAATATCCACACCGCCGACCCCGATTCGAGCGAGGTCGTCACCAACACCGTCCGCGGCGATCTGAGCTGCTACCGCAACACTCCCGCGGTGCAGTTTGGCGACTCAGGAGGCTCGCCGAACGAGGTAAGCGGGTCCGCCTTCGGTGAATGTGCGTTCAATGTGATGTCTCCAGACATCAATTACGGCGGCGGAGGGCCCCAGCCTATCTCGACGATGGCGCCCTGACGGCTTTATGACTGTTGACGGCCTGAGCAACCACTACATCCCTCGCGGGTCACTGGTGCTTCGCCGCGCCAACCAGCACTGCGGCTGCGTCGGCGCCCACTCCGAGCTGCACCGACTCCCGCATCATTGCCGGAGATGCACCCGTCTCGCCCGCGCGGCGAGACGAGTGCTCGTCGTCCGTAGGGACAGCTAGACGAGCTACCAGGCTGGCTAGCGCACGCGCAGGGGAAGCAGGTGCCGGGTCGTGCTCCTGGCGAGTTGCGAGACCGCACCCTCCAAGCGGGATCAGGTCCGCTTCCATCTCACTACAGGCATGCTTCGGGGCCGACCCAACGGACGAATGCGCACCCCGCTGGCGCGTTCGCATGACCGGTGCTCATTCCGAAACTCATCGCGCACCTCAAATGCGACATCACGCTCGAGGATCGGCGGGATGGGGCCGGCGGTGTCACGTGCCGTCCGGGGATCTCGATCGGACCTCGCCGTCCTAGTTCGTGCGGCGGGCCGGAGAACGGCAGGTCAGCCCGTGAAAGCACGATCAAGCTGCCCGAGCCGGAGGGCTTAGGTCCTACGCGGCCGGCCGGTCAATCGTTGAGGAGCCCGCATGGCAGGTGCGTGCGGCGCCAGCACGCGGTGATGCGGTCTCCAGCCCGCGATTGCTACTCCCAGTTGCCCCTCGGTCCGACTGGCGGGAGCGCGGATTTGTCGCGAGGGAGCAGAAGCGCCCCTAAACGTGGGCGTTCGTGAAGCGGAGCGACGGGGGTTGATCCCTCGTTTGTCACCCCACGGATTGAGATGCGGTTGTAGGGCAAATGCCGGGCAATCCCAACGCTCCGCGCCGCAATGGGCATCGTCATCTACTCGCTCTGCTCGCGCTTGGGGTGGCTACCACCGTCCGCGACACCGCAGTCTCGATCGGGGTCGTGCTCACTCTGCTGTACCTGCCCTCGCGGTTCGCGCAGGCAGGTCCCGGGTTGGAGCACACCCTGGGGTCAGGACTCCAGATAGCGGAGGACGGCGAGCACCCGTCGGTGGTCAGCGTGTGAGGGTGCCAAGCCGAGCTTGGTGAAGATGTTGGCGACGTTCTTCTCGACCGCCCGCTCTGAGATCACGAGGGTGCTGGCGATGGCGCCGTTTGTCCTGCCTTCGGCCATCAGGGAGAGGACGTCGTGCTCTCTGGGGGTGAGCGTGTCGAGGTCATCGGTGCGCCGCGTGGCCCTTAGGACTTGCGTGACGACTTCGGGGTCGAGGGCGGTGCCGCCGGCTGCCACCCGGGTCAGCGCGTCGACGAATTCGCCGACATCGCCGACGCGGTCCTTGAGCAGGTATCCGATGCCGGCGGCGCCGCGGCTGGATGCCGCGCTAAGGAGCTCGGCGGCATGACGGGTCTCGATGTATTGGGAGAAGACCAGCACTCCTGTGCCGGGGTGGTCGCGGCGGATGGCGATTGCCGCCCGGATACCCTCGTCGGTGTAGTCGGGCGGCATTCGCACGTCCACGACGGCAGCATCCGGCTCATGTTCGTCCACGGCCGCTCGTAGAGCGTCGGCATCGCCCACGGCGGCCACCGTCTCGTGTCCCCGGTCGGCCAGGATCTCGACCAGCCCCGCCCGGATGACGGCTGAGTCTTCGGCGATGACGATCCGCATTCGAGGGTCCCCCTGCCGGCTCAGACGTGAGATGGCAGCTCGACGGTGACGACCGTGGGACCACCGGCCGGACTTTCGACCTGGAGGCTGCCATCAACGGTCTTGACCCGCTCTGCGAGGCCGGCGAGGCCTCCGCCGGGCTCGAGCCGGGCGCCGCCTGTGCCGTCGTCGCTGACTCGCATCGTCACGAGGCCGGGCTGGTGGAGCACTTCCAACTTGGCGTGCGGGGCGCCGCTGTGCTTCGCCGCGTTCGTGAGCAGCTCCGCGGCACAGAAGTAAGCGATCGTCTCGATGGCAGGGGACGGGCGCTGGGGCAGGTCGATGACCAGTTCGACCGGCGGGTCGCTGCGTGCCGCGAGGCTGGCGAGGGCGGCACCGAGGCCTTCGCCCAGGGCCGGTGGATGGATCCCCCGGGCCAGGTCACGCAGTTCGGTGATCGCCTCCATCGCTCCGCGGTGGGCGGCGTCGACCAGCTCCAGGGCCCGGTCGAGGTCGGCGCCCTCCATCCTGGCAGCCGGGGTGCTGAGATGGTCTCGAGCGAGCCCAAGCTTCATGACGACAGCAACCATCTGGGCCTGCGCTCCGTCGTGCAGGTCCTGCTCGATACGGCGCAGCCGGGCTGCCGCGTCATCCACCACGAGAGCCCGGGATCGTTGTAGCTCGCGCACGCGTTCGACGTTCTTCGGGGCATCCCGCAGCAGGTTCCAGCGCGGGACCAGGTAGGCGAGCGAGCCGTTCAGCCCGGCCGCCACGAAGAAAACCGCCCCCCACCAGTAACCGAACGCCAACAGCAACACCGCCGCGCCCACGAAACAGACCGCGGCGACCCACCGGCTGACCGCCACGCCCTTCACATGACGCGCCCCGAACGCCGTGAAGGTACCCCTGGCAGCCGATGGACCCGCGTCGGTCATATCGACACCTACGCCGAGAGCTTGGCGGTCTTCGGGGCATCCCGGCGCAGGTTCCAGCGCGGGACCAGGTAGGCGAGCGAGCCGTTCAGCCCGGCCGCCACGAAGAAAACCGCCCCCCACCAGTAACCGAACGCCAACAGCAACACCGCCGCGACCACGAAACAGACCGCGGCGACCCACCGGCTGACCGCCACGCCCTTCACATGACGCGCCCCGAACGCCGTGAAGGTACCCCTGGCAGCCGATGGACCCGCGTCGGTCGATTGCTGATGCTCAGTCGGGTTGTACATAGGGACTGCCTCCTTTGATGTTCGCTGCCGACCACCTTGGTCGTCAACCTCGTCGATCGTCGCACCGAACGAGGCAGTGGTCCACCGTGAAGGCTCCCGAATTCGGGGTACGGGTAGCACGGTCCCGCGGTCCGACTGACCGGCAAAGATGAGCACACCCGTGGCGTAAGAGCACTGCGAGTGCCGAGTGGTAGTAGCGCACAGTCTGGCGGCGATGCTGCTCACGTGACGGAGCCTGATCACTCTGGCTTCCGCACACGAACGGCAATCCACAGGACGTTTGCCGACCGCTGGAATTAACCCGACCCCCGCAAACACCGGCTCTTCTGCAATCTCGAGAGATGAGGCGCCGGGCCGATCACACCTCTCGCTGTCGCGAAGGACGATCTGCGACGCTGGGGCACTGTCTTCTCCTTGGCAATTTTCCGTGGAGTAGCAGTCGGCCGGGCGGGAGCGCCGTGGCGCTCCCGCAGAATTGGCGCTCGTCAGGGGTGGAGGCCGGTGCTGGCGTGCATCATCGGTGCTTTGCGGCCGTGTACCGCGCCGATGATCTCCTCAGAGGAGATCCCTTCCAGGTAGGTGCCGGTGGTCGAGAGATACGCGTGCCCGAGCTGGCGCTGGATCAGCGGCAGCGGGATGCCCTCGCGCAGGAGCTCGATGGCGTGCGCGTGGCGGAGTTGGTGGGGCGCGAACCTGCGGCGTACCGCAGCCCCGAGGGCGAGGTGGCGTAGCTCACCGCGGACTGCGGTGGCTGACCAGGGGCGGCCGCGGGTTGGACCGTCGATCACGCAGAACAGCGGCCCGGGCGGCAGCGCCGCGCGGTCCGCCGTCCAGCTGGCCAAGACCGACCAGGCCCAGGGGTCCATCCCGATCTCGCGACGCCGGTCTCCCTTCCCGTGCCGGATCAGCAGACTTCCGCGACGCTTGTTCAGGTCGGTCTCGATGAGCGTGAGCGCCTCATGGATCCGCAGACCGGCTCGCCACAGGACAACGGCCAGACCGCGCATCCGACGGCCGTGATGACCGTCGCCGGCTTGGCGCATGCCCGCAACGATCTCGTCGACTGTGGGCGGATCCGCCGGATACCGACGGCCCTTGTTCGGCGGGACCCGTTGGACGCCGCCGGTCGCCCGCGTTCGCCGGCGATGAGCAGTCATGGCTCCCTCGTTTGGGGAGCGGACTAGTTTGCTGCCTGCTCTAGCCCAGTCGGCCCGGTTACGCGGGTCCGGGAACCACGGAATGCGGGTAAGCCTCGATCCTGCCGCGTACTCGGCGGGTTGCGGACGCAACGCAATCAGCCCTCCGCATCGTCCTTTGCACCAGTGAGCTCGCGGTCACCCGATCCGCTCGTATGGATATGCAACGCCGGGTTCGGCGACCAGCTGTCCGGTGAGCACGACTGTGTTGCTCGCGCAGACGAAGCAGCTGTGCCACGTCGACGAGCCCGCAGACGATCGCAAGTCGTCAGCTGATGAAGTGAAATCCGGTTGGGCAAGTAGCGTGATCGTCTGCTCTTCATCCCTTGTGGGTGATGCGCGCGACCCGGCGCGCTGAGACGCTCCGTCGGTCAACCGCTCCTGAGAAAAGAAGGCGCTCATGTCGAATCACACGGTGGTCATATCGATCTTCGACGATGAGGCATCTGCCGATGTGGCAGCCACCCGTCTGAAGGACTCAGAGTTTGCAACGGGGGATGCCATCGGCGTCCTGGTCCTAGACGAGAACGGCGATCTCAAGGCCGACAAGGTTGGCATGCGCAGTTGGGGCAAGGGCGCCGGTATCGGCGCCGTCGTCGCGCTGGTCACCCCGGTGGGGCTTGTGGCTGGCCTGTTAGGCGGTGGGCTGCTGGGCGCATTTCACCACAAGAATCTGGGATTGAGCGAGGCGGATCGCGAGCGGATCAGCAGCGAGCTGAAAGGGGGCAAAGCGGCCGTCGGCGTACTGGCTCCCGTCTCCGCGGCCAGTACCGTGGCTGACGTGCTCACCGGTATGGGCGGTACCTCGGAGACCCATCCTGTCTCGGATGAAGCTGTCGAGGAAGCCCAGACGGCCGCGGTAGGGGGCGAGTCCTAGCTGGGTGCTCTCAATCCGCGCCCGCCTAGATCGAGCACCAGCAGTCCCACGTATCGATGAACCGATAGCACTGGGACTTTCCCCGCCGGACGACGCCGATGCCGAGATCAACGATCGGTCGCCATGTCAGCAGCCCGAGCCTGCCCCAGCCGGCACGCAGAGCGAAGTGCTGCTCGATCACCCATACATCCGATGGCGACCGAAACGACAATCCCGTCGCTTCCCCTAGGGACGTCTCGCCGCGCGGGCGAGACGGGTGCATCTCCGGGATGATGCGCGAGTCAGTGCAGCTCGGAGTGGGCGCCGACGCAGCCGCAGTGCTGGTTGGCGAGGCGAAGCACCAGTGACCCGCGAGGGATGTAGTGCTTGCTCAGGCCCGCAGCCGGCGGCTGTGAAGAAGCGACGGCGCCGACGCGCGACCCGCGGGGATATAGATCGGAGCAGCAGTCAGATCCGGCCGCGTCGCATTGTCGCAATCGTGAAAGCAGACGTCGGCCGGCCGGACACTGCACGAGCGCAACGCCCTGGTAGCAGTCACGGCGTGCTCGTCCATCTCGTCGCTGGAGTTGTCTGGCTACAGCAGTCTCAGAGCCGGATTCGTTCTGGGGCTCGCTGCTGCTCCCAGCCGGGCGAGGAAAAGAATAGCTTCGCCCGCCGACCCGGCCAGCACGTTCAGTGAGCGTGTGCTTGCGGGTCGGACGGGCGTAAGCCGAGCACGCTCGCGACCCACGGGAGCGCGACCTTCAACTGCGCGAGTTGGATGCCTCGCACTCGCGGCGCGTGTGTGAGGTCAGGGAGTCCGGCTTCAGAGGCAAAGAACCCGGCCACGATGGCGACGATGCCCGGGGTACACTGCGCCACGGCTTGTGGCGGCGGGCCGCCTTCGAGGTGCAGGCTCGGAAGCCAAAAGGCTAGGTCGAACTCTGGATTGCCGATCGCGGCACAGTCCCAATCGACGAGGACCGCGTCGCCGTTGGCACGGAAGCAGAGGTTGTCGCTGCGGACATCGAGGTGGCATAGCGCGCGCCCTTCCAGCAGGCGCCGGTCTGCGGCGTCAAGCAGCGTGGGAAGCGCGTCGCTCAGCCAACCGCGCGAGCACAGGCCAAGGCCGAGGAACGGCTCGGGATCCCGGGCCACCTCCTCCCAGCCATCCTCGGCAATACCACGCGAGGTGGCAGGAGCAAGCCCGGGCGGCGGTGGGTGCGTACCGATCGCGCGCAGCGCGGCTCGAACTGCCTCGACACGGTCGGCGTCCCAGGGCGGGGGCCACGCACACGCGCTGAGGTCCTCGATGACCAGCATCGGCTTCTCGCCGTCATCGAATCCGAGCAGCTTCGGACACCACGCCCCGTCGATGTGCCGGTAGACGAAGTGCTCACGACGCAGGCGCGGCACGACGGGCTCGGCGACCGCGTGCTTGACAAATACGCTTCGACCGTCCGCGAGTTGGGCAATCCAGCGAAGCGCCGGCGTATAACCCCCGGGGACCGCCCGTGCCCCCGTGACGCGACTTCCGAGAAGTCGCTTTACCCGGTCGCGCGTACCCGCGGGCATAGGTGCCTCTGCATTTCGGGGCGGCTCTAGCGCCAACGCGGGTCCGTTCGTCTGCACGCCATCGCACAGCAATTGAACTGGGTGTCCGTCCGCAGCGAGTCGCCGCGGACCACCGCAAGGATCGAGCCGCGCGAACGCCGAGCCGTGCCATGCTCCGAGCGATGGTCGTGAGGTCACTGGCGCATATCGACGAGGCGGTTCGCGCCTGCTGGTCACCGGAGACGTGCGATCCGGTCGACCTTGAGGACTGGTCCGACGCCAACCCGGCCCGAGGGCAGTGCGCCGTCACCGCACTGGTCGTTCAAGACATCCTCGGCGGCGAGATACTCATGGCAGACGTCCACCAGGCGGATGGCACGCGCCAAGGAGTTCATTACTGGAATCGACTCGCCGGACGGATAGAGGTCGACCTAACTCGCGCTCAATTCACGCACGGCGAGGCGATCGGGAGCGCGGACGTGGTGCCGCGGCCAAAGGACGTCAATCGCGGGCGACTCGCGGACCAATACCGCCGGCTGTCGGATCGGGTGGCCGGCCGCCTGCTGCCTTGAAAGGAGCGGCGCCACCTTCGTGGCTGCTCGAGGCGTCGAGCGGCAGCGGACGCCGCCGTCGACGCCGCGCACCTGCCCGGGCGTGCCCCAAACTGTCCGGAACCGGTAGCCGTTGGCCGTGCTCCGGACGCCGTGATCGTGACTCCTCCCAATCGTGGACAGGAGCGCCGTCATCGGGCTGGGCGCGGCTCACCCGGCGCTCGCAGCCGAGGCCGATCCCGGCTAACGCTCGCCCGATTCTGGTCGCCGGATCCGA
The DNA here is from genome assembly GCA_963794515.1 of uncultured Solirubrobacterales bacterium. Lineage (GTDB taxonomy): Bacteria > Actinomycetota > Thermoleophilia > Solirubrobacterales > Solirubrobacteraceae > Palsa-465. The sequence continues at coordinate 562,506 of CAWCEF010000006.1, read as the reverse complement.
CCGCTATCTGGCGGGAGCCGCGCCATGCATTGTGCGCGAGTTCCGCGCAAACGAGGACCGCCAGCCTCTAGGCTGACAGGCGCGTCCGGGCATCAAAGCGGGTCCGGACGCAGACGATCGCTCGCGTGGGCGGAGCGCTCGCCCGGCGCCGGCGATTCGCGCGATCGAGACGTCGCCAAAGCGCTCGTTCGGCTTGGAGTACGCCAACGGCGAGAGCAATCGTCAAGGCCCACCGCCAACGATACGGAGGGTCTTGAGGACGACCGGAATCAAATACCGGTTCGATTCCGGTGGTCGCCTTCAGTTTGTTCGTTCCAGCGAACGCCCGCCTACGTTTGGGCCGACGTATGGCGTCGCTGAATGCGGACACCAACAGCCGATCACCGCCGGTATGGTGCTTAACGTTCGCTGAGCCTCGGCACGATGCGCCTCTTTTACACACCCGGCACCGGCCGCCCGTTCCGTGTGGCGTGGCTGCTGGCCGAGGCGGGGGTCGACTACGACACGGTGCAGGTCGGTTGGGATGCCCGCGACGCGGCCGAGCACCGGGCGCGCTCGCCGCTGGGCCGCGTGCCCGCGCTCGAGCTCGACGACGGCACGGTCCTGTTTGACTCCACGGCGATCCTGTTGCAGCTGGCCGACCTGTACCCCGAGGCTGGGCTGGTCGGTCCGCTCGGGTCCCAGGAGCGCGGCGACGCCTACGCGTGGGCGCTGACCGCAATGACCGAGATGGAGCCCGGCTCGATCCGGTGGGGCCTGGCCCAGGACGAGTCCGGTCGCGCGCAGTACCTGCACTGCGCCGGCGTCCTCGCTGAGGCGCTAACCGGGCGCCGGTTCCTCGTTGGCGGGCGGCTGAGCGTGGCCGATTTCGTGCTGGCCGGCGTCCTGCTGGGGGCTGAGCACTTCGGGCTGCTGCCCGACGGTCCCCCGCGGCTGGTCGCGTACCTGGATGGGCTGCGGTCGCGCCCGCATTTCGTGCCCGCGCTGGAGCGCACCGAGTCCTTCTTTCTCAAGCGCGACTCCGCTTAGCGCCGATCACGATGAGGGGGCGCCTGACGCGAGCGGGCTGGCCTCGTGGTCGAACAACCATGGCATTGCCGCCCACGCGGCAGCCTCGATCAGACAGCCTAACGCGGCGAGCGGTAGCCGCGCCGACGTGATCGTTCAGACGTCAAGCAGCCGCGCATCCAAGAGAGGACGTCCTCGCCAACGGCCCAACAGTCCACGATGCCCACGATTGCTTCGACCGTGGCGATATCGCGGAGCGCATGAGCGCAACGGCGACGCTCCGCGCGCCCGGCGGCCCCGGCGTCGGACAACCTCTCGACGAGGAGAGCAGTCACGACGACGCCGGTCTATCTCGTCGCCCGGGTTGTCCGACGGCAGCCGCGTGGCAGCAGCCGGACCATCGACATCGTGGCTCGTTTTCGCTGCAGTCAGTAGCGTCGCTCCGGGTCTTGCGGCTGTTGTGCGCGAGGCGCCGGTCCTCGGTTGCCCAGTCGGCGCGCGGCCGATGTCGATGTCTTTTTGTAGCGACGTTCACGCGTCGCTGTCGGAGCCAGATTCGCTCTGGGTGTTTGCGATCCGATAGCCGACACCGGGCGTCGTTTGGATGACCTGGGGCTCTCCCAGTTTGCGGCGCAGCCTGGCGATCGTGACCCGGACCGTGTTCGTGAACGGGTCGGCGTTCTCGTCCCATGCTTGTTCGAGCAGCTTTTCGGCGCTGAGGCCAGCCGGGCTGACTCTGAGCAGGGCTTCGAGGACGGCGCGTTCCTTGGCCGTCAGGTCGATCGTGCGTCGGTTGCGGACGACGTTTCCTGTTGCCGGATCGAGCTCGATTCCGGCTGCTCGCAGCGTCCGGCTGTGGGCTGTCGACTTGCGGCGGGCGAGCGCGCGCACCCGCAGCACGAGCTCGGGGAAATGAAACGGTTTGGGCAGGTAGTCGTCAGCACCCAGCGCGAGCCCTGTCACCCGCTCCTCGGGCGCACCGGCGGCGGTCAGCATCAGGATCATCGCCGGCTCGTCCGATTCGCTGATCATCTGGCACAAGGTGTCGCCGTGGATTCCCGGAAGGTCGCGGTCGAGCACCACGACGTCATAGGGGTAGACGTGCAGTCTGCCCGCGGCCTCGTTGCCGTCGTAGGCGATGTCGACCGCGATTGCCTGGTCGCGGAGCCCCTCGGCGATCCAGTTCGCCAGCCGCGGCGCGTCCTCGACAACCAGAACCCTCATGCCGATGCGGTCCCGGCTTTCGCGCAGGGAGCGACCGGCAGGGTGATTCGGCCCCCAGCCGCCTCGCTCGCGGGCGTAGAGCCCGAGCTCGCCGCCGTGCGCGGCGGCGACCGCCGCGACGATCGAGAGCCCGAGACCGTGCCCGTTCTCCGAGCCGGTGCGCTCAGTCCCTAGTCGCCCGAACGGCTCGGCGAGCTGCGCGACGCTCCTCCCGGTCCAGGACCGAACCGCCGCTCTCGACCACCAGGCGCACCGTCTCCCGATCGGCTCTCGCACGTCACGTTGATGAGACCGCGCGACCACGTTGTGTCGCACCGCGTTGTCGATCAAGTTCTCGACCATCCTCGCCAGCAGCGTCTCGCGAGCCCTCCACGCAAGCGGGCCCGAGGTGCTTTGAAGCTCGATCTGCTTGGCGGCGATCGCCTCGCGACGACCGGCGACCGCGTCGCCCACTACCTCCGGCAACGACACCAATGTCCCCTCGCCCAGCGCTCCGCGCTGTGCACGCGCCAGCACCAGGAAGCTCTCGAGCAAGCGATCGGCTTGGTCGAGATCCTCCCGGAGGCTCATATCCAGCGCCTTCACGTGCGACGATGACAAGTGCGGTTTGGCAGTCGCCACATCCAACGCGGCGCGCATCGTCGTCAACGGGGTGCGCAGCTCATGCGAAGCGTTGGCGACAAACCGCCGCTGAGACTCGAACGCCGCCTCCAGACGCGCGAGCAAGCCGTCGATCGTGTCGGCCAGCGTCCTGAGCTCATCGCGCGGGCCGGCCAAGTCGAGCCGGCGGTGGAGGCTGCCCTCCGAGATCTGTTGCGCGGTGGCCGTGATCGTACGCAAAGGACGAAGCACGCGGCCGGCGATCGAGCCAGCCGAGCAGACGCCGAGAGGATCGCCATGATGCCGAGCGCGATCGCGGATTCGATCTCGAGCTGGTGCAGCTCATCGACCCGCTGTTGGGTCTCCACGAGTCGCAAGAATTCCTGACCGGCGGACGACTGGAGGACCCGGCGGACCGCAGGAGGCACGCGTCGGCATGGGCAAGTTGGGAGGCGGCAACTGGACCGTGTTGCCCCCAGAAGGCGGTGCCTTCGAACGATGCCGCCGCGGCCGCCGCTGGCGCCAGCGGGGTCTTCGATGCCCTCAGCCTCCCGTGATCTGGTGCGAGACGAGCGCATAGGTCACCGCCAGCAGCGCGGCGCCGCAGACCAGGAACATGCCTCCGTAGAGCAGCGTGAGGCGCCAGCGGACCGTCGTTTGGGGGTGACGCAACCGCGAACCAAGGCTCGCGCGTGTACGCGGAGGCTCTGCCCGTGGGTCCTTCACCGGTCTCTGATCCGGCAGTCGACCGGCGTGAGCGTGCTGGCTCACCGGCGGGTCTCGCCAACCTGCCGCGCAGCCGGCCGATCTTCTCGCACGCGGCGTTCGTGAACGGTGCGTATCGCACTCGCAGTTCATCGTGATGAGGGTCTATGCATCGTGCTCGTGGACCTCCGGCACGGCCGCGCGCTCGCGCGCCGACAGTCCGATCGAGCCAGGATGGCGGACCCCACATAACAGCGGCATAACAGAGTTACACCCCGGTCACGGCCACTGGCGTACAACGTGGCGCCATGAGCACGATTCGCACGCCTCGCGTGAGCTCGCTCTCGATTGCCGTTCGTCGCATCGCCGTGGTGGGCGGCGCGGCGCTGCCGGCTGCGGGTCGACCGGCCACGCGAGCGGAGCCGAAACCAACGCCCGCAGCGGGTCTAATTCCGCTCTTCAGTTCTCCCAGTGCATGCGCGCCAACGGCGTCCCGAACTTCCCGGACCCCGGTCCGCGCGGCTACCAGATCACCCCGGCAGCGGCATCAACCCCCTCTCGCCGGCCATCCAGAGCGCATTCAACGCGTGCGAAAAGTACCTGCCCCCGTCCGGACGCCCGCCAGCAGTACCGGCGAGCATCCGGCAGCAGGAACTCCGTTCGCGCAGTGCATGCGCGCGAACGGCGTCCCCAACTTCCCAGACCCCGATGCGAACGGCAATATCCAGTTCCCCGCAGAAGCCCCATTCCCCAGTCGTCCGCCTTCCAGCGCGCACAGAACGGGCCCTGTAAGAAGTACGACCGCCCGCGCCGACGCCCCAACGCCCGCCCAGCTGCCGTCTCGGCCCATAGCGCCATCACTGAGCGGGGACCCCTTCGGGCGTGAACCACCCACCCCGTGCGGCCCCGCTCACTACTCCTTGATCATCCAGAGGTAGCCGGCGCTGACGATCCGATCGGCGACATTTCGCATCCGTAGCCTTGGCGGGCTCGGCGCTACCGCCGGCCCGGGAGAGCGCCACGCCCCGACGCCGCCGTTGCGTGACCGGAGCTGTCCGATACCGGCAGTGGACCGCCGGCGGCGGCGCTGCTGCTCTGCTGCTCTGCTGCTCTGGTGCTTGCAGCATCCGCGACTGGCTAGCGCGGTGCGCGTCGAGCTCGGCGGTGGAGCCGTGCTGCCGGTCTGTTTGCGCCTTTCCGCGCCGAGCAGGTGAGATTCTGGCGTCACGAGGAGGCACGTGCCGTGAGCAAAGCTCGGCTCTGCGGCGGGCACGAGAGATGCGGCACTGGACCGGCTGCGGAGGCCGGAGCGGCCGGGAGGCGCGAGACCGCGGCCGTCGTGAAGGCCGACATGAGCGGCAAAGGGCGGGGCGCGAGCCGCAAGACGTACCGACGTGGAACTAGCGCGCTTCCCTAACCATCGAGATCACCGGCGGGCACCCGCCTCATGAGATTCCGCGGTGAGCACAAACCCATGTCGCTCATCGAGGGCGACAGTGCGCGGATTTGGAGTCTCCAGGAAGGCGGGGAGATGTGTCCAGTCTACGATCGCCGACCATGCTCGAGCAGCTGGCCTCCTAGTCCTTGTCCCTGCGCGTCTGGGACGACGCCTAGCCACGGCAGATACCAGTGCTCAAATGCCGGATGGGCTCGATCCATGTGCTCGAGGACCGAGACATGCCCCCGTGCTTTTCCGCAGCGACGGCGTCTGTCAGCACGTCCGCGATCGCTGCCTCATCGACACCGGCGCCAGGGCCAGCCACAGCGCGACCGCATCAAAATCACCCGGTCCAACGCTCTGGTGGTCAAACGCCTCGCCGGCGAACGCCGAGACGAACTTCCCAAACCACGCCTGATATCGCGCAAGCTCGGGAAACAACCAGCGCTCCACTGGATCGCTGACAAACGCCGCCACAATCGTTGAGATCGCTCTCGCGCGTGTCGCTCTGGCACCTGGAAGATCGGCGTCGAGGTCGGTCGCATCCTATCCGTCGGGTCACGCCCGATCAAGAGAACACAACCCCATGCGGCTCAGAGCAGAGCGAGACCCCGCAACTCGGATCAGGCGACTCTGCCTGTTCGTGACAGCAGAATGTCCCCTCTCCAGCTTCCCACCCTATCCCTGACCCTCCCTCCACGCCGCACCGCTTCAGCGAGCAGGAGCTCGTCGACGTCCGCGGCGCGCGGCTCCTGCTCGTCCTGAGCGCAATCCGGAGGTCGCACTTCCGCTCTGCCGTGTGGATCCGGAAGCCTGCGGCCGCGGCTCGGGTGGAGCCCGATTGCGACGAATGCACCCGCTCGGGTTTTTCCGACCACGCTGGAACTGCTGGGGTCGCGCGCCCCGGTGCTTTGACGTGGCCAGGCGGCGCGCCGACGCTGGGTCTGAGGCGTCGGCGCCGCCATCAGGCGATTGCCCGATCTATGGTTCTAGGCCGACTGCGACTAGGCGGGCGCTCCAGCGGCCAGCGCCCGGACGTCCTCCGTGCGCAGGGCCTTGCCTCCGATGCCCCAGTCGCCGCTGCGGACCTCCTCGACGACGACCCAGGTCACGCCGCGCATGTTCTCCCCTTCGATCGAGACCATGGCGTCGGTGAGGCGCTCCACGATCTGGCCCTTCTGCTCGGGCGTGAAGACGTCCTCGATGACCTTAACGTTGATGAGTGGCACGGTGCTTCTCCTTTGATTCGTTGGTGGGTGGTAGTTGCGATGAAGTCGATCGCGCGGGTTTGTGGGCCCTCGTGTGATGCATCAGCCGACTCGGAGCGCCAGGTGCTCTCAGCCGCGGCCGCGCCGGCGCCGACGATCACCGTGTCGGCGGCCGCCTCGAGATCGCCGTTCGACGCCAGCCGTTGCGGGGCGGGCGTACATACTGCTGCATGGCGTTCTGCCTGGTTGGTCCTCTGTGACTTCAGTAGCAACGTATGGGCACACGGCGTGACATCGAGATGGGTGCCTATGTTGCGCTTGCGGTCATCTGCGCGTAACCGGACTCGAGTCGTTCGGTCGCGGAGCCGACGTGGGTCAGATAGCGGTTGACTGCGGCCTGGACGGCAGGGTCGGCGAGGTGCTCAGGCAATGCCCGCAGAAGGTTGAGCCGGCTCTGGGACACCCAGGTGGCGAGGTCGGGTTCGCCCAGCCATCTCCGCTCGGCTCGCCACGTGCGCGACATCATCCCTGGCCAGTCGGCGGTGCTGGTGGGGTACGGGTTGGGTGGGCAGAGCCGGTTCCGGTCGCCGTCGTTGTCGCGGTGTGCCTCGATGAAGCCCGTGAGCGCGGCGTTGAAGGTCGGTGAGCCGTGTCGCACTTGCTGGAGCACGATCTGGCGCGGTCTGAAGATCGGCGTGGCGGGCGCGTCCCGCAGGCCGCGCGCTGTGCAGTCGACGTGGAGAACCTCTGGGCCTGTGGCGACTTCTCCCCGCTCCAGGACGATTCGATCAGCCTCGATGCGGCGAACGCGCCCGAGCCTCACAACGTTGTCGATCTGCCGCAGGGCCTGCAGTTCCCGCGCGCTGAGCATCGTCGTGCGGTACATGACCGCTGGCTGTGCCGGGTCGATGCGGACGAGTCGGCCGGATTCCTCGAGGAGCTGGAAGAGGTCCCAGAGGTCTTTCGCTTGCGCTGCCGCTTCGGCGTCGAGCGCGATGCCGTGCATGATCGCGCCGACCTGTTTGAGCGGCTGAAAGTGGGCACGATCGTGGAACCAGGCCTCGCGCGGCCGGATCCAGCGGATGCGCTCCGGTGAGACGTCGTTGTTCAGCAGCCACATGCATGCGTCGACGGCGGTCTTGCCGGACCCCAGCACCGTGTAGGACGTGGTGACGTCGGCGCCGGCTGGAAGATCGTTGATCGGACTCACCCGGGCGGCGTCGGCGACCTCGAACGTCGGCATGTGCGTGGCCGGGACCGACGCCTCCAGGTAGTGCGCGTCGACGAGTCTGCGCCGGACCGCGACCCGATGCACCGCGCCGGTTCTGAGATCGCGGACGAGCTCGCCGTCGGCGTCCCGACCCTCGTGCACGTGCTCGAGGAGGAGACGCACCCTTCCTGTAGCGGCGAGCCGAGCGGCCGCGTTGGCAAAGTGGTCGCGGACCTCCGCGCCAGTCGCCCGCTCGTAATAGCCGGTGTTCTCACCGACGCGGTCGACGCGATCCTCGCCGAGCGGGAGTGAGTTCACCCCGTAGTACGCCGAGGGCGTGTGCAGACGGACGAACGAGTACGCATCCAACCAGTGGCCACCCGGCGCGGTCCGACAGTCGATAAGCGTCACGTCGACGTCCGCCTCCGCGACGAGAGTGTCCGCGAATGCGAGGCCGCTCGCACCCGCTCCGACCACTAGATAGTCCGTCTCCATCGAATCTCCCCCATAGGCAAGAAAAGCACGTTCGTGCTATTCAGGCTCCGCGAGAATAGCACGAACGTGCTTTATCCTGCAAGGGGGTGACCACCACAGCGATCCAGACAAAGGGTGAGCGGACCCGAGCAACGATCCTCGACGAGGCCGCGCGACTCGCGACGATCGTCGGGCTCGACGGTCTCACGATCGGCGGACTCGCGCACGCGATCGGAATGAGCAAGAGCGGCCTGTACGCCCACTTCGGCTCCAAGCAAGAACTGCAGCTGGCCACGATCGACGCTGCCCGAGGGACCTTCGTCGAGGAGGTGCTCCGCCCCGCACTCAGCGCGCCGAAGGGAATCCAGCGCCTACTCGCCATCTGCGAGACGTACCTCTCCCATATCGAGCGCCGGGTCTTTCCCGGCGGCTGCTTCTTCTCCGCAGCCGCGGCGGACGTCGGCTCCTGGCCGGGGCCCGCCCGCGACTCGATCGCTGCGCAACGCCAGGACTGGCTGCAGATCCTCGAACGACTCGCTCGCGAAGCTCAGCAGCTCGACGAGCTGGACCGCAGCCTCGCTCCCGCTCAGCTCGCCTTCGAGCTCCAAGCACTCCTCGCCGCGGCCAACACCACGTTCATCCTCAACGGCGACGCAGAGGTATTCGAACGTGCACGGCGCGCAGTTCGGGAGCGAACCCACACCAGTTAGCGCCGAGAACCGGTCAACGATGCACGTGCTGTTCCGAACGGAGCGCTAAACCACCCCGAGGGGTCGCGTCCCTGCTCCTCGCCACAAGCGCGCACGGTCCTCGTCGCAGACGGATCCGTCCGATCGCTCCTCCGGACGCGAAACTGAACGTTAGGGAAGCCGCAAGCACAAAGCGGTCACGACGGCGTCGACACCGGGACTGGCGCTCCAGGCGTGATTCACCAACCCGCAGTCGGGGATCGGCGTGGCTGCATTGAGGCGCCAACAGTCGTTGGAGCTGACGATCGCTTCGGCCCAACCGCCGGTTTCCGGACGGCGGCTGCTTCGGCGACGAAACGCAACTCCGTGACGACGCCGTGCTAGCTGCGGACGGGGAGGCAGACGCCTTTCAGCCCGGAGTCTTCCGCAATTCCCATTTGCAACAGCCCCGGTCTCGCGTTGCCCCCTTTCGTCCCGTTGGGGAAGCGCGGCGCCGCGAGCCGGCGGTCGTCTGTCAGCAGCCGTCGGTTGTGCGGAGCACACGATTCGGGGATCGCCGGCGTTCACTGCCGCGCGGTTGACGCGACTACCGCAACCGTGGCTAACGATGTCCGGCAGTTTCGAAACTGTGCTACAGTCCTTTTACGGCACTCGTCAGTGCCGTCAATTCCTGATCCAGCCGACGCGACCGAGGAAGGTGGGTTGAGCATGCCGAATGCATCCTTTCTTGAAGCTGCTCGCAGGGTGGACGGCTGAGTGGGTATGAGCGCTGTCGGTCGGATGCTCGGATGCCGTACGCAGCGCACGCTGAGCCATCGGGATGTAGCCGCAGAGATTGCGACGGATCGAGCGATCCTCACGGCGACGTCGCAGTTGATGGTCCGGTCGCGGGGCCGCTACCTGCGGATGGACACGTCCCGAGCTCGGTGCCGGACTCACGGTCGGATCTGTGGCGACCAGCGTGACGGACATATCATGCCGCGCTCCCGCTCGTGCAGAACGAGTACACCGAGGCTCGGTCGCCCTCGGGGAGCCCGCCTCGGGCGTGGGGTTTCATCTCCTCGACACTTTGTCGGCGAAGGCTGCACGTATCTACCGTCGCTACCGCTCCAAGGATGACTCGTCAGCGACGCGGTCGCGACCCTGGTCACTGAGATTCACGATCTCCCGATTCCGGATCGACTCGCGCCGACCTGATGGCGCTGATGACCCAGCGGTCGAGCTCTACGCGGCTCGCTCGCGGGCTGCCGGCTGATGCCTGCGGTGCTCGAGCCTAGATCGCGTTCGTAACCCTGTGCGAGCCGGCGAGTAGGGCGAGTTCGCTCGCCGGTCGCCGACGCGGCGCTAATTGGAGACCTGGTGCGTCGGTGTAAACCGGCGCACCGGGGACGCGCACCGGCTTGATCCCAGCTCGAGTTCCGCGTAGTATCGCGGCGCCGTCTTCTGCCGAGGCGGCGGGTCTATCTTAGGGGGCATGATCAGGACCGGAGCCAGACGCTGAGTGATGATCGCGCTCTGTCTCATCAGCGCGGGTGGTTTGCTCGCCGCCCTAGCAACGCTGCCGATGCGACGACCGGGTCGTTCGGCGCGCTCCGAGCTTTCGGCAGTGCCACCGATACTGGTCTGCTCACAGGTATGCTCAAGGCCTCGAGCAGTGATGCTCAGGCGTCTCCAGATCCGAGCCTGGTTGGCGAATGGGACGTAACAAGCAGCTGCTCGGGGAGTCCCTGTGGCGATACCCTCGACATTTCGATTGGGGGCCAGAGTTCCGACCCAGCTTGCTCAGCCAATGAGTACTGCATAACAACCGGATCCGGCTTTTACGGCGAGGACGTGTCCGTTACTCCCAACGGCGCGGGAACGTGGACCTACACGTGCGACGGTTGCACCGGCTCAGAAGATATAGATGTACATTTCAAAGGCCCCACGTTCAGCGGCACCGCAACGCCCGTTGCACCGGATGGGACGAAGTCGGGGCCCATTCCATACTCGGGCACTTGTGGCATCTGAGCCGCACCGCCGTATACCTGTCGGGCACGATCATCTACCGGCTGCGGTGGAGTTATCCCGCCAGGCCCACGCGGATCGCGGGGGTCACCGTCACGGCGCAAGAGTCGACCGGGGAAAGCGCCAGCGCCACGACAAATCGCAAGGGCGCGTATAAGCTCCATGTCACCAAGGGCGACTGGACTGTGACGCCCTCCGATCCTCCAACCACTTTCACCCCCCGACCGCCGGGTCCACGTGGCAAAGAGCGTGTCCGGAGTCAACTTCGTTGGCTGCGGTCGCTCGGCCGATGAGCAGGCGTCGGTGTCGCGCCGCAGCCGCCGTCACCCCAGGCTTGTACCAGCACAAGCAGTCGATACCCGAAGACGAATCGTGCGGCAAAGAATTCTTCGAGGTGAGAATCAAGAAAGACGGCACCCATGAAGCATTTGGGACGCTGCCCTACCGTTACCGAGAACCGCTCAAGCTCCGTCAAGATTTTCACAGCTTCGAAAAGAAGGACTGCTTCCCTCGTCCCGATGGCTGGCGCGCCGGCAGCTGGACCTGTTCGCGCCGGGTGCCATCCGTTCTCAGAGCCGCTGCCCATCCATTGCTGGGCGATGCCCTTGCCAACTGGACGGTTTTTGGGGATCTCTACCAAGCGAAGATCAACCTGACACATCCGAACCACGCGTTGACATACGATTTGCCGGCCGGTTGAAACAGAGTCGCCGGGCCACGACCCCGACCACAGTCCGTCGCGTTGCACTCAACGGACTGTGGTCGGACCGCACGAAGTCTGTACGACTGAGCGGGATCACGTCGGCGTTCTGGCTCGCCGTTCACCGGCAGGCGCGGCGGCGCGGAACGTGCCGTTCGCGCAGATCCGGGCCATGGGTGACCCCGCGACGCAGCCGAATGTCCCCCCTCGGCGACCCTTGGGAGGCCCCCGGCTGGTTGTCCGGTGACAGGGAGAACATCGACCGACCTTGGTGCACCCACCGACGATCGGCTTACATCGCGACGTACGCACCGCCGCAAACCGCGCTACGGACAGGCAGCTAAGCCTGAAAGCACCGATCCGCTGAGTGGGTGATGCGGGTTGCGGAGGATTTGCCGGGTGGCGGTGTCTGTGATCGTTCTGTCCGCGGTTTTGGTGTCGTTGTGGCGTTTGGCGTTCTCTCGGTGACGGCTGGCGGCGTGTTTTTGGGGAGGGGCGGACCGCGGCATGGCCGTGGTGGTGCGCTCGACCTCGATGCCCCTCGCGGGATGCGTCAGGTGAGGGCGGGGAGGGCGCGGATCGCGCCCAGGATGGTGGTGAACGCTTTCTGCCAGGGCCAGCGGCGGGCATTCGGAGTGTCCATTGCCGGCTGGTGCGGGTCAGGCGGCCGGGGATCTGAAGCAGGTGGCGGCGGCGGGAGCGGGCGGTCTGGACAGACTGGTTGGGTTGCCCGATCTGGGTGACCCAGCGTCCGAGGTTGTGCGCGAGCGCGGCGATCACGGTCCAGGCGCTATTGGCGGGAAACTGTCCGGAGGGGAAGTGAGCGAGGGCTTGGTCTTTGAGATCGCGGATCACCAGCTCGATCTGCGCGTGGTCGCGATGATCGATGTCGGCCACAAGCGTCGGGACGGTCCGGTTGGTCGCGAACGCGTGGTAGCGCCAGTCGGGGAACAGCTCGGCCTGGGCGCCGATCAGCGGGTCCGGCGGACGATCAGTCGCCAGTCCCCGAGCCTGGTCTCTGCGATCTGCGCCTCACCGTGTCGGGGTATTCAGCGACAGAGATCCAGTCGGCCTGGGGGATCTGCTCGATCAGCGCCCGGATCATCTTTGACTGCTTGACGCCGATCGAGAACTCGACGCCTTCCGATCAAGTCTTTGAACTGCTTGTGGTTCTCAAACCCGGAGTCGGCGCGGATCACGATCCGGCCGGCATGACCGGCACGACGCACCCTCGGAGCAGCTCATCGACGAACCGGGCCGCACCGCGTTGGGTGTTGGCCTTCCCCTGGCGGTTGCGGATGTGCAGCACCTCGCCGGTGTCAGACCGGACGGCCGCGATCGGGTGATACCCGAGCTGACGGGTGTACCCGTATGAGGCGCCCTGCTTGTGCTCGCCATGGACCTCGCCGATGAAGCTGTCGATATCGATCACCAACGGCAGCTCGCCCGGTCCCGCGCCGGACTCCCACGCCCGCGCGAGAGCTTGGTCGAGGACGTGATCGAGCTGGCGGACATGCCCGAACGTGAACGCGCGCAAGAACGTCCCCAGCGTCGAGGGGGCCATCACCCGGTGCCCGAGGACCAGCCCCGTCGACCCGGCCCGGAGCACGTCCATCTGATCGATGCTGTCCGCGCCCGCGAGCATCCCGTGCACCAGGCTCATCACCTTGCGGCCCGGGAGTGCCGCTCCGGGCGTCCGGTACCCGAGCCAGACGCTGTCGTTGACGAGCAGCTCGACCCCCAACCACTCGTCAGGACCTCAACATCATCCCCGCATGCTAAGCCGCGATCGTCAACGTCACCATCACCGAATCCAAGCTCGCTGGCCCCGCCGGAACGTCCGCCGCGTCATGCACCATAAGGGTGACCTCCTGTTGCAGGCCCGCCGTCGCCGTACACGACGGCTTTCTGCCTGCTCAGGAGGTCATTTAAATCTCAGCCTCGGACGACTCCCCACAGCGGAACGGTGAATCGAGGCTAAGCGCCGCCCAACCCTCTTGGCTGGGCCGCAAGACCAGCGAAGCCGCGGCCGCCACCTTGCGCGACGTCGCCGAATCGACGAAGCAGAGCGAAAGGATCGAGATCCACGACCGCTTTCATCCTCCGGCCACCCCGAACCGCGCTGCCGCGTTGGCGACGGAGGCCTCGTCCGACAGAAGCCGCGCCGAGCGATCGCACGCCGCGACGTTGCGAGTCTCGTCGACCGCGTGGAGTCTCCGCCAACGTCGCCGAATTGTCCACCCGCACAACCGGCGGCTGATGACAGACGACCGCCGGCGAGCCATCTCCCGCTTCCCCTCGGGACGAAACTGGGGAGCCGAAATCGGCCCCGGGCAGCTCAGAGACGCTCTCATAAGCCGCGGCGCAGCGGTAGCCTGGTCCGCTTGGAGGTCTGCGTTGCCCGGTCTTTCCCCGGCGGGCGGAGCTGTGAGAGCACGACCACGCTCGTGGCCGGTCAGTGGTGCATCGACGGCGCCCACGAGTCCTCCGCGGGTCATCGCTCGTCGATCTTCCGCAAACCCTGCGCGCACTCCAACTCGCCGGTCGGAACGTCTCGGATGGAGCCGTCGATGCACCACGCCGCCCGCGAGGCATTAAGCCCCTGGAGGCAGTCACGGGCTTAAACCCCGCAGATTTCAACGCAAATTGGCGGAATCTCGCGGACTTGCGGCAGCCTTCGGCTATCGCCCTCTTTGCAGGGCTTTTCGGCCAAATCTGACGCGGTACGGTATCGCTTCACACGCGAGAGGTCGCCGGTTTCAGCCGAGCCGTGGCCATCACGAATACCTCCTAATGGCACTATTTCTTGGCGACACGTCAAGGGTGCCGAGGCCTGCGTTCGCATCGGGGCGTGTACGCGAACACCAGCGCGGTCGTCCTGGTTGCGCTTCCGGAAGCGGCAGCCGTTGGCCGTGCTCCTGACGGGGTCTGTGACTCCTTGCACTCGTGGAGGGCAACGGCGTCGGCGGTCCGTGGCGGCCGCTCGGGGGCTAGCACTGCAGGCCGATCCCGGCGAACGCTCGCCCGACGCTGGTCGCCGGATCTGACCGCGATCTGGTGCGCGCCGCGACATTCGTGGTGCGCGAGTTCCGCGCGACGGAGGGACAGGTCGCCGGTGCCGTCCAGATGCTCGCGCAGTCGTAAAGGAGGTCTCACCGCGGACTGAGCCGCGCTTAGGCGCTGCTCCAGGAACCCGTGGTCCTAAGGGGTGCAGCGCAGGGAGCATTGGCTGATCGCGAGCCGTCGCGATTCGTCCGTGGCTCACGCGCCGCCGGCTAGTGGGGAAGCGCTCGCCTTGCGGGCTGAGTGACCGCGTTTTGCCAAGCGAGCGTGCCGATTGTGGCGAGCGCGTACATCGCCGTCGCGAGCGCTTCGCCGGCGAGGACGTCGGAGGCGTAGTGGGCGCGCAGGTAGATCCGGCTGAGGCCGACCAGCACCGTGAGCAGCGCGCCGGCGGCGACAGCCGCGATACGTCCGATCCGGCTCGGGATCGCGACGGTGAGCGCGATCGCGAGCGCCAGGTAGCCGACGGAGTTGGCGGCGTGGCCGGAGGGGTAGCTCTGCCCGGAGGTGTGCACGAGCGGCGCTGGTGGGCGCGCGCGGTCAACCGCGACCTTGGTAATCCAGACGCTGATCCACGCCAGAGCCGCTCCGATCAGCAGGGACGCGGCACGAGCCCGGCGCCGACTGTGGATCAGCAGCGCTGCGCCGATGAGCAGCACCGGGCCGACGATCACGAGCAGGCCCAGTGTGGTGACGATGCGCGCCGCGTGGGCGAGTGCTGGCGTGCGTAGCTCGTTGGCGATGTGGAAGGCGCGCGAGTCCGCCGCGAGCGACGGATTTGAGGTCACGACGATCGTGAGTGCGACGAACACCACCATCGCGCCGGCGGCGACCCCGGCCAGCGGCCATAGGACGGATGGGCGGCGCATCGGCCTAGCTTGGCGGATTGGCCGTCGAGCGGAGAACAGCACCAGCCAACGCGCAACGAGTGTATGGCACTGACGCAACGCGTGTTTCGCTCGCTGCGTGCGCTGGTTTCTTCTGACCTACGGATTTCCCGCCGCGCGTTCCAGCGCCCGTGTCTCGGTGTGGCGCGAGGTGCGGCGCAGCGGGGCCGCTGCAGTCGCATCAGTCGGTGCTCGCGTTTCCCGATAGCGAGCCGCTCCGCCACACGGTCGCGCGAATTCGCGCAGCGGTGGACGAGGTCGGCGGGACCGCGCTGCAACGCCACGCGCGGAGGATGGTGCAGAAGGCTACCTGCAACAGTATCGGCCGCGTGGACCACCCCTAGACACGCAGACATCGACGTCGCCAACGTCGAGACCACAGCCTCCTCGATCGCCCAGGCTTAGCGCAACCAGGGGAGTCGACGCGGCTGCGCTGGCCCCAGAGCGGCAACCGCCCGAGCGTGACCGCCTCAGGCGTCATCCACCAGCGTGACTACCGCGAGCCGCGTGGCCGCATTCACGCGAAAGCGCTCGCGCGGCCGAATGCGGTTGGACTCGGCGCGTGCGTACGCAGACCTCGCCTTCGGCTGCGCGCGGCAGACTTCTCGTTCAGCGGCAAAACGGCAGTGTCCAGTCGCCCTGCGGTTGAGCCTGTCGCTTCAGACGGGCAGGCCCTGGGCCCTTCGGACGTCATGCCGTTCGACTGCGACGTCGAACGGCTGGCGACTCTCGATGTCGATCCGGGATGGTTGACCGCGCTGGTCGCGCGCTCGCCGGCAGGTCATGTGTCAGCTGCGATCGACTTGGAGTGCTTGCGCGAGCTGCTTTCGAGAGTTGATGTCGAGCTTGGTGTAGGTGTGGTTGAGGTGCGCGTCGATCGTTTTGGTGGTAACGAACAGTGCTTGGGCGATCTCGCGGTTCGTTTGACCGTCGGCCGCCATCCGCGCGACGCGCAGCTCGCTTGCGGTCAGAGCGTCCAGTCCTCGTAGGACCGCGCGGCGTGGCCGCGCGCCGGTCGCGGCAAGCTCCTCCGCGGCGCGCGTCGCCGACGGTACCGCGCCGTTTCGGTGAAAGCGATCGAGCGCCGCCCGCAGGTGCTGCTGAGCCTCCAGCCGCTGGTTTGAACGCCGCAGGGCCGCGCCTAGTTCCAGCTGCGCTTCGGCGTGCTCCAGCCGGCAATTGGATGCCTCGAGAATTGCGACAGCTTCGCGGAGCGTCTCGATCCCGGCGTGGCCTTGCTCGATCGTGCCAGCGGCACGGAGAGCGCTTCCGAGGGCCCAGGGAGCCCCGAACTCGCGCGCTCGCACGACAGCGGGTTCGATCACCTCGCGTGCCCGCCGCAAGCGACCGACCCTCGCAAGAGCCGGCGCCAAGATCATCCGCCAGGGCTCGAACGAGGGATTGACGTATCCGCGCTTCTCAAGCCACGCACCTTCCTCATTCAGGATCTCGATGCCGTCACCCATCCGCCCTGCTGCCAGCGCGAGCTCACCGAGCACCACGGGCGGCCAGGGGCGGATCATCCGCTCGGGCCGCTCCTGGCCGAACTGGATGGATGTCGCGATCGTGTCGGCCTCGTCGATCCTGCCGCCGGCGATCAGGATTCTCAGGAGGTGTGCTGCAGACGTCTGCCAGATGTCCGCGGCCTGGTCCCGTACGGAAGAGACGATCGACCAGCTCGTCCGGGCGTCCTGCTCCGCGGCGCGCAGATCGCCGCGGCGAAGCCTGATCGCCGCCCGCTGGTAGTAGCCGGCCGCGACGTTCACGATCCATCCTCGTTCCGAGCACTGCGCGAGGGCCAGCTCGTAGATGTCCAGCGCCTCGGTGGCATCGCAGACGATCGCCGCGTTGCCGATTCCGGCAAGCGTCTCGTTTCCGTAGTCGGTGTCGACCCAGCTCAAATCCGGGTGGTAGGCGCGGTGCGCGAGCTCCATCACCTTGGCAGCTGGAAGCACGCCGGTCATTGCTGCGCTCACGGCAGCGGCGGCGAGAAGCCGTCGCGCTCCTCGGCTGGTTCCCGCCAGTCCCTCGACCTCTGCTGCCAGACCACGACTGCGCTCGACTCGATCCGGATCGGCCGGCCACCAGGCCGCGTAGAACTTTCGCGTCCCGCGAAGCTCCAACTCGTCCTCCCCGTTCGCTGTGGCTGTCATCACTGCATCGTCGAGTGCAGCGATCGCTTCATTCATCCGCCCCGCGTACTCGAGCGCGTATGCCGCCCAACGCAACGCCCGCACCCGCAACGACGGTTCACCCGCCTGAGCCGCACTCTGGAAGCTGCCCGCAGCGCCATCGGCGTCGAACCCCATCAGAGCCTGACCGAGATCGAACTGCAGCTGCGGGCGGAGCGCCGGGTCAGGCGGCTCCGCGCACGCCCTCTGCAAGAACCGCGCTGCCGCTTCCAAGGCGCCGGAGGCAGTCGCCTCGGCGGCGGCACGTCGAAGCCACGACACGATCAGCCCGTCACCGGATGGCTCGCACTTAGCGGCATGAACCGCAACTCGTGCTGGGTCCGCGCCATCCGCGGACAGCACCTCGGCCGCGCGCCGATGGTGTTGGCTGCGCTCCCCCGGCGCTAGCTCCCCGTAGACGGCGGCTCGTGCGATCGGGTGGATGAACTCCAGCGGCTGAGTTGCCTCCAAAATCTCGGCGCGGCCAAGTGCATCCCAGGCTTGCAGCGCGTCGGGCAGGGCGATCCCACTCAACGCGGCCGCGTGCCGCAACTCCGCATCATCGCCCAAGACCGACGTAGCCGTCGCCAAGCGCCGGGCAGGGTCACCGAGGCGCGCCAGCCGCAGGAGAATCGACCGTCTCACCTCAGAAGTACTGAGGTACGGAACGCGCCCGGCGGCGTCTGCCACCGGCTTGACACCATCCGCCTTCGCTGCTCGCAACAGCTCACGTAGAAAGAACGGATTGCCGCCCGTGGCTTCATGGCACGCTCGCACAAACTCCGGGTCGGCGGGCTCCTCCGACTGGGTGCGCACAACTTCCGCCACAGCGTCAAACCGGAGCGGCGCCGGGCATATCCGCTCGACTGGCCTGACCCGGGCGAGGTCACCCAACCAAGATCCACCCTCACCGACATCGTGCCGGCTGGTGGCCACGATCAGCACGGGCAGCTCCTCGACCCGGCCTTCCAGAAAAGACAGCCAGCGGAGCGTCCCGCGATCTGCCCAGTGCACATCATCGACCGTCAACAGCAACGGACCGCTCTCGGCAACGTTGGCCAACAGCCAGTAGAGCCCGTGGATCAGCGCAGACGGATCCGCGCCGCGCGTCGCGTCGACCCCTAAGCCGAGCAGCGGCGCCGCGTGAGAAGCCGCCCCAGCGAGCACGCGGCGCCGCTCCGCGCTGCTCATCGCGCGAACCGTCCGCTCGAGCAGCTGCCTCGCCACTCCGAACGGTAGCTCGCGCTCCAGCTCACCACCGCGAGCAGACAGCACGCGAACGCCAAGCCGCTCGCCAACTACCTGAGCTCGCCGAAGCAACGCAGTCTTGCCTAACCCGGCGCCCCCGACGATCAATCCGATCCGACCACGGCCCTCACCGACATCCGCAAGCCAGACAGCAAGGCGCGATAGCTCCCGTTGCCTGTCCAGGAGCTTGGGCTCGATCCCGATGCTCGCGGAGAACAGTTCTTCGCGGCTGCCAGAGAACATTAAAATCTAACCGGCACGAACCCTACCCGCCCCACAGCTCGTCTGCCTGGTGCGTGCTTAGCGTCCACGCATTAGCTCATCGCGATCGGACCACGAACGGCAGGCGGTTCGGGCGGCGCGGCGGGTCGAGGGCGCCAGCTCTAGGAGATCGATGCCCGTGGCCGCGGCGGGTCACGCGTGAGGGCTGACCTTGTTGGACGGCCCTCGTACGAACGGTAAGCCGGCGCTGCTGGCGGCCGCCGGAAAGCAGGCGGACCGGCAAGAGGTCGTAGCTCTGACCGGACCGCACGACCGGCTCGAGCGGCTGACGAACGACCCGCACAGAAACCCGCCCTGCAGCTCACCGCCACACGCCGCCGCGACGATCACACCGCAGCCCCGCTCGCTCACGAGCCGCGTCGACCAGGACCGTCTTCCCGATCCCGGCCGGCCCCTGGAAGCTGCAACCAGCTCCCGCCGGCGACAGCACCCGCAAGCGCACGATCGATCTTTGAAAGCTCGCACTCGCGCTCAACAAGCACCCCGCACCCTCATACTGGCCGGTGCGGCGTCGTCCTGGATGCCAGAAAACATTGGTAGCGATTACCGATGCGAACCGCGCGCGCCGCTGCCACCTTGCACCCGTGGACGAGCGAGGAATCGAACGGTTAGTGCTGGAGCTCGAGGCGGGCGAGCCGATCAGCGGCCGTATCCATCGCTCGACCGGACCCGCGCAGCCGTTCCGCGGCTGGCTCGAGCTCGCGAGCACGCTCGAGCAGCTACGCCCCGCGCACAGCATCGATCACACCGCCGGCGACGAGAAGCCGGAGGGCCGACGATGACCCACCCGGCCAGGGCCACGGGCCAGCGGCCAAGGGCAGCTCGTTCACCGGCGAGGTGGCAACGATCAGCGGGACGTGCAACAACGACCCGGAGGCCACGATCAGCCGGGAAGACAGCAGGTCGACTCCAGCCGCGACGACGCAGTCGGTGGCCGGTAGCGGTGGCGTCACGGTCAGCGGGACGCACACCTATCAGCAGGCCGGCGCGGATACAGGGACCGTCAGCCGCAGTGCCTTGTGCCCGGTCGGAGCAGACAGCGCGAGCCATTCTCTGGGACGGTCGCGACGCTTACCAATCAGAACCCGTACGCGGCCGCGAGCGATTTCACCGCGCAGGTCAGCTGGGCCGACGGGACGCCCAATACCGCGGGCACAGGCGAACCCGACCGGCCCACCAGATGGCGGCCAGGCGATTCCGGGGCTTATGGGCAAGGGCGTGTCGCTGCGTTCAGCGATCGCCGGGGCGCCAGCTCCGGTGGCGAGCGACCTTCGCGGCGTTCCTGGGGAGGCCGTCGACTTCGCCTGGCGAGCGGCAGGCGATGGAAGCCTTTTGATCGGAGTGTGGCGTGTGAAGACGGTCGCGGAAACGATGGGTCAGCTGCGTCGGTGGCGTGATGCGGTGGGTTCGCGCCATCCGTCGGGACTCACGGTCGGTGACGATGGGTCCATGCTGCGCGCGGGCTCTCAGAAGGCGCCGGCGCTGGTCGTGCTGCGCGTCGGGCCTGTGTTGGCCGAACTGCGCTTCGAGACCTCTGCAGCTGGCGCGGGCAAGGACTCACGGTGATGGTGCGTGTCGTAGCTGACGGTTTGCTCGAGCGAGAGCGGGGGTTCGGGTCCCGCGGGGCCGTTGGATCGCCCACGGCGACGTCGCCGACGCGGGACCGCGTCTTTTCGAAACAGAGACGCGGTGCCGGGCTTGGGCGCCGGCGGCTTGTGCTCGCGGTGGCTGTGGTGGCAGCGGCGGTGGTGCTCGTGAACTGTGCCGCGGCGCTCGCGGCGCTCCCGGCCGGACAGATCGAGACTTATCCCGTTCCGAACGCCGGCAGCGGTGAACCGGCTGGGATTACCGCGGGGTCTGACGGGAGCTTGTGGTTCACGATGAAGGGGGGTACCGGTCAGCTCGATCGAGTCACGACAAGCGGTTCGTTTACCGAGTTTCCGACACCGACCGCCGATCCGGGACCGATCGTTGCGGGGCCGAGCCCTGATGTGAACCTGTGGTTCGGCGATGAGGGCAATGACAAGATTGGCAAGAGCACGACGGCGGGGTCGATCACCGAGTTCACGGTCCCGCCCGTGATGGACGAGTCGCCGGAGCCGACGGCGATCACGGCCGGCCCGGGGAGCGCGTTGTGGTTCATTGAGGCGTACGGCGGGAGTGACACGATCGGCGAGATTCCGACGACGGCGACGGTGGCGACGCCCGGGATTGAGCAGTTCACGGTCCCGACCGCGGGCGCCTTTGCGACGGGAATCGCGAGCGGGTCTGACGGCGACCTGTGGTTCACCGAGCAGAGCGCCAACCAGATCGGCAAGCTCACGCCAGGAGGCACTTTCAGCGCGTACCCGCTGCCGGATCTCGACAGCTTTCCGGCCGCGATCACTGCAGGACCGGACGACGACCTGTGGTTCACCGAGTCCGACGCGATCGGGGAGATCACGACGGCAGGGACCATCACCAAGTTCCCGTTGCCCTCGCCGACCGGCGGCTCGGGCGGCGCGGACCCAAGCGGCGCGATCGCCGCAGGTCCGGACGGGAACCTCTGGTTTGCCGCCACCGTGGCGGGCTACGCGACTGAGTGGATCGGGCGCATGACTCCGACCGGAACGTTTACCTATTACGCGCTGAGCGGGCCTGCCATGACGGGTCCAGACGTGGCTGGGATCACGGCCGGACCTGACGGCAACATGTGGTTCACCGAGGAGGACAACGACGCGATCGGCGTGATCGGGACCGCGAGCGGGGGATCAACGCCGCTGGCTGAGGTCAGCCCGACGTCGATCCCGTTCGGCGCGGGGACGGTTGGCGTGACCAGCGGCGCCACGCGGGTGAGCGTGACGAACGCCGGTGGGGCCGCGCTCGTCCTCGGCGAAGTTCAGGTGACGGGAGCGTCGTCAGGTACGTTCCCGATCACCGACGACACGTGCTCGGGTCAGACGGTCGATGCCGGCGCCGGGTGCACGTTCGACGTTGCGTTCGATCCGCCGTCGAAGGGCGACTACAGCGCCACGGTCGACGTCAACGACAACGCGAGCGGCTCGCCGCAGACGATCGCCGTCAGCGGGTCGGCCGAGCCTGCGGCCTCGCTCAGTGGGACGCTCGACTTCCCCCAGTTCGAGCCTGGCCAGACGAGCCCGACCCAGTCGGAGACGGTGACGAACACCGGCGGGGCCCCTCTCGCGATCAGCTCCGTCCAGATCATCGGAGCTCAGGCGGGCGCGTTCTCGACGAGCGACGACACGTGTTCGGGTGCGATGCTCAATCCGGGCGGCACCTGCTCGGTCGGGGTCGCGTTCTCGCCAACAACCGCCGGAAGCTACGAGGCGACGCTCCGGGTGAGCGACGACGCCGCCGGCTCGCCGCAGTCGGCGACCGTCGAGGGCTTCTCCGCCGAACCCGTCACCGTCAGCCCCGACGGGCTGAGCTTTGGCGACATCACGTTCGACACGACGAGCGCCGCCCAGACGGTGGTCGTGCTCGACAGCGGGACGGCAGCGGTGACCGTCAACCACCTCACGCTGACCGGCGCACAGCCGTCAGACTTCGGGATCGTGGGCGACACGTGCACGGGCGTGACGCTCCAGCCGAACGATTCGTGCACCGTCGGCGTCGACTTCACGCCGCTCACCGCCGGCAACGATACGGCTTCGATGAGCGTCGTCGACACCGCGAACAGCAGCCCGCAGACGATCGCGCTGCAGGGCAGCTCCGAGCCATCGGTCGCCGTCACCGACTCCCTCGCGTTTCCCAGCGAGCCGATCGGCATCGAGAGTGCGACACAGACGTTGATGGTGGCGAACACCGGCCACGCCCCCCTTGATGTCTCGAGCGCCGCGATCGGCGGCGCGCAGGCGTCGGCGTTTGCGATCAGCGCTGATGGCTGCAGCGGGCATGCGGTCGCTCCGGGCAGTTCGTGCTCGCTGCAGCTCGCGTTCACGCCGCCGTCGAGCGGGAGCTTCAATGCCGCGCTGACACTCGAGGACGACGCGCTCGGGGCGCCGCAGACCGTCGTGCTGAGCGGCTCGGGGGAGATGAGCACCGTCACTCTGACTCCAAGCGCGCTCGGGTTCGGCGCGGTGGCCGGCGGTTCGACGAGCTCGCCCGAGGACATCACCGTCACCGACTCGGGCTCCGGGGAGCTCACCGTCGACGGCGCGACGATCGGCGGCGCACAGCCGAGCGCGTTCCGGATCAGCGACGATGGCTGCGCCGGCGTGACGATCAGCGCGGGCGACTCGTGCACGATCGCGGTCGAATACCAGCCGCCGGCCGGCGGCACGTACGCTGCGACCCTGTCGATCGCGGACGATGGCACCGGCAGCCCGCAACAGGTGATGCTGTCCGGGGGTGCATCGCTCACCGGCACGGTCGACGCGGCGGCCGACGGGGCGCCCGTCGCGGGCGCGAGTGTCATCGCGTGTCAGGCGCCGACGTGCACGTCATACGTCGAGGCGGCGACCGCCGCTGACGGTTCTTACACGATCCCTCGGCTCGCACCCGGGCTGTGGGATGTCAACGTCGCACCGACCGGGGACGCCAATCTCAGCCCCGGCAGCGCTGAGGTGACGATCGCCGCCAATGCGGGCACGGTTCAGAATTTTGGCCTCATCGCGCCCGAACCGCCGACCGATGGGGTCACGTTCAACGACACCGACGGCTCGACAAGCGGCGGGGTGCCGGTGATTCCCGCCGGCACGCCGATCTCGTTTGGCGTGCCGCTGACGCTCGGCGGCGGACAGCCGAACAGCACGCACACGTTCGTCTTCGCGGTGTCCGTGGGTGATGCCGGCGCGACCGGCAGCGGCGATCGGTCCCAAGCGGGGGCGATCATGTTCAGCGTGCTGTTCGGACCCGATGGCCAACCCGAGAAGATGTCTCCGATTATCACCGGCCCGATCGACTGCACGACGACCGCACAGCGGTCGGCGTGCGGGCAGATCGGGGGCTACGAAGCGGGTCAGGTACCCGCGCGTGCGGGCTCTTCCCGGGATCTCAGCACCGTCGAGCGGCAACAACCGGTGGCGACGGTCGCCGACGACTGCCCCCCTCCCGCCACTCCCGTCCCCCCGGTAACTATTCAGCCGACAAGCGGGAGCGGGATCCAGCTGAACCTTCCCGGAAACACGCTGGTCCTCAACCCGTTGGGGTTCGCCCTCGCCACGAACAACGGTGATCCCTTCCACGACGCGCTCGTGACCTCGGCGAACCTAAAGACCCCCGCGCTCAACGCTCTCATCGGCGTGGCCTTACCGGCCGTCGGCGCCTACAACACGGTCGTCGGGATCCTCAGTGCCGTCACCAGCGCTTGGCAGAACGTCAACACAAACACCGACAACGCCTTCAACGCGGAGGTCACCGGAGTAGTGCAGATCCTCGTTGCCGCACTGGCCGAAAATACCTCAGCCAGCTACGCCAGCCAGCTGTTCTCCCAGAACGTGACGAACCTCCTCACCCCGGTCACCACGCCGCCGAGTCCCAGCGACTCCAACGGCGGACTCACCTACCCCGCCGATCTGCCGATCCCGTGTCCCGGTGGGAAGGTCGGCGCGGGCGGTGCTGGCGGCGGTGGCGGTGGCGGTGGCGGCGGTGGCGGCGCAGGAGGAGGAGGAGGAGGAGGAGGAGGAAGCGGGGGAAGCGGCGGTAGTGGTGACGGAGCCGGCGGCACCCTGTTCATCGATCCGAGCGGAACGGTCCGGACGACGACCGGCGCCCCCCTCAGCGGAGCCCGAGTCACGCTCACGAGGTCTTCGGTGCGCGGCGGCAAGCAGCGCTTCGTGCCGTCGCACAGCCCGCTGCTGTCCCCACAATCCCCCTTAACCCCGAGTACACCGATCCTCTCGGCACCTTCGGCTGGAACGTCCAGCCCGGCTACTACCAGGAGACCGCAACCCGACCTGGATGCAGGAGCGCGCCCGACCACCGAAACCGATCGCGGGTCCTTGCCGTCCCCCCACCACGGACGAATCTGGCTACTGACCTTGCGCTGCCCCAAGCTCAGGCGTGCCGCCAGCCGCATCCAGCTTCGCGTCGTCCCTGGAGCCGACCACACGAATGTGCTGCTCGCGCGCATCGCGGTCGCCCATCGCGCCGCAAAGTCACATGTCCCGCTCTTTGGCAGCGTGACGGTTTATATCGCGGGCCGCCGGTTCATGACGCTCGAGCCCGATCCGAGAACCGGGGCCGTCGTCGCCGACCTACCTCGCCTGAAGCGAGGCCGCTTCCGCGTCGTCCTCCGCTTCGCCGGCAACGCGGCCCTGCTCCCGAGCAGCACGCACGCCATCCTGCGATGACCGCTCGACGCTCCTCGACCTCCTCGCAGCGCAACCCGACCGCGACGGAGTGTCCGCTCGCCCGCTCGGCTTCCAAGCGAGGGCGCGGCTGCCGGAATGGACGACGCGGCACTCGTGGCCCGGGCTGCCCGAAATCAGCAGAGCAGAAGCACACGACGGCGCGCGTGACGACGGCATGCGCCTGGATCTGGACTACGTGCCGAACACAGGACGCTGAGCCGGGTCCACTGCGAGGGTCATCGCCACCCTCACGCGTCTGGGCGGCCGCTGAAGCCGCGGGCGATCCAGTCGCGGTAGGCGTCGTAGAAGGGGACGAACTCGCGCTCGATGATGCGTGCAGCCTCGTGCACTTGCTCGGCGGTCGCGGTCGCGGTTTCATGAACGAGCAGCCGACGCAGCTCGCTCAGCCGCTGGAGTCGTCGTGCGCGCTCGAGGCCGATCACACCGATCTGCCTCAGCGCATCGATATCTGCGCGGGCGTTGGTGTCCTGCCGGCGGGCGCGAACCTCGGCGAGCTCGAGGCCGAACGCGGCGAGCTCGGCGATGTAGTTGTAGAGCTGATCGACACCGCGCTCCACAGCCTTGACCTGGTTGAGTTCGATCGGATCATCAGAGTCGTAAGCGCGCTCGAACGCGTCGAGATCGAAGTCATCGCCGAACTCGGCCATCGCCGTCCGCAGCGCAACCGGTGCCTGCGTACGTCGGCGACCCGATCGCGGATCTTCGCCTTCAGGGCCCGCGCCCTGTCGGGGTCATCGGCTTCCAACGGCGCCGGGATCGGCGCGGTCACCGCGTCACGGCTCCAACTCCGGCATTGCGAGCTCGAGCGGGGCGTCCTTCGTGGCCGCAAGCTGACGCCAGCGCCGCTCGCGAGCTTTGAGCGTCCGCCACGATCGATCGCGATCGACCAGCACGCGGCCCTCGGCCAGCACGTCGGTCATCAGCGTCCGAGAGCGCTCCGCGTCCTGCAGGCGCGCAAGCTGAACCTCACGTCCGACCCGATCTCCAAGCCGGTGCGAGAGCCCAGCCATCGCGTCGGCCGAGGCATCCCGCAGCACAACGAGCACATCCGCGTCCGACTCATCCCCTTCGGTGCCCGTCGCGAATGAGCCGAACAAAACGGCAAGACGCACGTTCGGCTCCGTCCGCAGTGCATCGCGCAGGTCCCGCAACATCGGCCAGTGTGACCGCAGGTAGACCTCCTCGCGCAGGGTCGTCTTGTAGCGCCGCTCGCTCAGCCGCTGACCGTGGACCATCCCCTGCGCCGCGGCACGGCGCAGCGTCCGATCCGGAATCTCCAGATTCCGAGCCAGCGTTCGCAGCGAGTCAATCGCCATTCGTGTGGCCGATCGTTTAAGCCCGTGGACCGCTCCACGGGGTTAAACCCAGCAGAATTGTCCGCAAATTGGCCTAGTCCGAATCACGTTGCATGCAGCCTGCATTGTCATTGATTTCCAGGACTTTTCTGCCGACTACAGCCCTTTGCAGTCTCGCTTCACACGCGAGAGGTCGCTGGTTCGACCCCAGCCGTGCCCATGCTGATTTGCAGGGATTTCTTGTCGATCTGAACGATCTCTGCCTTCACTGACTGCCCTCCGCGGCCCAGGGCGTGGCCCAGTCGGTGTCTGGCGGCCCAGGCAAGCTGGCACCGGGGCTGGCCAAAGCGCCACGTTCGCGCGGGTCAGCGCCCGGGCGCGTAGCCGCAGCTTCGCCCGCGCACGCTTGCCCGGCGCTAAGTTAGGGTCAGCGGTGTGACGGTCGTTGTGCTCACGGGAGCCACGCGCGGCAGCGGGCGAGCCGCTGCGATCGAGCTTGTGAGGCGAGGAGCCGAGGTCGTGCTCGTGGGCCGCGATTGCGCGCGAGTCAGGTTGGTCGCTGAAGAAGCCACAGCGGTCGGTGGCGGACAGGTCCACGGGCACGTGGCCGACTTGACGCTGATGTCAAACGTACGGGTGCTCGCCGACGAGATCCGCGAACCGTACGAGCGCGTCGATGTCCTGGCCAACAATGCCGGGGCGCTGTTCGCCTCGCGCGAGCAGACACCCGAGGGCTTCGAGCGGACCTTCGCGCTGAACCATCTCGCGCCGTTCTTGCTTACGAACCTGCTGCGAGATCGCCTTGTGGGCGGCCGCGTCGTGACCACCGCTCCGAATGCTCACAAGTCCGGGCGCCTCGTTCTCGACGACCCGCAATCGGACAAGTCGTACTCCGCGCGTGTATACGGCACCTCGAAGCTGTGCAACGTCCTGTTCACGCGCGAGCTGGCCAGGCGCGCGCCGAACCTGCGCGCCAACTGCTTTCACCCAGGCGTCGTGCGCACCGGGTTCGCCAAGAACGAAGACGGCGTCTGGAAGGTCGTCGCCAGGCTCGGCGCGCCGTTCTTCCGCTCCCCCGAGCGCGGCGCACACTCGCTGGTCTGGCTTGCACTGTCCGACGACGCCGCTGCCCTCACGGGCGAGTACATCGTGGACGAGAAAGTCGTGCCCCCCAGCGCCCAGGCCCTGGACGACACCCTCGCACGAAGCCTCTGGGAACGAAGCGCTGAGCTCGTCGGCCTGCCTATCGACGCGCGCGGCTGACGCAACGGCTCAGAGACCCGCCTCAGCCTGACGCGCAACTTCTGCAATCGCGGAGCGGAGGAGCCTGCAAACGTTCCGCTTCGCCGTTCAACTGACGAGCAGGTATTTGTACACCGGATGCACGGAGACCACGGGCTGCGAACTCTCCCGGGCACCGCGGTCAGCGCGAGCAGCAAGCCACAGCCGACGATGACCCGGGTGCAGCACTGACGGACGCTGGGCTCCGTCGCTCCGACGGCGCCGGACCCACCCGCGAGCCGCTGCGTTGGTCCGGTAGCGTGTCACGCGATGCCGGACCGTTTCAGCGACCGCAGTCCAGACCACCCCTCAGAGGACGAGCTCCGCGCACATGCGGCCTTCCAGGCAGAGCGGACCGCGAGCGGGATCGGCGCGGCAGTCGCGCGTTCGGACTACGACGGCGGCGAACACTTCTGGGAGTGCCTCGTCACCGATGGCCAGGACTGGCAGTTCGTCCGGGTGCTCGGGGTCGATCTCAGCCCGTCCCCCGACGTGTCGAGCGAGGACGTCGAGCAAGGACTCGAGCGATTTGCAGCGACGTTGCCGGAGTCGTCTCGCCTCCAGGCACTCCTGAACGCCAGCCCGCTCCACGTAGACCGAAGCGGAACGGTCAGCAACTGACCGACCCGCACGTCCGGCGCGGCAGCAGCCGCCGCGCGACACTGTGGAAGCCGCCGCGAGCGGCGGAGTCCGTGGGCGAACTACTCTCGTGGCATGGCCATAATCGTTTGTCCGAGCTGTGGAGCGCGCAACCGTGTCGGCCCGATCGCTTCCGGGTTCCCTCGCTGCCCGAGATGCAAGTCCGAGCTTCCATGGCTGGTCGAAGCTGACGCCGACAGCTTCGCCGCGGAGACAGAGACGTCAGTGCCCGTCGTCGTCGACTTCTGGGCCGGATGGTGCGGACCGTGCCGGATGATCTCGCCCGTGCTCGAGGAGCTCGCCCGCGAACACGCCGGCCGGCTCAAGGTCGTCAAGGTCGATGTGGATGCGAACCCGGGGCTCGCTGCCCGCTTCGCCGCGCAGTCGATCCCCCTTCTGGTCGTGATGCGCGAGGGGCGCGAGGTGGACCGGATCGTCGGCGCGCTCCCGCGAGCTGCGCTCGAGCAGCGGCTCGCCCCGGCGCTCTCGTAGGTCCCCGGGCGCGGCGGTAGCCGGCCCGGATCTCGGCCTGGGCGACTCGGAAGACACGACGCACAAGAGCTGCCCGCCGTCCTCCGTTTCATAGGCGATGTCTGCAGGGGAGATGTCCCATGGAACAAGCCTGGTTGACGAACCTGCGACGGCGCAAATCGGACTCATGTGCACAGCACCCGACGCGACGATCACGGTTGATTTCATGACCGAGCCGTGGGCCCCTCGTGTCCGGCGCAGTGACGGCCGTTCGGCGACCAGCCCGGGCGACGCGACGAACTCGACGCAAATCGGCCCATCTCCATTGACACGCTCCACGCTGAGCACCCCTCGCCAGATTGCGCGCGGGGCGGGAGTCGCGGTTCTAATCGCCGTCGCGACCGCGCTGGCGAGTCATTTGATCGGGACCGGCCGGGGCGTGCCGGCGGCACTCATCGACGTCTTGCGGCTAGGCCCACGTGGCACGATCGTGGTCGAGCTCGGCTACTACATCGCTGCAGGCGTGGCGGCTGCGGCCGCCGTCGCGACCTTTACGCTGCTCACCAAGCGCGCCGGCGATCAGCAGCGAGTCAGGCGAGGTGTCCGGATCGCAGTCGCAGCCGCGACAATGGTGGTGTGCTTCGTCGCGCCCGATTTCGCCATCGGGGGCTCACCGATCGGGGCGTACACATCACACGGTGCATACGAGTTCGTCTCAGCCCCGGGGCTGCATCCGCCGATCGTACGTGCGGACGTGACGCAGCCGGGGCAATTGGCGAAAGGCTATATCTTCATAGGCAATTTTTACAACCCGTCCGACCCGCCGTTGGTGGGTCAAAGCGGGCCGCTGATCCTCGACCAGCGACTTTCGCCTGTGTGGTTCAAACCGGTACCCGAGGACGACCTCGCGACCAATCTCAGCTTGCAGACTTATGAAGGACGGCCAGTCCTCGCCTGGTGGCAGGGCCAGAACATCACCGACAACGTGCCTGCGAGCCAGGAGTACGTTGTCGTGGACCAGCACTACCGACCAGTCGCGGTGCTGCGCGGCGCCGATGGCTGGGTGCTCACGCTCCATGACTTCGTGATCCGCGGCCAGAACGCATGGGTGACCGCAAGCAAGAACGTCCACGTGAACCTCTCGCGTTACGGCGGCGCCCACAACGGAGCCGTCATCGACTCCGCGGTCCAGGAGTACAACCTGAAGAACGGGAAGCTCATTCGGAGCTGGGACGCGCTCGATCACATCCCGTTGAGCGACTCATGGAGGCTGCTGTCCACGCATACCCCTTGGGATGCTTTCCACCTCAACTCGATCGAGCTGCCGGGCGATGGCAGCTTCGTGGTCTCGATGCGGAACACGTGGGCGGCGTACAAGGTGAACATCGCCACCGGAAGGATCGAGTGGACGCTCGGCGGGAAGCATTCGAGCTTCAAGCTCGCACCTGGAGCAGGGTTCCAGTGGCAGCACGACGTGATGGTCTATCCAGGCACCCCGTTCGTGACGCTGTTCGATGACGCTGCTGCAAAATCACAGCCGCGGGCAGGCACTTGCCGAGTGGTCCTTCGCGGGGCCTCGTGCTCAAGCTCGACATGGCGACGCACACCGCAACCGCCGCCGACCAGTACACCCAGGGGCCTAGCTTCCACTCCGAGTTCATGGGCGACATGGAACCACTCCCCGGCGGCAACGAGCTGGTCGGTTGGGGCTCGCAGCCGTGTTTCTCCGAGTACACCGCCTCGGGCCGGATGCTGCTCGACGCGGTGTTGCCGGGTGGGGACCTCACCTATCGCGCGACTGTCGAGCCGTGGGTCGGGGTGCCGCTGTATCCGCCAAGCGGCGCGGCACGACAGCGCGGGGGGAAGACCACCGTCTATGCGAGCTGGAACGGTGCAACGCAAGTGGTCTCGTGGAGGGTGCTCGCAGGATCGACCAGCCACGACCTCGCGCCTACGACCACGGCATCGAAAGTCGGCTTCGAAACCGCGATCTCGGTACCCTCGGCGTATCGCACCTTCCGGGTGCAGGCTCTTGATGCGCGTGGCCGGGTGATAGGCGCCTCGGCCCCGTTCGTTGTCTCGGGCTCAGTGCGGCACCGCCCCGCCGCGGCCCCGCGCCGACCCAGAACACTCTCGACGCCACGCCGGGCGGCGTCGGCGCGGCCAGGTGTGGTCCGGCGCTCGGACGCCTACGCGGTCTCTCTCCTGATCTTTGTTCACGCTCGTTTCCCGTCCGCCCCCTTAGAATCCGGCCCGCGCGACGTTCCCGGGCGGCTCGGCTGCACGGTGGCCTCGTGTCGCTCGGCGGGACGAGCCACCGCTGCTTCGGCGCGGGCGTCGTTGTAGTTGACTACCCCCGAGTCGGTTTCACGTCCGTGTCGGCTAACCCTGATGAGCAGATCGGCCGCGCTCAGCCAGCGATGACGCCCTCGGCCCGTACCTAGCTCAGGTCGGCTCCCGTCCGCAGCTCGAGAATCTTAGCGAGCGGATCGAACAACGTCTGGGATGCAAGATCACATCGCTGAGATGCGATTGCATGTACCCGCTCAGCTCGGCCAGCTGCGTCGGCGACGACGGCCTTGACGCGCGACATCGCGGCCTCGAAAGCGTGTCGGCCCCGATCGAATCCAACTCGGCGATCTCGTTCGGTCGACGTCCGGGCGGCGAGCCACCGCGTCGATCACCGACCTCAAGTCCTTGTCTCGAGGCTCCCCACGTACCCTGCCGTGCGCCATCCCGCCCGCGCTCGTTGTAGGTGACGACGGTGAAGCCCGCGGCGTGCAGGTGCTGCGACCGGAGCATTTCGTCTTCGTCGCCCCAGTAACCGTGCGAGAGGACAATCGTGGCGGCGGACCGCCCGCGGAAGAAACGGCCCACGAGCGTCGCGCCGTTGCTGCTGTGACGGGAAGGCTCGGCGACCTTCGCGAGCGCCGGATAGTTGGCCAGGCTCCATGCGTAGTGCGCCGGCGGCGCCGTCATCAGCGTGTTGACGTGCGCCAGACCAGGCCGATGAGGACGGCGCATACAGCGACGACGGCTGCCAGACCGGTACGAACCGCAGCCTCCATCGCGGCTGCGCGCGCTTCGCGCCGCGGGTAGCGTCTCATCGCGAGCCTGGACCGTCAGCGAAACCATCCGAGCAACGCATCTCGAACGAACGAGCTCGCGCGCTGCCGCAGAACTCGCGTTACGCGACCGGGCTCGAAGCGACCGCGACGCGGCCGGTCCGTTCAGCGCGGTGATGTGCCCCGTTGGCGCGGCGGATCGGCCCCGCTTCGGCGAAGCTGACCTCGCGCGCGTGACCGGGCTTCGACGGAGAAGGCGTCTCATCGAGCGTGAATCCCGGGATCCGGACCCGACACCGTAGGCGCGGCGGTCCCCCCGGACCGTTACGGTCGCCGTGTCTTCGTCCGCGTCTCGATCGTGGCTGCCAAGCCCAGTTGCGCCGCCTTTCACGACCGCGGGTCGGCCGGCCGGGAATCGAACGCCTGTGAAGAAAACGACGGCTATCGCTACCTGCTCGAGCTGACCACGATCACGTCCTGAAGGCCCGAACCGTACGCCCACGAGGCATCGACGAACCTCCCGAGCAGCGTCTCGACGTTGACGGAGTGCTGCCGTGCGTCCAGCGAGACGGCTTCCTCGACCTGATCGACGCGCAGCCCGAAACCCCGATACGTAGCGAACCGGAGGATCGCGTCGACGGGGGCCGGGCGATCGTTGCGACGTTAGCCGCCACCCCACCAACCCTCGTCCGTGGTCCAGACGCGACCGGCGCACACGCGGCGCATGTGGTGATAGGCGACCTTGGCAGCCCCCGGTGATCGAGCAGCCCACCCCGCCCCCGGCGACGTCGGTGAGCCACAGACCAGTCCGCCTGCGCACCGCGATGCCGCGCGCC
The DNA here is from genome assembly GCA_963794515.1 of uncultured Solirubrobacterales bacterium. Lineage (GTDB taxonomy): Bacteria > Actinomycetota > Thermoleophilia > Solirubrobacterales > Solirubrobacteraceae > Palsa-465. The sequence continues at coordinate 529,691 of CAWCEF010000006.1, read as the reverse complement.
GCCATTCTCCGAACACTTCTGCACCACCTCCCCCGTACCTACGCCGAGTCCAAGTACCCCTCGGTCGTGCTTCTCAGAGCGACAGATCAAGCTCGTGGAGCAGTTGCAGGTAGTGGTCGCGTACATCCTCGAAGCCCATCCTGCCCCGACGTCGCGCACTCCGGCCTTCCAGCGGGGATGGTGGGTACCAGACCCCCGGTACTTGGATCGCCTTGAGCGCCTCGTCGCCGGGCACGTTCGAGAACGCCAGGCACTCGCCCGCGAACCGAACGTCCGACAGGCGAGCGTCGACGAGCGGCCGCAAAAGGCGCCCACGCCGAAGTCGCGACTCCGCGATCGGACGAAACGGAGTCGCCTCCCCACGCGTGACGGATTAACGCCGCATCGACCCCGCGTCCTTGATCGCCGACGGCATCAGATCCTCGTACAGAGGGCCGCCGGCGACACTGGGGTCGAGGCCCAGCATTGCCGCCTGCTGTGCCACCTCGCTTCCGCCGCAGACCACGCGAGGCTCGGCCGCGTGCGAGCGCATCCATCAGCTCCTGACCTCCTGCCGGACGATCGCCTGAACTGCTCGTCCTGAACCGTAGTCCATGTTGGCGAACATAAGTCCTGCCACACGAGGATGCCGAGCTCGTCGCAAGCGTCTGAAGGCGTCGCTCTCGTACAGCCGATCCCAGGCACTCGCAGCATTTCATCCGGGTTCGGTCGATCTCCGCGAGCACCGTCCCCCGCTCGTGTCGAACGAGCTGGTCGAGTCAGATCGAGCAAGGCATCCAGAGCGATTCGCGAGCGAACACCGGCGTCCGTTGACCGCGAGCTGCATGCCGTCTCGGTCGATGTCTCCAGGATACTCGAACGACCGAAGCCGACTCTCCACGGACTCGATCGTGAACGCGTCAGCGACTAGACCGACCCCCACGCTCGCGTCGTAAGCGCAGTTCTGCGTGTGCCCACCACAGCTCCCCCATTCACACAAGCTCGCCCACCACCGCGCCCATCCTTTCGATCAGCTCACATCGGCTCGCCCGTCACCCTTCAACGAGCGATGCGGTCTGAGCTTCGAGTCCGCGTTCAAACGTCAGCCCTGCGTGCACAGGTGTCCCTAGCTGCCGTCGAGTCCGGCGCAGAGCCCCAGCTCGCCCGCCGTGACACCGTGAAAGCGCTCGAGCCGCACCGGCTCCAGCGCCGAATACCCCGGCCCGCGGCGTGAACCCTCGCGCTCTGCCCATGACCATCGTGCGAAAAATCGGAGATCGCCATCGCCACTAGTTTGTTCGCCAGCTCGCGCGTGGGCGTCGGTCTCAGCAGCGCTTCAGCGCCAACACCATCGCAAGCTCGTTGCGCTCGCCGACCTTGCCCGTCACGTCGAGGCGGTGCGCCACAACATCACAACTGTCGGCCAGCCGATCGCCGTTCAGATAACCTCGGCGACGTCGCGATCCCGTCAGCGCGAGGGTCAGCCGCTCGTCGTCGCGAGCCCGCTCCGTGGCGAATCGTAGGCGAAACCACCAGTCCTCGTCGTCGAGGTCGCGAACGTCGCCCGGTGCCCACAGGCCGGCCGCGCGGAGCGCAGACCCAGCGGTGCCGGGTATTGCGCCGGAATCCAGTCCAGTCGGTCGAGCTGGTCCGGGCCTGGCACGCGTCGGCTTGCACCGCACCTCCCAGCCCTCCGACAGCTCGCGCACCTCCGCACCACGGCCTGCCACGGCGCGAATTCTATGGTTTCACTCACGCAGCTGCAAAAACGCTCGCGGTCGCACCGTTTGTCGGTAGGAAAGAGCTTACCGAGAGCCCTTCGGCAAGCTCGAACTCTGTTCAGGAAAGAACAATCCGCGAGCCGGCGAGATCGCTTGGGGCGGAGCAGAAGGAGACGATCAATACGCCGTTATGTCAGTCGGTGGTGGGAGAACCCAAATGAGAGATCTACGGACCGAAGTACGCGAGGTCCTCGCTGTTCATGCGCGGATTCCGGACGGCATCGACTGCCTGGACGACGGTGCCGACCTGTTCCAGGCCGGTATGAGTTCGCACGCCAGCGTCGGCCTGATGCTCGCGCTCGAGGACGCGTTCGACGTCGAGTTTCCGGACAACATGCTCAAGCGGTGCGTGTTCGAGAGCGTCACCGCGATCGCCCTGGCGATCGGCGAGTTGCAGGAGCAGGCGGCATGAGCGTCTCGGTCGACAAAGATCAGGCCTTCGTAGACACGATTCGGAGCATCGCCACCGACGTCGCCGCGCTTCACGCGGACGCAGTTGATCGCGACGCCCGCTTCCCGCGCGAGACGGTGGACGCCCTGCGTGAGGCCGGGGCGTTGTCAGCGCTCGTTCCCGAGGAGCTGGGTGGCGGCGGCGTGTCGGTCGAGGCGATCTCCCATGCGTGCTTCGAGCTTGGCCGTCGTTGCTCGGCGAGCGCGATGGTATTTGCCATGCATCAGATTCAGGTGGGCACGATGGTCCGCCACCTCGACGGTGCGCCGTGGTTCGAGAGCTACCTATCCGAGCTGGCCCGAGACCAGCGTCTGATCGCTTCCGTGACCTCGGAGGTGGGAACCGGAGGCGACATGAGCCGCTCGATCGCCGCGGTTACCCCGGAAGACGACGGCTCGCTCACGCTCGAGAAGCAGGCACCGACCGTCAGCTACGGCGCCTACGCGGACGATCTGTTCACCACCGTGCGCCGGTCGCCGCTGGCCGACGCCGGGGACCAGGTCCTGGTCCTCAGCCACGCCGCGGAGACAGAGCTCAAGCCGGCGGGGAGCTGGGACACGATCGGCATGCGCGGGACGTGCTCCCCGGGGTTCGTCGTGCGCGCCCGCTTCCAAGCCGAGCAGGTCCTTGCCGCTCCGTTCTCGACCGTGATGAACGAGTCGCACGTTCCCCTCTCGCACATCTTCTGGTCGTTCGTGTGGCTGGGGATCGCTACCGAGGCGTTCGAGCGCGGGCGAGCGTTCGTTCGCGCCGCGGCTCGTCGCAAGCCCGGTGAGCCCGTTCCGGCCGCGCACAGCCTCTCGCGGGTGATGAGCGAGCTCACGATGCTGCGCGCCGAGGTGCACTGCGCATTGGCCGACTTCGTCGCCTGGAGCGAGTCCGACCGGGAGCGTCTCGGAACCATGGGCTCGATCCTGAGGTTCAACAACCTGAAGCTCGCGGCCTCGGAGCAGACGCCGCGCATCTGCCAGGCGGTGCTCGAGGTGATCGGGATCATGGCGTACAAGAACGACTCGCCGTTCGGAGTCGGACGCCATCTTCGCGACGCTCTGTCCGCCCGGCTGATGGTCGCCAACGAGCGCATCCATGCCGTTGACGCCGGCCTTCTGATGATCGCGAAGGAGATCTAGCGATGGCGACCCAAGTCCGTGAAGCGTCAAACGAGCAGGCCGAGCTGCTCGAGGAGCTCGTGGAGGAAGGCCTGCTCCTGCCCTCGGGCGTACCCGGGATCTACGGCCACAACGAGGATTTCGAGGACGTACGTGTGCGCCTCGAGGCTCTCCTCACGCGTGAGGCGCTCCGTAACGGTGCCAAGCGACTGCGTTTCCCGCCGCTGCTCCCGCGCAAGCACCTCGAGATGAGCGGGTACCTCGGCTCGTTCCCGCACCTCTGCGGAACGGTGTATGCGTTCGAGGGCACCGAAGCGGAAGCCGCGATTCAGCACGAGCGCGCCTGCCGCCACGAGCCCTGGGGCGAGCATCAGGAGATGACCGACCTCACGCTGATGCCGGCCGCCTGCTACCCGGTGTATCCGGCGATCGGTGCACGGGGTCCGCTTCCGGCCGGTGGCATCTTCGTCGAGGCAGGAGGATCGTGGGTGTTCCGTCATGAGCCCTCGCACGATCCCGCCCGCCGGCAGATGTTCCGCCAGCACGAGCTTGTCCGGATCGGTGAGCCCGAAACCGTGTCCGCCTGGCGCGACGAATGGGCCCATCGCGGCCTCGAGCTGTTGCGTTCGCTGGGTCTCGACGCCGAGCTCGACAACGCCAACGACCCGTTCTTCGGGCGCAAGGGCCGCATGCTCGCGAGCAGCCAGCGTGAACAGGCGCTGAAGCTCGAGATCCTGGTGCCCATCGCCGGCCCGGAGCCCACGGCGCTCGCGTCGTTCAACTATCACCGCGAGCACTTCGGCGACGTGTTCGAGATCGAGCTCGCCGATGGCAGTGTCGCCCATAGCGCATGCCTCGGGTTTGGCCACGAGCGGATCGTGCTGGCGCTGCTGCGCACTCACGGACTCGATCCCGCCACTTGGCCGACCGATATCCGCGACAGGCTCTGGAGCTAGTGTTGGCGACGACGTCAACGCGGTCGCCGAGTCTTACCGGTAAGGATCCCGCGGACTACCGTCAGCATTTTCTGCACGGTGAGGGTCGCACTTACCTCGAGACGAACTGTTACACCGACGTCATCATCGAGCTCCTGCACGCGCGCGGCTACGAACCCGTGGCCGCGTTCGGTCACCTCGTCCGAATGGATTTCGAAGGCGACCAGTGGACGTTCTTCAAGCCGCCGCCCGACGATCTCGAGTTGCTGTTCGGCGTGGATATCCACGAGATGCAGCCTTATCGGCCGCTGCCCGTGCAGATCGCCGAGCAGCTCGAGCACGGTCGCACGATCCTCGTCGAGCTGGATTCGTTTTACCTGCCGGACACGTGGGCCACTGACTACCGGTCCGGACACGTCAAGTCCACGGTCGCCGTGGACACGATCGACCCCGAGTCAGAGACGCTCCGCTACTTCCACAGCGCCGGCCTGTACGACCTCGACGGCGAGGATTACCGAGGGGTGTTCCGGCTCAGCGGGGACTTCTCCGACGACGTGCTACCCCCTTATACCGAGATCGCCAGGTTCGACGTCGGCGAGCCCCTCGAGGGCGAGGCGTTGCCCGAAGCTGCGCTCGGACTTCTCCGGCGCCACCTGAGGAAGCGTCCGGCGGACAACCCGTTCGAGCGCTTCGGCGCCCAGCTCGCGGGTGAGCTTCCCGTGCTGCTATCCGGCGGACTCGACGACTACCACGCTTACGCATTCGCCACCGTTCGGATGGCCGGCTCTGCGTTCGAGATCGCGGCTGCTCATGCGCGGTGGCTGCTCGGCGAGGACGGAGAGTCGGCGGCCGAGGCGATGGGCGAGATCGTGGACGGCTGCAAGGCGCTCTCCTTCCGACTGGCTCGTCGTCGCGAGTTCGACCCGCAGCCGCGGGTCGACGCTCTCGCCGACGCCTGGAGCCGGGCGATGGAGAAACTCGCGACCGCTGTCGCCTGAGGCGGACCACCGTTTTCCCAAACCCGCAGAGCGAAGGACACCGAGCACCTATGCAGACAGCCTTGCTAGAAGCATCCGAGGCCCCAGGTTCGAGCCAGTCGACGTGGAACGCCACCGAGTGGGCGGCCGGCAAGCACATCCAGATCTACGCGAACAATGTGCTCGCGCCGGTTGAGGTGCAGATCTTCATCCGTTACCAGGAGAAGCTTCGCGGCCGAGTGCTCGACGTGGGCTGTGGCGCCGGCCGCGTACTGGCGTATTTGCTGATGATCGGAGCAGAGGCGCACGGGATCGATCTCGCGCCCAAGATGGTCGAGTATTGCCACCGGACGCTGCCCGGCGCGCACGTACGGCTCGGGGACGCAAGCAAGGTCAAGAACGCCGTGGAGGGCACGTTCGACGTGATTCTTGCCCCCGACAACCTGATCGACGTCTTCAACGACCGCGAGCGGCGGCAGGTCATCGCGGACATCAAGGATCTGCTTGCTCCGGACGGACTGTTCATCTTCTCCACTCACGACCTCGCGTGGACGAACGCCAACCCCGGTCCCCGGGATTTCGAGCTGACGTCACCGGGAGGGACGGTGCGCAAGCTGTTCGAGAAGTCGCCGGTCGAGCTCGTCCAGGGCCTGCGCAATCGGCGGGAGCGAGCGCACAACCGAAAGCGGCTGGGGCCGCTGGAGCAGCGGAACGACGATCACGCGATCCTCAACGACTTCCCCCACAACTACAGCCTCCTGCACTACTACATCAGCCGCGACGCCCAGGAGCGGCAGCTCGGGGAACTCGGGTTGGAGCTGGTCGAGTGCTTGGGGTCAGACGGGCAGACCGTCGGTCCTGGCGGCTCGGGTCCTCAGGATTCGCTGTATTACGTCGCGCGCGCGCGAGACTGACGTGTTGCCGCTCCACGGTGCGCTCGGTCTGATCGACCGTTGTCGCACCGGAGACACGATCGCGGTGGGCGTCCCCAACGCGATCGCGCGCCACTGGGCCCGGGCACGGCCCTCCGTCGTTTTCGGTACCCCTGCCTGAGCGAAAGTTTTGACGCGGCCCATGGGTTTTCTGAATGAGCAGGTTCTCATTGGGGCGGTCCCTCGACGCGGGCTCACGAAGAGCAAAAGCGTGGAGAGATAGGCAATGGAGCAGGAATTGCAATCACACGTCAACTTGCGGCCAGAAAACTTGAACCGCGTCGCGGAGCCGGATGGACGGCTGCATGACACCCGGACGAGGGTCGTCTACCTGGACACGTCACCCGACGCGACGTTCGCGACGGTGCACCTCCCGGTCTCTGATAGCGAAGGCGCCGTTGGCGTGGTGTTCTGTTCGCCCTTCGGCTGGACCGAGCTCTGCAGCCACAGGGCGCGTCGCGCGTGGGCGAACGCTTTCGCTCATGCGGGCCATCCGGTGGTCAGATTCGATCTTCCGGGTACGGCCGATAGCGGTGGCTACCTCCAGTCTCCGAGCCGCCTAACGGCCTGGATCGAGGCGCTCGCCGCGGCGGGTTCGTGGCTCCGGACGGAGATGGGGTGCACGCGCGTCTGCGTGGTGGGCATTGGCTTCGGCGGCCAGTTGGCTTGGCTCGCCGCTGCGAGTGGCGCGCCGATCGACGATTTTGTCCTGTGGGGCGTGCCGCCGAAGGGACGGCAACTGCTGCGGGAGCTGCGAATCGCGGCCAAGGTCGACATCGACTGGGAGATCTACCTCGACGCCGACAGCGATTCGACGACGCCTGCTTCGGTCGAACCCGAAGAGGGTGGCCTGCTCGACGAGAGCGGACAGGTGATCACGAAAGAGCTGGTCGATTCGCTGAGCGCGATCGACCTGCGCAAGGCGCCTCTGCCGGATCCCGGCCAGCGAAACATCCTGCTCTTCCAGCGGACCGGCGTCAAGGCCGATCAGGAGTTGGTCGAGCACGTGCAGGCCACGGGGAGCCGGCTCACGGTCGCGCCTGGAGACAGCTACGAGCCGCTGATGCGCTACGTGCAGCAATCCGTCGTACCAACCGACGCCATCCAAGCCTCGATCGCATGGCTGGCCGACGTCGAGACCCCTGAATCGGAAGCCGCGTGCGTCGATCCAGTCGTGAGCACCGACACCATCGAGATCATCGAAGATGGTGTCGCCATCCGCGAGACATCCACGTGGATCCAGTTGTCCGCCGGCAGGATCTTCGCGGTGATCACGGAGCCGCTGTGGGCAGACGATTCGAACCTGTGTGCGGTGTTCTCCAGCGGCGGCTCCGATAGGAGGACCGGTCCGAACCGCTTATGGGTCGAGACCGCCCGCCGCTGGGCGAGCCAGGGCGTCACGTCGGTGCGCATCGATCCGGTGGGGGTCGGCGACTCCGACGGCGACGAACGCGAGTGGGATCAACTCCACGTGCACTACGAGCCGGTCCAGGCCGACGGCCTCCAAGAGCTTCTCGGCGCGCTCGAGCGCCGTGGTCTGCCGAGCCGGTTCGTGCTGGTCGGATTCTGTTCGGGCGCCTATCGTTCGTTCCACGTCGGGCTCAGGGATGCGCGCGTCGTGGGCGTCTTCGCGATCAGCCTGGCGTTCTTCCGCTGGACGTGGTGGGCGGTCAACATCCGGGACACCTGGCTGACCAACAGAGAGCCACGGCCCGGCGACTCCGCGCTCAAGCTCAAGGCGATCTTCGTTCTCGCACGGTTCCTCAACGTCCTGTTGAAGGTTCACCGCGCAGCGGTCTTCATCGGGCAGTTCTCCCGGAATCGGGGCGAGCGCGGAATCGAACGGCTCGCCGCGAGAGGAACCGAGGTCCTGCTCATCGTCAAGCGTTCGTCGTACACGTGGGAGCAGCTGTCGATGCCGCGCCGGCGCGCTCGACTCGCGCGATTCGATCGACTTCGCGTGAAGGCTCTGCCCGGAAACGATCAACGCTTCCGGCCACTCGTGTCCCAGCAGTTCGTTCGCGATGCGATGGATGAGTCGCTCGCGCGCCTGCTCGAGAAGCCCGCAGCCGAGACACGCTGACCAGCCGAGATAACCTCAGGGGGTGCCGAGTGCAAGGCGTTTCGATACCCCCGGATGACCGATAGCTCTCCCCTCCGTGTGGCGATCATCGGCGCTGGACCCAGCGGTTTTTATGCCGCGGGGCAGTTGCTCGCGGTCGACGAGCCGCGGTTCGCGGTTGATTTGTTTGATCGGTTGCCGACGCCGTATGGGTTGGTGCGCTCAGGTGTCGCGCCGGACCATCCGAAGATCAAGTCGGTCACGCGGGCGTATGACAAGACGAGCCAGCACGAGCGGTTCCGGTTCTTCGGGCACGTGGAGCTGGGCGGCGATATCGGTCGCGAGGAGCTGTTGGAGCACTATCACGTGGTGCTGTACACGCTGGGGACATCGATCGATAAGCGCCTCGGGATTCCCGGTGAGGATCTCCGCGGGTCGCACGCGGCGACCGAGTTCGTGGCCTGGTACAACGGCCATCCCGACCACTCCGGCCTCGAGGTCGATCTGCAAGCCAAGCACGCGGTGGTGGTGGGCGCCGGCAACGTCGCGATCGACGTCGCGCGGATGCTCGCGCTCGCGCCGTCAGAGCTCGAGATCACCGACACCGCCGATCACGCGATCGAGGTGCTCAGCACGAGCGGGATCGAGGAGATCACGATCCTCGCTCGCCGTGGCCCGTTGCAGGCGGCTTGGACGAACCCGGAGTTGTTGGAGATGGGCGAGCTCGAGCGCGGCGACGTCGAGGTTGTCGGCGCGGAGCTGGACGAGCTCTCGGCGATAGCGCTTGGGGAGGCGGATAAGACGCGTCGGCGGAACGTCGAGATCATCCAGGACTACGCGCAGCGGCCGACGACGGGGAAGCCGATCACCGTCCGCTTCCGGTTCTTGGTCTCACCGGTCGAGCTGCTCGGCGACGCCGACGGGCATGTTCGCGCGGTGAAGATCGAGAACAACGCCATCGTGGCGCGCGACGATGGTTCGCTCGCCGCGCGCGGGACCGGAACATTCGAAGAGATCCCGGCGGAGCTGGTGTTCCGGTCGATCGGGTACACCGGGCAGCCGGTCGCGGGGATCCCGTTCGACGAGCGCCGCGGCCTGATCCGCAACCAGGACGGACGCGTTATCGACGCGGCGGGTGTTCCGCAGGTCGGGGAGTACGTGTCGGGGTGGATCAAGCGCGGCCCGTCCGGGGTGATCGGAACGAACAAGAAGGATTCCCAGGACACCGTCGACCGCATCCTCGAGGACGCGGCCGCCGGCCGCCTGAACAATCCCGCCGCGGACGACATCGAAGCGATGATCGCCACGCATTGCGAGTACGCGGTCACGTGGGAGGGGTGGCAGGCGATCGATGCGATCGAAACCGCCGCCGGCGCCGCCTCGACGCCCGGACGGCCGAGGGTCAAGCTCACCGACTGGGCCGCACTTCGCGACGCGGCCAAGAGCGCCCTGACGAACCAAACCCACCGCTAACCCGCTAACGCAGATGCGGCGGAAGCGGGATCGTGTCGACCCCGGGCGGCTGCTCGGGCCACACCAGCAGCACCTGGCAAGGCGCATGGTCGAGCGCGAATCGCGTCCGCGGACCGAGGCTCTTCGGACCTAGGCGTAGCTCGCCGTCGCGGGCGAGGACGAGCAGATCGGCGCCGGCGCAGGCCTCGATCACCTCGCGCTCTATCTTGCCGCGCCGCGCCTCGGTCCGGGCCGGCCGCTCGAACCGGGTCTGCGACTCCGCGAGCAGGGCCTCCGCCTCCTCGTCGGCGATCGCCCGTAGCGGTGGGCCGGGCGGCGGCGGCGGGTGGCGGCCGAGCAGCCGCGCGCCGCCGTGCGAGGCGAGGTCCTCGAGGTCGGACGGGGCCACGTGCAGCAGCGTCACGTCGGCGGTCTCGGGCAGGAGCGCGCGCGCCTGATCGACGCAGGCTTCCCAGGTGTCCTCGGATATCCAGACGACTGCGCGCATCACACGACTTGTAGAGCCAACCACAACGCGACCGTACATGCGACAAGCGCCGGCGGGACCGTGAGCAATCCGAGGCGCGTGAACTCGCCCATGTCGGTGTCGTGATCGTGGGCGTGCACGATCCGGCGCCACAGCAGCGTCGCCAGCGATCCGACGTAGGTGAGGTTCGGACCGACGTTGACGCCCACGAGCATGGCCAACACCGCGCCCGGCCCGCTGGCGGCGACGACCGGCACGATGATCAACGTCGCGGGCAGGTTGTTGAGAAGGTTCGCGACCGCGGCGCTGACCACGGCCACCAGCAGTAGGGAGGGCAGCGCTGTGCCGTGGGGAAGGATCGAGTCGACCGCACTCGAGAGCCCGTGCCGGCTCGCGGCGCTGACCACGACGCCGAGGCCCAGCACGAATACGAGGAAAGCCGGCTCGGCCGCGCTGAGGAGCTCCTTCGGAACGGGGCGCTCGTGCACCACCATCGCGACCGCGCCGGCGGCGGCTACCCACACCGGCGCGATTCCGATCAACGAGCTGAGCACGAATCCGGCGAGCGTCAACGCCACCACCGCCACCGCGAACCTCGGCAGCTCCGGCCGCTCGGGCGCCCGCGTAGAGCGAGGCGCCGCGCGCCGCAGGTCGCCCGCGAACGAACGCCGCAGCACCATCCATTCGATCGCGAGCGCGACCAGCCACGGGAGCGCCATCAGCGCGCCGAACCGCGCGAACGACAGGCCGGTGGCCCGGAACGCGAGCAGGTTGGTCAGGTTCGAGACGGGTAGCAGCAGCGACGCGCTGTTGGCCAGGTGCGTGCACGCGTACACGTGGGGGCGGGCGTTCGTACGCAGCCTCGCGGCGGTCGCGAACACGATCGGTGTCAGCAGCACGACGGTCGCGTCGAGGCTCAGGACCGCGGTCGTGCCCGCCGCGGCGAGGAACACCATCGCGAGCAGCCGACTCGGGCGCCCGCGGGAGCCGAGCGCCATCCATGCCCCGAGCGCGTCGAACAGCCCAGCCCGCCGGCAGCCGTCGGCCAGCACGAGCAGGGCGGCGAGAAAGCCAACGGTCGGACCGAGCTGGCCGAGCGCCGTGCGGGCATCGTGGACGCTGAGGATGCCGACCGCCACCAGCAGCACCGCGCCGGCGGCCGCGACCGCCCACTCCGGAGCCCATCGTGGCCGTGCGACGGCGGCCGCGAGGCACGCCGCCAGGACGACGAGCGCGACGACCTCGCTCATCTGGAGCCGTCCGTATAACGCACCTCCGCCATGATGCCCGCCCTCCGGCCGATCAGCGCCTCACCCCCCGGGTCGCGCGACGCGTCTGATCATCCCGACGAGCACGACCAGCCACACGGCGAGCGCGACCCACACCCACACGCGCGCGAACCGTGTGATTCCGGGGGCGGGTGCGGCCGCCCCGACGGCGAAGCTGGCGGCGGCGTACATGCCGAACGGGAACACCGTCGACCACCGCTGCAGGTCGTAGCTCACCCGCGGACGCAGCACTTCGGCGAGCAGCAGCGCCGGCAGCCACAGCATCATCAGCACCCACAGCGCCAGCGACGCGTCCTCGAGCACTCCGCCGCCTCCTCCGAGAATCGTGAGCGCCTTCGCGCCGGCCAGAAGCTTGCCGGCGGCGAGCGTCGAGATCGCGAGCGCGCCGCCGGTGATCCAGTGGTCACCTCGGCCGATCGTCAGTTGGCGCAGGTCGAAGCGCGCGATCACGAACACGTAGAAGCACAGCCCGAGTACGAACGGGACGAGCGCGGCGACGAGCAGCCATCGCGCGTGCTCGGCGGGCGCGAGCACGGCCATAAGCGCGGCCAGCGACTCGGTGGCGACGACCAGCACCAGTGAGCCGCCGACTGTCGGCGTGCTCCAGTGACGGAGCACCGGCCCGAGCAGCGCCGCCCACAGGACGGCCCCGATCGCGAGGGCCGCGATTCCCGGCCACGTCCAGCCGAGCATCGTCAGCCGCGTCCCGAGCACCGCCGTGCCCGCGACCGAGGTCAGCGCAGCGGGGGACCGTAGGTCCGCGATGAACCCCGACCGGTCACGGCTGGCACGGAGCGGGACGAGCGCCACGAGCGCCACCCACATGAGCGCGGTGATCACGAGCAGGATCCTCGACAGCGTCTGCATCCCGTCGAGCGACAGCGCCACTGACACGATCCCGGTCCCCATCACCTCGGCGCCCGCGGCGGGCGGGATCGCGTCGAGTACGCCGTCCAGTCCGCCGGCGATCGTGCGAGCGGCAGGCATGTTGTTAGGAGTGGTAGCTCAATTTGTGCAAGCTCGCCTGCATTTGGTGTCAAGCCCTTTCTTAACGCAAGCCGCTTGATATAGGGTGCCGCCGCGCTCGGGGTCTCAGCGGCACAGTTCGCGTGGGGGGATCGGAGGAGCGCCGGCCCATGGTCGCTGAATCGGAGCGGAGGTAGCGGACGCTGTGATCGGAGCGGAGATGGAGGACGCGGTGAGCGTGGTTTCGCCGGGCGAGAGCCCGTCCACGTTTTTCGGCGACGGTGTGGCGAGCGAGCGCGACGGGCCCCCGCTGACGATGGTCGCCGCCGGGCTCGAGGCCGCGCTGATGGCTCGTGCGCCGAACGTTCACGCCGGCACCCCACTGGTGCGCAAGCTCGCCGGCGAGGTTGCCCGGCTGCTCGGGCTCGACGACCGCGAGCGACTCGCGGTCGAAGTCTGCGCGCGCGTACGCGACATCGGGATGATCAGCCTGCCGGACGAGATCCTGTTGCACGCCTTCGCGCTGTCGGCGGACGACCAGGCGCTCCTGGATCGTCACCCGGCCCTGGGGGCGGAGATACTGTTGTCGGTCCCGACGATGGCCGCCGCCGCGGCGGCGGTGCGCGCGCACCACGAGCGGTGGAACGGCGCGGGTTACCCGGACGGCCTGCGCGGCGAAGCGATTCCGTTGCCGAGTCGAGTAGTCGCGGTGTGCGACGCATTCGTCGCGTTCGCCACCGACGGGCCGCACCGCCGCGGGATCGGCGCCGATCGCGCGCTCGACTATGTCCGCCGGCACCGCGGATCCCACTTCGATCCGCGCGTCGCCGATTGCCTGGTCGCGACGATCACGCGCAAGCCCCAACCTCCCCAGCGCCCGCCACGCGCGACATTGGCCGGTGAGCGCCCGCGCCAGAACGCTCCCGGTGCGCCCGGCGGAACGCCCGAGCGCGTGCGCGACCTGCGCAGCGCCCTCGCCCAGTTCGACGTCGTTCCGGCGTTCGGGCCGGCGTGCGAACGAGCCCTCGCGGCAGGGCCGGCGGCGACTGCGGACGCGCGCACCGCGGTGGTCAGGGCGATCGAGAGCGATATCGGCCTAACGCTCGGAATCCTGCGCGGGGCACAGGCGGTCCGCGACCGGGGGCCGGTCACCAACGTCACCGATGCCGTGGCGGCCCTCAGCCACGGCGAGCTCACCGCCGCGATCTCGTTGCTGCCGCGCGCGGCGTTTCCATGGCACACCGGCTTCGATGCGCTGCTGCTCCGATGCCGGCTCCACTCCCAGGCGGTCGCGCGTGCGGTCGAGCGTCTCGCGCACGTGACCAGGCCGTTCGATAGCGAGGACCTGATCGCCGTGGCGCTGCTCCACGATGTCGGGAAGCTGCTGCTGGCTCTGGCCCGGCCCGACTACGTCGCGCCGCCGGCGAGCCGGTACACGCCCGAGGAGCTGGCCCATCACGAGCTGCGCGAGCTGGGCATCGACCACGCGACGGTGGGCGGGCTGCTGCTCGAAAGGTGGGGACTGCCCGAGCGGCTCGTGAACATGGTGTCGAGACACCACCGCTCTCAGTCGAACACCGAGCCCGCGACGCTCGTGCGACTTGCCGACATGGTCGTGCACCACGCGCAGGGCAACGCCGTCGACCGCGCCGCGATGCTGCGCCTCGCGGCCGGCTGGGAGATTCCGGTGGAGGCGCTTCGCGGCGTCGTGTTCGACCCGCCGCACACCGCCGGCAGCACGCGCCGGCGAGGGGAACGCTCGCCGCTCTCGAGGCGGGAGACCGAAGTCCTCCGGCTGATCGCCGAGGGCAAGCGGGACGCCGGAATCGCCGCTGAGTTGATGGTGTCGATGAGCACGGTACGCAGCCATTTGCACAACGTCCAGGCCAAGCTGGCGGTCCCTACCCGCGCCCAGGCGGTCATCCGCGCCACAGAGATGGCCTGGATCTGACCCACTCGCCTCGACCGCAAGCCACGGCAAGCGCTCGGATAGGGTCCGGGCATGTCCACACGCACAGACACCTGGGATGTCGTCGTCATCGGCGGCGGGTCGGCCGGCGAGAACGCAGCGCAGTACGCGATCCACCGCAGCGAGCGCACCGCCGTGATCGTCGAGGCCGAACTGGTCGGCGGCGAGTGCTCGCACTGGGCGTGCATGCCGAGCAAGGCGCTGCTCCGCCCGATCGAGCTGGTCGAGTCCGGACGCGCGCTGCCGGGCGTGGCCCAGCTGCTCGAGGGACCGCCCGACGTCGAGGCGATCCTGGCCCGGCGCGACAAGTTCACCCATCACCACGACGACTCGGGGCAGGTCGAGTGGGCGAGGAGCGCCGGCATCGACATCGTCCGCGGGCGGGGGCGGCTGACCGGCGAGAAGCTCGTCGAGGTCACCGCCGCCGACGGCACCACCCGGATGCTCGCATCGCGGCACGCCGTCGTCCTCGCCACCGGCACGACCGCGGCGATCCCGCCCGTCGACGGGCTGCGCGACGCCAGACCGTGGACCTCGCGCGACGTGACCAACCTGCGTGAGTTACCCGAGCGGGTTGCGGTGATCGGCGGCGGGGTCGTCGCCTGCGAGTCGGCCACCTGGCTGCGGGGACTTGGCGCGCGCGAGGTCACCTTGATCGAGATCGAGGGGAACCTGCTGGCACATCTCGAGCCGTTTGCCGGGGCGATCACGGCCGTGCAGTTCGTACGCCACGGAATCACGGTCATGCTCGACACCAAGGCGAGCTCGGTGCGGCGCCCGGACGTGCGGGACACCGGGATCGGGATGATCCACGGCGGGCCGGCGACGATCAGCGCCGGAGCGTCGACGTTCGAGGCGGACGAGATCGTCGTCGCCGCCGGGCGAGCGCCGGTCTCGTCCGACCTCGGACTCGAGCGGGTCGGGGTAACCCCGAACGACCATGGCTTCATCGACACCGACGACCACATGACGGCGATCGGCGGCGGCGATTGGCTGTACGCGGTCGGCGACGTCTGCGGACGAGCGCTCCTGACACACATGGGCAAGTATCAGGCGCGGATCGCCGGCGACGTGATCGCGGCCCGCGCCGAGGGACGCTCGCTCGACGGCCCGCGCTACCGCGATGTGGCCGACCACGACATGGTGCCCGCGGTCGTGTTCACCGAGCCGCAGGTGGCCTCGGTCGGGCTGACCGAGTCGGCCGCCCGCGAGCGGGGAATCGATACGGAGGCCCTCGAGTACGACATCGCGTCGGTCGCCGGCGCGAGCCTGCTCAGGGACGACTACACCGGACGCGCGAAGCTCGTCGTCGATCGCGCGACCGACACGCTCGTCGGCGCGACGTTCGTCGGCACCGAGGTCGCCGAGCTGCTGCACTCGGCCACCGTGGCGATCGTCGGAAAGGTCAGTCTGGACACGCTGTGGCACGCGGTGCCGTCCTATCCGACGGTTAGCGAGGTATGGCTCCGGCTGCTTGAATCCAGACGCTGACTGATGGCGTCGGTGTCGACCACGCGGACGGGTAGATGGCCGCGCGTTCGCGCGTGGTGGCGCTCACCCGAAGATCAGCCGCGCTGGGCGCGGCCGCTGCTGCTCGCCGTGACGCTGGTCGCCGGGTTGTTCTACGCCTGGAACGCGACCGGCAACCTCGAGATCTACTACGCGGCGGCCGTGCGCAGCATGTCGATGAGCTGGCACGACTTCGTGTTCGCGTCGTTCGATCCGGCGGGGACGATCAGCATCGACAAGCTCCCGGGGGCGTTCTGGGTGCAGGCCCTGTCGGTGCGGGTGTTCGGCGTGCACGCCTGGGCGATCGTCGCACCCCAGGTGGTGGAGGGGATGGCGAGCGTGCTCGTGCTCTACCGCGTTGTCCGGCGCCTGTCCGGAGCGCTCGCCGGGATCGTCGCGGCCGCCGTGCTCGTGGCCTCGCCGGCGACCGTACTGCTCAACCGCGGAAACATCCCGGACACGCTGATGGTGCTGCTGCTCTTGCTAGCGGCCGATGCGACGGTGAGCGCGATCGTCTCGGGGCGGTTGCGGAGCCTGATCGTCGCAGGAATCCTGGTCGGCCTGGCGTTCCAGGCGAAGATGATCGAGGCCTGGCTGGTCCTGCCGGCGTTCGCGCTCGCTTATCTCGTGGGCGCGCGCGGGGCGCTCGGACGTAAGCTGGTGCGGCTCGTCGCCGCCGGGGCGGTGGTCGCGGCCGTGTCGCTCAGCTGGATGGTGCTCGTGTCCGCGTGGCCGGCGCACGGCCGCCCGTACGTCGACGGCAGCAGCACGAACTCGATCTTCAGCCAGGTGTTCGTCTACAACGGCTTCGGGCGCGTTGACCAGCCGAGTCCGAACCAGCTGCTGACGAAGGCGATCGGGCTGTCGCTGGGGTCGACTCGGCCCGGCTGGCACCGCCTGCTCAGCGGCGCCGACGGGCGAGACATCGCGTGGCTGATCCCGGCGGCGCTGGTGGCGCTCGTCGCCTGCCTGCTGGCGAGCCGCCGGCGCGACGACCTCCTGCGCGCCGGCACCGCGATGTGGGGAACGTGGCTGGTGGTGCTCCTCGTCGTGTTCAGCGTGAGCACGACGATCAATCCGTACTACACGGCCGCGCTGTCGCCGGCGATCGCGGCGCTGCTCGGACTGGGGCTGTCGCTCGCTTGGGAACACCGCGCGAGCCCGGTGACGCCGCGCGCGGTGGCCGCCTCGGTCGCGGTGACCTGCGGGTATGCGATCTGGCTGCTCCCCTCCGACGGCGTCGGAGTCGTCTCGGGTCTGCCCGCGATCGTGGGCGTCCTCGGCCTCGCGGCCGTGGCGGTCCTGTTGCTGCCGGCGAGGGCGTTGACGCGCGGGGGCCCGGCGATACGCGCCGGCGCGGTGACGCTCGCGGCGATCGCGGTCGTGGCCGCGCCGGCGGCCGCGTCGGTGTCGGTCGTGGCCAAGCGGTTCGGGCCGTTCGACACGCCGTTCGAAGGAGCAGGCGCCTCCGCGCTCGCTCGGACTCTCGGAGGAGTGGCCGATCAGACCAAGGCGCTGCTGCCGGGACTCGAGGGCGCCGCCCGCAACCAGCCGATTCTGATGGCGACGCAGACCTCAGCGGTCGCCGCGCCGTTCATCTACGACAGCGGCCGGGAGGTCCTGCCGATCGGCGGGTACACGGGCACGATCCCGGAGCCTTCGGGGCCGAAGCTGCGATCGATGATCCGCGCGGGCGACTTCCACATCGTGATTCAGTCGCCGACGGTCACCGATCCGCGGCTCGTCCAGGTGGCCCGGCAGTGCTTCCCCGTGCCGGGCGCCAGCCAGTCTCCCGGCCGACTGCGGTTCGCGGTCTATTACTGCGGGCGGCCCCCCGGCCTCTGACGAGTGTCGGCGCGCGCTGTCGCTCGGAAACTACGTCTAGGGCGCAAGCCCGGTCTGCTGCGCGAGCGCGGACAGCGCCGCCGGCGGCTCGCCGAGCAGCAGCCACCGGTGGCGGGCGACGTGGGCGATCCGGCCGTGGTCCTGAAGGCGGGTGAACGCCGTGCTCACCGATGGGCGCTGCGCCGCCACCATCTCCGCGACCTGCGAATGGGTCAGCGGCAAGTCGAGCACGATCCCGTCGGGCGTCACCCGGCCGAACCGGTAAGAGAGCTCCCACAGCGTCACCTCGAGCCTCTCCTCGATCCGTGACAGCGCGTTGATCGCCGACTGCAGGCTGAGGCGCCGCGTGCGGATGATCGCCCGCTGGATCAGCCCGGCGTGGATCTCCGGCCAGCGAGCCGTCCTGACCGCGAAGCGGCGATCGAGCAACGCGACCCGCGCCTTTGACACCACCGAAGCCGTCGGGACAGATGGCAGCGTGAGCTCCTGCCCAGACACCACCCAAGGCCCGATCAGGTCGCCGGGGCCGAGGAGCTCGATGTGCGCGCGGATCTCCGCGTTGATCCGGATCACGATCAGCCCGTCGAGCAGCAGCGCTCCGAACCCGCCCGGGTCGGGCCGGGGAGCGAAGCGCCACAGGCCGCGGTTGAGCTCGAACATCGGGGCCAGCGACGCCGCCACTGCGAGCGGCCACTGCACCGAGTCGATCCCGGTGCAGAGGTCCGGATCCGCCTCGAGCACCCGTACCGCCGACGATGTCGTGTCAGACCGCGCCTGGCGAGCCTGCTCGAGGTCGGTCAGCGCCACCAACCTGGCACCGCCCCCCAGTCTGTATGTTGGGGCACAGCGACGGTTTCTACGTCAGCAGTGGCCCTGTGTCAAACGCGGGTCTGGCCCGGATCTACCGCGGCGCCGCCCAGGCGGGGGCGGGCACGCCCATCAGGCGGTTCAGGCACCAGCCGGCGATCGTCAACAGAAGCACACCGATCACGATGTCGAGGAGCTGCCGCGGCTTGGCCAGCAGCCCCGAGGCGACGATGATCGTGGTCGCCCCGGCCGGCGGATGGGCGGACCGCACGAGCCGCAGGATTCCCCCGGTCAGCGCGACCGCGAGCGCGATCGCACCGACGCGTCCCAGGGTCACTCCCGACACGTACACGCTAGGCGCGTCGAGCAACCCGAACAGCGCCAGCGACGCGACGCCGGCCGCGATGCCCACCGTGTGCCCGATCATTGTGTTCCGCGGCGTCCCGACCTCGGCCATCGGCGTCTCGAAGATCAGGAACGCGGTGGCGCCCAGGCTCGGGAACACCAGCGGCTGCTTGACGATGTACGCCCACAAGCCGCTCAGACCGATCGCCAGCAGCGACCCGACAAACGTGTAAACAGCGTTCCCGCGGTTGCGCCACTTGGCGTACAGCCACCTCTTCAACCCATAGGCGCCCCGGATACCGACGAGCGAGCCCTGCCGCTGGAAGACCCGCACCCCGGAATCGGCGAACTCCGCGATGTGATCGAGCTCCTCCTTCGGATCGAAGATCATGCTCATGGGCGCGCAAGCCTAGCCGCGGCCGCTCGCGGCATGTCGAGGTCCGGTCAGAGTGTCCGAGCGCTGACGGAATGCGGGCGCTCAGCCGCCACCGGCGAGCGGCCCGCGACCGCACGCCGCCTGGGCCTGCTTGAACGCCGGCGACTGGATCTCGAACCCGGGCCCGATCGGAAACACGATGCCGCGGAAGTTGAGGCCCGCGGTGGCGGTCCTCGACGGGTCCGGGAAGTTCGGCACGCCGTGCTTGCGGACGCACCGCGCCCAGGCGAGGGCCGCGCGGGTGTCGCTCGCCGAGGGTGCCGGCAGTTTGCCCGGCCCACCACCTGGCAGGATCTTCTGGCATTTGTCCTGAGCCGACTGGAACGCCGGCGAAGCCGGATCGACCCCAGCGCCGGCACTGAGCTGGATGCCGCCGTGAGAACTCGGATCCGGGAAGTTCGGCACGCCGTGCGAGCGCATGCAGGCGGCGAACTTGAGGAAGTCGGCCGCCACAGTGGGCGACTCCGGTCCGCCACTCGACGCCGCCTCGCTCGAGCTGCCGGTGAAGCCGCACCCGGCGATCGCAAATCCGAACGCGACGGCAAGGAATGCAAGACCTGCGCGGCGGCGATTGGGCACGGCGTAGTTGTAAGCCCCGCGGGCTAACGGGGGCGTAACGGCGTTATGTCCCCGTTATGCCAGTTGCCCAGGTTCGCTAGCCGGTGGGCTCGGGTACGAGCGAGTCGAGCGGGGTGTTGGGGTCGGTGAGCGCGGCCACGTCGACGACTTGGCGAGAGCGGATCAGCTCCTGGACGTGCTGATTGACGTCCCACACGTTGACGTTCATTCCGCCGACCACGCGCCCGTCGGCGAGCCAGAACGCGATGAACTCGCCGGCGTCGCGGTCCCCGCGGAACACGACCTGATCCCAGCTCGTGGCGTACCCCGAGTACTCCATCCCGACGTCGTACTGGTCGGAGAAGAAGTACGGGATCCGGTCGTAGCTCACGTCCTCGCCGAGCATCGCGCGGGCGGCGGCCGGGCCCTGGTTGAGCGCGTTGGCCCAGTGCTCGACGCGGAGGTGCTGCTCGTAGAACGGATGCCAGGCGTTGGCGACATCGCCGGCCGCGAAGATCCCCGGCGCCGACGTCTCCAGACGCTCGTTGGCGATGATCCCGTTGTCGACCGCGAGCCCCGCGTCGGCCGCGAGCTGCACGCGCGGCGTGATTCCGATTCCGACAACGGCGAAGTCGCACTCGACGACCTTGCCGGCGGTCGTGCGCACGCGCGCGACGGCGCCGTCGCCCTCGAACGCTTCGAGCCCCTGGTCGAGGAGCATCTCGACGCCGTGCTTCACGTGCGCGTCGCGGTAGAACGAGCCGATCTCCGCGCCGAAGATCCGCTCGTTGGGCAACGCCAGCGGATCTATCACGGTCACCTCGAGCCCGAGCTGGCGCGCCGATGCCGCGAACTCGCTGCCGATCCATCCCGCGCCCACGACGGCGACGCGCCCGCTGTCGTCGAGCTTGCGCCGGAGTATGTCGCAGTCGGCGAGCGTCCGCAGGTAGTAGATGCCGTCGAGCTCGGCACCCGGAGCCGAACTCGGCCGCGGCTCTGAGCCAGTCGTCAGCAGGAGCTTGTCGTAGGCGAGCGTGCGACCATCCTCGAGTGTCACCTGCGAGCCATCCGGATCGATCGCGGTGACGGTCGTGCCGGTCATCAGCTCGATGTCGTGCTGCTCGTAGTAGTCAGCGGCGTGCACGTGGGCCTTGTCGCGGTCTGACTCGCCGCGCAGGTAGTCCTTGCTCAGCGGCGGCCGCTCGTACGGCCGCTCGCCCTCGGTCCCGATCAGCACGACGCGCCCGTCGAACTCGCGCTCGCGCAGCTCCTGCGCTGCCTTCGCGCCGGCGAGGCTCGCGCCGACGATCACGAATGTCTGCTTGCTCATCTCCGGTCTCCTATCTGGCTAGCGATCAAATCTCGCAGGCTGTCGTGCTCCTCGGCGCACGCCGGGCAGCCCTCGAGGTGCGCTCGCATCCCGGGGACGCGCTCCTCGACGTCCTCGCCCGCAAGCTCGTGCTCGACGTACACGTCGAGGTAGTCGAAGCATTCCTCGCAGCTCACCTCGGACCGGGCGGCCCGAGCAGTCCCGCCAGCAACTGTGTGGAAGCGCGACGTGAACCAGGAGAGCGCGTCACGTCCAGCTCCGATCGCGGACCTCCTCCATCAGGCGGACGCTAGCAGCGACGCTGCCCATACCCCTTAGCTGCGAGAAGGTGCTAGTTCTTACGCCTGAGAGCAGTCGGCGAGCAGAGGAGCAGCACGATGGCCAAGTTCCTGATCCAGCCCCACGTCCGCCTCCATGAGTGGGTGGCAGAGGAGAAGGGGTTCTTCCGGGACGAGGGGCTCAACTACGAGTTCGATGCCGGCGGGTTCGCTGCCGCCTCGCTCACGACCTCGTCGGTGAAACCCGCCGACGCGGCGCCGGTGCAGGCCCGCAGCGGCGCGTTCGAGGACATGGAGAAGGGCCGCGCGTGCGACGTCTCGGGCGCGTGTCACTGGGCCGTCAACGCAGCCGCTTCGACCAGCCACGGGCGAATGTGGGGCAAGGCGTACTCGATCTGCACCTCGGGGATCTTCGTCGCGCCCGAGTCCGACTGCCAGCGGCCCGAGGACCTCGCCGGCGTCGAGGTCGGCGTCGGCTATCACTCGGGCAGCCACTACTCGGCGATCCAGGGCCTCGAGCCCTTCCTCGAGCCCGACCAGATCAGCCTGTCGTTCGTCGGCTTCCCGTTCGACCGCGTCCGGCTGATGCGCGACCGCGGGATCGCAGCGGCAAACGTGTGGGGCGCGCAGTTCTACCTCCTGGAGCAGTGGGGCTTCCGCAAACTCGTCGACACCACGTTCATGATGGGCTTCCTCGTCAGCGCCGACGCCGACCCCGACGACCTCGAAAGCTACTTCCGCGCGCTGCGCCGGGCTCAGGCCGAGCTCGATCTCGAGCCCGAGCCGTACAAGCGCCACTGGCTCGCCGAGATGCCCGAAGACCTGCGCGAGGCCGCGGACGTCCGCCGATTCGGACCGGGCGAGCGGATCGTGTTCGAGCCGTACACGCGCGAGATGTTCGACCGGACCCACCGCTGGATGGAGCGCTGGCAGCTGTTCGACGCGCCGGCGACGCAGCGGTCGACCTACGAGCAGGCGGTTTTGGCGTAGCAGACGGAGGTTTGGCGCTCGAGGTACGTATTTGTTACCTGCATCGCCAGAGTCCGCTAAGGGCGGCATAGGAGTCGCGTGAGCACGTCGCGGAGCGCGCCCATCGACGCGCCGGCACCGTCGACAGAGCGCCAGCCGACGACGCCGTCGGGGCGCACGAGCACAGCGCCGGCGGCCGTGATCCCGTACGCGTCCGGGAACGCGGCCTCGGGGTCTTGCAGCTCGCCGGCGCCGACGACGTGGGCGGCGAGCGGCAATCCGATCTCGTCCGCGGCCGCGCGCGCCCCGGCGCGCCAGGCCTCGCCGGCGGGCGCCGCGAGCAGGACGTAGCCGAGGCCGAACAGGTCGAGCGTCGAGACCTGCGCGCCATCCGCCGCCAACAGGAACACATGCGGCGCGCGCGACCCCGGCCGGCCCTTGGACTCGCGCGGATGCTCGGTAAGTTGGGCCCCGGCCCCGGCCCCGCCGCCGGCCTCGCCCGGTCGGCCCGGCTCGAGGATTACCGCCGGCGAGTTGCAGCGGGAGCCGATCTCCAACGAGAAGTCGTCGACGATCGGCTGCATGCCGTCGGTCCCGAGGTACGGAGCGACGCGCGTCACGTATCGCGAGTACGCCTGCTCGACCATCAATGCGCCGATTGGACGGCGCTCGCCATCGTAGGTGTGAAGCAGCCCGGGGCCGGCGACGCCGCCGAGCACGAGCCCGAGCTTCCAGGCGAGGTTCCATGCGTCCTGGACGCCGGTGTTTCCGCCGAACCCACCGTTGGGCGGCATCGTGTGAGCGGCGTCGCCGGCGAGGAACACACGCCCGTCCTGGTAGCGCTCGGCGCTGTCGGCCACGGCCCGCCAGGTCGCGACGTCCTCGATCACGACCGGGATGTCGGGCACCCCGATCGCCGCACGGACCAGCTCGAGCGCGCGGGTCTCGTTGATCGCCTCGGCCACGTTCGCCCACGGCGCGTCAGGATAGGCGGCGATGATCTCCGGCCGGGCGGTGTCGCCGACGAGATTCACGACCAGGAAACCGCGGTTGCCGGTGCGGTCGAGCCGGAAGAACCCGCGCAGGACCGGGTTCGTCACGTAGTTGACGCCCTGGTCGCGACCTGCGAGCAGCGGCGCGAGGTCGACCTCGGAGTGGAAGTAGATCGTGATGCTGTTCGAGAGCACCCCGTGGCCGCGCATGGCGATCCCGAGCTGCTCGCGGACCGGGCTCCGGTTGCCGTCCGCGGCCACCACGTATCGCGTCCGCACGGTCTCCTCGGTACCCCCGTCGAGATCGCGCAACGTCGCGGTGACTCCGGAAGCGTCCTGGCTCAGCGACGTGCATTCGACGCGGTAGCGAAGCTCTGCACCTAGCTCCTCGGCGCGACCGCGAAGGATCGGCTCGAGCGCGTCCTGGTTGATGAACAGCCGGACGGTCGGGCTGAATTCCTCGACCCCGGCGTTCAGGTTCGGGAAGTAGCTCGCGATCTCGCGACCGGCGAGCGACTCGACGTTGTTGATGCCGCCGTTCGGGTCGTACTGCTCCTCTCCCCTGCGGCGCACCGCCTCCTCGAGTCCGGCCGAGCGGAGGATCTCGACCGTGCGCAGCTGGAAGTGGCCGGCGCGCGGATGGATCGCGGTGCTCGTGTGCCGCTCGACCCCGAGGCAGCTGACTCCGTGCAGGCGAAGGAACAGAGCAGTGGAGAGGCCGACGAGGCTGCCGCCGACGATCAGGACGTCGGGGTCCTCGCTCATCACACGGAAGCCGTTTCCAGATCGTCCCGGTAGAGGTCGTACGCCGCCGAGTACTCCATCACGCGCGCAACGTCGTCGACGAACTCATCGCCGTACCCGGCCCGGCGGAGCAGGTGGAAGCCCATCTCCATCCCCGACGTGATCCCGCCGGCGGTGACGATCCGCCCGGCGTCGACCACGCGCGCTCGGCTGATCCGGCACGCCGGCGCGATGTCGGCCAGTCGATCGATCGGCACCTTGCCCGCGGGGCCGGACTCGACCTTGTCCGGTTCCTTGCGGTTGGTCGCGGCCACGCCGTCGAGCAACCCCATGTGCCCGTACACCCACGAGCCCGTGCACACGCTCGTCAGCAGCGTCTGCTCGTCGAGCGAGCGGATGAACTCGTGGAGCCGGCGGTTGTACACCTCCTGGCGCGTGCCGAAGCCGCCGGGGATCAGGAACGCATCCATCGCCGGCCGATCGTCAAAGCAGTAGTTCGGGAGCACGGTGAACCCGGCCTGGGCCTGAACCGGGCGCATCGCGTCGGCGATCAGGAACGCATCGAGCTCGGGGTCATACCGGCGGGCGACCGACCACACCCCGTGGGGCGCGGCGAAATCGACGATCTCCGCGTCCTTGAACACGTAGATCCCCAATCTGAATCCTGGCATCACCAACTCCTCTCTTTAGCTGCAACTGATCGAGCTGGCCGGCGGGCTTGCGATCAATCCGAGTCCGGCTCGCCAGCCGAAGCCTCTCTCACGCGGGCCTCGAGTGTCCGCAGCGCCCGCGCGACCTGATCGAGCTTGTCCTGCGCGTCCTGGACGAGCTTGCGGATCTCGGCGACCTGGTCTGCCGCGGTCTTCGATGGATCAGTCATCGGATCTATCCCCCGGCAATGCGATAGACGGGACCGTCGAGCGAGACGGCGTAGATGTGCCCGACCGCGTCCTCGCCGAACGACGATATGTCGCGGACGGACAACCCGGTGCCACGATCCCCGGTGGCGTGGCCGGGACCGAGCGTGACCGACCTGATCTCGGGCTTGCACAGGTCCCCGTACACATAGCGACCATACAAACCGGGAACCGAGCGGTCCCGGACGACGTAGCCGCCGATGATCGCGCAGTACCCCTGGCTGTGATGCGTGACGAGCACCGGGAACACCGCGCCCGGCGCCTGCCCGGGCTTGTTCCGGCGATCGCCCTCGAAGATGCTCCAGCCATAGTTGGCGGCGGCACCGGTGCCGCGAGGCGCGAAATCGACCTCTTCCTGTTGATCCTGTCCGACGTCGCCGATTATGAGCGCTCCGGTCAGCCGATCGAACGAGAACCGCCACGGATTCCGCAGACCGTAAGCCCAGATCTCTGGGCGCCGGCCGGCCTCGCCGGCGAACGGATTGCCGGCCGGGATCGTGTAACCGCCGTTCGCGCCGGGCGCAACGCGCAGCAGCTTTCCGAGCAGGACGGTCGTGTTCTGCCCTTCGTTCATCGGGTCGTCCTCGTTGCCGCCGTCGCCGACCCCGATGTAGAGGTCGCCGTCGGGTCCGAACTGGAGCTGCCCGCCGTTGTGGTTGGCGTACATGTGGTGCGGGATCGTGAGCACCGCCCGGGCGCTCGCGACGCCGGCGACGTTCGGATCGCCGGCGGCGCGCCGGTACTGGACGATGTGCAGGTCGCCGTTCTTACCGGTGTAGTCGACGTAGAACCGGCCGCTCTGGGCGTAGTCGGGCGTGAACGCCATCGACAGCAGCCCCTGCTCCTCCCCGCTCGAGTTGACGAGCTTCGAGATGTCGAGGAACGGCTGCGAGCGCCGCCGGCCGTTCACCAGCACCACGATCACGCCGCGCTTCTCGACGACGAACAGCCGCTGGCCGTCGCCCGGCGCTCCAGTCACGTACGTCGGCTGCGCGAATACGCCGACGCGGACCAGGCGGAGCCCAGCGGACCGCGCGGCCGGGCTCACGAGAGCCGGAGCCGACGACCCGCCGCAGCCGGCGAGCAGCAGCGCGCACACCGCGGCCACCGCGACCGCAAGCCCCTTCATCATGGCGTTACCGTAGCGCCGCGCTACCGGCCAGCGAAGCCGAAGCAGCCGCCTGATCCCGCGTAGGCGAGGCTTCCACCGGAACCGGCACCGCGGCGGCCCGCGCGAGGACCGCGACGAGCAGTCCCGCGAACACCATGATGCAGCCCGCCAGCCGCAGCGACGTGAGCTGCGCGATGCCGCCGATCAGCGGGGGACCGCCAAGGAACCCGAGGTAGCCAAGCGAGGTAACCGCCGCGAGCGCCGACCCCGTGGAGACGCCGGGCTGATCGGCGCCGGCGCGGAACAGCGTCGGGACGACGCCGGCGAGCCCGAGCCCGAGCGCAGCGAACCCGGCGATTGCCGCCGGCGCGGTGCCGATCGCGAGCCCGGCGGCGAATCCGACCGCGGCGAGCGCGCCGCAGCGGCGCAGCAGCCCGACCGCGCCCCAGCGAGCCCACAGGCGATCGGTCATCAGCCGGCCGGTGCCCATCCCGATGCTGAACACCGCGTAGGCGATCGCCCCGAGCGCCGCCGAACCCCCGAGGTCGTCGTGCACGAGCTTCGCGCTCCAGTCCGACGAGCCGCCCTCGGCCATCAGGCAGAACAGGCACGCGATCCCGAGCACGATCAGACGCGACGGCAGCGCCTGCCAGCGCATCGCCGGCGCGTGCGCGTCGACGTCCTCGTCGCGCGCGAGCATCGGGATCGTCGCGATCAGCGCCGGAACGCCGAACACCACGGAGGCCACGGCGAACTGCGGAAACGGCGCCACCGACAGCGCGGCGGCGAGCGCGCCGAGGCCGGCGCCGGCGAACCCGCCGAACGAGTACGCGGCGTGGAGCGAGGACAGAATCGGGCGCTTCATTGCCCGCTCGACCGACACCCCCTGGGCGTTCATCGACAGATCGAGCGCCGAGTTGGCGACGCCCACCGCGAGCAGCGCGCCGGCGAGCGCCGGGACGCTCTGCACCAGCCCCGGCAGCACCAGCGCCACCATCGTCCCGGCCACCGCGACCCGGCAGAACGTCCGGCTGGATCGGCCCGGGAGCAGCCGGCCGACGATCGGCATCGTCACGAGCGCCGCGACCGCCGGCGCGAGCAGCGTCAGCCCGAGCGCGCCCGTGCTCGCGCCGACACGGTGCGACACCGCCGGGATCCGAGACGCCCACGTCGCGAACATCGCGCCGTTGACGAAGAACACGGTCGTGACGCCGGCGCGGGCGCTGATGCGCGCGCCCAGTCGCGTCAGGCGCACAGGACTTCGATCCCGAGCGCGCGGTACGGCACGAGGGCGTCGTCTTCGGCGTCCCCGTCGGTGACCAGACGCGTCACGGCACTGAGCGGGGCGACGACGATCGACATCGCCGTCCCGAGCTTGTCGTGATCGGCGAGCGCGACGACCTCGGCGGCCCCGTCGATCATCGCCGCCTTGACGTGGCGCTCCTCGAGGTCCGAGGTGGTCACGCCGATCTCCGGGTGCAAACCGCACACGCCGAGGAACACGATGTCGGCGCGGATTATCGCGAACGCGTCGACGGCGGCCGCGCCGACGGTCACGAGCGAGTTCGGACGCAAGGTCCCGCCGACGACCGTCACCTCGAGCCCGGGATGATCGGCGAGCGCGAGCGCGATCGGCGGGCTGTTCGTAATCACGCGCGCGGACAACGCCGCGTTGGCACCGAGCGCACGCGCGACCTCGAGCGTCGTTGTGCCGCCGTCGAGCACGACCAGCTGGCCGTCGCGCACGCACTCGGCGGCGCGCCGCGCGATGGATGCCTTCGCCTCCGGGGCGCGGCGCGCGCGGGCATGGAACGGCGCGCCGTCGCCGTGGCGGGGCAGCGCGCCGCCGTGCACGCGCCGAAGCATTCCGGCGTCGTCGAGCTCGCGCAGGTCACGGCGGATCGTGTCGGCGGAGACATCGAGCTCGGCGGTCAGGTCGGCAGCGAGCACGCGCCCGTGAGTGCGCAGGCGATCGAGGATCAGCGTGCGTCGTTCGTCGGTCAGCACGTTCGGAACGATACACGCTTGTGCACGTTCGTGCATAAACGTGCACGCCCCGTCCGACGAGTCGCCATGCCATCGTCCACTCCATGGACAACGAGGCACTGCTGATCCTCGCCGGCGGGGGCCTGCTCGCGGCCGGTGTCCTGGCCTCCGCGGTTGCGGCGCGAGTCCGGCTGCCGGCATTGCTGCTGTTCCTCGGGCTGGGAATGCTGGTGGGGAGCGACGGCCTCGGCTGGATCGGCTTCGCGAACTACTCGCTCGCGCACCTGGTCGGGACGGTCGCCCTCCTGCTGATCCTGTTCGAAGGCGGACTCACGACCGGATTTCGTGCGCTCCGGCCGGTGCTCGGACCGTCGATCTCGCTGGCCGCGATCGGCACGGCGATGACCGCGGTCATCGCGGGCCTGTGCGCCAGCTGGCTGTTTCACTTCTCGATCGCCGAGGGCCTTCTGCTCGGTGCGATCCTGTCCCCGACCGACGGGGCCGCCGTGTTCGCGCTTCTGCGCGGGGTGCGCCTGCCGCAACCCCTCGCGCTGACCCTCGAGGGAGAGGCCGGGCTCAACGATCCGGTCGCGGTGATGCTCGTGCTGGTGATGGTCGACGTGATCCACATCCCGGGCTACGGGCCGCTCGATGCCGTCTGGTTCCTGGTCAAGCAGCTCGTGGTCGGCGCCGCCATCGGGTTGTTGATGGGCGCGATCGCCACGGCCGCGCTCAAGCGCTTGCAGACGGCACCGTCGGGGCTGTCGCTCGTGGCCTCGTTCGCGACCGCGGCGATCGCGTACGGCGCGGCGGCATCGATCGACGGATCCGGCTTCCTGGCGGTCTACCTCGCCGGCCTCGCCGTCGGCGACGCCGACGTGTCCTCGCGCCCCGCGCTGCTGCCGTTCCACGAGGGGCTCGCAGCGGTGGCTGACATCGGCATGTTCTTCGCGCTCGGGCTGCTCGTGTTCCCGAGCCAGCTCGGCGGGGTGCTCGTTCGCGGCACGCTGCTCGCGCTGGTGCTCGCGTTCGTGGCCCGACCCGTGTCCGCGTTCGCCGCGACCGCGCGTACCCGCTTCACGCGCCGCGAGCGGCTCCTGCTCGGCTGGGCCGGCCTCCGTGGCGGCGTTCCGGTCGTGCTCGCGACGCTTCCGCTGATCGAGCACGTGCCACGCAGCCTCGAGTTCTTCAACCTCGTGTTTTTCGCGGTGCTCGTCTCGACGCTGATCCAGGGCGCGACCGTTGAGGCGCTCGCCAATCGCCTCGGGATGAACACCGCCTGATCGGGCGATTGCGCCAGCCGCGCGCGTGGGTATCGTAGGAGCGATCGGGGGATCGGCTCGTCGCCAGCACGCCCTACAGACGGGTCGACAGAAATGCTCGAAGCCAACCTGCCTCACACGCCGCAAGCGCCGCAGATCGCTCGTCGCACGGTCACGCGCTGGCTGGCGGATGACGTCGAGCCGGGGGAGCTCGCCACCGCGCAGCTGCTCGTCAGCGAACTCGTCACGAACGCGGTCGTCCATGGGATCGGCGAGATAACGCTGCGGGCGACGCTCGACGAGGACCGCCTACTGGTCGAGGTGATCGACGAGGGGCGAGGGTTCGAGCGGACGGTCCGTCAGCGAGATTTCGCGAGCGTCGGCGGACGAGGCCTCGCGATCGTCGACGCGGAGGCCAGCCGCTGGGGGCTCCACGAGGGCACGACCCACGTGTGGTTCGAGCTCGAGCGCCCCGGGCCTAGGCTCGGAACCGACAAGAGCCCACTGACTGAGCTCTAGCCCGGGTCCTGCGCCGGATCGGCCGCGTGATCGCGGCCTTCGATGCGGGAGCGCCGACTGGTTATGCGCTCACGTACGGGATCGGAGGAGTCGGGTGGCCGACCCGCAAAGCTGACCACCATCTCGAGCTCGCCAGGGCAAAACGGCGAGCCGACGTCGTGGGCCATGACGGCGTTACGCCACGAGGCCGTTGTCGCGAAACCACATGCGCGACAGCAATACAGCGGCACGCCAATTCGATTCCCACACGCCCGATCCTTGAAACGACATTCGCGCCAAGATGGGCAGCTCTCTGACCCAAATTAGGACATAGGTCCCGATGCGAGTGGACAGGTGCGCGCTTACGGTGCCCGCATGTCCTCGAGCCGATCACTCCACGCCGCCCCCGCCCTCGAGGCGCTCGCCTACGACCGGACGCCGGTGGGCCTCCACTACCTGCTGGTCCACCACGACATCCCCGTCGTCGACCCGGCCCTGTGGCGACTGACAATCGACGGACGCGTGCGACGCGCGCTGGCCCTGTCGCTCGAGGACCTGCGCTCGCGCCCGGCGGCAACGCACGCGGTGACGCTCGAGTGCGCCGGCAACGGCCGTGCCCAGCTGTCGCCGCGGCCGATCAGCCAGCCGTGGATGCTCGAGGCGGCCGGCACGGCCGAGTGGACCGGCACCCCGCTGCGGGGGCTGCTAGAGGAGGCCGGAGCGCACGCCGGCGCGGTCGAGATTCGGTTCCGCGGGCTCGATCGCGGAATCGAGGACGGCGGAGAGCAGCAGTTCGAGCGCAGCCTCCCGCGGGAGCAGGCGGCGCGCGAGGAGGTGCTGATCGCGTACGCGATGAACGGCCAGCCGCTCGAGCCGCAGCATGGCTTCCCGGCGCGGCTGATCGTGCCCGGCTGGTACGGGATGGCGAGCGTGAAGTGGCTCGAGCGGATCACCGTGCTCGACGCGCCGTTCGAGGGCTACCAGCAGACGCGGGGCTACCGCATCCGGGAGCGCCCCGAGGAGCAGGGCGAGCCGCTCCCGCGCATGCTCCCGCGTGCGGCGATGATCCCGCCCGGCGTGCCCGAGTTCGCGACCCGCGAGCGGACGGTCGGCCTCGAGGCGTGCACGCTCCGCGGCCGCGCGTGGTCGGGCTTCGGTCCGGTGATGCGCGTCGAGGTCAGCGCCGACGGCGGCCGCACCTGGAGCGAAGCGACGCTCGGTCCGACCACGTCCCGGTGGGCGTGGCGCGCGTGGGAATGGCGTTGGAGCGCGCGCGAGGCCGGGATCCACCGGCTGTGCTGTCGCGCCACGGACAGCACGGGCCGGACCCAGCCGCTGCAAGCCGAGTGCAACGTCGGCGGGTACGCCAACAACGAGGTGCAGCGCCTGTCGGTCCTCGCCCGGAGCCCGCGCGGAGCCCGCCGGCGTGCCCCGGCCGCCTTCACAGGTCCATCGTGAAGATCTGGCCCTGCCAGCCGTTGAGCTCGAATCGGCTCGATCGCGTGAAGCCCTGCTTCTCATACCACCGGACGAGACCCGGCGCGTGCGCCCAGCAGTCGACCCGGAGGACCTCCGCGCGCCGCTCGTACGCGAGCTCGATCGCCCTGCCGATAAGCGCCCCGCCGATGCCCCGCCCGATCAGCCGGCGCGAGCTGATCAACAGGATGATGTAAAGCTCGGGCACGGGCGCGGGCGGCGCGTATGCCGGCGCGGAGCCGACGACGAGAACGCCGACCGGCTCGCCGTCTGACTCGGCGACGTGCAATCCCCCGCCGGCCTTGAAGCCGTAGACGCGCTCGCGGATCCCGGGCCGCTCCGAGAACGGAGTCGCTCCCCACTGTCCGGTCTGACCGCGTTCGACGAGCCACGCCACCGCCTCGTCGAACATCGCGATCACGGCGGGCCCATCGGCGTCGTCTCCCGGCCGGATCGTCACGCCGCTCACGTCCCGCATTATCGGACGTCGGTCGCGGCCGGCGACCGTCCGGTCAGAACTCCGGCGGCTCCGTGCTCCAGTAAGCGTTGAAGCCGTCTTGCGTCCCGGGAAGACGGCGGCCGACGCTGGTGAGGTCGACGGCTCGGTGAGCGCCGGCGGTGTCGATCGCGACGGCGTAACCCTCGGCGTCGCTGTATAGCAACCAACGCCCGCGCCATTCGACCTCGGCTCCGCCCTCGCAAGCCTTGAACACGACGTCCTCGGTGTGCACCGGGGCCGCGGCGCGCGCGCCGGCGCGGAGCAGATACACGGTCTCCGTGCCGTGGACGTCGTTGGGGTGGCTGGGCGTCTGCGCCCACTCGCCGGCCGCGGCGGTGAACGCGACCGTGTTCCCATCGGGGGCGACCGCGAGCGCGCTCGTGACGTTGTCGACGTGGCCGCCGCTGCTCGGCAGCGGCGTCGATGCGAACACCGATCCGCTGGGGCGCACGACCACGATGTGGCGATCGTCGATCAGCTCGACGTACCGACCCAGCGGCACCAACCACGGCGCCGAAGACACGCCCAGGCGGCGAAGCGACGCCAGCCGGCGCACTC
This sequence comes from uncultured Solirubrobacterales bacterium, assembly GCA_963794515.1. Taxonomy (GTDB): domain Bacteria; phylum Actinomycetota; class Thermoleophilia; order Solirubrobacterales; family Solirubrobacteraceae; genus Palsa-465. Next base: position 497,182 of record CAWCEF010000006.1, on the reverse strand, counting down.
GTACACCATGCGCGCTCATCAGCGCGCCACCGCTGATGAAGTACAGGTTGCCATCCTGCGTTTGGTAATCGGATCCGAGCGGCCGGCGCCCGATCACCTTCACGAGCGCGCCGCTGTCGTTGCGCAGCAGCAGCGCGCGGTCCCGGTAGCGGTAGGTGTAGAGGCCGCCGGCGGTCCAGCCGAGCGGAAGTTCCTGTGCGGCGACCGGCCGCTCGACACCCCCGAGCGGCGCGATCCACAGCTGATGATCGTGCTGGTAGGCCACCGCGTGCGGGCCGGCGACGATCACGCCCAGCTCCCCGCGCGATCCGAACGTCCCGCGCGAGCGCCACAGGCGCCGGCCCCAGAGGCCGACAACCAGGTGGCCCCGCTCGAGGATGTACCAGGTGCCGGTGCCCGGGAACCAGGCGCCGGCCGGCGGAAGCTGGATCCGAGGGTTCGCGGTGCGGCTGACGCGGCCATCGGGCGCGATCACATAGCTGACGGTGCCGGTCGTGATCGAGATCGCCGGCGGTCGCGGCCCGCCGGCGCAGGCGCCTCGCCGAGCGCATGCCCCCGTCGCGTTGCCGTCGAGGAAGCCCGGAGCGAGCAGACCGAGCGCGACCGAGGTCGCGACCGCGATCGACGCCACGATGGGCCAGGAACTGCGCACGTCAGCTATACGAGTGGCGGCCGCAGGCAGGTCCGCCGGCACGTCACGGCGAGGTGTTCGAGAACAGCTCGCCCTGGCAGGTGACCGCGCCAGACTGCGCCGACCTTCTGACCCGCGCCAGCTGCTGCGCGTAGACGCCGGCGGCCGATTCCTCACGGTCGAGTTCCGCCCGGTAGGCGGCGTACGCCACCGTTCGGTCCTGCGCCGTCGCGGCCGTGAACTGGGCATACGCGGCGCGCACGTTCCAGCATTGCGACCGCCAATCGCAGTACAGCTCGATCAGACGATCGATCAGCGCCGGAGGAACCTGGGCGCTCATCGGCCGCCCCTGAACGCGAATCCAACTGGAACAAGAAGCATGCGGTGACGTTCTCACCCGGCGTCGCCGGTCGCATCGGTGACACCGCCAGTCCACTCGCCGGCTGGGTCAGTTAGCCTTCTCGATACCAGGCGCGGGAGGTAGGTCGTTTATCGATGATGGGTACTTCTGACCTCGACAGGCGCGTGGCAGCACTCGTCGGTCGCGACCGTGAGCGCGCGGTGATCGACCGGCTGCTCGGGCGGGCCAGGCTCCGCCAGAGCGGCTCGCTCGTGATCCGCGCCGAGGCCGGGATGGGCAAGACGGCGCTTCTGCGCTACGCCGCCGCGGAGGCCCGCGAAATGCTCGTCCTCTCGGTCACGGGCGTTGAGGCGGAATCCGACCTCGACTACTCCGGGATGCACAGCCTCGTGCGGCCGATCATCGAGCTGATCCCGCGTCTGCCCGAGCCCCAGCGTGCGGCGCTCGCGGCGGCGCTCGGGCTGGCCCCGGGCGGTGGCGCGGACCGCTTCCTGGTGTCTGCCGGCGTGCTCTCGCTGCTCGCGGCAGCCGCGGAGGACCGTCCCGTCCTCTGCCTCGTCGACGACGCGCAGTGGCTCGACGTGCCGTCGGCCGGTTCGCTCGTGTTCACCGCAAGGCGGCTTGGCGCCGAAGGGGTCGTGATCCTGTTCGCCGCACGCGAGAGCGAGCAGCGCCGGCTCGACGCACCCGGGCTCGACGAGCTGGTCCTCGCCGGCCTCGATTCCCGGTCGGCAGTTGAGCTGCTCGATCGCGGCCACCGGGAGGTGGCGCCGTCGGTTCGTGAGCGGCTGCTCGCTGATGCCGCCGGGAATCCGCTGGCTCTGATCGAGCTCCCGGCTTGCCTGTCCGACGCTCAGCTGAGCGGGCGGGCGAGGATGCCCGATGCGATTCCGCTGAGCTCGCGGCTGCAGCTGGCATTCAGGCAGCAGATCGAGCGACTCCCGCGCGACACCCGATCGGCGTTGCTGCTCGCCGCCGCCGACGACGGCGGCGAGCTTGGGGACATCCTCGCGGCGGCGGCCGCGCTTCACCTGCCCGAGGATGCGCTTGACGCGGCCGAGCGCGCCGCCCTGATCGAGACCGACGACGCCAGGCTGACGTTCCGGCACCCGCTCATCCGGTCTGCGGTGTACGAGGCCGCGACGTCGGGCGAGCGCCGGCGGGCCCACGGCGCGTTGGCCGAATCCTCCCGCGGAGACGAACACGCCGACAGGCGGCTGTGGCACCTCGCGGTGGCCACGCTCGCCGCCGACGAGGAGCTTGCCAGCCGCCTCGAGGCGGCCGCGGAACGGTCGCAGCTGCGCGGCGGTCATGCCTCGGCAGCGACCGCGTTTGAGCGTGCGGCAAGCTTGAGCGAGACCGAATCCGCGCGCGGCCGGCGGCTCGCGGCGGCCGCGCGGGCGGGCTACGTCGCCGGCCAGATGGACCGAGCCAGCGATCTCGTGAACCGGGCGCTCTCGATCGCGGACCGGGCCGAGCGGCCGCAGCTGCTGGGGCTCCGGGGGGTCATCGACGGCGACGCGGGGCTGCTGCCCGATGCCGTGAGGACCGTGCTCGAGGGGATCGCGCTCAGCGAGGACCCCTCGGAGAGCCTCGAGCTGCTGCTCGAGGCGTGCCTGATGGCGACGTACATCGGCGACACCGAGCGGCTCGCCGCGATCTGCCGGCTTGCCTCGGGGTTCAAGCCGGCAACCGATGTCGACCGCTTCATCGTGATTCTGCTCAGCGCCGGCGCGGCCGAGCTCGAGGGTGACTTCAAACGAGCGGAGCGGTTGTCCGCCGAGGCGATCGAGCTCGCGGAGCGCCTCGGCGACGCTCGCTGTCTGATCTGGGCCTCGGTCGTGGCCGGCCGCGCGGGGACGCAGGGCGACGGCCTCGCCTACGCCAACCGCGCGGTCCGCATCGCCCGCGAGCGGGCGCTCGTCGCGACGCTCCCCTATGCGCTCCAGGCCCAGGCCGCGCAGCTTCTCGGGCTCGCGCGATTCGACCTCGTCTACTCCGCGGCCGAGGAGGGCCGCCGCCTGGCGCGCGACATCGGGCAGCCGTGGATCGCCAGCATGAACGTCTCGTATCTCGCGATCGTCGATGCGCTGCGCGGCGCCGAGCAGCTCGTTCACGCGCGCAACGAAGAGCAGCATGCGCTGGTGGCGGCGAGCGGCCCCTCGAGGCTCACCGGGAACGTCGCGTATGCCCAGGGCCTGCTCGAGCTCGGCCTCGGGAGACCGTCCGAGGCGCTCGAGCGGCTGCTCGTTCCGATCAACACCGTGCGGCCGCAATCGAACCCGATCCTGGTGCGGGCCGTCCCGGACGCCGTCGAGGCGGCGATGCGCGCTCAGCGACTCGACGAGGTGACGACCGAGTTCCTGGCGTTCGAGAGCTGGGTCGAGCGATTCCCCCATCCCGCGCGGCAGGCGGCGCTCGCGCGTTGCCGGGCGCTGATCGATGAGTCCGGTGCCGAACGCCACTTCGACGACAGCCTGCGTCTGGCCGGCGCTGCGTCGCCGTTCGATCGAGCTCGGACCGAGCTCTTGTACGGCGAGTGGCTGCGCCGCAACCGCCGGCGGATCGAAGCCCGCGTCCAGCTCCGCTCGGCGCTCGACAGCTTCGAGCAGCTCGGCGTCACGCCGTGGGCCGAGCGGGCTCGCGCGGAGTTGAGAGCCAGCGGTGAGACAGCTCGCCGCCGCGACCCCTCCACGCGCGATCAGCTCACGCCGCGGGAGCTGCACATCGCGGGCCTAGCCGCCGGCGGGCTCACGAACCCCGAGATCGGGGCCCAGCTGTTCCTCAGCCCGCGCACGATCGATTACCACCTGCGCAAAGTCTTCACAAAGCTCGGGATCTCGTCGCGCGCGGAGCTCGCCGGCGTCGATCTCGGCGAGCCCGTCGCCGCCTGACCGGCGAGCGGACTGGCGACTGCGCCGATGCGATCCCGGCAGAGCCGGGGCATCGTGGCGGACATGCAAACAGAGCAAACGATCGGCGTCGAGCTCCGCGCTGCCGCCAAGTCATACCGGACCGCCGGGACCGTGGTACACGCGGTCCGCGGCGTAGACGTGTCGATCGACCGTGGCGAGACCGTCGCGCTGCTCGGGCCTAATGGCGCCGGGAAGTCGACGACGATCGACATGGTGCTCGGGTTGATCAGCCCGGACAGCGGCACCGTGTCGCTGCTCGGCGGGCCACCACGGGAGGCCGTCGCCGCCGGGATGGTCGGGGCGATGCTTCAGGCGGGCGCGCTGATCCGCGACGTCACAGTGCGCGAGCTGGTCGCGATGATGGCCGCGCTCCACCCTCACCCGCTCGCAGTCGACGACGCGCTCGCGCTTGCCGGCCTCGCGGACATCGCCCGCCGGCGCACCCAGAAGCTGTCCGGCGGGCAGGCGCAGCGCGTCCGGTTCGCGGTCGCGCTCGTCGCCGACCCCGCGGTGCTGATCCTCGACGAGCCGACTGTCGGCATGGACGTCGAGGCTCGCCGCGCGTTCTGGCTGTCGGTGCGCTCGTTCGCCGCGCGGGGGAAGACGGTCATCTTCGCCACCCACTACCTGGAGGAAGCCGACGCCTACGCCGATCGCGCGGTTTTGATGTCCCACGGCCGGGTCGTCGCCGACGGCCCGACGAACGAGATCCGGGCCCGGGTGGGCACGCGCACGATCCGGGCCACGCTGCCCGACGCCGACGCGACCGAACTGGCCTCGCTGCCCGGCGTCACGGCGGCGGACCGTCGCGGAGAGGCGATCGTTCTGGTCTGCGCCGACTCGGATGCGGCGATCCGGGCGCTGCTCGAGGCGCATCCCGACGTGCGCGACATCGAGATCGCGAGCGCCGGGCTCGAGGACGCGTTCATCCAGCTCACCGCCGACCCAGATGACGACCCCTCGGCCACGGCCGAGCAGCAGGAGGCACTGGTATGAGATCGCTCGCCTATACACGCTTCGAGCTCGTCCGGACGTTCCGCAACGTCCGCCTGCTCGTGTTCTCGCTCGGGTTCCCGCTGATCCTGTTCTTCATCATCGCGGCGCCCAACCGCAACGAGCACAACTTCAACGGGTCGGGGATCTCGATCCCTCTCTACTACATGGTCGGACTCGTCGCGTTCGGAGCGATGTCGGGGCTGATCGCGAGCGGAACGCGGATCGCGACCGAGCGCACCGACGGCTGGACGCGCCAGCTTCGGATCACGCCGCTGAAGACGAGCGCGTATTTCTTCGCCAAGGTCGGAACCGGCTACGCGATGGCCGGCGTGACGATGATCCTGCTGTACGCGTCGGGGCTCTCGCTCGGAGTCAGTCTCGGCGCCGGGCGGTGGCTCGAGATGACCGGGCTGATCGTGGTGGCGTGCATCCCGTTCGCGGTGCTCGGGATCCTGCTCGGGCACCTGCTCACGGCCGACTCGATCGGGCCGGCCGTCGGCGGCCTCGTGTCGTTGCTGGCGCTGGTCAGCGGCACCTGGTTCCCGCTCGGATCGCACGGGTTCCTCCACGACATCGCCCAGTTCCTCCCGTCCTATTGGCTGGTCCAGGCCAGCCACGTGTCACTCGGAGGGCAGGCATGGACCGCCGGCGGCTGGACCGTCGTCGCCGCGTGGACGCTCGTGCTCGCGATTCTCGCCCGCTACGCCTACATGCGCGACACCGCTCGCGTCTGAACCCGCCAACAGAAAGGAAGCTCCCATGAGCACCGACACGACCAATCGCACCGTCGCCACGCGGTGGCGGCTCGACCCGGCCCGGTCCAGCGCCGAGTTCCAGGTTCCGAGCTTCTGGGGCCTGGTGAAGGTCAAGGGCCGTTTCGACCGCCTCCACGGCTGGCTCGAGATCGGTGACGACGGACGACGGCGGCTGGAGCTCACGATCGAGGCCGACAGCCTCAATACCGGCAACGACAAGCGCGACGAGCACCTGAGGTCGGCCGACTTCTTCGACGCTCAGCGCCACCCCGAGGTCCGCTTCATCTCGACCGCGGTCAGCGACCCGGTCGGCCGCCGCCTTCAGGTTGCGGGAGAGCTGCTCGCCGCCGGCAACCGCGTGGTGCTCGAGCTCGAGCCGACCGTGCACCAGACGTCCGACGAGCTCGAGATCGACGCGAGCACGACGATCGACCAGCGCGAGCTCGGCATGACCTGGAGTCCGCTCGGGATGACGCGGACCCCCGCCACGCTCACCGTTCACGCCCATCTGAGGCCGGAGCGCTGACGTAGCGCCGCGTCCCGTGTCACCGGCGGGTTGCTCTAGCCTCCCGTCGGTTGATGGGTGGGAGTCAGTCGGAAGCGCGCGCAGGGGAGCTCGTCGGACGCAAGCATGAGTGCACCGAGATCGACCGCGTCCTCGACGGCGCGCGACGGGGCCTCAGCGGCGCACTCGTGCTCCGCGGTGAGGCGGGAATGGGGAAAAGCGCGCTGCTCCGCTACGCCGCGGCCGCCGGAAGAGCCACGGGGATGATGGTCCTCGGCGTCACCGGCGTCGAGTGGGAGTCCGACATGGCGTTCGCCGGATTGCACGGCCTGTTGTGGCCGATCGTCGACGAGCTCGAGGGAGTGCCCGAGCCACAGCGCGGGCCGCTGGCCGCGGCGCTCGGCCTCGCGCCCGGCGAGGGTCGTGATCGCTTCCTGGTCTCGGCCGGCGCGCTGTCGCTGCTGGCGGCCGCGGCGGAGTGCAGGCCGATCCTGTGCGTGGTCGACGACGCGCAGTGGTTGGACGTTTCCTCAGCGCATGCGCTGACGTTCGTGGCCCGGAGGCTGTTCGCGGAGCAGGTGGCGATCGTGTTCGGCGCGCGCGAGGGCGACCGCCGGCGATTCGACGCGCCTGGACTGCCCGAGCTTGTCGTCGCCGGGCTAGACCGTCCCTCGGCGTCGCTGCTGCTTGATCACAGCGCATCGGGAGCGGCGCCGCCGGTCCGGGAGCGGCTGCTCGACGAGGCGGCCGGAAACTCACTGGCGCTGCTCGAGCTCCCGGTGGCGCTTTCGGACGCGCAACTCGAGGGCCGGGAGCCGCTTCCGGACGCGCTGCCGCTGACGGCACGGCTGCGCGCATCGTTCGGCGAGCGCGTCGATCGGCTACCGGAGGCCACCCGGGACGCGCTACTGGTCGCCGCCGCCGAGGAAGCCGGCGAGCTCGCGGTCACGCTGCGCGCAGCCGCCGAGCTCGGCCTGCCCCAGGATGCACTCGACCCGGCCGAGAAGACCGGGCTGGTCCACACCGACGGCGCGGTCCTGAGCTTCCGCCACCCGTTGGTGCGGTCGGTCGTGTACGAGTCCGCGACGCTGGGCCAGCGCCAGCGAACCCATGCCGCGCTCGCCGCCGCGCTCGCCGCCGGCGACAACGCCGAACGCGCCGTCTGGCACCGCGCGACCGCGGCCGTCACGCAGGACGAAGACATCGCGGCCGCGCTCGAGGCATCGGCTCAGCGCTCCCGGCTGCGGGGTGATAACGCGTCCGCGGCGAGTGCCTTCGACCGGGCCGCGGCGCTCAGCGAGACGTCCTCCGAGCGCGCCCGGCGGCTCGCCGCGGCGGCAGAAGCATCCTGGTCCGCCGGACAGGTTGGCCAGGCCTCGGAGTTGATCCGGCGTGCGTTGCCGATCGCCGATCGGCGCCAGCGCGCCTGGCTGCTGTTCGTGCGAGGGGTCATCGAAGGCCAGAGCGGCTGGCTCCTCGACGGCGTCGCGACGATGCGCGAGGGCGTGGCCCTGAGCGAGGATCCATCGGTGACGCTGCAGCTGCTCCGAGAGGGCTTTGCGATGGCCGGGCAGGCGGGCGCCGTCGCGGAGGCGGCGGACTTCGCCGCGCGGGCAGCCGATGTCACGCCCGGCGACGAGATCGACCGCTTCACGAAGGCCTCGCTGATCGTCAGTGGCGCGGAAGCGTCCGGCGACCACGAGCGCTCGGGGGCGATGTCCGCCGAGCTGGTCAGGCTGGCCGACGGGATCGACGCCCCGGCGTGCCTGATCTGGGCCTCGCTCGCGGCCGCCCGGGTCGGCATGCGCCGAGAGGCGCTTCACCATGCCAACCGGGCGGTGAGCAACGCACGCGAGCAGGGTGCGATGACCACGCTCCCGTTCTCTCTCCAGGTGCAGGCGGCCGCGCTCATCGGTGAGAGCCGCTTCGAGCTTGCGTACGCGAGCGCCGACGAAGGTTGGCAACTCGCCCTGGATACCGGTCAGCTTTGGGCGGCCAGTTGGAACCTCATGCGGCTCGTCCAGATCGACGCGCTTCGAGGCGACGAGGAGCTCGTTCACGCGCATGCCGCGGAGCTCGACACCCTGGTGGCTCGCAGCGGCGCGACGGCGATCGGCCAGTACGCGGGACTGTCGCTCGCGCTGCTCGACCTGTGCCTCGGCCGATCGGCGCAAGCGCTAGACCGTCTGCTGACGATGCTCTCGACGACACAGCCCGGATCGCACCCGCTGTTCCTATACGGGGTTCCCGACGCGGTCGAGGCGGCCGTCCGCGTCGATCGCTTCGGCGATGTCTCAGAGCACGTCGACCAGTTCCGGCGCTGGGCGGAGCGGTCCCAGAGTGCCGCGGGGCTCGCGCTCCTGGCCCGCTGCCGCGCCCTGATCGACGAGCCGGACGCCGAGGCGAACTACATCCGCGCGATCGAACTGGCGGACGCGCTGTCGCCGTTCGACGCGGCGCGAACCGAGCTGCTGTTCGGCGAGTGGCTGCGTCGCCGTCGCCGGCGGATCGATGCGCGCCGCCATCTCCGCAGCGCCGTCGACCAGTTCGCGCGCCTCGGCGCGGCGCCCTGGGAGGCCCGGGCACGCGCCGAGCTGCGCGCCAGCGGCGAGACCGCCCGCAAGCGAGACCCGTCCACCCGCGATCAGCTGACCCCCCAGGAGCTCCAGATCGCCCGGCTCGTAGCGACCGGGAAGACCAACCCGGAAGTCGCGGCCCAGCTGTTCCTGAGCTCGCGCACGATCGACTACCACCTGCGCAAGGTGTTCGCGAAGCTCGAGATCGCCTCGCGCGCGGAGCTCGCCGGCATCGATCTCGGCGAGCCGGCGGCCGCGTAAGCAATGACCGCGACCTCCGGCGAGCGGCTGCTCGTCAACTTCTTCTACGCCAATCCGGTCGGGCACGCGGTCGAGGCGCTGCACTACTGCCTCGGCCATCACCTTGCCGACCCGACGCGCGAGGTGTCGGTGGCGCTGAACGCCGCCACCGCGGTCGAGCTGGCTCGCTTCTGCCCGTTCGTCTCGCAGGCGTACGCGGTCGAGCATCCTCTGCTCGAGCCGTGCCTGGACTCGGCGGCGCGGCAGGCCGGTATCCCCCGCCGGTGGGACTGGATCCTTGACGACTTCCGTCGCGCCCAGGACTACCAGCTGGAGCTGTTCCCCGGCCTACGCGACTACTACCTGACCAGCGATCGGCTGCTGACCGCGACGCGCGGGCGCAGCTACGTCTCCTCACCTGAGGCCGGCTACGTCGCCCACCAACGGCTACGGCTCGAGCTGCCAGACGCGGCGAGAACCGCGGCAGCACGCCGGTTCGTCTCCGGTCGCGGCCGGATCGCGCTGATGCCGGCCGGCTCCGGCGAGCGCTGGCTGTATCCCTCGATCGGCTCGTGGCTCATGATCCTCGACGCGCTCACCGAGGCCTTCCCTGGAGTAGAGATCGCGCTGATCGGCAAGCGGCGGCGCGACATCCGGACGAGCTCGTCGCTCGCCTCCGGCGAACTCGCCGCGTTACTTTCCCACCCCTCCCGTCCGCTCGACTGCTTCGACGTCGCGCTGCCCGAGCAGCTGGCGGTGGTCGAGTCCTGCGATCTGTTCCTCGCTCCCCACACCGGCTTCGGCATGGCCGCGCTCGCCGTCGGCACGCCGTGGCTGGCGCTGTCGGGAGGACGGTGGTTCGAGTACTTCTTCAACCGCGTCCCGTTCCGCTCGATCATCCCCGACGCCGTGAGCTATCCGTGCTTCACCCAGTTCTCCCCGGCCGCCGTGGTCGACGACGGTGACGAGGGCCCGCGTACCCCGAGCATGACCGAGGCCCGCGTCCGCGGCGACCTCGACCGGATCGTCGCCGCCGCGCGAGAGCTGCTCGACGGCTCGCTCACCTACGAGCAGTCTCTGCGCGACTACTTCCCGGCGCTGCTCGCGGCGCACGGCGGCGACGCCACCACGATCTGGTCGATCGACGGCGTTCACTTCGGCTACATCTGAGCCTCGATCAGCATTCGGTCTCGGCCAGGGCGTGCGCCGCTGACCCTTCGATGTTGACGTGGGGCATCCGCGAGTCGAGCGGGCGCGGCAGCCGCCACGTCCTCGCGCCGAGTAGCTCGAGCACCGCCGGCAGCAGCACGCAGCGGACCACGATCGCGTCGAGGAACACCGCGAACGCCAGGCCGAACCCGAACTCCCTGATCGTGCGCTGGTCCCCGAGCATGAACGACAGGAACACGCACACCATGATCGCCGCGGCGGCGGTGATCACCCGCCCGGTCAGCGCGATGCCGTCGGCCACCGCGGCGGACGCGTCGCGTCCGCGCATCCATTGCTCGCGCACCCGCGACACCAGGAACACCTCGTAGTCCATCGACAGCCCGAACACGACGGCGAACATCAACAGCGGAATCCACGGCTCGATCGGTCCCTTCTGCACGCCGAGCAGGCCTCCGAGCCATCCCCATTGGAACACGGCGACGGTCGCGCCGATCGCGCCCCCGATGCTGAGCAGGTTCATCAGCGCGGCCTGGATTGGGATCACGAGCGACCGGAAGATGATGAGCAGGAGCAGCGCCGACAGCAGCACGACGACCGCGATGAACAGAGGCAGCTTCCTCGAGAGCACCTGGGAGAAGTCGATCGAGCCCGCGGTGAGCCCAGCGACTAGCACCCGCATGCCGGTCCGCTGCTGGACCGCGGGCAGCACCAGATGGCGCAACCGGTTGACGAGATCGGTCGTGGCCGGCGCCTGGGGCGACGAGCGCGGATAGACCTGCATGACCGCAAGCGCGCCGGTCGGCGAGACCTGCGGTTGCGTGACCGCAGCGACGCCCGGCGCGTGAAGCGCCGCCGCGCGGACCTCGGCGAGCTTCGCGGCCCGGCCGCCGTTGCCGGGCACCTCGGCGACGAGCGCCAGCGGTCCGTTGAACCCGGCCCCGAAGCCGCCGGCCAGGAGGTCGAAGGCCTGATGGGAGCTGAGGTTCGCGGGATCGTTGCCGGCGTCGCTGATGTCCAGGCGCAGCGCGAACGCCGGGAGCAACATCGCCACCATCACCGTCAAGGACACCAACGCGAGCGCCACCGGGCGCGCACGCACGGTCTCGCTCCACCGGCGCCAAACGGATCCGTGCGCCCCGCGGTGGCGCCGGCGGGGCCTGCGGTGCGGCCGAACGAGCCGCGCGCCGAAGCGCGACAGGATCGCCGGAAGGAGCGTGAGAGTGGCCGCGAGCGTGAGCAGCACGGCGATCACCGACGCGACCGCGAGCCCGTAGGTGAAGCTGACCCCGGTCGCGAACATCCCGAGCAGCGCGATCACCACGGTCGCGCCGGCGAGCAGGATCGCTCGCCCGGACGTGTCCATCGCTCCGAGCACGGCCTGCTCGACGTCGCCGAGTTCGGCGAAGTTCTCGCGGAACCGAGTGACGATGAACAGCGCGTAGTCGACGCCGACGCCGAGTCCGATCATCAGCGCGAGTTGCGGCGACACGTTGGACATGCTCATGAGGTGGGTCGCGAGCCCGATCAGCCCTACGCCCGTGATCAGGCCAAGGCCGGCGGTGATCAGCGGCATCCCGGCGGCGATCACCGACCCGAATGTGATCAGCAGGATCACAAGCGCGGCGATCACGCCGATCTCGGTCGCCGGGCCGACGCTGAACCCCTCGGCGATCTCGATCAACTGACCGCCGGCGGCGACCTGCAGTCCCGGCACGTGCACCGCCGTGACCTGATCCAGCAAGCGCTGGCCGGCCGCGCTCGGGAGCAGGTTGGCGTCCTTGTCGTAGTCGATCGTGGCGAACGCGGTCATCCGGTCGCGCGAGACCTGGACGGCGCCTCCGCGCCCGTACGGGCTGACCACTCGCGAGACGTGTGCGAACGTCTTCACTCGGGCCAGCAACGGTGTGATCGCGTCGCGCACCGTCGGCGCGTCGACCGTTCCGTGCGAGACGTGGAGCACGATCGTGTCGACGTCACCACTCTGGGCCCCGAACTCTTTCGTCAGCAGGTCACTGGCCCGCTGTGACTCGGTGCCGGGCAGGGTGAAATTCGTGGCGTAGCGGTTCCCGACTGATCCGGCGAGGACCGTACTCAGCATCGCGACCACCACCCAGGCCGCCACAACCAGGCGGCGATGACCGATGCACAAGCGCGCGAGGCGCAACATGGCGGAGTTGTCTTGCATGAACTTCTTCCCCTTCAATGCGTACGAGTAAGAGCGTGTCGGTGACGGTCCCATCTGCTCTCACTGGTCGCATCCGCGAGGCCGCCGGTGAAGTCGCCGGTCATCAGCGACCGGCGACCTCACCTCCGGCGATCAGCCGCGCCGGTACTTGGCGACGGCGATCGGCAGCGACACCGCGACGATCGCGACCGTCCACAACAGCGACCGCGTCACGTAGTACAAGCTCGCGTGCCCAAGCAGCGTCTCGGCGTGCGGGCCGCACGTCAGCGCCCGAACGGCGTCGACCATGTACGTCAGCGGCTGGTGCTCGGCGAACACGCGCAGCCAGCTCGGCATCGAGCTGACGGGGACGTACGCGCTCGACACGAACGCGAACGGGAACACGATCATCCCCATCCCCTGCGCCGCCTGCGCGTTCCCGGCGAACAGCCCCATCGTGATGAACACCCACTCGAACGCGAACCCGAACAGCACCACGAGCCCGAACGCCGCAAGCCCGTCGAGCGCCGAACCGTGGAGCGTGAAACCCACCGCGAACGCGACCGCGGCGGTGAACGCCGTGCCCCATGCGAGGATCGCCGCGTCCGCCGTCGCGCGGGCGATCAGCACGGAGCTCCGCGGGATCGGTAGCGAACGGAGTCGATCGACGAACCCGTGCTCGAGGTCCTCGGCCATCGCGGTCGCGGTCCCGATCCCGATGAACAGCACGCCGGTGGTGATGAACCCCGGTACGAGAAAGTCGACGTAGGACATCCCCGCGATGTGGATCGCGCCGCCGAACATGTAGCGGTAGATCAGGAAGAACAGCGACATCTGCACCGTGGCGAGCACGATCAGCTGGGGCGTGCGGACGTAGCGCAGGAGCGCTCGCCGGGTGACGGTGAGGGTGCTCTTGGCGAGCCCCGCGCCTCCGCCCCCGCTGCCGTAGGTGACGGCTTCAGCCATTTTGATTTTTCCTTTCGGTTTCTGGTCAGGCGGCCCGGGCCGCCATCGAGCCACTGTCCCCAGCCGGGCGACCGGTCAGGGCGAGGAACACCTCGTCGAGGTTCGGCTGGCGCGCGCCGATATCGGCGAGCTCGACGCCCGAATCCTCGAGCAAGCGGAGCGCGGCCATCAGGCCCTCGCCACCGGACTCGACGCGCACGCTGACGCGGCGGGTCGGCTCGTCGAGCTGGGTCTCGCCGTGGAGCCGAGCGAGCAGCTCGGCGACCCGCGCGAGGTCCCGCTCGTGGCGGACGTGGAGCTCGACGATGTTGCCGCCGATCTGGCCCTTGAGCTCGGCGGGACTCCCGGTCGCCACCGAGCGGCCGTGATCGATGATCACGACCTGACTCGCGAGATGGTCGGCCTCGTCGAGGTATTGGGTGGTCAGCAGCACGTCGGTCCCGCCGTGCACGAGCGCGCGGATCGCGTCCCACAACTCGATTCGACTGCGCGGGTCGAGACCCGTGGTCGGCTCGTCGAGCAGCAGCAGCTGGGGGGCGCCGACGAGGCTCGCGCCGAGGTCGAGCCGCCGGCGCATGCCGCCCGAGTAGGTGCGGGCGAGACGGTCGCCGTCGCCGGTGAGCCCAAGCTGCTCGAGCACGGCGCCGGCGCTCGCCTTCGCGGACCGGCGACTCTGCCCGAACAGGCAGGCGACCATCTCGAGGTTCTCGCGCCCGGTCATCGCCGGCTCGATCGCCGCGAACTGGCCCGCAAGCCCGATCACCCGCCGGACCGCGGCGGGATCGCGGGCGGCGTCGTGGCCGGCGACCAGCAGCGTTCCCGTGTCGGCGCGCAGCAGCGTGGCCACCGTGCGCACGAACGTCGTCTTGCCGGCGCCGTTCGGGCCGAGCACCGCGACCACCTGCCCGGCTTCGGCGACCAGGTCAAGGCCGTCGAGCGCGACGGTCTTGCCGTAGCGCTTGGTGAGGCCGTGGGCCTCGATGATGGGTGTCATGTCTAGCTGTCCTCTTCGTGTTGTTGGTCGTCGGCGTCTGCGGGGAGGAACCTTTCCGCGAGCTCGCGCAGCCACTTCTCGCTCCAGGTCAGCCGTCCCGCGCGCAGGTCGTCGATCACGCCGCGCACCCACGACAGCTCGGCCCCGAGCAGCGTCCTGCGGTACTCCTCCTCGAGCAGGAACAGGCGCGGCAGCCCGGGCGGCGCGTTCGACAGTTCCCGCTCGCTCGCGGCGAGCGCGTCCTGCAGCCCGTCCGCTCGCAGCTCGAGCTCCGCACGCGCCTCATCCGGCGGCAGGCCGAACAGGATCGAGAGCGCCGCGATGAACTCGGGGTACTCGCCCTCGGTGGCGTGGAGCATCTCGCGGAGCCACTGGCGCGCGACCTCGCGTCCGGCGTCGGTGATCTCGTACACGACCCGGTCCGGATAGCGATCGCTGCGATCGGTCGCGAAGCGACCGACCAGGCCTTCGCGCTCGAGGCGCTCGATCGTCTGATACAGGCTCGCGCGCGACCGCACGTTGACGACGCGGTCCTTGCCCTGCGCCTCGAGCATCTTTTGCATCCGGTAGACGTGCATCGGACCGTCGAACAGTTGCCAGAGCACGATCAGCCCGAGCGACGAGCGTTTCGGGGTTCTTGAGTTCGCCATGGTCACCACCATACTAGTCTTTCTATGACTAGTCAAGACATGACCCCGCCACCGAATCAAAGCATCGCCGTGGCGAAAATCTTTCGGCCGCGCTTAGCCCATCGTCTACCTTGTGCGCCAGCGGTTCGGGACTACCAAGCACCAAGGAGCAGCCCAAGAATGTCTACCTACGACTCACCGGCCTACGGCGCTGCGCTGACGCGCGATCAGACGCGAGGGCTGTTCGGCCAGGTCATGGGCCTGGTCGCGGTCACCGTCGGGTTCTCGGCGCTCGGCGCGTACATCGGCCGCAACCTCAGCGGCGGCACCGGAATCCTCTTCTTCATCGCCGCATTTGCGTGCATCTTCGGCCTGAACGCGGCGAACTCGCGCGGTCGCCAGCAAGTCGCGATGGCGCTGCTGTTTGCCCTCGGCCTCGCGCTCGGGCTAGCGGTGGCGCCGGTCATCGCGGTCTACGCCCACGCCGACCCGGCCGCGCTGTGGCAGGCCGCCGGCGCGACCGGCGCGTTTGTCGCGGGTTGCGGGGCGTTCGGCTACGCCACCCGCCGAGACCTGTCAGCTTGGTACCGCATCCTGTTCTGGGCGCTGCTCGCCCTGATCGTGTTCGGGCTCGTGACGATCTTCATCTCGATCCCGAGCGCCAACATCATCTACGCCGTGCTCGGCCTGGTGATCTTCGGCGGCTTCACGATCATCGACTTCAACCGCCTGCGCCGAGCGAACAAATCCGCGGCGATCCCGATCGCCGCGGGCATCTTCCTCGACATCTTCAACGTCTTCCTGTTCTTCCTGCAGCTGTTCGGGAACCGGAACTGAGTCGCGCACCAGGCCGGACGTTCGCTCTCCAGTTCCCGGCCAGGCAGATCGAGGCACTCGCCGGCCGGTTCCCCGGCTCCGATGACGACGAGCGGCTGGCGCTCGGAGCGGCCGTGCGGGCCCGTGGCTATTACACGCGCGCGGAGTTCGTCGAGGTGTGCGCGTGGAAGACCGTCCGCAGCCGCCCCAAGGTCGCGGCGAACGCCGAGGCCGCCGTCGTCGATGCGACCGGCCGAGCGCTGGCCGCCGGCGACGAGGCGATCCGTATCGCCGCTCTGCTCGAGCTCGAAGGGGTCGGCGTGCCGACCGCGTCGACCCTCCTCTACTTCGCGTTCCCGGACGACTACCCGATCCTCGACGTCCGTGCGCTCGAGTCGCTCGGGGTCAAGCCGCGCTCGACCTACCCGGTGAGCTTCTGGCTCGAATACCTCGAGGCCTGCCGAGCGCTCGCGGGCCGGGCAGGAGTCAGCATCCGCACGCTCGACAAGGCGCTCTGGCAGTACTCCAAGGAGATCAGCCGAGCGTGATCGGCTGAGAGAGCGGCCCGGCGATGAAAACCGGGCCTCGGCCGGGTCTACCTCAGAGACCAGTGAAGCGACCCAGAGGAGCACCTTGGCCAAAGACGATCGTCTCCAGCAGGCGCGGGATATGTACCTGGCGTTCGCGTCCGGTGACCGCGCGGCCATCGAGCGAACGCTGAGCGACGACTTCTCGTTCTCGAGCCCGGTCGAATGTCGGCCTCGACCGCGACGGCTACTTCGAGCGCTGCTGGCCCGGCGCCGACCTGGGCCAGGAGTTCGAGTTCGTGCGGATGGTGCAGTCCGGCGACGAGGTGATCGTCACCTACGAGGTGAACCACCCCGACGGCCACAAGGGCAGGAATACCGAGGTCCTCACCTTCAAGGGTGCCGAGGTGTGTCGCGCCGAGGTGTATTTCGGGTGGAATGTAGAGTGACCCGCCAGTGGCACCGGACTCAGATCAGCCCCTCGCCGCGCTGCTCGCGGCCGTTCCGTTCATCGGCACGCTCGGGATCGAGGTCATTTCCGCGAGCCCCGAGGAAGTGGTCGGCCGGCTCGCGTGGCGAGCCGAGCTGTGCACCGCCGGCGGCGCGCTCAACGGCGGCGCGCTGATGTCGCTCGCCGACAACACCGGAGGCACCTGTGCGTTCCTCAATCTCCCGCCCGGCGCCGGCACCGCGACGATCTCGTCATCGACCAACTTCCTGCGCGGCGTGCGCGAGGGTTACGTGACCGCGACCTCGCGGCCGCTCCGCGTCGGCAGGTCGGTGATCGTCGTCGAGACCGAACTGCGCGACGATGACGGGCGCCTCGCCGCGCACACGACCCAGGCTCAGGCTGTGATCGGGCCCTGATGCTCCACCCGCGCGGCCGGCCCGATGCCGAGCTCGCGCAGCTTCTGGTCAAACGCCTCGATCCGCGCGGTGTCCACGTAGAAGTCCTCGTGCTCGACGATCTTGCCCCAGCGCGTCCGGGCGACTATCACCACGCGATTGGCGTACAGCTCCTCGCCGTCCGGGCCGGTGGCGCGGTCGTCGAAGCGGCCGATCAGCGTCAGCGCCCACGGCGGACCCGAGATCCAGAGCTCGGTGATCTCGCCCTGCAGGCCGGCGGCGGTGAACTCGCGGAAGAACCGCTCGATCTCCGGCTTGCCCCGGTAATCGCCCGACCAGCGGTGCGGGCCTTCATTGAAATGCAGCACCGCGTCGTCGGCGTAGCCGGCGACCAAGGGCTTGTAGTCGCCGGCGTTCAGCCGGCGCACGTCGCGGCGAAGCTTGATCAGCGCCAGGCGCGGAAGCAGAGCGCGCGCGGCGATCGCTGCGCCCGCGCCGGCGAGCAGACTGGTCTTGTGGATCATGCGCTCGTCTCCAGGGTCGTGGGTTCGTCGGTCAAAGCTGTGTTGACGAGCGCCACCGCGGCCTGCGCAGCGGCGTGCATCGGCTCGGTGCTACGCAGCGAGCGGCTCAGCAGGAACGCGCCCTCGAGCACGCCGAGCACGCTCAGCGCCAGCGGTCGCGCGCGGTCGGGCGGCACGCCGGCCGCAGCCGCGTCCCGCGCCACCGCGGCCAGCCAGGATTCGAACACGTCCGCGGTGGCCTGGCGGAGCACCTCGTGCGTGCTCGCGATCTCGCCGGCGACGGTCGCGATCGGGCACGCGTCCGCGAAGTCCGTGGCCTCGAGCGTCTGCGCCGCGCCGGCGAAGAAATTGGCAACCGCGGTCGGGTAGTCAGCCGCCACGCCGGCGATCGCCTCGTACAGCGCGAGAAAGAAGCGCCCGCCGACGCGCAGCACATCCTCGGCCAGCTGCTCCTTCCCGCCGGGAAAGAAGTGATAGACCGACCCGAACGGCGCCCGCGCCTCGGTCGCGATCTGCTTGAGGCCGGTGCCGGCGTAGCCCTGCCGGCGGAACAGCTCGGCGCTCGCGTACACGATGCGGTCGCGCGTGGGGACCTGGTGGCGGGTGGGGTTGTGGTCCTGAGTGCGGGTTTCGGAACTCGGCGTCGGCCGACCTTATCATGAGTAGAACGTTCTATCTAGGCGATTCGTCTTTAACGGCGGGCATCTGGAGCAGGGCGGACCGGATCGAGCATGCCAACCGCAACGTTTGGGGCTCGGGTCGCCGGCCTCGATGCACTAGGCATGCCCCACATGCGTGATGCACCGAGGCCCCGCTGATCGGCGTCGAATGATGCGTTTTGCATGATCCCCGCGGGGCGCCGCACGCGCCAGCGTCCGCAGCCACCGCCCGCCCTGCTCCAAATGCCCGCCGTTTAAAAACGCCCGCCAACCACTAAGGGACCTCTTGCGCACTCCAATCCGTAAGGGGGACGATGTCCCCCGATCGTGTCCCTTCCAGCTGACCCGGTGCCGGCGGCGGCGGAGAGCCTCGCGGTCACGGGCGAGCTGGGGCGCCGGCGCCCCAGCCGGCCGCGGAGCGAGCAGGCGCTGATCCACGGCGCCCTCGCCGGCTCGGAGGCCGACCTCGAGGCGCTGTTCCGCCGGTTCTGGCCGCGGGCCTATCGGGCCGCGTTCCTGATCGTCCACGACCACGCGGCCGCGGAGGACATCGCGCAGGAGGCGTTCCTGGCGGCGATCCGGCGCCTTGACCGGTTCGATCGCCGGCGCCGGTTCGGGCCGTGGCTGGGGGCGATCGTCGCCAACCGCGCGATCGACTGGGCGCGCGCCCGGACCGCCCGACGCGAGACGAGCGACGCCGGCGCGGACCCCACGTCGCCGCCCGAGGTCCCGCTCGGCCGGTACTCGCAGGAGTTGCTGGCGGCGCTCGCGGCGCTGTCGCCCGAGCACCGGGCGGTGATCGTGCTGCGCTACCTGCTCGAGTACAGCCCCGGCGAGATCTCGCGCGCGCTCGACCTCCCGCGCGGCACCGTCAACTCGCGCCTGCGCCGCGGCCTCGACACGCTCGAGACCCGGCTGCGGGAGATCGACCGATGAGCGCCCGCGCCAAGCGCAGGCTCCGCGAGTTCCGCGCGCCCGGCGAGGTCGGCGCCGAGCACCGCGCGTGGGGAGTCGTCCGCGAGGCGTACCGCGAGCGCGAGCCGGCGGCGGCGCGGCGGCCGCGGTGGCGCCTCGCGCTCGCGCCGGCGGTCGCGGTGATCATCGCCGCGCTCGCGCTCTCGCCGGCGGGGGCGAGCGTGCGACGGTTCGTGACCAAGGCGCTCGGCGAGCAGCACGCGGCGCCGGCGCTGTTCGCGCTGCCGTCCCCGGGCAGGGTCCTCGTGTCCGGCCCCGGCGGGACCTGGATCGCGTCGGCCGACGGCTCGGCTCGCAGGCTCGGGTCGTGGACGCAGGCGAGCTGGTCGCCGCACGGGTTGTTTGTGGCGGTGACCGCCGGCGACCGGCTGGCAGCTGTCGACCCGCACGGAACCGTGCGCTGGGCGCTCGAGCGGCCGGCGGTCAGCGATCCGACCTGGTACTCGCCGAGCGGCTACCGGGTCGCGTACCTGTCGGCGGGCGCGCTGCGGGTCATCGACGGCGACGGTACCGGCGATCGCCTGCTCGCCACGGGGGTGGCGTCCGTCGCGCCGGCGTGGCGGCCGGGTCAGGCGCTCGGCCCGTTCGAGCTCGCGTACGTCACCGCGCGCGGCCGCGTGGTCGTGCGCGACGGCGACACCGGCAAGGTCGTGTGGTCGGCACCACATGGCCCGAGGCCGCACGAGCTGATGTGGTCGGCCGACGGCCGGCGCCTGCTCGCGCTGTCGGCGCGCACGGCGCGGGTCTACGCCGCGAACGGACGGCTGATCACGAAGCTCACGATGCCGGCGGGCGCCGCCGCCGGCGACGGCGCGCTGTCTCCCGACGGGCGGAACGTCGCGCTCGTGCTCGGTGGCAGGGAGGTCGTCGTCGCCGGCGCCGGCTCGTCGCGGCCGTCGACCCGCCAGGTCCTCGGCGGGATCGCGGTCCAGCAGCTCAGCTGGTCGCCCGACGGGCAGTGGCTGCTCGTCAGCTCGCCGGCAGCGAACCAGTGGGTGTTCGTCCGCGTGTCCGGCACGCCCCGGGTCGCGGCCGTGTCAAGAATCGCGCAGCAGTTCTCGAGCGGGACCGCCGAGGGCTTTCCGCGGCTCGAGGGGTGGTGCTGCACGTCCCAGGGGCGAGCCGGCTGACGGCGGCGTCAGTCCTCGAGCCGGAACCCCAGCTTCAGTCCCACCTGGTAGTAGTCGATCTCGCCGTCGTCCTTGAGGTGTCCGCGGATCTCGGTTACCTGGAACCAGTCGAGGTGGCGCAACGTCTTGCGCGCACGGTCCAGGGCATTGCTGATCGCGTCGTCGATCCCGCCGGAGGAAGATCCGACGATCTCGCTGACGGAGTACACATGGTCGGTCATTCGAGCGCTCCTCGTGGGATGAAAGGGACGGGCGGCCGCAGCCTACGCCGCCGGGCGGTGTAACCGTCGACCAGCGACGGCGTACCTTGCTTGCGTGCTTGCTGACTCGTTGCTAAGCTGCAAGCACACGAACCCAAAGATCCCGATTCCTCCAGGAGACACCAACATGGCTACCACCGCTTCGACCAAGACCGGCATTCCGACGTTCGACACCGCCTTCGAGCAGGTCAAGGACTCGAGCGAGCAGTTCCTCGCGGCCGCCCGCAAGGCCGGCAATCTGTACCTCGACTCGTACGAGAAGGCCGTCGATCGCACCACCGAGCTGCA
This sequence comes from uncultured Solirubrobacterales bacterium, assembly GCA_963794515.1. Lineage (GTDB taxonomy): Bacteria > Actinomycetota > Thermoleophilia > Solirubrobacterales > Solirubrobacteraceae > Palsa-465. The sequence goes on along the minus strand of CAWCEF010000006.1, from coordinate 476,255 downwards.
GCTGAAGCTCGCCGGGATGACCCAGCAGGAGTGGCTCAAGAGCCTGATCGAGGCTCAGGTCGACGTCTCGAAGGAGCTCGCGAGCTCGTACACCACGACGGCGCGCAGCTTCCTCAAGTAATTCGTTCGTCCCCAGTCGTTAGTAGCCTCTACTAACAAGCGTTATTCAGAAGCACCGGTGGGTGTACCGCCGGTGCTTCACCGTTTAACGGTGGTTCGCAGGTCTCGCGCAGTTTTCGCAAGGAGGTCGAACATGAGTGTCGTCCCGCAGTGCCCCCCGGTCCCCGCGCCAAGCATGGCCGCCGCGGGTCTCCTCGACAGCTGGCTCGACGGCTGTGCGGCCGCCGTCGACGGGTTCGGCAAAGTCTGGGCCGCGACCGTCCAGCGAGGCCCCGCCGCGCTCGACGTCCCGCGTTGGCTCGCGGTCGCCGGCGGCCGGCGGGCGCCATCCTGGACCACACCGCACGAGATCGTGTTCGAGAGCCCGCTCGCGCGGCTGCGCGACTTCTCGGTCTCGCGCCGGCGCGTCGTTCCGACGCTCGTGTTGCCGCCGCAGGCCGGCCATGACTCGTGCATCGTCGACTATTCGGCCGAGCAGAGCCAGATGGGAACGATCCTCGCGGCCGGCCTCGAGCGGGCGTTCTCGCTCGACTGGGTCGGCGCCACGAGCGAGACCGCGGATGCGATGGTCGAGGACTACATCGACCTTGTCGACCGCGCGGTCGACCACTGCGGCGGGCGCGTCAACCTGATCGGGGACTGCCAGGGCGGCTGGCTCGCGACGATCTACGCCGCACTCCATCCCGAACGGATCAACACGCTCACGATCGCGGGCGCGCCGATCGACTTCCACGCCGGCGAGCCGGTGATTCACGAGATCCTGCGCCGCGTCGGGCCAGACGGCGACCTGCGCTTCTACGAGGCACTGGTGGCGTCCGCGGGCGGAATCCTCCGCGGCCGGCACATGCTCACGGGGTTCATCATGATCCAACCCGGCGCCGAGATCTCACGTCAGATCGACCTGCTGTTGAACCTCGACGATCCGTCCCACGTCGAGCGCTACCGCGAGTTCGAGGACTGGTTCAAGCACACCCAGGACGTCCCGGGAGCGTTCTACCTGTGGATCGTCCGCAACCTGTTCCGCGATAACGCGCTGATCGGCGGGTCGCTCGAGGTCGGCGGCCAGAAGGTCGACCTGGGGCGGATCGATATGCCGCTCAACCTGCTCGCGGGCGCCACCGACCACATCACACCCCCGGCTCAGGTGTTCGCGCTCGAGGACCACGCGTCCACGCCGGCGGACCTCGTCACCCGGCACATGAGCACCGGTGGGCACCTCGGGCTGTTCATGGGACACGAGGCCCTGCGCGAGCACTGGCCGCGGGTGCTGTCCGAGGTCGTACGTCACTCGCGCGCGTCGGCGCCGGCGAGTCGGGGTAGCCATCGCTAAAGAGACCCCGGAGAAAGGGAGTAGCGATGGGAGACCGGACGCAACGAGTCAAGGGCAAGGCCGAGGAGCTCAAGGGCCGCGCCAAGCGCGAGACTGGTGCCGCGACTGGTCGGCCCGGCACCGAGGCCCGCGGCGCCGGCGAGGAGATGAAGGGCAAGGCCAAGAACGCGGTCGGCAAGGCCCGCAGCGCGGTCAAGAAGGCGACGCGCTAGGGGTGGCCGGCCGCGCTGCCGGCGGCCGCGACCGCAGCCGCGAGCGTCACTCGGCCACGTAGTGCCGGTCGCCGGCGGGGTCCGTCCACACGCGCATCACCCTGCGCGTCCGGGGATCCCGGAACACCTCGCCGGTCGGCCGCCAGTCCGGACCAGGCTTGTCCGCCTCGCCGTGGCCGCGCCCGCGGCGGGGCCGCCGGTCCGGGTCCCGAACTCCGGGCAACGGGGGTAGGTCGGCCACCGCCGCCGCGGCCGCCTCGCGGGTGTCCGCCTCGGCGACCAGCGCCACTCGGCGCTCGAGCTCGGCGATGTCCAGCCGTCCGTCGGCGGCGTGCCGCTTCAGCGTCTCGTACAGGGCTTCGCGATCGGCGTCGCCCAGCAACATCGACGGACTACGCCGAGCGATCGACCTTGACCGCCGTCCCGTAGGCGACGATCTCGGTGAACTGCTGTCCGATCTCGGAGGAGTCGAAGCGGACCGCGACGATGGCGTCGGCGCCCATCAGGCGGGCGTTGTCGGACATCCGGTCGATCGCGTGGCGCCGCGAGTCCTCGAGCAGCTGCGTGTACTCGGGTATCTCGCCGCGGCGCAGCCCCTTGAACGAGGCGGCGACGCCGCCGGTGAAGCCCATGCTCCTGACCACGAGGCCGTAACAGACGCCGAGGTTCTCGCGGATCCGCATCCCCGGCAGATCCAGGGCGGTGGTCATCGGGAGATCGGCGGGGGGAGCTGAGTCGGACATCCGCTCGCAAGTTATCAGGGGCGCGCGGATCCGCGAGGCGTATCGCCAGCTACCGTTCGAAGCTGCCATGCCCGGTCGCCGTGCTCTGCTCGTGATGTCGCTGGTTGTCGCGTCGCTGCTGACCGCGTGCGGCGGCAGCGGTTCCTCGAGCTCCCAGGCGCCGGCAGCGTCCTCGTCGACGACAACCGCGACGGCGAGCTCCACGACGGCCCCGGCGACGACCGCCACGACCTCGACCACCGCCGCCAACGGGAAGGCGCCCGGCCCCGAGGGCATCCCGCTCGAGAAGGGGCCGCTGCTCGCACCCGCGGCGACCACGTCGCAGGGCGCCACCGTCGACGGGATCCAGTGCGCCCCGGTCGAGCAGCTCGTGTACCACATCCACGCGCATCTCCAGGTGTACGTGAACGGCAAGCCGCGCGTGCTCCCGCCGGCGATCGGAATGGTCGGGCCGGTCGCCGAGCAGACGCCGTACGGCCCGTTCTACGGAGCGCAGCAGTGCTACTACTGGCTCCACACTCACGCCAGCGACGGCGTGATCCACATCGAGTCACCGAGCGTCCGCGTGTACACGCTCGGCAACTTCTTCGACGAGTGGAACCAGCCGCTCGGCCGGACCCAGGTGGGCGGCGACAGGGGCAAGGTCACCGCATTCGTCAACAACAAGCCGTGGACGAAGGACCCGACTACGATCCCTCTCGTCCCCCACGCGTCGATCCAGCTCGACGTCGGCTCGCCGGTCGTGCCGCCGCACGAGATCTCCTGGGCCGGGACGAACCTGTGATCGCTCCTCAGCGGATCGTGCGCCGGCGCCGGCGCGTGACCTCGATGCCGACTCCGACCAGCACGAGCACCCCCAACCCGATCGCGGTCGCGGTCCCGACGTCGGAGATGATGTCGAGCACCGGTGGGCCGGCGTAGTAGGCGCCGAGTCCGATCCCGACCGCCCACACCGCGGCGCTCACGACGTTCGTCACGTTGTAGATCACCGGCCCGACCCGATGGATCCCGGCCACCCACGACGGCGCGAGCAGGATTGCGATCACAGTGAGCCGCTCGAACACCTCCTCCCCGCGCTCGACCGCCTTCAGGCGCAGGCGGCGCAAGGGACCAGGGGCGGTCATGACGGTCCTGCCCGCATACCACCCCGCCAGCCAGCCGGCGAACCCGCCGGCGACCGCGCCGACGAACGCCCAGATCAGCACGGGCTTGATGTCGAGCTTGTGCTTGGCGGCCACGATTCCGGCCGCGATCAGCAGCGGCTCGCCCGGCCCGGGTACGCCCACCCAGCTGGCAAACGCGCCCAGGGCCAGCGCGAAGTAGTCGATCGAGTCCTTCGGCGGGTGGTGGAGGAAGTGGAGCGCGAAGACGATCAACACGCCGATCGTGGCACACGCCATAGCGCTTAGACTGAAGCGGACGTGCTGATCCTTCCGCCCGGGCACGCCGATACGCTCCGCCCTCGCTGGCCCACATCCACGCGCGAGAAATGGATGATCGGTGGCGTGCTCGGGGTCGTTGCCGCGCTTGTGGTCGTGCTCGTGATCTCGTTCGCGTCGAGCGGGCCGAGCTCGAAATCGGGCTGTATCTACGCGACGCTCCCGGCCGCGACCGGCGCGCAGCAGGTTCACGAGTGTGGCGCCACCGCGCGCTCGACGTGCGCGTCGGCGAACACGCCGGGGGCGTTCACGCGGCAGGCCGCGCAGACGATCGCAGCCGAGTGCCGCAAAGCCGGACTGCCCGTCGGCTGATCGCCCGCCGGGGATCAAATCGCCCGCAAACCCGCTGGTTGCGGGATCCGCTTATCCCAATGTCCAGGACCCCCCTCGGTTTGCTGGACCTGAGGACATAGAAGCTCCCTTCGCCCGGGGCGACACTGATCGCGGAAATCGGCGTGCCAGGACTTGCCACGCAATTGGGGTGGCCTGCGCGCGAGGTCTACACGACAAGGAGATCCAGTTGCCGCTTGAAGCACCCAGTTGGCTCAACTCAGGCGATACGGCCTGGCAGATCACCGCCGCGACGCTGGTCGGGTTGATGAGCGTTCCCGGCCTCGCAGTGCTCTACGGCGGCGTGATGCAAAAGCGCTGGTCGATCAACAGCATGATGCTGACGTTTGCCACGTTCTCCGTAGTGCTCCTCGTCTGGGTGCTGTGGGGATTCAAGATGGGCTTCGGCTCGCCGTTCCACGGGCTCTCGCACAGTGGGTTCTTCGGGAACTTCATAGGCAAGCCGGGAGCCGTGCTCTCCCACACGGAGCTGCAACACCAGGCGAACATCCCCTTAATCGGGAGTGATGCATTCCCGAATTCGGCGCTCGTCTACTTCCAGTTCGTATTCGCGGCGATCACCCCGATCCTGGCCCTCGGGTCCGTGCTCGGGCGCGTCAACTTCAAGGCGTGGATCCCGTTCTGCGTGCTGTGGATCACCTGCGTCTACTGCGTCGACGCGTTCCTGATCTGGGGCGGCGGCTTCTTCGCCCAGCACGGGGCGGTCGACTTCTCCGGCGGATACGTGATCCACCTGTCCGCGGGCGTGGCCGGGTTCGTCGCGGCGGCCGTGATCGGACCGCGGCTCCAGCGAGACCGCGAGATCGACGCGCCGAACAACGTGGCGATGGTCGCGGTCGGCGCCGGGTTGCTGTGGCTGGGCTGGAACGGCTTCAACGGCGGGGACCCGTACGCGTCGAACATGTCCGCGGCCGCGGCGGTGCTCAACACCAACCTGTGCACCGCGACCGCGCTGCTGGTGTGGGTCGCGTGGGATTACCTCACGGGCCGCAAGCCGTCGATGATCGGCACCGTCAACGGCATGATCGTCGGTCTCGTCGCGATCACGCCGGCCGCCGGCTACGTGAACGGCTGGGGCGCGATGGCGATGGGCATCATCGCCTCGACGCTCGTTTACTTCGCGCTCAACTACCTGAGCCGCTTGCGGCCTTTCCGCAACGTCGACGACACGCTCGGTGTCATCTACACCCACGGGTTCGCCGGGCTTGCCGGCGGACTGATGGTCGGGATCTTCGCGGACCCGAACATGGCGCTGTTCTTCAAGACCAGCAAGCACGGGCTGGTCGCGGGCGGCGCGGTGGCCGGCCTGATCCACGGCAACGCCACGCTGCTGAAGTGGCAGTTCCTCGCGGCACTGTTCGTGATCTGCTGGACCGCAGTGATCACGTACCTGCTGCTGAAGTTCGTCGGGCTGTTCATCCCGCTCCGGATGTCCGAGGCGAACATGGAGATCGGCGACGTCGCCGAGCACGGCCACGAGGTGTACCCGTCCGACGTCCCGTCGCTCGGGTACCCGAACGGCATTCCGGGAATGTCCGGCGATGCCGGACACACGACGGTTCCGGCCGCGCCAACGACCGCATGAGGGAAACGGGCCATCGGGTTGGGGGGCGCAGCTGAGCAGCGCCCCCCAGCCCACGCCTCTGGCGATCGTGTCGCGGGCCGTTGCCGGCGACGATGGCCTCGAGCGTGTGGCCTGCGCCGCCTCCGACGCGCTCGGAGATCCGGTGGTGATCGTGCTCCCGTCGCTCGGCGCCCCCGTCGTATGGCCGGCTGACTCGATCCCCGACGGGCTGCTCGGCGAGCTCGTCAGGTTCGCGTCGGCGGCCGCAAAGGGCGGGTCGGCCGGCGAGCCGGCGGCGGTCGCGCACTCGGTTCCGATCCGGATCGGGAGCGACGTCGTCGGGATCGTGGCGGCGATTCACGGCAACGGCGGCGTCGCGTCGGCGCCGGCGTCGGCGGACGACCGCGCGTGGCTCGAGGCGGCCGCTGCGGCCGCCGCCGTCACCCGCCTCCGGGGCGACGGGCGACGGGGCGAGGAGCACGAGTGCAGATGCGCGCTGCTCGCGGCGCTGATCGACGGGTCGGCGCCTGATGCGGTCGCGCTGGTCGCCGATGCCCGCCGGCTCGGCTTCGATCTCGGCGCCGGCGCGATCGCGGTGTACGCGCGGGGGCGCGGCGAGTACGAGCTCCCGGCCGCGCTACTCGACGGCGACGGCGCTCTGATCGCCTCGCTCGCCGAGGGACGCGTGCTCGGGCTCGTGCCGCTCGCGCGCGAGCACGCAGACCGCGGCGCCGGGGAACTTGTCGAGCAGTTGCAGGCTTTGGGTTACGAAGAGGCCGTGGGGGTGTCGGCGCCGCGCCGCGAGCCGTCGCTGCTCCGCGAGGCCGTCCGCGAGGCGATGCTGCTCGCGGAGCTGTCGAGCGCTCCTGACGCGGCACTCGCCGGCCAGGAGGAGACCTACCGCCTGCTGATCGGGGTGCTTCTGCGCGATCCCGAGGAGCTCGAGCTGCTCCGGTCGAGCACGATCACCCCGCTCGTGTCCTACGACGCCGAGCACGACACCGAACTGCTGGTGACGCTGGGGACGTTCCTCGCGCACCACGGCTCGACCACCGAGACCGCCGAGGTGATGGGGCTGCACCGCCACACCGTCGGCTACCGACTGTCGCGCGTGCACGAGGTCTCGGGGCTCTCGCCGTACGAGTCCGACGGCCGCGAGCGCCTCAGCCTCGGACTCAAAGCCGCGCAGATCCTCGCGGCGGTCGAGCGAATATGAAAGCCGGATAGGCTCGCGCCTACCAAGACTCAAAGGAGAAAGAGAGTGGCCACGACAGAAAGCGAACATACGGCAATGGCCGCCGGCGCCTCCAGCCCCACGGACGTCCTCGAGTTCGCCGCCGAGCGCGGCGTCGAGATGGTCGATCTCAAGTTCGTCGACCTGCCCGGCACCTGGCAACACATGACGCTGCCGGTCGGCGCGCTCGACGTTGGCGACTTCGAGTCGGGGCTCGGGTTCGATGGCTCCTCGATCCGCGGCTTCCAGGAGATCCACGAGTCGGACATGCTGCTGATCCCCGACTCCTCGACCGCCTTCATCGACCCCTACTACACGCGTGCGACGCTGTCGCTGATCTGCTCGGTGGCGGACCCGGTGCTGGGCGAGCCGTACGCGCGCGATCCGCGCTTCGTCGCGCACAAGGCCGAGCAGCACCTGGTCGCCAGCGGGATCGCCGACGTGGCCTACTTCGGACCCGAGGCGGAGTTCTTCGTGTTCGACCACATCTCCTACGAGCAGGTGGAGAACCGGGCGTCCTATGAGGTCGACTCCAGCGAGGGCTTCTGGAACACCGGCGGCGCTGTGAGCCCGAAGCCGAATCTGGCGTACAAGCTGCGCCAGAAGGAGGGGTACTTCCCGGTGCCGCCGGCCGACTCGCTCGCGAACCTGCGCAGCGAGATGGTCGCGACGATGGAGTCGCTCGGGATCCGCTGCGAGTTCCACCACCACGAGGTTTCATCGGGCGGGCAGGGCGAGATCGACATGCGCTTCCAGCCGCTACTGCGGATGGCCGACCAGATGATGATCTACAAGTACGTGGTCAAGAACGCCGCGCGCGCCGCCGGCAAGACCGCCACGTTCATGCCCAAGCCGATCTTCCAGGAGAACGGATCGGGCATGCACGTTCACCAGTCGCTGTGGAAGGACGGCGATCCGCTGATGTACGGGCAGGGCGGGTACGCGCACCTCAGCGATCTGGCCAAGCACTACATCGCCGGGTTGCTCACCCACGCGCCGGCGCTGCTGGCGTTCTGCGCCCCGACGACGAATTCCTACCGGCGCCTGGTCCCCGGCTACGAGGCGCCGGTCAATCTGGTGTATTCGGCCCGCAACCGGAGCGCGTGCGTGCGCGTGCCGATGTACCACGAGGCGCCCAAGACCAAGCGGGTCGAGTTCCGCTCGCCCGACCCGGCCGCGAACCCGTACCTCGCGTTCAGCGCGCTGATGATGGCCGGTCTAGACGGGATCAAGCGCGAGCTCGACCCCGGTGAGCCGCTCGACGCCGACATCTACGAACTGCCCGAGGAGACACTGGCCAAGATCGCCACCGTACCGTCGTCGCTCGAGGCCTCGCTCGACGCGCTCGAGGCCGACAACGCGTTCCTGTGTGACGGCGACGTGTTCACGCCCGGCCTGATCGAGGCGTATGTTAGGTACAAGCGCGAGGATGAGGTCGACGCGATCCGGATGCGGCCGCATCCGTGGGAGTTTGCGCTGTATCACGACGCCTAGGCGCTTTTTTGGGGGGTCGTCGTGCCCTTCGCCCGCCGCGATCATGTTCCCGTGGGTCGGAACTGATCGCGGGTTCCGCGAGTGCGGGCGAACGGCACTGACGACCCCCCTTTTGCGTCGCGCCGCCGTCGGCCCGATCCGCACCGTGCGGTTGCACGGCTCCGCGTCTTAGAAAGCTGGGCGAGGGGAGTTGGGGGGGTTCAGGTCTGTAGGTCGAGGATGGCGTCGGCGAGCCATGTGGCCTCGTCGGCCCAGGAGTCGACTGGCGCGAGTGGGCGGACGACGAACTTCGACAGGCCGGCTTCGACGTAGCGCTCGATGAAGCCGCGCAAGCCGGCCCGGCCGACCGGCACGAACTCGAGCGCGTCGAGGTCGGGACGGCGGGCGGCGAGCGGGCCTAGCAATTCGTCGCCTGGACGGACGCGAGCGTAGGGGATGCTCATCCCGAAGTGCTCGGGGTCGACCTCGCGCCCGGCACGCCCGGCCGCCTCCTGAATGCGGCGGCGCGCGGATCCGGCCTCGGTGGGGGTCAGCTGAGCGCCCAGCCATCCGTCGGCAATCCGGCCCACCCGTTCCAGCGCCTGGGGACCGCGTCCACCCAGCCACACCTCGAGCGGATCTTGGACGGGCCGCGCCGCCGGCGCCACGTGGTCGAACGTCCACCGCTCCGAGTGGTGGTCGACGGTTTCACCTGCCCACCAGGTCCGCACCAGACCGAGCACCTCCTCGAGGACGTCGCCTCGCCGCGCGTCACCCAGCCCGAGCGCCTGGCGCTCCCCGGGCTGGCCGAGGCCGGTCACGAAGCTGAGCAGCAGGCGGCCGCCCGAGATCTGATCGAGCTGAGCCAGGTCCTTGGCCAGCAGGAACGGGTTGCGGCCAAAGGGGACGAGGTTCGCGCCGAGACGCAGCCGGTCGGTCCGCCCGGCGGCGAGCGCCAGCCCGAGCAGCGGGTCGAGCACCGGGGCGACGGGGAGATCCGACATCCACAGCCCGTCGAACCTGGTGGCCTCGAGCGACTCGGCGAACGCCACCACCTGAGGCGCGGAGAGGGATCCGGCGTGAGGGCCGACGGCGAAGCGGATCTTCATCCCTCAGAGCCTAGATCGCCGCCGCACCCGCGCCACCAGGCGCTCCCAGGCGCTCGGGCCGCGGGGTTGGGTCTTCTGCCACTCCTCGCGCGTCGGGAGCTTGCCGGCCTTACGAGCGGCCATGACGCATTCGGTATGGGCGTGCCGCCGCCCGCTCGGGTCGCCCTCGGGGTACATCAGCAGGTGCTCGCTGAGCGCCGGCAGGTGGCGACCGCACAAAGGGCAGCGGTACGTGGCCGGCTTGCGGTTCTGGGCGCGTCGGACGTACCACCATCGCGGCTTCGGGCGGTCGGCCATGTGTCCAAGCATTGCATCGCCCGCCCCGGTTGCCGGGTATCTTCGGTTGCGATGGAGCATCGCGACGAGCGGATCGTGGTCGAAACCGACCGGTACCGGATCACCGGACTGCTGCGCCTGCCCCGCGACGGGTATCGCAGCCGGCTGACCGACTATCTCAACTCGTCAGAGCGTGCGTTCGTGGCGCTGACCGACGTCGAGCTAGTGCCGTTCGATGGTGGCGATCCCGAGCGCCGGCCGTTCCTGGCGGTGTCGCTGAACCACGTCGTATTGGCGATGCCGCTCGACGGCGACGCCGTCGACTGACCCGCCGGCGCCGCTGTCAGCCCGTGAGGACGCCCGGGACCGGGTCCGTAACCCCGGCCCGCTAGAGATGTATCGTTGTTATATGGCTACACGCCAGGCAGACGACCTCGAGGGCATGAAACGCAGCGAGGTTCTCCGCGCTTCGCCGCGGATGTTCGACTCCGCGCTGTTCGAGAAGTTCTCGCGCGTTCACTGGAGCGTGCCGCCGATCATCTTCGTGCCGATCATCGCGGTGCTGCTGATCGAGGGCTTCGTCCACGGGGCCGGCTGGTCGACGATCTACTGGATTCCGGCGGGATATCTGTTCTGGACGCTGACCGAGTACTGGCTGCACCGGATCGTGTTCCACTTCGAGCCCGAGAAGGGCATCGGCGCGCGGCTGCATTGGATCATCCACGGCGTCCACCACGACCATCCGAACGACCCGCTGCGGCTGGTGATGCCGCCGGCGCTGAGCGTCCCGTTGGCCGCGGTATTCGTGTACGCCTTCTACCTGGTGATCGGCAGCCCGGGATTCCTTCCGTTCGGCGCCGCCTTCCTCGCCGGGTACCTGGGCTACGACATGCTGCACTACCACGTGCACCATCACCGGCCCAAGTCGGCGCTCGGCAAGCGGTTGCGCGAGCTCCACATGCGGCACCACTTCCAGAACCACGAGCGCGGCTACGGAGTCAGCGCCCCGTTCTGGGACCACGTGTTCGGAACCGCGCCGAAGAAGACGACCCGCTAACGCGGGCTCGACCGAGGGACCGCCGATCGTGGGCTTGGGGGCGTCGATCGCGGCTGTGGCCATCGCGCTTCCCGAACGGGTCGTCTCCAACGACCAGATCGCCGAGGGCCTGGGCGTCGATGCCGAGTGGATCGCCAAGCGGACCGGCACCCGCGAGCGGCCGTGGGCCAACCCCGGTGACCGCCTGAGCGACCTCGCCGCCGACGCCGGCCGGAACGCGCTCGAGCGAGCCGGCCTGGAGGCGCAGGAGCTCGATCTCGTGCTCGTCGCCACCTCGACCGCCGACGAGATCACGCCGAACGCGGCGCCGCTCGTCGCCGGGCTGATCGGAGCCGATCGGGTCGGCGCGCTCGACGTCGGCGCCGCCTGCACGGGGTGGCTGTCGGCACTCGCGATGGCGTGCGGGCAGATCGAGTCAGGCCGCGCGCAGCATGCGCTGGTGGTCGGGGCCGACTTCCTGTCGCGGTTCCTCGATTTGGCCGATCGCGACACCGCGCCGCTGTTCGCCGACGGCGCGGGCGCGGCGGTGGTCTCCGCGACGGACGCGTCGCGCGGGCGGATCGGCCCGGTCATTCTGCATTCCGACCACTCGGGATCGGACCTGATCCGACTCGACCGGGGCGACATCATCCGGATGAACGGGCACGAGTCGTTCCGGGCGGCGGTGGCGTCGATGTCGGAGGTCACGAACGAGGCGCTCGCGGCAAGCGATTCCGAGCTCGACGATATCGACCTGTTCGTCTACCACCAGGCGAACTCGCGGATCATCCGCGCGGTCGGGCAGCGGCTGGGACTCCAGGCGGACCGGGTGGTCGACTACGTGGACCGCTTCGCGAACGCGTCGACCGCGACGCTACCGCTGGCGCTATCCGTGGCCGAGGCCGAGGGGAGGCTCAGGCGCGACGACCGGGTGCTGCTGGCCGCCTTCGGCGGAGGACTCACCTGGGGCGCGACCGTGCTCCAGTGGAGCCCGAGCCACTCCTGACTCGATCAGCCGAGCGTGATCCCGACGGTGTAGTTGGCGACATGCTGGGTGCGCGCATTCGGGATCTGCTTGATCACTCGCAGCGTATGGCGGCGGCGCGTGAGCGGACGATCGTGGACCTTGCCGAGGTGGCAGTCGGCCTTCATCAGCGCGGTCTTGACCTGCGCCAGCGTCATGTGGCCGAGGCCCGGGACGCGGCACGGGATCGCGGAGTACACGTGTAGGCCGCGGTCGTCGACCCGGACCGCGGCCGCGCTCGCCGCGACCAGGTAGCGGTTCTTGGGGCCGAACTCCCAATAGGTCTTCGACGGCAGCCCCTCGACGACGGTCCCGATCGCGGGCCTGTACTTCAGGTGCGCGGCCGGGTTGAAGATGTTCTGGACGTCCCAGGGATCAATGGTCACCGTCGGCTGAGCGCCGCCGAACGCCGACCATGTGGTGACGCCAATCGGGGCGCCACCGGCGACGCGGTAGTTCAGCCCGGTCGTCGTGGTCACGAACGTGCCGTTCGACGGCACCACGTTCAGGTGCGACAGCGGATTCCCGACGTTGTCGATGTCCCACTGGTCGACGAGCAGCGGTTGGGGGCTGCCGAACAGCGCGAGGTTCGAGACGAACATCGGCGCGCCGCCGGCGGTGATGTACACCGAGCCCGTGTCGGTCTCGATCACTGTGTCATTGGTCGGGACGGGATTGAGCGCGTCGAACTGCTGCTGCGTGATCACGGTGTAGGTCTGCGCGCCGCCCACGTCGCTCCAGTTGCTCACAAGCAGCGGCGCGCCGCCGACGATCTCGTAGTACTCGGTGGATCCGCTCACCTGCACGAACGTGCCGTTTGGGAACTCGACGGCGCCGGATGCGGTCGAGGCGTCCACGTAGTCGCTGTCGATGTTGATCGTGACGCCGCCGTAAGTGGCGTTATGTCCCCCCTGGTACTGGTGCAGGCGCTGGTGGTTGGCCCACTCGGTGGTCGGAACCACGCTGCTGTTGGTGTTCGCCTGGTTGTTCCAGTTGGCGATCCAGAGCTCGTCGGGCTCGACGAAGGTGGTGCCGTCGGCGTTGACGAGATCGACGATCCCGGAGTTCTCGCTGCTGTAGACCCCCGAGAGATAGCCGAGCGCGTGCAGCTCGCTCGTCCAGGCGGAAAGGAATGCCAGCACCGCCGACGTGTTGCTGTTCGTCCGGTTGTACGCCTCCATGTCGTCGTAGATCGGGTTGCCGGGCGAGATCCCCTCGGCCTCGGCCTGGTTGACCGCGTCCTCCGCGGCCGCGGTCCCCTCGGCCGACGCCTGCGACGGCACGATCGCCGCACACCCGCAGCCGTTGCTCGGCGCCTGCAACCCGACGTAGATCGGCAGCAGCACCCAGCCCGCCGCCGACTCCTGCTCGACCCAGTCCGGGCTGAGGTTCGGCTGCGCGCAGGCCTCGTTCGCGCCCCCGACGTAGATGCCGACCGCGCGGTACGGCGATGCGCTCCACGCCGACATCGCCGGCGCGCTCGGGGTCGAGCAGGCGTCGAAACCAAGGCCGGTGTAGATCGGATCGCCGGCGCGATGGACCGCGTGCGGGCGGGCGCTCGAGCCGTGCGCGCCGACGCTCCCGGAGCCGGCGGTGCTCGCTTTGAGCGAGGAAACTCCGAGCGCTTGCGCAACCACCGTGGGGTCCGCGCGCCAGGTCGCGGTCACGACCACCCCGGCGGACGGAATCGTCAGCTGCGCCGAGGAGCCTTGGCGAGGCTGAGCGTGCGGGGTCGCGATGCGGGGAAGGGCCGGGCCGGCGCCCGAGCCGCCGGGCGCGCCGGCGCCCTGGGCGGCCAGCGGCGCCACGAGGATCGCCTCGGTGCGCCCGGCGGCGTGGGCCGGGCACTGCTCGCGCGAGCTTGGCTCGCCGAGGTACACCGCGTGACGGTTGAAGCGGACGCACGTCCCCGGATCGGCTCCGAGGTTGTACACCGGCCACGACGCAGGCACCACGAGCCGGTAGCCGTGGTACCGGACGACCTTGGTGCGCCCGGTCGTGGGTTGCGCCGATGCGACGCCGGTCGAAATCGGGGCCGCGAGCAGTGCCAGCAACGCCAGCGTCGTGAATCTGAGTCGCAGTCGGAGTCGGGGCAATCCACGCATCCGCAAAAGCCGCGCGCCGGCCACACGCTCAGCTCAACAATCATGCTCGCCGGACCAGCGAGCTACCTGGTGTGGCCATCCTACCGGGGTCGGCCCAGCCTCGCAAAAAGGTGCCGCACCTGCCGCGAATCGCTCAGCGGAGGGGGCGGGATTCGAACCCGCGGTCCGCTTGCACGGACTCTGGTTTTCAAGACCAGCGCATTCGACCGCTCTGCCACCCCTCCGGGGGCCGGCGAGCACGATCCTAGCCGCCCGCATGCACCGCTGGGGGCGCCCTCAGCCACTACACTGCCCCGAGCGTTTTCGCCTGGAGAGGTGGCCGAGTGGCTGAAGGCACTCGCCTGCTAAGCGAGTATGGGGTTCACACTCCATCGCGGGTTCGAATCCCGCCCTCTCCGCTCCCGGCAGCATGAAGGAACGCATGCCTACCTGGATCCGCGGCGTCGAGTTGGCCTTAAAAAGCCCGGATCGGGGTTCCGACGCAGGTAGGATTCCGGCATGACTGACACTGTGATCCCGGTACCTGCGGTCCAGTCCGAGCCGGCGCACGCGCCGGCCGTCGAGCGGCCCGACTTCGAGATCGTGCCGCGGCGGGGGCTCGTGCTGGTGGCGGTGGTGGCGGTGCTGCTGATCGCCGCGATCGAGTCCAACAAGCTGTGGCCGCTGATGTTCTTCCACGTCGCCGGCGGGGCCGGGTGGACGATCGTCGACCTGTTCCTCGGGCTCGTGCTCGGTCCGATCATCGGGCGGATGTCGATCCCGGCCCGGGTCGAGTTCACGACGCGCCTGATGCCGAAGATGGTCCTGATCATGCCGACTGTCGTCACGGCGACGCTCGCGGCGGGCTGGCAGCTCGGAGTCAAGCTCGGGACCGTGTACACGTTCCATCCGCTGCACGGATGGGTGGTGGCGAGCTACATCATCGTCGGGGTGATGGCGGTGCTCGCGCTCGGCCTGCTCGAGCCGGCGAACATCGCGGTCCTGATCGAGCTCAAGAAGCCGCGCCCGAACCCGGCCGTGATCGAGCGGCTGATGAAGCGCTTCATCTACTGCGCCGGCGTCCTCGGCGTGATGCAGGTCGCGACGCTCGTAATCATGACCAAGCTGGCGTCGGGATGAACGAGCGCCCGCTTCCCCCCGTGACGCAGCTGGGGATGGCGTCGCTGGCATTGATCGT
Organism: uncultured Solirubrobacterales bacterium; assembly: GCA_963794515.1. GTDB lineage: Bacteria > Actinomycetota > Thermoleophilia > Solirubrobacterales > Solirubrobacteraceae > Palsa-465. Next base: position 461,062 of record CAWCEF010000006.1, on the reverse strand, counting down.
CGCCGGCGGGATCTACTTGTCGGCGCACCTCCCGCGCCACGTGCCGCTCGGCCCCGCGGTCGCGCTCCTCGTCGCATCGGTGCTGCTGCTGGTCGGCAACATGATCGCGTTGTCGCGCGTGAGGGATTTCGCGTGGGACCGGTTCTTCGCGGTCGCGAAGTGGTCGTTGCTCGCCTACATCGTGATCGCGGCGATGATCGAGTACGCGTTTGTGAAGGACCACGTGAGCGGCGGATCGCTCGTGGTTCTGACGCTCTCGCTCGCGGTGTTCGCAATCCACGTGCCGATACTGATGGGCTTCACGGTCGCGCGGTACGCGGACTCCGGGGATCCCCTTGCCGCGTCCGGGGATCGTGTGGCCACCTGAAGCGCTCGAGTTCTTCCGCGACCTCGAGGACAACAACGACAGCGACTGGTTCCGGGCCAACCGGCGGCGCTACGACGAGCACGTCCTCGCGCCGGCGCGGGAGCTCGCGGAGAAGCTGAGCGACCTCGGGGCCCCGCACTTCTTCCGGCCTTACAACAACCTCCGCTTCCGGCCGGGACCGCCGCTCAAGGAGCACCTCGGCGTCGCGATCGGGTACGGCGCCGCCGGCGGCTTTTATTTCGACCTGTCGCTCGACGGCCTGCTCGTCGCCGCCGGCCTCTACCACCCCGCGCCGGACCAGCTCGAGCGGTTCCGCGGCGCGATCGACGACGACCGGAGGGCGCGCGGGTTCGAGCGCGGACTCTCCGCGGCGAAGCGAGCTGAGCTCGCGGCGACCGAGCCCGAGCTCAAGCGCGCCCCCCGGGGCTACCCGGCGGATCACCCCCGCGTCGACCGCCTGCGGATGAAGCAGCTCACGGTGTCCCGTCGCCACCCGCTCGAGCCATGGCTGCACGAGCCGACCTGCGATGAGCGTGTGCGCTCCGAGATGGTCGCCGCCCGTCCCCTCGTGAAGTGGCTGGCCGAGACGATCGGGCCGTCGACGCGGCCCCGGCCGGCGTGACGCAAGTGGCGCCGCTCGAGGCCGGCGCCGGGCCGCGTGCCGTCCTGCTTCGCGCGTGCTCGCCCCGGCGAGGACGCTACGATGGTCGGGCTTCGACCCCGAGCGCCCGTAGCTCAGCTGGATAGAGCGTCGGTCTACGGAACCGAAGGTCGGGAGTTCGAATCTCTCCGGGCGCGCTTAGAAGTCCCTGGTAATGCGTGGTTTCGTGCTTGAGGTGTTGGACGCCGAGTGCGCGCGGGACCTAACTCGGACCTACTTCTCCCTCCGGGCAGAGGTCTCGTACAACCGCCGGGACCTGCGGGCTCGGACTTGCGCCGCTTGACCTTGACGACCCGCGTCATTGCGATTCACGCATCGCGCGGGACAGACACTGCGCGGCCGTGTCGAACATCATCGGCCAACTCATCAGACCGTTCGCCTCGATCGTCTCAGCATCAACCGCTAGCGGCTCGATTTCATGCAGGTTGAAAGCGGCCTCAAGCTCGTTGATGGCTGCGTGTAGGTGAGGAAGCGCGGCATCCCAACCTGCACCGGGACCTTCAGGCTCCGCGGCGTGGCGTTTGAGCTTGATGTGGAGTTGCCCCGGTTTCGACGACACGTGTCACGCAAACCGGGGCAGGTCCAGGGCGTGATGATCAGGCTTCTCCGCTGAAGTAGTCGGTCGCGCTAGAGCGAGGAAGGATGAGCTTGTCCTTGGCGTTCTCTACCCAGATCCCGACCTTGTCCGAATCCGGATAGACCGAGACCGCCGTTGGACTCACGGTCGAGTACATCAGTACCCGCACGGTTTCGTCGGTGTTATTGCGCAGGCCGTGGGCGCCGGTCGGCCCCTCGGGGAAGCAGACAGCATCCCACGGAGCGAGCTCCTCCAGGCCATCAGGCGTCCGCAGAGTGGGGCGACCGACGAGGACAAGCAGCCATTCCTCCTCGCCGTACTCGTAGTGATATGGACAGATCGCCTGTCCGGGCGGAAGCTCGTAGACACTCGTCCCGGTGCGCGTGGCCCCGACCTGAGAGCCGAAGCGCAGCATGCCGGCCCTAAAGCCCTCTGGATCCTCCGAGTCGTACTTGAACTCAGGATTCTCGATATTCATCTTGGACATCGAACAATTCTTCCACCAGGCCGGGCAGGCTAGTCGCTCACTTCTTAATTCACGGACCAGGGGCCACGCCATTGGCTGGGCCGGCCGGCGCCCTGGCTTCTTCTGCTCCGGGCCGACGACCAAGAGAAGCGGCAACACCGATCGCGCGGCTGCTTGGGCGACGAAGCTGTGGCGACCGATGAGTTCGACGCCTCCTTCCGGTCTTATGAGTGAGCGAGACGATGCTATGGGGGCTGACGCTGACATGGAGGCTGGTCCTGAGACGAGTCGGATCACCCGTCTCTTCGCCGGCGTGCCGGTGTCCGATCTCGACGCGAGCATCGACTGGTACACGCGCTTGTTCGGACGCCCACCGAGCCATCGCGTCGGTCATGAGATGCTCTGGGAGATGGACGAGCACGCTTGGCTCGTCATTGAGCCAAACGCACCGCAGGCGGGCGCGGGTCGGATCACCCTGGCCGCCACCGGGCTCGACGCGCTCCTGGAGCGCGTCGAGTTCGAGGGCATCGAGCATGAACCGATCCAGACCTACTCGAACGGCGTCCGCCACGTCAAGATTCCGGATCCCGACGGGAACGCGATCGCCTTTGCCGAGCCGCCCGACGTAACATGACCGAACTCTCGATCGAGCCGTTCGCGAACGCCGACCTCAACGGCTTGGTCGCGCTGGTGGACGCAGACGGCTGGAGCGAGTACGCGGTTGACGTCGAGCGGACTTCTCGCGCGCTGAGCGCGCCGGGCGTCACGACACTTGTGGCAATCGACGACGGCCGGGTCGTCGACCGCGATCCAGGCCCATCGGACGACGTCATTCAGGCGCACGTTTCTATGCTCTTGGTCGACCCGAATTGGAGACGACACCAGCTCGGCTGCAGGCTCCTGCGCGAGGGACTCGAGCGTGCAGGAGGCCTGCGGCTCGATATCCGCACCCGGACAGAGGGTTACCACGAGCGGTTTGGCGCGAGCCGCTCGCTCGGCTTTCGCCTCACGCGCGAGCACCGCTGGCTCAGAGCCACCTATTCTCTTGCGGGGAGGTGAAGCGTGCCGGCGGTGAGCGTTCGTGGATTAGTTAGGTCGTACGGATCGGTCCGCGCCGTCGATGGGGTGAGCTTCGAGGTCGACGCGGGCGAGGTGTTCGCGCTGCTGGGTCCGAACGGGGCGGGAAAGACGACGACGATCGAGATCCTGGAGGGATTCCGCGAGCGCGACGGGGGCGACGTGAGGGTGCTGGGGATCGACCCGGGTGATCGCCGGTCGGGGCGGCGGCTGCGCAGCCAACTGGGGGTGGTTCTGCAGGAGCTTGCGGTCGAGCCGTTTCTGTCGGTGCGCCAGGTGCTCGAGCGCAACGCCGGCTATTACCCGGCGCCGCGGCCGGTGGGTGAGGTGATCGAGCTGATCGGCCTAGCTGAGAAGGCCGACGCAAAGGTCAAGACGCTGTCTGGGGGTCAGCAGCGACGCCTCGACGTTGGCCTTGGGATTGTGGGCAATCCGGCGCTTTTGTTCCTCGATGAGCCGACCACCGGGCTTGATCCGGCGGGGCGGCGAACCTCGTGGGACCTGGTGCGCAGGCTCGCCGTTGAGGGCACGACGGTGATCCTCACCACGCACTACATGGAAGAGGCCGAGGCACTGGCCGACCAGGTGGCGATTATCGCGTCGGGCAAGATCGTGGCCCACGGGCCGCCCGCGTCACTTGGCGGTCGCGACCAGGGTGCTGCCACGATCCGCTTCCAGCTACCCGCTGGCCTCACGCCCGCCGATCTGCCCGTGGCGGTCGTCGGCGATGGGCCGTCCGTTGAGCTGCAGACGGACCGTGAGCTCGAGGCGCTTTACGAGCTGACCCGGTGGGCGCTTGAGCATGAGGTTCGGCTGGCCGGTTTGACCGTCAGTCGCCACACGCTTGAGGACGTCTACCTGCAGTTGACCGGCGCCGACCCTGACCGCTTCCAGATCGACTCGGCGGCGGGAGCGCCGGTCCGAGATTGAGCGCGCGGAGCGAATCGATCCTCCCGTCGCGCTCGGCGATGGCGGGGCTGCGGCTCGTGGTCAGGCAGGTCTACTATGAGCAGCTGTCCTTTTGGCTGAACCCGGTCGGGGCGATATTCACAGTTGGGTTCTCGCTCCTGTTCCTGTTGTTGCTCGGCGCGAGCGCCGGGTCCTCGCGGGTCAGCTATCTGCACAACATCAAGCTTGTCCAGTATTACGTCCCGGGCTTCATCGCTTACGGGGTGATGTCCGCGTCGTTCAACAGCCTGGCGATCACTCTGGTCATCCGCCGCGAGACCGGGCTGCTCAAACGTCTGCGGCTGAGTCCGCTGCCGACCTGGACGCTTTTGACCGCAATCCTGCTCAGCACACTGTTGATCGCGTTCTCGCAGGTCGTGCTGATGCTCGCGGTGGGACGCTGGGCATTTGGGGTTCACCTGCCATCGAACGCATCGGGCATCGGTGCGTTGATCGTCGTGCTCGTGTTCGGCGGGCTCAGCTTCGCCGCGCTTGGGATCGCGATGAGCACATTCATTCCAAACCAGCAAGCCGCCGGTCCGGTGACCAGCACCGTGTTCTTCGTACTGCTGTTCCTGTCAGGCCTGTGGTTCCCGCTCAAATCCGGCTCGGCGCTGGCCAAGATCTCGACCTTCTTCCCGATCCGCCACTTCATCACCGCCGTGTTCACGACCTTCAGCCATCCGGGGAGCTCAGCCTGGTCCGGACACGACCTGCTGATCGTCGTAATCTGGGGTGTGGTGGGCGCCGTGGTCGCGCTCCGCCGGTTCCAATGGGCGCCGCGCCAGACCTGACCCATATCCGCCGCTCACCCGGCGCACTCGTGCGGCTACCGGACGGCCGAAACCGGCGCAGCGCCGCCGGGTGAAAGTGTTCCTCCGGCTCCACCCCGTTAAGCGGCGTCGCGCCCGCCATAACGAGGATCACGCGCTAACACCCAGGCCTCGCCGCGCGCCGAAGCCGTCGGCGGCGCGGGTTGCCGGCTGATCGCGGGCACATTCGCGGGCGGGCGTCAGGCACCCATCATCGACACAGAGGTCCAAATGCACACTGCCGCATTCACCTGAAGCAGCCACGCCGGCGCGCCGCCGGTTTGGATCTTTTGGGGAAGCGAGCAGCGCGGCCGGTCGCGTGCTGGGTTCGGTGGAGAGCGGCTGCCCGTTGCGGCGACTTCGCGCCTTGGTTGGGCGGGTTCTGAGAAGAGAATCTGTGCGGGCGGTTGGGTGGTACACAGATGAGCGGCCAGAAAGAATTTTTGGGTCGTGACAACCTGGCTTGCGCGGATGGAGTTATGAGTGTTGTGGGTTGCGGCGACGGGTTCAGCGGCGACGGTGATCGTGGCGAGTTTGAGGCGTTCGCGCGGCGCGCGGCGCCGTCGTTGCTGCGGAGCGCGTTCTTGTTGTGTGGGGATCGCGGGCATGCGGAGGATTTGCTCCAGGTGACGTTTTGGCGGACGGCGCAGCGTTGGGTCCTGGCGCGTGAGGCGCCGGACGCGTATGCGTACAGGGTGCTTGTGAATCTGTCTCGTGATCGTCGGCGCGGCCAGCGTCGTCGTGTCAGCGAGTGGCTTGGATCCGATGGTCGTGCTGATGGTGACCTCGATCAGAGCGAGCGGGTCGCGCAGCGCGATGTGATGAGCAGGGCGGTTCGTCGTTTGCCTGATCGCCAGGGTGAGGTGATCGTGCTGCGGTTCTATCTCGATCTCTCGATCGCGCAGACCGCGGCGGCGCTCGGCGCCTCTGAGGGAACCGTGAAGTCCCATACCGCGCGGGCGCTCACGCGGATGCGAGAGCTGTTAGGCGAGTCGCCCGCAGCGTCCTCGAACGTTTCGGCTGAGGTGGCCAATGCTGAGTGACGAGCAGCTGATCGAGCAGATCCGGACCGAGCTTCGGTCAGAGCTAGCGGACCTCAACCCGCCACCGGACCTGCTCGACCGGCTCCTGGAGCCCGCAGAGAACGATGGTCGCTCGCAACGTGGATCGCGTGAGCGCTCGGCGGACCGCCGCGATCAGCGGGGTTGGCATGCCCGGGTCCACGGGCTGGGGACCGCGGTTCCTGTGCTGGCCGCCGTGATCGTGGTCGTCGTTGTCGCGGCGGTCGCGTTCACATCGTTGCGACCCATCACAGCTCGACGCCGGCAGGCGCGGGGATCGCGACGCATGACGGGAAGATCGCGTTCATCAGCGGTTCGTCGTTGGAAGTCGCCAACCCGGATGGCTCCGGTCTGCGCCGCGTTGAGGCAGTCCCACGGCAGTGTGACGTTTCGGGTTACAGCAGGGGTTCGGGGTGTTTCGCTTGGTCCGCGGACGGTAAGCAGTTCGCGTATCTCGCTGGCGGCGCCCACAAGCTCACGCTCTACCTCGTCGGCGCTGACGGGCAGCACCCGCGACCGTTGACGGCGTGCGGTGACTGCCAGGGGGTGAGCTGGTCGCCTGACGGGTCACAGATCGCTGTGGGGCGCTACCTCGCGGGGCAGGTCAACGTCTGGGTGGTCAATGCCAAGACCGGCGCGATGCGCCGAATCACCGGCTGCCCCAACGGCGCAACGTGCGCCGTTGGGCGCCCCCTCGGCCCTGGAGACCCCTTTGGCTATACGTTCCTGCTGCAGTCGTCTCCCAACGGCCAGATGCTGCAGTGGTCTCCCAACGGCGAGAAGATCTTCTTCATCCGGTTCGGCGGTTCCTCGGGTGCGGGGTGTGCTGCTTGGCGAGGTCCGCCCCGACGGCTCGGATCTGACCGAGCTGCAGATCCCGGACCCGGTAACTGCAGTTTGGTCGCCGGACGGCCGCCAGCTTGCGGTCATCCAAGGGGATCAAGGCGCATCGCGAGGTTCCGGCGTCTATATCGTCGACGCTGCGGGAACGGCGAGAGAGGTCGCGAGGGTCTGGCTTCCGGCCGGAATTGCATGGTCGCCGGACGGCCGCGAGCTTGCCGTCGCCGCCGCCGGCGGCATCTACACCATCGACAGCGATGGAAAAGCTCTCACCCGCATCGCTGGCCCATCGCGGGGAGGGGTGATCTTGCGCCCAAGTCAATTTCGTCTGCCCAGTTTTTTTGATGGGGAGGCCACCGCTTGGTCGCCTAACGGCAAAGAGCTGGCCTACGGGGGCCACTACCTCAACGTCGACGCCGAGGAGGTCTGGACGAGCAACGCGGACGGGTCTGACAGGCGGATGATCTTCAAGACCGGGCCCGTGTGCTGTGGGCCTAGCCCGGCGGCGGTTCCGATCTGGTCGCCCGACGGCAGGCACCTCGCGTTCTCATCGATCGCGGGCACATACATGGCCAACGCGGACGGAAGCGACCTTCACCGCATCGGCCAAGGGGCGGGCGGGGCATTCGCCTGGCAGCCGGTTCCCTCGACCCGCTAGGCGCGCGTGTCCGAGAAAGTCTGCTGCCACCAGACCGACACAACCGCGAACCACCAACGACGCCCCCACGTGCAATGTCTGCATGGCTGCCGCTTCGCGCGCACTGGGGCACTCACGTCCGGTTCGGCGAAGGCAGCTCCTGCGGCTAACAGCAGCAGGGAGCCCGCGGCGCGAATCCCGCTCTGACACTGCTGCTGTCGGACCCGACGGGTCACGACGATGTCGGCACGAACCGGCGAGGAGTGCGACGACGACCGGCCAGGCCCGGCGTTGCTAGTCGACGGCCACACCGGCCACAGCGTCTGCGCGCCTGCTCTGCTCGGCGACCGGTAGCGCGGCTGTGCTCCGAGTCAGTCGGCAGGCCCGGCCAGCGGGAGTCTTTTCCCATCGCGAGGATCCGGGAGTCACGGCCGGCGCTGTCCCTCGTCGTCCTAGGCGGCAGCGCCGCCGGCGATGAACTCGACGCCTCGTTTCTCGGGATTGCAGGAGAGCCCGTGCTTGCCGGGGTTGGCCGATTCAGCGGCCGGCAAGCATCGCGCCGACTGCTGTTCGCATCGCGGAAGTAGAAGTGGTCGATCTCCGTCACCCGCGGCGTCACCGCGACGGGGACACGCTGCTGCTCCGCGAGAAGGCGTCATCACGTGAGAGCGCCGCTCGTCGTCCAAGCGCTCACCCAGTCCTCCCACAGCCCAAGGGGGGCCGCTGTTATTGACGGAAACTCAGCCGCTGACTGGGCCTGCATGGGGCATCCGGTCTACGATGCGGGTTATTCGCGTTCAAGCTTGACGCCGATCGTGGGCACGAAGAGTGACGCGAGGTACCGGGGCCACCAGATCGAGCTGTTGCAGCGGAAGTGGATGTTCGTGCCGTCCGCTGCGTCGAAGGACTGCGCGGGGCTTGAGTATCGGCCGGCCTTGACCTGAAGCGTGTGCGGGCCGGGTTCCACCTGAAGTTCGACGGTCTGGTTCCGGTCGATCGATCCGGCCGGGTTGCCGTCCAGCACGATCTCGAAAGAGCCGCGGCGAAGCTCCATGGCGCCGCTGGCCGCGCGTTCCAGCGTGAGGGTGGATGACATTCCAGGTTTCCTTCGGTTGTTTGATCGGTGCTTCGTGGATCAGGCTGAGGTTTTCGCGAGGATCAGGGGGCGTTAATCGCGTGTTTCGGTGATGAGTCGTTCGCGGTCGAACATTGCGGCGACGGCCCGCCACCCGAGCGCGTCGAGCGGGAGTCTCATACTCATCGTTGCCTGTGGCGGGAGGTACAAGCCGCAACTCCGCCGCGGGCCAGCGTGGCCAGGCGGCAGGTCGATACCCGCGGGTAGTACGGTCCCATGGCAGTCGAGGCGGCGGACGGATCTGTCGCCTGGGTGATGTTCTGGGCCGCTTGCGTGAAGCTGCGGTTGATGAGTTTGTTGCGCAGGTGCAGGAAGTACAGGCGTTGGGTCTGCGTGTTCGGGAGCGGAAGGAAGCTGGCGCCGGGCACCCGGGAGATGGCGGCCCTCTGCGTCTCGGTCCCGATGACGTAGGCGTAGTCGCCGTGGGCAAGGCGTGTCTGGTAGTCGTCGCGGCATCCGTAGTCAGTCTGGCCGTTCGGGAGTCTGTTGGCGACCGTCGGCTGGCCTTTGATCGCGAGGGAGATGCACATCGACCAGTAGCGCATATCCACGCCGGCCTGCGGCCATGGCGAGGGGGCGTTGCTCGGCGGGAACGTTGGCGCCTTGGCTGTCACGACCATGACGTCGTCCGCGGGCGGGCGGATGATGTAGGCGGTGACGTAAGCGGTGTTGGCGTCCGCGAGGCCAGCGATGTACTCCGTAGCGGGCATCCCGTAGAAGGCGCCGGGGGGCGGGGGCGCCGTTGCAGCGGAGGTGGGGGAAGTGCGCGCTGTCGCGCCGGGCGCCTTGGGGGGCAGCGCTATCGGGGTGTGGGTCCGGCAGGCCGCCAGCGTGTGGCTGGTCTTGTCCTGGGTGAGCGTGATCGTGGGGGGCGTCATGACGGAGAAGCTGCCACTGGCGGGGTCGTAGAGCCGGTAGATGAGGTAGCCGGGGTGCGCTTCGGAGGTGCCGGCCGGGAGGGGAAGGACATTCGCTTTGCCGGGTGTCGCGGCCGGCTGGACCGTCACCTCGTACCGGCCGCCCGGAGCGGCCCGGTGCTGCCAAGGATTGACGCTCCCCGGCTCGGGAGCGATCTGGTAGTCAGTCAGCGACGTCCCGAGGCCGTGGGCGGTGACCGGTGCCCCGTAGGGGGTGTAGACGCTCAGCGTGAAATAGCGGGCATCGGGATAGGTCCCGGAGATGGTGATCCGCGTCGACGCTCCGCCGACGATCGGCTCATCCCAATAGTTCGCCATCGGATCGGGGACCCCCTTGTTGAACGTCTGAACGCCGACCACCGACGGCCACGCACACGGGGGAACCGACGCCACCGCCTTGATCTTGTGCGGCGATGCCGGGGCCGATGAAGAGCATGCGGTAACGACCAGGCCGAGCGCGGCGTAGCCGATTAGGCGGCGGATTGTGCGCATGACCGGTGCTATCTATTCGCACTTCAGCGCAATTCCCAGATCAGGAATTGCGGTCGACGTGAGTAGGCGCGGCCACATCATGGACGGGTGGCAGCGGAAGCTGACGGCGTCGCCGTCGGCAATCTCAAAAGCGTGGGATCGGCTCGAGCACCGGCCGGGTGTTGCTGTCACCTTTGCTCTCCTTTCATCAGGAGCGTTCTGATCCTTGTCTGGCGGGCGAGCGCCGATCGGTACCGGTGATGGCGTCACGTTCGTGTTCCGGTGATCAGTCGCTCGCGGTCGAACATCGCCGCCACCGCCCGCCAGCCGAGCGCGTCGAGCGCGAGCAGGACGGCGGCGAGGCCGAGCGCGAGGCCGGCCGAGGGAGGGATCACGTTAAATCCCATCAACGCGACGATCGCGATCGGGGGTATGTTGGCGAATACGCTGAGCTGTTGGGCGACGCGTACGTCGGAGGAGCGGGCGGAGATCGCGATCCCGACCCAGATCGACCAGCCGGCGAGCAACGGGGTGAACGCGACCTGAATCGGGATGTGCGAGCCGGCGAAGATCGCGGTCCTCATGGCCGGATGAGCAACCAGCGCAGCCAGCCCGAGGAAGATCCCGAAGATCGTGTAGGCGACCACGAGCGTTGGGATCAGAACCGCGAGCGCCTTGCCGACGAGGAACTCCTCGCGGCGGATCGGGGTGATCAGGATCGGCTCGAGCGTGCCCTGTTCGCGCTCGCCGACGACGGAGTAGGCAGACAACGTGGACGGAACGAGCGCGGGGATCAGCAGCATGTACAGCAGCGACAGCCCGACCCGGTGATCGAGCTTGGAGCTGGCCTCCACGGCGGGGGTCCCAAACAGGAGGATTGTCGGCACGGCGATGAAGATCAGCGGCATGATCGTCATCCCGAACACCATCACGAAGCGGTTGCGACGGTAGTCGCTGAGTTCCTTGACGCTGATTGCTCTCACGCGTGTCCAGCTGAAGCTCATCGCTTGGCCTCCACGTCCTCGTCGATCAATTGCAGGTAGACATCCTCCAGCGAATGGCGGGACTCGCCGATGGACAGGATCTCGGCGCCGGCGCCCACCAGCGCACGCGCGATCGCCGGGGCGGCGATCTCCGCGTTCGACACGGGCAACTCATAGCCGCCCGATCCAGACGGCTGCCACCCATCGACACCTGGCAGCTCGCTGAACACCGAACCCGGGTTCTCGAGTGAGCCCCGCACACGCACTTCGAGGGACCGGTTGAACAGCCGCTCGCGCAGTTCGTCGGGCCGGCCGATGAGTCGCAAGGTCGTGTTCAGGATCGCCACCCGGTGGCAGAGGCGTTCGGCCTCCTCGAGCCGGTGGGTGGTGAGGAAGATCGTCACCCCGCGCTCGCGTAGCGAGACGATCAGCTCGTGCACGTCGTGTGCGGCGACGGGGTCAAGCCCGGAGGTGGGCTCATCGAGAAACAGCACCGACGGGTCGTTTAGGAGCGCGCGGGCGAGCGCGACCCGCTGACGCAGGCCCTTTGACAGCGAACTGCACCGATCGCTCGCGCGGTCAAGCAGATTCACCGCCCGCAGGGCCCGCTCGATCCGCTTGGGGATGTCGTCTAGTTCGTAGAGTCCGGCGAAGCAGCGGAGGTTCTCCGTCACGCTGAGCCGCAGATACAGACCAGGAGACTCCGGCATGATCGAGATCCGCGACCGGATCTGTTGCGCGGTCGACGGGCCGAGGGGGATGCCGGCAACGGTCGCCGCGCCCGACGTGGGCGCGATCAGGGTGCCCAGCGTCCGCACGGTGGTGGTCTTGCCGGCGCCGTTGGGTCCGAGGAACCCGAACACCTCGCCGTAGCCAACTTCGAACGACACGTCATCGAATGCAACACGGTCGCCGAAGCGCTTGGTCAGATGCTCGACCACGATCGCCGGCTGCTCGCGCACACGATCGGGCTCGGAGGGCGCCTCGAGGAGCTCAACTGCTTCGGATTGTGTTCCTAACCGGGCGATCGCTGCACCCTAGCACATCTCTGGCCGACCTGCCAAATGCTTGGGCGCCTAGCCAGTAGAGGCGTGGCTGTGCTAGTTTTTTGGTCATGGAGCCAGGACCGGGGTCCGCGGACGCTGAACGGACCTTCATCGAGACCGCCAGACGGGCACAGATCGCGGCCGCAGCGATCGACACGATCGCCGAGGTCGGCTACGCGGGCGCGTCGCTCGGCCGCATCGCCGCGAAGATTGGGATCAGCCGGGGCCTGATCAGCTACCACTTCGCCGGCAAGGACGAGCTCATGACGGAGGTCATCAGCGAGGTTGTCGCGCAGGCCAGGGCCTACATGGAACCGCGGATCTTCGCGGAGTCGACCGGACCGGGCAGGGTGCGCGCGTACATCGAGTCGAACCTCGCATTCATGCGAGAGCACCGCAACTACCTCATCGCCGTCGTCGAGATTCTCCGCCATCGCGTCGCCACCGGGGGGTCACGTCGAGTCAGGGGCCCCAACTCTGAGGTGGCCGCGCGCCCGCTCGTGGACTTGCTCGCCAGCGCCCAAGCCGCCGGCGAACTTCGAGAAGACTTCGACCCCAGGACCATGGCAATCGCGATCCGCGCCGCGATCGACACCGCCCCACCCCTCCTGAGCGTCGATCCGGAATTCGACATCGACAGTTATGCAAAAGAGATCGCCAACATATTCGAGCGGGCCACGCGCATCGACCGATGACATCGGCTCCCCAAGAGGATTCGCGAATCGGTCGCTGCGCGCTCGACGCGGAACCGAAGAAGCGGCGACCGCTGTGCCTCCAGGAGCGACAGCAACCACCACCGCTGACCTCGCTTCCCCCCTCGGACGAACAGCACCAGCGGCGATGGGCCGGCGGGTGACGGCTCCTTCCAAAGCGTGCAGAAGTACGGCGCGCGCAACAGAGCAGGTCTCGACGAGACGCTCGCGCCGGACCTCGTATTAGCCAGCTGGAGGTGCGCCTTGGGATCGGCCGCTCGGGCCGGCCGACCCGAGCGGGCTTTGCTCTCCCGCCTCATCTGGAGCCTGTGTTGGCTGAGCTCGTCGGCGATGGAGGTGGGAGGACGGTGCTGACGATCTCGCTGCTGTCGATGCCTTGGAGGTCGATGCTGGTGATGCCGAGGTTGGGGGCGGGCGGTCTCAGACGCCGGCCGCCAGCCCAACACGGCCACGACTCGACGGTGTGAAAGCCCATCCTCTGGTAGACCGGATAGCCAGCGGGGCTGGACTGCAACCAAGCCCACCGCGCGCCGTTGCTCAATCCGTCGCGGACCGCTCGAGCGGTGATAGCGGCGCCGTACCCCTGGCGCCGGTGCGCGGGCAGCGTGACGATGTTGAAGATGCCGACGGAGTCACCGAGTGTAACTCCGAGACCAGTGGTGACCGGTTCGCCGTGTAGCTCACCCAGGTAGCAGCAGACGCCGGGAGCGGTGTGGACGCCTGTGGTAAGTAGTTGCTGGAGGTAACTCTTCTGGCGCTCCGAAGCTGGCGGCTGCCACGCTCGCGTGATGGCTGGCGTCCTCAGGAGCCAGACGCCGGATCAGTAAGTCCGTCGGCTCAGCGACTCCAATGCCCTCGGGGTCCTCGAGGACCATGAGCGGAACATCGGCCGACGGCGTCATTCCCCGGCGGGCCGCAAGTTCTCCCAGCGCCCGGTCGCATCCCGGACGCAGCTGCAGGCAATGCGGTAGGCCAGTCGCCGCGACCCGACTCAGCAGCATCGCGACGGCCTTGGCCTCTGCGCCGGTCTCGTCCACCCAGACCCGGTTAAGCGTGGGTAGTGGCACCCCGGTCACCCCCGCCAGCGCACCGTCCTCACGGAACCATCCGGCCTCAGCCATCGCAACCGTGAAGTGCTCCCACGCCTCTGCGAGCGCCCGAGCCGCACGGTCGCCATCGATCGTCATAGCCCGACACTAATCGGTCAGACCCCGCCGTGCACCGGCGACCCAGACGGATTACCGGCGGCCATGCGCCTGCGCTTGCCGTTGCGTCGGCCCGCATCAGGATGACCCGCTCCGGATCCTCTACCGGCAAACGCGAGCCTATCCCGGCTCAACAGGACCGCGCCTGATCGAAGGGAGTGCCCGATCGACAATCGAGTCCCGCCCGCGGCTCCGCGCTACGACGGAGGCGCTCCTCCCTCAGATGCGCGGTTTCCGCGCAAAGGTGGACTGTGCACGACGACCGGTCGCGTCCCAGAACTGCTGTAAATGCGTGCTGGTGCTGTCGTAGCGACGGCGTAGGTTCCCTCAAGTCCTGCAAGACGATGAAGGAGGCCTACGCCGTGAGACGTACCGTACCGCCGTCGGCGGAGATACAAGCTGAGATCGACAAGCTGCTGTCGAGGGGCATGGTCGATGATCCGCAGAAGATGCTGTCCGAGCTTGCCCGGCTCGGGGCGAGGTTGATCATCCAGCGGGCGGTCGAGGAGGAGTTCGATAGCTGGCTGGGTCGTGCTCGGTATGAGCGCCGGCCAGAGCGCCAACGCGGGTTGCGTAACTATGACTCGGGGATGCGTAACGGGTTTCGGCCCCGGCACGTTCAGACGGCCGAGGGTGAGCTGCGGATCGAGATTCCGCAGGTCCGTGAGGCGGCGATCCCGTTCGTGTCCAAGCTGTTCCCGAAGTGGCATTGCAAGCGGCTGCTACGGACCGACCCGCTGAAAGCGTTGATCATCGGCGGGTTCGTCCGCGGCCTGTCGATGCGCGACGTCGAGTCGTTGTGCGAAGAGGCGGGGCTCGGGAAGGCCTCAAAGTCGAGCGTGTCCAGGGTCTGCGCGGAGCTGCACGAGCGGTTCGAAGCGTTCTGTCGCCGCTCGCTATACGACGTCAACCTGGTCGCCCTGTTCCTTGACGCGATCTACCTCCCGGTCCGTCCGAGCGGCCCGAAAGAGGGCGTGATCTGCGCCTGGGGGATCACCGAGAACGGCGAAAGAGCGCTGGTGTCCGTGCGGTTGGGGATGCGGGAGGGCAAGGAAGACTGGCTCGAGCTCGGCCGCGATCTGACCAGCCGCGGACTCGCCGCGCCACGCCTCGTCGTAGCCGACGGTGCGCCTGGGCTGATCTCGGCGGTTGAGGAGATCTGGCCGCGCGCTGACCGCCAGCATTGCGCCGTTCACCGCCTCCGGAACCTCCTGGCCAAGCTCCCCAAGTCAGAGCAGGACCGGATCCGATTCAACTACTGGTCAGCACTCACCGACGCGACGTCAGTCAAGGACGCCAAGCTCCGCCTCCAGGTGCTGATCTCAGAACTCGAGCATGCCGGCTACGAGTCGGCCGCCCGCTGCCTCTCAGACGACCTCGACGCCCTGATCGTGCACCTGCGCTATCCACACAGACACCGCGAACGGTGGCGGTCAACGAACCTGCTCGAACGGTCGCTCGGGGAGGTCCGCCGGCGCACGAAGGTGATGGGCCGGTTCCCCGGCGAGACCAGCTGCCTCTCACTCGTCTGGGCGGTGCTCGACCTGTTCGTCAACCACGCCAGCAACGGCGCCACGTTCACCGACGTCGACCGCCAACACCTCTACCGAATCAAATACCACCAAGCCGACCCCAACACTCTCGACCAGGAGGTCACAGCCGCCTAGACTCCCCACCCGGGAACCTCAACCGCGAGCGAATTTACAGCGGCAAAGGGACGCGACCCGACGACCGGCAGATGCTCGTCGTGTCGTGAAAGCGAGAGCGTATGGTCTGCTCGGCGTTGAGCTGCGGCTTCGGGCGTCGTCGTCACGCGGGGCGTGAGGCTGCTGTCCGGCTGTTGTGCGGGGTTCCTATTGACATCAGCCACTGGGTCGAGGCTTTGTCGGGGGGCCTGGAGTGACGAGGCGGGTCTCGTAGGCGAGGACGACGGCTTGGACGCGGTCGCGAACGCCGAGCTTCATCAGGATGCGGGTGACGTGCGTCTTGACGGTGGTCTCGCCGATGATGAGCTCGGCGGCGATCTCGCCGTTTGTTTTGCCGGTCGCGACCAGCCGGAACACCTCGAGTTCTCGCGGGCTGAGCTCATCGAATTCGGGCGCGGGAGCTTTCAGGGAGCGGGAGGCGGAGAATTCTTCGATCAGGCGGCGCGTGATGCTGGGTGAAAGCAGTGCGTCGCCTTCCCCGATTGTGCGGATGGCGGCGACGAGCTGGCGGGCGGGCACGTCCTTGAGCAGGAACCCACTCGCTCCGGCGCGCAGCGCGTCGTAGACGTACTCGTCGAGATCGAAGGTGGTGAGGATCAGCACGCTGGTTTTGGGATCGTGGTTCTGGGCGAGGATCCGGCGGGTGGCTTCGATGCCGTCGAGTTCGGGCATGCGGATGTCCATTAGCACGACGTCCGGTTGGAGCTCTCGCGCCAGGGAGACGGCTTCGGCTCCGTTGCGTGCCTCGCCCGCGATCTCTATATCTGTGGCGGTTGCCAGGATCATCCGGAAGCCGTCACGGATCAGCTGCTGGTCATCGGCGATCAGGACGCGCACGCTCAAGTGAGTGCTCCGGTCAGGCCGCGCGGCATCCGGGCGACGAGCTGCCAGCCAGGCTCGCCGAGGACGTTCTCAGCAACTGCGCCGTCGCATAGCGCGATGCGCTCGCGCATCGCGTCGGTGGGCCATGCGTTCGGTCCGGTGCAGCGTGCGCTGAGCCGTAGCTCGAGATCCTCCTCGCGAAACCGCAGCGTGACGCTCACGGTGGGGGCTGGGTGGCGGCGAGCGCTCTCCAGGGCGTCCTCGAGGATTCGGTAGAGACCGAGGTCGACTCCGGCCGCCAGCGTTCCCGGCTCGCCGTCCACGTTCAGTTCGACCGCCTGACCGCGCTCGCGTGCGCGTTGGATTAACGTGTAGACCTGAGCGACGCCCGGTTGCGGCTCGCGCCGTTGTGGATCATCGCCGTGGCGCAAGACTCCGAGGAGGCGGCGCATCTCTGTCAGCGTCTGGCGGCCGGTGTCCTCGATCGCGCCCATCGCGAGGTCAGCTCGCTCGGGATCGTCGGCGAGCATGCTGCGGGCGCCCTCGGCCTGCACGACCATGCCCGCGACGCTGCGCGCCACGATCGTATGCAGCTCGCTCGCAATTCGCGAACGCTCACCGGCGACGGCCAGCTGCGCCCGGTCCTCGCGTTCGGCCGCCAGCCGCGCGGAGGTGCGCTGAAGCTCCGACGTCAGCGACCTGCGCGCGCCGATCGCGCCGCCGGCGGCCCACGCCGCGCTGATCGTGAACGCCGCGCCGGCCAGGTTGCCGACCGGCTGGTGCCGCACGATCAGTACGCTGATCGCTGCGCTCCCGAGCAAGAAGGCGAGTCCGATGACGGCCTGGCGTCGGGGCAGCCAAGCCGCGACCGTGTATGCCGGAACGAGCAGGAAATACGCAGCCAGCAGCGGCGACTGGTCAAGCGGCGTGAGGTACACGTCCATCACCGCGGCGAGCGCCCCGACGACAAGGACGAACCACAGCGGCGAGCGGCGGCGCCAAACCGCCGCCAGTGCGAAGGCCGCCACGGCCAGCATGTTTAGCGCGATCGGACCGCGGCGGGGCTCACCGATCAGCACGCCGATCTCGAACGCCACCAGGAACACCACGGCGCACGCCGGATCAAGCCAACGCCAGCGCAAGCCGCGATCGGACCCGACCGGCAAGCGGTTACGGCTGGCCGGCGGGGTAACCGGGCGGGGCGCGGGACCGATGCCATCAATCGGAATGCGCGCGCGGACCTCAAAGCCGCGCTCCTCGGTACACCCCCCTGCGTATAGCTCCCCGCCGTACAACCTGACTCGCTCATTCATACCGACGAGCCCGTGCCCGGCTTCTCGGTCGTTGATGCGCTCGGGCGTCGGGCCGTGCCCGTTGTCGGAGACGCCCAGCTCGAGGAAACCGGCGGCGACGGCCACGTTCACGCGTGCGCGCGCGGGGCCAGCGTGCTTGATCGCGTTCGTCAGCGCCTCCTGCACGACACGGTAAGCGACCAGATCCAGGCCGGGCGATAGCGCTTGCAGCCGACCGTCGACGCGCACGTCCACCGGCAGCCCTGCGGCGCGCGCGCGGTCGACGAGCGCATCCAGCTGCGAGAGACCGGGTGCAGCCGCGCCCGCCAGCGCGCCGTTGCCACGGTGCAGCACGCCGACGATCCGCCGCAGCTCCACCAGCGCGTCACGGCCCGCGCCCTCGACAACCCGCATCGCATGCCGCGCCCTTTCGATATCGACGCTCGCGACGCCGCGGGCGCCGCTGCTCTGAAGCACCATCACGCTGACGTCGTGCGCGATCACGTCGTGCAGCTCGCGAGCCATCCGGTGTCGCTCCTCGGCCGCGGCGCGACCAACGCGGGCCTCCTGGGCCTCCGCCAGCCGAGCCGTGCTCGCCTCGAGCTCGCCCGTGAGACCTCGGCGCGTCTCGAGCGTCCGTCCAAGAGCGAACGGCAAGCCACCCAGCAACACCCAGGACCCGAGCACAGCGCCGACCGAGCCGCCAGGCTGAGAGTAAGAGATCACCACGGCTCCGACCAGCCAGTAGGCGAACACCACCGCCGCTCCGAACATGCGCTCGCGGCCCCGCGCACGGCGGCCGAGCAGATAGAAGTTCAAAGCGATCGCCGCCACCTCGAACGCGCCGCCCCCGGTGTAACCGCTGGCAAGCTGGAATGCCATGAACGCCGTGACCGCGAGCACCGTTGTCAGCCACGGGTTCAGTCGCCGCCAGGCGACGCTGCCCGTGAGCAGAACGAGCGGCACAATCGCCAGCTCGTCCGGTCCTCGGTGAAGCTGCGAGGAGGCATCCGCAAGCGCCCCGGCGGTGAGCAGCACCGCCAGCACCACGTCGATCACACGCAGATCGACCGTTCGTGCCCGCGCGACCAAGCTGCGTCCAGTGCCCACATGCGCACGCTAGCGCCACAGTCAGGACCGCGCATCCGACCAGGCGACGACTCGGGTCCTACTCGAGTAGGACCCGAGCCCCGTCAAATCACCGCCCAGTCCACACAGGTCCGACCGCCGGCCGACGACAGCAGCGCCAGCAACTGAAACGCTGGCGCTAACCAATCAGGAGGCCAGCATGTCGAACACCGCAGATTCGCTGACAGCCCTCAGCCGCCGGACCTGGATCAGCCTGGTCCTGGCCGACGTGGTGCTGTTTGTCCTCGCCAACCTCACCGCCACGAACAGCAGCCACCCCGGCACCGCAAGCAACGTGTTCTTCGCTGCGTTCGCGATCGGCGTCGTGCTGCTGATCGCGCTGGCGATCGCCAGCATGGTCAAGTCGCGACGGGGAGCGTCCCGATGAACCCGATCGGGAGAGCGGTAGCCATCCTCGGCGCGGTCGCATCGATCTTTGCTGTCGGCATCACGTCCGTGACCAGCGCCGCCAGCTCGGGGCTGCCGACGCTGACGCTCACCCTGAACGGTCGGTCGGTTGCTGTCAGCGGTGCGCTCCAGTCCGGGGCGGTGAACGTCGTCTCCAGCGTGAGCGTCAAGCACACCGAACCGGTGCTGATCCGCCTCAACCCGGGAGTACCGTTCTCGGCCTTTGCCCAGGCCGGGGCGGCGATCAACGCCCACCACGGAGACCTGAACTACATCGACCCGTACGGCTCTATCGTGTTCGATGTCAGCGCCGACAAGGGAACCACGAGCGCACAGACGAACCTACCGCCCGGCAACTACGTGGCGGTCGACCTGAGTAGCAGCAATCCCGACCCCCCGCACACCACGTTCGTGATCAGCCAAGCGCCGCAGCCCGCCTCGCTTCCCAAGCCGGGCGCGACAATCAGCACGATCGACTTCGCATTCCGCGGGCCGACCACGCTTCACGACGGCGAACTCGTGCGATTCCAGAACAACGGCTTCCTCGTACACCCGATCCAGGGGATCGGCGTCAAGAACGCAAGAAACGCCCGACGGCTTACCGCCCTGCTCCGGGCCGCCAACGACACCGAGGCTCCAAAGCTCGGAATCAGCTTCCCAGAGTTCGCCGGACCGCTCTCGGCGGGCGGCGTCCAGCAGGAGCTCATCAACGAGCGACCGGGCCTATACGTCCTCGCCTGCATCCTGCGCACCCAAGACGGTCGCGAACAGACCCAACTCGGCATGGAACGCACGATCCGGATCGTCAAGTAGCCCCTCGCCCCTGGTACTGCCAGGCGACCCGTGCCGACCGCAACACGCGAGTTGAGTACCGCGTGCACTCCAAAGCGGGTGCCGGCGCCACGGCGATCCGGCACCCGCATGTCGCCAATCTCGAGAGCGCCGCGTCGTCGCCCGTCGGGCCGCGGCGACGGATCGGCCCGGAGTTGCGCTTATCTGTGCAGTCGGGTCTTGTCAAGCCTTCCCGGTGAAGTCGTCGAAGGTTGTCCGGGTGGTCGGGCGATTGCCGGCCACTGGTTGTGATCGAGCGCTGGCAGCGGGTTGCTTGTCACCCGTAGGGCGGCCCGGAGGGCCGAGCGCGGAGCGCTTGACGGGCGCGGTGCTGGCGCTTATCGGTGTTGGTGTGCGCGCGGATGCCCATGCTTATCTCGGTCCACGACCTTCGGGTTGGCTCCGGGTCGGCGACATGATGGTGATGGGGTTCCCGCTCGGGGAAGGGCAGAGCGGCCGCTCAGTCTTTGGAGGCCGTCCACGCGAGCGTGGCGGCAGCGCAATGCCGGGAGCTGGCCGCGGTGCATCGGCTTGAGGTTCAGGCGTGCGCGCACGAGGGGAGCTCATGCGGGCGCGAGTCCCTCCTCGCCGAGGTCTTTGAGGGTGTGGTAGCAGCGTTTGAGCAGCTTGCGCGCGAGCGCGAGGCAGGCGCGGTTGCGCCCGAGCCGTCCGGCTGCTTGCAGGAAGTAGTCACGGTCCGGGGAGCGCTCGCGGCTGGCGGCCTGGGCGGCCTCATATAGCGCCCAGCGCAAAGCGGGCGGCCCTTGGCGAGAGAGGTGTCCGGGCGCGCGGCGCTTGTCGGAGGCGTGCACGGTGATGTCCATGCCGGCGTAGCGGACCACCGCGCGCGAGGAGGAGAACCGGCCGACGTCGCCGAGCTCGGCGAGGATCGTGACCGACGTGAGCGCGCCGATCCCGTAGTGGCCCATCAGCGCCTTGCACCCCTGTTGGCGGCGGGCGTAGCGGCACAGCTCGCGGTCAAACGGCGCGAGCCGCAGGTCGATCGCGTCGATCACCGCCAGGGCGATAGCGATCTGTTCCCGTCCCGCGGCTGGCAGCGGCAGCTCGCTGACCCAGGCGCGGTTCTCGCGCGTGAGCAGGTCGGCGCGTTTCGGCACCCCGTGGTGATAGAGCACTGCCTGCATCCGCTGCTGCCACTCGCCGCGATCATCGACAAGCGAGTGACGGAGCCTGACCCGCGCGCGCAGATCAAGGATGTGATCAGGCCCGATCCACGACTCCGGCAGCCTGCCTGTCTGAAGCAGCTCGCGCAGGTGCCTGGCGTCCGCTCGGTCGTTCTTGGCGCGCTTCTTGTTCCCGCGCAGCGCGCTGGTCTCCGCCGGCTCGGCCAAATGCGCTACCGCGCCTGCCCGCCGCAGCTCCTCGACCACGAACCGCCAGCCGGTCGTCGCCTCGAGCGCCGCCTCCAGCTCCTGACCGCGGAACCGCTCTAGGAACCGTCGCACGGACTCGACGATGCGCCGGCGCGACCCGCCCACGCGATACCTCACCGGTCTCGCTGTCAAACCACTCAGCCGTGATCTGCGCCCGATGCTGATCCAGACCCATCACGATCGTCATCACGTCGCTCCTCGCGTCGAACACCGCGCGCGTGCAACGTTCAGCCCGACCCATCGCATACCGTGGGTCACGGTCGGCCCTTCACAGCTTCGAATGACCGGCCGCGCGGCTGCTACCCGCGCGTGCCTTCAACACAAGCCGTTCGACGCGGAGGGCCGGCCACCTTCAACGCCCGGCCCACGCCGAACCTGCTCATGCCATCTTTGCCATGAACTCGAGTGCGACGCCGCCCCCGGCTCCGAGGTCGCGAACGTGCTTGCCGATCGCGTGGTCTCGTGCCGGTCAGC
The DNA here is from genome assembly GCA_963794515.1 of uncultured Solirubrobacterales bacterium. Classification (GTDB taxonomy): domain Bacteria; phylum Actinomycetota; class Thermoleophilia; order Solirubrobacterales; family Solirubrobacteraceae; genus Palsa-465. Next base: position 439,091 of record CAWCEF010000006.1, on the reverse strand, counting down.
AAGCGCTCCGGCGCTCTCGCTCTCATAGACCGAGCAGGCGCCAGGTCCAGCCCTCGGATCTCTTCCCAGTTGGACGAGCTTGGGGAACTATCCGAGGTGTCGGGCGAACTTCTCCTCGTCACGTTTGCGGAAGTCGCGCCCGGTAACGCCGTCCTCCGCCGGCATCACCGTCCCCGGTGTGTGCAATCCATACATCCGATTGGCGCCCGAAACGAGCGGGCGAGCCTCTTCCCCTAAGGACGAGCTGCGGCAGTCTCGGCTCGTTCGTTCAGGGCCGACAGCGAGACTTCTCCAGATCGTCCGAGGGACAGCCAGACGATGGACCATGCTGGCTGGCGTGCGCTCGGGGCAAGCAGGCGCCCTGATGTCGGCGTGGTGACGGGACCGCGGGGCGAGCGGCGCGGCGGTCTGGGTCAGCGGCCGTCGAGGTGATCGAGGATCGCTTCGTGCACGGCTGGGATGCCGGTGACGGTCATGTGGCCGTGCTTGGGCTCGAGCACTATGCGCGCGCCGGGGATCAATGCCGCCGTCTGCTCGATCAGTGCTAGTGGGTAGAACCGATCGCGGCCGCCGGAGATCACAAGCGTTGGCGCTTGGATCGGGGCGGCGCAGGTGCGCAGGTCGAAGTTGTCCTCGGTCTCGATGGTGGTCGCCAGGTCGGCGAGGTCGCTGTCTGAAAGTGCGGGGCGGGAGATCGCTGCGGCGGCGAGGGCAGCGGGTAGCTGCCAGGGGCCGTTAGGGACCATCTCGGCGGCTGCCAGTGCCATCGCGCGCCGCGGCGCGCCTGCCCGGATGCGTGCGGCGATTCTGCGCATTTGGGCGCGAGTGTGATCGCTGAGGCGGTAGCCGGTGCTGAGCAGCGCCAGACGCCTGACGAGATCGGGGTGGTCGGCCGCGACCTGCTGGGCGATGCTGCCGCCTGTGGACAGGCCGAGCAGGTCGACCGGGCAATCGAAGCTGCAGCGGAGCGCGTGCGCGTGCTCTGCGGCCAACTGGGCGAAGGTGATCCCGGCTGGGAGATCTGCGCGGCGGTTGAGGTAGTAAACGCGCCGCCGGGTCGCGTAGGGCGCGGCGCTGGCCGCGTGCATGTTTTGCCAGCTGGCCACGCCGGTCTTGGGCAGCAGTCCGGCCAAGAACACCAGCGGCGGCCCCTCGCCCATGACGAGGCAGGGGAAGGAGCCGAGGGTGGTGACCATGGCGTACAGCATGACCTAGGTGTCGCAGACGGTGCTGGGCGGATGGTGCCTCCGGCGGACAGGGCGACTTCCGAAAACAGCTATGCCGCGCAGCCGAGCCCCCCGGGCCGGAGCGGACGCCGACAAGGCTCTGCCGCGATCAAGATGACTGCGCTGGCCAAGCTTTGGGCGCGGCGCGTATCTTGCGGCACGCCGGGCCGAGTCGCGTTGCGGGGCCGGGAAGGGAGGGTTTGACGCTTGACCGGTGGCGGTCAACCCGCTTCCAGCGAGCCGTAGGGACGGGTCAGGACCTCCAGGCCATGACCGGCCGGATCGTGGAAGTAGAAGCCTCGCCCACCGTGGTTGGTGTTGATCTGCTGCGGGCACGACGGGTTCGGATCGGCCGTGTACCAGATCCCACGTGCTTGAACACGGCCGAGGATCTCATCGAAGCGCTCGTCATCCACCAGAAACGCATAGTGCTGCATCTGAATCTCATCCACCGCCGGCTCGGCGAACTGGATGAACACCCCGTCGTCGAGCCTGACCTGGGTGAACGGACCCCAGCTCGCGGGTTCCTCCAAGCCGAGCACATCGGCCAAAAAGCGGGCAGATTCGTGACGGTCGCGCGCGGCAAGGATGCTGTGGTTGAACGTGATCGGCATACAGGCATTCAACCCAAGTCTCGCTTTCAAGCGCCAACACGCGCATCTCGCCGACCTCCCCGGTCTGCGCCGATAGCAGGTGACGGCTCCTTCGCCGGTGCGAGCAGCCGCCAACATCGCCGCTGGTCGCGTCCCCTGGTCTGGACGAGTTGCGATCGTCTGCGGGCTTATCGACGTGGCACAGCTGCTTCGTCTGCGCGAGCGACACAGCCGCGCTCACCGGCCAGCTGGTCGCCGAACCCGGCGTTGCATATGCACACGAGCGGATCAAGTGACCGCGACCCCACTGGTGCAAAGGACGACCAGCAGCGCTGTGCTGCCGTGTTCCCCTTGCCGATTCAGACAGCGGCAGTGTCCTGTGTGCGGGAGCGCCGGCGCGCTCTCGCAGAACAGCCCTTGTTAGAGCTCGAGCCTGGCGCTGGCGTGCATCATTGGTGCCTTCCGGGCGCGGACCGCGCCGATGATCTCTTCCGAGGAGATTCCCTCCAGGTAGGTGCCGGCGGTCGAGAGGTATGTATGCCCCAGCCGGCGCTGGATCAGCGGCAGCGGGATCCCCTCATGCAACAGCTCGACAGCGTGCGCATGCCTCAACTGATGGGGCACAAACCTGCGTCTGACCCCAGCCTCAACCGCGAGGTGGCGCAGCTCCGAGCGGACGGCGGTGGCACGCCACGCGCGACCGCGGGTTGGCCTATCAATCACACAGAACAGCGGTCCCGGCGGCAGTTCGGCGCGGTCCTTCGTCGAGTTGGCCAAGACGGACCATGCCCACGGGTCCGTCCCGAGCTCGCGACGCCGGTCGCCCTTTCCCATGCGGGATCAGCAAAACTCCCCCGCCGCTCGTTCAGGTCGGTCTCGTCGAGCGTGAGCGCCGCATGGATCCGCAAACCGGCGCGCCGCAGCCAACGATCAGACCCCGCATCCGCCGGCCGTGACGGCGTCGCCGGCATGGCGCGTGACCGCATCGATCTCGTCGACCGCGGGCGGGTCCGCCGGGTGGCGTCGGCCCTTGTTCGGGGGGATCCGCCCGGAGTGGTGGCCCGGGATCGTCGCCGGAGACCGAGGTCGGCCGGCGGCGTCCAACAACTGCTGAGCAGACATGCCTCCCTCCTCTGGAGAGCTGACTGGTTTGCCGCCTCGTCTATTCCACGTGGCCCAGGGACGCCGGCCCGTGACCATGGGCACCAGCACGCTCCGAGGCTGGCGCCTCCTCTGGCACCCGGGTGTCGTGCGCGGGCTGCAGTGTCCCCGCAGACATGAGGCCCGGTAGGGGGTGCGGCGGTTTCCTTAGCCGCGGTCGGTGATTGCGGCTTCTTCCGGGCGGCGGTGGTGACGGTGCACGCACGGCTGGTGGCGGCGTCAGGATTGATGAGGTGGCCGGCTTGGCCGCGGTCGTGTGGCGGGTAGGCGCCACCCGGCGGGTGGTTTTTGCGCCGGGTGGCGCCTGGTCGGTTGGTTATCGGGTGGGTTGGAAGTGGCGCTGAAGGGTCCAGTGCGCGACTTGGCGACCGAGTTCGAGTCCTTCTAGGGCTGATCCGCGGTAGTGGAGTCCTGCCCAGACTCGAGCGTTGACGACGTTGCGGTCGAGATCGTTGACGGTGCTGAACGTTTGGACGGCGGTCCAGTTGTTCTGGGTGCCGTCGGTGGACCCGTGGATGGTGACGTCGATGTGGTGGGTTCGGAGGACGGTGGCGTACATCTCGGCTTCGGCGCCGGTGATGCAGGTGTGCGCGGCGGGGTATTCGGGGTGGTTCGGGGTTACGAGCAGTGGGGTCCAGGTGGGGTCGGGTTGGGTGGCGGGGTTTCCGTCGATTTGGGCGTTGCGGATGGCCATGATGGGCCGCCAGAACAGGTAGTGGTATTTGGAGTCCCAGCAGGCGATGCCGACGTCGCTGTCGAGGAGGTTGCCCATCGCGAGCAGTCGTGCGGTCTCGACGAGGTCCATGTTGTGGGTGATCGCGACGTCCTGGAAGGCTTGGTTTGATTGGTTGAGCGCGAATGCACCCCAGAACTCCGCGGTGGCGGTCTGGTCGGGGGTGCGGACGGTGCTGTTGACCGCTCCGTAGGCCTTGATTTCGTTGTATTCCCGCGCCCATTGGGGGCTGTGGAGGGAGGGTGGGGGTTCGACGCGGAACTGGGAGGGGCGTTGGAGCATGAACGGGCGCATCACCGCCGCCCACGGGGTTTGCGCGGTTTGCAGCGAAGGCGGGGGCGCGAATGTCCAGGCGCCCGGGGTGAGCGGCGGAGGGGCGTAGGTGATCGATTCGTCGCGGTCCCCGGCGCGGTAAACGATCAGGTCGTTCGCGGCGGCCTGGCCGACAATTATCCCGGCCAGCACCGAGGGTGTTCCGACTCCGCCGAGCGCGTCGATGTAGTCTGAGTACTTGGCGGCGAGCCCGGCCTGCGCGGACGCGGGGAACGCGAGAAACGGGGAGGTGAGGATCGTGTACGTCGCGGCGGCGGTCGCCGCGTCGGGCGAGGCGTCCGCGACGTCCACGTCTTCGGGGACAACGAAGTCGTGGTACGGGACGTATCGCCCCTCGATTTTGGTGACCGCGTCGTAGACCGCGGCCTGTGTGTACGCCGTGTAGATGATTCCCTGTAGTGGGTATGGGGCGGCGAGGCGGACCGTCTGGACGGCGATCGCGTTCCAGCATCCGGCTGCGGTCGGGCTGATCGCGATGTTCGGAATGACGGTGTCCGGACACGCCGGCGCGAAGGGTGCCGCCGCTGCCGGCGACGCGACCGCGACCGCGGCTAGCACCGCGGTGATGATCGCCGCGGCGAGTGTGGAGCCAGGGCCGATTCGCGGCCTGGGCCGCACATGACGATTGCTTGCAAACGTAGGCATGGTGTCGTTCTCGGGCCGCGCGGTCAGCTGGTCGGCGTCGCGGGGCGGTGGGGGTGGCGGCCGTGTCGATCGGTGAGCACTAGCGCCGTGCCGATCCCGAGGATCGAGAGCGCGAGGCCGCCGGCGGCGCCGATGCCTGCGTCCGCCCAGTCAAAGCCCCCGCTTGCGGGGATGATCCGCACGACGGTCGCTGCCGGAGCCGGGCGGGTGCTGGCCTGGGCGGGCGGTTGCGTGCCGGCGCGGACGTTCGCGCTTTGGGCCGCGCCCAGATAGTTGGGCCTCGCGGTGGCGGGGGCGGCGCCGACGGTGAGTGCGAGCGCTACCGCGGCGGCGGGGACGATGCGGTGGTGGGTGGTCATGGCCGTTCCTCCTGTGGTTGCCGGTCGCGCGGTGCGATCGGATCGGCGGAACTGTGGGCCGGGGGCGTGAGCGGGCGGTTAGGAGCGGTAAGTGATCGGTAAGCGCGTCGTCTCGGCGGGGGGTTTCCAGGCGCTGCGCGAGGTGGTACGGTCGCGGTTTGAGGGTTTGGGGCTGTGGTCGCGTTTCGAGTTTTGGGGCCGTTTGAGGTCGTCGAGGCCCGCCGGCCGGTGGCGGTCGGGGGTCCCAAGCAGCGGGCGCTGTTGGCGGTGCTCGTGCTGCACCGTGGTGAGGTGGTCTCGAGCGATCGGCTGATCGATGAGCTGTGGGGCGAGCGTCCGCCGGCGACCGCCGCGAAGACCGTCCAGGTGTTCGTCTCGGAGCTGCGAAAGGCACTCGGCGACGGGTTGCTGGTCACTCGCGGGCGCGGCTACGTGCTGCACGTCGAACCCGGGCAGGTCGATCTCGACCGCTTTGAGCAGCTGGCGGGTGAGGGGCGGAGCGCGCTCGAGTCAGGCGATTACCAACGCGCCGCTAGCCAGCTGCGTGAGGGGTTGGCCTTGTGGCGCGGGCCGCCATTGGCGGACCTCGCGTATGAGTCGTTCGCGCAGGCGGTCATCGCCCGGCTCGAGGAGGAGCGGTTGGGGGCGTTGGAGGATCGGATCGACGCGGACCTCGCGCTCGGCGGGCACGCGGCGTTGGTCGGCGAGCTGGAGGCGCTCGTGGCGGAGCATCCGCTGCACGAACGCCTCCAGGCCCAGCTGATGCTCGCGTTGTACCGGTCAGGGCGCCAAGCGAATGCGCTGGAGCGCTACCAGCGGGCGCGGCGCGCGCTGATCGACGAGCTCGGGATCGAACCCGGACCCGAACTCCACGAGCTCGAACGGGCGATCCTCGCGCACGACCCCGGGCTCAAGGCGCCCGGCCGCCCGTCGAGGCGACCGGCACCGCGTGCTCGGGGTGGTGGAGTGCTGATCGCCGCCGCCGGCGCCGTCCTGCTGGCAGCGATCGCGGTGGTCGCGGTGATCCTGAGCAAGAGCACGGGACGGGTGCGGGTCGCGCCCAACTCGGTGGCTGTGATCAATGCCAGGACGAACGCTCTCGTGGCCGCGATCCCGGTCGGTACCGGACCCGGCGCGATCGCGTACGGCTCGGGGTCGCTCTGGGTCGCCAACCAAGACGATCGGACGGTCTCGCGCGTCGACCCCGGAACGTTACAGACGCTCCAGGCGATATCAGTCGGGCAACTCACGCCTACCGGGATCGCGGCAAGCACGGGTCAGGTCTGGGTCGCCGCCGCTGATCTGGCTCCGTCCGCCGCCGCCGTTTCGGTGAGCCGGATCGATCCCCGGTTCAACTCGCTGATCATCGTGCCGATCGGCAACGTAATCACGGGTGGCCCGGAAGCCGTTGCGGCGCGAGGCGATCAGGTGTGGGCCGCGCCGGGGGCTGGGCTGCTCACGCGCCTTGACGCAGGATCGGGGCGAATCGTTCAGCAGCTCGATCCGAACGCCAGCCCGACGGGGATCGCGATCGGCGGCGACGGTGTCGTGTGGATCACAGACAACGAGGCCAACAACGTCACGCGCCGGGATCCGACCGGGCTGCTGACAGCGATCGCGGTCGGGAACGGGCCGGACGGGATCGCGGTCGGCGATGGCGGCGTGTGGGTCGCCGACTCGCTCGACAACGCGGTCGTGCGGATCGATCCCGGCACTACAGCGGTGAACACGACGATCCCGGTCGGGAACTCGCCCGCCGGCATTGCCGTCGGCGCGGGCTCGGTGTGGGTCGCCGATAGCGGCGACGGCACCGTCGACCGAATCGACCCTCTCACGGACAAGGTGATCGCGACGATCCCGGTCGGCGCCAGTCCGCAGGCGCTCACGGTGGCGAACGACCGCGTCTGGGTCACGGTCGACGCGCAACCGATCCCCGCCGCCGGACCAACCGGAGGCGGAACGCTGCGGATCGACTGGCCTGCCGGTCCCCAGTCGATGGACCCCGCGCTGGTCGCCGACATTCGGGAGCCGCAGCTCCTGCAAGCGACGTGCGCCAAGCTTTTTAACTTTCCGGACGAACCCGGAGCTGCTGGTGCGCGGCCCACGCCCGAGGTGGCGCAGTCGCTACCGACGATCTCCGCCGACGGCCGGACCTACACGTTCAAGATCCGACCCGGCTTTCGTTTCTCACCCCCCTCGGACGAGCCTGTCACCGCGCAGACCTTCAAGTACTCGATGGAGCGGGCGTTCAACCCGACGATGAAGAGCTTTCAGGAGCCGGACTTCAGCGATATCGTCGGCATGAGCGCATACCGGACCGGCAAGGCACACCAAATCTCCGGGATTACCGCGCGCGGAGACACGCTCGTGATCCGCCTCGTCGCACCCAGGCCAGACTTAGTTGCCAGGCTCACCGAACCGCCGACGTGCGCCGTGCCATCCGATACCCCGCTCGATCCCAACGGCGTCCGCACGCTCCCGTCGGCGGGCCCCTACTACCTGCAGTCGTTCACCTTCGGGAAAGCGGTCGTGCTGTTGCGCAACCCCAACTACCATGGCAGCCGCCCCCACGAGTTCGAACGGATCCAGGTCGCGCTCGGGATGCCGACCGGACGAGCCGTGGCGCAGGTGACGAACGGCACCGCCGACTACACGTCGCTCGACTACGCCTCGGGCAGCGCCGGGCTGTCGGGAAGCCTCGCCGCGGAAGTGTCACGGCTCGCCGCCGAGTACGGGCCCGGCAGCTCAGCCGCCGTGCATGAAACGCCACTGTTCGTCGTCAACCCGCAGATGTCGCTCGACTACTTCGTCTTCAACACTCACCGGCCATTGTTCAGCGACGCGCGTCTGCGGCAGGCGGTCAACTACGCGATCGACCGCCGCGCGCTGGCCGCGCTGGGCGGGGGCGCGGCGCCGCTGCCCGACCATCCCACCGACCACTACCTGCCGCCGGGGATGCCCGGGTACCGCACCGCACACGTCTATCCCCTCACGCCCGACCGCGTCAGAGCCCGAGCGCTCGCCAAGGGAAACGGTCGCACCGCAATCCTCGACACAGCCAACTTCCCGCCTCTCCCCCAGCAGGCACAGATCGTCAAAACCGACCTCGCAACAATCGGCCTCCACGTTCAGATCCAGACCCTCACGCTCCAAGACCTGATCTCACGCCTGTCTGAGCGCAACCCGCCGTTCGATCTGGCGTGGGGTGGCTGGGACCCCAACTTTCCCGATCCTTATGGGATGTTGAACGCGCTGCTCGAGGACGATGTCGAGCCGGCCTTCAACGACCCGACCTACCAGCGCAAGCTCACCGCGGCCGCGCGACTGTCCGGCCCCGACCGCTACCTGACCTACGGCAAACTCGACCTCGACCTCGCCCGCAACGCCGCACCACTGGTGGCGTACGGCAACAGCGAAATCCACGACTTCTTCTCCGCCAGGATCGGCTGTCAGACCGCCGGCTTCTACGGCATCGACCTGAACGCCCTCTGCGTCCGGCGCAACCCCCAGCGCTGACACATCGGCGAGACCGCGACACCCCATCGCCAAGGCCGGCCCCGAGTCTCGCCATCGCGGTAGCAGTAACTGCGCCGGCGCCGTCGAGAGTCGTTGCTTACCTAGGTGAGCGCCACTCGCCGTAGGGCTTTCCCACGGCATTACCGGCGCACGCCAGCAAGCACACCGCACTGCCGCTCTCCGAACCGAGCAGGCAACGGCGGGACGGTAGCCGGTCGTCCCGGACGGACGAGCAGGAACGTCGTCATCGCACTGTTCGTTTCCCGCCGAGCAGAAGCGCGCGGCGGCCGGTCGCGACTTGCTGAGTTTCGGGCAGCTGCGGGCGCCTCGCGATCGACGTTGTTGACAGCGCTGTTTGCCCAGGCACCACGGAAGTCCGCGTCTCGGTCGCGTGAGCCGGCCGATGGCTACTGCATCCCCACGAACGCGGGTACATGGAGCGTCGCGATCGAGAATGTCGAAAGGACGAGCTGGGGAACTACACCGAGAGGTCCGCTCCGTTCTCCTCGCCACGTTTGCGGAAGTCCCGCGCGATACGGCCGACCTCGGCAGCATCCACGTCCCCGATGTGTTCGATCCGTACACCCGGACGACGCGCGAATTGACAGTGCCGGCCGCTTCCCCTCAGGACGACGAGGGACAGCTAAGAACCGGCTACAGGACGCGCCCGCCGCTTCCGGTTCGAGCCGACGAAGCAGGAGCCCACCTGGGGCTCGAGGTTGGTCGCGCGTGTCCGGCGGGTCGTCAGCCGCACGCTCCTGCTCGGCTACGAAAGGAGCCACGGAGTAGGAGCTGACTGGGCGCTCGAGGACGACCGGTATCGGACAGACGGCACCACGCGATCGCGCTCGCCGCCGTGACTGCTCCCAGCGCGAAGGAGTCGTGCGGCTCGCGGACGAGCGGCGGGCCCGGAGGCCAGGTTTGCGCGTCCGGTTGCCGCAGCGGGCGCGATTGCTTTGACTTGGGAGCCAGGCGACGGTGCGCCATGGCATTGGCGACAAGGGAGCGGTCGCTGCCGCCAGCGCCGGACGATTGGAATGCGACGAAAGGCCTCGCCAGGGTCGTGAACGGCCGCCGCTCGAGCAATGGCGACGTCCGATCGTCGGCTGTGCCCGGGCCGCGCGAAGACCTGGGCGGTCCGCCGAGCGGAGCATCGCGCAGCGGCCCACGATGTACGGGCGAGGCGAGCGGGCGCAGGTAAGGTGAGTTGCGTGACTGTCGTCGTGCTCACGGGAGCTACTCGCGGCATCGGGCGAGCCGCCGCGATCGAGCTCGCTCGTCGAGGCGCCGAGGTCGTCCTCGCGGGACGCGATCCTGAGCGCGTCCGATTGGTCGTTGAAGAAGCCATGACAGCAGGTGGCGGTGGACGGGTCCACGGGCACGTGTCCGATCTATCGCTGATGTCCAACGTCCGGGTGCTGGCCGACGAGATCCGCGGGCGCCACGAGCACATTGACGTCCTTGCCAATAACGCGGGGGCACTGTTCGCCTCGCGCAAGGAGACCTCTGAGGGCTTGGAGCAGACCTTCGCGCTGAACCATCTCGCACCGTTCCTGCTCACGCACCTGCTGCGAGACCGCCTTGCCGGCAGCCGCGTCGTAACCACCGCGTCCGGCGCCCACCGGTCCGGGCGCCTGGACCTCGACGACCTGCAATCGGAGAAGTCCTACTCGCCACGCGTGTACGGCACCTCGAAGCTGTGCAACATCCTGTTCACCCGCGAACTGGCCAGGCGCGCGCCGGAGCTGCACGCCAACTGCTTTCACCCCGGCGTCGTGCGCACCGGCTTCGCCAAGAACGAAAACGGAATCTGGAAAGTCATCGCTACGCTGGGTGCGCCCTTCCTCCGCTCCCCCGAGCGCGGCGCCCACTCCCTGGTGTGGCTCGCCCTATCCGACGACGCCGCCGCCCTCACCGGGAAGTACATCGAAGACGAGCAGGTGGTTGCCCCCAGCGACCAGGCCCAGGACGACAACCTCGCACGGAGCCTGTGGGAACAAAGCGCCGAGCTCGTCAGCCTGCCTGCCGACGCGCGCGCCTAACGCCCGGCGCAGAGACCCCCTCTGTCATCTCTCGGGCATCGCTGATCCGACGTCGGGCACTCAGCGCCTGGTCTCGTACCTGGTCAGCACCACGCCGTCGGGAAACGCCCGGGTCTCCACCAGGCTCAGGTTCACCCAGTTGTCCAGGGCCGTGAAGAACGGCGTGCCGCCGCCCACCAGGACCGGATGGGTGACGATCGCGTACTCGTCGATCAGCCCGGCCCGCATGGCCGCCGCGGCGAGTGTGGCACCGCCAATGTCCATGGGGCCGCCGTCGTCGGCCTTGAGCCTGGCGATCTCGGTGACCGCGTCGCCGGTGACCAGACGGGTGTTCCAGTCGACCGTGCTGGTCGTCGAGGAGAACACCACCTTCGGCATGTCCCGCCAGCGGCTGGCGAACTCGATCGCCTCCGGTGTGGCGCCCGGCTGCTTGTCGGCGGTCGGCCAGTGGGAGCTCATCGTCTCCCACAGCTTGCGCCCGTACAGCGCCAGGCCTGTCGCCCCCACCCGGTCGGACCACCACCGGAACAGCTCGTCGCTCGGCACGCTCCAGCCGAGGTCGTCGCCGGGCGCGGCGATGTAGCCGTCCAGGCTCAGGTTCATGCCGAAGGTCAGTTTCCGCATGGCGTCAGCCTCCCGTGAGTCGGTATTCGGCGTACAGACGAGCATGGCGCCCAAAAATCATCGGTCAGGCCCACCGAGGGCCAGTTGACCACGACGCCAAGCAGTTGCTCCGTACGGAAAGGAACCGGTGCCGGCACACCGTCGCGTGGAGCCGTCCCGAGAGCACTGGCTGAGGGCGTGTGCCGTAACACTGGTTCGGTGATGTGTGCCGGTGAGGGGACGACAACCGAGACCGCGCCACGCCCATGTGCAGGCGTAGGCGAGGGCCCCCGGCCGGACTCAGGCGCTCCTGCCCGGGACCGATTGCCCAGCGCCACGCAATCCACCGGACCACCACCTGGTGCATAGATAGGCATAACCTAATGCAGAGCAGGGGCGCCGACGGGACGGAGGCCTAAGTCAACTCGCTTGCGCACTCGCCTGAACTCAACACTGTGCCCCGATCAGCCGGACCTGCCCCGGTTTGCGTGACACCTGGTGTGTGGGTTGATTGTTGTTGTTCGAGCGTGTGATCTCAACCACCGAGCGGCGAGAGTCGTTGCTGTTCGTAGGCGACTGGGGAGAGCATCCCGAGGGTGGAGTGCCTGCTGGGACGTTGGCTGCTCGTTCTGATCGGTTCCCTTTAGGCCTGGTCGTTCGTCGGGGTGGTGATCGTATTGAGCTGGGTGAGTAAGCGGCGTAGCTGGCCGAACTTTCGTGGTCCGAGTTGTTGTTCCCATTCGGTTTCGACGTCTTGGACGATTTCGTAGATTGCTCTGGTTGCGGCATGGCCTCTGGGGGTGAGGCGGACGCGCTTGGAGCGTTGGTCGTTGCTGTCGGTTTCGCGGGTCAGGTATCCGAGGTGCTCGAGCTGGCCGAGCAGGTAGTTGAGCGCCTGTTTGGTCATGCGTGTCTGGGTGGCGAGTTCCGAGGGGCGCTGGTTCTCTGGGCCGGGGTACCGCCACACGTCCACGTGCGCTGCGACGAGGTCGGTGAAGCCCCGCTCGTGTAGGCCGGCGAGCATTCGCTCGCGCACCGTCTCCCATGGGACTCGCAACAGCGCTCCGATCAGCGGCGGCGGCGCAGGCCCAGCATCGGATTCAGTAAAGCCGCTTGACAGACTCATGCGGCCCAGTATACAGTGGTCAAGTCGCTTTACTCAATGGGTTCTACCCAAGCGCAGCCACCTGCACGACACCACCGAAAAGGGGCCACGATGTACAGGACCAGGGGCAACGACACGATCACGGTCGGCGAGCTCGGCGTGCGCTTCCTGGTCGAGGCCGCGGACTCGAACGGGAGCGCGTCGGTGTTCGAGTGCAACGTTCCAGCCAGCTCGCGGATGCCGGCGCCCCATAGCCATGACTGCTTCGAGGAGACGATCTACGGGCTCGAGGGCAGCACGACCTGGACGATCGAGGAGGAAGCGGTCGACGTCGGGCCCGGCGAGGTGGTGTGCGTGCGGCGCGGGCAGATCCACGGGTTTCAGAACCGCGGCGACATTGACGCGACGTTCCTGGCGATCGCAACCCCCGGTGTGTTCGGGCCTGCCTACTTCCGCGAGGTAGGCGACGTCCTAGCCGCGTCGGTCGGCGGGCCGCCAGACCACGCAGCTATCGCGCAGGTAATGCGCCGCCACGGCCTCACACCTGCCCCGCCAGCCACACGCTGACCCGCCCCCAAGTACCACGGAGAACCGATGCCGATCAGCATGACCCAGCATGCCCCTCAGTTGCCCGCCGAGGCCTACGAGCAGATCATTGCCAACGTCGGACAGCCGTTGCGCGAGTCCGACGGGTTTGTCTCCCACGCGGCCGAGATCACGCCCGACGGCGTGACGGTGACCGAGGTCTGGGAGACCCGAGAGCAGTGGGAGCGTTGGTTTCACGCATCCGTCAGGCCACACCTGCCCGCCGACGCGTCCGAGCCGACGGTCACCGAACTGCACAACGCACTCGGTCGCTAGGCGTCAGCGCCGTTCGTGCAGCACTCCGCAGGACAGATCTGACGACGCCCGCACCGGCCGGATTGATCTTGATGCACGGGGTGATGACGCGTGGACGTGGACCGCCAGCTTCGGCGGGCAAGACCCGCTCCACTGCCAGCACGAGCATCCTTGTCCCGTCTGACAAGACCTGCTCAGCGCGGCAAGCGCGACCGCCGGCGGCGTCGCTGTGCCGAACGAACTGCCGGCGGCGGCTGAGGCGCCCTGTCCGCGCTGAGCAGGACGACTAACGGTCGCCGGCGGCATGCATGCCCGATCACGAATGCAGGTCCGCGACTCGTGGCCCGCGCCGGCCAAGCATGGCTGGCTAACGCCTGAAGCGGTTACGACTAGGCGACTTCTGCCTCCAGCGCGAAAGCAGCAGCCCGTCGTGTGACCGGCGCGGCCGTCGTCCTGCTGTCGAATCGCATGGATAGGGGAAGCTCGCGCTCGTGGTCACATTGGACGACGTCATGCGTTAGTACTGCCGCGGGTCGGGCATGCGAATTCTGGTCTGCCTCCCGAGCGACGCCACCCTTCGATGGCTAACGTGCTCGTCGGTATGTGGCCCGTCCCCGATCAGCCAAATGTGATGTTGCGTCCGGACGGCGCGGGTGGTCGGGTCGTGGTGCTCGCGTTCCCATACGACGCGGTGCTGGTCAGCGCCGTTCGGACCCTGCCGGGGCGACGCTTCGATTGGGACGCGCGCGAGTGGGTGGCGCCGGCGGATGACTGGGTGTCGGTGAAGCTCCGGAAGATCCTGCACCTCTACCCCGAGCTCACATGCAGTCCTGAAGTCGATGCCTGGTTGACAGCGGCTTCGGAGCGATGGATCGGTCACGTCCGCACCTCGGTCTACGACGGCCGCGGGTGGTGGGCGCTGGACACGCTGGCTGGCTCGCCCCCACCCGTGCTGCGCGAGAGCATCGTCGAGCATGACGGCCGTGTGCTGGTGCCGATGACCGCGCAGGCGGCCGGGGTGCTGGCCGAGATGGAGCCTGGCCGGCTCAGCGTGGCGGCGGCCCGTTGCCTGGAGTACGTCGAGCGCGGAGAGGCTCCACCGCCGGCGCGGCTCACATTCGGTAGCGGTGTCGCCGGCCAGCGGTTCTCGCTTCAGGTGCTGTGGGACCACGATGTGGCGGCCGCGTTCGAGCGACTGCCGGGAGCGGTCCGAAACGAGTTGAAGGTGGACCCGTGGATTGCCGACCAGCTGGATGCGTTCGTCGCGCTGCATCAGGTGGAGGTCACGCCGGCGGCGGGGGACCAGCTTGCTGCGCTCGTCGCCGAAAACCGAGCGGCGCGCAAGGCGGTTGCGGCCTCCAGGGCGCGGGAGGCAGATCCAATCGATGAGATCGCGGGACGTCTGGGCGGCGAGCTCGCGCCGTTTCAGTGGGCAGCCGTTCGTTACGCGCTCGAGGCTCGCCGCTGCTTTCTGTCTGACGAACAGGGGCTGGGCAAGACCGTCGAGGCGCTCGCCATCCTCGAGGCCGACGATGCGTTTCCCGCCGTGGTCGTATGCCCGGCCTCGATGAAGCTGACGTGGGCCCGCGAGGCGGCTCGCTGGCTACCCCATCGCTCGCTCGCAATCGTCTCGGGACGGAGGGTGATGGCGGAGCGGGCCGACCTGACCGTGCTCAACTACGAGATCGTCGACGCCCACCGCCAGACCCTGGCCCGCCGGGGCGTCAAGGCGCTGGTTGCGGACGAGTCCCATTACGTCAAGAACCCGCACGCGAAGCGGACGCAGGCGGTCCGCAGGCTCGCCGAGGCGGTCGCTCCCGATGGCCTGCGCCTCGCGCTCACCGGAACGCCGGTGCTCAACCACGCCGAGGAGCTGATCGCCCAGCTCCGGGTGATCGGGCGGATGCATGAGTTCGGCTCGGGGGCGAGCTTCCGTCGCCAGTTCGATGGCGAGCTCAACGAGGAGCGGCTCCACTGGCACCTGCGCCGCCACTGCTTCGTGCGGCGGCTGAAGTCCGAGGTGATCCCGCAGCTGCCCGCCAAGCGTCAGGTCGTGGTCGCGGTCAGCCTCACCAACGAGGCCGAGTACCGCCTGGCCGAGGACGATGTGATCGAGTGGCTGCGCAGCCAGCCGCTGGATCTGAGCTCGCTTGATGCGAAGATCGCCGCAACCCTGCGGGCCGAGCGCCTGGCTCAGCTGACGACGCTCCAACGCCTGGCCGCGCGGGGCAAGCTCGCGGCTGGGATCGCCTGGATCCACGATTTCCTCAACTCCGGCGAGCCGCTTGTCGTGTTCGCCCGGCACGTCGAGGTCCAGCGCGCGGTCCTGCGCCGGTTTCCCCACGCGCAGCATCTGCTCGGAGAGGATTCGATCGCCGCCCGCGAGCAGGCCATCGCCGCCTTCCAACAAGAGGGTGGCCCGCAGCTGATCGTCTGCGCGACCCGCGTGGCGGCGCACGGCATCACGCTGACGCGCGCCTCGAACGTCGCCTTCCTCGAGCTGGAATGGACGCCGGCTATCCACGACCAGGCCGAGGACCGCTGCCACCGGATCGGACAGCGCGACGCGGTCACGGCCTGGTACCTGCTGGCCGCCGAGACGATTGACGAGACGATGGCGCGGCTGATCCAGCGCAAGCGGGAAGTCGTCAATGCGGTCACCGACGGGCTAGCCCTACCCGACGGCGGCCTGGTCGAAGGCGTGATCCGCGAGCTCCGGGACGGCAAGCCGTTCCGCCATCTGCGGGCGGTGGCGGGAAACCGGGGAACCTGAGCCGGGCCTCAGAGGTCCTTCAACCTCTCCGGCCAGGACGCAGTCGCGCGGTATAAAGCGTCTCGATCGACCGCTCGGTCCGAGGCGCCAGAGAAGCTCGATGAGACGGTCAAGCTCTACCGGGCGATCACAAACCCAGGCGCATGGTCGAACGGGGCTTGTCAGGGCCTGCGTCGAGGCGGCGGCGCGGTCAGCCCGACTGCCGCGTTGGACGAAGTCCAGCACCGCGTCCGGCGCGCACGGTGAGCAGAGTCGTCGCCGAAGTGAGCGCGATCAATGCGCCAACGCCCACACGGCCCAGCCCACGGCGACGGTGACAATGGCTGCGAGCAACATCAGCGCCTCATTCCAGGGAGCGGCGTCGTCACTCACTGGGCAATCGACCCATGAGGTCTCGCTGCGAGCGGGAACGCGCGTACATACCCCGTCTACCCCCGCTCCGAAGGCCTCCGGCACGCCCGCCGCACATCCTTCTGTGCGTCCCTTGTTCACGCCGTTGAGCGCGAAAATCCTCCGTGCAGAAGCGATCCACGACGCTCATCGCCGGGACTGCAGTACGACGACTTCCTCGTCGCGCTCGTCGCGAGTGCGGAACATCCCATTGATCTCCAGGCGGTTCGCCTCGTCGTAGTCGTAGTACACCTCGGTCTCGCCGGGCTGCGATTTCAGCATCGCGATTAGCTGGCTGACGGTCATAACGCCGCTCCGTCATCGTTTCGCGCGAGCATGAAGGCAGGTGCCAGCTCGCAAGGCACGAGCGACGTGCCTTTCGCCACAAGCGCGCACGTTGCCCGTCGCCGACGGATCGGTCCACCGCTGCTCGCTGCGCTAACCGAAGGTCGGGAAACTACAACCACCAAAGCGGCCGCAATCGCGCCGACACCGGCACTCCCGCTCCAGGCGTCGAGATCGCCGTTGGCGGCGGGCACATCGACGTGCCCGAGGCGTGCTCGCGGTCGGCTTGAGCGCTTTCGCGGGTCAAGGGGCCGAGCCTTCGGCGAACTGCTTTCGGAGAGGGTGTACGTGGGGGGAACGTGGTTTCGGCCCGGTCGATGCCGGCGCCGAGGGCTAGTCGATCTCTACGTCGAAGTCCCACTGCACGGGCGGTCTGCGGCCCTCCAGAGGCGCCCACGTGAGGCTGCCCTCGCCGGTCGGGAGTACTGCGGACATCTTCAGCCGAACGGTCGTGCCAGGTGTGACCTGGGTCGCCGGCGGCCCCCCGTCGAGGCTTTGCACCTGCAGGCGGTGGACGGTGCCCCGCTCGTCGATCGCAGCGAACTGCATTGGCCGGATCGGGATCGGGGCTGTGGCGGATGTCAGCGTGACGGTAAAGGTACATGGTGAGGTTTCCGGGACCGGCACGTTGCCCTCCTCTGGGACGGCCGGTCCCACGACGGTCGCTAGGAGTCGCGCTTTGGGGAGTTGGACGCGGACGGTGTCTCCTTGAACTGCGAGCCACGGGTGGGCTGTTGTGGCCGTAACCATGCGGCCGACCGGGACCTTGGGCCTTCCGAGCCAGGCCGGGATGTACCCGTACGTGCTACCCGACGTCGTGACCGGGCGCTGGTTTTGGCTCACTGATTGGGCAACCTGGCTTGATGCTCGGACCGCCGTCTCGGGTCGCGATGCCGCCCGACTGTGACGTGAGTGATCGTTCGAGCCGCCGCCGAGCGTGGTGATGGCAGCAATCGCTCCTACTAAGGCCGCGAGCGTCACGGCGAGCCCGGCTCGGATCGCGCGCGAGCCGGGCCCGGTGGCCCGGCTCGTCTGGCGAGGTGCCGAGGGCACTGACCGATCAGCCTTTTCGGCTGCCTCCTGGTCTTGGCCTCTCAACGGTTCAGTCGGTAGCCCGGAGCGTCCCGCGGCTCGCCGCGCGGATTGTTGAACACGTCGCGCCCGAACGGCGCCAGACCGGGCTGGGCGGCGTAGCCGAGGTGGCCGCGACCATCGAGACCCCGTGACGCGTGGCTGACGTTGAACAGATCCTCCATGGTGCGAAGCCAGCTGTAGTGGTTGTAGAACCGGGTGCTGACCGAGTGCGGCCGGATGTACGGGCTGATCAGAACGCTGCCGGTGTCGCCACCACCGTTCGTCGGGTGGGTGGCATCGAACAGCGGATCCGTGGCGGCGGTCTGCGGGCCGAGGTTGATCTTGGTCACGATTGCGGTGGGCGCCGTCGCCACGCCGTTGCAGGTGAGCGTGAAGGAACCGGCGTCGGCGAACCCGCCCGACTCGTTCGAGACCGTAGCCGTTACGGGCGTGTCAACGACGTTGGCCACCACGCAGTTCGTCGGGATCGGGCTGGCGGGATCTGTGGTGTCTGTGACGCTTCGCCCGACGTCACGCAGCGTGATCGCGTTGTCCTTGATCGTGGCCGAGCCGGGGGCCCCCGAGGCGGAGTCCGTGCGGGCGCCGCCGGTCGCGCTGCCGCCGATTGGGTCGCCTCCTCCGAGGATCAGCCCCGGGATCGCCGTGTCGCGGTCGATGAATGAGTTATAGCCGTCGCCGGGGTACAGCTGGTCTCCTTGGGCATTGGTGGCCAGTGGGGTGTTCGGACCCTGAGGCTCCCAGTGCACGCCACGCCCAAACAGCGTTTCGGCCGCCGTGTCATCGGCGATCGAGGTCGCCGCGTTCGGTTGGTCCTTGGTCGAGTTGGCGAAGCTGTCGCTGGTGTAGGTAAACGGCGGGAACGCCTCATCAAAGGTGATGTCGATCAGTCCACCGTCGCGGAACGCCGGCGACGCCTCGATCTCGGGAACGATGTGCTCCAGGAACAGGTCAGCCGCGTACAGCCCGCCGGTGTAGTTGACCGGCGGCTTCGGCGTATTCGGGCCCGAGAACCCGCCCGAGAGGTTGTTGCCGTGGCACACCGCGTCATGCGCGTCCGAGCAGTTGTCCGGCGTGATCCAGCTGAACGCAGGCGTCGTCGACTCGTGCTGCAAGTCGTGATAGAGCCCGTCGCGACGGTCGAAAAGATCGGCGATATGCCTGGAGTTGCAGTCGCCCGATTTCAGAACCGATTCGAACCACACGGGCGGGAAGTGCTTAGGCACGTACTGATCGTTGCCCACAGCACTGCCCGGACTCGGCTGCGTGCCGATCGCCCCCGCTGTCGGGTAGGGAGCGCCGCAGTACTGCACTCCCGCGCTATTGGAGTTCAGTCCGGGAACGCCGTTCGGGTCGCCGTTGTAGGTGTTGTTCAGATCCTGCGCATAGCCCTTCCAACCCACCCCGGCGGCATCGAGCTGGTTGAACAGCGTCTTCACGCTCCGCGGGTACACGCACCCATTCTTGCCAGCCGGCGCGTTCGGACCCGCTGCCGAGCGCAGCTGACCGTAATTGGGATCCGTCCGCAGCGACCCCGAGGTGACGATGTTGCCCGCGATCGCGGCGTAGTCCGGGCAGTCATCCTGGATGTCAGGGATTGTGGCCTGCCCGCTGACGAGCGAAATGTAGTTGTCCTGGCTGTAGTGCCCCGTGCCGTAGTAGTTCTTCAGAAGCACCCCCTGCGATGGCAGCGTCTGCCACAGGTACGTGTTGTTGTTCAGCCCCGTGAACGTCGCGTCATAGGACTTGTTCTCCAGAATGATCAGCCAAACGTGCTTGATCTTCCCTGACTGGATCCCGAGTCCGTCCGCCGGCGTGGGCGCACGATCCCCGGCGTTCCCGTGATGCCGTGACCCGGAGGCACTCGCCGTCATAGCCATCGCCAGCACGCCCGACAAACACGCAGCGCTGATCGCACCGAGCGCGACCGCGCGGCGTACCCGAGCGGACCTCCCCGCGCCTGGTGCGTCGTCCCGCCGTCGTCGCATTCTCCCGAGCGCAGACGTGTTAACCCTGCTCACCGGCGCACTTCCTTTCGGTCAGGCGGGACGGTCTTGGCCGGAGCCTACCCTAGAAATCCGCTCGTGTGAAAGATATGTGAAAGGGCGCAACAGCCCATAAAACGGTGCGTGATGGCGTCTCCCCAGGCGCTCGACGTCGACCGCTGCGACTTCATTCCTCGCCGGCCGTGGTCACATCGCGCTGCACAGGGCCGCGGCTGGTGCCAGCCCGACCGAAGATCGGGACACGCCTGCGGGACGCGGAGCGACCTCGCCCGGGTGCCGTTGCTCTGCACAAGGGCAACAGCAGCCGCTCCCAGACCGCCAACTTTGGCGTCAACCCGGATGCGACGTCGCCGCCGGCTGCACGGGAGGGCAGCGAATCCCAGCGACCGACATCGACCGTCTGACCGGCCTATCGGGATGCTCGTGACGCTTGTCCGGGTAGCGTCTCGATCGCGTCTCCGGAACCGAAGGTCGGGAGTTCGGATCTCTCCGGGCGCGCTCACGAAAGGCCCCGTTTAGCGGGGCCTTTTATATGCCGGTGTTAGCCGCCCAGTCCTCACTCGCTGCGGGCAGCCTGCTGTTCATCTGCGCTCCCGGCGGCTCCGAGGATGGCCGCGAACGTCGGGACGTAGATGCGTTGAGGGGCGATACGCGCGATCACTCGTTGTGCTCCCGGCTCGGGTGGCGGGGTGGCTCCGCCCATGTGCAGGTCGTACATCTCCTGGTGAAACGCCGCGTCTGGATCGTCAGTGAGCTGTACGGTGCCGGAGATGGTCGCGTAGTTCGGGCCGTCGCCGGCGTAGTTTGGACGGTCGACGGGCAGGCCGTGGACGAGCAGGTTCACCTGGGGGTTGCGGCTCATGTTGGTCGTCTTGCGGCGGCCCTTGATGGTGCTGAACAGGATGTGATCGCCGTCTCGCTTGACGAAGATCACCGATGTCTGCGGCTTTCCGTCCGGGTCGGCGGTGGCCAGGACGCTGAGATGCGGGCCGTCGAGGATGTAGCGGACTGCGTGGTTGAGGAGGGGATGATCAAGATCGGTCATACACACTCAGACTCGCGAGCAGGCACGAAAGAATCGCGAGCGACCGATTCTTTTCACACGCGTCGGGAGTCAACATGCCGATGGCGATGACCAGCGTGATGCCCGATCGTTTTGAGGCAGCGACCAGCCCGTACCGAAGAGAGCTGCTCGCTCACTGCTACCGGATGACCGGCTCGGCCCACGATGCTGAGGATCTGGTGCAGGAGACCTACCTGCGTGCCTGGCGGGCGTTTGACCGCTTCGAGGCGCGCTCGTCTGTGCGAACCTGGCTGTACCGGGTCGCGACCAACGTGTGTCTGACCTCGCTGCACAGCCGCAACCGGCGCGTGCTGCCATCGGGGCTCGGGCCACCATCACCCGACCCCCACGCGCCGCCCGTCCCGCCACCCGGCGACGTTGCCTGGCTCGAGCCGGTCCCGGACGGCCTGCTCGTGGATGAGCGCGGCGACCCGGCAGGAGTCGCCGCCGCGCGCGAGACCCTGCGCCTCGCGCTGATCGCCGCAGCGCAGATCCTGCCTCCACGCCAACGCGCCGCGTTCCTGCTCTGCGATGTCCTCGCCCAACCGGGCGCTGAAGCCGCAGCGATGCTCGACGTGTCGCTTCCGGCTCTCAAGAGCCTGTTGCAGCGAGCACGCGCCCGGCTTCAGCAGCAAACCATGCCGGTCGAGGAGATCGCCGAGCCCGTCGACGCGCAGGCCCGCCTGGTTCTCGACCGCTACATGACCGCGTTCGAGCAATCGGACATGAAAGCCATCGAGGAGCTGCTGGCCGACGACGCGATCCTGGAGATGACCGGCGCCACAACCTGGTTCTCGGGTAAGGCGACATGCGTGCCGTTCATCGCGACCCAAGCCATCGGCCACCCCGGCGACTGGCGAATGGTTCCCCTCCATGCCAACGGTCAACTCGCCGCCGCGGCTTACCACCACGGCGACGGCGCTGTCTACCACGCCTTCGCGATCGTTGTGCTGGCCTGCACCCGAAGCCACCTCACCCGTATCTCCCTGTTCGCCGCGCCCGCGCTGTTCGAACGATTCGACCTCCCGACGACCATCGCAGACGAAGACAGACTCGGCACCGGCCCCTGACCGGTAACCGCCCGCGGTTGGTCACCCGGAAAGCGGAAGACCCCGACTTCCCCGAGCTGCCCGCAGTGCTCCTTCGCGCTCGCGGCACTCGCCCGCATCATGCTCAGGGGATTCTGCCCAAGCGGGCGCCTGGCGGGACCAACCGCGAGGACCGGGTCGCTCGACACGCACTCGCCCACGAGCGCCCGCGCTGCGAGCGCCTGATCGCCGGAGCACTCGTCCGCCAGGCCCACGAGCCGACGATCGCCTCCGTGGCGACCCAGTAGTCCGATGCGCTACATACGCAATAGCGCGGCGTCCGTTTTTCCTCAACGCGCCGGAGAATTGAGACTGCTCTTGATGGCAGCGGATGGCCGTCCCTTCCGCTGCGTGGCGTGGTGCTTCTCCTGCCGGTGGTTGGCCGGTCTGCAGACGCAGACGTCCGGCGCCCAAGCTAGCGACCAGGCTGCGGAGTGCGCGAGATTGACCCGCTGCGCGAATGCGACGGTGGCGGCGGTTGTCCACCCCGAGGAGCTCTCGCAATCGACGCGGGGGCCGCTAACGAAGCAGCGGTCCGGTTCGGTCCACGTTCTCGAGAGCCAGTCAGGTGGCGACGATGTGGAGATCATCCGTGCCGACGCGCACAACGTCACCGGGGTGGAGCTGTCGGCCCCGGCGCAGCTCAGGCTCACCGTTGACGGTCACGTGACCGCTGGCGATAAGGGCCTTGGCATCCGCCCCGCCCGAGGCAGCACCGGCAAGCTTGAGTAGCTGGCCAAGCCGGATCATGTCGCCGGCGATTTTGATCGATTGCTCCACACCGAAAGCGTTGCAGGTTGGATCTGGCCCTGCGATCCAGAAGTCTGCTCCCGTAGCGGCGAATGCATACGTATTCATCTCACCAGGCTCGTCGCACGCTGAGTCGGCGGCTGCAGAAGCCCAGCCCGACGAACGCCGCACACCTCTTTTCTAGTCGGCGGTCGCGGGCGGTAAGCGCAAGCTCGGGCCCGGTTCAGGAACTTGCGCGGATACCGGAGCCGCAATTCGCTCGGCGCTCAGTACGACTCTAGGAGCGCCTTCGCCTGCGCCAACGCGGCAGCCAGACTGTGCGCGTTAACCAGAACCGCGGCGCCGTCTTTGCGCGGCTCGATGTTCAGGAGCAGCTCGCCGTCCTCGAGCCGGGTGAAACCGAACAGCTCGTCGCCGAGCCAGAACTCAGCCACGCCGTGATCGGCCTCTTCTGGACTGACCACGCGGACGGTGATCTCATGCTGCGCTGGCATCGACCCACTCCATCATGTATCTGAAACGGCGTAAACGAACCCGCGGCGCCCGCAGGCTGATGGCACTACGTTACCGCTCGTGGGATGAGCACGGGTGTCCCCTGGCGGCAAGCTGCTCCAGGCCAAACGATCAGCGTGCCCGCCCCGCCCATACCCGGCTATCCGCCTTCGGTGATCCGGATGATCGTCTTGCCGGGGGTGCGTCGGTCGGGGGCGAACGCAGCGGCCGCTTCGGCAAGCGAGCGTACCGCGCCAACGATCGGCTTGAGCCGTCCGTCCCTGACCCGCTGGACGAGGTCCGCTAGCCCCGAACGGTTCGGTTCGACGACGAAGAAGATGGCGCGCCCGTTCGTCGGCTGGACCGTGGGCAGCCTGGTGATCGTGACAAGCGTGCCGCCGGCGCGCACGAGCGCAGCCGACCGGTCGAGGATCTCGCCGCCGATCACGTCGAGCACGACGTCAACTTCGCCGGCGTCTTCCAGCTTTTCGGCCTGCAGGTCCAAGAAGGCATCCACTCCCAAACCAATGGCTGTATCGCGGTCCGCCGCTCGGCCGGTGCCGATCACCACGGCTCCGACCTCGCGCGCGAGCTGCACGGCGATCGAACCGACACCGCCCGCGGCGCCGTGGATCAGGACGCTCTGGCCTGTCGTGAGGCGGGCGGGTCGATCAGCGCCTGCGATGCGGTCAGCCCTGAGATCGGCAAAGCGGCGGCCACGGTGTAGTCGACGTCAGCTGGCAGCGGAGCGAGGTTGCGGGCCTCGACCGCGGTGTACTCGGCGAGGGAGCCGTTGCGGGCCCAGTCGGCCATTCCGAACACCCGCTGGCCAACGGTGAGGCCGGTGGTTCCGTAGCCCAACTCGACGACGACACCGGACAGCTCGTGGCCTGGCACGCTCGGCGTCCGGTCGCGCCCGGTGCGGTCGGCCCATGTTGTCGGCCAGTCCAGCTCGCCGGGGGTGAACCCCGCGGCGTGCACCCGCACGATGACATCGTTCTGGGCGGCGTGGGGGTAGGGCACGTCCGTCAAGGAGAGTCCACCGACGCCGGCATCGCGATCACGAACGGTGATGGCTTGCATGACAGCTCCTTTCCGTACGGGGATCGCTGAAGTGTGCCGACAGATCGAGGCAGAAGCTGAGGCCCTCGTTTGATGCCTCCACATCCCCAATCTAGCCCGCTCGGCCCAGGCCTCCGGGTCGGCCGCCGGATCGAGCCAGACCGACGCGCCCGTGCTGCTCGGCTTCGCGCGGATACGAGGGGCTTGGGTACCTCGCGGCCGAGGTTGACCGCCCGACGCGACTTGGCGAATCGCGAGACTGCTCGGCGGGCTGTTCGATCTCGGTGAGGCCGTAGGTTGTTCAGGGTCTGCGGCCGCGGAAGGTGCAGCGTAGGTCGTTCACCCAGGCGTCGGGGTTCTCCCAGGGGATGAAGTGGCCGCCGTGGTCGTGGACGTTGACGTTGACGTGGTTGAACCAATCGGCCTGCGAGCTCGTCTTGAACGCCCGGACGCGCTCGTCGGCGGTGTGGATGCCGGGCGGGTTCTCGTAGGTGACGAACGTGAGGCCGACGGGGGCCTGCACGACCGGGGTGCGGTCGTGGGCGGGTGCCCAGGGGTAGCGGTTGGCGTTGGCGTAATAGCGCATCGATGTGGCGATGGAGTTGTTGACCCAGTAGATCGTGGCGTGGGTGAGTAGGTCGTCCTTGGTGAAGACGGACTCGAGGTGGCCGCCGTTGTCGCTCCAGGCGTTCCAGCGCTCCAGGAGCCAGGCGAGCAGTCCGGCGGGTGAGTCGCTCAGCCCGTGGGCCAGGGTGGCGCCGTCGAGCATGTGCACGGCGAGGTGCGACGCCGAGCGGCGGTCCCGCTCGATGATGCGAGCGCGAACGTCAGCGGGCTGATCGTCGGTGAGGGGCCGATCCCGGGCGAAATCCCAGGCGCGAGGACCGGTGAAGAAGTCGAGCCGCAGCCCGGAGCCGATATGGATGCCATACAACTCCTCGGCGTACTTGTGGCCAAGCTGGCTGGAGACGATCCCGCCGATGTCGCAGCCCCCGGCGGCGTACTTCTCGTATCCCAGGGTCTCGGTCATCAGGGTATGCCAGAGATCGGAGACCTTCCAGAAGTTGACGTCCGGAAAGCCGGTGAGCGGGCCGGGAAAACCAAAGCCGGGCAGGGACGGCACGATGACGTCGAACGCGTCCAGGGGGTCACCGCCATACGCGGCCGGGTCGGCGAGCGGGTCGATCACCTTCGACCAGTGCCAGAACGTCCACGGCCAGCCGTGCGTCAGGATCAACGGGATCGGGCGGGGGCCACGGCCGGGCTTGCGCATGAAATGCACCGAGACACCGGCAACGCTTACCTGATAGTGCTCGTAGACGTTGATGGCGGCCTCGGCCTTGCGCCAGTCATACCCGTCCCGCCAGTAGGCGACCAGCTCACGGAGATAGACGTCCGGGACGCCGTAGAACCAGTCCCCATTCCCCTCGTCCACCGGCGCACGCGTCAGCGCGAGCCGGGCGCGCAGGTCATCGAGGACCTCGTCGGACACATGGATCGGGGTGGGCTCCAAAGGGAAGGCGTGCGGACTAGTCATGGCGCCGCTCCTTACTTGGTAGGGGAAGCCGTGTCGTCGGCCTTTGGGTGGCTGGGTGGCACAGGACGCACGGGACTGAGACGCCCAGGCTCTCAGAGCCAGCCCCACCCGGCAGTCCGGGCCAGGGCGAGACCTGCTATCGCGTGAAGCACACGCCTCCGGCGACCGGCGAGCGCAGGATTGTTTTACACGCACATCGGTGGTTGGCGAGCGGACGGGCCTGGGATCGCTGGCGGATGCGGTGCTCGATCGCTACGTTGGGGCGGACCGGCACTGACGACATGTCGCCAACGGCTGCAGCGCCATCACATGTAGTCGATGACGCCGCCCTCTCTCCAGATGACGACGCCGTAGCTCCGAAAGCAGGCTCGGGCGGTCCGGTACGTCCCGCCGTTGGCCGACCCGCCGCAGCCCGCCAGGGCTGCGACCATCGGGCACGGAGCGGCCCTGCCCCGGCGCGTCTGAACAGCTCAGCGACCGCCGGCCAGACACCCCGGCTACCTCGCAGCGCGGAGTGAGCGGCGTGCCCGATTTCGTGGGCCTCGCGCACGGCGGACGGCAGACCCACCAGGACCCCCGAGCCATCAGAAGAAGAAGACCCTACCGCCCTCGGGCCTGCTCCAGGTTCGACTGGTGGGGGCCGGAGAGCCAGTCTGCATCCGGCCCCAGACGCGCGTCGACCGGTTCCTCTCCTCGCCGCAGCGCGTCGATGTAGGCACGATCGGCAGCGAGGCGGGCCGCTATCTCGGGACCCTCGGCAACGGCGCCGTGGCCGGGGACCAGGACATCGACGTGCCTGGCGGCCTCTCCCAGCCGGTCGAGTGCCGTCTCGTACGCGCCCACCTGATCGGAGCGGCGACGGTCGAGGAGCGGGATCAGTACATCGGAGAGCATGTCGCCGGCGAGCAGGACCCGACGGTCCGCGAGGAGGACGGCGGCGTGGCCGATGGCGTGCGCCTGATGCTCGACGATCTCGCCCGGCACGGGTCCGCCGTCCGCGGGCAGCGGGGTGACGAGCCCGATCAGCTCGAGAGGGATGCCCGACGCGCTCTCCGCCGCCATCACCTGCGCCCGCTCCCCGGCTTCACTGGCAGCGTGGGCGCCGGCGGGAGTGGCGTAGCGCGGCACGTCGCCGAACCGGGAATGCCAGAGCAGGTGGTCCCAGTGGGGATGGGTGGAGAAACCGGCGACCACCGGAATGCCGAGCCGGTCCAGGTCATCGGCGAGCTCGTCCAGCTCGGAACCATCGATGCCGGGATCGACCAGGATCAACCCACCCTCCCCGCGCACCACGATGGAATTGGTCCAGACCCACGCACTCTGCCGGACCCAGACGCCGTCGGCCACCTCAGTCAGCATCAGTTCACCCTGTCAGGTATCTCCCCCCGGCGCAAAGAGGAGAGCCCGCTCGCGCTCGTTGCGCGTCATCGTCGCCGCCCGCCGGCGCTCGTCGAGGGCCTCCTCGACGCGGCCGCACGCTGGGCAGCAGATGTCCGCGTCGTCGAGACCTTCAGTAAGCGAAACGCGTCGATCGTCCTCGATCACCATTTCGCGATCGCGCTCCACCTCGCCATCATGTTGGGTCGGCTCAGACCCACGTAACCAGGCAAGGGAGCAGTGAGATGCCGTTGGTAGAGATCGATCTACTGGAAGGTCGCCCCGAGGCAGAGCTCGACGCGATCTCGGACGCGGTCCACGAGGCGATGGTCGCGGTGCTCGACGTCCCAGAGCGCGACCGGTTTCAGATCATCACCGAGCGCCCCGCGGGAGCCCTGCGCTTCGACCCGAACTATCTCGACATCGACCGTGACGAG
This sequence comes from uncultured Solirubrobacterales bacterium, assembly GCA_963794515.1. Lineage (GTDB taxonomy): Bacteria > Actinomycetota > Thermoleophilia > Solirubrobacterales > Solirubrobacteraceae > Palsa-465. Next base: position 411,523 of record CAWCEF010000006.1, on the reverse strand, counting down.
GGGTTTCTGCTGATCCGCGTCACGCTCGCCGCGGGCCGAACAACCGACGCCAAGCGAGCGTTCTACCGGCGACTTGCCGAGCTGCTGGCCGAGCACACCGGGATGCGAACCGAGAATCTCGCGGTGATCATGGTCGAGAACGACCGCGAGGACTGGTCCTTCGGCAACGGGCGAGCGAGCTACCTCGAGCTTCCACGCGACGCCTGGCGATGAGGTCGGGGGCGTCGTGGTGAAATCGCGGAACCGGATCGTCTAGAGGATGCGCTCGATCGTGAGTCGGCGGGTGCCGCCGGGCACGGGGACCTCGACGGTGGCGCCGGGGGATTGGTCCAACAGGGCCTTGCCGACGGGGGACTGAACGGAGAGCCTGCCGCGCGCGCGATCGGCCTCCCCGGCGCCCACGATGGTCCAGGTGTGGACCTCGCCGGTGCGCTCGTCGCGGACCTCGGCGGAACGACCGAACGCAAACGCCTGTCCGGACTCTTCGGCGGTATCAACGACGACGGCATTTCGCCGCCGGTGCCGCAGACGGAGGATCCGCGTCTCCAGGTGGGCCTGGTCCTCCTTGGCCGCGTGGTACTCGCCGTTCTCCTTGAGGTCGCCGTGGGCGCGGGCGGTCCGGATCCGAGCCGCGATGTCACGGCGCCCGACCGTCTCCAGTTCAGCGATCTCCGCCTCAAGAGCCGCCAAACCCGCCTCGGTAATCGGCTCTCCCTCGTTCTCCGGGGTGCTCATTTCAACATTCTCGCGCGCCGGGGCGCCGGCCGCGTCGGCGCGTGGTCGAGCTGGTCAGCTCAGCTCGTAGTCGAGCAGCAGATAGCCAGTCGGAGACGTAACGCTGCGGCTCAACGACAGGCGGCCTGGGGTCGCGCGATCGAAGAGCCTGCGCCCATGCATTTGGACTGCGGGAGCGATGACGAGTCGGAGCTCGTCGACCAGGCCTGCCTCGAGCAGCGATTGGGCCAATGAGATGCTCCCGTGAATCCCGATGTCGCCTCCGGGCTGCTGCTTGAGCTCGCCGACGAAGTCCGCAAGCCCTTCCCCGACGATCTTGGTCTCCGGCCAATCCTGCTCGGGAGGCGTGGAGGTCGCCACGACCTTCTGGACCCCGTTGATGAAGCTCGCAAATGGCTCGATGTCACTGGTCGGCCAGAAAGCGGCCCAATCGTCGTACGTGCGCCGCCCGAGGAGCACGGCGTCCTGCGCGGCGATGACGCGGCCAAGGTTGTCCCGCATGACCTCGTCGAAGTTGGTCATGAACGCGTCCGGCTGCTCCGCGACGCCGTCGAGCGACAGCAATTCGTAGGCGACTACTTTGCGCATCGGGTGATCTCCTCGCTGGTTCAGTGACGACCGCTATAGACCCTGAGCACCGCCGAAACTAATCGGTGGCGGCCGCGTGGATGGTCGTAGGAGATCAGCGAGCGCCACGTGTCGCGATCGTCCGACGCCGGCCACGGCGCCACCGCTCCGGCCGTCCGATCCTCGTCGTCGAGCCGGTTAGCGCCGCGGCGTAGCATCTTTCTCTGAAATGACGGCAAACGATGAGGGCGCCGGGTGGGGCGGCGAGTGGGCGCGTAAGCACTACAAACAGACGATCGTCCTGCGCGCCCTACTCGCGCCGTGGATCCTCTTCGTTACCGTGTTCCTGTGCGTGAAAGGCTATTGGTGGGGGCTCGTCTTCCTTCCGTTTCTGGCCCTCGACCTCTGGCTTTTGCGTGGCCTCGTGCGCTACGCGCGCACGCAGCGCCGGTGACTCAGCCGCGGTACGAGTAGACGTGCTTCGTCACATGCCTGTCGAGCGACGGCCTCGGTCCATGAAGTAGATTCGCCCGCATTGCCGGGCAAGCCACCGCGCGGACCGCGCGAAAGGATTCGGGATCGAATGGCACTTGGTTTCTACATCACTGGTAAAGGGTTCACGCAGGAGAAGTACGACACGACGCTCGGCCAACTCGAAGATGCGGGCGCGGGGGCGCCGGCGGGACGCATCTCCCACGTGGCGCTCGAAACAGACGGCGAGATCCAGGTCTTCGACATCTGGGAATCGCAGGCAGCATTCGAGGCGTTCGGGGCGACCCTCCTCCCGATCCTGAGCGCGGCTGGCATTGAGTTGAACGAGCCGATGGTGGCCCGGGTTCACAACGAAATCAAAGGCTGAGCGGCCAATTGAGCGAGTCCGGCCGAGAAGGATTCTCGGCCGGCACCCGCTCCGAAGAATGGCTGGCCGGACCGTGGCGAGGCCACGGCTGACGGCAGGCGACGGGTTTATCAGGGCCCGATGTCGTCATTCAGCGACGATTCGTACGCCACTGAGTTTCACCGGCGTGCCTCGACGCACCGAGTTCGGAATCTCGGCAATTGCGTCCACATGCGAAACCAGGCCTTCCAACTGCTCGCGCGGCGCGTCCCCCGCTAGTTCCACCTCATAGGAGACCTCCTCGGAAACCGCTGGCTCGCCGCTGAAATTGCCACGGACGACCACTCGAACCGTCGTCAGATTGATACCGCGGGCGCTCGCCTCGCTGAACAGATCGTTGGACACACACCCACCGATGGCGAGGTACATAAGCTGGCCGCCGTTGAAGCCCAGCCCGCGGCCGCCACCGTCCGCCGGACGGTCGACGACCAACGTATACGGGCCAGCGCTCCCGATTGCCGCGGTCTCGCCGACAACATTTCGGAACTCCACCTCAAAACTCACGGCGCGATCATTTACGAGGCGGGCCGGACGAGTCAACTTGCGCCTACCGCGCTGCCGCTTCGCGACGAGACCTCGGCCCGCGTCCGTGACCGGCTTTGGTAGGCGACGCCTCTCAAGCCGCCGTCCGGAGCGGAGACAGGGAAGCGGTGCGCTAAGGCGTCAGACGCTCAGTGCGCCTAACCGCGAGCGAGCGGTTGACGACTCTGACGCCGGTACGAGCCGCCCCGCCTTGCCCAGGCCGTGGGGAGGCATGTTTCCGTAAACGGCCTCGTACTGGTTGGCCTGCACCAGATATGTTTCGTGCCAGATGCCGGTGCGCGAAGTTCGGCCGACCCGGCGCCAGTATTGACGCCAAACGTCTAGGTGGGGATCGTCCTTGTCCTTGGCGAATGCCTCTAGTTGGTCGAATGAACGCCAGTACTGCACGATGGTAGGCAGGCCCATCTCGTAGGCGAGCAGTCCCTTCTCTGGGTGAGCAACGAGATAGTCGAGCATGTGCTTCATTCCCCGTCGCCCACCCAAGTCAACGAGACTGCGTGCGAGTTCGAGCTTGCTGTTGAAGCGTGCACCGATGAGGAAGACGACGAAATCTCCATCGATCTCGGCTGTCATTCGCCTGCCCGCGACTTCACGCACGACCATCACCCCCGGGGTCGTCGGATAACCAGACGAACATCGTACTCTCAGCGGCGCCCGGCCCGAACGCGCGGCGGACGTGAGCCGGTTGAGCTCAGGCGTGGGTCCAGTGGGCGACGACGATGCTGCTCGTGTATGCGTTCGCGACGAGCGTGTATAGGAACTCGGCGGGCGTGCCGACTGGCGAGTTGACCAGGAGCACGAATTCCATGTCGTGCGGCAAGTAGAAGAGGACGGCCTGCTCCATCTGCCCGGATCCGTCGTACCAGAACCCGTTTTTGGCGTAGTACGTTCCGAGGGGCGTCGACACGCTCCAGTCGATCCCAAACCCGTCGTCGAGCATGGTCTGCGCGTGGAACGGGCTCATGATCGTGCCGCGGCGGCGGAAGGTGCCCATCACGTCGAGCAGCTCGCCGACGGTCATGTGCCAGCCGGCGCCGCCGGCCATCGTGGTCAGATCTCCGGAGTTCCAGCCCGAGCCGGAGACCGGGAAGTTGTAGGCCAGGGCATCCAGCGGCTGGTGGGTTAGGGTCGGGCCTGAAACACCCGACGGTGAGAACACGCGCGCGGCGGCGTAGGACTCGTACGCGGCAAGGGTGATGGCGTCCCAGACGATGTCGTTGAACGCGTTCAGCCCGAACAGCGGCGGCAGAGAGAAGTCGACCGGAATGTTGCCGTGGATCGTCGCGAGCAAGATCCGGCACAGTCCGAAGTTCATGTTCTGATACCAGTACTGGCCCAGGTGACTGGTGCCCGCAGCAATCTGCGCCTTCATGAACTGGAAGTCAGATGCCGAGGAGCTGACCCCGTAGTTGAGCCCCGAGGTGTGTGTCATCAGGTTCGCGAACGTGACTTGACCGATATTCGGGCCCTTGGTCCAGTACGCCGGGACGTAGTCGATGATCTTCGCGTTGTACGGGATGCGATGTTTGTCTAGCAGCCTTGTCATCGCGATCGCAGTGATCTGCTTGCTGAGACTCGCGACATGCATCCGGATGTGGGTGGTCCATCCCTCCGCGGTGTCCTGTGGCTCCTTGGCCCAATTCCAGTCAGCGGTCCGGATCGTTGCACCGTGTTCGTTGAGGCGCAGCGAGTAACCTGCGACCTCGTTGGTCAGCGCCGACTCGAGCGCCGCGATGAATCCATCCACGTCGAGCCTGTGGTGGGGGTGCAACTCCGGGAGCGGCTCGGTCACATCCAGGCTCGGCTCGGGTGGCGCGGGGAGGTCGAGACGGCCGCGATCAGAGCTGGCGCCGTCCAGATGTAAAGGGCGCATCTCGTGGGCGCGCAGTTGCGCCTCGGAGATCTCGACGCCACGGATGCGCTTCAGCGCCGCCGCCAGTTCCTCGCTGTCGCTCCGCTCCGCTTGCCCGGTCATGGCCCTTCCCTTTCGTCGTCGTGAGCGGCCGCCGCCGGTGGACGTGTTGGCGGCCGTGGCTACGAAGAATCACTCGCCGGCGTCCGTGTGAACACCATCCCTAGGGTCACGCGCTCACACCCCGCGCCCCAGACCCCACGCCCCAGCGCCCCACGCCCCACGCCCCACGCCCCACGCCGCGCCGCTATACATTTGTACGTGATAACGTACAAACCATCGGCGACACGTACACCCACGGCCATCACGAGTCGGTGCTCCGCAGCCACCGCTGGCGGACCGCCGAGAACTCGGCCGGCTATCTGCTCCCGCTGCTCGAGCCGGGGATGCGACTCCTCGACGTCGGGTGCGGGCCGGGCACGATCACACTCGGCCTCGCCGGCCGCGTCGCACCAGGTCACACGATCGGGGTCGACCGCGAAGCGAGCGTGATCGCCGCAGCCCAGCGTCTGCTCGACTCGCGTCCAGCCTCGCACGTCGAGTTCCGAACCGCGGACGCATACGCGCTCGAGTTCGACGACGGGTCATTCGACGTCGTCCACGCCCACCAACTGCTCCAGCACCTGAGCGACCCGGTCGCGGCGCTGGCCGAGATGCGCCGCGTGCTGCGGCCCGGCGGCGTACTCGCCGTGCGCGACAGCGACTACGGCGCGTTCGTCTGGGCGCCGGCGGCCCCGCTGCTCGACCGCTGGATACAGCTCTACCACGACGTCTGCACTCACAACGGAGCCGACGCCGACGCCGGCCGGAGCCTGCTCGGCTGGGCGCAGACCGCCGGCTTCAGCGAAATCACGCCGAGCAGCTCGACGTGGACGTTCGCAGAGCCGGAGTCACGGCGCTGGTGGGGCGAGCTATGGGCCGACCGGGTGACCTCCTCATCGCTGGCCGACCAGGCCGTCGAGTACGAGCTGAGCAGCCGTGATGAGCTCGAGGCCATCGCCGCAGCGTGGCGCGGCTGGCTCGAACACGACGACGCCGTCTTCATCGTCGTGCACGCGGAGCTGATCGCGCGACGGTGACGCGCGGCTCTCGGTCGGCGCTTACCACACGAGCGGCAGCAGGCGCTTGTGGTGAGTGGCGTAAGCACGGTAGCGATCGCCGAGCGCGCTCAGCAGCGCGTTCTCCTCGACGTGGATCCGGAAAAGCAATGGCAGCGCGACGAGCAGCGTCCATCCCACCAGCCCGACCCAGTTCCCGTTCACCAATCCGGAACCGATCACTATCAGCAGGACGCCGGTGTACCCGGGATGACGCACGAAGCGATACGGGCCGGAGGTGATCACCGGTTGGTCGTTGCTCGTCATCACCGTGAACGTGAAGTACCGGCCGAGCGTCATCTCGGACCAGCGCCTGAGCCCGAACCCGGCGAGGAACATCGCCATGCCGATCGCGAACGCGAGCGTGGCCGGTCGGATCGTCGCGGCCGGAGCGATTGACCCGGCCGCCACCAGCCATGCGAGCCCGGCGGCTGTGCCGGCGAGCATGAGCCGCAAGCTGCCGTTGTCGGTGTTCGTGGCCTCAGCGCGTCGCTGCGCCCACTGGTTGAACTCGAACGCGAGCGAAGCCAGATTGATCATCAACCAGAACGCAAGGGCTGAAGGCTGGGTCTGGACATAGGGCCTGATCGCGACCCCAAGGTGCAGCGGAATCAGTGGCAGAGTCATCTCTGCCTCCTTTCGGAAAGCGCAAGGGGAATCAGTGGCGTGGCCGCGGGCGCAAGCGGGCGGCCAAGCTGAGTCAGGTGTCTGGGCGGGTGGCTCGCTCGAACAGCGTCACGAGCTCGCGGCCATACGCCTCAACGTCGAGCTCGGGGTTCGCCGCGAGCTGGTTGAGCAGGGAATCGAGCGCCGCCTTCATGGTCGCCGCCATCACACGGGCATCGAAATCCCTGAGAATGCCCTGGGCTTGGCCGTACTCCAGAACCTGCCGCACAACGCCGAGCTCGCCCTCGATCGCCTGCGGACCGAAGTGCTGATGGCCGCCACCGTCACGGAAGTTGCCCCAGATCTCGCGGATCGCGAGCACGTATCGGGTTTGGGTCCGGTAGTAGTCGACCCACGCGTTGATGTAGTCCGCGACGAACGTCTCCGGCGAGGTGCCCCGCAGCCGGGTTTCGAGGGCCTCGGTGATCGAGTCGAAGATGTGCGCGACGACGGCAAAGATCAGATCGTCCTTAGCGGCGAAGTGGTAGGTGACCACGCCCTTGCTCACGCCAGCGCGTTTCGCGACCTCCGCCACGGAGGTTCGCTGGAAGCCAAGTTCGACGATCGCGTCGAGCGCGCAATCGATCAGCTGGTCGCGCCGCTTGCGCTGGGTGAAGGTGAACGGCCCGATATCACCATCGTCCTTAGTACGCATGACGCAAGATTAGTACGCGCGTACTAATCTTGTCAAGAGCAGGGAGAGCGCCGTCTGTTACCGGCTAGCGGCCGCGATCCTCGGAGGCAGGCTTGTCGAGCTTGTCGCCCCAGTGCGGGCGGAACTGGATGCTGATCCGCGCGCCGAGGGCGCGCGTGGTCTTAGGGATCGAGTGCAGCCAGGTTCGCTGGCTGCTTCCGCCCATCACGAGCAGGTCGCCGTGGCCGACCGGCATCCGAAGTCCCGCGCCGCCCGACTTCGGCCGCAGCGCGAATGGCCGGGTGGCGCCGAGTGAGACGATCGCCACCATCGTGTCGTTTGGGCTCTCGCGGGCGATACGGTCGCCATGCCACGCGACGCTGTCGTTGCCGTCGCGGTACAGGCACAGCCCGGCGCTCACGAACGGCTCCCCGAGCTCCTGCGCGTAGTGGGCGTTCAGCGCCGAACGGGCCTCTTCGAGCACGGGATGGGGTAGCGCCTCGCCCTCCGCGTAGCGGGCCAGCAGTCGCGGGACTCGGACCGTCTTGTCGTAGATATGCGTGCGCTCCTCGTGCCAGGGCACGTCACGGGCCAGCAAGTCGAACAGCTCGTCGGCCGCGGTGATGAACCCCGGTCGCACGTCGAGCCAGGCGCCGTCGGACAGCGAGCGACGTTCGACGGCACCGCCCAGACCGGCGACCTCGAGACTTCCGAAGGAGCCGAACAGCGAGGGTTGGACGAGGATCGACATACCCTTAGCGTAGCCCAGTCACGAACACACGTTCGCGGCGGTAGTCCGCAGGCAACGGCAGCAATTCACGCTCGGCGGGCGCGGTCATATGGCCGCGCCCCCCGAAATGCTTATCGGCCAGTGACGCGGGCCGACAGACGGCTCCGCGCGTTGACACTCTCTGCCACCGTGTTATCGTTCTTAGTTGCAAAAGTTGCGAACGGGGCTATGTCGAGGTGTCTGCCGGGACCCTTAGCCCGTTTGCGCGCAGATGGGGCGGCTGTTTTCGCATGGAGACGTCTACGGGGCGCGTTGGTGCTGAACACTCGCGGGCACTAAGCCCGGCCGACGCAAGCGCCGTTGCGTTTCCGGTCCTCGCGGCGGCGACGATCGTCCACGCGAGCAAGCTGAGCCCGGAGGCGATCGCGCGTTGCGACCTCGCCGGCGTCGAGTACGTGGTGATCGAGCCGGTTCAGGATGGCATCCGGTTACGCCCCGCCAGTATCGAGGACCAGGTCAAGCACGAACAGGAGGCCGGCCTCGGCCATGTGAGTTATTCGCTCGGGGAGTTCCTCGACGAGTTCACGAACGCACCGAGTAATCCGGCGCCCACGTTCGAACGGCTGACACAGTTCAAGCGGGACTACGCCACGCTGACGCCACCGCAACGTAACCTGTTCCACGCCGCGGTCAAGAAGTTCGTCGCACCACTAGGTACCACTCCGCCCGACGACGCGACGCGCTCATTCGTCCGAGAGCTGACCGACCACCCGGGCTTCTTCGAGATGCGATTCGGCGCGGACACGTACGCGATCTATACGTTCGGCCAGGCCATCCGCCACGGCCAGCCACACGTGATCTGGTGCCGGATCGGGGACGATGACGCGCTCGACAAGCAACGGGCCATCTGCAATCCGATCGATTGATCCGCGTACGGTGGTCGGGTCAGGTCAGCTCGTGCGCCTCATCGTCGTCCGTCCTTACGTCGTCTTGACCAGACCTCCATCGATCACCCAGCTCGACCCGGTGACGTTGCCGGCGCGTGGGGAAGCCAGGAACGCGACGATCGCCGCCACCTCCTCGGGCGTGGTGAAACGGCCCGTCGGCATCCCAGCGACCGCTTGCGCCCGGATCGCCTCGGCGCCGGAACCCGTCGTACGGCCAATCGTCGCCGCGACCCCGTCGTCGCCGAGCCACAGGTCGGTCGCGACCGGCCCGGGCGACACGCTCGTGATCCGGATTCCCTGGGGACCGAGCTCCTGTGAGAGCGACTTCGCGACGTTCAGCAGGGCGGCCTTGGCCGCGCCGTAGTCGATCACGACGCCGTCGGGCTGGAAGAACGCGTTGACCGAGGCGACGTTGACGATGACGCCTCCGCCCCGCTTGGTCATCTCGCCGACCGCGGCCCGCGTCGCGCGGAGCGCCGCAAAGAAGTTCAGCTGCAGCGAGGCTTCGAAGTCATCGTCGCTCAGGCTGAGGAACCCGTCCAGGCGGGTGTGCACGCCACCCACGTTGTTGACCAGGACGTCGATGCCACCGAAACGCTCGACGGCGTGCGCGACCAATCGCGCGGGCCCGTCCGGCTCGGCCAGATCGAGCGCCATCGCGGACACGCGCTCGAGCCCGGCGAGGCTTTCGACGCCGCGGCTCCCGGCGACGACCAGCGCACCTTCCTCGACGAGGGTCTGAGTCACCGCCAGCCCGATCCCCTTGCCGGCGCCCGTGACGACCGCGACTTTGTCTGTCAGCTGTAGGTCCATGCCCGAACTGTCGCACGTCGCGGATGATCAGGTGACGAGCACGTCGGGCGAGCTGGCGTCGTACGACGGGATCCAGCCGGCGCCGCGACCATCCGGATCGCGGCCGATGCGCCGACGCACCGCGATCGAGATATCGCGCCGGAGCGCGGCCAGTGGCGAGGCGAGATGGTTGCTGACCCCACGCGCGCGTGACGCGAGCACGACCTGGCTGGCGCGGGGACGGCGCGAGCGCTCGTAGCGGGCAAGGGCGGCGACCGGATCGGCGGGTTCGGCGGCGAGCGCCGCCGCGAGCACACAGCCGTCCTCGATCGCCTGACACGCCCCCTGCCCGAGGTAGGGGAGCATCGGGTGCGCGGCGTCGCCGAGCACAGTCACGCGACCACGCGTCCATTGCGAGATCGGGTCCCGGTCGTACAGCGCCCACTTGTACCAGACCTCCCCCGCGGAGAAAATCCGCAGCAATGACTCGTGCCAGCCGCTGTAGCGCTCGAGCACCTCGCTGCGCTCGCACTCGGACACCCAGGACTCGTGCCGGTAGCCCTCGTCGTCGTAGTGGCAGACGACGTTGATCAGCTCGTCTCGCCGCACCGGGTACAGGACGATCGTGCCGTGAGGCCCGAGCCATTGGACGTTCTCGCTCGGGGGCGGTTCGCCCGGCACGGCGTCGACCGGAACCACGCTCCGGTAGCAGATCTTGCCGGTGAACCGGGGTGCGTCCGGACCGAACAGTGACGCGCGGACGACCGAGTGGATCCCGTCGGCGCCGATGATGATGTCGGCCTCGATCTCGCTGCCGTCCTGGAATCTCGCCGCCGCGACCTGACCGTCCGGCTGTACCTCGGTGCATCGCGCGCCGAGCGAGACGATGTCGCCCGGCAGCGAGCGTGCGAGCACGTCGAGCAGGTCCGCACGATGAGCGGTCGCGCCCGCGCTGCCGAACAGGGCTACCTGCTGGTCCCGGCTCGTCTTCGAGATCGGCCGCCCCGTCTTCCAGTTGCGAGTTACCGCCCAATCCCAGCGCCCGGCGACCGCGCGGACCTCGTCCTCGAGGCCGAGCGACCGCAGGACCTTCATCGCATTTGGGCCGAGCGCCACGCCGGCGCCGATCTCGCGCAACTCCGGCGCCGCCTCGTAAATCGCGACCTCGATGCCCCGCCGGCAAAGCGCCCGCGCCGCCAGCAGGCCACCGATCCCACCGCCGATGATCGCGACTCGCGTCATCTGCGCGGGATTCTATGACCCGCTCGGAGCGGACCCGGGCCGGGTGTCGGGACGCGAGCGGTTACCTCGACCCGTTGGCGACGTGCCAGTCGCGCAGCACCGTGCGCTCCCGTTCGGGTTCGATCCCGAGAGGCGGAAGATCCGGCCGCACGGGCACGGTGATGTCGAGCGTCCTGAACCACTCCCACGTGTCGCGCACGGTGTCGTCCACCGGCCGGCAGTGCAGGCCCGCCCGGTGGGCGCGCTCGACGTCTGAGTCGTGCAGCGCGGCGAACTCGTGGCCGGGCGGGATCCAGACCGGAAGCTCCTCCCACGGCTCGATCCCGGCCGCGAGGATCGCCTCGGGATCGACCCAGGTCATGACCGCGTCGGGCGCCCCCGCGGCGCCGAGGCAGGCGTCGAGCAGGGTTCCAATCGTGGCGTGGCCGCGACGGCAGACGACGTTGAACGCCCCGGTTTGCCCGGACGCCGCGGCGGCGATCAGGAAGCGCGCCAGGTCGCGCGCGTCGACGTACTGAATCGGCATGTACTCGGGCCCCGGGCACAGGACCTCTCCGCCTCGCGCCATCCGCGACAGCCACCACGTCAGCCGCCCCACGTTCTCGTGCGGACCGAGGATCAGTCCCGCTCGCGCGAACAGCGACCGGTCGGGAAACGCCTGCTCGAGCGCGATCTCCGCGCCGCGCTTGCGCTCCGGGTAGTCGCCGCCGTCGGCGTCCGGGCTCGCGGCCACCGTCGACGTCGACTCGGTCGCTCCCGGTGGCGGAGGAGCCACGTACACCGACTCGGTCGAGATGTAGGCATAGCGGTCCGCGCGATCGCGCAGCGCGCCGGCACTGTCGCGGACCGCGCGCGGCGCGCCCGACCACGTGTCGACGACGAGGTCCCAGTCGCGATCGGTCAGCTGCTCGAGGGTCTCGGGTCGGAGCCGGTCGCCGATCAGCGCTTGCGCGCTCGGGTCGGGTCGACCGCCGGTCACGCCGCGGTTGAACGTCGTGACGTCCCATCCGCCCTCGAGCCCCTCGGCCACGAGCGCGCGACCGACGAACGACGAGCCTCCGAGAACGAGCAGCGACCGAGCCAAAGCCGACTCAGAAGTGATCGAGAAGCCAGTCGTGCACGTCGCCGATGCGCTGGATCACCAGCGTGAGATGCCCGTCGTTGTCACTCAGGGCCGCCTCGGCGCCGGCGACATGGCTCGCCAGCCACTCCCCGTGCTGGAACGGCACGAACCGGTCGTGGCGCCCGTGCCAGACCTTCACCGGAACGCTGACCGACCCGCAGTCAAAGCCCCACGGTAAGAATTCCGCCGCCCCGTCGTCCCACCAGCCTTGATCGCCGGGAGCGAGGCCGCCTCGCTCGGTCCGGAACAGCCACTCCGCGAAGTCACCGGTGAGGGCCGCGGCGTCCGTAGGTGACAGCAGGCTCGCGAGCATCTCGGCCTGGTCGTTCAGCGTCGTGGCGAGGATCTCTTCGCGATCCTGCTTGTTCCGCTCCCGCGAGGCGCTCGGGTCCGACAAATACAACTTGATCTCCTCGACGTTGCTCTCGCCCATCCCGGTGAAGAAGTCCAGCCCCGGGGCATCCCAGGGCGCCATGCCCGCGAGCACAGCGGAAGCCACGACCAGGTCGGGCAGCAGCGCCGCGCACGCCAGTGCGTACGCACCTCCGCCTGACCAGCCCCACACCGCGAGCCGCTCGATCCCCAGGTCCTCAGCGATCGCCTTCACGTCGGCCGCACCATCGGCGACCGTGCGTCCCGGACATGCGCCCGATCCGCCATACCCGGGGCGGTCATAGCCGATCAGCCGGATCCCCCGGTCGAGGGCATCCTCGATCCACGGGCGGTAGAGCAGGCCGCATCCGGGCGACCCGTGCAACACCACGACCGAGCGGTCGGCGTCGCCGTCGGCGACCTGCACGCACAGCTCTCGGTCGCCTTCTACGCGAATGGTCCGAGTCTCGGGCTCCGTCATTGCGCTCGCAAGTCTATGTTCGGTGACCGGCCCGGTGTGAAACCGAGCCGGTCAGACCGCGCCGGATTTGTTTGACGACGCGGGTACGCAGACCGGGTTCAGATCGCGGGGGCCATCGGGTCTTCTCCCGGGCCTGACCCCAACTCGCCGCCCTGCGTCGGGTCTTCGTATGCGCCTTCCCCGACCTCGCGGCCCTGCGTCGGATCGTCGTACGGCTGCTCGCCGCCTTGTGCGCCCTGCGTTGGATCGGCCGATGAGTCGGGCGCTCCCGATCCGGCCGGGTCCTCGCCAGGGAGGCTGCCGTGCTCGCTGCCCTGGGTCGGATCTTCGCTGAATGACATCTAATGCTCCTCTCGACCGTTCAGACCTCGCAGCCGCACATGTGCACGAGCGGCCGTCTACTGCGTGTTTACCACCGGCGGACGGTCCTGGCAATACGAGCGCGCGCTTGGCTGCGGCAGGGCCCCCGAGTGGAACCGTTTTGGCCGCGCCGAGGGTCTGAATGGACGTGACTACAGACGAAAGGACAAGACTCATGAACCTCACGCACCGCGACCCCGGGAGCCCGGCCGTCGCCGAGCCCGCCGAGCGGAGCGACAACGAGGGTCTCGAGCGCGCGACGTTCGCGGCCGGCTGTTTCTGGGGCATCGAGGCGTCGTTCCGCGAGATCGAGGGCGTCGTCTCAACGAAGGTCGGATACACCGGCGGAGCCACGATCGATCCGACGTACGAGCAGGTGTGCTCTGACTCAACCGGCCACGCCGAGGCGGTCGAGGTGTTGTTCGACCCCGCGCTGGTCAGCTACGACGGGCTGCTGAGCGTGTTCTGGTCGATCCACGACCCGACGACGCCGAACCGGCAGGGCTGGGACCTCGGCAGTCAGTACCGCTCGGCGATCTTCTTTGACGACGCCGACCAGGAGCGACTGGCGATCGCATCGCGCGACGGCCGTCAGGCCGGCCTGCGCCGGTCGATCGTGACCCAGATCGTTCCCGCCTCGACGTTCTACGACGCCGAGGACTACCACCAGCGCTACTTCGAGAAGCACGGCGGCGCCGTCTGCGCGACGACGCTTCGTTAACCGCGGCCGCGTAGACCCACGCGTCAGCTCTCCTCGGGCCGGAGGTACGGCTCGAGGAGGGCGCGCAGCTGCATCCGGCCGCGATGCAAGCGGCTCTTGAACGCGGCCTCGCCGACGCCGGCGATCTCGGCCGCGTCGTGGGTGGAAAGGCCTTCGATGTCCCGCAGGACGACCGCCACCCGCCACTCCATGGGCAGCATGTCGAGCGCCGCTTCGAGCGTGCGCTCGAACTCGCGATCAAGCGTCTGCGCCTCGGGGCCGCGGTTTGGCGACTCGGGCAGCGCGACGATCGGGTCGCCGCGGTCCGGATCGGCTTCGGCGCGCGGAGGTGGCCGGCGGGCGAGCCGGCGCTGCGCCTCGTTGAACGCGATCCGGTACAGCCATGTCGAGAACTGAGCTCGGCCTTCGAACCGCGCGAGGCCGCGCCACGCGCGCAGGAACACTTCCTGTGCCACCTCGTCGGCCTCGCTCGCGTCGAGCCCGAACCGGCGCAACGCGCCGTAGACCCGATTCGCATGAAGCATGACGAGGTCGGCGAACGCGTCCTCATCGCCGCCGCGGGCCCTTCGAAGCAGCTCGTTCTCGGACGACGACCCGGCGGTCACCGCCGGGTTATACCGCCCTGCCGGCGGCCGGCACGCGAACGTGCCGCCGCCGTCCCTAGCTGCCCCGAGCTAGCTCTGGTCGAACTCGAGCGAGCAGGAGTTGATGCAGTAGCGCTCCCCGGTCTGGCCGGGGCCGTCGGGGAACACGTGGCCGAGATGGCCGCCGCACGCCGCGCAGTTCACCTCGATCCGGTGCATGCCGAAGCTGTGATCGTCGAGCAGCTCGACGTGCGCGCGGTCGGCGGGCTCGGTGAAGCTCGGCCAGCCGGTGCCGGACTCGAACTTCGTCTGTGAGGAGAACAGCTCGGCACCGCACCCGGCGCAGCGGTAGGTACCGTCGCGCTTCTCGTGCACGTAGCTACCGGTGAACGGCCGCTCCGTGCCCTTCTCGCGGAGCACCTCGTACTGCTCGGGATTCAGCTGCTCGCGCCACTCGCTGTCGGTCTTCTCGACGCGGGCGCCGGCAGTCTCGTTCTGGGTGTTGATGTTGTTGGTCATGTCCTATTCGACCCCGCGTCGGGCATGAACGGTTCAGAGTCGTGGCGACTCGTGCAGCCGCACGCGCACCGACGTGGCGATCGCGAGCGCGCCCGGTCCGCTGCTCGGTGCCGGCAGAAGACGCAGCGCCTCGACGACCGCGCGCAGGCCTGCCAGTAGCCGACGACAGTCCTCGCACTCGCCGAGGTGGTGCTCCATGCGGCCTCCCGCGCGCACGGCGAGATCCCCGTCGAGGTAGCCGGACATGCGCCCCGGCGCCCAGCGATGGTCGCGCTCGAAGCGCGCGCGATCAGCGAGATTGCTCATTTGACGTCTGACCCGGTCAAGCGCCTAAGAGGTTCGCAGAACTCCGGTCAGGAAATGTGCTCGGTGCCGGGCGGCATCACGACCCATTCGTGGCTGCGCTCCTCCCAGACCGAGACCGACGGTGGTGGGAACGACGGGTCGGCGAACGCGCCGACCGGGATCGCGACCATGTCGGGAGTCGAGTCGACGAGGAAGTACACGGTCGCGCCGCAGTCGGGACAGAAGTGGAACCTCGCCGTCCTTTCTTCTTCGTCGTCGGACACGCGGACGAACTCGCTCGACCGCCCGTGAATGCTCACGCGCTCGCGGGGAAACCGAGACTGCACGCCGAACACGCTTCCGGTGCGGCGCTGGCATGCCAAACAGTGGCACACGGACACCCGCAGCGGGTCGCCCTCGACGAGCGCCTTGAGCTGTCCGCAGCTGCACGCGGCTTCACGCGTGACCATGACCCTCAGGCCCAGCCGCCGGCGTCGTGCGCGGTGAACGGCCCGCCCTGGAACTCATAGCGCTCGCCCCCGACATCGGCGGCATACCGCTCGGAGTCGTCTTGGGGCTCGTAGCCGAGCTCGCGCGCGGAGGTCAGGTCCCAGAACAGCCGGGTGTTAGCCGACGCGCCATAGACGATGCGGAAGCCGGGCGCCGGCGCCGACAGGCAGGCGGCGAACAGCCGGACCCCGTCGCCGGGGCTGAGCCAAGTCGACAGATCGCGCACCTGGTCCGGCCGCTCTCGGAAGCCGCCGATGCGGACGCAGATCACCTCCAGGCCGAACTTGTCCGCGTACAGCCTCCCGAGCGCCTCGCCGTACACCTTGGTGACGCCGTAGAGCGAGTCAGGGCGCGTCGGCTCGTCGCCGCGCAGGCGCTGCTGCACCGGATAGAAGCCGGTGGCGTGATTCGAGCTCGCGAACACGACGCGCGGGACTGCGCACAGCCGCGCGGCCTCGAACACGTTGAACGTCCCGAGCAGGTTCGGGCCGGCAAGCTCGTCGAACGGCGCCTCGGTCGGTACCGCGCCGAGGTGGACGACGGCGTCGACCCCGGCGGCCGCGGCCACGACGGCGTCGCGATCGGCGAGATCGGCCTGAACGAAGCGCTCGCCCGCAGCCGGCTCGACGGCACGGACGTCCGTGAGCACGAGCTCGTCGACGAGCGGCTGCAGACCCTCGCGCAGCCATGAGCCGATCGCGCCGGCAGCCCCCGTCATCAGCGTTCGCCGCGGCATCCGCGGCATCCTATTAGCCGCGCGGCTCGAGCCAGGCGCGCATCATCGACACGAGCTGGTCCACGTCGACGGGCTTGGCGATGTAGTCCGACGCGCCGGCCGCGATCGCCTTCTCGCGATCGCGCTCCATCGCCTTGGCGGTCAGCGAGATGATCGGCAGGTGCTCGAACCGCGGGATCGAACGGATCGCGCGGGCGGTCTCGTAGCCATCCATGCCGGGCATCATGATGTCGAGCAGCACGAGGTCGGTGTTCGTGTCCTGCTGTAGTCGCTCGAGCCCTTCGAGGCCGTTCTCGGCGTATAGGACCTTCATCCCGCAGCGCTCGAGCATCGCGGTGAGCGCGAACCCGGTACGGACGTCGTCGTCGATCACGAGCACCGTCCGGCCGTGCAGCGTCGCCTCGCCGATCTGCGCCGTTTGCCCGGTCGCTGCGGCGCCCTCGGCCGCCGGTTCGGCGGCGTTCCCCCGCAGCGGCAGCGACAGCGAGAAGTGGCTGCCTTCGCCGAGCTCCGACTCCACCCGAAGCTCGCCGCCGAGCAATCGCGCGAGCTCCCGGGAGATCGACAGGCCGAGCCCGGTGCCGCCGTACTTGCGCGAGGTCGTCCCGTCGGCCTGCTGGAACGCTTCGAAGATCAGCGCCAGCTTGTCATCGGGGACCCCGACGCCGGTGTCGCTGACGGTGAACGCGATCACGCCCGCGGGGCCGCGGCCCATCGACAGCGTCACCCCACCCCGATCGGTGAACTTGAACGCGTTCGAGAGCAGGTTCCTAAGCACCTGACGCAGGCGGTGCTGGTCGGACACGATCCACCCCGGTAGCGCCCGATCGATCTCGACCGCGAACGAAAGCCCCTTCTGCTCGGCGACATGGCGGAACGCCCGCTCGGCCTCGTGACAGACGTCCGAGAGCGCGACCGGTCCGAGCTCGAGCTCCATCCTCCCGGCCTCGACCTTCGACAGATCGAGGATGTCGTTGATCAGCGACAGCAGGTCGTTGCCGGCGGAGTGAATCGTCTGTGCGAACTCGACCTCCGGTTCGGCAAGCGAGCCGCTCGCGTTGTCCGCGAGCAGCCGGGACAGGATCAGCATCGAGTTCAGCGGTGTCCGGAGCTCGTGCGACATGTTCGCCAGGAACTCCGACTTGTACTTCGAGGACAGCGCGAGCTGCGCCGCCTTCTCCTCGAGGCCGCGGCGCGCGAACTCGATCTCCTCGTTCTTGATCTCGATGTCGCGGTTCTGGGCGATCAGCAATCGCGCCTTCTGCTCGAGCTTCTCATTCGTCACCCCCAACGCCTCGGACTGCTTCTCGAGCTTCTGGGTCAAGGTCTGCGACTGCGCGAGCAGCGTCGAGGTGTCGCGGTAGGCGGTGCTCAGCGCGAGCGAATACTCAAGACGCTGGCGCCGCTCGCGCGCGAGCATGCCCAGCAGCCCGACCAGCGGCAGCACGAGCAGCACCACCCCCGGTTCCCCCACCGCCGCCGCGGCCACCAGCAGCCCGACGCACGACAGGCACGCATCGGTGACGTACAGCCACAACATCGGTCGCTGCACCGCCGGCGGCACCCGCTCGGCAAACCAGGTGCGGCCGAGGCCGGCGCCCGCGTCGAATGCCACCTGCGCGGCGAACGCGAGCACCAGCACCGGCCATCGGCCCCACGAGAAGTCCTGCGCGCCGAACAGCACGAGCACGAGCGCCGGCCCGAGCGCGTAGAAACTGTCCCCGATCCGCGCGAGCAGCCGCGTCAGCGCCAGACGCCCGTCGATGACGGCTGGCACGCGGTCTGCCACCGAGCACGCCGCGACGATCAGCGGCACCCACGCCGTCGGCAGGAGAAAAAGCATCGGCACGAACGCGAGCTGCGTCGGCGCGGTCCACGAGCTTCCGACCGGATACTGCACGCGCCCCGCGATCAGATACGTGATCACGGTGACCGCGACCGCGGGCAGCGACCATCCCCGCGACGAGTGGGCGAACGCGGGCAACGCGCCTGCCGCCACGATGAACAGCGCCGCCGTACCCGCCTCGGTGAACAGCAGCCGCCGCCCGTGACTGACGTCGAAGTGCCGCGCCCGCCCCAGACGCAGCAGGCTCTCCGCGCCCGGCGTTTCGTAAGAGTCGATCAGCAACGTGCCCGCTATGAACCGTGCGCCCGCGCCCCGGCCGTCCGGCCTAGCCGCGGTTCCACGGATCGATGAACACGTCATCGATCTGCGGATCGCCGAGCACGGTCGTGAGCTCGATTGACACCTTGGCAGTGCCGCCGGACAGCAGCCCGAGCAGCGGGGACTCGGTCAACAGCACGGGCGTCGGTTGCCAGCTACCCGGCGCGATCGCGACACCCGCCGGGATCGCGATCCCGTCATCGACGACGCTGAGCGCGACCACGCCGCTGCCCGAGATGAAGAACCGCGCGGTCGGGTAACTCGCATCGACGCACGTCGACGGAGACTGCGCCGATGCACCCGCCGGCAGTGACAACGACCAGGACCCAGGTGTGCCGGTCACAGCGTAGGGTTCACTGCCGGCGACTCGCTGCGCGCCACCGCGAAGCGTCCACGACGAGCTCTCGAAGTCTCCGCCGGGGACGAGTTCGTACGAGGCCGAGTCGCCCCACGCCGCGAACGGCTGGGTGACCGCCGACGGCATGCACGATCCCAAGAGGCCGGCCTGCGCTGCCGCGGGGGGAAGCGCGACGGCACCAACGACGCCGACAGCGAAGAGGGTGGACAAGCCGCCAAACACACGCCGGACTGGGCTGGTCACTGTGACTCCTAAGTAACTTGAGGGGGATGTATGGGCCCGCCGGCGCGACGCCGCCGCGTCTGCGCGTCGCAGCGCTGACTGCACGTGTCGCCCGAGGTGTGCCACGACTGACCCCGACCGCTCGGAGTGCGGCGATCGCGCTCGCAAATCGAGCGTTCGCGCAGTGCTCGCGCCCAGGACAGTGTTCGGGTGAAACGTCGCCCCACGACAGGCCTCGTTTGCCGGTACGGATATCTGATGCAGGCCTGGCCCCTATCCCCTACCTGCGTGGCACTCGCGCACCCACCACTCATTTCTCGGTGCGCGGTTTGCACCATAGACCTTCGCTCGACCCATGCCAAGGGCGTTCGACGGATGTTCGAGCGGCCGAGCACGTGGCCTATGCTTGGCCGCGATCTCGAGGAAAGGCCTGCAAAGTGTCGGCGCAGTCGAATGCAGTTCTGATCACGGGATGCTCATCGGGCATCGGCCGTGCCACCGCGGAGCTAATGGCGTCACGCGGCCACCGCGTGTACGCGACCGCGCGCAGGCTCGACGATCTCGCGGGACTGGCCGAGCGCGGCTGCCGCACGCTCTCGCTCGACGTGACCGACGAGCAATCGATGCGCTCGGCCGTGGCCGCGGTCGAGGAAGCGGAAGGCGCCGTCGGAGTGCTCGTCAACAACGCCGGGTACAGCCAGTCGGGCGCGATCGAGATGCTCGACCTCGACGACGTGCGTCGGCAGTTCGAGACGAACGTGTTCGGGCTGATCCGCATGTGCCAACTCGTCCTGCCCGGCATGCGTCGGCAGCGCTCCGGACGGATCGTCAACGTCAGCTCGATGGGCGGCAAGCTGACCTTCCCGGGTGGGGGCGCGTACCACGCGACCAAGCACGCCGTCGAGGCGATCAGCGACGCGCTGCGGTTCGAGGTGAAAGGTTTCGGAGTCGACGTGGTGGTGATCGAGCCCGGTCTGATCAAGACCCGGTTCGGCGACACCGCCCGGGCTACGGTCGGCGAGGGCGACGGCGACGGCGACGGCGACGGCGACGGTGCGTACGCGATGTTCAACGAGGCGGTGGCGGCCGCGACCGTCGACGCCTACGAGGGTCCACTCTCGCGCTTGGGCGGCGGGCCCGAGACGGTGGCTCGGACGATCGAGAAGGCGGTGACCGCGAAGCGGCCCCGCACCCGCTATCCGGTAACGCCGTCGGCCTGGCTGTTCATCGGTCAGCACGCCGTGCTGACCGATCGCATGTGGGACGCAGTCGTAGGCACGCAGTTCCCGCACCCGAAGTAGCGGCCGGTCAGGTCACCTCGAGCCAGCCCGCGAGCGCCTCGACCGGGTAGTGCCTGGCGGCCTCGGCGAGGATGTAGAAGGTGTCGGGCGGCACGATCGCCTGCAGCCAGTCGCCGTGCGGCCAGGTGCCGTCGGCGCGCTGCTGGTCGAGCAGGTAGGCGATGCCGCGCGCGACCGCGTCTGCGGATCCCGCGCCCGCGTCGATCAGTCCGGTCAGCACGAGGCCGGTGAGCGGCGCCATGCTCGGGCCGCGGCCGGCGAGCGCGGGGTCGCGGTAGGAATCGGGCAGCTCGCCCCAGCCGCCGTCGCCGTTCTGACGCTCGAGCACGAATCGAACCGCGTGCCGGACCCAGGGCTCGGTCATGTCGGCGCCAACGCGCGCGAGCCCCTGGAGCACGCACGCCGTTGAGGCCAGGTAGTTGACGGTCCAGCGTCCCCAGAACCCGCCGTGGTCGAACTGCTGAACGCGGAGAAACTCGATCGCGCGCGCGACCGCCGGCGACGCGGTGGTCAGCCCGACGCGACCAAGGCCGTCGAGCACACGCCCCGTCAGGTCTTCGGTGGAGGGGTCGCCGAGCTCGCGCGGTGGGTCGAGCAGCGTCCGCACCGCCCCGATCGGATCCTCGAGCGACACCTCCACCGGTGCGGAGAACAGCGGCCCCGGCCGCTTGGGGGGCATCCCGTGGACGAACGCCGACCAGCCGCCGTCGGGGTTCTGCATGCCGAGCAGCCAGTCACGGCCAAGATCGCGCGACGCGCTGACGCGGCGGCCGGCGTCGCGGTCAAGCTCGCCCCCGGCGAGCGCGTCGCCGTAGGCGGCGAGGACCGCGCCGGTGTCGTCGTTGTCGACCATCGTCTCGTTTCCCGGCTGAAAGGCCCAGCCGCCGATCCGCGGGGCTCCCGGGTTGCGGTTGTCGACCTCCGGCTGCTCGATGCGCGATTGGGCTCCGATCAGCCACTCGAGCGCCCGCATCATGCGGGGGTCGGCTGGCGACTCGCCGGCGGCGATCAACCCGCGCACGTTCGCCGCCGTGCACCACACCGGGCTGCCGAACGCCTCGAAGTGCAGGCCGTCGCCGTCGCGCACCTGCTGCGCCTCGAGCCAGGCCACCGTGCTCACCACGATCGGATGGCTCGCTGCGAGCCCCGCGGCGCGCAGCGCGGGCAGGATCAGTGCGGTCTGAACCGTGTTCGCGTTCCAGCTGCCGTCGACGTTCTGGAAGGTGGCGAGCAGCGTCAGCGTGCGGGCGGCGAACCGGCGCGCGATCGGGCCGGGCGGAGGACCGCCCGGGGAGTTAGACGGTCCCCAATCCCCTCGCAGGCGATGTGCGATCAGCGTCAGCGCCCCGCTCACCATCAGGATCCCCGAGTGAAAACGCCGCTCCATGAACGCGACGAGCGGCCGAATCAACCCCGGCACCATCGGCGGGCATGGCAGCTCTGACGGGTCGATCAACCCGGCCAGCGCCAGGTACACGACCGCCGGGTCGCCGCGTCCGAACGCGTCGACGACCGCGGCCGTCCCGCCGTTGGCACCGACGTACACGCGTGCCCGAGCGACCTGATCGACACTGTCGGCCGCCGCGCAGACGTGGAGCGCGGCCCAGGCCGACGCGGTCGCGCCCAGGTCGCCCTCGGTCGCGGTCGGGTGCGACCGGTAGGAGCCGTCGGCTTCCTGGCGGGCGCGGAGCCAGCGGGCGCCGTCGGCCGCGTCCGCGGCTGTCAGGCACCCGGCGGCGTACAGCGCGACGAGCACCTGGGCCGTAGGAATCACTCCCATGTCGCACAGTGACTCCCACGAGCCGTCGGGTCGCTGGGTGCGCCACAGGACCTCGCGCGCGCGGGCGAGCGCGTCGCGCGCCGCCGCGCGATCGATCGAGGTCCCGCCGGCGACGGTCATGCCTCCTGCGCCCGCGCGATCTCGATGAGCTCGGGATCGATGCGCGGGAACACTCCGCTCGCCGTCCACCGGCGCTCGAGCTCGGGAGGCACGGGGATCGAGAAGCTCGCGCTGTGCCGGCCCGCCATCCCCACCACGCGCTGGGTGAGAATCCCGGCGCCGACCATCTTCGTCAGCGAGCCTACGGGCCCGCGCGCCGACTGCGCGCGGTCGAGCACGCGCCCGACGCCGGCCTGCCAGCTCATCGTGCGGTCCCAGCGGCTGCGTGGCAACCCCACCAACGCGCACACCTCGTCGCCGAGCAGATAGCGCGTCAGCGCCGGCGCCGCCCCCTCGAACCCCGCGGGCAGCGAGTTGGCATGGAGCGCGAACAGCGCCCGGGTCATCAGGGCGCCCTCGTCCGAGGCGCGGTGGTTGCGCCTCGCGATCTGTTCAGTCAGCTGAGCGGCCTGCCTCAGGTCGACCGGGATGGCCTCGGGTTCGATGCCGAGCATCTGCCCGATGACGCGCCAGCGATAGTGGTAGTCCTCGGCCTCCTGATCGCTGATCCGAACGCCGAGCTTGCGGAGGGCGTCGACGACGATCCACGAGAACGACAGCAGCGTCCCGAGGAGGTCCTCCTGGCAGATCGGGACGCCGTCCGCCTCGACGTCCCAGCGATTGCTGGTCGAGACGAGGTAGCGGATCGCCGCGTGCAGCAGGCGGACCTTCTGGACCTTGCGGATCCCGCGCCCGCACGGATCGAGCGACCCGGGCGCCATCACCGCCAGCATGAACTGCGCGGTCTCGCCGACCCGCCGGTCGGCGTCGTGGCCGAGGCGGCGGCTGAACGTCAGCACCTTGACTCCCGGATAACCCGCGTAGCAGTAAACGAGCGAAGCGGTGGCGAGCGCGACGCACACCTGCGGGCCGTGTTCGACGACGACGGTGCAGCCGCGCTCGAGCCGGTCGCGATCGACCCAGTCGGGCAGCTCGCCGTGTCGCTCGAGCCAGCGTCCGATCGACGGAGGCAGCTCGGCCGGCACGGGCTGGTCGTTGTAGGTCAGGTTCCGCAGGACGTCGCTGACGGTGCGGACCTGCTCCGAGCGCGCCAGATCCTCGATGACTGCGTCGCTGCTCGGATCCCCGGCCTGCCGCAGGCCGTCGAGAAAGCCATCCGTGTAGCCCACGGCGTAAAGCTAGGGGACCCGCGCCGTGTTTGGCAAGCTCCGTACACGCGGTGACCGCTATGGGTCGGCGGCACGCCGCCCTCAGTGGAAATTACACGCGGTGGCGGCCTCTTGGTACGCGGGCGACTGCACGTTGATCGTGCTCGGGACGGCGAGAACCACTCCGCCCTGGTCGATCACCTCGCCATAGCCCGCGGGGCTCGACGGGAGCTTCAGCGTCGGGTCGGGAAAGCCCGTGACTCCGTGCGCACGCATGCACTCGGAGATCTTGAGCATCGCGAGCTTCGCCTTCTCCGAGGGCGGCCCATGTGGCGGTCCTCCGCCCGGGAGCAGGTGGTTGCACTTCGCGCGAGCCGCCTGGAACGCCGGCGATTGCGGGTTGATCCCGGAGTTGTCCGGGATGTTGACGGCACCGTTTCCGGTTGGATCCGGGAAGTTCGGCACGCCGCTTGAGCGCATGCACACCGAGAAATTGAGGAACCCCGCTTTGTTGGCGGAGGACTCCGCCGAGCCCGATGCGCTGTAGCTGCTCGCGCCGGCACCGCAGGCCGCGAGCGCGGCTGCGCACCCGAGCCCCGTTACCAACATCCCGAACCGGTGACGGCGCGACATGCAGCGGTTGTACGACCGCGGCCATAACAACGTCGTAACGGCGTTATGCGGCGGTTATGCGCGCGACAGCCAGTCGAGCACCTGCGCGGCGTGCTCGTCGGGCGGGAAGATCGGATAGAAGACGTGCTCGATCCGGCCGTCGTCGACGACCATCGTCAGCCGTTTGTACAGCCGCTCGCCGCCGGTGGTGAACGTCGGCAGGTCGAGAGCATCGGCGAGCTCGTGGCCGGTGTCGGACAGGATCTCGAACGGGAGCCCGAGCCGCTCGGCGAGCTCCGCCTGATACGCGGTGCTCTGTGACGACAATCCGTACACGGTGCCGGCGCCGGCGGCCCGGAGCTCGGCGTGGTGATCGCGGAAGCCGCAGGCCTCGGGCGTGCACCCGCGCGCGCCAGGGATCTCGTTCCAGCCCTCGGGCAGCTCGACACCAGGCACCCCGGTCATCGGGTAGATGTACAGGACGGCCCGGCCGGGGCCGAGCCGATCGAGCGCCACGTCGTGGCCGCCCGTGCTCGGGAGCACGATGTGAGGCATCGTCGTGCCCGGGAGGTGATCGGCGGCGCCGTCGTCCTTGGGAACGGGCAGGTCTGAAGGGATCCTCAGGTAGTCGGACACGCCGGCAACCGAGACTAGTGCACGCCAGGCTGCGCCGTACCTCTTCCGGCTTGTGCTCAATCCTGCACAGATCCTGCGCTTATGTAGGCCAACCTGCCCTCGACGGGTAGGTTCGCGATCGGAAAACTCTCGTAGAGGTCGGCACTCTGGTGTCCCAACATTCGCGAGCGGCAGGGGCCGCTGAGTGCACCCCGATCCCGGGTGGTTGCGGCGTGCGCCAGCGCCTTGGCGAACCGGCGCCGATGCAATTTCCCAGAGCAATAATTGGGAGCCCGCATGGACGCGGACAATCACGTCCAGCCGCATTAGGAGCCATGCATTGACCAGCCTCTTCCGACGCGTGTTTGGCCGCGTCTCGATCGTTACGGCGCTCGGCGCCGCCGCTGCGCTCGCTGTGCCGCTGTCGGCCGCCCACGCCGACGCCGTCAACCTCAACCCGTGCAACGGCGCGACGCTGAGCCAGGCGTTCGGTCGGTGGACCGATCCGTCGTGGTACGAGCTTTCGCCAGGTGGCGACTTCGAGAGCTCGGCCTGGACGCTGACCGGCGGCGCGCAGGTCACGACTGGGAGCGAGCCGTATGCCGCGACCGGCACGCTCGGATCCTCGTCGCTGTCACTGCCGGCGGGTGCATCGGCGCAGTCGCCGACGACCTGCGTCGACGCCGCTTACCCGACGGTGCGGTTCTTCATGGCCGGCACGGGCGTGGTCGCGCTCAGCATCGTGGATGACGGGGTCGCGATTCCGGCGGGAGTCGCGATCGCTACCGGTGGCTGGCAGCCGACGCCGGTGATGTTGACCGAGTCCCCGGTGCTCGGGCTGCTGTCAGGCGGCACCGCCCAGGTGTCGCTGGCGTTGACGACGGTGTTCGGCGATCCGCAGATCGACGACGTGTTCATCGATCCGTGGAACCGCGGCTGACCGGGATGACGCCCCAACCGGGAGGGCGGAGCTGATGCTGATCGATTCGTACGAGACTCCCGGCGCCGAGAACCTGCTGCTGCTCGGGCGCGAGCGGCACTCCGACAGCGCTCACGCGCGTCGGCTGCTCCTGACCGAGGCGGGTACGGCGGCGCTGTTCATCGTGGCGGCGGGCGCGCTCGCGGTGTTCGCCCACGCATCGACCGCGTGGTCGTTACCGGCGCTCGCGGTCACGGTGATCACGTATCTGATCGCGGGGCGCGTGCAGTACCCGGTCGGAAGCTCGTGGACCGCGCCGACGCAGCTCGCGTTCGTGCCGATGTTGTTCGTGCTGCCGACGCCGTTCGTGCCGCTGATCGTCGCGGCGTGCTCGCTCCTCGATCGGTTGCCGGCGGCGATCGGCCGGCCGGTGGCGCCGACGCGGCTGCTCGCGCGGATCGGGGACAGTTTCTACGCGCTCGGGCCGGCGCTCGTGCTCGTGCTGTTCGGCGCGCAGGACTTCTCGTGGGGCCGATGGCCGGTGCTGGTGCTCGCGTTCGCCGCGCAGGTGGCATTCGACGCGGGCGCCGGCCTCGGCCGCACCTGGTTCGCCGAGCGCGTACCTCCCTCCGGTCAGCTGCCGATGCTGTGGCTATACATGACCGACGCGTGCTTGTCGTGCGTCGGGCTCGTGATCGCGGCTTCGGCGATCGAGCGGCCCGGCTTGGTGCTGCTCGCGCTGCCACTCGTGGGGTTGCTCGGGATGCTCGCGCGCGAGCGTCAGCAGCGGCTCGAGTATTCGCTCGCGCTGAGTGACGCCTACCGCGACACCACCGATTTGCTGACGCAGTCGCAGGGCCTCACCGAGGAGTTGCAACTGCAGTCCGAGGAGCTCCGCCAGACGAACGACGAGCTCCACAAAAAGGCGCGACTGCTGTCTGAGCAGAACCGCGACATCGAGATCAAGAACGAGGAGATCGAGTTCGCGCGCCGCGGCCTCGAGGAGAAGGCGGCGCAGCTCGCGCTGTCCTCGAAGTACAAGTCGGAGTTCCTGGCGAACATGTCGCACGAGCTCCGGACACCGCTGAACTCGATGCTGATCCTGTCCCGGCTGCTCGCGGACAACGCGAGCGGCTCGCTTGCCGAACCGGAGGTCGAGTTCGCACAGACGATTCACTCCGCCGGCAACGACCTGCTGTCGCTGATCAACGACATCCTCGATCTGTCGAAGGTCGAGGCCGGGAGGATGGAGCTCGAGCTCGCGCCGGTCGCCTTGTCTGACGTGTATGACGATGCCGAGCGAGCATTCCGGCATCTCGCCGAGCAGAAGCACGTGAGCTTTGCGGTCGAGATCGATCCGGCGCTGCCGGCGGCGATCGTCTCCGATGAGCAGCGTCTTGATCAGGTGCTCAGGAACTTGTTGTCGAACGCGTTCAAGTTCACCGATCGAGGCGGGGTGACGCTCTCGATCGGTCGCGGCCCCGCGGGCGTGATCGCGTTCACCGTCAGCGACACCGGCGTCGGGATCCCCGATGACAAGCTGGCGCTGATCTTCGAAGCGTTCCAGCAGGCCGACGGGACGACCTCGCGCAAGTACGGCGGCACCGGGCTCGGCCTCTCCATCTCCCGGGAGCTCGCGCGATTGCTCGGCGGCGAGCTTGAGGTGAAGTCCGAGCTCGGCGAAGGCAGCCACTTCTCGCTGTCGCTGCCGCTGGTCGAGCACGTCGCCGACGCTCCCGTCGACACCCGCCCAAGCGCCGCGGCGCTGGTGAACGAGCCCGCGCCGGGCGACGAGAGCGCCACCGACGACAGCGCGCGGCTCGCACCCGACGACCGCGTCGTGCTGGTGATCGATTCGAACGCCGACCGGGCGAAGACGATGGTCGAGGCCGTTCGTGCCCGCGGGGCCAAGGCGATCCTCGCCCGGCGACCGCGCGGGGGGGTCGGGCTCGCGCGCGAGCACCGCCCCGAGGTGGTGCTGGTCGCCGAAGACCAGCGCGAGGAGTCAGCGCTCGAGCAGCTCAAGAAGCACCCGGACACGCGGCACGTGCCGGTCGTCGTGTTCGGAGATCGCGGCGCGCGGCTGAGCGCGCTGCGGGCGGGCGCAGCCGCGTTCGTCGGCGAGCCCGCCGGCGCGACCGATCTCGACCGGGCGTTCGCGCGCGTGGCGCGGCTCACCCAGAGCCAGGCCCGGCGGATCGCGGTGATCGCCGAAGACGTGGACCTCGTCGACGAGGTCACCGGCGTGCTCGGCGGCGGGGAGGACATCGACCTCGTGTGGATCGAACCGGCCGACGCCATGGTCGCGCTCGGCGCCGGTCACTACGACCTCGGGGTGATGGCCGTCGACCGCCGCCACATCGACGGGCTCGCGTTCCTCCACGAGCTCGGAGCCGACGAGGCTCTCCACCAGCTTCCGCTGATCGCGTTCACCCAGCGCAAGCTTCCCAAGGCACAGCGCGCCCGGCTCGACGCGATGTCGAAGTCGGCGGTGATCACCGTGGCCGACTCGCCCGAGCGGCTGGCCGAGCGCGCGGCGCTGTTCCTGCACCGCGAGGAGGCGACGCTGCCGCCGGCGACACGGGGCCTGCTGGCTCGCCTGCATGCTGGGGACACGCCGCTCCAGGGCCGCAAGGCACTCGTCATCGACGACGACATCCGCAACGTGTTCGCTCTCACCTCGATGCTCGAGCGGTACGGGATGAAGGTCGTGTACGCCGAGAACGGGCGCGAGGGCATCGAGCGGCTCCACCAGCACGCCAACACCGACCTCGTGCTGCTCGACATCATGATGCCCGAGATGGACGGCTACGAGACCGCGCGGGCGATCCGTGCGATGCCACGGTTCGAGCGCCTACCGATCATCTCACTCACGGCCAAGGCGATGAAGGGCGATCGCGAGAAGGCGATCGCGGCCGGCGCTTCTGACTACATCGCCAAGCCCGTCGACGTCGATGAGCTGACGTCGTTGATGCGGGCCTGGCTCGACGCGTAGGGCGGGTCCCGCCCCCGAACGTCGGGAGCGGGACCCTGGTTCACCCTGTCAGTGGCGCTTGTGGCTCTTGAACGTGACCGTCTGCGTCGACACCGTCATCGACTGCCCGTTGCCGAGCGCCTCGGTCACCGAGAGCCTGACCTTGAGCTGGTGGCGTGTCGAGAGCAGGTTCCGGCCCGTGCGGTTCAGGGAGATCCGTACGACGTCACTCCTCCCCGCCGTCAGCGTCACCCGCGCCGAGCCGACACCGATGACCTTATGCCGCACGCGCGCCGCCACCGCGATCAGCTTGTGGCCGCGGAAGGTCTCAGTGACGCGCATGGTCAGTGACACGTTGCACTGGGCGCCGGGCGCTCCGGCGCACGTGACGCGAACCGAGGCGGTGTTACCAGAGACCTTGGCGTGACCGACCGTCACCGTGCCTGGAGGCGGCGGGGGCGTCGGACTCGTCGTCAGCGTCTGATCGGCGCCGACGAACGTCCCGAAGTCGGTCACGGCGACGGCCCGGTAGTGGATCGTGGTTCCGGCGGGGAGGCCGGTGAGCTGGGCCGCGAACGGTGTCGCCGCAGTTCCGGGTGCCAGCGTCTGCGCCGCGGTGCTCTCACCATATGCCGTGGTTGTGCCGAACTGGAACGACACGCTCACGGCCGCGCCCTGCGGGTTGACCGCGCCGCTCACGGTCGCCGCCGAAGCGGATAGACCGCTCGCCGCTCCGGTCACCGGCGTGCCTGGCTGGTAGGCATCGGCGAACAGACCCCGCGGGCTCGTCCCGCCCGTGAACAGGAAGAACGGCGTCCCAACGGCTCCGCCCTGGCAAGCCGCCCCGTCGGCGTTGAACGGATTCGCGGTGCACGACGACGAGATCGGCTCACGGACGTCGGCTTGAGCCGTCGGCGTCAGCGGGACGTCGCTCTCGTCGAGCACGAACGTCGGGTTCGCCGCGTTGACGAAGTGACCGACGAATCCCACCGTGCCCGCGCCCGTCTGCTCACGCCACGTCACGTACGGCGTGTTGCCCGAGAACGTGATGTCCGCGCGGGTGGAGTCGACGCCCGGAGTCGAGATCGGCTGGCCGCCGTTGACGATCTGGAAGTGCGGCGTCGGCGTCGCGACGAACCGCGACACGAACACCTGCTGGACGCCGCCCACCGTCTCGTCCCAGGTGACCCAAGGGGCGGTCGGGTTGGCCGGGTTCATCGTCCCCGCGGCAACCCGCGGGTCCTCCGCATCCGCGCCCGGATTGCTGTTGAGCGAGCACGCCTGCTCGGCCGCCTCGGTCGTAGCGCAGCTTGTCGCCCCATTGAGGATCCCGTTGCCGTTGTCGCCGATGACGTGCCAGTGAAAGCCACCGAGCACGCCGGCGCTCGTGTCGCTCTCACCCTTGGCGGCGAACACCAACTCGTTCGCGGCCAGCCCGTTGGTGCCGTTGCCGGTCTCGTACCACACGACCCACGGCACCGAGTCGTTCGCGCCGGTGAACGCGATGTCCGGCTCGATCCCGTTGCGGTTGACGTCGACGTTCAGGCTCGGATCCGCGTTGCCGGCGCCCGCGCGCTCGATACCGACGTCCTGGAAGCAGAAGCCGCCGATCGCCGGGACGTTGCCCGTCGCGTCCGGCTGGCCCGCCGGGGTTACGCCGTTGCAGTTGGCCATCCCCGGCCCTTCCGGCTTGTCGACGAAGATCTGGTCCTGGCCGTTGCTGTTCGAGGTTTCCTGCCAGGTCACCCACGGACCCGGCTTGGTCGGGTCGGCGGCGGAGCCGCCCGCGACCGACGGATTCTCGGCGTCTTCGTTCGTGTGGATGTTCAGAGACGGGACGTCAGGACCGCTGCCTCCGTTGCCCCGGCTCTGGCCGGCGAAGATCCACTTGCCCTGATTCGCGTCGAAGCGGCTCGCGAAGATGTTGTTGTTGCCGAATCCGGCGCCGCTCGTGTCCTCGTACCACGTCGCCCACGGCACCGTCCTGCCCGCGCCGGCGAAGTCGATCGACGGCGCCTCGCCGTCCTGGCCCTGGTCGAAGTTCAGCGAGCCCGGGAACTGCGGGCTCGCGCTCGACCGGCCGCCGACCGTCCCGTTGCCGCGTGTCGTCCACGCGCCCTTCGCAAACGAGCGCGAGAACACCTGGTCGGCGGATCCGGACGCCTCCTGCTGGCGGAAGATCGCCCACGGCACGGCCGGCTTGCCGGCGGTGAGCGCGCCCCCAACGACGTCGGCGTTCGTCGGATCCTCTCCGCTCACGCTGAACGCCTTGTTGATCCCGGCGGCGGGATCGTCATTCACCTGGCTGCCCGGCGGCAGCGCCTGAAACGCCGCCGCCGAGCCCGCGCTCGCGAGCGCGGCGACGGTTACCGCAAGCGCGATCCGCGCTCGCCGGGATTGCCCCCGTTGACTCCCCATCTGGACTCCTTCGGTTCGAGGTTTGGTTCTCGGACCGGTTACGGGGAAACGCGGCGAACGGTTCGCGGCGATTTTGGGTTACCGCCGCGGGCGGTCGTGATCGCCGGGCGCGGCCGCCGGCGGCCCCGTCCGCAACCTGCACCACACGACAATCGGTCCGTCGGCCGACGGCCTCGCCGTACGGTGCAGGTGGGGCATGCGCGGTACGGCAAGGCTTGGCCCGCGGCCGTCGAATGTCGTGTCGTACAGGCGGTCTCGGCGGGTGCGAGCGAGCATGCAACGCGCATCAGTCGACACGATCGCGGGCAGCCGCGATGCAGGACGCATGTGGGGGATGCGCGGTGCATCACGGCCCGCCTACAGCGGCTCCAGCGATGCGTTTTGCAGGTCTCGTGGCAAGCCGGGGCGACCGGCGTAGCCACGCCACCGCCCACCCTCCCTCTCAGATGCCCGCCTTTGACGTTCCCGTCTCCGACAACCAACGCCGGCCCGGGACGCGCCGGCGCTGTCAGTGCACCGGGTGAGCGACCCCGACGAGCACGCGCCGGCCCGACGACACGGGGTTGCCGTTGGCCTGCTGCACGGTGACGCTGAAGCTTCGGAACTCGGTCACGGGTGCGCCGGACCACAGGATCACGTGCTCCGCGTCGTTGAACGTGCCGACCGGGACCAGGATGCCGGCGGGGTTCTTGAGCCAGGCCTGGTAGTAGTGACCGCCGGAGAGATGCGGGAGGCCGGTCGCCGACAGCTGGATCTCCCAGCCGGAGCTCATCTTCGTCAGCGTCGCCGAGCCGTGAGCGCCGGGGGCGAGCGACGTCCCCGACACGACCATCGCGAACCGCAGCGGCGCGGGCGAGCTGCTACCCACCGCGAGCACGATCGCCACCACGATCGCGGCCGCCGCCGTCGCCAGCCCTCCGAATGCGAGCGCCGGACGACGGAACAACCAGCGTGGCCCGCGCCGGCGCGTGGTCTGTGGCGCGGGCGGCGCGTCCGGGGCGGTCGCCACGGCCGGCCGCGTGCGGCCGGCCTCGTCGGCGATCGCGCTGACGATGCGATCTTCGAGCCTGGCGTCGGGCTCCTCCCACGTCGCGGGCGTCTCGAGGAGGGTGCGCAACTCGTCGAGCTCTGACCGCTCCTGCGGTGTTAGCGAGTCGACGGGCTCACCCGACAGGTACGCGATCCGATCGTCGTCGCTCGTGCTCACTTCCGTGCCTCTCTAGGTTGCATACGGTAGACGACCTCGTTTCGGTTCATTCGCGCAGATGCCCCAGCATCGCCGCCAGGCGCTTGTGGGCTCTGAACGATCTCGACTTGACCGTTCCCACCGCGACTCCGAGCCGCTCGGCGATCTGCGTATGGGTGAACCCGTCGAGGTGTTGAAGACGGACGACCTCCTGCTCCTCGGGAGGAAGGTGCGCCACCGCCTCCCGGACCTCCCACACGTCGTAGACCGCCTCGGCCGACTGCGGGCTCGACACCAGCGCGGGGTCGCCGGGCGCCGCCGACTCGAGCGTGTCGGCGGCGCGAATCGACTCGTGCCGGTAGAGGTCGATCGCGACCCGGCGTGCGATCGCCGCCAGCCACGGCCCAAGCTCGCGCTGCTCGTCGAAGCTCTGCGCGGCGCGCCAGGCCTTCACGAACGTCTGCTGCGCCGCCTCCTCGGCCAGGCCGCGGTCGCCGAGAACCTTGTACGCGACCGCGTACACGAGCCGGCCGTGAGATCGGTAGACCTCCCGGACGGCGTCCGGATCGCCCTCGCGAAAACGGGCACGGAGGTCCCGGTCCGCCACGAACCGGGACGCTATCACCAGGCTCTACGGCCGCTGGCGAATCGCGTGCTAGCCGCGGTCGGCGTGGTAGCGGGGCGCGCTACCCCGGGACCGGACCGAGCGCGCGCCAGGCCCGCTCGACGCTGCCGTACCGGCGCTTCAGGGTGCTCGCCGTCGGGCCATGCCACTCGGGCTCGTCGAGGTCCTCGGTCGTGAGCGCGCGGCCGGTGCGGGTCCAGTAGGCCGCCAGCGCGGAGCGGACCGCATCGTCGCTCCAGCGCCGGAACCGGATCGCGACGCCGGCATCGGCGAGCGCGGCGTTCCACGGATCGGCACGGTCGCGATACAGGTCGCAGACCACGGCCGCGCTCGGCCAGCGCGGGCTCTCGGCCTCCCACCGCCCAGGCCGGGAACGCGACGGAGTCCATTCGTGATACCTCGGCGGCCGGCCGTTCTCCTCGGTCCACGCCCGGATCGCGTCGCGGACGGCCTCGTGCGTCCACGGGCTCTGAACGGTCGGCAGGTGCGCCGTGCACGCGATGCAGCGTGCCGCGCGCGGGCTCGGAACCGGCCCGCCGCAGTCGGGGCAGGTTCGTGCCCGCAGGTAGTTATGGACGCTCGAGACCGACACGCCGAGCTGATCGGCGATCGCTCGGATCGCGTGACCGGCGGAGGCAAGCCGCCAGGCGGCCTCGACGCGATCGGCGACGGGGTCCTCGAACGTCAGCGACCGGGACGACAGCCCGGCGGCGTTGAGCGCCTTGCTCCAGGATCCGAGGTGCGCCGCCACGCACGAACTGCTCGGCCACGCAGGATGCTCGTTCATCCATTTTCGCTGAGCCGGGCCGGCTGCCTCGAGGTGCTCGCCGGACCAGTCCTGGCGCCGCGGCGCTGCCCCGGTCTGCTCGGCCCACACCCCAAGCGCGTCGAGAATCGACTCCCGGTCCCAGCGACGCGGCCGGCCCGGGTGCCGCATCGGGACGTAGCCCGCCGGCGGCGCGACAAACGCCGCCCGGCCCGCTGCAGACGCACGGGCCGGACGGACGGTTGCCATCGATTCGCGGGTCCGGCTCAGAGCGCCGTTACGACCGACTTCGTCTCGAGGTAGTTGTTGAGTACCGCGTGACCCATCTCGCGACCCCAACCCGACTGCTTGTAGCCGCCGAACGGCATCGCGGCGTCGAAGACGTGATAGGTGTTGATCCAAACTGTGCCCGCGCGCAGCCGCTTGGCGGTGCGGTGAGCCTTCGAGATGTCGCGCGTGAACACGCCCGCGGCCAGCCCGTATTCGGTGTCGTTCGCGGGCGCGACGATCTCGTCGGGAGAATCGAACGGGATCGCGCACACGACCGGTCCGAAGATCTCCTCGCGCTCCACCTTCATGTCGGGCGAGGTGTTCGTGAGCACGGTCGGCTGCACGAAGTAGCCGCGATCCCCGAAGCGGTCACCGCCGATGGCCGCCTGTGCACCCTCGTCCTTCCCGGACTGCAGGTAGCCGAGCACCTTCTCGAACTGCTCGTCGGAGATCAGCGGACCCATCTGCGAGTCGGGGTCGGTCCCCGGAGCGACCTTGATCGACTTCGCCGCGTCGGAGACGCCCGAGACGACATCGTCGAAGACCTGCTTCTGCACATACAGCCGTGAGCCCGCGTTGCAGCACTGGCCATGGTTGAAGAAGATCGCGTTCGCCGCACCGGGAATCGCCGCTTCGAGGTCGGCGTCCGCGTAGACGACGTTCGGCGACTTGCCGCCGAGCTCGAGGCTGACCTTCTTGAGGTTGCCGGCGGCGGCCTTGACGATCAGCTTGCCGACCTCGGTCGAGCCCGTGAACGCGACCTTGTCGACGTCGTCATGCGCCGCCAGCGCGGCGCCGGCATCGCCGAAGCCGGTGACGATGTTGACCACGCCGGCGGGGAGGCCTGCCTCCTGCAGCAGCTCGCCGAGCCGGAGCGCGGACAGCGGCGTCTGCTCGGCGGGCTTCAGCACCACCGTGCACGCGCAGGCCAGCACCGGTCCGAGCTTCCACGCCGCCATCAGCAACGGGAAGTTCCACGGGATGATCTGCCCGACGACGCCTACCGGCTCGCGGAGCGTGTAGGCGAGGTACTCACCCGGCGCCGGGAGCGCCGAGATCGGAACGGTCGTGCCCTCGATCTTCGTCGGCCATCCGGCCATGTACCGGAACAGGTCAGCCGCCAACGCCACGTCCGCCGCGCGCGCGACCACGTACGGCTTCCCGTTGTCGAGCGACTCGAGCATCGCGAGCTCGTCGCCGTTCTCCTCGATCAGGTCGGCGATCTTCCAGATCAGCCGCCCTCGATCCGACGCATTCATCCGGCGCCACGGTGAATCGTCGTCGAAGGCCCTCCGCGCGGCGCGCACCGCGCGATCGATGTCCTCCGCCTCGCCGTGGGCGACCTCAGCGAGCGTCTCCTCGGTGGCGGGGTTGATCGTCGGGAAAGTCTTGCCGGAGGCGGCCTCGACCCATTCGCCATCGATCAGGAGCTTGTGCGTTGAACGAACGAAGCTGTCCGCTTGCTGTTCGCTCGATACGGCAACTGCCATCAGCTTCTCCTCTCTGAGCACGAACGCCAGGCTCGCGCTTTGCGCTGGTCAGATGCCCACGGTAGTCCATTCTTGACTACCGAGCAACCACGATTTACGCCGACGACACGATCGGGATCGGGCGTTAGCGTTCCGGGCAAGATGCCGCGAGCTCGTGAGGCACTCTCGGCCGGTGAATGGGCCGTGCTGGCGCTACTGAGCGAGGAGCCGGCGCACGGGTTCGCGCTCGCGCGCGCGATGGCACCCGCCGGCGAGGTCGGCCAGGTGTGGGCGATGCGCCGGCCGCTCGTGTACCGCGCGCTCGAAACGCTCGAGCAGCGCGAGATGATCCGGCCGGCGGGCACGGTCCCGAGCCAGACCGGGCCTCAGCGGACGATCCTCAAGGTGACGCCGGCCGGAGCGGAGGCGGTCGCCGACTGGCTCACGCAGCCGGTCAGCCACGTTCGCGACGCCCGCTCGCTGCTGATGTTGAAGCTCCTGTTCCTGACCCGGAGCGGAGCCGATCCGGCTTCGCTCCTGACCGCCCAGCGCGAGCAGTTCTCGGCGCACGCCGAGCGCCTGGCGGCCGCGGCCGACGAGTCAGACGGGTTCGACCGTGCGCTACTGCTGTGGCGCCTTCACTCGACGACGGCCGCGGTTCAGTTCACCGAGACCATGCTGTCGGACCGAACGGCGCGACCCCCTGGCCGACCACCAGATCGACCAGGTCCGAGACGTACCGACCGCCCTTGACATCACCGTCGGTGACGAGGCGGGGCTCCGCCAGCGGCTCGCCATCCTCGTTCAGCGAAATCAGCAGCGGCCGACCGCCCACGACCGCCTCGGCCGGGGTCACCGTGGCGACGTAGGCGTCCGATCCGACCCCCGCGACCCACGTGTCGAGGTCGGTCGGCACGCGAGCCGCGCGCAGCACGTCGGCGAGCGTCGGGCCGACCTCGGTGTGAGTCTGGCTGGCCGAGCCGGCGAGGAAGCTGACGGTCAGCGTTCGCGCCGGCAGCGCCGCCAGCTGGGCGGCGCTCAGCGTCCTCGAGAACGGCCCGTCCTCGATAGTCAACGCGCCGGCAGGGGGCGTCGTCGGCGTCGGATTCTGGACGCCGACCGTGATCCGATTGGCGGCGAACACCGTGCGAGCACCGTTGACGTCGCCCGGCACGACGAGCTCGGGGGCCCGCAGCCAGCGCCCGTCCTGTTCGAGCGCCAGGTACGCGGCGTGGTCGCCGAAGCTCGAATCGAGCTCGCCGACGGCGAACGTCACTGGGGCCTGCCACGGGCCCGAGACGGTCACGGTGACGCGCAGTAGCGCGTTCTTGGTCCCCGCCGGCTCGGTAGGCCCTGCGTCGTTGACCAGGGCCTCGAGCGAGATGCCCTCGTCGGTGTGCGTGCGCGACCGCCACCAGGAGTGCTCGGTGACCGTGAAGGTGCTCAGCGGTTGCGCCTGGAGCGCGCTTAGCGAATACGTCGCCGGCGTCGCCACCGCGCCGCCCACCGTCAGCGCGGGCTGGCGTGGACCCGGAAACGCCGACGCCGCGCCGGCGGTCAGCGCGAGCACGGCCGCGGCCAGCACGATCGAGAACAGCCACCTGCGGATCACCTGAGCACCCCCGTGTCGTTGGTCAAACGTGGCAATACGTCACTGCCTAGGCACATCCTATGCAGATTCGCCCCGCCCGATCCGGAAAGATCAGGCCAGGGCGCCGCGCTCGATCATCACCGAGGTCGCCTTGACGACCGCGGTCGCCTTCACGCCGGCGGCGAGCCCGAGCTCCTCGACGGAGTCGCGCGTGATCGCGGCGGTCACGAGGAACGGCCCGGCCTCTAGCTCGACCAGCGCCATCACGCCGTCGCACTCGACCGACCGGACCACGCCGGTGAACCGGTTGCGCGCCGATCGCTCGGTTCCGGTGAGATGGCGCGCCGGGCGTGGGCTCAGCCGCTGCACCTCCGACACCGGCACGAGCCGGCGGTTGCGCGCGTCACGCGTCGTCTTGATCTGACCCTTGCGATCCCAGCGGCGCAGCGTGTCGACGCTCACGCCGAGCGCAGCGGCGGCCTCGCCTAGCGATAGGTTCTCGGGCATCCGGGAATAGACGCTACCGGGCCGGGCGGCCCGGTGCACGCTCCGCAGTTGTGAGGGATGGCGCCGCCGGATCAGGCCGCGGTCGACCCCGGCGTCCCGCAGGTTCGCAACCCGTAGCTCGCGGCGAGCCCCGAGACGGGACTTGCCTGCAGCGTCGCTTCGACGTCCGCGACCGTCTGGGCATCGCCGCGCCTGGCCGCCGCCTCGAGCTGGCGGTAGGCCGCCACCTCCTTCCCCAGTGCCGCGAAGTAGGCGTTCAGCACCGCGCGGTCCTGCGCGTTGCCCGACGGACGTTTGAGCGCTCGGAGTTGATCGGCCTCGGACTGCACCAGCGAGACGACCTGCGCGAGGTACGCCGCCTGCGGACCCCCGGGCTGCGACGTGGAAGCGGGCGGAACGAGCGCGCGGGTCTGGCGGAGCGTGTTCGTGCAGATCGCGTCGGCGCGCGAGATGAAGTCGCCCTTGCTGTACCCGCCGCCGCCACAACCCGCCGCCAGCGCGACCGTCGCCACCAGTGCGACCAGGGCGACCGGGACGGGAACGCGAGCATGGCGTGCGCCCCACACTCGCTAAAGCCTAACGACGAGCCTCATGCAGCCGGACTACGTAACGGGCTGTGCATATGCATTGCCTATATGCTGGCCACATGCGCAAAACCTCTACTTCCCTTAGTCATCTCGCCCGGCCGGGTGCGTTAGATGGCCAGTCCGGCGCCAGACGCCGGCTCCTCGCTGTCCCCTTGGTCGGTTTTCTGACTGCCATCGCTCTGCTGCTGGCGCCCTCGCTCGCAAGCGCCGACACGTCGTCGACGCTCACGGTCGTAGGCACCAGCGACGTTAACGATTCCGGGCTCATTCCAAATGTGATCCAGCCCGAATTCCAGAAGGCATTCCCGCAGTACACGTTCAAGTACCTCCCGTCGGCGACGGGCGCTGCGATCCAGGCTGCCGAGAACGGCACCGGCGGACCGAGCGCACTGATCGTGCACGCGGCGTCGCTCGAGAACCAGTTCGTCGGGAACGGCTTCTCGTACAACAATCAGTACGGGAACGCGATCTTCACCAACGACTTCGTCATCATCGGGCCGACCGGCGACCCCGCCGGCGTCGGCGCCAACGCCGCGAACAACGCCGCCCAGTCGTTCGCGGACATCGCGGCCGCCGGTGCCCAAAGCCCGAGCAAGGCGACGTTCTTCAGTCGAGGCGGCGGCACCACCGCGTCTGGAACGACCGTCGAGGAACACGGGATCTGGGCGCTGGTGGCGAGCTCAGGCCTCCAGCCTGCAAGTCTGACCCTGTGCACGGTCAGCGCCGCCGACGGCGGTGGCATGACGCCGATCAAGTCGTCCGTCCAAGCGACTTCGGGGCAGCCCTGCCCTGACGCCGGCACGGTCAACCAGTCTGACGCCCCCGCCTGGTACAACATCACCGGGACCAGTCAGGCGTTGACCGTTGAGGCGACGAACAGCTGCAACGGATTCACGGGCTGCTACACGATCACCGACCGCGGCACGTACGACTACCTGTCCTCGGGGACCGATGGCGGCGTAACGATCCCCAACGTGAAGATCGTGACCCGTGACAACAGCGCCTCGGCTCCCGGCGGCCAGTACGAGCTGATCAACTACTTCCACGTCTACATCATCAACCCCTCAAAGCCCGGCGAGACGGTGAACCTGACCGCCGCGCAGGACTTCGTCAGCTTCCTCACCGCGCAGACGTTCCAGTCGCAATTGAAGACCTACCTGCCAACGACCGACCCGGGCGGTCCGCCGTTCGTGGCCGACGCCTCGCCGAACCTGACGGTGACCTCGGGGCTCCCGAAGAACTACCACGCGGGCAAGCCGCTGACGGTGAAGGGAACCCTGGTCAACGCCGAGCCTGGATATCCGGCACTTTCGAGCGAGACCGTGAATGTCGATCATGTCGTCGGCGGCGTGCCGCTGACGGTCGCGAGCGGCAAGACGAACTCGACTGGCGGCTTCGCCATCAAGTTCACCCCGACGTCCACCGGGCAGTACGAGGTCTCGACCGGTCAGATCTCGAAGATCGAGAACGCGACTCTCACCCCGCCCTACGGTGACATCCTGTCGCCCGCGGCGACCTCGCCCGTGAACGTGAAGGTCCACGGTGCGACGTCGAACTTCAAGGTTCAGTCGCAGGGCGGCAAGGCGCTCGTACTCGGCACGGTCGCTCCCGGCAACGGGCACGTGAAGGGCACGGTGGCCGTGTTCGCTCGCGCCGTCGGCAAGAAGGGCGCGTTCAAGAAGGTCGCGACCCAGCGTCTGGCGACGAGCCAGGGCAACTTCGCGATCTCGGTTCCGCTCGCCGCGGGCCCCTGGAACGTCAAGGTGAAGTTCCAGGATCCGAAGCAGGGAGTCGTCGCCGCCACCTCGCGAACGGTCAAGGTGACGATCGCGGCCAAGCCGGCGTCGAGCGTCAAGCTGACCTCGGTCAAGACCCGAAAGGGAGGGTTCACGCTGAGCGGCGCGGCCAGCCCGTCCGGGGAGTCCGGAGCGAAGGTCGTGCTGCTGCGGCTGAACACGGCCCCCGGCGCGCCCGCACGGTTCGCGCAATTCGGGAAGGCCGCGAACCTGGGGACCAACGCAGACAAGGTCACGTTCCATGCCACGGTCAAGCGCGGCACGCGCTGGGTGCTCCAACTCGAGTACATCCGGCCGGGAGAGTCGCCGAGCTTCTCAGGGCTGAGAACGGTCGCCATCCCGTAGATCCGTGACGCTCCGGAGCATCAGCCCGGACGAACGGCAACAGCCTGCCGACCGCCGCCCTGGGATCATCCCGGGGCGGCGGTTCGCGTTTGTGCTCGCGCTCGCCGCCAGCCTTCTCGCCTGGCCGCACGGCATCGCGCGCGCGGACGACAGTGCCACGCCGATCGTGTACGCAAACGTGTACTCGCCGAATGGCACGACCACGGAGACCGTGTCGGTCGCGCAGCTACAGTCGGGCTCGCAGTGCCCGACCTATGGCGGACCCGGCGTCATGGACGAGGTGGGCAGGCAGGGGACGGTCGACGTGGACCTCTCGCAGACCGACTCCTGGGTGCTGTCGACGATTCTTCAATGTCTCCAACCCACGCCCGTCCAACTGCCGTCCGTGCAAGGAGTCACGATCATCAACTCAGACGGGTCCCCCGAAACGGATGCGGGCTCGGAGATCATGCCGGCTGATCTGAAGCCGCTGGGCGAGACCGACTTCAACAACCCGGACGAAGGACCGGTCGTGACCGCGCTCGGCTCGTCCAACCGATACGACCGGCCGTGGCGCGGCTCCTCGCAGGGCCAGCCCGATTACGACTTCTCCGATCAGGTGACATCAGCCTCGGAGAACGGCCAGGCATTGCCGATCGACATCGAGGTGTTCGAAGGACAGCCGCTCACGGTCACGGCGCACGCGTCACGGACCAACGTCGCCGCGGGGAGCACGGTTAATTTCAGCGCTACCGTCACCGGTGAGAACGGCAGCGCGCTCGCCTACAGCTGGAGCTTCGACGGCGGCGCGGCAAATTCGACGTCACCGACTCCGCAAGAGACATTCGACATCGCCGGCCAGTACGACGTCACCGTGCAGGTCACCGACACCCAGGGAGGTGGAGGTACGGCGTCGATCCCGATCACGGTCGGCACGACACCCGCGCCGGCGTCAGGAAAGCACGGTCAGAAGGGCGCCGGCAAGTCGCGGACGTCACACACACCCACCGGACCGAAGAAGAGCAGTGGCACGCATGCCGGCGGGCAAGCTGGCAAGCAGAACACGAGCCACTCGACGACCTCCACGACGACCAGCACGCCGACGACCACGACCCCGACACGACGACGACCACGACCACGACCCCGACGACGAACACGGCGACCACTCCGTCGACATCGTCGACCTCGCGCCACACCACGACCTCGCGAGCCGCGCGCAAGCACGCCTCGACCGGCCCGCGCCCGCACACGCCGCCACCCTCGACGGGCCAAACGGTGGTCGGTCAGCTGGTCAGCGACGTGACGCCGCTGCCGGCCGCCGTCAGCCCGCTCGTCCACATCGCGTCCGCGCCGCTCGCGACGGCGCCTCCGGCGCGCCAGGCGATCCGAACCTCGCTCCTTCCGGGGCTCGCGGCGGGGTTCGCGGTCGTCCTGTTACTGGGCCTCGGCGCGAGCCGTGAGCTCCGCGGGCGGGGCGGCTGGCGCGCGCTGCGCCCCGGCAGCTGAGATCCTCCGAGTAATCATCGACCGGCTCCTCTTGTGATGTTCGCGCTCAGTACCAATGGCATCGACCAGGCGATCTTCCACGTCGCCAGCGCCCTCGAGGTGCCCGTCCTGATCCTGGCGCTGCTCGCGCTCGCGCTCGTGATCTACGAGTTCGGCAGCTATCTGATCGAGCTGCGCAGCCGCCGGCGCCGGCGTTTCTCGACGCTCCAGACCGGCGCCGAGGAGGCACGCAA
The DNA here is from genome assembly GCA_963794515.1 of uncultured Solirubrobacterales bacterium. GTDB lineage: Bacteria > Actinomycetota > Thermoleophilia > Solirubrobacterales > Solirubrobacteraceae > Palsa-465. Next base: position 369,578 of record CAWCEF010000006.1, on the reverse strand, counting down.
GGCACTGCTCGAGGGCGACCGACCCGCCGCCCTGACCGCGGTCAGCGGACTCGCGCGCAGCCCGGCGATGGCGGCGACGCTCACGTTCATCATCGAGCACGCCCGAACCGAGGGGAGCGAGCACGAGATCAACAAGGCACTCGCCGACTTCGACTTCGATGCTCAGCGCCGCCTGGCCCGGACGCGGTTGCTCGTCCGCGCCGGGCCTGCGCTGGGGCTGATGGGCACGCTGATCCCGCTGTCGCCGGCGCTGACCGGTCTGGCCGCCGGCAATACCGCGCAGCTCAGCCACGACCTGCGGGTGGCGTTCAGCGTCACGGTCGTCGGGCTGCTGATCGGTGCGGTCGCGTTCGGGCTGTCGCTCTCGCGCGACCGCATGTACAGCCAGGACCTGTCCGACCTCCAGTATCTGGCGGCGGTCATCACCGATCCACGACCCGTAGGAGGCACGACATGATCTCCGTCACCCCTCACGCGCGCACCCGCGAGGATCGCGCCGGCGATCCACTCGACGGCCTGGTCAACCTGTTCGACCTCGGAATCGTGCTGTCGGTCGCGTTCCTGCTCGCGGCGCTGTCCTCGCTGCACCTGGCGGGGGCGATAACCAAGCAGGGGCTGAAGGCGAGCGCGGCCAAGAACATCTACGTCCAGCCCGGACAGACCGTCGCGCCCCTGCCGAAGCCGGGCCGGCGGACGATCGGGCAGGGCACCCAGGCCGGGGTGGTGTATCGGCTGACCAACGGGCAGCTGGTGTACGTGCAGGCGCCGACGAAGTAGAGCACCGGAGCCCTGGTGGGATACGTATGGGACCAGATACGCGGTGCGGTCCCGCTGATCGTGCACGGGAACCCATACATCATGGCCCTGCTGTGGGTGACCATCAGGGTCGCGGTGATCTCGACTTCGCTCGCGCTCCTGATCGGCCTGCCGATCGGTGTGGCCCTCGGCATTGGCCGGTTTCGCGGCCGGCGTGCGCTGCAGATCCTCGCCAACGCCAGCCTCGCGCTGCCGCCGGTGGTGGTCGGGGTGGTGATGCTGCTGCTCCTTATCCGGCCGGGTGCGTTCGGTTCTCTGCACCTCGCGTTCACCCTCCGCGCGGTCTACATCGTCCAGACCGTGCTCGCGCTGCCCTACGTCATCGCGCTCACCCCTGCGGCGATCCAGGGCCTTGCGCCCGGCCTGCTCGATCAGGCTCGGGCGCTCGGGGCGGGACGCCTCCAGCTGGCGACGTTCGCGCTGCGCGAAGCCAGAATCGGCGTGCTCGCCGCCACGATTGCAGCGCTCGGCGCGACGATCTCAGAGGTGGGAGCCGTCGTCATCATCGGCGGCAACATCCAGGGGCACGATGAGACGCTCGCCAGCGCGATGCTCGAGCAGTTCAACTACAACACCGCCGGCGACCAGTACGCGGTCGCCATCGGGCTGGTGCTGCTCGCGCTGGTCCTGGCGCTGATCGGCGCGCTCACCGTGATACAGCAACGCACGGGCGGACTTCAGCTGCGCTTCCGCGAGGCCTGAGATGGGGCTCCTGTGGTCAGAGCTGCGCGCCGCGGTCCCCATGATCCTGCACGGGAACCCCACGCTTTTCACCGTCATCGGCTTCACGCTCCAAGTGGCGGTGGTTGCAAGCGCGGTCGCGACGATCATCGGCTTGCCGATCGGGCTCGCGATCGGCCTCGGCCGCTTCCGGGGCGTGCAGATGGCCCGTGTCCTCGCGAACGCCAGCCTCGCGCTGCCTCCGGTGCTAGTCGGCGCGTTCCTGTTCGTGTTGTTCCTGCCACAGGCCCCGCTCGGATCCCTCCAGCTGATCTGGACGAAGCGAGTCGTGTTCATCGGGCAGACGATCCTCGCGCTGCCCTACATCGTCGCGCTCACCGCGGCCGCGGTCCAGGGGCTCCCGCCCGGACTGCTGGCCCAGGCCCGGCTGCTCGGCGCGCGCCGGCGGCAGCTGTGGACGCTCGCGCTCCGTGAGGCACGGATCGGCGTTATGGCGGCGGTGATCGCGGCGCTCGGGACGTCGCTCTCCGAGGTCGCCGCGGTCGCGATCCTCGGCGGCAACATCTACGGCTACAACCAGACGCTCGCGAGCGCGACCCTGTACGAGGTGAACGGCGGCTACTACGCCGACGCGTTGGCGATCGCGATCGTGTTGACCGGTCTGATCCTGATCCTGATGTGCGGGCTCGCCGTGCTCCAGCACCAGGGCAACGGGATCCGACTGCGCTTCCGGTCGGCGACGTGAGGAGTGCGGATCAGCCCGAGCCCGGGCAGGTCCTGCTGCGCTGCGAGCACGTGAGCGTCCGGCGCGGCAAGCGCGAGGTCGTCAGCGATGTCAACGCGGAGCTTCGCGCCGGCGAGATCGTCGCGCTGCTCGGCCCCAACGGCGCCGGCAAGAGCACGCTGCTCGACGCGCTCGCCGGGGCGCTGCCCGTCGCCGAAGGTCGGATCGAGCGCCACGGCCGGGTCGGGATCGCGCTGCAGTCACCCGATCTGGCGCGCCGGACCGTGCTCGCGAACGTGGTGCTCGCGCTCGCGTGGTGGGGCGTGCCCCGATCCGAGCGGCCCGGGCGCGCTCGCGAGGCGCTCCGCGCGATCGGCGCCGACCACCTCGCGCGGCGGCGGGCCGCGACGCTCTCCGGTGGCGAGCGCCGCCGCGTTCACCTCGCGCGCGCGATCGCGGTCCGTCCCGACGTGCTGATGCTCGACGAGCCGTTCGCCGGGCTCGACGCCGAGGTTCGCGCGAACCTGCTCGAGGACGCGCTCTCGGCGCTGCGCTCCAGCACGCGTGCGACGCTGGTCGTCGTCCACGACCGCGCGGAGGCGTGGGCGCTGGCCGACCGGCTGCTGATCCTGATCGACGGCCGCCTGGTTGCGTCGGGGCCGCCGCGGGACTTGCTCGAGCGGCCGCCGAGCGTCGGCGTCGCGCGGTTCCTCGGCTACGACGGAAGCCTCGAGGACGGCCGCGAGCTCGTGCTGACGCGGCCGGCGCACGTCGCGCTCGACCCCGCCGGCCCGCTCGAGGCGCGCGTCACGCGCGCGGTGCCACTCGAGGACGGCGTCCGGCTCGAGCTGGAGCTCGACAACGGCCGCGTGTACGCGGTCGCGCCGCTCCCGGCCCCGCGCCCCGGGGACGCGGTAGGGATCCGGATCGTGGGCGGCGCCCGGTTCCCGTTGCCGGACGCGAAGAACCCGGTCGCGTCGGCCTAGGACGTCCCGCATCCCTCCCGAAACATCTGCGCCGGGATGGGGCGATGGAGCGCAAGCCACCGCGAGCTCGCGATATTCGCTTGGCTGGCGTTCGCCGTTCGTTCCGCCCGGGTCTTTCGGGTTCATGCCGGCGCCAGCACACGTCGTAGCATCGGTCCATGGACCTGCCGCCTGGCCCGCGATCCCCTGCCGTGTGGCAGACGCTGGCGTGGATGGCGCGGCCGGGGGCGTTCCTGCGCCGCGTTCACGGTCGCTTCGGCGACCCGGCCACGATCCGCACGTACTGGACCGAGGAGCCGATGGTGCTGTTCTCGAGCCCGGACTCGGTCCGCGCGGTGTTCCGGCTCGATCCGGCGATCGCGCCGGCGGGCCAGAGCTGGGAGTTTCTGCGCCCGTTCGCCGGTGCCCACTCGATCCTGCTCCTCGACGGCGAGGAGCACATCCGCGAGCGGCGGCTGCTGCAGGGGCCGTTCCACGGCGAGCGGATGCGCACGTTCGCGCCGATGATCGGCGAGCTCGCGCGGCGGGAGCTCGCGACCTGGAACGGGCGGGTGGTCGCGCTCGACCGGATGCGCGAGCTGACGCTCGACATCATCCTGCGCGTCGTGTTCGGGGCGCGCGATGAGGAGCTCGCGCACATGCGGGAAGTGATCGACGACTCCCTCGCGACCGTGCGCTCGCTGCCGTGGGTGCTGGCGATGGCGGTCGTGCGCAAGGACCTCGGCCCGCGGAGCCCGTGGGGACGGTTCCGGACCGCGGTAGAGCGCTTCGACTCCGAGCTGTACGCGCTGCTCGCGCGCCGGCGCGCGGAGGCGCGCGACGACTCGATGCTCGCGCTGCTGCTCGAGGCGCGCGACGAGGACGGCAACCCGCCGAGCGACCAGCATCTGCGCGACCAGCTGGTCGCGCTGCTCGTCGGCGGCCACGACAGCTCGGCGGCTTCGCTGGCGTGGGCGTTCGAGCTCCTCGCTCGCCATCCGGCGGTGCAGGCGCGGCTGCGCGACGACGAGCCCGAGTACCTCGACGCGGTCGTCAAGGAGGTGCTGCGGGCCCGGCCGGCGCTGACGATCGCGCCGCGCCTGCTGCTCGAGCCGGCGCAGATCGCGGGACGGACCATCCCGGCCGGCGTCCAGGTCGCCGCCTGCCTGTGGCTCGCGTGCCGGCGCGAGGACCTGTGGGAGCGCGCGAGCGAGTTCCGCCCCGAGCGCTGGCTCGGGACTTCCGCCCACCCCGCGCCGAACCCGGCGTCGTGGATCCCGTTCGGCGGCGGCGTGCGCCGCTGCGCCGGCGCGCCGTTCGCGGAGATGGAGATGCGAGAGGTGCTGCGCGCGGCCGCCAGCCTCACACTCCGCCCGGCCCGGCCCGAGGCGGAGTGGGCGCGGCGGAGCATGCTCGTGCTGGTGCCGAACCGGGGCGGCGAGATGCTCGCGGGCTAGAGCGGCACGGCGCCCCGCCCAAGGCGATAGCGTGCACGCGCGCGATGCCCCGGATGCTCGGCAACACGAACCTCGAGGTGACCCCGATCGGGCTCGGGCTGGCCGCGCTCGGCCGACCGGGCTACATCAACCTGGGCCATGCGTCGGACCTCGCCGGCCACACCGACGTCGAGTCGATGGAGCGCGCCGCCCACGCGGTGCTCGACGCCGCCTACGCCGGGGGCGTTCGCTACTTCGACGCCGCGCGGTCGTACGGGCGGGCCGAGGCGTTCCTGGGGAGCTGGCTGTCCGAGCGCGGGCTCTCGCCCGACGACGTCACGGTCGGCTCGAAGTGGGGCTACACGTACACCGCCGACTGGCACGTCGACGCGAAGGTCAACGAGGTCAAGGACCTGTCGGTGGCGACATTGCGCCGGCAGATCGACGAGAGTCAGGAGCTGCTCGGGGACCATCTCGAGCTGTACCAGATCCACTCGGCGACCGTGCAGAGCGGCGTGCTCGACGACCCTGAGGTGCTGTTCGAACTGGGGAAGCTGCGCGCGAGCGGCATGGCGATCGGGTTCACCGCGACCGGACCGCATCAGGCGGAGACGATCGAGCGAGCGCTCGAGGTCGGCGAGTTCGACGCCGTGCAGGCGACGTGGAACCTGCTCGAGCGATCGGCCGGTCCCGCGCTGGCGGCGGCGCACGAGGCAGGCCTCGGGGTGATCGTCAAGGAGGCGCTCGCGAACGGCCGCCTGACCACGCGCGGCGACGTGCCCGAGCTGGCCACGGTCGCGCGCATCACCGGCCGGACCGAGGACGCGATCGCGATCGCAGCGGTCCTCGCGCAGCCGTGGGTGGACGTCGTTCTCAGCGGCGCCGCCACCGTGGACCAGCTTCACAGCAACCTCGTCGCGCTCGCGCTCGACCTCGGCCCCGAGCTGATGAAGCGGCTCGACGCGATCGGCGAGGACCCCGAGACGTACTGGGAAGAGCGCAGCGAGCTCGCCTGGAACTGAAGAGCCCGCGGCTACACTCCTTGTGAGATCAACTTTTCTTAGGAGCTATTCGTGGAAGTCGAAATCTGGTCAGATATCGCGTGCCCGTGGTGCTACATCGGCAAGCGGCGGTTCGAGGCCGCGCTCGCCGGTTTCGAGCATCGCGACGACGTCAACGTGACGTGGCGTAGCTTCGAGCTCGATCCCTCGGCGCCGCCCGAGCGCGAGGGCGACCGCGCCGCCCGGATCGCCGAGAAGTACGGCATCACAGTGGAGCGGGCGAAGGAGATGGAGCGCACGGTCACCGACGCGGCGTCCGGCGAGGGCCTCGACTTCCGCTTCGACATCCAGCGCAGCGGCGCGACCTTCGATGGCCACCGCGTGATCCATCTCGCCGCCGAGCACGGCCTCCAGGACCCGATGAAGGAACGCCTGATGCGCGCGTACTTCGGCGAGGGTCAGCTTATGTCCGACCGCGACGCGCTCGTTCGCCTCGCGGTCGAGGTCGGCCTCGACGAGGACGAGGTCCGCGCGATGCTCGCCGGCGACCGGTTCGCCGCCGAGGTCCGCGGCGACGAGCGGATGGCCGGCCAGTTCGGGATCAGCGCGGTGCCGACGTTCGTCGTCGATCGCGCGCTCGGCGCCTCCGGAGCCCATCCGCCCGAGGCACTGATCCAGCTGCTGCGCGAGGGCTGGTCGCGCCGCGAGCCCGTGCCGGTGATCGCCGGCGGCGAGGCGTGCGGTCCCGACGGCTGCTGACCGTCTTTAGCTGTTCTGATCGGCTGGTGTGACGCGCCGCTCAGGGCGCTGGGTGGTCGAGCAGCCCGCGCTTGCCGGCGGCGTAAGCGACCTCCGCCCGGCTGTGGACGTCGAGCTTTCGCATCACGTTGCGCACGTGGAACTTGGCGGTGCTCTCTGAGACGAAGATCCGGGCGCCGATCTCGCGGTTCGTCAGCCCGCTCGCGATCATCCTCGTGACCTCGCGCTCGCGGTCGGTGAACGCCGGCTCGGTGGACGCGTGCCCGCCGGCGACGAGCGACCTGACCATCGCCGCGCTGCGGCCGTCGAACGCCGACCCGCCCTGGGATACCGCGCGGATGATCCGCACCAGCTCGACCACGTCCACCTCTTTGAGCACGTAGGCCTTGGCGCCGCGCCGCAGCGCCTGGTCGAGCAGGTCCTCGTTGAGGAACGTCGAGAGGATCACGACGTTTGAGTCGGGGCGGCGCGCGAGGATCTCGCTGCACAGCTCGAGGCCCTCGGCGTCGTGGTCGGAGCTCAGCTTGAGGTCGAGCAACACGATGTCGGGCTGGGCCCGATCGAGAGCCGCAAGGGCATCGTTCCGCCCGCCGGCCTCGGCCACGACCGAGATGTCGGACTCGAGCTCGAGGATCGAGCGCAGCCCGCGACGGACGATCGCGTGATCATCGACGAGGAGCACCCGGGCCGGCGCCGCCACGGTCTCAGCCAACGCTGACCGAGCCTCCGAGCGCCACCTCGACTCGCAGCTTCACGCCACCCCCGCGCCGGCGCTCAAACCAGGCAGCGCCTCCCAGCCCGCGCACGCGCTCCGCGATCCCGGTCAGCCCTAGGTGATTGCCGTTCGGCCCCGAGATGAACAGCTGGTGCTGGAGCTTGCGGTGGTTGCCCGAACCGTCGTCGGCTACGGACAGAGACACGACCTGGGGTCGCCAGCGCAGCGTGATCCACGCGTGGCGTGCGTCGGCGTGACGCACCACGTTGAACAGGCCCTCGCGCGCGATCTGGACGAGCGAGTGCTGGGTAGCGGCTGGCAGCGGCTGGGTCTGCCCGTAGACGCGGAGCTTGACCTCGAGGCGGGTGCCGGCCTCGACGTCGTCGATCACGTCGCGCAGCGCCCGCGGCAGTTCGATCTGCCCGTCGCTGGCCAGCCCGAAGATCACCTCGCGGATCTCGTCCATCGCGGAGCGGGCGAGCGATTGGGCGGCCAGGACCCGCTCGAGCACCGCCGTCGAGGTCGACTCGTGCCGCCGGCACCACTCGAGGTTCATGCCGATCGTGACCAGATGCTGGGCGACGCTGTCGTGCAGTTCGCGGGCGATCCGGTTGCGCTCCTCGCTCAGCAGCTGGCGCCGGCCGGCCTGCTCGAGGCGGCGCAGGGTCCCTTCGAGCTCCGCTCGGCGCCGCTCGAGCTCCGCTGCCCGGCGCTCGTTCTCCTGGAACAGCGAGGCGTTGTGCAGCGCGACGCCGGCGTGATTGGCCAGTGTGACCAGAATCGACACGTCGCTCGGCGCGACTTCCTGGCCGTCGGGGAGCCCGACCGCGAGTATCCCGGCCGGCTCACCGTGCACCGGCATCGGTGCGGTCACGATCATGCAGGGCTCGCCGCCGAACTCGAGCCCCTCGTCGTGGTCGGCGAGCACGGGCTTCTGGATCGCGAGGGTCCGCTCGGCGAGCGCCGCGAGCATCCGCGGCGCCACCTCCCAACGCTGGATGACGGACTCGCTCGCGTGGACGATCACGCGAGGCATCCGCTCCCCGAGCTCGGCGTCGGAGAACACCATCGCCGACCACCGCGCGCCGAAGTGGTAGGCGGCCGCCTCGACGACCGCGTCGCACACGGCGACCGGTCCCGCCGGCGCCGTGCAGAGCGCGGAGGAGATGCGCTCGAGCGTCTCGATTGTGTGATCCAGACGCTCGGACTTGTCGCGCCACGCGGCGTAGAAGTTCGGCTTTGACGAGCGCACGCCGATGAGGCGCTCGAGCGCCGGCCCGTCGACGCCGACGGCCTGCTCAGTAGGCGGCGACACAGATCCGGCGGACATCGTCCTCGCCGACTGGCCTTGGGTTGGTCGCGATGTAGGCGTCGCGGAGCGCGTTCCGAGCGAACAGATCGAAGTCGTCCGGGCTGACGCCGATGTCATGCAGGCCGCCGACGACCCCGAGCGTCCGGCCAAGCTCCTCGACGCGCTCGATCGCGCGCTCGGCGGCGGTGCGGGAGTCGAGCCCATCCGTGCGTACGCCGAGGGCGGCGGCCACGGGGACGTAGCGGTCGGCGTGCGTCTCGGCGTTGAAGCGCATCACGTGGGGCATCAGGATCGCGTTGAGCAGGCCGTGCGGGAGGTCGAGCGCGCCCCCGATCTGGTGGGCGATCGCGTGGGTCGCCCCCAGCAGCGCGTTCGTGAACGCCATCCCGGCCTGGAGGCTGGCCCGGGCCATCCCTTCGCGGGCGACGAGATCGAACGGATCGTCGACCGCGACCGGGAGATGCTCGACGATCGTCTCGATCGCGGCGATCGCGAGGCCCTTGCTGAGGAAGTCGCAGGCCTCGGACACGCACGATTCGATCGCGTGGCTGAGCGCGTCGAGCCCGGTGTGCGCCGTCAGCTCCGCCGACATCGTCGTGAGCAGCTCGGGGTCGGTCACGGAGATCTCGGGGACGATCGCGCGGCCCCCGATCGTCGCCTTGAACCGCCGCTTGGTATCGGTGACGACGCAGAACTGCGAAACATCCGACCCGGTGCCGGCGGTGGTCGGAACCATCACCATCGGCGGGATGGGGCTGGTGGCGCGATCGATGCCCTCGTAGTCGAGGATCTCACCGCCGTTGCCGCTGAGGATCGCGACGGCCTTGGCGAGATCGATGCAGCTACCGCCACCGATCGCGAGCAGCGCGTCGCAGCCGCTCTCGAGATAGCTCTCGAACGCCGCCTGGACCTCGAAGTCCTTGGGGTTCGGAGTGAGGTCGTGCCACAGACACCACTGCACCCGCACGTCGTCGAGGTGGGGCGTCGCGCGCTCGACCCAACCGGCGGAGAGCACGCCGGGGTCGCTGACGAGCATCGGGCGCCGGCCGCCCACCCGCCTCACTGCGCCGCCTACCTCCGAGAGCGTCCCGATGCCAAAGATCACCTCGGGGATCAGGAACTTGCTGACGCGCCCGCGCGGGGGTGCGGACGCCGGGGCCATGTCGTGTGTCACCGCCGCGGATGTCGGGGTGACTTGCTCCAATCCCTCGCCTCCTACTCGGACGGATTCGCAAGTGCGATCCTACACGTCTGGAGCTATCAGGCTGTTAAACGCCTGCATCCGATGCAGTTGCACGAGTCAGCGGATGAGGCCCTCCGCGCGCGCCCACTCGACCGTCTTGCGCAAGGTCTCACGCGGGTCGGTGTAGCGCAAACCAAGCTCGCGCTCGGCCCGCGAGCCGTCGTAGCGATGGCCGTGGAGCAGCGTGCGGACCATCTCACGGCAGACCGGCGGCCGGCGCCCGGCGACTTTGAAGCCGCGCTCGACGACCGCGGCGGCCGTGGTCGCGACGCGGCGAGGCAGCAGCCGCGGCTTTCGCTCGACGCCGGCGACATCGGCCGCGAGCGCGAGCGCCTCGGTGATCTCGAGCGTCATCCCGTTGACCAGGTAGCGCTCGCCGGCGACGCCGTGCTCGGCCGCGAGCATGTGACCCGTGACGCAGTCGTCGATGTCGACGAGGCTCACGTACGTGCGGACGAACACCCGCAGGCGGCCGTCGAGGTACGCGAGCAGGATCCGGCCGGTGCCGCCGGCTCGGCCGGGTCCCTGCACGGAGGACGGGTTGACCAGCACCAGGTCCTGGCCGACCTCGCGCGAGGTCGCGAGCGCGGCGCGCTCGCCCTCGGTCTTGGTTCGCTCGTAGGTCGACAGATACCACCCGCGGTGGGGCGTGCGTTCGGTGCCGAGAACCCCCGGCGGCTCGCCGATCGTCGCGGCCGAGGACGTGTGCACGAGCCGCGCGACGCCGGCGCGGGCCGCCGCGCGGACAGCGGCGACGGCGCCACCGACGTTCATCCGCTCCATCGGGCGCGCGTCCTCGACGCATAGCGTGTTGATCCCGGCGACGTTGAACACGAGCGCGCAGCCGTCCATCCCCCGCCTAAGGTCGCCCTCGTCATCGCCCTCGCCGCGGACCACGGTGGCGCCGCGCTCCTGCAGCGTGGTCGCCGCGGCATCCGAGCGCGCGAGCGCGACTACATCGTCCCCGCGCTCGAGTAGGCGGCCCACGAGAGCAGTGCCGATCACGCCGGTCCCCCCGGTGACGAACACGCGCATATTCGGCTACGAACGGAGCGCGGCGGAGAACTGGACGATGTAGTCGATCCCGGACCAGGCGGTCACGAGCGCTGCGATCACCATCGCCCACTGGTCGAGGTAGGCGTGCAGGATGATCACGTCGGGGCGCAAGATCGCCAGCGTGATAGCGACGAACTGGACCGTCGCCTTCCACTTGCCGAGCATCGAGGTCTCGAACCGGCGCCCGCCGGACTCGACCGCGGCGCGCAGGCCGAGGATCGTGAACTCGCGCCCGACGATGACCAGCGCCACCCACGGCGACGCGCGTTGCACCGAAACGAGCGCGATCAGCGCTGAGCTGATCAGCAGCTTGTCGGCGGTCGTGTCGAGGAACGCACCGAGCCGCGTGGTGACTCCCCAGCGGCGGGCCAGCCGGCCGTCGAACCAATCGGTCGCCGCGGCGACGACGAACACGATCGCGGCGGCGTCATACGAGCGCGAGAGCACGAGCGCCATCACCGCAGGGCAGAGCAGAACTCTCAGCCCGGTGCCAGCCGCGAGCATCCTGGATGAGCGCAACATGCTCAACGTTCCGGCTTCCACTGCCGGATGAGGTTACCTCACAAAAGCTCGGCCGCGAACGCGCGGGCGGCGTCCGCGCTGTCTGCTCCGAGCGCCTGCTCGGCGGCGGCTTGCGCCTGCTCGAGATCGACTCCCCGGAGCGCGGCCTTGACCTCCGGGACGAGCGCGGGCGCCATGCTCAGCTCGGTCACCCCGAGGCCGGCGAACAGAATCGCGGCGGCCGGGTCGCCGGCAAGCTCGCCGCACACTCCGACCCAGAGCCCGCGTGCTATGGCCGCCCGCACCGTCTGTTTGACCAGGTGGAGCACGGCCGGCTGGGGGCCGGTGAGCAGCGGCGCGAGGCGCTCGTCGCCGCGCTCGGCGGCCATCGTGTACTGGGTCAGGTCGTTGGTCCCGAGCGAGAAGAAGTCGACGTGCTCGGCCAGCCGAGCGGCGGTCAGCGCGGCCGCGGGAACCTCGACCATGATCCCGAACTCGAGCGGCGCGTCGATCCCGACGTCGGACCGAGCCTGCTCGAGCATCGCGCGCGCGGCCTCGATCTCGCCGAGCGTCGCGACCATCGGCAGCATGACCTTGAGCGAATGCCCCTCGGCCGCGACGCGGAGGATTGCGCGAAGCTGAGTGGCCAGCACCTCAGGACGCTCGAGCCCGAGCCGAATCCCGCGCACGCCGAGGAACGGGTTCGCCTCGGGCGGCATCGGTAGCGCCGGCAGCGGCTTGTCGGCGCCGGCGTCGAGCGTGCGCACGACGAGCGGGCGGCCGTCGAGCGCGACCGCGATCTCGCGGAGGGTCTCCGCCTGTTCGTCCTCGTCGGGTAGCTCGGCGCGGTCGAGGAACAGGAACTCGGTGCGGAGCAGGCCGACGCCCTCCGCGCCCAGTTCGACTGCCTTCGCGGCCTCGGCGGCGGCGCCCAGGTTCGCGAACACCTCGATCCGGGTGCCGTCGCGGGTCGCCCCCGGTTCGTGTGCGCGTTCGCGGGCCGATGCCCGTCTTCGGTCGGCGCGCTCGCGCCGCTGCGCCGCGTCGCGCTGAACCTGCTCGGGCGGATCGACCAGGACCGTGCCCGCCTCGCCGTCGATCAACACGGTCGTCCCGTCGGCGATCTGCAGGACCGCGTCGCCGAGACCGACCACCGCCGGCAGCCCGAGCGCGCGGGCGAGGATCGCGGCGTGAGCGGTGGCGGTGCCGTGCGCGGTCGCGATCCCAATCACGAGCGCCGGATCGAGCGTGGCGGCGTCGCCGGGGGTGAGCTCGCCGGCGACCACGATCCCGGTCGTGCCATCGGCCGACTCGCTGGAGACGGTGAGCGCGCTCACGACCCGACGGCCGACGTCGAGCACGTCCGCCGCTCGCTCCTGGAGCAGCGGCTCGTCGAGCCTGCGGTACCGCTCGGCGACGATCGCGGCGGCGTCGTGCCAGGCGCCCTCAGCGGTGGCGCCGGCGTCGATCGCGTCGTACGCCGGCTCGAGCATCGCCTCGTCGTCGAGCAGCACGAGGTGGGCGTCGAAGATCGCGGCCTCGGCCTTGCCGGCGCGCGCGGCGACCGTGTCGCGGTCGCGCTCGATCGCTTTGCGGGCGCCGGCGATTCCGCGTCCGAGTCGCTCGCGCTCACGGTCCGGGGCTTCGGCCTCGCGGTCGGGGGGCGGGCCGGCGGGGCCGCGGAGGTGGTGGACGGGACCGACCGCGAGCCCGGCCGACGCCGGGACGCCGGCGAGGAGGTCGCCGGGCTTTGGTGGCGTGACCTCCGCCGGCGCGGCCCCTGCTCTCCTGGCCTGGCTGGCTAGCCAGCCAGGCCGGAGTGAGGGTGTGACGGTGGCGTTCGCGGTGGCGGTTGCGGTTGCGGTGGCGGCGGCGGTCTTGGACGATGGCGGCGCGGCTGCGATCCCGTCGCCAAAGCCGTCGTCGGCGAGCTGCGCCAACGCCAGCAGCACATCGTCGGCCTGCGGCCCCGCGGCGGTGACGAGCAGCGTGTCGCCGAACCGCGCCCCGAGCGCCACCACGTTCGTAAGGCTGGTCGCCTTGACCGGCTGGCCGTCCGGCGCCTTCGCCACGCGAACGTCGGCGTCGAACCGGCGGACGGTCTCGACGAACCGCGCCGCAGGACGCGCGTGGAGACCGATCGCGTTCCGGACCAGCAGCGCGGTCGCCGCCGTCTCCGCCTCATCCGCCGGCGCCGGCTCGGGCGCGGCGCCCGCAGCCTCGTCAGCCACCCCCAGCTGCGAGGTCTTCATCGCCAGCGCCCCCCGCGCCTCGGCCGCCACCTCGTCGAGCGACGCGCCACCGGCCGCCGCGGCGGCCGCGGCCACCGCGCCCTCGACGAGCGGCGCCTCGCTCAGAACCACCCGCCCCGTGGACTCGCCGAGCAGGTCGACCGCGAGCTCGGTGCTCATCAGCGCGCTGCCCAGGTCCATCAGTACCAGGACTCCGTCGGGAGACATCGCCTGCTCGATCGCCGCCATCACGCGTGCTGCGTCAGTCCCGAGCACACCGGGCTCATCAGTTCCCCCGGCCGGTTCTAGCTTGAGGGGGTGGGGACCCATTTCCCGCGCGAGCGCGACGACGCCCTGCGCCAGCGCGTCGCTGTGGGACACGACGACGATCCCGACCACGCTCAGCCCTCAGAGCCCGTAGGCGCGGTGCAGGTAGTCGATCGGGTGCACCGATTTCTGCCCGGTGGCGTGGCTGATCTGCCACCGGCACGTCTCGCTGTCGCACGCAACCTCGCCGGCGCCCGACGCCTCCACCTGCGAGAACAGGTCGGCGCCGACCGCCATCGCGATGTCGTACTTCTCGACCTTCAGCCCGTAAGTGCCGGCGATCCCGCAGCAGCGGGCGTTGCCCTCGGTGACCTTGAGGCCCGGGATCAGCGCGAACAGCTCGAGCGCGGGCTTGCCGATCCAGTGGCCCTGCTGCTGGCAGGGCGCGTGGTAGAAGATGTGCTCGTTGACCGGGGTGAAGTCGGTCTTGAGCTCGCCGCGGTCGTGCAGCTCGAGCAACAGCTCGCAGATGTCGTAGGTGCGCTCGGACACCAGTTTAAGATCGGGATCGTCCTCGAGCGACAGGATCTCGCGCGCCTCGCGCTTGAGCATCAGCGTGCAGCTCGTCGCGTTGCCGACGATGATCGTGTCGGGGTCGTCGCGCACGTACGGCGCGAGATTGCGCGCGAGGCGGAGCACGACCTTGCGGGCGTCGTCGAACAACCCACTCGACTGGAGGGGCAGGCCGCAGCAGTCCTGCTTGGGGACGACGACCTCGAACCCGTTGTGCTCGAGGATCGCCACGACCTTCTCGCCTTCCCAAGGCTCGTAGTACTCGGTGCCGCATCCATGAAAATAAACAATTCGACGCCCGGTGGCCGGACCCGGGTGCTGTTTGAACCAGCGCGAGAAGCGCCGGCCGGCAAAGTCCGGCGCGGCCGCATCGCGGTGAATCTTGAGCAGCTTCTCCCCGAGGATCCGGGCCGGCCGAAAATCGATCGTGAAGTTGGCGAGTGGCGCCACCGGCGTTCCCGCGCGACCGAGCCACGTCGGGCGAGTGATGATCCGGTCGCGGAGCGGGACGCCTTTCTGGCGCTTAAGGTTGTTGCGGGCCTGGGAATTGATCTCGGCGATCTTCACGCCCTGCGGACACGCCATCGAGCAGATCCCGCACCCCGAGCAGTAGTCGACCGACGAGTCGACCGACGGCTCGTCGGCGATCCGGTAGCGCTCGGCCTGCGGGCCTGCGTACTTCGGTCCCGGGAACAGCGGCGTCACGTTCGACACCGGACACTGGGTCTCGCAGATCGTGCACTTCACGCAGTGGTCGAGCGACCCGCGCATGAGCTCCTCGAGCACGCCCCCCGGACCGCTCATGCCGCCGCTCCCGCCGGCGCGCCCGACCGCGCGAGCACGAGTTGGGCGGCGTGGGAGCCGCTCGCCAGCGCGATCCCCTCGCCCGATCCCTCGCGCCACGGCACCGCGCCCGGCAGCGCCGCGCCGGCCACGACGACATTCTCCGTGCCCTCGGCGACCAGCGACGAATCGACCGCCACCCCGGCCCGCGCCATCGGCTGCTCGGCCAGGTAATCCCCGACGAACCGTGGCTCGTCCGCCGCCGGCAGACCGCGGAGCGCCAGCCCGAGCACGCGCTCGTGCGTCGCCCAATGCGAGTCGAGCTCGATCGCCCCCGAGCCGAATCCGCCCGACGCGAGCACGAACCACGGCGCGGCGTAGCGGGAGTCGTGACCGGCCGACCGCGTCGCCACCGACGTCACGCGCGAGCCGTCGCGCTCGCACGACACGACCTCCGCGCCGAGCACCAGCCGCCCGCCGGCGCCACGCAGGGTCGATCGCAGGATCTCGTACAGACGCATCCCCGGGACCGACGGCGGCAGCGTCGGGATCTCGAACGCCGGGCGGCCGAGGCGGTGCTCGAGATCCGACCAGGCGCCGTGCGGGTCGCGAAGCCCGAGCATCGCCGGCAGCCCGACGCGTTCGTGGGTCTGCAGCTTCAACGCGAGCCGCGCGCCGAACGCGGCGCGCCACCCGGGATCGTCGAACTTCCGCGCGAGCCCTAGCGTGTTCTGGTCGGCGCGGTCGACCTCGATCTCGACCTCGACCGACCGCGCGTCGATTCCCGCGCGCCGGAGGTTCGACGCGCACAGCGCCGCGTGGAAGTCGCGCAGCGAGCGCGTCCCGACCACGCACACGCGCTCGGCTGAGGCGCCGTCTCCGGCGGCCATCGTTTCGGGAACGAGGGCCGAGGGCCGCAGTACGCCCACCGCGGTCGGCAGCAGCATGTTGCGCTCGAGATCGCCGACGTAGCGGTATCCGGGAAGGGGACCCGCGGCCACGCGCTCGGCGAACCACCGCACGGCCTCTGAGACCGCCTCGACGCCGAGCAGCGCGTACGGGTGCTCGGGTGCAGCCGCGGCGATCTCCTCGATCGCGGCAGCCGGCGACGATACGCGCGCGGGCGTGTAGCCGAGGACGTCGATCGTCGCCGGCGCGAGGTGGGTCGAGCCGACGCCCTTGGCCAGCACGCACACCCGGGCACCGCCCTCGGCCAGCCGCGCGCCGGCGACTAGGCCCGCCGTGCCGGCGCCGATCACGACCGCGTCGTAGTGGAGCTCGCCTCTCACGCGGGCACCGGCTCCGTCTCGCTCGATGGCAGATGCGCCACGTCCAGCACCCCCTGAAAAATCCAATCATCCAAGCGCGCCTGGCGCAGCTGATCCCCATACAGGACCGGCCACACCCCCTTCCACCGTTCCTGGAGGAAGTGCAGGAGCGCGTCGTCGCCCTGCTCGGCAGTGAGCCCGTCAAGCCCGTGAAGGATGCCGGTCGCGCGATAGATGCAGAACCCGCCCTGGCACGGCCCCATCCCGAGGCGCAGCAGCCGGCGGATGTCGTCAAGGTTGGTGGTGGCGCGGCGCTCAATCGCCTGCTCGAGCTTCCAGCGCGGCACCATCTCGCACTCGCAGATCACCTGCTCGTCGGCGAGATGCTTCTCCTTCCGCCCCAACCGTTCGCCGAGATGATAAGTCTGGCCTTGCTCGGAGCCCGGCAGCAACTCGGTCTTGGTCGTGCACGGGCGCTGCTCGCCGAGGTGCTTCGAGACCGCGTCCATCGTCTCCTCGGCCATCAGCCGGAACGTCGTCAGCTTGCCCCCGGTGATCGTCACGAAGCCCTTTACGCCGTCGCGCTCGGAATGGTCGAGCAGCGCGTGCGCGCGCGTGACGTCGCGCGAGTCGGTGTCCGCCGCCTTGGAGTCCTCGAACAGCGGCCGGACGCCGGTCCACACCCGCAGCGCACGCGCCTGGCGGAAGCCCGGCACGAGCTTCTCGCCGTCGTCGAGCATCGCGTCCACCTCGGACTGCATAACCGTGTGGTCGTCGGGGTCATCGGTGTTCACGTCGGTCGTGCCGATCACGCACACGGTCCGGATCGGGACGATGATGTCGCCGTCGGTCGGCATCTGGCACCGGTTCACGCACGTGTTCACGAGCCGGTGGTTCATCGCGATCATGATCCCCCGACCGGGGAGCACGCGGACGCCCTCGATCCCGGCCATGTCCGCGACCGTGCCGGCCCACGCGCCCGAGGCGTTGACCGTGACGCGGGCCTCGACGTCGATCTCCTCGCCCGAGCGCGCGCCGCGCAGCCGCGCTCCGGTGATCTGGTCGCCGCTGCGGTGGATCGCGACGACCGCGTGATACGGCAGCACGCGCCCGCCGCGCGCCTGGATCCCGCGGGCCATCGCCCACACGGTCTTCCACACGTCGATGTTCGCGTCGGGGACGCGGAACGCGCGCGAGATGGCCGGGTTCAGCAGCGGCTCCTCGCGAAGCGCCTGCGCCGCGTCGATCTCCTCGCAGTCGACGCCGGTGTCGCGGCAGCCCTTCGCGAACACGTCGGCATACGCGGGGTCGTCGGACGGCGTGGTAACGAAGAACCCGCCGATGTCCTCGATCGAGTCGCCCGAGATCCGCTTGAGGATGCGGTTCTCCGCGATGCACTCCTCGGCCGCGCGCGGGTCCTTGACCGCGTAGCGGCCGCCCGAGTGCAGCAGTCCGTGGAAGCGGCCGCTCGTGCCCTCGGCGAGGTCGGCGCGATCGACGACCACGACGTCGTAACCGCGCAGCGCTGCGTCCCAACCCACGCCGGCACCCGTGGCGCCGCCACCGATCACGAGGACGTCGGTGCTGAGCGTCGCCATGGTGTTCACCCTATACGCCGAAGGCGGCCCCGTGGGACCGCCTTCAGCGTTTGTCGCCCCTTCAGCGTCCTAGTCGACCCAGTCGAATGTCCGGGTGACAGCCTTCTTCCACTCCTTGTAGTACGCATCGCGCTTGGCCGCGTCCATCTTGGGCTCCCAGCGCTTGTCCTCGGCCCAGTTGTCGCGGACCTCCTGCGTACTGCTCCAGAACCCGACTGCCATACCGGCGGCGTACGACGCGCCGAGCGCGGTCGTCTCGGCGACCTCGGGACGGATCACCGGAACACCGAGGATGTCGGCCTGGAACTGCATCAGCAGGTCGTTTTGAACCATGCCGCCGTCGACCTTGAGCTCGTTGAGCGTGACGCCCGAGTCCGACTCCATCGCATCCATCACCTCGCGGGTCTGGAACGCCGTCGCCTCCAGCGTGGCGCGGGCGATGTGCCCAGCGTTGACGTACCGCGTCAGACCGGCGAACACGCCGCGAGCGCTTGACTTCCAGTACGGCGCGAACAGGCCGCTGAATGCCGGCACGATGTACAGGCCGCCGTTGTCGTCCACCGACTTCGCCAGCTCCTCGACCTGCGGAGCGGCCTGAATCATGTGCAGATTGTCGCGCAGCCACTGCACGAGCGCCCCGGTGATCGCAATCGAGCCCTCGAGCGCATAGACCGCAGCCTCGTCGCCGATCTTGTAGCAGACCGTGGTCAGCAGACCCGCCTTCGACTGGACGGCCTCGGTGCTCGTGTTGAGCAGCATGAAGTTGCCCGTGCCGTACGTGTTCTTTGCATCGCCGGCGTCGAAACACGCCTGGCCGAACGTGGCCGCCTGCTGGTCGCCGAGGTCGCCGGCGATGTTGATGCCGGTCAGATTGCCGGTCGTCACCTCGCCATATACCTCGCTCGAGGCCCTGATCTCGGGCAGCATCGACATCGGCACGCCGATCGTGTCGGCGATGTCCTTGTCCCAGGCCAGCGTCTTGAGGTCCATGAGCATCGTCCGGCTGGCGTTCGTCACGTCGGTGATGTGCAGACCGCCCTTGGGGCCGCCGGTCAGGTTCCAGATGCACCAGGTGTCCATGTTGCCGAACACGAGGTCGCCGGCCTCCGCCTTTGCCCGAGCGCCGTCGACGTTGTCGAGGATCCACCGGACCTTCGGCCCCGAGAAGTACGTGGCCAGCGGCAGACCGACCGTTTCGCGGAAGCGGTCCTGACCGCCGTCGGCGGACAGCTCGTCGACGAGCTTGTCCGTGCGCGTGTCCTGCCAGACAATCGCGTTCATCACCGGTTCGCCGGTGTTGCGATCCCACACCACCGCTGTCTCGCGCTGGTTGGTGATGCCGAGCGCGGCGACGTCGTCCCGGCTCGCGCCGGCCTTCTCGACGGCCTCGTCGATCACCTCCTGGCAGCGCGCCCAGATCTCCATCGGGTCGTGCTCGACCCAGCCCGGCTTGGGATAGATCTGCTCATGCTCCTTCTGCGACACCGCGACGACGTGCCCCGAGTGGTCGAAGACCATCGCCCGCGAGCTCGTCGTTCCCTGATCCAGTGCAACTGAGTACTTCGGCATATGTGTTCTCCTTGTCAGCCCGCGAACGCCTCGGCGGCGCTCTTGAAGAGGTAGTAGGTGGAGGTCGCGCCTGGGTCCTGGTGGCCCTCTGACCGTTCGCCCAGATAGCTGGCGCGTCCCTTGCGCGCGAGCAGCGGCGTCGTTGCCTTCATGCCTTCCTGGGCGGCCTGCGCAGCCGCGCGCAGACCGCCGTCGAGATCGGACGCCGACTCGAGGGTCTCGACGGCCGGGATCAGCGCGTCCACCATCGTCTTGTCTCCCGGCTGTGCCTTGCCTCGCGCCTGGACGCCCTCGAGCGCCTTGCGCCAGGCGGCCGCGTACGCCGGCAGGTCGATCTCGTCCTGGCCGGCGAGCGCGTTCCCCATCTGCAGGAACAGGGTCCCGTACAGCGGGCCCGCCGCCCCGCCGACGCTCGAGATGAGTGCCATCGCGACGGTCTTGAGCACCGCGCCGGCGTCCGCCTGCTCGGAGGCCGAGACCTTCTCGAGCGCCTTTGTCATCCCACGGTTCATGTTGGTCCCGTGGTCGCCGTCGCCGATCGCGGTGTCAAGCGCGACGAGCTCCGCTCGGTGCTCGGCCATCTCGCCTGCGAACCGGTTCATCCAGTCGACGGTGCCGTCGCGTGTGATCGCCACTGTGTGGTCGCCCCAGCTACAGCTACACGCCCCAGCGCAAGGCCGGAGTGTTCACCGGCGCGTCCCAGTAGCGCACCATCTCGTCGTCGAGCTTGACCAGCGTGATCGAGCACCCCTGCATCTCGAGCGACGTGATGAAGTTGCCGATGAGGTTGCGCTCGATCTTCAGCCCGTGCTCCTGGGCGATCTTCGCAACCTCGTTGTACATCACGTAGAGCTCGATCAGCGGCGTGCCGCCCATGCCGTTCACGAACGCGAGCACCCGGTCACCTGACGCGAACGGCAGGTCCTCGAGGATCGGGGTCATGAGCCGCTCGGCGATCTGCGACGCGGGTCCGATCTTCTCGCGGAAGCGCCCGGGCTCGCCGTGGATGCCGATCCCGATCTCGACCTCGTCGTCGGCGAGCTCGAAGCTCGGGTTTCCCGAGGCCGGGGTGATGCACGGGGTGAGCGCCATGCCCATCGAGCGCCCGTTGGCATTGACCCGACGGCCGAGTTCGGCAACCTCTTGCAGGTTGCGGCCGTCGTCGGCCGCGCCACCGCAGATCTTCTCGACCAGCACGGTCACCCCGACACCGCGACGACCGGCGGTGTAGAGCGAGTCTTCCACCGCGACGTCGTCGTTCGTGAGCACGGTCTCGACCTCGATCTCGTCGCCCTTGCCCATGTCGGCGGCCATGTCGAAGTTCATGACGTCGCCGGTGTAGTTCTTGACGATGTGCACGACACCCGCGCCTCCGTCGACGGCCTTCGTCGCCTCCAGCATCTGGTCGGGCGTGGGGGAGGTGAACACCTCCCCCGGGCAGGCAGCGTCGAGCATGCCGGGCCCGACGTAGCCGCCGTGCATCGGCTCGTGACCCGACCCGCCCCCGGAGATCAGCCCGACCTTGCCCTTGACCGGCGCATCAATGCGCACGATCACGGCTGGTTCGTAGATGACCCGCACTCGGTCGCCGTGGGCCGCTTCGACGCCGTGGAGAGCGTCCTGCAGGACGGCGTCTGGTGAATTGATGAGCTTCTTCATCGCTCTCGCCTCAGAACGGAGCGCTGCCGAAGACAGCGTCGAAGAAGATCGCGGCGAGCGCGCCGCCGATGAGCGGCCCAAGGACCGGGACCCAGGCGTATGACCAATCGGACCCGCCCTTACCCGGGATCGGCAGGATCGCGTGCATGATCCGTGGTCCCAGGTCACGTGCCGGGTTGATCGCGTAACCCGTCGGGCCGCCGAGCGACAGGCCGATGGCGAACACCAGCAGGCCAATGAGCAGCGGCTGGATGTCGACCGAGTTGAAGGCGTTCCACGGAGCGGTGATCGCGAGAACTCCGAACACCAGCACGAACGTGCCGATGATCTCGGTGACCAGGTTCCACGCGTAGTTGCGGATCGCCGGGCCGGTCGAGAACACCGCCAGCTTCAACCCCGGATCCTCCGTGTCCCGCCAGTGAAGGTAGTAGGTGAGGTAGACGAGGAACGCGCCGATCATGGCGCCGATGATCTCCCCGAGGAAGTACTTCCACGCCATGGAGCCGGTGATGCCCCCGTGGATCCAGACACCCAGCGTGACCGCCGGGTTGAGCTGCGCGCCGGAGAAGTGACCGACGGCGTAGACGGCGATCATGACCGCCATGCCCCACCCGAAGGTGATCACGATCCATCCAGAATTCTCCGCCTTCGACTTGGCCAGCAGCACTGCTGCCACGACCCCATCGCCGAGCAGGATCAGGATCGCCGTCCCGATGATCTCGGCCGGAAAGATTCCCAAGTGCGGGAAATGTATTGCCACAACAGTCACAGCCGCTAATGCGCTCAACTCCGGTCTCCTCTCCTCAAGTGGACTTGTGGGCGGGAGGATCCTATGCGACGTTGTTCGACAATGTCAAACTATGTTGAGATTGCTGGTAGTCGTTCGACAATGCCGATCAAGGTGCGCACATCAGCCGACATCTCCGCCCTTCCCCGGGCAGCGCTCCGGACCTGATCGGACGCGATGCCCGGCAACATTCAGTCCATCGAGCGTGCCGCGACGATCCTGCGGCTCCTGTCGGGGCGCAATCGGCGACTCGGGGTGGTGGACATCGCCGGCGAGATGGCGCTCCCGAAGGGGACGGTCCACGGGCTGCTGCGAACGCTCCAGAGCGTCGGGTTCGTCGAGCAGGATGCGGAAAGCGGGAAATACCAGCTGGGCGCCGCGCTGCTCCACATGGGCTCCAGCTATCTCGACGGCAACGAATTGCGTACCCGCGCCCTGAACTGGTCCGACTCGCTGGCGACGCGGACGCGCGAGGCGGTGCGGATCGGCACGCTCCACGAAGCGAAGGTCCTGGTCGTGCATCACGTATTCCGGCCCGACGACACCCTGCAGACGCTCGAAGTGGGCTCGCTGCTGCCCGCACACGCGACCGCCCTGGGCAAGGTATTGCTCGCGGATCACCCTTACGTCGCGGCTGCTCTGGGAGCGAACGGACTGGAGGCTTACACGGACGCGACGATCACGGACTCGGCCCGGCTCGACCGAGAGCTGGTCCGCGTCCGGTCACAGGGCTGGGCGGCGGATATCGGGGAGCTGGTTCCGGGTCAGGTCTCATACGCCGCGCCGATCGTCGATCGCCGCGGGATGACCGTCGGCGCGATGGGCATCTTCGGGCCACCCGAGCGCCTGCTGGCGGCGCGGCAGCCACGCGGCGATCTGTTGGGGTACGTTCGAGAAGGCGCGCGCGCCGTCTCCCGCGAGCTCGGCGCGATCCCGTGGTAGTGACAGCGGTTAGCCACGCGCTTACGATGTCGCGAACAGACACGAAAGAGACAAGGAGGGTGCAGATGTCCGCAGATCGTCCCGACCACACGGCTGATCCTGAGCAGCCGCCCCCAGCGGAGGGCTTCGCGGAGGGTCAGGCGGATCCGGAGGAGTTCCCGCAAGACGAGAAGGTCGGTCGGTTCAGCAAGGGGCAGGAAGACCTCGGCGCCGAAGATCCCGAGAAGCACCACAAGGGCCGCTTCAGCGAAGGTCAGGAGGATCTCGGCGAGGAGGATCCCGAGAAGCACATCCAGGGCCGGTTCGACGAGGGCCAGGAAGGCGGATAAAACGCCGGGTTCGCCGGCTACCAGCGTCCGCTAAGGCGCTCACGCACGGTTCCGTCGGCGAGCGCGGACTCGCCAAGCGGAGTGATGCGCCATACGGGCGTTCGCTGAGCCGATATCGGGGAGACAAGCCGGGCCGCCTCGAGCATGTCGAGCGCCCTGTTCACCGGCGCGATCAGATCCAGCGTGTCCCCCTTCCCGGCTCCGGGATAGTCCGCGAGGAGATAGATGCACAGCTGCTGCGGCCACACGCTGGTCCCGTGAGTGGGGCCGTCGGGTCCTAATCCGGGCAGCACCTTCACGGCCAGATCATCGACGCTGAGCGCCCGGAGCCGCTCGATCTCCTGCTTGGCTGCGGCCTTCCGTGCGGCCTTCTCCTCGCTGCGGCGGAACAGTGGCGACATGCTGGTCAGGGGTTTGCGCGCGGGTTACGCTCCGTCAGGTGCACCCGCACAACGTACCCACTCAGCTCGTCGGTTCGCTGGACGGCCCGTCGAAAACGATCATCGTCGAACCGCTCCGTATTCCGGCCACGCAGCCGGTGCAACCGGTCGTCGCCCCCGAGCGCGATCCAAAGCGCTCGGAGCCGGGGCCGGAACGGGAGCCGGCCCCGATGCCGTAGCGACGCGGGCGGGCACGATGAGATCCCTCGAGTACGGGGACAGCGTCGCGCCGGACCTGGTTGTCCCGCTCGTTGGCTTTCGCCAGTGGCGCCTCACGGAGGGAGGGCTCACATCGATGTACGACGGCACGCCCTGGCCAGGCGGTCGCCTGACCGCTCGCTGCGACAGGGGACACAGCGCCGAAGAGGTGCCCGCCAAGGACTGCAGCTGCGGCGTCTACGCCTACTACGACCCGCGCCCGAGAACGGCGTCGGCCGCGACCCCGGACCTGATCGGCGGCGCCGTCGTGGTCTGGGGCCGGATCGAGGCGCACATCTACGGCATGCGTGGCGAGCACGCGCGGATCGTCGCCCTCGAACTGCCGCTCTCGCGCGGGCGCAAGCGGCGAGCCGTGATCACGGCGGCCGAACTGCTCGGGGTGCCTTCGGTGCCGCACCGGTCGCTGCGGGCTGTCGCACTCGAGCAGGGAGAGGTGCTAGCGCCGGCGCTGCGCCCAAAGAAGACGCTGACCAGAGCCGCCAACGTCTGGACCAGGACCGGCCCGGCCTGATCAAGCCCACGAGGAGTCGGGTAGTAGCCGGGGACTATGCCCGGCCACATCCAGTCGATCGAGCGCGCAGCCGCGATTCTGCGGCTGCTTTCGGGGCGATCGCTTCGGCTGGGGGTCGGCGAACTGGCCTGTGAGCTGAACCTTCCGAAAGGAACCGTGTTCGGGATCCTGAAGACTCTCCGGGAGGTCGGCTTCGTTGAGCAGGACCGGGACTCGGGCAAGTACCAGCTCGGCCCAGCGCTGCTCCACATGGGCTCGAGCTATCTCGACGGCAATGAGTTGCGCACCCGAGCGCTCAACTGGGCGGACGCGCTCGCGACTCGAAGCGGCGAAAGCGTCCGGATCGGCACGCTGCACGAGAACCAGGTCCTGATCGTCCACCACGTGTTCCGGCCCGATGACACCCGGCAGGCGCTTGAGGTCGGCAGCCTTCTGCCGGCGCACGCGACCGCGCTCGGCAAGGTCCTGCTTGCCAACCACGACTACATCGCGGCAACGCTCGCCGACCACGCGCTGACGAGCTTCACGCCGGCCACCGTGACGGACGTCTACCGGTTCCGCCGGGAGCTCGAGGAAACCGCCCACCGGGGCTGGGCGAGCGACGTCGGCGAGCTGTTCCCGGGCTTCGCATCGATAGCCGCGCCGATCGAGGATCGCCGGCGGGTGACGGTCGGCGCGATCGGGATCGCGGCCCCGATCGAGCGGCTGTGCGACGACCGCCGGCCTCGCGCCGAGCTCGTCGACTACGTGATGGAGGCGGCGCGGGCCGTCTCCCGCGAGCTTGGCGCTATTCCCTGGTAGAAAGCTGGGCCGAGGCCCACCGGACGCTTAGACTTGCCGGGACGTGAGCACCTCAGGGCGATACGTGGCCTCGATCGACCAGGGGACGGCGTCGTCGAGGTGCTTCGTGTTCGACGACCGCGCGCGGATCGTGTCGGTGGCGCAGCAGGAGCACCGCCAGCACTTCCCACGGCCGGGCTGGGTCGAGCACGACCCGCAGGAGATCATGCGCAACGTCCTGCTGGTCGTCCGAGTGGCGCTCGACAAGGCAGACCTGTCAGCGGCCGACCTGTGCGCGCTCGGCATCGCGAACCAGCGCGAGACCACGGTGCTATGGGATCGCCGCACAGGCGCGCCCGTGCACAACGCGATCAACTGGCAGGACACTCGCACCGATCGGTTGTGCCGTGAGCTGGCCCACGAGCACGGACAGGAGATGTTCCGCGAGAAGACCGGGCTGCCCGTGACCACCTATTTCTCGGGTCCGAAGATCCGCTGGCTGCTCGATCACATTCCGGGCCTGCGCGAGCGGGCGGAGATGGGCGAGGTCCTGTTCGGGACGATCGACTCCTGGCTGATCTGGAACCTTTGTGGCGTCCACGTCACCGATGTGACGAACGCCAGCCGCACGCTCTTGATGAACCTCCAAACGCTCGACTGGGACCCCGAGCTGCTCGACGCGATCGGGGTGCCGGCCGCGATGCTCCCGGAGATCCGCGCCTCCTCGGAGGCCTACGGCGAGGCCGGCGCGCCGATCGCGGGCGTACCCGTCGCCTCGGCGCTCGGCGACCAGCACGCCGCGCTCGTCGGACAGACCTGCTTCGAGCCCGGCGAGGCGAAGTGCACGTTCGGAACCGGAAGCTTCTTTGTGGTGAACACCGGCGCCCGCCCCGTGACCTCCGCGAGCGGGTTGCTGACGACGCTGGCGTACAAGCTGGGCTCGGCCGAACCGACGTACGCGCTCGAGGGGTCGATCGCGATCACGGGCGCGCTCGTCCAGTGGTTCCGCGACAACATCGGCCTGATCGGCAGCGCTCCGGAGATTGAGACGCTCGCGCTGACCGTCGAGGACAACGGGGGCTGCTATTTCGTGCCGGCATTCAGTGGCCTGTTCGCCCCGCACTGGCGCAGCGACGCCCGCGGCGTGATCGCCGGGCTGACCGGCTACATCAACCGGGGACACCTCGCGCGCGCCGTGCTTGAGGCAACCGCCTGGCAGACGCGCGAGGTCGTCGAGGCGATGAACGCCGACTACGGCAGCCCGCTGGCCGAGTTGCGCGTCGACGGCGGGATGACGGCGAACAACCTGCTGATGCAGACGCTCGCGGACGTGCTCGACGTACCGGTGACACGGCCGATCGTGTCCGAAACGGTGTCGCTCGGCGCCGCCTACACCGCCGGCCTTGCCGTCGGGTTCTGGCCCGACACCGACAGCCTCAAGAAGAACTGGCACAAGGCAGCGGAGTGGCTGCCGAGCATGGATGTGACGGTCCGCGAGCGCGGCTACCGCAAGTGGAAGAAGGCGGTGGCGCGGGCGGTCGACTGGGTCGACGACGACGAGGACGGATCCCTCTCTTAAGGTACGAAGGGCGGTGGCATCCATGCCACCGCCCTCGCCGACCGGCCGAGACCGTTAGCTCACGTGGTCGTCGGCCGGTCCTGAACCGTCTCGCCCTCGGCGAACACCCCCGGCTCCGGCGGTTTGCGCGCCTTGAGGATGTCCTGAATGAACACGTCGTAGAACACCGATGCGATCGCCGCTCCGATCAGCGGCCCCACGATCGGTATCCAGAAGTAGCCGCTGATGTTGGCGTAGTCGCCGGGCATCGCGACCTTCCCCCAGCCCGCTATCCAGGCGAAGATGCGCGGACCGAAGTCGCGGGCCGGATTGATCGCGTAGCCGGCGTTCGCCCCGAACGAGATGCCGACCGCCATCACGATCATGCCGACGATCCACGGAGTCATGTTGGCTCCGACAGGCATGTTCCACTCATCGGTCACCGCCCACACGAACAGAGCGAGGAAGAACGTACCGACGATCTGGTCGATGAGCGGACCGAGGACGCTGTGGAAATACGGCGCCGGGAACGTGGCGAACGTGCTGTAGGTCGCCACGGAATTCGGCTGGCCCTTGATGATGTGGTTGACCTGGTCGTAGTGGTTGATCGCGTTGTTGTAGACCAGGAACACCAGCGCGGCCCCCACGAAGCAGCCGAGCACCTGTGCGATCCAGTACGGACCGACCTTGTTCCACGGAAGCTGGCGCCGGATCGCGGCACCCAACGTGATCGCGGGGTTGATGTGAGCGCCCGTTACGCCACCCACGGTGTAGATGGCGAAGACGACCGCCAACGCCCATCCCCAGGTGATCAGCAGCCAGTCGCCGCTGCCCAGCAGGGCCGTGTTTTGCAACTGGGTTCGCCCGGACCCGATCAGGGCCCACAGCATCGCCACGACCCCGTCGCCGAAACTGATGAGGATGAAACAGCCGAAGAACTCGGCCCAAAGTTCCCCGATCAGGCCTTGCCGCCAATGCAACGGTAGTGGCCTCACCGCTCTTGACTCAGCTACTGCTGACACGCAACCTCCTCCGAGACGTTAAGTCGAGGAATGGCGTCTCGCGCACGCAAAGTCGCTCGCGTGATCGTCTGAGGGCGACATTCCCCTCTCCGTTTCACATTTCCTGCCGTCGGCAAGCACCGTGCCTGGGCGGCCCCCGAGGTCCACAAACGCCGGCCACCTGGCCCCGACCCCGGTCCTGTCTGAAAAAGACTGGAAGCGTCGAATCCTCCACTCAGCGAACGTCTGAGTGACTCGCCGACAACCGCGACCGGTCGAGACTACCAGCCGGCGTCCGACAGTCTCCGACATTTGCCGCGTCTGGACACGCCGGCAAAGCCGGCTTATCAGCCGGTTGTCAGCGCTCGGACTTAACCGTCGTGCGCTGCCGGTAGGGCGAGCGGTAAGGGGTTGCTGACCCGTTGCCGTTCTCGAAGAACCCGCGTACCGATTCCATCAACTCGTTGGCGTCCCCGGACGCGCTGATCGGCTCGCCGAACGACACCTCGATCCGGTGGCGCTTGGGCATCGGCATGCTGCGAAGGCGCTTCGGCCACAGGCGGCCGGGCGGCATCGCCTGGGCCGTGCCCGTGACCCGGATCGGCACGATCGTGAGGTGATGCGCCGCCGCCAGCACCGCCGCGCCGCGCCGGAGCGGACCGGGCATGCCGCCCCGCGAACGCGTGCCCTCGGGGTAGAGCAGCACGCTCCACCCCTGGTCGAGCAGCTTGTCGAGGTGGCTGCCGCTCTTCGACATCCCGCCCCCACCGTGGCGCTCGATCGGCACGGTGTTGAAGATCAGCGACACGGCCGAGGCGACGAACCGGTTCTTGTAGAAGTAATCGGCCGCCGCGGCCACCACCGTGCGCTTACGCAGCCGGCGCGGGAGCGCCGACAGGATCACGGGCGTGTCCATGTGGCTCGCGTGGTTGGCGACCAGGATGACCGGGCCTTTGACCCCCTCGAGCTTCTCCTTCCCGGTCGCGCGGCGGGCCGTGTAGTAGTCCATCGTCGGATTGAGCACGAACCGCAGGAAGTTCTCGCGGATCACGCCGGCGACCCACGAACGGGCCCAGGGTATGTCAAGCTGCGCGGCAGCCTTGCGGAGCTCGCGGCCCCGGGCGGGGGCCGCACGCGCTGCATCAAGGAACCGGCGCTTGCGGGAGCGCTGGCGATGGAAGGAGAACACCGGGCATTAATACCCGGTGTGTGACATTCGTTACAGGACTTTCACGGGCGGTTCGCGGGCGGTCTCAGAGCCGGTTGTCGGCAACTACGATTAGCCGCGCTCGTGCTCCAACGTCGCTTCTCACCGGATCCGTTCCGGCCGGCCCAGCTCGCCACCGAGGACCTGCGCGATCATCGGGTCGTGCAGACGCTCCTGCGCCGGCGCGCAGAGGGCTCGCGCCCGGGGTCTCGAACCGATGGGCGCCGCGTCGCGCTCGTGATCGAGGGCGGCGGGATGCGGGGCGTGGTCTCTGCCGGGATGGCCGCGGCGATCGAGCAACTCGGCCTGCGCGACGCGTTCGACGAGGTGCACGGTGCCTCCGCCGGCGCGTTCAACGCCACGTTCCTGCTCGCCGGCCAGGCCGCCTACCTGACCACGCTCTACCAGTACGGATTCGGGAACCCCCGCTTCGTGAGCGCCGTGCGGGCATTGCGCGGCGGCCCCGCGTTCGACCTCGACTACGTGATCAACCACGTCTGGACGCACGAGCGACCGCTCCGGTTCGAAGCGGTGCTGTCGTCCGGGATCGAGCTGCACTGCACCGCCACCGACGCCGACCGGGCGGCGATCGTCGATCTCACCGGCCTGCGCGACGAGGAGGAGATCCGTTGCGCGATGCGGGCCTCGGGGCGGCTGCCGTGGCTCGCCGGCGCGCCTGTGCGGTTCCGCGGGATGCGATTGCTCGACGCCACACTGGCCGAGGCGATCCCCGTGGGGGTCGCCTGCGCGCGCGGCGTGACGGACGTGCTCGTGCTGCTGACGCGCCCGGAGGGCGTGGCCCACGCCGGCCTGCCGCCGGTGGTGGGGCGGCTGACAGACCGGTACCTGCGCGCCATCAATCCCGCTCTGGTGGAGCTGCGGGAGACGCGTTCGCCGCGCTATGACGCGCTCACCGCACAGCTCGCCGCCTTGGCTGCCGATCCGGCATGCGCGCCGGCCGTGTGCGTGGTCCGCCCGGCCGCAGGGTCGCTCCTGGTCTCCCAGCTCGAGAGCCGGGTGTCGGCGTTGCGGGCCGCGGGTGCTCATGGGATGCGATCGGCGTGGGCGGCGCTCGCCGGCGAGGACCCCGAGCTGATCGGGACGTTGCGGGCGTATCCGCGCGGGGCGGTCGATGGGCGGGCGGACGGTGGCGGTGGCGCGGTCGGTGGCGGTGGCGCGGCGGTTGATGGCGGTGGCGCGGACAACGGTCGCCCGGACCCGATGCGGGCCACTCGCTAGCCCCGTCCGTGCGGACCTGCAAATCGCACGCAGGCCGCCCAGCCGAGTCGGCCGCGGTGCAGTACGCATGTGGGGCATGCGTACCGCACCCCGGCCGAGCCCGGACGCCTCAGATGGTGCGGTATGCAGGTTTGGCGGGCGCCGGCTACACCTGCGCCGGCTCGCGCTCCACGGACTCGTCGGGCCCCGCCGGCGGCGGTGCGTCCCGCGTCGCGCGCGCCGAGGAGCCCTCGATGTTGATGTGCGGCAGCCGCGCATCGAGCCAGCGGGGAAGCCACCAGGTCCGCGGTCCGAGCAGCTCGAGCACGGCCGGCAGCAGCACGCATCGCACGACGACGGCGTCGAGCAGCACCGCGACGGCGAGCCCGAAGCCGAATTCCTTGAGCACGCGCTCGTTGCCGAACATGAACGACAGGAACACGCAGATCATGATCGCGGCCGCCGCGGTGATCACCCGGCCGGTGAACGCGATCCCGTCCGCGACCGCCTCCGAGGCGTCGTGCCGGCGAATCCACTGCTCGCGCACGCGCGAGATCAGGAACACCTCGTAGTCCATCGACAGGCCGAACACGACCGCGAACATCAGCACCGGTATCCACGGCTCGACCGGCCCTTTCTCGACGCCGATCACGCTCGCGAACCAGCCTTTCTGGAACACGAGCACGGTGACGCCGAGCGCGCCGCCGATGCTGAGCAGGTTCATCAGCGCGGCTTGGATCGGGATCACGATCGAACGGAAGATCACGAACAGCAGCAGCGCCGACAGGACGACGACGATCCCGATGAACAGCGGCAGCTTCTGCGCGAGCACGTGCGAGAAGTCGATCGAGCCCGCGGTGAACCCGCCGACGAGGACCGTCGCGCCGGTTTGATGCGCGATCGACGGGGCCACGTCCTGACGAAGGTGGTTGACGAGGTCGGTGGTCGCCACCGCCTGCGGCGCCGACCCCGGATAGGCCTCGAACACCGCGATGTTGCCCGACGGCGACACCCGCGGCGGTGTGACCGCGACGACGTTCGGCGTCTTCGAGACCGCCTCGTTCACCGCCGTTTGCGCGGCGTCCTTGTTCTGGCTCGGTAGCTCGGTGACGACCAGCAGCGGGCCGTTGAACCCGCCGCCGAAGCCCTGCGCGAGCAGGTCGAACGCCTGGCGCGTGTTCGTGCCCGACGGATCGTTGCCGGCGTCGCTGCTCTCGAGGCGCAGGCCGAACACGGGCAGCAGGCACAGGATCATCAGACCGCACGAGAGGACGGCAAGCGGCCACGGCCGGCGCTGGACCGTGCGGCTCCATTCGCGCCAGCGCGAGTGGTGCGGGGCGCTGTCCTCGACGACCGCGGCGGCGGCCTTGGGGCGCCGGCGACCGAACGGGAGCCGGCCCGTGCGCGGACGCACGATCCGATCGCCGTACTTCGACAGCATCGCCGGTAGCACGGTCAGCGACGCGAACATCGTCGCCAGTACCGCGAACACCGACGAGATGGCGAGCCCATAGAGGAAGCTCACGCCGGTCACGAACATCCCGAGCAGCGCGATCATCACCGTCGTGCCGGCGAGTAGGACCGCCCGTCCGGATGTGTCCATCGCCTCGATCACGGACTGCTCGACGTCCCCGAACGCTAGATAGTTCTCACGGAACCGTGTGACGATGAAGAGCGCGTAGTCGACGCCGACGCCCAGGCCGATCATCAGCGCGAGGTCGGTCGACACGTTCGGGATGCTCGTCACGTGCGTGGCCAGCCCGATCAGCGCGACGCCGGTGATGAGGCCGAAGGCGGCGGTGATCAGCGGCATTCCGGCGGCGACGACCGAGCCGAACGTGAACAGCAAGATGATCAATGCCGCGATCGACCCGATCAGCGTCGCCGGGCCGACCGTGAAACCTTCGGCGTTCTCGATCACCTGGCCGCCGGCGGCGACCGTCAGCCCCGGGACGTCCACGGCGGCGACCTGATCGAGCACGGGCTTGCCGGCATCGTTCGGCACAAGGTTCGATGGCTTGTCGTAGTTGATCGTCGCGAACGCCGTCTTGCGATCGCGCGAGACCTGGACCGCGCCGTCTGGGCCGTAGGGGCTCCGGACCGAGACCACGTGCTGATCGCCGGACACCTGTTCGAGCAGTTTCGTGATCGCCGACTTAACCGCCGGATCGTCGACGGTGCCCGTCGCGGTGTGGAAGACGATCGTGTCGACATCACCGCTCTGCGCCGGGAACTCCTTCTTGAGCAGGTCGAGCACCTGCTGGGACTGGGTCCCGGGCAGGCTGAAATTGGTCGCGTAGCTGCGCCCGGCGGCGCTTGCCGCGGCGGTGGCGATGACCGCCACCGCGATCCAGGCGAGGAACACCCGACCGCGATGGGCGATGCACCAGCGTGTGACTTTCAGCACTATTCGACTCCTGATCCGGTCTCGGCGAGTGGCCACGCTGCGCCCCTGCGCTCGCGGAGTGACCCGGTCTGCCTTAACTGTTTAGCACGGGCGCTAGGTGGGCCTGTGACCTTCCCAATGTCAACGTGACGGTGGCGGATGCACGCACGTGACAGTCCGGTTCAGGTAGTCCCCAATGCAAACGTTTCTCGCGCTCGCGGCGATCGCGTCGGGCTCGAGCGCGGCGAGCCGGATCGGCCCGGCGACGACACGACCGGTCGCCGCGCTCAGCTCCCACAGCGCCGCGGTCCCCGGGATCGGATCGAACACCGTCGGCGAGCGCGACCTCGGATATGTGAAAGCCCACATCGCGCCACCCGCGAACGCGACCCCCTGGGCGCGAGGGATACCCGCCTGCGCGAGGATTTCGTCGGCGGTCGTGACGCGTCCGGTTCGAGGATCGATTCGCATCATCGACGGCGGCGCGGTGTTCTGCACCCACACCGCGCCCAGGCGGTAGAACAGTTGCTCGGGCCCGGGGCCGACCGTGATCGGCGCGCCGACTACCCGGTTGGTCCGCGGATCGATCCGGACGACGTTGCCCGGTCCCTGCCTCACTCGCGCGACCCAGACGCTTCCGGCCCCGGTAGTCACCGCGTCGACCGAGCCGCCGACGCGGATCCTCGCGACCACACGATCGGCCCCCAGGTCGATCCGGTAGACGCTCCCCGAGGCGGCGGCGGTGACCCACACGCTCCCGTCGCCGGCAGCAATCGCGCTGTAGTCGCCGACGCCGAGGACTCGAATCCGGGCGACGACGACGCCCGTCCGTGGATCTAGGCGCGTGACCTCGCCGAACCCCGCCACCCAGATCGCGCGGGCGCCGATCGCGAGATCGACGACGCCCGCGGGCACGCGGACCGTGCGCGCGGCGGGGGCCGGCGGATCGTGCGAACTGGCGCCGGGGCTGCTCTGGGGCGCGGCCGCGCAGCCAGACGCGAACATGCTCGCGGCGACGAGCGGCAGCACCGCGTGTCGAGGCATCGACACTTCCTACGACCGAAACGGCGCAGGAGGTCCCGCGGGGTGTCAGGCGAGCGCGTTCACGGGCCGGGAGACCTCGAGGTCGGCGGGCCGCTCGGGGGGCGCGACGGCGATGTGCGCGGGTTTGCTGCCGCGTCGGCGGGGGCGCCACACGCGCAAGTACTGCGCGGCCACATACGAGCCGATCACGAGCGCGAACGCGACGAACTGCCCGACGAACGTCTCCCAGTTCGGGAAGATCGAGAACCACGTCCCCATCCACCCCGGCACACTCAACCCCGGAACGCTCGTCGTCCCAATCCACCCCGCCAACTGCATCTCATTGACCTCCTCACCCACCGACACCAACAACACCACCAACAACATCACCCCCGTGATGATCAACAACCGCCGATACGGCAACCGCGCATGCAACGCGAACGTCAACACACCCGCCGCCGCCGTAAACAAGCAACCGATCACAACGCCCTCCAGCACCACGCTCGCGCCATAAAGCTCCCGCAGATTCTGCAAGAAGATCACGACCTCAAAGCACTCCCGATACACCGACGTGAACCCCAGAAGCGCGAGCCCCAACAACATCCGCCGCTTATTCGCCTCCGGATCAGACGACAACAACCCCCGCCGGCGCTTGTGATGATGCGAGATCCACCCCGTCCAATACACCTTATGAAAGAACCAGTTCATCACGATCAACAACACGATCAACGACGGAATCCCCGTCGCCGCCTGAACATCGAACTCCCCACCATGAAACCGGCCGATCAACCACACCACAAACAACCACGTCCCAACCCCCGCAGCAATCGCGACCCCACCCCCCAACGCCACCGGCCGGCGATACACCCGATTCCCACCCAAAAACGAAGCCATCACCGCCGCCAACACCAAAATCGTCTCAAGCCCCTCACGAAACACCAAAATCGCGCTATCAACCACCACCGACGTATGCGACAACCGATGCCCCGCCGGCAAATCAGTCGGATCCGTCGTCCCACCCCTCGCATGCCAACTAACCACCACAACCACCACCGCCACCACCAACACAACCACCGTCCACACATAAAAACTCACCCGCTCGCCGGGACGGGAACGGGAACGGGAAGATTTCTCGCGCTTTTCCGGCGGGACTCGGCGCGTTTCGGAGACTACTTGGGCCATGCGCGCCGTTAGGGTACCCTAATGCGGCAAGCGTTGTCGCTGACCCTTCGCGGGACCGCCGGCGCGATCCAAGTTCCGGGGCATCGTATAAGGGTCCGGGTGGTCACGGCAATCGCTACAGGTTTTGCGCAAACCTGCCGATAGGAGACGGGGGCTGTCTAGCCTCGTCCTCAGACGTATGAGACGCATTCGCTCCAGCCTCCCGAAAGCCTACGTCCGTTCGCGCGCGCAACGGATGAGCCGCCACCTCGCCGGTGGGGTGTTCGCGTCGCTGTTGCTGGTGCTCGCCGCGGCGATGTCCCCGGCCATAAGCGCCGCGTCGGCCGACCAGGCGCCGGCGAGCATCACCGACGCGACGACGGGCCTCTCGGACGCGGCCACGGTCGCCCCCGCCAACGCCTGCGGCGCGCCTAGCGCGTATGTCGCGACGTGCCTCGCCCAGATCCTCCAGGTGCGGCGGAGCGGCGCGCTCGTTCACCCGCGGCTGAGGCGGCCGGCGTCTCCGGACCGGGTCGAGCGCCCGCGGCCGCACGGCAGCCATGTCGCCACGACGGCGATCGCAGCCGTCGGCGCGCCCCAGCCGGGGACCCCGGCGTACCTCCAGGAGGCGTACGACCTCAACTATTTGTCGGCGACCGTGGGGGCTGACCAGACGATCGCGATCGTCGACGCGTTCGACGACCCCAACGCCGAGTCCGACCTCGCTACCTACCGCGCCAAGTTCGGGCTGCCGCCGTGCGCCACCGGGTGCTTCACCAAGCTCGACGAGAACGGCGGGACGAACTACCCGACGACGGTCGACTCAGGCTGGGAGCTCGAGATCTCGCTCGACCTCGACGCCGTGTCGGCGCTCTGCCCGAACTGCCACATCGACCTCGTCGAGGCCAACAGCGCCGGATGGTCGGACCTCGCGACCGCAGAGTCGACCGCGGCCAGTCAGCCCGGAGTCGACGTAATCTCGAACAGCTGGAACGTGGCGCTGAGCGGACACCAGGCGTTCCAGTTCATGCGCCAGGGCCAGTACACGTTCTCCGGGATCACGACCGTCGCCGCCTCGGGCGACCTCGGCTATCCCGGTGCCTCAACCAACGACTTCCCTGCGGCGGTCCCCGGCGTCGTCGCCGCCGGCGGCACGTCGCTCGTGCCCGCTAGCTCGAACGGCGTTCAGAGCACTCGCGGGTTCACCGAGTCGGCATGGTCCGGCGCGGGATCCGGCTGTGACACGTCACTGAGCCAGCCGACCTGGCAGACCGGCCCGTGCCAGGGACGCGCGTATGCGGACATGTCGGCGGACGCCGACCCCAACACCGGGATGTCGGTCTACGACGCCGACGACAACGGCTGGGTCGTCGTCG
The DNA here is from genome assembly GCA_963794515.1 of uncultured Solirubrobacterales bacterium. Lineage (GTDB taxonomy): Bacteria > Actinomycetota > Thermoleophilia > Solirubrobacterales > Solirubrobacteraceae > Palsa-465. Next base: position 333,483 of record CAWCEF010000006.1, on the reverse strand, counting down.
GCGGAACGAGCGAGGCCACGCCGCTGATCGCGTCCTACTACGCGCTGCTCGACTCCGCCGCCCAGGGCACGAACCCGCTGATCGCCTCGGCCCCCGAGGGCCCCGAGTGGGCGTACGACAACGCATCGCTGCTCAACGATCCGACGACAGGCTCGAACGGCACCTGCGCGGCGTCGATCGCCTACATCTGCGACGCCGGCGCCGGCTATGACGGCCCGACCGGCGTCGGCAGCATCTCCGGTGCGGTCGCCAACGGAGCGCCCGGCGTTGCGGGCCCGGGAACAACAGGAACCTACGCGCCGAGCATCAGCCCCCAGTCGGCAGAGCTCCAGGGCGGGGTGTACCCGAACGGCGAGGACACGACGTACTACTGGGAATACGGGACGACCACCGACTACGGCGACACGACCCAGGCGAAGGACATCGGCCCGGGCACAGCCCCCGTGCAGGTCACCGACTCGCTCACCGGCCTGTCGGCCGGGATGACCTACCACTACCGGCTCGTCGCACAGAACGCCCTCGGCACCTCTATCGGCTACGACTACGCGCTGACCACGCCGGCGACGGTGGCGACCTCACCCACGCAGGGCACGGGTCAGAATCCGACGCCGCCCACGACCACCACGACGAGCAATCCGCCGGGCACCGGAAGTGGCGGCTCGGGCAACCCGAGCCCCGCCGGCTCGCCGTTCGTGACCAACGTCAAGGTCGCGCCGGCCGCGAGCACCGCCACCGTCAACGCCACGATCGCCGGCCGCGGCGTGGCGACGACGTACTCGCTCCAGTACGGGACGACCTCGGCACTCGGCCGGAGTGCCTCCGGCTCGCTCCCCTCGTCACAGGCGACCGCGAACCTCGACTGGACGCTCCACAGCCTGGCCCCGGACAAGATCTACTACCTGCGGGTGGTCGCGACGAACTCCGCGGGCACGTCCCGCAGCCTCATCGTTCGCTTCCGGACCTCGCCGGTGACGATCACAAGGGTCAAGGCCTACGGCAGCGAGCTCCAGGTCGTGCTCCGCTGCCACGGCTCCGCCACGTGCCGGTTCCGGCTGCAGGGCCGCTACGGGAACCGCGTGATGCTCGCGAGCCAGGGCAGCATCCGCGGGAACCGCAGCGCGACCATCACGCTCACGCTGACCCGCACGTTCGCGACGCTCGCCACACACAGCCGGTCCGCCAAGCTCTTGGTGCTGAGCACCTGGAACGGCGTCACCGCGGCCGTCAGCAAGACGATCTAGCTTCAGCGCCGGCCGTTCCACGCGGCCGTTCTATCGTCAGTGGTCCGATGGCAACCCGCCAGGACATCCGCAACCTCGCGATCGTCGCCCACGTCGATCACGGCAAGACCACGCTCGTCGACGCCCTACTGTGGCAGTCGGGGGCGTTCCGCGCCGGCCAGGACGTGGCCGACCGGGTGATGGACTCGATGGACCTCGAGCGCGAAAAGGGGATCACGATCCTCGCCAAGAACACCGCCGTCCGCTACGGCGGCGTGAAGCTGAACATCGTCGACACGCCCGGCCACGCGGACTTCGGCGGCGAGGTCGAAAGGGGCCTGACGATGGTCGACGGCGTGCTGCTGCTCGTCGACGCCAGCGAGGGACCGCTTCCGCAGACGCGGTTCGTGCTGCGCAAGGCGCTCGAGGCTCGCCTGCCGGTGATCCTCGTCGTCAACAAGGTCGACCGCCCCGACGCGCGCATCGACGAGGTGGTCGACGAGGTCTACGAGCTGTTCCTCGACCTCGACGCCGACGAGTCGCAGATCGAGTTCCCGATCGTGTACACGAACGCCAGGGCGGGCTGGGCGTCGCTCGACCCGGCGGCCGTTGGCACCGATCTGGCTCCGCTCGTCGAGCTGCTGATCACGCATATCCCGGCCCCAGAGTACGACCCGACGCACCCGTTCCAGGCGCACGTCACGAACCTCGACGCCTCGCCATACGTCGGACGCCTGGCGATCTGCCGCATACGCCACGGCACGATTCGCCGCGGCGAGACCGTCGCATGGTGCCGCGCCGACGGGCAGATCGAGCGGGTCAAGGTGTCCGAGCTGTACGTCACCGATGCGCTCGACCGCGTCGAGGCGGATGAGGCGGCCGCCGGCGAGATCATCTCGGTGGCGGGGATCCCGGAGATCACGATCGGCGAGACGCTCGCATCCGCCGAGGATCCACGGCCGCTCCCGGTGATCACGGTCGACGAGCCGTCGCTGTCGGTCACGGTCGGGATCAACACCTCCCCGCTGGCGGGTCAGGACGGTCAGAAGCTGACCGCGAGCCAGCTCAAGGCCCGGCTCGACCGCGAGCTCGTCGGCAACGTGTCGTTGCGGGTGCTCGACACCGACCGGCCGGACGTGTGGGAGGTCCAGGGTCGAGGCGAGCTCGCACTCGCGGTGCTCGTCGAGCTGATGCGCCGGGAGGGCTATGAGCTCACGGTCGGCAAGCCGCAGGTGGTTACGCGCGAAATCGACGGCAAGCAGTGCGAGCCGGTCGAGCGGATGAGCGTCGACGCGCCCGAGGAGTATGTCGGCGTGATCACCCAGCTGCTCGCGATGCGTAAGGGCCGGCTCGAGCAGATGGTCAACCACGGCACCGGCTGGGTGCGGATGGAGTACCTGGTTCCGGCGCGGGGGCTGATCGGCTTTCGGACCGAGTTCCTCACCGAGACGCGGGGAACCGGGCTCGTCCACCACGTGTTCGACCGCTGGGAGCCGTGGCACGGCGAGCTCAGAACCCGACCGTCCGGGTCGCTGGTCGCGGATAGGCGCGGCATGGTCGCGGCGTTCGCGCTGTTCAACCTCCAGGAGCGCGGCACACTGTTCGTGGGGCCCGGTGAGGAGGTGTACGAGGGGATGATCGTGGGCGAGAATTCACGCGCCGAGGACCTCGACGTGAACGCCGTCAAGGAGAAGCATCTGACGAACATTCGCTCCTCCACCGCCGACGAGCTGGTGCGGCTCGTCCCGAAGCGCGAGCTGTCGCTCGATCAGGCGCTCGAGTTCCTGCGCGCCGACGAATGCGTCGAGGTCACCCCGCAGGCGGTCCGGCTGCGCAAGGCCGTGCTCGACGCGACCGCGCGTCGCAAGGCGAGCCGCGCGGCAAAGCAGTGACGCAGCTCCTCGCCGAGCGGCCGATCGCGCTTACGTAGCCGGCTGGTCGTCGCCGTCGAGCGATTCGAGCCCGGCCAGCGACGCCAGACCGTTGGCGGCGTCGACGATCTCGTCGAGGTCGAGCAGCAGCGCCACGCTCTCGGGATCGTGCGGGCTGGCGCGCTCGAGCGCGTCATAGGTCCCACGCAGGTCGGGCAGTGCCGGCGCCGGCGCACCGGCGGGGCTTCCATCGACTCCGGACCGCACTGTCTCGTCGACGCTGGCCAGAAGCTCGTCGAGGTCGGTGGCGAGCGGCGCGAGCGCCGGCACCGGCGTCCGCTCGCGCTCCTCCTGGGCGTCGAGCCGGAGCACGTGGGCCGCCTGGATCAGCCGGCGCGTCGCGGCCAGCATGCCCTGGCTCTGCTCGGCATCGATCCGCCGCGTCGCCGGCTCTGACAGCGACCGTGCGACGGTTGCCTCGGCAGCGGTCCGGGTGACGCGCGCCCGCCGGCTGAGGACCCGTATCTCGCCCTCGTCGGGCGGCCGGCCCGCGGCGATCGCGTCCAGGGTCGCCCGCACGTACGCGCGCTGGGCGCCCAGCAGATCGGCCAGCGATTTGCGCGCGGACGTCTCCGACCAGGTCGGCCACAGCGCGTAGGCGACGAGGCCGAGCGTGCCGCCGACGAGCGTGTCGAGTAGTCGCGCCCACGCCGTCGCGAGCGTGTCCGGACTGATCGCGTTCAGCAGGAACACCACGACCGCGGTGATGAACGCGAAACCGACCGCGAAGCTCGCGGGGAACAGCGCGTATCCGGCCCACGCCAGCACGCCGACGAGGACGACGGTCGCCGCGCCGGCCGGATGGAACGCGACCGCGATCGCGCCCGCCAGCGTGACGCCGAGCGCCGTCCCGCCGACGCGCTCGGCGCCGCGCGTGAACGTCGCGCCGAACTCGGGGCGGAGCGTGGTCGCCGCCGCCACGACCATCCAATAGCTGCGGCTGAGCGGCAGGTGACGCGAGATCAGCTCGGCGAGGAGCACGACCGCCGCGAGGCGCAGCGCGTGACGGCCGGCCGGCGACTGAAGGCTGGCGTTGTCACGCAGCACCGCGACGCCGGCCCTGAACCGCTCGATCGGGCGGTTTGTGCGCGCCTGGGGACGGCGATCGCGCAGCCCACTCGCCTCGCCGGCGCTCACCGAGAGCGCCGCGATCGCCCGGAGTTGTCCGGCCAGCGCGGCCAGCCGGCGCGACAGCGCCACGCCTGACGCTTCCGGCGTCAGCGCATGCTCGGCGGTGTCCGAGCTCAGCCTGTCGATGTGCGCGCGGAGCTCCGCGGCGGCGGCACGGTCGCCTTCGATCGCGCGCGCGGCCAGATCGAGCCCCTCGGCCGTGAGCGCGAGGATCCGCTCGGCGCCCTGTGCGGGCGCGTCGGGCCGGTCCTCCGCCTCGGCCCGCCGGCGCCGGACCAGCGAGTGGATCGCTGCCAATCCGACTCGCATTCGCTGTCCTTCGGCGACGAGGCTGCGCAAGGTCAGCACCGCCGGATCCCCGAACAGCATCGGAGACGCCAGCGCGGCCTGCGCGTCGTCGAGCGCGGTCGCCGCCGGCAGCGTCGAGGTCTCCGCCGTGGCGCCGGCGAGACCCGACAGCGCGCGGTAGGCGTCCGCGGTCGCGTGGCGCTGCGAGCGCAACGGCGTCGGCCAGCGGACGATGCTCTGGAACACGACCTGGGCGAAGCCCCCGGCGAGCACGAGCGACGCGAGCCCGAACGCAGGCCCGGCGGGCTGGCTGAAGCGCCCGAACACGACGAACGCGATGATCGACTGGGTCCCGACCGCGCCGCCGCGGTTGCCGAGCGCCACCAGCAGCCCGCCGGCGAGCGACCACACGCACAGCACGGCGAAGTGAAGCCACGGCAGCGATCCGGTGACGCACCCCACGAACGTCGACAGCGACATCAGCGCCGCGTCGATCGCGAGCACCGCGATCGGCGGGCGGCCGCCGCTGACCCGCCAGGCTACGCCGACGAGCATCGCGCCAGCGCCCATCGTGACGCCCGCCACGGCGCTCCACGCGATCGTGCCGATCGCGAGCACCGCCGCGACCGGGATCGCGGCGAGCAGCCCGCCCTGCACCGAGATCGCGCGCCGGTCGAACTGGAGCGCGTCGCGCATCGCCCCGGACAGCGCCCCGCCCGCCGGCGAGGATCCGTTGTCCGGGCGCTCCGGCACTGGCTCGGGCTCGGCTAGCGGCCCTCGAGCCAGCCGTCGCGGTACCCGACCGCGACGTCGGGTTTGATGTCCGCGTACGCCTCGCTCGGCTCGCGCGTGTCGTGCTCTACGCCGGCGTTGTGACGGAGCGCGACGTCGGCCCGGGGATAAATCACGCCTTCGGCCGATCGCGTGCCGACCGCGAGCAGCGCGCACGGCCCGTCGCCGGCACCGACGAACACGTGCTCGGTCCACGGCGGGCAATGGACGAAGTCCCACTGCCGCAGCAGTCGCTCCTCGCCCTCGATCAGCAGCAGGCACTCGCCCGCGAGCACGAGGAAGTCCTCCTGCTCTTCCTCCCCGTGGTACATGCAGGAAGGCTGACCGGGCGCGAGCACCCCGATGTTGAAGCCAAGCTTTCCGAACCGAGCATCGCCCTCGAAGCGCGTGTACGCGCCGAAATCGCCGTCGAGCCACTTCGCCTCGCGGGCGTTGAGGACGAACCAGCCCTCGCCTTCGGGCACGAGCCCGCCTTCGGTCGCATTGAGCCTGGACTCTGGAACCACAGCGGCCATTATGGACGCCAGCGTTAACCTGCGCTGAGTGAGCAGGGGAGCCGTCGCGATCGACCGGACCGACGCGCCCGCGGTCGAGGTCGACGGGCTCGTCAAGCGGTACCCCAAATCCTCCGTCAACGCGGTCGACGGGATCGAGTTCTCGGTCCGCCCGGGCGAGGTATTCGGCCTGCTCGGCCCGAACGGCGCCGGCAAGACGACCACGGTCGGAATGCTGACGACGCGCGTTCGTCCGACGAGCGGCCGGGCGATGGTCGGCGGCGTCGACGTCGGCGCCGATCCCGTCCGCGCGCGCAGCATGCTCGCGGTCGTGCCGCAGCGGTCGAACCTCGACCGTTCCCTCTCGATCCGGCGGAACCTGACCTTCCACGCCGCCTACCACGGCGTGCCCGCCGCCGATGCCGCCGCTCGGGCCGACGAGCTGCTCGAGCAGTTCGGGCTGGGCGACCGGGGCAACGTCAAGCCCGACCTGTTCTCGGGCGGGCAGTCACAGCGCGTGATGATCGCGCGGGCTCTCATGCACGAGCCGCAGGTGCTGTTCCTCGACGAGCCGACGACCGGGCTGGACCCGGCCGCTCGGTTGTTCGTCTGGGACCGCCTGCGCGAGCTGCGGGGGCGCGGTGTGACGCTGTTCCTGACCACGCACGACATGCACGAGGCGGCGCTGCTCGCCGACCGCGTCGGGGTCATGGACCACGGCAAGCTGCTCGCGCTCGACACTCCCGACGCGCTGATGCGCGGGCTGCCCGGGAGCTCCACGCTCGAGCTGAGCGTCCACGCCGGCGACAACGGGCACTCCCCGGAGGCGCTCCTCGACGCGTTCGAGTCGCTCCCAGGTGTGGAGCGGGTTGAGCCGCTCCCGTCGGAGGTCGAGCAGGAGCCCGACGACCCGCAGTGGCGCGTGCGGCTGTACGTGTCCGGCGAGGCGTCGCAACTGGTCGCGCCGGCGGCGACGCTGCTCGCCGACCGCGGGCTCAGCCTGAGCGGCGTCGAGATCGGCGAGCCGACGCTCGAGGACGTATTCATCCATCTGACCGGGCGGACGCTCCGATGACCGCCGTTGCCGTCACCGCGCCGGTCGTCAGGCAGCGGCGCGCGTTCACCGCCGTGCTCCGCCGCGACCTGCTCGTGACCTGGTCGGAGCTGCCGGTGTTCCTCGCGCAGGTGATCCTCCAGCCGCTGTTCCTGCTGTTCGTGTTCGGCAAGGTGCTCGGCTCGCTCGGCTATACCCAGCACGGTTACGCGGACCTGCTGTTCCCCGGCCTGCTCGCCCTGACGGCGGTGATCACCGGAATGCAGACGCTCGCGTTCCCGCTCGTGATCGAGTTCGGGTGGACCAAGGAGATCGAGGACCGGCTGCTCGCTCCGATGTCGACCGCGCTGGTCGCGGCCGAGAAGGTCCTGTTCGCGACGCTGCGCGCGCTGACCGCGACCACGGTGATGATCCCCGTCGGCATCCTCGTGCTCGGGTCAATTCCGTGGCGGTGGAGCGGCGTGCCGCTGCTGGTGCTGGCGATGGTGCTCGGCAGCCTGCTCGGCGCCGGCCTCGGGCTCGTGCTGGGCACGCTCGTCTCCCCGCAGCGGATCAACATCGTGTTCTCGCTCGTGTTCACGCCGCTGCTGTTCACAGGCTGCAGCCAGTACCCGTGGCCGTCGCTGTCACGGCTGCGCTGGTTCCAGATCGTGACCGCCTGCAACCCGATGACGTACGTGAGCGAGTCGATGCGCGCGGCGCTCGTCCCGGAGGTGCCGCACATCGCGCCGTGGGTCTGCATCATCGTGCTGCTCGGGGCGCTGACCGTGCTGATGACGATCGGCGTGCGGGGCTTCTACCGGCGCGCGATCGACTGACACATCGTGTGAACGCCCCGAATCCGTCGCTTGGGGAGCGGTGGGAGGGGTAGGCAAAGGGGCGATGAAGACATGCGTGACCGGAGCAACCGGATTTGTCGGCGCTCATGTGGTACAGGCGCTGGCCGACCGCGGCGACGACGTACGCGTCGTCTACCGGAACCCTGAGCGCCTGAAGGCGCTGACCGGGATCCGCTTCCGGCGCATCAAGGCCGACATGCTCGACTACAAGGCGATGCGGCGCGCGCTGCGCGGAATCGACGTGCTGTTCCACGTCGCCGGGTTCGTGGCGTCGAGCCCCGTGCAGCGAGTATGGGAGCTCAATGCCGAGGGCCCGGTCGTCGCGGTCGAGGCCGCCGCGGCCGAAGGCGTCCGGCGGGTCGTGCTGACGTCGACGATCTCCGCGATCGGCACGGCCAACGGAAACGGCCCCGCCGATGAGTCGACTAGCTATCCCGAGGACTGGCTCGGGCTCGCCTACCCCGACTCCAAGCACGCCGGCGAGCGCGCCGCGCTGGAGGCCGCCGACCGCCACGGCATCGAGCTCGTCGTCGTCAACCCGTCGTACGTGCTCGGCGTTCCCGTCGACCGCTCCCAGCCCGGCGAGACGTCGACGCGGACGATCGGCAACTACCTGCGCGGGCGGCTTCCCGGCGTACTCGACGCCCCCATGAACTTCGTCGACGTCGCGGACGTCGCCGCCGGCGAGCTGCTCGCCGCCGACCACGGCAAGCCAGGCGAGCGCTACATCCTCGGCGGCGTCAACCTCGGCTGGCCGCAGCTGATCGACCGCGTCGCCGAGCTGTCGGGCGTGCGGTACCCGATCATGGTGCTGCCGACGAGCATCCGGCGGCTGGCACGGATCCGCGAGGCGATCGGCCTTCCGGGCGCGCTGTCGGCCGAGGCGTCGAACCTGATGGGCCAGGACTGGCGCTTCACCTCGCGCAAGGCGCGCGAGGATCTCGGCTACGAGACGCGCACGCTCGACGACACGCTCAAAGCGACGATCGAGTGGTATCTCGACCTGATCGCGACGGGGGCGTTCGCGGACTCCCGCGTGTCGGGCCTCTCGCGATGGGCCGACTCGATGCGGATCGCGTCGCGGCTCGGGCTACTCACGCCGCTCCGCGTAGGGCAGCGCGTAACCGGCCGGCGGATCGTCGCCGGCGGGTAGGCCACCGACGAGTCGTCTGGGACGCAACTCGGACATAGTCCTGGTTTCTTCCCAAGCGATGGCCTCATCCCGCCCCACCCTTCTTCTCAGCGTCGACTACGAGGACTGGCATCAGCTCGTGCGCCGGCGGGTCGGCGCGTCGAACTGGCGTGAAGCCGGCCCGGCGCTCGCTCGCCAGACCGACGCGATCCTGGCGCTGCTCGCCGAGCTCGACGCGCGCGCGACGTTCTTCGTGCTCGGAATGGCGGCGCGTGCCCATCCCGAGCTGCTAGCTCGTATCGTCGCGGGCGGCCACGAGATCGCCTGCCACGGCGACGCCCACCTGCCGGTGCACTCGCAGTCTCAGGAGGAGTTCGCCGCCGACCTGCGCGCGGCCCGCGCCACGATCGAGCAGCTCACCGGCCGAACGCCGATCGGCTACCGCGCGCCGGCGTTCTCGATCACGGCGTCGTCGAAGGACTGGGCCTACGGCGTGCTCGCCGGCGAAGGCTTCGCCTACGACGCCAGCCAGCATGACTCGCCCGCGATCCGCGACCACGCCGTGCCGGCCGCGGCCACCCCGCACCGGATCGACGGCGGGCTATGGGAGTTTCCGGTGGCGGTGTGGCGCATCGGACAAGCGCGGCTTCCGGTCGGCGGCGCGTCGTACTGGCAGACGCTTCCGACGCCGGTGATCCTGCGCGGGCTCGACGCGGCGGGCCCGCTCGCCGGGCTGTACCTGCATCCGAACGAGCTCGACCCCGACCCGCTGCGCGCGCTGCTCCCGAGTGACGCCACCTCGGCGCAGAAGGCCCACGCCAGGCTGCGCGAGGTGCAGCGCAACGGCGCCCGCCGGCGCGCGCCCGGCGTCCTCAAGGCGATCGCCCGCCGATTCGAGCTGATCCCCTATGGTGAAGCCCATGCACGACTCGACGGCAGCGCCTGAGCGGGTTCGAACCCGGTTCGAGGACAAGGCGCAGCAGTTCGACGACCTCTACGAGGACGAGCGCTGGCTGGTGCGTACCATGCGCCCGGGACTGTTCCGCCGGCGCAAGCTCGCGGTCGACACCGTCCGCTCCTACAGCGCGCCTCGCGTGCTCGACGTCGGCTGCGGCTCCGGGCGGATCGGCGAGTTCGTGCTCGCGGCGGGCGCGTCGCACTACGTCGGCGTCGACTTCTCCGCGCCGATGATCGAGCTCTCGCGCCAGCGCCTGCAGCGGTTCGCCTCTCACACCGAGCTCATCGTCGACGACTTCCTGACCGCGCCGCTCGAGGGCCCGTTCGAGGTGATCCTCGCCGTCGGGCTGTTCGACTACCTGCCCGAGCCGCACCGGTTCAGCCGCCGCATGTTCGAGCTGTGCGCGCCGGGAGGCTGCGTGGTCGGCTCGTTCCCGAGCTGGTCGCTGGTCAAGGGGCCAGTTCGCAAGATCCGCTACGAGTGGATCGGCGACTGCCCGATCTTCAACTACAGCCGCCGCGAGCTCGAGCTGATGTTCGGGGCGAGCGGCTTTGAGCGGGTCGAGACCGCGAGCCCCGGTCGCAGCGGTTACCTAGTGCGCGCGTACCGGACGTAACAACCGAACCGCGCCGGCGCCAGCTCGATGCCTCCGCTCCACGCCCTGGCGATCTTCGCGGCGGGGATCGCCGCCGGGGGAATCAACACGCTCGTCGGCAGCGGAACGCTGATCACGTTCCCGATCCTGCTCGCGTTCGGCTACGCCCCGGTGACCGCCAACGTGTCGAACACGGTCGGCCTGGTCCCGGGGTCGGTCGCCGGCGCGGTCGGCTACCGCCGTGAGCTCGCCGGCCAGCGGGCGCGGCTGCTCAGGTTCGCATGCGCCTCGACCGCCGGCGGGATCCTCGGGGCGGTGCTGCTGCTGAGCCTGCCGGCGTCCGCGTTCAAGGACATCGTGCCGGCGTTCATCGTGGTCGCGCTCGTGCTGATCGTGCTGCAACCGCGGATCGGGCGGGCGCTCGACTCCCGTCGCTCGCGCTCTGGCGGGCACCCCGGGCCGCTGGCGATGCTCGCGGTGTTCGGCACCGGGGTGTACGGCGGCTACTTCGGCGCCGCCCAGGGGATCATGCTGCTCGCGATCCTCGGGCTGTCGCTCCCCGACGAGGATCTTCAGCGCGTCAACGCGCTCAAGGTAGTGCTCGCCGGCCTGGTCAACCTGGTCGCGGGGATCATCTTCGTCTTCTCGACGCACATCGCCTGGCTGCCGGCGCTGCTGATCGCGATCGGGTCGATCATCGGCGGGATCGCCGGCGCCCGCTGGGGCCGGCGCCTGCCCCCGTCCGCGTTGCGCGCGGTGATCGTGATCGTCGGGATCACCGCGATCGTCCGTTTGGTCTAGCCGCTGCGGACGGGTCCGCTAGCTCAGTTCAGCTCAGGTGACCGCAGATCCCGAATGACGAGCCCGGGTGCGACTTGCCCTTGTACTCGAACGTGAAGCTGACCCGCTTGTACGCCCTGTGGCCGTTGCACGTGCCGAGTGATGACGCCTTGAGCTTCACGGTCGCCTTGACCGCGTCGGCGGTCGGCTGACCCTGCGGGACGTAGAAGCCGCTGCCGGTTCCGACCGCCACCGACTTGCCCCACGACTTCCAGCTCAGCTTCGTGACGGTCCCCGTCGGGTCGCCACCCAGCGAGACCGTCTTGGGCTTGACCTGGCCGAAGCCCTTCGTGGGCACGCCGATATGACTGCCGAGCGTCGGCGCCGTGCTCGCCGCCAGCGCCGCGGCGCTCCCGCCCCCGACTGCGCAAGCTGCAACCGCCAGCACCACTGCCGACCTTCTCACCATCGTCCGACCCCTTTCCCACGTGTGCCGACAAGCCTCGCGGCGGACCATAACAGCGTCTCGATCGCTCACCTAGCCGGCTGCGGGCGCGTGAACTCCTTCCGCGATCGCTCGGCCTGGGCGCGAGCCACGCACCCCGTCATGTGGTCGTTGACGAGACCCATCGCCTGCATGAACGCGTACACGGTCGTGGGTCCGACGAAGCGCCACCCGCGCCGCTTGAGGTCCTTGGCGAGCGCGCGCGATTCGGCCGTCTCGGCGGCCACGTCCCCGCGGTCGACCCGTCGCGGGCGGCGCGCCGGCTCGAACCGCCACACGTACGCCGCCAGCGAGCCCTCGGCCTCGACAAGCTCGACGGCTTTCCCGGCGTTGTTGATCGCGGCCTCGATCTTGCCTCGGTGGCGGATGATCGACGCATCGCCGAGCAGGCGCTCGACATCGGGCTCGCCGAATCGCGCGACCGTGCGGTAGTCGAACCCCGCGAACGCCCGGCGGAAGTTCTCGCGCTTGCGGAGGATCGTGAGCCACGACAGCCCGGCCTGGAAGCCTTCGAGGCTGAGCTTCTCGAACAGGCGGATGTCGTCGGCGACCGGGAAGCCCCATTCGCGATCGTGGTACGCGCGGTACTCGAGCGCGGAGTCGGCCCAGTAGCAGCGCCGCACGCCGTCCTCGCCGCGGACGATCCCGTCGGTCATGACGCCCGTGCCAGGCAGAGGACGGTCTCGTACGTCATCCGGAAGCTGCCGCCCCGGCCCTCGATCGCGGCGCTGATGTCGTCCAGCAGCCGCTCCCGCTCGGGCGGAGCGAGGATCAGACACGGGGAGTGGGTACTGAGCAGCGCGCAGTACCCGGCCGCCGTGTAGTCGAAGTGCCACGGGTAGCGGCGCACCTCGGACACGTCGAATCCGGGCGCGTCGGCTATCTCCGTCGACCAGTCCCCATCCCCGGACCGCGCCAACGGGTTCATCGGATCGTCCATGTCGTCCGCATGGCCATTTCGCCGGTATGCCTCGCCGAACTCGTCGCGCAGATCACAGCCACTCCAATCCGGCCTGTTCCAGAACGCCGCCAGCGCGCCGCCCTCCTCGAGTGCGGCCCGCGCGGCGACATACCTCACGTCGGGTGCTATCCAATGCCAGGCCTGCGCCGAGAACACGAGCCGGAACTCGTGCCCGGGCGGGCGCCAGGACTCGAACTCGGTCTGCTCGATCCTCACGTTCCCGTAGGCCGCGAGGTTGCGCTTCGCGACGACGGCCATCTCCGCGCTCGGCTCGATCGCGACGATGTCGAGCCCCCGGGCCGCGAACAGCACGGTCGCCTTGCCCGTGCCCGCGCCGACCTCGAGCGCCCGGTCCGACGCACCGGCGCCGGCGAACTCGAGCACGTCGTCGACGAGCGCCTCGGGATACGACGGCCGGCTCTGGTCATAGAGGTCGGCCACGCCCCCGAAGCTCAACCTCCGCTGCTCGTACATGACCGACAGTCAACCAGGAGGAGGGATGGTCGTGCATACGAGCGAATGGTTCGTGATGGTCGCCTCGGGCGGGGGCGTCGGGTCGGCGACCGGCACGGTGCGGTCCCCGAGCCGCTAGCCTCGACCGGCAGGTATGGGACCACTTTCGAGAGCTGGGGCGCTCGTGATCGCCTGCGCGCTGGGCGCGATGCTGTGGATCGCTTCGCCGGCAGCCGCCGCCGTCCGGCTAGGTTCGGCGCCGGCGGTGCCCGCCACCGCGCACACGGTCGGTGCGCCGGCCGCATCCACGCCGCTGCGCGTGACGGTCACGCTTCAGTCCCAGGACCCCGCGGGCCTGGCGGCGTTCGCGGACGAGGTGTCGACCCCGAGCTCGCCGTTGTACCGCGACTACATCACGCCCGCCGAATTCGCGCAGAGGTTCGGCGCGACGCCCGCCACAGTGCAGGCGGTCGAGGACTCGCTGCGAGCGCATGGCCTCACGCCAGGCGATGTCAGCCCCAATTCGCTCTCGATTCCGGTGACCGCGACCACTGGCGCACTTTCGCAGGCGTTCTCGACGTCGTTCTCACGCATCGCGCTCGCCACGGGCACGACCGCGATCGTCAACCAGCAGGCTCCGTCGATCGACTCGGCGGTCGCGCCCGACGTGCAGTCGGTGATCGGGCTGAACACGCTGTCGACGGCCAAGCCGCTGCTCATCCACCCGCATGCTGCTACCTCGGCGCCGGCGCGGGCCCACGTCGTCACCGGCGGACCCCAGCCGACGTGCTCGGGTGCCACTTCGACTGCCTCGAGCGACGGCGGCTACACGGCTGACGAGATCGCCGCCGCGTACGGGCTCTCCGGCCTTTACCAGGCCGGCGACGAGGGTGCGGGACAGACCGTCGCGATCCTCGAACTGGAGCCGTACGACCTCAGCGACATCCAGGCGTACGGGTCGTGCTATGGAGTCAATCCGGAGATCGCCAACGTCCCGGTCGACGGCGGAGCGGGGACCGGCTCGGGTTCCGGTGAGGCCGCGCTCGACATCGAGAACGTGATCGGGCTCGCGCCGCAGGCCAAGGTCGCGGTGTACGAGGGGCCGAATTCCGGCTCGGGACCGTTCGACACGATGAGCGCGATCATCAGCCAGCGCGCCGCCCAGGTGGTGACCACGTCTTGGGGACAGTGCGAGCAGGTCGAGGGGTTCGGCACGTCGTCCTCGGGCCAGGCCGCCGCGGAGAACACGCTGTTCCAGGAGGCTGCCGCGCAGGGCATGACTGTCCTCTCCGCCTCGGGCGACGACGGGTCAGAGGACTGCTTCCCGACCTTGCCGACGACGCTCGAGGTCGACGACCCCGCGAGCCAGCCGTACGTGACCGGCGTAGGCGGCACGAGCCTCACCGCGAACACGTCCACGGGCGCGCGCCTGAGCGAGACCGTCTGGAACGACGGGTTCGAGACCGGAGCCAGCGGCGGCGGGGTCTCGACCTTCTGGCCGATGCCCTCCTACCAGTGGCAGGCGCCGTCGTCCCTGCACGTGATCAACGCGAACTCCTCTGGCTCGCCGTGCGGCGCGACTTCGGGCGACTGTCGCGAGGTGCCCGACGTGTCCGCGGACGGAGATCCGGAGACCGGCTACGTGATCTATTGGAACGGGGACGGCTCGGCCGGGCTAGGCCAACCGGCCGGCTGGCAGGTCGTCGGCGGCACGAGCGCGGCGGCGCCAGCTTGGGCCGCGCTGATCGCGCTCACCAACGCCTCGGCTCGATGCGGCGGCGCCGCGGTCGGATTCGCGAACCCCGCCCTCTACAACGCCGCCGCAACGGCGTACAGCAGCGACTTCAACGACATCACCTCGGGCGACAACGACATGACCGGTGCGAACGGCGGGATATACCCGGCCGGCCCCGGCTACGACATGGCGACCGGACTCGGATCCCCGAACGGAACCGCGCTCGCGCAGACGCTGTGCACCGACGCGATCACGGCGGCCAACCCCGGCACGCAGCGCTCGACGGTCAACACCGCGGTGAGCCTGCAGATCAAGGGCTCCGACACGCGCAACCAGGCCGTCACCTACGCGGCCACCGGGCTGCCGAGCGGGCTCACCATCAACGCCTCGAGCGGCAAGATCTCGGGCCGCCCGAAGCGGATCGGGAACTCCACGGTGACCATCACCGTCTCGGACGCGGCCGGCACGACCACACACGCCACGTTCAGCTGGATCGTGCAGGGCGCGCCCACGATCTCGCACGTGTCGCTGTCACGAGTGGGCGCGGCCCATCCGAAGCTGTCGTTCGCCGTCACCGCGGGACGTAACGCGCCGTCGGTCAAGTCGGTCAACGTCACGCTGCCGCGCGGCCTGCACTTCACGAAGTCTCGCGCCACGATCACAGTCACCGGTCCGAAGGGCAAGCACCTGAAATTCACCGCCCGCCTGGTCCGCAACGCGCTCGTGGTGACGCTGAAGACCGCATCGTCACAGGTGCACGTCATCGTCTCCTCCCCGCGGCTGGCGGCTAGCGACAGTCTGACGGCGGCGCTCGCGCGCCACCAATCCGAAAAGGTGACGGTCACCGTGCGTGTGACGGACGCGGCCAAGCTGACCACGCGCCTTTCGAAGAAGCTCAAGCCGAGCTGACAGCGCTTCTGGGAGGCGCTTCCCCGGCCTCGGGTTGCTTACGCAGCCGCGGGCTGGGCGGGGCCCTCGGTGTAGCGCTCGGCCACGCCGCTGAGCACCTTGATCATCGTGCGCGCCGCCGGAGACACGCCGGCGGCACTGATCGTGGCCGCTACCACCCGCCGCGCCGGGGTGCGCGGCGCGAGTGCCCGCACGACGATGCCGGGGTGGACGTGCGTCAGCGCGAGCCGCGGGATCAGCGCCACCCCGACACCGGCGGCCACCAGCCCCTGCACGGTCTCGTAGTCATCTGACTCGAACGTGACCCTCGGCTCATAGCCCGCGGCCACGCAGGAACGGACCACGTGGCGCGCGCACGGACTGGTCGCCGATGTCTGCACCCAATCCTGGTCGCGCAGATCGGCGAGCGTGAGCGCCGGCTTGCCGGCGAGCGCGTGCTCGGCGGGCAACGCCACGAGCATCGGGTCCTCGAGCAGCGGCTGGGTCCGCAGACGGGCCCCGTGCCGCTCGCGCGCGCCAGGGAACTCGAACAGCAGCGCGAGATCGAACTCGCCGGCGCGCAGTCGCGGGGCGATCTCCTCGGGCTCGCCCTCGGCGAGCGTCAGCGCGACGTCCGGATGGCGCTCGCGAAAGGTCGCGATCGCGAGCGGCATCAGTGTCGCTCCGGCCGACGGGAACGACGCCATCCGCAGGCGGCCGGCGCGCACGCCGAGCACCGCCGCCAACTCCGCCTCGGCGGCCTCGATCCGAGCGAAGATACCCTCGGCGTGCTCGGCCAGGCTCGCGCCGGCGGCCGTCGGCCGCACCCCGCTCCGGTCCCGGATGATCAGGGTCGCGCCGGTCTCGGCCTCGAGCCGCGCGATCGCCTGCGAGACCGCGGACTGCGTGTACGAGAGCGCCTCAGCGGCGGCCGAGAACGACCCCCGGCGGACGACCTCGGAAAGCACCCTCACGCGCCCGACGTGCAGCATTAGCGGAGCTTATCAACGGCATGATCAACTTCATTAGCGCTGATAGTAGGTAGCTGCGATCCTCGCGCCGAACAGGACGGCCACTGACTTCTTCCGCGGATTGGAGGACCCCGCAAATGGCACCCCGAGCCATCATCTCCTACGACGACACTCCCGGCGATCACGACGCGCTGATGCTCGGGCGCATCCTCGCCGACGCGGGCGCTTCGCTGACGCTGGCCTACGTGCGCCATTGCACGCACGGCGATTGCTCGCAGGAGGAGCGCGAGGGGCACAGCGCCGAGATGCTGCTCGAGCGGGGCGCTGATTGGTTCTCGGGCCTGATCGTCGATACCCGGGTGATCGTCAGCCCGTCGACGCCTGAGGGCTTGCGCCGGCTGGCCGAGGAGGAACAGGCGGACATCGTCGTATTCGGTTCTGACTACCGGACCGCGCCGGGGCACATCGCTCCGCAGCGTTCGACCCAGGCCCTGCTCGAGGGCGGCACCACTGCGGTCGCGATCGCCCCCGCCGGCTACCACGGGCAGTGGGCCCCGAGGATTCACCGGATCGGTGTGCTCGCGATCCCCGGAGACGACGCCACGCTCGCCACCGCCCGCGCGCTCGCCGACAGCTTCGGCGCGATGCTCACGCGCGACGAGCGCCAGGTGGATCTACTGATCGTCGGCTCCCGCCTCGAGGCCACTCCCGGCCGCGTGCTCGTGAGCGCTCACGCCCAGAACGAGATCGAAAGCGCGACCTGCCCGGTGCTGGTCATGCCGCACGGGGTCACGCTCGACTTCCCGGCCGTCCTCGCCCACGCCGCCTGAGCGCTCACGGCAAGATCAGGTGGCTGTCGCCGAACTCGTGCCATAGGTAGCCGGCGCCGAGCGCGGCCTCGTACGACCGCGCAAGCAGATCGGGGCCTATCAGCGCCTCGAGCAGCTGCAGGTGTGACGCCTCGGGCTCGTGCCAGCCGGTGATCAGGCCGTCGACAATCGCGACCCCGCAATCCGGTGTGACGACCAGCCCGGTCCAGCCCGACCGCGCACAGCTGCAGCGTCCAGGCCCGCCGGCCGACTCGAGCGCGCGCACGACGGTGGTGCCGACCGCGATCACGCGACCGCCTCGCCGGCGCGCGGCCGCGATCTGCTCCGCGGTGTTCTCCGGGACCTCGTACCACTCGGGGAACGGCGGCTCGTGGCTCTCGGGCGAGGAAACGCCGCAGTGGAGCGTGATCGGGGCGACGACGACCTCGCGGGCCACGAGCCGAGAGACGAGCTCGCGCGTGATCGGCCGGCCGGCGCTCGGCATCTCGGCGCTGCCGGGACTGATCGCGTAGACGTTCTGGTAGGCCTCGAGCGGCCATTGCCCCGGGACGTGCGAGTAGCGGATCGGCTCGCCGTGGCGCTGTAGGTACGCGTCGACGAGCAGCGCGCAGCGCAAGCGCGCGAGCACCAGCCGCTCGCCCGACGCGTACGGCGCCACCAGCTCAAGCGTCGCGCCGCCGCGCAACGTCAGCGACTCGCCGGCGGGCAGGCGGAGCGGCCGGGTGCCGTCGGCGCTCCGGAGCTCGACCACGCGCCAGTCGTCCTCGAGGTGCGGCGCCCGGGTCGCGAAGTGCACCCTCACCGGTTCGCCGTCCTGGCGGCGCGCCGGCACCGCCGCCGGGATCGTCGCCGACAGGTTGATCACGAGCACGTCGCCCGGCTCGAGCAGATCGGGCAGGTCGCTGAACGTCCGGTGCTCGATCGAGTCGTCCGAGCGGCGGGCGACGAGCATCCGGACCCCGTCGCGCGCGATGCCCCGCGCCTCCGGCGGCTCGTGAGCCTCGAGGTCTGACTCGAGCTCGAACGCGAGCGCGTTCATCGCGCGATGCTCTCGGTGGCGACGAGCTCGCGTGCCCGGTAGCGGCCGCTCGGGAGATCGCCGTCGATGAGCGCGAGCAGGCCGGGGACGCTGTCCTCGGGCGGCGGGCGGTCCGAGATGTCCTCGCCCGGGAACGCGTCCTGGTGCATCTGCGTGCGCATGTCGCCGGGATCGACCGAGTAGATTCGCAGCGTCGGGTGCTCCTCGGCGAGGATCGCCGAGGCGTGGTCGAGCGCCGCCTTCGAGGACCCGTAGCCGCCCCAGCCGGCGTACGGCTCGACCGCGGCGTCCGAGCTGATGTTGAGGATCGCGCCGCCGTCGGGCATCCGCGGCAGCACGAGTTGTGCGAGCGCGATCGGGGCGACGGCGTTGACCTGGTAGACGCGCTCGAGCACGTCGAGCGGGTAACGGCCGAGCGGCGGCTGCGGGCTGGGCCCGAGCATCGAGGCGTTGTTGACGAGGAGGTCGACGTGCTCGCCGGCGGCGTCAACGAGCGCTCCGCGGTGCCAGTCGTCGGCGACGTCTCCCGCGAGCGCGACGACCTCGGTGAGCGTCCCCAGCTCGCGCGCGGCGCGCTCGAGCTCCGCGCCGCCGCGGGCGTCGATCACGAGCGCCCACTGCCGCTCCGCGAGGGCCCGCGCCAGCGCGACGCCGAGGCCCCTCGAACTTCCGGTGATGATTGCTAGTGGCATGGCCGCCACGGTAGGACGGCGGCGGTCCCGGTTACCAGCGGTAATTGGTCCTAAGACCCCTGGGCGACCAGACCAGCTTGGACAGCGAGCACGGCCGCCTGAGTCCGGTCGGTGACGCCGAGCTTTCCGAGCACGTGGCCGACGTGCGTCTTCACGGTCTTCTCGGAGATCCCGAGCTCGAGCGCGATCCGTTTGTTGGAGCGCCCGTGCGCGATCAGGTTCAGCACGTCCCGCTCGCGCCTTGTAAGCCCTTCGAGCGCGCCGGCGGCGGCGGGCGGTCGCTCGGACAGAGCCCGCACGAGGCGCGCAGCCACCGTCGGGTCGATGATCGCCTCACCCGCGTGGGCCGCGCGCACCGCCCGCGCGAGCTCGGCGGGCTGGGAGTTCTTGAGCAGGTACCCGGCGGCGCCGGCCTCGAGCGCCGGCAGCAGCCGGTCGTCCTCGAGGAAGCTGGTGAGCACGATCACGCGGGACTTCGATCCCCGCCCGCCCCGCCGCTTGAGCTCCTGCATCGCGCTGACGCCGTCGCGCCTGGGCATGACCAGGTCCATCAGGATCACATCGGGGTCGAGCCGCTCGGCCTGCTCGAGCGCCTCGTCGCCGTCGGCCGCCTCGCCGACGATCTCGAACCCGTCCTGGAGCCCGAGGAACGTGCGCAGGCCCTCGCGCACCACCGCATGGTCGTCGACGACGAGGATCGTGATCGCGTCAGCCATCGGGGCGGTCGTTCCGGGCCTTTGCGACCGGTGGGTTCAGTTCGATCCGGACCGTCGTGCCGGCGCCCGGAGCGGAGCGGATCCGCAACCGCCCGCGAAGCTCGCGGGCGCGCTCCTCCATCGAGGTCAGCCCGAGGTGCCGCGAGCGGAGATCGGCCTGGTCGGGGTCGAACCCGATCCCGTCGTCGGTGACCTCGACGACGAGCGCGCCGTCGGTACCGCCGACGCGAACGGTCACGCGCTCGGCGTGGGCGTGGCGGACCGCGTTGTGGAGCGCCTCGTGGGCGATCCGCAGCACCGCCAGCTCACGGTCGCCGGTCTCGATCGCGAACCCGGGTTCGACCTCGAGCTCGATGTTGGTGCCGTGCGCGCGGCCGAGCATCTCGACCTCCTTGCGGAGCGCACCGTCGAGGCCGTCGCGCTCGAGCTCGGGCGGGCGCAGGCCGAGGATCAGGGCGCGAAGCTCGTCGAGCGCCTCGCGGGCCAGCTCGCGCAGGCGTTCGATCTGCGCCCGCGCGGCGACCACGTCGCGGTCCATCTGGGTGGCGGCGGCCTCGGCGGTCAGCATGACGCTGAACAGCTTCTGGCTGACCACGTCGTGGAGCTCGAGCGCTAGGCGGTTGCGCTCGGACAGGATCGACAGCTCGCGGCTCTGCTCGTACAGGCGGGCGTTGGTGATCGCGATCGACGCGTGCGCCGCCAGCAGCTCGATAAGCTCCTGATCCTCGGCGTCGAAGGTGTCGGCGCCCTCCTTCTCGGTCAGGTAGAACGCGCCGATGATCGTCCCATCGGGCGAGACGATCGGGACACCCAGGAAGCTCCGCATATCCGGGTGCCGGCGCGGCCACCAGCCTCGGAACCGAGGATCGTCGTGGATATCGTCGGTCCGGTAGGGCTTGCTCCCGGAGAGCATCGCCCCGAGCATCCCGTGGGTGCGCGGGAGCGGCCCCATCGAGGCGATCAGCTCGTCGGTCATACCCGTGACGAGAAAGCGGCGGAACCCGCCCTCACCGTCCGGGATCCCGAGCGCGGCGTAGCGCGCGCCGGCAAGCTCGCGGGCCGCGTCCACGAGCTTCTGCAGCACCTCGTCGACCGACAGGTTCGCGGCCACGGCCAGGACGGCGTCGCTGACCGCCTTGAGCGTCGGATTCAGCTGCTGGGCCATCTGGTCGTGACGATAGAGGGGCGGGCAGCGCTCCCCGCACCATGCATAGCACGACAAGCGACCCGCGGTCCGGGGGCCTTGCCGCGCTATGCGCGTGGGGCATGCCTACCGCGGCACGGCCTCGCGATATCGGCTCGTTTGACGCGTCATGCATGCTCGGAGCCGCCAGGCCGCGGACAGCACCCCCGGTCGTTACGCCACGCCGCCCACCCCCTCCGCCGCCGGCGGCGGACCGCTAGCCTGAGCGGCGTGCCACGTCACTGGTTCTGGATGCAGGTACTGATCGTCGTGTTCGTCCTCGCCGGCATGGTGATCGCGATCACCAAGCTCGCCTAGCCGTGTTCACGTCGATTCTCGTCGGCACCGATGGATCCGAGACCGCGTACACCGCCGTGCGGCGCGCGATCGACCTGGCCGCGAGCCTGGGCGCCAGGCTGCAGATCGTCAGCGCGTACGAGCCCGTGTCCGATCAGCGGCTGCGCGGCGAGGAGGTGAACGTGCCTGCGGACCTCCAGTGGATGATCAATCCCCACGACGACGTGATCGCGCTGCTCAAGCAGGCCGAGACCCAGGCGCGCGACGCCGGGGTGGCGACGGTCGAGACGTTCGCTCGTCAGGGCGACGCCGCCGACGCGATCGTCGACGTCGCCGAGGAACAGCGCTCTGACCTGATCGTGGTCGGCAACAAGGGGATGACCGGCGCCAAGCGCTTCCTGCTCGGGTCGGTGCCGAACAAGGTCTCGCACCACGCGCCCTGCTCGGTGCTGATCGTGCGGACTACCTAGCGCCGCGTCGTGGGCGACGCCTCGAGAAGCGGTGCGGTCGCCGCGCCGGCGTTGAGCAGGCCGTAGCCGTAGTCGTCGTTAGGCTGCGAGCCGCCGAGCGGCGTGGCCGTCTGCTCGAGGTGCGCGAGGATCTGGTCAGGCGTGGGATGCGCGCCGAGGACGCGGCTCGCGATCACGAGCGCCGCGGTCGCCGACACCTCGGGCGCGGCCATCGACGTGCCGTAGCTGCCGGGGAAGCCGAACCGGTCCGGATTGGCGCCCGGGTCAAGCGAGTTGAAGTCGAGGAACGTCTCCTGATGCACGGCCGGTAGGTTGCGAAACGGATGACAGTCGGGGTCGCTCGGCAGCGTCGCGTCGTCGCCGCCTCCGGGCGCCACCAGGTCGAGCTTCGCCCCGACGTTCGAGTACCCGGCCAGGCAGCGGTCGAGCGTCGTCGCGCCGACCGAGATCACCGACGGCGCTGCCGCCGGATACGCAAGCTCGCTCGAGCTGTCGTTGCCGGCGGCGGCGACCACGACGACTCCGTGGCCGTGCGCGAAGTTGATCGCGCTGATGATGTTGGGGATCTGCCTCGCCCTCACCGAGATGTCGAACTCCAGGCTGAGGTTGATCACCTGGGCGCCGTGCTTGACCGCGTAGCGGATGCCGCGCGCGATCGTCTGCGAGTCGCCGTTCCCGTCGGCGTCGAGCACGCGGACCGGCATGATCTTCGCGCCGTAGGCAAGGCCGGTCAGCCCCCGGCCGTTGTTCGTCGACTCGGCGATCATCCCGGCGACGAACGTCCCATGCCCCTCACGATCGAGCGGGAAAGCGTTGCCGGCGACGAAGTCGTGCGGATCGACGAAGTCGGTCCCGCCGAAGTCGGGGGACTTGCTGAAGCCCTGCCAGTTCCGGTACGCGACACCGGTGTCAAGCACCGCGATCACCACGCCGCTGCCCCCGGGGTGGTGGCTGGCGAACATGTGCGCCCACGCGTCCGGGGCGTCGACGCCGGCGGTGGCGAGGAAGTTCCACTGCATCTGCTGCCACCCCTGCGCTTGGTGGGAGAGGCCGGGATCGTCGGGAATCCAACCGGCGGCGTGGGCGATGTAGTTGGGGACGGCGTATCGCACGCCGCGCTCGCGAGTGAGCTTCGCGATCACCGGCCAGATGCTCCGGCCGGCGGGCACGTGGATGATCTGCTCGGTCGAGCTCGAGACGAGCGCGTCGCCCGGCGTTGACGACGCGCCAGCCGCGCGAGCCCCCATCTCGCGCGTGGTGTGCGCGACCTCCGATGCCGCCGGGCCGGACGGGGAGGCGTATCCGACCAGGACTTCGCCGGGGACGTAGTCAGGCTGCGTGGCGTTGCGCGCCGACGGGGTGGTGGCGGTCCGCGCCGGCGAGGTGGTGGCGGTCCGCGCCGGCGTCGCGGCCCGCGAAGGCGCCGTCCTCCGGATCGCGCCGGCGCACAGCAGCGCCGCGGTGATAAGCACCGCGAGCGACCGACGCGAATTGAGCATGGCCGAGAACAATGAGGCTGGACGTGGAAAGCGGCCCCAAGCGCTAAGACAACTGCCGAAGCGCCAAAGTTTCCCTCGACAACGGTAGCGTCGCGCGATCGTGAGCACACACTTCTTTCCCCGCGATGAGTACTTCATGCGCCTAGCCCTGCGCGAGGCGACGCGAGCCCCCGAGCACGACGACGTCCCGGTCGGCGCTGTGGTCATCCACGGCGGCGAGGTGATCGGCTCCGGTCACAACGAGCGCGAACTCCGCGCCGACCCCACCGCCCACGCCGAGATGATCGCCCTGCGCGAGGCCGCCCGCACGCTCGCGAGCTGGCGCGTGCTCGACGCCGTAATGTACGTCACGCTCGAGCCGTGCGCGATGTGCGCCGGCGCGATCGTGCTCGCGCGCCTCCCCCGGCTCGTGTTCGGCGCCACCGATCCCAAGGCCGGCGCCGCCGGCAGCGTGCTCGACGTCCTCGACGAGCCGCGCCTGAACCACCGGCCCCAGGTCGAGAGGGGACTGCTCGCCGAGGACTGCGCGGACCTGCTGCGCGCGTTCTTCGCCTCCCGGCGGTAGATGCCGTGCCCAGGGCGCGCCGGAGCAGCGCCCGGAGCAGCGCCCGCGCGGCGGCCGGCGCGTTATGGATACCCGCGATCTACGGGCCCGCGGGCACGCGAGTTCGTCTAACTTGTCCTACGCCCCACCGGAGAGGTGGCAGAGCGGTTGAATGCGCCGGTCTCGAAAACCGGTTCGGGTCTTTCGGTCCGACGAGGGTTCGAATCCCTCCCTCTCCGCTTCGACTTCATGCGGACCTTCCGGCTAACGCACAGTCCCATTCAACGGCGGGCCGCTCTTGAGCAGCGCGGCGCGCGCAAAGTAGAGGGTCGCGCGTAGTTCGGACTCGTGGACGGCCGGGTTGTACAAAGGACTGTCGCAGCCGTTTCGGAGCAGCTCAAACAGCGTTGCGACGCAGGTCGGATCGGGGTCGTCGGCGCGCTCCAGCAAGACGGCAAGCTCGAGCAGGTCCGGTCGGACCAGGGCGACTCGATCGCGCAGCAGCACTTCGAACCGCCGGGAGCGGTCGCGATGAATCGGGAGCTCCGCGGTCCGCCGGAGCCACTGCGCGAGCGCGCGGCGTCGACGTGAACTGGTCGGTCGCGGCGCCCTGCGCTTCGTTTCGCGCGTGGCGTGGCGTACCAAGCCGGCGAGCTGCAGCTGGGGCGCCCGGCTGAGGCTCGCTCTCACGGCGATCGTTCCGCTGATTGGCTGTAGCGAGTGGTACATAGGTCGTCCCTCTTCCGGGTCGGTGGATGCGGCTGAGAGACTCCGGTACGCCGGTAACCGCGTGGTCACATGCGGTCACAGACTCGACGAGGGACTCCGGGAGCGCGCCTCGTTACCGAGTGTGGGTGGCTTGTTACCGACGCTGCGGATCCTTCTCGGCGCAACGACCCGCTGATGAAGGGAGTCCCCATGGAGTTGCTTCTCCAAGCCGACGCAGTCGCCACAATCGCCCGCGACCGAGCCGATGCGCCGGGGCTCGAGGACTCGGGCGGGACTTTGAACGGACCGGCCTGTCCTCTGCGGGTGCTGTTTCTCGCCTCGGCACACAACGGTCTAAGCCAGCGCGCACTGATCGCGCTGCGCGACCTCGGTCATGAGGTGACGGTCGCCGTGGTCGACGGGGCTGGGGCGATGGAGTCGGCGGTTCGCCAACACGATCCGGAGTTGATCGTTTGCCCCTTCCTCAAGACGATGATCCCGGAGTCGATCTGGTCTGAGCGTCGGTGTCTGATCGTCCATCCGGGCCCCGTCGGGGACCGTGGACCGTCGTCACTTGACTGGGCGATCGAGCTTGACGCCCGTGAGTGGGGAGTGACCGTGCTCGAGGCCAACGCGGAGGCCGACGCCGGCAGGGTGTGGGCGAGCCGCAGTTTTCCGATGCGCGAGGCCGGTAAGAGCAGCCTGTATCGCCACGAGGTCCGGACCGCGGCGGTCGCCGCGCTGCACGAAGCACTCGGCAGGATTGCCGAGGGTGGCGATGGGGCGCAAGCGCGCGATGCGCGTGAGGGACTGGTGGTGACCGGTCGCGCACGCCCGCTGATGACCCAGGCGGTCCGGTCGATCGACTGGGCCTCACATCGGACGCAGGACGTCGTGCGCAAGGTGCGGGCGGCCGAGGGCTACCCCGGCGTGCTCGACGTCATCGGGGGAGCCGAGTTCTATCTCTTTGGTGCCCACTCGGAGGGGGATCTGCGCGGCCGCCCGGGCGAGATCATCGCCCAGCGCAGCGGGGCGATCTGCCGCGCCAGCTCCGACGGTGCGGTGTGGATCACTCATCTCAAGCGGCGTGAAGCGGCGGACGGAGACGCGTTCAAGCTGCCCGCGACCCGAGCGCTCGAGCTGGCCGGCCAGCCATGCGAGGCTCCCGAGCTGACAGTCGCTTATGACGCGCGGCCGCCGACCGGCGGCACATATCGCGACATCTCCTATGAGGAACGCGCCGGCGTCGGTTACTTGCGGTTTGACTTTTACAACGGCGCGATGAGCACAGCGCAGTGCGAGCGCTTGCGCGACGCTTACGTCGACGCACGTGGGAGCGATACCCAGGTGCTCGTGTTGTTGGGTGGCAGTGACTACTTCTCAAACGGGATCCATCTGGGCGTGATCGAGGCCGCCGAGGATCCGGCTCGGGAGTCATGGCGCAACCTCGTGGCGATTGATGACCTGGTCCGCGAGATCATCGAGACCGACTCGAAGATCGTCATCTCGGCGCTTGCCGGTGACACCGCGGCCGGCGGAGTGCCACTGGCGCTGGCGGCCGATGTGGTGGTCGCACGCGACGACATCGTCCTCAACCCGTACTACCAGCACATGGGAGGGCTGTACGGATCTGAGTATTGGACCTACCTGCTGCCGCGCCGCGTCGGAGCCACGATGAGCCACCGGCTGACAACGGCGCCGTTCACTCCGGTGGGAGCGCACCACGCGGTGTCGATCGGGCTGCTCGATGCCACGCTCGGAGCCAACGCAGACGACTTCGCCGCCCGGACGCGGCGGCTCGCCGAGCGGCTCGCCGGTGCCGGCGACCTGACGTCCCGGCTTGACATCAAGCGTCGCCGTCGCCGCTACGACGAAGCCGTCAAGCCACTGCAGGCGTACCGAGACGAAGAGCTCGGGCGCTCGCATGAGTGTTTCTTCGGGCCGGATCGCAGCTATCACGAGGCGCGGCGGCGGTTCGTGTACAAGCTCGGCCCGGTATGCGCCCCGCAGCCAGCCGATGACCTCGCGCGGCTCGCCGCAGCCACCAAGCACTACGAGCGACACGTTCTCGCCTGGTACGCGCTGGGGCGATGGGCCGAGGCGCGCGCGGCGCACGAGACGGTGGTGCGCTACCAGCAGGCCCTGGGCGCAGACCTGGGTTGCGGATCCTCAGCGACCCGCGAGCGCGGGATCGACGTCGTCGTAGAGCCGAACGGCGGCGATCTTGCCGTTCGGACCTCGGTCGTAGACGGCAACCCCCGCTTGGGGCGGTAGCTCGGTGTCGCCCCACCTAACGACGTTGTACTCGAGTACGTACGCGCGCTCGTCCTCGAGGAAGCCGCAGTGCTCGAGTGTGATGCCGCCGCCCGCGCACATCCGCTCGTAGAACGAACGCAGACCGTCGGGACCGGCGTGGACGTGATCGCCGCCGGCGGGGTCGCGCACGTAGCCATCCGGTTCGAACGCGGCCACGATCGCGTCGACGTCGCCGGCCGCCAGCGCACGCTGGTAGTCGGCGACGACGCCCGACAGAGACTCGTCGGGAGAGGGCTGGAGGAGCGGCGGTCGGGTCGCGTGGCGGCCGGTCAGCGGACGGCTGCTGTAGTACATCCGCAGTTCGTCGATCCGCCCGTCGGGCTCCTTGTCGGCGACGATCGCGGCCGGAAGACCGACTCGTCCCCTCTGGCCTTCGACGTGGAGCACGACCTCGCCGCCACCACGCCGGGCGCCGCGGACGACGTGATCAAGATCCTCGATCGAGGCACCCGGCTGGCTGAGCCAAGTTCTCGTTTGCACGACGAACCTGCTGAACGCCCCCACGCCCTTGATGCGTCCACGAACGGGGTGGTGCAGCTCGGGCTCACCGGCGAACGACTCGACCAGCGCGTCGAGCTCGCCGGCCATCAAGCCGTCGAAGAACGGGACGGTGACGAGCTCGCGCTCCCACTTGTCCTGGAGGTGCTGAAGCGCCGGCGCGGAGAACAGCTCGGGAAGCCACGGCATCCCGGCAAGCATCCCACAATCATCCCGCTACGTTGTTTCCGTTCCGACAGTTCACGCTCGAGATGGTCACCGAGCCCGCGCCCGGCGATCAGGGCATCGAGGAGGGCGGCGCCGGCGTGTGGGGCGCGTCACTTCGTCGCGCCGGACTTCTTCTCGTCCTTCTCCCTCATCCCCTTAGTCTCCTTCTCCTCCTCGGACTCCTCGGACTCCTCGGACTCCTCGTCCTCACCCAGGGCCTCGTCGGACTTGGCCTTTAGCCATGCGTCCTTCTGCTTCTCCCAGACGGCCTTGTGCTTCTCCGGCAGCCGGTCTCTGATGAACGCGTGACCGGACTCGTCACCGGTGCTCAGGACGACGGTCGAACCGGTGTTGTAGCTGCGCCGGTGCGCCTCCTTGACCTTCTCGAGGATGTCGGGATGGTCCAGTAGTCGCTTGTCGACGACCACGTTCGTCGCCGAGGTGTCACGCTTCTTGTAGTTCACAGCGCTTCCGCCCCACTGGAGCTGATAGTTGGCGAAGGGATCCAGCGGCTTCTTGTGATTCTGGAAGTCGTGGCGCATCACTTCGGTCTCTTCCGTGTCGGCTCTGAGATCGCTGACGTTCCCGATCGCTTCCTCGATGTCGTCATTACTGAACGTGTGGGCCCCTCCGCCCTTGCGCTTCACCTCGGTTCCTAGGTGACCGCGCGCGTGGAGCAGACTCTCGTTCTCGAATGCATGGGTTCGGATTGCCACGGGCAGCTTTCCCTTCCCCGCCTCGTGCGACTTCTTCTTCTTGTCCTGCATGAACCGCAGATGCTCGGCGTGGAAATCGAACTCGACATCCTTGGATGACGACTTCAGCGAGGGGGAGCTCGAGCTTGATGCCGCCGAGGGGGAGCTCGACGCGACCGAGGGAACCGGTGGCGCGATCGAGGGCGAGGTCGGCCCCGTCGTGCCGGACGCCGAGGAGCTGGACGAGCTAGACGAGCTCGTCGAGGACGCCGCGATCGATGGGACCGGAGCAGACGACGCGTGGACCGGTACCGCCGGCAGAAACCGCGTCGGGCTCGCCGGCGGCCGGTGCCTGGCCGGCGCGCCCCGACCGCTGGGGCTCGAGCTTGAGCTTGGGCTCGGTCCCGCCGGGGTGACCCCGCTCTGGCGCCGGGTCTTCTTCTTCGCCTTGGCCCCGGGTCCATCCATATCGTAATCATGGAGGACGGGCTCGCGAGAAGCGAATCGCCGCGCTCATGCGTCTCGCTCGTACGTCGCCAGCACGACGCCCGTGCGCGTCGTAACGCTCTCGACGAGGCGGAGCGGTGCCTGCACGCCGGCGGGAAACAGCCTGCGCCCGCTGCCCACCACCAGCGGCGCGATCATCAGCAGATACTCGTCGATCAGGCCGGCGGCGATCAGTGAAGCGATCAGGACGCCACTGCCCAGGATCACGAGGTTCGTGGCCGAGGCCTGCTTGAGGTCGGCGACGGCGGCCGGGACGTCCCCGTGGAGCAGCGTCGAGTTCGGCCACTCGAGCGTAGTCGCGGGATCGCTCGAGGCGACGAACTTCGGGGTCTCGATGAGCGCGTCCTTGAATGGGCCGCCGCGGGCGTTCCACGTCGACAGCAGTTGTTCGTAGGTCCAGCGCCCGAACAGGAACGCGCGATCCTCGCCCATGCGCTCGCCCATCTTCGCGCCCGCCGTCTCGTCGGCGTACGGGACCCCCCAGCCCCCGTGCTCAAACCCATCCCGCGTGTCCTCGTCCGGACGCCCCGGTGACTGCATCACGCCGTCGAGCGTCACCCAATTCGTGACGATCACCTTTCCCATCTCGTGCCCTTCCGGTCGGCGCCGGCGCCACTGATCATTTCCGGGCCGCATTTCCGGTGAGCTCCGGCTCACCCTCGACTTGCGGCGGCGGGACAGTCGTTCCCAGACGAGCCGCCCACCATTCCATGGGAACGATGTGCATGGCGATCTGCAGAGTCGCCCGGTCGAGACCCTCCGCGAGCTGCGCGATCGTCACGATCCGATCGGTCAGCCGCTCATCGTCGATCTGTCCTTCGATCTGGGCAGCCGGGCTGCTTGCGCCTCTGCGTCGCTTGATGTGGTCGTCGGTCGGCTCGTAGCTGTCGAGCAGGCTGCCGAGCCAGGCCACGTCGCTCGCGAGCTCGACGTGCCGGTCGATGATCTCGGCGTACGCGTCGGCGTTGAGCATCACCCCCGCCCACCGGCCGAGCAGCTCGTCACCGTGGACGACGAACGCCGTGATCGCCTCGTGTAGACGGCGGCGCTTGGCGGCGTCGCCGATCGTCTCAGCGACCGCCGCCTTCAGACGCGCTGTGTCGCGCACGGCGCTGGCGGCAGCATCGATCGACCCGGCGTCGGTCGCGTCCGCCGACATCAGACCGGTCAGCTCCATGATGCCGGTCCAGACCAGCCGCGCCTGGCGGACGAGCTGGAACATCACGTATTGCGCAAGGACGCTCCAGCGACGGCGGTTGCGCCGCTCGAGCGCCTCGTTGAAGACGGCGACCGACAACATCACGATGATCAGGCTCGACAGCAGCCCCGCGATCAGGGCGTTGCGAGCCCAGAAGTTGCGCGCGACTTCGTCGAGGACCACGCCGCCGACCAGTGCCAACAAGCGCCACGACCGCGAGCGCTCGGGTCTCGACCAGATACGAGTTGACCGAGCTCGAACGGTACGGGCCTTGGTCGTGCCGAGCCACCCCGCGAGCTTACGCCCGCACGCGCAGAGGTATAGGTTCGTCGCGGTATGAAGCGGAGTACGACGCGCATCCTGACGACCCACGCCGGGAGCCTGCCGTGGCTCGAGGGCGACGCGCCGGCGACCGATGCGGAGCTTCGCGAGGCAGTCGCGGGCATCGTGGCCCGCCAGCGCGAACTCGGCCTCGACCTCGTCAACGAGGGCGAGTACACCAAGGGCGGGGATTGGCTGTCGTTCGCCGACGACCGCTTCGCCGGGTTCGAGACCCGCGAAACGGATGAGAAGCCGCTGGTGGCGCAGGGACGCGACCGCGAGGAGTTCGACGCGTTCTACCGCTACGCCACCGAACGCGGCACGCTGTTCTACACCCCAGGCGGGCAGGTCAGCCCGCGGCGGCTGCGCTGGGTGTGCACCGGCCCGATCGCATACGCGGGCCACGAGCAGGTCCGGCGGGAGATAGAGATCCTCCGCGCGTGCGAGCCCGGCGAGGACGCGTTCCTGACCTCGACGGCGCCGGCCAGCCTCGAGGTGTATCGCGCAAACGCCTACTACGCCGACGATGTCGAGTACCTGTACGCGCTCGCCGACGCGCTGCGCGTCGAGTACGAGCTGATCGCCGGCGCCGGGTTCGTGCTGCAGGTCGACGACGCGTGGTTGCCGGCGCTGTGGGACCGGATCGGGATCGAGATGGGACTCGACGCGTTCCGCGAACGCTGCCGCGTCCGGGTGCAGGCGCTGAACCACGCGCTCGCCGGCATTCCCGAAGACCGCATCCGGTACCACATGTGCTGGGGAAGCTGGCACGGACCGCACGCCCACGACCTTGAGCTCGAGCACATCGTCGACATCCTGCTCGAGGTCAAGGCGCAGGCGTACCTGATCGAGGGCGCCAACGCTCGTCACGAGCACGAGTGGAAGGTGTGGCGCGACGTCGAGCTCCCCGAAGGCAAGATCCTCGTGCCGGGCGTCGTCACGCACTCGACCGACGTCGTCGAGCACCCCGACCTGGTCGCGCAGCGGATCGAGCGGTTCGCGTCGGTGCTCGGCGCCGAGAACGTGATCGCCGGAACCGACTGCGGCTTCGGCGGGCGCAGCCATCCGCAGATCGCGTGGGCGAAGCTGTGGGCGCTCACCGAGGGCGCGGCGCGCGCGTCTGGCGCGCGAGGCTAGTCGTCACCGCCAGCCCGACGAGGCCGACCAGCGCCCACGCCCCGAGCACGAGGATGTGGCCGGTGATGTCGTGGGCGCCGAAGTAGACCGTGTTGCGGACTGTGCTTGACGCCACTCCGAGCGGAAGCACGGAGTCGAACGCTCGCAGCAGGCTCGGACCGAACGAGGCCAGACCCGCAGGACCGCCGCTGACCGGCAGACCGAGGATCAGGAACACCACCACGGCGAGCGCCACCAGCGGCGGCTTGAGCTCGCCGAGGGCCGCGGTCGGCAACGAGATGGCGAGCGAGAACAACGCCACGATTCCGGCGATCGGCAGATAGTTTCCGAGTCCGCTGACGGCGTCGGCGATTCCGGCGGCGGCGAGGCCGATCGCCACCGCGGCCACGACGGGCACCGCGATCCGCGGGAGCGGTCGCAGATGCCGCAGCAGATGCGCGGCCGCGACGCCGGTCGCGAGGCTCGGGAACAGCACGCACAGGATCACGAAGAACGACGACAGTGCCTGCGAGTCGCCCGTACGGGGCGGGACGGCGTCGACCACCTGGAGCTGCCGGCCCAGCCTAGCCGCGGCCGCTCCTAACGCGCCCTTGAGAGCGTTGGCGGGACCGGTGCCTCCGGCGTCCGCGACCAGCAGGCGCGTGTCGTGCGAGGAGAGGACGAGCGCACCGTCGAGCCGCCGGTCGTCGATACCGGCGAGCGCTCGAGCCTCGCTCGGGTAGGCGCGGAGCTCGAAGCCGCCCGGGTCGGCGCGACCCAGCGCTTGCCCGAGCGCTCGCGTCACCGGGGCGGGCGCGACGACGCCGACCTTGAGGTCGTGCGGCGCCGGCTGATGAAACGCGCTCAGCGCGAGCGTCATGAACAACGACGCGAACACGAGGTTTCCGGTCACGAGTGCGATCTGCATCCGGTAGCGCTCGAGGATGTCTTTGTGTATTCGCATGGCCACGCCCTAGTTCTAGCTTTGCCAACGTCTGTTGGCATTAGGTATAGCGAGTCTGGGCGCAACTGTCAACGCCTGTTGGCAAACGGGCGTTGGGCCCGGTACCATCCCCCGTTGATGAGCCAGGCAAATCCCACCCCCGGAACCGGCGGACCACGATCGGAGGGGACCCGGAGGGCGATACTCGAGGCCGCCCGCGTCACGTTCGCGGCGCGCGGCTACGAGCAGACGACGATCCGCGCGGTCGCGGGCCAGGCGGGTATCGACCCCTCGATGGTCATTCGCTACTTCGGCTCGAAGGCCGGCCTGTTCACCGCCGCCTCGACGATGGACCTCGATCCACCCGATCTCCGTCCGGTCCCAGCCCGCCGCCGCGGCGAGTTCCTCGTGCGCCACTTCGTCGACCGATGGGAATCGAGCGCCAGCGACGAGACGCTCGTGTTCCTGATGCGCACGGCAGTGACCAACGAAGCCGTGGCGGCGCAGATGCAGGCCACGTTCAACGAGCTGATCGCCGACCCGATCGCCGCCCTCGGCGACGCCGCCGCCGGAGAACGGAGCGCGCTGATCGGGACGCAGATGCTCGGCCTGGTCCTGTGCCGGTACGTGCTCCGCCTCGAGCCGCTGGTGTCGCTCTCAATCGACGACGTCGTGGCGAAGATCGCACCGACGATCCAGCGCTACCTCACTACTCCGTAGCGATCGCGGCCAGCACGTCGAGGTTGGCGGCCCGCCGCGCGGGCCAGGTGGCGGCGATCAGCCCGAGCACGGCCGACAGGACGAGGAACCCGATCAGGCTCGGGATCGGGATCGAGATGTTGGTGACGCCGTGCAGGCGCAGCGACGACGCCAGCGCGATGCCGAGCCCGGCGCCGATCACGATCCCGACGACGGCGCCGAACAGTGCCACGATCACGGCCTCCGCGCGGATCATCATCCGGACCTGCCGGCGCTTCATCCCCACCGCCCGGAGCAGACCGATCTCGCGCGTGCGCTCGAACACCGACAGCACGAGCGTGTTGACGATCCCGATCAGCGCGACCAGCACGGCCAGCGCGAGCAGGACGTACACGAGCCCGAGCTCCTGGTTGATCTTGTCCTGCTGGGACTTTTCGAACTGAGCGCGGGTCTTGTAGCCGACGTTGGCGTACGGGATAAGCACGCGGTTCAGGGCTGGGCCGAGATCGCTGGCGCCGGGGGCGGTGCTGAGGAGCACGCCGATCGGGAGCGGGTTGTCGAAATGCGTCGTAAAGAACCCGTCGCCGACTACGAAGCTGCCGACCAGCGGGTTCGGCTTGTAGATTCCCCCGATCGTCATCGTCGATGCCCCGGTCTGGGCGAACTTGACCGGGACGACCGAGCCGACGTGCAGGTTGTCCGTGCTCGCCGTCGAGGTGTCGATCAAGAGCTGGCCGGCGGCCATCGCAGGCGCGCCGCGACCGGCGGTGACGTGGAGCGTGACCGTGCGCGAGAGGTCGGCGGGCGTCGCGGCGACAAGCGTCGACAGCGAACCCCTGAACTCGAACTGCCCCTGGTAGATCGTGGTCGACGTGGCGACTCCGGGGAGTCGCGATACCACGGGCACCACCGACTTACTGAACCCGCCCGAGCCGCTGACGATGTAGTCCGCGCTGACCGCGCTGTCGACGCTGTCCTTGGCCGAAGTGCTCAGCGAGGCGCCGAGCACGGCTATCGTCGAGACGAGCGCGAGCCCGATCATGAGCGCGGCGGCGGTCTGCGCGGTCCGGCGCGGGTTTCGCATCGAGTTCTCTCGGCCCAGCTTTCCGGGCATGCCGAGCAGCGATGCCAGCGGGCGGCCAAGCGCGCTCGACAGCGGCCGCGCGGCGACCGGCACGAGCATGCCGGCGGCGATGAACACCAGGACCGCGCCGAGCCCGACCAGCGCGAGGGTCGGCTTGGCCAGCCCAGCCAGCACCGCGACCACGCCGAGGGTCGCGACCGCGACGCCCGCGGCGACACGCCGACGCGGGACGGTCTCGGTCCCTCCCCCGCTGTCCTCGACGAGAGCCGCGACCGGGGGTATCCGCACCGCCCGCCGCGCGGGGATGATCGCCGAGATCACGGTCACCCCGACGCCGACCGCGATCGCGACCACGACGGTCCGCGCCTCGAACACCAGCGGCGCCGAGGGCAGCTCGATCCCGAACGCCTTGAGCAGCGCCTTGAGGCCGAGCGCGGCGAGAACGCCGAGCCCGAGGCCGATCACCGACGCGACGAGCCCCGTCAGCGCGGCTTCGGAAAGCACCGACCGGAACACCTGCCGGCGGCTCGCGCCGACGACGCGCAGCAGCGCGAGCTCGCGCGTCCGCTGGCCGACGGTGATCGAGAAAGTGTTGAAGATCGTGAACGCGCCGACGAACAGGGAGATCGCCGCGAAGATCAGCAGCGCGGTCCGAATGAACCCGAGCTCGTTGTCGACCGCGCTCGAGAGCTCGTTCGCGACCGCCTGGCCGCTGACGACCTCGACGCCTCGCGGGAGCAGCCTGGCGATCGCCAGTTGGAGCTTGACGTTGTCGGCACCCGACGCGGCGAGCACGCTGATCGTGTCGTAGTGACCCTCGGAGTTGAAGAGATTCTGCGCCGTCCGCAGATCGAACCCCGCGAGTGTCACTCCCGCGAGGTTGTCGTCACTTCCGTAAGTGACGATCCCGGTGATCGTGAACGTCTGCGCACGATCGGGCAGGTTCATCAGCACTCGGTCGCCGACCGCGAAGTGGTTCTTGGTCGCGGTCGCCTTATCCATCACCACGTCATCGGCGGTCATCGGCGCCCTGCCCTCGACGAGCCGGTACGGGGAGAGTTGCCGGTTGGAGTCGAACGAGAACCCGAGCGTCGAGCCGCCACCGCCTCCGATCGCGTTTCCGTTGCGCTCGAGGAACTGGGCGTAGCCCTGGACTGACCCGTGCACGAATGCGACTCCGGGCAGGCGGCTGACCGCGCTCGCGATCGACTCCGGGACCGGCTTGCGATCGGTGGTGCCCTGGACGGCGGCGGGGCCGCTTTCGTTGAGGACCGCCTTTCCCCGGATCTCGAAGCTGACGTGCTGATAGGCGGTCCCGATCAGATCGTTGAACGTACTGTTGAGCGTGTCGCCGAGGATCAGCGTGCCGGTAACGAACGTCACCCCGAGCACGATCGCGAGCGCGGTGAGCGCCAGCCGCAGCTTGCGGGCGAACAGTCCGTTGACGGTTACCTTCCGCATGTCAGTTACCGAGCCGCTTGATCTGCTCGAGCACGCCGTCGGCGGTCGGCGAGGTGAGCTCACCCACCACCTTGCCGTCGGCCAGGAACACGACGCGATCGGCGTAGGCGGCCGCGTGGGCGTCGTGGGTGACCATCACGATCGACTGCCCGTCCTCGGTGACCGCGTGGCGGAGGAACCCGAGCACCTCCGCGCTGGCATTCGAGTCGAGGTTGCCGGTCGGCTCGTCGGCGAAGATCAGCTCGGGGCGTCCGACCAGCGCTCGCGCGCAGGCGACTCGCTGCTGCTGGCCGCCGGACAACTCGCTCGGACGGTGTGACAGCCGGTCGGCGATCCCGAGCCGGCCGACGAGGTACTCGAACCAGGCCCGGTCCACGGGCGTGCCCGCGAGGTCGCCGGGGAGCGTGATGTTGTCGCCGGCCGTGAGCGTTGGCACGAGGTTGAACGACTGGAACACGAACCCGATCCGGTCGCGGCGCAGTTGCGTCAGACCGGCGTCGTCGAGTCTCCCGATCTCGTCGCCGCCGATGAACGAGTGACCCGAGGTCGGCACGTCGAGCCCCGCCATGCAGTGCATGAGCGTCGACTTGCCCGACCCCGACGGCCCCATGACCGCGGTGAAGCGGCCACGCCCGAACTCGACGTTGACCCCGTCGAGGGCCCGGACGGCGACGTCGCCGCTCCCGTATGTCTTGGTTAGCTCGGCAGCGCTCGCTGCCGCTGGGTTTCCGTTTCCGATCGTCATGACCGGAAGCCTGAACGCCAGCCCCCGCTCTGAACAGCCGGACAGCCGGAGTCGTGTCTGGTAGGGCTAGCGGTACCCGCCTCCGAATAACATGCCGCGCGTGTTCGACCCCATGGAGCACTCGTGATCACGGTCGCGGGCGAGGCGTTGATCGACCTCGTGATCGACGGGTCGGGATCGGTCACCGCGGTGCCCGGCGGCGCTCCGTTCAACGTCGCGCGCACGATCGCGCGTCTCGGCGGTGACTGCCAGTTTCTCGGGCGACTCTCCGACGACGGATTCGGCGACGAGCTTCGGTCCGCGCTGGTCGACGCCGGCGTGAAGATCGCCCTCCCGGAGCCCACCCCGGCGCCGACGACGCTCGCGATCGCTCGGCTCGACGCGCTCGGCGCCGCCGAGTACAAGTTCTACCTCGAGCGAACCTCGGCGGCGGAGCTCACGAGCGCAGACCTCCCCGACGAGATCCTCGACGGCTCGAGTGCGATCGCGCTTGGAGGCCTGGGGCTGCTGATCGAGCCGTCGGCGTCGAGCCTGATGGCGCTGATCGGCCGGCGGCCGCCCGGCGCCACGATCCTGCTCGACCCGAACTGCCGCGCCGGCGCGATCACCGACGTTCCGGCGTACCGCGAGCGGATCGACACGGTCATCCGCCAGGTCGACGTGGTCAAGGTCAGCACCGACGATCTCGCGCTGTTGCGCCACGACCAGCCATGGCTCGCCGCGGCGCGGAACCTGCTCGAGCTCGGCCCCGCCGCCGTGCTCGTCACCGACGGGCCATCGCCCGCCACCGTGATCACCGAGTCCGGCGAGCGCTCGATCCCCGTACCGGTAGTCGACGTGGTTGACACGATTGGCGCCGGCGACGCGTTCGTGGCCGGCTTCCTGACGTGGTGGACGGCTCACGCGCTGCTCCAGCACGACGCGGCGGACCCGGACGCGCTGGCCCGGGCCGCCGGCGCGGCGGTCGAGGTCGCGGCGGCGGACTGCACGGTGCGTGGAGCGAACCTGCCGGCCGACTTTCGCTGGTCGTCGGGCTCCGGCGTCACCCAGACAGTGACGCCGGGCTGAACCGACTGGCCCCAGCGCGATCTGTCAGCCGCCGGGCCGTTTCGAGTCGCGGGCGACGCGCGCCAGCGCCACGGTGGCCGCGCCGGCGAGACCGATCGCGACCGCGCCGGCCATGATCACCGGGCTGTGCCCGGCGGCGGCGTGGCCGACGATCACGAGCGCGACGCCGATCACGACGACGGCGGCGATCAGCCACGGAATCAGCCACAGCACGGCGACGGCCGCGAGCCCGGGGTTCGACGCGTCGAGCGTCAGCAGCCGCCCGAGCAGGTTCTCATCGACGCGTCCGCCACGGCGCGTCGCGAGCGCGGCGCACAGCACCGCGGTGGCGAGGACCGGCGCGAGCACCGTGGGGATCAGCACGAGCGCGCCGGCACCGGCGGCGCCCGCGAGGACCGTGCCGGCGATCGCGGCCGCGGCGATCGTGCACAGGGCGAGGATCGGGAGCACGCAATGGGCGAGGAGCAGGCGAGCGAACGGCCACGAGAGCAGCAGCGCGCCGGTGTCGGGCGAGTCGACGTCGATCCGCAGCGGCTCGCACAGGAGGCTCGCGGCGAAGTACAGCGCCACCGCGGCGACCCCGGCCGGCAGCGCGCGTCCCGGATGGGTGAGCGCCTCGACGACGCCGGCGCCGGCCAGGAGCGCCGCCCAGCAGAGCCGGGATGGTTCGCGGGTGAGCGCGAGCGCGTCGCGCCAGAGAACGACCCGATTGGGACGTCGTGGTCGCCGTAGGTGTCCGAACCGGATCGCTCGCGCCGGCAACGCCGAGCGATACGTGAGCGCGGCGGTCCGGTAGTCGAGCGTGAACGCCGACGCGGTCAGCCCGGATCGCGTCTGCGCGCGGGCCAGGAACGCCTCGGCCCCGGCGGCGCCGGCGCGCTGCCTCGCGACCGCGGTGGCGGCCGTGGCCGCGACCAGCAGGGCGGCGAGCGCGACCGGCCAGCCCGAGGTGCCGGCGAGCGGCGCGACCGCCCAGCCCCACGGGCCCGACCAGGCGCCGATCGACCGGCCGACCGGCGTCGCGCTGATCGCGAGCAGAGCCGCGGCGACTACGAGCACGGCGGGGCTAGCGCGGCGCACGAACCGGGAGGCCTTTCGCGAGGACTCGACAAGCCAGCTCGCGGCGACCCCCAGCACCGCGAACGCCGCGAGCCCGAAGACACCGCCGAGAGCGGGCGCCAGCCCGACGCCGCTGGGCGCTCCGGACATCAGCAGGAGCGCGATCCCGGCGACCAGCGCGCCGAGCGCCGCGCCGAGCCATAGAGCAAGATCGAGCTTCGGTCTCACCAGCGCCGCGATCGCGATCGGAGCGGTGAGCAGAAAGCTGACGTCGGCTGTCGAGAAGCCGACCGGGCCCTGCCACGTGCCGAACCTGAGCGCGGTTAGCAGCACGAGCATCAGCACGACCGGGCCGAACACGCGCAGATTGTGCGCGTCGATGCTGCCGCCGATCAGCGTCGCGACGGCGTGGCCGGCGAGCGCCCCGGCAATCGCGCCGACCAGGACCGTCGCGTAGATCTGGTACGCGGTCGGCCTGAAACGCGTGCGCCGGGACCTCAGCAACGCGCGTGCCGCTCGAGCGCGGTCGCGCGACTCCGCGTCCACGGCGGCGGCCACGCCGGCGGTCACTCCGGCTCCAGGCGGTCGATCGCCTCGCCGTCGATGACCTCGTCGTACGGACCTTGGGCGACCACGACGCCGTCGCTGAGCACCACCGCCTGGTCGGCGATCCCTCGCGCGAACTCGAGCTGGTGCGTGGTCAGCATCACCGCCACGCCGGCGGCCTTGGCCTCGAGCAGCAGCTCTCGGAGCGTGTGCTGCGAGGAGGGATCCAGGCCCACGACCGGCTCGTCGAGCACGAGCAGGCGGTGCGGGCGGACCAGCGCGCACGCGAGCTGGACCTTCTGGCGCATTCCTCGCGAGAGCTCGCCTGGCCGCGCGTCACGCTTGTTCTCGAGGCCGAGGCGACTGAGCAACCGCTCGATCCGATCGTCGAGATCATCGCCGGCGGCGCCGTGGGCGACGGCGACGAGCTCGAGGTGCTCGCGCACGGTCAGGTCCGGATACAGCGACGGCGTGTCGGGCACGATCGCCATCGCCGCCCGGGCCTCGATCCCGGCGGGCTCCTCGTGGACCGCCGAGCCGGCCACCTCGACGACGCCGGCAGTCGGCTCGAGCAGGCCGGCGATCGTCCGGACCGCGGTCGTCTTGCCCGAGCCGTTGTGACCGACGATCGCCACGCACTCGCCAGCGTGAACCACGAGCTCGAAATCCCGCAGCGCCTCGAACCCGCCGTAGCTCCGACTGAGGCCATGAACGGCCAGCCCCGGGATCGTCTCCATACAGGCAACGTACCGCGCGCGACCCCGCGGCGACGGCCGCGACGCCGAAGCTACCTGACCACGCGGTACTTCACGTGGGTGACCGCCGGCGAGGCGAGGACCTTGACCGGCTCGAGCTTGGGATCGCCGACGTCGTCGAGCAGGCGCTCGCCGGCGCCGAGCACGATCGGGACGATATGCAGGTACAGCTCGTCGAGCAGGCCCGCGGCCAGATACTGCCGCACCGCCTGGGCGCCGCCCGCGATCATCACGTCCTGCTCGCCGGCGGCCGCCCGGGCCTGGTCGATCGCGGACTCGATCCCATCGGTGACGAACGTGAACGTCGTGCCGCCCCCCATCGGCAGCGGCTCGCGCGGGTGGTGCGTGAGGACGAACACCGGTGTGTGGAACGGCGGGTCCTCGCCCCACCAGCCCATCCAGTCGGGATCCCACGGCCCGTCGCCGCCGCCGAACATCTTGCGGCCCATGATGTATGCGCCGACGTCGGCGACGACCTCCTCGATGACCTCGGAATCGGGGCCGACCTCGCCGCCCTCGAGCCCGTGCTCCCGGCGCCAGCCGGCGTCATTGAAGACCCACTCGTGAAGGCGCAAACCGCCCTCGCCGAGCGGATTCTCGACGCTCTGATTAGGCCCCGCGACGAAGCCGTCGAGGGATATCGATATGTGACAGGTGACGGAGTTCATGTCACGTTCGACTCCGGCCCGCGGCCAAAATCATCGGCCAATCAGATCACCAAGGGTCCGTCGCTGGCGCCCGGTCTCGGCGAGGTTGCCGGGGTCGAGCCACGCCTGGAAGCCGGTGCGCACCGCCGGCCACTCGTCGTCGGTGATCGCGAACCACGCGGTGTCGCGGTTGCGTCCCTTGACCACCATGTGCTGGCGGAACACGCCCTCGAAGCGGAATCCGAACCGCTCCGCGGCTCGGCGCGAGGCCTCGTTGAGCGAGTCGCACTTCCACTCGAGCCGCCGATAGCCGAGGTCGTCGAATGCGTGCGCCGCGAGCAGATAGATCGCCTCGGTCGCCGCCGTGGTCCGGCGCAGCGACGCGCCAAACCAGATGTGCCCGATCTCGATCACGCCGTGGTCGGGCGTGATCCGCAGGTACGAGGCGACGCCGGCCGGCTGGTCTTCAGGCAGCCGGCGCAGCGTGAAGAACAGCGGGTCCGCGGATGCCTGGAGGGCTTCGAGCGCGGCTAGGAGCTCGGCCGGATCGCGGTATGGGCCGTACGGGAGGTAGGTCCACATGCCCGGATCGGCCGCCGGCGGATGCGACTCCGCGTATAGCGGCTCGGCGTCGCGAACAGCGTCGAGCGGCACGAGCACCACGTGCGTGCCCCGAAGCTCCGAGCGCGCCGGCCGAGCCGCCGGGCGCCACTCGAGATCGGCGCCGACGGGCCGCTCGGCCCTGGTCGGTTGTTCAGTCGCCATCCGCTGATCGAACCACACCCGCTCTGAGGATGCGCCGCGGCTCGCCGCAGGTTCGATGCGGCTTGACAGGGCGCCACGATTGCAACAGTCGTGTACGCACGGTGGTCGGGCCGAGCCGACGCTGAGATCTTCGTAGGCCAGATAGCCGCCGACAATGGCGGTCCGAAATGACGACTCCCGTTCAGTCCTACCTGCAGGATCTTCACACCCGCCTCGTGCGGGACAGCTCGGGCACGGTCGCCGACTACATCCCGGAGCTGGCGCTCGCTGATCCTTCGTCGTTCGGAATCGCGCTGGCCACTGTCGACGGGGCGATCTACGAAGTGGGTGACACGCGGCTGCCGTTCACGATCCAGTCGATCTCCAAGCCGCTGACTTTCGCGATGGCGCTGGAGTCCCGTGGCGAGATGGTCCGCGAGCGGGTCGGCGTCGAACCGACCGGCGAGGCGTTCAACGCGATCCAGCTCGACCCGCTCAACCCGCTGGTCAACGCCGGCGCGATCCTGACGCGTTCGTTACTCGGGGCCGATCCCGAGCCGACGCCGTTGCAGGGTTACAGCGCGTTCGCCGGCCGTGACCTCACGATTGATGACCGCGTGCGCCAGTCCGAGTCCCACACGGCCTATCGGAACCGCGCGATCGCTCACCTGTTGCGCGGCGCCGGGCGCTTCGACGGCGAGCCCGACGAGATGGTCGAGAACTACATCGCGCAGTGCTCGGTGCTCGTCGACTGCCGCGACCTGGCCGTGATCGCCGCAACATTGGCCGCCGGTGGACGCAACCCGGTCACCGGGCGACGGGTGGCGTCGCCCGACACCGTGCGTGACGTACTCAGTGTGATGGCCACGGCGGGGATGTACGACGCGGCGGGCGACTGGCTCTACGACGTCGGACTTCCGGCCAAGAGCGGCGTAGCCGGAGGTGTGATTGCTGTGCTCCCAGGCCACCTCGGCATCGGCGTCTTCTCGCCGCCGCTGGACGATCGCGGCAACTCGGTCCGCGGCGTCCGTGTCTGCGAGGAGCTTTCGCGCTCGCTGGACCTGCACATGTTCAAACACGCCCGCCGCGGCCCGTCGCCCGTACGGCGGACGTTCACGCTGGCCGAGCTGACGTCCAAGCGTCAGCGCGACCCGGCCGTGGCGGCGCAGATCGCGCGCGAGGGGGCACGAGCGCGAGCGTTCGAGCTGCAGGGCGATCTCGGGTTCGCCGAGGCCGAGCAGGTCACCCGTGCCGTGATCGAGGCCCCAGCCGAGCTCGTCGTGCTTGATTTCCGGCGGGTGCGCAACATCCATGAGGCCGCAATCGCGCTGCTCGCCGGCCTCGCGGATCGCATCAGCGCTTTGTCGGCCGCGCCCCACGAGCTCGTGAGAGTGATGAGCGCACAGCCCTTCGACGAGCTCGACCGAGCGCTCGAGTTCTTCGAGGACCGGCTGACCGGCGACACCGCCGCGCCGGCGCTGGTGAGTGTGGCTGACCACGCCGTGCTGCGCGGGATCTCCGCCGACGATCTCAAGCTGCTCGAGGGCCTGCTCGAGCGCCGATTTTTCGCGGCCGGCGACTACCTCATGCGGGCGGGGGGAACAGTCACGGAGCTGTTGCTGATCACCAGCGGCGTCGTCAGCGAGACCATCGAGCTGGCCGG
The DNA here is from genome assembly GCA_963794515.1 of uncultured Solirubrobacterales bacterium. GTDB lineage: Bacteria > Actinomycetota > Thermoleophilia > Solirubrobacterales > Solirubrobacteraceae > Palsa-465. The sequence goes on along the minus strand of CAWCEF010000006.1, from coordinate 290,506 downwards.
CGGCGGTCTGCGCCGAGTGGCCACACTCACCGCTGGCATGACGATCGGCGAACTGGCCCTGCTCACCGGCGGCGAGCGCATCGGCGACGCGCGCGCCGACACGGAGGTCGAGTGCTATGCGCTGCCGGCCGACGCGCTCGCGGGCCTGCGCGAGCTCGATGCCAGTCTGCGAGTCATATTGCTGCGCAACCTGCTCGAGATGGTGGCAGCTCGGAGCGCCCGGACGCGACAGGACCTCGCGACCCTGGTCGACTGACCTTCAGCTCGCATGGTCGCATGCCCACGTGGCGCGGCCGTTACCTAAGTGCGACTAGACCTTCTTGACCGAACTCGTAAGCTGCACTTCATGATCGAGCTTCGCCGCCTGCGCGCCCTGCGCGAGCTGGCCAACCGCGGCACGATCGCCGCGGCGGCCGATGCGCTGTACCTCACGCCTTCGGCGGTGTCGCAGCAGCTCGCCGCGCTCGAGCAGCAGGTGGGACAGCCGCTGCTGATCCCCAACGGGCGCACGGTGCGGCTGACGCCGGCGGCCGAGGCGGTGCTCGGCCACGCCGACGTCGTGTTCAGCGAGCTCGAGCGGATGGACGCGACGCTCGCCGCGCTCGCCGGCGGCGAGCGCGGCCGCGTCCGGATCGGGTCGTTCGCGACCGGGATCGTCGGCCTCGTCGTCCCCGCGGTCGGGCTGCTGCGCGAGCACGCGCCGGGGGTCGAGCTCGCCGTCGAGGATCTCGAGAGCCCGGAGGTGTTCCACCTGCTCGCCCGCGGCGAGCTCGAGCTCGCGATCTCGATGGAGTCAGACAGCGCGCCGCGCCACGACGACGAGCGCTTCACCCGCACGCCGTTGATGCGCGACCTGCTCGACGTCGCGCTCCCCCATGATCACCCGCTCGCGCGCGAGTCGGCGGTCCCGCTCGCCGCGCTCGCGTCCGAGCCGTTCGTGGCGCCTCCGCGCGGCTGGTCGTGCGAGGACGTGATCCGGGTCGGATGCGCAGCGGCCGGCTTCTCGCCGGCGGTGGCGCACCGCTCCGCCGACTGGACCGCGGTGATGGCGCTCGTCGGTGCGGGACTCGGGGTGGCGTGCGTTCCGCGACTCGCGCAGGACGAGCCGCCGCCCGGAGTCGCGATCCGCGCGATCGCGGGCGAGCCGCCCTGCCGGCATCTGTTCATCGCGTGCCGGCGCGGTGCCGAGGAGCATCCGGCCCTGCTGGCCGTGACGGAGGCGTTGCACACGGTGGCGTCGTGCGTGACCGCGCAGCCCGCGGGTTAGAAACACTCCCCGGGGCGATCGGCCAGAGTTCACGCCGTGACGTTCCTCCACGCTAGCCGCGTGGGTTTGCCTGCCCGGAGCCGTTCGCCCCAAGGAGTGTTTGCTTGCTCAATAGTTTCCCGCCGGCGCCGGTCGTAACCAAGGTCCCCTAGGGGTGGTTCCACACACCTCGCGGCTGTAGGCTCGCGCCACGACCGGAGTGCAGTCGACGACCACCACCAACGAGGGGAGCCAGTAATGGCAGACAGCGTCTACCGCGTCACCGAAGTGATCGGCGTCAGCAGCGAGTCGTGGGACGCCGCAGCGCGCAACGCGGTCGAGACCGCCGCCAAGACGGTTCGCGATCTCCGGGTCGCCGAGGTCGTGCGCCAGGATGTGACGATCGAGAACGGGGGACTCGTCAACTACCGGGTACGCCTCGGAATCTCGTTCAAGTTCCAGAGCGGCGACTGACGGCGGGGGGTCTTCGCGCGGGTGGTCCGCCCGGGGACTCGTACCCGCCGCGGATTCGTACCGGCCGCGGCGTCAGACCGAGGCGTCGCTGCCGAAGTCGTCGACCAGCATGTCGATCCGGCCGACCGCCCGAAACCCGAGCCGTTCCAGGATCGGGCGGGACATCGCGCCGGCCTGAGTGATCAGCGCCGGCGCGTCCGTGCCCGCGACCATGCGCCACCGGGCCTCGATGAGCGCTCTGTAAACACCGCGCCCGCGCGCCCGCGAGAGCGCGGCCCCTCCGAACAGCGCGAGCCCCGCGGGCGTCCAGCCGCACGTGCCGGTGCCGACGATCTCGCCGTCGAGCCACACCGCGTGCACGATCATCGGCGATTCCCGCCACCGCCCCGGCAGCGCCGCGCGCCGGCTCGGCGGCGCTGCCGATCTCCCATTGCGTCGTCGTCCGTCCCCGCGCCCGCAGCAGCGACCGGACTTCGTCAAGGACCTCGTCGAGCTCCGCACGCGCGAACCGCTGGCGCTGGACGGTGTTCGAGAACTTGGCCTCCGACATGCACAACGTGTAGCGGTCGGTCTCGATCCGCTCGTCGGCCGGGCCGAGCGCCACGAACGAATTCGGGTACGTCGCGCAACATCCGCGCCAGCGTAGTACGGGTCGGTGGCGCGGTCCTGACAGCACTCCTTGCCCGTCCGCGCCGGCGGTGCCATCCTTTGGCCCTGTTCGAGCGGTTCACAGAGCGAGCCCGTCAGGTCGTCGTCCTGGCCCACGAGGAGGCGAAGGGGTTCAACCACGATCACATCGGCACCGAGCACATCCTGCTCGGCCTCGTTCGTGATCGGGAAGGGATCGCCGCCGGCGCCCTCGGTTCGTTCGACATCACGGTCGAGCGCGTCAGGGGCGAGATCGTGCGGCTCGTCGGTATCGGCCAGGAGGTCGTCGCCGGTCAGATGCCGCTCACTACGCGGTCAAAGCGCGTGCTCGAGTTGGCGCTGCGCGAGGCGCTAAACCTCGGCCACAACTACATCGGCACCGAGCACATCCTGCTCGGCCTGGTGGCGCTGAACGACGGCGTGGCGGCGCGGATCCTGGTGGATATCGGCGTCACGCCGGCGCAGATCCGCAGCGAGGTGATCCGGACGCTGTCCGCCGCCGGTGGGCCGGGTCGCCCGCCCGGCGCGCCTCGCCGCCCGCACGGACAGCAGGAGCGGTCCGGGTTCGACGATTGGATCCGGGTCGGCCCGGGCGCCGGCGCGCGCGGGCTGCTGGTCGTTGCCGCCCGGCGTGCCCTCGACGACGGCCGTTCCGAGATCGAGGCGCGCGACGTGCTGCTCGCGCTCACCCGCGACGAGACGATTGCGCCGGTGCTGGCAGATCTCGGGGTCGACGAGGCCGGCGTACTCGAGGCGCTCGCTCGCCGGCGCCCTGTCTAACGCCCGAAACCTCACTGCCCCCGCCCAGCCCCGGGACATAAGCATTCCCCACGTGCTTATGTCCCGGATGTCCGCCGGCCGGGGGAGGTTTCGGGCGCTCCCCAGGTTCGGGCGTGCATGACTCGCCAAAGCGCTGCATGGCCGGCGACCAACCCTCGCCCCCGCCACCGACCAACGCACGCCCCGCCACCGACCAACCCTCGCCGGCGCCACCGACCAACCCTCGCCGGCGCCACCGAGACGATCCCGCGCTCGCCACCGACCAACCCGCCGATCCGCGCCGAGCCCTATATTTCCCCGCTCTGGTGGGGAATCTGCGCATCGACGGCCACGACTCTCGCGGCCAATCGCCTCCCTGGCCGGGAGCGACCGTGGAGTTCGTCAAGATGCCGGCGGCGCCGGCTCTCCGGGTCGCGCGCAGCGGAGAGGGCCCGCCGCTGCTGCTGATCAACGGGCTCGGCGCAAACCTCGAGATGTGGCAGGCGTTCGCCGGCGAGATCGCTGGCGAACGTGAGCTGATCGCGTTCGATCTCCCGGGCACGGGCGGATCGGAGCGGCCGGGGTGGCCGATCCGGATGCCGCAGCTCGCGCGGATGGTGGCGGCGCTGCTCGACCACCTCGGCTACGCCCAGCCCGACGTGCTCGGCTACTCGCTCGGTGGCATCGTCGCGCAGGAGCTGGCCCATCGCGCGCCCGACCGGGTCGGGCGCCTCGTGCTATGCGCCACTACGCCGGGATTGCCGAGCATCCCGCCGAACCCGTTCGTCGCGGCGCTGATGCTCACGCCGGCGCGCTACTGGAACCGGCAGCTCGCCGAGATGATCCTGCCGATCATCGCCGGCGGGCGGACCGCCCGCGACCGGAGGGCGCTCAACGCCGGCATCGAGGAGCGGCTGGCGCGGCCGCCCACGGCGCTCGGATATCTGTACCAGCTGTACGCGCTGTCGGGCTGGAGTAGCCACGCCTGGCTCGGGACGCTTCGCCACGAGACGTTGGTCGTGCACGGCGCTCGCGATCCGGTCGTGCCGCTCGCCAACGGTCGGTACCTCGCGGACGCTCTGCCACACGGACAGCTGAAGGTCGTCGAGGGCGCGGGCCATCTGTTCCTACTCGACGAGCCCGAGAGCGCTGCGCCGGCGATTCTCAGCTTCCTGGCGTCCTGACGGCGCTCACGAGCGCGGGCACCGGCGGGCTACGTCGATGTCGCCCGTCTGCACCCGGTGGCCGGCGGCGCACCGCACCTCGACCCCGACGGGCTCGCCGCAGCCGCGGTGCAGCAGCTCGATCGGGCCGCCGCGGTCGTCGAGCCAACGGTCGCCCCACTGCATCAGCGCGACCAGCACCGGGAACAGCTCGGCGCCCTTCTCGGTCAACCGGTACTGCTGGCGGGTCCGTTGGCCGGGCTCGCGATAGTCCTCGCGCTCGAGCAGCCCATCGTCGACGAGCTCGCGCAGCCGTGCGGCGGTCGCGGGCTCGCTGATCCCGACGCGCTCGGCGAAGTCGTCGAACCGCGTCGTGCCGTAGAACGCCTCGCGCAGGATCAGCAGCGCCGAGCGCGTGCTCAGCACCTCGAGCGACTTGGCGATCGTGCAGCGCTCGGCCTTCCACCCTTCGCGGGGATCGAGCTCGCCGGTCAAACGGACGGTGGCGGTTTCAGGCATACGGCCATGATAGCTGACTTTTGACGTGATAAGTCAGCACTGCTAGGATGCCTGACTATGCCCTCGCTAAGTCAGCTCCCGACACGACGCAGGATCGCCCGCAGCGCCAGGACCGGCGGGCGCGCCGGCACGACAAGCGCCAGCGCCGGCGCAACGACCACCCGCACGACAACCGCCGGCGCGACAACGGCCGGCGCCACGGCCCAGGTCCGCCGCCCCCGGCGCGCCGCCTCCCCCAACCTCGTCCTCTCGATTGTCTGCGCCGGCGTCGTGATGGCGAGCCTCGACCTGTTCATCGTCAACGTCGCGCTGCCGCAGATGGCCCGGAGCTTCGGCACCACCAGCCTCGACGGCCTGTCGTGGGTGCTGAACGCCTACGCGATCGTGTACGCGTCGCTGCTCGTGCTGTTCGGCCGCCTCGCCGACCGCTACCCCCGCGAGCGGGGGTTCCTGCTGGGAGTCGCGATCTTCGTCGCGGCGTCGGCGGCGTGCGCCGCGGCGACCAGCCTGCCGATGCTCGTCGGCTTCCGCGTGCTCCAGGCCGCCGGGGCGGCGCTGCTCACGCCGACCTCGCTTGGGCTGGTGCTGGCCGCGTTCCCGCCTGAGCGCCGGCACGGCGCGGTCCGCACATGGACTGCGGTCGGCGGTTTCGCCGCCGCGCTCGGCCCCGCCATCGGGGGCCTGCTCGTCGCCGCAAGCTGGCGCTGGGTGTTCCTCGTCAACGTGCCGATCGGCATAGCCGCGCTGATCGCGGGGTGGCGCCTGCTGCCGGATGTGCCCGGCCACCGGATCCCGTGGCCCGACGGACTGAGCGCGGTGCTGATCACCGCCGGCGTGGGCTCGCTGACGCTCGCTCTCGTCGAGGGAGGAACGTGGGGATGGGGCGACCCGCGGACGATCGGCATTCTCGCGCTCGCAGTCGTCCTGCTCGGGCTGTTCGCCGTGCGCACCGCGCGCCACGACAACCCGCTGATCGATCCAACGCTGTTCCGGGTGCGGTCGTTCACGGGCGCCTCGGCGGTCGCGGTGCTGTTCTCGATCGCGTTCGGCGCGATGCTGCTGTCGCGGGTGCTGTGGGCCCAGGACGTGTGGCATTGGTCGGCGCTGACCACCGGCATCTCGATCGCCCCCGGTCCGCTGATGGTGCCGCTGTTCTCGTTCCTCGTGGCAGGGCGCCTGATCGCCCGGTTCGGCGCCGGCGCGGTGATCGCGGCCGGGTCGACGATCTTCGCGGCCGGAATGGCGTGGATGGCACTTGCGGCCGGGCTCGCCCCCGACTACGTCGGCGACGTGCTCGGCGGCCTGCTGTTGACCGGCATCGGCGTCGGCCTGACGCTGCCGACGATGATGGCGACGGCCGCCTCGTCACTGCCGCCGACCGCGTTCGCCACTGGCTCGGCGGTGGTCAACATGCTCCGCCAGGTCGGCCTCGCGATCGGGGTGGCGGTCCTGATCGCCGTCCTCGGGTCGCCTAACTCGCCGGCGCAGGTGCTCGCGGCGTACCAGCGGGGATGGGTCGTGACCGCCGCGATCGCGTTCGCCGGTGGCATCGTCGGCTTCCTGCTGCTCGTTCGCCGCCGCGCCCCGGCGCCCGACGTCCTCCCCGCCACCGCCGACCTCTGAGACCCTGTCGCCATGTCCGACCAACGGCTAGCAACCGCGAGCGAGTTCATGCGCCTGTTCGAGATCGAATTCGACGAGCGCTCACCGACGCGCGTCGTCGGCTCGGTCGCCGCCGACGAGCGCCACCACCAGCCGTGGGGACTCGTGCACGGCGGTCTGTACACCACGGTCGTCGAGACGTTCGCGACCACCGGTGCATTCGAGGCGATCAAGGACCGGGGCATGCAGGCGGTCGGCGTCTCAAACCTCACCGACTTCGTGCGCCCGCACAAGAGCGGGCGGCTCGACGTCGTCGCCACCGCCGTCCATCAAGGACGCACCCAGCAGCTGTGGCAGGTGGAGATCCGCCGGCCCGAGGACCACAAGCTGGTCGCGCGCGGCCAGGTCAGGCTCCAGAACATCGAGGCCGGCGCATGACCAGCGCGACCAACGGCTGGGGTGCGACCCGCACGAAGAGCGTGGCTTGGTATGACCCGGCGATCGCGCGGGAATCGGCGGCAACCATGGACGGCCGCGATTTCCTGCAGGCGATCGTCGACGGCCAGGTTCCACCGCCGCCGTTCGCCCAACTGATTGGAGCGGACCTCGTGTCGGTCGGAGACGGAGTGGCGGTGTTCCGCTGCACGCCCGACGAGTCGACCTACAACCCGCTAGGCCTGGTCCACGGCGGGGTGCTCTGCACGCTGCTCGACTCGGCCGCCGGCTGCGCCGTCCACACCCAGCTCCCCGCCGGCGTCGGCTTCTCGTCGATCGAGATCAAGGTCAGCTTCCTGCGGCCGGCCAACGGGGCGACGCTCGAGGTCGAGGGACGCTCGCTGCGGGTGGGTCGGCAGGTCGCGTTCGCCGAGGCCTACGCTCGCGACGGCGACGGGAAGCTCGTCGGTCACGCGACCACGTCGATCGCCCTCGTCCGGCCGTAGCGAGGCGCATAGCGCCAGGGCTACTCGTACTGCAGCGCCTCGAGCACGTTCAGCCGCCCGGCACGCCGCGCCGGCCAGATCGCCGCGATCAGCCCGGCGATCACGGCCGCGACCACGAACAAGATCAGCGTCCCGACGGGGACCGTGAACGTCCCGAAGCCGATCGCGGCTCCGATCAGTGCCGCCAGCAGGATGCCGAGCGGGATCCCGAACGCGGCGCCGAGCAGCGCGGTGATCACGCTCTCGTGCCGAATCATCCGTCGCACCTGACGGCGGCTCATGCCGACCGCCCGGAGCATGCCGAGCTCGCGCGTCCGCTCGAACACGGTCAGCACAAGCGTGTTGACGATCCCGAACAGGCTGACGACGATCGAAAGCGACAGCAGCACGTAGAGGAGGTTGAGCAGCGTCGTCAGCCCCTGCAACTGGTTGTCGATGAACTGGGACTTCGTCTGCAGCTTCGCGTCCGGGAATCCGCTCAGCGCCGAGTTCAATGTGTTCGTGTTGGCGGTGGTCACGCCGCCCTGCATGTTCACGAACGTGAACAGGTTCTGGGGGTTCTGGTAGGCGGTGTCGAACAGCGCCTGGGAGATCGAGACGTCGCCGTACGGCGACTCGCCCTTCGGCGGGTTGGTGATTCCGATCAGCTTCAGGTTCAGGAACTTGCCGGTCGGAGTCTCGACCCGGAGCGGCGACCCGACCTGCAGGTGCTGGGCCTTCGCGTAGTCCTTGTCGACGAAGGCGCCGTCGTTCCCGAGCTGCGCCGGGGTCCCCTGGCTGCCCACCTGCCAGTCGACCTTGATCGCCTCGCCGGCGTTGGGTGGGACGCCCGTGACGTTGATGGTCGAACCGAACGCCCGCCCGTCCCCCGCGCGCACGCCGACGACCCCGGTCACGCCCGAAACCCCGCGGACGGCGTGCTCGGAGGAGAGACTGATCGGCGAGAAGTTGTTGGTGGCGGTGATCGCGTAGTTGGCGACGAACGCCTTGTTGACGCTGGACTTGAACCCGGTCCGCAGGCCGGCCGCGAGCACGCCGACGAGCGTGACGAGCGCCAGCCCGATCATCAACGCCGACGCGGTCGAAGCGGTCCGCGCCGGATTGCGCGCCGAGTTGCCCTCGGCGAGTCGGCCCGCGGCGCCGCCGATCTTCGTCGCGGGCCAGCCGAGCACGCGCACGAGCGGCGGCACCAGCTTCGGCGCGAGCATCGAGATGCCGATGAACAGGGCGACCGCGCCGACGCCGACGGCAAGCAGCCGCAGGCCGGTCGACAGGCCGGTGGCGAGTAGCCCGATCAGCATCAGCACGACCGCGCCGATCACGGTCGCGGCGGCGGCGTACGGCCCGAACTTGGCCCACCTCGACGGCGGCAGCAGCGCGCCTTCGCGGGCCGCGGCGATCGGCGGTACGCGCGTCGCGCGGAGCGCCGGCCGCACGGCCGCGATCAGCGTGATCACGATCCCGACAAGCAGCGCGACGATGATCGTGCGCGTCTTGAACACGGTGGCGGCCTGCGGCAGGTTGATCCCGAATGACACCAGGAGTGAGTTCAGCGCCTTGGCCAGCAGCAGCCCGAAGAACAGCCCGACGATCGAGGCGAGCGTGCCGATCACGAACGCCTCGACCAGCACCGACGTCAGCACCTGGCGGCGGGTCGCGCCGAGCGTGCGCAGCGTGGCCAGCTCGCGAGTGCGCTGCGCGATCGTGATCGACAGCGTGTTCGCGATCACGAAGCTCCCGACGAACAGCGCGATCCCGCCGAACGCGAGCAGGAAGTCCTGGAAGATGTTGAGGAACCCGCTGGTGTCCTTGGTCGCCTGCTGAGCCTGCTGCTGGCCGGTCTTGACCTGCGCGCTCGGCCCGAGCAGCGGCTTGATCTGGTTGACGACCTGCTGGGGCGAGTAACCGTGCTTGGCGGCGATACTGATCGTGTCGTACTTCCCGACCTTGTTGAACAGCTGCTGGGCCTTGGCCAGCGTGAACACGGAGATCGTCGCGCCACCCAGCGAGGAGACGCCGCCGATCTGGACCGTTCCCACGATCCGGAACCGCTCCACGGGCCCACGCGCCACCACCCCGATCTCGTCGCCGACCTTGAAGTTGTGCTTGCTGGCGGTCGAGGCATCGATGTCGATCTCGTCCGGGCTCGCCGGGAAGCTGCCGCTGGTCAGCGTTAGCGGATTGAAGTGCTGACCGGCGGTCGAGTAGCTGAAGGCCAGGCCGGGCGCACCGCCGCTCGAGATCACCTTCCCGTTCCGGCCGACCAACTGGGCGGTGTCGGAGATCCCGCCCGAGGCGATGCCGACCGACGGGAGCCCTCGCACCTGGGTCAGGAGCGAGGCCGGCAGCGACGGCGTCGTCGGTGCGTTGCCATTGTTGCTCGACGAGATCGCACTCTTACCCGTGATCACCGCGTCGGTGTTCTGGTAGACGGTGGTGAACACCGTGGTGAACGCCGACTTGATCGTGTCGGTCAGTACGAAAGTGCCACTTACCATCGCGACGCCGAGCACGATCGCGAACGCGGTCAGCGCCGCGCGCAGCTTGCGTCCGAGGAGCCCGCGAAGCGCGACCCGGGTCACGACTGCAGCGTGCTCATCACCTCGAGCACCTGGGCCGCATCCGTGTCGGTGAGTTCCTTCACGATAAGTCCATCCGCGAGGAACAGAATGCGATCGGCGATCGCGGCGGCGCGCGCCTCGTGGGTGACCATCACGATCGTCTGCTTGTAGTCGCGCGCGGAGTCGCGCAGCAGATCGAGGATCTCGCCGCCAGTCTTCGAGTCGAGGTTGCCGGTCGGCTCGTCGGCGAACAGGATCGTCGGCTTGGTCACCAGCGCGCGGGCGATCGCGACCCGCTGCTGCTGCCCGCCCGAGAGCTCCGACGGCCGGTGCTTGCGCCGGTCCGACAGACCGGTCTTCGTCATCAGCTGCTCGAGCCAGGCCTGATCGGGCTTCTCGCCGGCGATCGACAGCGGCAGCAGCACGTTCTCCTCGGCGGTCAGCATCGGCAGCAGGTTGAAGAACTGGAAGACGAACCCGATGTGGTCCCGGCGCAGGTGGGTCATGTGCGTGTCGTCGAGGCCGGTGATCTCGGTGCCGGCGATCGTCACCGTGCCGCTCGTCGGCTTGTCAAGGCCGGCGAGGATGTGCATCAGCGTCGACTTGCCAGAGCCGGACGGTCCCATCACGGCCACCAACTGGCCGCGGGTCACCTCGAGCGACACGCCGCGGAGCGCATGGACAGCGGTCGCGCCCTCGCCGTACTGACGTTCAAGATCGCGCGCCTCGACGACCACCCCGCCGGCGGCGGTCGCGACCGAAGCAGTGACTTCGGTTTCCTCTGCCGACACCACCCGGTGTATAGCACGCGTAACTGTTTCAGTTGTGGCCGCGCGGGCCCTGCAGAGGACCAATCCTCAGGTTATTTGCAGGACCAATCGTTTTCAGACGGGCGTCTTAACGAATTGCTCACGCAACTCTGTCTTCTTGAACTTGCCGGTAGCCGTTCGGGGAATCTCGTCGATGAACTCGACGCGCTCGGGCACCTGCCATTTCGCGAAGGCTTTCGCCAGGTGCTCGCGCAGATCCTCAGCGGTCGCCTTCGTGCCGTCCTTGAGCACCACGACCGCCATCGGCCGCTCGCCCCACTGGTCGTCTGGGATCGCGATCACCGCCGCCTCGGCCACCGCCTCATGTCCCATCAACTGGTTCTCCATGTCGACGGACGAGATCCACTCCCCGCCCGACTTGACGAGGTCCTTGGTGCGGTCGGTGATTCGCAGACAGCCCTGGGGGTTGATCCGGACCACGTCGCCGGTCTGGAACCAGCCGTCGTCCGTGAACTTCTCGGCGCCGCTCCCCCGGAAGTACGCCGCCGCCACCCACGGCCCGCGCACCTCGAGTTCGCCCATCGCCTCGTCGTCCCAGTCGATCAGCTCGCCATCGTCGCCGCGCCCGCGGATATCGACGAACGGGGCCGGCGTGCCGGCACGGGCGCGGTACTCGAACTGCTCGTCGGGCGAGGCGTCGTCGAGCTCGGGCGGCACGATCGCGGTGCTGGCGAGCGGCGATGTCTCGGTCATCCCCCAGCCCTGGACGATGAACAGGTCGTGTCGCTGGTAGCCCTCGATCATGCTCTTGGGAACGGCCGAGCCGCCGACGAGCAGCCGGTTCAGCCCGCTCAGATCCCACCGCCCGGGCTCGGCCTCGATCGCCTGGAGCATCGCCATCCACACGGTCGGCACGCCGGCGGTCAGCGTCACGTGCTCTTCCGCCAGGAGGTCGAGCACGCTCTCGGCATCCAGCCGGGGCCCAGGCAGGACGAGCGAAGCCCCGACCATGCTGGCGGTGTAGGGGATCCCCCAAGCGTTGGCGTGGAACATGGGTACGACCGGCAGGACCGTGTCGCGCATCGAGATGTTCATCGCGTCCGGCAGCGCCGCGTTCATCGAGTGCAGGACGAGCGCGCGGTGCGAGTAGAGGACGCCCTTGGGGCGGCCGGTGGTGCCCGACGTGTAGCAGATCGCGGCCGCCCGGCGCTCGTGCGGCTCGGGCCAATCCATCGGATCGGAACCCTCGAGCAGCGACTCGTAGTCGAGCGCGCCGTCCGGGGTGTCGCCGCCCTCCGAGACGACGATCACGTGTTCGAACTCGTGCGCCGGGCGGAACGCCTCGAACGCTTCGAGCAGCGACTCGTCGACGACGATCGCGCGGTCATCGGCATCGCCGGCGATGAACCCGAGCTCGTCGGGATGCAGGCGCGGGTTCATCGTGTGAACGACGGCGCCCATCGCCGGCACGCCGTAGTACAGCTCGAGATGCTCGGGCTGGTTCCACAGCAGCGTCCCGACCCGGTCGCCCTCGCCGATGCCGAGCTCCGCGAGCGCCGAGGCGAGTCGCCGCGCGCGACCAGCGCACTGCCCCATCGTCGTGCGGTGGATCGTGCCGTCGGGCCTTCGCGACACGACCTTGCGCTCCCCGGTGAGCCGCTCGGCGCGCTCGACGACCGCGGTCAACGACAGCGGGTAGTCGTCCATCATCAGCCCGGTCAACTTAGGCTCGGTCATGCTCTCCTCTCCTTGCCGCTTGCCGCTTGCCGCTTCCGCTTCCGCTCGGCTCGACGCGATGCTACGCGCTGTCGGCGACCAGCGCGCCGAAGAACTCGATGTCCTCGCGCTGGAGCTGGCAGACCTCGAGCCAGTGACCGAGCTCGGCGGTCGTGTCGACGTAACCGGCGCGCACCCGGTCCGGGATCAGCACGGTGTAGTCGACCTTGAGGCCCGAGGCGGCGAGCAGCCCGCCGAGTCGGTCCCACTGGTCGTCGCCGTTCTCGATGAACGTCGCGATGTGATGCAGCCGCACGGCGAACGATCCGTCCTGCGGCAGCACTCGCGTGTAGAACTCGACGTGCCCGCCCACGGGCTCGATCAGCTCGACGATCTTTCCCCCGCGGGCGCCCATCGCGAACTTCGCGTCCCACTCGACGGGCTCGTCGCCGACCAGAAAGGTGGCGCCGCCGGCTGGGAGCTCGAGGCAGTGCTCGAGCCCGAAGCGCTCGGACATGAACTCGATCGCGCGGTCGAGGTCGGTGGTCACGTAGCCGAACTGCCATACGTTCGCAAGCAGGTCGGCGAGCGCGTCGACGCGCCGGGGCGGGGCGAACAGGCCCTCGGAAGGGCGTATCGCCTGCCCGCCGCCGGTCATGCCACGAGCTGCTCGCGGCCGGCCTTGAGCTGGCCCCCGGCGCCCGAATCGAGCCAGTCGGCGAGCCGCGCGCCGAGCGCCATGATCGTCAGCGACGGGTTAACCGACAGGGTGCACGGATGCGCCGAGCTGTCGCCGACGTACAGACGGCGAATCTCGTGCGACTGGCCGTGGGTGTCGACGACGGAGGTGGCGGGGTCGGCGCCCATCCGGCAGCTGCCCTGCATGTGCGTGGTGGCGAGCCCGGACCACAGGATCTGGGTGGCACCGGCGGCTTGCAGGACGCGCGCCGAGAACGCGCGCGCGTTCGTGATCCGCTCGAGCTCGTTCGGCTGGAAGTCCGACAGGAACAGCTCGTTCCCGTTCTCGTCGACCGACACGCTGGCGTTGTTGTCGTCGTTGGCCATGTTCAGCAACCCGATCCAGCGGCGGTATTTCCGCGCCGCCTCGACGAGCGGCTCGCCCCACATCGGCCCGTTCTCGTCGCACAGGCCCGCGGCGAACCCGATCGGGTCCTGGACGGTCACCGCCTCGACCGCGAACCCGCCGTCCTCGTCGGCGGCGAAGTCGTAGCAGTGACCGGTGATCGGGGCCACCATGTGGGCGTCCTGGGGCTCGTCGAACAGGCCGAAGACGAAATGAGCGGGATGCAACCCGAGGTGCTTGCCGACGTTCGCGTTCGGGATCTCTGAGCGCATCAACACTTGCGGCGTGCGTAGCGATCCGGCCGCGACCACGACCACGTCGGCGGCGACCGTGTGCGTCTCGCCGGACGCGTCGACGTACTCAACCCCGCTCGCCTCGGCGCCGCCGCCGCGATCCTCGATCAGCACCCGCTGAACGAACGCGTTCGTCCGAACCGCGAGCGCGCCCGAGAGCCAGTTGCGCTGGATGTAGGTGTTCATCGTCGACTTGCCGGCGTTTGTCGGGCAGCCCTGCAGGCATGAGCCGCACTGCTCGCAGTTCTCGTCGACGTAGGCGCGGACCGGCTCGAGCGTCGCGCCAACGGCCTCGAACCCGCGCTTGGCGGTCTGCACGCACGGTTTGAGATCCCAGTCGGTGGACCGATCCCGCACACCGAGATAGCGCTCGACGCGGTCGTAGTACGGGTCGAGGTCGGCGCACGAGATCGGCTCGCCGCGATCGTTGCGAAGGCCGGTGGCGGCGTGCCATTTGTCGAGCTCGCGCTGCGTCGCGCGGAGCGCGACCTTGGTGTTGATCGTCGTGCTGCCTCCGACGCAGCGTCCGCTGATCATCACCACCGGTCCGAGGGCGGGGTCGCCCGCCGGGAACGCGAAGCTCAGCGGCCACCAGTAGTCGTGCGCCGCCCGGCTCTCCCAGCGCACGAAGTCGGCCGCCACGTAGTGTCCGCCGGCCTCGAGCAGCAGCACCGAGCGGCCACGCTCGGCGAGCTCGCCGGCGATGACGCCACCGCCGGCGCCCGAGCCGACGATCACGACTTCGAAGCGTTCGCTCATCCGACTACCCCAAGGTACGACCAGTCCTTCTTGATCCGCATCGCGAGCGGCGAGTGGAAGTCGATCTCCTCGTACGCGCTCGGACCGTGCGCGCCGGGGGCGACGAAGTCGCTGTAGAAGGCCTCGATCGCGAGCGCCCGGATCAGCTGGAAGGCGGGCGTCAGCGCCAGCGGCCCCAGCGCCTCGGCACCGCCGAGCGCCGCATCGGCGAGCGCGTCGATCGACTGCTTGACCGCCTCTCGCTGGGGCGCGGGCATCTCGGACATGATCGCGTCGATGTAGACGATCGGACCGACGCGCCGCGATCCGGGCACGATCGTCTCGCACAGCGATTCGAGCACGGACGCGCGCTGTTCGTCGAGATTGCGCAACGCGGTCGCCACCCGCGCGACTCTACGCTTCCGCCGCGGGCATTTGCATGCCGGTGCGGGCGCGGATGGTTGTCGATACGTGCACTGCGGCCGGGTGTCATCCTCCTGGGTAGTCATGGGTGCCGGGACCACCGACAAGCTGCGGGCGCTCGCCGAGCTGATCGTCCGCTTCGGCGCCAACGTCCAACCGGGTCAGATCGTCAGCCTCGGATCGGAGCCTGGCAAGGAGCCGCTCGCCCGCGCCGTCGCCGAGTCGGCTTACAAGGCCGGCGCCAAGTTCGTCGACCTGTCCGTGTTCGACATCCATCTGAAGCACGCGCGTGCGTTGTATGCCGCGCCCGAGACGCTCGCGTTCGTGCCTCCCTGGTATGGCCACCGGATCAGCGCGCTCGGCGAGGAGCGCGGCGCGCTGATCGCGCTCACTGGCCCGGTGGCCCCTCGCATCATGGATGACGTGGACCCCGCGGTCCTCGGCAAGGACCTGCTGCCGCAGCTGCGGGAGTCGATCGACATCGTCAACCAGCGCACGACGAACTGGACGGTCGCGCCGTGCCCGACCGAGGGCTGGGCCGCGCTCGTCCACCCCGACCTCCCGGCGGCCGAGGCGCTCGATCGCCTCTGGGATGAGGTCGCGCACGTCTGCCGGATCGACGAGCCCGACCCGGTGGCCGCGTGGGATGAGCGGATGGACCGCTTAACGACGGTCGCGCTCAAGCTCGACGAGATGCGCCTGGACTCACTGCACTTCGAGGGTCCCGGAACCGACCTTACCGTCGGCCTGCTCCATTCCGGCCGGTGGCATTGCGCCCGGATCACGACCGTCGACGGCATCGTCCATGCGCCGAACCTCCCGACCGAGGAGGTGTTCACGACGCCCGACCCCGCGCGCGTCCAAGGGCACGTCCGTTCGACCAAGCCGCTGTTCGTCTCCGGCGTGATGATCACGGGCCTGCGCGTGCGGTTCGAAGATGGCGTAGCGGTCGCGATCGACGCCGATCAAGGCGCGGGCACCCTGCGCGCGCTGACGGGGCGCGACCCGGGCGCGACCCGCCTCGGGGAGGTCGCGCTCGTCGACCGCGAGAGCCGGATCGGCGGCCTCGACACGGTGTTCTTCGACACGCTGCTCGACGAGAACGCCGCGAGCCACATCGCGCTCGGCGAGGGGCTCGACTTCACGGTGCTCGATAGCGCGGATCTGGAGCGAATCAACCGCAGCGAGATCCATATCGACTTCATGATCGGATCGAACGAGGTCGCGGTCACCGGGGTCGAGCCCGGCGGCGCCGAGGTGCCGCTGTTGCGGGACGGCTCCTGGCAGATCTAGCGAGCCGGTTGGCGCCGCTCGCCGAAGCTGCCGAGGTCCATGTCCCACTTGGGTAACTCGCGCGCGATACAGTGGCGCGAACGCCACGGTCGCGGCGCAAGGTCACCCGATGCGGACGTGCACCGGAGCAATGGAGAGGTGCCGGAGCGGTTGAACGGGCGCGACTGGAAATCGCGTAACGGGGGTTGACCTCGTTCGGGGGTTCGAATCCCCCCCTCTCCGTTCGCCCGAGGCTCACCCCCGAGAGGGGCCTCGGTGCCTCCGCACAGCAGGTCTGCGACCGCCCCGAGCGTGCGGCGTGACCTACCCAAACCGGCAGTAGAACCTGGGCAAGGACGACGAGACCCCCCCAGCCGGGGGGTTTGGTGAGAAAGGCTGCGATACCGTGGGTAACGAACGGAAAAGCAGTCAATGGGCGCACGTTCCTCAGTCAATCTCGCAATTTGCGCAGTTCTGTTCGCGGCGATTCGCGCGCGCCGAGTGACGCGTCCGAACCGGTCATTCGTCGAGATGTCCGCTCCCGGACTCAGGCCTGGCCGAAAGCCGGCCGAGGGGATCTACAACTTGCACAATTCTTCGGCGGACGCTTCCGTTACGCCGAACTAAGGGTTAGCATCCGTACAGGGGCAATGAGGGGAACCACAGACCTACGTCCAGCACTGAGACTCGTACAGCCGGCGGTTGCCGAGCCTGTTGAGTTCACGTGGTTCTGCGGCCATTGTGCGGCCACCTCGCAGGGCGAGCAGCCGCCCGCGCCGCTGGCGCGCGTGTGCCGTTCGTGCGGCCTCGGGGTGATGCTCGAGACGCGGGCGGACATCGCTCCCAGCCACCGCGACGCCTTCCTCGTGAT
This sequence comes from uncultured Solirubrobacterales bacterium, assembly GCA_963794515.1. Lineage (GTDB taxonomy): Bacteria > Actinomycetota > Thermoleophilia > Solirubrobacterales > Solirubrobacteraceae > Palsa-465. Next base: position 273,426 of record CAWCEF010000006.1, on the reverse strand, counting down.
CGACAGCTCGCTGCTAGTCCAGGCGATGTCGTGGCGCGCGGAGACGCTGCTCGGGGTCACCGAGGACAGCGCGGTCAACCGCCCCGTGGTCCAGCTGCTGATTCCGGCCGATGCCGAGGCCAGCCGGCCCGCCCGGTTCGGTGCCGCGCTCGTCGAGGCCGCCGCCGGCGCCGACGAGCCGGTCGGCGCGTTCGTACGGCCCTGGAACACCTTCGGCGTGCGGCTGCGCGCGCGAATCGCCTCGTGCGGGCCCCCGCGGGCCGCGCTGGTGGTCCTCGAGGACCAGTCGGCGCGCGCTCTCCGCGTCGTCAGCTAGCCGCTGGCGACACCTCAGGCCGCCGGCGGCAGGACCTCAGGGGCGCCGTAGGCCACGAGCGGCGCCGGCAGGCGCACCGAGCCGTCGTCCTGCTGGCCGTTCTCGAGCAGCGCGATGATCGTCCGCCCCACCGCCACCGCGGTTCCGTTGAGCGTCTGGACGTGCTCGGGCCGGCCCTCGCTCGGCCGGTAGCGGATGCCGAGCCGGCGGGCCTGGTAGTCGGTGGTGTTCGAGCACGAGGTCAGCTCGCGGTAGCGGCCCTGGCCGGGCAGCCACGCCTCGCAGTCGTACTTCTTAGCCGCCGAGGCGCCGAGCTCGTCGACCGCGACGGCGAGCACGCGGTACGGGATCCCGAGCTCGGACAGGATCGATTCCTCGATCGCCAGCAGGCGCTCGTGCTCGGCGGCCGCGTCGCCCGGGGTCGCGACGAAGCAGAACATCTCGACCTTGTCGAACTGGTGGACGCGGAAGATCCCGCGGGTGTCCTTGCCGGCGGCGCCGGCCTCGCGCCGGAAGCACGTCGAAAAGCCGGCGTAGCGGAGCGGCAGGTCCGCCTCGGCGAGGATCTCGTCGTCGTGCAGCGACGCCAGCGCGACCTCGGAGGTGCCAACCAGGTACAGGTCGTCGTCGGGCAGCCGGTAGATCTGCTGCTCGGTGTCGGGGAGGAAGCCGGTTCCGTACAGGGCGCGCTCGCGGACCAGGACCGGCGGAACGACCGGCTCGAACCCCTCGCCGCGCACCTTCTCGAGCGCGAACCGGACGAGCGCGAACTCGAGCATCACGAGGTCGCCGCGCAGGTAGGCGAACCGCGACCCCGACAGGCGCGCCCCGCGCTCCATGTCGATCCGATCGCCGGCGAGCTCGAGGTGGTCCTTGCCGGTGGCGCCGGCCTCCCCGACCTCGTACAGGACGGTGTCCTCAGCGGGGGCGTCCTCGGCGGGCAGGTTCGGGAGCGCGGCGAGCACGCCGTCGCGTTCGGCGCGCACCGCGGTCTCGGAGTCGCTCAGCTCCCGCCCGCGCGCGGCGAGCGCCGCAAGCTGCTCGTGCTCCTCAGGGGTCGGCGGGCCCTTCCGGCCCTTGCTGGCGCGGTTCTGCTCGGCGCGGAGCTCCTCGAGCTCGGTCGTGATGGCGCGCCAGCGCTGGTCGAGGGCGAGCAACGTGTCGACAGCGGCCGCCGCCCCTTCGCCGCGTCGGGCGAGCGCCGCGCGCACCGCGTCCGGTTCGCGTCGAATCAGCTGGATGTCGAGCACGCCCGGCCCTAGGGGGACGATGGGTTGGTCGCGGTGCTGTTCCCCGTGACCGTCCCGGGCGACCCCGTCGCCGCGGACGACCCCGCGAGCGCCGCCGAGATCGATCCGATGGGGACCTGCTGACACTTTACGACCCCGGGTATCTTCGGCGCCGATCTGCCGGCGTAGGTCGCGACGAACTGCGCCACAGCGATCGCTTGTTCGCCGACCACGATGTTCTGGGGCATGATCTCCCCCGAGAAGCCGCCGTTCTGAATCGCGTACAGGACCCGCGCGACCGGCCGCTCGCAACGGACATCGAAGTTCGGGCCATTGTTCTCCTGCGCGGTCCGCACGTTCTGGGCGGAGCCGTGCGTGGCCGCGTAGGACAGCGTGTGGCACCCCGAGCAGCGCTGGTTGAACAGCACCGCGCCCTGATAGAGCACCGGCTGTGACTTGGGGACGGAGATCGTCTGCGTCCCGCATGCGGTCGAGAGCACCACCGACGCGAGCAACGCGCCCAACAGGAGGACCTTGGCGGGTCGGTTCATCCGGGGCGGATCATACGAAAGGAGCAGGAGCCACGACCCCCGCGCCGAAGCTGTGCGCATCCCGGCGCCGGCCTGAACGACGTTCGCTCAGACCAACCCCCAAAGTCGCGATCGTCGTGGCGGCGGCAACCAGAGGGGCCGGCGCCGGGCCACGCGAGCGATCGCTATAACGAAGCGACGATGACGGTCGAGCCGGATCGGGAGCTGTTTCGCGAGGTGTTCGGGCGATTCGCGACCGGCGTCGCGGTCGTGACCAGCGCCACCGCCGCGGCCTCGGGCGGCATGACCGCCAACGCGCTGTGCTCGCTTTCGCTCGATCCGCTGCTCGCGCTCGTGTGCTTCGAGAACAACGCACGCACGCTTCCGATCGTCCGCGAGGCCGGCCGCTTCGGGGTCAACGTGCTCGCCGCGCGCCAGGAGGACATCGCCGAGGTCTTCGCCTCCAAGCTCCCCGAGTCCGAGAAGCTCGAGGGCGTGGCCCACCGCATGGAGGACGGGGTCCCGATCATCGAGGGCTCCCTGTCGTGGGCGGCGTGCACGCTCCGCGAGCTGATCGCCGGCGGCGACCACACGATCGCGATCGGCGAGGTGGTCTCGCTGGGCCTCGGCGACGGCGACCCGCTGCTGTGGTACGGCGGGCGCTACCACGACGTGGGCCTGGTCGCGGAGCGCTGATCCGGTCCGGACGGGCCCTCCCCGGTCCCATGGATGCCGCCGCAGGCGGCCCAATCAATGCGTCATCGCCGCGCGCGCGAGCAACACCGTGTTCACGAGCGCCGCGAGCGCCATCACCCCCAGCTCGCGCCGGAGGATCGTGACCACGACTGCCCGCTGCTCGGCCTCGGGGAGATCGCCGACCGCCTGCGCGGACTCGAACCCCTGCTTGTCGAGCACCATCTGGGCGGTCGAGACCCGGAATTGCTCGGCGACGAACGACACGAACAGCGGCAGCACCCCGTACAGGGTGTGCAACCCCGGGGACTTGTGGCCCGCGAGCAACAGAATCCCCCCGAGCGCGGCCTCGACGACGACACCGACCTGCGAGGCGCGGAGCAGCCACCAGAACCACCGGCTGTTGGAGACGCGCCACCAGCACCATCCGCCCCACAGCGCGGCGGCCCCGGACAACACGATCGTCACGACCCCGAGAACGAGGTGAACCTGCTTCATTCCTGCCTAATCACCTAGACGCAATCATCACTAAGTAACACAGTGTTACAAGGTCCACACCCACAGTGATATAACGGTCAGCCGTGCTTCGCGATTATCTGCCTGCGATCGTGTTCCTGATCCTGGGATCGGCGATCGGTCTGCTGTTCGGCACGCTCAACCTGCTCGTCTCCAGGCGGGTCCCGAATCGCTCGAAGGTGGAGCCGTACGAATGCGGCCTGCCCTCCGAGGTCCAGCGCGGCTTCCGGTTCGGGATCAGCTTCTACCTCGTGGCGATGATGTTCATCCTGTTCGACATCGAGGTCATCTTCCTGTACCCGATCGCGGTCCAGCTACGGGCGTTCGGGAGCTTCGCGATGTTCGAGACCGTCACGTTCGTGGTGCTGCTGATGATCGCGTTCGTCTATGTCTGGCGCCGGGGAGCGCTCGAATGGAGATAAAGCGCGAGCCGCTGCCCGACTTCCGCGTTCGGCAGCTCAAGGCGCGCGACATGCTGCGCGGCATGGACGACGAGGAGCTCGAGCGCTACGTCGAGGAGCGCGTGCTCACGACCACGGTCGACAAGGCCGTCGCCTGGGCTCAGGGCAACTCGATCTACCCGTTGACGTTCGGTCTCGCGTGCTGCGCGATCGAGATGATGGCGATCGTCGCCGCGCGGGCGGACATCGCGCGGTTCGGCTGGGAGGCGCTGCGGGCCTCGCCCCGCCAGGCCGACCTGATCATCCTGTCGGGCCGCGTGTCGATCAAGATGGCGCCGGTCATCCGGCGGCTGTGGGACCAGATGCTCGAGCCGAAGTGGGCGATCTCGATGGGCGCGTGCTGCTCGTCGATGGGCGTGTTCAACAACTACGCGATCGTCCCGTCCGACAAGTTCATGCCGATCGAGGTGCACGTGCCGGGCTGTCCGCCCCGCCCCGAGGCGCTGATGCACGGGATCCTGAAGCTCCGCGACAAGATCCAGGGCAACGAGCCGGAGGGCTGGCGCGAGCGCTACGCCGCGAAGGGCACCGAGGAGCTACTTCCGGACGCAGCATCGCTGGGCAGCGCCGACATCAGCGTGTTCAAGCCCGGAGACACCGCAGGTGCCTGACGCCACGGAGCTCGAGCTGACGGCCCAGGAGCTCCGCGACGCGCACAGCGACTCGATCCTCGACACCGAGTTCCACCGCGGCCGGGCCGTGCTGATCGCAAACCCGATCCGGATCAAGGCCGTGATCGAGCATCTGCTGGGCAAGGGCTACACGATGCTCGCGAGCCTCCACGGCGTCGACTACTACCCGCACGAGCCCCGTCTCGGCGTGCTCTACGAGATGCTCGACCGCAAGCGCGTCGACCGGATCTCCGTCAAGGCCAGGGTCTCGACCGAGGATCCGCGGATCGACTCGGTCGTCGACCTGTTCCCCGGCGCCGACTTCCCCGAGCGCGAGGTATACGACATGTTCGGCGTGGTGTTCGAGGGCCATCCCGACCTGCGCCGGATCCTGATGCCCGAGGACTACGAGGGCCACCCACAGCGGCGCGACTTCCCGGTCGGCGGCGAGCCGGTCCTGTTCACCTACAACGAAGAGCAGAACTACGGAAAGTACGTATGAGCGTCACCGGCCCAGGCACAGGGGAAGGCCAGACGACGCTCAGCCCGGAGAACTATCGCGAGCGCGAGGAGTCGATCACGCTCTCGAGCTCGCCGGCGGGGATCGGCGAGACCCATGAGCTGATGACGCTCAACATCGGCCCGCACCATCCGGCCACCCACGGCGTGCTTCGGCTGCTTGCGACGCTCGAGGGGGAGGTCGTCCGCGACATCAAGCCGATCATCGGCTACGTCCACACCGGGATCGAGAAGACCGCCGAGGACAAGGCCTACTGGAAGGTCATCCCGGTGGTCGAGCGGATGGATTACCTCAGCTACTACTTCAACGCGATGGCGTTCTGCGGCGCCGTCGAGACGCTGCTCGACGTCGAGGTGCCTCCGCGGGCGCAATACCTGCGCGTGATCCACCTCGAGCTCAACCGGATCGCGTCGCACCTGCTGTGGTTGGGCACGAGCGCGCTCGACCTCGGCGCGATCTCGATGTTCTGGTACACGTGGCGCGAGCGCGAGGCCTGCCTCGACCTGTTCGAGATGTCCTCGGGCCAGCGGATGCACACGCGCTATTTCCAGGTCGGGGGCGTGTTCGAGGACATCCCGCCCGGGTTCGAGGCCAAGGTCCGCAAGTACATCAAGGAGATGCCCAAGCGGGCCGATCAGTACGCCGACCTGCTCGAGAAGAATCAGATCGTGCTCGAGCGGCTGCGCAACACGTGCGCGCTCGACAAGGAGACGCTGCTCAAGCTCGGCGTGACCGGGCCGCTGCTGCGCGCGGCCGGCGAGCCTTGGGATCTGCGCAAGGCACACCCGTACTCGAGCTACGACCACTTCGAGTTCAAGATCCCGGTCGGGACCGTCGGGGACAACTACGACCGCTATCGGGTCCGCCACGCGGAGTTCTACGAGTCGTGCAAGATCATCGAACAGGCGCTCGACGGCCTGCCGGAAGGCCCGCACATCACCACCGATCGCAAGGTGGCGCTCCCGCCGCGTCACGAGCTCGCGACGTCGATGGAGGCGCTGATCCATCACTTCAAGCTCGTCACCGAGGGGTTCCGGGTGCCGCCGGGCGAGGCCTACTACCCGATCGAGGGTCCGCGCGGAGAGCTCGGCTGCTTCGTGCGCTCAGACGGGTCGGCCAAGCCGGCGCGCGTCCACATGCGCGATCCGAGCTTCGTGAACCTCCAGGCGCTCGCGCCGATGGTCAAGGACGGCTATATCGCGGACCTGATCGCGACGCTCGCGATGCTCGACCCGATCCTCGGCGGGATCGACCGGTGAGCGCCACGAGGCGGCCGGTACCGCGGTTCGGCCACGGGTCGCGCGTCCCCGGGTGGGACGACGCGGTCGACCTGACCAAAGACCCGGCCACGATCCCCGACCCGGCGAACACTCCGATCGCGCCCGGGCTGAAGGCGGCGATCGAGGCCGCGATGGCCAGGTACCCCGACCGGCGCTCGGCCGCGATCCCGGCGCTCCACGCCGCCCAGGAGGTGCACGGCTGGTGCTCGCCGCAGGCGATCGAGGAGGTTGGGTCGGTGATGCAGCTGACCCCGGCCTACCTGACCGCGGTAGCGACGTTCTATGACATGTTCTCGACCGTCCCGAAGCCGCGCAACGACGTGTACGTGTGCACGAACATCTCGTGCTCGCTGCTCGGCGCCGACGAGTTCTTCGAGGCGATGCTGGCCGCGGCCGAGGGCGACCCCGACGTCAACGTCAAGGCGTTCGAGTGTCTGGGCGGCTGTGACATCGCTCCGATGGCGTCGGTCAACGGCGAGTACGTCGGGCCGCTTGAGCTCGCCGACGCCGAGCGGATCATCGAGGACCTGCGCGCCGGCCGCACCGTGCTCGAGCACAAGCAGCTGCGCTACCGCCGCTCCGCCGACCCCGAGGTGGCCGAGGAGGAGACCGACTTCGGGCCGCCGGATCGGGAAAGCACCGAGATGGCCGATACTGCCGGGCTCGGTCCCGAGGGCGACACCGAGGATCGCCCGGGTCCGACCGCCGCGATCGAGATGACCACCGACCAACTCGCCCAGCACCCCGAGCCCGAGGCGCACACCGACCAGGACGAACACCCGGCCGGCCAGAGCGCCGAGGAAACGGAGGACGGCGAGTGAAGATCCTGTTTGACCGGATCGACGAGCCGGGGCTGAACACGCTGGCGGTGTACGAGCGGCGCGGCGGCTACGAGTCACTCCGCAAAGCGCTCCAGATGACCCCCGAGGAGGTCACGAGCAACCTGATCGACGCCGGCATCCGCGGCCGTGGCGGCGCCGGGTTCCCGATGGGACGCAAGGTCTCGTTCCTGCCTCACGGCGATATGGACAAGTATCTGGTGTGCAACGCGGACGAGTCCGAGCCCGGGACGTTCAAGGACCGCGAGATCATGCAGAAGAGCCCGCACATGCTGATCGAGGGCGTCCTGATCACGTCGTGGGCGGCGGGGACGAGCCGCACGTTCATCTACATCCGCGGCGAGTACGCCCACCAGGCCGACATCCTCGAGGCGGCGATCGCCGAGGCGCGCGACGCCGGCTACATCGGCGAGCGGATCCTCGGCTCAGACCACAGCGTCTCGCTCGTGCTCCACCGGGGCGCCGGCGCCTACATCTGCGGCGAGGAGACCGGGCTGCTCGACTCGCTCGAGGGCAAGCGCGGCAACCCGCGGCTGAAGCCGCCGTTCCCGGCGATCGAGGGCCTGTACCACGGGCCGACGCTGATCAACAACGTCGAGACGCTCGCGACCGTGCCCGCGATCATCCGGATGGGCGGCAAGGACTACGCGACGCTCGGGACCGAGACGTCGACCGGCACGAAGCTGGTCTCGGTTTCTGGAGACGTGCAGCGGCCCGGCAACTACGAGATCGAGCTCGGGATCCCTTCGCGGGAGCTCATCTACGGCCTCGCCGGGGGTCCCCCGGAGGGACGCGAGATCAAGTTCTGGTTCCCCGGCGGCTCGAGCTCGCCGGTGATGACCAAGGACGACCTCGACATCCCGTATGACTTCGACTCGATGGCCAAGGCCGGATCGATGATCGGCTCGGGCGCGGTCATCGTCATCGACGACTCGCACACCGTGCTCGAGGTCGCGATTAAGGTGGCCAAGTTCTACGCGCACGAATCGTGCGGGAAGTGCGTGCCGTGCCGCGAGGGCACGAACTGGACGGTCAAGATGCTCGAGCGGATCCAGTCGGGGGAGGCAACCCCGATGGATCTCGACATCATGGCGTCCGTGCAGGAGCAGATCATCGGCAACTGCCTGTGCGTTTTGGGCGACGCGATGGCGATGCCGATCGGTTCGATGGTCGAGAAGTTCAGGAGCGAACTCGAGGACGAGATCGAGGCAGCGCGCGAGCGTGCCGGGGGGGCCGATTTGGACGACGTGATCCCGGTCGGGGTCGCAGACGAGCACGCCGGCCCTTTCCCCGTGCACTGATTCCACTGACCTCGCCCGATGCCGCGCCCTGAAGAGAAAATCATCCAGCTGACGATCGACGGCCGCGAGGTCAGCGCGCCCGAGGGCATGATGCTCGTCGACGCCGCCAAGCAGGGCAATATCGAGATCCCCTACTTCTGTTACGAGCCGGCGCTCGGGGCCCCCGTCGGCGCGTGCCGGATGTGCCTCGTCGAGATCGAGGGGATCCCGAAGCTGCAGACGTCGTGCTCGACGCCGGTCAAGGACGGGATGGTCGTCCACACCCAGACCGATCGCGTCCACCACGCCCAGAACGCGATCGTCGAGTTCCTGCTGGTCAACCACCCGCTCGACTGCCCGGTGTGCGACAAGGGCGGCGAATGCCCGCTCCAGGACATCACGTTCGGGTGGGGCCTCGGGCGCTCGCGGTTCATCGAGCCCAAGCGCCACTTCGAGAAGCCGCTCGCGCTGTCGCCGCTGATCGCGATCGACCGCGAGCGGTGCATCCTCTGCTACCGGTGCGTCCGGTTCTCGCAGGAGATCTCCGAGGACTACCAGCTGATCTTCACCGAGCGCGGCGCGCACACGTTCGTGGGCACGTTCGACGGCCATCCGTACGTGGCGCCGTTCAGCGGCAACATCGTCGAGCTGTGTCCGGTCGGCGCGTTGACGTCCCAGGCGTACCGCTTCCGCGCGCGCCCGTGGGACATCGAGGGCGCCGGCGGGATCTGCACGCTGTGCCCGTCGCAGTGCAACGTCGAGTTCACCGTGCGCGACGAGAAGGTCATGCGGGTGCGAAGCCGCGACGCCACGGGAGCGGCCACCGGCGGCGGCCCCGGCGGCAATCCCGACGTGGACGACGGGTGGCTGTGCGACAAGGGTCGGTTCGCCTACCAGGCGATCCACGTCGACGAGCGCATCACGCAGCCTCTGGTCCGCGACGGCGGCAGCCTGCGCGCCGTCTCGTGGGATCGTGCTCTCGATTCAGCCGCCGGCCTGGCTCGTCACCGCGGTTCGGTCGGAACGCTCGTCGGGGGACAGGCGACCAACGAAGAAGGCTTCCTGATCGGACGTGTGATGCGCGAGGCGCTTCAGTCCTCGGACGTCGACTCGCGCGAAGGCCCCGCACTGGCTTCGGATCTGGTGCGTGCCCTCGCCGCGCCGGCACTCCAGGCGACGGTCGTCGACCTCGAGTTCGCCCACACGATCCTGATGGTCGGGTGCGAGCCGCTCGACGACGCCCCGATCTTCGATCTGCGGATCCGCAAGGGCATCCGGCGCAACGGCGTCAAGCTCGCGATCGCGACGTCGCGGCCGAGCGCGCTCGACCCGAACGCGGCGCTGTCGGTGCGGATACCGCCCGGTGGCGAGGCCGAGTTCCTGGCCGCGCTCGATGTGGCGCTCGCCGGCCCTGATGGCCGGGCCGGCTCGGGGTCCGATTCGGAAGTCGGGCGTGTCGCCGAGCTGCTGCGCGACGGTGGCGAGGACGTCGTGATCCTCTGGGGCGAGCGGTCGCTCTCTGGCGAGGCGCTCGGAACGCTGCTGAGCGTCGCCGGGCGGCTCGGGCTCGCCGGGCGCGACGGCGCCGGCCTGCTCGAGATCCCCGCCGGTGCGAATGGTCGCGGGCTACGCGAGGCCGGGGCGGTCCCCGGCACTGGGCCGGGCTACGGCGAGATACCTTCGCCGGGGCGCGGTGGCTCGGAAATCGCCCAGGCCGTCCTCGACGGCGAGATCAGCGCGCTGTGGCTGTTCCAGACCGATCCGATCCGCGATCGTCCCGACCGCGCCCTGTGGGAGCGCGCGCTCCACGCCGCAGGGCTGGTGGTCGCGCACGCCTCGGTCCTCACCGAGGGGCTTGCTGAGCACGCCAACGTGATCTTCCCCGCCGACTCCTACGCCGAGAAGGAAGGCACGGTCGTCCACCCCGACGGTCGCCTGCAGCGGCTACGGACCGCGATCGCGCACCCCGGCTCGGTCCGCGCCGGCTGGTCGGTGATCGCCGACATCGGCCGGCTCGCCGGGCTCGACACGGGCGTGCTGACATCGCCGATGGCGTTCGCGCAGCTCGTCGACGCGGTCCCGTTCTACCGGGGGATCTCGCTGGAGGCGATCGCCGGACGCGGCGTGCGGTGGCCCGAGCTCGACGTCGCCTCGGAGCTGCCGGCGCCGGCGTCCGACCAGGCCCGGCCCGCGAAGGCTCGGAAGTCCGCTGCCAACGGCGTGCCGGCGAACGGAGCTCTGCGGCTCGGGACGTACCGCTCGATCTGGGCGGCGCCCGAGGTCGAGATCTCGCCGGCGCTCAAGTTCACCGTCGCCCGCCAGCAGGTCGAGCTCTCGCCCGAGGACGCCCAGCGGCTCGGGATCGGTAACGGGGACGCGATCGAGATATCGCAGAACGGGACGCGGCTCAGCGGTAGCGCCCACGTCCGCTCGGGCGTCCCCGCCGGCACCGCGTTCCTCGCCGACGGGATCTCCTCCGGATCGGCCAACGCGTTCACCGAGCCCGTCGTGGAGGTGAGCAAGCGGTGACCCTCCTGCTCTCGGACGTCAACTACTTCGAGCCCTGGTGGGTCCAGATCGTCAAGTCGCTCGTGATCTTCGCCGTGATCTTCGCGATTCTCCCGATCCTGATCGTGTACGAGCGCAAGTTGCTCGGCCGTTTCCAGGCCCGGTACGGCCCGAACCGCGTCGGCCCGTTCGGGCTGCTGCAGCCGATGGCAGAGATCGTCAAGTTCGCGATGAAGGAGCCGTTCCGGCCCACGACATCGGTCGACTACCTGTTCCGGGTCGCCCCGATGATCTCGATCGTCACCGCGGTCGCGGGGCTCGCGATCATCCCGTGGGGGGACATCCAGCACATCTTCGGCCAACGGGTGGGCCTGTACGGGATCGACGTGTCGATCGGCCCGCTTTACGTGTTCGCGCTCGGGGGGATCTCGTTCTACGGGATCATGCTCGGTGGCTGGGCGTCGGGCTCGAAGTACTCGTTCATCGGCGCGATGCGTGGTGCCGCCCAGCTGATCTCCTACGAGGTCTCTCAGGGGCTCTCGATCCTGGGCGTGATCATCACCGCCCAGACGCTGTCGCTGACCGGAATCGTCCACGCACAGGAGGGCATGTGGTTCTTCATTCCCCAGTTCGTCGGGTTCTTGATCTTCCTGGTGGCGTCGTTCGCCGAGACCAACCGTGCACCGTTCGACCTGATCGAGGCCGACGCTGAGTTGGTCGGCGGCTACTTCACCGAGTACGGCGGCACCCCGTTCGTGGCCTACCTGTTCGCCGAGTACGCGAACATGATCGTGGTCTCCGGGATGGCCGTGACGATCTTCTTCGGCGGCTGGCTGCTGCCGTTCGGGATCGACCCCCCCGGCTGGGTCGACCCGTTCGTCGTGCTGGCGAAGATCCTGCTCGTGTTCACGTTCTTCGTCTGGATCCGGGCGACGCTCCCTCGCCTCAGGTACGACCAGCTGATGTCGTTCGGCTGGAAGGTCCTGCTCCCGCTGGCAACCCTCAACCTCGTGGTCACCGCGATCATCGTGGCCTCATGAGCCCGTACGACGTCAGCGACGATGTGATCCAGGTGATCCGGTCGCCCGCGAGCGGCCCGGTGGCGGGCGCCTACCGGGTGTTCGGGGAGACCTTACGCGGGCTGAAGACGACGTTCGCGCGCGTCATCGAGGGGCCGGTCACGATCCAGTACCCGGAGGAGAAGACGCCCGTCTATCCCCGCTTCCGCGGCCGTCACCGGTTGCATCGGTTCGAGGACACCGGCCTCGAGAAGTGCGTCGGCTGCTCGCTGTGCGCGGCCGCCTGCCCGGCGGACTGCATCCGCGTGGTCGCGGCCGAGAACACTCCCGAGAACCGAATCTCCGCCGGCGAGCGCTATGCCGCGGTGTACGAGATCAACCTGAGCCGCTGCATCTTCTGCGGCTACTGCGAGGTCGCGTGCCCGTTCGACGCGATCACGATGGGCCACGACTACGAGATGTCCGACTACACGCGCTCGGATCTGATCTTCACGAAGGAGATGCTGCTCGCCGAGCCGATCGAGCGTACGCCGCTGCGGCGGGAGGGCGAGTGAGCGCGGTCCTGTTCTTCATCGCGGCGATCGGCGCGATCACCGGCGCGTTCGGGGTCGTGATGCTGCGCAATCCGTTCTACAGCGTGCTCGCGCTCGCGTTCCACCTGGTCTCGCTCGCCGCGCTTTTCCTGCTGCTGCGCGCCGAGTTCGTCGCCGCCGCCCAGGTGATCGTGTACGCCGGCGCGGTGATGGTCCTGTACGTGTTCGTGGTCGCCTACGTCGGCGGCGGCGAGCAGCTCCCGAGCGGCGGCGTGCTGCGCGTGCTCGGGCCGCTGTTCGCGCTCGCGCTCGCGATCGAGCTGTGCATCGCGATGCTCGGCGCCGGGCTCAAGGGCGTCAACTCGAAGGGCGCGGCGTACGTGCCCGGCTTCGGTACTCCCCGCTCGATCGGTGTGCTGTTCCTGACCAAGTTCCTGTTCCCGTTCGAGGTCGCGTCGATCCTGCTGCTGGTGGCGGCGATCGGCGCGGTCGTGCTCGCGCGGCGCCGGCGGGGGCTCGAGCCCGATGAGGGGCTGAGGCGCGAGGTCGCCATTCCCCGGCCGGCATGGACCGGGACGATGGCCGAGGCGGGTGGCATCCGCATGCCGGTGCACGCCGAGGAGCGCACGGTCGAGGGCGAGCCGATCGCGACGCGGGCCGGCGAGCGTCCCGGGCAGGAGGGCGGCTGGTAGTGAACATCGGCTGGTACCTCGTGGTCTCGGCGATCATCTTCTGCATCGGCTCCGGCGGGGTGCTGGTCCGGCGCAACCCGCTTGTAATCCTGCTCTGTCTCGAGCTGATGCTGAACGCCGCGAACCTCGCGCTGGTGGCGTTCGCGCGGATGTGGGGAAACCAGGACGGCCAGATCTTCGCGCTGATCGTGATGGTCGTCGCCGCGTGCGAGGTGACCGTCGGGCTAGGGCTGGTCGTCGCGATCTACCGGCGCCAGCTCCCGATCGACGTCGATGAGCTCAACGAGCTGCAGGGATGACAGCAACCACCTTCGGCTGGCTGGTCTTGCTGTGCCCGATCGTGGGCACGATGGTGATCGGCTTCGGCTACGCCCGGTGGCCTGGCCGCCTCGCCGGCTGGCTCGCGACGTTCGCGATCGCGCTGTCGTTCGTGTTCTCGGTGCTGGCGTTCATCAAGCTGCTGGGGCTTAGCCCCGACCACCGCCAGCTGACCTCGACGCTGTGGAACTACGACGTATCGGCCGGGGTCGACGCCAAGCTCCAGATCCTCGTCGACCCGCTGTCGGTGTTCATGATCCTCGTGGTCTCGGGCGTCTCGACGTTGATCCACCTGTACTCGATCTCGTACATGACGCTCGACAAGGGGTACTCGCGCTACTTCAGCTACCTGAACTACTTCGTGTTCTCGATGCTGCTGCTGGTGCTCGCCGGCAACTTCGTGCTGCTGATCGTCGGGTGGGCGTTCGTCGGCGCCGCCTCGTACCTGCTGATTTCGTTCTGGTACCGCCGCACGACCGCGACGCGAGCCGGGCTCAAGGCGTTCGTGATCAACGTCGTCGGCGACGTGGGGCTCGTGATCGCGACGTTCATCATCTTCGGTCACACCGGGACGGTGCAGTTCCTGCCGGTGTTCCACTCCGTGCATCAACACTTCGCGTACAACGGGGCGCCGATCGTCGTCGCTTGCCTGTTGCTGCTCGTGGGCGCGTTCGCGAAGTCCGCCCAGGTACCGCTGCACACGTGGCTCCCCGACGCGATGGAGGGCCCGACGCCGGTGTCGGCGCTGATCCACGCCGCGACGATGGTCACCGCGGGCGTGTACCTGATCGCGCGCATGCACGTGCTGTTCGAGTGGGCGCCGACGGCCGCCGACGTCGGCGCGATTGGCGGCTGCGTGACGCTCGTGATCGCGGCCACGATCGCGGTCGTGATGACCGACATCAAGCGTGTGATCGCGTACTCGACGATGTCCCAGATCGGCTACATGATCATGGGCGTCTGCGTCGGGGCTTACTCGGCCGGCCTGTTCCACCTGATGACGCACGCGTTCTTCAAGGCGCTGCTGTTCATGGCCGCGGGCTCGATCATCGGCGCGATGGCCGGCGACCAGTCGCTCGACCACATGAGCGGCTTCCGCAAGGCGCTGCCGTTCACGTTCGTCTGCTTCATCGTCGGCGGCCTCGCGCTGTCTGGACTGCCGCCGTTCAGCGGCTGGCTGTCCAAGGACGACATCATCGGCTTCCTCAACCATCGCGGCGGTGGGTTCGAGATCCTCGGAATCGCCGGTTACTTCGGCGCGCTGATGACCGGCATCTACACGTTCCGGATGATCTTCCGCGCGTTCTTCAACGCGCCGTGCGAGGAGGCGCGTGAGCTCGAGCACGGCCACCTCGCGCACGCCGAGGTCCCGCGCAACCCGATGACCGGCGAGGAGGAGGACACCGACGTCGGCTTCCCGGGGCCAGGCCACTTCATAGCCGAGCGCGAGCTGCCCATGAAGGTCGCGATGAGTGCACTCGCGGTGCTCGCGGTGATCGGCGGCGTCGTCCAGATTCCGGGCATCGACGACGCGGTCACGAAGTTTCTGGAGCCGACGTTCGCGGATTCGAAGTATGTCCACGTCGAGGTCAGCTCAGGGCCGGCGTGGCTCGGTCTGGTGATCGGCGCGCTCATAGCCGTCGCCGGCATCTCGATCGCCTACCGGATCTGGGTTGCTCGACCCGGCACGTCCAAGCGGCTGCAGGAGCGGTTCTCGGGCGCGTACGTGTTCCTCTCGCACAAGTGGTACTTCGACGAGATCATCGACTTCGCGATCGTGCGGCCCGTGCTGTGGAGCGGGCGGGTGGTCGCCACGGCGTTCGAGCGCGGCGTGATCACCGGCGTGATCACCGACGGCACGACCGGCGTGGTCCGCGCCAGCTCGGCCGCGGTGCGCCGCGCGCAGACCGGCTTTTTGCGCTACTACGCCGCGCTGATGATCGTGTCCGTCTTCGCGGTCGGCCTCTACTTCCTGATCTCGAGCACGTGAGATGACGCTCTCGATCCTGATCTGGCTGCCGCTCGCGATCTCGCTCGTCGCCGCCGTGCTCCCACGCGACCTCACGGGGCGGGTGGCCGCCGTCGGCAGCCTGGTCACGATCGGCATCGCGATCTCGTTCGTCGCGCGGTTCAAGCTCGGGCACGCCGGCCTTCAGTTCGTGACCGACGACGTGTGGATCTCGGCGCTCGGGATCCATTACAAGCTCGGGCTCGACGGGCTGAACCTGGTGCTCGTGCTGCTCACGACCGTGCTGTTCAGCGCGTCGATGTGGTGGTCCTCGTTCAGGCAGTGGGACCGCGCCGGCAGCTTCTACTTCCACTTCGGGCTCGCCGAGAGCGCCGTGCTCGGCGCCTTCTGCGCCCAGGATCTCGCGCTGTTCGTCGCGTTCTTCGACTTGATGCTGATCCCGTTCTACTTCCTGGTCGGGATGTGGGGCTCGGGCGAGCGCGTGCGCGCGACGACCAAGCTCGTGATCTACACGCTGGTCGGGTCCTTCTTCATGCTCGCGGCCGCGGTCGCGACCGGCGTGCTCACCGCGGATCAGACCGGCGGGTCGTTGAACTTCGCGTTCTCGGCGCTCGAGCAGGTGCACCTGTCGCATAGCTCGCAGGACTGGATCTTCCTGTGCTTCGCGCTCGCGTTCCTGGTCAAGATGCCGCTGGTCCCGTTCCACGGGTGGCTCGCGGACGGGTACAAGTCGATGCCGATCCCGGCGGTGGCGGTGTTCAGCGGCATCGTCTCGAAGGTTGCCGCCTACGGGTTCCTGCGGGTCGTGCTGCCGCTGTTCCCGTACGCCTCGGTGCACTTCCAGATGCCGATGCTCGTGCTCTGCCTGATCTCGATCATATGGGGGACGCTGGTCGCGTTCACCACGACCGACGCGCGGATGGTCGTCGCCTACTCGAGCATCGCGCAGCTCAGCTTCATCACGCTCGGGATCTTCTCGCTGAAGCCTGCGGGTGGACAGGGCGCGCTGCTCCAGATGGTCAACCACGGCCTCGTGACCGCCCCAATGTTCTTCATCGTCGCCGCCCTCGCTGTCCGCGCCGGCGGGTCCGAGGACATACGCGACATGGGCGGAATCGCGTTCCGCGCGCCGGTGCTCGCCGTGCTCGCGCTGATCGTCGCGCTGGCGACGCTCGCGATGCCCGGCTCCTCGAACTTCATCGGGGAGTTCATGATCCTGCTCGGGGTGTTCCAGGCCAAGAGCGCCGTGTCGGTGATCGCGTTCCTCGGCGTCGTCGGCGCCGCCGTGTACGCGCTCCGGCTGTTCATCACCGCGCTCCACAACCGGGTCGGGCGCTCGGTTGTGTCGCGCGAAGTCGTGTTTCCCGAAGCCGTGGCGATCGTCCCGATCGTGGTCGTGATCCTCGTGCTCGCGTTCTATCCGCAGTTCGGGCTCAAGCGCTCGGAGCCGACGCTGCGCGCGACGATCGCGCCGGCGCAGATCCAGGCCGCTTCTGGGCATGCGTTGAGGGTGGCGAGCCGATGACCCCGTTGCTTCTCGCTGCTGCCCACCTGTCGGGCCCTCACATCGACTGGAAGGCGTTCTCGCCGCTGCTTGTGTTGGGGGGCGGCGGCCTGGTCGTCCTGCTTGTCGGACTGTTCCGGCCCGCGGCGATCCGTGAGAACGTCGTGCCGGGGCTGACCGTGGCGGCGTTCGCGCTCACGATCGCGGCCTGCATCTGGCGCTTCCACCACACGACGGCGATCATCGCCGGCGCTCTCCGAATCGACAACCTGTCGCTCGAGCTGATCATGCTGTTCGCGGTGGCGGGGATCGCGACCGTCCTCATGTCCTGGCGCGCGATCGCCCCGCGCGAGTCCGGGCACGGCGAGTACTTCGCGCTGCTGCTGTTCAGCGTGCTCGGCATGGCCGTGTTCGTCGCGGCCCAGAACCTCGTGTCGCTGTTCCTCGGGATCGAGCTGCTGTCGATACCGCTCTACATCCTGTGCGCGTCCGAGACGCGGCGCGAGAGCTCGCTCGAGTCCGGGCTGAAATACCTCGTGGTCGGATCGGTGGGCTCGGCCACGCTCGTCTACGGGCTCGCGCTCGTGTACGGCGCCACCGGCTCGACCGACTTCGCCGCGATCGGCCACGCGATGTCGCTGAACAAGTTCTCCGGTGGCGTGCTCGGGAACGCGATGGTGCTGACCGGCCTCGGGCTGACGATCGTCGGGTTCGCGTTCAAGGCCTCGGTGGCGCCTTTCCATCAGTGGACCCCGGACGTCTACGAGGGCGCGCCGACCCCGATCACCGCGTTCATGGCCACCGCCACCAAGGCCGCGGCGATGGGCGCGTTCATTCGCTTCTTCGATTCCGCCGCGCTCGGCGCCCAGGACACGTGGGCGCCGCTGCTCGCGACGATCGCCGCGATCACGATCATCGTCGGCAACTCCGGCGCGCTCGGGCAGTCGTCGTTGAAGCGGATGCTCGGGTACTCCGGCGTCGGACAGGCGGGGTACATGCTCGCCGGCGTTGTCGTCGGCACCCGTCTCGGGGTGCAGGCGACGATGTTCTACCTGATGGGCTACCTGTTCATGAACATGGCGGCGTTCGCGGTGGTCGTCTCCGAGGAGCACGAGCGCCCAGACGGCGACTACCTGAGCGCCCTGTCCGGACTGGGGGCGCGAAACCCTTGGCTCGCCTGGCCGATGACGATCGGCATGCTCGGCCTCGCCGGCATCCCCGGCACGATCGGCTTCATCGGCAAGTTCCAGCTGATCGACGCGCTCGTGTCCGGCGACTACACCTGGCTGGCGATTGTCTTGGTGATCGGGTCGATGATCTCGTTGGGGTACTACCTGCGCGTCGTCGCCACGATCTGGATGCGGCCCCCGGTGGCGGCGCCGACC
The DNA here is from genome assembly GCA_963794515.1 of uncultured Solirubrobacterales bacterium. Taxonomy (GTDB): domain Bacteria; phylum Actinomycetota; class Thermoleophilia; order Solirubrobacterales; family Solirubrobacteraceae; genus Palsa-465. The sequence goes on along the minus strand of CAWCEF010000006.1, from coordinate 255,223 downwards.
GTCGGCCGGCCGGCGCCGCCGCTGGCGCCCGGTCCGGGAGAGCTCGCGCCGATCGCCGGCGCCTCGCTCGAGGCCGACGAATGGGACGTCGACGGGCCGGCCTCGGCGGGTGCCTCGCCGCGCTACTTCGAGGTCGTGCTCGTTGGGGTGGCGTTCGCCGGCGCGACGATCGTGTTCGGGATCTTCCCGTCGCCGCTGTTCGACCTGGCGACACACGCGGCGAACGCGCTCACGGGCTTGATGTAGAGGCTGCGGCGAGCCAACGTACTGGCGACCCGGCGACACGGCGCGGACTATGCAAAACGCCCGAAATCGCCACCGCTTGCCGGGCTCCCGGGAGATAAGCATTCCCCACGTGCTTATGTCCCGCCGGCGCGTCCGGGCGCGGAGCTTTCGGGCTTTGTACAGGTTGCGGGGACGGGTCCGCCGGCGCCGGCCGGGCGCGCTAGTCCGTCACCGAAAACTGCTGCGACGCATCGAGCAGCCGGTCGGCGGTCGTCGCGAGCTCGGCGAGCGAGATGCTGAGCTCCTGCGACTGGGCGCTGGTCTCCTGAGTCGCCGAGGACATTTCCTCTGCCGACGCCGACGACTGCTCGGCGACGGTGGCGATCTCGGTCGATGTCTCGGTCATCCCGCCGACGCTCTCGGAGATCGCGGCGATCGCGTCGCCGATCTCGGCGAACGCCTGCTTGGCGAGCTCGGAGCGCTCGACGCCGTGGTCGGCGAGCTGGGCTGCCTGCTGGACGAGCCCGACGACGCGGTCGATCCCCTGCTGGATCTCCTTGACGAGCTCGCCGATCGTGGTCGCCGATCCGCCGGACTCCTCGGCGAGCTTGCGGACCTCCTCGGCGACGACGGCAAAGCCACGGCCGTGCTCGCCGGCGCGGGCGGCCTCGATCGCGGCATTGAGCGCCAGCAGGTTCGTCTGGCTGGCGATGCCGGTGATCGTCTCGAGGATGCCGCCGATCTCGCTCGACTTGCGCGCGAGCTCGTCGATTCCGGCCTGCGCTTCCTGACCCGAGAGCCGGACGCGCTGCATTACGGTGTTCGCCTCGCCGGCGGCTTCGACGCCCTGCCCGCTCAACTCCTGGGCACGGATTGTGGCGGCCGAGACCTCGTCGGCGAGCTCGCGGTTGCGCTGGAGCATCAGCGCCTGGCGCTCGGCGCCCTGGGCGACCTCGCCGCTCGCGGCGGCGATCCCGTTCATCGCGTGGGTCGTCTGCTCGACGTTGTCCCGCACGTGCGCGAACAGGTCGTGCATGCTCTGCGAGGAGTCGATGAACAGGCGCAGCGAGTCGCGCACGTTCGACTTCAGCTCGGACCCGTGGTCTGACAGATCGCGGCGGGCGTCACGGCGGCGGATCTCCGAGAGGTCGACGCCCATGGTCGCGAACGTGTCGAAGTAGAAGGCATCCGTGATCGCCTGGAGGTCGTAGTTGAAGACGACGCCGATCGCGCGTTCGACTTCGGCGAGCAGAGCCTGATCCGGACCGCGCTCGGCGCGACGGAACACGCCCCGGCGGACCGCCGGCCCCTCGCCGATCTGCGGCGGGTTCTCGTGCAGCTGCCGGCGCACGGCGTCGAGGTATGCCGGGTACCGCCCGAGGTACCACTTCATCGGCAGGTCGATCCGGTTGTACGCCGCGCCGGCCTCGAGCAGGCTCTCGAAGTATTCGATCCCGAACGGCTGCGGGTGCGCCGGCTGGGCGAAGATCCGACGCCAGTGGGTGACCCGAGCCGCCTGCCATTCGTTTCGGAGCGCCTCGAACTGGATCCCCCGATCGGCGGCGTACCCGCGGAAGAAGTCCGCGGTCGCTGACGCCTCGAAGTGATGGTCGGTCACGTCCGCCGCCACCGCATCCGCCACATCATCGGCCCACGGCGAGAGGTCGGCCAGCAACGCGATCAGCTCCGCGTCGAGGCCGATGAACTGACGCCGGAGGGCGAGGTTTTCGGGCGTTATGTGGTACAGGCTGGACAGCGATCCCATGTGTATGAAAGCCCCCGTGTGCTGGTGATGGCAGACGCGCAGCGGCCGCGCGCCGGTCAGAGTTCTGCCCAACTAAATCGTCGGGATCCGAATGAACCTTTAGCCGGACCGTTGAGGGCGAGCCGGGTGCGCCGGGCGGCTCGCTAGCCTGCGGCGTCCGTGGACTATCCGGCCGAGAGCTTCACGGAGTCCGAGCGCGCCCGGCTCCGCCCCCACTTCACCAACCTCGACCGGCCGGTGTTCGCGCTCGTCAATCTGCCCGAGACGGTCAAGGCCGCGCTTTTCGCGCGCTACTCGCGCTATCCCGGGACGCTCAGGCGGCTGTTCCTGGACGAGTTCGCCGATGATCTCCAGAGTGACCCCGGCGCGCTGGCCGCGCACGGCGAGGGCAAGCGGGCCGCGGAGCTGTACGAGCGGATCTTCCTCGGCTACGGCGACGACTCGGTGGCACAACTCGGTGGCGCCCACGTCGCGTGCGAGTGGGTCTCGAATGTGCTCACGAAGATCCTCCAGCGCCCGCGCCTGGCCGCCTACCTCGAGCAGTCGACGCGCTACATCGCCTACGACGCGCCGATGCCCGGATCAGATCCCGCCCACCCCAGCTACCGCTACTACCGCGATGCGTCGCTCGGCCCGGAGTACGAGCACGCGATGGACGAGCTGTTCGGGATCTACTCGGACGCGCTGCCTCGGGTGGGCGCCTGGGCCGAGCAGGAGTTCCCGCGCGACGGCGACGAGCCGGCGGCCGCGCACGCCCGCGCGATCAAGGCCAAGGCGCTCGATCTGCTGCGCGGGTTGCTACCCGCGAGCTCGCTGTCGCACATGGGCATCTTCGCCACCGGCCAGAGCTACGAGCAGCTCGTCCTGCACCTGCTCGCCCACCCGCTCGAGGAGGCACGGAGCTACGGCCGCATGATCCTCGAGGAGCTGAACCTGGTGATGCCGAGCTTCCTCACGCGCGTCGAGCGCCCCGATCGAGGCGGCCAGTGGATCGGCTACCTCGAGTCACGGGCGCGCGCCGGCGAGCGCTGGGCGCGGCGGCTCGGCGTCGACGCCGCCGAAGGCCCCGCGGGGCCGTCGGTGACGCTCCTGCGCGTCGACGGCGACGAGGACGACCTGCTGGCCGCGCTGGTGTTCGAGGCCGGCGCCACCTCCGAGGAGCAGCTGCGCGAGGCGATCGCCACCCTTGATCACGACACCCGCACCGAGCTGCTCGCCGACCTCGCCGGCGAGCGCACGAACCGTCGCTACCGCCCCGGGCGCGGCCTCGAGTCGCTCCGCTACCGGTTCGAGATCGTCGCGGACTACGGCGCGTTCCGCGACCTCCAGCGTCACCGGATGCTGACCGTGCAGTGGCAGCCGCTCACCCCGGATCTCGGCGCGGACATACCCGAGCAGGTCGAGCTTGCCGGCGCCGGCGAGCAGTACCGGCGCGCGCTCGACGTCTCCCGCCGCGAATACGAACACCTCGTCGACTCCGGCCTCCCGACCGCCGCTCCGTACGCGCTGTGCCTCGGCTACCGGATCCGCTTCGTGCTCGACCTCAACGCCCGCGAGGCGATGCAGCTGATCGAGCTTCGCTCCGGCCGCGAAGGGCACCCGAGCTACCGCGCCGTCGCGCACGAGATGCACGCCCAGATCAGCGCCGTCCACCCCGCCGTCGGCGCGCTGATGACCCACGTCGACCGTGACACCGAGCCCCGCCTCGAGCGGATCCTGTCCGAGATGCGCAGCCACGCTCGCGCGACCGCCGGCACCTGAAGGTCAGCCGGAGCCCTTGACCCGCTCCTGCTCGCGCTGGCGGAGCTCGATCCGCCGGATCTTCCCCGTCAGCGTCTTCGGGAGGTCCGTAACGAACTCGATCAGGCGCGGATACGCGTACGCCGAGTGGCGGTCGCGGACGAACGTCTTGATCTCGTCGGCGAGCTCGTCGGAGGGGTCATGTCCGGCCGCGAGCACGACGAACGCCTTGACGACGTTGCCGCGGCGCTCGTCCGGCGAGGCGACCGCCGCCGCCTCGGCCACCGCCGGGTGCTCGAGGCACGCCGACTCGACCTCGAACGGCCCGATCCGATAGCCCGCCGCGATGATCACGTCGTCGGCGCGCCCCTCGTACCAGTAGTAGCCGTCCTCGTCGGCCCGGGCGGCGTCCTTGCTGTGGAACCAGTCGCCACCGAACACTTCCTCGGAATCCTCGGGCGGGCGGTTCCAGTACCCGAGCGGGTAGTGAGGGTTCGACCGCGCCTTGAGACAGATCTCGCCGCGGTCGCCGGACGGGACCGGGCGCTCGTCCTCGTCGAGGATCGCCACCTCCCAGCCGGGCATCGGCCGGCCCATCGACCCCTCGCGGACCTCCATGAACGGGTAGTTCGCGCACAGCGGATAGGACTCGGTCAGACCGTAGTAGTCGAGCACGGTGACGCCGTACTGGTCGCGGAACCAGCGGATGGCCTCGGGGTTGAGCGGCTCGCCGGCCGAGCACACGATCCGGAACTTCTGCGGGTACCGGGTGCCGGCGTCCGAGATCGACATCATCGAGCGGATCGCGGTCGGCGTGCCGAACACGTTGGTGACGCCGTGGCGCGAGAGGAAGTCGAGTTGCTTGTTCGGGTCGAACCCGCCCTCGCGCTGGTAGACGGCCTGGACCGCGCCAAGGCGCCACGGACCGATCAGCGGGCAGATCCCCGCGGCCCACGCCCATTCACCCATGCCGTGGAACACCTCGCCGTCCTGGAGGTCGTGGCAGTAGATGAACTCCTCGTGGGCGAGGATGTAGCGGTGGGCGTGGAGGATGCCCTTCGCGAGCCCGGTCGTGCCCGAGGAGTAGTAGAGCTGGGCCGCGTCGTCGGCCGCGGTGTCGACGACGTCGAACGAGGTCGAGCCGCGCCCGAGCAGGTCGTCGTCGAGGATCAGGAGGTGCTCGACCATCGAGCGGTCGATCCGGCCCGCGTTCTGGGCGTTCGTCAGCAACACCTTCGGCTTGGAGTCGCTGACCCGGTGGCGGATGCCCTCGTCGCCGTAGAGCACGGACATCGACAGCAGGATCGCGCCCGCCTTCCACACCCCGAAGAACGCGGCCGCGGTCTCCGGCGTCGGCGGCAGGAGCATCGCGACCCGGTCGCCGGGCTCGACACCGAGGGTCTTCAGGACGTTCGCGAACCGGTTGGAGTCGTCCTGAAGCTCGCCCCAGCTGACCTCCCGGATCCGGCCCTCGAAGTCCTCATGGATCATCGCGAGCTTGTCGCGCGGGTGGCGGTCGCAGACGTCGACGGCGATGTTGTAGCGATCGGGGACGTCCCAGCTGTGCTGCTCGCATGCCTGCTCATAGGAAGAAAACGTGGTGGTGGAGCTCATGCCCCCATCATCCCGCCCGCAGGCAAACGGCACAAGCCGGGGCACGCACCCGCTGACCGGCTGAAGGCCCGCAGTCAGCGAGCGGACAGCGCCCCTCATAACAACCGTCACAAGCGCCGGTAACCTGTGAGAGGCTCACCATGGATACGGCTCTGGGCGTAGTACTGGGCATCGGGATCGCCGCGGCGTTCGCAGCGGTGTGGAGAGCCGTGCGTGGTCCCCGAACGCGGGGAACCCCTGAGGACGCGATGCAGGCCGCCTTGCACGCCGCCACCGCCACGCTTCCGCACCTCCGCCGTGGGCTCAGCAGCCGCACCGCCGAGCGCGCCGTGCCGAACCTCCGAGCGCTGACCGGCGCGGCTGCGATCGCGCTCGCCGACACGCGAGCCGTGCTCGCGATCGAGGGCGAGGGACGCGAGCAGGTCAGGCCGGGCGATCTGCTGTCGCGGCTGCTCGAGCGGGCGCGCGACAACCGCCTGCACATCGTCCCGAGGCTGGTGTCCTCGGACCCGAGCTGCCCGCTGCGGTCGGCCGTGCTCGCGCCCCTGATCGCCCAGGACAAGCGGATCGGCACGCTGATCATGTTCTATCGGTCGGTCGGGCGCCCGAGTCACCACGAGTTGCGGGTCGTGCAGGAGGCGGCCAGCCTGGTGTCGGCGCAGGTCGAGCTGTCGCTCGTCGCCGAACAGGAGGAGCGCCTCGCCCAGGCCGAGCTGCGCGCGCTTCGGGCGCAGATCTCGCCGCACTTCATCTACAACGCGCTCGCCGCCGTCGCCGGCGACATCCATGCCCGCCCCGAGGAGGCGCGCGACCTGCTGATCGACTTCGCCGAGTTCACGCGCTACCTGTTCCGCGACGGCCGTTCGTACGTGACGCTGGGCGAGGAGATCGACCACGTCGAGCGGTATCTCCGCCTCGAGCAGGCGCGGTTCCGCGGCAGCCTGCACGTCACGGTCGACGTCCCGGAGTCGACGCGCGGGACGGTCGTGCCGGCGATGTCGGTGCAGCCGCTGGTCGAGAACGCGGTCCGCCACGGGGTCGAGCGGGGCGCCGGAACGGGGCGGGTGACGATCTTGGCCCGGATCGTCCGCGGCGACGTCGAGCTCCGCGTTACTGACGACGGCGCCGGAATCGAGCCTGAGCGCCTCGGGGCGGTCCTGGCCGGAGCCGGTGGCGGGATCGGCGTGTCCAACGTCGACGCGCGGCTGCGGGCGACGTTCGGCGAGCGCTACGCGCTCCGGATCGAATCGGATCTCGGCGAGGGGACGGCCGCGGTCATGACCGTGCCGAACCTCCGCGGCGAGATTCCCGATCCGGAGCTCGTCGGCTCGGCATGAGCGCCGACCAGCTGACGATCCTCGCGGTCGACGACGAGCACACCCAGCTCGAGGACCTCGCGCGACTCCTGCGGAGCTTCCAAGGCGTGCATGAGGTCGAATGCGCGTTCGGCGGCCACGACGCGCTGCTCAAGGCCTCGAGCCAGTCCTACGACGTGATCTTCCTCGACGTCCGGATGCCCGACCTCGACGGCGTCGAGCTCGGGCGCGTGCTGAGACGGTTCGCCGCGCCACCGCAGCTCGTGTTCGTGAGCGCCCACGACGGCGCCGCCGTCGACGCGTTCGAGCTCCGTGCGGTCGACTATCTGCGCAAGCCGGTCAGCCGGCGCCGGCTCGAGGAGGCGCTCGAGCGCGTCGCCGCCGCGGTCGAGGCGACCGCGGCCCACCCCGACCGGGACGACCGCCGGACACGCCCGCAAGCCGCGACGGCCGAGAGCGAGATGATCGCGGTCTCGGGGGCGCGCGCCGGATCCACTCGGTTGATCAACCGCGCGTCGATCCTGTACGTCCAGTCGCACGGCGATTTCGTCCGGATCGTCGCCGACGACGGGCGCTACCTGCTGCGAACGACGCTGAACGAGCTCGAGCATCGCTGGGAGCAGTTCGAGTTCGTTCGCGTGCACCGGCAGTTCGTCGCCAACCTCGCGCGCGCGGTCGAGCTCCGCCCGCTGTTCGGGGGCACGGCCGAGCTCGGGTTCGACGGGGCCCAGTCGATCCCGGTGGCGCGCCGTCACGTCGCCGACCTCAGCCGGCGACTCGGGGTTTAGGCCCGAACCTCAGGCGCGCAGGCGCTCAGGATCCCAGCCCAGGCACACGCAGCCGTAGCGCTGCCCGTGGACGTACAGCGGGACCGACAGGGTGGTCAGCACCGCGCCGGTGTCGCGCGCGTAGGTCTGGAGCAGGAACGGCCGGTGATCGTGCGCGGGCTCACGCAACCGGGCGCCGGCGGCGGTGATTTGCGTGCGCGTGAGCACCTCGCCTGGCAGCTCGACGCCGAGCTCCATCCGCGACGCGCGGGTCAGCGCGCCGGACTCGAGGAAGAACCGCTTGGTGCGATTCCCGGCCAGGTCTTTGCCCGGGTCGCCCGTGATGTCCTGCGAGAACACGCTGTTGTGCGCGGGCGCCCAGGCGTTGAGGTCGAACGGCAACGCGAACGTCAGCTTCGGCTCGGCCGCGAGCACCGCGTCCATCCGCGCCATCATCGCGCGGTCCACGAGCGCGTCGTATGCGGTGTGGTACTTCGGCGGCGAGAATCCCGCCGGATCCGCGCGCGTCACGTCGAACAGCCGCGCGAACCGGTCGATCAGCGGGCCAGTCGCCTCCTGGTAACGAAGCTCGAGCACTTTGCTGAGGCTCACCTGGCGCTCGTCGACTGCCGCCTCGAGGATCTCCCGGAGCTCCTCGGCCAAGCCCTCGCAGCGGGCGCGCAGGCGCGAGACCAGCCCGCCCGTGTCGTAACGCGCGAGCGTCACCGACGCCCGCTCGGTGCTCGCCGACAGCTCGAACTGCGCCCGCGCCACCGACTCCGCGTGCTGTTCGATCTCGGCACTGCCGGCGGTGATCGCCTGAAGGTTGACGTCGATCTCCTGCACGTCCTCGAGCTGCTGGCGCGCGAGTGTCGCGATCTGCGTCGCGGTGTCGTTCGAGGACCCGATCAGCCCCGACATCCGCTCGAGGATCTCGCGACCGGAGTCGGCGTCCTGGCTGCTCTTGGCCGTCTGCTCGCGCGCGGTCGCGGCGCCGGCGACGACCTCGTCCATCTGGGACCGGGTGCGGGTCACCGTCTCGCGGATCCGCGCCGTCTGCGAGGAAGTCTCCGACGCCAGCTTGCCGACCTCGTCGGCGACGACGGCAAAACCACGCCCGTGCTCTCCGGCTCGAGCCGCCTCGATCGCGGCGTTCAGCGCCAGCAGCTTCGTCTGGCTCGCGATCCGGTGGATGATCGCCGAGAACTCTTCGATGCTCGCGAGCTCGTTGGCGGCGAGCGTCTCGACGAGCTCGTGGACCCGCACCACCCGGTCGCTGATCTGGCGGATCGCGTCGATCAACGGCCCGAGCACGTCGAGGCCGCGCGCGCTCTCGAGCGACAGCTGCTCGAGCAGCTCGGCCGACTCGCCGGCCGACTGCGCGGTCTGCGCCGAGGACTCGCGCAGCGAGCCCGAGCGGACGCTCAGCACCTCGAGCTGGTCGCGCAGGCGCTGCATGTTGTCGCTGATCACCGAAACCGCGAGCGAGCTCCGCGCGGAGCCGCACGAGAATTCGGACGTGGTCTGCGCGAGCTCGTCGAGCGTGCGGGCGACGTCGCGGCTGAGCTCGCCGAGCTCGCCGTCGTGGTCGGCCAGTTCACGGAGCGGCCACGCGGCGGCGCCTTCCCGCGGCGGCGCGTGATCGGTGAGGTCCCTGCTCAGGTCTTCGATTGCCATGTACGTCCCGGGTTGGGTCCGGTCCCTGCCAGGTGATCGGTGAGGAGACCGGATACTTGAGTGAGCTACGCCGCGCGGGCGAGCGCCGGCGCCAGCTCCGGCGCAGACGCAGGCGCCGGCGCCGGCGCGGCGAGTGCGATCCGCACCTCGACGCCGTGCGCGTCCCAATGAACGTCGACCGGATAGCCGCACCGCTCGAACACCGCGATCATCGCGCGGTTGCCCGGGAGCACGTCGGCGACGAGCGTCGCGACGCCGCGCTGCTGCGCACCCTGCGCCAGGCGCGCAAAGAGCAGCGCGCCCAGACCCCTGCCCTGCCAGCCGTCGGTGACCAGGAACGCCGCCTCGGCACGCTCTGAGTCGATCCGGTACCAGCCGGCGTGCGCGACGATCTCGGACGTCGCGTCCGCGTGCGCCACCAGTCCGAAGTCCGCCTCGCAGCAGCCCTCGACGAGCGACCGAGCGGTCCGCCGTACATCAGGGACGCCGAAGAACCGCCGGCGCAGCGAATCCGGCGACACTCCCTCAAGGAACGTCCGCATCGCGACCTCGTCGTGTGGCACGACCGGCCGCAGCCGGACCGCCGAGCCGTCGCGCAGCGTGAGCGAGCCCGAAGGCCCGCCGACGACACCCAGATTCCGGACTACCGCGCTCATTGGGTCGGCAGATCGACCGATCTACCGCCCGGAGCGAGCAAACCCTACGGATACGGACGAATGACCAGCCGTCCGTATCCGCGGGGCTACGGCTCAGAAGCCGTTACGACTCGTCCTGCTTCTGCTCTTCCTGGACCTTGCCCTCGAGCTGCTTCATCACGTCTGGGTCGCGCAGCGTGGTGACGTCGCCGAGCGCACGGCCCTCGGCGATGTCCCGGAGCAGCCGGCGCATGATCTTGCCCGAACGCGTCTTGGGCAGATCGTCCGCCCAGATGATCCGCTTCGGCCGCGCCAGCTTGCCGATCCGCTTGGCGACGGTGTCGTTGATCTCCGAGACCAGCTCGTCCGACCCTTCGCCGTCGTCGCCTTCGAGCGTCACGAACGCGCAGATCGCCTGGCCCGAGTCCTCGTCGGCCTGGCCGATCACCGCCGCCTCAGCCACCTTCGGATGCGCGACGATCGCCGACTCGACCTCCGCCGTGGACATCCGGTGCCCGGACACGTTCACGACGTCGTCGATCCGCCCGATGATCCAGAAGTAGCCGTCCTTGTCCTTGCGCGCGGCGTCGCCGACGAGGTACGTGTCCTTGCCGAACTTCTCGAAGTACGTCTCGACGAACCGGTCGTCCTCCTTGTAGAGGGTTCGCAGCATCGACGGCCAAGGGCGCTTGATGATTAGCAGTCCCTGACCGTCGTCGACTGGCTTGCCGTCCTTCTCGTCGACCACCTCGGCGGCGATGCCCGGGAACGGCCGGGTGGCCGAGCCGGGCTTGGTGGCCACGATCCCGGGCAGCGGCGTGATCATGATCGCGCCGGTCTCGGTCTGCCACCACGTGTCGACGATCGGGCAGCGCTCACCGCCGATGACCGTGTAGTACCACAGCCACGCCTTCGGGTTGATCGGCTCACCGACGGTGCCGAGCAGCTCGAGCTTGGAGAGATCGTGCTTCTCCACGTGCTCGACGCCCCACTTCATGCAGGCACGAATCGCCGTCGGCGCGGTGTAGAACTTCGTCACGCCGTAGCGCTCGCACAGCTCCCACCAGATGCCCTTGTGCGGATAGTCCGGCGCGCCCTCGTACATCACGCTGGTCGCGCCGTTGGCCATCGGCCCATAGACGATGTAGGAGTGGCCGGTGACCCAGCCCACGTCGGCCGAGCACCAGTACACGTCGTCCTCCGGGTGCAGGTCGAACACGAGGCGGTGCGTCGACGCGACGCCGGTCAGATAGCCCCCGGTCGTGTGGAGCACGCCCTTGGGCTTGGCGGTCGAGCCGCTCGTGTACAGCACGTACAACGGGTGCTCGGCGTCGAGCTCCTCGGCAGGGCACTCGTCGGCGGCGTTCTCGACGATCTCGTGGTACCAGACATCGCGACCGTCCGTCATCTCGCAGTCGGTGTCGGTTCGCTTGACCACGATGACGTGCTCGAGCGACTTCAGTTCACCCATCTCCTCGTCGACCGCCTGCTTGATGTTCGCGGTCTTGCCCTTGCGCCGGGCGCCGTCGACCGTGATCAGCGCCTTGGCCTCCGAGAACTCCATCCGCTCGCGGACCGAGCCGGCCGAGAAGCCGCCGAAGACGACGTTGTGCGGCGCTCCGATCCGGGCGCACGCCATCATCGCGACGACGACCTCCGGGATCATCGGCAGGAAGATGCCGACGATGTCGCCCTTCTCGATGCCGAGGTCCTTCAGCGCATTGGCGAACTTCTGGGTGTCGCGCAGCAGGTCGGCGTAGGTGAGGTCCTCCTCCTCGCCTTCCTCGCCGCGCCAGTGGAATGCCACCCGATCGCCGTTGCCCGCCTCGACGTGTCGGTCCAGGCAGTTGTAGGAGGCGTTGATCTTGCCGTCTGCGAACCATTTGAAGAATGGCGCGTCGGACTCGTCCACGTCCTGGCTGGGCTCCTTGAACCAATGGAGCTCCTTCGCCTGCGCCGTCCACCAGCCCTTCCAATCCTCCTCGGCTTCGTCATAGACCGACGGATCGTCGAGCAGCGCGTGCTTGGCGAACTCCTCGGGGGGGTCGAACGTCTCGATGTCGAGCATCTCCTCGAGCTTGGACTCGAGGGTCTGATCGGACTTGTGGGTTGCCGTGTCTGCCACAGGCATCTCTCCTTCCGCTTTCTCTCACTGGGTCTGCTACCCAGAGGCGCGGTAGCGGAACCGCGCCCGATCCGAGGACCGGGCGCAGTATCGGCTGTGGCAGGCCGGCGGCCTGCGGCTACTCGGCGTGCCCGTAGGCGGCGATCTCCGCCTTTTCCTGCTCGGAGAGCTCGCGCGGGACTTCGCCCCGGGCCGACTTCTCGGCCTGCACGTGGTGGCGGATCTCCTCGACGATCTCGGGATTCGCGAGCGTCATCACGTCGCCGACGTCGGTGAAGTTCGAGACCGCCGCGATCACGCGCCGCATGATCTTCCCGGAACGCGTCTTCGGCATGTCTTTGACGATCCACACGTTCTTGGGCCGGGCAATGGCCCCGATCTCCCTGACGATCGCGTCGGACACCTTCTTGTCGATCCCCGCGTCGGCATCGACCCCGGGCTTCAGCGAGATGTACATCTCGACGATCTTCCCGCGCACCTCGTCGACGACGGGCACGGCGGCCGCCTCGGCCACCTCGTCGACGGTGATCGCCGCCGACTCGAGCTCCTTGGTGCCGAGCCGGTGCCCGGCGACGTTGATCACGTCGTCGATCCGCCCCAGGATCCGGTAGTAGCCGTCCGCGGCCTCGACGGCGCCGTCGCCGCACATGAACGGCCAGTCGCGCCAGTCCTTGCTGTCGAGCTTCGAGAACTTCGCGTAGTAGGTGTCGATGAACCGCTGGTCCTGCCCCCACACGGTGAGCATCCGGCCGGGCCACGGATTGCGCACGCAGATGTAGCCCGCCTTGCCGGAGCCCCCCGGGATCTCCTTGCCGTTCTCATCGAACACCACGAGCTGGATCCCGAGCGCCGCCGGTCCACAGCTGCCGGGCTTCATCGGCTGCAGACCCGGAAGCGTGCTTCCGAGGAAGCCGCCGGTCTCGGTCATCCACCAGGTGTCGGTGATCGCCGCCTCGCCCTTGCCGACGAAGCTGTGGTACCAGCGCCACACGTCGGGCTCGATCGGCTCGCCGACGGTGGTCATCGTCTTGAAGTGGTAGCTGTACTTCTCCGGCTCGCCGGGCCCAACCTTCCGCAGCATCCGGATGGTCGTCGGCGCGGTATGGAAGATGTTCACCCCGAGCTTCTCCGCGATCCGCCACGGACGTCCGGGATCGGGATACGTCGGCACTCCCTCGTACATCACGCTCGTCGTGCCGAGCGACAGCGGCCCATAGACGATGTACGAGTGGCCGGTGATCCACCCGATGTCCGCGAAGCACCAATACGTGTCGTCGGGATGGATGTCCTGGTAGTACTTCGACGTGCCGGCCACGTAGCTGAGGTAGCCGCCGATCGAGTGCTGGGCCCCCTTCGGACGGCCGGTGGTGCCGCTCGTGTACATGAGGAACAGCGTGTCGTTGGCGTCGAGCGACTCGGGCTCTACCTCCTGCCCGCTGTAGTCCGCGAGCACGTCGTTGATGAAGTAGTCGCGGCCCTCGACCATCGGGCTCTCAGAGTGGTACTCGCCGGGGATCCTCCGCCAGACCAGGACCTTCTCGACCTCGGTCCCCTCCTTGCGCGCCTCCTCGATCGCCTGATCGGCCTTCGCCTTGTGGTCGATCAGGTCGCCGTTGCGGTAATAGGCGTCCATCGTTATGAGGATGGTGCTCTTGGCATCGGCCATGCGCTGGCCGCAGGCTGCGCCGCTGAAACCGCCGAACACCTCAGAGTGGATCACGCCGAGCCGCGCGCAGGCGAGCATCGCTACCGGCAGGTCGGGGACCATCGGCATGTGGAACGTGACCCGATCGCCGGCCTTCACGCCGGCGAAGTCACGCAGCAGCGCAGCGAACTCGTTGACGCGGCGGTGCAGCTCCGCGTAGGTGATCTCGACCGGCTCGACGTCCTCGGGCTCAGGCACCCAGATCAACGCGTTCTTGTCGCCGCGGGTCTCGAGGTGTCGGTCGACGCAGTTGACCGACGCGTTCAGCCGCCCTCCCACGAACCATTTGAAGAACGGCGGATCGCTCGCGTCGAGCAGCGTGTCCCACTTCCGGTCCCAGGTGAGCATGTCGGCGTACTCGATGAAGCAATCTGGGAAGTTCGCCTCGCTGAAGCGCTCGAGGATCGCCGGATCGTTCGCGTTGGCCTGAGCAGCGAACGCGGCGGGCGGCTCGAAGTACTCCTCCTCCCGCCAGTGGACTGCGATCTGCGCTTCGGAGACCTCATCCTCGGCGGTCTCGTCCTCAGCGGGCGCTGGCTTGGTCGTGTCAGCCATTAAGTCTCTCCTTCCGATCCGGCGGCAACCGGCTTCCTGACAGCCCAGAGCGCCGGCGTTGCCGCCGGCGCTCCACGGTTCTGCGATGTTTCGATGAGTCTGTCGCTAGTTCTACTCGAGAGCAGCGTATTGATGGGCTTTTCTCGACCGCTAGCGGTTCAACGGGACTACTGGCGCTATCACCCGACCGTAGGTCGAGTTGATCACCCCGGCGAACGACGCGTACCAGGCCGCAAGCGCAGTGATGAGCCCTATCCAGCCGCCCAGCTTGATCGTGCCGTTGGTGGCGCTGGCGGTACCGGCGAGCGCCGAGTTGCCGATCCCGAGGATGAGGAACGTGATCGCCAACAGCAGGAATACCAGCGCGACCGCCCCGGTCGTCCGCAGCGACGCGATGAACATGTATGCCGTGAAGATCCCCCACATCCACAGGTATAGCCCGAGCCCGCTGAACACCTCGGCCGGCGCGTTGGAGCCGACGGATTGGACGATGAAGAAGAACGAGATCCAGAACGCGCCGTACGAGCAGAACGCCACGGCTCCGAACGTGTTCCCGGTCCGGAACTCCCAGAGTCCCGCGACGAATTGAGCGATGCCGCCATAGGCGAGCGCCAGCGCGGCCACCATCGGGAGCAAACCGCCGCCTGGCAACCTATGCGTGCCGACCAGACCGGCGTTGATCAGGCTGAGCATGAACGTCGTTCCGGCGAACGCGGCCAAGCCCAACGGCCCCGGATCAGCCGGCGTCCACCCCGCCGACCGACCACCGGTCGGATCGGCCGGCGCGACGTCCGCTTCACGCCCGCCAATGTTTGCGGCTTCCATCTAGTCCTCCTCTGAGGGATTGATAGTCGGCGCGAACCTTGCCTCCGCGTGCGGCGCTTCTCAAGAGCGGATCGGTGAGCGGTGGTCGTACGGCCGCGAGCGGTCGTCGAGGCACGATGAACGGCGACCGCCGGACGGCGTTTGGCCGCCCGGCGGTCACCAACTCGAGCCCGCACAGCTCCGGATCCGACTCCCGACGCCCCAGGCGAGGTGCCCCAGGGCCGAATCAGAGCTGAGTTTGTCTTCGCCCTCCAGATACGGCTGGTGAAGCGAAATCTGTCCCGGCCCCCGGCGTGGACAGGAGCCGGGACAGCTAGACCCATTGATCGGCAGCGCGCGAGCGGCGCGCACCCGATCAGCGCGGTAACGGACGGATGTCTGACGGACTGGCGCGAGCCGCCGCCAACCCGGGTTATTTGCGGCGCTTGCGCTTGCGCTTCGAGGTGCTCGAGCGGGTGCTCGCCGCCGTCGGCGCCCCGACCGGCTCGGGCGGCGCGGGCGCCGGAGCGGGCCTGGCCCGGCCCCGGCCCCGGCCGAGCAGAGGCTCCCGGGCGGGCGGGCGCTGTCTCGCCGGCCAACGCTCGGCGCGACCGCTGCTCCAGGCCGGCGGCACGGCGCCCGGCCAGCGACCGCTCAGCAGGTACGCGAGCGCGAGCAGCCAGTACGCCTCGACGATCGGGATCGGCACGAGCGGAATGATCGTGAACACCCCCGCGATGATCCCGACGTAGCCGAGGAAGCGGGTCAGCAAGCCGACCCGCATCGCGGTCAGGGACACCATCACGAGCCCGACCGCGATCAGCAGCGCGCTCAGGTCGATCAGGATCTGCGGAACGACGATCACGGTCTTCGACAGAAGCGCGTTGGCCTGCGGGTACGTCTGGACCCCGTGGGACACGAAGTCGTTCGCCTGGATCCCGTAGGCGATCACGAACGCGATCACGCTGACCGCCGACAGCACGCAGCCCCCAAGCGCGAGCCCTCCGATGAAGCTCGGCTTGACGGCCGGGTCGCGGAAACGCGTGCATCCCCACAGGTACCAGAGTGTCCAGGCGAGCGCGAGCAGGCCGATGGCGCTGATGATCGAGGCGATCAGGTCTCGCGTGAACCGCTGGTTCTCGACCACGAGCTTCAGCGTGTCCTCGGTGACCTTGGGCTGAGGCCCACCGATCTGGATGAGCACCGCGAGCATGACGAAAACGCCCGCGAGCGCGGCGAGCACGACCTGCCGCGTGCGCACGCGATTCTCGTATGCAACTCGCTCTTCGGGGGTCACCAGCGCCAGTCTATGCCGTAAACGGCGCCATCGAGTCCTCCCGACGGCCCGCGCCGGGTACCATTGACGCCATGGAAGGAAGTGGATTCGGAGGCCTGTTCGGAGATCCCGACGAACTGCAGCGCCGTCTTGGCGAGTTCGCCGAGCAGATGCAGGGCGCTCAGCGGCTCGCGTGGGCCGACAACGCGATCAAGCTCGCGGTTGATCTCACGGTCGCGGCGATGAACCGCATCAACATTCAGGGGACGACGGAGCAGCAGGCCGAGCAGCTGCGAACCGTGATGGCGCACATCTTCCCCGACGCTGTGACGCTCGTGCGCGAGGCGCGCGAGGGCCTTCAGTAGACCGCTGCGCTAAGAGCCGGCGAGCGCGCCCAGCACGAGTTCATCGTGCTCGGCAGGCTTGACGTTGCGGAACACGTCGCGGATCGTGCCGTCTTCGCCGATCACGAACGTCGTGCGTTCGTTTCCCATGTACGTGCGCCCGTAGCGGTTCTTCTCCACCCACACGCCGTAGGCCTCGGCCACCGAGTGGTCCTCGTCCGAGAGCAGCGGGAAGCCGAGGCTGTACTTCTCGTCGAACTTCGCTATCGGCTTGACCGGGTCGGGCGAGACGCCGAGGACGACGGTCTCGGCGTCGGCATAGGCGGCGCGGTGATCTCGCACCCCGCACGCCTGCGTCGTGCACCCGGGCGTGTCGGCCTTCGGGTAGAAGTACAGGACCACGGTCTTGCCGCGCAGCCCCGCCAGCGACACGGTCTCGCCGTGTTGGTCGAGAAGCGCGAAGTCGGGGGCGTTGTCGCCGGCTTTGAGTGCCATGAGCGTGCGGATCCTATCCGGGCACCGCTACTTGAGCAGTCGCGATAGCCGCCGGTCCTTGAGGAGCTTGCCCTCGGTCTGGCACGTCGGGCAGTAGCACATCACGTAGTCCTCGTAGAACACGGCCTCGAGCTGATCTCCGCACCGTGGGCAGGGCTCGCCGTTGCGGCGGTGGACGGTGAGCGGCATCGGCAGCTTGTCGGGGACCGGGAGCGACAGCATCGCCTCGTAGTGCGCGATCGCGTCGCCGAGGACGCGGATGGTGGTGTCGCGCAGCCCAACCGCCTCGTCCTCGTCGAGGTCGGACCCGCGCTTGAACGGCGAGATCATCGCCGCGTGCAGAATCTCGTCGACCCACGAGCGGCCGATGCCGGCGATCACGTGCTGATCGCGGAGCAGCGCGTACAGCGGCCGCGGCTGGTCGAGCAGCTCGGCGAACGGCGGTGGATCCGGCCATGCCTCGGGGCCGAGCGCGGCGATCGTCTCCTCTTCGTCGACCTCGGCGGCGCGCAGGAGCTTGACCCAGGCGCGCTGGCGGGTGCCGAACTCGCGCAGGCGCAGCTCCCGGCCGTCGCTGAGGCGGACCAGGAAGCGCGACGTCCGGTCGCGCAACGACGCGCGCGTGTCGAACAGCTGCAGGCGGCCGGCGGACATCAGGTGGATCTCGATCGCCAGGGCGCCGTCGAGCTCGATCACGAACAGCTTGCCGCGGCGCCCGACGCGCTCGAACCGGCGCCCATCGAGGGCCGCGAGCGGGGGGTCGAACGTCTTCAACGCGTTGATGCCGGGCGCGACCGCGGACTCGATCTCCGCGCCGGCCACGGCGGCGCCGATCAGACGTGCGGTGATCTCGACTTCGGGTAGCTCGGGCATCGTTCTGAGTCGAGAGTAGCTGCCGTCTGCACCCCCGCCGGTACCCTGCGTCACTCCATGCCGGTCACGCTCGCCCCCGATGACATCGTGCGCACGCACGCCGACGCCGCGGCCAACGAGCGCGAGCCGCTGCTCGTGCTCGAGCCGTTGATCGAGTTCCTCGGCGCGCACCACCTCGATGCGCCGGCGGACCTGACCGCGACCCCGATCGGCGACGGGCACTCGAACGTGACGTTCGCGCTGTCGACGGATGCCGTGCTCCGGCGTCCGCCGCGCGGGCCGCTCCCGCCGAGCGCCCATGACGTGCTCCGCGAGGCGCGGCTGTTGCGCGCGCTCGAGGCCACGCGCGTGCGGGCGCCGAAGGTGCTCGCGGTGTGCGAGGACATCGAGGTGATTGGGGTGCCGTTCTACGTGATGGAGCGGATCGCCGGCGATGTCATCACCGACTCGGTCCCCGCGCGACTCGACACGCCCGAGGAGCACAGCCGGATCGCCGACGAGCTGATCGACGCGCTGGTCGAGCTGCACGACACCGACTGGGCCGCCGCGGGGCTCGAAGGGTTCGGCAAGCCGACGGGCTATCTCGACCGCCAGCTGAGACGCTTCAACGGGCTGTGGGAGCACAACCGCACGCGCGAGCTGCCGCAGGTGGAGGAGGTCGGGGCGTGGCTCGGATCGAACATCCCCGAGTCGCCACCGGCGACGATCGTCCACGGCGACTACCGGCTCGGCAACACGATGTTCGCAGCGCAGGGTCCGGCGCGGCTGATCGCGATCTTCGACTGGGAGATGGCGACGATCGGCGATCCACTGGCCGACGTCGGCTACATGCTGATGCACTGGACCGAGCCGGGCGACAGGCTCGGCAAGTTCAACCTGAACAACGTGACGCTGCGGCCGGGGTTCCCCACTCGGGCAGAGCTGACCGCACGGTACGAACAGCGGAGCGGCCGGTCGGTGAAGTCGCTCGACTGGTACGTGACGCTCGCGCTGTGGAAGGCCATCGTATTCATGGAAGGCAACTACAAGCGGTCGCTCGCGGGCTCCACCGACGATCCGTACCTGAAGTCGTTCGGCGAAGGCGTCGTCGAGATCGCCGACCGCGCGCTCGACGTGTCGCGGCATGGCCTCTGAGGACGCGAGCCGCCGCGGTCTCCTGGTCGACTACGGCGGTGTGCTGACGACCGACGTGTTCGACTCGTTCGGGGCGTTCTGCGAGCTCGAGGGACTCGAGCCCGACGCGATGCTCCGGCTGTTCCGCAACGACGCGGAGTGCCGCGATCTGATGCTCGGCCTCGAGACCGGCGCGGTCGGGGCCGAGCAGTTCGAGCCGCGCGTCGCCGCGCTCCTGGGCGTGGAGGCGCCGGACTTGCTCGAGCGGCTGTTCGCCGGCTCCCGACCCGACGAGCAGATGCTCGACGCGGTCCGGCGGGCGCGCGGCGCCGGGATCCGGACCGGGCTCCTGTCGAACTCGTGGGGCACGACGCGTTACCCGAGGGTCGTGCTCGCGGAACTGTTCGACGCGGTCGTGATCTCCGGCGAGGTCGGAATGCGAAAGCCGGCGCCCGAGATCTACGCGCTGAGCGCCGAGCGCATCGGGCTCGCGTCCGAGGAGTGCGTGTTCGTCGACGACCTGTCGGTCAACCTCGAGCCCGCCGCGGAGCTCGGGATGGCGACCGTTCATCACCGCGCGGCGGCGGACACGATCGCCCAGCTCGAGCGCTTGCTTGGTGTGAGCCTGGGATGAAAACGGGCCAGGCGCACGCCGGTGTCCGGCGTGCGCCTCCCGTCAGTCGAGTCCGAAGCGTGCGATGTCGCTCACAGCTGCGACAGCTTCACCTTCTCCGTGCAAGTCAGATGCACCGTGTCGTCGCTGGTGCACTTCATGACGCCCTTCTTTCCGGCGGCCTTCGCATATGGCCCGGTGCCGCCGGTGACAGTCAGCGTCCCGACCCAGGACTCGCTCTCGAAGGTCGTCGCGGACAGCGACCCCGACCCCTCCTCCGGTGTCAGGTCGAACTTTCCGCGGATCGAGCCGGTCCCGAAGTACTGGGTGTAACTGCCGACAGTGTCACCACTGTCGGGCACGTTGAACGAGGTCGCCTCGACCCCGCCGCCAATCGATGGGCAGTGGACCGCGCCGTACTGGTTGCCCTGGGCAGGTGGCTGATTGACCTGGCTTGAGCCGGCCGGCGGCACCGCGCTCAGCGACATATGGCATTTCAATACGACCGGCTTGGTGGCCGTGCTCGCGGCCCCGGCCACTCCAATTCCCACTACGAATGGGACCGCGATGGCGAGCGCGGACCCAACGAGCAAGATACGACGTTTCACGAGAACCTCCAGGTCTGTCTGATAACCGAACAGGCCTTCCGATAACCCGACCGGCGGAAAGGCCGACAAGCAGCGCGTACTACGTGGAAGGCGGCGCCGCCGGGCCCGGGGGTGCCCGGGCCCGACGGACGACGATCTATCGCCCGGTCAATTGACTCCGTTCAGGGTGCCTTCGTCGGCCGCGTGGACGATCTTTGGGAGCGGTGCGAAGTCGAGGGAGGGCCCGAAGTGCTGCCCGCCACCGAGTGCGTAGCCGATGAACGACTTTAGTAGTGAGCCCTGCGACGCGTTCGTCGGGACGATCGCGTACGTGAACGTCGAGATCGGGTACGCGCTCTTGGCCTTCTTCGGCGGGTTGACGATTGTGAGCTGGTTGCCGTTGGGCACGTGCTTCACCACAGCTGCCGCCGCCTCAATCGCGGACAGGTTCGGAACCACGTAGCGCCCGCCCGCGTTCTTGATACCGACGGCCGGCAGGTTGTTGGCGATCAGATAGGACACCGCGATGTAAGCGATGCCGCCGTTCGCTCCCGCGAGCGCGGTCGCCATGCCGGAGTTGCCCTTCGCGCCGACGCCGACCGGGAAGCTGACCGTCGTCGAGCTGCCGACCTTGCCACTGAACGCACCGGACACGTCGGACAGATACCGCGTGAACGCATAGGTGTCGCCTGAGGAATCGCTTCGCCAAAGGGGCGTGATCGGGGTGCTCGGGATGCTCGCGCCCTTGTTCAGGGCCTTGATCTGCGGGCTGTTCCAGTTGGTGATCTGCCCGAGGTAGATCTTCGCGAGCACCGATCCGGTCAGATGGAGGTTCGTGTGGCGGGGCAGCCGGAGCCCGCTGATGTGGTAGCTCACGCCTGTGGCCGTCAGCGCCCACGGGATCTGGACGAGGTTGCCCGGAACGCCCGAGTAGACCGACAGCGGAGCGTCTGACGCGCCGAAGTCGACGAGGCCCTTGGCGATGTCCGACTCACCGCTGCCAGAGCCCACGGCGGCGAAGGTCACGGTGTTGCCGGTGGAGTTCCCCCACGCCGTGGCCCATTCGGCCTCGATGGGGGCAACGAGCGTCGAACCGGCGCCGACCAGCGTCGACGCCGACGCGGCGGCGGCGCTGAGGGCGAGGACCAAGCCCGCGAACAATCCCGCGCACGTCAGGCTGGCCAATCTCTTGGAGCGCAAAGCAGTCTTCCTTCCTATTGGGGAAATTCCCGATACAGCTCTCGACGTGGCCCGGCCGCCCCTCGCGAGATGGCTAAGCATCTCTGTGGCGATTTCGCCACTTGTGGCCACGTTGTAACCACGTTGTTGAAAACTTGTGAGCGCTTGCGCGGCCGGCGGGTTACCTCTCGCGCTTTTCCGTACGCTTGCGCGCCGTGTCCACGAGGGAACGGTTCACCTCGGTGCGGCGGGGTGGCCGCGCACGCTCAGGAACGCGCCCGCGGCCGGCTGGACGGCTCGGCGACCGCGTGCTGTTCGGACTATGCGCGCTCGCCGGCGTGCTCGTCGTGGTGACGCTCCTCGACGTCGTCTATCAGCTGGTGGTGAACGCACGCCCCGCGATCTCAGCATTCGGCCTGGGGTTCGTCGGGCACACGGACTGGAAGCCCGGATTCCACGTCGAAGGCGCCGGAGCGCTCATCTACGGGACGGCAGTGAGCTCGCTGATGGCGATCGTGCTGGCCGCGCCGCTCGGAATCGCGATCGGGCTGTTCCTCAGCTTGATGGCGCCGGCCAGGGTACGCGCGGTCGTCGGGCCGCTCGTGGAGATGCTCGCGGCGGTGCCCAGCATCATCTACGGATTCTGGGGCCTGGTCGTGCTGGTCCCGTTCGTCGACAAGCTCGAGCCGGGGCTGCACAGCGCGCTCGGCTTCATCCCGTTGTTCGGACCGGCCTCGCCGATCGGAATCAGCATGTTCGCCGCGGGGCTGGTGCTGACCGTGATGATCCTCCCGATCATCTCGGCGCTCACCCGCGACCTGTTCCTGACCGTGCCGTCGGAGCTCAAAGACGGCGCGGCTGCGCTCGGGGCGACGCAGTGGGAGATCATCCGCGGGATCGTCCTGCCGAGCACCGTGTCCGGCATCAGCGCGGCCGTGGTGCTGGGGCTCGGCCGCGCGCTCGGCGAGGCGATCGCCGTGTCGTTCGTGATCGGCAGCGTGACCAGAACTCAGGTGTCGCTGTTCGCGCCTGCCTCGACTCTCGCCTCTCTGATCGCCAACCAGTTCACAGCTCCGGTAAACCCGCTGCACCTGGCGGCGATGTTCTACGCCGGCTTGCTCCTGGTGATCATCGGGATGCTGACGAGCCTCGCCGCGCGCGCCATCGCCGGGCGGTTCGACGTCAGCCAGAGGGTCATATGAGCGCCCTGCCCGAGACTGCGCCATACCAGGGCATGCCCTTCGACCCGATGGCGCCGCTGACGCCGTCGGGCAACCTCCGCCGGCGCGCCGCGGTCAGTCGGACGGTGCAGATCGCCGCCACCGCGGCGGCGGTGTTCGCGATCGTCGTGCTCGTGATCGTGTGCTGGGGAGTCGCCACCCGCGGCGTGTCCGCGCTCAGCCTGAGCTTTGTCGTCAGCAATCCGCAGGGCCTGGCGAGTGGCGGGATCTTCAACGCGCTGCTCGGGACGCTCGAGATCGTCGCCTTTGGCGCGCTGATCGCGCTCCCGCTCGGAGTCATGACCGGGCTGTACCTGACCGAATTCGCCGGCCCCCGGTCGCGCACAGCGCCAATCCTCAAGACCGCGCTCGACGTCATGGCCGGCCTCCCGACCATCGTGGTCGGCCTGTTCGTGTACGGCTTGATCGTGATCCCTCAGCACAAGCAGTCCGGGTTCGCCGGCGGGATCGCGCTCGCGATCGTGATGCTGCCCCTGATGGCCCGCTCGAGCCAGGAGGTCCTGCTGCTGGTTCCGAACAACATGCGCGAGGCCGCAGACGCGCTCGGCGTGAGCCGCTGGCGCACAGTCGTCAGCGTGATCCTCCCCGCGGCGGTCGGCGGGATCCTCACCGGCGCGATCCTCGCCACCGCCCGGGCGGCAGGCGAGACCGCCCCGCTGTTGATCTGCAACTCGCTGTACAACCCGGACCAGACATCCCTGAACCTGTTCCACGGCGTGCCGAGCGTCTCGATGTTCATCTACACGTCGTTCGACTTGCCGCTAACCGAGGCTGTCACCCGCGCCTGGGGCGCCGCATTCGTGCTGATGGTGTTGATTCTCATCGCGAACGTCGGAGCCCGCCTGCTGCTGGCCCGCAGCCGTGCGAAGATCTCGCGATGACCGACCCCGACCGGACCGCCAGCCAGATACGTCGCGCCGAGGAGGCTCGGCGGCGCATCCGGATCCGGACCGAACCGGTGCTGCCGGTAATCACGCCCGAGGTCGCCAACGGCGGGACGCCCGGCGAGCACGCGGTCGTGTTCGACATCCGCGACATGTCGGTGTACTACGGCAGCAACCCTGCGCTGGCCGGCGCCTCGCTGAAGATCTACCGCAACCAGGTGACCGCGGTGATCGGCCCATCCGGGTGCGGCAAGTCGACGTTCATCCGCAGTCTCAACCGGATGAACGATTCGATCCCCGGGTTCCGCATCGACGGCCAGGTCCTCTACCACGGTCACGACCTCTACGGGAGCAATGCCAACCGCGTCGAGGTGCGCCGCCGGATCGGGATGGTGTTCCAGAAGCCCAACCCCTTCCCGAAGTCGATCTACGACAACGTCGCCTGGGCCGCCCGTAACCTGGGGATGAAGGCGCGGCTCGACGATCGCGTCGAGCAGGCGCTGCGCCAGGCGGCGTTGTGGGACGAGGTCAAGGATCGCCTGCGCGCCGGCGCGCTCGGCCTTTCGGGCGGCCAGCAGCAGCGGTTGTGCATCGCCCGCGCGATCGCGATCGAGCCCGACGTGTTGCTGTTAGACGAGCCCGCCTCAGCGCTCGATCCGGTCGCGACCGCCTCGATCGAGGATCTGATGCACAACCTCAAGCATCGCTTCACGATCGTGATCGTCACGCACAACATGCAGCAGGCGGCCCGCGTGGCAGACCGAACGGCGTTCTTCAGCCTCGACACGACCGGCCCCGCGCGAGTCGGGACGCTGATCGAATACGGCGACACCGCGACGATCTTCCGGAGCGCCGCAGACCCGCGCACGCGCGACTACGTCGCGGGCAAGTTCGGCTGACGAGCGACGGCGCCCGGTCGCCAGCCGGAGCGTCGCCTCAGCGGAAGATCGAGTCGTGCGGAACCTGCTGCAGGATCGGCTGGCCGCACTGCCAGCAGAACGACGCGCCGGTGCTGTGCGGCGCCCCGCACGACGGGCACGCGCCCGCGGTGGCGCTGTGCTCGAGTCGCAGGATCCGTTCGATCTCACCGAGCTCGGAGTCCGCGTCCTGGAGCAGCGCCGCACGCTGGATCAGCACGTCGACGCGGATCCGGTCGCGGATCGCCATCTCGTACGCGAGCCCGCCGAGGTCCCACTGCAACTCGGCGACGCGCGCCTTGAGCACGTCGCGCCGGCGCTCGAGGTCGATGACCTGACTCTCGGTCGGGGGCGCGCCTGACGTTCCAGGCGCCGCGGACGGGGTTGCGCCGGAAGGCGGTGCGGTCGCGGACTTGGAGGATTTGCCGCCGGGCTTGGGGAGTCGCATGATCAGTTCCCGAAGAAGTTGCCGGTGAACTTGCCGCTCTGGCAGCCGGCGCCGCCGCTGCAGGATCCGCCGGTGGTGACGGTGGGCGGTGCCAGGTTCTTGGAGTTCCCGAGGACCTTGCTCGCGGCGGCGTTCGCCTTCTTCTGCACCGCGGCGGACGGCGGGGCGCTCTGGGTCGCGGCCTTCTTGAGCTTGCCGCTCAGGCCCTTCGGGGCGGTGTTGGAAGCCTTGCTGGTAGTGGTCGCGGCGGCTGCATTGGTTTGGCCTCCGCTGCCCTCCTGCACGGTGATGACCTGGGCGGCCGGGCTCTGAGCCTTCGTGGTCGTGGTGTTGTTGCCGTTGTTCCCGATCAGGAAGCCGAGTCCAACCGCCAGCAGCAGCACCCCGATCCCGGCGACCAGCGTGGTGCCGGCCGAGGTGCGCGGCGTGCGCGGCGCTCCGGCGGAGCGGACCCGGCGCGACCGCACCTCGGTCGTGGGCGCGGCGGCAACGGGCAATCCCGACTGACCCCGGCGCTCGCCGCACTCGACGCAGTAGCGCTGATCGTGTGCGAGCGGAGCCCCGCATGCACCGCACCGGTCCTCGGACTGGGCCGCAGGGACAGCCGGCAGCTCGCGGGTCGAATCGTCTCCCGCCCGTCCCCTGCTCTCGCCGTCGCTGTGGTCTGGCTGAACCGCCAGTGGTTGTCTCCCGTGTGTGATGTTGTCGGGTGGTCGCGGGCGCCCCCAGCGCTCCCCCGCTGCGTAGTATCAGTCGCGGCTCTGCGACATTTGTGAACGAGTCGTAACCGAGACAGCTGACTGGCCGTCGGACGGGACCGTCTGCCCTATCTCAAGATGTTCACATCTGGCCGGGTTAGGGCGACCACACTGGCGGACCGGCGATGAGCACTACGGAACCCACGGCCACCGAGCCGCGCAGCATGCTGCGATGTGCCGAGTGCGATGCGCCACTGGCCCACGACCAGCGCTACTGCGTGGAGTGCGGGGTTCGCCGCGGCCCGCTGCCCGCGCAGATCGCGGGGTTGATCGGCGCGATCCACGAGCAGGGACCCGCGCCGGATCTCCCTCCGGGCACCCCGCTCGCCGACTCGCTCGCAGAGCCGGATCGCGGGCCGCGGACCGGTGGATTCGTGATGCCCTCGCCAGCCGCCGGCGCGGTGGCCGTGATGGGGATGCTCGCGTTCGGCGTGATTGTCGGATCGCTTGTCGGCGGGACCAGCGTCGAGACGCTCGCGAGCGCGCCGCTGATCGTGGTCGGACTCCACCCCTCGACCACGCCGGCGGTTCACACCGTGATCGCTTCGCAGAGCGGCGGATCGGGCAGCGGCGGTGGTGGTGGCGGCGCCGGCGCGGCGGGCGGCGGCAGCGCTGCCCCCGCCGTGCAGGACGATCAGGCGTCCGCGTCGCCGAGCACCTCGCCGACGTCGACGACGGGCACCGACACCACCTCGGCAGGTCTGAACGGGCTTCCGCCGGTCAAGCACGCGTTCCTGATCGTCCTCTCGGACCGTGGCTACACGCAGTCGTTCGGGACCTCGAGCGGGTATCTGAGCGGCGCGCTCCGTCACGAGGGCGAGCTCGTCCAGAACTACTACGCGGTCGCAGGCGCGCCGCTCGCGAACGAGATCGGGCTGGTCAGCGGGCAGGGGCCGACCGTGCAGACCGCCGGCGATTGTCCGGTGTTCGCTCCGATCAAGCCCGCCACCAAGGGGGCGCGCGGGCAGGTGATCGGCAACGGCTGCGAGTATCCGGCCGCCACCAAGACGCTCGCGGGCCAGCTTTCGACCGCCGGCGATACATGGAAGGCTTACGTGCAGGGCGTGCCCTCGACCGCGAAATCCGCCTGCCGCGTTCCGAAAATCGGCAGCAAGGTGCCGCAGACGGCGGGGGCCAAGAATGCTTCCCCGGCCTGGCGCAACCCGTTCGTGTACTTCCGATCGATGACGAGCGGCGCCGCGTGCCACAACAACGAGGTCGGGATCGGCCGGCTTGCCAAGGATCTGAAGAGCGCAAGCACAACCCCGACGCTCTCGTACATCATCCCCGCGGCGTGCAACGACGGCAGCGAAGCGCCATGTCGCGCGGACGCCGCGACCGGGCTCGCCGCCGCCAACCGCTTCCTGAAGTCGGTCGTGCCCGAGATCAAGCGCTCGCCGGCCTACAAGGACGGCGGGTTGATCGCGATCACGTTCGATCAGGCCCCGCAGACCGGGCAGTACACCGACCCGAGCGCCTGCTGCGCGAGCCCCGCGTCCTATCCGAATCTCCGCGGGCTCCCGGCCGGGACGCCGGTCGCGCCGCCGGGAGCGATGGGTACGACGACGCCCGGAACGACCACGCCGGGAACGACGACCACCGACACGACCACGACCGACACCACCTCGACCTCCGACGACGACCACCGACACGACGACCACCGACACGACGACGACCGACACCACCCCGACCTTGCCGGCGACGACCACCACCACCGACACGACGAGTACGCCCGCGACGACGACCACCACCGCGCCGGTGTCGCTCGGCAGCGGCCAGACGACCCCGACCGGAGGCGGCGGACAGGTCGGCCTGCTGCTGATCTCACCCTACGTCAAGGCCAACAGCAGCGACGTCATCGACTACTTCAACCACTTCTCGCTGCTGGCGACGCTCGAGAACATGTTCGGCCTGCACCGGCTCGGGTATGCCGGCACGCCCGGTCTCCCGGTGTTCAGCACCGGGGTGTTCAACAACTACGCGGGCTAGTCGAGATCGATCGAGTTGATCACCGGCGGGTCGACCGGACGGTCGCCGGCGCCGGTGCGCACGCCTTCGATCGCGTCAACCGTGTCCATCCCGTCGGTGACCTGACCGAACACCGTGTGCTTGCCGTCGAGCCACGGCGCGCTGTCGGCGGTGACGATGAAGAACTGGGACCCGTTCGTATTGGGGCCGGCGTTCGCCATCGCGAGCGCGCCCCGGACCACCTTGTGGTCGTTGAACTCGTCCTTGAACGTGTACCCCGGGCCACCCGTGCCGGTCCCGTCGGGGTCGCCCCCCTGGATCATGAACCCGGTGATGATCCGATGGAAGATGACCCCGTCGTAGAACTTGTCGCCGGCGAGCTTGCGGAAGTTGCCGACGGTCTCGGGCGCGTCGTCGTCGAACAGTTCGAACGAGATCGTGCCGTGGCTTGTGTTCATGTTGGCATTTGACATGCCCGCAGCCTAGTAGGTAGAGCGGGAACGCTTCGCCGCAGGTTCGCCCCGGTCTACTGATCCGGGGGCGCCTGTCCTGACGACGCGAAGCCGAGGCGCTGGATCAGGAAGTCACGCTGTTCCTCATAGAGGCCTTCAGGCAGGCTGCTGAACCATCGACAACCATTCGGCAGGTCCTGCGCCGCCGCTTCCGAACGCGTCGTCTGCGCCGCGAAGGCGAGCCCGACCGGCGAGTCGAGCCCGTTGTTGTAGTGGCTCGGGTACTCGATGTATCCGAGCAGCTCCCCCACGGTGACCTCGAGCGCGAGCTCGTCCCGCGCGACTCGCTTGACGGTCTGGACGAGCGGCTCGCCGAACAGCACGGTGCCGCCGGGAATGTGCCACGCGCCGACGTTCGGTGGAATGTCACGTCGCGCCAGCAGCACGCCGAGCTTCGGCGCCACGATCACGACCTCGACGCAGAGACGTGGCACGCGGCCGAAGATCGAATCGAACTCGTCCTTTGGCAGCCACCCCGGGGGGCGGGAAGGTTCCATCCGCGGCATGTTGCCGGTTCGTGGGCGGGTGCGTAACTTCCCCACCGGTCCTAGAGGCCCGCACGGTTCGGGTTATGCTCCCTCGCGTGGGCGCAGCCGACGGACCGATCGTGATCGCTTTCGATGGATCCCCGGCCTCGCGCCAGGCGGTCACCGACGCTGCCCGGTTGCTAGGAGGGCGCTCGGCGCTCGTGGTCACCGTCTGGGAGCCGGGGCTTGCCTACGCGATCCCGGGGATGCGCGCCGACGGGCTGCTCCCCACGCCGATGGTCGACCCGGAGGTTGCGCGCGACATCGACGATGGCGTCCACTCGCAGGCCGAGCAGGTCGCGGGCGAGGGCGCGGCGCTCGCGCAGTCGCTCGGGCTCGATGCGAAACCGCTCGCGGTACCCGACGAGCGGAAAGTGCCGGACACCATCTTGCGCGTGGCCGAGGACAACCACGCGGACGCGATCGTCGTCGGGTCGCGTGGTCTGAGTGGCCTCCGAGCGAGGCTCGAGGGCAGCACGACCACAGCTCTCCTCAAGCACGCGTCGTGCCCGGTGATCGTCGTGCACGAGTCCTCAGAAGATCGCTGAGCCTCGTCAGTTGTTGCTCGCGGTCTGGATCGCGTTGAGCGTGGCGTTGACGGTGGCGGTCGGGGCCGTGCCGCCTCCGGCGGGCACATCCGAGCAACTGACCTCGAGCGCCGGCTGAGCGCTCGACGGCGCCACCGCGAGCGTCAGCGGAATCGTCCCGGATGACTGGCCGAAGTTGGTGGCGTCGAGCTCGACGGTGAAGTCGCCGAGCGTCCCCGCGCTGAACGCCTGCCCCGGGCCGGCGAGGCCGAGCCCGCATTCGACGGACACCGACTGCGCGCCCGACGCGTTCTCGGTCAGGTGGACGTCGGCATCGGCGCTCACCAGATAGGGGACGCCGACCGGCGGCGACTCGCTGAGAACCGGCGTCGAGCCGCTCCCGAGCGTCACCGACTGCGCGGTCTTCCCGTACTCGTTCGGCAGGACCTGCGTGCAGGTCACGTCTCCCGACACCGCGATCGACTGCATCGCGCCGTCGTTGCACGGACCGGCGATGCGCAGCTGCACCTGGCTCGAGTTCACCTGGCCGGAGCCGATCGCGCCGGGGATGATCTTGCCGGCGCCGACCGAGAACGGCTTCAGCTTGGCGTTGCCGACCGAGAAATTCTGGAGCTGTGCGTTACCCACGCTGTGCGGCGGCAGATGAATCGCCGCCCAGCTCGCTCCGCCGAGCGCGACGAACAGGGCCAGGAACGACACCACGAGCGACGCCGAGGGGCGCGGTAGGCGCATCGCATTACCTCCCATGTCTGCGAATCCCCGGCTCGGGGCGGCCGGGTGTTCACCGGACGCTATCGCGCCCCCGGCCGGTCCCGCCCGCCCCGGCGGGACCGGCCACTTCCCTCAGGCGTCAGTGGTCGTCCCTGTGCGTGCCGGGGCGGCCGCTAGTTGTTGCTCGCGGTCTGGAGCGCGCTGATGGTCGTGTCGACGGTGACCGTCGGCGCCGGTGCGCTGGGCGTGGCCGTGTCAGTGCAGACAACGGTCGCCGGCTGGATGCTCGTCGACGACGCGACGGGCAGCACCAGCGGGATCGTTCCGGCAACGGCGTGCGCGCTCGAGCCGAGATCGACCGCGAAGGTCTTCGTCGTGGTCGTCGGGTTCGCCGGCGGCGGTGTCCCCGAGCCCGCCGGCACCGACAGGGTGCAGTCGACCTCGACGTTCTGCCCCGTACCTCCGGGGGTGATGACCGCATGCGGATAAGCGAGCACCAGGTACGAAGATCCGGCCGCGAGCGATTGCGTGGCGACCTGCGTCGCGCTCGTCCCGAGCGTCGTGGCCGCGGTGTTCGACCCGTACTCGTTGCCGACCGTCGGCGTGCACGTCACGCTCCCGGACAGGCCGATCGCACTGATCGCGCCGGTCGAGCACGAGCTTCCGACCCGCAGCTGCACCTGGCTCGAGGTCACCTTGCTGGCGCCGACGGAGCCGTTGATGATCTTCTTCGCCCCGACTGCGTTGGACTTCAGCTTGAAGTTGCCGACGCTGTTGTTCTGGAGCTGAGCGTTTCCGACACTGTTCTTGGGCAGGGACACAGCGGCGTAGCCGACCCCGCCGAGCGACACGAACAGGGCGATGAACGAGACGACCATCGGTACCGAGGGGCGCCGTCGGGCGAGCGATTTCACACGCAAGATCCGTTACCTCCAAGCGTTAGGTTCCCGGCCTAACAGCCGGCCTACACACCGCAACACATCGGCGCGACCCGAAGTCGCGCCGGCCGGCCGCGGCAGCTGACGGAGACCTGACACCGCGCCGGCGCCCCGGCCGGCGGGACGAACGCCGCGCTCTACGTGGCCGCGGGCTCGAGCTGCACGAGCCGGCCGAGCAGCTCCGTGCCGCTCACGCGATCGACCACGCGGTCGACGTCCTGCTCGGGCACCTCGAGCAGCGTGAACCGCTCGAGCACCCGGACGTTCCGGACGTGCTCGCCGTCGAGACCGGTCGCGGCCGTGATCGCGTGGATGATGTCGGAGGGCTCGAGCCCCTCGGCCCGGCCCATCGACACGATGACCTTCCGCGCGCGCCCATCGCCGTCGGAGGAGTCGTGCGGCTTGGAGTGACGGCGAGGCTTGGCCTTCGCCGGGGTCGGGGCGACGCGCGCATCCTCGACCCAGGGGGCGAGCGTGACGCCGGCGTTCTTCTCGAGCGCGAGGAGCTCTCGCCGCTGCTGGGGCTCGACGAACGTGATCGCGCGGCCGCTCCGGCCGACGCGACCGGTGCGGCCGATCCGATGGACGTACACATCCGGCGAGGTCGGAACGTCGTAGTTGATCACGTGCGAGATGCCCGAGATGTCGAGCCCGCGCGCGGCTACGTCGGTCGCGACCAAGAGCGGCAGGCGGCCATCCTTGAACGAGATCATCACGCCGTCGCGGGCCCCTTGAGTCATGTCGCCGTGGATCGCCTTGACGTTCATCCCGCGGTCGCGCAGCGTGCGGTAGAGCTGCTCGGTACGCACCTTGGTCCGCACGAACACGAGCGCCTGGTCCGGTCGCTCGGCGGTGAGCACCTCGACGAGCTTGTCGGCCTTCTCCCGCGGACGGACTTCGAGAGCAAACTGCTCGACGGTGTCGACCGTCAGCGTCGCGGCCTTGACCTTGACCGTCACCGGGTCGTACAGGTACTGGTCGGCCAGCCGCCTGATCTCGGGCGGCATCGTCGCCGAGAACAGCGCGGTCTGGCGGCTCGATGGGGTCAGCGCCAGGATCTTCTCGACGTCCTCGAGGAAGCCGAGGTCGAGCATCTCGTCGGCCTCGTCGAGCACGATGAAGCGGCACGCGTGGAGCATCAGCGAGTGGCGCGAGATCAGGTCCTTGACCCGTCCGACCGTCCCCACGACCACGTGACCGCCAGCCCGTAGCTGCGCCTGCTGCGAGCGGATCGGCGCGCCACCGAACACGGCCACGACGTCGATCCCCTTGCGCCGGCCGTAGGCCCGGAGCGCCTGGGTCACCTGGATGCACAACTCGCGGGTCGGCGTCAGCACGAGGCCCTGGACCTCGTGCTCGCCCGGATTGACGTACTGGAGCATCGGGAGCCCGAACGCCGCCGTCTTGCCGGATCCGGTCTGGGCCTGCCCGATCACGTCGAGCCCCTCGAGCAGGGGCGGAATCGCCTGCTCCTGGATCGGGCTCGGCGATTCGTATCCGACATCGTGGACGGCCTCGAGGATCTCGGGATCAAGTCCAAGGTCGGCAAAAGTTGGCATCAGTAAATGAAGATAGACGGACAGCGCCGATCAGCAGTGTCTGCCGCGTTTCCAGACCTCTTGACAGGCGATCGTTCGGAGCCTAACGTTTGGGACCCGATGGATTCCAACGGCAACGGCAGCGCGGGCACAGTCAGCCAGCCGGAAGGCGCCGGCGACCCGATCAGCGCGCACGTCTGGATGATCAGCGGGGTCGTGATGGTCGGGTCGATCATGTCGATCCTCGACACGACGATCGTCAACGTCGCGCTGGCCACGCTCAGCCGCGAGCTGCACTCGACGATCGACCAGATCCAATGGGTCGTGACCGGCTACATGCTGGCGCTGGCGGCGGTGATCCCTGTCACCGGGTGGGCCGCCCGGCGGTTCGGCGCCAAGCAGGTGTACCTGGTCTCGCTGGTGCTGTTCACGGCGGGATCCGCGCTGTGCGGGCTCGCCACGTCGACGACCGAGCTGATCGTGTTCCGCGTCCTGCAGGGCGTCGGCGGCGGCATGATCCTGCCGATCGGCCAGCTGATGATGGCCGAGGCCGCCGGACCGAAGAGGATGGGACGAGTCATGAGCGTCGTCGCCGTGCCGGCGATGCTGGCGCCGATCCTCGGCCCGACGATCGGCGGTCTGATCATCCAGAACGCGAGCTGGCGCTGGATCTTCTACGTGAACGTTCCGATCGGGGCGATCGCGGTGTTTGCGGCGCTGCGCTATCTGCCGTGGATCAAGCGGGACCAGGTCGAGAAGCTCGATACGCGCGGCCTGCTCCTGATGGCCACGGGCCTGCCGCTGCTCACTTACGGTCTCGCCGAGATCGGCGCGACCGGCGGCTTCACTTCGCTCAAGGTCATCATCCCCTGCATCCTCGGACCCGTGCTCGTCGCGGCGTTCGTGCTCCACGCGCTGCGGGTGCCAAAGCCGTTGCTCGACATGCGCCTGTACCGAAAAGCGACGTTCTCGTCGGCCTCGTTCGCGATGTTCTGCCTCGGCGCCGCGCTGTTCGGCGGCATGATCCTGCTGCCGCTGTACTGGCAGAACGTCCGCCTGGAGAGCGTCGTCGACACGGGCCTGCTGACGGCGCCGCAGGGTCTCGGCGCCGCGCTCGCGATGCCGATCGCCGGCAAGCTGACCGACCGCTGGGGCGGGGGCGGGCTGGCACTGTTCGGCGTGATCCTGTGCACGGTCGCGACGATTCCGTTCGGCCTGATCTCCGCGCACTCGTCGATCTTCGGGTTGTCGGTGGCGATGTTCGTGCGCGGGATTGGCATCGGCTTCGGTTTCCTACCCGCGATGGCGGCGGCCTTTGCCGCGCTCGAGCGGTCCGAGCTCGCAAGTGCGACCCCGCAGCTGAACGTGATCCAGCGCGTCGGCGGGTCGATCGGCACCGCGATCCTCGCGGTCGTGCTTCAGCGTGCGCTGACGGGCGCGCACGGCCTCAGCGGAGCTGCCGCCGCGTACGGCACCGCGTTCTGGGTGGCGGCCGGACTGACGGCGGCCGCGATCATCCCGTGCGTGATCCTGATGCGCGCCGAACGTGCGGCGCGCGCGGCCAAGGGCGGCCAATCCGGGACGCCGGCCGAGACGGTGGCGGAGGCGATAGCGGCATGAGCACGACCGCCGATGAGGGGCTATCGGCGCTTGGAGACGTGGTAGGCGATCGCGACGAGCACAACGCCACCGAGGACGTTGCGCGATCGTTCAAACGAGCCCTGGCCGCTCTGCGACGGATGCGCGGGCGCGAGGCCCACGGCCCGGGCGAGCTCACCGACGCGCAGTACAGCCTGCTGTTCTGCCTTCGCGACCAGAGTGAGCTGTCGCTCCGCGATCTCGCGGATGCCGCCGACCTGAGCCCGGCGAGCGTCACCGAGATGCTCGAAGGACTGGCCGCAGCCGGACTCGTCACGCGCCACCGCTCCGACCGCGACCGGCGCGTGGTCTTCACCTCGCTCACCGACGGCGGGCGCGGACTCGTCGAGGAGCGGCGGGCGCGGTTCGAGCCACGCCTGCACGCCGCACTGGAGGGATTCAGCGAGGACGAACTCGTGGTAGCCGCCTCGGTGCTCGAGCGGCTGCGCGATCTCTTCGAGGAGGTCGCCGACGAGCGGCGCGTCCTCCACGAGGCTCAACTTCCCGACGAGCGCGTCGTCTAGCGCCGGCGCGGGCTTGATCTCGATCATCTCGTCGACGAGCGCGATCAGCGCCTCATGCTGTTCGTCGGACCAGCCTCCCTTGCCGACCAGCGCACCCACGACGTAGTAGCCGATCTCGTCGCGCGGGCCCTCAGGATCGGGCGGCGCGAGCAGCGTGCCGCCACGCTGGCGATAGCGCCCGAGCGCCCAGTCGAGCGCGAGGTCGGCGCGCCGGCGCTGCACGTGGTAGTCGCGGCGCGTGTCGACGGCGTCGGCGGCGAAGCGGTAGAGGTCCTGGCGGCGGCGGTCGTCGACGTTGTCGTTGTAGGCGCGCAGGATCGCCCCGATCACCGGGCAGACGGACGCCGGGCGGTCGCCGAAGCGCTCGCCGGCGAGCATCGAGGCGAGCTCCATCACGCACACGACCTTGCCGGGGCGGGGATGCCGGCCCGGTCCGAGGCGAACGCTCTGATGCGATATCGCGTTTGGGCACGCCGCATTGGCCATTGCCCCCGGTTATCGGCCGCGGGCGTGAGTCTTTAGGCGGAGCCGGCTTAAGCGGGGGTGACGCCCCCGTCGAGATGCGACTTGCCCGTGGCCGCGTCGCGCACCCCGAAGTCGACGACGCCGCCCGGTGCCTGCGCCTCGCAGAACTCGACCTTCGCCGGCAACAGAATCGGCTTCTTGAACGCGACGTCGACCGTGAACGCGTCCGGCAGCCGGGGTTCGAGCGCCGCCAGGCAGCGCGCCTTGGTCCACATCCCGTGGGCGATCGCCGACTTGAAGCCGAACAACCTCGCGCTCAGAGGATGAACGTGGATCGGGTTGAGGTCGCCCGAGACCGGGCCGTAGCGGCGGCCGAGGTCGCCGGCGAGCCGCCAGGTCGCTGTCGCCGGCAGTTCGGTGGCGCTCGTCAGCTCGGGCCCGAGGAGCTCGGCGCCGGGGCTCGATCCGCCGCCACCACCGCCGCCACCGCGCTTCAGATTCGTCGACACCTCCTCCCACACGAGCTCGTCGCCGACCCGGACCTCGGTGCGCAGCGAAAACTGCCTGCCGCGCGGGTGGTCCTCGACCGGCGTCGCCCGGACGTCGATCTGGAGGCGCTCGGTGGCGCGGACGGGACGGTGTTGGGTGATCCGGTTCGCGATGTGCACAAGCCCGATCGCGCCAAACGGGAACGC
The DNA here is from genome assembly GCA_963794515.1 of uncultured Solirubrobacterales bacterium. Taxonomy (GTDB): domain Bacteria; phylum Actinomycetota; class Thermoleophilia; order Solirubrobacterales; family Solirubrobacteraceae; genus Palsa-465. The sequence continues at coordinate 219,503 of CAWCEF010000006.1, read as the reverse complement.
CGGGTCGGTCATCAGCGACAGCTGGAGGGGGAACGCGAGGATGTGGGGGAACGTCGCCGGCAGCACGTCGCGCAGCGCGAACCCGCACACCCGGTCGTACATCACGACTCGGGCGCCGTCGACCTCGACGTCGGTCAGCCGCAGCGCCAGGTCCGGGATGTCCCGGCCACCGCCACCGACGAACGGCAGGTTCGACGCGCCCGGGATCATCGCCGCACCCGCGCGCGCGAACAGCGGAAGCATCGACGGCGAGCTGGTCAGTTCACGCGTCGGCACGTCACGCCCCGATCAGGCTCTGCCCGCAGACCCGGACCACGTTCCCGTTGACGCCGCCACTCGCCGGGCTCGCAAACCAGGCGATCGTCTCGGCGACGTCGACCGGCAGCCCTCCCTGCGCGAGGCTGTTCATCCGCCGGCCCGCCTCGCGAGTGGCGAGCGGCATCGCCGCGGTCATCTGGGTCTCGATGAACCCGGGCGCGACCGCGTTGATCGTCAGTCCCTTCTTCCCGACGGGCACGGCCATCGACTCGACCATCCCGATCACGCCGGCCTTGGAGGTCGCGTAGTTGGTCTGGCCGGCGTTGCCGGCGATGCCGCTCATCGAGGACACGCACACGATCCGGCCGTTCTGCCGGATCGCGTCTCGGCTCAGCAGCTCGTCGTCGATCCGCTCCTGGGCGCTCAGGTTGATCCCGAGCACCAGGTCCCAGCGCTCGGAGTCCATCCGCCCGAGCGTCTTGTCGCGGGTGACGCCGGCGTTGTGAACGACCACGTCGACGCCGCCGTGCGCCTCGAGCAGGTAGGTCGCGATCCGCGCCGGCGCGTCGGGGTCGGTGATGTCGAGGACCAACGTCGAGCCGCCGAGCTCGCCGATCGTCGCCTCGAGCTCCGACTCAAGCGCTGGCACGTCCAGCCCGATCACGTGCGCACCGTCGCGCGCGAGCACCTTCGCGATCGACCTCCCGATCCCGCGCGAGGCCCCCGTGACCAGCGCGAAGTTCCCAGCGAGCGGCAGCTCCCAGTCGATTCCGTCGGCCTGGAGGGCGGTCGCGCCGATACGGATCACCTGACCGGACACATACGCCGACTTCGGCGATAGAACGAACCGGAGCGTCGACTCGATCTGCGGCTCGGCCTTCGCGCCGACGTAGATCAGCTGCGCGGTGGCGCCCTTGCGGACCTCCTTGCCGACCGAGCGCACGAACCCCTCGAGCGCCCGCTGGGCGGTCCCCTGGCGCGGTCGCTTGCAGTCGCCGGGGGTCGTGCCGAGCACAATCACTCGCCCTGACCGCCGCACCCGGCGGATCGTCGGTCCGAAGAACGCCCACACCTCGCGGAGCTGCTCACTGGTCTCGATCCCGCTCGCGTCGAACACGAGCGCCTTGAACGTCTGGTCCTCGGGCGTGGCGTCGGGGTTGAACACCTTGGCGTCGAGGCTCGCGTCCGCGGCCGCGGTTCGCACGTGCTCGTCGAGCGGCGTGTGGACCTCGGCGTCGATCGCCGCGAGCACCTGCGCGACGGCGCCGGCGAGCCGTCCTCCCGGCGCCGCCCCGAGCAGCACCGGACCACTGATGACCGGCTGCCCGCGCTCGTAGCGATCGAGCTTGACCGGGCTGGGGAGGCCGATCTGCTTGGAGACGATCTTCCCGATCGGGGTGTTGACGAGTTGCGAGTAGCGATCGCTCATGCTGCTGCCTCCATGATCGCGGTGACGCCGAGGCCGCCGGCCGCGCAGATCGAGATGAGTCCCCGGCCGGGGCGGCGGGGGTGGGCGGCGGGCTCAAATTCAGACAAGGTCTTCGCCAGGCCCGCCACGATCCGCCCGCCGGTGGCGCCGAAGGGGTGACCGGCTGCGAGCGATCCGCCGTGGGTGTTCAATTTCTCGACGTCGATCGAGCCGAGCGGTTCCTCGAGCCCGAGCCTCTCCCGGCAGTAGACCGGGTCCTCCCAGGCCTTCAGCGTGCACAGAACCTGCGACGCGAACGCCTCGTGGATCTCGTAGAAGTCGAAGTCCTGGAGGGTCAGGCCGGCGCGGGCGAGCATCTGCGGCACCGCGTACGTCGGCGCCATCAGCAGCCCCTCGCGCTCGTGCACGTGGTCGACGGCCGCGGTCTGCGCCTCGGTGATGTACGCCTGGACGGGCAGGTTGTGCGCCGCCGCCCACTCCTCGGAGGCGAGCAGCACCGCCGAGGCGCCGTCGCTGAGCGGGGTGGAGTTGCCGGCGGTCATCGTCCCGTCGGCTCCGCCGAACACGGGCTTCAGCTTCGCTAGTTTCTCGACGCTCGTGTCTGGGCGCAGGTTCTGGTCGCGCTCGAGCCCGAGGAACGGCACGACCAAGTCGTCGAGGAAGCCGGTGTCGTACGCCGCCGCCAGATTTCGATGGCTGCGAACCGTGAGCTCGTCCTGCTCCTCGCGCGAGACGCCCCACTCCCGGGCCATGATCGCCGCGTGTTCGCCCATCGACAGCCCCGTGCGGGGCTCGACGTTGCGCGGGACCTGGGGGACGATCTGTTGCGGGCGGAGCTTGGTCAGCGCCTTGAGGCGCCCAGCGTTGCTCCCCGACCGGTTGAGCTCGAGCAGCACGCCGCGCAGGTCCTCGTTGATCGCGATCGGCGCGTCCGACGTCGTGTCGAACCCGCCGGCGATCCCCGAGTCGATCTGGCCGAGCGCGATCTTGTTCGCGACGAGGATCGCGGCCTCGAGCCCGGTGCCGCACGCCTGCTGGATGTCATACGCCGGGGTGTGGGGATCGAGGCGCGTGCCGAGCACGCACTCGCGCGTGAGGTTGAAGTCGCGGCTGTGCTTGAGCACGCCGCCCGCGGCGACCTCGCCGAGGGCCTCGTTCTCGAGCCCGAACCTGCCGACGAGCGCCTCGAGCGTGGCCGTCATCATGTCCTGGTTAGAGGCCCTCGCGTAAGGCCCGTTCTGCCGCGCGAAAGGGATTCGGATGCCGCCGAGCACTGCCACCCGGCGGACGCTTGCGTTCATGATCTAGAGACTCCTGAGGTTGTAGCTACAGTTATGTAGCTTAGAGCCTGGTGTCTTTGGCGGTCGCGGTCGTGAACGTCCCGCTCGATGTCGCGCGGCGGACGATGCCGGGCGCCAGGACGCGCGCCGCCGCCGCCAGCCAGTAGTACCGCGGGACGTAGCGCTCGGACCTGCCGCGCAGCCCGCACTCGACGATCGCCTCGGCGACCTTGTCCGGCTCCGAGACGATGAGGCGCAGGACCGGGTGGCGGCGGAGCTCGGTCGCCGGGAACCCCTCGGTCGCGACGAACCCCGGGAGAACGAGGCCAACATGGACCCCGTGCACGCTTTCCTCGGCGGCGAGCGAGTCGGTCCAGCCGGCGAGCGCGAACTTGCTCGCGGAGTACGCGCCGGCGCCCGGCCGGCCGACGCGCCCCGAGGTGCTCGACACGTTCACGATCGCCGCCGGCGCTCCCTTCGCCGCGGTCGCTCGCAGCAGCGGGAGCAGCGCCTCGGTCAGCCGGACGGGCGCCTCGAAGTTGAGCTTCATGTGCCGCTCGACGTTCTCCCACCCGGTCTCGGCGAAGCCGCCGCGCCACGAGCCGCCGGCGTTGTTGACGAGTACGTGCAGCTCACCGTGGACGCGCGCCACCGCCGCCAGTACCTCAGCCGGCGCGCCCGGCGCGGTCAGGTCGACCGCGACCACGGTGGCGCCGCCGATCTCCCGAGCGAGCGCGTCGAGCCGATCCTGCCGACGCGCGACGAGCACGAGCCGCGCGCCCGGCTCGCGCGCCAGCCGGCGCGCGGTCGCCGCGCCGATGCCGCTGGACGCTCCGGTGACAAGCGCTACGAACGGGTTTGCCAAAGCGCGGGCAAGGCTACCCGGGCGGGCCGGTGTCCACCGCCACGCCGCGGTGCGGGTTCTCGATCCCGACCAGCGCCACCACGCCGCCGAGGATCGCGAGCAGGCCGGCGATCGCGATCCCGATCCGATACGCGTGCACCGAGGCGTCGACGAGCGCGACGTGTATGCCCGGTCGCTCGGCCGCCGGCACGTCGGTCGTGCTGGTCACGAGTGGCCGCGTGCGAGCGGTGGCGAGCGCGCGGTGGGCCTGCGGGCTGAGCTCGCGGTGGGCGACGTCGCGATCGAGCCTCGTGGCGAAGCTCGTCGACACCACCGCGCCGACGGCGGCGATCGCGAGCAGCCCGGCGATCCGGGCGAACGCGTTGTTGGCTCCGCTGGCCAGCCCGGCGTGGCTCGGGTCGACCGAACCGAGGACCGCGGCGGTCAGCGGCGCGACCGTCGCCGCGAGCCCGAGCGCGAACACGAGCACGCCGGGCAGGATCGTCGTCACGTAGTCGGGGTGTGCGCCCACGCGGGTCAGCAGCAGCAGTCCGGCGCCGGCGAGCATCGGGCCGCCGGCCATGAACAGGCGCGGACCGAGGCGGTCGGCGAGAGCGCCGAACCGCCGCGACAGCGCGAACAGGACGAGCGTGATCGGGAGCAGCGCGAGGCCCGCGGCGAGCGGCGAGTACCCCGCGACCTGCTGGAGGAACACGACCAGAAAGAACGTCGCCACGCCGAGGCCGCCGTACGTCGCGAGGGTGGTGGCGTTCCCGACTGCGAAGTTCCGCACCGCGAACAGCTGCAGCGGCATCATCGGCTCGGGGACCTTCCGTTCCCAGGCGACGAACGCCGCGAGCAGGACGACGCCGGCGACGAGCGGCACGAACACACGCGGATCGCCCCAGCCGTAGACGGACTGCTCGATCAACCCGAACACAGCGCCACCGAGCCCGGCCACGCACAGCAACCCTCCCACCCAGTCGACGCGTCCGTCTCGGCGCCGGTCGGCGGGCAGCCGACGCACGAGCACGACCGCGACCGTCACGAAGATCGGGTTGATCAGGAAGATCCAGCGCCACGACGCTGCCTGGACGAGCGCCCCGCCGCCGAGCGGGCCGATCACGGTGGCGATCCCCGTCCACGCCGTCCACGTGCCGATCGCCGCCGCCCGTTCTCCCTCGGCGAACGTGTCGAGGATCAGCGCGAGCGAGCTAGGGACGAGCAGCGCGCCGGCGACTCCCTGGACGCCGCGCGCGGCGATCAGCACCCCGGCGCTCGGCGCGGCCGCGCACACGAGCGAGCATGCCCCGAACCCGATCAGGCCGGCCTCGAACACCCGCCGGCGCCCGAGCACGTCGCCGAGTGAACCGCCGAGCAGGAGCAGCGACGACAGCGTCAGCAGATAAGCCTCGACGACCCACTGCTGGTCGGCAAGACTGCCGTTCAGGCTCGAGCGGATCGCGGGGAGCGCGACGTTGACGACCGTCTGATCGAGGAAGACGATCCCCGACCCGAGGATGCTCGCGACCAGGACGGTGCGTTTGATCGCCGGGTCAGTGGGAGCCCCACGACTACCCGGCCCCGGCATCCAGGACCGAGTTCGGCTCGTACCCCGAGAACTTGACGCTGCGCTGGAACGGCAGGCTCCGGTCGACGATCACGCAGTAGCTCCGGCCGCCGCGGTCGCTCGGGACGCACGCGCGATAGAGCGTTCCCGGCTCGATCGCCAGCAGGCTGACGAACTCGAGGTTGCGACGGAACTCGTCGGGCGCGCGGTCGCCGATCCAGGCCTGGGCGCGCGCGATCGCGTCGCTGGTGGCGCGCTGGCGGGCTCGTATGACCGGACGGTGCACGATTCCCACGGTGAGCAGGACCGCCGCCACGGCGAACACGACGACAGTGCCGCCGTAGTCGCGCGCGACCACCGTTGGCATATCGGGTCGTACGCGGCGGACGAGCATCCCGAGCGGTCGCGACAACAGGACGACCGCGATCACGTTGATCACGAGCCCGAGCAGCGCTCCGGCGACGAACGTCTCGGTGCTGCCGGCCGGCGGCAGCAGACGGCCGATCGCACCGTCGAGCAAGGTCAGCGCCACGAACGACGGCCACAGCCATGCACCCGCCCGCCGCCAGCGCATGCGCACATACCGCGCGCGCGTGCGCGCCGTCCAGGTCGGCCGGGCGCCGTCCATCCGGCAAGAGTAGCCCCCGCCGGAGGTCGTGCGGCGATCCTTGGAATAAACTCGAACATGCCCGATTTGAGAAGCCTGAACCGGAGATCCCGGAGGGCTGTGAACCGGGGTCTGGAAGCGGAGATCCCGGTCCGGCCTACGGAGAAAGGGAATCGGAGAGATGGCCACTCACATGGCTGAGCCTGCGGCTGGCGGAGCCGACGCCGCAGTAGAGCACCTTACGACCGAAGACCGAATTTGGCTCCTGCGCGCCATGCTGATGATGCGCGGCCTCGAGGAACGCGCGATGAGCCTCTACCGGCAGGGCCGGGTACCAGGCTCGTTCTACGACGGCTATGGACAGGAGGCGGTGTCCGCCGGCGCCGCGTTCGCGATGGGGCCGAAGGATGGGCTTTGCATCCTGCACCGCGACCTCGCCGCGCACCTGATCCGCGGCGTCACGCCGGCGCGGATCCTTTCGCAGTACATGGGCAGGGCCGCAGGCATCACCCACGGACGCGACGGCAACGTCCACTTCGGGGACCGTAAGCTCGGCTGCGTCGGGATGGTCTCGATGCTCCCCGACATGATGCTGGTCGCCACCGGAATGGCGATGGCCTTCAAGCTCCGCGGCGAGCGGCGCTGCGCGCTGACATGGTTTGGCGACGGCTCGACCTCGCGCGGAGATTTCCACGAGGCGATGAACTGGGCCGGCGTGCAGAGGCTGCCGGTCATCTTCGTGCTCGAGAACAACCAGTACGCGTACTCGACGCCGGTCGACAAGCAGTACGCGGTCGACCCCGTGGAGCGGGCCGCCGCGTACGGATTCGTCGGGGTGACCGTCGACGGCAATGACGCCGAGGCGATGTTCGAGGCCGCTCGCACGGCCCGGGAGCGCGCCTTGGGCGGCGACGGCCCGACGCTGATCGAGGCGGTCACGATGCGTATGCACGGCCACGCCGCTCACGACGACATGAAGTACGTCCCCAAGGAGCAGGTCGAGGAGTGGCGCAAGCGCGACCCGATCGAGCGCCAGGAGGCTCGCCTGAGCGAGATCGGCGTGGACATCGACGCCCTGCGCGCTTCGGTCAAAGCGGAAATCGACGCGGCCGCCGAGGAGGCGCTCGCCGGCCCGATGCCCGACCCGGCGACGGTCCTCGAAGGAGTGTTCTGCACGGGCGAGGCCGAGCCGCTCGGCGACGGTCAGGCGCCGTGGAGTGGGTTCGCCGGAGGTGCTGGCTGATGCCGACGCTCACTTATCTCCAGGCGATCTCCTCCGCGCTGCGCGACGAGTTGCGCGCCGACGACCGAGTGCTGCTGATGGGCGAGGACATCGGCGTGTTCGGCGGCGCGTTCAAGGTCACCGACGGATTCGTCGACGAGTTCGGCACCGACCGGGTCATGGACACGCCGCTCGCCGAGTCCGGGATCATCGGCACCGCGATCGGCGCCGCCGTGGTCGGGATGCGGCCGGTGTGCGAGATGCAGTTCTCGGACTTCATCTCGTGCGGCTTCGACCAGCTGGTGAACGTCGCCGGCAAGATGCACTACCGCCAGGGACTTGCGGTCCCGATCACCGTGCGCCTGCCGTCAGGCGGCGGATTCTCCGGCGGTCCGTTCCACTCCCAGAACCCCGAGGCGTGGTTCATGCAGTCGCCCGGGATCAAGGTGGTCGCGCCGTCGACCGCCGAGGATGCCAAGGGACTCTTGCACGCGGCGATCCACGACCCGAATCCGGTCTGCTACATGGAGCACAAGCACCTGTACCGGCGGGTCAAGGGCGAGGTGCCCTCGGGCGTGTTCGAGACGCCGTTCACCGCGCGGGTGGCGCAGACGGGGTCTGACCTGGTCGTGATCGCCTACGGCGCGATGGTGTCGGTGGCTTTGGAGGCCGTGTCCGACGGGCTCGACGGGGCGTCGGTCGAGGTCCTCGATCTGCGGTCTTTGGTGCCTCTGGATGAGGAGGCGATCCTCGACTCCGTCGAGCGCTGCTCCAAGGTCGTCATCATCGACGAGGCCAACGCCACGTGCGCCGCCGGCGCCCAGGTCGCGGCGCTGATCGCCGAGAAGGGATTCGAGTCTCTGGACGGGCCGGTCGTGCGGGTGGCGACGCCCGACGTTCCGATTCCGTTCTCGCCACCGCTCGAGCAGGCGGTGCTGCCCGGCGTCGATCGAGTGAGGGAGGCTTGCCGTGAGCTCCTCGCGTACTGACGTCCTGGTCGACGTGACAATGCCCCAGATGGGGGTGTCGGTCGCCGAGGGCACCGTCGTCGCGTGGCGCGTCGAGCCTGGCGACCGGATCGAGGCCGAGGCGACGATCTGCGAGATCTCGACCGACAAGATCGACACCGAGGTGCCGTCGCCGGCGACCGGAGTCGTGGCCGAGATCCTGGTGCCGATCGGCGAGACCGTCGATGTCGGGACCGTGATGGCCCGGATCGCCGTCGGCGGCGACGGGGTGGTGCCGGTATCCGCCGGCGAGGCGCCCGAGCCGCTCGATGGCGACACGGCCGGCTCACCGGCCACTGAGCCGTCATCAAAATCACCGGCGCCACGGCCGGCGGCCACGAACGGGGATCGGCACTACTCGCCGGTCGTCCAGCGGATCGCCGCCGAGCACGGGATCGACCTGTCGCAGGTGCCCGGCACCGGGCGCGGCGGGCGCGTGCGCAAGCAGGACGTGATGGCGTTCGTGGGAGGCGAGCCGGTGCAGGAGCCGCCGCTCCACATCGAGAGCCCGTACCGGCCCGACCCTGTGCCGGCGCCGGCAGTGGCGGTCGCGCCGACGGTCGCGGTGGCGCCTGACGGTGCCGGCGGCGAGCTGTCGCGGATGCGCCGGCAGATCGGCGAGCACATGAAGCGGTCCCTGGACACCGCCGCCACGTGCACGACATGGATCGAGGTCGACATGAGCCGCGTCGAGGCCGCCCGGGCGCGCCTCGGCGTGACCGCGCTTGCGTTCGTGGCGCGGGCGTCGATCGACGCGATCCGAGAGCACCCGGCGATCAACGCCTGGCTCGAGGGCGAGAGGTACACGTTGAATTCCGACGTGAACCTGGGGATCGCGGTGTCGCTCGGCGAGGACGGCCTGATCGTCCCGGTCATCCCGCGCGCGCAGGAGCTGTCGGTGGAGGGTCTCGCGGCGCGTGTCAGGGACATCGCGCGGCGCGCGCGGGCGCGGCAGCTCACCCCGGACGACGTCCACGGCGGCACGTTCACGATCACCAACCCCGGCCAGTACGGGTCGATCATGGCGACGCCGATCATCAACCTGCCGCAGGTCGCGATCCTCGACCTCGAGGCGGTCGTCAAGCGGCCCGTGGTGGTCACGGACGCCGACGGCAACGACTCGATCGCGATCCGGCCGATGACGATCCTCGGGCTGAGCTGGGATCACCGCGCGCTCGACGGCGCGCTCGCGGCTCAGTTCCTGGCGACGCTCAAGCGTCATTTGGAGAGCGTCTCGTGACCGCTGAGCTGTGGGTGTGCCACCTGGGGGTGGTCGACTACCGCGAGGCGTTCGAGCTTCAGGAGCGGCTACGGACCGCGCGCCAGGAGGACGAGCTGCCCGACGTGCTGCTGACCCTCGAGCACCCCCCCGTGTACACGCGCGGCCGGCGCTCGGTCCCCGGTGAGCTGCCGATGGGCGAGGACTGGTACGCCGCCCGGGGCATCGAGATCGTCGAGACCGACCGCGGCGGCAAGGTCACATACCACGGCCCCGGCCAGCTAGTCGGGTATCCGATCGTTCGCGTCGACGACGTGGTCGCGTATGTCCGGACTATGGAGGGCGCGCTCGTGGCGGCGTTGGCGCAGGAGGGCGTTGCTGCCCGGAGTCGGCCGCGCGAGGGGCACCGGTTTGCCGGCGTGTGGGTCGAGGACCGGAAGATCGCGTCGGTCGGCGTGCACCTGTCGCGAGGCGTGAGCAAGCACGGGTTCGCGGTGAACATCGACAACGACCTCGAGCCGTTCAGCTGGATCGTGCCGTGCGGGCTCGACGGCGTACAGATGACCTCGCTGGCGGTGGAGACCGCGCGGGTGTCGGGCGGGATGAAGTGCTTCCGCCGGCGCGCGGCGTACCAGCTGGCGCGCGCGCTCGGCCGGCGCCAGCGCCTGGTCAGCCTGGACCGACTCTCTCGGGTGAGCCAGGTCGCTGCCTGACGCGGGTGGCGCGGGGTCGCGCCGCCGGGGCGGCCTCGGCCGGACTACCCGGCCGGGTAGGCAGGCCTCACGAGCGGCTGACGGATGAGGTGGGTGCGCCGGCCGGAGCCAGCAACTCGATCAGCACCCGCCGCAGCTCATGCGGGCGGAACTTCATTTGCCGCCAGGTGGTTCGGATCACTCTCCATCCAGCCGCGACCAGTCGCTGGTCTCGCTGGCGGTTGATCTCGAAACGCTGGCTACTCGTGTGCCACTTGGCACCTGGGCGGGTGGCGTTGCGGGCTAGCTGGTCCTCTATCGCCTTGAGGTCGAGCACCTCGGCGAGCTCGGCCTGATCGAACGAGCGCTCGAGCTGGCGGCCCGTCACGACCTCGCCGAGGTCGAGGAGGGTGCGGGCGACGCTGGTGCACGGGATGTTGTTGACGACGGTGACGTCCTGCCCGGTGAGCGTCGTGGAACGATGGACCTTGGTCCCTTCGTGCCGGCGGGCGGAGCGCCGTGGGACGGTGATCTCGATCTTCGTGTGGCCCCAGTCCCGGAGTCGGTGCAGGGCGCCCGCGGAACGGTGGGAAAGGACTGCGTCTGGGGCGTCGGCGAGCACGGCCGCCATGTACAGGCCCTCACGCTTCAGCAATTCCCGGGGCACCAGGGAGTAGACCTTCTGGTGGATGCGGTGCAGGCGTCCCGCGGCTGCCCGGCTATGAACGGCGCGTGGGGTCAGGCCGAGCGCGAGGATCTGGTCGAACCCGAACACCGGGTGCTGCCTTCCAGCGAGCCCCGCCAGGGCCTGTGACCGATGGTCCACGAAAAAACGTGACAGGTGTGCGACACCGTGTGCCAAATCAGGAACGGTCGAGGGCCTATCCTTGTGGCATGGCCACTCGGTCGCGCGCAAACCCCGGCGGCAACCAGAACGTGCTCGAGATCCTCGGGCCGGACGTCCTCCCTCTCCGCTCAAGGAAGCCACCGTGGTTCAAGGTGCCGGCGCCCGGCAGTCCGCGGTACCGGCAGCTAAAGCACCTGATCGAGTCCGAGAACCTCCACACGGTGTGCCAGGAGGCGGCGTGCCCGAACATCGGCGAGTGCTGGCAGCGGGGAACCGCGACGTTCATGATCCTCGGCGACACGTGCACGCGGCGCTGCGGCTTCTGCAACGTCAAGACCGGCAAGCCGACGTGGAACGACCCGCTCGAGCCGGCGCGGGTGGCGAGAAGTGTCGCCAAGATGGGCCTCAGGCACGCGGTGATCACGAGCGTCGACCGCGACGACCTCCCCGACCTCGGCGCCGGCGCGTTCGTCGGCGTGATCCGGCAGATCCGCCGCCAGGCGCCGAACTGCAAGGTGGAAGTCCTCACGCCCGACTTCCGCGGCGAGGAGATGCCGCTCGCCAGGGTGATCGCGGAACGTCCCGACGTGTTCAACCACAACGTCGAGGTCGTCCCCCGCCTTTATCCCCTGGCGCGGCGGGGGTCGAAGTTCGAGCGCTCCTGCCGAGTCCTCACGCAATGCCAAGGAGATCGCCGGCGACGAAGTCACGACCAAGTCCGGCCTGATGGTCGGGCTCGGCGAATCCTTCGGCGAGATGGTCGACGCGCTCGGGACGCTCCGCGAACACCACGTGCAGGTGCTGACCGTCGGCCAGTACTTGCGCCCCACCGAGGACCACCTCCCGATCGTCCGATACTGGCACCCCGATGAGTTCAAGGAACTCGAAACCGCGGCGTATGCGCTCGGGTTCGAGCACGTCGCGGCAGGCCCTCTCGTGCGCTCCAGCTACCACGCCGACCAGCACGTACCCCAGCACCAGCCGGGCATCGGCCCGCTCGCGGAGGCGCAGGCATGACCCCTCGCCGGCGCGTGGTGCTGCTCGTGGCGCTGGCGGTGGCGCTGGTCGCGCTGATCGTCGCGCCGGCCGCGCTCGCGGCCGCCGGCGGCGGCTCCGCGGGCTTCGGAGGCGGAGGCGGAGGCGGCGAAGGGGGCGGCGGCGGGGGTGGCGGCTTCGGGTTCTTCATCCTGATCCAGATCCTGGTTCGGATCGCGGTACTCGGCCACGGCCTCGGCGCGCTCGCTCTGATCGCAGCCGGCATCGTGTACCTGCTCTTGACTCGCGGCTTCCCGAGCGCCCAGCGCTCCTGGGCGGCGCGAGGAAGCTCCGGACGGAAGGCCCACCGGCGCGTCGCCGAAAGGAGTCGCCGCGTCGAGGCGGCCGCGGCCGAGGCCGCCGAGGACGACGCGGCGTTCGCCCCCGACGCCGTCAAGGCGAACGCCGCCGCGCTGTTCAAGCAGGTCCAGGCTGCCTGGGACCGCGGCGACCGCGCCCGCCTGGCGAACCTCGTCGGCCCCGACCTCCTGACCGAGTGGGAGCGGCGACTCGACGACCTGAGCCGGCGCGGCTGGCGCAACCGCGTGCAGGTCATCGGCGAGCCGACCGTCGAGTACGTCGGCCTCAACCACAAGGGCGACAAGAGCGACACCGTCACGGTCCGGATCGAGGCCAAGCTCCGCGACTACGTCGAGGACCGGTTTGGCCTGCACATCAAGCGTGCCGGCCGCATGTCCGAGACCGTCCACCTGCGTGAGTTCTGGACGCTCGGACGCAATAGCAAGGGCCGCTGGATCGTCGTGTCGATCGAGCAGGGCGCCGAGGGCACCCACGCGATCGACGACGCGATCGTCGCCACCACGTGGTCGGACGACACCGCGCTCCGCGACGAGGCACTGGTCGAGGGCGCGGTGGAGGACGCCGTCCCCGCAAATACCACGATCGCCGAGGTCGCAGACCTCGACTTCAAGGGCGACGCGCACGCCGCCGCGCTCGACCTAAGCCTCGCGGACGGGCGGTTCGCTCCCGACGTGCTCGAGGTGGCCGCGCGCCGGGCAGTGAGCGCGTGGGCCGAGGCCGTCGATGGCGACGACGCGCGGCTGCGATCGCTCGCCCACGGCCAGGCGGTCCGGGACCTCCTCTACCCCGGCGACGCATCACAACGAACGCGAGTCGTCGTGCGAGGCCCAAAGGTCCAGAAGATCCGAATCGTCGGTCTCGACGCCGGCGCGCATCCGCCGACGATGTCGGTCGAGGTCGAGATCGAGGGCCGACGCTACATCGAGGATCGCGACACCACCGCGGTCCTCGCCGGCAGCGCGTCGCGCGCGACGAAGTTCACCGAGCATTGGACGTTCGCGCTCGACGGAGACGCGCGACAGCCGTGGCTGATCGCCGGCGTCGGCGCGCCCGTCCCGCAGGCATAGAACCGAATCGGCCGGCTCGACACGACGCCGGACGGGCGTAGGCTCAGCAGCCCGTGATCCCGCTGAAGGACAACATCCCGACGGATCGGTTCCCGTTCGTCACGTTTGCGCTGATCGTCGTCAACGTGATCGTGTACCTGCTCGCGATCCGCCACGGAGGCTCGGTGATCAGCGGCCCGACCCCGGCGCAAGAGGTCAAGTACGGCGCGATCCCGTTCGCGCTCACCCACCCCGGCGACCAGTGCGGCCTGGTCGAGAACGGTCAGGTGCTCGCGTGCGTCAAGGGCACGCTGCCGGGCGCGATCCCCACCTGGCAGACCGTGTTCACCGCGATGTTCATGCACGCCTCGATCATCCACATCGGGGGCAACATGATCTTCCTGTGGATCTTCGGCAACAACGTCGAGGACTCGATGGGCTCGGTCAAGTACTTCTTCTTCTACATCGTCGGCGGGATCGCGGCGCTCGCGCTCCAGGTCGCGATCTCCCCGAACTCGACGACGCCGACGCTCGGGGCCTCAGGGGCGATCGCGGCGGTGCTCGGCGGCTACATCGTGCTGTATCCGCGAGCGCGCGTGATCACGCTCGTGCTGATCATCTTCTTCTTCACCGTGATCGAGTTGCCGGCGCTCGTGATGCTCGGCATCTGGTTCGCCGAGCAGGCGGTGTTCGCCGCGGCCGGCCTCACGACGGCGACCGGGACCGGCGGCGGCGTCGCGTACTTCGCCCACATCGGCGGGTTCGTGTTCGGCGCGCTCACGATCAAGGTGCTGGCGACCCGGCGCCGCCAGATTCCTACGCGTACCCCGGCTTACTGACTCGCTTGCGCCTGCTCGTCCTCACGATCGCCCTGCTGTTCGACGCGGCGCTCGCCGCGCTCACGGTCAGGGACATCCACATGCACGGCCTCACGCCCGTCGGCTTCCTCGCGGTGCTGATCGTGGTGGTGTTCACGATCGGAGTCATCGGGGCTTTGCTTCATTCTCCACGACGATGAGCGTCCTGCAAGGAGGGCGAAGCCGCCGCCGATACGGCCGCCGATACGGCCGCCGGCCGGGCCGCGGGCTGGGTCGCCGGCGGCCCAGCCGAAAGCGCGGCCACGCGCGCCACCTGGTCGCGCTCGCGGTCGGCGCCGTGCTCGTCGCCGGCGCGCTCCTCGGGCTGATGGCGGCGCGCGCGTCCGGGCCGGCGACGATCGCTCTCCAGGGCGTGCACGTCACGACGGCCAGGAAGCCGGCCCACCCGGCCGCGCCGGTCCGCAGCGACTACGGGATCGCGCTCGCGCCGCCGGCGCAGCGCGTCTCCATCCACCTCCAACTCCCGCTGAAGTCCGGGGTGCTGTTCGACGTGAACACGGGCCGAGTCCTGTGGGAGCGGAACCCGACACAGGTCGTGCCGATCGCGAGCCTCACGAAGATGATGACCGCGCTCGTCGTGGTGGCGCACTCGCGGCCGAGCGCGAAGGTCATGATCACGCAGGACGCGCTCGACTACACCGGCTCGGGCGTCGGCCTGCTGCCCAAGGGCAAGCGCGTCCCGCTGACCGCACTGCTCTACGGGCTGCTGCTGCCGTCGGGGAACGATGCGGCGATCGCGCTCGCCGACCACGTCGCCGGCACGCAATCGAACTTCATCAGGCTGATGAACGCGCGGGCGCACGCGATGGCGCTCGGCTGCACCCACTACACGACGGTCTCCGGGATCGTCGACCAGGGGAATCACTCGTGCGCGGCGGACCTTGCGCTGATCGCGGACACCGTGCTCGAGCAGCCCCTGCTCGCGCAGATCGTCGGGTCGCGGAGCGCGATCGTGCCGTTCCCGATCAAGGGCGGGAAGCTGTACCTGTACAACAACAACCCCCTGCTCGTGCTCCGGTATCCGGGGACCGACGGCGTCAAGACCGGGTTCACCGATGCCGCCGGCGTGTGCCTGGTGGCGACCGCGCGCCGCGGGAATCGGTGGCTCGGCGTGGTGCTGCTCCACTCGGGCAATACCTACGCACAGGCTATGCAGCTGCTGAACGCGGGATTTGCGAAGCCCGCCGGCGCCTGACCTCGCCGGCGCCCTACACCCAGCCGGCGCTCCCCTCACGCAGTTGTGTGACGGTTCCCATGCGTGAATCCGCGCCGTGCGGGGTAATGCAACGCACACCAGGTGTAGTGCGCACAGAAGGAAGGAAGATGTCCCCGGTCAGCTACCAGACGATCAAGCTCAGCAAGGGCAAGCACACCGGTCCAGAGGAGGGAGCTTGTGTGATGGAGCTCGCCTCGATGCTCGCGGGCGAGCCGTTCACTGACCATCCGGAGTCCGTGTGCCCGGTGATCGGATCGTTCCTGCGCTCATACAACGACTCGATCGACTCCAAGCGCCGCCAGGCGTTGTACGAGTACGCGTCGAAGGTCGTCGGGAGCCGCGGGTGCTCGAAGACCCAGCAGACCCGCGCCGCCCGGATGGCGGAATGGGCCGAGGACATGCAACGGCGCAAGCGGACATGGTTCCTCGTCGGTCCGCCGCTGCGGGCGATCGGCCGCCTTCGCCGACCGCCGATCGACGCAATCGGAACCTACGCGGTCCATTCGATCCGCAAGCACACCGATCAGAGCCACGCTTCGGCGCTGGCGCTGATCGACGCGCTCCTCGAGATCCCGGCGCGCGACGAGCGAGTCTCCGCCCGTGTGCTCGCCGCGGCCCGCACGCACGAACTCGACACGGCTGCGTGATCTGAGCTCATGACGGCCGCACGTCGCCCAGTCGGGCGTCGGCTGAAGTACGAAACGGGACGGCGCTAACAGATGAGCAGCATCAGTCGAATCCTCGCGGACGACCCGGAGCTGACCGACGGCCTCTCCGGCGATCGGCTCAAGGCCGCGGTCCACGACTGCGTGGCCGGGACGTGCGAGTGTCCCGCCGGCCCGTGGTCGCCGCCGGAAGAGGTCGGCGACATGAGCTTCGGGATCGGCCTCTTGATCCTGGAAGGGCTGGTCGCCCGGCGGGTCGGTGTTGCCGGGCGCTTCGGAGCGGAGTTGCTCGGAGACGGCGACCTGATGAACCCGTACCACCGCGCGGACATGGGGACGTCGGTACCCCGAACCGGCAAATGGCGCGTGCTGCGTCCGAGCCGCATGGCGATCCTCGACAGCGAGTTCGCGCTGCGCGCCACCCGCTACCCCGAGGTCGTCTCCGCACTGGTCACGCGCGCACTCCGGCGCTCGCGCCACATCGCGACCAACATGGCAATCGTCCAGCAGCCCCGGATCGACCTCCGGCTGCACATGCTGTTCTGGGAGCTCGCGGACCGCTGGGGCACCGTCCATCAGGACGGCGTCCACGTGCGGCTGCACCTGACCCACGCGATGCTGTCGGACCTGGTCGCGGCCCGCCGGCCGACGGTCACCAAGGCGCTCGGCGAGCTCGCGGCGCGCTCGGCCGTGGTGTGGACCGGGACGGACTGGCTGCTGCCGGGCGATCCGCCCGTCGAGTTCGACGACTTCGGGTCGCTTACGATCGCCGGCGCTGCGTAGATCTCGATCCCGGGGGCGGAGTGTATGCTCGCGCCGTGGCCAACGTCGTCGGTCAGCGCATTCGCCGCCGGGAGGATCCGCGCTTCCTGAGAGGCGAGGGTCACTACGTCGACGACATGTCGATGCCGGGCGCGCTGCACCTGACGTTCGTGCGTTCATACATGGCGCACGCGAAGATCAACAGCGTCGAAACGTCGGCCGCGCAGGCCGCCGGCGCCATGGTCTTCACCGCCGCCGACACCGGCCCCATCGTCAACCCCGTGCCGCCGTTCATCCCGGTCGACCCGCAGATGTTCCGGCCGCTCCTGTGCAGCGACACCGCTCGGTTCGTCGGCGACATCGTCGCGGTCGTGCTCGCCGACAGCCGCGAGGCGAGCGTCGACGCCGCCGAGCTCGTCGACGTCGACTACGACCCGCTCCCGTCGGTGACGGACCCCGAGAAGGCGGTTCTCGACGAGACTGTGATCTACGAGGGCGTCGGCACGAACGTCTGCATCCACGTTCCGCCCCAGAACAGCGATCCGGACCTGTTCGCGTCCTCCGAGGTCGTCGTCAAGGGCAAGGTCGTCAGCCAGCGGCTGGCCGCGTGCCCGATCGAGCCACGCTCGAGCGCGGCGCAGTGGGGCGAGGACGGGCGGCTGACACTGTGGATCAGCTCGCAGACGCCGCACCAGGACAAGATGGTCCTGGGCATGCTCCTCGGTCTCGAGCCCGAAAACGTCCGCGTGGTCGCGCCGGACGTCGGCGGCGGCTTCGGCGCCAAGGGCATCGCCGTCGAGGATGTGCTCGTCGGCTGGGTCGCGCGCGCCACCGGCAAGCCGATCCGCTGGACCGAGACCCGCAGCGAGAACATGGTCGCGATGCACCACGGCCGGGCGTCGCACATGGAGTTCGAGCTCGGCGCTAGCCGCGAGGGCAAGATCGACGCGCTGCGGCTGAACATCGTCGCCGACGCCGGCGCGTATCCCGGGATCGGCGCGTTCCTGCCGAACCTGACCGCGATGATGGCGTGCGGCGTCTACGACATCCCGACGGTAGAAATCGACGTCAAGGCCGTCGTCACCAACACGACCCCGATCGGGCCGGTGCGCGGCGCAGGGCGCCCCGAGGCGACGCAGATGCTCGAGCGCGCGATCGACCTGCTCGCTGCCGAGCTATCGCTCGACCCCGCCGAGATCCGGCGGCGGAACTTCATCCCCAACGACGCGTTCCCGTTCACGACGGCGTCGGGGGCCAACTACGACATCGGGGACTACGGTGGCGCGCTCGAGCTCGCGCTCGAAAGCGCCGGCTACGAGAACCTGCGGCGAGAGCAGGCTCGCCGGCGCGAGAACGGCGGCACCCTCCAGCTGGGGATCGGCCTGAGCGCGTACGTCGAGGTCACGAACGGGATCTCCGAGAGCGAGTTCGGCGGGGTCTCGATCACCCCGACGGGCGAGGCGATCGTACGAACGGGCTCGTTCTCACAGGGCCAGGGCCACGAGACGACGTTCGCGCAGATCGCGTCCGACCGGCTCGGGATTCCGGTCGAGAAGATCACCGTGAGCAAGGGGGACACCGACGTCGTCCCGCGCGGCACCGGCACGTACGGATCGAAGTCGACCCAGATCGGTGGCGTGGCCGCCGGCCAGGCGTCCGAGGAGGTCGTTGAGATCGGCAAGCGCCTCGCGGCCGCCGAGCTCGAGGCCGCCCCCGAGGACATGGTGCTCGATGTCGACCAGGGCCGGTTCCACGTGACCGGCGCTCCGGAGCCGGCGCTCAGCTGGGGCGAGCTGGCCTCGCGCCTGGACTCCCAGAGCCGGCTCGGCGAGCTCAGCGCCGAGGTCGACTTCCAGGCCGCGCAGCCGACGTTCCCGTTCGGCGCGCACGTGGCGGTGGTCGAGGTCGACACCGAGACCGGCGCGGTCGAGCTCCAGCGGATGCTCGCGGTCGACGACGCCGGCCGGATCATCAACCCGCTCGTCGCCGAAGGACAGGTGCACGGCGGCGTGGCGGCGGGCATCGCCCAGGCGCTGTATGAAGAGCTCACCTACGACTCCGACGGCAACCCCCAGAACGCGAACCTCGTCACCTACGGGATCCCCGCCGCGAGCGAGCTGCCGTCGATCGAGGTCGTGGGCATGGAGACTCCGACGCCGGTCAATCCGCTCGGCGTCAAGGGGATCGGCGAGTCGGGCACGATCGGCGCGACGCCGGCGGTCCACAACGCGGTCATCGACGCGTTGTCGCCTTACGGGGTGCGTCACATCGACATGCCGGTCAACGGCGAGACGGTGTGGCGGGCGATCGAGAACGCGAAGCGCTAAGCGCTATGCGCTACCGATCAGGATGCCGATCGTGACCACGATCGCTCCCCCGAGCGTCACCATCACGAGCGAGTTGCGGAGCGACACCTTCAGGAAGCGGTAGCGCACCCACGCGATCGCGAACAGTTCGATCGCGACGACGATCCCGGCCACGGCCAGCGCGGTGTGGACGTCGTGGATGAGGAACGGGAGCGTATGGAACACGCCACCGACCGTGGTGGCGGCGCCGGTGATCGCCCCTCGCACGACCGCCGAGCCGCGGCCGGTCTCGTGTCCGGTGTCCGACAGCGCCTCGGAGAAACCCATGCTCACGCCGGCGCCGAGTGCGGTCGCGATCCCGACCAAGAGAGCGGTGTGCGAGCGGCTCGAGATCGCCGCGGCGAAGATCGGCGCGAGCGTCGAGACGGTCCCGTCGATCATCCCGACGAGCGCGGGTTGGATCACCCGCAGCAAGAAGGACCGGTCGTCGTAACGAAGTGTCGTGGCGCTCATTCGGCGATTTCACTATAGCAAGTGAATTAGAATAAGGATGCCCTAATACCAGCTATGATTTGTGCGGAATGGTCGTTTCAGAGATAGACGAGCTCCTCGTCGGCAAGCTCCGCAACCGCGGTATGCGGGTCACGCCGCAGCGCCTCCAGATCCACCGCGCGCTGTGCGGTCACGAGCAGCACATGACCGCCGAGCAGGTGCTTGCGTCGGTGTCCGAGGTCCTTCCTGGCACGTCGCTCCCGACCGTGTACTCGACGCTCGAGTTGCTCGAGCGGCTTTCGCTGATCCGCCGCGTGGGCACCGGCAACGGCGCGGTCGTGTTCGACTCGCGGATCGAGCCACATGCGCACACGGTGTGCCGGGAGTGCGGGGCGATGACCGACCTCGAGGCCACGGCTGCTCCCGACGACGTGCTCGCGCGGGCGAGCGCGGACGGATTCGTTCCCGACCACGCGCAGTTGGTGGTCTGGGGCCTATGTCGCGCCTGCGCCTCGTAGTCTGTAGCCCTGGGAGTGCTCCCCCTGATGTAAGCGCAGCCGGCGCGTGAAACAGTTCTCCGATCCGCATCTCGCGGCGTTGCTGACGATGGTCATCGGCGTCGCCGGGAGCGTGTGGGGCGCCCGCCGGCACCCGGGCCCGTGGATGCGGTGGTTCGGGGTTGCGCTCGCTGCGCTGATCTTCGCCGGTTGGATCGGGGAGTACGTCGCCGACGTGATCCTCGGAACCTGGAGCCTCCAGTACACGCTGCCGCTCCAGCTGACCGACGCCGTCTCGGCGGTGTCGATCGCAGCGCTGCTGACGCGCCGGCAGATGCTCGTCGAGCTCTGCTACTTCTGGTCCTACACCGCCTCGCTCCAGGCCGTGCTCACCCCGGACCTCGGCCAGACCTTCCCGAGCGTCTACTACTTCACGTACTTCATCTACCACGTCGGTGCGATCGTGGCGGCGAGCTTCCTGGTGTTCGGGTGCCGGCTGTACCCGCGCCCGGGCGCGGTCTGGCGGGTGTTCGGGATCACGCTGGTGTGGGCACTGGTCGCCGGCGCCGGCGATCTGATCACGGGCGGCAACTACATGTACCTGCGGGACAAGCCCGTCCACCAGTCGCTGCTCAACCTGATGGGCCCGTGGCCGTGGTACGTCGCCGGCGGCGTCGTGCTCGCGCTCGCGCTGCTGTTGCTGGTGGCGGGGCTGACCCGTGCATTCGGTGGCGTGCCCGATCCGAGGAGCGTCCACGCTCCCGCACTCCGGTAGCGTTCGGCCGCGGCCATGCGCGCGATCTACTTCGAGCAGAACGGCGGCCCAGAGGTCCTGGAGGCGCGCGACCTCCCAAGCCCGACCCCGGGCGACGGCGAGGTGCTCGTCAACGTCGATGCGGTCGGCATCAACTACCGCGACGTGTACGAGCGCAACGGCAGCGGGTACGGCTCGGCACCGCCGGCGATCATCGGGGTGGAGGGCGCCGGCATGATCGCCGGCACGGGCGAGCGCGTCGCCTGGGCGCACGTCGACGGTAGCTACGCCGAGCAAATCGCCGCGCCGCGCGACAAGCTCGTGCCCGTCCCCGACGACGTTTCCGCCGAGGTCGCGGCGGCGGCGATCCTCCAGGGCATGACCGCTCACTACCTGGCAGCCGACTCCTATCCGGTTGCCGAGGGCGACTGGGTGCTCGTCCACGCGGCGGCAGGGGGCGTGGGGCTGCTCCTGACCCAGCTCGCGAAGTTGCGCGGCGGTCGCGTGATCGCGACGACTTCGACGGACGAGAAGGCCCAGCTGGCGCGTGCCGCCGGCGCCGACGAGGTGATCGGCTACGCGGGCTTCGCCGAGCGCGTGAAGGAGATCACCGGCGGCGAGGGCGTCAACGCCGTGTACGACGGCGTCGGCAAGACCACGTTCCTCGACGGCCTGAAGGCGCTCGCCCCGACCGGGCGAATGATCCTGTACGGCGCCGCCAGCGGGCAGCCCGACCCGCTTGCGCTGTCCGCGCTCGCGCCCGCGGGCTCGCTGTACGTCCAGCGGCCGACGCTCCATACGTACACGCGCACTCCCGAGCTGCTGCGCGGGCGCGCCGCCGAGCTGTTCGAGCTGATCGAGTCCGGGGCGCTCGACGTCCGGATCGGCGCCCGCTACCCGCTCGCTCAGGCACGTCAGGCGCACGAGGACCTCGAGGCGCGCAAGACGACCGGCAAGCTGCTGCTGATCCCGAGGCGCGGTTGAAGCAACTGCAGGGAAGCGCGAGCGCCGAGATCGAGTTGCCGGTCGAGGATTGCTTTGCCCTGATCGCGTCGATCGAGCGCTACCCGGCGTGGTTCGACGTCGTGCGCGAGGCGGAGATCCTCGAGCGCGAGCGCGACGGACGGCCGCGGCTGGTACGCGTGGCGCTGCACGTCCCGCAGAGCCCGTTTGGCACGGACTTCGAGTTCACGGTCGCCGTCGAGGCCGACCACCCGGAGGCGATGCAGTTCACGAGGTTGCCCGAGGGACCGGCCGACATGGACCGCCTCGAGCTGAGGTGGCGGCTGCGCGAGAACGGGTCGACCGAGATCGAGTTGGCGTTTGACGCCGCGGTGTCGTTCGTGCCGGCCTACCTGCCGGTCGGTGGCGCCGGCGACGTGATCGCCGAGGCGATCCTCGACGCGGCCACGACCGCGTTCGCCGGCGAGCCGGACGGTGGGTCGTGAGCTCCGGGTCCGGGCCCACCGAGCCGAAGGACGGAGAGCCCAAGGGCGCCGCCACCGCGAGCGCCGGCTCGCCATCCGACGCGCTCACCGCGTTCGCCGACACCGCGCTCGCCGACGCAAAGGCAGCGGAGCGCGGTGCGCCCGACTGGCGCGTGTCGGAGGCGTTCGGGCTCGGCTGGCAGATGTCCGAGATCTACGCGCCGGACACGCCGGCACAGCCGCCGGCGGAAGGCGATCTCCCCGACCTCTCGCAGCTCGGCGCCGCCGACTGGGACCAGATCGGGCTGTTCCAGCTCCAGGCCGGAATCACCAAGCTCAGCCGGTCGATCGCCGCGGCCGGCCTCGAGGTCCCGGACGCGCAGGCGTTCGCGGCGCAACTGAAGGAGACCGCCGACAGCGATCGCGCCGGCGCCCTGCTCGAGTTCCACGTGAACCTGCTGGCGACGCTGACCGCCACCGACTACCGCCTCGGCAAGGCCTACGGCCTCGGACGTGCGCTCGCCGACGCGACCCGGAACCAATCGAGATACCGCGTCGAGCTTCAAAGCAGCCGCGTAGCGGTGCTCTGCGCCTGGGTCAGAGACCTGGCCACGGCGCTCCCCCCGCACGCCTCGCACCCGGTCGCGAGCTCGCTCGAGCGGTGGGGCGACTGGGCGGCGAACCCGCCCCAATCGGGCGACGCGGCCGAGTCGCACATCCTCCCCCAGCTCGAGTCCCAGGGCCGGCTGTGGCGGAGCCTGCTGTCCGGTGAGAAGGCCGCGACCGACCTGCTCGGGCAGAGCGACTACCTGACCGCCGGCGAGCGCGTGCTCAAGAACGCCGGCGACCTCGCGCGGCGGTTCATGCGCCACTACGTGTGGGCCATCGTCGGCGTGGTCGTGCTGGTGGTCGCCGGGATCGCGATCATGTTCATCGCCGGCAACGCGGCCGGCGTGGTCAGCGGCGCGGCCGCGATCATCACCGGGCTCGGCTTCGGCTGGAAGACGATCGGCACGTCGCTCGGCGCCGCCGCGGCGCACGTCGAGGCGCCGCTGTGGGGCGCCGCGCTCGACGAGGTGATCTACCGGCGAATCACCCCTGGCCCGCTGATCCCGCCGCCCGGTGGCCGGCGCTAGCAACCTCGCGCAACTGGCGCAGGAGGCGTTCGGGCGCCGCGGCGACTACGAGTCGCTGCTGTTCGAGGGCCGTTGGCATCGCTCGGCGGAGCTGTTCGAGCGGTCGTGCCGGATCGCGGGCGGACTGACAGCGCTCGGGGTGGAGCCGGGCGAGCGCGTCGTGGTCAGCATGGCCAACCGCCCCGAGGTGAGCGTCGTCTACCAGGCGGTGTGGCGCGCCGGCGCCGTGGTCACGCCGGCGACGTTCCTGCTCCCCGCCGAGGACCTCCGGCACGTGATCGCTGATTCCGAGGCGTCCGCGGTGATCACCACGCCCGAGTTCGTCGACAAGGTACGCGAGGCGGTCGCGGGCGTTGACACGGTCCGGAACGTGATCAGCACCGAGGGCGCGGACGGGGTCACGCCGCTGAGCGAGCTCGAGCAGGCCGCGCCGGCGGCAATCGTGCCGCGCGACGACGACGACCTCGCGGCGCTGCTCTACACCGGCGGCACCACCGGGCGCGCGAAGGGCGTGATGCTGTCGCACGCCAACCTGCACTTCTCGGGCGGCTCGGTCCAGAAGGCCTCGTACGTCGCCGGCGTCAGCCGCTCGCTGATGACGCTGCCTCTGTCCCACGCGTACGGCCTGCTGCTGACGGTGTCCGCGATGCACTCGCCCGAGCGACCGGTGACCGTGCTGCTGCGGTGGTTCGATCCCACTGCCTTCCTCGAGTTGATCGCCGAGCACCGCGTGCAGACGAGCGCGGTCGTGCCCTCGATGATCCACGTGCTGCTCGGGGAGCCGCTCGAGCGCCACGACCTGTCCTCGCTCGTCTCCCTGGGCTGCGGGGCCGCTCCACTGCCCCCGACGGCGGCCGCGGAGATCGAGCGCCGGATCCCGTCGGTGACCGTCAGGCAGGGCTACGGGCTGACCGAGACCGCCGCGCTCATCGCCACGAATCCGGCGGGGCGCGAGAGGCCCGGCTCGGTCGGGTTGCCGGTCCCCGGGGTGACGGTCCGGATCCTCGACGACGACGACCGCGACCTCCCCGCCGGCGAGGCCGGCGAGATCTGCTGCAGCTCGCCGGCGGTGATGGGCGGCTACTGGCGCGCGGGTGGGCGGGACTCAGGCCTGACCGCCGAGGCCGTTCGCGACGGCTGGCTTCACACCGGCGACATCGGCTACCTCGACGAGGACGGCTACCTGTACATCGTCGACCGCAAGAAGGACCTGATCATCCGCGGAGGCTTCAACGTGTACCCGCGCGATGTCGAGGACGCGCTGCTCGAGCATCCGGATGTGGCGGCGGCCGGCGTGGTCGGGCGTCCGGACGAGCGCTACGGCGAGGAGGTCGTCGCGTTCGTATCGCTGCGGACGCCGGGCGAGCTGACCGAGGACGAGTTGATCGCGTGGGCGCGGCGGCGGATCGGCGGCTACAAGTACCCGCGCGAGCTCCACATCCTCGACGCGATCCCGCTCACCCCGGTCGGGAAGCTCGACCGCAAATCGCTCCGCCGGCGCGTGCAGACGCCGGCCGCCTGAGGCGCTCTGCTATAGACCGTCTCGATGGCCGGCCTCCCGACACGCGCGCTCGGCACTCTCGGACCCCAGGTCTCCGTGATCGGCCTCGGCTGCAACAACTTCGGCCGGCGCGTCGACGACGTCGCCGGGACCCGGGCGGTGGTCGACGCGGCCTTTGACGAGGGCGTCACCTTCCTCGATACCGCGGACATCTACGGCACTCCTCATGGTCGCAGCGAGGAGTTCCTCGGGGAGGTCCTCCAGGGGCGCCGCGACCGGGTCGTGCTCGCGACCAAGTTCGGCATGAACATGGACGACGGCCGCGGGCCTCGTGGCTCGCGCGACTACATCCTGCACGCGGTCAAGGAGTCGCTGCGCCGGCTGCAAACGGACGTGATCGACTACTACTGGTACCACCAGCCCGACGGCGTCACCCCGATCGCCGAGACGCTCGAGACGCTCGACGGGCTCGTGAAGGCCGGAACCGTGCGCTGGATCGGGGCCTCGAACTTCAGCGCCGAGCAGATCGAGGAGGCGGATGCGGTTGCGCGCGACCGGGGCTTCGCCCGGTTCACCGCCATCCAGAACAACTACAGCCTCCTGAACCGCGCGGCCGAGCGCGACGTGCTGCCGACGTGCGAGCGACTCGGGCTCGGGTTCGTCCCGTTTTTCCCGCTGGCTTCGGGTCTGCTCACGGGCAAATACCGCCGCGGCGAGCCGGCGCCGGCGGGCACGCGGCTGGCCGGTCGCGACCAGGTTGGCACCGACGAGCAGTTCGACGTGGTCGAAGCGCTCGAGGGCTACGCCGCGGCGCGCGAGTTGACGCTCGTCGACGTCGCGATCGGCGCGTTGCTCGCGCGGGCGCCGGTGTCCTCGGTGATCGCGGGCGCGACCAGGCCCGACCAGCTCCACGCGAACGTCGCGGCCGCGCGCTGGCAGCCGAGTGAGACCGACCTTGCCGAGCTCGAGGAGGTACTGAACCGATGACCGATTACGACATCCACCTCGACGACAAGTTCGGCAGCCTCACGCTGATCGACCTGCCGGCCGAAATGGCTGCCCACGAGCCCTGGTTCAATCAGACGCTGACGAAGGTCAACGACGCCGTCGTCCGTCTCGGCGTGATCGAGGGCGACTTCCACTGGCATCACCACGAGCACACCGACGAGTTCTTCCTCGTGCTCGAGGGACAGCTGCTGATCGACATCGACGGCCGCGACACGGTCGTGCTCGACCAGCACCAGGGCTACACCGTGCCCAGACAGGTCGAGCATCGGACCCGCGCCCCGGTACGGACCTCGATCCTGATGGTCGAGGCCGCCGGGGTTCAGCCGACGGGGGACTAAGTGGTCTCATGGCCGGGCTGCTGGGCTCACCAGATCGTCGTCCGCCGACGCTGCGCGAGTTGTTCGAGGCCGGCGAGATGGTCCTGGCGCCGGGGTGCTACGACGCGCTCGGGGCGCGGCTGATCGAAGAGGCCGGGTTCAGCGCCGCGTACATGACGGGGTTCGGGAGCGCGGCGTCGCGGCTCGGGCGGCCCGATGTCGGGCTGATGACGCTTCCGGAGATGGTCGACAACGCCCGGCGGATCGCGCAAGCGGTCGACATCCCGGTTATCGCCGACGCCGACACCGGCTACGGCAACGCGATCAACGTGATCCGGACCGTTCGCGAGTACGAGGCCGCCGGAGTCGGCGCGATCCACCTCGAGGACCAGGTGATGCCCAAGAAATGCGGTCACATGGACGGCAAGCAGGTCGTGCCCGCGGCCGAGATGGCGGCGAAGGTGGCGGCCGCGGTCGCCGCGCGGCGCTCGGACGAGTTCCTGATCATCGCGCGGACCGATGCGCGGGCGGTCGAGGGACTCGACGCCGCAATGCAGCGCGCGCGAATCTACCGCGACGCCGGCGCCGACGTATTGTTCGTCGAGGCCCCGCAGTCGACGGAGGAGATCGAGGCGATCGCGCGCAGCTTTCCCGACGTGCCGCTGCTGTTCAACTACGCCGAGGGCGGCAAGACGCCCGCCGTCACGCACGCGTTCCTGCGCGAGCTCGGGTTCAAGCTCGTGATCTTCCCGCTCAGCGTGCTGCTCGCAGCCACCGGCGCGATCCGGGCGGCGCTGGCTCAGATCAAGGCCGATGGCACCCCGATCGAGCTGCTGCCCTCGCTGCTGCCGTTCGATGACTTCCTCGACTTCATCGGGATGGCCGAGATCCGCGAGCTCGAGCACCGGTTCGCAGAGGGCTGAGCGGTGCGACCGTACCGAGTGGCGCTCGAGTCGGACCTCACCCCCGAGGACGCAGTCGGCTGGCTGCGGGGCGAGGAGCGCCCGTTCGCGCTGGTCGGCGAGTGGCTCGGCGGCCTGACCGTTTTGGGGTCGTGTCCGCTCGAGGTCGCGGGTCCGGATCGCGACCCGTTCTCGGTCCTCGAGGACCAGCCAGAGCTTTCACAGGGAGACGCGGTGGTCGGAGGTGGCTGGGTCGGGTGGCTCGGCTACGGCCTCGGCGCGCGGGTCGAGGAGCTGCCCCCGAGCCCGCCTGCGCCGATTCCGTGCCCGGCGTTCTCGCTCGCGTTCTACGACCACGTGCTGGTCCACGACGGCGAGCGGTGGTGGTTCGAGGGGCTGAGGAGCGACGCCCGCGCCGCGTCCCTGGACGAGCGGCTGCACGTGTGGTCCGAGCGGATGCGACGGCCGCCGGCGCCCGCTCCGACCCCCGCGCGCGCGCCGGCGCCGTTCGTGCTCGCGTCCAACGGCGGCGCCGGGCACCTGGCGGCGGTCACCGACTGCGTTCACAGGATCGAGGCCGGCGAGCTTTACCAGGCGAACCTGTGCGTCCGGCTCGAGGCGCGCTACGACGGCGATCCGCTCGACCTGTTCGCGCGGGCGGTGCCGCGGGCGCAGCCGCGATTCGGAGCGTTCGTCGGCGGGACCGGCGGAGGGGTCGCCGGCGTGGCCGGCGGCGCGGTCGTGAGCCTTTCCCCGGAGCGGTTCCTGCGGCGCGACGGCCGAGAGGTCTGGACCGAGCCGATCAAGGGCACACGCCCGCGAGCCGGCTCCGAGGAGGAGCGCGAGGTCGCCCGCGAGGCGCTGCTCGGATCGACCAAGGACGCCGCCGAGCACGTGATGATCGTCGACTTGATGCGCAACGACCTCGGCCGGGTGTGCGAGTACGGAACCGTGACGGCGCTCGCTCCTCGCGTCGAGGGCCACGCCGGCGTGTGGCACCTCGTCTCCACCGTGACCGGCCGGCTGCGCGAGCGCGTGCGCGACGGCGAGCTGCTGCGAGCCACATTCCCGCCGGGATCGGTGACCGGGGCGCCGAAGGTCCAGGCGATGAAGGTGATCGCGAGGCTCGAGGCCACCCGTCGGGAGGTCTACACGGGCGCGATCGGGATCGCCAGCCCGATCGCCGGGCTCGACACGAGCGTCGTGATCCGCACGTTCGAGTGCTCGGGCGACGCGATCTGGATGGGCGCCGGCGGTGCGATCGTGGCCGACTCCGACCCCGAACAGGAGCTCGCCGAGGCGCTCACCAAGGCGGCCGGCCCGATCGCCGCGATCGGGGGGTCGGTGGCGGAGGCGGAGGCGGAGGCGGAGCCTTGGCCGCGCCCAGCACGCGCGCCCCGCGTTCCCGCGGCCGCGCTCCGCCACGGACGCCGGCCGGATCCGGCGCTCGGCGTGTTCGACACGCTGCTCGTGAAGGGCGGCCGCCCGGTCGCGCCCGAACGGCATCTGGCCCGGCTCGCCGCCTCGGTGGCCGAGCTGTACGGCGCGACGGTTCCGACGACGCTCGCCGCCGGCGTGCAGGCCGCCGCGGCCGAGGCCGCCCCGCTCGGACGTGCCCGCCTGCGGATCGACGCCGAACCCGACGGGGCCGTCAGGATCACGATCTCACCGGCGAGACTGCGCCCCCACCAGCCGCTGCTGCTCGAGCCGTTCGCGCTGCCCGGAGGCCTAGGCGACCACAAATGGCGCGATCGCCGGCTGCTCGACGCGCTCACCGCCCTGCGCCCCGGCACGGTTCCGCTGCTCGTCGACACGGACGGCCTCGTGCTCGAGGCCGCTTATTCGAACGTATGGATCGTCGAGGGCGACGCGCTGATCACGCCACCGGCAGACGGGCGGATCCTGCCGGGGACGACGCGCGCGGCGCTGTTGGCCGCCGAGCCCGCCGCCCGCGAGGAGCCGATCGATATCGAACGCCTCGCGACCGCAGACTCGGTGTTCTTGAGCTCGTCGATCAACGACCGGCTGTCTGCACGCGTCCGCTCGCCGGCTCGCTCGAGCGTCCCTGCAGCGGCACCTCTTTGAGCAGGAGCACGACGATCAGCGCGATCGCGGCGATCGGCGCTGCGGTCAGGAACACCGCCTGGACGCCGTGGATCACGTCCGCGCGGGCGCCGGCGCTCAGGTAGCGCAGGCCCGCGGTGGTCGTGGTCGTCCCGGCGCGGGCGGCGAAGATCGCCCCGAGCGCGGCTGCGCCGACCGCGCCGCCGAGACCGCGGAAGAACGAGGTCGTGGCCATCGCGATCCCGAGCTGGGCGCGGGGCACGCTGTTCTGGACGGCAGCGATCAGGACCTGCCCGACCATCCCGAACCCCAGGCCGAACACCACCAGGCCGATTGCGGTCGCGACGGCGCTCGGGTGCGGGACGAGCGCCGCCAGCAGCACGAGCCCGCCGGTCATCAGTCCGAGGCCGGCGACCGGGTAGCGCTTGTAGCGCCCGGTCTTCGACATCGCGACACCGGCGAGGTTCGTCGACACGGCGATCCCGAGCATCATCGGCACGAGCAGCAACCCGGCCTGTGTCGGCGTCGCGCCGGTCGTGGTCTGCAAATAGAGCGGCACGAATACCGTGATCGAGAACAGCGTCGCGGTCGTCAGGAACAGCGCCAAGCTCGAGACCGCGACCGGACGCAACCGCAGCAGCCCGAGGGGCACGATCGGATCGGCCGCGCGCCGCTCGCGCGCGACCAGCGCGATCGCCAGCACCACTCCGCCGGCGATCAGCGCGACGATCGTCGCCGACCCCCAGGCGTAGCGGTCGCCGCCCCAGATGCACGCGAGCGTCAGCGCGATCGTCGAGGCGGCTAGCAGGGCCGCGCCGGCGATGTCGAGTGGGGCCGGGTTTTCGGCCGGCGCGGAGGCCGGCAGCTTCAGGTACAGGCCGGCGAGCGCAGCGGCGCCGACCGGAAGGTTCACGTAGAACACCCACCGCCAACTCGCGTGCTCGACGAGCACGCCGCCGATCAGCGGGCCGACCACGGTGGCAAGCGCGAACGCCACCGCGATGTAGCCCTGGTAGCGGCCGCGTTCACGCGGGGAGACGAGATCGCCGACAGCGGCCATCGCCAGCGTCATCAGTCCGCCGGCGGCGACGCCCTGCACGGCGCGCGAGACGATCAACCAGGTCATGTCCTGGGCGGCGCCGCACACCGCCGAGGCCGTCAGAAAGAGCACCAGCGAGAGCTCGAGCATCCGCTTGCGCCCGAGCCGGTCGCCGAGCTTCCCCCACAGCGGCGTGCTCGCGGCGGCGGTGACCACATACGCCGCGACCACCCACGAGACGTCGGTAAGCCGCCCGAGATCGTGGGCGATCGTCGGGAGCGCGGTGGCGAGGATCGTCTGGTCGAGCACCGCCGGCAGCATCGCCAGCACGATCGCGGCGAACGCGATCCGGAGCTCTCGTATGGGTGTGGTGGATTCATTCATGTCTCAAGCTTAGATATCTAATTATTAGATGTCAAGCGCTTAGTGTTATGATGATCATCGTGAGCTCGCGCCCCGCATCAACCCCGATCGGCGTGCGACTTACGCGCAGCTCGCGCGCGGTCGCGCAGGCGTTCGAACGCGCGATGGCGCGGGCCGGCGGCTCGGTCTCGACCTGGCAGGTGTTGCTGCTCGTCCGCTCGGCGAACTGGGAGACGCAGTCGGAGCTCGCGAAGGAGCTCGGGATCACCGGCGCCACGCTCACCCACCACCTGACCGCGCTCGAGCGCAAGGGGCTAGTGCGGCGCTGGCGCGAGGATGGCAACCGGCGCGTGCAGCGAGTCGAGCTGACCGACGCCGGGATCGAGCTGTTCGATCGCCTGCGCGCGGTCGCCGTCCGTCACGACCGGCTGCTCCGCTCGCAGCTCAGCGACGACGAGGTCGAGCAACTCGGCGCGCTGCTCGACAAGCTCGAGGCCGGCGTTCAGGCCGAAGTACGCTGAGCCGTAGTCTGTAGCGATGGCCAAGACCGTGGTCGTGCTCGGCGCCCGGAACCTCGGTGGGGCGATCATCGAGCACTTCATCGAGCTCGGGTGGAACGCCGCCGGCGTGGGCCGCAGTGAGGACACGCTGGCGCGCGTGCGCGAGCGAGGCGCGCTGGCGATCTCCGCCGACGCATCGCAGCCCGAGCCGCTCGCCGGCGCGCTCGCCACGGCCCGCGAGCAATACGGCTCGGTCGACGCGGTGATAAACGCGGTGACCGCGAGCCGCGCCACCGAGGGGCCGTTCGGGGGCGGCGAGCTCGCGAGCGCCGACCTCAATGCGTTCGACGCCTGGACGGTGGCCGTCGCCCAGCAGGCGTTCGTGTTCCTGTCGACCGGCATCGCCGCGCTCGAGCAGAACGAGCAAGGCGGCGCGCTCGTGCAGATCACCGGCGGATCGTCGCGGCGCGCGATGCCCGGCCGCGGGCTTTGGGCCGCGGGCGCGTTCGCGGCCCGGGCGCTCGTCCAGGCGGCCGCTCAGGAGATGCGCGCCGCGGGGATCCACGTCGCGCTGCTCGCGGTCGACGCCACGATCGCGTCGCCGAAGACCGCTGCGTTCACGCAGGGAACGCCGGAAGGCGCTCTCGCCGAGATGAGCGAGATCGCCAAGGCCGCGGCGTACCTGGTCGAGCAGGGCGTTCGCGGGTACACCCACGAGATGGTGTTAACCCCCGCCGGCGAGCGCTGGGTCCCGTAGCCGGCGACGCACTCGGGCCAGCGCGGGCGCGGGCTGGCGGCGGGCTCAGGCCGGCTGTCGAACGCGGCTGCGCGAGCCGACCGCGATCAGCGACGCGAGCAGCGAGGCCAGACACGACAACACGAACGGGGCGCCGATGCCCCCCGACGCGATCACCGCGCCACCGACCGCCGAGCCGGCGGCCAGCCCGCCGATCAACGCGGCGGACACCCACGTGAACGCCTCAGTCTCGCTGCCCCGAGTCACCGAACGGCCGACAAGGGCGTACTGGCAGGAGAAGATCGGCGCGATCGCGAGGCCGGCGAGAGGGCTGCACACGATGCCGGCGGCGAGCGATCGCGCCGCGATCAGCGGCACCGTGCAGACCAGCAGCACGACCAGCAGTAGCTGGTACCGCCTCGACAGCGACGAGTGCCACACGTGCGCGCCATACCAGAACCCGCCGACCATGCTTCCGAGGCTCCACAGCGCGAGCAACAGCCCCGACGCCGGCCGAGACCCGGTGTGGAGAGCCAACGACGGTAGCCCGACCTCGACCGCGCCCAGCGCGACTCCCATCAACGCGATCGGCCCGAGCAGCGCGCGCAACTCCGGGTTGGCGAGCGCCGAGCTGTGCTCGTCGCCGGCTCCGTAGGCCGTCGGCGACGAGCGCACGGGCGGCGAGCGCAGGAACAGAGAGGTCCCGATGATGCATACCGCGCCGAGCATCGCCACCGCCGCCTCCGGCGAAGTAGCCGCGATGACCACGGCGACGAGCACCGGACCGAGGATCCAAACGGTCTCCTGGAGCACCGACTCGAGCGCGTATGCGGTGTCGAGCACGGACTGATCGTCGAACACCTCGCGCAGCAGCGCTCGCACCGCCGGCGCGATCGGCGGCAGCAGCGCGCCGCACAGCGCCGACAGGACGACGAGCACGACGACGCCGGCGCCGGCATGCGCCGCTACGACGAGCAGCACGTATACGCACGCCTGGGCGCACGCGAACGGGAGCAACACGCGCGTGCGCCCGAAGTGGTCGACGAGCCGGCCGAGCAGCGGCGCGCACACCGCCGTCGCGAGCGCGAAGCCGCCGACAGCGACGCCGGCGGCGGCGTACGAGTGCGTCGTGGATCGCACGAGCAGCAGGATCGCGAGCGTTGACATGCCCTGCGGGAGCCGACCCACGAGCGCGCTCGCGAACAGACGCGACGCGCCGGGCGCCGACAGCACCGCCCGGTACTTCGAGACCATGCGTTCGAGCCTACAAGGCCGTGCGCAAGCCCACGACTACGATAAGTCGGCATGAGCCGCGAAGTGATCAGCGATCTGGCGATGCTCGAGCGGCTCGTGCCGCCTGACGCAAAGGACGTCGTCGACATCGGCTGCGGCAGCGGCGCTCTGGTGCGCGCGCTGACCGGACTGGGCGCGCGCGTGACCGGTGTGGAGATCTCAGAGTCTCAGCTGGCCGCGGCGATCGACCAGGACAATGGCAGCGGCGCCCGCTACCTCGTAGGCCGTGCCGAACGGCTGCCGCTCGATAACTCCTCCGTGGACATCGTGGTGTTCATGCGCTCGCTCCACCACGTCGCTGCGGACCAGCTCGGGGCGGCGCTGGCGGAGGCTCGCCGGGTGATCCGGCCCGGCGGCGCGGTGTACGTCGCCGAGCCACTGGCCGAGGGACGCTTCTTCGAGGTCACGCGGATGGTCGACGATGAGACCGTCGTGCGGGCCGCGGCGCAGGCTGCGCTCACCCACGCATCGGACGACGGACTGCAGCGTTCGACCACGGTCGAATATGACGCGCCGATCGCGGTCGCCGGTCTCGCAGGGCTGCGCGCACGAATCGTCGCCGCCGATCCGGAGCGGGCGGACCGCTTCGATGAGCTGGCCGCCGAGCTCACCGAGGGCCTCGAGCGCCTCGGGGCGCCCGGCGACCGCCCCGGCGAGTGGCGGTTTCTACATCCGATGCGCTCCGACGTGCTCCGCCCGGCCCTCAGCTGATCCCGCTACTCCTCCGGGAAACGGCGGCCGCCGACCTCGAGCTCCCCGACCTTCAGCGAGCCGATCTCGATCTCCTCTGCCTTGAGCTTGCGGATCACAGCTTCGGCGATCACGAGCCGCCCGATCGCGATTGCCCCGACCGCCGAGACAGCGATCGCGAGCGGGCCCATCGCGGACGGGCCGAGCAGCCGCGCGCCGACAGCGTGCGCGCCCGTGAGATGCGCGCCGGTGACTTCGGCGGCCGCGACCGTTTCGCGCCGTTTCCTGATGCTAAGGGCCATGTGCGGGACCTCCCTCTTATTGGTGGGTGCCGTGTGGTCTACACGGCACCCGTGGCGCGCGTCAAGGCGCGCCGGCCTCCCAGATGCGCTCCTGCGCCCAGCTGCCGCGGATGACGGCGTCGGGATCGACTCCACGCTGGTCGGCCAGATCGGACGCGAGCTTCTGCAGGCGCACGGTCAGCGGCAGCTGCGCGAGCACCGGGTGAAGGCCGCCCGGCTCTTCCACGGTGCGCACCTCGAGTCCCTCACCGGCGGCGGCGTCGACGAGCAGTTCGAGCAGGCCGAAGCGATCATCCGCGGGCTGGATCGCGAGGAACGCGTCGCTAGGCCCGAGCGGAACGGCGATGCCGTGGAGCAGGTACTCGGCCTCGTACCCCTCGGCCGTCAGCTGCGCGGCCTCGCGGAGCTTGAGCGCGCCCTCGCGCGCGGTCACCGCGGCCGGGCCGGCGCCGGCGAGCACGATCAGGCGCGGCGGGGCCGCGTCGAGCGCCACCGGCGCGTGTGCGGCGGCGCGCACCCTCGCCGGAAGCTCTGACAGCTGACTCTCGTCGAATCCGGGATCCCCGACGGCGACGCTCAGGCGCGCGAGCACGAGCAGGGCGGCGAGATAGCTCTCGGTGTAGGTCTCGGCGCGCTCGAGCGGCGCCGCCTCGACGGCCTCGGGCCAGCCGCGGTCCTTTGCGGTGATCGACACGACCGCGGCCTCGGTCTCGAGTGCGTAGGCCCGGGCCCGCCGCGCAAACGCGGTCTGTGTCGTGTGGGAGATGATCACGACGGCGTCATCGCCGGTGAGCGCCGGCGGATCCGCGCAGAACGCCGCGGAAGAGCGCCAGCGCGCGTCTCGTTCCCCGGGCGTGAACATCGCCGCTCCAAGCTCGGCGGCATGCTGGCTCGTGCCGGTCCCGACGAGCCAGATCCTGTTCGAGCGCCCGATCCGTTCGGCCGCGTCGCTCAGGTCGAGGGCGAGGACCGACTCGAGCGCCTCGTCCTGCGCCGCGATCGTCTCCGAGAGTGCCGTCATGGTCCGCTCATGCTCTCACGTTGGCGCGGCTAACCTCAAATGCATGAGGAGGTGCCCATGGCGGCGATACGGAATCGTGCTCGCGCTGGCGCTTGCTGCGCCGGGCGTGGCTGCGTGCGGAGGCTCGAGCAAGACGACGACCGCAACCTCGGCGGCGACCACGGCTGCGGGCACAACCGCGACGACCGCCTCGACCTCCTCCGCCGGATCCGCTCCGGGCACGACTCCGGCCGGCTCGGTGGCCGTCGCCGCTGGGCGGCCAATCACGCGCACGGCGTTCGACCACTGGCTCGCGATCGCAGCCAAGGCGCAGGCTTCGGCGAAGACACCGGCGATCGATCCCAGCGATCCACCGGCGTTCACGGGCTGCATCGCGCAGATCCGCAAGGCCGACCCGTCGCTCGCCAAGGATTCCAGCAAGCAGCTCAAGGCCGACTGCACTGAGCTGTTCGCGGCGCTCTCGTCGCAGGTGATGAGCTTCCTGATCACGTCCGACTGGTTCGAGGCCGACGCCGCCCGGCTGAAGCTCCTGCCCTCGAGCGCGCAGCTCGACGCCGCCTACAACACCCAGAAGCGTCAGGCGTTCCCGACCGAGTCAGGATTCCAGGCGTTCCTCGCGAAGACCGGGCAGACGGAGGCGGACGTGCGGTTCCGCGTGCTCGTCAACGAGGCCGGACAACGACTCCTGGCTCGCGAGAAAGGGACTCAGAGCGCGCGCAACACGGCGCTCACGAACGAGGTCAAGCACCTATACCTCGCGGGCACCCGGTGCGCGCCGCTGGTCGTTATGGCGGACTGCGGGAACGACCAGGGCTAGCGCATCACGCGGCGCGCCGGAGCAGCGCCGGCCGGCTGCGGTGGTGCGGCCCGGCGCCCGGACCCGAGATGTGACCAGCCCGGAGACGGAGCAGCTCGACGAGCTCGCGCGTGTGCACGAACGGGTTCGCGACGACGCGGCGGTCGAGCAGCGACAGCGCCGCGACCGGCTCGCCGTCGACGAGCGCGAGCAGCACCGGCCCCTCGAGCGGCGGAGCGTCGTCCAGGGCCGCGAGGCGCCGCACCATGTGAGCCTCGTCGTCCCCGGCGAGACGCAGCGCGACCGTCGGCTCGGGGGACTGGAACCAGCGCCTGTAAAGCAACGATGTAGCCATGATCGATTCCTCCTGTTGAACACCTTCGATGATGGAGTGAGAACCGCACTCGCACATCGGGCAAACGGAGCGAGCTGACCGCGCTGACCCCTTACCTGTTCGGAGGGCATGCCTTAGCGAGCCGTTGTGAGAGTCTGTCGGCGTGGACGAGGGTTTCGACGTCGAGAGCATCCGCGCGCACTTCCCCGCACTCGGCCGGCGGGTTAACGGCTCCCCGGTCGTGTACCTCGACGGTCCGGGGGGGTCGCAGACGCCCGACTCCGTGGGCCGCGCAGTGGCCGACTACCTTGTGAACGCGAACGCGAACGTGGGCGGGCCGTTCGTGACCTCGCTCGACACCGAGCAGCTCCTGCAGGACGCACACGCGGCCGCGGCCGACTTTCTCGGCGCCACCGAGGACGAGATCGTGTTCGGAGCGAACACGACCACGATCAACTTCCTGCTCGCCCACGCGGTCGCGCGGACGCTCGAGCCCGGGGACGAGATCATCGTCACCGAGCTCGACCACGACGCCAACGTGTCGCCGTGGCTGCTCGTCGCCGGCGACCGGGGGCTCATCGTCCGCACCGCGCGGCTGGATCCGCGCGACGGCACGCTCGACGCCGAGGCGGTGGAAGTGCTGATCGGCGCGCGCACCCGCGTGGTTGCGTTCACGCTGGCGTCCAACGCGCTGGGATCGATCCCGGAGGCCGGGCGCCTGGGGACGGCGGCGCACGACGCCGGCGCCCTGGTGTGGGTCGACGGCGTACACCTCGCTCCGCACCGACCCGTCGACCGCGCCGGCCTTGACGCCGACGTGCTGTTGACCTCCGCCTACAAGTTCTTCGGGCCCCATCTCGGCGTCGCCGCCGTGCGCGGCGACCTGGCGCGCTCGCTGCCGGCCGACCGGGTCCGTCCCGCGCTCGAGGTGCCGGCGGGACATCGCTTCGAGACCGGCACGCTCAACCACGAGGCGCTCGCCGGCTTCATCGCCGCGATCGAGTACCTCGAGTCGCTCGGGACGCAGGGTGCCAATCGATCCACCCGCCTCGCCCTGGCTTACCAGCGGATCCAGGCTCACGAGCGCGATCTGACGCGGCGAACGCTGGAGCGGCTGGATGAGATTCCGGGGCTGAGCCTGTACGGCATCGCCGACCCCGCTCGTGTCGATGAGCGGACGCCGACCTTCTGTTTCAACCTCGACGGCTGGAGCCCCGAGGCGCTCAGCACCGAGCTCGGGAAGCGGGGGCTGTTCACCTACCACGGGAACTACTACGCGCTCGGCGTGATGACGGCGCTCGGCCTCGAGGAGTCAGGCGGGGCGGTTCGCGCCGGGTACCTGCACTACACGACGGCGGAAGAGGCCGACCGGCTCTGCGACGCACTCGCGTCGCTCGCCTGAGTCGCCGCAGATCACTTCTTACGTTCGTGCCCGGCGCAGGCGTCCCCGAGGCCGCCGCCGTGCGACCAGGAACCATCGGGGCACCGCACGACCGTGCCGCCAAGCGCGATGTCGCGCTTCCAGCTGCCAACGCACGGGTGCCCGTTGCATTCCTCGTTGCCGGCGCATCCGGCCAGCGCGCACGCCGCGAGCATCGCCACGATCAATCTCCGTATGCGCACACACGTATCGTGGCACCCGTCACGCGGCTCGGAGCAGCGCCTCGGCTGGCGGCAAGGCGCGCGCGGGTCGGTTGGGCAACAACGAGCCCAGGATGTCGGGGAGGTGGTGGCTGTAGAAGAAGTGACCACCGTCGCGCTGGACCCGGGCCTCGCAGCCGGGAATCGCGGCGGCGAGCGCGACCCGCTCAAAGGAGAGGGGCTGGCGGCGCGCCGGTTCGGATGGTCGACACTGCTCGTCGACCTGCTCGGAGACGGAGGGCTCGGCCCGCAGACGCCCGCCGACGATCCGTTCGTCGGCAGCGTGCGCGACGAGCTCCGCTCGATGAGCACCGAGGTCGCCGGCGAGGCCGCGCGCCGGCTGAACCGCCGGGCCGCGGCGGCGGCCGCGGCGGCGCGACGACTACGGCCGGGATGAGGCCGCCGGTCCTGACACGGGAGCGTCCACCCCGTGACCCGTCCCGACGATCTTCCCGGGGTTGAGGTGCTGTCCCGGGTCGGTCCCGGCGAACAACGCCTCAAGCATCGCCACCCCCGGCGCGGAGATGTCCTGCTCGAGCCACTGCGCGTGCTCGGTGCCGACCGCGTGATGGTGGGAGAGCGTGCCGCCGTTGTCGACGAACGCCTGCTGGATCGCCGACTTGACGACCTCGTACTCGGCGGCCATCGCGGCCGGAGTCGACGCCTTGAACGCGAACGTGAAGTACAGGCACGCGCCGGAGTGGTAGCTGTGCGACAGGTGACACATCAGGTACCCCTGGACGCGTACGCGTGCGAACGCGTCGTTCGCCGCCGCGATCACCGCGTCGTAGAGCGCCGTCATCCCGCTCCAGGTCGTTGCGGTCTCCGACACGTCGCCGGCGGCGCCCCGGTCGAGCAGGAAGTCGCGGATGTACGGGATGTCGAACTTCTTCTGGTCATACAGCGCACCCGGCCCGGAGCCGATGCAGATCCCACCGTGACGCTTGACGAGCTTGCCGACCGCCCGGCGTTGCGCGGAGACATGGCGCTCGCTGCCCTCGTAGCCGATGAACGACAGGCACATCTGGTCGGTGTCGAATCCGAGCCGCCGGCGCAGAAAGACCTTCAGCGCGCGCGACTGGAGCTTGTCTATGAGCGACGGCATGACTCGCATCGCGAACGAGAACTGCGTCTCGTTCGCGTCTGACACCCGCGTCACCGACACCGAGTACTCGCCGGCGGAGATCTCCTGCATCGCGGCGAGCGCGACCCGGAAGTTCGGGAACAGATAGCCGAGGATCACGCGCTCCTCAGCGATCGGCCGGACGTGGACCGTAGCCTCGGTGATGATCCCGAGCCGGCCCTCGCTGCCGAGCACCATCTCACGGACGCTCGGTCCGGTCGAGGTCGCCGGCACCGGCCGGGTCACGAGCGTCCCCGACGGCGTCACCACGCGCAGCCCCTTGGTCATGTCGGCGATGTCGCCGTAGCGGTCGGACTGCATCCCGGAGGACCGCGTGGCGATCCACCCGCCGAGCGTCGAGTGCGTGAACGAATCGGGAAAGTGGCCGAACGTGTAGCCGCGCGCCGCCAGTTGCTCCTCGAGGTGGGGACCGAACACGCCGGCCTGCACGCGCGCGAGCCGCGACTCCTGGTCGATCTCGAGCACCTGGTTGAGGCGCTCGAGGTCGACCGAGATCACCGGTCTGGTCTCGGTCGCCGGCGCCTCTAGCGAGCCCGAGATCGACGACCCTCCGCCGAACGGGATCACGACCGCGTCGAACCGAATCGCCGCATCGAGGATCGCGGCCACCTCACCCTCGTCGCCGGGACGGACGACCGCGTCGGGGACGCGCGGCAACTCGCCGCCGCGCTGCCACACGAGGTCGCGCAGTGACTTCCCGCGAGCGTGGACGACACGATCGAGCGGGTCCAGCGACACGAAGTTCCGGGAGACGGCGTGCTCGAGCGCCTCCCACAGGTCATCAGGCAGCGTCGGGTCCGGAATTTCGAGCTGATCGAACCGCAGCGGGGGCGCGGCCGTGCTCCCGACGTCGACGCCGATCGCCTTGCGGATGAACGGCCCCAGCGCGGGCTTGTCCTCGTGGGTGAACTCGACCCCCTCGTGGCCCCACCCCCACCATTTCATCGCAGCCATAATCCACCTTCGCTTGCCGAACTCGGGCGCGGGCTCGGTGCCGGCGCGCCACCGCAGCGTAGTAGTTCCGTACCGCCGGGGGCGATCTCCAGCAATCGCTACATCGTGGCCCGACGGATCTGGTAGGCCTCCCATATGACCATTCAGACCGAGCCCAGCCCAAGCCCACTGTCCGCCGACGAGCTCGAGGCGATGAATGCTTGGTGGCGCGCCGCAAACTACCTATCGGTCGGGCAGATCTACCTGCTCGCCAATCCGCTGCTGCGCGAACCACTCCGGCCCGAGCACATCAAGCCTCGATTGCTCGGCCACTGGGGCACCACCCCTGGCCTGAACTTCCTCTACGTGCACATGAACCGGGCGATCCGCAGGCGTGGCCTGAGCGCGATCTACGTGACCGGCCCGGGCCACGGCGGCCCCGGCCTCGTCGCGAGCGCGTATCTCGACGGAACCTACAGCGAGGTCTACCCGCACATCGGGCATGACGAGGAAGGGTTGCGGCGGCTGGTCCGGCAGTTCTCGTTTCCGGGCGGGATCCCGAGTCACGTGGCGCCGGAGACGCCGGGGTCGATCCACGAGGGCGGCGAGCTTGGGTACTCGCTGCTCCACGCGTACGGCGCGGTGTTCGACAACCCGGACCTGCTCGCTCTGTGCGTGGTCGGCGACGGCGAAGCGGAAACCGGGCCGCTCGCCGCGAGCTGGCATTCGAACAAGTTCCTCAATCCGGCGCGCGACGGCGCCGTGCTGCCAGTGCTGCACCTGAACGGCTACAAGATCGCCAACCCGACCGTGCTCGCGCGGATCCCCGGCGACGAATTGCGGGCGCTGCTCGAAGGCTATGGCTACGCGCCGCGGTTCGTCGCGGGCTCGGATCCCGAGGAGATGCACGGCCTGCTGGCGGCGACGCTCGACGGAGTCCTCGACGAGATTGCTCAGATTCAGCGGCGCGCGCGCGATGACGACGACCTAACACGGCCGCGCTGGCCGATGATCGTGCTCGAGACGCCGAAGGGGTGGACCGGGCCGAAGATGGTCGACGGGCTCCCGGTGGAGGGCACGTGGCGCGCCCACCAGGTGCCGCTCGCCGAGGTGCGCACGAACCCCCAGCACCTCGCGCAGCTCGAGGAATGGCTTCACTCCTACCGCCCCAAGGAGCTGTTCGACGAGTCCGGCGCGGTCGTTGCGGAGATCACCGCACTCGCCCCCGAGGGCGATCAGCGGATGAGCGCGAACCCCCATACGAACGGCGGGCGGCTGACCCGCGCGCTCGAGCTGCCGGACTTCCGCGACTACGCCGTTCGGGTCGACGTGCCGGCCGTTACCACGAGCGAGGGCACGCGGGTGCTCGGCGGCTGGTTGCGCGACGTGATCACCGCGAACCCCGATCGCTTCCGGCTCATGGGCCCAGACGAGACCGCGTCGAACCGGCTGACGGCCGTGTTCGAGGCCACCAATCGCGTCTGGGAGGCCGAGCGGCTCCCGACCGACGATCACCTCGCCCCCGACGGGCGCGTGATGGAGGTTCTGTCCGAGCACCTCTGTCAGGGGTGGCTCGAGGGCTACGTGCTGACCGGCCGCCACGGCCTGTTCAACTGCTACGAGGCGTTCATCCACATCATCGACTCGATGTTCAACCAGCACGCGAAGTGGCTCAAGGTGACGCGGCACATACCGTGGCGGCGTCCTCTGCCGTCTCTGAATTACCTCCTCTCCAGCCACGTATGGCGCCAGGACCACAACGGCTTCTCGCACCAGGATCCGGGGTTCATCGACTACGTCGTGAACAAGAAGGCGGAGATCATCCGCGTATACCTGCCGCCCGACGCCAACTGCCTGCTGTCGGTGGCCGACCACTGCCTGCGCAGCCGCCACTACGTGAACGTGATCGTCGCCGGGAAGCAGCCGCAGCTCGACTATCTGACGATGGATCAGGCGATTGCCCACTGCTCGCGCGGAATCGGCATCTGGGAATGGGCGTCGAACGATCAGGGCGTCGAACCCGACGTTGTGATGGCGTGCGCCGGGGACATCCCAACGCTCGAGACGGTGGCGGCGGTGTCGATCCTCCGCGAGCGAGTCCCGGACCTGAAGATCCGGGTGGTCAACGTCGTCGACCTGATGCGGCTCGAGACCGAGACCGAGCATCCGCACGGCATGTCGGACCGCGAGTTCGACGCGCTGTTCACGGCCTCGCGGCCGGTGATCTTCGCCTACCACGGCTATCCGACGCTGATTCACCGTCTCACCTACAACCGGAGCAACCACGCGAGCTTCCACGTCCGCGGGTACATCGAAGAGGGCACGACGACGACGCCGTTCGACATGGTGATGCTCAACAACCTCGACCGGTTCCACCTCGTGATGGACGTGATCGACCGCGTGCCGGGGCTCGGCGAGCGTTGCGCGCACCTCCGGCAGGACATGGTCGACGAGCGGCTGCGCGCCCGCGCGTACACGCGCGAGGTCGGCGACGACATGCCCGAGGTCCGCGACTGGGTGTGGCCGGGGTGCAGCGGGGGCGCGGCAGTCTCCTCGGGCGGTACCTCGGACACGTCGGCAGACATGTAGACCTGAGAGGTGCGGGTGCTCGTCGTCAACGCCGGCTCGAGCAGCCTCAAGCTGTCGCTCATCGGACCCGGCGACGAGACGCTCGCCGATGAGGAGCTCGCCGCGCCGCGGGCCGAAGTCGATCCGGATCAGTTGAAGGCCGCGCTCGACAGCGGGCTTGGGAAGGCCGACGCGGTCGGGCACCGGATCGTGCACGGGGGGTCGCATTTCCGCTCGGCGGTGGTGGTCGACAAGAGCGTGCGGGACGCGCTCGGGAAGCTTGCCGACCTCGCGCCGCTCCATCAGCCAAAGTCGCTGGCGGCGCTCGACGCGGTATCGGGTGCGCTTCCCGGGGTCCCCGCGGTTGCATGCTTCGACACGGCGTTCCACGCAACCCTGTCGGATGCCGCTGCGACGTACGCGCTGCCGGCCGGTTGGAGTGAC
Organism: uncultured Solirubrobacterales bacterium; assembly: GCA_963794515.1. Lineage (GTDB taxonomy): Bacteria > Actinomycetota > Thermoleophilia > Solirubrobacterales > Solirubrobacteraceae > Palsa-465. The sequence continues at coordinate 176,397 of CAWCEF010000006.1, read as the reverse complement.
CGCTGGGGCCTGCGGCGCTACGGATTCCACGGGCTGTCGCACGCGTGGATCGCGCGGCGGGTCCCTTCGCTGCTGGGCGCGCCGGCCAATCGCCCGCGAATCGTGAGCTGCCACCTCGGCGCCGGCGCGTCGCTGTGCGCGATCGCTGGCGGTCGCTCGGTCGACACGACGATGGGGTTCACGCCGCTCGAGGGGCTCGTGATGGCCACGCGCTCGGGAACGGTCGACCCGGGGCTCGTGCTGTGGCTGCTCGAGCGGGGTGAGATGTCGGTGGACGACCTGGGCAACGCGCTCGAGCACGAATCTGGTCTGTTCGGACTGTCGGGCACGGCCGACATGCGCGAGGTGGTTGCGCGCGCCGGCGCCGGCGCGGGTGACGCCGGCGCGAGTGGCGCCGGCACGGATGGCGCCGGCGCCCGGCTGGCGCTGGACGTCTATCTGCATCGTCTGCGCTCGTGCGTGGGCTCGATGGCCGCTGCGCTCGGCGGGCTCGACGTACTCGCGTTCACCGGCGGTGTCGGCGAGCGGAGCGCCGAGATCCGCGCGGGAGCCGCCGCCGGACTCGGCTTCCTCGGCGTCGCCGTCGACGCGGAGCGCAATCAGGCGGCTGACGGGGACGGAGAGATTTCCGCTGCCGGATCGGAGGTCCGCACGGTCGTGATTCGAGCCCGCGAGGACCTCGAGATCGCCGGCCAGGTCCGCGCGCTGCTAGAACGCCGCTAGCGCCCGATTGCCTGCGGGAAGTTGAAGTAGTGGCGCGGGTCGAACTCGCGCCGGACCTTCTGCAGCCGCGGGTAGTTCGACCCGTAGTACGCGGTCTGCCAGTTCTTGAGGGTCGGGTCGGTGTAGTTGAAGTACGCGCCGCCGGTCACGTATGGGCGCATCTGCGCGGCGGTCGAGGTGAGCCACCCGGCGTCGCCGTCGTAGCTGAGGAACTGGATGCAGAACAGGACGTTCCGGTGCACGAACGCGGTCGCCGAGGGCTTGACCTGGTTGATCGCACCGCCGTAGCAGTCGAACAGGATCGCGCCGTGCCCGCCCGAGGCGAGCCGCGCCTCGGCGGCGCGGACGAGCGTCTGCCGAGCGGCAGCCGGAAGCGGCTTCGCCACGTACGCCGACTTGGCCTGGAAGTTGTCGCGCTGCAGCGTTCCGCCGGCGCGCGTGCCGACGGTGTGGCACGCGGTCAGCGAGATGTGCGAGCACCCGGCCCACATCTGCTGGGCCTGCAGATAGCCGAAATTTCCGGCCGACAGGCTCGCGCCGGCGACTCCCGTCAACGGCGCGAGCAGCCGTCCGAGATCGCTGGCGGGACCGAAGTACTGGCCGCTCACGTTCACGAGCGTCACCCCGCCGCTCGCGGTCAGATGGAAGATCGAGGTGACCTCAGGGCGGGCGTGCGGGTTCCAGCTCTGCCAGGCGGCGAGCGCGGCGGCGGCCTGCGACCACGGCCAGCTCACCGTGAAGCACGCGACGGTCGACGGGACCGGGTGCACGCGGAACGTGAGGCTCGTGACCACGCCGAAGTTCCCGCCCCCACCGCCGCGCAGCGCCCAGTACAGGTCGGGGTTGCTCTGCGGGCTCGCGCTCCGCAGGCGGCCGTCGGCGGTGACGATCTGGGCGCTCAGGATGTTGTCCGCTGTCAGGCCGAACTTGCGACCGGCGAGACCCATCCCGCCGCCGAGAGCATGACCGGCGATGCCCACCGACGGGCACGAGCCGGCGGGGATCGTCACGCCGCGAGCCGCGAGCGCTGCGTACACGTCGATCAGCTGCGACCCGGCGCCGATCGTGGCCGTGCGCTTCTGCGTGTTGATGCTGATCGAGCGCATGTTGCGAAGGTCGAGCACCATCCCGCCCGACAGCGTCGAGTAGCCGGCGTAGCTGTGGCCTCCGGAGCGAGCGCGCAGCGGGACGCCGTGCGCGACCCCCCAGTTCACCGCCGTCTGCACGTCGGCGGCATTGATCGGACGCGCGACGAGGTTCGGCAGCACGCCGTCGAACCGCTCGTTATAGACGCGAGCGGCCTGGAGGAACCCCGACGCGCCGCGCCGGATCACCTGCCCGCGGATCGGCGGCCCGGCGGCCTGGGCCGTGGCGCGCGCGACCCGGCGCGTGCCCGGGCCGTATGCGAGCGAGAGGCCGACCGCGCCGCCGCCAAGGAGAAAAGCACGGCGATCGATCGGGCCCTCCGGGCTGTCGGCCCCCTTCCACACCACGTTGATACTAAGGTGCGGCAGTCCCCGTGTGTTGCGCGTTATCCTCGGAGCTGGCGATGAAGCTCGCCTTGGACCGCGCCTCCTGGCGCTGATGGCTTCTACGGCTGGCCCGTGCGGGCCACCCGCACAGGCGACCGGGAGATGTGATGAGCACCAGGGACAGGACACAGACGCGAGCCTCCCCGGTGCTCGACGGTCGGGTGCACGGTGTGCTCTCGGAGTTCGAGCGGCTGCTGCGCGAGCCGGGATGCCCGGCCTGCCGGTACCTCGCCGAGGCGGAGCGGAGCTTCTTCTCGTGGCTTCGGATCGAGAGCTTCAGCGTCGCCGAGGTGCAGGCGCGCCTGCGGGCCGGCATGGGGATGTGCGACGTTCACTCGCGGCGGCTGATCGAGGACTTCGGCGAGGGGCACGTGATGACGATCATCGCGCGCGAGGCGATCGCCGGCGCGAGGCAGCGCCTGCGTGATGAGGGCGAGCCCGGGCCGTGTCCCGCGTGCGACGCGGTCGGATTCGGCGGACAGCGCGCGCGCCAGCTCGTGGTCGACGCACTGGCCGATCCGGCGACGGCTCGGGCGTACTCAGAACACGACGGGGTGTGCCTCGCGCACTTCCTGGAGGCCGCCCCTAGGGTCGACGCGTCGACGCTCACGCTGATGACCGACCGGCTGCTCGCGACTCTGCGTGCGCCCGACAGCGCGGCGATCGTCGCGCTGCTCGCGGGCGAGGACCCAGACGTCGATCGCCGGGCTGCCGCGCGGCGGCGCTTGCCCGAAGGAACGTCAGCGGGCTCGACTGTCGACGGGTTGTGCGGTCGGCTCGGCGTCGCGGCCTGTCCCGTCTGCCTGTCGGCCGGGCTCGCCGAGCGCGGGTACATACGCTGGTTTCTCGAGCGGACCGTCGAGAACGATCCGTCGCTCGACAACGATCCGGGCGAGCTGTGCCGCGCACATCTGCACGATCTCGCCCGAGCCGATCGACCGCTCGCGGCGGCGGCGATCGAGCACAAGCGGTCGAGCCGGGCAGCTCAGCTCGAGCGCTTGCGCTCGCGCCTGGCCGAGCTCTCGCCGCCGGGGAGGCGGGGCCGCCGCGGCGGCGTCGACCTCGACGCCGTCCGCGAGGAGGTCGTCACCAAGGCCTACTGCCCGGCCTGCAACGCACGCGACGGGATCGAGAGCGCCCAACTCGAGCTGGTCGACGCCGCGCTCGCCCTGCCAGGGGTCCGCGACCTCTACGAGCGCAGCCACGGGCTGTGCGTCCGCCACGCGCTCCAGGCGTCGGACGGCCACGCCGCGCGGCTGGCGAGGCGCCACGCCAACGCCCGGCTGGGCGTGCTCGGGTGGGAGGTGCACGAGACCGCTCGCAAGTATGCGTGGGCGTTCCGGCACGAGACCAGCGGCTCCGAGCGCGACGCTTGGTTGCGCGCGCTCGCGCAGATCAACGGGCGCGTGTTCGAGGGCGGACCGGCGCCCGGCAAGGGGCCAGCAGCACCGAAGGAGCCCTCGTGAGCGGAACCGGCGACCGCATCGGACTGGCAGACGTCGCCGTACGGGCCAGCCAGATTCTCGACGAGGTCGAGCGGTCCGTGGTCGGGAAGCGTCCGGCGCTCGAGCTCGCGCTGTGCGCACTCCTCGGCGACGGGCACGTCCTGATCGAGGACTATCCGGGCCTCGCCAAGACGCTGATCGCGCACTCGTTCGCGATCGTGACCGGGTCGCGGTTCTCGCGCGTCCAGTTCACGCCGGACCTGATGCCATCCGACGTCACCGGCGCGTCGATTTTCAACCAGCGCACCGCAGAGTTCGAGTTCCGGCCGGGACCGGTGTTCACCAACGTGCTCCTGGCCGATGAGATCAACCGCGCCCCGCCGAAGACCCAGGCCGCGCTGCTCGAGGCGATGCAGGAGCGCCAGGTGACGACCGACGAGCTCACGCGACCGCTCGAGCGGCCGTTCCTCGTGCTGGCCACTCAGAACCCGATCGAATATGAGGGCACGTACCCCCTGCCCGAGGCGCAGCTCGACCGGTTCCTGATCCGGATGCAGGTCGGCTATCCGTCGGCTGAGGACGAATGGGAGATCCTCCACCGCCGCCTCGAGCGCCGCGAGGACGAGACCGAGTTGCGCCCGGTAGTCGACCGCGAGGAGCTGATCGCGATGCAGCGGGCCGTCGAGGACGTGCACGTCTCGGAAGCCGTCGGGCGCTACATGGTGGCGCTCGTCGGCGCGACACGCCAGAGTCCGAGCGTCCAGGTCGGCGCGAGCCCGCGTGGCACGCTCGCGCTGATGAGGCTCGGCCGGGTCCGGGCGGCCCTCGACGGACGCGACTTCGTCGTTCCCGATGACGTCAAGGCAGTCGCGGTACCGGCGCTGGCTCACCGCCTCGCGCTCCGCCCGGAGCTATGGGTCCAGCGCGTGCAACCCGAGGACGTGGTGCGGGAGTGTCTCGCCTCGGTGCCGGTGCCGGCGACCGATCCGGCCGCGGGCTCTCGCTAGGACGTGGCGCCGGCGATCGGAGCGCCGATCGCGATGTCCGCGGGCCGGTCGGGCGGCGCCGTGGCCCGGCGGGCCGGCTGCTGGCCGCGTCGGCGGGGGCGCCACACGCGCAAGTACTGCGCGGCCACATACGAGCCGATCACGAGCGCGAACGCGACGAACTGCCCGACGAACGTCTCCCAGTTCGGGAAGATCGAGAACCACGTCCCCATCCACCCCGGCACACTCAACCCCGGAACGCTCGTCGTCCCAATCCACCCCGCCAACTGCATCTCATTGACCTCCTCACCCACCGACACCAACAACACCACCAACAACATCACCCCCGTGATGATCAACAACCGCCGATACGGCAACCGCGCATGCAACGCGAACGTCAACACACCCGCCGCCGCCGTAAACAAGCAACCGATCACAACGCCCTCCAGCACCACGCTCGCGCCATAAAGCTCCCGCAGATTCTGCAAGAAGATCACGACCTCAAAGCACTCCCGATACACCGACGTGAACCCCAGAAGCGCGAGCCCCAACAACATCCGCCGCTTATTCGCCTCCGGATCAGACGACAACAACCCCCGCCGGCGCTTGTGATGATGCGAGATCCACCCCGTCCAATACACCTTATGAAAGAACCAGTTCATCACGATCAACAACACGATCAACGACGGAATCCCCGTCGCCGCCTGAACATCGAACTCCCCACCATGAAACCGGCCGATCAACCACACCACAAACAACCACGTCCCAACCCCCGCAGCAATCGCGACCCCACCCCCCAACGCCACCGGCCGGCGATACACCCGATTCCCACCCAAAAACGAAGCCATCACCGCCGCCAACACCAAAATCGTCTCAAGCCCCTCACGAAACACCAAAATCGCGCTATCAACCACCACCGACGTATGCGACAACCGATGCCCCGCCGGCAAATCAGTCGGATCCGTCGTCCCACCCCTCGCATGCCAACTAACCACCACAACCACCACCGCCACCACCAACACAACCACCGTCCACACATAAAAACTCACCCGCTCGCCGGCGCGTCGAGACGATGACCGCGCGGCGCGGACCGCAGGTGCTGGATCCTGGTTCATCGAACGACCTCCTCAGCAATCCCGACTCGAACGCTAGGCTTCGCGGCGCGCGGCAGCATAACACACATTAGGGGTCCCTAATTAGGGGTCCCTAATTCTATGTGTTACGTGCGATCCGGGGCGCCGGCGCGACGTGCATCGCCGCCCAGCACTTCCGTCCGCCGTGACATCGCTTGAGGCGGACGAGCTCGGCGTGGAGCCGCGCGAGCTGAGTCCGCGCCAGCTCCCCGGCGATGTTGTGGAGCTCGAACGGGTCCTTCCGCAGGTCGTAGAACTCGCGTTCTCCGTCGTCGTACTCGACGTACAGGAACGAAGGGGTTCGCATCGCCTCGTACGTCGTCGGGTTGCCGCTCGGCGTCTGCTGGAAGTCGGGGTCGAACGGGGACATCAGACCGCCGTGGTGCTCGACGAGGATCGCGTTGCGCCACCCCGCGAGCCCATTGCCGTGCATCACCCCGAGCAGGCTGTGTCCGTCCGAGCGGATCGTTGCGCCGGCGATCGCGGTGAACGTCTTGGCCAGATCGATGTTCTCGGCCATCGCCGGGGTGGTGCTCCCGGCCGGCACGCCGGGCCCGACGACCACCAGCGGGACGTGGATGTCGGTGTCGAACGCGGTCAGCTTGCCCGGCATCAGGCGGTACTCGCCGGTGTGCAGGCCGTTGTCCGAGCTGAAGATCAGGTACGTGTCGCGGTCGATGCCGTCGGCGGCGAGCGTCTCCTCGATGGTGCCGATCATGCGATCGACGGCCTGCACCGCCTGGGCGCGCTTGCGGAAAGCCGCGTTGATCTTCGCGATCTGCTTTCTGGTGAGCCGGGGGTGGCCGGCGAGCCACCGCGGCGCGTGGGTCGGCAGGACGTCGAAGCTGGGCGGCCGCGGCGCCTTCAAGTCCGGAAAGTCGTGCGCGTCCTGGGGGGCGGGCGTGTACGGGGAGTGCGGCGCGAAGGTCGCCAGCTCGAGGAAGAACGGCTTGTCGCTCTTGGCGGCGCTGTTGATGAACTGCACGCCGTCGCGTGCGATCACGTCGGTGAGGTAATCGGACGGCTTGTGGCCGTAGCGCTTCAGCGCCCCGTTCTGGTTGAGCGTGTAGTTGAACTCCGGATAGCCCCAGCCGGCGACGTCCCAGTCGCTGAATCCGGGCGGGACGTAGCTCGCCGGGACCGACGAGATCTGCCCGTCGGCCGTGTGGCCTTTGCTCGCGAGGTACCCGTTGAGGAACTTGCCCATCAGCGCGGTCACGTAGCCGACGCGCTGAAGCGCTATCGGAAACGTGCGGCGCTCGTCCCCACGCTTGTAGAAAGCGTTGAACCCGCCGCCGGGGCCGAAGTTGCTGAACACGCCCGTGTCGTGCGGGAAGTCGCCGGTGAAGATCGACGCCCGCGACGGGCAGCACAGCGAGTCAGACACGAAGTAGTTCTGAAACGTCATCCCGTCGAGCTCCATCGCCTGAACGTGCGGCATGAACCTGAGCAGGTTCATCGACAGGTCGTCGGTGAGCACGAACACGATGTCGGGGTGTGCCGGAATCGCCGCCCGTTTGGGCGCCCCATTGTTCGCCGGTCCGCTTGACCGCGTCACCGCGAACACCACGCCGGCGACGATCAGGATCACGATCAGCGCCAACAGGGCGGGCAGCCGGCGACGACTCAGCACTTGGCTTCCCGTCCAGGCGCAGACATCTCGTGCCTATACAAGCAGGTCATCATCGGGACCGGGCTACGATCGCGGGCGATGACGCTCACGTTCGGGATCCCGGGACGAGCAGGGCTTGGCCTGCACCACGTGATGCTCGACGTGAACGGCACGCTCACCGATCGTGGCACTTTGCTCGCCGGCGTTTCGGAAAGGGTCGCGAGGCTACGCAGGGACGTGGATATCCACCTCGTGTCCGCGGACACGTTCGGCACGCTCGAGCAGATCGCCGAGACCCTCGAGGCACGCGCCGTGCGAACGGGCACGGGCGAAGACAAGCTGCGCGAGCTCGAGCGGCTCGGACGGCAGCGGTGCGCCGTGATCGGCAATGGCGCCAACGACGTGCTCGTGCTCGAGGCGGCCGCGCTTGGGATCGCGGTGATCGGTCCCGAGGGGGCGAGTGCTGCGGCGTTGCGGGCCGCCGACGTCGTGTGCGGATCGATCGTCGCCGCGCTCGATCTCCTGCTCGACCCGCAGGCGCTTGCCGCAACGCTCCGTCTCTAGCGGGGCGGGTCCCGGCGGCGGGCGATCCGCGCGACCGCGCCGCATGTGGCCATGGCCGCGATCGCTCCGACCGCGGTCAGCGCCAACGACCGCCCGGGCGCCGCGGTCACGGCTAGCGCCACCAGGGCCGCCGCGCACGCGCCCAACGCCGCCAGCGCGACCGTGGCCCCGAGCCGCGGGCCGATCACACCCGTGCCGACGCGCGCGACGCCGGCGAGCTCGATCGATCGTGTTCCGAGCTCGGCCGCGAGCAACAGACCCGCTCCGTACAGCGGCGCCAGCACGAGCCGGGCGTCGTCGCGCAGCAGCAGCGTCACGCCGAGCACCGCGACGGCGACGTGCACTGGTACCGACGATCGTGTGGCGATCCCGCTCACGAGCAGCACCGCGGCGAGGACGGTCGCGGCCCACGCCAGCCCGCTCGACGCGCCGGCGTCGGTGGCCACGACGGCTCCAAGCGCGGTCGTCACAACGAGCGAGGCGAGCGCGGCGCCTAGCCGCGCATGACGTGCCGGGCCGAGCGGCGGAATGCGTTCACCCCCTCAAGCGCGGGTCCGAGCGTGTCGTCGTGCTCCCACACCGCCACGCCGATCCCGAGCGCGCGCAGGCGCGTCCGCAGCGCTTCTCGCCGGAGTCGCCACAGGTCGTATGCGAGCTGGTCGGAGTGGGTCAGGCCCGGCGGGACGTGGTCGAGCGGCGACACCTCGATCACGGTCAGGTCCGAGCCGCGCCGGCGAAGCTCGGTGACGAGCCTGATCGATCGCTCGTCGAGCAGCGGACTGACGGCGAGGATCATCGCTCCGGGCGGGATCACCCGGCGCGGGATGCTGTCGACTTCCCGCCACGCGTAGCTGAACGCGATCTCGCTCGCGATCAGCGCGTCGATGATCCGGTACAGCTGGGTGGCCCCGAACGCCGGCTCGAGCCAGTGCAGCGTGCCGCCGAAGTCGACCAGCCCGACCCGGTCCCGACGCGCGAGGTGCGCCCGGGCCAGGGTCGCGACAGCGCGGACCGCCGCGTCGAGCGTTCCGCTCGCGCCCGTCCGAGCCTCTTCGAAGGTGTCGAGCAGGAGTACCACGTCGGTGGCGTGCTCGGGGTGGCGCTCGGTCACCTGGAGCGCGCCGCGGCGGGCCGTCGCGCGCCAGTGGATGTGCCGGACCCGGTCGCCGACCTGGAACGGGCGGATATCGGCGAACTCGATGCCGTCGCCGCGCGCCCGCGCGACGTGGGAGCCGAGGAACGGCTGCGTGCGCCGGGGCGCTACGAGCTCGCGCAGCCGTTGCTCGCGCGGGAACACGCGCACGCTCATCGGCTCCCCGACCGCCCCGGCCCAGATGGTGAAGCCCAGCGGATCCCGGCCCCGAACAATCACAGGGCCGAGTGTGTGCGCGCCCCACTGGTCGGGCGTTGCCGACAGCTCGATCGTGGCCGTGGCGCCGGGCTTCAGCCGGAGCACCAGCGGGCCGGCGGGGTCGAGCGCGAGCTGCCCGGTATGCGCCGGCGTCACCTCGGCCTCGACGGCACCCGGGCCGGCGTTGGCCACGGTCAGGGTCGCTGTCGCGCGGTCTCCTTCGAGCAACCGCGTGCGTTCGAGATCGATGTCCGCGGTCACCCGTGGCTCGTGGGCGAGCGTCAGCCCGACGCCGACGAACACCAGGAAGGGTGCGGCGAGCACCGCGAGCTCGGGTCGACCGCTGGCCAGCCCGCCGACCAGCCCGGCTCCGGCAAGCGCGAGCAGGCCGCGGGCCCGCGACGAGACCGAGCCGGTCACAGCCGCTCGAGCGCGTCGATCATCGCGCGTACGTCGTCGAGCCCGACCCCGGGACCGTGCCGGTCCTGAGGGAACGGGCGACCCGGGCGGACTAGCTCCCACAGGGGCTCGCCGAGCAACGCGCTCCCGGTCGCGTCGGACATGCGAGCGAGCGTCTGACCGTGGGCAGCGAGCCGCTGAGACGCGATCTCGATCAGCGCGGGCCGCAGGTAAGCGTGCGTCTGCAGCGCGCTCGTGCCGGCGATCGCCACGAGCCGCTCGATCATGACCAGCTGCCGGGGGCGCGCTGGGGGCGGCGCGGGCGGGCGGCGCGGGCGCAGGAACGGGACGCCGGGCACCGACGCCACGCACACCGCGACCGCGACCGCCGCGATCACGACCAAGGCGATCTCCGCCGCGAGCGTCATCTTGCGTCCGGTGCCGACAGCCGAGCCCGCAGCGACCCGAGGGCCGACCGGGCGCGCCCGCGGGCCTGCTCGGGGATCGGGTGCGTGCTGAACCGGGCCTCCTCGAACAGGCCGGTCAGCGTGGCCGCTTCGCGCTCGGTGGCGCGGCTCGCGACCAGCACGCGGGAGAGGAACTCGCGCGGCGCCTCGGACCGGGCGCGCGCGAGACCGTGCTCGGCGAGCGTCCGCTGCATCGCGGCGTACGCGGCGATCACACCGCGTCGGGGATCGGAATCGGAGTCGAGCGCGCTCATCGCCGCGTCCACGGCCGATGCGGCCGGCTCGTCCTCGGTCTCCGCCGCGCGACGCTTCTCGGTGCGCGCGACGACGATCAGCACCACGGCCCCCGCGATCGCCACCGCCGCGACGAGGCCGAGCACCGTCCACGGCAGCCACGAGGGCAGCTCGAATCCAGTCCGCGTCCCGCCGGCGGGGGCGGAGGACGCTCGCCCGGGTCCTCTGAGCCCCAGCGCGAGCCCTGGAAGGGAGTGCGCCGTCTTTGCTCCGCTCAGGAGAGCCACGGTGATCGCCGCGGCGATCGCAAGCGGGAACAGCGTCACCGCGAGCTTCACGGCCCAGTGAAGCTCGGGCCTCGCCACCTCTGGCTCGGGCTCATCGTCCTCGCGCCGGCGCCGCGCCGGGGCTAGGAGCACGAGCCCCGCCAGAACAAGGGCCCCGGCGCCCGCCACCACGAGCAGCAGCGCGCTCACCGGGGCGCTCGCGGACGCGGCGTCGATCGGTGATGAGCGCGACAGCGGCGCCCGCGCGGCGATCGCGACGAGCGCCGTCCCCGCCGTCAACCCGACCGCGGCCGCGCTCGCGGTGATCGTCCGCATCGATCGAGTATCCCACTCCGCTTGAGGGTGGAAAGCGGCTAGGTATGATGGGAGGTAGGCGATGAGGCCCGCCTGAACTGCCACTGCGGCTGATGGCTTCTACCGACGGTGGAAGCCCATGACCTCTGATCGCCACAGTTCAGTCATCGCGCCGACGCACACCGGTTCGGTTCGGTCGTTCCGAAGCATCCTTTTCGAGCACGGTGACGGTGCGACGGACGCGACGCCTGTCCCTGACTTCTTCGGCGACCTGAACCTGGATCAGATCCTCGGTGGACTCGCGAACGGACGCGAGGAGTATGACCTCGCGCCGTCGTTCTACCACCCGTTGCATGATGTCGAGGCCGTCGATTACCGCCATCGCGTGCTGTGTGACCTCGAACGCGACGAAGTGCTCGAGTCCGTGCATACGTTCGCCGGCGGCATGCGCCTCATGCGCAAGCATCTGGCGCTCGCGGACAAGCTCCATTACACCCGGCAGAAGGAGCGGTGGATTGTCGAGGCGGTGGCCGAGTATGGGCGCGCGGTGGCCGCTCTGGCCGAGAGGCTCGCGACGCTGGATCTGCAATCCCCGGGATTCACCGGACTGCGCACCTACCTGAGCGGCTACGTCGAGTCGGAGATGTTCACCTCACTCATCGCCGAGATACGAGAGGTCGAAGCAGGGCTCGCCGACGTGAGCTACGCGGTTCAGATCCGCGGTAACCGGGTCAGGGTGACTCGTTACGACGGCGAGCCGGACATGAGCGAGCAGATCCAACAGACGTTCGCGAAGTTCAAAGAGGGGGCGGTAACGGACTACCGGACGAGACTGCAGGACTGGGTCGAGATGAACCACATCGAGGCCCGGATTCTCGACCTCGTGGCGCGACTGTATCCGGAGACGTTCTCAAAGCTCGAGCGGTTCTGCGCCGACAATCAGGGATATCTCGACGAGACCGTCGGGCGCTTCGACCGCGAGATTCAGTTCTACCTGGCCTATCTCGAGTACATCGAGCCACTGCGTGCTCGGGGTCTCGCGTTCTCGTACCCGCAAGTGTCGGTTGACTCCAAGGACGTGTGCGCGACCGAGACATTCGACCTGGCGCTGGCCCGGAAGCTCGTCGCCCACAATGCGCCCGTCGTCTGCAACGACTTCCATCTCACTGGTCCCGAACGCATCCTCGTGGTCAGCGGTCCCAACAACGGTGGCAAGACGACGTTCGCCCGGACGTTCGGCCAGTTGCATCACCTCGCGGGCCTCGGCCTCCCGGTGCCGGGCGAGGACGTGCGCCTGTTCCTCCCGGACCGGATATTCACCCACTTCGAGCGGGAGGAGGACATAGAGACGTTGCGCGGGAAGTTCGAGGATGAACTGTTCCGCATCCACGACGTCCTCGCGCAGGCGACCGGCGCGAGCGTGCTGATCATGAACGAGAGCTTCGGCTCGACCACGTTGCGCGACGCACTCGTCGTCGGCACCGAGGTCATGAGGCAGATCATCGCTCTCGACACGCTGTGTGTGTTCGTTACGTTCGTGGACGAGCTCTCCTCGCTCGCCGACAGCACGGTCAGCATGATGAGCACGGTCGTGCCCGACGATCCCGCGGTGCGGACGTACAAGGTGGTGCGCAAGCCGGCCGACGGCCTCGCCTACGCGGCCGCGATCGCGGAGAAGTACGGCCTCACCCACGACGCCCTGCGCAAGCGGATCGCGCGATGAAGGCATTCTTGACGCATCCCAATCGGGACTTCGAGCTCGAGCAAGAGCTGCCGCCGAACCATCAGGCGCTGATAACGGACCTCGAGCTCGAGGTGCTGCTGTCGGCGATGGCGGCGGGTGACCGGTTCATATTCGAGGTCGTCACGCGTGCGCTGCTCCTCAGCCTGTCCGATCCGGACGTGATCGTGTACCGGCAGCGGGTGCTCGCGGATTGCCTGGCTCAGCCGGCAGTCGTTCGGGAGGTGTACGAACTCGCGGGCGAGGCGCTCAAAGCCGAGAAGGGCGTCTGGACGAGCATGCTCCGGGCCTCGCCACGGTCGATGCTCGGCGGCTCGGTTCAGAAAATGGAGTTGTTCGTCGGCTTTCTCAGGCGCCTCTGGTCGATGGCCGACGCGCACGCCCCGCGGTTCAGCTCCCCGGGGTTCACTCGCTTCTTTGCGATGATCGGCGACGAGCTGAGCGTGGCTTACCTCGACGAGGTCGAGGACCACCTGAAGGCGCTCAAGTTCAAGGGCGGCATGCTGATCAGTGCGCAGTTCGGCCCCGGGAACAAGGGCAGGGGTTACAGGCTCCGGCGGCCTCACGATCAGAGCCTGCTCGGGCGAGTGTTCGACCGCTCGGGCTTCAGCTTCACGATCCCGGAGCGCGACGACAGTGGTTTCCGGGCACTCGGTGAGCTCGAGGACAAGGGGGCGAACCTACTCGCCAACGCGCTGACGCAATCGGTCGATCACGTGCTGAGCTTCTTCACGATGTTGCGGACCGAGATCGGCTTCTATGTCGGCTGCCTGAACCTGAGCGAGCGGCTGACAGAGCTCGGGGAGCCGACGGCGTTCCCGACCGCGATCCCGCGGGGTGAGCTCGCGCTCTCCACCCAGGGGCTGTACGACGTTTGCCTCGCGCTCACGACGGGGGCGGGAGTCGTCGGCAACGACGTCGCCGCGGACCACAAGTCACTGGTGGTGATCACCGGCGCCAACCAGGGCGGCAAGTCGACGTTTCTGAGAAGCGTGGGGCTCGCGCAGCTTATGACGCAGTGCGGGATGTTCGTCGGCGCGGAGTCGCTGCGCGTGAACGTGTGCGACGGGCTGTTCACCCATTACAAGCGCGAAGAGGACGACACGATGGAGAGCGGCAAGCTCGACGAGGAGCTCGCGCGCATGAGCGAGATCGCCGACCATGTCGGCGCGAACTCCGTCGTGCTCTGCAACGAATCGTTTGCAGCGACGAACGAGCGAGAGGGATCGCAGATCGCGCGGCAGGTCGTCACTGCGCTGCTCGAAGAAGGGGTCAAGGTCCTGTTCGTCACCCACATGTTCGATCTGGCCGGCGGGTTCTACCGTCGGTCGCTCGACGGGGCCCTGTTCCTCCGCGCCGAGCGGGGGTCAGATGGCGCGCGCCCGTTCAAGCTGAGCGAGGGCGAGCCGCTCCCGACAAGCTACGGCGAGGACTCCTTCAAGAAGATTTTCGGCCGGACCGCTACGCTCCCGGCGCTTGCAGATCGGTGAGCCCACGCACAACAGCAGCTGACGGTGCCGGGTCGGGACAGGCGTGAGCTGGCCGCGATCTTCGCGGGGGGCGCGGTCGGCGCGTTGCTCCGCGTCGCGCTGCTCCAGACGCACGCCGGCGCGGCGCCGGGATGGCCGTGGGTGACGTTCGCGGAAAACATCCTCGGCACTTTCCTCCTCGGGTATTTCGCAACCCGCCTACAGGAGCGTCTCCCGCTGTCGGCGTACCGCCGGCCGTTGCTCGGAACCGGATTCTGCGGCGCCTTCACCACGTTCTCGACGATGCAGTTCGAGCTGCTGACGATGCTCGACGCTCACCGTTACGGGCTCGCAGCCGCGTACGCGGGGTCGAGCGTCGTACTGGGCTACGCCAGCGTTCACCTGGCGACGATGTTCGTCCGCCGGGCGAGGACAGTGACATGACGGTGTTCGTCTGGGTCGCGGTCGGGCTGCTCGGCGGGATCGGCGCCCTCGGTCGCTTCTTCGTCGACGGGGTGATCGCCTCCCGGTTCGGCCGCGACTATCCGGTCGGCACGCTGGTCGTCAATCTCAGCGGGGCGGCTGCGCTTGGGTTTCTCGTAGGCCTCGGCTTCAAGGGCGACGGCCTGCTGCTCGCGGGAACGGCGACGCTCGGTTCGTACACCACGTTCTCGACCTGGATGCTCGAGACCCAGCGCCTGGTCGAGGACGGCGAGGTGATCCCCGCGGCGGGGAATGTCGTTGTCAGCTTGGGGGTCGGGCTCGGCGCGGTCGCATTCGGTCGGTTCGTCGGAGCCCACCTGTGAACAACGACTGCCTGAAGCTCACCACGTATTTCGGGGAGCGTCACCGGACCGAGGATCAGTTCGTGGCCGATGCCTTGCTCGACCTGTACGGCCGCAAGGAAGTGGAGGTGAGCGTGATGCTCCGCGGCGCCGAGGGATTCGGGCTCAAGCACCGGCTGCGATCGGACCGGGTGCTGACACTGTCAGAGGACCTCCCGCTGGTGTCGATCGCGGTTGACACACGGCCGCGGATCGAACAGTTGCTCGACGAGGTCGTGTCGATCAAGCGCCACGGCCTCGTCACGCTCGAGCGAGCCCGGATGCTCACCGGCGAGATCGGAGCCGTCGCGCTTCCCGAGGAGTTGCACGAGGCGACGAAGCTCACGATCTACGTCGGGCGCCAGGAGCAGATCTCGGGCTCGCCGGCGTTCGTCGCGCTGTGTGACCTGCTCCACCGCCGCGGGATCGCCGGCGCCACGGTGCTGCTTGGCGTCGACGGCACCGCGCATGGGCTCAGGCAGCGAGCGCGCTTCTTCGGGCGCAACGCGGAGGTGCCGCTGATGATCATCGCGGTCGGCACGGGCGAGCAGATCGCCGGCGTGCTGCCCGAGGTCGGCGGCGTGCTGGAGCGAGCGCTGCTCACGCTCGAGCGGGTGCGCGTGTGCAAGCGCGACGGTCAACTGCTGGCCCCGCCGACGTCGATCCCGGCGGTCGACGAGCATGGTCTGGCCGTGTGGCAGAAGTTGATGGTGTACACGTCCGAGCAGGCACGCCACGGCCGAAGCCCGCTGCACGTCGCGCTCGTGCGCCGCCTACGCGAGAGCGGAGCGAGTGGGGCCACGTCGCTGCGCGGAATCTGGGGCTTTCACGGCGACCACGCCCCTCATGGCGATCGCCTGCTCCAGTTGCGCCGCCACGTGCCGGTGCTGACGATCCTCGTCGACACCCCCGAGCGAATCGCGAAATCGTTCGAGATCGTCGACGACGTGACGCGCGAGGCGGGGCTCGTGACGAGCGAGATGGTGCCGGCGATGGCGTCGCTCGCCGAGGGGCGCAGACAGCGCGGCGGGCTGCGCCTCGCGCGCCACCGCTTCTGATCCTCCGGACATCGGCGCTAGACGGTCGCCGCCTGCCGCTGGGGGGCCGGCAGGATCGCCGAGATCGGGATCCCGCGGCCGATCACGACCGCAGCGAGGTCGTCGGTGCAGTCGTCGGCATCGGCCTGAGTCTGCTCGACGAGCCCCTGCGCCGTCAGCCCCTGCTCGACGAGCGACCGCAGATGCCCGCGGCCCAGGTGCTCGCCACGTCGCCGCGCTTCGATCAGGCCGTCGGTGAACAGGCACACCCGCTCGCCCGGCGCCAGCGATCGGGAGAACTGTGGCCAGGTGTCACCGAGCCCGAGCCCCAGCGGGGTCGCCGCCTCCTCGTCGGAGTCAGGTTCGCCGGCAATGATCGGCGGCTCGTGCCCGGCCTTCGCCCACGTGAGCTCGGCGGTCGCGTGCTCATAGCAGCAGATGATGACCGTGGCAAAGCCGGTGCCGAGCTCCCCGATCAGGTACCGGTCCGCGCGCGCGAGAACCTCGGGCAGCGGGTGCCCCTCCCCCATCAGCGTTCGCAGCGTGTAGCGCACGAGTGCGGCCTGGATGAGCGACTCGCGCCCGTGGCCGGACACGTCGCCGATGATGATCCCCGTCGTTCCGGGCGAGATCGTGAACACGTCGAAGAAGTCACCGCCGGCGGCAAGCCCCTGCGCCGGTCGGTAGGCGACCGACACGTCGAGGTCGCCGATGCTCTCCGGGACAGTGGGCAGAAGCGCGTCCTGGAGCACGCCGACGTCGGAGAGCAGCGCGGCCCGCTGACCAGCCAGCGACCGCGCGCGCCTGCTCTGCAGGTAGGCGTTCAGCGCCATCGCCGCGGCGATGACCGCGAACGCGAGCAGCGCGATCAGCCCCGCGGTCGGAAGCACCTTGACCACCCGACCGAACGCACCGGCGCTCGCCGCGGGACGCTGCTCGTTCGCCGCCGCCGTTTTTCCGGTCGACGAGCGCGACCCGGCATGTGTCGCGCCCGGCCCGTCGCTTGTCTGGGCGGTGACGGCGGCCGTTCCGGGGCTGTTGCCGGCGCCGTTCGCGGCGTTCGTGGCGCGGCTCGAGTGGCTGTTCGCGGCTGTGCCGGCGCGGCGGGCCCTGGTCGTGGTCCGGCTGCGCTTGGTCTGCGCCACCGCTGAGCCGCTCGACGAGTTCGTCGCTGCGCTCTGCGATGCCGCGGTCTGGCTGTCGGGCGTATGGCTGGTCGAGACTGGTTGCGTCGGAGACGTCGTCCCCTTCACCGGCGAGGTGTGGACCGGCGGAACCGTCACCGTCGGCGTGCTGAGGGTCGGCGTCGTGATGCTCGGGACGCTGATCGTCGGGGTCGTGATGCTTGGCGTGCTCACCGTGCCGACGCCTACCGACGGTACCGTGATCGGGGGAACGGTGACCGTCGGCACCGAGATCGTTGGCACCGAGATCGTCGGGACCGCAATCGTCGGCACGGAGACGGTCGGCACCGACGCCTGCGCGCCGGAAGCAGCACACGCGGCCAACGCCCCACACGCCCCCGCCAGGATCAACGCGCGGCGGCTCATGAGCCCGGCCGGGCCTCGGGGGCCCTGTGTCGCCCAGCGGCGAACGACATATCGACGAACGAGGCCGTCGAAGTTGCAGAACAGCTATGCACCCAGCCCTCTGTAATCGCCTGGAAGAACTGAACCTTGAGCTTACCGCAGGAATACGGCCTCGACGACCGGCGCCGGCTCGATCATCCGTCCACCGCGGGGCGGGTAGCGGCTGCCCGCGGGTACCACTGCGAATGACAGGAAGTCACACGCGTCGTCTGCCTGGAGCAGCGGCTGAGGTGACGTTCGCGCCCCGGCGTACGCGCCGGTTCGAGGCTGACGCGTGGTGACGGGCAGGAGGCATCGGTGAGGCTGGAAATCATCGCTTTGGTCGCAATCGGAATCTGGGTTGCGGTGACGCTCGTGGCCGTCTCGGCGTGCCGCGCGGCCAAGCGGAGCGACGAGGCTATGGACACGGACCTGGCTCGAGCCGTTGGTCGCGACGCCGAGGTCGCGCCGTCG
Source organism: uncultured Solirubrobacterales bacterium (assembly GCA_963794515.1). Lineage (GTDB taxonomy): Bacteria > Actinomycetota > Thermoleophilia > Solirubrobacterales > Solirubrobacteraceae > Palsa-465. The sequence continues at coordinate 158,257 of CAWCEF010000006.1, read as the reverse complement.
CCAACGCCCGAGCGGTCGCTCCGGGACCTCGATCTCGACGACGCCGCCAGCCTGCTCGGGATCGGTCCAGAGACGCTATTGGCGTGGGAAGCGCGCTACGGCTTCCCGACGGCGAGCCCGCTCGAGCAGCGCTACAGCGCGTCCGAGGTTCTCGCGCTGCGCGACAGCCTCGAGGACGGGCTGTCGATCGCATCGGCCGTTACCCGGGCGCGCGAGAAGGCCAAGCGCCGCCGTGCGCCGGCCGGCGCACGCTTCGGCGACCATCGCGGCGGCGGCCTAGCCTCCTAGCCCGAGCCTTTCGGGACCGACCGCGACACGCTTCTCAGTCGGGGATCGCGGCGACTTCGGGGACGACGATCCCGAACAGATCGGAGATCGCCGCGAGGCTCGCCGCCTGCAGCGCCTCGGACGACACGACGCCGCCGGCTGGACCGGGCAGCGCGCGAGTCGCCGTCGCGCTCGCAACGACCGTCGGCGCGTAGCCGAGGTTGAACGCCCCTCTGGTGGTCGAGTTGACGCACATGTGTGTCATGAATCCGGCGATCAGCAGATTGCGCGCCGATATGGCCTTCAGCCGGTCATCGAGCTCGGTGTGGACGAACGCGTTCGGGAACTGCTTGACGATCACGGTCTCGTCGCCCTCCGGCGCCACCCGGTCGACGATCTGGCCGATCTCGGCTCGTATGTCGTAGAGCGACCCCTCGCCGTCGTCGTGCTGGATGTGGACAATCGGGATCCCCGCCGCCCTGGCCCGGCGAAGCAGCGCGGCCGCCTCGTCGATGGCGGCGCCCACGCCGTCAAGCGCCATGACGCCCTGGGTATACGTGTTCTGGCAGTCGATCATCACGAGCGTCGAGTCCGCCAGGCTCGCGGGCGACGCCGGCAATCCGGCGAGCGCTCGTAGTGTCGTGGGTTCGGGCATCGTCTGCGAGCAATGTACTCCTCGACCGCTGCCGCGTGTCGACCTCGACGCGATGCCCTGGCGCGGGCTCTTACGGAATCGTGAGCAGCGCCGCGCTCGCCGGCGGAAGCGATACGGGGTAGCCGCCGTGGCCGGGCGGGACCGTCGTCAGGACCGGAGAGCCTTCGAGCTCGCCGGTCGTGGTCTCGCCGAAGGTTTGGCCCGCGATCGTGACCCCGCTCGTGGCGGTCGGGCTCGGCGCTTGTAGACGCTCGAGGCTCGCCGCGGTGGTTGCGCCGTTCACCTCGACCGTCAGGGGCTGCGTCGCTGTGACGCTGTCGTTGATCAGAGTGACCCGGATCGTCCCGTCCGTCGCGCGCGTCGCCCATACCCGGACCGCCGGGTTACTCGTCGCCGTCTTGACCAGGCGCGAGCCCGGCGGCGCGGCCTGGCTGAACATCAGCAGTCCGTAGTACTCCGGCTCGACGGACCCCTGCCATCCGTTCTTGGTCTTCTCGAAGTTGAACAGGTTGTAGGGCGCGCCCGGCCACGTGTGCACGTTCACTCCATCGACGCCGACCTGCGCATAAGCGAACAGCACATCGAGCGCCCACAGCGCCTCCGAGAAGGAGTTCGACACCTGCGGTGGGTTCCCGCACCCGGCATCGTTCATCTCCCCGATCCGGATCGGAAGGCCGTGTGCGTGAGCGACCGACACGTACGGCGCCAGTCCGCCCGCCTGGTCGACGGTCCCGAGCGGCGACAGCAACCGGCTGACCGTCGGGTATGAGGGCGAGGTCGGCGGCACCGCGCACGCCTCGAACGGATAGCGGTGCACCGTCAGCACGCCGACCCGCGGGTTACTCGTGATGAAGGTGCCGAGCTCGTCGAGCCAGTTCGTCGCCCCGCTCGCCGGACCCGCCAGCGCGACGTCGGGCAGCCCCGACCCGATCGTCGCGAAATCTTGGATGAACTCCGACGGGCCGTAGGTCGCCGGCCGCCCGGCGACGTTGCGGCCGTTCTTCCGGTACCAGGCGAACGCCGGGTTCCCGTACAGCTCGGGCTCGTTCCCCAGCTCGAACGCATCGATCCGGCTGCGTCCGATGATCGCCACCATTGCCCGCGCCTCGGCGCTCGCGAGCGACGGGCTGTCCGCCTCGAACGTTATGCCCATTATCAGTCTGGCTCCGACCTGTTGCGCCACGCTCCGCATCACCTCGAGGCGACGCGCGTTGAGCTTGTAGAAGACGCCCGGCGGCCGCTTGACGCCCGCCACCGGCCACCACGTCTGATCCGTGCTCACGCCGCCGATTCGCAGCACCGCGGTCTGACCGGGCACGAGGTCTCGGATCAGCCGAACCAGGATCGGGTTGACGGCTGCTGGATTCTTCCCGGCGTAGGCCTCGGTTGCCCAGTATTCGATCGATAGGCCAAGGAAGCCCGACGCGATCGTCTTTCCCTCGACGCCCGGATCGATCGTCACGACATTCGCTCGGCCGGGCGGGCGCGCCGCGGTCGCGGGACGGGGCGTGGGCTTCTTCGGGCTTCCGCCGGAGCTGAGAGCGATCACGATCGCGACGACGACCACCGCCACCGCAGCCGCTAGTAGCAGCGCCCGGCGCGCCCGCGGGTTCACTTCGACGCGAGTGTGAGCATCGCGGCGCTCGTCGCCGGCAGCCTCACGACGTACTCGCCGGCGCGCGGGTTGACGAGCGCGGTGCGACTCGGGCCTTCCAGGGCCCCCGTCGTGGTGTCGACACCGAATCCCTGCCCTGCGAGGGTCACGCCGCGGGTCGCGTGCACGCTCGGCGCCAGCAGGCGCTCGAGCGTCCCCGCGCCGTTCGCGCCGTCGATGCGCAGCGCAAGCGTACGGGCGTGCGCAGTGTCATCGTTGATCAGAACCACGTGGATCTGCCCGCCGCGTGCCTGTGTGGCCCAGGCTCGCACTTCGCTCGGCGCGCCTGAGACCGGCAACAGGCGCGCGCCGGCAGGCGCCGCCTGTGAGAACATCAGCAGCCCGTAATACTCGGGCGCCACCACCGCCTGCCAGCGAGAGTGCACTCGCTTCGTGGTGAACAGGCGATCGGGATAGACCGGAGCGGTGTGGATGTTGACACCGTCGACCCCCACCCGTGCCATCTGGAACAGCGCGTCGATCGACCACAGTGCCGACCCGAATACGTTCGCCACGCCATACCCGTTGCCGCACGAGACCGAGTTCATCTCATCGTTCCGCAACGGAAGGTGGTCGGCATGGGCGATCGCGACGTACGGCGCGAGACTGTCCGCCAATCCGCCCGAGGCCGCCTCGGACAGCATGTTCGCGATCGTCGGATAGGTCGGCGAACTGCGCGCGTTAAAGCATGCCCACATCGGATAGCGATGGAGTGTCACGACCGCGACGTGCCGCTCGGTCGCCAGGAACTTGGTCAAATCCACCCACGACACGGAGCCGACAGTCGGTCCGGCGAGCGGCGCCGACCCGAGCGCCCCCGCCACGCTCGCGTAGTCGTTCACGAACGCAGAGAAGTCCCACCCGGTAGCGCGCCCCACGACTCCGGTTCCATCGGGCTTGTCGTACCAGGGGAAGCTCGAATAGAGCTCAGGCTCGTTGCCCAGCTCGAACGCCTCTATGAGATTGCTCCCGATCACCTTGCGCATCGCCTGCTCCTCGGCCGACGCCACCACGTGGCTATTCGCCTCGAAGTTGACCCCGAGAATGAGTCGAGCGCCCACCTCCTGAGCGAGCGCGCCCATGACCTGCAGCCGGCGGGTAGTGAGCGTGTAATTCACCCCTCCCGGCCGCGCCATCCCCTTGACCGGCCACCACGTCCAATCCGTCGTCACGCCACCGATCCTCAGCACCCCCTGCTGATCGGGCATCAGGTTGCGGATCAACTGGACCAGCACCGGATCTACCGTGCGCGGGTTCTTTCCGGCGTACGCCTCGGTCGCCCAGTACTCGAACGACAGCCCCAGGAACCCGTCCGGAATCGGCCTCCCGAACGCTTTGCCTCCGACGGTCAGCACCGTCCCGCCGTGCGGACGCTCCCCGCCACCGCCCGACGACGCGTCCGAACGCGAAGCCCCAAGCAGACCCAGTGCGACGGCCACTCCGAGGATCGCTACGAGGGCCCAAAGACGCGAGCGCGACCACGCCACGTCCCACACCATACGGGAGCACCCGGCGCGAGGACTCGCGGGCGCCGCGGCGGTCCGACGCTCGCGCGAATAGGTGGCCGGATTCAACAGATTTCTAGAAACCGGTGCATAGCTCGACCCGGTGACATCATGCTACGGCTAGCACATCAGATGCATGCCGTCAAGCGCCCGAACTGCTTGACCGCGCGACCGCTCCGCTCATAGCCTGCCGTCGCTCGAGTTTTGGTGTCGGAGAACGCACTAGAGCCAGATGGGGCTAACTACACCTGGGCTCAACGTTCAGTCGGTGACCGGAGTGTCCGCAGGTGACGCTCGGTCGATGCACTGCCTCAGGGCAGCTGCGTACACACATCTCACCAACCCCGGTAAATCACAAACGAGGTAACAGACATGCCCGATCTTAAGTTCGCTCCCGGTGAGCTTGACGTCAAGGATGCTGCGTTTAGCCCGTCCGTCGTGCTGTTTTGGTTGAAGACAAAGGTTGGCGTTTCCAGCACGAGAATCATGACGACCAGTCCCAACACGATCCTCGGGGTCTTCCCCCTCGGATATGTCGATGCCACCCAGTCGCTCCGCAACGTCGCGAGTGTCGGCGTCAACGCCCGCTTCTCGATCGGCCGCCTGATCGGCGGCCTGGTCTTCCTAATTGCTGCGGTGAGTCTGTTCGGCAAGTCGCCGGTGGCCGGCTTCATCGTTCTGGTGATAGCGGTCAGCCTGCTCGCGAACGTGATGAGTGCGGCGCTCCAGATCACGAACAACGGCGGCGGCGTGTCACAGGTGCACGTGTCGATCTTTGAGAAGGGGAAGCTCGAGCAATTCCGCGAGGAGATCAACCAGCGGCTGTTCGCCGACCACGAGAGGCTCCGCCACGCCGAGCACATGAGCGTTCAGAATCAACAGCTCTACACACAGCAACAGCAATTGAGCGCGCAGATCCTCAATCAGAACGCGCAGTTGCAGCAGCAGGTCCGTCAGGAAGGCGCCTAACGCGTTCCGTATGTCTCAGGCGACGGTTAGACAAGCCAGCGGGCGCACGACGCTCGTTCCCACCGGAGAGCCGTAGCGCTCCCCTGAGTGGGTCATCGTTCAGAGCACCGTGCCATCCCGCGTTCAACGCCAACTCGAGCGCCGGCACGGATTAGAACGGCGACACGCCCTCGTCGGCCGACTCCGCGGCCGGCGAGGGCCCCGCCGCGCTGCGGACTCGCTCCCAGGGCTCGCGGATCAAGCGCCGCCGGCGAAGATCGAACATCCGTGAACGGGCGCGGTCGCACACTGCTTGCCGAGTCCGCGGAGCGTGGCCACGGACTTGGCGCGGTTCAGCATGACCTGGCTGTCGACGACCAAGGTCGCCGCTTTATCGCCGCTCCCCACGGTGTCCTTGAAGCCTTCGAACCAACCGGCAAGCGCGGTGAGGGTGCCCTGGCAGAAGGTAAATAGGCGGGCGTAGACCTTCCCGTCGACGTCCTTTCTCAGCTCTTGGGGAGGATTCTCGAACTCCTCTACACCAGACTCGTAGAAGCTCTTGAGCAGCAGCTTAATTGGATCGTCGTTGTCGCGGTGGACGTGGGCGATGAGCTTGAGACGACCGTCTTCCGAGGGCTCGTCGATCAACTCGCTTTCCACGATGAAGAGGGTCGCGACCGCGACGCGGCCGAGTGCCGCGGCAACGCCAAGCTCCTGAAACTCATCCACGACGTACAGCCCGCCCACCTCCCAGCGAGAACCCGACTCGTCGTACATCGTGTAGCAGAGCCCGACGATCTTGCCCGTCGTATCGTCGGTGACGATGAACATCGTGCTGTCGTCGATCAATTTAGCTATGAACGTCTCGTCTCGCCCGAGGACGAACCCCTTTTTTGCGATGAGCGTGTGGAACTGATACACGCTCCCAACCTGCTCCTTCGCCGCGTGCGTGATTGTGAGATGTCGGTTCGGCTTCTCGGTCACTAACGTGTCCAGCGGAGAACTGACGTGCGGCTCGAAGCGCCGGTCTCCAGCCGCTTAGCGGTTAGGAGCCCGCCGACGCTGATTGCGAAGACGATGACGCGGATTGTGAAGACGACGCCAACTGGTTATCCACGAGTTCGAGGAGTTGATTCGCGACCAAGCGCCGATACCACGGGACGGGAGCGGTTCTACCCGCGAGCCAGCGCCCGACGGTAGGCACGCTCACGTCGAAGTACATGCACAGCTCGCGCGCGTCGACGTCAAGAGCCTGCATACCTTCGCCGAGCATTCCGGCGAACGAGTACTTCGACTCGTCGTCAGGCTCGACGAGATAACCCTCGAGCTGCTCCCGGCAGGATCTGAGCTCGCGAATCCCCATTGCGTCCTCGCGAGTGTACCCCGGCCGTCAAACGCATCGCCTCGCCTTGCGTCAGAGCCGGGCTGCCTTCTCCCGGCGCACGGCGGCGTGGTTGACGCCGGACCAGAGCTCCTGCACGGGATTGCGCTCGGGAGCAGCGACCGACGTCGTGTGCGCCCAGTAGATCCGCACGATGGTCGCCGCGACGGCATCGGGATCCACGACCGCGCCGCACCGGAGGTAGAGCTGCACGCCGCGGGCGTAACCGTTGAGCGCCAGGTGCAGCTGCTCGTCGGTCACCCCGGTGGCGAGCCGTCGATTGAAGAGCTTCCCGAGCGCGGCGAGTGGCTCGGCGTAGACCTCGGCGTGCCGGTCGATGAACCTCCGCAGCTGGCGGGCGAGGCGAGGCTCGTCGTCGCTCATCGCGATGGCGATGTGGAAGATCCGCTCGCGCTCGTCGATGCCGCCGTCGCCACCCGGCTGGTTGTCGCGCATGTCTCGGGTGATCGCAGCGATAAACGCCTCCGGTCCGCCGCCTCGGGTCACCGTGTCAACGGCCTGCAGGTACCCGGCAGCGTGGACGCCGGCCACGTCGACCATCTTGTCGACCGCATGGGCGATCATCGCTTCGACGAGCGCCGGCCGGCTGAATCCCGCTGCGGCGTTTGGTCCGGCGAATGTCTGGGCGATGGTCCGTGAGGTCGGCGGCTGACCGTTATCGTCGCCCATCATCTCGTTGCGCAGTCCCTCGATCGTCAGCAGCGAGAGGACGTCGCCCACCGAGGATCGGGCGACGATCCTGAGGGCCGCGGCCACCGTGCGCTCCTCCACTTCCATCGGCACTCATATTCTCGGGACGCTGTCAAGCTCGCCCAGCCCGCGGCGCCCGGCGCGAGCGGCGCCTTAGAGGACGAGCAGCATCGGCGCCTCGAGCAGCTCACGGATGGTCGACAGGAATCTGGCGGCGTCGGCGCCGTAGAGAATGCGATGGTCGCAGCTGAGCGTCACGGTCATGAGGTGGCGGTCGACGATCTCGCCGTCGACGCGCGCCAGGACCTCGCGAACCGAGCCGACACCGAGGATGGCGGATTGCGGCGGGTTGATGACGGGAGCGATCGCAGTCATCCCGTGCATGCCGAGGTTCGAAACGGTGAACGTACCCGCGGACAGCTCCGCCGGCGTGACGGTCGCGGATCTGACGCGCTCGGCCAGTCGCCGTGACTCGGCGGCGATCGCTCCGAGTGACTTCTGGTCGGCATCGAAGATCGTGGGCACGACGAGCGCGTCCTCGGAAGCGACGGCGATGCCGATGTTGACGCGCGAGTAGAACTCGAATCGGCCATCCCGGTATGAGCCGTTCGCGTGTGGATGGTCTCGTAGCGCGAGCGCGGCCGCCTTGACGATCACGTCGTTCAGTGACGGTGCGCGCACGCCGGTCTCGGTGACCTGCTGCCGGAACGCGATCACGGCATCCATCACCACCTCGGTCTGGATCTGAAAGTGCGGGATGGTTGCCTTCGCCTCGGACATGCGCCGGGCGATCAGTGACTGGAGCCGGGTCGGCTCCACCGCTTCCACGGTGCCCTTGCCGGACGGCGGCGACGCCCCACCCGGCGCGGCCTCGGCCGGCGACCCATCCGCCGGGCGCCTCTCCGCCTGCGGCGCCGGCGCAGGCGCTGGCGCGGGCGGCGCCACCGGCGGCGCCGGTTCAAGCACGATGCCGGCCTTGGCCAGAACGTCTCCGCGGGTGACACGCCCAAGCGGCCCCGAACCGGTGACGTCGTCGAGCGAGATGCCGTGGGCCTCGGCCACCCGCCGCGCGAGCGGCGTCGCCCGGAGCATGGCCTCCGTCGAGCTGGCGACTGCGGTTCCCGTGGTCGCGATGCCGGCGGGACGCTGTCCGCCGTTGGCACTCGCCGCTGGTGGCGCGGGCGGCTCGGCGACCTCGCCGCCGCCGTCGTCCGTCGCGGTCTGCGACCGAACAGCGGCGTCCGCTCCGATGTGGGCTATCGCGGCGCCGACCGGGAGCGTTGTGCCCTCGGGCGCGATGATCTGGAGAACGCCGCTCACCTCGGCCGGGTGCGTCACAGTGGCCTTGTCGGTCTCGATCTCCAGCAGGTCCTCTCCAGCCTGCACCTCCTCGCCGTCAGCCTTGAGCCAGGTCAGGATCGTGCCCTGCTCCATCGAGTCGGTCAGCCGTGGCATCGTCAGCTCGGTCATGAGGAGCCTGCCTCCAGTAGGTCGATGGCGGCGCCGGCGATCGTGTCCGTGTCGATCCCAAAGTGACGGTAGAGATCTTGAACGTCACCGGACTGCCCGAAATCGCTGACGCCCAGGCACGCGATCGGAGCGCCACGAATCGCCGACAGGAAGCTCAGCGTGTGCGGATGGCCGTCGAGCACAGCGACGATCGGCGCGACGCGGTCGACCGGGAACGCCTCGTCGAGGATCGTCTGATCGCCTTCGAGCAGCCCTTGTCGGGCTTGCAGCGCCCGGAACACGAGATCCGGCGACGTCAGGCACACGACGTCGCACCCGAGGTCGGCGCGCGCGAGCTCCTCGGCGGCCTCGATGACCTCCGGCATCACCGCGCCGACACCGACGAGCGTCAGCCGCGGCGGTGAGCCGGCCGTTCGCAGAAGGTAGCCGCCCGCGAGGGCCTGACGCCTGCGGTCTTCGCGTCCGACAGGATCGTCAGGTACGGCGGCAAGCGTCTGGTCGATGGGGCGCGTCGTCAACCGGAAGTACGACGCACTCCCGCTCGCTCGACCGAGCCGGGACAGCGCATGCAACAAGGTCCACTCGAGGTCTTGCCCGAACGCCGGCTCCCAGGCGACGCAGCGCGGCTGTTCGAGACCGATCGACGGCGTAATGATCGACTGGTGTGCGCCGCCTTCTGGCGCGAGCGTCACGCCCGACGGCGTGCCGACGAGAATCGACTGGCCGCCGGCATAGAGGCCGAATGACCATGGCTCGAGCGCCCGACCCACGAATGGGTCATACAGCGTTCCGATCGGCAGGAGCGCCTGACCGTCACGCGACCACGTCGAGCCCAACTCTCCCAGCAGTCCGACGAGGTTGCCCTCGGCGATACCGAGCTCGATGTGCTGCCCATGCTGTGATTCCCGCCATCGCACGAGCGTGTCGGTGTCATCCGCGAACCAATCGATTCGATCGCCCAAGTGCCAGATGCCGACGTGGTTGATCCATCCGCCGAGGTTCGTCGACGACGCCACATCCGGACTCACGGTCACAACCCGCGTCGCCACATCGGCAGCCTTGTGCGAGAGATCGACAAAGAACCTGCCGAACGCCTGCTGCGTCGAAGCTTTGCCTGCGTGCGCTCGACCGAGATCGGCGGGCGGCTCAGGTCCGGCGACCGCGACCACCTCCTCGCGCTTGAGTCTGGCCGCGGCCTCGCGGCAGCGCCGGGCCTCCGCCGAACCGTCGGGAAAGCGCGCCCACGGGTCCGCCGGGTCCGCCCCGGTTTCGTGCGCGAGTTGCTCCATCTGGCTCGCCGACAGGAGCGCGGAGTGGTTCGCCGGGTGTCCCTGCGTCGCGAGCCGCCAGGCCTTGATCGTGAAAGCGAAGATCACCGATGGACGATCGGTGACCGCGTCCGCGCGCGCAAATGCCTCGAGCAGGTCGCCGAGATCGTGTCCGCCGAGATCACGGATGGCACGCAACAGTTCACCGTCGCTCAACTCTGCGATCAGTTTGCCCAGCTCGCGCGCGGCCCGGCCGCTGCCGGGCAGGCGCTCGCGCAACTCGTCGGCGCTCGCGCGCAGCAACCGCTGATATTCCTCGTTGGGCATCTCGTCGATGCGCCGGCGCAGCGCTTGACCTCCCGGGCGATCGAACAGCTCACGTAGCCAGCGTCCGTACTTGACCGTGATCGTCTCCCAGCCGGCGGCTTCGAACATCGCCGCGATGCGACCGGCGGCGATGTCCGGCACGATCCGGTCCAGCGACTGCCGGTTGAGGTCGACGATCCAGAGCAGCTCGCCGAGCCGTGGGACGACCGGATCGACCAGCGTCTCCCAGATCGCTCCCTCGTCGAGCTCGGCGTCGCCGAGGATGGCAACTTGACGGCCGCCCTGCGGCACCTCGAAGTGACCGGCGACATAGCGGTGAGCGATCGCGCTCCACACCGTCGCCGTCGCCCCGATTCCTACCGAGCCGGTCGAGAAGTCCGCCGACACCGGGTCCTTCAGCCGGCTTGGATACGACTGCAGTCCGCCGAACTCACGCAATGTCGTCAGGTATTTCGCGTCGAGTTGCCCGAGTAGATACTCGATTGCGTGCAACACCGGCGAGGCGTGCGGCTTCACCGAAACCCGATCAGGACCCCGGAGATACTCGAACCAGAGCGCTGTCATGATCGACACGACCGACGCCGACGAGGCCTGGTGGCCTCCGACCTTCACGCCCGACCGGCTCTCCCGGACCTTGTTGGCGTGATGGACGATCGACATCGCCAGCCACAGCACTCGATCCTGGATCGCCTCGAGCACCGCGAGCTTGTCGCGCTGCTCCGTCGCAGTAGCCATGCGACGAATTGTCCCGGTCTTGCGCCGCAACTGTCCACGACAGCCGCCTGAGACGCCGGCTACGCGATCAATTTTTGCGCCAGCCGGGCCATGGACGTTACGATCTTTTCATGGCTGGTCACACCCTTGATGCTTTGGACCAGCGTGTCCTCGACCTCCTCGTGCAAGACGGCCGGCGATCCGCGAGCGAGATCGGTCGCCTCATCAACCTCTCCCCGGCCGCCGCCAAGCGCCGGATCGACCGACTCGAGGACGCCGGCTACATCCGCGGCTATACCGCGATCCTCGATCACACGAAGCTCGGCCGTCATCTCGAGGCGTTCGCGGAGCTCCGGTTCGCCCCGGGAACCCAGGTGGGCGACATCGACCACGCGCTCGACGAACTCCCCGAGCTCGTCGAGTCGTTCACGGTCGCTGGCGACCCCGACGCCCTCGTTCGCTTGCGCGTCAACGACGTCGATCATCTCAAGGATGTGATCGACCGCATCCGCCGGGGCCGGCGGGGCAGCGCCAAGGTCATCGGCACGAAGACGCTGATCGTCCTAGGCATGAGCACCGGGCGAGCCGGCGCCTAGGCGATCGGGTCGGCCGGGCCGTACGCCTCCTCCCAGGCAAGCGCGGCGCCCAGAACGTCGTCGGTACGCATACCGCCGATCTGCAGACCGCCGATCGCGATCGCCGGCCAGCCGAGGAAGCTGAACGGACGGGCGTAGCCGACCATCGCGACGCGGACGTCGGGCTCCCATACGTCGAGCATCGGGACCTGGCCGGCGAGCGTCGGCGACACATATAGACGCGGCCCGTCCGCTGCCGCGGCGTCCTCGCGCCAGCGCGAAAGTTCGACTCGAGCCGCCGACACCGCCTCGGCGGAGACCGCATTCGCCGCCTCCCACTTCATCTGGGTGTCGGGCCCGTAGTCCTCACGGCGCGAGGGGAACGTGTCGACATGGCCGTCGGCGGCCTCGGCGAGCATGATCGGCAGCAGGTCCGCCCGCGGCGGAGCGAGCGTCGCCGGCTCGAGCCGCGCCCCAAGCCGCTCGAACATCGGGAGCACAGCTGAGATGTCCGGTGCGACCGCGCCGTCCGGGGCGCCACCGGGATCGAACCGGGACATCGCCGGGGGGTCGGCCAGCACCCCGATCCTGAGTCCGTCGAGTCGTGGCTCGGGACGACGCTGACCGCAGAGGACCGAGTACGCGAGCGCACAGTCAGCCACCGAGCGGGCCATCGGGCCGGCAACGTCGAAGGTCGGGCTTAACGGCAGACAGCCCTCGGTGGGTACGACTCCGTGGGGCGGCCTGAAACCCACCGTCCCGCACGCGGCAGATGGGATCCTGATCGACCCCGCTGTATCGGTGCCAAGTCCGATGGTCCCGACGCGGGCCGCCAGCGCCGCCGCGTTACCACCCGAGGAACCACCGGCGACGTGTCCGGGACGCGCCGGGTTGCCCACATAGCCCCAATGCGGGTTCTGGCTGGTCGTCCCCCATGCGAACTCGTGCAGGTTCGCCTTGCCGATCACGATCGCGCCCGCTCGTTCGCACAGCTCGACGGCCGCCGCCGTTCGCGTTGGGACGTGGTCCGCGTAGATCTTCGACCCGTACGTCGTCCGAACGCCGGCGGTGTCGAACATGTCCTTGACGACCAAGGGCACACCGGCGAGCGGGCCGGTGACGCCGCGCCGGGCACGTTCGAGTGCCTGCTCGGCACAGCTCGTGATCAGAGCGTTCCACTCGTCGAGCTCGGGGATCGCGGCCGCATGGACCTCGACGACCTCCGCGGGATCCAGCTCGCGATGGTTCACGGCCCGGGCGATCTCGGAGGCCGACAGGGTGCGGATGTCGCTCACTGCTGCTCGTGTACCAGCTGGTCGACCGCCGCGACCTCATGATCGCTGAGTTCGACCGATAAGGCTCCCATGTTGTCCTCGAGCTCGGCGACGAACGGCGTCCCGGGTATCAGGAGAATCGACGCTGACCGAGCCATCAGCCACGCCAACGCGAACTGGGCGGGCGTGACGCCACGCTCGGAAGCGAGCTTGGCCACCGGGCTCGAATCCCTCGCGAGTACGCCACCCGCGAGCGGAGACCACGGGATGAACGTGACACCGTCGCGCGTGCAGATCTCGAGGATGTCCTCCGCTTCGCGACGGAGGATGTTGTACCGCCTCTGCACGGAGGCAATCGGCGCGGTTGAGCGTGCGCGCTCGAGCTGCGTCGCATCGATATTCGACAGCCCGATGTGACGGATCTTGCCCTCGGCCACAAGCTCCGAAAGCGCTCCGACGGATTCCTCCACTGGTACCGCCGGATCGACGAAATGCAGCTGGTACAGGTCGATCCGATCGACGCGAAGGCGCCGCAGACTTCCCTCACACGCTTCCCGAAGGTGCTCGGGGCGTCCGTCGCACCGTTCGTCCTCGATGTTCGGCCCGTAGCGGATCAGCCCGCCCTTGGTCGCAAACGCGAGGTCGGCCGGGTAGGGGTACAGCGTGCCTGCGATCGTCTCCTCGCTGACGTGGGGTCCGTACGCGTCGGATGTGTCGATGAGGGTCACTCCCAGCTCGATTGCCCGCCGCAGCGTCGCCCGGGCTTCGTCCACGTGTGGCGTCAACCCCCATCCGAAACGTCCGGCAAGTTCGAGCGTCCCGAGCCCGATGCGCCCAACCGACAGGTTGCCGCCGATCAGAAGACGAGTCACGGAACCTCCGTCGCTCGCTCGGCTGTCGCTCCGGGAGCGCAACCTCGGACCAGCGTCTGCACCCGATACACCGAATGCGTCGCGCAGATGAACAGCGTTGTGAAATTCGCGCCTCCCCATGCCAGGTTGGCCGGGATCTCCGGTACGGGCAGCACGCCGAGATGCTCACCGTCCGGCGAGATCACCCAGATCCCGCCATGCCCGGTGCACCAGATGTTTCCTCGCTGATCGCACTTCATCCCGTCTGGAACCCCATGTGGGAGCCGGCCCTTATTGGCCAGCCAGCGCTTGGTGCGCTCGCGATTGGGGGTGTAGCCCGTTTGGACGAATACCACCTCTCCACCGCTCAACGAGCCGTCGCTGGCCACGCTGAATGCCCGTATATGCATCCGGTAGGAGTCATTGACATAGAGCACGCTCTCGTTCGGTGAGAAACACAGACCGTTCGGCGTCTCCATGTCGGACACGACCAGTTCAACTCGATCACCTCCCGGCGGCACGCAGAACACTCCCTGAAAATCGAGGTGGCGAGGGCGCGGGACGCCGTGTGGCTCAGCGCGGCCCGAGGGCGGGTCGGTGAAGTAGATCGCCCCGTCCGAGCGAACGACGATGTCGTTCGGGCTATTGAGCTCCTTGTCGCCGAAGTGCGAAGCCACCGTCGTCACGGATGCATCAGCCTCGGTGCGGGTCACAAGACTCGTCGCTGCCTCACACGCAATCAACCTGAAATCGGCGTCATACGTAAGCCCGTTTGCCATCCGACTCGGACGTCGCCATTGACTGAACCCATTCCGATCGTCCCAGCGGCGAATCACATCCCCCGGGATATCGCTGAAGAGAAGGAAGTCCCCTTCGGGATTCCACACCGGGCCTTCGGTGAAGCCGAACCCGGTGCCGAGACGCAACACCTCGCTGTCGCTCGCAACGAGATCGGTCATCCCTGACAGTCCCGGCGCCGTCACTGATGAAACTCCTCGTGATGCTCGCACCACCATCCAGCGATGTCGACCCGCCGCGCGAGCCAGATGTCCCCGTCCTCAAGAGCAGCCTCGATTATCTCCCGTACGGCGGAGGTGCGGCCCGCCTGACCAGCCCAGCGAGCATGCAGGGCGATCGACATCATCTTCGGATGCCCCGCGGCGCCCTCACGGCGGAATTCGTTGAAGCCCCGCCGACACACCTCGACGAAGTCCGTCGGGCTGCCAAAGCCCTGCGGGAGGACAAAACGCGCGTCGTCGTAGCTCATTGAGCGGGGGACGACCAGGTGGCGCCGGCCCGCGACGTCGGTGAAGTAGGGCAGGTCGTCGTTGTAGGCATCGGAGTCGTAGAGAAAGCCCCCTTCCTCGACGAGAAGCTCTCGCGTACTCACGCTGGGGCTGTAGCGGGATTGCCAGCCCACCGGCCTCTGCCCTGCGCTGCCCTCGAACGACGCTATGGCCCGCCCTATGCGCTCGCGCTCCTCCTCGCGCTCGAGGAGCCACGGTTCGTCCCATCTCCAGCCCTGGCCACAGAGCTCATGTCCCGACCGACGGATTCTCTCAGCGACCGCAGGGTTTCGCTCGAGGGCAACCGCGGTGGCGCATACCGTCGCCTTGATCTCATATTCGTCGAGGAGATCCATCAGTCGCCAGATCCCGGTCCGGCTTCCGTACTCGAAGACGGATTCGACACAAAGATCGCGGTAAGCCGGATCCATGTTGTAGGGGATTTCGCCGACCCCTTCGTTCCTCCCGTCGCCGGAGGCCATGGAGTACTCGGAGCCCTCGACATACTCGATGTACAAGCTGACAGCAACCTTCGCGTCTCCAGGCCAGAACACCTTCGGGACGCGTTCCCCGTATCCCACATAATCGCGCCTCGGTCCAGGTATATCCTGATCAATGAGTTTCATAGGTAATTGCGCGATCTTGTGGTGCGATATCTTACACCTATGACGCTCACGGAGTCCGAACACAACCAGCCGAGCGTCGGCACTCCACGCGAGAAGATTGCGGAAAAGCTCAGGTCCGGCGAACTGTCCTCGCGGGCCTTAACCGATGCATACTTTAACCCGGATCGCAAGGTATGACGACGCCGTTGGCGCGTTCATCACCGTGGCGGGGGAAGAGGCACACGAACAGGCCCAGATCGCGGACACGCGCCTGGAGCGTGGTGAGCCCGTTGGCCCCTTGCATGGTCTCCCGATCGGCATCAAGGACAACATCGACACCGCCGGAACACGTACCACCGTGGGGTCGCGATTCTTTGCCAACCGGGTTCCGACGAGTGACGCCGAGGTGGTGCGTCGCCTCCGCGAGGCGGGGGCGGTGATCGTCGGCAAGCTCTCACTACACGAGTTCGCGTACGGCGGGACGACCCAGAACCCCCACCACGGTGCTTGTCGCAACCCATGGGATCTAGCCCGCATCCCCGGAGGCTCGAGTGGCGGTGCGGGCGCCGCTCTCGCTGCCGACTTCTGCGCCTCGGCACTCGGAACCGATACGGGTGGATCCGTGCGTAGTCCCGCTGCCCTCAATGGGGTCTCGGCCCTGCGCCCGACGCTCGGCCGCGTCAGCAGCTCGGGCGTCTTTCCGATCACGTGGTCGTTCGACACCGTCGGGCCAATGGCCCGCTCGGTCTCTGACCTGAGCGCCGTGTACGAAGTTCTCGCCGGCATCGACCCCAGCGATCCGCGCTCGGTCGAGGCTCACTTGGCCGCCCGGGATGATCCCGGCGTGGTTGACCCTTCTGCGGTCCGCATCGGGCTGCCGTCGAATTTCTACTTCGATGGCATCGATCCAGAGATCGCCGATTTGGTCCGCCGAGCCGCGACCGTCCTCGAAGGTCTGGGTTGCGTCACCGACGAGGTCGCGATTCCGGGAGCGGCAGAAGCCGAAGCCGCGACCCGGCGCATGATCTCAGCCGAGGCGCTGGCGATCCACGGGGAGCGGCTCGCGACCGACCCGGCCCGCTTCGGCGAGGACGTTCGTCGTCGCTTGTCCTCCGGCGGAGCGGTCACCGGACCGCAGTACGCGCGCGACGTCCAGACGGGCCGAGAGTGGCGCCTCGCGCTGAGTCGCGTGTTTGATCGCTTCGACGTGCTCCTCACTCCGACGGCCGGCGTGGTCGCGCCGCTTGTCGCGCAGACCGAAATGATCGAGACCACTCGAGTCATGACGCGACTTACATATGGCTGGACGCTCGCCGCGCTCCCGGTGCTCGCGCTCCCGTGCGGATTGTCGAGCGGCGGGTTGCCCGTCGGCCTTCAACTGATCGCGCGCCCGTGGGCCGAGCAGACCCTCTTCGCGCTGGGCGCGGCCTTCCAGCGTGAGACGCGGTGGCACACGCAAGGCCCGTCGCTCGACGCCGGTGCGTCGCGGTCGGGCCTTGGCGCGAGCGGGTGATGGTGGAAGCTCGTTACGCCGGGACGGCGGGCGCACGGCCTCCTCGCGACCTCGTCGGGTACGGCTCCGACGCGCCGCATGTCACGTGGCCGAACCGTGCGTCGGTGGCACTCAACATCGCCGTCAACTACGAGGAAGGGTCGGAGACGTCGTATCCGGCCGGCGACAATCGCAACGAGGGCCTCGGGGAGATAGCCGGGTCGCCGATCGCTCCCGGCTATCGCGACCTCGCCATCGAGTCGGTCTACGAGTACGGAAGCCGCGCCGGGATCTGGCGACTCCTGGGACTGTTCGACGAGTACGGCATCAAGGTCACGTTGTTCGCCGCCGCGGTCGCTCTGGAGCGCAATCCCGCCGTGGGGCACCGGCTCCGCGACTCCGGCCACGAGGCCTGCTCCCACGGCTGGCGCTGGAACGAGAGTTGGACTCTCACCCGCGAGCACGAGAAGCAACAGATCGCGTGGGCGATCGAATCCATCCGACAAACCTGCGGGGAGCGGCCGCTTGGTTGGTACTGCCGCTACGGACCCAGCATTCACACACGGGAACTCCTGGTTGAGGACGGTGGGTTTGTCTACGACTCCGACAGCTACGGCGATGATCTACCGTATTTCGTGACTGTCGCCGGTAAGCGCCACCTCGTGGTGCCCTACTCCCTCGCCACCAACGATGGCGGCTTTGTCCGGCCTGTGGGCTTCGCCCGCCCTTCGGACTATTTCGACCGCCAGCGCCGAGCCCTGGATGAGCTTCGCCGAGAGGGCGCGGCCGGACGACCGAAGATGATGTCCGTGGGCCTTCATCCGAGATGGGTCGGGCAGGCCGCTCGCACGAGCGCGCTGCGCGAATTCATCGAGTACGCACTCGGCGCGGGTGACGTGTGGATCGCACGGCGTATCGACATCGCACGGTGGTGGCTCGCACACCACCAGCAGTTCGACGCCGGCACCGCGGCGGGATAGTCAGATGACACCCTCCGCCGCGAGCGCCTCTCGCTCCGACGGCGTGAGCCCCAAAAGGTCGCCGAACACGTAGTCGTTGTCCTCTCCGTAGCTGGGCCCATGGCGATCGAGGCTGCCGCC
The DNA here is from genome assembly GCA_963794515.1 of uncultured Solirubrobacterales bacterium. GTDB lineage: Bacteria > Actinomycetota > Thermoleophilia > Solirubrobacterales > Solirubrobacteraceae > Palsa-465. Next base: position 140,174 of record CAWCEF010000006.1, on the reverse strand, counting down.
GATGTACGGCGGCGTCTCGCTGAAGCTCACCGGCAGCTCCTTCACCGGCCAGGTCCCGATCTCCGATTGTGTGAGCTCGACGGTCCAATCGAGATGGGCAAGCTGCGGATCTTGATCGCAGCGATCTTCCGCTGTCTGGCACACGCCGGCGGGTACGTCCGAGCTCTGAAGCGCGTGCATCAAGGCGAACCGTTCCCACTGACCGCAGGCCTCCGCGATCACAGCATCGAGAGCGTGCTGGTTGGTCAGCCGCCTTTCGAGCGTGTCGAATCGCTCGTCGGTCGCCAGGTCTTCCCTGCCGATCGTGGTGAGGAGGGCGCGCCAGTGGTCGTTGGTGAAGCAGGCAATTGCGATCCACCGGTCTTCTCCCATCGCCGGGTAGATCCCGTGCGGCGCCGCGACCTTGTACGGCGAGCGATTGCCATATCGACGCCAGCGCTCGTTGTTGGCCGACCAGTTCAAGATCGTCGTGCCAGTCAGGAAGATCCCGACCTCGGCCTGCGACGCATCGATCCAGCACCCCTCTCCTGTCACCCTCTGCCGGTAAAGGCCGGCGAGCATCGCCAACGCGGTGTTGTATGCGCCGAACCAGTCGAGGTAGGAGTAGCCGATCCCGGCGGGTGCATACGGTTCGGGAAGGCCGGACATTTCGCTGATGCCGGTTATCGCCTGCGCGGTGGGACCGTAACTGCGCAGACGCCCGTACGTGCCCGCTTCGCCCATGCCGGACTGCTGCACATACACCAGCTTGGGATTGATCTCGCGAAGCCGTTCATTACCGAAGCCCATCCGCCTCATCGTTCCCGGCGAATACCCCTCGATCAGGATGTCCGCGCCCTCGATCAGCTTGGTCAGCAGTTCCTTGCCACGGTCGCTCTTAAGGTTGAGCGAGATCGCCCGCTTTCCGGCATTGATCTCCATGTACATGCCGGAGCGGTTGACGCTCGGCGACGGCTCCACCTCGATCGGACCCGTCGCCTGATCGCGCTCGGTTCGCCCGCCGGGCGGCGAGAAGGCGACACCGAACCGCATCGGGTCGAGACGGTTCTTGTGCTCTACCTTGATCACCTCGGCTCCCATGGCCGACAGGAAGCGCCCGGAGCCGGCGCTGGCGAGGACCCATGACAGGTCGATCACGCGTACTCCAGAAAGGGCAAACGGCTTGCCGCGCTTGCTGACCGCACGGCCATTTGACGCCGCGACCGACTCCAAGGTCGCCGGCCGAGGACGCGTCTCGGCGAGGACCTCCTCGGTGTGCTCTCCGACTAGGGGCGCTCGTGGCCCACGCCGCCACGGGATGGCGGGCGTCGCAAGCCATTTCGCCCCCGTATACGTGAAGCTCTTGCCGAGCTCGGGATGCTCGACCTCGAAGAACGTCTCCCGCTGGGCCCAGTGGTCCTCGCGGAGATTCTCCTCAGGGCGGCGGCACGGAGCCCACGGAAGCCCCTCGGCCTGCGCTTCTCGCCACAAGTCGCGGTCGTACTGGAACCGCCCGATCAACAGGTCCGTCACGGCTCCCACGTACATGTTGACCGCCTGGGTCCGGCTACTCGGATCCTTGTACCTGCCTTCGTCCAGATCCACTTCCATTCCGAACCGCCGGAGCAACCGGATGGTGCCCTCGAACGGATCGCCGAAGGCGGGAGGGAGGTACGTCCGGTACGGAAGCAGCCACCGGCCGTCCTTCGTTCTCGACAGCGCCGGCAGCCGCACGATCGGCATCGAGTGACGACACGTCTGCCGGTAGTGCGCGCGACGCTGGTAGACCCAGTCGGGGACGTCGGTCTCGGTATTCGCACTCACCACGTGATGAACGGACAGGGACAGCTTCTGACCGAGCCCCGTCTCGAGCCGATGAGCCAGCGCTCCGACCACGGCGATCGACGCGTGCTCGCCGACGATGTGATACGCCTGCCACATCTGCGGCGCCACCGGCGGTGTGTCGTAGTGGCCGGTCGGATCCGGATCGTACCCGCAGTTCATCGCGACGCCACCGAGTGCAAGGTGGACGAGATCGCTGCCACGGAAATCCGCCCACGGCCCCGAGTCCCCGAACGGGCTGATCCGGACGAAGATGATCCCGGGATTCACCGCTCGGAGCGTCTCGTACGAAAGGCCCCGCGAGTCCAGATAGCCGCGCGGGCGACTCTCGATCACGACGTCCGCGGTGCTCGCGAGCTTTAGAAACTGCTCCCTACCCGTGTCCGTGTCGAGATCGACAACGGCGCCGCGCTTGCCGAAGTTGTAGTGCCAGAAGTACAGGCTTCGATCCGGGTCGCGGTCGCCCTGATAGAACGGGCCGAACTGACGAGTCACCTCACCGCCGGGTGGTTCGATCTTCACGACATCCGCGCCGAGGCCCCCGAGCACCTTGCCGCAGTATTCGCCCAACTCGTCTGCAAGCTCGAGCACGCGGATCCCGTCGAGAAACCCTGGCCGTGGCGTCGTACCGTCATCGGTCACAGCGATCACCCCACCTTCCGGAAGTTCGGGAGCCGGATGCCCTGCTCATCCGGCTCCTCGAAGTAGACCTCGACGTCCATTCCCGGAACGAGCTCGCCGGGCGAACAGCCGGCGATGTTGCCCACGACCCTTATGCCCTCCTCGAGCTCGATCATCGCCACCGCGTACGGCACCTGCCCGACCAGCATCGGATCGACCGGGTGAGTGACTACCACCCAGCTGTAGACCTTGCCGCGCCCGGTCGATTCGCTCCACTCGGTGTTCGTGCTCTGGCACGCCGGGCACATCGGACCCGGAGGCCAGCGCGTATGCCCGTGCTCGGCACATCGCGGAACCAGAAATCGGGAGTCCTTACAGCCCTCCCAGAACGCCTCACTATCGAGGTCCGGCCTTGGACGGGGCAATCCACTCAGAGCCACGGTCAGTCCTTTCGTAAGACGACGGCCGCGGAAAGCTGTGCAACCGAGCTGCACGAGAGGATCACTTCAGGATCCTTGATCTGCGCGGACGACACGCCTCGCAGCTGGCGGACTGCCTCGACGACGTGCGGCAACCCATGGATGTACGCCTCGGAGTGGTTGCCCCCATGCGTGTTCACCGGGAGATCGCCGGTGAACTCGATCCGACCGTCTTCGACGAACCCGCCGCCTTCCCCCGGCTTGCAGAAGCCGTACGCCTCGAGCGAGAAGATCACGAATGGCGTGAAGTGGTCGTAGATCATCACCGCATCGATGTCTCCCGGACCGACGCCGGCCGAGCGATAGACATCGCGAGCGGTGTACACCGACTCCGGGACCGAAAGGTCGTCACGAAACACGATCCCGGCGGCCCTGCTGCCACTGCCCTGCGACGCACCCATGATCCACACCGGAGCGTGTCGAAGACTCCGAGCCTTGGCTTGGCTCGTCACCACGATCGCACACGCTCCGTCGCTCTCGATGCAGCAATCCAGGAGATGGAGGGGATCGGCGATCATCCGCGATTCCTGGTGATCCTGGAGCGTGATCGGCTTGCGCATCATCGCACGGGGATTCATCGATCCATGCTTTCGGAGCGCCACGGCCACGTGTCCAAACTGCTCGCTCGTCGTCCCGTACTCGATCATGTGGCGCCGAGCGAACTGGCCGAACCGATGCGCCGGCGTCAGCATGCCCCACGGCATCTGGAACGCCCGCTCTCCCCCCACCGCCTCGGACATCCAGGTCGACGCCTGCCCGTAGCGGCGGCCGGACCGCTCGTTCAGCGATCGGTAGCACACCACCGTGCTGGCGACGCCGGACGCGATCGCGGCGGCCGCATGCACGACGACCGCGTTTCCCCCCGTTCCGCCGTATCCCGTCTGGCTCATCCAGGCGAGATTCTCCAGTCCCAGGTGAGACGTCAGCGCAACATCGTCGACGGTGTCCATGTCGAACCGGACCAAGCCGTCGATATCGCCTACTCGCAGTCCGGCATCGTCGATCGCGTTCTTGATCGCTTCACACGCCAGAGCGAGCTCGGTTCGCCCAGATTGCTTCGAGTAGTCGGTCTGGCCGATCCCGACCACGGCGGCCTTGTCGCGCAGAGTTGTGCCGTTATCAGTCACTGTGACTCCCCGCGGGCCGCCTGGTGAGAATCACTGACACCCGCTTTAGGAGGATAGCAATTGAGTGATCAGCCAGCTCCGCTCGTGCTGGCACCACTATGCGCCACCTTCGAGCTGCACGGCCGGGGTCGCCTGGTCATCTTGTTTGAGTGCCTCGTCACCGAGCCATTGCGCGTGCGCTGGCCCCGACACCGCGTGACATGCAACTCGGTGATTACCGTCGCCGGCGACGAGCTCGGGCCGCACGCGGCGACAGATGTCTTTGGCGAGCTGGCAGCGGGGGTGGTAGGAGCAGCCCGACGGCAGGTCGATCGCGTTTGGAACCTCGCCCATGGCCGGAGGGCGCCCGCGCCGGATCGTCGGGTCCGGCGTCGGGGCGGCCGCGGTCAGTGCGCGGCCGTACGGGTGAAGGAGACCGTTCGTGTCCAGCGCGGCGGCCGGGGCCTCTTCAACGACGCGCCCCAGGTACATGATCAGGATCCGGTCGCTGACGACGCTGACCGTGCGGAGATCGTGCGAGATGTAAAGCATGGCGAGCCCGAGCTTGTCGCGGATGTCGACCAGCAGGTTCACGATCTGGGCGCGTACCGAGATGTCCAGCGCGGACGTCGGCTCATCGCACACCAGCAGCTTTGGCTCCAGCGCAAGCGCTCGAGCGGTGACGACACGTTGCAGCTGCCCACCGCTCAGCTCGTGTGGGTACCGCCGCCCCATCTCTGGGCGGAGCCCGACGAGTTCGATGAGCTCCGAGACGCGCCGGCGCCGGTCGTCCGAGCTCCCGACTCCGTGGATGTCCAGTGGCTCGCCGATGATCCGGTCGATCCGTTTGCGTGGGTTCACCGCGCTTGCCGGGTTCTGCCACACCATTTGCATGCCGCGACGCGCGGTTCGGAGCTTCCTGTCGCTCAAGCCGGAGATGACCTCGCCCGACAGGCGGACCGTTCCGGCATGAAGCTCCTCCAGACCGATCACGGTTCGCCCGAGCGTCGACTTGCCACAGCCACTCTCGCCGATGAGGCCGACGGTCTCACGCTCCCCCACCGTGAAGCTGACGTCGATGACCGCCTTGACGTATTCCTTGCCGCCGCGCTTCCAGCCTCCCGATGGGTACCACCGGCTGATGTTCTCGACCTCGAGTACAGCGCCCATTTAGACCTGACTCTTTGCCACGTGCTCGGCGTGATGGCAAGCGACGGCGCCCGCGTCTCCCACGGGGCGCAGTTCCGGCGTGACCTCTCGGCACAGATCGGTGACCCAATGGCACCGCGGGGCCAGCGGGCACCCCTCGCGGACGTCGGTCAGATCGGGGGGTGCCCCCGGCAGCGCGTACAGCCGCTTTCCGGTGCGGTCGCGAAAGCCGCCTGCGCTCCGCAGGAGACCGACCGTATAGGGATGGCGCGGCTCGGCGAACAGTTGCTTCACCGGCGCTTCCTCGACTATTCGCGCGGCATACATCACCGCGACGCGGTCGGCCATCTGCGCGATCACGCCAAGGTCGTGCGTCACGAAGATCACGGCCATCCCGTACTCGCGCTGGAGCTCCGAGATGAGCCACAGGATCTGCGCTTCGATCGTGACGTCGAGCGAAGTGGTCGGCTCATCCGCCAGGAGCAGCCTCGGCTTGCCGGAGAGGACGGCCATCGCCGTCATCGCGCGCTGGAGTTGGCCCTGACTGAAGTTGAAGGGATATCGCTTGAGATTCCCCCTGACCTCGATACCGACATGCCGGAGCATGTCCTCGACTTCGCGATCCCATCCGTGCTCTGGTGTGGTGGTCCGGTGGCGCTTCGCGGCGCGCATCATCTGGTGGCTCACGGTCAGCGCGGGATTGAAGGCGTTGATCGGGTCTTGGGGGATCAGCGAGATGTCGCCGCCGCGCAGCCGCTGGAGGTCGGACTTGCCGAGCTCGAGGACGTTGCGCCCATCAAAGCGGATCTCACCCGACCGGACGCGACCCGGCGGGGGAGTGAGCCGCACCAGCGTCCTCAGAAACACGCTCTTTCCCGACCCCGACTCCCCGACGAGGCCGAAAACCTCGCCGGGAGCCACGGACAGGTCGACTCCGCGCACGGCCCGCACCGGCCCTCGCCGAGTCGGGAACTCGACGTTGAGGTCTCGCACTTCGAGCAGAGGCTCGGTCACGTCGCCGGACCTACCTTCGATCGTTGCTTTGGATCCAGCAGATCCCTCAGCCCGTCGCCGAGCAAGTTGAACGCGAATACGGCCACGACGATGATCGCCGACGGAAACGCGACCAGCCACCAATCGCCCTCCAGAATGTACTGCTGGCCGCCGGTGAGCAGGTTCCCCCAGCTGGACTGCGGAGGCTGGATCCCAAAGCCCAGGTAGCTGATCGTCGCCTCGGCTCCGATCGCGAGTGCGAGCGAGAACGATGCCTGGATCACGAGCGACGCGAGAATGTTGGGAAGCAGATCCCCGAGCACAATGCGGCGTCCTGGCGACCCCAGCGCGCGCGCCGCCGAGACGTACGTCTCCTGCATCTCCGCCAGGGCAGCGGCTCTCGCGAGTCGTACAAACGGCGGCAGGAACGCTATCCCGAGAAGAAAGATCAGGACCCAGGTGCTCGAGAAGTGAACCGGGCCGATCGAGATCCCTGTCGGCCCAATCGTCCCCGCGATCCCGATGATCAACACGATGACGGGAAACGCCAAGATGGATTCGTTCACGCGCATGATCACGCTGTCGAGCGCACTGCCGTTCCTGTAGCCGGCGATCAGACCCGCGAAGCCGCCGATGATCAGCGCGCCGCCGATCGCGGTTATGGCAACGAACAGCGACGTCCGGCCACCGTACAGCCAGCGCGAGAACACATCGCGGCCGAACTGGTCCGTGCCCATCAGATGCGCCCCAGAGGGCGGCGCCAGTAGATCTGCGGACGGTGCGTTCGGCCCGTAAGGGGCGAAGAAGGGGCCGAATACGGCCAAAGCGACGATCGCAACCGACAGCACCGCGCCGACGAACGCGAGTCTCTGTTCCCGCCAGGCCTGGCCTGTCGCGACCCTGCCCCGCGCCCACACCGACGGGCGCTTGGCCACGGGAGTCGCCACCGTCGTCACAGTATGCCTTTCAGTTCCACGGGCCTTCGGCTCCTCCTAGTGCTCCGTGCGATACCGAGCCGCAATCCGGGGGTTGATCCAGCCGTACATCAAGTCGACGACGAGGTTGAACGCAAGCGCCGCGATCGCGAACGTCAGCACGAGGCCGCTGACGACCTGATAATCCTGCGACTCGAGCGAGTCGATGAGAAGCCGGCCGAGTCCAGGCAACGCGAAGATCTGCTCGATCACAACGGCGCCTCCGATCAGGCTCGTCGCGATCAGTCCAAGGATTGTCACGACCGGGACCGCCGCGTTCTTCAGGGCGTCGTGCCAGATGACCGTGTTTCGTGGAATGCCAAACGCCCGGGCGATCGTGACGTACTCTCGGTCGAGCACCTCCAGCATCGACGATCGCGTCAGTCGCGCGACCAGACCGATCGACGCGGCCGACAAGGCGATCGTCGGCAGGATCAGGTGTGAGAGGTTCCCGCCGATGCTCTCACTCAGCGGCACCCACCCCGAATACGGGACCAGGTTTGGGTCATACCACCCGAAGACGAGGAGGAGGAGGATGCCGAAGACAAAGCCTGGGATCGACACGCCAACGAGGCTTGTGAGCCGAACGGCCGCGTCAACCGGCCGCCTCTGCCGCAGTGCCGCGGCCACACCCAGAGGGACCCCCACAATCACCGTCAGGACGAGGGCGATGATCGAAAGCTCGAGCGTGACGGGGAACGCCGTCATGATGACTCGTCCCACGCCCTCGTGATTGCTGATCGACGTGCCGAGGTTTCCGTGCAGAACCTGCTTGGCCCAATCCCAGAACTGCACCGGGACTGGGCGCGAAAGCCCGTACTGCTGGTCGTATGCCGCGAGCGCCTGCGGGGTGGCATAGAGACCTAACGCCGTACGGGCTGGATCGCCGGGCGCCAGCCTCAACAGGCCGAACGCCAGCACCGAGACCGCGACCACCTCGGTGATCGAGATCGCGATGCGCCGCACGAAATACCTGAGCACGACCTAAGGCTCTACGACATGACTATCGAGGCATCTTCGACGCTCAGCGGGACGTTGCCAAGAGCCGAGACGGTGTAGTTCGCCAGCGGGACCCCATTCGCCTCGACGTACGCCGGGTGGCACGTGCACAGGCTGTATGCGTTGTCGAGCAGCCACTGCTGAATCTTGCTCCACGCCGCCTGGGCCGTAGCGTCGTCCTGGCTCTTGACCCCGGTATCGATCAAGGCATCCAGAGCCGGGTCGTGCGTGCCCGGCACGAAGTTGAGCGCCGCGCCGGACCGATAGACGCCGAAGATGAATTGCGGCGTCCACGCCGGGCCCGTCCCCAGGAAGTCGTTGACCATGATCAGGTCGAAGTCGCCTGAGGAGAACGTATCGCTCCAATCGGCGATGTCCTTCTGCTCGACGACCGTCGGAACGCCGATCGCCTCCCAGTTGGCCTGCAGGACCGTCGCGGCATCCGTGTAATCGGGCGTGTTCTGGACGACCAGCTGGAGCGGCTTTGTTGGTTTCTTGGTCGCCTGCGCCAAGAGCGCCTTCGCCTTCGCGACGTTCGGGCCGGGGCCGTACATCTTGATGCTCGGATCGTAGAAATCGGTGTTCGGCGTGTACTCGGTCTGGGCCACGACCCCAAGCCCCGCGTAGCACACGTCGAGGACCTGCTGCCGGTCCATCGCCCAAGCAAGCGCCTGCCGGAAGTTGACATCCCCAAGCGTGTCCGGGCGCTTGCCGGTGTTGAAGTACATGTACTGGCGCGTAGGCGATTTCGTGTCGACGGTGACCTTCACTCCCCGCGCCTCCACCGCCTTCACCGCCGAGTACGGCACGTCCGAGCTGAGCGCCGCCAGTCCGTTCGCGAGGTTGACCTGAATCGTCGCCGCCACCGGCACGAGCGGGTACTGGAGGCCCTTGACGCGCGGGAGTCCCGTCTTGAAGTAATGCTCGTTGGGCGCGAACACGATCTTGTCACCCGGGATCTTCTGGACGACCTTGAACGGCCCCGTGCCCGTCGGCTTGTTCGCGAGCAGATTCTGATTGTTGACTTCGCTCGCCTTCACGATCGGGATACTCGCGAACGGGTTCTCCCAGAACCGATCTGCCCGCTTGTTATGAACGCGGACCGTGTAGTCGTCCAGCTTCTCGACCGTCCCGACATTCACGAGGTTCGCAGACCAGGCAGACGCGTACTTCGGATTCAACACGGCGTTCATCGTGGCGACCACATCGTCGGCCGTGAACGGAGTCCCGTCGGACCACAGCACGCCGTGGCGCAGCGGGAAGTCATAGGTGAGCCCGTCCGCCGACAGCGTCGGAATCTTGGTCGCGAGATCAGGGCTGTAGACGCCTCGGGTGTTCGTGTGGCGCAGAAGCCCGTTGCTGGTCCAGACCTGGACTCGCCGCACCGCCGGGAAATTGTTCGGTCCGATTGGGTTGATGTTCGTCGCCTCGGCCTGTGTATCCCACACGAGAATGTCTTGGGCGGCTAACCCGGACAGTTGCTTCTTCGAGGCACCACCCGACGACGTCCCACCACACCCATACAGCAGCGCGCTACCCGCTACCGCCGATGCGGCGCCGAGAAACTTGCGGCGTGACACGGGCGTCCTGTTTAGGTCAAAACCCGGTCCGGTTTCGTTGCGATCACCCATGTCCTCTTCTCCTTAGTTTGAGAAAGCCGCGCCTTACACCGTTTTCGGTGACTCCGCATCGTCACCGAGAGGGCCGCGACCGCAGCCGGCAAACCCCGCGTGTGTCACCTCGCCGCGGCATGCGTGAGCCGCGTTCGACCTCTGATAACCGCGCTGGACTGATGCCGCAGCTATGACCAAGCAGGACCGCCTCAGCGACATGCGCCGATTAATCCGCCTCCGAGGCCGCGCAGCCAAGCTCACGTCGTGATCCGCTGACAGGAACACTGCTGGAGCCGGGCATGCTAGATGAAGCGGTTGAGCCAAGTCAAGGGCCATATGGCCAAAACGAGCGTACCGCTGGTCGGAACGGCTGGCTCCCTCGCCTGACCGGCACCCGACGCGTAAGACCCGCGTGCTGCCGGCGAAGACGCGGCGAGGGACCCGTCGGAGCTCGAGCCGCCGGTACTCCTGCGACCAGGAGCAAACGGCAGCCGCGCGGATCGGTGCGCAACCAAAGCCCGCGCGACGGGCAGCCACGCGCCGCGGCGGGAGCACCGACCGCTGGCGTCGACCCGACCGGCTGAATGCAGCGCGTGGTACCCGACCAGCGTTCACGAATTGCGCAGTCACCCGTGTCGACCCCATCACTGTTAGCCGGAGCATACCCTCGCGAGAACACGATATCTAGACGCCTGTGTCATTTTGTTTAGGCCAATTCTCGGTAGATGAGAGCCCGCTTGACTCAAGCTGTGCCGAGGCGTAGGTTTCTTAGAGAGAGACCCATTCTCGGCGAATGAGAGACGATGAGCCAAGCGGCCGGGCGCACAATCGACCTGCTGGAAGCGATCGCGAGCAGTTCTCGACCTCTGCGCCTCATGGAGCTAGTGGCCAGCACGGGCGTTGACAAGAGCACCGCGACGCGGTTATTGAGGTTCTTGCAAGAACGCACCCTTATCCGGCGCGACCCGGACACGAAGTGCTATGCCGTCGGACCGGGTCTGCTGTCGTTGTCGGCCATTGCGATGCGAAGTTCGGATCTACCGGAGCTGGCCGGCCCCCATTTGACCGCTTTGCGGGATGACACGGGTGAGACCGCGAGTCTCCATCTGCGTGTTGGGCGGCAGCGTGTGTGCGTCGCCGGGGCGGAGAGCCGCCAGGATGTCCGCCGAGTGCTCTCGCTGGGAGAGAGTGTCCCCTTGTGCGTGGGTCCGTCCGGCAAGGTGATGCTTGCCTTTCTGCCCGAGGCGGAGATCCGGTTGCTGACCAAGGCGGCCGTGTGTGGGGATCCTGACGTGTTGCGGACGCAACTGGAGGACATCCGTCGGCGCGGATCGATGTCCGTCATCGGCGATCGCACGGTGGGGGTCGGGGCTACTTCGGTTCCGATCTTCCGCGGCCAGACTCCCGTGGCTTCGCTCACGGTCGCCGGGCCTGGCAGTCGCTGGAACCTGAAGGCGATGAAGGTCATCGAGCCCCGCATGATCAGCGTGGCGGCTCGACTCTCCGCCGCGCTGGCTAGCAGCGTGGCGGCATGAAGTCATCTCTGGCGACAATGCTCTTCGTGCCGGGAGGCTCCGAGTCGAAACTCGAGAAGATTCCGGAGCTCAACCCCGACGCGTTTATCCTCGATCTCGAGGACGCCGTCGCGATGACGGCCAAGGCGGCTGCCCGGGGCTTCGTCGCGGCGGCCCTGGGGCGACACGGCGCTTCGCGCACGCTGTTCGTGCGCATCAACTCCTTCCAGAGCGGCCTGCTCCATGAGGATCTGCGAGCCGTGGTGACCGCCGGACTATCCGGGATCGTGCTCCCGAAGGCGTCGAGTCCAGAGGACGTCCAGACGCTCTCGGGAATGCTGCTCGCGCTTGAACGCGAGCGTGGCCTACGTACCGAGAGTCTCGAGATCATCGCAACCATCGAGTCTGCCGCGGCGCTCGAGCGTGCGGTCGAGATCGGTCGCGCCAGCAGCCGAGTGCGGTGTCTGGGCTTCGGCGCCGGCGACTTCTCGCTGGACCTGGGGCTGGAGTGGCCGCGGCCAGGGGGTGGGACGAACCCGACGATCCTCGCCGCCAAGGCCAACCTGGTGTTGAGTTCTCGAGTCGCCGGATTGGGCGCTCCGCATGACGGGGTGTTTCCCGACTTCAAGGATCTCGCCGGCTTGAAGGCCGAGGCCGAGGAAGCTCTCGATCTCGGCTTCCGCGGCAAGCACGCGATTCATCCGGCCCAGCTTCCGGTGATCGCGGAGGTTTTCGCACCCGACGAGGCCGAGCTCGAACGAGCCCGCGAGATCGTGGAGGCGTTCGACAGCAGCGAGCGCCGCGGCGTCGCGAACATTCACAGAGACGGTCGTTTCATCGACTACCCGGTGGCCGAGCGGGCACGGCGGCGCCTCGCGGAGGCGAACCAGAGCGACGGGCAGTCGGCTCCTGAGCCACCCCTCAGTGGCGTCCGGATCCTCGACCTCTCGAGCCTCTATGCCGCACCCCTGATCGCCACCAACCTTGGTGACTTCGGCGCCGAGGTGATCAAGGTGGAGCATCCGCGCGGGGACGACGCCCGCCGATGGGGGCTCTCGAAGGACGGGGTGCCCCTCTGGTGGAAGGTGATCTCGCGCAATAAGCGCGTGATCACGCTCGACCTCAACCTCGAGTCCGATCAGGCGATCGTGCGCGAGCTGGTAGGGCAAGCCGACGTGCTAATCGAGAACTTCCGTCCCGGGCGGATGGAAGCTTGGGGACTTGGTCCGGACGAGTTGGCCGGTATCAATCCGCGACTCGTATTCGTGCGGGTCACCGGATTCGGCCAAACCGGCCCTCGGAAAGCACAACCCGGCTTCGGAACGCTCGCCGAGGCGTTCTCGGGATTCGCCTACATCACCGGGTGGCCTGACAAACCGCCGACGCTGCCTCCGTTTGGACTCGCAGACGGGATTGCGGGTCTCACGGGCACGTTCGCGACGATGATCGCTCTCTACTGGCGCGATGCACAGGGTGGCGGCAAGGGCCAGGTCATCGACCTGAGCTTGTACGAGCCGCTCTTCAGCATTCTCGGTCCGCAGCTCGCGGAGTACCAGCACCTAGGCGTGGTCCAGGAACGCTACGGAAACCGATCATCCAGGACCTCTCCCCGGAACGCCTATGAGACCAAGGATGGCAACTGGGTCGCGCTCTCTGGGGGAACGCAGCAGATCGCGAACCGGATCTACGCTGCGATCGAGCGGCCCGAGCTCGCAGAAGACCCGCGGTTCTCCGACGCCGGCGGGCGGCGGACAAACGCCGACGAACTCGACGTGTTCGTCGGTGAGTGGATCTCGAAGCACACGCTGGCGGACGTGCTCGACGCGTTCGAAAACGCGCAGGCGCCCATCGCGCCGATCCACAATGCCGCCCAGATTCTCGCTGACCCTCACTACCGCGAACGCGGCTCGATAGTCGAGGCGCCCGATCCCGACCTGGGTGTGATCGCGATGCCGGCCGTCGTACCACGCCTCAGCCGCACGCCGGGCGTGATCCGCCACACGGGACCAACCGCAATCGGTGCCGACACCGACGACGTGCTCGATGGACTCCAAGCCAAGCGCGCGTCCACCTCCGGCGACGGAGCCACGGCTGATGAGACGCACCGATGAACGCGGTCGATCGCGGCGGTGGTGGCCATGGGCCGACCCGCCCGTGGGAGGACCTGCTGACCGACTCCGACCGTCAGGTCGTCGCACGGGCGGGCTTCGGTCGCCGCGCGGGACTCGGCGCTCGCCCGGCAATCCTCGTGATCGACGCCCAGAACTACATGGTCGGACCGCCGGCTGGGTCATTGCACGACTATCCGTCCGCGTGTGGACCCGCGGCCGTCGCTGCACTGGACCGTTTGGCGGCGCTTCTCGCAGCCGCCCGAATAGCGTCTGTCCCGATCATCTATACGCGCTTCGAGCTTCGCCGAGATGGAGCCGACATCGGTGCATACGGCCGCAAGCGAGCATTGCTCGCCACCGAAGGCTGGTGCCTGGAAGGAAGCGAGGGTGCGGACATCGCCGACCAGGTGGCGCCGGGTGAGGCCGACATCGTCGTCGTCAAGAAGAAGCCGAGCGCGTTCTTCGGTACGCCCGTTCTCGGGCTGCTCGTCGATCGCGGCATCGACACCGTCATTGTGACGGGCGGCTCGACCAGCAACTGCGTGCGAGCCACGGCGGTTGACGCGGTTTCGTTCAACTTCCGGGTGATCGTCCCCGAGGACTGCGTGTTCGATCGAATCGAGATCTCGCATCGCGTCAGCCTGTTCGACCTCGACCGACAGTACGCGGACGTCGTCTGGAGTCGTGCTCTGATCGACCACTTACGATCGCCGGAGAACGCATGACGGGCGCCGCTCGCGAGTACGTCGGCTATGGAGCCAACCCCCCGAGCGTCCGATGGCCGGACGGGGCACGGCTGGCCCTCAGCCTCGTACTCAACTACGAAGAGGGCAGCGAGCGCACGTTCCCGACCGACGGTGAGAACGAGACGCTCGGCGAGCTGTCCCGTGACGTCGGAGGGGATCACCGCGACCTGGCCACCGAGTCCGTCTACGAATACGGCAGCCGCGCCGGGGTATATCGGCTCCTCAGGCTCTTTGACAGATATCAAGTCAGGTGCACGTGTTTCGCCGCGGCCGTGGCGCTCGAGCGTAACCCCGAGGTCGCAGCGTGGCTTCGCGAGTCCGGCCACGAACCGTGCGCGCACGGCTGGCGGTGGTCGGAGGACTGGCGGCTGGGCTACGACGAGCAAAAGGAGCGCATCCGCCTCGCGGTCAGCTCGATCGAGCGGACTTGCGGACAACGCCCGGTTGGCTGGTACAGCCGGTGGATGCCGACCGTGCACACACGACAGCTGCTCGTCGACGAGGGTGGCTTCCTCTATGACTCCGACGCCTACAACGACGACCTTCCGTATTACGCCGAGGTCCAGGGCAAACGGCATCTCGTGATCCCCTACACGTTGACCTACAACGACTCCCGATTCGTGAACGGGGGCGTGGGCGGTCCTGGTGATTTCCTCGACTACTGCGTTCGCGCCATCGACTATCTGCGAGACGAGAGCGATCTCGCGCCAAGGATGCTCTCGATCGGACTCCACGCGCGGCTCGCGGGTCAGGCGGGGCGGGCGAGCGCTATCAGGGATCTGCTCGAGCATGTCTTCGAGAAAGGGGATGTCTGGGTGGCCACGCGACGACAGATCGCCGAATGGTGGCTGGAACATCAACCGCCGGTGGCACAGTGACCATGGCAAGCCAGCCGCGTCCGCTGATTCGGGTGTACGTGCCCCTGGGCATGCTCGGATACGGGTTTCCCGTCCACTCGCTGCGGGCCGCCGTAGAGCAGAAGCCGGATGTCATCGCGGTTGACGCCGGCTCGACCGATCCCGGTGCGTATTACCTCGGTTCGGGGCAGTCGTTCACCAGCCGCACGATGGTCAAACGCGACCTCGGGCTGATCATCGAGGCCGCGACCGAGCTTGGGGTCCCGGTGATCGTCGGATCAGCGGGCGGCGGAGGAGCCCGACCCAACCTCACGTGGACCCTCGAGATATTGCGCGAGGTCCTGAGCGAACAGGGTCACTCGTGCCGAGTCGCGATCATCGACGCCGAGCTCGACAAGTCCTACGTCAGCCGGAAGCTGTCCGACGGGGACATCGTCGAGTTTGAAACAGGCCACGACCTCTCGCAATCGGACATCGACGCGTGCGAGCATCTGGTTGCCCAGATGGGTGTGGAGCCACTGATCGAGGCGCTCGATGGTCAAGCGCAGATCGTTCTCGGCGGTCGCGCCTACGATGCGGCGCTGGCCGCGGCATACGCGATTCGCAGCGGCATCGACCCTGGCCTCGCCTATCACATGGGGAAGATCGCCGAGTGCGGCTCGATCGTGGCGCTTCCACGCGAGTCGGACGGCATCGTCTGCGATCTCTACGACGACCATTTCTTGGTGACCCCCGCGGACCCGGCGAAGCGATGCACGGTCGACACGGTCGCCGCTCATACGCTGTATGAGAAGGCCGACCCCGCGAACCTCAGCCTCCCCGGCGGCCGGCTCCTCGTGGGTGACGCGACGTTCTCCCAGGTCGGTGACCGTACGGTGCGCGTCGCGGGCAGCCGCTTCGAGCGATCCGACCCGTACTACGTGAAGATCGAGGGAGCGGCGCTCGTCGGATACCGCGCGATCTGTCTCGCCGGGATCCGCGACCCGCGGCTCATCGCCGGGCTCGACGACGTGCTCGAGCGGGTCTCGAAGAAGCTGTCCTCCGACCTTGCCTCGAACGGCTCAGCCGAGAACTATGAGCTGCTGTTCCGCGTGTACGGTCGCGACGGCGTGATGGCTGAGATGGAGCCCGACCGTGGAGCCGCCAGCCACGAGCTCGGGCTTGTCATCGATGTTCTGGCCGCTTCCCAGGAGCGAGCCGACGCGGTTTGCGCCCTTGCCCGCTCCGCAACGATGCACATGGGATACGTCGGTCGCATCGCCACCGGCGGGAATCTGGCCTTTCCGTTCTCGCCAGCTGACTTTCGCGCGCCTCCGGTCTACGAATTCCGGGCGTATCACCTGATGCGTCTCGACGACCCCGGTGATCCATTCCAGACAAGCTGGCACGAGCTGTGAGCGCCGGCAGCGATCGCATCGGTATCGGCGACGTCGCATCGGTGGTCCGAAGCAAGAATGCCGGCCCATTTCGGCTCACCCTCGACGTGCTGTTTGCGGACGCCTCCACCTATCGCCGCGTCCGCGACAGCGGGTCGATCACCCCAGGATTGATCGCCGGCCTGTACTCCCTCGAGGAGCGCGCAGTGACGCTCTTGTGGTTCGACCCCGCCGCGGCTCTCAAGATAAACCTGATGCGGCGCCACAGCTCGGCGAGCTTCCGCGACACGGACGTCTACGGCGCCCAGCAGCATGCTCCGCTGTTGCGCCTCACGCTTCCCGCCGAGCTCGTCACCGATGGAAAGCGCGAATAGATGGCGCCGGCGGCCGCGCGCCCGACAGCGCTGTGACGGCACTGTGGGGACGCTATACGCACCGACCCGAGCGCGTCGTCGCGATCTTGTACTCGGCAACGATGTTCGTGATCTTCCTCGATCAGACCGTTGTCACAGTCGCGCTTCCGTCGATCTCGCGGACGTTTCACATAGCGGGAGCAGCCGCGAGCCAGCTGATCGTCGTCTACCTCGTGAGCATGGCGGTCTTCATTCCGACCGCGCCCTGGCTCGGCGAGGTGCTCGGCGTCAAGCGAACGTTTGTATCCGCCTTGGCGGTGTTCACGCTCTCGTCGATGCTCTGTGGGGTCGCCCAGACGCATGTGCAGCTTCTCGCGTTTCGGGCCGTGCAGGGTCTCGGCGGAGGCATTCTCGTCCCCACCGGGCTTACGATGTTCGTCGCCGCCTTCCCCCCGGGACAGCGCGCCGAGATCGCACGCGTGCTGGCCATACCGATCGCGTGCGCGCCGATGACCGGACCGATCATCGGTGGCTTTTTCACCACCGTGCTCTCCTGGCGGTGGATCTTCTACATCAACGTGCCGATCGGGATCCTGGCGGTCGTCGTCGGTGCAAGGATGCTCCCCCACGACGGTCCCGCGGACACGACCCACAGTTTCGACCTCGCAGGGTTTCTCCTCGCTGCGCTGGCCTGCGGCCTGATTCTCCTCGCCCTCAGTGCGGGCGCCTCGAGCGGCTGGCTGTCAGCGCCGGTCCTCGCCCAGGGGTGCGTGGGGGCGGTGGCACTCGCCGCGTTCTTGCGGGTCGAGCAACGCATCCGGCGGCCCCTGCTCGACCTGACGGTCTTCCGCGGTCGGCTGTTCCGCATCTCAAACACGACCAATCTGTTCGCGATCGCCACGTTTCAGGCGATCCTGTTCCTGGTTCCGCTGTTCGTCCAGATCGCCCAGGGGCACTCGGCGCTGACCGCCGGGCTCACGACGTGCTTCGAACCGATGGGAGCGCTCACGTTCTCGCAAGTCGTCGGTCGTATCTACAAGCGTCTCGGGCCTCGGCGCCTCGTGGGCGGCGCGCTGCTCGTGCTTGTGCTGATCCTGAACCTCTATCAGCGGCTGGCGTTGGACACGGACCTCTGGGCGGTCCGGGGGCTGATGTTTGCCACCGGTTGCTGTGCTGTGACCATCTATATCTCCATGCAGGTCGCCACGTTTGCGGCGGTCGATGCCCCTCAATTGGGCCACGCGACGTCCGTTTTCACGGTGACCCGCCAGCTCGGTGCCGCCCTCGGAGTCGCCGTCGTCGCGAGCTTGCTCGGCTTCGCGACCGCCCCAGCAGATGGATCCTCTCCGGGCCCAGCCCTCTTGACGTCGTTTCACCACGGCTTCCTGGCCGCCGAGGTGTCGGCGTTGGTGGCGCTGGTCCTCTCGCTTCGGATCCGCGACGGCGATGCGGCAAACACGCGTTTGACTCTCGATCCGGGCGACTCTGCCCTCTGACGTGTCGCACAGAAAAACCGTACAAGAGTGAAAGGTGAAGGTTTTGAAGGGCATCGCAATCGACCGAAGCAAGCAACTCAAGAACGAAGCGCATACCGGGCACAACAGATGGCATCCGGACATTCCGCCGGTGCTGGAAGCCTCCCCAGGGGAAGACATCTTCATCGAGACCCGGGACGCAACTGACGGCCAGATGGCCAAGCAGTCCACCCCGGCCGATCTGCCCGGGTGGGACAAGCAGATCGCGCATCCGATGACCGGCCCGATCCATGTCATCGGCGCGGAGCCCGGCGATCTGCTCGAGGTGGAGACGCTTGACATCGTGTCCGAGCCGTATGGATGGACGATGGCCGGGCCGGGCGGCTTTCTGCCAGGCCTGGTCGAGACGATGACGTTTTTCCACTGGGACATCGAGGGGGATTGGGCGACCTCGGAACAGCTTCCGGGGGTTCGCGTCCCGGGAGGCCCGTTCATGGGATGCGTGGGCGTAGCGCCTTCCGCGAGCCTGCTGGCGGAATGGGCTCGGCGAGAGGACGCGATCGAGGGGGGCGTCCCGTTCCCGCGCACGTCGGAAGGCGCGGTTCCGGCGACCGAGCCTATCGCCAGCGACGGCGCCCGCACCGTTCCTCCGCGGGAGAACTTCGGGAATGTCGATGCGAAGCAACTCACGAAGGGCTCGCATCTGTTTCTGCCGGTCTTCGTCGACGGCGCACTGTTTTCGTCCGGTGACGCACACTATGCCCAGGGCGACAACGAGTGCACGCTCTCAGCCATCGAGATGAGCGCGACCCACGTCGTACGGTTCCATCTTCACAAGGGCGAGGCCGAGCGGCGCCGAATCCGCTGGCCCCGCCTGTCGCACCCGGGTTACTTCGGGGCGCCCGAGTGGACGGTGCCTCATAACTTCATCGCGACGTTCGGAATGCCGGTGACCGCCGACGGGCGGAACGAATCTGAGAACATCACGCTGGCCGCCCGGAACGCACTGCTCAACATGATTGAGCTGCTCCAGGAACGCGGGTGGTCGGCGGCCCAGGCATACACGATCTGCAGCGTGGCCGTCGATCTGCGCATTAGCAACGTCGTGGATCTGCCGAACGTAACCGTCGCCGCGCTCCTACCAGAAGGGATCTTCAATGTTTGACGTGGACACAGTAAGCCAAGCTGGAGGTCTGTGAGATGAGGCTCGTGTCGCATGCCGGCGGGTTCGGCCGGGTCGAAGGGGACCAGATAGTCCCAATGGGCACCGACATCCTCGCGTTTCTCGCGACCGGAGAGTCGGACGACGGAGCGCCAATCGCACTGGCGGACACCGACTTACTCGCGCCGATCCCGGCACCGGGCAAGATCCTCTGCATCGGGCTGAACTATCGCGATCACGCCGCCGAGGGAAACGTGACCGTGCCCGACGAGCCGCCGCTCTTCGCGAAGTTCGGAAACTCCGTGATCGGCCCAGACCAGGAGATCGTCGTACCTCCCGTGACCGACAAGCCCGACTTCGAGGCGGAGCTCGGGGTCGTGATTGGGCGCGAGGCTCGATCCGTCACCACGGAAGACGCGCTGTCGTACGTCGCCGGTTACACCTGCCTAAACGACGTCTCGGCTCGGGATCTCCAGAAGAGCAATGCCCAATGGATCAGAGGAAAGGCGATCGACACCTTCTTGCCGATGGGACCGTGGATCGTCACAGCGGACGAGATCTCCGACCCTCAGCAACTCGCGATCAAGTGTCGGCTCAACGATGCTTCCATGCAGGACGCAAACACCAGCCTGATGGTGTGGACGGCTGCTGAGATCATCAGCTTCCTCAGCCAGACGATCGCCCTCGCACCGGGCGACGTCATCGCCACGGGAACACCGGCCGGGATCGGCGCGGTGCGAAAGCCCCCTGTCTGGCTTCAGGACGGCGATGTGGTCGAAGTCGAGATCGAAGGAATCGGCAAGCTCCGCAATCGGGTGCGGCGGCCAGAAGGAGCGAGCGACTCTTGAGACCTCGCTTGTCTTGACACTCAGTCCCGAACGCGAGAGCCACTACGACGTGATCGTCGTCGGCGCCGGTTCGGCCGGCTGCGCCCTGGCAGCACGTCTTAGCGACGCGGCCGCCGATGTGCTGCTCGTCGAGGCTGGCTCGAGCTACCGCACCGCCGACGCCTTCCCTCCAGCCGTCCTCGACGGGATCGTCGGCGGCGCGGCGAGCCCAGATCAGCCGCACATCTGGCCGTTCGTCGCCGCGTTGACCGGGGAGATCAGCCGACCGATCCCGCGCGGGCGAATCCTCGGCGGATCCAGTGCAGTCAACGGCACTTACTTCATGCGCGGCACGAAGGAGAACTTCGATGACTGGGCGCGGCTCGGCAACCGCGGGTGGTCGTACGAGGACGTCCTCCCCTACTTCGTCCGCCTCGAGTCCGACCACGACTTCACCGGCAGTCGATTCCACGGTACCGACGGCCCGATGCCGGTCAGCCGGAACCTCGATGCTCCGCTCCACCCGGTGAGTGCGGCATTTCTCACGGCATGCCACGATCTCGGATTCCCCGACCATCCGGACAAGAATGCGCCGGGTGGCCCGGGGTTCGGGCGGGTTCCCCTGAACCTCGTCGGCGGGCGGCGCATAAACGTGGCGATGGCTTACATCCTGCCGAGACTGACAAGTCCGCGCCTGACCGTCGCCGCCGACACCGTCGTCCGCCGTGTCATCTTCAACGGCCACCGGGCCGTCGGCGTCGAGGCGGACCGCCACGGCGAGCGCCAGAGGATCCACGCCCCGCTTGTGGTCCTAGCGGCGGGTGCCATCAATTCACCTCACCTCCTCATGCACTCCGGGGTCGGGCCGGCCGAGCATCTCCGGGAGCACGGGATCGACGTCGTCCACGATCTTCCGGGAGTGGGCCGGAACCTCGTCGACCATCCGGCAGTGCACGTCACCTTCGCGCTGAACAACCCCCAGCCTCGTGGCCGCACGACTCCGATGATGCAGGCATCACTGAGTTTCACCACCAGCCGGTCGGATTCTCCCGGCGATGTCGAGATCCTGTCGCTGCTCGTCGCCGGCGGGCAACGCTCCCGCACCGCCGCCGAGCCGCCTGGCGACATGATCCTCGAGATACTCCTTCAACAAGAGGCGAGTCGGGGTGACCTCTCCTTAGCATCGCCCGACCCGACGGAGCATCCCGTGATCCGCTCCCGGTACCTCAGCGAGCAGGCCGATTGCGACCGTCTGCGCGAGGGCGTCAAGGTCGCCGTCGAGCTGTTGCGCTCCAGGTCGTTCGCCCCGATTGTGCGCACCATCACGCAACCACTCCCGCCCGACCTAGCGTCCGACGCCAACCTCGATCGGTGGATCGAGACCCACCTCACGACCGCGTATCACTCGACGAGTACCTGCCGGATGGGGCCGGAGAACGATCCCCTCGCGGTCGTCGACGGCCGTTGCCGTGTCCGCGGCGTCGAGGGTCTTCGCGTGGCCGACGCCTCGGTCATGCCGTACATCACGTCCCACGGAACGGCCGCCACCGCGCTCATGATCGGCGAGCGCGGGGCCGACCTCATGCTCGCCGGCTGACGGCCGGCGGCTCGGTTTCCCGGCGCGCCCGCGCGCCGGTTCAGGCGCTCCGAAACGGACGCTTGGCCCAACCGTCGTCGAGGTTGGCCACGTGGTGGAACTGCACCTCCACCTTCTTGAACCGCCATTCGCCATCGACCTTGACGAACGTGTCCCGGTAGTTAGCCGACACCACCACCGAGTCCCGTTCCTTCTGATCGTGCACGCCCGGCATGGTCGCCAGCATCAGGAGATACCACTGCCCCTCGGCCGACAAGCCGTCGTCCTGCACCGTGATGGCCGGGTTCAGCATCAGGTGCGACGCAAACAGCCCCTGCGTCCTGACGCCGACGCCGTTGACCATCTCCCGGATCTCCTCGCGGCCGTGATAGACGCCGGCGCTGTTGCTCTCCCAGACGGCGTCGTCGACAAACAACTCCGCCACGGCGTCGCCGTCATACCCGCGATCGTGTAGCTGCGCGTACCGCGCCTTGAGCCGCTGGATCGCCTCGATGTCCTCGAGCCTCGCGATCCGCTTCTCGATCGGCTCGTCTGCGCGCGCTCCCGCAAACTCGCCGACGTCGGTGCTCACCCCGCTATGCGACGACATTGCCATCGCGCTCGGCGAGCGTTTCCGCGAGATGATTCCAGGGCGTCACCTGCCGGTACACGTGGCGGATCGGCGGCTGCGGAATCTGGGCCTCGATAAACACCACGCGATCGCTTGTCGCCCGCCACGTGTGCGGTGCGCCGACGCCGACCCACCCGCAGTCACCGGCGGTCAGGTGGTACTGCTGGCCGTCGATGTATCCCTCCATCTCGCCTTCCAGGAAGAAGAACGTCTCCTCGAACGTGTGGTCATGCCAGATCGACTCCCAGTTGTCGCGGTGCCCCAAGCCGTGCATATCGCCCATGATCACCTGGATCAGGTACGCGCCCAGCGTGTTGTCGATCAACTTCTTGATGTAGTTCCCCTTCCCGACATCCAGCATCGCGATGTCCATACCGCCTTGCAAGCCGACCAGTTGCTGGTTCGATCGCTGAGACACCTCGCTCGTCCAGTAGCCCAGCCATCGAGTGCGCGGATCGCCGAAGTCGGGGGCGTCCACTTCGCTGGGTGGCTCCGGCTCGGAGCCGACGAAGAACGTATCCTGGCGGCCGTCTTCGAAGCGCTGCGGCGCACAGATCTCGAGCCAGCGAGCGGGCTCATCGCCAGCGTTGATCCAGGTGTGAGTCACGCCGATCGGAATGAAGCCGTAGTGTCCGGCGGAGAGCTCATACCAGCGGTCGGCCAGCATCAGCTGGACCTTTCCGGCGAGCACGTAGAACCCTTCTTCATATTGCTGGACATGCGTCAGCAGCGCTCCCTCAGGTGCGAGTTCGCAGATCCCCTTGGAGAGGTGGACCGATCCATGCGCTGCAGTCACCAGTGGGCAGGTGCGATAGCCCCTGGTATTCCGGTCGTAGCCAGCCGGCACAGTCAATAACGAGGGGTCAAAGCGCGTAACGTGATGCGCCACTGTGGATCACTTCCTTAGTCGCGGATGAGTAGGGCGCGGCGGCATGGGACGCACAGCTGATGGCCCACCCGATACGAGCCGCGGGAGCAGCGGCTCTCAGCCTTCGAGACATACACGACGACTGCGGTCTCTGGTGCTTCGGCCACCTACGTGCTCCTCAAAATCTGCCGGAAAGAATACCAAACTTTGACCTTTGAGGCACGCCGGTTTCGGTCGCTGAGCGCGGTATTAGACCTTTGCTCTTAGCCTCGCATAGGTCGGTTTCTCACTGTGCGAGAACAATGACTGTATGTCACGGACTCGGTAGTATTTAGACAGCGCTGGCAGCGCACGAGCGAGCGTCGTAACGGAACAGCTTCGAACCGAGGTGAAGGGTAATGACCCAGCTGGCCGAGACCGAGACCTTCGTGGTGGACCCCGGGCAACTCAAGGAATGGGTGGTCGAGGCATACCAAGCCGCTGGCTTCGCCCCCGATGTATCCGACGTCTCTGCTGACGTGTTGGTTCGCACCGACACCCGCGGTGTTCACACTCACGGCGTCCGGTTCGTCCCTACGTACATAAAGATGTCCAGGGCGGGCGCGATCAAGACGGACGCAAACCCGCGGGTGATACGCAACCGAGGGGCAGCCGCCGTCATCGACGCCGATGCCGCGATGGGGATGCATGCCGGCTACATGGCGACATCGCTGGCCATCGAAAAGGCCAGTACAGCCGATCTGGGTATGGCGATGGTGCTTGTCCGCAACAGCAATCATTGGGGGGCGTCTGGTTACTACGCCCGGATGTGTGCCGACGCGGGACTGATCGGCGTTGCCGTGTCGAACTCGCCTCCGGTCATGGCCCCGACGGGCGGCCGCAGCAACACGATCGGCAACGAGCCGACGGCGTACGCGATTCCCGGCCCGGACGCTGACAGCACGCTGATGCTCGACATCGCGCTCAGCGCCACCGCGCAGACCCGAGTCCGGATGGCGGCCGACATGGGGACGACGATCCCCGACGGGTGGATCCTCGACTCCGAAGGACGACCTTCGACCAACCCGGCCGACATCGAGAAGGGGACGCTGCTGCCGGCAGCCGGCTACAAGGGGTACGGATTGGCCGTGCTGATGGAGACACTCACCGCCGTCCTGAGCGGCGCGGGGATGCTCGCCGAATGCAACTACGGCGCCTTCCGCGCCGGAGGGCCCGCGCATCCGAGCAATACCGGGCACACTGTTATCGCCTTCGACGTCGAGGCGTTCATGCCGCGCGACGAGTTCGACGCAAGACTCGCGACGCTTCGCGGCGCCATTCGTGACTCTCCGAAGGCTCCCGGTGTGGATCGAATCTATCTGCCAGGCGAGCTTGAGCGTGAGCACGAACGGGAGGTCGATGAGCACGGCCTCGAACTCGATTCGCTCACCTGGGCCGCGCTCAATGAGGCCGCCGACCTGGTCGGGCTGGCTGCGAGCCTGCCGTCGATTCGACTGTCCGCCTAGCGCCGGGCAATCCGCCGGCGAGCAAGCCGGGTCGGCTCACGAGCTGGAGTCGTCCGGCGCCCGCAGCGTCGCGATCTCCGCGGTGATGCGAGCGGCAGCCGCAACCACGCGCGGCGCCACCCGCTGAGCGGCCTCAGCGTCGAACCGGGCGACCGGACCACACACGCTGATCGCACCGATCGCTGACCGATCGATGCCGATGATCGGGGCCGCGACGCTGGCGGCTCCTTGCTGCCGCTCTCCACGGCTCAGCGCCACGCCGTTCCGGCAAACCCGGTCCAGCTCGCGGAGCAAGTCGGCGACTTCAGTGATCGTCGAGCCCGTCAGGCGAACTAGCGGAGCGCCGAGGACTCGCTTCTGAACGTCGGGCGACGCGAAGGCGAGAATCGCCTTTCCACTCGAGCCGGCGTGAAGTGGCAGAAACGTGCCCGGTTCGACGATCATGCGGATCTCGTTCTGGCTGACCACTTGGTCGAGATATGTGCGCTGGGTGCCAACCAGAACTGACAAGGTGGTGGTTTCCTCCGTCTCCGCCTGAAGTTCTCGCAAGACGGGCATTGCCACCTGGCGGATGTCGAACTGCGCCAACGCTCGTGCGCCGATCGCGGCGCCCGCTGGTCCCAGCCGATAGCCCCCGCGAGGACCGGCGACGGTGAGCAGGTCGCGACTCACGAGCGATCTCAGGATGCGATGGACCACTGCCTTGCTCAGCCCAACCTGCCGCCCGATCGCGCTGACGCCAACCGGGTCGCTGGACGTGGCGACGGCAATCAACACGTCCGCCACACGACCTGCATTTTGCGTGCCAGCCGAATCTGTCATGCGACCGCCCGCTGGTATGAACTCACGCGGCCATTCTCGCAGGCCGAGCAGTCAGCGAACCCCGGGTCCGCGCAACCGCTTATTGCCGAAGCTCCGCGCATGCCTGGGCTATGGTCGTCGTCGCGACGATGCTCGCCAGAGACCGTACTGTCGCATCGTGGACATCACGGTCAAACGCGGCGCATCCGTCGGTAATCACGACGGGGGCGAAGCCGCGGACGTGAGCGTCTCGCACCGTGCTGGCGACGCCACCATTGGTGACGATTCCCGCGACCAACACCCTGTTCACGTCCAGTCCCCGCAGTGCCCACTCGAGCCGCGACTGATAGAACGCCGAGTAAGCCACCTTCTCGATCGAGACATCGGCGACTCCGACTTCGTCGACGAGTCCATGCCCGCGCCTTCCGGGACAGAAGTCGCCTGCACGGAGGAATGGACGCAGGTGGCGGAGATCCGGAGCGATGATCGGGTCGCGTCCCGCGATCGGCGTCAGGGTGAAATGTGAAGCAATCACTGGCACGTCGGCTCCACGCGCGCGCTCGAGCAGCGGCCTCAGGCGCTTCGGAAGGCTTGATATAGCCGCCGACGTCACGCCGCCGCGGCCATACGCTCCGTCGGGCGCGATGAAATCTTTCTGTAGGTCGATCAATAGCACGGCCAGACTCATCGCACGATCACCTCGACGAAAACGTTGCCGAGGCTGTCCGTCCTGGCCAGCATCCCGGGCTCGACAAGTATTGTCGTGTCAGGTTGCTGGAGGACCGATGGTCCGTCGAGCACCGCCCCGGCGGGCAGCTCAAAACGATCGTATACCGGCGTTTCGCGCCACGCCCCATTGGTCCAGATCTGACGACTGGCGACCTGGGCGTCGGCGACCGTCCCGGTGCCGGCGGGCGCCAGAAGCGAGAGGTCGACCGCTGACCTTCGACCTACCACGGCGGTCCGGAGGGTAAGGAGGTTCACCGGAATCCCGTCGAGCGTCCGCCCGTAGGTACCGCGATAGCAGTCGTCGAACAGCCGAGCGATCTCCTCGCGCCCCACGGCCGCACCTTCGGCGTCCGGCTGCAGGGGGACAGCGACGGCATGCGATTGTCCCTCGTATGCCATGTCGAGTTCGAAACGGACGTCCGTACCCTCGACGGCGACCCCCGACCTCGCCAAGAGCTCCTTGCCGGACTCGGCGGTACGCCACATCTCTCCTCGCAGGATTTCGGGGTCCAGACCTGCCAGCGGAATGTTGATCGTGTGTACGACGTCGTGTCGCAGATCCGCGAGCACGCACCCAAGCGCGCTGGTGAGACCCGGCATGCGAGGTACGAGGGCTCGCGGACACCGAATCGCCCGCAGCATCGCACCGACGTGCAACGCCCCTCCCCCGCCGAACGACACGAGGCAGAAGTTCGCGGGGTCCTGACCTCGCTCGACCGAGATCAGGCGGATCGCTCCGGCAAGGCGCGCGTCGGTCACGGCGATTACCGCTTCTGCCGCCCCCTCGACGGAAAGCCCCAACGGCTCTCCGACATGCCGCCGGATTGCCTCACGTGCGGCTTCGACATCGAGGCGATCGAGACCCCGTCCGAGCGGACGAGCAGGGTCGATCCGCCCTAGTGCGAGATTCGCGTCGGTGACGGTCGGACGGTCGTTGCCGCGTCCGTACGCCGCAGGGCCTGGGTCGGAACCCGCCGACTCCGGCCCAACCTTCAGTATTCCCGCGGCGTCCACCATCGCGATCGAGCCGCCACCAGCGCCAATAGTGGTGATCTCGATCATCGGCGTGCGGACCACGAGGCCAAAGCCGATCGAGCTCTGCTGCGCGAACGTTGGCTGACCCGAGGCGACAAGTGCGACGTCGAATGAGGTTCCGCCCATATCGCAGGTGATGATGTTCTCGATCCCGGCCTCCGCTGCGGTCCGGGTCGCCGCAATGACGCCGGCGGCTGGACCCGATAGAGCCGTGCGCACCGGCAGCCGTCGAGCCTCCGCCGATGTCGCAACCCCACCGTTGGACTGAACCACCAGGAACTCTCCGTCGAACCCTGCGCCTTCGAGTTCCCGTTCGAGGTTGGCCAGATATCTGCTCACGACCGGCTGCAAATAGCCGTTGAGGGCGGTCGTGGACGTCCGCTCGAACTCGCGTATCTCGCTGAGGATTGAGTTCGACGTCGTGACGAAGTCGTTTGGCCAGATCTCCCGTACCACCGCTTCGGCGGCGTTTTCGTTCGCCGAGTTCGCGTACGAGTTGATGAACGCGATAACCACCGCCTGGGCTCCACGACTCAGTAGCGTCGCCGTCGCGGCCGCCACCTCTTCCAGGTCGATCGCCGTCGCGATGACGCCGTCCGCGCCCATCCGCTCGGTTACCTCTACTCGCAACCTGTGCGGGATCACCGGACGAAAGTCGCCCCGCAAGCCCCAAGTACTCGGGCGATCACGGCGGCGCATCTCGAGCACGTCCCCGAACCCCGCCGTGGCGATCAATCCACACGGGGCACCCTTTCGTTCGAGCAGGGCATTGGTCGCAACCGTTGTTCCGTGCACGATCGCCGCGACCGCATTCGGCTCGCTCACCGCGCTCAGCCCCTCGAGGAAGCCCGTTGCTTCACTTGTTCTCGTGGAGGAGACCTTGACGGTTCGTATCTCCCCGGAAGTCTCGTCGAGTGAAAGGACGTCCGTGTATGTCCCACCCACATCGATGCCAACGATGGTCGTCGTCACGTCGCGCCCCTTCGAAGCTCCGCTGATGCCGTCTCGTCCACAAGCCCGTCGGCGTCGATCGCGACACCGTAGTCCCGGGCCGCCACCTCGCGAGTGACGTAACCCGAGTCGACGTCAGCCCGCACGGCCGCCGTTGACCGTTGCATCGGTGGCCCGTAGCCGCCGCCCCCCGGGCTCTCTATCCGGATGCGATCGCCCCTTTGAAGTCGCACTCCGGTCACTTTGGATGCGAGCGCCGGCCTGCGCGGCACACCGTCCTGGTCGTAGGTGATGACGTTGACAGCGCCGGAGCCACCGCCCGCGACGCCGCGCGGGCCAGTCAGCGCCCGCTCTCCGAACACCGACAGATCGACGTCGTCGGCGAGTGCCTCCACCTCGTAGACGGCGCCCAAACCGCCGCGGTGCAGACCAGGCCCGCCGCTGTCTGGACGCAACGACCAGCGGGAGAAGCGAACCGGGAAGCGAGCTTCGAAGACCTCGACGGGCGGGATCACAGCGGTCGACAACGGCGCGTTGCCGTGGTTCAGGCCGTCCCCGTCAACGTTGCCTCCGAGGCCGCCCCCGAAGAATGTGAACATCACCCATCGCTCACCGCCGCCGCGCCGGCCGGTCAGCGACAGTGCATTGATCGTGCCGTACGACGCTCCCATCGCGCGTTCCGGGGCGGCCTGCCCGACTGCGTCGAAGATCACGTCCATGATCCGCAGGATCGTCTCGGTGTAACCGCCGACCGGCCGCGGGGACACGGCGTCGAGCAGACATCCCGGCGGGATCGCGAACTCGATCGGATCCAGGCAGCCGGCGTTCGCGGGCACCTCGGGGAACAGATGCTTGAGGGCCACATAGCAGGCGGCGATCGTGGTCGAGCGCGCGATGTTGACCGGGCCTTCGCATGCCTGCGCAGTCCCGGTGAAGTCCAGCCGCAGCGAGCTACCCGTGACGGTTACCTCCACGGCGATTCTTAGCGGCACGTCCCGGATCCCATCGTTGTCCAGGAAATCTTCGCTCGCGTAGCTGCCGTCCGGGAGCGTCTCGATCTGGGAGCGCATCATCTGAGCGCCGGCGGTGCGAAGCATCGTCAGAGCAAGCTGAACGACGGCGTCCCCGTACTCGTCGAGCAGGTCGGTGAGGCGGCGCACACCGAGGTCGAGCGCCGCCACCTGAGCTGTTAGATCGCCGATTGCGTTGATCGGGGAGCGCCCGATGGTCTTGAGAATCTCGACGATGTCCTCTCGAACCGTTCCGGCGTCGTACAGCTTGACCGGCGGCAGCAGCACACCCTCCTGATGGCTATCGCGTGCGACCGGGTTGTAATTGCCCGGTACGTTGCCACCGACATCGGTCCAGTGCCCCACCGAGGCCAGGTGACAGAAGAGCCGACCGTCTCGAAACAGCGGGCGAACGAGACGCATGTCGTTCAGGTGGGTGCCCCCCAGGTACGGATCGTTGAACACGATCACGTCGCCGTCGCGCATACCACCGTCTCGCGCCGCTCGCGCGATCGCCGCCTGGACGGCGAACGACATGCTCCCCACGAATATCGGCAAGCCGCCGGTTCCCTGCACGAGGGTGTCGCCCGTCAGCGCCTCATAGATGCCATGACAAGCATCGTGGGCCTCGGCGATGATCGGATTGAAGGAACTGCGGTAGAGCGTCGCGTCCATCTCGTCGACGATCTGCTCGAGTCGACCCTTCAGAACAGCCAGGGTCACCGGATCCAGACCGCGGGTTCCGTCGTCCATAGGGCTGGATGTTTCTCTCAGGGGAACGTTATGCAAATGACATGGTGTAGCGTATCAAGGGGGCTTTCCGTGGTAGGCTGCGGTTTCTCTAGATGGGCGTTCCGACCAGCGATACGAGCCCACGATGACGTCCCTGGCGGATGTGATAGCTCGCGGCGTCCGCATCTACGACCTCGCACAGCCGCTATACACCGGAATCCCATGTTCCCCCAACCATCCCGGGTTCCGCTTCGCGTTGCAACGGCGCCACGGAGACGTGGTGCGAGCCGACGGAGGGTCTGCTGCCAGTGAGTTGATCGTCACAGGCGGCCACGTGGGCACACACATCGATGCGCTCGCTCACGTGTCACAGGACGGAGTTCTCCACGGCGGCGTGTCAGCGTCAGAGGCCCAGCGTGGTGGCCGGTTCGACCGTCACGGAGCGGACGAGCTTCCCATCATCGTCGCGCGCACCGTCGTGCTCGACGTGGTGCCCGACGGCGAGCAGCGGCTGCCACCGGCGTTTCCGGTCGGGCCTGACGAGCTCCTTGCCGCGGGGGGCGCCGAGCTGCGCACCGGGGATGTCGCGCTGGTGCGGACGGGATGGGCACAGCTATGGGACGACCCCGAGGCGTTCGTGGGCCAAGTCAGCGGGGTCCCCGGGGTTACCGAGGCCGGGGCGAAGTGGCTCGCGGAACGGGGCGTGCTCGCCACCGGGGCCGACACGACGGCATACGAGCACATCCCAGCCGGAGCCGGCCATGCGGCGCTCCCCGTTCACCGGGTCCTGCTCGTCGACGCCGGCGTCCCGATCGTCGAGATGCTGAACCTCGAGGAGATTGTGAGGGATCGCGTCCGCGAGTGCGTTTTCGTGCTCGCGCCACTGCCGATCGTCGGGGGAACCGGCTCGCCGGCGCGCCCATTCGCGCTAGTCGACAAACCGGAATGACGTCCGTCGCCGATCAGCCCCGTGCCGCATTGGCCACTCTGGCCGGACTCGGAAGTGGCTGTCGTAGCGGCAATGCACTCCCGCCGCGCCTGCTCGCACTCGCGGCGAGTCACGTCAGAGACACGCTCGGTGTCGCGCTCGCGGCCGCGGGCGAGTGGCGCGACGATCCAATCACGAAGCTGGTTCGCGGCTGGGGCGGTGAGGGGCGGAGCACGGCCATCGGCCGCGGGGGCCGACACCCGATCGGGCACGCCGCGATGATCGGCGGGACGCTCGCGCACGCGATCGACTTCGACGACACCCATCTTCCGTCGGTTCTGCATCCGAGCGCGGCGGTCGTGCCGGCCGCGCTCGCGTGCGCCGAGGCAGCCGGCGCCGACGGCCGGACGCTCCTGGCGGCGGTCGCGTTTGGCGATGAAGTGTGCTGCCGCCTCGGAATGGCCGGATACGACGCCGAGCTACGCAACTCGGTGTTCTTCGAGAACGGGCTGCACGCGACCGCCATCTGCGGGACAGTCGGCGCTGCCGGTGCCTCCGCGCTCGCGCTTGGGCTGAGCGAGGCGGAGCTCGCCGGAGCGATGTCGATCGCCACCAGCCTCGGGTCCGGGATCCTCGAGGCGAACCGCACCGGCGGGATGGTGAAGCGGGTTCATTGCGGCTGGGCGGCGCATGCGGGCGTGACCGCCGCCGAGCTCGCCGGACTCGGCTTGACCGGAGCGCCGACCGCCATCGAGGGACGGTTTGGCTTCTTGCGAGCGTTCTGCGGCGAGGCTGCCGATACCGAAGCCGTCACCCGCGGCCTGGGTGAACAATGGGAGCTCGATCGGCTCCACGTCAAGCCATACCCCAGCAATCACTTCACCCATTCGGGTATCGACGCCGCGCTCGCGCTCCGGGCAGACGGCGTCACCCCCGCTGACATCGAGCGCGTCGAGATCCGACTGCCCACCGCCGTCCTGCGGACAGTGGCCGAGCCACGTGACCTCAAGATCCGTCCGCCCACCGGCTACGCCGCCCGGTTCAGCTCACCGTTCACGTTCGCGGCGGCGATGCGAGGTGGTGGCGGTCTCGGTCTGTTCCTCGACGATCTCACCGACGACCGAGCCGCGGACCCGGCGACGCTCGAGCTCGCGGCGAAGGTGTCGTGCGTCGCCGACGAGCGGTGCGATGAGCTCTTTCCGAATCACTTTCCGGCGATCGTGACCGCCGAGATACGTGGCCGCGGCAGCGAGCGCGTCGAAGTCCTCGAGAACAGGGGCGCTCCCGCGCGCCCCCTGACGGACAAAGAGTCCTCGACGAAGTTCCGCGCCTGCGCGGCGCGGGTGCTCCCTGGACCTCACGTCGACGCGCTCGACGGCATGCTCTCGGTACTCGAGCAGCTGCCTGAGCTTGACGGCCTCGTGAACCTGCTCAGCGTCCCCTAGGAACGAGACGTGCCTAGGCCCCTACGGCAATGCAACCCTCAGGACCTTGCCGCTCCGGTGCGTGATGTGGCGTCGTTCAACGATCGGCAGATTGTCGATCTCGCCCCATTCGTTGTAATCGTTGCGAACGCTCTGGAGCAGGGGGACGTTCCCGATCACGAAGAACACCCCGCCCGGCCGAAGCGCGAACGGCGCCTCGTGCCACGTTCCGATGTGCATTTTCACCGCGGCGTCGCCGGGAAGTATGAATGCGCGGACCTCGTCAAACGCAGGGATCCCGTCCTCTTCCCTGGCGTCCGGCGGCGCGAGCACCCAGATGAACGTGTGTCCGTTCAACGGTACGTACGTCTGCTCAAGCCCCAGGTGGCGCTCGAACATGTCGACGCGGAACTCCCGAGGACGTGTCCGCGAAAGCAGGATGTGTATCGGTCCATCATCGGAGCGGACGGTCGGCCCGGTGAAAGCGTCTATCGCTCCCCCGTAGATGTGAGCCGCGTTCCGGCCCTCGATCGCGTCAGTGGAGATGATCGTGCCGAAGCGTTCAAATGTCTCCGGTACGAGCGGCTCCGCCGTGACGTAATAATCAGTTTCCTCCTTACTCATCTGGTATAAGTCTCCTCGCCATCGACAGTGATGATTACGTAATCCACTATACATGACCTCATCACATTAGTGGGCGGCCAAACCATGACTTCTGTCAGTCGTCATTTTGTGACCATAGGAAACCGGCAGGTCCACTATCGGCGAATCGGCGAAGGGCCAGTCGTGCTCATGTTGCACATTTCGCCGCTGTCCTCGCGTACCTTTATACCGGTGATGCATCACCTTGCCGAGTCATTTACGGTTATTGCCCCTGACCGGCCGGGTTACGGTGAGTCGGACCCGCTCGCGCTCGAGGCTCCGGAGATATCGGACTACGCGGCCGCGCTCGGCGAGGCGGTGGACGCAATGGGCTTGGACCGGATGCTCGTCTACGGTCGAGCGACCGGTACGACCGTCGCGGTGGAGTTCGCCCGCCAGAATCCACATCGCGTGGAGGCGCTCGTGCTCGAGAACCTGGTGATGGTGAGCGACGAGCAGCGTCCGGTTCTCCTCGAGTGCTTCGCCCCCCCGCTGGATCCGCAATGGGACGGTAATCACCTCCTGCGGGCCTGGTCCTGGTGGAGAGACTTCATGCTCTATTGGCCGTGGTTCGACCGCCGCCTCGCCACCCGCCTCGACGTCGACATCCCCTCGGCCTCGAGCCTTCACGAAGATGTCCTGGACACGCTTCGTGCGGGGACGCGATACGACCTCGCTCCGAACGCCGTCTTCCGGTATGACCCGCTGCCCGCGATCCAGGAGCTGAATCTGCCGATCACGTTGATGGCGGCCAATCGCACAGCCCGGTCTCGTGGAGCATCGGTCGAGTGGCTGACGCGTCTGCTCGCGCATGCGTCGTCCGCGGTGGTCGAACGCTACTCGATCGAGCCCTGCCTGATGGCGCATCAACTCGAGCCCGATTCGACGGCCTACCGCGAGTACGCGACCCAGGTCGAACGTATTCTCGCCGGCGCCGGGGCCCGGGCGGGCGGCATCGGCGCCGCCCCTCGCGTCGCGGACACGGCGCCCGTGGCCGAGGGCTTGTGGCGCTCCTACGTCGAGACTGATCGCGGCCAGGTGCTCGTGCGACGGGGCGGCGACGGCCGCGGTCGCCCGCTGCTGCTCCTGCACGACATCGCCCGATCAGGCGCCTCGCTCGCGGGCCTCGCCGTGGAGCTCGCCGCCGATCGTCCGGTTCTCGTACCGGATCTCGCGGGCTTCGGTGACTCGGATCCGCCACGTGATCGCCGCAGTTCAATCGAGGACTACGTGGCGCCGATCCGGGCGGTCCTCGAGGCTGTGGGAATCGCCGAGGTCGACGTGTACGGCGCAGGGACAGGGGCCTTGGTCGCCACGGAGCTCGCCGCACAGGACCCCCGCGTACAAAGCGTCATCCTCGACGACCCGCCTATCCCGGGCGCCACCACGCCGCCCGAGGGCGGAGCACCGTCGCTCGAGCCCTGTGCCGACGGCACTCATCTCTTGCGCGCCTGGAACCGCGTGCGTGACTCCGCGCTGTTCAGTCCCTGGTACCGAACTTCGCGGGACGCCATCCGGTGGTCCGAGCCCGACGACGCCGCCACGCTTCAGGCCCGCACGCTCGAGCTACTGAAGGGCGCTGCCGAGGAGCGTCCCGCGCGACTCGCCACTGCACGCTATCCGGCCGTCGAACGACTCCGCGCCAGCAGCGCACGCACGCTCGTCATCGAAGACTCGACCGACGCCGGCGAACGCGTTGCGTCGTTCCTGGGTGCAGCATCGGCATAGTGCCGTTCACGTCCATGGCGCATCCAAACGTCGATCTCGTCCTACGATTCCACCACGCGCTCGATATCGGCGACGAGCACGCGCTGGCATCGCTCCTTGCTGCCGAGTGTGAACTATGGGTGCCGGAACTGTTGCCTTACGGTGGCAGATATACCGGACTGGAGGGATTTCTCGCTTACCGAGAGGCCGCGGCGCGAGTACACTGCACGGCTCGCAACGACACTTACGAAGTGCATCCGACGTCGGGTGCCGTGTGTGCCATCGGAGCGCTCGCCGGCCGGACCCGGGTTGGCGTCGATTTCATCGCGCCGTTCGCTCATGTGACGACCGTCTCTGACGGACAGATTACGGCGGTGCACTCGTATATCGCCCAAGCACGCATCTTGCAGGCGCTCGAGGGCAGGCAGGCGCCCCCCACACCCTTCCATGAACCGCATGCCATTCCCCGAGTGAACGGCGACGGCCAGCCGGCTGGGGCCGACAGCGGCGCGTCCCTAGCCGAGAACCTCGCCCTCGCGCGCCGGGTGTGCACGCTTCTGATGCAACCCGAGGACGTCGACATCGTGCGGCAGTTCGTCGCCCCCGACGCGGCGCTCTACGTCCCGAGCGAGCTGCCCTATGGAGGTGTATACGCCGGGCCCGAAGGCTTCCTCCAGTACAGCATCACCAGCCTCGCCGCGTGTTGCTCCGCACCCGGCGTGGCGCGTGCAGACTATCTCGAGTTTCACGGAGCGGGGAACGTCGTATTCGTCGAGGGGGTTCTCCACGGCATCGCGCGGACCGGGGCCGAGTTCACCGCCCCGCTCGCCGCCGTCATAGCGCTCCACGAGGGGAAGATCGTGCGGACGCTCGTGTACGTTGACGCGGCGCGGATCCTTCTGGCGCTCGAGGGTAGGTGGTGGATCCCCCCATCGCGATTGCCTTATCCGCCGCCCGCGCTGAGCGTTAGTTCCGCTAGCGCGGACGCGCTCGCACCCGGGCCGGCCCCCACCACGAAGATCCCGGACTACCCCTCCAGCAGCGGTTTGCGTTCGTGGCCGCGAGGCCCGGCCGAGTGGGAATCGCAGGCGTCTCAGATTCTCCCGCGGGACTTCTTCGACTACATCGCCGGAGTCGAAGGCGTGCGGCGCAACATCCGCACGAGCTGTGAGTCGTTCGAACGCTGGCGGCTCCGGCCACACATGCTCACGGGTAATGTCGAGCGCGACCTTTCGGTGAACGTGCTCGGGACGCAATTGCCGGCGCCGTTCCTCCTCGCGCCGATTGGGATCCTCGAGCTGGCTCATCGGGACGGCGAGCGGATCGTCGCCCAGGCTGCGGCCGCGGCCGAGATTCCGTTCGTCGTGAGCAGCGTCTGCTCGAACTCGCTCGAGGTGATCGCGAGCACGATGGAGAGTGCGGCCCGATGGTTCCAGCTCTACTGGGTGAACGATCGCGCCGTCGTGTCGAGTCTGCTCGGTCGCGCCGAGCAGGCAGGCTACAGCGCGGTCGTCGTGACGCTCGACACGTTGCACAGCAGCGGCACCAGCAGGGTCCGGAAGGTCTACCCCTCGTTTTCCGACGGCCAGGGCATCGGCCACTTCATCAGCGATCCCGCATTCCGCCGTCGTCTCGCCAACGCACCGGAGGACGACGTCGCGGCCGCGGGGACGGCGCTTACGGAGATCTTCGCTCACCCCGAGCTCACCTGGCGTGACCTCGACTGGCTCCGCGCGGAAACCAGACTCCCCGTGCTTGTGAAGGGCATCCTGAATCCGGACGACGCGGTACGCGCCCAAGAGCACGGAGCCGATGGCGTGATCGTCTCCAACCACGGTGGTTACGCCCTCGATTCCGCGATCGCTCCGCTCGATGTCCTCCCCAACGTCCGTGCCGCGCTCGGGGACGACGCCACCGTCCTCATGGACGGCGGGGTTCGCTCGGGGACGGACATCGTCAAGGCCCTCGCGTTGGGCGCAAACGCCACGCTCGTCGGCCGGCCCTACCTTTTCGGTCTCGCCGTCGGCGGAGCGGACGGCGTCACACACGTACTTGACGGACTCCGCAATCAGCTCGACAGCACACTCGCGCTGATGGGAGGCAGAAGCGTGGTCGAGATCGACAGCTCCTACCTCGTCCATCACCGGTAGGCGCGCGAGGAATGCGTAAATGTGCCACCAATCACATTGGAGATTTAGATGCCACCTGACACCCTGAGCTCTAGCGCGACTCCGTGGCCGAGCTATTCCGAACTGCCGATCCGGGACGGAGCACCGGTGGGAGCCGCCTGGGGCGTGTTCGGCGACGACGACGAGCTGGGGACGCTGAACTTCATCGGCGCTGATCAAGTGCGGGCGGCATCGACGCTGATACGCCGCGGGACCGTGTTCCCTCTGAACTGGAGCTTGTCGCTTCCTAAGCCTGTCCTGTTCCATCGCGGTGCGTACACGCGCACACAGATGGGCATCGACAAGCCGATCATCGGGCACGACGACTACCTCGACGGCCTCTATCTCCATGCCTCCACGCATTGGGACGCGCTGCGCCACCACGGCGTAATCGAGGCGGGTGCGTTCTATGGCGGGCGCGAGACCAATGACGTCCGAGAAGGCAACTCGCTCGACATCGCCACGGTCGCCGAGCGCGGGATTGCCACCCGTGCGGTGCTGGCCGATGTCGCTCGCGTGCTGGGTGACGAGGGTCTCATATTTGACCCGCTCGGCCACTTCCCGATCACGCTTGAGATGATCGAGCGAACATTGGCGGTTGAGGGCGTGGCGCTCCGGCAGGGTGACGTGCTGCTTGTGCGGACAGGGTGGATGGAGGCATATCTGGCCGCGAATCAGTCGCTGCGCGACGGGCTCGCGGGCGGCCCGTTGCGGACGGTCGGCCTCACCGGGGTGGATATCGCCGAATATCTCTGGGATCGGCGAGTCGCCGCGATCGCGGCCGACAATCCAGCTGTCGAGATCCTCCTGGGGGAGGATCTGCCACTCGAGCTCCACAACTACCTGATCGGGCGCCTCGGCATGCCACTCGGGGAGCTGTGGTTCCTCGAGGACCTCGCGCGCGACTGCCGCGACGACGGCGTGTACGAGGTGTTTCTCACCTCGGTGCCGCTCAACCTTCCCGGTGGGACGGGGAGTCCGCCGAACGCTCTCGCATTGAAGTAGGGGCGCTCGGGCGCGGGCCCCGCGGGTCAGGTCAAAGCGCCCTGAGCGCGCAGCGCGTCGAGCTCGGCCGCGTCGAGTTGCACGATCCGCCCGAGGACCTCGTCGGTATCGGCGCCGAGCCGGGGCGAATGGCCAACCTCGGGCCGCACGCCATCGTAGAGCCAAGCAGTTGCCGGAACCGGACGAGGCCCGACGACAGGGTGCGTGTCCGCGAGGATGAAGCCGCGAGCATGGAGATCCGGGTCGAGCATCACCTCGGACACGTCGAGCACGGGGGCGCCGGTCGCTCCGACGGCTTGGACGGTCTCCATCGCCTCACGCCGTGTTTGCGTGGCAACCGTAGTCGCGAGCTCATCGAGAGCCTGACCGTCGTCGGCGGACACCGCCACAAACCGGGCCGGCTCCACGCACCGCAGGAACGTGGCCGTGCGGTTGGGCGAGCCGGTCGTACCTGACGCAGCCTCGGGCACCAGACCGCCCATGCACGTCAGCGCGACGTCGAGCATCGACACCTCGACCTGCCCGCCGCGCCCCGTGCGCGCCCGGTCGGCGATCGCCTGGACGATCGCGAGTGCGAGGAATGTGCCCGTCAAGGTGTCCGGTACGGCCGAGCCCGGCATCCGAGGCCGTCCCGCATCATCACGCGTGACACCGGCCAGGCCGGACATCAGAAAGACTCCGCTGTGGAGTGCCGTGTAACCGCCCCACGCGCCGTGACGACCGAAGGCACTGATCGAACCGAGGATTATGTCCTCACGAACTTCCTTGAGCGCGTCGTAGGTCAGTTCGAGCTTCTCCGCGGCGCGTCTGGAGAAGTTCTCGATCACCACGTCGCTTGACTTGATCAACTCGGTGAGCAGCTTGCGTCCCTCGTCGGTCTTGAGATTGAGCTGAACGCTCTGCTTGCCGCGGTTGCAGAAGTTGAAATTCATGCTGGCGTCGTAGGCCGGCTCACCCCCAAACGGTCCTACGTTCCGCCCCGGATGGTGCGTGGCGCTTTCGACGAGAATCACCTCGGCGCCCAACCGGGCGAGCGTCTGGCCCGCATACGGACCCGCGAGGAACTGGGTGATGTCGATCACACGGACCCCCACCAGTGGCCCTCGCCGTCCGACCTCACCGTTTGCGCCGCTGGGCCTCGCTCGCGGCTGGGCGCTCGGCGCGGACGGCCGGGCTCTGTGAGCGCCGTTGATCACAACCGGATCGGCCGGGTACACCGCTCCGCCGACGCGTCGGAGCGATCCGACGTCCGCGACGTGCTGGCTTGCGACGGTCTCGCTCAGGTCAAGTCCGACGCAACTCGGCAGGCCGCGCGCCTGAGCCGCCTCCATGAATTTGCGGCCATTTTGCGTCTTCGCCCATTCGCCGAGCCGCTCGCGCAGGCTTCGGTAATGCTGTCCTCGAGAGCGAGGCGTCGCGTACTCCGGAGCCGCAGCCCACTCGGGATTGCCCATCAGCTCGGTCAGCGCCGTCCAGTAAGCCGGCGTCATGCCCACGACGTTGATCCAGCCGTCGGCACATTCCAGATAGCAGTTCGGCTCATTGTCCATGTGGCCCGGGCGGCGTCCGCGCACGGTGCCGCTGTAGGCGGTGGGACCCCACTCGTTGACGAGCATCGAAATCGCGGCTTCGAGCGACGCCACCTCGACGTGCCGCGGCCCGGGCACGCCTTGCATCCGGGCGTGAAGGGCGGCGGATATCGCAACCGCAGCGACGAAAGCCCCCGCGGCCTCGGCCAGGGGCGCGCAGCTTTGGACGGGTGGATCGTCGAACCGCGCGCAGCGATCGGGAAACCCGGGCGTGCAGTCCGCGAGTCCCGACAGGGCCGACAGGACCAGATCGTTCGACGCGAGCCCGCTGTGTTGTCCGGTTTGACCGAAGGGGGTTACGCAGGCGGCGGCCAGACCTGGGTAGTTTGCGAGCACGGTCGGGCAGTCGAGACCGAACTGCTCGGCGGCCTGATGGGTCAGCGACGTGAGCACCAAATCGGCGCCGTCCAGAATCTGCGGGAGGTCCTCGACCTTGCCGACACTCTTGCCCTCCCGTAGGAAGTCCCTCCACGGATCGGACGCGTCGCTCGTCTCGGGTGTCGGCACGTCGACGGCGATCACCTCGGCACCCGCGTCCACGAGCAGCCTTCCGCACAAGGGAGCGGCGATCCCGGAGGCAGCTTCAACTACCCGCAGCCCGCGAAACGGCCACATCTCAGACATCACGTCGCCGCTCGGTCATCGCCTATCCCTCACCGTCATCGAGGAAGTCCACGACCAGAGGCACCCACGTTTCCGGTGCGTCGAACGGAGAGTGAGCGCTCGCGCCCGGGACCCGCTCCAACCTGGCGTTCGGAATAGCCGCGGCTGCCTGATCCTGGTGCATCCGCAGAAACGGCGGGGCCGCAGAGCCGAAGATCAGGAGCGTCGGAGTGCTGATCTCCGGCAGCCTCGGGTTGACGTCGTACCGGAGTTGTCCCACGATCAGAAGCGTCGCCCACCACCGGCCGTGCTCTAGAAAATCGGTGCGCATCCGGTCCACCGCCATCTGCCGCGCCGACACTGGAAGGCTGCTGAACGATCGGTCGACGTCGCCCCATTCGTCGAATGGCCGCGCGTTGCCCTGCTCGTCGACCCAGCGGCCCCTGATCGTGTTCTCCCACAGCTCCTTAGCCTCGTGGCGGGTCCAATGGCACAGCGCCTCCATCGCCAGCTTCCCAATCCGCTCGGGCTGCGTCGTCGCGAGATGCACGGCGGTCATCGACGCGCCACCGATGGTCGCCAGGTGCGCCCGCTCGATGTCGAGCACATCGAGGAGCTGAATGAGCGAGCGAGCCACGTCCGGCACGTCGTACGGTAGAGACGGCGTATCCGAGCGGCCGCAGCCGGGGAGGTCGGGGACGATGACGTCGAACTGCTCCGCCAGGCGCGAGACCACCCGTGAGTACCACCACGAGTTACCGCCAAAGAAATGTACGAGTAACAGCGGGTCACCTTGGCCCTCGCGTACATAGAACACACGACCATCCTCAAGCTCGGCGTATTGACCGCGCTGTACCCACTCGTCATAGCCAACAATGGGATAGTCCGACGTCACAGTGTCACTGACCATGTGGCTCTCCAGATAGATGTTTCAAGCTTGTGATGGGAGGCACTCGTGTTATATCATTTAGGCACTTTTCCGTGGCTTATCGGTAAGGGCGGTGCGCGTACGACGCCGTCCAGTTGAAAGAGAGACGAGAATGATCGACTTGGAATTGAGCGGCCGCACCGTAGTCATCGTCGGCGGGAGTTCAAATATCGGTCGCGCCGCAGTCCTCGCCTTCGCACGCGAGGGCGCGAACGTCGTGATCGTCGCCAGGCACCGCGACGACTGCGAGAAGGTAGCCGAGCTCGCTTCGGACCTTGGTGACGGCGAGGTGTTGGTCATTCCAGCGGACGCGACCAAATATGAGCAGGTCCAAGACATCGTGAGCCAAACGCTCGAGCGCTTCGAGCGCATCGACGTCTTCGTGGGAAGCATCGGGTGGGACGCACCGGGAGACTTCCTCGATGTCGAGCCGTCACAGTGGGACTCGATCATCGCGACGAACTACACCTACATGCTGAACTGCTTCCACGTGCTGCTCCCGATCATGGTTGAGCAGCAGGGCGGCACGCTCATCACCGTCAGTAGCGTGATGGGTCGACAGGGACACTGGGTGGAGCCGGTCTACTGTGGCGCGAAGGCCGCTCAGATCACCTTCAGTCATTGCATGGCACGTCAGTACGGTGAGCACGGCATCAGGATCAACGTCGTCGCCCCGGGGAACACTCCACCGACGAGCCCCGATGTGGTCGGAGGGGACAACCTCCACCGCGGCATCACCTACCTCACGCCCGATCAACGCGCGAAGCTGGCGCCCGCCGGCAAGGGCCTCCTCGCCGCGACGCCGCTCGGCAAGTGGGCCACCGCCGACGACGTCGCCGCCTCGATCCTGTTCCTTGCCTCCGATGTCACGGCTGGCCATATGACCGGCCAGGTGATCGGCGTCGACGGTGGCCTCTACATGCCTCACTGAGTTCGGCGTCATCACCGCGGCGCAAGCTCCGTCTGGTCGTTCAGTTCGAATTCCTGCAGGCGCCGGCTCCCCAGAGCGGCGAGGCGGTCCTCCTCGGCGCGGATCCCCGG
This sequence comes from uncultured Solirubrobacterales bacterium, assembly GCA_963794515.1. Taxonomy (GTDB): domain Bacteria; phylum Actinomycetota; class Thermoleophilia; order Solirubrobacterales; family Solirubrobacteraceae; genus Palsa-465. The sequence goes on along the minus strand of CAWCEF010000006.1, from coordinate 98,125 downwards.
CAGCCCGACAAGGTCGTCGACCTCGGCGCGGGTCATCATGCGGTCGAGCCACGCTCGCTGTGTGCGATCGCGGCTGAGGTCGCCGAAGAACTCGCGCACCCTGGCAAGCGCGATACGCATCGCCGTGATCGCGAAGATCCCGAGGTCGAATCCCCATTCGCTCAGCTCGTCGAGGGTCATCGTGGGGCTGCGGCCCCATTCGGGTACGTCGATGACCAACGGAACCGCTAGCTCCTGCCGACACTGCCGAAATTCGTCGGCCGTGAGCAGCGCCTCCGGGAAGATCGCATCCGCCCCCGCTTCGATGTACGCGCGGCTGCGCCGGATCACCCCGTCGAACCCCTCTACCTGCCGCGCGTCGGTGCGCACGATCAGCACGAAGTCGTCGTTCGCCTGGGCCTCTTTGGCGGCGAAGATCTTCGCCATCATCTCGTCGGTCGGGACAAGCGTCGCTCCGGCGGTCTGCCCGCAGCGCTTCGGGAACTGCTGGTCTTCGATATGAACGCCGGCAGCGCCGATCGACTCGAACTCGCGGATCGTCCGCTTGACGTTCGTCACGTTCCCAAAGCCGGTATCGATGTCGCACAGCGTCGGCGCCGATGTCGCCGCGACGATGTGCCGGGCGTTTTGCAGCATCTCGGTGAAGCTGAGCAGCCCAGCGTCGGTGAACCCGCCCACGGCCGTCGAGCTTCCCGATCCGCTCACGTACACGACCGGGAAGCCGGCGCGGTCCACGAGCTTCGCGACCGCCGGATCGTAGGCACCGATCGCGGCTGCGCAGCCGGGTTGCGAAAAGACATCACGTAGAGCAGCTCCAGGGTTCATCGTCTCTCCTCAGAGGTCATTGGCTCGCGGCGCAGGTAGCGCCCGTGGCCCTCTTCACCGACCACTCGGCCGTCCTGCATCACGACCCGTCCCCGGCTCACCGTCAGCACCGGCCAGCCGCGCAGCGTGCGACCTTCGTAGATCGAGAAATCGGAGTTCGAGCCGAGGTCCCGCGCATTCACCTCCCGCTCGAGATCGAGGTCGACGACCACGAAATCGCCGTCCATTCCGGGAAGCAAGCGCCCCTTGCGGGCCAGCCCGAAGATCTCCGCGGGCCGCGTGCTGGTAAGCGAGGCGACGCGGCCTAGCGATACTCCTCTGCCGTTCACGGCTTCTGACAGCAGCACGGGCAGGATCGTCGCGATTCCGGGGAAGCCAAGCTTGGCCGCCCACACGGAGCCGACCTTGTCTGCGCGGGCGTGCGCCACATGGTCGGATCCGATCGTGTCGAGTTCGCCATCCGAGAGCGCGCCCCACAGCGCCCCGCGATCTGTGGCGGACCGAACCGGTGGGATCACCTTCGCGAGCGATCCGGCCGCAGACTCGTCGGTTTCCGTGAGGTAGTGGGGCTCGGTCTCGATGAACACGCGCTGACCGCCGCGGCGGGCGCGCAGCGCCGCGGCGAGCGCGACCGCACACGTCACGTGTACTACGTACAGATCGGCGCCCGCCTGGAGGGCGAGGAAACACGCCCGCTGAACTGCTTCGGCCTCGACCAGCGGCGGCCGGCTCGACCCGAACGCCGCGAGATCATCGCGGCCCGCGCTCCGGACCTTCTCGAGAGCGCGCACCGCGAGGTCCTGGTTCTCGCAATGAACGAGGGCAACCCCGCCGACGGCGGCGATCGCACGGAAGGCCTCGAGCAAGAGGCCGTCGTCGATCCCTTGGATACCGATCGCGAAGCCTTCCTCCCCCTTGTAGGCCATGAACATCTTGAACGACGACAGCTTGAGCGTCCGGGCGTACTCGGCCACGCTGGAGACCTGCAGCTCGGACATCAAGGCGAGATGAAACGCAAAATCGACGTACGCGCGTTCCTCCGCGTGCGAGACCTCAGCCCAGAACTCCTCCTCCGGGTACCCCGCCAGGTCGCGATGCATCTTCAGGATCGTCGTTACGCCTCCGAGCGCTGCCGACCGTGTCTCGGCCGCGTACTCGGCGAAGCCCGGCCGATGATGGAGTTGCACATGCGGGTCGATCGCGCCGGGCAGCACGTAGCGGCCGCCGGCGTCGATCTCGACGGGCCCCTCGCCGTCGCCGTCGGCTTCGCGGGAACGGGGGTCGCCGTCGCCACTGAACACGCGCGCGATCGCGCCGTCGCGGACATCGAGACCCCCAGAGATCACCGTGTCATCGGCGTAAACGAGCCGCGCGTTTCTTAGCCGCAGGTTTCCGCCGGCCGGACGGGTCGCAGCTTCTTCGCTCACCATGGGATCGGTTCGCGGTCGCGGAAGAAGCCGCCGCTCGGCCCTCCCGCGGGGAGTGTCGCCAGCCATACCGGAGTGTCCGCCCCCTGCTGCACCGTCCGTGGTGCGTCCGGCCCGCCGAGATCGGTCTGAACATCGCCCGGACACACCGCGTTGACCAGGATGTCCGGGTAGTCCTTCGCCAGCTCGACCGCCAGCATCCGGGTTAGGACGTTCAGCGCCGCCTTCGAGACCCGGTAGCCGGGCGCGCCGCTTTTCATGGTTGCAAACGACCCGACGCTGCTCGACACGTTCACGATTCGTCCGTGGTTGCGCACCTGCATGAGCGGTACACAAGCTTTTGCGACACGCCATGCACCGAACAGGTTGGTGTCGAGTGTCAGTGTGACAAGGTCGAAATCGGCGGTGGCACTGGTGGTTCCAACATCGGTCACGATGCCGGCGTTATTAACGAGAATGTCTAGCCGCCCGTACTCACTATCAACGTCACTGATCAACCGATCTACGCTGGTCTGGTCAGTGACATCGAGCTGCTTCGGCGTTACCGGCAGGCCCGCATTCGCCAGCGTCGCAGCGGCATCGGCCGCTTTGCCGGCGTCACGCCCACTCAGGATTGTCATGATGTCGCGGGCCGCAAGTTGCCGCGCGACCTCGAGTCCGATACCCCGGTTCGCACCCGTGACGAGGGCGACCCGACGCTCCGCCGGACCGGCCATTCTCACTGTGAGAGAATTGGCTGATTACTTGTCGCACCCACACTTCAGAGAGTACAATAAGCGTCGATTACCCGCCGCGAATCTGACCAGAATTAGCGGAACTCATGAAAGACGAAGGCCAGCTGATCGATTGCTGCGTTCATCACGCGTGGTCGTCCCCGGCCGACCTCGTCGAGTATCTCTCAGACGGCTGGCGCGAGTATGTCGCAGCAAACGTCGCTCCGGATTGGAGCGAGTTCTTCCGGGGTGTGGGCCAGCGTCCGACCACGCCCCTCCACTACGCGCCGATGACACCCGTCGTCGCGTACCTGCGTCCTGGCCACGACAAGCTGGCCGAGGCGGCGTCGAAAGACGATCCGGTCCCCGGATCCGACCTCGAGAGGCTCCGGCGCAACCATCTCGACCGCCACGGAGTCGAGCGAGCGGTCCTGTGCCCGTCGTTCGGAATGTTGGTCCCGGCGCTCAAGCAAGCGCGCTTGGCGACCGAGATCTCGCGCGCCGCGAACGACTGGACGATCGATATATGCGGTGACGGCTCCGATGACCGGCTCTACGGCGCGATCATCGCTCCGAGCCAGGATCCCCAGGCGGCCGCGGCCGAGATCCGCCGAGTCGGCGGGCATCCACGCATGGTCGGCGTCGTCATGGCGACAACCCCGCTCGGCAAGCCTCTCGGTCATCCCGTCTACGGGCCGATCTACGCGGCAGCCGCCGATCTCGGCCTCGTGATCGTCGTGCACGCTGGCGGCTCCGGGATGCCGGAGACCCTCGTCGCAGCGGGGCCGGCGGCGGGACCGCCCGCAACCTATGCGGACTATTACGCGCTGCTGCCACAGGTGCTGATGGGCCATGTCACCAGCCTCATCGGCCAGGGGACGATCGAGCGATACCCGGGGCTTCGCATCCTCGTTGTCGGCGCCGGCGCCGCCTGGCTCGCGCCGTTCCTCTGGCGCTTCGACACGAACTACCACGGCATGCGCACCGAGGCTCCGTGGCTGCGGATGCGCCCGAGCGACCGGTTTCGCGCCTCCTTCCGCGTCGCCATGTATCCCATCGATCCTGCGCCGACGCCCGAGCAGCTTGTCCGCTACTACGATGCCTTCCGCGGCATCGAGGACGTCATGTGCTACGCGAGCGGCTACCCGAACTGGGATGCGGCGATGCCGCCCGAGATGGATGCGGTGCTGCGTCCGGAATGGAGAAGCAAGGTCATGCGGACGAACGCACTCAGCTTCTTCGACTGGAGTTCATCGATCGCGACCGAGCCGCGCGGCGCAGCGGCTCAGGGGTGAGGTACCAATGGCCCGAACGCCGATCATCGACATCGACATCCACCACACATGGGCCGATGAGTCCGAGCTGCTCGACTATCTGCCGTCGGCGTGGTGCGAGTTCGTCGCGCCGAGCGTCGAAGGTGGTCTCGGGTTCGCCGGCGGCGGATTGTCCCCGACGATGGCCCACAGCAGCCTCGGCCTCAACGGGACCGACAAACGGCTCGACGCGTTCCCGCCGTGCGGCGGTCCGCCCGGATCCGATTACGCCTGGCTCCGAGACCAGTTGCTCGATCGCCTGAACGTTGCGCACGGAGTCCTCTCCTTCGACGTCGGGTTTCAGGCCGGACTGACCAATCCGTATCTCGCTACCGCGGTCTGCCGAGCGGCCAACGACTGGTCCGTCGACCGGTGGTTAGACGGCGGGGACGAACGTCTCCACGGCGCCATCCTGGTACCGACCGAGCTTCCCGACGAGGCCGCCGCCGAGGTCCGGCGTATGGCCGACAACAAGCGGATGATCGAGGTCCTCCTGGTCGCGAATATGCTCGGCAAGCCGTATGGCCATCCTCTGTATCACCCGATCTTTGAGGCCGCCGTCGAGTGCGGCCTGCCGGTGGCGATACACCTGGGGGGTGAGCTGTTCCCAACCGGCAACGGCCGAGTCGCGGCCGGTGGACCGCCCGAGTCACGTCTGGCCACTTTCACCCTGTTCGATCAGGGAGGGATGCACCACCTGAGCAGCCTCTTCACCCACGGCGTGTTTGAGAAGTATCCCGACCTCAAGGTGATCGTGAAGGAGTACGGCTTCTCGTGGGTGCCATGGCTGGTATGGCGGCTCGACTCGCAGTTCGACCTGCTGCGACGCGAGAATCCGCTCGTCACCCGTCGGCCGAGCGAGCTGCTGCGCGAGCACGTGATCGTCTCGACCCAGCCGTTCGACCACACCGACGACCGCGCCCAGATGGTCGAGCTGCTCGAGTCGTTCGACGGGATAGACGACGTGCTGGCATTTGCCACCGACTACCCGCACTGGGACGGCGACGAGCCCCTCCGCGTCGTCGATCGCCTACCGCGGTCGTGGCACGACAAGATCCTCCACGACAACGCGGCGCGCATCTTCGGCTTCCCCACGCTGGCTCAACTGTCCGCTGAAGAACCGGTCCGCGCCGCGCAATGACCGATGCTTAGCGACGTCGGCGCCGCGGCGGACTTCGACGAAGCGAAGATCGTGATCGTCAAAGTCGCGCGGCGCGAGATCGGCATCGTCCGGTGGCGCGGAAAGTTCTTCGCGATGCGGAATATCTGCCCGCACCTCGGCGCCCCGATCTGTACCGGGAGGCTGAGCCCGTTCCTCGAGGGCGGCCCCGACGACCGGTTGCACGTCGACAACGATCGGCCGCTCCTCCTGTGCCCCTGGCATCGGTGGGAGTTCGATGCCCACTCGGGACGTTCGGTCACCGGCTCGTTGCGGATCAAGACCTACCCGACGATCGTCTGTGACGGTCGCGTACTGGTGGAAACTTGACACCTTCTGAGAACGAGTCCACATCGTCTTCGCCTGGCGAGTTTCCTCCGGGCTGTCAGCTTTACGCCGAGGTCACGGCGCCCGGTCCGGAAGGCGCCGTCATCCACCAGTTGCGGATTGTCGGCGACGACCGCCGCGGCTATTTGCTGGCCGGTTTGGCGTCGGTCGCCGACGACGACGCTGAGTTCTGGTTCGCGACGGTCGGTGAGGCCAAGCGCGCGGCGGTCCGGTTCGGTGTAGACGAGCGCCGGTGGCAGCGCCTGGAGTCACTAACCCAGGTGCGCACGGGCTGACCTCCCGGCTATGTAACCAAATCCCACCGCGGACAGCAGTCCATTCCCGGCGAGATACCCGGCCGCGCCGTGGCCGGACATGCCGGCCGCCGCGCCACCCGCCGCAAACAGTCCGGGGATCTCGGCTCCGTCCCGCAGCACGCCGGCGCGAGCGCTGACCATCAGCCCGCCCTGCGTGTGGAACAGGGCACCAGTGACGCGGACCGCGCCGTAGGGTGGACGCAAGGGCTTCGTGGTCGTCTGCGTGAGGGTCTGTTGAATGCGCGAAGCGGGACCGATCACCCGCTCGAGCTCGGCCGCATCGGCGGCCCACCGAACCGCCTTCATCTCGGTAAGCCGGCGGTAATCGGTGAAGCGGCGGCACTCAGCGTCGATTCGCTCGTCGAGTATCAGCCACGCGTGTCCGCCCGGCTGGGCGAGTACGAGAGCCGCGTACTCGGAGTATCCGACCGTCTCATCGCCGAACCGTTCACCGTTGTCGTTCACGACGATCCCACCGTGCATCACCGTCGCCCACGTGACCATCACCGCATGTGGATCCGCGACCCCGCCATGCCCTTGGTAGGCATCGAGAAAGCCGATGTCCGCGTGGAGCCGCTCGCCGATCTCGAGCGCGTCGCCCGTCGATCCGTGGCCGCCGAAGTACAGGGCTTCGGCTATCTCCGGCATGTGCGCTCGCACGAGATCTCGTCTCGCTCCAAACCCATTCGTCGCGAGTATCACGGCGCCGACCGTCGCGGTCTCGGGCTCTCCACCAGGCGCTATGACGACGACGCCCTCGACGCGATCCTGTTGGTCGAAGATGACATCGGTAAGTCGCATTGGGTTGGCGAACGTCACGTCCGGTTGCGCCGATAGCGCCGCAAGCAGCTGCGTATGGAGCGTCCGGCCGGCGCGGTCCGCCACCGCGTGGCATCGATGTGCACTGTGACCCGGGTACTCGAAATCGCGCACAAGCTCGAGTTCGACGCCGCACTCGTCCACGAGCCACTCGACAACTGTCGCGGAGACCGACGTCAACGCGGTCGAGATCACAGGATCGGCCTGGTCCCCGGTCTTCCGCCGGACGTCCGCGAGAAACTGCTCCGAACAGTCCTCGATCCCATACGTCCGTTGCCAGCGGGTCCCGGCGCCCGGGATCATCGCCGTGGATAGCGCGGTGTTGCACGCGTCCCGGTAGTTCTCGTGAGCCTCGACGACCAACACCGATGCTCCCTGCTGCGAAGCCGCCAGCGCCGCCGTGAGGCCGCCCGCGCCGGCCCCGGCCACCATTACGTCAAAGTCGCGCATTGAGAACGATCACTCCCGGTCTAGACCCAGGACCGGCGCAGGACCTCGCCGGCCCGCTCTCCTGTGAGCCGGCCCGACCGCAGCGTCGCCACGCCGTTTACGAGCACGTGATCAACGCCTACGCTCAACTGGTTGGGCTCGAATGTCGTGCCCCGCTCGCCATAGCGTTCGGGATCGAACACCACGATGTCCGCGCGCGCCCCGGGGCGCAGCACCCCGCGGTCGCGCAGCTCGAGCCGGTCCGCCGGCAACCCCGAGAGCTTGTGGACGGCGGCCTCCGGCGTGAGCAGCCGGGTCTCACGGACCATGTAGCGATAGAACCACGCGGCCCACGTGTACGCGCCGTGGAACGTCTCGGCGGCGAGCGACCCATCGGTGGCGAGCGTCGTCGCGTCGGACCCGGGCATACAGAGATCGTGAACGAACACCTCTCGCTGCTGGCGCTCGGTGTGGCACGGCGTGATGATGATCAGCGTTTCCCCGGTCCTCGTGGCGGCTCCGAGCAGCAGGTCATAGACGGTGTCGAGCACGTCGCCGGCGCCCCGCTCGGTGCTGATCTCGGCGATGCTCCGCCGGCCGAACTCCGGCCACGCCTCGCTGTCCAGCAGGACGACGGTCGACCAGTCGGCAACCGCGAAGCCGCCCTCGGTCCGCTTGATGCGCGCTCGCTCCTCCGGGTCAGCCAACCGCCGTGCGATCTTGTCCCGGCCGCCTTCCAACGCCCATACCGGAAGCAGCGTCTGCAGGTAGCGAAGTCCGTGCAGCCGGGTGTGCATGTCGAACGCGACGTCCTGGTCACGCGCGGCGTCGATCACCTCGGTGCAGCGATGCCCTTCTTCCAATCCACTCCGAGGCAGGAGGTGCGAGACCTGGAGCCTGACGCCGGCGGTACGAGCAGTACGGACAGCCTCAGCCACCGCGTCCGCCGCGCCCTCGTCGCGGGCCCGGGTGTGGGTCGCGTACAGGCCGCCGCGCCGCCCGACGATCCGACACAGCTCGGTGATCTCCGCCTCGGTGGCGCTCTTCTCAGCCGGATACTCAAGGCCGGTCGAGAAGCCCCAGGCGCCGGCATCCAACGAAATCTCGAGGTCACGGGCCATCGCCGCCAACTCCTCGCCGGTGGCTCCGCGCTGCTCGAGTCCGATAACTCCGAGTCGCAGCTGTGCGTGTGGGACCAGGCTGAGCACGTTGACGGCCGGGCCCGCGGCCTGCAGCCGCTCGAAGTAACCGATCGCGTCGCGCCAATCAAGCGGCGTATCCTCGTGGTGGCCGTAGATGCTGATCGGCGCCAGGTCAGGAGCGCCGACCGGAAAGCAGCCGTGGCCGCAGTTCCCGATCACCTCGAGCGTGACGCCCTGGTGCACGGCGCTCATCGCGCGCGGGTCGCGCAACAGCGTGTAGTCAGAGTGACTGTGGATATCGATGAACCCCGGGGTGACGAGCCGTCCCGTGGCGTCAATCGTCTCGGCGGCGTCCGCCCCGTCGATCTCCCCTACCTCGGCCACGCGGCCTTCGCGCACACCAACATCTGCCCGGCGGGCCGGAGCTCCGGACCCGTCGATCACGGTGCCGCTCCTGATCAGGACGTCAAGCGCCATGTCATGAGTCCGACTGCACGTCGACTCCATAGAGCTCGCGAGCGGCGGCCGGCGAGACCTTGCCATCGAGTACGTCCGCGAGCACGGCGTCACGCGATCGCGCACCCGGAGGGCCGACGCCGCCTCCACCGGCAGAGCGATGGTGGATCACGTCGCCGTCGTTCAGCTCGATCGAGTGCATCGGCATCGTCGGAAGCGTCCGCTCGCTCGGCGTGCCCGGGTTGATGACGATGTCCGACGGGGCGCCGGCGCCTCCGCCCTGCAGGCCGTACGGCGGATAGCGGCGCCGATCTGTCCGGATCGTCATTCGCATTCCGTCGTCGCGGCACCGGTAGTCGCGGCAGAACGCGAGACCGCCCCGGAATTCGCCCGCGCCGCCGGTGTCGGGAACTAACCCGTAGCGGACCACCTCGAGCGGGAAGTCCGCCTCGATCAGCTCGACCGGCTGGTTCGAGAGGTTGGCCAGCGGATTCGAAATGCCCTCGGCGCCGTCCTGGCCGGCGCGGGCACCCCAGTTTCCGACCAGCACCTCTGTCAGGACGTACGGGGTCTGGCCGATGTACCCGCCGAACGAGATCAAGGTCGGCCCGCCCTCGCCCGCTGCGCGCACGCGGTCGGGCACGACCTGCGCCATGGCTCCCATCACACAGTCGTACACGCGGTACCCGACGACGCCGCGCGCTCCGCACGAGGCGGGCAGGACCGGGTTGAGGATCGACCCCTCGGGGACGGTGATCCTGATCGGGCGCATGTACCCCTCGCAGTTGGGCACGTCGATCTCGGCGACCTGGCGGATCGCGCAGTAACACGCCGCGAACACCATTCCCACCGGGCAGTTGAGCGCCGCCGCCACCTGTCGCGGGGCGGTGGGGAAGTCAATCGCGATCTCGTCATCGAGGATGTCCACCACTGCCTCGATCCGCAGCGGCTCGGGCGCATCGCCAAAGCCGTCGATGTGATCGGCGAATGTGAACCGGCCGTTTGGCAGTGACGAGATCGCCTGCCGCATCATCCGCTCGGCGATGCGCTGCAGCTCATCGAGATAAGACCTGAGCTCCGCGACACCGTATTTATCGATCAGGTGAGTCAGGCCGCGCTCGCCGATCCGGCAGGCAGCCAGCTGGGCTCGCAGGTCGCCGAGCACTTCGGTCGGCACCCGGGTGTTGTGGGCGATGATCGCGGTGATCGCCGAGTTCGTGACCCCCCGGTCGATCAACTTCAAGAGCGGCATCCGCAGCCCCTCCTGGTAGATCTCCGACGCATGCAGCGCGACGCTCCCGGCGGTCAGTCCGCCGACATCGCTGTGATGCGCCATCGTCGCCGCGTATCCCTCGATCGACCCGTCGTGGAAGATCGGACCGATCACGTAGATGTCAGGAAGATGCTGGCCGCCCGCGTCGAACGGATCGTTGGCGATGAACACGTCCCCCGGGTGCGTGTCCGCGGCGCGCGCCACCACGTGGCGCATGATCGATGGAAACGTCCCGAGCTGGCCCGCGAGCGTCAGGCCCTGCGCCACGATCTGCCCGTGGCGATCGCACAACGAAGTCGAGTAGTCCATCGAGTCCCGGACCACCGCGGAGTACGCGCTGCGCATGATCACGAGTGCCATCTCGTCGGCCGTCGACGCCAGCGCGCTCGCGACCACCTCAGCCGTGATCGGATCGATTTCCACCGTGGTCATGCCTCCTCGCCCGTCAGCACGATGTTTCCGCAGTCGTCGAGTCCGGCGCTCCAGCCCGGAGGGACGACGCACGTGGAGTCGTATTCCTCGATGATCAGCGGCCCGACCACGCGCTCCGAAGTCAGGGCTTCTCGCGGCACGACCGCCGTTGGAATGGGGTCCTCGGCACCGAAGTACGCAAGCCGATGTGCGCGAACGGCAGGCGGATTGCCGGGGTGGCGGCCGTTCGTTGCCAGAGAGACTGTCGTCGTCTGGCGCGCGATCAGCCTGACATTGGCCAGCTGCACGGGATCGTCGGACGCGTGGCCGTACGTCCGGCGGTGCTCCGCGACGAACCGTTCGACCAGCACCGCCTGATCAGGCGGACCCAAATCGACCGGGACCGTCAGCTCAAACGCTTGACCGCTGTAGCGCATGTCGGCCAAACGCGTTATCTCGAGCGCCCCGTCGCTCACGCCGTCCTCGCTGACGGCCGCACGAAGCTCAGCCTCGAGGTCGTCGTAGAGCTCCTCGAGTTCGGCGCTGCTAGGTGCGCGGGTGCGACGGGGAACGGTTCTGGCCAGGTGGTACTCCCAGCCCGAGGAGATCAGGCCCGACGCGCTGAACACGCCCGGCGACGGCGGGATCAGGACGGACGTCATCTCGAGCGCGGAGGCGATAGCGGCGGCGACCATCGGTCCGTTGCCGCCAAACGCGCACAGCGTGAACTCGCGCGGGTCACGACCCCGGTAGGTGGAGACCGCCTTGACCGCCCGGGTCATCGTCGCGACGCCGAGCGTCACCGCCCCGTACGCTGCCTCGACGCACGAGATCCCAAGCGGCCTCGCCAGCGCCTCGTCGAGCGCCGCCTCGGCCAGGCTTGCATCGATCATCATCTGGCCGCCGGTGAGGTGAGTGGGGTTGAGGTAGCCGAGCACCACAAAGGCGTCGGTCAGGGTCGCGTGCTCGCCACCTCGCCCGTAGCACGCGGGGCCGGGATCGGCCCCCGCACTTTGCGGTCCGACGCGGATCCGGCCGAAGTCATCGAGCTCGATGATGCTCCCGCCGCCAGCGCCGATCTCCGACACGTCGATGTAGGGAAGCTTGACCGCGTAGCCGCCGCCCTTGATCAACTGACTCGACAGGTTGACCCCACCGCCGACCTCGTACTCGCTCGTCGTAACCGGCTGGCCCCGCTCGATGATCGCGGTCTTCGCGGTCGTGCCGCCCATGTCCAGCGAGATCATGTTGTCGGTCTGGGTCAGGCGGGCAAGGCGGGCGGCTCCGACCACGCCGGCAGCCGGACCCGACTCGATGATGTGCGCGGGACGGCTGATCGCGCCACTCACGGTCGAGGTGCCACCCCCCGACTGCATGATCCGCAACGGCGCCGTCAGGCCCGCCGCCGCGAGCCGCCGCTCGAGCGACCCGAGGTACCTGCGCACGACCGGGGCGATGTACGCATTCACCACCGTCGTGCTCGTGCGCTCGTACTCGCGGATCTCGGGCAACACGTCGGAGGACCAGCTCACGTACACGTCCTCGCCGAGCTCCTCGGTCAGCAGCTCCACGACGCGCAGCTCGTGGTCGGGATTGGCGTAGGCGTGAAGCAGGCTCACCGCCACCGCCTCGATCCCGTGTTCGCGCAGCATCGCGGCCACGGATCGCACCGACCCCTCGTCCAACTCCTCCCACACCTGACCATCCGGGCCCATACGTTCAACGACCTCGTGGCGATCGCGCCGGCGCACCAGGGGCGGCGGCTTGTGGTAGCCGAGGTCGTATAGGGTCGGGATCCGCAGCCGGCGCATCTCGAGCACGTCGCGGAATCCTCTGGTCGTGAGCAGCGCCGTCCGCGCGCCCTTCTGTTCGATGATCGTGTTCGCGGCGACGGTGGTGGCGTGGATGACGTCGTCTACGTCGCGGGACGTGACGTCCGTCAGCTCAAGCAGCTCGGTCACCCCACGCAGGATCCCCTCTGAGTAGTCCTCGGGCGTCGAGGGAACCTTGCGAGTCGCGATCTCGCCGTCGCCGCGCGCGAGGACGATGTCAGTGAACGTCCCACCGATGTCGATCGCGATTCGGGTGGCGCCGGGCACGAGTGCTACGCCACCCCGCGCCGCCGGACGCTAGTCCGCATCGCCGGTGGCAGCACCGACCAGCGTCGCCGCGCGCCTCTGCGCCCTGGCGTGCGCGGTCGCCGGCTGGTCGACCGAATTGTCGTCCCTCAGCACCACGCCGTAGTCGTTCAGAGCAGCCTCGCGGGAGACCTTGCCGTTGCGCACGTCGCGCCCGACCGCCACCGGCTCCCGCTCCAGCGCATCGCCCCATCCGCCGCCACCGGCCATCCTATGGTGGTATCGAGTTCCTCGCGCGATCGCTGTCGAGAACATCGGCGGGAACGTCCTCTCGCCGTCGCCGTCGATGATGGTGTTCTGGGACGGGGTGCCACTCTCGCCGCCCGCCAGCCCGTACGGACGGTGGACCTGGCGATCCGAGCGCACGAGCAGCGTCGTGTCATCCGTGAGCGTCCGCCAGGTGCGCTCGACCGCGAGCCCGCCGCGGTACTGACCAGGGCCGCCCGAATCCGGCACGAACCCGTAGCGCTCGATCAGCACCGGGAAGTCGGCCTCCGCAACCTCGATGGGAATATTGGCCGCGACGGAGCACGGATTCGACACGCCGTCGTTCCCGTCGCCGGCCGGCCGAGCGCCCCACGTCCCGACGACGAGCTCGTAGAACAGCTCCTGGTGTCCCTGCGGATCGGTGCTCGCGAACACCGCCAACGAGTTACCGCCTTCGCTCGCGGCCGGGATCCGGTCGGGGATCAGCTGCGCCAGCGCGCCGTTGATCGCGTCGAGGATCCTGAACGAGGTCACGCCGCGCATCGACGATGCGCCCGGCATCACCACGTGCGTGATCGTTCCCGGCTTGGTACGCACGGTGACGGGCCGGAACGCTCCGGCGGTCATCGGCAGATCGGCCGCGACGGCCGACATGACCGCGTGATACGCGGCCGCCTCGGCGCTCGAGCGCGTGCAGTTGAGCGCCCCCCTCACCATCGGCGAGGACTCCGACAGATCGACCATAACCGTGTCAGCTTCGATGGTGACGGTCGCGGTGATCGCCACCTCGCGCTGCTCAATGCCGTCGGAGTCGAGATAGTCAGTGAACGTGGCTGTACCGTCCGGCCACTCGGAGACGTCGTGACGCACCAGCTGCTCGGTGTAGTCGAGCAAGTTGCTCATGATCGCTCGCAGCCGCTCGGGTGTGTACCGCGCGGCAAGCTTCTCGACGGCGCGTTCACCGATCGTGCATCCGGCGAGCTGCGCCCGGATGTCACCGAGTGTCGTCTTTGGGAGGTGGACGTTCGCGCGCAGGAATTTGAACACGCTGTCGACCGGCCGTCCAGCCTCGTACAGCCGCATCCAGGGGATCCGCAGCCCCTCCTGGAAGATGTCGGTGTTGTCGCAGCTTGCCGTGCCGACGACACGACCACCAACGTCCGCGTGATGCGCTGTTGTCACCGCATAACCGACGACCGTGTCACCGAGCAGGATCGGCTTGATGATGAAAACGTCAGGCGTGTGCATCCCGCCGCCGAACGGGTCGTTCATGATGAACGCGTCGCCGGCGTGCATGTCCGAGCCGTATTCCTCCAGCAGAGCGCGAACGGCGGGCGGCGTCGCGCCGAGATGTACCGGCAACGTCACGGCCTGGGCGACCGTCTCGCCCGACGGCCCGCAGATCGACGCCGAGAAGTCCATACAGTCGCGGACGATCGTCGAATGCGCGGTGCGGAAGATTGTCATCGCCATCTCATCCGCGATCGAAGCGAGCGCGTTGGCGACGATCCCCTGGGTCACCAGGTCCCCGTGGTCGGCCCGCGTCTGCTCGTCGGATCCCCCGACTTGGTGCAGGACGATCGTGCCGTCGTTCTCGCGCTCCGCACGCCAACCGGCGGGCACGACGATCGTGGTGTCGTACTCGTCGACCAGGAGGGGCCCGTCCGCGCCATCGTTACCGATCTCACGGCGATCGCATACCCGGGCGGTGACCACTCCACCGGCGTCGCGGAAGTCCGCCTCACGCGTGCGGAACGCACGGCCGTTCGGTGACTCGGGCGCGTCTCCCTCCGTCCCGCGATCGGTAAGCGCCGGCCCGATCAATGCCAGGCGCAGAGCCCTGATCTCCACCGGCGCATCCTCGTCCTCGCGCACGCCATAGGTCCGCTCGTGCTCCTCCTCGAAGCGGGTGGCGAGCCCGGCCAGCGCGGCGCGGTCGATCGCGTCGCCCGGCAGGTCTATCTCGATGTCCCAGCTCTGGCCGCGGTAGCGCACGTCGGCCGACCTGCGCCATGTCACTTCGTCCCCCGGCCGCACGCGCCCGAGCAGAACGCCGCGCATCTCGTCCTCGAGCGCCGTCAGCTCGGCGACGCCCCCGCTCCGGGCGTCGACGCGGCAGAACCGGACGTCGTGGAATTCCGCCCGCGCGAACAGCAGCCCGGTGGCCGAGAACCCGCCGGCGACCGGTGGCACGAGCACGCGGTCGATCCCGAGCTCGGCGGCGAGCCCGGTCGCGTGCACCGGCCCGGAGCCACCGTAGGCGATGAGCGCGAACTCCGAAGGGTCGCGCCCCTTCTCGGATGAGACTGCGCGCAGCGCACGCATCATGGTCGCGTTGGCGAGCTCGTGGATGCCGCGGGCCGCCTCCGAGCGGGACAGCCCGACAGCCTCGGCAATCGCGTCGACGGCCTGACCAGCGCCCTCCACCGAGACGGAGAGACTTCCGTCCGCGAGTTGACCGGGCGGGATGTACCCCAGCACGACGTTGGCGTCCGTGACCGTCGCTTGCTCGCCACCGCGCCCGTAGCACGCAGGACCCGGATCCGCGCCGGCGCTGTGCGGTCCAACGTGCAATCCGCCCGCCGTGTCCACCCAGGCGATGCTCCCGCCGCCGGCACCAACCTCCGCGATGTCGAGCGTCGGGACGCGGATCATCTCGCCCTCTCCGCGAAGGAAGTGACTGCTCGAGATGCCGCCGCCGACCTCGTACTCGCGGCTCCACGCCACACGCCCGTTCTCGATCAGCGACGCCTTCGCGGTCGTGCCGCCCATGTCGAAGGCGATCGCGTTGTCGATCGCGTGGCGACGCGCCAGTGCAACGGCGGCGACGACCCCCGCCGCCGGTCCGGACTCGAGCACGTAGACGGGGCGCCGCCCGGCGATCGTCGCTTCCATCACGCCACCGGACGACTGCATCAGCGTCAGCTCGCTGCCGATCTGCAGCTCCTCCATGCCCCGCTGGATCGAGGTCACGTACTTCTCCATCAGGGGGCGGACGTAGGCGTTGACGGCGGTCGCCGCGGAGCGCTCGTACTCCTGCTGCTCGCGGATCACCTCGTGCGAGAGCGAGATCGGGATACCTGAGAGCTCGTCGCGCAGCACCTCACCCGCACCGCGCTCGTGCTCGGGGTGCCGGTGGGCGTGCAGGAAGCACACCGCGACACTTTCGATCCCGGCCTCGCGCAGCTTCGCAGCGATGGCACGGAGCTCGTCGTGATCGAGCGGAGCGAGCTCACGCCCATCCGATGTGATGCGCGCGCTGACCTCGAACCGCAGCTCGCGCTCGATCAGCGACGGGGGCTTCTCCCAGAACGGGTCGTACAGCTTCGGCACCCTGACCCGCCTGAGCTCCAGCACGTCCCGGCAGCCGGTTGTCGTGATCAGCGCGGTCTTGCTCCCGCGGCGCTCGAGCACGGCGTTGGTCGCGACGGTCGTCGCGTGCACGACCGCGCCGATTGGGTTGCTCGCGCCGAGTGTCTCCTGGAGGACCTTGAGGCCGTCGACGACGGCCCGGTCATAGTCGGGCGGCGTCGAGAGCACCTTGCGGAACGTCAGCCGGCCATCGGCACCCTGGGCCACGATGTCGGTGAACGTTCCGCCGACATCGGCGCCGATCCGGACGTGGCCGGCGCTCACCGTGTGTCCTCGTGACGCTCGTCGAAGACCTCCGCGAAGCCCTCGATCGTCCAGCGGACGCTGTCCTCGATCACTGTCTCCGCCGCGCGCCCGTCGCGCGCGCGACAGGCGTCGAAGAAGCGGTCATGGAAGGACGCCGAGCCGGCAAACCGCTCCGGCGTGCACAAGAGGATGCGGTGGTAACGAATGGCCCGCCAGAACAGGCGCTCGACCTCGTCGACGAGCCTCGGGCGGCTGGAGGCGCGGTAGCAGCGGGCGTGAAATCGCCACGTGGCGCCGAGATAGTCGTCCAGCTGCTCTGGGCTCGCCGCGGCGTGGACCTCGCTCAGCAGCGCAGCCATCTCATTCACGTCCTCGTCCGTCAGCAACGGCGCGGCGCGGCGCGCGGCCAGGGCCTCCATCCCGCGCCGGGCCGCGTAAATCTCCTCGACGTCCTCGAGCGTCAGCGGACTCACTATCGCGCGGCCCGTGCGCCCGACCGATACCAACCCGTCGCGCTCGAGCAGGCTCAGGCTCGTCCGCACCGGCGTCGGCGAGACGCCAAAACTGTCCGCCAGATCGCGAAGGCGAAGTGGCATGCGCTCGGGCAGGGCGCCGCTCGTAATCAGATCCCTCAGCTGCTCGGTCAGCCGCGTCTCGAGCGACGGCGTGGGCGCCAGCTCGGCGATCTGCACCGAAGGGAGGGTTGTCGCGGGTGCCGCCACACAGAACGTTATAACAAATTTGCAATCACGTTTCCAGCGGCGCGCGGGAATCGGAGCGCTCTTCCGGGCGCCGGGCGGCGAGTCCCTCGGGCCGGCGGATGCCTCGGCTGCGGGCTAGCGCTGCTCGAGCAGCTGGTACACAACGCCACCGGTCGAGTCGGGCCGGCTGAACCGCACCATCCGATCGCCGACCGCCACCGCCTCGGGGGTCGCCCAGGCCGCCCCGCGCGCACTCAGCTCGGCGGCCGCCGAGTCGATGTCATCGACGCGGAAGCAGATGTGCTCGACCCGCACGCGCTCCTCGCCGAGCCTCCGCCGGCGGCCCTCCTCCTCTGAAGGCTCCAGCAACTCGATCGAGATGTTTCCGAGGTGGTAGAAGACCGTCTTGACTCCCAGGACATCGCGCGCGTCCAGCTCTTCGGCGACGGTCAGCCCGAACAGCGCCTCGATCGTCGCCTTGGCGTCGTTGAGGTCGCGCACCACGATTCCGACGTGATCGACCTGCAGCTGTTCCCCGGATACGCTCATGACGTCGCCTGCGGCTCGGGCGATCCCGACAGCGATAGGAGCACGTCGCCGTCGTCCACCCTCACTCGGTACCGGCGCAAGTGCATCCGCGAATCCGCGAGACAGCGTCCGGATGGCACGTGATATTCGAGTCCGTGCCACGGGCAGACGATGATCTCGCCCTCCTGAGTCCACTCGCGGTTGAACCCGTTGTCGGCGTTCGCGACCAGCGTCCCCGTCGTCGCCTTGGCCGCGCACACCGGCCCGGCCTGGTGGGGACAGACGTTGCGCAGCGCGTAGATCTTGCCGGCGATGTTGAACACGCCCAGCGATCGGCCGTCCACTTGGATCACGCTGTGCGTTCCCCCGGGGAAGTCCTCAATCCGGCCCAGGACATGCCAGGACTCGCCGTCGACCATGCGTGTCGCCCCGTTGCTAGATGCCATCGCGCGGCTCCGCGCGGTTCAGCCGGCGGCCGGTGGCGTCGATCTGGAAGAACTCGAGCGCGTTCTCCCCGAAGATCTTGCGCTTCACATCCTGCGAGAACGGCACCTGATTGAGCTTCATCGGATGATCGAAGTCGTGATGAGGCCAGTCGGAGGCGAACATCGTCCGATCCTCGCCCCGGTAAAGCTCGACCAGCTTCACGATGTCGCCAAGCCTCTCGGGCTCCTCGATCGGCTGGGTCGCAAGGTAGACCCTCTCGAGGTAGTGGCTCGGGCGCTCGGTCAGATATGGCACCTCGCGTCGCCGCTCGAGGTACTCCTTGTCGAGGCGGTTCATGAGGAACGGCATCCACGAGATCCCCGCCTCTGTCACCGCTATCCGAAGGCGCGGGTAACGCACCATCATGCCCATCGTCACCATATCGACCAGGTTGGCGATCACGGAGAACGTGTGACTGGTGGCGTGACGCCCGAGCTCCGTCTGATACCCGTGGTTGTTGAACGGGTACACAGGTGACACGACGGTCACCGCGTGCAACATCACCGGCAGGTCGGCATCTTGCGCCGCCTCGAACATCGGGCGGTATTTCTGGTGACCCCAGAGTGGATCCAGTCCGGCACACGGAAGGTACACGCCGACGATGCCGGGATCCTGATGGTACTTCTCGATCTGTCGCACCGTGTCCTCGGGATCCTGGGGACAGGCGACCAGGCAGCCGAGCAATCGCGTGTCGCCGGACGTCCATTCTTCGATCATCCATGCGTTGTAGGCGCGCGCCAGTGCCGCGGCGTACTCCGGCTGCGGGAGCATCGGTAGCTTAAGGAGGTGATCCGGAAACAGGACTCCGAGGTTGATGTGCATCTCGTCCATCGCGTGGAGCATCTCCTCGCGGGTGTGGACCATCCTCGTCGCCTCGTGACCGGACGGGAACTTGGCGGTCATGGTCGAGTCGCCGCCGACCGAAAAGCCCGGGATGTCGAGATACGTCTCGCGCAAGCCGCTGATGTTCTCGAGCGCGATCCTCCACGGCATGTCGCAATAGGGAGCCAGCGCCGCCGGGGTCTCGTGGACGTGAACGTCGGTATCGACGATGACCATTTCCTCCAGCGCGTCGCTCAGTCTGTCGCTTTCCGCCGCCATCGCCGTGTAGCCCACCCGGTGCCTCCTTACTGTGTCGGAGCCTGCGCCGCCCGAGTGACCCCCAAGTCCGGGTAGGGCAGCTGAGGGTTCTGGTCGAATTGCGTCGGCGCGGCTTCCCGAGTCACGGCATCGGCATACCCGAGCAGGGCGTCGATCGCCTCCATTGCACCTCGGCTGTCGCCGGCGGCGACCGCGCGCATGACCGCCGCGTGGAGTTGCGCGGATCGGACGATGTCCTGGTGCCTGCGCTGATGCATGTACCAGTAGCGCCGGGATAGGGCCTGCAAGGGGCCGAGAGCCGCCGTGGCGAACTGGTTGCGGGCCGTCTCCGCGAGCAAAGCGTGAAACTCACGGTCAAGCTCCAAGAACTCGCGGTCGTTGTTGCGGCTGGCGGCCATCTCCATCTCGTCGGCCAGCGCCAGGAAGCGGGCCCGTTTGCGCTCCGTGCACAACCGCGCCGCCCTGGCGGCCACGACCTGCTCGAGCGCCCGCCGTACCTCGAGCGCCAGCAGGTGCTGCTCGATGTGGATCTCGGAGATCATCGCGCCGCGTTTCGGCAGGATCACGACGAGGTGCTCCTTCTCCAGCTTCTGGAGCGCCTCCCTGATTGGCGTCCGTCCGATGCCCAGCGTCGCGCACAAGCCGGCCTCGGAGACGAGCTCGCCAGGCTCCAGCTCGAGGGTGACGATCATTTCCTCAAGACGACGGTAAGCCTCATCTGCGAGGGTGCGTGGCTCGGACATCATGAAGACGTCGATGCGGGGCTTAGCTGAACAGATGGATTGTGCACCGGCTCGGCGACCGGCGCAACGTACGCGGCGAGACCCGCGTCCCGAGTCTCACGTGCGAAGGCGATCTCTTCGGCGGACATCGCGAGGTGCTGCCTATGCCTGGGGCTCGGCGAGGTCGACGCACACAGCGTCGGGTATAGCCGCTCCGCCAGCCCGTAGAACAGATCGGGCCCGCCGAGGCCGGCCGCCGCGAACGGCCCCACGATCCCCCAGCGCCGGCCCAGCCCCTCGACCACGACCCGATCGAGCTCTTCCTTGGTGACGACCCCGCGATCCACGAGGTCGATCGCCTCGCGCAGCAGCGCAAACTGGAGACGGTTGAAAACGAATCCCGGGATGTCCTCGTTGACATGGATCGGGATACGACCGAGCGAGCGGAGGATCCGGTCGATCGCCTCGACCACCGTGGGCGCAGTGCGGTCGCTCGGGATGACCTCCACGATGCGATGTGCCCAGGGTGGATTCACGTAATGCATCCCGATCAGTGCCCTGGGGTCGTCCAAGGCGCCCGCGATCGACGCGATCGTCAGCGACGAGGTGTTCGTCGTCAAGATCGCGCCCGGAGCGGTCTCCTGAGCGATGCGCAACTCGCGTTGTTTTAGGGCCAGATCCTCCGAAAGCGACTCCACGACGAGATCGGCGGACTCGGCTGCCTCGCTTGTGTCTCGGGCATAGCCGATCGCGAGATCATCGGTTGGAGAGAGATCGCCGGCCGCCGCGCTCGCGCGGCGTACGCGCGCGAGTGCCGCCACCTCATGCGTCTGGGTAGAAACGGTGAAACGCACTGTGTGACCCGCCCGCGCAAAGTCACTCGCGATGTGAGCTCCCATCAAGCCGGCCCCGAGGACCGCCACAACTAAAGGCTGAGATGCATCCTTGCCCTGCGCCTTTAACATATCGTCACCATATCAGTTGGCTGCTCTTTGCTCGGCAACACCGGTGTGGTTTACACATTGTTCATACGCACTCGTCACCCTCCGGCCGACCTCACGCCGCCGACGCGGCCTCAAGCGCGAACCCGGCACGGAAGATCGTGTGCTCGTTGAAGTAGCTACCGATGATCTGAGCGGCCGTGGGAAGACCCGCCGCGTCGGTGCCACTGGGAATCGACAGGCACGGATGCCCACTCAAATTCAGCGGAGCCGTGTTGTAACAGAGCGCCGCCGACGTACGAAGCGCCACCTCCGCGAACGACGCCGGATGATCCGGCAGCCTCGGAGCGGTGATCGGCAATGTAGGCGTCAGCAGCACGTCGTATCGCCGTAGCGCGGCGTCGATCTCGCCACGAACCATCAGCCGCATGTTGTGCAAACGGCCGAACGTCAGATTGGAATACTGGTCGCGGATCCGGCGATCCGCCAGGACCCACGCCTTGATCTGATCCGCGAGCAGGGACGAGCGCGTTCTGCGGTCGTGCGCGTACGCGTCCATCCGGCCGACATCGATGTAGCCCATGTGGCCGACGCCCTCGCCGTCGGAGCGGAACATCGTGGCGACGAGCTGGCCGATGTACGGCTGGAAAATCGTCAGCGCGTCAGCCCAGATCGGGATCGAGACCTCCTCCACTCTCGCGCCAGCGCCGGCGAGAGCGTCCGCCGCGCGGGTGACGCCGTCGAGAACAGCTGGTACGCAATACCGATCGTCACAGCTCTCGCGCACGATCCCCACCTTGAGCCCTGTTACTCCATCCTCGGCAGCGGCAACGTAATGCTGCGATACCAGATCACCCCTGACCCACTGGGGGTCCCGCCAGTCGCCGCCTGCGATCACCTCGAGGAACGTCGCCGCATCGGTGACGGTCCGCGTGATCGGCGTCACTGAGTCGATCGTGTGATCGATGTGGTTCACCCCGAATGACGGCACCAGCCCCTGCGTAGCCTTAACCGCGATTACGCCACAGAACGCCGCGGGGATCCGGCCGCTCCCGCCCTGGTCGACGCCGAGCGAGAGATCCACCGACCCGTCGGCGACCGCGGCTCCCGAACCGCCCGACGAGCCACCGGCGGAGTAAGCAGGGTTGACAGGGTTCCGCGCCGGGCCGAACGCGCTCGTCTCACCCGTGCCGGCGGCGGCCATGTCGTCCATGTTGAGCTTGCCGACGATCAGCCCACCCGCGTCGAGAACCCGCTCGACCACCACCGCGTCGAGATCCGGGGTGTACGCCGGCATCCTCGAACCGTTCGTCGTAGGGACACCCGCGACCGAGATGTTGTCCTTGACCGCGACGGTCCGTCCCGCGAGTGGTCCCGACTCGGCGCCGGCGACGTGGCACATGCGGATGAACGCGTTGTGGGGGTTCTCTTCGGGGGTAGGCGTGTGACCCGCGTCCCGGCCGCTCGGCCGCGCGACATGAAGCTCGTAGTTGAGGCTGAGCGCCCGCTCCGCCGCCTCCAGCAGTCGGGCTACCACCTCGACGAGGTCTCCCGCCTCCTGCTCGTTCAGCACGATGTCGTCCCGCGCGGCGAGCTCGATGAGTTCCTCGACTCCGGGCGCGACGATGTTCGCTGGCACGCTCACCGCGTGACTCCCCGTGGCGAGTCGTCATCCCGGCCGCCGCACCCCGCCGTCACCAGGTGGCCAGCGCATCTTCCTCCTTGGTGATCATCTCAAGCAGCGCCGGAGAACCATCGCGTGTCGACGCCACCGCTCGCTCGATCGCCGCGGGTATGTCGTCCGGCGAGCTCACGCGCTCGCCTGCGACGCCCAGCGCTCTTGCGAGTTCGGCATAGTCACCATGCAGGTACTTCAGGCCGAACTCCCGCGTTGCCACCGGGTATCCGCGCTCGTAGAAAGACATGCCTCCGTTGTTGAAGACGACCGTGATGATGGGAAGACCAAGTCGGGCGCCCGTCTCGAGCTCCATGCCCGCCATGCCGATCGCACTGTCCCCCATGACGTTGACCACCGTCTTGTCGGGACTGGCCACCTTCGCGCCCAGCGCGAGGCTCAGACCGTACCCGAGGTGCGTTGACTTACCCCATCCGAGATAGCTCCTTGGAACCAGTGCCGGCCAGAACGGCGCGAGCTGGTCCCGTGGCAACCCCGAGTCGTGAGTGATGATGGTCTCACGCGGGTCGAGAGCGTCGATCAGCTCCCGGATGACCCGGTAGGGGCTCATTGGCACCTCGTCGGAGTCGAAGTGCGGGCGCCACTCCTCGTCGATCGACGTCTTCAGCGATGAGATCTCCTCGGCGAGCGAGGCCCGCCTCTTCGATAGCGACGGCCCCGCCGTGTGCGCCTGCCTCACCAACTCGTCGAGCACCAAGGATGCATCGCCAAGCAGGGCATGGCTGATCGGGTAATCCTTCGTTAGGTCGCGCTCGTCGATGGTCGCCTGCACGCCGACCTTCCCCGGAGGAATCGGCGCTCCGAATACCGTCTTGGTCAGGCTGGAGCCGATCCCGAAGATCAGGTCCGACTTGTCGAGGAAGTGCGCCAGGATCCTCTTTCCGGTCTTGCCGCCGGCGCCCAACGACAGCGGATGATCCTCGGGGAACGCGCTCTTTCCGGTGAGGGTGGTCATCACCGGCGCGTTGAGGAGCTCGGCGAACTCGACCAGCCGCTCGGACGCGCCGGCGTACAGAACGCCTTGCCCGACGTGGAGCAGCGGCAGCTCTGCCTGGGACAAGGCCTCGAGCACTCGCCCGACGTCCGCCGGGTCCGGCGCCGGCCTTGTCTTCACTCCTGGAATGTATGTCGATCGCGGGTCGGCGACGTCCTCGCTGGTCGCGACCTCGAGCGGCACGTCGATCACAACTGGACCGGGGCGCCCCGTCCTCAGGTACAGGAACGCTCGGCGCAGCACGTCCTCGATGCGGCCCGGCGCGTTGATCCTGACCACCCATTTTGTGATTTCGCGAAAGCTGGCCACTGAATCGAACGTCGGCGGCTGCCCGAGCCTGTCAGCCGATATGTGACCACACAGGATCAAGACGGGGGATGAGTCGGAGTACGCCTGCGCGACGGCGCCGAAGCTGTTCTCGATGCCGGGTCCGTACTGGACGGCGACCACCGCCGGCTTTTGTCCATTGCCCACCCTGGCGTACCCATCCGCCATCGCGACTGCGCCCCGTTCGCTGCGCGCGACCAGGGGCCGGATGCCCAGCTTTGCCGCGGCCTCGATCAGGCTGTTGTCAGGGAAGCAGAAGAGGCATTCGGTGCCTTCCGCCTCGAGGACTGCTGCGATCGCGTCAACGCCCTTCATCGTTGGGCCTCCGTGCGGGCTGACCGGCCGTGTTGCCACCGGTGATGTACCCGACGACCTCGCTCGCCGAGGTTTCCTCCGTGCGCATATCCGCGACCTTTCTGCCCTGACGCAGCACGACGACGCGATCGGTTACCTCGATCACGTGCTCCATGTTGTGTGTGATGAACAGAACAGCGACGCCCCGTCCCGCGAGCATCCTCACGAAGCTCAGCACCATCTCCGACTGCCGTACGCCGAGCGCGGCGGCGGGCTCATCCAACATGACAATGTGGCTGCCCCACGTCACCGCTCGAGCCACTGCGATGATTTGCCTCTGACCTCCGGACAGGTTGGACACGCGTGCGCCCGCGTCAATCTGAATGCTGAGCTTTGACAGAACATCAACGGTTTGCCGGTGCATTAAGCGCTTGTCGAGCCAGCCGAGGTGCCGCCCGACTCCACGCCTGGTCACCTCACGGTTCAGGAACATGTTCTCGGTGACGTCGAACCGCTCCACCAGCGATAGGTGCTGATGAACGGTCTCGATCCCGAGGGCGCGCGCGCCTTCTGGGTCGAGGTGCTCGCGGACCTCCCCGTCGATGCTGACCTCGCCTCCGTCAAGCCTGTGGATTCCTCCGATGCAGCGCACCAATGTGCTCTTGCCCGCGCCGTTGTCCCCGACGAGTCCGAGTACCTCTCCAGCATGCAGAGTTAAGGTGACCTCGGTGAGTGCCTGCACCGCCCCGAATTTCTTCGACACCTCGCGCACCTCCAGCACGGGCCTTCCGGCGACATCGGCGCTCGTTTGCGTAGACATCGACTAGTCCTCGACCTGGGCCAGGCCCTTGGCGATCTGATCGATCATCACTGCTCCCACGATGAACGCGCCGACGACGATCTGCTGCCAGAAATCTGGGACGTTGAGGAGCACCAGCCCATCCTCGATCGTCGCGATCAAGAGCACGCCGATCGTCGTACCGACGACGCTGCCCACACCGCCTGACAGCGACGCGCCACCGATCACGACGGCGGCCACGGCGCTAAGGAGATCGTTCTGGCCGAACAGGCCGTTCCCAGCGTTCAGGCGGGCGCTCAGAATGATGCCGCCGATGCCGGCACAGAACGCGCAGATGACGAACGCGATCGTCTTCACGCGTGCGGGGCTGATGCCCGCGAACGCCGCGGCCTGCCGGCTGTCGCCGACGGCGAACATGTGCTTGCCCAGACGCGTCTGCGTCAGCAGAAGGTAGATCACGATGATCGTGACGATGGCGATCACCGCGGGCACCGGGAAGCCGTTCGGCCCGATGGTGGCCTGGCCGATCTTCTGGTATGCGTTCGGGAACCCCTCGATCGCCTGACCGTGGGTGAGGATGTTCGCCAGCCCCTCGGCGATGCCCAACATGGCCAGAGTTGTGATGAACGACACCACACGCATCTTGGTCGTCAGGAAGGCGTTGACGAACCCGACGATGACCGCCGCCAGCAGCGCACATACCACGCCAAGCACGGTCCCGAAATGCGCGTTGATCATCAGAATCGCGGCCACTGATCCGGTGAGCGCCTCAACCGAGCCGATCGACAGATCGATCTCGCCGACGAGGATCACAACCGTCAGGCCGGCGGCGACGATCGCCAGGTTGGCCGCCTGCAGGAGGATGTTGTAGAAGTTCTCGACAGTCAGGAAGTACGAGC
Organism: uncultured Solirubrobacterales bacterium; assembly: GCA_963794515.1. GTDB lineage: Bacteria > Actinomycetota > Thermoleophilia > Solirubrobacterales > Solirubrobacteraceae > Palsa-465. The sequence goes on along the minus strand of CAWCEF010000006.1, from coordinate 72,063 downwards.
TCTCGACGGTGAAGATCACGCAGGTGATGATCAGCGCGAGGACCAGCCCACTCGTTCGCTTGTACCTGTCGAAACGCGAGCTGAGGCTCCGAACCCGAGCCGCTGCCCCCGGAGCCCCTCCCGCCGCCGACTCAGTCCCGGCCGGCGAGCCGGCGCCGGCCGGGGACTGCGCCACGTCGGTCGAGCCACCCGTGGGTGGCTCGACCTGTGCATCCGCTGCGTGGATGCTTTGCCGCGGATCCGTCATCAACCAGCGTTCTCGCGTGTGCGGGATTGCCCGTCGCCCATTACAGACCTGGGCAACCGGACTGCGCCTGCTTCAGGGCTTGCACGACATAAGCCGGCGCCTGCGTCTGCCCACTGAGGACGGAGTGCGCGAGCGCTGGCGTGATGCCGTACGCGGGAATCAGCGTCATCGACGGGAAGGTCTTGTCACCTCCGACGTACTTGTGGATGTCGTCGATGAACGTCTGACCCTGAAGGAGCGGGAACTCCATCGCGTCATAGCTGATCTTCCCGGCCAGGACATCCTGGGTCGCCGGGCAGCTACCGCTGAAGCCGGACACCGCGACCTTACCGGTGAGGCCCTTCGCCTTCACCGCCGCGACCGCCGACTGGGCTCCCTGATCCCACCACGCGAACAGCCATTTGATATCGGGGTGCGCAGTCAACATGCTCTCGGCGACGTTCAACGCCATCTCAGGGTCGTAGTTCGTCGGTGCCGCCGAGACGATCTTGATGTTCGGGTGGCTCGCGATGACACTCTTCATGCCCTTTTCCTCATCCACCCCGGATGGGTCGGTCAATTCGCCCTGGACGTCGCCGATCTTGCAGGGGTTGTACTTGGCGCAGTACGCCACGATGCCCTTGCCAACCGTGACGCCGGCATCGAGGTTGCTCGACGCGATGAACGTGACGAGCTTTCCGGACGCCGGCGGTGACTGCATACCGATGACCGGGATGTTCTTGCCGTTCGCCTGAGTCACTGCCGCGCCCATGGCCTTGCCATCGATCGTGTTGATGCCCAGAAACTTGACACCCGCGCCCAGGTATGTCTGGAACGCCTGCACCTGCGCCTCGCCGTCGTTGCTGCCCTTGACCAGAAGCGTGTAGCCGTACTTTTTGGCCTCGTTCTGCGCCCCGAGCTGCTCGGCCGCGATGAAGGGGTTGCTGACATCGGGAAGCACGAGGCCGATCCGGACGTTGCTCCCGCTGCTGCCAGAGCTGCTGGCGCTGCTGGTGGAGGCGCTGCTGCTGCCACCGCTCGCGGCGGTACTGGCACTACTGCTACTGCTGCTCGAGCTGCCGCAGCCGGCGACCACAAGCGCCGCCGCCACTGCCGCACACGACAGCGCACGCCGGACCGTACTTGCACGACCTCTCACTCCACTGCCCTCCTCATGGCTTGCCCCGAACGAGACGCGGCAGGAGCATGAACGCCCACCACCGTCGCACCGGTCATCCGAGAAATTGTCGCTACCGGCTCATCCCAGCGCTGGGGACCGGAACACGTGCAGCCCTGCCCGACCCGCCCACGCACGCGCGATTGGCGCACAAAGGCTTGGGGTTTGGCTGACATGCGCCCCAGCGCTATCGATCGGCCCTCGTAGCCATACGAGCCGTATATATCTGATATGCCAGTCGTATGTCAAGGCCGCCGAGCACCGATGATCCTGCTTCGGGGCGATGGTCCGCAGCTCCGTCGCGACCCCTACGCAGCCGAGCCAGGTGGCGCGGCTGATCTCAGCGATCCAGCGATTTCTCCAGCTCAGCTCGCCTTCGCCCGCAGGCGCTTTTGAGTTAGACGTCTCGTGTCGAGAATTGCCCGTAAATCTGGGATTCTGAGCGCTGCTTGATGCCCAATCTGGCCCAATTTCTCGTGGTGTCCAGATGATGCCCAATCCGGTCCGGCGTTACGATCCAGCCCACGCCTCTTTCCGGCCAGGCGCACCCACGACCGCCGCGGTGATCGACAGCACCGGGTCCGGAAGGCTGGCTCGATGAGCGCCATACAAGCAGCGGACGAGGCTCGCGTTCCCGTACGTCTCGACTCATCAGACCGAGTTCCCCTGGGACTTCGGGCTGGCGCTGACCGACAAGCGGGCAGGGCACATCCCCGAGGTGTGGCAGCTGATCGAGACCCGCCCGCATGGCTTGCGTTCTGGGCGTCGCAGGTCGGCGCTGAGATCAAGGACGGGCTAGTCGGCGTCACGGGCCCCCGGTATGACCGTGCTCGCTCCGGGCTGATCGAGGATCCACCGCAACGCAAACTGCGGCGACATCTGGCCCGTGTCATCCATGAGGCCGGGTGTTGTCAGACCCCGCGGTGTGCGGGTTGAGTGCGAGTGCGTGTTCGGGAGGCCCGGGTGTCGGATGAGGCCGGGATGGTTGGGGTTTCGGGGCTTCGCCCCGGATTGGTTGATCAGTTGCCAGGCGAGCCCGGCTGGGTCAAGCGCGGTGTGGTGCGGGCGTGGGTGATCGGCGCTGGCTGGTGGCGCTTGACGCGGGCGGGTGAGTCTGGCAGGGAGCGTGGTGGTGGTCATGGGGCTCTGGGGTGGGGCGCCGGGTCGCTGACTGCGTTCCGGCTTGGGAGGAGGCTCCAGTCATCCATCCGGTCGCGCGGGGCGGACCAGAGTGTCGTGCGGTGCTCGGGGGCTCAATCAACCTCACGGCCGTCCTTATCGATCTCGAGAAGGAGGCCAGACACAGGAGCGAGCTCGCCCGAGCTTGCACCTCGCGCCCTCGTGCGCGCGAGTGTGGTGTGAGCTGGCGTGGGTCATGCGGCCTCGGCCAGTTCCTGGTTGTCGTGGTCGTCGATGGGCTGGTGTTTGAGGCAGCGGATTTCGCCGTCCCTGAGCCCGTAGTAGCAGAGGGTGAGGATCTGGCGGGCGACCGCGACCTTGGCGATGTTGCGTCCGCGGCGTTTGGCGATCCGCTCGAACATCGCGCGCAGCGGGCCGCCGCCGGTGGGGATCTTCTGCGCGGCTTCGGTCAGCGCCCAGCGCAGCGCCGGCGATCCCTGGCGGGAGATATGCCCGAGGCGTGCTTTGCCGTCGGAGCTGCGGACGGTCGGCGCGAGCCCGGCCCAGGCGCACAGATGCCGGGCGGTGGGGAAGCGGGTGACGTCGCCGACCTCGGCGATGATCAGCATCGCGGTGTAGCGGCCGATACCGGGGAGCTGGCAGAGCACGGGCACACGCTCGTCGGCTTTGGCGCGCGCGTCGATCTCGCGGGTGGTGGCGGTGATCTCGCGATCGAAGTCGCCGATCAGCGACATCAGGCTGTCCAGCCGCCGGCGCGTTCCTTCGGGCAGCTCGAGGCTCGCGAGGAACTCGCGGCCGGCCTTGCCGAACAGGTCGGTGTGCTCGGGCAGGATGCCCTGGCGGGCCAGGAGCGCGTGCACGCGGTTCTTGATCGCGGTCCGCATCCGGGTCAGCACCGCGCGGTGGCGAAGCAACTCGCGCAGATCGCGCAGCTCGGGCGGGGCGATATACGCCTCGGGCAGAAGCCCGGTGCGGAGCAGGTGCGCGAGCGTCTTGGCGTCGACCGCGTCGGTCTTCACCCGCGCGGAAGCGATCGCGTCGGTACGCAACGGGTGCGCGAGGTGCACGTCATAGCCGGCCTCCTCGAGCAGCTCCGCCAGCCACTCCCAGCCGTAGGTCGCCTCGAGCGCCACGTGCGTCCCGTCCAGGTCGCCCAGCAGCTCACCGAACGTGTCACGATCGTTGACGATCCTCCGCGAGAGCGCAAGCTCCCCGTGCTCGTCGATGATCGCGATCTGCGACCGCCGGCGGTGCAGGTCGATGCCGACCCACCGCGTAGGGTTGGACATGGTCGGTCCTCCTCTCGAATTGTCCGGCCGCGCGGCCGTAATCCGCGCGGTCTTCAACTTCGCGGTTCGGGACGGAGGGCCGACTTCCTGCCGCCCGGGTGGCGCCTGCCGCCCGGGCCGCCGCGGCCCCGGCCCTTCATGACATCAACCAGCTGGGTGAGCTCTCCGGCGGCGGTCAGCCCGATCTCCTACGAAACGCCTGAGAATGTCTCCCCAATATCGAAAACCTCGCCGTGGCGGTTGTAGCTGCGGTGATCATCGGCGGCGACCCGGGTCTGCTCGTCGTAGCGTCCCGACAGCATCCCCGAGTCGAGCGGCGCGCGCGCGATGATCGCGACACTAGCCTGCAGGGCAGCGGGCAGAACCTCCTCCAGCGGCTTCCGCCGGAAACAATTCAAAATGATCTGCACGGTCGCCACGCCCGGGCGCTGGATCGCGCGGAGCGCCGGCGCGCAAGTCTCCACGACACACCGTAGGCGCTGCTGCGGGCACCTGATCAACCGGCGCCCCAACTTGGGGCAACCAACACATCGGGCGCGCCTACGGCAGACGCCCGCAGAACTCCTCGCTGCGCGCGTCCCCGTAGACATCGGCAGTGTCAAAGAACGTGACGCCCGCAACAGCGGCCGCGCCGAGCGTTTCCACCGCCTCGCCCGGATCCACAGATCCCCAATCCGCACCCGATTGCCACGTGTCCATGCCGACGACGCCCACACCGCCGCCGAAGCGCTCAAATCTGCGTTCGTGCATCGCGCCAGCCCTCGCACAGAACCCAGGTTGACGGATGTTCGGAGCTCTCGTATCGTACTAAGAGGATGCGTATCGATCAGCGATACCCGCCCTCCATCTCGAACCGTCCCGACGCGGAGATCGCCCTCACGCTCTATCTGCACGACGCTCTGGCTCGAGCCGTCATGGTGGCGGCCCGCGGTTTTTCTGCACCGAGCCCGTGAAGACGATGACCGCTCGCTGGCTGATTCCCGCGCTGTGTTACATCGTGCTCACCGCCGGGCTCGGGATCACTACTAAGCTTTCGCTCCGCCACCTGCGCTGGCCGGACATGATCGTCTGGACGGCAATCGTTTACGCCGTGTCGGTGGTGGTGATCGCGGTCGTCCGCGGGGTGCATCTCAACCTGGGCGTCGGTGACGCCTGGGCCGCTGCGTCGGGGCTGTTGGCAGTCGCCGGGCTGGTGGCACTCTTCGTTGCCCTCGACAACGGCCCAGTCACGAAGGTCGTGCCTGTGACCGCGGCGTATCCTCTGGTGTCAGCGCTACTCGCGGTAGCGGTGTTCTCAGAGCGAATCAGCCTCGTCCGCGCCGGCGGAATTGTGATGGTCGTGCTTGGCGTGGTCCTGCTGAGCGTCCAGCAGGCGTGACCGATTGAGCGGCTAGTCGGCCGCGGACCCCGAGCCCTTGACCGCGATGGCCTCAATGTCGATCAGGGCATGATGGATCAGCTCCGCCACGACGACGGTGACACGCGCTGGGGAATGGCGGTCGAAGAAGCGCTTATAGATGAGCTCGTAGCGAGCATAATCGTCGTGTTCAATCAAATAGATGCGCGTCTGCACGACATCCGCAAGCGAGCTCTCAGCTCGCTCCAAGACGTCGGACAGGTTCTTGAGCGCGAGTTCGGTTTGGGCTTCGATACCGTCGACGAACTCGCCGGTCTGCTTGTCCCAGCCGAGCTGCCCGGTGACGAAGATCAAATCGTTCACGACGACGGCGTCACTCCATCGACTTTCGGAACCGATCAGGCCGAAGAGCTCAGGGTTCACAGGCACTTCTACTCGCTTAGGCATACCGCGCTCCTTTCGATAGCTAATAGCTCAGTCTCGGCGATTGTGTGCTATGCCGGCTTATGATCGGCGGCGTCGAAGGTCGCGGCGGCGATCAACTCGAGTTGCTCAGGTTCGTTGACCGCAGGACTGATTGCGATGCCGTCGAATCCGGCGTTCCGGATGCGCGCAACCCGCGCGCCGATCTCGTCGATTGATCCGAGCAAGTAGCACTCCTGCAAGTGCTCGGCTGTGCGCCCCTCTCCGGCGACGCGCTGAAACCGCTCCATCTGCAGTCGCAGCGCTTTCTCGCGGTCGTTGGTGTCGACCACGTACGTCCACTGGACTTGGACGTAGCGAAAGCCGTCCGATCCAGCAGGTCGCGCATCGACTGCGGCTCGCACCTTCGCGAGGTCTTCAAACGTGACGCTGTCGCTGCCGGAGCAGGGAGCGAGCCAGCCATCGTGCTCAACAATGCGGCTAAGAACGCTGTCCGCCATCACCGGAACGTCGGTGTCCGCCCCCGCTTTCGGAAGCCGCGAACCACCACCAATCATGATTGGCAAGTGCCATTCCGGGCGAGGCGCCAGCGCCGCATCAGGGATTTGCCAGTAGCGGCCTTCGTAAGTTACGCGGGGCTCGGAAAGAAGACGTCTTAGGGCCCGAAGGCACTCGTCGGTTCTGCCCGCCCGTTGCTTCAGAGCGTAGCCGAACAACTCGTACTCACCCTCGAACCAACCCGAGCTCGCACCGAGCGTGACACGAGGTCCGGCGAGCGCAGCCAAACTGGCCAGTTGCTTCGCCAGCGCAAAGGGATGTCGGATACCGGCGACAAGCGTAGCGGTGCCAAGCCCGATTCGCTCCGTCGCTGCGGCCGCGCTTGTGAGTGCAGTCAGGGGCTCATACCACGAACTGTTATGCACTCGCTCTGTCGGAAGAGGATGATCAATAACCCACAATGCCGAGAAGCCGAGCCGCTCGGCCCGAGCGGCATTAGCTGCAAGCGTCCGGTCCGACGCAGCGACAGTCGGGTTAACAAATGTCGGTAAATAGATCCCGACGTCCATGGCGTAGTCCGCCTGCTCGAACGGACGCTTCGCGTGATGGCTCGTCAGTGCTCGGAGTTAGTTTCCGATCTGCGGCGTGAGGACCGCAGAGACTCTGACGGCGACGAGTGCCCCGGGGCACCACCGTATCGGTCAGCGATATGGCGATTCGCTCAAGATACCACAGGGATGTTATGCGGGTCAACCGGTTGATGCTAGATGCTCGACCTGTCCACGATGATGGGCAGCCGTGCGCTTGGAAACGTGAAGGGACCCCACGCGTGGGTTAGAGTCACTCGCGGCTATCCCGTGCAGAGGCGAGACTCGCTACTCGCGCTGACGCCGAAGGTCCGGCAATCGCGCAAGCCCAGGTGGAGCCGGACTCCCTATCGTCAGCGACGGCGACAGCGGCTAGACCTCGCGGCCGAGCGCCTCGCCCTCCCGAATTGCATCGAGCACCATCCGCGGCGCGACGCAGTCCCCGATGCTCCGCACCCCGCTCATTCGTCCCGTAAGGTCTCGACACAGGTGATCCTCAACCTCGTTGTAGAAGGCGGTGACGATCAGGTCGTACGGTCCGAGGCGGCCGGACCCGTCCGTCACGACGTGGTATGTGTCCGCATGGTCGCCGTCGACGCGGCGTAGCGCGCTGAAGACGTGCATACCGACCTGTAGCTCGAAGAGCCGCGCAACCGCCGGCGCCAGCGCCATCGGGCCGAGCCCCGTACCGACTGAAGCGTGAGGTGTCATGAGCTCGGTGAGGTTGCCATTCGCGGCGAGGTGTATGGCGGTAGCGGCGAGCTTCCAGCCGTTCTCGCCATCGTCGACCACCAGCACGCGTGCTCCCGAGGGAGGCTCGTCTAGCACGCGCCACGTGCTGACGACGTTCTGTGCGTCGAGACCGTCTATTGGGTGACGGTCTGGCCGCATATGGCGGAAGCCCGAACGCCCCGGAACAGAACCAGTGGCCAGCACCGTGATCTGCGCTCCGAATGACGCGACGTCGGCCGCCGTGGCCTCGCGCTGGAGCTCCACCGCGACCGGGAGCTTGGCCAGTTGGGTCTCGAGGTGCTCAACGAGGCGTCCATACTCCGCTCGGTAGCGAACCTTCGCGAAGCGCCTCACCTGTCCCCCGAGCGCGTCGCCGCGCTCCCACAGCGTCACGGCGTGTCCCCGCCGAGCGGCAACCTCGGCAGCCTTTAGACCTCCAGGTCCGCCACCGACGACCAAGATCCGCTTGGGCTCCGGAACACGCTGCAGCGTTCCGATTCCCCAGGCGCGCTCTCGTCCCAGCGCCGGGTTCACGGTGCAGGTCAGGTGACGGTCCTTAAACAGCGAATCCTGACACCCCTCATTCGAGCCGATGCACCAACGGATATCGTCGAACCTTCCGGATTGCGCCTTCAGCGCCAATTCCGGATCGGCCATGTGGGCGCGCGTCATGCCGACCATATCGGCCTTGCCGGCAGCCAGTATCTCCTCGGCGTGGCGCGGATCAACGATCCGCCCCACAGTGAACACCCGACAGGTGGTCACAACCCGTTTGATTGCTGCAGCGTCCTCAACCCACAAGCCGTGAGGCATCTGCATGTCCGGCCCGATCAGCTCCTTGCGAGTCCAGCTCCCTGATTTGATCGTCATGTAGTCAAGCGCGCCGGTTGCGTCCAAGCGCCTACAGATCTCAGCGGAGTCCTCACGCGTCAGCCCGCCCGGAATGCCATCAACGCCATTCACCTGAATCCCGACCGGGACATCCTCCCCGACCGCGGACCGCACGGCTTCGACCACCTCGAGGACGATCCGCAACCGCCCTCCGAGGTCACCTCCGTACTCGTCGTTCCGGATGTTGCTCGTCGGCGAGAGCCACTGCGATAGAAGGTATCCCCCATATGCAGAGTGGATCTCAACCCCATCCATCCCCGCCATCACCGCCCGCCGTGCCGCCGCCGCATAAGCACCGACCAGTTCCCTGATCTCATCATGAGTGGCCGCCTTTGGTGCCTCCCCGTGGGCCGGGCTTGGGAGCGCCGAGGCAGAAAGCAGCGGACGCTCCGAAAGTGACGAGCGACCCTGGCGCCCACCGTGGCCAACCTGCGCGAATATACGGCCATCGTGCTCGTGCACGGCGTTGGCGATTCGTTTCAGGCCGGGGATCGCAGAGTCGTCCCAGTTTCGAATTGCTCGATCAGCGATATAGGCAGACGGATGGACGGCGGTCCACTCAGTCACGATCAGCCCCGCTCCGCCGCGCGCACGCTCTCCGTAATAGGCGGCCATCTGATCTCCCGGGCGACCGCCAGGAGCCATATTGGTCTGCGCACCCGTCATCAGCAGACGGTTGCGCACCAAGACGCCACGAAGCCGCAGCGCGCTGAAGACGTGGGGCAACGCACCATCGACGTCGGGGCGCTGCGCGTTGGGACCCACTGGTTCAGTGGCCATCACGGACGCCTCGCGTTGCGAGCGCTTTCGACTGCGTCATCCGTCTCAGTTCCCGGCTCCGGGTATCGCTCAGCGAGTCACCGTATCAAATTGTCCGGGCCGATCGTCCGCGCCTTCATTGGGTGGACACGCTACGTCTCGTGTCGCTCTGCGATATGGCCTTTCGTGGTACGGTACGAGGTCTTCGATGCGCATCGGTGCAATCGTTCCAACCACGGGCGAACTGCCGCGCAGTCTCGGGCTGAGCGCGATGGCACAGACGGCAGAGGCCGCCGGCGCAGAGAGCCTCTGCGTCGCCGACCACCTGCTGATGGTCGAGCACGAGAGCACCGACTACCCGTACAGCGCGGACGGTCGCCCGACGTGGGACAAGCGCGAGGACTACTACGAGGCTTTCGTGTGCTGCGCTTTCATGGCCGCAGCCACACGGTCCTGCCGCATCGGAACGGCGGTGCTCGTCCTCCCGCAGCGGAGCGTCCTTGAGGTCGCAAAGATGGCCGCTTCGATCGACCAGCTGAGCGGCGGGCGCCTGTTCCTCGGCGTCGGCGTCGGCTGGTACCGGGACGAGATGGAGGCGCTCGGGTTCGACTACCGGCGGCGCGGCGCTCGTTTCGATGAGATGCTTCAGGTCCTGCGCGACTGCTGGACCGGCGCCCCGTCGGCCTTTGCCGGCCGGCACATCGATGTCCCGTCCGGTGTCGTGCTGCATCCGCCGCCCGCCCAGGCCGGGGGCCCGCCGCTGCTCGTCGGCGGGATGTCAGACGCGGCGCTCGGACACGCGGCGCGCCACGGTGACGGTTGGCTCGCCCTCGACTTCGTGCACACGCTCGAGCTCGAAGTCATCCGGGAGCGCCTGGCCACCCTGACCGCGTTGCGAGTGCAGGCCGGCGGACCTCAGCCCGCCAAGGTCATGAAATTACACGCGCGCCCGGAACAGGCGGACGAGCTGCCGGACGCGGTCGTCGCGCTGGCCGAGCTGGGGTTCGACGAAATCATGGTCGAACCGCCATGGGAACGTGGGCTTGACACGGCCGGCGAGACGATCGCCGCCGTCCGCTCAGCGCTCGAACGCCAGGACTGAGAACTCGGGCCGGGGCGCTAGTCGCTCGGCAATCTGCTCCGCCATCGCCAGCACGGTCAGATGCGTGTTCGCGCGCGGGATCGTCGGCATGATCGACGCGTCGACGACGTACAGGTTCTCGTAGCCGTGAACGCGGCCGTCCGGATCGACGACCGCAAGCTCATCGCTTGCCGGTCCCATCTTGCAGCTGCCAACCGGGTGGTCATACCCCTTCACGCGCCTGCGGGCGAACTGCTCGACCGGCTCGTCCTCCCCAGCCGCGCGGCCGAGCTCAGTGCTCACCGCGCGGTCGAGCGGCGGGAGGCGGCTCAGCTCGCGCATGAGCTCGATCCCCTCCACTAGGAGTGCGGTGTCCGTGGCGCCCTGATCGGAGAGGAACCCGTTGTCGATCACCGGCAGCACGCCGGGGTCGGCGCTGCGCAACGTGACCGAGCCTGACGACAACGGCTTGAGCACGAACACGCCGACATCCGCTCGGTAGCCCCCGCCGTCGACGTCGCTCGTGCGAGGGACAAGGTGCAGCGCGGAGCAGCCGTCGGGTCGGCGGCGGCTCGCGGCCCTGAGGATGCACTGGTCCTTGAACAGCGCGCGCGCCTCGGCGAAGCGCGTCGTCGCGTCTTGGATCTCGTCCGTGAGCGCGAACTGGAGCCCGACGCCCGGATGGTCGACCAGATGCGCGCCGACGCCGGGCAGCGACGAAGCGGTCTCGATCGAGAGCCGACGCAGCCCCTCCTCCGGGCCGACGCCGCTCCGCAGCAGGACCGCAGGCGAGGCGTAGGCACCGGCGGCGAGCACGAACAGGTCGGCCTCGAGCTTCAGTGCCTGTCCGTCTCGGTGGACGATCGCCTGCCGGGCCCGGTCGCCGCGGAACCCCAGCCGGTCGACCAGAGCGCGGTCGAGGATCGTCAGGTTGGAGCGCTCGCGCGCGGGGTCGAGATATGCGAAGGCCGCGTTCCAGCGAACGTCGCCGGCTGCGTTCAACGGCACCGGCGCGATCCCGTCCGTCACGTCCAGCCGGTTGAGGTCCTTGAGCCGCGGGATCCCGGCCGCGTCGGCGGCCTCGATCACGGCCCCCTGGACCGGGGTGATCTCCTCCGGCTCTACCGCGCGGGTCTCGATCATCCGCTCGGCCCGCTCGAGGTGAGGACGGATCGCCGCGAACGACCATCCCTCGTTTCCGAGCGCCCCCCACTCGTCGTAATCCTTTGGCGCACCCCATACGACGAAGCACGCGTTGTGGGCCGAGCAGCCGCCGATCAGCCGGGCGCGCAGCAGCGACCCGCCATCACCGAAGCCCCAGTCGTGTGTATAGGGCGCCGCGCGTGCGTCGAGAACCTCGGGCGGCCACCGGCCGCTGCCGTACGGACCGTAGTCCGGGCCAGCCTCGACCAGGCAGACGGTTCGCTCGGGTTGCTCGCTCAGACGGGACGCGAGCACGCAGCCCGCCGACCCGGCGCCGAGCACGACGACGTCGTAGCGATGGTCCGCTCTCACCTTCCGGCGCTTTATCGGGCGACAGTCGCCGCGCTCGCCTCGCCGCCGGCGAGCAGACGCGTCGGCACCGCGCATGTCGCCTCGACGCCGAGTGCGTGCGAGAACCGATGCGACGCTCCGATCAGCAGCAGGTAGAACAGCGACTCGACGATCTGCGAATCGGTCAGGTTGGCCTTCAGACGTTCGAGCGTGCGTGGCGTGATCTCTCCATCGCCGAGCACCTCGCCCGCCATCTCGAACGTGGGCGCCCACTTGGCCTCGATGCACGCCTCCCAGTCGGGAGCCCCGGCCCCGACCTGCTCGTAGAAGCTGTCGGGGAGGAGACGATTGCCCTCGCTGTCAACCTCCTTGAACGTGCGGCAGAACTCGCACCCGATCGTCACCGCCGAGAGGTACCGCAGGCCTTCCTTGACGTTCATCGGCACGAGCGGGTCGATGAGCATGAAGTTGCATAAGCCCTGATAAGAGCCGTACATGCCGTCTGGCAGGTGCGCAAGCACGCTTTGTAGCGGGTCGTACGCCTGGCTCGGCGCGCTGTCGATCATCGGCATTGACTTCAGCCTCCTCTGGTTCTCGTGATCATTGAATTACGTAGCCGCCGTCCACGTAGACGATCTCGCCAGTGATGTATTGCGCGGCGCCTGACAGCAGGAACGCGGTCAGCTCGGCGACGTCGGTGGTCGTGCCGTAGCGGTGGCCGAGCGGAATCCGACCGCGTAGGTCGCCCGAGATCGACATTTCGGTCTCGATCACGCCTGGGCCGACCGCGACCACCCGGATCTCATCGCCGCCAAGCGCAAGCGCCAGCCCCCGGGTCAGACCCAGCAGCCCGGCCTTGGTGACGGCGTACCCCGACTGTCCGGGCGGCGGCCAGGCGACCTGGGACTCGACCGAGCAGATGTTGACGATCACGCCACGGATCTCCTCCGCGACCCAGTGCCGCGCGAGTAACTGGGAGAGCCGGAATGGCACGGTCAGATTGAGTGCCAGCATCTCGTCGAACTCGGCATCTGTCTGCTCGTGACACCCGGTCGAGTGGAGGGTGCCGGCGTTGTTGACGAGCGCGTCGATCGTGCCGAAGGCACTGAGCGCGTGGCTGACCACTTCCTCTACCCGTAGGGGGTCCGATAGGTCGTGGCGGACATCGGCAAACCCGGCATGGTCGCGCACCACACCCCGACTCCCGGCGCGGCTGACGCCGACCACGCGGTGACCCCGCTCGAGCAGGAGCGACGCGATCCCCTCGCCGATACCGCGGCTCGTGCCAGTGACGAGGACGACCATGCCTCACCGCGGCGAGCGGCTATCGGCCGGCGGTCGCGGCGTGCTCGCGCGCGGACTCCGCAAGGCCAGTGTGGAAGGCCTCCACGTCGGAGTCGGTCGCCGGCCCGACGTCCATGATCGAGCCGAACATCTGGCCTGCAGTGATGAAGCAGATCCAGACCGTCAGCTCGACGATCTCGGACTCGGTGAACTCTTCACGCAGGACCACGAACATCGAGTCGTCGAGCTCGCGATGGTCCGTGACGACCGCTTGCGCGTAGGCGATCCCGAGCGCCACCTTCTGATCAACTTCCTCGGCCGCCGGACCGCCGAGCGTCGCGCAGAATTCGCAGCCGACCCCGGGCGCCATCGAACGGCGGACCTGCTCCTTGAGCTCGGGATCAAGGGATCCACCGAATCGCATCTCCTTGTCAAGGGCCTGCCATCCGGCGGCCACGTTGGGCAGATAACCGAGGATCCGAAAGAAGCTGTTCTCCTCGATGTCGAGGGGCGTGACGCGCGGCATCGGCACTCCTACTCTGTATCGCTTATCGAAACTCCATATCGAAAATCTATAGATCGACGACGCCTGAGTCAACGCGCTCGAGCGATCCGAGCACCCGTCGGGTCGTCGCTCCCAGGCGCCGTCCGAGCTCCCGCGCCGGCAGGCGCCACGCTTCGTCGGAGAAGATCTCGGGCCCGATGTAGCGCCGCCCCACGGCCGGGGCCAGCGCGCGCATGAAGCCGTCCAGGTCGAGCTCGCCTGCGCCCGGGAGCAGCCGCCGATGCATCGACTCGGCCTTGACCGAACCTTCGGGCTCGGCCGGCGCGTCGTCGAGCTGAATCGCGAAGATTCGATCGCCGGGAATCGAAGCCAACAAGGCCAGGTCCGGACCGCGGCGGAAGAAATGCCAGGCGTCGAGGATCAGGCCGCCGTTCGCGCGTCCGGCCATACGCACGATTTCCCAGGCCAGCGCGAGATCGCTGACGCCGGAGAACGGCATCGGCTCCAGCATGATCCGCAGCCCCTCGCCGGCGGCGCGGTCGCATAACGCCGCGAAGTACTCGGCGCCGACCTCGGCGTCGACCGGCTCGCCGAAGAACTCGTTCAGGCTTATCAGCTCGGCACCGAAGGCGTGCGCGATAGCGAAGACGTCGCGCTCCTCGAAGTCGGCGAACGCGATCTCCGCGTCGGTGATCGTCGGGCCGGGAACCCAGGTCGGGAGCCACTTCGTGAACGGGTCGATCACCGCAACCGAAATCCCGGCGTCAGTGAACATCGCGTTCAGCTCGTGCCTCGAGATTCCTTCACCCTCCGCCCGCTGGACGTCGGCCGGGAACAGCGAGGTGAGCGAGAACCCGCCCGCGTGGGCCGCGGCGATCCGATCCGCCCATCCATACTCGCGCACGGATCCCGCCCACAGGAGCAGATCTTCGGAGGCGGTCAAGGCTCCGAACCCCGGCGCGGCGGCTGCATCAGCTCAAACGTGATCCCGTCCACCGGGTCCTTGAAGTAGACGAACTGCCAGCCCGCCAGCGGGCCGTCTTCAGCTTTCAGCGGCTCGGCCAGGAACTCGACCCCGTGCCGTGCGATCGCGTTGCGCGCGGCTGCGATGTCGGTCACCTCCAGGCAAATGTGCGTGGCGCCGACGTCGTTGTTGTCACGGTCGTGCGGCCGGCCGGCGGGTGCGACGTACTGGAGGAGCTCGATCGCGCTTCCGCCCGGGAGGGGAATCATCGCCATCAGGCTGTGGGCGCCGTCGACGCCGACCGCCCGAGACAGCTCGGCGCCCTCGGATTCGACCCGGAACTCGGGGGTCAAGCCGAACACGTCGCGAAAGAATGAGACCGAGCGCTCCAGATCGCTGACCGGGATGCCAGCATGGTGGATGCGCTTGATCTCGACGCTCATAGCGCGCTCCGCGGTCGGTCGCCTCGAGTCATGCGGCCAGCCATCCGCCGTCGACCGGCACGACCACACCGGTCATGAACGATGCCTCGTCCGAAGCCAGGAACGCAATCACCGCCGCGAGCTCGGCCGGAGTGCCACGCCGACCCATCGGAATCCGCTCTCTGAGCTCCTCGCTCGCCGCCCCGTTCTCGCCCTTCTCCGGTGGCGGCGGTGCCACCGCGGTGACCCGGATCCGATGAGTTGCCAGCTCAAGGGCGAAGGCTTTCGTCAGCATCACCACGCCAGTCTTCGACGCCGTGTACGCGAGGTGGTCGGGCGCGGCGACGAAGCACTCGACCGACGCCAGGTTGACGATCACCCCTGGCTTGTCGGCAGCGATACGTGCGCGCACGAACTCGCGGCTCAGGCGGAACATGGCCTTCAGGTTGATGTCCATGGTCTCCTGCCACGAGTCCAGGGGATAGTCGAGGGCCGCGTGGTTGTGACAAACCTCAGCCGCGTTGATCAGCGCGTCGGGCCTGAAGTCGCTCATCACCTTCTCCGCGTCGGGCTCCCGTACGTCGACCGCGATTGCCGAGGCCATGCGTGTGCGGCGGCACGTCCGCTCGAGCAGAGCTGCGTCCGCGTCAACGCCGAGCACCACCGCACCCTCGCAGTCGAACCTGCGCACGATGGCGAAGCCGATGTCCGAGCCGGCACCAGTGACCATGACGCGCCGGCCGTCGAAGCGCCCAATCACTTGAGTTTGTAGCCCCCGTCGACGAACACCATCTCGCCGGTCACGTGCGCGGCCTGGTCGCTGATCAGCCACACCGCGGCGTCACCGATCTCGGTGGCCGAGGTGAGCCGATGGCCGAGCGGGATCCGCGCCTCGATGGCCGGCCGGTCGGGGCCGGTCATCTCCGACTCGACGATCCCGGGCGCGATCGCGACGACCCGGATCCGGTAGCGCGCGAGCGAGAGCGCGAGCGAACGGGTCAGCCCGAGCAGTCCGCTCTTCGTCGCGGCGTATCCGGCCTGGGGCGGCGAGGCCCAGGCGCGTCCTGACTCGAGCGAGCAGATGTTGACGATCGTTCCGGGAACACCCGTCCGCGCCCAGTGAGCCGCGAAGCGCCGGCTGAGCATGAACGGACCGGTGAGGTTAATACTCATCATCTCGTCCCAGCTGCGGGTCGTCCTGTTCCCAGCAGTTGGCCGTGGCGAGGACTCCGGCGTTGTTGACGAGTGCGTCGACGCGCCCGAACCGAGCGAGCGCTTCCGCCAGCAAGTCCTCCGCCGCGGTTGGACTTTTCACGTCGATACGGACACTCGCGTAGGCCGGGCCGAGCTCATCGTGCATCGCGCCGAAACGGCTGACGCCGAGAACCCGAGCGCCGGCACCGATGCAGCAGCGCGCGATCCCCAGCCCGATGCCGCGACTTGTACCGGTGACCACGACCACTCGCGACTGAAGTGACACCTCTCACCCACACACCGTGATCTCGTCGATCGGCCACTGGGAGAGAAGCTCGACGCCCTGTTCCCTGACCACGATCTCCTCCTCGACCCTCACCCCCTGAGACCCGTCGCGGTCCTGGGTCTCGATCGCCATCACCATTCCCTCCTGGTAGGTGATCGGGTGCTCCTCGGGCACACCGCGCCAGGTCATCGGGATCTCGTATTGCGACAGGCCGAGGCCGTGCCCCCAATGGTTGGTCGTCATCTGCCACGGCTCGGTGGCACCGTAGTACTCCCAGTACTCGCCCTGCTCGTCGGGGAAGCGCCGGGCGGCCTCCGCCGTGGTCGCACCCGGCTTGATCGCGCCGAGCACCGAGTAGAGGTTGTCCACCGCACGCTTGTGCGCATCGACGGTCGCCGGCTTGGGCTTACCGCAACTGAAGGTCCTGTAGTAGCACGACCGGTAACCGTTGTAACCGATGTTGTAAAGGTCGACATACACGACGTCGCCCGGGCGAATGAGCCGGTCGGTGACGTCGGCCTGACTCTTCGGCCAGGTGTTCGGTCCGCTGGCGATCGTTCCGCCTCCGTGCTCACCGCCTAGCTCGATGATCCGGCGCACCCCCTGGGCGAACACCTCGCTGTCGAGCGCACCCGGCTTGATTGCCTCCGCGATCTCCTGAAACGCGGCCTCGCATATCGCGCAGCACAGACGTAGGCACTCGATCTCATCGCCGGTCTTGACCGCGCGCGCCCACAACAGCGTCGACGCCGCGCCGCCGTCGACGTTGTAACCGCGACGCTCCAGCTCGGCGGCGAGGCCGGGCTGGGGCGCGTCGAGCCCGATCCGTCCTGAGCCGATGCCGTGGTCGTGGAGGGCGGCCACGACCTCGTCGGCCATCTTCGAGCACAGGATCTCGACGGCCGGACCGCCCGCCCCCAGCGAGGAGGGAACGATCCCGATTCCGGGGGCGGCGTAACGAACGTCGTCCAGCCATGGGCACGTGAGCCGCTCGTGAATCGCGTGATCCGCGCTGTCCCAGTGGGTGATCTCCCCATTCGCGGTGAGCAGCGAGTAGTGAAAGCCGCCGCTGCCGGACACAGAGGTCGTCGCGACCGAAGTCGCGTAGCGGATGTTCGGCGCGGTCAGCAACAGCACGGCGTCGTAGCCGGCGGCTGCGATCGCGTCTGTGGCCTTGCCCCGGCGCTCGTCGCGCATGCGAGCGACGTCGATCCGCCTCTCCCAGTCCACGGCCATGGTCCCGCGCGATCCGACCATGTAATCGGCGCCGACGATGGTCATCCAACGGCTCCCGGTGTCTGTATCGCCAGGTGAACTCCTGGTTCGCTCAGAGTATCCGGTCGGGCTCGGCCCTGTCAACCCAATTGACAGGGCAAAATCACCTTCTGTATCGTTTAGCGAATCAGGCGTACGCTAGACGAACATCAACTGCTGTTCGTCCCGGGCGGCGACCAACGGAAGATCGACAAGATCTCCACCCTCCGAGGAACCGGCTTCATCCTCGACCTCGAGGACTCGGTCGCGCCGTCGGGTAAGTCATGCGCGCGGTCGCAGGTCGCCGCGGCGATCGCCGAGCATGGTCACTCGGCACCGCTGTATGTCCGTGTGAACCCCCTGTCCGGCGAGTGGCTGTGCGACGACCTCGATGCCGTGATTGCGCCCGGCCTGACCGGCGTCGCCCTGCCGAAAGCGAACGAGGCACGCGATGTGGAGATCGTCGACTGGTATCTGGGGGTGCTCGAGCGCCGGCGCGGCCTCGAGCCGGACACGGTCGGCCTCCTGGTCACGGTCGAGACGCTCGCCGGCCTAGCGAACGTGGACGCGATCGCCGGCGCCAGCCGTCGCACGCGGGCGCTGTGCTTCGGCGCCGGCGACTTCAGCCTCGAGCTCGGGCTCGACTGGCCCGCGACCGGTGGCCAGCTGAGCCATACGGTGCTAAGCGCGAAGGCCGCCGTCGTGCTGGCGGCGCGCCGCCACGGCCTCGAACCTCATGACGGCGCGTTCGCGGACTTCAGGGACAGCACCGGGCTGCGAGCCGAAGCCGAGCAGTCGCGCGGGCTCGGGTTCTCCGCCAAGCACGCGATCCACCCCGAGCAGCTGCCGATCCTCGCCGAGGTGTTCACGCCGACCGAGGGCGAGCTTGCGCGCGCGCGAGAAATCGTCAGGACGTTCGAGCGCAGCGCGAGTGAAGGCTCCGCCGCCGTACAGCTCGACGGTCGCATGATCGACACGCCGGTCGCCGCTCGAGCGCGCCGTCTGCTCGAGGCCGCCGGCGATGAGGCCACTCTGAGATGAGCGGAGCGCCGCTGCCCCTCACGGGGGTCAACGTGCTCGACCTCTCGAGCCTGTACGCGGCACCGCTGATCGCCACCAGCCTGGGCGACTTCGGCGCCACGGTGGTCAAGGTCGAGCACCCGGAGGGTGACACCGCGCGCCGCTGGGGGCGTGCCAAGAACGGGGTGCCGCTGTGGTGGAAGGTCCTTTCGCGCAACAAGCAGCTGATCGCGCTCGACCTGCACGACGCCGGCGACCGCGAGCTGGTGCGGGAGCTGTGCGTCTGGGCCGATGTCGTGATCGAGAACTTCCGCCCCGGGAGGATGGAGCGCTGGGGCCTGGGCTACGAAGAGCTGCGGGAGAGCAATCCCCGGCTGATCATGGTCCGAGTGACGGGGTTCGGCCAGTACGGGCCCTACCGGGATCGGCCGGGTTTCGGCACCCTGGCCGAGGCGTTCTCGGGGTTCGCGCACATCACCGGTCAGTCCGACGGGCCCCCGACCCTGCCGCCGTTCGGCCTCGCCGACGGAATCGCAGCGCTATCGGGGAGCTACGCGACGATGGTCGCTCTGTACTGGCGCGACACGCATCCGGATGGCGTGGGTCAGGTGATCGACCTCAGCCTTTACGAGCCGCTGTTCAACCTGCTCGGGCCGCAGCCGGTCGAGTTCACCCAGCTCGGCGTGGTCCAGGGTCGGACCGGTAACCGTTCACCCCGGACCGCTCCGCGGAACGCCTACCGCACGTTGGACGACCGTTGGGTCGCGGTATCCGGCGGCACCCAGCAGATCGCCGACCGGATGTTCGCGGCGATCGGCCGTTCCGAGCTGTCCGACGACCCCCGGTTCGGCGACCCGCGGTCGCGGACCGCCAACGCAGACGCGCTCGACGAGATGTTCGAAGCCTGGTTTGCCGCTCACACCCTGGAGCAGGTGCTCGAACGTTTCGAGGCCGCGCAGGCGCCGATCGCACCCGTCTACGACATCGCGCAGATCCTGGCCGATCCCCATTACCAGGCGCGCGAGTCCCTGATCGACTGCGACGACGACGAGCTCGGCACGGTCACGATGCAGAACGTGGCGCCGCGCCTGAGTCACACTCCCGGCCGGATCAGGCACACGGGCAAGACCGAGGTCGGCGCCGACCGTGACAAGATCCTCGGTGAGATACTGGGCCGGATCCCCACGCGGCAGACCGAAGGGGCGTCGTGAGTTACGTGGGCATCAACCACGTCGCGCTGGTTGTCACCGACCTCGAGCGCTCGCATCACTTCATGGGCGACGTGCTCGGCCTGGAGCGACATCCCAAGATGCCGCGATGGTACCGGGTCGGCGACTGCGCCGTGCACCTGCTCAAGCCGATGCCGGAGGCCGGGGCAGACGGTTCGCTGTATCACCAGCACCAGCACCTGGCGATTCAGGTCGACGACGTGCGCGCGGTTCTGCGCCGACTGATAACTAACTCGCTCGAGGCGTTTCAAGTCAACTCAGAGCTCGAGCCGCACCTCGTCTCTTCGCTCGATGACCCGCTCGACTACGGCACTGGATCCGTCCTGGTGAGAGACCCTGACGGGAATCTGTTTGAGTTCCTCCAGATCGGCCGGGGGCTGTTCGCAGGCGAGCCCGATCCGTTCGCCGGGACACCCGTCCCGAACCACTTACGTGACACCGAGGAGCAGGCCCTGTGACACAAGGCATCTCCGGCCTATTGGAAGGGAGCACGGCGCTCGTCACCGGGGCCGGTCGCGGCATCGGGCGCGGGATCGTCTCCGAGCTCGCCGACGCCGGCGCCGACCTCGTGCTGCTGAGCCGCAGCCCCGAGGAACTCGAGCAGGCGGCGGACGGGGCCAGGGCGGCAGGACGCAAGGTGACGACCGGCGTTGCCGACATCCGCGATCCGGCCGCAGTGCAGAGCGTCCTGCAACTGGGCCGCGACAAACACGAGGTGATTGACATCCTCGTTAACAACGCGGGCATCAACGGCGAGTTCATGAAGTTCTGGGAGTACGACGAGGAGGGTTATCGAGCGACCGTCGACACGAACCTGACCGGCACCTTCATCGTCTCCCAGCTCGTCGCCCGCTACTGGCGCGAGGAGGGGATCGCCGGCCGGATGGTCAACATCGCATCGGTCGAGTCGGAGATCGCCTACCCGGACCAAGCCCCTTACGCGGCGACCAAGGGCGGGATCCTGACCATGACCAAGGTGCTGGCTCGCGAGCTCGCCGAGCACGGCATTCGGGTCAACGCCATCGGTCCCGGCCCGATCGAGACGCCGCTCAGCGAGCAGTTTCGAGAGCTGTCCGAGGCAGGTACGGCGATGCACCGGCTCGGGGACGTAACCGAGATCGGCGCGGCCGCCGTGTTCCTCTGCTCGCGGATGTCGTCTTACATGACCGGCACGATCCTGTACGTCGACGGGGGGTACATGCTCAAATGAGCGAAGAATCACCAGTGGCGATCGTCTCGGGTGCGGGTTCGGGCATGGGACGGGCAGTCGCCATCGAGCTCGCGAACCGCGGCCACCGGCTGGTGCTGGTCGACGTATCGGCTCCCGGCCTCGAGGAGACGCAGTCCTCACTGGCCGAGCCTGCGGTGCTGGAGGTGGCTGACGTGTCCGATCGCGCGCGAGTGTTCGATGTCGTCGCAGCCGCCGAGCAGCGCTTCAGCCGGCTGGACGTGCTGATCAACGCCGCCGGCATCCTCATCCGCGATGACGCGATCGAACACAGTCTCGACTCCTGGCGGAGGACTCTCGGCGTCAACCTCGACGGTCCGTTCTGGTTCTCGCAGGCGTTCGCGCGAGCTCAGCTCAGGGCCGGCCGGGGCGGGGCGATCCTCAACATCGCGTCGATCGAGGCGCCGCGCCCACAGCCCAACCACGTCGCGTATTCCGCCTCAAAGGGGGCGTTGTTGATGCTCACCAAGGCGATGGCACTGGACCTGGCCCCGCACGGCGTGCGGGTGAATGCCGTCGGTCCCGGCGTGATCGAGACGGCGATCAACGCCAGCCTACGAGCGGATTCTGTCCGCAGTGACCGGCTGCGGGCCCAGATTCCGCTCGGCCGATTCGGCGCGCCGAAGGAAGTCGCCAACGTGATCGCGTTCCTCGTCTCCGACGAGGCGTCATACATCACCGGTGAGCTGGTCCTGGTCGACGGCGGCTGGGGGATCACCTAGCTACTTCCTGAGGAAAAAGTGATCGCTTCAGTACGGCTGTTCCGTCCGGCCTGACATAGAGAATTACCTGCTAGTGAGCAGGTTTCAGGTCGATTTTGGAGGTGTGTGTGCTGACGCTGTGGGGGCCGCAGGCCGAGTGTCTGTGGGACGAGGGCTTGCCGGTGGAGGTCAAGGAGCTGCCGGCGGATCTGGCGGAGCTGGACGGGGTGCTTGGCGATCCGGAGTTGATGATGGTGTTGGTGGAGCGTTGGCGCCAGGAAGTCGTGGACACCGGACGGGCGGTGTTGACCGATGGGCGACCGACGATCGCGATGGAGACCTATGTCAGGTTGATGGTGCTCAAGGCCAGTATCGGTGGGGGTACCGGGTGCTGGTGGCGGAGGTGTCGGACTCGATTCATCTGCGGCGCTTTTGCCGGATCAGTCTGGGAGAGCGGGTGCCGGACGAGTCGACGGTCCGCAAGCTCACCCGCAGGATCGGTGCCGAGACGGTGAACGAGTTGACGCGTTCGCTGATCGAGACTGCGTTGCGAGAGAAGCGGTTCCGGCCGCGGGCGGTCAGGATCGATTCGACGGTCGTGGAGGCGGACGTGCGCTATCGGACCGACGCGGATCTCGCTTCGCACGGGGTGAAGATCCTCGCGCGCGAGGGCCAGAAGCTGGCCGCGCTGGTGAAGGAGCGCACGGCTCGCGTGCGGGATCGGTCGCGGCAGGTGGGTCGCAAGCTCCGCGCGTTGACGCGGACGATCCGCCGCCGGTCGGGCGAGGCGAAGGCGGAGGTGCTGGCGTTGACCGAGCAGACCGGCGCGCTGCTGGAGCGCTCGGTCACCGAAGCGCGCAAGCTTGCCGGGGTCGCCAAGCGCCGGGCGGTTGGGCGTGGCGCGGCAGCCAAGCGCCGAGCAGCGTCGCGGTTGGAGGAGCTCGCGGACCTGTGCGAGAAGGTCGCTACCCAGATCCGCCAGCGCGTGGCGGGCGCGCCGATCCCCGACCGGCTGGTGTCGATCGCGGACCCGGATGCCCGCCCGATCCGCAAGGGGAAGCTCGGCAAGCCGAACGAGTTCGGGTACGTCAGCCAGATCTGCGAGGTGACCGAGTACACCCGCCGCGGCGCGCGTGGCGTGATCGTTCCGGCCTCGACCCGGCTCGGGAACCCGGCCGAGGACACGCTGCTCCCGGACACGATCAGCGAGCTGACCCGCCTCGGGATCCGACCTCGAGAGATCGCGCTGGACGGCGGGTTCAACCCGGGCCCGACCCGCCAAGCCCTCCAAGAACACGGGCTGGAGCCCGAGCGGGTGTTCATCGCCGGCCGCCAGCAACCCGGCAGCCGACGCACCCAGCGACGGTTGCAGCGCTACCGAACCGGGGCCGAAGGCCGGATCAGCCACCTCAAACGCGGTTACGGGATGAACCGATCCCGCCTCAAAGGCGACCAGGGCCGCCAGATCTGGACGGGATGGTCGATCCTGGCCTACAACGCTGACACCCTCGCCGTCCGAGCCCGATGAAACACTGAACCCGAGCTCGACCTGAGCCCACTCACTACGAACCGGCCGCGTGAGATCACTCCGCGGCCGTTTCGTTTCCGCGCCATTCACGAGTTTTTCCTCGGCAAGTAGCTAACGGCGCGGCATCCGCCACAGAGCGACGATCACGATCGCTCCGCCAGCAAGCTGCATGGCGCCAATCTGCTCGCCGAGCACCAGCCAGGCAGCCACCGCCCCGGCGAACGGTTGGACGTACTGGAAGCTCGCCAGCCGTGTCGGGCCGAGCCGTCGGAGCGCCGCATAGTAGGCCACGGTAGCCGTGGCGGTGGCGATCAGCGTGCTGAAGGCGAACAACCCGAGAACCTCCCACGTGAGCTCGATGTGGTCGGTGACCAGATCGACGAGCGCGATCGGCAGGAGCACGGTGCCACCGATGAGCGACACCATCCCGGTCAGCCAGGCACTGTCGCTCTGACCGACGAGCGGACCGAGAATCACGATGTACCCGGACCACGAAAGCAGCGCCACGACGGCCAGCAGGTCGCCCAGGACGTGACTCGATCCTTGGGAAGGGCCGCCGCCGAGGATCACGACGGTTATGCCTACCGCGCCGAGTGCGAGTGCGAGCCAGGTCCCGGGAAGGGGCGCCTCGGCCTTCGTCAGCGTCTGCCAGGCCACGACCACCAGAGGCGTAGCGCCGACGATCAATGCGACGTCGAGGGCGGTCGTGTGCTGTACCGACTCGGAGAACGAGAGCTGGTTGACCGTAATTCCCACCAGCGCCGCGAGCACGAGCCGCTTGCGGTCGATCCCGCCGGCACCGGAGTTGGCGTCGAGAGCCGCCGCCGCGTCGCGGTCAGCGCGGTCAGCAGCGCCCCTGCGATGAGAAATCGTGCGGACGTGAAAACGCCAACGGGAGCGTGGCGCAGCGCGACCTTGACCGCGATCACATTGAAGGTGAATCCGAGCACGGCCGCGACACCGACCAAGTCCCACACTGCCCCCGGCACACCTGCCCGCTTCGCCTGCCCGGGGGCTTCGACACCGGCCAACGACTCCGAGCTCACGTTTCGCTATTCGATATGATAGATCGCTGTATGGAGCAGCAGGCTCTACCTGAACCGGCCGCTCGTCGGTTCGACCAGAAGGTCGTCCTGATCACCGGCGGTGGTTCTGGCATCGGCCGCGCCGCGGCCATCCGGTTCGCCAACGAAGGCGCGTCAGTGCTCGTCGCCGACATCGACGACGCTGCTGCCGCCGAGACGGTGGAGGCCGCCGGCGAGCTGTGCAGCGCACTGCACCTCGACGTCCTCTCGAGGCCGAGCATCGAAGCCGCGCTCGCGGCTCTGGTAGACCGGCACGGGGGGTTGGACGTACTGATCAACAACGCTGGTGCACTCCGCGGTGGCGCAATCGACACCGCGACCGAGGAGGACTGGGACTTCGAGATCGCGATCAACCTGAAAAGCGTGTTCCTGGTGTCACGGGCGGCGTGGCCACTGCTCTGCGAGCGAAAGGGCAACATCGTCAACACGGCGTCAAACGCCGGCATCGAGGCATCCGCGGGCCAGCTCGGTTACCGCACCGCGAAGGCCGGGAACATCATGCTTACCAAGTGCATGGCGCTCGACGGAGCAAAGGTGGGGGTGCGCGTCAATTGCGTCTGCCCCGGCGCGACCCGCACGCCCCTCATGGAGGCCCTGTTCCTCACCAGGCCCGACGAGTTCCGCCAGGAGTTCGCACGGCTGTTCCCGCTCGGGCGCATCGGTGAACCGGCCGATGTAGCGGCGGCGATGGCGTACCTGGCGTCGGATGACGCGGCTTGGGTGACCGGCACCGCGCTGGTCGTCGACGGCGGCTGGCTCAGCGGCGAGTGGCACGGCGGCGGCTCCAGCTGGGACTAGCGTGGCTGCCCCGAACAGCAACGCGCGTCAACTCTCCGCCTTCGCCGCCGGGACCTCAAAGTCAGCAGCGAAAGGTCGACGTTGTCTTTGACCGCGATCGACACAGGCGGCGGCTGGCTCTCACGAAAGTGACGACGGTACACACGAGGAGCGCCTCATCCTCCTCAACATCAAGGTCCGAACTGGCGGTTCGTCCAAGATTCAGGCTGCATCCAACGAGAGAAGCGCCAACGCCCGCCATGTGTGCCATGATGGTTCCGTCGTTTCGTTCTCCGACACGCGAGGCCACCCGCGTTCAGGGATACGAGCCGGGCAATGATCGAAACAGATCCTAGGTACCACGTCGAGACGGCCGCTCGCACGGTCAGACTGCTCAAGTCGATCAGCGACGTCAATGGACCTGTGCCGCTGTCGGCAATCGTCGAGAGGCTCGGATGGAGCAAGCGGCCGTGTACAGGCTGGTCAGAACCCTCGAGGCCAGTGGCGCGCTGCGCCAGCAGGACGGTAAGGGATACGTCTTGGGCCCAGCGCTGATCTCGCTTGGACAGTCGGCCCTCCGCGCCACTCGCTTGCCGGAGATCGTCCGCCCCTATTTCGAACAGCTGTACGACCAGATCGGAGAGACGGTCGTCCTGACTGTGCTCGATGGAGACGAGGTCGTTTACGTTGACCGGATCGAGGCCGACAAGGTGATCATTCCGCGCAACCACCTAGGTGGACGGTTGCCGGCGGATTCACCTCGACCGGTCAGGTTTTGCTCTCCGGACTTTCCAACGACGAGGTCCGGCGCCGCCTCGCCGACCGTGAGTTCGCCGCCGTCGGCCCGAAGACCCTCACGTCGATGCAGGCTCTGCTCGAGAGGTTGGACAAGGTCCGGCGGCTCGGCTATGCGATCAACGACGAGGAGCTCGCCGTCGGTCACCGCGCCGCGGCGGTGCCGCTCCGAGATCACACCGATGGCGTCGCCGCCGCGGTTAGCGTGTCGGTCGCCGCCGCGCGCGTCTCGCGGAGCCACCTTGTCCGCATCCAACCGAGCTGCTCGTGCCGGCCGCGGCGACGATCAGCGCCCAGCTTGGCGCCCCTGTGACCGACCTGACCGCGGGGTGAACCGGCTGCGGCTGCCTACGCTAGCCGTGTCAGCACCCTCTCAGCCGCCGCCACCACTGAAGCCGCCGACTCGTCCGTGTGCGCCGCGCTTGTCACCGCTGGGTGGACTGGTGGCCGAAGAGCACCACCCTCGCTCAGCATCCCGAGCAGGAAGGCTCGGGTCGCGTCGTGGTCGGAGCGGATTACGTCACGTCGGTCACTAACCCGCTCGGCGCCCAAATGAACCTGGAAGATCGACCGGCACCCGCTGACGGCAGCGCGGATGCCGGCTGAGGCAAACACGCCTGCCAGACCGTTGCGGATCGCCTCGCCGGCACGGTCAGCGGTACTTTTTGCAGGACAGGCTCGCTTTCGATGACGTCCAGCACCGCCAGGCCGGCGGCGACCGAGAGCGGGTTTTCGGTGAACGTGCCCGACTGGAAGATGCGCCGGTCGCCGGCGTGGTCTTTCAGGTCGCGGGCTAGGTCCGCGTCAGCGCCACCGCCGACGGCAGCGAGAGGAAGCCCGCCGCCGACGGCTTTGCCGATGGCCGCCAGGTCAGGCACCGCGCCGAGATAGGTCGGCGCCCCCCCGAGCCCCATACGGTAGGCGCAGACCACCTGTCGAATATCAGCAGGATCTCGTGCGCTGCGGTGGTTTCGCGTACCGCGCGCGCGAACTCGACGGAAGCTGGGATGCCGCCGCCGCTCGAGAAGGCGGCCGGCTCCATGATCACCGCAGCGAGCTCGTCAGCGCGCTCGGTCAGGATCGCTGCCGCGGCGCCCGGATCGTTGTAGGGAATCACGACCACCTCGCCGAGCAGGCGCTCCGAGAGGCCGGCGTAATCGAGCACCGGCTCAGGACGGGTACCCTCGCCACGCAGTTCGCGCGAGTGTGTCGAGACCAGATGGGCATCATCGGAGCCGTGGAAGCCGCCCTCGCACTTCGCGATGAGTGTGCGGCCTGTGACTGCGCGGGCAATCCGGATCGCGGTGCGGGTTGCCTCGACCCGGTGTTGGTGAATCTTCCCAGCTCCAGATACGGCATGTGGCCGCGGATCCGCTCAGCCAGCGTCAAGGAACGCTCGGTCGGCATCATCGGGTTTGTCATCCGAGTGGCCTGCTCCCGGATCGCGTCGATCACGCGTGGATGGCCGTGACCGAGCAACATCGGGCCGGCCCCCATCAGAAGGTCGACGTAGCTGTTGCCGTTGACGTCGACGACCGTGTCTCCCTGTGCCGACGCGATGTAAACGGGCTACGGACTGAGCCCTTCGCGTCGCCGCTCACGCCTCGCGGCATCAGCGACGCCGCCCGCTCGCTTAGCTCGAGCGAGCGCGGGGTACGCGCCGCGTATGCCTTCTCGGCCCTGGCGCCCCTGACAGTGAGTTGTGATGATTTCCATCTCGGCAGTTCCTTTGGCTCGGCTGGACGAGCTTGAAAGCACTCGCCTTCGGGGTCTCGGGAGCACCGGTCGGCGAAGAATTCGACCGACACAGCGCGATGTTGGCAGGCATCCCCGGAAGCAGCGTCCAGAAGCTGAAGTCAGTGAAAGGACACCGGAATCGCGTTTGCGCGTTTATGATCGCCTCCAGAACCTCGTCCGGGGTCCCAACCAGGCAGCCCGACGGGAGTGATGCGGTGTGATCGTTGGCAAGCGGCTCGGGTCGGCGATCAGACGCCTTCGCCGAACCATCGCTGGTATTGACGCTGTTGATAATTGATGTGCGGCGCGGCCAGAGCTCGCGCGCGCTCGGGATCCTCGTCGACGAATAAGCCGCTGGTGACCGAGACGATGATGTGGCGAAGGTCGCGTCAGTGCTCGATCAGCGCGTCTTGGTAGACGCGGCAGTCAGCCACGCAGAGGTTCTCGTCGAAATCGGCTAGGGCGAGGTGATGACCCATCGCCGCCGCGCGCTTGATCGCCGCCGGGCTGCGCGCCCCCAGCCAGATCGGCATCGGCGACTGGACCGGAGGCGGTACGATCCGCGCCGAGGCGTATTGGTGAAAGCGCCCGTCGAAGCTGAATGTCTCTCCCATCAGTGCCTGTTCGAGGGCGGCGACGCCCTCGCGGGTGCGTGCTGCGCGCTCGGCCCGGTCGATGCCGAAGCCCGAGAACTCCTCGAGCCGGTAACCGGCCGCAAAACCGAGCTCGAGCCGGCCGCCGGAGATCACGTCGACAACAGCGGCATCCTCGGCGAGCCGCAGCGGATCATGGAACGGCATCAATAGGACCTTCGTTCCGATCCTGATCCTCGACGTCTGGGCAGCGATCGCCGCAGCGACCGGCATCAGCGCCGGGCAATAACCGTCGTCGGCGAAGTGGTGCTCTGTCAGCCACACCTGATCGAGGCCGAATTGCTCGGCCTCGCGGACGAACTCGAGTGTTGAGGAGTACAGCTCGGTCCAACCCCTACGCCATGGCGCGGGGTTCTGGAAGCCGACGATTGTCCCTACCCGCATCGGTCGCGCTCTGGCGTTCATCGCTTCAGGCATGCAACGACGTGGCCGGACTCGACTTCTCGCAACGGCGGCACGGTTTCAGTGCACTCCTCGGAGGCGATCGGGCAGCGTGTATTGAACGGACAACCGCTCGGCGGATGCACCGGACTGGGATCTCACCCGTGAGCGTTTTCAGATGCCCGTCGCCCTGGCTCGGGCGCGGGGTCGCCGCGATCAGCGCCTCGCCGTACGGATGCAATGGCGCCGAGAAGAACGTGTCGGCGCTGCTCCCCTCCATGATCCGGCCGAGATACATCACCACGACCGTGTCGGCCACCTGCCTCACGACCGACAGGTCATGGGTGATGAAGATGACGGTCAGCCCAAGCTCCCGGTACAGATCGACGAGTAGATTGAGGATCTGGCTCTGGATCGACACGTCGAGCCTCGACACCGGCTCGTCGGCGACCAGCAACCGGGGGCTGAGCGTCAGCGCCCGCGCGATCACCACACGCTGGCGCTGACCGCTGTTGAGCTCGTGCGGGTAACGCCGCAGCATCGTCTGTGGGATCCCGGTCAGCTCGAGCAGCTCGCTAACACGCGCGTGAGAGGCCGCGCGGTCCACCGATTTGTGAACCTTGAACGGCTCAAGCAGCATCGACTCGACCGTCTGACGAGGGTTCAGCGCAGAGCTCGGATCCTGGAACACCATCTGTATCTCGGTTGCCATCTCACGCCGTGAGGCATGTCGCCTCACGCGGACGCGGCCGTTACTCGATGCCTCGACGAACGGCTTTCCGTCGTAGACGATCGTCCCCGCGGTCGGCTCGACGAACCCGGCGACGCAGTTCGCCAACGTCGTCTTGCCAGAGCCGCTCTCCCCGACCAGGGCGAGAACTCCCCTTTGCGGATCGTGAGGTCGACGCCGTCGACCGCGTGCACGACCTCGCGCTGCCGGTGTATCACACCGGTCGCGGGAAGCGGAAAGTGCTTCACGAGGCCGCGGATCTCGAGCAGGTTCTCGGTCACGGCACCGGGTTCCAGCACGCGAGCTCGTGTCCGTTGGAAGTCAGGGGCGGAGCGGTCTCCCGACACCGCGGCTCGGCGTTCGGACAGCGGGGATTGAACGGCAGCCGCCGATCGTGAACACGTCGGGCGGCGCGCCGGGAACGACGGGCAACGGCGTCCGGCGCTCCTCCACCGAGGGCAGGCAGCGTGCGAGCGCCACGGTGTATGGATGGTGAGCGCCGGCCAGCAGCTCTGACGGAGCCGCAACCTCGGCCACCTGACCTCCGTAGAGCACCACCGCCTTCGAGCAGAGGCTGGCGACGACCCGGAGGTCGTGGGTGATGAACAGCACTGACACTCCGAGCCGCTCGGTGAGCGCGCGGAACTCCGTCAGGATCTGCGCCTGGATCGTCACGTCCACCGCCGATGTCGGATCGTCGGCGATCAGCAGCTCCGGATCGCACAGCAGCGCCAGCGCGATCCCGACGCGCTGCTTCATGCCCCCGCTGAGTTCGGGGCTGCGCGCCGCCAGCACGCGATCCGGATCCGCGAGACCGACCCGTGAAGCGTCTCCTGGGACTTACGTCGCACCTCGGCCCGCGAGAGCGCCGTATGGCGGACGAGCACCTCGCGCATATGCTCGGCGATGGTGAGTAGCGGGTTGAGCGCCAGCGAAGCGTCCTGCGGGATCAGCGCAATGTGGTTGCCGCGAATCCGGTTGAGGTCCTTCTCCTTGGTCTTAAGGAGATCCGTGCCGTTGAAGGTGATTGTTCCCTCGGCTACTCGTCCGGGGCGGCGGATCATCCCGAGGATCGACAGCGCCAGCACGCTCTTGCCCGAGCCACTCTCACCGACCAGGCCGACGCGCTCGCCCTTGCCGATAGTGAAGCTCACCCGGTCGAGCGCCCGATTGCGCCCGTGGCGTCCGTCGAACTCAACCGACAGACCGTTGATTTCGAGCAGCTCTTCCATCAGTTCTTCTTCGGATTGAGGGTATGCCGCAGCCGCGCGCCGAAGATCGTCCACGCCAGCACGAAGATCGACACCGTCGCCGCCGGAACGTACGCCAGCCAAGGCGCAAACAGGAGACTTTGCTGGCCGTCGGCGAGCATCGTCCCCCAGTCCGGAGTCGGTGGCTGGACGCCGAAGCCGAGAAAGCTGAGCCCCGCGATGTCGATGATCGCGTAGGGCAGGTTGAGGCTTACCTGGACGATGATCTGCGAGGTGCAGTTGGGCATCATGTGGCGGAAGATGACGCGCCGGCCCGAGAAACCGAGCCCGCGGCCGGCAGCGACGTATTGCTGGGAGCGCTGGATCAACGCCTCCGAGCGGATGATCCGTCCTATCGCCGGGAGGTAGCCGATCCCGATCCCGATCACGACCGGCGTCAGGCCTGGCCCGAACGTGGCGACGAGAACGATCGCGAGGATGAGCGGGAAAAACAGAGGATCAGGTCGAACACCCGCATCAAGACGCGGTCGAACCACCCGCCGACGTAGGCGGTGGTGAGCCCGAGGATGAACCCGCCTCCGGAGGCGATCAGCATCGCGATCCCCGCGCCGACTAGCGTCGCCCGACCCCCCCACATGATCCGGCTCAGCACGTCCCGCCCCTCCTTATCGGTACCCAGAATGAAGTGGTTACCGAGGTACGACCCTCCCGGCGCCAGATAGTTCGCGCCGGGGTGAGGTGTCAACGGGTTGTAGGGCGCTAGCAGAGGGGCCAGAATCGACACCAGGATGTAGATCAGGATGACTGCGCCGCTGACGATCAGCAGTTTGTTGCTGGCGGCGAACTCGAGCACTCGGCGTGTGCGAGACTCCGCGACCGTTCCCGGGAGCTGCGGCAGTGTCGCGGCCTCAGTCGTCGGGGTCGCCATTACCGGACCTCATACCTCACATCGAGTTTGCTCGCGATCAGGTCGACGGTCAGGTTCGCGAGCACAAAGAAGAGGGCCACGCACATCACCGAGGCCTGAACGAGAGGCAAGTCGCGGTTGTCGACGGCGTTGACGAGAACGCTACCCAGCCCGCCGAGACCAAAGACCACGTCGACGAACACCGACCCGACGATCATGTACGAAAGCTGCAGGCCGAGCAGCGTCACCACGGGAACGAGCGCGCTCCTGAACGCGTGCCGCCGAACGACGTGCGGCCACGGGAGACCGCGGCTCTGCGCCATCACGATGTACTCCTGATGGAGCGCGTCGACGAGCCCCGCCCGCAGCGTCGCCGTCTGCGCCGCTACCAGCGCCAGCCCGAGCACGCACCACGGCAAGATCATGTCCTTGAACACATCGTGCAGGCTGTTGAAGTCCAGCCCGAACGCCGGCAGAACGTTCAGCTTGAAGCTGAACACGTAGATCGCAAGCACCGAGGTGATGAACAGCGGGATCGAGAACAGGAACATGGTCAGGCTGATCACGAACTGGTCGATGGGCCTT
This sequence comes from uncultured Solirubrobacterales bacterium, assembly GCA_963794515.1. Lineage (GTDB taxonomy): Bacteria > Actinomycetota > Thermoleophilia > Solirubrobacterales > Solirubrobacteraceae > Palsa-465. Next base: position 39,933 of record CAWCEF010000006.1, on the reverse strand, counting down.
CCCTCACGCAGCGCCGCCAACAGCCCGAGCGGTACCGAGATCAGCAGCGAGATCATGAAGGCCCCGGTCAGGAGGAGCGCCGTGCGTGGGATCGCACGCCCGAGGATCTGTGAAACGGGTTGATTGGTCTTCAGCGACGTACCGAGGTCGCCCCTCAGCGCGTTGCCGAGCCAGGCCAAGTACTGCTGAGGGATGGGTTCGTCAAGGTGGTACTCCTTCGTCAGCGCGGCGCGTTGCTGTGGTGTGATCGGCGCGCCCGCGGATAGCGCCGACACGGGGTCGCCGGGAATCACCCGCATAGCCACGAAAATCAGGATTGACGCGACCAGCAGGACGGGAATGACTGAAAGGACTCGGGTCAACATGTTCGATACCTACAGCAGTTGATGGATCGGTGTGGTGGCGCCGAACCACTACTCATTTCGGCGCCACCGCTTCTCACTCAGACGCTCCGCGTGGTCCTGAACCAGTCGTCCCACTCCGCGAGGATCGATTGGGGTGGTGTTTGCAGAGTCTTGTCGAAGGCCCGCCGGACCCCATCCCAACCATGGGGGAGGCACGGGACGTCACGGGTCGCGATCACTTGCAGTTGCTTGAGCTGGCTCGCGGCGTCTGCCTCATCGGCTACGTTGATCGCCGAGGTGACAAGCTTGTCGAATTCAGGGTTGCTGTAGCCCGACCAGTTCGTCCCTCCGACATTCGCCGTCGTGTACAACGCCGACAAAGGATCCAGTGTGTTCGGCATGTTGTGCAGCCAGTTGTACGTGATCATCTCGAACGGCCGCGGGCGTTTGTACAGCGCCGCGGCGACGTCGGCGTCCTGCATCTGTTTGATGTTGATCGTGATCCCGATCTTCGCTAGCTGCTGCTGCGCGCCGAGCACCGCCGAGACCTCCTGCGCCCTGGTCGCCGTCACGATCCAACTGGCCGAGAAGCCGTTCGGAGCGGAACTCGCTGCCAGCATCTCCTTGGCCTTGGTCAAGTCGCTCGTATAGACGTTGTTGGTCTCGTTGTACGCGCTGTAGTCGAACGACGGATGGATCAGCGCCCCCTTGGACGGGAGATAGAAGTTGGTCGGGTAGGCCGATAGCGCCGCTGCGTTGTCGATCGCCTCCGCGACGGCTCGGCGCACCATCACATCGTTGAACGGCTTCAGGGTGGTGTTGAAGGCAGACAGCACGATATGGGGCCCCACCCGGGCCTCGAGCCCGACATTGCTGAAGCCCTGTACCGTCTTTAGGAGGTCGAAGTCGACATCCGCCGACAGCCCGATCTGCCCGGTCTTGAGTCCGGTCACGATCGTGGTTCCGTCCAACGTCACTAGAGTGAAGCCGTCGATCATCGGAAGACCCGTCTCCCAGTAGTGCGGATACTTCTTCAGGATGGTCTGGCTCGCGTTCGAACTGACGAACTGAAATGCGTTCGTCCCGATTGGTTTGGCCGCCGCCTCAGTGCTGCCCACCTTGTCGAAGTAGGCCTTCGAGAGGACTGCGCCCGCCGGCCAGTAGTAGAACCACTTGAAGCGCCAGTCGGGGTTCGTCAGCTTGACCTGGACTGTCTTCGGATCCAGTGCCTTGATGCTCTCGAAGTTGCTCAGACCGTAGACGCCCCAGCTCACCTGCTTCGCGCGAAGGGTGCTGAACACGACATCATCCGCGGTCATCGGGGACCCGTCGTGGAACGTGACCCCCTCCCGCAAGTGATAGATCCACGTCTTCGGGTCTGGCTGTTCCCAGGAAGTCGCCAGGCACGGCTCGATTGCGTTGGTCGCGAAATTCAGGCGGACCAATCCCTGGAACATGTGGTTCGTCGCGATGTTCGAGGTGAACCCGGCCCAAACCTGGGGATCGAACTTCCCGACAACGCTCTCGACGCCGGTCGGAACGGAGCCACTCTTCGCTGCCCCCCCTCCCGCCGCCTTGGTGGTGCCGGAACCGCTCGAAGAGGAGCTTCCGCCGCAAGCCGCGAGCGCCGCCCCGAGAAAGCCGGTACCCAAGCCCATCGCGGCTCCGCGCTCGAAGAACTGACGACGACCGACCCGTCCGCTTCGTAGCTCCTCGACAAGGGACCAAGCTCCAGCCTCCACGTCGACATTCTGTTGGTCTGGTGTTTCTCTCATCCTTACTCCTATCGGATAACGCCTTGACTGCACTGGCCGATCCTCACAGGACCCCGGCTATCTCCCAAACCGGCCAGAGCGACAGCAGCTCGACACCCTCGTCCCGCACGACGATCATCTCTTCCACCCGCACTCCCTGATCACCGTCGCGATCCTGCGTCTCGACGGCCATTGTCATTCCCGCCTGCAGCTCGAATGGATACTCGAGCGACACCCCCCGCCAGATCAACGGGATCTCATACAGCGAGAGCCCGATGCCATGCCCCCAATGATTCGTGGTCATCTGCCACGCGGTCTTGGCGCCGTAGTAATCCCAGTATTCGGCCTCGGCATCCGGAAACTTGGCTGCCGCATCAGCCGTGCTCGCGCCGGCTTTGATCTCATCGAGCACGGCGTACAAGCTCTCCACGGCCCGCTTGTAGGCGTCGTGCGTTTGCGGGCGTGCCTTGCCACAGCTGAAGGTCCGGTAGTAACAGGACCGGTAGCCGTTGAAACCTATGTTGTAAAGATCCGAGTAGACGACGTCGCCCGGCCGGATGATGCGGTCGCTGATGTCGGATTGCGACTTCGGCCATGTGTTCGGCCCGCTCGAGATCGTGCCGCCACCGTGCTCGCCGCCGAGGTCGATGATCGCGCGTACGGCGTCGGCGAAGACCTGGTTGTCACGCTTACCTGGGGCGATCGCCTCCTTCATCGCCTGGAAGCCGGCTTCGCACACAGCCGCCGACAGGCGCAGGCACTCGATCTCGTCCTCGGTCTTGATCGAGCGGGCGCGAGCGATCGGCGCACCGCCCTCGGTGTCGACCTGATAGCCGGCCTGCTCGAGCGCCGCCGCCAGCCCTGGCTGGGAGACATCGAGGCCGACCCGGCCCAGCTAACCCCACGGTCCTTCAGGGCGGTCACAATCTCGTTGGCCATCGCCGCGCGCAGCATCTCGGCTCCCGGGCCACCGCCGATCGCGGCCGGGACGATCCCGATGCCCCGGGCCCCATAGCGGATGTCATCGAGCCAGGGACAGTCGTGCTTCTCCACCATCGCGTGGTCTGCGCTGTCCCAGTGGGTGATGGCGCCGCCTGCAGTCAGGAGCGAGTAGTGAAAGCCGCCTGATCCGGACACCGAGCTGGTGGCAACGCTCGTCACGTACCGCATGTTGGGATCGGACAGGATTACGACCGCGTCATATCCCGCGTCCGCGATCGCCTGCGTGGCCTTCGCGGTTCGCTCCCGCCGCATCCGGTCCATGTCAACGCGCCGCTCCCAGTCGACGGCCATGGTTCCCTTGGTGCCCTCCATGTAACGCGGCGGCGTGATCGTCATGCGCAGGCGTGTCCTTTCAGGTCGGTCAGGCTTCGCTCATGGACTCGAAGGCCTCGGCAAACGTGGCCAGGAACGCGGCCCCAGCGGCGCCGTCGAGCGCTCGGTGATCCCCGACGAAGGTGAGGCTGAGCACAGGGCCGGAGCTGCTCGCGCGGGCCGACCCGACCCCGAGCACCGCGACCTGCGGCACCGTGAGGACCGGCGTCAGCTGATGCGCGCCGAGACCGCCGACGTTGGAGAGTGAGATGGTCGCGCCGGCGAGCTCGGCGAGGTCGAGTGACGCGGCGCGGGCTCTTGCGACGAGCTTGCTTCGGAGCTCAGCCAGATCATGGAGCGAGAGGGCGTCGGCCTCGCGGATCACGGGAGCGATCACTCCGTCTGGCGTCGCGACCGCGAGAGCGATCCCGACCCGTTCGAACTCGATCAGTGTGTCATCGCTCAACCAGGCGTTCGCCTGTGGGTGAGCCCTTGCCGCCACGGCACACGCCTTCAACAGGACATCGGTGACAGTGACACTGAGCCCTCCCGCTCGCCCAGACTCGACCGCGGCCGTCGCCGCGGCCGTCGCGACGTGCCGAGTAACCGAGAAGCTCGGGACCGCGGTCGCCAGCGTCATCCGGCGGGCGATCCCGAGACGGCGCCGGCTCATCGGTCGGCGTTCGGCGGGGCCGGCGTGCTCCAGATCGGCCGATATGTCACGCGCGGTTGCAGCCGGCGTCGCTAAGGCTGGAGCGAGGGCCGGCGCAACACTCTCCCAGGCGGCCACCCGGGTCGGAAGGCCGGACAACTCGCCATCGCTAACGACCAGGAAGGGAGCCACCTCGCCGTCGCCATCCCGCCCGTCGCTGTTCGCGGGGACAGCATCTTCAGTCGCGACGCCCGCGGACGCGGGATGATCGGCCATGTTCGCCGCTGGCGGGGGTGGAGATTCTTCTGCAACGACCGCCGCCACCGCGTCGAGGTCATCTCCTGGCTCGGCCGCGTAGCCGATCACCGCCCCGACCTCAAGCGAGTCGCCCTCCTCGCATGTAACTGTGGCCAGCTGTCCGTCGAATGGTGCCTCGACCTCCATCGTTGCCTTGTCGGTCTCGACTTCCAGCACCGCATCGCCGGTCGAGAACGAGTCACCCGGAGAGATCAGCCAGCCGCGGACGATTACGTCCTCGCCGCCGAGCGCGAGTTGGGGCATCGTCAGCGGTCTCACGAATCGTCCTCCCACGCCACCAGAGCGCGCGCTGCCGACGCCAGCGAGGCGTGCGACGGAAACACGGTTCGCTCAAGATCGGCGTTGTACGGCGCTGGAGCGTGACGTCCGGCCAGCCGCACAACCGGCGCGCGCAGTGCTCGACGGGCCTGCTCGGTCGCGGTCGCGGCAAGTGTCGCGCTGAACCCGCCGAGCAGCGGGTCGTCGGATACGCAAATCGCGCGTCCGGTACGCCGTGCGGAGGCACCGATCGCGGCGACGTCCAGCGGGGACACCGACCTTAGATCGAGCACCTCGAGCTCCATTCCTTCGGATGACAGCTCGGCCGCCACGTCGAGCGCCATGCCGACTCCGTGCCCATACGCGATGACAGTGAGGTCCGATCCCCGCCGGACGATCCGCGCGCCTAGCTCGACCTGCTCTTCGTGAACCTCAACCGTCCCCTTGGTCCGGTAGAGCCGCATGTCCTCGCAGAAGATCACCGGGTCGGACTGGCGCAGGCTCCAGCGCATCATGTCGTAGGCCTCCTGGGGAGAGGCGGGCGTGCATACAGCCAGGCCGGGCACGTTCGCCAGCCAGCCCTGGAGTGCCTGCGAATGTTGCGCGCCGAATGAGCCCATCGGACCCTGACCGGCACGAACCACGAGCGGGACCCGAAGCTGGCCGCCACTCATGTATCGAAGCTTCGCCGCGTTGTTGACCAGCTGATCCAGCCCGAGCAGCAGGAAGCCGGAGAAGTCGACCTCGACGACTGGACGATCCGTATACGGCAGCGCGGATGCCGCAGCCCATCGTTCCTGCTTCGAGATCGGCGTGTCCCGGACGCGTGCGGAGCCGAACCGGTCGACCAGGCCACGCGTCACTCCGAACGGAAAGCCGAGCGCCGTGTCCTGCCCGAGGAGGATGATCGCGTCGTCCTGGGCCATCGCCGCCTCGAGAGCCCGCCGGATCGCTTCCGCGTAGGTGATCTGCGCGGACGTGCTCACGGTCCCCAGATATCCGACATCGCGTCACTGGTCGACGGTGGTGCGTAGGTCCGGCTGGTCTCCAGCGCCAAGTTGATCTCCCGCCGCGCTTCGTCGTCGATCGCTGCGCAGGCGGTGTCATCGAGACCGGTGGCGGTGGCATGAACGGTCAACGGGTCTCGCGCCTTCCACGAGGAACTCCTCCTTGTGCGGTAAAGCCCGTGAACCGGGTCTCCACGCGAGTGCCCAACGAGGCGATAGGTGGCGGCCTCGATGAGAGCCGGCTGCCCCTGCCTGACCTTGGCAACCAGCTCGGTCGCGAGCTCGGTTACGCGCGTCACACTCTGCCCATCGACCTCTCGGGCGTCGAGCCCGACGCGAGTCCCCGGCGTACGAGACCCGCGCCGCCTGTCGCGTAGGAAGACCGGACGCTGATCGCATATCCGTTGTTCTCGCATACGAACAGCACCGGCAGCCGCCAGATGACCGCGAGGTTCATGCTCTCGTACAGCACGCCTTGGTTGATCGCGCCGTCTCCGAAGAAGACCACGGCAACCGCGTCGGTCGCGCGAATCTGGGCCGCCAGCGCCACACCGACCGCGAGCGGAATCGAGCTGCCGACGACAGCAAGCGATCCGAGGAACCCGACCGAAGTGTCAGTTGCGTGCATCGAGCCCCCTTTGCCGCCTGACACTCCGTGTGCGCGGCCGAGAAGCTCGGCGAACAGGCGCGCCGGATCGACGCCCTTGGCCAGCGCGTGGCCATGCCCTCGGTGATGGCTGAACACGAGGTCCCTCTCGTCGAGCGCGGCGGTGATTCCTACCGCCACCGCTTCCTGCCCAATCGAGGCATGGATTGTGCCCTTGATCTCGCCGGTTTCGTAGCAGCGGTAGGCGACTTCTTCGAACTGGCGGATCAGCGCCATCCGCCGGTAGAGCTCGACGTCGAGCGCCCGTGTGCCGAGGTCGCTGACCGCGATCGCCATCACTGACCGCCCCCGCGAAGCGCGCGGGTCCTGACTGGATCGACCGTGCCGTCGTCGTTCAAAGCCACGCGGTAGTCGCGCTCTGCGGCCTCGCGGCTGACGAAGCTCAACTTGACGTCTCGGGCTACGCGCTCGGGGTCGCGCTTGCCCGGGTCGCCCCATCCACCGCCGCCGGCACTGGTCTGGGTGATCAGGGTCCCCGGGCCGAGTGCGATCATCGTGCCCTTGGAACGGAACCTTGGCGCTGCCGGACGATCGTTCGCAGTGTCGACGTCGAGCCGATAGTCGGCTGGCTTCCCACAGCCGCCTCCGTCGAGTCCCCACGGTGGCACCAGCGCGCGGTTGCCGAGGATCGAGGCTTCGGCCTGGTGATCGAGGATGCGGTGGTCGCGCCGAACGCCCAAGCCTCCGCGATGGATGCCGGGGCCGCCGCTGTCGGTCACATACTCGTAGCGCTCGACCCTGACAGGAAAGCGACGCTCAACCGCCTCAACCGGGACGTTCCACGTGTTGCCGGCGATCGAGAACGTCGCGTCGAGGCCGTCGCGGTCCTCGTTGCCGCCCCAGCCTCCCTCGGGATACTCGTAGAGCACGTACCGTGCGCCGGTGCGTGGATCGTTGCCGGCGATGAGAAGGTTGTTGGACGAGCCCTGGTCGCATGCCATTACGCGCGGATGCGGCCCATCGGTTGGCACCTTCGCAAGCGCGCGGAAGACGGCGTTATGGATGATCAACGCGACCTCGTTACCACCTGTGCACGCCGCCGGGAAGCGTGGATTTACCATCGTGCCCTCGGGAGCGATGATCGAGATCGGCCGGTAGCAGCCGCTGTTCGGCGAGATGTCTGGATCGGTTGCTGCCTGGAACGTCATGTAGACGCCGGCGTTCGTGTATCCCGGAACGCTGTTGAGCGGCCCGGCGCTCTGCTGGGCCGTACCGGTGAAATCGACTTCCGCTCGGTCTCCACGGATCCGGATCGCGACGTGGATCTCCCGCTGGCCATCGTTGACCCCGTCGTTGTCGAGATAGTCGGATGCCTCGTAGTCGCCGTCGGGCCAGGTCGCGATCACCGCGCGCATCCGCCGCTCAGAGGAGTCGAGGATCTCGTCGACCGCGGCCTCGACAGTCGCCAAGCCGTAGCGGTCGGCCAGCAGGCGCACGCGCTCGATCGCGGTGTGGTTGGCAGACACCTGGCTCTGGAGGTCCATGCGCATCTGACCGGGGAGGCGGCAGTTCGCGAGAACCATTTCGAGGAGGTGCTCGTCGAGCTCGCCGGCGCGGAACAGCTTCACCGGAGTGATCCGCAGGCCCTCTTGGTAATTCTCCGTCGCCGACGCATAGAAGCTGCCCGGAACGGTGCCGCCGACATCGAGGTGATGGGCACGGTTGGCGGCAAAGCCCACCAGCTCGTTGCTCGCGAAGATCGGCGAGACGATCGTCACGTCAGGCAGGTGCGAACCGCCCTTGTATGGGTCGTTGAGCAGCACCGCATCGCCGGGAGTAAACCCATCGATCCCGAAGGCCTCAACCGCGTCGCGCACCGAGAACGGCATCGAGCCAAGGTGGATCGGCAGGAACTCGCCGTGGCTGACGAGCTGCGTGCGCGCGTCGAAGATCCCGCATGAGTAGTCGTTGCCCTCGTTGAAGATCGGCGAGCACGAGGTCTTGCGCAGCGTTACCCCCATCTCGCGCGACGCGGCAGCAAGGCCGTGCCGGATCACCTCGACCGTGATCGGATCGCTCATGCGGCCACGCGCGACCGATCGGATTGGCTGGCCATGACGGACGCGTCGGAGGCGCCAGCGAGCATCAGGCTGCCGCCGCCCAGAGCCGTGGCGCCGATGCTCGGCGGCACGAGTACCGTCGAGTCCACCTGGTGCACGACAGCAGGCCCTTCGATCACGTCGCCGATCCGGACCGCGTCGCGCATAACCACACGCGTCTCGAGAAAGCCGTGCTCTTCGAAGTACACCGCCCGGGTGGGGGCCAGCGAAGCCTCCATCGCGCCGACGCGGCTCCAGTCCCACCACATCTCGAGCTCGGGACGGTGCCCGAAGCCCTTGATCCTGACGTTGACCAGTTCTACCGGAACGTCGGTGAACGAGTGTCCGTAGAGCTGATGGTGCAGAGCGTGGAAGTCACGTGCCGCGGCCTCGAGGCTCGCGCGACCGACCACGTCCGGCTTGTGCCTGACGCCAAGCTCGTGCGCCTGGCCCCGGTAGCGCACGTCGAGCCAGGTCTCGAGCGTCTGCTGCGCCGTGTCGAATCCTTCGACCTCGAGAGCCTCGACCGCGCGCGAGCGGAGCTCCTGGACGCGTGCGTCCAGCGCCGCGATGTCGACCTCGTCGAGCATGCGAGCCACCGAATGCAACAGATCCCGGCGACTGCCCGCGATCGCTGCCCCGAACGCCGACGCGCAACCGGGGAACGGGGGGATCAGGACGCGCGGGATCGAGAGCTCGCGCGCGATGTCGGCGGCATGAGCAGGGCCGGCGCCGCCGTAGGCGACGAGCGTGAAGTCGCGCACGTCCCGGCCGCGCTCAACCGAGATCACGCGGACCGCGTTGGTCATCAGGATGTTGACGATCCGGATGATTCCCGCAGCAGCGTCCTCGACGGTCAGGCCCAGCGGGCCTGCGACATGTGTCTCGATGGCCTCACGCGCGAGTCCGGCATCGAGTTCCACGATCCCTCCAAGCTTCGCGCCGGGGTCGTACCGGCCGAGCACGAGGTTGGCGTCGGTCACGGTCGGCAGCGTTCCGCCTCGTCCGTAGCAGGCGGGCCCGGGCATGCTGCCCGCGGAATCCGGCCCGACCCGTAGCGTGCCGCCGGTATCGATCCAGGCGATGCTCCCGCCGCCGGCCCCGATCGTCTCGATGTCGTAAGTCGGGTAACTGATCGCGTGACCGCCGATCCACATGTCGAGTCGCTCGTCGGCGATCCCGCCGACGATGCCCGACACGTCACAGCTCGTGCCACCCATATCGAGCGTCAGCACGTCCCTCCACCCCTCCTGCTCGGCGAGCCAGCGCGCGCCCTCGACGCCGCCGACCGGCCCGGACAGGAGTGTCGATATCGGGAGCCGCGCAACCGTCGTAGCCGACAGCGAGCCGCCCGAATTGGTCATGATCGACAGACGCCCCCGCTTAACCCACGATTCTCGAGCTCGCCGGCGAGCGCTGTCAGGTACGACTCCACCGTGTCGGCAATCTTGGTTGCGGCGACGGTCGTCGAGGTCCGCTCGTACTCGCGGTATGCGGGCAGGATGTCGGAGGAGATCAACACGGTCTTGGCGCCCCCCTCCTCGAGCACGATCTCGCGGGCTCGCCGCTCGTGCTGCGGGTTCTCGAACGAGAACAAGAAGACGATCGCCACCGCCTCCACGCCGGCGTCGCGGAGCTGTCGCCACGCCGCGCGGACCTCGTCCTCGTCGAGCGCCGCGATGACGACCCCCTGGGCGTCCACGCGCTCGGTCACGCCGATTCGCAGGTCGCGCGGGACCAGCGGCGTCGGGAACTGCTCGTTCAGGTCGAACAGACTTTGGCGGTGGGTACGTCGGATCTCGAGCACGTCCCGGAACCCGCGCGTCGTGATCAGTCCCGTGCGCGCGCCGGAGTGGGTGAGGATCGCATTGACGCCGAGCGTCGTCCCGAGCCGCACACTCTCGAGCTCGCGGCAGTCGACCCCGGTCGCGCGGATCGCGTCGATAATGCCGATCGTGGGTGAATCCGTCCTGGTCGTCACCTTGAACCACGATGTCGAGCCGGTCTCGCTGTCGAGAGCGACTACATCAGTGAATGTGCCGCCGACGTCCAGACCTATCCGCAGGTGGCCCAACCCAGCTCCTTGTATCGTTCAGCGATCCAGCGACTCGCCTGGCGACCCACTTTATCCGTCGGGCGACCCGGCTGTCAAGGCAAGCGAGAGCCCTGAGCGTGCTCGTCCGAGGGGACTCGCGCGGCCGCCTGCGAACGATCGCTAGCTCCGCGACCAGCTGGCGCTAGCGAGCAGCCCTCATACCGGCCGGTCGCGGTTCGAAGGCATAGCTTCGTCTTAGTGGATCAACGCCGGGTCGTCGGTAAGGGACGAAAGTTGCACTGCGCGCCCGCTCTTGGTGGGGCACTCAGCGGGCAGCTTCGACAGCCACGATCCAGCCTATTGCGCGATCGGGTGACTCTCTCGGTAACTCCGGCCGATCGTGTCTTCATCGCGGGCTACCCGCCCAAGTGTCCGCTATGTTCCCGTAAGATTGTCAACAGTTCGCGTGCATACGTGAGACGCTCCGCCGAGCAACTGCGCAGCAACCGTTGGTTCGGACCGGACTCGTTGCGCGGGTTCGGCCATCGGTCGCGGATCAAGCAGATGGGTTACGCGCCGGAGGATTTCCACGGCCGCCCGGTGATCGCGATCCTCAACACATGGAGCGACCTCGCCTGCTGTCACACGCATTTCCGTGAACGCGCGGACCAGGTCCGGCGTGGCGTCTGGACTGCGGGTGGCTTCCCGGTCGAACTCCCCGTGACGTCACTGGCCGAGCCGTTCCAAAAGCCCACCTCGATGATGTACCGAAATCTGCTCGCGCTTGAGACCGAGGAGGTCCTCCGCAGCTACCCGGTGGACGGGGCTGTGCTGATGGGCGGGTGCGATAAGACGACGCCGGCGCTCCTAATGGGGGCACTGTCGGCGGACCTGCCTGCGATCTTCCTGCCCGCGGGGCCGATGCTGCGAGGCAACTGGCGCGGCCGGGCCGTTGGCAGCGGTACCGACGTCTGGCGGTGCTGGGTGGAGCGAGAGGCCGGACAGCTGAGCCCGCCCGCATGGCACGAGCTCGAGGACGGGATCGCGCGCTCCCCCGGGCACTGTATGACGATGGGTACTGCTTCGACGATGACAGCGGCGGTCGATGCGCTAGGGCTCACGTTGCCAGGCGCGTCCTCGATCCCCGCGGTCGATTCGGCACACGGCCGGATGGCCGCCGCCTGCGGTCGAAGAATCGTCGAGATGGTGTGGGAGGACACCCGGCCCAGCGGGATGCTCTCGGCCGCGTCGTTCGACAACGCGATCACCACCGTGCTCGCGCTCGGCGGCTCCACCAACGCCGTCATCCACCTGATCGCTCTGGCAGGGCGAGCAGGGGTCGCCCTGGGCTTGGACCGCTTCGACGCGCTGTCGCGCATGACACCGGTGCTCGCTGACATCCGGCCGGGCGGCAGGTACCTGATGGAGGACTTCTACTATGCGGGCGGGCTGCGAGCCCTGCTGGCCCAGCTCGGAGAGCTGTTGGCGCTCGAGATGCCAACGGTCCAGGCGGCCAACCTCGGTGATGCCATCGCGGGCGCAGAGGTGTACGACCCCGATGTCATCCGGTCACTCGACAATCCAGTCAGCCCGGCGGGGGGGCTGGCGATTCTTCACGGCAGCCTCGCCCCCGACGGGGCAGTAATCAAGGCGATGGCCGCAGACCCCGCACTGCTGCGTCACCGCGGGCCGGCCGTTGTGTTCAACGATTACGACGACCTCGACACACGGATCGACGATCCCAACCTTCTGATCACTCCGCAGTCCGTGCTCGTGCTCAGGCAAGCCGGGCCGGTCGGCGGACCCGGCATGCCGGAATGGGGAATGCTGCCCATTCCAAAGCGACTGCTCCGAGCCGGCGTGCGCGACATGCTCCGCGTCTCGGACGCACGTATGAGTGGCACGAGCTACGGAACGTGCGTCCTTCACGTCGCGCCCGAGTCACGGTCGGAGGCCCGCTGGCGCTCGTCCGCGACGGCGACAGATCGAACTCGACGTTGCCGCGCGGCGGCTCGACCTGAGGGTGCCGAACGACGAGCTCGGGCGGCGGCGCGAGAGTTTCATCCCAGCCGTGAGCGACGGTCTCAGCGGATACGGCGAGCTGTTTCTGCGGAGCGTGTCCCAGGCCAACCTCGGCTGCGACTTCGACTTCCTCGTTCGCCGCACCCGGGTGGCCGAGCCTTCAATCCACTGAGCGACATGTCGGTCGCGATCGCGGGCTGGAACCTGTAGCCGCCTCCGCCACGAGAAAGCCCCGCAGACACAAGACATCCTGAAGATGGGCGGTACTGGGCTCGAACCAGTCGCCTCCCGCTTGTAGGACGACCCGTCCCGATGCCCCGGCAGGCTCGATTTGCATGCTCACGAGGGGATTTCGGCCGTCCGGTGAATCCCGCCGTCAGTCCAGCGATCCATGGCGGTTAGGGCGGCGGGCCGCAGTTTGCTACCCGTTTGTGTCTTGATGTTTGTGGCAGCCAGAGAGCGGCTTCAGACGCAGGTCAGATGCCGATTTCGCCCACAAACACTAGCTTTACCTTAAAGCTGTAGATCGTTTGAGGGCGCAATCGCGGCAAAAGAGGCTTCCTTCAGGCTTCCTCGCCGTCGACCCAACCAGTGCGGTGACTGCACCGCGGCTCAGCTCCTCGAACGGGACGGTCAGCGGGTTCTTGAGCGCCGAACCGGGCGGATCGTCTTCGGCGACCTCGACCAGCGCCGCGCCATCGTGGAGGCTGGTGAGAACAACTCGCGTTGCTCTTTCTCGATCGCGTTGATCCGTCGCAGTTGCGCCTTCGCGACTCGCAGCTCCGCGCTGGCCTGAAGCTGCCCGGAGCTGGCGCGCACGGCTCCGTGGGCCTTTCAGCGCGGCCGGCCCGAGCTGAGCCTCGATCTCCGGGGCGATCCGTACCCTGACGAGATGCCAGCGCAGCGGTTGATCAGCCGGTTGCGCTCGCCCATAAGCTGATCGCGGTAATCACAGAGCACGCCGATCTCATGGGCCTGCTCGTCCAGGAACGCGACCGGCAGGTTCTCAACTCCTTCGCGGATCGCTGCCAGCGCGACCGCTCTGGCATCGATCGGGTCAGGCTTCCCCGGCGTCCGTGACGCCTTGCTCGACTCGCCAGTCAACGCTGGCGGAACACGGATTACCCGCTCGCCAGCACCCGCAGAGCGCGCTCAAGCCGGCTTGTGACATGCCGGCAGTCCTCAACCGCCCAGACCCGATCGCGGTCTAATGCCACGGCGAAGCGCAGCGCGTTCAGCACGCCGTCATCGCTGGCCTGGATCGTTCTCTCGCCCCGGCCCGCGCCGGTCACGGCATCGAGCGCGACGAGCGTGTGCGTCCGCTTGTGCGCGTCCACCCAATCACGATCATGCGCGCCGTCCCTTCATTCGGTTGACCGCTGATGAAGCGGATAAGCGGCGGACACCACTCAGTCGGGGCGCTGCCACGCACCTATCAAGTCATGCCGGCGGTCCTCGGGGGGGCGACGGGCGACGGGCGACACAGCGAAAGCCGGTCAGGCCCCCAAGAGTCGACAGTGACAGAGAGTCAGCCCGGACGGCCGAAGCGATCGTGCCGGCGATCGAGCCCGACGATCGCTATTCGGGCATCGCACGCCGCGGAGCTACAGACGTCGCGGCATCGAGATGTCGCCGTTGCGATCGTTCGGATCGGCGCCGTCCATTGACGAAAGCGCTCACCGGCCAACGTGATCGCTGTCCGTGCAAGGCAGGGAAGCCGACGTCACACCCGAGATGCCTGTGGCGTCGGGCAGAGCGGGTCTCTCGCCTCGTTTGCTGCCGCTCGGCTCCGGCTAGCGTGCGCCGAACGGCGCGATCCGTGGGGCTGTCAATTTGCGCCTGGGGGCGTTTGATTTCTGCGCCGATGGCACCAGCCCGTTCGTCCATGAGTTTGATCCGGACCGCCGGATCATCCTCCACTGCCACCCGACCGACCGACAAGTCGGTAAACGTCGGCGCGGAGGCTCCGAGCGTGGCCGTAGTGGGGCTAGGGGTGCTCGCCAGCCCGGACTGGCCGGGCTCACGACGAACTGCTCGCCTAGGTCGTTGTCATTGTCTACTTCGGGGTTGGTCGATCGCCGGAATAGCGGCCGCCCCACTGCTACGTCCCAGCCAGCGGGGAGCCGGTCCGGGCGTGTACGTCGATGGTCCGGCTTGACACGCACAGATGACTTGATCACACTAACGACATGGCATTTCGCTTGGCGATACATGGCTGGCACCGTCGGGGAATCCGAGGGCCAGTGGGGGCAGGCTCGCCCTGCCCCAGTGGACCAGAAAAAGGTTGAGGTTCTGTCACCACGGCCTGTCTGGGGGATCACGGAGGTAACTGATGCAGCGCGTCGCATCGGCGGGGAGTAAGCGAGTGGCGTTCGAGCGCTTCTCCGGGCTCGGGGTACTCGTGACCGGGGCCGGCTCCGGCATCGGACGCGCCGTCGCGTTGCGGATCGCAAGTGAAGGCGGTCGAGTCGCCTGTCTCGACCTGGACGGAGACAGCGCGGCGGCAACAGCACGTCTCGTCACCGAACTCAACGATGCTGCGTGGCCGCTGGCGTGCGACATCTCGGACGAGTCCGCGGTCGCCGCCGCGATCGAGGCTGCCGCACGTGACATCGGCGGCATTGACGTCCTCATCGCCAACGCTGGCGTCGCGGGGCCGGTCGGTCCGATCACCGAGATGACGTATGAAGGGTGGGAGCGACTCGTCGCGGTCAACCTGACCGGCCAGGTGCTCTGCGCAAAGCACGTCATCCGGCACATGATCCCGCGAGGGGGAGGCAACATCGTTTTCACCGCGTCCCACGCATCTCTGGCCAACGTGCCGAGGTGGACGGCGTATGCCGCGACTAAGGGAGGCGTCTTGAGCCTGACTCGCGGGCTGGCGGTGGATCACGCCCCCGACGGGATCCGCGTCAACTGCGTATGCCCCGGACCAGTCAGTACGCCCCTTCTGAGGGGAGGGTACGAGTCCGCTGTGGAGGATGCCGACCGGGCCATCTCGGCGCAAGGCCGTCTCGGGACGCCGGAGGAGATCGCTGCTGTTATTGCTTTCCTTGCATCTCCCGAGGCGGTGCTGGTGAACGGAACCTCGCTCGTGGCGGACGGCGGGGCGACTGCTCATATGGGCACGAGCTGGCCGAGCCCATCGTACTGGGGTTAGTGCGCCACGGGCGCGCTAGTACGCCCGTGCAGATGAGACAGCACACTCACTGTGTCGTGTGGCACCACGGGTGAAGCGCAATACCTGCCGAGGAGGCTAGTTGGGGCTCATATCCCAGAGGGCATCGATGCGCGCCAAGGTAAGCTATAAGTCGTGTCGCAGACGATTTGAGACTGTGCGGAGCTCGCAAGCCGCGACTTAGGTGTGGCCTCAGCGACCTCGTTTGTGCTGCTGTGTGCGTTACGCAACCGTGACTCTATCGGGGCGGGTTCCATCGATTCTTTGCGGGATCACCGCGAAATGGTCCGTCCACAAATGGCGGTGATGAACTGAGCGCACGGCGGCGCGCGATCACTGCGGCCGGCGCGATTCTCGATCAGTGCCTGATCCGGCGCGAGTGCGATCTCCTTGGCTCACGCGCACCTAGCCGCGCGAGCCGCTGCTCGTCACGGTCTCCGAGGTTCCACGGAGATCGGGGCGTCCTCGGCGATCTGATCTTCCTCAACAACGAGGAAGATCGCTTCTTGCGTCGAGCCCGCCATGAAGTTAGGCTCGTCTGCGAGGAGCTGTTGGTACTCCGGTGATGCCAGAGTCGCCTGCATCGCCGCCAGGCTCTCGTACCACACCTCGGCGACGCCGTCATATCCGGCCGATTGCAGCTTGTGCCCCGAGCTGACTGGGCGGCCTTGGACGTACCTAAGTATTCCGGGCAACTTCAGAACCAACGGGGCGTGAACGTCGCGCCAATGCCGTTGAAACTCCTCCGGAGAGAGATCAGGTCGGCGTTCCAGGAGAGTGATGGTTTTGATCATTGGGTGAGTGAACCGACTCGTGACGGGGGTCGGATCCTGGATGTCGGACAGCGAGACGCGGCGTCGCTCCACGATACCAGAGGTCGGGGACCTTCGGGTCGCCTACCCGTCGGTTCTCAGCTTGTTCTAGTAAGCACGTGGAGCGGTCACGACCGCGTCGGCACCGGCACTCCCGCTCCAGGCGTAATCCAACAGCGCGCGCTAAACGGCCGGCGCCGCTCGTTTCACGCGCCAGCGGTCGTCCGAGCTGACGATCGCTTCCATACAAGGGTCGGCGGTTCGCCTGCGATCGGCGTCGCGAATCAGCGCACCTGTGCAGCCGACCGCCTGCCAACCAGCAATGAGCAAGCGCAGGGTCGGCGGCGTCGATGCAATTGACCTGTGCTTGAACCAAGCGCGATTTGATGACCAATGTTGATGACCAATCCGCCAGGAGAAACCGGGAGACAGGACGTCAACTTCTGAAAGCCCCGCTAATCTGCAGCCCCTTTCTCAGTGGAGCCAAGGAGATTCGAACCGTGACCTCCTGCTTGCAAAGAAGCCCGTCCGAGCGGGCGAAGTGGGTAACCCTTCAGTCCTTGGACCCTGGCTCAGGTGAGAGCGGGAAAGGGGTCGCCGCGGTTGTGTGCGGTGATGAGTTCGCGGAGGTAGGCGAACAGTGAGCGGTTTTGCGGGCGGCATGTCGCGGCGGCCGACTGGGCGCGTTCGGTGAAGCGTTCGCCGTGGTTGCTGCTGGTGCCGTGGGAGAGTTTTCGATGGATGACCGGGCCGCGGAGCGGGCGTTCGGCTGGGGTTGTTGGTCGGCTCGACGCCCTCGATGGTCACGAATGTCCAGAGCGCGGGCCAGATCTTGAGCAGGTTGTTCGCGAACCGGCGGTGCCACCGGGTGCGTCTGCTCTTCGGGCTGGCTTGTTCGAGCAGCCGCCGTAGTGCGGCCTGGATCGGCGCGATCTCGGCCTTGAGCTGGTCGCGGTTGTGGTGCTCTTGTTGGTAGGACCGCCAGGCGCGGAACACTCGGGCGGTGAGCTCGAGACCGTGCTGTCCGAAGGTCTTCTGCTCAGCGAGCCCTTCGCTATGGCGGCGGAAGTCGCGCTGGATGTGTGACCAGCACACCTGGCGCTGGTGCGGGGCCAGGTGCTCGTAGCCGTTCCAGCGCAGCAGGCGCGGCAGCACCTGATCGCACGCGGGCTGCTGGCGATCGACGAGCGCACCACTGCCCGCGGCCGAGCGAGCACCGTCACTCTCGTGTTCGCTGATACTGGTCCGTGGTGGGGCGACGACATCATCGTCGAGCTGTGCGAGGCGGTTCTGACGTACCGCCCGGCGCGAGGACCCGAGCGGCTGCTCCTTGCGACGATGGCTGCGCTGGCAGACGAGTGCGGCGATGTATGCGACCTGTCGACCGAGCAGCTGTGCGCCGCGGCGGGCGTCGCAGACCGGACTTACCGGCGCGCGCACTGCGCTGCTCGCGTCAGGCCGACTTGAGCTCGTCAGTGGCACCCGAGGTCGCGGGAACACGAACGTTTGGACAGTGCGGGATCCGCGCCAAGCGGGCGACGGGCGCCCTTCTCGAACGCCGCGGCATGTTCCGCCGCCGACCGGCGCGCGGCCATTGGTGGCCTCGGCGGGCTCACCCGGTATCACGGCTGAAGCTCCCGAATCGGTGTCGACGGCGCTAGGGACCGGAGACGACCAGGTGCGGGGCGACAAGCGTCGTGTACCGCTGTTTCATCCGCGTCAGGATCTGGTCCGGGTCGGCGGCCCAAACGTCCGCGTTGAAGATCTCAACCTCGACGTCCCCGCTGTACCCGGTGGCGGTGACCGCGCGGCAGAGCGGCCCGAAGTCGATAACGCCGTCGCCCATCATCGCGCGGCCAAGCAGCACGTCGGGCGGCAGCGGGCTGAGGAAGTCGCTGACCTGGAACCCGGCGATGCGCTCTTCCCGGCCAGCCCGGGCGATCTGGGCGAACACATCGGGGTCCCACCACAGGTGGAACGTGTCGACCATGACGCCGACGTCCTGCGCCGGGTATGGCGCGGCCACATCGAGAGCGTGGGCCAGGGTGGACAGGACTCCCCTGTCGGCGCAGTACATCGGGTGCATCGGCTCGAGCGCGAGCCGCACACCCCGCTCTCGGGCGTACGGGACGAGCGCGGCGATCGCGTCGCTCATCCGCGCCCGGGTCCCGGCCAGGTCCCGCGCTCCCTCCGGCAGACCCCCGACGACGAGCACTAGGCAGGCCGCGCCGAGCGTCGCCGCCTCGTCGATAGCGACACGGTTGTCGTCGAGCCAGCCGGGACGGTTGAAGAATCCGCCGCGGCACAGCGACGGCACTCGGAGCCCGGCGTCCCGGACGAGCGCAGCCGCGGGTGCCAGTCCGCAGTCGGCGACGTGCTCGCGCCACAGGCCGATCGCTTCGATGCCATGCCTTGCGCAGCCTTCGACGGCGTCACGCAAGCCCCATGTGCGCACGGTCCACTGGTTAAGAGCTAGTCGCGACATGTCCGATCTGCCCGAGTGGTGGGCGGTGACAGTGGCGGGGCTGGGCGGCGGGGCGTGAGCGGACATCACGTGGTGATTGCGTGCTGGGCCAGGAGTGTCGTCATGCGGTGTACGGAGCGTTCGGGGTCGGGCAGCAGGCCGGCGGCGTCCGCGAGCCGGAAGACTTCTGCCAGGTGGGGCAGCGACCGGGCGGATTGGGCGCCGCGCACCATGACGAAGGCGTCCTGGTGCCCAGCGAGCCAGGCCAGGAATACCAGGCCGGTCTTGTAGTTCTGCGTCGGCGCCTCGAAGATCGTCCGCGCCAGCGGCACTGTCGGCCCGAGGATTTCCTCGTACCCGGAGCCGTCGCCATCGTCGAGCGCTCGCAACGCCGCCGCTGCGGCCGGGGCGATCGCGTCGAAGATGCCGAGCAGCGCGTCGCTCCCGGAGGCGATCAGGGACGGGTAGTTGAAGTCGTCGCCCGTGTACAGGCGAACCCCCGGCGGGAGCGCGGCGCGCAGCGCCGTCTCACGTTCGGCGTCGAGCAGCGACACCTTGATGCCGTCCACCCTCGCATCGTTCTCGCTGATCAGTGAGAGCACCGTCTCGGCGGCCGCGCCTAGGTCGCGCGACCCCCAGTAGCCGGCCAGCGCCGGGTCGAACATCTCCCCCAGCCAGTGCAGGATCACCGGCCGGTCCGCCTGGCTGAGCACGGCGCAGTAGACCTGCAGGTAGTCATCGGGGCCTCGGGCGACGCGGGCAAGCTCGCGGCTGGCCATCAGTACCACGCCCGCCCCGGCGGCGCGGATCGTCGCGACCTGCTCGAGGTACGCGGCCACGATCTCCTCGAGCGTCCGCGCGGAACGCGCGTGGTCGGTGCCCGCACCGGCGGCGATCAGCGTGGCCGGATCGCCAAAGGACCGGGCCGCGTCCGCGCTCCGCGCGATCAGCGCTCGGGTGGCGTTCCAGTCGAGGCCCATGTTCCGCTGCGCGGTGTCCATCCCTTCAGCCACCCGCAGCCCGTGCGACCACAGGTGCCCACGGAAGCGCAGCGTCGCATCCCAGTCCAGTGACGGCGTCGGCGTCGCTGGGTCGCCGAGTGGATCGGCGACTACGTGCGCCGCCGCGTACGCCACCCGAGTCCGCGGCGGTGCCGCGACGGCCGGCCACGTCCTTGGCGGACCGAGCTCGTAGGGTCGCAGCGTCCCGTCCGCCGCCGGCAGCGTCACGCTCACTGAGCTGGTGTTCATGACACCGGCACTTCGATCCGGCGCCCCTCGCGCGAGGACCGCTGCCCGATCTCGGCGACCCGGACGCCGCGCGCCCCGGCGAACAGGTCGTGCGGGAACGGCGCGTCTTCGACCACGTGCCGGACGAACATCTCCCACTCCATCCGGAACGCGTTGACCGGATCCCCGTCGAAAGGCACAGGCTGCCATTGGTCGACGAACCTCTCGCTGTTCGGGATGTCGGGGTTCCAGACGGGCCGCGGGGACGCGCCGCGGTGCTGCGCGACGCAGTTCCGCAGCCCCGCCACCGCGCTGCCCTCGGTTCCGTCCACCTGAAACTCGAGCAGCTCGTCGCGGTGGACGCGCACGCACCAGGAGGAGTTCATCGACGCGATCACGCCGCCGCCGAGCTCGAAGATCGCGTACGCGGCGTCATCGGCGGTGGCGTCGTAGCGCTCACCGTGCTCGTCCCAGCGGTCGGGGATGTGCGTCACCGCCCTCGCTGTGACCGCCTCGATCATGCCGAACAGCCCCTCGAGCACATACGTCCAGTGCGGGAACATGTCGAGCACGATGCCGCCGCCGTCTTCGGCGCGATAGTTCCACGAGGGTCGCTGGGCGGACCGCCAGTCGCCCTCGAACACCCAGTAGCCGAACTCGCCGCGGACGGACAGGATCCGGCCGAAGAACCCGCCGGCGATCAGCGAGCGCAGTGTGAGCAGCCCGGGCAGGAACAGCTTGTCCTGAACGACGCCGTGCTTGATGTCCGCCTCACGCGCGGCCTCCGCGAGCGACGTCGCCTCTTCGAGCGTGCCGCCGGACGGTTTCTCGACGTACACGTGCGCGCGCGCCGCGATGGCCTTCGTCACCGCCGGGTACCTGGCGTTGGTCACCTGCGCGTCGAAGTAGACGCCGCTGCCGTCGCGGACGGCGTCCAGGGCCTCGTCGACGCTGGTCGTCCAGTCGTGGATGTCGTGGCGCTCGGCGATGTCGCGGAGCTTGTGCTCGCTGCGGCCGACGAGGATCGGCTCGAGCCGAACCCGGCGCTCGTCCGACAGTGCGACGCCGCCGTCGGCGTTGATCGCGAGCAGCGACCGGACGAGGTGCTGGTTGTAGCCCATCCGCCCCGTCACGCCGTTCATCGCGACCCGGATGACTTCTTCGCCTCCGGGGGTCATGTGCCATCGAGGGCGCCGGCCGCGAGGCCGTGCACCAGGTATCGCTGGAAGCCCAGGTAGAGCACGACCACCGGGATCGCGCTGACCAGGGCGGCTGCCATCAGGTCGCCGTACAGCGGCTGCGCGCCGAAGCTCTCGTTCTGGGCCTGGCCGAAATGCTGCAGCGTGATCGCGACGGTCTCGGTGCTGGTGTTGGTGAGCGCGCTCGCGAACAGCACGTCGTTCCACCCGACGAGGAACGCAAACACGAGGCTCACCACCATCGCCGGCGCCATCAGCGGAGCCACCACCCGGCGCAGCGCGCCCAGCCTGGTGCAGCCGTCGACAAGTGCGGCCTCTTCGAGCTCCCGAGGCAACCCCCGCAGGTATACGAACGAGACGACCGTGGCCAGCGGCAGACCGAACGTCATGTAGACGGCGATGATCGCCGGGTAGCTCCCGATCACCTCGAGCCCGAGGACTCCCTGGATGCCGGCCAGCAGGATGAACAGCGGCAGCAGCAACGCGAGTTGGGGCACCGACTGGCTGCCGAGCAGCGAATACAGCAGCGGCTTGCGGCCCCGGAACCGCAACCTGGCCAGCGGATAAGCAGCCGCCACGCCAAGGATGACGGCGAGCACGGCCGAGATGCCGGCGATGATCACGCTGTTGACCAGGCCTTGGGCCAGCGACGTGGCCGACCACATGCTCGTGAAGTTGCTCAGCGTCAGGTGGTTCAGCCCGGTGCCGCCGAGGGCGACCGTGCTGTTCGAGCTCAGCGCGAGCAGCACCAGGTACAGCACGGGCACCGCGATGAATACCAACAGGACGGCGGTGCCGATCCTCGATATCGAGGGCGGCAGCAGCCGGTCCGCGGAGTGTCGATTCACGCTAATGCGACGGACCTCCTTCGCGCGGGACGGAGCCGGACGATCCACAGGTAGACCGTGGCCGGAACCGCCAGGAGCAGGATGTTGAAGACCGCGGTCGCCGACGCGACGCCGAAGTCGAAACCACGGAATCCGGCGTAGTAGATGTTGAGCGGCAGGACGTCGACCGACGACGGCGGCGTGTTGCCGAACAGGATGTACGGCAGGGTGAAGTTGCCGAAGTGAAAGAGCGTGGCCAGGCCGAAGGCCAGCGCGTAGACGCCCTTCAGCTGTGGCAGCACGATGTACCTAAGCCGCGCCCACCACCCCGCGCCGTCGACCGTGGCGGCCTCGAGCTGATCACGGGGGATCGCCTGAAGCCCGGCAAGCAGCAGCAGGTACATGAACGGCCACACTTCCCAGATCTCGGTGAACGTCATTGCCCAGAACGCGTTCGGCCCGATCAGCCAGAACGTGTTACCGGAGCCGAGATGCAACGTCGACAGCAGCCGATCCACCGCTCCGTAGTGGTTCAGGAACGCGATCTGCGCCAGCAGCGCCACCACGAAACCGGGTATCACGTACGGCACGAGGTAGATCGACCGCAGCAGCGCCCGGCCGCGGAACTTGTGGTAGACGCTCAGCGCGGCAAACAGGGCGATCGGCGTCGACACCAGCGTCGAGATCAGCGCGAACTTGAGGCTGATCCAGACCGACGCCAGCGCTGAGACGCCGAGGACGCTCGGGCCCGTGAGTCCGTCCGCGTAGTTCCGCAACGCCGCGAACGGAGCGCTCGCCCAATGCGCGATGTTCCCCTCGTCGATGTGGAGGAAGCTCGTCCACACCACGATCACGAGCGGTAGCCCGACGAGCACGATGAAAAACAGCGCACCGGGCGCGACCAGCCATACCGCGGGCTCCCGCGCCCCGGAACGGGCGCGGGAGCGGCGGCTGAAGCGAACGGAGACTGGACGGAACGAGACGCCTACGTGGTGGCGCTCACGGGCGGCCGGGTCGCTCACGATCCGCTCAGGTGCGACTGCACGATCGAGTTCTCGGACTGGAGCTGGCTCTGGACATACGAGCTGCTGTACGGCTGCCCGCTCGCGAGCTGCTGGGAGATATGCCCGATGACCGCGAGCACACCGGTCTCGATGTCGCTCCACGCGGGCGTGTAGTCGGTCGCCGTCGCGTTGTTCTCGGACACGATGAACGGCTTGGTCTCGGGGTATGCCTTCTCCACCTCCGCCACCCCGGCCTGCGTGACCGGCATCCAGCCCATGACCTTGAACTGCTCGAGCTGAGCCGCGGGCGTGGTGCTGACCTGGATGAACTTCAGCGCCAGCGCCGTGTTGCTGTAGTACTTGGCGATGTCGTAGTAGTTGCCCGACACGATGGTTTCGGCGATCTGGCCGCCGGCCGGCCGTGCGGACGCTCCGTAGGGCACGTTCGGCATCGGCGCGAATGCGACGTCCTTGGCCACCGGCGTCCCCTGGGCCTCCTGCGCCAGCGCGTAAGCGGCGTCCATCATCATGCCGGTCTTACCGGCGAGGAAAGCGGACGTCTCCTGGGAGCCCTCCCACGTCAGCTCCGACTTCGGGATCACGTGGTACTGGTCCTCGAGCCCGAAGTAGAACTTGAGTGCGGCCTGGAGCTGTGGCGACGTAAGCGTGGATTTGTTTCCGGCGTGGTTGAGAAAATCGCCGCCGGACTGTTCCATGTAGGACCAGACCGGCTTCCACGGACCGTAGGGGTCTGCGGGTGAGAAGCCGGCGCCGTTGACGCCCGGGTTCGCCTTCTGGACCGCCTGCGCGTCCTTCACGAACTGCGCCCACGTAGTCGGAGCGGCCTTGATGCCGGCCTTGGCGAACAGCGCCTTGTTGTACGCCAGCACGAACGGGATCGACTCAAACGGGATGCCGATGTCCTGGCTGTTGCTCGGCCCGGACATCGTGAGCATCTTCGGTACGAACGACGATTGACCGCCGAACTGCGCCCAGTCCTTCGCCGGAATCGTGTAGAACTCGTGCAGAGCCGACGCAGTGCCGTTGAACGAGGAACCGATGCTCCACACGTCGGGCCCGCTGTTGGTGGTGGCGGCCTGCTCGAGTGCCTGCGACAGCGACACCGCGCTCGAGGTGTACACCCACTTCACCGTCGAGCCGGTCTCCTTGTGGAACTGGGTCGCGATGTACTTGTAGTACTGCTCGTACTGCTTTAGCTGCGTGCCGTCCGGCGCCTGGGTGTAGACCGTGAGCGTCTGGCCGGACAGCTTCGCCGTCTTGGTCGGCGCCACGACAGCCGGCGAGCCACTGCTGCCGGCGCTGCCGCATCCGATCAGCGTGACGGCGGCGAGCCCGGCCGCCATCGCCACGGCGCCGAACCTCCAGCGCCTCGACCTGGATCGGCGGCCCGACCCGTTCGCTGTTCCTCGCCGTCCGTTTTGCCCCCGCACTCCTGCGTGCGTGCATCCGATGCGCAGGCCTCCAGGAACGTCGCTGCAGCGCATGATGTCCGTCTCCCTTCTCTGTCCCTCGCTTCAAAGTACTGCTCTGGGCGCTCGGCGGTCCGCTCCCACCTGCTCGGGAATACGGCGGTGGCGAACTTCTCGCGCCGAAAGCTAGTGCGAAAGTTTTTACCCGTTTCTCGAAAGGCTAACCCACTTTCTCGGGGGCGTACGGTGAGGGCCAACGTACATACGCCTAGGTCTTGCGGAGGATTGGGGAAGGCCGCATACAAATGAAACGGAGAGTGATCGGCAAGGCATCGGCGATCAGAATGCGGTGGGAGTCTCGAAAGTTTCGAAGCACTTTGACCGTGCCACGCGTCGCGGTGTCCCGATGGAGCCGCTCGCCAGCCCCGCAGTCGCTCGGGCGGCGCACGCACTCCTTCGCAGCCCGGGTTCCCGGACCTCAGCCGGTACGGACCGCCTGGGCGACTGGGTACGTCGTGAGCCGGCCGCACATGCCGTAGGCGCGCGGAGCGGCCGAGTGCTCGATCCGCCACAGCCTGGCGGACGCGAGGTGCTCCGCCTCTCCGGCGGCGATTCCGTCCAGGTGGACGCCGGTGAGCTCCGCCGTCGCCATCGCCCCCGCGCGCCAGCGCTCCTGCCAGTCGGCAGCGTGCCCGGCGATCAGCTTCAGCGCGGCGGCATAGAACGGGTCCAGCGCCGCCGGGCCCGCTTCCGCCACCTCGTCGCGCAGCGCCAGGTAGCCTTCAATCGCCAGGTCCCGGCGCCGCCGGGCCGCTTCGGCGGCCGAGCCACCACGGACATCCAGCGATGCGGCGCGGGCGTAGGCGTCCGGATCGGCGAGGAGGTCCGGCGGGAACGTGAGTACGGCATCGCCGTGCTCGGGGAGCCCGGCGTTCTGCATCACAACGGCAAGTCGGAGTTCGCCGTCGTTGACCAGCCGGTGGATGGTGCCCGGAGTGAACCACAGGCAGTCGCCCGGGCGCAACGGTGTCTCCGCGTACCCGTCTGGACCAAGGGTCTGCAGCCGGCCCGCCCCCGACACCACGATGTACCCCTCGCTGGATGCGAGATGCACGTGCGATGAGCCGCCGCGCAGGCCGTCAGGCGCCACCCAGTCGTAGACGTCCAGCATGGTGAGACCAGTCGCGCCGGGGAACGCGGCGTCAGGAGTGTCAGCAGCAGATGTCACATCTCTTAGTCCCATGAGGAGAGCAGATCATGGGCACCCGCGCGGGCGACGAGCCGTTCGCACCCGGCGCAGTCCAGCGCACCGTCCGCGACGATGATGTCATAGCGTAGCGTGAGTGACGCGCCGTCAGCGAAGGGGTACTCCGTGTCGAAGAACGGTGCGGGGCACAGGCACGCGTACGGGGAACTGCGGACGAACCACTGGCTGGGGTAGCTGAAGTTACGCCGCGAGTCGGCGAAGACCAGCGTCGACCAGCGCCCACTCTCGTCGTGCCGCCCAGCGAACCCCATCCAGGGACCGCGGCGACCCATCAGCTCGTCTCCCCCTTCGCCGTCCGCCGTCACCACGCGGCCCCCAGTG
The DNA here is from genome assembly GCA_963794515.1 of uncultured Solirubrobacterales bacterium. GTDB lineage: Bacteria > Actinomycetota > Thermoleophilia > Solirubrobacterales > Solirubrobacteraceae > Palsa-465. The sequence continues at coordinate 13,792 of CAWCEF010000006.1, read as the reverse complement.
AACGACCGCGGGCCGCGCCAGAACAAGCCGCCGTAGCCGGCGTCCGGCCTGCCCTCAGTCGTCGGGCTGCCTATGCGGATTTCCGTGCCGCTGACGTTGGTCAGCGTCGTCTGGAACGCCAGCACCCACGCCGCGTCGTCGGGCCATGCGGTCGCGGCAACCTCGCGATGCTCGGTGATCGGCGTCGCCCCGGACTCGGTCGTCCAGGTGAGCCGCTCGCCGAGCCGCACAAGGTCGTCCTTGCCGTCGGCGAGCGTGAAATCCTCGTGCAGCATGGCCCCGTCGTTCGGGATCTGAATGTAGCTGCCCTCTCTGAAGGTGGGACCGCCCCAGAAGTTCTCGGGCCCGACGTTCGGCAAAGACAGGGCGATGCCCTTGTGCCAGACGTGGTCGTGCGGACGGTAAAGGCTGACCACGTCGCCGCCCAGGGTACGAACGGGATGGAAGAACGGCCGTGGGGACTCGAGCTGCGGATCCGACGGCCGGTAGGTATAGCGGAACAGCTCGGTCCCGTCCCACCACGCCCCGGCCGCCGTCTGGCTGTGCTGCAGCGACATCACCATGCGGATTTCCCTCCGTTCATCTGGCCGTAGAACGGCGTGCCGGACGCGACGTCGTCCGGTGTCACCGGGCGCCCGGTGAACGCCGACGCGTAGATGGCGGCGACGAGTGCCAGGGTCCGGCGACTTTCGCTGGGGCTACCGGAGGTCGCCGGCCGGCTTTCAGGCTCGAGAGCACCTCACGGAACTGGGCGGCGTGGCCGCTCTTGGTTCCGCTCTCGCCGTCCTTCCACGCAGTGAGGACCTCGTCCTCACACTCAGGCACCGCGGTGATCCGCCAGTCGTCGTCGGCGTATCCGTATAGGTGCGTCACTTCCACGGTCGCGCGCTCGAAGTCAAACCGCAGGTAGGACTGCTCGCGCGGCGATAGCACGCTGGTCACGATGCTTGCCACCGCTCCGCTGGCGAATGTCACGTGAGCCATCGACACGTCCTCGGTCTCCATGCGGCGGGCCTGCGTCCGGGCGACCGCCGAGACCTCCGTCCAATCGCCGAGCACGTCGAGCAGCATGTCCATCTGGTGAATGCCGTGCCCCATGGTGGGCCCGCCGCCTTCGGTGTCCCACCGGCCGCGCCAGTCCACGTCGAAGTACGCCTGGTCGCGGAACCAGGTCGTGTGGCAGATGGCGACGAGCGGTCGGCCGAGCTCGCCCTGGCGGGCGAGTTCGCTGAGGCGGCGCTGACCGGAGCCGAAACGGTGCTGGAAGACGGTGGCGAACCAGGGCGGCCTTCCGTCGACGCCCTCGGCGTCCGTGATCTCGTCGAACTCGCGCAGGCTGATCGTCGGCGGCTTCTCCACCAGCACGCTCACCCCGGCCCGCAGGCACGCCAGCGCCTGCCCATGGTGCAGGCTGGGCGGCGTGCACACGTGGACGAGATCGGGGGTTTCGTGGCTGAGCAGGTCACCAAGGTCGCGGTATGCGGCGGGCACTCCATATTCCTCGCAGAACGACGCCAGGTGACTCTCATCGACGTCCGCCGCCGCAACTAACGTCGCTCCACCGGTCCGCGTCGCGGTGCCCGCGCCGGCCGCGGCTCTCCGTGGCGGAGCGGCTTCCACGCTGGCCGCCTCGAGCGCCGCTGCGTGAATCCGAGCGATATTCCCGGTACCCACGATCGCGATCCGGATTGGCTCGGCATCCCCGATCGGCACGTTCACCTCCAGTCGTTCGAAACTTTCTACTGCTCTATCGAGAATTCTAACTCAAGTTTCGAGCACTTGAGAGCGTTGGGTCGACGAGCGCACGCTGATCGGTTGGACGGCGAGCTGTTCGGGCGCGTTTATGTGCCCCGCGTATCCGACGCTCGCACGCCAGGTGGCAGACCGTTGGCCGGAGGCGGCGGCGAACCGTGGGAGGTCCGCGCCGCTCGGCTTCACCCTCCACCGGACACGGAGACGCGCATGAGCAGCGACGCGGAGAGGGTCCAGCGGGTCGGAGGGTCCGCGTGGGGAGGAGCCGCAGCGGGGGCTGCCGGCGCTCGTGGCGGCGCGGAAGTGAATCCGGAGGGGCCGGTCGCCGTCGGCACCGGTGACCCTGAGCCGGCATGTCCGGCCCCTGGGATTCGGCCGCGACTACTACCCCGCGTCGTTGTGATGCAGGCGATTACCGCTGACGTAGTGCCCGCGGGGTGCGCCACCGCATCACGCGCGCGCCGCGGTTGAGTTGCGCACCACCAGCCTGGTCGCGACCTCGACCTGGAGCGCGTCGAGCGTCTGCCCCTCGATCAGGCTGAACAACATTCGGGTGGCGAGACTTGCCATCTCGGTCAGCGGCTGGCGCACCGTCGTGAGGTTGGGCTGCATCCACGCCGCCAGCGGCAGGTCGTCGAATCCGACGATGCTGAGGGCCTCGGGCACCTGCAGGCCCAGCCGATGCGCCGCCTCGTAGGCACCGATGGCGATCATGTCCGAAGCGCAGAAGATGGCCGTCGGCGGCTCGCGCATGGTGAGCAGCCTCGTGGCCTCCTCGAGGCCGGCCGCCTGGTCGAACTCGGCGAAGCGCACGAACTGGCTGGGCGGTCGCATCTGGTGTGTGTGGAGGGCAGCCCGGTATCCATCGACCCGAGCCCGGCTACAGAGGACGTGTCCGGGGCCGGAGATGACCGCGACCCGATCGTGCCCGAGATCCAGCAGATGCTCCGTCGCGGCCAGACCGCCGGCCCAGTTGGTAGCGCCCACCACTGGAGCGTCGGGGGGCGGCGTGCCCAGAGGGTCGAGGAACACGTAGGGGATTCGAAGTCCGTCGAGCGATTGCACCTGGCCGTCGGTGAGGTCGGAAACGACGAGCACCGCCCCGTTGCTCCGACGCTCGATCACCGCGTCCAGCCACGCCTTGGACGGACGGTTGCGCCCATGAGCCGCCGTCACCACGATGCCGTGACCCATCTCGTGAGCCACCTGCTCGACCGCGTCGAGGATCACCGACGCCCACGGACTGTCCAGTCCACGCATCACCAGCTCGATCACCTGGCTATAGCCGTTGCGGCCGGCGCTCCCACGACGGCGAGGTTGATAACCGGCGGCGTCGAGAGCTTCCTCGACGCGCGCCCGGGTGGCAGCCGAGACGTCGCTGCGACGGTTGACGACCTTGGAGACCGTGGGGACGGAGATGCCGGTCTCCTCGGCGATCGCCGCCAGCGTCACGCGCCGCTCGTCGAGCTCGTGGCGGTCCTCGAGGTCGCGGGCCGCATTCGACCCGGGTGGCCGCTTACCGACGCCTGCTACGGGCTGCTGCCGTGCCATTGGGCGAATTCTAACAGGACCAGTCGAAACTTTCGAATGATCGTTTACGCCGGTCTCCTTCTGCGTTTGCACCAAACCGTCAACAGGTTCGTGCTTGACGCAGGCCCGGGGAGGCCGTTAGGATTTCATCCCTTCGCAAGTTGCGTGGCAACTTTTCGAAACAAACGAAGCCCACGGGAGCCATCGAAACGGTCGATGGTGCCCGCGCTCGCGTTCTTTGTGTTTGCCGAACGCCGCATCATCGGCGGCCTGACCGGCGCCATCAAGGCGTAGGAAGCGGAGGGGAAGTGAACGATCGATCGGCTGGATCTGTCTCGACGACATCGGAGGCCGAGGCCTGGCGCGACGCCCAGCTCGCCCCCGAGAAGCGGGTGGCCGATTTGCTCGCGCGCATGTCGCTGCGGGAGAAGGTGGCGCAGCTGTACGGGGTGTGGGTGGGCGCCGACGGTGACGCCGGTGCGGTCGCCCCGCACCAGCACGACCTCGCGGCGGCCCCGCCGGACTTCGAGGCTCTGATCGCCCAGGGGCTGGGCCAGATGACCCGACCGTTCGGCACCGCGCCGGTGGAGCCGGTCCTGGGCGCCAGCGCCCTCGCCCAGAGCCAGCGACAGATCATGGAGGCCGGGCGCTTCGGCGTTCCGGCCATGGTGCACGAGGAATGCCTGACCGGACTGGCGGCGTGGACGGCGACCGTGTGGCCGTCCCCGCTGTGCTGGGGGGCGAGCTTCGATCCCGTGCTCGTCGAGAAGATGGCGCGTCGCATCGGCGCGACCATGCGGCAGCTCGGCATCCACCAGGGGCTGGCCCCGGTGCTGGACGTCGTGCGGGACCTGCGGTGGGGGCGGGTGGAGGAGACGATCGGCGAGGACCCTCTGCTCGTGGGCGCCGTCGGCAGCGCGTACGTCTCGGGACTCGAGCGCGAGGGCATCGTTGCCACGCTCAAGCACTTCGTGGGCTACTCGGCCTCGCGCGGCGGCCGCAACCTGGCGCCCGTGTCGATCGGGCCTCGGGAGTTGGCCGACGTGCTCCTGCCGCCGTTCGAGATGGCGCTCCAAGCCGGCGCCCGCTCGGTCATGAACTCCTACAGCGACCGGGACGGCGTGCCCGTCGCCGCCGACGAGGAGATGCTGACTGATCTGCTGCGCGGCGCCTATGGGTTCACCGGCACCGTGGTGGCCGACTACTTCGCTGTCTCCTTCCTCGAGACCCTGCACGGCGTGGCGGACGGTTGCGCCGACGCCGCGGGCAAGGCGCTGCGCGCCGGCATCGACGTCGAGCTGCCCACGGTCGCCTGCTACGGCGAGCCGCTGGTGGATGCGGTGGAGCGCGGGGAGGTCGACGAGGAGCTGATCGATCGCGCCGCCACGCGCGTCCTGCGGCAGAAGTGCGAGCTGGGTCTGCTCGATCCCGATTGGCGACCCGAGCCGGCCGCGGCCGACCAGCGCCAAGGCACCCTCGACGATCCGGCCTCGCGCAGCCTGGCGGGCGAGCTGGCCAGGCGCTCGATCGTCCTGCTGCGCAACGAGGGCGAGCTCCCGCTCGCGCCCGGAGCGCATGTTGCCCTGGTCGGCCCCCTCGCGGACTCCCAGACCGCCTTCTTCGGCTGCTACTCGTTCCCCCGGCACGTGGGTGTGCACCATCCGGATGTACCGATCGGCATCGAGTCCCCTCCGCTGCTGGAGGCGCTGCGCGGCGATGGCGCCGGCTATCACGTCGAGCATGCTCCTGGTTGCCCGGTTCTCGGCGGCGACGAGGCGGGCATCGCCGCGGCGGCGGCGCTCGCGGCACGATCGGAGGTGTGCGTGGCCGTGCTCGGGGATGAGGCCGGGTTGTTCGGGCGCGGCACCTCGGGCGAGGGATGCGACGCCACCGATCTGCGGCTGCCCGGCCGCCAGGAGGAGCTGCTCGAGGCGCTGCTGGCCAGCGGCACCCCGGTCGTGCTCGTCCTGGTGGTGGGCCGCCCGTACGACCTGTCGCGGCAGGTGGACCGCCTCGCGGCCGCGGTGTGCGCCTTCTTCCCAGGCGAGGAGGGTGGCGCTGCCCTGACCGACATCCTGAGCGGACGCGTCAACCCCTCGGGACGCCTGCCGGTGAGCTTCCCCGGCGCCGGCAGCAACCAGCCCGGCACATATCTGGGGCCGCAGCTCGCGTTCGGCGGCAAGGTCAGCACGCTCGATGCCGCGCCGGTGTTCGCCTTCGGCCACGGCCTCTCCTACGCCCCCGCGGTGTGGGAGGAGACCCGGCTGGTCAGCGGCGAGCGGTGGGCGACCGCGAGCCACTGCGAGCTGGTGGTGACTCTGCGCAATCCGGGCGACCGCGCCACCAGTGAGGTGGTGCAGGTCTACCTCCAGGACCCGGTGGCGGACGTGGTGCGGCCGGTGCAGCAGCTGATCGCGTTCGCACGGGTCGAGCTGGCGGCCGGCGAGCGCCGCCGGCTGCGGATGCGCCTGCACGCCGACCTGACCTCGTTCACCGGGCTGAGCGGTGAGCGGATCGTCGAGCCGGGAGAGGTCAGCCTCCGGGTCGGGGCCTCCAGCGGCGACATCCGCGCGACGCTGACGCTTGCACTCAGCGGTCCGCGCCGGGTCGTCGGCTACGGGCGGCACCGAACCGCCGAGGTCGCGATCGAGGTTCCCCGCTAGTTCTTCAGGCCATGCACCGCTACCACCTCGCCCCACCCGAGCTCGCCGACTACGACCCCCGGCTCGAGGCACTCCCCGATCTGGGACCACGAGCAACGTGCGTTTGCCACCCTGGCCTACTTCGCCTGCGCAATCCTAGGCCGTGCCGCCATCGCGCCGGCGCTGTTCTCGCTGGGCGGAGGGACCAGACCTGCCCTCCCTCAACCGTATATGCCGCATTCAACGGCGACGGCGGCCCGAAGGAGATCGACTTCTACCCGTACAACGACCGCGAGGGTGGAGAGGCATTCCACCGCCGCCTGCAGATCTCATGGCTGGCGGACGTGCTGCCCGCGGGCATCCCGTCTGACCCAGCCTGCAAAAGGAGGTAACCACATGGCCACGATCGTCCTCGAACAGGTGAGCAAGGTGTATCCGAACGGCGTCACCGCGGTCACCGGGGTGGATCTCACCGTCGCCGACGGAGAGTTCATGGTCCTCGTCGGACCGTCGGGGTGCGGCAAGACGACGCTGCTGCGGATGATCGCCGGGCTGGAGGAGATCACCAACGGCGCGCTGAGCATCGGCGATCGCATCGTCAACGACGTCGTGCCCAAGGACCGCGACATCGCGATGGTGTTCCAGAGCTACGCCCTGTATCCGCACATGACCGCCGAGCAGAACGCCGGCTTTGCGCTCAAGCTGCAGAAGCTGCCCAAAGATCGCATCCGGGCCAAGGTCCACCAGGCCGCCCAGGTGCTGGGAATCAGCCAGATGCTCGGCCGCAAGCCGGGACAGCTGTCCGGGGGCCAGCGTCAGCGGGTGGCGATGGGTCGGGCGATCGTCCGCGAGCCGTCGGCGTTCCTGATGGACGAGCCGCTGTCGAACCTCGACGCCAAGCTGCGGGTGCAGATGCGCTCGGAGGTCACCCGCATCCAGCGGCGGCTGGGGGTGGCGACCGTGTACGTGACCCACGACCAGACCGAGGCGATGACAATGGGCGATCGCGTGGCGGTGATGCGCGATGGGGCGATCCTCCAGTGCGAGGACCCGCAGACGGTCTACGACCACCCACTCGACATGTTCGTCGCGGCGTTCATCGGGTCACCGGCGATGAACCTGTACGAGGCCACTCTCGAGGACAAGGCGGCGGCGATACACCTCGGCTCCCAGCGCCTGGCGCTGCCCGAGCAGGTGCGCGCGACGCGGCCGGCGTTGATCGACTACGGCGGACAGAAGGTGATCGTCGGCCTGCGCCCCGAGCACCTGTTGGTGGCCGGCGCCGACGACGATGGACCGCTGCTGGAAGGCGAGGTCGACCTCGTCGAGGCGTTGGGCAGCGAGATGCTCGTCCACTTCCGCATCGACGCACGGCGGGTGCTGGCCGAGGGCGCACACGAGGAAGAGGAGGAACACCTGGTCGAGCGCGGGGAGGGGGTGGCTCGCGTCGACCCGCGGTTGCGTCCCAAGCCAGGCGACCGGCTTCGGTTCTCGGTCGACGTCGAACGGATCCACTTCTTCGACCCCGACGCTGGGCTGTCGATCGTCAACGGCGGTGACCGGGCCGCCGTACCTGCGGCCGCGCGGACCACCGTGGCGGCTCGATGAGACGACGGCCGAGCAGTCACCGGTTCTGTCTCCGAGATCCCTCGCCGGCTGGCGGAGGGGATGGTGACCCAGCTGAATAGAGCTCTCTCGCCCCCGGACGACCGCTGGGCGGCTGCTGGCGCTTTCGAGACGCGCCGTACGGGCGACGCCATCGGGCAGCTCGAGTCACCGGCCACCGCCGGCGGAAGCTGCCCCTCAACGCCAAAAGACGCGCCAGCCTCCTACTTGGAAACTGAAGCGTCTGACTGACGAAGTGGACGCGGACGCAAAGAATTCGAACCGCGGCGACGATACCCATCGAGGCTGTCAAGGCCGGTTGAGAATTGACCCCTTGGCGCCGGTTGAGAATTGACCCCCTGTGGGTGTCGCGCCGGTTGGCGACTCGTCGCCGGTCGCCCTATGTGCCGCCGCGGGGATGGCGCGCGTGCCATCCCCGCCGACGCGACGCTAATCGGTTACGACGTTGATGCGGCTGGTACGCAGATCGCGTAGACAGTGAACGCGCTGCCCCCCGACGGCGACGCGAAGACATCGACAGTCCAGCCGCTGGTGCCTGACGGGTAGGAGTCGTTTACGATTTGGTTGTCCTGGTCGCTCAGCTTGGCACCGCCGCCGACAACTGTGAGCCCAGGGTCGCACGTCGCGGTCGCGGCCACGTCCGAGTCCGCCACCGCCGTGCCGGTCGCGGTGTCCGTTTTGACTCTTGCGACACCCGCAGAGTCGGCAACGGCTGCGGATGGGACCTTTCCGAGCGTCGTGAGATTGATGTCCGCGCCTGTTAGCGACCCAGGGGCTACCTGAGCCCCAGTGACGGCGTGGGCGGCGATCTTGCTGTGCGTCACGGCATTGGCGGCAATCTTTCGCGACGTGACTGCGTTGGTCTTAAGCTGGTTGGCGCCAACGCTGGCGGCTGGCAAACTAGCTGCCGCGTATGACGCCCCTGATAGCGCGACAAACAGCGCTAGGAATGAGGTGATGTTGGCGAACGTTAGCCGCTTGCGCATGGCTCTTCCTTTGTTCGTTCGTTTCGAGCGCGACCGGTTGACACCGCGCTCCTACCTAGATCGTGTGAACTGACCCGGCCCTGACGCACGTGCTGCTCGGAAGCCGACGGGAAGATCATTGCCGGTCGTTCCGGACGGAACATGCCCCCATGGGGTCGAAAGTGACACCCCGCTGCTCACGCGCAGCATGAACATCCAGCGGCCGCCCATCGGCAACTGGATGAACCCACATTGAACGCGCTTTCTCGACGAGAGATGCATCATGACCATCGAGCAAGCCGCCCTGATTGCCGACAGAATGACGACAGCACCCGAACAGCCGCCCCGCCACGCACACCGGCTCCGTTCAGTCTGACTACGCCCGCGCTCGCGACCGGCCACAGGCGCACGCTCCGCTCGCGAGTCCGCGCGCGGGCAGATCGTGGCGAGCTGGCTAGTCGCGGGACAAACGCTGCCACGGAAGCAAGTCACAAGAACCACATGCCCCACGGGTTGCGACCTGCTCGGACGAGCGCTCGGTCGCCCATTGCGCTCGCGATCGGCTCAGAGATCCACCGACTAAAGCGATCGCGGTCGACCAGCCGTCTAGCAGTTGAGCCGTTGGGCCGTCCCTGTCTCGCTGCCGCCAAACCGGCGCGGTCAGGCCCGCAGGGCCGGGCATTTCCCCGATTCGTCTCCTGAACCTGCGCTCACCTAGCGCAGCCAGGCAGCACTCGTCGTGAGCTTCTGACACGAATGCTCAAGCAGGGAAGGGGCGAAGCCGATCTCCCCTAGGTGGCTGCACGCGTTCGTTTGTTTATCAGGATCCTCGCCGCCTCCGTCGCCATCACCGGAGCAGGCTGTACGACATCAGCTAACCCCTCGCCATCAACTCACGCCCCACCGCACGTGGCACCGGGATCGGTGCAGCCGCCGAGCATGTCCTTTTCGACAGGCGACTGGACTGCGACCGGCACGTACCTCGAAACGCAGGACGCCGACTTTCGTCCGGGCGACGTAATCAACCGCCCCTGGTATTTCAGTGAGATGCTGCGAGCGTGCGTGCCAGACAGTCCTCACACGCGAGACGCTGTACGACCGTGGAAACGGCGCCAGTCAAGCGACAGGGCGGTCGATACGTCGTGGACTGGTCGCCTTCAGCCGTGCCGTGCCCTCACTATCCGGGCGAAAATGCAGGGTCCGCCGAGGTGTACGCAACTCTCGTACTGCAGTGGTCCGCAAACCGCCAGACGCTCGCGGGAACAGAGCGCGCACGATCCGTCGGTCAGGCTTGCGGAGGAGGCCCACCAGACGTCATTCGCTGGGTCGCACGACGGACCAACCCAGCAGCACGCCCGCCGGCGCCCGGGCCCTGACTCGCGAACTGTGTAGGCGCGTCAGAAAACTGACTTGCCCGACGGGACCGTAGCGCCCGCCGCCGGGACGATCGCATCCGTCGCCACCGGCCCATCCGTGCGCACGATCGCATTGGCGAGAGGTGTCGCGTAATTACTGTGCCGCCCGGCGGGTTTAATTAGGACTATTCCGGCATGGCTCTGAACTTCATTCGTTGTGACCGGGGTGAGGCTGTCCGTTAGTCACGCGTTCGGGTCCGAGCCGTACGAGAGCGCTCGCCCGTTGAGCCAGGATTGCTTCGCGTTCTACGTGTGAGAGGCTAGGCGCGGGAAGACCTGCAGCGTAGCGGCCCCACCCTGCAACGCCTTCACAGTCGGCCGATCCAACTGAACGCGATGGCCGTGGAACTCAAGAAGGACTCCTGCCAGAACACCCGCGGCGAGGAGAGGCCGGAGGAGCCGAATCAACCGCCACCCGAGGTACAAGCGGACGACGGATGCGCATCTGACTATCCGGCGGCGCGGGCCGCGCGGTACGTACGCTGGAGCTCCGCGGCCAGCAGCCCGGAGACATCAGCCAGCTCCCGGAACGCGACCGCGAGCGCGGCCGGCGACGTCCCCGACAGGGCGGCACCCAATCCGGCGGTCGCGTTGTCAAAGCGCTCCCACAACTCCGAGGGTCCGGGGCGTGTCATCCCGGGTGCGAGCTCCGGTGCCAGCGCGAACTCACCCTCGATCGTCCGCGATCGCCAGCCCAAACCGCCCTCCGCGGCCAGCTCAAAGGCGTCGGCCTGCTCAGCCGCCGCATCGGAAAGCGCTCTCAAGCGAACAGGGAATCCTGCGTCCGGCGGCGCGAACGCGTGCGCATCAAGCGCCGACTCCCAACTCTGCCCCGCGGACATCATCCGCTCGACGATCTTCGCGACCTCAACCGGCATCGCTCGCCCGATCCGGATTCGTGATCAACGACGAGAGCAGATCGCGCGCCTGCTCAGCCGGGCCGGGGCGCCTGCCGCCGGCTGTTGTCGGCTTGGTGCTGGCCTGCTGGCGCAGCATCCGGTCGACCTCGCTTTGTCTGATGCGCCAGAACCGCGCGCCGGCACGGTAGGCCTTCAGCTTGCCTTCCTTGATCCACTCGCGCACGGTCGGTTCCGTGACGCCCAGCAGCTTGGCGACGTCCGCGACGCTGAGCAGCCGATCCTCCGTGTCCGCCATTATCTTCCCCGTCGATATCGATTAACCACGTCCAACCGCTGTTATCCTACACTGTTGGTAGGGTATGTCGTCAACTACCGGTGAGCACATCAATGAGCTCGAGGAGTGTCCGCTGAGCGTGCCCGCACCGGCCGACTCCGCTCGCTGTGGCAGATGACCCCGGCCGAGCGCGTCGCTGCAATGCGCCGCGGTGAACTGACCTACCAGCAACTCGCCGCCTGGAGCGCACGTCATCCCGAGCAGGTCCCCACCGTCCACGGCGAGTTCGAATGAATCGTCGCCAAGCTCGCCGAGGTCTGCGAATGAGCACCTCAACAAACGCGAGAGCAGCGGGCGGTGCCCCGCGCCGACACCCGATCCGCCGAAGCCAGCAACAGGTGCAGGACGATGATCGAATATCGCGTGCTCGTCACCGACGAGATCCAACCAACCCTCGCCGGGCACGACGGCGGCAGCTACCAAAGCCTCCCGCAGCCGCGTGAGCACGCGCTTGCGCTAGCGCACGCCCTTCTGGGATTCGCGCGTTTGCCCGACGAGCACGGACCGTGGCGCCAACCCCGCCCCGGCGGCACCCGCACCGTCCGAATCGAACCCGCGCCATGACCACCACCGCACCACCAAAGCCAGCCATCAGCAGTCAGGCGCTCGACAGCTACCTGCGGATCCTGGCCGGACCCGAACCCGGCGCGCGGCTGCTCGAGATCCGCTTCGCTCTCCGCCACGGCGACATGGGCCGCCTATTCGTGGCCGCGCACAGCGCGCCCGGCGCCTCAAGACTCATCCGACGACTCGCCGCGCGCACCGACGTGTACGCCGGCGTCTGCCTCCGCGACCGCCGATCCGGCGGACGTGACGCGATCGACCGCTCGCACCTCGCGTTCGTCGAGATCGACACGCCAGACGCGCTCGACCGACTCCGAGCCTTCCGACACGGACCCACCATGATCGTGCTCTCAGGCAGCCCCGGACACGCGCACGCGTACTACACCCTGTCCGCGCCAGTCGCAGTGCCCGAGCTCGAACGAGCGAACCGCCGCCTCGCGCACGCCCTCGGCGGCGACCTCGCCTCCGTCGACGCCGCACGCATACTCAGACCACCAGCGACCCGGAACCACAAACACTCGCCCCCCACACGCGTTCAGCTCGTCGAACTCGCCCCAGGGCGCCGGTACGACCTACACGAACTAGTCGACGGGCTTGATGACCCGCCCGGTCAGCTCGAACTCGACGCGGCGGCACCGCGGCGAGTCCGCCGGAGCGAGATCGACCGGCTGCTGCTGGCGATCCCGGCCGCCGCGTACGTCCACGCACTGACCGGCCTCACCCCCGACCGGACCGGGAAGATCCACTGCCCGTTCCACAAATTATCCGTAGGTGAAGCGACAGCGGGCGCTGTAATGCCTGCTCGTTCACACGCGGACGCGTCGTCAAGGGATCGTGTTTCGGCGGATCCGTTGCTGTTGGTGCCGCCCCCGGTGTACTTCGAGCGGCTGACTGGGATGCGGGTCGGACGGTCGGGCAAGCTGCGCTGCTTGTTCCATGACGATCGGCACCCCAGCTTGCACGTGTATCAGGAGGCGGGCCGCGGCTGGTATTGCTTCGGGTGCGGACGCGGCGGCTCGGTGTATGACCTCGCGGCGTTGCTCTGGGGCCGCAAGACGCGCGGCGGGGACTTCGTGGAGCTGCGGCGTGAGCTCGAGAAGCTGCTGCTGCTCTGAGGTGGCCGAGACAGCGGGTGGTGGGTCGTAGACGGTACCGGGATCAGGCGGCCGGCAGCCGGTGTTGGCGGCCGAGCTGGCGTCGCAGTTCGAGGTTCTCGCCGTGGGCCGCGGCGAGCGCGGCCCGCAGCTGGTCGGTATCGGCGCGGTGACGCTGTTTGAGCTCGGTGATTTGCGCGGTGAGCGCGCGCACGACGTTGCTTTGCGACGGCGGCTCGTTGAGCTCGGGGTCCGGTTGCGCGTGGGCGGGTGGCCTGCGTTGCTGCTGGGCGCGAAGCTGCTCGACGCGGGCCCGCAGCGGTGAGCGGTATAGGAAGTCGATCGACACGCCCGCCCTCTTCGCAAGGCCACGGAAGGTGACCGGTTCGCCGGCGGCGATCAGCGCGTCGAGCGCGGTTTGGGCGCGCTCGGTTGCCGCTTGGCGTTTGCGCTGCGCAGCGGCGCGCAGGTTCTCCGGGTTCCCGCGCGCCATCTCAGTTTCGATCGGTGACGGGTTGGTTGGCGGCGCGGGCGCTCGTGCCCGGGCCGCGGACGGCCTGGTCGGGCTGCTCAGCGAGCTGCGGGTCTCGGAGCACGGTGATGATCTTCTCCAGGGCGCGCTGCTCGGTCAGGCGCTGCTCGAGCCACACGTTCGAGCCGGTCATCTCCTCGCCGGTCCGGGCGCGGAATGCGGCTTGGCGCTGCGCGATCAGCTCGCTGAGCTTTTCGAGCTGCTGCTCGTGTTCGGGGAGGTAGCTGGCGTCGGTGGTGAACTTGTCGCAGGTCAGGCAGGCGTTGCCGCGGTTGCACGTCTGGCGGGGCGGGAGCATGCACAGCCCGTTCGGCAGCACCCGGTCGGTGCGCTTGCCGAGCTCGATCAGCGCGAACAGGTCGCGCGGGTCCAGCTCGAGGTCGGCGCCGTCGGCGGTGATCTTCTTGTAGCGCAGGAACTCCCGCTCGTGCGTCTCCCGGAGCGTGTGCGCGTATCGCATCGTCATCTCCGCCGAGAG
>CAWCEF010000005.1:0-31508 GCA_963794515.1 uncultured Solirubrobacterales bacterium | reverse complement strand
CCCGCGGCCGGAGATCCGAGGCAGGCCCTCCGTCGGACGACCCGCCACAACGCGCGGCAACACTGCGCAGGACGGCGTGACGCACTGCACGGGTTTGGGCGAGGTCAAACACAGGTCTAGCGGACGACGATCGGCTTGTTCTCAGAAGCGAGGCGATGAGATGCTGGTCGAGATTTAGATGTGCCACCACAAGCTCCCCGGGCAGCAAGCCCGGGGCGGCTCAGGCTTGACGGACCGAGTCCAGCCCGTCTCCGGCGTCGGCCGCCTGCTTCGGGCTGTAGCCGCGCGCGACGTAGTCGAAGCCGATGAGCCCGCTGTCGGCGTCTCGGAGTTGGTTGTAGTAGGCCCGGATCTCGGCAATGAGTCCATCTCGCATCACGTAGAACTCGGCGCCTCGGGTTGCGAGCCTGACACCGGTGTCTGGGTTGGTCCAGGACAGGGTCCACTCGATCACCGCGTCGGTGCCCTTGGCGAAGATGTAATCGATGGCCCAGCGCGCGTCGAACATCCGCCGAACCTTGCGCCAGTAGCGCGCGAGGTGCTCCGCGCCCGCGACCGCTTCGGTGCCAGGCTCGAGGAAGAAGTGGACGATGTCCGGAGTCATCGTCGAAACCATGAGCTCGACGTCACCCGTGTTGCACCTTGGTAGTAGCGCTCGATCGTCGCCTTCATCGCTTCACCGCGGTCGCCGTCCTCGCGCTCGGCCATCAACGGATTCAGCTTACCGGCTGGAAGGTCAGTCGGCAATGGTCGGAAATCAGCCTGCCCGATCGCGACCTTATGTTGCGAGGATTCGTAGCGATCCATGGCTCGTCGGTCGCCTTGTTCCACAACCGGCCAGCCGGTAAGCTGGCCTCTGCCCACCCTCGCGATTGAGACACAAAAGGCCCGCTTATGAAACCCAACCGCATCCGCGCACTGCTGGACTCGGATCAGCCGATCGTCGCCACCCGTCTCATGATCGGCGATCCGCTCGTGGTCGAGCTCGTCGGGATGACCGGGGCATTCGACTACGTCGAGTTTCTGGCCGAATACGCGTCGTACGACCTGCGCGGTTTGGAGGACATCTGCCGCGCGGCTGAGCTCCGCTCGCTCGGAGCGATGATCAAACTCGACTGGGAGCACCGGCGATTCATGGCCCAGCGAAGCGTGGGCGCCGGCTTCGATGCCGTCCTGTTCGCCGACTCTCGCTCGGCCGAGGATGTGCGGAGCTGCGTCCAATCCCTGACTCCGGACACTCCGGAGCACGGAGGCGTGTTCGGGGTGGGTGCCCGTCGCCATTCGCTTCCCTTCTACGGCGGAACTCGGGAGTACGTCGAGGCTCTCGACGCCGCGGTGGTGGCGATCATGATCGAGAAGAAGCAGGCGGTCGAGAGTCTCGAGGAAATCGTCGCGGTCGAGGGAATCGACCTCGTGCAATGGGGCCCGTCGGACTACGCGATGAGCATCGGCCGACCCGGGGAGGAGGAGAGCAAGGCGGTCAGGGACGCCGAGCGGCACGTGATCACGACGTGCCTCGAGGCCGGCGTGAACGTGCGGGTGGAGATCATGTCGGTCGACGAGGCCAAGTACTACCTCGATCTTGGAATCCGGCACTTCAACCTGGGCGTCGACATCTTCACGCTCCATGACGTCCTCAAGGACGGCGGCGAGCGGCTCCGCACGGCCATCGACGAGGGGGCGTGACGATGTCGCCCGCCGCGGAAGCCTCCCGGTTCTGGCACCCGTTCGCGAACATGGGCCGGGTCAAGCGGGACGAGCTCGTGCTCGTCAAGGGAACCGGCAGCACGCTGATCGCGGCTTCGGGAGAACGGTTCCTCGATGCCGCAGCCGGGCTCTGGTACTGCGCGGCAGGACACGGCCGGACCGAGATCGTCGAGGCGATCGCCGGCCAGGCCGCCCAGCTCGAGTCGTGTTCGTGCTTCGAGGACGTGTGCAGCGAGCCCGCTCGGCTGCTCGCCGACCGGGTGGCCCGGCTCGCCCCGGTCGACGACGCGCGCGTGTTCTTCACCTCCGGCGGGTCTGACGCGGTGGAGACCGCGGCCAAGCTGGTGAGGCGCTACTGGGCCGAGATGGGGCGGCCTGGAAAGCTGACCATCATCTCGCGCGAGGGCTCCTACCACGGGATGCACGCCTACGGAACGTCGCTGGCCGGGATACCCGCGAACCGCGAGGGCCTCGGTCCGCTGGTCCGCGAGACCGCGCAGGTGCCGAAGTTCGACGCCGAGGCGCTGGCGGACGCAATCGACGAGATCGGAGCGGACAACGTGGCGGCGTTCTTCGCCGAGCCGGTCATCAACGCCGGGGTGTGGGCGCCGCAGGACGACTACCTGGCCCAGGCCCGGACCGTGTGTGCCGAGCGCGACGTGCTGTTCGTGGCCGACGAGGTCGTCACCGGGTTCGGCCGGCTCGGCCACTGGTTCGGGTCCGAGCGGTTCGGAATCAGGCCCGATCTCCTGCTATTCGCCAAGGCGGTGAGCTCCGGCTATATGCCGCTCGGAGGAGTGGTTGTCTCGGGGCGCGTGGCCGAGCCGTTCTGGCGCGACGACGATGCCCCCGTCTTCCGCCACGGCTACACGTACTCCGGTCATGCCACCGCGTGCGCGGCCGGCATGGCCAACCTCCAGGTGCTCGACCGCGAAGCGCTCCCAGATCGAGCCCGCGCCCTCGAGCCGGAGTTCGCCGAGATCATCGGGTCCCTGCGATCGGCGCCGGCGGTCAGCGACGTCCGCGTCGTCGGCCTCGGAGCGGCCGTCCAGCTCGACCCCGCCCTCGTCGCGGCCGATCCGTC
The DNA here is from genome assembly GCA_963794515.1 of uncultured Solirubrobacterales bacterium. Classification (GTDB taxonomy): domain Bacteria; phylum Actinomycetota; class Thermoleophilia; order Solirubrobacterales; family Solirubrobacteraceae; genus Palsa-465. The sequence goes on along the minus strand of CAWCEF010000005.1, from coordinate 28,717 downwards.
GTTCCCACGCAATGCGCTGATGGCAGCGCGCCGCCACGGCGTCCTGAGCCGCATCCTCACCGGGCACGCATTCCAAGTGTCGCCGCCGCTCGTGATCACCGTGGACGAGCTCGAGCGGATCGCGAAGGGACTCGAGGCCGGACTGCGAGATGCCGGCGGCTCGCGCCGGGATCAACCCGGGCCAGTGTCGAGCACCTCGACCGTGTGATCGTCGATCCAGTCCCAGTCGAGCTCGACCCCCAAGCCGGGTCCAGTCGGTAAGTGAAGGAAGCCCTGCTCGTCCGGTTCGAGCGGATCACCGACCAGCCCGAACCGGAAGAGCGGGTGATGGGACTCGAACAGCTCACAGCATCCGGTGGCGCAGCCGACGTGCAGGTTCGCGATGTCGAGCAGCGAGGAGCTGCAGGCATGAAGCTCGACCGCGATCCCGACCGACGCCGCGAGCGAGGTGAGCTGGAGCAGCCCGGTCACGCCGGCCTTGAGCTGCACGTCCCCTCGGACCCGCTGGGTTGTGCTCCCCACAATCGCGTCCGCGGCCTCTTGAAGCCGTACTGTCTCGCCGGTCAGGACCGGGGTCCGCAGGCGACGCGACAGCTGCTCGAGCAGCATCCGATGGCGATCCGGGATCGGCTCCTCGAACCAGTGGAACGAGAGCTCGTCCAGCAGGCGTCCGACTCGCAGCGCCTCGTCGTAGCCGTAGCGTCCCACCGCGTCGAGCATCAGCGGGAAGCCGGGTCCGGCCGCCTCGCGCGCGGCATGCAGGAAGCTTGCGTCCCGGTCCAGGCCGTGGCCCAGGGTGAGCTTGTATCCGTGGTGGCCGCGCGCTCGCAGCCGCTGCACCTCGTCGAAGGTGTCCTCGGGACGCCGGTTCCAGTGAGAGCCGGTCCGGTACGTCGGCATGCTTGATCGCCCGCCGCCGATCAGGTTGGCAACGGAGGTGCCGAGCGCCTTGCCGGCCAGATCCCACATCGCGACGTCGATCAGGCCGACGACCGCATCCGACAACGGATAGACGTGGCGGGTTGTGCTCATCGCGGTGGTCCAGACCCCGAGGCGGTCGAGCGGGTCCCCCCCGGCCAGGCCCGGGAAGTACACGTCGTGGAGCGCGTGGGCCTGGACGCGCCCTTCGCCGTTGGTGCCCGAGCCGCTGACGTGGCCGTCGATCCCGTCGTCGGTGTGGAACACCGAGATCGGATGAAGCCACTCCGTGCGCTCCTCTCGAGGTATCTCTGCGTCCCCGTACCACGCCCGGGGATCGAGACGGACCAGGTGCGTGGTCAGACCGCTGATCCTCATTGCTCGACCTCCCCGTCGACAGTGGGTATGACCTGGTTGCGCAGGGCAGCGCCGCGCTGGAGCCGGGCCAGGTTGTCGACGACCAGGTCCGCTAACCGAGTCTGGGCGAGGCCCGACAAGCCAGCCGAGTGCGACGTGACGATCAAGTTGTCGAGCTCCCACAGCGGTGCGCGGTCGGCCGGAGGCTCGGGGTCCCACACGTCGATGCCGGCGCCGGCCAGCCGGCCTGAGCGCAGGCTCTCGATGAGCGCGGGCTGATCCAGCGTCGTCCCCCGCCCGACGTTGATCAGATAAGCGCCCGGCTTGATGCTCGCGATCGCGGTCGCGTCGACCACCCTGCGCGTGGCATCGCCACCCGGAAGGGTGAGGACGACGTAATCAGCCTCGGCGAGCGCCGCCGGCAAGCTCTCTATCGGGTACAGGCGATCGACATGCTTAACCGGCGGGCGAGCCGACCGCCGGACACCGAGGACCGTCATGCCGAACGACTTGCATCTCCGGGCCAGCTCTTGGCCGATGTGACCGACACCGACGATGCAGACCGTGCTCTCTCCAAGCTCACGATACGAGTCGAGGCGACCCCACTGGCCTGCGCTGGTCCTGGCCAGGTGCTCCGGGAGCCGCCGGGCGAAGGCCAGCATGAGCGCCAGGCAATGCTCCGCGACCGCGGGCGACATCACGCCCGCGGCATTGCAGACCACGGTGCTGCCGGACCGGGCCTCGAGATAGCTCTCGTATCCGGCGCTCGGAAGCTGGAGGAGCCGAAGCGCCACCGCGGGCTCGAGCACCTCTGGGGGTGGCCATCCGACGATCGCATCCGACGTCCCGACGACCTTCTCGTATGCGGATCGGCACTCGTCGATCGCGACCACCGACCAATCGGGTGGCAGCGACGCCGTCACCCGGTCGCGGTGGCTCGAGTCAAGGGCTTCGTTGCTGATCGCGACGAGGGCCGAGGAGGACACAACCCGGCGAGCCTACCATCCGGCCGGTAAGTCGTTCAAGGCCGTCGCGCAGAGCAGCAGCACCATGATTCAGCCAGCCGACAGAACAGCAGCATCGAGAGCAGGCAGAGGGCGACCGGTCTCGCGATGGTTTGACTACCTACCGGCTGGCTGGTAGTTTGCGGGAGCAGGCCCCGTCCCTCAACGGATGCGAGAAATCTAAGGAACCCTGGCCCGTGCTGAAGCTCGCGTACTCCGATGCGATCGGGAAGACGATCCGCCAGGACGACCTGTCGACACTCGGCATCTCGAGCCAGACTATGGCCGAACAGGCGATCGCCGAGGGACGCTTCGAGGAGGCACGCGCGCTCGCGCCCTACTTCCTGGAGGAGATCCGGATGATGGGCGGGGTGATGTACACCTGGATGGAGTGCACGCTCGGGGAGCTGCTGGAGGCTAACGGCGATCCCAACGGGCGCGAATCTGCACTGGCCTATGCCGGGACCCCCCGCCGGTTCGACCCCGGCGCCCCCGCGCTCCCGAAGGTCCTGCGGGCACTCGATCAGGGCGACGGCGAGGAGGCAATCCGGCAGCTCGAGCACATGCGCTACGAGTACCGGGTCGTGCACGACCTGTGCGTGCGCTGGAACCAGGATCTGCTCACGCGCGTCGCCGAGACGCAGGGCGAGGACGCGGTGCTCGCCTCGATCGTGCGCACGTGCGAATCGATCTGGCTCAAGCGCTTCAGCCAGTGGTACGACTGGCCGGTCATGGACCGGGTCTACTTCACCGCCGAGGGCATGCGCGCGCACATCGTCGGCAGCCGGCGGCGCGGTGACATGACGATCGTCGAGCAGGACGACCGGTACGTCTTCTCCTTCGACCCCTGCGGCAGCTGCGGGATCATGCGGCGCGGCGATCCAGAGACTGGGCGGGCGCCGGTGTCCCCGGCCGGCAACACCGTGCCGACTCCGTGGTCGTGGTTCCGCACCGGCGTCAGCTGGTACGGGATTCATTCCCCGATCGCGATGGAGTGGATGTGGATGCGGCAGGGCAAGCCACCCATCCGCCCCCACGAGGGCTGCGATCGGGATCACGCGTGTCGCTGGTACGTGTACAAGGAGATCGAGAAGACGCCGGCGGCCTTCTACGAGCGGATGGGATTCGAGCCCCCCGCGGGCGCGCCGGCCGAACTCGTTCTCGACGATCGCTGATCGAAGGCTCGGAGGAACAGATGACCGTGCAGTTAGAGACCGACGTCCTGCTGGACCTCCACCGGCAGATGCTGTCGATCCGCATCTTCGAGGACCGCTCCGAAGCGCTGTTCAAGCGCGCGGCGATTCGCGGCGGCCTGCATCTCGGCAACGGACAGGAGGCGGTCGCCGTCGGAGTCTGCAGCGTCCTCGAGGTCACCGATTCGCTCACGTGCACGTACCGAGGGCACGCGCCGGTGATCGCCAAGGGCGCGCCGCTCGATCGGCTTGTTCGGCGAACTGCTCGGAAAGGCGGAGGGCAGCTGCCGCGGCAAGGGAGGATCGATGCACCTGACCGACTTCGGCGTCGGCGTGCTCGGTTCGTTCGCGGTCGTCGGCGCACATCTCCCCATCGCCGCCGGCGCAGCCCTCACCGCTCGCTACCGGGGCAGCGACGCGGTCAGCGTCTGCTTCTTCGGCGATGGTGCGACCAACATCGGCGCCTTTCACGAGACGCTCAATCTCGCTGCCGTCTGGAAGCTGCCCGTCGTGTTCGTGTGCGAGAACAATCTGTGGGGCGAGTACTCGCCGATCGCCGCCACGACGAGCACCGAGCGGCTGGTCGAGCGCGGCGCTTCATACGGGATCTGGTCCGAGCGCGTCGACGGCAATGACGTGCTTGCCGTCCGTGACATGGCCGATACCGCGGTCGCGCACGCCCGCTCCGGCGAAGGGCCGGCGTTCGTCGAGGCGATGACCTACCGTCAGAAAGGGCACTCGGCACGAGCCGACGCCGGGCGGTCGCCGGATGAGGTAGCCGCGTGGCTCGCGCGCGACCCGATCGAGTTGTTCGCTCAGGCGCTGATCGCCGACGGCCACGCGGACGCCGAGCAGCTGACCCAGTTGCGCGCGGAGGTCGAAGCCGACGTCGACGCCGCCCTCGATCGAGCCCAGAGCTGGTCCGAGCCGAGTCCGCAGGAGCTCTACGAGGACGTGCTGGCATGACCGTTTCGACGTCGCTCACTTTCCGCGAGGCGGTCATCAAGGCACTGGCAGAGGAACTGGAGCGCGATCCGGATGTGTTCCTGATCGGCGAGGACATCGGGGCGCCCGGCGGCGTGTTCAAAGCGACCGAAGGACTGCACGCCCGCTTCGGCGGCAAGCGCGTGATGGACACGCCGATCTCCGAGCAGGCCATCGTCGGCTGTGCCATCGGCGCGGCGGCCACAGGGCTGCGGCCGGTGGTGGAGATCATGTTCGCCGACTTCGCGGGCGTCTGCTACGACCAGATCGCCAACCAGCTGGCGAAGTTCCGCTATCAGACGGGAGGCCAGACGGCGATGCCGGTGACGCTCCGGCTCGCTAACGGCGGAAGCGTCGGCTTCGCGGCCCAGCACTCGCAATCGGTTGAGAATTGGTTCCTCAACCACGCCGGCCTCAAGCTCTGCGTTCCCGGCACGCCGGCCGATCTCTACGGACTGCTCAAATCCGCCGTCCGGGACGACAACCCGGTGCTCGTGTTCGAGCACAAGGCGCTGTACCAGGTCCGCGGCGACGTGGAGGACGGCGCGCTGGTCGAGATCGGGAAGGCGGACGTCGTGCGCGACGGCAGCGACATCACGGTGATCGCCACTCAGCTCATGCGGCGCCGCTGCGAAGAAGCGGCGGAGTTGCTCTCGGGCGAAGGCATCGAAGTCGAGCTGATCGACCCGCGGACGATCGTCCCGCTCGACATGGAAACGATCCTCGAGAGTCTGTTCCGAACGACCCGGATCCTGTGCGTCCAGGAGTGCCTCGAGGCCGGCAGTTGGGGAGCGTCGCTGATCGCGCGCGTCGTGCGCGACGGGTTCGACAGCCTTGACGGCCCGCCGGCGGTGCTGAGCGCGGAGCCCACGCCGATCCCGTTTGCGCGCTCGCTCGAAGATGCCTGGCTCCCGAGCGTGGAGCGCATCGCCGCGGCGGTCCGGGAGCAGGTGGGGGCGTGACCACAGCAGCGGAGCTGGATCCCCAGCTCGTGGGCCTGCAGCGAGAGGGGGCAGTGGCGCTCCTCACGCTCGACGATCCCGCGCGGCGCAACGCGCTCGGGGAGGAAGCCGTCGCGCTGATCGAGACGCACTGTGACACGGTCGACGCCGATGCCACCATCGGGGCGATGGTGGTCCGCGGTGCGGGGGGACACTTCTGCTCTGGCGCCGTGCGCGGCATCCTCGAGCAAGCCGGACCGGACCCGCTGCGCGAGGACAACTTCGCCCGGCTGTGTTCGATCTACGACGCTGTCGCGCGAGTGGGCCGTGTCCGCGTCCCGGTTATCGCCGCGGTACGCGGGGCGGCAGTCGGAGCCGGTTTCAACCTCGCGCTGGCGGCCGACCTCCGCATCGTGGCTGAGGATGCATCCCTCATTTCCGGCTTCCTCTCACTGGGGATGCACCCGGGCGGCGGCCACTTCCATCTGCTCACGCGCGCGGCCGGGCGTCCGGTCGCGGCCGCCGCGGCGATGTTCGGAGAGAGGCTCGACGGCGCTCGCGCGGCCCAGATCGGCCTCGCGTGGGAGGCCCTCCCGGACAGCGAGGTGGAGGGGCGGGCGCTCGAGCTCGCGACGCGCGCCGCCCGCGACCCCGCGCTCGCACGCGCGATGAAGCGCTCGCTCGTCCACACGAGCACCGCAGAGTGGCCTGCCGCGATGGACGCCGAGCGCTCGATCCAGATGTGGACCCTGCGCCGCAAGTACGAAGGCGATCAGTGAGCACGACCACCGACGCGAGCGCGCTGGAGAACACCGCCCGCGCGCATCTGTGGATGTCCTACCAGCCGGCGGACGGCCTTGTCTCAGGCGAAGACGCCCCCGTCATCGTCGAGAGCGACGGCTGCTGGCTGACCGATTCCCACGGCCGGCGCTACCTCGACGGGCTGGCAGCCCTCGAGGCGAGCGTTCTCGGGCACCGCAACCGCCGCGTCGCGAACGCGATCGCCAAACAACTCGATGCGGTGGAATTCGTGGACACGTTCCGGTACCTGACGCCGGCAACCGTTGCCCTCGGCGGCAAACTCGCCGAGCTCACCCCAGGCAACCTCGTGCGGACGCACTTCTCGGCCGGCGGGAGCGAGGCGGTCGAAGCGGCGCTGAAGATCGCGCTCCAGTACCAGCTGCTCGGCGGCGCCCCGCGCCGGACCAAGATCATCAGCCGGTATGGCGCGTACCACGGTTGCACGTATGGCGCCATGGCGGTCGACGGGCACTTCTATGCCACGCGCAACCACCTGTATGAGCCGCTGCCGCCGCTGGGCCGGTTCGCGCAGGCGCCGTATCCATACCGCTGTACGTTGTGCGCGGGCAGCTGCACGCTCGCCTGCGCGGACGACATCGAGCGGCTGATCCTGCGCGAGCGACCGGAGACGATCGCCGCCGTGCTGCTCGATCCGGCGTCAAGCGCGATCGCGGTGTCGGTTCCGCCGGACGGCTACATGCAGCGCGTTCGCGAGATTTGCGACCGGTACGGAATCCTCCTGATCGCCGACGAGGTCATCACCGGCTTCGGGCGGACCGGTCGCATGTTCGGATGCGACCACTGGGACGTCGTCCCGGACATCATGACCCTCTCGAAGGGGCTGGCGTCGGGCTACGTTCCGATCGGCGCCACGATCGTCGGCGAGCACGTGGCCGAACGCTTCTCCGGCGGGCCGGAGGGTGTCTTCTGGCACGGTCACACCTTCGGCGGGCATCCGCTCGCGTGTGCCGCCGCGCTCGAGACGATCGCGATCATCCAGGAGGACGATCTCGTCACGCACTCCGCGAGCCAGGGGGTGCGACTGCGGGCGGGCCTGACCGCACTCGCCGATGAGCACCCGTCGATCGGCGAGGTCCGCGGCCTCGGTCTGCTGTGCGGGGTGGAGATCGTGCTCGATCGCGCGACCCGCCGCCTCAGCGATCCGCCGCCGGCTCTGGGCCTCGCCACCCGACGCGCCTGTCGCGATGAGGGACTCGTGCTCGCCGCGCTGGAGCCGGGCAGCACGCTGCTGATCACGCCGCCGCTGGTGATCTCTGACGCGGAGGTCGACGAGCTTGTCTCACGGCTCGGTCGCGCGCTCACGCGGGTCGAACGAGACTGGGGGATTACGTGACCCTCGTCCTGGAGCCCCGGCCGTGGATTGGCGGCGAGTCGGTCGCCGCCGACGGCCGTCCGGAGCTGGACCTGCCTGAGCCGGCCAGCGGGGCGCCTCTGGTCCACGCGACGCTCTCGACGAGCGAGGACGTCACGGCGGCGGTCGCCGCCGCGCGGGCGGCGCTTTCGGGGCGGTGGGGCCGTACTTCGCCGACCGAGCGCGGGCGTCTGCTGCACGCGCTGGCCGACCTCGTCGCGGCCTCCGACACCGAGCTGGCCGAACTGGAGGCGCGCAACGTCGGCAAAGCGATCACCAGCGTCGCAGCTGAGATCCGTGGCGCGATCGAGACGTTGCGCTTCTACGGTTCCGCCGTTGCCGCGCACAGCGGCCGCTCGGCGCCACTGGGCGGCTCGCTGTTCAGCTACTCGCTCAAGCAGCCGGTGGGCGTGTGCGCGCTGGTCGTGCCGTGGAACTATCCGCTGCTGCTAACGACGTGGAAGCTCGCTCCCGCGCTCGCCGCCGGATGCACCGTCGTGCTCAAGCCCGACCACCAGATACCCCTGTCGGCACTGGCGCTGGCGCGTCTGGCCGAGGAGGCGGGGATCCCGGGCGGAGTGCTGAACGTGCTGCCCGGCGACGCCGAGCTCGGCGCGCGCCTGGTCTCCGACCCCGGCGTGGACAAAGTCTCCTTCACCGGATCCACGAAGACGGGCAGCGAGGTCATGCGGCTGTGCGCTCAGCCGATCAAGCGGCTCACACTCGAACTCGGCGGAAAGAGCCCGAATCTGATCTTTGCCGACGCGGATCTCGACGACGCGACCGCCAGTGCGTGCTGGTCGATCTTCTACGCCGGCGGCCAGAGCTGCGAGGCCCGGTCACGGATCCTCGTGCAGCGAAGCGTGTACGACGAGGTGCTCGCGCGGCTGATCGAGGCGGCGGGAAAGATTGTCGTCGGCGATCCGCTCGACCCGACCACCCAGGTCGGATCGCTGATCTCGCGCGCTCACCGCGAGCGCGTCCACGGCTACGTGGAACGTGCCCGTGAGCACGGCGCGTCGGCGGTGCTCGGCGGGGCCATCCCGACCGGTGAGGGAGCGTTCTATCCCCCGACGCTGATCACCGGCGCCGCCCCGGGCAGTGAGATCGAGCAGGAAGAGGTGTTCGGGCCGGTCGCCATCGTCGTGCCGTTCGATACCGAGGACGAGGCGATCCAGCTGGCCAACGCAACCCGGTACGGCCTGTTCGCGAGCGTGTGGACGCGCGACGGTTCTCGCGCCCACCGCGTTGCGCACCGCATCGACGCCGGGATGGTCGGGCTCAACATGCCGTACACCGCGTTCCCGGGGATCGGGTTCGGCGGCTTCAAGCAGTCCGGCTTCGGCCGCGAGCTCTCGCTCGAGGCGCTCGATGCCTACACCGAGACCAAGAGCGTCCTCGTCTCCACGGGCACGCGCGCGGCGAACCCGTTCCGGCTCTGAGGATTCCAGAAATCCCATGTCCAATCATCAGCAGATCGAGACGCCGAACGTCCCCAAGTTCAATCCCGCCGCCCCTTACTCGACCGCCGTACGAGCCGGCGAGCTGCTGTTCATCGCGGGTCAGGTGGCCACCAACGAACACCACGAGATCGTGGGCGAGAGCGACATCCGCGAGCAGGTGCGGCAGATCTTCCGCAATCTCGGAGCGATCCTGGAGGCGGCCGGCGGCTCCTACGCCAACCTGGCCAAGCTGACCTACTACTACCAGCACGTGGACGACATCGCGAAGCTCGGCGGCGTGCGCGAGGAGTTCCTGAGCGAGCCGTATCCGGTGGCCACCGGAGTGGAGATCGTGCGCCTGGCCGACACCAGGCTGCTGGTCGAGGTGGACGCGGTGGCGGTGTTCGACCGGACGTGATGGACACTTCCGCGGCCGAGCAGCGCGAGATCGTGATCGTCGGTGGCGGCCTCGCCGGGCTCACCGCCGCGTGGAGCCTGCGCGACCGGGACGCGGTGGTGCTCGAAGCCGAGCCGCGCGCCGGTGGCCGGCTCCACTCCCTGCGGCGCGACCCCTACTGGCTCAATCTGGGCGCCGGCGTGTTCAGCGCCGACCGATCCCCGGTGCGGGACCTGATCGACGAGATGGGACTTGCGACCCGGGCGATCCCGGGCAGCACGACCGCGCTCGCGCTCGGGGATCGCATCCTCAAGACCGGGCGGTTGGAGACCTATCCGTTGCGCCTTGCGCTCGAGCCGGCGGCACGGGCGTCGCTGATCCGGGCTGGACTTCGCATTCGGCTCGCGGTCGCGCGGTATCACCGGCTTGCGCGAGCCCGTCCGGGCGAGACCCCAGAGGACGCGGAGCGTCGGGTCGCCGCGTTCGAGGGCGACCGGTCGCTGGCCGAGTTCCTCGGGCCGGTGCACCCGGACGTCGACGCGATCTTTCGCGCCACCGCGGCCAACCGGATTGGCGCCGAGCTCGAGACGATCTCGGCTAACGGCGGCCTCGGCTCGTTCGCCTACCAGTGGAGCGGCGACCACAGCGTCCTCAATCACAACCTGATCGGCGGCTCGGGGCGCCTGCCGCAGGAGCTGGCTCGGCGTCTGGGATCACGCGTCCGCACGGGCGCCACCGTTCGAGCGGTGGAGATGTACGACGAGCGCGTGGCAGTGAGGTACGACCTCGACGGGGCGGAGCGGCGCGTGGTCGCGCAGACGGCGATCGTGGCCACGCCGGCCGACATCACCCGCCGGCTGATTTCGACTCTTCCCGCCGCTGCGGCGAGTGCGCTCGGCGAGATCCGCTACGGGCCAGCGGTGCTCCTCGCCGCGCTGACCGCCGAGCGGGCAAAGATGCCGTACGACGACGTGTACGCGCTGATCACGCCAAAGCGTCCAATGACCGTGTTCATCAACGTGGCGAGCACACTGCGCGATCACTCTCCCCGCCTGCCCGGCGGCAGCATCCTCGTCTACCGCGGGGGAGAGGGCGCGCGCGAGCTGCTGAGCGCTTCCGATGCCGACGTCACCAAGACCCTGCTCGAGGGCCTTAACGACATCTATCCCGCGACGCGCGGGATCGTGCGTGAGATGGTCGTCCAGCGGTGGGAGCGGATCGTCCCGTTCGCCCACCCGGGCCGCCATCGCATCCAGAGTGCGCTCGAGGCCCCGCTCGGTCGCGTGTTCCTGGCCGGCGACTACCTTGGCAGCTGGGCGAACATGGAGACCGCGGTGAGCAGCGGAACGCGCGCGGCGCGTGGAGCTCGAGGCCTGCTCGACGATGCTGGGCTGCCTCGATAACTCGCGTGCGGCACTCGAGGGCGTTTACGCCGCAGTGCCCGGGACCTGAGCGCATCAGGCGATCGTTCTCGGTTTGCCCGTCGCCGCAGCCTCGCTCGCCGCGGCGATCACTTCGGCGAGCTCGCACCCGTCGGCCAGCGTGCGGCGCAACGTCTTGCGCCCGCGTAAGGCCGCAGCCATGTCGTCGAGGACGCCTTCGAACGTCAGCTCGAACAGGCGGTCGTCGGCAAGCTCTTCAGGGTCCGAGCCATCCGCAAGCACGACCTCGAGCTCGGGGCGGAGCTCGTCGACCGCGGCATAGCCGTGGGAGCCGAGGATCGCGGTGGTGTAGATCCCGCCGCCCACGGCCGGCCCGCGGCCGACCGCGATCGATGCGTGCACGCCGCCGTCGAGCTCGAGCATCACGGTCGCGAGGCTCTCGACTCCGAAGCGGCGATGGGCCTCGCTGGTGACCGAGGTGGCCGTCGCGGACACGCGCCGGACCGGCAACCCGGTCAGCCACAGCACGGCGTCGAGCGGGTAGCCGAGGAAGTTCCAGAGCTCGCCGCCACCGGACAGGCCGGGGTCAACAACCACCGCTCCGCCCTCCTGCGCTACGGGGTTCGCCGAGATCCACGCGAGCTCGAGCGAGCGAGGTAGACCGAGCGCCCCGCTTGCGAGATGGTCGCGCAGGCGCTCGAGCGCGGGCGAGAACAGGCGGTGCACGTATCCCGTGACCGCCTGCGCGTTGCGCGCCGCGGTGGCCAGGCGACGTGCGGCGCTGCGATCCGTCGCGACCGGCTTGTCGACGAGCACCGAATGCCCGGCGAGGATCACCCGGATCGCCGTTTCGGCGTGGCGCGCCGGCTCGGTGGTCACGACCACCAGGTCGAGGTCCGGGTTCTCGAGCGCCGTCGCGAGCGGCTGGTAGGGAACCCCGTGGGCCAGAGCCAGCTCCTTCGCGCGCGTGTGCTGCCAGGAGGCCGCACCGGCCTCCTCGGCGACGCCGATCAGATGGAGCTGAGGATGGCGGGCGATCAGTGCCGCGTACTCGGTGGCATGGCGGATCGCCCCGGCGAACAGCACGGCCAGGGTCGGCCGGGGCTCAGCCATCGATGCCCTCCACGGCAACCGGTCTGCCATCCTCGCGGGCCGAGCGTTCGGTCGCGAGTGCCACAGCCAGCGAGGCTCGAGCCTGGCCGGGCGTGACGATCGGCTCGGCCCGGCGCTCGACGCAGTCGAGCCAGTGAGCGAGCTGGTCACGGACCGCGATCGCGTAGCCGGCCGGAGCGTCGGGCAGACGTCCGGGCAGCGCGGCGAAGTCGTCGCGAGCGCTGTCGTGACCGGCCCGGCCGGCCGACCCCACCACCAGGCACGTCTTGCGCTGGACCTCGGGCGGGATGACGTCCCAGCTCCCGGTCACGAGTCCGAGCGCGCCGTTGGAGAAGCTCGCCTGCATGGCATAGGAGGCCCAGGAGCCGGGCCGGCCCGGAGCCAGGCTGCGACCGACCGCGCGAACCCGGGACGGCGCCGCGCCAGCCAGCCAACAGGTGAGATCGATGTCGTGAATTCCGAGGTGCACGATCTGGCCTCCGCTGCGTTCGGGCTCGTGCTGCCACGCGCGCCAGGCGCCGGGCCAGGCGTACCCCTGCGCGTGGTGGGTCGCGACCACCCCGACATCTCCGAGCTTCCCGGCTTCGATCATGGCCTTCAGCCGGCGGAGAGTCGGATGAAAACGGGTGCTCTGCCCGGGAAACAGCGGGACGCCGGTGTTTGCGAACGCGGCCACGATCTCATCCGCATGCTCGAGCGTCGCGGCGAGCGGCTTATCGATCAGAGTCGGCACCGCCAACGCGGCGCAAATGCGGGCCAGGCCGAGATGGGCATCCGTGCTCGCGCACACGATCACCGCGTCGACCGGGACGGTCTCGAGCAAGTGCGCAGGCCCATGAACGGGCACGCCGAACTCGCCCGCGAGCGCGCCGGCCCGCAACACCACGGGATCGACGACGAGCTCGATGCGCACGTCCCGACCGGCGCTTCTCAGCCTCTCGATGGCACGGGCGTGATCGCGTCCGTGAGCTCCGGCGCCGGCGAGCGCGAGCCGGATCACGCCGGCCGAAGCTGGGCGGCTCCGGGGCTCGCGACGACCGGGTTCGTCAGCGTGCCCAGGCGCTCGATGCTCGCTTCGACGAGGTCGCCCGGGGCGAGAAAGCCCTGGCCCATCTCGCCGATGCCCGCGGGTGTGCCCATCGTGACCACGTCCCCGGCTCCAGCGAGCAGATGCTCGAGATGAACGCGATCGCCTCCGCCACGTCGAAGGTCATCTCTCCGACGCGCGCGTACTGACGGACAGCGCCGTTGACCCTAAGCTCCATCATCAGCGCGGACGGATCGGGCAGCTCATCGCGTGTCACCAGGTGCGGTCCGGCGATCGCGAAGCCCTCGCACCACTTGCCATACAGGAAGTCCCAGAATCCATCCTCTTCGGGGACCTCAGGGCGCCTGGGGAAGGACACGCGCCGAGCCGAGACGTCGTTGAAGATCATCCATCCGGCGACGTGGTCCAGCGCGGTCGCCTCGTCGACGAATGCGGCCCGGCGGCCGACGACGGCGGCGATCTCGACCTCATAGTCGACCGCATCGGAGATGGGGGGGATCACGATCGGGGCGCCCGGGCCTACGAGCGTGCTCGGCAGCTTCGGGAATACGTGCGGGACCGACCGGCTCTTGTCCCGGACCGCTTCGCCGACCTCCTCCGCGTGCGAGGGATAGTTCGCCGCCAGCGCCAGGATCTTGCCGGGCCGGGCGATCGGAACCGCCAGCTCCAGGTCGCGCTCCGGCGTCTCGATGACCGCGTCGGACCGCTCGCGCTGCGCCCGGTCGATCGCGTCCGCGCAGGCGGGGTCCGCTGCCGCGGTGCAAACATTCCCGGGGGCCTCGATCCCGGCCCGCGCGCAGGCCCGAGCGACGTCGACCACGACCTCTCCCCTCACGGCGCCCAGGCGAGCCGCCCCGCGGTCCAGGTATCGAATCAGGTGCATGGAGCTCCTCAGTGCTCGTCTGGGGCTCACACGGCGAGCCGCGGGGCGCGGTCCAGGTGGTCGCGGGTCGCTGCCGGGTCCGGGCCCTCGCCCACGGCCATCGCGAACGCCCGTCGGGCCGCCTGGTGCAGATAGTCGACGTCGGCGCCCGCCGTCGTGATCGCGAATCCGTTGTCGATCGCCCAGCGCGCCTCCTCGCCCGACTCGCCGTGCATCCCCGCCGCGATTCCGTGACGGCGCGCGGTGTCGCGGACGGCGATGAGCGTTCGCGGATCGTGGTCCTTCCCCGAGGAAAGGCCGAGCGACAGCGCGAGGTCGCTCGGGCCGATGTAGACCGCGTCGAGCCCCGGCACCGCGCAGATTTCGTCCAGGTCGTCGAGCGCGGAGCGCGACTCGACCTGCACCATACACACGACCTCTCGATTGATCTCGGTCGCCGAGCCGGCGATCAGCGGCGCTGTACGGAACGCTCCGTAGCTGCGGCGACCCTGCGGGGCGTACCGGCACGCCGAGACGGCTCGGCGCGCATCCTCGGCCGTGTCGACGAGTGGGACCATCACGCCGTAGGCGCCGGCATCGAGCGCGCGTCCGATCATCCACAGCTCGTTCGCTGGGACCCGTACGACCGGGGCGGCGCCAGCGATCGCCACCGCGTGAATCACCGCCGGAAGCGTCTCCAGCCCGAGCCAGCCGTGCTGAAGGTCGACGCACACCCAATCGAAGCCCGCGAGCGCGAGCGCCTCCGACATCACGGGGTCGGTGCCCAGGTTCCAGGCCCCAATCGTGCAGCGACCCTCCCGCCACGCCACGCGGAGTGGGTTGCGCGGCGTCTCGCCGGTCGGTTCGGTCGTCATGGGTTCATGCCTCCAGGTTTGTCGGTGAGGGGGTGCCGTGGCGGCCCGGCTAAGCTCGCGACCGGCGGGTCATGCGCTGAGCTGCGCCGGGTAATCCGTCGGCTGCAGATCAGCCACGGCCCCCAGGAGCTCCCGCGTGTAGGCATCCCGCGGATCTTCGAAGATGGCGCCGGTCCGGCCGCGCTCGCGGATGACGCCGTCCTGCATGACGACGACCTCGCCGGCGATCCACCGCACGACGGCGAGGTCATGGGTCACGAACACGAGCGTGACGCCGAGCGTGGCCCGAAGCTCGGTGAGCAGCTCGAGGATCCCGGCTTGCACCGAGACGTCCAGCGCCGAGCACACCTCATCGCACAGGAGCAGGTCCGGGTTGGCGGCGAGTGCACGGGCGATGGCCACGCGCTGCTTCTCGCCGCCAGAGAGCTCCGCGGGTTGCCGCTTGCTCATGCCGGCGCGCAGATGCACGCGCTCGAGCAGCTCCACCACCTTCGATGCTTGCTCCTGGCCACGAGTCCCGAAGAACTGGCGAAGGGGCCGCCCGACGATCTCCCCGACGGTCCGGTGGGGATTGAGCGAGGAGTCCGGATTCTGAGGGACGAGCTGAATACGCCGGCGGAGCTCAGCGGGCCGGCGCCGGGCGCGCGAGTCGATCTGCGCATTGTCGATTCTGATCGAGCCCCCGTCCGCCGCGTGTAGCCCGGCGATGCAGCGAAGCGTCGTCGTCTTGCCCGACCCGCTCTCTCCGACGATGGCCAGGCAGCTGCCCCTGGGCACCGCGAAGGAGATTCCCTTCACGGCAGCCACCGCACGGTCGCGGCCTCGCCATGGGCCGGTGCGCCCGTAGCCGGCGGAGAGCCCCTCGATCTCGAGCAGCGGGGCATCGGACGCGGCCGCCGCGGGGCCAGGGGCCAGTGCGGTCTCGGGGCTGGACTCGACCCGAACGCTGGGTGAAACGGTTGAGCTCCAGTGAAAGCATCTCACCGTGTATGCCGGCATTACATCCTCGACCGGAGGCATCCGCTCGTCGCACACCTCCGTGCGCCTTGCGCACCTCGGCGCGAACGGGCAGCCGGGCGGGCGGTCCCACGGTTCGACCGCATAGCCCGGGAGGGCCCGGGGCTTGTAGTTCACCGCGGCCACGCGCGGGACGGCCTCGAGCAGGCCGCGCGTGTACGGGTGAGATGGTGAGGAGAAGAGTGTGTCGACCGGGCCATGCTCGATGACACGGCCGCCGTACATCACCATGACCTCATCCGCCAGGGCGCGAATGACCCCGAGGTCGTGAGTGACATACACGAGCGCGGTGTCGCTATCGCGGACGATCGCGCGGATCACGTTCAGCAGGCGGGCCTGCGTCGTGACGTCCAGGCCTGTGGTCGGCTCGTCCATGACGATCACCCGCGGCCGGCAGATGAGGGCGAGGGCAATCGCCACCCGCTGCTGCTGCCCACCGCTCAGCTGAAAGGGGTAACGGCGCTGGAAGGCGGGATCGTCCGGGAGCTGGGCCTCGCGCAGCGCGGCGGCGACGCGTGCTCCGGGGTCGGCTTCATTCGGCGCGTGGATCGCCAGCATCTCGTGGAGCGCGTCACCGATACGCATGCCGGGTGTCAGACCGGTGGACGGATCCTGCGGCACGTAGGCGATGTCACGGCCGCGCCGGCGCCGCAGCTCGACTGGCGACAGCGCAAGGAGGTCCGTGTCGCCGAGTTGCACGCTGCCGCCGGCAATGATCACTCCGGGGCGGGCGTAGCCGAGCAGGCTGAGGGCGACCGTGGTCTTTCCCGAGCCGGTCTCGCCGACGATCCCGAGGGTTCGGCCCCGGGTCAGGCGAAAGGTCACTTCCTCGATGACCGAGAACGAGCCGTCGGTTCCGTCGACCCTCAGTTCGGTGGCCGTGATCGCGGTGTCCTGCCGGCGGTCGCAGTCGCGGGGCTCCAGCGTCACGGCCAGATCCTCCGGCACTAGCCCGCTCTCCGCGACAGGATCGAGGATGAGCGGCCGGCGAAGCCGTCGATGGCGAGGTTCACCCCGATCATCAGCACCGCCAGGGCGATGATCGGTCCAAGGACGCTCCAGGGTTGCAGGGTGAGTCCGGTGCGGTTCTCGGCGATGGTCAGGCCCCAATCCGAGGCCGGCGGCTGGATGCCGAGGCCCAGGAAGCTCAGACCGGCGATCAGGATGATCGAGGCGGGAATGCGCACTCCCGCGTCCACCAGGAAAGGTGGCATCACGGTCGGGAACAATTCCCGGTACATGATGTAGAGGCGACGCTCGCCGCGCGCCTCGGCGACCTCGACATACGCTGCATCGCGCACCTCGCGGGCCGCGGCACGAACGATCCGCGTGAGACGCGTCGCGCCGATCACGGCCAGGGCGAGCACGAGCACGCTGAGCGAGGACCCCAGGCCGGCAACCAGGAGCAGCATCAAGACGAGGGCGGGGAAGCCGATCATGATCTCGCTCACCCAGGCGATGGTCGCGTCGGTCCGGCCGCGGGCGTACGCGGCCAGCAGCCCCAGTGCGAGTCCTAGAGCGGCTCCGATGACCCACCCGATCGCCGCCACCAGGACCGCGGCCCTGCCCCCGGCCAGAAAGCGGCTAAACGCGTCACGCCCGAGGTAGTCGAATCCAAACGGATAGCCGCCGCTCGGCTTGCCAAACGGAGCGCCGAGCAGCGCATTCGGATCGTGGGGCGCGAAGAACGGCCCGACCAGCGCGATCAGGAGCACGAGGACGGTCATGCCCACCCCGAGCCAGCCCACGGTCGAGAATCTGTGACGGCGGGCAACGCGCGGACGGGCGTCGCTCACGCTCGGACCAGCCGGGGCTGCGCCGCCGGCGCCGGCCGAGGCCGCGGTCGCGCTCATCTGTTCGTCCCGGCCCTGAGGCGCGGGTTACACAGCATCGTGACGACATCGGCGATCAGGTTCGCGACGATGTATGCCCCGGCGAGGATCAGTGTGTAGGCCTGAATCACCGGGTAGTCGCGGCCGGAGACCGCATTGACGAAGCCGGTCCCGATTCCGGGATATGCGAACAGGTACTCGATCACGACCACGCCGCCGACGAACGTGCCCGTCACCATCGCGAACACCTGCATGGTCGGTCCGAGTGCGTTCGGGAGGACGTGCCGGCGAAGGACACGCGGCTCCGGGACTCCCCGCAGCCGCGCACACGCGACGTAGTTCGTCCGCAGCACGTCTATCACTCCGACCCGGACATACCTGACCGTGACTCCGAGCATGCACAGCACGAGTGTCGCCACCGGCAGGGCCAAGCTCGACGGTGACACCTCGATGCTGATGGACGGGAAGACAGGCCAGATGAAGCAGAAGACGATGATCAGGATCGCTCCGAGCACGAACTCGGGGAGGCCGATGAACAGCAGTCCGACCACCTGGATGCCCGAGTCGACGAAGGACCCGCGGCGCAGAGCCGCCGCCGTGCCGAGCAGGATCGACAGGATCGCCACGAGAACGAGCGAGATGCCGGCCAGGATTGCGGTCTTACCCAGCGACGAGCCGATCAGCTTGGTCACCGAGGTGCCCCCCGCGCCGATGTCCGAGTAGGCCCCCACGCCCTGAACCACCGAGTGCCCGAAGTCGAGGTGCACGGCGCCGCCCAGCCAGGACACGTATCGCTCCACAAGGGAGCGATCGAGCCCCAGCTGCGCCTTGAGCGAAGCCACCCGTGCCGGCGTCGCGGTCTTTCCCAGAATCGCCGTCGCGGGGTTCCCGGGCAGCAGATTCGTCGCGGCGAAGATGAGCGCGGAAACGACGAGGAGCGCGACCACGCCCATCCCAATCCGCCGCAGGAGAAAGAGAGTCATCCGGGGGCGCTAGCTCTGAATGTAGTAATCCTCGAGGTGGAAGCCGTTCAGGCTGAATGTGGCGTTCGACGTTGCGCCGCCGACGCGGGCACTATAGATGTCGGGGTCTACCTCAAACGCCCAGACGACGTACGGGCCGTCGTTGTAGAAGGTCCGCATCAGTTCGCCCGAGAGTTCGTTCCGCTTCGCGTCGTCGGTCTCGGCGACTGCCTGGTTGTAGATCTGCGGTCGTCTGAGGCGTTGAGTACTTGCAGACCGCGTAGTAGGGAGAATCCTTGTTGAATTCCAGTGACCAGTTGCTCAGGATCGGATAGACACCCCAGTAGTCGTCGACGAACGGTTTGACTCCGTACGCGACCGTGAGGTAATCGGCCGCCGTCGTCTGCTTGACCACGATGTTGATTCCGGCCGCCTTGGCCTGCTCGGAGTACGCCAGCGCAGACGAGACCTGCGCGGTCCACATCGGCGCCACCCAGAGTTCCACGGACTGGCCCTCGAGCCCGGCCGCCTTCCACAACGACTTGGCCTGGTCGGGATCATATGTGCGCTGCGGGAGGTCGTGCGGGTAACCGGGATCGAAGTAGCCGAACATGTCGTTCCCCAGGTAGCCCTGGCCGCCGTAGGAGACACGGTTCATCTCGGTGCGGTCCGCAACCACCTTCAGGGCCTGGCGAGCCCGCGGGTCGGAGAACGGGGCCGCCGCGACGTTCATCGACAGCGGGAGGTATCGCGCGGTCTTGTTGTAGACGACCTTGACCTTCGAGTTGCTCGCAACCGCCTGGGCCTGTGAGAACGACGCTGGCGGGTAGATCGCGTCGAAGCTTCCGGACTGCACCCCGTTGAACAACGCGGTAGCGTCCTGCACGTTAATCACCTCGACGCTGTCGAGGTGGGGCAGGCCGCTCGACCAATAATTCGGGTTTCGCTTGAGCACCATCTGGTTGGCGTTCTGGCTCACGAACATGAACGGACCGGTACCGATGGGCTTGGCGAACGAGGTGGTTCCGTTCTTGATGATCGATACGCCCTTCAGCGACGCGAACTGCTGAGGAAGGATCGCGAAGGGGTGATTCAGCGACAACGCGACGGTCAGGTTGTCGACCTTGCGCATGCCGTTCGGATTAAGCATTGTGAGACTGCCGCCGTCCTCGGACTTCGTCTTTTTGTTGAGGACTCGCTGCAACGAGTAGATGAGGTCCTCGGCGGTCAGCGGGCTGCCATCGTGGAACGTGACCCCCGACCGGAGGCGAATCGTCCATTCGGTCGCGTCGGCGTTCGGCTCGGCCGACTCGGCGAGCTCGGGCGTAAGGGCCCCGTTGGCGCCGAACTTGTAAAGGAGATTGAAGACGTTCGTGTTGCGGAGGAAGTCCTCCTCCCCGGGCGGGGCGACCTGGGGATCGAGCGAGCTCGCCGCTCCGAAGGTCATCCCGATCCGCATCGTGCCGCCTTGCTTGGCCGTCCCGGCCGTGGTCGTCGTCGAGGACGACGTGGCGGTGCCTCCGCATGCCGCCAGCAGCGCGGAAATGCTCGTGGCGGCCAGTCCGGCGCGTCCGGCGCGGCCCAGCAGCTCTCGGCGAGAGAGTCGCCCCTCGCGTACAGCACGCACAAGCTGATCAAACCCGACGTC
Organism: uncultured Solirubrobacterales bacterium; assembly: GCA_963794515.1. Lineage (GTDB taxonomy): Bacteria > Actinomycetota > Thermoleophilia > Solirubrobacterales > Solirubrobacteraceae > Palsa-465. Next base: position 8,569 of record CAWCEF010000005.1, on the reverse strand, counting down.
ATCGAGCAGCGAAGGCTCGTAATCGCCTGTCATGAGCGGCCTCCTCGGACCTCAACCGTTTAGCGGCGGCCACTGTACCGCAACCGAGCTTGCGGGTCAACCGGCCAGCCGGTAGACTTTTGTTAGAGCCGGATTAGCAGTTGGGCCATATCCGGGGAATTGAGGGTTGAATTGGCCGCACCGCTATCTTTACCGGCCGGACGGTTGTAGATGATTTCTTGGGAGACCCTTGCCAGCTACGAGATTCGAGTGCCGCGACTGGAGCGGGTCTCGTCGCTGCCGGCGGCGGCCGCATTTGCACGGAGCCTGCATGGCTCCCGGGTCTGTCTGAAGGCCGAGACGGACCTGCACAAGTCGAAGGCCGGGCTCGTCATCGTCGACGTAGATCCGGAGCGAACGTTGGCCGAGGCATGGCGCCGGCTCGAGCGCAACGCCGAGGAGGCGGGGATCGAGCCTCCGTTCCTGGTTCAGGAGATGGTCCCAGCGGGCCCCGAGCTGTTCGTCGGCGTGAAGCGAGATCCCACGTTCGGTCCGCTGCTCGTGGCGGGGATCGGTGGACGCCTGGTCGAGTCGATCCGGCGGCGCGCACTGCGGCTGCTTCCCATCACCATCGCCCAGGCGCAGGAGATCATCGATGAGCTTGGGCTCGAACAGCTCGAGCCCAGTCGACGGCGGCGTTCGCGGCCACCCTGGTTGCCGTCTCCAGGCTGGTCGCCGACCACGAAGAGATCGAGGAGCTCGATCTGAACCCGATCATTCTGAGTGGCGAGTGCGCCGTCGCGGTCGATCTTCGCGTGGTCGCCGGCGGGCTGGACTCGAACCGGCACATCGCTGGCGCCAACGGCTCGCTCGACCGCGCAGCTCATGCACCGGATCGGGCGGATTCGAGCGGGCAGGCGATCCGCCGCCTGTTCGAGCCGAGGTCAGTGGCGGTGATCGGCGCCAGCGGGGACCGATCCAAGCCCGGCGGTCGCGTGTGCGCCTACCTCGCTGCCCACGCCCCGGACCTGCCCCGGTACTTGGTCAACCGCAACGGTGGCGAGATCGATGGCGTGCAGGTGCTGGAGCGGATCGAGGACCTGCCGGAGGGCATCGACGCCGCCGTGATCGCCACGCCGGCGGCGTCGGTTCCCGCGGTTCTGCGCGCGCTGGGGCAACGTCGGGTCCACGTCGCAGTGGTCTTCGCGGCGGGCTTCAAGGAGGCCGGGGCCTCCGAGCTGGAGCGACAGGTCGCCGACGCGGCCCGCGAGGCGGGGGTGCGCGTGTGTGGGGTGAACTGCATGGGCGTGATCGGCCAGGCGCCGCTCACGTTCACTCAGGCGCTCATGAGTGACGCGGTCGAGGGCGGCGTTTCGTTCGTCACCCAGAGCGGGGCCATCGGCGGCTCGCTGCTGATCGGAGCCTGGGCCAACCAGCTCGGCACCGCGCGATTCGTCTCAGTGGGTAACGAGACCGATCTCGCCCTGCCCGACTACCTGGACTTCCTCGCCGACGACGACCAGACCACCACGGTGGGAGTGTTCCTGGAGGGAGTGGCGGACGGGCGCCGCCTGCGCGAGGCGCTCGCCCGCGTACAAGAGGCGGGCAAGAGGCCCGTGGTGCTGCGCACGGGTGCCAGTGATGTGGCGGCGCAGGCGGTGCGGACGCACACCGGCGCGCTGGCCGGCGCCGACGACGCGTACCGCCAGGTGATCGGCGAGACCGGGGCGGTAATGGTCGATGATCTCCCCGGCCTGCTCGGGACGTGCCAGGTGCTCGAGTGGCAGCCGCGCGCTAAGGGTCGCCGGGTCGGCGTGGTGTCGACCTCGGGCGGCGCGTGCTCGCTCGTGGCCGACGAGCTAGCTCGCCACGGTCTCGAGGTCCCCGAGCTCGAGCCCGAGGTTCGGGCTCGCCTGGGTGAGGTGCTTCCGCCGTTTGCGGCGACTCGCAACCCGGTCGACACGACCGGCAACATCGCCGGAGATCCCACGCTCGTACGGCGCATACTCGAGCCCGTGCTCGAGTCCGAGCGTGTCGATGCGGTGGTCGTCGCCGTGTCGGCGCTGGTCGGCGAGGCCGCCAACGAGATCGCCGAGACGGTCATTGATCTCGCCCGGACCGCGACGAAGCCGATCGTGGTCGGCTGGCTGCTGCCCGAGGCGGCGGTCGCGGAGCCGTTCCGCCGCCTGCGCGCGAACAGGATTCCGGCATTCGATTCGATCACGCTGGCCTGCGGCGCGCTGCGGGCAGTCGCGCCGGCCATGACGCAAGCTGAGTTGGAGCTCACGCATGAATGACGTAGCTGCAACCGCCCGTGCCGCGGTCGGCAGGGAGCTGATGTCCTACCGGTGGGTGGTGGAAGAAGGACAGGTGAGTCAGTTTCGGCGCGCGGTACACATCGACGGTCTCGAACCTCCGGCGCACGAAGTGCCCGTGACCTTTACGGTCACCACCGGCCTTTGGGGAACACCCCACCGCGAGCTTCTGGCCAGTCTCGGCCTCGACGTCGATCGGGTCATCCACGGAGAGCAGAGGTTCGAGATCGACGAGCCCCTCAAGGTCGGAGACGAGTGCATCGTCCGCCACCGCGTGGCCGACGTTAGCGTCAAGAACGGCGAGCGTGCGGGTCAGATGGTCGTCGTCGTCATGGAGACGACCGTCGAGGATCGCAACGGCGCGCTGCGTGTACGCGAGTTCCACACCTCGATCCAGACGGAACGATGACGATAAACGAGCGTCCGATGTTCCCGCCCGGCACAGGCCTACGCCCCGCAGAGAAGGCGCCTCCGTTCGCGGTGGGGCCATTGGGGCTGACCGACATCGTCCGGTATGCGGGCGCAAGCGGGGATCTCAATCCCGTCCATCACGATCCAGACCTGGCCCGCTCGCTTGGCCATCCCGATGTGTTCGTGATGGGGATGCTCCCAGGGGCGATCCTGGGGACCTTCGCGGTGTGCTGGCTCGCGCCGCTCCAGGTGCGCCACCTGGACCTCCGGTTCGTCGACCGAGTGTGGCGGCACGAGTCCCTCGAGTGCGGCGGGCAGGTCGTGGACGTCGTCGACGAGCCGCTTCGCGTGGTCACGGCGAAACTGTGGCTTCGCGGCACCGATGGAGCCCTGAAGGTCAGCGGCGATTGTCGCGCATCGGGCCTTGTCGTGGAGGGCGAGTGAGCAAGCGACTCGCCCCCCGGCGCCGCGCCCGAGTCGCGCTCGGCCTCCTCATGGGCCTCAGAGCTCGTGACATCCACTCCGGCATCCGGTTCATGAACATGCGCTTCGCCGGCCGCTCGCTGCCGCTGCGGCTTGCCGCGCTCGTTCGCTGGACGGCCGGAATGGCTTGGGGCCGGATCCCCGAGGCAAGGCAGTGGTTCGCCATCGACGCCGGGGTGTCACGGACTCCGTTCTGGTTGCGGGAGGGCAATCCCTGGGAGGGTCATCCATGGCGAGACGGTGAGACGCAGCTCCCGGTAAAAGCGGACGTGGTGGTCGTTGGTGCCGGGTTCGGTGGCGCTTCGGTCGCCTACCACTGGTCCCAGCAGGCACAGGGGCGACTCCTCCTCCTGGAGCGCGAGGCACCGGCCGCCGGCGCGGCGGGACGGAACGCCGGCTTTCTGACCGCCGCGGGCGGCTCCTACCACGGCTACTACGTCTACGAACCCGTACGTGCGCATGCGGCCGCGATCCGGCCCGAGCTCGACTCCGCTGGGCTCGATGCCATCGCCAGTGGCTTCTCGGACAGCTACGTCCGGGCGCTGGCTGAAAGCGTCGCCCAGATCCACGAGACGATCGCGCGCGAGGGCATCGAGTGCGACGTCAGGCGCCAGGGCGCGCTCGTGCTCACCGATGACCTGGACGCTCCCCGCGTCGAGGCCGCGCTCGAGCTAGGTGCGGAGCTCGGCTGGGACGAGTGGCGTCGCATCGAGCCCGACGAGGTGAAGCGACTAACCGGAATCGCCGGTCCTGATTTCGCCGGGCTCCAAGAGGGGACCTCGACCTGGCATCCGGCCCGCTGGGTTTGGGGGCTGCTCAGCGCGGCGCTGGCAACCGACAAAGTGGAGCTGTTCACTCGTACCCACGTGACCCGCGTGTTGCCCGAGGCCGATGGTTTCCTGGTGCTCACCAACCGCGGTCCGATCCGAGCGCGGTACGTCGTGAACGCCACCGAGGCGCACACTCGAGCGGTTTTCGCCGACTACCTTCCGGGTGACGATCCTGAGCTGATTCGAACCCACAAGAGCCAGGCGATGTACGCGTCCGGTGGTCCCACCGAGATGATTCCGGGTCGCGCCATCTGCCTCCCGCTCGGGTGGTTTCATCCCCGGCAGGTGGGCTTCATGTTCGGCTCCGACAATGTGCGCGTGCCAGCGAGCCAGGCTAACGGAAACGATCCTTCTCGATTTGTGACGTCATTCATGTGCGCGGAGGCGGCGAGGCTGTGGCCCCCGCGGCCGTTCCGGGTCCTGCACGAGTGGACCGGCACGGTGGGGCAGGCCCCGGATAAGTTCCCCGTCGTCGGCCCCCTTACGCGTGACGGGATGTTCATGCTCGGAGGCTTCGCCGGCGCCGGTTCAGCTATCTCGTTCGGCGCGGGTAGGGAGATCGTCGAGCAGATCCTGGGAAATACCAGGCCAGACTCGCCCTGGCTGCCCGACCTCTTCAGTGCGGAGCGGTTTGCGGCTCCGGAGCGATACGGCGCACGGTTCGAGCGTTCACCATTTCGAACACCTGCTGACCGTCCAGCAGGTTAGCATTGCGCGATGGCACGTCTGAGCACAGCAGATGAGCCCGCCACCGCCGGCGGCCAGGAGATGCGTGACCGGATCCGCGAGGCCGCTTTGGATCTGTTCGCCGAGAAGAGCTATCACGCCACGACGATGGCTGACATCGCGCGCGCGTGTGGGATCACGAAGGCCGGGCTGTATTACTACTTCCACACCAAGGCCGACCTCCTTTCCTACGTCTATGAAACGGTCAACCGGAACCTCGCGACCGCTCTGAGCCACGCCAACGACACGAGCGTCCCGACCGAAGAGCGCCTGGCCGCGATCGTTCGTGCCCAGGTCGGTCATCACGTCGAGTACCGCAGCTTCCTCGCCGTCTTCTGGCGAGAGCGTCACGAGTTGGAGCCGGAGGTCCGCAAGCGAGTCCGGGCCCACGAGCGTCGATTCGAGAAAGCGATGCGGGACCTTCTGATCGAGGGCCAGCGGAACGGCATCTTCCGTACCTTCGACGTCGAGGCCCGTGCGTTGATGATCCTGAGCGTGCTCAGCACGGTTTACCGCTGGGCGCATCACGTCGAGATGTCGGTCGACAAGATCGCCGAGGAGGTGCTCGACTTCGTGATCGGCGGCATCGCCGAGCCCGGGCACGAGCGTTCCTGACTGTCAGCGCATCGCCGATGGCCCAATACTCATAAGGGCAACAGGCGTCTCAAGGAGGGTCCGCACCTGGCCGAGAAGCTGGGCGGCGTGCACGCCGTACAGGATTCGGTGGTCGCAGGTGAGGGTGAGAGTCATCCGACTGCCGGGAACGATCCGGTCGTTCTCGACCACGGGGATCCTGCGAATTTCGCCCACAGCGAGAATCGCGACCTGGCCGCGATTGATGATCGCGGTGAAATTGGCCACTCCGTACATCCCGAGGTTCGAGACGGTGAATGTGCCGCTCGACAGCTCAGCCTCGGTTATATGCCCGGTGCGCACGCGCTCGGCCAGCCGTCGTGACTCGGCGGCGATCTCAATCAGTGACTTGCGGTCGGCGTCCATGACGACGGGAACGACGAGTGCATCCTCGGCGGCGACGGCGATCCCGACGTTGACGCGCTCGTGGCGCTTCAACCGTCCGTCCCGGTAGGTGGCGTTAGCGCGGGGGTGCTCACGCAGCGCGAGTGCCGCCGCCTTGATGACCATGTCGTTCAAGGACGGAACGGTCACATCGGTGCTCGTGAGCGCTCTCAGCTGCTCGCGCATCCGGACAGCCTCCGCGACATCGACCTCGACCGAGAGTGCGAAGTCGGGCACGGTGGCCTTCACCTCGGACATCGCCCGTGCGACGGCCCGTTGGAGACGGGTCAGCTCGATACCATCGGATTGGCTCGGCTCAGCCAGCGCATCCTCCGAGGGCCGGGATTGGGCGGGCGATGCTGGGACGGCCGCGGTCACGCTGCGCTCGACGTCGGCTCTCGAGATCCTGCCTCCGGGGCCTGACCCTGTCACCGTGGCCAGACTCACGCCGAGTTCTTCGGCCATGCGCCGGGCCACCGGCGATGCCTTGATGCGAACCTCGGCTGCGGTGGCTGTCGTGGCGGCCGTCTCCGCGGTTGTGTGCCTCGTCGACACCGTGGGCACGCCCGGCCGGTCATCCCCCCCGATCCGGGCAATAAGCTCGCCCACGGCCAGGGTCGTGCCTTCGGACGCGACGATCTCCAGCACACCGGCGGCATCTGCGTCGTAGGTCATCGTGGCCTTGTCAGTTTCGATTTCGACGATGTCATCTCCGGGAGTGACCTCGGCGCCGGACTCTTTCAGCCAGCGCACGATCGTGCCTTCCTCCATCGAATCGGACAGTCGGGGCATGACGACAGCAGTCACTGGGCGCATCCTTTCCATCGCATCGCTACCTACCGGCTAGACGGTAAGCTATCGGATAGGTGGTCACGGACTACGCAAGCCGCTCGCCATCGGATGCGGATCCAACGAGTAAAGGAGCGCGGTGTGCTTGGCAACTTCATAGCCGGGGGCTGGGTCGACACCTTCGACGGCGAGGCGCTTGATGTGGTCAATCCGTCGACCGCCAACACGATCGAGCAGCTGCCGTCCGCCTCGGCAGACGATGTGGACCGTGCCGTGCGCGCGGCCGCGGACGCATTCCCGGCCTGGGCATCCACAACGCCAGGAGAGCGGGCCGGCGTATGCTCAAGCTCGCGGATGCGCTCGACGCGAACACCGATGAGCTCGCCCGTCTGGAGTCCCGTAACGTTGGCAAGCCGCTTGCCGGTGCGGTCGAGGAGATGGAGTTTACGTCGGACTGCCTGCGCTTCATCGCCGGCGCCGCCCGGTTGCTCGAGGGTCAGGCGGCCGGAGAGTACGTCCCGGGCTTCACGTCGCTTCTGCGCCGCGACCCGATCGGTGTGTGCGGCATGATCTCGCCTTGGAACTACCCACTCCACATCGCGCTCGTCAAGTGCTGCCAGGCGATCGCGGCGGGCAACACGGTCGTGGCCAAGCCGTCGGAGCTCACCCCGCTCACGCTGCTCCGGTTCATGGAGCTGACCGGTGATCTGACACCGAGCGGAGTGCTGAACGTCGTCACCGGTCCCGGTGTCCCCACCGGCGAGGCCATCGTCCGCCATCCGCAGGTCCGTGCCGTCGGCTTCACCGGCGACGTCGCCACGGGTCGGGTGATCGCGGCCGACGCCGCGGCCATGGTCAAGCGGTTGGCGCTCGAGCTCGGCGGCAAGTCGCCCGTCGTCGTGTTCGATGACGCAGACCTCGCGGCGGCCGCAGAGATGCTGAAGGTGGGTGCCTTCGCGAATTCCGGCCAGGACTGTCAGGCCGCATCGCGGGTGCTGGTCCAGACGTCGGCCTACGACGAGCTGATGGCGGAACTGGTTCCGCGCGTACGCTCGCTTGCAGTCGGCGATCCGGGAGAGAAGGATGACCTCGACATGGGACCGGTCGTGTCGGCCGGGCAACAGGAACGAGTGCTCGGGTTTATCGAGCGGGCAGTCCAGGCGGGCGCGACGATTGAGTGCGGCGGCGGGGCCGGACGGTCGGTCGGATTCTTCGTCGAGCCGACCGTGGTCGGCAACGTCGGCCAGGACGCGGAGATCGTCCAGCGGGAGGTCTTCGGGCCTGTGGTCACGCTCCAGCGCTTCGAGGACGAGGCCGACGCTCTGCGCTGCGCGAACGGCACCGAGTACGGCCTCTCCTCGTCAATCTGGACGAGCGACATCGCTCGCGCGATGCGCTTCTCGGGTCAACTACAGTGCGGAACAGTTTGGGTCAACGGTCACTTCGCGTCGGCCCCGGAGATGCCACACGGAGGGTTCAAGCAGTCAGGCTTCGGCAAGGACTACTCGAAATATGGAGTCGAGGAGTACACAGTCGTAAAGCACGTTTCGATCAACAATGGCACTCGGCAGTCCGGAGCAGACGCTCGAACGTGAACGGCTGTCATCCGGCGAACTCGTACTGGACGCGTCCGGTTACGCCTGGCCGGTGCCGGAACAAGTGACCCGCCAGGGTCTGGTGAGACAGCTCTGCGTCACCCAAGCCGGTCCGGGCAGCGGTGATCAATAGATCGTCCAGCCCCGAGCCTCCGAACGCGCAACTCGTGACCCGGGAGGTTGGGACCGAGACAACCCGTTCGAGCTCTCCCTCCGCGCTGTAGCGCCGGACGGCCCAGCCGTCCATAGCGCAACCTTGATGAATCCTTTGCCGCCCACGGTCAGGCCATCGGCGTCGCCGGCTCGATCCTCGAGCGCCACCAGCGCCCGCCGGCCCGACACCCGCCCGGTCTCCTGATCGAAGCCGAACGCATCGACCGAGCCGGTGGCGCTGTGGACGTAATACATCGTGTCCGGGCGACGC
>CAWCEF010000004.1:0-900074 GCA_963794515.1 uncultured Solirubrobacterales bacterium | reverse complement strand
CAGGAGTCCTCGGTGGGCGACTCGATGAACCGCGCCCGGACATGCGCCACCGCGTAAAGCGGCCACGACCAGCCCGACCGCAACGTGACTCCATCTGGTGCGGAGGAACCACGATATGAGCGCCGATCCTGGCGCCGAGCACTTCCCCAACCGGACAAGAGGAGCCAGGCCGTCGCGATCTACGATCTCGCTGGTCATAGTGCAACGCGGCCACGGAGTCGACCACGACGACCTGCTTGCTCGGCCCGCCCCGCGCTGGTCGCCAGCAAACTCTCTGGCTGCCGCTTCCGCCACGAACGCGAGCGCGCCGATCGTCCCGCCGGAGAGTGTCGAGATCGACGATGAGCAGGCGTCTCGCGGGGTCTTCGTTGGCGTCCTCCTGAGAGTGTCGAACGTCGTCCTTAGGGGAAGAAGCTCGCCCTCTCGTTTCGGGAGCCAATCGGATGTATGGATTGCACACACCGGGGCGGTGATGCCGGCGGATGGCGGCGTTACGGGGCGCGACTTCCGCAAACGTGACGAGGAGAAGATTCGCCCGACACCGCGGATAGTTCCCCAGCTCGGCCAAAGCGCTATGACGTGCTAGCCCGAACCGAGTTAGCACCCGTCCAGTGCGGACTGCTCCTCGCGTGGGAATGCGGTCATGGTGTCGTCGTGGACCGGGCAGCGGTGATGCGCTTGCGGCTAGGTTCATGCGGCGCGCTCGGTTTCACGCGATGCAAGTTCGCGGGGTCTTGCCGCGGGTGCCCTCGAAGAGACGATCTGGGCATCCTTGCTCAGATCGTCCCTCCGAGCGCGGGCGGTGTGGCGCCCGACTGTTACTTCACAGGCTTGGGGCTGATCCTGTCCCAGAACGCGCACTGGTGATCGAGCGAGATGGCGTCCGCCGACATCAGCTCGTCATCGCCTCCCGGTTGTAGCGACATCACCAGGTAGCCCGTGTTTGACTTGTATCGAGGCCACAGTGGCAGTCCGGTCGTGTTTGGGCTACCGGTCGCGGCGAACGCCGTGACCTGCGAGATCAGTTCACTGCGGAGGGTGGCCTGATCCGCGTCGAGTTGACTGTCAATCGGGATGCCCATCGCGGTCGGGAAGAGGTAGCCCGGCTCCCAGTCGTGCGATGAGCCTGGCGGGTCAGGCGTCGCGGTGCTGTATGGCGGCAGGTCGGGGGTGTCGCCCTCAAAAGCGTACATGGGCATTACCTTCGACAAGTACTGATCCCGGACCAAGGCAGGGCAGACGGTGTTTGAGTCCGCGGCGACCGTGCGGGACGCGACGTATGGAGATGGGAATCGAGTGAGTGGGTAGTGGAGAAGCACCTCCGATGCCTCAGCTCCATACTGAGAATCGATCAGGGAGGTGTATGCGGCCGCCGTGGTTGCCGTACCGGTCAGGTCCTCGTCGCGGTTGACGCCGAGGAGCGCCGGAACTCGGTTGACGCGTCCCGTCGCAAACGACTCCAGGGGCTGCTCGGTAAGCGTGGTGCCGTTGACGATCGGGGAGTTCGTGCCGCCAGAGGCCTGGGCGGTCAACAGTGTCTGCCATGGCACGGCGCGGAGGCAGGCCGCGAGCGCGGCTTCTTCTCCTCGACTATTTCCTTGATCACAACCGACGCTGGCTGCGAAGAGGGCGCCGGTGGCGTTCGCTTGCTGCTGGGTCGGTAGTTGCGCTTTGCAGTCCTGAGGTTGAAGTGAGGTAGGTGCGCCGAACAGCGAGTTGTACTCGCCGCTGAAGTTGATCGCTTTCTCGAACAGCCCGTGGGCGGTCGGTGAGGCGATCTGGTCGCACACGCTCGAGGCGCCGGCCGAGCTGCCCATGATCGTGATGTTGTCCGGGTCGCCGCCGAATGCCGATACGTTCTGCTTCACCCAGTTCATCGCAAACTGCTGGTCCTGCAGACCGAAGTCTCCGGAGTGAGCACCGAGCGCCTTGTCAGCGAGGAAGCCGAGCACGCCCAGCCGATACTCGACGCCCACGACGATCGCCGGTCCCGAGGTGGCCAGTTCCTGTTCGGGATAGGTGGATGTCGTGCCGCCCGTGAACCCCCCGCCGTGAATGTAGAAAATGACTGGCAGCGCTGAACCTACGCCAGTCGGAGCGGTGATGTCGAGCTGCAGGCAATCTTCGCTCGCGGTGCTGGTGCCTGACCCCGGGCATCCCGGTGGCTGGGTCACAGCTGCCAGAGTCGTGGTCCACGACTGTGGCTGCGGGGGCTGCCAGCGTAGCTGCCCCACAGGCGGGGCCGCGTAAGGGATGCCAAGCCACTGGTTAAAGCTCGTTTTAGCAACGATGCCCGTCGCTGAAGCCCCAGCGGGATACGAGATGCCACAGACCGGCCCGCTGCTGGTCTGCACGGTCGTGCCCGAGCTGCAGGAAGCCTGGGCGGCCTTGGCCACCGGCCTGGCCACCGTCTTTCCCGTAGCCAGACTCGAGCCTGCTAGCACCGCGATGCCAGCAGTCACGGCGAGCACAGTTGCAACCGGTGCTAGCCGCCGCGATGGGATTCGCGACCAATCAATGAAATGCACACCGTCCTCCTATTGATGGAGCTGGACTGGATCATGGGAGCTGCACTCGAGCATCGGCTGGAAGCCCGCCCGAGTCGTCCCTCGGAACGGAGACGCGGACCGGCGCGCGTTTCGCTGGGTGAGCGCTGGCAGACCTCGTTGCAGGACCAGCGGAAGCCATCGCGATCACACCGCCAGCCAAGAACGGCGACGGCAAACACTGACTCCAACGGCCGGGATCGTGTTCGGCACAACCTCACCTCTCGTCATCTCTCCCTCTATTTGCTCTGAGCTTGGCGCGCCGCGCTCGAAACGATCCGACGGTCGCCTCCAGCTGTGCGGTCTCTACTCCGCGCCGAGCTCGTGAGTTCTCACTTCGGGTTCGCGTGGCTTCCGGCCACCGACTGGCGTGGCAGGCGGCGCGCGGGCGCACCGATGAATAGCGCCGCGGAAATTCACGGCTTTCCCATAGGTTGCAAGGTCCCCCCCTCGCGTTGGCCGACTGCCGATCAGCAGCCGTGCCCCAAATAGTGGCGGCAGTCAGCCAAAATACTGGCTGAACCGCTCCTGTCAACCACCGAGCTGCGCCGGCAGACCAACCCGGCCGAGCTTGCATAGGTTTCAAGCTCGAAATCGAACCGAGCCAGCAACCATCGCGACTAAGAAGGAGAGCATTGTCGCCACCAGAGCAACCACAAGCTCCGACTCCGCACAACACCGAGCTGGCCGCCCGGCTCAAGCAGCTCAGAGCCGAGCACGGCCTCTCCCTCGCTCAACTAGCCCGCGCCACCGGCATCTCCAGCTCGTTCCTGTCGCTCATAGAACAGGCGCAATCAGACATCACGATCGGTCGACTGGCCCGCCTCGCCGAGTTCTACGACGTCGAACTGGCTGACCTTCTCAACGGGCCGCCGACCGCGCCCGCCGACCATGTACGGATCCTCCGCACCGCGCCCGAGCACATGCTCCACTCTCCAACCGAAGGAGTCGACCTCTACGACCTCACCTGCGGCGCACGCTGGACACTCGTCCCGACGCTAAGCAACTTCCGACCCGGCGGCAGCATCGAAATCGACGACGAGCACGAACACGAACGCATGATCTACATTCTCGACAGCACCTTCGAGCTGGCCTTTCCGGACGAAGCACCAACCCGCCTCCGGACCGGAGAGGGCGCGACCTTCCACAGCGTGGGCCGGTATCGAATCACCAACGTCGGGAGGGGACAAGGCCGCGTTCTCGCAATCCGCGTGCACCCCGATGCCCACTAGAACCGGCCGTGGCGGAACGCCGGCACCTCCCTCACACAGATAAAGGCCGGCGTTGAGCAAGACGAGCACCGTGCCGAACCAAACGCGCAGTGCCCCTTCCACGAAACTGCAGGTATGTGACGATGCCGCCGAAGGCGCCGCGGGGCACCCCTTCCCCACAGGAGGAGCAGTCCGCGCGGGACCGATGCTAACTGGGTTCGGCTAGCACGTCATCGCGCTTTGGACGATGAGGAGCGCTGATCGCGTCGCTTCCGCAACCGGCCGAGTACGCGGCAGGATCGAGGCTTACGCGCATTCGATGGTTCCCGGACCCGCGTAACCGGCGCGTCTGGGCTAGAGCAGGCAGCAAACCTGTCCGCTCTCCAGGAGGGAGCCACGTCTGCTCACCAGTCGTTGGACGTCGCCGGTCGCCCGCGTTCGCCGGCGACGATGCCCGGCCATCACATGGGTCGGGTCCCGCCGAACAAGGGCCGTCGGTATCCGGCGGATCCGCCCACAGTCGACGAGATCGTTGCGGTCATGCGCCAAGCCGGCGACGGTCATCACGGCCGTCGGATGCGGGGGCTGATCGTTGTCCTGTGGCGAGCCGGTCTGCGGATCCATGAGGCGCTCACGCTCGTCGAAACTGCCAGGCCGCCGAAGAATGGCCAGGTGGCCGTGGTTTTGGGCTGGCGCGACGCGGACGATGGCTGCACGCCGCTCCACGAGCGGCGTTGACCATTTCAGCCGAAGGGAGACTCGCATGCCTGCCAATCGCCGTGCCCGTGGGGGGCGATCGCCCGCGCCTGACGCGCGATGGAGGATCGCCGCGCGGGCAGCTCGGTGATCGCCGGCCCAGCGATCGTCGACGGAACGCTGTAGTGGCGAGCCGGGCACACGCACCTCGGGCTGCCCATGTTCACGGGCAACAACAAGCTCTACGCATTCACGCTGAACGGCGAGTAGGGCTGGCGCCAACAGCGGGGTCCCAGCCCGGGTGGCCGCGACCCCGCTAGGTCCTCCCGAGTGTCAGCGCGCCCAGTGCACTCGAACGTAGGGCGGATGGGCAGTAGCGGCTAAAACAAGATCGAAAGGAGACTTGGTGGCGGCACAAGCCGAGACTTCGCTTCAGCAGACGGTCAGCCGGTTGCTCGAGCGCTTGGACGCGATGGATCTTGACGGGCTCGGTGGGACGGTCGACGATGAGGTTCAGGGCGTCGATGAGATCGCGCGAAGGTGGATGCGCGGACGGCCGGCGATCGAGGGGTACTTCTCCCAGCTCAAAGACACCGTGTCAGACGTGCGCTCTCGGATGAGTGATGTTCAGGAGGATGCGTGGGATGATGCTGGCCTGGTCACCTTCGTCCTGGGTCAGACCTGCACGTTCGACGGGCGGCGGCAGACGATCTCCGCTCCGACATCGATCGTCTTTCGACGCCGAGGGAGCGACTGGAGGATCGTTCTGATCCACACCGTGCCGCTCCCCGAGGAGGCCTAGGCATGGTCGCAGCGACGTCCGTTACGTGTCGTCGTGCGAGCGATCGGACGACTGCACTGGTAGTCGCGTCGCGCATCCCCCGGGTTCGACCGCCTGGATTGTCGCGGCCGGCGCGGCCGGTGCCACCCCGACAGGGCTCGCCCGAGATCGATGAAAATCGTCGCGGATGGGCTTTGCTTTTGGCCTGGCGGTGGCGTCGACTCGCGAGAGTTCGCGGACGGACGGGCGAAATTGGGAGGTACGTGCGTGGGGCGTGGGCGGTGCTGGTCATTACCGCGGTGATGTGTGCCGGGTGTGGAAGCGGGTCGCAGAGCAGCACACCGATGCTGCCTCTGGGCGCCTACTTGGTCCGAGCGCATGAGGAGACTGGGATGCAGCGGACCGGGCCGGCGACCGCCGACCGGACCCCCGCACAGTGGACCTCGGACGGGGTGCCGGACGCTGCCGATGAGAACGAGCGCTTGGCTAAGGAGGGCTTCCGCGAGGTGATAAGCGTCTCGACCAGTGATGGCATTTCCTGGGCGATGCAGCTGGGTTCGGCGTCCGCGGCCGCGCGAGAGGAAGCCGCGGAGTTGAAGGAGTTCGCCTCCGGGCCGCAGGCGCCGGCGACCACGACGCGTTTCACGATCCCCGGCATCACCAGCGCGGACGGGTGGGTCTTTCCAAACGCCGACGCCAACGTCCTGTTCACTCAGGGCCGGTGCTTGATGCTCGTGGGCGATGACCTAACCACAAGCGACAACCAGCTCCCAGTGGTCGCCGCCGCGCGTGCCATCTGGACGCGCACGCACGGCAAGCCCGGCCCCTGCGCGACCTGAGCGGGACATCACAGGCCGTAAGGCGACAGGCGCCCCGGCGGCCCGCTCCCACTTTCCCTCGGGCAGCGAGTCGACTGTCCTACGGTCGCGGCGCGTGGCCGCTCTTAGCAGGTGCAGCCACGCGATCGAGAGGGCCGATACGACCACGCCTGCTGCGGCACGGGTGCCGGTGCTTTCAGCTCTGGCTAGCGCCCGCCGCGGCTCTGGACGACCTCCAGCAGCGATCCCGCGTGGTCGCCTTGCCGGTGCTCCTCGACGACGAAGCGCAGCACTCGCCCGTTGCCGACGTGGGGTGCCAGCTCGGTGCCCGCCCCGCCGTAATCGAGCTAAGAGGACCGCTTCTGAGTTGGACGACCGATGAAAGTCAAGGGTCTGCGGCGCCCTTTTCTGGGGTGTTGTTGGTCGCGGGTGGGTCGGGGAGGGCGTCAGAATGGCTCCTGTGGGCTCGGTTTCGGCGGAACCTGGTCTGGTTGGCTTGGTGGTGGCCGGTATTTGCGCAGCCCGCGGCGCTCGCCGGTCTTGCCGCCGTTGATCTGACGCGTTAGGTTGTTGGTGGGTGCGGGTGACTGACGAAGCGAAGCGCAGACGTCAGGAGCTTGTGGTCTGCCGCGCGGCTTTGCCCCGTTTGAGGGCCTTATTTATGCGCGCTCCAGTGTCACGCCCGCGCCCGCTTTTCTCGCCGGCGCACCGGCCTGTTGGTCGGTGACCGTCCGTTTGTAGGAGAGCTCGGCTTGGCGCGCGAGTTCGAGTTCGGCTTCGCGCATCATCTGGCTGGTGGACCAGATCCCGGCGGCGCGAGGAGTGTTCTTCGCCGCGCCGGCGGTGATTTCCAGGCGGCGGAGGTTCTTGCTGGTCAGCGACGGCTGCTGGTGGGCGTAATCCTCTGAGCGGTTGAGCATGCACCAGAACAGGATCGCGAGCTTGCGCGCGGTCGCCCCTTGCCGTGCCCGCGCCGCGCGCGGGTCCGGTCATAGAACGCGTGCAACGGGCCGGGCGCCAGCACCGCGCTCCACGCCGCTTCGACCAGCGCCCAGCGAGCCGACGCGGACCCGCGCTTGGAGATCCGACCTGAGCGCGCCGGCGCCTCGCCGGATTGGCGGACCTTGGGATCCAGCCCTAGGTAGGCGACGAGCTTGCGGCTGGTCATGAACCGGCTGGCGTTCCCGACCGCGGCGATGAACGTCGCCGCGCACACCAGGTTCACGCCCGGGGACGCTCATCAACCGCCGGATCTCCGGCCACGACAGCGCCTGCTGGGCGATCAGCCGCTCCGCCGCCGCGATCTCGACGTCGAGGAACTCGATCTGGCGGATCCCGGCGTCGACGGACTCGCGCTCCTCGAAAGGCAACTCCAGCCCCGCGAGCGATTGCCGGCCCTTGACCCTGAACAGGTCAGAGCACGGCGGCCGTGCCTGCAGGCGACGCTGCAGCACCGCGTGGATCTCGTTCTTCACGCGCGCGCGGGCGCGCATCAACTGCTCCCGCCGCGCGAGCCGACGGCGCAGAATCCGGCAGCGCTCATCGGGCATCCACACCGCCTCAAGCTCACCCCTCCACAACAAGCTCGCCAACGTCCGAGAGTCGAGCTTGTCCGTCTTCGCCCTAGCGCTGCTGATCCCGGTGTCCTCAGGGCTGACCACGACCACCCGGTTCACGTGCGGCTCGAGGATCCGCGCGACCTCCCAACAACTCCCCGTCACCTCCAACGCCACCCGTTCAGTCCCGAGCAGACTCTCCGCCAGGGCTGTGATGCCCTCCGGAGTGCTCGGCACCCGGCCCGCTGAACGGACCCGCCCGTCCTCACAGATCGCGACCACACAAAAGTCGCGGTGAACATCCAACCCGATCGCGCGACCGACCCACCTCGCCAACGCCATCCCTCCACCTCCCACCACACATGGTTGACAGTGACCGGGAGAACCAGCGGGACAACGACACAGACCGATACGAGCTCAACGGCTCAATCCTGGCAAGTCGCAGGGGCGGCCAAACGAACTGCCCGGGCTCGAAGCCCATCGTCCAAAAACGGCCTACCCGTCTGCGTTCTCCCAACAAAGCCCCTGTGCCGGATCGCCCGACCCTAAGGCCGGAACCGGACAGAGCCTCCACGACGCAGTTTCATGCCACGAGCTGGAGAACTATCCGCGCCAGCCACGCGCGGCGCCCCTCATCAGTCCGCAGCCCCTCAGGCAGCTCATCCCCCCGCGCGTCGCCGTGCACCAACCGGGTGCCCGATCATGCGACGGTCGCGCGGTTTGTGTGTCGGCATCAGGACGCGTTGGCGGGGTTGTTCACTGAGGTGTTGGAGTTGTGTGATCGCGCGGGGCTGGTGGCGTGTGGGGTGCTCGCGCTGGATGGCACCAAGCTGCGTGGCAACGCGACGCGTGAGACGAGCGTCCTTCGGTCCCTTCCCAACGGCGCAGGCGCGCAGGCAACGATCGACGCGCTGGCGCGAGGTAGCTGACGCGCGGACCGCCCGAGGCCGCGACCTCGCGCCCGCCCTCCTGGCCGTGGAGCAGGCTCTCACTGTGTCATTACAATCGCGCAGCCCTAGCAGTACGCCTGGAGCGATCTAGGACATGACCCACAGTAGAAACGATGGCTTGCACTGGCCCCGGCGCGATGGTTCCTACCCACAGAGATGTCCCCGTCGGCGAGCAACCCTCGAGCCGACCGTCCCTGCTCATTTGGAGCCCCCGGCGACTGGCGCGATTCCGCTGGCCGGTGGGCGGACGCGTTCTGGCAAGATGCCGCACCGACGTTCGGTGTCGATGCTGCATGATTGGAGTGACGGATGGCCATTACCGCTTTGCTCGAGCTGCGAGTCAGGCCCGAGGCGCTCGATCAAGGGCTGCACGCCGAGCTGCACGCGATTCTGACTGACACGCGAGCGTTCGAGGGTTGCCTCGGGGTGGACGTACTGATCGACGCCGCCGATCCAACGCACATCGTTGCGGTCGAGCGGTGGGCGTCGGAAGAGCGCGACGCGGCTTACCGGGCCTGGCGAGCCGGAGATGGCCAGACCAACCTGGCCTCGTTCCTCGCTGCGCCCCCGGTACTGACCAAGTTCACTTCAGCCGACGATATCTGAGCGGAAGTACACGGCTGAGATGTTGAATCCCGCTTGGTTGTGCGGGACCTCCGCGAGCGGTGAGCGGGGCGTAGTCGTCCGGGACGGACTGCCGGCGCACGACTGATCGTGCCTATTCTATGCAACGGGCGTAATCGACGGACCCGGAGGCGGACCCTCGCGCGAGCGCCCGGCGCACCCGTAGCTGGTGCCAGGCGCCGGATCGGCAGACGGGGCTTGCAGATCGAACGCGCCTGTCACCGCCGCCGCACCCACTGGTAGCTCATCGTCCTTGACATTCGGGCCGTGTCGGCTGGAGACGGCGGAACCGAGCTGTGCGCAACGGGCGTCGGGTTCGCAGTTGGCGCAGTCACTTGTCACCGGAGGAGATCTATGCCGCGGGTTGGGAGTATCGGCACCAGGTCGTTCCCGCTCGAGGACCTACGAGCCGGATCGCGTGCTGCCCCGGGGCGGGAACCCGGAGGGCGAGATTGAGCATTTGCAACAGATCTCTTGCGGATACCGTGGTGAAGGGGGAAGAATCGTTGCGGTCCGTGCGCCTATGGTCCGTGTTCGATGGGCGTGACGCTTCCGATTTCTGCCCGGCGGTTCGTTGCGGCCGCCGCGATGCTCACGACGCCGCTGTTGCCGGACGACTATCTGGGGCACCTGAACCCGCTGTGGTCGCGCCGGGGACCGCGCGGGGTCGTCGATGGCGTCCTACCGGAAACCGCTGACGCCGCGACCATCTGGCTGAGAACGCCCGCGGGCTGGCCGGCGCATACGCCCGGGCAGTACGTGCGCGTGGGCGTTGACGTCGACGGTGTCCGCCACTGGCGCACCTATTCTCTGACCTCGTTGCCGAACCGGCGGGACGGGCGTATCGCCATCACCGTCAGGGCGATCGCGCACGGAATCGTCTCCAAGCACCTCGTACGACGCACTGACCGTGGAGACGTGGTCCGCCTGGCGCCGCCGACCGGCGTGTTCACACTGCCGGTCACACTTCCGCGACGGATCCTGTTCGTCACGGCGGGCAGCGGCATCACCCCGGTCGCCGCAATGCTGCGCGACCTGGCCGAGCGCCGAGCGCTGCGAAACGTGGTGCATGTCCACCTCGCTCCTCGTCGTGACGACGCGATCTTTGGCGACGAGCTGCGGCGCCTAACGCATCGCGAGGGGTCGCTGCGCTACCGCCTGCACGAGCACTACGACGACAGGCACGGAACATTCACCATGCGTGGGCTGAACGCGCTTGTTCGCGACCTGCCCAGGCGCGATACGTGGGCCTGCGGACCCGCCGGTCTGCTCGATGCCCTCAGCGAACACTGGGTCTCGGCGCTCGACCGGCCTGATCAGCTCAATATCGAGCGCTTCCGCCCGGTTGTTGCCACGAGCATCGGCGAAGGTGGCACTGTCCGCTTCACGGTCAGCGGTCGCGAGGCCGACGCCGATGGGGCGACACCGATTCTGGTCGCCGGCGAAGCGGCAGGCGCTCTGCTGCCCAGCGGATGCCGAATGGGGATCTGCAACACGTGCGTTGGTCGACTCATCTCGGGGGCGGTTCGCGACCTGCGCACCGGTGACATCCAGCGTGCGGAGGGGCAGCTGGTCCGGACCTGCTGCTCGGCCGCGGCCGGCAGTGTCGAAATCGAACTCTGAATCGGAGGCTCACATGACCCGCAGCCCGATCGAACACCTGACACCAGACGAGCTCGAGGCGATCGGCGCGGAGCTGGACGCCATCCGCGACGAGGTGATGGCCGACGTCGGCGAGCAGGACGCCGACTACATTCGCAAGGTCATCAAGACGCAGCGCACGCTTGAGGTTGGAGGGCGCGCCGCGCTGCTGGTGTCGCTGTTCCCGCCCGCGTGGCTTGTCGGAACGGCGGCGCTGTCGGTGGCCAAGATCCTCGAGAACATGGAGATTGGTCACAACGTCATGCACGGCCAGTGGGACTGGATGCGCGACCCCGAGATCCACTCGTCCACGTGGGAATGGGACAACGTCTCGAGCGCGGAGAGCTGGAAGCGCTCGCATAACTTCCAGCACCACATGTTCGCGAATGTCGTCGGCAAGGACCGCGACCTCGGCTACGAGATCATGCGGATCGACCCAGAGCAGCCGTGGCATCCGGTGTACCTGGCCCAGCCTTTCTACAACCTGGTACTCGCGGCGTTGTTTGAGTGGGGCGTGGCCCTGCACGATCTCGAGCTCGACGAAGCCCGCCGCGGACGCAAACCATGGTCGGCTGTCAGGCACGACGTCAAGCGCCTGGCTCGCAAAGCAGGCAAACAGGTCGTCAAGGACTACCTGGTGTGGCCTGCGCTTTCCGGTCCCTCAGCGGTGCCAGCGGTGTTCGGCTCGCTGGGCGCGAACCTCGTGCGCAACGTCTGGTCGCACGCGATCATCTTCTGCGGTCACTTCCCCGACGGAGCCGAGACCTTCGATTACACGGAGGAGCAGCTCGACGGGGAGACCCGCGGCGACTGGTACGTGCGCCAGCTGCTCGGGTCGGCGAACCTCGACGGTGGCCGGCTGTTCCACATCATGGCAGGAAACCTGTCCTTCCAAATCGAGCATCACCTCTTCCCCGACGTGCCGAGTAACCGCTATCAGGAGATCGCCCCGCGCGTCCGCGAGGTCTGCGAGCGCCACGGTCTGCCCTACACCAGCGGACCGCTTTACCGGCAGTACGCGCAGGTGCTGATCAAGATCGCCCGCTACGCGCTTCCCGGCGGGGGGCCGTCGGAGGCATCCGAGCCGTGCGACGTGGAGCCGTCGCCGCCGGCGACCGGCGAGCGGGCGCTCAAGGCGGTCGCGGCCTGAAGCGCGAGCGCCAGCTCGAGTCTCGCGATGGGATCGTCCAGCGCCCCGTCGCCGAGTACCCCGCGTAGGCCGCTGAGCCGGTAGCGCACCGTCTGGGGATGCACTTGAAGCGTCTTGGCGACTGCCGAGACGTCGCCATGCGCATCCAGCCAGGCCTGAAGAGTGGCGATGGCGCGCTCCCGGCCGCCCGTCGTCATATCCGCTAGCGCCCCGAGGCGGCGTGCGATCACGTCGGCGGTCAACCGTGGACTCGCGGCGAGGAGCAGGGTGAGGAGGTGATCGTCGGTCCGCGCCAGCGTGTCCTCGCCGAGGCCTCCCGCGGAGTGCACCGACCACCCCAGTAGCGCCCGCTGCGCCGATACGCTCGCGTCCTCCCACGCCACCGTCGGCCCGAGCACCGCCGGTCGGTCACGCAACGCGGCGCGCACCCGAGCCGGACGACCCGGCCCGTCGGGGTCGGGTATCAGCACCAGGCCGACCGGATCCAGCGCAGCGCCGATCGAGCCGGAGGGCATCCGCCGCGCGAGCTGACCCGGGTCGCTCGAACCGACAGCGAGCGCCGCCACCTGCGAAGGAGGCGGCGACAGCCCGGCTGCCTCCGCCCGGCGAGCGACCTCCGCGCGGTCAGACCCTGTCGCGCTCGTGAGCAGCTCGAGCAGCGCGTGGCGTCGCGCTTGCAACGCGCCGGCGTGCATCGCCTCGGCCTCAGCGAACCCAGCAACCGAGGCCGCCGCGAGGCGATCGATGTAGGCGAAGATCGCCTCGGCGAGCCGGTACATCGTGGTCGACTCGACACCCGCGTCAGCGCCCGCCTGCGCCATCGCTCGCCACGCTACCCGCGCGCCTACTCGATACGCTGACTGCAGCGCATCGAGCGTACGCCCAGCCCGGTGCTCGGCACGACCCAGACCCGCGGACGTCGCGAGATCCGGCACGTCCTCGTCGCGGCCGAGCAGCCCCACGAACTGCTCGAGCGCCACCGAGACGCCCTGTGAGATCAACATCCCGAACTCGCCCTCCAGCGGCTGATCGTATTCCGGAACCTCCGCGCGGACCGCGTCGATGACGTCTTCGACCACGCCCGACAGACCGGATCGCAGCAGCTCGCCTAGCGCGATCGGGAGATCACCCCACGGAAACGTCGACGCCATACCAGACGCATCCTCCCAACCCGGGAGCATCCGCGCTCGAGCCGCTGCGTCATCGTTGCTACGAACCCGCCGGCTGACATCAGATCGTTCCGACGCGCGGGCTGGAGGGGGTGGGTCGGAAAGCCTAAGCGAGGCTGACATCAGCGGTGCGCTGGGCTCGCGTGCCGGCGCACAACGATGCTGCACGGAACGACCCCAAGAGCACGCCACACGACTCCCGGCGAACCTGCAGTGGCTGCCGAACGAGAGGACCGGTGACCGTAATCGCGCCGCGGGGGGTGATGTCCTCCGCAACAACTGCGGGTGGAACTCCGCGGGCGCTGTGATGGCCCAAGTCCCACAACAAGCCGGCACGAGAGGAACGAACCCCACCATGACGCCGGAGGACCGGACGCCTAGGCCTGCCGGGCTAGCGCTCGCGTCTCGCACGATCGGGGAGCCGACGCGACCTCAGGTGCCGGGCGGCCTATCGAGCAAGACGCCGTACAGTCGCCTCACGCGGAGCCGGACGACGAGCCTCTCAGCCTCGATCATTTGTGCGAAGAACGCCGTCTCGTCCGCGATCTTGCCGTAGAACGCCGAGTGAATCTCAAGTAATTGCTGGCATGTCTCGTCACCGGGAGTAGTTGCAACGTTGGAAACCTCGGCGTCGCACTCCGCGACTGCATACGACCAGAAGTGGGCGCCTGGAACGTGCAACGCTGCGCGCCGGTCGCGCCGCAAGATTCGAGCCTTCACGCGACGAGCCGTGGTCGACACGCGAGCCATCCGCTCGACGGCATCCCATACGTACAGCACGTTCGTCACGTGGGGATAGCCTGCTTGAGTCACCGCTGCCAGGATGCCCTGGCTGTTGTTCGCGATCAGTTCCTGTAGCTGTTCTTGGTCAGGCATCTGGACTGCTCCTCGGCTGCGTAGAGACATCTCTTGCCCAGCGTACGCAAAACCCCCGCGCCCCAGAGCGATCAACTCGCCGAGCGCCCGCCGGCCTCCAGCATGTCGTAGATCGCTGCTCGTGCCCAGCGCGCGTCTGGTGCCTAGCTTGGATGGATCGGGGGGCGCTCGCCTAGGAGAGGGCAAGGCACCTGCTTCGTGCGACCGCGGTATTCGCCGTGGCGCCGGACAGGCACTGCGCTGCTCCTTCCGGTGCCGGCAGAGGCTGCGGACGGAGTGCACTGCTTTGGGTCGAACCCGGTGAGCCCGACGTCGGTCACCTTGAGATCGACAGCTCTTACCAACAGTCAGGTTCGGTTGATGCGGTCAGGTTGCAGGAACGGCTGGAACTTCGCGAAAACTGGTCGGGAAACTCCAGATGTGGAATATGGCCGCAATCAGGTAGGACAACCTTCGGTAGGGGGTATGTCAGGCCCGGCTGGCTCGGACAGAGCTTTGAAGGTGTCCGAGCTGGGCGGCGTCGTCGGGTTGGCGTACTCACTAGGTGGAACGACGTGATCCTCTGCCCCGACGATCAGCAACGTCGGAGGGGCGATCCAGGTGCTCATGGCAGACGGGCTGCTGGTAGATCATCTGGAGGGCGAATGCCGAGCGCGGCCGACGCCGAAGTGCGAGCCAATACTCGGCTCGCCGCCATCTCGCGCCCGATGTCCGCGGGTTGTACCGGGCTGCGCTGGCCGTGGTCATCCTGCCGTGCCCGATTCGCCGCTGGGCCCGGGCAGCCCGCTGATGGGCGCAGGCTCGCGGTCGACCCACGCCGCGGTACCGGGGTTCTCGAGCACCCATCGGGCGATTTGGTCCTTGCGGGCCCACCATACGTCGTCGCGCTCTTTGAGCCGGGTGAGGACGCGATCCAGGACCCGGACGCGGGAGGCGTGGCCGGACAGTCGCTCGTGCAGGCCGATGACCATCAGGCGCCGCCGCTGGGTGCCCTCGTCGTAGAGCTGGTCGAACTCGTCGATGAGCTGCTGCTCGTAGGCGGCGGGGTTGAAGGCGGGGAAATCAAAGCTGGCGATGTCGTTGAGGTGCACCGAGTAGGGCACCGTCGCGAACGGACGGCCGTTGATCGTCTGCAGGAACGGCTCGTCGGCTGAAAGGTCATCGATGTGATATTCGAACCCGAGTTCGGACAGGATCTCCAGTGTGTTGACTCCGGCGCGGATCCAGTAGTTGTTGTAGCCGGTGGGTCGCGTGCCGGTGGCCTGCTCGATCGCGTCGACGCTGTCAGCGATCCAGGCCTTCTCCTGGTGGCGTGGGAGGTGTCGCGACCGTGACCTCAGTCGCGTTCGGTGTACTCCCACCGGCGTTTGAGCGCTGGCTCGAGGCCCAGCGCGCTGCGAGCGTTGCGCCGCGCGCGGTCGGCGTGCGCGACCGCGGCGCGGGCCTCGGGCAGGAACGCCTTACGAGCGAGAACCGCCAGCCATTGACGGTCTTGCCGATCGACGCCCAGCGCTCGTCGATGATCTGCTCCACGGCCGAGGCGGCGCGCTCGAGCCCGGCTCGGGTCGGCTCGTCAAGCGCCGGCCAGTCAAACCCGCCCGCGACACTGAGTCCGATCCCGCCGAGCGCCTGAACGAACGTGTCGGTGGTATCGAGCTCGACGGGGAGCGTGTACTTCATCGCTGCGCCGATGCGGTCAGACAGCGCCAGCTCGGGCGGCGCGGTCAGCGCTGGGAACGGGATCGGACCGTAGTCCACGTCGTCTGAGGCGATGCCGTCCTCGAGGTAGGCGCGCAACGGCCTGACTTTGAACCCCTCCTGCTCGGCGACCGCGGCGGGAAGATCGGCCGATCCGGTAACCGCGATCCGCACGGCGCAGAACCCCAGCATGGTGCGAAGACTGACCCGGGTCATGTCCCCGGGGAATCGCCCGCGGAACTCCGGGCCTGTGATCACGTACGCGCCGGGCATCGCCGATGGGGTCCCGCCGACGTTGCAGATCACGTCGTCAAACGCGTCGCCGATCTGAACGATGAACCACCGCGGCGCGCGCAGCACCGGCACATTGACCACGACCGGCCCGTCGCTGACGTCCATGATCGCGTAGGCGTCGATCGTCAGATTGTTCGGGGTCACGACGAACCGATCCGCCGCGGTCTTCAGCCGATCGAACTTCTGGAGAGAGTTCAGGCCGATGCCCTTGACCTTCAGCGCCGCCGGGAAGGGCTCGACGCGATGCCCGAGCGGATAGCCCCACAGCCCGGCCTACACCCCCAAGGTGTAGGCGTTCTCCTCGCGAGCTTTCAACGCCACCGTGACCATCCCATCCGCGACCCACTCATGCTCGCGCACTCTAACCAAGAGATCCCACGCGGGTGCTCGCATTCGCGTTGTCTCGGTACCGCGCACCCAAGACCGCCGTCCCTTGTTCGACGACAGGCATCGGGCCCGGGAATGCCCGCCGGGAAGTAGCAGGAGGCACATGACGATGACCATGCGCAACCGCCTCCCACGCCCCCGCATGGGCGTGGTGCCGACGCGCCTCCGTTGCGCGGCGAACAGACCCGTCGCCCGGTCAAGCAGGCGCCGGGCGCCGCTGGTCGCGCTCGTGGCGAATCTCAGGGTCGGGCACCTCGACACGGTCGCGTACTGCTTCCGTGACGCGGGGGGTAAGCCGGCCGGCGTCAGCCGGGCACCAGAGGGTGGTCGAAATCGTCGAGCTGCACTCGGCCGACATGTCCGACGGGGTAGTAGCTTGGTGGCCGATGCGATCGCGCTCGGGAGTCCGGCGCGAGCACAAGCGCGATCATCGTTAGAGGCCCTTCCGCGGAGCGAGATTCAGTCGGATGACTGAAGAGGATCCGGACGCTTCTCGTCACGATTCCGACGGTCACTTCGACAGTCCCCGCGAGGAGAGGGAATTATGGTGGCATCCACCGGTCACGCGAGCGTCAGCTGCGCGGGCGTTCATCCGCTGCAGTCCCTCTGGGGTATCGCCAGGACGAAGAGGCCGAGATGAACCAGGTGCTGATCGATGTTCGGTCAGGATGAAGCCGCGTCCTCGTCGTCCCGGGGTGAGGCGGGGACTGGCAAGACTGCGCTGGGCCGTGTGATCGCGTCCCGTCATGAACAATTCAGGCCGGTCCACTGGGTCCACGGCGCGTTCGGCGCCCAGGAGCACGCGGTTTCCGACGGACAAGGCGCCTACAAGCTCGAGGTCAATGAGCGCCTGACGCCGGCCGCTTATCTCGGCGTTCTCGGTCTCACCGGATTGACCGCCTACTTCGGCCTGCTCGACATCGGGCGACTGGTCGAGGGTGAGACTGTGCTCGTGGTCCGGAGAAGTGCCGGATGCTAGTTGAGGAGCTCGGGTGCGATGGCGCGATCGATTACAAGCGCGGCGACCTGCTCGACCAGCTACGGGAGCACACTCCGGATCACGTCGACGTTTTCTTCGAGAATGTCGGCGGCGAGATCCTCAACCAAGGCCTGAACCGTATCCGGCGCGGGGCGCGTGTAGTGATCTGCGGAGCCGTCTCTCAATACAACGCAAGCGACGCCGTCAGCGGCCCGAGCAACTACATGGCACTCCTCGTCTTCCGTGCGTCGATGGCCGGGTCTGTCGTATTCGACTGCGCCGGTCGCTACCAAGAGGCAATCGCAGAAATGGCCGGCTGGGTGCTCGACGGGCAGCTGCGGAGCGTCGAGGACACCGTTCCGGGCGATATCGAGACGTTTCCGCAGAGGCTGAGGCGGCTGTTCACCGGGCAGAACACCGGCAAGCTCGCGCTCTCGAACTAAGTCCAATGAAAGGACAAACATGACCACGGTGCTTGACGCTTCCGTCTCGATGATCGAGTCGCGATCGTGACCGGCCCATCCTCGGGCCTCGGGGTGGGGATGGGAGGATCGGTTGTGGGAGGCTTTGTGACGGGCTCGGACATGAACGTCGTCGATCAGTCGTCGAGCCTTCCGGGCGAGTGCAGCAGGTTCTGTTCTCGCGATTTGGTTGGGCGCCTTCCCGCTGTATCGGCTGCGCCTGAGCCTCAGATCGCTGCGTTCGTCCGATTGTCGACAGCGGTGGATGGCGTATCCACTCTTTCAACCGAACTCGCCGGCAGCTACTACACGGCGATCGAGGCGGACGGCGTAGAGCCCGTCGGGCGCAGAGTAGACACCGATACGAGCGAAGGACGGGCAGACGTCCGCTGAGCTCGATCAGGCGCCCCTGGCGCGTTTCGGTGGCCTTCTTGGCCGCGATCGAGAACTCGGAGAGCTCTATGAGCTCATCGATGGGATCGATCTGGGCGGTGGCGTTATGGTGGTACGGGGTGAGGCGGGCATCGGCAAAACAGCGTTGCTTGAGGCAGCCTCTGTGCGAGCTTTGGAACGCGGTTCAGCGGTAACGAGAGCGATTGCTTCGGAGTCAGAGTCGCCTCTCGCTTTCGCGGGCCTTCATCAACTTCTCAAGCCGTATCTGGCGCGGCTCAGCAAACTGCCCGAACCGCAGAGTCGAGCGCTCGAGTCGGCCTTCGGGCTTGTCGTGGGCGAACGACCAGACGTGTTCCTTATTGGACTCGCCACCCTGGGTCTGCTCTCGAGCGCCGCAACCGGAGGCCCAATTCTTGCTTTGATCGACGACGCTCATTGGCTCGATCCGGCGTCGGCGCAGGTCCTGACGTTCGTCGGACACCGACTGCAAGACGAGCCGGTGGTCCTTTTGGCCTCAGTGCGCGACGGAGTGCCGAGCGTGTTCGACGACGCTCGTCTGCCGGAGCTCCGGCTCTCCGGTTTGGGCGACGACGCTGCACGTGCATTGCTTGACCTTCAGGCCCACGAGCTCTTTGCTGATGTGAAGCGGCGCGTTCTCGACGAGGCTGCGGGGAATCCGCTTGCGCTGATCGAACTTCCCCTCGCCGTCAGTGCTCTCGGCGACGATTCTCTTTTGCCGATGCACCCGCTGCCTCTGACGGCGCGACTTGAGCGGGCTTTCGCGGCGAGACTCAACACGCTGAGCGGCGAGACGCGGACACTTCTTCTGCTCGCGGCCCTTGACGATGGGGAACTGGCTCAGTTGAATGCCGCTGCGCGACTTCTTGATAGCCCGGCGACAGAGGAGAATTGGCTTGAAGCCGTAAGCGCGAGGCTTGGGGCATTGAGCGTAGATGGTTTCCGCTTCCGGCACCCGCTCATTCGGTCGGCGGTGCATCGCGCGGCGGGACCTGAGGAACTCCGCTACGCGCATGGTGCGTTGGCTCAAGCGTTTTCTTCCGATCTTGACCGCGCAGTCTGGCACCGTGCGGCTGCCGCAACAGGCCCGGACGCGGAGCTTGCCGGCGGGTTGGTTGAGATGGCCGACAGGGCGGCTGCTCGCGGTGCCACTGATGTCTCGGTTTCGGCGCTGGAGCGCGCGGCGCAACTCACTTCTGACGCTTCGCATCGAGCTTTGTGCCTGTTCCGGGCGGGCGACATGGCAGGCCTCGCAGGACGTGTCGCCGCAAGCTCACGGCTGCTCCGAGGGGCGCAACGGCTCGGACTTGCTCCCTACGAGCATGCAATCGCGTCTTTCCAACTGGAACGTAGTCGTGGCGCCTGGCTCGGATCTCCTGGCACGATCCGACGTTTCGTCAGGATGGCAGAGGACCTCGTTGGTAGGGGGGACGGTGGGCGTGCCGTTGACATACTCATGCGCGTCGCATCGCCGGCGGCTTGGGCGAACCTCGACGAAGAAACTCGCGTTGCAGCTGCGGCCGTCGTTGAAGGCTCAGGGACAGCTGTTGACGATCCATCGAGCTTGAACGTACTTGCGTGCTTCGACCCGGTGTGCTCCGCGCGAAGGATCCGCGCCGGCGTCGAGCGCTGGTCGCTCGTTGACAGCCTCAACCCACGGCAGCTTCTTTCGTTGGGCTCGGCAGCTGCATACAGCTGGTCGCAGGATCTCGCGCTGCCGTTTCTTCAAGCCGCAGAAGCGGCGTTTCGCGCGTCCGGAGAAGCATTACTGCTTGCGAACACGCTCGCACTCGAGGCATGGGTGCACCTTCGCTTGGGGTTCGTCATCCCAGCGACAATCAGTGCAGCGGAGTGCGCAAGCTTCACCGAAGGGGCGGGCCAGGTCACGCTCCGCTACAACACTCTTCTCGCCCAAGGAATCGCCGCGGCTGACTCCGGAAACGACGAAACCGCCGACTCTCTGATCGCTGAAGGAGAACGCGGATACGTTGGGATGGGCGCCAGGTGGTCACTCGCCGTTTACGCACGAGGGCGGCACGCATTAATGCGCGAGCGATACGCCGACGCGTACCTACACATCATCCGGGTATTTGATGCGGCCGACATTGCCTATAGCCGATTTACGAGTGGTTCGATACTCGCCGACCTCGCAGACGCCGCGGTGCACGGAAGCGGCGATCTGGAAAAGGTCAGCAACCACTTGCAGGCGTGGGAGCAGATTGCATCCCGGAGCGGCGCCCCATTTCTCCGAGCTCAACTCGACTATGCGATCGCGCTGATTGCCGACAGTGCTGACGCGGACGATGCGTACGAAGCCGCAGGCGGCAGCGCGGCGGGCGTCTCGCCTCTTCTCGCTGGGCGAGTGCAGCTGGCCCATGGTGACTGGCTACGCCGCCAACGCCGATCGACGGAGGCACGCGGACGGCTGCGAGCCGCTGTGGATACCCTTGATGCCCTCGGCCAAACACGGCTAGCCGAGCGAGCGCGGCGCGAGCTGCGAGCTGCCGGAGAAAACGTCGGCGCGCGGGCCCGTGAGGCATGGTGGGATCTCACCCCACAAGAACTTCAAATCGCGCAACTGGCGGCCGACGGACTATCCAATCGCGAGATCGGCGAACGTCTCTACCTCTCGCACCGGACGATCTCGACTCACCTGTACAAGCTCTTCCCCAAGCTCGGCGTCAGCTCCCGTACACAACTCGCGAGCGCGCTCGGCGCAACGGGAAGACAGTAGGACGTTTCCGGGATCCGGCTTACGTCGGATGTCGTCATCTGACGTATGCACGCGGGGGAAGCGCGGGCTACCGTGGCGTTGGCAGCGCTCGTTCGCGTGAAGCCACCCTCAACTAAGCGCTTTCTCGCCAGAACGTCGCCAAACCTAACGAAGGAGGAGAGTTCATGCCCGCACAGGGCAAGCCAAGCATCGTTTTTTGCCACGGCATCTGGGCCGACGGGTCGTGCTTCAGCAAGGTGATCCCCCCACTTCAGGCCGACGGGTACGAGGTGATCGCCTGTCAATACAGCCTTGATACAGCCCAGGCCGACGTTGACACCGTGATTCGCACGCTCGGGCGGGTCTCCAGCCCGTCCATCCTGGTCGGCCATTCCTACGGCAGGGCCGGCATCACCGCCGCGGGAACCGACGACGGCGTCGTCGGACTCGCATACATCGCCGCGCTCGGGCCGGACGAGACCGAAAGCGCACCCCCGATCTCGAGCGCTTCGCGGCGCAGCGCATGGGGGCCACGACCTACGAGGTCGAAAGTACTCACGTCACGATGCTCCCACCCCGACCTCGTGCTTGACGTGATCCGCACAGCCGCGAGCTCCGGTCGGGAATCTCTCGCGACGGCGTGAGGCACGAGAGCATCCGCCCAGCGGTGAACCCGAGTCACGCGCGGCGGGCTTCCGCCCCCTGGCCGAACGCGCCACTCGCGAGCGGGGACACGTCGCACTGAATGGTCATCGACGGGTGCGAAGCGTGGGCTCCCTCTTAGCCTGCCGGCGCGTCGCTAGCCACAGCCACGTAAAGGAGCGCCAATGTCACACAAGCTCGGCGATCTGTTTCACCACAACCACAAGGAGAACCACATGTCAGGTAAACCCAGCATCGTCTTTTGCCACGGGATCTGGGCGGACGGGTCGTGTTTCAGCAAGTTGGTCCCGCCGCTTCGGGCCGATGGGTACGAGGTGATCTGCGCCCAGTACAACCTCGACACAGCCCAGAGCGACATCGATGCCGTAACTCGGACGCTCGGACGGGTCTCGAGTCCTTCGATCCTCGTCGGCCACTCCTACGGAGGCGCTGTCATCACTGGCGCGGGAATCGACGACCGCGTCGTCGGACTCGTCTACATCTCCGCGGTCGCGCCCGATGAGGACGAGACCGCAGCGAGCCAGCAGGCCAAGTACCCGACCACCGAGCTGTTTGGGCAGATCGAAGTGGCCGACGGCCGGATCTGGATGCTCCCCTCCGGCATCGGGTACTTCTGCGGAGATCTGTCTGAAGAAGAGCAGGAGGTCGTGTGGGCGACCGCGACGCCCCCCGCCGTCGAACTGTTCAACGAGAAGCCCAAAGGCACTGCGTGGAGGACGAAGCCGAGCGCCTACATCGTGGCCAATAACGATCACGCCGTTCACCCGGATCTGGAGCGCGCCTCGGCCGAGCGCATGGGTGCCACGACCTACGCGGTCGACAGCAGCCACGTGCCGATGCTCTCCCAGCCCGACGTCGTGCTCACCGCAATCCGCAATCTCGCGGCAACCCTCCAGAGAACCCCGGCGATGGCGTAATTCGCTCCGTCCTCTACGACGGCGCAACCAGGATCGGTCCTCTCTACAGGGTTCCACTGTCAGGCGGGGCGCCTTCTGCCCCGCCTGACAGACCGCCCAAAGGACATCGGCACCATGCCGGTTGATCGAATCTCACGCACGAACAACTCAACAGATCCAGCACACCGCTTGTTCCGGCTGGTCGCCGCTTCCACGCTCGGTCGCCAGCTCACGGTCGAATTCATCGGAACCTTCATCCTCGTTCTAACCGTCGGCCTGTCGACGTCTACCAAAGGAGCTGGTGATCTCGCCCCGCTTGCGATCGGGTCAGCGCTGATGGTGATGGTGTTCGCAGGAGGGCATATCTCGGGCGCGCACTACAACCCCGCCGTGAGCTTCGCCGCGCTGCTCGCCGGCAAGCTCGGGCGACGTCAGACGGCTAGTTACGCCCTGACGCAGCCGGCGGCTGGAGCGCTCGCCGCGCTGCTCGTCAGAGCCTTTGTCGGGCCTGCCACGCCGGCTGTCCTCGGGTCCGAGTGGAAGATCCTCGTCGGTGAGCTCATCTTCACGCTTGCGCTCGCATACGTCGTGCTGAACGTCACCGCTGCCGGGGCGACGGATGGAAACTCCTTCTACGGACTGGCGATTGGGTTCACAGTCGCCACGGGAATCTTTGCCGTCGGCCGGACCACTGGCGGGGTGTTCAATCTCGCGGTCGCGTTGGGTGGCGGTGTCACCGGAGCGCTGACGTGGGGCCATTCGTGGATCTACGTCCTGGCAAGCCTTCTCGGTGGAGCTTGCGCGGCCGCCCTCTTCTCCTACCTGCACCCATCCCTTCCGGAGGTCGATCGACCGTTCCTCTCACAGATGGAGAAGCCGGTCCTGGATTCAGGCAGCGCGGGCGCCATGCAGCGCGATGTCTCGTGATCTCTCGCAGGCTGGCCTTGCCGATGCTGCGGGGCTCCCGGGTACACCGGTCAGCGCACCGCATGCGAGCAAACGGGTCACCAAGCCGAAAGGAACAGCATGAAACCCTCTTCGAGGCAAGCTCGCGCGGCCAGCCGGTCAGACGCCCGCGGCGACTTAACGGAACGAGATGTCGAGGAGCTCTGGTACCGAGCTCCGCGGCTCACGCTCCCGATTCCCGCAGTGCGCGAATTTCAGAAGCGTTACGAGGCCGCCGTGCCGGATCTGCCGCTCGCAGCCGTGGTCGACCTCGTATCACGCAGAGCCCCCTGGTCGGACATGGTCGAACTCATTGAGCGCTCGGCACCCCACGGCTTCCTCATCTACTTTCGCAACGATGTTCACCGGGTGATGGCGCTGGCGGGCGACCGCGCCGACTGCGTCGCCTACCTCATGGGCAACCACATCATCGCGGAGCGCATGTTCCGCCACGACCCCCGCGCAATGCTGTACGCGCCGCTTCACACGGTGATCTGGGAAGACAAACGCGGCGATGCGTGGTTCACAGTCGACCAGCCGAGCCAACAATTCGCAAGCTTCGGCATGTCCGAGATCACGGACGTAGGCATCGAGCTCGACCACAAGCTCGCCGCCCTCCTGGACACGCTCGCCGTCCCCGTCCCCACCGACCTCAGAGAATGACGGAGTCCTGCGTTGCTCGCGCGACGCGACCCCCGCCTGGGCGATTATCGCGGATTGCGCGGGAAGCGCGCAAGGCGACCGCGAGCACTCCACGCGGAGCTCGATGCGCCTGGCGTTTGCCAGGCGACCGAATCCTGCAAGCACCAGACCAGCAGCGCCGCCGCCGGCGGTCTCGCTGCTGGTATCGGACAACTCCATCGACGAGATGGACGAGCACGCCGTGACTGCTCCCGTGGGCATTCCGATGGTGCGGCCTCGGACGAGCCTGGTTCTCAAAGCGCTCGTCCGCTGGTGCCTGTCGGACCGATCGATGGTGTGCCGGCGGCCGCGGTGGCTGACGAGGTCACGACCCGCGGCCGCAGCCTGTCTCGTCTGGACCATCGTCGGTATCGCGGCGCGAGCCAGCTGGCTCGAGCTACGCGATGCAAACAGTGTTCGCGGGATGGGCGTCAGGCTACGCCGAGGGGTTCAGCTCGTGCGGTGCATCCGGTAGTGCAGCACCATGAACGGAAAGCCGAAGACGCAGAACGCGTGCTCCGCGCGCAGTTCGCCGTCCTCCAAGTACACGTCGAGTTGCTCGGCGAAGCCCTGCACGGCGGCCGTCGTCAGCTCCCGCGTCTCAGCGTCGA
This sequence comes from uncultured Solirubrobacterales bacterium, assembly GCA_963794515.1. Lineage (GTDB taxonomy): Bacteria > Actinomycetota > Thermoleophilia > Solirubrobacterales > Solirubrobacteraceae > Palsa-465. The sequence continues at coordinate 875,317 of CAWCEF010000004.1, read as the reverse complement.
TGTAGGTGAGGTAATGGCCGGGGTGTTTCAGCTCGCTGCGGCTGGTGAGGATCAGGCCGCCGCCCGGCCGCGCCTTCGGTTCGAGCGTCGCGGTGAAACTGGCGTGGGGCAGCGGGAAGCCGACGCTGACGTAGCCGCGCTCCTCATCGCGGTACGTTGTGTAGATACCGATATAGATGGGTTCGTCATTGTCGGTGAACGACCGGATCCAGCCACGCACCGCGACCACATCCTCGCCGGGAGCGGTGATCGTGTCGATACGGCTGCGGATGCCTCGCTGGGTCTCGCGCTGGTTCATCGGCACGCTCGCCTGGCCCAGCGGCCTCGCGAGCAGATTGCGGTACACCAGGTAGCCGGGACGTACCCACAATCGCCATTCGGGCACGATGTCGAGCGTGAACCGGGTCGTGTGCTCGTAGAACTCGCGTACCAGCGGATCCACTCGCGCGGGATCGAGCTCCGGGCCGGCCAGCGAGTCCAGCGAGGCGACGATCCCGACATCGGCCGCGTCCGCGGTGTAGGTGCCGCCGAGCACATCAGCCAGCTGTCTGACGTAGCCCGTGCCGACGTACCGACTGCGTGACTCCAACGGCACAACGAACGGCAAGTCCTCGGCTTGTACCCGTTCCGCCAGCATGCTGACCTGCGGGTCGCGGAACAGCAACGCGGACAGCACCCGGAAGGCCACGACGCTCGTCGCCGCCACCACGGCCGGTTCCGCGGCCCGGTCGCGTAGCCTGAACGCGCCGCCCACCGCGGCCCCGAGCACCGGACCGAGCGCCACCTTCTGCGGCCGCAGGCCGAGGCCCCCGGCCACGCCGCCGCTCACGGTGCCAACCGTCAGCGGACCGGCCCCGCTCAATCGTCCCCCGGCCCAGCCCACTGGGGCGGCCAGCGCGCCGCTGGCGAGGATGCGCGACCACAGCTCAGGAATCTCGCCGGGCCGCTGCCGTGCCCGCGACACGCCTTCCGCGACGCCCAGGAAAAGCGCCCCGGCTGCCGCGCCGCGCACCGCGGCCCGCGCTCCCCGGTGCCCCGTCACCGCCGCCCCCGCCACCGCGCCGAGCACGCTCGCGCTCACAACCTGCTGCTTACGACTCGGCCCCGTCCGGGCTCCGGCGCCTCGCTCATTCGCCACGGTCGTAACCTACCGGCCACGCCGAGATGGCCGTCGCGAAACCAATCGGTGTCTGCAGTCACGGCCTATACGAGCACCGCGATCATGCCGCTCCGCCATACCCGCGGCCAACACGAAGGCAGCGCCGACTGGCGGCTCCGCGAGGCCCGCAACTCGCCAAGACAGGCCTCGTGTACTCAGCTGTCCGCGAAGGGAGTCGGGGGACGCGTCGAGCACGCCTTCGGCGTAAGCGTACGTTCGATGCTCTCGACTCGATGCCGTTCGCGCCGAACTGCAAGCGCGTCGGGACCGTGACCGCCAGCGGTTGAGGGTGCTGGCAGAGCGTCCCAAGAGTGGCAGTGCGGTGAGCTTCGGCAAACTCTCGTCCCGCCGCTCGATGTCGCTGTCGAGCATCGTCCAACCCGGACCGGGGGTCAGCGAAACCTGAGCATGCAGCCGCGAGATCGCCTTGTTCGGACCGCCGAGAATGCCGCCCGGACGCCGCCGGGCGGCTCACACCAGGCACTGCTCAGTTGCAGGACCGGGCGATGTTCTACGGGACCCCGGCGGAGTACGCCGGCGATCGAACCGGAGACCGCGACTACGTCGAAATCCCGTACAGCGCCGCGGCGTTGCCGGCCATCACGGCACGGCTCGCTTCTTCGTCCAGCTGATCTAGCAGGGCCGGCAGGCCGTCGCCATGCTCGTGGGGGTAGTCGCTGGCGTAGGCGAGAAGCGCGCCGACGTCCATCATCTCCAGCAGCTGACCCAGCGCACCCGGATCCTCGGGCAGGTGCGCCGGCGCCGTGGTGAGTCGGAAATGCTCGCCGACGTACTCGGACGGCGGCTGCTTGACCCACGGCACCTCCCGCCAGACACCGCGCCAGTCCTTGTCGAAGCGCCACAGCAGCGGCGGCAGCCAGGCGAAGCCGCACTCCATCAGGACAACCTGGAGGTCCGGAAAGCGGTTGAACACCCCCTCGCTGACGAAGCTCAGCACCTGCGCCTGGGCGATCGGCTGGTTTGCGAGGTAGTCCTCCAGGTAGGTGGTGGTAAAGCCGCTCGGGGTGGGCGCCCTGCCGGCGCGCCCCCATGCGTGCAGCCCCACATGCAGCGAATTCTTGCGGGCCGCTTCGAAGATGGCGTGGTTTCGCTTGCTTCCCCAGGGCACGTCGCTGCGCACCGGCAGCAGCACCTGCACGAATCCAGGCTCACCGCCCACCCGCTCTATCTCAGCCACCGCATCGTCCCCTGACAGGGTGGACACGACCAGGCTCGCCCGCAGGCGGTCGTCACGCGCCAGGAACTCCTCGCGTAACCAGTCGTTAATGGCGCCGGCGACGGCGGCCGCGTAGTAGGGATTGCGGTGGGTCTCAAACCCGGTCAGACAGTTGAGCACTACCGCGCGCGGATCCGTCCGGTCGAGCACATTCTCCTTGAGCTGGTCGTAGGTCGCCGGCACGGGCGGGCCGGCCAGCTCGCGCGCGGTCGGCGAGGCTGTCGTCGGTGCGCCCGGGGGATACGCGAACGCCACCCCATTGAGCCGGACTCCGGCCTCGGTGATGTACTGGCGCCAGTAGTCGCTCAGGTACGGGAACAGCGCGTCGAAGGTCTCCGGTGCGACGTGAAGGTCGCAATCGATCGTTTGCATGACTTACCTCACCCCCGGAACGGCGCGCTCACGCGGCAGGCCGTACAGCGCGAGCGCGTTATCGCATTGGATCGCCTCCCGCATGTGCTTAGGCATGGCGCGCGGCAGCGCCTGCGTCGGCGAGTCGAAGTCCCAGTGCGGGTAGTCCGTGGCGAACAACAGCCGGTCCGCCAGTCGGGCCTGCTCGATCGTGTACAGCAGGTGGCGCGACTCGGCCGGCTCCTCTATCGGCTGCGTCGTGAACCACACGTGGTCCCGGACGTACTCCGACGGCCGGCGCTTGACGCGCGGCAGGTCCTCGCGCATCAGCTCCCACCCGGCGTTCAACGACCAGCACAGCGCCGCGGCCCATGCCAGGCCGCACTCGGTGAGCACGACCCGCACGTTTGGCATGGCGTCGAACATCCCGCCGCACACGATGCTGGTCAGCTGGGCCTGCATGTTGATCCCGTTGGCGACGTGATACTCCAGGTAGAACGACGGGTAGCCGGCGCCGCGGTGATCCATGTAGCCGCCGGTGTGGAAGACCACAGGCCGCCCGTGCGCCGTGGCCGCCTCGTAGATCGGCCAGTACTTGCGGCTGCCCAGCGGCTCCATCGCGCTGGAGGGCAGCATCACCGCCATGAAGCGGGGGTCGGACGCCCGGCGCTCGATCTCGGCAACGCACAGGTCCGGGTACTCGTGAGGCACGCAGATAGCGGCGCGGAACCGGTCGTCGAACTCCAGCCACTTGTCGAGCTGCCAGTCATTTATCGCCTGGTTCCACGCGGCGGCCAGGTCGGCGTCGTCGTAGCAGTCCGCGCCGCTGAGCACCTCGAGCAGCGCGTAGTCGACGCCGAACTCGTCGAGCAGCTGGGTGCGTGTCGTCTCCGGATCGCTGCCCCAGATGTGGCCTGGCTTGTCGGGCCAGGCGTCGACCCGCATGCCGGCGTTGCGCGCACGGGGGTACCAGTCGGTGATCCGGGGCGACCGGTGGCCGTACCGCTCCAGCCGGCGCCGCGCGCCGGCGCTCATATATTCGGTCAGCATCGGCTCCGTCGGCTGAGCGTGGACATCGCAATCGACCAGCTTCACGGCGCGCACCGTTGCCGCTTGGCCCGGATGCGTCTCGATTCCAGACACCTTGTCTACACCTCCAGTACGACGTAGTCGTCTTCGACCTTAACCTCGAACGTCTCTGCTGTATACGGACCGGGCACGAGCTTCACCTGTTGGTCCTCAACCTCCGCAACGAGCGCCCCGCCCGATTCCAGCGCCACGCCGTAGCTCTTGACGCCTGGATTCGAGGGCCCAAGGAACGACTGCCCGGTGGCGAGGTCGTACTCCCACCCGTGCCAGGGGCACGCGATCCGCAGAGGGTTGTTGGACACCGCCGCGGCGCCCGGAACGTCGGCCACCGCGTCCCCGAGGATGTGCCCGACGCACAAAGGGCCGCCCTGGTGCGGACACCGGTTGCGCACCGCATAGAAGCGGTCTCCGACGTGGAACACTCCGATCGACCGTTTGCCGATGTTGACAATCCGGCGCTCACCGGCCGGCAACTCGCCGACTGGGCAGACGACGTGTCTCATGTCGCGGACCGCCTTCCGATCCATTCGTCACAGCATGTAACTCTCAACGAGGTCACGTGGCTTCCCTTACCGCATGTGGCACGAGCCATCGATCAGCACTCGTGCATGATCACGCCACGGATGTTCTTTCCGCTCAGCAGATCCTCGTAACCGCGATTTACCTCGTCCAGCGAATAGCGGTGTGTGATGAGCTCATCCAGCTTCAGCTGGCCCTCGCGCCACAGTCGCAACAGGCGAGGAACGTCGTAGAGCGGGTTGCACATGCCGAACACATGCCCCTGGATCCGCCGCTGCCAGCCGACGACCGAGCCGTTGGCAGCGAGCGCTATCTGCGTGTCCCCGCGCCGGCCGACCGACGTAATCGTCACCTGGCCGTCCTTGCCCACCATGTCCGTAGCGGCACTCACCACCTCCGCGGTCAGCACGCCGATCGTCACTATCGCGTGGTCGGCCATCTGGCCCCACGTGATCTGGTTGACCGCCTGCTGCGCGCTCTCGGCGTCCTCGAACGTGTCGGTGGCGCCGAACTCCATCGCCTTCTCCCGCTTGAATTCCACCGGGTCCACGACTACGACGTTCGCCGCTCCGGCGTAGCGGGCGCCCTGAATGGCGTTGGTGCCCACGCCACCGGCGCCGAAGATCACCACGGTGTCGCCGGCCGACACGCCGGCGGCATACACCGACGTGCCCCATCCGGTGGGGACGCCGCAGCCGACCAAGGCCGCCACGTCCAGCGGGATGTCGTCGAGGATCTTGATACACGAGAACTGGGAGATCACGGCTCGCTCCGAGAAGGTGCCGAGCGCGCAAAAGCCGCCAACATCGGCGCCGTCGCCATCGTGGAAGGCGAAGCGGCCGGTTGCCAGCAGCCCGGTCAGCATCTCGGCCCCCAGGTCGCACAGGTTCTGCCGTCCGGTGGAGCAGTACCGGCAGGCACCGCAGGCCGGGATGAATGAGCAGACGACGTGGTCGCCGGGCTTAACGCGCGTGACGTCCTCGCCGATGGCCTCCACCACACCGGCGCCCTCGTGTCCGCCCACCATCGGCAGGCGAGCCCCGGTGTGCCCCGCTCGAACGTGCTCGTCGGAGTGACACAGGCCGGAGGCGAAGAACTTGATCAGCACCTCCCCCGGACCCGGATCGTCCAGCTCCAGGGTCGTCACCTCCCACGGTTGACCTGCCTGGCGGATCATCGCAGCCCTGGTCCTCATTCCGGTGTGGTCCTCCCGTGGTCGGTGCCAGCATGCGCCGCGGCCGCGACGGTCAAGCCGCGCGACCGAGCCCTTCGGCGAAGCCGGGGGTCGCCTGCCGCCTGTCGTGCCCCGGTGGCGCCTGAGGCCGCCATTGGCGACTCCTTTCCCGGTGACTGGGGGTTGCAAACGATCACAGCCGGTCCTGCCACCTCCCTTCCTTCTCCACACCAACCTCACCACGACGGACGCCATCTGAGCGGGATCCGTCCCGAAGAGTACGTGCGCCGCGCCTAAGTACTTGTCGCTGAGTGCCTAAATCGCTGCCTTTCTGTGCGAGTCCGCGACCTGTTGGTCGGCATCGACACGAACGGCGCGTACGATGCCGCGATGGCGAGGAGCTGGGCCCCGCGCGTGGGCGCGGGCGCGGAGCCGGTGCGGGAGGGCGCGAGCGCGCTCGCGATCTCCGACCTCGCGGTCACCTATGGCCGCGTCGCTGCCGTCCACGATGTGAGTTTCGAGGTCGCCGAGGGCGACTGCGTCGCGCTCATCGGTCCCAATGGCAACGGTAAGAGCTCGATCGTGATGGGCATCGCCGGTCTCGTGCACCGCCGCGGCCGGGTCGAAATCTTCGGTCGCCCGGCGCCCGCCGGCGATGTCGTGTTCATGCCCCGCCACGGATTCACGCTCGTCCCCGAGCGTCGCCAGCTCTACCCGCAGCTGTCCGTCGCCGACAACATCGTGCTCGGCTCCTACAGCCGCGCCCGCAGCCTACGCCGCGCGCGGGCCTCACAGGCCTACCGGCAGGCGCTCGAGCTGTTCCCTGAGCTCTCCAGTCGGATGGCGCAGAAGGCGGGCACGCTGTCCGGCGGCGAGCAGCAGATGGTCGCGATCGCCCGGGGTCTCGCCGCCGACCCGCGGATCCTCGCCGTCGACGAGCCATGCCTCGGACTCGCCGAGACGGTGAGCCGGCGCGTCTACGAGGCGTTGCGGCGGATCCACGAGGCGGGGCGCACGCTGCTGATCGTTGAGGAGTCTCCGACGCGGGCGCTCCAGCTCGCAACCCGGCAGATCGAGGTCCGCAACGGAGTGGTGGTGCGCGCGTGAAGCTCGGAAACCTGATCATCTCCGGGATCGTCACCGGCTCGATCTACGCCGCGTTCGGCGCCTGCGTCGCACTCTGGTACCGAGTGTGCAACATCCTCAATCTCGCGGTCGGCGACTTCGCGATGCTCGGCGCGCTCGGCGTCGACGACCTCGTCCGCGTCCACCATTGGAAGCTCGCACCGGCGATCGCCGCGATGCTCGCAATCGTCGTCGTCGGCGCTTACCTGTATGACCGGATCGTGCTCCGATTGGCGCAGGACGGGCGCACCCGTCACGAGGGCATCGTGGTCACCTTTTTCTTCACGTTCGCGCTCTCGTTCTTCATCGAGGGAATCGCGGAGCTGTTGTACGGGACGGACGTGCACGCCGCGCCCGCAGTCTGGAGCGGCCAGTCGCTCAGCCTCGGCGGCGGCCTGCACGTCGACCGCGCCGGGGTGCTGGTCGTAGCATTCGCGGCGATCGTCGGGATCGCGTCCGCGTTCGTCCTGCGCGGCACGTTGCAGGGCAAGGCGATCGAGGCGTGTGGCGAGAACTTCTTCGGCGCGCGGATCGTCGGCATCGACAACCGCAAATACCGCCGGCTGCTGTTCATCCTCTCCGCGGCGCTCGCCTGCGTGTTCGGGATCCTCGAGTCGCCGATCACCGGCTACACGTACAACTCGGGCGCGGCGCTCAGCCTCACCGGATTCATCGCCGCCGCCTACGCCGGATTCCAGAAGCCCGGCAAGGCGGTCGTCGCCGGCCTCGGCATCGGGATCCTGGAGGCGCTGCTCGGCGGCTACGTGTCCGCCAACTACGCCGACACGATCCTGTACGCGTTGCTCGCCGCGGCAGTCCTCATCCGGCCGAGCGCAATGGGCCTCGACATCGTTACCGAGTAGCCCATGACCACGATCCCCGCCACCACCACAAGCGGCCGCCGCCGGAGCGGCGCCGACCGCGGTCCGCTGCTGTCGACCGCGTTCGTGCTGGTCGCCGGGCTCATCATCGCCGGTGGCTCAGCCGACTCGTACTTCGGCGGCGTCGTCATCCTCGCGCTCACCTACGCGATCGTCACCGCCGGTATGGCGGTGCAGATCGGCTTCAGCCAGCAGGTCGTCTTCAGCCAGTCGGTGTTCATGGGTCTCGGCGCCTACGGCGTCGCGGTGCTGAACGCAAACCTGGGCTGGCCGAGCCTGCTCGCGCTTGTCGCCATCACGATCGCCAGCGGCGGCGTTGCCTGGGTGATCGGCAAGGCTGTCTCCCGCGCGTCCGGGCTTGCGCTCGCGGTGGCGACGCTCATGTTCCCGCTCATCGCCTTCGGCTACGTCTCCTACGCGAACTGGCTCGGCGGCTCGATCGGCCTTTCGCTCACCGGCACGCTGTGGCCGGGCGGCTCCGCCACTCTCAACGGGATCCTCACCGTCGTCATCGTCGCGGCCGTAGTGTTCGCCACCACACGTCTGGTCGCCTCGGACATCGGGCTTGAGATGTACACGCTCGGCGTGAGCGAGAACACCGCACAGGCGATGGGGGTGCGCACCTCGCGCCGGCGCCTAGAGCTGTTCATCCTCGGCTCGGTGCTGGCCACGCTCGGCGGGGCCGCCTACGCCGGGACGCAGCTGTTCGTGCCGCCGACGCTCGTGCAAGCGACCGCCGAACTCTCGCTGCTCATCATGCTGTTCGTCGGGGGCCGGCGCAGCGTCCTCGGCGCCGTGCTCGGCGCGGTCGGAATCCAGTACGTCACCGGGATCTCGAACTGGATCAGCATCCACATCCTGCTCATCGAGGGCGCGCTCATCACGGTCGTGCTGCTCATCGAGCCGGACGGGATCGCCGGCATCGTGAGCCGCCTGTGGCACCGTGCCGCGCCACGGCTGCCGTTCACCGGGCTCGCCACCACCGAAGCGGTGCTCGTGCCGGCTCCGGCGCTCGGACAGGGTCAGGAGGCGGGCATCTCCGGCGAGCTGGCGCCCGCCGAGGAGACGCAGACGAGCGCCTTCCGCGAGCACTTCGCGGCGCGGCGCGCCGATGAGGCCGCCGCGACCACGACGCTGCTCGAGGTCCACGGGGTGGCCAAGGAGTACGGCGGCCTGATCGTGCTGCGCGACATCGACCTCACGCTGCCCGAGCGCGGAATCTTCGGCCTGTGCGGCCCCAACGGCGCGGGCAAGTCGACGCTTCTCGGCGTCGTCGGCGGCAGCGTCCGGCCGAGCGCAGGCACAGTCACGCTCGCCGGCGAGGACATCACCAGGCTGCCCGCCGCGGATCGCTTTGGTCGTGGGGTGAGCCGCACCTTTCAGGCCGTCCACCTCATCCGTGGGCGGACAGTGCTCGACAACGTCGCCGTCGCCTGCCTGCGCTCGCAGCGCTCGAGCCTGCTGCGCGGGATCGTCATCACTCGCCTCCCGCGGGCGCGCGCGGACGCGATGGAGGCGCTCGAGTACCTCGGCCTCGGCGAGCTCGCGTACCGCGAGGTGGGGTCGCTCACGCTCGAGACCCAGCGCATGGTCGAGCTCGCTCGGGCGATGGCCTCGCGCCCGTCGCTGCTGCTGCTCGACGAGCCCGCCTCGGGACTCTCCGAGATCCAGCGCGAGCGGCTGCGCGGGTTATTGCGCGCGATCGGCGAGGTCACGTGCGTGCTGCTCGTCGAGCACGACCTCGATCTCATCGCCGCGGTCGCCGAGCGAATCCTCGTGCTTGAGAGCGGCGCCCTCGTGTTCACGGGAACGGCCGAGGAGTTCCGTTCCTCGGAGCTCGTCAACTCGCTGCTGATCGGAGCATCACCAACCACCACACTAGGAGGAGGAGAACATTGAGGAGCGGGAAAGGGACAGGCCCCGGGCGCTGCGGCGCCGTGCTGGGTCTCGTGGTCGCGACGGCGATGCTGATCGCGGCATGCGGCGGCTCGAGCAATACAGGGATCGCGAGCAAGGGCAGTCCGATCAACGTATGTGGGGACCTCGCCTTGTCCGGCGCGTACTCGCAGCTCGGGCAGACGAACAACTGGGGCCTGCAGGCCTACGTCAAGTGGATAGACGCCCACGGCGGCCTGAAGGGCCACCAGGTTCACTACAACGTCATCGACAACCAGTCTCAGCCCGCCCAGGCGGCGCTCGTCGCGCAGAAGTGCATCAAGCAGGATCACGCGACGTTCGTCGCCGGTCCCGAGTCGGGCGCCGACGCGGACGCGGCGATGCCGATCGCCATCGCCAGCAAGACGATCATGGTCACCGAGTCCTCGGGCTGGCAGACCAATGGCTATAAGAACCTCACCTCGTACGGGTTCCCCGGGTTCTATGACGTCTTCTACAACGACCAGCTGGCGTCGGTGCAGAACGTGATCGTGCCCCAGCACATGACGCGGGTCGCGGTCATCCAGAACCAATGCGGCCCGGTCTGCACCGTCAATCAGCAGACCGTGCAGCAGCTCGCCGCGAAGTACCACTTCAAGCTCGTCGCCACCGAGACGGTGCCGCTCACCGCGACGAACATCACCCCCCAGGTGCTCTCGCTGCTCCAGGCCAAGCCGCAGATCATCCTGCTCGGGCTCGTGCCGGGACCCCCGTCGATCACGGCCATCCGCGCGATCCGCGACCAGGACCCGAACATCCCGATCAGCGAGTGCTCCGCCTGCGAGCTGCCGAGCTTCGTCTCGGCCGCCGGCGGCGCTTCGAGCATGCAGCACGTGTACGTGCTCGGCTCGATGCAGACCTGGCTGCAGCACGCCCAGCAGGGCACCTCGACGCTCGACAAGCAGACCGCCGCCTCGATCTCGCTCTACTTCCAGGCGATGAAGGCGGCCGGACTCAACTCCACCAACCAGCTCGTCAACAGCCAGGTCGGGTTCGACACCGGCCTGGAGATCGGCTGGGCGGTTACCCACGCCCCGTCGCTGTCGGAGGATGCCATCTACCACACCCTCCAGCACCTGAACACGAACACGATGGGCATCCAGTGGGATCGCACGCCTCAGAACTACGAGAACATCTCGGCGGTGGACGCGGCGATGGAGATCATCAAGTCCAACGGTCAAGCGGTGCTCTACAACCCGCCTTCGGGCGGCTGACCGCCGCCTGAGCCGGCCTGCCGGCCGACCGCGCGTAGTGCGCGGTCGGCCGGCGTGGCTTGCCGGGTCCCGGGCGCAACTGCAACGATTTCTGCAGTGGAGCCAACGGGGATTCGAACCCGAGCGGAGGTCCTCGGCGATTGCCGCCAGCCGTCGATTGCACCACCGGTGGGCAGTCGCGGGGACAGGGCGACAAGCCTCGCCGGTCCGAGCTTGGCATTGCCGCGCACGATCATCCAGGCCTTCCTTCGAGCCGTGAGTCCTTAAGCGAACCACAGCCTGAGCAGCGGCCCGGACGTCTTCTCAGACGTTCACAACGTCTATCGCCAGGTCAGCCAGCCGGCTTGCAAACACACGGATATCGCGGTACAGCCCGAGATCCCGCGGTCGCGGTTTGCTCTCGGCATGGCCCGCTGTCCCAGCGACCTCGAGGAGCTAGGCCTGGGCAGGTTCAGCGACGGTCAAGACACCCTCCAGCTCCAGCGGCCGGACCGCACCGCGGGCGCTTCAGCGAGGGCATGGAGACCAGACCGTCGAGCCAGTGAACGCCGCGGCGGCGACTTCGCCCCAAGGTTCAGTGTCCGCGGTCGAGGCTCCGGCCGACGAGATCGCGGGCAGCGACGCAGACAAAGCTGCGGTTGAACGACCGCGCCGCCGGCGTGCCAACGACACCCTTCGAAGCTCCTCGGACGGCTGGGTGTGGTTCGCGAGACCACGCTAAGCGCACGACGCGTCCTTGGGGCTGCGTCGGTGGCGCGGGGCGGGGCCGTAGTCGGCGTCAGGCCCACCAGCACGGGCGCCCGACCTGCCCTACCTGCCTCGGAGACATCCTCTCTGACGGCGCTTCCGCATCGGATATCGTAGCGCGACATGCCGCTTAGCCAAGCAGACTTCACCCGGCTGCTACAGCTGCGCACGGGCTTGCGTCGCTTTCTTCGCTGGAGCGAGCAGCAGGCCAAGGCAGCCGGGCTGACACCCGCCAGGCACCAGTTGTTGCTCGCAATTCGGGGACACCCAAACCCTTCCGGGCCTACCGTCGGCGAGGTCGCCGACTACCTCCTGCTACGCCACCACAGCGCGGTCGGTCTGATCGACCGCGCCGCCACGGACGGACTGGTCAAACGCAACTCCGATCCTGACAACAAGAGCGTCGTACGCATTACGCTCGCCCCGGCCGGCACCGACAAACTCGACCGGCTCGCTGAAGCTCACCTCGAGGAGCTAGCCCATCTCGCTCCCACTATGCGAGCCCTGTGGCGGGCACTCGACAAGGTCGACGGCCGGAACGCCCACGGGTGAGGGCCGCAGTGCCGATCCGACGCAAACGAACCGCTCGAGCCAGGCAGCACGAGACTGCTGTATCGAAAGTTGGTTGCACGGGATCGTGATTGCTTACTTGTCCCGGCTGTGCGCGTCAAGGCGTCTGCGGGAATTTGTTGTTGGTGAGGGGGCGCGGTGGCGGCGGGGTGTGCGCGTGGTGGAGGGTCATGGTGTGTCCGGGGACGCCCAGGCTTACTTTGGCACTCGGCCCGGGTTGGCTCCGGGTCGGCGGCATGATGTGTGATGGGGTGTTCCGGCAGATGGTGGTGCGGTCGCTCATTCTTTCTGGGCCGTCCCCGTCGCCGTGGTGGCGGGTCGGCAGCGATCTTGCCTGGAGCTGACCGCAGGTCATCGGGTGTTCTTGGGCTTGCCGCGTGACAGGGGTCAGGCGACTGGCGCGAGCGCTTGGTCGCCGAGGCCTTTGAGGAGGTGGTAGCAGCGTTTGAGCAGCTTGCGCGCGAGGGCAAGGCACGCGCGGTTGCCGCCGATCCTGGCGGCGAGCTGTTCGTAATACGCGCGGGTGGGGCTGGCGGGGAACCGGGCGCGTTGCGCGGCTTCATAGAGCGCCCACCGCAACGCGGGCGGGCCTTGGCGCGAGAGGTGCCCCGGGGCGCGGTGTGTGTCGGATTGGTAGACGGTGATGTCCATCCCGCCGTAGCGGACGACGTCCCGCGAGTTCTGAAAACGGCGGACGTCGCCGAGCTCGGCGAGGATCGTGACCGATGTCAGCGCGCCGATGCCATAGATCTCGTGCATCAGCGTGCGGCACCCGGGCTGTGATTTCGCGATCTGGTTCAGCTCACGGTCGAACGGGACCAGTCGCTGCTCGATCGCGTTGATCACGTGCAACGCGATCTCGATCTGCTCACGCGCTGCCCCAGGAAGCTCCACCTCGGCCAGCCACTCGCGGCTTGCGTGGTTGAGCAGGTCACGGCGTTGGGGAACGCCGTGGTGATAGAGCACGGCGTGCATCCGCTGCTGCCACTCGGTCCGCTGGTGGGAGAGCAGATGCCGGGTCCGGACTCGGGCTCGGAGATCGAGGATGTGCGCGGGTGGGATCCACGACTCCGGGATCCGACCGATCAACAGCAGCTCTCGCAGATGCCGGGCGTCGGCGAAGTCGGTCTTCGCACGTCTCTTCTTGCCTTTCAACGCGCTCGCCTCGGCCGCTTCGGCGAGATGCACCTCGGCATTGGCCCGCTGGAGCTCCTCGACCACGAACCTCCAGCCGGTCGTCGCCTCCAGCGCGACCTCCAGACCCGCCCCGCGAAACGGCTCGAAGAACGCGCGGACCGCAGCGCGGTCCCCGGGCACGATCCGGGCGCGTGAGACCTCGCCGGTGACCGTGTCGATCCACTCCGCCGCGATCTGCGCTCGATGCTGATCCAAACCCATCACGATCGGCACGTCGCCACCCCCTCGACGCCTCGAACGCCGGCGAGCACCACGACACCGACGGCCCTCCGGGCAGCCCGTCGCATACCGTGAACCACGGTCGGTACCTCCTCCTCGATTGGCCGGCCGCGCGGCCGCAATCCGCGCGCGCCCACAACGCCGTTCGACGCGGAGGACCGGCCACCTTCACCGCCACATCACACCGACCGGGACATGACATCTTTCACCCTCGAGCCGCCTCGCGCGCGCGATTGCATCGGTGACCAAACGATGACCCCGACCACGGCTGGCGGCGTAATCGCAATGCCTCGATGTTACGCTTGAGGTGCTCGTCGCGCCCGTAGAGCAGGTCTCTGATGACCGATCGCTCGCTTTTCAGCGCGACTGACCGGGCCTGCGGCTTCACGTCTCAAGCAGTTGCGTTCGCGCCGCTACTGGGTCGCGACGGTCGCCGGCATGGGGCGTGCGGCCGGGTGCGGCGCGTTCCCGTCCGCTCGCTCGATCGTCCGCCACAGCGCGCGCATCGTCGGCGCGAGGTGGGCGAGTTCCTGAAGGTGAGTCTCGGCGAGCGCGTCCAGCGTGGCGATCCCGTTCGGGGGTGAGGGCGACGCGCACGACGCTGCGGCTGTTCTCGTCGGGATTGCGCGTGACCAGGCCGTCCCGAACTGTGCGATCGATCAGCCCGACCGCGCTGTGATGGCGGAGCACCAGATAGTCCGCGATCTCGCCGATCGTCGGCCCGGCGGGGTCCGGGTGCCCGCGGATCGTCAGCAGCAATTGATGCTTTGCCGGCGTCAGGCCCGCCGCCTTGGACTGTTCCTCGCTCCAGCGCAGGAACCGACGCAGGCCTGTGCGCAGCTGAAGGAGATGCTCGAAATCAGCCTGGTCGAGCGTCATATCGCGCCACGATATCTTATGACTCCGTGACTACGACGAGGCGCCGCCGGTGGCTGACAGCGCCGTCGAACAGCGGCGTATGGCGAGGGCCTGCTCGTCGGTCAAGGCGATCGTGACGAACGTGGCGCAGGCGCCACAGAAGATCCGGAGCGTGTTGTCGGTGATCCGAAGATGTGCCTCGCCCGGATCGTGATGGCCGCAGGCCGGGCATGCGAGCGCTTCGCGGATGCGGTCTGGGCTCTCGTCGGGGCTGAACGTCGCTACGTGGAATATGCGAGACACCTCGCTGTCAACCGGCCCGCTCGCCGCACTCCGGGTCGGTTGGGTCGACGATGCGTCGCGCCCCCGCGGGGCCGGCTGGGGCCGCCGCGGGGATCTCGCCGTAGCGCGGGTCCGTCGGGTCGGAGATGCGCTCCGGGATGTCCGGGTGCAGCCGGATACGTCGGGCACGTTCTCCCGCGGTCGGATCAAGGGTGGGTGATCTCATCGCGATGCTCCTTTGCCTTCGCCTGGGTGAATCGTAGCGCGATATCGCGCTGCGATATACATGGTTGTCCGACCTCGAACATCCCGTTTCCCGGCTCGTCGCGGGGTGTCGCCGCCGCGGCGCCGCATTGGTGGCGAGCTTGGAGGGCTTGGGTCGGCCGCGCGCTCGTCGGCCAGCGCGGCGCGCGGTCGTCGCTCGGTAGGCCTGCCTGCCCCGAACAGCCGGCGTTTGTCGCTGTCGCTACTTTCCGCGGACGGTTGTTGCTCGGACGCTCCGGCAGGCTCGGCAGAGGGGAGAGCTAACTGGAGGTTTTATTGGTCCGCGTGACCGTCTCGACGAAGATGCGTTCAAGGGCTAGCGCTTGCTGCGCATCTGCCTGCCACTGCGCACCACTCCACCGCACCAGGACGAACCCCATGGCGGCCACCCTGAGCGCGCGGACGAGGTAGAAGCCGATCGCGCTGACCTGGGCGCCGTCCGTGCCGATCGCGACGGTGGCGGTTCGAGACAGCTCATCGGCGGTCGCGCCGTCGAGATGCATGAGCCACTGAAGGTCGAACCAGCTACGTCCAACACTCTGCACCGATGCCCGACGGGCACGCCAGAACATGAAGGCAGATCTCGCTGCCCGGAGGGGCCGAACCCTCCTAGTCGCCCATTCCGCCTACGTGGACGCGCCCAGTGCTCGCAAAGTGTCTGCTAACGATTCGGCCCGAGCAGAAGTGTCCGACCGTCACGAGCTATCTCCTGCAACGGGACGACTAGCAAGAGCAGGCAGGGCACCGTCGGGCTCTGCCCCAATCTGCGATTGCAGAAGTAGCGCGTCGACCGAAGAGCGGCTCTCGCCGCGTGGTGCCCGCGCCGTGCAATCCGCTACAAGCGAGCTGCATGCGACGGCGGGCTCCCGGCGGCGCCACGATCACGTAAGCACCGAGCTCAGCGCTTGAGCTCGATCTCGACGAACACCGCGGGGCGCCCGCTGCGGTTGATGACGTTGTGCTCGGTGCCCGCTCGTCCTTGGTAGGCGTTTGCGGCTTCCTGTGTCATCTCACGTGTTCCGCCGTCCGGCTCGGTGATCTCAAAGGCCCCGCCGGTGACCGGAACGACGACGTAGTCGAACTCGTGCCGATGATGGCCGGTGTCTTCCCCGTCTTCGAAGGTCCAGGTCGTGATGCGCAGACGATCGTCGTCGGTGCTTGTTTCGGATCGTGCGGGTGGCATGCTCGGCCACTTCTACCAGACCGACGGGACCACGGACGGCTTATCGTGCGCGGGACAGGGGAAGGATTGCGCGCCGCCCGGGGTCCGGGCGTTTGGGGATGGCGGCCCAAGACACAGGAGGGCAGTGATACTTCGATCGATGCCGTGTGCGATGGTGGCCGGGTGCGTATCGGCGGGCGTGGCCCTGTTCGCGACGTTGCCGGGTAGTGCGCTCGGGGCTAGTCCGTGTGGCGCCGGCGGGGTGTTCGCGAGGGCGGGTGTAACCGCGACCTGCACGTATACGACCTCCGGAGAGGACACGTTCGCGGTGCCGTCCGCGATCAGCTCGCTTGAGGTGGTCGCCGTCGGCGGGGCCGGCGGTGCGGGCGGCAACGCGGCGACGCAGTCCAATGGGGGTGCGGGCGGGATGGGGCGCGGGTGACCGCGTCGGTGTCGGTGACGCAGTCCAGCACGTTGTTCGTCGAGGTGGGATCGAACGGCGCGCCCGGAACCTCGGGCCATGCGGGAGCGAACGTGTGTCCGGGCGGGACCGCGGGCGGCAATGGGGGCGGGCAGGGCGGCGACGGGCGGTGCGAGTTCGGCGGCGGAGGCGGCGCCTCCGATGTCCGGACGTCTCGGGCGTCGGCGGATGGCCTGACGGCGGGGATGGGTGACCCGCGGGTGGTCGTGGCCGGCGGTGGAGGCGGAGGCCAAGGTAACTTCGTCCGGTCGGCTGCTGGTGGTGCCGGCGGGAGTTCGGGCGGCTCGGCGACCGGCGGCGCCGGCGCCGGCGGGGACGCGTCCGACAGCAGTTGCGACCAAATTCGGGAGGTGCTGGTGGCCTCGGCGAAGTCGGCGCGGGCGGCGGCGCCGGCGGAACCACCGCGTGCCAGTCTCCCACGGTGTCGGATAGCCCCGGTGGCGCTGGTTCTCCCGGTCTCGGCGCAGGCGGCGGGGATGGGGACCTGGCCGACAGTTCGGGCGGCGGTGGCGGTGGCGGGGGATACGTCGGTGGCGGCGGGGGCGAGGCAATCGTCGCCGCGGTAGCCGGAGGCGGGGGTGGAGGCTCGAGCTTCGGGCCGTCCGGGGCTACCGACGCCATCGCGATCGATCTCCCGTCAGTGACGATCACGTGGACGATCGCCCCGCCGACCGCGTCGATCGCGGCCCCCGCCGCGGGCGCGACCCTCATGGTGGGCCAGACGGTCGCCTCGGGCTTCACCTGCGCCGACGCGATGGGCGGTCCCGGGATCGCCACGTGCGTCGATCAGGATGGCCGTCCTTCGGGTGCGCTGATCGACATCGCGGCGCCAGGCGTGCACACGCTCACGGTGACGGCGACCAGCAGCGACGGAGAGATCGGACACGCCACTCAGACCTACGCTGTCGCGGCGGCGCCTGCGGTGCAGATCTCGGCGCCCGCGGCTGACGTTACCTACGCGGTCGACCAGTCGGTCGCCTCGAGCTTCACCTGCGCCGACGGGACGGGCGGTCCCGGGATCGCCACTTGCCTCGATCAGAGTGGTCGCGCCTCCGGCGCGCTGATCGACACCTCGACTCCCGGTTTGCACACGCTGACAGTGACCGGCAGCAGCGCCGATGGACAGAGCGCCGGCGCGTCGATCCAGTACACCGTCGCAGCGTCTCCATCGGCGCAGGTCACCGCTCCGGGGACCGCCGCACGCTACACGCGAGCGGAGCAGATTACCGCGAGCTACAGCTGCGCAGACGGCACCGATGGCCCGGGGATCGCCTCGTGCACGGGACTGGTGGCCAACGGGCAGCCAATCGACACGGCCACTGCGGGCCGCCACAGCTTCACGATCACCGCGACGTCCAGGGACGGGCAGATCAGCGTCACCACGGTCAGCTACATGGTCGTGCTCCCCGACAACCACTTCACGGTCCTCCGCGTCAAGAGTTATGCCGACGGAGCGATCGGCTTCGAGGTCAAGGTTCCGGGCCCCGGCACGATCGATGTACTCGAGACGGCGTGGAACGACAATCTCGCGCATATTGCGGTGCTGCTGCAGCCCGCCACGCAAAGGTTCGTCTACGCCCGCAAGCACATCCGAGTCACGACCGGGCGCCTGATTCGCCTGATGGTCGCTCCCGACGCGCGCGGCCGATTGCTGGTGGGCATACACACCTACCGAGTGACATTGCGGCTCTGGGTCAGCTACACCCCAACCGACGGGCGCTACGAGAGTGCTGGCTTCTACGGCCTGCACCTCCCCGGGGGGTGAGACCGATCGACGTCGGATGACGCCTGGCTCCCGGCAAACCCACATGTAGCGTGCGCTGAGGGAACGGCGGATCCTTGCGGTCAGCGCAACAGTAGCTCAGCGAGGCGTTCGGTGGGCTTGTAGAAGCCGAGGCGTTTGCGGGGTCGGTCGTTGAGTTCGTTGGCGATCTGGTCGAGCTCGAGCGCGGTGAGTTTGCCGAGGTCTGTGCCTTTGGGGAAGTACTGGCGTAGCAGCCCGTTGGTGTTCTCGTTGGTCCCGCGCTGCCAGGGTGAGTTGGGGTCACAGAAGTAGATCTCGATGCCGGTGTCGATGCGGACTTGTTTCCAGTCGCGCATCTCGGCGCCTTGGTCCCAGGTCAGCGAACGGCGCAGCGTGTCGGGCAGCGTTTGGATCTTGGCGGCGAGCGCGGGCGCGACCTGCTCGGGCTTGTAGCCGTCGGGGAGGTGGACCAGCAGCGCGTAGCCGGTGCTGCGCTCAACGAGCGTCCCGATCGCGGTCTGGTTGGCCTTGCCGATCATCAGGTCGCCTTCCCAGTGGCCGGGGACGGCGCGGTCATCGGCCTCCTGGGGACGCTGTGCGATGTTGATCATGTCGCGAGGGCCGTTGTGCGCGCTGGCCTTGCGGCCGGGGTGACGGAGCTTGCGCCCGGTCCGTAGATGCTTGGTCAGCTCGCGACGCAGCGCGCCTCGGGAGGTCACATAGAGTGACTGGTAGATCGTCTCGGTTGACACCCACATCTCCGGGTCAGCAGGGAATTGCACGCGCAAGCGCCCGGCGATCCGCTCGGGAGAGTACCGGCGCTCAAGCAGCTGCTCGACGATCTCTCGTAACCGCTGGTTGGCCCAGAGCTTGGCCGGCTTGGGACGACTGGCTCGCTGCCACGCCAGCGCGTGCGCGCTGGTCGCCCGGTACTCGCCGCGCCGGTCGGTGTTGCGTGAGAGCTCGCGCGAGACGGCTGACGGTGAGCGCCCCAGCTGTCGGGCGATACACCGCACCGACTCCCCGCGAGCGCGACCCAACGCGATCTCCTCGCGCTCTGAGAACGTCAGACACCGGCCTTTGAGATCACGGCCGCGACGGGGCCGGATCCCGTGCTCGGCGAGGATCCACCGGCGGCCCTTCACCCGATAGGCCCCGACGCTCTCCGCGGCGGCGCTGATGAACTCACCGCGCTGGATCGCCGCCCAGAACGGCTGCGTCACCTCCGGGCGCATCCGATCACTGAACACAACCATCGACGCTCCGATCCTCGAGATGGAGGGGGCATCCTGGAAGGCGCCCCGGACGCGATCTCCGCCTCGGCGCTACGCGCCTTCGGCTCCGATCGCGCCCGGGCAAACCGCTCAACGAACCCCCAACGCCTGACCCGGGAGCGACCCCCTGTTGCGATCACCGCGAGAACCCGGGGAACCTCAACAGGACCTGCCGCTATCGGCCTTCCTCTTCGCGCCAAACGGCACGCGTAGCGCTGCGACCGCCGTCCAGGCTCCACGCGGTGCCGCCGCCCCCGGCCTTGTACGCCCGTCCCTCGGCGAGGGGGTGCCAGGTGATCGCGTGAGCGTCACGCTTCGCGCCGGCACGGTGGTCGCTGAAGCTTTCGCCGCCGTCTTCGCTCGGCATGACACCCCCAGCTCGATGGCGACCAGCGGCCGCTCGGGCCGATGCGGGTCCGGTGCGACCAGCGGACTTGATGGGTCCATGGCCTGGGCGGGAAGCTCGAGCGCTGCGCTCCCATCGCCGTCCGCCGTCGCTGCTGAGGAGGACTCCAGCGCCCTGCATGCCGATGATCACGCGATCGCGATTTGCCCCGACGCAGTGGTCGGGGACCCCGTCGAGCACCGGCTGAGCCTCAGTCGACGCGTCATCACAGTTGATGCGAGTCACGACGTCGTCTCGGGAGCAGGCGAACACGCGCGTGGCGATCACCCACTCTAGGTCGACGTAGCCCTCGGCGTAGTCCTACGGCACCAGAGACGGCTCCGAACGAGTTGGCGAAGCCGGGGCGTCGGAGACTTCTGTGCCTTCTCCGGTCTCGTCGTGATGGCAGTTGCCGATCGCGTGTCGGGCCAGAGCGGTCAGGGTCGTAGCGGTGCGGGCCTCGCATTGGCTGGGCAGGATCAGCAGCGCGAGCACAAACCCCAGGCCAAAGATCCCGGCAGCCCACCAGAACGCGGTGGTTTCGCCGTGGACCTGCGCGGCAGAGGCAAGGCCTCTGACGTGGAGATGAGTCGCGACGTAGCCGGTGACGGCGCTGGCGTAGATCGTTGAGAGCAGCGAAGTGCCGATCGAGCCGCCTACCTGCTGGGACGTGTTGACCATCGCCGACGCGATGCCCGCTTCGTTTGGCGCCACGCCGAGTGTCCCGGCCGAGAATGCCGGGGCGAAGATGCAGCCCATCCCGACACCGAGGACGAGCAGGCCCGGCAGGACGCCGGTGCCGTAGCTGGACGTGGGCGTCAGCTGTGCGAACAGAAGCATCCCGACCACCCCGAGCGCCATACCCGCGAGCACCAGCGGCTTGACGCCCGTGCGCTGAATCACGCGGGTCTGAACCGTCGTCGAGGTGATGATCAGCACGGCGCTCAGGGGCAGGAACGCGAGGCCGGTCTTGAGCGGCGAGAACCCGAGGGTCAGCTGCATGAAATAGGTGAGGAACAGAAATACCGCGAAGATGCCGGCGCCGGTCACCAGGAGCGCGGTGTACGCCCCGCCGCGAGCCCGGTCCCACACGATATGCAAGGGCAGCAACGGGTGCTCGACGCGGCGCTCGATCAGCACAAACGCGGTCAGCAGCAGGGGGCTGGCGACGAGCGCGACGACGGTCGCCGTGGCGCCCCACCCGTGCGTCTCGGCGTTAGAGAAGCCGAACACGAGCGCGAATAGCCCCAATGTCCAGGTGAGGACGCCCGGAATGTCGATCCGGGCGCGCCCGGGGGGCCGTTGGTTGACCAGCAGGCGCAACGCCACGAGCGTCGTAGGCACCGCGATCACCAGATTGACGTACAGGCACCACCGCCACGAGAGCACCTGCGTCAGCACACCCCCCAGCAGCAGCCCCAGCGCCCCGCCGCCGCCGGCGACCGCACCGTAGATCCCGAACGCGCGGGCCCAGTCCGGAGTCCCGGCGAACGTGACCGTCAACAGCGACAGTGCCGCGGGTGCCAGCAGCGCGGCGAACAGCCCCTGCGTCGCGCGCGCGGCGACGAGCACATCGAACGACTGCGCAAGCCCCCCGACCGCCGACGCCGCCGAGAACCCCACCAACCCAACGATCAGCGCCCACTTGCGGCCGAACAGATCGCCCACCTTGCCGCCCACCAGCAGCAGGCTGCCAAACGCCAACGCGTACGCGGTCACGACCCACTGCCGACTGTCGTTAGAGAACTGCAACGCCCGCTGCGCCGAGGGCAAGGCGACGGTCACGATCGTGGCGTCCAGCACCACCATCAACTGCGCGACGCCGACCAAGGCGAGAACCGCCCACCGATTAGAGTCACGAGCGGTTTGAGTTGGCATGGAGGCTCGACTTTCGGTTGGCGATTCAGATGACGGCGAGCGCCGCGTTTTTCGGCGTCAGCAGGTGGTCGCCGATCGGGTCACATACGGGCAGGCTGGCCATCAGGGGTGCACCTGGGAGCCGTAGCCGAGGTCGAGGCGGATGGACTGCATCACCTGGAACGTCGTGCTCTCGGTGAACACGTCCGCGGCAGCGAGCACGTCCGTGTACCTCTCGATCACCGGCGCCGCAGCCGTATGTGTGATCTCGTCGAGGTAGCCCTTACGCGCCGCCCAGACGTTCTCGCCGTACTTCACGAAGTAGCGCGTGGGATCGACGGTGTCGATCGCCCTCCTGGAGTTCTCCGCGATGTCCGCCATGTACCGCTGGTGCAGCATCACGTCCTCGCGGGTGCCAAGCCGGCCGTTGTGACCGCCGATGAAGTGCTTCCACGAGTAGGCGAGCGCGTTCGCCGGCGCCTCGATGTACCCGGGGATGTCCGCGGTCAGATTCGAGAGGTAGATCGGCGCCCAGCCGGGGGTGACGATGTCGATCAGCATCAACGTGTCGTGGTCGGGCAGGTGGATGATGATGTTGTCCGGCGAGTGGTTGGCGCCGTGCCAGGCCAGGTCGATGCGCTCGCCGCCGATGTCGAGTGTGCGGTGGTCCGCGAAGGTCTCCTCGTTGGGGGGCCGCGCCGGGTCATCGTCGCGCAGCAGGAGGCGGCGCGTCTCCTCGTGTCCGATGCGCGTGACGTTCCTGCCGAACAGCGAGGACGCGCCAGCGTGGTCGGAGTGGTGGTGCGAGTAGATCAGGTAGTTGACCTGGCTGCTCACGCCGTTGGCGGCCGCGATCTCCTCGACCGCGCGCTGGATGTTGTGGCCGATCATGGGCGGTGCGTCGAACACGACTACACCATCCGACGTCGTCAGAAATGCCGATTGGTAGGTGCCGTCGGTGACCCAGTACAGATTCCGCTCGACCCGGCCGACGTAGTAGCCCTGCTCGTTGAGAGCGGGGCCGATCGCCAGGCGCGGGAGCCGCGCGTAGTCAGGTAGGGAAAGTGTGTCAGTTGTAGCCATGGCCTTCCTGGTTTCGGCCTCCGCATTCGGTGACGACTTTGTTGTGCATCGGACCTCATCGTGGCCGCCATCGCCGTCGATCGAATCCAAGAAATCCTTAGTCCTGACCCCTGGTGGCATGCTGCGCAGATGGTTGGCCACGTGGAGGCTTGGCGGTTGCTCGGCAGACAACGCGAGCAAGCGGTGCTCGAGCGCCTGCTGGCCACCGCGCGGGATGGCCGCGGCGGCGTCCTGGTGGCGCACGGCGAGCCAGGCGTTGGCAAGACTGCGCTGCTCGAGCGCGCGATCGATGTTGGAAAGGACTTTCGCGTCGTCCGGACCGCGGGCGTCGAGGGCGAGATGGAGCTTGATTACGCGGCCCTGCAACCTCTCTGCTCGCCGCTTCTCGAGTTCATCGAACGCCTTCCTGGCCCTCAGCGCGATGCGCTTGGCGTCGCGTTCGGGCTGAGTGGGGGAAAGGCGCCGAGCCCGTTCCTCGTCGGGCTTGCAGTTCTCGGCCTCGTCTCCGAAGCCGCCGAGCGGCAGCCGCTCCTGTGCGTGGTCGACGACGCGCAGTGGCTCGACGACGCATCGGGCAGAGCGCTCGCGTTCGTCGCTCGCCGCCTGCTTGCGGAGCGGATCGCGCTTGTGTTTGCGACGCGTGAGCTGGGCGCTCGCTTGGCCCGGTTTCCGCAGCTCCAGGTCGATCGGTTGGGCCGACGTGATGCCCGCGAGCTCCTGGAGTCCGTCCTCGCGGCGCGACTTGACGAATCTGTGCTCGAGCGGATCGTCGCCGAGACGGGCGGCAACCCGCTCGCGCTCCTGGAGCTCCCCCGCGGGCTGACCCCCGCCCAGCTCGCCGGCGGTTTCGGCCTGCCCGCTGCGCTCCCGCTGTCCACCGGGATCGAGGAGAGCTTCAGGCGGCGGCTGGCGCGGCTCCCGCGCGACGCGCGGCGGTTGCTGCTCTTGGCCGCGGGAGAGCCACTCGGTGATCCCACACTTCTGTGGCGGGCCGCGCGGCAGCTTGGAATCCCGGATACGGCCGCGGACGCCCTAGAGTCCGAAGGCCTCTTGAAGCTCGACGGCGCCGTGACGTTCCGCCATCCGCTCGTGCGCTCGGCGGTGTACGGCTCGGCCGAACGGGACGAGCGACGAGCCGTTCACCGCGCGCTGGCGGATGCAACCGATCCAGAGCTCGACCCCGATCGTCACGCCTGGCACCGGGCACAGGCGGCGTCCGCGCCCGACGAGGGGGTGGCCACCGAGCTTGAGCGCTCCGCCGGACGGGCCCAGGCGCGCGGCGGGTTGGCGGCCGTCGCTGCTTTCCTAGAGCGCGCCGCTGCGCTCACACCCGAGTCCAGGCGTCGGGCGGAGCGCCTGCTCGCCGCTGCCCACGCCAAACGCGATGCAGGCGATCTGGAGGCCGCGCTCGGACTGTTGGCAGGCATCGAGGCCAGCGTGCTCAACGAGCTCGAGTGGGCCCGGGTCGACCTCTTGCGAGCCCAGATCGCGTCGGAGCAGCGGCGCGGCGACGACGCCGGCCGCCTGTTTATGAGCGCGGCGCGGCGCCTCGAGCCACTCGACCCAGGGCTCGCCCGCGAGACGTACCTCGAGGCGCTCGGGGGCGCGATGGCCAGTGACGTCGCGGTCGCTGGCGGCGCGCCGGCGGTCGCGGCCGCCGCGCGAGCCGCGCCAGCTGGCACAGCTCCGCCGCGCACGCTCGACGTGGTGCTCGACGCGTTCGCAATCCGACTGACCGACGGGTATGCCGCTTCCGCGCCGACATTCGCTCGGGCTCTCGAGCTTCTGCTCGCGACGAACATCGCCAAGGAAGACGTCAGTCGTTGGCTCTCGGTCTCCACCGGCAGAGAAAGCAATATCGTCGCGCACGAGATGTGGGACGACGCGGCCGTGCATCTACTCGCGGCTCGCCGAGTGCAGGTCGCGCGCGACACGGGCGCACTCGGACACCTGCCGTTCGCGCTCACCTTCCTGGCCAGGAGCCACATGCTCGCCGGCGAGTTGACCGCGGCCACGCTGGTGCTCGACGAAGCACGACTGATCGCCGACGCCACCGGAAACCAAGCCGTCGTGAATGGCCCGATGATTCTCGCTGCTTGGCGCGGCGACGAGGCGCTGGCGTCTGAGCTAATCGAAGCGACCTCTGAACAGGCGGCCACGCGGCGATGGGTCTCGAACAACTACGCGAGAGCCGTGCTTTATAACGGCCTCGGTCGGCATGACACCGCGCGCGATGCGGCCTGGGAAGTGTTTCAGCGCGATCCGATCGCATACGGGACATACCTGGCGCCCGAGTTGGCCGAGGCGGCATCCAGGACAGCCGACCGAGCGTTACTCGAGTACGCGCTCGAGTGGCTCTCAGACCGAACCCGCGTCATTACCTCCGGGTGGGCGAACGGGATCGAAGCGCGCGTGCGAGCGTTCCTAAGCGACGGCGAGGTCGCCGAGAGCCTGTACCGCCAATCCATCGAGCACCTCTCCGGTACACGTCTAAGGCTCGAGCTCGCCCGGACTCACCTTCTTTACGGAGAGTGGCTGCGACGCGAACGCCGACGCCTCGACGCCCGCAGGCAATTGCGCACCGCGCTTGAGGCGTTCACCATCATGGGCGCCGACGCTTTCGCCGGCCGCGCCGAACGCGAGCTCCTGGCGACCGGCGAGCGCGCCCGCAAACGGACCGTGGACACACTCGACCAACTCACACCCCAGGAGACCCAGATCTCGCGCCTTGCCGCGAACGGGGACACCAATCGAGAGATCGCCGCTCAGCTGTTCATCAGCCCAAGCACCGTCGAGTACCACCTGCACAAGGCGTTCCGCAAGCTCGGAGTCAGGTCGCGGACCGAGCTCGCACGCCGGATGGCCTAACCGACCTTTGCACTCGCGCAATCCGAGACTGCTAATAACTCCCGCGGTGGGTCAGCTCACCGGCTCAGTGGACTCGAAGGCGCCCGGGGAGGCGTTCCACACGAGCGTCGCGCGTCCTGCGGCGATGTCGAGGTCTAGGCTGTCTAGTAGGGTGACGGGGAACGTTGTGGCGGTGCCGAACGCGCCGCCGGGGGGGCTGGTGAATGCGTTTACCGTCTCGACCCCCATGTTGTTCACGGTCGCGGTGGTGACGAGGGCGACGATGAAGGTCCCGGCCGCATCGGCGACGACGCTCTCGGTGCTGACGAAGTCGCTGGTCAGCAGCGCCGGGGTGCTCCAGGTGCTGCTCCCGGCCGTAAGCCGCGTCGTCTCCTGCGTAGTGACTGGCTGGCCTGCCGCGTTGGTGGCGCTTCCCTCGCAAAGGACCACGACGTCACCCGCGCCGTCGATTGCGGTGCTGCCGGCAAAGCCGCAGGGCAGCGCCATCGCACCGCTCCACGTCCCGTTGGCGGACCGGATTGCCGCCATGCCAGTAGCGCCCTGGGGTGTGTAGGCGACGACTGCCTGGCCTGTGTTGTTCAGCGCGACGAAGCTAATCCGCGGACTGTGATAATGCGCGAGAGCGTGGCCGATGTCGACTGGCGCGGCGAAGCCGCCCAGGATCGTCCCGGAGTCGGCCCAGATGTTGTCGTCGTCGCTCCATGTGATGATCGCTGATCCGGTGGCGTTGGCCACCAGGCGGATCGTGCTGCTGCCGGTTGCGTCCAGCGTCTTCACTGGCGTCCAGGTACCGCCGGCCGGAAGGCTGGCGGTGGAGATAGGCCCGAGAACAGTCGTGGCAGTAGCCCCTGACCAGGCGACGACCGCGTTGCCAGATCCGTCGA
Organism: uncultured Solirubrobacterales bacterium; assembly: GCA_963794515.1. Taxonomy (GTDB): domain Bacteria; phylum Actinomycetota; class Thermoleophilia; order Solirubrobacterales; family Solirubrobacteraceae; genus Palsa-465. The sequence goes on along the minus strand of CAWCEF010000004.1, from coordinate 848,758 downwards.
TCGCGATGATCGGGGCCTGGGCGCCGACGTTGATGGCGGCGATGGTGACCGGGGCGCTCCAGGTGCCGCCCGGCGTCGCCTGAGTGCTGGCCTGGAGTAGCGGTGCGGTAGCGGTGCCTCCGTGCCACACCACGACAGCCCGGCCGTTCGCGGCGAGCGCGACGGCGGCGTCGGTGCCGCCGGAGGCGACGGTGGTCGGCGCGGACCAGGCCTGCCCGTTGGTGCTGGAGCTGACCTGCGGGCCGGTCCCGGTCACGGCGATCTGCGCGCCGGACGCGTTCTCGGCGAAGCTGCCACTGCCCACCGCAGCGGGCAGCGAGCTGGGCGCCGACCAGGCGGCGGCCGCCTCCGCGGGCGCTGCCACGGCGACGCCGCCGCCAACCGTGATGAGTAATACGAGCAGCGCGAAGGTGGACGCGCGGTGTATCGATCGAGGCATCAGAAAGTCCTCTCTACGAGTGCTGCATCGGCAGGCAGGGTCCTCGAAACTCGCTGCATGCCAAGACGCCCCGGGGCTAGAAATCCTTCCCGCGCTCATCGCGCTCGCGAGTTTCGGTCCGGAAACGATCCGGGGCGGTCGGCGTCGACCCCGGAAGATGCGCTGCCTGAGCCCTTCGGCTGCCCACGCACTAGTGGATCATGCCGGCGGGCACCTCGGCATTTCGGCGATTGCGCACGCCACCGTTCAGCGGCGCTTTGCCGGAGTGCCCGCCCGTGACGATCACAAGAATGTCACCCAGGTCGATGCCGTCGAGAACTTCGGCGATCGTGCTATCGGCGTTGAAGTCGCTGTTGATGGGGAGCTGTGGTGGTCGACATCGCCGTCGCGGTAGATGGCATTCTTTCCTGCGAAAGAGATCGTCAGTTGATGTGCGCGGCGGGGCTGGCGAGGAACGCGACGACGGGGGCGATGTCGGCCGGTGTGCCGAGTCGTTCGAGCGGAACGCAGTTGGCCAGGCGGTCGAGGGCCTTGTCATCCTTGCCGTCGAGGAACATGTCGGTGGCGGTCGGGCCGGGGCGACTGCATTGACCGTGACATCGCGCTCGCGCAGCTCGTGCGCGAGGATAAAGGTCATCGCCTCCACAGCGCCCGCCCGCGCACCTGCTGCCCGAGCGCACGAGCGGTGTGCTCGCGGTGCTGGCCTCTCGAGATTGGCGACGAGCGCGTCGCTGGTGGATGCCAAGCCGACACGTGCCTTCGTGTTCGCGCGGGTGTTCGCCGCTGACGGCGCCGGCGTCGCTGCCTATGTCCCGGAAGCGGCAGTGTCGCTGGCTCGGATTCCGGCAGTCTTGAGTCCGGCAGATGGGCGTCGTGGTTGCCGACTTGCGCGGTGGGGTTTGGGATTTAGATCGGCTGCACTGGGGCGAGACCTCGCTGGCGTCGGCTGGGTGCCGTAGTCATCGATCCCGCACGTGTGTGGTCGTGTCGCGTCTTTGTCGATCAGGCGGGTGCAGCGGAGGCTGCTTCGTGTCGGGAGCCGGTGTCTGTGTTCTCCTTTTGACGGTGGCGGGTCGGTAGGGCGATGGCGGGGATGGCTGCGGCGATCGTGATGCCGACTGCCCACCAGAACGCGCCTTGGAAGGCGCTTGTGGCGCCCTGGGCGAGTTGGGATTGGAGGGCGACGGCGACGATCGCGACGCCGAACGAGGCGCCGACCTGTTGGGCGATGCGGGTGTTCATGGTGGCGTGTGGGATGCCTGCCGAGGGGACGTCTTGGTAGGCGACCGACATTGACGGGATCAGCACGGCCCCGATCCCGAGGCCGCGGACGAGGAGCAGCGCGCCGAGCCACCACTGGCTGGTGTGCGGGCCGGCGAGCGCGAACGGGACGGTCGCTGCGGCGGCCAGCAGGAAGCTTGCGATCGTCACGGTCCGCGCGCCGAAGCGGTCAACCAGCTTGCCGACGACCAGGCGGGCGGCCAGCGCGCCGACCCCCTGCGGGATCAGGATCAGTCCCGCGTGCAGCACGGTCTCGCCGCGCAGCTGCTGGTAGTAGAGCGGCAGCAGGAACATCGCGGCGTACATCGCCGCGCCGGCGGTGAACAGGACGGCCGAGGCGCTGCCGAGCGAGCGGAGCCGCAGCAGCCGGATGTCGACGATCGGCGGGCGGCCACCGCGGTGCAACGCCCAGGCGACGAACCCGGCCAGCAGCGCGATGCCGACCACCAGGCAGGCGAGCACACCGGCGTGGTCGATCGAGCCGTCCTCGGACAGGTTCGAGAGACCGAGCAGGATCGTCGCCAGCGCCGGCGCCAGCAGCGCCAACCCGACCACGTCCAGGCGCGGTCGCGCGGCGGCGGGACCGGGGCGATCGGCGGGCAAGAACCGCCAGGCCAGCACGAGCCCGACGGCGATTACGGGCACGTTGACCAAAAACAGCCAGCGCCAGCTCAACCAGTTGAGGATCACCCCGCCGATCACCGGACCGAAGATCGGCCCCAGCGCGAGCGGCAGGCTGACGGTCGCCATCAGCCGGCTGCTGGGGTGCCCGCCGGCGGCCCTGACCGCGAGCGTCTGTATCAGCGGCATGATCAGCCCGGCGGCGAAGCCTTGCAGGATCCGGAAGCCGATCAGGCTCGTGTCGTTCCATGACAGCGCCGACAGGATCGAGCCGAGCACGAACAGCAACAGCGCGGCGATCCACGCACGCCTGCCGCCCCACCGAGCCTCCGCCCACCCGGTGGTGGGGATCGCGACCGCCATCGCCAGCAGGTAGCCAGTCGTGACCCACTGGATCGTGCCGTCGCTGGAGTGCAGCTTGACCACCAGCGTGTGGATCGCAAGCGTCACCATCGTCGAGTCCAGGATCGCCGCGATCCCACCGACGATCAGCGCCGTCAACGCCATCCGCACCTGCGGTGAGAGCTTCGCCTCAGCGTCTGCGCGTTCAACTGCCGTCTCAGTCATCGGCTCATCCCCAAATTAAGAGTGGAATCCATCTCTTACGGAGGGTATGCGTACTTGATAAGGAATGCAACTCTCTCTAATCTGAGGGATGTGTCCACACCCACCCCAGAGCACGTCCGCCGCCGCCGACGCGGCCAGCAACTCGAATCCGCGCTGCTTGATGCCGCCTGGGATGAGCTGGTCGAGGTCGGCTTCGGCAACCTGACAATGGAGTCGGTCGCCGCACGCGCCCAGACCGGGGTCGCGGTGCTCTACCGCCGCTGGGCCAACAAGCACGAGCTCGTGCTCGCCGCCATCGCGCACTACGGCCACGCCCATCCAATCGAGACCCCCGACACCGGCACCCTGCGCGGCGACCTGCTCGCCCTACTGACCGCCTTCAGCAAAGCTCGCGCAACCTTCATCGCGGTCCTCGCCGCCGCAGGCTTCTCCGGACTGCTCGCCGGTACCGGCCTGACCCCCGCCCAGGCACGCGAAAAGCTCCTCGGCGACCAGCGAATACGCAGCGATCAGATCATCTACCAACGCGCCGACGATCGCGGTGAGATCACCCTCGACCACATCCCACCCGCCGTCCTCGCAATGCCGTTCGACCTGGTCCGCCACGACCTGCTGATGAACCTCAATCCACTCCCACCGAAACGCATCCACTCAATCATCGACGACTTGTTCCTGCCGCTACTCCAGAGCTATCAAGACCCGCCGGCGTCGACATCCGCCACTACCACTCGGCCCGCATCCCGCTGAACTGAGTCTCCCTGAGGCCACGAGCCCCAGCGTCATCCGATCACGAGCGGCGATGAGACTCCCGGTACGTCGCCCACACGGCAGTCTCGCTCAGACTGCCCCTCTCCGCGCGACGCCGACTTCCCTGCTGCGCGCGGAGACCAGGGGTCTTCAGCGCGTGGTGGTCTCGACTGGGGGCGGGCCGCTGCGGAGGATGATTTTTGTGTCGGTGTCTGCGACGCCGAGTCTGAGCCGGAGGGTTCGCAGAAGGGTGTCGAGTTCAGCGGTGTCGTGGCACGCGACACGTAGCTGGTAGTCCGGTGTGCCGGCCAGGTGCAGCACCTCGCTCACGGGCGCGAGCTTGTCGCTCAGCGTCGCGAACTCGTCGGAGTCGGTGCCGGGCAGCAGGGTCACCGAGATCAGCGCCTCCAGCTGGCGCCCTCCGGCCGCCGGGTCGACCTGCGCCGCGAATCCGGTGATGATGCCGGCGCGGCGCAGACGGCGAACGCGGTCGGCTGCGGCATTCGCGCTCAGCCCGACGGCGGCACCGAGGTCGCGCCACGAAACCCGAGCATCCTCTCGGAGCATCCTGAGTATTTCACTGTCGATGCCGTCCACAACTGCAAGTATCGCAGTCTTAGTCGTCTGATGCTTGCGTTCGCGCGGTCGCGCGCGGGACACTGCGCGTTCGTCGCCGGCGCTGCTGCAGTCGAATACTCCATGCGGCCGAGGAACACCGCGGTCGCCGAGGTGTCCTTGGACTGAAGGATCAGATCTCCATCGAAGCGCCACAGGCACGGCAGAGCGGTCGTGGCAAGCGTAAGTGCGCCGGAGGGTCCAAGGCTCTTGAACGTTGACGGTCCTCGGCAACCGCGGTCTCGGCCATCGCCTGCAGGGCCTTGATCTCGGCTTTGAGCGCCTCGAGCCCTGCTCGGGCTATTTCGCGCACGGCAGGACTGTGGCCCGGCGCGCCGGTCAGGCGTAGCACCTCGGTCACCTGCTCTAAGCGGGCGACTCCGGTGGCGAACGCGTCGGAGTCGACTCCTTGGGCGAGGTGGACGCCCACCAGCGCTGGGAGCGTGCGACCACCGGCGGCTGGGTCGATGAGCGCGGCGACGTCGGTGATGACGCCCGCGCGGCGCAGCCGTCGGACACGGTCGGCGGCGGCGTTGGCGCTCACGCCGACCGCGGCGCCGAGGTCACGCCATAACAGCCGAGCGTCGTCACGGAGCATGCTGACGATATCACTGTTGATCGCGTTCATTATTGCGATTATCGCAGTTCATTGCCGGAACACCTTGAATCCCACAGCGTCAGCGGGCAAATACTGGCGCCATGGAACCGACCGGGGCTCTAATCACCGGCTTGATCACTGGGCTCGCCATCGCGATGCAGGTGGGCGCGGTAAGCCTGCTGCTGGTCGAGGCCGCGGTGGTGGCGGGGCCGCGCGCCGGCGTCGCCGCGGGGATGGGTGTCGCAACCGCAGACTTCGGGTTCGCCGCCATCGCCGCCGCGGCCGGCGGTGTCGCCGGGCCAGCGCTCTCGAGTCATGTACGAGAGATTCGGGCCGCGGGTGCGCTCGTGCTCGCCGCGATCGCGTTGCGAGGGCTGGTCGCCTTGGCACGCGACCGTGGCCCGTCCGCCTCGGCCGCCGCCGCCCCCGGCGCGCCGCGGGCGCTCTACAAGCGCTTTCTGGCGATCACGGCGGCGAACCCGCTCACGATCGCGTCTTTCGCCGCGGTGGCGGCCGCGCTGACACTCGACTCCCCGGCCTCCGCCGTCGCGTTTGCCACCGGCGCCGGCGCCGCCTCCGCTGGCTGGCATCTCGTGCTGACGCTCGTCGCCGGTCATGCCGGGCGGTGGATCACGCCGCCGGTTCGGCGCGGGCTGGGGATAGGCGGTCGGCTCGTCGTGCTGGTGATCGCTGTGCACCTCGCACTTGGTTAAGCACTGCGCGACCGCCGTGATGAGAACAACCAGCGCAGGGTTGCCACGCTCTGGGATCGCGCCATGGGAGGTCCCGTCGATCGACCTGCGCTGCCTCCGCTGCGATACCAGCCACGGCACCATGCTCGTGATACCCCGGCTGATCTCAGAATTGGCGAACAGGCCGATGCCGTTGGCGACCCGCCGTTCGCTCCCGTCAGCAGCGAACACCCGCGCGAACACGAACGCAGGTATCGGCCCGCACTTACCAGGCGAGGTGGTGGTCGGCCGTCCGCGGCCGCGTGTTGTTCTCCACGCGGCGAGCGCCGGCCTGACGGCCGCGCAGTGCAGCCTCGGACGGGTCGCGCGCAGGCGCGTCAGGCACGCTCGCCGCGGACGAGTGATCGCGCAGAGCCCTCCGGGCGGATCTCATAGACGGCGGGGCGAAGGTCAAGCTAGTACTCGCGAGCTGAACGGTGCGATCCGGTGTGGACCGCGAAGGAGACGTCTCGGAACGCGAGCCGACGCCCCCTGCTTTGCCACTCGCGCGTGGTCGCGTTGGGCTTGCGCTTCGGCGTCGGTCGGGTGGCCGGGTCGGCTAGGTCGTCTCCTACTTTCGGCTGACCCCGAATCCATCCACGTGGCCGATGTGCGCCGCGCAGGTCCCGCCTACGGTGACAGGCATGGAAATAACACATGCCTATCAAGCTGATCGCCGGCCGGCGGTCGATATCGAGGGGTTGACTAAGCGGTTCGGCGACCGGATCGCGGTTGACGGTGTCAGTCTCACGGTGCCGCGCGGAGTCGCGTATGGGTTTCTCGGTCACAACGGTGCCGGCAAGACGACCCTGATCAGGATGCTGCTCGGACTCACGCGAGCGAGCGCGGGCCGCGCGAGCGTGCTTGGGCTCCCGGTGCCGGCGCAGCGGGCGCGGGCGCTCGCACGCGTCGGTGCGATCGTCGAGGAGCCGTCGTTCTACTCGCACCTCACCGGCTATGAGAACCTCAAGATCGCCGCCGCGGTCCGTGGGCCGGAGACGCGCAAGCGGATCGACGGCGTGCTCGAGCGCGTCGGGCTCGACCGGCGCTCCGGAGATCGCGTCGGGACGTACTCGCTCGGGATGCGCCAGCGGCTCGGCGTCGCGCGCTGCCTGCTGTCAGATCCCGAGCTGCTGATCCTCGATGAGCCGATGAACGGACTTGATCCCGGCGGGATGCTCGACGTCCGCCGGATGATCCGCGCGCTGGTCGAGGACGAGGGCCGGACGGTATTCGTCTCCTCCCATCTTCTCGACGAGGTCGAGAAGACGTGCGACGTGGCCGCGATCATCGACGGCGGACGGGTCATCGCGCAGGGGTCAATCGAGGAGCTCGTCGCCGACGAGGTCGGTGAGCTCGTGATCGAATGCGACGATGCCGACCGCGCGCTCGCGCTGCTCGCCGGCGATCCGGCCGTCCGCGAGCTGCGCGCCGACCATGGCGCGGTGCGGATGACGCTGCTCGCCCGCGACCAGGCGGGCGAGATCAACTCACGCCTCGTCGCCGCCGGCCTGGTGGTATCTCGGCTCGAGCCGGCGCGCCGGAGCCTCGAGGACCGGTTCCTGGAGATGACGACACGGCTGGAGGTGGCCGCATGACACTCGACCTGACGGTGGCGAGACAGATGGTCGGCGCGGACCTACTCCGCCTGCGCAAGAAGCGGGGCATGGTCGCGCTCGCGGTGGCGGTGGTCTTGGTGCCGCTCGTGATCATGACCGGGTACGACGTCGTCAAGCACGCGTCCGACCTCGCCCACTATCCACCCGCAGGCGGCCTGAACAACTACGGGCGGCTGCTCGACCTACTCGGCGTGTTCATGGGCCCGGTCGCGGCGATCCTGATCGGCGCAGAAGCGGGCGCCGGCGACCTTGCGGCGGGCGTCTTCCGCGACAACGTGCTCACCGGCCGCTCGCGGACGGCGCTGTTCCTGGTTCGAATTCCTGCCGCGGTCGCGGTCACCCTGAGCGTCACTGCGATCGCCTTTGCGATCGGTCTCGCGGCTACATTCGGTTTCGCCGACGGGCTGGCGACGCCGAGCCTGTCGGTGATCCTGGAGTCGGTGGCGTGGCTCGCGCTCGCGAACTCGATCCTGTGCGTGATCGCGCTGGGTCTAGCGTCCCTTACCGGCTCAAGACCGGGGACGATCACCGCATTGATTGGGTGGGAGCTCGTGTTGAGCCCGTTGGTCGTCCAGGCGACATCGCTCGGCTCGCTCAGGCGTGGCCTCCTTGACAGCGTGCTGATCTTCCTCAAGCCCGGCCCTCTGACCGGCCCGCCCGGGATACCGATGCCGGTCGCGGTGGCAGTCGTGGTGGCGATCGGATGGCTGCTGGTCCTACCGGCGCTCGGGGCGTGGCGGATGCAGACCCGGGACGCCTGAGATCCAGGGTTACTCTCAGCACATGCGGCAGGTGTCCACAACGGTGGCCGCGGCGCGCGACGCGATCCGCCGCCATCCTTGGTGGAGCGATTCGGTGCTGGCGCTGATCCTGACCGTGATCGCGGTAGGCTCGACGGTGGTCTCGCGCACCCGTTACGGCTTCGCCGTCCCGGTGCTCGCGGCCATCGTCACCCTGTTCACGACGGTCCCAATTGCGCTCCGCCGCTACCGGCCGCTCGGGGTGCTGGCGGTGACCGTCATTGCAGAGACCGCGCTGCTGATCTTCCGGCCCGGGGCCGGGGCACCGCTTGGCGTGATCGTGGCGCTATACACGGTCGCTGCGTACTGCGACCGTCGGGTGTCGATCCGCGCCGCCGCGTTGGCTGCGCTGCCGATCACGGTCGCGGTGATCGTCAACAACGGGCCCCACACGGGTCAGGTGATCCCCGAGCTCGCGGTGTTCGCGATCGCGTGGGTGCTCGGCGACAACATCCGCACCCGCCGCGCGTATCTGGCCGAGCTCGAGGCGCGCGCGGCCCGGCTCGAGCGCGAGCGCGAGGACAAGGCGGACCGCGCGGTCATCGAGGAGCGGGCTCGGATCGCGCGCGAGCTGCACGACGTGATCGCCCACAACGTCAGCGTGATGGTCGTCCAGGCCGCCGCCGGCGAGGACGTGTTCGACGAGGACCCGGGGAAGGCACGCGAATCGCTGGCCGCAGTGGCGTCGACCGGACGCGCCGCGCTGACCGAGCTGCGCCGGTTGCTCGGCGTGATCCGGGCCGAAGACGATCGCGGCGCCCCGGCCTACGCGCCCCAGCCGGGGATCGAGCGCATCGACGAGCTCGTCGGACAGGTGCGTGAGACCGGGCTGCCCGTCGAGCTGTCGGTGCTCGGCGAGGCGCGCCCGCTGCCCGAAGGCGTGGGGTTGTGTGCCTATCGGATCGTCCAGGAGGCGCTGACGAACACGCTCAAGCACGCCGACGCCTCGGCCGCGCAGGTGCATCTGCGCTACGTCGCGGATGCGCTCGAGCTCCAGGTCCTCGACGACGGGCACGGCGCCGCCCCGCTGAACGGTGAGACCGGTGGCCAGGGACTGATCGGGATGCGCGAGCGGGTCACGCTGTTCGGCGGCGAGCTGACGGCAGGGCGGCGGTCCGACCGGGGCTACGAGGTTCGCGCCCGGCTGCCGCTTGAGGAAACCAAGCCGTGAACATCAGGGTGCTGATCTGCGACGACCAGGCGCTCGTGCGCGCCGGGTTCCGGGCCATCCTCGGATCCAGACCCGAGATCGAGGTCGTCGGCGAAGCCGAGAACGGCGCCGAGGCGGTGGCGCTCGCCGATCGTCGCCGGCCAGACGTGATCCTGATGGACATCCGAATGCCGGTGCTCGACGGCGTAGAGGCGACGCGCCGGCTCGTCGAGCAAGGCTCGCCCGCGCGCATCCTCGTGCTGACCACGTTCGACCTCGACGAGTACGTGCACGCCGCGATCCGCGCCGGCGCCAGCGGATTCCTGCTAAAGGACGTCACCCCGGCCAAGCTGGTCGAAGCGATCCGAATCGTCGCCGGCGGCGACGCGCTCCTCGCCCCCTCGGTAACGCGCCGCCTGCTCGAGCGGTTCGCCGCCACGCTGCCGGCCGGCGACCAATCGAGCGAGGTGCTCGGGCAGCTCACCGCGCGCGAGACCGAGGTGCTGCGGCTGCTCGCCGCCGGTCTTTCGAACGCCGAGATCGCATCCGAGCTCGTCCTCAGCGAGGCCACAGTCAAGACGCACATCTCGAGCCTGCTCCGCAAGCTCGGGCTGCGCGACCGCGTGCAGGCCGTGATTCTCGCCTATGAGACCGGTCTAGTCGGCCTCGGCAAGACGTAGGGCCAGAACGATCCTCACGTCGGTGCGAATGCCGCGTCAAAAGACGATGGTTTCGCCGGCGCGGATTCGAGTGAGCTGTACATCCGGTCATGGGCGCACACGGGCATCATGCAGTGGGGTCCTTCGACGCATTTGTGGGCTCACAGCGCGAGATCTAGGTCAGTGAGGAGGGCTCGGGGCTGATCCGGGAGAGCGGCGGCCTGGTGTCCTTCTTTTAGTGATGAAGGTCGCGCGCAGTGGCAGGCAGCGGGGAGTCCATCGCTGGAGTACGGACGTTCGATCGATCTGTTTGCGCCCGGCTGCCTGGGAGGAAGTCGGGCGCATCGGGCGCGCATGAGGCGCGATCCAGACGGGCTGCAGGCGGCCCTGATCAAGTACGTGACACACCTGCACGAGGTGGAAGAGCAGCTGGGTGAGGGGGTGGTCGCGAGGGACCTCGCTCGGGCGGCATATGACGCTGCCTCCCGGCTGGAAGGCGCTGAACACGCTGTCGTCTGTAGCGCTGAATCGAACAGGCGTTCGCTACAATATGTACATGCGTGAGGAAGACGTTATGCGAGCTACCGACATTGGCATGGTGCCGCTCGGTTACGGGCGGTTCGTGCGATTGGACGACATCGTGGCTGTGCTGCCGATCGAGGAAGGGCGTGGCCGCGGACGGCGAACACACGTCCATGTCGCAGGGCTCGCAGTGCCCATCGTGGCCTCACGCTCCGAAGGCGCGATCCTCGCTGACATGAAGGCCGCGAGCGGCGCGTGCCGACGCGGAGCGGGTCCGGACGAGCGTCGCTCGCCGCGGGCCGAGCAAGCCGTAAGTGCCGCGCCTCATCGCCGAAGTCGCCTCGGCTTCGTCGCCCGCCGGGCCTGAACGCCCCGCGCTGGCATCGTTTGGCCAGTTGTCGCTGCCGGATCCTGCGGATAGCAGCGGCATCACCCAGAGCGCCGCGTCGGCGACCAAGCAGCAGCGACTCCCTCAGAAACCAATGGACTGACGGATGAGGACGACGTGTATCCGGCTCGGCAGTCCTGGCGGATCTCGAGGACCTTTCCGACACAGCTGTTCTGCCCGTACGCCGCGAGTGCGCGAGCGTCCTCGAGCTTGAGGCTGTCGTGCGAGCGGGACTGGCGGCATAGATGTCGTCGATGCCGTCTATAGCGAAGAACGATTTGAACTCATGGCACGCTTGCGTATACGATTCAGGAGACTGCATACAGGATGCCTCCGCTGGTTGCGTGGGCGAGGAGAGATTCGGATCAGACGACGGGTGCTGTCGCGCTACGCGTGCGCGTTGATGATCGCTGGTGTAATGGGCGTCGGGGCCGGCACGTCGCGCGCGGCGGGGCCGGATGGAGGCCGAGTGGTGGGTCTGCCCACCTTCCAGTCGCCGCCGGCCGGGGATCGGGCGATCAACCGATCCGGGACGACGGGGGACGCGGCGTCGGCCGCCAGCCTCCTCGACCAGCTCAAACAGCAAGGATTTGGCACGGCGGAGATGGGCTACACGCCCTCGCCGGCTGGCGAGTCGTCGTTGACCGAGGTGCTCGAGCATGCCCAGTCGCTCGGCATGAAGATAAGCATCAACCCGTGCGGATCCACTGCGTGCGACAGCTCGGCGGTGACGTTGGCGACTGGCATGCAGCAGCTCGTCACGTACGAACAGGCCGTTACGGCGCCTTCGGACGGGTACGCGTTCACTGGGTCGCCACCCGTCACCAACATGCCGGGCAACCCTGTGCTCGTCGCGGTCACAGCGGCGAAGGTCTCGGGCAGCTCGGGAACCCAGACGATGCTGGATCCGACGACGGCGGTTGACCTGACCTCGGACGTCTCCGGCGGAACGCTTCACTGGACGATCCCCAGCGCCGGGACGTGGGAACTGTTCGCGTTCTATTCCCGCGCGACGGGCCAATATGTCAACCCCAGCCCGTTCGACGCCCCGTCCACCTGGACCGCGCGAGACCCCGCGGTCGGAGCGGCAAGCGGCCAACTGGTGGCCGACATCTTCCAGAGCAAAGGCCTGACCGACTCGCTGGACCTGATGGCGAATACCGTCTTCGGTGACGGAAATCAGGCGCGCCTGGACGCGATGGACACGAGCATCTTTCACGACTCGCTCGAGGTCCAGGCGCAGGCCTTCTGGACCGGCGATCTCCCGCAGCAGTTCCAGGCGCGCCGCGGCTACTCGATGATCAAGTACCTCCCGGCGCTCGACAACGTCGCGGCGTCATCCTTCAACCCGCTCAACTTTGCGAACCCAATGCCGATCCCACCTCCGCCGTTTGATTTCACCGGCGGCGTCGGCGCCCGCTTTCGCTACGACTACGACCGCACGCTGACCGACCTCTACGTCGAGCGCTATGCACACGCGATGACGCAGTGGGCGCACCAGCATGGCCTGAAGTCGCGCGAGCAGCCGGCCTACAACTACACGGGCCTGGACGTCATTCGGGGCGCCACCGCCGTCGACATCCCCGAGACCGAATCCCTGGACCCCGGCTGGGCGCATCCGTTTGATAGCACGCTCCCCTCGTACGGCACGAACCGTTGGGAGTACTACGTCGACGCGCAGCGCATGATGAGCTCGGGGGCGCACATCTCCGGCAAGAACCGAGTCACGATGGAGTGGGGCGACGACTTCGACACCTACAACAAGGGACCGCTCGAGCTCGCCGATCTCATGAACGCCGCGGTAAGCGCCGGCGTGACGATGCCCTCGTTCGTCGGGTTCGGGGGCGTCGACAATTCGGTCTACCCCCAGCCATGCGCGCTGTGCTTCATCGGTCTCGGCGGCACGATGACCACGAACACTCCGCAATGGAAAGACTTCGGCGCGCTCACCGGCTACTTTGCCCGCACCACGCAGGTCGTCGAGAAGGGCATGCCAAGCGTCGACGTGACCGTCTATCACGACGGTGGCCTGTCGTCCGTGCACGACGACAACGTTCCGCTGTGGTCAGGCCAGCAGCTTGGCGAAAGCGGCTACACGTATGACTTCATCGATCCAGTCGACCTCGCCACCAACGCGGGCAGCGCCCGCCCGGGCCGGCTGTTCGGCGACGGTCCGGACTACCGGGCGCTGATCATCGACAACCGCAGTTCGTTGGACGTCGCCGCGGCGCGCGCGATCGTGCGCGATGTAGACCGCGGCCTGCCCGTCGTCATCGTCGGCGCCGTGCCGTCGGCCAGCGACGGCCTCACGGACCCGACCGCGGACGACGCGGTCGTGCGGCATGCGATGGGCGCGGTACTCGCCAGCCCGCGCGGTGTGCACGTGGCCACCGAGGACGACGTGCCCGCAGCGCTCGAACAGCTCGGTGTCGAGCCGAGCGTGCGATTCACGGGCGGCGGCGGCGATCTGCAGAAGGTGCACCGCCGTGACGGGGCCGACGACTACTGGTGGATCTACAACCCGACCAACGCACCGATTACCACCACCGGCGATTTCGCCACGACCGGCGCGCCGTACGCGTTGGACCTGTGGAACGGCACGATCACCCCGGTCGCGCAGTACGTCCAGGACCGCGGTCACACGCGCATGCCCCTGACGGTCCCAGCTCACGGCACCGTCGCCTACGCGTTCCAACGGGGCAACCGTCGCCTGCACGTGACGGCGACAAGCGCCGACGGCGCCACCTACAGTACGCACGGCTCGATCCAGATCGAAAGCGCCGTCGGTGGAACCCAAACCGTCACCCTGAGCGACCGCAGGACTCAGCGGATCAACCTAGGCCCGGTGCCGGCTCCCGTCGACGTCTCCAGCTGGCACCTCCATATCGACGCGATCGCACCAAGCGGCGCGACAACACATGACCTCGACCTCTCCCAGCTCGAGGACTGGCGCGACATCCCCGAAATTGCCAGCGCCATCGGAAGCGCCGTCTACACGACCACCGTCAACGTTCCAAGGGCGTGGCTCGGAGTCGACCACGACGTCCGCCTCAACCTCGGCGCCTTTGCCGGAGCCGCCCACCCCTACGTCAACGGAACACTCGTCACGGCTCAGACCACGCCTGGCGGGGCCCACGACATCGGTCCGCTTCTCCACGCCGGCCCCAACCGGATCGAGGTGACGCTCGATACGACGCTCAACAACGAAAATGCCGCACTGGCCGCTGCTGGCAACCTGGCGTACGGGACCGGACCAACGCCGCTGACACCCGCTCCCAGTGGCCTGCTTGGACCCGTAACACTCACCCCAATCGCCGTCGCGCGTATCAGTTAGGAGTCAAGCGCGTCTCAGCTCGGTCGTTCCTCGGACGGCGCGGCGTCGCGCCCGAGGGTCACGACGGTGGCCCCGTGCGTCCGCAAATACGAGGTCCGATGGCCCGGCGCGACACCGGCGGCTGCCTGACCGAGCGGACAGGGATGACGTCTGCTCGTACGAACAGGCAGAATTCTCGCCAGGTCCGAGTTCGGCCGGCTCCGCTTCTACTCTCAGCCCGATAGAGCAGCCCGCCCTGCTTTCGCACCGCGGCGAGCATCCGCCGCGTTGCCGATCAGGGTCACGGTCAGATGAGGTCGTCCCCGCATTTGCACAAGCCGGGCTTCCCGCCAACATGGAATCGGATCGAATCATGAAACGCGCTTCCGACTTCTCTTTGCACCAGCTCGCTCACCGCTATCGCGAACTCGAGGACGGTGGCCACGCCGACGTCCTGTTGACGGTCGTTTTCGCCGCCGGCGGCGTGGCGCTCGCCGGCGCGGTGCTGCTCGCGTTCGTGCAGACATACGTGGTGTTGATCCTTGCGCTCGTGCTCGCGATCATCGCCACGGCGAGCCTGCTCGTCACGATCCTCGCGATGATCGGCGACGACGACGACGAGTCGCCACCAGCCGGCGTGACGAAGGGCGGCCAATCGCCGCCAGCTCCGCGCGCTAGCGATGCGGCGCGGAGCTGACATTGACGAGACCGGGTTATCGACGGCCGGCGCGGGCGGCGATCTCGCTTCGTCCCCGCTGCCGCGATCCCGTCTGCGCGCGGGCAGTACGTGACGCTCGATCTTGCGGCGCGTGTGGGCGATTCGCTTGCTCGTCTCGTCGGCCCGCCGTGCGAGATCGCGGTCAACCGGCCACGGGCGGGGCGCCTCACTGATCTTGGCAACCGGCCGCCTCAGAGTGAACTTCTTGCGCAGGCGCGTGATGGGCATGGCTTACTCCTTGTACTCGGTTGCTACCAAGTCTCCGCACGTGGACAGCGTCGGCAATGGGGCGGAGCCCCCAACTGTGAGATGGTGCTCGTCGCCGACAGCCACCGGGCGTCGGGCGCTCGAGAAATGCACGCGTACCCCCATTCCGCGGCACGCCCCGGCCTGCCACCGTCCTCCCGATGGCTCTCGCTTTCTCATCAACGCCGCGCGCCTGGCGAGCGCAGCGTCACCACTCGTTGCGAGAACCCCTTCTTGCCCGCGGCGTTCCGCGCCTCGACGCGGATCACGGTGCGCGTCCAGGCGGCACCGGCGACCTGAGCGCGGAGCCGCTTCGCGAACGTCACCCCGACGATCTTCGTCTGGCCTCCGTTGATCCGGAGCTTTGTCCCGCCGAGGAGAACGTTACGTCCGCCGTGGTTTGTGCGAAGGCTCGCGGTTCCGGCACAAGTCGATTGATTGGCCGGACAGGCCAGCTTGACCCACGCGCCGAGCGCGTGCGGAGCGAGCCCCGCGCTGAGGATCGCCACGCGAGGATTGATCCTGTCCGTCAGGACGAGCCTGGCGGTTCGGCTCGAGCTTCCGCTGCGGCCGGCCGCGTCGCGCGCGCTGACCGAGATCGTGGCCGGCACCGAGGCGCCCTGCCCAAGTTGGCGGAGCTTCGAGTTGGAGGCCGGGATCGCGACGGCCTTCGTCTGACCGCCGGCGATGTTGATCTGACTTTGTCCGAGGGTCAGGGTCCGTCCCTTGCCCGTCGCCTTCAACGTGACCGCCCCCGCGCAGTACGACTGGTCGGCAGCGCAGGTAAGGGTCACGGACACCGTGCCGCGCACCACATTGAGCGGACCCGCACCGATCCCCACGACGGGGTTAGTGGTGTCGACGGTGGGAGGCTGCGATGGTGGCGGGGAGTCGGTAGGCGTGGTTTGACCGCCGTCGCGGGGCGCGCCGGAACCGTCCGTGGGGCCGACCGCGGTCTGAGTCAGCGTGGTCTGAGCGGTGACGGCCGGCGTGACCGAGCCGTCGGTGGCGATGATCGCGACCTGCTGTGCGGTCGTCGAGGCCGTGACCGTCGCTGTGTAGGTGCCATCCGGATGCCCGGTCACCGCGCCGATCTTCACGCCGGATCGCTGGCCGTGAACGAGACCGCGTCGCCGACGGCCGGATTGCCATCCCGCTTGATGGTCATCGTCGCCGTGGTCGTGGAGGCCCCGTCGGCGACGACCTGCGCCGGCGAGACCGCAACGGCGATCGTCGCGCCGGCCGGCCACGGGTTCTGGGCCGCGTAGGTCGTGTGCCGGCCGGGATGGTCGCCCAGCCCGACTTCGTGCCGCCGTAGTCCGAGCCCACGGTGGCGATCCCGCTGAGCGGAGCGTCAACGGCGGCGCCCGAGTTCGTGATCGTGACCTGACCGCCCTGGATGTAACCGGTCACGGGCCGGGTAGCAGGCGCCTGGCGCGCTCCAGGCCGCCTGGCGGGGAGTAGCCGACCGAGCCATCGCGGCGCACGATCGGCACGGGAACAGCGAGTGAAAAAAAAAAAAAAAAAAAAAAAAAAAAAAAAAAAAAAAAAAAAAAAAAAAAAAAAAAAAAAAAAAAAAAAAAAAAAAAAAAAAAAAAAAAAAAAAAAAAAAAAAAAAAAAAAAAAAAAAAAAAAAAAAAAAAAAAAAAAAAAAAAAAAAAAAAAAAAAAAAAAAAAAAAAAAAAAAAAAAAAAAAAAAAAAAAAAAAAAAAAAAAAAAAAAAAAAAAAAAAAAAAAAAAAAAAAAAAAAAAAAAAAAAAAAAAAAAAAAAAAAAAAAAAAAAAAAAAAAAAAAAAAAAAAAAAAAAAAAAAAAAAAAAAAAAAAAAAAAAAAAAAAAAAAAAAAAAAAAAAAAAAAAAAAAAAAAAAAAAAAAAAAAAAAAAAAAAAAAAAAAAAAAAAAAAAAAAAAAAAAAAAAAAAAAAAAAAAAAAAAAAAAAAAAAAAAAAAAAAAAAAAAAAAAAAAAAAAAAAAAAAAAAAAAAAAAAAAAAAAAAAAAAAAAAAAAAAAAAAAAAAAAAAAAAAAAAAAAAAAAAAAAAAAAAAAAAAAAAAAAAAAAAAAAAAAAAAAAAAAAAAAAAAAAAAAAAAAAAAAAAAAAAAAAAAAAAAAAAAAAAAAAAAAAAAAAAAAAAAAAAAAAAAAAAAAAAAAAAAAAAAAAAAAAAAAAAAAAAAAAAAAAAAAAAAAAAAAAAAAAAAAAAAAAAAAAAAAAAAAAAAAAAAAAAAAAAAAAAAAAAAAAAAAAAAAAAAAAAAAAAAAAAAAAAAAAAAAAAAAAAAAAAAAAAAAAAAAAAAAAAAAAAAAAAAAAAAAAAAAAAAAAAAAAAAAAAAAAAAAAAAAAAAAAAAAAAAAAAAAAAAAAAAAAAAAAAAAAAAAAAAAAAAAAAAAAAAAAAAAAAAAAAAAAAAAAAAAAAAAAAAAAAAAAAAAAAAAAAAAAAAAAAAAAAAAAAAAAAAAAAAAAAAAAAAAAAAAAAAAAAAAAAAAAAAAAAAAAAAAAAAAAAAAAAAAAAAAAAAAAAAAAAAAAAAAAAAAAAAAAAAAAAAAAAAAAAAAAAAAAAAAAAAAAAAAAAAAAAAAAAAAAAAAAAAAAAAAAAAAAAAAAAAAAAAAAAAAAAAAAAAAAAAAAAAAAAAAAAAAAAAAAAAAAAAAAAAAAAAAAAAAAAAAAAAAAAAAAAAAAAAAAAAAAAAAAAAAAAAAAAAAAAAAAAAAAAAAAAAAAAAAAAAAAAAAAAAAAAAAAAAAAAAAAAAAAAAAAAAAAAAAAAAAAAAAAAAAAAAAAAAAAAAAAAAAAAAAAAAAAAAAAAAAAAAAAAAAAAAAAAAAAAAAAAAAAAAAAAAAAAAAAAAAAAAAAAAAAAAAAAAAAAAAAAAAAAAAAAAAAAAAAAAAAAAAAAAAAAAAAAAAAAAAAAAAAAAAAAAAAAAAAAAAAAAAAAAAAAAAAAAAAAAAAAAAAAAAAAAAAAAAAAAAAAAAAAAAAAAAAAAAAAAAAAAAAAAAAAAAAAAAAAAAAAAAAAAAAAAAAAAAAAAAAAAAAAAAAAAAAAAAAAAAAAAAAAAAAAAAAAAAAAAAAAAAAAAAAAAAAAAAAAAAAAAAAAAAAAAAAAAAAAAAAAAAAAAAAAAAAAAAAAAAAAAACTACCATATTTCAACAAATAAAAAAAAAAAAAAAAAAAAAAAAAAAAAAAAAAAAAAAAAAAAAAAAAAAAAAAAAAAAAAAAAAAAAAAAAAAAAAAAAAAAAAAAAAAAAAAAAAAAAAAAAAAAAAAAAAAAAAAAAAAAAAAAAAAAAAAAAAAAAAAAAAAAAAAAAAAAAAAAAAAAAAAAAAAAAAAAAAAAAAAAAAAAAAAAAAAAAAAAAAAAAAAAAAAAAAAAAAAAAAAAAAAAAAAAAAAAAAAAAAAAAAAAAAAAAAAAAAAAAAAAAAAAAAAAAAAAAAAAAAAAAAAAAAAAAAAAAAAAAAAAAAAAAAAAAAAAAAAAAAAAAAAAAAAAAAAAAAAAAAAAAAAAAAAAAAAAAAAAAAAAAAAAAAAAAAAAAAAAAAAAAAAAAAAAAAAAAAAAAAAAAAAAAAAAAAAAAAAAAAAAAAAAAAAAAAAAAAAAAAAAAAAAAAAAAAAAAAAAAAAAAAAAAAAAAAAAAAAAAAAAAAAAAAAAAAAAAAAAAAAAAAAAAAAAAAAAAAAAAAAAAAAAAAAAAAAAAAAAAAAAAAAAAAAAAAAAAAAAAAAAAAAAAAAAAAAAAAAAAAAAAAAAAAAAAAAAAAAAAAAAAAAAAAAAAAAAAAAAAAAAAAAAAAAAAAAAAAAAAAAAAAAAAAAAAAAAAAAAAAAAAAAAAAAAAAAAAAAAAAAAAAAAAAAAAAAAAAAAAAAAAAAAAAAAAAAAAAAAAAAAAAAAAAAAAAAAAAAAAAAAAAAAAAAAAAAAAAAAAAAAAAAAAAAAAAAAAAAAAAAAAAAAAAAAAAAAAAAAAAAAAAAAAAAAAAAAAGGGGGGGGGGGGGGGGGGGGGGGGGGGGGGGGGGGGGGGGGGGGGGGGGGGGGGGGTGGGGGGGGGTGGGGGGGGGTGGGGGGGGTGTGGGGGGGTGTGTGGGGGTGTGTGGGGTTTTGTGTGGTTTTTTTGTGTGTTTTTTTTTTTTTTTTTTTTTTTTTTTTTTTTTTTTTTTTTTTTTTTTTTTTTTTTTTTTTTTTTTTTTTTTTTTTTTTTTTTTTTTTTTTTTTTTTTTTTTTTTTTTTTTTTTTTTTTTTTTTTTTTTTTTTTTTTTTTTTTTTTTTTTTTTTTTTTTTTTTTTTTTTTTTTTTTTTTTTTTTTTTTTTTTTTTTTTTTTTTTTTTTTTTTTTTTTTTTTTTTTTTTTTTTTTTTTTTTTTTTTTTTTTTTTTTTTTTTTTTTTTTTTTTTTTTTTTTTTTTTTTTTTTTTTTTTTTTTTTTTTTTTTTTTTTTTTTTTTTTTTTTTTTTTTTTTTTTTTTTTTTTTTTTTTTTTTTTTTTTTTTTTTTTTTTTTTTTTTTTTTTTTTTTTTTTTTTTTTTTTTTTTTTTTTTTTTTTTTTTTTTTTTTTTTTTTTTTTTTTTTTTTTTTTTTTTTTTTTTTTTTTTTTTTTTTTTTTTTTTTTTTTTTTTTTTTTTTTTTTTTTTTTTTTTTTTTTTTTTTTTTTTTTTTTTTTTTTTTTTTTTTTTTTTTTTTTTTTTTTTTTTTTTTTTTTTTTTTTTTTTTTTTTTTTTTTTTTTTTTTTTTTTTTTTTTTTTTTTTTTTTTTTTTTTTTTTTTTTTTTTTTTTTTTTTTTTTTTTTTTTTTTTTTTTTTTTTTTTTTTTTTTTTTTTTTTTTTTTTTTTTTTTTTTTTTTTTTTTTTTTTTTTTTTTTTTTTTTTTTTTTTTTTTTTTTTTTTTTTTTTTCTGATTGCAACTTATGTCAGCTGAACGATCCTGATCTAACGTAGCTGTAGCTTGCTTTACGAGTC
Organism: uncultured Solirubrobacterales bacterium; assembly: GCA_963794515.1. Lineage (GTDB taxonomy): Bacteria > Actinomycetota > Thermoleophilia > Solirubrobacterales > Solirubrobacteraceae > Palsa-465. The sequence goes on along the minus strand of CAWCEF010000004.1, from coordinate 828,817 downwards.
TCTCTCTCGCTGCGAGCACCGTCGCGCTCTATCTCGCCGAGCATCCGTACGCCGTGATCTGAGAGCTCACAGCTAGCACATTGCTGCTGTGCTTATTAGCTATCTGTACGCGCCGCCATCGATCCTACTAGCTGCTCAGTACCCCCGCGCTATCGCTGATATCCGCGTTGCTCTGAAGCTAATTCAGCTTCTTGCTATTTCCTACTCAAACCTATTTGTTTAGTGCACCAGCTGCACTCTGCTATCTCGCTATTGCCTTCTTTGATCTGAAGCTTCTATAGCAGCTACTACCTCTATAACTTTTACCTCTTCTTGCCACTCTCTCTCAGTATCTTCCAACCTAGCTCTCTAACCAATCCTATCCTACAGCTCCACCTTAAGATCTTTCAGCTCTATCTCACAGCTATCTAGCTAGCATCTTCCTCTCCCTGTCGTGGTGCTTCTCGGCCGATGGACGCATGGGACCGATGACCTGACGGTGTTCATCGCATTCGGCTGCGTCGCGCTCGTCACGCTGATGGTGAGCCTGCTCGAATCGCTGTCGCTCCAGCGTGCTGCTGGACTCGTCGTGGCCATCGCGTTGGTGGTCGAACTGACCTGGCGGTACGCGATCGACACGTCGTTGGCGGGCAGCGCGCTCGCAGTGGGCGCTATCGCCGGCGTCGCCGTCGCGCTACCGGCACTCGTCGTCTTACTGTCGCGCCCAGGGCGCGTGCTGGCCACTGTCCTCTGGATCCGGTAACCGCGTCACAGGTGTTAACCGCTGTCACACAACACACCAAGGAAAGAGTGAAACCATGAGAACCGACTCGGCAATCGAGATAGTGTGAGGCGACGATGACCACCGGAGCCGACAGCCCACCCCACTTCGTCAGCGCATGCTGGCAGTCAGCCGCGAAGGGCGGCTCCGCAAGGATCAGGAGGCCATGCAGGTCGAGGATCTCGAGCTCGAACTAGCCTTGCTGCGCGAGGAGAACGCGCGCTGCGGATGGCACAGGTCGGGCGCGCCGAAATCGGAGTGGCGATCGACGAGTTCCGCAAGCTTGCGCTCCAGCGACACCAGGACGATCTCGGGGACGAGACGTGGAGCGCGATCGCCGAGCTGCTCGTCATGCGTGAGGGCCTCGACCAGGCGTGCTCGCAACTGTCGACGGCGTTGGCCTCGGTCCGAGAGCAGTTGACACGCCTGTCGACGATCAGCGTCAAATGACAGTCAGGAGCTGACGAGTCCCCCGCGTACGGCTCGTACGGCCGCCTGGATCCGGTTCTCGACCTCGAGCTTCGCCAGGATGCTGGACACGTGATTCTTCACGGTGTGAGGGCTCAGGTACAAGGCCGTCGCGATCTCCTGGTTGTCCATTCCACGCGCGAGCAGCTCGAGCACCTCGCGCTCGCGCAAGGTCAACTCCGCTCCGGTCACCGCCACCTCGCCGTCGGGCGGCCGTCGCAGCCGTCGCACGAGTTGGCTGGCGACCTGGGGTGAGATCATCGATTCTCCACGCGCCGCGGCTCGGACACCATCGATGATCTGTCCGACCGGCGCGTCCTTCAACACGTAACCGCTCGCTCCCGCCAGGAGCGCGTCGAGCACCACGCCATCGTCAGTCATGACTGTGAGTACAAGCACGTTGGTCAGCGGCGCTGCTGCTCTCAGCCGCGCGGTCGCCTCGATCCCGGACATCCCCGGCATGTCCAGGTCCATCAGGACGACGTCAGGGGCCAGCTCGCAGGCGAGCCTGACCGCCTCGGCTGCCAACCCTGCCTCACCGACCACCTCTATCCCGCGCTCCTGGAGCAGGCTGACGAGCCCGTTCCGGAATAACTCCTGATCGTCGACAACAATTACCCGCAATTCACTTGCCCCCTTCACATCTTCAGCCCGACAGAGCTCAGGTCCGGAGCCTGCATTCAGGCTAGCAGGCGATCACTCTCTGAACGCATTATCCGACACCGGCCCCATGGTCACTTCGGGCGTGACGCGATGCAATCCGAGGAGTTCAGCAAGTTCCGGGAAGGAATCGAATGTGCGGGATCATCGGATATGTCGGTCGGGGCGACGCGGTTGAAATTCTCCTGCGGGGACTCCGGCATCTCGAGTACCGGGGCTACGACTCCGCGGGCATCGCGTGGCGAGACGGCGGCGGGCTGCGGCATGTGCGAGCCGTCGGGAACATCGACTCGCTGGACGCCGCCCTGGCGACGCACCGAGGGTCGCCGGCCGCGGACCCTGCGCTCGGCATCGCCCACACGCGCTGGGCCACCCACGGCGCCGTGACAGAGGCGAACGCCCATCCGCACGCGGACTGCACCGGTCGATTCCTGATCGTCCTCAACGGGATCATCGAGAACCACGTCGAGATTCGCCGCCGGCTCGCTGCCAAGGCGATCGCCTGCCGCTCCCAGACCGACGCCGAGGTCGTCGCTCACCTCGTGGGGCTGTACTACGACGGCGATTTGGCCGACGCAGTGCGGCGGACGACACGCGAGCTCTCGGGTCACTACGCCGTGGTCGCAGTGTGCGCCGATGAGCCCGACACGCTCGTCGGCGTGCGGCGCGAATGCCCGCTCGTGGTCGGAATCGCCGGCGAGGGACAGTTCATCGCATCCTCCACGTCTGCGTTCGACGAGCACGCTCGGGAGGTTGTGGCGTTGGACGAGCAGGAGGTGGCGGTCCTGCGGCCCGACGAGCTCCGCGTCACCGACCGACGCGGGCAGCCGAGGTCCCCGCGTCCGGCGACGGTCGATTGGGCGTTCGAGCCGCCCGAGAAGAACGGGTTTGACACGTTCATGCGCAGCGAGATCAACGAGCAGGGCGCGGCGATCGCGCGGACCCTCGCCGCTCGCCAGTTCGAAAAGGGCTCAGGGGGAGCTGCGGGGCTCCCCGACCGGCTGCTACGGCGAATTGAGCGGATCGTGGTAGTCGCTTGCGGCAGCTCATACCACGCCGGCCTGGCCGGGAGATTGGCGATCGAACGTTGGGCCCGTGTGCCCGTTGACGTGGCCGTGGCCTCGGAGTTCCGGTATCGCGATCCGATCGTGGAGCGGCGCACGCTCGTCCTCGGCGTGACCCAATCAGGCGAGACCGCCGACACGCTGGCTGCGCTGCGCCTCGCGCGAGCTCGGGGCGCCACCGTGGTCGCGGTCACGAACGTCGCCAGTAGCCAGGCGGCGCGCGAGGCCGACGCGACGCTGCTGACGCGGGCCGGTACCGAGCGCGGCGTCGCCGCGACGAAGACGTTCGCCACGCAGGTCGTGCTCCTGTACCAGCTGGGTCTCCATCTAGCGGAGCTCCGCGGGACGATCGCATCGGTCGACCTGGGCCGCCTGCGCCGCGACCTCGGGCGTCTGCCGGGACTCGTTGACGGCGTCGTTGCCTCCGTGCAAGCCGATGTCCATGCGGTCGCGCACAAGTTCGCCCGCCGGCCGTTGTTTCTGTTCCTCGGGCGTTTGGCCGGCCTGCCGGTGGCGATGGAGGGTGCGCTGAAGCTCAAGGAGATCTCATACGTCCCGGCCGAGGCCTACCCCGCGGGGGAGATGAAGCACGGTCCGATCGCGCTGCTCACCTCCGAGACGCCCGTGATCGCGGTGGCGATCGACGACAGCGTCCTGCCCAAGCTCCTGTCGAACCTCGCGGAGGTCGGGGCGCGCGGCGCTCCCGTGGTGGCGATCGCCGGCAGGAGATCGCTGGAACTCGCCGAACACGCCGACCACATCTTCTACTTGCCGTGTATCGATCCGGTCCTTCAGATACCACTTGCGGCCGTGCCCCTTCAGCTGTTCGCGTATCACGTGGCTCGGGCGCGGGCACTGAACGTCGATCGGCCCCGCAATCTTGCCAAGACCGTAACGGTTGAATGAGCATCACGATGACGACACGCGTTGCAGTCCTGGGCGGCGGCCACGGCGTCGCGGCGGTCCTCGCGTCGTTGCGAGACGCCTCGATGGACCTGACGGCGATAGTCACGACCGCCGACGACGGCGGCTCATCGGGGGACCTGCGTCGGCGGTTCGGCGGCCCCGCGGTGGGCGACCTGCGCCGCTCGCTGATCGCGCTGAGCGATGGCACGAGTCTCCTGGCGACCGTGATGTCCCGGCCGCTCGAAACGCGCTACGGCCGGCATCCTGTTGGGAACCTCCTGATCCAATCGCTCACGGACTCGCTCGGCGACCTCGAGGCATCGACTCGCTCGCTCGGACAGTGGCTCGGCATCTCGGGTTGCGTGCTGCCGGCGAGCGCCGAGCCAGTCCGTCTGCTCGCGGACACGGGCGATCGGCTGATCGCCGGTGAATCCACGATCGGCGCGACCGTCGACCGGATCCGTCGGCTGCGCTTTGATCCTCAATGGCCTCGCACTCCCCTCGCTGCGGTGCAAGCGATCCAGACCGCTGACTGGGTCCTGCTTGCCCCCGGCTCGCTCTACACAAGCACGCTGGCTACCAGCGCGCTCCCACAGATCGTGTCGGCGCTCGCGCGCACGCAAGCTCGGGTCCTGTGGCTGTGCAATCTCGAGCCGGAACAAGGCGAGACCGCAGGCATGACCGCAGAGGATCACCTTTCCGCAATTCGCGGCCACGGGGTACGTGTGGACGATGTCCTCTACGACCCCGAGGCCAAGCTGCACTTCGATGCGCCTGAGCTGGCGCGCAACCGCATCGGCGGATTTGCGTGGCCACTCCAGGCCGGCCATCGTCCGGTTCACGACCCGCACCGGCTAGGCTCGGCGCTGGAATCCCTGTTCGGTGAGCAACCGAGCGCGCTCGGCTCGGTTGTCGCACGCAGCTTCTGAGCGCTTTAGGACCAGCACGGTGTGCGCGTCCGGTCCAAGCTAAGCGTCTTGCGCATCGCCATCATGCCGGCGGCATTGGCGCGCGCGCAGAACCGGCTCGGAGCCAGGTTGTACTCCACTTCGAACACTGACTTTTGGGCCGCCAGGAACGGCCGGAGCGCGGTGCACTCGGAGTACTGAAAGCACTGCTCGTCGAGCGCGAAGTCGAAATCCGGCTCGAGCGCTCGAACCTGCCCGAGGTCGTTTTTGAGCGCGATCGATAGACCGAGATCGTGCGCGGTTCGCGCCAGCCACCGGTTGTACGTCAGCTGCTGACCGAACGTGATCGGAAAGCCGGTGTCGTTGGCATAACCGTCGACGTTGTCGGCCTCGACGCCGTCGAAGCCCTTCTTCGCGCATAGGGCCAGCCGTTTGTGCATGATCGGCTCGAGCGTGCCCAGTTGCCGAATGTCGAGCCAACGCTCACCCGGCCACCCATTTGGCTTGCCGAGCAGCGATCGCGGGAAAGCGCCTCGGTCGGGGCGGAAGTTCTCGAACGTGCCGGCATCGAGATAGCAGACCACTTTCCGGCCGCGATGGTGCAGCGACGCCACCACGGACGCCGGGTTGTCGAACAGGCCGATGTCGAACATCTGGGCGGACACCGATAGATCGACCGGGGTCGTCAACTGCCACTGCCACGTGGTGTGCTGACGGGGAATCCAGATCCGGTGCCCGACCGCCTCCCGTGAGCTGGTCGCGGCCACCGCACCGATCAGACCGGCTACGGCGACGACCGCAATCCCCCACCTGAACCGTCTGCCCGTCACCGGCCGACCACCTCGACCTCGGTGCCGCCGGTGGCGCCGGCCCGGATGATGAGGCTCGCGCCCAACCTTCCGGCACGCGCGCGCATCATCGTCAGCCCGAACCCGCCGCCGGCTCTATCCATCGAGCCGTTGATACCGCATCCGTCGTCGCTGACCACGAGACGAAGCGGGCGCGAGCGCTCCAGGAACACGGTGATTACCCGGGCGCGGCCATGCCGAGCCGCGTTGACGATCGCCTCGCGCGCAATCCTGACGAGTTGCTCGCGATCCGCGGTGGCGAAATCGTGACCGTTCGCTCCAGGACCGCCACTCGCGTCACCGACGCGCACGACCACGGTGACGCCGAATCGTGCGGCCAGCTCGGCTGCGACCTGCCGGAGCGCCGTCTCCACCGTGGGCGCTTCGGCCGCCGCGAGGTCCGCGATCACTCCCCGCGAGGCCGCGAGCGCGCCGCGAGAGGCCAGCGCCAGCGGGTGCTCCATTCCGAACTCGCCTTCGAGGCGCTGCGCATGAACGGCGATGATCGCCAGATCCTGAGCGAGCGAATCGTGCAGGTCCGAGGCAATTCGATCGCGCTCCGCGCGGACGGCGGCTTGCTGATCCTCAGCCCGAGCCCGCAAGCAACCGCGCACGCCGAATGCCAGGAGCACGGCGCTGGCCCCAAGTCGGAGCGCGTCGCCGGGCACGACCGCGTCGGCGGGCATCGCGGGGTGGAGGAGGAAACCGACCCACGCCCCGAGGAGCAGAACCGCGACCACCCCGAGCAGCGCCGCATCCACGGCACCGTCTCGCGCCGCGAGGGCAAACCGGATTGCGGCGGCGCTCAGCACCGCGCACGATCCCAGCTCGACGAGCACGACCACCGGTCCGCGCGCGATCGCGCCGATGCGCTCCGCTCGCAGCGAGTCCCTGACCGTGCCACCCGCAACGAGCACATCGAGCGCGGCCGCGACCACGATTGTCACGAGCACTACAAGTCCGGCCTGGACGAGACGCCAGCGGAGACTTCCGTTCACGGCTATGTCGGGCACGAACGCGACGGCGAGGAACGCGATGGCAATGAGCGACACCATCGCCAGCCGAATCCCGATCGCGGCGATCGGGTCGTGCAATCCGCCGAGCACCGGCGCCGCGTGAATCGTGAACGCCATCAGCAGCAATAGCGATGACGCGACGACCAGCAGCGCGTCGCGGAGGCGGCGATCGCGTCTGAGCCGCATGATCATCGTCACGACCCCGAGCAGCGCGCACAGCATCGTCACGGTCTCGAACCCGCCCTTCGCTCCCGGCGCCCTGAGCGCAAGGCCGTGGACCATCTCCAACTTCAAGCCGATCATCCTGACGTTTCAGCTCCGAGCTGAGTTCGTGCCGCCCCACCGGCTGCATGAATATGGTCGCGTTCGCGACCGAGCCTCTCGTCTATAAGTGACGTGATCATCGTTTGCGAGGGCGACTTCGAGTACATCCGGTCGTGGGCGCACACGGGGATGCAATGCGGTCCTTCCGACGCATTTGTGGGCTGGATGTAATTCCCTGGCAAACCGATCCGTGTGCCCTCTGTGCGGCCGTCCTGTGCGCGCTTGGCGAATGGTGGGTGCAGGCCCCCACCCGAGCAATGGGGGCTGGACCTCATTCGCGTGCATCAGCCCGCGGGTCCAAGACGCGATCCGCTGCCGGTTGTCAGTGGTTCTGACATCTGGTATGGTTCGCACGCGATGTCAGCCTCGCTGACAACACTCCCGCGGCCGGTTCCGGAGCCGGACGCGAACCTGGGCTACGTGTTCAGGCTCGCCCACCAACGCTTCCGGGCGATGCTTGAGGACGCACTCCACGACATCGGACTCTCCGCGCACGAGTACGTCGTCCTTAGCGTGTTCGAGACCAGGCCCGAACTCTCGGCCTCAGAGCTGGCACGGATCACGCAGGTCACACGGCAGACGATGCACACTGCGGTTCTCGCCCTCGAGCGCGCGGGCCTAGTTGAGCGCAGATCCCGGAACCAAAGGGTCGTCCTCGTGCGTCCGACGCGGCGTGGCCGCCGAATCCTGGCGGCCGCCACCGAGCGCGTTCGCGCGGTCGAGCGTCGTGCGCTGGCAGGTCTCACCCGCAACGAGGAGCGGACTGTCAGGACCTGGCTGGCCGCCTTGGCGGGCCATGACGACGAGAACTCGACCGAAGCCGACAAGTGAAGGAAAAGCCATCTCTCGAGGAACGCATCGGCATGGCTGAAGCCGATCTGTTCGAGACTCTCGGTGCGGAGGTTGACGAATCGTTTCTTGACCTCGCCACCACAGCGGTGCGCGTGCGAGTGCTGTCGCACGGGAGCGGCCCGCCGCTGGTTCTGCTCCACGGTGTGTCGCTCAGCGCCGCCGCGTGGGCACCTATGTTCAACATCCTTTCGGGCCGCCGTTTACTCGCGGTGGACCTCCCCGGTCACGGGCTGTCAGGGCCGGCGGTTTATCGACGCGGTCACGTCCGGGAGGACGCGCGCGTACTGATCGACGACATCCTCGATGCCCTCAAGCTCGACCATGCGCCAGTCGTCGGTCATTCACTGGGCGGCATGTTCGCGCTTTGGTATGCCGCTTCCGGCGCCCGGCGAATCTCCAGTCTGGTCGCGATTGGAGAGCCGGCGGTTGCGCTGGACGGCGTCCGAGTACGCATGCCCCTGTCGCTGCTGACGGTTCGCGGCCTCGGGACGATCGTGTTGCGCTCGCCCAGTCCGCGTCCGGTCTATCGAGCTCTACTCGCCCAGGGCCTCGGTCGTGCCGAGGTTGCCGCCGCACCCGATTCACTCCTCGACGCTCTCCGCCTATCCGCCCGTCGGCCCGAGAACGCGAGGACGGTCAACTCGCTGATGCGCGCGATCGACCATTTCCGGCGGCCGCGGACGGAGAGCGTCCTCACCGTCCCAGAGCTTGCCGCGATCCAAATGCCCACGATGTTTATCTGGGGAACCGACGCGCCCTACCTCGCCGCTGAGCGCGCTCTGCCGGCGATCGACCAGATCCCAACGGCAACGCTTCACGAAGTTCCCGGCGGTCACGGCCCTTGGCTGGTCGATGCCAAACGGAGCGCGGATCTGATCGAGCACCACCTCGCCACCCGCGAACCATCGCGAGCCGTTCGGACGTCACCGGCCGGATCCGAGGCTGCATGACCGTCCGTCGTCCAAGCCGCCGGAGACGCGCTCGCCCCTGATGCCCTCGACCAGCGCATCCGGCGTGAGATGCGGCTCGACCTCGGCGAACAACTCGCTGCAGCCGAGCTCTACGCCATCGGCACCAGGTGGGGTCAGGGTGTCGGCAGGGATGAGCTCCAGGTTGCGCAGTCGTCCGGTGCGGGATCGTCGGCGTACCGACCGATCAGGTAAGCGAGCGACCCGGCCCACCAGGACGGGATGGCGCTGATGTGGTCGCCACCCAAGGCGTCGCGGTCGTAATCGACGGTCACCCCGGCGGCGCAGTACTGGGTGACCAGTGCGTCGACCGGAGCGACGAACGCGATGTCGTCGTTGACGGAGTTGTAGATGAATTCGGGAGCTGTTGGGTAGGGCGCGTAGCGGAGGCTCAGCCGGTCGAGGGTTTGCTTGACCAGAGTTCGTCTCGAATGAACCGTCATGAAACGTGACGGGTGGCTGAACGTGTCCGCCACGATCGAGATCTTGTTGGGATTGGGAATGCCTCCGGTTTCATCGTCAGGCCGGCCGCCGGCCGCCGGCCGCCGGTCTCGATCTCGAGTGCGTGCGAAACGTCTTCGAGGGCGACCGTCAGCGCGTCGGGCCGACTGCGTACGTAACACGGGCCGCTGGCGTCGCGGAGAAGCGTCTTTAGGCGCGCGATCCCGATGGGGGACAGCGACTCATCGGAGCGAAGCCGGGAGGCGGTCGAGAGGATCAACGGCATCGCGGCCCGCACCTGCTCGGTGCATGGCTGGATGGTCCAGCTTGGGGGCCGGGACGGACGATCGTCCGCGCGTTCGACCAACCGGTCGAGTGAGCGCGCCAACGCCCGGCGGGTGCGCGCCTTGGTCAGCTGGCCCACGCGAGCAGCGTGAGCCGCTGAGAGCGAAGCCCCGATGTCGCTGGCGAGCTCCCGGTCCAGCCAGCGTGCGAGCATGCGTGCGATGGCTCGATCCTCTAGCGTCGACGCGCGGCTGGGCCTGGCCCGGCGGAGGACGCGGGGATTCGGGCTTGGGCCCTGCTCACGCGAGCTCCCTGCGACGCGCCCTCGGTTCGAATGCCACGACAACATCGTGTCGCAGGCCCCGTGCGGAGCCCGTGCAGGAATGCTTGCTCCGCGTACAGATTTCATGAAGAAAGCAGTTGGCCCACGAATCTCGGACGGCGCAGCGCGACCGGTCGCGGCTGGACGTTGGTCAGCGTCTGCGATCGAGCGCGGGAGCGGAATGCTTACAGCGTCTCGCCCGCGGTGCCGTTCACGCCCACACGTTCCAGTGCGGCGAGTACTTCCTCGTGTTCGCGCTGCACGCGAGCACGGTCCGCGGGTTCGGGGATCGACTCGTTGCTGGCCTGGACGATCATCGTCGCTTGCTCGAGCAGCAGACGTCGCTGGGGCTCGCTAGTGGTGTGGGCGACGATCCTCGTGATCGCTTCGAGCTGGCGGATCAGCACCGCGGGCATTCCCCGGCCCGCCTGCCGGATCTTCTCGAAGGCCCGCTCGATCATCCTCGTGTAGCTGATGTGAGCGGTGATAACGCGGACGAAGCCGTGACCGTCGCGATGTATGCGAACCGGATGCCACTGATCGGTGACCTTGCACATGCTTGCCCCGAGCCAGTCGATGCAGGTAAGCGCAGTGAAGGTGTCGTTGACGGCGGGCGATAGCGCCCTGATCGCGATCTCGACGAGCTGATCGACCGCGAACGGCAGGTCTTGGGCCAGGGTTCGATTCGGCCCGGTGATGTGGGCTTGGCGCAACGCCGCGCTGATCGATTCAGCCGCCCCCGGAGGCCACACCGTCGCCATCGGGTGCCCTTCGACTACGAAGTGCCCAGGGCGCAGCAAAAGACGGATCACGGCGCCCTTTTCAGCCGCCAATCCGACCAGCGTCTCGTATCGGACGAACTGGAGGTATCCACTCGTCGGGGCCGGAACTACCCCGCCGGATTCGTCCATGCGCCTCGTGAGTTCGGAGACTGACGGCCCGGACTCGAGGGCCCTTCCGGTCCCATCCGATTCGGCGTCGATCGCGCGCGAGAGGTCCTTGGCGATGCTCGCGATGACTTGCGGAAGTTGGATCGAGGTGGCGATGTGGTGGATGAAGTAGATGAGAACGGCCATCGACAGCGTGACGAGCGCGACCGCGGTCGTGATCGACAGGTGCGGAACGAAGTCCTGCCCGCGAGTCCCGGGGCCGATCGAGATCAGCACAAGCGTCGCGTAGACGAAAGTCGCGACGAACGTTCCGAGGGTGAATTGCGTCCCGCGATCGCGAATGAAGTTGCGCAGCATCCGCGGTCCGAACTGCGTCGAGGCCAGCGTCAACGTCACGATCGTGATCGAGAACACGATCCCGACGACGGTGATCACCGCTGCTGCGAGAGCGGTCAGGATCTGGCGGGCGGCATCGGCCGAACCGAACACCATCCATGACGGCAGCGTCAGGCTACCGTCGTACGCAGCCTTGTCGAGGGCGTGCGTGCCGGCGTACAACGCAACTGCGGCGAGTATCTCGAGGCTCGGCACGAGCCACAGGTTGGTGCGCAACGCTTCGCGCCGCCACTCCCAGTGCAGTGGAAGCGGGAACATCACGGTAGCTGAAGGTCGGCGGACACGAAACAGGCACGGTCAGAGCGGTGCCGACCAGACTTCCCGGCTCACCCAGGAGGATCGTAACGAGCCCAGGCGCGGACGGCACCCACGAGGACTCCCCGCGCGATCAGCGTCCCGCCATTGCCGGCGCCTCGGTGCGCAGTCGGTTCTTCGCCCGACAGGCAGCCTACAGACGGTGGTCCGTCGTCGCGGGCATTAAGACCACGCGCAGAGTCTCGCCGCTACCGAACAGGTTTCGTGCAGATGTCGAGGCTTCTCGTTGCGCGGGCGGAGTTTTGGCCGGGCCTGTCTTGACTTGCCGTCCCGGTGCGTGAAAATCCGAGGAGCAACCAGCTTCACCCTAGGAGGAACGATGAGCACCGACTACATGCTCGCCTACGGGACGCACGCCACGCCCGACGACGGACGGTGTGCGATGGAGTGGGTCAGCTACCTGGGGGGCGAGCCCCATAGCGATCAGCCGGCGTGCGTGAGCCCGGTGTTGCGAGCCTTCTGCACGACGCTCAACGACAATCTCGAGGACGGTCCGCGCCAGCGGCTACGTCCGTATCTGACCCGCACGATCGGCACCGCCGACGACGGGCTGGACGAGACTCGGTCCTGGATGGCCATGGATTGGCTGGTCCGCACGTACGTGCCCCGATGGCTGACAGTTGCGGGCTTGCCCCGGTCGGCGCGACTGCTGCAGGAGCTACCCACGATCGTGGATGCCCCTGAGCTGCCGTCTGCCCTCGACGCGCTCGCACTCGCCCGACGCGATACTCGCGCGGCCTGGTCCGCAGCGCTCGGCGCCGCGCGACCCGCGGCGTGGACCCCGTGGGCAGCCGGGCGCGCGGCCGCTCGGGAGGCCGCCTGGGGCTCAGGTGGTGCTGCGGCATGGGCTGCCGCACGGCTGGAAGTCGGTGACGTCGCAGGGGATCGCGCACGCGCGATCGCGCGCGAGATCGCCGCTGACGCCGCCGCGACGGTCGCCCGGACGGCACGAGCGGGGGCCGAACGGTCTGCCGCGCGCGACGCTGCGCGGGCGGCTCTCGGTCCGACGCTCGAGGATTTGCAGCGCTCGGCGTTCGCGCTGCTTGACCGGATGCTGCCCACCGTTGCGTTCGCACCCCCGGTCGCTGACGATGCCGACCATGCGTCGCCGATCGACCGCAGCGTGCTCGCGGTCTGAACCCCGCGGTTTGATGGCGCGGTGCGTCTGTTCAGTCCTGCACGTCGAGACAGCTTGACGCGTTCTCCAGAGCGAGCTGCAAGGCGCCCGGCTGGCTGGCCGTGAAGCACGGACCACGCGCTGCCCGTGAGGAGGGCAGTCATGGCGTTGGCCCGTGCGCTTGGCGATGGTCCAGGCGACGAGTGCCTGCGAACTCAGCATTTCCAGCGTTTCGGTGGATATCACGGGTCCACCGCAGCCCAAGTTCGTCAAACACTGAAGGGCAGCGCAGACGAGCTGACGGGCTTACCGGGTGATGCCGGTCTGGATCTCGAAAAGGCGCCGGCTAGCTTTGTCAGCGTCTTTCCAGATCGCGATCGCTCGCTTCATGAGGCGCTTCATCACTGAGGTTCGCTTAGTGTTCATCATGTTGCTCCTTGGTAACGCACCGGCTGGGCGGCCCCAGCTTCGTTGCTCTCTGGATGGTGAGCAGGCGCATCAGGCCTAACTCCCGGCGGACTGGTACTTACTTCAGTCTGCACCCGAAATGTGAAGGAAGGCATGCAGACTCACAGCACCGCCATACAGATTCAGTGAAGGACCCGTAACCCCGGCGGCGACTTCACACCAGTAGCACCCGGAGGCGCCAGCGGCTGCCCCCACCTGCGCGCCGCAGCGGCCGGGCTCGGGCGCCCGGCCTAGGATGCTGAGCAGCCTGCCAGCCATTTCGCCCGCACACCGATCATCCAACCATGGCCGCTGTGGGCGCCCCGCATCTCCTCGTCGACCCTCGATCACCACACGCCGCTCTGCTGCCGTTCAGACGACGGCCCCTGCGATCTGGGGCTGCCCTGCGAAGGACCCGAAGCGATCCCAGACTGGCGCCTCGTGCCTTGAGCTTCTGCCAGACCGACCGCGCGCTTGTGTTTGCCGGCGAAGCCATCACGCGCATCGCGGCGGTTTCCACCAATGGGAGCGCCGGCTCCGCTGTGAGCGAATCGAACGGGACGGGGCCGCCGCTCGGGTCGTCGGTACCAACTGCCTTACCCGTCGCACGTCCGACGCCGACGCCCCGCTCGGTGCACCAGGGGGTGTCGGGCGCCGGCGGGCGGCGTCCCGATATGCCGGTCGAGCCTGCGCCTAACTCGCTCCATCGTGAGTCAGGAGTGCCCGCGCAACAGGAGGACGGACGTGACGCCTGCGCCCTCCAAGGGCGGGGACCGCGGGGGCGGGGTGAGTTCGCGTCGTGACGCTCCTCCGCTCGGGGTTTGCCTGCCACCCCGCCTGCGTTGGTCAAGTGACGCGGTCTTACCCGCCGGGCGGGGACACGTAACAGCGGGAGATGAATCCGCGAAGGGATTGCGGAAGCGTTCGTGGCGACGAGAGCACTCGGGTCGTGGACGGCAGGGTTCCCGCGATCGCGCTCGAACTAATATTGCCCGGGAGCGCTAATTTGCGACAGCTACTCCAGATCATCGCCAACGGAGCAGCTTGACAGCGACCGGGCCGGACAGACACCACAACCGACTCCGATCGCGTCCTCATTCCGCATCTACACGAGAGGTGACATCTTGCCGGACTTTCTTCAGACGACCGTGAAGGACATCGATGACCAGCTCCGCGTCCTGAAGGACGAGGCCTCACGCCTCGAGGCCGCGCGTGCCGCGCTGACGGGCGCTCGGCGCCGCCCGGGGCGCCCATCCAGCAATGGAGCTACTGGCGCGCCCGCGCGTCCGGCGAGCCGACGAAACGGTCAAGCACCGGCCCGGCGCACGCGTCGCGGCGGTAACACGCGCGCCAAGCAGGCACTCGAGCTCGTTCGCGAAAAGCCCGGGATCACGATTCCCGAGCTCGCCAAGGCGATGAAGATCGAGCCCAACTACCTGTACCGGGTCCTGCCGCGACTGGCCTCAGACGGTCAGGTCAAACGCGATGGCCAGGGCTGGCATCCGGCGGCGGCGTCGACGTCCACCGGTACCGAGCCTGTGCGCAACGTTCCCGCACGAAAGCGGACTCGTGGCGCCAAGTCCACCGCGACCGCCTCCACGAGCCGCACCAAGCGGACCCAGCGTGCGGCCAAAGCGACATCGACGACGAACGGCCGGACCGCCCCCGGCGCTACCAAGGCCTCGGTGCTCGCCGCGCTCGCAGCCGGTGAGGCGATGACAGCCAGCCAGGTCGCTACCAAGGCCGGGCTCGCGCGGCCGACCGTCTCGACCACGCTATCCAAACTAGCCAAGACCGGCGAGGTCCAGAAGGCCAAGCGCGGCTACCAGCTCACCTCCTCGTCTTAGGCCCGCGGCCGATCGCCGCTTCGGGGTGCTTACCCCGACGACGCGATCGTGAGCTAGCACTCAGAGGCAACCGTTGCAGTGGCCCGGGGACGCCGACGGCTCTCGGATGTAGCCCGCGGCGGCAGCGGGATCGAGTGCGCCGGACTCGGGTTTCCGGCGCGTGAGTCCGGGCTTGTATCCGGCCGGCAGGCTTATGCTCACGAGCGGATGGACGCGGCGCCAAGCAGGTCAGCGAGGTACCCGGAGTCCACGCCGCGTGCGCAGGGATGGCTGGAGGTCGGGGACGGGCACCGCATCTATTGGGAGGTCTGCGGTCGTCCTGAGGGAAAGCCGGCAGTCGTGTTGCACGGAGGTCCGGGCTCGGGCGCGAACTTCACGTGGACGGAGCTGTTCAACCCTGACGTGTACCGCGTCGTCCTCTTCGATCAGCGCGGCTGCGGTCGTAGCAAGCCGAGCGCCGCAGGCACGGCGGACGCTTTGAACGCGAACACTACGCAGCACTTGATCGCGGACATCGAGTCGCTCCGGAGGTACCTTGCGATCGATCGCTGGCTCGTGTTGGGGGCTTCCTGGGGTTCGGTGCTCGGGCTCGCGTACGCTCAGACGCATCCACGGTCGGTCAGTGAGCTGGTTCTCTTCTCGGTCGTCGCGGGCACGCAGCGCGAGGTCGACTGGGCCACGCGGGGAATGGGCCGGTTCTTCCCCGAGGAGTGGAAGCGCTTTCAGGCCGGCGTTCCGGATAGCGAACGAGACGGCGATCTCAGCGCCGCCTACTACCGGCTGCTGCTTAACCCGGATTCGACCGTGCACGAGCGGGCGGCGCGGAACTGGTGCGACTGGGATGACCGGCAGATGCGCCTGCCCGGCCAGGCCCCGTCTCGACGCTACGAGGATCCGGACTTCCGGCTGTGCTCCGCGCGGCTCGTGACGCACTACTGGAGCCACCGCCACTTCATCGACGACGGTGCCCTAGCGCGCAACGCTGCACGTCTGGCGGGCATCCCGGGGATCCTGATCCGGGGTGCCTTGGACTTCAGGCCGCCCATCGACCTGTTCTGGCGACTGGCGCGCGACTGGCCCGAAGGCGAACTCGTGGTGATCGATGACGAAGGCCACCTCGGCAGAGGTGCGACCGAAGCCGCCGTCGTGAGCGCAACAGACACATTCGCGAGGAGGACACGGGAGTGATCCGCCCTCGGCGAGCACCCGGGTTGCTACCCCCGCCACCGTCTCAGTATGTCGTCGGCCACCCGCCCCGCCGTAAGCCTGCTGCCGTGATCGAGTTCCAGGGATCTCGTGCCCTGAACCGATGCCAACCGAGCTGACGAGAGTATTGCTGTTCGATCAACGCGGTGTGAACTGCCCTGGCTTCCCCGCAAGGGAAGCGGCGTAGCCGGCGGGGTTGGCATACCCCCCGGCGGTCGCAGAGCAGGTCTTGGCGGCGCTGCTGGTTTACGTCGTGGCTGTCGGGCAAACGGGGTCCGTCCGGCGGGTTTACGCTAAGACCATTTGGTGATGCCTCAGAACTTCATTGCGGTGGATCGTGAGCAGTCGTTCTTGTCGGACACTCCCAGGGCTGCTCGCGGTAGCGCTCGGCCGTGCGTGCAAGAGTGGTGACGAGTTCGGCGTGCGGTGGCGATTGCATGTGGGTGTCCTGTAGTCGATGCGGACTGTGCTCGCGGTACGGTCGTGCGGGTCGGTCACGTGAGGTGACGTCCGGTCACAGCGTGGGTCGTGCTCGTGTTAGCGTGTGTGGGGGGTGTGCGCGGTGTTGAGTGTTCGCGTGTTGGGGCCGATCGAGGGGTGGGTTGGTGAGCGTCGGGTTGGGCTGGGCGGTCCGCGGCAGCTAGGGCTGTTCGCGTTGCTGGCGCTCAACGCCAATCGTGCGGTCTCGAGCGACGCGATCGTTGATCTGTTGTGGGGTCCGGAGCGGGTGGGGGCCAGCAAGAGTTTGCAGATGGCGGTGGCGCGGTTGCGTAAGGCTCTTGATTTGGCTGGCGTGGATGCGGAATCGACGCTCCGTACTGTCGGTCGTGGCTACTTTCTGGTGCTGGCTCGTGGTGGGTTGGATTCTGAGCAATTCGCTGCGCTCACGGCGACGGGCCAGAGCGCGCTTGAGGCGAACGAACCGGCGCGAGCTCGGGAAGTCCTCAGCGAGGCGTTGGCGTTGTGGCGCGGTCCGCCGTTGACCGAGGTGGGATTCGACGATTTCGCGCAGGCTGAGATCCGTCGGTTGGAGGAGATGCGATTCCTGGCGATCGAGGCCCGGGTCGAGGCCGACCTGATGCTCGGTCGTCATGCCGGCCTGGTCGGGGAGCTTGAGATGTTGCTTGTGGAACGGCCGGGCCGGGAGGGTGTCGCGGGGCAGCTCATGGTCGCGCTGTATCGGTGTGGTCGCCAAAGCGACGCGCTCGAGGTCTATCAGCGTGTTCGCGTTCACCTCGTCGAGGAGTTTGGCCTGGAGCCGGGGCCAGCGCTTCAACGGCTTCAGGCGCGCGTGTTAGAGCAGGACCCTGCGCTGGCGGCCCCGGATACCTCGGGGGTGGGGCAGCGGACGGCGCGACCGTCCTCGAGCGCCGGCGACGACGACCCTCGCTCGAACCTTCCAACGCCGATCTTGAGACTGATCGGGCGCGCTCGGGAGATCGAGCTCATCTCAACGTCGCTCCACGCCGGAACGCGGCTCGTCACCCTGACCGGCTCGGGCGGGGTGGGTAAGACGCGACTCGCGATCGAGGTCGCGCGAAGGCTCGTCTCTGAGTGGCGAGACGGCGTATGGATCGCTGAGCTCGCTCCCCTGGTAGATCCTGCCCTGGTGGGGGCGACGATCGCGAACGCCCTTGGGATCCGGCTCGAGCCTGGGGGTCAAGTGCCCGACGTTCTGGTGTCGGAGCTCGCAGACCACGAGCTGTTGCTGGTGCTCGACAACTGCGAACACGTCATCGCGACGACCGCGATGATCGTCAGCCTTCTGCTCGAGCGCTGCCCCGGAATCTCGGTGCTGGCGACGAGCCGCGAGCCGCTTCGGCTCGAAGGGGAGGTGCTGCATCGGGTGCCGTCGCTCTCCGTGCCCGCTGCGCCCAGCCGGCAGCTCGCTCCCGCCGCGCAACTGGAGGAGACCCGAACCGCTGAGTCGGTTCAGCTACTGCTCGCTCGGGGGCGAGCACGACGCCCGGACCTCGAGATCAGCGCGGACAACATGTACGCCATTGTCGAGGTATGTCGTCACCTCGATGGCATCCCGTTAGCGATTGAGCTCGCCGCTTCGCGACTGGCATCGATATCGATCGATGCTCTCAGTGAGCGTCTCGGTCACCGCTACGGGCTGCTGACCGATCGGTCATCGCTCTCGACGCCCCGTCATCAGACATTGACCGCGCTCTTGGAGTGGTCTTACGACTTGCTGTCGACATCCGAGCAGCGACTCTTTGCCTTCCTCGCGGTGTTCGCCGGCGGATTTGACCTCAAATCCGCGGAGCAGGTCTGCGCCGCCGACGGGGCGCATAAGTTTGAGATCGCCGACCAGGTTGGGGCACTGGTGGACAAGAGCTTGGTCCACGTTGACGAGCGAGCCGGGACCTTTCGCTACCGGATGCTCGAGACCGTCCAAGAATCCGCCGCTGCAAAACTGACTGCGCTCGGCGCGGCCGACGTCACACGGGTCGAGGCAGCGCACCGCGACTACTACCTCGCGCTCGCGGAAACGATCGCGGCCGCCGTCGGCACCGGCTCCACCCGCAGGCAGCTCGATCGGCTCGATAGCGAACTCGACAACCTGCGTGCAGCACTGCGGTTCTCGCTGCGCGACCCCGACCCCGAGCCCGGATTGCGGCTTGTTGTCGCGCTCGCGAGATTCAGCCGCGCTCGCGGCCACGAGGACGAAATCCTGCAGGCGCTCAAGGCTCAGCTGGCTCGGCCGGAATCCGCCGAACCGACACGTGTTCGCGGGGAAGCGCTCCGTCACGCAGCACAAAACGCGTCGCTGGCGGGCTCGATCGACGAGGCGGTTGGCTTTGCGGGCGAAGCGCTCGCGGTCGCACGAGCGAGGGACGATCACGATCTCACCGCTCAGGTCCTGCACGAGTTCGGATATCTCCATCTCCTCCAGGGAGACTCGGGTGCGTCGCTGCAGATGCTCACCGAAGCCCTCACACTCGCCCGGGAGCTCGGCGACCCCGCGTTCACGGCAGCCGTGCTAATTACGCGCGGCGACACACTCCGTAACCGCGGAGAGGATGCCGCCCCCTCCTTCACCGAGGCGCTCGAGCTGTTTCGTCGGGGAGGCGACATCGGCGGCGCCGCATCCGCCCTCGTCAGCATGGGGGAGCTCGCCGCACAGAGAGGGGACCTCCCCGGCGCCCGGGCGCACCTCCAAGAGGCTCTCCAGCTCGCACGCACCCTCGAGCTGCAGCAGGGGCTTATCGTCATCTCCGCCAACCTGGCAAGAGTCAGTCACCAGCTCGGCGACCACGCCGACGCTCGGGCTCTCGCGCTCGACGCGGCGCAACGTGCGCACGCGTTACGGCACCGCTTCCCACTCGCCTACTCGCTGCTGGCTCTCGCGCTCACTACCGCACCGATCGATCCGGCGTTGGCCGCCCAGCTGCACGGAGGCGCCGATCAGGTGGCAACACAGGCGGGTCTGCACTTCGAGACGCTAGAGGCGGAGCTCCAAGCCGCTGAGCTCGTCCGCCTGCGCAAGCAACTCGGCGATGCGTCATTTGAAGCGGCTTACAACGCCGGACAGCGTCAACCCCTGCAGGAATCGATCGCACGAGCCGCGCTCGCTGCAAACGCACCAGCCACACCCCTGAGCTGACCGACCGCGCACACCGCGCGTTCTGCGCCTCCCCACCTAGGCGTTCGCAATCGGCTTGCCAGCTGGCGGTGCATCGCCTTCGTCGCCCAGGCAATAGCCGGCTCTGTGCGTAGGCCAAAGGTGAAAGCGATAGTCGGCGAGTCAAGTCGCGTGGGTGCCAGGTCGTCTGGCGGCTCTGGCACGACTACGACACCTACGATCCAGCCCCCCACACCGCCAGACAACGCGTCATCGCTGCGATGGCCTGACCGTCGTCGGCCCACCGGACCGACGTCACCGCCACCCAGCGACGGCTCGTTGCGGCCGTCACCGCAGGCTGCCCGGAGGGCAGAGCGCGCACTGCTTGACGGCAAGCCGACCGACGCTGCCCCCGCCCCCAAGGTTGATGTCATGAAGGGCCGGGGCCGCGGCGGCCCGGGCGGCAGGCGCCACCCGGGCGGCAGGAAGTCGGCCCTCCGTCCCGAACCGCGAAGTTGAAGACCGCGCGGATTACGGCCGCGCGGCCGGACAATTCGAGAGGAGGACCGACCATGTCCAACCCTACGCGGTGGGTCGGCATCGACCTGCACCGCCGGCGGTCGCAGATCGCGATCATCGACGAGCACGGGGAGCTTGCGCTCTCGCGGAGGATCGTCAACGATCGTGACACGTTCGGTGAGCTGCTGGGCGACCCGGACGGGACGCACGTGGCGCTCGAGGCGACCTACGGCTGGGAGTGGCTGGCGGAGCTGCTCGAGGAGGCCGGCTATGACGTGCACCTCGCGCACCCGTTGCGTACCCACGCGATCGCTTCCGCGCGGGTGAAGACCGACGCGGTCGACGCCAAGACGCTCGCGCACCTGCTCCGCACCGGGCTTCTTCCCGAGGCGTATATCGCCCCGCCCGAGCTGCGCGATCTGCGCGAGTTGCTTCGCCACCGCGCGGTGCTGACCCGGATGCGGACCGCGATCAAGAACCGCGTGCACGCGCTCCTGGCCCGCCAGGGCATCCTGCCCGAGCACACCGACCTGTTCGGCAAGGCCGGCCGCGAGTTCCTCGCGAGCCTCGAGCTGCCCGAAGGAACGCGCCGGCGGCTGGACAGCCTGATGTCGCTGATCGGCGACTTCGATCGCGAGATCACCGCCACCACCCGCGAGATCGACGCGCGCGCCAAAGCCGACGAGCGTGTGCCCGTGCTCTGCCAGCTCCCCGGTATCGGCCGCTACACCGCGATGCTGATCATCGCCGAGGTCGGCGACGTCACCCGCTTCCCCACCGCCCGGCATCTGTGCGCCTGGGCCGGGCTCGCGCCGACCGTCCGCAGCTCCGACGGCAAAGCACGCCTCGGGCATATCTCCCGCCAGGGATCGCCGGCGCTGCGCTGGGCGCTGACCGAAGCCGCGCAGAAGATCCCCACCGGCGGCGGCCCGCTGCGCGCGATGTTCGAGCGGATCGCCAAACGCCGCGGACGCAACATCGCCAAGGTCGCGGTCGCCCGCCAGATCCTCACCCTCTGCTACTACGGGCTCAGGGACGGCGAAATCCGCTGCCTCAAACACCAGCCCATCGACGACCACGACAACCAGGAACTGGCCGAGGCCGCATGACCCACGCCAGCTCACACCACACTCGCGCGCACGAGGGCGCGAGGTGCAAGCTCGGGCGAGCTCGCTCCTGTGTCTGGCCTCCTTCTCGAGATCGATAAGGACGGCCGTGAGGTTGATTGAGCCCCCGAGCACCGCACGACACTCTGGTCCGCCCCGCGCGACCGGATGGATGACTGGAGCCTCCTCCCAAGCCGGAACGCAGTCAGCGACCCGGCGCCCAACCCCCAGAGCCCCATGACCACCACCACGCTCCCTGCCAGACTCACCCGCCCGCGTCAAGCGCCACCAGCCAGCGCCGATCACCCACGCCCGCACCACACCGCGCTTGACCCAGCCGGGCTCGCCTGGCAACTGATCAACCAATCCGGGGCGAAGCCCCGAAACCCCAACCATCCCGGCCTCATCCGACACCCGGGCCTCCCGAACACGCACTCGCACTTCAACCCGCACACCGCGGGGTCTTGACAACACCCGGCCCTTCATGGATGACACAGGGGGCTAGGAGCAGAGTGCTGCTCCTAGCCCTCAAAGCGGAAGTCGTACTGGTGCTGCCGGAGTGGCGACGAAAGGGAAGTGCTCTTGACCGTCGTGCGTAGCATTTGAGGCATCTCGACGCGAGTGCGCCGTAGGTCCTGAGTCGCCGCCGTTAGCGGTGGCGGCTTCGTGCGCGGAGGTGGATGTGACAGATCTGAGCGGATTCGGCAACTAGGAGGCATGAGCACCGCGATGGCCACGGAGGTAAGCGTGCCGCAGAATCTGCGCTGCGGCGCGCTGGCCGAGTTCGAGGAGGTCTACCGCACCAACGTAGGCCTGTTGGCCGCGTATTTCGCGCGCCGCTGCTGGGAGCCGCAGGAAGTGGCGGATCTGACGTCCGAGACGATCGTGAGGGCGGCCGCGTCTTTCGGCGCGTTTGATCGTCGTCGCGGCAGCGCTCGTGCGTGGCTGTTTGGGATCGCGGCTCATGTCTGGGCCGGGTATTGCGCGCACGTTGCCGAGAGCCGGGATGCCATCGGTCGGCTTGCGGGCTACCGGGCGCTCGAGGTCACCGAGATCGACGAGCTGGCCGCCAAGATCGACGCGCAGGAGGCGGGTCGGGAGTTGCTGGAGCGGTGCTCGATGCTGAGCGCAAAGGAGCGAGCGGCGATCGAGTTGGTGGACCTGGCCGAGCTGACCCCAAAGGAGGCCGCGGCTGCGCTCGGTGTGCCCCGCGGCGTGTTGCGGATGCGGCTATCGCGGGCTCGGGCGAGATTGAGAAAGGAGCACTGCGTCGATGAGTGAGTTCGAAGACAACTTGTGGGTCACGGTCGTGCGCGAGCACGGGGACGAGCTGGCACACGCCGAGCGAAGTGCGCACACGCACAGACGGGCAAGCCGTCCGCAGCTGCTCGCCGGGACTACCGCGGGTCTGGCGGCAATCGCGACCGCCGCCGCGTTGCTGTTCGGCGCGTCGACCAGCCCCCCGGCGTTCGCGGTCACCCGCAACCCCGACGGTACGGTCACCGTCAACCTGATCCATCAATCGGGGATCGCCGGCGCAAACAAAAAGCTTGCCGCAATGGGGGTGCGGGCCCGGATCGCAGCACAGGCGAAGACGCCGCCGAAACTTGTTTGCTCGGGCGGAACGGCGCCGACGATCACCTTTGACCCGGCCAGCATCCCCAAGAGCCAGGTGTTGACGATCGCCCCCGGCCAACCGAGCGCCAGCGACGCCACGGCGCTCAAGGCCGGCCCCAACGGTTCCGGAAACTCAGCCCCCGGCGCCACATCGGGCGGCGGGAACCACGTTGTTCGGATCTATCCGGGTGACTCCAACATTCGGACCTATTCGGGCGCCGAAAACCACGCGGTCCGGATGTATTGCCCGTGATCCCGTAGGCCGGACCGGCTATCTCCTTGGAGGGCATGACCCCGCTGTCGGCTTGATCAAGACGCGGGGACGCGCGAGCGGGAGGCGCCGCGGACCAGCGCCCGTTGCTGACAGCTCGGCGAGACAACCGGGGACGTGATCACACGTTTATGGCCGGGGTTGGACCACCCCGGAGAACGCCGACGCGTACGAACAGTTCCTGTTGAGGCGGCTGTTTCCATCGATGCGTGCGATCGCCGGCTTCCAAGGGGCAGACGTCTTGCGCCGTCCAGATGGTGGCGAGGTCGCCTTCGTGACGCTGACTCGGTTCGAGTCCATCGATTCTGTTCGCGGTTTTGCTGGCGACGACTACGAAGTACCGATGCTCGAGCCAGAGGCCATCGCGCTGCTCTCACGCTACGAGGACCGCGCCTCACACTTTGAGACTGCCTCGTTCCTGGCCTGAGACGCGCTGTCGCGTCCCGATCAAGGCGGCACCCGGAGCCCGTCCTGGATTCCGCGCTTTGCAGGAAGCCGACGACCGACTGATCTCAGTGTACGGCTGAACGGGCGCTGCCGCCTCGACCTCACGGCTCGACAGCGACGTCGGGTGGCGTCCCGTCAACGCCAGCCTTGGCGCCGCGCCTCTGCGATGACCTCCTCCGGAGTGCCTGTCTGGAAGCCACCAGAACCCCACGACGCGAACCATCGTCCGTCGTGAAGCTCGCAGCCCACTTGGTACGGCTCGAACCAAGGAGCTTCGTTCGTGAGCAGCGTTACGGTGGCGGTGTCTCCGTCAATATCGAGACCGACGACCCGCGCGAACCGAGGTGGAATATCGCCGCGAGCCGCCTCCTCCGGCGTCGTGTGGCCGTCACCCACGAACTCACTCACGGCAGGAAGCGTACGAGAACCAACTTCATCGATTAGCCGACCGTCGTTCGTCCTTCCCAGCTCTCAACGAAACCGGGGTGCGCGGCTCGGGCCATAACGCGCGCGAACGGCCCAGGCTCGACGCGGCGCCTGGAATCCACGGACACGGACACGCGATCCGCACACGAGCATCGACGTCTTCGCAGGGTCCCTTTTTTGTGCTCGGGTCGATCCGGCACGTCTCGTAGTTGGCCGTGCCCCGGATACCAGTGCGTGCGCTGGGGGCGACTCCCCGTGTGGACCTCGGTCCGTCTATGAAACGGAACGGCCTGAGTGGCACCGGCGCCTACTGCGCGGCGGCTGCCTCGGCGCGCAGTGCGGCGGCGAGCCGGTCGGTCAGCCAGCGAGCGACGTCGTGGCCGTCGAGCTCGAAGTCGGAGGGCAGGAGGGCGACCACGTCCCGCATGAAGACGCGGGCGACGAGCGTGTCGACCTCGAATCCGAGGTAGTCATTGAGGATCGCCTGCGCGAGCAGAGCGGGGCCGGCGCCGTCGTACCCCCATTCGAAGTTCTCCTGGTGCAGATAGCGCTCGTCGGCCAGCGCGAGTGTCCGTTTCTCGCCATTTCTGATCACGCCGACGATCCGTGGTCCACCGTGTCCGTAGTCGGGCTGCGGCCCGCGGATGCCCACGTAAGCGACGCTCGACAACATCGGCCGAATCTACCCGACCGTGGTTGGTCACGACGATGCGTCGCCGGCGAGCGCGGCCGACCCGCCGCGTTCGGCGATTCATTCCCGCCGCCCGCGCCACCGTCAGCCCAGCGGCCCCCCGGGCGCGTCCGTCGCACGGGAGGCGGCACGCGCGCGCCGCGACTTGGTTCGTCGAGCGCGGCATGATCGGGATCAACCGGCGAAGCCCGCGCACGCACAGCCGAGCCGATACTTCCCTCCGTCACAGGTACGAGCCGTGAGCCAAGGACATGGGATCAACCGATGCGCGCGTTCCGCGACTTACAGAAGTCGTAACGTTTCAGTCGATGTTCTTCGCAGTTCGGCTCGAGCGGGGTGGTCCGTGGGATTGGTCGCGCGACCTGCGCGAACAGGACGGATGGGATGAGCACGCGCGCTTCATGGACTCGCTTGTGGACGACGGCTTCATCGTCCTGGGCGGACCGCTCGCCGGCGGGCGAGAGATCCTTCACGCGGTATCTGCGCCGTCCGAGCAAGCGGCTCGCGAGCGACTCGCCCAAGACAACTGGGCTCGGAACGGAATGCTCACCATCACGTCGATCGAGCCCTGGACGATCTTGCTCGACGGGCGGGCCACGTAGCTGCGCCCGTCGCGAGCTGAGAGAGCGTCGCATAGCGGACGTGACGGCCGACGGCCGCCGACGCTGTCCTTGGGCGACTGCGAGCACGCCGCCGTCGGAGCCGGGGCGAGTCCCTTCGTGTGGCAATCCGATCGCGCGGTTCCGGCCTGCCGCGACGCCGTTGTGTCGCCGTTGCGGTCGTCCGCACCAGGCCGGCGTGAGGGTCAAAGCGATCACCAGACGCGGACGCGCGTTGCGTCAGCGATGTTCTCACCGCGGCACCGCGCGTTGAAGAAGGGCGAATAGCGCGTTGAAGTGCCGCTCGGTGGCCGCTTCGTTGTAGGCGCCCATGTCGGACATCGTGTAGCCGTGCTGCGCACCGTCGTAGAGCTCGGTCGTGTGGCGCACGCCAGCGTCGTCCATCGCTTGGTCGAGCGTCGCGATGTTCTCCGGGGTCATGCTCTGGTCCTGATCGGCGTGACCCCAGTAGACCTCTCCGCGGACACGGGGCGCGAGCAGGTGAGGGCTGTCCTGGTCGTCGGTGACCATGCGACCGGTATGAAAGCCGCCGAGCGCTGCGACGCGATCAGGGTACGCGGCGGCGACCGTCCAGCCGAGTCGGCCGCCGAAGCAGTAGCCGGTGATCCCGGCCGGACCGTCGGTTAGCTCCCCGAGCTTGTCCAGGTAAGCGCCGCCGTCCGCCGCGACGGCGGCGGGTGTGAGCGCGCCCATCAGCGGACCGAGCGACTGAAAGAACCTGCCGCGAGAGTCAGGATCGTGGAGGTCCGGCGTCTCCCACAGCGGAGCGCGGCCGGCCCGGTAGAACACGTTCGGAGCGAGTACGACATAGCCCTGGGCGGCAATTCGATCGGCCATCGCCTCGATCCGCGGCCGCAGCCCGATCGCATCGATGATGAACAGGACGCCTGGATGCGTCCCATCGCCAGCCGGCTTGGTGAGGTAGCAGTCGGCGACCCCGTCCGGAGTCGTCACGTCGATAGTTGAGCCGTTCATGGCTCCAGCTTCGCAGGTCCGGCGAGCATGGTCGGCCGTCCGCTGTCGCTGTCCACGCCGCTGCAAATCATCGCGCGCGGCGCGGCGAAGACGCATCACCTCTTCCGGATGACGCTGCCCCGGCGCGACCTGAGTTGCGCGGATGGAGGTTCTCGGCCAGTTCGGCGATCACTGACCTCCATCGGCGCCGGCCTGTGCGAAGCGAATCACCGAGTCCACGAGCTTGAGCAGTTCGGAGGCGCTCGGAGGAGCCGCTAGCGCCTGGGCTTCGTCGCTCTCGTAGAGCTCCCGCAATCCGGCGACTGCGGACAACGCCGCAAGGCGCGGGATCAGGGTGTTTCCGGACTGGCCGAGGTCTTGGCCAATGGCGTCGGCGAGGATGCGCTCGAAGGGGTAGTAGCTGGCGCGGGCGCGGCCACGAAGCTCGGGTTCCGCGTTGATGATGCGCGCGCGTAACGCCCGTCGCTCCCAGAGGCGTGCGTCCAGCTCGGACCCGTGGGTCTCAGCCTCGGCCATCGTGGTCGCCATCCAGTCGCGCAGCGCTTCGAGCGCCGATTCGTGCGGCTGTCGCGCGGCGAGACGTTTGCTCAGGCTGGCGAGTGTGAACGGCTCGGCGTCGAAGAGCAGCTCCTCCTTCGCCGGGAAGTGCAGCGTGACCGTTCTGGGCGCGACGTCGGCCCGGTCCGCGATGTCCTTGATCGTGGTCTCGCGATAGCCGCGCTGGGCGAAGAGCTCCAGGGCGGCTGCCTGGACCGCCTGCCGGGTGCGGCTCTTTCGTCGCTCCTGTCGATCGGCCTGCTCTGTAGCCACGAGAGCGATTCTACTTGACAAGTAATATTGCTACGCTAGCATTATTGCTAGACCAGCACCAAGGAGGGACAATGCCAGGCTTCATCTCTGACAGTCCGCTCGCCCGCGATCTGATCCGCATCGGCGACGACGCGATCGCTCGTGAGGACGACGTCTCGCTCCGCGCCTACTTCAGTGAGGACTACGTCTTTCACGGGCCCGGCGGCGACCTGAGCTTCGATCAAATGCGCGCGTACTTCGCGTCCCTGCGCGCCGCTTTCGACGATCTCCGACTCGTCCGTGAGCAGGTCATCGTGGACGGCAATTTCCTGGCGGCGCGCACTACGTTCTCCGGTGACTTCACCGGGGTCTTTACCTACTCGCCCGTCGGTCCAGTCGAGCCCACTGGGCAACACCTCGAGTGGGAGGTCATCGGTACCTTCACGTACGACGACGAGGGTCGGCTGGCCGAGGAATGGGTGCAGACGGACTACCGCAGCTTCCTGACCAAGCTCGGCGTCACCACGACGGAGTCCACTGAGCGGGGAAGTCGTAGCCATGCTCACATCGCCTGAAAACGCGAGTCCCACGTAGTGCCGCCTCGCATTGCGGCATCGCGGATTCGCTTGCCCGTCAGCCGCACGTCAACCCGACGATTGCTCATTGGGAAGCATCACGGGCAAGACCTCTTCCTACGCCGTGAAAAGAGTTCCTATCGACTCGGCGCCGGTCTCGCTACGCGCCGATACGAGACGCTCGCGAGCCTCCCGGCCGAGCTTCGCCGCCAGATCCGAGTTTGACGAGGAGCGGGGACGCCCGGCGTCGCGAGCGGTGCCGCAGCACACCCGGCGCCCCTGGAGCAAGATCCGGAGGCTAGGAAGGAGGCGATGGGTCGGCTGCGAGCGCGAGGGGCAGCTCGCCGCGAGCGATGATCCCGAGCTTGGGAAAACGCGGTGGAGATGTGTCGCGATCGTGCGGTGCGAGAGATAGAGCCGTCGTCCGATCTCGCATGGTCCGACGGCCTTCGAGAGCGGCGAGTTGCCCTCGGCGGCACGGGCGTCGTTCAGGCGTGCAACTCAGGCTGCTCGTATGCTTTATCGGGAGTTGTCCGACCCGCCTGAGCTCGGCTATCGCCCGGTCATCATTGGGATGGATGGCTCGCGCGACGCGATCGCGGGTTTGGAGCGGGGCTCAGCGTTGGCGGAGGCGATGAAGCTCCCGCTGATCGTCGTGCACGTTCGTCATCCTTCGACGTTGATCGAGATGAGCAGTGCGGGCGTGGCTGAGACGCCGAGGATGATGGATGAACTTGAACGCGATGCTCGCCAGAAGACCGAGGAGCTGCTGGCTGACAGGCAAGTGAGCTGGAGCTTCGAGGTTCGTGAAGGCGCGCCGGCGCACGAGCTCATCGCCGCGGCGCGCGACCACGACGCGGGCGCGATCATTGTCGGCAGCCGGGGGCATAACGCTGTTGCGAGTGCGGTGCTGGGGTCGGTTTCCAGCGCCTTGGTGCATCGCGCACCGCAGTCGGTGGTCGTCGTGCGGCCCGCGTTACAGGACTCGTCAGAGGCGAGTTGACTCCCGGGCGAGTACCAACGATCCTCGGGGAGCGTGACTCGGCCATGCAGCGCTGGCGCTTGCAAGATTCCAGCTAATGAGCGGGCTGGAGCAGGACTTCCGAGGCGAGTGGGCAGATTCGGGCGCGCGTACACGGGCGTCTGCGGTTGACCTCCTGCTTTCCGCAGGCGACGAGCACTTCGCCCGGACCATGCGGCGCCCTGCCTTGCGCCCGGATCTCGGAGCTTGGACCGGCTTGGCCGCGTCACCGGCGCCGATTCGCTCAGCCGATTGCGGCTCGCGCGACGCCGGTTAGCAGCGCGTGCCTCGGGCTGGCTCGATCTGGCGGTCGACCCGGGCTCCGGGCCAAGCGCCGAGATGCGCGTTTGTGGCGAGGAGCGAATGTGTCGGCCGGTCTTGTGGGGGGTCCGCTGTCGTGACGGGGCGTGTACGCGGGCGCAGCGGTACGGCAAGTCATGCCCGGCGCCTTGCACCGGTTGCGGCGCGGGGAACCGCGTCGAGGCAACATGTGCGCTCGGGGCTGGTCGTGGCGCTGCTCGTGCGGAGTCTCAGGCCTCGATCAGGCGGTCGAGTAGCGAGAGGGTGTTGGCGAGAACCTTCTGTTCGCGTGAGTCAAGTCTGTCGGTGATCGCCTCGGCGAGCCAGCTGACGCGGCGGCGTCGGTCGTCGTTGAGGCGGTCGCGTCCGTGTTGGCTGATTGCGATCAGTATCTTGCGGCGGTCAGTGGGGTGGGGTTGGCGTTCCAGATAGCCGTGGGCGTCGAGTTCGGCGAGTTTGGCGGCCATTGATTGCTGGCGAACGCTGTGACGTTCGGCGAGCTCGCTGGTTGTCATCGCGCCTTCGCGGTCTAGGTAGCTGAGTGTTTCCGCGAGACGAGTTGGAAGCGTGACGATGTCGCGTTCGCGGGTGCGGCGGGCGAGTTGTCCGACGATGTACCGGAGATCGCTAGCAATCTCTGAGGGTTCGGGGGCGTTTGGTCCCACGTTTGACATTCTACAGGATAGACTGTACAGTTACAGCTGTGCAGTCCGAGCTGCGTAGTCCGATCGGCTGCTCGTCTTCGTAATGACGTCTGATCGACGGACCTCGGCCGTGCCGGCGATTGGCGAAGGAGAAGGTCGTGGACCAAGCGCGAACTGATGCCGCGCATTCGCGGACAGCCGCCGGAGCCTCAACCGAATTCGAGGTCACTCTTCGTGTTAACGGAAGCGCGCGGCTGCTGCGGTTTGATAGTCGGGTGACGTTACTCGATGCGTTACGCGACGGGCTGGGGCTGACGGGTACCAAGAAGGGCTGTGATCAGGGCGCGTGCGGGGCGTGTACGGTGCTGCTCGACGGCAGGCGTGTGCTGTCGTGTTTGACGCTGGCAGCGCAATGCGAGGGGCGGGAGGTAACGACGATCGAGGGGCTCGCCCGGGACGGAGCGCTGCACCCGCTGCAGGAGGCGTTCGTCCGTCACGACGGTTTTCAGTGCGGGTACTGCACCCCCGGGCAGATCATGTCGGCGGTCGCCCTGCTTGCGGAAGGGCGGGCCGGGTCCGACGAGGAGATCCGCGAGTTCATGAGCGGCAACCTCTGTCGTTGCGGTGCGTATCCAAACATCGTCGCCGCGATCCGAGAGGTCGCCGCGGGCGGGGTCGAGTAGCGACGCGACCGTTCGAGTACCTTCGCCCCGACGATGTCGCTGCTGCGGTGGCCCTGGCCAGCGCTGATCCCGATGCTCAGTACCTCGCCGGCGGCACAACCCAGCTCGACCTGATGCTGAGGGACGGCGTCCTCGATCCCGAGCGACTGATCGACATCACGCGCCTGCCGCTGCGCGGGATCAGCCGCAAGGACGACACCCTTACGGTCCGAGCGCTAACCACGATGGAGGAGCTGGCGGCGGACCCCACGGTGACCGATCGATTGGCGTGCGTCCGCGAGGCGCTGCTGGCTGGTGCGTCGACGCAGCTGCGCAATATGGCGACTATCGGCGGGAACATCCTGCAGCGCACGCGCTGTCGCTATTTCCGCGACCCGACGGTGGCAGCCTGCAACAAGCGCGCGCCCCGTTCCGGGTGCGCTGCGGTTACCGGCGCGGCGCGGATGCACGCGATCCTCGGCGCCAGCGAGCATTGCATCGCGCTGCACGCGTCGGACTTCTGCGTGGCGTTGGTTGCGCTCGATGCCGTCGTGCACATCCTGGGGGCAGGTGGAGAGCGCAGCGTGCCGCTGACTGAGTTATACGTTCTCCCGGGCGAGCGGCCCGACATCGAGAACGTCCTCGAGCACGGTGAGCTGATCACGTGCGTCGACGTCCCGCTGCTTCCCGCGGGAGCCCGGTCGGGCTATCTGAAGGTCCGCGACAGGGCGTCGTACGAGTTCGCGCTTACCTCCGCGGCTGCCGCGCTCGTGATCGAGGACGGCACGATCGCGACGGCGCGCGTCGCAGTGGGCGGCGTCGGAACGATCCCGTGGCGCGCCCGCGAAGCCGAGGCGATCCTCACCGGTGCGACCGCGAGTTCCGACACCTTCCGATCCGCTGCGGAGGCCGCGATCCAGGACCCGTTCACCGTTCCCGGCACGGCGTTCAAGGTCGAGATGGCCAAGCGAACGATCGTGCGAATCCTGCAGACGATCTCGGGAATCCAGCCGTGACCACGGCCGAGAGCAACACGATCGTCGGCGCCGGTGTCGACCGCGTCGACGGCCCGCTGAAGGTGACCGGCGCCGCACCCTACCCGTCGGACTTCTCCTTCGATGGCCTCGCGCACGCCGCGCTGGTGCAGTCGACGATCGCTGCTGGGACGATCAGCCGAATCGACACAGAGGACGCGGAGGCGTCGCCCGGGGTACTGGCGGTGGTGACGCACAAGAACGCGCCGGCACTCGCGGACGGCCCGATGACACCGCTCGGCCCGAGCCCCCCAACGCCCCTGAGGGACAATCGCATCGTGCACCACGGCCAGCACGTTGCCGTCGTTGTGGCGCAGACACAGGAGCAGGCAACCGCGGCGGCGCGGTCGGTCAGGATCGAATACCAGCAGAGCACCCCGATACTCGCGATCGAGAATCCGGACGCGGCCGTCCTGCAAAACCCGTGGGGACTGGAGCTGCAGCGCGGCGACGTCGAGGCCACGCTCGCGTCGGCGGAGGTGCTCTACGACGAGACGTTCGGGATCGCGGCCGAGACCAACAATCCGATCGGGCTTTTTGCGACCGTGGCACGCTGGGAGGAGAACCGTCTGACCGTGCATGACTGCAACCAGTGGCCCGTGATGGTCCGGTTAACCCTGGCGACCGTATTCGATCTACCAGAGACCGACGTGCGGGTGCTCGTGCCCTACCTGGGAGGCGGGTTCGGCGCCGGGCTTCGAGCCTGGCCGCACGTCATCCTCGCCGCGCTCGCGTCGCGGCTGGTGCACCGGCCGGTCAAGCTCGTCTTGACCCGCCCGCAGATGTTCACGTCCATTGGGCACCGCGCGCAGTCGCGGCAACGCGTGCGGCTCGGGTCTACAAGAGATGGGCGGCTGGTGGCGATCGACCACGAGGGGACCTCCACGTTGGCAATCGAGGACTTCAACATCGATCCGATCACGATGGCCACGGGTTCCGCGTATGCCTGCCCGAACGTCGCTACCCATGACCGGCTGGTCAGGCTCAACATCTCGAGCCCTGGCGCGATGCGCGCTCCCGGCAAGGCTGAGGGCAACTTCGCAATCGAATCGGCGCTCGACGAGCTGTCATACGAGCTGGCGATCGATCCGATCGAGCTGCGACTGGCGAACTACGCTGAGGTCCATCCGCACTCCGCGCTGCCCTGGTCGAGCAATGCGCTGCGGGACTGCTATCGCGTCGGCGCCGAACGATTTGGTTGGGCCCGGCGCGACCCGGCGATCGGATCCATGCGCGAAGGGAACTGGCTCTTGGGCTACGGGATGGCAGGCGTCACCTTCGGGTGGTACCAGGCGCCTTGTCAGGTCCGGATCACGCTCAAGCGAGACGGGACCGCGGTCGTGCGCAGCGCAGCGACCGACATCGGAACCGGGACCTACACGATCGCCACACAGCTCACGGCTGAGCTGCTCGGCCTGCAGATCGCGCAAGTCACGACAGAGATCGGCGACAGCGACCTGCCTCCGGCAGCCCAATCCGGAGGCTCGGGTCTCGCCATGTCGCACAGCGCCGCGATCCACGACGCCGCCGGCAACCTGCTGCGGGCGTTGCTGGCCCTCGTCGGCGACGACGAGCAGTCGCCGCTTCGGGGAAGAGATTCAGCCGATGTCGGCTGCGTCGACGGCGGCGTTCATCGTGTCGACGACTCTGCCGCGGGCGAGAGCTTCGCCGAGATACTGGCTCGCCACGATCTTGACGAGATCACCGTCGACGGGCGAGCGGACCTCGAAACCGGCCGCGGCGACAGTGCAACGTCGGCGTTCGCCGCGCAGTTCGTCGAAGTGCGGATCGACAAAGACCTCGGTCTGCTTCGGATCGCCCGGGTCGTCTCGGCGATCGACGCGGGGCGAATCCTCAACCCGAAGACGGCCCGCAGCCAGATCATCGGCGGCGTCGTGATGGGCATCGGGATGGCAACCCTTGAGGAGACCATCTTCGACTCCGCCACCGGTCGTATCGCGAACGCCACCCTCGCCGACTACCTGATTCCCGTCAACGCCGACGTGCCCGACATCGACGTCGTTTTCGTCGGCGAGCCTGACTCGTTCAGCCCGGTCGGGATCAAAGGTCTAGGCGAAATCGGGGTCGTTGGCGCGGCCGCGGCTGTCGCAAACGCGGTCTACCACGCCACCGGACGACGGTTCCGCTCGCTGCCGATCACCATCGACCAGCTGCTCTAGATCGTGGTCGCGGCAGAGGCCGCCGATCTAGGGACCACGACGGCGCTTCCCTTGCTGGAACGAACTCGGGTGCGGACCGGCGATCGACCGTGTGGCCGAGCGCTCGTCCGGAGCGGTATTACGATCGGCATCGTGGACTTGATTCCCGTGAATCTCTCT
This sequence comes from uncultured Solirubrobacterales bacterium, assembly GCA_963794515.1. Lineage (GTDB taxonomy): Bacteria > Actinomycetota > Thermoleophilia > Solirubrobacterales > Solirubrobacteraceae > Palsa-465. The sequence goes on along the minus strand of CAWCEF010000004.1, from coordinate 795,170 downwards.
GGGATACCGGGACCCTGCTGGGGAACCTCGGCCGCCGCGCCGCCGCGGCACGCACGGGTGGTCTGCCGGACCCGGTGGCTATCGAGATCGTTGACCGACTCGACTACGACTTTGAAGGCCTGAGTCCGGCGGACCCGACCCTCGTCACCGCGCAAGGCCTGCTTCCGTACTTCCAGCGCGATCAGGTCCACGGGCTGATTGCGGGAATCGCCACACGGCTACCCGGCTCGCTGCTGGTCTTCGACGTGGCGCCTGAGGCGATGCTTGACATGGTCCGACGAGGCTCGGGTCGGGAACGTGATCTCGCGGTTGAGTTGTGGACGTGGCTGTTCAACCCCCGCGAACGCGCAACCATCAGCGCCATCCCCGGCGTCGAGGAGCTTCGCGATCTCCCCCCGCCGCTGAAACGCGACCTTGCATCGATGGCGATCGCGGCCATCGGGCGACTACAGCGCCGCTTGCGCTACTCGCTGCCTGTGTTCCAGGTGCTGCAGGCCAGATTCCGCGCAGTCTCCGCGCACTGATTGGCGTCACGGACGCGGTCTCGTCTGCCGCCCGGCCACCGACGGCCTCGGGCGACACGGTCAGCTACAGATGCCAGGGGAGCCCCGTCAGGGGCGCGCCGCAAGGTGCGGGCCGGAGGGCCGAGGGCCCGACCTTGACGGCCGGCAGCGGTGTTGCAGGCGTGTAGCGGCTGCCCGCACCCCGCCGCGAGAGGCGTTGAGCATCCGTCCGGTAGCTGCGAAGGCACTGAGCGACGGGCTGAGCGGATAGGGAGGCCCAGCACTAACGAGGCTGTCGATGTGCGTCCCTGCGTGGCAGTCGCGAGGGCGTCTCCTCACAGCCCCATGCGGCAGTGAGGGCGAGAGTGACCCGACCGAGACGAGCGGGCATTTTCGTCCCCTAGCGGTGTTCTCGCAGGGCGTCGCGCAGTCTTCTCACGACGGCATGCGCCACCTCGAGCTCGGCCGCGTCAGGGTCAGGTAGCCAGCGTCCGCGGGAGATCATCGCTGCCCGCGATATGCGAGTCAGGACCTCGTGGCCTTCTGGGGTGAGCCTGATGAATGGCGAGGTGCGGTGATCCGGGTTGGGTTCGACGATCGCCAGTCCCTGCGCGAGGAGTTCATCGGCGCTGCGCTGGACCGCTTGCCGCGTGGTACCAAGCCGGCGCGCCGCCTGAGAGACCGTCAACGGATCCTCCGAGAACACGCTCAGCGCGTACCACCTCGCCTGAGTCTGACCCTCTTGGCGGGCGATGTCGTCCGCGACGCGCCGGAACAGCCCGGCGAGCTCCTGGACGTCAGCGATAAACGACGCGACCGCGGAGTCGACCCCCTCAGGCGTGATCATCGAATTCCGTGTCGACGACGTCGACGGGGAGTACCAGCGCCTCGCGACGCTCGTGACCGAGTGGCTCCAGGAACCGACCACGATGCCGTGGGGTAACCGCTCCATCCTCTTCCGCGATCCAGACGGAAACCTCGTCAACCTCTTCGCCCCCGTCACCGAGGAGGCAATCCAGCGCTTCCAAGGGCGCTAGCACCTCACAATCAATCCGCCCAGGCACCCAAGTCGGCAACTTCCGCTGTCACGAATCAGCGGCGCTCCCGGCGGTTGGATCTCAGCCCACGTGAGGCTGCCGCTCGAGGCCGAATCTTCGCTGCCGCGCGCCAGATGATCTCGTCAGCGTGGCAGTGCCGTCAGGATGGTGCAATGACTGCTGCGGGGGCCCGAAGCTGTCGAGATGGTCCGGCGCATCGCCTGCGTAGCGGTCCGCGTGTACCTGGTCTGGCCGCCCCGACGCGCGCGTAGTGTGAGTAGCGAGATCGCCCGGAGCAAGTGTGGCGGCGGCGCAGCGCGCCGGCGGCCGCAGCGGCGGTGGTTGGAGCCCCGGCAACCGCGGATCGTCCGGATGGCCGAGGACCACGCCTACCAATCCTCAGAGCTCCGACAGGTTTGACAAGCCCGAATTTGCCGTTGGCGTCACTAACGTGGAATCCGAGACGGAGCGACGGCGGGTCTACAGGATGGTCGCGCGAGCCGAGACCACCGCCGCGCTGCGCGAGCGGATCATCGACTCCACCGACCGGAGCGAGGCTGCCGGCCGGCGGCAAGGACTACACCATCTCGGCGGGTGGCGCCAGCAACTGCCGCCTGGCGCACAGGTCGAGCCGTTGAAGCGTTGGCTCGCTGGGTCCGCACGAGCGCGTTCACGCGCTCGGGAGAGCCGGCGGTCCCTGGCTCCTGAACGCCTGCAGGCCGTCGACAATTCGGATGATCTCTTTCCAGGGGCTCTTGCCGAACCTGCCCGCGCGCTCAAGTCCCTGCGCGGCGAGTTGTCGTACCTGCCGTTCGATCTCGGGGTCGCGTGACTGGTAGGCAGCGTCGGCGAGGAGTTGCGCCGCCGCTTTGTCATCGCCGGCTGCGAGTTGTTCCCGCGCCTTAGCCACGACGGCCTGGGGATCGGTGTAATCGAGCACGTCTTCGTCGACCGTGTTGCTTTTTCTCATCGCTATCGCTCCTCGTCGCTGATCTTCAGCTGAGCAGTAGTGAACCCAAACGGGGGAGGGCCAACTATCGGTACTCCTACCTATTTCCAGCGCCTTCGGAGTCGATTGGCGGCCCTCGTTCGGACCCGTAGACCCGGGTCACGCGAGGAGTCCGCTGCTGATGGGCTGGTACATCGTCGTCTAGGCCCGTAACGTGTACCGATCAAGGAGGCGCTGGGCCGGTTCGAAGGCCTAGCGCATCAGTGCTTCCGCTAGGTACCGCTCAGATCTCGGTCGGTCCCGCGCCTGAGGAGGGCGCATCGGTAGCGACCGCCGTAAGGCGTCCGCCCGAGGAGGACCGTCGTGTCCGACGCGGCTGGAACCAGTTGTCGCTGCTCTGGCGAACGTTTGCCGCGAACGTTGCCTTGCTCGTGGTCGCGTTTGCGGTATTGGCCTGGGCACCGGTGACGGTGCACCGCGAGGCCAGGCCCCATGAGGTAGTGATCCTGTCGGTCGGCCTGTCGTTGATGCTGATCGTCGACCTGGTGCTGTTGCGTCGGGCATTCGGGCCGTTGCGGAGCCTTGCGTCGGTGATGTCGGCGGTCGAACCGGGTCGGCCGGGTCTGCGAGCCGAGCCGTCCGCGCGAGCGGGTCGTGAGGTGGTGGCACTCGCGGACGCGCTGAACGCGATGCTGGATCGCTTGGAGGACGAGCGGCGCGAGAGCAGCCGACGCATCCTGGCCGCGCAGGAGAGCGAGCGGGCACGGGTCGCGCGCGAGTTGCATGACGAGGTTGGGCAGATGTTGACCGCGGTAGCGCTCCGGGCCGAACGGGCCGCGGCCGAGCCCTCGTCGCAAGATGAGGCGCTGAGGGAGATCGTGCAGACGGTGCTTGGAAGCATCGAGGATGTCCACCGAATCGCGCGTGAGTTGCGGCCGGAGGCACTGGATGACCTGGGATTGGTCAGTGCGCTGGTAGCGCTTTGCTCCCGCCTCGAGCGGCAGGGGACGGTGCGGATACTTCGCGATCTGAACTGGCGCGTGCCAGGGCTCCCATCCGAGGTTGAGCTCGTGATCTATCGGGTTGCTCAAGAGGCGCTGACCAACGTGCTACGCCATGCCCACGCGACAGAGGTCACGGTTGCATTGCGCGGGGCAGCGAAAGGCGTGGTGCTGGTTGTTCGCGACGACGGCCGAGGGCTGCTTGAGGGCAGGAACGAGGGTGGGCTCAGTGGCATGCGAGAGCGTGCGCTGCTGATCGGTGCTGAGCTCGAGGTCCACGCGACAGCGGGCGCAGGCACGCAGGTGGTGCTCACGGTGCCAGCCGGCGGTGATCAGCGATGACGACACCACTGAGGACGCGGGTGCTGTTGGCCGACGATCATGCGGTCGTGCGTAGTGGGTTGCGGACTGTTCTTGATCGCGAGGCCGACATGCACGTGGTGGCGGAGGCGGCCGATGGTGTCGACGCGATCGAGCAAGCGCTCGCGAACGACGTTGATCTGGCGATCTTGGACGTGTCGATGCCGCGGCTGACGGGGCTTCAGGTGGCGGCCGAGCTGCACGCGCGCCGTCCCGGGATGCGCGTGCTGATTCTCTCAGTCCATGACAGCGAGCAGTATTTCTTCCAGGCGCTGAAGGCGGGGGCGTCGGGCTACGTTCTCAAGACCGCGGCCAACCGCGATCTGGTCGCGGCGTGCCGAGCGTCGATGCGTGGCGAACCATTTCTCTATCCAGCTGCTGTCACGGCGCTGATCCGCGACTACCTGGAGCGAGCGCGGAGCGGCGGAGCGGTCCCCGAGGACCCACTCACCCCCCGCGAGCTTCAGGTGGTCAAGCTGATCGCCGAGGGGCATACCAGCGACGACATCGCTCACCTGCTCTCGATCAGCAAGAAGACTGTGGATCATCATCGCGCCAACATCCTCGAGAAGCTCGGCCTCCGCAATGCAGCCGGGCTGACGCGGTATGCAATCCGTCGCGGCCTCGTCGAACCCTAGTTCGCTTGACCGCCGGGGCGCCGGAGACAAAATCGGGATTAACACCGATGGTCGTTGGGCGGCGTGAGTGACAGAGTGTCCGTGTGGCCGAGGTGGCGATCACCTTCGAGCAGTCCGCGTCGCTCAGCAAGTCAGAGGTGCGCGCGTGGCTCAAGGAACGGACCCGGGCCGGGACGCCGGCAATCACACTGGACGGGGCGGATCGCGCTGAGTGTGGTGCTCTCGTGCTCCGAGTCGAGGCTCCGGAGGACTGGACCGGGGCGGTCGAGGATCAAATCGCGGACCTGCTGATGGACATGCGATTGCTCGGGCTGCGGCCGACGGTTGGGCCTTTTCCAACGTAGACACCGCGGCCGCGCCAGGACTGGCGGCGTGCGGGCGCCGTGTTTCCCAGCCTCTACCGACGGTGACCGACGCGTTAGCCGCGCACTTCTGTCGGCGTCAGCGCCGCGTTCAGCTCAGCTCGCGAAGTGATGCCGAGTTTCGGAAACACCCGGTACAAGTGCGTGCTGATCGTGCGATGCGAGAGGTAAAGGCGCTCGCCGATCTCCCGGTTCGACAAACCCCTAGCCGCAAGCTGGGCGATCTGTAGTTCTTGCCCGGTCAGCTGAACGCGAGCCTCGACGACGCGACGGCGGCTCCGTTCGCCACCCGCACGCAGTTCGCTCCGCGCCTGGTCGCTCCATGGTGCGCACCCCAGTGCGTCGAAGGTGTCGCGCGCGGCACGCAACAGCGCGCGCGACTCGGCGACACGGCGGTTACGTCGGAGCCACTGGCCATACGCGAGCTCAATCCGAGCGCGCTGGAGTGGCCACCGTGTCAGATCGCCCGATAGCGCCTCCTCGAACCGCCTGCCGGCCTGTTCCGGCTCCGCGACTAGCGCGCGCGCATGTCGGAGGCCTAACTCGATCCATGTGCCAGGCCGCTCGCCTAGGGTCGCCTCGAGCTGCGCGACGCGCGCTCGCGCTGCATCGAGCCGCTCGATGTGGCGCGCGGCATCGGCGAGATCCGCGATCAACCACGATGCGATCACGGGATGGTGTGCCGGGTCGGCAGGGTCGAACACCCGGTTGGCGTAGGCGAACGCGTCCGCGTGCTGGCCGGCTCCGAGCGCGGCCAACACCTTTCCGAACTGTGCAAGCGCGATCGTGCTGTTTGAGCCGAGGGGCTCCACGATGAGTTCGGCCTCGGCCGCCAGGTGCTCGGCCTTCTCTTTGTCGCCGCGCATCGCGGCCACAAGCGAGATGACCGTGTCAGCTGCGGCTTGCCAGCGTTGTTGCGCGAACTCCTCGGCGAGACGTTTCGCTTCCTCGGCTGCGGGGATCGCTTCATCCCACGCGCCGAGGCGGGCGGCGATCATCGAGTACAGCGCCAACAGCCTCGGCAGATGCCCCAATCGCCCCTCCGCCCGCAGACCATCCACCGCCACTGCGAGGAAATCGGTCGCAAGGTCAAAAGCGCCGACGGTGACCGCGACCGGGCCGAAGAACCGTGCAGCGTCGGCGTCGAGCCGCTCGTCCCGTGCCTCCCGGCGCAGGCGCGCCAACACGCCGCTCGCATGACCCAACGGATCGGCGTACGCGTGCACCGCGAAAACGCGTGGATCCTGAGCATCGATCCCGCCCAGCCGACGTGCCGCGTCGATCAGGATGTGTCGGGCATCGGGGCCTGGATCGCGCCACCAGGCGCGCGAGGCGACCAGCCACAGCAAATCGACGTGCGGGTTGTCGTCTCCGGCTAAGCCGGCGCGTTCCGCCGCCGCGATCAGAGACCTGAAGTGCTGGACGTCGCCTAGGGGGCGATTAGAAACCGTCTCCTCGATCCAGGTGAGCCGCGCGCGCTCCAACGCTCCAAGGTCGAGCTGTCTGGCCTCACGAAGCAGCGGCGCGACGAGGTCAGGCCGCCCCAGCTCCACGGCAAGGCTCGCGGCAGCGAGGAGCCGACGGCTACGGCTTGCGGGCTCGCTGAGTCCTGCGGCGCGTGTCATCGCGGCTACCGCTACGGCGATCGCGCCGCGCTGCCGCGCCCGTTTTCCGGCCGCCTCGAGATCGAGCGCGATGTCCTCGTGTTCACCGCCCTGCAATGCCGCACGGTGCCATGCGCGGCGGTCGGGTTGATTTGCCAGCACAGTTGCCAGTGCTTGATGAGCACGCCGACGGTCCTCCAGCGCCGCGATCTGCGCGATTGCGGAGCGCATGAGGGGATGTCTGAAGCGAAGCGTCTGCAGATCGACCTTGACGATGCCCGCCGCGGCGGCAGGCGCCGCGACGTCAAGCCCCAAATCTGCTCCGACTACCGCGCTGCCGGCAGCCAGAATCTCACTCAATGCGTCTGAGTCGTTGAGGGCGGCGACCAGCAGCACGAGGCGAGTCGCGTCAGGCAGATCAGAGACACGCGCGGCGAAGGCACGCTCGAGCCGGTCGCTCAGCGGCAAACCACCCGGCAGCTCTGGCTCGTCCTCGCGCTCGCCGGACCTAGCCGGAAGCTCGAGCAACGCAAGCGGATTACCGGCAGCCTCCCGCAGCACCCGGCTCCGTGACGCGAGCGGGAGTCCAGGAGCTGACACGTCCAGCAACGCACCCGCTGTGGCGTCGTCGAGACCGGCGAGATGAAGCTCCGGAAGCCCCGCCTCGCCGAGCGTCGACGGGTAGCCGTCGCGAATCGCCGCCAGCAAGACGATCGGGTCGGACTCGATTCGCCGTGCCACGAATGCGAGCACGTCCGAGGTCGGCGGGTCGAGCCACTGCGCGTCATCGACGATCAGCAGAACCGGTGCGTCAGAGGCAGCCTCCGAGACCAGGTCAAGGGCAGCCATGGCAATCCGGAAATGCTCGGGCGCCGCCTCGTCCGTAAGGCCGAAAGCTGCATCGAGCGCGGCGCGCTGGACGTCGCGGAGCTCGCTCGTACGACCGCGCACCGGTCGGAACAGTTGATGCAACCCGGCAAACGGCAGATTTGCCTCGGACTGCACATCAGTCGTGGAGAGCACCGTCATACCCCGCTCGCTCGCCATTCGCTCGCACACGGACAGCAGGCGCGACTTGCCGATTCCCGGCTCGCCGCGAACCACAAGCGCCTGGCCTCGTGCGCCAACGTCGTCCAAGAGCGACGTCATGAGGCTCTGTTCCTCAAGGCGACCCAGCAACGGCGCCCCTTCGTCGCGAGTGATGCCGACCATGACACGCTCATCCTCGCACCCAGCGCGCGATGGCCACCACGAGCGAGCACCAGTAAGCGCGACGCTCGCGTCTCGTCCAACGCGACACTACTCCGCCCGACGGGCTGGGCGGTCGCATCGCCTGGCACAGCAGAGGTGCCGGCATGCCGATGCCGGTAGCAAGCCGATTGCGGATTAGCTACCTGGTATCGAACCCCCAGGGGGGACCAACCCCGGGGTCATCGGTCGTCAACCGACGACCCCGGGGGCAATCTCGATCGTTGAGGGACGACGGTACGAGAGAACGTCAGGCGGCGATGGGGAGCGCGGTGTCGGCGGTTGTCGGGTCGTTGGTGATGACCGGCGCCGAGACGGTGCGCATTCCGGTCGCGAAATCGCCGATCGCCATCCGTCGGGGTGAGGTGCGCATTCCGGTCGCGAAATCGCGGGTTACCCGCGGCGCGCTGGTAGTGCGCATCCCGGTGGCGAAATCGCCGTGGGCAAAACCGCGACCGATTTGGTGCCGTTCACCACGGGCGAAGTCGCCCTGAGCGGTGGCGGCGCGGATCTCGCCGGCGGTCACGGTGAGGTCGGTTGTCAGATTGGACCGGCGGGAGTCAATCGTTATTGATTGCGACATGAACCATCTTTCGGTTGTCAGCGTGGTTGGGCGCCTACGTTGAGAGTCCTACGGACCTGACGCATGCGCGACGAACATGGCGCGAGCAAGGCGCTCTTTGAGACCGCTCAGGAGGCGGCCCTGACGATGGTCAGGGCGGCTGATTGAGGGGGGTAATCGTCATCTTGCGCAGGGCGACTCCTGCGGAAGCCTACCAAGAAAGCGATAGCGGATCAGCTATCTGATATGCGTAATACCCCGTTAACAATCGGCCAGACTCGCTTGACCGATATCGGTTATCGGATATGCTGTGGCAATGCCGATGCGCGCTACTACCGTCCGTTTCAGCGACGATCTCTGGGAACTCTTAGAGGAGGAGTCCACGATCCAGGGCATCAGCGCTGCCCAATTCGTCAGGGACGCGACGATCGTGCGACTCGCGTATCTCGCCGGACGGCGCGGCGACTCGGAGTCCGAGCAGTCCATCGAGGCGATCGCCGAACGCGCGGCCCGCCGGCAACGGAGCGACGGACAGCCGACCGCAGTTCGCGCACCCGAACGCCTGCGCGAACTGCACCGCTCGATGCTGCTCGACAGTCCTCCCGAGGAAAGCTTCGATCGTCTGACCCGGCTCACATCGACCGTGCTCAACGTGCCGGTCGCGCTCGTGTCGCTGGTCGACAGTGACCGGCAGTTCTTCAAGAGCTGTCTAGGACTCCGGCAGCCCTGGGCCGCGCAACGCCAGACTCCGCTCTCGCACTCCTTCTGCCAGCACGTCGTCGAGTCGCGCCGCGCGCTCGTCGTCTCGGACGCCCGCGAGCACCCGCTGTTACGGAACAACCCCGCGATCCGCGACCTCGGAATCATCGCCTACGCCGGCGCGCCGCTGATCAGCCCCAACGGACAGGTGCTCGGCACACTCTGCGCAATCGACCACCAGCCCAGACACTGGACCACCGAGCAGGTCGAGATCCTCTCCAACCTCGCCGGGTCGGTGCTCAGCGAAATTCAGCTCCACACCGCCCAGCACAACCACGGCTAGCGGCCAAATAGCTCCAAACGTTCCGCGCGCCACCACACGATCGGCCGTGCGCCGCGGGTCTTGCCAGACCCGCTTCCGTGTTCGCGCGGTACCCGGCGGCCCGGCGTGCTTTCGCGGTAGGCGCGGAATCTGCGACGTCGGTCAGTGGGGAGGACGTCGAGGTTCGCGACACCTGGAGATGTGGCCTCTGGTCGATCTTCGCTGACGTATGCCCGTGTGGCCGAGCGTCGCCGGGCGGCGGCCCCGGCGAGTGCGTGCGCGTCGCGAGATGGGCACGGGTCCGGACACGTCGATGCACGCGCGTCGACGATCAAGCATACTGAAGCGATTCACTGAATCGGTTCAGCAAGCAATCCAGTTGCGCATCGAGAAACAGTCTCCTCGCCGGATCTCCGTCGCCCTTCCCGAGTCGGTGGCGGGCACTTGCGCTGTCGAGCTTCGGGGTCTGGAGTGGTCCGCCGTATGACAGAGGATCTGGTGGTCATCGGTGGCGGGGTCATGGGTCTGTTTACGGCGTACCACGCGTCCGAGCGCGTCGACCGGGTCGTGGTGCTCGAGCGCGGTCGGATCGGGGATCCGACGACCGCCTCGTTCGGGCGCACGCGGTCCTACCGCAGCGATTACCTCGATCCCGCCTACGCCCGGCTCGCGCGTGAGGCCCTGCGGCTGTGGGACGAGTTCGAGAAACAGACGGATACGTCGGTGCTGACCCGGTGCGGCTGCATGAACATCGCGAAGCGTTCGGTGACGCCGGACCTGACGAGCACATACGGGCACCTCAGCCATCGTGTCCTCGAGGACCTGGGTATCCCGTCCGCCTCGTTTGCCGGAAAGGCACTGCGGGCGCGCTTCCCGTACCTCGAGGCTGACGTCGGCTACATCGATCTGGACGGCGGCGTGGTGAACCTGCCCGCCGTCACGGCCGCTCTGCTGCGGGCGCTGGCCGAACGCGGCGTGCGCATAGTGGAGGGCGTAACCACTCGCCTCGCGGCACGCCGCGGGAGCGAGATCCGGGTGGTTACGGATCTCGGCGAATGGTCATCGCGATCGCTCGTCGTCACGGCTGGTCACGGAACGAACGACGTGCTCGCGCGCCTGAACGGGGCGATCCTTCAGGTCCCGCTCACTCGCGACCGCCCGATCGAAGCCAAGTACTTCACCCCTCCGGTTGGTTGCCGCGAGCAGTTCGCCTCGGATGCCATGCCTGTCATCGCCTATCTCGACGCCGGGATTTACTGCCACCCGATCATCGACGGCCTGGTCGACAAGGTCAAGATCGGTTACTACCACCCGCCGGACCTGCCACGCGCGACCACCACGATTGACAGCGTCATGTCGTTCGTCGAGCACTGCGTGCCGACCCTGCTGGATGCGCTGATCGAGCCGGTTGACGACGTCGACGGGTGCGACTACGACCTCGTCGCCGACGACGAGTTCGTTCTCGGCGCCGTACCCGGCTTCCCCGGTGGCTATGTCGGCGTCGGATGGCGAGGCACTGGTTACAAGTTCGCCCCGTGGGTCGGGCGGGTGCTGGCAGAGCTTGCCATCACACGCGGAACCTTCCACGACGTCAGCCGCTTCAACCCAGCGCGATTCACGAAAGGAAGCTCCCATGCAGGACCGGCCGTCAGCGCGAACGCTTCAGCAACGCCTCGCTGAGGACGTGGTCCTCGGCGCCGAGGGCTACGTCTTCGAACTCGAGCGCCGTGGCTACATCAAGGCCGGACCGTATGTTCCCGAAGTCATTCTCGACGCACCAGAGGCGGTGATCGAGCTGCACCGCGAGTTCCTGCGTGCCGGCGCTGACGTCATGGTGGCACTGACCTACTACGCCCACCGCGAGAAGCTCAAGATAGTCGGACGCGAGGGGGACCTCGAACAGATGAACCGGACCGCCGTGCGCATCGCCAATGAGGTCGCTCGCGAGGGCGGAGCGCTCGTCGCCGCCAACATCTCCAACACCTGGTCCTACGATCCCGCGGACGCCCGGCGCACCGGTGCCAGCGTGCGTGCGCAATACGAGGAACAACTGAGCTGGGCGGCAGATGAGGGCGTCGACTTCGTCATTGCCGAGACCAATGACTATCTCGGCGAGGCGCTGATTGGGCTAGAGGTATGCCACGCGCTCGGTCTACCGGTCATGGTCACCTTCGCCAGCGTGCACCCCACCAGCACCTACGATGGCTACCCGTACCTCGAGGCCTGCCGCCGAGCAGCAGACGCAGGCGCCACCATCGTCGGGCTCAACTGCTCGCGCGGACCGGAGACGATGAAGCCTCTGCTGACCGAGCTTCGCGCGGGTGTCGATGCGCCCATCGCCGCACAGCCGGTTCCCTATCGAACCTCCGACGCGACGCCGGCTTTCGAGTCGCTCACCACAGCCGAGGGGAGCCGAGCCTTCCCACTACAGCTCGAGCCCTTCTCCTGCACCCGGTTCGAGATGGCGGAATTCGCAGGCTGGGCGCGACGCGCCGGCATCCGCTATATCGGTATCTGCTGCGGGGGCGGTCCGCATCACGTTCGCGCCATGGCCGAGGCGCTCGGCCGCGAAACCCCGGCAAGCCGCCACTCCCCTGCGATCGACCTTCATCCAGTGCTCGGAACGGACGCCGCCGACCACGCCGATATGGGGGGCTGGGCGGCGTACCGCTGACGCCACCGCGTTTTGAGCCCGGCGGGTCGTATCTAACGTGACTCTGACGACCGGCGGCGACGAGCCACGGCTGGACGCTGCATTGCCGGCGGCGAGCGCTCGGGCGCGGCAAGGTGCCGCTGACGGCCTTCCCGTGGCTCATGTTGTCCGGAGCGGCGGCCGACGACGCTGGACGACGCCGTCGACGCCACGCTCCGCCCAGAGCGTGACCCAAAGTGTCCGATAGCGGCAGCGAGAGCGCCGGCATGAGATTGCGCCAGCGTGACTGAATCTGCCTGGAAGCAGAACTGACGCCGACCGCCGCCTTCTGAGTGTCTGTGTCCTCGCCTATGGCTAGCGCCGCACCGCTGACCGTGGCAACGGGTGTCGTCCATCCATCGCCGGCGCCCGCTGCTCTCCTCCCTCAAGCCGCGGAGCGGGCCAGCACCCGGCCGCGCGCCTCAGTCCGTTGCTACGTGGCCGTCGCGGTTGGCCCGGCGCGTGGTCGGTGCGCACTCCACGCGGATCAGCTCGCGGCGCAGGGCCCGGCGCGCGCGATGATGCAGCCCGTGGATCGAGGACTCGGAGCGGCCCATGCGGTCGGCGATCTCTCCCGGGGTTAGCCCGACCAAATGGCGCAGCACGACGACCTCGCGGTGCTCGTCGGTCAGCGTCTCGAGCGCCTGCTCGAGTCCCAGCCGGCGGTCGTGGTTCAAGTCATCAGCCGTGCGCCAGCTCTCGATGACCTCTTCGCAGGGCACCGGCCGGCGCTGGCGCATCGAATCGATCGCCACGTTGCGCGCCACCCTCAGGATCCACGCGGTGAACGGAACTTGGCGAGGCTCGTACTTGTGGATCACCGAGATCAGCTTTATGAACACGCTCTGGGTGACGTCCTCGGCCTCGTGCGTATCGCGCAGGATGCTCAGCACATAGCCGTAGACGTTGTCCTTGTAGCGGAGGTAGAGGAAGCGGATGGCGTCGTTGTCCCCCGACTTCGCCCGCGCCACTGCCCGTGCGATCGCGGGATCCCGGTCGTTCTTCTCACCGGCCGGGCACGCGCGAAAGCCATGCGACGCCGCCATCTCGCTGTCGTGAGAACGTCCACGGCCCGCTGCAGCCGTAGATACGGCACTTGTCTTACACATTTCGATTAATCCTCTGGTGGCACAATCCGCTGGGCCGCACCGCCCCGTGGATCTGGGTTCAGGAAGTTCGCCTGGAAAGGCGTCTGTGGTTGAAACCCCGACCGAGTCGATCTACCGGCACATACCGTCGTGCGTGGCGGGTGGCCCACCTGCCGGCGCGCTGCCCGCAGAGGTCCGCCAGACGGTCTGCCGTCTCGGGGTGCCAATGGCCCGCGATCGGTCCGGAGACCGTCTCGAACACCTGTCCGTGTATCGGCACGGTTGCTCTAGTAGCCGCGAAGAGTTGCGTAAGGACTCCGCGACCCCGTAGCTTCGCGCCAGCCGCGCGACGATCGCATTCCCTGAGAGCGAACGTCCCGGCGCGCCCCGAGCTGGCGATGCCTATGGCGCGCCGACACGCCTGCTTCAGGCTGTGCGTCAAGGGTCCGAGATCACACAAATTTGTGTTATCTGCGTTGTACGTGCTATAACTGGCGTATGCCACGCGATGAAGAGATCACATTCGCCGACCACCTGGGCCGCTTTTACGCCCGCCGCTACGCGTTTCCGCCGATGGTTGGACGCGTGCTCGGCTACCTGCTGGTGTGCGAGCCACGAGAACAGTCGATTGCCGAGCTGAGCGAGGCGCTGCTGGCGAGCCGCAGCGCGATCACCGGCGCGCTGGACGTGCTGGAGCGTCTTCATGCCGTTCAACGCTCGCGAGCGGCCGGGGAGCGGATGGACCGCATCCGGACTGACTTCACCTCTGCGGAAGCGCGGGGGTTCGACATCACCGAGTACCAAGAGCTCGGTGATCTCGCCCGGGAGGGCCTCGAGGTGCTGAGCGACGCGCCGCCCGAGCGCCGGGCGGACCTGCTCGAGCTGTCGGCGTTCGCGGATTTCCTGGTCGAGGGCACCCAATCGCTTCGGCAGCAGTGGGAGGCGCGTCGTGACGCCCTTCGTGCCTCGGGCGAGTTGCCCTCATGAGCTTCGTGCCCCTGCAACCACGTCACATCAAGCATCCGATCGAAAGAACGCCATGACAGATCCATCCTCACCCGCAATCACCGCCGTCGATGTGCGCAAGTCCTTCGGCGACAACGTCGTCCTCGACGGACTCGAGTTCGCCGTCGAGCAGGGCAGCGTGTTCGCGCTGCTGGGACCCAACGGGGCGGGCAAGACGACGATGGTGCGGATCCTCGCCACGCTGCTCGAGGCAGATCACGGCACGATCCGTGTCGCCGGACACGACGTCAGGCGCGAGGCCGACGCGGTCCGCGCCGCGATCGGCGTGACCGGTCAGTTCTCGGCGATTGACGAGCTGCTGACAGGTCGAGAAAACCTCGCGCTGATGGCCGACCTGCACCACCTCTCGCGCGCGCCCGCGCGAGAGCGCATTGACGAGCTGCTCGAGCGGTTCGAGCTGGCTGATGCCGCCGACCGTATCGCGATGACGTACTCGGGTGGGATGCGTCGCCGTCTGGACCTGGCGATGACCTTGATCGGCGCGCCGCAGGTCATCTTCCTCGACGAGCCGACCACCGGCCTTGATCCGCGCAGCCGTCGCACGATGTGGGAGATCGTGGAGAGCCTGGCCGACGACGGCACCACGGTGTTCCTCACCACGCAGTATCTCGACGAGGCGGACAAGCTAGCGGACCGGGTGGCGATCCTCGACCGCGGACGGCTGGTCGCCGAGGGCAGCGCGCAGGAGCTCAAGCAGCGAGTTCCCGGCGGCCGGATCGATGTCCGCTTCGCCGACGCCGAGGCGCAACTCGTGGCCGGCGATGCGTTGGGAATGCCGGTCACCGGCCAGGGCTCGCCGAGCTTGCAGATCCCTACCGACGGCAACGTCGCCACCCTGCGTCGTGTTCTCCGCGACCTCGATGAGGCCGGTGTCGACGTAGTCGATCTCGCGATTCACACCCCCGATCTCGACGACGTGTTCCTCGCGCTGACAGGCCGGGGCGCTGAGCCGGCGGAGTCGAAAACCGAAGAGGAGGTTTACGGATGACCAGCACCTACGCCCTACGCGATTCGACGACCATGCTGCGGCGCGATCTGCGCCACCTGCAGCGCTACCCCGGGCTGTCCATGTTTCCGATCTTCATGCCCGTTGTGCTGTTGCTGCTGTTCGTGTACGTCTTCGGCGGCACGCTCGGCGACGGAATCACGGTCGGGGGCGGACGGGGCGCCTACATCAACTTCCTGACCCCCGGAATGCTGCTGTTCACCGTCGTCGGCGCCGCTCAGATCACCGCCATCTCGGTGGCCAAGGACATGACCGAGGGCATCGTCGCCCGCTTCAAGACGATGCGAATCTGGCGACCCGCCGTGCTCGCCGGTCATGTCTTGAGCAGCCTGGTCCTGACGCTGATAAGCCTCGCGGTCACCATTGCCGTGGCGCTCCTGATCGGCTATCACTCCGCCGCCGACCCGATGCGCTGGCTCGCCGCCCTCGGGGTTCTCGTGCTGCTGGCCGTCGCGCTGATCTGGCTATCAGTCGCTCTTGGCCTGCTCGCGAAGAGCGTTGAGACCGCGAGCAACACACCGATGGTCCTCACCCTCCTGGTGTTCCTCGGCAGCAGCTTCGTGCCTGTCGCCTCGATGCCCGGCGGCCTGCGCTGGTTCGCCGAGAATCAGCCCTTCACCCCGGTCACCAACACCGTGCGCAGCCTGCTCGCGGACCAGCACGTCGGCAGCGCCGGCGTCAAGGCGATCGTGTGGTGCCTCGCGATCACCGGCGCCAGCTATCTATGGGCCATGTACCTCTACAACCGGCGACCCGTCCAGTAGGAGGGGAGCCCGCCGCAGCAAGGAGCCTGCCGGTCACGCATCCGTCTGAGCCGCGGGGTGGATATCGTCGAGGCTCATGGCCTCCGTTGTTGACCGCGCGTATACGCGCCGGCGTCGTTCGTGCTTGTCGGTTCCTGGTCATGCGGTGCGGATGCACGAGAAGGCGCTTGTGGTGCCGGCCGATGAGGTGGTGTTTGATCTCGAGGATGCGGTCGCGGTGGGCGCCAAGCAGGAGGCTCGGGAGGCGATCGCGCGGACGCTTGGACGGTCGGAGTGGATGGAGCGGTCGGTCGCGGTCCGCGTCAACGCTCCGGGCTCGTCTGAGTTGGCGGCCGATCTAGAGCTGGTCAGCGGGCTTTGCGCGTCGAGGTGCCTGACGGTGGTTGTTCCGAAGGTCGATGGTCCGGACGTGCTCGTGGGGATCGCCGCGTTGCTTGGGGATGGGGTTGGGTTGCAGGCGTTGATCGAGACGCCGGAGGGAATCGAGGCGGCGGCGGCGATCGCTGGGTCGACGCCGCAGCTGCAGGCGTTGATCCTCGGGTACGCGGATCTGGCTACAGCGCTTGGGCGGCGTGGGGCGGAGCGGGATGTCGAGCGCTGGTCGTATTACCAGGAGACGGTGTTATCCGCCGCGCGGGCGGCGGGCCTTCAGGCTATCGACGGGCCGTTTTTACGGTTGGGAGAGCCGTTGTGGCTGGCGCGCGCGGCGCGGGCTGCCCGGGAGCTGGGGTTTGACGGTAAATGGGCGATTCATCCGGAGCAGGTAGAGACGCTTAACCGTGCGTTCGCCGTCACCGATCGCGAGGCGGGCTGGGCTCGGCAGGTGAGTGACGCGCTCGAGGCCAGTGCGGAGAGCGGTGACGCTGCGGTGCGCGTGGGCGGCGCGATGGTGGATGAGGCGATGCGCGCTCATGCCGAGCGCCTGCTCGGCCTTCCGCGCCGGCCGGAATCTCCGGCAGAGTCGCTCGATGGTCCTCCGTACTACGAGGATCTTGCCGTCGGCGCTGTGTTCCACGCGCCGGGGTTGACGCTCACAGCCGCGCACGCCGCGCTTCATCAGGCGATCGTGGGGGATCGGCTTCGACTGTCGCTGGACGAGCCGCTGTGCCGCGAGGTGACGGGCGCGACTGCGATGCTGGCGCATCCCATGCTGGTGTGCGACGTGGCGATCGGGCAGTCGACCGGTCCGAGCGGCCGAGTGCTGGGGAATCTGTTCTACCGCGGGCTGGCCGCCCGCCCGGTGCATCTCGGGGTGACGCTGCGGACGACCACGAGGGTGGTGGCGAAGCGGCGCGCGAGCTCGTCGCGCAGACAGCCGCGCGGGATGGTGCTGTTGCATGTCACGGCGACGGACGCTGACGGTCAAATCGTGCTCGACTATTACCGCTGCCCTCTGTTGCCCGCACGCTCGGACGATCCGGGCGAGGTCGGCGACGACGTGCAAGGGGTGGCCGATCGTGCGGAGCAGCACGACGTTCACGACCTGATTCCATCCGGGTGGCGGCTGGAGGAGCTCCGACGCGAGCCGCTCGGGCCGCTGTTCGAGGATCTGCGAGCCGAGCAGCGCTGGGCGTTGGAGGCCGGCGAGACCGTGACGTCGGCGCCCGAGCTGGCCCGGTTGAGCCTCAACGTTGCGATGACTCACACTGACGCGACCGCGGGCGTGCACGGGCAGCGACTGGTGTACGGCGGCCATGTGATCGGGATCGCCGCGTCCCATCTGACGCGGGTGCTGCCCGACCTGGCAACGATCCTGGCGTGGCGTTCGTGCGATCACCTCGGCCCGACCTTCGAAGGGGATCTGCTGCGCAGCGAGATCGCCCTCGAGGAGGTGGAGCCATTGGACGACGGGGGGCTCGTCCACGCGCGGATCGTCGTCTCCGCGCAGGCACACGACGACGATGAGCCGCGGCCGGTGCTGGAGTGGCGCCTCACAGGCCTGATGCCATGAGCGGGGAGGGGATACTTGCGGGGTTGACGGTCGTTGAGGGCTCGGCGTTCGTCGCCGCTCCGCTGGGGGGGATGACGCTCGCGCAGCTCGGCGCTGATGTGATCCGTTTCGACCAGCTCAGCGGCGGGCTCGACTACGGCCGCTGGCCGCTCGCCTCGGGTGGCGACAGCCTGTTCTGGGCAGGCCTGAACAAGGGCAAGCGCTCGCTCGAGGTCGACATCCGCTCCGATCGGGGACGCGAGCTGGTCGAGGCGTGCATCGCCGCCGCCGGGACGTTCTTGACGAACTTTCCAGCGCGAGGATGGCTATCGTACGAATCGTTGTCGACCCGCCGCGCCGACCTGGTGATGGTGTCGCTGGCGGGAAATCGCGACGGCACTTCTGAGGTTGACTACACGGTTAACCCGGCGACCGGGTTCCCCTGGGCCACCGGTCCGCGGAACTTCTCGGAGCCGCTGAACAGCGTGCTGCCGGCCTGGGACGCGATCATGGGCGGTCTCGCGGCGACCGGGCTACTGGCCGCCGATCGGCATCGAATGCGAACCGGGGAAGGTCAGCTTGTACGGATTGCCCTCTCCGACGTTGCTTTCGCGATGGTCGGCCACCTCGGGCGGGTTGCCGAAGCTCAGCTCGAGAGCAAAGATGCCCCCAGGGACGGCAATTACCTGTACGGCGCGTTCGGGCACGACTTCCCGACCAGCGACGGCCGCCGAGCCATGGTGGTGGCGCTCACGACCCGCCAGTGGAACGCGCTGGTCGAGGTCACCGGCGTCGCTCGAGCAGTCAGCGCGCTCGAGCATGGAATGGACATCGATCTGCAATCCGTGTCCGACCGGTTCCAGGCTCGCGATCTGCTCGCGGCGGTCCTGAAGCCTTGGTTCGAAGCGCGCACGCTCAGCGAAATCCGCGCCGCGTTCGCGGGGACGGGCGTGTCCTGGGGCGCCTATCAAACCTTCTCGCAGCTCGTGCACGAGGACCCCCGCTGCTCGACCGAAAACGAGATGTGGGAGGAGGTCGAGCACCCTGGTGTCGGGCGCTACCTGATGCCCGGCACGCCACTGGACTTCTCAGCCATCCCGCGGACCGACGTCCGGCGCGCACCTCAACTCGGTGAGCACACCGAAGCCGTGCTCACGGAGCTACTCGGCATGACCACCGCCGAAATAGGCCGCCTCGAGCGCGACGGACTGGTCCGCTGCGCGCGCGGGCCAGCAACTCCATAGTCGATCGCTTCGTCGCCACGCGGTACGCGTGGTGACCCGCGCAACGCTCCAGCGGCCGATGCCCCGCACGCTTCGAGGTGACTTACTTAATATGCCGACAATCGGTGCATCGTTCACGGTGCGCGGCGCGCGAGCACCCTCAGGTTGAGAACGGACAGGGCAGTCTCACCAGCGACTAAATGGGAGTGGCCAGCCTGCGTACGCAACCCGGTTGGCGAGGTCCCTGATCAGAGGGACCGGCTGTCCATGCCTGTTTAGGTGGCCCCCTTGATGCGACCTCGGTGTGGTTTCCCTAGCGTGGTAGCCGAGCGGTAAGCGAGAACCGCGAACCGTTCGCCAGAGCCGCGCGTAAGGCTCGAAACAGAGCGTATTTCCGAGGCGCGGTGCGCCTCTTAGACATGAGGGTTCACACGCCATGCAGATTCTCTTCCTCGTATCAGCGTATAACAGCTTGAGCCAGCGGGCCTGGATCGCGTTGACCGACCGCGGTCACCAGGTGGCGGTTGCGGTGGTCGACTCGGCCGCGGCGATGGAGACAGCGGTGCGGATGCATGCTCCGGACTTGATCGTGTGTCCGTTCCTCAAGACGCTGATCCCTGAATCGATCTGGCGCCGGCATCGCTGCCTGATCGTGCATCCCGGACCGCGAGGCGATCGTGGGCCGTCCTCGCTGGATTGGGCGATCGAGCTAGATAAGCCGGATTGGGGAGTGACCGTGCTGCAGGCCATCGACGATGTCGACGCCGGAGAGGTATGGGCGACATGCCGGTTCGGCATGCGGAAGGCGGCCAAGAGCAGCCTCTACCGGCACGAGGTACGTCGCGCGGCGGTCGAGGCGGTCCTCGACGCGATCGACAGACTTGTGTTGATCGGGGCAGCGCCATCGGCGAAGACTCAGGTGTCGACTGTGGCGCCCGGTCCCTGCCTGCCGCTGATGGCCCAGGAGGTTCGCGCGATCGACTGGCAGTCTGATCGCACCGAGCGTGTCCTGCGAAAGGTACACGCCGGCGACGGTCACCCCGGCGTGCTCGACGCGATCGAAGGCACGCACTTTCACCTGTTCGGGGCACACCCGGAGCGGACGCTGAATGGCCGGCCGGGCGAACTCATCGGTCAGCGTAACGGCGCGATCTGCCGAGCGACGGTGGACGGTGCGGTGTGGATAACGCACCTCAAGCGGCAGGACACGCCGGGGCAGAGGTATTTCAAGCTCCCTGCCTCACGTGCGCTTGCGCTCGCCGGCATCGACGTCGAGGTTCCGGAGGTCGAGATCGCGCTCGACGCCCAGGTCCCCGACGACCACACCTACCGCGAGATCGCCTACCACGAGCACGCGGGGGTGGGGTATCTGCGGTTCGCGTTCTACAACGGTGCGATGAGCACCGAGCAGTGCGGGCGGCTCCGCGAGGCGTTCGCGCACGCCCGGGCCCAGCGGGGCACCAAAGTGATCGTGCTGCTCGGAGGCGATGACTACTTCTCAAACGGCATTCACCTAAACGAGATCGAAGCGGCCGAGGACCCGGTCCAGGAATCCTGGCGCAACCTCAACGCGATCGACGATCTGGTCAAGGACATAGTCGAGACCGATTCGCACCTCGTCGTCTCGGCCCTGGCCGGAGATGCGGCGGCGGGCGGCGTGCCGCTCGCGCTCGCCGGCGACTACGCCCTCGCGCGCGAGGACGCCGTCCTGAACCCGTACTACCAGCACATGGGCGGCCTATACGGATCGGAGTACTGGACCTACCTGCTGCCACGTCGCGTCGGCCCGACCACGACGGCGCGGCTCACGTCAGCGCCGTTCCGGCCGGTCGGCTCACGCGAGGCGGTCAGGATCGGGCTACTCGACGCGGCCCTCGGCGAGAACCTCGAGGAGTTTCGGGCGGCCACTGCGCGCTTCGCTGAACGGGTCGCGCACGACGGGCTGCACCGGGCACGCCTAAAGGACAAGCGACGTCGGCGGGTGATCGACGAACGCGCCAAACCACTCGACGCATACCGCCACGAGGAGATGGCGCGCTGCCACCAATGCTTCGTCGGCCCCGACTACCACCACGCGCGACGGGGTTTCGTCTACAAGCTCCCCACGCCCGAAGCCGCCCGCGAGGAACGAGCCCGTATCGCGAGCTGACACGGAATCCACGGTCACCCTCCGCGCCGCCGGTGACAATGGCGGTCCACGAGTTCCGTGAGACCATGTCGACATGATTAGGTCAGGCAAGCCAGGGCTCGGCGGTCTGAGCGAGATTGTGGGCGCGCTGCGCGACTGGCAGGACGACCGGACCCGCGACTGGCGATCGCGCCAGCAGCTGAACACGACGAGGAGCTGGCGCGACGGATGGCTGCCGATGTCATGGCTCCCGAGCGCGGCGTTTTGCCGCGGGGCCATGCATCTGTCGAAGCGCGATTTGGCGAATTATTCCGCGGTCTGCTGTCTGAGGATGGGTGGGAGGCTGACGAGCCGTGGACGCCACTTCAGCGCGACCTCACGAAAGCGGTGCCGGAATGCGGCATGCGGATCGAGGTGACCTGCGCCGGGCAGGCCGGGGTCCGGGCTGGCGCTCAGCGCGCAGCGTTCGACGGATCGACGTTCACTGACGAGCGCTGGCGCGCGATGGCGGTCGGATTGCCGTACGCCGACGCGGCAGCGCTTCGAGCAATGGGCTCGTCCAGCGTGGTCAGCGCTTGCGGTGGGTCAAAGCAGGTCGGCGATCGACGAGGCGGCGCGCCTGGCGGCGCCCGGCTCGGGCGGTCGATAGTGCGTGGTGTCCGAGCCCAGCGTCTCGAGCGCGAGCTCCGCAAGGGTTTCGGCGCTGCACCGTGCGTAATCTATCCGTCGTCCAGCGCCGTGGGTCTCGAGGCGATGCGCAACGTGGTACACCTGCTCGAAGTGATCGATGAGTGGGCAGTACAGAAACGGGCGGCGGGTCAAGGTCAGCTCCATCGTCGTACCCAGCCCGCCCTGCACGATCGCGAGGTCCGCGACCGCGAGATGCTCGTGGAGTTCGTGTACGTAACCGCGCACCTCGAGGCCGGGGTGCTGCGGGAGGCCGGCCGGATCCAGGCGAGGTCCGGCAACGACCACGCAGTGCGCGTCAGGGCGCTCGGCATGGATCAGCGGCCAGGCCGCGATCGCCTTGCGTAGTAGGTGCTCGCCGACCGCGGTGCCGCCCACGGTGCAGATGACCAGCGGACGATCTGGCTCGTATCCGAGCCGTGCGCGGACTGCGCGTACGTCGGCGTAGTCGGCGGCGTCGAACGCGTTGATGTAACCGATGGCCGTGAAATGCTCGGACATCCAGTCGCGGATGAGTGGGAGGCTCGGGCCGAATCGGTCGGGAACGATGTCGTCGTGGTCGCCGACGTAGAGCGCGCGGTCGCGCACGCGTGGGTACCGCGTGATCTGCTCGATCATCTCCGCGTTGTAGTCGCTGGTCAGGCAGCTCTCGCGCGAGTCCGCACGCGAGTCGATCGGCAGGTAGCCCACGAAGTCGGTCAAGAAGACGAACGGCGCCGTCTTCAGCTCGGGGTTCTCGTGCAGCTGGTAGTCCACCTCCCAGGCCTCGTCACCCACCCACAGGTCGTAGGCGCCGTCGCGGACGACGTCGAGGAACACCATGAAGTTGGCGAGGAAGATCTCGTCCATCTCCCTGAGGGCTTGGAACGCATGCAGTTCGTGCTCGCCCGACGCTCCCTCCCAGTGCGCCGACTCGCTGGCTAGCGCGCGGCTGAGAGGATGGATCGTCTCGCCCGCGTCCTCGAGTACGCGCGTTACCGGATGCTGGGCCAGCCACTCGATCTCGAGCTCGCCGACCAGCTGGCGGAGCTCCCGGGCGATCGATAGGTCGCGTTGGGCGTGGCCCAGGCCGATTGGACTGGAGATGAACAGCGCCCGCGGTGCTCGCGGGGCCATCGCGCGCCGGAGCATCCGTCGGGTTGGCGCGGGCGCGCCGAGAAAGCGGGAGATCTCGAGATTCACCCGCACCGCGTTGCGGATGCTCACACCGTGTCCGCCGGCGTCGAACTCGATCATCTCCCAGTCCGGCCTGGCCTCGGCAAGCGCACGGCTCATCGCGACATCGGCGATCCGGTCGTCACGCGCGTGCATCAGGAGCACCGGACACTCGATCCGCCGCACGATTTGATCGAGCGGGACACCGGGCATCAGCGCGGGGTTGACCACACTGCTGATCAGGATGTCCGGCGTGGTCTGCATGGCCCAACCCACGGCATCCTCGATCGGCTTGGTGCAATGCGGCTCGCTGAACACCTGCTCCATGAAGAAGGTGACCCACTCCACGTAGTGCTCCCGCCAGTAGTGAGCGTTCTTCTTCTCCCACCCGTCGTAGGACTCGCGCCGCTCCCAAAACGCCGGATCCGCCCCGAATGCCCATTCCGGTGGGACGGTCGCGATCGCCACCAGTCGCGTGACGCGCTCCGGATAGCGTCCCGCCATCCACAGGCCGTGCGCGCCGCCCATCGACAGGCCGACGACATTTGTCGCGGCGACGTCGAGGTGGTCGAGTAGGGCGATGCCGTAGTCGACCACCCGGTCAAGCTCGAACGCGGCCGGATCCTCGGTGCGCTCGCCGCCGCCGATCCCCGGCGGGTCGTAGGTGACCACCCGGAAGAAGCGCGCAAGGTGGGGGACCTGCATCTTCCAGATCAAGCTCGGAGCGATCTGCCAGGTCGGGAGCAGCAGGACAGGCGGCCGGTCGTCGGCGCCGAACACCTCGTAGGAGACGTCAAACCCCTTTACCCGAAGGCAGCCTGACTGCACTGGTGCAAGCGCGCGCATGAACTCACATGCTCCTAGCCCATCCTAGGTCGACCGACCCCCTTGTGCAAACGCCGCGACCCCTGGGCCGTATTGGGTGCCCGAGCGGCGGCGACCCGGGCGCCCGTCGACATAGCCTCGTGGTCACGCGAAGTTCAAAGGAGTCGACATGAGCGCACCACTTCTCGAGCGCCCCACCGTGCTCGATGTGCGGGCCGTTGTGTGCCCGGACCGGCACCGCGCGGGCCCGGCCCACATCGAGGATCGCTGGACATTCGAGTCGACCGATGGCCCGGTCGAGCTGGTCAAGGTCCGCTGGTCGGCCGGCTGCTGGTACACGGTCCTGGTCGAGGACCTCGCTCGCGGTCGGCGCTCGCCGCGAGTGAGCTCGCGGTGCGCCCGACGACCGCGTGCGCGCGGCTACGGCGTCGTCTGCTCCGGCACCCTCGAGTGGCGCCAGCGCTGATCTTTGCGGAAGCCCTGACCGCGCCGGAGCCCGATTGGGCGCTCCGCGTGTGGAGGACGCGATGGCGCGAGCGGCGGGTCCTGCCTGCTCTGCGCGAGTTGCTCGAGCTCCCCGTTCGAGTATGTGATCGTCTCGCACGGAGTCCCGATCCATGATCGTGCTGCGTTCGAGCGTGCGCTCACGCTGGAGCCTCACTCGGACTCACCTCCGCCCAGTGCTCCACACCGATCACCCTTCCTTCTCGCCGATCGACAACGATCCAGCGAGAGTCAGAGGCCGACCAGACAACCGTGGCAGCTCGCGGCGAAGTGGCCGCAGCCCCCGAGGGCCGATCGACCGGCCGACGTAGGGTGCGCGCACGGCAGGAGTCGATCGAACCGACGGCCTGTCAGCAACCGAGTTCGAGGGGGCCAAACGGCCGACCGGAGCGCGCGAAGAACCGCGGTGAGCATTAGGCGTGCTTCGCTCTCGACGCGCGACGGCGGCGCTCGAAGCCGCGTCTGTGCTCATTCCGAAGACGGCGGATCGCGTTTTCGATGGCCGGTGCCACGACGTCGCGAAGACGACGCCACGGTCCGGGGTAAGCGTGCCGACGCCCTTGTCCCTGACGAGCCCTTCCGCGCCGGCCTGGACGAGGTCATCAAGCTCTTGTCCCCGGCTCGCTAGCACTGCTCGACAGCTCGGACCTGTTGGCGGCACCGTCGCTGAGCGGCCGCGAGCATCGGCGAATCTAGTTCAACCTCATCGCGACGCGCTGGCCGCTGCGGTGTCTGGCCGATCTGCGACTGGAGTTCCCTGAGCGCTACCTGGCCGCGAGCGTCGCCCGCGCCGGTGGCGGGCCACATCAGGCTCCAACTAAGGTCGATCCATGGCTTTTTGCGCGAGGGATCGGTATGCTGTGGAACGTTCCAGCGTGGCCAGAGGGAGCCCGAGAGGTGCGCCAGTCTTTTGCCGTCCCAATCTCCGCAAGCTTAAGCGCTGACTTCCGCGATGATCGAGGTGTCGCGGTCATGACGAGGGGTCCAAGGCGTCCCACGCATCCGTTGCGAAAGCTTGGGAGCACGGGCATAGCGCCGAGGAGCAGGTGGCCGAGATCGCTTCGGCGGGCGGAAGCCGTTTCGTAGGGCTGCCTTGAGCGCAACGATCGGGGATCTCGTCGGGCCAGGTCACGAGGAGGGGATCGGGGCCGCGCAAGCGGGCCGCTCCAACCGCCAACTCGTGTGGGCGCGTCTCCGCCGCGACCCAACCGCGGTGCTGTCAATGACGATCCTGATGCTATTGATCCTCGCGGCCACCGTGGGAGCTCCGCTCGCCGCTCATCTCACAGGTCACCCCCCCAACACGCCCTACAACAACGCGATATCGGCCCGGGGGATTCCGATCGGCGTCATGCAGCACCCGTATTACGCGGATGGGACCACGCCCAACCCGCACGCAACGATATTCGTGCTGGGTGCGGACAGCCTCGGGCGCGACCAATTGGTGCGTGTTCTATACGGGGCCCGCGTCTCGTTGATCGTCGCATTCGGTGCGACTGGCGTGGCGCTCTTGATCGGGATCTCACTCGGGCTGCTCGCCGGCTACTGCGGAGGATGGATCGACGCCGTCATCGCGCGGATGATCGAGACCGCGATCGCTTTCCCGTCGCTGCTGATGGCCATTGCGCTCGCGATTGTGGTCGGCCCGGGGTTGCTGAATGTGCTGATCGTGATCGCTCTCTTCACCTGGTTTTACCCCGCGCGGATCGTGCGCAGTGTCGCGCTTGCCGGCAAGGACCGGCTCTACGTGCAGGCGGCCCGCACGGTGGGGGCCCGGCCGCGTCGGCTGCTTCTAGTCCACATCCTGCCGCAGGCGTGGGGGCCGCTCTTGGTGTTCGGGACCTCGATCGTCGCGACCAACATCCTGTTCGAGGCCAGCCTCTCCTACCTCGGCATCGGCGTTCCAGCACCTACCGCCAGTTGGGGTCAGATGCTTTCTGACGCCATCAACTCGGGCTTCTATCGCATCAATCCCTCGATGCTGCTTGTGCCAGGCGTCGCGCTAGTCGCCACCATGCTCGCCTTCAATCTATTGGGCGACAGCCTGCGCGACGCACTCGACCCGAAGGCGCGACGATGACGCGGTTTCTGGCCCGACGAGTGGTCGCACTCGTCATCCAGGTGATCCTGATCACACTCATCGTGTGGTTCATCTTCTTCATCATCGCCGCGATCACAGGCGCGACCCCGGCCCAACGCTTCGCGGGCAGATTCGCAACACCTCAGCGGATCGCAGAGGTGGCAAAGGTACTCGGCACGAACAAGCCCTACTGGGAGCAGTATTTCCTGTTCCTCTGGCACGCGGTACAAGGGAACCTCGGCTACTCCTACCTCCAGCAGCGACCGGTGATCGACATCCTGCTGCCGGCCGCCGCAGCGACTGCCTCGGTGGTCGTGGGGGGGATGGTCGGCTGGATGCTCATCGCCATAGTGATCGGTAGCTACGGCGCGATGCGGCCTCGTTCGGTCGGCGACGTTCTCGGACGCTCGTTCGCGATCTTCGGAATGTCGCTACCGCTTTTCCTAGTCGCACCCATGCTGGCGCTGTTGTTCGCGTTCCAGCCGACGCAAGGAGAGCTGTTCGGCTTACACATCCTTCCCGTGGGGACACGCCTATTCCCAATCGATGGATACGTGCCTCTGAGCCAGAATCCGCTGCAATGGGCCTATCACCTCATCCTGCCTTGGCTCGCGCTCTCGATCACCTACGCGGCGGTATATGCACGGTACATACGCACCCTAACGATCGAGAACCTTTCCGAAGATTACGTACGTACCGCCCAGGCGAAGGGCGTGAGCACATCTCGCCTACTCAGTCGCCATGTGGGACGCAACGTAGCACCGGTCACCCTTGCGGTACTAGCAGCAGACGTTGGAGGCGCACTGGGCGGGATCATCTTCGTCGAATCGGTATTCAACATCCCTGGGCTGGGCTATACCGGGCTAACGGCCGTCCAGAACCTCGATTATCCGCTCGTCGCCGGTGTCGTGCTATTCGCGGGGGTCGTCGCCGTCCTCGCCAACGCGGCCGTGGATCTCATTCACGGCCTTCTTGACCCCCGGGTGCGCCTAGGGCGTTGACCCATATTCAAGCCACTGCTGTATTCACCTAGGAGAGGGACCGTGAGAGGTATCCACATTATCCGTTGGCTGACAGCCGCAATGATTTCGTGCTTGGCGCTGGCCGCTTGCGGTGGCGGAAGTAGCACTGGCACCGCTACCGGAAGCGGGAGCGGGGCTGCCGCAAGCGGGGGCGCAACATCACCCGCAACAGGCATTCATGGACAGCTCACAATCGGCATGGCGCCAGGCGACATCGATAGCCTCGATCCCCAGCACTGGTACTTCGCCTCCACATGGGCCCTGTCAAACGGACTCTGTACGCCGCTTCTACATTTCGGCGACAAGCCTGGACTCGGCAGTGTCGCGCTCGTCCCCGGCCTCGCCGCCTTACCCCGTGTGTCCGATTCCGGCAAGCAGTACACCTTCACACTCCGCCCGGCAAAGTTCGCCAACGGACAGACGATCACGGGCGAGGACATCGCATATACGGCCGAACGGATGCTCACCCCCGCGCTGGATGGCGGGTGGGGCCCGTTCTACTACGGCATCATCGGCGCAGAGGCGTACGAGAACGGCAAAGCAACGAGTATCAGCGGAATCACCGCCACTTCCAACAGCGTCACCTTCCACCTAAGCGCCCCGGATGGGTCATTCGCATACGATTGGGCAACGCCGAACACCTGTCCGGTACCGGTTGGGACGCCCAAGAAGGTGTACAGCGATGGCTCACTGATGTCCATGTATGCGAGCGGGCCTTACAAGATCGAGTCCTACACACCGCAGCGCTCGATGGTCTGGGTTAGGAACCCGAACTACGACGCTTCAACACTGGGAGCTCGTGGGCATCTCGAGAAAATCAGCTTCGACATCGGTGTGGCTCCGAGCCAAGCAGCGTCCGACATAAAGGCCGGCAACATCGACGCCTACACGGGCTTCTTCAATCCCGCGGATATCGCACAGCTCTCAGTGGATCCCACTGTCAAGTCGCAGGTGATCATATCCGCGCGGCCCGCCAACATGTACCTATGGCTAAACAACACAGTGCCCCCGTTCAACAACGCTGACGTGCGCAAGGCCGTGAACTACGCAATCGACCGCGTACAGGCCGCTAAGGCATACGGCGGACCCGCGGTCGCAACGCCGTCGAGCCAGATCCTCACTCCCGCGGTCCCCAACTTCCATCGGGTGAATTACTACCCCAACACGCCGGATCTGGCAAAGGCCAAGGCGTTGATGGCCGCTTCCGGCATCAAGACGCCGGTGAGCACGTACATGTGGACACGCAACGATGCAGGTGGCTTTGTACCGATGGCCGAGGTCATACAGGCCAACCTGAGCGCCATCGGCATCCACGTATCGATAAAGACGGCGCCCGACGCCGTCTCGTCCCCCATTTACCACAGCGTCAAGGCGCGTGTCCCGATGTCCATGAGCATGCAATCGCCGGAATTCCCGGACGGAGAAGGCATCATCAACGCGAATTTCAACCCGACAGATCCGGACAACCTCAACGACCCAGCTCGCTTCCACGACCTCTCGTTCGCGCCAGCGTTCGAGCATGCCGCGAGCCTGCCCATCGGCTCCACCCGCGCCAACGCCTATATGGCCCTCGACCAGTCGCTCACGACCGAGGCGGCCCCCGTCGCTATTATCATCGACGCGAATCGATTTGACTTTGTCTCAAGCCGCGTCAGAGGCTATGCCTACCAGGAGGCGTTGGATGGCATCAACTACAACGACCTCGGTGTTCAGTAGAGGGGCCTAGTTTGACCAGATGCCGGTGACAGAGGAGACGCCGCGTTTCTCGCCCGCCGCGGTCGCCGCGTCGCTGCTTGATGTCGCGAGCCTGTCTGTAACGATCCCCACGGAAGGCGGAGCGGTGACCGCCGTCCGTGGGGTGACGTTTGGGATGCGCGCCGGGGAGGTGCTCGGAGTCGTCGGTGAATCCGGCTCCGGGAAGAGCATGACCGCTCTTGCCGTGATGGGCTTGTTGCCGAACCGGGCGGTCGCGACTGGCTCGGTGCGCTTGAACGGTGAAGAGCTCGTTGGCCTCAAAAACAAAGAGCTCCGGCGACTCCGCGGCAGCCGCATCGCGATGGTCTTCCAGGACCCGATGACGGCTTTGAACCCGACGTACAGCATCGGCTGGCAGGTCGCGGAGGCGGTGCGGCTCCACCAGCGGGTGGGGCGAGCGGCTGCGAAACAGCGCGCGGTTGATCTCTTGCGCCAAGTATCGGTGCCCAGCCCGGAGGATGTTGCCCGGGCCTATCCCCACGAGCTCTCTGGGGGTATGCGGCAGCGCGTCACGATCGCGATGGCGATCGCCAATCAACCCGATGTGATCGTCGCCGACGAG
The DNA here is from genome assembly GCA_963794515.1 of uncultured Solirubrobacterales bacterium. Classification (GTDB taxonomy): domain Bacteria; phylum Actinomycetota; class Thermoleophilia; order Solirubrobacterales; family Solirubrobacteraceae; genus Palsa-465. The sequence continues at coordinate 765,438 of CAWCEF010000004.1, read as the reverse complement.
CCGACAACCGCACTGGACGTGACCGTGCAGGCGCAGCTTCTGGAGCTGCTGGGCACCCTACGGGCCGAGACCGGTGCCGCGATCATGCTGATCACGCACGACCTCGGCGTGGTGGCTGGGGTCGCTGATCGCGTTCAGGTCATGTATGCCGGACGGATCGTGGAATCTGGCCCTGTCGGAGACGTCTTCGGCGGCCCGCAGATGCCATATACGGCGGGACTGTTAGCGTCGATCCCAGAGGCGGGCTCGGCGTCTCACCGGCTACCTTCGATCCGCGGCACGCCGCCGGTGATGACCCTAGTTTCTCCCGGATGCATGTTCGCGCCCCGCTGCCCGCTTGCCGGTCCGGAATGCGGTGCTCAGCCGGCACTGCGGGAGGTGCTTCCAGGCCACTGGGCGGCATGCCACCACCACCAGCGGGCAGCGACCGCGTTCAAACTCAGCGACGACGAGGTGATCCGTCGTGCACGGCCAGTGTTGGCAGCTGACACCGCTCCCGCGGTCACGGGAGTGGGGCTAGTCAAGGAGTTCAAGGTGAGAACGGCTGGTAAGGGTCGTGCGACACTCCATGCCGTCAGCGGCGTAGACCTCGAGATAAAGCCAGGCGAGACACTCGGCCTCGTGGGTGAGACGAGCTGCGGGAAGAGCACCACCGCGCGTCTGCTGTTGCGACTCGAGGAACCCGACGCCGGCACTGTGACGGTTGGAGGGCTGGAGTTCACCGGGCTCGGCAAGGCCGAGCTCAGGAATCGGAGGGCGGACATTCAGGCGGTCTTCCAGGACCCATATGCCGCGCTAAATCCTTACCTGTCCATCGAGGACATCATCGCAGAGCCGCTGGTTGTTCAGGGGGTGCGTGACCGGCACGCGCGCGTGAAACAGCTTCTGGAGATGGTCGGATTGGATGGCAAAGACGCCAGGCGTTACCCGCACGAGTTCTCGGGCGGTCAGCGCCAGCGTATCGGCATTGCTCGCGCACTGGCCCTCCAGCCCAAGGTACTGGTACTCGATGAGCCGGTCTCCGCGCTCGACGTCAGCATCCAAGCCAGCATCCTGAACCTTCTGTCCGACCTCCAGGACCAGCTCGGGATCGCCTATCTGTTCATCTCGCACGACCTTTCCGTCGTGCAGCACATCGCCGATCGGATTGCAGTGATGTATATGGGACGGATCGCGGAGAGTGGGCCGGCCGAGCAGGTTTACACAAACCCGCGCCATCCATATACACGGGCGCTGATTTCCGCCGTGCCGATACCAGATCCGCGGCGCGAGCGCCGGCGGCAGCGGATCCTCTTGGAAGGCGACGTTCCAAGCCCGATAGACCCGCCATCCGGGTGCCGCTTCAGAACCCGCTGCTGGAAGGCCACGGATCGTTGCGCGGCGGAGGTTCCGATCTTGCGCGAACTCGCCCCCGGTCACACCGCCGCCTGTCATCATCCCGAGGATCCGATCGGGTGACGCTGTGTGTGAGACTGTGACGGCCAATTCGCACCGTTTCAGTCTCATTGGCCGCTCCTCACGCCCTTCTCGAAACTTGCCCGTTGTCGAGTCGTCAGTAATGCTGGCGGCTCGCGGGCGATAGCCCGGCCGATCGCGACCCGCCGACGCTTTCCAGCGGAGAGCTGCGCCGGCGGGCGCCTAATCTAAGCTGCACGCACAGACTGGGCGGGTGAGAGGCACTGTCCCGCGGCGCGAGTGCGAAGATCTAAAGCGTTGACAACTCGGTCGCAAGCCGAGAGCTCGCGCTCGCTCCGTCACCAGCCACGGAGATCGATCTCAAAGCGGTCCACAACGTCTTCGCCGTCAGTCACCCAGAAAGCTTCATGGTAAGCGACGGTCGGGTCGACATGCGCGGGAACCACATACACCCGGTCTCCGACGGACGGAAGCTCCTCAGCCTCAAAAAGGATGTGCTCATCGTGCACCCCACGGACTGTTCCACCTAGTACAGCCGGTAGACCATGGTCCATTCCAAGCGCTTTTAGCCCGCAGTCTGCTACCGCCCAGCCGTCGGACACCGATATCACCGTGGCAAGGACCCGAAGTGCCTGTTCGAAGGGCAGGTTCAAGTTGCCATAGGCGGTGTCCATCAGCAGGTATGAGCCAGCCTGGATTTCATTTGCCCAGGTGTTGCAGTCGTAGGTGCCAGTTCCCCCGGCGGTGATCAACTCGCCCCCAGCGGCTGCATGGGCCTCGATGAGAAACTCCATCGCCTGCCGCGTGAGACGCTCGCGCTCGTCACGGTCGGGCACGCCGACGGCGTGACCTTCATACCCCATTACTCCTCGCACCGTCAGGCCCAAGCTCGTCGCTTGGGCGGCGAGTCGACCCGCGTCAGAAGGGCGGCAGCCGCACCGGTGCAGTCCAACATCGACGTCGATCACTACCTCCTTGAGACCCGCACGGGCCGCACGACGGGCGGTTTCCTCCGAGTCAACCGCGATCGTGATACGGGCATCCGCGCCGGCCAGCGCGCGCAGCCGGTCGGCGTCGACGACCTCGTTAGCGAGGAGAATGTCCGCTCCGAGCCCCGCGGCTGCAAGTCCGAGCGCCTCGCGTGCAGTTGCACAGGTCAGTCCCTCATGCCCGGCAGCTATTTGTTTCGCGGCGAGGGCCGTGCACTTGTGCGCCTTGACGTGAGGACGACATCGCGGGCCGGGCAGCGCGAGCGACATCGTTTCCAGGTTGTGGAGCAGCGGAGCCTGATCTACGAGTAAGCAGGGGGTCGGCAGTTCGCTGAGTCGGGGAGGTGGCGACGTCATGTTCGGGGTAGTCAACCCGTCTTGCCGCCTACGGTCAGGCTTGCCGCTCGGAGGTTGCCTGGGCAACGGTGCTGGCTGTCTGAGCCAGGCGGGTCGTCACCAGCTCGACAAGATGGCGTACCGCGGCGTCAACCAACGCCTGGCCTTCTTCGGGCGAGGAGAGGCGAGGATCGGCGTGATCCGGGACCGCGAAGCCTTCGCTTGGCTCTCCGTCGAACGCGGCGCCGTTGACAACACCGAAGTCCCGGTACACCAGCGGAGTGTCGCGCGCAGGTAGACGCTCAACGTGGACAAGATCCCCTTCCAGCGCCATCATCTTGGAGGTCTCAGAGCGAGAGGCGTGCCCGGGGTCTGAACCCGGATCAGGCACCCCCGTCGCCGTGAGGAGGACCTCGGCTGTCGACGCCAAGCTTTCCTCCTGCGCAATACGCTGGAGCATGCGCTTGTGATTGGGACCGCCGTGCCCGCTGACCACGACGATCAGCCTCCACGGCTCGCGCTTCAACAGTCGAACCGCCTCACGGATCACCGCGCCGAGTACCGTTTCGTGGTAGTAGAGACTCCTGACCGGGAAGCCAGGGAAATCCATCCCAACTACGTGTTCGTCCTCGTCGACGCCGAGTGCACCGAGTCCTTGAGGTTCACGCCCCCGCGGCCGTAGGCTGTCTGTGCCCACGAACATTGTCGGGAGAACGACTCCGCCGGTCTCGCGAGCAACGCGCACCGCGACGTGGTGAGCTGCCAGTCCATCGGTGCCAAGCGGCAGATGTGGCCCGTGCCACTCGAGCGGACCGACAGGGAGGAACACCACCGGCGCCCGCCCACGCGCGGCCAGCACCTCCTCAGGGCACATCAGCTCGAATTCAACCGGGGAGGTGTCGAGGTCATGTCGCGGGTGGTCAACTCCAGTGTTGCCACCTGTGGTCATTGTCGCGCCTCGCTAGTGGCGTGGGCTGTCTGAGCCAGGCGGGTCGTCACCAGCTCGACAAGATGGCGTACCGCGGCGTCAACCAACGCCTGGCCTTCTTCGGGCGAGGAGAGGCGAGGATCGGCGTGATCCGGGACCGCGAAGCCTTCGCTTGGCTCTCCGTCGAACGCGGCGCCGTTGACAACACCGAAGTCCCGGTACACCAGCGGAGTGTCGCGCGCAGGTAGACGCTCAACGTGGACAAGATCCCCTTCCAGCGCCATCATGATCGAAGCCTCAAAGCGATCGGCGTGCCCGGGGTCCCAACCCTCGCCGAGCACCCACCCCTGAGCGTAAAGAACCTCGGCTGTCGACGCCACGCTTTCCTCCTGCGCAATACGCTGGAGCATGCGCTTGTGATTGGGACCGCCGTGCCCGTTGAGCACGACGATCAGCCTCCACGGCTCGCGCTTCAACAGTCGAATGGTCTCACGGATCACCGCGCCGAGTACCGTTTCGTGGTAGTAGAGACTCCTGACCGGGAAGCCAGGGAAATCCATCCCAACTACGTGTTCGTCCTCGTCGACGCCGAGTGCACCGAGTCCTTGAGGTTCACGCCCCCGCGGCCGTAGGCTGTCTGTGCCCACGAACATTGTCGGGAGAACGACTCCGCCGGTCTCGCGAGCAACGCGCACCGCGACGTGGTGAGCTGCCAGTCCATCGGTGCCAAGCGGCAGATGTGGCCCGTGCCACTCGAGCGGACCGACAGGGAGGAACACCACCGGCGCCCGCCCACGCGCGGCCAGCACCTCCTCAGGGCACATCAGCTCGAATTCGACTATCTCGTGATTTGTCATGGGGACTGAGACAGGAGCGCGAGTACGTCGGCGTATCGTGAGAGGCCTGCGGAGCTCACCGATGTGGAACGTTCCACATCGGCGATCCTATGCTACGTCGAGCCGACTGTCAAGCTTCGCTCGATGGTCAGTGCGCAAGGCTGCGGACACGTAGCGACGACTCTCGTGGGACGATCGCGGAGCGTTCTGGGCGCGGTGGATGGTTCCGCGGGGGGCAATGAGCCGTGGGCTATTTTGCGCGCGGCGGCCGGCTGCTCAGCCTGGGGCTAACGGCGGCGTGGGCCTCATCGAGCAGCGCCGCGGCGTCGCGGATATCCAGACCGAGGCGACGCAGGCTCATGAACCCGCTGACCTCGAGCTCATCGACGGCAAGCGGCAACCCCTCGCAGCCGGCGAGCACAGCCGCGATCTCGGCGCCGAACGCGTCGTGCTGATCGTCGTGGCGCCCGAGGAGGTCGACGCCGACGGCGGGCCACAGCTCGACGCCTTCGGCGGTATCGGGACACAGCGAGTTGATCACCGCCGGGTGCTCCCAGACGACCGCCTGACCTGAAGCGGGCACGAGCGCCCATCGGTCTGCGTGACTGATATTGGCCTCGATCCGCACCGCGTAGCCGGTCGCGAACTGGACATTGTCGGGTTTGAACAGCAGGAGGCCGCTGAGCCCGCGGGCGTGCAGCGCCGCCCGGATCGCCTCCGTCGGGGTTATCTGTTCAGCCGAGGAGGAGGTCGTCATACGGCGCCGCCGACAGGATCTCCGGATCGGACTCCGTGATCACGACTTGTTCTTCGAGCTTCACGCCTTGCGTGCCGCCCTGCACACCGGCGTAGCACTCGACGCTCATCACCATCCCCGGCTCCAACACGCCCGCGTGGTGGTTGTCCCACTTGACGCACGGATACTCATCGCCCATTCCAGACCCGTGCGCGATGAACGGGTATCGGAGTGGCTCGAGCTCCGGCGGCAGCCGCTTCTTGAGCCGTTCGCCGAGCTCCTCGAACGATGCGCCTGCCCGCAGATCAGGGAGGTTGCCGCGGACGTATTCATACGCCTGGTTGTACAGGCGCCGCTGCTCGTGCGTGGCGGCATTGCCGCACAGATACGTGCGGGAGATGTCGCATAGGTATCCGTCCTCGCCGATCAGATCAGTGTCGAGCGCCACTAGGTCGCCGTCCTCCACGACCCGGTGTGCTGCCTCCTGCATCCACGGGTTGGTTCGCGGCCCCGAGCTCAGCATACGCGTCTCGGAGTACTCCGCGCCGAAGCGCAGCGCAGCCGACATATATGCGCTCCACATCTCAAGCTCCGTGCGCCCGGGCTCGATCTCCACGCGCAACGCTTCCATCGCGAGATCGCAGGCGCGCATGTCACGGCGAATGATGTCGAGCTCCTCAGGGCTCTTGATCGCCCGCGCCTCCTCGAGCGCCGGTTGGGCGTCACCGATCTCGATTCCCGCGTCGAGAAGCGCGAGGAATGCGACCGTCTCCAGCCGATCGACGGCAAGGCGCTCGGCAGCGAGCCCACGCGCTGCCAGCTCGGCCTTGATCGCCGTCGCAAACGCCTTCGCGTCACGTGCACTGTTCGAACCAGAGCCAAAGAACGTCCACGCCGGCGCCGGCCGCAGGTCGCCGGAGAACCTCTCCCGTGCGACGTGCATGGCCTCGCTGTAGTCCCACAGCACAGGCGCCGACTCCACCGGCACGAGCGCCCACCGGAACGAGACGTGCAGGTTCCAGACGAGCGCGATGCCCACCGACGTCGTGTAGCGCACGTTCAGTGGATCGAACAGCAGCGCCGCTGCGAACCCGTGCCGACGGAGGCTGGCGCGGGCACGCTCGAGCCGGTACGCGGACACGGCCTCGTAGTCAATTGAGGTCTTTGGTGCCGGTGAGCTCGCCATCGCTCTTTGTCCTCTCCCTTCGCATTACGCCGCGCTGCCGGCCGTTGCTTGAGCCGCCATCAGAACGCGACGAGCTCTATGTCGGACTAGCGGGCGCTGACAACCCAACGAACCGTCCACTGCCTCGCGGGACGATGCCGCGCCTGATTCGGGCGCGGACTCGGACAAACTTGCCGTCAATGCGCAGGTTAAGGCCACCATGATCTCTGGAACGTTCCACAACCTACGCACAACCGACCCCTGGTGTCAAGCATGCGACCCCCGGGCTTGGGCCGCCGTTCTCAGGCTCAGGTTAGGATCTGAGCTGATCTCGTATGGCTGCCTCAGCTAAGGAGCAATCGTATCGGCGGCTCAGCCTTTGGTGGGACGGCCTGCCTGGGGCAATCGAGCCCCGAGAGCCTCTCGAGGGCAACACGAGCGCGGACGTCGCCATCGTCGGCGCGGGGTTCACCGGTCTGTGGTGCGCGTACTACCTGAAGAGACAACAGCGTCACCTTCGCGTCGTCATCATCGAGAGTGAGGTCGCAGGCTTCGGGCCAGCCGGACGTAATGCGGGGTGGGCATCAGGTGGTATAGCTGGGAATTGGCGGGTATACGAGCGCTCGCATGGGGAGGAGGCCGTCCGGCGTGCCGAACTCCTGACGTATTCGGCGGTTGACGAGATCGGGGAGGTCATACGACGCGAGGGGATCGATTGTGGCTACGCGAAGGATGGGATGGTAATCGTCGCGACGACGCCAGCCCAGGAGGCACGGTTGGTCGCCGATGTAGAAAGAGCACGACAACGGAGGCTGACGGCCGCCGGTCTCCGTGAATTGACATCAACCGAACTCGAAACGCTGATCATCGTGCCCTCGAGTCGACGCGCGATCTATTCACCTCATAATGCAAGTGTCGACCCCGCACGCTTGGTTCGCGGTCTGGCCGACGCGTGTGAACGCGCTGGCGTCGTCATCTACGAAGGCACTGAGGCTGTAGCTATTAATCGCGGTTACGTCGACTGTGTCGCTGGGCGGGTCCACGCTGACCACATCCTGCTGGCGACCGAGTCGTACACCACCCAGCTACCCAGAGAACAGCGTCGCTATTTGCCGTTGTACCACGTGATGCTCGCGACCGAACCCTTACCTGCGGATGTCTGGGATGCCATCGGCTGGCGTACCGCCGTGACGTTTCGAGATCGTCGGCACCTTTTTTTCCACGCGAAGCGCACTCGCGACGACCGGCTTGCGGTGGGCGGTCGCGGGGCGCCGTACAAACTCTCGCAGCCGCTCGCTCAACCTGTCCACCAAGATCGAGATATGCGAGCCAAGCTAAAGAACGCGGTTGGCCAGTATTTTCCCGCGGCGTCGCGATTCGAGATCACGCATCAATGGGGCGGGCCGCTCGCCGTTCCCCGCGACTGGTGCATGGCCATCACCTACGACCGGACGACCGGCCTCGGGTCAGCTGGCGGCTACTCAGGACACGGAGTGGTGGCCGCTAATATCGCCGGCCGGACGCTCGCTGACCTGGTTCTCGCCCGGGACACCGACCTGGTTTCCTTGCCGTGGGTGGCCCACGCTTCGCGACGATGGGAACCCGAGCCGATCCGGTTTCTGGCGTCTCGAGCGGTCGTTGGCGTCCTGGCCTCGGCCGATCGGTACGAGGACACCCACGACCGCCAGGCATGGCGCGCCCGCTTGGTTGCTCCGATCGCGCAGCCGTCGTAGCCGGACGGACGGGGCGGACTGCTTCGGACCGGCTTCTGCGGTCCGTGCTTGGTTTGCCTTGCTGTTACCGGGCAACTTCAAGGTCCGACCGACTGGCGGTGCGGAGCGTCAGCGATCCGCGGGCTCGGCGGTTTGACTCCCTCACCCGAAGCTCGGCTGGAACGCGTATCTGCCGCGGCCCAATGTTCGGCGCGGCGATTCGCTCGAGGAGCACGCTCACGGCCCGCTTGGCCTGAAAGTCAAGCGGCTGCGCAACGGTGGTCAGCGAGATGCGTCCCAGGCCGGCGAGTGCGATGTCATCGAACCCGACGACTGACAGATGGTCGGGGACTCGCATCCCGGCCGCCTCGCCCGCATCGATCAGTGCCACGGCGCCGGCCCCGTCTCGCAGTCCGACCGAATCACCCCAGCTCTCGCTCAGCCCTAGAAACACGATCGGCACGTCGGCCCTCTGAAGCGCATCTCCGAGCTCGGGTGTGCGAGCGAACGATGCCAGGAAGACGATCCCGGCGACGCGATGCTCGAGGAGTGCATCGACACCCGCGGACGCGATCTCGGCCTCGCCCTCGATGTTGCAGAACATCGTCGTGTAACCGAAGCCGAACGCGGCACGCTCCACAGTCTGCGCCATCTGTGCGTAGTAGGGGTTGCCCAGGTCGCCGACGAGGACGCCGAGGATCGTCGTGCGCCGATGGACGAAGTTGCGGGCGATCGCATTGGGCTTGTAGTCCAGCCGCTCGAGCGCCCGCTGAACGCGCCGCCGCGTGGAATCTGACACCTGCTCGGCCCCGCGCACGACATTGGACACCGTTGACTTCGACACCCCGGCGGCGGCGACGTCGAGGATGGTCGGAGCTCGATGTCGCTCGGGCCGACTGGCGCGGCGCGGCTGCTGCCGGGAAGCCGTTACGCCGGCGATGCCTGAGGCGAGGTGAACGAACTCATCGAGTTTTCCGGGCCGCCATCATCTCAATTGCACCACACGCGGTCGAACCGAACGCCGCTTACCGTGGCTCGATCATGTCGGCGCTGGTCGAGCAATCCTACGGCGGCGTTAGCGTAGTACTGGCCCTTGACACGCCGCACGGGGTTGGGCTTTAATGCTCTGGAACGTTCCAGGGGCGAAGAATCTTGCATGAACGAGCGCGGATAGGCGGCAAGTGCAGCGCTTGCCGCCGACGGCTACGCGCTCTGCACGAGGTTCGCCCGTGACGCGCTCGTGAGCGCTGTAGTTGGCGGCCTCGGGGCTTCGATCTGCTTCGCGGTCTCGGCGCTGTGCGCGTCGGCGGCCAGCCGCCGGATTGGCGCCGCTTCCACGCTCGGATGGGTGATGGCGATCGGACTCGTGCTCGTCATCCCGCCGGTCGCGCTCGCCGACGCGAGCAAGCTCTCGGCCCACAGGATCTTGCTTCTGGCACTCGTGGGCGCTACGAACATCGCTGGCCTGGAGATCGAGTACTTAGCGTTTCGTCGGGGCAAGGTCGGCGTGGTCACGCCGATCGCCTCCACCGAGGGCGCGGTGGCCGCGCTCATCGCGGTCATCGCTGGACTGCAGATCTCGGCGCGCACCGCCCTGCTGCTGTGCGTGGTGACACTCGGGGTTGTGCTTGCAGCCGCGCACCCAGACCCTCCGGAGATGAGCCAGCGGGCCGGCGGAGTCCGGTCTGCGGTGCTGGCGATCCCGGTCGCGGTCCTGTTTGGAATCAGCCTCTACACGGCAGGTTTCGTCGGCCGCCAGCTTCCGGTCGTGTGGGTTTTGCTACCGGCGCGGCTGCTCGGAAGCGTTCTGGTATCGGCCCCACTCGCGGCGGCCCGACAGCTGCGGCTGACCCGGAGTGTGGTGCCGTTGGTGGTCGCCGCCGGTGCGGCGGAGGTCGTGGGGGTGCTCAGCTATACGCTGGGCGCGCGTCACCAGCTGGCGGTCGCCGCCGTACTGGCGTCGCAGTTCGCCGCGTTCGCCTCGGTCGGCGCGTTCTTCGTGTTTGGTGAGCGGTTGACCAGGCTGCAGCTGGCGGGCCTGATCGTCGTGGCGATCGGGGTTGGCCTTCTGGCCGCGACCGAGTGATGGCTCGTGTCCGAGTGTGAGTTGAGGTTGTCCCATACATACCCCCCCTCCTGACTGACCTGCTCGTGCGCCGCACTGCGTCCGCCGCGGGCGGGGCCGGTTCTACTCGGAGTTAGCGCACTCAAAAGTGGCTGGGCCAACAGTCATGCACGCTTCGTTGAGGGATTGTGTCGCATGTTGTCCGAATGCTGGTACCGCACGTGTTGCGCTTCCACAACAACAAGTGTCCCGGGACCAGGCAAGGGGTCCGGATATGGTTTGCTCGTGTATGACACGGCATGAGTACGGAGCCAACTACCCGCTGATGGCTCGCCGCGCAACTCGAGGACACGACCGCGCACGAGCGCAGAACGGTAAGGATTCTCAACATCCACGATCGAGATCGCCAGCCGCGGATCCCGCTGCAGATTCTTCAGGCCAACAGAGCTGTTCTCCTTGTAGAACACCAAGCGGTCGTGATCATCTACGTCAATCCATACAGGCACCGTGTGAGGCGATCCGTCCGGCATAGCCGTCGCGACATGAGCATAGTTTGGGCCCAGAAATAGGTCATGAACCTCCGAAGTAAGCACGACAACCTCCTTTGGGTGTCAAAGCTGCGGGCTATCTCGCCCAACACTAATCGCCGAGCCCGCGCCCCGGTCCGCCCTACAAGGCGCGGCGAGCCCCAGCACCACGCGGTCTGTCAGTAGGCCACCAGCAAGCACCAAGGCTTACCGCTGCAGCCTTGCGACCAGGTCCTGGTCGTAGTCAAGGAGCCACTGCTCGCCGATCAGGCCGTCGACCAGGCGAAAGACCACAACGCGGAGCCACGATTGCTCGGCGCGAGTCCCCGACCCTAAGGTCGCGTCTAAGAGCGCAACGACGTGCCGCTCAGAAGCCGCGATATCGAAGGGCCGGAGCGAGAGGCGGCGCCCGAAGGTCTCCGGGCTCCGTCGGAACATCTCGAGGATGCTGTCGATCCCCTCGTATTCGCCCGAAAGCTTGTGCGTGCCGCCGTAATGGAGCACACAGTCCTCGGCATAGAGAGATCGCGTGGACGCCGGATCCTCTGCGACCCGCGCGAAATACTCCTCGATTACGGCTAGGTCGCTCGTCACGCGCCGTCCTTAATCTGGATCACCACGCGTGGGCCCCCAGACTGCTCGGCCGCCCCCCATGCATCCCGGAAGCGCGCAAGGGGATAGATCTCAAGCGGCAGTACGCTCAGGTCGAGCCTCCCCTGCGTCACCCACAACAGCGCGAGCGCGTATTCACGGTTCGTCTTGCCGAGGCAGCCGCGCAGAGAGATCTCCTTCGCGACGACGTGCTCGTAATCGGGAAGATCAAGGACGATGCCCGGCCTGGTGCCGACGAGCGCGCCGACTCCCCGCGGCGCGAGCATCCGGATCATCTGCGCGACCGTCTGCGTCGAGCCAACCACCTCGATGGCGCGGCTGACGCCCTCCCCGGTGATCTCGCGTACAGCCGAGACCGGATCGACCTCGCGCGCGTCGACGGTCGCGTCTGCCCCGAGCCGCCGGGCGAACTCGAGCCGTTCCGGATCGACGTCGATCGAGATCACCCGATCGGCCCCGGCGATCCTCGCCGCGGCCACCCCAAACAGCCCGGTCTGGCCGGCGCCGATGACTGCCACGGCGTCTCCCGGCCCGCAGTCGATCCGACGTATCACGTGCGCCATCGTCGCGAGCTCGGACACGAACGGCGCAAGGCTCGCGTGGAGCCCCTGTGGCCAGGGGTGCGCGTTACGTTCGGGGACGGAGACGAGTTCGGCCATACAACCTGGATAGCCGCTGTCGAGCCCGAGGAGCGCGTGTTCGCGGCAGCGGTTCTCGGCACTCCGGCGACACTCCTCGCAATCGCCGCAGCCGAGGACGCCGTTCATCGTCACCTGCTGGCCGAGGCGCTCGCGTGAGACGCCCGCGCCGACGTCAACGATGCTCCCGACGCCCTGGAACCCGAGCGTGTGGGGATAGAGGAAACTCTCCGCCGCTCCGCTGTATTCCTGCCGCGCTCCCGACGAGACGAGCAGCTCACCCACCGCCACCGCGCAGTAAGAGACCTCGACCAGCACCTCGCCAGGTGCCGGCACCGGGTCCGAGGGCGAGCCGAGTACCGGACCCCCTCCGTGACGCTCTAGCTGAAGCGCTCTCAACCCAGGGCTCTCGCGTCGTTCACGGACACCGCGATTGCGTTGCGAGTGCCTGGAGCGGCCACCGTCTCCCGCCAGGCTTCGAGCGCCTCCAGCCAATCGAACGTCCTCACGGGCAGACCTTCGACGCTGATCTGCCCCCGCGCCATGAGCCGGATTGCGGCGCGGAAGTCGTCGTTGGTCTTGCCGAATGTCGTGATCAGCTCGTTCTCTTTGGAGATCACGTCGGCGTAGTAGTTCGGAGCGGCGCGTACGCCACCGAGCAGGCCGAGCAGGATCGTCCGAGCCCCGGGGCGCCCGATGGCAAGCGCAAGCTCGATCGTCTCAGACTTGCCTACCGCCTCAAGTACCACGTCGGGCGGCGCGCCGCAGGCGGCTTCGGCTGCCGCTGTGATGTCGGCTGTCGACGCGTCGGTGGGGTCGAGCACAGCGCTCGCCCCAGCTCGCAACGCCGCATCGCGGCTTTCCTCGGACGGGTCGATCGCGACGATCGGGTCAGCACCGGCCGCCCTCGCGACGGCAATCGCCATCGTCCCGATGCGGCCTGCTCCGACCACCGCAAGGCTCTCGGCGAGCGCCAGCCGTCCCCGTCCGAAGGCGTGGATCAGCAGTGCCGCATCGGGGACGAGGAGCGAATCTGTGAACGACACCGAGTCGGGTAGCGGGTGAAGCTGGCGCGCCGGAACCGCGACGAGTTCGGCGGCCGACCCAGGGTGTCCTGAGGAGAGCCCGAGCAGGTACGGGCTCCCGCACAGGTTCTCGGCCCCGGAGACACATCGGGAGCAGTCGCCGCAGCCGACCACGCCGTTAATCGCGACCCGGGTGCCGACGTCAGGCCCGCCGCCTGCGGACGACGCGACTACGCCCGAGCCGCGAAATCCGGGGACGTGAGGAAACACGAATGATGTCCCGTCCGACTTGTGATCCACCCGCTGTGAGAAGAACACGTCACCGGCCCCGAGGAGGACTTCCTCCACTCGCACCAGGCACTCATCAAGGGCAGTCGCTGGCTCCTCGACCTCCGCAAACTCGGCGGGGCGGCCCCAGCCGCCGACGACGAGCGCCCGCATCAGTGCTGATGTTGTTCTTGATCGATGCAACCGCTCCGCCCGCGCCAGCTACCGCTGGTCCGGATCGTACATGAACCGGTCGCCCGCGATCGCGAGGTCACTGGCGCCGCGTTGTCGTGCTGCTCGTGCTGGCTGGCCTGAGCGCGTGCACTCTCACGGCTGCCGTAGCGAGCTCGCAACGCCTCCGCTTGCGGCTGAAACGAGCAGTGCAGCGGTCTTGCAGCGCCTAGGTGGGATCGCTGTGGCAACGCTGGCCGCGCGGCACAGCTTGGAGGGCGGTGCCGTCGCAATGCAGCAAGTCGTCCAACGGCGCCGACTCTGCGCGGAAGGACATCGTCTTGGCTTACCTCAGATGATGGTGGGAGGCGGCGCGTTCAGGCTGATCCTGCCGGCTCGCGATCGTGGCCATCCGAAACGACATAGGGAGCCGTCGGGCAACGGTCGAGGGTCTTCAGCCCCGACCCGGTCAAGATTGCGACGACAGAATCGTGGATGCCGACCAGACCTCGTTCCTGGGCGACGCACAATCCCGCGGCGGCTGCGGCCGCTGTCGGCTCGACCAGGATTCCGTGGCGTGCGAGGCGTCGGTGGTGCTCGAGAATGTCTTCGTCGCGCACGGCGAGGGCCGTTCCACCTGAGTCCCTGATGGCGGCGACTATCTGCTGCAATCGTGGTGGGTCGACGACTTGGATGCCCTCTGCGACCGAGGGACCAGGGCTTTGCTCGATCCTCTTGCACCCGAGGGCTCTTGCAATTGGCGCGCAACCTTGCGCTTGGATTCCGATAAGGCGCGGAATGGCCGTAATTACGCCGGCGGCCTTGAGCCGCTGGAACCCGCGCGCGATACCAAGAAGAAGCGTGCCGGCCCCTACGGGAAGGATGACGGCGGTCGGAACGACTTCGCATTGTTCCCAGAGCTCGAACGCAATCGTCTCCGTTCCTGCGAGGAACGCCGGATGCCACTGGTGCGAGGCGTATGAGGCACCAAGCCGTGCGGCGGCTTCTTGGGCCGCACGACTGCTGGCCGCGCGCGGTCCGTCGATCGTACAAACTCGCGCTCCATACGCCCGGGCCTGAGCCAGCTTTGCTGAGCTGGTATTAGAAGGAGCGTAGATCTCGCAGGTGAGTCCAGCTCTTGCGGCGTACGCGGCGTGGGCCGCGCCGCTGTTTCCTGACGAGTCCAGCACGATGTGTTTGGCGCCGTGCGCTAGGAGCCACGCAACGAGGACCGCAGCCCCGCGGTCCTTGAACGATCCGGTGGGAAGAAGGCTGTCGTTCTTGGCCTGCGCGCTGCCGGTAACTGGCAGCGTCACGAGCGGGGTGCGGACCTCTCCAAGTGTGACGGCCGGCCCGATACCAATCCAGTCGCTATACCTCCAGACGCCGTCACCCTTCAGCCCATGGAGGTTTAACTCCGCGGCCGGGCGGTCAAGTTCGATGGGTGATCCGCAGCTCGCGCACCTCCAAGCCTGATGGTCAGCGGAGTCCGTCCAGTCGCACCGGGAGCATCGGAAGCCGCTCACGGTAGTCGAGTGTCTGAGGCGTCAAGCACGGCGAGGACTACATCGACTGTGAGCGCTTCTATGGTCTGGTCGTGGAGCCCGGTGACTGTCGTTACGCAGAACAGGCTGTTGACGACGGCCTCCTCCGTTGCGTCGACTGTCGCCCGGCACCGGTGGCTCACGTCGGTGTGGGACGTCGCGCCTGCCATTAGTGGCAGCATGCTTGAACTGGCGGCAGAAAACACGGTGGCAAACTTACCAGAGCCTCGCTCTACATAACACCGGCACCGCGCGATGCCGGCGTCGCCTCGTGTGGTTGGCGTTACTTGAGCGGCCATTAGTGTTATAGGTGGGCAATGGCGTCGATCTCTACCCTTGCTCCGGGCGCCATCTCTGCGACGATGACGGCGGTGCGGGCCGGTGGTACCTCGCCGGCGAATCGGACGTACACGTTATTCATTGCAGCCCATTCGGCGCGGGACAGGAGGTACACGGTTGTCTTCACGAGCTTGGCCAGGGTGCTGCCCGCGTGGGTCAGCACCAGTTCCAGGTTCTCGAGCGCCCGTTCGGTCTGCTCCTCGATCCCGCCCGCCACCATCTCTCCTGTCGAGTGGTCGATAGGTAGTTGGCCCGACACGAATATGAACCCATTAGCTGTGATCGCAGCGGTGTACGGACCTCGCGGTGGATATCCGGAGTCGACAGCTCTCTTCTCACTTGTCATGGTGACTGGCACTTCTTTCTGGCGGCACCGTGCTGTGTGATGGCAGGGCGTGCCTGTTGGTGTGGAGCTTCGGATCGTTGTAATGGGTCCGATCCAGGCGTGTCGTGGCCGCGAGCGATGAGTGCCTGCAAATCGAACACATGCATTGAGGTCGTTCCATAGATGCTGCGAGGGTTGCCGTAGAAAAATCCGTTTGGGATCCTATAGTGGCGGCGGTGCGACGCATGTGCCGGGCGTCGTGAGCCGGGGTGAGCCGACGGGGCACGCGCACGCAACATGCTCCGGCCGCACAGCCGGGTCCGTATGACTTCGGCCCTCGGGCCGACGGCGACTCGCCCCGAGCCATTCATTGTGACCACGCCATTGGGGAGGCGTCCGATCGTCGTCCATCGTGATGACATAGCCACTCGTTATCACGAGGTCAACGTGAAAACGGAGCGGCAGCATGATCTGGATCGACCCTGGTTCGACACACGAACAGCTCGTCTGCCGGGTATAGTTGCAGAGAGTGGAGCAAGTCAAGAACTCGGCAGCCGCCCACCTCCGCTCTTGAGGATCGCACTCGCAGGCCTGGGTGAGATCGGAACGACCGCGCATCTTCCTGCGCTAACTGCCGACCCTCGGGTCGAGTTATGTGCTGTGGTCGACGCCGACGAGCAGCGTCTGTCAATTGTGGGCGCCGGGCTTCCGGAGCAGGTTCTCCGCACAACTGGCCTATCGGCTGCCCTGGCAGATGCCGACCCCGACGCGGTGGTCCTGGCGACGCCGCCGTGGGTCACTCCCGGCTTGGTCGAGACCGTGCTGGCGGCCGGCAAGTACGTCCTCGCCGAGAAGCCCCTTGGCGTCAACATGGCCGCCACGGAGGCGCTACGGGCGCTCGACCCAGCGCAACTCGAGCGGCTGCAGATCGGATTCACGTTTCGCCACGACCCCGCGATAGAGAGACTCCGCGACCTGATCCAGGACGGAACCTTCGGATCCCCGCTCCTGATCAGGATCGGCTTCTTCGGCGAGCCGGCTGACCCCTTGGGCAACCAGGAACAGTACGCCAGGATTCTACGGGACTTGGAGTTCGCGCCCCCGATCGTCCACGAGGGCGCCCACTTCTGCGATTGGTTGAACCTGCTGCTTCCTGGGCAACCCCAAGCGATCCACGGGTGGCGCCTCCAGACCGACCCGGCACTGCCGAGGGCGAACGTCAACGGCTATGTGATCCGGTACCCGGACGACACCACCGTCCTGATGGAAGTTGCGTGGCTCTACCCCCGCGGTCGCCAGCCGCGCAGTTTCATCAGCTTCACGGGTCCGGGTGCTCATGCCGACCTAGATCCCGATTCCTACGAGCTCCGGCTGGCCACCCGGGATCGCACCGAGGTGATACGCGGGCAGGGCGACCGGCACGCGCGTTGCTTTGGGATCCAGCTCCAGCGCTTTATCGCTTGCTTCGAGGCTGGCACGCGGTGCACCCCAGGCATACACGAGGCGCTCGCGAGTCTCGAGTACACCGACTTGCTGGTCGCATCCATGAATGGCTCATGAGGGTTGAACCGCTGTAGCCAAGGGTGAAGCTTCAGGCCACGGAGCCCAGATCCGTCGACGCCCGCTCCACCTCGACCGGCCCGTATCTGGCGAGCGCGGGCCACACCCCGCGAACCCGACGAGCGCCTTCGGAGCCTCCGCGTCGAAGTCACCGGACTCAAGCCTCGCCGCGAGATTCCGACGACATTCGTGCGACATCTCGCCGTCAAGGCGCGGTGGTGATTCACTGGCCGTGTGGTGATCTCGCAGGAGTACGCCGAAGTCCCGGTCGAGGATCGAGTGATGCGCACGTTCGTAGTCGCCCCGCGGGCGCCCGGGCGTTACCCAGGTGTCGTGTTCTACTCGGACATCTTCCAGCTCACCGACTCGACGCTGCGATGGTGCGTGCGGCTGGCCGGCTACGGCTTCGTGGTGGCCGCACCCGAGATTTATCACCGTGTCGAGCCCGCCGGCACGGTGCTGGGGTTCGACGACGAGGGAAAGCGCCGCGGACAGGCAGACGCGGACGCGACGCCCGTCGTCGACTTCGACGAGGACATCCGCGCCGCGCTCGACTGGCTCGAGGGTGACGACCGTGTGGCCGACGGCGGCCTCTGCGCGACGGGGCACTGCACCGGCGGTCACTTGGGGTTCCGTGCCGCGTTCGACCGCCGCGTGCGTTCCACGGCGCTTTGGTACCCGACCGGTCTGCACGATGGGAAGCTGGGCAGCGACGCTGATGCGGGCTCGCTCGAGCGCGCGCCGGAGATCCGCGGAGAGATGCTGCTGATATTCGGCACCAGAGATCCGCACACGCCGGGGGAGGGCCGTGCGGTCATAAAGCACATGCTCGAGGAGGCAGGAGTCAAGTTCCGCTGGCGCCTGTACGACGCCGAGCACGCCTTCGGGCGCGACGTCGGCCCGCGTTACGACCCGGAGGCGACCGACGCCGCGTTTGCCGAGACCGTCGCGGTGCTCAAGGCGTAGCCAGCGCTCAGTTCCACCGATGCGTTCAGCGTGCGGGCATCCAACGGCGCGCGTGGCTGCCGGCCGGGCAAGCGACGGCTCGCAGGCGGGGCTCCATAGGGTGCTCAGAGCCCGCGGACAGCGGTGAGGCGGATGCGCACGGGAACGCTGAAGCGTTCCGAGAACGATTCGGCCGTCATTTCCGCACGCTCCCACTCGATGGCGTATTTGGCCACCCATGCCCCGTCTTGTCCGGCGTTTGGCCGGGATTGGTCGACCTCGGCCGTACCCGACAGGACGACGATGTCGCCGCCATCCCACAGGAACCCGACCGGGGGCGGAAGCGCCGGACGGAGTCACGGTCGTCAGCCACACGACGGCCTCTTCGCGCAAGTGCCGCGCAACGCGCGCGCCGAACTCGCTGCTCTCGTCGATCATGAGGCGATCGTAACCAGAACGGCTCCGTCGCCCACGCGCTGGACCGTCCGTCCGCTGCGCCTCGGCGCGCCTACCGGGGTCCGGCCGCCCCACTAGCTACTTCCTGAGGAAAAAGTGATCGCTTCAGTACGGCTGTTCCGTCCGGCCTGACATAGAGAATTACCTGCTAGTGAGCAGGTTTCAGGTCGATTTTGGGGGTGTGTGTGCTGACGCTGTGGGCGCCGCAGGCCGAGTGTCTGTGGGACGAGGGCTTGCCGGTGGAGGTCAAGGAGCTGCCGGCGGATCTGGCGGAGCTGGACGGGGTGCTTGGCGATCCGGAGTTGATGATGGTGTTGGTGGAGCGTTGGCGCCAGGAAGTCGTGGACACCGGACGGGCGGTGTTGACCGATGGGCGGCCGACGATCGCGATGGAGACCTATGTCAGGTTGATGGTGCTCAAGGCGCGCTATCGGTGGGGGTACCGGGTGCTGGTGGCGGAGGTGTCGGACTCGATTCATCTGCGGCGCTTTTGCCGGATCAGTCTGGGAGAGCGGGTGCCGGACGAGTCGACGGTCCGCAAGCTCACCCGCAGGATCGGTGCCGAGACGGTGAACGAGTTGACGCGTTCGCTGATCGAGACTGCGTTGCGAGAGAAGCGGTTCTGACCGCGGGCGGTCAGGATCGATTCGACGGTCGTGGAGGCGGACGTGCGCTATCGGACCGACGCGGATCTCGCTTCGCATGGGGTGAAGATCCTCGCGCGCGAGGGCAAGAAGCTGGCCGCGCTGGTGAAGGAGCGCACGGCTCGCGTGCGGGATCGGTCGCGGCAGGTGGGTCGCAAGCTCCGCGCGTTGACGCGGACGATCCGCCGCCGGTCGGGCGAGGCGAAGGCGGAGGTGCTGGCGTTGACCGAGCAGACCGGCGCGCTGCTGGAGCGCTCGGTCACCGAAGCGCGCAAGCTTGCCGGGGTCGCCAAGCGCCGGGCGGTTGGGCGTGGCGCGGCAGCCAAGCGCCGAGCAGCGTCGCGGTTGGAGGAGCTCGCGGACCTGTGCGAGAAGGTCGCTACCCAGATCCGCCAGCGCGTGGCGGGCGCGCCGATCCCCGACCGGCTGGTGTCGATCGCGGACCCGGATGCCCGCCCGATCCGCAAGGGGAAGCTCGGCAAGCCGAACGAGTTCGGGTACGTCAGCCAGATCTGCGAGGTGACCGAGTACACCCGCCGCGGCGCGCGTGGCGTGATCGTTCCGGCCTCGACCCGGCTCGGGAACCCGGCCGAGGACACGCTGCTCCCGGACACGATCAGCGAGCTGACCCGCCTCGGGATCCGACCTCGAGAGATCGCGCTGGACGGCGGGTTCAACCCGGGCCCGACCCGCCAAGCACTCCAAGAACACGGGCTGGAGCCCGAGCGGGTGTTCATCGCCGGCCGCCAGCAACCCGGCAGCCGACGCACCCAGCGACGGTTGCAGCGCTACCGAACCGGGGCCGAAGGCCGCATCAGCCACCTCAAACGCGGTTACGGAATGAACCGATCCCGCCTCAAAGGCGACCAGGGCCAGCAGATCTGGACGGGATGGTCGATCCTGGCCTACAACGCTGACACCCTCGCCGTCCGAACCCGATGAAACACTGAACCCGAGCTCGACCTGAGCCCACTCACTACGAACCGGCCGCGTGAGATCACTCCGCGGCCGTTTCGTTTCCGCGCCATTCACGAGTTTTTCCTCGGCAAGTAGCTAGATGGTGGCCATACGCGAGGCCGGGACGATGGTCGTCATTTTCCCGGTATCGACGTCGTAGACGTGACCGGAGACGGTGATCTTGGTGGAGATTGTCGCCGACGTGCGCAGCAGTTCCACGTGGTGTTCAACGGTCTGCACGGGATCGGTGACGGCTCGCGTTGGCGAGGACGCTTGTTCCGCATTCGTTGTGGTGGATCACGGACCTCGAACAGCGGGCCGTCGGGCTTGGTCTTGGTCTCCGACAGGTAGCTGATGAACGCGAGATCGTCGATCAGGGCTTGGTTGACCCGATCGCCCGCTGGTCTCTGCACGAATCGTGGTTCGGCGTTCAGCTAATCGCCGACGCGACCGTCGGCTGTCGGTTCGCGGTGGGGAGTAGGATGGCGCTGAGAGCCGTCTAGCGCGCCGGGCCATTGGCAGAGCGTAGGAGGGCTGGCCTACAGCGGAGCGAGCACACGGGGACATTTATGTTGCCGCCAGATCGTCCGGTCCGTCTAAGACACTTTTCCCCGGGATCGGGAGTGGCGCGTTGCTCGATGTTTCTCGCTGTTGCTCGGAAGGTAGGTAGCGATGCGTGGCGTTGCCCGCTGGTGTGTAGCCCATCGTCGGCGCGTGGTGATTGCGTGGGTGACGTTGGCGGTTCTCACGACCGTGGTGGCGCATGCCGTGGGGCCGGCTTACGTGACCTCGTTCGGTTTGCCGGGCACCGAGTCGCAGCGGGCGCTTGACCTGCTCAAGCGGGATTTCAAGGCTCAGAGCGGCGATGCCGACGCGGTCGTGTTTCATGTTTCGCGTGGGACGATCAACTCGCCAGCGGTGCGGGCGGCGATCACGCCTCTGCTGGCGCGGGTCGGCGCGCTGCCGCATGTCGCGGGGGTCGTGAGCCCCTATAGCTCGCGGGGCGCGGTTCAGGTTTCGCCGAACCGGATGACGGCGTTCGCGACGGTCAACTACGACCAGCCCGCGAACGTGTTGGCGAACGCGACGGGCAAGCCGCTGCTGGCGCAGGTGGCGACCGTTCACGTGCCCGGTCTTCAGGTGGCGGCGGGCGGTCAGGTGGTCGAGAACGCTGAGGGGTTCACTGTCGGCCCGGCGACTGAGGTCGGGGTGTTGGCAGCGCTGATCATCTTGCTGTTGACGTTCGGATCGCTGGCTGCGGCTGGGATGCCGCTGATCACCGCCGGGCTGGGTCTGATCACGGGCGTGGCGTTGATCGGGCTCGCCACCCACCTCACGAATCTCTCGAATATCTCACCGGAGCTGGCGCTGATGATCGGCCTGGGGGTGGGGATCGACTATTCGCTGTTCATCGTCACTCGTTTCCGGGAGAACTATCTGGAGTTCGGTGACGTGGAGCGCTCAGTGGTCGAGGCGATGGATACCTCGGGTCGGGCTATTCTGCTGGCCGGCGCGACGGTCGTGATCGCGCTGCTCGGCATGTTCGCCACCGGGGTGTCGTTCATGTACGGGCTGTCGATTGCCGCCGTGCTGGCGGTGCTGCTCACGATGATCGCCTCGCTGACGCTGCTGCCGGCACTGCTGTCGCGGTTCGGTCCCCGCCTGGTGCGCCCGCGCCGCGCCCGCAAGGGCTCGCTCGTTCGTCGTCGGACGCCGGCGGCTGCCGTCAACGGTGGCGCCCCGGGGATCGTCAACGGCGCCAACGGGGCTGCTGTCAGCAAACCGCCGCGCTCGGCGTGGCGGCGCTGGAGCCAGATCGTTCAGGCTCGTCCATGGCCGCTTGCGATCGTGTCGCTGGCGGTGATGGTGTTGCTGATGGTGCCTGTGTTCGCGATTCGGTTGGATTCAAGCGATGCGGGGAACGACCCGACCAGTACCAGCTCGCGTGATGCGTTCGATCTTCTAGCGCGGGGGTTCGGGGCGGGGTTCAACGGTCCGCTGCAGCTGGTCGCGGAGGTCAACGGCCGCGATCAGACAGCTGCGCTGGCGTCGTTGCGAGCGGCGGTCGGAGCGACCCCTGGTGTTGTCGCGGTCACGCAACCGCGGATCGCGGCGTCGGGGACCGTCGCCGTCATTCAGGCCTACCCCAACTCCGCGCCGCAGGCGGTCGCCACGACGAACCTGGTCAACCATCTGCGTGACGTCGTGCTGCCTGGGTTCCGACGCCGCACTGGGGTGACCGTCCTGGTCGGAGGTTTCACGGCGGCGTCGATCGACTTCTCGCACGTGCTGGGGAGCAAGCTGCCGCTGTTCTTCGGACTCGTGATCCTGCTCTCGGCGCTGCTGCTGTTCGTGATCTTCCGTTCGCTGGTGATCCCCGTGCAGGCAGCGCTGATGAATCTGCTCACGATCGGGTCCGCGCTCGGCGTGACCGTGCTGGTCTTCCAGCACGGTTGGTTCGCGAGCGTTCTCGGGGTGCAGAAAGGTCCAATCGAGGCCTGGGTTCCGGTGATCATGTTCGCCGTCGTCTTCGGCCTCTCAATGGACTACGAAGTGTTCCTCGTATCCCGCATACGCGAGCAGTGGGTACGCCGGGGCGACGCCTCAGCGGCCGTCGCGGACGGGATCTCGCTCACTGGACGGGTGATCAGTGCGGCCGCGGCAATCATGGTCTGCGTCTTCCTGTCGTTCACCCTTGGTGACGAACGCACGCTCAAGGAGTTCGGCTTCGGGCTGGCCGTCGCGGTATTCCTCGATGCCCTCGTGGTGCGCTGCGTGCTGCTGCCCGCAGTGCTGCAGATCCTTGGCAAGACGACGTGGCAGCTGCCGCGTTGGCTGGATGCTCGCCTGCCGCATATCAACATCGAGGGCTCGACTGCCCGGGCGCTATCCGCGATCGACACCGCCGATCTTGGCGCGACCCCCGAGCCTGAGCCGACGAAGACGAAGGTGTGAACGGCCCCGCCATGAGCGCGGGTCTGACTTCCGCATCACCGTCCGCGTACCTCGACCGCCCGGAGGGCCGCGTCGGCCACGACGTGGCGGGACCGCAGCAGACATGGTGACTTCCGATACGAGGTCGCCGGAATGAGAGTTCACGCGATCCAGACTGGGACCGTCGCGGTCAAGAGCCGCCAGCGTGAGGGCAAGGGCGGCGGGCGCGCGCGACTCGCCAATACGTTGATCGATCGCCACTGGACGGAGCCCCTCCCGATCTTCGCGTGGCTGATCGAGCATCCCGAGGGTTTGATCGTCGTTGACACAGGTGAGACATCCCGCGTCGCCGACCGCGGCTACTTCCCGTGGTGGCAGCCGTACTTCAAGCTCGGCGTCCGCGAGTGGGTGGCCTCGGGCGACGAGATCGGCCCGAAGATCAGGGCACTCGGGTTCTCACCAGATGACGTTCGGTGGGTGATCATGACCCACCTGCACACCGACCACGCCGGCGGGCTCTCATATTTTCCCAACAGCGAGATCCTGATCTACCGGCCGGAGTTCGAGAACGCGAGCGGGCTGATGGGCAAGGCACGCGGCTTTCTGCCGCACCGCTGGCCGGACGGGTTCGCGCCGCGCCTGTTCGATCTCGAGCCCGAGCCGTTCGGGCCGTTCCCGCACAGCCTACGGGCGACCGCGGCCGGCGATGTGCGGGTCGTATCGACGCACGGGCACACGCGGGGACACGTCTCGGTCGTGCTCGAGGAAGGACCGCAGTCGGTGTTCTTCGCCGGCGACAGCTCCTACACGCAGGAGCTGATGGTCGCCCAGGCGATCGACGGCGTGGCCCCCGATGAGCGCGCCGCCCGTGAGACCTTGCATCGAATCCGCGAGCTGGCCCGCGACCGGCCGCTGGTCTACCTGCCTTCGCATGACCCCGCGGCGGCAACGCGTCTGGAGGCACGACAGACCGTTGGACGGACGCCCGGCGATGAGTGAGGAGCGCCTGCATGTCGTGTTCGGCGCCGGGCAGGTGGGGCACGCTCTCGCCGCTCGCTTGGCTGGACTCGATCTACCGGTGCGGGTGGTCTCACGACACCGACCGGCGGGGCTCCCCACCGAGGTCGACTGGCGGGCGGCAGACGCGACCGACCGGGAAGCAGCGGCCGACGCGGCCACCGGCGCATCGGTCATCTACCAGTGCCTGAACGCGCCTTACGCGGATTGGCCGCGCAGCTTCCCGCCGCTGCAGCGGGGGGTGCTGTCGGCCGCTGAGCGGACCGGTGCGCTCCTGGTAAGCCTGGAGAACCTCTATGGCTACGGGCCGACCGCAGGCGAGGAGATGACCGAAGATCTCCCGCAGGCCGCGACGACCGTCAAGGGCCGAACCCGGGTGGCGATGAGTCAGGAGTTGCTCGCGGCCGCTGAGGCGGGCCGGGTCCGGATCGCGATCGGGCGAGCGTCGGACTTCTTCGGTCCCGGCATTATCACCGGGACAACGCTCGGTGAGCGCGTCTTCGCCAACGCCGTCGCCGGCAAACGTGCTGACTTCATCGGCAACCCCGACCTGCCTCACACCTACAGCTACGTTCCGGACATCGCGGCCGGTCTGGCCACCCTCGGCATCGACGAACGGGCCGTCGGCGAGGTCTGGCACCTACCGGGGCCTGAGACCGTGACGACCCGAGCGCTGCTCGAACTCGTGGCTCGCAACGTCGGACACCCGGTCGGCATCCGCTCGATACCCAAGCTCGCCGTCCGCGCCCTCGGCCTGTTCAACCCAATGATGCGCGAGCTCGCCGAGATGAGCTACGAGTTCGATGAGCCGTTCGTTCTGGACACCACCAAGTATCAGACGACGTTCGGGACCGCCGGCACCCCACTCGCCGGCGCCATCGGCACAACTGTGGCGTGGTACCAGAGCCGAAACGGCACGCCACACCCGCCACCGGCGAGCTCGAGCTCGTGACCCGCGCCGACACCGCCACCCCTGACCGCTCCGACGGGGAAGACGTCGGCGCCGCCCAATTCCGCCCGTTCACGAACCCTGCCACCGGCGAGCAGATCGAGTTCACGGCGGCTGCGGACGGGAGTGGCGACGACGTCGTGCGCTTCAAGTGGCGCAGCCGGCCCGGCGGAGCGATCACCGAGCACCTCCATCCTCACCAGGAGGAGCGCTTCACGATCATCGCCGGCGAAGCCAACTTCACCGTCAACGGCGAGGATCGCGTTGTCAGACCGGGCGAGACGATCGTCGTTCCCGTCGGCGTCCGGCACTCCGAGACAAACCGAGGATCCGTCCAGATCGAAGGCGTGGTCGAGCTCCGTCCAGCCCTGCACAGCAGACAGATGCACGAGGCGTTCGGCGGTCTGGCCACCGAGGGCAAGACCACCTCCCGGGGCGCACCGAAGAACCCGCTGCAGTTGGGCGCCACCCTCTGGCACTTCCGCCACGAAAACCGCGTGACCTCACCCCCGATCTGGGCGCAGAACCTCATCCTCCCGCCACTCTGGGCTCTCGCGAAGGTGTTCGGCGTGCGCCCCTACTACGAACGCTGGGACAGCGGGACGCCCTCGAGATCGCAGCCCAGCGCATGAAATCCACGCCCGCGCGACTGGAACCGTGCAGGTAAAGCACAGCTTCCTGTGTCTTCGCGCTCTGGGGTCGATGTGCTCGTAGCCGAAGCTGGGGGATTGACGGGACGCGATGAGGAGCTTGAGGCGATCCGTCGGCTCGCGCCGGATACCCATGGGGGCCGCGGGAGCAGTCTCGTCATTCGAGGTGCGCCTGGTCTTGGCAAGTCGGCGTTGCTCGAGGCGGCCGGCGACGAATTGTCGGAGCGCGGCTGGCGTGTGCTGCGGACCGGCGGAGCGCCTTCGGAACGACGCTTGCCGTTCGCGGCGCTTCACAGGCTGCTGCGACCCATCATGGGCGACACGAATCGACTGTTCCTCTCGCAACGTGTTGCGCTGCTTCACGCCTTTGGCCTGGTGGATCGGCCGGCCCCGAGTCAGTTTCTGGTCGCCCTCGCGGCGCTTGATCTTCTTGCCGAAGCTGCGGCAGCGGCGCCTGTTCTCGTCCTCGTGGACGACACGCAATGGCTTGATCGCGTGACCGCTGAGGTGTTGGGGTTCGTCGCTCGGCGGGTCGAGTCCGATCCCGTGCTGCTGCTCGCGGCTGGTCGCGAGGGTTATAGCGACCCATTGGCCGATGGCGGGCTACCTGAGCTGCGTTTGGCAGCGCTCGACCGCACCGCGTCCCAAGCAGTCCTCGATGCCAACTCTCCCGGGCTGAGCGCGGCGAGACGCGCGATTGTGCTCGAGGCCGCCGGCGGCAATCCGCTCGCGCTGATCGAGCTGCCCAAAGCGCTCGGTGACTCGTTTTCGCAACGTGGATTGCTGGGTGGGGAGCTGCCGATGACCGATCGTCTGGAGCGGGCGTTCGCAGCTCGAGTGGAAGAGCTGCCTGTGGTAGTGAGCGATCTGGTGCTTCTGGCGGCCCTCAACGACTCGGATGGCGTCGCCGAGATCCTCAGCGCAGCAGCCAGGTTGGGCCACGACGCGAGTGTTCACGACCTCGGCGCGGCAATGTCTGCCGGGCTGATCGTGCTCGAGCAGACGGTCGTTCGCTTTCGCCACCCGCTCGTCCGCTCAGCCATTCACCAGTCCGCCTCGATGAGCAGGCGGCAGGCTGCACATGCGGCGCTCGCGGAGGTCCTCGCGGACCAGCCCAGTCGAAAGGGTGTGGCATCAAGCAGCGTCGATCGTCGGGCCCGACGAGGCGATCGCCGCCTCTCTCGAGGAGGCCGCATTGCGTGCGTATCGGATCGGGGCGATCGATACCGCGGTGGCGGCGTTCCAGCGCTCGGCCGAGCTCAGCGGCGTCTCGGCGAACGCGGGAAGGCGCCTGCTCCGCGCATCGGAGCTGGCCTTCGAACTAGGCGAGGCCGATCTCGGCGAACAACTGTTGCGAACGGTCTCCGTCGAGGCCGCCGATCGTCCGCTGCTCGAGTGGGTTCGAGAACTCTCTGACGAGCGTGTGGTCGGTGGGGCCGAACGGGTGGACGCGCTCATCGAGACCGCTGGCGCTGCGCTTCACGGTGGGGATGTCGATCTTGCGCTGCGGTTGCTCGGTCGTGCGGCGTTGCGCTGCTGGACGACGGATCTTGGCTCGAGGCCGGGGCAGCGGGTGATTGCTGCAACCGACCGGCTCCCGATCGACGTTGCGGATCCGCGTCGGCTGGCGATCCGCGCGTACGCGTCTCCGCTCGAAATTGGTGGGGAGATCATCGCGTTGCTCGATCGTCCGGGCGTGACGCGGGCCGCGGACATCGACGGGTTGCACCTGCTTGCGCGAGCAGCAGCGTGCGTCGGGGCATTCGAACGGGCCGAGGCGTTGTGCGCGGCAGCCGCAGACGGCCTGCGCGAGCAGGCACGACTTGTTCAGCTGGCGCAGGTTCTGGGACTTCAGGCATGGGCAGCGCTACGGCGCAGCCACTGGCGCGTGTCGATCGGCGCGGCCGAGGAAGCTGCGCGCCTGGCCGAAGAGACACGACAGCCGAGGCTCAGAGCGGACGCACTCGCGGCGCAGGCCATGCTGGCAGCGATGCGCGGTGACTCCGATCTCGGCACCCATCTGGCAGTTCAGGCCGAGGAACTGTCACAGGCGACCGGCAGCAATATCACAACGGCATTGATCCAGAACGCGAGGGCGATGATCGCCGCCGGCGCCGGCCGTCCGCTCGAGGCGTTCGAGCACCTGTGGCGGATCTACCAGCCCACCGACCCGGCTTACCAGCGGATGCAGACGTGCTGGGCGATCGGCAACCTGGCTGAGTTTGCCATCGCAAGCGGGCAACGCGACCGAGCGGCGACGGAGCTCGCCAAGCTCGAAGCGCTGGCCGCGAAGACCCCATCGACCGGCGTGCACATCGAGCTGCGCTATGCCCGCGCGCTGCTAGCGGACCCATCAACCGCGGAACCGCTCTATCTCGCCGCGCTCGCGCCCGACCTCGGCGACTCGCCATTCACCCACGCGCGTGTGCAGCTGAGCTACGGCGCCTGGCTCCGTCGCCAGCGCCGAATCATCCATGCCCGCGCACCTCTGCGCGCGGCACACGAAACGTTCGAACGGCTAGGGGCACAAGGCTGGGCCGAACAAGCGCGCCGGGAGCTCCGAGCAGCCGGCGAGGACACTACACGGCGCCCTGCGGACAGCTGGTATCAACTCACGGCCCAGGAGACGCAGATCGCGAAGCTCGTGGCCGAGGGCCAGTCGAACCGGGAGATCGGCCGGCGCCTTTACGTCTCGCACCGCACTGTCGCCAGTCATCTCTACCGGATGTTCCCCAAGCTGGGCGTCTCGTCCCGGTCGCAACTCGCCCGGATCGCTGCCGCGGCAGACGACTAACCCAGCCGCGTCTCGAAGCGACACTGCAGTCATTTCTCCAGCCATCGGCCCCAAACGGTCCGTAGCGTGGCGTTTCGTTCCCGTTCAGCCCTCAAAGGAGGCGACAATGCACAACCAACGCCCCGCACCCGGTCCGTACCGCCACGAGCGGTTTGCCATCCAGGACGCCGAAGATCAGACGTCAGCCCTGCTCGACGGAGGAGCAGCCACCGACAGGCAGAGCAAGCGAGAGGTCCTGGACTTCCTCGTCACCGAAGAGCAACTCGGTGTCACCTTCGTCAGCGCCGCGATCCAGAACGCCCCCGGAACGCCGTCCGAGGCCTTCCTGCCGATCCTCCGCAACGCAGTGACGCAGGAGTACCACCACGTCCAGGCGCTCAAGGACGCCGGCGGTCATGCGCTTACGACGCAGTACTGGTTCCCTGACGCGGCGTTCGACAACGGCGGCGTCGGCCTGTTCTCCACGCTCGAGATCGTCGAGACTGTGGAGATCAGTCTCTACCTGATCGGTGTCAGCGCGTTCGCGCGCGGCGGGGAAGCCTTCGGCGCCCGGCTGTGCGCCGAGGCGATGGGGACCGAGGCCGTGCACCGGGCCCTCGTGCGCTTCGCCCAAGGCGAGCTCGGCAAGGACGTCGGTGTTCCGAACGACGTCGGATTCGAGAACTTCGACTGGCCGACCGTCGACGCCGTCCGCCAAGAACTCGAAAGCCTTGGCATCGGCTACGGACGGGAGACCTCCGCGCCGGGCCGGTTCTACGAATATCCCGGCGACCCGATCGCGAACGGCATCGGCACCCACGTGAGCCACACCACGCCGGCCTGAGCGCCGATCACTGAGCGCCTCCCGGATGCCGCCGTCCGGGAGGCAAACGCCTACCCCAGATCGGCCGAGACCGCGCCAGGGTTGTTTGCCCCGGACGTTCGGGGCTCGCGAGCCGCACCTTGTCACCGCGGCGGATCGGCCCGGGCTGCTCGATCAGTGCGCGAAAGCGGTAGGCGAACATGTAGGCATCACCGGGCCAGCGCGCGGAGAGATAGGCACCGTCCTGGACCACGAACGCGTTGGCGTGGTCGGTGGCGGTTCCACGACCGGTAGCGCGCGGCCCCGAACGAACTGCGCCGGGTCGGCCAGCGCCGCCCGCAACTGAGCCGCGATAGGTGCGGTAATAGCACTCTAGGCGCCACGCCGAGAATTCGAGCGCTCCTGGCTCAAGCGTTGGAATCCTCGGAGCCTAGAGTTGCCCGGCGTGCGGCGAGACGGCCCGTTCTCGTCCGTTCCAGGAGACAGCTCGAGACCGGCGTGCACTTCTGCTTCAGCCGGATCGTTGGCAGCGATCTTGCAAGCAGTGGGAGGGTCGGCGGGGCGCAATTGGCCAGGAGCGGGTCTCTTGTGAACCCGACGGTCAAGACCTGCCTTCGCGTTCGGGCTGGCATCGGCCGCCTTCTCATAAGCTGGGAGGAGCGGTGTGGTCGGGACACGCGGGAATGCTGCTTTCCCGGATCGCAAAGTCTGCTCAGGGGACGACCGTCGCAGCAGTCGAGGGCCTCGGGCTCTTTTGTGCGGCGCTGTGGGCTGGTGTGGAAATGATCCCGCGGCGATTCGGATTGCTACCGCGCGGCAATCGGGAGCCCGGTAGCCGCCTCTAGCATGCCGGACGCGGGTGTCTTGACCCCCGCCAACACGCCGGCTAGCTCACCCAGTACTGCGATCCGGGTCGACGCTGATGCGCCCTGGAGGGCGTCCAGGTCGGTGATCGTTTGCTGAAGAGTTGCGTCGGAGAGCTGACCCTGAGCGGCGAGCTGCCGCGCGAGTGCCACATCGTCGCGTGGTGTCAGCGATTTGGCGTCCGCAAGTGCGCCCGGGGCGAACGGTCGGGCCAGATCGGTGACGTAATCGGTCGCCAGTCTTGGCGTGTACAGCCGCAGCAGCTGCAGCAGCGCGTTCGCGACCGCTCGCCGCTGGCCGGAGACGCGCTTTGCCAGCGCGGATACGTAGGCGACCGGATCGTGCACGAACGCGGTGCGCAGCGTGATGCGTAGATGCTGACGAAGGGCCTGCGCGAGGGTCGCGTTGGCCTGGTTCGCAAGGCCGATTGTCTGCGCGAGCTCGGCCAGGTCCGCCTTGTAAGCATCGTCCTGCAACTCGGCGGCGGACTGATCACCGGCCTTGACCGCCCCCGAGTGATTGTCGATGGTGTCCGCGATGGCGTCGGCGAGCTCGACCTCACGGTCGAGTTGGTCGCCGGCGATCGTCTCCCTGGAGACCAGCAGGTTGCATTCCGCGATGGCCGCCGCCGCCCCTTTCGCCCCTAGCTCGGTACACGTCTTGGCGGTTGCTGTTGGAGTCGTTGCTGGCAGCCTGATCGACGTGAACTTGGCCGAAGGCGGATCGCTCTTGGCGATCTGCAGTGCGTGATGGATCTTGACCAGTGACTTCTCGGCGTACTCTAGGCCAGCCTGGGTCATACAGTGAAATCCGTGCATCGGGGTTGAGGCCCTGCCGGGGAAGGGGTTCGCCCCGAACCCACTGAACGCCCAATCGGACACGTCAGCCCAGTCATCGAGGATCTGCTCTTCCGCGCAGCGGCTGACCGCCTGCTTGTCCAGGTCTTCGAGAGTCTTGATCAGCTGCGCGCGCTCGGCCGGATCGCCGGGGCTGAAGATCTCTTTCTCGGACACCGGCTTGCGCGGGGGTGCTGGCTTCTTCGCCGGACACTGCTGCTTCTTTCGCGCCGGCGTCGAGTATGGGACCACCGAGCGTCTGAGGTCGGAGGTGTCGACAAAGCAGTCTTCCACAACAGTGATCGTTCCCGACGAGGTCACCGTCCCACTTGTGACAGGTCCGAATGTCCCGGTGCCGCTCACGGGCTTGACCCAGGTTCCGGCCTCGTCTGGCACAGTGATATCGAGTTCCCCTTCGGCAAACTCCGCGACTGAGGGCGGACCACAGGGGCTGGTGTTCACGATCGAGGGGGACCCCGAGCCGTCGCCGCCCGACTCGAGCGTCGGATTGGGCACCTCGATCGTCAGCGCCTTGTTGTCATCTGTAGCAACCCCGTCGAGGTTCGGAGGATTGTCGGTACTGAGGATGTAATTCGTGGTGCAACCGTTAGCGTAGCTTCCGGTCCCCGACGCGCTCGAGCTTGAGTCGAGCTTAGTCGGCACGCCACCGTACCCTGGGATCGTTGAGGTCCAGTCGAGGTGCCAGCTCACCGATCCACTCTCGTTCGCCCCGCACGAGGCGCAGGTCTCCTGCCAGGAACTCCTGCCATCAAAGACGACACAGATCGTGCCACCCGCCGGACTACACGGCTCCGACGCGTCAGCAACAGCCGCCTGACCGCTCCGAGAAGCAACCACAACGGCCGCATGCGACCGGGTGGTTGCCGCCTGCGACACCGACCCGCCAGCCAACATCAGTAGAGCCGACGTTAACCCACAAACGACGCAGAGTAGCCCAGCCCACGGCCGCCTTGACACCGTCCGCGCAGTCGCCAGAGGTGGCAGCACGCGCCGAGCAATGTCCGAAGACAACATCAGTCGATCCTCATCTCAATTGCCTGTAACGCTCATCAAAACGAGTGAGATCCACCTGCTCAACCGCCCCCACCAAGTGATCAGCCCGTAGCCACCCGACCAACGACGGCGTCATCAACAACAACCGACAACGATCAACAATAACAAATTCTGAGCCATGCCGAAAGTGCGCGGAGCCGCCAGACGACACGGATAATCCGACAGCCTCGTGGCCAAGCGATCACCAGGCCCGAGCGTCGCCGGACGATCGAGATGTCGCCGCCCGTGCGATCGTTGACCATTGGCGGCTGGGGGCGCACGGCGCTCGACGTGGGGAGAAGCGAGCGCGTCGCACGGGAGGGGGCGAGCCAGACGGCTTGCGACGTAGGGAGAGGCGCACGAAGGTAAGGTTCTGATCGTGGGCTCCTCAGTCATGCCAAGCGCTGTCTGGGTCTTGCCTGCGGAGCCTTCTGCGGTTAGCCAGCTGCGGCGCCAGGCCGTGGAGTTCGCATCCAGCGCGGGCGCTTCGGACGATGTGACCCAGGCCATCGCCCTCGCCGTATCCGAGACCGTCACCAACGCGGTCGTTCATGCCTACGATGGCAAGGACCGCGGGCAGGTCCGTGTCAGCTGCCACGTGGACGGGGAACGCTTCATCGTCGAGGTGGCCGACGAGGGCGTTGGCCTCGGGCCATCTCGCGACTCTTCTGGGGTCGGGCATGGGTTGGCGATGGTGGGCGCGCTGGTGCAGAGCCTGGATATCGCCGCCGGTCCTGCCCGGTCCGGCACAGCCGTGACGATGGCCTTCGGTCCCGTGCCGGCGCTCAGCGCGCCGCCCGGCTTGGAGATGCTGTGCGCGCTCGCTCTGGGGACCGTCGCCGACGTCTCGTGCGTGGATCTCGTACACGAAGGTGTGCTGCGCCGCATCGCCGCCGAAGTAGCGGACGATCCCACGCTGACCACATGGCTGCGTGCAGCGGTGCCTCCCGCGAAGCCGGGGACGGCGACGTGGTCGGCGCTGCGCGAGGGCGGCGCGCGCCTCATCGTTCACGACCCCACTGTCCCACGCTCGCCCGGAGGGACCGGAGAGCGTCTTGACCTCACCTGGTGGGTCGCGGTCCCACTCGAGAAGTCCGACGGAACCCCAGCCGCGCTCTGGGGCCTCGGTGGCCGCGGGGGTGGACATGCGGTGCCGTCCCAGGAGGTCATCCGCATCCTCGCCGATGCTGCCCACGGTGATCTCGTGCAGCCTGCCGAGCGCGGTGCGCTGCGCCGTCGGCTCGCGATGGCGTGCCGTTAGGAGGCTCCGCGGAGCACCTCCTCTCGCGCGACCCGTGGCACGTTGTCGCCGAAGCGGCGGTGTGCCGCGTGCCGGCTCCAGCGCCGGCTCCAGCAGCACAATGGCGCTTCCGCTTCCCACCGCTTTCTTCCGCTGCGGAAGCGAGGCGTAACAGCAGCAGGACTGTCAGGCCAACAGCAGGCACATGACGCAGTGCATTTCCTGGTTGCACGCCGAGGGGACGGGACCGGCGTCCAGACCGTCGGGCGAGGCGCCGGGAGCTGATCCGATCAGAGGCCTGTCCGGTGGGATGTTCCGCAGAAGCGAACGGTCGGCGACGGCGACGGTACGTGTCGGGGGCTCGGCGCTCATGTTGATTGCTCGCCCGAGGTCTGTCCGCTGGTTCGCAGCGCAATGAAGATCGTGGGTGCTGCGATGGTGCGCGGCATGCTCCTAGAGTCCTTTCAGGGAACGGGACAGCGTGGGCTGTCCCGTCGTTCGGATCGGATTAGTCGCGCGCGACCGCGAGCGTGCTGCCAGCCCGATCGACGAATGGACGGTCACGAGCCGCTGTGGGGGTCTGCTGCAGGCATGGGCGCGGTCGGCGACGCGGGCGGCGGTCAGGCGCCGGCAGGGCTCCTGGTCGTCAGCGGCCGTGATCGGTGGTCTGCAGGCGGTCGTCGAGCAAGTCGACGACCGTCTCCACGCCCCCGATGACCGTGGGACATCGGTCCGGTGGTCGGCTCGCAGATCGCTGGCCGCGGGATGACCTGGATGGGATCAGCGACGCCTCGGGATTCATGCGTCGTGAGCCAAGGCTCGAGGGATCGCGCGTCACATGGGCCTTCGACCGAGCACGATGATCCTCGAGCTCATCCGGAACTCCTCGAACGGTGCTTCCTGCTCCAGCGCAGCCAGATCGGCGTCAAAGTGATCCGCGTCTATGACGCCTGCCGCCAACACGCGGGCACGCGCGGCGTGGAGCTGCTCGATGATCAGCGACCGCTCCGAATCGCCAGCATCGACCACGCGGTGCTGAGCCTCGGGTAACACCACGACAGAGTTGATCTCAAAGCCACCAGCGCGGAGATAACTCGTGAGCTTGCGACCGACTTGGCGGTCGCCACCACGTTCGTGCTGCACCTCCGCTACGGCTGTCACCAGCCGCTCGAGAGCCGGGCTGGCGGGCGGCCAGGTGATCCGCAGCTGGTCGTCCATGTCGCTGACACAGAGATACTGCCCCGGCCGAACGATTCGGAAGAGCTCACCGACGGCCTGTGCCGGGTCCGGTAGGAACTGGAACAGCTCCCGCACGAACACCAGATCGAAAGACTCATCCGCAAGATTAAGCGTGCAGATATCACCCACCGAGAACCCAATCCTCGCCCCCTCGACAAACAGCCCAACGGCAGCGAGGCGATCTGACAGTGTGTTGGCGTGTTGGACGAACCCGCGCTCGATGTCGACACCCTGGATGCGGACGGGCAGGTTCGAAGCCAACTCGAAGACGAGGATCCCTAGCCCTGACCCAACGTCCAGTACCGACGACTCCGCCGGGACGGGCAACATCCGCAGGATCGTGCGCCAGAACCGATGAAGGCTGTGCGTATAGGCAAGCGTCACCGCCGCGGTGTCCTCGCCGGCGCTACGGAGCTCGTCCGCGTACTCGTCGAGCACCGCATCGAGCAGGCCAGCTTTAGTGTCGTCCAGGTTCATGACCGAGGGTCGTCAGGTGCGCCAACGACAGCGTGCGCGCATCTCTGGCCGCAGACCATATCCTCACTTGTCGTCGGACCCACGAGGCTTGACGCGATCGCGACTCCCACGCCGCGGCTGCCGCGAGCCGGCCGTCGGCCCCGGATTCGGGGCAACCCGTCCTCGCATGATGACGGAGCCGGTTCTGTAGTTCGTAGTATGAACAGTCGTGGGCGACCATCTCATCGTTCTTCATTCTGCGGTGCGGGCGTGCGCGGGCTACAGCCGCCACGACGCTCCGTCGATTCTGTTAGACGGCTCATCGGTGGCGCGCGACACCGAGCACGGTCGCGCGATGACCGCGCAGCTGACGCGCCGCCACGGGACACTCGAGGAGGCGATCGATGCGGCGGTCTTTGCGCTCGGCGCCGCGGGGTTGTCAAAGAGCATCCGCCGTCAGGCGCGCGCGGCGTGCGAGGACTACTTCTACGGCCGCCTCGACCTGACGCCGAACCACGAGTTGGGCGGACAGGGAGAGATCGTCGAATCGCTCGAGCTGCTGCCCGAGCCGATGTACCGGGCATTGGACGACGTCGTCGGTCTTGTCGTGGACGGCGAGTACGACGAGCTCCGCGCCGCGTCTGGCGATCGGCTCAGCGTCGAGGACCTGCGCCGTCGCGTCGAGGAGGACTGCCCCGAATCGCTGGTTCTGCCGCCGCGCGAGGTCTACCGGGTCGAGGCAGTCGCCAAGTCCGATGATCCGGATCTGCCGGGCTGGGGCTATTTCCTCGACCTGTGGACCGAGACCGGCCCGGCGCGCCTGCACATCGAGGGCGAGCTCGAGCAGTCGGGCGAGCAGTTCACGGCGACGCTGAACGACATCATGCCCTGATCCGCCGCCTTCCGGCGCCACTTTCGTGCTTGGTCGAGTCCGTGATCGACCGGCTCCATGGACAGATGCTCCTCGAGCCGCAGGCCGTCCTCCAGAGATGAAAAGGGGGCGGTTGCGGGCCTCCTAACGCGGAAAGCCCACCCGTGGGTGGACTCTCGGCCATCAGAAGATCAGGCGGCTTTCGCGGCAAGGGGACGTTCAGATGAAGGTCTCGCCCTCGGGTTGCCCTCGCTATCTGACTCAGTCAGCGTAGCGCACCCGCCCCGAGAATCGCTGGCGACGGCTTCACTCGTCGCGCGGCTGGCGCAACGCGCGAAGGCAGAGCGCGCTCAGCCATCCAAATCCGGTCGCGATCGAGATGCGCTGAAAGACGCCTCCGCGCCCGGCGAGCCGTGGCCGTCCACCAAGTGCCGCGCCGAATAGCACGAACGCCCCGGTCATCCCGATGGCCGATCCGAGGGAGTATGCAGCCCAGAGATACGACCGCCCGCGGGCGCCAGATCCTGCGCAGGTCAGGGCCGCGACCGGGACACCGGCGAAGATCGGGATCGCGCAGAGGTTGTGGAGCCCGCCTTCGCGAGTTACCCCTTGGACCGGCAGAGCGCCCTCAGCCCCCTCGGAACCATGCTCAAGCGATGGGAAACCAGCCACAGGATCCGTCACGAACAGCCCAGAGCCGATCAATCCTAAGCCGGCTCCAAAGATCAACGCCGGGACCACGGACGGGCCGACGGGCCGCCTTGAGCTGTGCGACAGGCCCTGCGCGGCGATGCAGTAGAGCCCGCCGATCAGCATGAAGTTGGCACGCTGGGCCCAGCCTTCGGGACCGGTCGCGAGCGAACTCACCGGGTGACGCCGCCAGTCATATCCGGCTCGCCTCGCTCCGATCGTCGTGAACGCACCGACGAACACAGGACCCGCCACGACGCCGCAAGCAGTCTTCGCCCGGACCACCAGGTCTCTACCTCTCGTCGCCGAGCTCGGCGCCACGCTCGTGTATTAGCAAATCAAGCAGTCTTCCCCCAGGGCCGAGCACAGGCGTTGCTGATGGTTAGGATTGGGTCGTGCACGTGGGCTCGCGCATGACTGCCCTGCCTAAGACGGAAAGCGGTCGTCGCACGCGTGCGGCAGAAACGCCGGCCTCGGGTGAGCTAGGGGCCTTGGCGGGCGCTCAGGCTCCGGCGACCCCTGCGGGTCGAGGCGCACTGCTGCGTTCGCTTCAGTGCCACGTGGGCAATCGCGCGATGGCGAAGATGCTCGCCCGCAATCCGCCGACGCCGCCGACGCCGCCGACGCCGCCGACGCCGCCGGCTGCACCCGCGCTGTCCGACGCCGCGCTGGGGCGGTTGGCAAAGATGGGATTTGACGAGAGCAAGATCGCGGCGTTTGCGCGGGGAGAGCTTGTCCTTTACGAGATCCCGGTGGCGGGCGAGCAGGCGGGAACGCTCGCGTTGGCGCAGTTGAAGGCCGGCGTGTTACGGGGCGGGATCTTCGCGATCAAGGTGGGGGACACGAAGACCGCGATCAAGGCTTTTATGCGCTTTCGCCAGCCGATCTTGGAGCTGGCGCGCGAGCTCGGCGTTAGCGAGTACGAGCTGTTTGGGGCGGCTATTCATAACCAGGAGATCCTCGAGCTGCTCGCGCGCCAGGGGTTCGTGCGCAGCGAGGAGGTCATTCCGGAGTCGTTTGGGTTGGGGCCGGCCGAGACGGTCGAGGTGTGGTCAAAGCGCTTCCCGGTGATTGATTCGCCGTCGGGGAGCGGGCCGTCAGGTGGGCCGACTGGTGGTGGGGGTGCCGGTGAGGCGGTGCCGGGCGGTTTTACGGCCGGCCAGCGGATCACGGCTGGTGCGGTGCTTGCGGCAATGGCCCTGAACGCGGGCTTCAACATGTACATCAATTACCTCAACAAGCGGGACATCGAGGCCGAGCTCGATCGTCTCCAGGACGACTTCCAGGCCGAGCAATTGCTCGACCCGACCCTTGGGTTCCTTTTCCGATTCCGGTTCAGGGGTGGAGCGGACTCACTCGAAGGCCCGACGGCCGAGGCCCGCTTTCAGGGCGTCACATACGTGCGGGCTTCAAGTGAGGACGAGGGGAAGCCGAAGCTCGGCTCGATGGATGCATCCGACGTACTTCAGTACGCCTGGATCCCACCGATGATCCCTCCATCATCCTGGGGCAACTGGGAGAACGGCGGGTTGGCCAAGTTCGCCGATCCCTCGGAGATCACGTTTCAGAGGCTCAGATTCGGCGGGACTCGCGGCTTTACGCTGGAGGGGACGACCACAGTCAACTTCAAGGATCAGGGAGGGCATTGGGCGCAGGGGTTGCGGTTTTACGTGCTGCGGCCTCCCGCGGCGATTCACTACCGCGGTATGGGCGGGGGCAACGAGACCGAGTCCATTCAAATTAAGGAATGGCCCGTCCACGGCGGACGCGTCAGCGCGATCATCATCCAAGGGACGCCCGTCGTGCCGGTCATCGCCGCCGACGGCGAAACAACCGCCTGGTTCCGAAAGTCGAAAGCGATCGAGCTCTTGCAGTTTGACCACGTTCAGGAGAGCAACATCGACGACATCAGGTGGCTGCGCCCGGACCAGATAACGATGGTCGACACGCCTCAAGCGAGGGAGCATGCTCAGGAGGCAGAGCGCGACCGCGCACAGCGGGAGCGGCTCGATGCCGAACTTGCCGAGTACGAGCACGCTTTGACCCGTCCGACGGTGTTCGCCATACACGGCAGCGTAGGCGAGAACGGCAAGAACGACGTCGAGGATGTGAAGCGGGTGAGCCACCGGCTGCACGAGCTCGGCTTCCTGGATAACGAAACCCTCGACGTCGACGCGGTGAGCGACGCGATCTACGACTATCAGTATCAGGTGCTTCATGTGAAGAAGCCCGACGCGCGCGTCGATCCGGGTGGCGCGACCGCGGCAGCGCTGAAGGCCGGACGCAAGACAGCGGTGGCGATGGCCGTTTCGCCTACGTGACCCCGGCTCGCCCAGCGTGGCGCGATCGCTCCGGGGGCGCGAAGCTACTGTCGTTCCCAGCGCCAGCCGTTAGTGTTTTCGCAGACAATGGCCTCGCCGTCGCCGGCGACTCCACTCATTCCGTGGTCGGCGTTTGAGCAGTACTCGCCGGGCTCGTAGCAGTTGCCGGAGGCGGTCTTCGGGTGGCAACTGGTTGGCGTTGACGTCGGGGGTGGGGTCGGTGTCGGGGTGGGCTTGGGCTTAGGGTTTGGCAGCGTCCAGCTTGACGCGTGGGCGAAGTCGGAGTTGAAGGTGGCGCTCGCGGTCGTGACTCCGTTCCCGCCGCCGTTGGCTCGGGTTAGCAGGATCCCGAGCTCACGGTTCCTGGTCAGCGAGGTGACGCTGGCGTTCTGGGAGCCGATCAGCATCGACTCGGGCGTTGTGCCCGGGTCGTCGAGGATCAGCTTCTCGTGAATGTAGAGAGCCGTCGAGCTGTCGGCGAAGACATGCACCAGGCAGCCCGCCTTCGTGATTGCTCCGAACGCGGAATCCCACTCAGAGGATCGCCTCATCACAACCCGGCAGTTAACGCCGCTGCGGGCATCGGCCGCCAGCGCTTGGTAGATCGCGGGATCGGACAGCTCTTCTGACTCGAAGTCGACCGTGTGACGCGCCGATGTGATCTCCTTGACGAGTGCGGTCTCGGCCGTGCCTGAGCCGGTGTTGGGCGACCAGATCAGCCCGGGCGATTGCACGGTCTGGGAGCGCGGGCTGCCGGACGCTCCGGCCGTCCAGTCGTTGGAGAACGTCCGCTCGATCGCGCGGACCTGGTGCGGGTCGCTGTCGATGATTTCGGCGTCTCGGGTCGTGCGGTAGTCCTTCGAGACGAGGTTCGCGGTCGAGATGTCCGACGTTTTCCCGTCGAAGGTCGTCGTCTTGATGTGGAAGATGTAGCCCGCCGGCGCCCACTTGACCTCGACACCGTTCGCGGCAAGGTATTGAGCGGCGCTGCCGTTCGCGCTGGCGCCGCTGAACGCCTTGTCCAGAAGCACGCGTACCGTGACGCCACGGTCGGCAGCCGCGATCAGATCCCGTTCCGCGATCGGGTCCTCCAGCTCGTACATCTCCATGTCGATCGTCCGGTGCGCCTGCCTGATCTGTGTGTAGAACCCGGCGAAACCGGCACCTGGATACTGGACAAGCCGGTAGTAGGTGGTAGCGCTTGCATGCCCGACCGCGCCCGAAGCGTCAGCACATGTGCACACGACGGCCACGGCTGCGCATGTGATCAGCACATTGACGAATCTGGACCGAGCGCTCATCCCACGTCCGGATCTCCTCGCAGCCCAACGTCTCATCGATACCTCCCCGCCAGCGTCGCCTGATTCGCCAGCCTACCGGCCGCATGTGCGGTTCGCGCCCGGCGTCGATGCCGACTACGAGGCCGGCCGGGTGTGCAGGCCGTTGATCGCCGCCATCTCATCGGCGGCGAGCTCGACGTCGAACATGCTGATGTTTTCGCGGTCGTGGGGACGTTCATAAGTGAAGCCTATGGATCCTTGCGAACATTCGTCTTGGACTTATGAAATCGCAGGGTTCATGATGCTCGTCGTAGTACCTCTCCTCCCTCGAGGGCGCCCCGAGTCCGGCCTCATATCCCGCCGGCTCCGGGCGTTCTCACTTTTGGGGCGAGCCTTGCAGGCGGCGGTTAGCGCGTTTGTGCGCGGCTGGCGGGTCGCGGGGCGGGAGATTGGGCACTCGGGGTAAGTCGATGGCGGAGGCGGCTATCCAAGGGGTAGTCTGGTTTTGATGAGCGACTTGGTTCGGTCATCGGCGGAGAGATACGCCGAGGACCACACGAGCCCGTTCGATGGCTCGGTGGCTGCTGTTGCCGCGTGGACGGAGGGCAACGCTCGCTGGCCGGGCATGATGAGCGGGCTCCTGGAGGCGAGGTTGCTGGAGGCGCTGATCGTGGTTGGTGGCGCTCGCCGCGTGCTTGAGATCGGAACGTTCACTGGGTTAGGCGCGCTCACGATGGCGGCGGCGTTGCCTGCTGAGGGACGGGTTGTGACCCTCGAGGTCGACGCCGACAGGGCGGCGACGGCGCGTCGTCATTTCGACGCCAGCCCGTACGGCAGCCGCATCGAGCTGATCGTGGGAGACGCGTTCGAGAGCATTGCCGGTCTGGAGGGCACGTTCGATCTGGTCTATCTCGATGCCTGGAAGACGGACTACCCGGCTTACTACGATGCCGTCCTCCCGAGACTCGCCGAGCGCGGCGTGCTCGTCGCCGACAACCTGTTCCAAGGTGGAGCGGTGCTCGGCCCGGGCGCCGAGGCCGGCACGGTCGGGGTCCGGGAGTTCGCTCGCCGCGTCCAGCAGGACGAACTGATGCACAACGTGCTGCTGACGATCGGTGACGGAGTGATGCTCGCCTGGCGCCATGCAGCGCGCGGGGGATAGGTGGCGAGCCGAAAGCTCCCGCTCCCGGAGCAAACTCGTCGAGGTCGCCGAACCAATTACCTGCACGCAACTGGGTTCGGCCCGAAGCGACGCGATCGGCAATGCCAGCCGGCAATCTGAGCTGCCCCTCACAGCCAGCCCTGGACATCAAAGTGGGTCGGACCCGAAACGATCGCTCGCGTGGGTCAGGTCCGGGAGGCCCGATATCGCAGTATTTCTATCGTAATAGTGTTGAATGTCGATAAGCTCCGGAGAACGCCCGGTAATTCGTGTTTTTCGTCGACGGATTCCCCAGGAGGGACTGTGGCTGATGTACGTCCATGAATCGAACGTGAACTTTGACGGTCCGAGACGGCGGCGTCTGGGGAGGGCGCTCGTCGGCACGATTGTCACGCTGCTGGCCGCGGCGACGCTCACGGCTTGCGGGTCGGGCGCAAGTACGACCAGTACGGCCAGTGCCACCAGTACGACGAGTACCAGCAGTACTAGCGTTCCGTCGGTGTCAGGGATTGCGCAGACCGGCCCGGGTCTGACCGAGCCGACCAGTCCCACGGGGACGCGCGTAACGGGCGGAACGGTTACGTTTGCCGAGGCACCGGGATCGGCACCTAACTACATCTTTCCGGGCGTTAGCCCGCAGTACTGCTCGATCGCCAACGTAACGAATTTCAACGTGTTGATGTACCGGCCGCTCTACTGGTACGGAAACCATTACTCGCCGACGGTCGACTACGACTATTCGATTGCTGACCAGCCGGTTTGGTCCGATGACGACAAGACGGTGACGATCCCACTGAAGGACTGGAAGTGGTCCGACGGCGAGCAGGTAACCTCGCGCGACGTCGAGTTCTACATCAACCTCTACAAGGCGAACCGAGCCGACAACTGCGAGTACGTGCCCGGGCGCTTCCCAGACAACTTGGTAGGAGTGTCGGCACCGAACGCGTCAACGCTTGTTCTACGTCTGAACGCCTCGTATGACCCGGAGTGGTTCCTGTACAACGAGCTCTCTCAGCTCGTGCCGCTGCCGCTGGCTTGGGACCGCACGTCGCTCTCCCAGCCGGCCCCGACCAGCGACAACGGTCACCTGCCCGACTCGACGACGGCCGGTGCCCAGTCGGTATACAAGTTCCTGGACTCGCAATCCAGGGACTTGGGAACGTGGACGACTTCGCCGCTGTGGAGCGTCGTCGATGGGCCTTGGAAGCTGCACTCCTTCACCAGTGAGGGCGCTGCCACGTTCGTGCCGAACCCCGATTATTCGGGCTCGCCGAAGCCGTCGATCGCGAAGTTCGTAGAGCTGCCGTACACGTCCGACACCGCGGCGTTCAACGAGTTCCGCGCCGGTGGACCGAGCGCGGTCACGATTGGGTACGTGCCTCCCCCCGACGCGCCTACGGCGTCGACGCTGACGGCCGAGGGCTACCTCGACAACAAAGGGTCGATGTACTCGTTCAACTTCTTCCCGCTGAATTACAACAACCCAAAGGTCGGCCCGATCTTCAGACAGCTCTACGTCCGTCAGGCACTGCAGCATCTGGTTGATCAGAGCGGCTGGATCAGCGCCTTCCTTGGT
Organism: uncultured Solirubrobacterales bacterium; assembly: GCA_963794515.1. Taxonomy (GTDB): domain Bacteria; phylum Actinomycetota; class Thermoleophilia; order Solirubrobacterales; family Solirubrobacteraceae; genus Palsa-465. The sequence goes on along the minus strand of CAWCEF010000004.1, from coordinate 722,511 downwards.
CACGCCGCGACTGCGACCACCTCGCCGGTGCCGGTGGCGCCGCCGAGCCCGCTGGTGACGGCTTCCAACTCCGTCAGCCCCTACCCGTTCTCCGTCTCGGCGGCGTCGACGCTGCTGCGCAACAACGGCTGGAAAGTCGTCCCGCACGGCACCAGCACCTGCCAGAAGCCGGGGACGGGAGCGGGTGAGTGCGGCGCCGGCATTCGCGGCGGGGAGCCGCTTACCTTCAATCTCGTCTACGCCAGCGGATCTACTCCGATCAAGGACGAGATGAATGATCTCGAGGCCCAGGCGAAGCAGGTCGGCATTACGATCGACCTGGCCGAGGAGGCTCCCGATTCACTCACGGGAGCGGCCGTACCGTGCACGCCGAATCAGCCGCTGTGCAAGTGGCAGGCGGCTGATTGGGGCTCTGGCTGGGTCTACGCCGACCCGTACCTGCCGACCGGCGAGGTCTTGTTCGCGACCGGAGCGACCACGAACTTCGGCAGCTACTCGAGCCCGCAGGCGAACAAGCTCATCGACGAGACGATCTCAGCACCGGCGTCGCAGGAGGCTGGCGCGCTGAGCTCCTACTCCGCCTACATGGCGAATCAGCTGCCGGTGATCTATCAGCCAACATCGATCGGCCTCTACTCCGCGAATGCCGGCACGCTGATCTCGGACAAGCTCGGAGACTTCAGCGCCAACTCCTTCACCTATCTGACGCCGGAGGCGTGGTACCTGGTCAAGTGAGCACGAGCGGGTTGGTCGGGCGCCGGCGTGTGTCAGGCGGCCTGCGAGGGCCAAGAGCTTTGGCTTCTGCGGGCTCGGGTTTTCCGGTCACGCAAGCGGAGAGGGGCGCTGTTGTGCGCGCCCCTCTCGCTGCGTGCTCGTTTCAGCGGGGCGCTATGGCCAGTTCGTCGGCGGTCGTCGTGTGGGTGACGTCGAGCGCGTGGCTGACGCGCTCGCTCGAGAGCTCGTGCATGATTGACGCGACTACCGAGAGGCCGGCAAGGCCGGCGCCGAGCCCGAACGTCCACCAGCGTAGGTTGCCGACGCCGTGGGCTGAGGTCAGGACGATCAGGGCAGCCGCCACTGTCACGGTGGCGGCGCTGAGCAGACTCTCGATCGTGCGGGGGACCGTCATGGTTTTGCGTTGGACGTCCAGGAGGCCGTCCACCAGCAAGCCCAGCCCGATCGTCGCGGCGCCGACGCCGACCCCGAACGCGAGCCAGCGGGGTGAGACTGCCGCGGTGGCGGTTGGCCAGATGAATGTGCTGGCAACGACGAACGCACCGGCGAGGCCAATGCCGGTGTGGCCGAGCCAATGGAGCCACGAACGCATGGTGCCGCTGATCTCGATGCCGCGCCGGCGAATCGCTGTGAAGGTCTCGCCCAACCCGTTCAGTTCGAGCTGATGCACGACCTGCTCAACGGTGGTCTCGTGCAGCGCGAGTGCGCGTAGGGACAGCGCCAACAGCGTGAGGCCGCCGGCGAAGGCGATCCACAGCGCGGTCGGCGTCGTGAATGCGCGCGTCGCGATGACGGTCGACGCGGCGACGAGGGCGCTGATCGCGCTCAAGCCGGAGAAAGCCTGGTTGTCGCGCAGAAGCGCGACGAGCACGGCGGCCAGGGACAAGACGACTGCCGCGACCGCCACCCCGAACGCGATCCATACGGCGCTCGTGGGAGCAAAGGCAAACCGCTGGGTGGCAATGAAGGCGCCGCCGATGGCGACGGCAAAGGTCAGTGCCCAGTAGCGCATGTGAGTCACTGTTACCTCCGATCGAGGAATACCGGACAGAACTATCCACATGCTACTCCTCTGGACAGCACTATCCAGTAGCTCCGACCCGGGAGCTGCCGATCTGATCGCGATCGTCCCGACGGCGCTGGGTCAGGTGGCCCGTGAGGGCGTCAGGCCGTCGAGCAGAAGCCCAAGGGCGCGGCTGGCGGCACCGGTGCGTCCGGCGGGACCGTCGGTTGCATCGATCGCGCCCCTGACCATCAGCACGACGAGGAAGACATCGTCGATGGTCAGGTCGCATCGCACCGTTCCTGCTGCCTTGGCGGCTCGGAGCGGCTCCTTGAGCAGCTCGCGCAGGCGCCGCCTGCGTGATTGCAGCGCCGACCCCAGGCAGGCGTCCTCCCGCGCCAGCTCTCCTAGCGCGTGGAAACGCGCGATGGTCTCGACGACGCTTCGAAGCAGCACGAAGAATGCGTCGGGATCGCCGGCGTGGTCAGCTGCGAGCTGTTCGGTGTGCTCCATCTCCTCGAGAAGGAGTGCAGCAGCGAGGTCTCGGCGATCCGGGAAGTTCCGATAGAGCGTCGCCTGCCCGACGCCTGCTCGCCGGGCGACCTCGTACATCGGGACATCGGCGCCGTCGGCGAACAGCTCGCGCGCCGCAGCCAGGATCGCGTCCCGGTTGCGCTGGGCGTCCTTGCGCCGCGGGGCCTGATCGGTAGCCGCCATACGGACGAGTCTACTGCGGAAGATGATGTCCGCAAGCGGAAACAGCACCCGGCAAGAGCCGAGCAAGCGTCCATAACTGGACAATGCTCTCCGATTACGATATAAGTACGTGCGAACGAGAGCTCAGGGAGATGTGTAGCCCGATGGTCGACACCAACGACTCACCCGCTCAAAGCCATGGCGCCCCCGCGTGAGCCAGTGGCCGCGCTGTCGTCGACCGCTCGCCGCCTAGCGTCCGGCCCCGGGCCCGAGGGCCCGAGTGGGCGGGAAGAGGCTTCCCGCCGGCTGAGACTGCCGCAGGTCGGTAGGCGTGTGGCGACGATCGGACTGCTCGCCGTGCTGGGTGTTGCGTTGCTGGCCGCGGTGCCGGGACTGCGAGGGGTGCTGCGGGAGATCGGCAACATCGGCCTTGGTTGGGTCGTGCTCGCGGTTGCGCTCGAGCTTGCCTCGAGCGCCAGCTTCGTGGTGGTGTTCCGGCTGTTCTTCGACAGTTTGGAAGCCCGCGACGCACGGGCGCTGGCATGGACGACTCAGGCCTCCGGGGTGCTGCTACCGGGAGGCGGAGCCGGCGGGCTGGCGATCAACGGCTGGTTGGTCCGCCTGACGGGCGCGCCGGTTCGCTGGATCGCGCGACGGTCCGCGGCGCTGTTCTTCCTCGGCGGCGCAGTCTCGAGCGCGGCGCTCGTCGGCGCTGGCCTGGCGCTCATTGCGGGGGCTCCAGGCCCTCACGGGCTCCTCACCGTGATCTTCCCGACGGTTATCGCAGCGCTCGGGACGCTCCTGATCGGCGCGCTGCCGGCAATCCTGCGGTCATGGCCGCGCGCGCCGCGCTGGCTGGCGTCGATTGGGGTCGGCGTGCGCGAGGGCGAGCAGATGACGTTTCGCCGGCGGCCCAATTGGCGACTGTTGGGGGCGCTGGGCTACCTCGCGTTTGACGTTGCCGTCCTCTGGGTGATCCTGAGGGCGGTCGGGTCCGCTCCCAGTATCGCGGCGCTGATCCTGGGGTACTCGATCGGCTACGCCGCCAACTGGGTACCGATCCCAGGTGGAATCGGGGTGCTCGACGCCGGACTTACCGGCGCGCTCGTGCTCTACGGCGTATCGCCCGGGCGCGCCGCCGCGGCCGTGATCGTCTACCACGCGATCGCATTCTGGGTCCCCGGAATCGGCGGCGTGCTCGCTTACCTACGCGTGCGCCCTCGACTGATGCGAGCCGGCGCCGACACACCCGGAGCCGTCCAACCACCGATCAAGATTCTCGCCTCCGAGGAGGCTTGCCATGTACGCACTCACGTTGATGCGCAAGCGGATCCATCATGGCTGGGCGGTGGCGCTCAGCGACGGTCGCGAGCTCGTCCGCTTTCATGGGTTCTGCGCTAAGCGCAGGGCACTGCACTATCTCGCCGCCGCGACCGGCTCCGGGAACTGAGCCGATTCCACGAGCAGCGCCACATCTCCAAAGTCTCGCGGGCGCTCGGCTGGTTACCGCTGTCCGGGAACTGGCGATGCGGCGCGCTCCGCACCGTCCGGGCCGAGTGGGTGCCCGCCGGTCTGCGTCCGCGGACCCATGACTGGCGGGGAAATCCCCGCGCTGAGTCTCGCCACAAGCGCGAGGTTCGTCTCGAGCCGCCTACGGATCTCGCGCTTGCGCCGTCGTTGTTTGAGGACCATGACCGTCAGCAGCGGCACGAGCACGAGCGCGGCTAGTCCTGCGATCCACCCGAGGGTCTGACGCATCGAGGTCTTGGTCGTGGGAACCGGCCTGCCCGGCACTGCGAAGGCTTTGAGGATCACGTGCTTCGAAGGACTGCGGACGCCGCCCTTCGGGCCGCCGAGGACCGGAACGGTCTGCTCGGCGATCGCCAGCAGTTCGCCGTTGTCGACCCCGTCGGTCAGCGTGTTGTGGACCCAGTACCACGCACCGTATTCGTGCCAGGCAACCATCTGGAGCTGGCTCCCGTCGTAGTACAGGTCGTAGGTGCGTCTGCCCACGTTGAGCGTCTGATTCGGGTTCGCGAACAGCGGCGCGTTCGCCCAGGTCGTTCCCTGCACGTCATAGAACTGGCCGAGCTGTCCGTTGGAGAACACCTCCACGTAGATCGGATAGGCCATCCCCCCGGGCGAATGGATCAGGTAGTCCCGAACGCACGCCTGTACCTCGGTCGTGCACCGCGGCGTGACGGCAAACGCGCCGCTGCCGGCCAGATCCTGCACCTTGGGGAACTCGGCCGTGAACGGGATTCCAGGCGCCGCCGCTTTCTCGGCAGCTACGTTTGACGCCAATGTCGGCGTCAGCGGGAGGCTCGCAAGCCCCCGATGATGCCCGACCCTCTGCGCGATCGCCGCCGTCCGCCCCGTCGGCGGCGGTGGCCCGCCGCGTAGGAAGTTGTGAACGCTTTGCTGGATCTGAGCGGGGGTGGCGGTCAGGTCCCCGTTCGGGAGCGGGCTGGCAAGGAACGGGACCTGCCGCACGCGCAGTCCGGCGGCCGACACCAGCAGATCGGCCAGGTTGAGAATCTCTGTCGGGCTGTCCAGCCCAGGGTCCGTCTGCACGGTCTGGCCGAAGATCTTCTCGAACCTGCCGATGCTCCCGGAGAGCTTCGGGCCGTATTGCTTCTTGACATCGAGCAGGAAAGCCTGGTCGCGGGCGTCGCGGATCTGCGAGGTGTCGGTGTGGCGGTAGGAGACGAACTGCTCGGCCTCGCTGCCGTTCAGGCACTGATAGCCGGGCTGCAGGTCGACGTTCTGGTACTGATCGCCGCCGTCGGCGTTGTTGTGGTAGTAGCGCTCGTCGATCGTCGAGTAGACGCATCCCAACTCGTCGATCGCCTTCTCGAACCGGCCGAACGTGGCGACGATCACGTGGTTGATCGAAAGGCCCGTGACCTGCTTGATCGTCTTGAGCAGGTACGTGAGACCACCCGTGTAGGCGGCGTTCAGCCGCGTCGGGCCGACCACGCCATTCGGCGTCTGGATCGGCACCCACAACTCCCGCGGGATCGACATCATCGAGATATAGGGCCTGCCCGGATCGATCCGCACGAGCAACATCTCGTTCGCCAGGTGGGGCACAGCATGGGGGTAGTACTTCGTCGCCGGCCGCCAGTCATCACCGACCAACAGGAGCGTCTCGGGCCTTCCGTAGTAATCCCGCGCGAGCACCCTTCGATCGACAGTCAAGGGCTTGTTCACGCGGAGATCCTGCACCACCGTATGAACCTGCTCGAGAATAAAAACGGCCGTCGCGCCAGCGGACGCGAGCACCACAATCACGCAGCCCAGCACGAGCCGCCAGACGATCCCACGCCACCAGGATTCGCGGTCGACGGTCTCGCGGGCCTTGTCGGCGTCGCCGGGGGCCATCGCTGCGATTATCCCGCAGTCGCGTCGGGTCTTCCCTACTCCCAGGCAGCCGGCACGAGTCAGGCGATCGGCCAGCGCCGCGTAGTCGCATCGTCGGCACCAGCGTCGCTGATAGGGTTCGAGCACGTCCGCAAAGCGCTCGCCGCCGACCAACACCGCCGATCGTCTGACTGAGGCAGGGAGGTCCGTCACGACCGTCACGGCGGACATCCGCCGGCTCGACGTGGACGGCGTCACGCTGCGAGTCTCGATCCGGGGCGTCGGCCGCCCGCTGTTGCTGCTCACCGGGATTGGAGCGAACCTCGCTCTGTCGGCACCCTTCGAGGACGCTCTGAACCCATACGGTTTTCAGACGATCGCCGTCGACGCCCCCGGGACCGGCGGATCGGGTCGTTACCCGCGTCCCCGACGGATGCCCGGCCTGGCCCGGACGTTCGAGCGGCTGCTCGACGCACTCGAATACGACCAGGTCGACGTACTCGGCGTGTCGTTCGGCGGGATTCTCGCCCAGCAGCTCGCGCATCAAGCGCCACGACGCGTCCGCCGGCTGATCCTCGCTGCTACCGGAGCGGGCGTCGCCGGCCTCGGCGGCGTGCCCGGATCCCCGCGCGCGCTGCTCACCCTCGCCAGCCCGCGCCGCTACCAATCACGCGACTACTATCGCCGGGTCGCCGGTTCGCTCTACGGCGGTGACGCCCGGCGCGACCCCGACGCGCTGCTGCACGGTTCGCTGGCCCCGTTCTCTGAGCCCCCGTCCCTGCTCGGCTATATCGCTCAGCTCTACGCGATCAGCTTCTGGACCGGCGTGCCGTGGCTCTGGCGGCTGCGTCAGCCTACGCTCGTGCTCGCCGGCGACGACGACCCGATCGTACCCACGATCAACGGACACATCCTGGCAAGGCTAATCCCGAATGCGCGACTGAGGATCATCCAGGATGCAGGACACCTATTCCTGCTCGAGCGCCCAGCACAGATCGCCGCGCTCGTGGCTGAGTTCCTCACCCCGGCCGAGGACTAGAACGACGGTCGGGATCGAGTTCGCGTGCCACTCGCTGGCGGGCGCGGTACAGGCGTGTGGTGATCGTGGCTTCGGGGGCACCTAAGACTTGCGCCGCTTCACTGTAGGAGAGGCCGGCGATGTCGACTGCGACCAGGGCCAGGCGGAAGGACTCAGGGAGCTGGGCAATCGCCGGGAACACTTGGGCAGCGATTACCGCTTCGTCTGGGCGCGTTGCGGCGCGGCGGTCGGCGGGGTCGAGCCCTTCGAGTGTCGAGACGTGGCGGGGGCGGCGAGCGGCCGTCCTCCTGCTCGTGACGAACGTGTTCCGCAGCGCTTGCATCAGATACGCGAGCTCATTTCCGCTGCGCAGCCACCGCGGCCGCGCCAGGATCCTGATTATGGTGTCCTGGACGAGGTCCTCCGCGTTCTCGCGCGAGTCACACAGGGTCGATGCGGTCCGCAACAGGGGACCGAGGTGCGCGCCGAGGACCTCCGGATCGAGCCGCTTGGTGCCGGACCGGGCGAGGTCAGCCGGCGGCCTGCGGCGCGCGGATTCGTGTCGTCGGATCGAAGACGAACGGGTCGTGATACGTGGTGTGAGGTGTGTCTGCGGCATGCGGGGTAGGTGGCGGTAGATCGAGCGCGTGGGGTCATTCCCGGGGCCTATGCGATCGCGAGCCCGCCAGTGGTCGCGGTGGCTGGATCGGTGCGCAGGCGGTCCTGGGTCTCGTGCATGAGCTCGTGGGCTCGCCTGACGTGAGCTCCGACAAGCTGCCCGTGTCTCTTGACGACATCCCCGCCGACAATCACCGTCTCGACGTCCGCGGGGCCTGCACCGAGCACCATGACCGCGACAGGGTCGCCGAACCCGTCGAGGTGCGGCGAGCGCATGTCCACGACGGCGATGTCGGCCTGCTTGCCTGGCGTCAGGCTCCCGATCTTGTTGTCGAGGTTCCAAACCCGGGCGCCATCGAGGGTGGCGAGCCGCAACATGTCACGCTGATGGAGATCGACCCTCTCGACCCGCTTTCCTTGAGCCAATGCGGCGGCGTTGGCCCGGGAGCGCTCGGCAGCCAGAGCCAAACGCATCTCCGAGAACAGGTCCGTCCCAGCGCTGCATATTGTGTCCACCCCGAACCCGCACACGATCCCCCGCCCGAGCGCACGGCCCGTGCCGGGGTAGGTGCCGAACTGCATGAGCATGTCCGTCGAGGGGGTGATAGACAGCGTGCCGTGGCTGGCAGCGATCAGATCGAACTCCTCGTCGGTGAGCATGTTGCCGTGGGCGTAGTTCACGTCGGCGCCGAGCAGACCGAACCGCTGAAGTGTCGTGACGGCATCAGCGGTGCCGGCCATGCCGACGTGAAGGGAGATCGGCAGGCCGAGCTCACGGGCGAACGCGAAGTCCTTCGCGTTGCGCTCCGGGCTCGTGAAACACGGTCCCCGTAGCGCCATACCCATGCGCAGACGGCCATTGATCCCCGTCGAGAACTGCTCGTCGCGCATTCGGCGGGCGTCCACGGGGTGCGGTGGGTTCGGATCGGCGCTCGCCGGTCCAGGTCCGCCATACAGGAAGTAACCCCGTATGCCTGACTCCCGCAGCCCGTGCAGGTTAGCATCGGCGTGCGCGGCCGATTGGAGATTGTGAGCCCGATCGCCGATCGTCGTGATCCCGGCATCGAGTGCCTGCAGGGCGCCCCACAAGGTGCCGGCGTAGATGTCTTCAGGGGTATGGTGCGGCGCGATGCCCCGCAGCACGGCCGGGTCGTAGCCCGCGCCGGTCATCTGCGGAGTGAACCCGCCGATAGCGCCCTGCCACACGTGCCGATGAGTGTCAACCAAGCCGGGGATCACAAGGCGCCCCCGGGCGTCGATCACCTCGGCGTCAGGCGTCGACGCAACAACGTGAGGGCCGACTTCGGCGATGACGCCGTCACGGACGAGCACGTCGCCGTCGACGAAGTCACCAAGGCTCGGGTCGACAGTGACGACGTGGCCGCCTTGAACAAGGATCTCTTCGGGCATGATGGTTCGAGTCTCCGCTAGTGGATGGGTGCGGGAAGTAAAAGTCGGGGTTGTGGAGCGCCTATGACGGCGGGGGCGGGGTGCCTACCGGAACGCTCGCCAATGCATCGTCTTGAAACGGATCGTCATGTGACAAGCGTGAGGGGGAACATAGTTACCGTCAATCGCGATTCGCTCCCCTGTGATGACGCGCGCGCATCACCATCACGACCCGTGCGTAACACACGGTCGGACGTTTGCCGGCCAACGATTCAGCGGATCGTCCGAGGAACTTCGTGCCGAGGTTCGTCAGGCGATTGCGCCGACCGTGATGTCGGCGGCGCGCCGAGCAGCGGCCCTGGCGGCCGCGACGAAGTCCTCGAGCAGGCCCGACTCGCGCTGGGCCACAAAGGCGAGGAACACCTGGTCTGGCTCGGCGTCGACGACGGGCACGTAGACAACCTCGGGCCGCGTGTAGTGGCGCGTCGCAGAGAGCGGCAGCACGATGATCCCGTGTCCCGCGGCAACGTGCTCGAGCTTCTCCTCCACGCTGCGGATCGGCGTTCCGCCGGGCCGCAGCGGCTGCAGATACCGCAGGTGGCGTTCATCGGCAATGTCGCTCTGCCAGAGCTCGTCCGCTTGGGCAAGGGCATGATCGCGACGCAGCGCGACGAGGCGGCGCTCGTGGTAGAGCGGGATCAGACGCAGGCCCCGTTCCATGATCGGTTGGCGCGCATAAGCGATATCCACGTCCCCGCTGAGCAAGTTGAGCTCCTGGTCGTCCCACTCGAGCCGCTTGACGTCGACCACAAGATCGGCATGCAACTCGCACAGCGCAGCGATCGCCGGCGTCGGGATCACTCCGGCGCGGAACCCAACCACAAGGCGGCGCGGGCCGCGCGCTGCCCGCGCCACCCGTTGCCGGGTCGCGTTGGCCGCCTCCAGCAGCGGCACCGCATCCTCGAGCAGCTGCCGTCCGGCCGCGGTCAGCGCGACGTTGCGTCGGTCGCGCTCCAGCAGACGCGCGCCGAGTTGACGCTCCAGCGTCTGGATCTGTCGGCTCAATCCCGGCTGGGTCAGATGCAGCGCCTCGGCGGCTCGACCGAAATGCAGGTGCTCGGCGAGCGTTACGAACGCTCGGAGCTTGGTCAGATCAAGCTCCCCGATCACGAGCACAGTCTTTCACGCCGGAAGCTCGACCCCCGTCAACGACGCGCAGCTCTCGAGCAGCAGCTGATGAACCTCCCTGTCCTGACCGAGCGGGGCCGGACGGCGCGGTCGGCGATGGTAGAAGTAGCCGCCAGTGATGTCGGCCGTCTCCGAGCCCACGGCCAGCCACACCTGGGTCAGAGGAGCCTGCGCCATATCGTCTGGCGCTCCAGCCCCGCCCATCTTCGTCGCCACCCAGCCAGGCTCCACCGCGTTGGCAGATACGTCCGGCCATCGTCCCGCGACGATGAACGCCAAGGCCGCGTCCAGCAGCTTCGAGTCGGCGTACGCCTGCGCGCTGTCCCAGCGCCGCTGCTCCCACTGCAGATCAGCGAAGTCCGGATCCCCGGACTGATGCATGCCCGAGCTCAGGTAGATCAGCCGGTCGGGGCGCTCGACTAACGCGGTGAGCAGGAAGGGCGCCAGAACATTGATCACAAACACGTGCTCCAGCCCATCCTCGGTCTCAGCTCGTCGCTCTCGATAGCCAACACCCGCGTTGTGGATCACCGCGTCAAACCGACCCTCCGCGTTCACCGAGTCGGCGAGTTCCCGCGTTTGACGGATGCTGGAAAGATCGCCCACAAGCACCCCCGCGGCGCCAGGCGCACCCACTAACGCATCCTCTCCACGCGCGCCGGAGCGGGCATGCAGGAAGACCTCGTGGCCATCAGCAATCAACAACCGCGCTGCCATCAACCCGAGGCCATCGGCGGACCCGGTGATAAAAACCCGACTCATCGAGGCCAGTGTCTCAAGCTCGCGCGCGCCGTCAATCCCAAACCAGTCTCAACTGATGCGAATTGAGCATCGAAACCTTCGCCCGCACCACTGTCCGCACGCCCGCCCAACACGCCTGATGAGGCCCGAGCACTCGGATCTCTACTACGGCTTTTCAAGACCTTTCACGGCGAGACGCCGGGTTGGCGCGGATCGCGTGGCATTTGCCGAGGCAGTCGAGCGGCGGGGCAACGCGTTGCGGACCGTTATCGGTCAGCTCGCGATCACCGCCACTCCGACCCGACCGCCGTCGACGTCGATGACCGTGCCGTTGACGAACTGCGATTCGTCCGAAGCGAGGTATACGGCTGCGTGTGCGATCGCGTCCGGCGTTCCGAACGTCCCGTACGGGGTGCCTTTCATCATCGCGGCGGCGGGATCGTTCTCGATCGGGGTACGCACCACACCCGGGGAAATTGCGTTGACGCGCACGCCCGGCGATCCAAACTCCGCGGCCCAGGCCCGGGTTAGGGTCTCGATCGCGCCTTTCGTGGATGCGTAAAGCGCGCCGACTGGGATCCCCAAGCGCGCGACCCAGGAGCCGAGGTTGACAATCGATCCCGACCCGCGGGCGGTCATTTCGGGCGCGATCGCAGCGGTGAGGAAGAACGGCGCCTTGACGTTGACCGCGTAGACCTCGTCGAACATCGCTTCGTCAACGGTCAGCGTGGTTGAGCCCGGAAAGATCCCCGCGCTGTTGACGAGCACGTCGATCCGGCCGCCGAGAGCATCCAGAGCTGCGTTAGAGAGCTCTCGTGATGCGCGAGCCGAACCGTTTAGGTCAGCGGCCACGAACTGCGCGTGTCCGCCGGCGCGCTTGATCTCTTGCGCAACTTCGCCTCCGCGTGACGCGCTGCGGCCGCTGACCACGACGTTCGCGCCCTCGGCGGCGAAGCCAATCGCGATTGCTCGCCCGATGTTGCTGGTGGCCCCAGTCACCAATGCCGTCTTGCCCTGCAGTCGGTCGCCCATGGTCGCCGCTCCGATGTCGTGGATTGGATCGTCCGCGCAGGAATGGCAGCTCCGCGCAGTCTGTCGATGGTTGCATGCTGAGATTCCCGCCGAGACCGCGATCGGTCCGATCGTGAAACCCGCCGCGGCTACCAGCCGGCGCGCTCGCCGAGCGACCAGTTGGCCCCGATGCCGCTTTGGTCGAGGAGCGTGTCGAGCGCTGTGGGGCCGAACACATCGGCGGCTATCTGCTCGATGTCATCGGTGGAGGAGCGATCTTCGTCGAGCGGGATGATGCGCGCCCGGATGGCTTGGTGGAGCAGGGCGGGCCCGCGGCCGATCCGTGCAGGCGCGGCGAGATCGACCGCCTGGGCGGCGACCAGCGACTCGATCGCGAGTAAGTAGCGAAGTCGGTCGAGCATCGACCCGATACGTCCGGCGGCGACCGGGGCGTTGCTGGAGTCATCTTCGACGAGCGCTGCGCCCGGCCGGGGGTCTGTGGAGACCGGTGAACTGAGGTGCCGCATCTCCGCCAAAAGAGATTGCACCGTTTTGATCAGTGGCGCGTATCCTGAGTGCTCGGAACCGTAGGGCGAGAGGTTCTCCGACAATCCTGTGAGTGAGCCTGTCAACAGCCGCTGCGTGCGCTGCGCGCAGATGCTGGCAGTCTGAAATATGGCAAGCGCGAGAGTGTCGAGCGCGAGTGCCAGCGCCGCGGTGTTGAAGTTCCCGGTCGAGAGAATCTCGCGGTCCTCGCCGAGCACCAGTGGATTGTCCCCGGCACCGTTGAGCTCGGGTCCCAACGAGGCGGCGAGCAGCCCCATTGCCGAGTAAAACGCGCCATGCACGTGGGCGGCGCAGCGGAAGCTGAGCGGATCCTGAAGGCGGCGAGCGCTGCCGCCATCGAGCAGCTGGCCACCTGCCAGCAGTTGGCGCAATTGGTCCGCGCACCTCCGCGCGCCCGCGAGCGGCCGAGAGGCCTGCACACGCGGGTCCAGCGGCGTTGTACTGGCGCGGAAGCCCTCGAAGCTGAGCGTCGTGACCAGTTGCGCAGTGGCGAGGAGTTTGCGGGCCTCGTCGTACGCCAGCGCGGCGACGCCGGCGCTGAGCGCGCTGCTATTGCACAGCGCCAAGCCGTCCTTTGGCCCCAGCACCGCCGCCTTCAGGCCGGCGCGTTGCAGCGCGACCTGGGCCGGTAGCAGCTCGCCGCGGTACTCGGCGCGCCCCTCTCCCATCGCCACCAGCGCGATGTGCGCCATTTGTCCGAGATCCGAGGCGCCGATCGAGCCAGTCTCCGGCACGTGCGGATGCACGCCGATAGTTAGCATCGCGAGCAGTAACTCGAGCACCACCGGCTGTATGCCGCTGCCACCGTGAGCCATCCCGTTGCAGCGCACCAGCAACGCGGCACGAACGACGTCGCGGGGCAGCGGAGGACCGACGGCGTTGGCGCGGCCCCGGACCGTTCGGACACTGAAGCTCGCCAGCTCTTCGGCTGGTAGGACGAAGCCAGCCCGTGCTCCGAGGCCGGTGGTCAGACCGTAGACCGGCAGTTGCCGCGCAACGGCATCCTCGACCACGGCGCGGTCGCGTTCCACTCGGCCGCGCGCCGCGGCGTCCAATTCAACGTGCTCGCAAGCGCGAGCCACAGCCGTCACCGCAGCGGGCGTAAGACTGTGGCCGTCGAGGATCACGCGAATCGCAGGCTTGTTCCGATTCCCTGACGGTCAGCCTGCCCGAGCAGCGCGTGCGCCAGTGCGATGTCCGACAGTGACAATCCGCGATGCCAGAACAGGATTGTCTCGTGCGCGGACTCGCGACCCGGTCGGTCGCCCACAACGATCTCACACAGCTCCGCATGCAGCGTCTCGCGGGTCAGCCGCCCGGTCTGGACGTGCGCGCGGAGTGCGCCAAGCTCGCCGGTTGAGCATTGGCCCCAGTCGTCGACCACGACCTTGTCCATGATCTCGGTGAGCGACAGCTCGACCGCACTCATCGTCCCGTACGGGACAACGAGCGCGCCCCGCGAGATCCACTCCGTCTTCAACAGCGGATCCGGCTGGCTCAGCCGCGAGGCCTCGACAACGATGTCCGCACCCTCGACGCAACTGCGCCAGTCGTCGGTGGCGTGCACCGGCTTGCCAAGATCCGCTGACAGCCGGCGGGCGAACTCGTCCCTGCTCTCGCGGCGGCGAGAATGCACCCGGATCTCGTGGAGGTCGAATAGCCGGTCGAGCAGACGTACGTTCCAATAAGCGGTTCCGCGCGCCCCGACGTGCCCGAGAACCCGCGCGTCGCTCCGCGCCAGGTGGCGGGCGCCGATCGCGGTCATTGCCCCCGTGCGCATCTCGGTGATCGCGGTCGCGTCGACGATCGCCTTCGGCATCCCGGTGGACGGATCGAATAGGCACAACAGCGCCATCTCCGACGGAAGGCCCTTCCGGTAGTTCTCGACAAAGTCGCCCACAACCTTCACGCCCGCCAGGCCCAGCGCCGGGATCGAGCCGCGCAACACATTGAAATGCCCGTCGGCGAGCGGATCCGCATGCAGATGCACGCGCGGCTCGATCACCGTCTCACCGCGCCCCTGCGCCCGCAATCCCTGCTCAACCGCCGTCAGAATCAGGTCATCGGAGGGTCCGAGCCGGGCGATGTCGGGACCGTTCAGGTACGTCAGCTCGATCCGCTTCACGCCCAAATCGGTCCACAGTCTAGACAGCAGCGCAGCTCGGAACGACGAGGACAAACGCGGGCATGGCTGACCAGACTCCCGGGTCGAAACGAGGCAAGTGCCCGTCGCCAGAATGCGGCTTCAAAGACCCTCGGCTCAGGATCCGCTGATCCGAGGCACCGTGATGCTCATTGCCCCTCTGCTGCTTGATGCTGTACGCGGATGGACTGGAGGTTGAAATGCGCCCCCTCGGGGCGGATCACAGCCACGCGTCGGACCTCGACGCGGCGACGGCGGCGTTGCGCGTCGCGGGGTAGACCGTTTCTGTCCTGTTGGGCTTTGATGTTGTCCAGGATTGTGGTCATCGGAACCTTCTTCAAGTAATCGTGTCCGGTCGCTCGCGCAGCCGAGTCGTCCGCACCGAGAGCGAACCCCACCGGCGCGCAGCGGCCGGACCGTGGCGAGGAGTCACTGTCGTGATGAGACGGGAACGGGGCGGCGCGTGGCGCCGTCCCGCTTCGCGGTCAACGACTGTGAGATCGAGGCGGTCCGCGCGCGAACGAGTCATGAGGCGGGCGGCGCGTTCGAAGGCGCTTGACCGCCGCGCGGATCCGTGTCACCGCGCCACGTACTCCACCGGCAGCCCGTCTCAGGACAAGGCGCACCTTCGCGCCTCGGATCTGGCGGCGCCGGCGCACCCCGCGCTCGACCGCTGCGAGCTGGACAGCCGGCGGATGAGCTACACCTCCGGACGCGCCCGGAACGTGAACCGGTGTCAGCGTCGGGGTGCCGAATAGACCGACAACGAGCGCGAGGGGGAGAAGGCTCTTTCGGGAGAGATACATGACTGGCTCAGAGCTTTGCGCCAGCCCGTGAGACGAACGTCGTAAGCAACGAAGAGTTGTCTACGGGAGGTCGCGTGACGCGTTCTGTATCCAGTCGGTGGGCAGGGCAGGCGGGATCTCCGGGTAATCGGCCACGATTCTCCGCGCGAGCGTCGCAGCCGGGCGATCGGCTACGAGACGGCTGATGTCGCTCATGGCGAGCAGCATCCGAATCGAGGGGCCGATCTGAAAGTCCGCTGCGTTGGGCGGGTCGCCCCCGATCACCCCTTGCGCGATCAGGCGATCCACGTCGTCTAACAGGTCGGGGAGTCGGTTGAGGTCGTGCCGCACTTGGGCGGCGTTCGCCCCGGCGAGCCGCGCGAAGACCGGAACGATCGGCGTCATCAACACGCCCGCGACATTAGGGGCGGGCAGCGGGCTGGCAACATCGGCGAACCATTGGCGCTGACGCAGATGCTGCCGCAGCCCCCACCGGATTAGTCGTCGCGGGATCGGCTGCAGAATCGCCTCTCCCCAGCGCTCAGCGTCCGACACCGCGGCGCGGGCATGGGGCTGTGAGGGATACAGCGACGGGAAGGGCGCTACCTGGTCGAGCGCTTGGGCGATCGCGAGCGAACCCTGGACCTGCCGACCGTCGAGCAGCGTGATGGCCGGCACCGTCGCACCCCGAAAACCCAGCGCCCGCAGCATCGGGGAATGAGCGCCGGCAAGCAACTCGACGTATCGATAAGACAGGCTCTTGAAGGCGAGCATTCCTTGTACGCCAAATACAGGGTGCGACAGTGGGATCCCATAGAGCCGAACGACGCGCTCAGACACAGCGGCGAGCCTACCCTTCCGGCGTCTCCGGCCGCTATCGGCACTTCATTCCCTTCGCGCCCCCGGGACCGGATCAGCCGGGAAATCAGCGCTTGATGCGAAGCCGGTACCCTGCTTGGACCTCGCCCGGAGCGGCCAGGGCGGCTCGTCTGTAGCCGAGACGCAGCCTGGGGCCGAACTCGTCATTGGGTGGTGGATGGATGGTTGCTGCGCTCACGCCGGCGTCGATCCATGGGCGTTGAGTGGGTTGAGGTGCTCGCGGAGTCTGAGCAGCTGGGGCTGGTCCTGACTTGTGTCGATGAGGACAGCGGTGCCCGGCCAGGCGTTGTGGAGGTAGGCCATATACGCGCGTTGCGAAGTCAGGTCGGGCTCGTAGATCCAGGAGCCGGTGTTCCAGTAGCGACACTTTCCGCTGGGACCGAGGACACCGTCGAGCGGTTGATGGGTGTGCGCGAAGACGATCTTGTTCGCATGGTCCGCCCAGCCGAGGTTGGTCACCACTTGATCGAACGCCGCCACCGCCGCCTCGGTTGGGTCGCTGGGATGGACCCGGCGTGCGAATACGAAGCTCGACGCCTCACCGCCGGCGGGCGCACCGGTACGCCGCCGCCGCTCCATCTCGTGCGCTTGCGCGCCTTCGTAGGTGTCGGCTTCACTTCCGTTGCGACGGTCGATGCCGGAGCTGACGGCACCGAGCCGCCCCTTGGCCGACCGTGCCACGGCCTCGAGTGCTCGTCTCGGAGCGGTCGCCCGCCGAACCGCGCGTCCCAGCATTTCGAAGCTCTTGTAAACGCTGCGCTCAGTGTTCGTGCCATTTGGAAGCTGGGCGACCGTGAACAGCAACTCCGTCAGAAGCGTGGTCGTGGCTTCGTAGTCGGCCGGCGTCGGGGAGTGCTGGCCACCCACGGCGATCTTCCAGATCGTGCGTCCCAGGAGGCGGTCCATGCCGGATCCCGCTCGATTGGCGTGCACGTCCAGATAATGGCCGTGGGTGCAGAGAACGCCGCCAAACGTGTACGTCGGATACCTGAAGTCGACCTCGACTCCGTGAAGTCGCTGCTCGAAGAGCCGATAGACCGGGTCCAGCTTGGCTACCTCGTGCTGGGCGGGTCGCTGGGACTGGCCGGCTAGCTGCAACTCGAGCCAGGTCTCGCGCTCGGTGGTCACCACGTGGTGGTCGTGGTTCCCGGCCAGACAGACCAGCCGCTTGCCCTGAAGCTTCTCGCGGAGCAGACCCAGCAACCCGTCGGCGGCTTTGAACGCATCTGACAACGAACCGAACAGAAAGTCGAACATGTCGCCCAGCACGATCACCTCGTCCACGTCGAGGTGCGGCTCGAGCAGCTCGAGGTTTGCCTGCTCGCGCAGCAAATCCTCTCCCGTCCAGGCCCCGAAGTGGGTGTCGGATATGACGAGGGCGCGCATCTGAAGGTCAATGAGGGTACGGGCCGGAAGCGAATCGCCGGGCATCCGCCCACATCTTCTCAATGTTGCGTCCATCGCCGAGCGACCATCCGTTACGGGAGCGCCTTCTCGAGGCCAGGCCCCGGTTGCGCTTCAGGTTCCCAGCACGCGCGCGCATCGCCTCGACACGTCGTGGGTCTGGGCTGACGACCGGCGCGCGGTTACGATCCGGAGCATGAGCTCATCCGGCGGCCCGAGCCGACCCCGCGGCGTGGGCGAGGCCGACGCGACGGCACCTACGCAGGATCAGCCGCCGTCGGCCGCCGAGCCCCAATCCGAGAAGACGGGGCCCTCGCTCTCGACGGGTTCGTCCGGCAGCCGGCGATCCGCGACTGGCCGGGCCCTGCTCGTCCGGCTGGAGGCGCCGTCAGCGGGCGCAGTCGTCCGGGGCGTGCTGACCGTGACCGCGTGCATCCTGCTGCTCTACCTCGTATGGCGCGTCCGCGTAGTCGTCCGGCTGGTCGCAATCAGCCTGTTCCTGGCTCTTGCGCTCATCCCGATCGTGGACGCACTAGCCACCAGGACCCGGGCCGCCCGCGCTTTGATCATTCTGGTGGTGTACGTGGTCCTGATCGCGTCGGTCGCAGTCATTGGGTACGTGGTCGTCCCGAGCTTGGTCAAGGAGGTCGAGCAGCTGTCGCACGACGCGCCGCGCTACGCGGCCGATCTGCGCCACAACGCAACGTTCCGGCACTACGACAACCGTTACCACATCACCCCCAAACTGGTCGACGACGCGCGTCGGCTACCACGACTACTCGGACATCTGGTAGGCCCGCTCAAGGACGTCACCGTTCAGGCAGCGACCTTCATTGGACAGGTGGTCACCGTCCTGGCGCTCGGCTTCCTGCTTCTCCTGCACGGTCGCGACTACGTGAACCTGGGACTGTCACTGACCGGCGATCGGCAAGGGCGGTACCGTCGGGTGGTCATCGACATCAACAGGGCCGTGGCTGACTATGTCTTGGGCGACATGGTCATCAGCGTGCTCGCGACGATCGCGACCTGGATAGTGCTGTCGATTCTCGGTGTGCCCTACGCGCTGTCACTGGGGTTCTTGGTTGGCTTCTTCGATCTGATTCCGCTCGTCGGGGCGACCGTTGGCGCGATCGTCGTGGCCGTCGCGACCCTCCCGGTCGACTTTCCGACGGCCACGATCGTATGGCTGGCGTTCATCATCGTGTGGCAGCGGTTTGAGGACTACGTAATCCAGCCGCTCGTGTACGGTCGGACGCTCCGCGTAAACCCGATCGTGACCATAGTCTCGGTGCTTGTCGGTGCATCGCTGCTCGGCGTTCTTGGAGCCCTGCTGGCCATCCCGACCGCCGCGGCGATCCAGATCGTTCTCGGCGGGTGGTGGGCCAACCGCACGCACGCGGAGCCGACCGCACAGTCATCATTGATCGAACCGTCTCTGGAGCCAATTCAAGGGGCACTTGATGACGAGCCAGCGGGCATCTGACTCGGTAACCATCGGATATAGGTCGTTCGAGCAGGGGTGATGGCCGGCGCTGCCATCCCGGCGCGGCCGCGCGGCGCTGGACCCCGGAACGGGTGCCGCCGGGGATACGCCCGGGACCACAACCGCCGGCTCATCGGCGTCGCCGGCGACTTGATCGCCAGCTGGCTCGACGCGGCCGCGCTGACCCATCCGGGCCTGTAGATCGGCTCTCAGCCGGCTGGTTTAGACAGGGACGTTACGCCGCGCTAGCATTCCGCGTGAGTCGTTTTTTGGGCTCGCGTCGCTCTAGACCCCGGTGGCGTCGGTCGGCCACCATCTCGAACGGTTTGGAGCGACGTTGCGTGTCTCGGGGGATCGCTTGGCCTACAGCGTCGACGGCGACTGGGCGGTAGGTGCGGTTGCGATTACCCGTGGTGCCTCGGTACTGGCCGCAACGGTGCCGCTCGACGTCCTGCCCGACGCGCTCTGTCCCTCGTGAGTGGACATGCGGGTTTCGGGCATCGGCATAGCAATCGTCTAATCGAGGTCTCATGACCGTCGCAATCGCCCCGGTGCGCGACCTCGCGCGCCTCACCGACGCTCGACTGCTGCGTACCCATCACCAGGACCACGATGTCGTCGTGCGCGACGAGCTGGTGCGGCGCTTCATGCCGTTCGCCCGCAAGCTCGCGCTCCGGCATGTCCACGGTCACGAATCGCTGGACGACCTCGTCCAAGTTGCGAACCTCGGACTGCTGAACGCGCTCGAGCGGTTTGAGCCGAGCCGCGGAAGGAGCTTCACCGCGTATGCGGCTCCGACCATCCAGGGGGAGCTCAAACGACACTTTCGCGACAAGACTTGGAGCCTGCACGTCCCCCGCGACCTCAAGGAGCGCGCCCTCGCCTCGAGCCGGCACAGAGAACGGTTGTCCGGCGAGCTGGGTCGCTCCCCGACCGTGGACGAGCTAGCCGACGCGCTCCGGTGCACGGTCGAGCAGACCATCGAGGCGCTCGACGCCGCCGACAACTATCGCCCGCAGTCACTCGATGCTCCCAGTGGTCGTGACGACGAGGACCGGATGCCCCTGCTCGAGCTGCTCGGCGACGCAGACGACGGATTCGAACTCGCCGAGGACCGCCAGCGCCTCGCTGACGGCTGGAAAACGCTCACCGACACCGAACGCCAGATCCTCGGGCTGCGGCTGCTGTACGGCCTCGCGCAACGGGATATCAGCCAGCGCGTCGGATGTTCACAGATACATGTCTCGCGCCTGCTCAACAAATCAATCCTCCGCCTCAACCCACCTGATCGATCCGCCACGCCGACCTCAGCGTTCGCTTTGCGCTCCGCGAGACAGCCGCCGTCGGCGCCGTCAGCACCGCGCGTGCTCAAGTCGCCCCGGACCGAGCCGCGAACGTGAGGGCATCGTCGTCGCGCGGGCCAAGCGCTGCCGAGGACACCGAGCGTCCTCCGCGGGAAGCCTGCTGTCCATCGTGCGGATTGTGTATCCAGCCGCGTGACGACTGGCTGGCAGTCCGATTGCCCGCCCCGCGTGGCCGCCGCCAGGTCCGGCGCGACGCCCACGCTCATCCCGAGATCCACGGACGGCATTGAGGCGACAGTGATGACCAGATCGAATAAGAACACCACCCACGCGAATGCTGTCGCAAACGCCGACGCCGCTCCTCAGCAGTAGCGCACGTCAAACGATGACAGTGACATCGGCGTGCGTCCTAGCTCGCTCAACAGGGGATCGACAGCAGCGAGGGTCGTCGACAGTGTGCGGCCCCGTCCTGCATCTCCAATGCGAAAGCGCGGCCAGTTGGCGCAGGACTGCTCACAACACCAGGTGACAGGTCACGTCAGCGGGATTGAACCCGCGACGCTCGTCCCGTGGTCCGGGCTGGAGTGAATCGTCATCGTCCCACCAACGGATGCGATACGGTCACGGAGATTGCGCAGGCCGGTGCCGAACGGCGTCGTTTGAGTATCGAATCCTCCTCCGTCGTCACGGACCTCGAAGTGGAGCTCTTGGTCGGCCCACAACGCAATCGCGACTCCGGTCGCTCCGCGCGCATGCTTGGTTGCGTTCTGGAGCGCTTCCGAGCAGAAGAAATACGCGGTCGTCTCGAGCTCGGGCGGATAGCGGCCGAGGCCATCCGACTGCACAGTCGTTGGTAGTGCCGAGCTACGGCCGGCTGACCGCAGCGCTTCACCGAGCCCGGTCTGGGTCAGGACCGATGGGTACACGCCACGGGCGAACGATCGAACCTCGTCGATCGTCGCATCGACCTCGTCGCCGAGCGCGCGGATCACCCCGGCGCGCGCCGGGTCGTCACCCTCGAGCTGTTCGGCTGCCATCGCCAGCTTGATCCGAAGCGCGACCAGGCGCTGCTGGGCGCCGTCGTGGAGGTCACGCTCGAGCTTGCGGCGTTCGCGGTGCTCGACCGCGCCGGCGCGGGCCCGGGATTCCGCCAGCGCGTGGAGCGAGGAGCGGAGCTCGCCGCTGAGGTGGTCGTTCTCCAGCGCGGCAAGGGCATAGGAACCGGCGCTCTGGACCAGGGCGCGATGCTCCGCGAGCACCGGGTCGTGGAGGATCGCGATTCGCCACCGACCGCTTGTAACCTCGGTCACCCCCTGCGCGGCTCGAACGTCGATAAGCGCCACCGGCGTCCCGGATTCGTCGACCCATCCCTCCTGTTCGCCCGGGAACGAGTGAAGGATCTTCAACGCGGGGTCCTTCAGGGCGTCGGCGACCGCGCGACTCACCTGAGTCGCGGTCGCGCTACCTGTGAGTTCGCGCGCGACGCGCTCCAGCGCGTTCGCGGTCAGCAGGCGCCGATAAGCCCGGCCCGCCACGCACGCAACGCCGACAGCGGGAAGCGAAAGCACGTTGAGCCACATCACTACCTGCAGCGCGGACGATGTCGGAGCGTCATGTCTGACCGCGACGAAGACGCTGAACGTGACCGCCTGAACGACTGCGATCACCGCGATCGGCAGATACATCCCACGCAGGAGCGGTCCCGCCCTCTGCCGGTGCCGCCACACCGCCACGGGGACCGCAAGGAACAGCGCGGCGGTGAGCACCTCGCGTAGCGGCACCAGAAGATCGGTTAGGAGCGCAGGCGTCGAATGGCCAAGCGCGAACGCGTTGCTCGGGCAATCCGACGTGCACGTTGACCACACCGACGGACTCGGGAAATGCGTCGCGATCAGCGCCGTCGGCACGTAGAGCATGACGACAATGACAGCGGCGGCGAACAGTGCCCGGTCAAGACCCTCCGTGAGTCGTCCGGACGGATAGCTCAGCAGCAGATACACGAGCGCCACGTTCACCAGCCAGTAGCTGACGCGCCCGACGCTGTAAGCGTTGGGATCTGACGAGGTCGCGAGCGCAGACAGTGACCACAACGCCCCGGCCGCGACTACGGCCCGCGCAAAGCGAGAGTCTTGCGCTCTTAGAAGATCGGAAAGGCCGAGGCCAAATACCACCCCCGCCCCGATCACGAACACCGGCACAGCGGTCCGCGTCGTGCCGGCCGGCTCACTCAGAAGCGTCGGAACGACCGCGGCAATCGACGCGACACATCCCATCACGGCGATCGCCAGCATGCTCACGATTGGCTCAGTCCGCGCACGACCCCCGACGACATCCGCCACGGCCGCGCGCTCAAGCATGCTGAGCGGTCCCTTCCGCCGGGCCGACCGGTCTCGGAATCCGGGGAATCGAGGAACTTCTAGCGGGCCCGCGGTGGCCCGCATGAGCACAGCGGACTGCGTTCGTGCGATGCATCCGTGAAACGTCTCCCGGCGCTTGATGGCGGCTACGACCTCTCACGGACCAAAGGCCGACAGCCAGTACAGGCTGGCCGCTCCGTTCCGCTCCATGCGGGCAATCCCCGTCGCGATCGCTGACCCCGGTGAGAATCCCCCGAGCAACGGTACCACCACCACCATCGACTCACGGGTTGCGGCTTGCTTCGTCTTTGCGGCGATTCCTCGCCTGGTCCGGTATCGGAGGAGCGTCTACACGTGCGTGCTCGCCTAAGCGGTCGGAACCGCACTCGCGAACTTTCCGGTCGCGTCCGTGATCATCTCGGGGACGATCACGACGATGCTCATGGGGCCCGTGCACAGAGTCCCGACGGACCACACCCGTGCCGACATCCCGAGCGCGCGGAGGGCCTCCGCAGCGGCGATTCGTCTCTTCCATCGCGACGATGCGAACCGGAGGTCTCGTGAACGCCCTGGTCAGGGCAATCCGCTAGCTCGGTTACGCGCGAAGGGAGCGATCAACCGCGCGGGCGACCTGCTCGCGTGAGCGGGCTTGGACCGCGCACCCGAGAGCAACGCGCCAGCGCTCAGGAGTCCCTGCAGAGCACTCAAGCCCCAGGTCGGCGAGTACCACAGCTTGGTCAACGTGAACGGCGATCTGCTCGGCGCGGCGCTGGGCGGCGATGTGTTGAGCGCGCGCCAGTGGCGTCCTGCCACGGTCGCCGGCAAGCCTGAGGAGATCTTCCGACACCAGCGGTACCGCGCGCCGCGCGCACCTCTCCCATGGCGCGTCAGCCGCCGAATCGACGACAACCTGACGCACGACTCGCCAACCAGCGTGGTGCGAATCGCAGCGCGCAACGAGGAACCGGGCTAGCGCGTCGGCTACACCGACAGCTCCGGGCTCGGACCCGTGACCGTCCAGGTGCCGCAACGCGGCACCCACGTCGCGGCCGCCCTCAACGGCCCTGGCGAGCTCCCGGGCAGTCCGTCGCGGCTTTGTGTCGTTCATCATCGGTCTCTCCACCGTACTCGACCGGAACGCGATGCGGGACTCCTCGGGCTAGCGTCCAATCACTCCAAGGTCGGTCACGGGGTCACCCCGGGCTCCTGGCGTCGCGAAGCGGGCGTTGGGTCGCCGACCGACCGGCGACGGGCGCCGCTGAAGAAGCGCGGCTTGCGGTCAGGTGGCCGGCGGACTCTGGGGCGCCGGCTCCCAGTCCGGCTGACTGCCGGCGGTCAGCAGCCTTCCCGTTGGCGACGCGACGTTTGGCGCCACGTAGACCTCCGGGCCGCGATGCACGTCCTTGACGTAGGCGATCTGGCCACCGGTCGGGGAGTAAACCGCGTCGAACGCACCCGGCAGTACGGGCGTGGAGCCGATCTTCAGGTCGATGCCGGAATTCGTGCAGGTCCCGCCAGTGCAGTGCTCCTGGCTGGTGAGCACGTCGCTCCCGAACTGCGGGCTGTTCGGAAACCAGTCGGGATCGTTCAGGCGGGTTGGCATCTCGGTGAAGTCCTCGGCGCTCGGGAACTCGTTCTTGTATTGGGACTGGTGCGGAGCCCCGAGCGCGACCAGACAGTAGTCGTGCGACTGACAAAAGCTCAGGGCGCCCTCGACGAGGATGAATGACCCGGGGGGTCCGGGGTGCCCCGGAGGCCCAGCGCTCAGCGCCCAACCCCAGGCGACCGGGTCCGGCAGCGCGGTCACCTTGGTTTGCCTAGCCGTTGGCTGCTCGGATTGATACGGGGTGCTGAAGGTCGCGAGCTGGTGCGTGACAGTGTCATACCTGGTCAGGTAGCCGTATTTATGTCCCTGCTCAGTCTGCACGAAGGCCAGATAGCGGCCGTTTGGCGACCAGGACGGCCGTGCGTCGCTGTACCGGGGGGCGGGGTCCGTCAGCCGGGTCTTGCTGTGGCCAGCGGCGGTCATGATCCACAGATTCCCCCGGTCCAGGTAGGCGATCTGGCTCCCGTTGGGAGACCATCGCGGCCCCGAGTCGTGCCCGCTGCTGGTCAGCCTGTGCAGGCCCACGCCGTTTGCCTTGATCGTGTAGATGTCGCCACCCCGAACGAACGCAATGAGTCCATCGGCACCGGTATACGACGCCTGCGCCGTACCAGTGTGTCCCGTGCCAAGCAGGGCCACCATCGCGGCGGCGCCCGCGGCGCTCCACAGGACGCGCCTGCGCGCACGAACTCCCCACTTCCCGATCATCCTTCTCCTTTCGCCGGATAGACGAGTAGGCAGGCACAGGAGATCTGTTCGAGGAGACCTGCGTTCCACAACGGCAGCCTATCTCCCCGATCGCGCCGAGTCGCGCCGGCCAACGAGCGATCGAACAGACGACAATCATCTCACGGCTTGATTCGGTCGCGCCCGACCACCGCCTACGCCGCTCCTACGGCGCACTCTAGCGGCGCTGACACGTGCCACATCAAGGGCGGAATGCAGGCGCGATTTCGCCTCGATGGCAGAGAACCTCGATTAGCTGCTGAATCAGCGAGTCCGGGCCGAGTGCGTGCGTGGCTTTGCGCTGTGAGCCCCGTCCGCCCTCTGTCCACATCCCACGCAATTCATGGCCTCAACCGTCGAATTGACCGAAGAGGAACTCGTGCGCAAAGGCCCCACATACACAGGCGGATTCGTTGGCGGGACCATCGGGAGCTTCATTCCGAGCCTCTGGGGAGCCGGCCAGCTCTCGTTGTCATCGATCGTGTTCTTCATGATCGGCGGCTTTCTCGGGATCTGGATCGCGTACCGACGGTTTGTCTGATCGCTAAGAACGAGCAGGCCCCCGCCTCATCACCCGTCGCGTCCCCGGTACCGGGTGAAGGCGCTCGCCCAACGTGCCGGTAACCGCGTTGCCGCTACCCGGGCGAAGGAGTCGTCGGGGGCGGCGTGAATTGGCCGACGGATTGCGGGCCGCTGTCGGACGGATGGGCAACGTCCATGTGCGCCCGAACGGCGTCGAGCCTCAGCCGGTTCAGCGCCGGGTGATCAGTGGGTCCGGAGGACTAACCGGGAGGAGGGGCCTCGCCGTCGCCGTCGCCAGCAGCCGGTTGCTGTGCCTCTGCGTGATCACCCGTGCCGGTGTCGCCGGCAGGGAGCGCGGACTGCGGAGCGCCCGACTGGACCTCCGCCTTGAGGCGGGCGAACTCGTCGTCGACAGCGCTCTTCGCGCCGAGCTGGTCGAGCTGGCGATCGACGTCGTCCTGGCCGGGGCCAAGCGCTGTCAGATCCTCGAAGGTTCCCGCCGCCTGAAGCTCATCGACGGCCTCCGCGCGAGCCTTCATCGTCTCGGTCTTGTCGAGGGCGCGCTGCATGGCCATGCCGACATCCGCCGTCGAGTCACCGACTCCAGTGGCCGCCTCCGAAACCTGCACCTGCGCCTCGGCAGCCGAGTACTGGGCTTTGATGACTTCCTTCTTCAGACGGAACTGCTCGGTCTTCGTCTCGAGCTGCTTCTCGGACTCGATCAGCTTCCCCTGGTCTGACTCGAGCTGTGCGATCTGCTGGTCGAGCGAGCCGGCCTCCTGAACGGTCAGCTGCTTGCGCTCCAGCGCCGCGCGAGCGAGATCCTCACGTCCCGCGGATATCGCCTGGCGGGCCTGAGCGTCGAGCTTGGTGGCCTGTTCACCGAGCTGCTGCTGCTGAAGCGCCAGCCGCTTCTTGGCGGTGGCGATGTCGGCGATCCCGTTCTTGACATTCTGGAGGCTCTCGAGCTGGCGCTGATACGCATAGTCGAGCGTCTCGCTCGGGTTCTCGGCGCGGTCAAGCTGCTTTGAGACCTTCGACTTGACCACAGTCGAAAGCCGTCCTTTCAGACCCGGCATCGAAACCTCCTAGCGGCTTCGTCATGGGCGTGGCTCACTCGTCTGAGCGTACTCCGGCTCACCCGCCGCCTTCCAAACCAAACTCGGTAGGTGGTCGGTTGCCCGACGAGCCACGCCACCCGAGCCCCAGGACGGTTCGGACGGCATCCCCTACCCGAACTGCCCCGCACCCGCCACCGGGCCAGACGCGCCACCACCGCGCGCGATCCGTCGAGTAGGCAGAACCGCGCTCGTGGCGGTTTGGGCGACTAAGCAGTCCGGCTTCCCGAGCCGGATCGGTCGAAGCAGCACCATCAACTTGACGCGGAAGTCGATTCGTCGCCGTGATTGGAGAGACGGGGGGTGGGCCATCCGTGGCCCACCTCCTAAGTCAGCGGCGGGGCGTGTAGCCCGTCAGCTGGTGGTGCAAGCGCCCGTGTAGATCTTCTTCGGGATCGCGTGGGTATGGCACGGCTTGGCACGGTCGACAGTTACCCACACGCCGTTCTTGGCCTTGTAGACGGCGATCGCGTCGAACCCGTGCTTGCCGCCGACCACGATGCCCGAGTATGCCCAGCCGCCGGCGCACCCGAACGACCCCTGGAATTTGGCGTTCTTCGGCTGCGCCGATCCGCGCTTGAGACCAGCGCTGAGCGCTGTCTTGGTGCACGGCGGGTACTTCGGCTTGCTGGTGGAGGCGCTAGCGGCGGCCGCGAACGCGACCATCACAAGCAGCGCGGTGGCCAGCACGATGAGACTGCCCCGTGTGGTTTTCATGCCGTCAAACTACCGGCCTCGCCGGATCGCCGCATCCGGGTTGTCCTGACCGGGTCAACGCCTGGACCCGAGGCACTCAGGCCTGAGCGGCATCGGCCCGCCTTTCGCGGGCCGTTCCGGCCGATGCTGCCCCGCCAGGTCCGCGAACGGCGAAGCCCGGCTTCTAACATTCCTGGGGAACCAGCTCAAAGGAGAAACGATGCCGCTACAGGGCGAGTATGAGCCGAGCTCTTCGGAGTGGGTCCGGGACCAGGTTGCGGAGTACGAGAGCTCCGGTGGAACCAAGGGGACGAAGCTGCGCGGCGTGCCGGTGGTCGTGATCACGTCGCTGGGCGCCAGCTCCGGCAGGTTGCGCAAGAACCCGGTTATGCGGGTCGAGCACGATGGCGTGTACGCGGCTGTTGCATCTAAGGGTGGGGCGCCCCAGCATCCGGCGTGGTATCGCAATTTCGTAGAGCATCCGCTCGTCGAAGTTCAGGACGAAGGCGCCAAGGGTGACTACGCCGCGCGCGAGGTCTCCGGCGAGGAGCGCGCAACCTGGTGGGAGCGCGCTGTTGCGGTCTGGCCGGACTACGCTGACTACCAGACAAAGACCGACCGGGAGATCCCGGTCTTCGTGTTGGAACCTGCCGACTGATCGAACTGCCGGGTCTCGCGGAGCTCTGGGCAGACGGCCGTTTGGCGCGCCGGGCAGGGGGCTTTCGACGGGGTCGAGATGCTCGTCCCGGTGCGAGATGGTCTGTTTCCGTAGGCACGGTGAGGACCGGCGGTGTCTCAATTCTCATACAGTTCGCGCGCGATGAGAGCGGTCGTGATCACCGAGCACGGGGGACCCGAGGTCCTACGGGTCCAGGAGCAACCCGACCCGCCGGTGGGCCCGGGTGAGGTTCGAATCGCGGTCAAGGCGGCGGGGATCAATTTTGCCGACACGCTTGCCCGAACCGGTCTGTACCCCGACTCGCCGAAGGTGCCCTGCGTGGTTGGCTACGAGGTGGCCGGCGAAGTTGAGTCCGTGGGAGACGGAGTCGAGTCGGTGAGGCCGGGTGATCGGGTACTCGCGGGCACGCGCTTCAACGGTCAGGCCGAGCTTGTCACGGTACGCGAGAACATGGTCTACGAGTTGCCGCAGCACCTTTCGTTCGAGGAGGGCGCCGCTTTCCCGGTCAACTACGCGACCGCCCAGGCGGGCCTGATCGTGATGGGAGGTCTGAAGAAGGGCGAGCGGGTCCTGATCCACGCAGCGGCTGGCGGGGTGGGAATCTCGGCAACGCAGATCGCCAAGCGCATCGGCGCGGAGGTGTTCGGGACCGCGTCGGCCTCAAAACACGGCGCGATCCGGGCGCAGGGCGTCGACCATGCGATCGACTACCGCAGCCAGGACTTTGCCGAGGAGGTGCGCAGGATCACCCGCGGCGAGGGGGTCGACGTGGCCTTCGACGCCCTCGGGCCGTCGAGCTTCCGCAAGGACTACCAGTTGCTCCGCCAAGGCGGGCGCCTGATCATGTACGGGGCGTCCGAGGTCCAGACCGGCGAGAAGCGCAGCGTCCTGACCGCGCTGCGGACCGTTGCCAAGAGCCCGTTCTCGTCGATGCCCTGGTGGAAGGGACTAGGGGTAATGAACGAGAACAAGGGCGTCTTCGGCCTCAACATGCTCTCCTGGTGGGACGCCGAAGGAAGCCTCGACCGGGTGATTGAGCCATTGCTACCAGCACTCCAAGGGGGGCAGCTGAAGCCAGTCGTCGCCGAGGCCTTCCCGTTTGACCGGGCAGCTGACGCCCACCGCTTCATCGCAGAGCGGCGCAATATCGGCAAGGTGGTCCTCGTCCCCTAAACGCGCCGAGGAGCTCGCCCAGTCCGTTCCGAGACGGAATGAGGCAGGCAACGTTCCGAGGAATTCGTCGTGCCGTCGGTCGTGATCACGACCGCTAACGCCACCGGCGCGTAACTGCGTGCTGCCTCTCCGCGACTCGGGAGCAGATCGGCGAGCGTCGCGGATCCCGCACTTAGGGGGCCGCAGCTTCAGATCGAACGGATCGCGCCGCCGTCGATCGGGATCATTGCGCCAGTGATGTAGGAAGCCGCAGGCGAGAGCAGAAACGCCGCTGCTCGCGCGAACTCTTCGGGATCTCCGTACCTTCGGAGCGGAATGAGCTCCGACTGGCGGGCACGCACCTCGTCGGGGTCACCGCTCAGCGCGTCGAATTCGCGGACGCGATCGGTGGCGATCCTGACCGGCAACAGACCGTTTATCCGGACCCCGGACGGGCCGAAGTCGTCGGCGAGAGTCTTGATCACGCCGGCGAGGCCTGGGAACAGCCCGTTGGAGATCGGAAGCCCGGCGAGTGGCACGCGAACCGACGCGGCGAGCACGAGCACGATCGAACCGGCCGTTCCTGTCGTGGCGCTGGGCGAAGCATCGTTCTGGCTGTCGTCCGCCAGGTCCGCTGCGAGAACCCGAGTCAGCCGGACCGCGCCGAGGAAGACGCTCTCGAACGCCGACCGCCATTGCTCATCCGTAGTGGTTGAAATCGTCCCCGGTGGCGTTCCGCCCGCGCTGATCAGTGCGCCGTCGAGGCGGGAGAAGCGCTCTCGGGCGGCCTCAATCAGCCGACCAGGCGTGGCAGGATCACCGTTATCCGCGGCGATCCAGGTCACATCGCCGCGGGCGGAGGCATTCTGTGCAAGTCGACCTGCGGCCGCAGACGCCGTGGCCTCCCGCGGGGAGCTGAGCACGATTCGAGCTCCTTCCGCGATGAGAGCCTCGGCCGCGGCGAACCCAAGGCCACGGCTGCCCCCAGTTACGAGGTAGACCCTGTTATGCAGTCCGAGATCCATGCCACAAATCCCCCCAACGCGAGGCGCTGACCCGACGATCCGGCGTATGCCGTTTCATGGCCAGGCAAGCGATCGTATCGGCATGACCACCGTCGTTCTGATGAGCCCTGCCATCGGCGATCGGCGCGATTCCGCTGACCCGGTGGGACGGGTCTATCGCCCGCTCGAGGTTAACTCTCGCGATCGTTTGGACTTGTCAGGTCAAGCGGAGGCGATGCCCGCCTGTTCAATTCCTCGGGATCCTGACACACGAGCAGGAGCGCTGTGAGGCGTCAGCTGCTATCGCTTGGCTAGGCGGCGGCCGCTGGGAGTGACGGGCGGCTCGTAATTGAGCTCGAAGTGGTGGTAGAGCTCGCTCTCATCCTGCTGCTGAAGTTCGCCCTCCGCTTCGATGTTCGGTGCATCCTGTACTTGCTCCTTTGAGACCGTGACCTGTAGCCCGTCGGGCGAGACCACCGCCCCCCGAAGCGGCACGAAGGTCAGATGGCGGCCCACAATGAAGCCCTCCTTGACCGTCCCGAACACGGGTTCGTCGGTCTCGACATCCACGTAGACATCCTCAAGCTTTCCGATCTTCTCGCCTTCTCGGTCGATAAGCACCTTGCCACGCCAGTCCGCGAGGTTGCCAACTTCAGCCATTTTGAGCTCTCCTCGGTCTCTTCCGCATGCGCCGACAGACTCTACGCCGGAGCCGCCCGCGAATCGACCGACGCAGATTGACGAGTGAAGCGCAGCGGACGGCGCCGCCAAGACCGGATCGAAGTACTCGCCCTGCAGCGTCCGGTAGGGACGTGTCCGCCGATGATTGGGCAGGGTCCGCGGCGGCGGGTGGGGTCCTGGTGGCCGCCTGGCGCGTGTCGGGTAGCCTGGCCGTATGGCTCAGTCGTTTGTTCCCGATGACTTCGTCGTTCCGCGGGGGCTTGTCGGTCCGGGCTTTCGCCTGGAGCCACTCGGACCCCAGCACAACGAGGCGGATCACAGCGCCTGGACGTCGAGCATCGACCACATCCGTGCCACTCCTGGCTTTTCGGATGGTGCATGGCCGCCGGTCGCTGGGCTCTCACTCGCCGAGAACCTGCGGGACCTGCAGGGCCACGCTGACGACTTTGAACGGCGCGTGGGTTTTACGTACACCGTCCTCGATGAGCTGGACCGAGTCATCGGGTGCGTGTACATCTATCCGTCACGGTCGGATTCCCGAGTCGCGCAGGTGCGGTCCTGGGTCAGCGCAAACTGTGCGGAACTAGATCCGCCGGTGCACGACGCCGTAGCGAACTGGCTCGCGACAGAGTGGCCGTTGACCGATGTCCGGTACCGCCACCCGGGCTAGCCAGAACAGCCGTGCCTGGGGTCGCTGGGCCTGACGCAGCCCGGCGACCCGTCGGCCGGTCAAGCGGGCAGCGTTCGGCACCGAGCCGTCTGCGGGCGCGAGCGGCTTTAGCGAGCCGGCGAGGGGAACGGTCGGACTGCCCGTCGCTCGCCCGCGTGTTCGGGGCATGAGACGATGTCGATCATGCGGTCGACCGAACACGCCGGATGCAGGCACCGGCAGCTGCGGCTTGTGGCTACGATCGCGGGCATCGTGGTGGCGTTGGATGCCGTCACCAAGGCGATTGCTGCTGATGCCCTGGCCGGACGGGGCGTCGTGAACCTGCTTGGAGGGCGCTTCCACCTTGAGCTGTATCGGAATTTCGCGGGCCCGGGCAACATTCTGCGCGGGCATCCGGTGCTCGTCTCTCTCCTGAGCTTGGCTGCCGTGGGACTGATCCTCGTCGCGGCGTGGTCAGTACGCACCACCAGCCATGCGGTCGCGATTGGCCTGCTGGTCGGCGGAGGGATCGGCAACCTCCTGGACCGTCTCCTGCGTGCCCCGGGACCACTGCGCGGCGGGGTCGTCGACTGGATCAAGCCCACCCTCTCCGGCGGCAGCCTCAATCTCGCCGATCTCGCGATCCAGGCCGCGGTCATCACGATGCTCGT
The DNA here is from genome assembly GCA_963794515.1 of uncultured Solirubrobacterales bacterium. Classification (GTDB taxonomy): domain Bacteria; phylum Actinomycetota; class Thermoleophilia; order Solirubrobacterales; family Solirubrobacteraceae; genus Palsa-465. The sequence goes on along the minus strand of CAWCEF010000004.1, from coordinate 690,323 downwards.
CGGACTGGCACTTGACTGGGTCCGCCGGCGCCGCGACCGACCAGGCGGCGATCCGGCGCCGGCATAGTCCTCGGGCTTTCAGCACCATCGAATCGCGGACGGCTCTGAGCGCCGCTGCAGCCTGCAGCGCGCTGTCCGTCCGCCCGCCGGGTGGCGTTCTCGAGGAAGAACGGCTCCTGCATGCCGGCCACGAGGTACGCGCGCGGGCCTGTCTCCCGCTTCGCTTCAGACGGTGGAGGCTGGATCGTATGCTCGACCGGGAAATCCGCCGATCGCCAGGAGCCGAACGCCGTCAGGACCCGGCAGGATCTGGCGCCGCGCCGTCGGCCCGACCCGGATGATGTGGTCTGCGTCCAACTTGTACCGGTGGCCGTCGACCTGCACGTCGGCCGAACCGCGCAGCGCGATATAGACCTCCTCCTGGCCGAGCTGGTGGGCGGGCGGATTCCCGGGTCCCTCGGACGAGTGGTCATGCTCCGGGTAGGCGGTGGTTTCCGCTGGCATATCGATGATCGACATCCCGAACGGTGTCACGCCCATCTGGGCTCCGGCCCGGCGAAACGTAAAGCCGTCCAAGAACCCCTCGACCGCATTGAGGTCATCGATGCCCACGTGAGTCACATCCGACAAGGCCGCCGATGCCGCACTTGCACGTATCGACGCGAGTTGCGGGCCTCTCGCGTCCCCGCCGTCAGTCGCCTGGCCGAGGGCGAGGAGGTTCCCTTCGCTGTCGTAGAAGAAGGCGCCGAGCTCTCCGGATCCCTTACTCGGGTAATTGTCGGGCACGACCACCATCTCGCCTCGCATTTCGAAGCCTGGGACCTCGACGGCTTCGAACGTGACCCCGCGACGACGCAGGTCTTCGGTGACCGCCTCGAGGTCTGTGACCTCGAATCCCATCTGCGTGGATGCGCCTGAAGGGGCTCCCGAAGAGCTGAACAAATGAAACTCCGTGCCCGCGCAGATGAACCGAAGACCACCCTCGCGCTCCTCGACCGGTTCAAGTCCGAGCTTGTCGTGATAGAACCGCCGCGCTCGGTCGAGGTCCTGGGCGGGAAGCTTGGTCACGGCATGGGCGTCGCTCAGTGGTCCGGGCACGGACGTCGTCTCCTGGTCGGCTGGTTGGATGAATGTGTTGACCGCCGCAGGGGCCAAGAGTCATCGCGTCACCCGTTGCGTGAGCGATCATTCCCGCTGGGCGATCCCGCTACGTGACCATCTGGGAGCTGAATGAGTGTTCCTTATCTGTGCAGGGTTCCGGCGTCAAGCGCTGGGGCTGGGTTGGGTGGTGGGACTGCGTTGTGTTCGGGGGTGCGTGTGGGCGGTTGGCGGTGCGGGTGGTGTGCGCGCGGGCGCCCAGCCTTATCTCGGTCCACGACCGGGAGGGTTTCCGGGTCGGCGACATGATGGTTGATGGGGTGATCCCGCTGGGGGAAGCGTTGCGGCCGCTCGGTCTATGAAGGCCGTCCACGTGGTCGTGGCGGCAGGAGCGTGCAGGGAGCCGGCCGCGGGGCATCGGTGTGAGTGAGGGCAGCGCGCACAAGCTGGTGGTCATGCGGGCTGGAGTGCCTCCTCGCCGAGTTCGCGCAGGGTGTGATAGCTGCGTTTGAGGAGTTTGCGCGCGACGGATAGGCACGCGCGGTTCCCGCCGAGGCGCTGCGCGGCTTCGAGGTAGTAGGCGTGGTCGGGTGAGCTGCGCCGCCGCGCGCATTGCGCGGCTTCGAACAGCGCCCAGCGCAGTGCTGGTGGTCCTTGGCGGGAGAGGCGTCCGGGTGCGCGGCGCTGGTCGGATTGGTGGACGGTGATGTCCAGTCCGGCGTAGCGGACCGCTTCTCGCGAGGATGAGAACCGGTGGGGGTCGCCGAGCTCCGCGAGGATCGTGACGGACGTGATCGCCCCGATCCCGTAGTGCGCGAGCAGCGCCTTGCATCCCGGCTGGCGGCGCGCATACGCGCGAAGCTCCTTATCGAGCGGCGCGATTTGGGTGTCGAGCGCGTCGATCATCGCGAGCGCGATCTTCGCCTGCTCGCGGGCGCACGCTTCCAGCGGCTGCGCGGCGAGCCACGCGAGCCCGTCACGGTTCATCAGGTCCCCGCGCTGCGGGCAGCCGTGGTGATAGAGCACCGATTGGATCCGCTGCTGCCATTCGCCGCGCTGCTCAGACAGGGTGTGGCGCAGCCTGACGCGGGCGCGGAGATCGAGGATGTGATCGGGCGGGATCCACGACTCCGGGAGCCGGCCGGCCATCAGCAGCTGCCGCAGATGCCTGGCGTCCGCCCGGTCGCTCTTCGCGCGCTTCTTGTTCCCCCGCAAGGCTGATGTCTCCGCCGGCTCCGCCAGGTGCACCCGCGCGCCGACCGCGTGGAGCTCCTCGACGACGAACCGCCAGCCCGTCGTGGCCTCCAGCGCCACCTCGAGCTCCTGGCCGGCGAAGCGGCCAACGAACTGGTGAACACCAGCCCGGTGTCCGGGGTCACCCGCGCACGCGAGACCTCGCCCGTGGCCGTATAGACCCAATCGGCGGTGATCTGCGCTCGATGCTGGTCAAGTCCCATTAGGATCGTCACTCGGGGCCTCCTCAAGCTCCACGGTTCAACAGCCTGCGCGGCCCAGCGCCACGCTTGAGCTGAGGAGGTCCCTACACGTTCGCGAGGACGGAAACCGCGACGCCTGGCACATGCCATCTATGTCGAGAAGCGTTGACCGGCTCCGCTCACCAGGTGAAGGGCCACGAGCGGCGCGGCCCACGAGACCAGGAGACCGCGATGCCGAAGCGTCTGCTGTACGACCATTACACGCCGCAGGAGCTGGCCGGAGCCCGCTCATGACTGTCCAGCGCCTGGAGCACATCGGTATCGTCGTCGACGACCTCGCGGCGGCGACAGCGTTTTTCGCGGCACTCGGGCTCGAATTGGAGGGCAAGGTGTCCGTCGAGGGCGACTCGGTGGACCGCATAAATGGGCTTGAGGGCGTACGGGCGGATATCGTGATACTGCGGACCCCGGACGGCAACGGCAAGATCGAGCTGGCGAAGTACCGCTCGCCCTTATACGAGGGCGACGACGGGCCGGCGCCGGCCAACGCCCCGGGCATCCGCCACATCCTCTTCGTCGTCGACGACATCGAGGCATCCCTCGCCGGCCTGCGAGCGCATGGCGGCGAGCTGGTCGGCGAGCTCGAGAACTACGACAACAGCTACTGGCTCTGCTACGTGCGCGGCCCGGCGGGGATCATCGTCGAGCTGGCGGAGAAGATCAGCTGATGGGTGTCCCATTGTTCGGTCAGAAGCACGTCGACCGATACCGCGAAACCGACGGAGAGGAAGGCCACGACTGGCAGGGCACCACGGTGTTGCTGCTCACCACCATCGGGCGCAACTCGGGTGCCAAGCGGACTACGCCGCTGATCTGCCAACGGCACGGAGACGACTACCTAGTGGTGGCCTCCAACGGTGGCGGCGATCCACCCGCATGGTTCCTCAACCTTCAAGACGATCCGATCGTGGGCGTGCAGGTCAAGGCCGACCACCACACCGCTCGGGCGCGGGTCGCCACGGCCGATGAGAAGTTCGAGCTGTGGCGCATCATGACCGCGACTGGGGCGCCCTACGACGAGTTCCAGGCCAAGGCCGACCGCGTGATCCCGGTGGTGGTCCTCGAGTCGGGCTAGCCGAGCGGCCGCTCAACTGCACCACGCCAAACGCGTTAGGTCCGGGACAAGCCGCACGGCCCGACGGCCCAGGACCGTGCCGTAAGCGGACCCCCATAAGACACGCGGCCGTAGCGCTGCTGCCGATCCGGCCGTGATCGCTTACGTGCTTGCGGCTGGCCGCCGTCGAGTTAGCGCTCCCGAGCAACGGGTGCGGTTAAGCCAGGCGGCGGCGAAGCCAGTGCAGGAACGAGACTGGCGCGGCGGCGGCGGCGGCGGCGTGGCGGGGTGCGGCGACGGCGTGGCCGCTGGTGGCGGTGGTGGCGGCGGTGTGCACGAGGCGGTTGTGGTCGGCGGCTCGGTGGAGGTCGGCGATGTGCTGTTGGGCGGCGATGAGGGTGAGTTCGGGATGCATGGCTGACCTCGTGTCGGGGTGTGTGCGGGCACTGTGACCCGCACGGGTTGCAGCGGGCTTGCAGTCCGGTAAACGCCCCGGCCCGGGCATCGCAACCGCGGGCGGTCTCGGCGGCGTGCGGTGGGCGGCGAGCGACCGGGATCGGTACGGTCGCCAAGGCGTATGCGTTTCGGCATCCTGGGACCGCTACAGGTGATCGGTGATGATGGGCGTGAGCTCGCCCTGGGCGGGCGGATGCCGCGAGCCGTGCTTGCTTTGCTGCTGCTGCGGGCGAACGAGGTCGTGTCGAGCGATCAGCTGGTTGAGGAGCTGTGGGCGGGTGCGCCGCCGGCCAGCGGCGCGAAGGGGCTGCACGTGCACGTATCGCGGCTACGCCGGGCCCTTGCCGCCGGCCACTCAGACCCAGACGGGGAGCGGCTGGTTACTACTGCCGGTGGTTACGTCTTGAGAGTCGGGGCCGAGGAGCTCGATGTGAAGCGATGCGAGCGGCTGATCGGCGAGGGCCGATCGCTGCTGGCGGCGGGACGGCCAGATCAGGCGCTCGCCGCGCTGAGCGGTGCAGTCGAGTTGTGGCGCGGCGACGTCTTGGCCGACTTTCAATACGACGCGTTCGCGCAGGGGGAGATCGCGCGGCTCGGCGAGCTGCGCGCCGCCGTGCTGGAGGAGCGGATCGCGGTCGAAATGCTGCTGGGCGGGGAGGCGCAGGTGCTGGGCGAGCTCGAGCGTCTAGTGCGCGACTACCCGTACCGCGAGCGTCTGCGGGGCCAGCTGATGCTGGCTCTGTACCGGACCGGACGGCAGGCGGAAGCGCTGGCCGCCTACCGTGCCGCACGGTCGGCGCTGGTCGACGAACTCGGGATCGAGCCTTCGGTCGAGCTTCGGCAACTACACGAAGCGATCCTTGCTCAGGACCGGGCGCTGCTCCAAACCGACCCAGGCCAGCCGGCCCCGCCCGCCGGCGCCACGACGGACGGGCGAGCGCCGGGCCATGTCCATCTGCCCGTGCCGGCGACACCCCTCATCGGCCGCGAGCGCGAACTTGCCGAGCTGATGACGCTCGCTGATTCGCGCCGGCTGATCACGCTGACCGGAACCGGTGGGACGGGAAAGACCAGGCTCGGGGTGGCGTTCGCGGCGGGTCTCGCCAACCGCTATCCGGACGGAGTGTGGTGGGTTCCGCTCGCCATGGTCAGCGAGGCGCGGCTGGTACCAGCGGCGATCGCGGCGGCGCTCGGCGACATCGCGGATCTGCCGATGTATCTGCGCGGGCGAGCCCTGTTACTCGTGCTTGACAACTTCGAGCATGTGATCGAGGCAGCTCGCGCGGTCGCCGAGCTGCTCTCCGGCGCGCCGGGTTGCGGGGTGATCGTGACGAGCCGGGAGCGGCTCGGGGTGGCCGCCGAGCAGGAGTACCCGGTGGCGCCGCTGTCGCCCCACGCCGCCGTCGAGCTGTTCACCGCGCGGGCGCGGCAGGTGGAGCCGGGCTACGAGCCGGGCGCTGAGATCGACGCGATCTGCGAGCGACTCGATCGACTCCCGCTCGCGCTCGAGCTCGCGGCGACGCGGGTCAAGCTCCTCTCCGAGCAGCAGCTCCTCACCCGGTTGGAGCAGCGGCTCCCGCTCCTCGCCGGCGGGCGCCGCGACCTCCCCAAGCGCCACAGCACGATGCGGGCGACGATCGCCTGGAGCTACGACCTGCTCACCCGGCCCGAGCAGCGGCTGCTCACACGGCTGGCGGTGTTCGTCGGCAGCTTCGAGCTCGAGGCCGCCGAACAGATCTGCGACGCCGATCTCGACGCCATGCGGTCACTGATCGACAAGAGCCTCGTGCGCCATACCGACAACGGCCGGCTGTTCCTGTTGCACACTACGCGCGAATACGCACTCGAGCAGTCCGGGTCAAGCGACGAGCGCGACGAGATTCGCGCCCGCCATGCCCACTGGTACTTCGCGCTCGGTATCGCTGATGGTGACGGCCGCCGGGAGAGCACCGATGACCCGATTCGGCTGCGCCATGACGCCGCCAATGTCGGACTCGCGCTCGCCTGGGCGCTCGACCACGATATCGCCGCCGCACTCCCACTCGCCGATGCCGTCTTCACGCCCTGGTTAGGGGCCGGACGCATCCGTGAATTAGAGCGGTGGTACGAGCGGGCGCTGGCCGATCCGACCGCACTGCCGCCGGGAGACCGCGCCAAGGCCCTCGCCGGGCTCGGCCAGGCGCTGGTGTTCCTCGAGCGCCTCGAGCAGGCGCGGGCGGCACTGATAGAGGCGCTCACGCTCTACCGGGACGCCGGCGATGAACGCGGTGAGACCCTCGTGCTGCTTCGCCTCGGCGCCGCCGAGTTCATAGCCGGCGCGCCGGAGAGCACCCTCGCATGGGCGGAGCAGGCGCTTCCGATCTACGAGCGCCTCGCCGACACGCTGGGGATCGCCCGCACCTTGCACTACATCGGTGAGGCTCTCCGGGACCTCGGCGATTTCGAGCGGTCCGCCGAGCTGTTCGCCCGTTCCATCGAGATTCGGCGCGCAAACGGACTCGGCGGTGGTGCGTCCACGGTGCACAGCCTCGGCGACCTCTATCTCGACGCGGGCGATATGCCGACCGCCGAGCGCTACTACCGTGAGGCGCTCGCACTCGGCCTGCAAGAGGGAGACGTGCGGTTGGGGGTGTATTGCCTCGCGGGTCTCGCCTGCGTCGCCGCGCGAAACGAGGACGCAACTGCGGCCGGCCGCCTGTGGACTCTCGCCGAGCGGCTCGAGCACGAGATCGGCTTCCGGATGGTCGCGGCCGAGCGAGTCCGCTACGAGCGGAACCTGACCCCACCACTCACCAACACCGACGAATACCGCGCCGGCATCGCGGACGCAGCAAACATCGACGCGCTCACCGCGGCCGCCGAGATCATCAACCCGTAGTGCGACAAACGCAATCGAGAAAACAAGGAAGCCGCCCTGGCGCCGTCGGCGGGGAATACCCGCGCGACCACGGAGGCGGGTGTGAGTTGCGGCCTTCAGCAGCGACGTGCTCCTCGCCGAACTCGCGGCCGAGCGCGTTCCTATTTTGTGATCGCGGCACAGCTGTGTCGCGTGTCGGGGTCTGCGTGCTGGTGTTGTATCGCCGAGTGCGAAGCTGAACCGGAGAGCCCGCTTAGTCGCGGGCTCTCGCTGCAGTTTGGGCCGCTGAGAGGTAGCTGCCGCTGAGGGTTAGACGCCCGCTGGCTGTGCCCTGGCGGGTGCCGCGCTCCCGTCCAGGCCCAAGACGAAGTCGTGCGCTGCCGCGTCGGGTCGGTCGGGCTCGAAGAGGCTGGCATCGGGCCGGAAGCCCTTGACGATGAGGTAGACGCCCAGCGACAGCTCCCAGACGGCCTCCGGGAGAGTCAGGATGCCCGAAGGCCCTGAGACCTGGTCGTAGGCGCCGAACAGCACGAGGATGGCGGTAACCAAGGCCAGGGAGCCGGCGACCATGCCGAACTGGGCGAAACGGCGCGGCACGAGTCCCGAGCGGAACATCATGTAGCCGAGCATGAGCCCGTTGCCGATGGCGGCGCAGAAGGCGGGACCGAGCAGGAACGTCGCGTCGTGGACGGCGACCAGCCCTCTGCCGTCCAGGATGAGCGACGTGCTGTCGGTCCCGGCGGCGCCCGCGAGGTCCTGGCGGAGCGTCACGACCGCGAGCAGACTGACGATGCCGACTGCGATGAGCGCGGACTCGACGACGCGCACGGTCACATAGCCGAGCGCGAGGCCTTCGCTCTGGCGTCTGAGGACGGGGTAGAGCGCGACCGCGGTGCCGATGCCGGCGATGAGGGTGATGATCTCGCACAGCGCCCCCAACTCCACGCGCAGGTCGCCGCCGCCGCCGACGATGAAGTGATGGTGGTTGAGCACCTGGTCATACAGCGGCAGCGCCGGGATCGAGATGAACGTGATGATGAAGAAGACGCCCGCGATGCGGGCGTTTCGTCTCTCGGAGTCAGTCGGCCGGTCGCGCGTTGCGGATGCTGACCCGTTCGGTGATAACGACATAGGTCCCTCCTACTGTCGTTGGTGTCTGAGAACCCAACCGCCCTCGAGACCGGGCCTGATTGTTAGGTAAGATACCTACCGTAACACGATCTGCATGTCGCGTGTAGAAAATCGCGTTAGGAAATTCGCGCTAAAACTTTCGCCATGGAGCAATCGGCCGACAAGCAGCCCCGCTGGGTGTTCCTCAGCAACCACGCGCACGTCCTGCTGTGCGTCGCTCGCGACCGCGACAGCCGCACCCGTGACATCGCAGACGAAGTCGGCATCACCGAACGCGCCACCCAGCGGATCGTGTCCGATCTCGTGGCCGCGGGATACCTCAAGCGAACCAAGATCGGACGGCGCAACCGCTACGAGATCAACCGCCACGGCCACCTCCGCAGCCCGGCCTTCACGGACCTCGAGATCGGCCCCCTCCTCGACGTGCTAAACACCGCCGACGGCGCGCGAGGTACGCAAACTGCGACCCGACCACCCACGGCCCGCGGCGCGTCGGCGGCCGGTCGGGCCTCGTCGCCGTCCCGAAGAACACGCCGAGCGGTCACATGACGCTCGTCTCTCCACCGAACGCAGGGGCCGGTCTGCCCGCGGCGCAAGGGGCACAGTTCCGCGCCCACGTCAGAGCAGGTCTTCGACCTCTCGCTTAGGGCGTCCTCGTATTCGCGAATTGCGCGCACGTGGACGCCCCAGTGCTTGCACCTGAGTGAACTTCGGGAGCGGTGGGGGCCGTGGGGGTCGCGCGCTTACGAATCGCCGTGCCAGTCGAAGCACAGAACGGTGGCGTCGTCGCGCAGCTTCCCCCCACATGCATGCACGACGGCCTGTGTCAGCTGTTGCACGGCCTCCCGCGGATGCAGGTGTCGACAAGCTGTCAAGAAGGACGGGATGTCGACCGAGGCCGCATTGCGCTCGAGCATGCCGTCCGTGAGAAAGACGAGCCGATCACCCGCCTCCAGGGCGATCTCTTGCACGCGATAATCCTCCGTCGTCGGCAGGGCAAACGGCGGATCGGCGTAGAGGCCAATCTCCTCGGCCCGACCGTCACGAACCCGAATCGGTGGCGGATGTCCTGCGTTGATCATCCGCGCGGTCCCCGAACGCAAATCAACTCGCACGAGCTGTCCAGTCACGAACACATGGCTAGGCGAATATCGCGAGAGGGCCTCGTGGGCCAGCCGGGCTTGTTCGGCAAGCCCGACCCCACGGCGACGTGCGTTGCGGAGCGCTCCGACCAGCACCGTGGCCAGCAATGCCGCTTGGAGGGTGTGCCCCATCGCGTCGGTCATCGAGAGATGCAAAGTGTCGCGCTCGAGGCTGAAGTCGAAAGTGTCGCCGGCCACGTCTCCGGCGGGTTCTAACCAACCCGCGAGCGTGAACTGTCCAGCCTCGCAGGTGTAGGAGCCCGGAAGCAGCCGGTGCTGGATCTCCGCCTCCAGCGACAGCGGCACCGAACGCTGCCCCCAATCAAAGAGATCCGTAAATCGGCGGTTAGCGATCACGATGTACGCGAGCGCGTGCGCCGCGCCCGCGACGGTGGCAATCGTCTGCTCGTCCGGCGGCTGATCGAGCCACAACTCGAGGACGCCAACGGCCTCGCCCCGACTGGACACCGGGGCGAATAACCAGGCGCCACCGTTCTCAGCAAGGACCTCGACCTTCTGCTTCGCGAGGGCCTGACCCTGAGGCGTTCCCACCAGAGGCACCCTCTCAGCGCGCTCGCGAGCTAAGGCACCCCTGGCGTCGCCCCGAGCCACGTGACTCAGCCGCACGAGCGCGCGGCCGCTGAAGTCGGCGATCAAGAAACCGATTTCCCGCGCAGCGAGGCTCTCGGCCAGCGCAGCGCCGATAACCTCAGCGGCCGCGATCGGCGGGGCAGCATCCACTGCGGCGAGCAGCGCACTCAGATCCAACGCGGAACGCGGCTCACTCATTTTCGGCTCCCCAGGGCGCACGCGACATCACGAAGTCGGTGTAGCAGACACCGGCCCGCCCCGCGCGGTCGCCCGATCGCGCGCGCGAGCCCGACGGACGTTGGGCGAGTGTCTTAAGAGACACGCGCTAGCCGTCCGTCTCGTCGCGCGACAGAACATCCCGCTCGGGGAGCCGGCAGAACCGTACAAAATGACAGCTTCTACGTGGGTCAAAATTGAATTACCAGAATTCCGACTATTTTGGTCGGACCATGCTAAAGTCGTCGTTGCGCTCAGTGAGCCTCGCGCTCTTCTCGCTTTCGGGGCGACATACGGTCAGAAGGGCAGAGAGGCGGTTGGCGATGGCCACCGCAACAAAGAATGCTCGCGCGGCCAATCAAGTCGTTCGCGGTGCAGGTGCGGTATCCAAGCCGAAATCGATGGAGTTCGTCACCTTCGAGGACAACGGCGGCAGGTACCACTGGAGAATCGTCGCCGGCAACGGCCGAATCCTTGCGCAGTCGCAGGGCTTCGCCTCCCACCAGGACGCAGAGCAAGCCGCACGCCACGTCCGCGACGGCGCGGCCTCAGCAAGCTTCAAGTCCCGCGCCGGTCGCAACTAGCCGGTTGATCTCGCCGCGCGCGCCTCACGCGCGATAGGTCCGGCGCCTAATAGCGTCGGCTGGACGAGCCGGCAGCCTCACCTGTAGCGCGGTTGCGAGACGAGCATGTGAAGTCAGTATCCAGCTGCGGCTGAACGGGCTGACCCGCGAGCCGGCGACTCCGTGATGAAGCGCGTCTGGCAAGACCGTAATGATCGAACCACGAAGCGAGCCCGCGGCACCCGCGTCCGGCGATCGACCGAGTCAGCGTGGCGGTTCGAGCCGAAACGTGGCTCTAGAACAAGGCCGCGAACGCGCTTAGCTGGTCGTACCGATCATCGGCCCCGGGGGCATCCGAGGGTCGGTGCGACCAGCTAAGCGGGCTCGCTGCTCACGAAGCATTGCCGCGAACGCGATTAGGTTGATGGGCATGCCGCGCCAGCGGGCAAGGCCGGGCGTCCGATGAACTGACAACGGGAACGGCGGGCCCGATTACATTTGCCGCCGCCGGTGACAGAGCGGACGACTCCTATCGCGATGCAGGACTCGTCTGACGGTGCCGTCGCGGGACGAGCGCTTGGCCATTTGTCGATCCGCGCGCCGACGGCGTTCCGTATGCGGCGAAGCGGGAACGCATAGGATCGCGCTCTATGGCGCGTTACGAGGAGAACCTCGACCCCGAGCTTGAAGCCGGTTTGGAGCAGTTCGCGGAACTGGGGTTCACCACGCGGCGGTTCGAAGGCGATGGCATCCCGGCGTTCCGCCGCGCTCTGCATGACCGACTGCTCGAGCTGCAATCGGACCTACCGGCAAATGAGCGGATCGCCAGGGTCGAACAGGTTGTGGCGGGGCCGGGAGTGGAGATCCCGGTGAGGGTCTACCGCCCCCAGGATGCGGAAGGCCAGCTGCCGTGTCTGCTCTGGATTCACGGCGGCGGCATGATCGCCGGAACCCTCGACATGGACGACCTCCTCTGCGATCGCTTTGCCGACGAGGCGGAGTGCTTGGTCGTGTCGGTCGATTACCGCCTCGCTCCCGAGCACCCGTACCCAGCGCCGGTCGAGGACTGCTTCGCCGCGCTCCAGTGGATTGGGGAGTCGGCCGGTGAGATCGGCGTGGACCCCGCAAGGATCGCGGTCGGTGGGTCGAGCGCCGGCGGTGGTCTGGCAGCCGCCACCGCGTTGCTCGCGCGCGATCGCGGCGGGCCGGCCCTGTGCTTCCAGCTGCTGGTCTATCCGATGCTCGACGATCGCAACACCACGCCGTCGGCGCTCGAGTTCGACGACATCCTCAGCTGGAGCCGGCAGCACAACATCTCGGGCTGGGCCGCGTTGCTCGGAGACGCCGCGGGCGGCGAGCACGTCTCCGAGTACGCGGCGCCGGCGCGGGCGAGCGACCTGTCGGGCCTGCCGCCGGCGATCATCCAGGTCGGCGAGCTCGACGTCTTTCGTGACGAGGACACCTCGTATGCGTCCGCGTTGCTGCGCGCGGGTGTGTCCACCGAGCTCCACGTGTACCCAGGCGCGTATCACGGCTTTAACGTGCACGTGCCAGAGGCCACTGTGTCACGGCGCATGAACGCCGACAGCTCCGCCGCACTCATCCGCGCGCTTCACCCCTAAGGCCTCCGAGCAACATGGCCCGAGGGTTGACGCTTTGCCTGAGTCTGCCAGCGTGGGTCTGGGCATCGAGGATGTGTCCTGTTGCTCGGTAGGCTGCGATCTCCGACTCGAAAGGCTTCTCATGATGTCTCCCGACGCGACTCCTACTCGCGGTCGCAGTGTGCGATCGACCATCTCCTCCAGTGGCGAGTTGCGGCTGGAACTAACCGAGCGTGATGTGCCCGAGCCTGGGGGTGGTGAGGTGGTCGTGGCCGTCGAAGCGTCGCCGATCAACCCCTCGGATCTTGGCGTGCTGTTGGGTGCGGTCGCGCCTGGCACGCTGCGGCCCGACGGGCCGGACCTCGTGGGCGCAGTTCCGGAGGCAGCGTTACCGGTGTATCGCGCCCGGCTGGACAAGCCGTTGCCTGTCGGCAACGAGGGCGCCGGCATCGTTATCGCGGCAGGCCCGCAGGCGGCCGCGCTGATCGGCCGTCGCGTCGCGCTGTTCGGCGGGTCGATGTGGGCTGACTACCGCGTAGCCGACGCATCCGCCGTCGTCGAGCTACCCGACGACGTGAGCGCCGCCGAGGGTGCAGCGCTGTTCATCAACCCGCTCACCGCGCTATCGATGGTCGAGACGATGCGCGCCGAGGGCCATGAGGCCCTCGTCCACACCGCCGCCGCCTCCAACCTCGGGCAGATGCTCGTTCGGATCTGCGCCGCCGACGGCATCGGCCTGGTGAACATCGTGCGCCGCGCCGAGCACGCCCAGGTGCTGCGCGAGCTCGGTGCGGTTCATGTCGTGGACTCCTCAGGGCCGGACTTCGCCAACCGGCTCACCGACGCGATCCGCGAGACCGGTGCAACCCTGGCCTTCGACGCCATCGGCGGCGGTTCGCTGGTGGGGGAGATCCTCACCGCGATGGAACGCGCGCAGCCGCCGCTCGCGTCGTACACGCCATACGGAACCACGGTGCACAAGCAGGTGTACATCTATGGCTCGCTCGATTTCTCCCCTACTGTCATCGATCGCAAGTTTGGCGTGGCCTGGAGCGTCGGCGGATACCTCTTGACGAACGCCCTCGCGCGCCTGGGCGGCGAGGCGATCGGCCGGATGCGCGCCCGCGTCCTGGCCGAGGCCAAGACGACGTTCGCCTCGCATTACGCACAGACGATCGGGCTGCGCGACGTCCTTCGGCCTGACGTCCTCGCCGTCTTCGCACGCCGCAGCACTGGAACGAAGTACCTCATCGACCCGTCCAGCGACCGTCCAACCTGACCAACTGCCGCCAAGCCCCAACGGCGCCGGGCTGAGGCTCCTGAACCGAGACGCGCGGGCGCTCGTGCCGCGGGCGGCGGTGGGTGATGCGCTGCGTGTCGGGGTGATTAGGCGGCGACCCAGGTCTGTGCTTCGTCGCGTCGGTCGAGTCCGTAGGTCTTGACTTCGCCTGGGGTTATCCACGAGAAGAACTGGAACGCTTTCGCGAGCCAGTCCACATTCGTGACGATGGCCGAGCGCTTCCACGCGGAGTGGTGTCCGAGTCCGAGCCCGAGCCCGGTCTTGACGTCGTCCCACCACGCCGCGGGCTCGAGCCCGTCGAAATCAGTTATCTCGAATAGCATGCGGATCTCGCCGGCGTCGGCCGCGGCGCGGAGCGTTGGCTCGAGGACGTTGCGGTAGTCCTCGCGGGTGAGTTTCCCCGATGCCCGGAAGCCGATCGTCCCTGCTGGCATCCCGTCGATTCTCTCGATCATCCAGTGTCCTCCGGCTCGCGTTGGATCGGAGGTTCCATTTAACCAGCGACCCGGACGTCCCATACCCGGCCCTTGGGAGGTCCTGTGTTCAGCGCAGGCTGGTGGCCACGCCGGCGTTCAGCGCCGGGCGCTGAGCGGATCGCCGCGTTCGGGTTGAGAGCGGGGCCGTGTTCGACTCCGTCCACGGCTGCTCGGAGCCCTCTTGCCTGGTCACGCGGTTTTGAGAGAGTTGTAATGAATCGCTGACTGGGCGGATGTACGGGTGGAAAGCAAGCCAAGGTCACGAGCGGGAGCGACGCGAATGTCAGATCGAGGGACCAGAGAGAATCGCCGGCTCGATCGCCTGGTTCGGGCCTGCGATCCGATTCTGGGCCGAGGGCCGGCGGGCTCGGGCCTGGGGGCAGCGTTTGACTCGATGATCGCGTCGATCGTCAGCGAGCCACGCCACACTCCGCGGCGGCGGTGGTCGTTCGCGAAGCGGCCGCGGGCAACGATCGCCGGGATCGCGGCGCTCGTGGTGTTGAGTGCGAGCGGGGCGATCGCGGCCACACAGCTGTTCGTCCCCACCTACTCCCACCAGTACCCGCCGAAGGGGATGATCGTCGGCGGCGGCCCGGGCGAGTTGTTGTACATCAACGGGACCGACTTTCGCCAGATCGCGCTGCGCATCTCCTCGGACATTCCGTATCCCAACGGATACGGCTCCTGGCGAGACCATGTGATCTCCTCGCAGCGTCAACTACAGCCGTGCGTAGACCCGAGCACGACCGGGGGGCGCACCTCGCCCGCCCCGCGCCCTGGTTGCAACCCGAAGGTTCCCGCGGGCCAGCTCCTCGGCCAGTTCGTGTCGACCGCGTTTGACGCCTGGGTGCTCGACTGGCGTCACGACGTGATGACCGGGCGGCGGGTCGCCGCCGGACGCGATGCGCGCGTGATCTCTGGCGCGCTGGATTGGAAGGCGGTCAGGGCATGGGACCCGCACCCGAGCACGTCCGTGCCCGGCGACATGGGCACCACTCATCCGAGTCAGTTCGGCTGGATGATCCCGTTCATCCAGGCTGTCGGAGCGAGGGACCTCGCGAGTGTGGATGGGCTGATCCTCAGCACCAGGTACGGCGGCCCTTTCGCGACGGGGGTGCCAGAGTCCGCGCCACCCCACCTGGCCGGGCGCACGTTGCTGAGCTACCTCGATCGCCACGGCATATGAGCCCCTCCCGCACGGCGAGCGATCGGCGGTTGTTCGAGGAGCTCGTGCGCCGGACCCGGGACGACTTGCTCGCGTACGCGATGCGCAGGGCAGCCACCCTGGACGACGCCGCCGACGTGCTCTCAGAGACCTACCTGATCGCGTGGCGCAAGCTCGAGCAGGTCCCGCCGGGTGACAACGCCCGGCTGTGGCTATTCGGAATCGCCGCCAACGTGCTGCGCCGCGGCGCCCACCGTCAGCGATCGAGCCAGGCGCTGATCGAGCGCCTTGCCAGCGAACCACAGGACGATGCGCAAACCGAATCGGTCGCACGCGAGGACCGCACGGTCCGAGCGCTCCGCGCCGGACTCACACGCCTACCGGCGCGCGACCGAGAGATCCTGACGCTGACCGCTTGGGAAGGCCTCACCCCCAAGCAGATCGGCGCGGTGACCGGCATGCCGACCAACGTCGTCCGTGTGCGTCTGCACCGAGCGCGGGCCCGTCTCAAGCGCCGGCTCACCGAGACTCAGCCGAGCGCACCCGACACCGACCCCTCAACCGTGACCGCACGAGGTTAATAGTCAATAGCCCACAGGCGGGCGACAGCTCGACCTCACAACCTCCGGCGCCGTTGGTTCTCTTGGCGGCTTGGTATAAGCCCCCGGAGGGGCGGGACGTTGACGGTGGCGAACCGGTTGAGATCGCGGGGCCGTGCAACGCGCCGGCACGCTCGTGACATTCGTCATGCCGAAATGGTGGCAGTCGGCACTTACGCAACGGCGGCCGAGATGCCAGTCTCTTCCCATCGCCACTACCACCGAGACCGTCACTGCGGCGGCCCGGAAACGGTGATGGCAAGGAGACCAACGTGATCATCCTGCTCCCTCTGCTCTGTCGTCTCAGCGCTCGCACCCGACTGGCGGTCGGCCTCGCGCTCACCACCGTCGGGCTGTTCCTGATGATCGCCGCGCTGGCGCACGGAGTCATCGCTGTGATCGTCGGTGCGATCTTCCTCCTCAGCGTCTGCCGTGAATGGCAGCGCGAGCGGTTGACCTAGGCTCACATGCTCACGGCGAGCGCCTGCCACCTCGACGGTCTAGGGCAGCGCGGAATCGAGGGAGGATCCCTGTGAACGGCGTCGTTGCGTCGGTGCTGATTGTTGGCACCGGCTATCACGCGCCGCTGGTGATCGCGCTGCCTATCATCGCTGCGTTCGTCATCTTGAAGGTGGTTGTGTCCAAGGCGAGAGGGCGCCCAGCGCTCGGCGGCAAGATCGTGGTCCGATGCAGCAAGGGCCACGTTTTCAAGACGACGTGGTCAGCCTTGGGGTCGCTCACGTCCATCCGTCTCGGGGCCGCCAGGTTTCAACGCTGCCCAGTAGGTAACCACTGGGCACTCGTCAAGCCTGTGAACGACACCGAGTTGACCGACGAGGACCGCCGACAGCTAACTCCCGCCGACAGCTAACTCCCGCCGACAGCTAACTGCGCACGACCCTGGCCGACGAGGCGGGGGTCTCGTCAGCGGCGACGTGTGAGCCTGCCGAGGAGCAACTCAACGGATCGTTCGAGGTCGTCGATGGATGCGTGGTCTACCGAGGTGATTCCGAGCTTCCGGTTGATCCAGGCGTTGACCTCGCGGTGAGTGGTCCCGTCGCGGCGGGTCAGCTCGGAGACGAGGCGGTGGCGCTCGTTTCGCAGCCTCGCGCGATGCTCGAATGCGGGCACGCGGTGGGCCTGGGGCTCCCGATCGAGGTGGGCCGGGGTCGTTGCCCGTGGCGGAGCCGTTGGTGACGCGGGCGTCCCGAAGAGGGTCATCTGCGGGGCGACGTCCGCGCTGAGTGGCTCGAACATCAGCGCCTGACCCCGCTCGGTCTGTAACCGGTCGGGGCGGTCGAAATCGCCGTCGGACTCGACATCGCTCGGTCGCAGCGCGTGGCGAAGCTCCTGTTGAACGGTCGTTGCGAGATCACGCAGGACAGGATCTGCGGGGATATACAGCCAGCTGGGTTCGGCCGGTCGGTGCGGGATGGTGCGGACGAACCGACCGACGATCTGCCGGAACACGAGCGCGGTCTTCGCCGCCGTCGCGTACACACCAACCCGGAGGCGGGGGATGTCCACCCCTTCGGAGACCATGTTCACAGCGACGATCCACGGGTCGCGGGCATGGGTGAATGCCGCCAGCTTCTCGGCCGCCCGGGCCTCGGTGTGCAGCACCACCAACGCTCGCTGCCCGGTCTGCTCGCGCAGCAGCGCGGCAATCTTGCGCGCGTGCGTCGAATCCGCGGCGATCACGAGGCCGCCGGCGTCCGAGTGCCCGTCGTGGCGCAGCGTCCGGAGCTTGGCGTCCGCCTCGCGCAGGATCCGCGGCAGCCCGTCGGGAAGCTCGGTCGAGATCGCAGTGCGGTAACGGCGGCTGGCCTCACGCGCGGTCAGGACGGTCTCGAAGCTGGACTCGATCACATCGTCGCCGCTACGCCACGAGAGCGTGCCGTCGTAGGCGACGAAGCAGACCGGCCGGCAGATCCCATCCAGCACGGCATCCGCATAGGTGTAGGAGACGTCCGGTTGCACGAGCCCGTCCGCGTCGTAACGAACGCCAGGGATCGGGGTCGCGTCGGACCGAAACGGGGTTCCGGACAGCAGCAGCCACTTGTCGCAGCCGCCGCACGCTTTTGCGAACGACTCACCCCAGGCGAGCTCCTCGCCCAGATGGTGCGCCTCGTCCGCGATCACCAACGTCTGCGCTCTCATCGCGCGCTGCCACCGGCCCGCTCCTTGGGCGATCCGAGCGTACGTCACGGCCACGCCATGAAAGCCCCGCGGCGGACGCGGCGAGGGCGCGTCCGCCGCGAGCTCTATACCCAATTGGCTCGCGGCGCGTGCCCACTGGCGGGTCAGCGGACCGGTCGGACAGGCGACCAGCACGGAGGAGGCCGCTCCGGATGCCAGCTGCCGTCGGGCGAGCTCTAGCGCCGGACGCGTCTTGCCCGCCCCGGGCGCCGCTGAGAGCAAGAACGGACCCCGCTTCCATCCCTCCATCGCCGCCAGCGCGCGCGTCTGCCACAGGCGCAAGGCAGGCGTCGTCGGTACGTGGGGCGCGGGCACGGGCCGAACATGGTGACCAGCGCCCCGGACAAAACCGGCAACGACGCCGACCCGCTGGCGTTGGCTACGGACCTCAGCGGCCCCGAAGCACATCACGTAGCGCTGCAGACGACCGCCAGGCCGTGTTGCCCAGGTCAGGAGTCGCGGCGCCGGCGACGGAGGCGACTTGAATCGGGTCCGGCGGCGCCTCCCGGCGTGCGTGGCACGGCCGGCTCGCCGGCGGCGACCGATGGCCGTTACACCGCCCGATCACGCCGGCGTCGTACCAGATAGGAGTGACCCGACGGCTCTCTGGCGTCCCTCGGTGTAACCGTCGTGACCGTCCTCACAGCTGCCGCGCTCTGCGACGTGCTTACGCGTCGACGCCCGATCTGAGCAACTCGAGTACCGCTTTCTCGACGCTCGCCCGCGCCTGCCAGCCGTCACTTGGCCAGTTCTCGGCGTCGACTACCTTGCCCGCGGCGTAGAGCTCAAGGACCCGCGGGTCGATGTAGGACCGCCTCGCCACGATCGGGGTGTTACCGAGCGCTTCGGCCGCGGCGCGCGACGCGACGGCCGCCGCGCGGGACGCCCGAGGACGCTCCGCCGCGAGCGCGACGGCGGCGATGACCGTTGCGTTCCACGTCCGGTACTCCTTAGCCGAGAAAGGTCCCGCTGCCTCAACGCGCAAGAAGTTGTTGACGTCCTCCCTGTGTACCCGAGTCCAGCCTCGCGATCCGTGGAAGGCCAACAGCTCGGCCGGACCGCTACGACGGCGTCGCAGGGGCGCCAGCACGGCAATCGCCTCCGTGTCGGTGATCGTGAGCCGCTGACGCCGGCCCGCCTTGCCGGTGTAATCGAACACCGCTTGCCCGCGGCGAATCGTGACCTGATCGCTGAGGAGGGTGGTCAGACCGTAATGACGGTTATCACGCGCGTACCGATCGGAGCCCACGCGGAAGAGGCCGATATCGAGGAGTCTCAACGAGAGCGCCAGGACCCGGCGGTGAGAGAGCTCATTGTCGTCGGTCAGGGCCTGGGCGACTCGGGCACGGAGCTGCGGCTGGACCCGGCCGAACGCCTCCATGTCGGTGAACTTGAGCTCGTCGCGATCGTGCCGCCACGCTGGGTGGTAGCGATACTGCTTTCGCCCACGACTATCGATGCCGGTCGCCTGCAGATACGAGGTCGGGTCCGGCGCGATCCACACGTTCTTCCAGGCCGGCGGGATCGCCAGCGACCCGATCCGACGTAGAGCCGCCTGATCGGTCATCGGGCGTCCGCCGGCGTCTACATAGGCGAACGGAGGCCGATCGCCGACGCGGCCAATCCCAGGCCCGAAATCGTGCGTCAAGGTCAGGTGGACATCAGCCACGGTCAACCGATCTGCGAGCCGGATACCTCACTCCGGAGCCTTTGCCGCCGACGAACACGCAGGAAATGCTTGCACGCGACCACCTGCAAGCGAACCGCACGCCGGGCCGTGCGGAGGTAGGCTGCTTCAGCGGTCGAGGCTGACGCTGGCTCGCTCCAGCACCTCACGAAGCTGCGTGTAGGTCTTCTGGCCGAGCAGCTCGCGAAGGCGAATCTCGAGTTGTTCCTCGCGCTGGTTGCCCTCGGCTTGGGCGGCTTGGCCGGCGGCGGTGAGGTAGAGGCCCACGCCGCGGCCGGGGCCGAGGCGCCGTTCGACGTAGCCGAGTCTCTCGAGTCGCGCGACGAGCTGGCTGATGGCCTGCTGGGTCTTGGGGCTGCGGCGAGAGAGTTCGGCGGCAGTGGAGCCCGGCCAGGTGCCGACCATGTCGAGCGTGCCGGCTAGCGCCAGGGTCAGCTCCCCGTCCTCGAACAGTTCGTCC
This sequence comes from uncultured Solirubrobacterales bacterium, assembly GCA_963794515.1. GTDB lineage: Bacteria > Actinomycetota > Thermoleophilia > Solirubrobacterales > Solirubrobacteraceae > Palsa-465. The sequence goes on along the minus strand of CAWCEF010000004.1, from coordinate 670,232 downwards.
GCGAGCGGGACCATCCGGGCGTAGCACTCCCACAGCAGGTGGTGTACGTGGTGGAAGCTGGGGGAGTCTGGTTCGGACACGAGACATGGAATCTACAGCGCGAACACAAGGAGTTGCTAAATCAAGGTCTTGTGATTACAAGAGCTTGTGATATGGTGGCGACCGTGAGCACCGCTGCCGCCGTCGAAGCCCCGCACAAGAACTGGACGCTGCTGGCTGTCTGTCTGGGCACGTTCATGCTGCTGGTGGACATCACGATCGTGGTTGTCGCACTGCCGGACATTCGCTCCTCGCTGCATACGAGCTTCGCCGACGTGCAGTGGACGGTTGACGCCTACTCACTGTCGCTGGCCGCGCTGCTTTTGCCGACCGGGTCGCTCGCCGACATTCTCGGCCGCCGGCGGGTGTTCGCGCTCGGTCTGGGCATATTCACGGTCGGGTCGCTGCTGTGTGGCCTGTCCGGTTCGGGCACTGAGCTGATCATCTGGCGGGCCGTGCAGGGGATCGGCGGCGCCACGGTGTTCGCCACCTCGCTGGCGCTCCTCGCCCAGACCTTCCACGGCCGCGAGCGCGGCTTCGCGTTCGGTATCTGGGGGGCGGTGGCCGGCGTCTCGACCGCTCTGGGTCCGCTGCTCGGTGGCGCCCTGACGACCGGCCTGAGCTGGCACTGGATCTTCTATGTGAACCTGCCGATCGGGATCGTCGCCATCGTGGTCACCTTGACGCGGGTACAGGAGTTCCGCCCACCGCACCACCGCCGGATCGACATGGTCGGATTCGTGTTGTTCACACTCGGCCTGACCGCCCTGGTCTATGGGCTGATTGAGTCGGCCTTCAAGGGCTGGGGCAGCACCGAGGTGGTCGTCTCGCTGATCATCGCCGGCGTCTCACTGGCGATCTTCCCGGTGGCCGAGCACTTCATCTCCCAGCCGATGTTCGACCTGGCGTTATTCAAGAAGCCGACGTTCGTCGGCGGATCGATCGCGGCGTTCGGCATGAACGGATCGCTGTACGCGATGTTCCTCTACATCGTCCTGTACTTCCAGAACGCTCAGCACTTCTCGGCGCTGGGCAGCGGAGCGCGGCTCGCGATCATCACCGCCGGCTCATTGCTCACCGCGATTCCGGCCGGCCGGCTGTCAGCCCGTATCCCAGTCCGCTTCCTGATTGCCCCCGGGCTTTTGCTGGTCGGCATCGGGCTGCTGTTGATGCGTGGGCTGACAGCCGATTCCAGTTGGACCCACCTGATCCCCGGGTTCGTCGTCGCCGGGATCGGGAGCGGCATGGTGAACGCGCCGCTGGCATCGACCGCGGTCGGGGTCGTCCAGCCCCAGGATGCGGGCATGGCCAGCGGCATCAATACGACCTTCCGCCAGGTCGGGATCGCTACCGCGGTCGCGGCGCTCGGCTCGATCTTCGCGACGAAGGTGAGCGGCGCCACCGCCGCAACGCTCGGTGCCCACTACGCCAGCGCGCTGAACGAGCTGGCGCTGATTACGGCGTTACTGGCGCTCGTAGCCAGCGTCTGCTCGCTGGTCCTGATCCGGCCGAAGGACTTCATCGTCCACGCGCCGGCGCCGGCTGGCCGTCAGCGTTCCCCGGTCCCCGCGACGGACTGAACGCGTCGAGCCGACGAGCAGGGGACAGCGGCGGACGCCGACTGCTCCTCCACGCCGCAAGCGGTGGCGAGCGCCCGGTGGCTGGTCGCTGGCTTTGGCTCGCGCCGTGCCCTATGGTTTCGCCATGCCGGGGGTGACCGGAATAGGCGGCGTGTTTATCCGCGCCCGCGACGCTGAGGCACTCCGGAGGTGGTACTCAGACCATCTCGGCATCACGATCGATGGCGATTCAGGGGCTCAGTTCAGCTGGACATCTGGCGGTTCGACGGTGTTCTCGATCTTCCCGGCATCCTCCACCTACTTCGGGCGGCTTGATCAGCCATGCATGATCAACTTCAGGGTGGATGATCTCGACGCCTTGCTCGCCAAGCTTCGCGCGGCTGGCGTTGAGGTGATCGACGAGACCGCGGATGCTGAGTATGGGAAGTTCGGTTGGGCAGTCGACCCGGAGGGCAACCGGTTCGAGCTGTGGCAGCCGCCATCCGGCGCTTGAGATAACCGCCGCCGGACGCCGGCAACGTTTTGTCTTCTGGGGCCACCTGGCGCAAGTCAGCGGTTGGACTGTCGACTCTGACGGCGTTCGGCTCGGGAGCACTCTGGTTCTTGACACGGCTCCTGGGGTCTGGTTCGGTTGCTTCCATGCTTGAGCACCCGAGACGTCAAGCAGACGATCGGGCCACGACGCACGCGCACGAACCGAGCCGAGGCCGCGTGGATTTGCCGTTGATGCTCCAGCGTTACGCCGGGAATCGTGCCGTTGCGGGGCTGTTTGGGTCACGGATGCTGGCTCGAGGCCCGAACGTCCCGGGTGGCGTCGAGACGAAGGTCGTGTCACCGGCGGTCCAGTCGCTGCTCGACCAACACAAGATTCCGTTCGCGCGAGAGGTCGAGTTCGAGTTGCTTGACGTCAACGGGGATCCGGTCCTGAGCGGACGCTTCGACGTCGTGTTTCGCAATCCCGCGACCAAGGAACTTGTTTTTCCAGAGCTAGAACGGGATCGGATCAATTCGCTCACCAAGGGCCAGAAGATCTAAGCTAAGTCCCCCTGTTTGAGAGCAAGGACGGCGCGCGCGTCCGCATCCTGTCAACCGGCAACGTCAAGGGTGGGAGCCTGTATCTGTCCCCGGGAGACGAGAAGCAGGTACACGGAGAGAGCTTCCTCCGTGTCGGAAGCAAGAACCTCCGAGAGTTCACCGAGTTCGTCGAGCTGATGGCGAGCGGCAAGCGGGTCACGAATGTGTATTACGGACCGGAAGGTCTGGTGGCGTTCCACGACCAGGCGGAATTTGAGGCGTTCCTGGTGACGAACAAGCAGATGGACGTTGCGCCGCCGTCTTCTCCCACGGCGGTGGAACCGAAGCCGGTCGACAGGCCGGTGAAGCCTTACAAGCCCGTTGATAAGCCCAACCCGCTGTACGACCCGCCTGCGCGCAAGCCTTCTGGCAGCTCGAGCGCTGATCCAACTGGTGGACCTCCACCGCCCGGGCGCAAAGGCCCGAACTTCAAGCCCCAGCCCTACGACCCGGATCGCGCAAGGCCCAACACGACCGGCGGAGGCAATCAGGCAAACGAGCCTGATGCTGGCACCTCGCTGCCGAAGCCCGGCGGCCCGCCACCGACGACGGGATCTTCCCCGGCGCCTGATGACCCCTCCTACACGGCCGGCCAGAGAGCTACGGCGGCCGTCGCGCTGGTAGCGATGGGCGTCAACATTGCGTTGAATAGCTGGATCGTCCATCGCAACGAGAAGGCGATCCAGGCGGCACTCAACACACTTGACCACGATCTCCGCCAGCAGCGGGCAGAGTTTCCGACCCTGGGCTTCCTGCTCACGTTCAGGTTCGCGCGCGGCACCGATTCCGGCGAGGGACCGACGGCGAAAGCCGCTTTTAGGGGCCTCGGGTACATCCCCGCGCCGACCCGTGCGCAAGCGGAGCGAAACTGGAGCAACCCCGACCCCTCGATGACGTACGAATTCGCGTGGATAGATCCGATCGACTTCAGCGCCCAGGCGCCACCCGCGTGGGACAGGATTGCCGAGGCGTCGCTGATCGAAAGCGATGACATCGAGTTCCAGCGCCTCGGATTCCGCCAGCACGGCATGGTCGGTCAGGCCGGCTTCTTCGGTATGGGCCGCTACGGCGCCGGCTCGTCGACGGGCCAATGGGTGCGCGAGAACATCAGGTTCTTCGTTCTGTCGATGCCGTCGAAGATCCCGTACTACGACGTCGGTCGTGGGCTTGATCAGATGGATGTGACCGTGCGCGACGTGTACGCGCTCGGAGGGCTGGTGCCGACGCTCGACGTAGGCCAGGAGGGGGCCGTCCCGGTGGTCGCCGCGAACCCAGCCACCAAGAGCTTCTTCGACCACGCCAAGTCGGACATCGAGGTTGATGACAAGGCGAACGCACTGCGCCCGAACAGCTATATCGAACATGTGGCGTGGCTGCCGCCGAGCCAGATTCACGTGACCCGCTTCCTCGACGTCGGCTACGAGAAGCGGACCGCGCAGCGAGATCAAGAGAACCGGAAAGTCGTCGAGGAAATGGCCAAGCGGGCCCAGGAACAAGCTCGCCTACGCGAGCAGGAGGACCGTGAGCGCCGTCGCTTGGAGGAGGAGGACGAGCAGCGGCGCGAGCAGGAAGTACCCGGGGCCGGGGCCGGCTCGAGAAGCGGCTGAGCCTAGAGCCTGGCCTTGCCCGCCGAGGCGAACAAGTCGATCCGGTCCTCGACGAACTTCTGGACGGCGTCGATCACCGGCCCGATGATCTTCACCACCGCGTACTGGTCCGGGTTGGCCTTCAGCTGCGACCGCGGCGGCGTGGGTGTCGATCCCGCCCTCAGAGTCACGCGTCCTGGCGGCTGGCGGCGACGATGGCGGCCAGCGCTTCCGCCTCGTCGGCGAGCGCGCGGTACTCGGCCAGCATGTCGGGTGAGTCGATCTGAGGGAGCTGGCGGCGGCAGGCCAGCACGTAGGCGTAACCAGCGGTCGGAAACAGATCCATCATCGCCTCGTAGGCGGCCTTCACGCGGGCTTGCTCTTCGGTCAGGGCCATGGGTTTCTCCGTGAGACCGTACAGCGTGATGCCCCTCGCGCCGCGCGTGGCCCAGGACGCAGCCTCGACCTTGGAGACGGTGTCGCTTGGAGTCGTTCCGTTCGGCAGCGCGATATCCCCGCACCCGCCCTCACCACTGCGGAGATCCAACGCCGCGGTCGTGCACTGTGGTTCTGCCTTGTGCTGGTGTGACGATGCTGGGGTTCGCCGTGCGGTGCGGGATTCGAACCCGCAGGCGCTGCCCTTGCGCCGCCGAAGAGCCGGTTTTCCGGCGCGCCAAGGCCACTCCGACCTTCCTCGCCATGGCCGAAGAGGCTAATGCTCCCGAGGGAAGAGGCCGTTTCTTGCCGGTGTTGGTGAGAATGCCCGGTCGTGAACAGGAGCGACATCCTCGGCGTGGCTCGCGAGCAGGTGCTGGACGGCGGGATCCCGCTCGAGCGGGCGCAGGTTCTGGCGGTGCTCGAGCTGCCCGATGATCGGGTGACGGACGCACTTGGGTTGGCGCACGAGGTCCGGATGCGGTGGTGCGGCCCGGCGGTCGAGGTCGAAGGGATCGTGTCGATCAAGACCGGTGGCTGCCCGGAGGATTGCCACTTCTGCTCGCAGTCGGGGCGGTTTCAGACGCCTGTGCGAGCGGTACGGCTGGACATTCCGGCGCTGGTGCGCGCCGCGCATCAGACGGCGGCGACGGGCGCCACCGAGTTCTGCCTCGTGGCCGCGGTGCGGGGTCCGGATGAGCGGCTGATGGCCCAGGTGGGCGATGCGGTGGCGGCGATCAACGCGGAGGTGGAGATCAACATCGCATGCTCGTTGGGGATCCTCACCCGGGGGCAGGCCGAGGAGCTGGGGGCGCTCGGGGTGCATCGCTACAACCACAACCTCGAGACGGCGCGTTCCCACTTTGGACAGGTGGTCACGACTCATTCGTGGGAGGAGCGGATGGGGACGCTCGAGCTGGTGCGCGAGCTTGGGATGGAGGTGTGCTGCGGCGGGATCATCGGGATGGGGGAGACGGTGGCGCAGCGGGCGGAGTTCGCGGCGCAGCTGGCGGCGGTCGAGCCCGACGAGGTGCCGCTCAACTTCCTCGACCCTCGACCCGGCACGCCGTTCGCGGACCTGCCGGTGCCGTCCGCGCAGGACGCGCTGCGGGCGATCGCGGCGTTCCGTCTGGCGCTGCCCCGGACGGTCCTGCGTTACGCCGGCGGCCGCGAGCTCACGCTCGGCGACCTCGGCACGCGGGAGGGAATGCTCGGCGGTATCAACGCGATGATTGTCGGCAACTACCTGACGACGCTCGGGCGATCGCCCGAGGATGACCTCGAGCTGTTGGCCGAGCTGTCGATGCCGGTCAAGGCACTGTCGGAGACGCTCTGAGCGACGAGGCATCGGCGTCGTCGTATTGCGAAGGGTGCGGGCGCCCGAGCGCCGACCCGGGGCATGAGCGGTGCCGGGAGCGACTCCGCCTCACCGATCCGCCGCGCTTCTGCACCACGTGTGGACGCAAGCTGGTCGTCCAGGTGCTGCCGGTCGGATGGGCGGCTCGGTGCGTCGCGTGCGGACCGCTGCGCGAGGAGCAGCCTCCAGCAGTGAGTCACATGTCCGCGAAGGGCGCCGCGTACTGAAACAGGCCGGCGATCGCCGGCGGGCAGTCGGTCAGCGTCCGCACCTGGAAGTAATCGCCCCAGGCGGGATCGGGCGCGGCCACGCCAAGCTCCGAGGCGGGGACAAAACCGAAGCGGCCGTAGAAGCGCGGCTCGCCCACGAGCGCGATCAGCGGTTCGCCGGCGGCATCGGCCGCACCGATGACGGCGTGCATCAGCGCCTCGCCGGCGCCACGGCGCTGGCGCGGAGGCAGGACGCTGATCGGCCCGAGCCCGAGCATGTCGAGCCGGCCGATTCGTCCGCGGGTGCAAACGACGTGACCGACGATCTCGTCATCTGCCACCGCGACCAGTGACAGCGTCGGGATCCAGCCGACGTCAGCGCGAAGCGCGCGGAGCAGCGGCGTCTCGACCGGCTCATGAGCATCATCTCCCGCTCGGCCGAACGCAGCCGAGGTCACGCCGTCGACCGCTGCCCGGTCCTCGGGCAGCTCGCGTCGGATGATCACGAGCGGGTTCTACCAAACACCAGCGCGTCGATCAGCGCCTCGAGATCCCCGCGGTACGTGTCCCGATCGTGCGCTGCGGTCCATGCTCCCGCGGCCGCCGCGAGCATCGGGTAGCGGTCGGGATCGGGTGCACCGCGAAGCTCGCGCTGCTGGCTGGGCGCGTCAGCGCTAGCGCCGGCGCGAACGAGCAGCGAGCCGAGCGTGAAGTTCCACATCAGACGGTAGGCGCGGACCGCCACCTCGATCGGCAGCCCGGCGTCGCGCAGCGCCGCGTGGATCTCCTCGATCGCGTCGAGGACCGACGGCGCCATCATCCGCCGGCGCGCGAGCACCTCGGGGATCCAGGGGTGCTCGGCGAGGCTGTCGTAGATCGTGAGCCACAGCACGAGGATCGCGCCCTTCGGGTCGGGCGGGCGCGGCGGGTACACGAGCCGGGCCGCGAGGCGGTCGACGAGCACCATCAGCAGCTCGTCCTTGCTGGCGAAGTGGCGGTAGGGCGCCATCGCCGACACCCCAAGCTCGCTCGCAAGCCGGCGCATCGTCAGCGCCTCGACGCCCTCGGCGTCGAGCAGCCGGATCGCCGTGTCGAGCACGGCTTCGCGATCGATCGTCGGCGGCCGACCCCGGCCTCGGCCCCGGAGCCGGTCGGACGGATTCGACGAGCTCTGTCTGGATGCCCTTCTCGCCATTTGCTTTACATGTATATTAATCGGCATGGCACATGGAACCCCCACACTCGCAACCGGCAAGATCTGCTACCTCGAGATCCCCGCGGCCGATGTCGAACGCTCGTCGCGCTTCTATCGCGACGCGTTCGGCTGGGAGCTGCGGAACCGCGGGGACGGAGCGATCGCATTCGACGACGCGGTCAAGGAGGTGAGCGGGTCATGGGTGACGGGCCGGCCGCCGTCGGCCGAGCCCGGGATCATGGTTCACATCATGGTCGCCGACCTGGACACGGCGCTCGCGGCCGTCCACGATGCTGGCGGCGAGGTCCTGAACGACGACGCAGTGCCCGGCGAGCGCGTGGGGCACGTGCGCGATCCTGCGGGCAACGTGATCGGGGTGTACCAGGAGCCCGGTCTCGCCGAACGCGAACGGACGGTCAGACCGGTGCCCGACCATCTCCACACGGTCACGCCGCGGCTCGCGCTGAGCGACGCCGCAGCCGGAATCGACTTCTACAAGGCCGCGTTCGACGCCCGGGAGCTGGGCGAGCGCTACCACATGCCCGACGGCACGCTCGTCCACGCGGAGCTGCTGATCGGCGACTCGGTGGTGATGGTCAAGGACGCCCAGGACGACGAGTTCAGCGCGCTGCTGTGCACGTACTGGCCCGACGTCGACGCGGCGTGGGATCGTGCCGTGCGCGCCGGCGCCGAGGTCATCTACCCGCTCGCCGACCACTTCTACGGCGAACGCGGCGGCCGCGTCGGCGATCCGTTCGGCAACCAGTGGATGGTGTCCGCGCGGATCGAGGACGTCACGCCGGCCGAACTCGCTGCGCGAGAGCCGGCGTAGCCCCCAGGGCATGCCCGCGGACAAACACGACGCCTACCGGGGGCGCCGGCCGACGAGCCACGAGCGCATGGCCGGCCAGCCGTGGGATGCGTCGTACCTCGACGGGCCGGCGCCCTGGGACATCGAAGCGCCGCAGCCGGCGGTCGTTCGCCTGGCGGAACGGGGAGTATTCGCTGGCGCGGTCCTCGACGCAGGCTGCGGGTTGGGTGAGAACGCTCTTCATGTCGCCTCTCTCGGGGTGCGCGTGCTGGGGGTTGACGTGGCCGAGACCGCTGTCTCGATCGCGCGGGAACGGGCCGCGGCTCGCGGGCTCGACGCCGAGTTCACGCCGGCTGACGCCCTCCGCCTGGACGCACTCGGCCGAATGTTCGAGACGGTGCTCGACTGCGCGCTCTTCCACTCGTTCGACGCCGATGAGCGGCGGGACTACGTTGCGGGCCTCGAGTCGGTGACGAGTCGTGGCGCGAACGTGTACGTGCTCTGCTTCAGCGACGTCGCGCCTGGCAGCGTCGGCCCGCATCCGGTCACCGAGCAGGAGTTGAGGGCGCCATTTGCGAGCAGCGCCTGGACGATCGTCTCCGTCGGTCCCGAGCGCCTGCTGACCAGATTCGACGCACAGGGCGCGCCGGCCTGGCTGGCGAACATCGAACGCACATAACCCCCGCGGACCGCGCCGCGCGGCCTCAGTAGGATTGCCCTCTTGCGAGCGGGGGATGGAAGGCGTCCTTGGGGGTTGGCCGTGGCGTTGCTGGTTGGGGCGCTGTCGCCGGCGCCGGCCACCGCCGCTCCCTCGCCGCAGAGCGCCATCGCGCAGCTCCAGGGCCTCATCGAAAACGTCCCCGACGCAGACAGCGGCAGGGCGTCGTACGGCACTACCGACAACCTCGGCGGTTCGATGGACGTGCTCGATCCGATCGCCGATGCGGCCGGGGGCTATCTCGGCGTGTACCACACCGAGTACGGCCCGGACCCGTCTCGGTTCAGGATCAGCCTCGCGCAGTCCGCGGACCTCATCCACTGGACGCGGATCGTGGTGCTCGACCCGGTTGGGGCGAGCATGCCGACGTTGCGCGCCGTCCCGAACGGTGGCTTCCTGCTCGCCTACGAGAAGAAGACCCCGGCCGCCGGCAACATCGTTCGGCTCCGGTACTACCGCTCGTTGGGCAAGCTCGAGGCGGGCCGTTTCGCCGCGCAACGCGAGCTGCCGCAGACGTTCTCCCGCTACAACGACGGGACGCCCACGATCCTGTCGGTCACCTGGCACCACGCTCTCGCGCGCTCGGTGATCCACATTGGATTCCACTACGAGACCGAGGCGAGACGCAGCCCAGGGCCTGACCGCGAGGCGATCGGCACGCTCGTCGATTTCAAGCGCTGGACGGCACGGGCGGTGACACCGCTCGACGCCGCGCTCGATCGACAGGGGCTATCCGGAAGCCATGGCGACTGGCGTCAGTTCAGCTTTGCCGGCAATCGATGGCGAATCTACGAGGGGCAGGCCACGTGGGGTGACTTCGGAAGCTGGCGCGTGCTCCTTCAGGACATGTCCAGCGGGCGGCTGTACCCACTGACGCTGAGCTCTGACACCCAGGGGATCGCCAGGTCGGTCGCTAACCCGACCGTCGCCGTGCGTCCCGCGCCCGACGGAGACGGACAGGTGCTGGTCGTCACGCTCTACCTGTTTGCCGCCCACGCGCCCGCCGTGCCCGGAGAGCTCGTGTACTACCAGCCGCTGTAGCGAGCCGGCGCCACGTAGTCTGTGCCCCACGTCCATGAGATTCGCGATCTCGATTCCGCAGTACGCGCACGACAGCCGCTTCGACGACGGCGCGTTCCGCGCGCATCTGCGGCGGGTCGAAGAGCTCGGGGTGTTCGAGAGCGCCTGGGTGCAGGAGCAGGTGATCGGCGCGGCCGGCAGCCTCGCGCCACTGCAGACGCTGACGTACGCCGCGGCCTGCACCGAGCGGCTGCGGTTGGGGTGTGCGGTGTTCGTGCTCCCGCTCCACAACCCCCTGCACCTGGCGAAGGCGATCAGCTCGCTCGACTGCCTCAGTCACGGCCGTGTTGAAGTGGGCGTCGCGACCGGCGGCCAGGGGCGTCCGTTCGAGGCTTTCGGCGTCGACCCGGACAAACCGGTCTCGCGCTTCAACGAGGCGCTGGCGCTGATGAAGGCGTGCTGGACCGAGCCCGAGATCAACTTCGACGGCCGTCTGTGGAGGCTCGAGGGCGCGACGATGGAGCCCAAGCCGGTGCAGAAGCCCTACCCGCCGCTCTGGTTCGGCGGCAGCGTGCCGGCGGGGATGCGGCGTGCGGTCCGGCACGGGGACGGCTTCATGGGCGCGGGCTCGCAGACGACGGCTCGGTTCACCGAACAGGTCAAGGTCGTGAGGGAGGAGCTGAACGCGCAGGGGCGCGACCCGGCCACGTTCCGGATCGGCAAGCGCGTGTACGTCTACGTGGATGACGACGCGGAGCGCGGGCGCCGGCGACTCGACGACGCGCTCGAGCAGCACTACGGTCGCGGCGGCTGGTCCGAGCACATACTCGCGGGTCCCCCCGAGGCGTGCGCCGCCGGAATCCGGGCGGTGGCGGACGCCGGCGCCGAGCTGGTCCTGCTGAACTCGCTGGTCGACGACGCGGAGCAGCTCGAGCTGCTCGCGGCCGAGGTCATCCCCGCGCTCACGCAGTAGTCCCCTGGCGCCGGCGACGCGCCCGGGACGTCAAGCTCAGCGGCCGACCTCGCTTAGGCGGCGAGCGGGACGCTGGCGGGCTCGAGCTCGGCCGCCGGCTCGCGCCGGGCCGACATCGCGAAAGCGGACAGCGCGCCGACACCGGCGAGGACGGCGCAGGCCCAGAGCGCCGGCTTGAATCCGGCGGTCACGGCCGCGGCGTTTCCGAAGCCGCCGTAGGTCGAGAACACGGTGCTCCCGATGGCGACCGCTAATACCGCGCCGAAGCGTTGCGCCATGTAGTTGATCCCCGATGCCTTGCCCATCTCGTGCGGCGCGACCGCGCTCAGGACCGCGGTCGGCACCGTCGGCAGCGCCATCGAGATGCCGACACCCGCGACCAGGAGCGCGACCACGAGCTCGATCCAGCTCGTCTGCAACGAGCCGCGCCAGGCAACCCAGGCGAACCCGCCCGTCAGCAGGCTCAGCCCGGTGACGATGATCGGCCGGCGGCCGATCCGATCGGACAAGGCGCCGGCCACGGGAGAGACGAACATCGGTGTCGCGAAAAACGGGAGCAGGCGCACCCCGGCGCCGACCGGTGAGTAGTGGCGCGCGAGCTGGAACTCTTCGGTCACCAACAGACCGCCGGCGAAGATCGCGCCCGACATCAGGAACGTCGTCACGTTACCGATCGCGAAATCCCGGACCGCGAACAGGCGGAGCGGCACCATCGGCTCTGGCACCAAGGCCTCCCATACGGCGAAGGCGACGAGCAGCACCGTCCCCGCCACCAACGACCCCATCACCTCGGCACTCGCCCAGCCGACGCCGTTCGCGCGGGTGAGCGCCCACACGAGCGCGACGACGCCGGTGGTGACGAGCCCGACGCCGACGAGGTCGAGTCGCTCCGGCGCGCCGTAGGTCTCGGGCAGCAGCCGAAGACCGAGGACGACGGCGACGACACCGATCGGGACGTTGATCCAGAAGATCCAGTGCCAGTCGATGCCCTGCGTGACGGCACCGCCGACGATCGGTCCGAGCGCGACGGCGAGACCGGCGAGACCGCCGTAGATCCCGACGATCATCCCGCGGCGCTCAACCGGGAAGGCCGCCGTCAGGATCGTCAAGCTCAGCGGCAGCACGACCGCGCCGCCGAGCCCCTGAACCGTCCGGGCCGCGATCAGCCAGGACAGGTTCGGTGCGAGCGCGCACGCGACGGAGGCGAGCGTGAACAGTCCGAGCCCGATCGTGAACACCTTCCGCCGTCCGAGCCGGTCGCCGAGCGCCGCGGCGGTGATTATCCCGGCGGCGAACGCGATGCCGTAGGCATTCAGCGTCCACTGCAGCGAAGAGAGACTGACGTTGAGGTCGCGTTGCATGCGAGGCAGCGCGGTGATCACGACGACCGAGTCGAGAACCACCATGAAGTAGGCGGTCGAGGTCAGCGCCACCACCCAACCGAGACGGCGACGCGTCGGCGGTATGTCCGTCATCTGTGCTCCTTTGGCCGTGGCCGGCTCTCCGGCCGGTTCTGCCTCGATGACGAACGGGCAGACGCACGACGGACAAGCGAAGAAGAAAAGAGGCAAGGTGTCCGTCTGCGCCCGTGCCGTTCGTCTACAAGGGAACGACCTCGACCCTGATTCGCACCGGAAGGAGACCTCTTGAGATACGCGCTGCTGGTCTATGACGACGCCGATGTTCGGAAGCGGACGCCCCCAGAGGAGCGCCGTCGCATCACCGCCGCCGTGCTCGAGGTCCTCGAGCGACCGAACGTGACCGACTGGCTGCGCCTTCAGGACGCCGAGTCGGCGACGACCGTGCGGCACGGGCAGGGCAGCGCGCTTCTGACCGATGGACCGTTCGTCGAGAGCAAGGACTTCCTCGGCGGCTTCATCGTCGTCGAGGCGGACAACCTCGACGGCGCCCTCGCGCTCGCCGACGAATTACAGGGGCTGCGACCGTGGGGGGCGATCGAGGTGCGGCCGGTCCGCGAGGGCGACCAGGTCGGTGCTTGATCAGGTCTTCCGCGCCGAGTGGGGCCGCGTCGTGGCCTCGCTCGTCGGCTTCCTCGGCGACATCGAGCTCGCCGAGGACGTCGCCCAGGAGGCATTCGCCACGGCCGCCGAGCGCTGGCCCCGCGACGGTGCCCCGCCCAACCCAACCGGTTGGCTCATCACGACGGCTCGCCACCGCGCGATTGACCGCATCCGACGCGAGCGCACGCTGGCGGTGAAGACCGAGCAGCTCGAGCGTGATCTGCGAGACCGATCGGAGGAGACGATGGACGTGACGGCGACGTTCCCGGACGAGCGGGTCGAGCTGATCTTCACCTGCTGCCACCCGGCGCTCGCGCTCGACGCGCAGGTCGGGCTGACGCTGCGCACGCTCGGCGGTCTCTCGACCGAGGAGATCGCACGTGCCTTCCTCGTTCCGTTCGAGACGATGAGTAAGCGGCTGACCCGCGCCAAGCACAAGATCCGCGACGCCGGTATCCCATTTGCCGTCCCGCCCGACCACCTGCTTCCCGAGCGGCTCGACGCCGTGCTCGCGGTCGTGTACCTGATCTTCAACGAAGGCTGGGGCGGAGGACGCGTCGACCTTTCCGCAGAGGCGATCCGTCTCGGTCGCTCGCTCGTCGAGCTCATGCCCGACGAAGCCGAGGCCCACGCGCTGGTCGCGCTCATGCTCATCAACCACGCGCGCACGGCCGCCCGCTTCGAGGGCGGCGAGCTTGTCCTGCTCGACGATCAGGACCGATCGCTATGGGACCAGCGCCAGATCGCCGAGGGGCGGGCACTGGTCGAACGCGCGCTCGCCCTCCATGGGCGCGGCCCGTACATCCTCCAGGCTGCCATCGCCGATCTCCATCTCCGTGAGCCGCGCGACTGGAAGGAGATCGCGCTCCTCTACGACAAGCTCGAGCGGCTCACGAACTCGCCGGTGGTGACGTTGAACCGCGCGATCGCCGTGGCCGAGCTCGAAGGGCCGCAAGCCGGACTCGCCCTGCTCGACGGCCTGGACCTCGACGGCTACCGCTACTACCACTCGACCCGCGCCGACCTGCTCCGCCGTCTCGGCCGTGACGACGAGGCGCGCGCCGCCTACACGCGCGCGCTCGAGCTGACCGAGCCGGGGCCGGAGCAGCGGTATCTCGAAAGCCGCCGCTCCGGCCTTCCCGCCGCGCGCTAGGGCCATTGAGATCGCGGCCTTCGGGGCCTGCGGTCAAGCAGACTAGACAGACCGGTCTGTTCGGTGCTATGGTTCCTGCACCCGCTGATAGACAGACCTTTCTGTCTAACGATGATCCGAGAGGACGGAAATGACGACCACGACCATTGAGCGACTCGCCTCCGTTCCGCACAGGACGGTCCGGCGCCTGTCCTCGCGCACCGCCTTCGCGCTGCTCACCTCGATCCTCGTATCGCTGCTCGCGAGCTCGAGCGCGCCGACCCCGCTGTACGCCGTCTATCAGGCACGGTGGGGGTTCTCGGCGGTGACGATCACGGTGATCTTCGGCGTCTACGCGGTCGCGGTACTCGCTGCGCTGCTCGTGTTCGGCTCGCTTTCGGATCACATCGGCCGGCGTCCGATGCTGCTCGGCGCGTTGGTCGTCCAGGCCGGGGTGATGGTCCTGTTCGCGACCGCATCGGGCCTGCCGGTGCTGCTCGCCGCGCGGGTCGCCCAGGGTCTCGCCACGGGCGCCGCGGTCGGAGCGATCGGGGCAGGGCTCGTCGACATTCACTCCGGCCGCGGACCGGTCGCGAACGCCGCCGGCGCGATGGCCGGGACGGCGAGCGGAGCGCTCGGATCGGCGCTGCTCGTCCAGCTTCTTCCCGCCCCGACCGAGCTCGTCTACCTCGTGCTGATGGGCATCTTCCTGGTTCAGGCTGCGGCCGTCGCCGGCATCGCCGAGACCTCGCCGCGAGTTCCCGGTGCCCGCAGCTCCCTGCGGCCCACCATCGCGATGCCGCGCCAGGTCCGCCGCGCGCTCGCGATCGCGGCGCCGTCGCTCGTCGCGGTGTGGGCACTCGCCGGCTTCTACGGCTCGCTCGGTCCGTCGCTGGCCGGCCTCGTCGGTCACTCGCACTCGACGATCCTCGGCGGCGCATCGCTGTTCGTCCTCGCCGGCAGCGGATCGCTGACCGTTCTCGTCTTCCACCGCGTCGACCCGAGGACGTTCGCACTCGCCGGCACGGCGCTCATCATCGTCGGCGTGCTCACCGTGCTCTGGTCGATCTCCGCCTACAGCGTCGCCGGCTTCTTCGTCGGGACCGCGCTCGCGGGAGCGGGGTTCGGCGGCGGCTTCCAGGGCGGCCTGCGGACGATCGTCCGCCTCGCTGGGCCGGCAGAGCGCGCGGGGGTCATCTCGATCGCTTACATCGTCTCCTACCTCGCGATGGGCCTGCCCGCGATCCTCGCCGGCGTCCTCGTCGTTCACGGCACCCTGATCGGCACCGCGCAAGAGTTTGGCGGCGCCGTGATCGCACTCGCCGCGCTGACCGGCGCCGGGCTGCTCGCCGGGATCGCCCGGCGGCGGGTCTACGATCACTCCTGCCCGACCGCCGGGGCCGCCTGAGTCCTAGAGGATCGATCGACGATGCCCGCAACCATGAAGCCATCGCCGCGTGAGCGCCTCCTCGACGCCGCCACCGAGTTGTTCTACGCCGAGGGCGTCCAATCGGTCGGGATAGATCGTGTGATCGCGCGCGCCGGCGTCGCCAAGGCCTCCCTGTACAGCACGTTCGGGAGCAAGGGAGGCCTGGTCCGCGCTTATCTCGAGCGCCGTCACGAGGTGGTCATCGAACGACTGCGGCGTGCCGTCGCCGAGGCCGAGGACCCGGTCGAGCGGCTGCTGGCGGTGTTCGACTCGCAGGCCGGCCTGTTCCACCGCCTGGACTTCCGCGGCTGCGCGTTCGTGGCCGCCGCCGCCGAGGCTCCAGCCGAGGGCCAGATCGCGCAAGCGACGGCCGAGTACCGCGAAGAGGTCCGCGGCCTGTTCGTCGAGCTCGCCGCCGAGGCCGGGATCGCCGACCCCGAGCAGCTCGCCGACCAGCTTCGGCTCCTCTACGACGGCAGCAGCGTCGCCGCCAACCTCGACCACAACCCGGGGATCGCCTCCCCGGCCCGGGCCGCTGCGCGGATCCTGATCGAGGCGGCGCCGCGGGCCACCACCGCCTAGGCACCGGCGTCGCGTCGTCCGGTCAGGTGACGTAGTGCCATGTCGCGAACTCGGCGCTTAGCAGCGCGAGCGCTACGGCGCTCAACGCGAGCAGCGGGACGCGCGCCCGCTCGTGCGCGGCGAGCCACGCACCCCCCCACATGAACAGCGGGAACAGCACACTCAGGTAGCGCGGCATGCTCTGGAGCGGCCAGCCCACGACTGGCGTCAGCAGGTTCAGCACGATCGCGACGGTCACGAACGCGCCGTACGCGATCGGCAGCCGACGCCAGACCGCGATAACCGCCGGCAGGGCGAGCGCGAGCGCGACGAACGGCAGCAGGTTCTCCCAGCCGGTTGAGACCGAGGCGCCGACGTGGGTGCCGAACAGCGTCGCGTGGCTCGAGCCGGTGAGGATCCCGCGCGCGTCGCTCCACGCATCGCTCGCGCCGTCCCACACGGTCGTCCACGGCGGGCGGAGTACGTGACGCCAGTACAACTGCTGCGTCCGCACGAACGCGAACGCTCCGGCCCCCGAGAAAGCCAGATACGCCGCGTACGCCAGCAGCCCGGCCGGCGCGAGCGCGAGCCAGGCGAGATCCGGCCGGACGCCGTAGCGGGGCCGCCGGCCGGCGTCGTCGCGGTCGGGGGCGCGATCCGTGCGCGGTCCGTACAGGTACAGGATCAGCGCGGGCACGACCAGAAGCACGCCGGGTCCGCGCGTCGCCGACGCCAACCCGGCCAGCAGTCCGGTCAGCGCCCACCGTCCGCGCCGGGCGCACAGGAACACCCCGACCGACAGCGCGAGGTACAGCGACTCGGCATACGCGGCCGAGAACAGGAACGCGACCGGCGAGACCGCGAGCGAGAGCACGGTCAGCCGCGCCGCGTCGGGATGGGCCCACGGATGGCCGTCGCGCAGCTCCAGCTCGACGAGCCGGAACAGCGCGACCAGCGCGATCACGAGACACGCGATCGAGACCGCCACGCCGGCGATCACGAGTGGGATGCCAATCCGATCGAACGCCGCGACGAGCAGCGGATAGAGCGGGAAGAAGTTCGTGCGCGGGGGCGGTGACGGCGCGAGCGCCGACACCGCGTATCCGTGTCGCGCGATCGCCAGGTACCAGTCGCCGTCCCAGCGGATCACCGGGAACGTCAGGAGCGCGCCCAGCGAATGCCCCGAGGGCCGGAGCGCGGTCGGGTTGTACGCGCTCGGCTGCTGGGCGAGCCCGAACGTGCGGGCCGCGATCGCGCTCGCCTCCCACACGAGCACGCGCGTGCCGAGCGTGACCAGCAGGCAGAACAGCGCCGTCTGCCTAAGATCGGATCCCCGCCGTGTGCTCTCCGATGTACGCACGGCGGAGCGGATCTTCTCAGGCGCTCTCCCCGCGAGTCCTCGGCAGTTCGAGGGGACTCGCCGTTCTGCGACGGGCGCGATCAGCCGGCGCTCGTTGCTGCGCCCGTCTGGCTCGTGGTCGTCGTGGTCGTGCTGGTGTCCCCGGAGTCGCTGATCGAGCTCGACTTGATCGCCGCGCCGGATTGGGTGCCCTGGAGCGAGACCGTGTCGCCCGGGCGAACCGAATGGCCGCTGACGCTCAGCGACTTGCTGATGGCGGTGGTCGAGGACAGCTTGACCTGGACGGTCTTGCCCGAGGCCTCCTTGACGTAGACGGTGTCGCCATCGATGCGGGACACGATCCCAACGGCCAGGCCTCCAGCGGCCGACGAGCGGCCGGGGGTCGAGCGCGGAGCGGTCCGCGAGGCCGACGGCGTCGACGCCGACCCGGTGGCGTTCGCCTTCTCCTCGCGGACGCCGGCATAAAAGCCGGCGAACCCGAGCACGATCGCGAGCAGCGCTGCACTGGTCGGGGTGAACCACCGGCGGCGCGCCCGGCGGGCCTTCATTGCCCAACCCCTGACGAGCCGCCTCCGGACCCCGAGCCCAGCGACGGAAGCGTCTGGGTGACGATCAGCTTGTCGCCCGCTTTCAACCCGCTCGCGATCTCGGTGCGGTCGGTGCCGCGAAGCCCGACCACGACCTCGCGCTCGACGCGCTTGCCATTTGCGTCGAGCGTTACGGTCCCCTCGGAGCCCGAACCGGCGACCGCCGCGTTCGGGACGCTCACGCCGGCGGCCTGATCGACGATGATCGCGGCCGACGCGCTCATGCCCGACAGCACGCGCGAGTCGGTCTGGCCGAGCTTGAGCGTGACGTCGTAGGACACGACGTCGCTGCTGTCGGTGGTGTCGGATGAGATCGCGGCGACATGGGCGGCGAGCTCGACCCCGGTGACCGCGTCGATCGTTACCGTCGCCGGCTGCCCGACCTTGATCTCGCCGATGCCGGCCTCGCTGATAGCGACCGACATCGTGAGCGTGCTCGTGTTGACGATCTCCGCGAATGCCGAATCGCTCGATGACGAGCCCGCCTGAACCGAGTCGCCCGTCAGCAGGTCCTCGAGCGAGACGATCGTGCCGCTCGCCGGCGCGCGCAGCGTCGTCTCGGCGAAGGCGAGCTTGTCGTTCTTGACCGTTTCCTCGTCGGTCGCCACGGTGATCTCGTCCTCGTCAACCGTCGTCGCCGACGATGAAGAGCCGTCCTCCGCGTCGGCGAGGTCGTCCTCGGCGGCGGTCAGCTGCGCGTTCGCCTCCTCGAGCGTCAGCTCCGCCGAGGTGGGGTCGAGCGTCGCGAGGACCTCGCCCGTCGTGACGCGCTCGCCCTCGTGCACGGAGACGTGCTTGAGCGTTCCGCTGGTCGCGAAGTCGACGTCGTCGTCGGTGCCGGCCGCGACGTTGCCGGCCCCCGACACGGTCGTCTGCACGACGCCGTTCTCGGCGTTCACGGTCTCCGTCGTGGTGCCCGCGGAGCTGCTCGGGATGCCGAGCTGCGAGACGGCCAGAACCGCGACGGCGACCGCCGCCAGGGCGAGCGCCAAGAGATAGATCGAGTGTCCCCACGCGCGGCCCTCACGATCTCCGCTCATTCGGCAGCGCCGCACGGTTCTTCGATCCCGGCCACCCCGACAGGATCCGCAAGCCGCGTCGGAGAATCACAAGAGGTTTGTCGGAAGCGTGTAGGAATCGACTCCCGGCGAGCTGCTCGTTAGTGTTGGTGGCGTGGGGACGCGAGCTGACGTCGAGAACGGGTTGGGCTGAGGGGTCGAGGATGGGCGAGTCGTTTCCCCGGCAAAAGGCGCGGACTCGCAAGTTCTCCCTCGGCGCGCCGCGCAGCTTTGAAGTCGCCGCGGATGGAAGCCGGGTCGTGTTCCTGCGCTCGCCGACGGGCGACGATCCGGTGACCGCCTTGTGGGTGCTGGACGTGGCGACCGAACGCGAGCGCCTCGTGGTGGATCCCGCCGAGCTCGGTGCCGGGGCCGGCGAGAAGCTGTCGGTGCAGGAGCGGGCACGGCGAGAGCGGATGCGCGAGACCGCCGGCGGGATCGTTGGCTTCGCGATCGACCAGAACGCGCGACTCGCCGCCTTTGCCTTGTCCGGCAAGTTGTTCGTCGCCGACCTTCTCGCGGGCGGGGCCCGGGAACTCGACGTGCCTGCGCCCGTGCTGGATCCCCGCCCGGATCCGTCGGGGCGGCATATCGCGTTCGTTCACGCGCGAGCGCTCCACGTCATCCGGCTGGCCGACGGCGAGGTCGTCCGTCTGGCGGGCGAACGCGAGGAGACCGTTAGCTGGGGCGTCGCCGAGTTCGTCGCGGCCGAGGAGATGAATCGCAGTCGCGGTTACTGGTGGGCGCCGGACGGAGAAGCGTTACTGGTTGCTCGGGTGGACGAAGTGGCCGTCGCGCAGCTTTGGATCACCGAGACCGGGGACCCCGGATCCCGCCCCCGCCCCGTGCGGTATCCGCGTCCGGGCTCGGCGAACGCGTCGGTGGAGGCGCACGTGGTCAGGTTGGACGGCGCCGCGGCGGTTCGGGCGGTGTGGGACAGCGAGGCGTACCCGTATCTCGCGCGCGCGCGCTGGGACGAGCACGGACCGATGCTCGTGGTGCAGGCTCGCGATCAGCGGCGCCTCGCCGTGCTCGCGGTCGATCCGGAGAGCGGGGAGACGTCGTCGTTGGCGGCTCAGTCCGACGACGACTGGGTCGACCTGATTCCGGGCGCTCCGCGGCGGTTGTCCGATGCCCGGTTGGTGACGGTCGGAGGCGCGGGTGACTCGGTAGCCCTGCTCATCGACGGAAGTCCGGTTACGCCGCCGGAGATGGAGGTCAGGACGGTGGCGGCCTGTGCCGACGGAGAGGTCGTGTTCACCGCCAGTAAGAGTGCAATCGAAGTGCAGGTGTGGCGGTGGGACGCCGGCACTGGTGAAGTGTCGTGTCTCACGCCGAGCGCCGGCGTTCACACGGTCGCGTCTGCCGGTGGCGTACACGTGCTGGGGTCGGCGGGTATGGACCACGACGGCACCCGCTGGGCACTCGCTGGTCACGTGTTCGACTCGCGCGCCGAGCAGCCGGTCCTGACGCCGGAGGTGCAGTTCACACGGGTCACCGACCGAGAGCTGAACGTCGGGATCGTGCTGCCGCGTGACTACGATCGCGACAAGCCGTTGCCGGTCTTGATGGACCCCTACGGTGGCCCTCACTTCCAGCGCGTGATGGCGGCCCGCGACCGATGGCTCGAGTCGCAGTGGCTTGCCGATCAGGGCTTCGGCGTGATCGTCGTGGACGGGCGTGGCACGCCCGGCCGCGGGCGCCGCTGGGCACGCGCCGTGCATGGCGACATGGCCGGTCCGGTGCTCGACGATCAGGTCGCGGCCTTGGAGGCCGTGGCTGCGCTTCACCCTTACCTCGACCTCGGGCGAGTCGCGATCCGCGGCTGGTCGTTCGGCGGGTATCTCTCGGCGCTCGCGGTCCTGCGTCGCCCCGACATCTTCCACGCTGCGGTGGCGGGTGCGCCGGTCACGGAATGGCGCCTGTATGACACGCACTACACCGAGCGCTACCTCGGCGTGGATCCCGACGACGCGGACCGAGCGGCCTACGACGACTCGTCGCTACTGGGCGACGCGGCGGGGCTGAGCCGTCCGCTGCTAATCATCCACGGACTCGCCGACGACAACGTGATCGTGGCGCACACGCTGATGCTCTCGCAGCGGTTGACCGAGGCCGGGCGGCTACACGCGGTGCTTCCCTTGACCGGGATCACCCACATGACGCCGCAGGAAGAGGTCGCGGAGCACCTCTTGACGGTTCAAATCGACTTCATCCGGCGAGCGCTCGGGATCTCTCCCGAAGCATCGTCAGTCCTCGCTCCCGCCGTCGTTCGATAGGCGCGCGAGGAGCTCGTGCGCCGCGGCGATGTCGCGGTGCGTGTAGCCGAGCTGCTCGGCCTTGGTGTAGATGCTGTCGGCTACGTCGGCCGTGGGAAGCGGTATGCCGTGCTCGCGGCCGGCTTGCTGGGCGAGGCGGATGTCCTTGTGCATGAGCCCGATGTCAAACCACGCCTCCTCGGGCGGATCGAGTATGAGCGGAACGCGGAGCTTGAGCATCGGCGAGCCGATCTGGCTACCGGCCATGACCTTCGCGGCGAGGCTAGCGTCGATCCCCTCGCGCTCGGCGAGGAGCAGCCCCTCCGAGAACGCGAGCGTCTGGACCGCGAGGCTGATGTTGATCGCGAGCTTGAGCGCGAGCCCCTGCCCGTTGTCGCCGATGTAGTTCGGCGTCCCGAGCACGCGCAGGACGGACTCGATCCGTGCGTAAGCGTCCTCGTCGCCGCCGACCATGATCGTGAGCGTTCCGGTCTTCACCTGGGGGACGCTGCCGGACACGGGCGTGTCGAGCATGTGCGCACCGTGTCCCTGCTCGCGCACGCGCTTCGCGACATCGCGGCTGGCGGCCGGGCTGATCGTGCTCAGGTCTGCCCAGACCTTTCCCTCGCTCAGCCCGGCCACGATGCCGTCCGGACCGGTCGCGACCGACTCGACGACATCGTCGTTCGGGAGCGAGGTCATGATCACGTCCGCGGCCTCGGCGAGCGCGCGTGGCGTGTTCGCCCACTGAAGGCCCTGGTCGATCAGCCCCTGCGCGTGCTCGCGGTCGCGGTCATCGCCGTAGACGGTGTAGCCCGCGGCGAGGTATCGGGCGGCCATGTTCCCGCCCATGTTTCCGAGTCCTATGAATCCGATGGTCTGCATATCTACTGCTCTCCTTCGATCGTGGTGATGTCCTCGGTTGAGAGCTCGAGGTTGGCGGCTTCGATCAGCGGGTCGACCTGTTCGGGGGAGCGGAACCCGACGATCGCACCGTCGACGGCGGGGTTGCGGAGCGTCCAGGCGATCGCCACCGTTCCCGGGACCGTGCCGTGCCGGTCCGCCACCGCGGTCAGGCGCTCGACGAGGTCCAGGTTTCGCGACAGCTCGGGCTCGACGAAGCGCTCATCGTGCTTGCGCCAGTCGTCGTCGGGGAGCGCGGCGATCCGCTCGCGCGTCATCGCGCCGGTCAGCAGCCCCGAGCTCATCGGCGAGTACACGATCGCGCCGATGCCGCTGCGCTCCGCGAACGGCAGGACCTCGCGCTCGGCGTCGCGCTCGATCAGCGAGTACTGCGGCTGGAGAGTCTCCACCGGCGCGATCTGCTCGATCCGCCGCAACTGTGCGAGGTCGAAGTTCGACACTCCGATGTGGCGGACCAGTCCCTGCTCTTTGAGCTCGGCGAATGCCGACCAGCCCTCTTCGATGTCCTCGTCGGGGATGGGCCAGTGGATCTGGTAGAGGTCGATCGCGTCGACTCCCAGTCGCTCGAGGCTGGCGTGCGCCTCGCGCAGGATCGAATCGCGCTTGAGGTTGTGCACGACCCGGCGGTCCGGGCCTTCCAGCAGCGAAGCCTTGGTGAACAGGTACGGGCGGTCGGCGAGACCCTCGAGCGCCCTGCCGACGACCTTCTCGGAATGACCGAAGCCGTAGGCGGCCGCGGTGTCGATCCAGTTGACGCCGAGCTCCAGCGCGTGGTCGATCGCCGCGATCGACTGGGCGTCCTGCTGGGGTCCCCAGCCGAACTCCCAGCCTCCGCCGCCGATCGCCCACGCCCCGAACCCGACCCGTGTGATCTCGAGGCCGGTGTTGCCGAGCTGTGTGGTCGTGAGCTGCGTTGTCTGCATCGTGCCTCTTTTCAGTGAGAAATGGGTTGCGTGTGGATGGAGCGGCCGCCACGGCCGCGGAAAAGCGTGGGGGTCGCGGCGAGGATGCCGAGCGCGAGCAGTCCGGCGAACACGAGCAGGCTCACGCGCGTGGAGGCGATCTGGGTCAGGGCGCCGAGGCCGATCACCGGACCGGCGAGCCCGAGATAAGCCGCGAGGAAGAACCCGGCGACCGCCTCGGCGCGACGCTCGGGGAGCGAGATCTCGGTGGCGGTCCCGATCGCTCCCTTGAACATCAATCCGGCGCCGGCGCCCGCGATCAGATCGCCGGCGAGGAAGATGCCGAAGCTCGGCGACGGTACCCACATCGCGAGCGTGAGCAGGGCGACGCCGGTCAGCAAAGCCGGGATCGCGGCGGCGAGAAGCTGGTGCGGGGCACGCGGTCCCGTCAGCGTCTGCGTGAGCGCCGCGGCGGCGAACATCGCGAACGAAACAGCGCCCGCGAGCGCGTGCGAGGGCTGGTGCAGCGTTCCGGCGAGGAAGCTCGGCGCGAGCGAGGTGATCAGCCCGAAGATCGCGAACGTGATCGCGACGGCGGTCGCGGCGGCGAAGAACCGACCGCGCGACTGCGGTGGAACGGAGATGCGCTGAGGGCGGTAGCGAGGACGCGGCTCCCGGGCGACCCGGGTTTCAGGAGCGAGCGCGACCGCCAGCATCCCGACGACCAGCGCGCTCGCGAGCGTGAGAAACGGAATCGTGAGGGCGTGGCCGACCCACTGCGCGAGAACGCCGGCGATCAGCCCCCCGAGCCCGAGGCCGCCGAGGTTCGCGGCGGTGCTGATGATCTGCGCCCGATGAGCCGGGCCATCCGGCCGGCGCCGGGCGTCCAGCTCCGCCAGCCACACGGTGGCGGTCGCGGTGGCCGCGCCCACGCCGAGGCCGCTCAGGACGCGCGCGACGAGCAGCCCCGGCAGAGCGGGCCAGGTCACGAACACCAATGCGGCAGCGACGTTGAGCGCCAGTGCCGGAACGAGCAGCCGGCGTCGACCGTACACATCGGAGAGGTGACCGGCGAGGACCAGGCTGACCGCGACGGCAACCGCGTAGACGGCGAAGACCAGCGTGATCGTCAGCGAGGAGAAGCCGTCGCGCCGCGCGAACAGCGACCACAACGGCGTCGGCGCGGTGGTGAACGCCATCAGCGCGGTGAACGCGAACGCCACGGCCCAGAAGCCGAGGGAATAGCGGATGGGGATTTTCGGTTCAACCGTGGCGGACATGAGCTGCGTTCCTTTCGGTGGTTTCGATGACCACGCACAGCTTGTCTCTGCCTGGACGCCGGGACTACACCGCCAGTGCCCATCGCGGGGTGGGGGTAGCCCCTATTCGCCGCAGCTCACCCGAGACGACGGGCAGCCTCCGGCTAGCGGGTTTGGAGGAACCGGACTACCGCGAGGACGCGCCGGTGGTCGTCGCCCGTCTCCGGGATGCGCAACTTGATGAGGATGCTGTGGACGTGCTTCTCGACGGTCGAGTCGGTCACCCACAGCTCCTTCGCGATGCCGGCGTTGGAGCGCCCCTCGGCCATCAGCGCCAGGACCTCGCGCTCGCGCGGGGAGAGGTCTTCGAGCGGATCTTCGACGCGACGAGCGCCAACCAGCTGCTGAATCAGGACGGGATCGACGACCGCGGCGCCGTCGATGATTCGCCGTAGGGTCGCGATGAACTCGTCGACGTCGGTGACCCGGCTCTTCAAGAGGTAACCGCTCCGCTCGCCGCACGCGATCAGATCGGTCGCCTGTTCCACCTCGGCGTGTGCGGAGAGCACGACCACGGCCGTCTCCGGCATCTCCGCGCGGATCGTGCGGGCGACGTCGAGCCCCTCCGTCGTGTGCGTCGGCGGCATCCGGATGTCGACGATCACCAGGTCCGGGCGGTGGCGATGGGCCAACGCGAGTAGCGCGGACGCGTTGCCCGCCTGATCGATGACGTTGAATCCCTCGTCGGCGAGCAGTCTCGCCAACCCCTCGCGAAGGAGCACGTCGTCCTCGGCGATCAGGACCCCGGGGAGGTCAGCGGTCATGTGCGGATTATCGATGTTCGCGCCCGCACCGACGTTCGGCTGTCCGGTAAAGACTGAGGCTAGCCACCACCCGAGGGCGTGATCGGGCTCCTATCGTTTTGCGGCATGGCGATACGGTGCCTGATAGTCGATGACAGCCCGCACTTCGCGCAGGCTGCCGTCGAGCTCCTGGAGGAGGATGGGATCGACGTGCTGGGCGTGGCGGACGGCGGTGAGGAGGCGCTGCGACTCGCTCGCGAGCTGCGCCCGGACCTTGCGCTCGTCGACATCGACCTCGGCGCTGAGAACGGTCTCGACGTCGCTCGTCGGTTGTGCTCTGGGGAGCACGGGGTACTCGCCGGCGCGGTGATCCTGATCTCGACGCACGCCGAGGACGAGTTCGCCGAGCTGATCGCGGCGAGTCCCGCCGTTGGCTTTCTGGCCAAGGCGGAGCTGAGCGCGGATGCGATCGAGGCGCTCCTGGGCGGCTCCGAACGGGCGCGAACCCCGTAAGTTAGCCTCCGCCCGTGGACGCACGTGTCCGCAGCTGGAACGCGCATCCGGTCTCCGCCGCAGCCGCGGCATTCGTTACGGGCGCCGCGGTGTTTGCCGGCACGGCCGTGGCCGTGCCGCTGCGCGGGGAGACGGTTCTCGTCGTTCTGTGGTGCTTGCTGTGCGCCGGGGGCGTGGGCGTCGTGGCGTGGCGACTCGGCCCGCTGTTCGGCGTCCCGGTGGCGCTCGCCGTTGCCGTCGCGATCGATTCGTTCTACATCGCGCCGTATCGATCGTTCGACTCCGCGGACTGGGTGAACTACCTCGTGACCGCGATGTACATCACGATCGGCGTATTGGTCGGTGAGATCCTCGAGGTGACCCGGCAGCGCGCGGCGGCCTCGGAGACCGCGCGCAGCAAGCTGGCCGAGGAGCAGGCCGCGCTCCGGCGCGTGGCCACACTGATCGCCCAGGGCGGCCCACCCGATGAGGTGTTCGCCGCGGTCGCCAGCGAGGCCCGCTGGCTCGTCGGGGCTGACCGCGCCCGCATCATTCGCCTCGAACCCGACGGTACCGCGACGCTGATGGGCGGGACCGAGGCTGGCGACCGGCCGCGCCCGCTCGGGCGGATCGAGCCAGGTCTCGCGACCGCGGAGGTGCTGCGGACCGGGCGGACCGCGCGCATCGACGACTACACCGAAGTCGCCCCGGAGCTGGTAGCGCGCTGGATCGGGGCCGATGCCTCGGCCCCGTCAGCGGTCGGGAGCCCGGTGATCGTCGCCGGCAGCCTATGGGGAACGATCGTGGCCAGCTCCCTGCATGGCGCGCTGCCTCAGGAGACCGAGCGCCGCATGGCCGAGTTCACTGAGTTACTCGCGATCGCGATCGCGAACGCCTCGAGCGGCGCTGAGTTGGCGGCATCCCGGGCGCGTCTCGTCGTGGCCGGCGACCAGGCCCGGCGCCGGTTCGAGCGGAACCTGCACGACAGCGTCCAGCAGCGCCTCGTTTCGCTCGCGCTGCGCTTGCGGCGGATCGAGCGACGCGTTCCCGGCGAGCAGCCCGAGCTCAAGGCGGCTTTGTCAGAGACCGTCCAGGGCCTGAACGAGGCCACCGACGAAGTGCGCGAGATCGCGCAGGGGATCCACCCCGCGATCCTCACGCAGGGCGGGCTCGCGCCGGCGCTCAGGACTCTGGCGCTGCGCTCGGCGGTCCCGGTCGAGGTGGTGGTGGAGCGAGAAGAGCGGCTGCCCGAGCAGCTCGAAGTGGCGGCCTACTACGTTGCGGCCGAGGCGCTCACCAACGCCGCCAAACACGCGGCGGCTTCGCGGGCGTGGGTGGAGCTCGAACGCCACGACGGGCTGGTGAGACTGCGCGTGGGTGACGACGGCGTCGGCGGCGCGGACCCGGCCACCGGCACGGGTCTGACCGGAATTCGCGACCGTATCGAGGCTCTCGGCGGGTCGCTCGTGGTCCGCAGCCCGCGGGGCGAGGGCACGGTGCTGGACGTCGCGCTGCCGGTAGCGGCCGTGACCGAGCGGCCCTCAGCTTCCGGTTAGCCCCCACTCGCCTCTCGGGCTGGCCGTGATGGCGCGGTCCTCTCGCTGTGGGAGCGTCCATGTCATGGAAACTGAGCCACATCCCGCCGCCGTGAGACCGCTGGCGGCATTCGCCGTCCCGAACTTCCGCCGGTTCGTGATCGGGCAGTCCGTGAGCCTGATCGGGAGCTGGACCGAGACCGTCGCCCAGGCGCTGCTCGTGCTTGCGCTGACCCACTCGGGGGTGTGGCTCGGGCTCGCGACCGCGGCGCGCTACCTGCCGGTACTCCTGCTGACGCCGTATGCCGGGCTGATCGTCGACCGCGCGGACAAGCGCAGACTGCTGCTCATTACCCAGGCGTCGCTGGCCACGCTGTCGCTTGTCCTTGGTGCGGTCGTGTTGTTCGGCGCGATCCAGCTGTGGATGGTGTTCGCGGTGGCGCTCGCCTTCGGGATCCTCACCGCGGTCGACAACCCGGCGCGTCTGGCGTTCGTCCCCGAGATGGTCGGACCGAAGCTGATCCGAAACGCCGTCACTCTCAACAGCACGATGGTCAACGTCGGCCGCGCCCTTGGCCCGGTGGTGGCAGCGTCGCTGGTGGCCGGAGTCGGGATCGGCTGGTGCTTCGTGGTCAACGGTGTCAGCTTCGCCGCCGTCCTGGCCGCTCTCCTGACGATCGACACCTCCAAGCTGAGGACGGGCGCTCGCGTCGAGCGACACGCCCACCAACTGCGGGACGGGCTCGCCTACGCGCGACGGGTGCCCGAGATCCTGGCTCCGCTGTGCATGATGGCGCTGATCGGGACGTTCACCTACGAGTTCGAGGTCAGCCTTCCGCTGTTCGCCCGCGGACCGTTGGCCGGCGGCGCCACCACCTATAGCTGGTTGATGGGCGCGTTCGGCTTCGGCGCCGTCCTCGGAGGGGTGTACAGCACGCGCCACGCACAGACGGGCGTACCTCGAATGATCCGCGCCGCGGCGCTGTACATGTTGGCGATGCTCGCGACCTCCTGCACCGACACCGTGCCGGCGGCCGCTCTCCTGCTGCTCGTAGTCGGATTCGCCAGCATCGTCTTCCTGACCACGGGCAATAGCACGATCCAGCTCGCCGCTGGACCGGCCTACCGCGGGAGGGTCACAGCGCTCTGGTCGACGGCGTTCGTCGGCAGCACGCCGGTCGGCGCCACGATCATCGGCGCAATCGGAGCCGCCAGCCCTCGCGCCGCACTGGTCGTCGGCGGTGTGGCGTGTGGTCTCGCGGCGATCACTGCCACCACGATCCTCGCGCGCACTCGCGCCACCAACGGTGTCGGCAGCGCACTGTCCGCACCGCAGCCGTGAGCACAACCCGGCCGTAATAGGCTGGGAGGCACCGATGGCCGTCGAATACAAGGACTATTACGCGGTTCTGGGGGTTCCCAAGGACGCAACGCAGGACGACATTCGTCGGGCGTACCGGAAGCTGGCCCGCGAGTACCACCCCGATCTCAACTCCGACGACGACGCGGAGGAGCGGTTCAAGGAGCTGGGGGAGGCATACGAGGTGCTGTCCGACTCGGAGAAGCGCGAGCGCTACGACCGCCTCGGCGCGCAGTGGCGCGCGCGTGAAGACGCCCCTGGCGCGGGCGACTTCGAGGACTTCTTTGCCGGCCAGGGCTTCGGCTCCGATGTGGGCGGCGAGTTCGGAGACGGGGTCTTCTCGGACTTCTTCGAGCGGCTGTTCGGCGATGGCGCCGGCTACCGGGCCTCCGGGCCGCTGCGCGGGCGAGACCGCGAGGCGTTGCTCGAACTCTCGCTTGAGGACGCGCTCGCCGGCGGACGGCGACGGCTCACACTCGACGACGGTCGCAGCATCGAGGTCAACATCCCCGCCGAGGTGAGGGAGGGCCAGCGCATCCGCCTCGGCGGCCAGGGCGGCGCGGGGCGCGACGGCGGTCCGGCGGGCGACCTCTACCTGCCTGTGCGATTGAAGCCCCACCCGCGGTTTCGCCGGCAGGGCGACGACCTCCTGGTCGACGTCGACGTCGCGCCGTGGGAGGCCGCGCTCGGCGCCACCGTCCCGGTGCCGACGCTCACGGGCGACGCTCAGGTGCGGATGCCGGCGGGATCGTCGAGCGGGAGGCGGCTGCGGCTGCGCGGTCGCGGTCTTCCCCGGCGCGGCGGCGAGCGCGGCAATCTCTACGCCGTCGTGCAGATTGCCGTCCCCAAGGAGCCCTCGGAAGAGGAGCGGGAGCTGTTCGAGAGGCTCGCCGGCGTTTCCGAGTTCGATCCGCGCGAGTCCCGCCGGTGAGTGCCGGCGGCATGCCACCACGGCCCGTTCGGCCGGCGGACGGCGAGGACGCCGTCGAGCAGCCCATCGAGCTCGAGGTTGTGGCGCGCCGAGCGGGGCTCCGCGTTGCGCTCGTTCGCCGTTACCACGCCTTCGGCCTATTCGAGTCGTGCGCGGGGACGAGCCAGGAGCCGCTGTTTCCGCTGCGCTCGGCCGCGCGCGTGGCTAAGGCCGAGCGGCTGCGACGCGACCTCGGCCTGAACTACGCCGGGGCGGTTCTGGTCTGCGAGCTGCTCGATCGCATCCGCGAGCTCGAGGGCCGGGGATAGGCAGGAGTACGGTGGTCACGAGACCAGACGCGACACGAGGAGCAGACAATGGCTGAGCGTGATTCGTCTTCCGGGCCGGACGTGCACCACGTCCTGAACCAGCCGGCATCGGATCCCGATCCGACCGAGTGGCCCGACCCCTACGACAAGCGGCCCGATCCGCGCGACCCGGACGCCGACGCGGGGGAGGTGGAACTCGGCGACGTGCACACCCCGACCGGCGCGACGAGCACCAGCGAACCGCACCACGAGGTCGATCCCGAAGTCGACCCGCGCAAGGCGAACCCCCACGAACTCCGGCGGCCGGAGCGCCGCCGCGCCGGTGGTGGCTGATGAGGTCGTGATGGAGGTTCGCCGTTTCGGACGGACCGATTGGCAGGTTCCCGTCGTCGGGCTCGGTACGTGGCAGACGTTCGACGTGGGTCCAGGCGAGGAGGCCGCGGCGCGTGATGTGGTCGCAGCTGTCTGGGAGGACGGCACGCACTTCTTCGACTCCTCGCCGATGTACGGCAGGTCCGAGGCCGTGCTGGGGAGGGCGCTGGCCGACCGACGACCGGACGCCCTCGTCGCCACCAAAGTCTGGACCGACTCGGTTGCCGAGGGCAAGCGCCAGTTCGAAGACCAGCTCCGCTTCTTCGCGGGACGCGTCGACCTCGAACAGGTCCACAACCTCGTCGGCTGGCGCCGGCATCTCGATTGGCTCGAGGAGGAGAAGGAGGCCGGGAGGGTCCAATTCCTCGGCGCGACCCACTACGCGGCGAGTGCATTCGACGAGCTGGAGACGGTCATGAGCACGGGACGCATCGACGCCATCCAGGTGCCGTACAACCCGCTCGAGCGCGAAGCCGAGCGGCGAATCCTTCCGCTCGCCGCCGAGATGGACCTCGGCGTGATCGCGATGCGGCCGCTAGGCGGCGGCCGGCTGACGAGTCGTTTCGACGCCGGCGACCTCTTGAAGTGGACGCTTTCGGATGAGCGGGTCCACGTCGCCATACCGGCGACCTCGAGCGTCGCGCACGCGCAGACGAACACCGCCGCCGGGTCCGGTTCGTGGCTATCGCCCGACGAACGGATCGAGCTGGTCGCTCGCGCTTAGGACTGACGCCGCCCGCGACTTCGGCGCGGCCGGACGCCACCGGGGTGGCCGGGCTCGATCGCCCGGCCACCCCGTGACCGTCAGGAGGTGTGGGGTGCGGGAGCTCAGTGGACCTTCACCCATGCCACCGTGTCGAGCGACTTGCCGTTGAAGCTGCCGGAGATGGCGTAGTTGGTCTGCTTGAGGCCGTGGCGGATGGTCGCGGTGACCGAGTACTTGCCGTTGACGAGGACCTGGGTGCGGATCGCGGGGATGCCGTTGACGCTGGTCTTGGACGCGAACGCGTCGGACTGCAGCGTGATCCACGAGCCGGCGTGGGCGTTCTTGGGCCCGTTGCCGGAGATCGTCACCCGCTGCCCGGCGCGCACGACGCGCCGGCTGACCGTGACCGAGCTGTACGGCTTGGCGGCCGCGTTGGTCGCGCTCACCACGGTCGCGGCCCGGCTGGGGTGCGCGGCGTGGCTCGGGGCGGCCGTGGCAACGCCGGCGGTCGCGAGGACCGAGACCGCGACGCCGATGCCGACGCCGGTCTTGGCGAGCCCACGCCGTGCCCAGCTTGCGGTCGGGTGCTTGGTGTCTGCGTTCATGAGATGCTCCTTTGATCGATTTCGTCGGCCCGTTTCGCGGTGCCGGTCGGTTCGTGATCGACACGGTCTCACCGCGGGCGGTGGCGGTCGTCCGTAGCCCGGTACGACATTCCGGGAAGCACGACTACGGTGTCGCGTCGTACTGCGCCGGTCGTACCTCCGAGAGGCCCGCCGGGGGCGCATCCGACGCAGGCGATTAGGGTGCCCTAATCTGAGGGGAACGTCCTGTCCCCACCGAGGAGTCATATGGCCGAACGCCGCGTCCTGTCCACGATCGTCACCGAAGCCTTCTGGCTGACTCCCGGCATGGTCCGGATCGTCGTCGGCGGCCCCGACCTCGAAGGCTTCGGCGTCGGGGCGTTCACCGACCATTACGTGAAGTGCCGGTTCGGAGAGAAGACGCGCTCCTACACGGTGCGCTACTGGGATCCCGAGCGGCGCCTGCTCACGCTCGACTTCGTCGTCCACGGCGACCGCGGCCTCGCCGGCCCGTGGGCCGCGAACGCCAAGCCGGGGGACACGCTCCAGCTCGCGGGACCCGGCGGTGCCTACACCCCGTCTCCGGACGCCGACTGGCATCTGCTCGTCGGCGACGACGCGGCGCTCCCGGCGATCGCGGTGTCGCTGGCGCGAGTCCCGGCGGGCGTGCCCGCGTTCGCCGTCGTCGAGGTCGACGGCCCCGAGCACCGGCAGCCGCTCGAATCCCCGGGTGATCTGGAGGTCGTGTGGCTCGACCGCAGCGGCGGCCCCGGCGAAGACCCCGCCTTGCAGCTCGATGCGGTCAAGGCACTGTCCCTGCCCGACGGCCAGGGTCATGCGTTCGTCCACGGCGAGGCGACCGCGGTGCGCCTCGTCCGGCGCCACCTCGTGCTCGAGCGCGAGATGCCGACCGAGTGGCTATCGGCCAGCGGCTACTGGAAGCTCCGCCGCACCGACGAGGAGTGGCGTGCCGAGAAGCGCGAATGGGTCGCGCTCGCCGAAGCCGACCTCAGCCCGAGCCCTCGCTGAGACTCGAGGATTCGTGCAGCGTCATCCGCGCCCGGCAAGCCTCCTGGGTCGCCGAGAGAAGTGCGAGCGCTTCATCGCAGCTCACGCGACGGAACGTCTCGCACGGTCGACCCCCGTCCATCAAATCGACGCGCTCGGCGATCATGCGGTCACGCATGGGCTGCGGCACCAACGTCGACGCGGCGACGTTCCTGTGCACGTAACGCTCGGTGTGCTCGTTGCCCCGTACGGCCAGGTCCGCCCCCGCGACGCGTCCTCCAGGCGAGTAGGCGATCGTGGTCACAACGCGATCGCTGTAGCTCGCGAGCGGCTCACGCTCGAACCGGGGCGTCTGGGGCGGCCGATCAGGGACCAGCAGGCGGGTGATCCCACGATCGTTGATCGCCTCGAGCAGCCGATCCGGATCGTGCCCGACGACGACCTCCTTGTGCGCGGGATAGACCTCGAACGAGCGCAACGTCCCGAGCTCCGCTCCCGTCAGGAATGCGAAGTAGTCAGGGTAGATCCAGAAATCCGAGCTGCGTTGCCGCTGGAAGTCGTAGAAAGCCGTGACCGTCGCCAATACGAGCGTGCTCGCGCCGTTTCCCCCGAGCGGCTCATCGACGACGATCCCGAGCCGATCGCGCCGATCGAACCCCGGCAGCACGTCCGCCAGCTTGCTCGGCGCTCCGGCCAGTTCGATATCGAAGCTCGCGGTCGATAGGTCTTCGGTGGAGTGCATGAACGGTGTGCGGGGGCGAGGCTACGCGGCCCGCAACGACGCGTAGCTCCCCTGGTAGTGCAGCAGCGGCCCGACGTCGGTGCCGTTGAGCTCGAGCGCGAGCAGCCGCCCGACGACGATCTCGTGGTCGCCGCCGTCGAGGCAGTGCTCCAGGCCGAAATCGAGTACCGCCAGCACTCCGTCCAGATGCGGGTTTCCGGTCGGCGGGAGGTGGTAGCTGATGGACTCCCAATCGACGGCCGCGCCGCGCTGGGCGAAGTTCGCCGACAGTCGCTCCTGTCCCTCCGCCAGCACGTTGATCGCGAACGCTTCGTGATCTCGGATCGCGGCCAGCGTGTGACTGGAGCGCTCGAGGCACACGAGCAGCAGCGGTGGGGTGAGCGACAGCGAGCTGACCGCGCTCGCCGTCGTGCCGGCGGGCGCCCCGCCGCTGCGCCGCGAGGTCACGACCGTGACGCCGGTGGCGAAATGCCCGAGCGCCTGGCGGACGAGCGCGGGCGACACGGCATCGCCTGTCAGTGCGGTGCGTCCCATCGCCTTGAGCCGGGCGTGGGTGGGTGGAAGGGCGTCGTTCATGGGAAGTCCCCGACGGGGCGGTTCTTGCAATCAACGGAAGCGGCGCCTGTCTGCGTGCGCGCGACCTGAGAGCCCGCTCACACCGTCTCGAGGAGACCCCCGATTGGGCCGCGCGTCACGCGGCGGACGGCGTGCGCCAGCAGACCCAGGCGCAGTGACCGTCCGGTGCCCGCAGAGTCGCCGTCCGCCACGGGCCGGATGCTCCTCCCGGCCACCCCGCCGGCGACTCGAGCCGCCGCGGGTCGTAGTCGAGCGCGTCGCCGAGCGCCTTGGACAGCGCCTCCTTGCTCGACCACAACGAGATCAGGTCGCGGTCGGTTGTGAATCGCCCGCTGGCCTGTTCGGCCGGCGTTGCGATCGCCTGCGAGAACTCCTCGGGGCAGGCGACGAAACGCTCGATGTCGACGCCGACCGGCTCGGTGTGCCAGCCGACGAGCGCGTAGGGGTGGCAGTAGGAGCGCGACACCATGCCCGCTCCTACTGCCTCTCCCAGCGTCCTGGCCCGAGCCCGCAGGGCCGCCTCGTCGAGTCCCTCGAGGGTGACGTCGATGAGTGCGACCCGCGGAGCGTCGTCCGTGTCGATGTCGAGCCAGGTGACCATGACCGTGAGCTACAACGCCACGACCGGCGTGCCGTGCCAGCGCGTGCCGTCCGGGAGCTCCTCGCCCCGGAGCACGACCGAGTGACCGAGCACTCGCGTGTCCGTTCCGACGTGGGTGTCCGGAAGGACGACCGCTGTCGGACCGAGGGTCGCGCCCGGATCGAGGTGTGTCGGGCCGATCCGCAGCAGGCGATCGTGGAACAGGTGGGTCATCAGGCACCCGCCGCGGTTCACGGCGGTTCCGTCGTCGAGCGTGATCATGTCGTGCTCGGTGACTGCCGTCGTCTCACACCACACCCCGCGGCCGATCTTGGAGCCCATCGCCCGCAGGTACATCGACATGACCGGCGTGCCGATCGCGAGGCGCAGCAGGCGCTCGTCCGCGAGCTGCTCCTGGGCGGCGTTCATCATCTCGTCGCGCCAGACGAAGCTGCACCACAGCGGATGCTCGCTCCGGGTGTAGCGACCGATCAGCGTCCACTTCATCGCGACCGTGATCGCGGTGGCCACGAGCCCGCCGGCGATCAGCACGAACGGAGCCGAGACGATGGCCACGCCGAGTCCGAAGTGGGCGGCCAGCGTAGCCAGCGACATGATCTCGAGCGCCTCGATCACGAGCACGATCGTGTTCGGGACGAGCAACCGCAGCAGGTCCATCACGCCGCGGGCCAGCTTCAGGCGCCGGGGCGGATTGACCGTCCGCGACGCGTCGGTGGCATCGGGAACCCGGGGCAGCTCCAGCGCCGGGACTCCGAGCCACGAGGTTCCGGCGGCCGGCCGCTCGGGCGACAGCGTCATCACTCCGAGCAGGCTGTCGTCGTCGAGCCTGGTCCCGCCGCGCAGGATCGAGCCCGGGCCGAGGAAGCTGCGATCGCCGATCTCGATCGGCTCGATCGCCATCCACCCGTCACGCGAGCGCACGCCGCAGAATCCGATGTCATCGGTGCACTGGCTGAGCTCGCCGAACGTCACGAGCGGGTTGAGGCCGGTGGTCACCGAGATCTCGGTGCCCTTGCCGATCTTCAGACCCATCATGCGGAACCACGGACGGGTGTACAGCGAGGCGTACAGCGGGAACAGCATGGTGCTCGAGCTCTGCTTGAGCTCCTCGCCGAACCACAGGGCCCAGCCGACCGGCGAGTGCTCGTCATACCAGCCGGGCTGCACGAGCCGCCACACGAGCCGGAGCGTGAGCGCGATCAGGATCGCGG
Source organism: uncultured Solirubrobacterales bacterium (assembly GCA_963794515.1). Taxonomy (GTDB): domain Bacteria; phylum Actinomycetota; class Thermoleophilia; order Solirubrobacterales; family Solirubrobacteraceae; genus Palsa-465. The sequence goes on along the minus strand of CAWCEF010000004.1, from coordinate 634,515 downwards.
TGAGAGGCACGGTGATCGCGGTCACGACCGCCGCCTCGAACACGATGTACACGAGCGAGGTCTGGAGCGTCGGAAGCTCGCTCCCGAGCAGCGCGAGCAGGCCGATCGCCGGAGCGAACGCGGCGATCTCGATCACCAGCTCGAGCACGATGCTCGCGCCGAACAGCCACGCCCATCCGCCGGCGCCCGACGTCTTCGGTGCCTCGGCGGGCCAGCTATCGCCGGCGGTGCCGAGCCGACGCGCGGGGGCGCCGCCCCAGCGCTCGCCGGCGGGGACCTCGCCCGAGATCACGGTTCCGGGCTCGAGCTCGGCGCCGTCACCGACGACCGCGCCCGGGTTCAGCAGCACGCGCGAGGCGATCCGCGCCCCGGCGCCGATCCGGATCTCGCCGATCACGAGCTCCTGACCGTCGATCCACCAACCGCGCATGTCAACGTTCGACTCGACGGTGGCGCCGTCGCCGATGTGCAGCAGTGCGCCCGCGGGCGGCACCGTGGCCAGCCGCGCGCCCTTGCCGACGTTCGCGCCGACGAGCCGGGCGTAGCGGTCGGCCCACGGGGTCCCGCCGAGGCGGTTGAACCGGGTTACCTCAGCCAGCCGGTCGACGAACCAGAGTCTCGCCGCGAGCGACGAGTACCGCGAGTAGCGACCGGGCTTCAGGTCGCGCAACAGAACGCGCGTGGAGACGAGCTGGAGCGCGATCCGCGCCGGCGGGCTGGCGAGCACGACCCAGGCCACGCCGAGCCAGAGCCAGCCAACGTGCGGGGTACCGATATCGGCGATGTCGCCATAGGCGAGCGCGCCGAGCAGCCACGGAATCGACTGCACCGCGAACAGCACGAACACGCCGACCAGCTGCATCAGACCGAGGCGCCGCATCGGCCCGGGCTCGAGCACGAGGTCGGACGAGGTGTCGATCGCCCCGATCGACTGAAGACGCGCCGACAGCTCGCTGAGCGTGCGGTGGTTGTAGATGTCGGCGACAGCGATCGCCGGATGCTCGGCCCGCAGCACGGACACGAGCTTGGCGGCCGCGAGCGAGGTTCCGCCGAGCGCGAAGAAATCGCTGTCGGCGTCGATCGCGACGGGGCCGAGCTGCTCGCGCCAGTGGACGGCGAGCTCGCGCTGGGCCGGAGTCAGGTTCGCGTCGTCCTCGGTCCCCGCGGCAGGGCTCGCCGGTGGCGGCCACGGGAGTGCCTTCCGATCGACCTTGCCCGAGGTCGCGACCGGGAGCTCATCGAGCACGACGATCAGCGGCACGAGGCTGGCCGGCATCCGCTCGGCGACCTCCGCGCGGACGTCCTGGGCGTCGAGGTCACCGGCGACGTACCCGACCAGGATCTTGTTACCGGCGGTCGACTCGCGAACCACCGTGCACGCGCCGTGCACGCCCGGGACCCCGCTGAGCACGCCGTCGACCTCGCCGAGCTCGATCCGGCGGCCGCCGATCTTGACCTGGTGGTCGCGTCGCCCGACGAACTCGAGTCCGTGGTCGGTCTGGCGGACGATGTCACCGGTGCGGTACGCCCGGTCCCATCCCATCGCCGGCAGGCTGCGATAACGCTCGGCGTCGAGCTCCGGCTTGAGATAGCGGCCGAGCCCGACGCCGCTGACGACGAGCTCGCCGGGCTCGCCCGGGCTCACGAGCTGATCGTCGGGGTCGACGACCGCAAGCTCCCAGCCCCGCAGCGGTGGCCCGATCGTCACCGGCTCGCCCGGCATCAGCCGGATCGCGGTGGTGACGACCGTCGCTTCGGTGGGGCCGTAGGTGTTCCACAGCTCGCGGTCGTTGGCCAGGCGCTCGACCAGCTGCTCGGGGCAGGCCTCGCCGCCGAGGATCAGCAGGCGGACGTTGGTGAGCGCATCGTTGTCCCAGATGCCCGCGAGCGTCGGAACCGTCGAGATCACGGTCACACCGCGCTCCTTCAGCCACGGCCCGAGCTCGACGCCCGAGCGCACGAGCGCCCGCGGCGCCGGCACGAGCGCCGCGCCGTGCGCCCACGCCAGCCACATCTCCTCGCAGCTGGCGTCGAACGCCACCGACAGGCCCGCGAGCACGCGGTCCTCCGGGAGCACCTGCCACAGGTAGTTCTCGGCCCGAACGAACGCCGCCGCCGCGCGATGCGGCACCGCGACGCCCTTCGGAGCGCCCGTCGACCCTGAGGTGAAGATGATCCAGGCATCGTCGTCCGGCGTCGGACGGCCGATCCGGCCGCTCGCCGGACCACGCCACGTCAGCTCGAGACCGGCGCCGATGGACGCGCAGACGGCCGCGTCGGTGAAGATCTGCTCGGCGCGGGCGTCGGGATCGTCGGCGTCGACCGGTACGTACGCCGCGCCCGCGGCGAGCGCGCCGAGGATCGCGACGTACAGGTCCGAGGTTCCGCTCGGGACCCGGACCCCGACTCGATCGCCCGGGCCGACGCCACCGGCGCGGAGGCGATCGGCGAGCGCCTGAACTGACTGGGCGAGCTCTTCGTAGGTGAGGACGCCGTCGGGGGTGTCGAGCGCGGGGCGCTCGCCCCAGGTAGCGACGGTTGCTTCGAAGAGGTCGAGCAGCGTCAGCTCGATCACCTGTGCGTCGCCGCGGGGCGTCGAAGGACGGCTCGTCCGGGCGTGTGTCCGCCCGGAATGCTTGTCCGCACGACCCGGCGGCCGGCTGGCGGGCCGGCGGACCGAGCGTCCGGTCACGGCTGGAGTGTCGGTGATGCTCATGGGAGGCTCCTGGTCGGTGGCGCGCCGGTTGGACGCGCCGTTTGATCTGTGGTCAAGAGACTCCCGCGACAGGGCGGGCGGGTCGTTAGTAGCGGACTACGACACCTGCCGGCGCACCGCTACGTACCACGTACGTGTTCGCGTCGACGAGCCGCACGCGCGCCTACGCAGACCGACGGCCCGGGCGAACTTCGCCCGGGCCTATGTGGCCAACACTGCACTCGCCACCCCGGCGGCGGTGAACGCGCATTCAGCCACCCACCGTGGGGACAACCCCTCATTCGAGCCCGCGCCGGCGCCGAGTGTGGGGTTGTCCCTCCTACTCGCCGGCCGGCGGCGGGCAGACGTCGGCTACGTAGCGATCGACCTCGGCCTCGGGCAGGCGGTGGGCGATCGCGACGTGATAGACGAGCACGCTCCAGGCCGCGCACGCCACCAGCCCGCCGACGAGTCCGAGGGCGTCGTTGCCGCCGTGATCGAGGACGTGCTTGAAGATCCCGATGCCGCCGATGATGCCGCCCGGACCGAAGTCGCCGAAGTACGAGATCACGAGCAGCCCGACGAAGTACGGGACGATCCACGTCGCGCCGCTCCAGTCGATCCGCGGCGCGGCCGCGTTGAGCTTGAACCGATAAGAGAGCGCGACCAGGACGTACCCGATCAGCATCGCGAGCATCAGCGTCGTCAGCGTCTGCCATCCGGACCAGTAAATGACCCAGGTGGCGAACACGAACGCCAGCGGCGCCAGCAGACCGGCCGCCGGGAGTCGGTAGACGCGGGGCAGGTCGGGCTTGCTCTTGCGTAGCGCGCCGAGCGCGAGCGGCGCACCGGCGTACATCAGCACCGAGGAGCTCGTGGCGATCCCGACAAGCTTGCTCCAGCTCGGGAACGGCAGCAGGAACAGAAGCCCGAGGCCCGTCGTGAACAGGATCCCGAACACCGGCACCTTCGCCCGGTTGGTCTTCTCGAACTTGTCCGGTACGTAGCCGTTGCGCGACAGTGCGAAGCTGATCCGAGACGACGTGGTCGAGTAGATCAACCCGCTGCCGAACGGGCAGATCACCGCGTCGAGACGGAGGATGAACGCCAGCCACGCCAGCCCGGCGATCTTGGTCACCGTGTAGAAGGGGCCGGCGTTGAGCGCGACGACCGCCGGGTCGTGGTTCCCGGGGCCGAGGTTCGTCCAGGTGTGCGCGGACGCGAGCAGGCTCGGGCTGAACGACCCGATGAACGCCACCTGCAGCAGGAAGTAGATGCCGGCGCCGATCAGGATCGACAGGATCACCGCGCGCGGGAGGTCGCGCTGGGGGTTCGCCGCCTCGCCCCCGAGCTGAACCGCCTGCTCGAACCCGAGCAGCGCGAACACGATGCCCCCGGTCGGAATCGCGACGAGGATGCTCTTGACCGCGGCGCCGTGGACGAAGAAGCCGCCGCCGGCGGTGAAGTTGCCGGCGTGGAAATGCGTCGCCAGCAGCACGACGATCGTGAACACCGGGATGAACACCTTCCACCAGGTGATCGCGTTGTTGGCGCGCGTCAACCACCGGATGCCGATCAGGTTGAGCACGACGAACAGCGACATCAGGATGACCGCGGCGATGATCCCGCCGCCGCTGAGCGTGCCGTTGGCCCTGTAGAAGCCGTGCGCCCAGTGCGCGGTCGAGAGGTACTGGATCACCGCGAGGACCTCGATCGGCGCCGTCGTGGCCGCCTGCAGGTAGGAGGCCCAGCCGAACGTCATTCCGGCGAGGCTGCCGAACGCGTAGTGGGGAAACCGGCTGGTGCCGCCGCTCACGGGGAACAGCCCGCCGAGCTCGGCGTGCACGAGCGCGAGCAGGATCACGATCACGGAGGCGATCCCCCAGGCGACGAGCGCCGACGGTCCGGCGATCGTCGCCGCGATCAGCGCGCCGAACAGCCAACCCGACCCGATCAGCGAGCCCACCGACGTCCACAGCAGGCCGATGAAGCCGATGCGGCGGTCGAGTCCGTCGCCGTCAACGGTGGTCACAGTCGACGAGGGGGGCGCCGCCACGCCGCGTGAGGGCGGCGCGACGGCCAATTGAGGTGCGGTGGCGGTGATGCTCATCGGACGCTCCTGTTCAGGCGGCGCGCCCGTTGGGCGCGCCGGTCGGTTTCTGATGGAGAGCTTTCCGCCGCCGGGCCGCACGGTCGTCCGTACCGGCATACGACACCTGGCGTGCACCCGGTACGTACCGCCGAGATCGGACGGGCCACGAGGCCGGCTCTGTACGATTTCGCAGGGGACCCTGATGCGCAGAAATCCCGCTGGGCTCGGAAGCATCCGCTACGCGCAGGGGCGATTCCGGCAGGCCAGCCGGTGGCTCGCCGAGGCCGGGCTTCACTACGAGCGCTACGACGCGCTCGGACTGTCGGTCATCGCGCACGCATACGAGTCGGCGGTCGCGTGCGCCGTCGGTGATCGCGACGCCGCGCGCATCGCGCTCGAACGGTGCCGGGGCGTGGTGCGAAGTGAGCCGCCGCCGCGCAACCAGCTGCCTCACCTCCGGTGGGCCGAGGCGTCGGCGGCCGTGGCCGAGCGCGAGCCTGAGCGCGGGTGGCGCATCCTGCTCGACGCCGCCGAGCGCCTCGAGTCGATCGGGGCGGCCCGCTACGCCTGCGAGGCCGCCGCGGACGCCGCGCGCAGCTTCCTCGCCGAGGGCCAGGAGGCCTCGGCGCGGCGGGCGGCCACCCACAGCCGACGACTGTTCGCCGCCGGCGAAGGGGGGAGCCTGCCGCCGATCGACGGGCTCGCGGCCACGGCGCCCGTGCTCTCGGCGCGCGAGGCGGAGCTCGCGGAGCTGGCGCGCAGGGGCTGACCAACGCGGAGATAGCCGATCGTGTCGTGCTGTCCGTGCGCTCGGTCGAGACGTACCTGTACCGCGCGATGCACAAGCTCGGTCTCACCGACCGCCGCGACCTCGCGGACGCCCTCGGTTCAGCGTCGGCGGCGCGCCGGATCGCCTCGTAGATCCTCGCTCGGGACGCGAGCGGATCGGGGCGCGACGCCGCCTCAGTAGTGGTGCGCGAGAAGTGTCGTACTCGGCTACGGACGCCAGCGTGACGCGGCGGTGAGAACTTGTCGATCACCGAAAACGCGCCTCCCAATCAGGCGCTCACCACCGAAACGAACGGAGATCCCAATGTTCGCCAACTCCCCTCTCAAGCTCGCCGCGATCGGCGCGATCGCCGCCACCACGTTCGCCGCCGCTCCGGCCGCGCTCGCCTCGACGTCGGGCGGCGCGGCGGTTACGCCCGCCGCACACGTCACGAAGAGCGCGCCGTTCACGATCGGTCTCAGCGCGACCACGGTCAAGCCGGGCGCGCAGCTGACCGTCTCCGGGCTGGCCTACGCCCGGGCCGGACTGAACGTCACGATCGTGTCCAATGCGATCATGTCGTCCCGCGCCGTCAACGGCGTTCCGGCCGTCCAGACCCCGGCGCTCGTCGAGGGCATCTACCACACCACGGTGCGCGTGCCGCCGGCGACTGAGCCCGGTGTGTACTCGGTCTCGCTGCGCTTCGGCAACAAGCAGGTCGCCTCGCTCAGCAACCTGCGCGTCGTCGCTGCAGGCTCGTCCACCGGCGGTTCCACCGGGCTCAAGCGGTGCGCCGCGATCGGCTTCACCGTCCTGCACAACGATCGCGCGGGCACCGCGTATCTGCCGGGCGGCGGGTACACCGTGTCGAGCCGCAACATGGACTGCGGGACGGCGTCGGCCGAGTTCACGAGCTTCCTGGCCGGAGCCGGCAAGTCGATCGCCGGCTGGACCTCGACGTCGCAGGGCGCCGGTCGGGCGACGTTCACCCAGCGCAGCAGCGGACTGAACTTCAGCGTCGCGAAGACCCGCTGATCGCTCAACCCCGGCCGTCGCTCCGTGGGCGACGGCCGGGGTGTAAACTCGCTCAGCGAGTTTATGTGCTCGCTCGCGCCACCCCAGGCCAGGCACTGGCGTTCGGCCGCGGCGGCGCTGGAGTTCGTTCGGCACCGCCCCGAGCCGACCCGGCGGGAGCTCGCAAGCGCGCTCGGCCTGGCGAGCGGGCCGGCCTCGGACCTCGTCGGCCGCTTGCGCGCCGCACGCCTGGTGGCCGAGCGCCCGGCGGCGGCGCGCGGACCCGGGCGGCCGACGACCCGCCTCCATGCGCATCCCGACGGCCCGGTCGCCCTCGCGCTCGATCTTCGCCACGGCGACTGGCGCCTCGCCGCCTGCGGCATCGGCGGCGAACTCGAGTTGCTGGCGGAGGAGCCCCACCGGACCGGCGACGCGGGCACGCTCCTGGCCAGGTTGCGCCGGCTGGTCGCGTCGAGCACCGACCGCTTCGCCGGCCGGGTCGTCGCGGTCGGCGTAGCCGTTCCCGGGCTGGTCGCGGGGACGCGCCTGCTCGACGCGGCGGTACTCGGCTGGCGCGACCTCGACCTCGCACCGATCGCCGGCGGGCTCCCGGTGATCGCCGGCAACGACGCGACGATGGCGGCGGTCGCCGAGGCCCGCGCGCACCCGACGAGCGGAGCGCTGCTGCATCTCGTGCTCGAGGTCGGCATCGGCGGCGCGCTCGTGATCGACGGTCGGCCGGTGCCCGGCGGACGCGGACTGGCCGGGGAGTTCGGTCATCTGCCGTTCGGTGACCCCGACGAGCGGTGCGGGTGCGGCGCCCACGGCTGCTGGGGCCTGCCGTTCGATCCGCGGCGGATCGCCGCCCGGCTGGGCGAGCCTGAGCCGACCGACCCTCGAGCCTGGCTGCGCCGGCTGCTCGAGGCGGCCAAGCCTCGGGCGGCGGAGCGCGCCGCGCGCGCGGACCTGTCGGCCTCGTTCGGCCGTGGCGTCGCGGGTCTCGTCAACGCGCTCGACCCGGACACGGTGACCCTGGGCGGGCTGGCGGCGCTGCTCCGGGCGGCGGCGCCCGAGCCGTTCCGGGACGCGTTCGAGGCGGGGCTCATGGACGTGCACCGCGCCGTGCCGCCCGGGATCGCCGCCGGCGAGGCCGGCGAGGATGCGGCGCTCGTCGGCGTCGCGCTCGCGACGTTCGACCAGATCCTCGATGCCGACCGGCTCGCGGCGTGGGCAGGACGAGGGTGATGACGGCTTCGACTCCGGCGGCGGCCTACCGCCGCGACGCGTTCACGTGGACCGCGTTCGGCGCGCTGTTCGCGTTCGGCTATCTGAACGCGGTTCTCGGCCCTTCGCTGCCCTACATTCGCTCGGTCGAGCACATCTCGTACCTGGTCGGCGCGCTTCACCAGGTCGCCTTCTCGATCGGGGCCGGCGTGGCCGGCGCGCTGTCGGCGCGCCATCCGGACCGCGCCGGCCGGCGGATCGCGATCTCCGGGGGCCTCGCGGGGGGCGGGCTCGCGGGACTCGCCGTCGGCTACGGCGACGCGCCGGCGATCACGATCGCGGGCGCGCTGGTGATGGGGTTGCTGGCGGCGACGGCGCTGATTCGCGTATGGGCCGCGGTCGCCGAAGTGCACGGACCGCGGCGCGCGGTTGCGATGACCGAGGGCGAGGTCGCGGTGAGTCTCGCGGGCATCGCGACGCCGTTGCTGATCGGCGCGCTCGCGGTCACCGTCGCGACGTGGCGTCTGGCCTTCGCGGTCGGCGCCGTGATCGTAGGCGCGGCCGCGGTTGCGGTGTGGCGCGCCGAGGTCCCGAAGCCGCACGCCGCGGCTCCCGGGCCGCGCGGGCCCGCGCGCTTTCAGCCGACGCTCGTGATTGTGTTCGCGATCGTCGCGCTGGAGTTCGGGCTGAGCTTCTGGCTGGCCAGTTATCTGCACGACGACGTCGGTCTCGCGCGCGGCACCGCGCTCGTGCTCGTCAGCGGCCTGTACGCCGCGAACCTGATCGGCCGCGTGATCGCGAGCCGGCTGGCCCACACCCATGCTCCCGAGCGCGTGCTCGCGGGCGCGTTGGGCTGCGTCCTCGCCGGCCTGCCGTTCCTGCTTGCCGCGACGAGCGTCGGGGCGGCCGGCGTGGGCATCGTGTTCGCCGGCGCCGGGATCGGGGCGTTGTTCCCGCTGACGTCCTCGCTTCACGTCCAGGCGAGCGGACGCACCGCCGACGGCGCGCTCGGAGAGATCCTCACGGTCGCCGCGTTCGGACAGATCAGCGGGCCGCTGATCGCGGGCGCGATCGCGCAGGCCGTGAGCCTGCGCGCCGGATTGCTCGTGTTGCCGGCGCTGACGCTGATGGCGGCAGCGGGATTAAGCGGACTCGCCGGTCCGCTACGATGGCGTCATGTCCGACTCGACCGCGCAAGCAGCCGAGCCTGAGGGTCTCGATCGCGAGACGTGGATCGTCGCCGGCGTGGTCATGCTGGGGGCGGTCATGTCGATCCTCGACACGACCGTGGTCAACGTGGCCATCGATCACCTCGCGGTCGCGTTCCACTCTTCGCTGACCGAGATCCAGTGGGTCATCACCGGCTACACGCTGTCGCTCGCCGCGGTGATCCCCGTCAGCGGCTGGGCGGCGGACCGGTTCGGCACGAAGCGGATCTACATGTGGTCGCTGGTGCTGTTCACGATCGGGTCGGTGCTGTCGGGGCTGGCGTGGAGCGCGGGGTCGCTGATCTTCTTCCGCATCCTCCAGGGGGCCGGCGGCGGGCTGATCATGCCGGCGGTGATGACGATCCTGACCAGGAAGGCCGGCCCTCACCGGATGGGCCGTGTCATGGGGGTGCTCGGCGTGCCGATGCTGATCGCGCCGATCCTGGGCCCGATCCTCGGCGGCTGGCTCGTCGACAACGCCTCGTGGCGCTGGATCTTCTTCATCAACGTGCCGATCGGGATCGTCGCTTTCGTCCTCGCGCTGATCGTGCTCGAGCGCGACCAGCCTCAGCCCGCCCACCGGCTCGACTGGCTCGGGATGCTGCTGCTGTCGCCCGGGCTGGCGGTGTTCATCTTCGGGCTAGCCGAGTCCTCGACCTACGGGATTGGGTCGGTCCGCTCGTGGGGCCCGACGCTCCTCGGCGTCGTTTTGATCGCCGCCTGGTTCATCCACACCTGGCGGACCCCGAACCCGCTGATCGACCTGCGGACGTTTGCGCACACGCGCGCGGGCGCGGCCGCGGGCACGTTCCTGCTATTCGCGATCTCGGTGTTCGGCACGATGCTGCTCCTTCCCCTCTACTACCAGACGGTGCGCGGCGCATCGGCGCTCCAGGCCGGCCTGCTGTTGGCTCCCGGCGGGTTCGGAGCGATGCTGATGATGCCGCTCTCGGGCAAGCTGACCGACCGCTACGGCCCAACGTGGCTGCCCGCCACCGGCCTCCCGCTGGTCGCAATCGGGCTGATCCCGTTCGTGTTCGTCGGCGCCCACACCTCGTACGTCGTGCTGTGTGCGGGCAATTTCGTCCAGGGACTCGGGATGGGGCTCGCGATGATGCCGAACATGACCGCCGCGATGCAGGCGGTGCCGCCGACGGCCATCGCCCGGACGAGCACCGCGATGAACATCATCCGCCAGGCCGGAGCGTCTATCGGCACCGCGGTCCTGTCGGTGATCCTCGCCTCCGCGATCACGAGCAACCTCGCCTCGATCGTCGGCTCCCGCGCGTCCGGTTCGGGCTCCGGCGGGCTCGCCACCCTCCAGCGCCTGCCCGCGAGCGCGCACTCCGCGATCGCCCAGCCGCTCGCCAGCGCGTTCGCCTCGACGTTCGTGTGGGCGTTCGTGCTGATCCTGGTCGCGCTGATCCCGGCCGTCGGGATGGCCCTCTCGGGGTGGCGCCGGCCGGTCAGCGCGCCCGTCGGCACTCGCCCGATCGTGATCGAATAGCCGACCGTCAGTCAGCAGCCCGCTGATCCAGCCGCTCCGGGTTCTCTGGCAGACTGCCCGATCGCGGCCCCGCCGGTGGCCGGGGGACCTACGACTTTGAAGGAGTGTCCGGGCTATGGCGCGTTTTGCTGGACGGACCGTGCTGGTCACGGGGGCCTCGAGGGGTATCGGGTTGGCGACCGCGAAGCGCTTCCACGACGAGGGGGCGCGCGTCGGCCTGGTCGCCCGGGACGGCGCTCTGTTGGCGTCCGTCGCGGCGGAGCTCGGTGACTCGTGCCATCCGGTGGCGGCCGATCTCTCCGATCCGGCTGATTGCGTGCGCGCGGTTGACGAGGCCGAGGCCGCGCTGGGTCCGGTCGACGTGCTCGTCAGTAACGCGGGTGTGCTGCGGCGTGACTTCGTCACGGACGTGAAGGTTGAGGACTTCGAGAACAGCTACCGGCTGATGGTGGGGGCGGCGGTATGGCTGTCGCAGCGGGTGATCCCGGGCATGCGCGAGCGTGGCTACGGGAGGATCGTGCTCGTCAGCTCCGAGCTCGGGTTGTTCGGCGCGCCCTCGTACGCGTCGTACTGCACGAGCAAGTTCGCGCTCGTCGGGCTTGCCGAGGTCCTCTGGCACGAGCTGGCCGGAAGCGGCGTGCGCGTGTGCGCGGTCTGCCCGGGCGACGTCCGCACCGACCAGCTCGTGCGCGAACACGAGTGGGGCGCGACCGGCGGTGTCACGCCGGAGAAGGCGATGTCGCCCGACCATCTCGCGAAGGCGATCGTCAAGGCCACCGATTCGCGCAGCGCGGTTACGATCGTCGACAAGCCGCACCTGCGAGCCGTGTTCAACCTGTGGGGCGGCCCCAGGCTGGTGCGCCTCGGGGCGGTCCACGGCGCCTACAAGGAGCTTTTGAAGACCCGCTGATGGGACGCTTCGGCAAGCGCGACGATCTGGTCGTGCATCAGCACGAGCCGTTCAATGCCGAGACCGGCCTGGCGTCGCTGGCCGATCCGGTGACCAGCACCGATGCGTTCTACGTTCGCGGCCACGGCTTGGTGCCGGATATCGATCCCAGAGCGTGGCGACTGCGGGTACACGGGATGGTCGAGCGCGAGCTCAGCCTGTCGTTGGAGACGTTGCGCGAGGCGTTTCGCGAGCGGACGGTGACGGCGACGCTCCAGTGCGCCGGCAACCGGCGCGCCGGATTGATCGCGATCCGTGACATCCCCGGAGAAGCTCCGTGGGGTCCGGGGGCCACCGGCACTGCGAGCTGGACCGGCATCGCGCTCGGTGATGTGCTCGCGCTCGCGGGTCCGCTCATCGCCGCGACCGACGTTGGTTTCGAGGGTGCGGATCCGTGCCCGGAGACCAGGCCCGTCGAGCGCTTCGGAGGCTCGATCCCGCTCGACAAGGCCAGGCGAGCGGAGGTGCTGCTCGCCTGGGCGATGAACGGCGAGCCGCTCGCACCGGTGCACGGCTCCCCGCTGCGCGTGGTGGTACCCGGCTATATCGGCGCACGGAGCGTCAAGTGGCTCGAGCGGATCGAGCTGCGCTCAGAGCCGTGGCCGGGTTACTTCCAGCATGTCGTGTACCGACTCGTGCCCGCCGGCGAGACCCCGGGACCGGGTGTGGGAATGCCCCTGGGACTCGTGGCGCTCAACTCCGATGTCCTTTCTCCACGCGATGGGGAAACCGTCGCCGCCGGCCCGGTCGAGATGCACGGATATGCCTTTGCGGGCGGCGATCGGTACGTCGCCAGGGTCGACGTCTCGGTGGATGGCGGCAGGAGCTGGACGCAGGCCGAGCTCCTCGACGATCTCGGCCGGTGGGCCTGGCGGCAGTGGCGGATGACGTTGGACCTCGCGCCCGGGGAGCACGAGTTGCTCGTGCGTGCCTGGGACTCCTCCGCCGCCACCCAGCCCGAGGACGAGGCCTCGCTCTGGAACCCCAAGGGCTACGTCAACAACGCCCGCCCGAGGATTCGCGTCCGCGCGATCGCGGCATGACCGCCGAGCCCATCGATCGTCGTAGGATGACGAGATGATCGCGATCGCCGGAGGCCACGGGAAGATCGCGCTGGCGCTGGCCGAGCGCGTCAGCGGGCGCGGCGAGCGGGTCGTCAGCCTGATCCGCAACCCGGACCACGCCGGCGAGGTCCGCGCGCGCGGCGGAGAGCCGGTGGTCTGCGACCTCGAGCGCGATGACGTGTCCGAGGTCGCGGCGGCGATCAGCGGCGCGTCCGCGGTGGTGTTCGCCGCCGGCGCCGGGCCGGGAAGTGGAGCCGAGCGCAAGCTGACGATGGACCGCGACGGCGCGATCAAGCTGTTGCACGCGGCCGAGGAGGTCGGCGCGGAGCGTTACCTTATGATCAGCTCGATCGGCGCCGAGGCCCCTCCGGACGGAGACGACGTGTTCAGCGTGTACCTGCGCGCGAAGGCGCAGGCCGACGCGGCGGTTCAGGCGAGCGGCACCGACTGGACGATCGTCAGACCGGGCCCGCTGACCGACGACCCGGGTACCGGCCTCGTCCGCATCGACACCGAGCCGTTCCGCGGCGAGATCCCCCGCGACGATGTCGCCGCACTGCTCGACGTGCTGCTCGCGCAGGGGCTCGCGAGCGGCCGGATCCTGTACGCCGGCGGCGGCGAGGCCCCGATCCCCGAGGCGGTCGCCGCCGCGCTGTGATGCGGCGAACTGCGATCCTCCGGTCATGAACCCTCGCAACTTCATGGGCCGCCGACCCGGCGGTGCTTATGCCGCGCCCGTGCCGGCGCTCCGGGCGCTGGCACACGGCGCCGACGTCGACCTGGCGCCACGCCAGGAGCGATACCTTCCGCACGAGGCCGCGCACGTCCTGCAGCAGCGCCAAGGCCGCGTGGCGCCGGCGGGCAACCTGCTCGCCGACGTCCCGATCAACGCCGGCGACGTAGAGCGGTAGAAGACGCTCAGCGGAGAGCTGGCCCCTGCAACTTCGGCCACCCGCGGAACGCGAGCGTCGGCTTGCCGGCTAGTTGAGACGGGCCTGGAGCGCCCGTAGCTCCGTCCGGAGGGTGGTCTCGAGCGAGGGTGCGGCCGGGAGGGTGAGCCGCATCGTCGCCGCGCGAATCGCTGCCGTGAGGTCCGCGCGACGCCGGTAGCTGCCGACGAGGTTGTTCAGCATGCGCATCGCGATCTCGTGAGGGCGCGAAGGCTGTAGAGCCTCGCGTGCGGCCGGCGCGCTGATCACGGCGCCTCGGTCGAACGGGTCGAGCAGCAGCGGCGGATCCGCTCCAAAGTGCGCCACCACGAAGTGGCCCGGCAACCCCACCCCGCGGATCGGAATGCCCGCGCGGCGTGCGACCTCGATGTAGACGACGGACAGCAGGATCGGGAGGCCGCGGCGCGTGGTGAGGACCAGGTCGAGCATCGAGTTGTCGGGATCGTCGTAGTTGTCGCGATCGCCGCGAAATCCGTTCTGATCTCCGAGCAGCTCGCGGCAGGCGCGCGCGATCTCCTCGGGAGCGCCGCTCGTGTCGTCCGCCCGCCGGACGAGCTCTGCGCCGAGGGCGTCGAGTGTGCCCATCGCCCGGTCGGTGTCGACGTCGCGGAACTCCCGCGCGATCGCCAACGCGAGCAGATCCATCGGGGGTTCTCGCGCCACCGCGAGATCGGCGAACGACGGCGGGTCCGGCACTGAGCTTCGGAGGCTACGCCGGTCCGGGCGCGGCCGCGAGCGCGGCTCGGATCGCCGCGGCGAACTCGTCCGGGGCTTCGATCGGCACGAAGTGACCGACGCCGGGCAGCGCGGTGACCGTCACATCTGCGTAGAACTCGTCGACCCGATCGCTCCATGCCGGCGGAAACAGCGGATCGAGCGCGGGCTGGAGCACGGTGGTCGGCACGGCGATCCGCTCGTCGCGCTCGGGGGTGACCTCGCTGAGGGTCCTGGCGACGGTGCCCGACCCCGCGCGATACCACGCGATCGACGCCGTGAACGCCCCGGGAGCACCGTACAGCCTGGCGAGACGGTCGAGCTCGCCGTCTGGCTGCCGGAGCGAAGGCCCCGACCAGTGAGACCAGAAATGCCCGAGATACGCACGCACCGCATCGAAGCGCCCGTCGATGATCTCCTCGACCAGGCTCAGTTGATGAAACGCCTGGTACCAGAACTCGCGCTGCGCGTCGGGTGTCAGGACCCGGTCGCCCACACCGGGCAGTGGCGGCGAGACGACGAGCGCCCGTACCCGATCGGGAAACGTCCGGGCGATGGTTTGAGCGACGCGGCTGCCCACGTCATAGCCGGCCAGGACCGCCGGGGCGAGGCCGAGTTCGTCGATCAGCCCGACGACGCTCCGCGCCTGCGCGTCGCCGGAGTACGCGTCGGACGGCGGCTCGGAATGCTTGTCGGACTCACCGAACCCGCGGAGATCCGGGACGACGACCGTGCAGTCTCCGAGTAGCTCGGCGACGTGGCGGTAGTCCATGTGGTCGCCCGGCCAGCCGTGGAGCAGGACCACGCCGTCGCCGGCGCCGCCGCGCTCATAGGTCAACTCGAAGCCGTCCACGGGCGCTGATCGCAGCATCCGCGCGACAGCCTACGCGTTCGCCCGCGGCACGGGGGCGTTCGCCAGCGCGAGGAACGCGGCCGCCGCCGGCGACAAGCGCGAAGCCCGGTGGACAAGCCCGACCGGGCGCGTGATCTTCGGTCGTGCGCTGCGGACGGTCGCGCCTCGCCGCTCGGCCTCGCGGGCGAGCGGCGCCGGGAGCAGCGCGGCGCCGGCGCCGGCGAGCACGAGCGGGACGATCGCCTCGCGCGCCGCGATCTCGACGGCGATCTGGGGCGTGACGTTGACCGCGGTGAGCGCCTGCTCGAGCAGGATGCGTGTCGACGTGCCGGGCGGGCTGACCACGAGCGGCGTCTTCGCGAGCTCGCGCGCGCCGAGCGAACGTTCGCCACCGGGGATCGCATCGGGCGGCAGCACGAACAGCAGCTCCTGCTCGCCGAGCGGGTGGGCGACGAGCTGCCCGCCGGCGAGCGGGAGGTGGGCCGCTCCGAGCTCGCACGTTCCGTCCCTGACGAGCGACCTGATGCCGTCGGCGCTCTCGGGTTCGTGGACGCGGACCTCGATGCCGGGGTGCTGTTCGCGGAACCGTCCGATCAGATCCGCCATCGGGTCGACCGCGAGCGTCGCCAGCGCCGCGAGCTCGAGCCGCCCGGTCCTGAGGTCGACGATCCCGGTGATCGCATCTCGTGCTTCGTCGATCGCTCGCAGTACCTGGCGAGCGGGACCGACCAGCGCCTCTCCCGCCACCGACAGGCGCAGGCCACGTCCGACCCGATGGAACAGCTCCGCGCCCAGCTCTGATTCGAGCGCCCGAACGGCCTGGGACAGCGACGGCTGGGCCACGTGCAGCCGGCGCGCGGCGCGGGTCACGCTGCCCTCTTCGACGACCGCGAGGAAGTAGCCAAGCCGGCGCTCATCCATAGGTAAAAACAGATTATCTCATCCAAAATATGTCTTTGATCTATGAGAGCAAACGCGCTGGAATGAGTGTGTTATGACGCGCTTGCTCGATACCCCGCTCTCATCCGGGTGGGTGGGGCGGCAGCTGCTGCGCGAGCCGAGGCGGCCGGCCGCGGTGCGCGAGAGCCCGCGCGCCCACTGGTTCGTGGTCGGCACCGTCTGCATCGGCGCGTTCATGGGTCAGCTCGACGCGAGCATCGTGACGGTCGCGCTGCCGCGGATGGGCCGCGATCTCCACGCGAGCCTGGGTTCGGTCGAGTGGGTCGCGCTCGCGTATCTGCTCGTGCTGGTCGCGACGGTCGCGACCGTCGGCCGGATCGCCGACGCGGTCGGGCGCAAGCTGCTCTACGTCTACGGGTTCGGCGTTTTCACCGTGGGGTCTGTGCTGTGCGGCCTCGCGCCGACGCTGGCGATCCTGATCGCGGCGCGCGTGCTCCAGGCGATCGGAGCGGCGATGCTACAGGCCAACAGCGTCGCGCTGATCGCCGAGGCGGTGCCACGATCGATGCTCGGGAAGGCGATCGGCGTGCAGGGCAGCGCGCAGGCGCTCGGCCTCGCGCTCGGACCGGCGATCGGGGGCATCCTGCTGTCGCTCGCGGGGTGGCGGTTCATCTTCCTCGTGAACCTCCCGGCGGGCACGCTCGGCCTCGCGCTCGGGTGGTTCCTGGTGCCGCGCAGCCGATCTCGCCGCGAGCTCGGCCAGGCCGACGGCCTTGGCGCGGCGCTGCTCGCGCTCGCCGCGACGGGGCCGCTCGTGTACCTCTCGCTCGCAGGTCGGGAGGGCTACGCCGACCCCGTGCTGCTGGCCTGCCTGGCCGGTGGTATCGCTGCCGCGGCCGGGTTCGTCCGTCGCGAGCGGCAGGCGCCGGCGCCGCTGATCGACCTGTCGCTGCTGGGCCGCCCGGGGCTCGCGGGCGGTCTGCGCAGCGGGATGGTGTCCTACCTCGCGCTGTTCGGGACGCTGTTCATCGTCCCGTACTACCTCTCGGCCGAGCGTGACAGCGCCACGCTGATCGGGCTCCAGCTTGCGGTGCTGCCGGTGGCGATCGGAATCACCGCGCCGATCGCCGGCCGGCTCGTCGATCGCGTGGGCACGCGCATCCTGACCGCGGGCGGGCTGATGTTGACCGGCGCCGGAATGCTCGAGATCGCGGTGTGGCATGACACGGCCGGGATCCTGATCGGGCTGGCGGTGGCCGGGCTCGGCCTGGGCCTGTTCACGCCGGCCAACAACGCCGCGGTGATGTCGGCCTCGCCGGCCGGCCACGCCGGGGTTACGGGCGGTCTGCTCAACATGACCCGCGGGCTCGGTACCGCGCTCGGGGTCGCGCTCGCCGGCGCGCTGTTCACCGCCGGCGCCCATGGCGGCCGCGCGGACGCCGTTTCCGCTGGGCACGGGCTCACGACCGCGCTCGGCGTGCTCGGGCTGGCGACGCTCGCCACCGCCTGTTGGCGCCCGCGCGGCAAGTGGCGCTCCTCGCCGGCGCATCGGGTTCGCGCCCGCCCGTGGCGGTGAGCCCGGGTAGGCTCACGTCAAGAGCCCAACCAAGGAGGCCGCGCATGTCAGAGGTCGTCGTCGTTGGATCGTTCACCGCCAGGGAAGGGCGGGAGGCCGAGGCCATGGAGGCGTTCAAGGCACTCGTGGAGCCCACCCACGCGGAGGACGGGTGCATCCTGTACGCGCTGCATCAGGGTGCGGATGACCCGCGCCGGCTGGCGTTCGTCGAGCGATGGAGCTCGCGCGAGCTGCTCAGCGCCCACCTGGCGAGCCCGCATGTGCAGCAGATCCTCGAGCGCGCGGACGAGCTGTTCGGGGATAGTGGCGACATCGTGATCTACGAGGCGCTGCCCGAGGGCGAGCACAAGAAGGGGTCGCTCGCGGCGCACGCCGGCGGGGGCAACTCGTGAGCAGCCGGATCAATCACGTCAGCATCAACGCGGTCGACCTCGAGGAGTCCGTGCGGTTCTACGTTGACATCCTCGGCGCGGTGCCGATTGCGACGCCGAACTTCGGCATCCCGGTCCAATGGCTCGCGCTCGGCCGGACGCAGCTGCATCTGTTCGAGCGGGACATTCAGCCGACCAGCCATCACCACTTCGGCGTCACCGTCGACGATCTCGAGCCGGCCTACCGTGCCGCCGAACGCTGGAACGCGTTCGACTTCAATGCGTTTGGCAACAACCTCGTCGAGCTGCCCGGCGACGTCGTCCAGCTGTACCTGCGCGACCCGGCGGGCAACCTCGTCGAGATCGACCACTCGGGCGTCGAGCGCCTGCCCGACGAGCTACGCGGCCAGCTCAAGGGACTGTGGGAGTTCAATCCCCAGGACCATGAGCAGATGAGCGCTGCACTGTTCGTGCCGGCGTAGTGGTCCTCGTAACGCTCGCGGATCTGCACATCGGCGCGGACTGGGTCGCTACCGACCCGCTGCAGACGCTGTCCGCGATCGTTGACGCGGTGCGCCGGCTCGACGTACCGGTCGACGCCGTGCTCGTGCTCGGCGACGTCGCCGAACACGGGTCCGACCACGAGTACACGCGCGCGCTCGCAGAGCTCGAGCGCCTGGACGCACCGCTGCATCTCGCGATGGGCAACCACGACGACCGCGAGGCGCTCCGCCGGCGGGTCGGGCGCGAGCCGGCGTCCGGCGCGCCGCTGCACTACGTGGCCGACCTCGGGGCGGCGCGACTGATCGTCCTCGACACCACGATTCCCGGCCGGGACGGGGGCGAGCTCGATCGCGACAGCATGGCCTGGCTCGAACGCGAGCTCGCCGCTGGCCCCCGACAGCCGACGGTGCTCGCGATGCACCACCCGCCGCTGCTGACCGGAGCGCCCGTCTGGGATGCGATCGCGCTGAGCGAGCCGTCGCGGGCGGCGCTCGCGGACGCGCTCGCCAGCCACCCTCAGGTCCGGCTGCTCGTCGGCGGGCACCTGCACCGGCCGCTGATCACGGAGTTCAGCGAACGTCCGCTGGTCGTCGCGCCGAGCACGTACGTGCAGTTCCCGCTGCGACTGCGAGCGACCCGGTTCGAGGCAGCCGACGAGCCGCCCGGGTACGCCGTGCACGTGGTCGCAGAAGCGGGCCAAACGACCTCGTATTTCCTGTCCGTGGCTTAGTCGAGGGTCGCCGCGTACACCCGTGCGTGCTCGTACAGGCGCGCGAATTCCGCGGGCTTGTAGTGGGCGTTGAGGCCGCTCGTATTCGGCAGCACCCAGGCCGGGCGGCCACCCACCCGCTCGTCCTGGAGGCCGATGCCCGCCTGCGGGCGTCGGAACGCGGTCCGGTAGGCCAGCACTCCGACGATCGCCACCAGCCGTGGCGTCCACGCGCGCACCGTCGCCTCTAGGACCTCGGCGCCCGCGCGCAACTCCGCGACGCTCAGTTCGGCGGCGGCTCGCGTGGGGCGCGAGGCGATGTTGACGATGCCGAGCCCGTACGACGGGAGCAGCACGTCCTCTTGGGGCGCCAGCGGGCGTGGCGTGAAGCCGGCTGCGTGCAGCGTCGGCCAGAACCGGTTCCCCGGCCGGGCGAAGTGATGCCCGACCTCAGCGGAACGCAGCGACGGGTTGATCCCCACGAACAGGACGCGCAATCCCGGACCGCCGATTGGACCTGGTCCCGACAACGAGCCGAGACTATCCGCACGCGCCGGTGACAGGAGCGGAGGCCGGGGCGGACCGCGTTACCAGCGCGTTCCGCCCCCGGCGCCGCGTGTCACTTTACGGTGAACGAGCCGATGCCGCTGTAGTACACGGCCGTGTCACCGGCCGTGTAGTAGTGCGCCTGCCAGTAGTACGTGCCGGGTGTCACCGCCCAGTACCCCGGGAAGTTGAACTTCGCGACGTAGCTGTACTTGTGACCCTTCCAGTGCGTCGGCCCGACGAAATCACAGCGCGAGCTGCCGCACACCTTCAGGTGCCCGTTCTTGTCGCGCTTGCGGTTCGGCGAGATCGCGACGAACACGCCGTGCTTGGCCGCCGCCAGAGGAACCCCGACGACGAGCCGGATCTGACCCGCCGCAACGTGTTTGTGGTTTGGCGAGAGCAGCTGCGGCGCTGTGCCGGCGGCGGCAATCGCCACCGCGGCCATCGCCAGCGCCACGGTGAGCGCGGCCGCCACGATACCGGCGCGGAATCCTGCCTTCCTGGACATACGGCCTCCCTTGGGATCTATGTACCTGCGGTGGAATCCCGGCCGACCCCGGGGGCACTTTATCTGCGGCGCGCGGCCCGTGCGCCGGGACGGGCTTTTGTTCGGGGTGAGGGGCTGGCATGATGGACGCGTGGCGGGAAGTCTCGTGAGCCCCGTTCTGGTCAGACGCCAGGCGGAGTTGAAATCGTTGAGCAGCGCCCACGGCCCGTCCTCACCGACTCGTGTTCCCGATCTCGATTGGCGGCATCGTCGCCGGCGCGCTGATCGCCGGCCCGCTGCTGTCGGCGTTTGGGCTGACCGGGGCACTCGCCGCCGCGGGGTTGTTCGTGCTCCTCGCGGCCGCGCTCATCGTGTACCGCCCGCTGGCGCCGCAACCGATGACGCTGAATACCGATCTGGCTTCGGCGTAGATCCGGCCCGGCCGGCGACCTCGGCCTCGTGCTGCAGCAGGTATCGCTTGCGCTCGAGCCCACCGGCGTAGCCGGTGAGATCGCCGGCCGCCCCGATTACGCGATGGCAGGGGACGATGATCGAGATCGGGTTGCGGCCGTTGGCCATCCCGACCGCGCGCGCGGCTGTCGGACGGCCGAGCTCCCGGGCGAGCTCGCCGTAGGTGATCGTCGTGCCGAACGGCACGGCGAGCAGCGCTCGCCACACGCTCTCGAAGAACGCCGGCGCTCCGTCGAAGCTCAGCGGAACGTCGAACTCGACGCGCTCGCCGGCGAAATAGGCGTCGAGCTGCTCGCGAGCCGGTGCGAACGCGGTGTCCGCGCGTTGCCGGCCGCGGACCAGGCCGGTGTCCTCCGAGGCCGGGGGCGTGTACAGGGCATGCAGTCGCTCCTCGTCGCCGCATAGCAGCAGCCGGCCGATCGGGCTCGGCACGTTCGTGTACAGGCGGGCTGATGTGTGGTTCAGGGTTGTCATCGCTGGGTGGAACGGCTACCGCTCAGGTCGTGTGAGGTGGCGGTGCGAGCTGGGCCCACAGGTGCTGCGTTGCATACGAGCGATACGGGCGCCAGCGCTCGGCGATGCGAGTGGCGCTCGGCGGCCGGCCGTCGGCGCCGAGCCGCTCGAGGCCGTGCCGGACTCCCAGGTCGGTCGGCATGAACGCGTCCGGATCGCGGAGCGCGCGCATCGCGATGTATGCGACCGTCCACGGGCCGATCCCCGCGAGCGCGAGCAACCGCCGCTCGATCTCGTCGCGCTCGACGGCGTCTGGATCGAGGACGACGTCACCGCCGGCGAGGGCGGTCGCGAGCCCGATCAGCGCGCGCCGGCGCGACCACGGCATCGCCAGCCGCTCGGGGTCGGCGCGTGCCAGCGCGGCGGCCGACGGGAACAGGTGCGTCACGGACCCGACCGGGTGCTCGAGCGGCTCGCCGTACGCGCTCACGAGCCGCGCCGCGAGCGTCGCCGCCCCGGCGAGCGAGACCTGCTGCCCGAGCACGGCGCGGATCGCGAGCTCGTCGGGATCGACCACTCCCGGCACCCTCCGGCCGGGACTCTCGCGCACGATCTTCCCGATCAGCTCGTCGGCGCCCAGCGCGTCGACGATCGGCCCGGGCTCGGTGTCGAGGTCGAGCAGACGCCGGCACGTCACGACCGCGGCGTCGAGATCGTCAGGATCGTTGAGCCAAAGCCGGGCTTCGACGTGCTCGCCGTTGCCCGGGCGCACCGCGACGACGCCCGGTCCGCCCCGCAGGCTGACGCTGCGCAGGTAGGCGTCGCCGTCGACCTCCTCGACGCCGGGAACGGCGCGCGCGGCGAAGAACCGCACGAGACCGGCGGCGTCGCACGGCGCGCGGTACGGCAGCCGAAGCTCGACCGCGTCCACTCCTCAGAGCCGGAAGACCAGGATGATCTCGTCGCGATCGTCGCCCGGCGCCAGCCTGATCGCACCGGTGTGGCGTCCGACGATCGTGTAGCCGAACCGCTCGTAGAACCCTTCGACGCCGGTGCCGCCGCGCGCGGTCAGCATCAGCTGCTCGAGCCCGAGGCCGGCGGCAGTGCGGTGCAGCCCCTCGAGCAGGACCCGGCCGGCGCCGAGCCCCTGTAGCTCCGGGCGCACCATCAGGCGCAGGACAGTCCGCCAGTGCCGGCGGAGCGGCGACCCGCCGTCGACGAGGAACGCCATCCCGACGGCCGCGCCGTCCTGACGCAGGACGGCGAGCAGATCGATGCCGGCGGCGACCCGCTCGAGCGCGGCGTCGAGCATGCGCGCGACAGCGGACACGTCGGCGGGCGCAGTGAAGCCGACCGCGCCGCCGGCGTTGGTGACGTCGACCCACATGTCGAGGAGCTGCCGGCGAAGCTGCGGAGCTTTCGCTTCGGCCGCCGCCACGACCGAGTAGGCCAACTCGGGCGCGGGGTCGGGAGACGTTGGCGCTGCGGACACAGCGCCAATGTTCGCATCAGGCGTCCCGGGCGCGTCCGTGCGCCCGGGATCGCTCTCCTCCTCCTAACGGTGGAACACCGGCCCAACCGGGCAGGGGTTGGGCTGGTCGCCGCTGTTGTTGTCCTCGATCGACGTTGTGAGGGTCGGCCCGCCGTTCGCGCCCACGTCCGGGAAATCGACCCGCAACAGGTTCCCGTACTCGGTCCGCGCACTTCCGCCGAAGTGGTCGATCGTCCCTGGGATGAAGTTGCCGCCCTCCTGCCACGTGCACGTGCCGTCACGGACCGTGGTCGTGAAGAACGGGTAGAACGCCGCGCCGTCGGGCGGGACGACGCAGTTCGCGCCGGTATTCAGGTCGCAGAACGGCGGGTTGAACTGGGCCCCCTGCGATTCGATGTTCGGCAGATCCGTCTCGAACGCGGTCGTGGAGTAGTTCCTCCCCAGCCCGGTGACCGGGCTCGTGAACAGCAGCGGCGACGGGTGGAACCCCTGGTCGACGAACGGGTTCGGGTTCGTACCCGGCCAATCCAGCCGGTACGACTGGCCGTCGAAGTCCTCGTCCGCGTTCAGGCAGCCGTCGATCATGACGAGCGAGGAGTCGCTGCCGGGGACGCACTCATTGTCGTCGGCGTCGAGTCCGCTGGACGCGTCCTGGAAACCAGGCTGCGTGCAGTTCCCGTCGGCGTCGATCGCGAGGCAGTTCTCGAAGTGGCCGATCTCGTCGGACATCGCGACGTTGTACGTGTGCACGGTCCAGGTGTTGCCGCGGACGTTCGCGCTCGAGTACGCGGGATGGAACGCGTACGGGGCCTCCTGGCACGTGTTCGAGTTCGGCGTGTACAGGATGTGGCCGAACCCGTTGGCGACCGACGCCGTCATCGAGCCACTCTGGTGCGTTGTCAGATCGATGAGGTTGACCTGGAATCCGGCCGGGGTGTCGTGCATGTGGATCAGGATCCGGTCACCAGGACGCATCAGCAGATCCTCGGCGAGATTGGGATTGACCGCCGTGAAGTTCGGGTTCGTGTCCGTTCCCGTGAACAGCGGGTTCGCGGGCGCCTGGGAGACGCCACTGCGGGTGATCCAGGCCCAGTTGATCGGCTCTTCGCCACCCAGGACGTAGTTGTCACACGCGGCCGTGTTGGCGACGCCGTCGTTCTGGTCGTTGACGAAGCTGTCGATAGTCAGCACCGCGCAGTACACGGTGGCCGCGCAGCCGAATCCCTCGAACTGCGGGACGTATCCCGGCCCGTCGAACTGAAGCTCCATGAATGCGGTGCCGGGGTGCTTGCCGATGTAGTTCGGAGCGTTCGAGTTGGTGCCAGTGAGGTTGTTCGAATCGGAGTCGGCCTTGCAGGACTTGGTGAACTCGGGGGCCGACTCGGTGTCGCAGAGCGTGAGCCCGAACCAGAAGGTCGGGCGGAGCTCGAAGTTCCAGGTCGTGCTGTTCGGACCGCCGAACGCCGTCGGCTGAACCTTCGGATCCTTCGGCAGTGTCATCAGGTACGTCATGTCGTTGCCCGATCCGGGGATGTTCGACTTGAACTCGACCGAGGGCTCGTCGTGGCCGACGTAGTAGCCGTCCAGCTTCCCGTGCACGTCTGCACACGTGGAATCCTGGCTGGCACACAACGGGTCGTCGAGCCCGAGCTTGCCGGCGCCGGGAGTGGCACCGAGCGCCGCTCCGGCGGAGACGAGGCAGGCCGTGAGAACGACGGTGCTGACGGCAGTTAGGGTTGACGCGCGACAACGCTTCATGGAGCGCTCCTTTCGGAAATCGCCGCGACACCACCCCAATGGCGCGTGAGCCGCTCCGTCCCAGTACGGAGCTCCTCCCGCGTTGCCGCGAATCACCGGTACTGCGTGCCCGCCCTTGTCTCCGGGAGGGCACGAGCACCCTAACTAGTGAGCGGCCGCCGCCGTATGAGAAAAAACTTAGGAATCAGCCCGCCGGCAGACTGGCCCGCACTACGACCGCGCGGGGCGGCACGCCGCGGCGACCAGCGCCGCTACCAGGCACAGTGCCCCGCACACGACTACAGCGGTGTTCCAGCCTGCGAGCAGCCCGGATGGCCCGTCGCCGCCACCACTGACCAGCGCGACGACGAGCGCGACCCCTGCGGCTCCGCCGAGATACCGGGCGGTGTTGTTCGCGCCGCTGCCCATCCCCGCGCGCTCGCGCGGCACCGACTCGAGCGCGAGCCGCCCGAGCGAGGCGTTGATGAGCCCGCTCCCGATCCCGAGGATGACGAGCCCCGGCAGCAGCCGCGTCCACGACGAGCCGACGCCGAGGCCGGCGAGCGCGAACTCTGCGGCGGCCGAGATCGCAAAGCCGATCACCACCACCGACGCCGCGCTCCGGCGGCCGAGCAGCCGACGCGTCGCGAGCGCCACCGCCACGCTCGTCCCCGACCACGCCGCGAGCACTCCGGCGCTCCCGATCACGCTGACGCCGAGGCCGCGCTGAAGGAGCAGCGGCGTGAAGCTCATGAGGCCGATCACTGCCAGGCCGGTGAATAGCGCACCGGCGAGAGAGGCCACGAACAGCGGGTTCGAGAACCGGCTGAGCTCGAGCATCGGCTCGCGCGTGCGCAGCTCGATGGCGACGAACGCGCCGAGGAGAGCCACGCCGGCTGCGATAGGAACGATCGTGGAGGGCGCCGACCAGCTCTGTCGACCCCCGATAAGCCCGGCGGTGAGACCGGCCATCGCGAGCCCGAGTGCGGCCGCGCCGGGCAGATCGAGCGAGCGCCGGGCGCCCGCGCGCGACTCCTGGATTCCCGCGGCCGCGGCAATCAGGGCGGCAGCGGCGATTGCCTCGAGCCAGAAGCTGCTCCGCCATCCGATCGACGCCGCGAGTACCCCGGCAGCGAGCGGGCCGATGGCGATGCCGGCCCCGACCGAGGAGCCCCACACGCTGGTGGCGTGCGCGCGGCGGTGCCCCGTGGGGAAGGCGTGCCCGATCGTGCCGAGCGCGGCGGCGAGAATGCCGGCGCCGGCGACGCCCTGGAGGATCCGGGCGATGATCAACATGTTCATGCTCGGCGCGACGGCACCGAGCGCGCTCGTGATCGCGAGCAGCGCGCTCGAGAGCACCAGCACGCGCCGGCGCCCGAACGCGTCCGCGAGTGCGCCCACCGTAAGCAGGGCGACGGCGAGACCGAGGCTCATCCCGCTGAGCGTCCACGTCTGGCTCGCGACATCACCGTGGAGCGTCCGCAGGCTGTCACCGACCGTGGTCACCACCGCGCTGAACACGGCCAGGACCAGGAGCGTCGCCGCCGCGGCGACCCAGAGGGTGCGGCTGGCCTGCGCTTGTTCGGTACGGCTTCGGGCTCTGGCACTCGGGCTGCGCTGGGCGGCGACGGTGGTCATCGATCCTCCTCTTGAGTTCAGTGATTGAACCTTGATCGCGGCGGAGGCTAGCACACATGGGTTCGATGATTGAACTCACATGCGCTAGGATGGCCCCATGCTCGGTAAGGACTACGTCGGCCAGGATTGCGGGATCGCGCGTGCGCTGGAGGTCGTCGGTGAGCGCTGGACGCTGCTGATCGTGCGGGACGCCCTCTTCGGCGTCCAGCGCTTCCGCGACTTCCAGGCTCATCTCGACATCCCGAAGGCGGTGCTGTCCGACCGGTTGAATGGGCTCGTCGAGCACGGGATCCTCGAGCGGCGTCCCGATCCGGGGCACGCGGGCCGGTCGCTCTACGAGCTGACGGACGCCGGCCGCGAGCTGTGGCCGGTGCTCCACGCGCTGGTCGTGTGGGGCGACCACCACGACCTCCCGAACAGCCGTACGTTCAGGCACGCCGTGTGCGGCACGGAGCTCAACGACGGCGCAGATTGCCCGACGTGCGGGATCACCCCCGCGGTCGGCGACATCATCACCGAGCCTCGCCAGGGCCGGGGCCGGCACCGCCACGATCCGGTGGCGGTGGCGCTGCGGGGTCCGCACCGTCTGCTCGAGCCGCTCGAGGTCGGGTAGCCCGCGTTTTCTGGAGCGAAGTGCAGGGCCTGCGCGTCCGGCAATCACGAACGAGTCATGCTCGGGGCCGCGCGGATTGACAAACTCCCGGCGCAATGACTGAACCTACTGAAGCTCCGGCCGTCCGCCGGCCCACTCCGGACATGCTTGTGGACGTGAGCCGCCTCGTAGCGGCGTACTACGACGAGCGCCCGGATCCGTCCAATCCTGCCCAGGCGGTGTCGTTCGGCACCTCGGGTCACCGCGGCACCTCGTTCACAGGGACCTTCACCGAGTTCCACATCCTCGCGATCAGCGAGGCGATCGCGCGCTACCGGACCGCGCAGGGGATCGACGGGCCGCTGTTCCTGGGGCGCGACACGCACGCGCTCTCCGAACCGGCGTTCCGCACCGCGGTCGAGGTGTTCGTGGCCCGCGGCGTCGAGGTCGCCGTCGATTCCGAGGACGGCTACACGCCCACGCCGGCGGTCTCGCACGCGATCCTCACCCACAACGCGCGCGGCGGCGCCCGCGCCGATGGGGTCGTGATCACGCCGTCACACAACCCGCCCGAGGACGGCGGCTTCAAGTACAACCCGCCCCACGGCGGGCCGGCGGACACCGACGTCACCCGGCAGATCCAGGACGCCGCCAACGAACTGCTGCGCGCGGGGCTGCGCGGCGTGGCGCGCCTCCCGTTCGAGGAGGCGATCGGCCGTGCGCGGCGCCACGACTACCGCACGGCCTACGTCGCCGAGCTGTCGGCGGTCGTCGACATCGACGAGATCGCGGGCTCAGGAGTGCGGCTCGGCGTCGATCCGCTCGGCGGCGCGAGCGTCGCCTACTGGGAGGCGATCGCCGACCGCCACCGGCTCGACCTCGAGGTCGTCAACGACCGGGTCGATCCGACGTTCTCGTTCATGCCCCTCGACCATGACGGCAAGATCCGGATGGACTGCTCCTCCCCCGACGCGATGGCGGACCTGATCGCGCTCAAGGACCGGTTCGACGTCGCGTTCGCGAACGACCCGGACGCCGACCGCCACGGCATCGTCACCCACGCCGGGCTGCTGAACCCGAACCACTACCTCGCCGCCGCGATCGCTTACCTGCTCGGCGGCGTGCGCCTCGACTGGCCCGAGGACGCCGGCGTCGGCAAGACGATGGTCTCGAGCTCGATCATCGACCGGGTCGTGGCCGGGCTGGGTCGCCGGCTCGACGAGGTGCCGGTGGGCTTCAAGTGGTTCGTCGGAGGCCTGATCGACGGGACGCTGGTGTTCGGCGGCGAGGAGAGCGCGGGCGCGAGCTTCTTGCGCCGGAACGGCCACGCCTGGAGCACGGACAAGGACGGGCTGATCATGTGCCTGCTGGCGGCGGAGATGACTGCGCGCACCGGCAAGGACCCCTCGCGCCTGTACGCCGATCTGACCGACCGCTACGGCGCGCCCGCCTACCGCCGGGTCGACGCCCCGGCGACGCCCGATCAGAAGCGGATGCTCGGGAGCCTCTCGCCGGAGAGCCTGACCGCCACCGAGCTCGCGGGCGAGCCGATCACCGAGGTGCTGACCGCGGCGCCTTCGGGCGCGCCGCTCGGGGGCGTCAAGGTCGTCACCGAGAGCGGCTGGTTCGCGGCCCGGCCGTCGGGGACCGAGGACGTGTACAAGCTCTACGCCGAGAGCTTCAAGGGGCCTGATGATCTTCAGCGGATCCTCGAGGAGGCCCAGGCAGTCGTCGACGCGGCGCTAGGGGGCTGACCATGACCGAGATCTTCGCGATGGTGCTGGCGGGGGGAGAGGGGAAGCGGCTCGCGCCGCTGACCGCGGACCGGGCCAAGCCGGCGGTGCCGTTTGGCGGCGTGTACCGGCTGATCGACTTCGCGCTGTCGAATCTCGTGAACGCCGGCTACCTGCGGATCGCCGTGCTCACCCAGTACAAGAGCCACTCGCTCGACCGCCACCTGTCACAGGCGTGGCGGCTGTCGCCGCTGCTCGGCAACTACGTCACGCCGATTCCGGCGCAGATGCGTCGCGGGCCCCGGTGGTTCGTCGGCTCGGCCGACGCGATCTACCAGAACTTCAACCTGATCCGCGACGAGCGGCCCGAGCACGTCATCGTGTTCGGCGCCGACCACATCTACCGGATGGACCCGCGGCAGATGGTCGACGAGCACATCGCGAGCGGAGCCGCGGTGACCGTGGCGGCGATTCGCGCGCCGATCGATCAGGCCGACCAGTTCGGCGTGATCGAGACCGCGCCGGACGGCCGCACGATCGCGGCCTTCCGCGAGAAGCCGTCCGACGCCAAGCCGCTGCCCGACGACCCCGACCAGGTGTACGCGTCGATGGGCAACTACGTGTTCACGACTGAGGCGCTGATGGACGTGGTCACCGAGGACGCCAAGGACGAGACGTCCAGGCACGACATCGGCGGCAACCTGATTCCGATGCTCGTCGACCGCGGCGAGGCGCGCGTGTACGACTTCGCAACCAACCGGGTCCCGGGCGCCACCGATCGAGACCGCGGCTACTGGCGCGACGTGGGGACGCTCGACGCCTATTACGACGCCCACATGGATCTGATCTCGGTGACGCCGATCTTCAACCTCTACAACCTCCAGTGGCCGATCCTGACCTGGCTCGACCCGCTGCCACCGGCAAAGTTCGTATTCGACGAGGACGGCCGGCGCGGCCACGCGCTCGATTCGATGGTGTGCGCTGGAGTGGTCCTTTCGGGCGGCGTCGCGCGGCGCTCGATCCTGTCGCCGGGAGTCCATCTGCACTCGTACGCCGAGGTCGAGGACTCGATCCTGATGCACGACGCCGACGTCGGGCGGAACGCGGTCGTGCGGAAGGCGATCATCGACAAGGACGTCCGGATCGCGCCGGGCGCGCAGATCGGGGTCGATCCGGCGGCCGATCGTGAGCGCTTCGCGGTGTCGGCCGGCGGCGTGGTGGTGGTCCCGAAGGGGGAGGTCGTCGAGTGAGGGTCGCGCTGCTGACCCGCGAGTACCCGCCGGACGTCTACGGCGGCGCCGGGGTGCACGTTGAGTACCTGGCGCGCGAGCTGTCGGCGCTGGAGGACGTCACCGTCCACGCGTGGGGGGCCGGCGACGTGCCGCACTACGCGTGGGACGCACTCGCCGGCGACGAGCCGTCGCTGGCGGCGCTGCGGGCGCTGTCGATCGACCTCACGATGGCCGCCCGCACGGGGGACGCCGCCCTCGTCCACAGCCACACCTGGTACGCGAACCTCGGCGGCCACCTCGCCAAGCTGGTTCACGCCATCCCGCACGTCGCGACCGTCCACAGCCTCGAGCCGCTCCGGCCGTGGAAGGCCGAGCAGCTCGGCGGTGGCTACGCGATCTCGAGCTGGGCCGAGAAGACCGCGCTCGAGGCCGCCGACGCCGTGATCGCGGTGTCGAAGGGCACACACGCCGACATCCTGCGCGTGTACCCGGCGATCGACCCCGACCGTGTACACGTGATCTACAACGGCATCGACACCGCGCAGTACTCGCCCGACCGCGGGACCGATGTGCTCGACCGCTATGGCGTGAATCCGGAGCGGCCGTCGGTGGTGTTCGTCGGCCGGATTACGCGCCAGAAGGGAGTCGAGTATCTGCTCCGCGCCGCGCGCGACTTCGACCCCGTCGCTCAGCTCGTGCTGTGCGCCGGCTCCGCGGACACACCCGAGCTGGGTGCCGAGGTCGAGCGCCGCGTCGCCGAGCTCCGGGCCGAGCGTGACGGCGTGATCTGGCTCGAGCAGATGCTTCCCAAGGCCGAGGTGATCCAGCTGCTCAGCCACGCGACCGTGTTCGCGTGCCCGTCGATCTACGAGCCGCTCGGGATCGTCAACCTCGAGGCGATGGCCTGCGAGGCCGCGGTCGTCGCGACCGCGACTGGCGGAATCGTCGAAGTCGTCGACGACGGCGAGACGGGTCTGCTCGTGCCGATCGAGCCCGGCGACGACGCCACCGGTGCCCCGCGCGACCCAGAGCGGTTCTCCCGCGACTTCGCCGAGCGCGTCAACGCGCTCATCGGCGATCCCGAGCGCGCCGCCGCGATGGGGCGGGCCGGCCGCCGGCGCGCGATCGAGCATTTCGCTTGGCCGACGATCGCCGAGCAGACCTCCGAGCTCTATCGCAGCCTGATCTGAGGGGCTTTACATCTAGGTCGGGCCTGTCGGCCTGCTTGACAACCTGGGACGGCGTGTAAACTAGGCGCGGTCCGATGTCTGCAAACGACTCCTCGGAGGAGGCGTGTGATGATCTCTGCTGCAACGCCGCTGCCGGCGTGGCGGGACGGCAAGCGGTACGCCTGGCTTCTCGGCGTACTCGTCCCCACGCTCCCGTTCATCGTCTACGGGTTGGTGCAGCTGACCGGGCTGGGGTTGTTCTGGTTCTGGGGGCCGATCCTGATCTTCGGCGTGTTCCCGCCACTCGACCTGGTGATCGGGCTCGACTCCGAGAACCCGCCGGACAGCGTGCTCAAGTGGCTCGAGCAGGACCCGTACTACCGCTGGTGCACGTACGCGTTCCTGCCGCTCCAGTACGCCGGGCTCGTGTTCGCGTGCGCGTTGTGGGCGGGCGGCGACCTGTCGACGGTGGACAAGGTCGGGCTCGCGCTGACCGAGGCGATGGTGAGCGGGATCGCGATCAACACCGCGCATGAGCTTGGGCACAAGCGCGACCGGCTCGAGCGGTGGCTGAGCAAGATCGCGCTCGCCCAAAGCGGGTACGGGCACTTCTTCGTCGAGCACAACCGCGGTCATCACGTGCGCGTGGCCACGCCCGAGGACCCCGCGAGCGCGCGACTCGGCGAGAGCTTCTGGGCGTTCCTGCCGCGTACCGTGTCCGGGAGCCTCGCGTCGGCGTGGGAGCTCGAGCGGGAGTGGCTCGCGCGCAACGGGCGCTCGCCGTGGAGCTGGCGGAACAACGTGCTCAACGCATGGACGATGACCGTCGTCCTGTTCGCTGGCCTGACCGCCGTGTTCGGCCTCGTCGTGCTGCCGTTCCTGCTGCTCCAGATGGTCCTCGGCTTTCCGCTGCTCGAGGCCGTCAATTACCTCGAGCACTACGGGTTGATGCGACAGCGGCGGCCGGACGGACGGTATGAGCGCACCCGCCCGGAGCACAGCTGGAACAGCAACAACGTCGCGTCGAACGTTCTGCTGTACCACCTCCAGCGCCACAGCGACCATCACGCGAATCCGACGCGGCGGTTCCAGGCGCTCCGTCACTTCGACGAGGCGCCGCAGCTGCCGACGGGCTACGCCGGGATGATCCTGCTCGCGCTCGTGCCTCCGCTGTGGCGGCGGGTCATGGACCCTCGGCTGATCGCGCACTACGGCGGCGATCCGAGCCGAGCGAACATCCATCCGCGGGTGCGCGGCCGCGTGTTGGGCCGCTACGGTCCCGCTGGATGAGCACGTCGTACCGAGGAGCCATCCGCCAGCTGCTTCGCGACAGGCTGCTTGACGCCGGGCGTGAGCAACTCCGCGACCGGCCCTGGGCGCAGGTGACGATGGCCGAGATCGCCACCGCGGCCGGCGTCAGCCGCCAGACCCTCTACAACGAGTTCGGCACCCGAGATGAGTTCGGCCAGGCGCTCGTTATCCGCGAGGCGGGCCGGCTGCTCGATGCGGTTGAACAGACGATCGCGGCCCACGCCGAGGACCCCCTGGCCGCGCTCACCGCCGGACTCGAGCGGTTCCTTGCGATCGCGACGGTAGACCCGTTCGTGCGCCTGTTGCTGGGCGACGACGGCACCGCCGGCCTCCTGCCCCTCGTCACCACCCAGAGCCGGCCGGTTCTCGACTGGGCGAGCGGGCGGGTTGCGGCCACGATTCGCGCCCAGTGGCCGCAGGCGGCGACCGTCGACCTCGACGCGCTCGCGGACACGCTCGTGCGGCTCGCGATCAGCCACGTGACCGCGCCACGCGATACCCCGGCGAAGACCGCGGGGGCGATCACCGCGCTGCTCGCGCCCTCGATCGAGCGCATGCTCGAGGTGGCGCTTCCAAATTGACTTGCGGGAGTACCGTCTACATACTTTTTGAGGCGGGAGTCGGCACATCAGACACCTCAGCAGGCGAGGATGCAGGAGTGGTGGCGTGGCAGATGAGCGTTCAGCGCGGCAGGGGAAGGATGTCGAGCCGCCGGCGATGGGCGGTGGAGGATCGGCGGGGTGACGCCTTCACCCGGTGATCCGCGGCGCCCGCGCGTGCGGCCGCCCGTCAAGAGGTTCGAGTTCGCGCGTGTCCGCCCGTCCGTCCTCATCGGCATGGGGCTCGCCGTCCTGATTCCTGTGCTGATCGTGGTGGTGGTCGTGTTCGGGGTCGGCGGGTCGAAGAAGTCAGGGTCGTCGACCGTGGCGGCGAATACCGGCACGGTGAAGGCCGCCAGCGTGGCGCTCGCGCTCACGGCGAAGACGATCGCTCACGACAAGCTCGCGAAGGCGGTGGCCGACATCGACGTGAGCGTTACCGCGAAAGGGATGCTGCCGCCGTCCTCTTGCAAGCTGACCAACTCCACGACGGTCACGTGCCTGAACCCGACGGCCGCCGTCGACATCGTGGTGTTCCGCTCCTACTCGTCGCTCAAGTC
Source organism: uncultured Solirubrobacterales bacterium (assembly GCA_963794515.1). Classification (GTDB taxonomy): domain Bacteria; phylum Actinomycetota; class Thermoleophilia; order Solirubrobacterales; family Solirubrobacteraceae; genus Palsa-465. Next base: position 601,393 of record CAWCEF010000004.1, on the reverse strand, counting down.
CCTGTACGCGGCCTACGAGGCACGAGTCAGCGAGCTCGCCCAGGGCCCGTTCCGAGAGAACTTCGGCAACTGCACCGAGACCATGACCAACGGCGAGATCGGCTGGAACCACGACTTCAAGCACCCGAGCATGTACCCGATCAACGAGTTCATCTCGGGTCAGATCACCGACGACAAGGCCGCCGGCCGCGTGTACTGCACGTTCGAGGATTCCGACCTGTATCTGGTGTGGACGCAGGACGACGGCCGGATCCTCGGGGAGCTGAGCGGCGCGCCCCACGTGGACGCGTACGTGTGGTGGCGCCAGGTCCACCACTCGGTCGTGGTGCCGGGGGCGCCGAACATGATGATGCAGATGACAGGTCCCACGAGCACGCAGATGTCCACCACGACCACGACCACGACCGGGACGTCGGGCATGTCCGGCACGACGACCACCACCTCCAAGCACATGCCGGACATGCCAGGGACGACGAGCACTACGAGCATGAAGTAGCCGCCGGCGGGCGCAACCGCTGGTAGGCGAATGCGCCGGCGAGCAGCAGACCGCCAAGCACGAAGAACGACACGACGCGGTAAATCGATGTCAGCGTCGAGAGGTCGTAGAGGAACACCTTCCCGACCGTGACGAGCAGCAGCGTGAGCGCCGCCGTGCGGAGCGGGGCGAGGTTCTGGCGCAGGCCAGCGATCAGGCCGGCGATCCCGACCAGTCCCCACAGCGCGCTCAGCAGCACCTGTCCCTGCTGGCGGACGCCGAGGTCGAGCACGATCACCCCCTCGGTGCCGCCGCCGGGCTGGAACGCGGTGATGATCGCGATCGACGCGAGGTACAGGGTGGCGACGCCGGCGCCGGCGAGGAGCGCTCGCGCCGTTGTGTTGCCGCGTTCGGCCCTTCTGCCGACCCGGAGGGCGGCGGTGGCGACGGCCCCGAGCGCGATCGCGGCGCCGCCGAGGTCGTCGACGCCGCTCACGAGTCCGGTCGGCGGCGCCTCGAAGGCCAGCGCCTGGATCGCGGCGCCGGCGAGGAACGCGAGCGCTCCGTAGCGCGCAACGCGATCGTGTGTGCGGCGCGCGATCTCGGCCAGCGCCACCGCCTCGAGCGCCCATGCGCCGGCGAGCGCCGGACCGCCGAGCGTGGCCGCGGTCATGTAGCCGACCGCCAGCAGCCCGAGTGCGTCGAGGACCGCGCGCCCGGCGCCGCGCGCCGGGCTGGTGGCGCGCGCCGAGGCGAGGCAGGTCGCGGCTAGGATCGCCACCGAGGCCAGCGGGACAAGCTCCGGTCCTGCCGTCAGCTGGCTGGGCGGCAGCGCGATCAGCGAGCGAACGAGCACGAGCCCGATGTGAGCGCCGAGCCCGGCGGTGAGCCACACCTCGTCGCTGGTTCCCCGGCGCGCGGCGGCGTTGGTCCGGCGGATGAGCCAGGCAAAGCCGAGCGCGGTCGCTCCCCAGACTGCGGTCAGCGCGAGGCCGTGGACGAGCAGGCCGACGGCCACGTCGGCGAGGACCACGGCGATCGCGAGCAGCAGGTGTTGCAGCGTCGCGTTGATTGGTCGTGGGCGCGGCGGGGCGCGGTGATACAGGGCGACCGCGGCGTGGACTGCCGCCATCCCGGCGAGCCAGAGCGCCCCGCCGGTCGCGCCGAACGCGAGCCGGCCCGCGACGCCGAGGATCGCCGCGTTCAACAGCACGAGCGCGACCGACGCGTGGAGCGCGCGGTCCTCGGTCGACGCACGCAGCTGGGCGAACACCGCGCCGGCGAGGCCGATCGAGCCGAACACGACAAGCGCCGCGAGCTCGGCGGCTGGCGCCGCGCCCTCCGCCATCCACCACGCCCACTGCGGCGCCGCGACCATCACGGTGGCGAGTGCGAGCCACGGCCACCGGCGCCACAGCACGACCGCCATCGAGCATGCGGCGGCGACCGCGAGCAGCGCGATCGGAAGGGCGCCGTGGGGTGCGCCGACGAGCACCGGCGACAGCAGCGCCCCTAGAAGCCCGAGGACGGCGATCGCCTTGCCGGCCCACCGGACCGCGAGCGCGGTCGCGGTGGCGCCGACGAGCATCGAACCGACGATGGCCGCCGGCGCGGGGATCAGGTGGTAGATGTCGCCCGCGACGACGAGCGTCGCGAACGCGCCGGCGGTGGCCGCGCCGACCATCGCGACCCCGGCCTCGGTGCGGCCGCGCCGGTTGTGGAGCCAGGCGCCGCCGGCCAGGAGCGTGGCCGAGCCGGCGCCGGCGAGGATCACGCGAACCGCCGGACTGATCCAGTCGTGCGAGATCGCGAGCCCGAGCAGGAGCACGATCCCGAGGAGCGTGGCGGCGCCACCGAGCCAGGCGAGCGCGCGTCCGCCGAGGAAGTCGCTGAGTGAGTCGGAGTCCTGAGGGGCGGGTTTGAGAGTCCGAGGGCGTTTGGGGTCGGCCGTTCGGGGTGCCGGCGCGGGGGAGGGGCGGTGCGGCGTCGTCTGCCTCGGCCCGTGCGTCCCTGCTACGTGCCTCCCTGCTACGTGAGTTCCTGTTGCGCGCGTCCCTCCTGCGCGCGTCCCTTCGAGCTGGTCGACTCGCGTCTCGGTCTTCGACACGACCCTGACCGTCGCGGCGAGTTGACGCTCGAGGCTCTCCAGCCTCTGCTCGATGTCGTCGGCCTTCTCCAGAACACTCATTCGGTCCTCCTGTTGACCGCCGGTTGATAAGGAGGACGGTACCGTGGGTCTGGAGGCTTGTCAACCGCCGGTCAACAAAGGTTGGAGGGGTTGGAGGTGGTGGCGGGGCTCTTAAACGGCGGGCACCTGGGGGAGGGCGGAGGTTGGTCGCCGGCGCGGGGCCGCGGACCATGCACAACGCGACACTCGGCGCCGATCCGCCAAGCCTCGTTGCGTTATGCATGTGGGGCATGCGCAGCGCGTCAAGGCCCCGCGTTGGCGGGTCGAATGTCGCGTTATGCAGGTTCCGCTGGCGGTGCGGTCCGTGCGCCAGCGGGATCAGCCCGCCGGCGACAACCGCGCCTCGTCGATCGTCGGCTCGAACAGCTCGACCGGGTTGCCGCTCGGGTCCTCGACGAGGATCTGCTTGCCGCCGACGCCGACGACGATGTCGTTGCGGAACCGGGCGCCGTGCTCGCGCAGATCGGCGACGAGGCCCTCGATGTCGGCGACCTCGAGCTGAAAGCGGTTCCAGCCGCCGGGCGTCGGCACGGTGCCGTCGGGCATCGCCTGTCCGCCGCCCGGACCGCCGCCCGGGGCGGTCAGGACCAGCCGCAGGTCCTGGTGGGAGAGCATCGCGAACGTCGGCGCGGGGTGCATGACCTCGTGGAAGCCAAGCCGGTGGCAGTAGAAGTCGATCGCCGCGTCGACGTCGTCGACGATGTAGCGGACGCTGACTGTCGGCATTGCGGTTACTCCTCGTGTCGTCGGCGGATGCTTGAATATGAAACGTACGCGTTTCACAGCGATACGTCAACGTTCTATAACCGGATGAGCGCGCAAAGAGACGACCGGGTGGACCCGAGGATCGAGCGGTCGCGCATGGTGATCCTCGAGGCCGCGGTACAGGAGCTCGCCGACGTGGGCTACGGCGGCGTGACGATCGAGTCGGTGGCGGCGCGCGCCGGCGTGGGCAAGTCGACGATCTACCGGCACTGGCCGGACAAGCTGGCGCTGATCGCCGATGCGTTCGAGACGTTCCACGTCCAGATGGCGCCCGAGCTCGGGGACCGCTCCGCGCGGGAGTCGGTCGAGCTGCTGATTCGCCACGTCGCCGAGGTGGTCGTCGACTCGACGTTCTCGCGGTGCATCCCGGCGCTGATCGAGGGCGCGGAGCGGGATCCGCGCGTGCGCGAGTTCCATCATCGCTACTCGGCCGAGCGACGCCAGGCGCTCGTCGACCTGATCGCGCGCGGCGTCAAGGACGGCGAGCTCGACCCCGGCCTCGACGCCGAGCTCGCGACCGCGACGCTGCTCGGTGTGCTGTTCTACCGGCGGCTGATGACGGGCGAGCCGTTCGATCCGGCCGATGCCGGCGTGCTCGTCGAGCTTGTGCTCGGACCGAAGAGCGAGCCGAGCGGTGACCCACCCCGGGTCAACGTCGCCGGCGCCTGAGCTCGCGCCACTGCTCGGCCCGCATCACCCAGTGCTCGTGGTCGCGCCAGCGTCCGCCGATCTTCACGTAGCGCTCGGAAAATCCCTCGCTGACGAACCCGGCGCTCTTGACGAGCGCGATCGAGGCGGCGTTGCCCGGCTGGATGTTTGCCTCGAGGCGGTGGAGCCCGAGCTCCCCGAACGCCCGCGCGAGCACCAGTTGGAGGCCCTCGCTCATGTATCCCTGGCCGGCGTACGCGGCGACTGCGCCATACCCGAGGAAGGCGCTCTGGAAGCCGCCGCGGATGATCTCGTTGAGGTTGATGAAGCCGACGATTGCGCCGTCGTCGCGCCGGCATACGAACATCGGCTCGTTGCGGTCATCCCTCACGCGCGCGAGCCACCTGTCGTACGCCTCCTCGGTGGTCGGACCGGTCAGCCATGGCCTGTGGTGCCGGCGACTGGTGCGCATCGCCGCCAGGAACTCGTCGCGATCTGCCGGCGCCGGCGACCTCAGCTCAACCCGACTGCGCCGCGGTGTCATGCAAGGCCCCGCGGTACTGCCAGAGCGACCGGGTCTCGTCGAGCGTCAGCATCCGCCAGCGCTCGTCGTCGGGCTGCCACACGAAGATCGTCACATCGACGATGCTCCGGACGCCGTCGAGCAGCTTGACCGTCGTGCGGGTGTCGACGTCCTCGGCGAGGACTTCGCGAGTCATGACGTCCACGACCTTGAACCGCCTCGGCATCCTCGGCTCGGGCGCCGGCGCGGGTCGGGGCTTGGGCTGCGGGAGCACGCGCACGGGCGACGCCTCGGACCGCGGCTTGGTGAGTACGCGCTCGAGCGGCACCATGTTCGCGCCGGTGCCTTTCGTCTCTGTGTCGAGTACCCAAACCTTTCCCAATGCTCATTCAAGGGTAGCGGCCGCCGAGGTGTCCGAGCGACCACTCGACGAGCGCGAGACGGCGGGTCGCGCGGGCACCGATCACGCCGCCGCGGTGATCGAATCGGCTTCTCGCAGGGGAGCGTCAGGACACGGGGCGGCGATCCTCAGCTGCCCGCCGGCGCCCGGGCGGTGTCGGCCCCGAGGGGCGCGCACACCGACGCCGGCTTGTCCTCGCGCATCAGACGCCGCCGCAGCAACACGAACGCCGGCGCGCCCAGCAGCGCCGGGATCGTGAGCTGGAAAAAGCGGTAGATGAGGACCGCGGCCGCGGCGTCGGACACGTTCACGCCGTACAGCGCGAATATTCCGACGAGCGCGCCCTCGGTGCCTCCGATCCCGCCCGGTAGCGGCACGAGGTTGCCGAGTTGGCCGATCAGGTAGCCGAGCACGAGCGTGCCGAATGTCGGGGCGTGGCCCACGGCGGCGAAGGCGAACCCGAGTGCCGCGATGTCAAACGCCATGTAGAGGAACGACCCGACGAGCGCGCCGATCCGGTGGCCGCGCAGCAGCAGGATCGCCTCGTCCACGCCGTCGGCGGCGGCCACGAGCCATGCCCGTAGCGTCGCGCGGACCCGCCCGCCGAAGCCGTCGCCGCCGGCGTCCGCGCCCCGCTGGCCGAGCGCGCGCAGCAGTCGCGGGCTGAATCCGGCGAGGAGGACTCCGAACGCGGTGATCAGTGCCGGGACGAGGGTGAGGACGGCCGACCCTCTGCCGGCGATGATGCCGAGGAACACGCCGATTCCGACAACGATCAGCGCGAAGAAGTTCGCGGCGCTCGTGATCACGAAGAACGCGACCGTGCGCCGCGCGATGTGGGCCGTCGGCATGCCGGCCTCGCGGAGCGCCCACACGCCGAGTGCGAGACCGCCGGCGCCGCCCGCGGGCAGCAGCGAATTGGCCGCCTGCTCGGACATCGCGATGTCGTAGCTCAGACCCCAGGACATCTGCGAGCAGAACGTTTCGCGGAACACGAGCAGGTAGCCGAGGCACGAGCCGATCTCGGCGACGGCGACCGCCACCACCCAGCCGGGGCTCGCGTTCGTGAGGCGGTCCTTGAGCTGGTCGAGCCCGGGGAACGCGGTGATCGCGACCGCGACGAACGCGATGACCGCGCCGACCTCCGCGACACGGCGGACGAGATGACGGGGATGTAGCTCTTCCGGCATCTCGGCCTGGGGGGCCTCGACGCTCGGATTGTCCTCGAGATCCGGATGTGACGCCACTTACCTTCCAGCTTACGCGGGTTGCGAACGCGCGCCGGACACGGTCGACCGGATCGCCCCGTTCGGGTCGCTGGGGCGTCAGGGTCCGGCGATTCGCTGCAAAAGATACGTCGCGGTGGCGGCGTTCGCGGGGTAGAAGGCCTCGATCACGAGCTCGGCGAGCGTGATCTCGACCGCGGTGCCGAACGTCGAGACCGTGCTGAAGAACGTCAGCTCGCGCTCGCCCTCGCTGATCCGGAGCGGGAGGACGATCTCGTTGCCGGTGCGGCCGTCGCGGGGCGCTTCGAGGCTGACGTTCGGATAGCTCGACAGCTCGTCGTAGAGCTGCTCGAGCTCGGGGTCGCCGGTGATCGCGGCCTGCCGCCGCAGGCGCTGGAGGAGGTGCGCGCTCCACTCGGGGAGGTTCAGGATTCGCGGGGCCATGCCGCGCGGGTGGAGCGTGGCCCGCAGAGCGTTCGCGGGTGGCTCGGTCAGCTCGGGCGCGACCCCATCGGTCAGGACCGACACCGCGTCGTTGGCGGAGACCAGGTTGTAATGGCGGTCGAGGATCACCGCCGGATACGGCTCGTGGGCGCGGAGGAATCGATCGAGGGCCTGGTGGATCGGGGCCATCTCGGGCTCCTCGAGCGAGCGCTCGACGTATTGCGGCGCGTAGCCGGCGGCGAGCAACAGCCCGTTGCGCTCGCGCAGGGGGATCTCGAGGTGCTCCGCCAGGCGCAGGAGCATCTCGCGGCTCGGTCGGGCACGGCCGGTCTCGAGGAAGCTGACGTGCCGCGAGGACACGTCTGCCTCGAGGGCGAGCTCGAGCTGGCTGAGGCTCCGTCGCCGGCGCCAGGCGCGGAGCAGCTCGCCGATCGGCGCGCGCCCGGCGCCGGGGTACGTTAGTGCGGTGTCCGTGGCCACGCGCCGAACGTAGCGCGCGCCCCGCGGCGGCGCAATTACCTCGGAGGTAGGGCCTCAGATGAACGCATGAGCGTCCGTCCGCCGGCGGAAGCTCCAGCGCCGCCCCGGGATTTGTGAGACTGGGCGGTGCCGTGGAGGGTGCCACCCGCCAGCTAGATCCCGAATCGCTTAGTTCCCACGTCGCGCGGCTGTATCGCGCGGCGTACGGGTTATGCGGATCGCGTCAGGACGCCGAGGATCTCGTGCAGGACACGTTCGAGCGCGTGCTCCGGCGTCCGCGCTTCCTGCGCCGCGATCAGGATGTGGTGTACCTGCTGCGCGTGCTGCGCAACACCTGGATCAGCTCGGGCCGGGCGAAGCGGGAGGTCGTGACCGCGCCGGCCGGCGAGGAGATCGAGGCGATAGAGGCGCCGAACGATCCGATCGCTCAATCGATCGAGAGCGCCGCGGTGTACGAGGCGCTTCAGGAACTGACGCAGCCGCTGCGCGAGGCGCTCGTGGCCGTGGACGTGCTCGGGCTGTCGTACCGCGAGGCGGCGCGCGCGCTGGGCACGAAGGAAGGGACGATCATGAGCCGCCTGCACCGCGGCCGCGGGCAGATCGCCGAGCGCCTCGCGGCCGGCGGCTGACGAACGCCGCTACGCGCTCGTCTGCGCGAGCACCGGGGCGGCGGCGAGCCCGAGCACCACGTCGGGCTTGACGCGCGCCGCGAGCACGCACGTGCGGCCGTAGCGGACGAGCGTCACCACCGACAACCCGGACGACGTCGAGAACTCGGTGAGCGGGACTCCCTCGTACCTCACGGCGCGGGCGTCGTGAGGGAGCGGGACCGCCTTGCCCGAGAACACCGTGTAGCTCAGCCGTGTGCCATTCGGCAGGCGGTAGAACACAGTCAGCGCGGGGCGCCCGCCGATCCGGTCGGTACGCGTGCCCGTGGGCGGGACCGAGAACCGCGCGTAGTTTGGATACGTCACGCCCCCGTAGGAGACGTCGAGCAGCTTCGTGCTCCGGACGGCCGGCGCGGCTCCGGTCGACTGCGCGAACGCGAGCGCGGCCGCCGCCGGGATGCTCGGCCCGCTGCTGCCACCGGTCCCGACGACGCCGATGACGATCGCGGCGCACACCGCCGCGAGTCCCGCGACGGCCGCCGCCGGCCTCCACGAGAGCCCTCGACGGCGCGCCGGGGCCGCGCCGGCGCCGTACCGCTCCCGCACCTGGCTCTCCACCGTGCGGACGAGCCGGTCGGGCACGGCCGGGCCGCCGGTGCGGAGCTCGCGTGAGACGCGCCGCTGGGCCTCGACCCGCCGGCGGATCCCGGGCCGGGCCGAGCTCGCGTCGGGCTCAGCGGCGGCGCCGGGCTGCCCGTCTACGAGCCGCGTGATTTCCTGGGCTTCCTGTTCTTCGCTCGGTTGCATTGCTGGCTTCGATCATAGGGCGCGATACCCGCGCCGACGGGGGCTGCTCAGGGCGCACCCCACGTTAAGAAAGACGCATTCCGTGGGGCGCTTATTCCATCGGATTCGGCCCGTCGATTGGCCCGCGATCACGGCCGCCGATCGCCTGGCGTGACGTAAGACATCTTTCACGAGCTCGGATGGAATGCCGCCGTCGGGACCTGCGTCTTATTCGGATGTTGGCACCTCGTGGGGGCCAGAAGAAGAAGACGAAGTTTGCCGGGTTCTTCTGCCGCCGGGTGTGACTTTCTCTCACCTCTAATAAGAAGGAGACTGACATGCAGAACACGCATGCGACCAAGCGTGCCCGCTCCGTGCCGGCCGCATCCGAGGCGAGCCGCCGGAGCCGCGCCGCGAAGTGGGTTGGTCTGACGCTGGCGGCGGCGGTGATCGGCGCCGGCGCGGCGGCGAGCCCCGCGCTCGCGACTCCGCAGGGTCGTCACTCCGCTCGCTATCAGTTCCAGACGATCAACAATGCGGCCGACCAGACGTTCAACCAGCTGCTCGGCATCAATGAGAACGGACTGATCGCCGGCTACTTCGGCTCGGGTGCCATGGGGCATCCGAACAAGGGCTACCTCTTCTCGATCCATCACGGCGCCCCGAGCTACCAGAACGAGAACTGGCCGGAGTCAATGCAGACTCAGGTCACCGGGCTGAACGACCACGACGTCACGGTCGGTTTCTGGTCGACGATGAACACGGCCAATCAGATGAACGACAACCGTGCGTTCGTGTCCGACCGTGGTTATTTCATCGACGGCGACTATCCCACCGACAGCCCCGCGTCGCCGCCGGTCGACCAGCTCCTGGGGGTCAACGACCACAACGTCGCGGTCGGGTTCTACAGCGACGGCAGCGGTAACACGCACGCCTACATGTTCAACATCAAGCACAACCAGTTCAGCGAGGTGACGCCGGCCGGGATCACCAACCCGACCGCGGCCGGCATCGACAACCGGGGCGACATCGCCGGGTTCGGGACCGACGCTTCGAACGGCCAGGTCGTCGGGTTCCTGCTCCGGCGCAGCGGGCAGGTGACGACGCTGAGCGTGCCCGGATCGAGCATGACTCAGGCGCTCGGCGTCAACGACGGCGACGAGGTCGTCGGCACCTACCAGGTCGGGACCGGCAGCAACGCCGCGGCGCATGGCTTCACGTGGACCCCGTCGCGCGGCTTGGAGACGGTCGATGACCCGAACGGCGTCGGCGGCACCACGATCAACGGCGTCAATGACAGGGGCCAGCTCGTGGGCTTCTACACCGACTCAGGCGGCAACACCGACGGGCTGCTCGCCACCCCGTCGCGCCGCCACTGATCAAGAGCGGCTGAGCGCCTATCGAGGCCGGGCCGTCCCGCGGGCGGTCCGGTCTCTTTGTGTTGTTGGTCACACGTTCCGAACACCCCTACCGGCTGTGATCGACCGGCTGCTAGCTTGAAAATCGAATCGAAATCGAAATCGGAACCTGCGAGGTCACGCCCGATGGGTGAAATTGTGAACCTGATGCCACGGCGCAAGCGAATCGCGCTGATCGCACACGACAACTGCAAGGCGGAGATGCTCGAGTGGGCCCGGTTCAACCGAGGCACGCTCGCCGGCCATGAACTTCACGCGACCGGGACCACGGGGGCGCTGCTCGCAAACGAGCTCGGCCTCGAGGTGAACCGCTTCTTCAGCGGTCCGCTCGGCGGTGATCAGCAGGTCGGTGCCGCGATCGCCGAGGGAAGGATCGACTTCCTGATCTTCTTCTGGGATCCGCTCCAGCCCCAGCCGCACGACGTCGACGTGAAGGCGCTGCTGCGGATCGCGGTGGTCTGCAACGTCCCGACCGCGTGCAACCGCGCCACCGCCGACTTCGTCCTGTCGAGTCCGCTCACCGGCGAGGACTACCAGCGACCGGAACCTGTGTACCCGGAGGCCGACCTCACGCGGACGGCGGTCACGCTCAGGAGTGACGCCGCCGCCAGTTCGTAGCGGTCCCGCCCTCGTGGCCATGAGGGGCCGTAGTGTTACGCCCTCGTGACCAGCGCAGACCTGCTTCTCCATCCCGTTCGCCTGCGGATCGTCGAGGCGTTCCTGGGTGACCGGGCGCTGACCACCACGGAGCTTCGCGCGGAGTTGCCTGACGTCCCGGCCGCGAGCCTGTACCGCCACGTCGCGCGCCTCGTCGATGCCGGTGCGCTCGGCGTGGTGTCGGAGCGCCGCGTCCGCGGGGCGCTCGAGCGGACGTACATCCTCCGCGCCGCCGCGGCTCACATCGGCGTGGAAGAGCTCGAGAAGATGACAGTCGACGAGCACCGGCAGGCCTTCATAGCATTCGTCGCCGGCCTACTCGGCGACTTCGATCGATACCTGGCGAGAGGCGACATCGATCCGCTGCGCGACGGCGTCAGCTACAGCCTCGCCGGGATGTGGCTCGACGACGCCGAGCTCACCGAGTTGCGGCGCGACATCCAGCGCATATTCGGACCGCGACTGGCCAACCCGCCGAAGCCGGGTCGCAAACGGCGGATACTCGGGAGCGTGCTGCTCCCCGGCCACGATCCACCGCCCGCCGAAGGGACCGCTACCGAACAGGAGAGCGACGCATGACGAGAAGCCTGATCTACTCGATGGGTCCATCGCTGGACGGCTTCATCGCCGGCCCCGGAGGTGACATCGGCTTCACGGCGCCCGACGAGGAGCTGTTCCGGTTCCACATCGAGCAGGTGCGCGAGCTCGGAGTGCACCTGTGCGGACGGCGGCTGTACGAGACGATGGTGTACTGGGAGACCGCCGATCGGGACCCAGCGGCGAGCGACAGCTTCGTCGAGTTCGCGCGCATCTGGCAGGCGCTCCCGAAGATCGTGTTCTCGACGACGCTCGAGCGAGTCCAGGGCAACACGACGCTCGAGCGGGACGGCCTGGCCGATGTGGCTGCGAGGCTGAAAGCGCAGGACGGTAAGGACGTCGCCGTCGGCGGCGCCGGGCTCGCCGCGTCGCTGTCGCAGCTAGGCCTGATCGACGAGTACCGGCTGTTCGTGTACCCGGTGGTGCTCGGCAGCGGCATTCCGTTCTTTCCGGAGCTCGACGAGCCAATCCCACTTGAGTTGATCGAGACGCGAACGTTCGGCTCGGGCGTCGTCTACCTGCGCTACCGGCGCGCGTAGGACAGGCGCGCGTCGTACAGTCGGGCGGCGATGCGAAGCCGTCCGCGCGCCAGCCGGGTCGTTGATCGCACGGTCACGACCGAGTCGGGTCGGGAGCTGCTCGTGCAGGAGGGCGGCGATCCCGACGGGCATGCCGTGCTGGTCCAGCTCGGGACGCCGAGCTCGCGCCTCCTCTACGGGCCGCACGTGCTCGACGCCGCCGAGCGCGGGATCCGGCTGATCTCCTACGACCGCCCGGGCTACGGTGGATCGACCCCGCAGCCTGGGCGCTCGGTCGGCGACTGCACGCACGACGTGCGCACGATCCTCGACGCGCTCGGGATCGAACGGTTCGCCGTGTGGGGCATCTCGGGGGGAGGCCCGCACGCGCTCGCGTGTGTCGCTCTGCTCGCCGATCGCGCGGTCGCGGCGGCGACGCTGGCCTCGCCGGCGCCGTTCGATGCCGACGGGCTCGACTGGTTCGCCGACACCGGCGAGGAGAACGTCGAGGACGACAGGCTGATCCTCAGCGATCCCGAGGCGGCGCGCGCCAAGCTCGCCCGCGATCGGCTCGAGTTCCTGGACACCGCCAGACCGCATCAGGCCGAGTCGCATCCGACGCTGTTCTCGGCGGTCGACGCGGCGGCGCTGGCCGACGGACTCGCCGAGTACCTCGCCCGCCGCAACCGAGAGGGGCTCGCGCCGGGGATCGAAGGCTGGTGGGAGGACAGCGTGGCGCTGCTGAAGCCCTGGGGCTTCTCACCGGAGACGATCGAGCTGCCGGTCATGGTCCTTCAGGGCCGCCAGGACCGGATGGTTCCGTTCGGACACGGCGAATGGCTGGCCCGCCGCATCCCGGCGGCCGACCCGCATCTCAGCGACCACGACGGTCATCTGACGCTGTTGCAGAACCGGGTCGCCGAAGTCCACGCGTGGTTGCTCGGCCATTTTTGAGCGTGGGGTCGTGTCGCGTGCTCGCCGCCGCTCACTGGTCGGGCCGGTCGCTCTGGTCGCGGCGGCGTCGATCGGGATCGGGATGACCGCGCTGGGCGGTTCTGCGAACGCGGCGTCGAGCGGCGGCGGCGCGCCGACCGGCACCGCCAATCCCGTACTCGCGCCGGTCCCCTACATGGGCTGGAACACGTACTACGGGGTCGGCGGGGTCTTCGACGAGCAGACGATCATCTCGGTCGCCCACTCGCTCCTTGACCGCGGCCTCGCCCGCGCCGGCTACCGGATTGTTTGGCTCGACTTCGGCTGGGCCAGCGGCAAGCGGAACCGGAGCGGGGAGATCGTCGTCGACCGCCGGCAGTGGCCGCACGGCCTGCGCTGGCTGACCGACTGGCTGCACCGCCACGGGCTGCTCGCCGGGATCTACACCGATGCGGGCAAGAGCGGATGCCGCGGCCAGGGCGTCGGATCGCTCGGCCACTACCAGCAGGACGTCGACCAGTTCGCCGCGTGGGGGTTCGACGCGGTCAAGGTGGACTTCTGCGGCGCCGGCCAGGCCGGGCTCACGCCGAGGCCGGCGTACGCGCGGTTCGCCAAGGCGCTCGCGAACAACTCGAGCCACCGCAGGCTACTGCTGAACGTGTGCAACTTCTGGGTGCCCGGACAGGTCGACGGGACGCTCCCGACGCTCGCGAACTCGGCCTACGCGAGCTACCGGTGGGCGCCACGGATCGCCCAGAGCTGGCGCACGGACACCGACATCGGTTTCACCCACGACATCCAATGGAAGAACGTGCTCCGGAACCTCGACCACGACGCGACCAACCCGACCGCGGCTGGGCCGGGCCACTGGAACGATCCCGACTACCTCGGGCCTGAGCTCGGGATGACGAGCGCGGAGTCGCAGGCGCAGTTCTCGATGTGGGCGATCGTCGCCGCGCCGCTGATCCTCGGGAGCGACCCGCGCGCGCTCTCGCCGCAGACGATCAAGATGCTCGAGAACCGGCAGGTGATCGGGGTCGACCAGGATCCGCTCGGGATCCAGGGGACGGTCGTCGAGCAGGAGGGATCGGGGCAGGTCTGGAGTAAGCCGCTCGCCGGCGGAGACGCCGCCGTCGCGCTCCTCAATCGCGGCGCGCAGCCGCTGCAGATCACGACGACTGCCAGCACGGCCGGGTTGCGGTCGGCCGCGCGCTACGCGGTCCATGACCTGTGGACGGGCACGACCGTGAATACGACCGGGGCGATCGGCGCGCTGGTCCCGCCCGACACCGTTGTCCTGTACCGGGTGACGCCCGAGGCCGGCTAAGCCGCGTTCGCCGCGTCTGGCGCGGCCGCCGGCGCGTCCTGCCCCGGCGCGTCCTGCCCCGGCGCGTCCTGCGCCGGCAGGGGCGCGTCGGTCCATTCGCCCCAGACGATCTTCGAGGCTCGCACCTGATAGCGGTAGACGGTGCCCTCGTCGTTCACCATGTAGGTGTCGGTGTCGCCCGAGCGGTTGTGCAGGATCAGCCGCTGGCCGCTCTCGGCGAGCCGGACGAGCGCCTTGATGTTCGCCACGTCGACCGGCGGCCAGCCGAGGTCCTCGCCGGCGATGATCGGGACGATCAGGTGGCCGTACTGGACCTGGATGCGGACGCTCTCCTCGAACGGCTCGCTGCGCTTGCGCAGGTAGGCGCACGCGGCGATGGCGCCGGACAGGAGCAGCCCGATCAGCGCGATCCAGCGGAGGGTGTCGATCTCGGGCGAAAGCCCGAAGGCCGTGATCGTGGCCGGGGCCGTGCCGGGCGACGCGACGGTCCCGGTCTGAATTCGGGTGAACGCCGCTCCTGACCCGCTGGCGCTAGTGCCAGCGCCGGCGGCGCTGCCGCTCGACGCGCTCGACCCGCTCGATCCACTGCCGCCACCGACCACGAGCTGACCCGATTGCGGCGAGAGTGTCAGCGACGGCGCGAAGCTCGTCGCGATCGAATGGCCGGCGACGGCGTCGGTGATGTTCACCTGCGGGCCGACCGCGATCGAGAAGCTGCCGAGGCCGCCGGTCAGGCTCGAGATTCTCGTCATCAGTCGGAACAGCTCCGGCAGGTCGAGCGTCACGTCGGTGTTGGTGGCGCTGCTGCTGAAGTGCGTTGTGGGTGTGAGCACGTAATCGCGGTTCCAGCCACTCGGGCCTACCAGCTTCAGCACAATCGACTCTGTCCCTTTGACCGTGCCGGGGATGGCGCCGTTCACGCGGTAGCCGATGTGGACCTGAAGGCTGTGGACGAGATTCAGGAAGATCGGATCCCCGGTCTTGATCGAGTGACCGGGATACACCGGGCCGGGAGTGACATGAGCGTGGTACCCGAACGTGACCTGCTGGGAGTAGGACGTGACCTTCGGGGAAGGCCTGGTGGCGGCGCGGCTGAACGCGAACAGCCCGAGCACGGCGAAGACCGCGGCGGCGACGGCCGACGCGGCCAGGAGCGCACCGAAGTTGAACGGGCGCGGCGTGTCATTGTCTCGAGGGCTGTCCACGATTGGGATTCCTATGCGGCTAGATCCGGTTGCGCCTTTCCGGCGGCGCTTGCGTCGCCGGCGCTTCTCGCCGGCGCCCGCCAGCAGCACGAGGCCGAGGAGCGCACACAGCACCGCGGCGACCAGAGGCGTGTGGAGGGCATTGAGGAACAGGCCGCCGCGTGGGAGGTGCAGCCAGAGCTTGCCGAGAAGCTCCGAGCGCGTGGGATAGACCGGGTCGATGAAGTCGTTGTTGTCTCCCTTGAAGACGTACCTGCCGTTGTGAATCGCGATGATGCGATGCAGCACCGTCACGTGGAGCAGGGTGCTGTGGTAGGCGACTATCTCCCCGACCTTGTACGTGGACGCGGGGCGGACGATCGCCAGGTCCCCGGTGTGGAACCGCGGCTCCATGCTGATGCCGCTCGTGACCACGTACCGCGTCGAGCCGCCGATGTTCGTCGGCGCGAAGTACCACCAGGCGACCGCTGCGACGATCAGCAGTGTGGCGGTGACCAGGGCGGAACGAAGTCTGAATCGCTTCACGATGACGGCTCAACTCATTCCGCTTTCCGGAGAAGAAAGCGCTCGGGAGAGCGCGGCACCCGGGCCGCGCTCTCCCTACACGCCTAGTCGATCGATTCGAATTACGAACCGCTGTTGTTGGTCAGGTCGCTCTGAGCGCCCGGGCTGGTGACGGTCAGCGAGAACGAATTGCCGCTGCCGGTCGGCTCGCCCGTGGTGTGGCTGCCGCTCGGGTCGAAGTCGCACGTCACGACGGTGTCGGTCTGCGCGCTGTCATAGGAGCCGGGCGTGCAGGCGACCTTCGTCAACGGGTCGTTGTTGAACATCGCCGCAAACGCATCGGAGCCATTGCTCGGCGTGGCCGTGTTGCCGACGCCGGCGCTGTAGTCGCCCTGGAGGGTGACGAGCACCTGGTCGATCTGCGAGTTGTCCGGGCTCAGCTCGTACTGCAGGTCGGTAGCCGTCGCACCATGGATGGTGTCGCTGGCGTAGCCGATCTGATCGTTGTTCGAGCCGAAGCTCCCGATGCTGTTCGTGAAGGCGGCGCCTCCAGCGGCCAGCAGAGCAATCACGGCAACCGCCGCGATGATCCTCCTGGTATTGCGCTGCATGGTAGTAGTGACCTCCGTGTGGTCCTCGTTTTTGCCCCGCTGACCGCTCGGTCATTACCTGTCGCGTCGCGTCCGTGGACAGCGGTTCTCTTCCGACCCTCATCGTCCATGTAGCGAATCGCCGTAAACCGTAGAAACTGCGGATCGGCCGTTCGGCTTTACCGCCTAGTTCTGACGCGCGAGTGGTGCTACGCGCGGTTTTGTGAACTATTGGCCGCGCGGGGCGCGGCCGCGAGCGGCGCGGCTGCGGGTGCGGGCGAGAGCGACGCCCGCCAGGCACAGCGCGCCGCCGGGGAACACGAGCGCCGGTGGAACCTCGCCGAGGAACGCCCACCCGAACAGCAGCGCGAGCGGCGGCACGAGGTACGTGGTCGAGCCCATCCGGCCCGCCGTCGTCCGGGCTAGCGCGTATGCCCACAGCACGAATCCGATCGCGGTCGGCGCGATGCCGAGGTAGATCGTCCAGGCGATCGTGGAGCCGTGGGCGTGACCGACCTGGTCGACGAGCGACCCGGCGTACGGCAGGCAGCTCAGCGCTCCGATCGTGCACGCCAGCCAGGTGACGACGAGCGGCGAGGCATAGCGCAGCGCGGGCTTCTGGGCGACCACGCCGCCGGCGTAACCGACCGCCGCCACGACGCAGAGCACGGCTCCGAGGCTCCCGTGCAGGCCGTGCTCTGAGGTTGCGATCCCGATCACCACCGCACCGGCGAACGCGACCAGGCATCCCGCCAGCAGTCTCGGCGGGAAGCCCTCGTGGAGGATGAAACCGGCGAGGATCGCGATCAGGATCGGCCCGATATTCACGAGCATCGCCGCCGTGCCGGCGTCGACGCGTCGCTCGGCGCCGTTCAGGGCGACGTTGTAGAGGCCGAACCACAACACGCCACAGATCACGATCCCGGCCCAGGCTCGCCGGTCCGGGAGCGGCTCGCGGCGGACGAGCACGAGAGTCCCGAGGACGGCGCTGCCGACGAGCAGCCGTCCGAGCGCGAGCGCCCCGGGGGAGAGCTCGCGGCCGGCGTACCGGATCGCGACGAAAGCCGACGCCCACAGGCATACGGTCACCGCGAGCGCGGTGATCGTCGACATCCGGACGCGAGCGTCGCGGGCGGCTGGGGCCACGGCCGTCACGGCCGCTTAACGTTACGAGGCGCGATCCCGTGAGGTCAGTGCATACTGCGTCCGTGAACCGGGAGACCGAGATCGTCCGCGGAGGTACACCCGCCCTCGATCGCGCCACGGTCCGCCCGTACGTCGACGCGACCCCGGGGCCGTTCTACTACCAGCGCATGGCCCACCCGGTCGGCGCGGAGGCCGAGCGCGTGCTCGGCGAGCTCGAGGGCGGCCATGCGCTCCTGTTCTCCTCGGGCGCGGGCGCGACGACCGCGCTGCTGTTGGCGATGCTGAAGCCGGGGGCGACGGTTGCGGTCGCTGGCGGCGGCTACTACGGCACGGTCGGGCTGATGCGCGAGCTGGCCCGGTGGGGGCTCGAGGTGGAGGAGTTCGACCAGACCGGTGAGCCGCCGGTCGCCGACCTGGTCTGGTTCGAGCCGTGCTCGAACCCGATGATGACGTTCCCTGATCTCGACGTCGTGATCGGCCAGGCTCAGGCCGCGGGGGCGGTGGTCGTCGTCGACAACACCGTGCTCAGCCCGATGCTGCTCCGACCGCTCGAGCACGGCGCCGACTTCGTGCTCCACAGCGGTACCAAGATCTTGGCCGGCCACCACGACGCGCTGATCGGCGCGGTCGTGTGCGCGCGGCCGGAGGACCAGGCGCGTCTGCACTCGTTTCGATCGACCTCGGGGATCGTCGCGGCGCCCGATCCGGCATGGCTGATGTTGCGCGGGATGAAGACTCTCGCGCTTCGGGTGAAGCGCCAGTCCGCGACCGCGCTCGAGCTCGCGCGCCGGCTCGCCGAGCATCCCGCGGTCGAGCGCGTGCGATACCCCGGGCTCGGCGATCCGGTCGCGGCCGAGTACGTCGACGAGTTCGGCCCGTTGCTGTCGTTTGACGTCGCCGGCGCCGAAGCCGCGGTGCAGGTGGAGCGCTCGCTCAAGCTGATCGAGAACGCGACGAGCCTCGGTGGGGTGGCTTCGACGCTCGAGGCCCGCTCGCGCTGGGAGCCCGATCGGGTCCCGCCTGGCCTGCTCCGTTTGAGCGTCGGGCTCGAGGATGTCGAGGACCTGTGGGCCGATCTGGCGCAGGCGCTCGCCGGCTAGTGGCCGCGTTCGCACCGCTACCCTGCCGGGCTCGATGAAGATCGTCTACACGTTGACCGACGAGGCACCGGCGCTCGCCACCGCGTCGCTGCTGCCGATCGTCCGCGCGTTCGCCGCCGCGGCCGGGATCGAGATCGAGGTCCGGGACATCTCGCTGTCGGGCCGGATCCTGGCCCAGTTTCCCGATGAGCTCGACGAGGAGCAGCGGGTCGAGGACGCGCTCAGCGAGCTCGGCACGCTCGCCGAGCAGCCCGAGGCCAACATCGTCAAGCTGCCGAACATCAGCGCGTCGGTGCCGCAGCTGAAGTCCGCGATCGAGGAGCTCCAGGGCCAGGGGTACGCGATCCCCGACTACCCCGAGGACCCCGCCGACGACGACCAGCGCGAGGTACGCCGGCGCTACGACAAGGTCAAGGGGAGCGCGGTCAACCCGGTTCTCCGTCAGGGCAACTCCGACCGCCGCGCGCCGGCGTCGGTCAAGGAACACGCCCGCCAGCACCCCTACTCGGTCTCGAAGTGGTCCTCGGAGTCGAAGTCGCACGTCTCGACGATGGACGCCGACGATTTCCGCTCGACCGAGCGGTCGACGACCGTGGAGCGCGAGGGCAGCGTCCGGATCGAGCACGTCGATCCCGATGGCAAGGTAACCGTGCTGAAGGAGAAGACGCCGGTCAAGGCGGGCGAGGTCCTCGACGCAGCGGTCATGCGCCGTGCCGCGCTCCGGGCGTTCCTGGCCGGCCAGATCGCCGAGGCAAAGGAGCAGGGCGTCCTGTTCTCGGTCCAGCTGAAGACGACGATGATGCGCGTGTCCGACCCAATCATCTTCGGGCACGCGGTCCGCGCGTACTTCGCGGATCTGTTCGAGCAGCACGGCGGTGAGCTCAAATCCGCCCGCGTCGACCCGAACGACGGCGTGGGGGCGATGCTCAAGGCGATCGACTCGCTGCCCGAGGACCAGCGCGCGGCGGTCCAGCAGGCGATCGACGCCGCGTACGAGAGCGGCCCGCCGCTCGCGATGGTCGATTCGGCCCGCGGCATCACGAACCTCCACGTCCCGAGCGACGTGATCATCGACGCCTCGATGCCCGCCGCGATCCGCACCGCGGGCCAGATGTGGAATCGGGACGGCGAGCACCAGGACGCGAAGTTCGTGATCCCCGATCACTCCTACGCGGCGCTGTATGCCGAGACCGTCGAGGACTGCCGCCGGCACGGCGCGTTCGATCCCGCGACGATGGGAAGCACGCCGAACATCGGGCTGATGGCCCAGGCGGCCGAGGAATACGGGTCGCACGACAAGACGTTCGAGATCGCCGGGCCGGGGTCGGTCCGCGTGGTCGACGACGCTGGCGAGACTCGGCTCGAGCACGAGGCCGACGCCGGCGACATCTGGCGGATGTGCCAGACGAAGGACGCTCCGATCCAGGACTGGGTGCGGCTCGCGGTCTCGCGCGCGCGGGAGACGGGCACGCCCGCGGTGTTCTGGCTCGACGAGACGCGCGCCCACGACGCCGAGGTCCTGCGCAAGGTTCGGCCGGCGCTCGACGAGCTCGACACGGACGGCGTCCAGATCGAGATCCTCGACGTAGCCCAGGCCGCCAGGTTCACGCTCGAGCGCGCCCGCGCCGGCAAGGACACGATCTCGGTCACGGGCAACGTGCTCCGCGACTACCTCACCGATCTGTTCCCGATCCTAGAGCTCGGCACGAGTGCGAAGATGCTGTCGATCGTCCCGCTGATGGCGGGCGGCGGCCTGTTCGAGACGGGCGCGGGCGGATCGGCCCCCCGGCACGTCCAGCAGTTCCTCGAGGAGAACCACCTGCGCTGGGACTCGCTCGGGGAGTTCCTCGCGCTCGGGCCGTCGCTCGAGCTGCTCGCCGGTCAGGACGACAACCGGGGCGCGAAGCTGCTCGCCGACACCCTCGACCGCGCGATCGGGCGGCTGCTCGAGGAGGACCGCTCGCCATCGCGGAAGGTAGGCGAGCTCGACAACCGCGGCACTCACTTCTACCTGGCGCTGTACTGGGCCCGGGAGCTCGCCGAGCAGGGCGACGACGCCGAGCTCGCGGAACGGTTCAAGCCGCTGGCCGATCGGCTGGCCGCGGGCGAGGAGACGATCGTCGAAGAGCTGGCCGCCGTACAGGGCTCGTCGGTCGAGATCGGCGGCTATTACCGCCCCGATAACGACAAGGTGACGGCGGCGATGCGCCCGAGCGCGACCCTGAACGAGGTGCTCGACTCGCTGTGAGCGGCCTCAGTCGCTGGTCAGCGGAACGGCTGCCGGGCGCGCGCCGTTGCGCTCGGGCGAGGACGAGGGCACGAACGGCAGATAGCGCCGGACCCCGGTGACCTCGAGCAGGCGCTGCACCTGGGGGGATCCCCGCGTCAGCGACAGTCGGTCGCGTTCCGCGCCCGAGAACTGGAGCAGCACATGCAGGCCGGCCGAGTCCATGAAGCTGACGCGATCGAGATCGAGCAGTATCGCCCGTACGTCGCTGTCCGCCGCGGTCGCGAGCGACCGCGCGAACTGGTCCGCCGAGCACAGGTCGACCTCGCCGTCGACCGCGACGACGACGACGCCGTCGTGCTCGACGGCGTCGATGTAGGTGTTGGGGTTGGCGTCCATCGGGGCAGGGGCGCTGCGGGCCGCCGTCGTCCTGTCCGGGCCACCCACGCGCACACGGCGGATCGCCCCCGAGGAGGCTCTCCACCTGTGAGATCAACGACCGGTGGACGGATTTCTCACGCGCGTGAAGCGGCGTCGGACCGGTCCGGTTCAGCCAGCGCGCGAGCCGTCTGCACCAGCTCCGCCACCAGCGGCGTTGCCGCCCCTTCGGGCCAGACGAGCATGAGGACGGCAGGATCGGCGTCGACCAGCGGGACCGCCTTGATCCCGAGGTGCACGTAGGGGACCGCCACGAGCTCGGGGACCGTCGTGATCGCCCGGCCGGCGGCGACGATCGACGCAACCTCCTCGGGCGTGATCGCGCCGTCGTCGGTGCGCCGGGCCGGGCCTCCGCGGTAGGCGTCGAGGCCCCAGTAGCCGAGCCACACCGGATCGCACCAGTCGACCACCCCGGGGAACGTCTCGTCGAGCACGTCGGCGACCGTCAGCTCCGAGCGAGCGGCGAGCGGATGGCTCTCGGCCATGGTCACGACCAGTGGGCTCGTCCGGATCGGCTGGCTGGCGAGGCCGTGCGCGCTCGGCGCGAACCAGATGAGCGCGGCGTCGAAGTCGCTAAGCCACGCGCGAGCGTCGAGCGTGGGGTAGCCAAGCTGGCGCCACTCGATCGTGACCTCGGGGTGCGCCGTCATGAACCGCGACACCAGGTCGCCGGCCATCATCGGCGGGGTCATCGCCATGAATCCGGCGTGGAGCCGGCCCTCCTGCTCGCGCACCCACGAGCGCGCGGTTGCGTTGACCTCGTCGACCGCGGCGAGCGTCGCCTGCGCCTTCTCGAGGAACGCCTCTCCAGCCGGGGTGACCGTCACGCCGCGGGGGGTGCGGTCGAACAGTCTCACGCCAACCTGCGACTCGAGCCGCGCGATCGCCTGCGAGAGCGCCGGCTGCGCCAGCTGGAGGCGACGGGCGGCACGGGTCATCTGACCGTCCTGCGCGACGGCCACGAAGTAGCGCAGCTGCCTGAGCTCGAGGTCGCTCAGCTACGTCACTCGAGCGTCCGTCGCGGGCTCAGACCTGCCATAAGCGCTGGTTATAGCAGGCCCAGATGAACGTATTTGACTACGCCGGGACCCTCTGGAACTATCGATTCAGCCACACGTTCGGGGCCTCGGGGGCGAATTACGGGACCGGCTCAGGGATGCGAGTCGGCCGCGTGAGCGCCTGGGGCGGCGCGATCTCGGCCGGCTCGCGGTCTGGGCACCAGCGCGCGTGACCGCGTCTGCGTCTACGGGCGCCGGCGGATCTCGATTTCTTACGGCCGCGTCCAGGATCTCGATCTACGACCGTGTCCAGGGTCGGATCGCCCGCGCGCGCCGGTGCGCGCGGGCGTGGTACGGACGCGTTTGCCTGCTACCAGGCCTGCGTACGCGTGCAGTGGGGGCAGCCGACCGAGGTCGTGACCAGCGCCTCGAATGCGTAGCCGCACTCGCACGCGTAAAGCGCGCGATCCTCGGAGCGGGCGCCCTGGCCGCGCTCGCGAGCGGCGACGTCCATCTCGGGCGCCGCGATCGGACGCGCCGGCGGCTTATGTGCGCCGCGTGCCCGCCGGCGCCACCGGATGCTGATTTCGCTTGTTTTGGATCTGACAACCATGTCTAGGTAAATAACGCTCGTTTAGGCGATTCGTTTCTCAATTAATCCGAGAGCCGCTCTCCTCTAATACGACGTTAATCGGCAGGCACCCCCAGGTCGTGAATGGCGGAGGGATCGATGGGCGGGGTGTGGGAGAATCACGCCAGGCATGGATCCCAGCCGCAAGCGCGCCATCCGCCTGAGTGTTGCCCTGACCGCCGCCCTGCTGCTCGCGTCGGCGCTCGTCTACGTCAGCTTCACCGCAGGAAACAAGGAGTACACGGCGTCCCAGCTGCTGGCCAAGGGGAGGGCCGGCCAGACCTACGAGCTCGCCGGCACGGTGCTCACCGGCTCGGTGCAGCGCGACGGTACGACGCTGCTGTTCCGGATCCGCGACCCCAAGCTGCCGGTCTCGGTTCCGGTGCGCTACAACGGGATCGTGCCCGACCCGTTCGCGCCCGGCCGGGCCGTCATGGTCGCCGTCGAGAAGGGCAATGCGGGAACCACCTACGTCGGCCAGGGAAACTCGCTCACGACCAAATGCCCGTCGAAGTACCAGGCGGCTGCGGCGTCGTAGCGATGGTTGGAGTGAGGCTCTGAAATGGCGGTGATCGGCCGCGCGCTCCTGATCATGATTCTCGGCACCGCCGTGTTCGGCATCGGCGCGTCGATCTACGGCGCTCGCGCGCGTAGACGCGAGTGGGTCGACGTCGGGCGTCGTTCGGTGTACGCGATCGCCGCGATGGCGACGCTCGCGTTCGCGATCCTCGAGGACGCCTTCTTCCGCTCCGATTTCTCGTTCAACGTGGTCGCCGAGCATTCCTCGACGACCACGCCGATGTTCTACAAGCTCGCCGCGGCGTGGTCCTCTCAGGAAGGGTCGCTGCTCCTGTGGGTGTTCCTGCTGTCGCTGTGGTCGAGCCTGATCCTGTTCCTCACGCGCCGCCGCGCGCGCGAGATCGCGCCGTACGCGACCGCGGTTCTGCTCGGCTTCGGCGCGTTCTTCACGTCGCTGGCCGCGTTCTGGGCCAACCCGTTCTTCACCAGCGCGAACCCGCCCGCCGAGGGCGCCGGGCTCGACCCGCTCCTGCTTCACCCCAGCATGATGATCCATCCCCCGATGCTGTACTCGGGGTACACGCTGCTGACGGTCCCGTTCGCGTTCGCGATCGGGGCGCTGATCACCGGCCGGCTGGGTGCCGAGTGGATCTCGCTCACCCGGCGATTCGCGCTCGGGGCGTGGCTGTTCCTCGGGATCGGCGTCCTGCTCGGGGCGCGGTGGTCATACACCGAGCTCGGCTGGGGCGGATATTGGGCCTGGGACCCGGTAGAGAACGCCGCGCTGATGCCGTGGCTGTGCATCACCGCGTTCATCCACTCGGTGATGATCCAGGAGAAGCGCGGGATGCTGAAGGTGTGGAACGTCTCGCTTGTGCTGGCCGCGGGCACGCTGTCGATCCTCGGGACGTTCCTGGTGCGCTCCGGGGTCCTCGACTCGATTCACGCGTTCGGCGCCTCCACCCTCGGTGTGCCGTTCGTGATCCTGCTCGCGGTCATGGTCCTCGGGTCGATCGGGCTGATCGTCTGGCGGCGCGACCAGCTGCGCTCCGACGCCCGGCTCGAATCGCTGCTGTCGCGCGAGGCCGTGTTCCTGTTCCAGAACCTGGTGCTCGTCGGGATGGTGTTCGTGATCTTCTGGGTTACGTTCTTCCCGCTGATCTCCCAGGCGCTGACCGGGACCAAGGTGGCGGTCGGGCCGCCGGCGTTCCGGCCGTTCATCGTCCCGCTGGCGCTGATCCTCGTCCTGCTGTCGGGCATCGGGCCGATCATCGCCTGGCGGCGGGTGACGGTCGCGAACCTGCGCCGAAACTTCGCCATTCCGGTCGCCGCCGGGCTGGTGACGTTCTTCGTGCTGCTGTTCTGGCCCGGCGGTCCGAGCTCGCGGCCGTTCGCGTTGATCCTGTTCGCGCTCGCGGGCTTCGTGCTGACCTCGGTCGCCCAGGAGCTCGCGCGCGGGGTCGTGGCACGCCGGGCGATGACCCACGACGCGGTGCCGATCGCGTTCTTCGGGCTGATCCGGCGCAATCGCCGGCGTTACGGCGGCTACATCGTCCACGCCGGCCTCGCGGTGCTCCTCATCGGCGTCGCGGGCTCCTCGTCGTTCCAGCACTCCCAGGACGTGATCATGTCCCCGGGCCAGAAGGCGAGCGTCGACGGCTACACGATCCGGTACGCGCGGCCCATCTACTCGGTGACCGACCAGAAGATCTCGTTCGGAGCGGTGCTGAACGTAAGCAAGGGCGGCAAGCACGTGACGAACGTCACCACTATCCGCAGCTTCTATCCCTCGCAGAATCCCCAAGACGGCCTCATCGGCAAGTTCTTCGACACCTCCAACTCCGACAGTCAGGTCGGCCTGGATGCCGGCCTGGGGCGCGACATCTGGACGGTGATCAACGTCGATCCCACGCCGCTGGCACCGCTGATCAACAAGGGCAACAGCCTGTTCGCCGCATACGCGCCACAGGTGATGACCCAGGCCGCCAAGCAGTCGCCTGCCCAGGCCCAGACGACGATGAACACACTGTGGGCCGAACGCGACCTCGCGGTGTCCGAGATCGCCAAGCGGTTCGTCACCCACCCGTGGCCGACGGAGTTCCTGCTGATAGTGGACCCGCTGGTGAGTTGGCTGTGGCTGGGCGCGCTGATCATGGGTGGCGGCGGGCTGATCGCGCTGTGGCCGGTGCCGTCGTTCGCGCGCCGGCGCGCGACCGCCCCGCGCAAGGCCCGCGCGTCGGCACCGCCGCCCGTCGCGGTCCGCGAGCCGGTGTGAGACCGTGGAGTACCTGATCATCCTGGTGATCCTCGCGGCCGTGGTCCTGTTCGTGACCACGCCACTGCGCCGGCTGGGCGCGCCGGGCGAGGTCGGCCCCGACCCGCTCGCCGACCTCGAAGCCGCGCGCGAGGCCAAGTACCGCGAGCTCCGCGACGCAGACCTCGACCACCGGACCGGCAAGCTGTCCGACGCCGACTACGAGGAGCTCGACCGGGCACTCCGGGGCGAGGCCGTAGAGATCCTGCACGGCATCGACCGCGCTACCATCGACCCGCAATGAGCACGGTTCTCGGCTTGGTCCAGGTGGCCATTTGCGTCGTCCTGGTGTTCCTGATCCTGATGCACTCGGGTAAGGACGCCGGCCTGTCGGGCGCGTTCGGCGTCGGCACCGGCGCGGGCCCGTTCGGCGGCGGGTCGCTCGTCGAGCGGAACCTGAACCGCTGGACGGTCGGGTTCGCGGTGGCGTTCGTCGTGAACACGATCGTCCTGATCAAAATTTCCTAAGGGGTTTCTGGGGCCGCGCCTGCGGCGCGTCGTCCGTGGGGCCAACGTACCCCATCCGGTCAGCGGCCGCCATTGCCGGCGGGCATGGATGCCCGGCGGAACCGGCCTCGTGGCTCGGCCCGCTCGGCATTCGGCCTCGCCAAGACCGGGCCGGCCACGAGTCATCCGGCTGGACGCCGCCGCAGGCGGCCCATCAACGGCGGGCATCTGGAGCGGGCTGCGGCATGGCGATCAAGGTGACACTCGGCGCCAGCTGAGGGCCGAGATCCACTTTGGCCGCGAGAGTCGCGGCGAACGTGACATTCGCCGGCGCGCCGGCGCCGAATGTCACGTTCCCGGAAGGCCGGGGCCGGCGGCTAAGTCGAGATGTTCGCCGACCGGACGCGCACGCCGCGGCACGCGCGCCGCCAGCCGCGCGATCCCGGGCGGAAGCCGCCCGTCGGTCGCCAGCCAGCCGCCGGCGAGAATCAGGAGCAGACCGGCGATCGCGCCCGCCCCGGGCTGTTCGCCGAGCAGCAGCACGCCGAGCGTGACCGCCACGACCGGGTTGACGTACGTGATCACGGTGGCGCGGCTCGGGCCGGCCTCGCCGATCAGGATCGCGTAGACGACGAACCCGACGGCGGTGCACAGCAGCCCGAGCACGACGACCGACCCGATCCCGCCCGCCGAGGGCATATGGCTCGGCAGGTCGAGCGCCGCCCACGGCAGCAGGATCAGCGACGCCATCGCGAGGCTCGCGCCCATGGTCGCGCGAGGGTCGAGCCCCGCCAGGCGGTGCTTGACCAGCATCGGCCCGATCGCGTAGCCGGTCGCAGTGATCATGATCGCGCCGACCCCGAGCAGCTCGCCGCCGTTGCCGGCGACGTCGATCCCGACGAGCGCGATCACGCCGCCAAACCCGATCGCGAGGCCGAGCGCGCGCACCGGCGTCGGCCGCTCGGAGTGGTCGAAGCGCATCGCCAGGATCGCGCCGATCAGCGGGACAGTCGCGACCATGATCGCCGCCAGCGACGAGGGAACGCGCTCCTCGCCGATCGCGAGCATGGGGAACGGAATCGCGATCTCGGCGACCGCGAACGCGAGCAGCCCGCGCCAGTGCCGGCGCACGGTCCCGAGCGTGCCGGCGCGCGCGGCCAGCGCCAGCAGCACGACTGCGCCGAGCGTGACCCGGCCCCACGCGAGCACCGGCGGCGTGACCCCGTGGTCGACTGCGATCTTGATGAACAGGTACGGCACGCCCCAGATCAGCGAGGACGCCGCGAACGCCACCCAGGCCCGGCGAGTCATGCTCGGCAGTGTTGCAGCCTCAGCGAGTGCTGCGCTCGCCCAGCTGATCGACCAGGCGCAGCAGGTCGAGCGGGCTGAACGGCTTGGTGAGGAACAGGTCGGCGCCGGCCTGCTCGGCATCCGACTCGATGCTGTCGCCCGACGCCGCCGTCAGCATCACGATCGTCAGCTCGTTGCCGTCGTCGTCGGCGCGCAACTGCCGGCACGCCTCGATCCCGTTCAGGCGCGGCATGTCCACGTCGAGGAATACGAGCGACGGCCGCTCGCGCCGCGCGACCTCGATCGCCTCGACCCCGTCGGCCGCCTCGTGCAGGTCGAACTCAGCGACGTCCTCGAGCGTGGTGGCGATCAGCTTGCGGATGAACTGGTCGTCGTCGACGATCAGTACGCCGTGGAGGGCCGCGTCCGGCGAGTCCGCCGTCATCGGATCTCGGCCGCGATTCGCTCGAACACCTCGTCGTCGATCGCGCTGAACGCCTCGACGACGCGGGGATCGAACTGCGTTCCACTCTCGCCGGTGATCATCGCGCGGGCGTAGCGCATCGAGCACGCCGGCCGATACGGACGGTCGGTGGTCAGCGCATCGAGCACGTCGGCGACCGAGAACACGCGCGCCGCGAGCGGGATCTCCTCGCCGGCGAGGCCGTCGGGGTAGCCGGTGCCGTCCCAGCGCTCGTGGTGCGAGCGTACGACCGCGGCGGCCTCGGACAGGAACTCGATCCCATGGACGATCTCGGCGCCGATCACCGGATGGCGCGACATCAGCGCGCGCTCGGTGTCGTCGAGCGAGCTCGGCTTGTAAAGAATCGCGTCCGGGATCGCGACCTTGCCGACGTCGTGGAGGAGGTAGCCGAACTCGAGCTCGGGGGTGATCTCGAGCTCGGGCGCGAACTTGCGCGCGATCACGAGGCCGTAAGCGGCGACCCGCTCGGCATGCTTGCCGGTATAGGCGTCGCGGGCTTCGACCGCGTTCGACAGCGCCCGGACGGTCGCCATGTAGGAGCGGCGAAGCTCCTGAGCTCGAGACCGCTCCTGCTTGAACGTCTCGCGCAGGTCGGCGGCATAGCGCTGGAGCTGGAGCTCCTTGTCGGCGGCTTCGCGCTCGCGGCGACTGAGCTCGGCGCGCAACCGCACCAGCTCGTCGATCAGGCCGATGTCGCTCTGAACCGCCATCGAAACCTAGCCTAGCTATGTCAATTCGTGCAGCGTCAAGCCGACCCGTCCTGCCGGTAAGGTTACCCCGGCATCGGACAAACTAGCGCTCGCCACGGAGAGCGGCAAGAACGGCCGAGGCCGCGTACTCGGCCGGAACGACCTCCATGCCGAGCTTTCCGACCCCGGCCGGCGTCGGCGTCTCCCCGTCCGACACCAGGATCACGGCCCGCCGGACGCGCCGGCCGCGCAGGTCGAGCGCCTGGATCACCATCTGCGGATTGCGGATGCCGACGTCGACGAGCGCGACCTCGAACCGGCGCTCCCGGCACACGCGGGCGGCCGCCACGCCGGTCATCTCCCATTGAAACTCGATGCCGAGGTCGTCGAGCGCCGGCTCGAGCGTTGTCTGGAGCTCCTCGCGGCCGACGACCAGCACGCGCGAGCGACCGGCGCTGACCGCGGCGCCGAGCACCGCCCGGAGCTCGCTGGCGTCGATCGGCTTGGACACGACCCACTCGCCGGCGAGCTCCTGGCGGCCCGAGAACACCGACACGAACACGATCGGCGTGGTCGCGAGCTCGCGGTCGGCGCGGACCTGGCGCAGCACCTCGAACCCGTCCATCCCCGGCATCAGGATGTCGAGCGTGACCGCGTCGTAGTGCTTCTCGTGGAGTTTGTGCAGCGCGTCCTCGCCACTGAGCGCGATCGTGGTCTGGACGTCGAGCGCGGCGAGCTGGCTCGCGATCAGCTCGGCGATCTCCTCCTCGTCGTCGACGACCAGGACGCTGCGGCCGCGGATCGACTCGAGCGCGCCCGCGGTGTCGAGACCCGGCACGGCCGCGGGCAGCCGTACGCGGAACACCGAGCCCCGCCCGACCTCGCTCTCGACGGTGATCTGGCCGAAGTGGAGGTCGACGAGCGACTTGACGATCGACAGCCCGAGACCGGTTCCCGGGTTCGACCCGCTTCGATTCCCCGCCCGGTAAAAGCGGTCGAAGATGCGCCCGGTCTCCTCCTCGCTCATCCCCACCCCGGAGTCGGCGACGACGATCTGCACCCAGGCCCGGTCAGCCTCGACGCCGACGTGGAGGGTGCCTCCCTCGGGGGTGTACAGGTGCGCGTTGGTCAGCAGGTTGGCGACGATCTGGCGGACGCGTCCCGGATCGGCGAGCGCGGGCGGCAGCGTCGGCGCGACGTACGCGGTCAGATTCTGCTTCTTCGCGAGCACGCGTGGCTCCATCAGCTCGACCACGTCGTGGACGACCTCGCCGACGTCGATCGGGCGCCGGTTGATCTCGACATGGTCGGCCTCGATCCGCGCCACGTCGAGCAGGTCGTTGACGAGCTCGACGAGCCGGTCGGTCGACTTGAGGATGATGTCGACGAACTCGCGCTGGCGGTCGGACATGTCCTCGGGCGAGCGCTGGAGCAACTCGACGAAGCCCTTGATCGACGTCAGCGGGCTGCGCAGCTCGTGCGACGCGGTCGCCACGAACTCGCTCTTGGCGCGCTCTAGGCGGGCGCGCTCACTCATGTCGCGGACCGTCCACACGACGCCGGCGTCGTGGGACCCGAGGTTGGCGGCGGTGACCGCCAGCGAGCGCCCGTTGTGCTCGATCAGCATCTCGCGCTTCAGCGCCGACTGCTCGGGGGGCAGCGGGCTCTCGTCTGCGTTTATGTCGCTTCCGATGGTGAGCTCCGGGACAAGCTCGGCTGCCCTTGGGTTCACGGTCGCGATCGTGCTCGATCCTGGCTCGGTCACGAGCAGCGCGTCTCCGAGGCTCTCGATCGTGATCGCCAGGCGCTGGCGCTCCTCCTCGATCCGGGTCTGGGCGGTCGCGAGGTCCTGGCCCATCGCGTTGAATGCGCCGGCGAGGTCCTGAAGCTCGCGGGGCCCGGACGGGTTCACGCGCTGCTCGAGCCGGCCCTCCGCGAGGCTGTGGGTCGCCTGGACCAACTCGTCGAGTGGCTCGCGCATCGAGCGGACCAGCACCGTGATCAACGCGAGCGCGCCGGCGAGCGCGAGCACGCCCGCGACGACGATCAGAAGGAGGGCTCTGCGCGACGCCGACCGGGCCTGTGTGCGGGCCTGCGCCTCGCGGATAATCTGGCGCTGCTGGAGTTGGGTGGCGAGGTTGCGCGCGGTCGCGAGCGGGCCGTTGACGGCGGTGGCTTGTGGGAGCTGTCCGGTGAGAGCCAGGTTCCGCGCCTGGTTCTCGGCCGCGACCTGGGCGTTCACGAGGCGCTCGCTGATCGGGTCGCTCTTCGCGAGGTTCGTGGCGGTGGTGGCCGCGCTCTGGTACTCACGGGCGACCTGGGCGCGGGCGGCAGCCGCGGTTGGCCCGTGCGCGTCGCGGAGGACCTCCTCCTCGGCGATGCCGGCGCCGGCGAGGTTGGCCGCGGCGGTCGCGAGCGACGAGGTCGCTTCCAGTCGGTTCTCGTAGTGTTGGCGAGAGTTGTAGAGGCTTGCCGTGCCCAGCGCGGCCACGACGGCGAGCGCCAGCGTCAGCGCGACGAGCGCCAGGCGCAGCGAGCGGGCGATGGAAAGGCGCTGCATACGAGAGGAGTCGGGGCTGCGGGTACCCCGGGCTGATCGTACCCGCGGCGCCGGCAAACCAGGCATGTTCGCGTGCGGTTGTCATCTGCTTCCGCCGCGCTTGTGCTCCGGAATGCGCGGGTACCCTGCGATGCATGAGCCTTGCCCGGGTGTGGCGGCGCCAGCTGTTCGGAGCCTCGACCGCCGCCTTGATCGTGCCCTTCGCGATGCTCGCGTCGCTCCTCGCGCTCGCGCTCGGTGGCGGATTCGGTGGCGTCGGGGTGCTCGGCCAGTTGTTCGCCGGTCCGTCGCTGGCGGCAGGTGGATCTTCCGCCGGCGCCCACGCGGGCTCGGGCTCGGGTTCGGGCGGGTCGGGCGGTGCTCACACGTTCACGACGGCGTCGCTGCCGGTGGTGCCGGCGTTGGCGCCGTCGGTTCCGGGTGGGCGGCGTGTCGCGGGGCAGGCGCCGGCGCGGCACACGGCTCCAGCTCCGGGTTCTTCGGGCGGCACCGGGTCGGGGTCGGGGTCGGCCGGTGGCGCGGTCGGTGGCGGCTCCGGTGGCGTGGCCGGTGGCGGCTCCGGTGGCGTGTCCTCTCCGCCTCCGTCGGGCTCCCCGTCGCCTACGCCCTCCCCGGCGCCGTACCCGAATCCATCCCCCCAGCCGACGCCGGTCGATACCGTCGTCAAGGTCGTGACTTCGGTCACCAAGCAGGTTCCCGCGCCGGCCGGTCCGGTCGTGACGCAGGCGGTGGAGTCCGCCGGCTCGGCCGCCGACAGTCTGCTCCCGCCGAGCGGGCCATCGCCGTCGCCGGCGCCGCTGGTGCCCGGCTCGCCAGCCGGCGGGATCACGGTGCCGTGAGATCGCGGGCGATCGCGGCGCCTGAGCCCGGATGGTTAAGGCCCGGAAGCTCGCGATCCGCGCCGGCCGCCGGGCAATAAGCATCCCCCACATGCTTACGTCCCGGAAGTCGCCGGGCGGGCGGAGGTTTCGGGCCTAATGCAGCCCCGCCCTCGAGGGGCGCTCAGGCGGCCTGGGCCAGCGCGTAGGCGCCGGCCTGGACCGTCTCGCCGGTGGGTCGGACCGTCTCGCCGGTGGGTCGGACCGCCTCGCCGGCGGGTCGGACCGTCTCGCCGGCCGGCAGCCGGACGCTGAAGACCGTGCCGCTGCCGGGGGTCGACGCCACGTCGATCGTGCCGTCCATCGCCTCGACCAGCGCCTTCGACACCGCGAGGCCTAGCCCGCTGCCCTCGATCCCGCGGCGCGAAGCATCTAGGCGCTCGAACGGCTGGAACAGGCGGCCGAGCTGCTGGAAGGTCATGCCGATGCCGGAGTCGATCACGTCGAGGCGGACGCCCTCGACCCCGTCGGGCCGGGCGCGGACCGTGATCGACCCGCCGGGACGGTTGTACTTGATCGCGTTCGAGATCAGGTTGAGCAGCACCTGCTTGAGCCGGCGATCGTCGGCGACCGCCCACAGCGGCTCCTCGCCGGCATCGACCGTGACGGTCAGCGAGTCGGCGGCCGCGAGCGGCGCGCACAGCGACGCCGCGTCGTCGATCAAGGTGGCGACATCGACGGGCTGGCGCTCGAGGCCCGTCGCATCGAGGCGCGAGACGTTGAGCAGGTCCTCGATCAGCGCCAGCAGGTGGCGGCCGCCGGCCACGATCTGATCGACGCTGTGGCGCTGTGACTCGTTGAGCTCGTCGAGCGCCAGCAGCTGCCCGAAGCCGAGGATCGCGTTCAGCGGCGTGCGGAGCTCATGACTGGCACGGGAGAGTGCCTGGCTGTCGGCGAACACACCCCTTTATCGTCGTAGTCGGCCGAAAGCGTTAGCAGTAGTTCTCCCGAGGGGCTGCGGCGAACTACGGCCCGCCGTTCCAGGGGTCGTGGCGCCGGCGTTTGGCGGCGTTGGGCGCCGGCGTGGGCCGGGCCGTCGCAAGGGGTGCAGAACTCGCCAAGGTGCCCGTCGCGCGGACGCATGGCGAACATAAGCGCCTCCCGGGCGCTTATCCAGCCAAAACCGGTGCGGGTGGGTGAGGTTTGGCGAGTTGCGCACGGTTGGGGGCAGCCGGCGGGGAGAGTGCCGGGCCGCCGGCTACGCCCCGCCGAGTCCGCGATCCTCCGCGGCCTTGTACGCGATCTGGAGGAAGTCCGACACCGTCAGCGCGGTCAGCGTCGACGCCGCCACCCGCGTCACCCGCGGCGCGAACATCAGGCCCACGTGGAACGCGCCCGACGCCCACAGGCCGAGGCAATACGGGCAGATCAGCAGCTCGCCGACTGCCCTCCGGACGCCCTCGCCGCGCGCTCGCTCCTCGACCTCGGCGGGACCGCCGCGGCCCTGGTACGCGGTGAACGGGGCGCGGACGAAGCTCGTGACCTTGTCCTTGGCCAGCAGCCGCGACAGCTTGTGGCTGGCGGTGCCGATCAGCACTAGGTCCTGCGCCGACACGTCCTCCGGTAGCCGGTCCGAGCGCTTGGCCGCGAACAGGGCCCCGGCGAAGCCGGCGTTGAAGACCGTGGTCAGCGCCGCGTACGTGCGAAACGGCGGGCGCTCCTCGGGGTCGGCATAGCCCGCGAACGCATCGCGGGCCTCTCGGGTCAGGTTCTCCACGCTCATCGTTGAAGGCGCTACCCGGGGCACGACCCCGGAAACGCGCGACTGTGAGGTGCGTCACACGCCGACGGGCGCCGGCAGGCCCCACGCGACCCGCGTCACGCGCCCGCGGGCACCTCGCGACCCCGCACCCGCGCGACCCGCGCGACCCGCGCCCCGTCGAATATCCGATTAGCCCGGCGGCGGCGCCTCATCGTTGCAGCCACAATCACTCGATCACAGCTGTGAGTGGCGATCCTCAACACCTGCCCCCGTCGCATCACGCGCGCTCGAGCAGCCGCGCCGGCAGGCCCAGTCCCACACGGCCGGATGGCCGGATGGCCGCGCCTGCGTTCAGCCTCGCGTAAAAACGGGCAGGAGGTCTCGAGCCGGAATCGAAGGATTCACGAAGACCGGTGTGACATCCGGGCCGAAAAGAAGTATTCAAGAAGACCGTTTCAACGGGTAGAAGAAAGCCGGACTCCTCGGCGTCTTCCCATTCAGCCGTGGTTTCTCAGCGGCGAAATACCTCGAAGCGCATCGTTCGATGACCGTCGAACAATGCTATAATTCGATCTGTATCGAACTATGGATGATAAAGGGATTGAATTGGAAAATTTTGAAGTAGATCGGACCTCTTCCCCCCGGTCCGGTAAGCACGAAACCACCAGGCGCCTTCGGTCAGCCAGCCCGAAGCGCAGGGCAACTGCGGCCAACCGACGGCAGGACCGCCGGCGGGGCGCGCATGCCGGCGCTCAGGCCGATGCCGGGGCCGAGGTACGGGTCGCCGACACCGCAGGCTCGCTCGAGTCGCTCGAGCTGTTCATGCGCAAGGCTCGCGTGCACCCGCTGCTGACCGCGGCGGAGGAGATCGAGCTCGCCAAGAGGATCGAGCGCGGTGACCTCGCTGCCAAGGAGCGGATGATCAACGCAAACCTCCGGCTCGTGGTCTCGCAGGCTCGGCGCTATCAGGGTCACGGCCTGCCGATGGAAGACCTGGTTCAAGAGGGGATGCTCGGACTGATCCGCGCGGTCGAGAAGTTCGACTGGCGGCGCGGATTCAAGTTCTCGACGTACGGCACGCTGTGGATCCGTCAGGCGATACAGCGTGGCCTGCAGAACCATGGCCGGACGATCCGGGTGCCGGTGCACGTCTCTCAGCGCCAGGTCAAGGTCCGCAAGATCGAGGCCGAGCTGAACACCAAGCTCGGGCGCGAGCCGACCGACGAGGAGATCGCGGCGGTCGCGGAGCTGGAGCTTGACGAGGTCATGGAGCTTCGTGAGTTGAGCCGCGCGATGACCAGCCTCGATCAGCCGGTCAGCGAGGACGGCGAGACGGCGCTCGGCGATCTGCTCGCGAGCGATCGACCGGAGCCGATGGAAGAAGTGGCCGACCTCGAGCGCGACCAGCGCGTCAACGAGGCCGTCGAGCGTTTGCCGGCGGCCGAGGCGAGCGTGATCCGGTTGCGGTTCGGCCTCGCGGGCGAGGAGCCCCGGACCTTGCGTCAGGCAGGATCCGAGCTCGGCATCACCGCCGAGCGGGCGCGTCAGCTCGAGGAGCAGGGCCTCCGGCGTCTGGCCGCGACCGCCGAGCTCGAAGGACTGAGCGCGGCGGCCTAGCCGACCAAGCCCGATTTCTTAGCTGGGGTGGGCCCGGGCGATCAGCCCGGGCCCGCTCTGTTAAGCAGCGTCGCGCGCGATCAGCACGTCACACGGCGCCCGTGCGCACACGCGAGCGGGAAGCGCGTAGGCCGACCACGGCGCCATCGCACTCGACGCGCGCGGGTCGATCACGATCAGCGCCGCGTCGGTCTCCTCGGCGACGTCGATCACCGCATCGACGGTGTCGCCACCGAGCAGGTGGGCCGTCACGCCGACCCCCTGCCGGCGCAGCCGATCGGCGGCCGCGGACAGGCGCTCGTCCGCGGAGGAACGGTCGCTCAGCAGCGGCCAGTAGCTTTCTACCAGGTGGACATGGGCGTTCCGCGCCGTCGCCAGCCCTGCTGCGACCGCCAGTACCGGCGAATCCGCGCCGCCGCCGGCCGCGAAAGCATGGGCGACGATCACGTTCGCGGGGTTGCTCACGGCTCCCGCGCGCCCGCGCCGGTGGGCGAAGTCCGCGACCTGGCGCCACATGCTGATCGCCGGCACCACCAGCCCGCGGGCCGCGGCGGCGAGGACCAGCCGCAGCTGCGGGCTCGACTCGGCGCGCGCGGGCAGCTCGATCTCCAGCTCGAGCTGAGACCCCTCGGAATGGCGGATCGTGTCCCCGAGCCGCTCGAGCAGCCGCAGCGCGTCGGTGTTCTCGGCGAGCACCAGCGCGGTGAACCGCTCGACCCCTTCATCGTGGGCCCGCTCGACCAGGCGCTCGAGCAGCGCCGAGCCGAGGCCACGGTTCTGCCAGTCGTCGGCGACGACGATCGCGCACTCGGCGACGTTCTCGCTCACCCGCACGAATCGGGCGACGCCGACCGCGTCGTCGCCGTCCTCGTCGAGCGCGACCAGCGCCTCGTGGTCGTGGTGATCGACCGCGGTCAGATACGACAGCCACTCGTCGCTCAGCTGGGTCAGCGGAGTCTGGAAGCGCAGGTAGCGCGACCGTTCGGACAGCCGGGCAAAGCCTGACCGCAGCAGGTCCTGGTCATCGGCCGTGAGCGGACGGATCACGACCGACGATCCGTCGCGCAGGCTGATGTGCGGGGCAGCACTCACGGGGTCACGCGGTCACGCGGTCACGCGGATCAGGACGCACTCAGAGGCGAGCCGGAGGCGGCCCGATCGGCCGCGGTCCGATCGGCCGCGGCTCGATCGGTGGCGTGGGCGTGCTCCGCGATCGCGGGGATCAGCTGCGGCCAGGCGGCCTCCGGGAGGTCGTGGCCCATTCCCTCGACCACCATCAGCCGCGCGCCCGGAATCGCCTTTGCCGTGGCCTTGCCGCCCGACGGCGCCACCATCGGGTCCTTCGATCCATGGATCACGAGCGTCGGCGCGGTGATCTTGCGGACCTCCGCGGTCCGGTCTCCCGACGCCACGATCGCGCCGAGCTGTCGACCCGAGCCCTCGGGGTCGTGACCCCGGTCCCACGCGCGCGTGAGCATGTCGTGGATCCGCTCGGGGTCCTGCGGCAGGCCCGTCGAGCCGATCATCGCGAACATCCGCGACATGTGCTCGATGTACGCGTCGCGCTCGGTCGGCGCGGCCCGCAGCAGGTACGGATAGATCCGCAGCGCCGGCTGGCCCGTCCACCGGTTGCCGGTCATCGACATGATCGACACGAGCGACCGAACCGCCTGCGGATGCCGGGCGGCCAGCGTCTGGGCGATCATGCCGCCCATCGAGGCGCCGACGACGTGCGCCGGCGCCAGATCGAGCTCGCGGAGCAGCCCGGCCGCGTCGTCGGCCATGTCGGACAAGCGATACAGCACCGGATCGATCTGCCGGCGCAATAGCTGCGACGGAGTCGGTGGGCGACCGTGGATCCGCGTCGAGCGGCCCGTGTCGCGGTTGTCGAAGCGGACCACGTAGAACCCGCGCCCCGCCAGCTGCTCGCAGAACTCCTCAGGCCACCCGAGCATCTGCATGCCGAGCCCCATGATCAGCAGCATCGGCGGGTCGCTCTCGCTGCCGAATGTCTCGTAGCAGAGCCGGATCGCCCGGCCGACGTCGCAGAACGATTCAGATTGGTCGGCGGCGTCCGACGGCGGCGCCTTCGGCTCAGCCATACAGCGCCTCGAACACATCCGCGTATCGCTCGTTGACGACATTGCGCTTTAGCTTCAGCGTCGGCGTCAGCTCGCCGCCCTCCTGCGTGAGGTCGTGGTCGAGGAGCGCGAACTTCTTGATCTGCTCGACCTGCGCGTACTTGGAGTTGGCGCGGTCGAGCACGTCCTGGATCAGCTCGCGCACCTCCTCACGCTCGACGAGCTCGGCCATGTCCTCGGGGAGGTCGCGCTCGCGCGCCCACGGCGCGATCTCCTCGGGGTCGAGCGTGATCAGCGCCACCGGGTACGGACGGCGGTCGCCGTGCATCACGGCCTGGGACACCCAGCGCGACTGCTTGATGTCGTTCTCGAGATTCGCGGGCGTCAGGTTCTTGCCGCCGGCGGTGATGATGATGTCCTTCTTGCGGCCGGTGATCGTCAGATAGCCGTCGTCGTCGATCGAGCCGAGGTCGCCGGTCAGCATCCACCCATCCTCGGTGAACGTCTCGCGGGTGGCTTCGGGGTTCCGCCAGTACTCGCGGAACACGTTCGGCCCCTTGATCATCACCTCTCCGTCGTCGGCGATCTTCAGCTCGACCCCGGGGAGCGGGCGGCCGACGGTCCC
The DNA here is from genome assembly GCA_963794515.1 of uncultured Solirubrobacterales bacterium. Classification (GTDB taxonomy): domain Bacteria; phylum Actinomycetota; class Thermoleophilia; order Solirubrobacterales; family Solirubrobacteraceae; genus Palsa-465. The sequence continues at coordinate 563,355 of CAWCEF010000004.1, read as the reverse complement.
GAGCCGCACGTGCTCGAGCGTGTTGACCGTGCCGAGCGCGGTGGTCTCGGTCATCCCCCAGCCCTCGAGCACGGGCACCCCGCACGCGTAGAAGAACTCGAGGATCTCGACCGAGATCGGCGCGGCGCCCGACACCGCCTTTTCGAGCTTGCCGCCAAACAGCCCGCGAACCTTGGCGTACAGAGCCTCCTCGGCTCGGTCGTAGCCGGCGCTCAGCTCGGCCGGCACCTCCTCACCGCGCCGGCGCAGCTCCCGCACTTTCATCCCGACCTGAACGGCGTCGCGGAGCTGCTCCTCGCTCTCGGCCATCGACAGCGCGAGCGTGTACAGCTTCTCGAAGATCCGTGGCACAGACGGGAAGTAGGTCGGCGAGGTCTGGATCGTCTCGGCGATGATCTGCTGGGTGTCGCCTCCCCAGTAGACGATCCCGGTGCCGACGTCGAAGGACGCGAGCTGCACGGTCAGCGCGAACACGTGCGCGAGCGGCAGGTACAGATAGCTCAGGTCTTCCTCGGTGACGAACCCGATCTCCTGGCACATCACCCCGACCGAGGCGCAGTTGCCGTGGCTGAGTACGACCCCCTTGGGCGCGCCGGTCGTGCCCGAGGTGTAGATGATCGTGTAGGTGTCGCCGGGCGAGACCGTCTCGCAGCGCCGGTCGAGCTCTGCGCGGTCGCCGCCACGGCCCTGCTCTCGTAGCTGGTCGAGCCCGATCTCACCCCCGCCCGCGCCGTCGCCGGAGCCTGCGCCGGGGTCGATCACGACCACGTGCTCGAGCTTGTCGAGCCCGTCCCGGACCTGCTCGATCTTGGCGGCCTGGCCGGCGTCCTCGCATATGACGACCCGCGACTCGGAGTTGCCCGCCACCCACTCGCATTCCTCGCGCGAGTTTGTCGGGTAGATCGGCACGACCACGGCGCCGGCGCGCGAGATCGCGAGGCTCGAGAACGTCCACTCCGGGCGCGTGTTCGCGAGCAGCCCGACGCGATCGCCTGACTCGATCCCGAGGCCGACCAGGCCGAGCGCGATCTCGTCGACGATCTCGGAAACCTCGGCGAACGTCAGCTGGCGCCACTCGCCGTCCTCCTGCCACTTGACTGCGAGCCGGTCCCCGCGGCGCTCGGCCGCGTTCGCCGCCGCTCGCGCGATCGTCCTGTTGCCGGCGTCTACCGCCTCTGTCGCCATCGATCGACCTCCTAGTCGTTGCTACCGCGATGATAGGTCGAGCCGAGCAGCCGGACTGCTAGTGGCGAGTGCTCCACTGCGCCATCCGCACAAACAGCTCGGGACGCGTGAGCGCCGGCAACGACGGATCGAGCTCGCGATAGATCGTCGCGACATTGACCGCGATCCGCTCGGGGTCGCCCCAGTCACGGTAGTCGGTCAGGTCGATGTCGTCGGCCGCCGCGGTCTCGTCGATTCCGGCTTCGAACCGCTGCCGGGCTTCGTCGCGGACGTACGTGAGGTAGCCCTGGACGTCGCGTACGCCGGACGCGTCGGTCACCGGGCCGTGCCCGGGCACGATCACCCGCGCGCCTAAATCGAGGATGCGGTCGCACGCCGTCAGCCAGTTCGCCACCGGTCCATCCCACATGATCGGGGTCCCCTCGATGAACAGCAGGTCGCCGGTGAACACGACGCCCGCGTCGGGCACGTGCGCGATCGTGTCGCCGAGCGTGTGCGCCGGCCCTAGCTCGATCAGTTCGACGCCGCGGTCGCCGACCCGGAGCTCGTGAGCACCCGAGAACGACTCGGTCGGCAGCCGCTCGAGCACCGACGCGAAGTCGAACTTGCGCATCGCACGCTCGGCGAACGCGTCGAACTCAGGTCCCAGGTCGAGCTCGTTGAATAGGACGTTGACGGCGGCGGCCGGCGCGGCGCGCATGTCCTCGATCGCGGCGGCGCTGGCGATGATCGGGATGCCGTCGGGGAGCAGCGAGTTACCGAACCAATGGTCGCCGTTGCCGTGCGTGTTGAAGGCCTGCCCGATCGGGTTGCGATCGGTGACCGGCGCCATCGCGTCGAGCATGTCGCGCGTGAGCTTCAGGTCGAACAGCGTGTCGACGAGTAGCGACGTGCCCGGTGCGGTGATCAGGCCGGCGTTGCTCCAGCCCCAGCCGCCGTCAGGCTGGAGGTACGCGTACAGCCCGTCGCCGAGCTCGTGCAGTCCGCGTTCGTAGGCGATGTTCACGTTCAGAATTCCGGTTCGGCGGGGAGCCCGACGTAGTTCTCGGCGAGGCTTCGCGCCGCGGCGTCCGATCGCCCGACATATTCGAGGCGGGCGAGTTGCAGCCGGCGCTCGAACGGCCCACCCCCGAGGTCGTGGAGCATCTGCGTCATGTAGTTCGAGAAGTCCTGGGCGCGCCACACCCGGCGCAGAGCGGCCATCGTGTAGCCGTCGGCGCGCTCCGAGCTGCCGTCCCTGATCAGGTCGGTCAGCGCGGGGGCCAGGAGCCGGACGTCGTTGACGGCGAGGTTGAGGCCCTTGGCGCCAGTCGGCGGGACGATGTGGGCGGAGTCGCCGGCCAGGAACAGGCGCCCGTGCTGCATCGGCTCGGCCACGAACGAGCGCATCGGGGTGATGCCCTTCTCGAAGATGTTGCCCTCATTGACGTCGCCGAGGCGTTTTTGCAGCTCATTCCAGATGCGGTCGTCGGGCCAGTTCTCGATGTCGTCGTCGGCGGCGACCTGGAGGTAGAGCCGGCTGATCTTCTGCGAGCGCATCGTGTAGAGCGCGAACCCCCGCTCGTGCCAGGAATAGATCAGCTCGTCGGTGGCCGGCTGAGCCTCGGCCAGGATCCCGAGCCAGCCGAACTGGTACACGTAGTCGTACTCGGTCAGGTGGTCGGCGATTGCCGGTCGGCTCACGCCGTGGAAGCCGTCACAGCCCGCGATCGCGTCGCAGGTGAGCTCGTGCTCGGCGCCGTCGTGCTCGTACGTGATCCGGGGCGTGTCGGTCTCGATGTCTCCGAGCGCGACCGCGCCGGCCTCGAAGTGCACCGGCACGCCGCGTTCGAGCAGCGCGTTCGTGAGGTCCTTGACCACCTCCTGCTGCCCGTAGATCGTGATGTGCCGGCCGGTCAGCCCGGCCATGTCGACGTAGTGGTTGCTGCCGTCGTGGCGCAGGTAGATGCCGTTGTGCTCGAGTCCCTCGCGGTCGAGGCGGTCGGCGACGTCGAGCTCGTGCAGCAGGTCGACCGTGTTCTGCTCGAGCAGCCCGGCCCGGACGCGCTTCTCGACGTACTCGCGCGTGCGGGCCTCGAGCACGACGCAGTCGATGCCCTCGCGGTTGAGCAGCATCGCAAGCGTTAGTCCTGCGGGGCCGGCCCCGACGATGCCCACCTGGGTTCGCACCGGCGCGAGTCTATTCGGGCGCCGCCACGATGATCACATCGAGCGTCCGGGGCCCGTGAACTCCCTTGACGCGAACCATCTCGATGTCGACGGTGGCGGAAGGCCCGGAGATGAACGTCAACGGGCGGGTCGGTCGCAGGCGTTCGAGAGCCTCGGGAACCGAGGGCACGAGCTGATCGGCGCGAACCACGCACAGGTGGTAGTCGGGCAGGAGCGTGAGCGCCCGCCGGCCCATCCCGGGGCCGCCGTCGAGGACGATCGTGCCGGTCTGGGCGATCGCGACTGCGCACGTCGTGACCACGCCGTCCGCTCCGTCGAGGGCGTCGTGGTCGAGTGGGGGATTGTCTTTTATTTGATTTACGGTGGTCAGCCAGCCGGCCGGGACGCCATCGGGCGCGATGATGTCGCGGGCCTGGCGGTGTTTGAGCGTGGCCTGGACGGTGGCGTCGAGGTCTGTCTCGGTGGTCTGGATTGCGCGCGCGTCGTAGTGGGCGAGGCGTTCGAGGAATTGCTCGAGCCCGTCTTGCGTCGTTTGTCGGTACTCGCGGGGGATGGTTTGGGCTTGCGCGCGCGCCGGCGCTGGTCCGAGCGCTGATCGGACGCGGGCCAGGATCTCGTCGCGGGCCGCGCTCATGTCTGGCGCCTGGTCCACCAGTCGCGGAACGACTCGGGCGGCGGGTCGGGGAGGTCCCGTGTCCGCGTCCACCCCGACAGCGGCGGTGGCGCAGTGTGCCTGATGAACCGCATTAGCGGCGCGAGCCTGAGCGCGGCCGTCCAGCGCCGGCGGCCGCTCATCGCGTTTGCCGCGGCGGCGAACGTGGCGTCCTGAAGCTTGTGGCGCTCGGCCTTGACCGCGTCGTGGCGGAGCTTGACGAGCACGGTCGGGATGTCGATCTCGACCGGACACACCTCGTAGCACGCGCCGCACAGACTCGACGCGAACGGCAACTGCGGCGCGTGTTCGACTCCGACGAGCAGCGGCGTCAGGATCGCGCCGATCGGGCCGGGGTAGGTGGCGCCGTAGGCGTGACCGCCGGTGCGCTCGTACACCGGGCACACGTTCAGGCACGCGGCGCAGCGGATGCACCGCAGAGCTTGTCTTCCGGTTCGGTCGGCGAGGACCTTCGTACGGCCGTTGTCGAGGAGGACGATGTGGACGTGCTGCGGCCCGTCGTTCTCCGTGACCCCGGTCCAGATCGAGTTGTACGGGTTCATCCGCTCGCCGGTCGCCGAGCGCGGCAGAAGTTGGAGGAACACCTCGAGGTCGCTGAACGCGGGGATCAGCTTCTCGATCCCGACGACGCTGATCAGCGTGTCGGGCAGCGTCAGGCACATCCGGCCGTTGCCCTCCGACTCGGCGACGAGCAGCCCGCCGGTCTCGGCGATCGCGAAGTTCGCGCCGCTGACCGCGACCTTGGTTCTGAGGAACAGACGTCTGAGGTGGAGGCGCGCGGCTTCGGCGAGCGCGTGGGGGTCGTCGGTCAGATCTTGGGGCGCGTCCGGCATGTGGTCGAGGAAGATCCGGCGGATCTCGGCCCGGTTGCGGTGGAGCGCCGGCACCACGATGTGGCTCGGGCGGTCGCTCGACAGCTGAATGATCAGCTCTGCCAGGTCGGTCTCGTGCGCGTCGATCCCGGCGCTCTCGAGCGCCTTGACGAGCCCGATCTCCTGGGTCGCCATCGACTTCACCTTGATGACTTCTTTTTGACCGGTCGCCCTGACCAGGTCGGTGACGATCGTTGACGCCTCGGTGGCGTCGCGAGCCCAATGGACTTGCGCGCCCCGCGCGGTGGCGTTTTGCTCGAACTGCTCGAGGTATTGGTCGAGGTGGTTGAGGACGTCGTCCTTGATCGCCGCGCCGGCATGCCGCAACTGCTGCCAGTCGGGCGTCTCCGCGACCAGGCCGGCGCGCCGCTCCCTGATCGTCCCCGTGGCCTTGCGGACGTTGCGGCGCAGCTGCGAGTTCTCGACCGCGCGCTTCGCGTTGGCCGGAAAATTCGGCCCCGCCCGCCCGTCCTCGCTCCAGATGACTTCGCCGCTGTTCACGCCGCCGCCCGCTCGGTGCTGGCGAGGATCTCGGCGAGATGGAGCGTGCGGACGCCGGCGCGAAGCCGGTCGAGGCCGCCACCGATGTGCATCAGGCACGAGCGATCGCCGGCGCACAGCACCTCGGCGCCGGTCTCGATCACCGACTCCATCTTGTCCGCGAGCATCGCCGACGACACGTCGGGGTTCTTGATCGAGAACGTCCCGCCGAACCCGCAGCACTCCTCGTTTCTTGGGAGCTCGACGAGATCGATGCCGCGAACGTTCTTGAGGAGTCGCACCGGGCGGTCGCCGACACCGAGCATCCGGACCGAATGGCACGTCGGGTGGTACGTCACCCGGTGCGGAAAGTACGCGCCGACGTCGTCGGTCTTCAGCACGTCGATCAGGAACTCCGACAGCTCGTACGACTTCTTGCCGACCGCGGTTGCCCGAACCGCGAGCGCCTCGTCCCCGCCGACGCGCGCGACCATCGCGTGCTGGTGGCGGATCGCGCCGGCGCACGACCCCGACGGCACCACGACTGCGTCATACGGCTCGAACACGTCGACATACCTGCGGACGAGCTTGGGCTCGAAGTAGCCGCTGTTCGCGTGCATCTGGCCACAGCACGTCTGCTCGAGCGGAAACTCGACCGGCTGCCCCAACCGCTCGAGCAGCGCCACCGTGGCCTTGCCGGCGTCGGGGAACAGCGCGTCGACAAGACAGGTCGTAAATAGCGCGACGCGCATACGCGCTGCATCGTAAACGCGCAAACCTCGAAACAGGTCTGCGTCTTTCCGGCCGTGCGGCGCGCCGGCGGGTGCATCCTGCCTCCATGCCCTCCGATCCGACGGTGCCCGGCGACCTCCCACCGCTCGCGCTCGAACTGGCGGCGCTGCTCGCGTGCGGCGAGAACAGCTTCATCAGCCACCGCTCGGCCGCCTTCGTCTGGGGGCTTCGCACGAGGCCGCCGACACAGGTCGAAGTCTCCGTGGTGGACCGAAGCTGCGACTCGCGCAACGGCATCTGCGTGCACCGGATCCGGAAAATCCACCGAGCCGAGCTGCGCCGGCACGAAGGCCTGTGGATCAGCTCGCCGGCGCGGGCAGCGCTCGAGGTCGCGGCCGGCGCCACCGGCGATGACCTCGCCGACCTCGTGACAGGGGCGTCGAGGGACGCGTGTCCACGCCGCGCGAGCTCAAAGGCGGTGCTCGCGCGCCACCGCGGCCGGCGGGGCGTCGCGAGGCTGGCCGAGGTGCTCGGCAGCGAGGACGCGATGACGATCACGCGCTCACAGGGGTGAACGGCGTCAGGCGGCGCGGAGCGAGGACTGCCGGCGCGTGATCTCGGCCCGGACGACCGGCGCCACCTGCGTCCCGAATAGCTCGATCGAACGCATCACGTCCTTGTGCTCGACCGCGCCGACGCTCATCTGCCCGATGTAGCGCTGATTGCCGAACAGCTCGTGCTCGAACAGGATCTTCTCGGCGACCTGTTCGGGCGAGCCCACGGCGAGCGCGCCGCGAGGCGAGCGGAGCGCGTCGTACTCGGGACGGCCCGAAGGCGGCCAGCCGCGTTCGTGGCCGATGCGGTTCATCATCGCCAGGTACGACGTGGCGAACGCGCTGTTGGCCTCGTGCTCGGTGGCGCCGACGAAAGCGTGGGTGTTGATCGCGACCTTGGCGCCGGCGAGATCGTTGCCGGCGGCGGTGTACGCCTGCCGGTAGAGATCGACGAGCGGGACGAACCGCTCGGGCTGGCCGCCGATGATCGCGAGCGTGAGCGGCAGGCCGAGCGCGCCGGCGCGAACCACCGACTCGGGCGTTCCGCCGACCGCGACCCACACCGGGAGCGGGTCCTGCAGGGGGCGCGGCCAGACACCGGCATCGTTCAGCGGCGCGCGGTGCTCGCCGGACCAGGTCACGTGCGTGGATTCGCGGATCTTCAACAGCAGCTCGAGCTTCTCGGCGAACAGCGCGTCGTAGTCGTGGAGGTCGTAGCCGAACAGCGGGAAGGACTCGATGAACGATCCGCGCCCGGCCATGATCTCGGCCCGGCCCCCGGAGATCAGGTCGAGCTCGGCGAACTGCTGGAACACCCGCACGGGGTCGTCCGAGCTCAGCACGCTGACGGCGCTCGCTAGCCGGATGCGCTCGGTTCGTGCAGCGATCGCGGCGAGCGCGACCGCAGGGGAGGAGACGGCGAAATCGGGGCGGTGATGCTCGCCGACGGCGAACACATCGAGACCGAGTTCATCGGCGAGGGTCGCCTCCTCGAGCAGCTCGCGCATGCGCTGCGCGGGGGTGACGCCCGAGGCGAGGTCCGCAAAGGTCGCAAGTCCAAGTTCCATGATGTCGTTGAGGATAGCAGATAGTTGTCCACGCAACTATCTGCGAGACCGATCGATCAGCTGGGGGATTCCTCGAGCTGCGGCATCTCCGTTTGCGATATCTGCCGGGCCCGCCGCTTCGCGGCACCGACCGCCTCGGTCAGCCCGTCGAGGTCGTACACGCCGTAGTGGCGCCGGCCGTTGATGAAGAACGTCGGGGTGCCCGACACTCCGCTCTCGTCGGCGCTGGCGACGTCCTCGCTGACGCGCTGGGCGTATTCGCGCCGGCGCAGTTCGTCCCTGAAGCGGTCGAGGTCGAGGCCGAGGTCGGACGCGTAGCGCGAGAGATCGCGCGGCGTCAGCTCCCCCTGGTGAGCGAGCAGGATGTCGTAGATCTCCCAGAACTTGCCCTGAGCCGCAGCGGCTTCGGAGGCTTCGGCGGCGAGCTGCGCGCTGGGGTGGACGTCGTTGAGCGGCAGGTGCCGCCAGACGTACCGGATGTCGTCACCGTGCGAGGACAGCAGCTCCCGGATCACGCTTTCGGCCTGGCCGCAATACGGGCACTCGAAGTCCCCGTACTCGAGCAGCGTCACCACAGCGTCGTCCGGCCCGCGGATGTGGTCGTACGCGGGGTCAACATCGACAGCCAGGTCAAGGATGTCCTCCGCGGTACGCGCGACCTGGCGGGCGCGAAGCGAGTCTGGGAGCTTCCTGATGAGCCGGGTCAAGGCCCATGCCAGCGCCGGCGCGATCACCACCGTGCACAGAGTGCCGAGCCGCGCCTCGTCGAGCTCGATGCCGTGGAAGGCGAGATTCGACACGAGCAGGGAGACCGTGAAGCCGATGCCGGCGCACGCGCCTGCCGTGAGCAGCACGGGTTCACTGATCGGCGAGCGCGGGCCGTGCAGCGCCGGCCGGGACGCGATCCACGAGCCCGTGAACACCCCGATCGGCTTGCCCACCACGTACCCGAGCAGGATCCCCCACGTGATCGGGGAGGTGACGGCCGCGCTGAGCAGCTTCGAGGTCATGTGAATCCCCGCATTCGCGAGCGCGAACAGCGGCACGATCACGTAACTGGTCCATGGGTGCAGCTCGTACTGGACGCGTTCGTTGGGCGAAATCGCCGACTGCAGGCTCTGCTGCGCCGAGCGTGCGAGCTCCGGGGTCGGCTGCTCGCGGAACTCGCGCGTGAGCGCGGTCGCGCGCTCGAGATCGTCGCGCGACGGCGGGTACGCACTCGTGCCAAGCCCGATCGCCAGGCCGGAGATGACCGGGTCGATGCCGGACTTGAACATCGCCACCCAGATCGCAACGCCCACGCCAACCGAGATCGCGGCTCGCCCGAACGGCGCGTAGCGCAACGCGACGAGCACGCCGAACAGTGCAACCGCAACCCCGAGCGCCAGCCACGAGACGTGAGTCGTGTAAACGGTCGCGATCACGACCAGGGCCGCGAGGTCGTCAGCCACAGCGAGCGTGAGTAGGAATACCCGGATGCGAGTCGCGGTCCGCGGGGTCACGAGCGCCACGGCCGCGAGCGCGAACGCCGTATCGCTCGACATCGCGGCCCCCCAGCCGTGCCCGCCGGCGCGGCCGGCGTTGAACGCCAGGTAGATCAGGATCGGCACGGTGACGCCGCCGATCGCGGCGAACACCGGGATCGCGAGCCGGCGCCGGTCGCGCAGCTCGCCGAGGTCGAGCTGGCGCTTGGCCTCAAGGCCGACGACGAGGAAGAACAGCGTCATCAGCCCCTCGTTGACCCACGTGCGGAGGTTGGCCGCGATCCCCGTGCTCCCGATATGGATCGAAAGCTCGGTGGTCCACACCGACTCGTACGTGTGCCACCACGGCAGGTTCGCCCACACGAGCGCGGCTATCGCGGCGCCGAGCATGACGAACGCGCCGCCTGCCTCGGTGCTGAGGAAGCTCCGTACCGGGGCGGCGAGGTTGCGCGCCCACGCCGTGCGGCCGCCGTATGGCGTGACTTCGGTAACTACGCTCATCGGGGCGCGTTACTCGATCAACGGCGGGTCGCGAAGGTTCGAGTTGATCTGGTGGGAGAGCGCCTCCGAGGCGGCGCGCTGGGCGAGGCGGCGCTGCTGCTCGTCGGCGTGGTCGATCAGCACCGATTCGTAGGCATCCGCCGCGATCTGGTAGCGCTCGCGCTCGCGCTCGGTGTCCTGTGCGGCCTGCCGGCGCAGGAGCTCGGCGCGCTCGGCGACCTCGGCGGCGGGCTCGTCGGGCGGGTGCACCTCCTCGTACTCGACCTCGCGGTCGAACGTGAAGCGGCGCTCGCCGCTCGCGAGCGGACGGTGAGCGACGCGGTAGACCGTGATCGAGCCGTCCTCCTCGACGCGCGTGTAGATCTCAAAGCGCGTGTACGGCTGGATCGTCGTCAGCCACTGCCGGCGCCGGTCCTCGATCACCGCGGTGCCGCGACCTTCGATCGAGTTCGCGGTGATCTCGGCGACGTGGACCCAGCCCCAATGGGTGACGACGAGGATCGCGCCGACGACGATGAGCGCGATGCTGAGCCCGTCGATCCCGCTCGAGATCGCGTCGATCAGTCCGAGCAGCGCGAGCAGGGATCCGAGCACGAGCGACGCCGCCGTGAGCGTCGCGCCGGTGCCGACGATCCGCCGCCGCGACCGGCTCGGCTCGATCTCTTCGGGCCGGCCGAGGGCCTCGGGGAGGTTCGCGAGATCGGTCGACAACAGGCGCTCGTCCGGCTCGCGGTCGACGAACTCAGCCGGGCTCAGTTGATCCGACATTATGTGGTCAAGGTACTCCTCGCTGACGCTCCGTTCGATGGTGTCGCGACACAACACCATGGTGCGCCTTCGAGCCGGATGCGGGGGCCTACACTTGACATCGGCAAAGCACGCGCCGGATGGATCGGCCAGCGCCTGAGGTCCTAACCCTGGAAAGGGGGGCAAGATGCCGGTGTTTTTCTTCACAGTCGAGCAGCAGGAGCGGGCGATCGTCGAGCGGTTCGGGAAGTTCGTGCGTGTCGCGGGTCCCGGGCTGCAGACGAAGACGCCGTTCGTCGAGCGCGTCGCCGGACGCATGAGTCTGCAGGTCGAGCAGCTGAACTCGGAGATCGAGACCAAGACCAAGGACAACGTGTTCGTGCGCGTCAAGCTCGCGGTCCAGTACAAGGTCGGCCCGTCGGACCAGCAGGTCCAGGACGCCTACTTCAAGCTCGACAGCCCCGAGGTCCAGATCCAGTCCTACGCGTTCGACGTGGTCCGCTCGCACATCCCGAGCATGGACCTCGATGAGGCCTACGCCGACGCCGACACGATCGCCATGCACATCCAGGAGACGCTGCACCGGCAGATGGCCGACTACGGCTACGAGATCGTGAAGGCACTGATCACGAACATCGAGCCCGACCAGCGGGTCAAGGACGCGATGAACAACATCAACGCGTCGCAGCGCAACCAGATCGCGGCCGCGGCACAAGGCGACGCGCAGAAGACGCTCGCGGTCAAGAAGGCCGAGGGCGAGCGCGAGACCATGCGTCTTCAGGGCGAGGGCGTGGCCGCCGAGCGCAAGGCGATCGCCGAGGGACTGCACGAGTCGCTCGAGATCATCGCCCAGCATGGACTCGACATGCGGGAGGCGATGGCGCTCGTCGCGCTCACCCAGTACACCGACATGATCCGAGCTCTCGGCGAAGGCGCGAAGACGAACACGATCCTGCTGCCGCACTCGCCGAGCGCCGTCGGCGACCTCATGGCTCAGATTCGCGACGGCATCCTCGTCGGCGATCTCGCGAGCGGTCCGTCGACGAACGCCGCCAACGGGCCAACCCTCCCGCCAGGCCGGCGCCCGGAACCGACGCAAAGCTGAACTAACGGCTCGGGAGGGCTCGCGCGCGGGTTAAACTGAGCCGGTGAGTGAACGCGGAGCGAGTGTGCCCACGCGTGTGGTGATGTTGGTGGGGATCGTGCTGCTTCCGTTTGCGAGCCTGGCGAGCGGCACGATCATGTTCGTCCCGTTGTTCGCGTTGCCGGCGCTGTTCGTGCTACCGGGGCTGCTGTTCCGCGGTGGTGATTCCCCGCCAGACCGTCCGGATGGCGACGACGGCGGTGGAGGAGGAGGCCCTCCGCGCCGGCCCGACGTCCCACCCGGGCCGCCGGGCGCCGGCCCTCCGTTGCCGGACGCCGATCAGGGCCGCGCGCGAGTGCGAGACCACAACCGCGCCCGCCGTCCGTCGCCGGTCCGGCGGGGCTCGCCGCGCCACCCGGACCGCTCGCCGGCGCGCGTCCGGCCGCGCCGTTAGCGCGGCTTGTCACCCCGGGCGCGAGGTAAGGGGTCGGCGCTCGAAACTAAGTGAGGTGCGGCCCCCATCGACTGCGATCTCCCGATGTGTGACGGTGCGGCTTAGCCCACACTCACTGTGTGATTTACGCCGACCTCAAGGAGCCACACATGGAAGCCGTCACCGAATCTCGCGCCCATCGGATTGCCCGTCGCACCAAGCGTCTCTGGAGTGAGCTCGACTACGTGCAGCGGCGCGTGCTCGAGAACCAGACCGGCGTGCCGTTCGTCACGCCGGAGGAGCGTCGCCGTAGCCGCGCGCGGGTCGCGCAGCTTGAGCACCTCTACCGCAGCTGATCCCTCCCCATCGCAGGTGATCCCCCCTCGGCGGCCGCTGGATGCGGCCGCCGAGGTCCCACCAAAGCGGGCGGTTTCGTAAGCGCAGCCGCGGTCCTCAGCCTAATCCTGGTTCTCACGCACCCTTATTAGACGTACGCCGGTCGAGGGGATAAGATCGCGCCCTTCCTACCGAGGGTGTTAAGGAGGGTGGATGGCTGATTTAGCGACCCCGCCGGTCCAACGGTCTGCCGATCTCGATGTCGAGGGTCTCGATCGGGGAGTTGGGTTCCTCGGGCTTCTCTGGGCGTCCGAGGGCTCGATCATCGGGTCCGGTTGGCTGTTCGGAGCGCTTGTCGCCGCGACGTACGCCGGTCCTTCGGCGCTTATCGGCTGGATCATCGCCTCGTTGATCGTGATCCTGCTCGCGCTCGTGCACGCCGAGCTCGGAGGACTGTTCCCGGTCAGCGGCGGCACCAGCCGGTTCCCGCACTACGCGTTCGGCAGCTTCGCCGGAGCGTCGTTCGGATGGGCGTCGTATCTGCAGGCGGCGACCGTCGCGCCGATCGAGGTACTCGCGGCGATCCAGTACCTGTCGACGGCGCACTGGGCACGGAACTTCTTCCACAGCCACGTCGTGAACGGCATCTCGGCGAACACGCTGTCCGGCACCGGCATCATCGCGGCGGTCATCCTGATGTTCATCTTCGTCATCCTCAACCTCGTCGGCATTCGCTGGCTGGCGCGGGCCAACAACGGGATCACCTCGTGGAAGGTGTTCATTCCGGTGCTGACGATCATCGTGTTGCTGGTGTCGAACTTCCATGGCTCTAACTTCAGCAAGGGGGGCGGGTTCTTCGTCCACGGCGCCGCGATCAAGTCGATCCTGATCGCCATCCCGTCGGGCGGGATCGTGTTCGCCTTGCTCGGGTTCGAACAAGCCGTCCAGTTGGGCGGCGAGGCCAAGAACCCCCAGCGCGATCTGCCGCGCGCGGTGATCCTGTCGATCCTGATCGGCGCGGGCATCTACATCCTGCTCCAGGTCGCGTTCATCGGTGCGCTCGGCCCGACCTTCCTGCACGTGCATGGGCCGTGGACGAACCTGGGTAGCTCCAACAGCAATCCCGCGGTGGTCCAGCTCAACGCGGGTCCGTTCTACACCGTGTCCAAGATCGCCGGGCTGTCGTGGCTCGCGTTCCTGCTCAGGCTCGACGCGGTGATCTCGCCGGCCGGGACGGGCCTGATCTACACGACGTCCTCCGCCCGGCTCAGCTTCGCCCTCAGCCGGAACGGGTTCGTTCCGTCGGCGTTCGAGAAGACGGACTCGCGGACCAAGGTGCCCGTGTTCGGGGTCATCTTCGCGGCCGTCCTCGGTCTGCTGTTCCTGCTCCCGTTCCCGAGCTGGAGCGCGCTCGTCGGTGTCGTTACGAGCGCGTCCGTGCTGATGTACTCCGCCGCGCCACTGGCGCTGGCGGCGCTGCGAAAGCAGAAACCGGAGCTCGAACGCGTCTACCGACTGCCCGCTGCGGACTTCCTGGCGCCGCTGTCGTTCGTGTGCGCGAGCTGGATCATCTACTGGGCCGGCTGGGAGACCTACACGACGCTGATGCTGGCGATGATCATCGGCTACGCCCTGATTGCCGCCTCGTACGCGTTCAACCTCAACCCCAAGGCAGCGCCGATGGATTGGGACGCCGCGTGGTGGATCATCCCGTACCTGCTCGGGATGCTCGTGATCTCGTACTTCGGCGACTTCGGTGCCGGCGGGATCATCGGCGGCATCGGGTTCTTCCACCACGTGCTCGATCAGGGCGGGAACGACGACCTCGGGTTGTGGGGCGGCCTGCTCGCCGTCGCCATTTGGAGCCTGATCATCTACTACGTCGCGATCTCCAAGCGCCTGCCGGGCGACAAGGTCGACGAGTACGTCGCCGAGGTCTACCCGCCGCCGGTGGCGGAGTAGCTGAACGCGCGGCGATCGTCTGCGTCGCGGATCACGCGGGCCACGGCCGTAGGTCCCTGACGGCGCGTGCGGCGCGCGAGCCGAGGCTCGTGTGGCTGCACGCGTTGTACAGGGGCCCGGTCCCGTCCGTGAGCAGAAGCCAGGCCTGAGCCACGCCGGTCGCGGCCACCGGCCCCGGGTCGGCGAGCGTATCGGCGAGCGCGCTCAGGTCGTCGCTGGCCGCCGTGATGCGCGATCGGTCGGGTCTGATCCGCCCCGATGCGCGGGGCGCGCCTTCGCCCGCCTCGCGGAGCACGCGCCGAAGTGAGCGGGCGATCGATTGCCGGCGCTCGAACTCGGTCAGCTCGCGGGCGCGGAGCGCGAGCGCCGGGCTCGCCTCGGGCGGGGTGCCGGCGGCAAGCGCGCGGTCGAGCCGCCGCGGGCGCCACCGCGCCGTCAGCCGAGCGCGCACGCTCGGACGCTCGGCGAGGATCGGGCCGCGGAGCCAGCTGCCGCTGACGAGCACGGTCTCGGCTGCCCGACTCTTCGTGTGCGAGGAAAGCATTGTCCACATGACCATCAACCATCTTACGCCGGTCACGGTGACCTGTCAAGCGCTTTTGCAGGTCACGTGGATAGAATCGACGGTATGAGCGGCGATCAGCCTTCGTGGTATCCCGGCGGCCCCGAGAGCAAGCCGGCGCCGATGCCGCTGCTCCGCGTGCAGGGGTTTCTGAACACGCTCGACCTCGACACCGCAACCGACCTGCTGGCCGAGCCGGCGCCGGCGCGCGAGTGGCTGACCGACGCGGGTGTGATCGGTGCCGGCGGCGAGGTCACCGAAGGCGATCTGGAGCTCGCCCGCGAGGTTCGCGACTGCCTCCGCGAGCTGATGCAGGACGACGGGGACGCGCCCGACCGGGCGGCGGCGGACCTCGAGGCGCTGCGGAGGCTCACGGCCGAGCACAGCGCGCGGCTGACGGTTGGAGACGACGGCGTGCTCGGGCTTGAGGGCGGGGGGAACGGGAACCTCGGCGAAGGCCTGTTCCAGCTGCTGCTGATCATCCGCGCCGCTCAGGTCGACGGCAGCTGGTCGCGCCTCAAGATGTGCGCGAATCCCGACTGCCAGTGGGTGTTCTACGACCGCTCGCGCAACCAACGGGGGAACTGGTGCGACATGGCGGTGTGCGGCAACCGCCTGAAGAACCGCCAGCTGCGGGCGCGACGGCGGTGAACGACGGCGGCGCTTTGCGCTTCAGCAGTCTGCTCAGACGGCAATGTGTGCGGCGTCGAAGGCGTCGCGGAGACTCTGGGCTGCGAGTCGCACCCTCTCGCCGGGTGGCATTGCGGCCAACGACGCGTCAAACGGCTCGACGGCGACGGGGCCGTCATAACCAACCCGATCCAGCGCTTGAAGAAATCCGACGAGGTCGATAACGCGTGTGACTCCGGGCAATCGTCGCACGCCGTCGAGCTGCTCGTCCACGTCGACTCCAGCGACCGCGTCGTTGACATGGACGTACACGACCTGCTCTGGAGCGAGCTCCATCAAGTCGTCTACACCCGCGTGCGACGTGTACCAGTGAAAGCAGTCGACGAGCAGGCCGACGTTTGGGCGATCGACCGAGCTCAGCAGATCGAGCGCCATCGGAATCGAGTGGACGAACTCAAACCGAGCGCCGACGCGGAGTGTCTTTGGCCCGATCGGCTCGAGCCCGAGCCGGCAACCGTACTCGCCCAGCACATCGGCGATCGCGCTCACGCGCTCCACATGCATCGCGGTGTTTTCGGCGAACGTGAACTCCTCCGAGGTGGGCTCGATCCAGTAGTAGCACCACGGGCTCGCGAGCGCGCCCGCTGTGCGGGCGCAAGCGCGCAGCCTTCGCAGGTCGGCCTTGAAGTCGGTGCGGTGTGCTTGATAGTCGAACGGCAGACGCCAACCGCCAGGGCGCAAGCCATGAGCGGCCCACCGCTCCCTGATCTCCGCCACGGACGCGCGGCTGCCCGACCGTCGCAATACGGACAGCGGCAAGTCGAGCGCATCGAACCCGCTCGCACGCGCCAACTGGAGCTGGCGCTCGAGCGGAACCCGGATCGGCACGGCGTCTGGCGCGAGCGTCGAGAACATCAGGCGGGGTCGATCACGACCTTGAACGAGCTCTCGAGGTCGTCCGCACGCAGCGCGAACGCCTCCTCGATGCGACTCAACGGAAACGTGTGGGTCACGTAGCCGTCGAGCGAGAACCGTCCGGTCACGAGATGGTCGACCACCTCGGGCCACCAACGCTCGTCACAACCCCAGCTGCCGCTGACCCACTTGCACACCTCCCCGCCGGCCGGGGGGTTGCCGGCGACGGTGACCATCCGACCGTCGAGCCGCAGCGTCTCGAACGCTGTTCCCACCGCGCCCTCGGCCGCCACCGAGCACAGCGCGACGTCCGGCCCGCGTCCGCCCGTGAGCTCGAGCAGTCGGTCGGCTATGCCGGCGGAGGGATCGAGCGCCACCGCCCCGGCCCGCTCCGCGCGAGCACGACGCGCACCGACTGGGTCGATCCCGGCGACCAGCGACGCACCCGCGATCAGGGACGCCTGGGCGAGCCCGAGGCCGACGGGGCCGAGCCCCCAGACCGCCACGGACTCGCCGGCGGCAACAGCCGCACGCTTGACGGCCCCCGTCGGAGTGCCGACCATATCGGCGATCATGCTCGCCCGGGCGTAGTCGAGTCCGTGGGGGATCGGGCGGCACTGACGCGCCGGGCTGACGACGAATTCCGCGAACCCCTGACAGACGATCGACACGCGCGCGCAGAAGGTTTGGCGTCCGGCCCGGCAGTGTTCGCACTCGCCGCAGCCCGCGATCGGATCGATCCACACCGCCTCGCCGACGCGGCCGGGGTCGACGGCGCTCCCGACCGCGACGATGTCCCCGGCGACCTCGTGCCCGGTGATCCCGGGGTTGTCCGGGTCCCACTCGCCCGGCGTGCCGGAACCGCGCACGGGCGCGCTCCAACCCCATAGGTCGGAGGCGCAGACCGCGCACGCGCGAACCTTGACCAGGACATCGAGCCGTCCGACGTCCGGGATCGGGGTCGACACCACGTCGGCGGCGGCCGCGCCCGTCTTCTTCGCCGCGAGCATCGTGGCGCCGTCAGACATGCTCGGCGCGGAGCTCGAGGACCGAGGTCCCCTCGGGCGCGGCCGCGATCGCCTCGATCATCCGCATCGCGGCGACGCCGTCGTCGATCGAGGGGGTCACGTCAGCACCCTCACTGACCGCGTCGCAGAACGCGATCAGCTCGGTCGCGTAGCCCTGGACCACCTGGGTGTCGTTCTGCTTGTCGGGCAGCGACATCTCGGGCGCCCAGGCACGCGTCACGCGGGTGTTGGTCTCCTCGGCCGACAACCCCTCCGCCTGCACCGAGTACGTGAGGCGTGCCGGCCCGTCGACCTGCACCGCGGCGCCTTCGCCGGTGACCGCCAACCGCTCTATGAGACCCGGCGCGAACGCCGACAGCTCGAGCCTCGAGACGATGCCCGACTCGTGCTCGACGGTGAGCGCGAGCACGTGGTTGTCGCCCTTGCCGCGCTTGAAGCACGCGATCCGAACCGGTTCGCCAGCGAGCCACCGGACCGTGTCGAGTGCGTGAATGCTCATATCGGTCAGGTGCAGTCGCAGCCCGGGCATCGGAAAGCTGGAATACGTCAACTCGACCGAGGTGACCTCGCCGAACTCAGGCGCCGCGATCAGCTGAGCGGCAAGCCGGTAGGCGCTCGCGCGACGCTTGTTGAAGCCGACCATCAGCTGCCGATCAGCGGCGCGCGCCGCCTCGCGGAGCCTGATCGCGTCCTCGAGCGATCCTCCCGGCGGCTTCTCGACGAACACGTGCCGCCCCGTGCCGAGCGCCGCGATCCCAGCCTGGACATGAAGGGCCGGCGGGCCGACGACGATGACCGCGTCCAGGTCCGTGCGCGCGAGCAGCTCGTCGAGCGAGTCATACGCGGCCTCGGCGCCGAACCGTCTGCGCGCGAACTCGGCGCGTTCGCCGTCGAGGTCGCAGACCGCCACCAGGCGGGCTCGCGCGTGGCGGAGCGAGGGAAGGATCGCCGTCGTCGAGTGGACCCCGCAGCCGACGACGGCGATCGCGACGTCGTCCGGCCCGTTGCGATCGGCGATCGCGACCGGCTCGGGCGCGGGCAGCTCGCTGCGGGACAGGCTGCTCACGGGGACGCGAGCAGCTCTTCGACGTACGCCTTGGTGAGCTCGATCTCGCGACGCTGCCCAGCGACGTCTTCGATCCCTTCGGTCTCGAGCTCGATGACGAGATCGCCGTCATATCCGCGTCGCCGGAGGGCGGCAAGGACAGCGCCGAAGTCGACCCGGCCGGTGCCGGGACGGCAGAACTCGCCGTCGGCGTCGATGTCGCGGAGAGCGACCTTCTCGAGCCGGTCCCCGACGATCGCGAGGCTGTCCTCGGTGCTCGTGCCGGACCGTGCGACGTGGCTCGTGTCGTAGTCGAGCCGGATCGCGGGGTTGTCCATCGCCGCGAGCAGTTCCTGAACCTCGTCGAAGCGCTCGGCGAGCGTGCCGGTGTGAGGAGCCTCAACGCTCAGCGTCACGCCGGTGGCGGACGTGAGTGCAGACGCGTTGTCGATCATCGCCTTCCATCGCGCGATGTCCGCTTGGCGCTCGATGTGTCCGTCGGCGGGCGGGTTACCGGCATCGAGCACGAGGCGGCCGCAGCCGAGTCGTGTGCATGCCTGCACGGCCCAGGCGACGCGGGCGTCGATCTCCTCGGCGTCCCAGTGCTCCAGGCCGTCGGTGGGGATCGCGACCACGGTCGCGACCTCGATCCCGGCCTGGGTGATCGCAGCGTCCAGCGCGTCGAGCGTCGCCGGGTCGCGGCCGGCGTAGTCGACGTGGGCCGGCGGAAGGGTTGGGATCCCGACGAGGTCGATCGCCGGGAAACCGAGCTCGGCGACGATCGCGATCGCCTCCTCGGGGGTCGCGCTGAACAGGCTAAGGCTGGAGCACGTGAGCCTCATCGCTCGATCCCGACCAGGAGTTGCCGCACCGCTTCGAGGGTTCCGGCGGCGCTCCGGAAGTCCGACGGCGGTGATTCACCGCTCCCTATCGCGGCCGCGAACGCCTGGAGCTCGCCGAGGAACCCGCACGTCGCCGCGGAAGAGTTCTCCTCTGAGGGGATCGTGTAATTCGGGCGCCACACGAGATCGGGCTGGCTACCGGTTCGGCTGATGCACGTGTCGACGTTGTCGACCACGACACTCGCTCCGGCGCCCTGCAGCTCGACGCGCTCGTTGTGCTGTTCCCAGCTGCCGGTGGTCGAGAGCTGCATGCTCACGACGCCCCCGCCG
Organism: uncultured Solirubrobacterales bacterium; assembly: GCA_963794515.1. Taxonomy (GTDB): domain Bacteria; phylum Actinomycetota; class Thermoleophilia; order Solirubrobacterales; family Solirubrobacteraceae; genus Palsa-465. The sequence continues at coordinate 543,724 of CAWCEF010000004.1, read as the reverse complement.
GGCGTACGGGCCGTGACCGCGACCGCGTAGTCGTCGCCGCTGTTGCGCGCCAGTTGCGCCTGCCAGGAGTCGAGCTCGCCGCAGTAGTACCGCGCGAGATCGATGTGATGGATCGGGTTCTCGAACAGCCAGCTCTCGAGCGAGTCGTGCTCTCCGACCACCGACCCCATCGCCCACTTGAAGCTCGCGATCGTCACAGGGCCGAATTCGGGCGCATGGATCAGCTCCCTCGCACGAGAAAAGGCGGTTCCGAACCGCTTCATGTACGCCACCATCGCGATCACGCCGGCTGCGTCGGCGGCGTCCGCGATCGACCGCGCTTCCGTGGCGGTCTCGGCGCCGGGCTTCTCGGCGAACACGTGGAGGCCTCGGTCGAGGGCCTCGTGGATCACCGGCGCGAACCCTTCTGGCGGGACGATCACGATCACCGCGTCGAGCTCGCATTCATCGAGCATCTTTCCGAGATCGGTGTAGGCGCGGTCGATCCCGAACCGCGCGGTGGCGGCTTGCACCCGCTCACGGCTTCGCGACCACGCCGCGACGCAGTGGAGGCCCGCCGAACCGAACAGCGGCCAGATCGCGGCGGTTGCGTGCTCGCCGCAGCCGATCGCGCCGACACGGATCACGAGAGCATCACGGGCACCAGCTCCTCATAGTCGCGGAATCGGGGCGCCGCGCGCCCGGAGACGATCGAGAACCCATCCTCGAGCCGAAGGCCGCCCCACGGTCCGTGGAAGAGGGCGGCGTCGATCGAAAGCGCCATCCCATCGGCGATCGTCACCTCCGAGGAAGATAGAAAGATCGGCGGCTCGAACTCGATCATCCCGACGCTGTGGATCGGCACGTATGGGAGCTCGGCGCCGGTATCGGATCCCTCGAGCACGCTCCGGACCGCATCGGCGGCGACGCGGCCTTCGGTACCGACCGTGAGCCGCTCGATGCCCGCGCGCTGGCCCGCCCGAGCGACCTCGATGGCGTGCTCGACGGCGACGTTCGGCCCGAACAGGAAGGGGCGCGCGATCGCCGCGTGGTAGCCCTCGTAGCGCGGAGCGAGCGTCACGCACACGAGATCGTCGGGGCTGATCGTGCGGAACGTCGAGCGCGCGAGGATCGGCGTGGTGTTGTCGAACCCCGATGCGACCATCGTGTCGATCCCGAAGCCCTCGGCTCCCGCCCGGCGCATCGCGGCCTCCGCCTCGGCCGCGACGGTGCGTTCGGTTACCCCCGGCCGGAGTGACCCAGCCGCGGCCTCCATGCCGACGCGGGCGATCCGGTAGGCCTCGCCGATCACGTCGAGCTCGGCGCTCGTCTTCACCGAGCGCAACCTGTAAGACGCCGCGTCGCCCGAGGCGAGCTCCCGGCGGTCCTGCGCCAGCGGCTCGATCAAGCGTCGCCAAACCGGGTGCGCGACGGCGTCAATACCCAGGACCGCGATCCGCTTGCAGCCGGCCAGCAGATCCCGCAGGGCCTCGACGCCGCTGCGCAGCGAGATCGTCGGGTATTCCTCCTCGGGATGCGTTAGCTCGTCCATGGCGACGATCTCGGAGATCGCGGCGCGTGCGGTCACGACCGCCGCGTATCCGATCGTCTCGGGGCCGGTGAGCAGCATCGCCTCAGCCGAGTCGGTCCTTGCCGCGAGGAAGATCGGCTCGAAGTGCGGTTCGATGTCGGCGAGATAGCGGATGTGGTCGGGCCCGTACACCGCGCGGTCGTCGCCGAACGCGATCCACCCGTCGAATCCCTGCTCGGCCAGCGCCGCCCCGAGCGCCGCTGGGCGGCTGCGGACCTCGTCGTCCGGGATCGCCGGACGTGCGGCGTTCATCGGGATAGCTCCCCGCGTTCGATCGCTGCCGCGTACGCGGTGAGGACGTAGACGACCCACGTCGTGTCGAGGCGGGCGGTGATCGCACTCGGATCGAAGTTGGGCGACAGCTCGGCGATGTCGAGCATGGCGACACCGCGACGCCCGACCGCGAGGGCCATCGTCAGCAACTCGCGCGCGGTCAGCCCGCCGGGTTCGGGCGCGGTCGTGCCCGGCGCGCAGCTCGGATCGATCGAGTCGTTGTCGAGCGACACATACACGCCGTCGGTCCCGGACCAGATCGTGTCTAGCGCCTCCTCGATCGCGCGCTCCACGCCGAGCCGCTCGATCTCGCTCATCGGCATCACCCGGATGCCGAGCTGACGGGCCCGCTCCACGAGCGGCGGCGGGTTCCCGAGCCCGCGCGCGCCGAACACCACGACGTTCTCCGGCTCGACGCCCGGCATCTCGACGATTCGAGTGATCGGTGACGCCATCGTGTCGGAAAAGCCAGCGAGCCCCTCGGCGGTGTCGAGATGCGCGTCGATGTGCAGGTAGCCGAGGCGTCGGTGCCGGCCGCTTCCGGATAGCGCTCGCATCCCTGGGATTGGGATCGAATGGTCGCCGCCACACATGATCGGGATCGCGCCGGCGGCCAGAATCTGCGCGGTGGTCTGCTCGATCATCGCGTGCATCTGCTGAACGCTGGCTCCGGCCAATGAGGCGTCGCCGCAATCGACGAGGCCCCAGTACTCGCGGACGTCGATCCCGTGCTCGATCGTCGCCGCCCCCGCGTACTGGACCGAAGCCTCGCGGCACGCCTTTGGGCCGAGCGTCACCCCGGGCCGCTGCGGAAACCCCATCCCGTCGACCGGGGCACCGAAGAACGCGGCGCGAGCCCCGGCGCGTGTGAGCGCCTTGACGTTCGGCTCGCATCGCGCGGCGGCCAGGAAGCTGTAGGAGTCCGGCGCGGACCAGATATCGCGCATGTCAGCGACGGCCGGCATTCAGATCTCGTCCGGCTCCTCGTACCACCGGACCCGTTCGCCAACCCGCGCCCGCATGCGCCACCCGAAGGTCTTCGGCTGCTCCTCGAGCGCCTCCGCCAACCGACCCACGCCCTCGTCGACGAGGCGACGTTGCTCGGGCGACAGCGTGTAGCTCGGAGGGTCCTCGGCGAGCCTCTGAAGCGTACGCACGACCGTGTGGTGCAAGCCCCAGTCGGCGCCGCAGAGCCCTGCGATCCGTTGCGCGTTGATCTGGTCGCCATCAGCGCTGCCGATCTCGTGCGTGATCAGCAGCGAGTGCATGTCGCACAGGTCCTTCTCGTTCAGCTCGACGATCTGGAGCTTTGTCAGCAATAGCTCGGCAAGCGGGATGGTTTCGGCGTCGACGTCGAGCCGCTCGGCGAGCGGCAGCGAATGACACATGACGAAGATCCCGACGAACACCTCGAGCTTGCGTTCCCTGGCCTCGTCCCAGAAGATCAGCCGCCGGTCGCCGTGCCGAGCGTTGAACTCCTTCTCGCCGGTGTATCCGAGGTCGGTCAGCATCGCGCCGATTCGGCGCTGGCTTCGCGCCGGCGCGACCAGATCGATGTCCGCCGGCGCAGGCCGCGGTAGCCCGGCTCGGCCCGCTACGCGCAATTGGAACGCGACGCTGCCAGCGATCCGCAACAGCTCGCCCCGATCGGTCGCGTGCGCGACTACGCGCTGCGCCTCCTCGCCGATGACAGGGAAGGTCTGCCCGCTCGTCATCGTTAACGAGGCCGATTCCGCGTCCGCACGGTCCGCGGTGGTATACCCGATCGGGCTCGCGGGGCTCGCGGGGCTCGCGCGCTCGGCATCGTGGAGCGCGCTCATCCCGTCGTCAGTGTCCACGCCGACACGTCTCGTTCTGACAGCTGCACGATCGCACCGCGCAGCGTCGCGGTCTGATAGTCGCTGCCGGGGTTGATGCAGGTCGACCGCCCGATCCGCTTCATCGCGCGACAGTCGTGGATGTGCCCATGAAGGCCGAGCATCGGCTGGTAGCGCTCGATGGCGTCGCGCACCGCGGTACTCCCGACCGGCAGCAGCGTCAGCTGGCCGCCGCTCGTCATCGGCTTGAGATTCTCGTCGAGCGCAGGCGCGTCGTCGAGCCCGGACTGATACGGCGGGCAGTGGAGATTGAAGATCGCCGTCTCGGGGTCGCGCAGCTTCGACGCCATCTCGTTCAGATGCGCTCCGAGCTCGGGCTCGCTCTGCTCCCGCGGGGTGTCCCACGGAGTCGGGTTGGACCAGCCCCAGCTGATCATTTCGTGGCCGCCGACGTCGATGACCTCGCCTTCGGGGTTGGACACCCAGGACGCCCGCTCGATCACTTCTGCGACCTCCCGGTCGTCGTCGTTGCCAGGGCTCACGAAGCACGGGATCCCGAGCGGCCGCAACCGCTCCTCGGCGAGCTCCATCCACGCTCGCACCCGCGCGAGTCGCTCCGCGGTGAAGCGCCGCTCGATGGCGGCCGGATCGGCCGCGAGGGCCCGTGCCTCTTCTGGCGTGAGAACGATCGGATACAGGCCCCCGGAGCTCAGCCGCTTTTCCGTGGCCTCGAGCGCCTCGGTGCTGTCGAGGCGCTCGGCGGTCGGACCCTCGCCGATCCGCCACCCGCCGTTGTCGGCGACGACGAACACGAGCTGCTTGCCGGTGATGTCGCCGCCCAGGATGATCGCGTCGGCTTCATATGCCTTCGCGGCATTCACGAACTTGCGAAAGCAGGTCTCCGAGCCGTGAACGTCGGTAGCGAAGAACAGCCTAGAACTTGGACGCTTGCGCCGTTTCAGCACTGGTAGCTCTCCATGCGCCCCTCATCGTCCTGGTAGACGGGGTCCTCGGCCCGCAGCTCGCGGTCGATGGGATACGAGTCGTCGACCATCGCGCGCACGAACGGGTCATATAGGCCTACGGGTGCGGGGAGGGCGCTCAAGGCTACTTCGTGTGCGGCGCGCTACTCGGGCGGCAGCTGATTCTGGACTACGTCGAGATCAATCCCCCGCTGTCGCGCAGCGAACCAGGCCAGCCCCCAGATGGCCGCGAGCACGACGATCAGAATCCCCAGGACGGTAAGGCCCTTGTGGTTGGTGGCTCCGGTGGCGGCGCCGTTCGTGAACAGCAGGATCAGGTACAGCGTCATCAGCGCCGCGTCGAGAGCGCCAACGAGCGCGAACATCGGCACCCCGCCGAGCTTCTTTTTCGGGATGGGCGAGTCGCCATACATCGCCTTGCGGCGGTACGGGAACACCACCGCGGCAATGCCCACGATCGCGAAGGTGCCGAACACGACGATCCCGCTCACGCCGAGGTACACGACGAACGACGACGACGAGTACACGAACCCGGCGAGGAAGCCGAGCATCAGCAGCATCACAAGCAGGGTCGCGTAGATCGGCGTGTGCGTGCGTTCGTTGACCTCGCTCAGCTTCGTCGGTAGGACGCGGTCGAAGGAGTAGGCGAGCATGTTCCGCGTTCCCATCAGATAGGTGGGGATCGCGATCGCCACGACCCCCGCGATCGTCGCCACGCCGAGCAACACGGCGAGCCAGACGTGTGGAGCGGCGATACCGATGAACAGGTTGACGAACGGTGACGCCGGCACCGACCACTTGCCGCTGTTCGACAGGAACTGCGCCGAGTTCAGGAACTCGCTGCCGAACGAATTGACCGCCAAGAAGGCGATCGCCGCCAGGCCGATCGACGCGATCGCGACCGAAATCAGCATGCCACGGAAGATCGTCTTCCCGGGTTGTCTGATCTCGCCGGCGAAGTACGACGAGACCTGCCCGAGCCCGATCGCCCCGAACAGGATGGTGATCGAGGCGAACGTGACCGAGAGGCTGAACGCGGACGAACCGAGTCCTGCCTTGTGTGCGTCGTTGATCACTTTGCTGACACCGCCAAATTGGGTGAAGTGGTGTGCGAAGTCGCTCTTGGAGATGAAGATCAGCGCGATCACGGTGACCAGGATCCCGACCAACGAAAACACCATCAGCACCGTGAACAGCCGCAACGCGAAGCGTTGCCACAAGATCATGAGCACGCCCATGACGAGGATGATCCCGCCGGAGATCAGGAACTGACCGGTGTGGGTCGAGACGTTGCTCGCCGTCGTTGCCCACGAGTGGTCGCCAGTGACGATCGCGAGCGTCTGGAACAGCGCCGGCAACGCGAACAGCGGGAGGAAGTTGATGATGAACGCGGTCGAGAAGATCTGGAGGACCGTGAAGGCCGAGTTCACGAGGAAGCCGACGAATGGGTGCAACGAGCGGCTGATCGACAGGTAGTCGCCGCCGGATCGAGGCATGGCGCCGGCGAAGTTCCCGTACGCGTACAGGTGTGGGATCGCGATCAGCCCAGCGAGGAGGAACGCGAGTCCAAGGCTCGTGCCGGGAAACAGCCCGCCGATCTGGGTGATGTAGACGAGCCCGAGCGGGATGCTGATCCAGCAGAGGTTCAACAACACCGAATCGCGCAGCGATAGATCCCGCACCAACCCGGACGCCTTGCGGGCGTAGAACCCGCTACCGGTCGTCTGGAGGCCGTCGACCGGGGCCGCAGGCGGGTCGGAACTGACTGACATGCTCAATCTCCTCCTACTCCCAGGGCCTAGGAGCCCGTCGCTTGGCGCCTCGCCGCAATGCACGAGGCGGCTGTTCGATCTGATGATCGATTTTGGGCGATCACGTTTGACAAACGCTACAGAACTTATTGTTCGAACGCAAGGCGACATTTGTACAAACCCGATCCGCCACAGGGATAGGAACGGATAAGCTCATCGTCGCCGATCGAATACGTTCGATTGTGATTGATTGCGGCGACGTGTAGGCTTCGAACCGACTCTGATCGAACGCGGAATGGCGAAAAGAGAACATATGATTCCTGAGATCCGGCGGCGCGCGATCGCGGAGCACCTGCAGGCCCGTGGCGGCAGCTCGGTAGCCGACCTCGAGCAGGAGTTCCAGGTGTCCTCGATGACGATTCGCCGCGATCTCCGCGAGCTCGATCGCCAGGGTCTCGCGAAGCGTACGCACGGCGGCGCCGTCGCTCCCGGGCTCGCGGCGCACGAGGACTCGTTCAATCAGCGTCTCGGCGTCGACGTCGAGGCGAAGGCGCGGCTGGCTGTCGCCGCGGCGGCGCTCGTGGAGTCCGGGGAGACCGTGTTCATCGATTGCTCATCGTCGGGCTATTACGCTGCGCGCGAGATCGTCGCCCGGGGCGTCGCGGCGTCGATCATCACCAACTCGGTTCCGGTGATGCAGTTGCTGAGCTCCTCGGACGCGAACATCGAGCTCAACGGGGTCGGCGGGAGGTTGCGCAAGTTGACGCTGTCGCTGGTCGGCCCGGCCGCGGTCCGAATGATCCGCGATCATTTCGCGGACAAGCTGTTCATGAGCGTCAAGGGCCTCGCGAGCGACGGTTCGCTGACCGATCCAGACCCGCTCGAGTGCGAGGTCAAGCGCGCGATGATCGAGCGAGCCGAGGAGTCGATCCTGCTGCTCGAGCCCGACAAGCTGAAGGCGCGAGGCTCACACCGGATCGCAAGTTGCGAGGAGATCTCGCTCGTGTTGGCCGCCGACCTCACCGGCGACCAGGTCGCCCAGATCCAGCGGCGGGGGGTCCGCGTGGAATGTGTGGAGTAGCGGCGACGTGAGTGGTTCGACGGCGTATGCGGCCGTCGATCTGGGCGCGGAGAGCGGCCGGGTCATCATTGGGCGTCTGCACGACTCACGCGTCGACTTGGAACCCGCGTGCCGATTCCCGAACTCTCCGGTCGCGCTTCCAGACGGGCTGCATTGGGACCCAGTCGGGCTGTTCGGACAGGTGCTGTCCGGGATCGGTGCCGCAGCGGCGAGCCCGGGCGAGCTCCGTGGCGTCGGCGTCGATGCTTGGGGAGTCGACTACGCCCTCCTCGACCCTGACCGGCGAATGCTCGGAGTCCCGTTCCACTACCGCGACGCTCGCACCGACGGTGCGATCGCCCGGGCGCACGAGCGGATCTCGCGGGCCGACCTGTACTCGGTCACCGGGATCCAGACGATTCCGATCAACACCGTCTTTCAGCTGATCGCCGAAGAATGCGGATCGGCGCTGGAGTCCGCGGCGCATATCGCGCTGATTCCCGACCTGATTTCCTTCTGGCTGACCGGAGAGTTCGTCAACGAGGCCACCGTGGCATCGACGACCGGGCTGCTCGATGCCCGCAGCGGCTGTTGGGTGCGCGAGGTCATTTCACAGCTCCGCCTCCCACTGCGTCCGTTCGCGATCGATCCGGTCGAGCCGGGCGCGACGCTCGGGCCGGTCCTGCGCGTTCACGCCGAGACCGCCGGTTCCGCGACCGGCGTCGACGTGCACGTGGTGGCCGGGCACGACACCGCCTCGGCGTTCGTAGCCGCCCCGGTGTACTGCGCGAATGCCGCGATCCTGTCATCAGGTACGTGGTCGCTGCTCGGAATCGAGCTCGAGCAGCCCGTTCTGACCGAGATGGCGTGCTCGTACAACCTCAGCAACGAGCGCGGCGTCGACGGCACGACCCGCCTGCTCGCGAACGTCATGGGGCTGTGGCTCGTCCAGGAGTGCGTGCACCAGTGGGAGCGCGAGGGCCGTCACCACGAGTACGGCGAGCTCGCGCGGATCGCTGCCGCGAACGACTGGCGTCAAGTGCCGCTGTTCGACCCCGATCACGAGAGCCTGCTCGCTCGCGGGGACATGCCGGCGCGGATCGCCGCCGTCTGCCGCGGGAGCGGCCAGTCGCCGCCCGGCTCGCCCGGGGAACTGGTTCTGGCGATCCTCGTCTCGCTGGCATGCAAGTACCGGCTCGTGCTCGAGCGGCTCGAGCGAGCGACGGAGCGCGAGGTCTCAGTCGTGCACGTGATCGGAGGAGGCGCTCGCAACGAGCTGTTGTGCCGGCTGACCGCGGGACTGCTCGCCCGCCCGGTGATCGCGGGCCCGGTCGAGGCGACCGCGCTCGGCAACGTGCTCGTGCAGGCGCGCGCGACCGGCGAGCTCGGGTCCCTGGCGGAGCTTCGCGCCGTCGCGGCGGAATCGGCAGTGCCGGTGACCTACGAGCCGGACGCGGACATGCGCGACACCTACGCTCGGTTCCTCGAGGTCAGCGGGTGCGCGGTCGAGCCGTTCGTCCACGAGGCGGTGTGAGATGGGAGCGGGCGCCCAGTACGACGCTCTGGCACAGCGGCTGCGCGACGCCGGCCACGACCTCGACGCGATCGAGCGGGCGATGACGGAGCTCCAGGTCGAGACGCCTTCGTGGGGCTACGGCGATTCGGGGACGCGCTTTGCGACGTTCAGCCAGCCCGGTCGACCGCGCGACGTGTTCGAGCGGATCGATGACGCCGCCGAGGTGCACCGCCTGACCGGCACCGCGCCTGCCGTCGCGCTGCACTTCCCCTGGGACGCGGTCGACGAGTACGGAGAGCTCCGCACCCACATCGCGGCGGCTGGGCTTCGGGTCGGGGCCGTCAACCCGAACCTGTTCCAGGACCCGGACTACAAGCTCGGCTCGGTCACGAACCCCGACGCGCGCGTCCGGACCAAGGCGGTCGGGCACCTGATCGATTGCGTCGGCATCGCGCGTGAGCTCGGCTCGACCGCGCTGTCGCTGTGGTTCGCCGACGGCACCAATTATCCCGGGCAGGACTCGCTGTCGTTGCGCCGCCGTCGCCTCGTGAACTCGCTGAAGGAAACGTACGCCGCGCTGCCGCCCCGTCTCGAGCTGCTGCTCGAGTACAAGCTGTTCGAACCCGCGTTCTACGCCACCGACCTCGCCGACTGGGGGTCCGCGCTGCTCGTCTGCCAGCAGCTCGGGCCCGAAGCGCGCGTGCTCGTCGATCTCGGTCACCATGCCCAGGGCACGAACGTCGAGCAGATCGTGGCGATCCTGGCCGACGAGGACCGGCTCGGCGGCTTTCACTTCAACAACCGCAAGTACGCCGACGACGATCTGATCGTCGGTTCGGTCAACCCGTTCGAGCTGTTCCTGATCTTCTACGAGCTGGTCGCGTTGAGCGGGCCGCTCCCACGACTCACTATCGACCAGGCGCACAACGTCGAGGCCAAGCTCGAGGCGATGGTGCTGAGCATCGTCAACCTGCAGGAGGCGCACGCCAAGGCGCTATTGGTCGACCGGGAGCGATTGGCGGCAATGCAGCGCGCGGGCGATGTCCTCGGCGGCCACGAGGCGCTGCTCGATGCGTACCGGATCGATGTCAGCCCGCTGTGCGCCAAGGTCCGCTCCTCGCTCGGCGCGGCCGAGGACCCGATAGGGGCGCTACGGTCCTCGGGGTATATTTCGCGCGCGGTTACCGACCGCGGGGGCGAAGACGTGGTCGCGGGAGGCTGGGGACGATGAGCACGTTGCCGCGAATCGCCGCGACGGTCGACGATCGCTGGCCGAACGGCAACGAACCGGCGGAGGGTCCGCTCGCCCAGTTGGTACTCGCCTCACGGCTGCTCGGCGGCGACCGTGCGATTGCGAACTTCGGCGGCGGGAACACCTCGGCCAAGGGGATCGCCGTCGACCACGCCGGTCGCGAGCTGAACGTGATGTGGGTCAAGGGCTCGGGTAGTGATCTCGCGACGATCGCCGAGCGGGATTTCGCGTGCCTTCGCCTCGACGAGATCCTGCCGCTGTTCGCTCGCGCGCGGATGACGGATGCCGAGATGGTCGACTATCTCACGCGCTGCCAGCTCGACCCGACCGCGCCCCGTCCGTCGATCGAGACGCTGCTCCACGCGTTCATCCCTGCCGCGCACGTTCATCACACCCACCCGGACGCGATCAATGCGCTCGCCGGAGCCCGCGACGGAGAGCTGCTCGTGGCCGAGTGCTTCGCCGGCACGGCCGCGTGGGTGCCATACGTGCGCCCCGGTTTCGAGCTCGCTCGGCAGGTGGGCGGGCTGGTGAGGGCCAATCCTGCGCTTCGTCTCGTCGTGCTCGCCAAGCACGGCCTCGTCACGTGGGGAGACAGCGCCGAGGAGAGCTACCGGGCCACGATCGAGTTCACCAATCGCGCCGCCGAGTTCATCAACGCGCACGGCGCCGGGGAACGGTTCGGAGGTCCCGCGGCGAGCTCCGGGCGCCTCGAGGAGGCCGACCGCGCAGCGCTGCTCCGCGCGGTCCTTCCTGCCGTGCGCGGGGCGGTCTCGAGCGAGCGCTCGAAGATCTGCGGGCTGGACGAATCCGAGGAGGTTCTTCGGTTCCTCGACTCGCAGGACGCTCAGACGGTCGCCTCGACCGGCGCCGCCTGCCCCGATCACCTCGTTCATACCAAGCGGGTTCCGCTTTGGGTGCCGTTCGATCCGGAGCTCGACGACGCGACCGCGCTCTCGGCCCGGATCCGCGAGCTCGCCGACCAGTTCCGCGCCGACTACGCAAGCTACTTCGGGCGCCACGCCGCAGACGGCGACCAACCGGCCGACCCGGACCCGCGCGTCGTGGCGATCGAGCATCTCGGCATCGTCGGGGCCGGCACCTCGGTGCGCGCCGCGCACCTGTCGCGGGATCTGTACCGACGGGCGATCGAGGTGATGGGCGGTGCTCACGCCGTCGGCGGCTTCGTGTCGCTGTCGGAGGCCGAGAGCTTCGCGGTCGAGTACTGGCCGCTGGAGTTGTACAAGCTGTCCCTCGCGCCCCCGCCCAGCGAGCTCCAGGGCAAGGTGGCGCTGGTCACTGGTGCGGCCGGCGGCATCGGACGCGCCGTGGTCGGAAAGCTGAGCGCGGCCGGGGCGTGCGTGGTCGCGTTCGACATCGACGGCGAGGGCGCCCTGGACACGGTCGCCGATCTCGGCGCGGCCGGAGTTGCGGTGCAGGGCGATGTCACCACCGAGGCCGGCGTCCGAGCGGCGTTCGCCGGCGGGGTGGAGGCGTTCGGCGGCGTCGACATCGTGGTGTCGAACGCCGGCGTCGCTTCGAGCGCACCGATCGAGGAGACCTCGCTCGCCGAATGGCAACGAATCCAGGCGGTGCTGATGACCGGCTACTTCCTCGTCTCGCGCTCGGCGATGTCGGTCCTTTACGAGCAGGGTCGCGGCGGGTCGATCATCATCGTCGCGTCCAAGAACTCGCTCAGCGCGGGGCGTAACAACGCCGCGTACTCGGCGGCCAAGGCGGGCGAGCTGCACCTTGCCCGCTGCCTCGCCGAAGAGGGGGGCGAGCGCGGCGTGCGCGTCAACACCGTCAACCCCGACGCGGTGATGGAGGGCTCGCGGATATGGAGCTCGAGCTGGCGCGAGGAGCGCGCTGCGGCGTACAGCATAATGCCCGAAGAGCTCGGCGAGTACTACCGCGCGCGGACCACGCTCGGCGTCAATGTATTGCCCGAGGATGTCGCCGAGGCGGTTCTGCATTTCGCCTCCGAGGCTCGATCGGGCAAAAGCACCGGCAACATCCTCAACGTCGACGGCGGCGTGGCGGCGGCATACCCCCGGTGAGCTGATGCACCTCTCTCCCAAGGAGACCGACCGGCTGTTGCTGTTCCTGGCGGCCGAGCTCGCCCGCAAGCGCCGGGCCCGGGGGCTGAAGCTCAACTATCCGGAGGCGCGGGCCCTGATCGCCGACGAGATCGTCGAGGGCGCCCGAGACGGCCGGTCGGTCGCGGAGCTGATGGAGCTCGGAGCCTCGATCCTAACCACCGACGACGTCCTGCCGGGCGTCGATCGACTCGTCGGCGTGCTCCAGGTCGAGGGCTTCTTCGAGGACGGCCAGAAGCTCGTCACCGTGCACCAGCCGATCCGCACGGGCTCCGAGCCGGTCGTCGCGGCCGACGCGGCCGAGCCCGGCGAGGTCGTCGTCGCTGAGGGAGAGATCGAGCTGAGCCCCGGGCGCGAAACCGCGACGATCAGGGTCGACAACACGGGCGACCGTCCCATCCAGGTCGGCTCGCATTACCACTTCTTCGAGGTCAACCCCTCGCTGCGGTTCGATCGCGGGCGCGCGTTCGGAATGCATCTCGACATCCCGGCGGGTACCGCGGTCCGGTTTGAGCCCGGCGAGGATCGCGAGGTCGGGCTCGTGGCGTTCGGTGGCGACCGGGAGCTGTTCGGGCTCAACCGGCTGACGTCGGGCGCCGATCGGGACACGGCCCTCGTGCGAGCGCGCGACCAGGGCTACAAGGGGGCATAGGAGTGGGGATCCGGATATCTCGCACGCGCTACGCCGAGCTGTTCGGCCCCACGACTGGCGACCGGGTGCGGCTCGGCGACACCGACCTTTGGGCGGAGGTCGAGCGTGACCTACTCGTACCCGGTGACGAATGCGTGTTCGGCGGCGGCAAGACCCTTCGCGATGGGCTCGGCACACACGGTGCAATCACCGCGGCGCAGGGCGCGCTCGATTTCGTGATCACGAACGTGCTCGTTATCGACGCCGTTCTCGGGATCGTCAAGTGCGACATAGGCATCAAGGACGGCCGGATCGCCGGAATCGGCAAGGCCGGCAACCCGCAGGTGATGGACGGCGTTCTGGACGGCATGGTCGTCGGCGCGAACACTGATGTCCGGTCGGCCGAGGGGATGATCGCCACCGCGGGCGCAATCGACGTGCACGTTCACTTCGACTCCGCGGGTCTATGCGAGGAGGCGATCGCCTCGGGGATCACGACGATGTTGGGAGGTGGCCTCGGGCCCGTAACGGTGGGGATCACCTCGTCGGGGACGGTCAACCTCGGCCGCATGCTCCAGGCCTCGGAGGCGTGGCCGATCAACTTCGGGTTCCTCGGCAAGGGCAGCGCTTACGACGTTGAGCCGCTGCTCGAGCAGGGACGGGCCGGCGCGATCGGGCTGAAGATCCACGAGGACTGGGGAGCGATGCCTGCCGTGATCGACGCCTCGCTGCGAGCCGGCGACGAGCTCGACATGCAGGTTCAGATCCACACCGACACCCTCAACGAATCGGGGTTCTTCGAGCACACGATGGCGGCGATCGATGGGCGCACGATCCACACCTACCACTCGGAGGGCGCGGGAGGCGGCCACGCGCCGGACATCATCCGGGTGGCAGGGGAGCTCAACTGCCTCCCCTCGTCGACCAACCCGACCAACCCCTTTACGGTCAACACATTCGACGAGCATCTCGACATGGTCATGGTCTGCCATCATCTCAACCCCGCGGTTCCCGAGGACGTCGCCTTCGCCGAGTCGCGAATCCGGCGAGAGACGATCGCGGCCGAAGACGTGCTGCACGACGTCGGCGCGATCAGCGCGCTGGGCTCCGACTCGCAAGGGATGGGACGCATCGGGGAGACCATCGCCCGCACGTGGCAACTCGCGTCGAAGATGAAGAGCCAGCGCGGCTCACTCCCCGAGGACGCCGGCAGCGGTAACGACAACCATCGGATCAAGCGCTACGTCGCGAAGTTCACGATCAACCCCGCCCGCATCTACGGGATCGACCACGAGATCGGCTCGCTCGAGGTCGGCAAGCTCGCCGACATCGTCCTGTGGGAACCGAAGTTCTTCGGCATCAAGCCGGAACTGATCTTCAAGGGCGGCTTTCCGGTGTGGTCAGTGATGGGCGAGTCGAACGCCTCGCTGATGACGTGCGAGCCGCTTCTCTACCGTCCGCAGTGGGGCGCATACGGTCCGGCGCGACAGGATCTGTCGGTCGTGTTCTCCACACGGGCGGCCGCCGAGGGTGACATCGCCGGGCGGTGGTCCTTGCGCAAGCGAGTGGTAGCCACGCGTGACACTCGCAAGCTGACCAAACGCGACATGCTCCACAACGACGCGCTGCCTTCGGTCGAGGTGGATCCTGAGACCTACCGTGTGACCGTCGATGGTGAGGTCTGTACCTGCGACCCGGTCGACCGCGTCCCGCTGGGACGGCTGTACGTGCTGAAGTGACCATTGATCGAGCGATCCGGATCGGCGTCGGCGGACCGGTGGGATCGGGGAAGACGAGGCTGATCGAACGGCTGCTGCCGCTGATGAGCGCCGCTGGCCTCCGCGTCGCCGTGATCACCAACGACCTCGTTACGACCGAGGACGCCGAGCGAGTGCAGCGCAGCGGGCTGATCGACCCGGCGCTAGTGGTCGGGGTCGAGACGGGGGCCTGCCCACACACCGCGATCCGCGAGGACCCATCAGCGAACCTCGACGCCGCCGAACGCCTCGAGCACGAGCACGGACCGCTGCAGGTGATCCTGATCGAATCGGGCGGAGACAATCTGGCGGCGACATTCACCAGTGAGCTCGTCGACTACTGGGCGTACGTGATCGACACGGCGGCCGGCGATGACATTCCGCGCAAGCAGGGGCTCGGCGTGCTCCGGGCGGATCTCCTGATCGTCAACAAGATTGACCTCGCGCCATACGTCGGCGCCGACCTGGCCCGGATGCGCAGGGACGTCGCAGTCGCGAGGCCGCGACGCCCGTCGCTGTTCACCGACCTCACGCGAACCGACGGCGCTGACGCGGTGTTCGCCGAACTCGCCCGAGCGATCCTGTTCGACCCCGTCGCAGTGTCGTGAGCGCCGTTGCGGCCCCGGCGGGCGAGCTGCAGCTGACCTTCGGCCTGGACCATCGCGGCCGGACGGCGGTGCGAGCGCGGCGGCAACGGTTTCCGCTGCGCACGACGATGCCGTTCTATATCGACCGCGTGGCCGCCGGAATGGCGTTTGTGTACATCCAGAACCCCACTGGCGGGGTGTTCGCCGGCGACCGCCTGATCGCGAGCATCGTCACCGAACCGGACGCCTTCGTCCACTTGACCACTCAGTCGGCGACGAAGCTGTATCGCACCGAGGGCGCGGCGGCGCATCAGGAGCTGCGGTTCGTGCTCGGCGCACGCTCGTACGTCGAGTACGTTCCGGATCCACTGATTCCCCACGCTGGGTCGCGTTACACGCAGAGCACGAGCGTGGAGATGGCCACCGGGGCGATGTTCGTGGCGTCCGAGATGGTCGCGCCCGGTCGGCGCGCCAGCGGGGAGCGGTTCGCCTACGACCTGCTCGAGTTGGACATCTCGGTCCGCCGCGAAAGTCGGGAGCTCTGCGCCGAACGGCTGCGGCTCGAGCCTGGCCAGGCGCGACCGGACCGGCCGGGCGTGCTCGGCGATGCCGAGTATCTGGCTTCCCTGATCGCGGTCGCGCCGGAGGCCGATAACGAAGCGCTCGCACGCGCGATCGGCAACGCCCTGGCGGGGCACCTCCGAGCTGGAGTACGAGGGGCGGCGGGCGAGCTGCCGAACGGCGCCGGCGCGCTCGCTCGGATCCTGGCGGTCGATGCGGTCGCGGCGCACGACGCGCTGCGATCCGCGTGGGCGGCGGCGCGTCTGGCGCTGCTCGGCTTGCCGCTGCCGGAGCGGCGGAAATGACGGTCCACGTCCAACGGCTGCTCGGGTCGGTCGAGGAGCCGGAGTTCCGCGGACGGCGCCGCGTCGGCGTCGCGGTTGCATGGGACGAGGCAGCCCGCCGCCGGCTCCGTAGAGAGGCAACCGACGGGACCGATGTCGTGATCGACCTCGACGACGGCGTATACCTGTTCGACGGGGCGGTGCTGTCCGACGACGGCTTGCGCGTGCTCGTGGTCTCGCGGACGCCCGAGCGCGCGCTCGTCGTCCGGCTCAACCTCGAGCTTCCGCCCGCAAAGCTGGTAGGGCAGGCGCTGCTGATCGGTCACGCGTTCGGGAACCAACACGCCCCCGCCGACATCGAAGGCGCCGAGATCCGCATTCCGCTGATCACCAGCGAGGCGACAGCGCGGGCGACGATCGATCGGCTATTGCTCGACGGCGTCTCCGTGGCCATTGGAGACGTCGCGCTCGGGCGCCTTGCCCCGCTCTCAACCGGCCGCGCCCATCCGCACGACTAGTCGCATGCCGACCCCCGAAGCGTTACTTGCGGCCGTGCAACTCGCTGACAGCGCGCTTCCGATCGGGCGATTCGTGCATTCTCATGGGCTCGAGGCGTGGCTTCACGATCACCCCGACGCCCACGAAGCCGCCCTTGCGGAGCTGGTCGAGGCCGTCGTCTGCGAGGGTGTGGCCCCGCTTGACGGGGTCGTGGCTGCACACGCGCACCGAGCGTGTTCCGTCGAGGCGCTCGCCGTCCTCGACCAGCGCCTCACCGCGCGCAAGCTGACCCCCTCGTCCAGACTCGCGTCCCAGGCTTGCGGGCGCAAACTGGCGGCGATCGGACCAAGACTGGCTCCACGGGACGTCCTGATCGCTCAGCTCCGAGGCCTCGTCGAGCGGCGAGAAACCGATGGCAATCTCGCTCTCGTCGGCGGCACGCTCGCCCGGGCGATGCGACTGACGACGCTCGAGGCGACTGTCCTTGAGCTTCGGAGCTCAGCCGCATCGCTGCTATCGGCGGCCGTGAGGCTCGGATCGTTGTCACCTACCGTCGCCCAGACCATCCTCGCTCAGCTCACCCCGCCTCTCGCCGCCGCGGCCGAAGTTGCCGCGACGCTCGGCGTTGACGAGATGCGGAGCACGATGCCAGAGCTAGAGGTGTATGCGCTGATCCACACGCGGGCTGACGGGCGGTTGTTCTCAACGTGACGCCCGCTTCCGGTCCGGGGTGTACGTAGCGGTGGGGCTGCGTCTGGATGCAGTTCGCGGAGCTACAACAGGGCGTTGAGACTAACGTGAAAATCGGGCCCGACCCTCGCCTGCTGGCCCTGATGCGGACCCTGTTCTTCGTCGAAGCCGGTTTGTACTCGTCGATCACACCGTTGTTGCCTCACTACATGCGATCCCTCCATCTCTCCCAGCGCGCGCTTGGGCCGCTCGCTGCGGCGTATCCGGCAGGCTTGATCGCGGGCGCTGTGTGCGCAACAGCGGTTGCCCGCCGCGCCGGCGTCCGCCCGACGTTGTGCCTCGGTCTCTGGATCCTCGCCGGATCCAGCCTCGCATTCGGTCTCGCGAGCAGGATTGCGCTGCTCGACGTGATGCGGCTCACCGCGGGCATCGGTGCAGGCTTGATCTGGGCCGCGGGGATCGCTTGGCTCGTTGCCGCCACACCGATCGAGCGCCGTGGCAGATCGATCGGCACGGCACTCGGGGCCGGCGTCGCCGGCACGCTACTGGGTCCCGCGATCGGGGTGCTGGCCGTCGGTATCGGCATCCAGGCGACTTTCGCCGGTGTCGCGGCCATTGCGGCGCTCGCAGCGGTCGCCACCGCGCGCCTCGCCATCGACGCGCCCACGCGAACACGCGAAGCACGGCTCGGCGCGAGAACTCTGTGCGACTTCCAGGTGCGTGCGGCTTCATGGCTGTTGTGTCTGCTCGGGTTGATCGTCGGAACCCTCAATGTGATCGGGCCGCTCAGGCTGGCGCACCTCGGCGCCGGCACAGCCGGCGTCGGAGCCGTGTTTCTGATTGCGGCCGCCGTGGGCGGCGCAGTTGCCCCGTGGGCGGGTCGGATCGTCGACCGTTGCGGCGCCGGGCGCCCGATCCGTTGGGGCCTTGTGATGGCTGCGATCGTGCTCTCGCTCACACCAGTCGCCGGCTCCGCGGCCGCTCTGGGCGTCCTCACGATCCTCGCGCTCGGCGTCGTGATCGCCGGGGGGCTCACCGCCGGCGGGACTTTGTTGACGGGCAGCGTCGAAGGCGCAGGTGGCAGTGTGGTAACTGCCAGCGCAATGATCATGCTTTGTGTCTCAGTCGGTGAGGCGCTCGGGCCGCTATTTGCGACGGCGCTCGCACGCGTGAGCTCCGACGGCGCGCCGATGACGGCGCTCGCAGGTCTCAACGTGGCCACCTGTGCGCTGTTTGCGATCCGACCTGCACGCTCCGCGACCGGACGACCAGCGGAACCGTGATGGATGCTCCGCACTTTCGGATGAGGGTCCTCGTGTGGGCGACGGTCGGCTGGGCGCGCCGGCGTTGGCCGGCGCGCCCGCGTGGCGCTGAGGCCCCCGGGATCAGTGCCACACCCAGCGCGCCAGGTGAATCACCCATGACACGCTCTGGCCGCCCGTCTGGGTGGCGGTGATGGTGACCGGGAGGAGATGGAACACGCCGTTTGAACCGAGCTCGGTCCGACCGGTTGAGTTCAACTCCATGTTCTGGAAACCACCGCTGTCGGCGACGATCGAGTAGCTGCGCTGCGCGATCGTAGCCCCGTTGTGAGACATCGTCAGCTGACCCGTGCACGTGGTGGAACCGTGGAAGCAGCCGATCTCGGCGCCCACGACCCAGCCGGGTGAGACGAACCCCTCGTGACCGAGCACGACGGTCTGACTCGCGGTCGTCGCGGTCGTCGTCAGCGTCTCATCGGGTCCGGGGGTGGTGCCGGCGGGGCTGGTGGCCACCAGCTGGTAGTGGTAGGTGGTGTTCGGCGTGAGCCCGTCGAGCGCGGTGTGCACGGCAACTATGCCGCTACCCGAGCCCGCGCCGCTGGGAGTCGTCTGGAGCCCGTAGTTGTTGGTCGCGCCGTACTTGAAGTAGTAACTCGTCGACTCGCCGTTCGGGTTCACCGTGCCGTTGACCGTGGCGCTCGACTGGCCGACGCCCGACGGAGATCCCGTCGTGACGGACGGAGGGACGGCGGCGGCCGAAGCCGGCGCCGGATGGCTCGCCGAGGTGATCGCGAGCACGAGTAAGCCACAGCCAAGCAACACGATCGCCGCGGCGAAGCGCATTCTGCGCATGCTGCCTCCTTTCGTGCGTGTTCAGTAGAACACGTAACAGGTGACCGCCGCGAGAGTTGCGAGTCACCCGCGAAAGGTCCGCCTGCTGATCGCTGGTGTCAATTCGGTGTAAGGCTGGTTTCCGCGGGGGCCGACGGCGGTGTGACCGGCGGTTCGCCCAGCGGAATTCGTAACCGCGGGATCATGACGTGCGCGATCGGCCCGATCCCGAGCGCGAACACGACGGTGCCGACGCCCACGGTGCCGCCGAGCACCCACCCGATGACCAGCACGGTCAGCTCTATCGACGTCCGCGCGACGCGGATCGAGTGGCCGCGGGCGGCCAGGCCCGTCATCAGCCCGTCGCGCGGGCCCGGCCCGAGGCCGGCTCCGATGTAGGCGCCCGTGGCGATGCCGGTGATCACGACCCCGCCGAGCATCACGACGATCTGGACCGGGAGCCCGTGAACGGGCGGGACGACGTCGAGCATCACGTCGATCACCAACCCGACGACGATCACGTTGCTGAGCGTGCCGAAGCCAGGGCGCTGGCGAAGCGGGATCCACAGCAGCAGCACGGCGACGCCGACGATGATCGCCCATGTGCCGACGCCGAGCCCGAGCCGGCGCGAGAGTCCCTGGTGAAAGACGTCCCACGGATCGACGCCGAGGCCGGCGAGCAGCAGCATCGAGCTGCCGACGCCGAACAGCACGAGGCCGACGTACAGCTGCACGAGGCGTCGCACCCGGGGAGGCCGCATCCGCATCACCGCACGAGTTTCCCAGATAATGGCCTATGCAACCACAGGCCAATTTGCTAGAAGTGGCTCGTGGCGATCATTCCCGCCGGCCGTCTCACCGAGCTGCTCGGCCCGTGGCAGCGCAACGGCACGAGCCGGGAGCGGCTTGCCGCATCGCTCCGAGCGCTGATCGTCGACGGCCAGGTCGCGATCGAGAGCCGCCTCCCCGCCGAGCGGACGCTCGCGGCCGCACTCGGGATCAGCCGGGCGACCGTCACCGGCTCGTACAACCAGCTGCGCGAGCACGGCTACATCGAGAGCCGGCAGGGCTCGGGGAGCTGGGTCACGCTGCCCGGCGGCCACCGATCCGCGCCCGACGCGATCGTCGGCGGCCCCGGTCTGGACATGCGGATCGCCGCGCTCCCGGCGCCCGGGGTGCTCGAGGAGCTGTTCCAGGCAAGCGCTCGCGAGCTTCCGCGCTGGCTCGACCACCACGGTTACGACCCGCTTGGGCTGCCTCCACTCCGCCGCGCGATCGCGGCCTGGTTCGATCGTCGCGGGCTCCCCACGGTGCCGGAGCAGATCCTCGTCACGAACGGCGCGATGCACGGGTTCGACCTGTCGATCAGGGCGATGCTGCCGCGTGGCCGGCGCGTGCTCGTCGAGCTTCCGAGCTATCCGGTCGCGCTCGACGCGCTCCGCGGCGCCGGCGCACGGCTGTCCCCGGTCCCGCTGACGCGCGACGGATGGGATCCAGATGCGCTCGGAATGGTGGCGCGGACGCACCAGCCCGCGCTGGCGTACCTGATGCCGGACTTCCACAACCCCACCGGCGTGCTGGTCGACGAAGCGTCGCGCCGGCGCGCGATGCTCGCGCTCCGGTCCGCGGGCACGGTCGTGGTGATCGACGAGACGTTCGTCGAGCTCAACCTCGACGGCGTCGACATGCCCGCCCCGGCGGCGAGCTTCGGTGACGAGCGCACGATCACGGTCGGCTCGTTGAGCAAGGCCGTGTGGGGAGGACTCCGCGTCGGGTGGGCGCGCGCCGACCCCGCGCTGATCCACCGCATGGTCGCGGCACGCGCCACCAGCGACATGTCGGGGCCGCTGTTCGAGCAGATTGTCGCGACCCAAGTGCTCGGGCACCTCGACGAGATCCTGACCGAGCGCCGGGCGATGATCCGCCGCCGCCGCGACGCGCTCGCCGGCGCGCTCGACCGTAGGCTCCCGGACTGGCACTACGCGCTCCCGAGCGGCGGCATGTTCCTGTGGGCCGAGCTGCCGGAGCCGATCAGCACCAGCCTGTCGATCGCCGCCGCCGAGCGCGACCTGCACCTCACGCCGGGACCGCGCTACGCGGCCGCCGGCGTGCTCGAGCGCCATCTCAGGCTCCCGTTCACGCTCGCGCCCGCTCAGCTCGAACAGGCCGTCGAGATCCTCGCCGAGCTGACCCCGGGAACGGTCGGCGAGCCGGCACCGAAACGCCTCGCGTACGTCGCCTGAGGCGGACGTGTCGATTTCCGGTCGGGCCGTTCGTCTTTAAGCGCGACCATCCCAACCAGGAGGAAGCGATGCAGTACATGATGTTGATCAACCTGGGTCCGAAGGCCCGGGACTGGCAGAGCCTCACCGACGAGGAACGGAACGCGCTCCAGGCGGGCTTCGAGGCGCTCAACCAGACGCCCGGCGTCACCCCGGGGATCGGGCTCGCGCCGCCGGAGACCGCGACGACCGTGCGAGTGCAGGACGGCAAGACGCTCACCACCGACGGTCCGTACGTGGAGACCAAGGAGGCGCTCGACGGGTTCTTCACGCTCGAGGCCGACGATCTCGACGCGGCGATCGAGGTGGCGTCGAAGGTTCCCGCGGCGAGCCTGGGCGGCGCGATCGAGATCCGGCCGGTGAAGGACTGGTCCGGATCCTAGACAGGG
Source organism: uncultured Solirubrobacterales bacterium (assembly GCA_963794515.1). Taxonomy (GTDB): domain Bacteria; phylum Actinomycetota; class Thermoleophilia; order Solirubrobacterales; family Solirubrobacteraceae; genus Palsa-465. The sequence continues at coordinate 521,631 of CAWCEF010000004.1, read as the reverse complement.
TCTTCCGCGAGCAGTGGGCGTACGTGCTCGCTGCGCTGATCGGCTTCCTCGGCGATTTCGACCTCGCCGAGGAAGCCGCGCAGGAGGCGTTCGCGATCGCCGCGACGACTTGGGTACGTGACGGCACGCCGGCGAACCCGCGCGTCTGGCTGATCACGACCGCGCGCCGGCGGGCGATCGATCGCATCCGCCGGGAGCGCGTGCTCGCCGCCAAGACCCGACTGCTCGATGCCCCGCAAGCAACCCCCGAGGACGCCGTGGACGAGACGACCGTATTCCCGGACGAGCGTCTGGAGCTCGTATTCACCTGCTGCCATCCGGCACTCGCGACCGACGCGCAGGTGGCGCTGACGTTGCGGACCCTGGGCGGCCTGACCACCGAGGAGATCGCGCGCGCGTTCCTGGTCGGCGAGCCGACGATGGCGCAGCGACTCGTCCGGGCCAAGCGCAAGATCAAGGCCGCCGGGATCCCGTTCCGGGTGCCGCCGGCGCACCTACTGCCCGACCGGCTCGCGGCTGTGCTCGCGGTCGTCTACCTGATCTTCAACGAGGGCTACACCGGGGGCGGCGCGGGAACGAGGGGCGAGCGCGCGCCGGGCGACCTGGCGTCCGAGGCGCTCCGCCTCGGGCGGGCGCTCGCTGGGCTGATGCCCGACGAAGCCGAGGTCCACGCATTGCTCGCGCTGATGCTGATCCATGACTCGCGCCGCCACGCCCGCTTCCGCGACGGCGACCTCGTGCTGCTCGCCGACCAGGACCGGTCGCTGTGGGACGCCGAGCAGATCGCGGAAGGGCGAGTAATGCTCGACCGGGCGCTCGCGCTGCACGGAAACGGCATCTACGTAGTGCAGGCCGCGATCGCGTCACTGCACGTCGAGGAGCAGCGCGACTGGCCGCAGATCGCGGCGCTGTACGGCGAGCTCGCCCGGCTGACCGATTCGCAGGTGGTCGAGCTCAATCGTGCGGTTGCGGTCAGCGAGGCCGACGGCCCGGAGGCCGGCCTCGAGCTTGCCGAGCGGCTGACGGGGCTCGAGGACTACCGCTATCTGTATTCGAGCCGCGGCGAGATGCTCCGGCGCGTGGGGCGAACGCGCGAAGCCGGCGATGCGTACCGGCGCGCGATCGCGCTCACCCACGACGACGCGGAGCGGCGCCTGTTCGAACGCCGCCTCGCCGAGCTCGAATCCGTCCCGCTGTGAGCGGCGCTACCTCCCGGCGCCCGTGCGCCAGCCGTCGGCGTAGGCCATCCGCGCCGGCTCGGAGTAGGGGACGGGGCTGACGATCGCGCGTACCTCGATCTGCCGGTGGGGGTCGACGGTCGTCTTGCGCGAGCCGCCGTCCGGCTCGCCCCACACCACCGTGACCTCGCTGCCGATTTCGACTGACGGGTCGACCGTGGCCAGCGACAGCGCCCGCTTCTCGTTGTTGCTGTATCCGGTGAACATCGAGTAGCCCAGCACGTTGCCGTCGGCGTCGAGCACCGAGTCGAAGTTCGACGAGCCGTAGTTGGCGATCGGGACGTCGAAGTACTGGAACGGCCCCTCGTCGGTGTAGAGCAACGAGGCGAAGATCTTGTCGACGTCCTCGTCGGCCCACGCCAGCGTCACCTTCTTGCGCTGGGTGTCGGCGTCGATCTGCTCGAGCGCGTCACGGCCGATGAAGTCGTGATCGAACTTCACGAACGGGCCGTACCCGAGCTCCCAGGGGTTGAGGTAGTAGTCCTCGATGTTGTCCGAGACGAAGCTGCCGGCCAGGGCGTTGTTGGCCTCATAGCTGTCGGCGCCGAGCCACTCTCGGTATTCGCGGAGCACTCCATCGCCGGTGTAGATCGCCGGCAGCGGCGACGGAATCCAGCCCGACTCGAGCGTGTTGGACGCGTAAGCGCGCGCGCCGCACGGCTCCAGCCCGAACTCCTTGCCGGCCTCGAGGATCGTCCCGCGAACCTCGTCGTAGCTGTCGTACGGTCCCCACAGCTCCAGCCCGGGCTCGCCCGCCATCCCGTGACGGAGAGTGCGGACGCGCATGCCGCCGAGGTTCATCTCGGCCATGCGGAAAAACTTGAGCTGCTCGAGCGGTCCGCCGTTGAGCTTCTCGATCACCTGCCACGCGTTCGGGCCCTGGATCTGGAAGCGCCAGACGTTGCGGGTGACCGCCTTGCCGTACGGCCGCGACGGCGAGCGGTCGTCGTAGTCGTATTCGACGTCGTAGCCGCCGGTCTCGGCGTGGAAGCGGAGCCAGTTCGCCGCCGGGTTGCGGCCAACCCAGACGAACTCGTCATCGTCAAGATGGAACAGGATCCCGTCGCCGATCACGTGCCCCGCCGGCGTGGTGGGCACGAACTGCTTGGCCATGTTGACCGGGAAGTTCGCGACGCTGTTGATGCCGGTGGCGGACACGAGCTTCAGCGCATCGGGACCCTTGAAGAAGAAGTTCACCATGTGGTGCGACTGGTCGAACAGGACTGCGGTCTCGCGCCAGGCGCGCTGCTCGCGTCGCCAGTTCGTGAACTCGTACGGGACGACCGGGTAGATGTAGGCGCCGATCTGCGAGTTGCGCAGGCGCTCGACCACATTGCCGGATTCGTCGAGAACTTCCTGGAGGTTGCTGGCAGGCATCTTCTCTCTCTCCTTCGAGACTGAGGTTTTTCTATCCGCTGAACTCGCCGTTCTTGGCCTGGTGATCGCGGGCCAGAAGCGAGTTGGCCCACGCGCTGGTGTGCGCCAGTGCATTGTCTTTGACGACGACGGGATTGCTGAGCATCGCCTCCTCCTCGCCGTACGCCTTCAGGCGCTCGTACGCCTGTGACCAGATGCACTCGGTGTCATACACCTCGCACAGCCCGTCGCGAGTCCCGCCACAGGGACCGTTGCGCTGGTTCTTGGCGCAGATCGACTCCGGGCAGACATACGCGATCTCGGGGAGCGAGCAGTCGCCGCAATCGCGGCAGTTGAACAGCGGCACCTTCGCCGCCTGTTCGAGGACGTGGGCGGCGCGGCCGACGGGGGACGGGGCCGCGTCGATCTTCGCGAGCAGCGAGCGCGCCGGGTCGTGCAGCGGGCCCTCGGGGTCGAACACCGCCTGGTGGACGCGGCGGCTGAACCGGTAGCTGAGCGGTACCCGGAGATCCGTGCGGCGCTTCTGCCTCGACTTCACGTACGCGGGATTCAGCTCGTCCGAGGACAGCCCGGTGTCGGGATCGGGCTCGAACAGGTAGAACTCGTTCGCGCGCCCGAACCGCAGCTCGCGCGAGAGCTCGCGCCAGTCGCCGTCGGCGTAGCCGTTCGCGAGGTCGAGAATCTCGAAGAACGTGTCCGCGGTGGTGTGCCCGCCGAGGTAGGCGCCATTGAAACCGAGCCCGCGCGCCACCGTGAGCTGCTTGGCCGCGAGGTCGATGAAGAACGAGCGGCCCTTGTCGGCGCTTGCGCCGTGGCGCGTAGCCAAGTCGAGCAGCTCGTCGGTAACGATCACGCCCGGGATCCGGCCCGCGTGAAACGCGGTGGCGGCACCGCGCGAGAGCAGGAACACGTTCGCGAGCGCCCGCACCTCCAGGCGCTCGCGCGCGCTGTAGCGCAGCAGCTCGTCGTCCTTGCGCGCGTTGTAGCCGATCTGGTTGATCACGAACCGCGCGCCGGTCCGCGCCTTCTTGGCGAGCTTCTGATACTGAGGGACGACCTCGCGCTCGTGCAGCTTGTGGTTGGTGACCACGCAGCCGAGGAAGAAGTCCGTGCGCTCGAGGCGCTCGCCGGTGCGCGCGATGTGCAGCCCGGCGTTCATGTCGCTGAAGAGCTTCAGCAGGCCGACCGAGTCGATGTCGAACACCGGCGCGGCGGTGCCGCCGTAGCCGCCGAGCGGGTAGTCGCCGGAAAGGCACAGCACGTTGCTGAAGCCCTCGGAGGCCAGCTTCCAGCCGCGGCTCTCGAGCGCGTTCCGGTTCCAGTCCTTGCACGCCAGGTGGATCACGACCTGCTGCCCGCGCGAGACCAGATCGGTGCCGAGCGTGTCGGGCGCGAGCATTGCGTTGCCACCCGGGTTGTCGGTGATCGACAGGACATCAATCCGGGGGTCGTCGGCGAGCGCGCGCGCCTTCTCGACCAGCGCGCGGCTGCGCTCGTTGGTGACCAGCCCTCGGGCAGTCACGAGCTCAACCGCGATCGCAAACGCGCCGGGCGCCTGGAGGCGCTCACGAAATGGCGTCGATGTCAATTCACGCAGTCTTTCTCGGCCTCTCCACTCCGCTTGCCAGCGTAGGACCGCCAGCCATCCACTGCAACGTTTGCTTCCGCTCAGCAGAAGATCCAGGCAGAATGTCTTGAGAATGGGAGGGATCCGCAATCGAGTCGACCGCCGGTCGGTCACCGCACGCGGCTTCGCCGTGCTCGAGGCCTTCACGTCGGCCTCGCCGGCGCTGACCCTGTCGGACATCGCTCGCCGCGCGGCGCTGCCGCTCACGACGGCGCACCGGCTGGCCGCCGAGCTGTGCGCGGCCGGCGCGCTCGAGCGGGACGCCGACGGGACCTACCGCGTAGGCCTGCGCCTATGGGAGATCGCCTCGCTGGCGCCGCGCGGGGTGCCGCTGCGCGAGGCGGCGCTGCCGTTCCTCGAGGATCTCTACGAGGTCACGCACGAGAATGTTCAACTCGGCGTGCGCGAGGGTCGCGACGTCGTCTACATCGAGCGCATCGCGGGGCGCCGGGCGGTCGGCGTGCTCACGCGCGTCGGCGGCCGGTTCCCGCTGCACGCATCGGGGATCGGGTTGGTGCTCCTGGCCCACGCGCCCGAGATGGTCCAGCGCGACGTCGTGTCCCGCCCGCTCCAGCGGTTCACCGACTTCACGATCACCGATCCCGAGCGCCTGCGCCGGATGCTGGTCGAAGTCCGCCGGGAGGGGGTGGCGATCAGCGAGCGGCAGGTGACAGACGACGCGCTGTCGGTGGCGGCGCCGATCTTCGGCGCCGCCGGCGAGGTGATCGCGGCGCTGTCGATCGTGACCAAGGCCGAGGGGACCGAGGCGGCCCGCCTGGTCCCCGCGGTCCGGGCGGCGGCGCTCGGCACCTCGCGAGCACTGCGTGTCCGCCGCGCTCCTGTGTGAAGCGCGAGCGGACTTTGACGCTGAGGTCACGTATATGTCAACCGCTTCGCCAAACCCCGCTCGCGAGCGGCGCGGGCCGCCCTCCCGAGTCTCGGCACTCAGTTCGGCGAATTGCATACAGAAGCGCCTTCTGTCTATAATTCGCAGCCGAGTGTGTGAGCGACCGGTGGTGTCTGCAAAGGAGCGGCTATGAAGCTTGTGACGTTCGACGACGGGCTGGTGGGGAAGGTCGTCGGTGACAAGGTGGTCGAACTCGACGTTCCGGACATGCGCCGGTACTTCGAGCTCGGTGGCGAGGTGGGGGAGACCGGCCGCGAGTTCGCGCTCGAGGACGTGCGGCTACGCGCGCCGATCGTCCCCAAGAAGTTCTTCCACACCGCAGGCAACTTCCGCGAGCACGACGAGGAGTCCAAGAACGTCAACTGGTCGCACCCCGTCCTGCCGTGGATCGTGTTCTTCCAGAACATCGACGCGATCATCGGCCCCGACGACGCGATCATCTACCCCGAGGCGCTGACCAACGAGCTCGACTACGAGCTCGAGTTGGCGGTCGTGATCGGCAAGGCCGGGAAGTTCTTCTCGCCCGAGGAGGCCGCGGACTACATCGCCGGCTACCTGATCTTCAACGACATCACCGCGCGCGACATCCAGCGCGAGGAGATGAAGTCGGGCGTGTTCTGTCTGTCGAAGAGCATCGACACGTTCTGCCCGATCGGCCCGTGGATCGTGACGCCCGACGAGATCCCCGACCCGAGCGCGCTGTCGATGGAGCTGCGCGTCAATGGGGAGCGCCGCCAGAGCTCGAACATGAGCCGCATGTCGGTGACCGTGCCCGAGATCATCAGCCACTACTCGGCGATGGGTTACAGCGCGGGCGACATCATCTCGACCGGCACCGTCGCCGGCGTCGCGGGCTTCAGCGACGATGCCGCGTCGCTATACCTGCGGCCCGGGGACGTTATCGAGGCCGAGATCGAGGGCGTCGGCGTGCTCCGCAACCGGATCATCTCGTGGGAGGAGGGGCATCCCGACCTAATCGCGGATGCCGTGGAGGTCCCGGTCGCGCAGTAGCGCCGTGGCGACGGTCGAGATCGCCGCCGGCCGTGTCCGCGGCCGGCGCGCCGGCGACGCCATCGCGTTCGAGGGCATTCCGTACGCGAGCGCGCCACGCTTCGCGGGCCCCGGTCCGGTCGCGGGCTGGACGGGGGTGCGCGATGCCGTCGCGCCTGGGCCTGCCGCGCCCCAACCGCGTCGCCCCGCGGCCGCGTTCACGCACGGAGAGCTGCCCGGGACCGACGAGGACTGCCTCAGCCTCAACGTGTTCGCGCCGGCGCTCGAGGGTTCGCGCCCGGTGTTCGTGTGGCTCCACGGCGGCGGGTTCGCAATCGGGCATGCCGGCGCGAGCCTGTACGCCGGCCATCGGCTGGCGCGGGCCGCCGACGCCGTGGTCGTGACCGTGAACTACCGGTTGGGCAGTCTCGGGTGGCTCGGCCACCCCGACCTGGCCGCCGCGCCCGGCGCCGCGGCCGCGAACTGGGGGCTGCTCGACCAGGTCGCCGCGCTTCAGTGGGTGCGGGACAACATCGCGGCGTTCGGCGGAGACCCGGATCGGGTCACGCTCGCCGGACAGTCCGCCGGCGCGCTGTCGGCGCTGGATCTGCTCGTCGCCCCGGCGGCGGCCGGGCTGCTGCATCGCGCGATTCTCGCCTCGCCGCCGCTCGGCGACGTCGCCCAGCCGCCCGAGGTCGCGATCCGGTGGGCGGAGGCGCTGAGCGCCGCCGCCGGCGGGACCGGAGCGTTCGACCCGGACCGCCTGCGCGCCCTCGAAGCCGACGAGATCGTGGCGCTTCACGAGCAACTGCTGGGGGAGCCCGAGTGGCGCGGATCCCGGGGAGGGGCGATGCCGACGGTCGATCCGGGCAGCCTCCCTGTCTCGCCCCTCGACGCCCCCGGCGCGAGCCCCGACATCGACGTGTTGGTAGGCCACACGGCTGACGAGGGAACGTTCTTCTTCGACTCGCCGTGGCGGCCGACGCCGCCACCGGACCGCGTGCCGGACATCGTCGCGCACCTCTGCCCCGATCAGGACGCGCGCGAGGTGCTCGATCGCTACGACGGCGATCTGGTGGCGATCGCCACCGACGCGATGGTCGCGGCGCCGCTCGCGCGGTGGGCGAGCGCACGCGCCGGCGCGGTCGGAGGGCGCAGCGCCGTGTACCGGTACCGGGTCGACCACCCCGGCGGCGGCCCGCAACTCCGGGCCACGCACACCGTCGAGGTGCCGCTCCTGTTCGGGACCTGGCAGGACGGCGGGCCTGGGGAGCGGCTCGGCGGGCAGGCGCCGGGTGCCGCCGAGGTCTCGGCCGGACTGGTCTCGGCCTGGGGCCGGTTCGTGCATGGGCAGGCGCCGGGTTGGGAGCCCGTCGTGCCGGGCTCGACCGCGCCCGATGTCCGCGTGTTCGGGAGCCCGAGTGAGTCACGGCCGCCGGCCGCCGCAGACGCTCGCTAACAGAAAGCACATACACACGCATGGCTTGCACACTGGACACAAAGAGCAAAAGTGTGTACAGTTTCCCGCGATGGGCGCAGATGAGCGTCGCCGAGGGAGAGACATGAGCACATCGACCACGCCACGACCCCTGCTCGACGTCATCGGCCTACGCGTCGCCTACGGCGGCGTCGTGGCCGTGTCCGACGTCGACCTCCGGGTCGCCGAGGGTACGGTGTTCGGCCTGATCGGGCCGAACGGCGCCGGCAAGACCTCGATGGTCGACGCGCTGACCGGCTATACCAGGCCGGCTGCAGGGACGGTCACGTTCGACGGTCGTGACATCAGCCGCCTACGTCCGTACCGCCGGGCCCGGCTCGGCCTCGCCCGGACGTTCCAGTCGGTCGAGCTGTTCGACGACCTCACGGTCGACGAGAACCTGCTTGTGGCGAGCGAGCATGTGAGCGTTGGCACCGCGCTCCGGGACCTGTTCCTGCCGCACCGACCGCCGGATCGAGAGGGCGTCGACTGGGCGATCTCGGTTTGCGGCCTCGAGGACGTAGTCGACCGCTACCCGACGGAGATCTCGCTCGGCAAGCGCAAGCTGGTTGGGGTCGGACGCGCCCTGGCGCGCAAGCCGCGGCTTGTCCTACTCGACGAGCCAGCCGCCGGGCTCGACACCGACGAGAGCCTCGAGCTCGGTCGGCGGCTCAGCGCGCTGCCCGAGGAGCACGGCGTGACCGTGTTCCTGATCGACCACGACATGGGGCTTGTCCTCAGCGTCTGCGACCACCTCATGGTCCTCGACTTCGGACGAGAGATCGCGACGGGATCGCCCGCGGAGATACGCGAGGACCCGCGCGTGATCGAGGCCTACCTGGGAGCTGGACATGCCACCGCAAGCCAGTAACCCGAGCGCGTCCGGGCACGCGCTCGCCCTCGAGGGGCTGTGCTCCGGCTACCAGCAGATTCCCGTCGTCCGCGACCTCAAGTTGGAGGTTCGCCCCGGCGAAGTCGTGGCGCTGCTCGGCCCGAACGGCGCCGGCAAAACCACGACGCTCGAGACGATCGCCGGATTGAACCGGGCGATCTCGGGTCAGGTCATGCTGTCGGGCGAGGATGTGAGCGGCGTGCCCGCGCACACCCTCGCCCGCCGGGGGCTCGCGCTCGTCCCCGAGGGCCGGGCACTGTTCCCCGGCCTCACCGTGCGTGAACACCTGCGGCTCGCGGGTGGACGCAGCGGCCCCCGGGAGGGGGAGCTGCTCGAGATGCTGCCGGAGCTCCAGAAGTGCCTGCACCGCAAGGCCGGCCTGCTGTCTGGGGGCGAGCAGCAGATGCTGGCGATCGGCCGGGCGCTCGTCACCCGGCCGCGGCTGCTGCTCGTCGACGAGATGAGCCTCGGGCTGGCGCCGGTGATCGTCGAGCGCCTGCTGCCGATCCTGCGCCGGGTCGCCGACGAGTACGGCACCAGCGTGCTGTTCGTGGAGCAGCACGTCGCGCTGGCGCTCGAGATCTCGGACCGCGCCTATGTCCTGTCACACGGTCGGATCGCGCTGGAGGGCGACGCCGCCCAACTCCGTGAGCGGCGCGAGCTGCTCGCCGCCAGTTACCTCGGGGAAGCGGCCGCGGCATGACCCGACCGTCCCCTCGCAATACAACCAGGAGGAGTAATAGATGACACGTTCCAGATGGCTCGGCACGGCCGCCGCGGTGGCCGCCGCGGGGCTCCTGGCCGCGGGCTGTGGATCGAGTAGTTCGAGCACCTCGAGCGGCGCCAGCAGTGGGTCGTCTGGCAGCAGCACGAGCGCCACGTCTGCCAGCACCTCGGCGTCGACCGGGTCGTTCTCGTTCCCGGCGGCCAAGAAGGCAACGGGAAGCCCGTACGTGTTCGGGATGATCAACGACGAGACCGGCGCTGTCACCTTCCCCGAGGCGCGCCAGGGAGCGATCGCCGCGATGCAGTACGTCAACAACTACCTCGGTGGCATCAACGGTCATCCGATCGTGATCGACAACTGCATCGGCGACGGCACGCCGGCGGGCGCCGCCCGCTGCGCGAATGAGCTAGTGGCCAAGCATCCGCTCGCGATCCTCGGCGCCGCCGACGTCGGCGCGCCGGCCTCGATCCCGATCTACGCGCACGCCAATCTGGCGTACCTCGGCGGCATCCCGTTCACCCCGGTCCCGTTCGTCTCGCCGAACTCGATCCAGTTCTGGTCGGTGAGCGTCGGCGACAACGCGGCGGCCGCGGTTTACGCCGGCACGCAGCTCAAGGTCAAGAGCGTGGCCCTCATGTACTTCTCGAATCCGCAGGGCGAGTCGATCCTGCCCCAGATCGTGCCGGTGTTCAAGGCCGCCGGCGTGACCACCGTCAAGCAGATCCCGCTCTCGCCGACGTCGCCCGATCCGAGCCCGCAGGCGGCGCTGATCGAGTCGAGCGGCGCGCAGCTCGCCTACATCGACGTCCCGAACGGCTGCGGAAACGTACTGAAGTCGCTCAAGAGCGTCGGCTACACCGGCAAGCTGATGGGTATCGACCCGTGCAGCGCGCCGCCGGTGATCACGGCGGCATCCGGGGGAGCCGAGGGCATGTACATCGCCTCTCCGTTCATCCTGCAGACCGGGACCAGCCAGCAGGCGCAGCTCTACCAGGCATCGCTGAAGAAGTGGGCCGCCCCCGGAACGCTGATCGACTCGATCTCCGCGGCCGGCTTCGCCACCGTGATGAACGTCCAGGCGGCGCTGAGCAAGATCTCGGGAACGCCGACGACCAGTTCGATCCTGGCCGCGTTCAAGACCGGCAGCAACCACCCGAACTTCCTGTCGCACCCTTACACGTGTGACGGGAAGCAGATGACGGGCGCCCCCGCCGTCTGCAACGACTATTACCTGATGAACCAGGTCAAGGGCGGCCAGGTCACGCAGCCCGATCCGAACAACTGGGTCACCTCGAAGGGCTACTTCAAGGGCCAGGGGCTCTGACCATTTGAGACCGTGCCCACCCATCCTGCCCGCCACCCGGTGGGCGGGATGGGGGGAGGGCCGTTTCTCGACCTCACCCACGAACACGTAACCACATGTCCAGCTACATCCTCTTTCTGATCCTTGGCCTCGGCGCCGGTGCGACCTACGCCATCCTCGGCCAGGGTCTCGTCCTCAAGTACCGCAGCGCGGGCGTGGTCGACTTCGCCCACGGCGCGGTGGCGATGTTCATCGCCTACGTGTTCGTCAACCTCCGCAGCTTTGGGCAGCTCGAGCTGCCCGTGGTGATCATCCCGCACCAGATCTCGCTGAACGGTGGGGCGGGCATCAACACCACGCTCGCGATCGTCATCTCGCTGGTGTACGCGGCGATCTTCGGGCTCGTGCTCCACGTCCTCGTCTACCGGCCGCTGCGCAATGCCGCGCAGCTGACCCGCGTGTGCGCGTCGGTCGGCGTATTGCTCGCTATCCAGGCGCTTGCCGTCCTCAACTACAGCACCGAGCCGGTCGCCACCAACCCGATCTTCCCGAGCGGCCCGCTATCGATCTCGGGGGTCACGTTCCCGCGAGATCGTCTGTTCTTCGCCGGCGTGGTCGTGCTCATCTCGATCGCGCTCTGGCTGATCTACCGCTTCACCCGCTTCGGGCTCGCGACTCGGGCCGGCTCCGAGAACGCTCGCGGCGCCGCGCTGACCGGCATCTCGGCCAACCGTGTCGCCGCCCAGAACTGGGTGATTGCGACCGTTCTGGCGGGCGTGGCCGGCATCCTCATCGCGCCGGTCGCGAGCCTCGACCCGACCTCGTACACGCTGTTCATCGTCCCCGCGCTGGCCGCCGCCCTCGTCGGCCGGTTCGAGTCGTTCTGGATCACCGCGCTGGCCGGACTGCTGATCGGCTGCTTCCAATCCGAGATCAACAAGCTGATCACGGTGTGGACGTGGCTACCGCAGCAGGGCCTGTCGGACGCGGTGCCGTTCATCGTGATCATCGTCGTGATGGCGTTCCGCTCGCGCTCGGTGCTGGCGCGAGGCGGAGACGCCGCGCAGAAGAATCCGTCGGTCGGCCGCCCGGGCTCGCCGCTGGCGTCCGCCGCCGCGTGCTTCGTCGGCGGGCTGATCCTGCTCCTGCTGCTCAACAACGTGCTCCGTTTTGCGTTCATCTCGTCGCTGACGGTGACGTGCATCGCGCTGTCGGTTGTCGTCCTGACCGGATACGTCGGCCAGGTGTCGCTGGCGCAGATGTCGCTGGCCGGCATCGGCGGCTTCATGCTCGGGCACATCTCGCACGGATGGGGGCTCGGCTTCCCGTTCTCGCTGCTGGCAGCGGGACTGTGCGCGGTCCCGGTGGGGCTGGTGATCGGGTTGCCGGCGCTGCGGCTGCGCGGCGTGAACCTGGCGGTGGTGACGCTCGGGTTCGCGGCGGCGATGGATGCGCTGATCTTCTCGAGCGCGGGCTTCGCCGGCGGCACCGCCGGCCTGCCGATCAAATCACCACACCTGTTCGGGCTGAACCTGGCGGCCAACGCCGGCCACTCCACGAACCGCCCGATCTTCGGGGTCATGGTGCTCGTCGTCGTGATCCTGATCGGGCTGCTCGTGGCCCGGCTGAGACGCGGCCCCGCAGGGCGGATGCTGCTCGCGATCCGCTCGAACGAGCGCGCCGCCGGCTCGGTCGGGATCAACGTCGCCCAAGGCAAGCTGATGGCGTTCGCGCTCGCGGCGTTCATCGCCGGCGTCGGTGGCGCGCTGACCGGCTACCTGCAGGGCGAGCTCACGGCGGACAGCTTCGCGGCGTTCACATCGATCAGCCTGCTCGCGATCGTGTTCGTCGCCGGCGTCGGGCGGATCGCGGGAGCGGTCGTCGCCGGGGTGATGTTCTCGGCCGCGGGTCTGTTCGTGACGTTCCTCGACATCCATCTCAGCGTCGGCAAGTACCAGGCGATCGTCGCCGGCGTCGCGCTCGTGCTGACCGCGGTCCAGAACCCGGACGGCCTGACCAGCACCTCTACCGGCAAGGGGCCGGCCGTGGCGCTGATGAAGCTCCGCGATCGGGTGCTCGGGCTGCGCAAGGGAGACGCGGCCGAGGCAGACGCGCCCGAGGACGCGGGAACTACTCCGGCGCCCGACCAGGTCCCCGAGAAGCTCGACGTCCACCATCCGGTTGCCTGACTTTTATAGGGGCCCGCCCACCCCACCCGCTCGCCGGGCGAGCCGCCTGCGTGTCGAGCACCTGAGCGATGCGCTCGGGATCGGTACGGCGCGGCCGCGCTTCTCGTGGTGGCTTCCGGACGGGGCCCGCGCGCAGTTCGCGTACCGGATCCGGACCGACAACGGCTGGGACACCGGCCGGGTCGAGAGCTCGGACGGCGTGCTCGTCGAGTACGGCGGGCCGGCGCTCAGATCCGGGCAGCGGGTGGAGTGGCAGGTCAGGGTGTGGACCGACGCCGGCGAGAGCGAGTGGTCTGACACGTGCGCGTTCGAGCTTGGGCTGCTCGACGCGGAGGACTGGTCCGCGCGCTGGATCGCGCCGGTCGAGCGCGAGCCCGCGCCGGCCGGGAGCCGCCCGGCGATGCTCGTCCGCGGCGAGCTCGAGCTCCCGGACGTGCAGGTCGCGCGGGCGCGGCTGTACGCGACCGCTCACGGGATCTACGAGGCGTTTGTAAACGGTGCCCGTGCCGGCGACGCCGAGCTCACGCCGGGCTTCACCGAGTACCGCGACCGGGTCCAGGTCCAGGCCTACGACATCACCCGGCTGGTGCGACCCGGCCGGAACGCGCTCGGCGCGATCGTGTCCGACGGCTGGTTCCGCGGCCAGGTCGGGCTGCCGCGCGCCCACGACCAGTGGGGGTCGAAGCTCGCGTTCCTCGCGGAGGCGCGCGTCGAGTTCGCCGACGGCTCGGTCGTCGTCGCCGGAACCGGATCCGATTGGCGCAGCGCGCGGTCGCACATCCAAGCCGCCGACCTGATCGCGGGCCAGTCGGTGGACCTCAGGCGCCGCGAGGACGGCTGGAGCGAACCCGGATTCGACGACTCGAGCTGGGACGCCGCGGTCCTGGCCGACCACGGCTACGCGAACCTCGTCGCCTCGCCGGCGCCGCCGGTGCGAGCGGTCCAGGATCTCCGACCCGCGGCGGTGGGATCAGTGGCGCGCGGCCAAGTGTTCGACCTCGGGCAGAACATCAACGGGTGGGTGCGGCTCGGCAACCTCGGGTCGGCCGGGACCGAGATAACGCTGACTCATGGCGAGGCGATCGACCACGACGGCGACGTCACGACCAAGCATCTCGAAGTCGACCTGCCATTCATCCCCGAGCCTCTTCCCGCGGGTCAGGTCGACCGGGTCGTGTCGGCCGGGCGGGCGGGGGAGACCTTCGAGCCGCGCCACACCACGCACGGGTTCCGGTACGTCCGCGTCGAGGGCCATCCGGAGTCGCTGAGCGCCGGCGATCTTACGGGCGTCGTGGTCCACACCGACATGACCCGCACGGGCTGGTTCGACTGCAGCGACGAACGCATCAACCGGTTGCACGAGGCCGCGGTGTGGAGCATGCGCGGGAACGCCTGCGACGTCCCCACCGACTGCCCGACGCGAGAGCGCGCCAGCTGGACCGGCGACTGGCAGATCTTCGTCCCGACCGCGGCCTTCCTCTACGACGTCGCCGGGTTCTCCACGAAGTGGCTGCGCGACCTCGCCGCCGAGCAATGGTCGAGCGGGCTCGTCGCGAACCTCGCGCCGAGCCCGCCATCGGAGTCCGAGGGCGGGTTCCTGGCCGGGCTCAACGGCTCGGCCGGATGGGGCGACGCCGCCGTGATCGTGCCGTGGGAGGTCTACCGCGCGTACGGCGACGCCCGCCTGCTCGAAGAGCTGTGGCCGTCGATGGTGGCGTGGCTCTCGTACGTGGAGGGCGCGGCGGCGGGCGCGCGCCATCCGGACCGCGCCGCGCGCCGGCCCGAATCGCTCGCCCACGAGCGGTACCTGTGGGACTCGGGCTTTCACTGGGGCGAATGGCTCGTGCCCGGCGAGGACCTGAAGGGCGCCGACGAGTTCGAGGCGTTCCGGCAGGCCGACAAGGCCGACGTGGCGACCGCGTACTTCGAGCACTCGGCGCGGCTGATGAACCGGATCGCCGAGGTCATCGGTCGCGACGGCGACGCGGGACGTTACGGGGAGCTGGCAGACCAGGTGCGCGTGGCCTGGCAGGCCGAGTTCATCGACGCCGATGGGCGGCTGATCCCGGACACCCAGGCCAACCACGTTCGTGCACTCGCGTTCGAGCTCGTCCCGGCCGAGCTTCGTGCGGCCGCCGCCGCGCGACTGGTCGAGCTGATCCGCGCCGCCGGGACTCGGCTCGCCACCGGCTTCCTCGCCACCCCATACCTGCTCCCGGTGCTCGCCGACACCGGCCACCTCGACGTCGCCTATGAGCTCCTGTTCGCCGACGAGATGCCGTCGTGGCTGTACATGATCGACCGAGGCGCGACCACCGTGTGGGAGCGGTGGGACGGGATACGGCCGGACGGCACGCCGTTCGAATCGCTCAACCACTACTCCAAGGGAGCGGTCGTGTCGTTCCTGCACCGCTACGTCGCCGGGATCCGACTGCTCGATGACGCACGTCCCGCGTACCGTCACTTCCGCATCGAGCCGCTGCCCGGCGGCGGGATCAGGTGGGCAGAAGCTCAGCACGACAGTCCATACGGTCGGATCGAGTCGTCGTGGCGCGTCGACGGCGACGCGTTAGAGCTCACGGTCACGGTCCCGGCGGGGACGACCGCCGAGATCGTGCTGCCCGGGCGCGGTCCGGAGACCGTCGTCGCCGGCCGTCATGCGGTGCAAGGGTCAGCAGGTGATCCGAGCGGGCGGGCGGGGGCCTGAGCTCGACGGACACGCCACAACCGGCCGCGGCGGCACCGCGACGGTGGCCGCGGCCCGGGTGGCGGCAAAGTTCGCACCCGTGAGTCTGGCCTCCACCGCGAGCGCCGACGCCGACGCCGACACGACGCGTGCGGAAAAACGGAACGTTCGTGGCGACCCGTTGACGAGCGCGTCGGCATCCCAGCACAGACGTCCGCCGGCGGCGACCGCGCCGGCCGCGCGAACGGTGCGGAGCTGCTTCGGGAGCGTCACACACACGGTCGGCTTCACTCCCGGGACCGGCTTGATCACCCCGACGGTGACCACGAAGCCGACGACATGCCCGGGAGACGCGACTGGTCGGATGGCCACGATCCGCACCTTCGCCGCCGTGGCGTTGGGTGCGATCGTGGCGGCTGTCTTCGCGGAATCGTTGGCGTAGTTCGGATCGAACTGCTCATCGCTGGCGGTGACGTCGTCCATCAGCGGGCCCGGCCGCAGAGGACGCACGCGGACCTCCAGGGACTCGCTTGCGCCCGGTTCCAGGTCGGCGAGGCTGCATTGGACGGCAGCACCTGAGCTGCACGTGAACGCTCCGGGGTCGATCGCTACCACCTGCGCGGCGGCGTCCAGTGCATCCGTGAGGTCGACGCCGGTCGCCTCGCCGGGGCCGTTGTTGACGACGGTGATCGTGTCGATCAGGGTTCCGCCGAGAGTGTCCTGCGGCGAGCTCTCGTGGTCCTGGATATCGAGATCGGCCGCCGGTGCGCCGGGCGCCGGCATCGGGGCCGTCGCTTCGCCGCTGTCGTTCGACGGGGTCGGATCGAACTGCGACGCGCTGATGCTGGCGTCGCTGGTCGAGCCCGCGAGCGCATCGTCCACCGGCTCCACCAGGACGATGTCCACCTCGGCCGACCCGCCCGCGTCGAGGTGTGAGATCTCGCAGGTCACATCGGTCGCGCTAACGGTGCAGGAGCCCTGGTCGATCGTGGCGGAGTCGATCGTCGCCCCCGGCGGCGCGACGTCGTGGAGCACGACGTCGGTGGCGTCGCCAGGGCCTCTGTTGTCGACAGTGACGTGGTCGTCGACCGCGTCGTCGCCGAACGCCGCCGGCGCCACCGTCTCGCTCTGCGCTAGGTCGAGGTCCGCGGGCTCGGACATTGTCGGGTTGGGCGTAGCGCTCACGATCGTCTCCGACGACAGCGCGGTCAACTCCTTTCCCAGCGTCGGCGCGATGAACGTTGCCTGGGCGACGTTTCTGATCTCGTGCTCGGCGGTCAGGTCGTCGTCGACGCGGACCTCGAAGCTGATCTGCACGGTGTCCCCGGGCGTGCCCGCGACCGCCACCGTCCCTCCCATGCCCGCGGACGCGCCGTTCCCGAGGAAGAACCGCACGATGTTCTGCACGGCGTCGTACTCGCCCTGATCGTCGCCGACGAGGTCGGTAGGAGTCGCGGCACTCGGCGGCGCGGTCGGGATTCGCAACGACCCGGCCACGTACGTGGTGTCGGGAGGGATCTTGTCGGTGGCGACAAAGTTGGTCGCCGCCTCGAGACCCCCGTTGGCGAACGTGACCGTGTAGCGGAGTCTGTCTCCCGCGCGTGTAGGGCCGTCCGGATGCGTCAGGTTCGCGACGATCTTGGTCGCGCGTATTACGGGCGCGTACAGATCGGTGGCGAACGTGATCACCTGCGGCAGGTACTGATCGCTGCTCGTCTTCAGCCCGATCGTCGCGCTGGTGGCGCCGTTGGCGAGGAGTCCGTCGATCCCGATGCGCTTGGCGTCGAATCCGAGTTGGTTGACGTAGTCAGGCGTCTTGTCGGTGAAGTTCTGGCCGTCGACCGAGACCGCGGAGTTGAAGAAGTTGTTCGCCGCGTTCACCTTGTCGCTCAACACCTTTCCGTCGAGGGTCGCGCTGTCGCCGGTGAGGCCGCGATCGCCCTCGTACGCGACGAAGCCCAGCTTCGTCCGGACCGGACCGCTCAGAGGCGTCTGAAATCCGCTTACGGGGATCGTCACGGCCGGCTTCCCCTGCGTGACCGATTGCAGACCGTCGAACACGGTCAGGTTGCGAGGCGGCTCGCCGGCGGCTTCGTAGGCGACGACGAGCGCCCAGCCGGCGTACCGATCCTCGCCTGTCGCCGACTGCACGTTCGCGACCGTGTACACGCCGGATCCGGCACGCTGGACACGTGCCGTGACGTCGACGAATGCGGCGTAGGCGCCCGTGACGTCAGAGCTCATATCGACCGTGGCGGTCAGATGATCGAAGCCCGGAGCACCCGGCGGCTTGAGGTCGACCTTGCCGAGGCCCGCAGGCGTCGAATCCGGTGCGGACTTTCCGCCCGTCCCCGAGTTCGTCCGGGACCCGTAGTAGAGCCCTGCGAACAGCACGCGAGCGCCGGCGGGCAGGCTCAGCCGAGCCGACGAGGAATCGAGCGCCGCCGAGTCGGTGTTCACGCGCACCATCGAGAAGTTGTTGTTGTTCAGTACCGTGCCGAGGCCGGCGCGAGCGTTCGCGCAATCCGCCACCGACGTCTGACAGGTCTCGAGCGTGTTGCCGACGATCGCGATGTCGCCGTTGGCGTTCGTGCTGAACCGCGCCGTGAACGCGCGATCCGCGAGCGCCGGGGATGCGAGGCTGAGCACGACCACACCGGCCAACACCACCGATACGCGTACACGGACGAACCCTCGTTTCACCGGACCGCCTTCCCCTCGACAATCCCCACGAAACTGCCCGTGCGATGCTACTCCCCGGGGGCCAAGCTGAACTCGTCGAGCGCTACGTATGCGAACGGACTCGGCCTCAAAGCCTCTCGCGCAGGAGCGTGAGCGTCTCGGCCCAGACCCGCTTGGCGGCCTCGTCGTCGTAGGCCGGCCGATCGGGCATCGTGAAGCCGTGCTCGGCGCCGGCCAGGATCTCGATGCGGTGTGCGACGCCGGCCTGCTCGAGCGCCTCCCGGAGCGGTGGGATCGTCGCCAGCGGCGTGACCTGGTCGTTCTCGCCGAAGCCGAGGTACAGCGCCGCGTCGACGCGATCGACCTCGCGATGCGGGGAGTCGGGCGCGTCCGTGACCAGGCCGGTGGGGTGGAGCAGCGACGCCGCCGCGATGTCGGTGCCGAACGCCTCGGCCGCGCGCATCCCGAAGCCGCCGCCCATGCAGAACCCGACGCAAGCCCACGGATGGTCGCCACCCGCCGGCACCGCATCGAGGATCAGGCCGGTGTCCTCGAGGACGTCGCTGTCGCGCATCTGCTCGACGAGCCGGCGCATCTTGGCGTACTCCTCGGCATCGCCGGTCGCCATCCGCTCTGCGTTGGGCCGGTCGGACAGATCGAACGGGTAGTACAGATCGGGGAGGATCGCGGTATAGCCGGCGCCGGCGAGGCGCTCGGCGTGGCCGTGGAGCGCCGGCCGGATTCCGGGCGCGTCCATGTACAGAACGACGCGCGGGGACGGTCCGTCGCCGTCGGGGCGGTGAACGTATACCGGCATCGTCCCGCGCGGGGTGGTGACGTCAACGGTCGCCTGGCTCATCGCTTCTCCTTGGGTCACGCGTGGTTTGATGGCGGGCGCGCGCTCGCGACCGCGGTGTCGGCAGTCGGTGCGGTCGCGCAGTTCCGACCCGCGATCCTCCCAAACACGATCGCCTCGGTCAGCCCACCGCCGTGCTCGGTCAGGTGGCCCCAGATCGAGCCGGCGGCGCCGGCCGCGAACAGCCCTGGGATCGGCGCTCCGCCGGCGCCCACAACTCGCGCCCGCGCGTCGCGCCTCGGGCCGCCCGATGCGGTCGCGACCGCGGGCGTCATCGCGATCGCGTACAGCGGTGGCGTGAGCGGTGCGAGCGTCGATGCCGCGCGACCGAACTCGTCGTCTCGGCCCCGGTCGACCGCGATCGCGTAGTCGCCCAACGTCGATTGAAGGACCGCGGGGTCGAGCCCGGTCGCGGCGGCGAGCCCGGCGGCGTCGTCGCCGCGCACGATCCATCCGGCCTCGATTTCCGCCGAGTTGTCCGCGCTCCAGCGGTAGCCGTTCGGGCTGCCGACGATCCCGTGGAGCGGCCCGGCCAGGCGCGCGGTCTCGTCGAACACGATCCAGCCTGGCATCCGCGGGCGGTTCGCACGGCGCGGCAGGTAGGCCGTGAGCGCGCGGACGCGGTCGTGGACCTCCCAGCCGGTCTCGTCCGCGAATCGCCGGCCGTCGCCGTCGAGATAGATGTGGCCCGGGGCGTGGACGTCGAGCGTGAACGCGGCCGGATAGTCGGGATGCTCGAACGACAGCCACCCGAAGAACGCGCTCATGTGCCAGAGCGACGCGCCGGCCGCGCGGGCGAGGTCGAGCGTGTCGCCGGTGTTCCCCTGGTGTCCGACCGAGGCGAGCGGAAGCGGGAGGTACGCGTCGCGCAGCTCGGGATTGGCCTCGAAGCTTCCGCTGGCGAGGATTACGCCGGCGCGCGCGCCGATGCGCCGTCGCTCGCCGGCGTGGTCGAAGATCGCGCCCGCGGCCTGGTCGCCGTGGAGCACGAGGTCGACGACGCGGGTGTCGAGCGCGACCGGGATGTCACGCTCGCGCACGCCGGCCTCGAGCCTGCGCCACAGGCCGGTGCCCGGCCGCTCGCCGGGCGCCGCAGCGAACTGGCGGTATCCGACGTGGCCGGCGCCGGGGAAGTGCGGCCACGAGGGCAGCATCCCTCCGAACGCGCCGAAGTCGACCACCGCGGCCGTCCCCCCGAGCGACTCGAGGAAGTCCGGGACCTCGGGCAGCCCGCGGGCGTAAGCCTCGAGCACGTCCCGGTCGGTCCTGCCGAAGCACAGCGCATCGAGGTGGTCGACCGCGCGCGGGCCGTCGACCTCGAACAGGAAGCCGCCCGAGTGAACACAGTTGCCGCCGCCCGCCGAGGTCTTCTCGATCACGCCGACTGCGGCGCCGGCGTCGTGGGCAGTGATCGCGGCGGCGGCGCCGGCCGCGCCGAACCCGACGACGAGGACGTCGACCTCGGGCGGGAGGCTCATGCCGGCGCGCCGGTCATCATCCGCAGCGGCTCGGAGCCGTCCCATCCGACCGCCGCCTCGCGGACCATCGCGTAGAAGTCGAGCAGCTCGTCGCGGCGCTCGAGCACCTCGACGGGATGCCCGAACCACTCGCCGCCGTCGAACCACACCGCGGACGCGGGTCCGGTCCGGCCGGCGTGAAACGGCGTGACGCCGAGGGCGGTCAGGCGCGCGGTCTCGTCCTCGAGCGAGTCCGCGAGCCAGGCAACGTGCCCGAGCCCGGCGCCGGGGGCGACGAGCGAGTCGCGCAGCCCTGCGGGTCGCGCGTCGTGCACCTGGGTGAGCTCGACGATCAACGGTCCCCACGCGCCGAACGCCGACGAATGGTCGTACACGGCCGGCTCACCGCGGTAGGTGACCTCGTCGAACGCGAGGTGCTCAATGGCGAAGAACGGGCCGGCGCCGGTGGCGGCCGCGAACTGCGGTACGTCGCGGCGCAGGTCCTCGACCACGTATCCGAGATGGTGGATGGGAGCGAGCATCGCCGGAAAGGCAACTGTAGACGATTAGGCAATCTGTATGCAATACTGACATTGGGATGCGAGTCGCGTTCGACCACGTCGGCCTGTCGGTCGCCGACCTCGATGCCGCCGAGACGTTCTACACGACCGCGTTCGGGTTCGAGCGCCAGCTCGCGTTCGAGCTCTCGCCCCACCCGATCCGGGGCGTGATGCTGGGGCACCCATCGGGGTTCCGGATGGAGCTGTTCGAGCATGCGTCGTCGGTACCGGGGGTTCGCGCCGCCAACCCGATCGAGGCGCACGCCACGCAGGGCTACAACCACTTCGCGGTCAGGGCCAACGACATCGACGCGTTGTGGGAGCGGGCGATCGGCGCCGGGGCGACCGCGGTCAAGCCGCCGGCGGACTCTCCCGAGCCCGGCGTCCGGTTCGCGTTCTTGGCGGACCCGGAGGGGCACCTGGTCGAGCTCGTGGAGCTCGGCTGATGGGACGGCTCGACGGCAAGGTCGCGCTGATCACCGGCACCGCCGGCGGTCAGGGCGCGGCCGCGGCGCGGCTGTTCGCGTCCGAGGGCGCCACGGTCGTCGGGTGCGACCTCGACGCTGAACGCGCGGAGGTCGTGGCGGCGGAGATCCGCGCCGCCGGAGGCGACATGCACTCGATGGCCCCGGTCGACCTCGCCGACCCCGACGCCGCGACCGCGTGGGTCGACGGCGCCGCCGAGCGCGCCGGCGGGATCGACGTCGTGTACAACAATGCGTCGGCGCCCCGCGTCGGGCCGTTCGCCGACCTGAGCTGGGATGACTGGCGGTTCACGCTCCACAACGAGCTCGACCTGATCTTCACGGTGACGAGCTCAGCCTGGCCGCACCTCATCGCGCGCGGCGGCGGCACGGTGATCAACACCGCGTCGGTGTCGGCGCACCGCGGCGCGACGTTCATCGAGCAGGCCGCGCACGGCGCCGCCAAGGGCGGCGTGCTCGCGGTCACCCGGCACTTCGCCGCGTCGGGCGCGCGCCACAACATCCGCGCGAACTCGATCAGTCCCGGGCTGATCGTCACGCCGCAGATCGAGCCCTTCCTGGAGGAGCCGGGGCATCCGGTCCACGAGATGCTCAGCAGCCATCCGCTCGGCCGGCTCGGCCGGCCCGACGACGTCGCGCGCGTGGCCCTGTTCCTGGCGAGTGACGACGCGGCTTATCTGAACGCGGTCGACATCGTCGTCGACGGCGGCCAGTCGCTGATCTCGTGAGCATCGCGGGAGAGCTTCACTGGCGGGGCGAGCCCGGCTACGAGGAGGCGCGGGTCGGCCGGGTGTTCAATGCGCGCCGGCCCGAGCGCTACCCGGCCGCGGTCCTGCTCGCCGCCGACGAGAATGACGTCGTCGCCGGCGTGCGGCTCGCGCGCGAACGCGGCCTGAAGGTGTCGGTGCGCGCCGGCGGCCACAGCTGGGCTGCGTGGAGCGTGCGCGACGACGCGCTTCTGATCGACCTCGGGCTGATCCGTGAAATCAACTACGACGCCGACAGCGGGATCGCGACCGCGAGCCCCGCGGTGAAGGGGGGCGCCGAGCTCGTCCCGTTCCTGACCTCGCACGGCCGGGCGTTCCCCGGCGGCCACTGCCCGAGCGTCGGCATCGGCGGGTTCCTGCTCCAGGGCGGCCAGGGATGGAACGGCCGCAAGTACGGCTGGGCATGCCAGAACGTCGTCGCGATCGACGTCGTCACCGCCGACGGCGAGCTGATCCGCGCCGACGAGCAGCAGAACTCGGATCTGCTGTGGGCCGCTCGCGGCGCCGGGCCGGGGTTCTTCGGCGTGATCACCCGGTTCCATGTCCAGACGTATCCGCTGCCGCGCGCGATGACCCATGACACGTGGATGTTCGAGCTCGACGCGCTCGAGCCGCTGCTCGAGTGGATCGACGACCTGCTGCCCTCGCTCGACCGCGTGGTCGAGCCGGTGATCGCGGCCACGCGGCTGCCGCGGCCCGACGGCCCGCCGGTGCTGCTGCTCCACACGACCGCGATGTGCGACACGCCCGAAGAGGCCGAGCGCGTGCTCGCGCCGCTGCGGGCGTGCCCAATCGCCGACCGCGCGGTCGACCACGAGTCCGGCCCAACGACGGTCGAGGAGGAGAACGAGGCGCAGGCGGCGCAGAACCCCGAGAACCACCGCTACGCCGTCGACTGCACGTGGACCGACGCGCGCGCGTCCGAGCTGGCACCACGTCTGCGGGCGCTGTGGTCCGAGCTGCCGACCGAGCACTCGTTCTCGATCTGGTACGGGTGGGCGCCGAGCCGACCGCTGCCCGACATGGCGTTCTCAATCGAGGGGCGCGCGTACATCGCCACGTACGCGATCTGGTCTGACCCGGCCGACGACGAGCGCCACCGAGCGTGGGTGGTCGACCACACGACGCGGCTGGCGGCGCTCGGGAAGGGCGTGTACCTCGGCGACACCGACTTCACGCGTCGGGCGGATCGGTTCCTGAGCGACGCGAACTTCGGGCGCCTGGAGGGGATCCGGGCCCGCCGCGACCCCGACGGCCGGTTCTGCTCCTACCTGATCGCCGACGGCGCCGAGCTCAACGCAGAACCAGACCGCGCGCTCGTTGCGACTCCGCGCCCGCAATGAGCAGCCGGCGGTAGCCGGCTGTACGAGGCCCGAAACCTTCGGTCGCGCCTGTCTCTACGGGGCGTAAGCATTCCCCAGATGCTTACGTCCCGCTGGCGGTGATTGCGGTAGGTCCTTTGGGCCTTATGCAGGTCGCGGTTCGCCGGCTGGTAGATGTCGATAGGACCGCGGCTCGGGTTGGTCGATGGCGGGGCCGCGGGTGTGCGGCTCCAGGGATTTGCGGCTCGAGCTACCCCGGCTCGTGACCGGCGCTCAACGCAGAACCAGACCGCCGTCGGTGCACAGCGTCTGGCCGGTGATCGCGCCGGCGGCGTCGGTCACGAGGAACGCGACGGCCGCGGCGACGTCCTCGGGGGCGAGCGGGCGGTCGATCGCCTGCCGGGCCTGGACCTGCGCGAACGCCTCGGGGGGCGTGTCCGCGACCGCCCCCGGCGTCGGGGTGAGACCCGGCGCCACGCAGTTGACCGTGATCCCGTCGCGCCCGAGCGCGCGGGCGAGCGTGCGCGCGATCCCGATCAGCGCGGCCTTGCTCGCGACGTACGCGAGCAGATCGGGCGCCGGCGGATCCCACACCGTGTCCGAGACGACGAGCACGATGCGGCCGAATCCGCGCTCGGCCATTCCGGGCGCGAACGACTGCGCCAGCCACAGCGCCGACTCGACGTTCACCGCCTGGACGCGGCGCCAGGTCGCGGCGTCGAGGTCCGCCAGCGATGCTCGGTCGAACGCGGCGGCGGCGTGGACGAGCACGTCGCACCGGCCATGAGCTTCGAGCACTTGCGCCGCGGCAGCCTTGACGTCCTCGGGGTGTGCGAGGTCGACCGGCGGATCGCCGTTCGGGTCGACCGGCGCATCGGGCGCACGGGCGGCGCGGTCGAGCACGGCGACGGTGTGGCCGGCGGCGCGCAATGCTGTGGCGATCGCGCCACCGATCGCCCCCGCGCCACCGGTGACCGCCGCGATCCGGGTCATCGGCGCGCTCCGCGGGGGTGCACAACTCGCCAAACCCGCCCGCCCGCGCGGGACCGCGGCAACATAAGCGCCTGGCAGGCGCTTATGTTCACGACGGGGCGACCGTGGGCCGGCGTTGCCGAGAAATGCACCGCGGGTGGGACGGACGGGCGACTCATGACTGCACGCATTTGACAGAAGTGTATACAATCAACGAGGCCCCGCAAACCCGCGCGGGATGCGGCGCAAGTATCTGAAATCGAGACGAGGCTGAGGAGACCCATGTCCCATCAGGTCCATTCGCCGGCCCCCGTGCGTGAGCTTCCCGGCGAGCCCGTGCCCTACTACCTCGCCGACGGCGATGGTCGCGCGCACCTGCTGCTCGGTCAGGTCGGCCGTGCGCTGGCGGGGACCGAGGAGACGGCCGGCGCGATGTCGGTGATGACCGCGGTCGGCCCGGCCGGAGGGCCGATCCCGATGCACCGCCACGAAAAGGAGCACGACTACTTCTTCTGCGTGCGCGGCGCCGTCCAGGTGTGGGCCGACGGCAAGAGCCGGATCCTCTATCCCGGCGACGTCGCCAGCGTCCCCGCCGGCGTCCTCCACGCCTATCAGTTCCACGGGCACTACAGCCAGTTCATGGGGCCGATCGCCCCGGCCGGCTGGGACCGCTTCTTCGACTTCACGGGCACTCCGTACGCCGGGCCGGCGTATCCGCTCCTCGACACCAGCCCGCCGCCGTTCGCCAAGTTCGGTGCCGCCGAGGCCAAGTTCGCGATGAAGTACTTCCCCGAGGAGCCGTACGCCGAGCTGACGACCGGGCCCGACGACTCGCTCCCGGGAACGCAAACCGCCTACTTCCTGAGGGCCGGCGAGGGACCGCGCCACACCCTGTTCGGCCAGGTGGCGTTCCAGCTCATGACCGGCGCCGAGTCTGGCGGCGCGCTCGGGATGACCGTTACCGAAGGCCCGCGCGGCCCGGCGGTCCCGGCCCACGTGCACGAGCGCACGTACGAGGCGATCTACTGCCTCGACGGGCGGCTGCTCATGACCGTCGAAGGCGAGGAGCACCTGCTCACCCGCGGCGATTTCCTGAGCATCCCGGCCGGCGCCGAGCACACCTACGCGATGGATGCGCACCTAACGCGCTTCGCCAGCATGTACGGGCCCGCCGGGGTCGAGCGCCTCCACGAGGTGGCGGGCGAGATCGCCGAGCAGCGCATCTTTCCCGAGCACGCCGAGACCGCCGACCGCGACCGCGTCGCCGACGCGACCCAGGCCGCCGGGGTCGACATCGCGTTCGCGGGCTAACCGGAGGCGGGCATGGACATCGGACTTGCCATGACCGCGCGGGTGCTGCCGGACAGCACGCGCCCGCTGACGGACGTCTACGCGCAGCTGATCGACGAGGCCGTGCTCGGCGAGGAGCTCGGCTTCTCAAGCTGGCTGCTCGCCGAGCACCACTTCGCCGAAGACCGCCACAACCCGTCGCAGTTCCCGCTGCTCGGGGCGGCGGCGGCGCGGACCGAGCGGATCCGGCTTGGCACGTACGTGCTGCTGCTGGCGTTGCACAACCCGATCCGCGTCGCCGAGGACGCCGCCACCGTCGACATCCTGTCCGGCGGGCGCCTGATCCTGGCGATCGGCGCCGGGCCGATGGAGGGTGAGTGCGCGGTGTTCGGGATCCCGCCCAAGGAGCGCTTCGGCCGCACGTACGAGGCGCTCGAGATCGTCGGAAAGTGCTTCGCCGGCGAGCGGTTCACCCACGCCGGCCGTTACTACGACTTCGCCGACGTCGAGATGACGACGACGCCGGTCCAGCCCGGAGGCCCGCCGATCTACATGGCGGCGATGGGACCACAGAGCCTCGCCAGGGCCGGCGAGCGCGGCTACAACCTCGCCTCGGTGCTGCACACCCCGCTCGTCCACGTCTACGCCGACGCCCAGGCGGGCGCGGGGCGGTCCCGCGAGGACTACCGCCTGATGTCAGGCCCGGTGACCGTACACATCGCGCCGACGAGAGACCAAGCCTGGGACGAGGCCGAGCGCGCGCTCCACTGGTGGGTGACGTTCTACCGCCGGCGGGGCTTCGACATGCCGTTGCCGGCGGTGGAGGAGATGCGCAACACGCCTGGGGTCGGCATCTTCGGACAGCCGTTCGCTGTGGGCACCCCGGATGAGGTGCTCGCGGTGCTGGAGCGCCATAACGGCGTCGACCTCGACGAGATGGTGATCCAGTTCAACCATCCGGGAATGGGCGCCCCGGCGGTGGCACGGTCGATGCGGATGTTCGCTGAGGAGCTGATGCCCGAGGTCAAGCGGTGGGGCCGCGCGAGCACCGAGCCCGCCGCGGCCGTCTCCTGACGGCGGCGGGGCGTAGCCATCGTGGGACACACGACCGACATCCCGCTCGCGGAGGCGCGCCGGCTGATCGCCCGCGCGATCGACAAGGCTGCCCACATCGGAGCGCGCGGCGCGTTCGCGGTCGTGGGGGGTACCGGTGTGCTCGTGTCGGCCTCGCGCATGGATCGCGGCGGCGCCGGCGGGATGGCGCGGGCGCGATCGAAGGCGTGGATCTCGGCCACCCAGCAGATCCCGAGCACCGAGCATCACCTGCGGATGGCGACGCTGCCGGCGCCGATCGCCGCCGGGTTTGTCGCGTGCTCACCCGAGGCGAACTTCCCGGGCGCGGGCGGCATGCCGATCTACGAGGACAGAGATCCCGCCCACCCCGCCGTCATTGGTGGGTTCAGTGCCTCGGGCGCGACCGTCGGCCCGTTCGTCGACATCCCGGGGATCGACCGGCGCATGCTGATCGCCGACGGCAAGCCCGCCAACTCCGAGGACCTGATCGTCCTGTGGGCGCTCGGACTGCCATACCGGGGCCAGCACGGCGATGACGAGAAGCGCTGGCTCGACGCGTTTATGGAGCTGCCCGACGAGCCGGGGCTCGGCTACAGCGACCCGCCGCCCGCGAGCCAGCCCGAGCATGAGTGGGCGCTCGGGCTTGCCGACGCGGCGATCGCCGAGGCGGTCGCGCGGGACGCCCGGATTGCCGTCGCGGTCGTCGACAGCCGTGGCGATCCGATCCAGCAGGACACGATGGACGCGGCGCCCAGCGCGGCGCCGTTCGTGGCCGAGGCGGTGGCCGCCGGCGCGGCCACGTTCCAGCGGGCGAGCGCGGAGATCGACCCTGCGTTGACGTCCGTGCTCCCCTACCGCGTGCTGACGGTGCCCGGCGGCGTGCCCGTCCGCGAGGATGGCCGGGTCGTGGCCGGTCTCGGCATCGCCGGACCCGACGCGGTCATCTGCCATGAGATCGCAGAGGCCGTGTTGGGGTGAGGATCTGCGTTGTCGGCGCGGGCGCGATCGGTGGGCTGTTCGCGGCGCATCTCGCCCAGTTGCCCGAGCTCGAAGTGTGGGTATTCGACCCCGCCGAAGAGCACGTCGACGCCATCAACGACAACGGGCTGCGCGTCATCGGGGCGGTCGAGCTAATCGGCCGCGTCCAGGCGCGCACGGACCCGTCCGAGATCCCGGACTGCCCGTTCGGGCTCGTCGCCACCAAGGGGACGGTGACCGATGCCGCGATCGCCGCCACAGCCAGGATCTTCGCCGCCGGCGCGGTCTGCAGCGTGCAGAATGGGATCGGCAACGAGGAGGTCATCGCCGAACACGTCCCGCGCGTGATCCGGGGCGTGACGCTACCCGCCGGTCAGGTGGTCGAGCCCGGCGTGATCCGGATGGTCGGGCCGGGGCCGACGTGGATCGGGCCGTTCGAGCCGCGCCCCGCCACCGGCGACGAGATCGATCGGCTGGGAAACCTGCTCAACGAGAGCGGCCTGGAGACCAGGGTGCGGGCCGACGCGCGGGGCGCGCAGTGGACCAAGCTCCTGTTCAACGCGTGCACGAACCCGTTGTGCGCTTTGACGGGACTGACCCATGGCGAGCTGTGTGACTACGCGCCCACGACACGCCTGGTCGACGAGCTGCTCCGCGAGGGCGTGGCGGTGGCCGACGCGCTCGGCATCGAGCTCGAGGAAGACCCGGCAGCGCTCGTCTACAGCGCGGCGAAGGCCAACTACCGCCACCGCCCGAGCATGCTCCAGGACGTGGCCGCGCGTCGCCCGACCGAGATCGCGACGCTCAACGGCGGGATCGTCGTCGCGGCCGCGGATGCCGGCGTCGATGCTCCCTTACATCGGGCGGTGGTCGATCTGATCCGAGGGGTCGAGCGCAGCTGGGATCCGCTCGACCCAGAACATTCCGCCTGAATGTAGACGGATCACGAAACTGTATGCAATAATTCCCGGAGCCCATGGATTCTCCGCAGAAGATCGACTGGAGTGAGCAGGAGTTCGCGGAGGTCCGTCCGGGCATCTTCGGCGCGACCGTCCACACCCCGCAGCTGACGGCGACGCTGTACCGGTACGGCGCGGGCTCGAGCTGGGAACAGCACGACCACCCGCAGGACCAGATCACGACCGTGCTCGAGGGGGCGATCGACTTCGTCGTCGCGGGCGAGGCCGTCCACCTCGACGCCGGCCAGCTCGCGACGCTACCGGGGGGCACGCCGCACTCGGCGACGGTCCCCGACTCGGGCAGCGGCGCGATCACGCTGAACGTGTTCACGCACCGGGATCGGACCCCGGGTGTCTGACTGGCTCGGACTCACTGGCCAGCGCGTGCTGATCGCGGGCGGTGGCGGGACGATCGGACGCGCGCTTGTCGACGGTTTCGCGGCCGCCGGCGCGACCGTGGCGGTCGCCGACGTGACCGCGGAAGCGATGGCCGGGCTCGAAGACAGCGTGCCCGTGCGTCACGCCGCGGACCTGAGTGATGCCTCGGCGTCGCGCGAAGCGGTGGCGGCCGTTCGCGATGCGCTCGGCGGCCTCGACGTGTTCGTGCACTGCGTCGGAATCAACGACCGCAGGCCGATCGAGGACTACAGCGGGAGCGACTGGAATCGGATCGTCGCTGTGAACCTGACGAGCGCGTTCCACACCGCAACCGAGGCCGCGGTCGGCATGCGCGACCAACAAAGCGGCCGGATCCTGTTCTTCTCCTCGGTCGCCGGACGAAGCGGTCACAAGCTCCACGGCCCCTATGCCGCGACCAAAGGTGCGATCAACCAGTTGATGCGCGTGATCGCGCACGAATACGCGGCGCACGGGGTCACGGCCAACGCGGTGGCGCCCGGATACATGGACACGAGCTTGACCCGGAGCTACCTGGCCGCCAACCCGGACAAGCGCGCGGCGCTCGTCGAGCTGATCCCGGCGGGCCGGTTCGGGACGCTCTCCGAGGTGGTCGATCCCGTGCTGTTCCTCTGCTCGCCGCACGCGAGCTTCATCACGGGTCAGGTCCTGTACATCGACGGCGGTCGCACGATCGTCTAGTGGCCCCTCACAACCACTATGAGCGCTGGGAGCGATATGCAACGTAGATTCGAGGGGCGCCGTTTCCTGGTCACCGGCGCGGGGACCGGCTTTGGCGCGGCACTGGCTCTGCGCGCGGCGCAGGAGGGCGCGGCGCACGTGCTGATCCACTACCGCAGCTCGGCCGAGGGCGCGGAGCGCACCGCCGACCGCGTGCGCGAAGCCGGCGCCGAGGCGGATCTCGTCCAGGGCGACATCACCTCGTGGGGGGACATCCAGCGGATGGCGGCGTGGGCGTTCGAGGAGCACGACGGCATCGACGTGCTCGTCAACAACGTCGGCGACATGGCGTCCGGCCAGGCGTCGTGGAAGGAGGTCACCGAGGAGGCGATCGATCACGTGCTCGCGGTCGACATCAAAGGGACAATGCTGATGGTGCACGAGTTCGGCCAGCGGATGGTGGAGCGCGACGGCGGCGCGATCGTCAACGTCGGTTCGACCGTGATCGTCCGGGGGAGCCCCCGGGCCCCGCAGTACGCCGCCGGCAAGTACGGGCTACTCGGGATCACCAAGTCCTATGCCAAGGCGCTGGCCCCGAAGGTCCGGGTGAACACGTTCGCTCCGGGCTTCATGGAGACCGAGGCGCTGCTGGCACGCCCCGAGTGGAAGGCGGGACGGCGCGAGGACGTGCTTTCCGGCACGCCCGCTGGGAAGATTCCCAAGCCGGAGGATATGACCGGCGCAGCTCTGTTCCTCGCGAGCGACGACGCACATCACATCACCGGCTCCTACATGGTCGCCGACGGCGGCTACAGCATGCTCGGCGCCTGAAGCCAGGAGGCACCCGATGGCAGAAAACGGTCAGAACACGGAGGATGTCTACGAGCGGGTGCGCAGCGCGATTCTCGACGGGCAGCTCGCGCCCGGGGCCGTGATGTCGCAGGTAGCGCTGGCGCAGGATCTCGGGATCAGCCGGACGCCGTTGCGCGAGGCGCTGCGGATGCTCCAGAGCGAGGGGCTCGTCGAGGGCGAGCCGAACCGCCGTGTCCGGGTCGCGCCGATGACGGCGTCCGACCTCGAGGAGCTGTACGTGATGCGGGTCACGCTCGAGGCGGAGGCGCTCCGCCTGTCGGTACCGCGCATGACCTCCGAGGATCTCGCGCGACTCGAGGGGCACATGGCCGAGATGGCGCACTACGCCGCCGAGAAGGACTACCGCCGCTGGAACCTCCCGCATGAGCAGTTCCACCGCGGGCTGACCGCTCACGCCGGCGAGCGGGTCAACTTCGTTCTCGGGCAGATGTTCGACCACGCCGAGCGCTACCGCCGGCTGCACATCGGCCACGGGCCGACGGCGTGGGCGACCGCCGGGCATCGCGAGATCCTCGATGCGTGCAAGGCCGGCGATCGCGACGGCAGCGCGGGCCTGCTGGCGTCACATCTGGCCAGAACCGGTTTCGAGGTCTCCGAGCTGCTAGATCCGGGTTACAAGCCCAAGCTGCTCGAGCTCGCGCTGACCGACACCGGCGGCGCGCAACCTCGCAAGACCCGCAGTCGCAAGACGCGCTGACTCTGTCAGGATCCGCGGCAGACACCGATCGGCGGCGGGTGCCGGACCGAGCCCATCGCCGTACCGACTCCCGGAGGCCCGATGAGCACGCGTGTAATGCCGAGCATTCGCACCCTGAGAGAGCGGCCCGCGTGGCGGGCGCTCGAGAAGCACTACGAGGAGCTTCACGGCAAACACCTGCGTGAGCTGTTTGCGGCGGACGGGACGCGGGGCGAGCGGCTCGTGGCCGAGGGGCCGGGGCTATACCTGGACTACTCGAAGAACCGGATCACCGAGGAGACGGTTGGGTTGCTGGTGGCGCTGGCCGAGCAATCGGGGCTGGCCGACCGGATCGAGGCGATGTTCACCGGCGAGCGGATCAACGTGTCCGAGAACCGATCGGTGCTGCATGTCGCGCTGCGGATGCCGAAGAGCGCCTCGCTGATCGTCGACGGGGTCGACGTGGTCAAGGAGGTCCACGAGGTGCTCGACCGTATGAAGGCATTCTCTGACCGCGTCCGCTCGGGAGAATGGCGGGGGCACACAGACCGGCCGATCCGCAACGTCATCAACATCGGGATCGGCGGCTCGGACCTCGGCCCGGTGATGGCGTACGAGGCGCTGCGCCACTTCACCGATCGCGATATGACGTTCCGGTTCGTCTCGAACGTCGACTCGACCGACATCGTCGAGGCGACGCGCGACCTCGACCCGGCCGAGACGCTGTTCATCGTCTCCTCGAAGACGTTCACGACGCTTGAGACGATGACCAACGCGAAGTCCGCGCGCGACTGGGTGCTCGCCGCGCTGGGGGACGAGTCGGCGATCGCCAAGCACTTCGTGGCGGTCTCTACCAACGCCGAGAAGGTGACCGAGTTCGGCATCGACACCGACAACATGTTCGGGTTCTGGGAATGGGTCGGCGGCCGCTATTCGATGGACTCGGCGATCGGGCTCTCGACGATGCTGGCGGTCGGTCCCGAGCGATTCCAAGAGATGCTCGCGGGCTTCCACGCGATCGACGAGCACTTCCGCCACACGCCGTTCGCGCAGAACCTGCCGGTGTTGATGGGGATGCTCGCGGTCTGGTACGGCGACTTCTTTGGCGCCCAGACCGTCGGGGTGATGCCGTACGACCAGTACCTGAAGCGGTTCCCGGCATACCTCCAGCAGTTGACGATGGAGTCGAACGGCAAGCACGTCACGCTCGACGGACGCCACGTCGACTACGACACGGGCGCGGTCTACTGGGGCGAGCCCGGAACCAACGGCCAGCACAGCTTCTACCAGCTGATCCATCAGGGGACGAGGCTGATCCCGGTCGACCTGATCGGCTTCGCGAAGACGTTGAACCCGCTGCGCGACCACCACGATCTGCTGATGTCGAACGTGTTCGCCCAGGCCGAGGCGCTCGCGTTCGGCAAGACCGAGGAGGAGGTCCGCGCCGAGGGCACGGCCGAGTACGTGGTCCCCCACCGCGTGATGGAGGGCAACCGCCCGACGAACACGATTCTGGCCGAGGAGCTCACGCCGCGTACGCTCGGCAGCCTGGTGGCGCTGTACGAGCACAGCGTGTTCACGCAGGGCGTCGTCTGGGAGATCGATTCGTTCGACCAGTGGGGCGTCGAGCTCGGCAAGGCCCTCGCCGTGCGGATCATCCCCGAGCTCGAAAGTGACACCGACCCCGACCTTCACCACGACAGCTCCACCAACGCGCTGATCCGCCGCTACCGGACGATGCGCTGAATCTGACAAGCACCGACAGCCAGGAGAGCGAATCACATGCCGACGGACAAGCCGATGCAACTGGGAATGGTCGGACTCGGCCGGATGGGTTCCGGCCTCGTCCGGCGTTTGACGCGCGACGGACACCACTGTGTCGGCTACGACCGCAATGCGGATGTAGTCAAGTCGCTCGAGAGCGAGGGAGTCGCGGGAGCGAACTCGCTCGAGGAGTTCGCCTCCAAGCTCGACAAGCCGCGTACGGCCTGGGTCATGGTGCCGGCGGGGGAGATCACCTCGCAGACGATTAGCGCCGTCGCCGACGTGTTCGAGCCCGGCGACGTGATCATCGACGGCGGCAACACGCATTACCACGACGACATTCGTCACGCCAGCGAGCTCGCCAAGAAGGGCATCCACCATGTCGACGTCGGCACGAGCGGCGGCGTGTACGGGCTCGAGCGCGGCTTCTGCTTGATGATCGGCGGCGAGGATGACATCGTCGAGCGGCTGTATCCGCTGTTCGGATCGATCGCGCCCGGGGTCGATTCGGCGCCGCGCACTCCTGGGCGCTCCGGCGCCCCCAGTCCGTCCGAAACGGGTTTCCTGCACTGCGGTCCGAACGGCGCGGGCCACTTCGTGAAGATGGTCCACAACGGCATCGAGTACGGGATCATGGCCGCGTACGCGGAGGGGCTGAACATCATCAAGAACGCGAACGCCGGCAAGCGCGTCCAGGACTCAGACGCCGAGACCGCGCCGATGGAGCACCCCGAGTACTACATGTACGACATCGACACGTCCGAGGTCACCGAGGTCTGGCGCCGCGGGAGCGTGATCGCCTCTTGGCTGCTCGACCTCACCGCGGAGGCGCTGCTCGAGTCTCCGTCGCTCGACGGCTTCTCCGGCCGGGTGTCGGACTCGGGCGAGGGACGCTGGACGTCGCTCGCGGCGATCGATGAGGGCGTGCCGGCGCCGGTGCTGACCACCGCGCTGTACTCGCGTTTCGCGTCGCGCGATCTCGACGAGTACGCGAACAAGGTTCTGTCGGCCATGCGCATGATGTTCGGCGGCCACCGAGAGAAGGCCGCAAGCTGACCGAGACCGACCAGATCGAGCGCGAGAAACAGCGCGCCGCCGAGGCGGCGGCGGATCTCGTGGAGGACGGCATGATGGTCGGGCTCGGCACCGGTTCGACCGCGGCGTATCTGCTGCCGCCGCTGGCCGCGCGCGGGCTCGACATCACCTGCGTGGCGACGTCGCCGGCGACGTCGCAGGCGGCGCGAGCGCTCGGGATCGAGGTCGTGTCATTCGCCGGGCTCGAGGCGCCGACACGCCTTGACATGACGATCGACGGAGCCGACCAGGTCGACCCGGCGGGCTGGCTCGTCAAGGGTGGCGGGGCGGCGCACACCCGTGAGAAGGCGGTCGCCGCCGCGGCCGACCGGTTCATCGTGATCGTGTCGTC
The DNA here is from genome assembly GCA_963794515.1 of uncultured Solirubrobacterales bacterium. Classification (GTDB taxonomy): domain Bacteria; phylum Actinomycetota; class Thermoleophilia; order Solirubrobacterales; family Solirubrobacteraceae; genus Palsa-465. The sequence goes on along the minus strand of CAWCEF010000004.1, from coordinate 487,000 downwards.
GAACAAGGTCGTCGAACGCCTGACGCCCCCGATCCCGCTCGAACTGGCCGAGTTCGGTCTCGCCGCGACGTTCGAGCGCGTCCAGCCGGCGCGCCTCCGGGACGTGCCGCACAGCCCGGACGGTGGCGTTATCGCCGACTACCTGGCGGAGTTCGACGATCCCGAGGAGCTCGCCACCTGGCTCTCGACGCAACCCGGGGTCGTCGAGCACGGGCTGTTCCCGGGTTCGATGGTCGCCGAGGTGTTGATCGGCCGCGGTCAGTCGGTCGAGCGGATGACGCCGCCGCCGGCGAAGCTGTAGGGCGGGCACGGCCCCGTGCAGACCAGCTCGACGCCGTCGAGGCAGCCGTCGAGCTCCTTGACGAGCGCGACGAACTCTCGGACGCGCCCGCGGTCGACGAGATACGCGTCGAGCACGGGGAAGTCGGGGTGCGGGGCCAGCGCGCGGCGGCTGCTGCGCGCGAGCGCGGTCAGCGGATCGAGCTCGCTGGCGAGGAGGCGTGCGCTCTGGCGCGTCTCGAGGCGATCCCGCAGATACGCCACGCACGACTCCGACCTGGGGTCGGGCGTCGGGTCGGCGCCGCTCCGCCACACCGCTCGCAGCCCCAGCTCGACGGCTCCGCGCACTCCTTCGAGCTTTGCCAGCAGCCATCGCCGGCGCCGGCAGAGCATCGCGCGCACCGAGTCGTCGTCGGCCAGCACGCGACCAAACTGCATTGGCAGCACCGCGCGGGACTCCATCAGGTTCTGGAGCGTGTGCTCGTAGGCGTCGAACGTCGGGGCCTCCGGCTCGGGGCCGGGGTCGTCGTGATCGGTGACGATCGCCGCGAGCGGCCCGTCGGTCACGGTCCGGAGCGGCCGGTCGTCGACCCCCGAGCCGATCACTGCGGTGCCGTCAGCTTCGACGATGCCGTAGACGAACACGCTCATCGGGGACCGGCCCCGGCGATCGCCGCGACCAGCGGCACGAGCGGTACGAGCGGCGCGACGTCCTGCCTGACGTCGCGCGCTCGTTCGCCTGGGCACGCACATGCCTCTCGGCCGTGGCCCGGGCCGTGGCCCGTGCACCCTCTCTCAGCTCGAACATCAACGGGCATGTGCAACCTCTCCGCCGTTTTCGCTACCCACAGCTTGAGCCGCTCGATCAATCTCTGGACGAATGTTCGATGCCTCGCGAGCTGATTTCGTCCACGGATGATCGATGCCGGCGGTCGGAAGGCATCGACGCCTAATCGATGCGAACAGAGCGCGCTGTTGATTTTGTGGTCCACGCTCGCGAAAATCAGGTAGTTGTCGGTTCAACAACCGAACCCGTAGTCATGTCTGAACATCGAGGACAGATCTTGGCGGGAGTCGCGTTGATGGGGCATTCGGTCCGGGCCGCCCCGGACCGGATGCTGGGGCGCGTCCGGCTGGCGATACCGCGGTGGGACCTGCGGCGTAGCTATGGCGTCCAGATCGCGCTGCTGATCGTCGCGTACTACGCCGCCGCGCACGTTGGCTTCGCGTTCCGGTTTGCCGGCCCGGTGGCGGCGATCGTGTGGCTCCCGGTGGGGGTCGGCGTCGCCGGCCTTTACCTGCTCGGACTTCGCCTCTGGCCTGCCGTGGTCATCGGGGATCTGCTCGTCAACAACTACTCGGCGCTGCCGGTCGGCGCCGCGGTTGGCCAGAGCTTCGGCAACCTGCTCGAGGTCCTGATCGGCGCCTGGCTCCTGCGGCGCTACGTGTCGCCGCGGGCGCCGCTCGCCACCGCGTCGGGGGTTGTCGGCGTGTTCGCGGCGCTCACGGTCGCGACCGCGATCAGCGCGATCATCGGACCGCTGTCGCTCGCGCTCCACCATGTCATCCCCGCCGGGTCGCTGCTGCGGGTGTCCCGCACGTGGTGGCTCGGCGACTTCTGCGGCGCCGCGATCGTGCTTCCGCTCGTGCTCGCCTTCAGCACCCCGTCCCCGCACCGCTGGCTGCGCGGTCACATCGTCGAGGCGCTCGCGCTGCTGGTGACGTTGATCGTCCTCAGCACGGTCGCCGCGCAGGTCGGGGGGCCTTCGACCTACCTGGCGTTCCCGGTCCTGATCTGGGCCGGGTTCCGGTTCGGCCCGCGGGGAGCGACGGTCGCGATCGCGATCAGCGCGGCGTTCACGATGTGGGGCGCGACCGACTTCCCGGGGCCGTTCATGGTCAACGGAAGCGACAGCATCCCATCCACCCAGATCTACATCTTGGTCGCGGCCCTGGCCACGCTTGCGGTGGCGGCGCTCGCCTCCGAGCGCGAGGAGCTTGCCAGGCACGTCCGCGCGTCCCGCACTCGGATCGTGCTCGCCGCGGACGACGAGCGGCGCCGGCTCGAGCGCAACCTCCACGACGGCGCCCAGGGGCGCCTGGTCGCGCTCGCCGCCCGGCTCGGTCTGGCCGCGCACGCCGCCCGGGAGGCGCCCGAGACCGCCGCGGCATCGTTCGAGACCGCCCACGACGAGCTGCTCGTAGCGATCGACGAGCTCCGCGAGCTCGTCCAGGGGATTCAACCCGCGGCACTCCGGCAGTTCGGGCTGGCGAGCGCCGTGTCGGACATGGCCGCAAGATCGGTGACGCCGATCGAGCTGGTTGAGCTTCCTCGCGTTCGTCTCGACGAGACCACCGAGGCCACCGCGTTCTACCTGATCCGCGAGGCGGTCACGAACGCGGAGCGGCACGCGCACGCGTCGGCGATCCGCGTCCGCGCCCACCTGAGCATCACGAGCCTCACCGTCGAAGTGCTCGATGACGGGGTCGGCGGGGCGTTCGAGCGCAACGATCGCGGGCTACAGGGCCTGCGGGACCGGGTCGAGGCCACCGGCGGCAGGTTCGAGCTCATCAGCCAGCCCGGCGCCGGCACCCAGATCAGGGCCGAGATCCCGCGCAGCGTGGCGCGCTAGTAGTCCGAAGCCGGGCTGTTCCCGCTGGCCAGGAACATCAGCGCGGCCTTGACGCGCCGGCTGATGTCGTCGGGGCTCTCGAGCTCGAGCTTGGTGAAAATCGCGTTGATGTGCTTCTCGACGGCGCGCTTGGTCAGCACCAGCGACTCCGCGATCGCCGCGTTGCTCTTGCCCTGGGCGAGCTCGGCGAGCACGTCCTGCTCGCGCCGGGTGAGCGCTGAGAGCGGCGACCGCGCGCCCGCGCTGCGTGCATGCACGAGCACCTCAACGACCTTTGGGTCGATCACCGATCCGCCGGCGACGACCGCCTGGATCGCGCCGACGAGCTGCTGCGGGTCGGCCACGCGCTCCTTGAGCAGGTAGGCCCGGCGGGCGCTCCCGGCGTCGAGGAAGGCGAGGACGTAGCTGGGGTCGGCGAACTGACTGAGAACGACCACACCAATTTCCGGATCGGTGACGCGCAGCTCCCGGGCGACCTGGATCCCTTCGTCGGTGCCGGTGGGCGGCATGCGGATGTCGGTGAGCACAGCGTCGGGACGTTCGCGTGCGATCGCGGCGGTCAGCGAATCTCTATCGGCGCAAAAGGCAACGGCCTCGATGTGGTCGAAACCGGACACGATCCGTTCGAGCGCCTCACGCATCAGGAACGCGTCCTCGCCGATCACGACCCGAATGTGCTCGGTTCGTGGCGTGCCTTCGGGAGAAGGCTGGACAGGCAATTGCGTCACGACGCACCGGCTTCCGCGGCTACGGTCCCTCGAGGAATGGCCGCAAAGTTAGCGCGTATTTGAGGAGATTCAGAGCCGCCCGAAGTTGTGGTGCAGGCACTACCCGAGCCGTGGTGTGAGCACCCGACGGTCGCTGCTGACGCGCGTGCTCAAGATCCTTCGACCCCTTCCTCGGAGAGGAATATGAGCGTCGCCTTGACGCGGCGGCTGACGTCCTGGGTCTCGGGCAGGTTGAGCTTGGAGAAGATCGAGTTCACGTGCTTCTCGACCGCTCGCTTGGTGAGCACGAGCGACTCGGCGATCGCGGTGTTGCTCTTTCCGGCGGCGATCTCGGCGAGCAGCTCGCGCTCGCGCGGGGTCAGTTGCGAGAGCTGGGACTTCGCGGCACGCGAGCGCGCCTCGATCAGCACGTCCACGATCATCGGGTCGATCACCGAGCCGCCGCGCGCGACCGCCTTGATCGCGTCGAGTAGCTGCTCCTTGTTACGGATCCGCTCTTTGAGCAGGTACGCCCGCCCTCCGGTCCCGTTCTCCAGCAGGCTGAGGGCGTAGGCGGGCTCGGCGTACTGGCTGAGCACGACGACGCCGACGTCGGGGTGTGTGTCGCGCAACGACGCCGCGATCCGGACGCCCTCCTCGGCGCCCGAGGGCGGCATGCGGATATCGGTCAGCACGACGTCGGGATCCCAGGTGGCGATCGCGGTCTGGAGCTCCTTGCCGTTGGTGCAGACGGCGACGAGCTCGACCTCCGACGCAGCGCTCAGCGTGGCGGTGAGGAATTCGCGGATCACATAGGAGTCCTCAGCGATGACGACCCGGACCCGGCCAGGGCGCTCGCTGCTCGTCCGGCGAGGGCTTTGCTGCACGCTGGTACTCATCAGTTCGTCCACGACAACCCCCTCATTCGATCGTGCTCGTCGATCAGGATCTTCACACAAGGGCGCTTGCCTCCCGTGGGACGGCAGGCAAGCACCACGGTTCGGCGCGCGGATGTGAGCCGAGCGTCATCCCGATCGGACGATGACGATCCGCGCCGGCATCGATGCGATTGACGAGCGATGAGCTCATCGGCCTCGCGCGCCTCACAACCGGATACCGCGTCGACTGCGCTGGCGATCACGTGGCTGGGGCACGCCACCGTGCTCATCGAGATCGACGGGGTGCGGATCATCACCGACCCCGTGCTGCGCCACCGGATCGGGCCGCTCGTCCGAATCGCGCCGGGCGCGAGCCTGGCCGGGCCGGTCGACTGTGTGTTGCTGTCCCACCTGCACGCGGATCACGTCGACCTTACAACGCTGCGGTCCCTGGATCGAGCAGGTCCCGTGCTCGCTCCGTACCCGTCGGGGGAGTGGCTCACCGGACGCGGGATCCGCGACGTCCGCGAGCTTCATCCCGGCGCGGAGATTGGCGTGGCCGGGCTGCGGGTCGCCGCCACCGCGGCGGTGCACGATCCGCGGCGCCGGCCGTTCGGGCCGGCCGCCGAGCCGGTCGGGTATGTGATCCGCGGATCGAGCTCCGTGTACTTCGCCGGCGACACTGATCTGTTCCCGGGGATGGCGGAGCTCCGGGGCGTCGTCGACGTCGCGCTGCTGCCGGTGTGGGGATGGGGCGCGCGCGTCGGCGCCGGCCACCTCGACCCGCGGAGCGCCGCCGAGGCCGCGGCGCTGATCGCGCCGGCCGTGGCGATCCCGATCCACTGGGGGACGTTCGCGCTGGCCCGGCCGGCGCGGCGGGCGTCCGACCCCGAGCGGCCGGCGCGCGAGTTCGCCGAGCTCACGCGGCGGTACGCGCCCCGGGTCGACGTGCGGGTGCTGGCGCCGGGGGAGCGGACGACGCTATAGCGGCTCACTGTGGACTTGACCCGCGCCGACGGTTAGACCCCCGAATTGCAGGGTAAAAACACGCGCGTCCTGCCAATCAGAGGTCTATTCAGGTGATCCAGATATCGGACGACGCGCTTCGCGACGGTTGCGAGCGCGCACACGACCTGTTCCTGCTCAACCGGCTGCGGGGGCACGACGAGGCGGCGGCAAGCTTCGACGCGGTGTACGAGGCGCTCGGTCTCGACACGCGGATGCGCGAGCAGCTTCAGCGCGCGCTGCTGGATCTCGTGCCGGTCAGGGGCGTGCCGGTGATCGAGGCGACGACCGTCGTGTCGATGGTGGCCGGCGTTCTCGTCGGGCTGCTGATCGCCGACAGCTCGTTCCCGGCCGATGAGCTCGACCTGCCGGTCGTCAGCGACGCCACCTGAACACTCCTCATCCGTTCCGGAGGATGCGCGCCGGGCGCATCGATCGGATCATTCACGCGTGTCCTGGCTGGAAGAGGCCGAGCGGCTCGATCTCGCGGTGTACGGCGCGATCGCGAGCACGCCGACGCCGACGCTCGACAACGCGATGCGCCGGCTGTCGAATGCCGCCAACTACTCGCGGCTGTCGATCGCGTCGGGGGCGCTGCTGGCGCTCGCCGGCGGCCCAAGGGGACGCCGGGCGGCGGCGACCGGGCTGGCGTCGGTGGCCGCGACCTCGGCGTTCGTGAACCTCGTCGTCAAGCCGTTCGGGCGGCGTCCGCGTCCGGACCGTGACGCCGAGGAGGTCCCCGCCGCCCGCCACGTCCCGATGCCGGCGTCGCGGTCGTTCCCGTCCGGCCACACCGCCGCCGCGGTCGCGTTCGCCGGGGGTGTCGGGAACGTGCTCCCGCTGGCGGGGGCGCCGCTACACGTGCTCGCGGCGCTCGTCGCGTATTCGCGCGTCCACACCGGCGTCCACTATCCGGGCGACGTGCTCGCCGGCGCGGTGATCGGCGCGATGATCTCCGACATCACCGCGGCGGCGCTGTCCGCCGGGCGCTGCCCGGACGGCGCCGGTCACTCGTCGGCCTCGAGGTCGTAGCCGATCGCCAGCGCCAGCCGGGGCGCCGCCGAGACGACCCGCGCGAGTCCGACCGCCGGCGCCACCGCGACCAGCACGCCGACGATCTCGGCCTCGGTCGCGCCGGCGTTGACCGCGCGCTCGACCGTCGCTCGGAGCGAGCTCGTCGCGGCGCCGAGAGCGAGCAGCGCGCCGAGCTGGACGAGCACGTCGACCTTTGGTCTGAGCGCCGCGCTGACCCCGGCGTCCGCGCCGCTCCCGAGGACCATCCCGACGGACTCCTCGTCGTTGAGGGCGAGCCGGCGGAGGAGGCGTTCGGTTTCGTCCACGGACGTCAAGGTAATCGCGGACCAGACGCGTTCATCGCCCGATCCGGGTGATACGTAGAAGCCTGAACGTTCACGAGACGGGCCTGCGCACGTGAACCGCGACCGTGGTGCGCGCTTCCGCGAACACACGGGCCAGCCTCCTTGCTCCGGGTGCGCCGCTCGGAGAGGTTCTTACCGGGAGCAGCGACCCTTGCTGCGCCCACGACCTCCCGCCCGATGCCTCCCGCAGCAGCAGCAGCCACAGCCCTTCGTGACCGGCCGTCCCGCAAGCGGGCCGCCGGCAGAACTCGCAACGGACACGTCCGTCGTGCCGGGCTTGTCCGCCGTTTGACAAGCGCCCGGGATACCGCCCTTGCGGTGATCGTCGCCCCGCCGGGGTACGGCAAGTCGAGCCTGATCGAGGACTGGGCGGAGCACGACGAGCGCGACTTCGTCTGGCTGACGCCGGCGACGCTCGAGCGCGACGAGCTCGAGTCGATCACGAGCTCAATCATCACGGGCGACGATGACCAGGGCGTCGTGATCGTCCTCGACGACGCCCACCTGGCGCCGCCCGAGCTCGTACGTCACGTGCTCGGGCCGGTGCTCGAGGAGTTTCCCGCCGGCTCGATGGTCGCGCTCGCGTCGCGCACCGAGCCGCCCCTCCCGCTCGGTCGTCTGCGCGCGCGGCGCGCGCTGATCGAGGTCCGAGTCGAGGACCTCGCGATGCTGCCCGCCGAGGCGTCCGTCCTGGTGCACGACGCGGGGCTCGAGCTCGACTTCGGCGCCGTCCAGGAGCTCGTGAGCAGAACCGAGGGGTGGCCTGCCGGGATGTACCTGGCCGCGCTGTCCCTCCGCGAGGAACTCGATACCGACGCCGCGCTCACCCGGCTACGCGGAGACGATCATCGGCTCGCGGAGTACTTCCGCGACGAGGTGCTCTCCGAGCTCCCACCGGATCTGCTCGAGTTCGCGGTTCTGACGTCCGTGCTCGAGGAGCTGTCGGGGCCGCTTTGCGACGCGGTGCAGGGCCGCCCGGGGTCCGCGCTGACGTTGACCAAGCTCGAGCGCGCAACGGCGCTACTGCGCCCGCTCGACCCCGCACACGAGCGATATCGGTGGCACGGGCTGTTCCGCGACGCGCTCGGCGCCGAGCTCAGGCGCACCGCTCCCGACCTCGTGCGAGCGCTCCACGATCGGGCGAGCGCGTGGTGCGAGGCGCACGGGGACGCCGACCAGGCGATCGCCCACGCCGTGTGGGCGCACGACCCCGTCCGGACCGGAGACCTTCTCTGGGCCGGCATCGTCGCGTACGTGACGCAGGGGCGCAACGAGATCGTCCAGGGCTGGCTGGCCGGATTCACCCGCGAGGAGCTTGCCGGCTACGCGCCGCTCGCGCTCGCCGCCGCGCATAGCTTTCTGGCGGCCGGGAACGCGGCCGAGGCCCGCCACCTCGCGGTCGCCGCGGCGGCTGCCGTCGGGCGCGGGTCGGGCGCCGGCGCCGTCGGGTCGCTCGCGGCCGGACTCGCCGGGATCGAGGCGCTGGTCGGCCGCGACGGCGTCGGCGGCATGGCAAAGGCAGCCGGCCGCGCGTGCGGGATCGAACCCGACCACAGCCCGTGGCGCCCGGTCTACCTGCTCCTGCGCGGGACCGCGCTGCACCTGGGTGGGGACCGGTCCGGCGCCGTCCGGCTCCTCGAGGAGGGCGCCGACCTGAGTGCGGCGGCCGCCCCGAGCGCGATGTCGCTATGCCTCGCGCAGGCCGCGATGATTGCGATCGAGGAGCAGGACTGGGACCGGGCGGCCGAGCTGACGGACCGAGCCGAGCAGGTGATCGAGGAGCGCGGCCTCGCCGGCTACCCGATCTGCGCGCTGGCGTTCGCGGCGTCGGCGGCCACGCGCGCGCATCACGGGCGGGTCGACGAGGCCAAGCGCGACCTGCGGAGCGGGATCGAGCTATTGACGCTGCTCGGCGACTTCATCCCGTGGTACGGCGCGGAGGCGAGGATCCTGCTCGCGCACGCGTCGCTGTGGCTGGCCGACGTGGTCGGCGCGCGCACGCTGCTGGCGGAGGCCTCGCGCCTCGCGCGTCGGACGTCGGGTGCGGTCATCTTCGAGCACTGGTTCGACGACGCGTGGTCGTACATGGACGCGCTCGCCGAGAGCAGCCTCGCGGGCCCGTCTTCGCTCACGATCGCCGAGCTTCGGATCCTGCGCTTCCTGCCGAGCCATCGCTCGTTCCGCGAGATCGCGGCTCAGCTCGGCGTGTCGGCGAACACCGTCAAGACCCAGGCGCACGCCGTCTACCGCAAGCTCGGAGCGGCCTCCCGATCGGAGGCCGTGATGCGCGCCTCGGACGCGGGCCTGCTCGGTCAGTAGGCGTCGGTCGGGCTGCCAGGCGGCTCGAACCCGAGCGCCAGCGCCAGCCGCGGCGCGCTCTCCACGAGCTGGGCCGAGCCCGCCGCGGACCCGGTAGCGAGCAGGACGGCCGCGAGCGCGTCGTCGTCGGCGCCGTTCGTGGCGGCGAGCTCGACCGCCCAGCGCAGTGACTCGGTGCACGCCCCGACCGCGATCAGTGCTGCGAGACGGACGAGCAACCTCGTCCGGCGATCGAGCGCGGGGCCCGTCAGCGCGTAGTCGTGCTCGAACTCGGGCGTGGGCTTCATCGCTGTCCGCAGCGAGCGTTCGTCGTGTGCCGCCAGGCGGCGTAGTAGGTCGCGTGCTTCGGTCACGTGTGCCTGGATTCGGCCGGTGACGCGGATCGTCGCGGCTGGTCGGGGCGGTGGCATCCTCCGAATGGGATGAGATGCGGCCGGCTAGAACGCGTCGGGCCAGTACATGCACTCAGCCAGCGACATCGCGACGAGTTGGGCGCGCGATCTCGCACCGACCTTGGTCATCGCGTTGCGAGTGTGCGTGCGCACCGTGTTGTGCGCGATCCGAAGCTCCTCGGCGACCTCGGGTCCGCTGAAGCCGAGCGCGAGCAGCCTGACCACGTCGAGCTCGCGCGGCGACAGCTCGGGCCGTGCCGCCTCCGGATCGCCGCCTTCGCGCAACCGCCCGCCGCGGGCGACCCTGAGCGCGACGAACAGGATGAGCTTGCGGCCGGTGACGAGCTCCGGGTGACCGGCGAACTCGACCGTGACCCGTCCGCCGTCGGCGCGGAGCATCTCGACCGTGCCCGTGAACTGCTTCTGTTGCAACGCCGCATGCCATTGCGCAACGGAAACCGTCGCCCCGTCGGCGCGGAGCTCGGAGACCCGCCGGCCGATGAGCTCGCTCGGGCGGTAACCGACCAGCTTCACGTAGGCACCGTTGACCTCGACGTGACAGCGGTCGTCGTCGAGGAGCACCATCGCGTTCCGCGACTGATTGAACGCGTCTCGGAAAAGGGCGGACCAGCCCGATCGAATGTCCGCGGCCTCGGTGCTCATCGGTGTCCTCGAACTCTTGCATCGTTGGCGACGCGAGTCCACCCGGCGGCCGAAACGGTGGTGCAGGCTTCCCCATCCGAGGCATGTTTGCCGTGTTGCCTCCGCGGGCGCAGAGTGCGAGGCTCGCATTGGTGAAGCCCACCATCAAGCTCCCAGTGCGCGCGGCGGTCGCGCTCCTTGCCGGGGCAAGCGCGGCGCTGGCGGTCGCGGCCTTCAGCGGCTCGGCGATCGCTCAGGGGACGAGCGACAGCTCGACCTCCGAGACGACCGTCACCACGACGGTCTCGACGACGATCACCGCGCCGCCCAAGACGACGACCGATACCTCGACGACGACGGTCACCGCGCCGGCACAGACGACCACGATCAAGAACAACACGACGAGCGTCGTCACCGGGACCACGCCGGCGTCGAACAAGTCGAGCAGCGTGGCGTGGTGGGTGTGGGTCCTGATCGGGCTCGGTGCCGTGGGCGTCGGGGTCGCGGTCTACCAGCTCGGGCGCGGCAGCGGCGAGAAAGCGGCAGCCGCGAGGGCGCCCGGCCCGCGCGGCCGACCGGGCGATGAATGGGACGAGCCGACCTATCGCGACCGGCCGCCGCCGCCGCCGGGGCGCTAGCGGATAGCTCACGTCAGCTGCAGGATCCCGTACGTCGTGAGCGCCGCCCCGGTCACGCCCGCGATCGGGGCGACCACGACCGGCCAGCGCCGCTGGATCCAGTCGCTGACCGGCACCAGCAGTTGGACGCCGCGCTCGCCCATGATCGCGCGGACGACGGCGACCGCGATCAGCGGCAGGACATAGACGAGGTTGTAGAGCACGAGCAGCGACACCTTGCCGGCGCCCGAAACCGAAGAGCCCAGCACCATCGCAATCGCAGCGAAGTAAGGAAACGCGGTGAGCAACTCGACGCCGGCGATCCCGGCACCGATCAACACTGCTGAGCCACCCTCGCTCGGCCCGGGCCGGGACGCCGAGGAGCTCGCCGACGGCCGGCCGGCGAGCGCACCGCGGCGCCACCAGACCACGCCGCCGCCGCACATCATCAGCGCCCCGACCGCGGTGATCACGTCCCACTTGACCGTGTGTGACAAGCTCGGCAGCAGCGACGCGATCAGGTCGCCGAGCCCCAGCGCGATCGCCAGCCCGCCCGCGAGCGTCACGACGAACGCCGCGAGCGTGAACTCGACCGTCCGCCGGAGCGGGTGCGTGCCGAGCGCGAGATAGACGGCCGCGACGATCAGCGTCGGGTTGAGCGAGTCTGGCAGCGCAATCGCCACCACGCCGAGCGCGAGGGCAACCACGCCGTCCAGCCCTCGCCGTCGCCCGCGGCACCGACCGGCTCAATGCTTGAACGCCGCGGTCTCGTGCTTGGGCCGCGACGGCATCGGCGCGTCGAGCGAATGCAGCCAGGCCGTCTGCTTGCGCAGCGCGCCGAGGAACAGATCAGCCATGTCGTGGGACATGCCGGCCCTGACCACCACCCGCAGCACCGATAGGTCCTCACGGTTCTCGGGGAAGGTGTAGGCGGGCACGAGCCAGCCCTCCTCGCGCAGCCGCGCCGACACGTCGAACACCGTGTAGTTCGTGACCCCGGCGTTGAGCGCGAACGCGAACACCGGCAGGTCGCTGCCGTCGGTGATCAGGCGATACGGCCCGATCTCCGCGACCCCGCGCGAGATGTGCTGGGCGACCGCGCTCGACCCGCGCTGGACCGCGCGGTACCCCTTGTCGCCGAGCGCCACGAACATGAAGTACTGCGCGATCACCTCGCTTCCGGGGCGCGAGAAGTTCAGGGCGAACGTCGGCATGTGGCCGCCGAGGTAGTTCACGTCGAACACCAGATCCTGGGGAAGGGCGTCCGCGTCGCGCCAGATGGCCCAGCCGACGCCGGGATACACGAGCCCGTACTTGTGTCCGGAGGCATTGATCGACTGCACGCGAGGTAGGCGGAAGTCCCACTCGAGCTCGGGCTGCACGAATGGCGCGATGAACCCGCCGGAGGCGCCGTCGACGTGGACCGGTACGTCGGGTCCGCCCGCGGCCGCCAGGCGGTCGAGCGCGGAGCAGATCTCGGCGATCGGCTCGTAGCTCCCATCGAACGTCGATCCGAGGACCGCGACGACACCGATCGTGTTCTCGTCGCACATCGCGGCCGCCTCCTCGGCGCCGAGGTGGAAGCGGTCGCCCTCCATAGGCACGAGCCGCGGCTCGACTTCCCAGTAGCGGCAGAACTTCTCCCAGCACACCTGGACGTTCACGCCGGTCACGAGGTTCGGTCGGTCGGTCGGCTTGCCGGCCGCACGCATCCGCTCGCGCCAGCGCCACTTCAGCGCCATCCCGCCGAGCATCGCGGCCTCGCTCGAGCCGGTCGTCGACGTGCCGGTCACGTCGCCGTCGCCGGGCGCGTGCCACATGCGACCGATGATGTTCACGCAGCGGCGTTCGATCTCGGCCGTCTGCGGATACTCGTCCTTGTCGATCATGTTCTTGTCGGCCGTCTCGGCCATGAGCGCACACGCCCGCGGCGGCATCCAGGTGGTCACGAACGTCGCCAGATTCAGACGGGCGCTGCCGTCGAGCAGCAACTCGTTGGCGAGCAGGTCGTACGCGACCTCGGTGCCGGTTCCGTCGGGGTTGAGCGCGTCGCGCGGGAGATCCATCACGCGCTGTTCGAGCACCAGCGCGGGACCGCCGGCGAGTTCGTCTTTGGTTGTGAAGCTCATCGGGCCCTCGGTTTCTCAGCCAGTATCAGCGCGCAGAGCATCGACGGGCTCCGAGCCGCGCGCATCATCCGGATCAGGTGACGAGCCCGCGCGCTCCTCGCTCGCGGCCTCGGGCATCAGCAGCAACGCACCGATCAGGAAGCACAGAGCGCCGAGCGACGTGCCGGCGTTGGCGATCCGCGCGCTGACGGGCTCGCCCGAGGAGGGCTCGACCAGCGAGGCGACGGCGGACGCGCCGAACGCGATCGAGCCGAGCAGGTTGAGCGCGACGATCTTCCACCCGAGAGTTCGGTTGCGCCAGCAGATCCAGCGGTGACAAACCTCCGCGAATGCGAGCTCGCTCGCGATCAGGAACGCGATCGACCCGAACGCGTCCGGCGCCCACACGCGTACGTTGGTCTGGCGCGTGGTCAGGCTGTGGTGGAACGCGGCGAACGTCGAGACGTTGAACAGGATCGTTCCGATCAGCTGCACGACCGTCGCCAGCCAGTCGATCCGCGCGGGCTCCCAGGACGCGGGTCGCCAGCGCACCCCGTGCCGGCGGGGCCCGATCCCGCGCTCGGCGTTGACGGCTTCGGCGTACTGCAGGTAGGCGGCTGCGGTGAAGAACAGCGAACCGACGAAGAACGTCACGCCGATCCAGGGGCGCGGCGTCGCGGCCCACTGCGAGGCGACGCCGCCGGCGGCGAAGCACAGCGCCCCGACGGCGAATAGGACCGCCATCCACCAACCGCGCCGCCGCGGTCGCCACCACACCGACTGCGCGGCAGCGCCGTCCGCGCCGGCGCAGTCCCCGCCGGCGGTGCGGCGTTGCCGAGCCGGCGCACGTTTGCGGTGGCGTCGCGACTCCCAGCGGTGCTCGGTGCCGTCCGGGGCGCGCAGTATCTCGCTGGTGACGAATGGCCCCGGTCCGGACGCCGACACCCGCGTCCAGCCCTCGGGCAACTCGACGTAGCCGCTCACAAGGACAGCCTCACAGCTCGACGATTCCCTTGACGATCAGCCACACCCCGACGGCGGTGGCGACGCCGATCGCGATCGGGCGCGAGTGGCAGTATCCCCAGTCCGAGCCGCGCTCGACCAGGCCGCTGGCGCCCTCGGAATTGATCACGTACGCGACGATCGGGATCTCGACGAGCGCGAACATGATCACGTTGAACACCAGCAACTGGAGCAGCGCCGAGCCCGTCGAGGGCATCGCCCGGGCGATCTCGGAAATGGCCTCCAGGTACCAGACTCCCGGCAGGTTGAGGATCAGACCGGCGATGAACGCCGTCGCGATCGATCCGCGCGACAACGCCCGGTCGGTGATCGACGGCTTGCGCGGCCCAGAGTGCTCCGGCTTCGGGCGCTTGCGCTTGTGCTTCTGAAGCCCGCGGTTGATGGCTCCAGTCGAGATCCCCCACGCGATCAGCAGCGACAGCGCGCCGGCGACGATCGACAGGATCGGCTTGGTCGAGTGATGGGGCTTGTCGACCGCGCCCGAGGATTCGAGCGCACGGACGATGCCGATGCCGGCGATCAGGCTGACCGTGATGCCGCCGGCGAGGAACCCGATCAGCATTCGAAGCGGCCGCGGATGAGCGAGAATCAGGATTACGCCTGCCAGCAGCGTCGGATAGACCGCCGCTGCGAGCGCGAGCAGCACCAGGGTCACGGGATCCACGCGCGTAGCGTGGCCCGGCTCAGCCGCTACGGCGTCATCCGGACGGGATGACGCGAGCCGCGCGGTCCCGGGGAGGCGACGCCCTGCGCTACTTGAGCTTCCCGGATCCGGCGGCACGCGATAGCGGGTCGCCGCCGCGGCCGCGCAGGACCACCGCGAAGCCAACCGCGAGCAGCGCGCCGGCGAACGGACCGACGACGTACACCCAGTAGCTGCTCCAGTCCCCGCTGATGAGCGCGGGACCGAACGACCGTGCGGGGTTCATCGAGGCGCCGCTGACCGGCGCCCCCCACAGACCCGCGAGCGCGACGTAGCCGCCGACTCCGAGCGCCCCGATCGTGCCGACGTTCTGGGCGGCCGAGGCGGTACCGAGGATCACGCTCACGAGGCCGCCGGTGAGCGCCATCTCGATCAGGAGCGCCTGCCAGGCGTGGTACCCGGGACCCGGGAGCGTCGCGCCGAGATGCTCGACGTTGCCGAAGACCGCGAGCAGGAACAGGCACGCGAGCGCGGCGCCGAGCAACTGGGCGACGACGTATCCGAGAAGCCGGCGCGCCGGGAAGTCGTCGCGCAACGCGAACGCGATTGACACCACCGGATTCAGGTGCGCGCCCGATACCGCTCCCATGAACAGGATGATGGCCATCACCGTCAGCCCGGGCGCGACCACCGCCGCCGAGAGGCTGATCTGGCCCTTGGCATGGAGGATCCCCCCGCCGGCCGCCGCCAGCAGCAGCAAGAACGTCCCGAGCGTCTCGGAGAACAGCCGCCGATACGCGAGCCGCGGGTCCTCGAAGTCCGCTCGCGAGCCGAACTCGAGCGCGAGCAGATGGAGCGCGCGAGCGCGGTCGTGATCCGCAAGCCGCGGCTCGGGTGGAGGCGTCGCCATCGGCCAGATTGTGTGGCCACCGGCGGACGCTCCCACCTCACCCCAATCAGGTGATGAACGGACAGCGTCAAGGCCACAGCATCTCGATGTGAACGCGGCCTGCAATACCTGCGCCGTTGAGTCGAGCAGGTGGGAGCACTGATCATGCGCAGGCTCTGGGCTGCGCTCGCGCTCGCGCTCGGGGTAGCGGCGATCGCGCTCGCAGTCGCGGCGGCGATCGCACATTTCCCGGACGGGCTGACGGTCCTGGCCTGCATCGTCGTCGCGGTGTGCTCCGCCTGGTACGGAATACGCCGCCGCGGCGCGGCCCGGACGATCGGCCTGTCGGCATTTGTGCTGCTCGTGGCTGCGGCGCTCGTGCTGGTCATCGTCGAGAACCGAGTGCTCGAGGACGTACTGGTCGTGGTGTGCGTCGCCGCTGCGCTGGCGGCGGCGCGCGAGGCGTTCAAGGTGCATGCGACGCTGCCGGCCGCGCAGCGTCCGGGCGCGCCGGTCCTGTTCTACAACCCGCTGTCCGGAGGAGGGAAGGCTGAGCGATTCAAGCTCGCCGACGAGGCCCGCCGCCGCGGGATCGAGCCGATCGAGCTACGTCGCGGCGATGACCTCGAACAGCTCGTCCGTGGCGCGGTGGCTCAGGGTGCAGATGCGCTCGCGATGGCCGGCGGCGATGGGTCGCAGGCCGTGGTCGCGATGATCGCGGCGGAGCTCGACCTGCCGTACGCGTGCATACCGGCAGGCACCCGGAATCATTTCGCGCTTGACCTTGGCGTCGATCGGGACGACGTCGTCGGCGCACTCGACGCGTTCGTGAACGGCGGCGAGCGGCGCGTCGATCTGGCCGAGATCAACGGCCGCGTATTCGTCAACAACGTCTCACTCGGGCTGTACGCCGACGCGGTGCAGCGTCCGGGATATCGAGAGGCGAAGCTGCACACGTTGCTCGACACCGTCCCCGAAACGCTCGGACCGGAAGCCGAGGCGCCGGACCTGCTGTGGCGCAGTCCTACCGGGCAGGAATCCGCGGTAGCCATCCTCGTGTCCAATAATGCCTATCGCCTGGGGCGCGCGCTGGGGTCGGGCACGCGGCCGCGGCTCGATCGAGCGGTCCTCGGGGTCACCGTGCTCGCGCCGACGATTCCGAAGAACGATGGCGGGGTCGCGCGCAAGATGGCGATGCAGCAATGGATCACCCCCACGTTCGAGATCGACTCGGATGGTTCGGTGCCAGCCGGGATCGACGGCGAGGCTACTCAGCTCGAGCCCCCGCTGCGGTTCCGGGCCCTCCCCGGGGCATTGCGCGTCCGGATTGCCCCGAACCACCCGGGCGCGTCCCCGTCCGCGCTCGAGCCCGATAAGGCGTGGCAGACGATCGGGGCGCTGGCGAAGTTCGTCGTGGGCGGTGGGCCGACCGACCCCGGATAGACGGCTAATCGGTCATCCGTTTCGGGTGATGACGGCGGTTGCATGTTTTCGTCATGCTTGGCTCGCGCGCGAATCGCGCGCCCGGCTCGGTTGCGGTTCGGGAACCAGCGGCAGGGCAGGCATATTCATTCGAAAGGAGCTGTACATATGGCAACACTTGTTGCGATCGGATACCCAGATGAGGCGACCGCCGAGCAGGCCAGGCAGACGGTCTTCGAGCTGGAATCGGAGCTGATCATCCAGGCCGACCAGGTCGCCTCGATCTCCCGCGACGCGCAGGGCAAGTACCACGTGCACACGTCGCACGGCGGCGCATCGGCCGGTGGCGGAGCGTGGTGGGGAGGGTTCTGGGGATTCCTGTTCGGGCTGCTGTTCTTTATCCCGTTTGCCGGGCTCGCGCTGGGCGCCGGACTGGGTGCGCTGTTCGGCCACTTCGGCAAGCAGGGGATCGATAAGGCGTTCCAGCAGCAGGTGCGCGATTACGTCAAGCCGGGCACCTCGGCGCTGTTCCTCGTGATCGAGCAGGTCACGCCCGACAAGGCGACGGCCGCGCTGTCGCAGTACGGCGGCACCGTCATCAAGACGTCGCTGTCCGACGAGGACACCAAGAAGCTCGAGGAAGCCCTGCAGCCCCCCACGCCCGAGAGCGTCGCCTGACGAGACGCTTCAGCGAGCTGCAGCCGAAGGGCATCCTCACCGTCTAGGGGGTGCTCCCAGCGGAAGGCCCGGATCCTGGGGATATAGCTTCATGCGCGTCGCGTGGGAGACCGCCGGGCGGTTTCCCACGCGCCGGCTCGCCTTGGAGTGAGCGCCTCCAGCCGACGAGGACGTCGTGGACCGCGGCGGCGCCGACGATCGGTCGGCCGGGCATCGGCAGCGCCACGGGATGCAAGATGAACGGCTCGGTTTGCGGGCCGCCGAGGCCGCCGTGGAACGAGATCAGCTCCTCGAACGCGCAGCCCTGTTCGAGGTCTGGGTCATAGAAGCTGTTGACCATGATGTCGGCGACGTGCTCGAATCCGTCCGTCCGGCGCAGATGGGCCGCCGCCCCGGGCGAGAACGGCGCCAGCGGGTCCTCGCCGACGATCGTGTCGTCGGCCAGGTAGCGAGTGCCGCGGGGGCCGAGGGCGACGGCGCCACGGTCTCGCGAGCGGACGAGCAGGAAGCCGATATGCGGATGCCTGCGCAGGGCCTCGAGCAGCCGCGGGTGCCGCTCGTCGATCTCTTCCAGGGACAGGCGGCGGGGTGCGTCCATCAGGTAGATCAGACCGAGATTGCCCGACGCGAGCACGATCACGTCGCGATCGCCGACTCCGTCACCGCGCGTGGTATCGGTACGACCCGTGGCCTCGGCAACCGCATGCCCGACCGCGGCGTCGTTCTCGTCGCCCGTCGATAGGCGAGCGACCTTTCCGTCCGTGATCGAGCGCTCGACGAACTCGTTCAGGTCGTAGCCGTTGCGCTGCTTGAACGTCGCGCCCTGGGTCTGTCCGTGGTCGGAGAGGACGACGATCTCGTACGGGCGGGGCGCAAAGCGCCGGGCCCGCTCGATCCGCCCAAACTGCTGGTCGAGCTTCCGCAGCGCCTCCAGCGTGTCCGGACGCTCGAGTCCCGAATGGTGGGCGACCTCGTCGTAGCTCGAGAACGTCGCGTACACGGCCGGGCGCCCGCGCATCATGTCGGTAAGCACGCCGAACACGATCAGGTCCCGGACGCCGACGCACAGCGCCGCCCGCAGGAACGGATACCGGCCGCCGCGGTAACCGCGCGGCCACACCTTGCGGCGTTTCTGACTGATGGCCGCGAGCTTCTCGAGCAACGCTTCATAGAAGAACAGGACCAGAAGGCGGGTGACATTGAAGCCGTTGGCCAGAAATGCGCGGTAGCCGGGATTCGCCTTCTTCTCGGCGCTCATCCGGCTGACCGTCAGAATCACCGCGTCGGCCTCGCCTGAGAACAGGTTCCCGCGGCTGGCGCCGTCGTCGGTCAGCAGGCCGTCGCCGTTCGCGAGCCGCCGCTCGATCTCGGCGCAGTCGTCCGGGGACGAGCACGTCATCACCTTTCCGGAGGCCTTCTCGACCCAGCGGAAGGCCGGAATGTTCTCGTTGGAGCCGAGCAGGATCCCGGCCTGGCTGGCGCCGGTCTGCGAGCTCAGGTCTGTCTCCCATTCGTCAAGGCGATGGGTGCCGCGTTCGAGCCAACTCGCGATCTGTGGAGCATTGCCGTCGCGAATCGCGCGCTGGAGCACCGGACGGGCCAGACCGTCGATCTCCAGGAAGATGATCCCGGGCGCGTCGGTGCGAACCGTCCCGCCCTGGCGGCGCGCGATCCGCCGGATCACGCGCAGCGAGTAGGTGTCTTCGTCGTTGGCGCCGAAGATCACCTCGAGCACGATCATCGACGCTGAGATCAGGACCGACGCCACCAATGCCCAGCCGAACGAGTCGACCCGGATCGTTCTCGTGGTGATGTGCGATGCGAGCACCAGCATCAGCGCGTCGAGCACCAGCACGAGCAAGAAGCCGAGCGCAAGCGTGAACGGCAGGCGGAGCGCCGCGATCACGGGGGGGAGGACGGCGTTCAGCGCCGCGATCAGCACCGCTGCCGCGAGCGCGTCGGAGAAGCTGCCGACACTTACGTGCGGGACGATCGCGGCGGCGATGAACACGGACACGCCGGCGACCAGCCAGGACACGAGCACGTTGAGCAGGCGGAATCGCGGCGCCTGAGGCGTCCACGTTACGGCCTGACCGTATGAGTCGTTCCGCTCCATCGACCGCAAGGCGACTATCGCTCCTCGCCCGCACACGGGCATCACCCCGAACGGAGGATGTCCAGGCCTCTCACCCGCATCGGATGATGGACAGGGCAGGGGGCTGTGGCACGATCACCAGTCATGGCTACCTTTGCGCGGACAACACGAACCACTGCCGTTCCTCATCTAACCGTCGACGAGCGGGTTGCGCGCGGCAAGGCAGCGCGCGCCGAGATTCCCCGAGCTCGCCACGCCGAGTTCGAGGCGCCGCACGATCGCGCCGATCCGGTCGACCTGCTCGAGGACCAGGCGCGCACGCGCGTCCCGGAGCTCGTCCCGATCCGCTACGGGCGGATGCTCGTCTCTCCGTTCACGTTCTACCGCGGCGCCGCGAAGATCATGGCGCACGACCTCGCGGGGACGCCCCGCTCGGGTCTGACCGTTCAGTGCTGCGGCGATGCCCACCTGTCGAACTTCGGCGTGTTCGCATCGCCCGAGCGCAAGCTCGTGTTCGACATCAACGACTTCGACGAGACGCTTCCCGGACCGTGGGAATGGGACGTCAAGCGTCTGGCCGCGAGCATGATCATCGCCGCGCGCGACAACGGATTCGCCGCCAAGGACCAGGACAAGGTAGTGCTCGACACGGTCCGCGAGTACCGCACGGCGATGCGTGAGTTTGCCGGTATGCACAACCTCGAGGTCTGGTATGCGCACCTGGAGATCGAGTCGGTCCTGAAGCAATTCGCGTCGCAGATCAATCGGGTCCAGATCAAGCGGACTGAGGCGGCAATCGCGAAAGCGCACACTCGCGACAGCATGTCCGCGTTCTCGAAGCTCACGCAGCAGGTCAACGGCAAGGCCGAGATCGTCGATCAGTCGCCGTTGATCGTGCCGCTCCGGACACTCATGACCGGGGATGCACAAGAGCAGTGGATGGAGCAGCTGCGGAAGATGATCCGGGTCTATCGCGTGTCGCTCGATCACGACCGTCGTAAGCTGCTCGAGGAGTTCCAGCTGGCCGACTTCGCGCGGAAGGTGGTCGGCGTCGGGAGCGTCGGCACCCGCGCGTGGATCGCGCTGTTCTTCGGTCGCGATGGCACCGATCCGCTGTTCCTGCAGCTGAAGGAGGCGGAGGATTCTGTGCTTGAGGAGCACGTCGGAAAGAGCCAGTTCAAGAACCACGGTCAGCGGGTGGTCGTCGGGCAGCGGTTGATGCAGGCGACGAGCGACATCTTCCTGGGCTGGATCCACGTCAAAGAGGGGATGGACGGAGTCGCGCGGGACTTCTACGGCCGCCAGCTCAAGGACTGGAAGGGCTCGGCGGAGATCGAGCAGATGGTCCCGTCGGGCATGTCCGCCTACGGACGAGTCTGCGGCTGGACGCTCGCGCGCGCGCATGCCCGGAGCGGCGACCGCATCGCGATCGCGTCCTATCTCGGCGGCGGCAACGCGTTCGATCGGGCGATCCTCGACTTCTCGAAGGCTTACGCCGACCAGAACGACGCCGACTACGCCGCGCTCTCCGAGGCCGTGAAGTCGGGCAGGATCGTCGCTCAGACCGGACTCTGAGCGGCGATCAGCTGCACTTCGACTTCGTCGCGCTCTGGAAGTTGTTGACGGCGGTGACGACGGCCGAGACCTGGCTGGGCAGCTGAGCGAGCGTCGTGACGCTGGGCGAGCTTGCGGCCGCTTTGGCCGACGTCGACAGAGTGTCGACCGAGCTCTTCAGGGCGCTCGTCTCGGTCGGGAAGTCGCTCTTGGCGGAGTTGATGGCGGTCTGGGCATCGGTCTGGACCTTGGTCACGGCGGTCTCGAGCCCGTTGAGTCCGGTCTGCACGATGTTCGTGCTCGGGAGGGCCTTGATTGAGCTCTCGAGGCTGCTCACCGAGGAGCAGTACGAGGGCTTGCTACTGCTGCCGCAGGCGGCGAGGGCGCTGGCGCACAATGCGAGCACGGCGAGGGCGGCGGCGGTTTGACGTGGTCTACGCATTGAGAAGCTTCTCCTTTGCCGACTGGTACTCGTCGGTGCTGATCGCGCCTCGGTCCCGCAGGTCGGCGAGCTGCGAGAGCTGCTCGGCTGCGGTGGGAGCGTTCGACCCGTGCGGGTTGCCGGGCTCGTGACGTCTCGAACGCCGGCTCGCCATCCGAGCGCGGATCGCCTGCGTGGCGGCGCCCGTGGGAGCATCGGGGAATTCGCGGGCGGTTTGCCCGATCAGGATGTACGTGCCCAGCAGCGCGAGTAGCGTGAACACGAGAATTCCGAGAGGCTTGCCGGTGGCGGGGATCGGGTTCCAGATGAACACGAGGATCAAGATCCCGACCACGATCCCGTAGGTTGCGACGGCCTGTTCGCGCAGGAACGGAGAGATCGCATGCCTCGTGGCGTACGCGGGCCGTGCCGGTCCGGCGAACCAGGCGGCGGCGACCAGCACGATCCCGATGAAGATGACCCCGCTGGCGACGTCGTTCAGGATCGCTGTGGCGATGTCGTAGACGTGCCTGATGGTCACCTGCAGGGACGCGTCGCTCGTGAGCGAGTTCACGACCTGGCCCTGGAGGATCGAGCGGGCCAGGATGACGAGCACGCCGGCGAGGATTCCGGCAAAGCCGATCGTCATCAGTGTGCGCCGACGGTGACCGGTGGCGAGCAGCAGCGCCAGCGCATAGAGGAGCGGAACGATGATCGTCAGCCACAGCGCCAGCCCCTTGATCGCCTTGCCGCCGTTCTGGACGTACTTGAGCTGGTTGGACTTGAAGATGACCAGGTTGGCGACGCTCGGCGGGAGCTTGGAGGCGATGTCGGACGGCAGGCCGAGACGCGAGGCGATGTTGTCGAGGATCGACGCGAGGTCGAGTGACACCACCCCTTGGTTGACCGCGACCGTGCCCTTGCGACCGTTAACGATGTCGATGAACGTCTGGTCCGCCGCGCGGTTGGCCTGCGCCCAAAGCTGCTGGACCCGCGGCTGGCTGAGCGCGAGCTCGGTGCCCTGGACGGCGGCGTTGCGCAGCGCCCCTGCGGCGGGAGCGGCCAGCGCTTGCAGCTGCGTAGGCAGCCCCTGCTTTATCAACCCGGCGACGTTCACGTTCGCGTACAGCTGATCGACCAGATAGTTGGCCGTGGTGGAGCGGACGTTGGGGTCCTGGAGCAGATGGGTGCTCGTCTTGGACCAGTTGTCGGCGCTGAACAGCAGGCGATTGGCCCACGTCGCGAAGATCCCGACCACCAGGAGCAGGGTCGTCACGCCGATCAGGACGTCGACCCCGATAAGCCGCCGGCGCGAGATCTTCGCCGGCGCCACCGCCACCGTCGGGGCGGCGGAAGGCGCCTCTACCGTGGCGTGAGGCTCGGTCGGGGCCGCGCCGGCCTGAGGCTCGTCCTCCTGGCCGTCTCGCGCGTCAGCTCCCATCGAACACCCCAATCTCTCGTCTCATGTCGCGCCGCCATCGTCGCTGCGCTGCGCGGCCGACGCATCGCCTGATTTGGGTGATGCCCGCGAGTTGTTCGTGGTCGAATATGGTCCTGCGTACGATGCCCGCAGACCGGAGAGGAACGTTCAGGCTAGGCCCCCTGAGGCCGCTCGTGGGCTTCGGTACCCGCGCCGCGACGGCCACGCTGAGGCCGATCGCCGGCGTCGTGGAGGCCGCCGCGGATGCAGGCGTCAGTCTGGAGCGTCGAGTGGTGAACCGCGTGCTCGAGAGCGACGAGCTCGAGCGTGTAGTGGTCGTGGCGGTCAACAGCGCGCACATCCAGGCGGCCCTGAAGCAGGCGCTCGAGAGCGACGGTGTGTCCCAGTTGATCGACAGTCTGTTCGACAGCGGGTTGATCGACCGGTTCCTCGCCGGCCTGGTCGACAGCGGCACGCTCGACCGGTTCTTCGACCGGCTGCTGACCAGCGAGGGCCTTTGGAATCTCATCGACGAGATCGCCGGGAGCCCCGCGGTGACCGCCGCGATCTCCCAGCAGGGCCTTGGCTTTGCCGATCAGGTGGGCGATGAGGTCCGAAATCGATCCCGCAAGGCCGACGACTGGATGGAGCGTGCCGCCCGGCGGCTGATCGGTCGCCAGCCGAGGGTGCTTCCGGCGGAACCTGACGCGAGCACCTGATGAGCGGACTGCCGGCGGTTGCGCGCGCGGGCGAGCCGCTCACCGGGACCGCGCTGGTTGATGATCTCCGCTACGTCGGCCTCGCCACCCGGGTCGTCTCGTTCCTGGTGGACGCAGCGCTGATCACCGTGGTGGACGTCGTCATCGGGATCGCCGCGGCGCTAATCCTGTCGGTGCTTCACATCCCCCACGAATTGAGAACGATCCTGGCCGTGATCGGTGCGGTGGCGTTCGTCGTCGGGTCGATCCTCTACTTCGTGATCTTCTGGTCCACGACGGGCCAGACGCCCGGTGCCCGCATCATGCAGATCCGCGTGGTGAGCGCCGGCGGGGCCCGCGTCAAGCCGCGGTGGTCGGTCGTGCGCTGTATCGGCGTCGTGCTGGCGGCGCTGCCGCTGTTCGCCGGGTTCGTGCCGATCCTGTTCGACCGCCGGCGCCGTGGGTTTCAGGACTGGCTTGCGCGCACGGCGGTCGTCGAGGCGCCCGGGCCGTCGATCGCCGACGTCAGCCGGGCGAAGAAACGGGCGATCCGCGAGGCTTCCCGGCAACCGCCGCCCGCCGTGCCGCAATGAGCACCCCGCTCATCCGTTTCGGGTGATGACGGAGGTAGAGGTTTCCCGGACGCTCAACTCGGACGTGCGAAGCGCGTCCGGTCCAGGTGCGGGTCCGGACCGCCGTGCCGGGCCGAGTCGATCGTCTGAAAGGAGATATCGCTATGGCAACGCTTGTAGCGATTGGCTATCCGGATCAGGTGACCGCTGAGCAGGCAAGGCAGACGGTCTACGAGCTCGAGAAAGAGCTGATCATCCAGGCCGATGAGGTCGCATCGATCTCTCGCGACCTCGAGGGCAAGTACCACGTCCAGACCTCGCACAGCGGCGCGTCCGCCGGCGGTGGCGCAGCGTGGGGAGGCTTCTGGGGCCTCCTGTTCGGCCTGTTGTTCTTCATTCCGGTCTTCGGGCTCGCGCTCGGCGCCGGGATGGGTGCGCTGTTCGGCCACTTCGGCGAGAAGGGGATCGACAAGGCCTTCCAGCAGCAGGTGCGCGATTACCTGAAGCCGGGTACCTCGGCGCTGTTCATGGTGATCGAGCAGGCCACGCCCGACAAGGCCGTCGCGGCACTCGAGCAGTACGGCGGCACCGTGATCAAGACGTCGCTGTCCGATGAGGACACCAAGCGGCTACAGGAAGCCCTGAAGCCGCCCACCCCCGCCGACGCCGCCTGACCAAGCCTTTTGCCGATCGGGGCGGTCGCGCTCGACCTCGCGCGGGCGCCTCGGCGATCACGGTGCGGCGGTGCCTGCGCGGAGCATGCCGCGCCCGAGGGCGATCGCCACCGCGGCCGAACGGTTTGGCGCCTCGAGCTTCTCGTAGACCCGTAGCAGGTGGGTCTTGGCCGTGCTGTGGCTGATGTGAAGGCTCGTCGCGATCTGGATGACGGTGAGCCCGGTCGCGGCCAGCTCGAGCACCTGCTCCTCGCGTGAGGTGAGCCGGGGGTCGGGCGGTGGCGGCCGCTGGCGGCGGACGTCCACGAGCGCCCGCTGCACCTCTGGCGGGAGGTGGGTCTCCCCGCTGAGCAGCGCGCGCAGTGCGGACACGATCGCAGCGCCGTCGCTGAACGCCGAGACGCACGCGACGCGCTCGTGGGCGATGGCGTCGAGCAGCGCGTCGTCGACCCGCGTCGTGAGCAGCAGGACGGCGCTGGCCGGAGCGACACGGCGGACGGCCTCGAGCGTGCGGTAGGCGTCGCCGTCGACCAACTCCGCATCGACAACCGCCGCACCGATCATTCCGGCGCCGCCGCCGAGCACGGCCGGGAGGGAGTGGCACCGCGCCTGGACGACGAACCCGACTGATTCCTCGAACGCGGCCGCGAGGCCACCGACGGCGATCGGCCGGCGGTCGGCGATCAGCAACCCGATCATGTGCCGCACGCTAGCTGGGAACCGCCGCCGGGTAAATCCGCGAACCCCGCAGATTTGTAACGCGCTCGAACGCCGTTTGTGCCGTGCCCGCGTACAGTTGTGTCCGCAGTCTGGCCGGGATTGAGTCGTCGCCCCGAAAGGGCCATTACGAATGCTCTTTGGACGCGATTCCGAGCGCGCGCACCTTGAACAGCTGCTCGACACCGTCGAGTCGGGTCCTGTCGCCTGCATCCTCGAAGGGGCAGCCGGAATCGGGAAGACGACCTTGTGGCGAGACGCCGTAGAGAGCGCTCGTCGCCGCGGCTACCAGGTGCTCGAGACCGCGCCGTCGGAGCCCGACGCCGTGCTCGCGTTCTCGGGGCTCGGCGATCTGTTCGAGCTGCTCCCCGGCGAGGTCATCAATGCCCTCCCGGACGTACAGGCGCGGGCGCTCAGAGCGGCGCTGTTCCTGAGCGAACTGCCCGACAGCTCCGGCGCGCTCCAGGCGCTTCCGCGCGCGATCCTCGGGCTGCTCCGCCAGCTATCCGCCACCGGTCCGGCCGTGATCGCGATCGACGACGAGCAATGGCTCGATCCCGCCTCAGCGCGCGTGCTCGCGTTCGCGCTGTGCCGGCTGCGCGATGAGCGGATCGTGGTGATCGTCGCGCGGCGATCCGAGGCGACCGCCACCCTCTCGGTCGAGCTCGATCGTCGGTTCGGCGGCCGCGGCGTGGACGGCGTCTCGCTCGATCCGCTGCCGATGGGCGCGATCAAGACGCTGCTCGAGGCGCGCCTTGGCCGGACGATTTCGGCGCCGGTGCTGCGCCGTATCAATCAGGTGGCCGGCGGCAACCCGTTGTGGGCGCTGGCGATCGCGCTCGAGCTCGACGCTCGTGGGTCCGGCGGCGACCATGCGGGCGATCTCCCGATACCCCGCACGTTGTCGGACGCGATCGAGCTGCGGCTCAGGCATCTCGATCCGGGCGCGGGTGACGCGATGCTGGTCATCGCGGCGCTGTCACAGCCGACGCTCGCGATGGTGCAGGCGGCGATCCCGGGGTTCGCGCTCAGCGATCTCGAGAGCGCGGAGCGGGCGGGTGTGATCGAGATCTCGGGCGGCCGCGTGCGCTTCACCCACGCGCTGCTGGCGTCGATGCATTACGCGCGCGCTCCGGTCTCGAAGCGGCGCGAGCTGCATCGCCGGCTCGCGACCGTGATCGAGGATGAGGAGGAGCGGGCGCAGCACGTCGCGCGCGGCGCCGAGGCGCCCGATCGCGATCTCGCCGATGGCCTCGAGCGGGCCGCGGGCGTAGCCGCGCGTCGCGGCGCCAACGAGTCGGCCGCTCAGCTGCTGGAGGATGCCGCGCGGTTGACGCCGATCGATCAGCCCCAGGCGCAGAGCGCGCGAATCGTCGCCGCCGCCGGGCATCGCTTCAAGAGCGGAGAGGTGTCCCGAGCGCGATACATGCTGGCCGAGCTGCTACCAGAGCTGTCCGCCGGGCCGCTGCGGGCCAAGGCGCGGCTCCAGCTCGCGGAGCTCTCGGCCGACCGACCGCGGGTGGCGACAGACCTGCTCGAGGCCGCGCTCGCGGACGCGGTCGAGGACGACCGAGTGCGTGTGGAGATCGAGTTTGAGCTCACCGGCGCGACGATGGGCGTCGGCCGGATCGCCGACGCCAGGGCGTACGCCGAGTCGGCGGTCCGAACGGCCGAGCGCCTCGGGGATCCGGATCTGTTGGCGAGGGCGCTCGGAGAAATGCTGGTCACGTTCGTCGTCACCGGCGAACCCATGCCCGAGGACGTGCTCGCCCAGTTGGCCGACACAGCGGATTCCGACGCGACCAATACGTACAACCAGCCGAGCACGTCAATCGGCTTTGCGCAGCACTGGGCGGGAGAGTTGGATGCGGCGCGCCCGACGCTCGAGCTGGCGGTCCAGCGGGCGCTGTCGCGCGGCGAGGAGTGGGACCGCCTGGGGCTGCTGCTGGCGCTCGTCCAGCTCGAATGGGAGCTGGGCAATCACGCCATGGCGGAGCAGCATCGCCGTGCGGCGGAGGAGCTGTTGGGTGAGTACGACGAGGGCCTCCTGTGGCTGCTCCAACTGGACGCCAAATCTGCGCTTGACAAGGGCGACCTGGCGGAGGCCCGTATGAAGGTCGAGCGCGGTCTTGCGGTGGCGGAGGAGACGTCGGCGGTGTGGCAGACCTCCCGTTGTGTCCCCGTGCTCGCCGCGGTCGAGTTGCTCGAGGGAAGACCAGAGGTTGCTCACGACCTGCTGCGGGATCAGCGAGAGTGGACGCAGTCCCACGGCTTCGGGCCGGCTGGATACGGCAAAGCGATCACATGGTCCCTGGATATCGAGGCGCTGGTTGCGCTCGACAGGCTCGACGAGGCGGAGAGTCTTGTGGTGGAGCTGCGATCTCGCGCGGAGCTCTGTCGAAGCGACGCCGTGCGTGCGCTCGCCCTCCGCGGCGAGGGTCTGTTGCTCGCCGCTCGCGGCGACCTCGTGGCGGCGATCGGCGCGATGGACCGCGCCGTGGCCGCGCATATGCGGCAATGCCGGCCACTGGAGTGCGGCCGCACGCTGGTCGAGAGGGGCTCGCTCGAACGGCGGGCCCGTCGCAAGGCCGCGGCCAAGCAAACGCTCGAGCAGGCGCTGGCGATCCTCGAGCCGCTCGGCGCCCAGATCTGGGTCTACCGCGCGCGCGACGAACTGTCGCGGATCGGGCTCCGGCGCGCGAGGGCGACGGAGGGGCTGACGCCCGCTCAGGCGCGCGTGGCCGAGCTTGTCGCCGCGGGAATGACCAACGCCGAGGTCGCCCGTGAGCTGCACATGAGCCTCCGGACGGTCGAGTCGCATCTGAGCCGTGTCTACCGCGAGCATGGTGTGACCTCGCGCTCGCAGCTGGCGGCGGCGCTGGCCGCCTCCGCTCGTTCGTTCGGTTGACAGGCCGTCAACCAAACGGTCGCGCGAAGTCTGACCATCCAGCCGATAGGCAGGTGAGGTCCGCCGCGCTGAATTCCGGTCGTCTCATGTACCGGTGACTGAGCCGATCCCACAGTTCAGTCACTTCAACCGATTCGGGGAGGTTTCACGATGTCCAATCGATGGCGCGTACCCGCGCGGCTTGCGGTCGCTGCGATCGTCGGCGCGTTTGCGGTGGCGGCGGTCGGCGGGACCGCGGCGGCTCACAGCCGAGCCGGCGGTCAGAGCCCGGGCGCCTTGGCGAACGCGGCCTCCGCCGCGCACCACGGCGCTGGTCTGCCGCCGAGCCTGAGGAAGTCGGCTCGATGGATCACGCTGAAGAACGGCCAGAACGTGTACGGCGTTCCCATGCAAGTGAACGTCAGGAAGGGGAAGGTGCTCGCCCATCCGGCAGCCTACGGCAACTGTGTGTACTGCTTCCAATCCCAGAACGCGGGCAGCGGAATGTGCATGAGCAGCTATCCCAACAGCCAGGGCAGCTACGTCGATCAGTACAGCTGCACGAACGCTGCCAATCAGGAGTGGATTCTCGCGACGTGGACCGACAACATGCCGTACCTGTTCGCCTATAACGCCCCTGGTCTCTGTCTGAACAACTTCCAGTTCCAGTTCAGCAACGGCGCCCGAATGGCTCTGTGGTCGTGTAACAGCAACTCGACCGCGATGTGGTTCGACATGGGTATCTCCAACTACGCCAACTACTACCTGATCCACCTGTACAAGTCATTCGGGACGTGGAGCAACCAGTGCGTGACCGTGCTTCCCGGCCGGCCAAGCGGATCGGCGGTCGAGCAGTGGACGTGCGACAAGACCTCGGTGTGGCAGGCGTTCACCGGATCGACCTCACCCGTTGCGATTGGTGAGGCCAGTCCGCCGGAGTGGTCCTGATCGAGCTGCGGGGGAGGCGTCCGCGAGGACGCCTCCCTGCCGGTCGTCAGGCCGGATGCTCTGCGGGGGCGGGCGGCGCGGGAGGTCGGGCCGGCTCCGAGGCGGCCGGGGCGGTGGATCCCGACGGCCTGGGCGAGAGCAGCAGCGTGACCAGGTACGCGACGACCACGCCGACGATGATCAGCGGCTCATCGCCGGTCCCGGACTTGACGGTGAGCAACGTGGCCAGCACGACCGCCGACAGCGGCAGTCGGAGCACCGCCACCGTCCCGGCGCCGATCCCGACCCCGACGGCTGGCTCCAGGGCGAAGCCGGGGAGGTGCGAGGCCGCGACTCCTGCGGCCGCTCCCAGAAAGATCGCCGGAAATGTCGGGCCACCGCGAAAACTGCCCAGCGACAGGCTGTAGGCGATGCCCTTGATCAACATCAGCAGCAGGAGCGCGCCCACCGACCATGTTCCGGCCTGCGCGACGAGGCCGGGAAGCGCGTCCTGACCCGAGAACAGGACCTCGTCGACGTTCTTGCCCGTGGCGCCGTGAAAGGCGATCGCCAGGCCCGCGATGATCAGGCCGACGACCGGCAGGAACAGCACCAGCCGCCGCGCCACCACGCCGTAGGTGCCCAGCCCGCCCACCATGATCGCTCTGGTCCCGATCGCGATCGCGATCGCGAGCGCGATCGTCCATCCGAACTGGCCGATGGTCGGGTGGGCGAAGTGGGGAAGGGCCAAAGGACCGAGCGCGTAGGCGCTGCTGCTCAAGCCTGTGAACGACCCCATCCCGATCGAGACGAGCGTGCCGATGCCGGCGGCGAGCAGTCCGGGGAGCAGGAGCAGGGGGAGCCGTGGCCCGCCGATCCCGGTCGCCTCGATCAGGATGACGGCCGCGATCAGCGGCGAGTCGAAGATGAACGACAGCGCCGCGAAGCTGCCGGCGGCGGCGACGAGCACGAGTACCTGCGGTGGCGTCTCCCTTCGCGACAGTTTGATGCACAGCAAGGCCACCCCGGCGCCGATCGCGATCAGCGGCGCCTCGGGACCGATGACGAGCCCTGAGCTGATCGCGGCCAGGCCCGCCAGCACCACTCCCGGAAGGTCGATCGGGCTCGCTGGCTTGCCGCCGACGGCTAGGCCCCTGGCCGGCAGGTGTCCGCCTTCACCAGGCAGCCGCATGATCGCCAGCGCCACCAACAGGCCCGCCACCGCCAGGACGGGGAGCCCCCACCACAAGGGCGGCCCGTTGTCGTAGCCGAGCGCGTGCGGCAGATGCGTCCAGAGCTCGCGCTGGATCTGGTAGATCAGCTCGAGGAAGCACCACGTCGCCAGCGAAACGATGACCCCGATGATCGCGACGATGACGAGCAGGACGACGAACCGCTTGCTCCGCATCGTCTCAGCCGCCTGCTCGGCGGTCGGTTCCGGCGGCGGCGCGGTGGCGGCAGGCGTTGTCGCGCTCACGCTAAGCGATGCTCGCAGTGGGAGGCGTCCGAGTCGTCATCCCTTCCGGGTGATCACGAACTGTGGCGTTTCTACTCTCGCATGCGTCAGGTGGAGCGCCAAACTTCGTTGCGCAACTAATCACGACGCGCGCTCGGGCGCGCCCGCGGCATCGACGCGCGCGGTCCGGCCCATCGCCCGCTGGACGAGGAGTGTGAGGCAGCCCGCGAGCAGCAGCATAGACACGTTGATAGCGAGTACGAGCAGCGCGCCCCAGGCCTTGTCGATCTGTCCGACACCCGCCGCCACACCCAGATAGGCGGATGCCGGGATCGTCGTCACCGATATAGCCACCCCGACCGCTGAGCTGGCTCTCGTTTCGAGCGCGAGCATGCCGACTACGCCGGCGGCGAAGGCCACGATCGGCGTCGAGATGTTGACCGTCGAGAGGCCGGCCAGGAAGCTGCTGTCGATCTGGTTGCCGTTGGGGAGAAGATCCAAGGCGTTCAACGCTCCGGTCATCACCCCACCGACAACGCAGACGACGGCCAGCCCTAGCACGAGCGCAACCACCGCGCGCGCCGCCAGGCGCCACCGGAGCAGCACCAGCGCGGTGGCGGCGGCGGTGATCGGGAGCGTATCGGGGCTGATGGCCATCGCGCCCACGACCAGGGTGACGTTCTGGTAGATGACGCCGAAGGCGGCGATGATCCCCGCCGCGGCCATGAACACGAGGTAGCGCGGGAACGGGCGGGCGTTCGCGCCGGCCTGGCTCAGCAGGTCGGCCCAGACGACGCTCGCCAGCGGGCGCTGGGCGACCGCGGCGCCGATCGACTCTAAGCGCACCAGCACGACGTCCTCGGCCGGGACGCCGAGCCGGTTCACCTGCTCGAGTGCCCGGTCGACCGCGTCGTCGACGAGGTCCGCGCTGACGAGCGCGCCACCGAGCTCTCCGTTCCCCATCTGGATCACGTGCCGGGCGCCGGGCATCCGATGCAGGCAACCCGCGACGGCGTTCATCAGCGGCGGTGCCCCGAACACCCGCAGCTGAAGCACTAGTAGCCGCCCTCGCAAATACGGCCGCATTCGAACGGTGCAACCGTACCCACGAGGACGACCACTCTCAGATACCCAGACGGCGGGCCCGGTCGTCCACGGCGGCGACTGCGGCGACATAAGCGGCGTGGGTGCCCAGGCACGTGGCCATCACGTCGGGCGGCCACTTAGACGGCGGAGGAGTGCGTCCGAGCAGTGGGAAGAGCGTGAACGTAGCGCTCATCAGTGTGCCGCCGAAGATCGCGCTCGCCCACGGCTCCCCTACCTTCCGCCGCAGGAGGCCGTGCCACAGGCCGAACGCCGAGCCGTAGCTCCAGCGAAGCGCCCACCCGATGTCGCGGTCGTCCTTTCCCGTGACGTGGGGCAGGTGCATGATCGACGCGACGATCTTGCCGGGGACGAGCGAGTCGTCATAGTCGAGTGGTCCCTGGTGGCGCGGTCGCAGCTTTCGCTCAGCCACATACGCGAGCGATAGGGCGGCGGTTCCGGCGGTTCCAGCCAGCACGCTTCGGATCGGCCAGCGAGCGTTCATGTTCTTCTTCTCCCAACGAAGTTGCCAATGAGGATTCCGATGACGGTCACCAGGTAGAGCTGACCGATCAGCATTTCGAGCACGGCGAGTGCGTGACCCACTGATGTAGCCGTCGTGTAATCACCAAACCCGGTCGTCGTCAACACGGTGAACGAGTAGTACACGCGGTCGCCGTTCGTGACGTGTCCGGCTTCAGCGAAGAACGACCCGCTCCCAACAGTAGCCGCGAACGAGATCGCGGATGCGAACAGCAGCCCGACCAACAGATAGACCGCCAGTGCTCCCGCGACAGCCTGGATCGTGACGCCCTCGTCGCGGATCAGCCGGAGCAGCCCCCCGCCCAGGGCGATCGGGATGAACGCGACGACCAGTGTCCCCACCAGGAACGCCCCCCACGTATTCACGAGCCCGATCGCTATGCCGACTACGACCACGAACGCGATACCACCGACGACGAACGTGCGGGCGCGGCGTACCTGGGCGCGCGCCCGCGAGGTGGCGACGGCCACCGTGAGCGCGCTGCCGACCAACGCGATGGCGACCGCGCGGGCCCAATCGGCGTCGGGGGCGAGCACCTCGAACACGACCGTGATCACGACGATCGCGAGCACCACGCCGTAGCGGAACCCCGCTGGACGGTCCGGGACCGCGGCGCCGTGCCTGTCTGCAGCTACGGTCGTCACAGCGTCACCACCCGGTCGACGAGGTCGAGCCCCTCGGTTCGGTGCGTGATCAACAGCACGGTCCGGTCGCCGGCGGCCGAGAACACGTCGTCGACCAGATCGCCGGCGGTCTCCGGGTCGAGGTGGGCGGTCGGCTCGTCGAGCACGAGCACGGGCGCGCCGGCGAGCAGCGCCCGCCCGAGAACGATCCGCTGGCGCTGGCCGCCCGAGAGCTCGCGCCCCTCCTCGCCGACGTATGTGTCCAGACCGTCTGGCAGCCGGCAGATCCAGTCCCAGATCTGCGCCGCGCGGAGCGCGTCCATGATCTCGTCCTCGCTCGCGTCGGCGCGGGCGATCCGCAGGTTGTCTCGGATCGACGCCGCGAACAGGTGCGACTCCTGGCCGGCGACCGAGATCACGCGGCGGATGTCGTCCTGGCGGTAGTCGCAAAGGTCGTGGCCGGCGAGCGTGACTCGCCCATCCTCGGGGTCGAGGAACCGCAGCAGCAGGTTCGCGATCGTCGTCTTGCCGGCGCCGCTCGGGCCAAGCAGCGCGACCCGCTCACCCGGCTCGAGCCGGAGTTCGACGCCGTCGAGAGCCGGGCGCGGCTCGCCCGGATACCGGGCGCGCACGCCCTCGAGCGCCACCGCGAACGGCCAGTTGGGGGCCGCCGCCGGCTCGGACGGATCGCGAACTGCCGCGTCCCGGTCGGTGAGCTCGAGCACACGGCGGCCGGCGGCGAGTGTGACCGACAAGTCGCGGGCGGACGCGGCCAGCGGGGTGACCGCCTCGAACGCCGCGAGCGCGAGCAGCGCGAGCGTCGCGATCAGCACGCGGTTCAGCGCTCCGTGGTCGTGCGCGACGATCGCGACCGCGAGCACGCCCGCGATCGTAAGTCCGGTCACCACCAGCTCGAGGCCGTCGGCCAGACCCGCGATCAGGGCGTCGCGCCGGGCGAGCGCGACCAGGGTCCGGTCGGCCGCGCGGACGCGGTCGAGTGCCGCGTCCTCGGCACCGAACGCGACGAGCTCGGACGCGCCGCGGAGCGACTCGACGAGCTCGGCCGACAGCTGCCCGCGAGCGGCCGCCTGCCTGCGGCCGGCACGTGCGCCGAGGAAGCCCGCGAGCGCCGGCACGGCCAGGCCGCCGGCGAGCAGGCCGCCGGCGAGCACGAGGCCCGCCGCGGGGAGCAGGGCGGCCGCCGCGCCGACCGAGACCGCGCCCGCGACGAGCGCGACGAGCGGGGGCTCGAGTCCCCGCAGGTACAGGTTCTGGAGCGCGTCCACGTCCGCGACCATCCGCGACAGCAGGTCTCCCTCGCGGTAGGCGCCGAGCTCGGCTGGGGCGAGCGGCTCGATCCGCGCGAAGAAGCGAGCGCGGAGCCGGCCGAGCACGCGCAGCGTCATGTCGTGGGAGGCGAGGCGCTCGAGGTAGCGGACGAACGGACGGCCGATACCGAAGAACTGGACGGCGACGATCGTCACCATCAGCGACAGGATCGGGGGGTGCTCGGCTGCGCGCGAGATCAGATACCCCGACGTCGCCATCAACCCGACGCCGAACGACACGGTCAGCGCGCCGAGCAGCACCGCCCACGCCAACCGCCAGCGCGGCACGCTCACGAGCTTCAGCAGCGCTCCGAGCGTCGTGCTCACGCAGCGCTCCTGCTCGCTTGCGCGACCCCGGCCCCGCCAAGGAGGCGGACCACGCGATCGGCGCTGTCGACCAGCTCGGGCCGGTGAGCGATGACGAGCATCGTTCGCCCGGCCTGGAGCCGGTCCACGGCCCCGGCCACAATCGAGACGCTCCGCGGATCGAGGTCGGCGGTTGGCTCATCGAGAATCACCAGCGGCGCATCCCGGACAAACGCCCGCGCGAGTCCGATCCGGCGCCGCTCGCCCGGTGACAGCGACCGCCCGCCGTCCCCGATCAGCGTGTCGTACCCGTCGGGCAACGCGCTGATGAACTCATCGGCGCCGGCGAGCGCGGCGGCCTCGCGAACCGCTCGCGGCGACGCCTCGGAGTCCCCGAGGCGGATGTTGTCGGCCACGCTGGCCCGGAACAGCGTCGGATGCTGCGGCACCCACGCGACGAGGCGCCTCCACTGGTCGAGGTCACAGTCGGCCAGATCCACGCCGGCGACCGTGACCGCGCCTGCGCTCGGCGACAGCAGCCCGAGCAACAGCGCCGCCACCGTGCTTTTGCCGGCGCCGCTCTCGCCGACCACGGCCACGACCTCGCCCGGCGACAGCTCGAGGTCGAAGCCGTCGAGCACCAGGCCGGTACGGGCCGGGTATGAGAACGAGACCTGATCAAAGACGATCTGGGCCGTCGCGGGACTCGGCGCGAGTCGCGCACCGCCGGCGCCGGCCGCCGCCGGGGCATCGAGCAGCTCGAACATCCGCTCGGCCACCGCCAGTCCGTCGGCGCTCGCGTGGTACTCGGCGCCGAGCCGGCGGTAGGGCAGATACAGCTCGGGCGCCAGGACGATCACGGTCACTCCCGCCTGTAGCCCGAGGCTGCCGTTGACGAGCCGCACCCCGGCGGTGACCGCGACGAGAGCCACGCCGATCGTCGCCGCCAGCTCGAGCACGGAGCCGGACAGGAAGCTGATGCGAAGGGTCTCCATCGTCGTTCTGCGGTATCGCTCAGACACCTCGGCGACGACGGCAACCTCGTCCCGGCCACGGCCGAACGAGCGCAGCGTCGGCAGGCCGCGCACGACATCGAGGAAGTGGCTCGAGAGTCGGCGGAGCGCCTGCCACCGCTCGCGGGTCATGTCCGCGGTGTAGGAGCCGATCAGCCACATGAACACCGGCACGAGCGGGAGCGTCAGCAGCATGATCACGGCCGCCTCGAGGTCGACGAACGCCACCCAGGCGATCACCAGGAAGGGGACGACGCAGGCGAGCACGACCTGCGGCAGGTAACGCGCGAAGTACCCCTCGAGCGCCTCGACGCCCTGCACCGCGACGGTCGTGATCTCGGCGCCCTCGGCACCGTCGACCGCGGTCGGCTGGGTTCGCAGGCGCTTGGCGACGAGCGCCAGGCGAAGCTCAGAGAGGGTGTCCCAAGCGGCTCGCCGGCCCGCGACCTCCATCGCCCACGCCAACGCCCCTCGCGCCGCGAACGCCAGGACCAGCCACGCGAAGTCCGTCCCGAGCGCGTGCAGCGGGGCGCCGTGAAATGCCTTCGCGGCGATTCGCGCGAGCATTGTCGCCTGAACCAGAACCGCTACCGACGTGCCCACCCCGAGCACCACGTCGGTCACCAGTAGCGGCCGCACCGACCGGGTCCGGCTGAGTAGGCGCGGGTCGAGAGCGCGCATCGGCGGAGGGCTAGGTCTGCGTCGCCGCCGACCCGGGTGCGGCGGACTGCTGCTCAGGCGCCGCCGGCGTGGCGACGCGGCGACGGAAGACGTGGAACGACCAGCCCTGGTAGAGCAGAACGATCGGGAAGAAGAGCACCGCGACCACGGTCATGACGACCAGCCCGTAGTGGCCGGCGGCGGAGTTGTTGACGGTGAGGTTGTAGGCGTGGTTCGTGCTCGAGACCATCACGTTCGGATACAGCGCGATGAAGATCTGGCCGATCGCGGCGGCGATCGCGAACGCCGAGGCGACAAATGCCCAGCCGTCGTTGTCGGTGCTGGCCAGGCGTTGGGCGAAGATCACCGCGAGCACGCCGAAGATCTGGGTCGGCTGCGGCACCGTGCCGCCGCCGATCACGACCAGCGTCCAGATGCACCAGGCCAGGTTCACGACGACCGCGACGGCGCCGATGCGGCGAGCCGCGGCCCGAGCCCGGTCGCGGACCTCCCCGGTGGTCCGCAGGCCCAGGAATGTCGCGCCGTGGAGCAGACACAGCACGACCATGGTCACGCCCGTCATCAAGCCATAGCCGGTCAGCAGGCTGAAGAAGTCCCCGGTGAAGTTGTGCTGCGAGTTGATCGGGAGCCCGTGCAGCAGGTCGCCGATGCCGACTCCGAGCAGGAGCGGGACGATCAGGCTTCCGATGGTGAGCGCCCACGACCAGCCGTTCAGCCAACGGGGATCGTCGCGCTTGCCCCTCCATTCGAGCGAGACGCCGCGCCCGAACAGTCCGACGAGCACGAGCAAGATCGCCAGGTACAGCGCCGAGAACATCGTCGCGTACCACCCGGGGAAGGCCGCGAACAGTGACGCACCCGCGACCACCAGCCACACCTCGTTGCCGTCCCACCAGGGGCCGATCGTGTTGATGCAAACCCGCCGCTCGATCTCGGTCTTGCCGATGAACCGGTGCAGCATGCCGACCCCGAAATCGAATCCTTCGAGCACGAAGAACCCGATCCAGAGAACGGTGATGATGACGAACCAGATCGTGTGAAGTTGCATGCGTCAGTAGGTCAGCGCGTGGGCAGCGGCACCAGCTTCTCCGCTCGGCTCGGCCGCCTCGGCGTCCGCCTGGGCCAGGCCGTGACGGGAGTACTTGAGCATCAGCCCCAGGTCGGCGACACCGAGCGCGATGTAGGAGAGGACAAACGCGACCAGGCTGATCCAGATCTCGGTGGAACTGACCGACGGCGAGTTCGCGTTGACGGTTTTCTGCAGGCCCTGCACGATCCAGGGCTGACGGCCGCTCTCGGTCAGCAGCCAGCCGGTGGTGTTCATCAGGAACGGGGTGACAACTGCCCACACCGAGATCGTCAGGAACAACCGCGAGCTGCGCAGCTTGTTCTTGTGGAGTAACCACGCTCCCCAGAGTGCGAGCAGCAGGACCAGGCTGCCCAGGTACGCCATGATCCGGATCGACCAGTACTGGATGAACACGTCGGGGACGTAATTGCCAGGCCCATACTTCGCCCGGTACTCGGCTTGCAGCTCGTTGAGACCGGTGACCCCGCCGTTCCACATGTTCGTCGCGAGCACCGACAGCAGGTGCGGAATCGGGATGATCTCGGTCGGCGTCTGGTCGTTGGAACCGCCCCCGATCTGGAACGCCGAGAACGAGCACGGCTTGCAGTTGGTCCACTGCGCCTCCGCGGCGGCGATCTTCATCGGCTGGTACTTGGCCTCGATCACACCCAACTGGTTGCCCACCGACAGCTGAATCACGATCGTTGGGATCAGCACAGTCAGCGCCAGCTTGCCGGTGCGATGGAACGATTCGACGTGCTCGCCTTTGCGCAGGTACCACGCGGACACCGCGAGCATCACCAGGCACCCGGTGACGAGAGACGCAAGCAGGACGTGCGCGTACCCCCAGACGAACGTCGGGTTGACGAACAGCGCCCACACATTGGTGAGGACCGCATGGCCCTGTTTATCGATCTTGTATCCGACCGGATGCTGCATCCACGAGTTGGCGATCAGAATGAACATCGCCGAGAGCATCGAGCCCGCAGCCACCGCCCAGATGCAGGCCAGGTGCACGCGCTTGGGGAGCCGATCCCAGCCGAACAGCCACAAACCGAGGAAGGTCGACTCAAGGAAGAATGCGAGGATCCCTTCCATCGCCAGTGGCGCCCCGAACACGCCTCCCACGAACCGCGAGTACGTGGACCAGTTCATCCCGAACTGGAACTCCTGGACCAGCCCGGTGACCACGCCGATCGCAACGTTGATCAGGAGCAACGTCCCGAAGAAGCGCGTCATGCGCTTGTAGTCGGGGTTGCCGTTGCGGTACCAGATCGTCTGGAGAATCGCGACCAGGAACGCCAGGCCGATCGTGACCGGGACGAAGAAGAAGTGGTAGATGATCGTGATCGCGAACTGCCAGCGAGCAAGATCGTTTGTCATACCGAGGCAGCTCCGACGGTCAGGCGCTGATTGAGGTGGTGGGGACCGTTCCTGATTTCGTGACCGTGGGGTCGTCGTCCCAGTTGATCTCCGCGGCGTCTCCGCGGTCGAGGACGTGTGGGCCGCCGGTCTTGGTGAAGCCGTCCCAGGCCCAGTCGACGAACGCTTCGATCTTGGCGCGGGTTCCGGTCATGAGGCTGGCGTGGACGCCGAGCCAGGCCATGTGGGCCATCTCGCCGTGGATCTCGTGGTGGCGTTTGCCGACCTCGGCGATCGCGGCCCCTCGGCCGATCATGGCCATGATCCCCTTGTCGTGGTAGCGGAAGTCCTTCGGCTTCTTGCCTTCGAAGCCGGCGATGATGTTGTCCGCCGCACAGGCGCCGCTCTGGAGCGCGACGGAGCCAAGCTGTGGGAGCGACTGGTCGCCCGGGCCGGGGATGTTGGCGACGTCGCCGACGAAGTAGACGCCGGGGCTGCCGGCGAGGGTCAAGTCGGGCTGAACGTCGACGCGTCCGCCGCGTCCCTGGGCGAGGCCGCAGTCGGCGGCGACCGCCGCGGCCGTGATCCCGCCGCCCCAGACCACGCAGCGAGTGGGGAGGACGGCTCCGTCGGAGAACAGGGCGTGTCCGGTCCCGACCTCTTTGACGCCGGTCCCGAGGTGGATCTCTACGCCCTTCTCCTCGAGGACTTTTGATACGTAGCCGTGCGCGCTGTCCGA
This sequence comes from uncultured Solirubrobacterales bacterium, assembly GCA_963794515.1. Lineage (GTDB taxonomy): Bacteria > Actinomycetota > Thermoleophilia > Solirubrobacterales > Solirubrobacteraceae > Palsa-465. The sequence continues at coordinate 447,217 of CAWCEF010000004.1, read as the reverse complement.
AAACGGCTTAAGCAGCGCGTCGCCGTAGTCGAGCAGGCAGATCCGCGCCTTGGTGGGGTCGAGGTGGCGATACTCGCCGGGTACCGTGACCTTGATCATGTCGCCGAGCGCGCCGGCGACCTCGACGCCGGTCGGGCCACCGCCGACCACGACGATGTTGAGCGCGCCGCGGTCGACCAGCGACGGATCGCGGTCGACCTGTTCGAACAGCCCGAGGATGCGCGAGCGCAGCCGGGTCGCGTTGTCGAGCGAGTAGAGGGGGAACGAGTTCTCCGGGGCGCCCGGGGTGCCGAAGAAGTTCGGCTGCGAGCCGGCGGCCAGCACCAGCGCGTCGCCGGTCCACGAGTCCCCGTCCCGCGTCGTTACGGTTCGGCTTGCGGTGTCGACGCCGGTGATGTCCGCGAGGTGCACGTCGACGTTGTCCTCGTCGGCGAACACGTCCCGCAGGGAATGAGCGATGTCCGTGCCGGCGAGCTGCGAGGTCGCGACCTGGTAGAGCAGCGGCTGGAACTGGTGGTAGTTGTTGCGGTCGATCAGCGTGACGTGGACGTCGTCGTGGTCGGCCAGCTTCTGCGCGCAACCGAGGCCGGCGAACCCTCCGCCGACGATCACGACACGGTGCTTGTACTGGACCTCAGGCATGAGCAGGCTCGGGTTGCGGCTGGGTTGCGCTGAGGCGTTCGAGCAGGTGGTCGCCGACGCGAACCGCGTTGGCCATCGCGGTCAGCGCCGGGTTGACCGCGCCGATGCTCGGGAAGAAGCTCGTGTCGACGACGTAGAGGTTGTCAACCTCGTGGGCGCGACAGTCCGGGTTCAGGACCGAGCTGTCGGGGTCGGCCCCGAACCGGCACGTGCCGGCCTGGTGGGCGCAGCCTGCCACCGGGATCTCGTTCTTGAGGTAAGCGTGGTGAGGCAGCAGGTGGTCGTGGTGCATGCCCAGGTTCGCGAGCATGTTCTTGAGCTTTCCGAACAGGCGCTGTTTTGCCTCGTCGTTGCTGGCGTGGTAATCGATGACGATGTTGCCGTCGCGCGCGAGCGTCACCCGGTTCTCGGGGGACGGCAGGTCTTCGGTGGACAGCCAGAAGTCGACGGCGTGAAGGGCTACCTGTTCGAGCGACCAGTTGGGTGCGAATCTCGTCTCACCGGGTTTCTCGCCGTGGAACATCGGCGCCTGGGACTTGCCGACCATCTGAACGTTGCCGAGCGGGAACTCGAAATCATCGCCGCCTGAGAAGTAGAAGTCGTTGACCCCGAGCGTCTTCTGGAACACCGTTGGATTCTCTTCCCTGGACAGCGCGAGCACTGCCTGGCTGTTGTGGTACATGTAGTTCCGCCCGACCTGATCCGAGCCGTTGGCGAGCCCGTGCGGGTGGGCGTCATTCGCGGACGCGAGCAGCAGCTTGGCGCTGTTCGCGGCCCCGCACGAGACGACCACGATGTTCCCCTGGCAGGTCTCGGTTTGGCCATTGATGTTGACGACCACGCCGGTGACTTCCGTGCCTGCGGGATTGGTCTGAAGCCGCACCGCTTCGGCCCCGGTCAGCAGCGTGACGTTCGGGTACTCGAGCGCGGGGCGGACCGAGATGACCTCGGCGTCCGATTTGGCGTGCACGACGCACGGGAACCCGTCGCAGTTCTGGCAGCGAACGCACTTGCTGTAAGGAGGGTTGGTCTCATCGAGCAGGATCCCGCACGGCGCGTGGAACGGGTGCAGGCCCTCCTTGGCGAGGTCGTCGGACAGCTGCTGGATCCGGGGCTCGTGCGAGACCGCGGGGAACGGGTACGGGGCGCTCGCCGGCGGCTCGGTCGGATCCTCCCCGCGCGCACCGTGCACCTGGTAAAGCTGCTCCGCCTTGGTGTAGAACGGCTCCATGTCCTCGTAGGCGATCGGCCACGCCGGCGAGATTCCGTCGTGGTGCTGGAGCTCGCCGAAGTCCCGCTCCCGCAGGCGATATAGCGCCGCCCCATACAGCTTGGTCGCGCCGCCGACGTAGTAGTGCACCTGCGGCGCGAACGGCGTGAGGTCCGCGTAGTACCAGGTGTCAGGCGAGACGTAGCGGCCGTCGACGAACACGTCCTGGGCAAGCCAATTCTGCGGTTCGCGGCGCAGCCAACCTCCACGCTCGAGCAGCAGGATGCGCTTACCCGAGGGCGCCAGGTGGCGCGCGAGCGTGCCCCCGCCCGCGCCGCTGCCGATCACGATCACGTCGAAGTCGCTCATGCGCCCAGCTCCTCTATGCGCTCGGCGATGATGATCCGGCCCGCGGCCTCGACCAGCGCAAGGTGCGAGAACGCCTGCGGGAAGTTCCCGAGATGCCGGCCCGTGTCAACGTCGAACTCCTCGGCATACAGCAGCAGGGGCGACGCGACCTTGGTCAGACGCGTCATCAGGTCCCGAGCACGCTGCATCTCGCCGATGATCGCCAGCGCCGAGACGAGCCAGAACGAACAGATCACGAACGTCCCCTCCTTACCGGACAGGCCGTCATCGGTCTCGTCGGTCCGGTAGCGGAGCACGAACCCATGCTCGGTGAGCTCGTCGGCGATCGCGAGCACGCTCGCGCGCATCCGCTCGTCCTCGCCCGGAAGGAACCCGAACAGCGCGGCCAGCAGCGTCGAGGCGTCGAGCGACTCGGTGTTGTAGTGCTGGACGAGGACGCCGCGCTTGTCGACTCCGTGTTCGAGGATGTCGGCCTTGATCTCCTCCGCGACCCCCCTCCAGTCGGCGGCCAGTTGGTTCTCCCCGCGTATGTCCGCGAGCTTCCCGGCGCGGTCCATCGCGACCCAGCACATCAGCTTGGAGGAGACGTAATGCTGCGGCTTGCCGCGCGCCTCCCAGATCCCCTGGTCCGGCTGTTTCCAGACCCCCTTGGCGCACTCGGCCTGCGCCTGGATCAGCGGCCACAACCGGCGCGGCAGCCGCTGGCTGCGGCGCGTGTGCAGGAGCACCGAATCCAGGGCAGCTCCGAAAACATCGTTCTGGCGCTGGTCGAACGCCCCGTTGCCCGTACGCACCGGGCTGGCGCCGTCGTAGCCACTGAGATCCTTCAGGAGCTCCTCGGTCAGGTCGCGACGACCGTCGATCCCGTACATGATCTGCAGGCCGCCGTCGTCGTTTCGATCGAGGTCGGCGATGAACTGCATGAACTCGTCGGCCTCCCAATCGAGGTCGAGGTAGTGAAGGGCCTGGAGCGTGAACGTCGAGTCGCGGATCCACGTGTAGCGGTAATCCCAGTTGCGCTCTCCGCCCGGGGTCTCCGGTAGCGAAGTAGTCAGCGCGGCCACGGTCGCGCCCGTCGGCATGTACGTCAGCCCCTTGATCGCTAGCGCCGAGCGCTGGATCAGGGCTCGGAACTCGTGGTCGGGGATGCGGGCCTTCGACAGCCAACGCCGCCAGAACCTCGTGGTTGCCTTGAGCTGGGCGTTCGCCTCCTCGACGGTAGTCGGCACCTTTGCATCGTTGTCCCAACACAAGGCCACGAACAGCTCCTCGCCCTCGTGGAGCACGTGCCGGGCGCGGACGTGGTTGGCCTCGACCCCGAGCAGCATGTCGGTCTGCAGGCGCATCGACTGACCGGCGCCGGTGGCGTCCGCGCGGTGGCGGTCCGGCGACAGCATCCAGTCGGCGAACACGCGGCCGTAATCGAACCCGGGCTCGCACACCAGCTCGACCTCGACGCTGCCGTCTATGCACTTCACGGTGCGGACCAGGACGTGGTCGGCATCCTCGTCGGTGGGCGGGCGCGTGTGCGGAGTGATCGTGTCCTCGCCACGACGCGGACCCATCGTGAGCGCGTCGTGGACGGTCGCCCATCCCGACGGCGTCTTCCAGGTGGTGATCAGCGTGTTCGTCCCCGGCTCGTACTGCCGGCCGCTCGGCACGTTGATTCCGAACGGGCCGAGGCGGAAGGCGCCGGCGCCGCGGTCCAGCAGCGACCCGAACACGCTTGGCGAGTCGAACCTCGGGATGCATAGCCAGTCGATCGTGCCGTCAGGGGCGACCAGCGCGCCGGTGTGGCAGTCCGACAGGAACGCGTAATCCGCGATCGGGGTGAAAGGCGACGGCGCCGCCGCGCTCTGCGGCATCGACGTGACGGTGCCCGTGGTCGCGGCGACCGCGGCTGCATGGCCGTCGTGTTTGGCGTTCTTCTTGGCCTTGGTGCTGCTCATGACGCCACCCACGGCCCGTGCCAGCCGCCGACGCCGCGGACGAGCTGATCGGCTTCGGCGGGGCCCCATGACCCCGGCGCGTACGGATGCACTGGGGGTGGGTTCTCGAGCAGCGGTGTCATGATCCGCCACGTCTCCTCGACGCTGTCCTGCCGCGTGAACGGCGTGCTGTCGCCCTGTAGCGCCGCATACAGAAGCACCTCGTAGGGGGTTGGGCCTTCACCGCCTTCGGCCTCGAACTCCATGTCGAGCGTGATCTCCTGCGGGCCACCCTTGTCGGCGCGGTGGGCGTCGAGGATCAACCGGATGCCGGTCATCGGGTCGAGCTTGATGATGAGTTGGGCCTGGACCGGCGACCGGTTCCCGAGCGACGGGAGGAACCCGAGGCGCGGTGGACGGTTGAACACGAGCCGCACCTCGGTCTGTGTGACCGGCAGTCTCTTGCCGGTGCGGATAAACCACGGAACGCCTGCCCACCGCCAGTTGTCGATCTCGAGCCGCATCGCGGCGTACGTCTCGGTGGTCGAGCCGGACGCGACGCCGTCGATGCCGAGATAGCCGTCGTACTGGCCGCGCACGTAATGCGCCGGGTCGGCCGCCGGCATCGAGCGGAACAATGCGAACTTCGCGTCCTTGAGCGTGTTCGCGTCGTCGCCGGCGGGAGCTTCCATCGCGGCGGCGGCGAGCAACTGCATGAGGTGGTTGACGACGACGTCCCGCAGTGCTCCGACCGGGTCGTAGAAATGGCCGCGATCGTCGACGCCGAAGCTCTCGGCCATCGTGATCTCAACCGCCGCGATGTGGTCGCGGTTCCATACCGGTTCGAGGTTGGAGTTCGCGAAACGGAGGTAGAGGAACTCGTCGAGGCCCATCTTCCCGAGGAAGTGGTCGATCCGATAGAGCTGCGACTCGTCGATGTACTGGTGGATGTCCGCCGCGAGCTCGCGGGCGGACTCGAGATCGTGGCCGAACGGCTTCTCGACCACCACCCGGCCGGTCTTCGTCAGCCCGGCCTCGGTCAGGCCCTTGATCACGCCGCCGAACAGGAACGGCGGGATCTCGAGATAGAACACCGGGCATTTCGCGCCGCCGACCGCGTCGGCGACCCGGCCGTACGTGGCCGCTTCGCCGAAGTCACCGCTCACATACGTCATCCGGCCGATGAGCTGATTGAACACTGTGTCATCGATCTGTTCGCCCGAGTCGCTGATCGCCTGGCGCGCGTGGCTGCGGAGGTCGTCGAGCGACCAGTCGTTGACCGCGACGCCAACGATCGGACAGCTCAGGAGGCCTCGCTGCTCGAGCCGGTAGAGCGAGTGGAACGTCATCACCTTGGCGAGGTCGCCCGTGATCCCGAAGATCACGAATACGTCCGCGACCTCCTGACCGCCCTGCCCAGCCGCGGCCGCGCTCGTGCGGGGGTCGGATCCGACTGCTGTGCTCATAGTCCGTCCTTCGGTGGCGTCAACCGGCTTTGCGGAATCGTCCAATCGGGCGCCCCGCCGGACATCATCTCTTCTGGGTGAAAGGCGGCGGGTCCGTTGCAACCGGACGGCGACAAGCCGACGATCCGAAAGGACTACTGTTTGCAGCGAGGTTGCCTGTCAGCCCAGTGTTCTTGCCGCCCACGTACAGGACACCAACCGGGGAGATGGTCAGAGCCATGAGCTCCGAGATTGCCGCCAGCAAGTCTCAGCGGAGCGCGCTCGAGCACGCCGAGCCTTCCGCCGCGCGCGCCGGAGGCGTGGGCGGATTGGTGGCGCGAATCGACACCCGTGTCACGGAGCTGTGGACGTCGGTGCCGCTCGCGCTCAGGCTCGCGGGGGTCGCGCTGGCCGGCGCGTCCGCGGCGGTCGCGGTCGGGCTGCTGACTTCGGCCAACCCCGCGGCGAAGCCGCCGGGGGTCGCGGTTGAGCTCCGGGTCGTGATGATCGTGGCGCTGATCGCGGCCGGGTTGTACGCCCAGACCAGCAAGATCCAGGCCCGAATGGGCGGCCGGCTGGTCGTCGCAGGGTTGCTGGCGTCGCTGTGGTTGCTGAACGGATCGAGCAACCGCCTGCTGTTCAGCGTCGGGGTGGTGTTCACCGGCCTGATGCCGCTGGTGTTCTCGTATCTGATGCTGGCCCATCCGACCGGGCATCTGCCGTCGCGCACCGAACTGCGGTTCCTGTGGCTGACCGGCGGCGCGCTGGCGATGCTGTGGCTACTCGGGGTCGTGATGACGCTGCAGCCCCCGCTGACGACTCCGCTGCTGCGCTGCGGCCCGCACTGCCCGGACAACGTGTTCTCGCTGGGCTCCGCCACCGAGGCCGTGACGGCGGTGCAGGTGGCGATGTTGGTCGCCTGGGGCGCGGTCACCTGCGGCACTCCGCTGGTACTCGCACGCCGGGCACGGCTGGCGTCGGCGCCGGTGCGGCGCGCGCTCACCCCAGTGTGGATCACCGCCGCCGCGGCGGCGGTCCTCTGGGTTGCGAGCATGCTGTTCCACGCCGCCGACCTGCACGCCTGGACGACGCTCGGGGCGATCTACATCGGTCTCCTGGCGCTCCTTCCGCTCGCGATCCTCGTCGGGCTGGGCAACGAGCGGCTGTTCATGGGGCAGGCGCTGGCGGAGTTCGTGACCGAGCTCGCCAGGATGCCGGCGGCCGACCCGGAGGCGTTGATGGCCGCGGCGCTGCGTGACCCGTCGCTCAAGGTCGCCTACCGCAGGCCTGGCCGCGCTACGTACGTCGACTCGGCCGGCGCGTCGATCGACGAGCTGCCCGACGCATCGGCGATCGCGTGGATCGAGCGCGACCGCGAGCCGGTGGCCGCGGTCATGTACAACGAGGACCTATCAGGCTACGAGCGGTTCGTCCAGGCCGCCGGCGCCGCCGCGCTGATCCGGCTCGAGAAGACCCAGCTCGAGGCGGATCTCAGGGCATCGACGGCCGATCTGGCTTCCTCGCGGGTCCGGCTGATGGAGATGGCCCACGCCGAGCGCCGGCGGCTCGAGCGCGACCTCCACGACGGCGTCCAGCAGCACCTCGTAGGCCTGCGGATCAAGCTCGACATGGCGGCCGAGACGATCAAGGAGGACCCGGAGCGGGGCGAGCGGGCGCTCGCGTCGGTCGGGCGCCAGATGGACGACGTGCTTCAGGAGCTGCGCCTGCTCGCGCGCGGGATCTACCCGTCGCTGCTGCACGAATGCGGGCTGCGCGAGGCGCTGAGCGCGGCCGCGCGGAGCTCTCCGATCGCGGTCTCGATCCGGGCGAACGGCATCGGACGCCAACCGGAGGAGGTCGAGATCGCGGTCTACTTCTGTTGCCTCGAGGCAATCCAGAACGTCGTCAAACACGCCGGGCCGGACGCGACGGCGATCGTCACGCTCTCGAGAGACGAGCCGTTCCTGTGTTTCGAAGTGCACGACACCGGCGTCGGGCTCGACCTCGGGGCGCACGGATCCGGGAGCGGGCTCGTCAACATGCACGATCGCATCGACGCGGTTGGCGGGGTGCTCGAGGTGACGGGGCGCCGAGGTCGTGGCACCTCGGTCCGCGGGCGCGTACGCGTCGGATAGCCGCGGCTTTACACAACCCGGATGCCGGCCTGTCGCGCCGACACGTGCAGGCCACCTTGCCGTGGCGCCGGGCGAGGGCGACGCTATGCTGGCACCCGTCCGCGCGAAAGGAACCCTCTGAATGTGTCGCTGGCTCGCCTATTCCGGTTCACCCATCCTCCTGGAGACGGCGCTGTACTCGCCGGTTCATTCGCTGATCGACCAGAGCTTGCATTCCGAACTCGGTGCCGAGGCGACCAACGGCGACGGGTTTGGGGTCGGTTGGTATGACGACCAGCCGACTCCGGGTGTGTTTCACAGCATCGAGCCCGCCTGGAACGACCAGAACCTCCGGGAGCTCGCGGGGCACATCACGTCCGGGCACTTCTTCGCGCACATTCGGGCGGCGATCGGATCGCCGGTCCAGCAGACCAACTGCCATCCGTTCCGACACGGCCGCTGGCTGTTCATGCACAACGGATACGTCGCCGACCTCCCCAGGGTCAGGCGCGACCTCTTGATGGCGATCGACGAATCGCTCTTCCCGGAGGTCTCCGGGACTGCCGACACCGAGATTCTGTTCTACCTTGCGCTGACCTTCGGCCTCGAGAGCGATCCGGCGGACGCGGTCGCGCGCGCGGTCGGGCTGGTCGAGGACGTCGGTCGGCGCAAGGGCGTCGAGTTCCCGTTCCAGGGCACGATCGCAACTACCGACGGCGAGCGTATGTGGGCGTTTCGCTACTCGAGCGAAGGCAAGTCGCGGTCGCTCTTCTACAGCCGCAACCTCGACGCCGTCCGCAAGCTCGCTCCCGACCGTGAGGTCCTGTTCGAGATCTCCGACGACTCACGGCTCGTGGTCTCCGAGCCCGTCGGTGACCTTCCGGGAGCCTGGAACGAGGTGCCCGAGGGGTCCTACGGGGTGGTCGGCGCCGGTGACGAGCAACTGCGCCCGTTCAGGCCGCAGGCGCCGGCAACGTCCGTGGCCGTCCCCGCCTGAGCGGGGCCGGCGCGCCTAGTCGACGCCCGGGACCGGGCGGCCGTTCTCGAGGTACACGCACCGCTTGGCGCCGGCGCTCCGCGACACGCGCCGGCGAAGCGGTCCGCTGAGCAGCTCGAGTGCGTCGTCGAGCTCGGCGATTCGGTGGTCCTCGATCTCTGATTCCTGAAGGCGTACCTCGGCGAGGGTCGCATCCGAGAACGTCCCGCAGTCGAACAGGAAGCGCACGCCGCCCGCCCGGTCCGGCCTGGGCGTCAGGAAGTCGACGCACACGAGCCGACCGCGCTCGACGACCAGCCCGCACTCTTCCTCGGTCTCGCGCCGGCAGGCGTCCCACGGCGACTCGCCGCCCGGGTCGATCTGACCGCCAGGGATCGTCCACCCCTTCTTGTAGGTCGGCTTGAGGATCAGCAGCCGGCCTTCGGGGTCGCGGATCAACGCGCCCGCCGACGCCGGGATCCGCGGGGGATCGAAGGCCAGCTGATCGGGAGCGGGCTCGGTCAAACGGCGTGCGTGCGCTGCGGCTCGCTCGACCCCGGCGTGCACGCCGGGCCGACAGCCGACGGCGCACGCCCCTCGGCGCCCATTGCGAGCAGGTCGTCGATCAGCCCGAGCATCTTCGGGTGCGTGCGATCGTCGTGCACACCCAATGAGCGAACGGCGCCGGCGCCCAGCACATCGAGCGGCGGCCTCGGGCTTAGTGCGCGGAGCCGTGCCGGGAGCAGGAATCGCGTCCAGCTTCGCGCCGCCGGCTTCGCCATCCAGTCGGTTACGTGCTCGGCGCGCATCCGCTCGAGATCGGCCGATCCGCGACTACCGACGACCCTGGCCGCGTATTTGTACAGATCCTGCCGGCGGCGGTCGTCGATCGAGTCGTTGTACGCGCGCAGGACCGAGGCGACCACCGGGCACACCGCAGCCGGATGGTCGCTGAACGGCTCATCCGCGAGCATCGAGGCCAGCTCCATCACGCACGCACCGTGGTCCTTGGACGTGTGCTTGCCCTTGCTCAGCCTGATCGTCTGATGTGTGACTGGACCCATTGCGACTCCTATCGTGGCGGATGTGCAGAGGCGGAACGGCTCAATCGGCGACCGCCGCGATTGCGGCCGGGGTCGCGCGCTGCCCCGCGCCGAACGCGAGCAGGAGCGCGACGATCCCGGTCCAGCCGGTCTGATGGCTCGCGCCGATGCCGGCGCCGTTGTCGCCGTGGAAGTACTCGTGGAACGGGATCAGGTCGTGCCAGTTGGGGTCGGTCTGGAACATCTCGATCCCGCCGAACACCGGCCGGCGGCCGTCCTCGTCGTCGAGGAACGTGGCCGACAGGCGCGCGCCGATCTCGGTGGCGACATCGAGCAGGTTCATCTCGCGGCCCGAGCCGGTCGGGCACTCCACCTTCAGGCGATCCCCGTAGTAGCGGTGGAGCTGAACCAGTCCGCGCAGGATCACCAGGTTCATCGGGAACCACACCGGACCCCGCCAGTTCGAGTTCCCCCCGAACATTCCGGTATCCGACTCCGCGGGCAGGTAGTGCACGTTGTACTCCTGGCCGCCCCAGTCGAACACGTACGGGTGCTCGAGGTGACGGCGCGAGATCGCGCGGATGCCGTGCGCTCCGAGGAACTCGCTTTCGTCGAGCATGATCGTGAGGATCCGCTTCAGGCGGTCCTCATCGACGAGCTGGGTGATCCGGCGACCCTCCGGATTGACGCCGGGCAGATGGGTGAGCTCCGGAAGCGAATCGGAGAAGCGCTCGATGTAATCGCCGAGGAGCTCGACGATCTCGGGGAAGCGGTCGAGCGTCTCGGGCTCGAACACGGTGGCGGCGCACAGCGGCAGCAGTCCCACGAGCGAGCGGACCTTCAGCGGGATCTGGGTGCCGTCCGGCATCCGCATCACGTCGTAGTAGAAGCCGTCCTCCTCGTCCCACAGGCCGGCGTCGCCGCGGGGCGGGTTCAGCGCGACCGCGATGAACATGAAGTGAGAGACGAACTTGAGCGCCATGTCCGCGTACGCGGGCTCGAACTTGGCTAGCTCGACCGCGATCGCGAGCATCCACTGGCAGTAGAGGGCCATCCATGCGGTCCCGTCGGCCTGCTCGAGCGTTCCGCCGCCAGGCAGCGGCGCGGACCGGTCGAACACGCCGATGTTGTCCAGGCCGAGGAACCCGCCCTGGAACAGGTTGCGATCGTCGGGGTCCTTGCGGTTGACCCACCACGTGAAGTTCGCGATCAGGCGGTCGAAGACACGAGCCAGGAACTCGTGATCGCCCTGGCCGCGGATCCCGGCCTCGCGCTCGTACACATACAGCGCCGCCCACGGTGTGATCGGAGGGTTGACGTCGCTGAAGTTCCACTCGTACGCGGGGATCTGCCCGTTGGGGTGCTGATAGCGGGTCTTGAGCAGCAGCTCGATCTGCTCCTTGGCGAAGTCGACGTCGACGAGCGACAGCGGCGCGCAGTGGAACGCGAGGTCCCACGCGGCGAACCACGGGTACTCCCACTTGTCGGGCATCGAGATGATGTCGCCGGCGATCATGTGGAACCACGGCACGTTCCGGACCGGACTCGCCGGCGCGCTCGGGAGCCACGGGTCGGCGCCGTGCTCGGCCAGCCAGCGGTGGACGTCGTACTCGTAGTACTGCTTGCCCCACAGCAGCCCGCTGAGCGCCTGGCGCATCACCATCGCCCGGTCATCGTCGAGCTCGTCGGGGATGACGGTGGCGTAGAACTTGTCGGCTTCGGCCTTGCGAGCGGCGAAGACGCCGCCGAACTCGGTGCCGAGCGGGTCGGTGGGAGCGGTCGCGGTCGCAGTCAGCCGCACGCGCACGGTCGCGCTCTCGCCCGGCGGTATTTCGAGCACGTGGTGCACGGCGACCTTCGTGCCGGTACGGCCAGGATTGACGGCGCTCTCCGCGCCGCCGACGACGTAGTCGTTGATGCCGTCCTTGACGTATGGCGAGGCATTTGGCGTCCCGAACAGGCGCTGGCTGTTCGTCTCGTTCTCGCAGAACAGGAGCGACGCCGACGTGTCGGTCGTGAGCGTGTAGTCCCCAAGATCCGGGTGAGACGCCCGCGCGGTGGCGCCGTCGACGGCCGTGATCGCCGGCTTGGCGCTCGCGTCGCCCCACGACCACGTGTTGCGGAACCACAGCGTGGGGAGGAGGTGCAGCGTCGCGGTGTCGGGTCCGCGGTTGTAGGCGGTGACCTGCATGAGGATGTCGTCCGTGGCCGCCTTCGCGTACTCGACGACGACGTCGAAGTAGCGGTCCTCGTCGAACACGCCGGTGTCGAGCAGCTCGTACTCCATGTCCTGCTTGCCCCGGCGCGCGTTGGTGGCCAGCAGATCCATGTACGGAAACGCGCGCTGGGGGTACTTGTACTGGCACTTCAGATAGGAATGGGTCGGGGTGCTGTCGAGATAGAACCAGTACTCCTTGACGTCCTCGCCGTGGTTGCCCTCGCCGTTGGAGAGCCCGAACATCCGCTCCTTGAGGATCGGGTCAGCGCCGTTCCACAGCGCGAGCGCCAGGCACAGACGCTGGCGCTCGTCGCACACGCCGGCGATCCCGTCCTCGCCCCACCGGTAGGCGCGCGAGCGCGCGTGGTCGTGGGTGAAGTAGTTCCACGCGTCGCCGTCGCTGCTGTAGTCCTCGCGGACCGTCCCCCACTGGCGCTCCGACAGGTACGGACCCCATGCCTTCCACGGTGCGGTCCCCTTGCGGGCCTGCTCGAGGCGCCTATGCTCGGGGGTGTCGTGCGTGGTCGGCCGCTCGGCCATCTCGTGTGCAGTCTCGACCATCGCCGGGCGGGCATGCAACGGTGCCCGCACCCGACGGCGCCGGGTGCGCACCGGTGTCCGGCTGCACATTGTGGTGGGAGCTTCCCGGCAGGACGGGTGCCGACCCTCTTGACCAATATCGGTTTCCGGTGCGACGCTCCCGCATGGTGAAGGAGGTCGGACCCGAGCGGGTTGCGCGTGCGCTGCGCAAGATGGCCGAGGATCTCGTGAGCGAGCGGCGCCGCGTCGTGGCTCTGGAGCGCGAGAACCGCGAGTTGCGCGGTCAGCTCGAGGAGCTTCAGCGTCTGATCGGCGAGCGGGAGCCGGCGCCCGGAGCGCGCGAGTGACGGGTGTTGTGTCCGCGCCGGCGCCCGGTGCGTGGTCCCGGGCCGGATAACGGCGGGCATCTGAGAGTGGCGCCGTTTCTGGCGGCGGCCCGTTGGGTCATAACGCAGCACTCGACCCCCACGCCGGAGGTGAATGGCGATTCAGGCACCTATATGGGTCATTCCGGCGCACTGGGCAGCTGGCGCCCGCCGAGTGGCGAGTTATGACCCACACCCGCGCGCCGTCAGATCCCACCGGCGGCCGTCGCGTGTCGACTTAGTCGGGAGGCCGCTCGCCGGCGACCGCGAGCCCGGCGCCGATCAAGAGGCCCTGCGCCACCAGGTAGCACGTGAACAACAGGCCGGCGAGCACGAGGAACACCTGGACGGGCGTCCGCCCGGCGACGGCTCGGGCGTAGTAGCCGGCGGCGAGCGGGGTGAGCTCGAGGACGACCGCGGCTGGAACGCCACCGCGCACCGCAGCGCGCCAGCCGATCCGGTGCGTGGTCGCGTACCGGTAGAGCGCCGAGCAGAGCGCGGCGATCAACACGCCCGAGACGACCGAAAGCAGCCAGCCGGGGATCGGGAAGGCGAGGCGTCCGCGTAGGTTCGTGGCCTCGGTGGCGGCCGCAGCCATCAGCGCGATCATCAGCACCATGCCGGCGGCGAGGCCGAGGTGGCGGAGCTTCAACGCGATCGGGCCCAGGCGCGGTGCCCCCAGCAGTCGCGACTCGACGCGCTCGACGACGCCGGTGGCGCCGGCGCCCGCCCATAGCATGGACGCGACCGCAATCGCGAGCAGCAGCGGAGAGTTGCGGTGAGTGCGCAGCACGAGTTCGAGGACCTGGTCGCGCGCGCCGGGCGGCAGGACGCTCGCCAGCCGGGCGGCGACCTGTTCGGCGCGGGCGCCGTCGCCGAGGACGATCGCGGCGAGCGCCGCGATACCCAGCGTCAGCGGCACACAGGCTCCGACCAGGTACCAGGCGAGCGCCGGGACGTCGTCGCACAGGCCCGACCCCCAGTAGAAGCGCTCGACCTGTCTGGCCGCGCTTCGCAGCCGCCGAGGTGCGAAGATTTCGCCGGGGCGCATGTTCGGATCTTCGCCGCGGATCGATACGGATGCCAACCTCCGGTTGGGCCACATGCGCGCCACCTTGCGGTGCGGGCGGCGCGCCGCGAGGCTCACGCCAGGGCCATGGCATTAGATTCGACAAGCCGCAGGGTCGAGCCGGCCGGGCACGTGCGGCTCGGCGCCCGCCACGACGGCGCCGGCGCGAGCTTCGCGCTGTTCTCGGGCGTCGCCGACGCTGTCGAGCTGTGCCTGTTCGGCGACGCAGGCGCGGAGACACGACTCGCGCTCGAGCAGGGCGACGCGTTCGTCTGGCAGGGCTACGTCCCGGGCGTGGCGCCCGGGCAGCGCTACGGCTTCCGCGTACACGGGCCGTGGGATCCGCCATCGGGCGCGAGGTGCAACCCCGCGAAGCTGCTGCTCGATCCCTACGCCCGCGCCGTCGCCGGCGAGGTGCGGTGGGACCCGGCGGTGTACGGGCACGCCGCCGACGATCCCGACCGTGCCGACGGAGCCGACTCCGCGCCCTACGTTCCGCGCTCGGTGGTCGTGTCCAGCGATTTCGACTGGGGAGACGATCGGCCCCCGGCGCGTCCGCTCGCGGACTCGATCTTCTACGAGGTCCACGTCAAGGGGTTCACCAAGCTCCACCCCGACGTGCCCGAGAAGCTACGCGGCACATACGCCGGCGTGGCGCACCCGGCCGCCGTGTCGCACCTCAAGCGGCTCGGCGTCACCGCGGTCGAGCTGCTTCCGGTCCACCAGTTCGTCCACGACGCCCAGCTCGTCGCCCGTGGCCTGCGCAACTACTGGGGCTACCAGTCGATCGGCTACTTCGCCCCGCACAACGGATACTCCTCGAGCGGCGACGGCGGCGCCCAGGCGGACGAGTTCCGCGGGATGGTCCGCGACCTGCACGCGGCGGGGCTCGAGGTGATCCTCGACGTGGTGTTCAACCACACCGCCGAGGCGAGCGAGTGGGGCCCGACGCTGTGCTTCCGCGGCATCGACAACGCGGCGTATTACCGGCTCGCCGACGACCGCGCGCGCTACATCGACGACACCGGCTGCGGCAACACCGTCGACCTGCACCAGCCGCAGGCTCTCCGGCTGGTGATGGACGCGCTGCGCTACTGGGTGCAGGAGATGCACGTCGACGGGTTCCGCTTCGACCTCGCGGCCGCGCTCGGACGAGGTGACAGCGACTTCGACCCGCACGGATCGTTCCTCGAGGCGATTGGCCAGGATCCGGTGCTCGCGGAGGTGAAGCTGATCGCCGAGCCGTGGGACACCGGGTGGGGCGGATACGAGCTCGGGCAGTTCCCGGCGGGTTGGAGCGAATGGAACGGCAGGTTCCGCGACACCGTTCGCGACTTCTGGCGCGGTACCGAGGGAGCGCTTCCCGGTCTGGCGACGCGGCTCAGCGGCTCGCGAGACCTGTTCGGCCACGGCGGGCGCCGGCCGACCGCGTCGGTGAACATCGTCACCGTCCACGACGGCTTCACGCTTGCGGACCTCGTGAGCTACAACGCCAAGCACAACGAGGCGAACGGCGAGGACAACCACGACGGCACCGACGACAACCGAAGCTGGAACTGCGGTGTCGAGGGTCCGTCCGATGACCCGGAGGTGCTCGAGCTGCGCGCGCGCCAGCGGCGTAACTTCCTGGCCACGCTGATGCTGTCCGAGGGAGCGCCGCTGCTGCTCGGCGGCGACGAGTTCGCGCGCACGCAGCGCGGGAACAACAACGCCTACTGCCACGACGACGAGCTCACCTGGTTTGACTGGAGCGCGGCCGCCGCTAACGACGACCTCGTCGAGTTCACCGCGCGTCTGTGCCGCCTGCGCGAGCAGCACCGGGTGTTCCGCCGGCGTCAGTTCTTCACCGGCGCGCCCGCGCACGATGCGGAGCGCGACGATCTCGACTGGTACCGGCCGGACGGCCAGCCGATGACCGGCCAGGACTGGGGGGCGGCCTACGCTCGGGCCGTGACCGTGGCGTTGAGCGGGGATACCGGCGACGAGACCAGTCCCGACGACCCGTTCCTGATCCTGCTCAACGCATGGTGGGAGCCGATCGATTTCGCCATCCCGGAGTCGCTGCGGGCGCTGGCATGGCAGATCGAGATCGACACCGACGACGCGGGCGCGGCCGGTCGAGCGGTCGACGCATCGGCGCCGGTCACGTTGGTCGGGCGCTCGCTCGTACTGCTTCGAAGCCCCTCGTGAGCCGCCTCGATTCGGCTGCTCCTCGCGTCCGGTCGCTCGTCCGGGCGATCCAGGAGAACGACGAGGCCAAGATCGAGGCGGCGGTCATTCGGATCAGCCGCTCTCACCGCGCGCTCGCGCCGCTCGCGCTGGTCGTCAGCGCGGTCGTGCTGCTGTTCGACGGCGTGCGCCTGCTCCTCTCGAACTGGCGGCTGACGCTCGTGACCGTGCTGCCCGCGATGTGGATCTGGCTCGCGATGTACGACCTCAAGGGGCACTTCCTACACGGGCGCTCGTTCCACGTAATCCGGGGTCCGATCCTGGTCCCGATCTGCCTGGTGATCATCGCGATCACGATGGCGAGCTTCTTCCTCAACGCCGTGTTCGCGTTCGCGGTCGCCAAGCCGGGTCGCCCGGAGGTCCGGCCTGCCGTGCTCGCGGCGCGTCGTCATCGCATACCAATCCTGGTCTCCGGAGCGATCATGGGTGCGCTGCTCGCGTTCTCGACGATGATCGTTACCCGCTGGGGAAGACCCTGGTTCGGGATCGTCCTCAGCATCGTGGTCGGCTTGATGATGCTCAGCTATGTCGCGGTGCCGGCGCGGCTGATCGGCGGGAAGCCGAAGCAGTCGCGGCGGGACAAGCTCACGACGAGCGCTTTGGGGGGAGTGATCGGCGCCACCGTGTGCACTCCGCCGTACCTGCTCGGACGCGTCGGCCTGCTGATGCTCGGCTCGAAGATCCTGCTCGTCCCGGGCATCTTCGTGTTCGCGATCGGCATCACCTTGCAGGCCGGCGCGACCGGCGCGGTCCGGGCGATCAAGCTGAGTGCGAGCCTCACGGCCGGACGCCACTTCGAAAGCGCTCCCCCCGAGGCCCATGTGACACAGTGAGCGGCCATGGCTCCCGAAGCCAAGCCCACATCCCCGCAGGACTCCGACGTCACGCGGCGGACGTGGCTCGCGGCCGAGCGGACGTGGCTCGCGTGGTGGCGGACGGGGATCGGGGCGTCCGCGGTGGCGATCGGCGTCGGCCGGATCGTCCCGGAGCTCACCCACGGCGCGACCTGGCCGTGGCGGGTGCTCGGGATCGCGTACGGCCTGATCGCGGTGGCGGTACTCGTGATCGGGGCCGTCCGCCAGCAGCGAACCGGCGACGCGCTCCGGCGCGGCAGCTACTCCGAGCTGTCCTCGCCGACCGTGCTGTATCTAACGGCGGCGGCGGTGATCCTGTCGCTCGGGGCCGTCATCCTCGTCGCGATCCGCTTGTGAGAGCCCGGGTTCACGTGCGCGCCGAGCGCCAGCTGTCGGGCGCGTAGCCGCTCCGCACCGCCTCGACGTAGGGAACCGGGGCGACGATCGCCCGGAGCTCGCGCTGGACGTGGGGCTCGACGGTCGGCTTCGCGGTGCCGCCGTGCTCCTCGCCCCAAACGAACGTGACCTCGGTGCCGGGCTCGGCGTACTCGGCGTCGAGCACGGCGAGCGTCAGCATCTTCCCCTCGTTGATGGTGTACCCGATCCAGGTCGACACTCCGACGATGTCACCGTTGACCGTCACCTTGTCGAACGGATGCATCGAGTACACCGCGGACGGCCAGTCGATGAACTTCGCGCGGTCCGTCTTCCTGAACATCGTCGCGATCGTGTCCGCGACGTCGTCGTCGTTGAGGGCCAGAGTCACCTTCTGGCGGTGCTCGTCGCCGGCCATCCGCTCGAGTGCGTCGCGACCGATGAAGTCGTGGTCGAACTTCACGAGGTGCCCGTAACCGAGATCCCAGGGGGTGAAGTAGTAGTCCTCGATGTCGGCCGAGACAAAGCTGCCGCCGATCGAGGCCGAGCCCTCGTATCCGGTCGCCGGCAGCCACTCGCGGTAGGCGCGAAGCTCGTCTCCCGAATAGACCGCCGGGAGTGGGGAGGGAATCCAACCCGACTCGAGCGCGTTCGACGAGTAGGCCCGGCCGCCGACGAGCCGCAGGCCGAACTCCTCGCCGGCGGTGACGATCGCCGAGTGGACCGGGTCGTAGTCCTCCCACGGGCCGAACAGCTCCCACCCCGGCTGGCCGGCCATACCGTGGCGGAGTGCCCGGACGCTGACCGACCCGATCTGTGCCCTGGTCAGGTTGAAGAACCTGAGCTCGGGCGGCTGGGCTCCGAGCGCCCGCGCGATCACGTCCATTGCGTGTGGGCCCTGCACCTGGAAGCGGTAGCTCTTGCGCCTTCCGTCGGTTCGCATCGCCGAGCGCTGATCGAGGGTGACCCGCACGTCGTACCCGCCTGTCTCGGCGTGATAGGTGATCCAGTTCAGCACCGGTGCGCGACCGACGAGGTTGAACTCCTCCGGCGCGAGGTGAAACAGGATCACGTCGCCGATCACGTAGCCGTCGGGCGTGCACGGGACGAACTGCTTGGCCTTGTCGACGTCGAAGTTGTTGAACGTGTTGACACCCAGCCGGGAGAGCAGTGTCATCGAGTCCGGCCCTTCCACGGCCAGATCGGCCATGTGGTAGGACTGGTTGTAGAGAACACACGTGTGCTGCCATGCCCACTGCTCGTCGCGCCAGTTGGTGTACTCGGCGGGAACGCCCGGATACGCGTTCGGGCCGACCTGCGCGTTGCGCAGCATCTCGACCGGCGAGGAGATGCTCCGGAGCAGTTCTTCCAGGCTACGGTGACTCATGGCTTCCTCCTGTGGACGACTCAACTGGCGTAGGGGCGGCGCCACCTCCCAGGTACGCGGCGATCACGCGCTCGTCCTGGCGGACGACCTCTGGCCGCCCGTCCGCGATCACCCGACCAAACTCGAGCACGACCACGCGGTCGCAGATGCCGAGGACGAGCCCCATGTCGTGGTCGATCAGCAGCGTCGTCTGACCAGCGTCGGCGAGCTGTCGCAGCGCCTGGCCGAGCTCCTCGCTCTCCCGCGTGTCAAGGCCGGCGGCGGGCTCGTCCAGGCAGAGAATTCGTGGCCCGCCCACCCCGCCGGCGAGCGCGCGCGCGACGCCGACGAGCTTGCGCTGTCCCTCGGAAAGCTGATCGGGCATCGCCTCCGCTGCCCAGTCGAGACCGACCAGCCCGAGGATCGCGTCGGCGTCTCCGCCGGCGACCGCGACGTTTTCGCCTACCTCTAGGTCGTCGAACAGATCGGTGGTCTGCCAGGTGCGGGCGAGCCCACGGCGGGCTCGCTGGTATGCCGGGAGCGAGCCGATGTCCTCACCGTCGAGGCCCACGCGTCCGGTGAACGGCACGAAGCCGCTGACCGCGTCGATCAGCGTCGTCTTGCCGGCGCCGTTCGGCCCGATCAGGCCGAGCAACTCGCCGTCGCGGACCTCGAGGTCGACGTCGCTGAGCGCATGGACGCCGCCGAAGGCCACGGACAGACCGCTCACGGTGAGCACCGGGTCTGCGGTTGTGTCCGGACGGGGCCGCCCGGACCCAGGGACGTCGAGCGCAGCGAGACCCCGTACACCCGAATCGGGTGGGCGCACCGGTTCGCGCTTGTGCGTGCGCTTGTAGAACGCGCCGGCGACGCCCTCCGGGTTCTGGATCAGCGTGATGATCAGGATCGCGCCACCGAACAGCAGGAACCAGTTGCCGTTGATCCCGAACCACTTGTCGAGCGCGTACGGGAACAGCGCCTGGGTCGAGATCAGCCCGGCGAACAGGGCGCCCGAGATCAGCGTGATCCCGCCGGCGTACGCGAACGCGATCAGGCTGAGCGCGGTGAACACGTCGAAGCGGTCGGCGCTGACCGAGCCGAAGTTGTACGCGTACAGCGAGCCGGCGAGGCCCGCGATCGCCGCGCTCACCCCAAACGCGATCAGCTTCACCATGCGCGGGTCGATCGCCGCCGCTGCGGCGGCGCGCTCGTTCGAGCGGACCGCGAGCATGCGCCGTCCGAGGCCACCGCGCCTGATCGCGGCCACGGTCAGGCACACGGCCACGGTGATCGCGAGCGCGACCCAGCCGAAGATCGGGCTCGGAAGGTTGCCGTCGAGGCCGCGGAACGACGACCGCGCCCCGAGGTCGAGCCCGAGCAGCTTCAGCTCGGGCACCGGCGAGCCGGTCTGGCCGCCGCCCCACGTGGTGTTGAGGAACCCGAAGTTCGTGATCGCGACCACGGCGGCCAGCGTGACGACGGCCAGGCTCACCCCGCGGACGCGCAGCGCGGACGCGGCGGTGATCAGACCCAGGATCACCGCGACCACGACTCCGGCCAGCGGAGCGAGGGGAAAGCCGATCCCGGCGTTGACCGCCAGGTGCGAGATGGTGAAGCCGGATACGCCGGCGAGCGTCAGCTGCACGACCGAGATCTGGCCGACGAACCCCGTGATCACGACGAGTGACAGCGCCATCACGGTCCCGATCAGCGTGTTGATCAGCGCCTCGCGGAAGTCGAACGGGAGCACGACGAGCGCGATCGCGCACAGCACGACCGCGGGCACGGTGGTCCGGAGGAGGTGCTGTGGCCGCGGGGCCTCCGGCAGGCTCTTCTCGATCAGTTCTCCCCGACCGGGCAGGCTGGCCCCGCGCAGGTACATGAACAGCACGATCAGCACGAAGATCACGAGCTCCGCCACGCCGGGGATCGCGACGCCGCCCGAGGTCGGGAACCAGGACAGATTCGAGACGTACTGGATCTCGGACTCGATGATCCCGAGTCCGATCCCGGCCGCGCAGGCGACGCCGAACGAGGTGAATCGCGCGAGCAGCGCCGCGGCCAGCGCCGGCACGATCTGGAGCGGGAGCGTCTCGGTGTCGAGCTGCGTGATCGACGCCGCCAGGATCCCGATGCCGCCGGCGATCGCCGACGCCAGCAGCGTGTTCGCCATCGACAGCGCGTTCGGCGAGAGACCTCCGAGCATCGCCACGACCTCGTTCTCGGAGGCCGCCCGCGTGGCCAAGCCGAAGCGCGTGAACTTGTAGAGCGCCCACAACCCGGCGCTCAGCACGATCACGATCCCGGTGAGGATGAAGCGGTCGATCGGGATCACCGCCCCCAGCATCGACACCGTGTTCTGCGGCAGCACGTTCGGCTCGGGCTGTTCGGAGCTACCGAACGCGAGCAACATCGACGCCTGCAACACGAGCAGGACGCCGAGCGACGACACGAGCTTGGCCAGCGGCGAGGCCGTGCGCAGCGGCCGGAACGCGACCAGTTCCGTCGCCGCGCCGGCCGCCAGCACGACGAGCATGCTCAGCACGAGCGCCGGGCCCGTCGACAGATGGAGCAGATCGACCCGGAGCGCCCAGAAGGCGTAGCCGGCGAGCATCGCAAATCCGCCCGTCGCCAGGTTGATGATCCCCGAGCCGCGGTAGGTGAGAACGACGCCGAGCGCGACGCCGGCGATCAGGGCTCCCGAGCCGAGCCCGAGGAGTGCGTACAGCAGTACCTGTTGCACGCTACGCCGCGGGCCCGGTCAGTCGCTTTGGCTGCTCATGCGGGCGGCTGCAACCAACCCGCTGACTTGACGAACACGTGCTTTCCCTTGTAGAGGAAAAACTGGGTGCGATCGTTACACACCGCCGGCGCGCTCGGGTACTTGCCGCAATCGAGCGAGGGCGCCCCGAGGGCGACCGGGCCGGTGAACGCCCTTGCCTTGGCGAGCACCGCCGACGGGGTGATGTGACCATACCCGAGCTGGTTCAGGAACCGCACGGTCGTCAGCATCTGGCCGAACGAGACGATGTTCCACGGATCGGGCGCGTTGGCCGTCTGACCGTACTGCGCGGTCACCTTCATGTACGGAGGCATACCCGGGTCGGTCGGGTCGCCGAACAGCGAACTCGCGATCGCGTACGTCCAGATCGGGAAGTCGCCGCCGAGCCCCTGCGCGACCTGGCTGTTCAGGCACAGCGGAGCCGACAGGATCTTCTTCGCGTCGGTGATGCCGAGCTGCTTCAGGCCCTTGGCCAGGTTCACGCAGCCGCCGGCCTCGGTGTACGGGATCACCAGGTCGGCGCTCGACGCGCCGGCGCTGGTGAGCGGGCCGATCAGATCGGTCTGGTTGGGGTCATACGCGACGCTCTTGACCTTGACGCCGGCCGCCTTCAGCGAGCTCGCGATCGCACTCGCGCCGTCGGTGATGCCCGCGATGTCGGGATACACGAGCGCCGCGGTCTTGGCGTGCAACACCTGGCTCGCGTACGTGCCGAACGGGCCGAGCACGTGGGTGACGTCACCGAACAGGATCACGGCGTTCGACCTGACCGAGTCGACCGGGGTCACCGACACGCCGACGATGACCGGCTTGGCGGTGCCGATCGTCGAGTAGAGCGACTGGATTCCGATCGCGACCGCGCCCTCGTCGATCACCGAGATGTTCTTGTCGGCGAGGAACTGCTGTCCGCAGGTCGTGCCTTCCTCCTCCGCCGAGGTGATGAAGCACGTCTTGAGCACGAGCGGATGGCCGTCGATGCCGCCGAGCTGATCGTTGACGTACTTGACCGCCAGCTGCGCGCCGTTGGTGGCGAGCGCCCCGATCACCTGCTGGCCGCCCTGCTGGTTGACCCAGCCGATGGTCACGGGCGGGAGCGACGGGTTGGCCTTGCCGGCCTTTCCGTCGACGTAGGTCAGGTAGTTGGTAACCGACGCCGTTCCGGCGCCGCCGGAGCCGGACGAGGCGGCCGGTGTCGTGGTCGCCGCGGTGCTCGAGCTGGTACTGGAGCTTGCACTCGCGCTCGTGCTCGACGAGCTCGATTTGCTGCTGCCGCAGGCTGTCGCGACGATCAGGGTGGCGGCCACGGCCACCACTCCGAACCATTTGGACACGTTCTCCTCCTTGTGGAATGTCATGCGTAACCGTTGGGTCGGTCAGACCGCGGCCGCCGCGGGGCGGTGGGCGGGAGGGCGGGCGGGAGGGCGGGCGGGAGGGCGGGCGGGGTCCCCCAATTCCCGCGATGCCAGGCGTGCCCCCTCGGCGAGCGCCGCGAGCTTCGCCCACTGGATCTCGGGATGCACACGCTGGATGAAGCTCCCCTGTGCAAATCCGCAGTCGGTCCCGGCGAGCACATTCTCGCGGCCGACGACGTCGGCGAGGCGGACGAGACGCTGAGCGACGAGCTCAGGATGCTCGACCACGTTGGTGTGATGAGTCACTACGCCGGGGATCAGTTTCTTGCCCTCGGGGAGTGTCACTTCCTCCCACACTCGCCACTCGTGCTCGTGCCGGGCGTTGGCCTGCTCCATCGCGTAGTAGCCGGCGTTCACCGCCAGGATCAGATCTACAACGTCCTTCAGCGGTGGATCGAACATGTGCGGCCCGTGCCAGCTGCCCCAGCACACGTGATAGCGAACGCGGTCCTCGGGGAGCCCGCGCAACGCGTGATTGAGCGCGCGCACGCGCAGGTCGGCCCAACGCCGGTAGTCGTCCCACGACTCGCCGCGCGACATCATCGTGTCGGCCTCGTGCATCAGCACGGCATCGTCGACCTGGAGGAGCAGGCCGGCGTCGACGATCCCCTTGTACTCCTCGTGCAGGGCGTCCGCGAGCGCGAAGACGAACTCTTCCTCGCTGCCGTAATGCTCGTTCTGGAGCCAGTAGGCGCTCGCCGGCGCGACCACCGGGAGGAACCCCTCGATGCCGTCGTGCCCGGATAGCGCGGCCTTGAAGTTCGCGATGTCGCGGTCGAGCGCGTTGCGGTCGTATGTGAGCGGACCGGTGCACACCCAGGCCACGCCCGCGGCCTCCTCGTCGGGCAGCGCGTTCGAAGCGGCGGCGTTACTTTCTCTTACCGCTGCCTCGTCGAGTGCATCGAGCGCGGCGTACGCGCCGGGGAAGGCCTGGCGATCGCGGCTCGGCGGGAGCATGCTCGCGCCCTCGAGGTGGATCGGGCGCACCTCGAGGCCGCTGACCCGCTCGTACAGGTAGGTGATCCAGCTGGCCTTGCCCATCTCGCCGTCGTCGACGACGTCGATCCCGGCCTCGGCCTGCTTGTCGACGACGTCTTTCACCGACGCGCGCAGGCACTTCTGGTAGGCCTCCTCGTCGTAGTCCTGCCCCCGCTCCTTGGCTGCGAGAAACGCCAACAGCTCGGGCGGCCTGATCAGGCTTCCGGTGTGGGTCGCAAGGATTCGGTCCATGTCCACTCCTTCTCCTTGGCATGGATTGTGAAAAGTCGGGGCGATGCTAGGCCCGCGCCGGTATCGAAGAGCAGCGGCTCCGGAGAAGAGTGCGCGCAGAAGCAACGTGCCGCTGCTGGGTGTGCGCTGAGCGACAAGTGATCACGCGGCTCGCTCACCTAACGCAAACCATGTACCTATCGAATAGGCCCGCGGGCGGTAGTAGAGTGGCGTCCGGCTGCCCACAACGTCGAGGGAGACAGAGGCGCTGCACCAGCCACGGAGCCGTTCTGGCGCACGATGACGTTGCTGATCGACACCAATGAGGTGCCGGCATCGGACCGCGTCGATTTCTGGGCGCAGTCGTCGTGCGACGCCTATCACCCGCTGCACATCGGCACGGACTCGAACGACCGGTTCTGGGCGCGGATGTGGGCCGACCACCTCGGGTCGGTCGGGGTGTACCGAATCGCCGCGGGCCCGAACACGATGCGGCGGACGCCCCGGGACATCGCCGCCGGCGACCCCGAGTGCCTGCATCTCTCGCTGCTGCTCAGAGGCCGGCTGTACGGTGCCCAGCAGCACCGGGCCACTGCGCTCAAACCGGGCGACATCACCAGCTACGACACCTCCCAGCCGGCGATCTTCCGCGCCGACGCGCCGTTCGACCTGCTCGTCCTGCGGCTGCCGAAGGCCTCGCTCGGCAAGCACGCGGGCAAGGTCTCGCGGCTGACTGCCGTCACGATCCCCGGCGACGCCGGGCTGCCCCGGCTCGCCGCCCGGTTTTTCTGCGAGGCCGCGAACGGCCTCGCCGACGGGAGCATCGCCAACGGTGACGCCGGGCTCGCCGAGCACGTGCTCGACCTCGTGCGCCGGTTGTACGGCGATCTCGACGCGTCGCGCTTGCCTCGCCCGCGGTCGACCGCCGAGCTCCTGATTCACGCTCAGGCTTACATCGAAGCTCGGCTGGGAGACCCGACGCTGAACCCCGAAGAGCTGGCGCGCGCGTGCTACATCTCGACGCGATACCTGCACCGGGTGTTCGAGGCCGAGGGGCTCCGGGTGTGCGACTTCATCCGGTCGGCGCGGCTCGATCGCTGCCGGCGCGACCTGCTCGACCCGGCCTTCGCCGATCAGTCGATCTCGGCGATCGCGAGCCGCTGGGGGCTCCCGAGCGCGCCGCACTTCAGCCGGCTGTTCCGCCAGGCGTACGGGTGCTCGCCCCGTGAGTTTCGCCGCGACGCGGCGGTGAACGCCGGATCGTCCGGCGACCCGGGGCTCGAGGAGGTCGGGACGGTCCCGCCGCCGCGCTGGCCGCTCGAGCTCGGCGAAGCCTGGGCCCCGGCCGGCGTGAAGCCGAACGGACGGGGGAGCGCGTGACGAGCGCTCCGGCGGCCGAGCGCTCCGGCGCGGCCACGCTCGAGGTCGAGCAGCTCAGCGCCGGCTATGACCGCGCGGCCGTCGTCCGCGACCTCACGCTGACCGTGTCGCCGGGCGAGGTCGTCGCGCTGATCGGGGCCAACGGCGCCGGCAAGACCACCACGCTGCGGGCGATCTCGGGGCTGGTGAAGCCGATGGCCGGGCGGATCCGGCTCGACGGCGAGGACCTTGCCGGGATGTCCCCCACCACGCGCGTCCGCAACGGGATCGTGCACGTGCCCCAGGGACGCGGGATCTTCTACGGGCTCACCGTCAACGAGCACTTCCGCCTCGACGGGCTGCGCGAGGGGTCGGATCTCGACGCCGCCTTTGCCCACTTCCCCGCGCTCCGCGACCTTGGCGGGCGCCGTGCGGGGCTGCTGTCGGGCGGAGAGCAGCAGATGCTCGCAATCGCCCGGGCGCTCAGCCGGCGCCCGCGGCTGCTGTTGGTCGACGAGCTCAGCCTCGGGCTCGCGCCGGTGATCGTCGAGCGTCTGCTGCCGGTCGTGCGCGAGTTCGCCTCGAGGCACGGGACCGCGGTGCTGCTCGTCGAGCAGCACGTTCAGCTCGCGCTCGAGATCGCCGACCGCGGCTACGTGCTCTCACACGGGGAGCTCGTGGCGAGCGACAGCGCCGAGCGCCTGCGCGCGGACAACGCACTCCTGACCGCGAGCTATCTGGGCGAGCAGGACCTGGGCGAGCGGGCCCCCCCAACTCGCATTAGCCGATAATATAAGCGGCTCATGGAGCCTGCTGCCAGCGTCGATCGCCGGGGCCAGTTGGATGAGATCGCGGAGGCGCTCCCTCAGCGCACGGCGGCGCTGTCGCGGCTGTTCCTGACCCGGAGCACCGTCTGCGTGTCCCGCACGGAGGTCGGCGTGCTTCGCAACCTCAACGCCGGGCCGCGCCGGATCACCGAGCTGGCGGCCGAGGAGCGGGTGACGCAGCCGGCGATCAGCTTGCTGGTCAACCGCCTCGAGGAGCGCGGGTGGGTCAAGCGGTTCTCAGATCCGAGCGACGGACGTGCCGTGCTGGTGAGCTTGACCCCGGTCGGCGAGGACGTCTTCGCACAACTGCGCGCCGAGTACCGCGCGCTCTTGCACGAGGAGATGGCGCTGCTTGACGACTCAGAGGTCGCCGCGCTGTCGGCCGCGGTAGAGATCCTGGACAAGCTGATCGAGAGGCTGTCGCAGTGAGCGCCACGGCCGGTGGGAACGGAGGGCCGCCGGGAGTGAACGGGCACGGGCCGCACACGAACGGCGGGCGGCCGGCGACGCACCCGGACCGCTACAAGTGGATTGCGCTGTCAAACACGACGCTCGGAATCTTGATGGCGGTGATCAACCAGTCGATCGTGATCATCGCGCTGCCGGCGATCTTCCGTGGGATCCACCTCAACCCGCTGATCCCGTCGAACACGAGCTACCTGCTGTGGATGCTGCTCAGCTTCATGGTGGTGATGGCGGTGCTGGTCGTGAGCCTCGGCCGGGTCGGGGACATATTCGGCCGGGTACGGATGTACAACCTCGGCTTCGCGGTCTTCACGGTCGGGTCGATTCTGCTGTCGGTGACCTGGCTAGAGGGCAGCGCGGGCGCGATGTGGATGATCGTGATGCGCGTCGTGCAGGGCATCGGCGCCGCCTTCCTGATGGCGAACTCGTCGGCGATCCTGACCGACGCGTTCCCGGCTGAGGAACGTGGCCTCGCGCTCGGGATCAACATGGTCGCCGCGATCGCGGGGTCGTTCATCGGACTTGTGCTTGGGGGCGTGCTCGCACCCGTGGCCTGGCGGCTGGTGTTCCTGGTGTCGGTGCCATTCGGGCTGTTCGGAACGGTTTGGGCCTACCTGAAGCTCGAGGAGCGCGGGATCCGCAGCCCGGCGAAGATCGACTGGTGGGGCAACGTCACGTTCGCGGTCGGGCTGATCGCGGTGCTCGTCGGTATCACGTACGGGATCCTGCCCTACGGCGGGCACAGCATGGGCTGGACTGCGCCGGGGGTGATCGCCGCGCTCGCCGGCGGCCTCGTCATCCTGGGTCTGTTCGTGGTGATCGAGCGCCGCGTGGCCGCGCCGATGTTCCGCCTTGACCTGTTCAAGATCCGGGCGTTCAGCGGCGGCAGCGTGGCCACGTTCCTGGCGGCACTGTCGCGCGGCGGCCTGATGTTCATGCTGATCCTGTGGCTGCAGGGGATCTGGCTCCCGCTGCACGGCTACAGCTTCAAGGACACCCCGCTGTGGGCCGGCATCTACATGCTGCCGCTGTCGGTCGGGTTCCTGATCGCCGGGCCGATCTCGGGGCGCCTGGCCGACCGCTTCGGCGCGCGGCCGTTCACGTTTGGGGGCATGATCGCCTCCGCGATCGGCTTCCTGCTGTTGGTTGCGATCCCGATCAACTTCGACTACTGGGAGTTCGCGCTCGTGATATTGCTGATCGGCGCGGCGATGGGGCTGTTCGCAGCCCCGAACCTGACTGGGATCATGAACAGCCTTCCGCCGAATCAACGGGGGTCGGGCGCCGGCATGGCCGCGACATTCCAGAACTCCGCGTCGGTGCTGTCGATCGGCGTGTTCTTCAGCCTGATCATCGTCGGGCTGTCATCGACGCTGCCCGCGGTGCTGTACCACGGACTTGCGTCGCACGGCGTGCCGCACGCCTCCGCCCTGCAGGTCTCGAAGCTGCCTCCGGTCGGCAGCCTGTTCGCGTCGTTCCTCGGCTACAACCCACTCGGCACGCTGCTCGCTCCGACGCTTCCGCACCTGCATCCCGCGACGGCGGCATACCTGACCGGGCACAAGTTCTTCCCCACGCTCGTCTCCCACCCGTTCGCGAGCGGGATCCACACCGTGTTCTACTTCGCGGCCGGGTGCTGCGTGGTCGCGGCGATCGCCTCGTGGCTGCGCGGCGGCAAGTACTACCACGTGGACGTGGCGGAGGTAGAGGAGGCCGAGCATCTGATGGAAGTCGCCTGATAGTCGGCTTGCGGGCCGCGCGTGGGCCGCGTTTCAGTCGCGCGGTTGTCTGTGTTATGCCACGGTTGGGTTATCCCGGGGCCTGCGACGCGTGCTGTACAACGGGACTCGGGAAGGACGCGGCATCGGGCGGCGTCATCGAGTCAGTTGATCAAAACAGCAAGGAGATGTGACCTATGCCCAGGACACTCCGGCTCACACTCGCGGTTGCCGCGCTGACGCTTGGCGTCAGTGCGTGTGGCGGCGGCTCGGGTAGCAGTAGCACCAGCAGCGCGGCGGCGACGTCGGCCACCTCCAGCACGCCGGCGACGACGTCGAGTTCGTCTTCGAGCGCGGCGACCGGTGGGAGTGCCGCCGCGAGCAGCACTCTGTCGATCGCGGCGGATCCGTCGGGGGCGTTGAAGTTCACGAAGAGCACACTCACCGCCAAGGCCGGAACGGTCACGATCAGTTTCACGAACAGCTCGCCCTTGGCACACAACCTGACCGTCCAGCAGGGCACGAGTGGCTCGGTGCTCGGCGCCACCCCGACCTTCATGGGCGGCACCAAGACGCTGAAGCTGACCCTCAAGGCCGGTACGTACACGTACTACTGCAGCGTGCCGGGACATCGTGCCGCCGGAATGCAGGGAACGCTGACCGTGCAGTGACGTGCACGTGCGGCGCGCCCTCGCTTTTGCGCTTGCGGTAATCGGGCTGCTGGTCGTTCCGGCGGCGGCGTCGGCGCATGCGCTGCTGATCTCGTCGACCCCGGCGCCGGGTGTCGGCCTGTCCATGCCGCCGCCGGCGATCACTGCCACTTTCAGCGAGCCGCTCAATCGACCACTCAGCACGCTGAAGCTGACGACGTCGCGTGGCGTCGCGGTTCCCGCGACCGTCGTGAGCGACGGCTCTGTGCGGCTCGTGCTGCGGCCGCGTCGGCGGTTGGCGCGTGGCGTGTACGAGCTGCGCTGGCACACGGTCTCGGCCGACGACGGGCACACCACGCAGGGCTCGTACTCGTTCGGGGTGCTAGCGGCGGTGACCGGCCCGGCCGTATCCGCGCCCGCCGGGCCGCTTGCCGGCGGCGGTTGGCTTCGCGCGCTGCTCGACGCTGTGTTCGACGGCGCGCTGATCCTCTTCTGCGGGGGTGTGTTCTGTGGGGCGTTGCTGTCGCCTCGCGGGGAGCCCGCGGGGTGGCTGGTTCCGACCGAGGGACTGGGTCGCGACGTCGCCCGCCGGCAATGGCGGATAACCGTCGCGATCGGAGGGGCGGCGGTCCTGTTCTCGGTGCTCGCGACGCTCACGGACGCTGCGCACGCGGGCGGGGGGCTCGGTTTTCACGCACTGCGCGCGTATCTGCTCACGGACTTTGCGGGGTACGCGCGTCTGGCCGTGCCGGCGCTGCTGCTGGCGTCGGTCGCGCTCGCCGCGCGGAGGTCTCCGCGTGGCGCGGGCGTGGCGGCGGTGCTCGCGCTGGCCGCGGTCGCCGGCGGCGGCCACGCCACCAGCGCACACCTCTCGAGCGTCGCGTTCGCAAGCGATCTCCTGCACCTGATCGCCGGCTCGGTGTGGCTCGGGGGGATCGTGCACATCGCGATCGCGTGGATTCCCCGTCTGCGAGGGATGGACGTCGCCGGCCGGCGGCGGGTCGTCGAGGTCGTGCTGCCGCGCTTCGGCACCGTGGCGCTGCCTGCGTTCGTGACGCTCGTGGCCGCGGGGGCGATCAACGCCGCGACCGAGCTCGGCTCGGTGCACGCCCTGTGGAGCGACGCCTACGGGCGCGTGCTGCTGGCCAAGACCGCGCTCGTGTGCGTGGTGGCGGTGCTCTCCTACAGGCACGCGCTGCGGTTGCGGCCGCGGCTGCTGGCCGCCGGCCGCGACTACGACCTGCGGCTCGAGCGGCGTCACTGGCGGCTGGTCGCGTCCGAACCGATCCTCGGCACCGGCGTGTTCATGGCGGCGGCGCTGCTGGTGGCGTACGCGCCACCGATCGACCTCGCGGAGCAGATCGCGGCGGCGCGCCCGGTCGCGCCGGCGACGGTGCGCGAGGCTTCGGCGGCGGGGTCGCAGCTGTCCGTAGCGGGCGAGGCGGGCCCGTACATCGTCAACGCGCTCGTGAGCCGGCGCGCCGGCGGGGTGAGCGTCGAGGTCCGGACGCTCACCGCGCTCCAGCAGCCGGTCGCTCTCCGGGTTCGGACTGCTCGCGCTTCGCTTGTCGGGTCGTGCGGCGTCGGCTGCACGCGTGTGGCGATTGCGGGCGCGCCGGCCTCGGTCGCGGTCTCCGTGACGGGTGGTGGCCGCGTGTATCGCGTGTCGCTGCCGATCCGCTATCAGCCCGGGGCGAGCTTGGAGGCCCAGCAGATCCTGACCCGGGTCGAGCGCGCCGACCGTCAGCTCCGCTCGGTGGCGATCTACGAGACGCTCGGAAGCGGGACGGGTGCGCCCGAGGTGACCTCCTACCAGGTCGGTATGCCTGACCGGTTCGCTTATCAGCTCGCGCATGAGGGGCGGCCCGTGAGCGACACTCGGATCGTGGGCGTGCACGAGTGGACTCGCGCGGCGGGCCAGAAGCGCTGGGACCAGGGCGTGTACGGTGGAGGCGGCCCGGCGTTCTCTGCGGCCGGCTACCTCGGGTGGTGGACGCCGTTCGTCGGCCAGGCCCAACTGCTCGACCGAATGCGCACGCCGGCGGGAGAGCGCGCGGACATCGCGACCGTTTCGCGGATCGCCGGCCTCGGGACGGTGTGGCTGCGCTTCACGGTCGATCTCGCGCGCGACCGCATCATCGGCATCAGGATGATCACGACCGCGCACTTCATGACCCAGAGCTGGGGGTCGTTCGACGCGGCGGCGCCGATCTCGCCGCCGGCGCCGGGGCTGGTGGCCAGCGGCTGACTCACGGGAAGGTGTCGACCCGTCCCGGCGTCGTGTGGGGCATGGGAGTCGGGACGGTCTCGTTGCGCTCGCAGTCCGACGAGCGGCTGGTCAGCCTTGCCCGGGAGGGGCACGAGCCGGCGTTCGTGGCGATCGTCGAGCGCTACCGCCCCGAGCTGGATGCGTTCGCGCGGCGGCTGACGTCGGAAGGGAGACGCGAGGACGTCGTCCAGCAGGCATTCCTGAGCGCTTTCGCGGCGCTCCGCACGGGCACGGAGGTCAGGCACCTGCGAGCCTGGCTGTACCGGATCGTGCGGAACGCGGCGGTGGCGTCGCACGCGCCAATGTGCGTGCCTCTGGCTTTGGATGACACGGCCGCCGGGGGTGGCTTGGCGGTCGAGGAGGTTGTGGAGCAGCGCGCGGTGGCGTTGGGCGCGCTGTCCGAAATGGGACGCCTGCCCCGCCGGCAACGCGAGGCCATGGTCGGGACCGCCCTCGAGGGGCGTCCGCGGGCGGAGCTCGCTCGCACGATGGGGTTGTCCGAGGGAGCCGTGCGCCAGCTCGTTCACCGCGCGAGGGCCAGGCTGCGGACGGTCGTGACCGCGGTGACGCCGTGGCCGGTCTTGCGGTGTCTTGGCGGTGCTTCCGGTGGCGGTGGCGCGGCGGATGTCGTGGCGGGTGTGGGTGCCGGCGCGGCGTCTGGCGGGGTGGCGCTGAAGCTTGGTGTGGTGCTGGCGACTGCGGTCATCGCCGGCGGCGCTGCCGTGGTCGACATCCACGGGGGTGAAGGTGTTCGCCGGCCGCTCCGGGTGGCGCCTCCCGCTCGCCACGTCGTCCGGGGGTCCCACGTCACGCGTCCCGCGCCTAGGCGTGCGCCGGCGGCGGTGGTCGTGCGGGCGCGGGCG
This sequence comes from uncultured Solirubrobacterales bacterium, assembly GCA_963794515.1. Lineage (GTDB taxonomy): Bacteria > Actinomycetota > Thermoleophilia > Solirubrobacterales > Solirubrobacteraceae > Palsa-465. The sequence continues at coordinate 414,920 of CAWCEF010000004.1, read as the reverse complement.
GTGGCAGTCCCGCGTCAGGAGTCGGAGCGGTCGCGCGAGGGCCGCGGCTCGCGTGAGGCGGACGGTCAACGGCGGGGCGGCAGGGAGGGTGGCGGAGGTGGTCCCGGTCCGAGTGAGGGTGGCGGGTCTAGCGGCGGTGGCGGTGGCGGCCCGGATTCCAGCGGGGGTGGCCCTGGTCCCGGCGGGGATGGCGGCTCAGACGGTGGTGGTGGCGGCTCGGACGGTGGCGGCGGTGGCCCCGGCCCGAGCAGCGGTCACGGCTCTGACCACTGACGCGGCCCTCCGCCCGAGCCTGGTCGAGAAACCCACGTAAATACGGTGGGTTTCTCGACCACCCTCAGCCGCGCCACGAGTTTCGTGACCTTTTGGCCGCGCCGGCCTCTTCCTCCTCACACAACCCCAAGGAGGTTCAGGTCGATGAGGAAGATGCTGACGGTCTTGATCGCGAGCGGCGCGCTGCTCGCGGTCGTTCCAGCGACGGCGCTCGCGAAGCACAACGATTGGCGCCACCACCACCATCACCACGCCCGGATCCACAACACCCCGGCCGGCACGGTCGTGTCGTTCACCAATGGCGTGTTGACGATCAGGGCGAACGATGGCAACACGTCGAGCGGCGAGGTGACGAACACCACCGAGCTGAGCTGCGAGGCGCAGGAGCCCGCCGAGATGCAGAACCACGAGCGCGGTCGGGGTGACAACGGCGGCGGTGGCGACGGTCGCGGGGGCGACAACGACCGGGGCGACAACGACCGGGGCGACGACAACGGCAACAACGACAACGACAACGACAACGACGCAAATCAGATGTGCACGACCGGGGACCTGACCCCGGGCGCGATCGTGCAGCACGCCAAGCTCCGCATCTCGAGTGCAGGAGCAGTGTGGGACGAGGTCGAACTGGTGACCCAGTCAGCCGGGTCTTCCGACTCCTAGACGTAGCGCCCCCAAGCAGAGCGGCGGTCCTCCGGGGCCGCCGCTCTCGTGTCTACAGCAGCTCGGCGATCAGCGCCGCGGCACGGGCCGCGCCCCCCGGCGCGACCGGCCGGTAGTCGACTTCGCGGCCGATCTCGTCGGCGATCGCTGCGGCTATGGCCTCGGGCGGCGAATCCTCGAAGACCATCCGCCGGCCGGCGCCGTAGCGCTCGAGCCGGTGGCGGACGTGCAGGTTCTGCTCGAAGTGGCGCGCCAGCGGGAAATACAGAAACGGGACGCGGCTGGCGGTCAGCTCCATCGTCGTGGTCAGGCCGCCCTGGACGATCGCGAGGTCGCACGCCGCGAGGTGACGGTCCAGGTCGTGGACATACCCGCGGATCTCGAGGCCGTCGGGACGCGCGAGCGTGTCCGGGTCGATCCGCGGGCCGGCGACGACGATCATGCGGAGCCCCGGGACGAGCCGCTTGGCCTCGGGGTAGCTCGCGGTTACGCGCGCCAGCAGGTCAACGCCGACGCCCGACCCGCCCACGGTGACGATGCACACCTGCTCATCAACGGCGTAGCCGAGCGCCGCACGTAGCGCCGAGCGATCGGCGACGGCCGGGGGACCGAACCCCGTGACGTAGCCGGCGAAGCTGTAGTGGCGCTCGGTCCAGTCGCGGATCGCCGGCAGCCCCGGGCCGAACGTGCCGGGCACGATGTCGTCGGGATCGCCGACGAAGATCGACCGATCCCTCACACGCGGGAAGCGCGCGATCTGCTCGAGCATGTCCGCGTTGTAGTCGGCGGTCAGCGCCGCCTCGCGCGCCCCCCCGGCGGGCATCGGCAGCCAGCCGACAAAGTCGGTCAGCCAGGCGTACGCGGCGGTCTTCAGCTCGGGGTTCTCGTGCAGGAAGTAGTCGAGATCCCAGGCCTCGTCGCCGATCCACAGGTCGTAAGGCTGATCGCGGACGACGTCGTGGAACACCATGAAGTTCGAGAGCAGGATCTCATCCATGCGCCGGAACGCCTCGAACACATTCAGCTCGTGCCCCTCGGACTCGGACTGGACATGGGCGGACTCGCTCGCCAGCTCCGCGCTTGCGGGGTGGATCCGCTCGCCCCTCGTCTCGAGCACCTCGGTGACCGGATGCTGGGCGAGCCAATCGATCTCGAGCTCCGGGTGCAGCCTGCGCAACTCGTCGGCGATCGCGAGGTCGCGGCGGGCGTGGCCGAGCCCGATCGGCGAGGACACGTAGAGCCCGCGCTTGTGCCGCAGCCCGGCGCGCGTCCAGCGATTGGCGGCCGGCGGTGGGCACGCGAACTCGCGTATCAGCAGGTTCAGCTTCACGGGATCGCGTGCGTTCGGGATGTGGCCAGCGCCCTCGAGCGTGACGAGCGCGCCCCCGGTCGCCTCCGCGAGCGCCTCGCCCTGCCGAAACGGCCGGACCTCATCGCGGTCGCCGTGGGTCACGAGCACGGGGCACCTGACCCGCGCGCACATCTCGGCGAAGTCCTCGTCGCGCGGCACGGCGATGCCACGAGTGGCGTCCGCGAGCGCCTCGGGCGTGGTCTCGAGCGCCCAGCCGATGCCGTCCTCGATCTGCTTGGTCGAGTGGGGCTCGTTGAAGCACTTGGGGAAGAAGAACTCGAGGAAGCCCCGGTAATCCCGTTTCCAGTAGTACGTGTTGTACTTCGCCCACCCCTCGTCGGTGTCGAGCGGCTCGTCGAACGGGACGTCGCGCTCGGGATGGCCGGGCGCCAGCCGCACCGCCGGGCAGATGTACACGATCCCGTCGACGCGCTCGGGGTGGTTTGCGGCAAGGATCGTTCCCCACAGTGCTCCGCACGACAGACTCACAAGCGTCGCGCGCTCGGTCGCCGTGGCGTCCATGACCGCGAGCGCGTCGGCCGCGAACTCGTCGGTGCTGTTCGCCTCGGCGCCGGCGGGCCGGTCCGAGCGGCCGTTCCCGCGGCCATCGAACGTGACCACGCGACAGTGCCGGGCGAGGTACGGGATCTGCAGCTTCCACGAGCGTGAGTGGACGACCGACCACGTCGGCAGCAGCAGAACGGTTGGCTCGCCGTCTCCGTAGCGCTCCCAGAAGATCCGCACCCCGTCGCGCTCTGCGTATCCCTCGGCGTCGGGGTACCGAGCGCGGCTCTGCTCACGCGCATATGCGGCGCTCTCAGTTACGGTCACTTTCGTCGTACTCCACGCAGATCGTCTCACCTGCCAAGCGGAGCCCGCAACCCTTGCCCCGAGGGTCGCGGGCCCGCTGCAGCCCCCGTTCTGTTACGGCCGTGCCTCGAACACGAGGTTGAACGGCGTCTCGCCCGCGCGACGGAAGCGCGTGAAGCCGCCCGCCTCGACCACGTCACGGATCCGCGCCTCGCCCGCCTGCGCCCCGAGCGCGAGTCCGACGTCCTGGGACAGCGACGCCGGGGTGCAGAGCAGCACGGAGAAGCCGTAGTAGGTGCGGCCAATCGGGTTGAGGTTGTCCTCGACGCGGTCGCCGGCGGCGGGCTCGACGATCATCCAGGTGCCGTCTGGCTTGAGCGTGGACTGGACGTGGCGGGCCGCGCCGATCGGATCTCCCATGTCGTGCAGGCAGTCGAACACCGTCACCAGGTCGTAGCCCGTTCCGCTGAACGTGGCCGCCGGCTCGACGTTGAACGTGACCCGATCGGCGACGCCGGCGTCACGAGCCCGCTCGCGCGCGGTCTCGATCGATCCTTGGTGGTAGTCCGAACCCACGAACTTGGAGTTCGGGAACGCCTGGGCCATCAGGATCGTCGAGGCGCCGTGGCCGCAGCCGACGTCGGCGACTAGCGCCCCGCGCTCGAGCTTGTCGACGACGCCGTCGAGCGCGGGCAGCCAATCGGCGACGAGGTGGGCGTTGTAGCTCGGGCGGAAGAAGCGCTCGCAGCCCTCGTGGACGTCGTGTACGTGCTCGCCCCAGCCGAATCCGGCGCCGCTCCGGGCTACTTCGGTAATCCGCGGCGAGTCGATGACCGAACCGATCGCGGTCTGAAAGAGCCCCGGCAGGTAAGCCGGGCTACTCGGGTCGGTGAGCGCGACCGCCTGCTCCGGGGGCAGGCTGTAAAGACCGCTGTCAGGGTCGTAGACGACGTAGCCGCCCGCCGCTTGGGCGTTCAGCCACTCGCGCACATAGCGCTCTGCGGCGCCAGTACGCTCAGCCAGTTCCGTCGGCGACAGACCACCCGTGCCCGCCAGCGCCCGATACCAGCCGAGCTTGTCCCCCATCACCACCAGCGCTGCGTTCAACGTCGCTCCGACCTCTTCCACCGCGCGGAAGACGAACTGCATGAGCTTGTCGCCGTCGACCTCGATTGGCTGCTCGATTGTGCTCACTGTGTCCCTCCTAGGGTCCGTTTCGGGCGAGGCTAGGGTTGGGGTGGCTGGCGTCGCTTCCGGGGGCCACCTAGTCTTGGCGGAGCCGACATGGAGTCGCATCGGGTACTGATCGGGCGGGACTCCGAGCGCGAGGCGATCGAGCGAGCGCTCGAGAGCGCACGCTCCGGCACCAGCGCGACGCTCGCGCTGGTGGGCGAGGCAGGCATCGGGAAGACCGCGCTGCTCGACCACGCGGCCGAGTCCGCCGCGGGGATGCGAGTCCTGCGTGCCCGCGGGATCGAGTCCGAGGCACAGATACCGTTCGCGGCGCTGCTCGAGCTGGTCCGTCCGGCGCTGGCGATGCTCGAGCGGATCCCAGAGCCTCAGGCGGTGGCGCTCGAGGGTGCCCTCGCGCTGCGGCGCGGCCCGGCCCAGGAGCGGTTCGCGGTCGGGGCGGCGACGCTGAGCCTTCTCGCGGCCTTTGCCGAGGAGAAACCGGTGGTGATCCTCGTCGACGACGCTCATTGGCTCGATGGATCGAGTGCCCAGGCGCTGCTGTTCGCGTTCCGCCGGCTGGTGGCCGATCCGATCGCGGTCCTGATCGCGGTCCGCGAGGGAGATCCCTCGCTGCTGGACGGTGCCGACCTCCCGACTCTGCACGTCGCCGGCCTGACCAGCGACGAGGCGGCGACCCTCCTGCGCGGTCTCGCGCCGGCGGCCGCCGAGCGCCTACACGGAGCCACCGCCGGCAACCCCCTCGCGCTGATCGAGCTTGCCGACGTCGGGCACGACCTCGCGCTCGCTCCCGAGGGGGCGCCCGTGCTCGTATCCGCGCGGATCTCACGGGCGTTCCTGGAGCGCGTCGACCACCTCGACGAGACCGCCCGTCGGGCGCTCGTGCTGGCGGCGGCGAGCGACAGCGGCGACCTGCCGATGCTCGAGCGGGCCGCATCCCGTCTTGGCATCGATCTCGCCGCGTTGGCGGTGGCCGAGGGCGGCGGCCTGGTCACGCTCAGAGCGGGGTCGGTCGAGTTCCGCCACCCGCTGGCCCGGTCGGCGGTCTACGCCGCGGCCCCGATCGACGAACGCCGCGCCGCCCATCGTGCGCTCGCCGCGGCGCTGCCCGACCGGGACGTCGATCGCCGGGCATGGCACCTGGCCGCGGCCGCCGTCGGGACCGACGACGCGGCGTCGGCCGCGCTCGAGCAGGCCGGGATCCGCAGCCGCGACCGGAGCTCATACGCGACCGCCGCCGGAGCGTTCGAGCGAGCCGCACGCCTCACCGCCGACGGCGAGCGCCGCGCCCGGCTGCTGCTCGGAGCCGCCGAGGCTGCGTGGCATGCGGGCTTCGCCGAACGCGCCAGCGCGTTGCTCGAGGAGGCCCGGGCGTCCACGGCTGATACCGCGACCGGCGTCGCCATCGACCAGCTCTCCGGGCACATCACGATCCGCCGCGGTCCGGTGATGCGCGGGTATGAGATCCTGACCGCGGCGGCGGCGCGCGCCGATCCAGAGCGTGCCGTCGCGATGTTCGCGGAGGCCGCGGCCGCATGCTTCTACGCCGGTAAGGCGGCCGAAATGCTGTCCGCGGCCGAACGCGCACAGGGTGCGCTGTCCGACGACGCGTCGGTCAGGTCGCGGTTCATGGCGGACACGGCGCTCGGGATGGCCAGGGTCATCGGCGGCGACGCGGCGGCCGGAGCCGAGGCGCTCCACAGAGCGGTTCTGCTCGCCGCCGATTCGCCCGAGCTCAGGGACGACCTCCAGCTGCTCCCGTGGCTAACGCTCGGTCCGATCTTCCTGCGCAGGGCCAACGTGGGTAGGTCGGCGATCGCGGAGGCGCTCGAGACGGCCCGGGCCCGCGCCGCGCTCGGGGAGCTCCCGCTCGTGATGTTCCTGCTCGCCCGTGACCAGGCCACCTCCGACCGCTGGGCGGTCGCCGAGGCCACCTACCAGGAAGCGATCGCCCTCGCGCGCGAGAGCGATCAGCGCACCGATCTCGCTCTTGGTCTCGCCGGTCTCGCCTGGCTTCAGGCCCGGCGCGGCCGAGTGCAGGAGACACGGTCGCTGGCCGCCGAAGCGATCGAGGTGTGCGCTGCGCTCGGAGCGCAGCTGTCCGAGGTGTGGGCGACCGCTGCGCTCGGCGAGCTCGAGCTCGGCCTTGGCGACGCGGCACGGGCCGCCGAGCACTTCGAAGATCAGCGGCGGCAGCTGCGCGAGCTCGGCGTCACCGACGCTGATCTGTCTCCCGCGGCGGAGCTCGTCGACGCCTACGTGCGGCTCGGCCGGCAGAACGACGCCGAGCTGGTCGCGGCCCAGTTCATGAGCGCAGCGGAGGCCAAGGGGCAGCCATGGTCAATGGCGCGCGCGCTCCGCGGCCAAGGGCTCGTGGCTGACGACGCCGACTATCCCGCGCAGTTCGACCGGGCGCTCCGGCTCCACGCTCACACGCCCGACGAGTTCGAGACGGCACGTACGCGGCTCGCGTATGGCCAGCGCCTGCGGCGAGCCCGCAATCGCGTGCTCGCTCGTGAGCAGCTGCGGGCCGCGATCGAAACGTTCGAGCGCCTCGACGCCGGTCCCTGGGCCGAGCGAGCGCGCACCGAGCTGGCGGCGACCGGCGAGACGGTGCGCCGGCGCGACCCGAGCACGGTCGACGAGCTGACTCCGCAGGAGCTCCAGATCGCGCTGCTGCTCGCGGGCGGGAGGACGACCCGGGAGGCGGCGGCCACGCTGTTTCTGAGCCCGAAGACGATCGAGTACCACCTGCGCCACGTGTACCAGAAGCTCGACATCCACTCGCGCGAGGAGCTCGCGGTGGCGCTGGCCGCGCGATCAGCGGACGAGGTTGAGCGGGCCGACGACGCCAGTCAAGGACCAGGGTGAGCGGGCCGAGGACCCGCTCACCTGACGTCCGCTCTCAGCGGCCCTGCCCGGAACGACCCACGTCGAAGTCGGCGCCGTGCTCGAGCTCCGTCGAGGACGTGCCGACCAGCGCCGTGTACCGGCCCGGGGCGACCGTGAACTTGCCGAGCGAGGTGTTGTAGTAGGCGAGGTCGCTCGGGCTCAGGCGGAAGAAAACGAGCCTGCTCTGCCCGGGACCGAGGTCGACGTGGGCATAGCCCTTCAGCTGCTTGGGCGGCTCCTGCGCCGCCGCCGGCGACCCGAGGTACAGCTCGACGGTCGTCGGTCCGCCCCGCCACGAGGTGTTGCGCACCCGTGCGACCACGTCGGCGGAGCCGCTGGATGGGCTGTAGAACGCGCGCACGCCCGAGACGTTGAACTGCTCGTAGGACAGCCCGTAGCCGAACGGGAACAGCGGCCGCTGCCCGGTCGCGTCATACCAGCGGTAGCCGACCTCGAGGCCCTCGTCGTAGTCCTCGACGCCGTTGACGCCGGGGTAGTGGTTTGGCTGGCTCGCCGGCGCCGGTCCCTGGTTCGCGTTCGCCGGGAACGTCACCGGCAGGCGACCGCCAGGGTTGGCGTCCCCGAACAGCACGGCCGCGATCGCCGGGCCGAACTGCTGGCCCGGATACCACGTCTCGAGCACGCCCTGCACGTTGCCCAACCAGGGCATCAGCACCGGCCCTCCGGTGTTCAGTACGACGATCGTTCGCCGGTTCGCGGCGGAGACCGCGTCGATCAATTGGTCCTGGTCGCCGGAAAGCTCGAGCGAGTACCGGTCCATACCCTCGCCCTGGGCGTCGTTGGCGAACACGATCGCCACGTCGGCCTGGCGCGCCGCCGCGACCGCCGCCGGGATCCCGGACTGCGACGGTGTCTGCCAGCCGAAGTGGATCTCCTGGCTGAACAGGCCGTAGCGACTCGAGTAGTCGATCTCAACCGGTGCCGGCACCCCAGCGGTGAGCCGCACGGTCCCCTGGAGCACGTAGTGCGGGCCGACGACGAACTGGGTGGCCTCGCGGTAGGCAGGCCCGAACGTCTGACCGCCGATCTTGAGCGTGGCGAGCCCCGCCTCGCTGACCGTGAAGCGGTACAAGCCCGTCTCGGGCGGGTTCAGCGTGCCCGTCCACTTCGCCGACCACGTCGCGGGTGCGGGCGTTCCGAGGGCTGCGGGGGCCCCGGTCTGGTCGACGGTCTGGTCGACGCGCGTCAGCGTCGGAGTCCCAGTGAAGGTGCCGTTGCTCCAATACTGCCCGAGCAGGCCCGGGCCGGCACCGCTGCTCGGCGTCAGCACCGACCCCGGGACGAGCGTGCCCGACGCCACGTCGCCGGCGGAGCCCTGCACCGCGTCGACGCTCACGCCCGCCGCGGCCGCGCGGGCGCTGATGCCGGCGAGCGGCGTAATCGCCTGGCCGGTGGCGAGCGGGACGCCCGCGGAGCCACCGGTCACGAACACCGCGTCGTTGCCGGTGGGGCCGATCAGGGCGATCGAGTGGACTCGATGCGACAGTGGCAGCACCTGCTGGTCGTTCTTGAGCAGGACCGTGCCGGCCTCGGCGACCTGCGTGGCCACCTGCTGGTGCCGCGCCGTCGAGACCTCGGTCGAGTTGGGCGCGGGCAACGGGTTGTCAAACACCCCGGAGTCGAAGATCGCGAACAGGATCCGGCGATCCATGTCGTCCAGGCGAGATGCGGGGATCTGCCCCGAGGTGAAGTCCGCCGCGGTCAGACCGCTACTGGTCGTCCCGTCGGTCGGAAGCGCCGGTAGGTCGACGCCGGCGTTGGCCGCGGCTAGCGGGTCGCGCACCGCGAACCCGAAATCGGGAACGACGAACCCGTTGAAGCCGGTTCCGTACTTCAGATCGCCGAGCGTCGTCGGGTTCTGGCAGCTCGGCTGCCCGTTGATCTGGTTGTAGGAGCACATCACCGAGTCGAGGCCACCCTCCTGGACCGCGATCCGGAACGGCTCCTCGTAGATCTCCTGAAGCGCTCGCTCGGACACCGTCACGTTCGTCGCCGGTGCTCCGAGCGAGTCGAAGCCGATCCGGCCGAAGTCCTGGTTGTAGGCGGTGTAGTGCTTGAGCGTGACGATCACGTGCTGGCTCTTGGCGCCGGCGACGACCTGCGCTGCCGTGTTGCCGGCGAGGAACGGGTCCTCGCCCTCGGCCTCGGGCTGCCGTCCGGCGAGCGGGGTGCGGTCAATATCCACCGCGGGGCCCGTCCACTCGCTGTCTCCTTGGCCGCGCGCCTCGGCGCCGACGACCTGCCCGTACGCGTACGCCAGCGGCCGGTCGAACGTCGCCGCCAGCTCCTGTCCCGACGGCATCGCGGTCGTGCCGGGGTTGCGTATGCCGTCGGGGCCGTCCTGGAAGTTCAGGCTCGGCACGCCGAGGCTCGAAAGGGCTGTGAAGTTCCCGAGCGCCAGCTGGATCTTCTGGTCGGTACTGAGCGCAGCGAGCAGCTCGTTGGCACGCGTCAGGGCCGGTTGACTCGAGTTGGACCACGGCTGCGCCGACGCCGTGCTCGCAGTGAACAGAGCGAGCGCGGCGACACTGAGCGCCGACACGACAATGCGGCGCGCTGGGGGCGCGAACATCGTTCTCCTCCTGGACGTGGTATCGGACCGCCGCGCGGTGCTGCGGCGTCAGCGGCCGAGTCCTACCACCAGTGCTGAATCGTGTCAAGCACCTTGGTATTGAGATGGCTCCGGGCCGAAAACGGGGGCCGGTGGGCCGTCGCTCAGGTAGTCTCGCCGGCGACGACTGCCGGCTGCGACGCGGTCACCTGCGGATAGGGGCCGTCGCCTGAGATCATCGCGTGCAGGTGCCCGGCGATCTCCCGCCAGCGTCCGTGCTCGTCGAAGCGGACGGTGGTGAGCCGGGGCCGCACCCGCCCCGCGGCTGGGCTGTCGTCGCAGCCGATCAGCGCCATTTCGCCGGGAATCGCGACGCCGCGGTCGCGCAGCACCTCGAGAGCCGCGAGGGCCTGCTCGTCGTTGAACGCGTAGATCGCGGTGGCGCGCTCGGAGCGGTCAAGCTCCCCATCCAGCGCGTGCTCGATCGAGTCGCGCTGGATCGGCAAAGTCACCGACCGCAGCGACACCCCGTGCTGATCCGCGGCGGACGTGGCGCCGGACAGGCGCTCCTGCGCGAGCAGGCGCAGATCTGCGTCGTCGGGCATCAGCGCGAGCACGCGGCGGTGACCGCGGGCGGCGAGGTGCTCGAGAGCCAGCCGCCCGACCCGTGCCTGCTCGATCACGTATGTGTACACGTGCGGCAACGGCCGCTGATCGAACGCGACCACGCCCCGCGCGCCGAACGCGTGCAGGCGCAGGACCACCTCGGAGGTCAGCTCGGGTCCGGGGGCGATCACGCCGACCGGATGGACCCGCTGGCTTGCCAGCGCCAGGCTACGCGGGTCCCCCCGCTGGAAATGGACGAGCGGCGTGTAGCCGAGTTGCTCGAGCGCCTCGACCATCGTGTTGATCGCCTCGGCGACGGGCGGGCCGATCGGCCAGTTCGGCATCTCGACGAGCACAATCTCGGTGCGGCCGGCGCGGAGTGCGAGCGCGACCGCGTTGGGCTCGTAGCCGAGGCGCTCGGCGACCGCGAGCACCCGGTCGCGGGTCGCGGGCGTGATCCGGTGCTTCTCGTCGGCGCCGTTGAGGACGTAGCTGACGGTGGCGCGGGAGACGCCGGCCGCGGCGGCCACGTCTCTGGAGGTCGTCCGCTTCGTGGCGGGCGATCCCGGAGGATCGTCGCGCCGGGCGCTCGTCACCCGCCGACGCCGAACTGCGTGGAGGTGCCGATCACCCGCCCACCGGCGTTGAGCGCCTGCACGGTGAACGTCTTGTCGCTCTGACTCACCGGGATGGCCGTCTCGAAGCCGGACCTGCGGGCGGTGGCGACGACGTGCTGGCCGCCGGCGCCGGATCCTGCGAGGACCTTCCACGCGGTGACCTGGGTGGAGCCGTTCCAGCTCGCGTAGACCGTGGTCTTGCCGTTCGTCTGGCGGGCGGCTGCCACCGGCGGGGTCAGCGGCTGGCCGACCCACGGCTGTACCTCGGCGCGGTAGGTGATGTCGGACCCCGGAAGACGGGCGTCGAGGAGCATGTCGCCCGAGGCGCTGTACTCGCTGAGGAACGGGGCGGATCCCCAGCCGACGAACTCATTGCCGTTCGCGAGCGGCTGGAGGCTGCCCATGTACTCCGAGTCGAAGTTCGAGCCGTGCGAGTACTCGCCGACGAGCGTCGCAGTGTGCGCCTTCTGGTCAAGCTTGAGCACGAGCCCGCGGGAGGCCCCGGTCGGCGAGACATAGGTACCGCCGCTGTTGAGCTGGCAGCAGTGGTCGTCGAACAACGTGATCAGCGGCGAGCCTGGGTACACCACCACGTCGTGCTGCCACTGGAAGTCCGCGCCGGGGCCGACCTTGAAGCTCGAGTGCGGCCCACCGAGCGTCCACTCGATCTTGCCGGTGGCGATGTTGACCTTGTAGGCGGCCCACAGGTTGCGCATCGACACCACGAACGACCCGTCGCCGGGCAGGTTGATCGCGTTGACGTGGTAGGCGTCCCACGGGAACCCGTTGGTGGGAATCGTCGCGCGGGAGTCGCTCAACGGGATGTGATCGAGCGCGTCCCAATTCCGCAGGAGCTTTCCCGTGTTCAGGTCGTATTCCTGGACCGCGGAGTCGATCAGCGCGCCGTTGTAGGCGCCGCCGTATCTCGACAGGTCCATCGGGAGGTTTTTGTTCGCGGTGACCCACGCGTCATGGCCGCGGATCACGATCTCGTGCAGCGTGAGCACCCAGCCGTCGGTGGCGTGCAGGGTCGCGACCGTCTGGTAGTGCTGGTTGACGATCACGTACTCGCCCTGCTCGGTGGCGCCGGTGTTCGTGACCACGCCCTGCCACCACGCCAGCACCGGCTTGCCGTTATAGACCTGGAGGCTGAGGTTGCCCGTGACCGCGCTCGTCGGCACCGGCTTGAACCACACCGGCTGGAGGTTGTTGTCCAGGATCAGAGGCCCGCTCTGGCCGGTCATCGGCGGGTGGCTGAGGTTGTAGAAGTTCGTCGTCAAGATGTAGCCGGGCGCGAGCTTGCTCGAGGCGGTCTTGGTGTCCGTGCGGATAACCGGCGGATGGAGCCCCGGCTCGGTGACGTAGCTGTAGGTGTCCTTGGTCGTGTACGCCCCGATCGGCGCGCCGTGGGAGCCGCCGAACGCGAACGCGACCAGAACGAACGTGGCGACGACCCCGGTCACGCCGATTGCGATCGGGATCCGTCGCGTGATCGGCCCCTGCGCGGCGCCGACCTTCGGCACGAGCGCGAACGTGACCAGCGCGGCCGCGATGCACAGACCGGCACCGATGAAATAACCGAGCCGGAAGCCGTCGGTGAGAGCCTGGGGCACGGTGTGGCCCTGTCCGATCAGGTGGCTCGAGAGCGACGTCGCCAGCGTGATCAGGACGGCGAGTCCGAGGCCGCCCCCGACTTGGCGGGACGTGTTGACGAGGCCCGAGGCGAGCCCGGCCTGGCCCTCCTTCGCGCCCTGGGTGGCGGCAATCGTCGACGGCACGATCGACATCCCGATCCCCGCGGCCGTGAGTATCCCGGGGAGGACCACGTACAGGATCGGGCTGCCGCTGGCGGCGATCTTCGTGAACAGCAGCAGACCGGCCGACATCATCGTCAGCCCGCCGCCGAGCACCGCCCGCACGCCGAAGCGACTGACGAGCTTGCCGGCGCTGCGGGCGACGAACATGATCGTCAGCGCCATCGGAAGGAAGCAGAGTCCGGCGTGAAGCGGTGAGAGCCCGAGCACCTGCTGCAGGTACAGCGAGCTCAGGAACCACATCGGGAACAGCGCCGCGCTGAACAGCACCACGATCCCGTTGGCGACGTTGAGCGGTTTCGTCAGGTCCTTGAACGGGATCAGCGGATCGGACGCCACGCGCGTCTCGATCACGTTGAACGCCCCGAGCAGCGCGAGCCCGACGAGGATCGGGATGAGCGCCTGCCCGGCGTGCCAGCTGCGCAGACCCGCCTGGACGACGCCGTAGACGAGCACTATCTGGCCGAGGGTGAGCGTCACGGCGCCGGCGACGTCGAAGCTGCGGCCGGGCTGGCCGCGGCGCCGATCGGCCACGACCTTGTACGCGATGAACGCGGTGACCAACCCGATCGGGGGGTTGATCAGCAGCACCCAGCGCCAGCTGATGAGCTCGGTGATGATCCCGCCGAACAGCACGCCGGCGGCGCCGCCCGCGCCGTTCATCGCCGCCCACAGCCCGATCGCGCGGTGCAGCTGCGGTCCCGGCGGGAAAGACGAGGTGATGATCGCCAGCGAAGAGGCGGCCATGAAGGCGCAACTGAACCCCTGGACCCCGCGGGCGATGACGAGCATCTCGCTCGTGGTGGAGAGGCCGCCGACGAGCGATGTGAACGAGAACAGGACCAGCGCGCTGACGAACACCCGCCGCTGCCCGAGCTGGTCGGCGGCGCGGCCGCCGAGCATCAGGAACCCGGCGAACGTGATCGCGTACGCGTCGACGACCCACTGCAGGTCGGCCGAGCTGAAGTTCAGGCTCGACTGGATCGACGGCAGCGCGACGTTGACGATGCTCAGGTCAAGGATGACCATGAACTGGGCCACGCAGCAGACGACGAGGATCCACGCCGAGTGCGAGCCCAGCCCGATTCCGCCCGCCCGGGACCGTGCCCGGCCGCCGTCGTCCGGTGGGGCGCCAGCGCCTGTATCAGGGCGGACCCCACTGTCGACTACTGCCGCCCCCGCTGCAGCCTTGCCGTCGGTGTCCCGGGGAGCGGACGAAGTTTCCGATGCCTCCATCCGCGTCGATACCTTACCCTGCGACCGAGCGGGCACGGGCAACAGGGGTGTGGCTTGCCGTGCGCCGAAGGCGAAACGTTTCGGCGCCGGGGGTGTCTTGTACCCTGAATGGTGAACGTTTTCCTATCCAGGACGGGAGTTGGTTTTATGAAAAGAGCGCTGCCCTGCATGATCTTGGCCGCCTTGGCATTGGCGGCATGCGGCGGCAACTCTGCGTCGTCGAGCTCAACCTCGACCCCAGCCGCGGCGACGCCGCCCACGACCTCGTCCACCACGACGACGACCTCGACGACCAAGACGACGGCCAAGAAGACGGTGCATCACCACAAGGCGGCTCCCAAGCCGACGACGACTCACACCGCCACAACCCCGCCGCCGGTGACGACGACCTCGGCCCCGCCGCCGGTCACGACGACGTCCGCCCCCGTGGTCACGCCGCCCAAGCCGACGACGACCACGACGCACACCACGACCACCACCCAGGGCTACAGCATCACGAACCAGGGGTATTAGCGCGGCCGGCGGATTCCGGGACGCGCGCAGGCTGAGTTCCGGGAGTTGTTGGGAAGTAACTACGGTATAGACGGGGTAACTTCCCAAGTGCGCTCGCTCGTGGCCGACGCGCCACCGATCTTCGTCCTGGTCGCCGGCCCGCCCGGATCCGGCAAGAGCTCGCTCGCGGTCCCGCTGGCAGGGGCGCTCGGTCTGCCGCTGCTCGCCAAGGACGAGATCAAGGAGGCACTGATGAGCGAACTCGGGCGGCCGGGGACGGTGGAGGACAGCCGCCGGTTTGGCCGGGCGGCGGTGATGGCGATGCTGCAGGTCGCGCGGTCCGCTCCCGGAGCGGTACTCGACAGCACGTTCTACCCCTACACGGTGCCCCATCTGACCGCGCTGGAAGGGACGCTCGTCGAGGTGCGCTGCCGGTGCCCACGGGAGGTCGCCGAGCAGCGCTACCAGGCCCGGAGCGCGACCCGGCACGCCGGCCACCTCGACGCCCAGCGGCCGCCCGAGGAGCTGTGGAACGAGCATCATCTGAGGCCGCTCGGGCTCGGACCGCTGATCGAGGTCGACACCAGCCGCCCGGTCGACGTCGAACCGCTGGCCCGGCGTATAAGGGCGTTGGCGGGCCGCACGGGGTGAGGCCGTGGCGGCCCGCCTGCCCGAGAGCCCGCGGGCGGACGAGTCGCGGGCTCAGGTCCTAACCCCGGCTCAGCTCGTGAGCCACACCGAGGTGTCGAAGGGCACGCAGCCGTCGTCCATGAGCGGCCCGCTCGAGATCAGGATCTCGGTCCCGTCGGGGACGGGCACCGGATCGCCGGACAGGTTGACGATGCACACGAATCCAGGGTCGCGCCCGAACGCGAGGGCGCCATCGGGCGCGTCAAGCCACGTGAGCCCGCCGTCGCCAAGCGCCGGCTGGGCGCGGCGAAGGTGCAGAGCGCGGCGGTAGAGCTCGAGCATCGAGTCCTCATCGCCGGTCTGTACCTCGACCGTCAGCTCCCTCCACTCGGCCGGCTGCGGTAGCCACGGCGGCGCGCCCGCATCGTCCGGGCTGAATCCGAACGGCGGCGTCTCGCCCGACCAGGGGATCGGCACCCGGCAGCCGTCACGGCCGCGCTCGGTCCGGCCGGACTGCTCCCACCCCGGGTCCTGCAACACGTCCTCGGGCAGGTCCTCGACCTCGGCCAGGCCGAGCTCCTCGCCCTGGTACACGTAGGCACCGCCCGGCAGCGCGAGCATCAGCAGTGCCGCGGCCCGGGCGCGCCGGCGGCCGACGGCGAAGTCGGCCGGCAGGGCGGCGAGGTCATCGAGCTTGCGCAACGTCCGGGCGCGCTGAGGGCGGGCGTAGCGGGACACCTCGCGGACCGTGTCGTGGTTGGACAGGACCCAGGTCGCGGGCGCGCCGACCGCTTCGTGCGCGGTCAGCGAGCCGACTATCGACTCGCGCATCCGCTCGGCGTCCCACGGCGCCAGCAGGAAGTCGAAGTTGAACGCGGTGTGCAGCTCGTCGGCGCGGACGTAGTGCGCGAGTCGCTCGGGGTGGTGGACCCACGCCTCGGCGACGAACACGCGCGGATCGTCGTAGGTGTCGGCGAGCGAGCGCCACGACCGGTAGATCTCGTGGACCTCGTCGCGGTCCCAGTGGGGGTGGTCGACGATCTCGCCGCCGACTGGCGGCCAAGCGGTCGAGCCGACGTCCGGAAGGCCCTCGGCCTTCGCAAGGCCGTGGGCGACGTCGATCCGGAATCCATCGACCCCGAGCGCGAACCAGAACCGCATCGTCTGGGTGAACTCCTCCTGCACGTCGGAGTTGGTCCAGTCGACGTCGGGCTGCTCGGGCGTGAACAGGTGCAGATACCACTGGCCCGGACGACCGTCGGCCTCGGGAACCCGGGTCCAGGCCAGCCCGCCGAAGTTGCTCATCCAATCGTTGGGTGGCTCGGTTCCGTCCGCCCCCTGGCCATCACGGAAGATGAACCGGGCGCGCTCGGGCGAGCCCGGGGCGGCGGCGAGCGCCTCCCGGAACCACGCATGCTGGTCGGAGAAGTGGTTGGGAACGATGTCGAGCAGGATCCGCAGCCCGAGGTCGTGGGCGTCGGCGATCATCGCCTCAGCATCCGCGAGCGTGCCGAACAGCGGCTCGATCGCGCGGAAGTCCGAGACGTCGTAGCCGGCGTCCTTCATCGGCGACGGATACCAGGGGTTGATCCACAGCGCGTCGATTCCGAGCCGGGCGAGGTAGGGAAGGCGCGAGCGGAGTCCCGCGATGTCGCCGACGCCGTCGCCGTCGCCGTCGGCGAAGCTGCGGATGTAGACCTGGTATATGACCGCGCTCCGCCACCACGGCGTCCCGTTGCGGTCCGGGCGTGCGGCCGTCATGCCACCGAGATCCGGGTCGACAACGGCAGCACCGCCGACGAGGAGCCGGCAGCCAGGTCGAACGTGCCTGGCTCGACCGCCCAGCCGCCGGCCTGGACGCTCCAGTGCTCGAACGCCCGCGGCGGGACGATGATCGTCGCGGTGGCGGGCTGCCCGGGATCGGCCTCGACTGCCGCGAACCCGACCAGCCACCGCACCGGCCGCTCGATCCCGCTCTCGCGTCGGCTCGCGTACAGCTGCACCACCTCACGGCTCGGCCGGGTGCCGGTGTTACGAAGCCCGACGGTCACGCGGACCGCGGACCCAGGCGACGCCTCGGCCGGCTCCTCGATCGACTCGTACTGCCACGTCGAGAAGCCGAGCCCGTGCCCGAACGCGAATAGCGTCGCACGCTCGCTCCGGCCCTCGCCCCGATACCCGATCAGCAGCCCCTCGTCGTAGCTCAGAACGCCTCGAACCGGAACGGTCGAGGGCAGCCCGGCGTCGGTGGCCGGCCAGGTTGTCGGCAGCCGGCCGCCGGGCTCGACCCGCCCGAGCAGGACGTCCGCGAGCGCGTTTCCGAATTCCTGGCCGGGGAACCACGCGAGCAGCACGGCGGCGACGTCGTGCGCCCACGGCATCAGCACGGGCGCGCCCGCGTTGACGACGGCAACGGTGTTCGGGTTGGCGGCGGCGACGCGGCGCACGAGCTCATCCTGGCGGCCGGGCAGTGTCAGCGAGGCCCGGTCAAAGCCCTCGCTCTCGACCTCCTCGGTGGTCCCGACGACGAGCACGACCGCGTCGGCCGCGCCGGCGAGGGCGCAGGCCCGCTCGATCTCGTCGTCGTCGTCCGGGCGCGGTGGCGCGAGGTTCAGCTGGAAGTTCACGCGGACCCCGTCCGGCTCGTCCCCAAACGGTCCGACGTCGTGCACGAGCACGATCTCGATCTCGTCGCCGGCACCAAGCTCGACGTCGTGCGTCGCCTGCGGCGGCACCACCAGCCCCTCGACGACGTCGGCGCCCGGGCGGAGCTCGAGCCGCTCGTCGAACGCGACCGCGCCGGCGATGGACAGCGCGTAGCGGCCGACCCCAGACGCACCGACGGTGTACGTGCCCGCGTCGCTTGCCCGCAGGACGGCGTGGACCTCGATCCGCGCGACCCTGCCGGCGTGCTCGAACGACCCAAGCCACTTGAACGCGCACCCGCGGCGGTGATCGCTCGCGACCAGGCTCCCGTCGGCGGCCAGGAAGCGAAGCTCGACGCCCGGCTCGCTAGCGCCGGGGATATGCAGCCACCGCGGGTCCGCCACCGGTATCCGGCTGCTCGACTGCACGCCGACGCTGTGCACGATCTCGACGCCGGGAGCGAGCGCGCCCGTCAGGCCGTCGAGTGGCGACACCGTGTAGGGCGGGAACACCGTGGCGCTCCCGCCGCCGAGCGTGCGGGCCGCGCCGGCGTTCGGGCCGATCACAGCGATCGTCCCCAGGCGGCCGCGGTCGAGCGGGAGCAGGCCCCGGTCGTTGCGCGCCAGCACGAACCCGGCGGCCGCGACCCGGCGGAGCGCTGAGGCGATCTCGTCGTCGTCGTAGGTGGGCGGTCTGGCGGAGGCGGTGCCCTCGAGCGCTCCCACCCGCGCCGCGAGACGCAGGATCCGCAGGACCTTGTCGTCGACCGCCGCGGGATCGACCTCGCCGGCGTTGACCGCCGCCACCAGCGCGTCCCCCCACGGTCCGGCGGGACCGGGCATCACGAGATCGAGCGCCGCGTTCGCCGACGCCTGCGTCGAGCGGGTCGCGAACCAGTCGGACATCACGACCCCGTCGAAGCCGAGTTCGCGCTGGAGGATGCCGTAGAGCAGCGAGCTCTCGGTCATCGGCTCGCCGTTGACGGCGTTGTAGGACGCCATCACCGACCACACGCCAGCCTCGCGGACGATCGCCTCGAACGGCGCGAGGTACAGCTCGCGCAGCGTCCGCTCGTCGAGTCGCGCATCTAGCGTCATGCGGTCGGTCTCGGAGTCGTTGGCGATGAAGTGCTTGACGGTCGCGCCGACGCCGCCCTCCTGCAGCCCACAGACGTAGCTGACGCCGATTCGTGCGGTCAGCAGCGGATCCTCGCTGAAGCACTCGAAGTGCCGCCCGCCGTACGGGGTGCGGTGGAGGTTGACGGTCGGCGCGAGCACGACGTCGACGCCCTTGCGCCTGGCCTCGGACGCGAGCAGCCCGCCGAGCTCCTCGACCAGCTCCTCGTCCCACGTCGCCGCCAGCGCCGTGGGCGAGGGGACGTTCGCCGACGGGTCTCGCTCGTCCCACCGCTCGCCGCGGACCCCGGCCGGCCCGTCGGAGACGACCAGCCGACGCAACCCGACCGCCGGCTCGGGATGGAGCGACCAGAAGTCGGCGCCCGTCAGCAGGCGCACCTTCTGCTCGAGCGACAGGGACGCCAAGCGGGCGGCGAGCTCGGACTCCTCGAGCGCGGACGGGGCGGCGGCCGACTGGGTCACCCGCGCGTTTCTATCGTGCGGCGGGCGCGTCGCCCAGCTCCGTTCGGCCATCGCG
This sequence comes from uncultured Solirubrobacterales bacterium, assembly GCA_963794515.1. GTDB lineage: Bacteria > Actinomycetota > Thermoleophilia > Solirubrobacterales > Solirubrobacteraceae > Palsa-465. Next base: position 395,474 of record CAWCEF010000004.1, on the reverse strand, counting down.
AACATGTCGGCGCCGGGGGATGCCCGCGCCAGCCCGAGCGCTACGTCGTCCGGCGGACGATGACCGTCAGCGGCGCGACCTCTTCGGTCGGCTCGCCCCCGTCCCGGTCGATCGCCGCCAGTAGCAGCTCGACGCCGCGAGCGCCAGTTTCGCGCAACGGCTGGCGGACAGTGGTCAGCCCCAGCACCTCGGCGACCTCGATGTCGTCGAAGCCGATCACCGCGAGGTCCTCGGGCACGCGCAGGCCCATCGCCCGGGCGGCTTCGAGCGCGCCCATGGCCTGGACGTCCGAGGCGGCGAAGATCGCCGTCGGGCGGTCGGACAGGCGCAGCAGCGACTCCGCGGACTCGCGCGCTTGGTCGCGGCCGTGCGGCGCTCGGCGCTCGAGCGTGCCGTTGCGCGCGATCCCCGCGCGGCGCAGCGCGCGCGCCATGCCGTGGCGCCGCCGCTCGCTCGACGTGAATCCGAACGGGCTCGGCTCGTCGCCGATGAACCCGATGTTCGTGTGCCCCCGGGCGATCAGATGCTCGGTCGCCATCGTGCCGCCGAGCACGTCGTCGATCACCACGCGCGGGAGCTCCGGATGGACGACGTCGACGAGCACGACCGGCAGGCCCTCGCGGCGGAGGCGCTCGACCTCGTCATCGGTCGGTCGCAGCGACATGACCAGCAGGCCGTCGACGCGGTCGGTTCGGGCGAAGCTGGCAAATGCGGCGTCGCGCTGGGCGAGCGTCTCGACGTCGAACAGGACCAGGTCGTAGTCGCCCTGGTCGCGGAGCCTGCCGACCACGCCGCGCAGCCGCTCGAGCACCGAATTGCTCGTGAAGAACGGCGCCACCACGCCGATCATCTGCGTGCGCCCGAGCGAGAGGTTCCGCGCGGTCGAGCTGCGCCGGTATCCCAGCTCGTCGATCGTCCGGTGGACCCGCCGGCGCGCGTCCTCGCTTACGAGCGGGCTGTCGTTCAGCACGCGCGAGACGGTCCCGACCCCGACCTTGGCGTGGCGTGCGACATCGCGGATGGTCGGTGCACGATCCCGCGACTTGGGTGGAACCGGATCCATCACCCACCAGCGTAGCTCCGCCGTCAACGATTCTCACTTGACTAAGGAGACCTGCCATGGAATAGTGGAAAACTGGTGGAACCGGTTCCAGAGTTGGTTCCTCATTTCCTCGCTCACAGGCGCACCGAGATCGAGAGGTTCAGGTAGCCATTGGGCGAGCATCCGGCAGCGACGGTTGCGGGGAAATGTTCAAACGAGGTCAGGAGAGTCCAGTCAAGGCCCCAGGCGCGGCCGCGTCGCCGTGTACGGTGACCGGCGCGAATTCGCATTCCGGGCGCGCGATCGCGGTCGCCGGCGAGGCGATCGTCGACTTCGTGCTCGAGCCTGGAGGCGGCACGACGCCGCATCTCGGAGGTGGCGCGTTCAACGCTGCCCGGACGCTCGGGCGGCTCGGGCAGCGGCCGGTGTTCATCGGTCGGCTGTCGACCGACCGCTACGGACACGCTCTGAGCAGCGCGCTCGAGGAGTCGGGCGTGAACCTCGATGGGATCGTGGCGACCGACGACCCGACCACGTTCGCGCGGGTCGAGCTCGACGGATACGGCGCGGCGAACTATCGCTTCTACATCGAGGGGACCTCAGCGGCCGGGCTGCTGCCCGAGGAGGCGCGTGCGTCGATGCCGGCGCGGGCGGCGGCGCTCCATGTTGGCGGACTCGGGGTCGCCGCCGAGCCGCAGGCGAGTGCGATCGCGGCGCTCGTACGCGATGCGGGCGCCGAGACGCTGGTCCTCGTCGACCCGAATTGCCGTGCTGACGCGGTCCGCGCACGGACCGTGTACTGCGATCGCCTTCGCGATCTCCTGTGCCTGGCTGACGTCGTCAAGGCGAGTGAGGAGGATCTCGCGTACCTCGACCCGGACCGGACGCCGCACCAGACCGCACGGGCCCTGCTCGCGCGCGGTCCGTCGGTGGTGCTGCTCACCAACGGGCGGCGCGGTGCGACGGTCCTGACCACGACGCGCGAGGCGCTGGTCGAGGCGAAGTATGTCGAGGTCATCGACACGATCGGGGCGGGCGACGCGTTCGGCGCGGCGTGGCTCGGGGGGTGGGTGGCCGACGGGCTGGGGCGTCAGGACCTGGGCGACTTCGACGCGGTGCTGCGCACCGTCGAGTTCGCCTCGATCGTGGCGGCCCGAACCTGTGAGCGGGCGGGCGCGGATCCTCCGCGCGCGGCAAAGGTGGATGCGGAGTGGTGCTTCGCATCGTGAATGCATCGGGATCGGGGAGAAGAAGATGCTAGGCACACTGGCTAGAGCGGGAGCGGTGCTCGACCTGTTCACGACCGAGGAGCCGGAGTGGGGGGTGACGGCAACGGCGCAGCGCCTCGGCATCGGGAAGTCGCTCGCCCACGATGTGCTCGCGAGCCTGGCCGGCATCGGACTGCTCCAGCGCGTCGGCCACGGCCGATACCGGCTGGGGTGGCGCACGGTCACGCTTGCTTCGGTGCTGTTGCGCACGAGCGAGCTCAAGGCGCACGCGCGGCCGGTGGTGCGCGACCTCGCCGACCGCCAGGGCCTTACGGTCAGCCTCGCGGCCTGGGATTGCGGGCGGATCATCTACATCGACCGGCGCAACAGCCCCCGCCACGCGAGCGGGTGCGGTCCGGTCGCGGGGACCGCGGCCCCGCTCGACGGCAGCGCCGCCGCGAACGTGTTGCTGGCGAGCCGGACGAGCGCCGAGATCAAGACGCTGTGGTGCGATGGACTGGTCCGCACCCAGCACGCGTCGGTCGACGAGCTCGAGCTCTATCTCGAGGTGGTCAGGCGCGATGGCTGGGCGTACAACGAGGCGGACGAGATCCATGACAGCGGCGCGGTCGCAGCACCCGTCCGCGACGCGGATGGCAACGTTGCCGGGGCGATCATCCTCGACCTGCTCGACCGGTTCTCGACCACGAACGTCGATCTCCACGCGCGGGCCGTCGTCGCCGCCGCGTCCCGGATCTCAGCCGCGATCCGCCACCACGCGCTGGCGGCCTGAAGCCGCCGCTACTCGTTCGATGCCTTGGCCGAAAACGTCTCGGTGAACTGCTTGAGCGCGCTCGGTTCCTCCGGAGGCGTGATCACGGTGACCGGGAGGCCGAGTGCCTCGACGCGCGTCGGGAGATCCTTCTGAAGCCATTCGGAGCGGCGCTTGGGCAGCGTCGAGATCACGATGTCGTCGTAGTTGCCACCCGCGATCTCGGCCTTGATCGACTCGAATGCGTCCTGCCCGCCGACGTGTCCGTCGACGTTCGAACCGGCGGCTCTTCCGAGCAGCTTGCTCGCGGTCGCGATCGACCAGTCCGCGCCCTGACTCTGCTGGACGTTCGGGATCAGCAAGCTGAAAGAGGTCGGGCGCTCCTCCCCAAGCCGTTTGACCTCCTGGAGGAGGAATGGCGTCGAGGCCGTAAGGTTGGCGACGATCAGAGTGCGATGCGGAGTTGCCGTCTCCATGAGTCTCCCCTCGCTGAGAAATTGGCGCGGCGCGAGTGTGTCAGTCGGTCTGGAGGGGGTCAACACCCGTTCGAGAATGCCGGAACGGTGTCCTGCGCGGGCGTCGTTAGAGCTTGAACTCGCGCAGGCCGTCCCAGTACTGACGGGCGCAGAAGCGCTCTAGCCGCCAAAACGCGAGCGCGACCGCGGCCATCAGGACGAGGAACCCGGCCAGTCCGCCGAACGTGCTGCTCACGAACGGCACGATCGCCATCAGGAATGCCCACACGGCCAGCCACGCGAGCGACCGCCACGGCAGCTTGCGCCAGTCGAGATTCCACTCGCGTCGCTGCGGAGGATCGTCCTCGGGCGGAGGCTCGGGCGCCCATCCATGGTCGGGCGGTTCCCATCCGCTGCCGTGCACGAGGCCTAGGACGAGCATCTCAATCTCCGTCGAGTATAGGCTCCTCAGCCGCAGGCTCGGGAGCGATTCTCCACATCGTCGAGCCGTCGGTCCCGGTCTCGCTCGCGAGGACTCCGGTCGACTCCAGTCGCTGCAGTTCGGCGCGAAACGCGTGATACGGGATCAGGCCGATACGGGCGAGTGCACCGTAGCCCACCCGCTCGTACAGATCCGAGGTGCTCGTAAGCTCGGTCGTCAGGGCTCCCAAAAGCACCGACTCGCGGGACATCGTCGTAAGGTACACGGTGTGCGCCGGCAGTGGGAGCGGATCACCACCGCGCCCCACTGGTTCCGCGATGCCGCCGATCGACGCGTACCGAATCGGTGGATTGCATTTCGTGCAGAACTGTCACCATCAGGTGTCAGGAGAGGTGAGACCGCCGTCGGCACGCGACGACACCATGGCCCATCAGATCCGCAAAGAGCGGCGCTGAACACCGGGGCGAACACCCGTCCGGCATAGCCGAACGAGCCTGTTCACAACTTCTTCGCGTCGGTAGAACACGCCGCGCCACGCGCCCGGCCCGGACCGAGTCAGGAGAGGATCTTGTGAGCCAAGCGTCAAAGGTTGTCCGCATTGCTCAGGCGATTGCGATCGGGGCATTGTGTGCGCTGTGGATCGCGGCCTGCGGATCCTCGGGCTCGACGCACGGTCCGGCCTCGATCGTGTACTACAGCCCGGTCGACTCGAACGGAACCAACGTGAAGGCCGCCGCTACCTGCAGCAAGGACTCGGGCGGCAGCTACAACATCTCGATCACTCCCGAGGCGAACAGCTCAGACGCCTCGCGCCAGCTCGCCGTCCAGCGCCTGGCCGCGCACGACGGCGACTACTCGCTCCTCAACATGGACACGATCTGGACCGCCGAGTTTGCTGCTGCCGGCTGGCTCAAGCCGATCACCGGGGCGGCGCGGCAGCAGGCGCTCCAGGGAGTGCTCCCGATCGCCGCCCAGTCGGCCGAGTACCAGGGAACGCTGTACGCGGTGCCGTTGAACACCAACGCGCAGCTGCTCTGGTATCGCAAGGACCTGCTCGCGAAGATCGGGCAGCCGGTGCCTACGACCTGGGCCAAGGTCATCGCCGACGCGCAGAAGATCCCGGCGAGCGAGGGCCTGATCGAGGAGCAGGGTCAGCAGTACGAGGGTTACACCGTGTGGTTCAACAGCGTCCTGGCGTCGGCGGGTGGTGAGGTCGTCAACGCGCAGGACAAGCCGGTGCTCGGCCACCCCGCGGTGGTCGCAGCTCAGATCCTCAGGGACGTTGCGACCTCCGGCCGCGCGGATCCGTCGCTGTCGACCGATCAGGAGGATCAGGGACGCCTCGCCTTTGAAGCCGGCCACGCCGCGTTCATGCTCAACTGGCCATACGTGTACGCCGCTGGCCGGACTGACGCGGCGACCAGCTCGGTCACCAAGCACGTGTTCGCGAACATGGGCTGGGCTCCGTACCCGTCGGTGTATCCCGGCGTGCCCGGTAAGTCCTCGGTCGGTGGCGCCAACATCGGCGTCTCGGCGTACACCAAGTACCCGAAGCAGGCGCTCGCGGCCGCGCTGTGTATGACTCGTTACTACTGGCAGAACCAGGAAGCGATCAACGAGGGGCTGCCGCCAGTGACCATCGCGTCCTACCGCAACCCGACCGTGATCAAGAGTTACCCGTTCGCCGCCGTGTTGCTCAAGCAACTCGAGCACGCCACCAACCGCCCCGAGACGCCGTACTACTCGGACGTGACGCTGGCGATCCAGCAGACGCTGCACCCACCGGCCGCGATCAAGCCGGTGTCTGACATCAACAGCCTGCGTTCGTGTCTGACGACGCTACTCAAGGGAGGTCTGTGCTGATGGCCACCGTCGCCGGAACCCCCGCTGCTGCGCCCCTCGCCGCTCCGCCGAAGACCCGCGGTCTGACCGGCCGGGCGAGAGCGGAGCGCAAGCTCGGGCTGATGCTGACGCTGCCCGCGGTGGCCGTGATGCTGCTCGTTGCCGGGTTCCCGATCCTGTACGCGTTCTGGCTCTCGCTGCATCGCGCCGATCTGCGGTTCCCGCATCTCACCGCTTGGATCGGTCTGGACAACTACTGGTACGTCCTGAGCTCGAGCACGTGGTGGACCGACGTGCTCAACACCGTGATCATTACGGTCGTCTCGCTCGTGCTCGAGCTCGTGCTCGGATTGCTGATCGCCGAGGCCATGTATCGAGCCCTGTACGCGCGCACCTGGGTCAGGGTGGCGGTGCTTGTGCCCTACGGTGCGGTGACGGTTGTGTCAGCGTTCGCATGGTCGCTGGCGTTCAACCCGGCCACCGGGTTTGCCACCCAGTGGCTCGGGCTCTCGACGCCTCCGCTGACGACCCGCGCCGGCTCGTTCGCGGTGATCATCCTCTCGGACGTGTGGAAAACGACGCCTTTCATATCGCTGTTGATGCTCGGGGCGCTCGCGCTCGTCCCCGAGGATCTGTACAAGGCGGCGAAGGTCGACGGGGCATCCGCGTGGCAGCGTTTCTGGCGGATCACGCTGCCGCTGATCAAGCCGGCGCTAGCGGTCGCGGTGCTGTTTCGGGCGCTCGACGCGTTCCGGATCTATGACTCGGTGTACATCATCACCAACGGCGCCAACAACACGGCGAGCGTCTCACTGCTCGGCTACCAGGTCCTGATCGGCAGGCTCGATCTCGGCCTGGGATCGGCGATCGCTGTGCTGATCTTCTTGTGCGTCTGCCTGATCGCCTTCTTCTTCTTCCGGTTCCTCGGTGCCAGTCCTCAGCGGAGGTAAGACAACGTGAACAGCGAAAACACGCCCGCACGCAAGACGCTCTGGGGCCTCGCGGTAGTCGCAGTTCTGGTCTACGCGCTGTTCCCTGTCGTCTGGATCATGTCGTTGTCGTTGAAGACACCGGAGTCGATCGGCGACGGCAGCTTCCTTCCGACGCACTGGACGCTCAGTAATTACTCGTCGGTGTTCCACACCGATTTCTTCCCGCCCGCGCTGCGCAACTCGATCGGGATCGCGCTCATCACCACCCTGCTTGCGCTGTGCTTCGCGTCGGCGGCCGCGTACGCGATCACGCGGCTCGATTTCCCCGGCAAGACGCTGATCCTCGCCGGCGCGCTCGCGGTCACGATGTTCCCCGCGATCTCGATCGTCGGCGGCCTCTACAACGTGTGGCGGAACGTCGGGCTGTTTGACACCTGGCCCGGGCTGATCCTGCCATACCTGTCGTTCTCCTTGCCGCTGTGCATTTACGTCCTGTCGGCTTTCTTCAGAGAGATACCTTGGGACCTGGAGAAAGCCGCCCAAATGGACGGGGCGACGCCGATGCAGGCGTTCCGCCGGGTGATCCTGCCGCTCGCCATGCCCGGGGTGTTCACGGCCGGCATCCTCGCGTTCATCGCCGCGTGGAACGACTTCCTGTTCGCGAACGTGCTGACGACTTCGAATGCAGCACGCACCGCGCCCGTCGCGATGGCGTACTTCACGGGCGCTTCGCAGTTCCAGCAGCCGGCAGGCGCGATCGCCGCGGGAGCGGTCGTCGTGACCGTGCCGATCCTGATCATGGTGTTGATCTTCCAGCGACGGATCGTTTCCGGACTCACCGCCGGGGCCGTCAAGGGCTAAAAGGAGCGGAAATGGCCGACATCGTTCTCGACGACATCGTCAAGCGCTATCCCGACGGCTTCGAGGCCGTCAAGAACCTCAATCTCACGATCGCCGACGGGGAGTTCATGATCCTCGTCGGGCCTTCCGGCTGCGGAAAGTCGACGGCGCTCAACATGATCGCCGGGCTTGAGGACATCTCCTCGGGCGAGTTGCGAATCGAGGGCAAGGTCGTCAACCGGGTTGCGCCGCGCGACCGCGACATCGCGATGGTGTTCCAGAGCTACGCGCTCTACCCGCACATGACCGTGCGCGACAACATGGGGTTCGCGCTGAAGCTCAAGAAGGTCCCGAAGGCCGACATCGACCGCAAGGTGGGGGAGGCCGCTGACATCCTCGACCTCACCGAGCACCTCGCACGCAAGCCCGCGAACCTGTCGGGTGGGCAGCGGCAGCGCGTCGCGATGGGCCGCGCGATCGTCCGCGACCCCAAGGTGTTCTTGATGGACGAGCCGCTGTCCAACCTCGACGCCAAGCTGCGCGTGCAGATGCGCGCGCAGGTCGCCCGGATCCAGCGCCGGTTCAACACCACCACGGTCTACGTTACCCACGACCAGACCGAGGCGATGACGCTCGGCGACCGCGTCGCGGTCATGCTCAGCGGCCTCCTCCAGCAGGTCGGCTCGCCGATGGAGCTCTACAACGACCCCTCGAACCTGTTCGTCGCCGGGTTCATCGGCTCGCCGGGGATGAACTTCATGCCGGCCACGCTCACGAACGGATCGGTCAACCTGCCGATGGGCGAGGTTGCGCTCCCGCAGGAGGTCCGCGAGCGGCTCGGGCGCCAGCCGGACGGGCGGCGGGTTATCGCCGGCATTCGCCCTGAGGACTTCGAGGACGCGACGAAGGTCGACCGCGAAGCCCACGCGCGCGGCGCCACGTTCAAGGCCAAGCTCGACCTGGTCGAGGCAATGGGGGCCGAGTACTACGCCCACTTCGGGATCCAGGGCAAGATGGTGCAGTCCGAGGAGCTGCAGGAGCTGCGCGACGACGCCGGCGGCGTGTCGGAGCTGACCGACAGCGGCGAAAGCGTGCTGGTGGCGAGGCTCAGCCCCGAGAGCCGGGCGCGATCGGGCGACGAAGCGGAGCTGTGGCTCGACGCGTCGAAGATGCACTTCTTCGACGAGCAGTCGGGCGAGACGCTGAACCCCGGACAGTGACCGTCCCCGCACCGTCCGGTTAGCGCCCCGAGCCGGTGGCGCCCAAGATCGCCATCATCGGTGCGGGCTCGAGCGTCTTCGCGCGCAAGCTGATCGGCGATCTTCTCCGTTTCCCCGCGCTCGCGGACGGGGTCACGCTGGCGCTGATGGACATCGATCCCGAGCGCCTCCAGACCTCCGCGGTGATGGCGCGCCGGATCGCGAACGTCTATCGCGCGGGCGCCGACGTGGAGGCGACCGTCGACCGGCGCGTCGCGCTCGACGGCGCCGACTACGTCATCGCCTGCTTTCAGGTCGGTGGCCTGCATCCGGCGACGATGGTCGACTTCGTCGTCCCCAAGCGCTACGGGATCCGTCAGACGATCGCGGACACCCTCGGAATCGGCGGGATCATGCGAGGCCTGCGGACGATCCCAGTACTGCTCGACATCTGCCACGACATGGAGGAGCTGTGCGCGGACGCCCTGCTTCTCCAGTACGTCAATCCGATGGCGATGCTGTGCTGGGCGGTCGCCGAGTCCAGCCCGATCCGCACCGTCGGGCTGTGCCATTCCGTCCAGCACACGGCCGCACAGCTCGGCGGGGTGCTCGGGATCACGCCGGCCGATCTCGACTACGTCGTGGCCGGCATCAACCACCTCGCGTTCTTCCTGTCCCTCGAGCGCCGCGACGATCACGCGGATCTATATCCGAGCCTGCGCGGCCTCGTCGAGGCCGACATCGTGCCACCCGAGGACCAGGTTCGGTTCGAGGTCCTGCGCCGTCTCGGTTACTTCGTGACCGAGTCCTCCGAGCACTTCGCCGAGTACGTGCCGTGGTTCATCAAGTCGGGCCGCCCAGACCTGATCGAGCGATACGCGATCCCGCTCGACGAGTACCCGCGGCGGTGCGAGCGCCAGATCCAGGACTGGATTGAGTTACAGGCGGGGCTGCAGAACGGCGCCATTGCCCGCGGCGAGCGGAGCAACGAGTACGGGGCGGACATCATCAACGCGTGCACGACCGGCGAGCCGTTCGCGTTCAACGGGAACGTGCCCAACGCAACCGCCGGCTTTCAGCTGATCGACAACCTGCCCGGCGAGTGCTGCGTCGAGGTGCCGTGTGTTGCCGGCGAGGGCGGAATCGAGCCCCGTCCCGTGGGAGCGCTGCCGCGTCACCTCGCGGCGCTGATCCAGACCAACGTAAACGTCCAGGGCCTGACCGTGGACGCGGCGCTGAGTGGGCGCCGCGAGCCCGTTTACCACGCCGCGATGCTCGACCCGCACACCGCGGCCGAGCTGCCTCTCGACGAGATCGAAGAGCTCGTCGACGAGCTGCTTTGGGCACACGGCGATCTCGTGCCGCCGCTCGTGCTCTGAGTGGCGGGTCAGCCGCTCGTCGGCTGGAGCGGAAGCGGGGACGACGGCTTGAGCTCCTCGAGGCGGAGCAGCGTCATCACGCGCGCGGCGCCACCGCGTGTCGAGAGCCGTACGAGCACGCGCTGAAGCTCCGCGACCTCGCGCGCGACCACCAGCAGCATCGCGTCGGTCTCGCCGGTCACCCAGTCAGCTGAGATCACCTCGGGCATCGCGCGGACGGCCTCGCCGAAGCGGCGGTGCGCGGCCTCGCCGTGCTGCCCGAGCGTCACCGCGACGTAGACCTGGAGCGGGAACCCGGCCTCGGCCGAGTCCAGCCGGGCCACGACGTTGCGGATGATCCCCGACTCCTTCAGGCGCCGGACGCGGTGCAGGGTCGCGGCCGGGGACAGCCCGACGATCCGCGCGAGCTCGACGTTCGGGCGGTCGGCGTTGCTCTGGAGCTCCTCGAGCAGTTTCACATCAATCAAATCAAGCGAAATGGCCATTTGACAAAATATTCCATCGTCTAGAGGGCGATATGTCAAATCTAGGCTGGAGAAAAGCGCAATATGGCCGATCCTCAGTCATATGAACAGCAAGCACCGTTCAGCAATCTTTGCCCTCGCCGCAGCTGGCACGCTGTGGGGCCTAAACGTGCCCCTGACCAAGCTTGCGCTCGGGTGGCTCGCCCCCGGGTGGCTGACCGTCGTCAGGTTCGCGGTCGCCGCGCCGCTGCTGGCGCTCGTCGGCCGGCGCGGGCTGCGCGACGCCTTCACGCCCCGGGTGCTGGCGTCGGGCGCGGTCGGGTTCGGAGCCGTGATCGTGCTCCAGAACCTGGGCATCGAGCGCACGAGCGTGAGCCACGCGGCGGTGGTCATCGGCGCGGCTCCTGTACTCGTGGCGCTGATCGCGGCCGGGCTCGGCAAGACCTCCACCCGCCCGCTCACGTGGGCCGGCTACGGCGTCTCCCTGCTCGGCATCGCGCTCGTCGCCGGCGCCGGCGGAGGCGGCGCGACGCCGCGCGGTGACCTGCTCGTGCTCGCGTCGGTCGTGCTGTCGGCGACGTTCATCGCGATGCAGCCGCGCCTACTCGAGGGGCGGGACGCGGCGGCCGTGACCGCCGTGCAATTCGCCGGCGGCGCGCTCGTGGCGCTGCCGGTGGCGATGCTGTCCGAAGGACTGCCACACGCCCCCGGCGCGGCGACGCCGGCGCTCGCGATGGCAGCGCTGGCGCTGGCCGGGACGCCGCTGCCGTTCTGGCTGTTCGCGTTCGGTCAGGCGCGCGTCCCCGCCGAGCTTGCCGGCGCGTTCCTCAACCTCGAGCCCGTCGTCGGCGCCGCCGCCGGCTGGCTTGTGCTCGGCGAGCCGTCGGCCGTCTGGCAGATAGTCGGGGTCGGGGCGGTGCTCGCCGGTGTCGCGATGAGCACGCACGCGCCCAAGCCGGACGCGGACTCCGAGCCGGGGGTGGCCCGGCTCGCCTACAAGCTTCTCACGTTGCGACCCTGAGGCTAAGCCGCGTCAACGGCGGGCCGCCGCGAACCGCCCGCCGCCGTACGAGCCGAGATCGATCAGGAACGCCAGCACCACGAAGAACCACTCGAAGCCGGTCACGTGGTGTCCCGGGCCCCAGGACCAGAACGCGGCGTATGCCAGCGTCGTCCAGGGCAACAGGAAGAACCCGAGCAGCGGCAGGATCCAGCTGTTGAACGCATGGCTCAGAACGTTGCTGAAGATCCACAGCAGGAACAGGACCAGCCGCGGCGAGATCAGTGCGAGCAAGGCGAGGAGACAGGGCATCCGGCAACTGTCGCTGGCCCGTCGCCGCCGGGCGTCACCCAAACGGGATGAGGCCCGGGGCCGCACCGGCTGGAACCATCGCCGGCGAATCGTTGCCCAACCGGACAGGAGACGAGCTTTCGATGAGCGAGCCCGACACGTTGCTGGTGCTGGCCGCGTCCTACGACGATGTCGCCGAGGCCGAGGCCGACTATGAGGCCGTGAAGGCCCTGTATTACGAGATCAAGACCTCACACGAGTTCGACGCCGCGGTTGTCGCCCGCGACAAGGACGGCAAGATCGACGTCGTCAAGAAGCACGAGCAGCCGACCCGCCACGGCGCGGCACACGGGCTCGGCTGGGGACTGGCGATCGGGGCAGTGTGTGCGATTCTGCCCGGGGTCGCGCTGCTCGGCGGGCTCGCCGTCGGCGCCGGCGCCGGCGCGGCCATCGGCGCGGTCACCGGGCACGTGCGGGGCGGCATGAGCGACGCGGACCTGAAGGGCCTCGGCGACGTGCTCGATCAGGGTCAGGCGGCCTTGATCGTGGTGTATGCGACGAACATGGCCGACCAGGTGGCCGCAAACATCAAGGCGGTCAACCGGTTCGTGTCCGAGGAGATCGACGCGAACGCCGACGATCTCGCCCGGCAGTTGCACGAGGCCGAGACCGCCAGCTGATCCGCCCATCGCGGCCGTTTGAGGCTCAGCTCTCGGCGTACTCGGCCAGCTCGGCGAGCTCGATCGCGGCGCCGAGCGCCTTGACCATCCGTCCCGCCGCCGCGACGACGCGCGTGGTGCCGACGATCGGCGCCACGGCGGCGAGCACGCCCAGGACCTGCTCGCTGTCGACGCCGACGTCGCCGGCGGCTCCGAGGTTCAGCAGATACGACGCCGGCGGGGCGTCGACGGCCACGAGCGCCGCGACGCGGACGAGCATCAGCGTCTGCTCGTCGAGGTTGGAGGTCTCCATCGAGTCCACGGTCATCCGGCCGAGCAGGTCGAGGATCGGGGTGTCGGATGGTTGCGCGGACATGGAGCTTCCTCTCGTTCGGGGCGGGGGCAGGGCCAGCTTCCCTGCGGCGCCCGGGGTCGTCGTCATCCGATTTGGGTGAACCGTGCGAGCGCCGTGTGTGTCAGCCTGAATTGTGAGCCCGACATCGCTCGAGCTTCTGGATCGCCGCGAGCGGCAACGGGTGGTAGCCCGTTCGGCATTCCGGATCCTCGTCAGCGTTGTGTTGCTGTTCGCGCTGTACGCCACGGTGCCGGCGGTGGACCGGACCGGGCTCGGAACGCTGGCGCGCCTGCTCGCCGGCCTGATCGTCTTCGCGGCGGTGCTCGGCTGGCAGGTCCTGAAGATCATGGGGGCCGAGCATCCCGAGCTGCGCGCGGCCGAGGCGCTGGGGATCGCGGTCCCCGTGGTCCTGATCGTGTTCGCGTTCACGTACCTGTCGCTGTCGCACGCCGAGCCGCGGAGCTTCTCGGAGCCGCTCAACCACGTACGCGCGTTCTATTTCGTGGTCACGGTGGTCAGTACGGTCGGGTTCGGCGACATCACGCCGAAGACCGATGCCGCGATGATCCTGGTCTCGTTCCAGATCATGCTCGACCTCGTGCTCTTCATCGGGATCGTGCGGGCCGTGTTCTTCGCGGCCCAGGTCGGCGTCCGCCGGCGGCAGATCGAGCGCGAGGGCTCCGCTACCGGCGAGTCCACCGCCTCGGGACCAGCCAGCCCAAGTTCAGGCTGAGACGACCCGCGCTCCCCACCACGAACACGCTGCGGATCCCGACCGCCAGGTACCCGATGACCGCGACCCGTGGGAACAGGAACACGCCGAACAGAATCGCCGCGGCATACAGCGCCGTGCTAACCCACCGGCGCCATCCCGTGACATGTGGACGTTGCGGCGCAGGCTCCGCGGTCGTCTGCTCCACGTGGAGCTCGTCGTGCGAGCTTGCGTATCGCTCGGAGCGACGCAGGAGCGTCTCGATCAGCAGCGCGACGGCGCCGTAGAACACGACCGCGGTCCGCTCCGCGCTCCCGCCGTGGTGAAGAGCCTGCGCCAGCACGCTGGTCGGGAACGGCAGGAACGCCGCCGTCATCAGCAGCAGCAGGTTCAGACGGAGCAGGGTCGGGTCGATCGAGCGCAGCCGCGAGAACAGACTGTGGTGAGCGATCCAGACGCTCCCCACGGTCAAGAAGCTCGTCACATACGCCAGGTAGGCGGGCCACTCGTTCAGCAGGGCGTGTCGGAGATGGTCGTAGTCGGATGGCTCGATGGTGATGTCGAGCACGAGCAGCGTGACCGCGATCGCGAACACCCCGTCGCTGAATACCTCGACGCGACCCTTGTCCCACCGCGGCTCCGCGGGCGCGCCGCCGGCGTGGGCCGCGCCGCGGCCTTGGCCCACCTCACCGGCGGCTGCCATACACCGCGCCGGCGGTCACTACGGAAAGGGCGACGAGCAGGCCGAGGGCGCTGACCCAGGTGATCCCGTACTTGTGGCGTACGTGCAGGGCGTATGCGAGGAAGCCGGCCGGGATCGCGATCGACAGCGCGAGTCCGGCTGCGCCGATCGCCTGCCTCCGACTCGGAACGCGGGCTCGCCACCCGCGGCCAGGCTCGGGCGGGCCTTCCGCGGACGGCCCTTCTGTGGCGTAGTACGCACGCGTGCGCTGGAACAGCTGGCGCGCATGGGTCTCGCAACCCCAGGCCATCATGATCATGAACGTCACCGGGAGGATCCAGGTGACCGCCCACATGCCGATCCCGATCACGAGCCCGGCCGCGTCCCGCAGCCACGCGCGCAGGCCGCGGCGCGACTCGCCGCTCGGAGGGCCCATGAAGCCGCCGAACACGAGCATCCGGCGACCGCAGTCGATCCACAATCGGAGCGGCCGGCGCTTGTCCGGCTTGGCCGGCATGCCCATGTTCTCGACCGCGATGAGCCCGGCCTCGGCGGCATCGGCGTCGGGATACACCCCACGCAGCGACAGCAACTCCGCCGCGGTCTTGAGGATGCCCGGGTCGCGGCCGTAGAGCGCCGCGAGCCGGAGCGTCATGCGAGCCTCCTGCCACAGGTAGTTCATGTAGCCGGGAATGAGCGCGAGATAGAAAGGGGTTCCGGCCACCATGCCCTGCACGCGTGCGATCCGCGCGGACTGCGTGCCAAGCGCGCTCACGATCTCCTGAAGGTCGCCATCGGGGTGGGCGGCGCGGGCGGCCTGCGCCCATTCGAGCGACGGCTCCGCCAGCCTGTGGACGGCCTGGAGGGTCAGCCGCTCGCAGATGTGCTCGGGGTCGCGCCACGCCACCCTGACCATCTGCCGCGGTAGATCGGTGACCACGCGAACACCGTGGCGGTCAGCGCCCTCGATGCCATCCGATGGGTTTGGGGTGAGCGGATCTGCCGTCATGGCGACTCGGGTCAGGACCGTCGCTTGAGGCCGACGGCGCGTCATCATCCGATTCGGATGAGCGCGAGCGCGCGTGTCAGTGGCTGAGCCGCCCGCCGTTAACGAGCAGCGTCTGGCCGGTGACGAACGCGCTCTCGTCGGAGACCAGGAACGCGAGCGCCCCGAGCAGGTCGGCCGGCTGCCCGAGTCGGCCGAGCGGGGTTGCGGAGACGTCGTACTCGGCGGCCGCGGTCATCGTCACGCTTCCCTCGGTCGGGATGAAACCGGGCGCGAGCGCGTTGACCCGGATCCGGTCGGGGCCGAGCTCCCGCGCGAGCACGCGCGTCAGCCCGAGGACCGCCGCCTTCGAGGTCACGTAGTGAGCGAGGCCGGGGGACCCCGAGAACGCGACCTCCGAGGCCATGTTCACGATCGACCCGCCGCCGGCGTCGCGTAGCAGCGGCAGCGCGGCCTTCGCGCACAGCCACGCGCCCTTGACGTTGACCTCGAGCACGCGGTCCCACTCGCCCTCGCCGATCTCGTCGAATGGGCGGCGCGTGAGGCCTTCGACGATCGCGGCGTTGTTGACGAGCGCGTCGAGCCCGCCGAGCATCTCGGTCGCTGTGGCGGCAAGCGTGCGCGTCTGATCGGGGTCGGTGACGTCGGTCGTCGAGACATGGATCTCGACGCCTCGCACGGTTGCGTGCTCGCGCGTGGTCTCCATGCGGTCGGCGCGAATGTCGGCCGCGAGCACGCGCGCTCCGAGGCCTGCCAGGTGAAGCGCGAACGCGCGGCCCAGCCCCTGCCCGCCGCCGGTTACGATCACGCGCTTGCCGGCCAGGCGGGCCTCGCTCATCACGCCGCGACGGTCGCGCCCTCGAGCCGCAGGTCGCGCGCGATCTCCTGGTAGCAGTTGTAGCTCGAGCCGCGTCCGATCCCCGGCCCCGAATGGACGTTGGCGGAGCATTCATACAGGTTGTGGAGCACCGCTCGGTACCCTGTGAGCTCGGGGATCGGGCGGAACCGGCCGAGCTGGGATGCGATCGTGCTCCCGCCCGAGTAGCCGCCCTGCACCAGGTTCGGCCGCTCGCGCTCGATGTCGGCGGGCGTGTAGACGCGCGTCGCGATCACGTTGTCGGGAGTCATGTTGGGTGCGTAGTTTGCCCAGTTGCGCAGCACGTTGTCGGTGAACCGGCGCTTGATCGCGCGCCACTCGCCGTCCGAGAATCGGCGCCGCGGCGCGGAGAACTCCTCGACCCCCACGATGTGCAGGCCGTCCGGCGCACGGGTGGTGTCCCACAGGCTGTCGACCGAGCACAGGACGTACGGGCGCTCCGCGAAGCCGTTCAGGAGGATCTCGGGCTGGTAGCGGAGGTGGAGGTAGTCGAGGTCCTTCGGTCCCCAGTACAGCCGCGGCTGTGAGCCGACGCCGGGGTTGTCATGTTCGGCGAGGAATCGGGGCGGCTCGTGCAGCGCGACGTTGGCCCACAGGAGCTGGCCACGGTCGTAGTGGACGTTGCCGATGCGGCGGCGCAGGCCCGGATCGAGCTCGATGTCTCTCAGCAGGCGCAGGACGGTTTGTCCGAGCCCGAGATCGCTGACTACGAGCTCCGCCGCGATCCGGGCGCCGCCGGCGAGCTCGACGCCGACCGCGCGTCCGTGCTCGACGACTATCCGGTCGACCTCGGACGAGGTCAGGTACTCGACGCCCCGCTTGCGGCCGGCGGACACGAGCGCGTCGGTGATCGCCTGGCTCCCGCCCACGGCGATCGCGGCGGGCTCGAACGACAGCGTCAACGGGAGGCAGTGGATCAGTCCCTGGAGCCCCGGGACGTCGTCCGGGAAGCAGCCGGTCGACGTCGTCGCGGCCCGCATGAACAGGATCTGGAGCTCGGGGCTCTCGAAGAAGTCCTGCGCCAGCTGACGGACCGTCATGAACTGGTGGACGGGCCGTATCCGGCTGCCCGGAACCGCGAGAAGCTCTTCGAGTGGGTCCGGAGTACCCCACGGTGGCGGGGCGGTGAACCGGTGGCGGCGGAACGCCGGCTTCCAGTGCTGCTCGTAGGCGTCGAGCAGCCGGAGATACGTGTCGGCGTCGGGTTTCGAGAAGCATGCAATCTGTCCGCGCGTGCGCTCGATGTTCTGGTCCGAGCGCGCCTGCCGGCCGGTGGTCGCGTCGACGACGCGCGAGGCGGAGAAGCCGATCAGCGAGGACCCGTCATCGAAGATCATGCCCTCGTTCTCCTCGGGGAACACGTATCGCAGCCCTTCGTCGAGCAGGCCGAAGTCCCGGTACGCCGGATGCCCGTAGAAGCGCGTCCAGTGGCTGCAGTGGTTCATCACGAATCCGGGAGCCGGGCCTTCGCTGGAACAGGCGCCGCCGCCGAGATGGGCGGTGCGCTCGAGCACGAGAACCGACATCCCGGCCCGAGCCAGGTAGGGCGCGATGATCGTGGCGTGATGGCCGCCGCCGAGCACGACCGCGTCGTAGCGCGCGTCGCTCATCGCCGTGTCAGGAGAGAATGGTCACGGTGCCGGCGTCGCCGTCGACCCGCAGCCGGTCGCCCGTCTTGATCCGGCTCGTCGCGTTGCCGGTCCCGACCACCGCCGGCAGCCTGTACTCGCGCGAAACGATCGCGGCGTGCGACATTATCCCGCCGATGTCGGAGACCGCCGCGGCGATCGTGCCGAACACCGGCGTCCAGCTCGGCGAGGTGACGGGCGCGACCAGGATCTCGCCCGGCTGCAACTCGCCGAGCCGGTCGACCTCGAGGATCACCCGGGCCGGTCCCTCGGCCGTGCCTGACGAACCGGCGAAGCCGGTGATCGTCGCGCCGTTGTCCCGATCTGGCGCCGCCCACTCGTGCACGCGCTCGGTCGTGATCCCCCACAGCATGATCGTCATCGGCTCGGTGATCGTCTCGGGGACGGCGCCGAGCGCCGGCGGCGGCGTGAACCGCCGCATCGCCTCCATGATCCGCTTGCGCCGGGCCACGATCGGCGGCCAG
The DNA here is from genome assembly GCA_963794515.1 of uncultured Solirubrobacterales bacterium. Taxonomy (GTDB): domain Bacteria; phylum Actinomycetota; class Thermoleophilia; order Solirubrobacterales; family Solirubrobacteraceae; genus Palsa-465. The sequence goes on along the minus strand of CAWCEF010000004.1, from coordinate 377,204 downwards.
TAGCCGGGGCCGCGGCCTTCCGAGCCCGCCGCCCAGGTCAGCCGGAGATCGACCAACGCGTCCGAGACCTCGTGCCGCTGGAGGTAGAAGACGTCCTCGGCGTCGTCGATGAATCGGTGGTGCGCGAGCAGCGCCCCGAACTCACGGACCTTGTTCCAGAAGATCGTGTGGTACCAATGCTCGACGTAGAAGTTGTGGCTCTCCACGTACGGGAATACGAGCCGAGCCAGGCCGAGGTTCTGATCGAACGCAGCGACCGCGTCGTCCGCGTCGAGCAGGGCCCGGTACTCGACACTGATCCGGTCGCGCTCGGCGCTCACCTCCGCCAGCGGGCGGCTGAGATCCTCGCCGGCTTGGAGTCGCGCGATGTAGTTCCCCAGGTGCGCCAGTGGAACCCCTGGATCATCGATCCAGGAGCGGTGATGGTGGTAGAAGCCGTTGCCGTTGGAGTAGTAGAACCACGGCGTCTTGACCGCCTCCCAGTCGGCCAGCCACTCCTGGCCGGGCCTGCTGTCCGACAGCGCGGCGCGCAGTACGTCCTCTGAGGCGGCGGTCTTGATCGCGTCCGCGATGCCCAGCTCCACCGCGCTGCCGGCGAGGCGACCTAGCTCGCTGTCGGGGCGGAACAGGACGACGTCGATCCCGCTGACCATCTTCGCGATCGTCTGGTCGGGAATGTCGGGGAAGCTCTGTTTGCAGAGCTCATAGAACACCAGGTAAGCCGCGTAGCCGAGGTTCAAGAACTCGAAGTGGTATTGCCAGATGCGGTCGATGCTCTCGAGCAGCCGGTTGTAGGCGACCAGCAGCGTGTGCGTTGAGCCGATCCCGCGCCCCTCGGTGACGACCGCGACATCCTCGATCTCCGGCAGATTGGGCACCTCGAGCGCCGCGAGTTCCGCGATCGTCTCCTTCACCTTCGTCTGCCACCGTCCGTAGAGGTCGTCCCAGTTCTGGAAGTAGAATCCGGCGCGCTCGCCGAACAGCTGCGCGCGCCGGCCGATCTCGGCTTCGTCGGTCACCGCGTTGGCGCTCATGTAGACCCACCCGTACAGCACCCGATGGTCGATTCCGAGGGCAGGCGGGACCGCGAAGATCCGTGTATTGGCCTGACCGAGGCACATGTACGGCGAGTCCGCGGTGACAAAGTCGAATGGGAACATCGGCTCGGGGAAGTGCATTCCGTCGCGGAACCAGCCGCGGGCCTCCTCGGATGCGCGTCGTTCCTCACTGAACAGCGCGTAGTACGGATACATCGACTCCCAGCCCTCGCATCCCTCTGGGACCGGGACCTCGAACGGGCTCGAGAAGTCGCGGATCTCCGATTGTGTGGTCGCCATCTCCCTCTCCTCTCTCTTCCGAGGCGACCGACCTTACGGTCGATGGTCTCGCGCAGCCAAGACAGATTCTCGCTGCTGTGAGAGGCAGCGCCTATCATCGCGCCGATGGAGCTCCGGCAGCTGCGGTCTTTCGTTGTGGTCGCTGAGGAGCTTCACTTCCGCCGCGCCGCCGACCGGCTTCATCTCGCCCAACCGAGCGTCAGCCAGCAAATCCGCGCGCTCGAGGCCGAGCTCGGCATCCAGCTGTTCGAGCGCAACCGCCGCGGCGCGTCGCTCACGCCGGCGGGCAGCGCGTTGCTCGTCGAGGCCCGAGATCTGTTGCGGCGTGCCGACCGCGCGGCGGTGATCGCGCGCGCCACCGGCGCCGGCGAGCGCGGGCGGCTGCGCATGAGCCTGACGCGGTCGCTGACCGGCGGCATCGCCGGCGCGATCGTCTCGGCCTACCGGTCTGAGTACCCCGAGGTCGAGCTGATCCTCAGGCTCGGCACGACGATGCTCCACGTCGAGCAGCTCCACGCCGGTGAGATCGACGTAGGGTTCGTGCGCCCTCCGCTCGAGGATGCGGGGCTCGAGGAGCTGGTCCTCGGGCGCGAGCCGATGGTCTGTGTCCTCCCGCGCGGCCATCGGCTGACCCGGCGAACGAGCGTGCGGGCTCGTGATTTGCGCGGCGAGCCGCTCGTGTGGTGGCCCGAGGCCCACGGCCCCGGAGCGTGGCGGGAGGTCCGCCGCGAGGTCTGCGGCGATCCCCCGTGGCCGCCGCTGGCCCGGAGCGAGCCCGAAGAGGAGCGGATCGTGACGGCCGTCGCCGAAGGTGCCGGGATCTCGTTCATCATGCTCGAGCGGTCGCGCAGCCTGCGGATACCGGGCGCGGTGTACCGGCGGTTCGCGCCGCCGGAGCCGACGATGGGGATTGCGATCGCCTGGCGCCGGGGCGACAACCTGCCGACGCTGCATCGCCTCGTGGAGCTCGCAGTGCGCATCGCGCGCGACGCCGGCGCGCCGGAGGTCTGACTCAGGCGCTATCCGAAGCGACTGCTGTTTTCCCGATTGGGGGCTCAGCCGGGGAGCGTCACCCACAGCCGCGGCGCGAGCTTGACCAGCAACTCCGGGTCGAGCGCGACGACGGTGGCCGCGCCGGCGCGGTCCATCGCAATCGAGAGCTCACGCCAGGCCTGCGCCACGGGCGCGACGCGCGCGGTCGGTCCCCAGCCGACCGCCGCGCGGAGCTCATCCGCGCGTGAGCGGGCGTCGTCGGGCGTGAGCTCGCCGAACGGGCGGTTCGCGCCGCGGATGTAGACCTGCTGCTCGAGGATCCGGTGCACGTCGCTCATGTCAGCGATGCCGCCGCCACCGCGGCCTGTCCGTAGGCGATGCCGCCGTCGTTGACCGGGAGCCGCTCGGGCACGAGCACGCGCACGCCCGCCGCGGTGAGCGCGTCCCACACCGACTTGAGCAGCAGTCGGCTCTGGAACACGCCACCGGAGAGGGCGACGACGTCGGTGTCGTGCGACGCGGCCAGGTCGAGCACCGCGTCGACGGTGGCGCGGGCGATCGTCCGGTGGAACCGCCGGGCGATGACGCCCGCGTGCGCGCCGGCGCGGAGGTCGGCGGCGATCGCCTGGATCGTCTCCCGCGGGTCGATCACGAGCGGTGCGCCGGTCACCGAGATCGGATACGAGCCGCGCTCCGCAGGGTCACACGCAGCCTCGAGCTCGATCGCCGCCTGGCCCTCGTAGTTGATCTCGGTGCGGACGCCGGCGAGCGCGGCGACGGCGTCGAACAGGCGCCCGATGCTGGTCGTCGCCGGCGCGGCCGTGCCGGTCTCGATCAGGCGGTGCACCTGGGACCAGGCGCGCGGATCGACGCTCGGTGCCAGCGACGCCGGCAGCGCGGGCGCGCCGTCGCCGTCCCCGGCCGCCGTCAGCCACGAGCACGCCATCCGCCACGGCTGCCTGATCGCGCGCTCACCGCCCGGCAGCGCCACCGGGAGCAGCGACCCCACGCGTTGGAACGAGCGCAGGTCGCCGAGCAGAAACTCGCCGCCCCATACCGTCCCGTCGAGCCCGTAGCCGGTGCCGTCGAAGATCGCGCCGAGCACGGGGTGGGCGGGCTCAAATTCTTTGTGCTCGGCCAGGCACGCCGCGAGATGGGCGTGATGGTGCTGGACCCCGATCAGGTCGACTCCATCGAGATCGAGCGCGTACTTCGTCGATAGGTACTCGGGGTGCAGATCGTGGACGACGACCTCGGGCTGGACCGCGAACAGCGCGCTGAAGTGTGCGATCCCCTCGGTGAACGAGCGGAGCGTCTCGTAGTTCTCGAGGTCGCCGATGTGGTGGCTGACCCACGCGCGCGTCCCGCGGGCCAGGCAGAACGTGTTCTTGAGCTCGGCGCCGCAGGCGAGCAGCGGCCGCGGCGTGCCGGCGCCCGGCAGCGGTACGGACGCGGGGACGTAGCCGCGGGAGCGACGGAGGATCATGGGGCGCCGAGCCGCGCGCACCACCGAGTCGTCGGTGCGCGTCTGGATTGGGCGGTCGTGGACGAGGAACACGTCCGCGATCCCGCGCAGGCGCTCGAGCGCGTCGTCGTCGACGAACGCGATCGGCTCGTCGGACAGGTTCGCGCTTGTCATCACGAGCGTCTCGCCGACGTCTGAGAGCATCAAATGGTGGAGCGGCGAGTAGGGGAGCATCACGCCGAGCTCCGGCGCTCCCGGCGCCACCGAATCGGCGACCGGCGCGTCGGGCCGGCGCGGGGCGAGCAGGATCGGGCGCTCGGGGCTCGTCAACAGCTTCCGAGCCGGCGGCGTCAGCGACACCAGCGACTCCGCCACCGCCACCGATGGCGCCATCAGCGCGAACGGCTTGTCCTCACGGTGCTTGCGCGCGCGCAGTGCGGCGACCGCGGGCTCATCCTGGGCGAGGCACGCGAGGTGGTAGCCGCCGATCCCTTTCATAGCGACGATCGCGCCGGCGGCGAGCGCGGCCACGGTGGCGGCAATCGGGTCCTCGGCCGCCGCATCGCCAGCCCCGATCAGCCGAACCGAAGGACCGCACACCCGGCACGCGTTCGGCTGGGCGTGGAACCTGCGGTCGGCCGGGTCGTCGTACTCGGCCCGGCAATCCGGGCACATAGCAAAGCCCGCCATCGTCGTCAGCGGACGGTCGTACGGGACGCCACGGACGATCGTGAACCGCGGCCCACAGTTCGTGCAGTTGATGAACGGATAGCGAAAGCGGCGGTCGGTGGGATCGGACAGCTCGCGCAGGCATTCCTCGCAGGTCGCGGTGTCGGGCGTCACCGGCGCGTCCGGAACCTGTCCGCCGACGCTCTCCCGGATCGCGAAGGCGACGTCCCCGCTTACGGCGAGCTCGTCGACCGCCACACGTTCGACCACCGCCAACGGTGGTGCCTCGGAGGGCAGGCGCGCGAGGAATCGGTCGACGACCGTCGAGGAGCCCTCGACCTCGATCAGCACGCCGTGAGCGTCGTTGAGCACGAATCCGCCGAGCGACAGCTCGCCGGCCAGCCGGTACACGTACGGCCGAAATCCGACGCCCTGCACCGTGCCGGTCACCCGCACCCTCCGTCGCGCGCGGCAGACCACGCTCATCCCACCAGCTCCACCAGCACGTGGTACGCGCTCGCCTGGGCCTCCTGGATCCGGGGGATGTGCTCGGAGCGGGTGACCACGACCTGGTCGGCGAGCTCCTCGCTCGCGACCCGCCCGCCGTCGTAGCCGACCATCGCGATCGTCATGAGGCCGCGCCGGCGAGCCTCGGCGAGCGCGTGGATCACGTTGCCCGAGTTGCCCGACGTCGACAGCGCGAGGACGACGTCGCCGGCGCCACCATAGGCGATCACCTGCCGGGAGAAGATCGCCTCGACGCCGATGTCGTTCGCGATCGCGGTCAGAATCCCCGGATCCTCGGTGAGGTCGATCGCGGGGCGACCCGACGCTCGGAAGTCGGCGACAACGTCCATCGCGTCGGTCGCCGAGCCGCCGTTGCCGAGCGCGAGCAGCTTGCCGCCGCGCTCGAAGCTCGCACGCAGCGCGTCCGCCGCGGCGACGAGCACCGACGCGTTGTCGGTCAGCGTCTGCTCACGCAGCGCACCGACCTCTTCGGCCTTCATCAGCACCGACCGGCGCACGTCCTCGAGCACAGCGTCGAGGTCGCTCTCGCGCTCGTCGAGGAACGGATACAGGAAGCTCGACGCGCCGGCGTCGTGGACGCGGCGCTCGCTCCGGCCCTCGAGCAGTCCGCGGTGCTCGAAGAACACATGGACGAGCTCCCACAGCACGTGGTAGAGCGTCTCGATGAGCTCCTGGCGGATGCAGGGGTCGGATGTCGGCGGGTCGAACTCCCATTCGGCACCCGCGTCGAGCGAGAACGCGATCGTCAGGCAGCCGCGCCCTCGCGCTACCGCGACCGCTTCGTCACAGTCCGCGCCGAAGCCCATGGCGATGTCGTCCGGAGCCGCGATCAACGCGACCTGGCCGGCGATGTCGCCGCCCTCGCCGGCGAGCCCGATCGCCGGCAGCGCCCGCTTGCCGACGATCACCGGGTGGACGAACTCGACCGCGACGTGGCGCGCGTCAGACCGCGCCGCCGGGGAGCGGCCGAACGCGATCAGCCGGCCGCCGCGCGCGAACCGCTCGGCCATCACATGGCACACGCGTGCCAGCCGGTCGGCCGACTCCACGAAGAACCGGGCATTGCACTCCGTCCGCTCCGCGAGCAGCGCGGCGACAGTCAAGCAACGGCCTCCTCCGGAGCGCGGGCGGCGATCCGCAGCAGCCAGTCGCGCCAGGCCTCGAGGCCCTCGCCGGTGCGGGCGCTGAGCACGATCCGCTCGACGTCGGGATGCACGACGTCGATGTTGTAGAGGAGCTTTTCGAGGTCGAAGTCGAGGTGCGGGAGCAGGTCGATCTTGTTGACGATCACGAGCTCGCAGGCGCGGAACATCAGCGGGTACTTGAGCGGCTTGTCCTCGCCCTCGGTGACCGCGCTCACCATCACGCGCGCGTCCTCGCCGATCCTGAACTCGGCCGGGCACACGAGGTTGCCGACGTTCTCGACGAGCAGGAGGTCGATGTCGTCGAGCGGCAGCGCCGGCATCGCGGAGCGCACCATGTTCGCGTCGAGGTGGCACTCGCCGCCGAAGCCCGCGCCCGTGTTCAGCTGGGTCACGGGCACGTGCAGGCTCGCCAGGCGGTCGGCGTCCATCGAGCCCTCGACGTCGCCCTCGAGCACGCCGACGCGCACGCCCGGGAGATCGGCGACGACGCGCTCGAGCAGCGAGGTCTTGCCGGCGCCGGGGGCGCTCATGAAGTTCACGACCCTTACCCCCGCTCGGTCGAAGTCCGCCCGGTTGGCGGCCGCGATCGTGTTGTTGGCGTCGAGCGCGTCCTCAACGATCCTCACCTTTGTCCGATGCACTGCGCCTCCTCGACCTCGATTGCCTCAACCTCGAACTCATCGCCGCTCGCGATCTCGACGTCGCTGCCACCGCACTCCGGGCAGCGGAACGCCGGGATCTCGATCGCCCAGCCGTGATCACACCCGCGGCAGTGCAGGCGGGCGTCGATTACCTGCTGCTCGAGCCTCGCCCCCTCGCACACGGTGCCGCGCGCGACGAACTCGAAGTAGAACTCGAGCGTGTCCGGGATCACCTGACGAAGCTTGCCCACGCGGAGCTCCACAAGCGTCACGCGCCGACGGTCGGCGTGCTTGACCACGGTGTTGACGATCGCGCTGCTAAGGGAGAGCTCGTGCACCGGTGCGCAGCTCCGCAACCGTCTCGACGACCAAATCCACAGCCCGCTCGGTGGCGTTCAGAACGGGCTCTGACAAACCCCAACCCATTTCCTCAACCTCAGCCGGTTCGCACGCGATCACGACGACGCGCGCCGGCCACGCTCCGACCGACTTGACGAACCGGAGCATGGTCTGCGGATCCATCGCGTGCGGGTTGATCACGTCGCCGTCCTCGATCCCGCCGGGGACCGACTCCTCGTCGGGCTCCATCACGTACAGCGTCCCGGGCTCGCCGCCCTGCTTGGAGACGTCGAGGATCACGAGGGCGTCGTAACCGCGCATCACCTCGTAGGCGAGGTCGAGCCCGCCGGTGCCCGCGTCCATCACGGCGACACCGGGCGGGAGCGGCCGCTCGCGCAGGCGCCTCGCCACCTCCCCGCCGAACCCGTCGTCGCGGAGCCAGGCGTTGCCGACGCCGGCTATCAGGATGCTGCGTAGTGGCTCGTCGGTCATGTGTCAATTACCTCCACCTCGGGGGCAAAGAAATACAGAAAGCGGCCGGTCTCGCGCATCAGATCCTGACCCGGGTCGTCGTCGATCGTCACGCCCAGGTGGGTCTTGCCGTCGTAGTCGGTGAGGATCCGCTCGATCGTGGCGGTCCGGCCGTCGAGCATCCGCGCCTGAATGTCGGCGCCCGGTCCGGGGCGGATCACAACTTTCAAACCGCGCGCAAACCGCACGCCGTCGACGATCGCCTCCGGTTGGCCGGCGGCGGGATCCGGGAGGTCCGGCGGCTCGGTCGGCGGCGAGAGCGTCACCGGGTCGCGGATCTCGACGCGCCCGTGGAGCGCGATGATGTCCTCGGGCGTCGCCGCCGCGGCGCGCTCGATCATCTCGCGTACCGCCGGATCGGCGTGCTCGATCTCGGCTCGCTCGGCGTCGCTCAGCACCTGGACGTGGAGGAGCAGCGCCTCTTCGATCTCGGTCGAATCGAACAGCCCGCCACGGCTCTCGGGCGCGATCTGCGGATGGTCGGGCAGCACGTACGTGGTTCCGAGCACGGAGTCGTCCGTGTCCGTGGCGAGCACCGGGTAGGTGTTGACGCTCGTCGGGACGGAGTCGAGCGGGGAGCGAAACCGGCCGGCGGACACTCGCACCAGCAACTGCGTCGAGATCAAGGACCGGGCGAGCGCGCCGGCACGGTCGAGCCCGGCGGGCGCCTCGCGCGTGTTGTGAACGCAGCAGCGCACGAACGCCGACCCGTCGCTGCGCGCCTCAGACCGGAGCGTCAGCCGCCCGCCGTCGAACTCGGTGGTTGCGCGTTCGCCGACCGGCAGCGGCCCGATCTCGACCCGGCGCTCGGCCGCCTCGTTCCGCTCTCCGCGCGGAGCGAGGTAGCGAAGCGTCGCGGACAGCGTGGCGCGGGCGCCCGTTTCGGAAGGGTCGGCCACGCACTCGAGCCGGGCGTGGTCGAACGCGCCCGGACATTCGCTCGCGTAAACGGGCGGGTAGACGATCCCGAACGGGGTGGGGGTGGCGTTCTTGGTGGCGCCCGGGGTGTACGGGTACAGCGCGTAGCCCTCCCACAGCAGCGACGCCACAAGCTCCTCGAGGTGGTCAGTCATCGTGCAACAGCTCGCTGACACACGCGTCGAGAGTCGCGAGGCCGCGCGCGACCTTCTCGCGCTGGAGCGCCTCGAAGGTTTCGGAGCGGACGGCGATCCACGCCCTCCCCGGGTAGTAGTGCTCGATCGTCTCCCGCCACACCGACACCGGCATCCGGAAGTCGATCGACTTCGACCACGGGATCAGCGCCATCTGGAGCCCGCGATCCTCGGCGGGGTAATAGATCATCCCGTTGAAGTGGAGCGCGAGCGGCGCCTGGCCGTCGGGGAGCGAGTCCAGATACTTGGCGGCGGCGAGCTCGAGGTCGTAGTGGCACACCACGGGGACGGTCACCGTCGTCGTCCCGGTGAACGCGGGCACGAGCACGTCGAGTTTGGCCCACACGAGGCTGCGGGTCGTGACTGCCCACCGCTCGGGCGCGCCGAACAGCTCGATGAGGCGCTCGCGTGTGGCGTCGTCGTAGCGTCGCCGCGCCGGCTCGATCATCAGCTGGATGGTGAGCGCGACCATGTACACCTCGCGCCCGTCGGCCTCGCTCACCTGGAGGTCGATCGTCAGCATCGGTGCGGCCGCGTGCTTGACCGGGCGCGCTCCGAGCACCGAGAACTCTAGGTCGGGCGGCCGGTCGTGCCCCGGCCGAGTATCTGACATCGACTCGATGCTCACGGGCCGCATCCGCTCCGTCAAGCCGGGACCGCCTGCGCGCGGAGCTCCTCGAAGAACTCCGCGACAGCGGCCTCGACGCCGGGCCCGCCGGAGATGCCCTCCCAGTGCGCCTTGATCGTGCCGGTGAGCGCGTAGCAGCGGTCGATCGGCGCGATCGCGTACATCGGCGGGTCGGCGAGCCGGTTCGCGATCAGCCCTTCGATGTCGGCATCGAGCCCCTCGAGCACCGGGTTGAGCTCACGCATCCGATTCCACGAGTCGAAGTGCAGCTCGCTCTCGGTCGCCCCGCCCGGGCTCGGGTACATCGCGACGACGCACGAGGTGACGGTCGACTCCATGAAGAACGCGAGCCCGATCGGGATCTGGAAGCTCGCCCACAGATCGTCGGGGATGTCGAGGCCCTCGAGCCAAAGCGTCCGCATCCCAGTCGGCCGGTAGTCGCCCTCGCCCGAGCGCATCGCCCAGCACGCCTCGCACGCACAGACGATCCGCCGCTCGGACAGCGCGAGTAGGTGGCGGTGGTCCTCGCCGATGCCGACGCGGCACAGATCGCAGACCTCCGTGTCCGATGAAGTCGGCGACTTGCGCGGGGACGAGCGTGCCAGACCGCGCAGCCCGGACACCACCCCCGCGCGCCGTGCGTCGTTCATTGCGCGAGCGCCACTTTCACGCGGCCCTGTTCGCGCAGCAGCGGGACCGGCTCGAGCTGCACGTGATCGTCGTCCATCGAGCGCCCGGCGCGCGGCAGGAAGAACGACCGTGCGCACTCCGGACACGACAGCGCGCCGGCCAACAGGAGCCCCTCGTGCAACGGAGCGCCGCAGCTGGCACAGCGGTCGCGGTAGGCGAGCAGGGTACCGTCCACATTGGCGACGAGCAGGTCGGACCCAGCCACGTTGACCGCGGCGAGCGCGCCGTCAGCGAGGCCGCCGATCGAGTCGAGGTCGAACCACGACGGCACGGCCGGAGGCGCCGACATGACCATCGGGAGCTCCATCCCGGTGGGCCCGGCCGGCGCCGGGGGTGGTAGGTGGGCCCCAGTAATAATCGGCAGTCCCGGTCCGCCGGCGGTCTGCGGCGCCATGCCCTCGACCTCGAGGCCCTCGAGGTCGGGAGCTGCCTCCTCGAGCGCCTGCTTGATCGCAAGCTCGAGCGTCACCGACGAGGCCGAGCAGTCCGAGCAGCTGCCGCGCAGGTGAATGCGAGCCACCCCATGCTCGAGCGACAGCAGCTCGACGTTGCCGCCGTGCGACTCCATGTACGGGCGCACCGAGTCGAGCGCGTCCTGGACCCGCTGCTCGAGCGGGACCGGATGGAGGTCGTGGATCAGCAGCAGCGTCGAGACCAGCTGCTCCTCAGCGAGTGAGGCCGCGACCCGCTTGCCTTCGGCGCCGGCGGCGAGCAGCATCTCGATGATCCGCTCGAGGCCGGCGCCGTACATCTGGACGACAGCGGACACGAGCTCCTCGGCCAGCTCGCGCGTGGCCGAATCACCGCTCGATTCGAGCAGCTCCTGGAGCTCCTGGACTCGTTCGACGAGCTGGTCGCCCCTGGCGGCCGTGTCCATCCGCCTACGCCAAGGCCGTCGGGGTGTGCATGACCTTCCGGACCTTGCCCTTGCCGGTGTACATGTGCACGCCGCACGGCAGGCACGGGTCGAACGACCGGACCGCCCGCATGATGTCGATCCCCTTGAAGTTCTCGGGTCCGTTCTCCTCGAAGATCGGCGTGTTCTGGACGGCGTCCTCGTAGGGCCCGGGGGTTCCGTAGATGTCGCGGGGGCTGGCGTTCCAGGGGGTCGGCGGGTATGGCTGGTAGTTCGCGATCTTGCCCTCCTGGATCACCATGTGGTGCGACAGCACGCCGCGGGCAGCCTCGTGGAACCCGCAGCTGACCGCGGTCTCCGGGACCTTGAAGCTGTTCCAGCTCTTGGTCCGGCCGGCCTGGACCTCCTTCAGCGCGCGCTCGAGGTTGTGGAGCGCGATCAACGCGCTGTACGCCTGGTGGTACGTGCGCGCGCGGTCGCGCTCGACCGCGTTGGACTTCTCGGGCACGTTCCACTCGAGCTCCATCTCGGGCATGTTCGGCGAGCGCGGGAGCACCATCTGGATCGAGTGACCCGTCGCCTTGGCGTAGCCGAAGTCGACCAGCCCTGCTTTGGCGGTGCACCACTGGCGGGCGAACGGGCCGCCGCCCGTGTCGCAGCACACGTGGGTGTCGGTTCGCTTGTCGTAGATCCGCGGCGAGACCACCCAGGTGTACTTGTCGGTGAAGTCGCGCTTCTGCGGGCGCGGCAGCGTGACCTTGTTCCACGGGTGGTTCTTGTCGACGGGGTTGCCGAGCGGATCGTGGGTGACGAACGTCGGCTCGTCCTCCCACGAGTCGAAGTACGAGGAACCGAGCAGGATCCGGATCATCAGGTTGATCTCGACGAGATCGGTCGAGATCAGCTCCCCGCCGATCACGACGCCCGGGGTGATGTAGCGCTTGCGGCCCCAGTTGGTCATGTTCCGGTAGTCGTAGTCGACGTAGTCCGGGTCGTCGAACGAGCCCCAGTTGACGAGGTTCGTCTCGCGGAAGCCGACCATGTCGTAACCCGGAAGCTCCTGAAGGAAGAAGTCGTACAGGTCGTCGTGCATCGGCACGCTGCGCTTGACGTAGTCGAAGTAACGCATCAGGCGCACGTAGTAGTCGGTGCAGGTCTGGTGCGTGATGTCTGCGCTGCAGCCGCCCGGCATGATCGTCGATGGGTGGGTGTGACGCCCACCGAACAGGCAGTACATCTCGCGCGTGTACCGGGCGACGTGGAGCGTCTCGAGGTAGAACTCGCCGGTGAACGGGTTGAGCGCGCGCATGATGTCGGCGATCGTCTTGAACCCGTGGATGTCCTGTCCGGGGGCCGGCGTGTTCTCCGCCTTCGCGAGCAGGGTCGGGTTGGTCTCCTTGACCATCTGCTCGCAGAAGTCGACGTTCGCCATGCAGTCGTTGAAGATCGCATGGTCGAAGATGTAGTCAGCGGTCTCGGCGAGGTTGAACGCGAGGTCACCGAGCGCCGGCGGCTTTACCCCGTAGGCCATGTTCTGGTTCAGGCATGAGCACGTGCAGTGGTTGTCACCGCAGATCCCGCATATCCGGCTGGTGATGAAGTGAGCGTCCCGCGGATCGATCCCCTTCATGAAGATGTCGAACCCGCGGAAGATCATCGACGTGCTGTAGCACTTCAGCACCTGCTGGTTGGTGAAGTCGATCTCGGTGTGGATGCCGAGGCTGCCCACGATCCGCGTGATCGGATCCCAGGACATCTCCTTGACCATCACCCTCTGCTGTTCCGGCGTCTCAGTCGCCATGTGTCTATCTCCTCAAGATTCTCGGATTTCAGGGTGACGGTTGCGCCTACCAGCGCTTGACATAGCCGGTGGTGAGCGTCGTGCCACGGCGCCTCCACTCGGGTTCCTTGTCGAACTCGTTCTTGATGTGGCGCTGGCGGAACAGGCGAACGATTGGCCCGTAGGAGAACTTCATGACGTTCGCGGCCGCGCCACCCCATTTGTCTTCGTCCATGAATGGCATGTACTTGTCGGGGAAGCCGGGCATCGTGCACGCCATGCAGATGCCGCCGACGTTCGGGCAGCCGCCGATGCCGTTGACCCAGCCGCGCACGGGGACATTGCACTTCACCACCGGTCCCTTGCACCCGAGCTTGACCAGGCAGCGATGGTCGGATCCGTACTCGGTCGCGAACTCACCCTGCTCGGCGAACCCGGCGCGGTTGCAGCTCTCGCGAACCGTGCGTCCGAACAGCCACTTGGGGCGCAGCGCCTCGTCGAGCTCAGGGGCCGGCGCGAGGCCGGCGAGATGGAGCGCGAGGTACAGGAGCGTCTCGGTCATGTTGTCGGGCTGTGCCGGGCAGCCGGGGATGCACACGATCGGCAGCCCGGCCTTCGATTTCCAGCTCCAGCCGAGGTAGTCGGGTACGCCCATCGCCCCTGTCGGGTTGTTTTTCATCGCCGGAATGCCGCCGTAGGTGGCGCATGTCCCGACCGCGACCACCGCCGCCGCCTTCGGCGCGAGCCGGTCGAGCCACTCGTTCATCGTGATCGGCTGGCCGTTCTGCGGATTCACCGCGAAGCCTGTCCAGTGTCCGTCGCCGTTGATCTCCTCGTTCCCGAGCGAGCCCTCGATCACGAGCACGAACGGGTCGAGCTCGCCCTTCTCGGCGTCGAACCATGCCTGCGCGTACTCCTGGCCGACCGCGTAGTCGACGACCTGGTTGTGGACGACGACCTTCGGCATGCCCGGGATCGCCTGCAGGATGATGTCCTCGAGACTCGGGTTAGTCGCCGAGGTCATCGCGACGGAATCCCCCTCGCAGCTCAGGCCGGTGGTCATCCACAGCACATGCGCGGTGATGGCCTCGGTCTCCTTCTGCTTCGCATACGGATTAGCCAACGCCGACATTCCGTCTCCTCTCGCTCTCAGTCAACAAATGCGCGGCAGCGGGTCGCCCACGAGCTGGTCCATCACCCGCTTGCCGCCAAAGCTCGTCTCCACCAGCACCATCCCGGGCGGTTCCGTCCGCACCTCGCCGATCTCCGCCGCCTCCTCACAACCTGGCACCGCTCGCAGCGCCTCGAGCGCTCGCCCGGCCGCGTCCGGGGCCACGAACGCCACCAGCTTGCCCTCGTTCGCCACGTACATCGGGTCGATCCCGAGGATCTCGGCCGCACCGGCCACGTCGGGCCTGACCGGGATCTCGCGCTCGCGCACGATCATCGCCACAGAGGAGGCGCGCGCGAGCTCGTTGAGCACGGACGCGACGCCACCGCGGGTGGCGTCGCGCAGGCACCGCAGGTCGGGGCCGACCGCCTCGAGCAGCGAATCGACCACCGGCCACAACGATCGCGTGTCGGACTCGATGTCCGCGTCGAGCTCGAACTCGCCGCGCGCGAGCATGATCGCTGTCCCGTGCTCGCCGATGCTGCCCGAAAGCAGGATCCGGTCTCCGGGCCGCAGCGCCGCCGGCGACAGCCGAGCGCGCGGGTCCCGACGGCCGATCCCGGTCGTGCACACGTACATACCGTCGGCGTGACCGCGCTCGACGACCTTGGTGTCGCCGGCGATGATCTCGACGCCTGCCTCGCGCGCCGCCCGCGCGATCGCGGCGACCTCGGCCTTCAGGTCCTCGGCGGAAAGGCCCTCCTCGAGGATCAGCGACAGGCTCAGCGCGAGCGGCCGCGCCCCCGATACCGCGAGATCGTTGATGGTCCCGTTGACCGCGAGCTCGCCGATCGAGCCTCCCGGGAAGCGCATGGGCTTGACCACGTAGGAGTCGGTCGTGAGCGCAAGCTCGACGCCGTCGACCTCGACCGCGCCGGCGTCGGCGAGCTCGTCGAGGGTCGGGGACGCAAACGCCGGCGCCAGCAGCCCCTCGATCAGGCCCTGGGTCGCCTTACCGCCGGCGCCGTGGGCCATGTTGATCCGCTCGTCGCGGAACTTCGCGCGCTTGGCCCGTGCCGTCTCGATGATCCCGAGGATCTTCTGCTCGCGCTCCGAGACGACCGCGGGATCGCTCATCACACCACTTCCCGGTCCCGGGCGAAGCGTCCGAAGTTGTAGTACGCCGCGCACGCGCCCTCCGAGGAGACCATGCACGTACCGATCGGGCGCTCGGGCGTGCACGCGGTCCCGAACACCTTGCACTCCCACGGCTTGATGACCCCCTTGAGCACCTCGCCGCACTGACACGCCTTCGGATCGGCGACCCGGACCCCGGGGACACTGAAGCGAATCTCGGCGTCCAGATCGGAGTACGCGTCGGAAAGCTTGAGGCCGCTGTGGGAGATGAAGCCGAGCCCGCGCCACTCGAAGTGAGGGCGGAGCTCGAACACCTCGGCCATCACCTCGAGCGCCCGGAGGTTCCCTTCGTACGGGACTACGCGCTTGTATTGGTTGTCGACCTCGCACCGGCCGTCGGCCAGCTGGCGGAGGATCATCTCGACCGCCTGGAGGATGTCGAGCGGCTCGAACCCGGCGATCACGACCGGCCTTCCGTAGTCGGCCGGGATGAACTCGAACGGCCGCGCGCCGACGACGGTCGAGACGTGCCCCGGCCCGATGAAGCCATCGAGTCGCAGGTCCGGCGACTCGAGCAGCGCCCGCAGCGGCGGCACGATCGTCACGTGGCTGCACATGACGCTGAAGTTCGGGAGACCATCAGCGCGCGCGCGCTTCAAGGTGAGCGCGGTCGACGGCGCGGTCGTCTCGAACCCGATCGCGAAGAACACGACCTCGCGGTCGGGGTTCTGCTTCGCGATCCGCAACGCGTCGAGCGGGGAGTAGACCATCCGGATGTCGGCGCCGGCGGCCTTGGCGTCGAGCAGGCTCCCGTTCGACCCCGGGACCCGCATCATGTCGCCGAAGCAGGTGAAGATCACCCCGTCGTTGTGGGCGATAGCGATCCCGTCGTCGACTCTTCCCATCGGGATCACGCACACCGGACACCCGGGACCGTGCACGAGCTCGACGTTGCCGGGCAGCAGGTCGTCGATCCCGTACTTGTAGATCGAATGGGTGTGACCGCCGCACACCTCCATCAGCTTGTAGTGCCGGCCGGGCTCGACCAGCGACATGATCTCCGTGGCGACGGCGCGGCCGAGCTCGGCGTCACGGAACTCGTCGACGAACTTCACGGCGCCTCCTCCAGCCGCACGAGCGCCGTCCCGGCGTGGACGAGCAGCCGGTCGCCCGGCACCACCGGCTCGACCAGCGCCGTCTCGACGGTCTCCCTGGTGCCGTCGTCGTGCGAGCAGAGCGCCAACCCGCGGACCTCGTCGATCCCCACGACCTGCATCGCCACGCCGTCATCACCGCACGTGATGCAATGGTGCGACCCGCAGGTGTCGGCGCCAGTCACTCGATCACGCTGGCCTTCAGCTCCTCGAGCTCCTGCTCGTAGTCGGCGCCCATTCGCACGAGCAGATCGCGGGTCGCGCGCGCCTCCTCCTCGTCGACCTTCGAGATCGCGAAGCCGACGTGGATCAGGACCCAATCCCCAGGCCCGACGCCCGCGCCGTCGTTCTCGCCGTCGAGAAGTCCCACGTTGACGTTTCGACGTACTCCTGCGACGTCGACTTTGGCCAACCTATTCAGGTCATCGACGATCTCGATGATCTGCCCAGGGATCGCCAGGCACACGCACGGTGTTCTATCACTCGATCGCACCCGATTGTGAAGCCTTGTAACCGGGGTTACCAACCAACATCGGACGGGGTGTGCGACTCGATCCGAGAGGCATAGACTGAGCCTCGACGTCGGCAGGTCGACAGGCGATAGAGAGGCTGTGCCGTGTCCGTCGAAGACCGAGGGGGAGTCCAGCACGAAACCGTGCGGTGGCCGCGCCACCCGCAGCTTGCGGGCGACGAGCCGGAGTCGATCGCGCTCTACGCCTATCTGCTCGACTCCGACGGGGAGCTGGCCGAGGAATTCGACGTCCGCGCCCGGATCGCCGCCCGGCAGCTCGCGACCGCGCGGGTCCTCCAGGTGGCGGTCGGGGCGTGCAATCTCGCCCCGTGGTTCGAGGTCGCGCGGCAAGGCTTCGGACTGCTGATCCTGGACGGGCTGCTCGCGCTCGAGATCCGCGTCGGTGGGCGCACGTCGGCCGAGCTCGTCGGCCCGGGTGATCTGCTCCAGCCGCTGGGGCCGCCCGCGGACCGATTGCTCGTCAGCACGTGTGGCTGGCGGGCATTGCGGCCGACCCGGCTCGCGGTGCTCGACGGCGAGTTCGCCGAGCGCGTGCGGCCGTTCCCCCAGATCGTCCGCATCCTCGCGCGGCGCGCCTGCCGCCGGCCGCTCGAGCTCGACCTGCTGCGTGCAATCACCTCGCAGCCCCGGCTCGAGGTCCGGCTGGTCCTGCTGTTGTGGCACCTGGCCGCGCGCTGGGGGCGCGTCGAGACCACCGGCGTCCGGCTGTCGCTGCCGCTGACGCACCGCCTGCTGGGCCAGTTGGTCGCCGCCGAGCGCCCGTCGATCTCGCACGCGCTCAAGCGCCTGGCGCAGGCCGGCCTCGTGACCGGCGCGACCGACGACCTCCACCTGCACGACAGCCTCGAGCACCAGCTTCGCGCGCTGACCGAACGCGACCCGGGGCTGGCCGAGCGAACCGCGGCGCATCAACGAAGGACCCGCCGGCCGATCGCCTAGCGCATGATCGCCGCCGACCGGAATCCGGTGAACGTGCTGTGGCTGACCAGCGGGCTCGGCTGTGACGGCGACTCGGTTGCGATGACCGCGGCGCGCAACCCGAGCTTCGAGGACCTGATCCGCGGCTGCTTCCCGGGCGCACCCCCGCTCGTCATCTACAACCCGCTGCTCGCGTACGAGACCGGCGAGGAGTTCATGCGGGCGTGGTTCCACGCCGCCGCCGGCGGGCTCGAGCCGTTCATCCTCGTGCTCGAGGGCTCGGTTCCGAACGACGAGATCTGCGGCGAGGGGTACTGGGCGACGATGGGCGTCGACCCCGACACCGCCGAGCCGATCTCCACGTGCACGTGGATCGACCGGCTCGCGCCCCGCGCCGCCGCGGTGCTAGCGCTCGGCACCTGCGCAGCGTTCGGCGGCATCCCCGCGATGCGGGGCAACCCGACCGGCGCGATGGGGCTTCGCGACTACCTCGGCGCACGCTGGACCTCGCGCCGCGACGTCCCGATCGTCAACCTCCCCGGGTGCCCGGTCCAGCCCGACAACATCACCGAGACGCTGCTTCATCTGGCCATGTACGTCGCCGGGGCCGGGCCGATGTTCGACGTCGATGACCACGGCCGACCGAGCTGGCTGTTCGCGCGGACCGTTCAGCAGGGCTGCGGCCGTGCCGGCTTCGCCGAGCAGGGCGAGTACGCGCGGACGCCCGCTGACCACCGGGGGTGCCTGGTCAAGCTCGGGTGCAAGGGGCCGGTGGCGACGTGCAACGTCCCGCTACGCGGGTGGGTGGGCGGCGTCGGCGGGTGCCCTAACGTCGGCGGTATCTGCAACGCCTGCACGATGCCCGGCTTCCCCGACAAGTTCATGCCGTTCATGGATGCGAACCCGCTGGGGCTGCTGTCAGCGCGAGGGGCGCGCCTAACCTACGGCCCGGTGCTCCGGGCGCTGCGCCGGCACGCGATCCGCCACACCTACGACCGCGAGCCGAGCTGGCGCGCGCGGGGCGCTGAGCTGACCAGCGGCTACGAGCCGCGGTGGTGAGATGCCGGTCTCGGTGGTGTTCGCGTGCGAGATCTGCGGGGCGCGGCCCGATCCCGAGACGCAGGTTGCGCTCGAGCGCCAGCTCCTCGATCTGCGCCACGGCGAGTACGTCGACGCCGAGCCCGGCCTCTGGCTGACCTGGCACGGACGCGGCATGTACGGGCCGCAGCGCTACGCGTGCGGCGCGCACCGCGGCGAGCTCAAGGCTCTGATCCGCGAGCACTACGGGACGCTCGGCTGGCACCCGTGGGCCGAGGGCCCGCATCCGTGGGCCGGCCGCCGAGGGACCGACCGCGCGCGGGTGTTGGTCCGATCGCTTCGCTCGACGTTCGGCGCGCCCGGGTCCTGAGCGCGGGGGCCGCGCGTGCTTGTGTAATCGAGAGCACGCGGTCATTGACTCCTCCTGACGTCGGACCAGGTTGCACAGCCTGCGGCAGTTCTGGTTCTCACTGAGCGCCGCGCAGCGGCGCACGCTGGTGACGATGGGCGTGGTCGTCGCCGCCCTGCACGTGCTCGGGTTCGCGTCGCTGATCGCACTGGTTGCGCCGAGGCACTACCGACTCGGGACCACGGGTGCGTTCACGATCGGGATTGGGGTGACCGCGTACACGCTCGGCCTGCGGCATGCGTTCGACGCCGACCACATCTCGGCGATCGACAACACGACGCGCAAGCTGATGGCCGAGGGCAAACGCCCGCTGAGCGTGGGGTTCTGGTTCTCGCTCGGCCACTCGACGATCGTGTTCGCGCTCGCGCTGCTGCTGTCGGTGGGGATCAAATCGCTCGACGGTCAGGTCGCCCGCCACGGCTCGAGCCTGCACGAGGTCACGGGCTGGGTCGGGACGCTCGTCTCCGGCAGCTTTCTGTACGTGATCGCCGCACTCAACGTAGGGATCCTGCTCGGGATCATCCGGGTGTTCCGGGCGATGCGGACCGGCCGCTACGACGAGCGCGAGCTCGAAGAGGAGCTGAACCGGCGCGGGCTGATGATTCGCGGCCGGCATGTCGCTGATGGACACGATCGACGGCTCGTTCATGAACTTCGCGTATGGCTGGGCGTTCTCGAAGCCGGCCCGCAAGGTCTTCTACAACCTCGCGATCACCGGGCTGTCGGTGGCGGTCGCGGTCGTGATCGGGACGCTCGAACTCGGCGGGCTGATCGCGGCCAAACTCAGCCTGTCAGGGTCGTTCTGGAACTGGTTCGAGAACATCGACATCAACGCGCTCGGGCTGATGATCGCCGGCATGTTCGTGATCACGTGGGCGATCGCGCTGTCGGTCTGGCGCTACGGACGGATCGAAGAGCGCTGGAGCGCCTCGATCCCTGACTAGCGCGTTACCGCCACCACGGGCGGCTGCGCAACTCCGCGACCTCCGCCGCCGGGCGAACGAGGTCCTCCAGGTGCTCGGCGAGGTGATCGAGGTGCTCGCACAACCAGACGCCGTAGTACGAGCCCGACGAGCTATCGACTGTCCCCGCCGCGGCCAGCGACGGTGGCTCGAGCTCCGAGACGCCTCTGTGATTCGGTCGGCCGACCTGCTCGGCGAGCTCGTCGTACCACGACGCGAGCGTCGCCGTGCGGCGCTCGAGCACCGCGCGCGCCTCCTCGAGACCGGTGGCGTTCCCGGGCATCTCCGCCACCGCGTGAGCGGTGAGGCGTAGACGGAGCGAGCCGCCGACGAGGCGCCAGAGGTCCTGCTTGGGCATGTGCTTGGTCCCCTGCTCGGCGAGGAACCCGCGCAGGCCCTCGTCGAGGCGGAGCCCAGCGGTCCCCGCGGCCTCGCCGGTGTCGGGCTCGGTGGTCCGTGCTCCGGCCGCCCACGCGACCGCCTGGGTCAGGTACGAGGCTCCCGTGCGGAACGCGTCGGCGAGGTCGTCGCCGACGACCGATGCGACTCCGCGCGGCCAGAACAGCGTGCCGACCACGACGCTGACCGCGCAGCCGAGCGCCACGTCCTCGATCCGGACCACGCCGACCTTCCATCCGACCGGGACGATCAGGTTGAACAGGACCGCGATCATCACCGTGAACGCCGCCTGACCGACGGCGAACGGAGTCGTGCCCGGCGAGTACGCGGCGACGAGCACCGCGATCGGGAACGCGATCCACAGCGCGGTCTGGTCGCTACCGATCGCGACCACGAGCGCCCCGCCGATCACGAATCCGCCTGCGGTGCCGGCGAGCGCCCGGAGCGCGGTGGCGCCGGTCGCCGAGGCGTTCGTGCGCAGGACCGACAGGGTTCCGAGCACGACCCAGAAGCCGTGCTGGACGGTGGTCACGTCCGCGACGCCGACCGCCACCGCGATCGCCACCGCTCCCCGGATGCTGTTGACGAACCAGACCGACCGAAGGCTCGCGTGGGTGTGAGCCGCGGTCGCGACGTTCGACACGCGCTGCACTGTCCGCGCGGCGGCGGTCCCTCCCGTGTACCAGCGTGCGCGCCTGGCCTCGAGCCATTCGGGATCGACGAGCCGCTCAGCGACCATCGTCTCGTACGCAGCCCCGAGGACCGCGACTGCGACCGCGTTCGAGTGGAACGAGATCTCGGCGGCTTGTCGGAACTCCGCCTGGCCGCGCGGTCGCGAGTCGGGGGGGCGGAGACCGGAATCCTGGATCCGCGCCAAGACCGCCACGCGGCAGCGCTCGAGCCCGTCGAGATCGGGGCGCGCGTGGCCGCCGGTGAGCAGGGTCGCGGTGTCTCGCAGAACCGAGCTCGAGATCGCGATGAGCTCACGGTCGGGCGGGTCCACCTCGCTGAGGTCGTGTCGTTCCCGGACCGCGTCGGCGATCAGAGACGTGCACCACTCGAGCAGCTCGACGCAGTTCGCGAGCGCCTGGTCGGTCGCCGCGAGTCCGGTCGGGCGGTACGGGGTCGCGGTGAACCGCGCGAGCAGGTCCCGCTTGGCCGCCATCGAGGCGTCGAGGTGCGGTCCGGCGGCCTCGCCGCGAAGCGCCGCGTCGAGTTCGTCTGCGAGCGTCGACGCGAGCTTTGACGCCGCGACGTTCAGCTGGTTGCCGCCGGCGGATCGGGGTGAGGTCAGGAGCACGGCGGTCGTGCCGAGCACCGATGCGAGCCACCATCCGATCAGGCGGTCCGGGACCATGCCGATCGTCCCGGCCGACGCCGCCGGCAGGACGTACGCGAGCAGCGCGCCGGTCACCCCGGACGCTGCGTTGGGGCCGGTGACGCCCGCGAAGAACACCGCGAACGTGACGGGCACGGTGACGATCACGGCGATCACCGTGGACGAGCTGACGATCGTGGCGATCGTGAGCAGCATGCTGCCGGCGAGCGCGAGCGCGAGGTGGGCCAGGAGCTTGTCGCGCCAGCTCCCCGCGAACGACGCGAGCACGAGCGTCGCGAAGCTGCCGAACGCGGCGAACGTAGCGATCTGGGGATTCCCGATTACCTTGTCCGTGAAAGCGAACAGCCCGCACACGCAGACCATCGCGCGGACCGCCCGGACAGCGGCCGGGACCGACCAGCGCGGTCTGAGCTCAGAAAGCGTCATCTCGCGCTCAGCGTATCCAGGCGTGGTCGGCTGCGGGCGTGCCCGCGTGCGGTTACGGCGCGAGCAGGCGCGCCGGTCCGCCCATCGAGACTTCGTCCAGCGACTCCTGGGCGCATCGCGCGAACAGCCACAGCCTGACCCGGTCGGGATCGACGTCGAGCAGATCCGCCATCCGCCTGGCGAGGCCGGCGGGGTCGGTGGCGAGGCGCGCGTCGCAGTTCAGCATGTGCTGGACGGGGTCGTACGCGGGATCGCCGACGAACGGCTTGGGGTCGATCACCAGCCACGGTTCGCGTTCTGCGGAGAGGACGTTGCCGGCGTGCAGATCGGTCGCGAGCAGCACGCTGCGGTGGGCGCTGCTCGGCAGCTCGCGGAGGATCTCGATACCTGCTCGCACGAGTCCGGCGTCAGATCCGCCGTCGACGGCGGGTACGCGGCGCTCGAGGTCGGTGGTCCACCCGTTGCACATGTCCTGCAGCGTGCGGAACGGATGGCCCGCCGGCGGCTCGTGCTCCCACAGCCGTCGCAGCAAGCCGGCGAGGATCACGTCCTGCTCGGGCTCCGGGACAGAATCCTTGAGCGGGACGCCCGGGACGCAGCGCTCGAGCAGGAGCCCGGTTGTGTCCTCGAGCGTGGTCGTCGCGAGGCAGCGTACTGCGCCGTCGCCGTTCCACAGCGCCAGCGCGTCGGACTCGTGCTCCGCTTCCCAGTGGCGCCGGCCGACCTTGAGCACGAGCTCGTCGCCGGCGGCGTTCGTCGCCGGAGCCACCCAGGCCCATCGACCGCCGGCCAGGTACGGCTCGCCGAGCTGAAGCTCCCAGTCGACCGCCAACTCCAGGGCTATGTCCGGAAGCGCTCCGGTCACGTCTCCCGAGCCAACAGGTATCGATGGGCCTCCGGCTCACCGAAGTGCTCGGCCCAGCCGGCGGGCGTCGAGTGATAGGAGCCGTCGCGGAGGTCCGGGTCGGCGCCGTGGGCTAGCAGCGACTCGATGACCTCGAGGTTGCCCTCCGCCGCGGCCTCGTGGAGCGGCGCCGACTCGCGATACCGATCGAGACGGTTGGTCGCGTTGACGTCGAACCCGAGCTCGATCAGCAGCGCCACCCCGTCGACGCTGCCCTCCTGAGCGGCGCGCACGAGCTGGTCCGGGTACTGCGTCAGGGCCTGATCGGTGAGAGTCGCGTCTGTGGCGAGGAGTTGCCGCACCTGGTCGCGGTCGCCGACGGTGGCCGCTTCGAGGAACCCGTACAGAGGAGTCGCGCCCGAGGTAGCGCCGGCAGCGCGGAGCAATTCGGCGCACTCGCGGTGCCCGCGTACCATCGCCTCCTCGCGCGGGGTCCGGGGCTCGTGGGCGTGGTTCCGGGTGCGGCGAGCCTCGGGGTCGGCCCCGTGGTCGAGGAGCAGCTTTAGATGACCGGCAAATCCCGATCGGGCCGCCGACTTCAGCTGTTCGTCGACCAGCTCGCGCGGGGTCGCGTGCACCGGAGCGAGCAGGCGGCACCACCGCCCGCCGTCGCCGGCACCGAGCCCGAACTCGAACAGCAGCGCGAGCCAGCGGTCGTCTGGGTCCCAGTGGCGGTTGTAGAGCGTCTGCTCGTCGTTGGCGTCGGCGCCGGCCTCGAGCAGCAGGCGGGCGAGCGCGAGCTCGTCGGCGTGGGGCGGGGGGTCGCCCTCACCGCGGCCGAACGCTCCGGTGAGCGCGGTGAACGGCGGGCTGAGCCCCTCCCACAGGTACCCGGCGTTTGGGTCGGCGCCGTGGTCGAGCAGCACTCGCGCCGTCTCGAGCGAGTCGCGCCCGGGCCCGGTCGGGCCGAGGCGAGAGTAGGTCAGGTAGAGCAGCGGCTCCCAGTCGTGCGGGCCGCCCTGCCGGTTCGCCTCCGCGGGGTCGCGGTCGAGCAGCTCGCGGGCGGCGGCGACGTCGCCGGCCGCGGCGATCGTATGGATGGTCGCGGTGGCGAGCTCCGGGTTGGCCGCGAGCAGCTCGCGCGCCTTCGCCCACCGCTCAGGGTCGTCGTCGCCGTAGTTCAGACAGGCGAGCCGCAGGAACTCGTCGACGAGCGCGTCCTCGTCGGCGATCGGCTCGCCGACCGCCTGGTTCGCCGGCCAGCGCGAGTACCGAGGGGTGAGCTCGAGGTACGCCTTGAGCCTCGGCCAACCCGGGAACCCGAACGACCGCGCGAGCACGAGCTGCGCGTCGGTTCGCTTGAACGCGGCGAGCTCGGGTGAGCCGGGCTGGGCGTCCGACAGCCGGGGATGGAACTCACGGACGACCTCGGCGGCGCCGGCATCGCCGGCGCGGACGGCGCGCTGGAACGACTTCGCGCCGTTCTTCAGCTGCTCGAGGTTGGCGCTACCTGGAAGACCTCGGGGTGGCACTACGGCCTCCTTTCACAGTGGCCCGGAGTCCGCAGTCTCGGGCCGGAAAGGAGACGGACCGACGGCGAGAAGCTGGGTCTGCTCAGGTGAGCTTTGCTCTTTCCGCGGACCGGTGGCGACCTGCTCGCCGGTGGCGATGATAACGGGGCTTGTTGCGGTCGTCGGGTCTTTGACGGCGAGCATCTGGGGGAGGGAGAGGGGCGTCCGACATGCTTAGCGCATCAACGGGCTCGGAACCGCGGGGCCGCGATGCAGGATGCATGTGGGGCATGCAAGGCGCATCGAGGCCGCGCCGAGGGGCGTCGAGTGATGCGTTATGCAGGTCGCCGGCGAGCGCCGGCCGCCCGCGATCGGTGTCGGCTACGCCGGCACCGCGGCGGCGCGGTCGCGCAGCTCGACGAGGCCGGATTCGATGCCGGCGGTGAGCACGTCGATGTCGGCGGCGTGGTCGCGATCGCCGGTGACGCCGAAGTAGAGCCCGCCGTCGTAGGAGAAGATCGCCACCACGATCCGGATCGTGCCGACGACCGGAACGTACGGGTAGGACTCGAGCAGCCGGCGGCCTAGCGCCCGGACCGGGCGCTGCGGGCCGGGGACGTTGGTCGTCGCGGTGTCCATATTGAGGCGGGCCGACCGGGTCGCGGCGCGGCTGCCGAGCGCGAGCAGCATCGGTGGCGCGAACCCCGACAGCTGGGCGAGCACGTCGCCGGCGACCGCCTGCCCGGAGGACTTGATCTCGTCCATCTGCTCGCGGATGACCTCGAGGCGCTCGGTGGGATCGTCGAGCCCGACCGGGAGCCGGGCGAGAACCGCTGAGACGCGGTTGTTGTAGACGCCGCGCTCGCCGGGGCGCCTGACCGACACGGGGACCATCGTGCGGATGGTCCGCCTCGGCCGGATCTCCTCACCGCGCTCGATCAGCAGATCGCGGAAGCCGCTGGTCACGATCGCGAGCACGACGTCGTTGACGGTGCCGCCAAGCACCGAGCGGACCTCCTTGACGACGTCGAGCCGCGCGCTCGCCCAGCTCCACACTCGGTGCGGTCCAATCGGACCGGTCAGCGACGATGTCGACGGCCGCATCGCCGGCGCCGCCGCCGCGATCGCGCGCAGCATGGCGACCGTCCCGCGCAACAGCTCGGTGCGGGCGCGGACCGCGGCCGTCGCCTGTGCGGCCGGATGGAACGCGCGCTGATACGTCCCCCGAACGAACAGCTCGACGCTCGACGGCTCGGGTCCCGGGTGCCACGAGTCCTCCGGAGCGGTGTCCGCGTCGTCGCCGAACATCACCGACATCAGATCGGTGGCGGCGACGCCGTCGACCATGCAGTGATGGACCTTCGACAACAGCGCCCAACGTCCGTGGTCGAGGCCCTCGACCATCCAGATCTCCCACAGCGGCCGGGCGCGATCGAGGTGCTGGGAGAACACGCGCGCGGCCATCGTCCGCAGCTGTGCGTCCGTCCCCGGCGGGGGCACGGCGGTGTGCCGGAGGTGGTAGGCGACGTCGAAATACGGATCGTCGACCCACATCGGCTCGCTCACGCCGAGCGGCACGAACCGCACCTTCTGGCGGTAGCGCGGAGTGTGGTGGAGCTTCCGGCGAACCATCTCCGACAGCTCGTCGAACGACGGCGGCGGCCCCTCGAAGATGCTCACGCCGCCGATGTGCATCGGCGTGACGTCGTTCTCGACGTGCAGGAACGTCGCGTCCTGCGCACTCATCGACTGCACGCCGTCTCCTCGGTTCGCGCGAGCAGCCGCTCGACCTCGCGGTACACGTGCACGTTGACCGCCATCCCACAATGGCTGCCGTCGATCTCCACGCACTCGGCGGTGGGATCCAGGCAGGCGCGCCAGTCGACGATCGCGTCGGTACGCGAGTAGATCGCGGTCCATGGCGGGTCAGCGCCGAGCGGCTGCGCGAGCAACGTGCGGAACTCCGCGCAGCAGGCGCCGTCCAGGCACTCGTTCGTGAACAGTCCGCGTACGCCGAGGTCGCCGAGGAACGCCACCGAGCGGACGGTGCGAAGCACCGTCGGCGAGATCGCGAGCTGATCGAGGACCGGCGAGCCGAGCGTCATCACGGCCGCGATCTGGTCCGGGTGCCTCGCGGCGAGCGCGCGGGCGAGAGTGCCGCCGCGGCTCTGGCCGATCACGATCGGCGGCTCGTCGAACTCCGCGAGCACCGTCCCGAGCCGCGATAGCTCCCGTCCGGCACAGCCGACGTTGAGGCGGATCCCGCTCGTGCGCACCGTGTGGCCCCGGCGGCGTAGCCAGCCGGCGAGCACGGTCAGCGACGCGTCGCCGGCCATGAACCCCGGGATCAGCAGCGCGGGCCGACGGTGCTCGCCCCGCTCCGGCGGATGGGTGGGGTTCCAAAATCTCGGCTCCGCGAGGAGCCGCGCGAACTCCGGCCAGAACCGGAGCTCGTATCCGAGCGGTGCGCTCACGCCCCGGCCCCGTCGAGCTGGAGGATCAGCTTGCCGCGGTTCTCGCCGCGAAACAGCATCAGAAACACCTCGGGGAAGCGCTCGAGGCCGCCGCTGACGACGTCCTCGTGCGAGCGGAGCTCGCCGGCGGCGCGCCACCGCGCGAGCTCGGCGACGCCCTCGGCGTAGCGCTCGGCGAAATCGAACACGAGGAACCCTCTCATCGACGCCCGGGCGACGAGCAGCTGCATGTAGTTCGCGGGGCCGCGGGGCGGCTGCTCGGCGTTGTACTGCGAGATCGCGCCGCAGATCACGACCCGCGCGCCGCGGGCGATCCGGCGGAGCACCTCGTCGAGGATCTCGCCGCCGACGTTGTCGAAGTACACATCGACGCCGTCGGGGGCGTGCTCGCGTAGCTGGGCGCGCACGTCGCCGCGCTTGTAGTCGATCGCGGCGTCGAAGCCGAGCTCCTCGGTGATCCACTCGCACTTCTCGGGCCCGCCGGCGATCCCGACCGCCCGGCAACCCTTGATCCGGGCGATCTGGCCGGCGATGCTCCCGACCGCGCCGGCGGCGCCGGACACGACCACTGTCTGCCCGGGTTCGGGCCGCCCGACGTCGAGCAGGCCGAAGTACGCGGTCAGACCCGTCATCCCGAGCACGCTGAGATGAACCGGCGCCGGCGCGAGCGTCGTGTCGACCGGGGTCACGCCTCTGGCGTCCGAGACCGCGTAGCGCTGCACTCCGAACGTGCCGAACACGACCTCCCCGACGGGATGACCCGGATCGCGCGACGCAACGACGCTGCCGATCCCTCCGGCGCGCATGACCTCGCCGATCCCGACCGGCGGAACGTACGAGCGAACGTCGTTCATCCATCCGCGCATCGCCGGATCGAGCGACAGGTACTCGACCTCGACGAGAAACTGCCCGTCCGCCGGCTCGGGCGCCGGCTCCTCCACGTACTCCCAATCGGACGGCTTGGGCAGCCCCACCGGTCGCGCCGCCAGGCGCCACTGCGCGTTGGTAGGCGTCATCGGATGAGCCTACCCGACAGGGGTGTCAGCGCCCGGTGTCCGGAGCCATGCGGCGCCGCCAGCGCTTGACGCCGTAGGTCGCGGCGGCCGCGAGCACGACGAGTCCGGCGATCGCGACCGAACCCTGCTGGGCGAGGTCGACCGCGCGGTCGAACGAGTTCCAGAACACGTAGCCGAGCAGCGTGCAGGCGACCGCCCACAAGCCGGCGGCGGCGATCGTTGCCGGCACGAATCGCCGCGCCGGCATCCGCGACGCGCCGGCGATGAACGGCGCGAGCGCGCGCACCCAGCCGATGAACCGGCCGAACAGGATCGTCTTGCCTCCGTGCCTGGCGAAGTAGCGCTCGACCTGCTCGAGCCGGGCCGGGGTGAGCTTGACCCGGTGGCCGTGCTCGAGCAGAAAGCCGCGGCCGAGCCGTCGCCCGAGCACGTAGGACAGCGTGTCGCCGGCGACCGCGCACGCCCACACGAGCGCAATCAGCGGGACTAGCTTGAGCTCGCCCTGCCCGGCGGCGACGCCGCCGAGGATCACCGCGAGCTCGCCCGGGGCGATCAGGCCGATTCCGGCGCCGGTCTCGAGGAACGCCATCACGCCGACGAGCGCGTACGTCCAGGGTCCGAGCGTCGCGCCGACGTCCCGGATCAGGTGCTCGAGGTTGGGCGATTCGACGAGGCCGGTGCCGACCGCGACGAGCGCGAGCACGGCGAGTGCCATCAGCGCCTGCACCGCGCGCGAGACGCGGTGCTGGCCGGCGACAACGCCGGCCAGCAGCAGTCCCGCGCCGATCAGTGGCAGCGCCTTCATGCGCCCGACAGGCTGGCGGTCCTAGCCGTCCGCTCGGTCCGCGAGCGGGCGCCGTAGGCCCGAAGCCGGCGGATGCGCTCGCGAACCGGGGGATGGGTCGAGAACAGCGTCGCGACCGTGCCGCTCGCGAGGGGGTTGACGATGTACATCGGCGCGGTCGCGGGCTCGATCTGTAACGCCGGTGCGTGGATCCGCTCGATCTCCGCGAGCGCGTCGGCCAGCGGCTCGCCTGACCCGAGCAGTCCGAGCGGGCTGTCCTGTTCGTCTGACCCGAACAGGAACGACAGTTGCAGCACGCTCGCGATCGCCGAGATCGCGCCGGCGATGGTGGCGGCGATCGACGAGACGAGGATGTCGTGGTTGCGGATGTGCGCAAGCTCGTGGGCGACCACGCCTCGGACGTGCTCGGGCTCCATCGTCGTGAGTAGGCCTTCGGTCAGCGCGACCGCGGCGTGCTCCCGGTTTCTGCCGGTCGCGAACGCGTTCGACTGCTCGCCGGGCATCACGTACAGCCTCGGCATCGGAATGTCAGCGCGATCGGCGAGACCGCTGACGATCCGGTGGAGCTCGGGTGCGTCGTCGACGGTGAGCGGTCGAGCGCGGGCGGCACGGAGCGCGATCCGGTCCGAGAAGAAGTACCCGACCACGTTGAACGCGATCGCGAACGCGACGAACAGCCACAGGAACGTGCCGCCGAGCATCACGCCGATCGCAATCGTCATCGCCGTGAGACCGGCGACGAGGGACCACGTTCGGAGCCTCGTGGTCAGCTGGATGGTGCGGGCGTTCATCGAGCAGTCCTTTCCAATCGTTTCGATCAGGATCGCCCGCGACCCCGGCCGAGACCATGGGGCCTAGCGTGTATCTGCGACCGGCGCGGCGGCGTCGGCTGCTTGCGCAGCTCGGAGCGAGCCGGCGTGGGCGCGCCGGCGCGGCTCGCGGCGGACCGCCCTGAGGCTGGCCAGAGTGGTGGCGCCGAGCACGACCACGATCACCGCGAGTGACACCGCCGTCGAGATCTCGGGAATCGCGTGGTTTTGCAGGTGTCCGAAATGCAGGACGAGCTTGATCCCGATGAACGTCAGGATCACCGACAGCCCGACCGACAGGTACACCAGCCGGTCGAGCAGCCCCGCCACGAGGAAGAACAGCGCGCGGAGGCCGAGCAGCGCGAACACGTTCGCCGCGAGCACGATGTACGGATGCCGGGTGACCCCGTAGACCGCGGGGATCGAGTCGAGCGCGAACAGGAAGTCGGTCGTCCCGATCGCGAGCAGCACGATGAACAGCGGGGTCAGCATCCGGCGCCCGTTCACGAAGGTGACGATGCGCCCACCGTCGTAGCGGTCGGTCAGCGGCAGCCGCCGGCGTGCGAGCGAGACCAGGCGGTTGTCGGTGACCGACGGATCCTGATCGCGGTGGCGGAACAGCTGGACCGCGGTCGCGATCAGCGCGATCCCGAACACCAGGAACATGAACGAGAACGCCGCGAGCAGCGCGGCGCCGAGCGCGATGAAGATCGCGCGGAGCACGAGCGCGAGGCCGATGCCGAACGCGAGCGCGCGCGGCTGGTACTCGGGGGGCACCGCGAACGTGCTCATGATGATCACGAACACGAACAGGTTGTCGACCGACAGGCTCTTCTCGACCACGTAGCCGGCGAGGAACTGCGTGCCGAGGCTCCAGCCCGCGAGCAGTCCGAGCGCCGCTCCGAACGCGAGCGCCGCGCCGACGTAGAAGAGCGACCAGATGGCGGCCGCGCGAAAGCTCATCGAGTGGACCTCAGGGCTCGACGAGCCCGTGCCGGATCGCGTAGCGCGTCAGCTCCACGCGGTCGTGCATGCCGAGCTTGTCGAGGATGTTCGTGCGGTGGCGATCGACGGTCTTCTCGCTGATCACGAGCGCCTCGGCGATCTCCTTGGTGCTGTAGCTCTCGGCGATCAGCTTGACGATCTCGGTCTCGCGTGGCGTGAGCGGGTCCTCGCGCACGGGCGCGTCGTTGCGCGCGCCATGCAGGAGGTCGCGGATCAGCGGCGTCATCGCCCCGGGGTACAGGAAGCGCTCGCCGCGCATCGCCGCGCGGCACGCCTCGACGAGGTCGCGATCGGCGACGGTTTTCAGCACGTACCCGGATGCGCCGGCCTTGAGCGCCTCGTAGAGGTAGCGCTCGTTCTGGTGCATCGACAGCATCAGTATGCGCAGGTCCGGGCGGCGGCGGTGAAGCTCGCGGGCCGCCTGCAGCCCGGTCATCCGCGGCATCGAGATGTCGAGGATCGCGAGATCGACCTCGGGCTCGAGCGCGCGCTGAACCGCCTCGGCGCCGTCGCCGGTCTCGGCCACGACCTCGAGGTCCGGCTCGGCGTCGAGCACCAGGCGCAGGCCGCGCCGGACCAGTGCGTGGTCGTCGGCGAGCAGCACCCGCGTCTTCAGCGGCGTCATCGCTCGGCCTCCGTGGAGAGCCCCACGCTTCGCCCGACGCCCGTCGGGACCTCGAGCCGCACGCGGGTGCCGCCGGTCACCGGGTCTCCCTCGATCGTCAGGTTCGCGCCGATCAGGGTGGCGCGCTCGCGCATGCCGCGGATCCCGGTCCCGGGAGTGTGCCCCTCGGGGAGCCCGCTGCCGCCGTCGGTGACCGTCAGCGTGAGTAGGCCGTCGTCCGGCGCGAGAGTCAGGTCGGCCTCGCGTGCGCCGGAATGACGGGCGACGTTCGTCAGCGCCTCTTGGGCGACCCGGTACACGACCAGCTCAGCGTCGGGCGACAGCTCGGGCAGCTGCTGCCCGAGCTGCTGGCTGACCTGGAGGCCGAAGCGCTCGGTGAACCGCTCGCACAGCACCGCGAGTGCGCTCTGCAGCCCGAGGTCGTCGAGCGCCTCGGGTCGAAGCTCGATCGCGATCCGCCGCACGTCCTCGAGGCTGCCACGGACGGCCCGCTGGACCTCCTCGACGTCGCCGCTGAGGGCGGTGGGAACGCGCGCCTCGACGCGCGCCAGCCCGAGCAGCACCGCGGTCAGCTCCTGCCCGACCTGGTCGTGCAGCTCCTGCGCGATCCGCAGCCGCTCGGCTTCTTGGCCGGCCAGGACCCGGCCGGTCGCCTCCCGGCGCTCGGCCTCGAGGCGGTCGAGCATCTCGTTGAACGTCGACGCCAGCTCGCCCGCCTCCGACGCCTGGTCGGGCACCGGCATGCGCTCGCCGGGGTCAGCGAGGTCGACGCGCCTGGCGAGCGCGGTCAGCGCCTGCACGGGGGCGACGACACGCCGGACGAGGTACACGTTGATCGCGACCACGAGCAGCAGCGCGACGATCAGCGCGGCGCCTTCGGCGTCGATCCGGAACGACGACACGCGGCTGGGGTCGAGCACGACGATCGTCGCCCCGACGGCCACCACCAGCAGCAGGACGTTCACGCCCGCCACGCGGTAGAGCAACGGGACGTAACGTCGCCGCTCCGGTCGCTCGGGCACAGAGCTGTTGCCGTTCATCGCAGTCGAACTCCAGTGAAGCAACTGGCGGGCGTTCAGCACTCGGGCGCGCGCCGGCGGGTGAAGCGCCCGCGGAGCGGCTCGCCCCCGCCCGGATCTGGCCGGAGCCCCTCGAGCTTGTGGAGCATGGCCCAGCGCCGCGAGTCGAGCGCGCCGGGAGACATCCCGAGCGTCCTGGCCACGTCCGACGGGTCGATGCCGGCGAGCAGCATCCCGAAGATCGCCTGCTCCTCGGCGCCGAGCCGGCGGCGCATGGTGCCCGCGAGGGTCGGGGGGACCAGCGGGAGCCGCGAGTGCCCGCGGGAGACGGCGCGGACGGCGTGGCACAGCTCAGCGCCGACGCTGCCCTTGCTGAGGAGTCCGTCCGCGCCGGCGACCACGCACGCCGCCGACAACGGTCCGTCGCTGTATGCGGAGTAGATCACGACGCTTGGCGCCGGCTCGAGCCGCTTCAGCATCCGGGTGAGCCAAAGCCCGCTGCGCGACCCGAGTTGGTAGTCGACGACCGCGACGTCGATCGGCTCGCGCTCGGCGAGCGACCGCGCCTCCTCGGCGGAGGACGCGGCGTCCACGACAACGAAATCGGGCTGGTCGTCGAGCAGTTGCAGGAGCCCGAGGCGGATCGCGGGGTGATCGTCGACGACCAAGAGGCGAAGGCGGGTCGGGTCGGCGTCCGACGCGAGCAGGCCGGAGGCGGGGGTGGGAGCGGGATGTTCGCGAACCGTGATCATGGGGTGTCTCCTTCGGGTGAGTGCCCCAATCACGATCGCGTGGCGTGCCGCCGTCCGAAATGGGGGAGAGCCCCCATCTGCGGGAACGGTCCCGTCGCTGGGGGAGAAGATCTGACTCGGGAACGCTACGCCCGCGCCTTGCGGCGGAGCGCGATCCCGGCGCCGGTCAGCAGCAGCCCGACCAGCACGATCCCGGTCGTCGCGAAGCCCGTCAACGGCAGCTGCCCGGCGGTGCTCGTCGACGCCGGGGTCGTCGATGTGGGTGTCGTCGATGCTGGCGTGGTCGATGCTGGCGTGGTCGACGTCGGAGTGGTCGCAGGCGTAGTCGTGGTCGACGTTGTGTTGGCCAGCACCACGACCGTTCCGTGCATGAACGGATGGATCGAGCAGATGTAGCTGTACGTGCCGGCCTTAGTGAACGTGTGCGACGCGCTGTGACCCTTCTGCAGCACGCCGGTGTTGAAGGCGCCGTTGTTCGCGGTTGCGGTGTGGGCGCTCGGGCCATTGTTCACCCAAGTCACCGTGTCGCCGACGTGGATGGTGATACTGGCCGGGGTGAAGCTAAAGTCAGCGATCGTCACCGATGTGTCACTCGCGGCGTGAGCGGTCTGGTGACCAGCGCCCGGCGACAGCGCGCCGAGCACGCCGCTTCCGGCGGCGACCGCCGCGCCGGGACCGCTGACGGGCGTGGTCCGCTTCGCCGAGGTCGTCGCGTGCCGGGCGGAGCCGGTGGCGTGACGGTGGCGCGCGTGTCCTCGATGCACGCGCTCGGCGGGGTGGTGGCGAACGACCGCCTGCACGGGCGCCGCGAGCACGGCAACGGCGAACACCGCGGCCGGCAACAACCGAAGCTTCCTGATCATCTAGATCCCAGGACGCCTCGTACTCGGAGAACCTTCCGCGGATTCAACTCGACGCCTACTGGAGGGTGGTGACGAGGCCGTAGACCGCGAACGCGCTCGCGACCAGGCTGAGCGTCCACGCCGGCCAGGCCCGCTGCCGGTACTTGATCGCGAACAGCGGGTACACCGCGAACACGATCAGCTGGCTCAGCCACAGCGCCACGAGCGACGGCTTCTCCAGCGTGTCGTAGAAGCCGTTCGGGTCGATCAGCGTCAACGGCGCCGCGAGCACGATGCCGACTCCGATCACGGCCGTGATCGGGCGGATCCGCCAGCGGGTGACCGCGTGCACGAGCCGCGTCACCGCGAGGTATTCGCACAGCATCACGCCGGCGGTGCTGACTGCGACACCGATACCGATGGCCCGGGCGAGCCCGACGCCGGCGAACTGCTCGACCACGCTCACGCCCGGAATCTCGGTGCGCAGCAGTCCGGGCGCGGCGGCGAGCGGCGCGACCGCGAGCACGACCACCAGTCCGGTGACGAGGAACGCGGCGGTCAGCCCGCGGCGGATCGTCCGCGCCGGCGCCTTCAGCTCCCCACCGAGGAACAGCGGCAGGCTTCCGCAGATGTAGAGCAGCGAGGTCTGCCCGCCGGCCTTGGCGAGCGCGCCGGCCGGGGCGCCGGCGCCGAAGCTCGACACCGGCGTCGAGATGTTCGCGAGCGTCACCCCGTCGAGGATTCCGGCGAGCAAGAGCTGGCCGGCCGCCATCACCCCGAGCACGATCAGGGTCGCGGCGCGCCCGGCGACCATGACCAGCGCGAGCGAGACGGGGATCAGCAGCGCGAGTGCCGTCTGATACTGATGCTCGCCGGGGATGACCTGGGGGAGCAGGTCGTAGACGATCTGGACGGTCGTGTAGACGATGTAGAGCGCGTAGCTGAACGTCCAGATCGCCGCCTGCGCGAGCGCGACGCGACGCCCGGCCGCCGCCTCGACGAACGCGTACAGCCCGCCGGCGCTGTTGACGTGACGCGAGTACCGCAGCCAGATCGCGAGCGGCGCGGTGAACACGACGACGGCGGCGAGCATCGCCAGCCCCGCCGACTCCGACGCATCGGCGGCGAGCCCCGGCGCGGCCATCGCCGCGAGCGCCAGCGGGCCGCCGAACGAGGCGACGGCGACGCCGGCGAACGCCCACGGCCCGATCTGACGATCGCGGATCGCGCTGCTCCGCGCGGGGACGGCTAGCCCCAGGTGCTGCCAGAGTGCGACGAGGAGCTTCCGCCCGTCGACGCAGATTTCACCGCGCCGGTGGTGATTGCGGTGCCCGACGGAGCCACCAGCCACCACTTGGCGCCGAAGTTGTCGCTGCCCTGCCCTTTGGTGCTACCGGCGCTCATATCGGCGATGAAGTAGTACAGCGGGTGACCCTTGTAGGTCACCTCTTCGGTGCCGTCCGAGCGCATGGTCGTGCCCAGATTGGACGCGTTTACCCCGGAGCCGGCGGTCGGCTTGCCCTTCGTCAGAAGCGGCGGCCACGCTTGCGCACACGCGCCCGAGCAGCTCGACATTCCGCCGCTGTCGGCGACCCACAGGTATAGGGCCCGCCCGTTGGGGCCGACGAGGTATGTGCCGCTTGAGCCCTTCGCGGTCTTGACCATGACGCCGGTCGTCGCCGCCACGGGTGATGTGGTCGCCGACGCCGAAGTCGTGGGTGTCGGTGCGGCCGCTGCGGCCGCCGTGCTCGAACTCGAGCTGCTCGCGCTGCCGCATCCGGCGACGATCACGGCTGCGGTCGCCAGTCCGGCGAGCCCGAGTATGCGGAACTTCGCAGTTTTCCGACTGTTCATTTGTTCACTCCAAATTCAGGATTTCAGTGGACCGTCGGTTTCGACGGTCAACTATGAAGACCCCGGGATCGGCGAGAACCTTCCGCAGCTCGGTCGTGAAAATATGGCGCCAATATTCGCGGTGTGTTTCGCATCACGTGGTCACACGGGCGTCGCTGAGACACTCATGTGCACTGTGCGCCGCGGCGGTAAGTGGTTTGGTTGGTTAGTTACCGGTCAGTGTCGTGCGACACGGCCGCCAGGTGCCGGCGCCGTTACGAACGGTCCTCAGGCCCCGATGCGGCGGAACAGCGCGCGGGCCGCGTGCTCGCCGGTCTCGACGGCACCGTCGAGGAAGCCGATGTTGTCGATCGAGGTGTGCTCGCCGGCGAACAGGAAGCGGCCGTCGGTGGCGCCGGCGAGCTGACCGTAGTTCGCGGCCTGGCCGACACGGTAATAGGAGTAGGCGCCGTGCACCCACGGGTCCCGGGACCAGTGGTCCTCGTACGCGCGGCCGGTGAACGCCCCGGTCGTACCGGGGAACAGGTGCGCGATCTGCCCGAGCGCCCAGCTGGCGTCGCGCGCCGGCGCGGTGCCGTGCGCGGCGCCGGTGAGACCCGTGCGGCCGACGTGCCCGCCCGGGAACGCCAGGTACAACGCGGGACTGGCGTCGGGGCCAAGCTGGACGGTGTCGTCCCACCCACACGCCAGGTGCTGCCACTCGCCGTAGATGGCGCCGCTGTAGCCGAGCGCCGGCCAGGTCTTGTGACTGAGCTCGAGGTGAATCTTGGCGTTCGTCCCCATGCCCATCGTCCGGATCACGTGGCGCTTGGTCGCCGACAGCCCGGAGCGGCCGAGGTCGACGTGGCGGAGCGTGCTGAACGGCAGCGCGAGCACGACCAGGTCGGCGGTCTTCTCGACGTGCCTGCCCCCGAGGTCGAACACGAGCCCGATCGTCCGATCCGCGTGCTCACGGATCGCGACAAGCACGTGACCGTGGCGGACGGTGCCGGGCGGAAGCTCCCCGATCATCCCCGAGACGAGCTGGTCGTTGCCGCCGACGATCGTGTACCGCTCGTCGTCGCCGGGCAGGGGTTGCAGCGACGAGCGCGGGTTGCCGGTGAGCAGCACGATCAGGTCGAGCGCGGATTGATCGTCAGGGTCGCCGCCGTTCTCGGTGACGGTGTCGGCCATCACCAACTTGCCAAACCGGCTGTTCGCGCCGATCTCGGTGCTGTCGAGCCACTCCGGAACCGATATCCGGTCCAGCCGGGCCGTGCCCGCGTCGGCCTGCATCTCCCTCGCGGCCTTCCGGAACGCCGGGTAGCCGACGTCGTGCCAATCCGCGTTCGCCGCCGCGTAGGTATACACCCGGCCGTCGATGAAGAACACCTCGTCGCCGTGCGGCAGGTCACCGCCGTTGACGACGACCTGCTCGAGTCCGAGCCGCGTTGCGAGGCGCCGGATCGCCGTCTGGTCGCTGTTCAGGAACGACCCGCCGTGCTCGGTGATCAGCCCGCCGGCGAAGTAGTTCCGGAGCGTCCAGCAGCGGCCGCCGGCGCGATCCGGGTTCGCCTCATAGACGACGGACGGGACCGGGTCGCCCGGGCTCTGGGTCCACAGCATGTGCGCGCAGCGCAGCCCGGCGAGGCCGGCGCCGACGATCGCGATCCGGGGGTGGGCCTGGAGCTTCGCGATTCGGAACGCGAGCGCCGCCGCCGGATTCGACGCGAGCGTCGCCCCGCCGGCGAGGCCGCCGGCCGCGATGAGCAGCTCGCGCCGGGTCGGCTCGCCGGCGCGTGCGAGCACGTCGTCCACCGGTATGCGCGAGCGCTCGGACTCCTCGTGCGCCGCATAGATACGACGCGATCGGAGCATTCCGGGCGACCGGGCCGACCTGGCGCGGCGAGCACCCATCCCAGGCATGGCGCGGTAGGTTAGCTCGGGGCGGCGGCTACGACGGGATCCCGAGGCCCGAGTAACCCATCTCGTGAGCCTCCTCGACCGACACGTTTTCCCGCCCGAGTGGCCACAACGACACCGGGATCAGCTTGAAGTTCGCGAGGCCGAGCGGGATCCCGATGATCGTGATGCACTGCGCGATGCCCGTGAGCAGGTGCGCGAGCGCGAGCTCCCACCCGAGCAGTACCACCCAGATGATGTTGCCGATGAGCGACCCGGCGCCGGATGTCTCCTTCTTCACGAGCGTCCGGCCGAACGGCCACAGGCAGAACCTGGCCATGCGAAACGCCGCGAACCCGAACGGGATCGTGATGATCAGGATGAACGCGATCAGCCCGGCCAGCGTGTACAGGATCGCCAGCCAGAGGCCGCCGAAGATCAACCAGATGATGTTGAGGATGATGCGCACTAAGCCGCTGACGGCGGGGTTGCGGTCGGGTCGCCGGCGACCGCCTGCTCGAGCGCCTTCGCGTCCTCGGCGCTGAGGTGGTGGCGGACGGACCGGCCGCCATGCCCTTCGAGCGCGGTGACCATTGCGTCGACGCGGGCGGCCGACGCCATCATGATCACGGCCGACGACCCCTCGGGGACCTCTCGGCGGACCTCGTCGAAGAACGCGCTGCGCAGATGCGGGGAGTGTCGCTCCTGCGCGACGCCGCCGGCGACTCCGCCGCTGACCAGTCCGACGGCGAGCCCCAGCGGGCCGGCGAAGAGACCTACAGCCGCGCCGGCGATCGCGCCCTCGGCGGTCTTGGCGCCGATGAACTCCGAGTCGTCGTCGGCGTCGACGTAGCGGCCGGCGAACGTCCCGCGCACGATGATCCGGTTGCGCCGGTGGTGCTCGACGAACGCGACCTGGCTCGCCCAGTCCACCCCGCCGACCGAGCGCGGCGCTCGTGAGTACGCCTCCTCGGCGCCCTCGGTGTGCTCGAACACGATCAGCGCAAAATCGAGTCCTTCAGGGTCCATGGGAGCGTCACGATATCGCCTCGCCGGCGCCGTTTCGTCGTCCGAATCGGGTGACGCCGGGGGCCGTTTGGGAAGAAACCCCGAAATAGACGGGGTTTCTTCCCAAGCGCGTAGAGCTAGCGCGCGCCACCGACCCCGGCCGGAACCTCGATCGCGCGCTTGAGGATCTTGCCGGTCGGGCCCTTGGGCAGCTCGTCGACGAACCACACATGGCGCGGGTACTTGTAGGCGGCGACGTTGGCCTTCATGTAGTCGCGGATGTCGGACTCGGTGACGTTCTCGCCGGCCTTGAGCGCCACCGCTGCGCCGACCTCCTCGCCGAGGTCCGCATGGGGGATGCCGATCACCGCGGCCTCGCGTACGGCGGGGTGCTCGTACAGGACCTCCTCGATCTCGCGCGGATACACGTTGTAGCCGCCGCGGATGATCAGCTCCTTCTTGCGGTCGACGATGAAGTAGCAACCGTCCTCGTCGACCTTCGCGATGTCGCCCGAGTAGAACCAACCGGCGGAGTCGATCGCGTCCGCGGTCGCTTCGGGGCGGTTCCAGTAGCCCTTCATCACGTTGTGGCCGCGGATCGCGATCTCGCCCGGCTCTCCCGGGGCCACCACCTCGCGGTGATCGTCGACCAGCCGCATCTCGACCCCCTCGATCGGGGTGCCGATCGAGCCCGGCTTGCGCTCCCGGTCGGGGTGGTTGAAGCACGCCACCGGCGAGGTCTCTGACAGGCCGTAGCCCTCGAGGACCACGCACCCGAACGCCTCTTCGAAGCCGCGCAGCACCTCGACCGGCAGCGCCGCGCCGCCGGAGACGCACACGCGGAGCGTGCTCACGTCGAAGCGCTCGCGCTCGGGTTGGTGAAGCAGCGCCGAGAACATCGTCGGCACCCCCTCGAACACGGTCACGCGGTCGCGCTCGATCGCCGCGAGCGCCGCCTCGGCCGAGAACCGCGGAATCAGGGTGAGCGAAGTGCCGGCGCTGATCGCGGCGTTCAGCCCGCAGGTCTGGCCGAACGCGTGAAACAGCGGCAGCGTTCCGAGGATCACGTCCTCGTGGGCGAGCGAGAACAGCGCCTTGCTGACGTCGGCGTTGATCGCGAGGTTCGAGTGCGTCAGCTCGGCGCCCTTCGGCTTGCCGGTGGTGCCTGACGTGTACAGGATCACCGCGGTGTCGTCGGCAGCGCGCTCAGCGACCTCCAGGACCGGCTCGGCGCCCGCGAGCAGCCGACCGAATGCGACAGGCTCGACGAGGATGCACTCGGCGCCCGCGGCGGCAGCGCCCTGCTCGGCGGCGCCGGCGAACTCGTGCCAGGCGAAGATCAGCTTGGCCTGAGGGTCGCCGAGGTAGAACTCGACCTCGCGCTGCTTGAGCAGCACGTTCATCGGCACGACCACGCCGCCGGCGCGGAGCACGCCGTAGTACGCGAACGCGAACTGGGGCACGTTCGGGAGCATGATCCCGACGCGATCGCCGGGCTCGAGGCCGCGCTCGCGCAGCAGCCCGGCGACGCGCGTGGTCGCGTCGTCGAGGTCTGAGTACGTGATCACGACGTCATCGATGCGCAGCGCGGGGCTGTCCGCGTAACGCTCGGCGGATGCGGTCAGGTTGTGGGCGAGGTTCTCGTTCATGACGACCCTTCTCTCGGTGGTGGGGCGAGACAAAGCGTCCCTCAGCAGCGCTGCCAAGAACATGGGGGCGGCTGCCTAATTCGGACCGGCCCGATTGTGGGACGCAACCAATTCGGCGTCGCGCAGGCGCGCGGCGATCAGGATCTCGATCAGGTCGCTGACACGGCGCAGGTCGCACCCGGTTCGCTCCGCGATCCGTCCGAGCCGGTAGTGCGCGGTGTTCACGTGGATGTGGAGGCTGTCGGCGGCTCGCCGGGCGTTGAGGTCGCACGCCACGTATTCGCGCAGGGTCGCTATGAGCGAACCGCCGTCCGCGAAGTCCTGCGCGACGAACTCGTGGACCGCCAGCGAGATCAGACGCCTCGCGGTCGCGTCCGGGTGGAGCGTCAGATAGTCGAAAGCGCTCAGATCCGACAGCGCGACGACGCCCGGGCTCGACCCGCGGGCGGTCCGGATCGTCCTCGACTCGCGATAGGCATCGGGAATCTGCGCCACGCCGGAAACCGTGGTGCTCACGGCGACGGCTAGTGGCAGGCCTCCGTCGACGAGCCGGCGCTGGACGTCCGCGAGCCGGGCCACGATCCCGTCCGCCACCCCTCCGACGGCCGGTACAACAACCAAAATCTCGTCCTGGCGGACGACCGCGAGCGGAAGCATTCGCCCGCCGACGGCGCGGGCCAGCGCCGCCGCGCCGCCGCGGAGTAGCTGCTCGTCGCCGGGGCTGGCGGAGGGCGTCGCCGAGATCACGATGAACGACGCGTCGTCGTGGACGCCGGCGGCGCGAGCAGCATCGAGGCGTGGGCCTGGCTCGAGCGCCCGGCCGGCGAGCAGGTCCTCGAGCAGGTCCCGGCGGATCCGCTCGCCGGTCGCCGCGAGCTGCTCCTGGGTCTCGAGGTAGACCTCCGCCGCGTGCGTCGTCGCGACCTCGAAGTAGCGGGGCAGATGCGAGGCGAGAAGCAATGCCGCGCGCCGCGACTCGTCGTCGTCGGCGAGCGCGAGCGCGGTGTCCCACAGCACCCGCTCGCCCACGTAGAACGCCTGCACGAACTCGGTCACCGACACGCGGCGTGCGCGCCGGGCCGCGTGCGGACGCACGAACAGCAGATCCTCGCGCGTGACGTCGCGGTCCGCGCCAAGGCTCTCGAGGCTGGCGTGCAGGTGGGCGACGACATGGGCGCGGATATCTGCCCGGAACTGGGCGTCCGCGGCGCGGTAGGCCGGCACGTCGCGGACGATGCGGTCGGTCGCCTCGTCGGCCATCCCGTCGAGGCTCTCCTCGAGCGCCTCGACCAGCGCAACGATCGCAGGATCCCGTTTCACGCCAAGCCTCTCCTCGAAGGCGATTGTACGCGGCTCACAACCGACGCCGCCAAACTTAGGGCGCAGATCCGATGCGCGGGGGCTCTCCCGGAGCGAGTCTTATTGCGCAAGCACAACTCCGGGGAGGACACCGATGAGCAACGACGCGACCACAGGCACCAATCAGTCACCAGAGTCACGCGTCCGGCGCACGAGCCGGGCCGCCCAATCGGGCCTTGATGTGCTGCTGAGCGAGGCCGAAACGGGCAGCGCGCCGCGGTTCATCGCACCGGGTTCGGCGGTCAGGGTCGGCGCCGGGCTCGCGCGCCA
Source organism: uncultured Solirubrobacterales bacterium (assembly GCA_963794515.1). Taxonomy (GTDB): domain Bacteria; phylum Actinomycetota; class Thermoleophilia; order Solirubrobacterales; family Solirubrobacteraceae; genus Palsa-465. The sequence continues at coordinate 335,342 of CAWCEF010000004.1, read as the reverse complement.
CCCGCGGCGGGTCATCGGCCGCGCTGCGGGCCTCACGAGCGAGCTTGCCCGCACCGCCGCGGGTCGCTCGGAGCTCGCCCCGGCGAAGGGCGACCGGCGCTTCGCCGACCCCGCATGGGAGGGCAACTGGCTGTTCCGGCGAGTCCTCCAGGGATACCTCGCGGTCGGTGAGACCGTCGACGGGCTGATCACCGACGCATCGGTGGACTGGCGCGCCGAGCGTCGGGCGAGGCTTGCCGCCGGAAACGTGCTCGACGCGCTCGCGCCGACGAACTTCGCGTGGTCCAATCCGACCGTGCTCAAGGAGATCGTCGACACCGGCGGCGGCAACCTCGTCCGGGGAGCCCGGCATCTCGCCCACGATCTCGGCACGCCGTCGCACCTGCCGGCGACCGTCGATACGACCAAGTTCGAGGTCGGTCGCAACCTCGCGGCCACGCCGGGGTCGGTCGTCCTCCGCACCGAGGTGTTCGAGATGATCCACTACCAGCCGGCGACCGACCAGGTGCGCGAGGTGCCGCTGCTGTTCGTCCCGCCGACGATCAACAAGTTCTACGTGCTGGATCTCGCCCCGGGGCGGAGCATGATCGAGCACTACGTCTCTCAGGGACAGCAGGTGTTCGCGATCTCGTGGCGTAATCCCGAGACAGAACAGGGCCACTTCGACCTCGACACGTACGCCGAGGCCGTGGCGCAAGCCCGTGACGCGGTCGCCTCGATCACGGGTCAGGGCGGCGTGCATCTGGCTGCCGCGTGCTCGGGCGGGATCATCACCGCGGGCCTGCTCGGCCACCTCGCCGCCGCAGGCGAGCTCGACAGGGCCGCGAGCCTCACGCTGATGGTGTGCGCGCTCGACAACGACACCGAGGGCACGATGACGGCGCTCGCCACCCGCGACCTCGCGGCGGCCGCCGTCGCCGAGTCCGCGCGCAAGGGCTATCTCGACGGGCAGGCGCTCGCCGGAGTGTTCACGTGGCTGCGCCCGAACGATCTGGTCTGGAACTACGTCGTCAACAACTACCTGCTCGGGAAGGAGCCGCCGGCGTTCGACATTCTGTACTGGAACCAGGACACGGTTCGCCTCGCGGCCGGACTCCACCGCGACTTCATCAACGTCGGCCTCGACGACGCGTTCTCCCATCCGGGAGCGCTCGAGGTTCTCGGCGACCCGGTCGACCTCGGCGCGGTCGACGTCGACACGTACTTCGTCGCCGGCGCGAACGACCACATCGTCCCGTGGGAGAGCGCGTACAAGGGCGCGCTCCTGTTCGGCGGGAGCCGGCGGTTCGTGTTGTCGAGGAGCGGCCACATCCAGGCGCTCGTCAACCCACCGGGGCGGGAGGGGGCCGAATCTCGGTCGAGCTTCCGCGTCGCCGACGACTTGCCGGCCACGCCGGACGAGTTCGCCGCCGGCGGGCGGGCGGGAATCCAAGTCTCCGGGAGCTGGTGGGGAGACTGGGACGCCTGGCTGGCCGAGCGCTCAGGAGGCCTCAAGCCGGCGCCGAAGCGACTCGGCAACGCGAGCTACAAGGCGCAAGGAAAGGCGCCCGGGACCTATGTATTCGCCAACTGACGAGCTCCCGGCGGTTCCCGACGAGCGCTGGTGGGGCGACCACCTACGCGAGACGCGCTGGACGCTCGAGCTCTCCCGCCTGCTGGCGGATCCGGTATTCCACGGCCGTGGCGTCCCGCGCGGCGACGGGCGCCCGGTGATTCTGATGCCGGGCTTCGGCGGCGGCGACCAGACGCTGATCGTGCTCGCCGCGTGGCTTCGGCGGATCGGGTATCGCCCGCACACCTGCGGGTTCGTCGCCAACCTCGGATGCTCGGACCGCGCGGTCGACCGCGTTGAGCGCCGGCTGCAGGGGATCCACGACAGTCACGGGCGGCGGGTGGCGCTGGTCGGCCACAGCCGCGGCGGCCACTACGTCCGCGCGCTCGCGCACCGCCGCCCGGAGCTCGTCTCGCATGGGATCTCGATCGGCGCCGGGCTGCGGCAGATGCTTGCGGCCAGCTATCCGACGCAGGCGGCGGCCGGCGCGGCGCGCCGGGTGGCGCTGCGGAGCGGGCGAGCGCGCGCGCCCGGCTGCCTGACCGAGGCGTGCGACTGCCGCTTCGCGTCGGACTTCGTGAGCCCGTTCCCATCCGACCGGGTGCGCCTGACAAGCATCTACTCCAAGGACGACGGGGTCGTTCGCTGGCAGGCGGCGCTCGTCCCGTACGGCACCTGCGTCGAGGTGACCGGCAGCCACGTAGGGCTGATCTTCAACCGCAAGACCTACCGGGCGATCGCGACCGCGCTCGCCGATCCAGAACTGGAGGACCCCAATGCCGACCGCACCGCCTGAGTTGTTCGAGGGCCTTGGACACTCTCTCGCCACCGATTACTTCTTCCTCCGCGAGCAGCTCACCGAGCAGCAGCTCGAGATCCTCCGCCGCGTTCGCCTGTTCGTCGACGACGAGGTGCTGCCGGTGATCGGCGACTACTGGGAGCGCGCCGAGATGCCCTGGCCGCTGATCCGCCGGCTCGGCGAGCTCGGCGTCGTCGGCGAGGACATCCAGGGCTACGGCTGCCCGGGTCTCGATCCGATCGCGTGCGGGCTCGTCCACATGGAGCTCAACCGGGGCGACGGCAGCCTCGGGACGTTCCTCGGCGTTCAGTCCGGGCTGGCGATGAAGTCGATCGCGATGCTCGGCTCCGAGGAACAGAAGCAGCGTTGGCTGCCCGAGATGGCCCGGCTCGAGAAGCTCGGCGCGTTCGCGCTGACCGAGCCGAACCACGGCTCGGACTCGGTCGCGCTCGAGACGAGCGCGCGGCGCGTCGGCGATTCGTACGTGCTCAACGGTGCCAAGCGCTGGATCGGGTCCGGCAGCATCGCCGACGTCGTCGTGGTCTGGGCGCGCAACGAGGACGGCAAGGTCAACGGCTTCCTGGTCGAGAAGGGGACCCCGGGCTACGAGGCCGAGGTGATCGAGGGCAAGGGGTCGCTGCGCGCGATCTGGCAGGCGCAGATCTCGCTCGAGGACGTAGAGGTGCCGGCGGAGAACCGGCTGCCGGAGGCGAACAGCTTCAAGGACACCGGCCGCGTGCTCGCCGGAACCCGGGTCACGTGCGCCTGGGCGGCACTCGGCCACGCCGTCGCCGCCTACGACACGGCTCTTGCGTACTCCAAGCGGCGCGAGCAGTTCGGCCGGCCGCTGGCGAGCTTCCAGATCGTCCAGGACCGGCTCGTGCGGATGCTCGCCGAGGTGACCTCGATGCAGCTCTACTGCCTGCAGCTCGGCCGCCTGGCCGAGCGTGGCGAGCTCAGCGACACGATCGCCGGGCTCGCGAAGCTCAACAACACGCGCAAGGCCCGGCAGGTCTGCGCCGAGGCCCGAGACATGCTCGGCGGCAACGGGATCCTGCTGGAAAACCACGTGATCCGGCACATGGCGGACATCGAGGCGATCCACACCTACGAGGGCACCGAGACCATGCAGACGCTGATCGTGGGACGCGACATCACGGGGATCGGAGCTTTCGCGTAGAGCGCCAACGCACCGCCGCAAGGCGCGTTGCAACAGAAGGAGGCGGCGCCCGGGGCTGGTAGGGTCGCCGCCGTTGAGCAGGCGGTACGCAGTCGTCGTGGCATCCGTGCTGGCGGTTGTCGCAATCGTGTCGAGCGCCGGCGTGAGCCGCGGCGATCTCGCTAGCCGTTATTCGGCGGGCAGGCAGCGCGCGAACTCGCTGCAGTCGCGGATCAAGGTGGATAGCACGAAGATCCAGGGGTTCGAGGGCACGATCAGCTCGCTGCAGGCAAGGCTCACGGCCGTCCAGACGAGCCTCGACATCCAAGAGCAGGAGCTCGAGCAGGTGACGGTGGCGCTCGCGAGCGCGCAGCGCCACCTCGTCCAACTGCAGCGACAGCTCGCGAGCGATCGGCGGACACTTGCGTCCCAGCTGCGCGCCGACTACGAGTCGCCGACGCCGAACCTGGTCGACGTGATCGTCGAGGCGCGTGGATGGAACGACCTCGTCAACAAGGTCAGCAATATGAGCACGATCGCGAAGGCGAACGCGCGCACGATGAAGCTCGTGATCGCGACCCGGGCCGCGGTCGAGGCCCAGGCTCGCCGGCTCGCCAAGATCAAGGTCCGCCGGCAGCAGACGACGACCGCGGTGCGCGTCGAGCGCGACAACATCGCGCAGCTGCGGCTATCGATCGTCGACCGCGAGCTTCGCGTAGCGAGCGACCGATCCGCGAAGCGAACCCAGTTGACCAAGCTCCAGAAGACGCTGACCCACGAGGCCACCGTGCTCGATCGCGAGGCGGCCGCCGCCCGGGATGCGTCGCTTCCCGTAGTTCCGCCCTCGGGTGGATGCATCAACACCCCGTTCGTGCCGCACGGCGGTGGGGCCGGCTTCTTCCCCGCGCCGGGAACGAACTACACGGTGAACCAGGAGCCGATCATCGCCGCGCGCCTGGACGCGCTCGGCAGAGCGCTCGGGCTCCATCTGATAGGCATCTCCGGGTACCGCACCCCGCAGCACTCGGTCGAGGTCGGCGGGTTCGCCGACGACCCCCACACCCGCGGCGAGGCTTCCGATACTCCGGGCGTCGAAGGCGTGCCCGAGGCGACGCTCGAGGAGTTCTGCCTCACGCGGCCGTTCGCGGGCGCACGCGAGGCAGATCACATCCAGGAGTTGTAGCGGCAGTCGCGGCCGCGCCCCGCTGTAGCGTTTCACCTCGTGTACATCAAGACGTTCGGCGAGGTCGACGGCCACAGCCTCGCGCAGCTCAAGCGATGCATGGACCACGGTGACGCGGACTACGGCGTCCTGTGCGCCGATCACCACCCCGGTTACAGTCAACCGATCGGTGGCGCGGTGGCGTACGAAGGGTACGTGTCGCCGTCAGGGGTGGGAGTTGACATAGGGTGTGGTAACAAGGCAGTTCGCACTAACCTGACACGCAGTGACCTCGAAACCCTCGGCGGTGTCGCCACCGTCATGCGCGAGATCACAAAGCGGGTCTCGTTCGGGGTCGGCGCGCCAGCACGCGAGCTGGTCGACCATCCCGTGCTCGAGAAGATCCGCCACGCCCCGTTCGAGCCCCAGCGCCGGCTGGTCAATCTGGCGGCGTCGCAGCTCGGAACGGTCGGGTCGGGCAACCACTACGTGAACCTGATGGAGGACGAGCAGGGTCACGTGTGGCTCGGGGTGCACTTCGGTTCGCGCGGGTTCGGGCACCGGACCGCAGCTGGATTTCTGGCGCTCGCCCAGGGACTCGCCTTCGACGCTCACGCCAAAGAGGGCGGGATGGACGCGCCGCCCGTGCTGCTCGAGGTCGGCTCAGAGCTCGGCGACTCGTATATCACGGCGATGGAGCTCGCCGGCGAGTACGCGTACGCCGGCCGCGACGTGGTCGTGGGCAAGGTGCTCGAGATCCTGTCCACAGAAGCGACGCACGAGGTCCACAACCATCACAACTTTGCATTCAGCGAGGAGCACTTCGGGCGCACCTACTGGGTGATCCGCAAGGGCTGCACGCCGGCGCGGCCCGGCCAGCAGGGGTTCGTCGGCGGCTCGATGGGCGACGACTCCGTCATCCTCGAAGGCGTGCAGTCCGCCGAGGCGGAAAACTCGCTCTACTCGACGGTGCACGGCGCGGGCCGGGTCATGAGCCGCACCGAGGCCGCCGGCCGCACGCGCCGCGGCAAGCAAGTCAAATCCGGCAAGGTCGACTGGCCCGCGGTGCAGGCGCGTCTGCGCGAACAGGGCATCGTGTTAGTCGGCGGCGGCGCGGATGAGGCGCCCGAGGTCTACAAGCGTCTCCCCGACGTGCTGGGGGCGCACGCCGGCTCGATCCGGATCGTGCACACGCTGCGACCGCTCGGGGTCGCGATGGCCGGACGCGACGTCCGCGACCCTTACCGCGACTGAGGGCGCTCAGCCGCGCTCGAGTTAGACAGTTCTTAGGCTCGTACGGTTTGAGCCGGGGGCGCCGTTCCTTAGCGGGAGTCAGGACAGGCCGGCTCGGTCCCGCGCCTCTACGGGGCGTGGCCGCCGCCACCCCCAACTCCAGGAAGCGATGAGTGAAGCCATGACTGAGAAGCCGTCGCGCCGCGAGCGCCTGCAGCCGATCCTCGTGAAGGTGCCCGAGATCACGCTGATCTTCTGGGTGCTGAAGCTCCTGACGACGGGAATGGGCGAGGCGATGTCCGACTTCCTCGGTCAGAACAGCGTGCCCCTGGCCGCCGCCGTGGGATTCTTCGGCCTGCTCTTCGCGCTCCGCCTGCAGCTCCGCCAGCCGCAATACAGGCCTGCCTACTACTGGTTCGCGGTGATGATGGTCGCGGTGTTCGGGACGATGGCGGCCGACGCGATCAAGGACGGTGCGGGGATTCCCTACAGCGTCACCACGCCGGCCTTCGCCCTGATCGTGGCGGCGGTATTCGCGCTCTGGTACCGCAGCGAGGGCACGCTCTCGATCCACAGCATCGATACGCGCCGCCGCGAGTGCTTTTACTGGGCCGCGGTCCTCGGGACGTTCGCGCTCGGCACTGCCGCCGGCGACCTGACCGCGTATCAGCTGAATCTCGGCTTCTGGACCTCGGCGCTGCTATTCGGGGCGATCATCGCGATCCCCGCCATCGCCTGGTCGCGTCGTGTGATGAACCCGATCGTCGCCTTCTGGTTCGCCTACATCGTCACCCGGCCGCTTGGCGCGTCGTTCGCCGACGGCTTCAGCAAGCCGACCAACGGCGGTCTGAACCTCGGCGACGGAACGGTCAGCGCGATCGCGCTCGTCGTGTTCGTGGCGCTGGTCGCGTACGTCTCCCGCAGCGAGCGCCGCGGCCGTGCCCCGGTGGCCGCGCAGCGCCGCCACCACGCCCCGCATCTCGAGCTGGACGTGCTCGAGCCGCAAACCGCCGCGGCCGACTGAACGCCGGAGCGGGTCAGGCGCCGGCGAGCGCCTGCCGGAGGTCCTCGACCAGGTCCTCGGGGTCTTCGACTCCGCAACTGAGGCGCACAAGGTCGGCCGGGACCGCGGCGACCGAGTCCTCGACCGACTGGTGGGTCATCGCCTGCGGCACCTCGATCAGCGATTCGACGCCGCCGAGCGACTCCGCGAGCGTGAACAGGCGGGTGCGGGAGGCGATCTCGGTGGCGTCGGCGTGGCGGAAGCTGACCATCCCGCTGAAGCCCGGCCAGCGCACGTCGCTCACTCCGGGCGACGAACGCAGGAACTCGGCGACGGCGGCCGCGCTGCGGGCGTGGGCGGCCATCCGCAGATGCAGCGTTCGCAGCCCGCGGTGGACGAGGAAGCAGTCGAACGGTCCGGGCACAGCGCCGACGGCGTTCTGGACGAATCGCAGTCGCTCGTGCCAGTCGTCGTTGCGTGCGACGATGACGCCGCCGACGACGTCGGAATGGCCGCCGAGGTACTTGGTCGTGGAGTGCGCGACGAAGTCGGCGCCGAGTTCGAGCGGGCGCTGGTTCGCCGGCGTCGCGAACGTGTTGTCGACGGCGACGAGCGCGTCGCGCCGGCGCGCGACTACGCCCTCGATGTCGACGACGTTCAGGAACGGGTTGGTCGGGCTCTCGACCCAGATCAGCCGGGTCTGTTCGCGGACGGCCCGCTCGACCGCGTCGAGATCGGTCTGGTCGACCAGGTCGTACGTCACCCCCCAGCGACTCATCACCTTGTCGACGAGCCGGTACGTCCCTCCGTACAGGTCGGCCGGGAGGACGATGTGGGATCCCGGCGCGCACACGACCGTGATCAGCGCGTGCTCGGCCGCCAGACCGGACGAAAACGTCGTCGCCCGCCCGTCCTCGAGCTCGCCGAGCGCCTGCTCGAGCGCGGTGCGGGTCGGGTTGGCCGAGCGCGCGTAGTCGTAGTCGCCGACGAACTCTCCCGGCCGAGGCTGAGCGTACGTCGACGTCTGGTGGATCGCGGGGATCACCGACCCGAACGTCGGATCGGGCGTCAGGCCCGCGTGGACGGCGCGGGTCGCGAACGCGTCGCGCCGTCCCGCTTGTCGATCGCTCACGACGCCAATGCTTCCAGCAAGTCCGTCCGCGTGACGAGCCCCTCGGCACGGCCGTCGCGGGTGACCAGCAGCGCCTGCTGGTCACCGACCAGCAACTCGACCGCGTCGCGAACCGGATCCTCGGTCGAGACCGCGCGGAACGGCGCCTCCATGACCTCGACGATCTCGGCGTCGAGGATCGCGGGGTTCTCGGCCGCGCGCTTCAGCAGCCCGCGCTCGCCGATCGCTCCGACGACGGTGGCCGGATCATGAGCGCTGACCACGGGCAGCTGCGAGACGCGGTGCTCGTGCAGGAGCGCGACCGCGTCGCGGACCTTGAAGTGGGTCTGGACAGTGACGAGCGGTGGGATCTCGCCGGCCTCACGCTTGCGCGCGAGCACGTCGCCCACGAGCAAGGTCGTGTCGCGCTCGAGGAAGCCGTACTGGCGCATCCAGGCGTCGGAGTAGATCTTCGACAGGTACGAGCGGCCCCCGTCGGGGAGGATCACGACGATCAGCGCGTCGGGGTCTTCGACCTCGGCCGCGACTTGCAGCGCGGCGTGGAGGGCGAGGCCGCCCGACCCGCCGGCGAGGATGCCCTCGAGCTGGGCGAGCCGGCGCGTGGTCAGGAACGAGTCCCGATCGGACACAGTGACCCACCGGTCGACCACCGACGGATCGAACGTTTGGGGCCAGAAGTCCTCGCCGACGCCCTCGACGAGGTACGGGCGGACATTCTCGGGACCGCCGGAATAGATCGAGCCCTCGGGGTCCGCGCCGACGACCACGAGGTCGGGCCTGCGCTCGCGCAGGTAGCGCGCGGTGCCGGTGATCGTGCCGCCGGTACCGACGCCCGCGACGAAGTGGGTGATCTGACCGGCGGTCTGCTCCCAGATCTCGGGGCCGGTCGACTCGTAGTGGGCCTCGGGGTTGGCCGGGTTGAAGTACTGGTTGGGCTGGAACGCGCCCGGGATCTCGGCGGTCAGCCGGTCGGCCACCCGGTAGTAGGACTGCGGCGAATCCGGCGGCACGTCGGTCGGCGCGAGCACGACGTCGGCGCCGTAGGCGCGCAGGAGGTCGATCTTCTCGCGCGACATCTTGTCGGGCATCACCGCGATCACCCGGTAGCCCTTTAGCCGCGCGGCGATCGCGAGCCCGGTGCCGGTGTTGCCGGAGGTCGGCTCGACGATCGTGCCGCCCGGGCGCAGCCGGCCGTCGCGCTCGGCGGCCTCGATCAGCGCCACCGCGACCCGGTCCTTGATCGAGCCACCCGGGTTGAACGCCTCGAGCTTGGCGACGACGCGCGGGCGCACGCCGGCACCGATGCGCGACAGCGTTACGAGCGGGGTATCGCCGATCGTGTCGAGGATGGAATCGTTGAGAATCGGTGCGATTGCAGTCTCAGTCATGTCTATAGGATGATGATTCTGCGGCAATCTGACAAGAAGCCGAAGATTCTTCGGTGGAGCGACGCTGGATTAGATATTCTGCGGGTGTCGAGGCGATAGATCGCGCTATGCCGAATCATCCACAGTCCGGAGTCGACGACGTCGACCGAGCCTTGCTCGAGCTGCTCGCTCGCGACGCCCGGATCACCAACCAGCGCCTGGCCGACCGTGTCGGCGTGGCGCCGTCGACCGCGCTGGCGCGGTTGCGGTCGCTTCGGGATCGCGGCGTGATCCGCGGCTTCCACGCCGAGGTCGACCTGGCGGCGCTCGGCCGGCCGCTCCAAGCGCTGATCGCGGTCCGCCTCGCGGTCCACGCGCGCGATCAGATCGACGACTTCACGTCGGCGGTCCGGCAGCTTCCCGGCGTGCTGATGGTGTTCCACCTGACCGGCGTCACCGACTACCTCGTATGGGTCGCCGCCGCCGACGCGCAGGACCTGCGCGAGTTCGTCGTCGATCACCTGGCCACGCATCCGTCGGTCGCGCACGCCGAGACCTCGCTGATCTACGAGCACCACCGCGGACCCGGGATCTGGGGCGCGGCGGATCCAGCATGAGTCCGGCTTCTCGGCTCGACGGGCTCGGGACCTCGATCTTCACCGAGATGACCGCGCTCGCGGCGCGGACCGGTGCGATCAACCTCGGCCAGGGATTCCCCGACACCGACGGCCCGGCGTCGGTGATCGAGGCCGCGGTGGCGGCGCTCCGTGCCGGCGAGAACCAGTACGCGCCGCTTCCGGGCGTGCCGGCGCTCCGCGAGGCGGTGGTGGGCCATCAACGCAGCTGGTACGGCCTCGACCCCGAGGACGTGCTGATCACGTTCGGCGCCACCGAGGCGATCGCGGCGGCGCTGCTCGGGCTGTGCGACCCCGGCGACGAGGTCGTGGTGCTCGAGCCCTATTACGACTCGTACGCGGCATGCATCGGTTTTGCGGGCGCGACACGGCGGCCGGTGACGCTGCGCCCGCCGGCGTTCGAGGTGGTTCCCGAAGCCTTGGCCGCCGCGATCGGTTCCCGCGCGCGCGTGCTCCTGCTCAACTCGCCACACAACCCGACTGGGCGTGTGCTGAGCAGGACCGAGCTCGAACTGATCGCAGCGGCTTGCGTGGAGCACGACCTGATCTGCGTCACCGACGAGGTCTACGAGCACCTCGTCTACGACGGCGAGCACATTCCGATGGCGACGCTGCCGGGGATGGCATCGCGCACCCTGACGATCTCGAGCATCGGCAAGTCGTTCTCGTTCACCGGGTGGAAGATCGGCTGGTGCTCGGGGCCGGCGGAGCTGGTGGTGGCGGCGCGAACGGTCAAGCAGTTCCTCACGTTCGCCGGCGGCACGCCGCTCCAGCACGCCGCCGCGGCCGCACTCCGGCTGCCGCGATCCGCGGTCGAGGACCTTCGCGACGACCTGCGTGTCAAGCGCGACCTCCTGTGCTCCGGGCTCGAGGCGGCCGGCCTGGCACCGCTGCGGCCCGCGGCCACGTATTTCGTCAACGCGGATGTCGGCGATGACGCGGTGGCGTTCTGCGCACGGTTGCCCGAGCGAGGAGGCGTGGTCGGGATCCCCACGAGCGTGTTCTACGACGACAAGGACGCCGCGCCGACGCTGGTCAGGTTCGCTTTCTGCAAGCGCCAGGAGGTGATCGCCGAGGCCGCCTCTCGCCTCGCCGCTCTTCGTTAACTCCGGGGAAGGATCCGTCGGCGTGTGCGTCGGTACAGGTAAGGATGCGACGTACACGAGCAACAAGGAGGTCCTTCCCATGACATTGCAAGTCCTGCGCCGCGCCGGCGCAGTGGCGATTCTCGCCGTCGGCGCAGTGCACCTACAGCAGTACCTGACTGGATATGACGTGTTGCCGACGATCGGCACGCTGTTCCTGTTGAACGCGATCAGCGCGGGAGTGGTGGGTGTTGCGCTGCTGCTGCCGGTCGAGCGGCTCGTCGACAAGCACGGTCGTGAGCGGGTCGTCGGATTGCTCGCACTGGGCGCGGTGGCGATCGCGGTCGGCTCGCTGATCGCGCTGTTCATCTCCGAGACGAGCGTCCTGTTCGGATTCTCGGAAGACGGCTACGACACGCCGGTCGTGATCGCCATCGTCAGCGAGGTGGCTACGGTCGTACTGCTCGCGCCGGTCGCCGTGACGAACGCGGTCAGGAGTGTCACTCGCCGGCCTGCGCTGGCCGAGTGACACGTTAGCCGTCACCCCGACAGCAGGCCCTCGAGCTCGCCGACGGTGACCACGTCCGCCTGACGGGGGAAGATCCGCTCGGTCAGGAACGCGTGCACTTCTTCATCGGGATCGGCGGTGGCGTCACTGACGACGAGCACGCGGTAGTCGCGGTCGCTGGCGTCGCGCACGGTCGACAGCACAACGCCGCTCGTACTGATGCCGGCGAGAATCACCGTGTCGACGCCGCGCTCGCGTAGCTGGGCGTCGAGGTCGGTGGTCGAGAACGCGCCGACGCGGACCTTGCGGACGATGATGTCGCCCGCCTGCGGGGCGACCCGGTCATGCACCGCGGTGTTCGGCGAGTCGTTGCGGAACGCGTCGGCCGAGGTGCTCACGCGCGCGCCCATCCGGCTCGTGGGCGGGATCGCCGCGAGGTCGGCGTCCTCGAACGCAACTCGCACGTAGCCGACGTGCGCGCCGGCGCGGCGGGCGGTGGCGATCGCTTCCGAGGCCCGCGAGAGCAGGTCGTCAGGCTCGCCGAGCATGTCGACGATCCCGTTCTGATAGTCCATCACGAGCAGCGCCGCGCGGCGCGGGTCGATCTGGTCGGTCATGTGGCGTTCCTTTCGGGGGTGGGGGCGCCTCGGTGTGGACGTAGCGGCCGCCGCGCGCGAGCGACGCAAGCGCGCCCAGCACCGACAGTCCGGCAGCGACGCTGAAGACCACCACGAGGCCGTGGTGGAAGGCCGATGCGATCAGCTTCGGGAAGAATTCGCTGCCGGTCAGGATCTGCTGATGCGCGGGGGACAGCGACGACAGCGCCCCGGTCGGCCCGAGCAGGTGCGCGATCGGGTTCTCGCCGAGCACCGCGGCGAATAGTGACGACACCGGCGGGAGGTGGGCGACGTGCTGGGCGACCGCGTGCGAGACGCCCTGGTCCTGGAGACCCGTAAGTAGCTGGGCCGGGAGGCTCGCGGCGATGCCGGCGATCATCAACGAGAAGAACACGCCGATCGATAGCGCCGTCCCGGAGTTCTGGAATGTCGACCGCATCCCGGACGCGGCGCCGCGCTGGCGAGCGGGCACGCTGCTCATGATCGACGAGGAGTTCGGCGCGCTGAACATGCCGACGCCGACGCCGTTCATGACGATCAGCAGCGCGAACGCCCAGTACGGGAAGTCGACCGGGAGCAGCATCAGCCCGATGAAGCTCGCGCCGAACACGAGCATGCCGGCGGTGGCGAAACCGCGAGAGCCGAACCGGTCGGACAGGTAGCCCGAGATCGGACCCGAGATCAGGAACGCGGTCGTCAGCGGAAGCAGGTAGATCCCCGCCCACAGCGGCGTCTGGATGTAGCTGTAGCCGTGCAGCGGCAGCCAGATGCCCTGCAGCCAGATGATCAGGATGAACTGGAGGCCGCCGCGGGCGACGGCCGCGATCAGACCGGCGACGCTGCCGGCGGCGAACGCCCTGATCCGGAACAGCCCAAGCTCGAACATCGGGTCCTTCACGCGGCGCTCGATCGCGACGAACGCGACGAGAAGCACGAAACCGCCGACAATCGATCCGAACACCACCGGGTTCGTCCAGCCCATCACGTGACCCTCGTACGGCTTGATGCCGAGCGTCACGCCGATCAGGATCGCGCTCAGCCCGACCGCGAACGTGATGTTCCCCCACCAGTCGATGCGGCCGGGGTGCCGCTCGCCGGTGTCGCGCAGCATGCGATAGGCCCAGACCGTTCCGAATATGCCGACCGGGACGTTGACCCAGAACACCGCCCGCCAATCGATCGCGGCCAGCAGGCCGCCGGCGACCAGCCCGATGAACTGGCCTGCGATGGCTGCGACCTGGTTGATGCCGAGCGCGAGGCCGCGCTGATCGGCCGGAAACGCGTCGGTCAGGATCGCCGCCGAATTCGCGGTCAGCATCGATCCGCCGAGCGCCTGGAGCACTCGCCACCCGATCAGCCACTGCGCCCCCTGAGCCCCGTGAAACGGATCGAACGACAGCAGCACCGACGCCCCGGTGAACACCACGAACCCCGCGTTGTAGATGCGGACCCGCCCGTACATGTCGCCGAGTCGGCCGACGGTGACCACGAGCACGGCCTGGACGAGGCGGTAGCCCATGATCATCCACAGCAGATAGGTGATGTTCCCCGGCGCTAATGGATCGAGATGGATGCCGCGGAAGATCGCCGGCAGCGCGATGATCACGATCGACCCGTCGAGCGCCGACATGAACACGGCCATCGTCGTGTTCGACAGCGCCACCCACTTGTAGCCGTCGTCGGAGCGGAGCCGCTCCAGCATCAGATGCTCTGGGCCAGTCGCTCGAGTAGCGGCGCGACCGCCATCAGTTGTTCAAGCTCCGCGCGGGTGAACCCCGACGACAGCGCTTGCGCGAGACGTTCGGTGCGCGCGTTGCGACGGTCGCGGAGCACCCGGAGCCCCGGTTCGGTGATCGACAGGATCACCCGCCGGCCGTCCTCGGGGTCAGGGGCCCGGGTCACCATCCCGCGGGTCTCGAGCGCGGCCAGCGTCGCGCCCATCGATTGCGGGCTGATCTGCTCGAGCCGGGCGAGCGCGGCCGCGGTGGCTGGGCCGCCACGGTCCAGGCGGGCCAGCGCGGCGGACTCGGACAGCGAAAGCTCATCGCCGGTCGGGACCTGACGCAGGCGCCGCAGGAGCAGGCCAACGCTCAGCCGCAGCGAGGTCGCGATGCGGTTGGTGTCCGGTGTGGCCGTCACGGGGATTTCATCAGTCTAACCTGATAAGTTTGGGCTTTCAAGTCGCTCGAACCCAAGTCGTTCGAACCATTACCGTTCCCCATGTGCGCGTGGCGGGAATTCGCTCAGTCGGTGGGGCCGTCGAGACGATCGACGTCCCTGATCCGCGCCCACTCGCCGTGGACGAGGTGCTGATCGAGGTCAGGGCAGCCGGAGTCGCGAACTGGGACGACATCGTCCGCCAGGGTGAGTGGGACGTCGGAGCCTCGCCGCCGATGGCGCTTGGCGTCGAGGGGGCCGGCGTCGTCACCGATCTCGGGCCGGCGGTCGGCGACCTGGCGGCCGGCGACGAGGTCCTGACGCATCCGCTGCCGTTGCGCGGCGGCCAGGGGACGTGGGCGCCCTGGCTGATCGCGCCCGCGGCGCTCGTCGCGCGCAAGCCCGCCGGCATGACGTGGGAAGCCGCGGCGGCGTTCGCCGTGCCGGCGCTGACCGCGTCGCAGGTGCTCGACGAGGCGCTCGTCGTAAAGCCGGGCGAGACGTTGCTCGTCAACGGCGCCGGCGGCGTCACCGGCCGGCTGCTGGTGGCGCTGGGCGCGATCCGCGGCGCGCGGGTGATCGCCACCGCGGGCCCCGCGAGCCACGACCGCCTCCGGAGCCTCGGAGCCGACCACGTCCTCGACTACCACGACGCGGACTGGGTCCGGGAGGCGAGGGGAATTGGCGGCGCGGGCGTCGACGCCGCAGCCAACGCCGCCCGTGGGCAGGCGATCGCGGCGATCGATGCCGTCCGGGACGGCGGGCGGCTCGCGACGATCACGTCGGACCCGCCAGGCCCGCAGCGCTCGATCGAGATCAGCTCCGTGTACGTCCGCGCAAACGGCGGGCAGCTCCAGGCAGCGGCCGACCTGTGCGGCGACGGCCGGCTCCGCATCGAGGTCGGGCCGGCTTATCCGCTCGCCGACGCGGCGCTCGCGCTCGAAGCCGCGACGCGCGGAAGCGGCGGCGCGGCGGTCGTGCTCGGGCTCTGAAGCTGGGGGACAATAGGTCCCCACCGGAACCGAGGAGAGAGACATGTCGACGACCGTCGCCCGTTCGCCAGCCGCTACCGAGGTCGACCAATGGCTCGAGGGGTTCGGCGCCGCGCTCGAGCAGGGTGACGCCGCCGGTGCCGCCGAGTTGTTCGCCCAGGAGAGCTACTGGCGGGACCTGGTCGCGTTCACGTGGAACATCAAGACCGTCGAGGGGCGAAGCGGCATCACGGACATGCTCGAGCACACTCTCGGGCGCGTGAAGCCGTCTGGCTGGCGCGCGACCGAGGAGCCGAACACCGCCGACGGCGTGACCGACGCCTGGATCGCGTTCGAGAGCGCGCTGGGTCGGGGCACGGGGTATCTGCGGCTGATCGACGGGAAGGCGTGGACGCTGCTGACGAGTCTGGACGAGCTGAAGGGCCATGAGCAGGACCTCGGCCCGCGCCGGCCCAAGGGAGTGCAGCACGGCGCGAACCGCGAGCGGCACACGTGGCTCGAAGCTCGCCAGCGCGAGGCGGAGGAGCTGGGGCACACCGCGCAGCCGTACGTCGTGATCGTTGGCGGCGGCCAGGGCGGGATCGCGCTCGGCGCGCGGCTGCGCCAGCTGCAGATCCCGGCGATCATCGTCGAGCGCAACCCCCGCCCCGGCGACTCGTGGCGCAGGCGCTACAAGTCGCTGTGCCTGCACGACCCGGTCTGGTACGACCACCTCCCGTACGTCAAGTTCCCGCCGAACTGGCCGGTGTTCTCGCCCAAGGACAAGATCGCGGACTGGCTCGAGATGTACACGCGGGTGATGGAGCTCAACTACTGGGGATCGACGACCGCGCGGAGTGCCAGCTACGACGAGGGCGCCGGCGAGTGGGCCCTGGTCGTCGACCACGACGGCCACGAGATCACGCTTCGCCCAAAGCAGCTCGTGCTGGCGACCGGAATGTCCGGCCGCCCGCACACGCCGAGATTCGCCGGCGCGGAGCGCTTCAAGGGCGACCAGCAGCACTCCTCCGAGCACACGGGACCGGATGTCTACCGCGGCAAGCGGGCGGTGGTGATCGGGTCCAACAACTCGGCCCACGACATCTGCGCGGCGCTGTGGGAGCACGGCGCGGACGTGACGATGGTGCAGCGCTCGTCGACGCACGTGGTCAGATCGGACACGCTGATGGACATCGCGCTCAGCGACCTCTATTCCGAGGAGGCGGTCGCCGCGGGGATGACCACCGAGAAGGCCGACCTGACGTTCGCGTCGCTGCCCTACCGGATCATGGCGGAGCTGCAGAAGCCGGTCTACGAGCAGATCCGGGAGCGCGACGCCGACTTCTACGCGCGGCTCGAGGCGGCGGGCTTCCAGCACGACTGGGGCGAGGATGAGTCAGGCCTGTTCATGAAGTACCTGCGCCGGGCGTCGGGCTACTACATCGACGTCGGCGCCTCCGAACTCGTCGCGAGTGGCGAGATCAAGCTCCAACCCGGGCAGGTCGACCGCCTCACCGAGGACGCGGTCGTGATGGCCGACGGCACCGAGCTCCCCGCCGACCTCGTCGTGTACGCCACCGGGTACGAGTCGATGAACGGGGCGGTGGCCGATCTGATCTCGCAGGAGGTCGCCGACAGGGTCGGGAAGGTCTGGGGCCTCGGCTCGAACACGACGAAGGATCCGGGGCCGTGGGAGGGCGAGCAGCGCAACATGTGGAAGCCGACCCAGCAGGAGGGGCTGTGGTTCCACGGCGGCAACCTGCATCAGTCGCGCCACTACTCGCTGTACCTGGCGCTCCAGTTGAAGGCGCGCGCCGAGGGCATCGACACCCCGGTGTACGGGCTACAGGAGGTGCATCACACCCGGTAGCGGCCGACGAGCTCGGCGGCCGCAGTGAGCTCGGTGGCGGTGAGCGCTCGCGGGGTCAGCGCGGCGCGCAGCGCGTGCTCGGCGAGCATCGCGTCACGGACGTCGTCGACGGCGACGCCCGGCACCTCGTCCGCGACCGACCCGGTGCTCGCCGGGTCCCAGTCGAGCCCGAGCGAGGAGTAGACGTCCTCGAGGACCGTCCGCAGGTCGCCGGCAGGCCGCACGACGACGACGCTCGACAGCATCCAGGCGCCTCGTACGATCCGCTGGGCGGCGCCGACCAGCTTGGTCTCGCCGCGAGCGTTCACGCTGAACTCGCCCGGGCAGTACTCGCCGCGCACCTCTCCGACCCTGGCGTCGACGCCGAGGGTCCGGAGCGCGCGCGCTTGCAGCTCCGCCTCCTCGGAGAAGCGATCCTGGATACCGGTCATCGAGTCAGCCGCGGGGACGATCTCGTCCAGCACGAGGCAGCCCTCGTCGTAGGCGGCGGCGCGGCCGCCGGCGCCGCGGACGACCGGCGTGTAATCGTTCCGTCGTGCCGCCGCGACCGCGCCCGCGAACCCGGGCAGGAAGCTGTCGCGCCGCCCGAAGGCGACGGTCGCGTGCGGGCGATAGCACCTCAGCAGCGGACCGACGCGACCCTCGGCGACGAGGCCGAGCAGCGCGTGCGCCGTCGCGACGTCGAGCGCGGGGTCGGCGCCGGCGGGCCCGTCGAGCAGGTCCACGCGCTCAGATCTCCAGCAGTCGCTGCACCGTGGCGCGATCGATGTCGAGCGCGGCCGTGTTCTCGTCGATCTGGGCGGGCGAGGTCGCGCCGAACAGCACGCTGGCAACGGCTGGGTTGGCGAGCGCGAACGCGATCGCGAGCGCGGCCGGGCTCGTCCGGAGCTCGGCGGCGAGCGCCCGAACGCGGGCGCCGAGCCGGCGTGCGGCGGCGAGCCGTGGATCGTCGATCTCGGCCGCGGCGCGCCCGGTCTGGCCGGTCTCGTACTTGCCGGTGAGAACGCCGCCGGCCATCACGAACGACGCGACCACTCCGGCACCCGACGCCTCGAGCGCCGCTGTCATCTCGTCGCTCTCGACCCAGTCGCGGCGAACGAGGCTGTACGGCAGCTGGGCGGCGCACGGCGCCGGGACGCCCTGCTCGCCGGCCGCTCGCGCCGCTTGGAGGAACGGAGCCGCGTCCCAGTTGACGATTCCCCAGGAGCGAGCCTTGCCGGTCCTCACGAGCTCAGCCACCTCGGCGACCATCTCGCCGACCGGAAGGCCGTCAGGCGGAGGGTTGGCGTAGATCAGGTCGACGTGATCGAACCCCATCCTCGCGAGTGAGCCGTCGAGCTCGGCCGCCGCGGTCTGCTCGGGCCAGAACTCCCACCACAGCTTGTTAGAGACGACCGTGTCTGCGCGGTCCCACCCGGCCGCCCGGAACAGCTCCCCGAACAGCACCTCGGAGTAGCCGGTCGGGATCGGCGCGGCTCCGGTCTCGTCGTTGTAGCGGGCGTCGTCGAGGAAGTTGATGCCCACCTCGAGCGCGGCGTGCATGACCGCGAGCGCGTCTTGCCGCGGGATCCGCTCGAACGTGCGCCACGAACCGAGCGACAGGCGCGAGACCTCGAGCGCACCGTCGCGACCCAGGGGCCGTCTGTCCATGTGTGGGAACTTAGTACGAGCGCGGCTCGGCGCGCTCTTCCCACAGCCGCCGGAGCAAGGCCCGGCTGAGCTTGCGCTTGGGGACGATCTCGGGAGCGGGGCCGCGGTCGCCGGCGTCCACTGGCTCGTCGGCGCTGACGAACACGACGATCGCCGGATTGCCGCGCGCGCTGATCCGCCGCGCCGCCTCCAGTCCGCTGATGCCGGGCATCCGGACATCCATCAGGACCAGGTCGGGGTGGAGGCGATCCGCCTCGTCGACACCTTCCTCGCCCGAGCAGGCCGCGCCGACGCAATGGAAGCCGGACGTGGCGTCGACCAGCTCGCGGGCGACGTCCTGGAAGAAGCGCTCGTCGTCGACGATCAGGACGCGGACATCTGTCGTGGCGGTGTGCAGCACGGGAATCGGATCATGCTGTCCGTGGAAGCGACACCTGTCCACGGTGCGCACATGTGTGCGCAGGACCGGTGCGCACGCCTACGCATCGGAGACTGCGGGGGAGAGCAGGCGCGCGGGGACGCTTCCGGTGATGGTGGTGCCTGCCCCAGGCGTGGAAGTGATCATGAGCTCGCCGCCGATCGCCTCCAGGCGATCGTGCATTCCCGTGAGTCCGCGCGTGGCCGTGACCACCCCCGTGTCGAAGCCGGGGCCGTCGTCCGCGATCACGAACTGTAGGCCGTACGCCTCCTCGGACGCGCTGAGATCGACTCGTGCGCCGCTGCCGCAGTGCTTGGCCACGTTCTGGAGTGCCTCGACGCAGCAGAAGTAGACCGCGGTCTCGACGTCGGTCGCGAACCGCCGGTTGAGGTCGGCGCGCAGGGCGACCTCGAGCGGCAGGTCTCGCACGACCGCGGCGAGGGCGTATCCCAGCCCGAGGTCGCGCAGCGCCGGCGGGTAGATGCCCCTGGCGAGGTTGCGGATGTGATCGAGAGCCTTGTCGACGCGCTCGCCGGCCTCGGCCAGCGCGGGCGCGATCGACTCAGGATCCTCGGTCGCCAGCTCTTCGAGCAGCTGGAGCTTGATCCGAAGCGCCACCAGCCCCTGCTGCGCACCGTCGTGCAGATCCTGCTCGATCCTCCGGCGCTCCTCGTCGGCGGCCCAGGCGACTCGCTTGCGGGAGGCCGCGAGCGCGTCGATCGAAGTCGTCAGGTCCTTTTGCAGCCGAGCGTTGTCGAGCGCGAGTCGGACCGCGGACGCCGCCGCGCCGAGAGCATGCTCGGACAGCACTGGGTCGTGTACGACCGCGGCGAGGTTGTCCCCGTTGCGGTGCAATTGGGTGACCTTCCGGCGTGGGTCGATCGATCGCAGCTCGACGGCGGTGCCGTCGATGTCCACGTACCGGCCGTCCGGCTGCCAGAACAGGAGCTGGAGCCTGGGATCGGCAAAGGCGTGCGACATCGTGCCCTGCAGCTCACCCAGGCTGGATTCGGTACCGAGCGCCGCGATCATGCCCTCGAGCGCGCCGGTCGCGAACACTCGGCCCCGCACGATCCCGAGCGCGATCGCCAGCGGCATCGCAGCGATGATCGCGGCGGTCGCGATCGCGGCCGGCGTCAGGACCGAGGCGTGCTGATCGATCGCCCGGACGCTCACGAAGAACGCGTAGCTGGTCGCCGTCAGCAAGGCCCACGCCAGCAGGGGCGCGAGGCTCCGCCGCTGCAGCGGCGTCGACCGAACCGCCCGGACCGCCACGAGCACGGCGGCGCTGGCGAGGCTCAGCGCGGTGACGAGCGCGAGCGCAGTCGAGAGCGCGTTGCCGGCGCCGCGGCCGACGGTCACGACGTTGAGGGGGTTCGACGGGCATTCGCTGCCGCTGCACCGCACGAACGGGCCCGCTACCGGCTGGACGTCGGACAGGAGGAGATTCGCGGCGAGCAACCCGGCCATCGCGACGGCGGCGATCGTGAGCAGACGGGCCGCGCTGCGCTGCTCGATGTGGCCGCTTGCGTACGCGAACACGACGTAGAGACACAGCAGGATCGCCACCGAAACTGCGATCCGGCCGATTGCGAACGCGACCGGCGAGGTCGCCGCGGTCAGCCCCGCCAGCGCGAGCGAGGCCGACGCGGCCAGGATCAATGCCGCCATCCGGGCGCCCGCGCCGCGCACGAGCACCGCGAGCGCGACCACGATCAGTCCGCTGCAGCAGACGGCGCGCAGCGTCACGAACAGCACCGGCCGGTCGACGATCGAGCTATGGATCCCGATAACGGCTGTCGCGGCCGTCAGGGCAAGCGCGCCGGTGCACGCCGCGACCCACTCCAAGCCGATCCCCGCTCGTTTCAAGCGTCACCCCGGTTATCTGGTTGCGCATCGGCGCCGCGTCCGCACGCCAAGTCTAGATGCGCCGGCCGTGGGCGTCCGCCGCGGGGCTAGGGCGCGAGGCGCTCGATCTGCCACTCACCGCCGGATCCACGCCGGTACCGGAGCCGGTCGTGCAGGCGGTTGTCGCGGTGCTGCCAGAACTCGAACGTCTCGGGCGTGAGGCGAACGCCGCCCCACGTCTCAGCGAGCGGCACGTCCTCGCCGGCGTAGCGTTCGTCCAGCCCGGACACTCGCTGCTCGAGCTCCTGTCGGCTCTCGATCGTGCGGCTCTGCGGCGACGCGA
This sequence comes from uncultured Solirubrobacterales bacterium, assembly GCA_963794515.1. Taxonomy (GTDB): domain Bacteria; phylum Actinomycetota; class Thermoleophilia; order Solirubrobacterales; family Solirubrobacteraceae; genus Palsa-465. Next base: position 313,833 of record CAWCEF010000004.1, on the reverse strand, counting down.
GCGCGCTCAGCTGGCTGCCTCGGCCACGGCTGTGCGCGTATGCCTCGGACTGCTCGCGCGTGGTCCGTTCGATGGGTCCCTCGACCCGAACCTGGCGCCCGAACGGCTCCCAGTGGAAAAGCAGCGCGGCGCGCGGATTGGCGGCGAGCTCTCCGCCTTTTCGGCTCTCGTAGTTCGTGAAGAACACGAAGCCGTCGATATCGGCCCGCTTGACCAGCACCATCCGCACCGACGGCGCGCCGTCGATGGTGGCCGTGGCCAGCGCGGCGGCCTCGGGCTGGCTGATGCCGGCGCTCTTGGCCGCCTCGAACCAGGTCGCGAACTGGTGGACGGGATTGGCGTCGACGTCCTCCTCGCGCAGCGGCTGTGAGGGATCCGTCACGCGCCGGCGAGGCTCACACAGTCGGCGTCACCTGCGCGGGGTGACGTGTTGGCCTCGGACGCACTCGTCCCACACACATATATGAAGTAGAGCGCATTCGGGGCCAGGAAGTAGTAGTGAACCTGTGGCCTGGCGGACGGCGGCGCGCAGCGTGGGGTCCGAGTCCACCTGCGAAAACGGGCCGGGTAGCGCGCCGACGCCGGGGTCCTGGTCCGCGCTCGAATCGCAGCCTCGGTTTGCTCAAGCGGCGGGCGGGTCCCCGAACCGTTCGCGGATTGCCCCGAGGTCTACGCCGAGACCTTTGAGCCGCCTGAGGGTTTCCGTGTCCCGAACAGCCGCTCGCAACACATCGGCGATATCGAACGCCGTGCGCTCTTCGCTGAGCGCGATCCCAGCGCCGATCAACAACAGCCTCGCCAGTGCCGCATCGGGTACACACGTGAACGAGACGGTCGCTACTTGCTCTCCGCCTGCTCGCGGGAGCCCGGCGACACTCGCCGGTGGCTTCGGTGAAAGGTTGGGGAGGCGCCCTTTCAGGCGCACACGCACCCGTTCGGTGTCCCCTACGAGCGCGGCCAGGATCTGGCACGCACCACACTCGGGCACCCGAACGATCCCGAGCAACAGGTGCTCAGGACCAATCTCGTACCCCCGCGGCAGCGCCTCGCGCAGCGACACCTCAAACACCTTCTTCGCAACGGGCGAGAACGGTATATGCCCCTCGGTGACCTCCGCGGACCCCGGTCCCAGACGCTGCACCACAAGGGAACGCACCTGTTCGCTCGTGATTCCGAGATCGGCGAAGACATCGGCCGCGAGCCCGTCCTGGTCCTGGTCATCAAACAGAGCCAGCAGCACGTGCTCGGTCCCGATCGAGCCGTGCCTCATCGCGCGCGCCTCCTCCTGGGCTCCCACGACGACCTGGCGCGACTGCTGGGTGAATCGCTCGAACACCCCCGCAAGCATCGCAGCCCCGCTGCCAGGGCCGCAAGCCGACAAGCGTCGCTCCGACAAGAGACGACCCAACCGGCGAGCAGACGGCGGTCACCTCGGTCGGTTTACTCTAAGCGCCGTGTCGCCCGAGCCCCCCAAGATCGTCCGCCTCGACCAGATCGAGGCGATCCCAGGCCCCGGAAGCCTCACATGGCATCCGGTGCGGCTGACGCTCGGGATCCGCGCGTTCGGGTGCAACGCATATACGGCCGGCGAGGCCGGCGAGGACGTCGTCGAGCCGCACACCGAGGACCCGGACCTCGCCCATCAGGAGCTGTACTTCGTCGCCGCCGGCCGGGCGACGTTCACGATCGACGGCGCCTCGCACGACGCGCCGGCGGGTACGTACGTGTTCATCCCCGACCCCGCGTCGCACCGGCACGCGGTGGCGGCCGAGCCGGGCACGACCGTCCTCAGCTTCGGCGGCCCGCCGACGTTCGAGCCTTCGCCCTGGGAGTGGGCATTCCGCGCCGGCGCGCTGGTGCAGAGCGATCCGGCGCGGGCACGGGAGATCCTCGGCGAAGGGCTTGCGGCCCATCCCGGCTCGCCGTCGCTGAACTACGGCCTTGCCTGCCTCGAGGCCGTCGAGGGGCACCGCGACCCCGCGCTCGCGGCACTCGCCGAGGCGATCCGGGTCGAGCCGGAGGCGGCCGGCTGGGCGCGCGACGACGACGACTTCGCGAGCCTGCGTGACGAACCCGGGTTCCGGGCGCTGATCGAGGGCGGAGTCGGTTAATGCGCCGGCGCGGCCGGCCGGGCACGCCACAGATACGCTTGAGCGCGTGGCGACCGTAACTCTCTCGACGCTCGAGCCCGGGGAATCGGCGGAGCGCGGCCGCGCGGCCCGGCGCGCCTCGCCGCGGTCGGCGCACGGCGACTGGGCGCCGGCGCCGGACCGTCCGGATCCGGTAGCTGTGCTCGAGGCCCAGGCGGCAACGCGGCTGCCGGAGCTGATCCCAATCCGATACGGGCGGATGCTCGTCTCGCCGTTCACGTTCTACCGTGGCGCCGCGGCGGTGATGGCCGCCGACCTCGCCGCCACGCCGGACGCGGGCATCACCGTCCAGGCGTGCGGCGACGCCCACATCTCGAACTTCGGCGGCTTCGCCGCTCCCGACCGCAGGCTGATCTTCGGTCCGAACGACTTCGACGAGACGTTGCCCGGTCCGTGGGAGTGGGACGTCAAGCGGATGGCGGCGAGCGTCGAGATCGCCGGTCGCGACGTCGGGCTGCCGGCGGATCGCCGGACGGAGCTGGTGATCGCGTGCGTCCGGGAGTACCGCGAGGCGATGCGCGGGTTCGCGCAGGTCAGCCACCTCGACGTGTGGTACGAGCGGATCAACGCCAGCGAGCTCGTCGCGCGGTTCGGCGGTCGCCTCGGCAAGCAGGGCCGGATCTCGTTCTCGGGGTCGTTCGCCAAGGCGCGAGCGAAGACGAGTGTGCGGGCCGTTCGTAAGCTCACCGAACGCGTCGACGGCGACCCGCGCTTCCGGAGCGTCCCGCCGCTGCTCGTACGGTTCGCGGACCTCCGCGACCCGACTGATCCGCGTGAGGAATCCGACTACGTCCGCGACCTGCTCGACCAGTACGTCGCGAGTCTGGACGCGGACCGGCGTTACCTGTTCGGCACGTATCGGTTTGTCGACATGGCCCGCAAGGTTGTCGGCGTCGGGAGCGTGGGCACGCGCGCCTGGGTGATGCTGTTCGCCGGTCGCTCCGGCCAGGACGCGCTCGTGCTGCAGATGAAGGAGGCGCAGGCGTCGGTGCTCGAGCCCTACCTCGGCGCCAGCGAGTTCGAGCATCACGGCGAGCGCGTCGTCCGGGGGCAGCGGATGGATCAGGCGGTGGCCGACGTGTTCCTCGGCTGGCAGCGGAGCCGGGGGCTCGACGGCAAGGAGCACGATTTCTACATCCGCCAGCTGTGGGATTGGAAGGCGTCCGTGGACCTGTCGACTATGCGCTACTCCGGCCTGCACGCGTACGGCCGGGCCTGCGGTTGGTCGCTGGCCCGGGCTCACGCTCGTTCGGGCGACCGGCTCGCGATTGCCGCCTACCTCGGGGCCGGCCCGAGGTTCGACGAGTCGATCGCGCGGTTCTCGGTGGCCTACGCCGACCAGAACGAGCTCGATTACCGGCGGCTGGCCGACGCCGTCGCCTCGGGAGACATCCGCGCCGAGCCGGGGGTGTAGGGGCTAACCCGCCAGGATCAGGGTGACGATGCCCTTGACGATGAGCAGCGCGCCGATCACCTCAAGGCCGTGGACGGCGTACCTCCTGCCGCGGATGCCCGCCCAGGCCTTCGCGCGGGCGATGGCCGCAGGAGTCCACTCCGGCGCGACCGCGAACGAGATCATCGGTACCTCGAGCAGGAGCAGCATCACGAGGTTGAAGGCGACCACTATCACCACGGTCACGGACGCCGAGTAGTTGAGCTTGCTGATCCGGTCGAGTCCGGCGAGATATGACGCGCCGGGAAGCGTCAGCAGCGCGCCGACGACGAAAGTGGTCCTGGCGGAGCCACGGCTCAGCTCGCGCTGCCACCGCGGCGGCGCCTTGCCCTCCTTCTTCTTCGCGCGGCGCTCCCGGTAGTGCTGGTCGCGGCCGCTGGCGAGCACCCGCGCGAGGATCAGGGTCAGGCCGCCGAGCAGGATTTCCACGATCGGGCTGAGCGTGTGCTGGGTTGTGCTGACGACGCCCGACCCCTTCAACGTGAAGACGATCACCAACCCCAGGGTGATGCTCGTCACCATCGCCCCGAGGTAGTAGCCGAGCATCAGCCGCTTCGGGTTCGGGAGCAGCAGCATCAAGGTCGTGACCGCAATCAGCGTCGGGTTGAACGCCGAGGTGACCGACAGCAGGAGGACTTCGCCCATGCGTGCGGCAATGCTTCCAGGGTCAGGAGGGCCGCGGGGATCGGTGAGCGATCACGGCGGGGCCGGTAGACCGGCGAGCTGGAACACCGAGAACGCGAGGAGCACTATGCCGATGCCAACCAATCCGTAGCGCGCCTGCCGAAGCTTGACGTGACCGCTGATCCCGATCAGGAAAAGGACCGTGGCGAGGAACACCGTATCGCGGACGTACTTGTCGGCGGTCCCGCCGGCGTCGGATCCCGCGGTGAACTCGTCGTCGGCCTGCGCGTCGAGTTGGTTCGCCTGGGTCTGCTGTGCGATCACGTACTGCGGCATGTACGACGGCCCTGGAGGCGCGTTCGGGTTGTTCGCCGGATCGGTGGCCAGCCAGGCATTGAAGGCCGGTCGATATCCCGGCCGGAGGCGGTTCTTCGCCAGGCGCTCGGCCTTCTTATTGCCGGCGACGAACGCCGTGAACCAGGCGTTGAACGACACCGAATCGAGCGTGCGGGTTACGAGCGCCTCGAGATCGGCCCGGCTGGCCTTGGTCCGGAGGGCGGACGCCTTCGCCAGCGACACCGACGACTCCGTGCTCCACTTCGCGGCCGCAAACCCCGAATAGGCCGCCAGCAGCGCTACCACCGACAGCAACACAGCCTCGACGATCGACAGCCATCGCTCGTAACGGTCGACGGGCTCGTGCTCGCCGTGCTCAGCGTGCTCTGCGTGCTCTGCGTGCTTCTTGTGCTCGGCGATCTCCTTGCCTACCTCGGCCGCCGACAACCCCTCAGGCACTTTCGAACTCCGGTCTCGTTCTTGCTCCTGACGCGCCACCGGAAGCATCGAGGCGCTCGACCGAGCGACATCACCCGATCCGGGTGAACGTGGTGAGATTCCAGGCGTGAAGGAGATCCGGCTCGAGCGACTCGGCGCCCGCCACCTCGACGACGTGCGCGCGCTCGTCGCGGACCTCGAGGTGCTGCGGTACACCCGTATCCCCGAACCGCCGCCCGCAGCCTTCGCCGAGACCTGGATCGCCTCCTACGACGCCGGGCGCAAGCAGGGCACGCGCGACGGGTTCGCCGCAATCGCCGGCGACGGCGAGTTCGTCGGCCTCGGACTCGCGCCGCACATCGACCGGGAAGGCGCGGAGATCGAGCTTGGCTACATCGTTCCAGTGCGGGCGCGCGGGCGCGGGGTTGCCGGCGAGATCCTCCGCCTGCTCACCGCGTGGGCGTTCGCCGACGTGGGCTCTTTGCGCGCGTACCTGATCATCGATCCCGAGAACCGCGCCTCCGAGCGGGTGGCCGAGCGCTGCGGCTATGTGCGCGAGGGGGTGATGCGCTCGATCCACCTCAAGCAGGGTCGGCGGAACGACGCCGGGTTGTGGTCGAGGCTGCCGACCGACCCGGAGCCGTAGTCTCGTCGTCGGCATGTCAGGGCAACCGCTCGAGGGACGGACCGCGCTCGTGACCGGCGCCTCGCGCGGGATCGGCGCGGCGATCGCCGCGGCGCTCGATCGCGCCGGCGCCCGTGTCGCGCTCGTCGCGCGCGACGGCGCGGCGCTCGAGACGGTCGCAGGCCGGCTCGACAACGATCCGGTGGTGCTGGTCGCCGACCTCGCCGACCCCGCGGTGCCGGCGCGGCTCGTCGCCGAGGCATCCGAGCAGCTGGGCGGGGTCCACGTCCTCGTGAACAACGCGGCCGCCGCCGCGCGGGCGCCGACCGAGGAGCTCGACGCAGCGCTCATCGACCGGCTTTATGCCGTCAACGTTCGTGCGCCGCTGCTTCTGATCGCGGCGCTCATCCCCGGCATGGCGAAACGCCGGAGCGGCGTGATCATCAGTCTTTCGTCGGTATCGGCGATCGTCGGGACTCCGCGGCGCGCGGCATACGCCGCGACCAAGGGCGCGCTCGACGCGGCCACGCGGTCGCTCGCGATCGAGCTCGGTCCGCACGGGATCCGGGTCAACTCGGTCGCGCCCGGCGCCGTCGAAACCGGCATGTGGGCGCGAAACCGGGCGATCCCCGGGGTGATCGAGCAGATCGAGGCGCTGACGCCGCTTCGTCGCTGGTCGACTCCCGACGACATCGCCGACGTCGTGGTGTTCCTGGCCTCCGACGCTGCCCGGTTCGTCACCGGCGAGACCCTGTCCGTCGACGGCGGCATGGCGAAGACCACCGACCTCTACGGCGGTGCCGTTTGAACGCTCACGGCGTCAGCGACGCCGAGCTGCGCCACCGGTACGGGCAGGTATTCGACGCCGTCGCCGAGGAGTACGACCGCGAGCGGCCGAGCTACCCGCCCGAGCTGATCGAGACCGCGATGGAGCGTCGCCCGCTGACCGCGGGCGACCCTGTCGTCGAGGTCGGATGCGGGACCGGTCTACTGACCGCGGCTCTCGTTGCCCAGGGCCTGCGCGTCGATGCGGTCGATCCTGGCGGGAACATGATCCGGCTCGCGCGGCGGCGAGTCGGCGAGGGTGCCGCAGTGCGCTTCCACCACGGTCGGTTCGAAGAGGTTGCCCTGCCTGAGGGCGCGTTCGCTGCGGTATTCTCGGCCACCGCGTTCCACTGGGTCGAGCCGAAGATCGGCTGGGCTCGTGCGGCCGGCCTGCTCAGGCCTGGGGGGATCCTGGCGCTGGTCCAGTACTCCGAGGTGGTGGACGAGCGCACCGAAGCGGACTCGCACGCGCTGCACGCCGCGCTCGCGAAGGTCGCTCCGGATATCGCCGCCGGCTGGCCGGGAGTTCGCGACACGGCGACGATCGTGTCGGGCGCCGAGGAACGCCGGAACAACATCTCCGACGTGTGGGGATGGATGGGCAGGCACGACCTCGCGGTGCCCGAGGCCGCGACGCTGTTCACCGACGTACAGGTCGACACGCTGCCGGTCTACACCGAGATCACCGCGGATCGGCTGAACGGGCACCTGCGCACCACTTCTCTGTACGCGCGGCTCGACCCCGATCAGCGGGTCGCGCTCGAGGCCGAGCACCGGCTCATCGCCGAGCGCGCGGGCGGTGTCGTGCGCTTGAGCGAGCTCGCTGTGCTGGTCACCGGCCGGCGCGCGGCCTAGGCGCGCGCGATCGAGGCCGGGTCGACGCCGTCGAGCCGGGTCATCGTCACGCTCGCTTCGAGCGTCGAGGCGGCGGTGCCGCGGTACACGCCCTTGATCGGCGGCACGTCGGGATAGTGGCGGCCGTGGCCGACCTTGACGTGGTCCTCGCCGGCGATGCCGCGGTTCGTCGGGTCGGCGCCGACCCAGACCGGGTCGCCGCCGGGAACTGGCAACAGCGCTTCGAGCCAGGCGTGGGTGTCGACCTCGACGGACTCCTGGGCGTCGCCGGTGCCGGCCGCGAACAGATAACCGGACACGTACCGCGCGGCGATGCCGTGGTGACGAAGCAGGGACAGGCCGAGATGGACGAAGTCCTGGCACACGCCGGCGCCCCCGTCGAGCAGATCGCGAACGGTCGAGTCGACGTAGGTGGCGCCCTGGCGGTACTCGAACCGGTCGGGGATCAGCTCGGAGATCAGGCCTAGCATCGGCAGCGGCGAGGATGCCGCGCGCGTGGTCGCGAGCAGCTCGACCATCGCCGGGTGGTGCGGGGCGTCGTCGGTCTGGAGCAGGAACTCGCCGCCCGATTCGCGGTAACTGGGATCGCCGAGCGCGTCCCAGGTCGCCTGCGGCGGCTCCGGCGGCGCCTTGGTGGCGACGCGCGCGCGCACGTCGATCGTCAGCTCTCGGTGCGGGCGCGAGACCTCGAACTCGACGACGTCGGTGCCGAAGTAATCGGTGTGGCGGTGCAGCCGGACCTCGGGCGTGAGGCGGACGCTGAACTCGTCACACCGCTGCCGGGCCGTAGCCGCGGGCTTGACGCGGAGCGCGTTCAGGTTGTCGACGACGTCTGCGTCGTACTGGTAGCGCGTGAGGTAGCGAATCGCGAAGTTCATCTGGATGGATCATGCCGCGGGCTAGAGATGCACCGCGGCGAGCGCTGCGATCACGAAGTAGCGGTCCCCGATATCGCGATCGATCAGCTCGAGCTCTCCCTGTACCCGCTCGAGGATGCCGGTTAACCCCAGGCTGCCCCGAGGCGTCCGGCGCTGCAGTTCGAGATCGGCGATCAGCCGTTCCAGGCGCAGCACCGGCTGTGAGGAGCGCGGCTGCGCGTCGGCGTCCGCCAGCGCGTCGCGCAGCGCCGCCACCGACGAGGCGACCGAGCCGGGGTACGAGCCGTCGTAGAGCAGGAAGCGGACCACCGGGACCACCGTGGGCGCGTCTCGCACCGCCCGACGGTACGCCTGCGCCCCTCCGACCGAGTGGAGCAGCGCGATCGCCTCGCTCTCGTGGCCGTCGGGGGCGGCCGCGCCGGGGACGGTGACCAGCAGCATCCGGAGCACCATGTCGGCCTGCTCTATCCGGCCGCCGGCCTCGAGGAACGCGCGCCCGTCGTCTCGGAGCATCGTCCGGTCGACCAGGCCCCAGAACAGGGCGCAGCGCTCCTTGACCTCCTGGTAGACCGAGTACGGGCCGGTCTGCATCGCGGCGGCCAGGTCGTAGCGTGCGAGCGCCAGGTAGAAGGAGTTAAGCGCCTCCCACATGTCGGTCGAGATGACGTCGCGGAGGATCCGCCCACGCTCTCGGGCGCGGGCCACACACGAAACGATCGACGCCTGGCTGCCCGCGTCGAGCGTCAGCAGCCGCGCCGTCTCGGCCCGGCCAAGCGGCCTCGCCAGCGGGTGCGCCGCCACCTCGAGCGCGTCCTCGCCCGGCCCCGGCGGCTTACCGCCGATGATGGTCAGCACGGCATCCCAGGTGAGCGAGATGCTCCGTTCGCCGGGTGCGCCGGCGATGTCGGCGTGGAACGCGCCGTCGAGCGTGCGCGCGGTGTGCTCGGCTCGGGTCAGGTCGCGGCCCAGCCAGAACAACTCGTGAGCGATCCGGGCCAGCATTTAGATAGTCGGCGGCGCCTGACGGCGGCGCCTTAGCTGCTGCTGCTGCTGCGACTGGCCGTGCCAGCCGCCGTAGCGGACGTCGGGCAGACGCGGTGGGCGCCGCGCGGGCAGGGTGCCCGGCGCGAGATCGACGGACTCGCCGTCGTCGAGTACCCAGGTGTCCTTCGAGCCACCACCCTGCGACGAGTTGACGATCATCGACCCGGCGTGCAATGCGACGCGGGTCAGCCCGCCCGGGACGATCCGGATCTCCTCCCCGAACACCGCGAACGGGCGCAGATCGACGTGGCGCGGCGCGAGCCGGCCGTCGCCGGCCTCGGTCGGGACGGTCGAGAGGTGGACGAGCTCCTGGGCGATGAACCGTTCGGGCTGCTCCTCGATCAGCCTCGTCTGGTGCTCGCGTTCGGCGGCGGTGGCCTGCGGGCCGATGAACACGCCCTTGCCGCCGGACTCCGAAGTCGGCTTGATCACGAGCTCGTGCACGCGGTCGAGCACGTGCTTGCGCAGCCGCTCGTCGGTCAGCAGATAGGTCGGGACGTTCTCGAGGATCGGCTCCTCGCCCAGGTAGAAGCGGATCATCTCGGGGACGTAGTGGTACACGGCCTTGTCGTCGGCCACCCCGGTGCCGATCGCGTTGGCGATCGCGACCGTGCCGGCGCGGTAGGCGCGCACCAGCCCCGGGACGCCGAGCAGCGAGTCCGGCCGAAACTCGAGCGGATCGATGAAGTCGTCATCGAGCCTCCGGTAGATCGTGTGCACGCGCTCGAGCCCGCTCGTCGTGCGCATGTAGCAGACCGCATCGCGGACGACGAGGTCGCCGGCCTCGACCAGCTCGATGCCCATCTGCCGGGCCAGGAACGCATGCTCGAAGTACGCGGAGTTCATCGGCCCGGGCGTCCACAGCACGACGTTCGCCTGGCGATCGACGCCCGGCGCCACCGCCCGTAGCGCATCGAGCAGCAGCGAGGGGTAATGGTCGACGGCGCGGATACGCTGGCCCGCGAACAGCTCGGGCATCAGGCGGGTCATCGCCAGCCGGTTCTCGATCACGTACGAGATTCCCGACGGCGTGCGCACGTTGTCCTCGAGCACGCGCCACCGGCCGTCGCCACCGCGGACGAGGTCGCAGCCCGAGACGTGGCAGTACACGCCGCCGGGCGGTCGCACCCCGTGCACGGGGCGCGCGAACTGGGGGCGGCTCACGACCAGCGACCACGGCACGATCCCCGCCCGGACGATCTCGTGGGCGTGGTAGACGTCGTCGACGAACGCGTTGAGTGCGCGGATCCGCTGGGCCAGGCCGCGCTTGATTGCGGTCCACTCGGGAGCGGGAAGCACGCGCGGGACGAGATCGAGCGGCCAGGCGCGGTCGCGCCGCTCGCCGTCGCCGGTGGGCACCTCGAACGTGATGCCCTGCTGCATGAAGATCGTGTCGCGGCGCCGGCCGGCCGCCTGCAGGCGCTCGGGGCCGAGGCGGCCGAGCGCGGCGAGCAGCTTCGCGGCGTGCGGCAGTGGCGTCCCGTCGGCGCCGATCAGTTCGTCGAGGCAGCCGTCGGGGACCATGTAGTCGTCGAGCCGGCGATCGTCCACGTCGCTCATGATCGCCGAGGTTTAACAGGTCTGCGCCGCCGGTGGACAGGCGCGCGGCCGCTACCGTTGCGAGGCGTGCGGATCGCGACCTGGAACGTCAACTCTTTGAAGCAGCGGTTGCCGCGGCTGCTCCCGTGGCTCGACGAGCGCAAGCCCGACGTGGTGTGCCTGCAGGAGACCAAGCTCGCCGACGACGCGTTCTTCGAGCTGCTCGGGGATCAGCTGTCCGAGCGTGGCTATGCCGCGGCCGCCCATGGAGAGACGGCGTGGAACGGGGTCGCGATCCTGTCGCGGGTCGGGCTCGAGGACGTCGTCGCCGGCCTTGCCGGGGCTCCCGGCTTTCCGAATCCGGAGGCACGCGCGGTGTCCGCGACGTGCGACGGGATCCGAGTGGTGTCGGTGTACGTGCCCAACGGCCGGACCCCGGATTCCGACCACTACCAGTACAAGCTGCACTGGTTGGCGTCGTTGCGGGACGCCGTTGCCGCCGGCCCGAAGGACGTGGTCGTGTGCGGAGACATGAACATCGCGCCGACCGACGAAGATGTGTTCGACCCCGATGCGTACCTGGGGCAGACCCATGTCACCCCGCCCGAGCGGGCCGCGCTGGCAGAGCTGGAGGCGGTCGGCCTTCACGACGTCGTCCGCGATCACTGGCCGGGCAAGCGAGTGTTCACGTACTGGGACTACCGCGCGGGGATGTTCCACCAGGACCTCGGGATGCGGATCGACCTGATCCTCGCCGGCGATCCCGTGGCCGAGCGCGTGCAGGCGGCGTGGGTCGACCGGCAGGCGCGCAAGGGGACCGGACCGAGCGATCACGCGCCGGTGATCGTCGACCTCGACGACGCGCCCGACGGCGACATCGGCCCGGTCGTGCCGCCCCCCTCGAACCCCGTCACCAAGCGCGGCGCGAAGAAGTTACCCCAGGCGCCCTGAACGCGCTCCGTTCGAGTTTTTGGGCAATAGTTGCCGGAAAACTCGAACGGAGCCGCGTTTAGCGTGGACGGTCGCGGTCTCGGGAGGGCTGCACCCGTTTGGGTTCCCCGGGCATCTTGGGGTAGTCCGGCGGGTAGGGCATGTCCCCGAGCCCCTCGGCCACATCGGCGTCATACAGATCGAGGAGCGGCTGCAATGAGTACGCGACGTCGTTTATGGCCTCATGGCGGTCGCCCACCGAGGCGAACCGCGTCGGCATGGTCGCCACCGTGAAGTCCTCTGGCTGCACTTCGGCGAGCTCGTCCCAATCGAGCGGCGCCGACACCGTGGCGCCGGGCTTGGGCCGGATGCTGTACGCCGAGGCGATCGTGCGGTCGCGCGCGTTCTGGTTGTAGTCGACGAAGATCCGCTCGCCGCGCTCCTCCTTCCACCAGCTCGTCGTCACCTGGTCCGGAAGCCGGCGCTCGAGAGCGCGCCCGAACGCGATCGCGGCGTGGCGGACGTCGGTGAACGTCCACCGCGGCTCGATCCGGATGTAGATGTGGATGCCCCGGCCGCCGGAGGTCTTCGGAAACCCCGTGAAGCCGAGCTCGCCGAGCAACGCGCGCGCCTCGCCGGCGGCGCGGACCGCGTCGGCGAAATCGGTGCCGGGCTGCGGATCCAGGTCGATCCGCAGCTCGTCGGGATGGTCGACGTCCTCGCGCCGTACCGGCCACGGATGGAAAGTGATCGTTCCCATCTGCGCCGCCCATCCGACGACGGCGATCTCGGTGGGGCACACCTCGTCTGCATGACGTCCCGAGGGGAACGTGATCTGCGCCGTCTCCACGTAATCGGGAGCTCCCTTGGGGATGCGCTTCTGGTAGAAGGCGTCGCCGACACGGCCCTCGCGGGTGGACAGCGTCATCCCGGGATACACGCCCTTGGGCCAGCGCTCGAGCGTCGTCGGCCGTCGCTCGAGCGCCCGCATGATCCCGTCCGCCACCGCCAGGTAGTACTCGACGATGTCGAGCTTGGTCACCTTATCCGTGCGGTCGGTGGCCGGGAAGATCACGCGATCCGGGTTGGACACGCGCAGCTCGCGGCCTCCGGCGTCGACGGTGACTGCGTCGGTGGCGGGCATCGCTTCGAGCCCTACGCGTGGCCGGCGACCGCGTGCGGAACGTAGGGCTCCTCGAGCGCCGCGACCTCCTGGTCGCTGAGCTTCAGCTGCTCGCCGGCAAGCGCGTCCTCCAGATGCTCGACCTTGGTCGCCCCGACGATCGGCGCGGTCACGCCGGGCTTTTGAAGCAGCCAGGCCAGCGCTACCTGGGCGCTCGGCACCCCGCGCGCGTTGGCCACCTCGACCGTCCGCTCGATCACGTCGAAGTCCTTCTCGAGCTGCTTGTAGAGCGAGTCGCCGAACCCGTCGGTGTTCGCCCGCGCCGTCAGCCGCTCGCCTTCGCGCGTGCGGTTGCCGGCGAGCAGCCCGCGCGCGAGCGGGCTCCACGGGATCACACCGACGCCCTGGTCGATGCACTGCGGGATCATCTCCCGCTCTTCCTCGCGGTAGATGAGGTTGTAGTGGTTCTGCATCGAGACGAACGGCGTGGCCGCGATCGCCTGCGCCTTCGCGAACTGCCACGCGAACATACTGCTCGCGCCGATGTACCTGGCCTTGCCGGCCTTGACGACGTCGTGGAGCGCGTCCATCGTCTCCGCGATCGGCGTGCGGTGGTCCCAGCGGTGGATCTGGTACAGGTCGACGTAGTCGAGCTCGAGCCGCGCCAGGGAGGCGTCGATCGAGGCCATGATGTGCTTGCGGGACAGGCCGCGGCCGTTCTCGCCGGGCATCGTCTGGCCGTGGACCTTGGTCGCGACGACGTACTCCTCGCGCATCCCGAATAGCTTGCGCATCAGGCGGCCGGTGATCACCTCGCTCTGGCCGCCGTTGTAGACGTCGGCGGTGTCGAAGAACGTGATCCCACCCTCGACCGCGCGGCGCACGATCGGCTCTGCGTCCTGCTCCTCGAGCGCCCACTCGCGGCTCTCGTGCTTGCCGAAGCTCATCATCCCCAGGCACACGCGGGATACGCGCAGCCCGGTCCGGCCGAGGTTCACGTAATCCATCGCTCGTCTCCAATCGGTCGCGTCGGGAAGTCAGTCGTACACGACGTTACCCATGGGCGAGCCCGCGCGGCCGGCCGCCTGCAGTCAATCGAGTTGGATCCCCTGCGGTCCGACCGAGACGTAATGGGTGACGTCGGTCTGGTCGCCGGCGACCGCGTACCACGACAGCTCGACCTGTCCGGACCCGTCGCGGTTTGGGTCGAGCGTGAAGGAGGCGACGATCGAGCTCCTCGTCCACGGCCAGCTCGACGGCAGCTTCAGCCGCTGGACCGTGACGAACGGCGCCGACCCACGGCGGGCCATCAGGGTCAGGTACAGCGGCAGTCGCGTGCGCGCCGTCGATCCGGGGGTAGCGTCGGTGGTCTCGAGCGCGAGGCGGTACTCGTACCCGGCGGCGGCCTTCAACGCGACTTGTTGCACGAGCCGCCGGTGCGGGATCGCGGGCACGTACTGTGCCTGGACCGGCGTCAGCGACAGTGTCGACACCGGCGGTGAGCTCGAACCGCCCGTCGCGATCACGACGACGACCGCGATCGCCGCGACGACGGCGGCCAGGCCGGCGATCGCGAGCGGCAGCCGGCGCCGGCGCGGACGCCGCGTCGATGGCGTCGTGGCGGCAGTCGCCGCCTGGTTGGGGGGTGCGGCAGTGCCGACCGCCACCGTCCGCTCGGAGCCCGACACCGCCGCGCCGGCGCCCGCGGCCACGGCCGCGCGCCCCAGGTCGCCGGCGGACGGGTAGCGGTCGTCGGGGTCCTTCGCCATCGCGCGTAAGAGCACGGCGTCGAACGCCGGCGACAGGTCGGGGTTTCGCTCGCGCGCCGGCGGCGGCGGCTGGCTGCTGTGGGCGTAGAGCTTGGCGAGATCGTTGTCGACCGGAAACGGGACGGTCCCGGTGAGGGCCTGGAATAGGACGCAGCCGAGCGAGTAGACGTCGGCCCGGGCGTCGACGCGCTCTCCGCGAGCCTGCTCGGGCGCGACGTAGTCGACGGTCCCGATGAACGCGCCGGTCCCGGTAAGGCCGTGCGTGCCGGTGATCGCGCGCGAGACTCCGAAATCGGTCAGGTAGGCGTGCTCGCGCCCGCCGCCCGAAACGATGAGGATGTTGGCCGGCTTGACGTCGCGATGGACGAGGCCGTGGGCGTGGGCGGCGTCGAGCGCCTGGGCAACCTGGTCGACGATCGCGGTCGCCCGCAAGGGCTCGAGCCTCGTCGCGTGCGTGAGGAGCGCGCGCAGATCCATCCCGTCCACGAACCTCATCGCGATGAACAGCGTTCCGCTCGCCTCGCCCACGGCGTACACCGGGATCACGTTCGGGTGCTCGATCTGGGCCGCGATCGCGGCCTCGCCCTGAAATCGCGCCCGGAACTGCGGATCGTCCGCGAGCGCGTCGGAGACGACCTTGAGCGCGACGATCCGATCCGGGTTCTTCTGGCGCGCGCGGTAGACCACGCCCATGCCGCCACGGCCCGCGATCGACTCGATGACGAACTCGCCCAGGACTGTGCCCGGCCCCATGGGGTGACTCTAAGGCAATCCGGTAGGTCTGCTACCGAACGATTCGATGACGGCGAGTCAGGCGAGCCCTGTTGAGCTGGACTATCGTCTTAGGACCGTGTACGTGTCGATGTCCCGGTTGCGCGTCGCGCCCGACCGTGCTCCCGAGTTGGTCGCCGCGTTTGGCAACCGCGCGCGCCTGGTCGAGGAGGCGTCCGGGTTCCTCGGGCTCGAGGTATGGCAGAGCGACCGGGACGCCGGCGAGCTGATCATGGTCAGCCACTGGACCGATCGCGACAGCTTCAAGACGTACATGAAGAGCGACGCCCACCGCTTCTCGCACGGCCGCATCGCCGCCGACCTGCAGTCGGAGATCAAGCTCCAGGCGCTCGAGCACCTCCACACGTTCACGGTCGTGGCCCGATGAGCAGACGGGTCGCGCCGCCGAGCGGCATGCCTCCGCCCGAGCGCGTGAGAAGTCCTCACGGCGTCGAGATCGACCTCGCGGCGCTCGCGCGCGAGACCTGCGTCTCCTACGACGCGGAGTTCCCCGACGAGCGCGTGCGGTATGGACCCGCCGGCGCCGCGTGGTGCCGCCACGACTGCCAGCACCTGCTCAACTGGTCCGTGCTCAGCCTGACTGCGGAGCTCGATTACGAGGCGCAGCTGGCGTGGCTCGCCCGCGTCCTCGAGGCGCGGGATTTTCCGCTGGCCCGCCTCGCGCGCTGCCTCGAGTTGCTGGCGGTCGCGGTCCGCGCCCGGCTTCCGCGCGAGCCGGAAGTGGCCACGAGGATCGAAGCCGGCGCCGCGTTCGTAGCGTCGCGGCCGAGCTTCATGCACTGAGGAGCAAACATCCCGGTCCCCTCGACTGAGGGGACCGGGATGCCGCAACGGTTACGGCTTGACTCGATACACGAGGCCGGGGCCGACCTCGCCGAAGTAGAGCCAGCCGGCGTTCGCGCCGAGTCCGACGACCGGCGCAATGGTGCCCTTGACGAGCGGCTTGAGCGTGCCGCCGCTGAGCGGGAGCGAGAGGACCTCGCCGTCCCCCTTGCCACCGATGCCGGTGAAGGAGGTCGTGTAGATCCGCTTGCCCATGATGACCATGCCCATGAGATCGGTGTGGGGGCCGAACTGCTGGAACGGCTTGGCGAACCCCGCGCACTTCGTGGTCGAGGTCCAGTTGCACTGCGGGAACCCGAAGTTGTCGCCCTGGTGAACCCGCAGGATGAAGTCAGGCGGGTTCTTGGCGCCCGAGTCCTGACCGAGGTCGGACACGAACGGGGATGACGAGCCCTTCGGGAAGACCATCTGCCACGGCTGGCGGATGCCGGTCGCGAACACCTTCAGGCCCTTGCCGTTCGACTTGAACGACAGGATGTCGTACAGGTACGGCGACAGCGTCGCCGGCCCGTGGTCGTTGCCGTTCAGCAGGCCGGTGTCCACGCCGACATAGAGGCGCCCGTCGGCACCAAACCCGATCCCGTTAAAGCCCTGGAACTTCTTTGGCGCCGTGTAGATCGCCTTCTGGCTGGTGAACGTGGTGCCGTTCCACCCGCTCCACTTCCACAGCCGCCATTTCGGACCGGTTGCCGTGATCGCGCCGCCGCTCACGTACAGCGCGCCCTGGTGCCATGCCAGGCCGGCGACGAACTGAGGCGATCCGGGGATCAACGTCCCCGTGCCGTTCTTCAGCACGAACACGCCCCCGTTCGGCACCTTGTTCGATTCGGCCCCGCCGTCACCCTCGAACACGTTGCCGCCGCCGAATGCGAACGACGTGGGGGTGTTTAGGCCGGACGCCACCAGCTGAACCGTATGACCATTGGTGGCCGTCGGCGTTGGTGGAGGCCCGGCGGCCATCGCAGGGGTTGCCATTGCTGCAGTTGCAACGGCGGATACGGCGATCAACGCCGCAGTACGTCCACGCATACTTCTGCTCCTTTCGAGTGCGCCCTGATGTCGCGCCAGCTGACCCCGACCGAGCGCGAGCCGCGCAGGCTAACACAAACCGCTCCAGAGCAGGGAAATCGGGCCTAGCGCATCTGCGTGACCAGGACCGAGTCGAAAAGCGACCGGAGGATGACCAAGCCCCTCGGGTTGTATGTCGGCGTGCCACAGTCAGCGCGCCCGCAGCGGGATCAGGAAGGTCCTCCTTTCTTTGCGTTCAGCGCACTCCTAGCCGCTGTTTTTGACTATGAATGTCCCTGGACTTGACGATGAATGCACTATTGCGGGGGCGGCCGCCAAAGGGCACAAAATCGTCGATAAGGCGTGTTAGCATCGCGACGGCGCTGCCTCCAAGGGTTCAGCTGCTTAGTGGCCCCAGGAAGCGCCGGCGATTAGGCTGCACGAAGCGAGGAGAGCCGAGGGATGAGCCATGCCATCCGTTTGAACAGGCTTGCTGCCATTGCAGCCTGCCTGTGTGTGATCACCGCGGCCGTCAGTGGCTGCGGTAGCTCGAGTTCGAAGTCCTCCACATCGTCGTCGGCGGCATCGAGTTCGACTGCGGCGACGTCGACATCGACGCCGGCTGCGACTGGGACGCCGAAGCCAGGCGGGTCGCTGACCGTGCTCGAGCTCGGCGGGTACGCGGGCGCGTGGCCGGCCGGTCTTGATCCCGCGACCAACGTTAATGGGGCCGCCGACCAGGATCAGATGAACTCAATCTTCGGGCAGCTGTTCCAGCTCGCCGCAGGCGGGAAGGTGATCCCCGATCTGGCCGCCTCCGCCACCCCGTCGGCGGGCGGCAAGACGTGGACAATCACGCTACAGCCAAACCTCAAGTTCTCCGACGGTACCCCGTTGAACGGGCAGGCTGTGGTGGTCAACTGGAAGCGCGATCTCGCCAACCCGTGCACCTGCAAGCCGGTTCTTCCGCCGGTGAAGTCGATCACCGCGCCGAGCGCGACGACGGTGGTGTTGAGCCTGGGCGCCCCCGATGGCGCGTTCCAGAACCAGCTGCTGGTCGCGAACCTGAACTGGATCGCCTCGCCGGCCGCGCTGAAGACCATGGGGGAGCAGGCGTTCAAGATCAAGCCCGTCGGCGCCGGCCCGTTCACGGTCGTCAGCGACACGCTCAGCAACACGCTGGTGCTCAAGAAGAACCCGAGCTACTGGCAGACGGGGCGCCCGTACCTCGACAACCTGACATTCAAGGCGACCTCCGACGACGAGGCCGCGCTCGAGGCGCTGCAGTCGGGCGGCGCGCAGGCCTACGACGGGATGGCGACTCCCTCGCTGGTGAGTTCGTACAAGTCGCACTTCACGACGACCGAGCAGCCGGCGACTTCGCCCTACGACATCCAGCTGAACACCGCGGCGCCGCCGTTCAACAACGTCAATGCGCGGCTGGCGATCTACTACGCCACCGACACGGCGCTCATCGATCAGAAGCTGTTCGGCAACCAGTTCCAGGTCGTCCAGGGCTTCACCGCGCCGGGTGGACTGTTCTATTACCCGAACGTGCCTGGCTACCCGACGTACGACCTGAACAAGGCCAAGTCGCTCGTCAAACAGCTGGGTGGGCTGAGCGTGAACTTCTTCACCCTCGCCTCACCTGTGAACCAGAACTTCATGGAGGCGCTCCAGAGCCTGTGGAAGCAGGCGGGAATCAACACCTCGATCCACCTGTACAGCCTGGCAGGGCTGATCCAGCAGTTCGTCTCCAAGAAGTGGCAGGCCGCGCTCCAGACGGCCGGGGCCTGGGATCCCGCCGCGGGAGTGGGTCTCGGATTCCGGTTCCTGTCCGCCTCGCCTTTCAGTGGCGTTCACGACCCGAAGCTCGACGCACTGATCCTCGGCGGCCAGGCACAGGTCAATCCGGCGGGCCGCGACCAGACCTATCAGCAGGCTGCTCAGTACATCGCCAAGAATGCCGACGGGCCGTTCCTGTTCCCGCTCGCCAGCTGGAATGTCGCCGTGCACGGCGTACAGGGGCCCGGACTTACCACGTCGATCCCGTCGGTGGTGGTCAACACCGCGCCACTGTGGCAGGACGTCTCATTCACACAGTAATCATTGGGGCGGCAGGGATAGCGCCTGATGAGTAGTGCCTCCGCGCCGCTCAGCGCTCCGCTGGCGGCGCCGGCCGGCCGGGCGGGCCGGCTCGCCGGCTCGCCCACGCTGCAGTTCATAGTCCGGCGGCTGCTGGCGGCGATCCCCGTGCTGTTCGGGGTGACGTTCCTGAGTTTCGTGGTGATGAACTCGCTGCCGGGTGACGCGGCGCAGGAGTTGCTGGGCGCGAGCGCCACGCCGTCGGAGATCCATCAGCTGGGGGTGAAGCTCGGCCTCGACAAGCCGTTCCTGACCCGCTACTGGGATTGGCTGCACCAAGCGGTCATCGGGCATCTCGGCCATTCACTGTCGAGCGGTCAGAGCGTGGGCTCGATCCTCGGCGCGGACCTGCCGGTGACGTTCGAGCTGGTCGCGTATGCGTTCCTTGTCTCGTTGGTGCTGGCGGTGCCGCTCGCGTTGCTGTGCGCGCGCAAGCCGAGCGGCATCGCTGACCGGCTGAGCATGATGTTCAGCATGGCCGGCCTGTCGATCGCGCCGTACGTGCTCGCGCTCGTCCTGGTGTACGTGTTCGCGGTCAAGCTGAACGTGCTGCCGGCGATCGGATGGGTCCCACCCGGACAGAGCCTCTCGCAGAACATCCGCTACCTCACCTTGCCGGCGGTGTCGATCGGCCTGGGCCTGCTGTGCTTCTACACGCGCCTGCTCCGTGCGGACCTCCTCGAGCAGATGCAGGGAGAGGACTACGTGGTGACCGCACGGGCCAAAGGGGTGCGTCCGTGGCGGGTGTTGACTCGCCACGCCCTGCGCAACTCCTTGTTCGGTCTGATCACCGTGGTGGCGTTGAACCTGGGCACGCTGCTCGGGGCCACGGTGGTCATCGAGGACATCTTCGGGCTTCCCGGCATCGGCCACGAGTTGCTGCAGGCGATTGACAACCGCGACATTCCGGTGATCGAGGGGATTGTGTTCGTGTTCGCGGTGATCGTGGTGTTGTCAAACCTGGTGGCCGACGTCCTGTACTCGGCGCTCGATCCAAGGATCCGCTATGGCCGACCTACCGAGTGATCTCGTCATAGCGGGCGTTGCCCCGACGGTCGACGAGGCCGCGGCCATCAGGGTGGCGGGCCGCTGGCGCGGCTCCGTCGGGGTGATCGTGCCGGCGGTGCTGGTCGCCTTCATCGTCTTGCTCTGCTTCGTCTGGCCGATCATCGGCCCGGTGCCGTCCCCCACCGGCGGAAACATCCTGGACTCGAGCCTGCCGGCGTTCTCCTCCGGCCATTTCCTGGGGACGGATCCGGTTGGGAACGACGAATGGTCACGCCTGTTGTACGGCGGACGCGCCTCGCTCGAGATCGCTTTCGCCGTGCAGGCGATCGGCATCGTGCTCGGCGGGCTGCTTGGCGCGGTCGCCGCGTACATGGGCGGGTGGCGCGATGCGACGATCATGCGGCTCCTCGACGTGGTGATCGCGTTCCCCGCGTTCGTTCTGGCGGTGGCGATCGCACAGGGTCTCGGTCCGAGCGAGCTGCACACGATCTGGGCGCTGTGCTTCTTCAGCGTTCCCGCGTTTGCGCGCATCTCGCGTGCGGCCACGCTGCGCGTACGCGAGCAGACGTTCATGACCGCCGCGCGCCTGTCGGGCACGAGCTTCCCGCGGATGCTGATCGGTCACGTCGCGCCGAACATCCTGCCCCAGCTGATCACCTTCGCGCTGCTCGGTACCGGAATCGTGATGATCCTCGAGGGTGCGCTCAGCTTCGTCGGCTTGGGAGTCCCCCACCGGCGCCGAGTTGGGGGAACATGATCGCCCAGGGGCAGAGCACGCTCTCCGCAGACCCGCGCTACGTCTTGCTGCCGAGCGCCGCCCTGTTCATCACGGTCGTCGCGTTCAACCTGCTGGGTGACGGGTTGCGCGCGCGGTGGAGCAATTCATGACCGACTCCCTGCTGGAGGTCAGCGACCTGCGGGTCGACTTCCGCCACCACGGACTGCTCGTACGGGCAGTGGACGGGCTGACCTATTCGATGCACCGCGGGCAGACGGTGGCTGTGATCGGAGAGTCCGGCTCGGGCAAGACGGTGAGCGCCAGGGCGATCATGGGCCTGCTCCCGCCGACGGCGACGGTCACCGGGTCGATCCGATTCGACGAGGTCGAGATGGTCGGGCTGGGAGAGAAGGCCATGCGCTCGCATCGCGGATGCGGCGTGGCGATGGTGTTCCAGGATCCGACTCGCTCGCTGAACCCGACGATGCGCGTCGGAGCTCAGATCCGCGAGGCGATCCAGACGCACGAGAAGGCCTCACGCGGCGTCGCGCACGACCGCGCGCTCGAGCTGCTCGAGCTAGTACGGCTGCCCGCTGCGCGCGAGCGGCTCGAGCAGTATCCGCATCAGCTCTCGGGCGGGATGCGCCAGCGCGTGATGATCGCGATCGCGCTGGCGGCCTCGCCGAAGCTGCTGATCGCCGACGAGGCCACGACCGCGCTTGACGTGACGACCCAGGCGCAGATCATGGAGCTCCTACGAGACCTGCAGCAGCGGCTCGGGATGGGGCTGATCATGATCAGCCACGACCTCGGGCTGGCAGCCAGCTTCGCCGACGAGGTCGTGGTGATGTACGCGGGCCGCGCGGTCGAGCGCGCGCCGACGAGGATGCTGTTCGCGCACGTGCGGATGCCCTACACCCGGGCGCTGCTCGATGCGATCCCGCGCCTCGACAGTCCCTCCCACGCGCCGCTGGCCGCGGTGCCCGGCCAGCCTCCGAACCTCGCGCTGCGCGAGCCGGGGTGCCCGTTCACGCCGCGCTGCCCGAGCGCCACCGATCAGTGCCGCGAGCACGCACCTGCGTTCGAGGAGCACGAGCCCGCCCACCTGTGGGCGTGCTGGCATCCGTGTGAGGACGGGGTGGGCTTGTGAGCGCCGGTGAGCCGCTGCTGGACATCCGCCACCTCGTGCAGGAGTTCGAGGTCCGCGCTCAGGGCGGGGTCAGGAGCGGCGTGGTGCAGGCGGTTTCGGACGTTTCGTTCACGCTCCAGAAGGGCGAGACACTCGGACTCGTCGGCGAGACCGGGTCGGGGAAATCGACGCTCGCGCGCGCGATCCTGCAGGCGCCACGGCCGAAGGCCGGCGAGGTCCTGTTCGACGGCACCGATCTGGTCAAGCTGAAGGGCCGCGAGCTGCTGCGCGCGCGGCGACAGATGCAGATGGTGTTCCAGGATCCGTTCGGGTCGCTCGATCCGAAATGGTCCGTGGCCCGGATCGTCGAGGAGCCGTTGATCGCGTTCCGGACGGGAACGCGCGCCGAGCGGCGGAGCCGGGTGACCGAGGTGCTCGACCGCGTCGGCCTCGATCCCGAGCGCTACGCCGACCGACGGCCGCGATCGCTGTCGGGTGGGCAGGCGCAGCGCGTCGCGATCGCGCGGGCGCTCGCGCTCGACCCGGCGTTGATCATCTACGACGAGGCGGTGTCCTCGCTCGACGTGCTCATCCGGGCGCAGGTGCTCAACCTGCTCGAGCGCCTGCGCTCCGAGCTGTCGCTCACCTATCTGTTCATCGCGCACGATCTGGCGCTGGTCAAGCAGGTCTCAGATCGAGTCGCGGTCATGTACCTCGGCAAGCTCGTCGAGATCGGTCCGGCCGAGTCGCTCTATCAGGAGCCGCTCCACCCATACACGGTGGCGCTCCTGGCCTCGATTCCGAACCCCGATCCCGCCGCTCCCCGCGCGCCCGTGGCGAAGACGATCCAGGGTGAGCCGCCGTCGCCGATCGATCCGCCGAGCGGCTGCCGGTTCCGGACCCGCTGCCCGCGTGCCCAGGACGTCTGCGCCGCCGAGGAGCCGCCGCTGCGCAAGCTCGCGGACGGCCATGTCGCGGCGTGCCACTTCCCGGGCAGCCGGGGATCTGATGATCACCGCGACGCACCGACAACGGTGCCGGCGGCGCGCGAGCCCGCCCGGCTGACAGGAGGAACGCATGACTCTGCAGCAACCGACTGACACGCTCGACATCCAGGCGCTGCTTCCGTCAGGCACGCACCTGATCGGAGGTGAATGGGTGCCGGCGCGGACCGGCGACACGATCCCGGTGATCAACCCGGCCACCGGCGAGACGCTGGCGACCGTACCGCGCGGGGGCCCGGACGACGTCAACGACGCCGTCGCGGCCGCCGAGGACGCGTTCGGTGAGTGGCGCGACACGAGCCCGAGCCGGCGCGGTCAGTTGCTGCTTGACTGGGCGGCGCTGTGTCGCGAGCACGCGGCCGAGCTCGACCTGCTCGAGCGGCTCGAGGTCGGGCGGGTGAAATCGATCCCCGCCCGCCCTGGCCCGATGGCCGGGATCCTCACATTCACCGCCGGGCTCGCCGACAAGGCGACGGGGTCGACCTTGCCGAGCATGTTCCCCGACGTCATCGGGATGACGCTGCGCGAGCCCTACGGCGTGTGCGGGAGCATCATCCCCTGGAACGCGCCCGGGCCGAACACGGTGAACGACGCAGGACCCGCGATCGCGATGGGCAACACGATCGTGATCAAGCCGGCCGAGGACGCGCCGCTGACGCCGCTACTGCTGGTCAAGCTCGCGCACGAGGCCGGGATCCCCGCCGGCGTGATCAACGTCGTCACCGGCTACGGACCGGAGGCAGGCGAGCCGCTCGCCGGTCATCCGGGCGTGCGGCGGATGAGCTTCACGGGTTCGCCCGAGACGGGTCGCCGGGTGATGGAGGCCTGCGCCCGCCATCTGATCCCGCTGCATCTCGAGCTCGGCGGCAAGTCGCCGCAAGTCGTCCTGCGGGACGCGCCGCTCGAGAAGGCGATCCCGACGATCGCGCGCAGCATCACTCTGAACACCGGGCAGATCTGTGCCGCGGGCTCGCGCGTGGTGGTCGACTCATCGATCCGCGAGGAAGTGGTTTCCGGGCTCGCCGACGCCTTCAAGCACGTCCGCGTCGGGCCGTGGTACGAGGAAGTCGACATGGGGCCGCTGATCAGCGCGAAACAGGAGAAGCGCGTACTCGCATACATGGAGTCCGGGCGCGAGGAGGGAGCGAGGATCGTCGTGGGAGGAGGCAAGCCGTCCGGCGACGTGTACGACGACGGCTTCTTCGTCGAGCCGACGATCTTCGACGAGGTCAGGCCGGAGATGCGGATCGCGCAGGAGGAGATCTTCGGTCCCGTCCTGTCCGTGCTGAGTTGCGACGACGAAGAGGAGGCGCTCCGGATAGCCAACGGCACGCGCTACGGCCTGGTCGCGTCGGTGTGGACGCGCGACGTCGGTAAGGCCGTCCGCCTCGCGCGCCGGATCGAGGCCGGGCAGGTGTCGATCAACACGCTGTGGTCAGGGGGTGTGATCGGCGCGCCGTTCGGCGGCTACAAGTCGAGCGGCTTCGGTCGAACGGTCAGCGCCGACTCGATCCTCGACTACACCCAGGTCAAGAGCGTGATCATCGACGGTCGGGCGTAGCGTGGAGGTCACGCTTGAAGGCAAGGTGGCGCTCGTGACCGGCGCCGGCCCGAACATCGGAAGCGGGATCGCGCTCGCGCTGTCCCGGTACGGCGCGCACGTCGCGTGCAACGACCTCGATGCCGAGGCGGCGGGGGCGTCGGTGCGGCGGATCGAGCGCCACGGAGGTTCGGCGATGGCGGCCGTCGGTGACGTGAGCTCCGAGAACGACGTGCTGCGTTACGTCGGCGAGGTGCTCGATGCGTGGGGACGGATCGACATCCTCATCAACAACGCCGCCGTGCTCGGGGGGCGGGGCGTGCTCGAGGAGAGCCTCGAGTTCTGGAACCGCGCGATCGCGGTTGCCGGCGCCGGCACGTTCCTCAACACCAAGCACGTCGCGATCGCGATGATCGAGCGCGAGATCAAGGGCGCCGTCGTCAACATCCTGTCCTCGAACGCGTGGCAGGGCTGTGCGGGCGTGATCGCCTACGCGTTCCACAAGGGCGGCCTGGCCAACTTCACGCGCGCGGCCGCGATGGATCTCGCGCCGTACGGGATCCGCGTGAACTCGTACTCGCCGACGGCGCCCCGGCCAGATAACCCGGAGCTGCTCGCGTCGTTCGCCGAGACTGGCGGCATGCGGGTCCGGCCGGGGACGAACGCCGAACACCCGAGCTGGTGGCGCGAGACCGGAAAGATCGACGTGCGGGACAACATGCCGATGGAGCCGTCGACGCCGACCGACATCGGCCACTGCGTGGCGTGGCTGTGCTCTGACTACGCGCGGCTGATCACCGGCTGTGACTTCGTGATCGACGGCGGCGCCCGCGCCAAGTACTGGGGTTACACGCCGCCGGCGGAGAAGGCGGAGCCGATACCGCTGATCCCGCTGTACGAGGACGAGACAATGCCGGGAGGATTTTGATGGTTCGAGGCGCCGTACAGACAGGACCGTTGGCGTACGAGATCCGGGAGTTCGACCGGCCTTCGATCGGCCCGGATGAAGGATTGCTGCGCGTCGAAGCCTGCGGCGTGTGCGGGAGCGACGTGGAGCAGTACCGCGGCCATCTGGTGCGTCCCGGGATGTTCCCGCTGATCCCTGGGCACGAGCCTCTGGGTGTGGTCGAAGAGGTGGGCGAACGGGCGGCGGAACGCTGGGGCGTTCAGGTGGGCGACCGCGTAGCCGTCGAGATCCTCCGGCCCTGCCACGCGTGCGACTACTGCCTTACCGGCCGGTACATGTCGTGTCCGAATCGCGACGGCGCCTACGGCATGACGCCGCTGTCGCGCGAGCCGGCGTTGTGGGGTGGGTTTGCCGACTACCTCTACCTGCATCCGTGGGCGATCCTGCACAAGATGCGGGGCGACATCCC
This sequence comes from uncultured Solirubrobacterales bacterium, assembly GCA_963794515.1. Lineage (GTDB taxonomy): Bacteria > Actinomycetota > Thermoleophilia > Solirubrobacterales > Solirubrobacteraceae > Palsa-465. The sequence goes on along the minus strand of CAWCEF010000004.1, from coordinate 287,681 downwards.
GCCGGAGATCGCGGTGATGTTCAACCCGCTCGGCGCCGGGGTCCGCTGGGCCGCGTTCCTGGGAGAGGTCGGGCTCGGTGAGACCGTGCTGATCCTCGGTCCCGGGCAGCGCGGGCTGACGTCCGTGATCGCGGCTCGTGCCCGCGGAGCGGGGACGATCATCGTGACCGGTCTGTCGCGCGACGAGCACAAGCTCGCGCTGGCCCGTGAGTTCGGGGCCGATCACACGATCAACGTCGATTCCGAGGACGTCGTGGAGCGCGTGCGCGAGATCACCGACGGGGCGATGGCCGACGTCGTGCTCGAGCTGACGCCGATCGCCGATCAGCCGATCCGCGACGCGATCGAGGCGGTCAGGCACAGCGGCCGGATCGTGCTCGCGGGGCTGAAGGGCGGCAAGTCCGTCGAGCTCGTGAGCGACCGCCTAATCAACAAGGGGCTGACCGTGCGGGGCGCCTTCGGGGTGAACGCCGACGCGTACATCGAGGCGATACGGATCATCGAGTCCGGCCGGTTCCCGCTCGAGAAGATGCACAGCGGCAAGTACGAGCTCGCCGACACCGAGGCGGCGATCCGGGAGCTGGCCGACGGGGACGCGGTCCACGTGTGCGTTTGCCCGGAGGCGGGCGCGAGCGGGCGGGAGTCAAATTCCGCGATGGCCGGCGTCGCCGCGGCCCGAGAGGAGGCACCGAATGCTGGTTGACATGCACGCGCACGTGATCCCGGGCGCTCTGGATGCGGTCGGGGCTTCCGGGGAGCACCGGGGACCGCGGATCGGGCCGTGCCACGACGACGAGCACGCGCGGCTGCTCGAGAACGACCGCGGGATGCAGTTCAAGGCGATCGACGCGTTCTACTCGGCCGAGCGCCGGCTCGAGGAGCAGGACCGATGCGGCGTCGATGCCGAGGTCGTCTCGCCGATGCCGCCACTGCTCGACTACGCGCTGTCGGGCCCGGAGGGACTCGAGCTCTCGCGTCGCGTGAACGAGTTCATCGCGTCGCTGTGCACGGTCGACCCGGGGCGGCTGATGGGCATGGGCATGGTGCCCATGCAGGCGCCCGAACTCGCCGCCGCCGAGCTTGCGCGGGTCCGCGATCAAGGGCTCGTTGCGGTCGAGATCGCGTCGAATGTGCTCGGCCGGGCGCTCCACGGCGACGAGTACGAGGAGTTCTGGGCCGAGGCCGAGCGACTCGAGATGCCGGTGTTCATCCACGCGATGCCGGCCGACTTCGGCGACCGGCTACCCCAGGGGCTGATCCCGGTCGCCGCGTTCGCGGTCGGCGCGGATGCGCTGCTGGCGTGCGCGGGGATCATCACCAGCGGTCTCGCCGAACGCCACCCACGGTTGCGCCTGGCCTTCAGCCACGGCGCCGGCGGGTTCCCGATGATGCTCCCACGCGCGATGTACTTCTGGGGGAAGACGTGGAACGAGGAGCCGCCGACCGCGGAGCCTGACGGCGTCTCGCCGGCCGAGCTGACAAGGCGCTTCTACTACGACGGCCTCGTGTTCGACCGCCGGGCGCTGCGGTTCCTGATCGATCTCGTCGGCCACCGCCAGGTGCTCGTCGGCTCGGACTTCCCGGCGATGCCGCGCGAGGAGCCGTGCGGCAGCACGCTGCGCTCGCTGGATCTCGCGGCCGACATGCTCGACGACATCACCTGGCACAACACGTTCCGATTTCTCGGCATCGACGCTCCGGAGCTCGCGGGGGCGGCCAGTTCGACGACGACAGGAGTGACACAGTGAAGACACGCGCCGCAGTGGTGAGGGGCCCCGGCCAGCGCTGGGAGGTGACCGAGCTCGATCTCGACGAGCCCAAGGAGCACGAGGTGCTCGTGCGGGTGATGGCCTGCGGGCTGTGTCACTCCGACGAGCACGTGCGCGAGGGCGGCCCGTACAGATACCCGATGGTCGGAGGACACGAGGGCGCGGGCGTGGTCGAGAAGGTCGGCCCGTCGGTGACGCGCGTGCGCGAGGGCGGTCACATCTGCACCTCCTGGATCCCGGTGTGCGGTCACTGCCGCTACTGCTCGACCGGTCACCAGAACATGTGCAACGACGGCCTGAACGCCGGCACGGGAATGTTCCTCGACGGCACGTTCCGCTTTCACGAGAACGGCGAGGACGTCGGCGGGATGTGCGTCCTCGGGACGTTCTCGCAGTGGATGGTGATCCCCGAGAACTCGTGCGTCCCGATCGACGAGGATCTGCCGTTCGAGGTCGCGGCGCTCGTGGCGTGCGGGGTTACGACCGGCTGGGGCTCGGCGGTGTACGCCGCCGGCACGCGCGCGGGGGAGACCGTCGTGATCTTCGGCACCGGTGGCGTGGGGATGAACGCGGTGCAGGGCGCGGCCTACGCCGGCGCCAAGAACGTGATCGCGGTGGATCCGAACCCGTTCAAGCAGGAGATGGCGGGCAAGTTCGGCGCCACGTTCACGACCGGCGATCCCGAGGAGGCCAAGCAGAAGGTGTGGGAGCTGACCCACGGCGAGATGGCCGACCACGCGGTGATCACGGTGGGCGTGATGCACGCCGAGGTGCTCCGCACCGCGGTCGACATGATCGGCAAGGGCGGCAGCGTCGTCGTCACCGCGGTCGGTGGCGAGGGCGACACGATCGCGATCCACGGCTCGCCGGTGACCGGCTGGCACAAGAACATCCAGGGGTCGCTGTTCGGTGGCGCCAACCCGCTGTATGACATGCCGCGCCTGCTCGACCTGTACAAGAACGGCGACCTCAAGCTCGACGAGCTGATCACGAACCGCTACACGCTCGAGGACATCAACGAGGGCTACGAGGACATGCTCTCCGGGAAGAACATCCGCGGTGTGCTCATCCATGACCATTAGCCACGCGATTGGCGGATTACTCGCGCATATCGCGAGTTATCTGCCAAGCGACACGTAAGGAGGGCCGATCATGGCCAACGCGATCTTGGACCCCACCGGCCTGGGCGGCAACGACACAAAGGCGGGCTTGGAGCTCGCACCGCGGCGCGCTGACCTCACCGGCGCCACCGTCGGGCTGCTCGAGAACGGCAAGCAGAACGCCCGCCTGTTCCTCGAGGACGTCGCCGATGTTCTGCGCGAGCGCCACGGCGCCGGCGAGGTCAGGCTGCGACGCAAGGACAACTTTGCCCAGCCGGCGCCCCTCGAGCTGATCGACCAGCTGAGCTCGGAGTCGGACCTGGTGGTGATAGGCATTGGCGATTGAGGCTCGTGCAGCGCGTCGGCGGTCGCCGACGGAGTTCTCTTCGAGCGTCACGGGACACCGGCAGCGGTGATTTGCTCCGACGCGTTCACGGCCACCGGTGACGCGATGGCCGAGATTCAAGGAGCCCCGGGATATCGCTACCTGACCACGCCGCACCCGGTGGCCGGGTTGACCCGCGAGCAGGTCCGTGAACGGGCGGAGGCGGTGGCGGCCGAGGTGGCGGCGATGCTCACGGCGGGATCGGCCCGGGAGGTCGCGTAAGTGGCCGGCGAGCCCGACCCCGACGTCGCCCGCGAGGCGATCGAGTACTGCTATGAGCAGGGCTGGACCGACGGTCTGCCGGTGGTGCCGGTCTCGCAGTCGCTGCTCGACCGGTTCCTCGCGCGCACCAGCCGATCGCCCGACGAGGTGCTGTGGCGGATGGACCACCTCGGGCGCGAGTGCACCGTGCAGACCGCGGCGATCAACGCCGCGATGGCCGGCTGCCTACCGGAGTACTTCCCGGTCGTGCTCGCGGCATGGGACGCCGTGATGCGCGACCGGGCGGCGAAGGGGGGCGGGTGGCAGTCGACGAGCGGGCCGGCGCCGTTGATCATCGTGAACGGCCCGATTCGCCATGACCTCGGGTTCAACTGCACCGGCGGGATCTTCGCCGCGGGCTTTCGCCCGAACGCCACGATCCCGCGCGCGCTCGGGCTGATGCTGCGCAATGCGTTCGGCGTGGTGCCGCACGTGTTCGACCAGACGACGCAGGGGATCCCCGGGCGATGGGCGATCTGCTTCGGCGAGAACGAGGAGGAGAGCCCGTGGGAACCGCTGGCGACCGAGATGGGGCTCGAGCCGAACACAAACGCCGTGTCGTGCACGCTGACGCGCACGTACGAGTTCGTCGACAACCGCCACACCCAGAACCCCGAGCATCTGCTGAACGACTTCGCCGACACGATCTCGCGGACCGGCGTGATGATCTTCCGCGCCCAGTCGGCGGGGATCGTGTTCTGCCCCGAGCACGCCCAGATGCTCGCGGACGCCGGGTACTCGAAGGTCGACGTCAAGGACTGGCTGGTCGAGCACTGCGGGCGGGTCGAGGCCGACCTGCGTCGCGTCGGCAAGGACGCGGTGTCCGAGGGCGGGTTCGGGGGCCGGTCGGCCGGCGGGGAAGAGCGGGTCGCCGGCGACGTGTTCACGCCGTTCCTACCGAGCCGCGCATCCGTTCCGATCATCGTCGCCGGCGCGCGGAACGCGGCGATCTCGATGGTGTTCCGCGTGTTCGGCGAGTGGTCGAACAGCTCGGTGGCGATCGAGCCTGCGGCGGTCGCGGCGGCGACCTCATCCGAAGGGAGGCCCTAGATGTTCAGCGAGCAGGGGTTGAAGGACATGCAGACGATGCTTTCGGCCGACGGCTACGGGATCGAGGCGCGTGAGGAAGGCGAGCACGTCGTGGTCGAGATCGTGGCGACCGCGGAGGCGTGCGAGGACTGTCTCGCGCCGCCCGAGGTGATGCGCGCGATCCTCGGCAAGTCGCTGGCGGTGCCCGCCGAGGCGATCGAGCTCCACTACCCCGAATGAGACCGGAGTGACGACAGGCGGTGGTGTCATGACCGGCCGGGTGGCACTGATTACGGGCTGCGGCAAAGCCGACGGGAGCGGCCAGGCGGTCGCCCGCGCGCTCGCGGCCGACGGCGCCGCGGTCGTCGTCGCCGACCGCCGGCCTGCGGGCGTCCCCAACCGCCGCCAGGAGATAGTCGGCTCCGAGCAGCCCGCGGCGTGGAGCGGGCTCGACAGCCTCGTGCACGAGATCGAGGCCGGCGGCGGAGCGGCGGCGTCGGTGCTCGGGGACATCGGCGACGAGCACGACGCCGAGGCGATGATCAAGGCGGCGCTCGATCGGTTCGACCGGCTCGACATCCTCGTCAACAACGCCGCGGCGCCACAGGGACTCGATCGCGACGTGATCGACGAGATCCCGATTGACGTTTTCGACGACGTGATCCGCATCAACCTGCGCGGCGCCTGGCTGATGTGTCGCGCCGCGGTGCCGGCGATGCGCCGGCAGCGGTGGGGGCGGATCATCAACGTCTCGTCGATGGCGGGCGTGATCGGGGCGCCGCGCTCGACGCCGTACTCGGCATCGAAGGCCGGGATCCTCGGCCTCACGCGCGCGCTGGCGATGGACGTGGCCGCGTGGGGCATCACCGTCAACTCGATCGCCCCCGGCGCGCTCGACACCAGCCGCTCGGTGCTGAGCCTCGATCCCGACCTCGACGTCCGCGCCGAGATGGAGCAGCGCGGCCGGCGCCTGCCGGTCGGCCGCGTCGGCCGGCCCGACGACGTCGCCGCGGCCGTCCGTTACCTGGCGAGTGACGGCGCCGAGTTCGTCACCGGCCAGATGATCGTCCTTGACGGCGGCGGGCCGGCGCCGTTCCCCCTGCCGCGACCGGAGGAGAAACCCGCATGAAGGTCCGAGTGCTGATGGAGCCGCGCCACGGCGCGACCTACGACCGCGTCGTCGCGATGGCCAAGGCCACCGAGGAGTCGGGGTTCGACGCGTTCTTCCGCGGCGACCACTACCTCGGGATCGACTCGGGAGACCCGGAGTACCGGCCGACCGACTCGTGGACGACGCTCGCCGGCGTGGCGATCGAGACCAATCGCATCAAGCTCGGGACGCTGATGACCGCGGGCACATTCCGCGTTCCGGCCGTCGTGGCCAACGCCGTCGCCACCGTCGACCAGATGTCGGGCGGGCGGGTGGTGCTCGGCATCGGAACCGGCTGGTACGAGCGCGAGCACAAGGCGTTCGGCATCCCGTTTCCGCCGATCGGCGAGCGCTTCGACCGGCTCGACGAGGCGATGAGGATCATCAAAGGGCTATGGACGACGCCCGAGGGGGAAGCGTTCAGCCTCGACGGCAGGTTCTGGCAGCTCGAGGACTCCCGGAACTTCCCCGTGCTCGTCCAGAAGCCGCACCCCGAGATCGTGATCGGCGGCACCGGCCCGCGGCGGACCCCGCTGATGGCTGCCCGGCACGCGGACGAGTTCAACAGCGGGGCCGGTAACGGCTGCGCCGAGCGCTTCGCGAACGTCCGGCGGGTGTGCGAAGAGATCGGCCGGGACCCCTCGACGCTGCGGATGTCGGCGACGATGCAGGCGATCTGCGGCACCACCAAGGAGGAGGCCGAGCAACGGCTCCAGCGGCTCGGCGCCCCGGGGGCGCGGATGCTGGCCAATGGCGTCGTGGGCACGCCGCCGGACCTGGTGGCCGCCCTAGAGCGGCTCGCCAACGACGGCTGCGAGACCGTGTACCTGCACATCTTCGACATCGACGACCTCGATCACCTGCGGCTGATCGGCGCAGAGGTGATTCCGCAGGTCACGTGAACGTGAAGCTGAGAACCGATCGATGAGGGGAGAGAGCCGATGGCGAGCATGACCACGCGCGCAGCCGTGCTGCACAAGGCGGGCACGGACTGGGAGATCACCGAGCTAGACCTCGACCCGCCGAAGGAGTTCGAGGTCCTGATCCGCTACAAGGCCGCCGGGCTGTGTCACTCCGACGAGCACATCCGCCGCGAGGGCGGCAGTCACATCCGCTTTCCGCTGGTCGGCGGTCACGAGGGCGCCGGGATCGTCGAGGCGGTCGGATCCGGTGTCACCCGCGTCCAGCCGGGCGACCACGTAGTCACCTCGTACATCCCCGCGTGCGGGAAGTGCCGATACTGCTCGACCGGCCATCAGAACCTGTGCGATCGCGGGTTGTACGCGGGCGTCGGCTGCCTCCAGGACGAGACCTTCCGCTTCCACAAGAACGGCGAGGACTTCGGCGGCTTCTGTGCGCTCGGCACGTTCTCCGATCACACGGTCGTGTCGGAGTACTCGTGCGTGCGCATCGACGACGACATCCCGTTCGAGGTGGCGTGCCTCGTCGGCTGCGGCGTGACGACCGGATGGTGCTCGGCGGTCCGCGCCGGCGAGACCCGTCCGGGCGAGGCCGTCGTGATCTTCGGCGTCGGCGGCGTCGGCATCAACGCGGTCCAGGGCGCACGCTACGCCGGCGCCACGACCGTCGTCGCGATCGACCCGAACCCGTTTAAGCTCGAGATGGCGAGCAAGCTCGGCGCGACCCACACCGCCACCACCGTCGAGGAGGCGCGCGAGCTGCTGTGGGGCCGGACGCACGGCCAGATGGCCGACCTCGCGGTGATCACCGTCGGCGTGCTCGACCCGCAAACGACCGTCGACGCGGTGGGGCTGATCGGCAAGGCGGGACGGGTGGTGGTGACATCGGTCAGCCGCGCGGACGAGAAGTCGATCAGCCTGACCGGCTCGCCGATGGTGGGCTGGCACAAGCGGATTCAGGGCTCGCTCGCGGGGGGCTCGAACCCGATCTTCGAGATGCCCAACCTGCTCGGCCTGTATCGATCAGGTCACCTCAAGCTCGACGAGATAATCACGCGCAGATACACGCTCGAGCAGGTCAACGAGGGCTATCACGACCTGCTCGCGGGCAAGAACATCCGCGGCGTGGTCATTCACGAAAGCTGAGATCCGCGGGCTCGACGGTCGCGCCCAGCGGGCGCGTGAATCCGGGCGGAATGATGAGGTCCTCGGGGGTCAGCTCATGGATCGAAGACCGCCCGAGGCCGAGCAGCGCGGAGTCGATCCCGTTGCGCATGATGTCGAGCACGTTCTCGACGCCGGGCTGGCCGGCGGCGGCGAGGCCCCACAGGTAGGCTCGGCCGATCATCACCGCTCGGGCCCCGAGTGCGAGCGCCTTGACGACGTCGCCACCACGCCGGATGCCGCCGTCGAGCAGGACTTCGATCTGATCGCCGACCGCTTCGGCGACCGCGGGTAGCGCGCGGATCGAGGCGGGAGTGGTGTCGAGGTTGTTGCCGCCGTGGTTCGAGACCGAGATCGCGGTGAACCCGGTATCGACCGCGCGCTGGGCGTCATCGACCCGGCTGATGCCCTTGAGCATGAACGGGCCGTCCCATTGGGAGCGGAGCCAGCGCAGGTCCTCCCAGGTCGGAGGCGGCGTCTGCATCCACTCGCCGTAGGCGCCGAAGAACGTCAACGCCGGCTCGCCGCGCGGGGCCAGGTTGGGGACGCTCAGGTCGGGAGGGCCGCCGGCGCGAGCCCAGGCCACGAGCCAGGCGGGCCGGACGAGCACCTCGGGCGCGAGCCGGAGCATCGCCTCCAGATCGATCTTGTCCGGGATCCACGGGCTGCCCCAGTCGCGGCTATGCGAGAACGTCCAGTCGAGCGTGACGATCATCCCGACGGCGCCGGCAGCCCGGGCGCGCTCGAGCCGGGCCGCGATCTGCTCGCGCGAGCCGCACCAGTAGATCTGGAAGAACGTCTGGGGATTGGCCGCGACGACGTCCTCGACGGGCTTGCTCGCGAAGGAGCTGAGTCCCATCGCCGTGCCGCGCGCGGCGGCGGCGCGCGCGACCGCGATCTCGCCGTCGGGATGCACGGACTGAACGCCGGTCGGCGAGATCACGACGGGGAGCGAGATCGTCTGTCCCATCACGGTCGTGGTCATGTCCCGCCCCGCCGGCAGATCGGCGACGTGGGGCGCGAACCCCAACTCGCCGAACGCGGCGACGTTGTCCGCGAGCGTGACCCCGGCCTCGGACCCCGCGATCAGCGCCGAATACACCGACCTCGGTAGCCGCTTCTTCGCGCGGCGCTGCGCGACCGCGACCGACTCGAACCAAGGATTCCGCGACAGCTTCACGGCGACCGCAGAACAGTCAGCGGGTTCTCGTCGCAGGCCTTCCCCGGAACGCGGCGCGGTGGCCTTCTGGACATGTCGACCGACGGCCTCGGGAGCGGAGAGCTGTCGCGCTCTGAGAGCAGACGCTCGCCGTGGCCGAGCACGCATTCGGGGTCGGGGCCGGCGAGCGGCAGCCCGGTGAAGAACTTCGCGGCCATGCAGCCGCCGCGGCACTTGTCGAACAGTCCGCAGCTCGCGCACGCGCCGGCGTGCTGGGGCTCGCGCAGCTCTCGGAACAACTCAGACTCCCGCCACACCCCGGCGAACCCGCCACGCGCACGGACGTTGCCCGCGAGGAACGATTCGTGGATCACGAACGGGCACGCGTACACGTCGCCGATCGGATCGATCAGGCAGACGACCCGCCCCGCGCCGCACAGGTTCAGGCCGGGAAGCGCGGAGCCGTAGCCGCCGAGGTGGAAGAACGAGTCACCGGTCAGCACGCTGTCGCCGTGAGCGAGCAGCCACTCGTACAGCACGCGTTGCTGCGCCGCGGTCGGATGCAGCTCGTCCCACACGTCGGCGCCGCGCCCGGACGGGCGCAAACGGGTCAACCGCAATTGCGCTCCGAACCGACCGGCCAGCGCCTTGAAGTCGTCGAGCTGGGTGACGTTCTCGCGCGTGACCACAACCGAGAGCTTGAAGCCGGCAAAACCGGCCTCCGCGAGGTTCTCCATCGCTCCGATCGCGGTGGCGTACGAGCCCGGCCCGCGGACGCGGTCGTTGACCTGAGCGGTGGCGCCATCGAGCGAGACCTGCACGTCGACATAGTCGGTGCCCGCGATTCGCGACGCGACCGAAGGCGTGATCCGCGACCCGTTGGTCGAGAACTTCACGCCGACGTGGTGCGCGACCGCGTAATCGACAAGCTCCCAGAAGTCACGCCTGACCGTCGGCTCGCCACCACCCACATTCACATAGAACACCTGCATCCGCTCGAGCTCGTCGATCACCGCCATGCACTCATCGGTGCTCAGCTCCCGCGGGTCACGCCGGCCCGAGCTCGACAGGCAATGGACGCACGCCAGGTTGCACGCGTAGGTCAACTCCCAGGTCAGGCAGATCGGCGCGTCGAGCCCGGTCTCGAGCTGATCGACGAGCCGCGTCGGCCCGGCGGCGACGCTCACGACGCCGTCCCCGGGACGATCATGCCCGTGTCGACGAGCGTCGCCAGCGCGCGCTCGTACCGCGGCATCTCATCGTCAGCGACCCCGGCGGCGCGGCACGCGTCCCGCGCGCTCGGGTGCGCCTCGAGGACCGTGACCACGTCGAGCAACGCGCGGCTCTTCAAAAAGCTCAACCGGCGCGTCCCGAAGTGGTACACGAGCGCCCCGAACGGCTCGGGGCGCACCGCGACCTGCGGGGCGACCCGCCAGGCGCTGTCGAGTACGGCGCTCAGCTCAGTAGACGCCGCACATGCCATCGATCGAGACGTCCTCGACCAGCAGGTCCCCGACCACGAGCTCCTCGTCGGAAGACGGCTCCGCGGGCGGCGCGGCGTCGTCGGGCTCGGGCCGGGCCGGGTTCATCTCGAGCTGCTCGAGAATGATGCTCATGCGAATCTCCTCTCCTCGCGGCGGCCGGGCGCGGTAATTTAGCACCCTGTGACAAATCTCGCTGACTTGAATTGGGTTCAGGTTGACGGCGCCCCGGCCTGACGGTGCGGGGCTCGCCGTGGTCACCGGCGCGGCGCGCGGGATCGGCGCCGAGGTCGGCTTGGGTCTGGCGGCCGAGGGGTGGTCGCTGCTGTTGATCGACGCGTGCGAGAGCCAGCCCGGGGTCGGGTACGCGATGCCGGTGCCGGCGGATCTGGACCGCGTCGCCGAGCACTGCGTGAACGCGGGCGCCCCGGCGGCCGAGGTGCTCCAGGCCGACGTCGGCGCAGATGACTTCGGCGAGCGGGTGTCGGCGGCGCTCGGCGGCCGGACGGCCGGCGCTGTGGTCGCCGCCGCCGGCGTGATCGCCGGCGGTCCGGGCTGGGCGACGAGCACGGCGGTGTGGTCGACGCTGATCGACGTCAACCTGCACGGCGTGCGGCGGCTCGCCGAGGCGACCGTGCCGGGAATGGTCGCGGTCGGCGCGGGGCGGTTCGTCGCGATCGCCTCGGCGGCGGCGCTCCGAGCGATGCCGCAACTCGCCGCGTACTCGGCCGCGAAGGCGGCCGCGGTCGCCTACGTCCGCGCGCTCGCGGCCGACCTTGCCGGGACCGGGGTGTCGGCCAACGTGATCTGCCCGGGGTCGACGCGCGGGGCGATGCTCGCGGCCAGCGCGGCGCTGTACGACCTCCCCGACCAGGACACGTTCGCCGGCCAGCAGTTGATGCGGCGGCTGATCGAGCCCGCCGAGGTCGCCGCGGCGGCGGTATGGCTGTGCGGCCCCGGGGCATCGGCGCTGACTGGTGCAGTGATTCCGGTCGACGGGGGACTGACGCCGTAGCCGCTCACCGGGAGTTGCCGGTCCCCGCCGGCTGGCGCCTGCGGCCATCGCGCGGGCTGAAGAGCGGCCGCGACGGAGAGGTTCTGCTGGGCGGGTCCCCGCTGCGGATACTGACCCTGTCCGGGCGTGGCGCAGCTGTCGTTCGGGGTTTGCTGGCCGGCCAGCCAGCCTCGAAGGACATCGCCGAGCGATTGCTCGCGCGGCGACTGCTCGACGCCGGACTGGCTCAGCCCGACCCGCCGCGCCGGCCGCACTCGGCGGCGGAGGTGACGATCGTGATCCCGGTGTACGGGAACGCCCGGGGGCTGGAGGAGTGCCTGGCCCCCCTGACCGGCGGCTCGCCGGTGATTTTGGTCGACGACGGATCCCCCGACGGCGCCGGCATCGAAGCGGTCGCCGACCGGTTCGGCGCTCGCTACGTTCGCCATCCTCGCAACCGGGGGGCCGGCGCCGGCCGCAACACCGGCCTCGAGTTGGCGGCGACCCCTTTCGTCGCGTTCGTCGACTCCGACTGTGTCCCTCCGGTGGGCTTTCCCGGCGAGCTGCTCGACCATCTCGACGACCCCGCGGTGGCGCTGGTCGCGCCGCGCATCGTCTCCTCCGATGTGCTGCGCGGCCGCATCGCCGCATACGAGCGCTGCCACTCGATCCTCGATCTGGGACCACACCCTTCGCTTGTCCGGCCGTATGGTTTCGTTTGGTACGTGCCGAGCGCGGCGATGGTCGCGCGGCGGGACGCACTTCGAGGCGGGTTTGACGAGCGCCTCGAACTGGGGGAGGACGTCGATCTGGTGTGGCGGCTTCACGACGCCGGCTGGCAGATTCGCTACGAGCCACGGATCGCCGTCCAGCACCGAGATCGGACGAGTCCACTCGCCTGGTATCGACGGCGGGTGGCATACAACCAATCGGTAGTGCCGCTGCTCGAGCGTCACCCCGGGCACCTGCCGACGCTGTTCGTGTCCCCGGTGGGGGCGCTCTGCTGGGTCGCAACGCTGGGCGGTTGCTGGCCCGCGCTACTCGGGCTCGCCGCGGTGCGCGCGCTGCGGATGCGACGGACGCTCCGCGGTCGGGTTCCGAGCGCCACCGAGTGGGCGGCCCGCGCCGGCGTCGAGGCCACCGTCAACGAGGGGCGCCAGCTCGCGCGCGCGATCGCGGGACCGTGGGCTCCGGCCGCGATCGCGGTCGTGTGCCTCACGCCGAGGCGCCGGCGCGGCCGCCTCGGCGTGAGGCTCGGCGCGCTGCTCGCCGGAGGGATCGCGGCCGACTGGGTCGACGACCGCCCGCTCCTGCACCCCCTGATGTACGGGGCGCTCCGGCTCGCCGAGGAGTCGGCGCGCGGCGCCGGCATCTGGTGTGCGTGCGTGCGTGCGCGAGACTTCCGGGCGCTCGCGCCACGCCGCCCGCCGCACCCGACCCGGCGCTAGCGGCCGTCCGCTAATCCGGCGCGAGCGCCGCCAGCCCCGATCCGAGCAGCCGGTAGGCCTCGTCGAGATTCGCCACGAGGTCGCTCGACGGGTCGTCGACCCACACCAGAAACGCCGCCATCGACGTTCCGAGTGCGGCGTGGGCGACTATCTGCGGAATCAGGTCGCTGTCGTTGCAGCCGACCCGGGCGGCGACGAAGTCGGCGATCACCGCACGCCATTCCGCGTAGCGCAGCGTCGAGTGTGCCTGGAGCGCGGGCACGCCCGTGATCAGACGCATCCGGATACGGAGTTCGGGAAGCTGCTCGTGCTCGTACCGGTTCGACTCAACGACCGCGCGGCGGAGCGCCTCGTGCAGCGGCTCGTCCGGAGCCGTCGCATCCAGGCAGCGCCGCAGGCGCGCGAGCACCCAGTCGAAGTCGCCCCAGACCATGTCGTTCTTCGAAGCGAAGTAGCGAAACAGCGTGCGCCGGCTGACCCCGAGCGCCTCGGCAACGTCGTCGACCGTGGTCTCCTCGAACCCCTGCTCCCCGAACATCTCGAGCGCCGTCCGGCTGACCGCGCGGCGCGAGGTTCCAGGAGGACGCCCAGGCCGCTGACCTACGCTCGCGACGGGTCACCGCCGTTTTGCGTCTGAAGCGCCTCCGCAACTCGCGAGAGATGGCGACGCATGGCCTGCTCGGCCGCAACCGGGTCGCGAGCGGCGATCGCCTCGACGATCTCCGTGTGCTCCGCGTGCGAGCGCTCCGGGCGGCCGGGCAGGAGCACGGTCCGGTACTGAAAGCGCACGAGCTGCGAGCTCAGCGTCTGGGACAACCGCTTGGCCGTATCGTGGCGCGAGAGCTCGAGGATCCGGCCGTGGAGCCGGGCGTTGACATCCGAGGCGGCGAGCAGGTCTCCGCGCTCGCGCAGCTCGCGCATCTCGGCGACCATGTCGCGTAACTCGCCGACGGCGCCGTCGTCGGCGTTCTGCGCCGCGTGCCGGGCGGCGAGCCCCTCGAGCGCGGCGCGGGCCTCGAGGATCTCCACCGCCTCGCTCTCGGACACGCGTCTCACCCTGGCTCCGCGGTTGCGCTCGCGCTGAACGAGCCCGTCATGCTCGAGGCGGACGAGCGCCATCCGCACGGCCGCCCGACCGAGCCCGAGCCTCGCGCTCAGGTCCTCTTCGAGCAGCCGCTCGCCGGGCAACAGCTCGCCGCTGACAATCGCCTTGCGGAGGTCCTCGTAACCGTCGGCCCTGAGTGACAAGTCGATTGATGACATTACTGCAGCAGGTCGATGCTCCTGTTATCTGCGTCTTGATTGGTATCGGGTGGGCCGATGACAGCCCCGCCCGACCATCTCACCGCGGACTCGTTCGTACAACACGGCCGGCGAGTGGTTGTGCTCGCCGGAGAGCTCGATATCGCGAGCGCTCCGATCGCCGAAGAAGCGCTGCGGGCCGAGCTCAACGTTCAGGACCTGTCCCGTCTGGAGTTCATGGACTCGGGTGGCGTCCGGATCGTCCTCCGTGCCTGCGGGACTCGGACCGACCCGCTCGTCGTCCGCGGGATTACGCGTGCGGTGCGTCGGATCCTCGACCTGACGGGTGTCAGCGAGCTCCTCGTGTATGAGAAGACGGATCAGACACGCTCACCGCCCAGACGCTGATGTTTACCGCGCAGGATCGCGAGGCGGAGACAGATGGCCACCGACGGAACTCACTTGGCGCGCTGCTCGCCGCCCCAGGCCGTGCAGTCTACGCAGAGCGGGGTGAGCGCGCGCCCGTCGGAATGGCCGTGCTGAAGCGGGCGCGGCCCCGGGGGTTCAGCCGCTTGACCTGGTGGCGATCCGGCTGGCGGCGGCGGAGGAGGCGGGACAGTCGCCGGTGTGATCCGGGGCACGCCGGCGGGGGATTAGCGGTGAGGCGAGGCTGGCGGCCGACACGGCCGCCCATGCGCCCTCGAGCAGCAGGAAGCCCCACTGGCGCCCGCGAAGCGCGAGCACAGCGAGCACCGCCGACCCAAGCAGATTCATCGTGAGCGTGATCCGCGACGACGGCTGCGTGCGGCCCGACTGAACGGCGACGAACGCCGACAGAATCACGACCGCCCCGGCAAACTGGAGAAGACCGGACATGTCAAACCCTCCTGCGCGCGCCGTCGTGCGGGCCGGGTACGGCGCACCCTCTCGTCCGGGACAGCTCGAGTGAGCTGACTGGGGACGAGTCTAGCGGTGCGGGGGAGCCCGGCCCGGGCGATCGCGGCCGCCTGCGCCGCTTTCCATGGCATCACCCCAACGGGATGAAGAACCGGCCGTACGGCGCCCTTACAACGTCATTACTTGGATCGACAGCGAGGAACATCGATGGAGAGCAGTGAGTTCCGCGGCACGATCAACGTGGACATCCGCGATTCGGAGCCCGACTGGACGCCGTTCGCGCCGCCGCGGGCGCCGGAATGATCCAGATCCAAGCCGGACGCTTCGCGATGGGCTCGACGGGCTTCTACGCCGAGGAAGCGCCCGTGCGCGAGGTCGAGGTGGACGCGTTCGCGATCGACCCCGGCCCGGTCTCGGTAGCGGAGTTCACGCGGTTCGCCGAGGCGACGGGATACGTGACCCTGGCCGAGCGCGCGCCCGATCCCGCCGACTACCCCGACGCCGATCCCGCGCTGCTCGTGGAGGGATCGGCGGTGTTCCATCCGACTCCGGGCCCCGTGCCGCTCGACAATCCCGGCCGATGGTGGGCGTATGTCCCGGGCGCGAACTGGCGCCAGCCCTGGGGGCCGGCGAGTGACAACTCGGGGCGCCAGGATCACCCTGTCACCCACATCGCCTACGAGGACGCGGAAGCGTTTGCGACATGGGTGGGCAAGGAGCTGCCTAGCGAGGCCGAATGGGAGTACGCGGCGCGCGGCGGACTCGAGCGCGTGGTGTTCGCGTGGGGTGACGAGCAGACCCCGGGGGGCGAGCTGATGGCGAATTTCTGGCAGGGCGACTTCCCGTGGCGCAACACCGGCGCGAAGGGATGGCGCGGCACCACTCCGGTCGGCTTGTTCTCCGCGAACGGCTACGGACTGTTCGACATGACCGGGAACGTGTGGGAGTGGACGAGCGACTACTACTCGCCGCGCGGCGCCGTCGGGGACGAGGCCGGGAGCGCGTGTCACACCGAGAGTGCGTGCTGTGCGCCACCGCGTAACCCGCGCGTGGTGACCCCCGATGCGAGCTATGACCTCGGGCGACCCGGTGCACACGTACCGCGTCGCGTCATCAAGGGGGGCTCACACCTGTGCGCGCCGAGTTACTGCCTCCGCTACCGGCCCGCGGCGCGTCAACCCGAAGCGATTGACACCTCAACCAGCCACCTCGGGTTCCGCTGCGTGATGCGCTGAGCGTTGCTTTCCGCGTCCCCGGGTATGCTCCACGCGGCCGCCATCTGACCGCGGGCCGAATGCCCGGCCAGGAGCACGTTCGCATCATCCGTTGCTTGCGTGAGGCAGAGGCGCTGCGTCGATTCCATCCTCTTCCCCTACATCGGAGCGCAAATGACCTCTGGAATGTGCCGGCCGGCCTGGCGTGACACGCTCGCGCCGTTCGCGGTGCCGTGTGTGAAGCGCGGCCTGTTTGCCGTGGCGACATCAGTCCTGCCGTACGTCGCGCTGTCCGTGGTGAGCTATCTGACGCTCGGCGTCTCGCCCGCACTGACGGTCGTGTTGGCGATCGTCGCCGCGGGGTTCCTGGTCCGGGTATTCGTGGTGTTTCACGATTGTGCGCACGGTTCGCTGCTGCCTTCGAGGCGCGCCAACAACGTCCTCGGCACCGTTCTCGGTTTGCTGGTGCTCTCGCCTTTCCGCCGGTGGCGACACGACCACGCCGTACATCACGCGACCTCGGGAGATCTGGACAGGCGGGGAGTCGGCGACATCGTGACGCTGACGGTCGCCGAGTATTGGGCTCGGTCGCCGCGTGGTCGCGCTGCCTACCGGCTCGTGCGCAATCCGTTCGTGATGTTCGGTTTCGGGCCGGTGTTCGCGATGATCGTCGGTCCGCGGATCGTGGCGCGCGATGCCCGGCCGCGGATGCGCAACAGCGTGCTCGGGACCGATGCCGCGCTGATGATCCTTGTTGCCGGGGTGTGCTGGCTGATCGGCTGGCGGGATTTTCTGATCGTTTGGGCACCTGCGGCGCTGCTGGCCGGCTCGGTCGGCATCTGGCTGTTCTACGTTCAGCATCAGTTCGAGGATGCGTACTGGCAGAGCGGCGACGATTGGACGTACGCCGACGCCGCGTTGCGGGGAAGCTCGTATCTGAAGCTGCCGAAGGTGCTCCAGTTCTTCACGGGGAGCATCGGGCTGCACCACGTGCATCACCTCAACGCCCGGATCCCCAACTACAACCTTCAGCGTGCGCACGACTCGAGTCCGATGTTTGCCTCGGTGCCAACGCTCTCGCTGCGGGATGGACTTCGTAGCGTCCGGCTCAAGCTGTGGGATGAACAGGCCGGACGGCTGGTGACGTTCGCGCAGGCGCGGCGCGGCCCTGTGCCGGCGGAGGCCCTCGGCGGCTAGCGCGACCGACGGCGCGGGACGCCCCCCCCGGAGATCGTGGGGGTAATCTCCCGTGTTCGTGCCGAGCGGAATGCTCGACAAAGTAGCGGCGGCGGCCGTGGTTGTTGCTCTATGCACCTCCCGCGTTTCGCAGCACACAACATCCCGGGAGGGAATGCATGGCAACTGGAACCGTGAAGTGGTTCAGCGACGATAAGGGCTACGGCTTCATCACGCCCGACGATGGCGGCAAGGACCTGTTCGTCCATCACTCGGCGATCGCAGGCAGCGGCTTCAAGTCTCTGGCCGAAGGCGCGAACGTCTCGTTCGAGACCGAGCAAGGCCCGAAGGGTCCGGCGGCGGCGAACGTACAGCTGATCTAGCGGAGGGCATGCGCCGGCCCTACAGTGACCGCAGCGCGGGCGGCAGCTCGCGCTCGGCCCCTGGTCAGAGTGACGAACTGCGTCGCTCCGTCGAACCGCGCGCAAGGCAGACGTGCCGACCGTCGGGATCCTGACGGGCGGGTTCTCGGTCGCCGAGCTCGAGGACGCCGGCGCCGCCCGAGTGTTCGAATCGGTCAGGGAGCTATGCGAGAGACTCGACGAGACGCGGCTGCGCTGAGGGCGCTGGCGGCGTCGCGAAGCCCGCACGTCGCGAGCATCGCGACCCCGTCGTGGACGATCTTGGCGACGGTCTCGCCCTGGTAGATCCAGGCCGGGTTGCGTCGGTACACCGAGGCGAGCGTGCGGGCGCTCGACGTCGCCGAGCGATCGAGACTCACGACTTCGGCGTGGTGTTCTGGAGGGAAAGCGGTCACCTGGTAGGCGAGGCCGCAGTCGGTCGCGATGTCGCTCGTCGCGGCGTCGAGCTTCTTGGCCTGCGCGAACGGCGCCTGCGGCGGAGTCGCGCCGCACCCCGCGCCGGCGACCGCCACCGCCACCGCCAACAACATGGTGAGCGCCGCGAGCGTCCGGCGAATGGCCGCGGCCCCGCTCATGTCAGCAGGATCAGGGACGCGCCACCGAGCATCGCCGCGGCCACCGTCCACCAGGCGATGTAGTCGCCGATGTGCCCACTGTGGAGTCGGCGTAACGCGGTCAGGGCGGCGCGCGGCGGCCGCTCGAAGCCGCGCGGCAGCCGGCGGCGGAGCGGGGCGCCGAACAGCGTGAGCGCCGCGAGCCCGAGCGCGCCTAGGGTGCTCGCGGCGGCGTACAGATAGTCGGACGTGTCGATGTGGGTGGGCGGCACCGCGGGGTAGTGAGCCGGGCGGCCTTGCAGCACCCAGCCGGCGTAGGCGCTGTGGTCGGCGAAGTGAGCGGCCGCCCGTTCGATCGCCGGCACGAGCCCGGGAATCAGCCCGGCCACGATCGCGGCGAGCAGCAGCGTCCCCGGGACGACCAGCATCAGCGGCGGCGTCGCGTCGCGCTCGACGCGCTCCTCGTCCTGCTCGGGCGGTTGGCGCAACTGGACGTCCTCCTGGCGCTCGGACGCCCCCCAGCCGAGGAACACCCGGCCCGCGGCGCGCAGCACGGCGCCGCCGGTCAGGATCGACGAGATCACGAACACGGCCGGGAGCCACGGGCAGTGGACTCCAAGCGCGCCGGCGTCGAGCAGCGACTTGCCAAAGAACGCGGTCACGCCGGGCATGGCGCTCAGCAGCACGCCGCCGAGCGCGAACAGGACGCCGGCGAGCCGGAGCTCGCGGCCGCGGCCGTGCAGGTCGAACTCGTCGACGGTCCCGAACCGGTGCAGCAGCACCCCGACGAGCATGAACAGCGCGCCCTTCGTGAACCCGTGGCCGATCACGTAGACGGCGACGCCCGCCACGCCGTGGACGGTGAGGAAGCCGATCCCGCACACGAACACGCCGATGTGGCTGATCGTCGAGAACGCGAGCAGCCGCTTGAGGTGGCGCTGCGCGTAGCACATGATCCCGCCCCACACCGCGGTCACGGTCCCGAGAGCGACGAGGATCGCGCGGAGCTCGTCGGCGTGGGGACCGAGTGGACCGGCGAAGATCGTCCAGTACAGGCGTGCGATCGCGTACACGCCGAGCTCAGCCATCACGCCGGAAAACAGGACGCACACCGGCGTCGGCGCCACCGCGTGGGCGTCGGCGAGCCAGAAGTGCACGGGCACCGCGGCGGCCTTGGTGAGAAAGCCGATGAACAGCAGCACCATCGCCACGACCACGAGCGGGTCGGCGCGGTGGCCGTCGAGCGCAGCGCCGATCTGGGCCATGTTCAGCGCTCCGGTGCGCGCGTACAACAGCGCGATCCCGATGAAGATCGCGTAGGCGCCGACGCTGTTCGTGATCGCGAAGTTGATCGCGCCCTGGATCGGCCCGCGCTCCTCGATCCGGTAGGCCGTAAGCGCGTAGGCCACAGCGCCCATCAGCTCGAAGAACACGAGCATGTTGAACAGGTCGCCGGTCAGGCAGAAGCCGGCCATCGCAGCCATGAACAGGAGCATCAGCGCGTGGAACAGGCCGTCGGCGGCGTCAAAGTAGCGCCACGAGTAGGCGAGCGCCGCCGTCACGAGAATCGCCGAGAACGTCGCCATGCCGGCACCGATCGGATCGACCGAGAACGAGATCCCGATCGCCACCGAATGGCTTGGCCGCCAGCCTCCCATCCAGTAGGCGAACGGGTGGTGGGACGCGCGCACGAGCAGGATCGCGCACAGCGTCACGACCGTGAGCCCAATCCCGCCCGCGGCGAGGTCGTTCGCGACGTGCGGCGTCCAGTGCCGGAGCGCGACGAGCACCGCGGCGCCCATGAGCGGCACGACGACGGCTAACGCGGTGATATGCATATGCGCCGGCCGCTTCTCCCGGCCACTAGTCCCGCAGGGCGCGAAGCTCCTGCGGGTCGAGGCTGCCGAAGCGCTTGTGGGCTTGCACGGCGAGCGCGAGCAGCATCGCGGTCACGGTCGCCTCGATCACGACGTCGGTCAGCACGAGCACCTGAACGACCGGATCGACCGCCTTGGACACCTGCGGGATGTCGGCGAAGATCGGCGCCTGGCCGCCCGTGCGGTAACCGACCGCGAGCAGGACCACGTACGTGGCCGACTGGACGACGGTCAACGAGAGGATCGCCCGCACCAGGTTCCGGCTCGAGACGATCCCGTACAGACCGACCAGGAACAGCCACGCGGCCACGGCGAACGGGAGGAAGCTCACGGGTCCCCCGCCCGCCGTACGAGGATCGCCTGATCGAGGAACTCGCTCCAGGCGACGAGGAAGGCGCCGCTCACCTCGATGCCGACGGCGACGCTCGCGACGTCGATCTGGCCGGCTGACAGCAGGTGACCGGGGATGCCAAGCGGCAGAAAGTTCTTGAAGAAGACGCCGACGAACACGAGCCCGCCGAGGCCGACCAGCCCGTAACCGACCGCCCCGACTGCGTCGCCGATCTCCACGACCGTGTGCGGCGCGACGATCCGCATGCGCAGATAGCGCCCGGCCAGGAACACCGCGAGCGGCCCGGTCGCGAGGATCACGCCGCCCTGGAACCCGCCGCCGGGCGTGATCTGACCGTGAACGACGATGTACACGCCCACCGCAAGCAGGCTCGGCACCAGCACGAGCGCGAGGACGCGAAGCGCCTCGCTCGCGCCCGCGAGTTGATGCTCGGCGGCCTCCTCCTGGTTCGGACGCTCGTGCTCGCCGCGCAGCTGGC
This sequence comes from uncultured Solirubrobacterales bacterium, assembly GCA_963794515.1. Classification (GTDB taxonomy): domain Bacteria; phylum Actinomycetota; class Thermoleophilia; order Solirubrobacterales; family Solirubrobacteraceae; genus Palsa-465. The sequence goes on along the minus strand of CAWCEF010000004.1, from coordinate 266,609 downwards.
GGAGGATCAGCACGACGCCAAGCACCGATGCGAACAGGATGAACTCCTCGCCGAGCGTGTCAAACGCGCGGAAGTCGAAGTTCAGCGCGGTCACGAGGTCGGTCGCATGCCGCTCGGTCACCCCGATCCCGTCGAGCACATGACCGTAGACGCCGTGGTAGTGACCGAACGCGGGCAGTCCCGCGAGGCCGTAGACGAGCACGACGCCGAAGCCGGCGGCGCCGACCCCGAAGAACACGAGGCGAGCGGTGCGGCTCACGAGTTCTTCTCGTTTCGCTCGCGCTCGCGCTGTTGCTGGTGGACCTTGCGGAGCGCCAGCAGGATCATCACGGGGAGCCCGACGGTCGAGACCACGATCTCCGACAGCGCCACGTCGGGCGCCTGGAAGACAAAGAACAGCATCGTCAGCGCGAGGCCGTAGATGCTGAGGACGAGCGTCTGACGGAGCGGATCCGTCGCAAACGCGACGCCGCCGCCGAGGATCGCCACGCCGATCAGCGCGACAGCCTGCAGGACGGTCACGGCTTCGATTCCTCCCGGGTCTTGGCCCGCCAATCGCCGAGCTCGCGGATCAGCAGGCTGCGAACGGTGCTCTGAACCAGCACCGGCCCGGCGAGCACGAGCACGACGCCGACGAGCAACGCCTTGTCGCCGATCAGCGAGAACGACTCGCGAACGAGCACCGCGACCGCGATCAGGAAACCGCCGAAGCCGGCCATTCCCACGTAGTGCAAGCGGTCGTACACGCTGCGCATCACGCACAGGCCGAGCACCGCGATCAGCTCGAGCAGCCCTCCGGCGATCAGCAGGACGGCGGCGGCGACCGCCCGCCAGCTCACAGGTCGCGCTCCATCAGCCGGGCGAACAGCAGCGATCCGACAACCGACATCGGAGCGAACACGACCGCCAGATCGATGAACGGCTGGCGGTGAAGGCCCTCGGCCAGCAGCACCAGGATCGTGCTTAGCAGCACGCCGGCCAGCTCGAGCGCGGCGAGACCGTGGGCCGGATCCGACAGCAGCGCGACGGCTCCGCACGGAATCAGCGCCGCACCGAGCACCGCGGCGACGATCTCCCACTCGTTCACGGCTGACTCATCTCGAACCCAGCCCAAGCACGTCGATCGCCTCGTCGCCGCCGCCGGCTCGAAGCTGATGGCCGAGCAAGAGCTCACGATCGGCGTCGACGCCGATGACAATCGTGTTCGGGGCGAACGACCCGAGCGACTCGGCAAGTGCGGCCCGCCCCGTCTCGAGTCGCTCGTCGTCACCGCACTCGAACGGCACCGCGCGGAACTCGCCGTTGACCTCACGCGGGCGGACGACTTGGCGGACCGCCAGGACCGACAGCGTGACGAGGTCACGGGGGACGACGAGGAGCGGCCGGTACGCGCGCCTGAGCCAGCGCAGGCGCGCTCTCAGGCCGCCGGCAGTCCGCTGCTCGCGCGCGAGCTCGAATCCGGCGGCGGCGATGGTCGCCGCGCCCACGCCGACGATCAGCTCGGGTAGATCGGTGATGTCGATCAGCAGCAGATACAGCGCGCCCGCGAACAGCCAGGCCAGCGACCACGCCCCCAGTCGGCGCGAGAACGGCGACATGGGATTGCCCCTACCCAAGCCCTCAGCCGTCAAGCACCGCGCTCCGGTTATGCACGGCGCCGCGATCGACGCCTCGACTCGATCCGAGGGTTGCGAGCGGGGGTCGTTCCGCCACCGCCACGTCGACGGCGGCGAAGTCCTGCCAGGGGCGGAGGTAACGACCGCCGACCGCGCTTCGTGCGCCGCCGACGCGGCGTTCCATCGCGGTCAGCACCGCGTAGGCCATCTCGCCGAGCGCGCGGAGCGGCTGATGGCGGTTGTGGCGCTCGCCCAGGTGGCACTCGGCGAGCGCGTCGAGACCGTGAGCGCGGAGCGCGTCGATCAGCACGGCGATCTCGACGCCGTAGCCGGCCGGGAACGGAATCGACTCGAACAGGTCCCGCCGCCCCGCGAACTCTCCGGCGAGCGGCTGCGCGAACCCGGCGAGCCTGGGTTCGTACAGGTTGAGCAGCGGCCGGGCCATGATCTCGGTGACGCGGCCGCCCTCGTTGGGCAGGTCGACGCCGGCGGCGCGGAGCGGTCGGTCGAAGGCGCCCTTCACGAGCTTTAGCGACGCGTCGGTGAGCAGCGGCCCAATCAGCCCCTGGAGGTGGTTTGGGTCCGGGTCGGCCGTGTCGCCGTCGAGGAAGCACACGATGTCCGCGCTCGTTTCGTGCAGCGCGCGCCACATCGCGTCGCCCTTGCCGAGGGCAGGTCCGAACTGCGCGAGCACGTCGTCCTGATCGATCACCGTGGCCCCGGCCGAGCGCCCGATCGCGGCGGTCCCGTCCGCCGAGCCGGCGTCGACGACCAGCACCTCGTCGAGCACCCCGGCGTCGCGTAGGGGGCCGACGGTACGGGCAAGGACGCCGCCGAGAGTATCGGCGCACTCCTTGGTCGGGATCACCACGGCCACCGACGTCGCGCCCTTGTTCCGGTGCAGGCGCGCCGGGGGGAATGCGCTCGCGACGTACCGTCGTCGGGCGGCCCAGGAGGACACGGCGAGGTCGACCGACAGCCCCCGTGCCGCGCGGCCATCGGCACGCGCGGAGGTCCGCACGCGGACGTCGGCGGCGTGGAGAACAGGGATTCCGGCCCGCGCCAGTCGCTCGGCGAACGCGGCGTCTTCGAGCGCCGGGACCGGTTCGATGCCGCCGACCGAGCGGTAGGCGCCGGCGGTGACGCCGAGCGACGCGCCGGCAAAGTGATGGTGGGCGGCGCCGGGATCGGTCTCGCGGACGCGCTCGAGGCGCTGCGCGGCGTCCCGCTCGCGGCGCCGGCGCACCTCGGGCGCGAGCCGCCTCGACTCGTCGGGGTCGAGCTCGATCAGACCCGCCACGGCGCGCGCCCCGGCGCCGACGTGAGCGAGCTGACGGGCAAGCCAGTCCGGGGCGGGCCGGGAGTCCGCATCGGTGCACGTCACCAGGCCGTCCTCGCGTCCTTGCGCGAGCAGGCGCTCGGCCGCGAGATCCATGCCCGCCCGCCGGGCAGCGCCGGCACCCCGACCGGGGCCGTCGAGAAGTGAGAGCCGCAACGACCGCTCGCAGGCGATGCGCTCTGCGATCTCGGCGGTGCGGTCGGCGCAGGCGTCGAGGACGAGGATCACCTCGAACTCCGCGCGCGGGACGGTCTGTGCGGCGAGTGCGGACAGACACTCGGCGATGTGGTCCTGCTCGTCCCGCGCCGGTACGACGACGATGCTCGCTAGCGCCACGGTGCACCGTCGGCGATAAGCGAGCGCCCGCGCTCGTAGTCCTCGTCGGCTTCGTGCGCGAGCACGCCGACGATCCTGCCGCCGCGCCCGTACCAGGCGGTGAACGCACCGCCGCCGTGCGGTTCGAGCCGGGATTGCTCGAACCCGTCGCCCCAGGCGGCGTACTTGAGCGTATGGCTGCCGATCGTCGACCAGAACCCGGGCACGGCGTCCCACTGCGCCGTCTCGCCGGCGGCGGTCCGGCCGGCGATCTCGCCCTGACCGAGAGCGTCGCCCCAGTGCTCCACCCGCAGCCGGCGCCCGGCAGACGCGTTCTCGGCGAACGCGACGTCGCCGGCGGCGTAGATGCCGGCTTGTGCGGTGCGCATCGACGCGTCGACCGGGATCGCGCCGTTCGCGAGCTCGAGTCCAGCCCCCGCGGCGAGCTCGCCCCGGGGAGCGACGCCGGTGGCCATCACCACGACCTGCCCGGTCGCGCGCACGGTTCCGGCGCGGACGTCGATCGCTCCGTCGCGCGCGGCGATCTCCTCGACCTCGGCGCCGAGCTTGACGTCGACGCCTTCTTGCACCAGCCAACCGCGGATGCGCTCGGCGGCCTCGAGGTCGAGGCGAGCCGCGTTCGGCTGGTCCTCGTCGGAGACGAGCGCAACCGGGTGGCCCCGGCGTCTGAGCGAGGCGGCGATCTCGCAGCCGATGAAGCCCGAGCCGATCACGACCACCGGGTCGCCGTCGCCCAGGCGGGCGGTGAGCTCGCGCACGTGGTCGAGCGTGCGGATCACCCTCACGGCCGGGTGGTCAGCACCGGGTACCGGCAGCCTGGTCGGCTCGGCTCCAGTCGCGAGCACGCAGCTTCGGTAGCGGAGCTCGCGCCCGCCTGACAGAGACGCGGTGCGACCCTCCGGGTCAAGCGCGACCGCGCGGCCGCTGACCAGGCCGACCCGTTGCTCTCGCAACCACGCTTCTGACTCAATCAGAAGGTCGTCCTCGCTCGACTCTCCGCGGAGCAGATCCTTCGTCAGCGGCGGGCGGTTGTAGGGCATCCGGTGCTCGTCGGTGACGATCGCGACGGCGCCGCTCCCTCCGGCGTCGCGGTAGCCGCGCGCCGCCGACAGGCCGGCCGGACCGCCGCCGACCACGAGCAGTCCGAGCTCGTCGGTCATCGCCGCACCAGCACGTCGAGCAGGTAGTCGCGCGTGCTCTCGGAGTCTCGCGCTTGGAGCCATGGCTGGTCGCGCAGACCGGCGTGCACCCGCGCGGCGTCGAGCGGCCGCTCGGGTCCGGCGGGTCGCCAGTGGACCGCGACCAGCCGCGCTCCCGGCCCGGTGCATCCCTCTAGTCGACTGAGGGTCCAGGCGAGCTCGCCCCCGGTCAGGTAGTACAGGATCTCCGACGCCACAACCAGGTCGAAGGGCTCGTCGGGGAGCGCGTCCGGGATTGCGCCGCAGATCACGCGCACGTGCCGAGCGCCGGCAAGTCGTGCTCGCGCCGCCGCCGCGGCGGTCGGAGCGGCGTCGATCGTGGTGAGCTGCTGGCACCGCGGCGCCAGCAGCTCGCTGAACACGCCGATCGACGCGCCGAGCTCGAGCGCGTGTACGAACGGGCCGTTCCCGCACGCGGCGAGCGTCGCCTCGTACTTCTGGTGCTCGTAATCACTCGACGTGTAGTTCCACGGATCGGGATCCTCGCGGTAGCGCGCTTCGAACTCCGCAAGCGACATCCGCGGCATCTCAGCGCTCCTCGAGCGCCGCTTCGCCCAATCGGGCGAGCAGCGGATCGAGCCGGTGCTGGAGCAGGAACACCTCGAGGTCGCGCCGCGCGCGATCGAGCCCGCCGGCGCGGACGAACGGTCTCGAGCCACATGCGCGCGCCGCCTCGTCGAGCAGCACGCGGCACGCGTCGGATATGCCGACTCGCGCCTGCACGGCGACCGCCGCGAGAGCCTCGTCATGCGAGTCCATCGCGCGCGCACCCCGCTCGATCCACAGGTCGATCGTGCGCTGCGCCGTCAGGATTCGCCCGGCGGCGAGCGCCTCGAGTTGACCGCGTCCGGGGCGCTGCGCCAGCTCGTCCAGCGCGGCGCGTACGGCGGTGTCGGCCATGCCCGCCCAGCTGGCCGCGGTCCGGAGCGCATCGCGTGCGAACCACGGTTGCTCCGCCAGAGACCCGGGCGGCCCGAAGGTGGCGAGCACCGGCGCGTCGTGAAACACGACTCGATGCGAGACCGATGCCCGCAGTCCGTGGGAGCGGAACCAGGTCGGGTCGACCTGGACTCGGCGCTCGTCGGTGAGATCGATCCACACCGCGAGCGGCGGCCCTTCGCCGGGCTGGCGGGCGAGTATCAGCGCGCGGTCGAGACCCCCCGCGCCCGAGCAGAACGTCTTCACGCCGCGCAGCACCTCGACCCCTTCGGCTTCGAACACGGTCGCCGGCGGCCCTTCCCCCGGGGCGGGTTCCCCGCCCCACACCCCCGCCCGCAACCGTCGCGCCACGACCGCAGCGAGCTCTCGGTCCCGGACATGCGACGGGGCCTGCACGGCCAGGCGCTCGACGGCATTCAGGTGGCCGTCGAAGATCCGGCCGACCGAGCCATCGGCGTGGGCGACCCTGCGGACGAGCTGGAGCTCGACCGCACCAGACGGCCGCGACGCTCCCGGCCCCGCATGCGCATTCCAGGCGAGCATGCCGGCCTGCTCGAGCAGTGCCACCGGACCCTGCGGAAAGCTCGGCGTCGACTCGGCGTCTCGCTCGGCCGCGCCCGACTCGATCCGGGCGAGCACGTCGTCGAACGCGAGTCCCGGCGCGTTCGCCGAAGCGTTCACGACGGTGTCCCGAGCTCCAGGCCGGCCGCCACGGCGTGCTCGGCGACGCGCGCGATGTAATCGATCGTCTCGCGCGCGTCGGCTCGAAGCGCGCCGGGTCCGATCCCGTCGTGCGCGAGGACGATCGCACCGTCGCGGAGGTCGTCCTTGGTCGCGCGGAGCATCTGGCCGGCGGTGTCGCCCCGCCAGTCGTGCGTGTCGACCGTCCAGCCGACGATCCGCAACCGGTTCTCGTCGGCGACCTGAGCCGACCACGAGCCGGTGTCACCCCAGGGAGTGCGCCACAGCTTCGGGCGCACGCCGACCGATGCCAGCAGGTCGAGCGCGCGAGCGGTGTCCCGTCGGCCGCACTCGATCGATCGCTCGGAGTGCCGGATGTGCTCGTCGCAGTGCAGGCCGATTTCGTGGCCCTCGGCGAGAATCCGATCGATCAGCCCCGGGCATGCGGCCGCTCGGGACGCGATCGGGAAGAACGTGGCCCGGGCATCGGCATCGCCGAGCACGTCCAGGAGGCGCGCCGTCCAGCGCGGATCCGGGCCGTCATCGAACGTCAGGGCCAATGTCCCCACGCGAACCCCTTACCCGCCGACAGCACGCCCGAACGCGGGCAGTGCGGCCGGCCGTCCCCTGAGGTCCGGCCGACACGCCCCGCTCCGCTGCCTGCAGTTCGGGCTGGGACTCATTCATCCACACGATCTCGCGTACCCGTACGCAACGCCCATTAACAGCTGGGTTGACAACGACCCGTCAGCGAGCGACGGCAGCGGTCCCACCCGGGAGGTCGGGTACGCATCCGTACGTGCCAGTTTTGGCCGGCGCCGATCGGGGAGAGGATCGTCGATACATCCGGTTCTGGTTCGGTCAGACCCGCTCCGCTCCGGATAAGAACTGCGTCGGACGACGCCCGGGACGCCCTTGACGGCCCTAGCACGGACCTCGCGCTTGGCAAGCCACCAACTGGAGGTCCTATGGGCGCCACGATCATGGCGGCGCGCGACCTTGCGCGCCAAACCGACGAAGAGTTGTTCGATATTCACTTGCGTGCGGGCGACCCCGCGGCGCGGGAGGAGCTTGTGGACCGATTCATGCCGTTCGCCCGCAAGCTCGCGCTGCGCTACATCCACAGCAGCGAACCGCTCGACGACCTCGTGCAGGTGGCGTGCGTGGGGCTGTTGAACGCGATCGAGCGATTCGACCCCGAGCAGGGAAGGAAGTTCACGACGTTCGCGGCCCCGACGATCCTGGGCGAGCTCAAGCGACACTTTCGCGACAAGGGATGGATGGTTCACGTCCCACGCGACCTGCAAGAGCGAGCGCTGTCGGTGAATCGGCACGCGGAGCGGTTATCGGCGGAGCTCAGTCGGTCTCCGACCCTGGCCGAGCTAGCCGACGCCCTCGGCTGCACGGTCGAGGAGGCAGTGGAGGCTATCGACGCCGCCGAGAACTACCAGCTGGCATCCCTCGACGCTCCCGTTCTGCAAGACGACGACGAAGGCTGCCCGCTCGCTGAGATGCTGGGGAGCGAGGACGACGGGTTCGAGGTCGCCGACGAGCGCCAGGCGCTCGCGACCAGCTGGGCTGGGCTGGGCGAGGTGGAGCGCCAGGTGCTCGGCCTGCGGCTCGGGCATGGCCTTACGCAGCGGGAGATCAGTCGGCAGATCGGCTGCTCGCAGATGCACGTGTCGCGCCTGTTGCGTCGATCGATGCTCTCGCTCGATCTGTCGGCGGCGCCGATGGACGCTGACGCACGCGCGGCCTGACGCCGGCGTCCGAGGCCGGCGCGTCTTCACCCGATCTGGATGATGTCCGGCGGTCGCGTCGCGAAAGGATCGAGCGATGAGCGACCTCTCATCTTGGAACGACACGCCAACGCGCGCGGCGATCGTCGAATTCGTACGGCGCGCGAGCTCAGAAGGTGACCCGGGTTACGTCGCTCCGCGCGATCGGGTCGCTGTGTTTGACAACGACGGCACGCTCTGGTGCGAGAAGCCGATGCCGATCGAGGTCGGGTTCATATTGCAGCGGTTCGCCGAGATGTGCGAGACCGACGAGTCGCTGCGCGAACGTCAGCCCTGGAAGGCCGCGTATCAACAAGATCACGCCTGGCTAGGCAACGCAATCACCAAGCATTACCACGGCGACGACAACGACGTCAAGGTGCTGATGGGCGGGATCATCCGGGCGTTCGCCGGGATGACGGTGGAGGAGTACGGCGAGGCCGCCGGCGCGTTCCTGGAGGGCCGTCACCCGACGATCGACCGAGACTTCCGCGACTGTGGCTACCTGCCGATGATCGAGCTGCTGCGCTACCTCGAGGACAACGGGTTCACGAACTACATCGCGTCCGGCGGAGACCGTGACTTCATGCGCCCGATCACCGAGGAGGTGTACGGGATTCCGTCCGAGCACGTCATCGGAAGCTCGAACGCGCTGACGTATCAGGAGGACCAGAACGGAGGCAGCGTCGTGTACCTCGGCCAGCCCGATGTGTTCGACGACGGCCCGACCAAGCCGGTCCGGATCTGGAGCCGGATCGGCCGCCGGCCGGTACTTGCGAGTGGCAACTCGAACGGCGACATTCCCATGCTCCACTACGCCGGAGGGCCGGAGGGCCGGGGCCTCCGGCTGCTGGTGCTCCACGACGACCCCGACCGCGAATTCGATTACACCGCCGGCGCCGAGCAGTCACTCGAGCGCGCCTCGGCGGACGGGTGGACGGTCGTAAGCATCAAGCGCGACTGGGCCACCGTGTTCGCGGACGCCGGGGCCTGACGCGAACCGGCTCTGGTTCGCGTCACTCGTCCGCGCTTGCCGCGTCGACGGCGGCCTGGACGCTCGGGTACACGCGCTCGAGGTCCGGGTCCTCGACGACGTGACGGCTCACGTCGCGGACCTGACGCGGATCGCGTCGGCATTCGCGAAGTACAGCCCAATCTCGATGCGGAGTACGGCGACGTGCTCGGGGACACGGGCGTCGGGGTGGCGGTCGATGTCGCGGTAGTGGCCGTCGGATCCTGCGGTCCTGCCGAGTGTCGCGACGTACGGACGGGAAGCACGGCAGATCAGCAGGAGCAGCGACACGGTGATGCCGATGAACAGTCCGGGCAGGGTGTCGAACACGGTGACGCCGAGCAGCGCGGCGATCGCGGCGATGAAGTCGGGGCGGGCGACGAACCCGAACTCGCGGCCGAGCCGGCGGCTGTACGCCCGATACAGCTTGATCAGCGACGGACGTCGACGAGCTCGATCACCGCGGCGATCACGACCGCCGACAGCGTCGCCTCGGGAGGTTCTCAAACAGGCCGGTGAGGACGAGCAGCGTGACGATCGTCAGCACGGCCACGATCAATCCGGGCAGCTGGCTACGCGCGCCGGCGGAGGCGTTGACCGCGGTCTTCGACAGCGCTCGCGGTCTTCATCGTGATCGCGACGCTAGGCGTCGGCGCGCCGGTCGCGATCTACTTCCTGATGGGCGACCACGCCTCGAAGATCCTCGGCGAGCTCCACGACTGGATGGTGCGCGAGAACGCGACGATCATGGCCGTGATCTGTCTGATCATCGGCGCCAAGCTGATCGGTGACGCGATCACCGCGCTGGCGAGCTGACCGGCTGAGCCGCCCCGACGGCGGGCTCGGGCGCCATCGCAAGCGCGCCGCGTGGCACCGCGCGAAGGAACACCCACAGCGCGGCTCCGACCGCGAGCGGCATCTCGACGCCCATCATCACCGCGCCGGCGAGCCGCTGATTCTCGAGCGTCGCGCCGTAGAGCGCGTGCGGGGCGCCGACCAGCACCGCCGCGACGATCGCGCCGCCGAGCGTGCCGGCCAGGAGGTACGCGAGCTTCTGCCACGGCGTCAGAGTCACGAGCGCGGGCAGCGGGCGCAGCACGTGGAACCAGAACAGCAACCCGGTGGCGATGAACAGCACGTGGCCTAGAGGGTGGAGCACCGGCGACGCGCTCACGTGCCTGTACACCGCCGGCACGTACCACAGCCACATGACGCCGACGTACAGGCCGACCGCGAGCACCGCGCTGTTCGCCGCGCGCAGCGCCCGGCGCCACGCCGGCCGCCGGATCATCGGCCCGAACACCTCGCGGGTCACGGGGCGCACCAGCGCCGCGTCGAGCCCGAGCAGCAACAGGACTGGCGCGACGTTCCCGAGCAGCTCGTGCTGGACCATGTGCGCGGTCATCGAGCCCGCGTCCGCGAGCGCGTCGAGCTTCGAATCGAGCGCGGTCAAGATCGCGACCAGCCCGAGCGCGTACGCGGCGGCGCGCGGCCAGTCGATCTGGCCGCCGATCCGCCGGCGGCGCACCACGAGCAGCGCATAGAGCACTGCGTACGCCGCGACCGGGACGAGCGTGGTCGGGTCGATCACCATGCTCCGCTCAACCCCGCCACCAGGCATATAGGTACGACGAGCGCGCCGAGCGCGACGAGCGACAGCCCGGCGGAGCGGTCGAGCGTGGGCCGGACCGTCGCGAGGTATCCGCTGAGCGACGCCGAGCGCTCGGGGGCGAGCAGCGCCGGGACGAGGAACGGGAGCGCCATCAGCACCGCATAGACGCCGACGATCGCCGCCCCGAGCCATGCGTGCCGTCCCGCCCCCGCGAACACCGCCAGCGCGAACGCGTACGGCCCGCAGCACGTCGAGCAGTACTGCCCGAACGCGGCCCCAGCCCTGAGCGGCTTGCGAAACGAGGCGCGGCCGCTGCGCAGCAAGTGCATCGGGCCACGACAGCGCTTCAGCCATGACGGCCCGGCGTCGCCGAGCGTCGCGAGCCCGAGCATCAGCGCGAGCACGCCGCCGGCCGCCCCCAGCGCCCACGCGCCGCGGCCGGCGACGTGCGCGAGCGCGCCGATCGCGACCGCCACCGGGAGGTAGTACGCGAGATAGCCGGCGGTGAATCGCAGCGCGGTGGCGCGCACCCGAGCGGTTCCCGTGCGCTCGATCACGGTCGCGAGCACGGTCGCCATCTGCAGCTCGCATGGCACCATCACGACGAAGCCCGCGGCCAGGAGCGCGCCGCCTGCCGCCACCGGGGTCCACGGCGCCGCGACCAGCGCGACCGCGCCGGTCACCGCCACCGCGAACGCCGCGACGACGATCGCGACCACCCGCGGGCGGGCGGCGAGACCGGCCGCCATGGGTCCGGGCTCAACCCGGGCGGATGCCGCCCTCATCATGGTCCCCGTCGTGCACGAGATGGAAGCCTAAGCCCTGGATCGAGTTGCGGCCAGGGCTCCATCTTGGCGTCAAGCGCGAGGCGTCGACGAAACAGCTGCGACGGGGCTCAGGAGAGATGCGCCGGCTGCGTGGCTCCGGCGGCGCGCTAGGTGTCGAGCGCGCCGCCGGAGCGCTTGGTCCCTCAGCCCGCGAACGAGTGGAACGCCCCGAGCGGCTCCGGCAGCACCGGGGTGAACGGCTTGAACTGATAGGGCTTGGACGTGTCGAACCCGGCCTGACCGGCAGCCGCCTGGTCGGCGAACGGAGTCAGGGCCGCAACCGCCTGGCTGATCTTGGTCCACTTGAGCGTTCGCTCGTACCCGTTGTTGTTGGGTGGATCGGCCCTCTCGGCCTTGCCCTGGACGCCGGTGATCTTCTTGATCGGGCCGCCGTCCTTCGTGGACACGTCGCCGGCGAGGACGCGAGCCAGCGTGCGGTGGTCGCTCTCGATCCCCATGATCCGCGCCGCGAGGACGCGCAGATCGGGTGTGCTGAAATCACGTACGCCCACTAGGTAGGCGGCGATGAACGCGTCCTCGAGCGTCACGAGCACGTCGAGGGTCGTCTGGGCGTCGGAGAACATCTTCGGCGGGTAGTAGAACGTCGTGAACGGCGACGGCTTGCCGGTCACGCTCTTCTCGAGCGCGTAGTGCGACATCTCCTCCTGGCGCGCCGCCTTCAGATAGCCCTGGTCGTCCTCGGGCAGCCGTTTGAAGAACGGCGAGTGATCGATGATGTTCGTGTAAGTCGTCACCGCCAGCGCTTCGGCGATCTGTGCGGCGCCGACGATCGCCACGTCACCGCTGGTCACGCCTCCGCTCTTGGCGGCGGCGAACGACGGGATCAAGACGTCAAGCGCGGATGCGCCGACCAGCACGCCGGCGCTGGCAGCCGCGGTCCTGCGCAGGAACTGCCTGCGGCCAGTCCCCGTTCCTTCTTGCTCTGCGGACATGCGCGAATCTCCTCTCGGTGGAGTCAAGGTTTGATGCACCTCATACGGCGCGCACGCGCGGTTGGATCACTTGTTGGCGTCGTCGGGGCGCCGGCGGTCGGCGCCGGCGTTCACTCGACGAACTGCTGGCCGCCGTCGATGTCGAACGTCGCGCCGGTGAGCGCGGTGTTGGCCATGATGTGAACCGCGAGCGCGGCGACGTCCGCCGGTCCGACGACCCGGCCGATCGGCAGCGTCGTCCGCAGCTGGCTCCGGCGCTCGTCGAGCTGATCTCCGAGCAGCGACGCAGACAACGGCGTGTCGACGAAACCGGCGGCGATCAGGTTCGCGCGGACCGGCGCGATCTCGAGCGCGAGCGCCGCCACGAACGGCGGGATCGCCGCGGTCGCCGCGGATGCGATCCCGAGCGCGCGACTGATCTTCCGGCCGCCGGTGCCGCCCATGAACAGCAGGGTGCCGCCCGGCCGCATCCTCCCCACGGCGTGGCGCGCCACCTCCAGGTCCACGACGATGTGATCGCTGAGCGCATCGCGCACCTGATCGGCGGTCATCTCGAGCAGCGGGCCGTAGCTCGGGCCGCCGGCGGTCGACAGCACGTGATCGATCGGACCGGGCAGCCCCTCGAAGAACGACGACACCGCGGCCGGATCGGTTGCGTCGAAGGCGGCCGTGCTGAGCGCGCCGACCTCGTGCGCGGCGCGCTCCAGCCGCTCGGGGTTGCGGCCGGTGAGGATGACCTCGGCCCCCTCGGCGCGGGCTCTCCGGGCGGTCTCGAGGCCGATCCCCGCGCTGCCGCCGATCAGGACGACGGTCTGCCCGGCAAGCTCCGGCTCGCGTCCCGCCGATCCGGCGTTCGTGGCGCCGCTCACGCCCCGTCCTCACCCATCATCGTCGCCATCTGCGTGGCCATCGGCCCGGCCGGCCGCGGCCTGTCCGCGATCCGCATGCGGAGGTCCATCACCGCCTCGTTGTAGATCCCGGAGAAGCTCGGGAAGGGCTGGATCGTGTCACCGAGGATGTCAAGCGGTACGCGTGCTCTGATCGCGAGCGTCGCCTGCTGCATCCACTCACCGGCGTCGGGTCCGAGCGCGTATGCGCCGGTCAACCGCTCGCCGTCGCTCAGCAACGTCATGAAGCCGTTGGAGTCTGCCCAAGCGTGCGTGTAGGTCGCGGTCTTCGGCAGATCTTTGAGGAGCGCGGTGCCGCTGTACTGGTCTTCCAAAGCGCCGACCGCGGCCGCCTGTGGATCGGTATACGTCACCCGCGGCACGGCCTCGTAGTTCGCGGGTCTCGGATCGCCGGCGATGTTGGCCGCGACCACGTCGCCCTCGTATTCGCCGACATGGGTCAGCGGCCAGATGCCGTTGACGTCGCCGATCGCCCACAGGCGCTCCCCTGCGCGCAGGTGGTCGTCGACGTGGATTCCGTGAGGGTCGGCCTCGACGCCGACGGTCTCGAGCCCGATCCCCTCGACGCGCGGACGCCGGCCGGTCGACACCAGCAGACGGTCGCCGCGGAGCTCCTTTGCGCCGTCGAACTCGAGGACGAACTCGTCGCCGTCGCGCCGTGCACCGGTGGCATGCATCCCCAGCACCAGCTCGATTCCGTCCTGGCGGAGCGCCTCGGAGAGCGCCTGGCCCAGCGGCGGAGCCTCGCGGGGAATCACACGGTCTGAGCCCTCGACGAGCACCGCCTCACCGCCGAGGCGGCGGACGACCTGGGCGAGCTCGACGCCCGCCGCCCCGCCGCCGAGGACGAGCAGACGCCGGGGCACCGCCGTCATGCTGGTCGCCTCGCGCGTACCCCACACGCCCTCGAGCTCGCGGAGCCCGGGGACGGGGGGCACGATCGGACCCGAGCCGGTGGCGACCACGACATGCTCGGCGGTGTGGCGGACGCCGTCGACCTCGACGACTCCGGTGCCGGCGAGCCGGCCGGTCCCGCGGAACAGATCGATGCCGTTGTTCGCCAGCCATTTCTCCTGGCCCGTGTCCTTGTGGTCGGAGACCATGTAGTCACGCCACGCGAGCGCCGCCTGAACGTCGACCTCGGCCGTGGCCGCGGCCTCGCGCGCGCCGTGCACGGCCTCGCCGGGGCGCAGCAGCGACTTCGACGGAATGCACGCCCAGTACGAGCACTCGCCCCCGACCAGCTCCCGCTCGACCACTGCCACGCGTAGCCCGCGTGCCGCGCACGCCGCCGCGCAGTGCTCGCCCGGGGCCCCGCCGCCGAGCACGATCACGTCGTAATCGTTCGTCGAAGGTGTGCTGCTCATTCGGATTCCTCCACTCGAGGTCGTGTGCTGGGGTAGCGTCGCGCTCATCGCTGAGCCTCGCGCCTGTGCGACCCCTGGGTCAAGACCCTAGTCCGGGGATCGACGAGATACTGGCACGGAGGACGAAGGGGTAGCCGGGGCGGCGAACCTGCCGCGGGAACCAATCGATGGAGGACAGCATGGCCAGTGCCGACGCAAGCAGTGACACCTCGAAGCAGACGCCCGACGTCGGGCTCGTGGACCTGAACCTCGAGGTGGTGACCCTGTCCGTCTCTGATGTCGATCAGGCCAAGAGCTTCTATCAGGGCCTCGGATGGCGTCTCGACGCCGACATCGTCGTCGGCGACGACTGGCGCGTGGTGCAGCTCACCCCGCCCAATTCGGACTGCTCGATCCAGTTCGGGAACGGCCTCACGACGGCGCCACCCGGGTCCGCCGACAGGCTGTTCCTCGCGGTCACGGATATCGATGCCGCGCGCGACGATCTCAACAGCCGCGGCGCCGGCGTGAGCGAAGCTTTCCACTACGACCGCCGCCCCGGCCACACCGGCGAGACCGACACTCGGGTTCCAGGTCCCGATCCGGAGAAGCCTCGCTCGTACAACACGTATGCCTCGTTCAGCGACCCGGACGGAAACGGCTGGCTGCTTCAGGAGATCACCAGCAGGCTCCCGGGCCGGGAATGGACCACCGACCGAGACGTGGCCTCGCTCGCGGATCTGCTCCACGAGACGGCCGATCATCACGGTCGCTTCGAGGCCGTCGCGCCGCCGCATGACTGGTGGGACTGGTACGCGGCGTACCTGAACGCACGGCAACAAGGCAGCAGCTCGGACGAGGCCGTCGCCATCGCCGGGCGCTACATGGCGGAGGTCAAGAACGTCGTTGTGCCGCCAGCATGACCACGCAGATGCCTTCGCTCGACGGGGCGACCGGGTGGCTCAACTCCGAGCCGCTCGGCCCCGCCGAGCTCCGCGGCCACGTCGTCCTCGTGAACTTCTGGACGCTGACGTGCATCAACTGGCTGCGCCAGGAGCCGTACCTCCGGGCGTGGTCGCAGGCCTACCGGGAAGAAGGCCTCGTCGTGATCGGAGCCCACACGCCGGAGTTCGCCTTCGAACGCGAGATCGATCGAATTCGGCTGTCGGTACAGGAGCGAGCGATCGACTACCCGGTCGCAGTCGACAGCGACTACAAGGTCTGGACGGCGTTCGACAACCACTACTGGCCGGCGCTGTACTTCGTCGACGCCGACGGCGTCATCCGCGACCAGCACTTCGGCGAGGGGCGCTACGAGGAATCCGAGCGCAGCCTCCAGCGGCTGCTCGGCATCGAGCGCGAAGTCGTTGCCGTCGAGGGGGCGGGCGTCGAGGCTGCCGCCGACTGGGAGCAGCTGGGTACTCCCGAGACCTACATCGGCTACGGGCGCGGAGAGAACTTCGCTTCACCCGGCGGCGTCGTGCCCGACGACCGGCGCACGTTCGCGCTCCCCGAGCGCTTGCGCGCCAACCACTGGGCGCTCGCCGGAGAGTGGACCATCGAGCGCGAGCGCGCCGTGCTCGACCGGGCCGGCGGGAGCATCGCGTTCCGGTTCCGTGCACGTGACGCGCATCTCGTCCTGTCAACCGAAGCCCGGGCGCCGATTCCGTTCCGCGTGCTGCTCGACGGCGATGCCCCGAGCGGATCCCATGGCGTCGACGTCGACGAGGACGGGAACGGGACGCTCCGGGAAGGCCGCCTTTATCAGCTCGTGCGCGCGCCCGGCGTGGTCGGCGAGCGGACGCTCGAGATCACGTTCCTCGAGCCGGGCGCCGAGGCGTACGTGTTCACGTTCGGGTAGCCGTGGCGCTCCGCCTGATCCGGTCCCATCTCTCGACCTCGTAAGCTGGTGGCGGTTCTCGGGGCGCTTGGGTGGCAACTTCGGCATCGGCTGTTCGCGACCGCCATCGCCCCACGCCCATCACCAGTCCCTGACAAGGAGCCCGACCGATGTATGCGACCGCCTTCAACCGCGTCTCGGATATCGACGAGCTCCGTGGCATGGTCGCCGCGGTCGGCGCGGCCGAGCTGATCACGGTCAGCGCCGACGGATACCCGCGGGCCACGCTGCTGCCGATCATCTGGACGGGCGACGTCGTCACCACGCACATGGCCCGCCCGAACCCTCACTGGACGGAGATCGCCGACAACGCTCTCGCCTTGCTCGTTTGTTCGGGGCCACAGGCCTACATCACGCCTTCTTGGTATTCGAGCAAGCGGGAGCACGGCAAGGTCGTGCCGACGTGGAACTACACGAGCGTTCACCTCCGTGGCACCGCAATCGCGCACGACGACCCCGAATGGCTCAGAAGCCATGTGACCGCGCTCACCGACCTTCACGAGCGCGGCCGCCAGGACCCGTGGCACGTCTCCGATGCGCCGAGCCGGTTCGTCGACGCGCAGTTGCGTGGGATCGTCGGTATCGAGATCCGGGTCGAGCGGGTCGAGGGCAAGGCCAAGCTCAGCCAGAACCGTTCCGCAGACGACCAGCGCGGCGTCATCGAAGGTCTTGGACGTGAAGCGGATCACGACGCCGACGGCGTCGCCGACGCGATGCGGGCCGGGCTTGCGAATGAACGCTGACGGCTTGGCGGGGACGACCGAACCACCCCGGGGCGCGCGTGCCCAGACCGGCGGACTGGCGGGTCTCGGTCCCCGTGTCGTCAGCGGCGTGTTCAGCGGCATCCACGAGGCGATCGGCCAACGCACCAGGATCGGGCGCGGCATCGAAAACGACATCGTCATCGACGATCCGCTCGTCTCGCGGTTCCACGCCGAGCTCCGGGCGCGTTCCGACGGTCGCCACGAGCTCGTCGACCTCGGAAGTCGCAACGGCACGTTCGTCAACGGCCGCGTCGTCGACCGCGCGATCCTCGAGGAGCTCGACATCGTGGGCGTCGGGCATCACGCGTTTCGGCTCGTGGGCTCCGGCCTCGCCGAGTACGTCGACACCGGTTCGATCACGTTCCAGGCGGCCGGGCTCGAGGTCCGTCGGACCGTCGGGGGCGGGCAAGTCGACGCTGCTCAATGCGCTGACGGGGTTTCGCCCGGCGAGCGCCGGGCGCGTGTTCTACGACGGACGGGATCTGTACGAGGACTATGACGAGCTGCGCCTTCGCCTCGGATTCGTGCCGCAGGGCGACGTCCTGCACAAGGAACTGACGGTCGGCGAGACACTCGAATACGCGGCGCAGCTGCGTTTCTCCCGCGACGTCGGTCCGATCGAGCGCCGTGCACAGATCGAGCTGCTGCTGGATCAGCTCGGCATCGCCAGGATGACGGACGTCGCGGTCAGGCGCCTGTCGGGGGGACAGCGCCGCCGGGTCGCCGTCGCCGTCGAACTGGTCAGCAAGCCCTCGCTGCTGTTCCTCGACGAGCCGACCTCGGGACTCGATCCCGGCAACGAGCGCGCGCTGATGATGATGCTGCGTGAGCTCGCCGACGACGGCCGGACGGTGATCGTGGTCACCCACAGCATGCGGAGCATCCGCTTGTGCGATCGGCTACTGGTGCTCGCGCCCGGCGGGCGTCTTGCGTACTTCGGCGCTCCCCAGTTCGCTCCGGCGTTCTTTGGGTGTGACGACCTCCAGGACGTGTTCCAGCTGCTCAACCAGGAGCGGGAGCGCGACTGGGGTAAGGCGTTGCGCGCCGACCCTGACTACGCCCGTCAGCTCGAGGCGGCGGTTCTCCCCGCCGAGCCGGAGGTGGCCGAGCCTGCCAGGCAGCCCCGGCTGCACGCCGCCGGGAAGCGAGCTCTGATCGGAGACGCGCGGCGCTGGGGCTCCCAGTTCAGCGTGCCGGTGCGCCTGCGGGAGGAGGCCGAGCGCTTCGACCCGGGGTTGACGAGCACGGTGCTTCTCGCGAGCCAGCTCGACCCGTCAAACCTGCAGCAGTTGCTGAGCGCCTGGCGCAGCGAGGCCTGGCGAAACGCCGAGAGGCTGCTCGCGGCGCGGACGCCGGCGCAGCGCGCGCGAATCGCGCGGACGATCGAGCGCGGCGCCGCAGGGCGGGCGCGGCTAATCGAGTCGGTGACCTCGAACCTCGTGATCGGCCCCGCCGCCGCGCAGCGCGACGCGTACTGCAAGCGCCATCGCGCGTGAGCGCCGCGATCCAGCTCTTCGCCGCGGGTCAAGGGCCGGATCGCGTGCGCGCGCGCATCCTGACCGACCGGCGTGACCTGCGGGCCGACCGAGGCGGGTAGTGCGGCGCCTCGCGTGTGGCCGACGTCGGCGTGACCGTCTGCATTGTTCGCGGCGCCCGCTGGAACGAACGGGCGGCGGCGAACTCCGATATCGCAAGACCACCGAAGCTGGTTGCGGCGAGAACCGCTACGACGGTCCAGATGGCGGCGGTCGATGCTATGCGCTGGACCAGGCCGTCCACGGCGAAACGTATGAACAGCCCGGCGCGCGAACGCCCCTCGTGCGCGATGAGGTCGTCCATCAGCGTCACAATTTCCGGGCCGTGGCGCTTGCGCACCCGGCGCGGGTAGAGCAGCAGGATCGCGCGAGCGAGCCGGGGCCTCACGCGCCACCCAGGGCGATTCGCTCGAGCCCAACGCTGGCGATCCGGGCGGACTCTGCCAGGCGGTCAGCGAGCACAGCCCGGCCCGCCGGGGTCAGCCTGTACGGGTAGCGCCGGTCCTCGGCGGGCAGGCGCTTCACGAACCCGTCGGCTTCGAGCTTGGCCAGTGCCCCGTACAACGTGCCCGGTGACAGAGCAACACCGGAAAAGCTCTCAATGTCCTTGATCAGCGCATATCCGTGGCGGTCGCGGCCGGCAAGGCTGGTCAGCACCAGGACGCTGCGCTCGGGCAATTGCACGCGACTCACAGCACGCCGATCCTGTCGGGCGGCCAGTAGGTGAAGAACGCCTCTCCGATCACGTAGCGCTGCGGAACCGGACCCCAGTAGCGGCTGTCGTCGGAGTCGCCGCGATTGTCGCCCATCATGTAGTAGTCGCCGGCCGGGACCCGGATCGATCTGGAGAACGTGCATTCGGACGACCCGCCGCACGCAGTGATGTATCCGTCGGGCTCCCGCTTCCCGTTACGGATCACGTGTCCGCCGACGATCTGCAGCACGTCGCCCGGCAGGCCGACGATGCGCTTGACGAAGGTTTGGGTCGACTCGCTTGCGAGCTGTCGGTCACATGGCTCCGCCCGCGGATTCCCATCCGCCGTGAACCCCTGCTGGGGGTCGGCGCACTGGCCAGACCCGAGATCCGCGCCGTGTGGTGGATGGAACACGACCACGTCCCCGATCCCGGGGTGCGTGTCGATCCGGTTGACCAAAATCCGCTGGTCGATCCCGAGGGTCGGCTCCATCGATCCGCTCGGGACCCGGTACGGCTTGACCAGAAACGCCTGGATCAGCAACGCGAGACCGACTGCAACGGCGACGGTGACCACGAGCTCGATCAGCGACCGGAGGCGGCGGGTGAATGACTCGGACTTCGTTATAACGGTTTCCGAGTGTACCAGCAGCCGGGACAGCGGACAACTCGCGGCTAAACCCGCCGCGAGCTGCCCGCGACGCCGTCAGGGGCGACGACTGGCCCCGGGAGAGAATCGGTACTCGAACGCCGTTCAGCGTTTACGCGATGAAGTGCGTGCCCTGTACGGCTTTGAGGATGGCGCTGGCCGGGAGACCGTTGTCGAACGCGCCGTTGGGGTTGATCGCCTTGTTGATGATCGAGCCGATCGCGCCGGAGTGACGTGCTTCGATGGTTACGATCGAGGCCGCGGCGAGCAGGATCTTGGCATCCTTGATGTTGGGCGCCTGGCCGAGGTAGGCGTGCACACCGGTGTTCTCGAGCACGTACGCGGTCTTCTGGAAGGTCGCCTGGTCGCCGGTGGTGCCCTGGAAGTTGAACTTCGGCTCCTTGACGGCCTGCTTGCCGAGCGCCTTCTTGAGGAACGCGACGTGCTTGCGCTCGTCGTGCGTGGTGACCTTGAGGAAGGTCGCCGTCTTGGGGTCGGTGATCGCGCCCTTGTCGGTCGCCTCGTTGTAGAACGCGCGCTCGAGATATTCGAGCGTGAGCGCGAAGTTGAGGATCCCGATGTCACCCTTGCCGAACTTCGCGGGTGGGCGGCCGCCGGCCAGCGCGACCTCGGGGATCAGCGCGCTTAGGATCGCTCCGCCACTGAGCGCGGCTCCGCCGGCGATCGCGCCCTTGCGCAGGAAGCTCATGCGAGTGTCTCCTGCTACTTCCTCGACGCCTTCCCGGATCGCTCGGTCGACGTCGACCGCTTCGAGGTTGATGGCTTCGAACTTGATGTCATCCATGTATGAATGCTCCTTTCGACCCGTCGGGCCGGATTCGCTTCGTTTTTTTGGGACGTCTACCAATGGGTTCGGAAGTGCCCGCGATCCGGATCACCGCCCGAATCGGGGCGCTTACAGGCCGAGTTCCGACCCGTCGCTCTCGGACGCGGTGGTGCGAGCCTCGCGGGCTCGCTGGCGGCGGTCAGCGATCGAAGCGACGAGCACGCTGACTTCGAACAGCACATAGAGCGGGAGCGTTTCGAGGAGCATCGTGATCGCGTCTCCCGGCAGCGTCGCCGCGACCAGCCCGCACGCGAGCACCGCGTAGCGGCGGTTGTGTCGTAGCTGACGGGGGGTGACGATGCCGGCGCGGGTGACCGCGATGATCGCGATCGGAATCTGGAACAACAGCCCCATCGCGAGCAGCGTGGTGGCGGCGAACTTGTAGTACTGGCTGGCTTGCACCAGCACGTTGAATTCGCTGCTGTTGAAGTTCTGGAAGAAGTGCAGCGCGGCCGGCAGAACGACTGCGTAGCCGAACGCGACACCGGCTGCGAACAGCGCCGGGATCGCCACTGTGATCGGCAGCATTCGCCGGCGGTGGGACGGGTCGAACGCCGGCATGAGGAATCCGTAGGCCTGCAATAGGATCACCGGCAGCGAGAGAATCAGCGCAAAGATCAGCGTGACCGTGACGGTGGTAGTGAACGGCTCACCGATTCCGAGCGTCACCGGCTTATCACCGGTCGGCGGTGCCGAGAGCACCGCGACGTCACGCCGGAGGCTCTGCCGCACGTGGGCGAGTGACGCGGTGACCGCGGGTTTGTGGGTCTGGGCAGCCAGGACGCCCGCGACGACGTCGAGTTGGCTGGCGACGTCGCGGGCGCTCTGCTGGACCTTGTAGGTCGCGCCGAGCGGTCCGTGTCCGGCGCGTACCTGCTGCTGGGTCTGATGGGCCAGCGGCTTGTTGATCAGGTGCAGCAGCTCGTTGTTCTGCCAGAAGCAGATCCCGAACGCGACCGCGACCGTGAGCAGCGCGACGATCAGCCGGGAGCGGAGCTCGTCGAGGTGACCGACGACGCTGAGCTGTTCGCCGTGCGGGATCGGGCGCCAGCGAACTGGCGAGATGGCATTCGGTATCTGCATCTGGTGCGCTCGGGTCGGCGCTAGACGGCCGTGCCCGCCGGCTCGCGGTGGGCCGGCTCAGCCGGGAGATCGCTCGGCTCGGTGCTCGACGCATGCTGCACGAACGAGCTGGGCGCCGGCTCGGCGATGGTGGGGCGGGGGCCGTCGTCGCTGATTGACTCCTTGAAGCCGCGCAGGCCCGCTCCGAGCGACCGGCCCATCTCGGGCAGCCGCTTGGCGCCGAACACCAGCAGCAGCAGGATCAGGATGAACGCGAGGTGGATTGGATTGTCAAGTCCGAGCATGGTTGGGTTTTCCCCTCTGTCGAATTTCGCTGGCGTGAGTTACTTCGGGGCCGGGCGCTGACCGGATCACTTTTCGAGCGCAAACGAGCCGGCGGGCTACTGCTTGATCAGCGGTCCGGCCTTGGCCAGCACCTGCGCCTTGGACAGCGGCTTGTCGAATGCGCCCGAGGGCGTGATCGCCTCTCCGGTCAGTAGCGCGATCGCGGCTGCGTGGCGCGCTTCGACCTGAACGATCGAACCGGCGGCGGCGAGATACTGCTTGTTCTTGAGCGACGGGCCGGCGCCGTTGTAGGCACCCACGCCCGTGTTCTCGAGCACATAGGCGAGCTTGAGGAAGCTGGCTTGGTCGGTGACGGGGAACGCGAACTTCGGCTGGGCGACCGGCTTGCCCCCGGCCGCGGTGATCGCCTTCGTGAGCGCGGCGACGTGTTCTGCCTCCTCGTCCCCAAAGGACATGGCCAGCGTCCGGGCCTCGCCGGTGAGACCGACCGAGGTGCCCTTGACGTTGTAGAAGTCGGTCTCCAGATACTCGAGCGTGAGCGCGAAGTTGAGAATGTCGACGTCGGAGCTACCGCCCTGCGCCAGCGCGCTCGACACATACGGACCGACCGCGCTTGCGCCGTATACGGCGCCCGCGGCAACCGCGCCGCGCAGGATGAAGCTCGCCCGGCTCATACCGTGGACCTCGACGGCAGCGAGCTCGGGACTGGCAGTGTCAGACCTGTTCATTTCGATGTTCCTTTCTTGAAGGTTGTGCGTCGCTGCGGCGAGGTCAGGCGATGAACGGTTTGACGACCGCCAGCACCTGCGCCATCGTCATCGGCTTGGCGAACGCGCCCTGAGGTGTCGGGGACAGCTTCAGCAGCGTGTTCAGCGTCGCGGCATGACGCGCCTCGATCGTGTGAATCGCCAACGCCGCCGCCAGGATCTCCTTGCTGTGGATGTTCCCGGCCTGTCCGAGATATGCCGCCGCGCCCAGGTTCTCGACCTGGCCGGCCAGCGATGCGACCTGACCGGCGTTGTGGAGGGGGAAGTTGCCCACCGGCTTGGCCGCCGGAGTCCCGAGACCGCTGGCGACCTTATGGAGCGCGATCACGTGCTGCTGCTCCTCGGCCCCGAAGGACTTCAGCACCGAGAGCGTCTTACCGTGGAACAGGCCGCTCTTGGCCACCTTGGCATAGAACTGTGACTCCAGGTACTCGAGCGTGAGCGCGTAGTTAACGATTGTCAAATCGCTTGGATCCGACATGTCGCCCGAACTGGTCGTCGACGACCCCGCCGCCGCCGTCGAGCTCGAACCCGAGCCGGCGGTCGAGCTCGCTGCGCTCTGAGACGACGAGGACGACGTCGCGGAGCCGCACGCGGCGACAAACGCCGCCAGTCCTGCGGTTGCCGCGCCGGCGCCAATCTTGCGGCCGGCCATCGTCAAGAACTTCTTGCGCTCAACGTCGTCGCGCGCAAGCGCCTCTACCGCGCCTGGTTCGCGACCGGCGCTGTCCGTAGTCGTTGATTCGGGCATCGGGTCTCCTTCGATAGCGGGCGCCCGGGCCGTCGGGCCCAGGAGGGTTCACCAATTGCTTCGGGCGTTCACCGCGAACGGATCACCGCGCCGAATTCGCAACGCCGCTTCGTGGGAGGTGGCGTCGCGAACGAGCCCGTCGCCCCGCGAGCGACACTCTCAGCGTTGCCGTCGACGCAGCTTGTTTTGATTAGAGCCCCGCCAGCCGGCGGGCGAGGAACTTTCGCTCCGGCTCTGTCGCGGCCAGCCGTAGGGCGTGCTGGAACGCTTCCCGCGCCTCTTCCTGGCGCCCGAGCCGGCGTAACAGCTCGGCCCGAGTCGAATGTAGGTAGCGGTAATCGCCGAGCTCGAGCGAGTCGACGAGCTCGAGCGCCCGGTCGGGCGCGCCCGCTTCGGCGACCGCCACCGCGCGGTTCAGCGCCACCACCGGCGAGCCCGTCAGCCGCTCGAGCCGCTCGTAGAGCAACGCGACTTGGTCCCAGTCGACTTGCTCATCGGCCTGGAGCGAGGCGATCGCTGCGTGGAGCACGTACGGCCCGGCGGCCGGCCGCAGTGCCAGCGCTCGCTCGAGTGCGGCGCGGCCAGCCTCGACCTTGCTCCGGTCGTGGCGGCAACGGTCCTGCTCGGCCAGGGGCACGAGCTGCCCGTCGACCACACGCGCCTCGCGGCGCGAGTCGTGCAGCAGCATCAGCGCGAGCAGCCCGTACACCTCGGGCTCGTCGGCCATCAGGTCCGCGAGCAGCCTCCCCAGCCGAATTGCCTCGACGGCGAGATCGCCTCGATCGGTGTAGCCCTGATTGAAGATCAGGTACACGACCGCCAGCACGGCCGCCATGCGCTCCGGCAGCAGGCGGTCAGCGGGCACCGCGAACGGGATCGCCGTGGCCTTGATCTTGGCCTTGGCTCGCGTCAGCCGGCGTTTCATCGTCTCCTCGGAGACGAGGAAGGCGCGCGCGATCTCCTCCGTGGTCAGTCCTCCGAGGGCCCGAAGCGTCAGCGCCACCTGCGCTTCGACGGCCAGGGCCGGATGGCAGCACGTGAAGATCAGCTCCAGGCGTTCGTCCGCAATCGTGCTTCCGGCTAGGTCTATCTCGTCCATGCTCGTGGCCGGTTGATCGGGCTCCAGCAGACGCGTCTTGTCCCCGAGCGTCCGCTCGCGTCTGATCCGGTCGATGGCACGGTTGCGCCCGGTGGCCACCAGCCAGGACACCGGGTGCTGCGGCAACCCATCGCGGGGCCACCGCTCGGCCGCGATCGCAAACGCCTCCTGGGCGGCCTCCTCGGCCAGATCCATGTCGCCCAGGAAGCCGACCAGGGACGCCAGGACGCGGCCCCACTCGCGTCTGAAGACCTGCTCGATCAGTGCGCCGCCTCCACCGGGACCTCGACGAGCGGGCGGACCTCGACCGCGCCGCCGAGCCGCACCGCCGGAATCCGCTGTGCCAGCTCCAGCGCCTCGTCCAGGTTCGACGCGTCGAACACGTAGTAGCCGCCGAGCACCTCCTTCGTGTCGGCGAAGGGACCGTCGATGATCAGGTTCTCATCACCGCCGTAGCGCACCGTCGTCGCCGTCTCGCTCGGCTGCAGGTGGCCGCCGCCGAGGCAGCGCGAGTCCTCGCGAAGCGCCCAATACTCGGCGTTGACCGACGTGTACTCGTCCTCTCCGAGCGCCTCGTGGCTGCCCGGCTTGGGATAGATCAGCAGTGCGTACTTCATACCCGCCTCCTTTGGGGGATGGTTGATCATCCTGGAGACGAACGGGCGGCACCAGGGGGGACAGCGCCTCTGGAAAATTCTTTCAGCGCGCGGTAGGTCAGTCGTTGCCACCCTCGAGGGCGCGCAGTCCGGGCCGGCTCTCGGGTGTGGCTTGGTCGAGCTCAGCGGACAGCGCCTCGCTCTCGAACTGGGCGAGAGCCTCCTCGCACGACGCGACGGCCGCGGCGGCCTGCTCGCCGCCGGGCGCATCGAAGTAGTCGCGGGCTCGGATGGCGGCAAGCCACTTCTGATAACGGGCAAGATCGGCGTCGGACTCCTCGAGCTCTGTGTACGTGGTCCGGCCGCGACTGCGCTCGAGCTGGAGCTCCTCGTGGAACTGTCGCGTGCTCTGCACCAGCTCGTTGTACTCGTCGATCCGCTCACGCTGGATCGCGTCGATCACCGCCGTCTCCTGCTTGGGGTCCGTCAGGCGGGTGCGGAGCATCTCACCCTGCCCTCCCTCGGCGCGCAGCCGGGCCACCACTCGCGCTGCGGCGCGCGTGGTCCTAGGCGTCGCCGGTAGCAGGCACACGGACTGCTGCAGGTAATGAGCCCCCAGGCTGCGCAGATTGCGCCACGCGTAGACGCGGAGCGTTGAGCTCCCGCCGGGCGGGGTGGAGACGGTGATTAGCAACCAGTCGCCGGCCACAAGATGACCATGATCTCAGACGAGTCGCGCGGTGTCCCGCTCGCACGCACCGTGCGTTTCATACCGAAGGCAACGGGCGTCGCCGAGGATGTCGCGCGAACCTGGGGCCCGGCCGAGCGAAGTTCTGCCCGAAGTTCTACACGGTTACTGTGGGTGTGTAACACACGTTTCATGACCAGCGCAGCGCACGTGTCGTAGCTCCCGGCAAGCGATGTAACTGACCTGTCAGGTTGCCAACTGTCCAGGTGGACATTAAGAGTTGACGTGGCTTCCCGGCCGTGTTAGTGAATGCCGAGGTTGGCCGGACCGGCCAACCACAGCGGCCCTTTGTGGCAACTCGTCGAGGGAGGTTTTGATGGGCTTTTTGCTTCTCGGGATCGACAGCTTGATCGCGTGCTTCGCTGTCGGTGCCCTCGTTAGCCGACGGTCGTGGCTCGGTTACGCCGCGCTTTTCGGGGTCTGTGACGCGGGTGGATTCCTGCTCGGCACGGCGTTTCACTGGAGCATCCCGGACAGCACCGCCAGCGTTGTCGAGACAGCGGTTCTCGTTGGCTTGGGCGTGTACTGGCTAGGCATCGCGTTGTACGCCCGGCGGCTCGCCGAAACTCGCTGGGTTTGGGCTCTTCCGTTCGTGCTGAGCATCGACAACATCACGTACGGTCTGATCGATCACGCCTGGTCCTCATCAGTGGCGGTCCAGGCCATCGAGCAGCTGATCTCGAGCTCGCTGCTCGCTCTCATCGGCCTGCTCGCGAGCGCTGCCGTCCTACGCGTGATCCCGGGCACCAAGCAGCGGAGCACCGTTTTTGCCGCCGGGTTCGCCGGGGCTGCGCTGATCGTCGCGGCGCCTATCTTGCTTGCCGTCGGTTAGCCGGCAAAAGGGAGCGCTCTGCCGAGGTTGTGGTCAGCGGTCGCCCAGGCTCACGTTCTGGTTCGGGCACCGCTGGCCTCGATGGCCTGCGGCACCGGTCACGCGAGCACCCGCGTCGTACATCACGTCCGCACGCCATCCTGA
The DNA here is from genome assembly GCA_963794515.1 of uncultured Solirubrobacterales bacterium. Lineage (GTDB taxonomy): Bacteria > Actinomycetota > Thermoleophilia > Solirubrobacterales > Solirubrobacteraceae > Palsa-465. Next base: position 239,369 of record CAWCEF010000004.1, on the reverse strand, counting down.
ATTGCCACGCTAGGTCAATGGTGCGACGTTGCCGGTGCTCGTGAGGAGATCCGGGACCGGCGCGAGGGTCTCGAGGGCTGCGCCGACGGCCGCATCGACGTGCTGGCGAGCGAAGGTCGGGAGACCGCTGACAGCGACCGTAGCGCCGTTGGCCTGCGCCTGACCGACGGCGGCGAGGACCGCGTTCAGCTGCCCGTTCGCGCGGGCGACGAGGTGTGGCGCGAGCGGATCCAGGACAGGGGCGAGAAGCCCCAAGAGGTCCTTGGTCGCCGAGACGTCGGCGGTGACCGACGCGAGGCCGGTGCCACTCCCGTAATCGTCATCGCCCGTCAGCGTGTCGCGCATGGCGTCCTCGAGGATCTCGTGAGGGCGCAGGACCCAGCTCGCGATTCCGGCCCCAGTCCCCGGAAGCTCGGTCCCGATCGGGACCGCTATCAGCGTCTTCACGAGTTGCTGCAAGGTCGCAGTGTCGGTGGCCGCCTCCGCCAGGTTCCCGTCTGTCCAAAGGTCCCACTCAATCTTGTGAAAGCCAGTGAACTGCGGGCTGGCGGTGCCACCGACGAGACCCGCCGCCGTTCCGTCGATCTCGCCGCCGAGGTCTCCGAAGCAGCCATAGGCACCGTCATCCTGGCCGACGCCGAGCCACTCCAAGTGGGCGGCCAACCAGTCGGACTGCGCCTTCGCAAGATTGCCCTCGCTGATGGCCGCGGCCAGCGTCGCCACGTCCGCCCGAACCGCGATGAGCTCGTGGACCACACCGACTCGATAGTTGACCAGCGGCCCAAGCTCGGCCAGCTGATAGTTGCACCCCGCTATCGACCTTGTGACATTCCCCGAGGTGTCCAGCCACTCGACTCCGCACGGTGCAGCCGCCAGGGATGGAGCGACGATCTCGTAGAAGTTGTGACGGACCCTGACCGTCCGCGCCGGGGCAGCCACGAAGCGGGCGGTGATCGAGGTGACCCCGTCAGGGGCGACACCAAGCAGCGGCGTAGCCGTGGTTCCGAGCATCGCGTCCGGAGCCCCTGACAGCGGTGCACAGCTCTCGATGCGGGCCGCCGCCTGACGAGTACCGCCGACCTCGGCGACACACACCGCCGGCTGCGAGTAATCGCGGCGCAGTGAGGGCAGCAGATCGCGCTCGGTGTGACGCTGACTTGCGGACAAGCAGCGTAGGGGCGCTATCCGATGGGGAAGGAAGTGCTCGGCTGGGATCGCGTACAGCAGGCCCCGATCGCCCGCGCGGCCCAGCAACCGGATCCCCGAGCTCACGATCCCCGACGCCGGCAGCGGTGCCCGCAACTTCTCGAGCATGAGCCGGTCATCGGCGACTTGGCCCCGTCGGAACAAGCCGTACCTGCGCAGGATCGCCCTCGGGACCGAGCTTCCTTCAGGCGCCAGCGTTCCGGGCCTGGGGTACGTCGAACACGATCGTCGGGTGGCACCCGACGCGCCCGACACCAGAGGCCCGGACTCAAGGGCGAACGCCAACAAGCTGACCAGAGCCACCGCGGCGACGACTAACCACACGGGACTGTTCCGGGCCGACACGGCACGGAGTCTCCCACACCCCTATCCACGCGTCGCACGCGGCGGAGCGACCATGACGGCCCCACTTCAGTGCGGGAGCGGAGCGCCGGCGAGCGCCGCGATCACGCCGAGCGCTCCGGCTGCGAGCAGCGTCTCGACGATTCCACGCTTGAGCAGGAGCAGCGCGATCGCGGCGGCGGCGAGGATCGCGAATTGCCAGGTCTCATGGAGGGCTCCGGCAAGCAGGATCGCGGCGCCGAAAATCGCGCCGATCGCTGCCGGCCCGGCCCCGTCCAGGAACGCGCGCGCGCGGCGATTCGTGCGCAGGTGCTCGAACCGGCCGCCGCCGATCAGGATGAACGAGAAGGAGGGCGTGAAGGCCACGAGCGCGGCAAGCAGGCCGCCCGCGAGGCCGTGGGCGCCGTAGCCGACGGCGGCGACGGTCGCGACAACCGGTCCCGGGGTCACCTGGCCGAGCGCGACCGCGTTGAGGAACTGGGCGTTGGTCATCCAGTGGTAGGTGTGGACGGCGTCTCCCTGCATCAGCGGGATGATCACGAACCCGCCGCCGAACGAGAGCGCGCCGACCTTGAAGGCAGTCCAAGCCAGCGCGCCGATCCCGCCCACGGCGACCGATCCCGGCATCAGCAAACCGACCGAAGCCAGGTGGTTCGAGCGGCGTTGGATCACGATCTCGACGAGCCCGCACGTCAGCAGCGCGATCACCAGAGAGGCGCCCAGCAGGGCCGCGGCGGCACCGCCGACGGCGACGTAGCCGATCCAGCGGACGGTCCGCGTCCAGCTTGCGCGGACATGCTCAAAACTCGGGCCGATCAGACTGCGCGCTGCCTGGACGGCAACTGCGGCGACGGCCGCGCCGGCCCCGGCTCCCGCGCCGCGGACCCACAGCGGCGGGTTCGCCGTCAGGAACAGGACGGAGAGAATCAGGATGAGGATGACGGCGGGCAGGATGAACCCGAGGCCGCCAAGAATCGCGCCGGCCGGCCCTCCGACGCGGTAGGCGCAGAAGATCGACAGCTGCGTGGACGCCGGCCCGGGAAGGAGTCCGCACGCGGCGTTGGCGTCTTGGAACTCGCGCGCATCCATCCAGTGCATCCGGTCAACCACCAGGGCACGGAGCAGCGCGATGTGCGCCGGAGGGCCGCCGAACCCGGTTACGCCGATTCGGGTCCACTCCCGAGCGACCGTTCCGAGGGACGCCGGACGAGCCGCCGGCTCGGCGCGCTCACCAGCGTTTCCATCGCCTGCCGACGGGGTGGACCGGCTCGCCCGGGTTGCGCGAAGGACCCTGCCGCGTGAGCTCCTGAGGCTCCTCATCCGACCCTCTGGGCAAGCCGGTGGTTGTGTTCAACCAGCTTCAGAAAAGCCGCGATCCTTTTCGCGAGCTCGTCGGTGGTGCGCTCGAACGCCTGATAGATCTGGGCGTCGCTGCCGGCCTCGCGGCCCGGGTCCGGGACGCTCCAATGGATGAGATCAGGATGGCCGGGGAACTCGGGGCACACCTCGCGCACGCGATCACACAGACTGACCACGTAGTCGAACCGCTGGCCGGAGAACTCGTTCAGGTGTTTCGAGCGGCGGCCGGCGATGTCGATCCCGCGCTCATGGAGCGATCGGACGGCGCCCAGGTGAAGCGACTTGGGGTCGCTGCCGGCGCTTCGCGCTTGCAGCACGCCGCCGCCGAGCTGCTCAGTCAACGCCTCGGCGATCTGGGAGCGGGCGCTGTTGCCCGTGCACAGAAACAACACCCGCGCCGAACGATGCCGAGCGCACGGGGTCGGCCGGTCGGGGCCGGGCGGTGCAAGGCGCAGCGCCGGGTGCAGCGCGCTGCCGGCGCCGGACAGCAACTCGCCGCAGCGATCAAGCTCGAGGACGTAATAGGAGTCGCGTCCGTCGGCCGCGCTGCGCCGCCGCGACACCACACCCTCGGCACGGAGCCGACCGAGGTGGTAGGAGACGAGGCTCTGCGGCAGCTCAAGCCGCGCGCAGAGTTCACCCACCCGCCGATCGCTGTGCGCGAGATCGTTCATCAGGCGCCACCGGACGGGATGCCCCGCCAGGCTCAGAAAACTCGGCGGAGTGGTCTGCGCAGGCGACGTCTCCGCGGGCACGTCGCCGACGATACATCAATTCATATTGATCGATTGTCTTCAGGTGGCAGCCAAGCCGAGGGGCCGCAGCGGCGCGACATCTGCCTCAATCCTCTGAGCCTGCCTGGCGGTCCGCGTCGCCGTCCGTCGTGTAGCGCAGGTGTGCTTCCTCGACGAGCTTGACCATCTGCCAGTAGGCGATGAGATCTCGCTCCGCGTCCGTCGTCTGAGCGAAGAAGCGGCGGGCAATTGTCAGCTCATTCCGATCCGATCCCGCCGCCTGCTCCGCGATCCAGGCCCTGTCGATCCGCCTTTGGGCAATCAAACCGATTGCCGATTCGATGTCGGAGCCGGTGCAATCACCGAGTCGTTTGAACACGCCGCGACCGATCTCGAGCGGCTCTTCTGGATCGACCTCTCCCATCGCCACATGATCTTGTCGCACTCAGACCGATTCGGCAAAACCGCCGGCATGGCCGTCGAGAACTGCCCAGTCATCGGCGAGATCCTCGACGGTCCTCAGGCCCAAGCCGTCGTCAGCGCCTGGCCCTGGACTAGTGCCGGTGGTCGCCCGTGTGGCAACCGAAGCTCCTCGTCGGTACGATAACCGCGAATCTGAAGTAGGCGATCTGGCTCCCGCGGGGGCCGGTGGCCCAAGGTATCCGCAGCAGCAGTGAAACCAGCACAGGCCGAAGCATCTAAAGGCGAGGCGTGAGCGCCGGCGACCCCGAGCGGGGGCCCGAGCTGCTGGTCGGCGGCAGACTGATGGCGGAGATCACGAATCGGATCGTCGCCCTCATGCGCGAGCACTACGGCCGCGGACCGATTAAGGCCAAGACCTACGTTCTCGACAACCTGATCGTGTGCGTACTCAGCGACGGGTTCACCGCGATCGAGCGCACCATGGTGGATGGGGGCGAGCCGAACCGAGTGCTCGATATGCGCCGCGACTTCCAGCGAATGATGAAAGAGCGCTACAGCGCGATGATCGAGCAGCTCACCGGGCGTAAGGTGCTTGCCTTCCTCAGCCAGGCTCATATCGAGCCCGACCTCACGATCGAGATGTTTCTGATGGACGGCCCGGTTCCGGGCTTCGGCGCGTTGGAGCTCGTCGACCCTGCGGCCGCCGAGGAGAACGGCGAAGTCTCATAGGCCTCCGCGCACGCGGGGCTGCGGCCGCCCGCGCTCGCCATGATCAGTGCTCGCGCGGCGCTCCGGGTCGCCGCTGAGGGAGATATCGACTAACCTAGGACCGTCTTCGAGACAAGCTGGCGGGACCGTTGCGGTTCGGCCGGGTTGCCTCGTCCAAATGGAAGCTTGCGCCCATGGCGGTCTGTATGGCGGCCGGTGGGGGTTGTGCTCTGGAACCTCAACCCCTCATCGGAGTGGTCATTTTGCCTCGATCGGATCCTCGGCTTGGGCATGAAGCGCTCGCCGTCTACGCGCGTCCCCGGCTCGGGCGAAGCGTGTTGGAGATCTTTACCTCGGTCGTGCCGTACCTGGCCGTTTCCGTCGTGATGTATCTCGCTCTCGAAGTCTCGTATCTGCTGGCGCTCGCGCTGGTGCTTCCGGCGGCGGGCTTTCTGGTGCGGACGTTCGTTGTCTTTCACGATTGCGCGCACGGATCTCTCCTGCCTTCCAAGCGCGCCAATCGATCCGTCGGGCGGTTTCTTGGCCTGTTCGTGCTTTCACCGTTCCAGCGCTGGCGTCACGATCATGCGATCCATCACGGAACCTCGGGAGACCTCGAGCGCCGCGGCGTCGGGGACATCATCACGCTGACCGTGGACGAGTACCAGGGCCGGCCATGGCGAGGTCGCCTCGCGTATCGCCTGATCCGCAATCCGGTCGTGATGTTCGGCCTCGGTCCGATCATCGCGATGATCATCGGACCGCGCATCGCCACGCGGTCACAGCGTCCGCGGCTGCGCCATAGCGTGCTCGGTACCGATGTCGTGCTCGTCGTCATCATCGGTGTGCTGTGCTGGCTGATCGGCTGGCAGAGCTTCCTGATCGTCTGGGCGCCTTCGGCGATGCTTGCCGGCTCGGTCGGGATCTGGCTGTTCTACGTACAGCATCAGTTCGAAGACGCCTACTGGCAAACCGCCGCTGACTGGAGCTACACGGACGCGGCGCTCCGCGGCAGCTCCTACCTGAAGCTGCCGCGAGTACTTCAGTTCTTCACCGGGAACATCGGGCTTCATCATGTCCACCATCTGAACTCGCGGATTCCGAACTACAACCTTCAACGCGCTCATGATGAAAACGCGATCTTCCGCCAGGTTCCGACGCTGTCGTTGTGGGATGGGTTGCGGAGCGTCCGCCTCAAGCTATGGGACGAGGAGCATGGAAAGCTCGTCACGTTCGCACAGGCAGCTCACACGCAGCCGGCGAACGCGGCACGCCATGGAGCGGCGCAGACCCAGGTCGCACCTGGGCAGGCCGGAGCGCCAACGTAGGCGGCGCCGACGAGTACGGGCGCGCGCGGCGGGCGGGCGTCTATCGGGTTACGACCGACGGCGGTCACGAGCGACGGCGTGATCCCCGAGGAGCGGGTTGAGCAGCATTTTTTGCCTCCGCTCGGGCGGACGCCGCGAATCGGAGTAGAGTCGTGAGCGAGCTGGCCCTGCGGCCCGGATTCTCACCCTACGCCCTCATGCCACCGACGACGCGCTTGCGTCACGAGGCGAGAGGCGTGGGCCACTGGTTTTGACTGCGGGGCTGGCGTGTTGCTCTGGGGGCGCCAGCTACGGGGCCTCAGGGCTTTCTCCCTGGTCGAACGTGCCGCGGGTTTCTTCCTTGCGCGCCTACTGACAGCGGCACTGGAGGGCGTGAAAACATGACGAGGGCGGAACACGATCCAGCGACACGTGGGCGCGACGCACCGCTGGAGGCACTTTGCATGCACCGGCCCCCGCCCGCGGGCTGAACGCGGATGTCAGCCGCGGATCTCGGGGAGCTTGAAGAGGTAAAAGGGCTTATCGAGCGTGGGCTGCAGTTGGGCGTGCTCACTTACGCCGAGATCGCGATCGCTACGGCCGACCTCGGGCTCGAAGGCGCCGACGTAGAGGAGTTGCACAGTGTGTTCGAGCGCTGCGAGATCGAGCTGATCGACGACGTCGATCCAGCCACCGCGGCAGCCCTGATCGGCGTCGAGCGCGGGGCTGAGAAGGGGGCCCGCCGCAAGGCCCAGCTGAATCTTGAGCCGGAAGGGACGACGGATGGTCTGCAGCTGTTCCTGAAGGGCATCGGCAAGGTGCGGCTGCTGACCGCCCAGGAGGAGGTTGTTCTTGCCAAGCGGATCGAGCGCGGCTCGTTCGAGGCAAAGCAGAGGATGGTCGAGGCGAACCTGAGGCTGGTGGTCTCGATCGCCAAGCGTTACCGCAACCAGGGGATGCCGTTTCTCGACCTGATCCAGGAGGGGACGCTCGGTCTCGTTCGTGCAACGGAGAAGTACGACTACCGCAGGGGATTCAAGTTCTCGACCTACGCCACCTGGTGGATCCGGCAGTCGGTCGCCCGTGCCCTCGCGGACAAGGCACGGACGATCCGGATCCCGGTCCACATTGTCGAGAAGCTCAACCGGATCGGGCGGGCGGAGCGCAAGCTGGCGACCGGGCTGGGCCGCGAGCCGACCGACGATGAGATCGCCGAGGTCACCGGGCTCGAGCCTTCGGAGGTCCAAGGGATCCGTCGCTCTGCGCAGGCGCCGATCTCGCTCGCGACGCCCGTCGGTGAGGAGGACCAGTCTGAGTTCGGGGATTTGATCGCCGACGAGCAAGCTGAGTCCCCCTACGAGCGAGCCGCGGAGATACTCGCCAACCAGGCCCTGCGCGAGGCACTCGAGAATCTCTCCTACCGGGAGCGCCGCGTGCTCGAGTTGCGTTACGGTCTCGGCGAGCAGCGTCCGCGCACGCTCGAGGAGGTTGCGCGCGCGTTCAACGTGACTCGCGAGCGCATCCGCCAGATCGAAAACCAGGCACTCAAGAAGCTGCAAGTTCTTGAGCAGACCCAGCAACTGCGCCACGACATCGGAGCCGCAACCGGCGATCGAACGCGGCACCCCAGGCGCCGCTAGTAGGCGCCGGCTATTCGCACGCGGGTCGGCGCCGGCAGCAACGCTGCAGCGGCGATGACCATGCAGAACGCGAGGACGCGTCCGACGATCTCCGGTCCGCCGACGCCGATCGAGTCGTGGAACACGAGGATCCCGCCGCTCATCGCGATCAGATTCGTGGCGACCGCCGTGAACGCGATCACCGCCAGGGCTGGCCCGATCTGGAGGCTGCGGGCAGACGCGTAGAAAGCGACCACGGATGCCGTCAATGCCGCGACCGAAGCGGGTGGCGGCCGTCAACCGGCGGGGCTTCACGGGGCAGCCGAAGTTAGCAGCGGTGCGGATCTATCTGCATCATCATCGACTCGAGCGGCTCGTGTCATCCATCCCGGGAAGGAAGCAGCGCATGGCCTCACTGGTCCTGAAGATGTCCGTCTCGCTCGACGGCTACGTGGCACCAATCGACGGGAGCACCGACTGGGTCGCTGCGGGACGCTCCGATGACGGCGTCCGTTGGACTGTCGAGACCCTGAGCAACGCCGGCGCGCACCTCATCGGCGCCACCACCTACGCGGGGTGGGCCACCTACTGGCCCCGCGCCTCCGGGCCGTTCGCCAAGCCGATGAACGAGATCCCCAAGGTCGTGTTCTCGGACTCGCTCGCATCCGCCGACTGGGGCGAGACGACAATCGCCGCCGGAGACCTGGCCGAAGCCATCACGCGGCTCAAGCAGGAGCGCTCCGACGGATATCTGCTTGCGCACGGCGGGGTACGGTTCGCCCGATCGCTGGTCGAGACCGGCTTGATCGACGAGTACCGCCTTGTTGTCCATCCGGTCGTTCTGGGCGCGGGCGAGCGGCTCTTCCTCGCACCGCTCACCATCGAGCCGATGAGCACCATCGTCTTCAGCGGCGGAGGGGTCGCCCACGTCTTCGCGGCGCAGACCTGATGCGGGTTCTAGGGGTCGAGAGCCCGAAGCACCATGACGCGATACCGCTGGCCACCGGCGCGCATGAAACCGCCGGTCGTTCGTCGGTGATCATCCTGACAGCGCATAGCTGCTTATGTCCGAGTCCAACGTGCCCAGCGAGTCGTATTGGCCGGTGTTCACGAAGACGACCTTACCCGCCCGGTTGATGAAGATCGTTGTCGGCAGGCCTTCGACCGCGGCCAGCGGCGACAGGGCCTGAGTGGTCGTCTCGTAGCTCGGATAGCTGACGGGATGTTGCCCGAGGAAGGTGCGGGCGTCTCCGGCGGAATCGTCGGTGTCGGCGCCGAGGAACGCGACCTCGCGGCCGTAGCGTGCCGAGGCCGACGCGAACAGGCCGAACTCCGAGCGGCACGGTCCGCACCAGGACGCCCACGCGTTGATCACGATCGGATAACCACGCAGCGCTCGGACGCGGGCGGCGAGCGCGAACTGGTTTCCGAGCAGCCGGTCGGCTTGCTGGTGGAGCGTGGCGAGCGGCCGCGGCGAGCTGGCGAGCTCGTGATCGACCTGGGCGGGACTGGCGGCCTTCGAGGCGCGGGCGAGCGCCGCCTTGACGTATCGGACGAGGACGCTCGTGCTCGGCCACCCGGCGGTCGACACCTCCTGGTAGTAGAGGAGCTTGCCGGTGGGCGAGGTCAGCACGAACCACGGCAGGCCAAGGACTTCGTAGCCGTCGGCGAGCTTTCCACTCTCGTCGAGAGCGACCGGGTAGGAAAGTGGGTGCGGGAGGTTGTCGAGGAACTGGGTGGCGGTGTTCAGGCTCGGCTCGACGCTCGCCTCGTCGACGGCGGTCAGTCGGGGGAGGCCCGTGCGTGCTGCGATCGCTTCATAGCGGTTGAGCGAATCAAGCTCCCCGGCGAGGCCACTGGTTTCCTGATCCCAGGTCGCGAAGAACATGAACAGCCTGGCGGACTTGCCGGGACCGACGTTGACCGTGCCGCCTCCGGCCCGCGGCAGGGTCGCCGATTGGGTCGGTGCAGTGGGCTCGATCTGCGCGTAGGACAGATCGGCGCGAACCTTGGGGCTGCCGGGCAGCAGCGCCGCCGCGCTCCGCGCGAGCAGCTGACCCAGCTGGGGGACGGCGGTATACGACATCTGGGTCATGTACAGCCGGGAGAGCCTGCCCTGCCGGTCGATCACGAACAAAGCCGGCGTGTGGGTGATCTCCCCGTCCTCGACCGCGGCCTCGATCCCGTAGTCCTTCCAGACCTGCTTCAGCTGCGGGAGCGTGCCGGTGAGGAACCGCCACGAGTGCAGCATCCCGTGGAGCTCCGAGTAGGACCACACGTCCTCGAGCGAGGTCGCAGCCGGATCGGCATCGACTCCGAGCAGCTGCACTTGCGAGCCGGCCTTGCCCAGCATCGCTTTGGCGTCGAGCATCGCGGTCGTCGTGAGCGGGCACACCGTCGTGCACTCGGAGTCGTTGAACGCGAGGATCACGACCTTGCCGCGGTACGAGTCCAGCGAGACGGTCTGCCCGAACTGGTCAGACAGCGTGAAGTTCGAAGCGACGGCGTGCACCGGGGTGCCGGGATCCAGGTAGGGATTGGCCGCCAGCGCGTCCGGCTGTGTTTGAGCGGGCGCGCTCGACCGCACGAGTGTCGCCGCGCCGGCGACGAGCACGATCAGCAGCACGGCGCCGCCGGGAATCGCCAGCCGGACGATCGAGGGCGGCGTCAACCGCGGGATCGAGAGCCGCGGTCGGGCCCAGCCGCGGCGGCGGGCCGTCCGAGCGATCGCGAATGCGACGCCTGCGATCCCCGCAAGCGCCAGCACGACGATTCCGAGCACCTCATCGGTGCTGCGGCGTGGCGCTGAAGGCTGCGCGACCGAGCCGGATGGTGCGCTCGGCGCCGCCGACGTCGCCGGCGCGCCCGCGCTCGCCGGAAGCTTGACGCCGGCGGCAACAGCGAGCTTGCCGACGGCGGCTTCAGTGGCGTTGAACAGTTCGGCTCCGCCGGACCCGATCGAGATGCCAGCCAGCACGCGGTACGCGGATGCCGGCGAGTGTCCGGGCCAGTTGAATCCGAGCCCGTTGGGCATCACCACCAGCAGCCGCTGCTTGTAGGCCAACGACAGCTCGTATCCGAGGAAGCGGGCGTACGTGCGCGGCTGGCGCCACAGACCGGTGATCGCGCCGAGGTCGAACGGGCTGGCGATGATCGCGACCCTGACCGGGAAGCCGGTCCGCGCCGCCGTCTTCAGCAGGGCTCCGAGCTGGGCCTGCTGCTGTACCGAGAGGCCGGCGTCGGTACCGAAGTACAGGTTCTGGTAGACCAGGACGTCGCTACCCGGATCCCCGTCGGCACGCGCAACCGAGGCCGGTAGCCCGAATAGGACAGCCACGAGCAGCGCCGCCAGGCACGCGCGCCGACTTGCCGCCTGCGCGGAGTTAGGACGCAGCGACCTCCGGGTTCTGATCGTCATTGCGTGTCTCCGAGTCGGTGGCGAAACCAGAGCACGGCCGCGCTCGCGACGACGGCCAGGAATACCAACGCGCCCACGCTGAGCGCTGTCGTGTTATTGCCCTCGCCGCCGCCTGACTGCCCAGACTCGGTAGCGATGGGGTGGCCCGCGGCCGCGGCGAGCTTTGGCAACGCGGCGACGGCCGCCCGGGCGAGGTCGTCGCTCGCGTGGCCCACCGGCCGCTTTAATCTCGATGCTGTGTCGGTTGCCGGGATGCCGAGACCCTCGACGCCGTATCCATCTGGCATTACGACCAGCAGGAGTTGCTTGCTCCCGGCGAAGCTGATCTCCTGGTCAAGGAAGTCGGCGTACTGCTGCGGCTTGGCGAACAGGGTCGGGATCGCTCCGAGATCGACCGGCGTGTCGATCAGCGCCACCTTGATTGGGAAGTGCGCTCGGCTGGCCGCCGCTGTCTCGGCGTTGAGGGTCTTCTGCAGACCGGCGCTGACGGACGGGCTGTAGGGATAGAAGACCCTTTGCGCAAGGAGCACGTCGCTCGCGGGATCGCCGTCGGAGAGCGCCGTGGCGGGCACGATCAGCGTCGCGACGAACGCGAGCGAAACGATCATCGCCGGGGGTCTCATGTCTAGCCGAGCGCGCTCCGTACGAGCAGGATTGCGATGATCACCGCGGCGACGCCCACGCCAAGCGCCACGATCGCCGCGAGCAGCCTGAGCCGGATGCCGGCGGGCCTCATGAGGCGACCTTGAGCGTGTACGGCGCGGTCACGATCTTGCCGCCGAGCTTCATCTGCAGGAACAGTCGCCATGTACCCGCCTCCGGCAGCAGCACGCCGATGGTGAGCTTTCCGGGCGCGGGCGAACTGCCCGAGATCCGCGATGACGGGACGCCTGCAAGCACGCCGCAGTTCGGTGCGTTCGGAGCGCAGATGTGAGTGTGGAAGTAGTCGAGCGTCCCCTGGCGGAAGAAGATCGCGTGCGCGAGGGCGCCGAACCACGGCACGAACGTCGGCTTGTGCCCGTGTGCGTCGGTCACCTCGACCTTGAGGAACTGCGCATCGATCGCGTGGATCTGAAGATGCGGCGCCATGTCGAAGTGGTAGCCGTCGACCACCAGGTCGGACTTGAACGGCGGGAGCGGCAGGGCACGGTATGCACCGGTGACGTTGACCTTGCGGAACAGCTGGAAGTTGGGCTGACCGCCGGGAATGTTCGGATACACGTCGACGAGCACCTTGTATGGACCCGGTGCCGGGAACGTCACCGTCTGCCGCAAGAGCCCGTTCGGTCCAATCGGCGGGTGTTGGTGGATGATGTAGGCGAGGTCGTCGCGGACGATGATCAGATGCACGCCGGTATGCGGACCGGGACCGGTCTTGTATTGAGTCAGCGCCTTCCCGCTCGGTAGTAAGACGGTGAAGGTGACGGTCACGGGGTGACCCGCGGTGATCGGTCCGCTCGGTTGAAAGCCGCCAAGTGAGTACACCCTGGCGGGAGCGACCTGCGGGACCGTGAGCCCGCTTCCGGCACCGCCGCACCCGGCCGCCAGAACGGCGGCGATCAGCGCACCGAAGGCGGTGCGCCGGCGCGGCGTCAGGCGGTGATTTACTCGGTCGATCACGGGCTTCTCCGTTTCCTTGTCGCTGAGCGTCAGCGGTTTCATCCGTTGGCCTGGTCGACGATCAGTGCGGTGAACGGCAGGCCGTGCTTCGGGGTGACCTGGAAGGTCAGCCCCCAGCGTCCGACCATCACGAGCGCAGGAGCGGCACGTGAGTAGATCCCCGGCTGGGTCTCGGTCAGCTGGTACTCCTGCGTTGGCATCTCCATCTCGAGGTGGTTGAACAGGAGCGTCACGTTGGCCCCGCGCACCGGTTGCCCGCCCTTGGTGATCCGCAACGCGAACGAGTCGGGCGCGGCCGCCTTGTTCGGTGACACGAGAACCTGCAGCACGTAGCCCGCGTGTCCGACCGTGTCGGCGACGCGGCCCGGACCGACCTTGGCGATCGCCGAGTTCTCGAGCGCGAACGCGGGTGGGGGCGGAGGGAGGCTCGACAGCACGGCCGCCGCGAACACGACGCCGACCACGATCACCAGCTCGCCGCTGACCAGTCCGCGGAGCAGTCGGGCCGCCGGCTCGCCGACCTCCGGGCGCCTGCGGGCCGCGATCAGCCGCGGGCGGGAGCGAAGCAGGTTCCCGGATGCGATCAACAGCGCGCCGCCCAGCAACCCCGCTTTGACCAGGATGGCCTGACCGTAGCTCGTCTCCCAGAGCGCGTTGACAGCCGGCATGTGGTTGATCGCCTCGCCGACGCCGGATGCGCCGAGGACGACGACGGACGCGACGGCGACTTTAGAGAAGCGGGGCACGCACACCGACAGAGCGGCCACTCGCTCGCGCGCGGACACGCTGAACCAAAGCACCAGTAGGCCGACGAGACCGCCGAGCCACACCGATCCAGAGACCATGTGCAGCCAGTCGAACAGCAGAGTGAGCCCACGGGGCGAAGTCTGAGCGGCGTGGCCGGCGGCGCCCGGAACGATCAACACGGCGGCGGCGGCGAGCAGCGCACCGCACAACGCGATCAGCTCCGCGATCGAGCGCCTGGCGCGGTCCGGGCGATCGACCCAGAGCGCGACTGCGCCGGCCACGCAGAACAGCGCGAAGCACACCTCGAGGTCGACGATCGCTCGTCCGAACGCGGTGACGCGGAACAGTGGCACGAGCGCTGGGAGGTCGAACACCGAACGCAGCGTGTCATTGGCGGTCGAGAAGTCGAGGTAGACCGGAATCGCGATCAGCCCGACGGCGGCGGCGACGGCGAACGCGACCGACAACGTCCGCAGCGTCACCCCTTCCACCTCCCGCACGACCGGCCGCGCGGTGAGCAGTCTCATCACGAGCAGCCCGACCGCCGCCATCACCGCGACGAACATCAACCAGCGGGCGATCAGAAGCTGTGGCGTGACCGCGGTGGCCGAGATGTTCGGAACCCGGAACTGGGGGGCCGGTCCGGGACTGGGTCCGACCGCGTAGGTGAATGCCCCCTCGACGGGGTGGCCGTCCACCGAGATCGCTCGCCAGAAGATCAGGTACCAACCTTCGGGCAGATGTGAGCGCAGCGGAACCACGAGCGTGTCGGGGTCGGCGGGCGAACGGTGCACAGGCCCGGTCGTCTCCTGGTGTCCGTCGGCGTCGGTCACCGAGATGATCGCCAGCCGCGGCTCGACCGCCTCGTCGTAGGTGAGCTGGATGTTTTGAGGCGGAGCTTCGAGAATGACGCTTGCCGCCGGAACCGTCTTGACCAGGTACGCGTGCGCGGAGGCGGCGCCCGGCAGGCCGACCCACACGCCGATTGCGGCAATCGTGACGACCAGCGGGGTCCTGACGCGCCGGCTCACGCCAGGTCCCGCTCCCTCGAACCACCGATCAACGCAAACCCGCCGGCGAGCAGACCCAGCACTCCGACGAGCAGCGCGATGATCGTCAGTACCGACACGCCGCCGCCACCGAGCGAATCGGCGACTTCGATCGTCGGCGCCGGGGCGGGTGAGGACTCCGACCCGGCCCAGTTCACGATCGATCCATCGGAATAGGTCTGCTCGACCTGAAACGTGTACGTCTTGGCCGAAGCCGGCTGCGCCAGGAACTGAAACAGCGAGTCCTCGCCGGTCGGCGTGCTCCCACCGGTCCACGTCACCTTCGTGACCACGGCACTGTCACCCGACCCGGTCTGCTGCTCCTGCATGTGCCACCCCGCGGGCGGCGGCACGAACGAATCGATCCCAAAACCGGCCGGGACGGTCATCACGATCGTCGTCGTTGTCAGCCCGTTCTTCTCGGTGGGCACGGCCAGGCTGTACAGCTGAAGCTTGCCCGCCACCGACACCGCCGGGCTGATCCGCGCGTGTGCCGACGCGAATGCCGGCAACAGCAACCCAACGGAACCCGCGACGAGCACGGTAACCGTGACCCGCCCGAGCGAGGATTTGTAGCTCAAGGTTGTCCTCCTTACTTGGCGACCAGGACTGCCCGGACTGAAAGCGCCCCGCAACCACCCGCTGCCACGGGCGGCTCAGAGCGGCCTTTGCTCAGCTATCCGAGCGCGCGCTCACCGGGTCTAGAGCCCGGAGCGCGAGGCCACACACGGCGGACCGCGGCCCGACCATCCGTCCGCGAGCGGTGTGAGCGCGGGCAGCAGCACATCTCGCCGGACCCGCACCGCTGCAGGCGGGCGACCAGTGATCGTCACACGCCGCCCGCAACGCTCGGCGACCGCGTGGAGCACGCGACGCGCGCCGTGGAACGCGGCCGCGAGCACCAGCCCAACCGCCAGCGCCGCCGGGATCGACCACCAGCCTCCGTAACCGAAGATGCCGGCCAGGCCACCCGGGTGCCCGGTTGCAAACAGGCCCTCGAGGAACTCCTGCGTGGTGTAGATCGCGACCAGGCAGGCTGCGCACAGCAACCACAGCGCGGCGAACGAAAGCGTGTAGCGCGGTGCCGACACCCGGCCGCCAAACGCGCGGCCCAACGCGAGCAGGAACGTGCCCACGCTCAGGCCGATCAGCAGCACGATCCACGGCACGATCGAATGCAGGTACGAATGACCCTGGTCGGCCAGCTCAACGCCCGCATGGCTGCCGAACGCGAGCCAGTAGCGAAGCTGGTGGACCGCGAACGCTCCGGCGGGCATCAACGCCGCCGGGGCGAGGCGCCTGATGACAACGCCGCGCTGGAGACGCACCGGCATCCTGCCAAGGAAGATACCGCCTGATCACGTACCGGGCGGGAAGGTGTAAGCGCGATGGGGCGGAACGTGCGGCCCGACCTCGAGCACGATCTCCGAGTGCGGGCGCAACGGCACTTCGCCTGGCCTGCCACCCCACCGCCGCCCGTCGACGAACACCGACACCGACCCTCGGGCGGCCGCCGAGAACGAGCCCAGCCGCCGAGACGACAACGGCTGACCCCAGGCGAGGAACAGGTCAGCCACCGCAGGATGCGATCCCGGCCGCACCAGCACGAGCCCGGTCGGGTCGAGCGTGACCAACTCGCCGTAGCAGGAAGCGGCTGATATCCGCCCTTCCGAGACCCGTCGCGGCGGCCGCGTGCCGATCCCGGCGGGGATGATCACCACCCGGTTGGCGGCGAACAACTCGACGTGCACGCCGTCGCGGCGTCCCAGGCGGCGGCGGCACGGACCGACGACCGGACCCACGGCCGGTGGCTGAAAGCGCGCCCCCCGCCCGATCGGGCGAGCCTCAGCGAGGAGCGCCGCTGGGGGAGCCGCGGCCGCGGACCGATGCTCTGTCGATCCACAAGCGGCCGGAAGAATCAACGCCGCGGTCGCGGCGGGACCAGCCCACCCGAGCCGGACCGCGGCGCGAGCCGCCGACCGGCGCCGCGACCGGGACTTACGCCAAGCTCTCGGAGACCCCGCCATGTCCAGCGTCACGGCCGTCCGCGGGCCGCTTACGGCGCCGGTCATCGTCGTAGTCGGACAAGCGAAACACGAGCGGAAGCAACGCCACGCCGGTGCCGAGGCAGAGCACCGTCACCAATCGGGCGGAGAACGCGGGTAGCGGGAGCAGGACGAACCCGTACAACAGCGTCGTCACCATTTCCCCTCCCGCCCAGATGGCGGCGACCGCGATCAAGAAGCAAGTGAAATATCCGGGGACCCGGAACAACGCCCGGGACAACCCCCAGCCGACGAACGCGAGGATCGCGGCCAGCTCGACGAGCTGGAAAGGCCTAACCGTCGGACGCCCGTGAAGTTGGAGGCCGAGACCCGCGATCGCGACGACGCTCAGCGCCGTGACCGCGAGCACCCGGGCGACCAGCCGATCGAGCTCGGGGCGCCGCACTCTCCAGGCCGCCATCATGCATACGAACAACACGACAATCGGCCAGAACCAAACGATCGACGGATTGTCGGCATGCCACAGCCCGCCGGAGATCGAGCGCAGACGGCCGTCGATCCGCAGCGGGATAGTCCAGCGGCCGACGAACGACACGTCCGGCGAAAGGGCGACCGTCGCGAGAGCGTGGAGCCTGCCGTCGTGCCACTCGTAGGCATGTCCATCGGTCACCCGGTGCCAGCTCGGCGGCGTGCTCGCGGTGAGATACGACGGAGGCGTCTGCGCGACCGGCGTCTCGTTGAGGTAGTACATCGACGAGTTCCGATTCACGTCCACGCCCGCGCGCGAGAACCGCAGGTACGGAGCCCCGCGGTAATCGACGACGACGAGGGTTTCGCTCGCCGGCACGCGCAACCACATCCGCAGATCTCCGTCGACAACCTTCGCGTCGAGCCCGGCCGGCAGGCCCAGCACCTTCGCGAAGTAGCTCGACGCCGCCGGCGCGATCGGGCCGTGGGCCTGCGCCGCGGCCGGAAGCATCCCGATCGCCACCAGAGCCACCCCGACCGCGAGCGCGGCTGTCCGAGCGGGCCCCCGCACCGCGATCGGTGCGAGCCTCCGACGCCTAGACTTGGCGGTACCGGCGCCCGCGGCCTCCAGTCCACGTCGTTTCGCTTCCGGGCTCATCGCAGTTGACGGACTCTAGGGATAACCCGATTCATCGCTCTCGCGCTCACCGGCTGGTTGTGGCGCTCGCGTCCACGGTCATCTTGGCACTTGCCATGGGCTGGCTCGCCGGCTCAGCCAGCGCCGACGGCGACCCGGCGAGCGACGTCCTTGCGACCCAGTCGCTGTTCCTGCCGCAGGACGCCGGGGTCCCCGTCGGCCAGCAGGGCCAGGTGACCGGATTGCTCGAGGCCGCCGCGCGGAGCGGCTACCCCATCCGCGTGGCGATCATCGCCTCCCGCACGGACCTCGGCTCGGTCACCGAGCTGTGGCGTCAGCCCGCGACCTACGCCCGTTTCCTCGGACAGGAGCTCTCGCTCGTCTACCGTGGTCCGCTTCTGGTCGTGATGCCTGACGGCTACGGGTTCGACAGACAGGCCGGCCCACTACGCGCC
This sequence comes from uncultured Solirubrobacterales bacterium, assembly GCA_963794515.1. Lineage (GTDB taxonomy): Bacteria > Actinomycetota > Thermoleophilia > Solirubrobacterales > Solirubrobacteraceae > Palsa-465. The sequence continues at coordinate 221,271 of CAWCEF010000004.1, read as the reverse complement.
GCCCAGTCCACGCTCGCGGGCCTGCGGACGCCCGTGGGCGGCACAGAACTCGGGACTGCCACCCTGACCGCCGTTGAACGTCTCGCAGCCGCGTCCGGCTACTCGATCCCGATCCCTCCGGCAACCGCAACCACCACCGGTGGCAGCGGGGCCAACACGACTGCGCTGATCGCGCTCGCGATCGGGGCCGTACTGATAGCCGCCGCCTGGACGGTCAGCCTGCGCGCCCGGCCTCCGCGGGCACGACGTGGCGGCACGCCCTCTTCGCCGTAGCCGGTCGTCGAGCCCCGGCGCTACCCCGCGTCGTCAGCGGTCGTTGCGTGTCGCGAGGACGCTCGGATGTAGCTGTCGGTGATCTCTTGCCAGGCCTGCTCGGTGTGGTCTCGCCGGCGTGGTCCCGGTTCGCCGAGCCGGTCCCAGCCACGCTGCTCGAGCCGCACGGCGGTGCCGTGATCGGTCGGTCTGAACGTGACCTCGACCTCGGTCGCCTCGCTCGGGTCGAAGAACAGGTGCCAGAGGTAGCGCAGGCGGGTGGGCGGCTCCCAGTCGAGGATCTCTCCCCACTGGTGCTGGCTTCCGTCCCGTTCGTGCTCGGTGATCCGTCCTCCGCTGCGAGGCTCGAACGCGATGGTCGCGGCGTTGCCGCTGATCGTGTGTGACGGCGGCCACCAGGTCGCGCATCGACGTGTCCAGGTTTCGAACGCCTGTGCGGGCGGGACGCTCACTTCGAACGCGACAACGAGCGGCTCAACGCTCATCTGCGTTTGTGGTCGTGTTCTCGGCGACGATGCGGTAGCGGGCGATCGCCTGGTCCCATGTCTGGGCGAAGTATTCGCGGATCGCATCTACGCCCTCGGCGCGGAGTTGGTAGATGCGTCGCGTGCCGGCGGCCCGGTCGGCGACCAGGCCGGCGCCCTTGAGCACTCGCAGATGCCGGGAGACGGCGGGTCGGCTGATCGGCAACCTGTCGGCGATCTGCTGCACCGATTGTCCGCCGTGGCTGAGGATCTCGACGATCGCGCGGCGGTTCGGGTCCCCCAGCGCGTCAAGCGCGTCTCGGTGCAGCGCTCGCCCCATCTCAGCTCGCCCTCCGTCGTCGCGTCTTGACCGATCCGTAACCGCCATGCTACCGTAACATTGAGGTTACCGACAATCGGAAGGGATCCCCTCATGCCGACAGCTCAGGCGACAGGATCAGGCACGCGTGAGGATCCGTGGATTCTCAGCACGCCACCCGGGAGCTCCCAATATCACGCGTATGAGGACGAGTCCGCCGACCCGCCCACGCTGGTCGTGCGGGTCGGCAAGACCGAGCTGCGCTACCACCTCCGCGCGATCGCGGACCTGCACGAGATGCTGTGCGAGCACAAGGACTGGATGGCGCTCGGCAACGCGGACGAGCAGAAGCCAACCGCGCCGGGAACGGTGGAGGCCTGGGCACGCTCGCCAGAGAACCCCGTCGGCGGCTGGTACGGCCTGAAGAAGGGTCTGCGGGGCCGCTTCGCCACCTACCTGCCGCCCGTCCTGGAACAGCTCGGACTCGCCGAGGTCGAGCACAACCCGCGCAACAACAGAATGCGCGCCGTCTCGCGCAGCGCGACGACGTAGCGCACTCTCATTGTGCGGTCCGCGCGCTAGGACCGGCTCGCCCCGCACACGTTCCCTCTGAAGAGGCCCACTCGATCAAAGGGGCCGGTGCCACGGTGGCGTCGCCGGGCTCGCAGCGCCGAACGTCGGCGGGGGAGGGCGAGCACCACACCGTCGCACCCGCGTACCCCGCTAAGTGTCGGAGTTTGGCGATGCGGTAGTCGTTGCCGCGGGTCGGAGTCCATGCAAGGCGTCGCTGTATGGTGGCCGAGCGGTGGCTGACCCCGGCGTCCTGGTTCTGACTGATCGCTTCGACATCACGCTTGAGACGGTCTCGCGCGTGGCCTGGCGAGGGGATCGGATTGCGCTGGCCAAGGAGGCGCTCGAGACTATGGATCGTTGTGCAGCATCGTTTGACGCATTCGTGGCGTCTAGGCTGAGCGCCGATCCGCAGGCGTTGATCTATGGCGTGACGTCGGCTCCGGGAGATCGAGCGACGGTGGTTCTGGGTCCGGAAGCGCAAGCCAGCCGGCCGTCTCGGCTGTGGACGGCTATGTCCTACGGCGACTCGCTGCCGGCGCGAGTGACCAGGGCGATCGTGCTGGCGCGACTGGCGAATTTTCTGGGGGGACACGCGGCGGTGCGGTCAGACGTCGCCACAGCGGTCGCAAACATGCTGGGTGGCGGCCCGCTGCCGGTCGTGCCGGCGCAGTCGAACGGAGGCGCGGGCGAAATCCTGCCTCTCGGCACCCTGTTCTACGCGCTGAGCGACCGCATCGAGCTCTCCCCGAAAGAGCGCATGGCTTTGATAAACGGCTCCCCGTGTGCCGCCGCGCTCATCGCTGACACGGCCCTGGCCGGCCGCGCCCGCCTGGCCGTCGCCGAGCAAGTCTTCGCGTTGGTGGCCGACATCACGGGCACCCCGCAGGAGCACTACGCCCAGGATCTGGAAGAGCTTTGGGGAGATGAGCACGAAGCCGCCGCGCTTTCATCACTACGCGCCCTGCTCGGCGACCGGGCTCACGCGCAGCAAACTCATCAGGCCTCGGTGTCGCTTCGCATCCTGCCGCGCGTCTTGGGGGCAACCCGGCGAGCTCAATATGTAGTCGAAAACGCCGCCAACGTGTCGCTGTCCTCGGTCACTGACAACCCGGTCTTCCTTCCGCCCAGCGAGCGCCACCCGGACGGGGCGGTCTATTCGACAGGGGGCTACCACAATGCCCAGGCCGCGCCGGCAATCGATGCTTTGGCCTTTGCCCATGCCGATCTGTGTCAGCTCAGCCAACGATTGAGCGACCATCTCTTTCAGCATCCGACAGTCGCGCCGCTGGTCGGCGGAGACGAATGGTCGGTCAAGCCGCTGCACATGGCGATCAACGGATGGGCTGAAGAGGCGCGCGCCACCGCCCAGCCCACGCTGCTCTCACTCGGAGGCTTCGGACAAAACGATGTGCCAGAGCTGGCCTTCCTGGCCTGGCGCAAGGCCGCCGCAGTCGCCCAATGCCTGGACGGAGCGCTGGCCGGGTTAGTCGTCTTGGCCTCGCAGGCCCTCTATCGGCAGGGCCGCGAGGCACCAAACAGCGTGCGCGATCTCATCGGACACGTCCGTTCAATCGTCCCTCCCGTCGACGAGCCTCGACCAATCGGATCCGAATGCCAGCGCCTCTACGATCGGCTCACCGATGTCGCCACCGGCGGGGTACCGATCGCCTGACATCTGTGGCTCAACCGCACCCTCCACTCAGCGGGCGGCCTCTCGGCACAGGTCGCGTTCTCGGATGTGCCAGCATGAAGTGCCTTGCCATTGTTCCGAAAACGAGCGGCACCCCTGAGCGAGGATGAGCGCGAGGCAGCAGCGGTTGATCTCGAGCGCATCCGAGATGGGGGGATCCCGCTTGGGGCTGAGCAGCGTCTGAAGCGGGTCGCAGCGTCGAGCTCTCCGGTCTTTACGAGCGATCTGACCGTCAACGAGTTTGCGGTCGCGCAAAGCTCCGGTCTGACGCCGATCGCGCAGGTCATGGGCTCCTCGGTCGTCCAGCACGGCTGGCAGAACTACGGCTGGTCCTCCTTCGGCGGAGGGGTCCGCGAGATACCGTCGTTTGCCGCGCCGTGGAACCTGGCGCGCCAGCGTTCGTTCGACCGCCTGCGGCAGGAGGCGCAACTCGCGGGCGCGGACGCGGTGATCGGCATCGAGATCAATGTCAATAGCTCCGTCGGAGGCGCGAACAACGTCGAATATGTCGTGTTCGGGACGGCCGTCCGTGAAACTACGCTCGCTGTCCGTGACGCTCCTCGGCCCCGGATGTGCGCGCTCTCGGGCCAGGACGTAGACAAGCTACGACGCATCGGAGCCGAGACGTTGGATGTTATTGGCCACACCTCGGTGGTGGCTGTGGAACTCAGTCCGTATGCCAACCAGATGATGGGTTCGTGGTGGGGCAATCAGGAAATGACCGAGGTCACTCAGGGCGTCTACGCGGCCCGTCGACTCGCGATGGATGAGGTGCGCCATCAGGCGAGTCAGGTCGGTGCCAACGACATGGTCATCTCGGCGCTCACGCACAGCATCGATCATCACGAGTACGAGAGCGTCGGTTACAGGCACCACTTCTTCATCGTCTCGATGCAGGTGCTGGGCACGGCGATCCGCCTCGGGGCGCACGATCCTCACCCGGCGCCGCTGGGCGTGCCGATGATGTCAATCAACCTCGGGCATTAGTGACACTGGTCCACCACCGCGTCAGGAGAACAGCCGATGTCGACATACGATCCGACTAGTACCGAGGGCCTCGCCGAACACGCCAGCGAGCGCCTGCGGATGAACGCCCGTGGACTGTTCACGTCCGACCTCTCGGTGAATGAGTACCTGTGCGTGGAGAAGGCCGGCTTCGAGCCAGTGGGGCTGGTCGTGGGCTCGAGCATCTACCACATCGGCTTTCAGCAGTCCAGCTGGAAGGCGAGCCAGGAGATGGGTGTCCTCACGCAGGCGATGTACGCGGCCCGCGAGCTTGCGATGACGCGCATGGAGGAGGAGGCCGATCAGCTGGGTGCGGACGGCATAGTCGGGGTCCGCCTCGATGTCGGACGCTACGAGTGGGGCGCGGACATGGCCGAGTTCATCGCGATCGGCACTGCGATCAAGCACAAGGGCGGCAAGGTCCACCGTGCGCCCAACGGACGTCCGTTCACATCCGACCTCAGCGGTCAGGCCTTCTGGACGCTGCTGCAGACGGGCAAGCGCCCGGTCGGCCTGGTCATGGGCACCTGCGTGTACCACGTCGCCCACCGAGGGATGATGCAATCGATGCGTCAGACCGGACAGAATGTCGAGCTCGAGCAGTACACGCAGGCTCTGTATGACGCGCGCGAGCTTGCGATGGAGCGCATGCAGAAAGAGGCCGAGGCGATCGGCGACGGCGTCCTCGGGATCGTGGAGGTCAAGCTGCAAGCGAACAACCACGGCTGGGGCAGCCACGTGATCGAGTTCTTTGCGGTTGGCACGGCCGTCGTCCCCAACGAGCACGCCGACGAGGGTCAGCAGTTGCCGAACATCACGCCGGTTCTCGATATCAACGATTGACCGGCGCCACAGGCGTGGCGGAGATCGGGTCTCCTAGCCGATCGAGCCCTCCATCTGCAGCTCGATCAGGCGGTTCATCTCGACCGCGTACTCCATCGGCAGCTGCTTGATGATCGGCTCGACGAAGCCGTTCACGATCAGCTTCGAGGCGTCCTCCTCGCCGATCCCGTGCGACATCAGATAGAAGAGCTGCTCGTCGCCGACCTTCGAGACCGTCGCCTCATGACCGACGTTGACGTCGTCCTCGCTGATCCGGATCGTGGGGTAGGTGTCTGAGCGCGAGTGCTCATCGAGCAGCAGCGCGTCGCAGACGACCTTGGACCGGGAGCCATGGGCGCCCTTGGCGATCTCGAGCAGGCCCCGATAGGAGCCGCGGCCGCCGTCCTTGCAGATCGATTTGGCGAAGATGTTGGAGGTCGTGTTTGGTGCGGCGTGGATGATCTTGGCGCCCGCGTCCTGGTGTTGGCCCGCGCCGGCGAACGCGATCGAGAGGACTTCGCCATGGGCTCGCTCTCCGAGCAGGTAGATGCTCGGGTACTTCATCGTCAGCTTGGACCCGAGGTTGCAGTCGACCCACTCGACCGTGGCATCGTGATACGCGACTGCGCGCTTCGTGACGAGGTTGTACACGTTGGTTGACCAATTCTGGACGGTCGTGTAACGGATGCGCGCGCCGGGCTTAGCGATCAGCTCGACCACAGCCGAGTGAAGTGAGTCAGAGCTATAGGTGGGAGCAGTACATCCCTCGACGTAGTGAACGTAGGAGCCCGGCTCGGCGATGATCAGCGTCCGCTCGAACTGCCCCATGTTTTCGGTGTTGATCCGGAAGTAGGCCTGTAGCGGCATGTCGACGTGGACACCCTCGGGCACGTACACGAACGACCCGCCGGACCACACGGCCGAGTTCAGCGCCGCGAGCTTGTTGTCGTTGGGCGGGATGACCGTTGCGAAGTACTGACGCAAGATGTCCTCGTGCTCGCGCAGCGCGGTGTCCATGTCCGTGAAGATCACGCCCTGCTTCTCGAGGTCCTCGTGAATCTGGTGGTAGACGACCTCTGACTCGTACTGGGCACCGACTCCGGACAGGAACTTCCGCTCGGCCTCGGGAATGCCCAAGCGATCAAAAGTCCGCTTGACGTCCTCGGGCACATCGTCCCAGGACCGGCTGGGCGTCTCCGACGCGCGCACGAAGTAGCGAATGTCGTCGTAGTCGAGCTCGGCCAGCATCGGAGAGCCCCACGTTGGCTGCTTGCGGGATAGGAAGTGGTCGAGCGCCTTCAGTCTGAAGTCGCGCATCCACTGTGGCTCTGACTTGAACTCAGAGATCTTCTCGACGATCTCCCGGCTCAGCCCCTTGGGCGCCTTGTACAGATAGTTCTCGGCGTCGTGGAACCCGTAGCGCTGCTCGTAGTCGGCATTGATGCCCGCCAGCTGCTCGTTCCCGGTCAGGACGGCTGCCTCTCCAGTAGCCACTACTTCGCCGCCGGGTTGGTTGGGGATCCCGGCCTGGGCAGGGCGACGGAGACCGCGGTCGCGTAGGGTAACTCGTGGGGGAGGTCGTCCGGTCCGATGACGCGGAAACCGAACGTGAGCTCCAGGCGCGCGATCGGCTGAAGTGAGTCCCCGCACTCGGGACACGCGACGATGCACGCCGCCGCCGCGGAAGTGAAGCGAAGCCGGCAGTGCGCGCAGCCGAGGTGGGTCGTTGGTCTGATCATCGCGAGCTCTTTCCCGGCAGGCCGTGCCCGCACGCCGGGCACACCCGGTTCATGACAGGGACGTGTGACCCCTCGTCGTCCGGCTCGAAGTACACCCGGTGGCGACCGAGCCCGGACACACGCAGGACGTGCCCACACTCGGGACAGCTATAGGTCCGTTTTGGATCGGACTCGCTCGGGGCCGTGAGCGGCTCCGGTGGCGCGATCAGCGTGGCGCCGGCCATTGCGCCACCGCCTCGCTGCTGAAGCTGCCGCCTTCATCCAACCAGCGTTCGGCGTCTGAGCCGTCGTCCGACGCAGCGCGACGCGCGGTCAGATCGATTGGGCCCGTCCCAGGCTCGCGGCGCTCGAAACGCGCCGAGGCGGCACCGGTGCAGATCTGCTGGGCGGCTTGTTCCGCCGCGTCGTAGGAAGTGAAATCCCCCGACTGCCCGAGTGTGTTCCCATCGGCGGCGACGATCCGCCAGTGATAGGAGCCGCTGTTGTCCTCGAAGATCAGGAACTCCATCGGCGCCGGCACAGGCCTGCGAGCCGGGGGGCGCGCGAGCCTTCTCGACGCGCCGGACTTCTTGCTTGCGGTGGCCATAGCCGACCGCCTCTCTGCCCTTCTGACCGGATACGTCGCCCGGGAAGCGAGAAGAGCGAGGGGCTCACGGAGCGCGCCTTGAGCGTACCACATTCCGACCGGGCCACTCGGAATTGCTTCGGGCTCTCGGTCGCTCGCGCCAGCGCCAACACGAAAGCGACCGGCAAGCGCCGTTCACGCCGAGGTGGGCGTCACGGAGAGGGTCGCGACGGCAGTATCCGGGCTCGGGTTTAGCCGACCTGTGACGATCCGGTCGGTGATCGACCAAGCGGCGTAACACAGGGTTCCGATCACGCCGGTGACTGTCAGCAGTACGCCGGCGGCGGCGGTTGCGGCAACGCCGTGGCGCCCCAGGATCAGGATGGCCGCGGCGGGGCCGATGCTCGGTCCGATGGGAAGTTGGCCGACTGTGAACAGTGCGATCAGCAGGGCCATCGCGTCAAACACAGATACGTTTACGCCGATTGCGTGGAGCATCAGCCAATTGCGCGCGACCTGTGCGCACACGGCCAACAGCGCAAACACGATCATGCGCCCGCGACCGTGGTTGCGCATGATTGCCAAACCCGCCCACAGCCCGGTCCGATGGCGCTCCGACACCCGCCGCAGAACCGTCACGGCCCCGATCACCGCCCCGACGGCGATCAAGGGCACCCACCAGGGGATCCCGAGGGGGGCGATCAGCGTGAACGAAAAAATCGCCGCGAGCGCGACTTCCACAGTGATGATCGGAACTTCGGCGGCCACCAGCGCCGGCACAGCAGGCGTGTCCTGCGGCGCGAGACGGCGCAGCGACGCGATGCGTACGACGACCCCTACTGACCCGTTGACGAGGCTCGCCACGTATCCGATGCCGGCAGCGCGGAACAGCAGCCGGCGGGTGACCGTTCCTCCCGCGGCTCGGACGCAGACGTTCCAGGCCTCGGTGCGAGCCAGCAGCGCGATGATCTGAAGCAGCACCGCCAGTCCCAGCAGCCAGATTGGAGCGCTGTGCAGCGCGGCGGTGAACTGGCCGCGCCGGCCGGCGAGCACGAATCCGAGCACGACAGCGACTGCGACAGCCCCCAGCATGCTCAGCACCATCCGCCGGCGGAGCGATCTCAGCCTGATGCGACGTTCATCGGCCTTGATACAGCCGACGCTCACTGGGCGAATCTCGAGCGACAACGGACTCCGACGTCGTGATCGCCGTCAGTTGACCCGGCGCGTGAGCGCGCGGACGACGAGTCCGGTCGCGAGCAGGGTGCCGCCGCCGATGACTAGCAGCACGACGTCGAGGCCCGTGAACGGAAGCGAGTCTGAATGCGTCGCACCGCTCGGCCCGCTGGGCTGCGTGGTGGAGACGACATTGCAGGTCTGTCGCTTGTACCCCTGGCACGTCGAGCCGCCCGAGGCCAGCGCGGTCGCTGGAACCATCAATGCGATGACGAGGACGAGGCTGCGATGGGTTTCATTCAGTTCTTCCGATCCGTGGTATGGATGCGAGGAGGCCCGGTTCGCGCGCGCTCATCCCGCGCTGGCGGGGCCACCAACGCCGGCGAGGCTCCGCCGGCTGGCCGGTCGCCGCTGACGTGCTGCCGTTGCGCGCACCACGAGCGGGGTCAGAACGAGCAGCGCGCCCAGCGGGGGGCCGCAGCTGGTAACGCGGCCTTGAAGCCGGAGCTCCGGATTGGCGACCGCGCGTAACTCGAGCCTCTTCGACGGTTCGGCCCCGGCGAAGACGAGCTCTACCAGTGCCGTCAACTCGCCCCGGTCGTGGTCGCCGTTGTTGCAGATCAGGAAGTCCTCGAGCGGCGCATCAAGGCCGGCGGGCTCCTCGATGGACAGCGCCACCTCGGCATGGCGTGAGACCGCCTGGACCGCGACTTGCCTGTCGACGATCACAAACGGATCGTCGTGGCGCGGCCCTAACCCCGCGGGCGCCTGTAGCACCACCCCCATCTCACAGCGCATACACACGCGGTGGGCGCTCGCAGGCGACAGGCCTATCGGGGGATACCCGCAATAGCTACAGAATGCCTGGCTCAGATCCGCGCGCGGTGCATGCGACATGGCTAACTCCTGTCACGGGTGGATGCTGTCCTTCACCCCCACGTGCCGCCACCGGCCGCCGCGAGCGCGCGTCGTGCCCTACCTCGGTGCCTGGCAGCCCCGCCCGCAGGCCGCGCCACCAGACCCCGACCCAGCCGACACTACTCCGATGCAGGCCGAATACAACCCCGGCGGCATAACTCGCTGATTGCCGTGGTTAGTCCACCGCGCCGGGCGGCAGCACGAAGCGCAGCGGCGCACGCGACGCGGTCGCGTCGCCACCGTTCATCCGCGAGCCGTGAAGCCCCCGGCTGCGAGTCGCGGACACCGTCGCGTCGGGTGCGCCGTCGTGTGCGGTGATCCAGGTCATGACGGCGGCGAAGTCGGCGCCTTCGGCGAGGATCGCGGCTCGCTCGATCACAACTCCGCCCGAAGAGTGCGGCCGCGACAGTCTGGTTACGAGTGCGTGGATCTCGAGATCGTTCACTGGTCACACAGTAGTTGTTCGGGCGGCAATGGCCAAGTAATCCGGCTGCTGCCGGATTGCGACGTGCCCGATCGTATCCGGGAGGACGGCTTGGGCGTCGATGGATCCTGGACGGAGGCCGAGCAGCGTGGTTAGCAGCAGAAGCGGTGCGCCTGCGGCCCATGCCTGGGGACGCGACGCCGTCGGGAATGCCACCGGGACCGATGTCAGCCGCCGCGGAAAGCCGGCGAAGACCTCGGGCAGCCGATACTCGAAATACGGCGCGGCGGCGAGGATCGCGCCGGCGATGGTGCCCGCCGCCTCATGATGTCCGTATCTGGCGAGCCCGGCGGCGATCAGCGAGTTGTCGTGCGGCCAGACCGTTCCGGTGTGGTAGCCGAGTGGGTTGTATCCCGCCTCGCGTGTGGCGAGGGTCCGGACTCCCCATCCGGAGTACAGCTCGTCGCTGAGCAACTGCTCTGCGGTGATTGCAGCGTCACGATCGTCGAGGATTCCCGACCACAGCAGGTGCCCTACGTTAGAGGTCAGGCTGTCGACTTGCCGTTTGTTGCCGTCGAGAGCCAGGGCGTAGCAGCCGCGCTCGCGGACCCAGAAGTCGCGCCGGAAGCCGTCGCGGAGGTCACGTGCACGCTTCTCCAGCCGTTGTGCGAGCGCGTCGTCGCCCCAGACCTCGCGGGCCAACCGCGCTGATCGCCGTTGTGCATCGTAAACGTAGCCCTGGATCTCGCAGGTCGCGATCGGTCCCTGTGCGAGGCGGCCGTCGGCGAACTGGATTGAGTCCCAGCTGTCTTTCCAACACTGGTTGACCAGGCCGGTGGCGCGGTTGCGGCGCTCGTACTCGACGTATCCATCGCCGTCGCGGTCTCCGCTGTCCGCGATCCACGTAAGGGCCGCACGGGCGTTCGGCTCGAGCTCCCGCACCAGCGAGTCGTCGCCGGACCACAGGTGGTACTCGTCTAAGAGGATCAGGAATAACGGCGTCGCGTCCGCGCTGCCGAAATACGGTGAATGGGGTCGCTCACGACGCCAGGTGAGCTCACCGAACCGCAGTTCGTGCAGGATCTTGCCGGGCTCCTGCTCCTGGAAGTCATCTCGTTCATGCGCCTGACGGGCCGCGAGCACACGCAGCGTGGTCGCCGCCAATCCGGGGAGGTAGGGCAGCGCTTGCAGGCTCGTAATCAGGCTGTCACGACCGAACAGCGCCATGAACCACGGCAGCCCGGCCGCCGGGAGGGTCGGGTGCTCGTCTAAGTCGGGGCGCATGCGAAGCGCACCGAGATCGCTGAGGCTCGCGCGATAGGTGCGCGTGAGCGCCGGGTCGGCGGCCTCCAACGCCGGCGCTTCGGCCAGCCACGTCTCGAGCTCGGCATATCTCGCCTTTTGCTGGCCCTCGAGGCCGCCTCGCGGCGCGCGGCGCGCAAACGTGGCGCCGGGCTGGGCGGCGTGCGGGGAAACCGCAAAGTCCACGGACCACTGCTCACCGTGCGCGAGCTCTAGGGTGAAGGCAAACCCGTGGCGGGTGACGACTGCCGGCGAGCTGGCCGTGACCGTGACCGAGCGGCGGAAGTCGCCACTCGCGTAGCTCAGTGTTAGGGATGAAGGATCGTGGTCGCAGGTCACGTCTCGCGCGGCGACGCGCCCGTCCTTGACCTCGAAGAGGTCAGCGAAGTCGGTGTCGACGTCGAGCGTAAGGTGTAGACGGCTGGTCTCGTGGAGATGGTTGGTCACGATCAGGCGCTCCATCCATACGTCGCCAACGAGACGGTGGCGCACGATCGAGCACGGCGGCTCTCCCTCGGGTCCCACGGACGGCGTCAAGAAGAACTGAGCGTCGAAATGAGCGCTCTGATTAAGGCTCAACAACTGCAATGGCTTGTCGCCGAGGCGAAGCACCCAACGTGATATGAAACGAGTGTCCTCGGAGAAAAAGCCGTGTTCACGACCCAGATCGGGTCGGACGTCGCCGAGGCGATCCCCGAGGACGAACGTGCTGCCGTCCAGGACGCTGAGGGTCTGCTCAGACACCAGCGAATAAACGCGCCGCGCCCGGGCGCGCCGCGGCTCGATAGGTACGTTCGTACGCGGCGGCGACCACGTCGACGTCGCAATGCTCGCTCACCCAGGCCCGGCAGTCCCGCGCAGCGATCTGGTGCAGCCGGCCTACTGCCTCGCCCATCCCGCGCTCGTCATCGACGAGGAAGCCGGTCTCGCCGTCGACGACAAGCTCGCGCGCCGCGCCCTCGGGGAACGCGATCACCGGAGTCCCGCACGCGAGGGCCTCGACCATCACCATCCCGAACGGCTCGTTCCAACGGATCGGCATCAGCAGACCACGAGCCCGCGCGAACAGCGAGCGCTTCGCCGAACCGCCGATCTCGCCCACGAACCGGACTCGTTCGCCGTCGATGTGGGGCGCGATCTCTCGGTCGAAGAACTGCTGCTGTCCGGGCTGGATCACGCCGGCCAAGATGAGCGGTACGTCAACGGCGCGCGCGGCTGCGATCGCGCGGTGCGCTCCCTTTTCGGGGGTCATCCGTCCAACCCACAACAGGTAGTCGCCCTTGCGCTCCTCCAGCGGCCACGCGCGCAGATCGATCGGGTTGGGGATCGAGGCGATCGGACCTAACCCGGGCGGTGCTGATGACAGCTGGGCACGGCTGATACCGACGAGCGTCCCCTTGTGGCCATGTTGCGCGTAGAAGGCCGCAGTCTCCGGAGTGAACGGCCCGTGCAAGGTATGCACGAGTGGGGTGTCGATTCGGTTAGCCATCGCGAGCCCGGTGAACCCGCAATGGTCGTGGACGACGTCGAACCGATCATCACCGGTGGAGCCATCAATGGCGTCGAACGCTCGCCCGACATGGTCGACCTCGTACAACGACCGCTCGATCTCGTGAGGATGGGCCTCATCGAGCAGCGTCATCACCGTGGCGCGAGACGCAGAGCCCGGAGCGCAGAAGAGCGTCACCTCATGCCCCAGGCGGACCAGTCCTTCCGTGAGGCTGCTCACGACCGATTCAACGCCACCGTACCCCGAGGACGGGACTGAGATCCACGGCGGAGCGAGCACCGCGACACGCAGCGGTGCTCCAGGCGCTCCGACCAACGAGTGATCCGACGTGCGACCCGAGCTCGCCCGTCCCCATAGTTGACGACGGGACCTCAGTGTGGGCGCCGGGCTCACAGCATTCATCGATGCTCCTCACGTGCCTCTCGGGGCGGGGGCACTCGCGAGGCGGAGAGGTCAAGTGGACCGAGCGAGCACACGATCGCCAACCCCTGAGGGAACGCGACGGACGCTCCTACCGTACCACGTAGCCGACTAAATCCGAGTCCGCTGGTCGGAATAGTCGCGGTCAGGAGATGCCGCTGCGGACCGCTTGGACGGCTGCCTGAATGCGGTTCTCGAGGTGGAGCTTGGCGAGGATGCTGGCGATGTGGTTCGAGATTGTGTTCACGCTCAGCGAGAGCTCGCGCGCGATTTCGGGGTTGCTGTTGCCGGTGGCGAGGAGCTTGAAGATTTCTAGCTCCCTGTCGGTCAGGGCGGCGCGGATCGCCACGGCAGCACTGCCACTTTTCTTGACCGGGATGTCTAGCTCACGAATGTGCCGCAGGAGCTTCCCGGCAATCTGCGGGGAGAGCACGGATTCGCCGCCTGCGGTGGCTCGGACGGCACTGACGATCGCCTCGGGCGGAGCGGTCTTGAGGATGTAGCCGCTGGCGCCCGCGATGATCGCTTCGACGACGCGGTTCTGCTCGGAGCGCGTGAGCACCAGCACGCGCGAGGCTGGGGCGAGCAGGCCGAGTTGCTCGATCGCCTGCACGCCCGAGATGCCCGGGAGCTTCAGATCGATCAGTACGACGTCCGGGCGCACGTCGAGCACGGTCTCGATCGCGTCCTGTCCGTTGACGGCCTCGCCGACGATCTCGATTCCGTCGTCCGACAGCGCTCGCGCCAGCGCGGCGCGGATCAAACGCTCGTCGTCGACCAACACCACGGTGATCGGCGATTCGCGCTCCGGTGCGGAACTCTGCTCGGATCGCATCTGGACTGGTCGCGGTAGCCCTCAGCCATGGAATCTACCAACCGGTCTGAGCGACCCACGTGCGAGCACCGATCAGCCGAGTACCTCGATTGCACTCGGAGCCGTAGTTCGATTGGACCCTCGGCTATCCCTCACGTCGGTTCGATCGAGCCATTTACGCCACCGCCGGCTGAGCCTAGGCTGAGCACAGACAGCTAGTCCCGTGTTGGGGGCGGCAGACCATTTCCGAGAGAGTGGGACCCGATGACCACCATCGCCGGACGCCAGGACGGGCGAGCGCTTGATGTGAACCGATCGCCGACGCAGGGGCGTGTGCCCGCCCTGCTCGACCTCGCCGTGGAGGCCCACGGCGGGCTTGCCCGCTGGAACGCGGTGTCGTCAGTCAAGATCGACGTGTCCATCACCGGGGCCATCTGGTACGTGAAAGGTCAACCCGATGTTCTCAAGGACATCGTCATGGTCGTCGACACGCAGCGAGAGCGCGTCACGACATCTTTCGTCGGCCAAGATCGAACGACTATCTTCGAGCCTGACCGCGTCGTCGTCCAAGAGGCTGATGGGACCGCCCTTGAAGTCAGCGACGATCCCGAAGAGTGCTTCGTCGGGCAGACAGCGGATACGCCTTGGAACGCGATTCACGTGGCCTATTTCAGTGGCGAGGCGCTATGGACATATCTGAATACACCGTTCCTGTACACGCAGGAGCGCTTCGCCAAGGAGGAGGTCGCCTCAATCACAGTCGAGGGCGAGACCTGGCGGCGACTCAAGGTGACGTTTCCTGACGAGGTCAAGAGTCACACGCGCGAGCAGATCTTTTGTTTTGGTCCGGACGGGCTTCTCCGTCGTCACGACTACTTCGTCGACATTCTGGGTGGAGCGACCGGACTGAATTACGCCTCGGAGTATCGGGAAGTTGATGGTCTCATGTTCCCGACTCAGCGGCGGGTCTACGCCTACGAGGGTGATTACCAGCTGGTCCCGGAACCACTGCTTGTGGCGGTCGACATCAATCGGATCACATTGTCGTGATCTCGCCTACTCACCAACCCGATAGGGAACCATTGAAATGAGCACTTCACCGAACATCGTCCTTGTCCACGGCGCGTGGGCCGACGGCTCGTGCTGGAGCGCGGTCATCGAGCGCCTCCAGGCCGACGGCTACAACGTCACAGCCCCCCAGTTTCCAGAGACCTCGCTCGCGGACGACGTGGCCCGTCTGCGCCACGTACTCTCCCTTCAGGACGGCCCGACGTTGATCGCCGGGCACTCCTACGGCGGCCAGATCATGACCGCTCTAGGGAGCGACGCGCCGAACGCGGTTGGCCTCGTCTACATCGCCGCGTTCGGCCTTGACGAGGGCGAATCGATCGGTGCCCTGCTGCAGCAGGGACCCCCGACCCCGGCCCTCGCGAATCTCAACATCGACGACGAGGGCTTCGCGTGGCTACCCGAGGACGATTTCATCAGCCACTTCGCGGGTGACGTCGACCCGGTCAAGGCGAAGGTGTTGTACGCCGTGCAACAGCCGCTGGCCGCCTCAACCCTCGCCGATGTGATGGGTGAACCTGCCTGGAAGTCGCTGCCGACCTGGTTCCTCGTCGCGGACGGTGACCAGGCGATCCCGCCCGACGCCGAGCGCCAGTTCGCCAAGCGCATGGGCGCAACCACGGTCGAAGTCGCATCGAACCATCTGGCGATGGTCTCCCACCCCGATGCGGTCGCCAAACTCATCAGAACCGCTGCCAACGCCGTGACGGTCCCTGCCGGCGCCTTAGCGGTCTGAACCTGACGGAGGACCGACCGCCCCGACACTTGGCGCAACCCGACCGGGCCAGGCTCGGTCGGGTCGCCGCTCTGGGATGCCGCGTTGTGGCCAGGCGATGCTCGGCGAAAGGATCTCGGCCCGCCGGCGTCTCTGTAGGGAGTGGACCGAACTAAGGCTCTGGCCGGCTATCGACGGGTGAGGGGGCTCGGGTGGCCGCCCGGGTTTCCGGTCGTCCAGTTCCCGAACAATGCTCTGATCGTGGCGTTCGTGGCGGGTCAGGTGGCCGCGATGGTTCATGGGGCTGGGCACTTTGATGCCCAGGCGGTCTCCTATCTGGCGATGACGATCTGGGCCTACGAGGAGCTCGCCCACGGCGTCAACTGGTTTCGCCACGGGCTCGGTCTCGCGTACATCGCCTCCACCGGCGCGCATCTCGCCGTCGCGCTCGGTCGTTGAGCGCCCGGCCCATGCAGTGTTCGCGGACGGGTTGGACCTGCGCGGAGCGCTCGCCGGCCGATTTGGGTGTCACCACGCTTTGCCCACGCCGATGACCTCGATCCATACTGTGTCGCCGGGGGTGAGGTCCAGGGCGCCGGGTATTCGCGCTAGGAGCGCATGGTTGTCGTTTCCGGCGAGCTCGACGCGGACGAGCGCGTCGTGGCCGTGGTAATGGAGCTCGAGGACGATCGCCCTGGCCGTTCGCGCGACCTGTCGGCGGTGGAGTACGAGCTGTTCGGGACGGATCAGGAGCCGGGCCGGTCCGTCGGGCGGAGCGAAGCCGTTGCGGCGGACGGGGATGGGGCCGAGGGCGGTGTGAGCGACGCCGCCTGACGTCTCGGCTGCAAGCAGGTTGGCTTCGCCGATCGCGGTCGCGGTTCTGGCGTCCGGCGGGTCGCGGTAGAGGGCGCGCGGCGCGGCGGCGGCGCGAACGCGCCCGTCGGCGAGCAGCGCGATCTGGTCGGCCAGCGCGAGCGCTTCGTCCTGGTCGTGGGTGACGAGGATCGCGGTGGTTCTGGTTTCCGTCAGGATCCGCGCGACGTCTTGGCGGAGGTCTCCCCGCAGGGACGCGTCGAGGGCGCTGAACGGCTCGTCGAGGAGCACCACCTCCGGTCCGATCGCGAGTGCTCGTGCGAGCGCGACTCGCTGCTGCTGGCCACCGGATAGCTGGTGCGGGTAGCGCTTGCGAAGCTCGCGCAGCCCCGTCAACTCGAGCAGATCCTCGGCCTTGGTCCGGTCTCGCCGCGAGAGGCCGAAGGCGATGTTTCCGAATACCGTGAGATGTGGGAACAGCGCTCCTTCTTGCGAGACATAGCCCACGCCTCGGTGTTGGGGCGCCACCGCTCGCCTGCCGTCGTCGACCACCCGATCGCCGATGCTCAGGCTCCCGCTATCGAGACGTTCAAACCCTGCGATCACCCGGAGTAGGGTCGTCTTGCCGCTGCCCGATGCGCCGAGCACCGCGGTGAAGGATCCGACCGGGACCGTGAGATCGATCCCGCAAAGCACCGCGGTGGTGTCGAAGCTCTTGGCGGCTGCCCGCAGTTCGATTGAGCTCACGACAGCGCCCGAGAGTGTCTCTCGCGATCGAACCAGAGTCCGAGTAGCGCCCCCGGGACCAGCGCCAGGGCGACCATGACCAGCGCGTAGGGAGCGGCGGCTCCGTACGCGGCGTTCTGTTGGAAGGCCCAGAACTGTGTCGAGAGCGTCTGGACGCCGATCGGGGCGAGCACCAGCGTCGCGGTCAGTTCGGTCGCGGCGGTCACGAACACCAGGCAGTAGCCGGCGAGCAGCCCGGGGGCGAGAAGCGGCAGCGTAACTCGGACGAACACCGCGATTGAACCTCGGCCGAGCGAGCGTCCGACTTCCGGCAGCCGCGGTGAGATCTGGGTGACCGACGCTCGCACGCAAACTAGTGCCAGCGGGAAGTTCAGGATTGCGTAGGCGATCACCAGCAACGTGCTGGTCTCGTACAAGCCGTAGGCATAGCGCGTCGCGAAGAACACAAGGCTCAGCGCAATGACCACGCCCGGGAGCGCCTTGGTCACATATGTGCTCCGCTCGAGCGCGACGCGCGCGGGGCTTGCACGGTTGAAAGTCAGCATCGCCACTGGCACGGACAGCACGACGGCGATCGCCGCCCCCGACGCGCTGTACACCACCGTCGATCCCAGCGCCGAGAGGACGGTTGCGGTCGCAGGGAGCGTGGTGTGCTGGCTCGATTG
The DNA here is from genome assembly GCA_963794515.1 of uncultured Solirubrobacterales bacterium. GTDB lineage: Bacteria > Actinomycetota > Thermoleophilia > Solirubrobacterales > Solirubrobacteraceae > Palsa-465. Next base: position 203,249 of record CAWCEF010000004.1, on the reverse strand, counting down.
CATCCAGTAGGCGATCGTCGCGATCGGCACGCCGACCCCGAGTGCGACTAGGCCGGCGAGTGCGAGGAGGGTCGGCACCGCCGCTGGTCCCAGTCGCGCTCGCCTGGCGCTCCGTTGCGTCGCGGTCGTGGCCACGGCACGGCGCGGCACCAGCTGCTCGGCGAGCAGGGCCAGCAGGCCGAGGCCAACCAGCGGGATCGAGAGCGCGACGGCCGCTGCCGCGTTGAATTGGAACTCGGTGAAGATCTCGGTCGTGAACGTCTGATAGCCGAGGACCTCGAACGCTCCGTATTCCGAGATGATCGTCAGCACCACGAGAATCGCGCCGCCGAGGACCGCGGGCCTCACCACCGGGAACGTGACTCGTCTGAACACGGCCAGGCCACCGCAGCCCAGCCCCCGAGCGGTCTCCTCGAGCGCGGGATCGGAACGCCGGAGCGCGGCAGCCACGGGCAGGTACACGAGCGGATATGTCCCGAGCGTCATAACGATCGTCGCCCCCGCCAATGGGGCCAGCCGTGGCGCGAACGAGTGCCACGCGTAGCCGACCACGAAGTCTGGAATGGCGACGGGCAACACCAGCAGCACCGTCCAAACCCGACGCGCTGCCAGTGTCGTCCGCTCGGTCAGCCATGCGGCACCGGTTCCGATCGCGACCGCGGCCGCCACGACGATCGCGCACAGCACGACCGTGTTCCGAAGCAGCATCACCGAGCGATCGCGGAACAAGACGCGGTGAAGCTCACTCCAGCCAGTCCTGCGCACGTCAAGCGCCATCAGCAACAGCGGCGCGAGCAGACCGGCGGCGATCAGCACGCTCACTGCGACCACCGGCCAGCCATGAGTGCGCCGACTGCGGAGTCGGCCCGGCCGGCGGCTGGCGACCGTCGTCATCGCGCGGTCCCTGTGCTCAGAGCAAACCTGCCTGCTGGAGCAACTCCTCGGCATCGGTCCCCGTCCCGATCTGCGCCGGCGTGATCGGGTTCGGCCGGTACGCGCTGACCGGAGGCAGCGCCGGGTTCGGAGCGACCGCGCCCGCGAGCGGGTACTCGAAGCTCGTGCTGCCGGCAAGTACGCGTTGTCCGGCCGTGCTCGTGAGGAACGCCAGGAACTTCTGCGCCGCCACCTGGTGCTCGGACGACTTCAGGATCCCCGCGGCCGAAATGTCCTCGACGGAGCCGGGATCGCGAGGAACGAACAGGGACAGCTTGGCGTGGAAGTTGCTCGCTCCCGTCTCGTCCCGCAGGCGATAGTAGTAATAGTGGTTGATCAGGCCCATGTCGACATCGCCCTTGTTGACGTCGGCCACGAGCGTTTCGTTGTCCGGCGTGTGGTCGTCCGAGCCGGCGTTCGACTTGATCGCCTTGAGCCAGTTCAACGTTGCCGTCCGCCCCTCGGCACGCTCGATCGAGGTGACGATCGGCCAGAAGTCAGTCTCACCCGGAGCCAGCTCGAGCTTGCCCCTGTACTTCGGGCTCGCCAAATCCAACACCGACCTGGGCATCGCCGCGGCGCTGATCTTGCTCGGGTTGTAGATCATCACGCTGAACCGCCCGGACACACCAACCCAGTCGCCGTTGGTCGCGCTGTCCCTCGCCGGCACATCGGCCAGCGTCGCTGCGGACGCCTTCGCCAGCAGGCCACGCTCATCGAGCTGCTGCAACCAGTTCGAGTTCTCCGTGAAGAACACATCCGCTGGAGAACGGCTGCCCTCCTGCTCGAGCTGGGCCGTCAGCACCGATTCATCGTCGCTCTTGACCCGAACCCTGATCCCAGTTCGCTCGGTGAACGCCTTGATCAGCGCATCGGTCGTCTCCTCGTGCTGGGCGTTGTAGAGCGTCAGCGTCTGGCCTCCACCAGCCGGGTCGCCGGACGCGCGCGAGCCCGACGAGCTGCTCGAGCCCCCGCAACCGGCCAGCGCCACAGCCGCCACGCAGCTCGCGAGCACCGCCCGCGGCGCCCGGCCCCGCGCGCGGCGCCTGGGAAAACAGGTCCTCCAGCTCACGGCTAGTCCTCCGATCTCGGCGACAGTCAAGGACCCCCCCGGGCTATTAGGCCACCCTAATGCGTGTTAGGGTACCCTAATGCATCCCGTGTGCGATCGTCGGCAGCGCGAGCGGGATCGCGACGGCGAGCAGGGCAATCAGCACACCGGCGAGCACCGCCAGACACGTTCCCGCGGTTGACATCTCGCCGTGAGGCGGTCCGCTCGACCGGCGATCGAAGCGACCAGGCGAGACGCTGCCGCGGCCCTCGACTGACGCGAAGCGATGACGCTCGGACGGCGAGACCCCGGGTTCGGCGCGCCTGGGCGCGCCGAACCGACGGGCATCACGAATCGAGGACTGTGCCATTGCGAGGGATCTAACTGTGGGGTGGCTTAACACGAACGAAACGCCATGTCAACCCGTTCCCGCGCAGAGAGAGCAAGCGAGCTGACAACGTCAGTTACATGGCTGATCGAGCTGGGCTGGCGCCCGACGATACGTGCGTCGCACTTCCGAGGAAACGCACGCTGCGTAGTGACAGTAACAGTCACTTCCTGCACGGCTTCCCGGTGATTCCGCGACTGAGCTGGCGGTAGGATCGTCTGGAGCGGTCAGGTCTGACAGGAGCAAAAGCGCCCAGCGAGAACGATGTCCGCAGGATCTGTATCTCTACCCGTTGAGCCCCCGGGCGTCGACGCGCTTGCTCTGGAGCGCCTGATCGGTTTCCGGTCGTCGAAGCCGAACTCCTACGCGGAGTGGCACGACAAGTCGGAGCGTCTGGATCACACGATCGAGACGCTCGAGCGGATCTCCTCCGCGCTATGCACGGCGCCGACAGCCGCTGCGGCCGCGTGCGATGCCGTGGTCGAGGCGGCTGCGCACAGCCTCGATACGCGTTGGGCGGCGATGGTGTTCTCCGGCGAGAACGCCGCCGTCGGTACGGCGCGCGCATTCGTCCACGCGGGCGACTGTGTCATACAGCGCTGGCAGGTGCCGCCACGGATACTGGTGGCGCTCGCCGGCCGAACGCTAGCCGCCCAGCGGCCATTAGTCGCCGAGCACGACGAGGGCCTCGAATTCGGAGGCGATCCGTGCGTGCTCGTGACTGCTCCACTGCCAGTCGACGACGGGGCGGCCGGGATTCTTGCCGTGGCGCTGCCATACGGTGTGCAGGTCGCGCCGAGGGATCTGTCGATTCTGGTGACCCTGGCCAACCATGCCGGCGCTGCGCTGCACAACGCGTCGTTGTTCCAGGAGAACGAGCGGCGGGCGGTGGAGCTCGAGCGCCACCGCTCAGCGCGCGAGGGGACCCTCCGGCGGCTCGAGCACGCCGGCCGGCGGCAGTTGCTGAGCGAGGAACGCCACCGGATCGCCCGCGAGCTGCATGACAGCGTCTCGCAGCAGCTCCTGACGATCGGCATGGAGCTGGAGTGGTGTCGCCGGCACGAGTCGACGCCGCCAGCGGTGCTCGAGCGGGTACTGGGGGCCCAGTCGCTCGCCCGCTCCGCGATGGACGAGATCCGAGAGGTGATCTTCGGGGTGGCGAGCAACGGGAAGGTAGAGCTGTCTTGCGCGCTGCGGGAGGTGATCGAGGACGTTGAGGCGGGCGCGAGCGTGGCGGTCGCTCTGCGCATTTATGGAAATGCCCATCCGGTCCCCGCCGGGGTCCAGCACTCGCTCGTCCAGATTGCTCGTGAGGCTCTGTTCAACGTCGTACGTCACGCCGGGGCCCATCACGCGTGGGTCAGCCTGCGTCGGCGGCCTCAGGTGCTATCTCTGGCGGTCGCCGACGACGGTTCGGGCGACCACCGCGAGCTTCACCAGCAAATGTTCCTGTCGAGGACGAATGGCGGGCATCTCGGGCTGCCCGGAATCGCGGAGCAGGTGCGCGGGCTGGGGGGCGCGGCGTGGTTCGAGCGCCGGCGCGGGGGAGGGGTGAAGCTGAGAGTCGAGGTGCCTCTCCGGACTGTCCACGCGGTGTCGCGTGGGGAGTCTGGGGTTGACGGATCCTCGTCTCGGGGAGCACCGTCAAGTTCCACGCCCGCAGCGTGACGCGCAAGCTCGGCGTTCGCGGTCCTGCTCCGGAGGCGTTCATCGCGTTGCGGGTGAGGACGAAGTCCTCGATCGAGCACCGATCGCGTCCGTCGACCATGCCGTGCGACGCCACCGGCCGGACCACCGATGTAGGGTTGGCGCGTGCTCGCGAGTGCTGAACTGGTCGCGTTCGTCGGTAGCCGTGATCTCGACGCTGCGGGACACTTCTATGGGTCCGTCCTGCGGCTCCGCATGGTCGACGTGACCGAGTTCGCGAAGGTATACGACGCCAACGGGACACAGTTGAGAGTCACGCGAGTCGAATCGGTCGCCGCGGTTCCATATACCGTGCTCGGTTGGCGTGTCGAGGACATCGCAGCATCGGTTGTGGAGTTGCGCGCGGCCGGGGTCCGGTGCAACCGCTATGAGGGGATGGATCAGGACGAGAACGGCGTCTGGATTGCCCCGGGAGGCTCGCGAGTCGCCTGGTTCACCGATCCGGACGGCAACACCCTGTCGCTTCAGCAGAATCCCTCCGGCTGATTGAGTCAGGGCTGACAGAACCTGACCGGTCGTCCCGCGAGGGAGCGATGCGAGTGATCCGAAGTGAGATGCATCGCAATGTGGCATAGTCGTGGTACGATCGTGGCATGGCACGGGTGAGGATCAGCACGACGGTTGACCAGGACCTGCTCGAGAACGCGCGGCGGATGCGCTCAGAACTGGCGGACTCCGCACTGATGGACGAGGCGCTCTCTGCGCTCTTGGCCCGGCATCGTGAAGTCGAGCTCGACGCTGCCTACGCCGCCTACGACGAACACCCGATCGACGAGGTCGATGATTGGGGTGACCTTGCGTCTTTCCGCAAGGTCGCCGGCGCGTCGTGACCGCGTTGCCGGCGAGAGGCGAGGTGTGGTGGTGTGAGCTTGCTGAGGTGGGTCGTCGGCCAGTCGTGGTGCTCTCCCGGGATGCCGCGATTCCGCGACTGCGGCGAGCGGTGATCGGCCCGTGTACGACAACAATCCGGGGCATCCCGAGTGAGGTCGTGCTTGACCCCGGGAAAGATCCCATCCCGCGGCCCTCGGCGGTAAATCTGGATTCAGTCGAGAGCGTTTCGGTCGGGGTGCTCGTCGAGCGCGTCGGCAGGCTCAGCGACGACCGGATGCGCGAGATCTGCGACGCGCTCGCGGTTGCTGTGGCCTGCGCACCTTGACTCGTCTTCACTAGGCGAGGCTCGCGTTCGATTCACGACGCCCAAGCCGCTGCCGCGCCGTCTGGCGGCGCGAGTCCATCGGCGGGTGTCACCCGCGGTCGGCTATCTCTGCGCCCGCCGTCGTCTCTCTCCCGCTGGCCGCTGCGCGGGTTGCCGTTCGCGACCGGATTGGTCGGGTCGCAACATGCCGATTAGCCCAGTTCCTGGCCGAATGAGCCCGACGGAATTAGCCATCTCTTGGCCAAAAGCGCGGCCTTCTTGCCTGCGTGTCACCTTTTTTCGATCGACACTTGACAGAAACCAGTCGAGAGAGATAATCCGGCCCCCAATATTGCGCTGAGAGAGGATGACCGGCATGTCTGCTGCTCGCCGACCGCCTCGCACGACGGCCACACTTGCTGCGGTAGTGGTGGTCCTGTCGCTCGGCCTCGTGGCTTGGGCGCCGTCCGCGTCTGCGGCGGGCTCAGGGTCGCCGGCGAGCTCGTCGTGCCCATGGCTCAACCAGTCCCTGCCGCTTCAACAGCGGGTCCAGATGCTGCTCGGGCAGATGACGCTCGCCGACAAGGTCAACATGGTGACCGGGGCGGGGTTCAGCGAGCCGTACGTCTTCTACATCTCCGCAATCCCTAGCTTGTGCGTTCCGGCCATCGGCGAGGAGGATGGTCCGCTCGGCGTCGGCGACGGCCTCACCGGGGTGACGCAGATGCCGGCGGCCGTGTCGCTGGCCGCCACCTTCGACCCCTCGTTGGCGCGGGACTACGGGCAGGTGGTGGGCTCTGAGGAGCGCGCCAAGGGGGCGATGGTCGACCTGGGGCCGACGGTCAACATCGATCGGGATCCGCGCTGGGGTCGGTCGTTTGAGGCCTTCACGGAAGATCCCGATCTGAACGCCGCAATGGCCGTCGGGGACATCGACGGCGTGCAGAGCCAGGACGAGATGGCCCAGGTCAAGCACCTCGCGGTCTACAACCAGGAGACCAACCGCAACACGCCGGCCGACGATGCGATCGTCAGTGATCGGGCCTTGCACGAGATCTACCTGCCGGCGTTCTGGGCCGGCACGGTCCAGGCGAAGGCGGCCTCGGCGATGTGCGCCTACAGCACGATCAACGGCGAATTCGCGTGTCAGAACCAGTACCTGATGAACACCACGCTCGACCAGCAGTGGGGCTTCCCGGGGTTCGTGACCTCGGACTACCAGGCGACGCACTCGACGGTCCAGTCCGCCGACGCGGGTTTGGATCAGGAGATGCCGGCCCCGCAGTTCTACGGCCCTGCGCTCCAGGCCGCGGTGCAATCGGGACAGGTCAGCACGGCGACCCTGAACGGGATGGTCGGTCGGATCCTGACCGAGATGTTCCGCTTCAACGAGTTCAATAACCCGCCCACCGGTTCGACCAGCGCCACCGTGACAGGCGCGGCGCATCAGGCGGTGTCGACCAAGGTGGCGGAAGCGGGCACGGTGCTGCTCAAGAACCGCCACTCCACGCTGCCGCTGCACGCGTCCGGGGCGGGTTCGGTCGCGGTGATCGGGCCGGCCGCGTCGGCGTCACCAACCGACACCGGCGGAGGCAGCGCGTATGTGACCTCGACCTTCAACGTCACGCCGCTGCAAGGCATTCAGGCTGCTGCCGGACCCGGTACGACGGTTAGCTATACCCAGGGACTGCCGACCGACACCTCGCTGTCTGCGATCCCGAGTGCCGACCTGAGTCCCGCGTACGCCGCGACCGGGTACGGTGGTAGTTACACGGGCACGCTCACCGCGCCGGAGAGCGGTACCTACGTGCTGGCGTTCCAGAACCCCGGCAGCTACACGGTCACCAACCTGTCCCTGGACGGCAAGGAGATCCTGGCGAACCCGGGGACGCCGCCAGTTTCGACGTATTCGGTCGCGGTCAACCTCGTGGCCGGGCAGACCTACACGCTGCAGCTAAACGGTGGCGGACCCTCGGCCAACCTCAGCTGGGCGACGCCTTCCGACCTCGCCCCCGGGATCCAGCAGGCGGTGACCGCGGCGAAGTCCGCCTCCACCGCCGTGGTCGTCGTCTCGGACGACACCGAGTCCGAGGCTGCCGATCGGGCCGGCCTGGATCTGCCCTCGGCGCAGGACGAGCTTATCGAGGCGGTGGCGGCCGCCAACCGGCACACCGTGGTCGTCGTCGATGCAGGAGCGCCAGTCGCGATGCCCTGGCTCCATCGGGTCGCTGCGGTGCTCGACGCCTGGTATCCGGGCGAGAGCAACGGAACCGCGCTGGCTTCTGTGCTATTCGGCGAGACGGACCCGAGTGGTCATCTGCCGGTGACCTTTCCGCTGAGCCTCGCGCAGGTGCCCGCGTCGAGCCCGAACCAATTCCCCGGCGTGAACGGCCAGGTCGACTACTCCGAGGGGATCGACGTCGGATACCGCTACTACGACGCCAACCACGAGACTCCGCTCTTCCCCTTCGGCTACGGCCTGTCCTACACCAAGTTCAAGTTCAGGAACCTCACCATCAGTCCCCAAGCAGTGCGTAACGCCACCTCGAACCCAGGTGCGACCAGCTGCGGCTGCAACGGGCAGTCCACCCCTGAGGCGACCGTGTCGGCCACTGTTACGAACACCGGCAAGGTCGCCGGCTCGGACGTGGCGCAGCTGTACCTGGGCGCCCCGGCCGTCGCAGGTGAACCGCCGCGGCAGCTGAAAGGATTCCAGAAGGTAAACCTACGCCCCGGCCAGTCGACGACCGTGCACTTCATTCTGCGCGGCCACGATCTGTCGTACTGGGACGACGCCGCAACCGGTTGGGTGGTGCCCGATGGCCAGTTCCGGGTCTATCTCGGAGATTCCTCGGCACTGGCCAACCTGTCGCTGCGGGGTAGCTTCGCCGTCGTGCGCACGGTCGGGGCGAGGTACGCCACCGTCAATGCTCCAGCCACAATCGATTCCGGCGGCGCCTCGACTGTTACCGCGCGTCTGGTCAACGACGGCGACTATGCCATGCCCCGGTCCCAGTTCAGGCTCCGGGCGCCTGCCGGGTGGACGGTCAGCGTCCCAACCCCTGTCACCATCGCGCCCCATAGCACGGTCACCGAGAGCTTCCGGGTGACGGTTCCTAAGAACGCGCAGCCGGGAACAAGCACCCTGACGCTCACGGTAACGCCCGGATTCCCGCGGGCAGCGCTGGTTGAGGGATCGACGACGGTAGTCGTCCCCTACGCGTCGATTGCCGCCGCCTACAACAACGTCGGGATCAGCGACAACTCGGACGAGAGCGCCGGCAACTACGACGGGGTCGGCGACAGCTTCTCCGCCCAGGCCCTGGCGGCGGGGACGCCAAAGGCCCTCACTCCTGGAGGCAGCGTCACGATCGGCGGCACCACGTTCACCTGGCCCAACGTGCCCGCGGGGACACCCGACAACGTGGTCGCGGCCGGTCAGACGATCGACCTTCGGGGCTCCGGAACCGACCTCGGATTCCTCGGCGCAAGTCAGAACGGCACCGCGAGCGGGATCGTCACGGTCCGCTACACCGACGGGAGCAGCCAGTCGTTCAACCTCAACATGGCCGATTGGTACGCGGACTTCCCGGCGGTGGGCAATCAGATCGTCGACACCACGTCAAGCTGGAACTTCCAGTCGAACCCAGTCGGCCCCCACCCGGTCAGCATTTACTTCGCCTCGGTGCCGCTGGTCCACGGCAAGACCGTGGCCTCGGTCACGCTGCCGATTCTGACCGGCGCCGGAGGGACCACGGCGATGCACATCTTCGCCATGGCCACCGGAACCGGGACCCCGACGACGGGAGCACCGTATTCATCGCTGGCCGCCGCGTACGACAACGTTGGGATCACCGATAACTCCGACCCGGCGCCGGGCAACTTCGACGGCACCGGGGAGAGCTACTCGTCCGAGGCGTTGGCCGCGGGCACGCCAACGCCGCTTACCGCGGGCGGGCAGGCAACGTTCGGCGGGACCACCTTCACCTGGCCAAGCGCCGTCGGCGCCCCTGACGATGTAATCGCCGACGGACAGATCATCGACATCTCCGGGTCCGGCAGCGATCTCGGCTTCCTCGGAGCGGGTGCATTCGGCGCGGCCACGGGTACCGGCACCATCACCTATACGGACGGCAGCACTGAGTCGTTCAGCATCGCGATGGCCGACTGGTACAACAACGCCGCCGTCGCCGGCGACCAGGTCGCCACCACCACTACGAGCTGGAACTTCTCAAGCACCACGCAGACGGCGCATCCGGTGAGCATCTATTTCGCGTCGGTCCCGCTTGACTCGGGCAAGACGGTCGCGTCCGTCACGCTTCCCACGGTGAGCAGCGGTGTCGGGGACGGCATAAACGCCATGCATATCTTCGCGATTGCGGTCGGCTCGGGCTCTCCCACCAGCGGCTCCGCGAGTCCAGACATCCGACAGTTCCGCCCCCGCGCCCGCTCCGCCGTTCGCTAACGCGACAGGAGTCAGGACGATGTCGGCTCGGTTTCGGCGGGGATAACTACTGTCAGTCCCGGGTCAGTGGGCGTGGGTGCCGCGTCCAGGGTGGGAGTGGACGTAGTCGCCGTGGCTGTGCAGGTGGTCATGTTCGGTCGCCGGTTCGGTGGCAGCGGGAGCCTGGCTGCAGTCTTGGCAGATTCCGACGATCGCGAAGTGGGTGAATCTCGGGGTGTATCCGAATTGGCGTTTGATCTGGGTGCGTACGGGCTCGAGGCGGTCGGGGGCGACCGCGGTGACTTTGGCGCAGCGTTCGCAGTAGAGGTATTCGACCTCGTGCTCGCTTGAGAGGACGTAGAGGCCGGGGGAGTGCCCGAGGTGTAGGTGGCGGAGCAGCCCGCGGCTCTCGAGCAGCTCAAGGTTGCGGTACACCGAGGACTCGTCGAGGGACAGCGTCCGCGCGAGATGCGCGGCGGAGACCGGGCCGTCCGCGGCGAACAGTGCCTCGAGCAGGATCCGTCTGGCGGTCGAAAGGCGCAGACCGGAGTCGCGGAGCGAGCGGATCGCGTCCTCGACGTTCTCGAACACCTGTGGGAGGCTTTCGGGCGGGGCCGTCATCGGTTCTTCAATTCTGCACCACCGTTCGCCGGCGTGGAGGGTGAGCCGCGGGGCGAAAGGAGGCGTGCCTAGCCGGCCGGTTCGGTGTCGCCAAGGTGAGCCGACCAGCGCTCCTCGATCCGCCCGTACCGCCAGACCGACAGCGCGATCGCCCACGTGGCTACGAACATCCCGACGATCACGAAGCCCAGGAAGTTGACGTTGATGTTCTCGAACCAGTTCCAGAACGAGCCGGACAGGTTGAGCTCTGACGCGATGAGGCCGCCGAGCTCAATCGTGCCGATCACGACCGCCACGGCGACGGACAGCCCGGTGATGGTGATGTTGTAGAAGACCTTGCGGACCGGCTTGGAGAACGCCCAGCCGTAGGCGAAGTTCATGAATGACCCGTCGATCGAATCCATCAGCGACATCCCGGCGGCGAAGAGGATCGGCAGGCACAGGATCGCGTACCACGGCAACCCCGCGCCAGCAGCCCCACCTGCGAGAACGAGCAGCGCGACCTCGGTGGCGGTGTCGAACCCCAGCCCGAACAGGACGCCGATCGGGTACATCTGCGGGGGCTTGGTCACCGTCTTCGTCAGGTGGCCGAGGAAGCGGTTCATGAACCCGCGCTTGTTGAGCTGTTCTTCGAGCTGGTCCTCGTTGTAGCGACCGGTTCGCATCTCGCGGAAGACCTTGACGATTCCGAGCAGGATCACGACGTTGATCGCCGCGATCGCATACAGAAATGTGCCCGAGACGAGCGTGCCGATCCAGTTCGTCACATGATGCAGGTTCGAGTTGTCGTTCTTGACCGGTCCGTCAACTGCTTTGACCCCGACCGAGATCAGGAACGCGAGCGCGAACACGATCGTCGAGTGCCCGAGCGAAAACCAGAAGCCGACGCTCAAGGGCCGCTTGCCCTCGCTCATCAGCTTGCGCGTCGTGTTGTCGATCGCGGAGATGTGGTCGGCGTCGAACGCGTGCCGCAGCCCGAGCGTGTAGGCGGTTACTCCGATTCCGATCGTGAACGCGCCGGCACTCCCCAGCTGGTGGTACTTAGGGGCGACAAGCGAGATCAGGGCCAAGAAACCGAGCACGTGCAGCCCGCCGACGACAAGCACCATCATCGCGAGCGTTCGCTTCTGGCTCCCGGATAGCGAGCGCCAGAACCCGCGGACGCCGGATCGCCGCGCCGTTTGCATCGTGGCCGCCCGCATCTTCTCCGCCTTCATCCGCCGGTCGAAGGAGAGCGTCTACCAGCGAACACCGTTGCACCCTACCGACGGGCACATTGCTAATGCAAGTCTGTGGTAATTGGGCTTACCCAGGTGGTGCGTCATCTTCATCATCAGCCGGGTTGATCCCGACATCCGAGCGCGTGCTCGCCTGCCCCGAGGAGTTCTCGCAAGCGATCTTCACGCCCGACGAACGCCAGTCGGGGTTGCAGCACCCGTCTAGACTTCGCGTGGCGATATGCCGCCGGCTGCGTCCTCGTCGTCTGTGCCATGGCCGCTAGTCGCCCGTGACGCCGAGTTGGCCCGCATTGCCGACGCCCGGGCGCGGGACGATTGCTGCGGGATTGTCGTGGGCGCGGCGGCGGGCGTCGGGAAGTCTCGGCTGGCTCGTGTGGCGTGCGACGCGGCGCGTAGCGAGGGTGCGGTGGTCGCGTGGGTTCAGGCGACGAGCAGCGCTGCGACAGTTCCGTTGGGGGCGTTCGCGGGGCTTCTGCCCGAGGCGGTGCGCACGGACGACGCGCTCGAGCTGATGCGCCGCAGCGTCGACAGCCTTCGCCGCGACGCGGACGGGCGGCCGCTGGTTCTCGGGGTCGACGATGGGCAACTGCTCGACCCGGTGTCGGCGGCGCTCGTTCTGCATCTGACCGTCACGGAGACCGCGTTCGTGATCGTGACCGTGCGCTCGGGTGAGCCGTGTCCCGACGCGATCGTCTCGCTATGGAAGGATGCGAGCGCACAGCGACTGGAGCTGGAGCCCCTCAGCGACGATGCCGTCGGCGCGCTCGTCGAGGCGGCGCTCGGCGGGCCGGTCGAGCAGAGCGTGCTGCGCTGGGCATATGAGACCAGCCAGGGCAACGCGCTCTACGTGCGCGAGCTCATCGCCGGTGCCGTGGATGCCGGCACACTGACTAAGGACCGCGGCCTGTGGCATATGGAGGGCTCGCCGCCGATAAGCCGCTCGCTGGCCGAACTCGTCACCCGGCGGATAGCCGCGCTCACGAATGCCGAGCGTACGCCGCTGGAGCTGCTGGCCCTCGGCGAGCCGCTACAGCTTGACGAGCTCGTCGGGCTGAGCGACTACGAATCGCTCGTGACGCTCGAGGCGCGGGAACTCGTTCTCGTCGGACCGCCGGCCATGGGCAACCTGGTTCGCATCGCGCATCCGGTGTACGGCGAGGTCGTTCGTAACGAGATGCCGATGCTGCGTCGGCGACGGCTCCTGATGCGCCTCGCCGAGACCGTGGAGCGGCGCGATCCGCGCGTTCCCGACGACACGATCCGCATCGCCCGCTGGCTGCTCGATGCGGGCGTGACGATGCCGACCCCGCTGCTCGTCGACGCGGCTCATGCCGCCACCCAGGCCGACGCCCCCGAGCTGGGAGCGCGGCTCGCGGAGCTCGCGGTCGGCGCCGGCGCCGGCGCGAGCGCCGCATTGATCCTCGCCCGTGCGTACACATTGCGGAAGCGATTCGCCGACGCCGAACGCGTCCTCGGCAACATCGAGGGCGCTCTGGAGACGCAGGATCAGGCGGTGGACTACCTCGAGCAGCGCGTATCGGCGGTCCTCTACTACGGGCTCAACCGTCCCGTCGAGGCCAGGGCCCTGCTCGAGCGTGCGCAGACCTGGTGGCCGGGGGATGAATGGCGGCTGCGGCTCGAGCCGACGCGGGTGTCACTGCAGTCGATGACGGACGGGCTGCGCGACAGCGTAGACGTCTTCGAGCGGATGCTCGCCGACCCGAAGCTCGGAACCGCGGCGCGCCGGCAACTCGAGCCGATGCACGCGCTGGCGTTGTTCTTCGCCGGACGCGGCAAGGAGGCCCACGCCGTGGTGCACCGCATTCGCCCGTCGATCCCGTTGCGCGATCAGAGCGGCATGCTCGCGCTCATCGCCTTCGAGCTGATCTCCTGTCACACGGGAGAGGACTGGCCCGGGCTCGACGAATACATGAGACACGCGATGCGCGACGCGGTGCGAGCGGGCGACCACGAAGCGGCGGGCCACGCCGCCTTGACGCTCGGCTACACCCACTTCATGGCTGGTCGTTTCGACGACGCCACGCGCAGGCTCGCAGAGGCGGAACTGCACTTCGAGCGCCAGGACGCCTTCGGCACCATCGTAATGGTCCTATCGCACCGGTCCGGCGTCGCCAGTGTGACCGGCGATCGCGTCGGGGCCGCGGCGGCGCTGCAGAGCCTCGACGAGGCTCTCGCCGGGCGCGATCCACTTCCGACCCAGCTGTCGACCGCCACGCGCGCCCGGGCCTGGGCTGTCTATTACGCGGGCGACCCGAAGCGCGCGCAGCAGATGATGTTGGACGCCGCCGAGGGCGTCTCGGACGTACCTGCATACGCGACGCTGCTCGCCTATGAAGCGATGCGCGCGGGGGCGCGTCCATCCGAGATCGTCGGCCAGCTGACCGGATACGCCGATCGCTGCGACTCGCGTATGGCTGCTGCCCATGCGGGACACGCTCGCGCTGCGGCGGCTCGTGACGGCGAAGGGTTGATGGGGGCCTCAGACGAGCTGGCCGCGATCGGGACGCTGGTCTACGCGATGGAAGCCGCGGCGGAGGCCGCGACCGTCTTCCTGGCCGGTGGGCGCCACGATTCGGCACGGCGCGCCGCGGCCCGAGCGCACGAATTGCACGTGCCCGGTCAGGGTACGGTCGCACCGACCATCGACGGTCTAGATTCCGACGCGATCGGGCTGACCGCGCGGGAAGCACAAATCGTCGAACGCGTCCGCCTCGGCCTTAGCAACGCCGAGGTCGCCGACCAGCTGGTGCTGTCCGTTCGAACCGTCGAGACCTACGTCTACCGGGCGATGCAGAAGCGCGGCGTCAGCAACCGCCGCGACCTCTGATGACTGCTTTCGGAGCCCTGGACCTGCGACCCGGTTTGCGTGCCACGCGGTTGGGTCGTTAGCGCAGAATTTGTGTCGTTCGAGCCATTGCTCTCAGCTACACGCCCGTCGTGCTGGGCTTTCCAGTGCGCCCGAGAGGACTCGAACCTCCACGGACCAATCAGTCCACAAGGCCCTCAACCTTGCGCGTCTACCAATTCCGCCACAGGCGCTGGAGGCGGCCAGTATAGCCCTGCCCGGCGTGCCGCACGGGATCTTGCCGGCCCGAGCGGAGTCCCCGACGACGCCCGTCGCGCCGGTCGACGGCAGTCCGACGGGCTCAGGCTGCCCCGGCCGAGTTGAGTCCGTCCAGGGGGAGCGCTAGAGTGCCGAACACATGTTCGACTCACTCAGTATCGGCGAGCGGAACGAGCAAGGAGTGAACCGATGGATCTGACCAAACGGCAGCAGGAGATCTTCGACTTCATCAAGCGGTATTCCGCGAAGTACGGCTATCCGCCGACCGTGCGGGATATCGGCAAGGCGGTTGGGCTGGCGTCGTCGTCGACGGTTCACGCGCACCTGGCGAACCTGGAGAAGATCGGGCTGCTTCGGCGGGACCCGACGAAGCCGAGGGCGATCGAGCTGCTCGATCGGGCCACCGCCGGCGTGCGGAGCCTTGTGCGCCCGGGTTTGCCGCTCGTGGGCCAGGTCGCGGCCGGCCAGCCGATCCTCGCCGAGGAGAACATCGAGGACTATGTGCAGACGCCGTCGTACGCCGGCGGGGTCGACGGCGAATATCTGCTGCGCGTCCGCGGCGAGTCGATGAAGGACGCGGGCATCCTCGAGGACGATCTCGTCGTGGTGCGGCCGCAGGACACCGCGCAGGACGGGGATATCGTGGTGGCGCTGGTGGGCGAGGAGGCGACCGTCAAGCGGTTCTTCCAGGAAAACGACCACGTGCGGCTCCAGCCCGAGAATGAGGCAATGGAGCCGATCCGCAGCCGCGACGTGCGTATCCTGGGCAGGGTGGTGGGGTTGATGCGGAGCATGACGTGAGCACCTGCACTCTTCCAAGCGCTCCCACGCTGTTCGACGGCGTCGACGAAGGGGGCACGCTCGACGAGCTCATCGCGACGGTGTGGCGAGGCCTGCGCACCGACCGAACCGTCGACTGTCCGGTCTGTGGAGCGGAGATGGGACCGGAATACGGCGTGCACGCCCGCGCGATCGGCGGTCGCTGCTCGGGGTGCGGGTCGACTGTGCGGTAGCTGAGGACTATGCTTGGCCGCTGGAAGCTGAGCAGTCGCGGAGGTGATGATTGCCTTCGAGGAAAGTCCGGACATCACAGGGGAAGGGTGGTCGGTAACGCCGACCCGGGGAAACCCGCGGGAAAGTGCCACAGAAACGACACCGCCTAAGCCTGGAGCCGCTGCAGAGCCCCAGGCCGGTAAGGGTGAAATGGTGCGGTAAGAGCGCACCGGCGTCGCGGTGACGCGGCGGCCGAGGTAAACCCCACTCGATGCTAGGCCAAGCAGGACCGTTTGCAGGTGACCCGCCAAGGTCCGGGTAGGCCGCACAGATGGATGGCTGCTCTCGACAGAATCCGGCTTACAGGCCTCCTAAGGAAAGACCCCGCTCCGGCGGGGTCTTTCTACGTTCTGGGTGAGGCACTCCTAGCGCGCGTCGGCGAGCGCCGCACGCGCCGCGGCGTCGCCCGGAACTCCGTGGACCGCGCCACCCGGAAACACGGCGGCGCTTCCTAGGTACAGGCCTCGCAGCGGCGTCCGGTACGGGGACAGGCGCGGGACCGGACGGAACACGACCTGGCGCAGCCGGTAGCTACCGCCGCCGACGTCACCGCCGACGAGGTTGCGGTCGCGGCGCTCGAGCTCTCCCGGGCTGAGCACGTGGCGCGCAAGGATGAGCTCGCGAAAGCCCGGGGCGAACCGCTCCACCTGCTCCTCGATGCGCTCCACGAGCGGCCCGATCGCGGCGCTCCAATCGACGCCCGCACGCGGGCCATGCGTGTACGCCCACGCCGTGTGCTTGCCGGCGGGCGCACGCGACGGATCGGCGAGGGACTGCTGGCCGACGAGCAGGAAGGGGCGATCGGGCAGGCGATGGTTGCTGTCGGCGATCGCCTGCACGGTCTCCTCCTCGCCGCCGGCGACGTGGACGGTCCCGGCGACACGCGCCTCGGCGGCCGCCCACGGGATCGGGCCGTCGAGAGCCCAATCCACCTTCACCGTCGCGAGTCCGTACCGGTACCGCCGCAGGAGCGAGCGATAGGCGGGCGGCAGCACCTCGCCGGCGAGCTGGGCGAGCGCGTGGGGCATCACGTCAGCGACGACGACCGCGGCAGCGATCCGCTCGCCGGCAGCGATTCGCTCGCCGGCGCCGATCCGCTCGCCGGCGCCGATTCGCTCGCCGCCACCGATCCGCACGCCGGCGACCCGTCCTCGCGCCGCCTCGATCGACTCGACCGGCGCACCGGTTCGGATCACCCCGCCGAGCTCGCTCAGATATCCGACGAGCGCGTCGGTCAGCCGCTCGGCGCCGCCGGCGGGGCTCGGCCAGCCGACGGCATGACCGAGCAGGTTCAGGTACACGCCCGCGATCGCGCTTCCCGCGCCGGCCATCGGGACGTCGCCGTGCCCGGCCGAGCCGTACAGCCACGCGCGCGAGCCGCCGCCGGCGAACAGACGGCGCGCGAGCCGTCCCGCCGGCGCCGGCAGCAACGCGGCGAACCGTGCCGTGCCGAATCCTCCGAGGTCGCGGAGCAGTGCGATCGCGCCCGCGACCGGCGGGAAGCCGCCGAGCATCGTCGCCCGGATCGCCTCGAATCCGTCGAGCATCGGCTCGACGAACGCGCGCCAACGCTCGCCGTCGCCGGCGTGAGCGGCGTCGAGGCTCGCGACGGTTCGCCCGACATCGCGGAACAGCGCCACCGCCCGGCCGTCCGGAAGCGGGTGCGCGTAGCAGGCCTCCGGATGCGTCCAGCGCAAGCCGTGACGCTCGAGCGGCATCCGCGCGAACACCGGCGAGGCCGCGCCGGCGGGGTACACGGCCGAGAACGTGTCGTGCCGGAATCCCGGCAGCGTCAGCTCCTCGGTGCGCACGGCGCCGCCGGGGCGATCGGCAGCCTCGAGCACGGTCACCTGGTACCCGGCCTCGGCCAGGCGGATCCCGGCCGCGAGCCCGTTCGGACCGGCGCCGATCACGACCGCCTTCATCTGCCGGCCTCGTCGGGGCCTCAGTCCGACGCAGGCCCGCCGGCCACCTGGGCGAGAGCGGCGCCGTCAAGCCGGTGCAGCACCCAGGCGTCGAGCCGGCTCGCGCCGATCCTGTCGTAGAAGCCGAGCGCTAGCTCGTTCCAATCGAGCGCCGCCCACTCAAGCCGTGCGCACCCGCGCGCGACCGTGATGCCCGCCAGGTGCTCCAGCAGCGCCGCGCCGACGCCCGCGCGCCGGTGGGCGGGAGGCACATACAGGTCCTCGAGCCAGATCCCGGGGCGGGCCTCCCAGGTCGAGAACGTGCCGTGGAAGAGCGCGAATCCCGCGGGCTCCCATGCGGCGTCGGTACCCGATCGCACTTCGGCGATCACCGCCTCGGCACACGGCGCCGGCCCGAACAGCGCCTCCTCGAGCAGCTCCGGCGTCCCCGTCACCTGCTCGGGAGCGCGCTCGTACTCGGCGAGCTCGACGACCCAGCCGAAGATCAGCGCGACATCGTCGCGCCGGGCGTCGCGGATCTGGACCTCCACGCTCAACGCGGGCTCACAATAGCCGGTGCCCGGGCGTGCCCGGCGGTCCGCCCGGGTGCGGCCGGCGGGTTGCCGCTGGCGCGCCACGCGCGCTTCCGACAACATGGAGCGCCGATGCCGCGAATCCCGAAGACGATCACCACTCCCGTAAGCCGCGTGGGCGCGGCCGCGCAGAATGCGCTCGAGGTCGCTCGCTTCGGCGGCCTCGCTACCGATGACGAGCCCTCGCCCTACGAGGTCGTCGCCGAGGAGCGCGTGTTCAAGCTCCGGCGCTACTACCCGGGGACTAACGACGGCGCGCCCGCGGTCATGCTCGTCCCGCCGCTGATGCTGGCCGCGGAGGTCTACGACGTGTCGCGGCGGAGCAGCGCGGTGACGATCCTGCACGAGCATGGGATCGACCCCTGGGTGATCGACTTCGGCGCGCCCGAGCGGGAGAAGGGCGGGCTCGAGCGCACGCTCGCCGACCATGTGCTCGCGGTGTCCGAGGCGGTCGATCAGGTACGCGCGCGCACCGGCCGCGACGTGCACCTCGCCGGCTACTCGCAGGGCGGCATGTTCGTCTACCAGGTCGCGGCCTACCGGCGCAACGCCGGCCTCGCCTCGCTGATCACGTTCGGCAGCCCGGTCGACACGCGGCAGGGGGCTCCGTTCGGGATCCCGGGTCGGTTCGCCGGCGAGGTCGCCGAGGTGCTTACGCTCCTGTTCCGGGGCGGCGGCGTCCCCGCGTGGTTCAGCCGCAACGGGTTTCTGCTGCTCGATCCGGTGAAGTCCGCGCGCAACCGGATCGAGTTCCTGCTGCAACTACACGACCGCGAGGCGCTGCTGCCGCGCGAGCGACAGCGTCGGTTCCTCGAGGCCGACGGCTGGGTGGCGTGGCCCGGGCCGGCGCTCGCCGAGTTCGTCAACCAGTTCGTCGCGCACAACCGGATGCTCGAGGGCGGATTCGTGATCGACGATCACCTGCTCAGCCTGGCCGACATCGCGGTGCCGGTCCTGTCGGTCGTGGGGACGGTCGACGAGATCGCGCCGGCCGGCGGCGTGCGCGCGATCCGGCAGGCCGCGCCCGGCGCCGATGTCTATGAGCTCGCTATCCACGCCGGCCACTTCGGGCTGGTCGTCGGGTCGATCTCGACCACGCTGACGTGGCCGACGGTCGCGGCCTGGGCTCATTGGCGAGCGGGAGAGGGGGAGTTGCCCGACGACGTCAAGCCGATCCTCGACGACGGCGCGGTCGAGCTGGCGCCACAGGTCCGCCACAGCGTCGGCTACGGAGTGGAGCTCGCGGCAGGCGTCGGCGTCGAGGCCGCTCGCTCCGCCGTAGGCCTGGCCGAGCGCGCGGTGCGTGGCGCCCGCAAGCTATCGCGCGAGGCTGCGACGCAGCTCCCGCGGCTGGCGAGGCTCGAGCAGATCCAGCCGAACACCCGGATCTCGCTCGGATTGCTGATCGAGGAGCGCCGGCTGCGCGCCCCGCGGGACGTGTTCTTCCTCTACGAGGACCGGGCCTACGAAGCCGGCGAGGTGGGGGAGCGGGTCGACAACGTCGTCCGCGGGCTGCTGTCGATCGGCGTGCGCCAGGGGCAGCACGTCGGCGTGCTGATGAGCGCCCGTCCGAGCGCGCTCGCGGCGGTGGCGGCGATCAACCGGATCGGCGCGGTCGCCGTCCTGATGCGCCCCGACGGCGACCTGCGGCGGGAAGCCGCACTCGGGCAGATCGAGCAGACCGTCGCCGACCCCGAGCGCGCCGGGCTGGCCGCTGAGCTCGACGGCGTCGAGACGTTCGTGCTCGGTGGCGGCGGCCGGCCGCGCGACCTGGGGATCGCACGCGCCACCGACATGGAGCAGATCGATCCGTCCTCGGTGACCGTGCCGGACTGGTATCGGCCGAACCCAGGGCGCGCAGGTGACCTGGCGTTCATCGTCTTCAGCGGCGAGGGTGAGTACACGCGCGCGAGCCGGATCACGAACCGGCGCTGGGCGCAGTCGGCGTTCGGAACCGCCTCGGCGGCGGCACTCGGTCCCGCGGACACGGTCTACAGCGTCACCCCGGTCTACCACCCGTCGGGCCTGATGATGAGCATCGGCGGGGCGATTGCCGGTGGCGCCCGCCTCGCGGTGGCCCGGCGGTTCGACGTTTCGACCTTCTGGGACGAGGTGCGCCGCTACGGCGTGACGGTGGCGTCGTACACGTGGACGATGCTCGACGCAGTCGTCGACGCCCCGGCGCAGCCGGCCGAGCGCCACCATCCGCTGCGGTTGTTCATCGGCTCTGGTATGCCACGCTCGCTGTGGAGGCGAGTCGAGGAGCGGTTCAAACCGGCGCGCGTCGTCGAGTTCTACGCCTCCACCGAGGCGGGCGCGATCCTCGTCAACGTGCGCGGCGCGAAGCTCGGCTCGATGGGCCGGCCGCTGCCCGGCAGTGCCGAGGTGCGGATCGCGGAGTTCGACCTCGACACGGGCGGCCTGGTCCTGGGTGGCGACGGGTTCGCCCGGCGCTGCGGCGTCGACGAGGTCGGGATGCTGCTCGCACAGGTCGGCCCCAGCGACCCGCTGAGCATGACTCCGCTGCGTTCGCTGTTCGCGCGAGGCGACGCATGGGTGGTCACCGGCGACCTGTTCCGGCGCGACGACGACGGCGACTACTGGCGGGTCGACGGCGCCGGCGACGTCATCCACACCGAACAGGGGCCGGTGTTCACGACGCCGATCCGGGATGCGCTCGGGGCGATCCCCGCGATCGACCTCGCGCTCGCCTACGGCGTGCCGCGGGCCGACGACGATCACGAGATCGCGGTGGCGGCGGTCACGGTGCGCGCAGGCCGCGAGCTGACCGCTCGCGAGATCGGCCGCGCGATGGGCGTGCTCGAAACCGAGCAGCGGCCGGCGCTCGTTCACGTCGTCGATCGGATCCCGGTCACGACGTGGTTCAGGCCGCAAACGCAACAGCTGCGCGCGGCGGGAATCCCCGACTCGAGCGAGGACAGTGACGCGTGGTACCTCGACGCCGGGGGCGTGACCTACCGGCCGCTGACCGCGCCGGCGAGGCAGCGGCTGACTCGCTCGCCTACCCGGAAGCGGGCAGCGTCTCGCCCGAGTACAGCTTGACGATGCGAACGGTGCCGGCGGGCGCCGCGTTGATGCAGAGCTCGCACAGCACGCACTCGTCGAGGTTCGCCTCGACGATCTCGACGCCGTTCGGTCCCGCGTGGAAGATGTCGACCGGACACACCTCGGCGAGCTTGGCGGCGAGCCCGGGGTCGCTCGCGACCGGATCGTCGATCTCGATCGCGATGAATAGCGCGCTGGTCATACCCGCGCCCCGATCCGCTCGCGCACGATCTGCGGGATCTCCGAGATCTCTTCGGCGACCACGATCCCGGCCTCGGCCAGGCGTGCGATCTTCTCGGTGGCGGTGTCCTCCTTGCCCTCGACGATCGTGCCGGCGTGCCCGAAGCTCATCCCCGGCATCTCGTCCATGAACCGGCCGGCCATGAAGGCGACGATCGGGAGCCGTGAGTCGTTCTCGGTCACCCACCGGGCCAGCTCCGCTTCCATCCGGCCGCCCGGCTCGGTGTAGATCACGATCGCCGCAGTGTCCGGATCTGCTTCGAACAGCGGCATCAGCTCGGCGTAGCTCGAGCCGATGATCGCGTCGCCGCCGATCGACACCGCGGTCGACTGGCCGAGCCCGGCGGCGGTCAGCGTCGAGGACATCTCGGTGGTCATCCCGCCCGAGCGCGAGATCACGCCGACTGGCCCGCGCGAGTACGACTTCGCCGCGTCGCGCGCGGGCCCGCCGATGCCACCCATCTTGATCACATCGGGGACGATGATTCCGAGGCAGTTCGGCCCGATGATCCGCGCGCCTCGCTCGGACGCGAGCTCGACCATCTCCGCGACGTCGCCGCGTGGGATCCGCTCGGTCACGATCACGACGAGCTTGACGCCGTTCTCGAGCGCCTCGAGCACCGCGTCCTTGGTGAACGCGGGGGGGACCGTGACCACTGACCCGTCGATCGGCGCACCGTGGCGCTCGACCGCCTGCGCGACCGTGTCGAACACCGGCACGCCGTGCACGTCGCGCCCGAGCCTGCCCGGCGTGACGCCGCCGACGATCTTCGCGCCGGCGCCGTAGTCGAGGCACTCGCGCGTCAGGTTTACCGCCTCACGGCCGGTGATGCCCTGGACGATGAACGTCGTGTCGGCGTCGATCAGGATGGACATCGCTAAGCGGCGGCCTCAGGGCCTTGGATCTTGACGACCGCACGACGCGCCGCCTCGTGCAGCGACACGCTGCGGTCCGCGTACTCGACGCCGTACTTCTCGAGGAGCTTGAAGCCCTCTTCCTCCCAGGCGCCCGGGATGCGGAAGATCGCGATCTTCTCCGCGGGGTCGTAGCCGAGCTCGACGCACGCCTTGATCACGCCGCGCGCGACGATGTCCACCCGGGTGTTCGAGACGATCGACATCATCACCGCGATCTTGTCGACGCCGGGCTTCTGGAGCACGAGCTTGGCCAGGCCGCACGCCTTGCGGACCGACGGGTTGCCGCCGATCTCGCAGTAGTTGGCCGGGTCGCCGCCATGAGCACGGACCGCGTCGAACAGCGTCAGCGAGCCGCCGCCGGCGCCGATCACCAGCCCGAGATTTCCGTCGAACTCGGTCACGTTGCCCGCGACGCCGCGGTGATCCTGGGAGTCGACCTGCTCGCCGGCGAGCTCGAACGGCGTCGGCTCGCGCGCGAGGCGCGTCTCGTCGTCGCCGACGCCGAGCTCGTGGAGCAGCGCCTGCTGGCGGGGCCGGGCCTCGTTCTCCATGTCCATGTGCGCATCGAGCGCGACGAACGAGCCGTCCTCGAGCTCGCCGAGCGGGTTGATCTCGGCCAGCGTCATGTCGTATTCGAGGAACAGCCGGGCGAGCCGAGCCACGATCGGCGTCAGGCGATTCAGAGCGCTGCCGCTGATACCGAGCGACGCGATCAGCTGCTTGGCCTCCCACTCCGAGAACGGGGCGCGCGTCGAGAAGTGACGGCGCGCCACGTGGTCGGGGTGCTCCTCGGCGACCTGCTCGATGTCGATCCCACCCATGTCCGAGAACAACATCACCGGCCGCTTGCGGATCCCGTCCCAGACCACGCCGGCGTAATACTCGTGCTTGACCGCGGCGCGCGAGTCGACGAGCACGCCGCGGGGCATGTGGCCGCCGATCTCGAGCTCGAGGATGTGGTCGGCGTGACCGGCCGCCTCGTCCGGAGA
This sequence comes from uncultured Solirubrobacterales bacterium, assembly GCA_963794515.1. Lineage (GTDB taxonomy): Bacteria > Actinomycetota > Thermoleophilia > Solirubrobacterales > Solirubrobacteraceae > Palsa-465. Next base: position 179,884 of record CAWCEF010000004.1, on the reverse strand, counting down.
GTCGGCGAACTTGACGCCGCCGGCCTTCATCCGGCCGCCGCTCAGAACCTGCGACTTGATGACCACCGAGCCGCCGATCTGCTCGGCGAGCCGGCGGGCCTCCTCAGATGTCTTCGCGAAGCCGTGCTTGGTGACGGGGATGCCGGCCTTGGCGACGATCGCCCGCGACTCGTACTCGAAGAAGCGCATTGCGGCGCCGGAGGGTAGCGGAGCCTCAGCAGATAATGCGGCAGGTCCAAACAGAGTAGTCCGATCATTCTGGTAATCTCGATAAGGTAAGTGATGTAACTCATCGGCCGTCCGGGGATTCTCCCGGCCGGCCGCTTCTGCATCTGGAAACAACCGTCCGACTCCAGGGGGTCTGATGAGAGCACGATCACACCGGTTCAACGCGCGCTCCGGAGCGCTGGCGCTACTGTCCGCACTCGCACTGGTGGCGCTGCTGGCCGGGTGCGGCGGCTCATCGGATTCGACCAGCACCTCCGGCGGCTCGGGGTCCTCGAGCAACGCCGCCGCATCGAGCGGCTCGGGCAGCACGCAGCTCCAGCTCGTCGCCTACTCGACGCCCAAGAAGGCCTACGACGCGCTGACCGCAGCGTTCGCGCAGACGCCCGCCGGCAAAGGCGTTTCGTTTGGCCAGTCGTTCGGCGCTTCGGGCTCCCAGAGCCGCGCCGTCGACACCGGCCAGCCCGCCGACGTCGTGGCGTTCTCGACCACCCCCGACATGACCCGCTTGGTCAAGGACGGGATCGTCTCGGGGAGCTGGGACGCCAACCCTCAGCAGGGCTTCTCGAGCGACTCGGTGGTGGTGCTCGTGGTTCGCAAGGGCAACCCCAAGCACATCACCGGCTGGGACGACCTGATCAAGTCGGGCGTCGACGTGATCACCCCGAACCCGTCGACGTCGGGAAGCGCTCGCTGGAACATCCTCGCCGGCTACGGCGCCCAGCTCAAGGAGGGCAAGACGCCGGCGCAGGCGCTCGCCTACATCAACACGCTCCTGACCAAGAACGTCAGCGTCCAGGACTCCGCCGCGAGCGCCGCGCTGCAGACGTTCACCGGCGGTAAGGGCGACGTGCTCCTCGACTACGAGAGCGACGCGCTTGCGGCCGAGAAGGCCGGCGACGCGATCCAGATCGTGTACCCGAAGCAGACGATCCTGATCCAGACGCCAATCGCGGTCACGACGAAGACCAAGCACGCACAGCAGGCGCGGGCGTTCCTCAACTGGCAGTGGTCGACCGCCGGGCAGACGATCTGGGCGCAGCAGGGCTACCGGCCGGTGGACGCGTCGGTGGCCAAGCAGTTCGCGAGCAAGTTCCCGACGCCGCCGGACCTGTTCACGATCGGCTTCCTCGGCGGCTGGACCAAAGTCTCGGCAGAGTTCTTCGCCCCATCCACGGGCTCGATCACCAAGATCGAGGAGGCCGCGGGGGTCCCCACTGCCAGCTGAGACTCAAGTCGCGCCATTACCGGCGCCGCCCTCGCCGCGTCCCCGGTCTCGGGCCGGGGCTCGGTACGGCGTCGTCCGCGCCGGCGACGTCGGGCTCGGCCTGTGCATGCTCTACCTGAGCGTGTTCGTGCTGATCCCGCTGGCTGCGGTCGTCGTCAAGGCGTTCTCGTCCGGGTTCGGGACGCTGTGGAGCTCGATCGACAACACGCTCGCGGTGCGCGCGCTGGTGGTCACGCTGCTCGCGTCACTGATCGTGGCGGCCTGCGGGGCGGTGATGGGCACGCTGGTGGCCTGGGTGCTGGTCCGCGACTCGTTCCCCGGCAAGCGTTTCGTCAACACGCTGATCGACCTGCCGTTCGCGCTCCCGACGATCGTCGCCGGGCTGACGCTGATCGCGCTCTACGGCCCCGACAGCCCGATCGGGGTCCACCTCGCCTACACCCGTGGCGCGGTGATCGTCGCGCTGCTGTTCGTCACACTCCCGTTCGTCGTTCGCTCGGTCCAGCCGGTCCTGATCGAGCTCGACCGCGAGGTCGAGGAGGCCGCGGCGTCGCTGGGGGCGTCGAACGCGACCACGTTCCGGCGGATCATCCTGCCGGCGTTGCGGCCGGCGATCTTCTCCGGTGCTGCGCTCGCGTTCGCGCGGTCGATCGGCGAGTTCGGCTCGCTCGCACTGATCGCGGGCAAGGTGCAGATCGCGTCGATCGTGATCTATGCCGACATCGAGAGCGGCTCCGAGCAGTCGGCCGCTGCGCTCTCGGCGGTGCTGATGCTGGTGGCATTGGTGGTGCTGTTCGTCCTGCGGCGGATCGGAGCCCGGATTGACCGTTAGCCGCCGTACCACCCTGTCGGCGCGGTTCGTGGCACTCGCCTACCTCGCGCTACTGCTACTACTGCCGGTCGGGGTCGTGTTCTGGCGTACGTTCGAGCACGGGGTCGGGACGGCGTGGTCGTACATGACCACGCCGGCGGCGGTCAGTGCGTTCTGGTTGACGGTCCTGCTCGCGGCGATCGCCGTGCCGCTCAACACGATCTTCGGCGTCGGCGCGGCGATGGTCCTCGCGCGCAGCAAGGCGCGGGGCAGATCCGTGCTCGACGCCTTCATCGACCTGCCGTTCGTCGTCTCGCCGGTGATCGTCGGCCTCGCGCTGATCCTCGTGTACGGGCAGGGTGGCTGGTTTGCCGACGTCTTCCAGAACAACGGGATCAGGATCATCTACGCGGTTCCCGGAATGGCGATCGCGACCGTGTTCGTATCGCTTCCGTTCGTCGTGCGCGAGGTCACCCCCGTGCTGCGCGAGGTCGGCGACGAGCAGGAGGAGGCCGCCGCAACGCTCGGCGCATCCTCCTGGCAGACGTTCTGGCGCGTCACGCTGCCGACGATCCGGTGGGGCGTCGCCTACGGGGTCGTGTTGACGACCGCGCGCGCACTCGGCGAGATCGGCGCCGTGCTGGTCGTCTCATCGAACGTCGCGGGCTCTACCCTGACGCTACCGCTGCTGCTGTTCCAGCGCGATTCGCAGATCGGCGGCCAGGTGGACACAAGCGTCTACGCGCTGGCGACCGAGCTGGCGGTGGTGTCGATCGCGGTGTTGCTGCTGATGACGATGTTCGGATCGAGAAGGGAGGACACGCGATGAGGATTGAAGTCGACTCGATCGCCAAGCGGTTCGGCGACTTCACCGCACTCGACGGCGTGTCGCTCGAGGTGCCCGAGGGGGGTCTGACCGCGCTGCTCGGCCCGAGCGGCTCGGGCAAGTCCACGCTGCTGCGGATAATCGCCGGCCTCGAGGCACCGGACCAGGGAGTGGTCCGGATCGCCGGGCAGGATGTCACGAGCGCGCGACCCCAGGATCGTGGCATCGGGTTCGTGTTCCAGCACTACGCGGCGTTCGCGCACATGAGCGTGTTCGAGAACGTCGCGTTCGGTCTGAAGATCCGCAAGCGCAACTCGGGAGACATCCGCGCCCGCGTCGAGGAGCTGCTGGCGCTCGTGGGGTTGACCCAGTGGGCCGGCCAGCGGCCGCACCAACTCTCGGGCGGGCAGCGTCAGCGGATGGCGCTCGCGCGAGCGCTCGCGGTCGAGCCACAGGTGCTGCTGCTCGACGAGCCGTTCGGCGCGCTCGACGCCAACGTCCGCGCGGAGCTCCGGCGATGGCTGCGCCGGCTCCATGACGAGCAGGGCGTGACCACGGTGCTCGTGACCCATGACCAGGAGGAGGCGATGGAGGTCGCCGACACGATCGCGGTCATGAACAAGGGCGCGATCGAGCAGGTCGGTCCACCGCGCGAGGTCTACGACAAGCCGGCTAGCCCGTTCGTGATGGGGTTCCTCGGGCCTGTCAGCATGATCGAGGGCCGCCTGGTGCGCCCGCACGACGTGTCACTCTCGCTGGAGGCCGGGCCGGGGCTGATCGAGGCGATGGTCAAGCGCGTCGTGCACCTCGGCTTCGAGGTGAGGATCGAGCTCGAGCTGAACGGTGGGGAGGCGGCGCGCGCGCAGGTGACGCGCTCGGAGAGCGAGTCGCTCGAGCTGGCCCCGGGCGACATCGTGTTCGTGCGGCCGCCGATGCGGACGGCCGTATCCGGCGATCCCGCCGAGGCCGTGGCGGCCGCGGCGGGGGAGGACGGCGGCGGGGAGAAGCTCAGCGCGTGACCCAGGCCTCGGGGTCCTGGGCGAGTCGGTCGATCGCCGCGGGCAGCTTCCCGGACGCCACGTCGGCGACCGTCACGTGCTCGACGACCTTGCGCAGGTTGGCCCTGACCGCGATCCAGACCCGCGGGAGCGCCTCCGAGGCGCCCGGATAGGACGTCTCCTCCGGCGGCCCGCCGCGGACGCTGGCGAGCGGCCCCTCGACCGCCCGGATGATGTCGGCGATGGTGATCTCGGCCGCCGGCTTGGCCAGCCTGAACCCGCCCTCGGCGCCGCGGTGACTGCGGACGACGCCCGCGTGGCGAAGCTCGCCGAGGATGTTCTCGAGGAAGTTGAGCGGGATGTCCTGGGCGCTCGCGATCCGCTCGGCCTTGACCGGCTTCTCGTCGGTCGCCGCGGCCAGCTCGACCGCCGCGCGCACCGCGTAGTCCGCCTTGGCCGAGATTCGCATCGCCGCGACCCTCTACGCCGCCGCCGCGGGCTGGAAGCCGTAGGCCTCGGCCAGTTCGGGGTCCTTGTGGGCGAGCATCTCGGCGAGCGAGACCATCACCTTGCACTGCTTCCAGGTCGCGTCGTCCTGCATCTTCCCGTCGATCATGTGGACGCCACGCCCGTCGGGAATCGCCTCGAGCACCTTCTTGGCGAACAGCACCTCGTCGGGATCGGGGCTGAACACCCGCTTGGCGATCTCGATCTGCGCGGGGTGCAGCGACCAGGCCCCGACGCAGCCGAGCAGGAACGCGGCCCGGAACTGCGTCTCGCATCCCTGAACGTCCCGGATGTCCCCGTACGGGCCGTAGAACGGCAGGATGCCGGCGGACGTGCAGGCGTCGACCATGCGGGCGATCGAGTAGTGCCAGGGGTCCTGCTGGGCACTGATGCGAGTCCCCGCCCGCCCCTCCAGATCGGACGGGTCCGGATCCTCGATCACTCGGTAGCCGGGATGGCCGCCGCCCACCCTCGTGGTCTTCATTCGGCGTGAGGCCGCGAGATCCGCAGGTCCGAAGCTCATCCCCTGCATCCTCGGGCTGGCCGTCGCGATCTCCTCGAGGTTGACCACGCCGAGCCCCGTCTCGAGGATGGCGTGAATCAGGATCGGACGGTCGAGACCGGCGCGCGACTCGAGCTGGGCGAGCAGCCGGTCGACGTAGTGGATGTCCCAGGGGCCCTCGACCTTCGGGATCATCATCACGTCGAGCTTGTGGCCGATCTCGGTGACGAGCGTGGTGATGTCGTCGAGGACCCACGGCGACTCGAGGCTGTTGACCCGCGTCCAGAGCTGCGTGTCTCCGAGCTCCATGTCCTTGCCAACGCGCAGCAGTCCCTCGCGCGCGGCCTCTTTGCGATCGACCGGGACCGCGTCCTCGAGGTTGCCCAGGAGGATGTCGACGGTCGGCGCGATGTCGGGGACCTTGCCCACCATCTTCTCGTTCGAGAAGTCGAGGAAGTGGATCATCCGCGAGGGCTTGAACGGGATTTCGAGCACCGGCGCGGGGGCGCCGATCGCCAGGGGCTTGGCAAAGTCACGGGGGTTTCGCATCGGCGGAACGTTAGCCTCAGTTGGCCGCCGGAGGGCGCATGCCGCACGCCGCGGTCCCTCCTGGCATGCTGCTCGGATGAATCAAGTCGACACTGATCAGACCGTTCGCGAGGCCTCGGGCAGCCATCCGTACGGTCGTTACCTGGAGGAGTTCGAGGTCGGTGCGGTCTACAAGCACTGGCCGGCCAAGACCGTCACGGAGGCCGACGATCACCTGTTCTGCCTGCTGACGATGAACCACCACCCACTCCACATCAACGACGTGTATGCCCGGCAGTCCCAGCAGGGCCGTAACGTCGTCGTCGGCCCGCTGGTCTACTCGCTCGCGCTCGGGATGAGCGTCTCGGACGTGAGCGGCAAGGCGATCGCCAACCTGGCCACCGAGGAGCTCAAGCACCCCGCCCCGGTCTTCCACGGCGACACGCTGTTCTGCGAGTCCGAGGTGCTTGAGGTGCGCCCCTCGCAGTCCAAGCCCGATCGCGGCACTGTCCGAGTGCATACACGTGTACTCAACCAGGACGGCGCGCTCGTGGCCGAGTTCAAGCGCCTCGTGCTCGTTCCACGCAAAATTGGCATCAGTGCGGGCGGCGGCAGCCGCTCGGCCGAGTCCAACGTGGAATAGACCATCAGCCGGTCATATTCGCCCCCTCATGGGTAGGATCGAGGGTCCCACCGAGACGTTAGGAGTAACTGAAACCCCATGGCCCATACCGCACCGACGCACCAAGCCAGCTCCAACCACTCCCGCTTGCAGGGATGGGTAGACGAGGTCGCCGCGCTCACCGAGCCCGACGACATCTCTTGGTGCGACGGCTCGGATGAGGAATACGAGCGGCTCGCGCGGACGCTGCTCGACGCCGGCACATTCGAGAAGCTCCCGGACGACAAGCGACCCGGCTCCTACCTGGCGCTGTCAGACCCGGCCGACGTGGCCCGGGTCGAGGACAGGACGTTCATCTGCTCGGCGACCGAGGACGCCGCCGGGCCGACGAACAACTGGACCGACCCCGGGGAGATGCGCGAGGCGCTGACCGAGCTGTTTCGCGGCTCGATGCGGGGCCGGACAATGTACGTGGTGCCGTTCTCGATGGGCCCGATCGGCTCCCCGATCTCCTACACCGGCGTGCAGCTGACCGACTCCGCCTACGTAGTCGCGTCGATGCGGATCATGACCCGGATGGGTCAGGACGCGCTCGACGATCTCGGCGAAGACGGCGAGTTCGTGCCGTGCCTGCACTCGGTTGGCGCGCCGCTCGTCGACGGGGCGCAGGACGTGCCGTGGCCGTGTAACGCCGACAACAAGTACATCGTGCACTTCCCCGAGACGCGCGAGATCTGGTCGTTCGGTTCGGGATACGGTGGCAACGCGCTGCTCGGCAAGAAGTGCTTCGCGCTGCGGATCGCCTCGGTGATGGCGCGCGACGAGGGCTGGCTCGCCGAGCACATGCTGATCCTCAAGCTGACCTCGCCCGAGGGCGTCAGCAAGTACATCGCGGGGGCGTTCCCGAGCGCGTGCGGCAAGACCAACCTGTCGATGATGATCCCGACGCTCCCCGGCTGGACGGTCGAGACGATCGGCGACGACATCGCGTGGATGAAGTTCGGCAAGGACGGCAAGCTGTACGCGGTCAACCCCGAGGCCGGCTTCTTCGGCGTCGCGCCGGGGACGAGCAAGAAGACCAACCCCAACGCGCTGAAGATGCTGCAGCAGGACGTGGTGTTCACGAACTGCGCGAAGACCGACGACGGCGACATCTGGTGGGAGGGCATGGGCGACGCGCCTGAGCACCTCACCGACTGGCGCGGCGACGACTGGACGCCGGAGTCCGACAAGACCGCCGCCCATCCGAACGCGCGGTTCACGGTGCGGATCGCGCAGTGCCCCTCGATCGATCCCCAATGGGACTCGCCCGGCGGCGTGCCGATCGACGCGATGCTATTCGGCGGCCGCCGCGCCACCGTGGTGCCGCTCGTGTACGAGGCCCGCGACTGGGAGCACGGCGTGTTCCTCGGCTCGACCATGTCCTCGGAGAAGACCGCCGCGGCCACCGGAAACGTCGGCGAGCTGCGCTTCGACCCGATGGCGATGCTGCCGTTCTGCGGCTACAACATGGCCGACTACTTCGGCCACTGGCTCGAGGTGGGGCGCCGCAAGGGCGCTGAGCTGCCGCGGATCTTCTACGTCAACTGGTTCCGTAAGGACGACGACGGCAAGTTCCTGTGGCCCGGCTTCGGTGAGAACTGCCGTCCCCTGGCGTGGATCTTCCGACGCCTCGAAGGCAAGGCGGAGGCCAACGAGACCGCGATCGGGCTCGTGCCGCCGGTCGGCGAGGGTGGCATCGACACCAGCGGGCTCGACATCGAGCGAGAGGCGGTGGAGAAGCTGCTCGAGGTCGACCCCGAGGCCTGGATCGAGCAGCTCCCGCAGATGCACGAGCACTACGGGAAGTTCGGCGACAGGCTGCCTGGCGAACTCCGCGGGCAACTGGAGGAGCTCGAGGGGCGTCTGCGCGCCGCCTCATAAGAGACATTCTTCAGATCGCTACGTACTCTCACGGACGTGGCTCTGCCGTTCATACCGTCTGACGCCGCCATGCTCGCGGTCCAGGCCGGCGTCGTGGCGGCGCCGCGGTCGATCGAGCGTGTCAAGTGGCTCGAGCGCTTCCGCGGACGCGGCTGGGCGCTGGTGCCGATCGGCTCGATCGTGGTCGTGATCTTTGCGATCCGGTACGTGTCCGATACCGCCACCGGTCTGACGGACCTCGCGCTTGTCGCGGTGCCGATCCTAGCTGCGGTCGCGCTCGGGTGGGCGATGCGCGGGGCCAAGCCGCTCGCGGCGCTCGCGGCCATACCGCTGTTCGTGCTCGCGTGGAGGAGCGAGAACACGCTCGCCGGCGAGGCCGCGGCCACGCTGCTGTCCGCGCTCAGCTGCGTGACGCTCGGCGTGCTCCTCTCGGCGGTGACGCCACCGCGCTGGCTCAAGGCCGGCATCGTGTTGATGGCCGCGGCCGATGTGTGGCTCGTGGCTACTGACCTGCTCCAGTCCCCGAACAGCGCGCTCGTCGCAGCGCAGCCTCCGGCGGGTCTGCCCCAGCTACAGGCCGAGGTCTTCGGAAACGTGTCGATGGGTTACGGCGACCTGTTCGTGGCCGCGCTGCTCGGAGCGGTGCTGGCGTCACAGTGGCGCCGTCAGTGGCACGCGGCAGTGCTGACGCTCGTGATCGCCGGGTGCTTCGACCTGCTCTTCTTCTTCATCAACGAGCTCCCGGCGACAGTGCCGGTCGCGCTCGCCCTGCTCGTCACCGAGAGCTGGCAGTGGCGCCAGCGGCGGGTCAGTGTTGCCCTTCGCCGCCCGTCGATGCGGGCGGACGCGATTCCTCGGCAAGCGAGGTGATCGCGAGCGTGCCGCGGGCCGCGTCCTCGAGCACCTCCGTGGCCTCCTCGGCCGAGCGCGCGTAGAGCTCGACCAGCAGGTGGATGACGATACGGTCGTCGTCGTGCTTGTGGAAGCGAACGTGGGTGAAGAACTCGCGCGTCCCATGGTCGCCGAACGCGGCGTAGGACAGGGCATCGCCGGCCTCGGGGCCCGAGCACGTCTCGACGTCGTCAGCATCGACCGTGACCGTGCAAGAAGCCACCCAGGGGGTTCCGGCGATCATTCGCTCCCAGCGGTCCTCGATCGGCTCGACCCGGCCGTTGTGGAAGCCAAGGTGCGGCTGATCGTGCATGCACTCGAGGCACTGGACTACGGCCTCCTGCATCTCGTCGACGACTTCGCCGCGCTCACCGGTCTCGGGATCGATCCGGTGGATCCCCTCGTAGTGCACCTGGACCTCGAGGTTCTGCGACCAGCACCGGTAGCAGCGGAGCCAACTCCGTACAGACGTTGAGCCCTCCATCTCCTTGATTCTACGATGGCGCTGTGAACGACCACCGCGAAGGGACCTGATGCGATTCCGCACGAGGCCACTTGGGGCGATTCTGGCCGGGGGCGGCGGTCGCCGAATCGGTGGGGACAAGGCGATGGTCGAGCTGCACGGCCGGCCGCTGATCTCCTATCCGCTCGAGGCCGTGCGGCTGGCGCTCGGGCGGGTCGCGATCCTCGCCAAGGCCGACACGAGGCTGCCGTACGTGTCGGGGGTGACGGTCTGGATCGAGCCCGATCCTCGCCGCCATCCGCTCGTCGGCATCATGCAGGCGCTCGCGCTGGCCGATGGCCGCCCCGTGCTCGTGTGCGGCGCCGACCTGCCGTTCGTCAGCCCGAAGCTGGTCAGGCGCCTGGCGCGGGCCAATCCGGGCAAGGCGCCGGCGGTGGTGGCGTGCACGCAGGGGGAGATGCAGCCGCTGCTCGCGTGCTACCAGCGGCGGGCACTGCCGCTGCTCAGCCGCGAGGTCCAGGCGGCGGAGTGCCCGGTCAGGGACACGATCGCGGCGCTCGAGCCGGTCCTACTCGAGGTCGACGACCCCGACGAGCTATTCGACGTCGACTCGCCCGCCGACCTGTTGCAGGCGGCGGCGATGCTCGATCACCGGCGCCCTTATTAACCGCGTCTGGCTCTTGGCCGGCGCGCGCGCCCGGGGTTCACCACCGCCGGACATCCGGTCCCCGGGTCTAGCCGAACGTGAAGTCGTACGCGCTCACGCCGGGCGGGAGCTGGACCGTGAAATCGAAGCTCTGCGCCGTCGGGAACGACACCAGCGAGTACAGGCGCTCGCCGGTCACGGTGACGATTCCGTTTTTGACGTCGGTGCCGGCGTGGGCGCTGGGGATCGGCTTGCCGTCGAGCAGCACGCGACCCTGGCGCGGGACGTTCCCGGCCGAGGTCAGCACGAGATAGACCCTTGCCGCCTGTACGCCGCCGGTCACCTCGGCGTCGGTGCCGACCGGAGTGATCGACTGCGACCCGACGTCCCACTTGCCCTTGAGCGCCCACTGGTTGAGACCGGGCATGCCGGACACGCCGGGGTAGGTGTTGGTCCCCGGAGACAGCTTGGTCACGAATCCCTGGGCGCGCTGGGGGTCGAGATAGGTCTCGGGAGTGCCCAGGCCGGCCGAGGCCATGATCGCGGTCGCGGTCATCGGCGGCGGCAGGCTCTTGGCGCCTGCGTCTGCGAGCAGCGCGCGGACGGCGGCCTCGTCCTCCTTGTAGTTACCCTCGCCGAACTGGTAGTGCCTGAGCTGTCCCTTTGCATCGACGAAATACTCAGCCGGCCAGTACTCGTTCTGCCACGCGTCCCAGGTGCCGTAGCGGTTGTCCTGGACCACCGGGTACTTGATGCCGTCCGATTTGATCGCCTGCTCGACGTTGCTCGCCTCCTGCTCGAACGTGAACTCGGGCGTCTCGACGCCGACGATGTCGAGGCCGTACTTGTGGTACTGGGCGTACAGACCCTTGAGGAACGGCAGCGTGCGCAGGCAGTTGATGCACGTATACGTCCAGAAGTCGATCAACACGACGTGCCCGCGAAGCTGGGTCAGCGACAGCGGACGGTCACCCGGGGTGTTGAACCAATCCTCGGTGTTCGTGAAGTTCGGTGCGGTTCCGAGGTCGGACAGCGACGGGGTCTTGACCCCCGGGATCGCGACCTCGCGCTCGGCCGCGGTCGACACCGGCCGGGTCGAGGCCTCCTTCTGCGCGGTCACGTACCGCGAGGTCGGGCGCAGAGACGCGAGCCGCTTCTGGATCGCGCCCGAGTTCTCGAGCGAGCGAGTCGGGTCGACGAGGATCGCCGGCAGGCTCGCGTCCTTGGCGAGGTCCTCCTCGAAGCGGACGTCGACGTTGAACACCATCAGCACCGCGGTCGCCAGCAGGACAGCACCGAGGACGCGGTTGACTGTGTTGCCCCGGCCGACCCGGCGGATCCGGTCGATCACGGCGCGCCCCGCGAACGCGTAGATCAGAAGCACCGCGCTCAGCCCGACCGAGTATGAGATCGCCACCAGAACGACGCGGGCGTTCGCGCCGCTCGACGCGCTGACCGAGGTCACCGCGGCCAGGATCGGCCCCGCGCACGGCGCACACACGAACCCGAGCGCGGCGCCGACGCCCAGCCCGGACCAGAAGCCGGTGCCGCGGGACTTCGGTCCGAAGCGCCCCAGCCGCGAGAGCGGCGCCTCGATGCGGGCCGTCAGATCGGGGATCAGCAACGCGATCCCGAACACGAACAGGACCACGATCGCGAGCGTTCTCGCGGCGCCGCTGGCGAGGCCGACGCCCTTGACCAGCTGCGCGAGCAGCACGATCGCGATCGTGAACGTGACGGCGAGGCCGACCACGATTCCGATCGGGCGGCGGCGACCACCGGTGGCGCTCGAGGCGAGCAGCGCCGGCACGACCGGCAGGACGCAAGGCGTGATCGCAGTCCCCGCGCCGGCGATCACGGCAAACAACATCAGGAGGAGCATCTGCGCCCTAGATGATGCGGCCTAAATCCTTGCGAAAGAGTTAACCGCCGCCTGCTTCTTATCAAGCTCTTAAGCAGCGCGCCGGGCGTTCGGTGCAGCTCAGCCGCCGATGGCGGACATGCTACGGGCGGGCTGGACGAAGCCGGGCTCGCCGACGTGGTGCTTGAGCTCCTTGAGCCAGACGGCGTCGCGGATGATCTGCTCGAGTTCGTCGTCGCTCGCCCCGTCGCGCATCGGGCCGCGCAGGTCGGTCTCGTTCAGCGAGAACAGGCACGTCCGCAGGTGGCCATCGGCGGTCAGCCGGACGCGGTTGCAATCCGCGCAGAAGGGCTCGGACACCGGGTTGATGAAGCCGATCTTGCCGCGCCCGTCGGCGAAGTTGTAGATGCGGGCCGTCGCGTGCGGCTCGCGCGGCTGGGGCTCGAGCGGATACACCGCATTGATCGCTTCGCGAATCTCCTCGCCGGTCAGGACCTGATCCTCGCTCCACGCATGGTCGGCGTCGAGCGGCATGAACTCGATGAAGCGCACCTCATAGGGCGTGCGCCGCGCAAGCTCGGCGAACGGGATCGCCTCCTCCTCGGTGAAGTCGCGGATCGCGACCGCGTTGATCTTGATCGGATGCGCCTCTGGGAACTTCGCGAGCTCATCGAGCCCTCTGAGGACCTGGGGGAGCGCGTCACGCCGGGTGAGCTCGAAGAACTGGTCGCGCTGGAGCGAGTCGACCGACACGTTGAAGCGGTTGATGCCGGCGCGGACGAGCGCCTCGGCGTCGCGTTCGAGCATGAAGCCGTTAGTCGTCACCGACAGGTCGTGGACGCCGTCGATTGCGGCGAGCATCTCCGCGAGCCGGGGGAACTGTCGGCGGACGAGCGGCTCGCCGCCGGTCAGGCGCACGTCGTGCACGTCCATCTCGGCAAACAGCTCCACCAGCCGGGCGATCTCCTCAAAGGTCAGGATCTCGGTGCGTTCGAGCCACGGCAGGCCCTCGGCGGGCATGCAGTACTGGCAGCGGAAGTTGCAGCGGTCGGTCACCGACACGCGGAGATCGCCGATGAATCGGCCGTGCCCATCGCGGAGTGGCTCTCGCCCCATAGGACCAAGCCTAGCCAAAGCGGACGGTCACCCTCGGACGTCGGTCGCGAGCAGTCCGAACGCAACCATGTCGTCCCGGCCGCCTGAGCCGACCATGTACGAGCGCAGCACGGCCTCGCGGGTGAACCCGGCGCGCTCGGCCACCCGCTGCGAGCCGGGGTTTCCGGTCGCGGCCACGAGGTCGATCCGGTGCAGCCCGAGGTGGACGAAGCCCCAGTTCGTGATCAGGCGCACGGCGCGCGTCATGTGCCCATGCCCGCGGGCGTATCCGGCCAGCCAGTAGCCGACCTCGGCCCGCGCGTTCTGCCACGAGAAGCGCATCAGCGAGATCGATCCGAGCAGCCGGTCGCGGTCCTCGGCAGCCACGACTGCGAACGGCGCCGACGCTCCGGCGTGAAGCGCGTCGTGGCGCTGGAGCAGGTAGGTGCGGGCGTCGGACGGCCCGTAGGGGTAAGGAACCCGCGTCCAGCGTGAGATCTCGCGGTCCTGGCAGGCGGCGACGAGCGAGTTCAGGTCGGAGTCGCGCCACGCCCGCAGGGCGGTGTCGCCGTCGATCAGCGGCTCGGCCGGGAGCACGAGGCGGCGCGGAAGCGCCTGGCGCCGGCGAACGCCCCTCACGCTCGTCTCTCCGCGCGGTCGGTCAGCGCGTTTTCGAGCGTGGGCACGTCGAGCGCCGGATCCTGGTTCTCGAGCCAGCGCTCGGCCTGGTGGCGCCCGCCGAGCGCGCGCAGCCCGCGCTCGCCGTGCTCGACGGCGAAGTTCTCGAGCGCGTGGCGCCGACGGGCGTGCTGCCGGCGCTTCGGTAGGTCGAGGCGCCCTCGGTGCGCCTCGAGCGCCTCGGCGAGCTGCTCGATGCCCCGTGGGGGCGGCACCGAGGAGACCGCGCACACCTCGGTGTCGGTGGCGCCGAGCGCGAGCAGCGCCGCCCTGAGGTCGCTCATGGCTCGGACGGCTGCGGTGCCGAGATCGGTCTTGGTGAGGACGAGCACGTCGGGCACCTCCATGATGCCCGCCTTGAGGAACTGGAGCACGTCGCCCGACGCGGGCTGGAGCACGACCGCGACCGTGTCGGCGGTGTCCGCAACCTCGGTCTCCGACTGGCCGACGCCGACGGTCTCGATCACGACCACGTCGAAGGCGGCCGCGAGCGCCTCGGAGGCCGCGCGGGTGGCGGGGGCAAGCCCGCCGAGGCGGGTGCCCGCGGCGGTCGAGCGGATGAACACGTGGCGGTCCTTCGGATCGGTCTGGATCCTGGCTCGATCACCGAGCAGCGCGCCGCCCGACCGGCGTGAGCTCGGGTCGACCGCGAGCACGGCCACCGACCTGTTCTGGGAGCGCCAGTGCTTGACGAGCTGGGACAGGAGCGAGGACTTGCCGACGCCGGGGGGCCCCGTAACCCCGATGATGTGCGCCGGCGCCTCGTGGCCGAGGGCGGCCGGCGAGACCGCCGCGAGCAGCAGTTGCGCCTGCTCGCGCGCCTCCGGCGAGCGGCTCTCGATCAGGTTGAGCACGGCGGGCGCGGCTGTGAGGTCGCGCTCGCGCAGGCGTCCGCCGAGCTCGCGGCCGTCTGCGGGGGCGCGCGTCTGGGTCAAGCTCGGACGGCGCTCTGCACCCCGTGGCGCGCCGCGACCAGCTCAATGATGTCGCGCATCATCCGGTTCAGGTTCCAGTCCTTCGGCGTGTAGACGGCCGCGATCCCGGCGTCGCGCATCGCCGCGGCGTCGGCCTCGGGGATGATTCCTCCGACCACCACCGGCACATCCTCGGCGCCGGCTTCGCGGAGCGCGTCGAGAACCGCGGGGATCAGCTCGCGGTGCGAGCCGGACAGGATCGAGAGACCGATCACGTGGACGCCCTCCTGGGCGGCCGAGTTCGCGATCTGCGATGGCGTCAGGCGGATGCCCTCGTAGACGACGTCCATGCCGGCGTCGCGGGCCCGGACCGCGATCTGCTCGGCACCGTTCGAGTGCCCGTCGAGGCCGGGCTTGCCGACTAGGAACTTGAGCCGGCGCCCGAGCACCTCGCTGACCCGCTCGACCTCGGTGCGGAGCTCGGACACCTCCTCGCTCGGCGCCGCGGCGGCGTCGCCGACCCCGGTTGGCGCGCGGTACTCGCCGAACGCTTCGCGCAGGGCGTGGGACCACTCGCCCGTGGTGGCGCCGGCGCGGGCGGCCGCGATCGTCGCCGGCATGATGTTCTCGTGGTCGTTGGCCGCGGTTTGCGCAAGCGCCGCGAGGGCCTCGTCGACCGCTTCCTGGTCGCGCTCGGCGCGCCACTGCTCGACCGCGCGGCGCCGCTCGGCCTCGACCTCCGGGTCGACGACGAGGATTCCGCCGTCGGCGCCGGCGGTCAGCGGCGACGGCTCGGTCGTCGTGAAGCGGTTCATGCCGACCGCGACCTGGTCGCCGGACTCGATCCGCTGCCAGCGCTTGCGGTGCGACTCGACGAGCGCTGACTTCATGTAGTCGACGGCCTCGACCGCGCCGCCGAGCTCGGCCACCCGGTGCATCTCCTCGCGCGCGCCCTCGAGCAGCTCGGCCACGAGGCCGTCCATCACCTTTGAGCCCTCGAAGATGTCCGGGTACTCGAGCAGGTCGGTCTCGTACGCCAGGATCTGCTGGAGGCGGAGCGACCACTGCTGGTCCCACGGCCGGGGCAGGCCGAGCGCCTCGTTCCACGCGGGCAGCTGGATCGCCCGGGCTCGGGCGTTCCGCCCGAGCGTGACCGCGAGCGCCTCGAGCGCGATCCGGTAGACGTTGTTCTCGGGCTGCGCCTCGGTCAGGCCGAGCGAGTTGACCTGGACGCCGTAGCGGAGGCGGCGGTACTTCTCGTCCTCGACGCCGTAGCGCTCGCGTCCGAGCTCGTCCCACAGGGTCGCCATCGCGCGGAGCTTCGCGTGCTCCTCGACGAACCGGACGCCGGCGTTGACGAAGAACGAGATGCGGCCGAACACGCTGGCCATCAGCTCGCCCGGCACCCGCTCTCGGACCGCGTCGAGGACCGCGATCGCGTTGCTCATCGTGAACGCGATCTCCTGGACCGGCGTCGCGCCCGCCTCCTGGAGGTGGTACGAGCAGATGTTGATCGGGTTCCACTTGGGGACGTGCTCGACGGTGTAGGCGATCGTGTCGGCGATCAGCCGCATGCTCGGCGCCGGCGGGAACGCGTACGTGCCCCGGCTCAGGTACTCCTTGAGGATGTCGTTCTGGGTCGTGCCCTGGAGCTTGTCCTCGGGGACCCCCTGATCTTCGGCGGCGACGATGTACAGCGCCAGCAGCCAGGCGGCGGTGGCGTTGATCGTCATCGACGTGTTCATCTGGTCGAGCGGGATGCCCTCCAGCAGCGTCTCCATGTCGCCCTTGTGCGCGATCGAGACGCCGACCTTGCCGACCTCGCCTCGGGCGAGCTCGTGATCGGGGTCATAGCCGGTCTGGGTCGGGAGATCGAACGCGATCGACAGCCCGGTCTGGCCCTTCTCGAGGTTCTTGCGATACAGCTCGTTCGACCGCCGGGCGTCCGAATGGCCGGCGTAGGTCCGCATCATCCACGGCCGGTCGGGCTCGGGCAGGCGGTGCGAGGGGGGCTCCGGCATGGGGTCGGATTGTATGAATCCTTTGACCGCCGGCGACACAGTTGCCGTCAGGGCGAAATCACTCTGTATGGTCAGCACCATGCCCGATCAGAGCTCCGCCTCCACCGAACACGCGCTGATGCAGGAGATCACCGCGCCGCTCGCGACGCTCCCCGACGATCCCGTTCCCGCGGTCGCCGACGTCGAATTTCCGACCGCGCTGCGCGGATACGACCGGGTCACCGTCGACGCCTACGTGCAGAAGACCAGCCAGCTCGTCGCCGAGCTTCAGGCGACTCGCTCGCCCGACGCGGCGATCCGCCGAGCGCTCGAGCGGGTGGGGGAGGAGGTGTCGGGGATCCTCCAGCGTGCCCACGACACCGCGGCGCAGATCACCACCCAGTCGCGCAGCGAGTCTGAGGACCGGCTCGAAGCCGCGCGCGTCGAGGCGGCCCAGATCGTGAGTACGGCCGAGGAGCGGGTCCGCGATCTCGACGCCGAGACCGACCGGATCTGGTCGGAGCGTCACCGGATCGTCGAGGACACCCGCGAGTTGGCCCACGAGCTCCTGACGCTGACCGACTCGGCGACCGACCGCTTTCCGGCGGAGCCCGCCGCCGTGGAGGACGGCCCCGAGGCGGACGACGAGGCTGAGGCCGAGGTGACCGTCACCGAAGAGGCGGCAATCCCCGCCGAGGATTTCGAGCCCGAGGACATCTTCCCCGACGAGGCCGACCCGCACGTCGAGCCTACGGCGATCCTGCCGGTGGTCGAGCCCTCCGACGGCGACGCCGAGTCACGCCAGTAGTGGGCGCCCGCCTGATCGACGTAATGCACCTGGGCGTGCCCAGGGTGATCGGATCCTGGGTGGTCGACGACGTCGTGATCGATCCGGGCCCGACCTCGTGCCTGCCGACGCTGCTCGAAGGGCTCGGCGGCGAGCGCCCACGCGCGCTGATGCTCACGCACATCCACCTCGACCACGCCGGCGCGAGCGGCTCGCTCGTCCAGCGCTGGCCCGGCCTCGAGGTGTACGTGCACGAACGCGGCGCTCGTCACATGGCCGACCCCGAGCGTCTTATCAAGAGTGCTCGGATGCTCTACGGCGAGGACATGGACCGGCGCTGGGGAGAGATGGTGCCGGTGCCGCAGGACAACCTGCGCGTCCTCCAGGGCGGCGAGAAGCTGTTCGGCGGGGCGTTCGAAGTCGCCTACACCCCCGGCCACGCGTCCCATCACGTCTCCTACCTCCATGACGGGACCGCGTTCGTCGGCGACACCGGCGGGGTGCGGATCGCGTCGTCGTCGCTGACTCTGCCCCCTAGCCCGCCGCCGGACATCGACGTCGAGCAATGGCACGCGTCGATCGACCGGATCGCGGCCTGGAAGCCTGAACGGCTCGTCCAGACCCATTTCGGCTCGAGCGATGACCCCGAGGCCCAGCTCGCCGAGCTGTCGGCGCGTCTTGACGAGTGGGCCGCCAGAGCTCGGGAACAGGATCGGGCGACGTTCGTGGACGGCGTGCGGGCGGAGATCGCGGAGCATGCCGATGCCTCGCTGCTCGAGGCCTACGAGCAGGCCGCGCCGCCCGATCAGCTGTACGCCGGGCTCGAGCGGTACTGGCGCAAGCGCGCCGACGCCGTGCGTACGGGCTAAGGCGGTACGTGCCGGCTGAGCGTGCGCAGCGAGGTATGCTGGGCGGGATGTCGCAGACGGTTGAACTGCCCCGCGTAAGCGGACCTGGCAGCGACCTCGGCGGGCTCTGGCGGGTCGTGGTCCTCAACGACAACTTCAACACCTTCGACCACGTCGCGGAGACGCTGTCGCGGGTGATTCCCGGCGTCACGCTCGCGCAGGGCTACCGGCTGGCCGATCGCATCGACAAGAGCGGCTGTGCGATCGTCTGGAGCGGCCCGCGCGACGAGGCCGAGGGCTACTGGGAGCAGCTGAAGGGCGCCAATCTGACGATGGCGCCGCTCGAAGCCGGCTGATTCCGGGGCAGCCCGGCCAGTTCCGGCTAGCGGCTTGCTACGGGCGGCCCGGGGAGCGACCTCGCGCGCTGGCGCTCAGGGCTGACCCGAACCACATTCCAGACTATCCCGAGCTTCTCGAGCAGCGCGATCAGTAGCCCGGTGGGGTCGGCCACCCGCTCCCACAAGCTCAGGCCGTGGAACGCCGAGGTCGGGAACGCGTGGTGGTTGTGGTGCCAGGCCTCGCCCATCGACAGCGGGGCGAGCCAGAACACGTTGCGCGACTCGTCCTCGACGTCGAACCGCCGGCGACCGAAGAAGTGACAGACCGAGTTGATCGACCACGTGACGTGATGGAGCAGGAACACGCGGACGAAGCCGCCCCACAGGAGCGCCGTCAGCGCCGCCCCGATGCCGCCACCGATGATCCACCCGAGCGCGAACGGGATCGCGAAACCGAGTACGACCCACACGAAGAACAGCTTGTCGATCACGCGCAGGGCCTTGTCCTTCAGCAGGTCCGGCGCGAATCGTTCGCGTTCTGCCGTGCCGACGGTCTCGAACAGCCACCCTACGTGTGCGTGCCAGAGGCCCTTGACGCCGCCCCAGAATCCGGGTCCGCTCAGGTGCGGAGAGTGTGGGTCGCCCTCATGGTCGGTGAACGTGTGGTGCTTGCGGTGGTCGGCGACCCACGTGATCACCGACCCCTGCATCGCCATCGAGCCGAACACGGCGACGATCGCCCGGAAAGCGCGGCTCGACTCGAACGCGCGGTGGGTGAACATCCGGTGGTAGCCGAGCGTGATCCCGAGCGCGGTCACGACGTAAAGGCCGACCAGCAGCCCGAGCTCGAGCGGCCCGATCGCCTCGTTCCACAACAGCACGATCGCGGCGATCAGGCCCACCAACGGCAGCGGCACACCGATCAGATTGACGATCTTGTGCGTACGGGTCACCGTTGCCAAGCATAGGACTTGATCCCGGCGGCGGGCGCCGGCCTAACGAACCGTCAAACTGCCGCGGCGGGCACTGGTGACGGCGACGGCGCCGGCTCCGGTTCGAGACCGACCTCGGGGCCGAGCGCGCCCGCCACTAGCTCGTCGTACCACGTGTACGTGATCGGGATCTGGTACTTGCCGGACAGCCGGCGCCGGAACGACAGCATCTCCGGGCCTTCCCAGTACGCGTACCAGCCCTGCTTCGTTTCGAACCAGGCCATCTGCGTGATCTTGTAGCGGTCGTCGCGCGAGCGGTGAACCGAGTACTGGGTCGCGCCGTAGCGAAGCGCCAGCGGCGCCACGGCCGATACCTCGGCCGCGAACAGGTCCTGGCGCAGGACCGTCGCGTACCAATCGACATGCATCACGCCAGCCATCAGGCACCCACCTCCGCTCGAATCGCTCCGGGACCCTCGGCCGTCTTGCCCTGGCCCTCGTCGGTGGCGCCGACGAGGATCGCAATCTTGCCAAGGTGCTTGTTGTCGCGCAGAAGCTGGTGAGCCTCGCCGACCTTCTCGAATCCCATCGTCTGCCACAGCACCGGCCGCACCTTCGATTCCTCGATCAGTTGGTTTGCCTTGTTTGCCTCCCAGGCGTTGGCGAAGTGCGAGCCGATGATCTCCTTCTGGCGCATCCACAGGTAGCGAACGTCGAAGTCGAGCTGGTAGCCCGACGTCGCGCCGCAGATCACGACCTTTCCGAACGGCCGGCAAACCAGCACCGAGGTCGGGAACGTGGCCTTGCCGACGTGCTCGAACACGATGTCCGGGGCCTCGCCGAGCATCGCCTCGACGACCTTTCCGAACCGCCGGGACTCCTTGAACCGGGCGCGCTCCTCGTCCACGGTCTCGTCGCCCCGGCGCATCATCCCGGGGAACTCGCTCCGGTTGATGTAGCCGACCGCGCCGAGCTGCTCGATCAGATGGCCCTTCTCCTCGCTCGAGACGACGCCAACGGCGTCGGCTCCGGCGAGCGCGCACAGCTGGGTGGCGAACACGCCGAGCCCGCCGGCGGCGCCCCAGATCAGCACGCGGTGGCCGGCCTGGAGGTTGCAGCGGTCGATCAGCATGCGATACGCCGTGAAGTACGTGAGCCCGTAGGCCGCCGCCTCCTCCCAGGCGAGATGCGCCGGCTTGGGCAGAAGCTGCTGGGCCTGGACCTTGCAGAACTGCGCGAACGAGCCCCAGGTCGTCTCGTAGCCCCAGATCTGCTGGCTCGGGGCGGCCAGCGGGTCGAACCCGTGCACCTCGGGATCCTCGTAGGAGGCCTGGTTGCAGTGGACTACGACCTCGTCGCCGGGCTTCCAGCGGGTCACCCCGGGGCCGACCTTCCAGACCACGCCGGAGGCGTCAGAGCCGCCGATGTGATGGCCCCAGCGCGGATGGTCACCGTATCGCCATACGCCGATCGGCTCGCCGAGCGCCGCCCACACGTTGTTGAAGTTGACGCCGGCCGCCATCACCCGCACGATCACCTCGAACGCTTCCGGCTCCGGCACCTCGATCTCCTCGATCTGGAAGGCGTCCGTTGGCTCGCCCTGGCGCTCCTCGCGGATCACCCAAGCGGCCATTGTGGGCGGAAGAACGCCCGGCTCGGTCTCGACGTTTGCGACCTGGCTCAAGTCAACTGCCACTCGGTTTGCACCTTCCTAGGGTCGGCGGAGTTCGCCGGCCGGATGCTACCCGGGTGTAGCCAGGGAGGCGTCAGGATGGATCAGACGAGGCTGACCTCGGCGGCGGCCTCTTCGTCGGCCTCGGTCGCCTGCCGGTCCTGTGCCGGCACCGTGGCCGGGGCGGCCACCCGCGGTCGGATTAAGGTCCAGGCGACGATCGCGCCGGACAGCGTTACGAGCGCGCCGACCAGCAGGCCGATGCCGAGCGCCGAGACGAACGCGTCGTTTGCTGCGGCGACGATCCCGACCGATGCGTGGCCCCCGATCGTCGCTCCGCTTCCGAGCGCGTTCGTGATCGCGTCGCGAGTGGCGGCGGGGACATGGGGGAGGAGCGAATCGATCTTTGAGCCGCCGATGGTGGTTACGAGCGCGCCCATCACGGCGACGCCGAAGGTGCTGCCGACCATGCGGCTCATCGACAGGACACCGGAGGCGGCGCCGGCCTTACTGCGGTCGACTGCGTTCATCGCGGCCGTGCTCATCGGCGACATCACGAGGCCCATGCCTAGGCCCATCAGCACGAACCCCGGAAGCAACAGGCCGTAGCCGCTGTGGATCGTCAAGCGCGACTCGATGAACAGAGCCACGGCGACGATCGTGAGCCCGGCGGTCATGAGCGGGCGCGAGCCGACGCGATCTGCGAGGCGGCCCGCGAGCGGGGCCGTGACCATGATCACGAGCGTCGAGGGCAGGAACCGCAGGCCGGTCTGGAGCGGCGAGTAGTGCAGGACGTTCTGCATGTACAGCGTCAGGAAGAAGAACTGCGCGAACATCGCGAACGAGATCAGGAACCCGACGGTGTTCGCGCCGATCGAGGTGCGCGACCGGAAGAACGTGAAGTCGATCATCGGGGCCTTCACGCGCCGCTCGATGGTCACGAACCCGGTCAGGGACACGGCCGCGAGGATCAGCAGCGAGATGACGCGGGCCGAGCCCCAGTGCCAGCTGTTGCTCTGAACCAGTGCGAGCACGAGCGCGGTCAGCCCGACCGTCAGCGCCGCGATCCCGGCAAAGTCGACGGTCTTGTCAACCGTCTCGTCTCGCGACTCGCGGGCGGCGAACAGCGCCACCGCGACCGCGCCGACGGCGATCGGCGGGTTGATGAAGAAGATCGCCCGCCAGCTCACGTACTCGGTGAGGAAGCCGCCGACGACCGGTCCGATTGCAAGCGCGAGCGCGCTGACGCCGGCCCAGGTCCCGATCGCGGTTCCGCGCTGCTCGGCCGGGAATGCCTGCGTGATGAGCGCCAGCGTCGCCGGCATCATGAACGCGGCGCCGATGCCCTGGACGGCGCGGAAGCCCACGAGCCACGTGTCGCTCGGCGAGAAGCCGATCAGCAGGCTCGAGAACCCGAACACGGTCACGCCGAAGATGAACATCCTGCGGCGCCCGAAGATGTCGCCGAGGCGGCCGCCGGTGACGAGCAGCACCGCGAACGTCAGCGTGTACGCATTGACCGTCCACTCGAGCGCAGACAGCGAGGCATGAAGGTCACGTTGGATCGACGGCAGCGCGACGTTCACGACCGTGTTGTCGAGCATGATCATGAACAGCGCGAAGCACATCGCGCCGAGGGTCCACCACTTGCTGTTCTCGTCGTTCACGAGGCGGTGGCGCTGAGCGAGGATTCGATCGGTCATTCGGTGAGGCCCTCCGGGCGGCAGGCCGCGATGTCCTCGCGCTCGAGCAGCTGCTGGAGCGCTTGCGCAAGGGCGTCGCGTTCGGTGGTCGACAAGTCGCGTGCGAACTCCTCGAGGCCGCTCAGGCGCGCGGCGTTCAGCCGGCGGATCGCGGTGCGCCCACCGTCGGTCAGGCAGACGCGCTTCATCCGGCGATCGGTCTCGTCCTCGCGGCGCTGGATGAACCCGCGCCGGACGAGGTCGTCGACCATCCGGCTCGCCGCCGGCATCGACACGTGGACCAGCTCGGCCGCCTCCGTCAGGCTTACCTCACGCGCCGCATCCTCGAGGTGGTGGAGCAGCTTGATCTGCGACAGCGACAGCTCAAGCGCGCCGACCGCCTCGAACAGGTCCGCGTTGCAATTCTTGTGGAGGAAGACGATGACGGCGTAGAGGTCGCCGGCGAGGGCGTTACTCGCGGTGGCGGCCTGGCCGGTCACGGCTCCGGTGATTTGAGTTGCTTGCACGCATGCAAGTATTGCACAAAAGTAAATGGAATGGCGGCTGGGGTGGGCGGCGTGGAGGGCCGGCCGGGGTGGATGAGCGACCATCGGTGCGTAACTCGCCAAACCACGCACGTGCCCCCGACCATGGCGTACATAAGCGCCTCGGAGGCGCTCATGTACGCAAAGCCCTGCCGGCGCGGGGCGCCTTGGTGAGTTGTGCACCGCTCGCGACGTCACGGCCGGTGCCCGTGCCGGCGCGGTGAGTGTGCCGGCGCGGGGCGCGTGCCGGCGCGGTGCGTGTGCCGGCGCGGTGCGTGTGCCGGCGCGGTGCGTGTGCCGGCGCGGTGCGTGTGCCGGCGCGGTGCGTGTGCCGGCGCGGTGCGTGTGCCGGCGCGGTGCGTGTGCCGGCGCGGTGCGTGTGCCGGCGCGGTGCGTGTGCCGGCGCGGTGCGTGTGCCGGCGCGGTGAGTGTGCCGGCGCGGGGCGCGTGCCGGCGGCCCGGCCTGCTCCTTGTCGGTGCCCGGCCACTATGCACAACGCCCGAAAGCTCCGGCCTCGCTCCGGCCGGTGGGAGATAAGCATTCCCCACGTGCTTATGTCCCGAGAGTCGCGGCGGCCCCGGAGCTTTCGGGCCTTATGCAGGTGTGTGCCGGCGCGGTGCCGTCCGCGGGCGGGGCCGGTGGCGTGCGAGCGCTGTCCGCGGGCGGGCCGGTGGCGTGCTAGCGCTCTCCGCTGGCGGGCCGGTGCCTGCGCGCGTCCCGGTCCCGCGCCACCACCTCGTCGACCGCGCCGCCTACGGCTGCAACAGCTGGCTGTCGCTGTTCGCGCGCTTGGCGCCGATCCGGATCGACGCCGCCCGGATCGTGGACCCGGCGCCAGCGCCACCGCCGGCCGTGGCGAGCGAGTAGCGGCCGGGCGACGAGAAGTTGACGGTCACCTGGGCGGTGCCCTGGGGGTTGATCGGCCCGGTGTCGGCGAGCGGCTGGCCGGCTGAGGCGCCGGCGTGCAGGATCGAGAGCGACTCGGTCTCGCTCGCCTGGTTCGTGATGATGAACGCGACCGGGCCGGCGCCGACGCGCGCCGGCGACACGGACACCGCGCTGTTGTCGATGAAGACGGTGAGGTTGACGGGCGCCGCCGGGCGGGGAGTGCTGACGCCCTGGGCGGTCGATCCGCAGGCCGACACGGCCAGGACGGTGCCGGCGAGCATCGCGATCGTCCGTCTGCACATCACCGACGTAGCCTCCTCTGCAGGACCGTCTGGAAGGGCCGGGAAACCCAGTCGGGGCGGCGAAACCCTATCGACGCGGCGAGACCCAGCGACCGTTCTACCCGCTCACAGGAACGTAACACCGATCGATGTCAACTTCGCGGCCGCGCAGTTGTGTAACAACGCCGGCCGCGAGGCGAAGCGAGCGCGCTAGGCGGTGGTGTTCTGCGTCAGCGACGCGCGCCGGCGCTCGAGACGCCGGAGCTCCTGCTGGAGCTCCGTCCACGAATCGCTCTCGGCTAGCTCGTACTCCTCGCCGTCGAGGTCACGAAGCCGTTCGTTGTAGGCCATCCATGCGCGACGCGTCCCGTCGTCCAGCTCGCGGAGCTGCTGAAGCTCAGTGGCGGTGGTGGTCACGTCACCTCCTTCCCGAGGATTGGGTGCTGCCGATCCTACCCGGGGGGCCGGTCATGGAGACAGATGCGACGGCGACCGCTGCAATCCTGCTTGCTTGCCGTCCGGTGCGGCGCGTATCACGCGAGTGTGACCCTGCTCGAGCAGCCGATCGCGAGCGCCGAGTTCCTCGTCGTCGACACCGAGACCAACGGGCTGGCCGGCGACGCG
Source organism: uncultured Solirubrobacterales bacterium (assembly GCA_963794515.1). Classification (GTDB taxonomy): domain Bacteria; phylum Actinomycetota; class Thermoleophilia; order Solirubrobacterales; family Solirubrobacteraceae; genus Palsa-465. The sequence continues at coordinate 154,568 of CAWCEF010000004.1, read as the reverse complement.
TGTGAGATGACCGAGGTCGGCGCGGTACTCGTCGGCGGGGGAGAGCTGCACGACCGCTGGTCCTCGCTTGTGCGCTGCAGCCGGCCGCTCGGCCGGGGCATCCAGCGGTTCACGGGGATCACCCAGGAGATGCTCGCTGACGCGCCGGCGCTCGAAACCGTGTTGCCGCCGCTCGAGGAGCTGCTCAGAGGCCGGATCCTGGTGGCGCACAACGCACCGTTCGACCGCCGCGTCCTGCGCCAGGCGTTCGACCTGATCGGGCTCGAATGGCCCAATCCGCCGGTCCTGTGCACGGCGGCGCTCGCGCGCAAGCTGTTGCCGCTGCAGAACAAGCGCGGGCTCGGCGTGCTCGCGGGCGCGCTCGGGGTCGAGGTGGAGACGGCCCACCGCGCGCTCGCCGACGCCGAGACGTGCGCTCGCGTCCTGTGCGCGATGTTCCCGAGGCTGTGCGCGAACGCGATCACGATCGCCGATGCGCTCGCGATCACCGGCCGGCGCCCGAAGCGCACCACCGGCCGCAAGCGCCGCACGCCGGCGCTGACGCCGCCGCCCCAGCTCGACTTCGCCGAGCTGCCGAGCGACCCCGGCGTGTACCTGTTCCGCGACGCCGGCGGCCGAATCCTGTACGTGGGCAAGTCGGTGTCGATCCGCAGCCGCGCCCGCGCCCATTTCGCGCCGTCGACGGTGCCGGCCGACTGGACGGTCCAGGCGACGGTGGTCGACTACCAGAGCACGAACTCCGAGCTCGGCGCGCTCGTGCTCGAGAACCGGCTGATCAAGCAGCATCGACCGCCTGGCAACATCCGCCTCGCCCGGCGCGACGAGCGGCTCTGCTACATCCGCTGCCGGCTCGACATCCCGTTCCCGATCCTGGAGGTCGCCACCGATCCGGCGCCCGGGCACGCGGTCACGATCGGACCGCTGCGGGGCCGGCGGCTCGCGCACGAGCTCGTCGAGCAGCTCGATTCGCTGTTCGGGCTGCGCCATTGTGGGCGCAAGCTGGTGCTTCGCGAGCATCCGTCGGCCTACGGGCAGATGGGGCGCTGCCTGTCGCCGTGTCTGAACGACCTCGATCCGAACCTGTACCGGCGCCGGCTCGACGAGGCGCTACGACTGTTCCTCGGGGAGGCCGACGGCCGCGAGCGGCTGCTCGCCCACGTCCGCGCCCAGATGCGAGCGGCGTCCGACCAGCAGCAGTACGAGCGCGCGGCCTGGCTGCGCCGGCGCCTTCACCGGCTCGGCGTGCTCCTGGATCGGATGGGCGGCGCGCTCGAGGCCACGCACGCGAGAGCGCGCCTGCTGCTCGCGTCCCATCCGGTCGAGCACGGCCGGAAGGACGCGTTCTGGCTCGTCGGCGGCCGGCTCGTGGATTGGGGCCCCCTCCCGCCCGCGCCGGCGGGGACCGACGCGCTCGAGCAGCGGACGCAAGCGGCGCTCAAGCGCGCAGGACGTGCCGGCGAGCTCGGCGCGCACGTACCGCCGACCGAGATCGACGAACTGCGGATCGTGTCCACCTACCTGGAGTCGCACCCCGACACGACGCAGCTGGTCCTGTAAGCGGACAGATCCGCTAGAACGGGAGCTCGGTGACCTCGGCGGTCGCGCCCGCGACCACTACGAACGTCCCGGGGGGAGCCTCGCGGCGCACGAGCGCGAGCCCGATCGGCCCGACCCGCGGAGATAGGGCGACGCTTGTCAGATGCCCGACGACCCGCCCCTCGAGCGAAAGCTCGTCTCCGGGCGACGCCGGCGCCGAGAGCTGGAGCCCGCGAAGCTGGCGATTCGGCTTGCCGCGGTAGTAGAGCCGCGCGACGGTCTCCTGGCCGACGTAGCAGCCCTTGGTGAACGACACGGCGCGCTCGTTGAGCCCGGCCTCCTGGGGAATCACCGAGTCATCGAGGTCGATCCCGTACCGGGGGCGGCCGCGCTCGAGCCGCAGGCATTCCACGGCTGTCTCGCTCACCGGAACCGCGCCCGCGTCCTCGAGCGCGCTCCGCAGGGCCTCGACGTCGCCGGCGTCGCACAGCAGGTCGACCCCGACGTCGGTGCGGATCGCGCGCGCACCCACCGCGCCGCCCGGGACCGGGACCGAGACCAACACGTGCGCATGCTCATCCGCAGCCAGGTCGGCGCCGCCGGCGACAGCCTCGGCGCCAGGCCCGATCAGCGACAGCAACCCACACTCGAGCGTTCGCTTGTGAAGCTCGACGTCGTAGCCGATGCTGAACCGCCGGATCATGTTGAAGAGGCCTTGGAGCGCCGCGCGCTCGGTGTCGAGCAGTAACTCGTCCCCCGTAGCGAGGATCCGCAGGTCGCCGAGCATCTTGCCCTTCGGGGTCAGAAACGCGGCGTAACAGCCCTGGCCGGGGGATAGGCCCTCGACGTCGTTGGTCACCTGACCCTGGAGGAACGACCCCGCCTCGCTCCCGATGAGCGCGAGCTTGCCGCGTTCTGAGCGGTCGAGCAGCCCGCACGCCTCGGCAATCGTGCGGTAGTCGGTGGCCAACGTGTCCAGGGATGCCATCCAGATACAGGATAGAGACCCGGATATCCCGATCGTCCTTGCGAAATCCAAATTTAGGCCTACCATAATTTCTGTGATGGCTAGCCAGGACTCAACCGCGCTCCGCTCGCAGGCAGTGCAGGATTACACGAAGGCGATCTACGCCCTCGAGCTGCGCGACGGCGAAGCCGTGAGTACGAACGCGCTCGCGGACAGGCTGGGCGTCACCGCCGCGTCGGCGTCGGGGATGGTCAAGCGCCTCGACGAGCTCGGTCTGGTCGAGCACCAGCCCTACCGCGGCGTGTCGCTGACCGAGAACGGTCGGCGCGTGGCGCTCGAGGTGATGCGCCACCACCGGCTGCTCGAGCTGTACCTCGTCCAGTCGCTCGGCGTTCCTTGGGATCGCGTCCACCAGGAGGCCGAGGTGCTCGAGCACGTGCTCTCCGAGGAGCTCGAGGAGCTGATCGCGGCCAAGCTCGGCGACCCCACGCACGATCCCCACGGCGACCCGATCCCGACGCGGGACCTGACGATCGAGGAGCGCCCGACCGTCAGCCTGCAGGCGCTCGAGCCCGGCGCACGCGGGACCTTCAGCCGCGTATCCGATTCCGATCCCGAGATGCTGCGGTTCCTGGCCGAGCGCGGGATCGCGCCCGGCGACCGGCTCGAGGTCGTCGACAAGCAGCCGTTCGACGGTCCACTGTTCGTCCGCTTCGGCGACCGGACGCACGTGCTCGGGGGCTCGCTCGCCCACGCGATGCGGGTCGAGGTCGAGGTCGGCCTGTGACACCGGCGCCGGGGGCGATCCGCGAGCCCGCCTTCGAGGGCGCGATCGCCGACGGCCGTGCGGTGACGGTCGGCGAGGGCGCGCTCGGACCGAGCGCGCTCGAGCGACTGCTCGCCCGCGGTCGCGTGCGGGCGACGCTCGCGATGCTCGGGCCCGCGTTCGTGGCCTCGGTCGCGTACGTGGATCCCGGCAACTTCGCCACCAACATCCAGGGCGGGGCGAAGTTCGGCTACATGCTGCTGTGGGTCGTGCTGCTCGCGAACCTGATGGCGATGCTGATCCAGTACTTGTCGGCCAAGCTCGGGATCGTCACCGATCGCAGCCTGCCCGAGGTTTGCCGCGAGCGGATGCCGCGCGCGGCCAGCGTCGGGCTGTGGGTTCAGGCCGAGCTGATGGCGATGGCCACCGACATCGCCGAGTTCCTCGGTGCCGCGGTCGGGCTGAACCTCCTGTTCGGTGTGCCGCTCCTCACGGCCGGCCTGATCACCGGCGTGCTCGCGTTCGGGATCCTCGAGCTTCAGGCCCGCGGCTACCGCCGGTTCGAGCTCGCGATCGTGGCCTTGCTCGGACTCGTGCTCGCCGGATTCCTCTACGAGACGCTCCGCATCGGCCCATCGGTGCACAACTCCCTGAACGGGCTGCTGCCCTCCCTCAGCGGCGCCAGTTCGTTGTACCTCGCGGTCGGCATCGTCGGCGCCACCGTGATGCCGCACGCGATCTACCTCCACTCGGCGCTCACCAACGGCCGGATGCCGGTCCGCAACGAGTCCGAGCGCCGCAAGGTGCTCCGGTTCGGGCGGCTCGACGTGATCATCGCGCTCGGGCTCGCGGGCGTCATCAACCTGGCGATGCTCGCGGTCGCGGCCAAGCTCCTCCACACCCCGGGCCTGTCGGGCACGAGCTCGCTCGAGACCGCGCACCACCAGTTCGGCACGGTCGTGGGCGGCGGCGCCGCGATCGCGTTTGCGGTCGCGCTGCTCGCTTCGGGAATCTCGTCCTCGAGCGTCGGCACGTACGCCGGCCAGGTCGTGATGGCCGGCTTCATCGACGTCCGGATCCCGCTGCTGGTCCGCCGCGCGGTCACGATGGTGCCCGCGCTCCTCGTGCTCGCGCTCGGCGTCAACCCCACCGCCGCGCTCGTCCTGAGCCAGGTCGTCTTGTCGTTCGGGATACCCTTCGCGCTCGTGCCCCTCGTGACGCTGACCAGCCGACGCGACGTGATGGGCGTCCACGTCAACCGCCGTCTGACGAGCGTGGCGGCGTTCGGGGTCGCCGGGGCGATCACGCTGATGAACGTTTTCCTGCTCTACCAGCTGCTTCTCTGATGGCGCTCGCAGACACCTTTCAGCAGATCATCGACTCGCTTCCGGACGACTGGACCGATCTCGAGCTCGATCTCCGGATCTTCGACGAGCGCCGCTACGTCGACGCGGCGGTGCTGCTCGTCACCTGCAACGCCCAGCCCTACTCCAAGCACGACTGGCACTGGCGGCTGCTGGTCGCCCACCGGTTCGGCCACGCGGCCTCGGCCCCGGCCGTCCACGCGGCGCTGAGACTGCTCGACGAGGCCGGGATCGACGCTGAGATGGCGCTCCGCGAGGCCCGCACGGGACGCGCCGAGGTCAATCCGATGTGGGGGAGGACCGAGGCCGTGCGCGAAGAGTTCCGGCGGATCCGCGCCCAGTAGGCAGGCGCTCGAGCACCGGCGGACCATGGCGAGGGTTGTCGCGTTCATCCCCGATCTGCTGTTCGGCTCGAACGTCTTCGGGGCGCTCCAGGCCGCCGGCCACGAGCCGGTCCTGGTCTCGGGCGTGGACTCGCTCGGCACCGAGCTACACGGCGCGCAAGTGCTGATCGTCGACTTGACCGCCGACGCCGGCGATCGGATCGAGCAGATCGAGGCGATGCCGGTCGATCAGGTCAGGACGCTCGCGTTCTACTCGCACGTCGACGTCGACGTGCGCGCGCGCGCTGAGGAGGCCGGGTTCGACCTCGTCGTGCCGCGCTCGCGGATGGCCCGCGAGGGCGGCGCGCTCGTCGACCGGCTGCTCGACGCCGGCGCCTAAGGCCCAGTCTGCGTGGCCGCCAGGCCCTGGAGCTCGGCCGGCCCGGGGATCGGGTTCAGCTCGTCGTCCTGAGACACGCCGCTCGGGGGGATCGTGTCCATCACGTTCGGCACGCTATTCGGATTCAGCGAGCAGATCGGGCTCGTACCGCCGACGGCGCACACACCGAAGTTGAAGTCCATAGGCGTGGATGTGAAGCTGCGGACCGGCGGGTTGCCCGACCCCTGTCCGGTGAGCGCCACCGTGAACACCCAGCCCGGTCCCACCTTGCCGAACGTGGACTCGGGCAGGATCAGCGTCGCGGTCCCGCTCGGGTCGTCGACGACGAACTGCGGCGCGACCGACGACGTCATCGGCGCACCGGAGGCGTCGTTCCAGATGACCGGCGCGAAGCCCTCGGCCTCGAGGTGCTCAGTCCAGGCATCCGCCGGCGCGATCCCGTAGTTCATGGCCGTCGGGTACGCGGATGCCGTGGAGGTACTCGTCACCGCGGGGTTCTTTACGTAGATGTCGAGCAGTTGGGCGCCGAAGTCGCTGCCGAACGTGTTGACCAGATTCGCGATCGTCGTTTGGATGTAGACGTTCGTGCCGTCCTCGCTCACCTGGAAGTGCGTGAGGTCGAACGCGCCCGCCACGAACACCGAATCGGTCGGGTACGCGTACGTCCCGGGGCCGTTGTCGTCGCCGATCGGGTCGGATGCGTCGAGCACGGTGGTCCCGGGGAGCGAGACGTTCGTGACCGCGACCTGGCTGTAGCCGGTGCTCCGGTGAAGCGTCGCGGTGACGGTAATCGTCGTGCCTCCGAACCCGGCGGGCAGGGTCACGGTCCAGGCCCCTGAGGAGTCGGCGCGGGTCGAGGCGCTCGCCGCGGTCCCGCCGGCTCCACCGACGGCCTCGGCGTCGACGCGGGCGCGCGGCGTGGTCGTACCGGTTACGGTCACCGACGACCCGCTGATCAGCGCGTTGTTCGCCGGCGAGGTCACGGTCACCGGAAGCGAGCCCGGCATCCCATGCCGCACGTACCGGTCGGAGACGATCGCCGGCGTCTCGAGGTTGCGCCCCGTGCTCACCGCGAGCGCCAGCCGCGCATACTGCGACTGCGCCCAGGTGAGCGGGCTGGCCGAGCCGGCGGGCTGGCCGTCGGTGAACCCGATCGATGCGACCGTGGGGTCGGTCCCGTACGGCGACGCCGCCAGGTCCGGGTCCTCCCAGGCCTGCTCGGGCTCGAGACCCTGGCCGGAGGTCATGTTGCGCATCGAGGTCAGCAGCTGTCGGGCGAAGCGGAGGTCGGGACGCGAGCCGGCCGCGACCTCGTACTCGCCGCGCTCACCGCTCAGCACGGGCCACAGGTGTCCGGTGCCGACGTTGTTCGTGGTGGTGCCCGGGTTGTCGCTCGGCCACGGCTTCCCGCTCGGGGTGCAGCCGGTGGCATTCGTCCCGGACGGGAGCACATAGCAATCGCCATAGCCGTCGGTGGACTGCGTCGGGTCGTAGCCGTAGCGGTAGAAGCCAGGACCGCTCGGGGTCTGGCGCTCGATCACGTCGTCGACGACCTTGAGCGATGCCTGCACGTTCGGGTCGGACGCCGGCAGCACGCCCAGGCGGACCAGCTCGAGGAAGCCCGCATCGATGATGTTCTGCTGAGGCTCCTGGGTGTTGTTGCCGTTGTTGAGCGAGTAGCTGATCGTGGCATTCGGGTCGCCGGTCTTCGACAGACGGATGAAGTAGCTGGGGGCGTACGGGCCGTCGGTCGTCACCGTCCAGTTCTCGATGTTGCGCGCGAAGTAGTCGGCGGTGGCCTGGTAGACCCTCGCGTGGGCGGGGTCGCCGTTGTCGCGCGCGATTGCCGCGGCCGCGGTCAGGCCGGCGATCTCGGCGGCGATCGTCGAGGGCGAGTACCCGGATTGCTCCTCCCAGCGCTCGTTCCCATCTGAGGGGCCGTGCGCCACCAGGAAGTCGGCAGCCGGGACGACATGGCCCGCGTACAGCCCCGGGTAGCGCGCGAGCCCGGACTGCCACGCCATCAGGATCGGATCGGCGGTTTCGTCGAGCTGAAGCCCGCCGGTGTCGGGCGCGGCCTTGCCGTTCGGCAGCGAGTTCCGCGGCATCGACCCGTCAGGCAGCTGCTGGCGGTCGAACAGGAACAGGGTCGCGGCGCGAGCGGTCTGGAGGTCGCCGGCGACCAGCAGCCCGGCGAACGCCTCGTAGGTGTCGCGCGAGAACTCCTCGCGGTAGGAGCCGAAGTACGTGGGCTCGCCGTTCGTGAGCTCGCCCGCGGGCACGGCCTGGCCCCATGGCGAGGCGAGGCCGGCGGCGATTGCCCCGGAGAACGTCTTGTCCTCGCTCGCCTTGACGACGTTGACCGACTCGTAGTACTCGCGCACGGCGGCGGCGCCGAGGCGCGCGGACGGGCGGCGCAGGCCGGCGTCGTAGCGCAGCCACCCCTGCTCGTAGTCAGACCAGGCGTCGTCGAACCGCTGTCGCACCGAGATGCCGGCCACGGACTCGGCCGCGGCCTGGCTCGTGCCGAACCCCAGCGCGAGGTCCACTGTGCGGTTGCCTGTGCGGTCGTGCGGCAGCGCCACGCCGGCGGTGACCGTCACGTGGCCGTCGGCCGCGGTCGTGTACGAGGTCAGCGACCCCGTCGCGTCGAGCATGTTGAGGCCGTCGCTGGCCGAGTCCGCGTAGCCGACGCTCTGGCTCGAGAACCCGCTCGAGGACTCGAGCGCCATGTACGTCGGGACCGCGTAGTCGCGGTTGACCGCGTCGGTGATCGTGTTCGTGTTGTAGGCAACCGGGATGTTGTTGTTGCTCTCGTCGATCAGCGCGGTGTTCCCACCGGCGTTCTGCGTTCCGCCACCGCCGGTGCCGCCGGCGAGCGGATCGAGGCGCACGTACAGGTGATCGCCGGACGGCCCCTTGAACGTCGCCCGCATCAGGACGGCATTGCGGGCCGGATCGGCGATGTAGGTGGTCGTGATCCGGTAGCCGTGGGCCGCGTTGCTCAGCGAGGGCGAGGCGACTACGGTGCAGCTCATCCCGGTCGGGTCGGGCAGGACCTTGTATGTCATGTCCCGGGTCTGCAGGTCGGTGAAGCTCTTGCCGCCGCTGACCCCTGTCACGATGTACTGGAGGGTGTGGACGTTGGTCGCGTCGACGGTCGGCCAGTAGGTATCGGAGAGAACGCCGTCGGCGACCGTGAACCAGACCTTCGAGTTCGTATTCCGGGCCGTCCCGACGCAGTCCTTGCGCGCGAGGTCGAAATAGCTCTCGCTCCCGGGCGCGCCCGGCGCAGCGACGGCTGGCGTCTGCTTGCTGGCCGCCGAGGCGACACCGCCGATGCTCACCACGACGATCACCACGAGCGCGGCGAAGATCGCCGGCGCGATAAAAACTCGAGCCTTCACAGTCTTACCTCCCTCGACTCCCTCGACGGGCGCCCTGCAGACTACGCGCGTGGTCGTCCCGCGGTCAAGCTCGTTCTCCGGCCCGTAACACTACTCGCGTGGATGCCGGCTCCGGGTCCGCCGGGGCGCTCGCCAGGAACCGCACGGCAACGATCGCCACATCGTCGCGGGCCGTCGGACTCGACCCCTCAGCGGCGTCCTTCAGGGCATCGGCGAGCGCGCCGGCGGTCGGCTCTGATCCGAGGTCTCGGATCACGTGCTCGGGGGAGCGCGCGGTCCCCGGCCCCTGGTCGGTGACGCCGTCGGTGTACAGCACGAGGCTGTCACCGGCGCCGAGCCGCAGGTCGACCTGGTTGAGCCGGATCTCAGGCCAGATCCCGAGCAGGTCCCCGCGCGCGCCGAGCGTTGCTGGCTCGCCGGCGTCCGAGACGAACAGCGCCGGAGGATGGCCGGCGCAGGCGACGCTCACGTGTGCCTCGTCGGCGCCCACGCGCAGCAGCGCATAGATGACCGTGATGAACCGTCCGCCGAGGTCCTGGCGGAGCATCGCCGCGTTCAGCGCGCGGAGCACGTCCGCCGGTGAGCGCGGCGCGCCGGCGAAGCTCCGCAGCATCCAGCGAGCCATCGCGGTCACCGCGGCCGCCTGCGCGCCCTTGCCGCAGACGTCGCCGACGACGACTGCCCAGTGGTCGTCGCCGACCGCGAACACGTCGTAGAAGTCGCCACCGACGAGATCGCCGGCGCCGGCCGGAGCGAACCGGATCGCGAGCTCGCACGACGGGAGGTCGGGAATGACCGCCGGCAGGAGGCTCTGCTGCAACGTGCGCGCGGTGTGCTCGCTGCGCCGGTAGAGCGCCTCGGTGCGTGCCTGCAGCGCGCGTGCCTGCAGCGCGAGCCCCAGCCGCGCCCCGAGATCCGATAGCTCGTGTAGCTCCTCGCTCCGCCATTCCCGTCCGCCTCGCGCGAGCACCACCCGCGCGACCAGGCTGCCGCGGGCGACTGCGGCGAGCGCGAGCACATGCACCGGACCGCCGTCGGACTCGACTGCCGCAGTCTGCGTCGAGGTCCTTCGGTCTGTCCTTGCGAGCATTCGGGCCTCCTCGACGGCGGCCTCGACCCCGGGCCAGGCTCCCGGCGGCAGCAGCGATGCGTCGCCGGCGCTGACCCGGCGGGGCTCGAGCTCGGGGACGGTCCGGTTCTCGCGGACGATCTCCTCGGCGGCGCAGTAGGCATTCCCGCGGCTGATCGCCAGGCGGGCGAACGTCTCGAGCACCTCGTCGCCGGTGCCGGCGCGGTCGAGCTGAGCGCCCGCGTCGGCCAGGAATGCGGCGCGTTCACGCGCGCGCTCGCGACCGAGGAGTAGCCAGCCGAGGAACCCGCCGAGCGCGAGCGTAAGCGCGGTCAGCACGACCAGGACGACGATCGCGACCGTCACGGCGGTGTTTGCGGACTCGTGGGCGGAGTGCTGGCGCGCGGCCTGGCGCGCCTCGATCAGCCGCTCGAGCTCTGCGGTCTGGGTCCGGATCCCGTCGACCAGCCTCTTGCCGAGCGTCGTCGTCGGCACCGAACGCGCCACGTTGGGCTTTGTCGCGACCTCGCGGCTCACGGTCGGAACGTATGAGTTCACGTAGCCGCGCGCAGCGTCGGCGAGCGCCGCCGCCCGGGTAACGTAGACGCCCTCGTTGTTGGCGGCCTGCTCCAGCGCGCGCGCCGCGCTCGGGAGCTCCGCTTGCGCCATTTGCGTCGGCTGCAGGAAGAGCGGCTCGCCGGTGATCACGTAGCCGCGTAGGCCGGTCTCCGCGTCGACGACCGCGCGCTCGACGTTGATCGTGGCGTCGAGGTAGGTGCCCGTGCTGAGCGTCGCGTCGGCGGTCGTGCGCAGGCTGACGATGTGCGCGAGCAGCAGCGCGATCCCGAACGCGACGGCGACGGCGCCGACCGAGACCGCCGTTAGCACGCCGGCGATCAGCCGCTTCTGTGGCGCCATCCCGAGCATCCTTCGGTCAGCCGCCCGCGGCGGCAAGCGAGCCGGAGTCCGCCTTCGCGGCGAAGGCCGGGTCGAACGTCGTGCTCACGTCGGGCGCGTGACTGACGATTCCGAACCGTGCCTCCCAGCGCGCCCATGTCTCGAGCGTGGGCCGGTTGAGCTCGCCGACGCGGCCATCGGCGCCCTTGAACGCCGGCAACAGCGCCGTGAGCTGCGGCGAGACGAGCTTCGGCGACAGCCCGGGGGCCTCCCGCTCGAGGTCCCGGGCGGCCTGCGCAGGGTCGCTCAGCGTGTACTCGTAGCCGCGCACGAGCGCGTCGACGACGTCCTGAGCAAGCCCCGGCTCGCGGCGCAGGGTCTGGGCCGTCGCGCACACCACGAGCTCGGGGTAGGAGGGAGCGCCGTAGTCGTCCACCCTGAACACGTGGAATTGACCTCCGCCCACCCGCTCTGAGCGGATCGTCACGCCCTCGTCGTTCCAGAAGGCGGTGGCGCCGGCGACGCGGCCCGCCAGCAGATCGGCGACAGCGTTGAACCCGATCGTGACGGTCTTCACCTTCGCGGGGTCGCCGCCCGAGCCTGCGACGGCCGACCGCAGCACCGCGGTGTCGCTGGGATCGCCCGTGACCCCTACGGTCTTGCCCTGAAGCGCCTTGGGCGAGCCGATGTCCGGAGCCGCGATCACCGCCGCCAGCGGGCGCTCGACGATCGCCATGATCCCGACGATGTCCTGGCGGCGCTCACGTGCGATCGCCAGGTCGTGGATGTCGAGGATCGCGAAATTCACACGGCCGGTCTCGAGCAGCTTGATCGAGTCGGTCGACGCCGTGGGCGCGATCACGTGCAGGCGGACGCCCGCGTCGCGGTCGTAGTGGCGTGCGAGCGCGGCATAGATGCCCGTGTGAACGGCGTTGGGGGTGAAGTCGAGCATCAGCGTCGCGTTGCGGGGCGCGCTGGGGGGGGATTTGGCCGGTGCGGAAGCCGCTGTGCTCGCCGGCCGAGTCGACGAGCTCCCACTCGACCCGCAGCCCGCGGCCACGGCAGCCAGAAGGAGGGCGCATGCCGCCCGTGCACGGATTGCTCCTCGCATCAGCCGGGGCCAGGATAGGCGCTCGGTGGGGCCAGGGGGTCGATTCGTAGAATGGGACGCGCGCATGCGTCGCCGGGTCACGTTCAGTCGCAATCTCACGCTGTCGCTGTCGCGGACCTGCCGCTGCTACTGCAAGTACTGCGCGTTCGCGACGCACAAGCCGCATCTGCACGCTCCCGAAGAGGTCCTGGCGCTGTTGGACCGCGCCGTTTCTCGCCACCACGTAAAGGAGTTGCTGGTTCTGACCGGCGAGAAGCCCGAGGTCAACGCGGAGGTCGCGCGCCGTCTGGAGGAGTACGGGCATGCGGACTTCACCTCGTACGTCGTGTGGGTGTGCGAGCGGGCGCTCGAGCGCGGGCTGCTGCCGCACACGAACCTCGGCGTGCTGGGACGCGAGGACCTGGCGCGGCTGCGCGAGGTGACCGCATCGCAGGGGCTGATGCTCGAGTCGGTGTCCGAGCGGCTGATGGAGACCGTGCACGCCGGGTCGCCGACCAAGCACCCGGAGCGGCGGATCGAGACGATCACGGCCGCCGGCGAGCTCAAGATCCCGTTCACGAGCGGGATCCTCGTCGGGATCGGCGAGACCGAGGACGAGCGGATGGCGTCGCTGGCCAAGCTCGCCGAGCTGCACGAGCGTCATGGCCACCTCCAGGAGGTGATCCTCCAGAACTTCGTGCCCCACCAGAGCTACTACGGCCGCGAGCCCGCCCAGATCGCCGGCGACGCCGCGAGCGAGTATTGGCGGACCGGGCTCTGGGACGGCCCGCATCTTGACGCGCCGGCGTGGGCGTGCGAGGTGTCGGTGGAGGACATGAAGCGTCTGGTCGCCGAGACGCGGCGATTGATGCCTGGCGTCGGGATTCAGGTCCCGCCGAACCTGTCGGACTGGTGGGTCGACCTCGTGCGCGCCGGCGCCACCGACCTCGGAGGGCTGAGCGCGAACGGCGACCACATCTCGCCCGAGCACCCGTTCCCGTCGCCTACCGAGGTCCGTAAGCGTCTGCGCGCCGAGGGCGCGGCGCTGTCCGAGCGGCTGTGTGTGTACGCGGAGTACATCGACCCGGAGTGGATCTCGCGGCCGGTGATGGACGTGATCAAGGCCGAGTACTGGTCGTTCATCCCGCGACGGGGATCGGGGCGGCGCGTCGAGCTCGCCGTCGCCGACGACGCTGCGCCGCGGGCAGTGGGGCGCGCCCGCGAAGGGCTCGCGCTGACTCCCGACGAGCTCACCGCGCTGTTCGCCGAGCGCCGGCCCGATGTGATCGAAGAGATGCGGTGCGCCGCCGACGAGCTCCGGTCCGAGCTAGCCGGCGACACGGTGACGTTCGTCGTCAACCGCAACATCAACGTCTCGAATATCTGCACGGTGGGATGCGCGTTCTGCGGATTCGGGCAGTCGCGTCGGTCGCCCGACGCCTACGAGCACTCCGAGGACGAGTTCGTGCAGCGCGTACACGAGGCGGTCGAGTTCGGCGCCACCGAGCTCTGCATGCAGTCGGGGATCCACCCCGAGTGGGGACTCGAGGAGTACGAGAAGTGGCTGCGGGTGGCCAAGCGCGCCGCGCCGGATATTCACCTGCATGCGTACTCCCCGATGGAGGTTGCGCACATGTGCGACGTCAGCGGGCTCTCGCCGCGCCACGTGTTCGACCGCCTGCGCGAGGCCGGGCTTGGGTCGACGCCGGGCACCGCAGCCGAGGTTCTCCACGACGGCGTGCGTGAGCGGATCTCGCCGAACAAGCTGCCGGTGGCGCGCTGGGTCGAGATCATCGAGGCCTCCCACGCCGAGGGGATCCGCTCGACCGTGACCGTGATGTTCGGCCACGTCGAGGAGCCGTGGGAGCTCGCCGAGCACATGCGAGTGGTCCGCGAGCTTCAGGAGCGCACCGGCGGCTTCACCGAGTTCGTGCCGCTGTCGTTCATCCCGTTCCACACGCTGCTCGGCCGCACCCACGGCGTCGAGGAGATCTCGCGCGAGGAGAACCTGAAGCACACCGCCGCGTTCCGGCTCGCGCTCGGTCGCACGATCCCGAGCCTTCAGGCCAGCTGGGTCAAGATGGGCCTGGATGCCGCCACCGAGTCGCTGCGATGGGGGGTCAACGATCTCGGCGGGACGCTGATGGAGGAGTCGATCTCGCGGATGGCCGGCAGCTATCACGGCGTGAAGCTCGATCCCTCGGATCTCGTCGCGGCCGCGCACCGGGCCGGCCGTCCGGCGGCCGAACGAACGACGCTTTACGAGATCCTCCGGCGCTACCCGCTTTCGGCCGCGGCGTGAGCATCGACCAGCCGATCACCGACCGCTCGCCGTCGCTGTTCGCTGGCGTCGAGCCCCTCGAGGTGTTCGTCGAGTTGCTCGCCGACATCGACATGCACACCGCCCCGACCGAGTTCTACGACCGGATCTGCGAGGCGATCTGCCGCCTGACCACGATGCGCCGCGCCGCGATCTTCATGGCCGACGCGGCGCGACGGCGGGTCCGCGCAATCGGTTCCTACGGCATCCCCTTCGACCAGCTTTCGGGGATCAGGCCGACGCTTGTCAACACGCCGATCGCCCAGCGCGCGCTGCTCGAGGACAAGGTCGTGGTCGTCTCGGACCGGATCGAGGAGGAGGTTCCCCCCGAGTACGCGCAGCTGCTCGGTATCACCACGCTCGTGTGCACCCCGCTCAGCGCGGGTGGCTACGCCTACGGCGTGATCTGCGCCGACCGCGGCGGCGGGCGATTCGAGCTCTCCGACGGCGAGCGCCACCTGCTGTGGACGCTCGGCAAGACCGCCGCGCTCGTGGCGGCCGCCCGCAACGTCACTCGGCAGCAGGAACGCACTCGCGCTCTCGGCGAGCGCCTCGACCTCGCCCGCGAGATCCACGAGAGCGTTCTCCAGCGCCTGTTCGGGGTGTCGCTCGCGCTCGGTGCCGAGCAGCCGCTCGACCGTGCCGAGCGCGAGCGGTGCCGGATTGAGATGCAGGAGGCGCTGATCGACCTGCGCCGTGCGCTCGAGCGTCCGCTTGCGCCGCTGCCCCCCGAGACCGGCACGACGCTCGCGGCCGAACTCGACCGCGTCCGCCGCTCGCCGGGGTTCGTCGTCGAGGTCGACTGGCGCGGCGAGTCGTCGGTCCCGGCCGACATCGAGCCGCTCGCGCAGTCGGTGCTCGCCGAGGCGCTGCGGAACATCGCCAAGCACGCCGACCCATCGCGCGTCGAGGTCGCGGTCTCACGCGATCAGGACACGTTCACGCTCGAGGTCCGCAACGACGGCGCCCGTCCAGGAGGCGACGACCCCGGGATGGGGCTGCGGCTGGCCGCCTTCGAGGCGCTGCAGCAGGGCGGGGTCGTCGAGTCCGGGCCGTTCGACGCGGACCGGTGGCGGGTGCGGCTGGCCGTCCCGCTCCAGCAGGCTGCGCGCGAACCGGACACGCTCGAGGACGACGAGTTCTGATGGACGACCGCCGCCTCCGCGTATTGGTCGTCGACGACCACGACGTCGTCCACTGGGGCTTCCGCGTGCTGCTCGGCGAGCAGCCGTGGGTCGAGCGGTTCTTCCAGGCGCGGACCGGCGCCGAGGCGCTCGCGCTCGCGCGCGCCCACAAGCCGCACGTCGCGCTGGTGGACCTGTTCCTGGCCGACGAGTCGGGCGCCGAGCTGTGCGCGGCGATCCGCGAGGCCTCGCCGGCGACGCGCGTGCTGCTGATCTCGGGCGCCGGCCGGATGTCGCCGGCAGCGGCGCGCTCCGCTGGAGCCTCGGGGTTCGTGTCCAAGGACTGGGAGGCGAGCCGGGTGGCGGCCGCGGTCCGGCGAGTCGGGCTCGGTATGACGACGTTCCCGCCGAAGGCCGAGCAGCCGGCGCCGCTCCTGAGCGAGCGCGAGCGCGAGGTGCTCGACCTGATCGCCGTCGGCTCGACCAACCGCGAGATCGCGGAGCAGCTCTACCTGTCGCCGCACACGGTCAAGGAGCACACGAGCGCGCTCTACCGCAAGCTCCGCGCCCGGAACCGAGCGGAGGCCGTGCAGCGGGCCCAGCGGATCGGGTTGCTTGGCTAATCCTTGTCGGTGCCGGGGCGCATGAAGCGCTCGAGCGCCGGCAGCTTCAGCGCGTGCGGGATGTACCGGCTCGCGAGCATGCTGACGCGCATCGGCAGCCCCGGGACGACGACGCGCTCGCCGTGGTCGAGGCCCTCGACGCCGGCGCGGGCGGCGTGCTCGGGCGAGATCAGCGTGCCCGGCACGGAGCGCTCGAACGACTTGCCGCTGGCGGTCTCCCAGCCCGCGATCTGCCAGAAGTCCGTCTCGACCGGTCCGGGGGCGAGCGCGGTGACGGTCACGCCGTGTCCGCGCAGCTCCTGGTGGAGCGCCTCCGAGAACGTCAGCACGTACGCCTTGGCCGCTGAATAGCCCGCCGAGTACGGCATCGGCTGCATGCCGGCGGTCGAGGCGACGTTGAGGATCGCCCCGCGCTTGCGCTCGACCATCGCCGGCACGAACATTCGCGTGAGCACCAGCGGGGCCTCGACGAGCACGCGGACCTGCTCGAGCTCGCGCTCGGGATCGGCCTCGTAGAAAGCGCCACCAGTCGCGAAGCCGGCGTTGTTGACGAGAATCTCGACGTCGAGTCCGAGCTCGTCGATCTGGCCGGGGAGCTTGCCTCGCGGGGCGGCCTTGCCGAGATCGCAGGAGATCGTCTCGACGCGCACGCCATGGTCCTCACTCAGCTCATCGGCGAGCGCGACCAGCCGCTCCTTGCGCCGCGCGACGAGCACCAGGTTGTGCCCGCGGGCCGCCAGCAGCTTTGCGATCTCGCTCCCGATTCCGGCGGACGCGCCGGTCACGAGCGCGGCGGAGGATGGTGTTGGCTTGGGGAGGGTCAAGGCTCTAGGGCGCGCCGGGACGGGCATTTCCGCCCTCCCCCCGAACGGGGGGAAGGCTGCTCGGCGCCTGTATCCGGACCGAGCCTGCCGCGTAGGGTGATAGCAGAATGGGAGTCACCGCGATCCTGTTTCCCGGTCAAGGAAGCCAGACCTCGGACATGCGAGAAAACGTGTCCGAGGTGCGCCCGGACCTCCTCTCTCTCGCCGAGAAAATCGTCGGAGAGGATCCGTTTGCGCGCGCCGAGGAGAGCACGCGATTTGCGCAGCCTGCGATCTTCTGCGCGAGCCTCGCCGGCTGGGAGACACTTGGGCGCCCCGAGGGCGACATGATGGCCGGCCACTCGCTCGGCGAGCTGGCTGCGCTGGTCGCGGCCGGCTGCCTGAACGACCGCGACGGGCTCGAGCTGGTGTCGCTGCGCGGCCGGCTGATGCAGGAGTCGGGCGAGCGCGCCGGCGACGGCAGCATGATCGCGCTGATGGGCGCGGGTGCCGCCGAGCACGGAGCCGAGCTCGCTGAGGCGCACGGGCTTGCGCTGGCGAACGACAACTCCCCCCAGCAGATCGTCCTCTCAGGCGACCGGGGCGCGTTCGCCGACGTGAGCGCCGCCGCCAAGGAGCTGGGTCTGCGGCCGATGGAGCTACCGGTCGCCGGGGCGTTCCACTCGCCGATGATGGCCGAGGCCGTCCCCGAGTTCGAGGCCGCGCTCGCGAAGGTCGAGATCTCGGAGCCGCGTGTGACCGTGCTGTCTGCCGTGACCGCCGCGCCGTTCGAAGATGTGCGAGCGCAGCTCGCCCAGGCGTTGACGATGCCGGTGCGCTGGCGCGAGGTGCTTCTCGCGATGCGCGACCGGGGCGCGGACCGGTTCGTCGAGGTCGGGCCGGGACGGGTGCTGACCGGGCTCGTCAAGCGCACGCTCAAGGACGTGGAGCTCGCCCATGCTTGAGTCCTCGATCAGCTCGCAGGTGCACGGCGCGCTCCAGGGCGCTTCGGCGGCGTACCCCCCGGTGCGTCCAGCGGTTCTGTCGGTCGCGGCCGAGGTTCCCGCGGCGCGCGTGACGACGGCCGAGCTGGCGGAGCGCCTCGGGGTCAGCGAGGAATGGATCGTGTCGCGGACGGGCATCCGCGAGCGCCCCGTCGCAGGCCCGGACGAGCGGCTCTCGGACTTTGCGGCGCGCGCCGGCCAAGGCGCCCTGAGCCGCGCCGGCGTCGACCCGTCCGAGGTCGATCTGGTGCTGGTCGCGACGCTCACGCAGGATGAACTGATGCCGAATGCCGCGCCGATCGTGGCCCACGCGATCGGCGCTTACCGCGCGGGCGCGATCGACCTCGGTGCCGCCTGCACGGGGTTCCTGTCGGGGCTGTCGCTCGGCGCCGCCCAGATCGAAACCGGTCGCGCCGAGTGCGTGCTGCTGATCGGCGCGGACTTCACTACGCGGATCGTGGACTGGGACGACAAGCGGACCGCCCCGCTGTTCGGGGACGGCGCCGGCGCCGTCGTGCTCGGCCCCTCCGATGGCGACCTCGGCAGCATCGGACCGATCGTGCTCGGTGCCGACGGTTCGGGGGCGCCGGCGATCCAGATCGCCCATGGGGACCGCAAGCTGAGGATGGACGGCCCCGAGGTCTACCGGCACGCGGTCGCGCGGATGGGCGAGGCGACGCTGGCCGCGGTCGAGGGGGCCGGGCTCACGCTCGAGGAGATCGATCTGTTCGTCTATCACCAGGCGAACGGAAGGATTCTTCGGGCGCTCGCGGAAAAGCTTCAGCTTCCGTCCGAGCGTGTCGTGGATTGCATCGAGAACCTGGGCAACTCCTCTGCGGCGACCTTGCCGCTGGGGCTTCTCTACGCCGAGCGCGAGGGCCGGCTGAGGCCGGGCGCGCGCGTGCTGCTGAGCGCGTTCGGCGCGGGCTTCACCTGGGGCGCGGGCGTGATCGAGTGGGGAGGCACGGACAATGGCTGAGGCCGCCCAGCCGCGGGAAGGCTCGGCGCTCGTCACCGGGGCGTCGCGCGGCATCGGCGCGGCGATCGCCCGCGGTCTTGCCCGCGACGGCTGGCGCGTCGGCGTCAACTATCGCTCCGACTCCGCGGGCGCCGAAGCGGTGGTGTCCCAGATCATGCGCGACGGCGGTCAGGCGATCGCGCTCGGCGCGGACGTCGCGGACCGGGGCGCGCCCGACGAGCTGTTCGGCGCTCTCGAGTCGCACTTCGACGGTCCCGTCCTTGTGCTCGTCAACAATGCCGGCATCAGCCGAGACAACCTCACCCCGTCGCTTGGCGACGAGGAATGGGATTCGGTGCTCGAGACCAACTTGACCGCGGCCTTCCGGCTTACCCGGCGTGCGTTGAAGGCCATGCTCAAGGCCCGTTCGGGGAGGATCGTGAACATCTCCTCCGCCGTCGCGCTGCGGGCCAATCCCGGGCAAGCGAACTACTCCGCCGCGAAGGCTGGGCTGGTGGCGCTGACCAAGACCGCGGCCGTCGAGGTGGCGCGGCGCGGCATCACCGTTAACGCGGTGGCGCCGGGATTGATCGACACCGACTTCATCGGCGGGGCTTCGAAGGAGATCCTCCAGGCGATTCCCGCCAGGCGTATCGGCACCCCGGAAGAGGTCGCCGCATGCGTCCGCTTCTTGACATCTGAGGAGGCCAGCTACGTCACCGGCGCGGTACTCACCGTGGATGGTGGATTGGCCGCATGAACACCCTCTGACAACTGAAAGGAGACAAGCGATGGCAACCGTCACTACAGAACAGGTCGAGGCCCGCGTCGTCGAGACGCTCGCGAGCTTTGGTCCCGACGCCGATCAGATCAGCCGCGGCTCGACGTTCGAGGAGCTCGACATCGACTCGCTCGACCTGGTCGAGCTCGCGCAAGTCGTCGAGGACGACTACGGCGTCGTGCTCAAGGGCGAGGACATGAAGGAGCTCAAGACCGTCGGGGATGCGATCGACCTGATCGTCAGCCGCGCGGAGTGAAGCCGGGGTTCGAGTGAGCGACGCGGACTCAAGGGAGCGGCCCATGCGACGTAGGGTCGTGATCACCGGCCTCGGCGCGGTGACCCCGCTCGGCGTCGGCGCCGAGGCGCTGTACTCGCGCTGGGCTGCCGGCGAGTGCGGAATCCTCGACGGCGCCGGCGCGTGCACCGACTTCGAGCCGAGCGAGCTGCTGACCGTCAAGGAGATCCGGCGGCTCGACCGCTTCTCGCAGCTCGCGGTCGTCGCGGCGGCGGAGGCGATCGAGGACGCGGGCTGGGACGGCGAGCTGCCGTATGACCCGATGCGCCTCGGGTGCATCCTCGCCACCGGGATCGGCGGCATCCAGACGATCGAGCTTCAGCACGACGTGCTCCGAGACCGCGGGCCGGCTCGCATGTCCCCGCTGGGGATCCCGGCGCAGATGCCGAACGCGGCCGCCGCGGCGGTGTCGATGAAGTTCGGACTTCAGGGCCAGATGTACAGCGTCGTGTCCGCGTGCTCGAGTGGCGCCCACGCGATCGGGTGCGCCCTGCGGATGATCCAGTACGACGACGCCGACGCGGTCGTCGTCGGCGGCGCCGAGGCGACGCTCACTCCGTTTGGCTTCGGCAGCTTCAACTCGATGCAGGCGCTGTCGCCGACCGGGATCTCGCGGCCGTTCGACGCGCGCCGCGACGGGTTTGTGATGGGGGAGGGCGCGGGCGTGCTGGTGCTCGAGGCGGCATCGGCGGCGGCGGAGCGGGGCGCAACCGTGCTCGGCGAGGTGACCGGCTACGGGTCGACCTCGGACGCCTACCACCTGACCGCTCCCGAGCCAAGTGGCGCCGCGGCGACCCGCGCGATCGAGCTTGCGCTGTCCGACGCCGGGCTCGGCCCCGACGACGTCGACTACATCAACGCCCACGGGACCTCGACGCAGCTCAACGACGCGGCCGAGACCGCCGCCTTGAAGCGTGCGCTCGGGGAGGAGCGGGCCCACATGATCCCGATCTCCTCCACCAAGTCCGCGATCGGTCATCTGCTTGGCGCCGCCGGCGCGGTCGAGGCCGTCGCGACCGTGAAGACCCTGGAGACGCGCGTGATCCCGCCGACGGTCGGCTACGAGGTTCCGGACCCTGACTGCGATCTGGACTACGTTCCCGGCGAGGCGCGGCCGCTCGTGCTCTCGAACGGCCACCCGCCGGTCGCGATCTCGAACTCGTTCGCGTTTGGCGGCCACAACGTGACGCTCGTGTTCAGAGGCGCGGAGTCGAACGGGAGGTCGGAGTCGTGAGCGCCACCATCGTCCGTGAGCGTGTCCGGCTCGATCCGCTCGAGCGGCTCGAGGCTCTGTGCGACCCCGGCAGCCTCAGGCCGCTGCGCTCGCGCGTGGTCTCTCGGCGACTCGGGGCCCGCGCGATTCCCGGCGACGGCGTCCTGGGCGCGACGGGGAGCGTCGGCGGACGGCCGGTCGCGTGCTACGCGGAGGACGGGTCATTCCTCGGCGGCTCGCTCGGCGAGCAGCACGCGGACACGATCGTTCGCGTCCTGAGCACCGCCGAGCGCGCCCGGATCCCGGTGGTCGCGTTCGTCGAATCGGGCGGCGCCCGGATGCAGGAGGGCCAGGCCGCGCTCGCCGGCTACGGCCGGATCTTCCGCCAGACCGTTGGGCTGACCGGCGTGGTTCCGCAGATTTCGGTCGTGTCGGGCGCATCTGCCGGAGGCGGCGCGTATTCGCCGGCGCTGACCGACCTCATCATCATGACCGAGGACGCCGCGATGTTCCTGACCGGGCCCGGCGTCGTCAGGGACGCGCTCGGCGAGGAGATCGATGCGGTGTCGCTCGGCGGTCCGCGCGTGCACGAGCGCAACGGCGTCTGCCATCTGGTCGCGCACGACGAGCTCGCAGCGGCGGCGCGCGTCCGCGAGCTGTTGTCATACCTGCCGTCCTCCTCCGGGGCGGGGCTGCCGGTCTTCGATCCGATCGGGCCGGAGATCGACGACCCCGGAACGGTCGTGCCCTCGGAGCCTCGGCGCGCGTACGACGTGCGCGACGCGCTTGCCGGCATCGTCGACGCCGGCTCGCTGCTCGAGTTGTGCCCACGGTGGGCGCGCAACGTCGTGACGACGTTCGGCCGAATCGAAGGGCGCCCCGTCGGGATCGTGGCCAATCAGCCGCACCACCTCGGCGGCGTGCTCGATGCCGAGGGTTCAGAGAAGGCGGCACGGTTCGTCGGGTTCTGCGACTCGTTCGGGCTGCCGCTGATCGCGGTCGTCGACACTCCCGGCTTCATGCCCGGCTCAAAGCAGGAGCAAGCCGGAGTGATCAGGCACGGAGCGTCGCTGGTGCGGGCGTTCGCCGCGGCGCGGGTCCCGAAGCTCACCGTCGTGCTGCGAAAGTCATACGGCGGCGCGTACATCACGATGAACTCGCGCGACCTCGGCGCCGACCTCGTGCTCGCGTGGCCCGATGCCGAGCTCGGGATCATGAGCGCCCGGGCCGCGGTCGGGGTCGTCAATCGCCGCGAGCTGCGCGCCGCGGACGACATGGAGCTCGAGCGGACGAGGCTCGCGGACGAGTACTTCGACGAGCACCTCCGCGCCGAGGCGGCAGCGGCGTCCGGGTTCGTCGACGAGCTGATTGAGCCGGTCGACACGCGTGAGCGCCTCGCTGGCGCGCTGTGGACGCTCGCCGGCTCGCGATTGTGATTCTCGAAGGCAAGAAGCTCGTGATCACTGGCGTGATCACGAAGGATTCGATCGCGTTCCACGTGGCTTCGCGGGCTTTGGCCGAGGGCGCCTCGGTGGTGTTGACCAGCTTCGGGCGGGCCCGGCGGATGACCGAGCGGGCCGCCAAGCGGCTGTCGAGCGAGGTCGACGTGCTCGAGCTCGACGTGAACAATGCCGTTGATCTGGAAGCGTTGACTTCGTCGTTGCGGGAACGCTGGGGGGGTGTCGACGGGGCGCTGCACGCGATCGCGTTCGCGCCCGAGGACGCGCTGGGCGGGCGGTTCCTGAGCACGCCCCCGGAGAGCGCGAGTGCCGCGTTCCAGACGAGCGCGTTCTCACTCAAGTCGCTCGCGGTGGCGCTGGAGCCGCTGATGGGCACTGGATCGAGCATCGTCGGCCTCGACTTCGACGCCACCGTGGCGTGGCCGATCTATGACTGGATGGGCGTCGCCAAGGCCGCGCTCGAGTCGGTGTCGCGGTACCTGGCGCGTGACCTCGGGCCGCGCGGGATCCGGGTGAACCTGGTCTCGGCGGGTCCCTTGGGGACGGTCGCGGCGCGCGGGATCCCGGGATTCGAGCAGCTCGCGGACCTCTGGCGGGTACAGGCGCCGCTCGGTTGGGACGTCGAGGATCCGGCTCCGGTCGCCGACACGATCTGCTTCCTGCTGTCGGACTACGCGCGCGCGATCAGCGGCGAGATCGTGCACGTCGACGGCGGCTTCCACGCGGTCGGTGCTCCCGCCCAGGGCTAGTTGGACATTCCGGCGACCGGCCGGGGTCTAGCCTGGCTTGCGTGGACCGCTGGATCGCCAACGACCGGCTCGTTCGGGTGTCCGCGCTGCTCGGCGCGCTCGCGATCGCGTTCTCGAGCATTCTCGTGCGTCTCAGCCACGCATCGCCGTCGACGGCGGCGATCTTCCGGTGTGCGTTCGCGCTGCCGATACTGGGGCTGCTGGCCTGGCTCGAGGAGCGCCGGCTGGGCGGGCGGTCGTGGTCCGAACGTCGGGTGGCGGTGGGCGCCGGCGTGTTCTTCGCCGCCGATCTGATCCTGTGGCACCACTCGATCGACGACGTCGGCGCGGGGCTCGCCACCGTGGTCGCGAATATCCAGGTGGTGATCGTGCCGCTCGTGGCATGGGCGCTCCTGTCCGAGCGACCCGGCCGGCGGACGCTCGCGGCGCTTCCGATCGCGCTGCTCGGCGTGCTGTTGATCTCGGGCGTGCTCCAGAGCGGCACGTACGGCCGCGACCCGACGCGCGGGACCTTATTCGGGCTTGCGGCCGGTCTCGCCTACGTCGGGTTCCTGATGCTGCTCCGGCGCAGCAACTCCGACCTGCGCCGGGTGGCCGGGCCGCTGTTCGATGCGACGGCGACCGCGACGGTGGTCGCCTTGGCGGCTGGACTCGTGATCGGGGATGCGGACCTGACGCCGGCGTGGCCGGGCGTGGGATGGCTGATCGTGCTCGCGATGACCTCCCAGGTCATCGGCTGGCTGCTTATCACGACGTCGCTGCCGCGTTTGCCCGCAGCGATTACCTCGCTGACCCTGACCGTCCAGCCGGTCGGCTCGGTGGCGCTCGCTGCGCTGATCCTCGGCGAATCGCCGACCGCGCTCCAGCTGACGGGCGTCGCCGTCGTTCTGGGGGCTGTGATCGCCGCGACGGCTCCGAGGCGGCGTGCGCTACCGAAACAGATCCTGCGCCTCCGGCCGGATCAGCGGCGCCGCTCCGGGGCCGTCCTCGGCGCTGACGTGCCGGTCGGCGCCGCGGACAAGGATTAGCGGGAGCGCCCCGTCCTTGGTGCGAGCGAGGTCGGCGGCCGCGGCCAGCTCGTCCGCGACCGCGATCCAGGTGGCCCGGAGCTCGCGCCCGACGGCGTCGGTGCGCCCGCGCCAGTCCTCGAGCGGCGTGAGTCCGGCACAGCCGATCGCGACGTCAACCTGGCCTTGGCGCCAGGCGCGCCCGAATGAGTCCGTGATGAGGATCGCCGGCTTGGCCGTCGTGAGCGTTTGTATCCGGGCCCGGAGGGTTCGCGCCGACGCGTCGGGGTTCTCGGGGAGAAGGACGAGCGCGTCGTCGCCCGGCACGTTCGACGCATCGACGCCGGCGTTCGCGCACACGAACCCGTGATGGGTGACGGTTATGAGCACGCCATGGGAGGCGCGTAGGACCTCGCGCGACTCGTCGAGGACGACCTGGACGTGGCGCGGGTCCTTGTTCAGGGCGGTTCCGAGCTCGGTGGCTCGTGAGCCGGGGTGGACGTCGGCGAGCCGGCGGACCCGGCCCTCGGCCTTGGAGACGACCTTGTGGGCGATGACGAGCACGTCGGTGTCGGCGAGCGGTGGCGCCTGGCCGGCGGTGTTTCTCAGGATTGCTGCCGCTATCAGTCCCGCTAGATCGTCGCCGGGGGCGACCTCCGGGAGACCCTCGATCGCGGTCGCGCTGACCGAAGCCACCGGTGGTTAGTGGTCGTGCCCGTAAGTGCGGGCGCACCGAGAGGTGCCACTGGTGGATGCTGCGCGAGGACGCAGGATCCGACGTGTAGCGGAGCTACATGAGGATCCGAGGACAAAGCGCAGCGCCGCCAGGGGCGCCTCGAATGCGGGCGTATTTGCGGGGGTGGCCACTAGGACCGGGCTCGCAGCAGCTGGTTGAGCATGCCCCGAGTATGGGCGGCTCCGCCGCGGCTGTCGGTCAGGTGCTGCTGGAGCGCGTCCAGGTCGTCGGGCGTGTCGACGTCGAGCGCCAGGCACGGCACCTCAACGACCTCCGCCGGCACCCCGGCCATGCCGGCGTCGGCCAGGTGGCGCCGGCAGCTGTCCGGGCCGAAGCTCGGCGCGAGCACGTCCGGCGGCGTGAGCAGCAGCGCGTTCGTGCCGGTGCCGTGGCGATCCGGGACGATCAGTGCGGACCGCTCGCCGGCCCGGTGATTCAGCAGCTCCTCGATCTCCTTCGGGTCGAGCAGCGGGCAGTCCCCGGGGACGAGCAACACGCGCTCGATTCCGTCCTCGAGCGCGGTGCGGATGCCTTCGCCGACCGCCGAGTTGTGTCCACGCTCGTCATCCTCGACCACCGTGGCGCCGTACCCCTGCGCGATCCGCTGGGCGACGCGATCGCCGCTGACAACAATGATGCCCTCGAGCTCCGGAACGCGGCGAAGCGCGACGAGCACGTCCGAGAACATCGAGTCGACGAGCGCTCGCCGGTCGGCCTCGCTCAACTCCGATCGCAGCCGCTGCTTGGCCTGGGAGAAGCTCTTGATGGGGAGGATCGCGAGGGTCCGCATGGCGCGGGAACGGTACCGAGGGTCGTGGTCTGCTGCGAGGCCGGCGCGTTACCGGAGGGCGAGCGCGAACCTCAGCGTCTCCTCGGCGACCCGGCGCCGGGCGGTCGGGGTGTCCATCAGCACATCGGTCTCGAGCACCGGAACGTCATGTGCGCGCGCGTCCGCGACAAGGCCGTCGAGTAGGTCGCCGTAGTGCCGGACGATCCCGTCGCTCGACAGCGGCCGGCCCGCCCAGGCCATGAACGGCTCGGTCGGCCCCTTGACGACCGCGCCGCCGACCAGCGGGCTGACGGCCACCACGGGGGCAGGGCTGTCGGCAAGCACGGCGCGCATCCCCGGCACCGCGAGGATCGGGCCGATCGAGATGACCGGATTCGACGGGCCGAGCACGATCGCATCCGCGGTCGCGATCGCTTGTTCGACCTCCGGCGTCGGCCGAGCGGCTTGGACTCCGTGGAACTCGACGTCCTGGATCGGCCCGGCGCCGCCGGAACGGATCATGAACTCCTGGAACGGCCACCACCGGTCGCCGGCCATCACGCGGGTCCTGACCGGTGAGTCGGTCATCGGGAGCACCCGGCCGGGCGCTCCCAGCGCCTCGACGATCGCGGCGTGGGCGTCGGTGAGCCGGCCGCCCTGCCGGAGCATGCGGGCACGCTCGATCCCGATCGCGAGGTCCTCGTCGCCGAGGTTGAACCAGACGTCGACTGACAGGCGCCGCAGGCCGTCCATCACTCCGAACGTGTCGCCGGCGATGCCCCAGCCGCGCTCGTCGATCCGATCGGCGAGCCAGAACGTGACGAGGTCGGGGTCGGGCGAGACGTACGCGCCATAGATCTCGATGTCGTCGCCGGTGTTGGCGATCACGACGAGCCGCTCGGCTCCGACCACGTCGAGCATGCCGCGGGCTAGCTTCGCACCGCCGGTGCCGCCGGCGAGGACGACGACCGGGCCGGTCACGGCGTTCTCGCGGCCCGGTCCGGCGCCGCCGCAGACGCGCTCAATGCTCGCCCAGGCCCGTGATCTTAATCCCCGCGCGGACCTTGTTGCGCACGTTGATCGAGATGATCAGCGCCGTCAGCTGCTCGACGATCCGCGCCATCTCGAGCGGCCCGCAGTCGACCGGACGCAGGCCGCGGATCTTCGTCACGAGCTCGACCAGCCTGGCCTTGTCCTCGCGCCGGTCGCCGCAGATCAGCACGTCCTCGTCCAGCTCATAGTCGAGGTCGGTGAGGTGCGCGGCGCTGACCGTGTGGAAGGCGGACACGACGCGGACGCCGTCGGGCGCCATCTCCTGAGCCTGCTGCGCGGCCGACCCCTGCCAGACGCCGAGCGTGCGGGTCGCCTTGCCGCTCACGGCCGCCGCCAGCGGCACGGTGGCGTCGACCACGAGCTGGTCGGGTGTGAGGTGGGTCTTCAGGTTCGCGAGCGTCTCGGATTGGCTCCGGAACGGGACGCTGAGGATCACGATCTCGGCCTGCTTGACAGCCTCGGCGTTATCGAGCCCGATGAACTCGCCGTCCGGCACTTGCTCGGCGGCGCGTTCCGCGGCCTCGGCGGCGCGGCCGGCGTCGCGCGAGCCGATCACGATCGGCACACCTTCGCGGCCGAGCCGTACGGCGAGCCCGAACCCGAGCGCGCCGGTTCCTCCAACGATGCAGACGGGACCGTTCGGCAAGGCGCGAGAGTGTATGGGGTACGGTTGACAAGCGATGGGGAGCGCGGTCGTTCGGGGTGTGGTCGTGGCTATGGCGGTCGGCTTGGCGGTCGTTGTGGGCGGTGCCGGCGCCGCCGGCGCCCCTCGGCAGCCGGCCGGCATCGAGGCGGCGTCGCTGACTCAGGACGGGCAGGATCTGGTCTGGCAGATCGAGCTCGCGCAGCCGTTCTCGCCGGCTCGCTTGGCTGGCGACCGGCGGTCGCTGTGCCTGCGGATCGCCGAGGCTTCCGACGGGTCGGGCGGCGCACAGGTGTGTCTTGCCGGGCCGGTGAGGCGCTCCCGTTCGCCTCGGCTTCTCTACTCGCCGGTGACGGGCGCCGGGCGGGTTTCTGGCCGCGCCATCGCGGTCGCTGCGACCGTGACCCGGGCGAGTGACCGGGAGCTGGCTGCGAGCTTCGTGCCGACGGATATCGGGCTCCCGTACCGGGCGCTCCACTGGCAGGTGATCAGCACGCTGACCGCCCGCGGCTGCGCGCCGGCAGTCGTTGCGCCCGGGCGCTGCGAGACCGTGTTCCCCGCCAGGCGGGCTCGGCTGGTGCTCCACACCCCCGAACTCGTGGGCTGCGTCGCGACCGGGCCCGATTGGGTGTCGACGGGTCCAAGGAGCGTCCACGACATCGCGCTCACGTTCGACGACGGTCCTTGGTGGGAGCCGCCGACGATCGACTTCGTCAACGAGCTCGCCCGACTGCACGTCCCGGCGACGTTCTTCGAGATCGGCGAGCACATTCCGACCTACGACCCTCACGGCACGGTCGAGAGGCAGATGCTGGCTGAAGGCGACATGATCGGCGATCACACGTGGAGCCATCCCGACCTCGTTGGCCTGTCGCCTTCCGTGCAGAGGGAGGAGATCGGCGAGGCGGCGGAGGAGATCAAGAAGGTGACCGACTTCGAGCCGTGCCTGTTCCGCGCGCCGGACGGCGCGGTCGATTCGTCCGTACTGGGTGAGGCGAAGTCTCTGGGGATGACCACGATCCAGTGGGACATCGACCCTCGCGACTGGGCGTTGCCAGGGGAGAGCGAGATCGTCGACACCGTCCTCGCGAACGCCCACAACGGCGGGATCATCGAGGAGCATTTCGGCGGCGGCCCGCGGTTTGAGACGCTCGACGCTTTGCCGGCGGAGGTCGCTGGCCTGCGGGCGCGTGGGTATCAATTCGTGACGCTCACGCAGATGCTGGGCTACAGGCTGGTGTACCGCTGAGCTGCTTGTCGTTCCTAGAATCGAGACTGTGAGCGACCTTCCAGCGCAGGTGCGGATCCGCGAAGTCGGCCCGCGGGACGGGTTCCAGAACGAGCCCGAGGTGATCCCGACCGCGGACAAGGTGCGCCTGATCGAGATGCTCGGCGAGACCGGGCTTTCGCGGATCGAGGTCACGAGCTTCGTTCGGCCCGACGTGATCCCGCAGCTGGCCGATGCCTCGGAGGTGCTGTCGTCGGTATCGCTGCCGGACGGCGTCTCGGTCGGGGTGCTGATCCCGAACGAGCGCGGCCTGGAGCGCGCGCTGGCGTTGCGAGACCACTTTCAGGAGATCAACGGCTTCCTGTCGGCGTCCGAGGCCCACAACGCCAAGAACGTGGGGCGGTCGGTCGCGGAATCGTTGGCGGGTTTGTCGCGCGTGTTCGCGCGGGCACGGTCCGAGGGGTTGCGATGCGAGGGCGTGATTTCGACCTCGTTCGGCTGCCCCTACGAGGGGCATGTGCCGGTCGACCGGGTGCTCGACATCGCTTGCGCGCTGGTCGACGCCGGCGCCGTCGAAGTCGGATTCGGCGACACGACCGGGATGGCCAACCCGGTGCAGGTCCGGTCGTTCTTCGCCTCGGCGTTCGAGCGTTTGCCCGGGGTCGAGCTGACGGCCCACTTCCACAACACCCGCGGCCAGGGCCTCGCGAACGTGCTGGCGGCGCTCGAGGCGGGGGTAGAGAGCTTCGAGTCGAGCTTCGGTGAGCTCGGCGGCTGCCCGGTGCCGGCCGGCGCGACCGGCAACATCGCGACGGAGGACCTCGTATCGATGCTCCACGAGATGGGAATTTCGACGGGCGTGGACCTGGGCGCGCTGATCGCGGCCTCGCGAGCCGCGCAGGATGTGCTGGGGCGTCCGCTCGGAAGCCACGTGCTGCTCGCGGGCCCCGTGGAGTGGGAGTCGTCGTGACCGGCGTGGAGTGCCCGTGACCGACGTCGAGCGCGAGGATCCGTTGGAGGTGGCGGCGGGCCGGGCCTTTGCCGGCGGACCCGAGCGCCACCGTGAGAAGGCCCTCTCGCAGGGCAAGATGCCCGTGCGGGAGCGGGTCGCGCGGCTACTGGATGCGGGCTCGTTCGCCGAGGAGGGCCTGCTCGCCGGCTGGGCCGAGGATGGCCTCGGCGCCGAGGGGGTCGTGACCGGTGTCGGAACGGTCGCCGGCGCGCCGGTGGCGGTGATGGCCAACGACCCGACGGTCAAGGCCGGGTCGTGGGCGCCCAAGACCGTGGAGAAGATCGTGCGGATTCAGGAGCGGGCGATGTCTCTCCGGATCCCGCTCGTCTATCTCGTCGACTCCGCCGGCGCGCGGATCAACGAGCAGGTGCAGATGTTCCCGGGGCGCCGCGGAGCCGGCAGGATCTTCTTCAACCAGGTGCGGATGTCGGGCGTGGTGCCGCAGGTATGCGTGCTGTTCGGCCCTTCAGCCGCGGGCGGCGCGTATATCCCCGCGTTCTGCGACATCGTGATCATGCGCGACGGCAACGCCTCGATGTACCTCGGGTCGCCGCGGATGGCCGAAATGGTGATCGGCGAGAAGGTCTCGCTCGAGGAGATGGGCGGCGCGCGCATGCACACCTCGCGCAGCGGCGTCGGCCACGCGTTGGTGGAAACCGACGAGGAGGGCATCGACTTCGCCCGTCGCTATCTGAGCTACTTCCCGTCTTCGTACCTCGGCGAGCCGGCGAGTGCGCCGCCGGCGGCGCCGTCTTTGCCGGGGTCATCGATCCGGGAGCTGATCCCGCCCGACGAGAACAAGCCGTTCGACATGAGGTTGCTGATCGACGCGGTTGTCGACGCCGACTCGTTCCTGGACATCCATGCGCGGTGGGCTAAGGAGGTGATCGTCGGCTACGCGCGTATCGACGGCCGCGCGGTCGGAATCGTCGCCAACCAGCCGAAGGTCAAGGGCGGTGTGCTGTTCGTCGACTCCTCCGACAAGGCCGCTCGGTTCATCTGGACCTGCAACGCGTTCAACATCCCCCTCCTGTTCCTGGCGGATGTGCCCGGGTTCATGATCGGGACGCAGGTCGAGCGCCAGGGGATCATCCGCCACGGCGCGAAGATGATCAGCGCGGTGTCCGAGGCCAACGTGCCGAAGATCTCGGTGATCGTGCGCAAGGCTTACGGCGCCGGGCTGTACGCGATGGCCGGGCCGGCGTTCGACCCTGACTGCTGCATCGCGCTGCCGACGGCGTCGATCGCGGTGATGGGGCCTTCCGCAGCGATCAACGCGGTGTATTACAACCAGCTACAGGCGATCTCCGACGAGGCCGAGCGGGCCGCTCGCACGGAGGAGCTACGGCGCGAGTACGCCGAGGACATTGACATCCTCCACCTCGCGTCCGAACTCGTGATCGACGCCGTGGTCCAGCCCGAGGATCTCCGCTCGGAGCTGATCCGCCGGTTCGCGCTCGCGGCCGGCAAGCATCGCGAGTGGCCGGAGAAGAACAATCCGGTCACGCCGGTGTAGCGGCTTCGGTCTGCTGTTCCGTCCTGAGCGAGGCGTCGATGGCTCTCGCGAGGGTCATTCCGAGCCCGAGCGCTGCGTCGACTGCGGTTTGGTCGACTTCGCTCGGGATATCCGCGCGCTGGTGCGAGCGCGGCGCTCGACCGTCGTCGTCGAGAGATCCGATCGCGATCGCGGCCAGGCCGGCGGCGCGCGCCGGCAGCGCCGGGGTCGCGCCACGTCCGCGGTGGGGTACGGCTTCGGTCTGCTCGGTAAGGGCTCGCAGCCGGCGCGCGTAGCGCAGCGGAACGAGGCGGCCATCGCTCAGCCACCATCTCGGCTCACCGCCGCCGCAGGGAGCGATGCCGACGACGATCGCGCCGGCTTGCCTGAGCTCGCGCTTGTGGGACCGGAGGTGCCTGCGCAGGCCGAGCTGCTCGGCGTCGCCGGCGCCCTGGAGCACGAGCTCGACGGTCAGGTTGCCGGGAGGGTCGGCCGCAAGCGCACGGGCCAGCGCGATCGCGACGGCGACGCCGGTTCCGTTGTCGCCCGCGGCCGGTCCGTAGGCGGCGCCGGCCGCCTCGAGCAGCAACGCGAGCGCGACGACGAGCGCGATGGTCGGCGGCAGCTGGAGAGCGCCGAGCGCGCTGGCCGGGTGCGTCCGCGTGGTGCGGACGACCGCGATCGCGAGCGACCACGCAATGCCGATCGAGACCCAGGCCTGCCATCCGGGCGCGGCGCCGCCGGACAGGCGGCGGAGGGTGCTGGCGGCTCCGCGGAGCGGGTTGCGGTAGATCAGCGCGGTACGGCCGGCGTCGTAGTTGGCGGTGAGGATTAGCCGAGTGGGCTGGCGGTCTGGTGTGGCCTGTGGACGGGGCGCGCTACGCGACGCGAGGACATTCTGGCTGGCGTGCTCGGGGGTGAGCCGGCGTCCCAGCGATATCCCGATAGTGGCGTCGGTCAGGGCCGAGAGCAGGGCTATCCCGATCAGGACCGCGCCGATCGTCGGATGGCTGACCGACAGCAGGCTCCCGACGAGCGCCAGCGCGACGTGCCAGGCGTGGGCGAGCGCCCAGTTCGGGCGGCACCAGAACGTCTCGATCCGCACCCGGTGGCGGCTGGCGGCGAGCTCGCCGGCGAGCCACCGCGCGGCCCGGCGTTCAGCGTCCGTGCCGGCACCGCGGGCTGTGAACTCCGCGAGCCCCTCGGTCATCTCCAGTGGCTGCATCGGGGCCCGATGATCGCAGCCAGAAATCCGATAGAACCCGATTGGATGACTGCGAACGATGAGCGGGAGCTGCTCGCGGTGGCGCGCGAGGCGGCCGACGCCGCGGCCGACGAGCTGCGCCGGCGCTACGGCGAGCGCGCCAGCGGCGTGCGATCGAAGAGTGGCCCGACCGATCTGGTCTCCGACGCCGATCTCGCGGCCGAGTCGGCAATCCGGGACGTGCTGAGCGCGCGGCGCCCGGGCGACGCGATCCTCGGAGAGGAGGGCGGAGAGACGGCGGGAGAGGGTGAGCTCCGCTGGGTCGTCGACCCGCTCGACGGGACGATCAACTACCTCTACCGGATCCCGGCTTTCGCGGTGAGCATCGCCTGCGAGGACGCCTCCGGCACGCTCGCCGGCGTGGTCCTCGACCCGATCAGCGGGGAGCGCTTCGAGGCGACGCGATCCGGCGAGCCTACTTTGAATGGCGAGCCGATCCGAGCCGACGGCCGCGCCGAATCGCTCGACCTCGCGATGGTCGCCACCGGCTTCAACTACGACGCGGCGGTACGGGCCCGGCAGGCCGACGTGATGCTGCGGCTGCTGCCGCGGGTGCGCGACATCCGGCGCGTTGGCGCCGCCGCGCTCGACCTCTGCTGGAGCGCGTGCGGACGGTACGACGCCTACTTCGAGCGCGGGCTCAATCCCTGGGACGTGGCCGCCGGCAGCCTGATCGCGACGCGCGCCGGCCTCGACGTCCGGGATCTGGCAGCGGTCGACGGGCAGCCGGCGGGTACGGTGGCGGCGCCGCCGGGCCTCATCGACGAGCTGCTCGGGCTGATCCTGGGGCGCGAGCAGCGGGCCGACCGCTGAGCTCACGGCCCCAGCCGCTGGCCCCACCGCGGCGTCACTAAACTGCCGCGGAGCGCGGCGGTGGCGCAATCGGCTGACGCGGTGCCCTCAAAAGGCACTGTCCTTCGGGACGTGTGGGTTCGAGTCCCACCCGCCGCACTAGCTTTATGCCCGGCCTGCCTCGACTGGCAGCCGGGTCGGGAGCTCACGACCCGTGTCGGCGGCCGCGCATCTCACGGCGCGCCAACGAACTGGTCGACGCTCGAGTTCGGGGTTTCGCGGTAGCGCTCGCACCAAACTATGCGATCGAACTCTGCGAGCTTGGCCCTGGTGAAACGCGGCTTGCCGGTAATGCTCGGGCACTGAGGCGGTAGCCCATTCGCTGCCGCAGATTGAGCGGCGCCGGTCCCCTGCCGTTGCTGAGCGCCCGCAGTGCGCGCGGTTCCGCCACGGCCGCCCAGCGAGGTTGCGACCGCGATTGCGGCGATCGCGACAGCGACGGTGATGCCGACGAGCAGGAATGCACTCACGTGGATCCGGATGCCGGCCACGCGGTCCCGTATCGAAGGACCGCGGGGTCCCGGGACGACGGTTACCGTTACCCGAACCCGGTCGGGAGGGTCACCGAGGGACGCCGGACCATCTTCCCACCGCGACTTCGGCATGACGGAAGTATCGCGCCGGCTCGGGCTTGCGCGCCGGACTGCGCCGCC
The DNA here is from genome assembly GCA_963794515.1 of uncultured Solirubrobacterales bacterium. Lineage (GTDB taxonomy): Bacteria > Actinomycetota > Thermoleophilia > Solirubrobacterales > Solirubrobacteraceae > Palsa-465. The sequence continues at coordinate 120,707 of CAWCEF010000004.1, read as the reverse complement.
GCGTTACTTCTGCGGCCCGCTGGTCAGGCTGTCGCGGGCTCGCCCGGCGGGGGAGGCGAGGACTCCGGCGGGTTGTAGCCGCGTTTCCGCGCCTCCTCGATCGGGACTTCCTGCTCGACGTTCCAGCCCTGCGCGAACGCCCGCATCGCGACGACGATCAGCAGCACCTGCACCGGGATCAGCAGCAGCGTGATCGTCCCCAGCGTGTCGGCGCTGAGGCCCGTGCCGCCGAACATCGACTGCGCCTGGGCGAAGCCGGCGTGGCCGCGATCGAACCAGCTCGTCCCGGACAGCCCAACGCCGGCGACCACCGCGATCATCAGCAGCAGGATCGCCAGGCCCGCCGCGATCGGAAGCATGCCCCGTGCCCAGCGGAACACGTACACGGCCAGGATCACGTAGGCGATGCACCAGATGAAGTTGACCGGCTTCATCCCCTCCAGCTGCGACCACCCGCCGATCGTGAGGATCAACAGCAGCCCGACCGACGCCAGCAGGACCAGCGCCACGATCAGCTTCATCAGCTTGCTCGACGCCTTCTCCCGATTCGGGTACACCACCGCATAACCCGGGGTCAACATCCGTCGCTGGGGCATGCCGGGACCTTACAAACTGCGGTTTGAGGGTGCGACGGTTCGCCGGCGACTGCCGCCGGCCCCGGGCTGTGTCGCCGACGGCTTAGAATCGCGTGCTGGTCTCGCGGGCGTGGCGGAATTGGCAGACGCGCCGGCTTTAGGTGCCGGTGGGCTTAGCTCGTGGGGGTTCGAGTCCCTCCGCCCGCATCATCATCGCCGTGCGCCGTTCGCGACGCGCCAACCATCTGCGTCGATCAACCCGCGCATCAGCGCGGCGCGGATGAGCATGGGCCGGGTCGGCTTGCCAGTCGCGTTCAGGCCCTCGCTCATCAGTTGCTGTCCGCCTTCGAATTGGGATCCTGTCCGTGGGATACAAGAACATATGTTCGCACGGGGTTCGGACGGAACATCAGCCCAGTCGGTACCATCGCCACTGTCCCAGGGGAGTGAGTTAATGGCTATACGCGCGGTCTCCAAAACCGTGAATCCGGGTTCGAATCCCGGCTCCCCTGCTTGACGTCCCATACCGTCTACCGCACGTTCAACACGGCGCAGCGCCGGGAGTTCGTTCGGATAACGGAGGACGTGGCAGGCGCGGTTCACGACGCCGGGATCAGCGAGGGCATGGCGCTGGTGTGCGCGATGCACATCACGGCGGGAGTGTGGATCAACGACGATGAGCCCGGGCTGCAGGCTGACGTGCTCGAGTGGCTCGACAAGGTGGCGCCACCCAGCTGGCACGATCCCGACGGGGAGGTAGCGAAAGAGCTGCTTCCGAACCCTGGGGATTATCGGCACCACCGGGGCGGCGAGGACAACGGCGACGCCCACCTGAAGAACCTGCTCGTCCACCACCAGGTGATAGTTCCGGTCACCGACGGCGAGCTCGACCTCGGGCCGTGGCAGCAGATCTTCTATTGCGAGTTCGACGGCCGGCGGCCGAAGCGGCTCGTGATTAAGGTGCTCGGGGAGTAGCGGTGGCGTCCTCGCGCGTCTTCGTTGACGGCGCGCTCGAAGGGCGGGTCGCGATCGTCACCGGCGGCGGCACCAACCTCGGGGAGGCGGCCGCCACCGAGCTCGCGCGCTGCGGCGCGTCCGTCGTGATCGCCGGCAGGCACGCCGAGGTGCTCCAGGAGGCAGCCGCCCAAATCGGTGAGCGCTGCTCCTGGGTGGCGGCGGACATCCGCGACCGGGCGGGAGCGGAGCAGATCGTCGCGACGGCGCTCGAGCGTTTCGGCCGTCTCGATCTCGTGCTGAACAACGCCGGCGGGCAGTACATGGTGCCCGCCGAGGGTCTGGCGACAAAGGGGTGGCGCGCGGTCCACCGCCTGAACGTCGACGGGACGCTCGTGATGTGCGAGGCGGCCTACGAGCTCGCGATGCGCGACGCCGGCTCCGGCACAATGATCAACGTCACCGTCTCGCCGCACCACGGGATGCCCGCGATGGCTCACACGGGCGCGGCGCGGGCGGCGGTCGAGGCGATCACCCGCGAGCTCGCGCCGGTCTACGGCGATCACGGCGTCGCCGTGATCGCGGTCGCGCTCGGCCGGTTCGACACCGAGTCGCTCCGCAAGTACCCGGGCGAGCTGTGGCGGACAGCCGCCGCCACCGTGCCCGTCCAGCGCCTAGGGAGCCCCGAGGAGTACGGCTGGCTCGTCGCGTTGCTCGCCACCCCGCTCGGCGCCTCGCTGACCGGATCCGTCGTCACGCTCGACGGCGCGCTCGATAACTGGACAGGGCCGTGGCCGCCAGCGGGGATGACGCAGGACGGCGAAGTGCCGACGGAAGCGCGGCGACCGGCCGCCTGACCGGGGTCCCCGGCTACCATCTGGCCACACCGCGGGCGAGGTGTCAACGGCTGCACGGGAGCCTTCCAAGCTCTAGGAACGGGTTCGACCCCCGTCGCCCGCTCTGAGGTTCGGCGTAGAATCGTACGACCACGGGGAGTGGCGCAGTCTGGTAGCGCACCCGGCTGGGGGCCGGGCGGTCGCAGGTTCAAATCCTGTCTCCCCGATGCGAGAAGGCCCCGGAAACGGGGCCTTCTCTCGTTGGTGGGGATGTGGGGCATCGGGCCAGACGTGCGAACGCGACCAAGAGGGCCGCCGAGGCGACCGCCGACGCGACAGAAGCGACTCGGGACGCTGCGAAAGCCACAAGCCGCGCCGCTGAGGCTGCCGAGGCTGAGGCCGAAGCGACGCGCCAGGAGGCGCAGGCGAGCCTGCAGCTCGTTGCGGTATCCCGTGATCAAATGCGGCGTGCCCAGATGCCAGTGGTGATGCCGATCGCGGATCCCCCCGACCGCGCATTGGGCGACCGGCGCGATTTGAGTCTTTAGGCTCGTCCTGTCATCAAGGCGGCTCTGTGCCGCGCACGGATTCGGTTTGGAGAGTCAGTCTCGGGTGCGTCGCGAGGCGGAGGGTGGCGGGTGGGTGGCCGCGAGGCCTGCGACGAAGATTGCGGCTTGCCGGCGGGCGAGTTGGTCCCAGCCAGCTGCGGTCGGGAGTGGTTGGGCGAGCATCGCCCCGGTGATGATGATGTCGTTGGGGGTGACGTCTGGTCGGATGGTCCGGTCGCGGCGTCCGCGGGCGAGGACCTGTTCGAGTAGGAGCCTGATCTCAGTTTGAAGCGCGACGATCTCGTCGTCATGGATGACAGGACCGCCGTGGAGCGGGAGGACGAACTCGTTGCGGGCCGCGATCGTGTGGTCGAAGAACTGCGTGAGTGCCGCGGGGGGCGGTTCGTCGCTCAACGCGGCGGAGCGCGCGTGCTGCAGGACGAGACCGAACGAGCGCCTGGTGAGCGCGGCGAGGAGGGCGGGGCGCGTCGGGTAGTGGCGATAGAGGGTTCCGATTCCGACGCCTGCCTCGTCGGCGATCGTCGCCATCGGCACTTTCTCGCCGTCGCGCCTGACGGCGAGCGTGGCGGCGACGAGGATGCGTTCGCGGTTGGCTGCGGCGTCACTTCGCGGTCGCCGCGGGGCGCGTCGTGTCTCTGTCGGCGCTTCGGACATCCCGGAGGTGATCGTGCCACGCAGCGACACGGGGCGATTCGCGTTCTGTAGGCTCCAGATCATAACCGGACGATTTCTACCGCTTAGCTTACGATAGAGGAGCGCTGATGAAAGACACGCCGCCGGCCGAACCGAACCCACCAGGACCGATTCCTGCCGACGACCCCGGGCGGGTTCTAACGCACGTGAGCCCGAACACCGATGAGTCGCTGCCTCACCTCGGCGTGGTCGGCGACACCTACACCATCCTTGTGTCCGGCGCGGACACCGCTGGGCGCTACACGCTGATCGACATGCACGTCCCGCCGGGCGGCGGGCCGCCGCCTCACCGCCACGACTTCGAGGAGATGTTCACCGTCCTTGACGGCGAGATCGAGCTCACATTCCGCGGCATCAGCGCGGTCGCAACGGCCGGCGAGACGATCAACGTGCCGGCCAACGCCCCGCACGTGTTTCGGAACCTCTCCGAACGCCCTGCGCGACTGCTGTGTCTCTGCTCGCCCGCGGGCCAGGAGGAGTTCTTCAAGGAGGTCGGCATGCCGGTCGCGCACCGAACCGAGGCTCCACCGGCGCTCGACGACGCCGCCACCGGCGCGTTTATCGCCAAGGCCGTCGCCCTCGCCCCGAAGTACCGGACCGAACTGCTCCTCGACGGGCCGAAGCCCTGACCGGGAACCGAAAGGGACAGCCGTGAGCCAGCAACAGCGCGACGCGCTCGATCAACTGCTCAGAGAGGCTCCGCTCGATCTCGGCGGCGACGTGGCCGAGCAGCGGCTCATCTTCGAGGAGATGATGGCGGCGATCCCGGTCCCGGGGGACGTTGCGACATCGTCCGGGAGCCTCGGGGGGATCCCCGTGGTCAACGTCGAGGTCGCCGGCACTGACCGGGAGCGGATCATCCTCTACCTACACGGCGGCGCATACGCGATCGGAACGGCCGCATCGTCCGTCGGACTCGCGTCAGACCTCGCACGTCGCGCCGGAACGCGGCTGATCACGGTCGACTACCGCCTGGCGCCCGAGCACCCGCATCCCGCTGCGATCAAGGACGCCGTCGCTGCCTACCAGGGACTGCTCGACAACGGCGCGTCCCCTTCCACGATCGCTGTCGCTGGCGAGTCCGCGGGCGCTGGGCTGGCGGCCGCGGCCCTGGTGGCGTTCAAGCACGCCGGGCTGCCGCAGCCGACAGCGGCCGTTCTAATGTCGCCCTGGGCCGACCTGACCCTGTCCGGGAACAGCGTCAACGCCAAAGCCGCGCTAGACCCCGCGCTCACCCCCGAAGGTCTCGCACGGCGAGCCGCAGACTACCTGGGCGACAGCGACCCAGCCGCTGAACTTGCCAGCCCGATCTTCGCCGACCTCACCGGGCTGCCGCCGCTTCTCATCCAGGCCGGGTCACACGAGATCCTGCTCGATGACGCGACCAGACTCGCTACCCAAGCCGCCGCGGCCGACGTCCCCGTCACGCTCGAGATAACACCCCGCGTTCCGCATGTGTTCCAAGGATTCGCCGCGATGCTCGACGAAGGCGACGCTGCCCTGACCAGCGCCGGCAAGTTCTTACACGCGCACTTCGCCGATACACGCCCATAACAGCGCAGCCTGGCCTCACCCCGCTCCGGTGACGGCCAGCGCGCCGACGGGTGTCATACGCGAGAACGAACGGAGGTCTCGCTTCGACGACAGCGCGCGCAACGCTCGTCGCCACAAGCCCGCACGCTCCGCGTCGCAGACGGACCCGTCCGCTCGTGACGCGGGGCGCTACCTGAACGTCGGGAAGTTGCAGCAAAAGCGGGAACGAAGGCGTCCATACCCGGACAACCGCTCTAGGCGTGACGCAGGCGCCCCGAAGCGCCGCCGTTGACGACTGCTTTGATCGTCCGACGGTCCGGCGGCCGACGAGCGCAATGGCGACTCCGGAACCAGCCGCCGGTCCTGATGCCGGAGTTGTGCTTTGCCACGTAGGGAGTCGCCGGCGGCCGACCGGCCTGGACGTGCGCAAAGGGCAACGGAGTAGCCACGCGACGACGAAGTGTTCGTTCAAGGACGGGCCGAGCAACAACGCAGGCGAGCCAGGCCTCCCGACCGCGTCCCAGATCCGTCACTCAAGCTAGACGCCGCTCGCCCCGGTGTGGACGTTGTGCGGGCCTCCCGCTTGCCGCTAGCTGGCGGCTCGGCTCGTGACTAACCGCCGTTGTGTTTGACCGCTTCTAGTTCTGCGGTGCCGTCCGGCGTCAAAATGTTCACTAACGTCGGCCAAACATGCTCAACGCTGCGCTTGACAGGAACATGCACTAGCGATAAGCCTCCCGGTCGACACGCTGTTCCTGCGCCGCGAGACTTGCAGACTCTTACTGTGAAAGTCGTCGACGTGGAGAACTCTGACCAGAGCTTTCGCGCTGGCTTCACCTTCGCGACCGCGTGGGTCGGGCGGCTCGGCACCCGAGCTTGCTACGACACGTGCATGCGAGGAGAGGAGCGAGTATGAAAACGCCGTAGTTCAACCGCGGTCAGCAGGAGAGGAGTGAGGATTACATGAGATTCCTAAGTCGAGTCAGGGAGCGCGTTTCGTCGCGCGCGGCGATCGTCGGGATCGCGGGACTGCTTTTTGTTGGCGGGGCAGCAGTCCTCTTCGGGGCAGCAGCGCCCGCCTTTGGGGGACCCTCGGGCCAGCCGCAGCGCGGCGCGGCCGCGCCGGGCTCTCCATATCCTGGCGGCGTCTGGCAGCCCGGACCTGCGCAATACGGTGTTGGTCAGGAGCTTAACGACACGTTCCGCATGCCTGATGGAACACTCCTGGCCGGGGACGTCGAGTACCCGACCGATCCGTCCACGGGCCAGAGGGCGGCGGGCCCGTTTCCGGTGATCGTTCAGATGAACCCCTACTTCGCGTTCATCGGTCGCGACGGCGACGATACTAGCGTCGCTAACTACATCACTGAGCGCGGTTACATTGCGGTCGTCTTTGACGTGCGAGGAACTAATCGCTCCCACGGCGACTACACGCTTCTCAGCGCACAGCAGGAACAGGACTTCGTCGAGATCGCCGAGTACCTGGCCAAGCACTACCCCGACGCGAACGGTACCGCCGCCTTGGCGGGTGAGTCCTATCTGGGCACCGATGTTCTCGCCGCCGGCCGGTACATCAAGCCTGGTTCGCCGATTAAGGCTCTCTTCGCGGCAACCGCGGGAAGCGATTGGTATCGCGAAATGATGGTTCCAAGCGAGATACCGTCGACGTTCGGCATCGGTTATGGCACGCTGGCCCAGATCCGGGACGGCGGCATCGCACCCTCGTACAATTCCGACGCCGCGAGCGGAGGTCCGTTGACCTACGACGGTGAGTTCTGGCAGTCTCGCGCGCCGATTAACTCGGCTCAAGAGATCGTCCGGGCCCATGTGCCCACGCTGATGGTGAGCGGTGAAGGCGATTACCCCGCGATGGGGTCGCTCGAGTGGTACGTGGCACTGCAGAACGCTTCGCGAGGGCGGTCGATCTGGGCGCCGATGGCTCCGAACCAGCCCGCCAATGGCAACTACCAGCTGATCTGGGGCACCCAAACCGACGCCAACATGGCGGGGTATGACTACCATCCTTACGAGCTGGAATGGTTCGATACGTTCCTGAAGGGCCAGAACACCGGCGTCCAGGACACCAGCACCCCGCTCCACCTGTACGAGTGGAAGGCAAACCAATGGGTGGACGCCGCGTCGTATCCACTCACGCGCTCCTACACCCGCTACTACCTGAACGGAAGCTCGACATCCCCAGCGCCGTATGCGATGAACAACGGCGGGTTGTCCACAACCGCGCCGACGAGCGCCACGAGCGCTGATGCGATCAAGTGGGAGGCACCGGCAAGCGCGCCCACTCCGAGCAACGCATCAAACATCCTCGACTACACGTCCGAACCGTTCTCGAACGAAGCCTTGCTCGCTGGGCCGATCACCGCTCGGATCTACGCGAGCAGCACCACGAGGAACATCATGCTCGTGGCGACACTCATCGACGTTGCGCCCGACGGCACGACGACGTCCGTCTACCGCATCTGGGAGCCGGATGGGGTTCTGCTCGGGACCGCCCGCGCTGTTGACCCGAGCCGGAGCTGGTACGACGATACGGGCGCACCTATCTTCGCCTACCAGCCCTTCACGATCGGGACTCAGGAGCCTGTGACACCCGGCCAAACGGTGGCGATGGATATCTCGCTCACCCCAAGGATGTGGGCGGTTCTCCCTGGCCACCGTCTGCGCCTGCAGATCACAACTCAGGCACCGACACTGCTGGCCCCGACACAGCCGCAGATCCACTCGCTGACCGGTGCCAGGTTCTCAATCGCGAGGAATTCGCAGGATCCGTCGTACCTCAATTTGCCAGTGCTGCCGTTGAGCGCTTTCACCCCCGACCCGGCCTATGGGCATACGAGTTATACGGACGAGCCCCAGGATCCCGCCGGCGTGGGTTCTTCAACGACGTTTCTTGGCCCGCAGTTCAACATTCCTTCGCTCGGGCAGTAAAACGACACGACGACCATCCCGGGTCCCCTCGAAGGCTGTGGTTGCACAACCTGTAACCCGCCCGAGGGGACCGGGCCCTTCTGCTCTCTAAGGAGGGAGCCATGTGAAGTGTCCAGCCGTCGGGCGAGCCATGCTGTCCAATCTGACGCGCTGGAAGGACCAACTCGACGCCGGTGAAGTTGGGGACTCGCTCGGGACCCCGAAGCCGACTCGTGGTGGGCCGTCCCGGCGATGTCGCCACCGACCGCCAACCCGAAGCGTCAGAGCTCGCAGGAGTCCCGCGCGCCGCGATCGCGTGAGGCCATCACGCACACCCCGCAGCACAGCCGGGCGCCGACTCAGACGAGCAGGCGTCGCTTCCTCGAACAGGCTCGCGCAGCTGGTAGCAAAGTGATATCATTAGGCTATTAGATTCCAAGGGCTCCCGAGGAGGGACCATGAACGGCAATCACTCACGTAATCACGTATTCCAACTCCGGTCCTGGAGCCATCAGCAGATCGCCTATCTGCGTGTCGGTGTCGGTGTCTGGCTCCTGCTCCTCACGGCGATTGTCTACCGCGCGGGCGTCGGCGGTCCGTGGGAGTTGCTGCTCGTCGGGGCCGCGGCGTTGCACTTCGGGCTCGCGTACCGCCTGTTTCGAATCGCAAAGGACAACCCGGACGCAAGCCCGCGGTTCCGCTAGGGCCTCCTCGCTGACTTCGGGCAGAGCGAGGGAGCACACGAACACACATCGCCACCGTCGGGCCCTTCCATGGGAGGGCCCCGACGGCTACCTGACCCACGATCGTTTTCCGAAGCGACGGCAGACGACCAACGTGCCGGCTGGGACGGCCAGTTGGCCCGTGAGCACTACAAACAGATGATCGTCGTGCGCGCCCTGCTCGCGCCGTGGATCCTCTTCGTCACCGTGTTCCTCCGTGTGAAGGGCTACATTCCTTCCGTTTCTAGCCATCGACCTCTGGCTTCTGCGTAGCCGCGTGCGGTACGCGTGCACGCAAGGCCGCTGACGTAGCCGCGGCACCAGAAGTCGACGCGGTCATCGCAAAGCCTCGCCCGACCACTCGCCACCGTTTCCGGTGGCTGACGATCGCCTCCGTGGTGTTGCGCTCGTCCGGCGCCGGCTCCACCGGACCCTCTCCTATGTCGCCAATCCAATCGCGATCTGGAATCCGCCTCCGAGACGAAAGCGATCATCGGCTCGCACGAGCGACCACAACCCGAATGGAGCACGTCGCGGTCCGCGGGGCTCGCTGGTGTTTCACGCCTCGACCGGCCTGACAGCGCCACGTTGGCGCGCCTGTCGTCCGCTCGAGGAGCGGCGGTCTCACTGAGACTGCCATGTGGGCGATGAAGCAGAAGTTTCGCCCGGACTTAGATCCGCTCGTGCTCGTAGCCTGAAAAGCAGCGGGCAGAGGGGATTGGAATCTACAGCGGTCGCCGCCGGGCGGGTCTGACCGGCTGGCTGACTTCGGCCGGGCCAGCGATGTTGTGCGGAACATCACAAAGATGTATGCTTGGTTACTTACCAACCAATAAAGACCGAAGGAGGATCGGTTGTGTCAACGCGAGGCAAAGCAGCCGTCGCTGCAGCTGGCCTTCTCGCGACCGGAGGACTGGCCATGGGCGCGCAGGCGAGCGCCCAGCCAACTGGGGGTGTCGTCCACGTGTACGAGTACGACCCGCCGACGAGTGTTCCGGGGAGGGTCATCCTGACCGGAGCCATCTTCGATCACGGCTTGGACCGCGCGGGCGCCGCCGGCCCGAATCACACCTACAACAGGCTGGTGCTGACCAAGGGCTCGTTTGAGCTAAATATGGGGAAGATCAAGATCCACCAGCATCTCGATACGACGTCCTGCACGCTCGTCGTTCAGGGCTCAGGTCCAGCGCCGATTGTCAAGGGGAGCGGGACGGGCGCGTACCAGGGGATCGCCGGCACCATCCGCGCGAATACCGGCTTCGTCGGAGTCTTTGCAAAGAAGCCAAACGGGAGCTGCAACATGAACGCGCCGGTCGAGACCGGCTTCGGCTCGGTGACTGCAGTCGGGCGGTTCTCGTTGAGTTAGCCGCTCACCAGGCCGGGATGTCAGATGCCTCAACCGATGACCTGTCGCTCGCCCGAACTGCGCGGCGAGCGGAGGGTCCCGTCGCCAGTGAACTCATGCTGCTTGCTGACCAGTCGGCGAGTCCTCTCGTGGCATTTGCGATAGGCCGGCTGCCGCCGGCCAGCACGATTACCAGGTCGCCGAAGCGATCACGGCGACGAGACGGAGAAGCCGACGGACGCTCGGCCGCGTCTCCGAGGCCATGGCAATGATGCGACACAGCGACAGCGACAGCGATCGGCGGAGCGACGCAGCCGGCCGGCCGCGTCCGCACCGATCCTTCGCCTCACAACCGCGATTGGAGCGATGCCGGCGCCCGCGCTTGTTTGGCGCAGACTCGCAACTCGCCCACGAGCGCGACCGGCGGCGCCCGGCACCTGCTCGATCCGGCGACCGCCCCGCTCGCCGCCCAATCCGAGACTATCGTCGTGGCCCGCAAGGCGACCCGGCGGACGCTGGCGGCGGAGGTGCCGCCGACCATATGCGCGCCCCAGCGATCCGCCAGCTAGGCCCACGCGGCCAGCGTAGCTCCTTCGGCCGCCGTCGTTGCGCTGCCTGCGCCCGTACGTCAAGTGCGACCCGTGCAGCCCGTCGCGTCCGAGCAGCTCACCGATCCCCCCGGCGCCCGAGCACGCGTCCGCCTTCGCCGAGATATCCGGGTTGCACTCCGCGGTGAACCCGCCGGCTTGGCTGTCGACCTGTTGACTTGAGGAAGATCGGGGTGGCCGTGCTGAATTTCATAGCACAGCGTGGGACCTGCTTCGTCGGTGTTTCCGGTCATGCGAGGGAGTCATCAACCAACACGCGCGGTTGCCATGGCGGCTGTCTACATGCCGAGCAGGATCGCCGTCTGTCACCTAGGGGCGCTTTCTCTGCACCCGAGTGAGAGTGGGGATCATTAAGGGACTGGGGTTCCTCGCAGCCGCTGATTCCGTGTTTGAATTCGCGGAGGCCTTGTCCGAGTGCATGGCCAGCTTGTGGGAGGCGTTTTGGCCCGACGATCAGCCGCACGACGATCAGCAGGAGCACGATGTGGGCGAGGGTGAGCAGTCCGGTGGTCATCGGGTGGCTCGCTTAGCGGTAGCTCCCGGGTGTGACCACGCCGGCGTAGTAGAGGAAGTGCGCGCGGGTGTAGCTCCGGTTCCCGGTGATGCTGGGGTTGAGATTCGAACCCAGCTGGAGATCGGTGCCGAGGAACGGCGTGAAGCGGGGGTAGACGCTGAGGTAGCTGGTGTGGTCTGAGCGGAGCAGTCCGATCAGCGTCTCGGTGACGATGCGGCCGCCGATGGGTCCTAGGTTGAGCCCGTTGCCCATGGCTTTGGCTTCGGCGAGGATGTAGTACCAGAGCGGGGTGCTCGACGCGAACGGGGCGTAGACACTGCCGATCTCGGAGAGCTCGGCGACACTCACTTGGTCCACTCTCATCGCGCGAGCGATGGCCTGGCCGGAGGGCAGTCCCCAGGTCAGCTGGCGCAGGAGGTTTCGCTGGGGCAGGACGGTGGGGCTGGTCTGGGTGTGAGGCGCGATCGCCGGCACGGGCAGGGTGAACAGCACGCTCGAGATCGTGGTATCGATCTTTTTGTTGTTCTTGACTTGCCCGTCGCCGAGGTCGAAGAAGGTCTGCCAGCCGACGTAGCGCCGCGGGGCGGGGAAGCCGCCTAGAAGGTCGTCGCGGTCGTAGCTGGGAGGCGCGCTGAAGTCAGGCTCGGTCTGATCGAACACCAGTGCGAAGAAGGGATCTGCGGTCGGGTTGGTGCTGTCGCCTGTGCCGCTGGTGAAGTTCGCGCGGTAGGACGGGCGGACCATGCTGTGCCCGAAGCGGTAGGCGGCGGCGCCGAACTCGATCGGCATGAACGCATCTCCGGGCGGCGGGTTGTAGAAACGGTTGCCGTTCCGGAGCACGTCCGAGACGACTTGCTGCCCGGCGATCTGCGGTAGATGCTCGTTGACCAGCAGCCATTGGTAGTGCCACAGGGTGACCTGGCGGGCGATCAGGAATGACACGTAGTGGTTTGCGATGTCGGCCGCTCTGGCGGCCGGAAAGCGGCGCAGATCGAACTCCGAGAGCTCGTCTAGTACTCGGTTGTAGAACAGGATGTGCGCACAGTGCATGCCCGCGATGATCACGTTCTCATCGTTGCGCGGATCGCCTAGGAAGGCGGTATAGGTGCCGTCGCCGCTGGACACGCGGGGGGTGTCCTCGTGTACCCCACCGCTTCCGATCTTCAGCTTCGGGCCGACCGACCCGTCCGGGTTCTCAACATAGAGGTCGGGTCGCAGCCCTGGGCCGCCGCCGAAGACCGAATCCAGGTCCAGCGCCGGCGTCCGGGTATTGGGCGAGACAATCGGGTTCTGCGGCACACCGAGCTGCGAGGTCTGATCGAAGGTGATGTCGTGATCGGTGAACTGGCCGACGAACGTCGAGCCAGCCGTCATGGTCGGGTTGTCCGGGTTGGTGCCGTAGGGGTTAGTGGCGGTCGGGTTGCCGTTGACGGTGGGATCGACGATCAATGCCTTCGCCCCGGCGGAGAGCTGATCTCCGGCGTCCATGATGCCGCCTGGCATCCCCACTTCGAGCAGCGCGGCACGCACCGTGTCGTTCGCCTCGGCGAACGGCGGCAGATCGGGGAGCATGCGCCCAAAATCGAGGCTGCTGGTAGGCAGGCCGCCGCGCGCGAAATGACAGCCTGGGGCATAGGGCGCGTTCGGCGGAGCTGCGCTGGTCGCCGCCAACGCCGTGCCTCCTCCAACCGATCCAGCGACTAAACCCGCTCCGGCGGCGCCCATTCCTTTCAAGAACTCCCGCCGAGACGGAACCCCAGCCTGCGTATCGATGCTCATCCCACTCCCTCGCTCCCGTGGCGATATGTCGTCTGACGCACTTGTTCGGCCACGCCGTCAACCTATGAGCGCACGTGAGGAGGTGCATCGGGAGGACCACCTATGTTGGGAATCTGGCTCCCTATTTTGCTGCGCACGACCGATAGGCTCGGACGCTGATCGTTGACTTGACGGCCGGACGGTGCGGGTAGACGATGGCGCGATGAGCGGATCGGTTCCAGGGGCGAGCGCCGCAGCCACCCCGCCTCGTTTGCTGGAACGCGATTCGTATCTCGAGTCGCTGGAGGCCTGGTGGGCGGACGTTGCCAGCGGTCACGGGCGGTTGGTGCTGGTAGCAGGTGAAGCCGGTATCGGGAAGACCGCCCTGGTGCGGGATTTCTGTGACCGAAGGTGCCCGCGGGCACGCGTCTTGTGGGGTGGCTGTGATGGCCTGCGTACGCCGCGTCCTCTCGCTCCGTTCGTCGACATCGCCGCAGTCACCGGTGGTGCGTTTGACGAGACCGTCGCGCGGGGTGAGCGGCCTGCCGGCAGCTTCGCAGCGCTGTGCGACGAATTGGCCGCGGTCCAGCCCACGATCGTGGTGATCGAGGATCTGCATTGGGCGGACGAGGCGACGCTCGATGTCGTGACCATGCTCGGGCGGCGTGCTGAGATCGTGCCGGCGCTGGTGGTTGCGACATATCGGGACGATGAGCTCGCGGCAGACCATCCGCTGCGGTGGGTGCTGGGCGAGCTGCGATCAGGGTCTGGCGTCCGGCGATTGGCGCTAGCGCCGCTGTCGCTTGGGGCCGTCGAGGCGTTGACGACGGCGGCGGGCGTCGATGCGGCTGGCCTGTATCGGGTTACCGCAGGCAACCCGTTCTTCGTGACCGAGGTGCTGGCCGCCGGTGGTGAAGATATCCCGGCGACGGTTCGCGACGCGGTTTTGGCTCGCGCAGGTCGGTTGTCTAGCGATGCGCGGAGGCTGCTCGAGGCGGCTGCGGTGGTTCCCGGCCGGGTCGATCTCTCGCTGTTGGAAGCGTTGGCATCGGATCTGATCGATCAGCTCGAGGAGTGCGTGGCGTCGGGGGTCCTCACGGCGGGCCACGCGGACGTCGCTTTCCGGCACGAGCTAGCGCGCGTCGCGATCGAGGACTCGATCCCTCCCAACCGCCGCGTCGCGCTTCACCGTGCCGCGTTAGCAGCACTCGAGGCGCGATCAGGCGACAGTCCCGACTCCGCGCGCCTCGCCGATCACGCAGAGGCGGCCAGTGACCAGGAGGGAGTGCTTCGCTGGGCACCTGAGGCGGCGGAGCGAGCGGCGCGCGGAGGTTCGCACCGCGAGGCGGCTGCGCAGTTCGCCAGGGCGCTTAGGTTCAGAGACGGGCTGCCAGTCAATAGGCGCGCGGAGCTGCTGCAGCGTCGCGTGGATGAGTGCTGGATGACCGACCAGTTTGACGCGGCGATCGATGCGCAGCAGGAAGCGCTTGAGTGCTGGCGACGGCTCGGGGATCGGCTCGGAGAGGGAGACGCACTACGGACGCTCTCACGCCTGCTGTTCTTCGTCGGCCGGGTCGAGGAGGGCGAGGCGCTCGCGTCGGAGGCGGTCGAGCTGCTCGAGCGCCTGCCTCCGGGGCACGAGTTGGCGATGGCGTACGGCAACGTCTCCCAGCGTGGGATGGCGATGCAAGACCTCGATCGAGCGGTCGCGTGGGGCACTCGCGCGCTCGAGCTCGCACGAAGCTCGGATGACGAGGAGGCGCTGGTCTACGCCCTTACGAATATCGGCACTGCAGAATTCCAAACCGGTCTCGAGGAAGGACGAATCAAGCAGGAGCAGGCGCTCGAGCTTGCCCAGAGGCAAGGCCTCGAGGACTACGCCGGCAGAGCTTTCATGAGCATCGTCCGGTGCGCAACGGAGCAGCGCAAATTCGAACTCGCGGACGCTTACCTCGAGCGTGGCCTCGAGTACTGCCGCGAGCGTGGGCTCGACACCTGGCGGCTGTACCTACTCGGGTTTCGCGCTCGGCTGGAGCTCGACAGAGGCCGCTGGGAGGAGGCGGTCGAGTCGGCCGAGGCAATCTTGCGCGATCCCCGGAGCGCCCCGGTGCCCCGCGGCCTGGCTCTGATCACGCTCGGACTAGTCAGGACCCGCCGAGGCGACCCCGACGCGTCCGCGCCGCTCGCCGAAGAACACGCGCTGGCCGCGCCAACCGAAGAGCCCATCCGTATTGGTTGGATCGCCGCGGCGAGAGCCGAAGCGGCGTGGCTCGCCGGGGAACACGCGACCGTGAAACGCGAGACCGACGTAGCGCTATCGCTCGCGCTGCAACGTCACATGCCGTGGCTCGCCGGTGAGCTGGCGTGCTGGCGGTGGCGCGCGGGGGTTCGTGATCGTTTTGCTCCGGGGGCGGCCGCGGAGCCGTACGCGCTATCGATCGCGGGTGAGTGGGCGCGAGCAGCTGAACGCTGGCGGGAGATCGGCTGTCCGTTCGAGGCGGCGCTGGCGCTCGCGGACGCCGATCAGGAGAAGCCGCTGCGCCAGGCGTACGACGAGCTGCAGGCGCTGGGCGCGCGTCCGGCGGCAGCGATCGTAGCCCGCAAGTTGCGTGAACGAGGCGCCCGTGGAGTGCCGCGCGGACCGCGCCCCCGCACGCGGGAGAACCCCGCGGGGCTCACAGCACGGGAGCTCGAGGTGCTCGGGCTACTGACCGAGGGGTTGCGCAACACGGACATCGCAACGCGGCTGGTCGTCTCAGAGAAGACCGTCGATCATCACGTCTCGGCGATCCTGCGCAAGCTTAACGTCCGCACTCGCGGCGAAGCAGTCGCGCAGGCAGGACGACTCGGGCTAACCGGCCCAAGATAGATACGTGCGAACCCCAACATGGGGAGTCGTCCCGATGCGGCCGGTCTCCGTCGCTCGTAGGTTCATTGCGTTCCTACCAGTCCGACGAATGAGGAGGACCCAGATGCCGCGATACATCGTGCAGCGCAGCTTCCCCGAAGGATTGCGTGTCCCGATCGCAGACAGCGGAGCGGAGCTCTGCCACGGGGTCATCGAGCGAAACGCCGAGGAAGGCGTTACCTGGCTGCACTCCTACGTCAGCGAGGACAAACGCACCACCTTCTGCGTCTACGACGCACCCACCCCGGAAGCGATCCGCAAGACCGCGGGGCGCAACGAGCTGCCCGTCGACGAGATCACCCAGGTACGCGTGCTCGACCCCTACTTCTACGCGTGACGCAGCAACCAAACCACAGGAGAACAACCATGCTCAAGATCAGCAAGCAAACACTGACCGCCGCTGTGGTAATCGCCGCCGCAAGCGCGCCCGCCACCGCGTTCGCCCGACCCGATTTCGAACCGGTGCAAGGGCCCGCCCGCTCAGCCTCGGTGAGTCCGACGCAACTCCATCGGGCCAAGCCCTCGGCTTACGCGCGGGCGGTCGCGAATCGGCGCGCGGACGCACCCGGAGCACTCGCCGGTCCGATCACTCAACCTCAGAGTGCTGCGCATCACGCCGCGGCTTCCCCAGCGAGCAGCTTCCAATGGGACGACGCCGGGATCGGGGCCGCAGGAATGCTCGGGCTCCTCGGAGCCGCGGGCGCCAGCTCCGTCGTCGCACGCCGCCGCCGCAAGCACCAGACACCCGCCATCTGAAGCGACCAAGCGCGCAGCCACAAGTCACCCCGTACCATACCCCGGCCGCGGGACGATCCGGGGCGGGGACGGCCGCCCTCTGGGCGGCCGTCTGACGCTGCCAACTTGTCCTCGGTCGGAGTGTCGGACCTTCTGTGTAGGTATCGCTCGAAAGGAACGTCATGCCATCACCCGAGAAGTTGATTCTGTAGTTCGAGCGACTGGCTCCGGACTGGGGGCCGCTATCGCAGTTGACCCGGCGGCCGGGGAACACACGCAATGGATCGAACGCCCAAGACGCTGAGGACGCAGCATGGCCCGGTCGAGATCAGCACGCCTCGGGATCGTGAGGGGAGCTTTGAGCCCAGCTGGTGAGAAAGCGTCAGCGGCGCTTTGAAAGGTTCGACGAGAAGATCCTGGCGCTGTATTCGCGGTTATGTCGACGCGGGATATCGAGGCTCCCCTGCGCGAGCTCTACGGAGTCTCGGTCGGGTGGGATCTGATCAGCCGGGTCACCGACGCCGTCCTGGAGGACATCAAGGCGTGGCAGCGGCGCGACAGTACTTGTCACTACTTCATGCTGCTCAGCGCAGCGCCAGACCAAAGCCACGCGCGCCGCGATCGCCCAGGCCACCGCGTTCCTCCGCGAAGCGTTCGAAACCGACTGACTTCGAGCGATCGAGTGGCGCGACCGCTATGGGCGGCTGCCGTCGTCGTGTGACTGGTCGCGGACGTACGCGCGGGCGTGGGGGAGAGGCGCTCGAGTCGCTCGGCGGAGGTGACTGGCCCTCGGGGAGCACCTGGGGCGCCGGCTGGACCGATCCGGATCGGCAGCGGCACCGTCGGGGACACCGGCCGCCACGTTACATGTCCAGTCCCGCGACCGCTTGCGCCCGATTGGGAGCGGTCCGACGCTGTCGGGATACGCGTCGGCGCCATCCTCAGCGCCGCGGCCCGGATACATGCGTGCGCATGTATCTGATATAATTGACCACACAACGAAAGGTGGTCATCATGCAGTTTGGAATCTTCTCGGTAAGCGACGTGACGCGGGATCCGGTGACGGGCGAGACGCCGAGCGAGGCGGAGCGGATCAAGGCGATCGTGAGGATCGCGCAGCGCGCCGACGAGGTCGGGCTTGATGTTTTCGCGATCGGGGAGCATCACAACCCGCCGTTCGTCTCATCTTCGCCGACGACGCTGCTGGCGCATATCGCCGGATTGACGAACCGGATCGTCCTGAGCACGGCGGTGACGTTGGTGACGACGAACGACCCGGTCAAGCTCGCCGAGGACTACGCGATGCTGCAGCACCTCGCGGATGGACGAGTGGACCTGATGCTCGGCCGCGGCAACACGGTTCCGGTGTATCCGTGGTTCGGCAAGGACATTCGCAAGGGGCTCGAGCTCGCGCTCGATAACTACAACCTGCTGCACCGACTCTGGCGCGAGGATGTGGTTGATTGGGAGGGCACGTTCCGCACGCCGCTGCAGGCCTTCACCGCGATCCCTCGCCCACTGGACGACGTGCCTCCGTTCGTCTGGCACGGGGCGATCCGCACGCCGGAGATCGCCGAGCAGGCCGCCTACTACGGCAACGGCTACTTCGCGAACAACATCCTGGCTCCGAACTTTCACTTTCGGCCCCTCGTGAACCTGTACCGAGAGCGGTTTGCCCACTACGGGCACGGCACTCCTGAGCAGGCGATCGTGGGCCTCGGCGGGCACGCGTTCATCGCCCCGCGCTCGCAGGACGCGGTGCGCCGGTTCCGCCCCTACTTCGAGGGCTCGGCGATCTACGGCAAGAGCTACCGACTCGAGGACTTCACGCAGGGCACACCGATGAGCGTCGGCAGCCCACAAGAGGTGATCGAGAAGACCCTGACCTTCCAGGAGGGTTTCGGCGATTACCAGCGTCAGCTGTGGAATGTCGACTCGATGGGGTTGCCGCTCGATGTCGTGCTGGAGCAGATCGAGCTGCTCGGCACCGAGGTCGTTCCCGTGCTGCGTCGCGAGATGGAGACCCGCCGGGCACCCGGCGTCCCGGACGCACCGACTCATGAGAGCCTGGTGGAAACCAAGTACGGGGACCGTGAGCCGCGCCAGCCTCGGCCGAACGCCAATCGTGGCGACAACCTCACCGGGACCTCGCCGTATCAGGACAGCGACCCGGATCTCGCCACCGAGTATCCGGTTGCCGCGTGACCGCCATGCGCAGTAACGCGAGAATCGCCAATGAGACGTGGGAGGCCCTGTTCCGGGCGCAAGCGACAATCGCCGGCGAGCTCACCGCCCGGACCGATTGGGCCGACCTGCTCCCGCGCGAGTATGGAGTCCTGTACGCGCTGTCCTCGGCACCGGAGGGCCTGCGGATCACCGATCTGGGCGAGGACGTCCTACTAACGCAGCCGGGCATGTCGCGGCTGATCGCCCGGCTCGAGGCGCGCGGGCTGGTTCGGCGCGGTGATGATCCCGACGACGCTCGCGCCTGCCGAGTCCGACTGACGAGGGCCGGAACGGAAGTCCAACGTACGGTCGGGCTGAGCCACGCACAGCGCGTGACCGAGCAGATGACACGCCACCTGGACCGCCAGCAGCTAATGCAGTTAGGCGACCTCTGCCGCCGATTGACGACCGGCTCCGAGCAGGACGATCCCGGCGAGAGCAGCCGGCGGGACTCGGCGCTTGAGGCGGCGCGATGACCGTGTCCGCCGAACACCATGACGGGGCGGCCGCCGAGACGGCACCGCGACGGGTGATCGTGATCAGCGCGGGCACCGGCGAGCCGTCGTCGACCCGAATGCTGGCCGACCGCATCGCCGCACGAACCCTCGAGCTGCTCCACAAGACGAGCACCCCCGCCGTCGCCGGCGTCATCGAGCTCGCCCCGCTCGCGGTCGACATCGCCAGCGCCACGGTAGCCGGCTTCCCCTCTGAGCCACTGCAGGCCGCGATCGAACGAGTCGCGAGCGCCGACGCGATCATCGCCGCCACTCCGGTCTACAAGGCGGGCATCAGCGGCCTGTTCAAGTCCTTCATCGATGTCCTCGACGACGACCTGCTGATCGCCAAGCCCGTGCTGCTCGCCGCCACCGCAGGCAGCGCCCGGCACGCACTCGTGGTCGACGAGCAGATGCGCCCGCTATTCGCGTACCTGCGCGCGCTCACCCTGCCCACCTCCGTATTCGCTAGCCCGGAAGACTGGGGTGCCACGGAGCTGGGCGATCGAATTCAACGCTCGGCGACCGAACTCGCCCTCCTCGTCCACGCCCAGATCGAGCGGCAGATCACCGACCGCCAGTGGTCCGGCTACCAGCACCCGTTCGCCGGCAACGCGACCCGCGCTGAGCGAACCACGGCGGACATCGACTTCGACTCCCCGCTCATGCGGCTAGCAGCCGGAGGACGACCCTAACGAGAAGGCGTCGACCATACCCGGCTACGAGAGCTACCTGCCCGCGGGCTCGTCGCGCCTGCATTTCTTCTCGCGCCCGCGATAGCCGCGCTATCGCAAAGGCGGACGATCAGCGGGATCGCTTCAGCTGCCAGGGCGGTCGTCGGTCGTCGATGCCAGAGCGGTGTGGCGCACAGCGATGGCCTCGATCTCCAGCTGCAGATCAGGCCGTGAGAGTGCCCGTACTTCGACCAAGCTGTCAGCCGGGTAAGGCTCCTGGAAGTATTGGCGACGGAGCGCGACGATCGTGCCGATCTTGGTCATGTCGGTAACGAAGACCGTCACCTTCACGACGTCCGCCAGCCCCGCCCCGGCGGCGGCCAGAACGCGCGCGAGGTTCTTGAACACCTGGTGGCCCTGCGCCTCGAAGTCGTCAGGCCCGACGACGTTGCCGTCCTCGTCAATTGACGATTGACCGGAAATGAACAGCAGATCACCCACTGCGACAGCGGGAGAGTAGGCGTAGGGTGAGAAGCGGTCAGGCTCGATCCTTATGGCCTCGACCCTCGGTGTTTCTGGCGGATTCACGCGCGTTCCTCCTTATCGTGGATATGTAGGACGCCCTCGGCGGTCAGGATCGCGGTGCCTCGCACCGTCACCCGATCGCCTTCGACGATCACCTCGATCTGGCTGGGTCTGCCGAGGCTCTGGCCTTGATGCACGACGACTCGGTTCTCACCAGATAGGCCGTCCAAGGAGAGCCACCAGGCGAGCGGGCCGGCTGCACTTCCAGTCGCCGGGTCCTCCCACAGGCCGACCGTCGGGTTGAAGAACCGGGCGTACGCTGAGGTGGCGGCATCCGCCGGACGCCGGGCGTAGAGGTAGCAGCCTTGAGCGCCCGCGTTGGCGAGCACGCTCAGAAGTGCCGGTGCATCGGGGCGAGCGGCGTCGACGGCCGCCTCATCGCGAGCCGGCACGAGCAAATGCGGCGCCCCTGTGGAGACCACCTGTGATGGCGACGGTTGGAGCTGCTCTGGGCCAACGCCGAGTGGAGCGGAGAGCGTGGCCGTTGTGACCTTCGGGCCGAGCGTCGGGCGCTGCTGCTCCATTGCGACGAGCAGTTTGCCGCCCTCCCGGCTGACCCTTAGTTCGAGCACAGCGTCGCCCAGCTCCTGGCGCAGCGCGCCGGTCGAGGCCCGTGCGGTCGACGCCAGCCACCACCAAGCGCCGAGCGCGTTGTGCCCGGCCCCAGTGACCTCGGCGCCGCTCGCGGTGAACGACCGTAGCCGACGTGTTGCCCCTGGTTTGCGGGGAGCGAGGACGAAGGTTGTCTCAGAGAGGTTGAATTCGCCGGCAATTCGCCGAAGGAGTTGATCCGGCAACCCGTCCGCGTCGAGCACGACCGCGAGCGGATTGCCGCCGAAGGAGGCGTCGGCGAACACATCGACGATGGCGAACGGCAGCTCGCTCACGCCCGCACCTTCGTGACGCGGCGCTGCTTAGGGTTCTGACTGCATCGGGCAGACGCGACCCTCCCGGCGGCTTCTGGACACAGCTGCTCCGACTCTCGCGGTGTCGTGCACACTGAGGCGTCGTCCTGTACGTGGGTCGTTTCACCCGGCGTCATCGGTGTGGCCAGCCGTGCCAGATGGTGTCGCCGAGGTAAAGGATGCGCATGAACGGCCTTGATGATGTCGTGGTCATATCTTCCTCCGGTTTATTGATCACGGGTTAGCTGGTCGCGCGGGCCTCATGGACAAGCCCGTAAGCGAAGTAGGCGAGGCCCTCACCGATCGTCCGGGCGCCGAGGAGCCGCATGGCTTCTTGTCGCTGGTCTCGCCGAACAGACGCTCGCCGACACCGAGCACGACCGGGAAGACGACCAGCCGCAGCTCGTCGACCGGCTTAGCCTGTGGTTGCGCTAGACCGCCCGGTCGCTCACCTGGCCGCCCCGCAGGCGATTTCCAGAACTGTCGACGAGCGGGTCGATCGTTGCCTTGTCTTTGCGGCCCTCGTTTCCCGACGGCACAGGCGTCATGGAGGCCAGTGTCCGCTGTCGGATCGTGCGGAGAGCCGAAGCTTCCCCGAGATGCCGCGTGGGCGATTGAGCGGGAGCACGAGTTGCGTGTGTGTCGGGTTAATCGATTGTGGCCGTGACGACGTGGTAGAGGTCCGAGCCTCGTTCGGGGCGTCGCAGCGGTGTGAAGTAGCGTTCGCCAGCTTCGCGTGTGGAGAGGTCGCTTGCGAGGCAGAATCCGCGCTGGCGCAGGTAGTCGTGAAGGTTTGCTGGGTTCAGGCCGAAGATCCAGGACTCGCCGCGTTTAGCCGTGCCGTGCAGCCATCTGGCGGCTTCGGGGAATCGATCGCGCTCGCCGTTCACGACGGCGTCGTCGATGTAGGTGAACGCCAGGGTGTCGCCTTGGCGTCCAGCCTGGTGGATTGCTGAGAGCGTCTTCTCGACGGCGTTGCAGGAGAGGTATTGGGTCACGCCCTCCCAGAGGAACATGCTCCGCTGAGGTCTCTGATAGCCGGATGCGATCAGCGCGGCGATGAGGTCGTCGTGCTCGAAGTCGACCGCAACATATCTCGTCATCGCTGTCGTGAGTGGCTTGGAGCCGCTCAGGACAGTCCGCTTGTCGGCCTGCGTCTTGGGGTGGTCGATCTCGTAGACCGCGACGTCTGCGAGACAACCCAGGCGGTGTGCGCGCGTGTCGTAGCCGGCCCCGAGGATTACAAGCTGGTCGATCGACGGTGACGCCTCGCAGATGAGGTCGTCGATCAGCCGGGTGCGAGCGATCGCGGAGGCTCGGGGCCCGGGACCACCGACGCGGTCATAGATCGCCTCGATCGCGCGACGCACGACGACTAAGCGCGCGCCAAGCAGCGCGAGGCGCCAGGCGGGCGAGACGAACCGCCTGGCGAGCGGGTCTTGGAACAGCCCTGTGGTAGCTGGCCTGGCCGACTCCAGCCCGCGCTGGATAGCCATCAGCTGCGCCGTGCGGCTAGGGCGTCGAGCGAGTTGACTCTGTACGGCTAGCGTCATCGCAACCCTCCGGGTCGCCTGTTCGCTTCGGTCAGCTCATCGATCATGTGTCTGCGCCATCCAGGTCATCAGCAGAGCGACGCCGGCGAGCCGACCGCGACAACCCGACCAGAATCGATAGCTTGCTGTAGCGGGTGGAGAGCTTATCCTCGAGCGCCGGCGAGGGCAGCAGCTGGCTCTGAGGAGCCGGGTGCTCGTAGAAGGACGCGTACAGGTCAAGCGCCTCGCCGACCTTAATCTTCTCCGCTAGCGCGGTCTCCTGCAGCTGCATGCCGAGGATCTGCCGCAGCTCGTCCCTGTCCTGACGGGGATTGAGGCCGGCGACGGTGATCGACCCGCGGTCGGGCTTTCGCAAACCGGCGACGCACTCGACCGACGTCGTCTTGCCAGCGCCATTAGGCCCGATGATCCCGAAGATCTCGCCTTCCTCGATCGTGAGTGAGACATCTCGAACGGCGACCGTATCGCCGTAACACTTGTGGAGTGACTCCACTTCTATGATTGACACCTGGTTTTCTCCTTGCTGCGCGAGCTGGGCAGAGAGTCCCATCGTGCCGGCGCCGATCATCATGGGAACGGCTCTAGTTGCGGCGCCGGATGATCAACCGATCGCATGATCGGGCGCGGCATCGACGGTGTGAACTCGGCCGGACCCGGACTTGCGGCTCCGTTGTCCGGCTAGCGCCAAGCGGAGAGCGGCTGGGATAGGTCGTCCTCGGCGACGACGCGGTAGGTCGCGTTCAGCGTCGGCGTGGTGACCAGGTGCTGGATGCGCTCTTGGCGTCGCTGCTCGATCGGGGCGATCCGCTCCATCCAGGCGGGGATCTCTGAGGGCTCCCCGCGTTCGATCAGCGCCAGCGTCATCAGTTCCTGTGGGTCCGTTAGGTTCAGCGCGGTGATCACCCGGGTGCGGGGATCGCCGGGCAAGATCTCGTCGGGGAGCCAGGCGGCGCGGAAGGTGTCGTAGTCGATCCCGGGCGCAAGCCGGCGAACCATCGGGGCGATGAGCATGCAGCGTGTCCTTTCGGTGACGCATGGTTGTCTTACAGTGCAAGATAACGTGTTCTGCCTTACAGTGCAAGAAACAGATGCCGCGAGATTCCGCCCACCGCCGCCGTCGACCCCGGGCCGGGCTCACCCGCCAGCAGATCCTCGACGCCGCGATCGAATTCGTCGACGAGCACGGCCTCGCCGCGCTCTCCACCCGGAAGCTCGGCGCGAAGCTCGGCGTGGAAGGGATGACGCTCTACTACTACGTGCCAAACAAAGCCGCGTTGCTCGATGGGATGGTGGAGCGCATGCTCGACCAGTCCCTTCGCGGCACGCCCATCGCGCCCGATACACACTGGCCTGACGCGGTACGCGCAATGGCTCACGGCCTCCGCGCGGCGCTGCTCGAGCATCCAGCGATGCTGCCCTTGATCGCCACGCGCCCGGTCGCCACGCCCGCCGCGATCCAAATCCTCGAAGACGGGCTCGCACTACTGCGCGCTCAGGGAATCGCGCTGGCCCGGGCGATGGACATCCTCAACGCGGTGACGATGTTCGTAATCGGGCACACGCTGGCCGAAGCCGCCGACACCCCCGGACACGAGGACGCAGTCACCGCTCAACCTCCGGCGGTCGACCCGGAACAGTTCCCCAACTTCGCCGAAGCGATCCGGACCGGAGCGGGGCTCGACTTCGACAGCCGCTTTACCACGGTGCTGGAAATCCTCCTCGACGGCCTTGCCACAGCCTGACGAACCGATCGGACCGCGGCATCCCGAGCGGCGGTAGGTGCGGAATCCGTGACCTTGGTTAGCGAGGACCGACGTTGACGTTCCCAATACCTGGAGACATGGTCTCCGTTAGATCTTCGCCGGCGTATGACCGTGTGGTCGAGCGTCGCCGGGCGGTGGCGTTGGCGTGCCACTTCGTGAAGCGGAGGGCCTGTAGAACGTTCAGATCGCCGATCGGGTCGGTCGCTCTCCGGCGTCGATAAGGGCGTACGTCTGATGACTGGTCTCGGACGCATGCCCGTCGGCGCGGGGAGCAGCGGTCTCCCGACTCCATGCCCGGCGATGGCCAGCGGCGAGCGTCGTGACGAAGCTCGGGCATCGCGATCGCCGACGTGTGACGACGTGGGGGTAGCCACCGACCGCCGACACCATCGGTCCGTGCCGCGCATGCTCTTGAGCGGCTGGTCCCCGCTGGAGGTGGCGATGACGACCGCCCAAGCCTCCGCTCGGACTGAAGACTCCGGCGCGCCAGGATCCTCCCCTCGGATGTACAGCGTTCACAGCTGAGTCACGGCGGCATGGTCTGGCGTCCAGGTGGGGAGCCGGCGGCCGCGGGGGAAGGGATCGGGAGCGCCGCGGGTCCCTCGGTCACGACAACGTGCGCACTTCATGCGTGCGGCCGCGGGTGCTCGGATGGCTTCGGACGACCCTAGTCCCCGGCGTGCCACCGCCGGCCGGTAGGGCCTCGAGGGTGTAGAAGCCGAGTCGGGAATTCCTCGCGCTAGCCGCTGGGCCAAAGGTCACTCGTGCGTCGCGGGGTGGGCGCGCCGGGCGCGGTGAGCGTCGAAAAGAACGTTGGGGAAGGAATGCGTGGAGGCCGGAGTCTTGGGCTTGTAACGGTCGGAGCAGCCGGCACCGGCCCTTATCAGTTGCACCTTCTCGGGTCGTATCCACCGATCCGGTTCACCAACGTCCGGTGCGCTGGGAGGTGGGTCGCGGCGTGACGCTGACGTAGGCCCGTTAGTAGCCGTCAAACCACCATTTCACAAAGGAAGAACATATGACAGTGCATGACTTGCATCCTGATGCATCACCGGAGGGATCTGCCGAGGAACACGAGCTGCAGGCGCTGTGGCAGCGAGTGGTCGGCCGTCGCTCGTTCTTGAAGCGGGCGGCCATCGTCGGTGCGGCGGCTGTGCCGTTTTCGGCGCTCGCGACTTCGTCCGCCAGCGCGCAATCAACGGGGCCGACCGATGGCGACATCGCCATCCTGAGGTTCCTCGCGGCGGCCGAGATTCTGGAGACGGACCTGTGGGAGCAGTACAACGAGCTGGGGGGCCGCGACGGTGGTAACCCGGCATACGTGGCGGCGCTGTCGAACATCGATTCCGACATGCCGGCCTACATCTCCGGCAACACGCGTGACGAGCACAGCCATGCCGACTTCATCAACGCCTACCTGGTTTCCAAGGGCGCAGAGCCGGTGAGCCTCGAGCCGTTCCGCACTCTGAAGGGCAGCCAGGCAAAGGGCGCTGACCGATCCCGGCGGCGGCTCACGAACCTTCTCGGCGGAACCAACGTCGACACCAGCTGGTATCTGCGCTACCGGTCGATGGCCAACCCTGACTTCGGCGCTACCTTCAGGCAGGCCGTGACCATCAAGAACCAGCCGGTGATCCCGTTGAACGACACCGACACGCCACCGAATACGCCGGCCCCGGTACCTCCGAAGACCCGGCATGAGTCACGGATGCAGGCGATCGCGAACAGCGCGGCATTCCACTTCGCGATGATTGAGCAGGGCGGCTCAAGCTTGTACACGACGCTGTCACTACAGGTGACAAGCCTCGAGGTCCTGCGTATAGTGGTCAGCATCGGAGGCACCGAGGTCGATCACTTCGGCGTCTGGCAGGACGTCGCCGCCAACGCGGTCGAGCCACCGCTGGCCGGGGTGAAGGACCCAAAGACGGGAACATTCTTCCCGAATCTCGACGCGAGCGGCCGTAACTCCACACGGGCGAACAACATCTTCCCGCAGCCGTGCGAATTCATCGCCCCGAGCCTCCCCGACTGCTCGATCATCCGCCCGACACTTCCAGCGAACGGGGGCGCGATGGCAGCGGTCAAGTTCCTGACCTCAACCGGGCTCTTCAAGGGCCAGTCGAGCGCGTTCTTCGCCGCGGCGATAGCGCTCGCGCAGGCCGCTGACGCGGCTGTACGCGGCGTCTGAACCGACACGTCCACCACATCCCAGACGTCTCTCCGTCGCCGTCGCTCTCGGGGGCCAGGCCACCGCGTCGCACGCCGCGCAAAGCGGCATCGCCTAGCCCACGAGCACCTAACTGCCGGTCGCAACCTCTCACCGGGTTGCGGCCGGTCCGCTCACCCCAAACCATCAAAGGACACCACCACCGATGCTCACCGGAATGCTTCAGCCCACCCACCTCATCATCCTGCTTGCGATCGCGCTCATCGTCCTGGGGCCCAAGCGCCTCCCCGACGCCGGCCGCGCCCTCGGCCAGGGCCTGAAGGAGTTCAAGGCCTCGATCGGCGGCGAATCACCAGACCAGCCCCCCCTGCCTCCGGCCACCCCCGACAGCGAGACACTTCCGGTCGAATGACCGCAGGTAATCCGCGGCTGACCCACCATGGCGATCTCCGTCAGACCCATCAGTCACCACGACGAGATCTCCGCCTTCGCCCACCTGGGCGAACTACGCGGACGACTGATCGTCAGCGTCGCCGTCCTCGCGATCGCATTCGTGTTCGCGTTCTGGCAGAACCATGCCCTGCTTCAGGTGCTCAACCGCCCGCTGGCCAACGTCGGCTCCTCGTCGCTCACCGACTCAAGCGCCCCGCTGTCTGCGACCAACGGCAACCAGCAGAAGCTGCGAGCCGCGCTCGACAGTCAGCGGGTCGCGTTTGGGCTCCTCGCCGCGTCCGCCAGCCCGCTCACCGCGACACAGCGCCAAGCGCTCGCGTCCGCCGCCCACGCCGATGCGGACTATCTCGCCGCTAGCCAGGCCTCACTCGCGGGGCTCCGTCCGGTCACCCTCGGAATCGGCGAACCGTTTTCACAAACCGTGATCGTCTCGGCGTACTTCGCGCTGCTGTTGGCCCTTCCTGTGATCCTGTGGCAGTTGTATGCGTTCATCACGCCTGCGTTCACGCCCAGCGAACGGCGAGTGGCGACACCGCTGCTGACGCTGGCGCCGCTCCTGTTCGCCCTCGGGCTCGCGTTCGGATACTTCGTCGTGCTACCGGGAGCCGTCAGCTTCCTGTTGCACTTCAACGCGAGCTCGTTTGACGCCCTCGTACAGGCGCGCAGCTACTACCAGTTCATCCTGTTCACGATGCTCGCCACCGGCCTCTTCTTCGAGATCCCGATTGCCGTGCTCGGGCTCAACCGAGCCGGGATCCTCAGCACGCGCCAACTCCGCAAGCACCGCCGCTACGCCATCGTGGCGATCGCCGCGCTCGCGCTCCTGCTCCCCGGCAGCGACCCCGTCACCACCCTCCTTGAGTTGATCCCCATGCTCGCCCTGTACGAGCTCAGCATTCTCAGCACCGCCGTCCTCGAGCACCGCGACCGGCAACGCATACGACAGAGGCGGCCTTAGGCGGCCGGTCGCGGACCCATCCCCGAACCTCGACGCCGGGAACACGCATCCGGTATCACGCATGCGATCGACAACATCGGTATTAACCCCCGCGCGCTGCGGAGACAAAAAAGAGCCAGTCAGGACCTCGATCTCGGTTCAGCGCCCACGGATCGGCGTCCGATCCTTCGACGGGGCCATCAGCGAAGCGCCACCGCCTCACGTCCAAGCTGGAAAGTCGATAGCCGCCATCCGCGCGCGTGTGCCCCGCGCTCAACGGGTGCGCGGGGCACACCTCGCGCACCTGAGGCGGCGTGAGCTAGACGGCGCTCGGGGCGGTCGAGGTCGCCTCGACGGCGGTGCGGATCAGCTCGGCAACCGCAGTTGGTTGCGAGAGCGCGATCGAGTGCGACGCGTCGACCTCGATCGTATGCGCGCCGGCACGCTGAGCCATGTGTCGCTCCGCATCAGGGGGAATGGCGTGGTCAGCTGTGGCGATCACCGCCCAGGAGGGCAGCGATTTCCAGGCCGCGGCCTCGGCGCGATCCTCGAAGATCGCCGCGAAGGGACGCTGACTGACGGCCAGGACTCGGGTGAGTTCGGGCGACAGGTCGGCGGCGAAAGCCTCCTGGTAGAGCTCCGGAGCGATCGTAAGCTCGACGGCCGTCTCGCCATCCGCGAGCGGATAGTTGCTCGGGCGTACTGCACCGACGAGCGGCGTCTCACCGAACTCGGCGAAGATTTCGGCGAACGATTCGCCCTCGTCGAGCGCGAACGCGGCTACATACACGAAACCGATCGCGTTGGGGGTGCTGGCGCCCGCCACGGAGATCACAGCACCGCCGTAGGAGTGCCCGACCAGCAGCACAGGCCCGTCGATCTGGTTGACGTAGCTCGCGAGGTACTCGGCGTCGTGGGCCAGCCCTCGGAGCGGGTTCGCTGGCGCGAGCACCGGCAGATTGTGTGCCTGGAGATCGTCGATGACCGGTGCCCAGAACGATGCGTGAGCGAAGCCGCCGTGCACGAGGACAACTGCAGGCTTGTTCGTTGATTCACTCATGTTCGTCCTCCTTTCTGGCAGTCATTGCGGAGATGTCGGAACCTAGGCCCAGGTTTGAGGGGCCGCGCCCGCCGCATGAATTGGGTTTTCGGTCGATCACGTACGTCGGTGGCCCTAACTCAGCCGCGTCGTCCCCAAGCACCCGCAACGGCCGGCGGCAGCATCACGGCGTCGGCGGTGGCTAGTTCGTGAGCGAGCCGCTGCTGCAGGGTGCCGAGGTCGAGCTCGGCCTCGGTGGCGATGCCAGCGGCCACGATCTGGCCTTGCAGCGAGCGCACGACGCCGGCTAGTAGCGCCGGTCCCCTGCGATCGTCGGGACCGAGGTAGTCCTGAACACCGAATGACGTGACCTGCTCGAACCCCGCGTCGCGGAGAAGCATCGCAAGCCGCGGGCCGATCGTCGGATTTGCACCGGCGTTCCTGAAGGCTTTCATCACCCAGCCGGCGACCGTCGTGAAAAGCGGTAGCGCTGGCTCAGTTCGGGCGGAGCCGATGTCGAAGTCGACCGCCAGCATCAGACCGCCGGGCTTCAGCGCGTCGACGTAGTGACGGAGGATCTCGACGGCATCAGGAAGGTGAAACAGGATCAGCCGGCCCACGACGGCATCAAGCGGTTCGGATGGGTGATACGTGCGCACGTCGGCTTTGAGGAAATGGACGCTTTCGGCGCCGGCCATAAGCGCCCGCTGCTCGGCGGCCGCAAGCATCGCGCCATCCTGGTCGATGCCGAGAACCGAGCCGCCTGGGCCGACGAGCTCCGCGACCTGCAACGAGACGTGACCGAGGCCGGTGCCGAGATCTAGCACGCGCATTCCGGGAGCGATCCCCGCCGCGCGCAACAGCAACGCGGTCGCTGGAGCGATCGCGCCCGCCTGGGCTTCAAGGCGAACGATCTCGGCCTCGTCGCTACCCAAGACGTACTGGGGTTGTGAGCGGATAGCTTGATGGCTCATACCTGCCACACCAACGCCTGGCAGGCCAACGTGCCTGGCTGGTCGAGATCCTCGCGCAATTCAGCGGCACGGAGCCGAGCCCGTCGCGCGGCATCGACGTACGCAGTTGCTGACAGCACCATGAGGCATGCACTCCTCGGATCGACAGTCGCGTTCGACACCGACGATCCCACCAGTCCCAAGACCGGACAATGAGGGGTACACCTCATCTGCAACCGACGCAGCGGCCGATGTCGGAATTGGTGTCCTCATCGCACGCCAACCCTCAGCAGGCCTAATTCCAACCCGCGCGACTGACTCCACTGCTCGATCGACACCGCTCTGGCGCCAACGGGCCGATAGCCCTACGCGCCCCTTTGCCTCCCAGCGCCGAGCCTCATCGCGAGGCCGAGGCGATTTGGGGGGTGCGCGCGTTCCGAGCACCGAGGTCTGCTTCGCTTGCTGGATGGGCCTCTGGCTAGTCTCGCCGCCTGCCACACCGAACCGGCTTTCGCTACGGAGGTCGGCGAGCGAGTTCGTAGTTGAAGTCGATCGTCTCGTTGAGCTCGTTGCGCGCTTCAAAGCCGCCGAGCTCGCGACGGAGATCACGCTCGAACAACCCGGCGCGATCGCCCAGCACGACGCGAGGCAGGAACGAGGTTGAGTACACGAATCCGATCAGCTCCTCGACGCTCCAGCCATGGGCGGTCGGGAATCGCGATGAGTGGACCACGTCGAAGCCGGCTGCTCTCAGCACCACGAGATCCGGCCGCTCGCGGCGCGCCTCCTCCCAGCCCACCGGAACTCGGCCTTCGGCGCCGAGCTTCGTCGTCCAGCTCGAAAACACACCGGCCATTGCTTGCTGCCACGCCGCCTCGCCGGCCCAGGGACCGGTGCTCCACAGCAGCGCGATACATCGATTCGGCTGTAACCATCGGAACGCACGCGCCGCGACCGCGTCGCGCCGAAGGCGGTGAAATGCGTTTCCGATCGCCACCAGCTCAAACGCGTCTGGCGGCGCGTCAAGACCTTCCGCCCGCGCCACGACCGTTCGCGCAGGGCCCGCCCCGGCTACGCGGCCCTTCTCGCGCACCACCCTGATCATGTCGGGCTCCTGATCGACCGCCCACACCTCCGCGAACTGCTCCGCGATCGCGAACGTGATCTGACCGGTCCCACAAGCGAGATCCAGCAGGCGTCCGCCGCCGCTCGGCTGAACCAGCGCGAGGAGCTCATCCAGCATCGCCGGCGGGTACGGAACCCGGAAGCGATCGTAGTAACCAGCGGTCCCGCGATAAAGACCCGGATCGAACTCCAGCGCATCAGACACACCGGGATTGTCGCGAGCGTGGCCTAACGAACGCTCGCGGACGTCAGACATGCGATGTCCGGCTCTCGTGTCCCGACGAGCATCACGACCCAGCCGCCACCAGTTCCGGTTGCCCGACCAAGAGGGAAGCCGGACCGATCAGCGCCGCGAAAGGAGCCGCTGGTCGCGGTCGTGGCGAGAAGCACTTCGCTGCTGAAGGCTGTCAAGGCCGCGCCTCACACCCGCCCTTGTGGTCGCGCGGGGATTCCCCGCCGGCGGCGCCATGCGGCTGCCTATGTCCGGAAGGGACCGTCAGGCCGACGGATCGCTGGTGGCCCCTTTGGTGACCGAAAAGAGAGCGCGGACCGCGGCGGGTGTGCTCGTGCGGTTCGTCCTGCACGCTATGACGTGCTAGCCGGAATCGAGTTCCAACCCGATCCCACCCCGGACGACGGGTTCGACCGCGGTCTGGCCGGTATGCCTCGCTCTATCGCGGTGCCGATCGCCAGCTGAACAGAGCGTCGGCGGTGTTTGTCGTGACCTCGCGCTGATGCGTCGTGATCGGCGGGACGAGCGAGATCCTCAAGCCGTCGCGACAGTGCGTCGATGAGTCCCGAATGTTTCGCATTGCGGGACGCAGCAGGCTCATCTTGGGAAGTTGCGCAACTGCGCGCTCCACCTCGTCGCGGGCAGCGCGAACATCGTCTGTACCCGGACTAACTTGTCGTGCCGCGCGGCCCTCACGCGTGGGATGACCGGCGAGATATACCGATCGCGCTCGCATCGACTCGCGGGCCTGGATGGCGTGCGGGCGGTCGCGGCGATACTCGTTGTGGTCTACCACGTCAGCCTCGACGCCGGCCGGACGGGGAATGGCAATGGGTTCGTAGGCTACGGCCGCCTGGCCCCCGTGCTCTCCGAACTGAAGAGCGGCGTGACGATCTTCTTCGTCATCTCAGGGCTGGTGCTCTACCTCCCGTTCGCGCGCGCCCTTGTCAGCGGATCCGCGCTCCCAGACTGGAGGGTGTATACGCGGCGGCGGATCGTCCGTATCGTCCCCGCCTACTGGCTGGCGGTGCTCGGGGTCGGGGTACTTCTCCCAGCCGGTCAAACCTTCGGAGCGTCGACCTGGCGACTGCTGAGCTTCGCCCAGATCTACCACCCCGACACGTTCTTCTCCGGACTCGGCGTGGCCTGGAGTCTCGACGTAGAAGTCGCGTTCTATATCGCGGTCCCGATACTCGCTGCCGCCATGGCCCATCTCCTGCGCGATCGCACAGGCGTTCGGGCCGTCCGCGGACAATTCGCCCTCCTGGCGGCGCTCGGCAGCGCGGCATTCGTCGGGCGCGTCTGGCTCTGCCACGGCTCGCTCGTCGCGCCGGCGCACTCGCAGGTCACAGCGACGCTACCGCCGATGGTGTTCGGCTGGTTCGTGCCGGGCATGATCCTGGCCGTGTTGATCGCCGGCCGTGAAGCAGGCGCGCCGCTACCGCGAGCGGTGGCCATGCTGTCGCTGCGTCCGGCCGTCAGTTTCGTGCTCGGGCTATGCACCTTCGCGGCCGCAATCCCAACCCAGCGCGGCGACATGCTCCTCACCCTTTACGCGCCGATAACCCAGTTACTGCTCGGCCTCGGGGCGGCGCTCGTCGTCCTCCCGGTCGCACTGCGCTCGGACCGCAGCGCGTCAAAGCCTCTCGCCCTCCTTGACTCGCGCCCGATGGTCGCTCTCGGCACCATCTCCTTCGGGATCTACCTCTGGCACCAGCCGCTCCTGTTCCTCCTACGCGGCTCCGCGCTAAAGCATTCCCCGGTGCTGTCCTTGCCGGCTACGTTCGCGCTGGCCGCGCTCATACTCGGTGGCGCGATCGCGATAGCCGCGCTCAGCTGGCATGTCATCGAACGACCACTCCAGACGCTCGCGCGTCGAACTGAGCGGCCGACCCAGCGCCCAGGGACGACGCTCGAGCCTCAACCAGGGCGCTGAGCGCTATCGCGACCACGAACACCAAGCCAAGAGTTGACCCAACACCCACTCGGAGCGATCGTCCCGCGGCATTCGCGGTTTCGGCGGGCGAGGGGGGATGGGCTGGGCGTCGAGCGGTCAGTGCGCGGGTCGGAGCATGCTGGTCATCGGCGGACAGGCCCCGGCCTGCGAGACGCTCGTGACCCGGAACCCATGACGCTGATAGAACGGCAGCGTCCGCGGGTTGGGCGTCTCAAGGAACGCCGGGCTGTGATCGGCGTCGACGCGCACCAGACATTGCCGCAGTAGGTCCGCACCAAGCCCGCCGCCCTGACGTGCACAATCGACCCCGAGCCACGGCAGATACCAGTGGGGATCCTTCGGGTGGGCGGCGTCCATCTGCTCCAGGACCGCGAACGTGTCCGCGTGCTTGTCTGGCGAAACAGATTCGCTCAAGACTGCGACGATCGCGTCACCGTCCACTTCCAGACCGGGCGGCAGCCACATCGCCACCGCCGCGAACTCATCCAAGCTCCACACCGTCTGGTTCTCGAACGCCGCGCCACCAAAGGCGGCTACGAACGCCGGAAACTCCGTGAGGTACGCCGAGGATTCCGGGTAAAGCCATCGCTCGACCGGATCCGCGATGAACGCCGATACCAACGTCGTAATCACTCTCGGTTGATCGTCCCGGGCCACGGCTCGGATCGTCCTCGTACTCACGGCTCGAGATCCTACGTGGGTGCTCGTGACTACCTGCTTCTCGCGTCAACGAGGACCCGCGCCCCGGCTGGGGCATCGGTCGCCGATAGCGGCCCTCACGAGAACGCGTGCGAAAGGCGCGCGCCTACGCAGGCTGTTGCGTCTGCCGGCTGACACCGTGCCAGCGGAGCTTAGATCGCGGCGAACGCCAATCGCGCGGCTGGTTTGGCGCTGACGATCCAGATCGTCGAGCCCCGGCCTCACGCGCTTGGATCTGGGCGATGGGCGCGGCGCGCGATTCGGCGGTCGGCGCTGTTCGTCACCAGCTTGGCATCGACGCCTCGCGCGGACTACTGCTTCGATCCGGGCGCTAGCACAAAGGCTCCAAGCACGCGATGCCCGCTTGTGGGCGAAGAGCACAGACGCGACCACGTGGGGTTGCGTCCCTGCATTCGTTGAGACGCGGTGCGGCGCCGGACCCTGATCGGCGCTGGTGTTCGGCGCGAGGTCAGACATGGGTTAGGCTGCGATTTCGTACGTTTCGGCGTCAACGCCCTGACCAACGGAGGCAGCAGCGCATGGCCAGCATCACCACGACCGATGGCACGGAGATCTTCTTCAAGGACTGGGGCTCGGGCCAACCGATCGTTTTCAGCCACGGCTGGCCGCTTTCGGCCGATGATTGGGACACCCAGATGCTCTTCTTCCTGCTGCACGGCCACCGCGTTATCGCCCATGATCGGCGCGGGCACGGACGCTCGTCCCAGACCAGCGGTGGTCACGACATGGACCATTACGCCGACGACCTGGCCGCGGTCACCGAGCATCTCGATCTACACGATGCGATTCACGTCGGCCATTCGACCGGTGGCGGCGAAGTCGTGCGCTACATCGCCCGCCACGGTGAGAGCCGCGTAGCGAAGGCAGTGCTGATCAGTTCGGTGCCGCCGCTGATGGTGCAGACCGAGGCGAACCCGGGCGGGCTGCCGAAGAGCGTGTTCGACGATCTCCAGGCCCAGCTTGCCGCTAACCGGTCCGTGTTCTACCGGGCGCTTCCGTCGGGCCCGTTCTATGGCTTCAACCGGCCCGGCGTGGAACCCGTGGAAGCGATCATCGAGAACTGGTGGCGCCAGGGGATGATGGGCGGGGCGAAGGCCCACTACGACGGCATCGTCGCCTTTTCCCAGACCGATTTCACCGAGGACCTCAAGAAGATCACGGTGCCGGTCCTGGTGATGCACGGCGATGACGACCAGATCGTGCCCTACGCCGACTCCGGACCGCTGTCCGCAAAGCTCGTGCAGAACGGGACCCTTAAGACTTACAAAGGTTTCCCGCACGGCATGCCGACGACGGAGGCCCCAACGATCGACGCTGACCTGCTGACCTTCGTGCAGTCCTGACACACTCGGCACCTGGGCGTCGGCAGCAGCCCTTCACCTAGCGACTCGACGGACCGCGCCCTCGGCCCGATAAGCCGGTCGGGCTGAGACCTGCCTCTGGCGCACCGCGGGCATCCGGACCGCAGCCATCCGGCTTGGAGCGCAAGCCAGTCGTGTGCGGCTCAGCGGCGGTGAGACGTCTGGGCGTTGGGGGCTAGGCAGCGGAACGCGTCGGTGGGGAGTTTGGTCGTGCTGATGGTGAAGATCACGACCTCGGTGATGTCGTTGCGGACTGTGATCTGTGCCTGAACGGTGGCGCCAGGGGCGAGAAGGCTACTGTTGAGCGCCGGCGGCGGCCAGAACTGTCCAGTCGCACTGCCCTCTGGCTGATGCGAGCGGAGCCCTGCGGACACCAAGCTTGCCGACATGCACGACGGGCACCTCGTCGAGGGCCCGGACCAGAACCTCAGGAGGAGCAGATGTCGGCTAGAGAAGTTGCAGAACCCGCGGTCGGGGGCAGCACGGCGATTCGCCCGTTTCAGGTCGGCTTTCCGGAGTCGGAGCTCGTTGAGCTACGCCGTCGCATCAGCGCGACGCGCTGGCCCGAGCATGAGACGGTTAGCGACGACTCGCAGGGGGTGAGGCTCGAGATGATGCAGGACCTCGCGGAGTATTGGGCGTCGGACTACGACTGGCGCGCGTGCGAAGCGAAGCTGAACGCCTTGCCGAACTTCATGACCGAGATCGATGGGCTCGACATCCACTTCATTCACGTTCGCTCCCAGCACGAGGATGCGCTGCCGCTGATCGTGACGCACGGGTGGCCGGGCTCGATTATCGAGCAGCTGAAGATCATCGAGCCGCTCACCAACCCCACCGCGCATGGCGCGAGCGCCTCGGATGCATTTCATCTGGTGATCCCGTCGCTGCCGGGGCACGGGTTCTCCGCGAAGCCGACCGCCACCGGCTGGGATCCGGTCCGGGTCGCGCGGGCCTGGGCGGTTCTCATGAAGCGGCTCGGATACGACCGGTTCGTGGCGCAGGGCGGCGATTGGGGCGCGGCGGTCACGCAGACGATGGGCATCCAGGCACCGCCGGAGCTGCTCGGCATTCATTCCAACATGCCGGGGACCGCTTCAGCCGCTCTCGTCAAGGGGTTCGAGCAGGGCGCCCCGCCGCCATCGGATCTCTCAGGCGACGAGCTTCGGGCTTACGAGCAGTTGAGCAACTTCTACGCCAAGCACGTCGCCTACGCGCTGATCATGTCGACACGCCCGCAGACGCTGTACGGACTGGCCGACTCACCCGTCGACCTCGCGGCGTTCGCGCTTGACCACGGCGACGGCACCGGCCAGCCCGGACTCGTCGAAAAGGTCCTCGACGGGACCTACCAGAGCGCCCTCACCCGAGACGACCTCCTGGACAACATCACGCTCTACTGGCTCACGAACACCGGCGTGTCCGCCGCCCGGCTCTACTGGGAGAACAAGGCGGACTTCTTCGACGCCAAGCCCATCACCATCCCGTTCGCTATCAGCGTGTTCCCCGACGAGCTCTACCAGGCCCCACGGAGCTGGGCCGAGCAGGCGTATCCCGACAACCTCCTCTACTTCAACGAGGTCGACAAAGGCGGCCACTTCGCGGCATGGGAGCAGCCGCAACTGTTCTCCGAGGAGATCCGCGCCAGCTTCAGATCGCTCCGACCGATGGAGGGGACGAAATGACCAGCACCGCAGACGCGGTGGCGAGCAAGGCTGAGATGGGCACCTCGTTTGGCCCGGTGCAGCAGATCGATGCCGGCCTGCTGAACGTCGGGTACGTCGACGCTGGGCCTGCGGACGGCCCAGCGGTGATGCTGATGCACGGCTGGCCCTATGACATTCACAGCTACCTCGATGTGACCCCGTTGCTGGCGGCGCAGGGCTACCGGGTGATCATCCCCTATGTGCGCGGCCACGGGACGACGCGGTTTCTCTCGCAGGAGACGTTCCGTAACGGACAGCAATCGGTCCTCGCCGTCGATGCGATCGCTCTGATGGACGCGCTCGAGATCGACAAGGCGGTCGTTGCCGGGTTTGACTGGGGAGCGCGGACGGCCGACATAGTTGCGGCGCTCTGGCCCGAGCGCTGCGGGGGGCTCGTCTCGGTCAGCGGCTATCTGATCGGCAGCCAGGAGGCCGGCAAAGTTCCGTTGCCGCCACAGGCCGAGCTGCAGTGGTGGTACCAGTTCTACTTCGCGACCGAGCGTGGCCGGGTCGGCTACGACAAGTACCGGCGCGACTTCGCGAAGCTCATCTGGCGGGCCGCTTCCCCGAAATGGAACTTCGACGACGCCACGTTCGATCGCAGCGCAGCGTCGCTAGACAACCCGGATCACGTCGCCATCGCGATTCACAACTATCGCTGGCGGCTGGGGGCCGAAGGCGAGCCCGAATATGACGAGCTGGAAGAACGGCTCGCTCAAGGGCCGGTGATCACCGTGCCGACGATCACCCTCGAGGGTGACGCCAACGGTGCGCCTCACCCAGAGCCGAGTGCCTACGCCCACAAGTTCTCGGGCAGTTACTCGCACCGAACCATCGAGGGCGGTGTTGGACACAACCTTCCCCAGGAAGCCCCGGAAGCGTTCACCAAAGCCGTAATGGACGTCGACACCTACTAACGAAGCAGACTCTCATCTCAACGACAACCCCCAACTCGGCTCCGCTCACCGTCGTTCTCGTCCACGGTGCGTACGCCGACGCGTCGAGCTGGAATTGTGTAATCGAGCGCCTTCAGACCGCCGGCGTACGAGTGACGGCGCCAGCGAATCCGCTGCGCGGTCTTTCCGCGGACTCGGCCACATCGAGTCGTTCCTGGAGCAAATCCCGGGACCCGTCCTTGCCGTCGGTCACTCGTACGCCGGTGCGTTGATCTCGAACGCCGACGCCAAGAACGTCGTCGGCCTCGTGTTCGTTGCGGCCTTCGCGACCGACGAGGGCGAGGTGATCGGCGACGTTGCGGCCACGTCCAAGGACTCCATCTTGTCGACGGCTCTGGTCACTCTCCACTATCCCGTTGGCGACGGCGCGGAGTCGGCAGTCGAGTTGGCGGTCGACCCGGCGAAGTTCCGCGACGCGATCGCCGCCGACCTTCCGGCCGAGCAGGCGGCTGTGCTGGCCGCGACGCAGCGTCCCGCCGCGGAGCTGGCGTTCTCGGAGCCGTGCGGTCCGCCCGCCTGGAAAAACGTGCCGTCTTGGGCGGTTGTCGCGACCCACGATAAGGCGGCCGGCACGGACCTCGTCCGCTCGCAGGCCGAGCGCGCCGGAGCCACGATCACCGAGGTCGAAGGGCCACACCTGATCATGATCTCCCAGCCCGACGCCGTCGCTGATGTGATCCTGACCGCGGCAGCTGCGGTGGCGCAAGTCCCGGTGGGCGCGTGAGATGTCGGCCGCGACCACTCCGCCGCCGCCGCTCGGCACCGTCACCCATTTCGATGCCGGCCGTGCTGACAGTGACAGGCATACCGAGACAACCAGTGTACCCAGTGAAAAGGAGAAAGGGTCATGAGCATCATCGACGAGGCGCTGAGCGCCAATGCAACCATCGCCAACGACTACGATCCCGACCGTGGGAAGCCGCCGGCGCCCAAGATCGCAATCGTTACGTGCGCGGATCCCCGGCTGAGCGACATCTTGCACATGCTGGGCCTCGCTGAAGCTGACGTCGACATGATCAGGAACTTCGGCACTGTGATCGATGACGACGCGGTCCGGTCGCTCGTTCTCTCGGCCGGACTGCTGGGCACCCGAGAGATCATGATCATCAATCACACCGACTGCGGGATGCTCAGGTTCACCGACAGCGAGATGGAGGACCGGCTCGGCAAGAACACGGGTAACGCGCCGATCGCGCCGGCCAGGTTCTACAGCTTCACCGACGCCGAGGAGAACACCAGGGAGCAGATCCAGAAGGCCCGGTCACATCCATGGATCTCGCAGGAGGTTCCAATCAGAGGATTCGTCTATGACGTCAACACTGGGTGGCTCAGCGAAGTGTTCCTAGACGAGGACACATGAGCCGGGCCGACGGCGCCGCCGCGATCGGAGGGCGGGGGGAAGTCGTCGGGTGGGCAAGAGCAGGAAGCGCGCCGCGACACGAGAAGCGGATCGACGACCCGCGGCCTGGAGTTTCCCTCCTGTTCGCCACGAGCGCGCACGCTGCGCATCACCAACTGATAGCTCCACCGCTGCTCGGGGCGCTACCCAAAGGTCGGGGGAGCTGCAAGGACAAGAGCGGTCACGACCGCGCCGCCACCGGCACTGCCGCTAAGGCGTCGAGCGGTCGCGGACGACGTGGACGACGTGGACGACGCCAGTGAACGCCGCGCAGGTGCTCAAGCGTGGCCCAAACTGGCCGGGAGCAGCGGTCTGGCGACGGCCGACTGATGGCTGCTCTTTCATGGATGCAGCAGTCAGTGGACGTTGACAGAGAGGGCAGCGGCGTTAGACTCGGCGTGTGCGTTGAGGGCGCGCCCGGGCCCGCGGGAAGGACTGAGTCCACCTATCGACCAGTTGGGTCGCAGCAGTCATCTTCTTCAGCCTTCCGATGCGGGCCAGGAGGGACAGACAAGGAGATGACATGTCCGACCAGTCGCTGCCGCAGCGCCCTGATCTGGCCCAGCTTCGTCGACAAGCGAAGGAGTTGCGCGACGCGCTTCGTCGCGGCGAGAAGGGAGCGATCGAACGCGTTCGGCGATACTCGCAGGTCGACGCTGAGACCGCGACTTTGTCTGCCGCCCAGCTGGTGATCGCCCGCGAACATGGGTTCCCAAGTTGGCCACGGCTGAAGGAACGCGTGGAGACATCCGTGCGGCTGGCCGAGTCGCCGGACTCGCTCGCCGACTCAGCCCGCAACCACATGCGCGAGCACCGCCTATTCCCGTCCCGGTTCAGGCGTGCGGCTCCGGTGGTCGAGCTCGAGGAGCGGGAGTTCGTCGTAATCGAAGGTCGCGTCTTGACGAGCGCCTGTGATACGGACGACGGCTCGCGCGTCCGGCTGACGATTGTTCAGGCGCTCGGTGCGCCGCCCGGAGACCAGCCGGATCCGCACGAGACTGTTCTCATCTGTCCCGCGGACATGATCCTCCTTATCGCACGGCACTATCTCAGTAACGCTGACATGCCTCACGGGGACGGCATGCACCTTCCCAAGGCGTCACTGATATACGAGGACGCGCTGCCCGCTAGAGACGTCGTCTCCGGGCAGGTCGTCATGTTGGATGGCCAGTTGGTCTCGACCGACCGGGAGCCGGCTGACCCCGGCCTGCTTCGCCTTACCTTCGTGTCGGGGGTTCGCCCGCCGCGTGGCTCGTCGCCAGACCGCCGGGAGATTTTCATCGTGTGTCCGCGCGAGACGATCATGGCGACGGTCACTCGGATGGCGGGTTGGCCGGTAGATAAAAGCGTTACAGCCGATGAGCTCGAGGACGACCAAGCTGTCATCCTGAAAGGCCGCGTCGTGGGCTGCACGGACGATCCAACGGACCCCGAGCGTGTGCGCTTCGCATTCGTCTCAACGCTGGGAGATCAGCCAGACGAGCGCGAACTGGTGCTCTCTGTCCCACGGAACATGGAGTTCGCGACGATCCGCGAGCGCGAATGACATCCGAGGGCTGCGACACCGGGCCGAGCCGATCCTGTCGGCGGTCGCTTTCGCCCAGTCCGGGTCGTCCGCCGGAAGTTTCTTAACCCGCCAGACAGCACCGATTGTCCGACAGCCTGCCACGGATGCGATCGCGTGGTTGCCGTCGATCGTGTCGCGGCTCGCACCGCGAAGCGGTCGTCACGCCAACGTGACAGCAATCGGCGTGGAGGAGTCACGCTCGCGACGGCCGACGTAGACCTGCCTTCGTTGTCGTACGGGCATCCCACCGACGACTCGAGGGATCCGGCTCAGTGTGGACAGCTGAAGCCTCGGCGAGAGTGCCGCCCCGGCGAAGGAGCGGAAGCCGGGCCCTCGCCGTGGGATCATGCGCGCGTGTTTACGAAGGTCAACGTCGCAGGGTGTGATACGCAGCTGCTGTACGAACGCGGCAAGTTTCAGACCACATATCACGACCTGACCGAAGCGTTCGGCGCGCGCGTGATCGGCGCGACCGTGTTCGAGACCGCGGCTGGCTATACGCGCGGCCCCTATCACTTTCACGACGGGGTCGAGGAGTGGATGTACGTCGTCTCCGGCGAGCCGGTGCTGCGCGATCCAAGCGGCGAGCGCGCGCTCGGGCCTGGGAGCCTGGTCGTCTTCCAGGCCGGTCCCGACGGCGCCCATACTTTCCACGGGCCGGGCCGGGTCGTGATGTTCTCGGTCGGCGCGCGGGGCTGGGGCGAGGCGTTCACGAGCGTGTATCTGGACGCCGACAAGATCGCGGCAAGCCGGGCGTCCAGTTCCTGCGTACGGCCGCGCTGGAGACTTGGACCGAGCCCGCTGCCGTCCCAGTCTCGCCAGCGCCCGCGGGCCCGTGCCCGCAGGCCGACCTGCTGTCACTCCCAGTCGGCACTTCAAATCTCACCGAGCGCCTGCACACCCAGACTTGGAGCCCCATCCTGTACGAGCTCGGCCCGGGCGACACGACCGGCCTCTACCACTACGACTGGTGCCGCGAGCACTGGGCACTCGTGGTCGGCGGCGTGCCGACGCTGCGCCACCCTGGCGGCCAGGACCTGATGGCGGCTGGCGACATCGTCTGCTTTCCCGAGGGTGAGCCCGGCGCCCACCAATTCCTCAACCATGCTGATGAGCCAGCGCGGCTGCTGGTCTGCTCGGCGCCAGTCACTGGGCCATCGGCCGCGGTCTACCCCGACGAGGGCACCTACGTGCTCCACGTTCCCGGACAGTCCGGGTATCGGTTTCGCCTCACCGACCAGCTCCCCGACTACTGGGACGGCGAGCCGGGAGCCGGCAACGCGTAGCGAGCCGCGCCAGTCCCGCACGCGCTCCGGTGCCGCTCGGCGCCAGCGCCGCCAGGTCTAACCGCGTCCCCGAAACCGTGGACACATCGGTCGTCTCCAATGGCGCCCCCTTCCCGAACCTCGGGGGCGGTCGATGGCTGTCACAGCCGGCGGGCGCGAAGCACGCCGGTCAGCATTGGGAGGGTGAATTCGCCGCAGGCGGTCTCGGGTCTGCTCGAGAGAAAGGAGCGGATCTGATCGAGCGTGGCCTCTCGTTGCTGTTCTGGGATGACCAGGAGTCCCGCGCGTGTTGCGAGTGTGGCGAGCAGGGAGTCCGCCGTGCGACGCTGGCCGTGCTGAAACTCGGCCTGTTCAGGCGACCCGAACTGAGCTACCGAACAATCTCTTGGAAGATGCAGCTCGGCCGTCGCGGCACGCCAACTGCTGAACGTGTCGCGCGGACCGACGGCCGCAGCCCCGCTGACTCGCTCAAGTCCGGCGATCCAATCGACCCGGTTGTCCAGGACATTCCACAAGCCAGCCAGGACGCCGTCGGGTGCCAGGACCCTGGCGATCTCGGGTCCCGCGATAGCCATGTCGAACCAGTGCAGGGCATTGCCGGCCAGGACGGCATCGACGGACGCATCCGGCAGCGGTATCGCCTCGGCACTGCCCGGGAACGCACGGATCGTTGGCAAAGCACGGCGCAGCTCGGTCAGCATCGCTGGGTCGGGCTCGACCGCGATGACTTCGGCAGCCATGGCGACCAGCGTGGAGGTTAGCTTGCCGGTCCCGGCGCCGAGATCGACCACTCGCGGGCCGGACGCGGCCTGCAACGCCCATCGCACGGCGGCCTCCGCGTAGTCCGGGCGGTGCTCGGCGTATGCGGTCGCCGTCGCGCCGAAGGATGAGGCGTACAGCTGCCGTTCCTCGTCGTCCAGGGAAATCACCCTATCTGGCACACGCGCCGGCGGATCCCGCTTTCACGATCGGACGCGGCTCTTCGCGTCGACGCCGGCGGCCCCGCGACGCGCGGGATGCGCGGGATGCGCAACCAAATGATGACCCTCGCCGCTGGCGAGAAGCACGTCGCTGCAGAAGCCCCACCGAGTCGCGGAACGACGGCGGCCCGATACAGAACTTGTTCAGCCTGCTTGCGGATCAGCGGCGTTGATCGCCCATTGGGCGGCGAAGGCCCGTTTGTATGCGGGCCGCGCTTCGCCGCGGGCCACGTAGGCAGCCAGCTTCGGAAACTCGTCCAGCAGGCCTGAAGGTCTCAGCCTGAGCAGCACCGACGCCA
This sequence comes from uncultured Solirubrobacterales bacterium, assembly GCA_963794515.1. Lineage (GTDB taxonomy): Bacteria > Actinomycetota > Thermoleophilia > Solirubrobacterales > Solirubrobacteraceae > Palsa-465. The sequence goes on along the minus strand of CAWCEF010000004.1, from coordinate 76,695 downwards.
TCATGAGGTCGCCCGCGCTGAACGCCCCATCGAGCCAGTCGGCATCGCCCAAGCGGGCAGACAGCTGGACCAGTCGATCGCGAATGCGCTTTTTGACCAGAGGCATGCGCTCTTCGGCCCAGGGCTTGTCGCCCTCCAGGATCTTGGCGGTTACGAGTTCGAGGATCGGAGGCTCCACGGTGTTGAGCGCGGCGAACATCCAGGTGATGGCCCGCGCCCGCGCATCGGCATCGTCCGTGAACAGGCCCGCATGGTGCTCGGCGATGTGGAAGACGATCGCGCCGGTCTCGAACAGGGCCAGGTCGCCTTCCTCATAGGTCGGGATCAGGCCGAAGGGATGAAGGCGCAGATGCGCGGGCTCCGTCTTCGCCCGGAGCGAGACGAGGCGAACATCGTAGGGCTGGCCCACCTCTTCAAGCGCCCAGCGAACGCGCATATCGCGCGCGAGGCCTATGCCACCATCGGGCGACCGGTCCCATGCAGTGATCACGATGGTCATCGTGAGACGCTGCTCACGAACTCGTCCCGCTGCTCGGCGCCACCGTCGAGGGACAGGAACACAGAGGCCACGACTTCGCGCATCGGCCGATCTCCTTGTCGCGCTGTCAGGGTCATGCGCATAGGACTGGGCCCACTCCGAGAACTCATCGCTGGCCGCCGAAAGCCGATGTGTTGCCTACGGGCGCGACGCCGGCGTTCGTGACACATCTCGATCGCCGCGAGAGTTGACCGAGCAACTCACGGCCACATCCCGAGACGGCCGGGCCAAGTCGGTGCCGCGTACCTGCAGAACGGCATGGACGACGGCCTCCTGCGTCCGACTTGGACGTTGCGGCCACCGCGGGCGACATCACCGGCCGGATGCTCGCCGCCGTCATCCGTTCCCTCAGGTCGGGCCACGACAGCGACGCCTGCGGCCGACTGTCTGCAGGGCTTCTGCTTTCGCTTCGCCCACGCGGCACTGTCGGCCGCGCTGTTACGCCGGATAGCGGACGCCGCAGAGGTTCAATCGCAGCGAGTAAACCGAGCTCGTTGCGGTGATGAATAGGTCGTTGCGCTTAGGCCCGCCGAAGGTCAGGTTGGAGACGGCCTCGGGGATGTGGAGCTTGCCCAGGAGCGTGCCGTCTGGATCGAAGCAATGGAGTCCGTCGTGGGCCGCGGCCCAGATCCGTCCCGCGTCGTCGAGCCGGATCCCGTCGAATGAACCCGCATCGCACGTAGCGAAGACCTCACCGCCGGCCAGGCGGACTTCGTCTTCGACGTCGAATCGCCGAATGTGCTTCTGGTGGCTGTCGACGATGTAGAGCTGCCGCTCGTCGGCCGAGAACGCGAGACCGTTCGGCCGGGCAAAATCGTCGGCCACGACCGTCGTCTCGCCCGTCGAGGGATCGACGCGGTAGACGTTGCACGCGCCGATCTCGCTGACGGCCTGGTGTCCCTCGTAATCACTGTCGATCCCGTACGCAGGGTCGGTAAACCAGATCGAGCGATCAGAGTGCTCGACGAGGTCGTTAGGGCTGTTGAGCCGCCTACCTTCGTAGTGGGCGGTCAGCACCGTGACGCTGCCGTCGTGCTCGGTTCGAGTGACGCGGCGATGGCCGTGCTCACAGCTCACCAGACGACCCTGCCGGTCGACGGTGTTGCCGTTGGAATAGCCCGCCGGTTCGCGGAACACGCCGACCGTCCCCGTGAGCTCGTCAAATCGCAGCATCCTGTCGTTCGGGATATCGCTGAACAGCAGATAGCGGCCGGCAGGGAAGTACACCGGGCCCTCGGTCCAACGACCGCCGGTGTACAAACGCTCGACCCACCTATCGCCCTTCAGGCCGCGGAACCGCTCGTCGATGACCTCCGGCTCCGTCCTTATCCGATCCACCACAAACCCACCCTATCGTGACCAGCGCCCCGCGCGATGGCCGCATCGTTGAGTCAGCGGCGGGCGCAGTACACGAGGAGCAGGCGTGTCGACACAGGGCGCGAATCGGGCAGACGCGGACAATCAGGCGGCGTGGGACGCCGGATCGCCCGCGCCGAATTCGCTCACCGGCAGCGTTATATGAGTCGGCCGTGGCTTCCGCATCGCTGCTCCTCAGCCCTGTTCTCGGTAAATCTGCGCAGGAGCGATCACCGATTAGGCTGTGTTGAGGGTGGGCGAGCTTCCCGATCACGTCAGGCGGAACCGCGTGCAGTGGGATCAGTGGGCGTCCGAGTACGAGGATCCGGGCTGGCGTCACTGGGCGAGCGACGAGCCGTCGTGGGGGATGTGGGGCGTGCCCGAGTCGCAGGTTGGGATGCTCCCCGACGACGTCGCCGGGCAGGATGTGATCGAGCTTGGCTGTGGCACCGCGTATGTGTCGGCGTGGCTGGCACGGCGCGGCGCTCGGCCGGTCGGGATCGACAACTCCGAGGCCCAGCTGGATACGGCGAGACGGTTGCAGCGGGAGTTCGGACTCGACTTTCCGCTCGTTCATGGGAACGCGGAGGAGGTGCCGTTTCCCGATCACAGCTTCGATCTCGTGATCTCCGAGTACGGCGCGAGCATCTGGTGCGACCCGTATCTCTGGATCCCGGAGGCGGCGAGGCTGGTGCGACCTGGCGGCAGGCTGGTGTTCCTCATCAACGGGGCTCTGCTCATGCTCTGCGCCCCTGACGAAGTGGACGTCCCCGCGACTGACAGGCTGTTGCGCCCATACTTCGGCATGCATCGATTTGAGTGGTCAGACGACGACTCGGTCGAGTTTCACCTCCCCCACGGAGAGATGATCGCCCTCCTGCGACGATCCGGCTTCGAGGTCGAAGAGCTGGTCGAGATCCGACCGCCCGGCGGCTCCACCAGCCGCTACCCGTACGTCACCCTCGAATGGGCGCAACGCTGGCCGTGCGAAGAAGTCTGGAAAGTCCGCAAGCCCGGCTGAGAGCTGCCGACGTGTGCGGGCGACCTCCGCCCTCCTATGGCCAGCCTCGAGAGCTAGGGTTCGCCTCGACACACCGACTCGCTGTCCAGCCGAGGAGATCGCATGTCCCGTTTTGCAAAGGTCAACCTGCTCGAGGTCGAGGACTCCGTCGCCGGGCGGGTGGAGGGGCTCCAGGGCCGCTTCGGGCGTAAGCACCTGGACTCCCGTGACCTCGGGGTCAGTCTCTTTCGGTACGCCCCGAACCTGCGCAGCCCAATGGCTCACAGCCATAAGGAGCAGGAGGAGGCCTACGTCGTCGCCGCTGGCTCCGGCCGGATCCTGCTTGACGACGAGACCCAGGAGCTCCGGATCTGGGATGTCATCCGCGTCGCGCCCGAGGTCGTCCGAGCGTTCGAGGCCGGCCCCGACGGGCTCGACATCATCGCCGTCGGCGGTCCCAAGCCCGAGGAGGGCGATGGCGTCCGCGCCACCGCGACCTGGCCCGGCACGGAATAATCAAGCCGACCGTTCGACTGTCGACCTCGACGGTCGAGCAGGCGGTCCAGCGCTCGACGGCCCTTTCAGGAATGGAGCGATCGCTTTCTCCCTCCGGATCAAGGCGAGCCCCACGACTGCATCGGCGACCGAGCAACCGCAAACAACACCCGCTCGTGGCGACGAGCAGGTCGATCGACCGCCCTGTTGGCGCGGGCTACGCGCCTATTCGACCGCCATGACCACCACTGTCGCGTCGTCCTCGAGGGGCTCGCGCCAGCAGGAGGTCACAGCTCGTTGGATCGCCATCGCGGTGGCGGCGGCGGTGGGGCTCTCGGCACGTTCGAGCGCGCGCTCGAGGCCGTCGACACCGAATCGGCCGCCGCCCTCGATGCGCCGGTTGATGATTCCGTTGGTGACCAGGATCAAGCGTTCTCCGGAGTGCAGCTGCAGGTCGGCCGGCGTGTAGCGGGCCTCTGAGCCCGGGACGCCGAGGGGTGGATGCTCGGGGCCTTCGAGCCGGCGCAGGTTTCCATCGGTGTCGACCAGGTAGGCGGGAGGGTGGCCGCAGTTCACCCAGGTGAGCGTGGCGGTCGCGGCTCGCCATCGCGCGATCACCGCAGTGATATGGAATTCGCTGTTGCCGAGGTGGCGGACGGTCTCGTCCACGCTCGCCAGCGCATCCTCTAGGTCTTGGCCGCTTCGTCGGGCGGCGCGCAGCGCGCCCAGTGCGGCAGCACCGAGCCCCGCGGCGGTGGGACCGTTGCCGGGCGCATCGGCGATCGCCAGCCATGCACCGTCGCGATTCTCGACGAAGTCGAACCAATCGCCGCCGACCTCGTATGTGGGAAGTAGCGTCCCGGCTAGCTGAGCGCCGGCGATTCGGGCGATGCGGGGCGGGAGTAGATGCTGCTGGACCTCGGCGGCCGGCGTGGTCGGCTTGCGGCGGCGGGCCGCCTCGATGTAGTCCGTGTACTCGCCCGCCAGCTCGAGCGCGGCAGCGCCTTGCTTGGCGATGTCCGCCAGCGAGGCGAGCGGCGTTCCCACGCACAGCAGCAGGGCGGTGACTCGTCCCCTAAGCCAAAGCGGCTCAGGAACGCAGCCCGGCAGCTGGCGCTCGAGTTGGTCGTAGAACGCCGGCAGACCCTCGGGGGCGATCTCGGGTCCGAGCGCTGGCGGATCTTCGATACGGTCGGGGAACTCCTCCGAGCCGGCCAGACGGAGCAGCTGCGAGCCGTCGATGTCGACGACGTACAGCGCGACGGCGACACCGGCTACGCGGCGCGCTTCGGCGACCAGCTGGTCGGGCACCAGGTGCGGGGGCACCTCGTCGAGGATCCGCGTCACCTCGAGCGCGAGCGGCCTGTCCCGGCCGAGCTGCCCTGGCAAACGGAACGGCATCGTCGGTACCCGGCCGGTCGGCGGCGAAAGCGGGGGTAACGCGCGCACGTCGAGGTCGCTGTCCTGCAGCGCTTGCTCGAGCATCTCGCGGGTGGGGAAGTGGCGGTACAGCGTCGAGCGGCCAACGTGGGCCGCCGCGGCCAGCTCGGCCATCGTGACATGACGGTCCCCGGCGAGTGCGCCGGCAGCGGCGAGGATGCGCTGGCGGCTGGCGAGCGCGTCGGCTCGAAGCGGTCCTGGAGCGCCAGCCGTGGCCGGAGGCCGGTGTTCGGCGGGGTCTGCCACCTCCCACTTGTACCACCTCAGGCCCCCGGTGGAGCCAATCCGCGCGTCAGCTGTCCCGGAACAAGTCCCGTCTCGTCTCAAATTCTTTGGTCGGGTCTGGTTCACGCCCGACCGCGCGGGTAGATGGGAGTTTCTGTCCCATCTAAATGGGACCAAGACGTGGGAACTTGGGAGCGCTAATCGTGGAGGCGAGATGTCCGTGAGCGACAGGGCGGCGACAGCCGCGCCGTACCTGCAGAGAGTGCTGGACGACCCAGAGGTTCAGGGTGCGCTCCGGCGGGCGACGAATGCCGGACGCGACACGTACCGAAGGGCCCGTGGCAGGAGCCCCGGGGAGGCGATCAAGGACAAGCGGTTCCAGCGCCGAGCGCGCCGTGCCGCGATAGCGAGCTGGCAGCTCATCGCTGCGATCGACGCGGCGCGGACACGCCGTCGGCCGCGTCGAGGACGCCGGGTCATGTTTGCGCTCGCGGTCCTCGCCGGCACGTACGGCGCGTATCTCGCCTCCAACGCCGACGGGCGCGATGCCCTCCGCGGCCTGATCGCAAAACGCGACGCGAGCGCTCAGAGCTCGAACGCCGAGTAATGGAAGGTAGTCGCCGAATGACAGAAGTCCGTCCCGCCGGCGAGGAGGCGTCGCCGGATGACCGCTCGCTCGCTGAGCTGGTCAAGCAACTATCAGACCAGACCACGACGCTGGTGCGACAAGAGATCGACCTGGCTAAGTCCGAGCTTGCGGTGAAGGGCAAGCAGGCGGGTGTGGGCGTCGGCATGTTCGGCGGCGCCGGCATGTTCGGGCTCTACGCCCTCGGCGCAATGACCGCCTGCCTGATCCTGGCCCTAGCCACCGCGGTAACCGGCTGGCTTGCCGCCCTGATCGTCACCGCGATTTACGGCGCCATCGCCGGCGTGCTCGCGCTGACGGGCAAGAGCAAGGTCAAGCAGGGTGTACCGCCCGTACCCGAGCAGACCGTCGAGAGCGTGAAGGAGGACGTGGAATGGACGAAGCAGCGAGCGAAGGACGGCCGGCGGTGAGCGCCGCGGCAGGTGAGGGGCGGTCGAAGACGCCCGACGAGATCGAGGCGGAGATCGAGCAGACCCGCGAGGAGCTCGGCGACACCGTCGAGGCTCTCGCCGGGAAAACCGACGTGAAGGCGCAGGCGAAGGCGCAGGCCAAGGACAAGATCGCTCATGTCAGGGACACCGCCCAGCACACGAAGGACGAGCTCGCGTCGAGAGCGCGCGCGGCGACCCCCGACTCCGCCGGCGCCGGGGCCCAGCAGGTGGCATCCGCGGTCCAGCGCAAGCCGGTGCCGTTTGCCGTGGCCGGCGCGTTCGCCGGCGGGATCCTCGTCGGGTGGATCCTGCGCCGGCGGTAGGGAACGCGATGCGTGAACAATCGCACCTGCGCGAGGCCGAGCGCGAGCAGCGCAGGCCCGACCAGCCGACCGAGCTTCCCCGGCGGGCCTGGCCGGGGGTGCTCAAGCGCACGCTGCGCGAGTACAAGGCCGACAACCTCGGCGACCTGGCCGCTGCCCTCACCTACTACGGCGTGCTGGCGATCTTCCCGATGCTGATCGTCGTGGTCTCGCTGCTTGGGCTGCTCGGTCACTCGGTGACCCAGTCGCTGATCCAGAATCTCGGCAAGGCGGCCCCCAGCGACGCCCGGCAGATCTTCACCAAGGCGATCGAGAACATTCAGTCACACCGGAGCACCGCCGGGGTCCTTTTCATCGTCGGGCTCGTGCTCGCGCTGTGGTCGGCCTCGGGCTACATCGCGGCGTTCATGCGCGCCTCGAACGTCGTCTGGGACGTCGAGGAAGGACGGCCGATCTGGACCACAATTCCACTGAGGCTCGCGGTGACCCTGGTCACCGTCGTGCTCCTGACTATCACCGCCGCCGCCGTGGTACTCACGGGCGGCCTCGCCGAACAGCTCGGGAACGTGATCGGGGTCGGTCACTCGGCGGTGACCGTCTGGGACATCGCCAAATGGCCCGTCCTGCTGCTTGTGGTCGCGTTCATCCTCGCGATCCTCTACTGGGCCGCGCCGAACGTGCGCCAACCGGGCTTCCGTTGGGTGACGCCCGGCGGCATCGTCGCCGTCGGGCTGTGGGTGCTCGCATCCGGCGCGTTCGCGTTCTACGTAGCCAGCTTCTCCTCCTACAACAAGACCTACGGCGCGATGGCGTCGGTGATCATCTTCCTCGTCTGGCTGTGGATCACTAACACCGTGATCCTGCTCGGGGCCGAGCTCAATGCGGAGATCGAGCGCGGGCGCCAGATCGAGGGGGGCACGCCCGCTGACCGCGAACCGTATCTGCCGCTGCGCCGAGACCCCAAGAGCGCTCGGCAAGCACGACACCCACGAGTGAGGTGAGAGATGTCGAAGTTCATGTTCCTTCCGGTCAGCATCGGCGGCGGACTGCTTGCCGGCCTGATCGGCAAGAAGCTGTTCGGGGTCGTCTGGGGCGCGATCGACGACCAGGCACCCCCGAGCGCCGGGCACCGGGAGGTCCGCATGCCCAAGCTGCTTCTCGCCCTCCTGATCGAGGGAGCCCTGTTCTCGCTGATCAAGGGGTTGGTCGACCACGGTTCACGCCACGCGTTTGCGCGGGTCACCGGCGCCTGGCCGGGCGACGAGCGACCTGACAGTAAGTGACAGTCGACGGGACTCACATGCCGTCCACGCGAAGCGTTGCGGTTCGCGCACCGGCTCCGCGTTGCGCCGGACCCGAGCCCTTCTCCGGTTACCGTTGGCTGGCGAACGCTCTGCCCAGCTGTGCGAAGTCCGGGACGCCGAGACCGGCGCCGGGGTTGTAGACGGTGCCGGGCGTGCCGGTGAAGAACAGATTGTCGTTGCTCGTACCCGACGTGTTGAGTGAGTCGAACGGCGAGTTGCGGTGGGTCGCGAACTGATAGATCGACGGGTTCCAGAAGCCGACGCGGTGGCCAACGTAGGAGTCGATCACCGCCGCTGATCCGTTCAGCTGGGGCGCGACGAAGCTCGTGCCGCCCCAGTCGGGCTCGAGCACCGGCTGCCCGACTCCCGCGAACGACGGCTCATAAAGGAGGTATCCGCTCATCGGGTCGGCGTCGGTGGAGACATCGGGCACCGCGCGGCCCAAACCGAAGCCCTGGGTGGTCGGCGGGTTGGGGTCGAAGCCGAACGCCGTCGGCTCGAACACGCCGCTGCCGATGTCCTGGACATCGGTGGACGTGAAGTACGGCACGGCCGTGTACGAGGTGGTTCCAGGCACACCCCGCTGATAGGACGGTTGCGACTCGAACGAGCTGAAACCGCCGCCGCTGCCGGTGACACCGAGGAACGAATCCTCGGCGATGGTCTGAAGCGATACGCCGTCGACCTGAGCGACCGCCGCCCAGGTGTAGTCCCAGCCCCAGGTCCGCTCGGCGTGGCCTGAACTGATGCTGGCGGTGCCGGCAGGCCCGGAGACCGTGCCGGTGAACGGCAGGGTGGTCCCGCCCGAAGCCGTGATGTAGGGGCTGTCGGCGGGATTGTCGACGGCCAGTGGGGTCGTGCCGAGCTCGTCATAGTCGTCGTAGGCCGCCTCGTCGCCGCTGGCGTCGAAGGCCGACTGGCCCTGGGCCGCCATCTCCAGGTACATCTCGTCGAAGGCTGCAACGTAGGCCGGCGTTTCCGACCCGGATGCGACGGCTTCCTTGATCACGACCTCGGACTCGCCCCAGCTGGTCGACACCGAGTCGGCGATGTTCTGACTGGCGGCGTCGGCGAAGCCGTCGAAGAAGCCCGGATCCGTGTTGGGCGCCTGGTAGACGATCACGTTGGCGTCGGGCGCGAGGGCGCCGGACTGCTCGGCGTCGAGGTCCGTCTCGCCCGTGCCGCTGGCGTCGCTGGGAGCACCGGGGCCGCCGTCGACGTTCGTGACAGTCACGGTGCGCCCACTCGGCTTCACACCCAGGATGTTCTTCCAGAAGAACTGAGGCGCACCCGTATCGAGGGCGGCGAGCGTGACTATGGCGACAGTCTGCCCTTGTCCGAGCGCTCCGCGGCGGTAGAGCCCGTTGAGGTTGTAGTTGGCGGCGAAGTCAGCCGGCGTGTTGCAAGCCTTCGGCAGGCCAGTCTCGGCAACGCACTGGGAGGTAGTGCTCGACTGGGGGTCAAGGATCTTCTGGTCAGCATGCACGGCGTTGGAGACGAACGACTGGTAGTTGGTCAGGCCCAGAATGGCCAGGACGGCGTGCGCGAGCGAGGCGGGCAGCTGCGGTGACTGCGGAGTCCCGTGGACGGTCTGCGCTGGCAGGCCGCGGCGGCCGCCATGGCCTGGATAGGCGGGCACGTGGTACTGATGCTGCTGGACCGCCAGCGCCTGGTCGAATTGGCCCGCGGTCCCGTTGGCCACGACATCGAGGTTGTTCGCGTACGCGTGCGCCTTAATCCCGAACCCGGCCAGATAACCCTCCAGGGCCACGATCGTCGACGGACTCTGGCCGTAGCGCGACGCGAACTGGTTGACCGTGAGGAAGTGGCCTGAGCCGTTGGTGACGCTGGCTTCGAGCTGGCCGAGGTCCTGCGCGCGCAGGACGAAGGAGACGGCCTCCGGCGTGCTGGGGGACGTATCGCCGAACACGGTCGACCCCGGCAGCGAAGCTGGGTCGGTCCCCTGCGCAACCTTCGTCATCGGGCTCGAGCCGGCCGCCATGGCGGCGGCGCTCCCAATTGTGAACAAGGCCGCGACGGCAATCGCTACCGATCCCAAACGTACGAACGTGCGCATCCGAGCGAGCCTGAAGACCATCGATATACCTCCCCAGTGAGTGGGCGTTCTCCGCCCCGGACGCGGGAATATATCTCCTCGTCTGCACCCGACGCCGATGCGCCGGCGCGGGTCGTCCAAGAGGACGGTTCGCGTTTGCCAGATCCAGCTCGGACTGGGTCCTCCGTCTGCGTGGGAGCGGAAGCGGCGCGGGGTACACTCAGCGAACGGTGGCAGCGACTCGGGTTGCGTGGTGAGAACAGCGGCTCGGCTAGCCGTTGCAGGGCGTGGAGTCCGGAGGCGCCTGAGCGGACCCCTCGTTGTGGGTGCGGGCGTGACGGTTGCGTCGCTTTGCTGCTTTGGCTGCGGTTCTTCGGTGGCGGGCTCGGCGGTGTCGACAACGGGAATCGCGACCGCTGGGACGGCGAGATCGAGACCCGTGCCGCGGGCCTCCGGCTTCGGCTCGGACTGGACCAACTACCACGGGACTGCTGAGGCGAGCGGAGCCGCGGCGAACACCAAGCTGCTGCCTTCGCGGCGGGCCTGGACGTCGTCGATCCTCGACGGACAGCTCTACGGCGAGCCGCTCGTCGCCGACGGCCGCGTCGTTGCGGCCACCGAGAACGACACGGTCTACGTGATGGCCGCACACGGCGGGCGCATCCTGTGGTCACGCCACCTGGCGAAGGCCGTGCCATCCAGTGACCTGCCTTGCGGCGACATCTCGCCCGAGGTCGGCATTACCGGCACCCCGGTGATCGACTCCAAGCGCCACGAGATCTTCGTCGACGCGGACACCCTGATAAGCGGCCCGTCCACCTCTCGTGGTGTGGAAGCGTCACACCGTCTGTTCGGGCTCAACCTGTTCACCGGCAAGGTCGAGCTGGACCACCCGGCGATGCCAAACGCCGGCGAGGACCAGCTCGCGCAGCTTCAGCGGCCAGGGCTGGCGCTCGACCACGGTTTCGTGGTCATCGCCTACGGTCAGAACAGCGGCGACTGTCCCGGCCCCAACGGTCCTGCCCACGGCTATGTCGTCTCGATCCCGGAGAAGGGCGGACGGCTTCACTACTTCCAGATTGGCAGCGGCCGGGATCGGGGAGCGGTGTGGATGGGTGGCAGCTCTCCGGTCGTCGATCCTCGCGGGAATGTCTACGTGGCGAGCGCCGACGGCTACAACCTCGGTGCGGGCCAGCCCTACGACGACAGCGACGCGGTACTCGAGCTGTCGCCGACCATGCACCTCAAATCGATCTTCTACCCAAAGGACTGGCAGAAGCTCAGCGCTGAGGACCTTGACCTCGGGACCGGGGACCCCGCGCTCGTGCATGGTTTCGTGCTCCAGGTCGGCAAGACGGACACCGCCTATCTGCTGCGTCAGGGACATCTCGGCGGCGAGGAGGGCGAGGTCGCGTCGCTTTCGGTGTGCAGTGGGGACCCAGACGGCGGACACGCAGTGATGGGCTCGGTTGTCTACCTACCCTGCCCGAACGGCGTCACGGCGATGAAGGTTTCGACGAAGGCCCCGTACCTGAAACAGCTATGGACCGACAACGACGGCGCCGCTGGCCCACCGATCATCGCCGATGGGCTGGTCTGGACGATTGGAGGCGACAACGCGGTGCACGGCCTCAACCCGGCCAACGGCAAGGAGGTCGTCTCGATCCCCTTCGGCGGGTTCGCAAACCACTTCCCGACGCCGTCGGTCGGCGACGGCCTGCTGCTCCTTCCGGGCGCCGACCAGGTCTTCGCCTTCATAGGCCCGGCCGGGCGGCCGCCGCCACCCCCCGCGCCTCCCGCGAGGTAGGCTGCCCGCCCACATCCAGCGTCTTGTAGGCTCCACGCGGTCGTGGGGGATAGACCCGATCTTGGTGCGGCGCTGGCGATCGGCCTCGGGGGCGGACTGCGCTCGCTCGCACCCGCGGTGGCGCTCACGGTCCACGGCCGCGGGCCACTCGCCGGACGCGCACGGTTCGTCACCTTCGGTGCCGGCGCCGTCGAGCTCATCGTCGACAAGCTTCCGAGCACGCCTAGCCGCTGGTCGCCTCGCGGCATGTCCGCGCGCCTGGCCTTCTCGGCCACGGGTGGACGCGTGCTCGGCGGTCGAAGCGGCGCGGTGATTGCCGTCGCCGCCGCTGTAGGCGCCGCGTTCACCGGCTCTCGGCTGCGAGCGAAGGTGCATGGGCGCGATCGGCAACTCGTGGCAGCCGTCGCCGAGGACGCCCTCAGTTACTCGCTGGTGCTGATCGCCACGTCGTCGCTGCACTGAGGCCAGCTCTCCGTGCGCTGGTTTTCGAGGACCCGACCAGCCCGGCCACGAAGTTTCGAGGGCCAACTTTGGCGAGCGTTCTATCGTGAGGGGCATGGAGGCATCGGATACGTCGCGCTTGGCGCCGATTGACCGGGCTGGACGCCGGTGCGCGGTGTGCCGCACAGGGCGGCGCTGGCGCGAGTTCAGCGTTGTCGAGCCGGAGCACGGCCAGCCGGTGCTGATGTGCCCCGCCTGTCAAGCCCGCCACGGGACCGCTCCACCTGGGTTGCCCCCCGCCGAGCGATCGAGCGTGCCGCTCGCGACGGAAGACGCGCCCTCGACGAAGCCTGAGCCGCGCTCGCAGGAGCGCGAGGACCGAGTGAGGCGCGCGCTGCGCGAGCTCTCCGGCGGTGAGTACTCCACCGGGCGGATCGCCAAGGCTGCGGCTCTGAACGAGGCGAAGACTCTTCGCCGGCTTCGTGAGCTCGCGGCATCAGGCGAGGTCCGCCAGGTCGGCAAGCGCTGGTCCACCGAGAGAGCCCCGACCGAGATCGACCTGGCGCTCGACCGACTCCAGGCGCGCACGAACAACATCCGCGTCATTCGGGACAGACCGCCGGTCGGCTGATTGGGGGCGGCGACCTCCGCCTGCGACTGGGCGAGGGAAGTCGACGAGTCCCCGGCGGGCCAGCAGGGCAATCGAGCTCACGAATCGTCACATCGAGGCTGAGGCGCGGAGGATGCAGCGGCTCGGTGGCCCACACCGAGTGGACTGTTGGATGGCCGGCCTCGCCTGGCGTTAGGGTCAAGCGCGTGTGCTTTTCGCCGCAGGCTGACTTCGTCGCCGGGGCGGTCGTCGCCGGCGTAGGGGTTGAGACCCTTCGCCACGTCCGCACTCGGCGCGAACTGATCGTCGGCGCGCTACCGCTGCTGTTCGGCGTTCATCAACTCGTCGAGGGCTTCGTCTGGCTCGGACTCCGAGGTCAGGTCTCGCGTGGGGTGGCTGACGCTGCGAAGGAGGCGTACATCGTCTACGCGCACGCGGTCTTACCGGCGGTTGTGCCCATCGGCTTCATGCTGCTCGAGCCGGACCGGCGACGCTCGCGCGTGATGTGGGCGATGGCATGTCTCGGCGTGCTCTTGGGCGTCTACCTGCTTTGGCAAGTCACGGCGTATCCGGTTGGAGCGCACGAGGAAGCTCGCTGTATCGATTACACGACGCACACCCCAAACGACGCCCTCATCGGGCTGCTGTACATCACCGCGACGTGCGGGCCAGCGCTGATATCGAGCCGTCGGTACTTGCGGTGGTTCGGGATGGTCAGTCTCGTCGGCGTGATCGTGACCGCGGTGGTTCGCGTCGATGAACTGACCTCGCTGTGGTGCGTGTACGTCGCGATCGTCAGCGTTCTGATCCTCGAGCACTTTCGGCGGCAACGAGCCTCGGAGGTACGCGCCATCTCAGACCCTGCACCGTCCAGCGTGGCCCACGGTCGCGCCGCTCGCCGTGCGTGACTTGTCCCGGGGTGTCTGCGGCCTGCTGGGCCCGTACCTGAGACGATCCCCTCCGTGGAGGGATGGAGCAGTCCATGATCGCCGTGCGGATCGTCGTCGGGGTGCTGGCGGTTGTGGGCGTCGCCGCGGTTCTGGCGTCGATGCTCCGCACCGTTGTGTTGCCGCGGGGTGTGCCGGCGCGGCTCGCGCGCATCGCTTTCCTAGCGGTTTACTGGCTGCTCCGGCTTCGGCTGCGGTTGACGGGTCGGTCCGACTACGCCACCAGAGACCGGATATTTGCGGTCGAGGCGCCGTTGGGGTTGTTCGCTCAGCTCACGACCTGGGCTGTGCTGATCTGGCTTCTGTTCGCCGCGCTGTTCTGGTCTCTAACCGCCGCGACGGTCGACGGCCCGACCGTTTCGCGCGCGTTGGAGCTGTCCGGCTCCTCGATGCTCACGCTGGGTTTCGATTCTCCCGGTGGGCTGTCGCGACAGCTGGCCGCGTTCGCCGCCGCCGGGGTAGGGCTGTCGCTCCTCGCCCTGGTGATCGCCTATCTGCCGACCCTGTACGGCGCGTTCTCCCGGCGCGAGCAGCTGATCACCAAGCTCGCGGTTCGAGTCGGCGCTCCGCCGTCGGGTCCGGCCCTCCTCTCAAGCAGCTGGGAACTTGGTCGGTTCGACCAGCTGGAGGAGGTGTGGGGGGGCTGGGAGGACTGGTTTATCGAGCTCGGCGAATCCCACACCACCTTTCCACAACTCAGTTTCTTCCGCTCGCCTCGCTCGAGCAACCACTGGGTGCTCGCCTCCGAAGCCGTGCTGGACGCCGCCGCGCTCGTGACCACGGCCTGCGACGTACCGCGACAGTCCCGCAGCGAGTTATGCCTGCGCGCCGGGATCCACGCGCTGATCTCGATCGCCGATTTTCTCGGCATTCCCCACCGGCCGCCGGAACCCGGTGCGGAGATCACGCTCTCTGAGCAGAAGTTCGATGCGGCGTTCAGCCATCTTGAGGACATCGGGGTTCCGATGCGTGATGATCGAGAGTCTGCCTGGGCCGCGTTTCGCGCGGTGCGCGCTCGTTACGAGCCGCTGCTCGCAGTGCTTGGTCGCATGACCGACGCGCCCCGGAGCGACTGGAGCTCCTGGACTGAGGACACCCGGCGGCACACACCTCCGCTGCTGAGACCGCGACGACGGTCTGGTAAGGCCGCCGGCGGCCCAGCCACGACTCGATCTCGTAACTCGGACTCGGACAGTCCTCCTCGGTGACACTAGGGCGACGCGCGCGTCGGCAAGCGTCTGCGATGAGCGCGTTCGGCAAAAGGGCGGAGGGTTCGGATTACGTTGATGTGCGGACGCGGACGATCTTGCGAGTCCGCGAGAACGAAGCCACCCTGCCCCGCGATGTCGAAATCAGAGCCGGCTGGGACGCCTGCATGGCCTCCGTCAAGCGACCGGCGGCACAGGAGAAGATCAAGGCCCTCCTGGAGCAAGGGCTCCAGACGCCTGGAGACGTGCAAGACCGGCTCGGATTCCACCTCGGACAGCTGGGCCGCTCAGGCGAGAACTGAACCCCGAACGGCCCGTCTCACTTTCTGAAAGGAAGCACACGACGATGGACATACTCACCACTGCCAAGAACATCGCTGACCGCGTCGAGGCCGAGTCGCTCAAGCAAGACGTTCCCGTCGCGGTTACCGTCATAGACAGCCACGGCAACGTCGTCCTCACCCACCGCATGACCGGAGCCGGGCGCTCGCCGGCGCCCGCGCGCGGTGCCAACCGAGCGCGGACGCCTGCGATTGGGGGATGAGTTACCGGCTGGGTGTCACCGTGCTTCGCCCAGGAGCAGCCGCAGCGGGATCGCGTTTGCCATCGCCTGATAGCCCGCGTCATTGGGGTGGAGATGGTCGCCGCTGTCGTACTGGGGCGCCATCATCGTCGGGTCGCTCGGGTCGGCGACGACCTTCGCGAAGTCGATTACCCCGTCGAACGCTCCGCTCGTCAGGATCCAGTGGTTGACCGTTTCGCGCTTGACCTCGCCGGCCGCGGAGTAGTACGCGGCACCCTTGAATGGGGTCAGGGTGGCGCCGATGATCTTCAACCCTGCCGCGTGGGCCTGGGCGATGATCTGCTGGTATCCAGCGATGATCTGCGCCGCCGAGACGTCGGTGAGGGGGTTGGTCACGGGGTTTGGCGCAGTGACGCTGAAGCCAATGTCGTTGATCCCCATGAGGAGGATGACTTCCTTGGCTCCCGACCGGTCGACGACATCACGGTCGAAGCGGTTCAGGGCGTTCACGCCGCAGCACAGGTCGCTGGTCAGGACGCGGTCGCCGCTGATGCCCTCATCGGCCACAGCGAGCGTGTCGTGACGCGAATCGAGCCGCCGCGCCAGGTCGTTCGGCCACCGGGCGTTCGCGCCCACGGTCGAATTGAAGCCGTCGGTGATCGAATCCCCGAATGCCACCAGCGTGCCGAGTTGATCGTCGCGGCTCGACACGTCGACGGAGTCGATGAAGAACCACGACTGCGTCTGCCCCGTGTACGCGCTCCCGCTGCCGTCCGCCGTGTGATTGCCGGAAGCGATGTAGTTCACCTGCTGACCGAGTGCGTGCTGAGTCGCCGGTCCCGTCGCCTGCGGCAGGTAGACGCTCACCGCGAGGTCCGTCAGCCTCGGTACGTTCATCCGGACCGGGTCGCTCAGCGCTTCGGAACCGTCCGGGATCTGTATCGAGGGCTGGCCCCCGAACGTGAGTGGGATGGGCGAACCGGCCGTGCCAGCCCCTGACCCTGCCACCGCGATCGAGGCCGCCCCGATCTGCAACGGCGTAGTCCCGAACGTGTTTGTGAAGCGAACCCTGACCAGGTCGCCGCCAACGCTCGTGTACACGATGTTACGGACGGTCTGGTTATCGAAGCCCGTCGCGGCAGGGGTTCCGGGAACGGCGACCTGAGGGCTCGCGGCCCAGGTCGAAACCCACGTGGGGTGGCTGCCCCCGCCCCACAGGCTCGCGTCGCGGCGAACCTGGTGGGAGCCAGGCGCCGCCGACGCCAGGCCCATCGGAATCAGGGCGGCACAAATTGCCGCCACGGCGACCGGCAACCAGCGCGATCGCCAAATTCGGGCGCGTAGAGCGCGCAAGGTCTCCTACCTCCTCGTCGAACAACTCTCAGGTAAAACCTAAGCCAACGGCTCGGCGGGCGAAAGCAACTTTCGTTCGGCGGTAGCAGAGGCGCGTCGAGCGGTACGGAGCAACCCACGCGCCTGCGTCCGTTGGGTGTCAGTACGACACCGGAAGGGGGTGTCGACCGGCACCCTCGCGTCAGGCCACGCCCTGTACCGCGACCATGTTGAAGTCCGCCGCCCCCTCGCGCAGCCGCTTCGCTGCCTGGTACTCGGGCGACTCGTAGAACCGCTTCGCCGCTTCAAGATCGGGGAACTCGAGGAGCACGAGGCGCTTAGGCTGCCAATCGCCCTCCAGAACCGCAATCTCACCGCCGCGGACGATGAAGCGGCCTTCTCCCGCTGCGACGGCGGCAGGCGAGGCCTGCTTGTAAAGCTCGTACTGCTCTGCATCATGTACGTCGGTCTCGACGACGATATACGCGGGCACGGGGACTCCTCTCGGACTCGGGTGGCGTAAGGCTTTCACATGCGCGAACACCGGGATTGTCGATCCGGCTGGCCCTGCGGTCGCTACCGGCAAGCCGGGGCCGGCGGCTGGTCCGCCCTTGATTTCGGTGATCCCCTCATCAACGTCCCAGGCCCGCTTGGACGGCCTGGCGTGTGTGAGCCCGTCGAAGACGCTACTCGTCCCTCGCGGCGCCAGCGCCGGTACAGACTCTATCGCGCATAATGTATATAAGCCGAGGCTGATACTGTGCATCCCGGTGATGGACGCCTTCGACATCCTCGGGGATCCAGTCCGCCGGCGAATCCTCGAATTGCTGGCCGCCGACGAGCGGAGCGCCGGTGACGTCGTCGACGTCATCCGAGCGGAGTTCGGACTAACGCAACCGGCCGTCTCGCGCCAATTGCGCGTGCTCCGGGAAAGCGGCTTCGCCTCGGCGCGCGCGGCGGGCACCCGCCGGCTCTATGCCTTCAACGGCGGGGCGCTCACCGGCGTCGAAGGCTGGCTCGGCGATCTACGCCGCCAGTGGAGTCAGCGCCTCGACGCGCTCGAGACCGAACTGGCGCGCAGCCGCCGCCGCACGGACCAACGATCAAGGAGTAGCCGACGTGCATGACCTCATCGCCGAACTCGAGCAGGCCAACCGCGCTGTCGGCGCCGGAGAGCTCCGCGGCGCCACCGCGTACACCGTCGAGATCCGCCGCCGCGTTGGCGCGCCGGTCGCCGATGTCTGGAGTGCCTGCACGGACCCCGAACGCCTCCGTCGCTGGTTCCTGCCGGTAAGCGGCGACCTCCGAACCGGCGGGCGCTTTCAGCTCGAGGGCAACGCCGGCGGCACAATCACCGCCTGTGACCCTCCGCACCGGCTCGAGGTCACGTGGGAGTTCGGCCAGGTGGAGCCGAGCGTGGTTGAGCTCGAGCTGGCGCCCGCCGGCGACGACGCGACCGAGCTCGTTCTGCGCCACACGGTTCCCGACGACGATCATTGGGCGCAGTACGGTCCCGGCGCGGTCGGGGTTGGGTGGGAGCTCCCGATCGCCGCGCTTGCGACCCTCATTGCCGGCAGCGACCTCCCGAAGGGCGGGGAGCTGATGACCGACCCAAGGACGATCGACTTCATGCGCTACAGCGCGATCGCATGGGGCCGTGCGCACGAGGCGGCCGGCGCGAGCCCTGCGATGGCCCAGAATGCTGCGTCCCGCACGAGCGCGTTCTACGCCCCCGCATAGAAGACGAGCGGGATACTCCACTCGTGGACGACATCGTCGAGGACCTCATCCGCGACCTCCTCGAGTGGATGGGCCCGAACCCTCGCCCGTACGCGGAGGTGATCGAGGCGTGGCGCACGTCGTGCCCGCGATTGCCGGTGTGGGAAGAGGCGAACGATCGCGGCCTGATCGCGCGCGATCGTCGGCCGGGAGGCGGCGTGCTCGTCAGGGTGTCGGACGCGGGACGCGCGCACCTGCGCGCACACCGTCGCCTCGTGACGCCGACGTAGCGCTACCGACGACCGGGCCAGGCCCGCTACTTGCCGTTGCGCTCGCGGTGGCTGCAACCCGGCCAGCAGCACGGCCGCCGCATGCCGTCTTCGAGCTCCTCTTGGGTTCGCCGAATGCGGCGCTCGCGGGTCGTGTCCCGCTTGGCGTCCTCGACCCAGCAGATGAACTCGTTGCGGGCCAGGGGCGTGATGTCCGTCCAGGCATCGAGTGCCGTAGCGTTGGCGATCAGCGCCTTGCGCAGATCTGCGGGCAGTTCGTGTACCACCCCGCCGGGCACTCTCGGGCCGCTCACAGGCCCATCGTAGTGGCCCGATGGCCCGATCCACACCGATGAGTTTGGCCCCCTTCGGGAGTCTCATTACAACCGGATTCGCATCGCCCGAGAGGAGCGGAGTTGAGCAAGCTGCGGATGTTCATGACGATGTCGCTGGACGGCTACGTCGGCGGCCCAGATCAGGGCGAGGAGTACCCGCTCGGCGTCGGCGGAGTGGAGCTGCTCGACTGGTGGGCGCCGCTCAGGGTGTTCCGGGAGATGCACGGCGAGGAGGGAGGCGAGGTCGACGCGAGCACTCCTGTCGTCGAAGAGATCCTGGCCACGCTTGGCGCGACGATCATGGGCCGCAACATGTTCGGGCCGGTTCGCGGTCCGTGGCCGGATGAGTCCTGGCGGGGCTGGTGGGGCGAGAATCCTCCATACCACCATCCCGCGTTCGTTCTGACCCACCACGCGCGCGACCCGCTCGAGATGGAGGGCGGCACCACCTTCCACTTCGTCACCGACGGGATCGAGTCGGCGCTCACGCAGGCCAAAGAAGCCGCGGGCGGACGCGACGTATGGCTGGGCGGCGGCGCGTCCGTGGTCAACCAATACCTGGCCGCTGGGCTGGTTGACGAGATCGACATGGCGATCGCCCCGCTCATCCTCGGTTCCGGCTCCCGCCTGTTCGAGGGGCTCGAAGCCCGGACGCCGCGGCTTAAGCAGATCCGGGCCGTCGGCGCGCCCGGCGTCACGCACATCAAGTACGAAGTCGGCTGACCGCCACACGCGCCCGGCCCGGCGCTACCTGTCGCGCCGACGCGCAAGCTGGCAAGCTTCGCCTCGTGGCCCGGGTCATCTCGTCGGTGCAGCGTCTTGTGCGGCGTCCCGATGCCGGGCTGGCTCCTATTCGTAAGAGGAGGGGGTGACGCGATGAGGCTTCGGTGAGCGACGGTCGTCGCGGCCGCCCCGTCGGGGTGGCGAAGAGTCCCCTCGTTCTCTTTCGAAAAGGAGCAGATAGATGGCAGAAGTTGCTGTGGGCAACGTCGATGGCGTGCTCGCGGATGTCCGCGAGCTGGCACATGCGCTGATCGCGCCCGGCGCCGCCGGCATCGACCGTGAGTCGGGGTTTCCCGATGAGCAGCTGAGCGCGCTCGGGCAAGCCGGCGCGCTCGGGCTGTTGGTGCCGCGCGAGCAGGGTGGTGCCGGCGCCGGGTTGGTGGCGCTGGCACGCGCGTGTGAGGTGATCGGCGGGGCGTGTGCGTCGACCGGCATGGTGTTCCTGATGCACTGCGTGGCCACGGCGACCGTCGCGGGCGGCGGTGGTGAATCAGCGGCGCAGCTGCTGGAGGGGATGGCGAGTGGGGAGGTGCTCGGCACGTTGGCGTTCAGCGAACGGGGCACCGGCGCGCACTTCTACGCCCCTGAGTTGCGGGCCGAGCGGCGTGACGGCTCGGTTCGCGTGAGCGGTCGCAAGGCGTTTGTGACTTCGGGCGGCCATGCTGACGCGATGTTGGTGCTGGTGCAGGGGGAGGGTGAGGGCCTGGATTGCTACGTGGTGCGCAGGGCCGCGCCCGGAGTGCGGTTCGATGGGCGCTGGGAGGGCCTGGGGATGCGGGGGAACTCGAGCATCGCGCTCGAGCTCGAGGATGTCGTGTTAAAGGGGGACGCACGGATCGGCGAGCCGGGCGCGGCCGCGGATCTCGTCTTCGGTGTGGTCGCCCCGACGTTCCTGGTCGGCTTGGCGGCGGTCAACATCGGGATCGCGCAGGCGGCGCTGTCGGCCGCGCTCGAGCACGCGAAGTCTCGCCGTTATCCGGATGGCAGCGCGCTGGTCGAGGTCGCGACAATCCAGCACGCGCTGGCGAACATGGACATCGACGTCCGCGCCGGACGGGCGCTGCTCCACGAGGCCGCCCGGCTCGGCGACAGCGGCGACGAGGGGGCGCTGGTGCCGTTGATGGAGGCCAAGGTGCTGTGCACCGATGTGGCGGCGAGGGTGACGCAGGGCGCGTTGGAGGCGTGCGGTGGACAGGGGTACACCCCAGCGCTTCCGATCGAGCGTCACCTCCGCGACGCACGAGCCGGGGCGGTGATGGCGCCGACAAACGGGGTGCTGCGGACGTGGTCGGGGAAGGCGATCGCCGGGCTTCCGGTTCCATGAGCGGCGCGGAGCTGAGATTGGGCGCGGTGGCGTACCACCCGCGGATCGTGACGATCTGGGAGCGCTTTCGCACGTACTTCGCCGATGCCGGGGTGCCGACCGACTACGTCCTGTTCTCCAACTACGAGCGGCTCGTCGATGCGGTGCTCGACGGGACCGTCGACATCGGCTGGAACACGAACACCGCCTACGTGGCGCTCGACCACCGAGCCGGAGGCCGGCACGGCGGGACTCGCATCCTCGGGATGCGTGACGTCGACCGGGACTGGGCCACGGTGTTGGTGACGCGTAAGGGGCGGCCGCCGGGGAGCGTCGCCGAGTTGACCGGACGCGTTCTGGCGCTCGGGAGCCGCGACTCAGGGCACGCCGCGATCCTGCCGCTTTACTACCTGGCCCACGAGGGCCTGGATGTGGCGAGCTGCCGTCTCCTGCGGTTTGACACCGATCTGGGCAAGCACGGCGACACCGGCGATTCCGAGCTACACGTCGTCCGCGCGGTCGCCGAAGGGGGAGCCGACGCGGGCGCGCTCTCCGCCGCCTACTTCAGCGCATTCCGGGCCGAGTCGGTACCGGAGGTCGCCGACCTCGAAGTCACGTGGCGTAGCCCCGACTACTACCACTGCAACTTCACGGTGCTCGACTCGATCGACGGCGAGCTATCGGAGAGGTGGTCCCAAGCGCTGCTGGCGATGGATTACGACGACCCCAGCCTTCGCCCCGCGATGGATCTCGAGGGCGTCAGGAGCTGGTATCCCGGGGATCGTGAGGGTTATGCGTCGCTGGAGGCGGCGATGCGCGAGCAGTCGCTGCTGCCGTGACCGACGATCGGCAGCCGGTACACCACCGGGTCGACGCCGAGCACCTCGAGCTCGGCGGCGGCCTGGAGGTTCTGCTCGCGGCCGCGCTCGAGCGGGTGCCGCGCGGCGGTGTTCTGGAGGTCAGGACGCCGTCGCGCGCGGTCGCGCTCGAGCTTCCCGGGTGGGCACGACACGCCGGTCACGAACCGATCGACCAGATCCACCGCCCGGACGGACACGTCGTCGCGATCCGTCGCGGGCCATCGACGAGGATCCTCGCTGACCCGCTTCCCCCGCGCAGCGCACCCCCGGGACTTCGCGACGGGGCCCTGCACACGTCCGACTGGCGTCGCGGCGCCCTCCCGCCCGACCCCGATCCATTTGCCGGCTTCGCACCACTCGGGGCCGTGCCCGAGACCGGGGCGCCGACGCATCACTGGCGGCTCAGCGACCGCGACGCAATCTGGGCCGACGACCTCGGCGAGCTCGTCGAACAGGCATCCGCCCAACAATGGGACGCATCCCACGACATCCCGTGGGAGGCGGCCCGCGAACTGGACGACACAACCGAACGCGCGGTCGCGCAGGTCATGACGTTCCTGGCCCAGAACGAGTACGCCGCGCTGTACGTGCCGGCCGGGTTCTTGACGCAGATCAACCCGCGGCTCGTCGAACTCGTTCTGTGGCTCGGCAGTCATGTCCACGACGAGGCGCGGCATATCGAGGTCTTCACCAAGCGCTCACTCGCGGGCGGACATCACGGATACGCGCTGGCGTCGACCGAGCTGTCGCTGAGCACTCTGCTCGACGAGCACGACTTCACCGCCTCCTCGCTACTCCTCAACGTGCTCGGCGAAGGCACCTTCCTGGACCTTCTGCGGTTCATCGAGATCCACGCACCCGACGCTGCCACCGCCGGCGCCGCCCGGCTCGCCCACCGCGACGAGCGCCGACACGTTCACTTCGGCATCTCGAACATCAAGCGCTCCGTGGCGATCAACCCAGACGCGATCGGGCCGCTGGTCACGGCCGCTGAAACCCGGGCGGCCAAGCTCACCAGCCTCTCCGGGCTCTCGCCCATCCTCGTCGAAGCACTGACCATCATGACGGCGCGATCGCTCCAGCCGGCCGACCTATCCGACGCCGCCGCCGACGTCCGCGCCCTGATGAAGACGATGGAGCGCAACCGCCTTCGCCGTCTTCAGGCCTGCGGCTTCGGCGCCGCCACCGCACGCCATCTGTCCGACCTGCACACGCCGAACCTGATGTGAGGAGCCACCCGCCAGTCGGGGGGAGGCTTGGTTCGTGACCCCCGTGCGGGGTAGGTCATCGAAGACGGCCGTGGCACCGGCCGTCTTCGCATTCCACGACAGACTGAGAAGGAGGGCACCATGGCGACACACAACGCAAGCGTGACGCTGGATCAGGCCCAGGGGATCATCACGGCAGCGCGGGCGAAGGCTGACGACATCGGGGTGGCAATGAACATCGCGGTCGTCGACGCCGGGAACAACCTCACCGCGTTCTCGCGGATGGACGGCGCCTGGCTCGGATCGATCGACATCGCGCAGAGCAAGGCATATACGGCTCGGGCGTTCGACATGCCCACGCGCGATCTCGCTGCCATGGCGCAACCGGGCGAGCCGCTGTTCGGCATCGAGGGCTCGAACCAGAGCGTGATCATATTTGCAGGCGGAATCCCACTCACCGACGATGACACCGTCATCGGCGCCGTCGGGGTCAGCGGCGGCACGCCCGATCAGGATCACGACGTGTGTCAGGCCGGGGTCGCGGCGTACAGCTGACCGCTCGCTGAGCCGGATGGGCAGGTAAGCCCATCCGGCTCGAGCACACGGCTTCGACGCCTTCGGTACGGTCGGGCGACGTGAGCCGGATTGTCGTCATCGGAGCCACGGGCCACGTCGGGAGCTATCTCGTTCCGCGGCTGGTTCGAGCGGGGCATGAGGTAGTGGCGCTCAGCCGGGGCGAACGCGCTCCGTATGTGCCGGCGGCCGAGTGGGGCCGGGTCGAGCGCGTCACGGTCGACCGGGAGGCCGAGGATGCCGCCGGCCTGTTCGGCGGACGGATGGCCGCGCTCGGAGCCGACGCCGTCGTCGACATGCTCTGCTTCACGCCCGCATCCGCGGAGCAACTCGTCCACGCGTTGCGGCCGACCCGCCCGCTGCTGCTTCACTGCGGCACGATCTGGGTGCACGGCCCGGCCCACCGGGTTCCCGTCACCGAGGATGAGCCGCGGACCGCGTACGGTGAGTACGGACTCGGCAAGGCGGCAATCGAGGCGCTGCTACATCGCGAGTCACTCGCCGGCGGAGTCCCGAGCGTCGTGCTGCACCCCGGGCACATCACCGGTCCGTGGCCGTCGATCACGCCGGCGGGCAACCTCGACCCGGACGTCTGGCGCCGGCTGGCCGTCGGCGAGCCGCTGGCGCTCCCCGATCTCGGGCTGGGTGTGCTTCACCACGTGCACGCCGACGACGTCGCCCAGGCGTTCGAGCGCGCACTCACGCGTCCGGCCGCGATCGGGTCGAGCTTTCACGTGGTCTCCGAGCAGGCGATGACGCAGCGGGGATTGGCGGCCGGCGTGGCGGGATGGTTTGGTCGCGAACCGGTGATCGAGCTCGTCGACTGGGCGGAGCTCGAACAACGCGTCGGCGGTGAGCACGCCGGCATGACCCGCGAGCACGTCGCCCGCAGCATCGCTGCGAGCATCGATCGCGCACGGGAGGTCCTGGGCTACCGACCTCGGTACGGCTCGCTCGAGGCGCTGCGCGAGTCGCTTCGCTGGCTGGTGAGGAACGGTCGCGTCGACGTCGGCGACCAGGATTGATGACCCGGAAAGAACTGACGATCCCCCGCCGGGGCTCGCTGCAGCGCGGTCCTTGACAAGAGTTCTTGTGACAGCTATCCTTGTGACAAGAGTTCTTGTAGAAAGGAGCACCGTGTATCCGAATCCCACGCTTGTGCAAGCGCTGGTACGAGATCACGTCGCTGAGCTTCAGCAGAGCGCCGAGGCAGCCGCCCTTGGGCGGCAAGGCGAGACGCGCTCAAATCGCGTCATCGACGCTGCCAAGCGCCGAACCGGCTGGTTGCTCGTCGATGTGGGTCTCCGGCTGGCGACGCCTCGCGGGGCGACGAGCCATCTCGTGCCCGGCGAGCAGCGATAGCCCATTCGACCGGCATGACGCCCCCTCGACGAACCACCAAGAAGACCGAGACGGAGCGGCCGCGCCGTCAGCTGGTGACCGACGCGCGAGCCATGCGCGCGCTTGCGCACCCGTTGCGCGTGGCGCTGCTCGAGGCTATGCGCCGCGACGGCGAAATCACCGCCACCCGAGCCGCGGAGTTGCTGGGTGAGAGCCCTGGGAACATGTCGTGGCACCTCCAGACGCTCGCCAAGTATGGCTTCGTGGAAGAGACCGGCGAGGGTCGCGGCCGCAGCCGTCCGTGGCGCATCACCAGCGCCTCTCGGAGGTTCGAAACCGCAATGGCCGACCCGGAGACCGCCACCGCAGGCGAGGCACTCGAGCGGACCCTCGTGGAGCGCACCTACAACCAGCTTCGCGAGTGGTGGTCGCGACGTCTGACGTACCCGCTGAAGTGGCGACGTGCGGCGTTCATGACCGACAGCCTCAGGTACCTGACGGCCGCAGAGCTCGCGGGGATCATGGAAGAGATACTCGCGATCTACGATCGTTACGCCGACCGTAACGACCCGGCAAATCGGCCCGCCGGGGCTGTGCCCGTGCGCCTCTACGCGCACGGTCACCCGCTGACACCGACTCCCTCGGGTAACTGACCGCGTAAGCACGGCCGCCGGCTGTCAAAACCGGCGGCCGTTGGAATACCTACGCTCGGCGGGTCAGCCCACCTGGTTCGACGCCGCCCACGCCGCTCCCTGAGCGTCGTTGCTGTATGGAGCGCCGATGAGCAGCTCGCTGCCGAGCGCATTGATCGCGACCGAGAAGCCGTATTCGTCGCCCTGGACCGGCGTCGGCTCGGTCAGCTCTCGCTGCTGGGAGAGCGTGCTCGCGCCCGCGAACGTGTACCCGCTGCCCGCGGTGCCGTTCTTACCGACCGCGCCGATCAGCGCGGAATTGCCCAGGTAGTCGAGCGCGACCGAGTAACCGAACGCGTCCGACCCACCCGGTTCCGACTGGACGAGCTCCTGGGACTGCGTGAAGCTGCCGCTCCGCGTCGTGTTGAACACGAACGCGGCGCCGTCGCCGAGGTTCGCGAACGGGCTGCCGACGAGCACGCGCCCGGCGAGAGCGTCGATCGACACCGACAGGCCGAAGAAGCTGGTCGGAGGATCGGTCGCGCCGACCGTGCCGACGAGCGTCTGCTGGGAGGAGCTGAGCTCCGAGAACACGTAAGCGGCGCCCTGTCCGTCGCCGGCCAAGGGCGCGCCGACCACTCCGCTGAGCCCGTCGGCGGCCTCTGAGACCGAGAGTCCGTACGCCTCGCCCGGGGTCGCCGGATCCTGGTACTCGCGCTCCTCGGTCCACGACTTCGCGCCGCGCACGAACACGTAGGCAGCACCCGTGTAACCGTTGTGATCGGGCGCCCCGATCAGCGCGACGTTGCCGAGCCCCGACAGCGAGACCGACGCGCCGAACTCATCGCCGAACGCTCCGTCGGGCGCAGTGATCTGCCCGTCGAGCACGTAGCTGCTGGCCTTGAGCGAATACGAGTAGACGATTCCGCTCTCGTCGTCGTTACCGGTGTACGCACCGACGAGCGCGGTCGCGCCGTCGCCGGCGAGCGCCACCGCAAATCCGTAACTGTCCTCCGCGGAGCCCGCGGGCGAGTCGAGCTCCTGCTGCTCTGACCACTTGGCTCCACGCTCGACGAACACATACGCGGCCCCGACGGTACTGCCGGGTGCGCCGACCAGCGCCGTGTGCCCATCGGCGGTCAGCGAAACGGTTACGCCGAATAGGTCGACCGGCATGCCGTCGCTCGCCTGGAGCTCCTGCTGACTGGCCCCCTGAGCCGGCGTCTGGCTCGCGCCGGCGATCACGGTGCTCGGTGCCACGCCGAGCCTCTTGGTGATCGCGTGGGCGAGCGCCGACGGAACCGACACACCGTCGTGCGCGGTCGCCTTCGCAAGTGGCGTTGCCGATGGTTGAGCGGCGAGCGCCCCGGTGACCCCGAACGTCAGCGTTGCGGCGAGCGCGACCGCCGTGGCAAATGCACGTCTGATCACGGCATATCCCCTGTCTATTAGGTGCGGACAGCCCCGCGCTGCCCATCCGCGGCGGGAGCTTACAGTCAATGCCCCGCTGCGGTGTCAGAGCTCCACAGACGCCTCGGAAAGATTTGGAACCGACCGACGTTGTTCGGGTAACGCGGGGCTTCGGGACCTGCTCCGTTGCAACGACCAGGAAGGTCGTTGCGCAGGATCCCGACCGTCGCGAGTTCGGCAGCGAGCGCTGCACGAATGCGGGTCACGTCGTGTTCAAAGCGCTAAGGAAGGCCATGTCGAACGAAACACCCCGGCGGCCCTTGAGGCTCGTCGAAAACCTGCCGACGGCGGTCGCAGCGGACGAGCTGCCGCGGCCAGAGGTCCGCGTCGGGCAGATCTGGATTGCGCGGCCCGACGAAGGCCCGGATGTCCTCGTGCTCGTGATCGAGGTCCGCGAGGATCACGTGGACGCGCTGCTGTGCAGCGATGACGATGGTCTCGCGACCGAGACCGACGCCGTGCTCGAGCCACGAGTCACCGGCTGGCCCGATCGGCTGCTCGTCCACGGCGACGTGGGCGGCGCGATTCTGAGGACGCGCCTGGTGGGTTCGCCGGGGCGAATCGACCCGGGGCTCGTGCGCCGGATCGTCCTGCGTGGCCGCGGCGTGGACTTTTACTCGCACGACCTCGGACGCGGAACGCCGATCCTCAGCGAGTCCGACCCGCGCTGGGATGCGAAGCTCGAGCGGGTCGAGCAGCTCCGGACGGTGAAGGCGCGCGCGAGCGAGCTTGGCTTGAAGCTCTACCCGCTGACGCGGTGATCGCCGCACGCCGCGGTGGTCGATCCGGCGCGGACGCGCGCAGGGCAACTACCGGGTAGCCCTACCCGCAGAGTCCGGCCCACCGGCTGTTCAGCGGGCACCGACAGGTTCAGGCTGCGCTGCATGATCAAGCGCTTCTCACCTTCCGCCATCGGGCGCTGGAGCACGCGACGGCCCGTGCTCGCGATCACCGCCTGGTTGACGTTCGTCGCGTTGGCCGTGCTCGCGCTATCGCTGACGGGTTCGAAGCCGCTGGGCGACGGCGCGGTCGGGGAATCCGCGCGTGGCTACGCGTTGATGGATTCGCACGGGCTCGGGCTCCCCGCGTACGAGTACGCCTACCTGCACAGCGATTCGTTGACCGCGCCCGCCCCGGCCTTCCGGGCGGCGACCGCCGCGGCGGCCGCGCGAATGACCGCCGCCACCGGCACGAAGTCTCAACTGGCGGTCTCGCGGAACGGGCACGCCGTGCTCGTCAGCGCCGTCATCGCGAAAAGCTCGTTCGACGAACCGCGCCTCGAGGACGCCGTGGCCGCGGTCGGGATGGCCCACCCGGGAGTGACCGCGATCGTCGCCGACCCGACGTCGGGCTCGGGGAACGACCTGCACCGAGCCGAGGAACTGTCGATCCCGATCACGCTGCTCGTGCTCCTGATCTCGTTCGGCGCGCTCGTGGCGGCGTTCGTGCCGGTACTGCTGGCAGCCACGGCGGTGATCGCGGCGTTCGGGCTGCTCGGGCCGATCAGCCAGGTGTTCCCGCTCGATGACAGCGTGAAGACCGTCGTGTTGCTGATCGGGATGGCCGTTGGGGTCGACTACGCGCTGTTCTACGTCGTCCGCTCGCGCGAGGAGCGGCTTCGCGGCGCGTCCACCCGCGAGGCGCTCGAGCGCACGTCGCGCACCTCTGGGCGCTCGGTGCTGATCGCCGGCACGACGGTGGCGATCGCGATGGCCGGCCAGTTCGTGGTCGGCTCGGACATCTTCAACGGCATCGCGGCGGGCACGATCGCGGTGGTGGCGTGTGCGGTCGCCGGGTCGGTGACCGTCCTGCCGGCGTTGCTCCAACTGCTCGGGCCACGCATCGACCGCGGGCGCATCCGATTCCTGCCGCAACTGGCGACCGCCGGCGAGTCGCGGTTCTGGACCGGCGTTGTCGACGGCGTGCTCCGGCGGCCGGCGCTGGCGGCGTGCTTGTCGGCCGGACTGCTGGTTGCGCTCGCGGTGCCGGCGCTCGGGATGGAGGTGGCGAAGCCGAGCTCGGCCGCGCTGTCCTCGGCGGGCCAGTCGAAGCTCGCGGCGCAGATCACGAGCGAGTTCCCGGGCACCTCCTCGCCGGCGATCGTGGTCGCGACGTGGCCTGCGACGCAGCGCACGGCCGTCCGACGGGCGCTCACGCGGCTCGAGACCCTGGCAAGCACCCAGGGCGTGGCGCATCCTCCGTTCAGTATCGGGCTGGGCCAGGATCGCGCGTCGCTGGCGCTAGCCCTCCCACTGACGGGATTTGGTGACAACGCGGCGAGCCGGAACGCGGTCAGCGAGTTGCGCGACGCGCTCGTACCCGAGACGCTTGGAAAGGTCACCGGCGCGAGGGCCGCGGTCACCGGCGATACCGCCGAGGACATCGACTTCACGAACCAGATGCGCCACGGAGTTCCGTACGTGGTCGCGTTCGTGCTCGCGCTCGCCTTCATGCTGCTGCTGGTCGCGTTCAGGTCGATCGTGGTGCCGATCAAGGCGATCGTGCTGAACCTGCTCTCGGTCGCCGCGTCCTACGGCGTGCTCGTGCTTGTGTTCCAGCACCACTGGGCGCAGGGCCTGCTCGGCTTCCGCTCCGACGGCGCGATCATCTCGTGGCTCCCGCTGTTCCTGTTCGTCGTCCTGTTCGGGTTGTCGATGGACTATCACGTGTTCATCCTCAGTCGCGTCCGCGAGGGCGTCGACTCGGGGATGAGCACCGACGACGCACTGCGCCGCGGGATCTCGCGGACCGCCGGCGTGGTCAGCGCTGCCGCGCTCGTGATGGTCGGCGTGTTCTCGTTGTTCGGAACCGCGAATGCGCTCGACCTCA
Source organism: uncultured Solirubrobacterales bacterium (assembly GCA_963794515.1). Taxonomy (GTDB): domain Bacteria; phylum Actinomycetota; class Thermoleophilia; order Solirubrobacterales; family Solirubrobacteraceae; genus Palsa-465. The sequence goes on along the minus strand of CAWCEF010000004.1, from coordinate 46,691 downwards.
AGGAGGCCGGCGTCGGCCTTGCGGTCGCGGTCCTGCTTGATGCCACCGTGGTCCGCGGCGTGCTGCTGCCCGCCAGCATGAAGCTGCTCGGCGAGCGCAATTGGTACCTGCCGGGTTGGCTCGGCTGGCTTCCTCGGGCGAGCCTCGAAGGCCATCGCGCTCGCCCCGAAGGCCGATTGACGACACAATCGCTCCGAGCATGACCGGTATGAGGGCGAAGCTGCTCCTGGTGGTGCCGGCTGCGGTTCTCGCCGGAGTGGCGGCGACGTGGCTGGCGGCTCACGCCGGCGCCGGTCGGCCGACCGAGCCGGGGCCGGTGCTGACCGCCCTCGTCGGCGCGTCGCTGATCGGCTGCGGGTTGGCCTCGTGGCGGGCGAGGCCGGAGAACAGGCTCGGCCCGGTGATGGTCCTGACCGGCTTCCTCTGGTTCGCGGGACTCCTGAGCGAGGCGACGAGCGCGTCGCTGTACACGCTCGGGGTCGCTATCGAGTACGTGTTCCTGTGCGGGTTCATCTACATCGTGCTGTCGTTCCCATCGGGACGGCTACGCACGTCGCTCGACAAAGCGATCGTGGCGCTCGCGATCGCCGGCACTGGCCTGCAGGTGGTCGCGATGCTGTTCGGGAGCGGATCAGGGCTGCGCTGCGGGGGAGGCTGCGGGGACAACCTGATCCAGGTCTTCCACGACAACGGCCTCGCGCTCTCGCTGCTCAACCTCCAGCGGGCGCTCGGCGCGATCCTGACGCTGACCGCGGTCGGCCTGCTCACGTATCGCTGGCTGACGGCGACACGGCCGGAGCGGCGCGAGGTCACGTGGGTGTTGCTCGCCGGAAACGCGACGCTGCTCGCGCTCACGGTCACGGTCGTCGACGACCTGCTCGGCAACCCGCTCAGCTCGGGGCCGGCAAAGGTCTGGTTCCTCACGCTCGCGCTCGTGCCGATCGCGGTACTTGCCACGTTCGTGCGCCGGCGGCTCGCCCGTGGGAGCGTGGCCGGGCTCGTCGTCCAGTTGGGTGGTCCGACGCAGGCATCAGATCTGCGCGTCGCACTCGCGCGGGCGCTTGGTGATCCATCACTGGACCTCGCGTACTGGTTCCCCGCGGAAGGTCGCTACGTCACCGGCGATGGCCGTCCGCTCGAGGTCCCCGGAGCTGGGAGCGATCGGCGCTCGACGCTCGTCGAGCGCGACGGCACTCCGATCGCGATGCTGCTGCACGACCCGGCGCTCGAGCACAACTCGGACCTCGTGCAGTCGGTGTGCGCCGCCGCCGGCCTCGCGCTCGAGAACGAGCGGCTCCAGGCGGAGCTGCGCGCGCGCCTGGTCGAGCTGAACGCGTCGCGGGGGCGGCTGGTCGAGGCCACGGATGCCGAGCGCCGGCGGATCGAGCGCAACCTCCACGACGGGACGCAGCAGCGGCTCGTCTCGATCGCGATGTCGCTCGGCCTGCTCGAGGCGAAGCTCCCTGACGAGCAGGACGACGCGGCGCCGATCGTCCGCGAGGCGCGGACCGCGCTCGCGCTGGCGCTCGAGGAGCTGCGCGAGCTCACCCAGGGCATCCACCCGACGCTGCTGGTCGAGCGCGGTCTGCCGGTCGCACTCGAGGAGCTGTGCCGCCGCGCCGGCCTTCCCGCCCACCTGAGGGTCGACCTCGATGTCCGCCTACCCGATCAGGTCGAGACCGCCGCCTACTACTTTGCGAGCGAGGCCGTGAGCAACGCTGTCAAGCACTCACACGGGAGCGAGGTCAGGGTGGCGGTCGGCTTCGACGGGCGGATGCTGACCGTCGAGATCGCGGATGACGGCATCGGCGGCGCGGCGGTCGGGGGATGGTCGGGCTCCGGCTCCGGGCTGCGCGGGCTCGCCGACCGGGTCGAGGCGCTCGGCGGGCAGTTCACGGTGTCGAGCCCGCCCGGGCGAGGCACACAGCTGATGGCGAAGATCCCATGCGCGTAGCGGTCGCCGACGACGCGGTGATCCTCCGCGAGGGCCTCGCTCGGCTGCTCCAGGAGGCGGGTTTCGAGGTCGTCGGCGTCGCCGCCGACGCGGAGGAGCTGCTCGAGCTCGTCGACCGCTCCGAGCCGGACGTGGCGATCGTCGACATTCGCATGCCGCCGACGCACACCGACGAGGGGCTGCGAGCGGCGAAGGCGATCCGCGAGGCGCACCCGCAGATCGGCATCCTCGTCCTGTCCCAGCATGTGCACGCGCGCTACGCGATCGAGCTCCTCTCGAGCGGGACTGACGGCGTCGGCTATCTGCTCAAAGAGCGCGTCGCCGACCTCGACGAGCTGTCGGCGAGCGTGCGCCGCGTCGGGCAGGGAGGGTCGGTGCTCGACCCGGCGGTCGTCAGCCAGCTGGTCGGCCGGCGCCGGCCCGCTGATAACCCGCTCGAACATCTCACCGACCGCGAGCGCGAGGTGCTGGCGCTGATGGCCGAGGGCCGCTCGAACAGGGCGATCGCCGAGCGGCTGTTCGTCTCCGAGCACACCGTCGAGAAGCACATCAAGAACATCTTCGGCACGCTCCGCCTGCCGCAAACGCCGGATGACCACCGGCGCGTCCTCGCGGTCGTCACCTACCTCGACTCGGAGTGAGAAGAGGCCCGTCGTCTACCGTGCGTGGTGCATGGACGAGCCGTCCAACCTGCCGGCGATCCGGGTCAGCGACGAGGAGCGCGATCGCAGCGTTGTGCTCCTCCGCGACGCCGTCGTCAGCGGACGCCTGACGCTCGAAGAGTTCAGCGACCGCGTCGGCCGCGCTCAGCTCGCTCGAACGGACCGCGAACTCGCGGAATTGACGCTCGACCTGCCGGCGCAGGCGCCGGTACCGGCAGTGATCACGCAGGCACGGCACCGAGCGATCTGCTCGAAGCTCGTTCGCCGCGGTTCCTGGGAGATACCCGAGCGCTCGTCGTGGCGTTCGCTGTTCGGGACGATCGTGCTCGACTTGCGGGAGGCACGGCTCGCCGGGGCGGAGACAGAGCTCGAAATCCACAACACGTTCGGCACGGTCACCGTGCTCGTCCCAGCCGGCGTCCAACTCGACGTCCAGGGCGGCGGAGCGTTCGCGAGCCAGGTGATCGAGCCGCCGTCCCGGCCGCCGCCGCCGGGAGCGCCCCGGTTACGGATCCGCGCCTCCGGGCCCGGCGGGACGCTCTACGTGCGCGCGCCCGGCCACGACTGATGACCCGGCGCTCGTGAGACGCCGGGACGCAGCGCTGTACGGGGATCGGGCTCGCGCCGAGTCGTTCGGCTCCGTCGCCGATCTGTACGACCAGGCGAGGCCGACCTACCCGGACGCGCTGATCGACGCGCTGCTGGCCGACGGCGGTCGGACGGTGCTCGACGTCGGCTGCGGAACCGGGATCGCCGGCGCGCTGTTCGCCGCGCGAGGGCGCGCGGTCACCGGCGTCGAGGTCGACCCGCGGATGGCCGAGATCGCCCGGCGCAAGGGTCTCGAGGTCGAGCTCAGCGCGTTCGAGCGGTGGGACGACCGTGGGCGCCGCTTTGACGTGGTCGCCTCCGGCCAGGCGTGGCACTGGATCGATCCGGTCGCGGGCGCGATCCGGGCGGCCGAGGCCCTGCGACTCCGAGGGCGGCTCGGGGCGTTCTGGAACTTCGGCGATCCGCCTCCGGAGGTACGCGAGCGGCTCGCGCCGATCTACGACCGGCTGGCGCCGGAGCTCTCGAACTACTCGGTCGTGCTCGATTCGGCGCAGCGGGTGCGGCGGCAGGAGCTGACCGCGGCCGGGATGGCCGACTCGGGCCGGTTCGGAGAGGTCGAGATCCGTCGGTTCCCGTGGACCCATAAATACGACGCGCGGGAGTGGTGCGAGTTCCTCGCCACCCACAGCGACCACCAGGCGCTATCGCCGGCGCGGCTCGAGCAGCTGCTCGCGGCCGTCGCCGAGGCGATCGACGCCGTCGGCGGGGGGTTCGAGCTGCCCTACGAGACGCTGCTGGTCACCGCGTCGCTCAGACGCGGTAGCGCTCGGTGACCGCGGCGAGCTGGCCCGCCAGCTCGTTTAGGGTCTCGGCGGCCAGCTGGGACTGGTGCGCGCCGTCGAGGAACTCGGTGGTGCCGTCGTTGACGTCGTTCATCGCCTGGGCGATCTGCTCGATGCCGACGCTCTGCTGCTGAGCCGAGGCGGCGATCTGCTGGGCCGCGGCGAACGACTCCTGGATCGTCTCGGACAGGCTGCGGATACCGTCGCCCGCGCGTCCGGTGAGCACGAGGCCCTGCTCGACGACCTTCGTGCCCTCCTGGCTGGCGGCAACCGCCGCCGAGGTGGCGGTCTGGACGTCGCCCAGGATCGACTCGACCTGCGCGGTGGCGGCCTTGGACTGCTCGGCGAGCTTGCGGACCTCCTCGGCGACGACCGCAAAGCCCTTGCCGTGCTCGCCGGCTCGCGCGGCCTCGATACTGGCGTTGAGCGCGAGCAGGTTCGACTTGTCCGCGAGCCCGTTGACGGTGGCGGTGATCGCGCCGATCTGCTGGGTCCGCTCGGACAGCGTCACGATGTCGCGCGCGATCGCGTCGACGCGCTCGCGGATCTCCTCCATCGCGCTGGTGATCGCGCTGAGGGCGGTCGTGGCCTCGTTCGAGACCTGCAGGGAGTCGCTGGCGCGGTCGGCGACCTCGCTGGCCATGTTGGCCGTGTCCTCGGCCGCCAGGCGCAGCTCGTTGACCGTGGTCGAAGTCTCGGCGATCGCGGTCGACTGGCGGCCCGCACTCTGGGTATGGCGGCTGACCGACGCGAGGATCTCCGCGGTCGAGCCTTCCATGTCCTGGACGCCGGCCTGGATGTGGCTGGAGATCTGTGCCAGGCCGCCGACCATGCTGTTGAGGCTCTCCGAGAGGCCCTCGAGGTCCGCGCCGCCGTCCGCGCTGACGCTCGCCCTGAGATCGCCGTCGGCTACCTTGGCCGCGAACTCGGAGTAGTGGCGGACCGCGGTCTGGAGCGCCTCGCGCGAGTCGCGCTCGACCTGGGCGGAGTCCGTGAGCTGACGATGACGTTCCTCGGTGAGCTCGCGCAGGCGCATCAGCGCCAGGCCGAACCGGCAGCCGGCGGCGACGAGAGTCGCGGTAGCGAGGCCGAGCGCGATCTGGTTGATGTGATTCAGCGAGCCGACGAACAGGATCAGCAGCGCCAGGCCGGCGGCGACGCCGGGGATCACGAACCCGGAGCTCGTCTCCTTGAGCTCGCTCTCGGCCGGGCGCGGCGACCCGACCCACACCGATAGGGAGAACAGGAACAGCGAGGCCGGCCACGCCACCGAGTTCCAGAAGTACCCGAAGTGCGTGGCGCCGATCCCGTTGTCGAACAGCGCGCAGATATCGCCGATCGCGTTGAACAGGCTGGCTGCGGCCATCAGGTACCAGCGCGTGCGGCGACCGGCGGGCACGAGCGCCGCGGCTCCCAGCGTCAGGACCAGCAGCAGGACGTCGCCCACCGGGTAGATCAGGTTCCAGGCCACTGTCACGGAGTCGTCGCCGGCGGCCTTCTGGATCGCCCCGAACGCGAACGCGGCGAACGCCGCGGCGCAGGTGAGGGTCGCGACGACGCCGTCGAGGTAGTTGGCGGACGTGAACTTCCGGACCTCCTGGCGCATCAGCATCATCACGCCGACGTAGGCGAGCGGGAAGAAACCCACCCACAGGTAGTTGGCGAGGATCGGAGTGGGGGGGCTGGGGTTGTGGAGGCCCGCGTAGGTCTCGGCAAAGTCCCCGAGTGCCCATAGGCACATGCCCGCGCCGAGCGCGAGGCAGAAGCCGCGGTCCTTCGTGCTGACCGCCGCCCGCCAGAGGACGAGCAGGCTCGCGATCAGCTCGTACGAGGCCGTGCCCCAGCCGTCGAGCCACGTGGTGCTGGCGCCGTTGGCGCGCACGATCAGCGACACCGCGTAACCGATAAGGAGCAGGCCGAGCAATACGTAGACGGCCTTGACGCCGCCGCCGGCCCGCTCGGGCCGCGCCGCCGGCGCCCGTCCGGGCCTCGACGACACCGAGCGAGCGCTCCGGCTCGCCCGCGCCTCAGAAACCGTCCCGTCTACATGACCCATCCGTCCGCCTCCCACGCAATCACTCCGTTTGGCGGGGTTATCGGCGTCGACCCCACCGCGCTGTAGGCGGCGGTCGGAACTCGGACGGACGCCCGGCGGCGCGGGCGGCTACCAGTCGGTGGCGATCATCACGTCCGAGGCCTTGACGATCGCGGTGACCTGGCTGCCCTCCTGGATCCCGAGCTCGGCGACGGCCTCGACGGTAATCGACGCGACCAGGCGCTGGCCCGCGACGTCGAGGACGACGTTTGCGATCGCCTCGCCCTTGTTGATCCCGGTCACGGTGCCAGGCAGCTGGTTGCGTGCGCTGAGCTTCACCTGCTCCTCCTCATATTTGGGTAGCTTCACAAGAGAACTGACCCGGAACCGTCGCAGAGGAGAACAATCGTGTCCAGCACCGTCTCAGAGAGGCAAGCTCGCGAAGTCGCAGAGGCGGCGCGCGAGTCGGAGTGGAAGCTGCCCAGCTTCGCCAAGGAGCTGTTTCTCGGCAATTTCCGGCTCGACCTGATCCATCCGCAGCCGCGGCTCGATCCCGCGGCGGTCGAGAAGGGCGAGCGGTTCCTGGCGGTGCTGCGCGAGTTCCTGGAGGCGGAGGTCGATCCGCTCGAGATCGAGCGTGAGGCGCGGATCCCCGACCCCGTGATCGACGGTCTCAAGCGCATCGGCGCGCTCGGGATGAAGGTCCCCGAGGAGTACGGCGGCCTCGGGCTCTCGCAGGTGTACTACAACCGGGCGCTCGCGCTCGCCGGGGTCTGGCACGCGTCGCTGTCGACGCTGCTGAGCGCACACCAGTCGATCGGCGTCGCCGAGCCGCTGCAGCTTTTCGGGACCGAGGAGCAGAAGCGCCGATGGCTGCCGCTGGTCGCCAAGGACCACATCAGCGCGTTCCTGCTCACGGAGCCCGACGTCGGCTCGGACCCGGCGCGCCTGGCCTGCACCGCGACGCCCGTCGAGGGCGGCTACGAGCTGAACGGGTACAAGCTGTGGGCGACGAACGGCGCGATCGCCGACGTCGTCGTGGTGATGGCGCAGGTTCCCAAGAGTGACGGCCACCGCGGCGGGATCAGCGCGTTCGTGCTGGCGTACGACAGCGACGGGGTCACCGTCGAGCACCGGAACGCGTTCATGGGCCTGCGCGGGATCGAGAACTCGGTGACGCGCCTGCACCACGTATTCGTGCCCGAGGAGAACCGGATCGGGCGCGAGGGCGACGGCCTGAAGATTGCGCTCACCACGCTCAACACGGGGCGCCTGGCGCTGCCGGCGATCTGCGTCGGGATGGCGAAGTGGTCGACGAAGATCGCGCGCGAGTGGTCCTGCGAGCGCGTCCAGTGGGGCCGGCCGATCGGCAAGCACGACGCGGTCGCGCAGAAGCTCGCGTTCATCGCGGCGAGCGCGTTCGGCCTCGAGGCGATGCTCGACGTCGCGAGTCGCCTTGCCGACAACAAGTCCGGCGACATCCGCATCGAGGCCGCGATCGCCAAGCTGTACGGCTCCGAGATGGGGTGGAAGGTGCTTGACGAGCTGATCCAGATCCGCGGAGGCCGGGGCTACGAGACCGCCGCGTCGCTCAAGGCGCGCGGCGAGAAGCCGGTTCCGGCCGAGCAGGCGCTCAGGGACATGCGGATCAATCGGATCTTCGAGGGCTCGACCGAGATCATGCACCTGCTGATCGCGCGCGAGGCCGTCGACCAGCACCTGAAGGTTGCCGGCGACCTGCTCGAGCCGGGCGGCGAGCTCAAGGACCGGCTCGCGTCGGCCGGGAAGGCCGGTCTTTTCTACTCCAAGTGGCTGCCGCAGCTCGCGGTCGGCAAGGGGCAGGTGCCGAGCTCCTACGACGAGTTCGGGCCGGTCGCGCCGTACATGCGGTTCGTGGAGCGGTCCTCGCGCAAGCTCGCGCGCTCGACGTTCTACGGCATGACCCGCTGGCAAGCCAAGCTCGAGTACCGCCAGGCGTTCCTCGGCCGTCTCGTCGACATCGGCGCCGAGCTGTTCGCGATGGCCGCCACGGCGGCGTACGCGGATACGATCGGGCGCGAGCAGCCCGACCGCCGCGACGGCGCACAGGAGCTCGCCGAGCTGTTCTGCACGCAGGCCAAGCGCCGCGTCGAGAATCTGTTCGCCGAGCTCTGGAGCAACGACGACGACGCCAACCGGGCGGCGTCGGCGCGCCTGCTCGACGGCCGCTACCGGTGGCTCGAGGATGGGATCGTCGACCCCTCGGGCGAGGGCCCGATGATCCCCGAGGAGGTCAAGCAGCCCGTTTCTGCGCCCGCTGCATGAGCCACTCTGTGAGCTCGGCGGCGGGCACCGGACGGCTGAGGTAGTAGCCCTGCGCGAGCGTGCACCCGAGCTCCGAGAGCCGATCCCAGGCCTGCTCAGTCTCGACCCCCTCGGCGACGACGTGGAGGCCGAGGTTGCGTGCGAGGTCGATCGTCGAGCGGACGATCACCGCGTCGTTGTCGCTGTCGGCCATGTTCATCACGAACGAGCGATCGATCTTGATCTCGTTGACTGGCAGCTGGCTCAGATAGGCGAGCGATGAATAGCCGGTGCCGAAGTCATCGATCGAGAGCGCGACGCCCATCGCTGAGAGCTTGTCGAGCACGCGCTTGGTCCGCACCGGGTCGGACAGCATCGTCGACTCGGTGATCTCGAGCTCGAGCAGCGCCGGTTCGACGCGCCACTTCTTGAGCAGATCCTTGACCTGATCGGGGAAGTCGGCGTCGAGCAGGTTGCGGACGCTCAGGTTGACCGCGACGCAGAGCGTCATGCCGGCGCGCTGCCAAGCGCGGCACTGGCGAAGCGCCTCGTCGAGCACGTACAGCGTGAGCGGCTTGATGAGCCCGGTCTGCTGCGCGAGCGGGATGAACTCGTCCGGTCCGACGAGCCCGCGTGTCGGGTGGTTCCAGCGCAGTAGCGCCTCGACCGACTCCACCGTGCCACTGGCGAGCTGCGCCTTGGGCTGGTAATAGAGCTCGAGCTCACGCCGGTCGATCGCGCGCCGCAGCTCTGAGACGAGCGTCAGCCGCGCCGGGTCGGACTCGTTGCGCGACTGCTCGTAGAAGGCGTAGCCGGCCTTCTCCTCCTTGGCGCCGTACATCGCGACGTCGGCGTGGCGGAGCAGGGTGTCGACGTCCTCGCCGTGGTGGGGGAACATCGCGATGCCGATCGAGCCTTCCGCCGGCAATCCGAGGCCGTCGATCGTCACCGGCTGCTCGAGCGCGGCCCGGATCTTCTCGATCACCACGATCACGTCGCGCTCGCTGTGCGGCTTTGAGATCAGCACGCCGAACTCGTCGCCGCCGAGACGGGCGACGGTGTCCGAGGAGCGCAGGAGGCCCCGCAGGCGCTTGCCGATCTCGACCAGCAGGGCGTCGCCCGCGTGGTGACCGAGCGAGTCGTTGATGTCCTTGAAGCGGTCGAGGTCCATCATCGCCACCGCCACCTGCGCGCCCTCGCGCTCGGCGACCGCGATCGCCTGCTCGATCCGGTCGCGGAACAGCGTACGGTTCGGAAGGCCGGTGAGGCCGTCGTGGAGCGCCTGGTGCTCGTTGATCTCGGCCTGACGCAGCAGCGCGTCCTCGGCGGCCTTGCGCTCGGTGTCGTCCTGGACCATCACGATTCCGAACGAGGGGCGCCCGTCGGGCTCGCGGACGAGCGAGAACGAAGCGCCGACCCACACGACCGTCCCGTCCCTGCGGTTCAGCCGCGTGTCGATCCGGAGCGAGCTGGAGTTGCCGGAGAACAGCTCCGCCACCGCGACCGAGACGCGCTCGTGCTCGTCGGGATCGAGATATTCGGCGATATGGGTGCGGACCTGCTCGGCGTTGTCGAGCCCGAGCATCTCGCACATCGCCGGGTTGGCGTCGACGATCTGGCCGTCATCGCTCAGTGTCATCACGCCGGTGATCGCGCCGTGGTAGATCGCCTCGAAGCGCGCCAGGGCGTCCATCTGCCGGCGCTTGGCCTCGAACTCGGCGGCGCGGCTGACGCCTTCGGACAGGACGCCGGCGAGGAGCTCGAGCGTCTGCAGATCCTCTTGGTTCAGCCGCTCGACCTCGCACGTGCTCATAACGCTGAGCGCACCGACCGCGCGCTCGCCGGCGAACAGCGGCACGCAGATGTGCGACCGATCGCCCATCTTCGCTCGGATCGCGGGGTTGAGGCGCGGATCGTCCTCGGCATGCTCGATCAGCAGCGGACCGCGCTCGGCGATCGCGAACCGGGACACGGACTCGCTCAGCGGGCGGCGGTTGTTCAGGAAGCGCTCCCCGATCCCGCTGGCCGCCCGCGTGACCACGTCTTCGCCGTCGATCAGGTGGATCATCGCGCCCTGCGCCCGAGTGAGCGCTTGGGCTCGCTCGACGATCACCTGCATCACGTGCTCGAGGTCGCCCGACGCGGCTGCGGAGATGTCTCGCTGCGTGGCGATGATCCGCTCGAGCTTGTTGGCCTTCTCCTCGAGCTCGAGCGCGGCGAGCTTGGTCTCGGTGATGTCCTCGACCATCGCAATCGCGACCTGCGAGGACTCGGCGGCGCTGGCGTCGCTCCAAACCGTGACCCGGACCCAGATCACGTCGTCGTCCCGGCGGACGTAGCGCTTCTCGTACTGGTAGGAGCGGAGCTGCTCGTCGAGCAGCTCCTGGAAGAGGCCCTTGGACACGTCGACGTCGTCGGGATGGGTGAACTCGGTGAACCTCACGCCCACGAGCTCTCCGGAGGCGTAGCCGAGCATTCGCTCGACCGCGGGGTTAGCCTCGACCGCGCGGCCGTCGGCTCCGACGCTGATGATGCCGACCGAGGCCCGCTCGAACAGCACGCGGAAGCGCTCGTTGGACCCGGTGTGGCGGGGAGCGGGGGGCGCCGCAGGATCGACTGAACCGGCCGGCGAGGGCGCCGAGCCGTTGGAAGAGGCGCGATGCTCGCGCGAGTCCGTGCTCCGCATGGTCGTCTATATCGGTCGGTAAACCGGTTTACTTAGCCGCGAGGGCCGGTCGGCGGACGCACGGCGCCCGCCATAAACTCGGGCCATGGCAACTTCGACCGGTCCGGGGAAGCCTGCCCGGTTCGAAGCCGTGCACGCCGACGCGAGCGAGCAGATCGCCCGCGAAATCCGGATGTACATCGAGCGGGAGGGCCTGCGTCCTGGCGACCGGATCGGCACCGAGCACGAGCTCGCGCGGGAATTCGGGGTCAGCCGGCCGACGTTGCGCGAGGGCCTGCGCCGGCTCGCCGGCTCGCACCTGATCCGCGTCCAGAAGGGTCGCACCGGCGGAGTGTTCGTCGAGAACACGCCGAACGCCGGCATCGGGCACTACGTGAGTGAATCGATCGCGGCGATGCTCGAGTCCGACAACGTGACGCTGTGTGAGCTGCTCGAGGCCAGGATGTTCCTCGAGGTGCCGCTCGCGGGGCTTGCCGCCGAGCGCGCCGACGAGGCGACGATCGCGGCGCTCATCGAGGCGATCAACGACGCGACTGGGAAGGATCCCGCCGGCGACGAGTTCCGCCTCGCCGACGGCCGCTTTCACCAGACGATCGCGGTTACCGCCGGCAACGACCTGCTGGTCACGTTCACGCGCTGGATCCTCGACGTGCTCCAGCCGTCGCTGATCGAGCACCTCGGCAGCGCGATCGACGGCGATCTGGTCATCGGTCAGCACCAGGCGATCGTGCGGGCGATCCGCCGCCATCAGCGGGGCGCGGCCGAGCGCGCGATGCGCAAGCACATCGAGTACATGGCCGTCGTGCTGGCAAGCGTCGACGCCGCCTAGTGGACGGGTCCACGACCGCGCGATTGAACTGCGCGCGGTGCGGTGGTCCTGGGACCGGGGGCGGACCAACCGCGCGACTCACCCCGGTGTCGGTCAGGGCGAAATCTCCTCGTAGTAGCGACCGCGAGTGTTCGGGCTGAACTGGGCGACGATCGCCGCGAGGACGAGGAAGCCGGACACGACCAGCATCGCCTCGAGTACGGTCATGTTGGGGATCTGGGGGGCGATCACGAGCACGCCGATGCCGCCGCCGAGGTGGCCGACGCCGTCGACCAGGCCGAACCCGGTCACCCGCGCCCGCGTCGGGAAGCTCTCGGTGGACAGCGTGTAGGTCATCGGCACCCAGATGTTGAAGCCGAAGAACACGATCGCCGAGCCGATGAACGCGATCGCGAGGCTGCTCGTCCCGGCCTCGGCGACGATCACGCCGCCGATCACGGTGATCACCGCACCGATCGGGAGCCAGTGCTTGCGCTCGAGCCGGTCGGCGAACGCCACCGCGAACAGCGCGCAGGCCAGGAATCCGAATGCGCCGAACGCAGTGATCAGGCCGGCCTCCGGCGGTGGGTACTTGAGCGCGACCAGCATCGATGTGAACCCGGCCGAGAAGCCGAACACGGTCACGTAGGCCAGGAACCACACCGCGAGCAGCTGGATCACCCGCCGCGTGTACATCCGGCTGCTGAACAGCGCCCCGAACGCCAGGCTGCTCTGCGGAGTCGTCTGATCGACCGGAACGTCGTCGGCGACCGGCGCCAGCGGGCCGTGCTTGGCCGCCACGGCCTCCATGTCGCTGACGACCTCCTCAGCCTCATCCAGCCGTCCCTTCCCGACCAGCCAGCGGGCCGATTCGGGCAGTTCGAGGCGGAGCAGCACGCCGATCGCCGCCAGCAGCGCGCCGACCGCATACATCCAGCGCCACCCGTCGGCAAAGCCAGGACCCGCCTGCGCGAACGAGATGCCGTGCGGCCATGGGGCGGGCGTGGTCGTCAGGAACAGCCCGAGCCAGATGCCGACGAGCGCGCCCAGCGAGGACATGATGAAGATCACCGAGACCCACCGGGCGCGGTTGCGGCGCGGGGCGACCTCGCCGATGTACGTGTTGACGATCGCCAGATCGGCGCCGACGCCGATCCCGGTGATGACGCGCGCCAGCACGAACTGCGTGTAGTCCGGGGCAAGCGCGTTGTAGAGCGATCCGAGGCCGGTGAGGACCATCGTGAACAGCAGCATGTTGCGCCGCCCGATGCGGTCGGAGATGGGGGCGAGGGCGAGCGCGCCGATCACGTAGCCGGCCAGGTTCAGGACGACCGGCACGCGCAGGGTGGTCACCGCATTGGCAGGCGTACAGCCGTGCTTGAGCGCGACGCAGCTCTGGATGAACGACACGTTGATGTCGAACACGTCGTAGAACGCGAACATGAAGCCGAGCCCGATGATTCCGACGAACAGGAACGGCATCGACCACACGTTGATCCGGTCGAGCCGCGCCAGAATCGACTTCGGCGTCAGTGCTTCCGTCGCCGGCGGCGGCGCCGCGCGCAGCCGTCCACCAGTGTAGGTAGAACTCATTGACAAACCCTCACTTTCCTCGTCTCGAGTCTTTTCGTACCCACCGTGTTTGTGAGGGAAACCGCATAATCAATTCACTTGGAAGGGTTCGCATCGCCAATTCATTTGACAGTTCCTCCGTTGTGACGGGCGGTATGAGGTGAAGCTCCGTGGACGGACGGTGCTCGTCACCGGCGCGGCGGGAGGGATCGGCCGAGCGCTCGCGCTTCGCTGCGCCGAGGAGGGCGCGCGCGTCGCCGCGACCGACATTCAGGCCGACGCGCTCGCGCGGGTCCGCGAGGAACTCGGGGCAGGTCATCTCGCGGTGGCGGCTGATGTCACCGACTCGGGTGCAATCCAGAGGCTGATCTCGGACGTGGAGTCGCAGCTTGGCCCGGTCGAGGTGTTCTTCGCCAACGCCGGCGTCGCGATCGGCGAAGACCCCGTCGACACCCCGGACGAGGTGTGGGACCTTGCGTTCAGCGTGAACGTGCGCGCCCACGTCCTCGCGGCCCGAGCGCTCCTGCCGGGCTGGCTCTCGCGCGGCGAGGGCTATTTCGTCGCGACCGCGTCGGCAGCCGGCCTGCTCACGCAGATCGGCTCGGCGCCGTACGCGGTCACCAAGCACGCCGCGGTGGCGTTCGCCGAGTGGCTGTCGGTCACCTATGGGGACCGCGGGGTCCGCGTCAGCTGCCTGTGCCCGATGGGTGTGCGGACGGCGATGCTTCAGGGGGAGGAGCTCAGCCACCGGGTGGTTAAGGCCGCCGGCGAGGTCCTCGAGCCCGAGGAAGTCGCCGGCGCGGTCATCGACGCGATCGACGTTGAGCGGTTCCTGATCCTGCCCCATCCCGAGGTGCTGACGTTCTTCCAGCGCAAGGCGATGGACTACGACCGCTGGCTAGCGGGGATGCGGCGATTGCAATCAGGGCAGTCGTAGCGCTTCGGCCGCTCGCCGGCGGGTCGAAGCCGCTCCGGCGCACAACGGCTGGGCATCTGGAGAATGGGAGAGGTTTGCAAGTCGCCGCGCCGTGGACCGCGACAACGCTGTACGCGAGGCAGCGAGGCAGCGAGGCAGCGAGGCAGCGGGGCGCGTGGCCGGAGTGCGTGGCCGAAGCGAACTTGTGATTTGATCGCGGCGTGATCGTCCGTTGGGGTCTAAACGAGCTGCCCGGCGTGCTCGACAAGCTGTCCGTACGCGACCCGCTGCTGATCAGCACCGAGCGCTGGCGCGACCTCGAGCTTCCGGTGACGCGGCGCTTCTACGGCGCCCAGCCGCATGCCGAGGTCACGGGTGTGCGGGCCGCGACCGAGGCGGCGGCCGGCGCGGACGGGCTCGTCGCGCTCGGCGGCGGGAGCGCGATCGACACTGCCAAGGCCGTGTCGACCGAGACTGGGCTGCCGATCATCTCGATCCCGACGACCTACTCGGGCGCGGAGTGGACCCAGGGCTTCGGGATGCGCGACAAGGAGGCCGGCATCAAGCGCGGCGGCGGTGGCGCGCGCACGGTGGCGATCGTCTACGAAGCCTCGCTGACTTACGGGCTGCCCGCGCTCGACAGCGCCGGCTCGGCGATGAACGCGCTCGCGCACTGCGCCGAGGGGCTGTATTCGCGCGGGCGCACCGAGGAGACCGATCGGGACGCACTCGCCGGCGCGAAGCTGATCTCGGACTGGCTGGCGCCGGTGGTGAACGACGGGAGCGACCCCGAGGCTCGCCGGGAATTGCTCGAAGGAGCGATGCACGCCGGCGCCGCACTCAGGGCCGGCATGGGTCTCGGGCACGCGATAGCGCAAGCGCTCGGCGGGCGCTACGGGCTCGATCACGGCACGATGAACGCCGTCTGCCTGGCGCCGGCGCTCCATTACAACCGCGAGGTGGCGGCGACGGAGCTCGCGCGGTTCGGCGAGGCGATGGACCACGGCGACCCGATCGCGCGCGTAAGCGAGCTGGGGGCGCTGGCGGGCCCGACCCGGCTGCACGAATACGGCGTCCCGCGCGACGACCTCCCGTCCCTGTCCAACGCGATCGCCGAGCGCGCGCCGGCGCAGGCGAACCCCCGTCCGGCGCCGCCCGAGGCGATCCTCGAGCTGCTAGAGGAGATCTGGTAGATGAGCCGCATCCTCACGACCCACGTAGGCAGCCTGCCGAGGCCGCCCGAGCTCGTCGAGCTCGTGTTCGCCGAGGACCAAGGCCAGGAGGTCGACCGCGAGCAGTACGACCGCCTTCTCCAGGAGGCGGTGAGCGACCGCGTGCAGCACCAGGTCGACGCCGGTATCGACTTCGTCAGCGACGGCGAGATGAGCAAGATCGGCTACGCCACCTACATCCGCCACCGGCTGAGCGGATACGAGGTCGGCGACGTGCCGCGCGCGACGCCGGCGGATCTGGACGCCTACCCGCACTACATGAAGCGGCTCGCGGACGAGGGCGGCAGCGCGCGCTACCTGCGCCCGATCTGTCGCGGTCCGATCACGTATGAGCACCGAGAACCAGTCGAGGCCGATCTCGCCCGCCTGTCGCGCGCGATCGAGGGCCAGCCGGTCGCCGGCGCGTTCATGAACTCGCCCTCCCCGGGGATCATCGCGCTGTTCCAGCCCAACGAGTACTACGAGACGCTCGACGAGTACCTCGACGCGATCGGCGAGGCGATGAAGACCGAGTACGAGGCGATCGTCGGTGCCGGCTTCATGCTCCAGATCGACGCGCCCGACCTGGCGATGGGCCGTCACATCATGTACCGCAACAACTCCGACGAGGAGTTCGTCGCCGCCGCCGCCCGGCACGTCGAGGCGATCAACCGTGCGCTCCGGGATGTGCCCGCCGACCGCGTACGACTGCACCTGTGCTGGGGCAACTACGAGGGCCCGCACCACCTCGACATCGGCGTCGAGAAGATCATCGACGTCGTGCTCGGCGCCAAGCCGCAGACGATCCTGTTCGAGGCCGCCAACCCGCGCCACGAGCACGAGTGGGCGGTGTGGCGCGACGCCGCGATTCCCGCGGACAAGACGCTCGTCCCCGGCGTGCTCGACTCGACCTGCAACTACATCGAGCACCCCGAGCTCGTCGCCCAGCGTCTCCTCACGTTCGCCGAGATCGTCGGCGCCGATCGCGTGATGGGCGGCACGGACTGCGGGTTCGGGACGTGGTCGGGGTTCGGCGCGATCGATCCCGACATCTGCTGGGCCAAGCTCGGTTCCCTCGCTGAGGGCGCCCGGCGCGCGAGCGAGCGGGCGTAGGCCGGTCTTGAGCCGCCACGAGCCAACCGGTCCCGTCACCACGTCGCGGCGTGGATCGTTCTGGATCACCGGCGACCGCGTCGACGGACCGCTCGGTAGCGTCCTGCGCGGCCCGATGTACGTCGAATGGGAGTCGCCCGCCGAGCCGGCGCCCGGACCGCCGTGGGTGCTCGTCCACGGCGGCGGCGGCCAGGGCACCGACTACCTGACGACGCCGGACGGGCGGCTCGGCTGGTCTCGGCTGCTCGTCGAGCACGGGCACACGGTCTACGTCGTCGACCGCCCAGGGTACGGTCGCTCGCCCCACCACCCCGACGTGCTCGGTCCGCTCGGCCCCCAGGTCGGCGAGCCGGCGCTACGGGCGATCTTCTTCCCGCCGGCCGAAGGTCCGGACTCACACCCGTCCGCGCACCTGCACGACCAATGGCCCGGCGGCCGCGAGCCCGGAGATCCGGTCTTCGACCAGTTTCAGGCGCCGCTGAGCTCGATGCCCGCGGCCTGGGCAGAGATGCAGGCGCTCGAGCAGGCGCGCCTCGGCGCGCTGCTCGACCGCGTCGGCCCGGCGGTGCTCGTGACCCACTCCGCCGGTGGGCCCGGGGCGTTCCTCGCCGCCGACGCCCGCCCCGATCAGGTGGCGGCGCTGATCGCGATCGAGACGCTCGGGCCGCCGTTCGCCAAGCGTCCCGAGATGGGGCTCGACCTCGCGTGGGGGCTGGCGAGCGCGCCGTTGACGTTCGACCCGCCTGTGGCGGATCCGTCCGAGTTGCAGGACGGGACGCCACGCTCATTGCCGAACCTGAGCCGCTTCCCGATCGGGGTAGTCACCGGCGAGGCGTCGCTGTTCGCGCTGTTTGACCGCGACCTGGTGGCGTTCCTCGAGGGCGCCGGCTGCGACGTCGAGTTGGTCCGCCTCGCCGACCACGGGGTCCACGGCAACGCGCACGGGATCATGATGGAGCGCAACAACGCCGAGGCGCTCGACGTGATCACGCGCTGGGTGGCGGGCCGGCTGTCCGGCTAACCCCGCACTCGATCAGGTGCCCGGTATGACGCGCGGCTCGCCGAGCGCGGCGCGTCCGATGTCGCCGTAGAACATGTCGCGTAACTGGAGATTGCGGTGCGCGGCTGCCACCGCCATATCGCGGAACACGCGCGCGGTCCGCTCGCCGTCGCGCGCGACGTTGGCCCCGACCGTCTGCCACAGGTCGTCGTCGATCACCCGCCAGCACATCAGCATGATCTCGCGCGCAATGCCGCCAAGCAGCATGTCGTGGCCGAACGTGTACTCGACGCCGTCCTCGACGTTGCGGCGGCACGCCTCCATGTGCCGGTCGGCGACCGCGTGCAGCGCGGCCTCGGCGGTGGCGATGTGGGTGAGCGCGCGGCCGTACCAGCGCTGAAAGTCCCGATCTTTGACCCGCGGAATGAACGGCGGCAGCGGCGTGGCCTTCGACCGCATCAGCCGCTCGTACTCGTCGAGCGCGTTGTAGGCGGCACCGACCGTGACCGCGGCGAGCGAGATCGTGAACACCGCCACCGCTCGCCCGGAATACATCGGGTTGCCGTGGAGGCGCGACCCGGGGGTGCCGCCGGCCACGTCGACGTCGAGCATGCTGCCTTCGAACCCCCAACTCGCCGGAATCCGCGTCCCGGCGAAGCGGATGCTGTGCGACCCCGAGCCCTTGAGCCCGAGCATGTCGCCCCAGTCGTCGAGCATCTCCCATTCCGCGCGCGGAGCTACGAACAGCAGCTGCGGAGGCGGGTCCCCGGGGCCGGCATGCTGCCCACGCGGCAGCATCGCGTGGCCCATGTAGAACGTCGCATACGGCGTCCCCGAGGCGAACGCCACCTGGCCGTTGATCTCCCACCCTTCGTCGGTCCGCGCCGCCTTGCCGACCGGCGCCGCCACCGACGAGCACCGAAAATCCCCGCCGGCGAAGATCTCGTCCTGGGCCTCCTGGGGCCACCACGAGCCGACCATCAGCGCGTGGTTCATGGCCAGGCCCATGCACCACGCGGTGGACACGCAGCCCCGGGCGATCTCCTGTACGACTCGGACGTAGGTGGGCACGTCGAACTCGTAGCCGCCGTAGCGCCGCGGGACGTACAGGTGGTAGAAGCCGGCCGCCAAGAACGCGTCGTGCATCTCCTGCGAGTAGTACGTGCGCCGCTCGGTCGCCTCCTGATCGGCGACGAGCGCCGGCCGGAGCGCGACCGCTCGCGCGATCATCTCCTCCGGAGTCAGGTCCGGCTCGGGCGGCGCCACCCCGGAGCCGACGCTCTCCGACGTGCTCATCCGGCGGATCGTAGGCCAGGATCGGCGCGCTGACTTTGCAATGCGCGCACGATTGCCTCGGCGACGACGCCGGACCCGAGGGCACCCATCACGAGCGAGTAGTGGTTGACGCCCGCCACGCGCTCGCTCCGCCGCAGATCCGGGGCCGCGTCCACCCACGGCCCGACGAGCGCGGCGGGCTGGATCGGGTTCGGATCGTCGACCATGCCGCGCTCTGCGCACACCAGTTCGGCCGGAACCTTAAGCGCGAGCGCCGGCTTTCCGAGCTCGAGCATCTCCGAGGCGTCGGCGCGCACGACGTCCTCGCCGACCGAGGACCGCAGCTCGGGCGGCTCGCCGGCGAGGTCGTGCTCGGCGAACGCGATGACGTCGGCATCGGATATGTCGCTGTGCGCGAACGACGGATGCGCGCGCCACCAGTCGAAATAGGCCTCGCGGCTCGGGAATCGCTGCTGCAAGCGGGCGAGCGCCGGTCCGAGCACGGCGGCGACGACCGCCTGCGGGTCCACGCCGGCCGGGAGCGCCGCGGACAGACCGCCGTCGACCAGCAGGACCGCCGAAACCCGGTCGGGGTGGTCGGCCACGAACCGCGCCACCGCATAGCCGCCGAGCGAGTGGCCGACCAGCACCGCCTGCTCGAGTCCGAGGTGGTCGAGCACCGCGAGCAGGTCGCGCGTGTACGCCTCCATGCCGTAGGGCGGCGGCAACGCGCGGCTGCCGGCACGGCCGCGCAGGTCGACCGCGACGACCTCCGCCTGGCCCTCGAGCGCGCGGGCGACCGCGAGCCAGCAGTGGCTGTTGGCGGTAATTCCGTGGACCGCGAGTACCGGGTCGGCTCCATCCGGACCGGTTCCGAGCCGGAACGCCGCCAGCGTCCCGCCGGCGACGGGGATGTCAATGCTCTCGATCGTGGACAAGCTGCTCTCCTTCCACGGCTCACAGGTCCCGGCGCGCGGTCGGATCGCGGGCTTCCGCGGCGGCCGCGTGCGCGAAGGCTAGGAGGTCCGCCGGCGTCTCGCCGGGCAGCACCCAGGTCTCGCCGTCGGTCCGGACCAGGCCGCGCCGGCTCAGCTCCGAGAGCGCGGTGGTGACGGTCGGCCGGCGCGCGGCGACGAGGTCGGCGAGCACGGTGTGGGTGAGACGCAGCCGCAGCACGGTCCCGTCGCTGCGTACGCGACCCCAGCGCGCGGCGAGATGCCACAGCAGCATGTGCAGCCGGACGTCGACCCGAGCCTGGTGGACGATCGCCATGTTGACAGCCAAGTTCTTGCACCGCAGGATCGCTCGGCCGAGCAGGCCCTCCGCGAGCTCGGGATACTTGATGAGATTCTGCTCGAACGTGGTATCGAGCATGGCGAGGCGCGTAGGCACGACGACCGACCAATCGGTCGTCAGCGGCAACAGCGGGGAGACGTTCTCCTCGGTCGGGCGCAGCAGATCGCCCTCGCCGATCAACTCCGCTCCATAGCGACCCTCGATCCCGACCCGGCGAATCATCAGGCCGCTGAGCACGAGGACGCCGAGTCCCCCGCGGTAGCCGTGCGTTTGACCCCTAACCAGAGGACCGGGCTCGAGCTTCAGCTCGGGCGCTATGCAGTCCTCGACGGCTTGCTGCCGGCGCTCGAGCGGAATCGCCTCGCCCAGCTCCGGATCCTCTTTCAGCACGTGACACAACGACGACCTGTCAGGCACGGCGCTCACTCCCACCCGCACACTGTGTCAAAGCCGCTCACACGACAACGCGCTCGGCCGTGAGCGCGACCAGCTCGAGCAGCGCGTCAGTCACCTCATTCGGTCGCTCGAGCGGTGTCATGTGACCCGTGTTGGGCAGCACCGTGAGGCGCCGGAGCTGTGGCAGCGCCTCGGCGATCCGCCGGGAATGCCCCGGCGGTGTCAGCCTGTCGTCGGCGCCGACGATCACGATCGTTGGGACAGTGAGCTGAGGCACGGCCTCACGGAGGTCCATCTCGGACATCGCGAGCCCGATCTTGGCGCGTACGTCGGGAGGGCATGTCACGAGCATCCGCTCGAAGAACGCGACCTGGGCGGGCGACGCGTCGGGACCGAACGCGACGTAGCGGACGGCCGCGTAGCTGAGCGGTGTCGAGAACCGCGGCAGCGGCGCCCGGTTGCCGAGGAATCCGTGAACCGACACCGTGCGGTTGAGCGCCTTCGCGATGCTCGGGAGCGGGAGCAG
Source organism: uncultured Solirubrobacterales bacterium (assembly GCA_963794515.1). Lineage (GTDB taxonomy): Bacteria > Actinomycetota > Thermoleophilia > Solirubrobacterales > Solirubrobacteraceae > Palsa-465. Next base: position 25,567 of record CAWCEF010000004.1, on the reverse strand, counting down.
CAGATGCTCGGCGATCAGGTCACCGACGCCGGTACTGAGCAGCGCGGCGGCACCGACCCTCCGGCGAACGTCGTGATGCTCGGCCCAGGCCGCAATCGACATCGCGCCGAGCGAGTGGCCGGCGAGAACCGCCGGCCGTCCGTCGGGGACGCACGCGCGCAGTACGGCCTCGACGTCCTCGCCGAACCGCTGTATCGCGTAGTCGCCGGCGCGCGCGTGGTCGCTATTACCGTGGCCCCGCTGGTCGTAGGCGACCACTCGCACTCCGTGCTCGGTCAGCGCCCGGATCACGTACACCCAGTACTGGAGCGTCTCGGTCCAGCCGTGGACCAGCACCACGGTGGCGCCGTCCTCGGGGCCGAACACCTCGACATGAAGCACCGTCCCGTCGGCGGAGCGGACGCGCCGCGTGCGACCCTCCGGTGGCGCCGACAGCACCGCCTGCTCGGGGTCCTGGGCGATTCGCCGCATGTGCGCGACCTGGAGCGCCCCGCTCGTCGCGGCGGCGCCGGCACTAGCGAGACCAGCGAGCAGCCAGCGATTTCGGTCCTGGGGTGGGAGGGAAGGGAGCTTCATGCTGGAGGTTGGGTTACCCGTATCGACACCCGAGCGTAACCGCCCTTTTCCGGGAGTTCTGCACGCGGATGCGTCCCGCCGGCAGCGGATCCCTAGGATTCCGGCCGATGCGCATCGGGATGCTCACCGGCGGTGGCGACTGCCCAGGGCTGAACGCGGTCATCCGCGCGGTCGTACGGAAGGGGATCGACGGCTACGGCGATGAGATCGTCGGCTTCCGGGACGGCTGGCGCGGCGTGCTCGATGACTCCCACGCCGAGCTCACGATCGAGTCGACGCGCGGGATCCTGCCCCGCGGCGGCACGATCCTCGGGAGCTCGCGGACGAACCCCTACAAGCGCGACGACGGCGTGGACCGCGTCCGCAGCACGCTCGAGAAGCTCCGCCTCGACGGCCTGATCGCGATCGGCGGGGAGGACACCCTCGGCGTGGCGAACCGGCTCTACCAGGACGGCGTCAACGTCGTCGGCGTCCCCAAGACGATCGACAACGATCTCGGCGGGACCGACGTGACGTTCGGGTTCGACACGGCGCTCCACATCGCCACCGAGGCGATCGACCGCCTGCACACCACTGCGGAGAGCCACAACCGGATCCTCGTGGTCGAGGTGATGGGCCGGACCGCGGGCTGGATCGCGCTGCACTCGGGCGTGGCCGGCGGCGCGGACGTGATCCTGATCCCGGAGATCCCGTTCGACATCGACGAGGTGTGCCGGCTGATCCGCCGCCGCCACACGCGCGGACGGTACTTCTCGATCGTCGTCGCGGCCGAGGGCGCGACGCCGAAGGAGGGGACGATGCCGGTCGCCGAGACGGGGTCGTTCGACGAGTTCGGTCATCCCCGGTTGGGTGGGATCGGGTACGCGCTCGAGCGCGAGATCGAGAACCGGACGGGCTACGAGACCCGCGCGACGGTCCTCGGCCACGTCCAGCGCGGCGGCACCCCGACGGCGTTTGACCGGGTGCTCGCGACCAGGCTCGGACTCGCCGCGATCAACGCGGTGCATGCGGGCCAGTGGGGGATGATGGCCGCGCTGCACTCGACCAAGGTCGAGATGGTGGCGCTAGCCGATGCGGTCGCCCAGGTGCGGCACGTCCCCGTCGAGGAGTACGAGCACTTCGACGTCCTGTTCGGCTGAGGCGCGCCTGAGGCACCGCCGTCAGGCGCCGCCGCAATGATCAATTTCACTGGCCCGTTTCTTTCCGAGAGCACGATCGGGTTATGCTGCGCCCCGTGACCGTGACGGACACCCACATGCTGGATGAGCTGTGCGTGGACACGATCCGCACGCTGTCGATGGACGGCGTGCAGAAGGCCAATTCGGGCCACCCCGGAACGCCGATGGCGCTCGCACCGGTCGCGTATGTCCTGTATTCGCGGGTGATGCACCACAGCCCCCGCCACCCGAAATGGCCCGACCGCGACCGGTTCGTGCTCTCGTGCGGGCACGCGTCGATGCTGCTCTACTCGACCCTGTATCTGGCCGGGTACGACGTCAGCCTCGAGAAGGACCTCGAGCAGTTCCGCCAGCTCGGCTCGATGGCCGCGGGTCATCCCGAGTACGGCGACCTCCCGGGCATCGAGGTGACGACCGGCCCGCTCGGGCAGGGCATCTCCCACGCCGTCGGGATGGCGCTGGCCGAGCGGATGCTCGCCGCGCGCTTCAACCGGCCTGGGCACGAGATCGTCGATCACCGGACTTTCGTGATCGCCTCAGACGGGGACCTCGAGGAGGGGATCTCCGGTGAGGCGTGCTCGCTCGCCGGCCACCTCGGCCTCGGCCGCCTGATCTCGTTCTACGACCAGAATCACATCTCGATCGAGGGCGACACGAAGCTCGCGTTCACCGAGGACGTCGGCAAGCGCTACGAGGCATACGGCTGGCACGTCCAGGACCTCGAGGAGGACATCGGGCTCGACAACCTCCAGCGCGCGCTCGAGGCCGCGATCGCCGTCGAGGATAAGCCGTCGCTGATCATCATCCGCACGCACATCGCCCAGGGCAGCCCGAACAAGCACGACACCGCGGGCGCCCACGGCTCGCCGCTGGGCGAGGAGGAGGTCAAGCTCACCAAGGAGCACATGGGCTGGCCGTCGCTCGAGCCGTTCTTTGTCCCCGAGGACGCGCTGAAGCACTTCCGCCGTTGCATCGAGCGCGGCGAGGAGTTCGAGTCCGACTGGCGCGAACGGTTCGACGCCTACGGCCAGGCCCATCCCGAGCTCGCCCCCGAGCTCGAGCGGCTGTTCGCCGGCCGGCTCCCCGACGGGTGGGATCGGGACGTGCCGAAGTTCCACGCCTCGGGCTCGATGACCGCCACGCGTAAGTCGTCCGAGACCGTGATCCAGTGGGCGGCGGCCAACGTTCCCGAGCTGGTCGGCGGATCGGCCGACCTGGCGCCCTCCACGCTCACGCTGATCGCCGACGGCGGGAACGTCGAGGGCGGCTCGTACGGGGGCCGGAACTTCCACTTTGGGATCCGCGAGCACGCTATGGGCGCGATCGTCAATGGCATCAACCTGCACTACCTGCGCGCGTTTGGGGCCACGTTCTTCACGTTCAGCGACTACATGCGCGGCTCGATCCGGCTGTCCGCGCTCATGCACCTGCCGTCGATCTTCGTGTTCACCCACGACTCGATTGGTCTCGGTGAGGACGGTCCCACGCACCAGCCGATCGAGCAGCTCGCGGGATTGCGGGCGATGCCGGTGCTCCGGGTGGTGAGGCCCGCCGGCGCGAACGAAACCGCGCTCGCGTGGCACTACGCGCTCAAGTCCACCGATCATCCGACCGCGCTCGTGCTCTCCCGCCAGGGGATCCCGACCTGGAACCCGGCGGCGGTGCCCGATGACTCGATCGACCGGGGCGCGTACGTTCTGCGCTACTCGTTCAACGAGCCCGAGCCGCCGCACGTGATCCTGATCGCGAGCGGCACCGAGGTCCACATCTGCGCCCGCGCTGCCGACGCGCTCGAGGCCGAGGGGATCGCGACGAGGCTCGTCAGCATGCCGTGCATGGAGAACTTCGCCGCCCAGGACGCCGAGTACCGGGACAGCGTGCTCCCGCCCGGGGTGCGCGCCCGGGTCTCGCTCGAGGCGGCGGCCACGTTCGGCTGGGATCGCTGGGTCGGGGATCTCGGCGAGGCGATCGGGATGGAGGGATTCGGCGCGTCCGCGCCCGCCGGCGCCCTCTACAAACACTTCGGTTTGACCCCCGAGCGCGTCGCCGACGCCGGACGCGCGGCCGTCAAGCGCGCGAGCTCGGGCGGAGCCGGGTAGCCCGAAGCGGCCGACATGAGCACCGTCACCGAGCTGAATCCCCGGCTGTTAGCGATAACTGAGGCGGGCGTGAGCGTGTGGCTCGATCAGATCCGCCGCTCGATGGTGGAGGGCGGCGAGCTCGCGCGGATGGTCGCGGTGGAATCGCTCCGCGGCGTCACCTCGAACCCGGCGATCTTCGAGAAGGCGATCCTCGGGTCGGATGACTACGACGACGATTTGCGGGAGCTTGCCCGGCAGGACCTGGATTCGGTGGCGATCTACGAGCACATAGCGATCCGCGACGTGCAGCTCGCGGCGGACGTCCTGGCGGACGTGCATCGGATATCCGGCGGCCGCGACGGGTTCGTCTCGCTCGAGGTCGCGCCGGAGCTCGCGCACGACACGGCCGGCACGATCGAGCAGGTGCGCTCGTTCTGGCAGCGCGTCGACCGGGTGAACGTGATGATCAAGATCCCGGGGACGCCGGAGGGTGTGCCCGCCATCGAGCAGGCGCTGTACGAGGGCATCAACATCAACGTCACCCTCCTGTTCGCGGTTCAGGCGTACGAGCATGTGGCGAACGCGTATATCCGAGCGCTCGAGCGTCGGCACGACGAGGGTCTGTCGCTCGACGTCAATTCGGTGGCGTCGTTCTTCGTCTCACGCGTCGACACGGACGTCGACCGGCGGTTGGAGCAGCTCGGCCGGTCCGATCTGGCGGGGACCGCGGCGCTGGCGAACGCGCGGGCGGCGTATTTGCGGTTCAGGGAGCTGTTCTCCGGCTCTGGATGGGCTGCATTGGAGGCCGCCGGCGCGGCGGTACAGCGGCCGCTATGGGCTTCGACCGGCACCAAGAACCCGCACTACTCAGACACGCTGTATGTCGACGGGCTGATCGCCCCGCACACCGTCAACACGATGCCGCTCCCGACGCTGCTGGCTTTCGCGGATCACGGCTCGGTGCCCGGGCCGACGGGCGAACAGGATCCCGCCGGAGATCTCGCTGCACTTGCGCAGGCGGGCGTCTCGCTCGAGGAGGTCACCGGCGAATTGCTCGTCGACGGCGTGCAGCAGTTCGAAGAGGCGATGAGTCGGCTGCTCGCCGGGATTGAGGAACGCCGCGCCGCGGTCGTGACCGGCCGCCCGAGCCGCATCCAGGCCCGTCTTCCCTTGCTCCTCCAGGCTCCCGTCGCCGAGCGCGTCAAGCGCGCCGTCGCCGAGAACGTGGCCCAGCGCGTCTGGCGCCGCGACGCATCGCTCTGGAGCGGGGCGGGTGGGGGGGCGGTTGGGTCTTCGTCACTCGAGATCGAGGACCGGCTGGGGTGGCTGACGGTGTCCGAGCCGATGCTCGAGCACGCCGGCGACCTGCACGCGTTCGCTTCTCAGTGTGTTGACGACGGGTTCACGGATGCGGTTCTGCTTGGAATGGGCGGCTCGTCGCTTGGACCTGAGGTCATTCGACGCTCGTTCGGTGACGTTCCGGGTGGGCTCCGGTTGACCGTGCTCGACTCGACGCACCCCGACGTCGTGCTCGGCGTGCAGGACTCGGTCGACCTCGAGAAGACGCTGTTCGTGGTGTCGTCCAAGTCCGGGTCGACGATCGAGACGCTCTCGCAATACCACTATTTCAAGGCGCTGGCCGGCCCCGAGCAGTTCGTGGTCGTGACCGACCCCGGGAGCCCGCTCGAGCGCCTCGCCGACGACAACGGGCTGCGCCGCTGCTTCCTCAACCCGCCCGACATCGGCGGCCGCTACTCGGTGCTGTCGTACTTCGGGCTGGTCCCGGCGGCGCTGATGGGCGTCAGCATCGAAGCGCTGCTGCACCGCTGCCAGGTCGCCGAGCAGATGTGCGCGCACTACGACTCGAGCGAGTCGAACTCCGGCCTGTGGTTCGGCGCCACGATCGGCGAGCTCGCGCGCCAGGGGCGGGACAAGCTGACATTCATGATCTCGCCGCCGATCGAGAGCTTCGGGCTATGGGCAGAGCAGCTCGTCGCGGAATCGACCGGCAAGCACGGCCGCGGGATCGTCCCGATCGTCGACGAGCCGGTCGGCGACAGCGCCGATGTCTACGGCGACGACCGGGTGTTCGTGTACCGGCGCAACCTCGAGCAGCCCGAGGAGCGCCTGGACGCCGCGATCGAGCAGATCTCGGCGGCCGGGCACCCGACGATCACGCTCCCGGCCCACGGCCCCGCCGACCTCGGTCGGATCTTCTTCCTGACCGAGTTCGCGGTCGCCGTCGCCGGCTGGGCGCTCGAAATCAACCCGTTCGACCAGCCGAACGTGCAGGAGGCGAAGGACAGCACCGCCCGCGTCCTGAATGCCGGTGAGGTCCCGTCGATCGCCGTCGCCGGCGACGGCGAGCTGCGCGCGCTGCTGGCGGATGTGCGACCGCCGCATTACGTGGCGATCCTCGGCTACCTGCCGATGTCGGATGCGGTGGATGAGGCGATCGCGGGGCTGCGCACCGCGATTCGCGCCGCGACCGGCGCCGCCACGACGTTCGGGTACGGCCCGAGGTACCTGCACTCGACCGGCCAGCTTCACAAGGGCGGTGCCGCGACCGGGCGGTTCCTTCAGCTCGTCGCCGCGCCCGAGCGCGACGCCGACATCCCGGGCGCCGGCTACTCGTTCGGGAAGCTGATCGCGGCGCAGGCCGCCGGCGACCTCGAGACGTTGCGGACGCACGGGCTCGCGGCCGAACGCGTCGAGCTCGTGGGCGACCCCGCCCGCGCCGTCCGCGCCTTGACCGACCGGATCAACGCCATCCTCGAAGGGAGCTGAGCCATTGCAGAGCGCCGCCGTCGCCGCCGAGCTTGACCAGGACAACCCGCTGATCGAGGGGCTCGAGCGGCTCCCCGTCCGCCCAACCGCGCTAGTGATCTTCGGTGCCACCGGTGACCTCGCGCACCGCAAGCTCTTACCGGCGCTTTACAACCTCGCCCACGAGGGCGCTCTGCCCGAGCGGTTCGAGATGGTCGGCGTCGCCCGCCGCGACCAGGAGCACGACGACTTCAGGGACATGGCGCGCGAGTCGATCGAGCGCTTCTCGCGCCGGAAGCCAGACCCGAAGGTCCTCACCGGGCTGATCGACGACATGCGCTACGTCCCGGGCGCGTTCGACGACGACGACGTGTACGGCCAGCTCCACCGGGTCCTGCGCGAGTTCGACGAGCGCGCGGGGCAGGAGCTCAACCACGTCTTCTACCTGTCGACCGCGCCACAGTTCTTCCCACTGATCGCGGGAAAGCTCGGCTCGGCCGGGCTCAATCGCGCTCGCGACGCGGAGACGCGGATCGTGATCGAGAAGCCGTTTGGATACGACCTCTCCTCCGCGCGCCAGCTCAACGCCGAAGTCCTCGACGTGTTCGACGAGTCCCAGGTGTTCCGGATCGATCACTACCTCGGCAAGGAGACCGTCCAGAACCTGATGGCGCTCCGGTTCGCGAACGCGCTGTTCGAGCCTGTCTGGAACCGGAACTTCATCGACTACGTGCAGATCACCGCCGCCGAGGACATCGGGATCGGCAGTCGCGCCGGGTACTACGAGGGCGCCGGCGCACTCCGGGACCTCGTCCAGAACCACATGATGCAGCTGCTGGCGCTGCTGACGATGGAGCCCCCGACCGCGTTCACGGCGGACCGCGTCCGCGACGAGAAGCTAAAGGTGCTCGAGGCGATCGTGCCACCCGCGGTTTCCGAGGTTGCGTCGATGGCCGTCCGGGCGCAATACGGCCCCGGCACGGTCGGTGGCAAGCGCGTCGTCGGCTACCACGACGAGGAAGGCGTGGCGCCGGACTCGCGCACCGAGACGTACGCCGCGCTACGCCTGCACGTGTCGAACTGGCGCTGGGCGGGGGTTCCGTTCTACCTGCGTACCGGTAAGCAGCTGGCGCGCAAGATCACGGAGATCGCGGTGACGCTCAAGCCGGTACCGCACCTGGCGTTCCAGAGCAGCGGCTCAGTAGGCGTCCAGGCCAATCAGATCATCCTCACCCTCCAGCCCGACGAGGGCGTCTCGGTCTCGCTGGGAGCGAAGATCCCGGGCGCACAGATGCGGATTCGCCCGGTGAACATGGAGTTCCGCTACGGCACCTCGTTCATGTCGGAGTCGCCGGAGGCGTACGAGCGGCTGATCCTCGACGCGATGCGCGGCGACGCGACGCTGTTCACGCGCGGCGACGAGATCGAGGCGCTGTGGGGGATCATCGACCCGATCCTCGCCGCGTGGCACGAGGACAGGACGACTCCGGTTCCGCAGTATCCGGCCGGGTCGGCCGGACCGACGGAGGCCGACGCGCTGCTCGAACGCGGCGAGAAGTGGCGCCGGCTGTGAGCGAAGACGTCTGGTCTGAACGAGACACGAATCCCGACGCGATCGAGGCCGCGCTCCGCGAGATGCTGCGCGAGCGACACGCCGCGAACGAGACGCTCGCTCCCGCCCGCGTCCTGAATCTTGTGGTCGTCGTCGATCGCTCGTGGAAGGGCGAGATCGCTAACCGGCTCGAGCGGGTCGGTCGCTACCACGCCTCGCGCACGATCCTGTGCGCGGTCGAGGAGGGACGCGACACGCTCGACGCCATGGCGGTGATGAGCTATGAAGACTCGGCCCGCGGCGGCGTCGGCGTCATACGCGAGACGGTCGAGATCGATATGGGCACCGAGCATCTGAGCGGGCTCGAGACGATCGTCGATCCGGTCATCGTTTCCGAGATCCCGACCGTGCTGTGGTGCCCGCACGGCCACGACGATGCCGTCACCGCGCTGCGACATCTGACCGACGTGATGCTGCTCGACTCCGACGACATGCCCGACGCCGACGAGGGGCTCGCGCGCGCCCAGGAGGAGCTCGAGTCGGCGTACGTGGTCGATCTCGCGTGGCTGCGCACGACCCCCTGGCGCGAGCGCCTGGCGGCGAGCTTCGACCCGCCCGCACGCCGGGCGTCGCTGGCGGCGATCGAGGGGTTCACGATCCGCCACCAGGCGAGCTCCACGGCGAGTGCGCTGCTGCTCGCCGCATGGTTGGGGTCGCGCCTGCACTGGAACACCCGGCCGCTCGTCTCGGCGAACGGCGCCGGCCTTCGGGGCCGGGCGTACACAAGCGGCTCGCGCTACATCGACATCAGGCTCGAGACGGCCGACCAGGAGGTGCCCGGGCTCGCCGGCGTGACCGTCACGTGCGACGGATACGAGTTGTCGCTGGACCGCGCCGAGGGTGGACTGCGCGCGCGCGAGTCGATCGCCGGGCACGGCGAGCATACGTGGCTTGTGCTCGGGGCCTCCCGCGGCGAGGGCGGGATCCTCGGCGAGGGCGTGCGCCAGGCTCTCCTGCGCGACCCCACCTACGGTCCGGCGCTCGCTGTTGCCAGAGAGTTCTGGGCGGATGGCGACTGAGATAGAGGTCGTAGACGACCCGGGCCGAGCGTGCTCGGCCATGCTCGTCGGCGTGGCCGCCGGCGGCGGGCACATCGTGCTCACGGGTGGGTCGACACCCCGGGCGGCGTACGGGGAGTTCGTCGACGCGGTCCGCGCGGTCGGAATCGACGTGTCGGGGTGCACGATGTGGTTCGGTGACGAGCGGTGTGTGGCGCCCGACGACGACCGTTCGAACTACAGGATGGCGAAGGCGGCGATGTTCGACGCGCTCGCGGAGCTGGGGTCGCCGGAGATCCATCGGATGAAAGGCGAGCTCGGTCCTGAGGCTGGGGCGGAGGACTACGAGCGGGTGTTGCGCGAGGCGGGGTCGCCGAAGTTCGACCTGGTGCTGCTCGGGATCGGGCCCGACGGGCATTGCGCCTCGCTGTTCCCAGACCAGGCTTCTTTGAGTGAGCGGTCGCGGTCGGTGGTGGGGGTTCCGGAGGCCGGTCTCGAGCCTTTTGTCGCGCGGGTTTCGATGACCGTGCCACGGCTGGTCAATGCTCGACAGGTGGTGTTTCTCGCGACCGGCGACTCGAAGGCGGACGCCGTGGCGGCGGCGTTCGGCCCTGACGCTAAGCCCGATCCGCACGTGCCGTCCTCGCTCGTTGCGTCGATGGCCAAGGACGTCAAGGTGCTGCTCGACCCGGCGGCCGCCGGGCGGCTCGGGTCCGGGGCGGGCTCGGCATGAGCTCGGTCATCGGCGTTGACCTCGGCGGCACCAAGGTCGCCGTGGCGCCGCTCCACGGCCGCGATTTCGGCGACTCGCTGCTGCTCCCTACCGACCGCTCGGGGAGCGTGGCGCTGATCGACCAGCTCGTGGCGATGGTCAACCGCGTGCGGACCGACGATCTCGAGGCGATCGGGATCGGCGTCCCCTCGATCGTCGAGTTCGAGACCGGACGCGTCGTGTCCTCGGTCAACATCCCGTTGAAGGATGTGTCACTCCGTTCGGTGTTGGGAGAGCGGCTCGGTGTGCCGGTGTACGTCGACAACGACGCGACCGTCGCCGCGCTCGCCGAGGCCCACGACTCCGACCTGCGGTTGGTCGCGCACAACCTCGTGATGATCACGATCGGGACCGGCGTCGGCGGCGGGATCGTGCTCGGCGGGCGCATCTACCGCGGTTCCACCGGCGGCGCCGGCGAGCTCGGGCACACGCTCGTCGGGCTCGACCTTTCGGGTTCTTCGGTTCCCAGTCCAACCGGCCATTTCCCGGAGCCCGGGTCGCTCGAGTCCGTGGCCGCCGGACACGCGCTTGACGGGCTCGTCCTGGAGGCTGCGGATGCGGCGCCGGACTCGGCGCTCGGAAGGCTCAGAGCGGAGGGCAAGGAGGTGGCGGGGGCCGAAGCCGTACAGGCCGCCGAGGACGGCGACGAGGTGGCTCAGCGGATCATCGAGCGCTGGGCCGAGCGGGTCGGAATCGGCGTCGCCAACGCGATCAACACGTTCGACCCGGAGGAGGTCGTGATCGGCGGTGGCGCGGCCCGGGCCGGCGAGCGGCTGCTCGAGACCGCGAAGCGCGTCGCGCTCGAGTACGTGGTGCCGGGACTGGGCCGGCGGACGAGTATCCGGCTGGCCTGGCACGGCGTGCGCGCTGGCGTGCTGGGCGCGGCACTGCTCGCAGCGCACGAACTCGAGGCCGAGGCCGACGCCGCGGGCGACGCCCGAGGCAGCACGCAATCTTTGAGACTCCAGAGGAAGTGAGCGGGTCATGTCCAAGCGAGTGATCGAGTGCAACGTCTGCGGTGAGCCGCTGGCCGCGGCGACCGACGACGAGTTGCTCCGCCAGATGCAGACGCATCACGAGTCAGAGCACGGTGACGAGTCGGTGCTCGACGAACAGGAGGCGCGCGAGACGATCGCGCGCGAGGCCTACGACGCCGACGACGCCTGAGGCGACGGCGAGACCGGGGGGTACGGGGGATGGAGATAGTTCTGGTCCGCCACGGCGAGACCGAGTGGAGCCTAAGCGGCCAACACACGAGCCACACCGATCTGCCGTTGACCGAAAAGGGGCGGGAACGAGCCGAGGGGCTCAAGCCGGCGCTCGCCGACTGGGAGTTCTCGGTCGTGCTCACCAGCCCGCTGCTGCGGGCCCGCGAGACGTGCGAGATCGCGGGGTTCGGCGATCGCGCGGGGATCTGCGAAGACCTGCGCGAATGGGACTACGGTGAGTACGAGGGACTGACCACTCCGCAGATCCGGGAGATCGACCCGAGCTGGAACCTGTGGACCGACGGGTGTCCAGGCGGTGAGCAGCCGGCCCAGGTGGGCGCGCGGGCCGATCGCGCGATCGAGCGGCTGCGCTCGGGCGACGGCAACGGGCTGGCGTTCGCGCACGGGCACATCCTCAGGGTCCTGACCGCGCGGTGGCTGGAGATGGAGCCGGCCGCCGGCGCCCGGTTCGCGCTGAAGACTGGAACGATCTGCGCGCTCGGGTTCGAGCGCGAGACGCAGGTCTTGCAGCTCTGGAACCACCAGCCCTAGCACGGGTCGGGTAACCCGGTCGCTATTGAGGCGACCGTGACGTTTGTCATCCCGGATTTCGGCCGGGCGCCACTTACGCAATTGGCGGTCGGGTCCTAGGCTGCCTGACATGAAAACGACCCATACACACACAGAAGGGCCCGCCATCGAGGTGCGCGACCTGCGCAAGTCGTACGGCGAGCTGGAGGCTGTGAGCGGGGTCAGCTTTGAAGTTGCACGGGGTGAGGTGTTCTGCCTACTGGGGCCTAATGGGGCGGGCAAGACATCGATCGTCGAGATCCTGGAGGGCTACCGCAGACGCAGCAGCGGCGAGGTCAGAGTGCTGGGCATGGACCCGGCCCGCTCCGAACGCGAGCTTCACGAGCGCGTCGGAATCGTGCTGCAGGAGTGCGGTGTCCAAAACGATCTCACCGTTCGGGAGCTGATCGAGATGTACGGCCGCTATCACCCGCAACGCCGGCCGGTCGACGAGGTGATCGAGCTGGTGGAGCTGGGCGAGAAGCGCGACACCCGCGCCCGGCACCTGTCCGGCGGCCAGCGCCGGCGGCTGGACCTCGCGCTCGCGCTGGTCGGCGAGCCCGATCTGATCTTCCTTGACGAGCCCACCAGCGGCTTTGACCCGGGGGCGCGCCGGCAGGCGTGGTCGACGATCAGCTCGCTGTGCGACCTCGGGAAGACCGTGTTCCTGACCACCCACTACATGGACGAGGCCCAGCACCTGGCCAATCGCGTCGCGGTCATGAACGCGGGCCAGATCATTGCGCTGGGACGGCCCGAGGAGCTCGGCGGACGCGACCTGCGACCGGCAGAGATCCGCTTCTCGCTGCCGCCCGAGTGGTCGCTCGGCGATCTGCCGGACGTCCCCTGCGAGCGACGCTCGCTCGAGGATGACCGCGTGTTGGTGCTGACCAAGCAGCCGGTGGCGGCGGCGCAGCGCATCACCACCTGGGCGCTCGACAACGACGTCGACCTCGGCCACTTCTCCGTCAACCAGCCGACGCTCGAGGACATCTACCTCGAGCTCACCCACTCCGTCGATCCGGCACCGACCGCCGAGGAGGTGGTTCGATGAGCGCCGTCGCCGCCTCACCGTCAATCAAGCGCGACCTCGGCCTGGTCGCATGGCAGATCCGCTACGAGCAGCGCGCCTACTGGCGCAACCGGGGACGTGGCATCTTCACGTTCGCGTTCCCGCTGATGTTCCTGGTGATCTTCGCCTCGCTCGACAAGGGTGCGCACATCTCGACCCGTGGCGGGATTCCCTACGACGACTTCTTCGTGCCCGGGATCCTCGCCTACGGCCTGATCGCCACCACGTTCGTCAACATGGCGATCAGCACCGCGATCCTCCGTGACCAGGGAGTGCTCAAGCGCATGCAGGGCACGCCGCTGCCGCGGTGGGCCTACGTCGCGGCGCGGATCGGCTCGACGCTCGTGATCGTGCTGCTGATGACCGCGATCACGCTTGCGCTCGGCGTCGGCGCCTACGGTGTCCACCTCCGCGGCTCGACGATCCCCGGCCTGCTGGTGACGCTCGTGCTCGGAACCGCCGCGTTCACCTCGCTCGGCATCGGCGTCGCACGACTGATCCCGAACGCCGAGGCCGCGCCGGTCGTGGTGAACCTGCTGATCTTGCCGTTGACGTTCATCTCGAGCATCTGGTTCCCTACGGATGGGATGCCCAAGGTGCTGGTCGACATCGCCAAGATCTTCCCGATCCGGGCGCTGGCCGACGCGCTCCAGCACGCGTTCGATCCCCGGACATTAGGCGCCGGCTTCAACTCGCAGGATCTGCAGGTACTGGCGATCTGGACGGTGATCGGGATCTTCCTGATGCTGCGGTTCCTGCGCCAGCCGCAGGGCGAGGTGCGATGACCACAGACGGACACGAGTGCACGGGGGCCGCCGGCGAGGCGGCCCCACGCTCGTATCGACCCTTCGCCGGGTATCCGCTCGACGCGCGCAACCCGCACGCGATACGGGCCGTGGCGGCGGTCGTGTGGCTGGCGTTCATCGTCTTCCCGCTCGCCAACGCGATCGGCACGAAGGGCACGCCGCTCGAGCGGGTCCTCGTAATCGCCGGCGCGGCGGCGTTCGTCGCGGCGTACGTGGTGCTCGTGATCCACTGGCGCAACCAGCCGCGGGGGCCGACGCCGCTGCTGCTGTTCGCCTTGATGTTGGCGGTTTCGGCGGCGCTGACGATCTGGCAGGCGTCGGGCTGGGGATTCCTGTTCACGTACTGCGCCGCCTGCGCGGCGCTCGTGACCGCGGCCGGCTTCTGGGCCGTGGTGGCGTGCGCCGCACTCGCCGCGGGCTGCTCGGCGCTCGGCGGCGCGGACGGCGGCACCGTCGTCGGCTTCGTCGCGAGCTCCGCCGGGGTCGGCGTGCTGATGCTCGCGATGCGCGACCTGCGCGTCCGCAACGTGCAGCTCAACGAGGCCAGGGCAGTGCTCGCCAACATGGCCGTGGCCGAGGAGCGCGAGCGCTTCGCCCGCGACCTCCACGACCTGCTCGGCCATTCCCTGTCCGTAATCGCGCTCAAGGCCGAGCTCGCCGGCCGCCTGCTCGCCGACGGCCCGCCCGCCGCCGCGCGAGAGGTCGCCGAGCTCGAGGGTGTCGCACGCACCGCGCTCGGCGAGGTCCGCGACGCGGTCAGCGGGTACCGCCAGCCGACCCTCGACCGCGAGCTCGCCGGCGCCCGCATGGCGCTTTCCGCCGCCGGCATCGAGGCCCAAGTTGACGAGTCCCGCGTCCCCCTCGACCCCGCCGTCGAGGCTGTCCTCGCCTGGACCGTCCGTGAGGGCGCGACCAACGTGATTCGCCACAGCGGCGCCCGCCACTGCACGTTCAAGATCAGCGCCAGCCTGACCGACGCCGGTGTCGAGGTGATCGACGACGGTCGTGGCACGAATGGCAACGGCAGCTCGGCTGGCGCCGGCGAGGCGGGTGGCGCCGGGGTCCCGAGCCCCTCGGCCTCTCGCAGCGGCGCCGGCAATGGCATCACTGCGGGCGGGCGAGGCGGGCACGGAATCGCCGGCCTGGCAGAGCGCGCGGCCCTCCTGAACGGATCGATCGAGGCCGGTTCGCGTGCCGGCGGCGGGTACCGGCTCGCCGCCACGGTGCCGGTCGCGCACGCGTGACGCGGGTGCTGCCGGCGTGATCCGCGTACTCCTCGCCGAGGACCAGGCGATGGTCCGCGGCGCGCTCGCCAGCCTGCTCGACCTCGAACCCGACATCGAGGTCGTCGCCCAGGCGTCTCGTGGCGATGAGGTGCTTGCGGCCGCGGTGGCGTCCACGCCCGACGTGGCTCTGCTGGACATCGAGATGCCTGGGTCAACCGGACTCGACGCGGCGGACGAGCTCCGCCGAGCCCTCCCCGACTGCCGCATCCTGATCCTGACCACGTTCGGCCGGCCCGGCTATCTGCGTCGAGCGATGGAGGGCGGAGCGTCGGGTTTCCTGCTCAAGGACGCACCCGCCACCGAGTTGGCGGCGGCGATCCGCCGCGCCGTCGCCGGCGAGCGCGTCGTTGATCCCGGACTTGCGGCCGCGGCGCTCAGCCAGGGGGAGAGCCCACTGACCCGGCGCGAGCACGAGGTCCTGCTCGCCTCCCGCGAGCACGCGACCGTCGCCGACCTCGCCGGCGCCCTCTACCTCTCGCCCGGAACCGTCCGCAACCACCTGTCCTCGGCGATGCAGAAGCTCGACGCCCGCAACCGAGCGGAGGCCGTGCGCATCGCCGAGGAGAAGGGCTGGCTCTAGGCCCGCCGCGTCTGGACCCCCATCCCGGGCCCCAGTGCTTGTAGTGCGGCTGAGAGGACTCGAACCTCCACGCCCGTAAGGGCACGGCGACCTGAACGCCGCGTGTATACCAATTTCACCACAGCCGCTGGCAGGCCCCAAAGTATCACGGCCAAGCCTTCCGGACGGGGGGCGCAGCCACGCCGCCACGTGCGCGAGGTAGCCTTGGGACGCTACGCTCACCTTCCCCGCCGCTATCGTCTAGGGGACTAGGACGCCGCCCTCTCACGGCGGAAACCCGGGTTCGAATCCCGGTAGCGGTACTTCAGAACCCCCGTGTTTTCGGGGGTTTCGTCGTTCTTGTGGTCGTGCGCCACAGTCGTGCGCCACAGTCGGGTCGGTTCGTGGGTGTCAGGAACGCATCGAGCCGCTGCCGGGCTTGCTCCTCGCCGCCTGGGACGAGGTGCCCGTAGCGGTTCCAGGTCTGGCGGACATCGCCGTGGCCGGCCCAGGTCGAGATCTGCTTCCAGTCGAGACCGGCCGCGATGAAGTAGGAGATCGCGCAGTGGCGTGCCTCGTGTGGGGTGATCGGCTCGAGGCCCACCTTGCTTCCACGCCTTGTTCGCTCGGGCCCGGATCGTGGACGCGTAGAAGACCTCGGTTGCCGTGCGGCCGAAAACGAGGTCCGGGCCATCACTTACGAGCACGTCGGCGCTGGCCGTCAGCGTCAGCGCAACCAGGCAGTCGTCGTCGGGATCGCAGCAGACGCTCGGAGGGTTGGCCGGGTCGGCGAACATCACAGCCTGAGCCACGAGGTCGCCGAGGAACAGCTGAGCGTCTTCGGCGGATATCCGCTTCCGGATCCGAGGCCGCGCCAGCACGTCGGCGATCTCCGCCAGCAGAGCCGGTGACATCACGAGTTCGACGCGCCCATCGAGCGCCGCGTTGATGATCCGAACCGACGGCGCCTGAGGCGAGCGACCCAACGCGGCCGACACGAACACGTTCGCGTCGGCAACGAGGCGCATCAACCGACGGCGCGACGGGCCGTGCGGGCGGCCTTCAGCTCCTCGCGTGCGAGCGCCATCGCCTGATCTTCGTCGAGGTCGCTCTTTGCCTGGAGGCGGGTGAGCAGTGCTCGGAGGTCATACGCGCGAACCGCACGGTCGAGGATCTCGCCCTCGCTAACGTACGCCTTCGCGGCATGCTTGCGCAGGATCGCTGCCACCTCGACATCGAGGTCGACGTTGACTCTTTCGCGCGTTGCCATGCCTAGAGCGTACCTGCCGCTGCCAACGGCACTGAGTGCATCCAATCGAACCATCCGACCGCTGGTAAGTACGCGGTGGCTTCCTCGTCATGGCGACGCCGGAACCCCAGGGCCAGTCCCCGAAGCCTCCTTCCAGCACCCCGGCTCCAGGATCCCTGCCCGAGCTCCGGCAGACGATCTTCTTCCTTAAGACGGATCACGAGAAGCCGTCGCCCTGGGAGCCCGCGAGGTCGAAAGAGTCCTAGGCCATCGCGAGCGACTTCGATAACACTTGTGTTATCGTAACGCAGTGCGATTGAAGAGCAACGACGAGCTGATCGCCGAGCAGTTGCGCTCCAACCCCGAGTTCTGTGCGGAGTGGGAGCGGACGGTGCTGGCACGTGCGGTGGCGGTTGCGATCGTCCGCTATCGGGCCGAGCACGATCTCTCGCAGCGGGAGCTCGCCGAGCGCCTGCGCATGAAGCAGCCGCAGGTCGCGCGCCTCGAGTTGGGTGAGGTCAACCCGAACATCGACACGCTCATGCGGATCTCCGCGGCGCTCGGCATCGAGCTCACGATCGACGTGCTCCCCGCGGGAGCTCCGGCTCGGAATGTCACGAAGCGAGCGCGGGCCAACAATGTTGTCGGCTCGGTTCGGACCGACGAGGCGGAACTCGTCGTCCTCGCTCGTTTTAGGAATCGCCCTTTTGATCCATAGTTTTTTTGCCGCAGCGCTGACCTCCGACGCCGGCGTGACCGATTGGTGCTTGCGGCTCCGGAGCTTCCAGCTAACGCCGAAGAGGTAGTCGGGCGACGCCGTCGATGCGCACCTTTGGCTGTGATTGAACGAGGGTTTGGCCCGGCGTTCCCGGCAGGAGGTCGGCCCTCCGGATCGAAAGCTTTGGGTCAGGCGCGCGCGGTTAGTGGCCGCGCGGCCGGGCTAGCGAAATACGGAGGACCGACCTGGGCTCACGTTACGTCATGGGCCGGGCTGATCCTGCTCGTCTTCCTCGGAAGGAGGGGAGTTGCTGTGCTGCACGTTGGGTTGGATCTGAGCCGCAGGCGGGTCGACGTGTGCTTGATCTCGAGCGAGGGGGAGCTGGTCGAGCACTTCCGCGCACCGGCGGACCGCGACGGGCTGTACGGGCTGACGCGGCGGGTCGCGGTGTATGACGAGCCGGTGCGCGGGGTGGTCGAGTCGATGAACGGCGCGCGGTTCGTGCACGACGAGTTGGTCCGGTACGGGTGGGAGGTGTTGGTCGCGGACGCGCAACGGGTCAAGGGTCTGGCGCCGTTGGCGTGCAAGACCGACAAGATCGACGCGCGCGTGCTCGCGGAGCTGTCGTTCCGGGATCTGGTGCCGGCGATCTGGCTGCCGACGCCCGAGCTCCGCCAAGAGCGTGAGCGCTCGAGGTGGCGCCTGCACCTGGTCAAGCACCGTTCGATCCTCAAGAACCGCGTCCATGCGTCGCTGATCGCGTTCGGCCATCAGGTCCCGATGGCGGACCTGTTCGGAGCGGGCGGCCGACGGCTGCTCGCTGGCCTGGATTTCCCGGAGCCGTGGCTTGGTCACGTCCGGGCGAGCGTTGAGCTGATCGACGATCTCGACCGGCGGATCGGCGAGATCGAGCGGTGGCTGCAGCGCTCAGGCGCCGATCATCGCTACATCCCGTTGTTGATGACCGTCCCTGGGATCGGCTGGGTCACCGGCTTCACGATCGCCGCCGAGATCGGCGACATCAGCCGCTTCTCCTCGCCGGTCAAGCTGACCGGGTACACCGGCCTGTGCCCCAGGGTGGTGCAGTCCGGGGATATGGATCGCCGCGGCCCGATCTCCAAGCACGGCCCCCGGTACCTGCGCTGGGGGCTGATGGAAGCAGCGATCCACGCCTCCGCGCACCCGCTCTACAAGGAGCGCTACCAGCGCACCAAGCGCCGCCTGGGCCGCCAGCGCGGCGCGAAAGTCGCCCAGATCGAGCTCGCTCGCAAGCTGACCGAGGCGATCTGGTACATGCTGACCCGCAACGAGCCGTTCAAGCCCTTCGCTCCGGAAGGCGCCATTTCTCGCCTGACTGCCTGACAGTCCTTTTTTGACATGCGCCGCCGGAGCGAGCCCCGATAACACCTGGTCCTCGAAGTTTGATGAAGCGATAGAGACATGGGCACTGCTCCACATCATCACCGACTCGCCCGCGCACCCTGACAACGTCCTGCCAGGTTCACGCTGTCGTGTCAAGCGCCATCAGCCCACCTGTTCACTTCAGTGCACTTGCTGAGGCGCTTGACACGGCCAGCGTTCACCCGGCCATTAGCAGTGAGGGTGTCAGGGATCTGACATCGAGCAGACGAGGGACTTGACACCGGGCCCTCGTTCATAGAGGCGAGGAGCGGGTCTGCTCGCCAGTTGGTGTGAGTTCCCCGCTATTGGGTCGGCGCGTTTCTCGCCGGTGGTGCGGGTGCTCTTGTCGGGCGGGCGGCCTCTATCGGGTGGACTGGCGCGGCTCAGGCGGCTGTTGGCCAGCTCAACGCCGCCACTTTTTTGAGAGCCTCATGAGGGGCGCGGTCATGAGTCGTGGTAGCAGCCGGGGGCCCGGGACGACCCGCAGGCCGAGCTGCTCGAACATCGTGAGCGTGTCCATCTGGAACCAGTGCTCGGCGGCCTTCCCGTCGACCATCCGGCTGATCTCGAGACCGGAGAAGCGGACCTTACGGCCGGTCGGTGGCAGGCCGCGGAAGTGCCCCGTGTGGGTTCCGGTGAACAGGATCCGCTGCGCGTTCATCTCCTCATCGGCCACGGTGTCCTGCACCTCGAGGTGCAGGTCGGGGAACCCCTCGAGAAAGGTGCCGAGGAACGCGACCCACGCGTCGCTGTCGAGTGCGGGCAGGTGCATGCTGTCGGGAGCGTGCCCGATGTAGTCGGCGGTTCGAGCGTCAGCCTCACCCTCGTCGTCGCGGGCGTTGAAGGCGTCGACCCACTGGCGGGCGGCCAGCCTGTTCTGGGTCGACGCGGATTTGCTAAGGGTCTCGATGCTCATGTTCCGTCTTCTTCGGAGTCAGGCCGGGATGCCAGGGGGGCCGAGGATCTCCAGGCCGTATTCGGCGGCCGTGTTCATCACCAGCTCCATGTCGGGCGGCGTTGCCGGACCGGGCGGGAGCTCCGGGCCGGGGGCGGGCTCGCCCAGCGCGCGGACGAAGCCCGCGAAGTCACCCGGCTCGGTGACCAGGAGGAACCGCGCCATCTCGGAGCTCACGATGAACGTGTGCGGGATGTGGCGCGGCCCAAGGACGAACGAGCCGGCTGGTGCGAGATGGGTCTCGCCGTCGACCCAGATCGTGAGCTCACCTTCGAGGACGTAGAACCATTCGTCCTCGTTGTGGTGGACGTGGAGCGGCGAGCCGCTTCCGCGTGGAGCCGTCTGCTCTGTGACCATGGCGCCGTCGCCGGCCGCCTTGATCGTCGTCAGCCCGCCGAAGAACCAGAGGTGCTCGCCGGTGCCGGGCTGCTGTGCGATGGGGGTGAGAGTTGTCATGTGCACAGCATGCCCCGCGCGGCGCCGCGTGACCATCCCCCGCGCGCGGGGATCTTTCTTGCATGCGGTGGGACACTTCGGCGATGGCACGGTCCGTCGAAGCGCTGATCGACGAGGTCGATCTCCTCGCGTCCAGGGGACTGCCGCGCAGGGAGTTCTTCGCCGAGCTCGCTCCTAGGGTGCGCACGGTGGTCGACAACGACGCGAGCTGCTGGCACACGCTCGACCCGCACACGCGTCTGCTCACCAGCGACGATCCCGCGGAGCTGATCGGCCGCGGGATCCTCACCCCGGAGCAGACACCAGGTGCGGGCGAGCTGATCATCCGCAGCGAGTACATGATCGATGACGTCAACACGTTCGCCGGGCTCGCCGCCAAGCGGGTGCCGGTGGGGATCCTCGACCACGCCACCCGTGGCAGTCCCGAGAGCAGCCCGCGCTACCGCGATCTCCTCCTGCCGTCCGACATCCCGCACGAGCTCCGTGCCGCATTCGTCATCCGCGGGCGCGTGTGGGGCGCTGTCCACATCGCCCGCCGCGCGTCGAGCGGACCGTTCCGACCGAAGGACGCCGACGCCCTCGCTGCGATCACCGCGGCGGTCGCGCGTGGGATCCGCACTTCGCTGCGCTTCGATGCGGCCCGGCGCATCAATGGGCTCGAGGCGCCCGGTCTCGTCGTCCTCGGCCCCGGCGACGAGGTGGAGATGATCACTCCGCCGGCCCGGGAGCTGCTCGCCTCGATCGCCGCCAGCGACCTCCCCTACGCCGACGACGACATGCCCGCCGCGGTGCTCTCCCTGGCAGGGTTTGTCCGCAGCGCACCCCACGCCGCCCAGGGCGGCGCGAACGTCGTCACCGTGCCAGCCGATAACGGCTGGGTGACCCTCCACGCGTCCCGCCCGGGCTCGGCGTCCGACGGTCGCGTGGCGATCGTGATCGAGCGCGCCAGCGCCGCCCGCTCAGCGACCGTCCGCCTGGAGGCGTTCGGCGCGACCACCCGCGAGCGTGAGGTCGCCACGCTCCTCGCACGCGGACTGTCGCGCTCCGAGATCGCCGAGACGCTGGTCCTCTCTCCGCACACGGTCGAGGACCACACCAAGAGCCTCTACAACAAGGTCGGCGTCGCTTCGCGCCAGGAGCTCGTCGCCCGGGTATTCCTCGACGAGTACCTCCCCGAGGTAGCCCAGAGCACGCCGCTGACCTCCCGAGGACGCTTCGACCGCGTCTAGCGTCCGAGTGCACATACAGCGGATGCGCCGGAACGGCTGATTTCGCAACGTCCGTCCCGCATCGCGCCACCTGGCCGTCCAGCACGCCGAGTAAGGGCCGCATCGGTTCCGCGGGGTCCTAACCGCGCCGGCGAGCGAAGTCTCCCTCC
The DNA here is from genome assembly GCA_963794515.1 of uncultured Solirubrobacterales bacterium. Taxonomy (GTDB): domain Bacteria; phylum Actinomycetota; class Thermoleophilia; order Solirubrobacterales; family Solirubrobacteraceae; genus Palsa-465. Next base: position 3,926 of record CAWCEF010000004.1, on the reverse strand, counting down.
AGACCGCCGCACCACAACTGACCGCTCGCGGCACGGACCTGCTTCCGTTCGGGGACGGGCCTCTTGCCCGACTGCGTCGACGAACCTCCTTCGTGCGGATGCGAGGGGGTCGCGTGCTTCCCGGTCGAGCTTCACCGCCAGACGCGAGTTTGGCGAATCTTAGGTGCGGACAGCTGTGGCGACCGAGACCTGCTTCGGTCTCGACACGCTACTTCTGCAATCGCTGATTGGAGGAGCCAGGGGCCGCGACGCGCTAGCTCCTGCTGGTCGTCCATCCGGGAAGAGATTCGAGGGCTCGATCGGGCGCCTGCTCGGCCTATGAGAGCAACAGTGCTGGATTGCTTGCTGAGCGGCGCGAGACGAGTGATGGGCAAGCACCCTCGCGGCCGCACCGTCGCCGCCGGCCTGGCACCCGCGTTCATGCCAAAGCACAACTCCGAGCCGATCGGCAACGGCGGCTCGACGGGGTTCGACGCGGCGCTCTCGAGATTGGCGAATACGAGGTCTCTTCGATTCGCGTGGTCGCGTCCCTTTGCCGCTGTAAATTCGCTCGCGGTTGAGGTTCTCGTGGGTGAGTCTATGCGGCGGTGACCTCCTGTCGAGAGTGTTGGGGTCAGCTTGTGGTATTTGATTCGGTAGAGGTGTTGGCGGTCGACGTCGGTGAACGTGGCGCCGTTGCTGGCGTGGTTGAAGAACAGGTCGAGCACCGCCCAGACGAGTGAGAGGCAGCTGGTCTCGCCGGGGAACCGGCCCATCACCTTCGTGCGCCGGCGGACCTCCCCGAGCGACCGTTCGAGCAGGTTCGTTGACCGCCACCGTTCGCGGTGTCTGAGGGGATAGCGCAGGTGCACGATCAGGGCGTCGAGGTCGTCTGAGAGGCAGCGGGCGGCCGACTCGTAGCCGGCATGCTCGAGTTCTGAGATCAGCACCTGGAGGCGGAGCTTGGCGTCCTTGACTGACGTCGCGTCGGTGAGTGCTGACCAGTAGTTGAATCGGATCCGGTCCTGCTCTGACTTGGGGAGCTTGGCCAGGAGGTTCCGGAGGCGGTGAACGGCGCAATGCTGGCGGTCAGCGCGCGGCCAGATCTCCTCAACCGCCGAGATCAGCCCAGGCGCACCGTCGGCTACGACGAGCCGTGGCGCGGCGAGTCCGCGGCTGGTCAGATCGCGGCCGAGCTCGAGCCAGTCTTCCTTGCCCCCCCGCATCCCCAACCGCACGGACACCAACGCTCTTTCGCCGTTCTCGGTGATCCCCCAGGCGCAGATCACGCCCTCTTTCGGGCCGCTCGGACGGACCGGGAGGTAGATCGCGTCAAGGAACAGGGCGACCAGGTTGACGTCGTATAGCGAGCGGCGACAGAACGCTTCGAACCGCTCGTGCAGCTCCGCGCAGACCCTGGACACGCTCGACTTTGAGGCCTTCCCGAGCCCCGCCTCTTCGCACAACGACTCGACGTCGCGCATCGACAGGCCGCGGACGAACCCGCCGATGATCAACGCTTTCAGCGGGTCGGTCCGTAGCAGCCGCTTGCAATGCCACTTCGGGAACAGCTTGGACACGAACGGGATCGCCGCCTCACGGACCTGCGGAATCTCGATCCGCAGCTCACCCTCGGCCGTCTGAACGTGCCGGGGCCGAAACCCGTTACGCATCCCCGAGTCATAGTTACGCAACCCGCGTTGGCGCTCTGGCCGGCGCTCATACCGAGCACGACCCAGCCAGCTATCGAACTCCTCCTCGACCGCCCGCTGGATGATCAACCTCGCCCCGAGCCGGGCAAGCTCGGACAGCATCTTCTGCGGATCATCGACCAGCCCCTCGACAGCAGCTTGTCGATGCTCGCTTGTATCTCCGCCGACGGCGGTACGGTACGTCTCACGGGTCGCGGTAGGGACGGCCATTGCTGGCCGCCCCCCGCGCAGATCCCAGCGTGCGGAACTACCGCACTGGGCTCCTCGCTCGGGTCTTGGCGTTGAATCGCGTGTCAGGCCAGGGATGCACGACCCGGGCCGGTGGGAGCCATCGAGATGCCAGGCGGCTTCGTCGTTCCCAGGCCAGGTTCGTGCGTTGACTGCGGCGCCGAAGCGCCGTGAACCAGTGACGCAGAACTTGGTCGTGGAACGTGCTGACCGCCCTGATGTTGCCGGGCACGGCGTAGTAGCGGTAGTGCCCTTGCACCACGCGCTCTAACCACCGTCCCTGCTCGGGGATGGGCAGGTGTCGGCGTCGCTTCTGTTCTTCCTTGATCGCCTTTAGCTTCGCCCGCATCCGCTTCTTCTCCGTCACGCGCCGAAGCGCGAAGCGCCCGTGCCTGTCCTTCGCGCACATGTGCGTGAAGCCCAGGAACGTGAACGTCTCCGGCTTGCCAAGTCCCCGCTTCTGTCGGCGTTCGGCGGCGAACCGGCCGAACTCGATCAGGCGCGTCTTCTCGGCCGCCAGCTCCAAGTTGAACTGCGCAAGCCTTCCGCGCAGCTCAGCCAGGAACCGCTCAGCGTCGTCTCGGTGTTGAAAGCCCACGATGTAGTCGTCCGCGAAACGCACGACGATCACCTCGCCGCGCGCCTGCCGGCGCCTCCACCGCTCGGCCCACAGGTCGAACACATAGTGCAGGTAGACGTTGGCGAGCAACGGTGAAACCGAAGCCCCCTGTGGCGTCCCCTCCAGCGTGTCGACCAACTCCCCGTTCTCGATCACCCCTGCGCTCATCCACTTCTGGATCAGGCGCAGGAGCCTCCGATCCCCGATCCGGTGCTCCAGAAACCGAGCCATCCACGACCGATCGATGTGCTCGAAGTAGCCGCGAATGTCCGCGTCCAGAATCCAGCTCACCTTTCTCCGCCCGATCGCGAACGCGAGCGCGTCCAACGCTTGATGCGGTGAGCGCCCGCGCCGAAACCCGTAGGAGAAACCGAGGAAGTCCGTCTCGTAGATCGCGTTCAGTACCTCGACCACCGCCCGCTGAAGGATCTTGTCCTCAAGCGCAGCGATCCCGAGCGGCCTTTGCCGCCCGTCCGGCTTCGGTATGTACGCCCTGCGTGACGGCTTCGCCCGGTAGCTGCCGCGATGAAGCCGGGCGTGCAGATCGCGAAGGTTCTCCTCGAGATCCAGCCCGTACTCAAACCACGTAACCCCGTCCACCCCGGTCGCGGCCCTCGGGTTCAACGCCCGGTAGGCCGCCCGGAGGCGATCGACGTCAACGTGGTGCAGCAGCGCGGTGAACCGTGCACCCTTGTCCTGCTGTGCGATTCGACGCACGCGATCGAGCGCACTTGGCGCGCCTTGCCCGGCTCTGGGTCCGGAGCGCGTTTTGCTCGTCGCGTTCCCCTCGCGCAGGCCCCTTCCCTCCACCACCTCCGCGGCCGCTTGCGCGGCGTTGTTCGGCGGCTTCACAGGTAGTACGGGCCTGTCCGACTTCTCGCGCTCGTTCACCGGGGGATTACCGCCTCAGCGTTCCCCCCGCGGCCCACCGCCCGCTGATATGCCACCCCGCGAACCATCCAGGACGAGGCATCATCACAGGCGCGGGCGACCGCGAGATCTCCCGGTTCTCGGCATGAGGAGATCGCACACGTGCACGGGTTCTCCGACCACGCAGGGCCCGCTGACGACTCGCGATAACGCCGCCAGCGATGTTGCCTTCCGCACCTACGACCGCGTCGGCGCCCTGGACAATGGAGTTTTCGAGGCTCAATACCCGGCCCGCGTGCACCCCTGTCAACGCTTCGCTGCGCCCTCGCGGGTCGCCAACGCATGACTCAGGGCCACCGTGACTCGCTAAATCTTCGATGTAGGGCTCTCTCATCCCCATCCTCATGCCGGTTGTCCGGCGCTTTCCGTAGGCCTCCTTCATCGTCTTGCAGGACTTGAGGGAACCTACGCCGTCGCTACGACAGCACCAGCACGCATTTACAGCAGTTCTGAGACGC
>CAWCEF010000003.1:0-66327 GCA_963794515.1 uncultured Solirubrobacterales bacterium | reverse complement strand
GGCCGCTCCGCTCTCTCCAACCGTGTGTTCAGACTTGCTGGATCCCGCGCAGGGCGCGTCGCGCCAACACGGGAACACCATGTTCCAGGCGCGCGAAGTAGTCGTCATCTGTGCTACCCGCGCGGAATCTTCTGTAGCTGCTCTCCAGAAAGATCGCCGACTTCCATACCGCGAGCGTCTGGTACCACGTCAGGTGGGCGGGCTCGCGTCCGGAGCAGTGTGCGTAGCGCTCGGCTAACCATGCGCGCGCCGGAAAGCCCGGTAGCCGGGTCACTTCCGACAAGTCGAGCATCGGGTCGTGCTCGTCCTCGGCCTGAGCCCACATGGCGGTCATGTACCCGAGGTCTGCCAGCGGGTCACCCAGCGTGGCCATCTCCCAGTCCAGGATGGCCGCGAGTCGAGGCGACGGGTCGGCCGCGAAGATCATGTTCCCGAGGCGGTAATCGCCGTGAACCACGGTCAGCTCCGAGTTGAGTGGCCGGTTGGCATCGAGCCATTCCCCCACCGCCTCCAACTCGGGCAGCGGCCGCGTAGCGTTCTGCTCAAGCAACCCGCGGAAGCGCCGCACCTGGCGCTCAAGGTAACCGTCACGACGCCCGAACTCGGACAGTCCTGCGTCGTCGATGTCTACGGCGTGCAGGTCCGCCAGCGATTCGACGAGCTCGCCGGCGATACGCTCTGGGTCACGGGAGCCCGTGAACGCCGAAGGTAGCGCGGTGCTCAGAACATCGCCATCGATGAATCGCATCACGTAGAACGGGGCTCCTATCACCGCGGCGTCTGCGCACACCGCGGTGACGACAGGCACGCGCAGGCCAGCGCCCGACAGAGCGGCGAGCAACCGGGCCTCACGGAGCACGTCGTGAGCGGACGGCGGTAAAGGCCCGCGCGGCGGCCGGCGCAGCACCCACCGCTCGCCGGGACGGGCGATCGCGTAAGTGACGTTGGAGTGACCGTCGCCAATAGGCCGCGCGGTCACCGGTCCGGTCCCGAGTCCGGCGTCGTCAAAGAATGCCTGGAGCGCCTCGAGCACGACGAGCGGCTCTCGGTCCAGCGCGGCAGCCTGCTCGTGCGTGGCGACGACGTCGCTCACTCCGGACGCCATGGTTATCCAGTCACGCGCCGGGCGATCGCTCGGCGATGCTAGTCATCGCGGCTGGGCTGGAACTGTCGCAGGCGCAGCGAGTTCGCAATCACCACGAGGCTCGAGGTCGCCATGCTGGCGCTTGCGAGGACCGGATTGAGTCGCCCCGCCGCGGCGGCCGGAAGGGCGATGAGGTTATAAGCGGCCGCCCAGCGGAGATTTGCACGGATCGTGGAGAACGTGGCACGGGCGAGACGGACGGCATCGGCGGCAGCGATCAGATCGGCTGACGCGAGGGTGAGGTCGGAGGCTTCGATCGCAACGTCGGTGCCGCTTCCGACGGCGAGTCCGAGGTCTGCTCGCGCGAGCGCGGGGGTGTCGTTGATTCCGTCTCCGGCGACCGCGACTTTGTGTCCCTCATCCTGGAGTCGACGGACGACGGCCGCTTTCCCCTCGGGCAGTACTTCGGCGATCACCTCATCGATCCCGACCGCGCGGGCGACCGCGTGAGCAGTGCGCTCCTGGTCACCGGTGATGAGGATCGGATGTAGCCCGAGCTGGCGCAGGCGGGCTACGGCGACGGCACTGGTCGGCCGGATCTCGTCGGATACCACGAGTACCGCTCCGGCCTGGCCGTTGACGGCGACGAGCACGGCGATGTTCCCGTCGTCCTCCGTTCGCTCGATCGTGTCGCGCAATGCCTGTGGAACCGTCACTCCTCGCGCGGCGAGGAGCGCGAGCCGCCCCACGAGCACGCTGTCACCTCCGACCGTGCCCTCGACGCCAAACCCCGTGGTGGCGACGAATCCCTCGACTGGCGGCAGCCGGTGCACGCGGTCTCGGGCCGCGGCCGCGATCGCTCTGCCGATCGGATGCTCTGAGCGGTCCTCCACGGCGCCGGCCAGACGCAGCGCTTCGTCGCGGTCGAGCCCATCGGCGACAACCTCCACCAGTCCCATTGCGCCTGTCGTCAAGGTGCCGGTCTTGTCGAGCAGGATCACATCGACCCCGTGCGCGGATTCGAGCACGGCCGGCGAGCGGATGAAGATTCCGAGCTCGGCCCCACGGCCGACGCCGACCATCAAGGCCGCCGGTGTCGCCAGCCCCAGCGCACACGGACACGCGACGACGAGCACCGCCATCGCCGCCTGGAGCGAGTCGTCGAAAGATTCGCCGCGTCTGACATGGACCGCCAGAGTGCCGGCGGACAGCGCGATCACGGCAGGGACAAACACGGAGGCGATCCGGTCGGCGAGCTGCTGAACCGGGGCCTTGCCAAGTTGCGCATCGGCGACGAGCTGAGCGATCCGCGCGAGTGCCGTGTCAGATCCGACCCGCGTGGCGGTCACGACGATCGGGCCGCCGGCGTTGACGGCCCCGCCGATGACCGCATCCCCTGGGCCGACGTCGACCGGCAGGCTCTCCCCGGTGACGAGCGATTGGTCAACGGCCGAGTTCCCATCCGCGACAACACCGTCGGTCGGGACCGCCTCGCCGGGCCGCACCAGGAACCGATCGCCCACGACGAGCTCGTCCACAGCGACGAGCCGCTCGCCCCCGTCATCGTCGAGTAGCGACGCCTCACGCGGACCCGCCTGGAGCAAGGCCCGAATCGCCTCACCCGCGGCGCCGCGGGCATCGGCCTCGAGCACCCGGCCGCTCAACATCGAGACTGTCACGCCGACCGCCACCTCGAGATGACGATATGCCCGGCGCTTGCCAGAGAGAACGCCGGCCCCCCCGGCTCCGAGCCCAAGCAGCGACCCGAGCGACACCAGCGTGTCCATGGTCATCGCGCGATGCCGCAGCCCGCTCAGTGCTCTTTGGTGAAACGGCCGCCCTGCCCAGAGGACGACGGGCGCCGCCGCGGCGAGGTACGCCCACTGCCAGCGTCGGGAACGCAGCCGCGGCACGAGCGTCGGCAGCGACATCGGTCCGGCGATCGCGAGCGCCACGTTCAGCCTGGAGCGCAGCCGGCTGCCTGGATCGATCCGCTCGCTCCGGCTCCAGGGGTGCTCGCTGACCTGTGCGGCGTATCCGGCGTCCCGGACGGCCCCCAGAAGCTGGTCCGAGTCGACGAGCTCGGGCTCGAACAGCACCGCGGCGGTCTCCGTCGCCAGATTCACGCTCGCATGCACGCCGTCCAGCCGGTTCAGGCTGCTTTCGACCGTGCGCACGCAGGCCGCACAACTCATTCCCTCGACGGCCAGATCAATGCGCTCGAAGCTCGCCGGGTGGGCGCCGCCCCCGGGTAGGCCAGCCAGCCGCTTCAGTCCCGCGCCGCTCCGCGCGTCAGCGATCATCCCCGCCCGACTGTACTTGCTCGCTGGCGCGAGCTTGATCCAGGCGGCCGCCTCGTGGGTCGGGCGCCGGCGAGAGTTGGGCGAGGCGCTCGAGCGCCAGCTTCATCGACGGAGTGGGGATTTCGGTGACGCGTGGTGTGACCATCTCGGCTCCCTTCAGGTGTGCGATAGGAAGCTTCAACCCCGACCCGTAAATTGACCCGAAACAGTTGGAGCTGACACCGGGCTACTCGAGCTCGCCGATCGTCTGGTGGACGTCGAGTCCTGCCCGCTCCCAGGCACGGCGGAAGTCGTTGATGTGCTTGCGGGTCATGAACGCGGCGGCCTCAGGATCCCGGGCGCGGATCTGTTCCACTATCCGCTCGTGGAAGGTGAACGCCGCCCGCGTCATCCGCTCCTCGCGCACGAACCGCCACATCGTCGGCAGCAGGAGAGCGCTGACCGGCCGCCGCGCGAGCAGCAATGGGGCGTTGCCGCTCATCTCCGCGATCATCACGTGGAACTCGTCGTCGAGCCGGGTCCAGGCTTGCGGATCGGCGAGCACCTTCCGCTGCTCGTCCAGATGCGAGCCGAGCTGCGCGATCTGCGCGTCGTCGACTCGCTCGGTCGCGAGCCGTGTCAGGGCGGGATCAAGCGCGAGCAGCGCTTCGACCAGATCGTCGAACGTGACGTTGCTGTGACGCAGCGCGCGCGTGGCTTCACGCAACGCCGGCTCCTCGCCCCGCGGCCGACGAACGACCAGGATGCGTGGACTGTCCCGCTCGACGAACCCGGCCTCTTCGAGCAGCCGGAGCGCCTCGCGTACGGTCGAGCGGCTGACGCGGGCCTCGCGTCCGATCGCCAGCTCCGATGGCAGGCGGTCGCCGTCTACCAGCTCGCCGGCCAGGATCCGAGCGCGGATCTGGCCCGCTAGCTGCTCATAGGCACGCGCGACCGTGATCGGGCGAGCGATGAAGTTGGCGTCGTCCGCGTCCAGACCAGCCGTGACTCTACCGGCGGCTCCGGCTCTCACCGGAGCAAAGCCAGTGTCGCCGTGGCATAGATCTCGGCCGCCTCGGCCACGTCCGAGACCGCGATGTGCTCGTCGACCGCGTGTGCCTGGTCGAAGTCGCCGGGGCCGAACGTGATCACGGCGGGCGACTCGTAGCCGTCCGCGCCCGGGCGCATCAGTTCGACGGCGTCGACCCACCCACCGTTGAACTTGCGGACCTGCCCCGGCGTGCCGCGCACATCGACGACCGCCTGCTCCATCGCCCTCACGCCCGGCGCCCCGGGGTCGCTTTCGCCGGGACGCAGCCACAGCCGGCCGGCTCCCATCGGCAGCACCTTCAACTCGAACCGGACCTCGCCGTCCTCGCGCTCAAGCATCCGCAGGAAGGCGGTGATCGAGTCGCGCACATCGTTGAGCGTCGTGCCCGCAGGTGAGAGCACGGACACGACGGCGTCACAACGGCCTGGGATCGTCCAGCCGCCGCCCGGGAGCGTGCGAATCGCCTGCACGGTCACGCGGGGCTCGAACCAGCTGGACGTACCCCGGGGTGTTTCGAGTCGCCCGCCGTCGACGGCCTGCACGAGCTTCGCCATCTTCGTGATCGCGTTGATCCCATTCTCGGGCTCGGTCGGGTGCGCGGTGCGCCCCACCGCGGTGACCTTCCACGTCGAGATCCCCGGGTAGGCGATCTCGATGCCGGTGTTGCTCGTCGCCTCGGCGGAGAAGATCGTGCCGACCCGCGGCGTCACGCCGAGGTCCGCCATCAGAACCGCCCCCCGGAAGCCGTCCTCGCCGTCGGAGTCCGACATGAAGTAGATCGGACCGCTGCGCGGCTGCCCGGTCCGCACGACCCATTCCAGCGCCGCCAGCATCGCCACGTGCGTCCCCTTGCTGTCGACCGCCCCGCGGCCATACAGGACGCCGTCTTCGACGTGAGCGCTCCATGGGTCGTGCGCCCAATCTTCCGGGACCGCGTGAACGGTGTCGTAATGCGCGTCGAACAGGACGCCGGGACCGTCGCTCTCGCCTTCGAGCACTCCGAGCACCAGCGGAACCTTGCGGCCCTCCACCGCATAGTGCTCGACGGTCATGCCGAGCTCGCGGAGACGGGCCGACACCCACTGGTGCGCGGTGGTCGCCTCGCCCACGACGCTGCGGATCCGGACCATCTCGGTGAGCAGCTGCTCGCAGCGCCCCACGTCGACGCTGACCTTCGTCTGCTGAGAAGTGCTCATGTGGTTGTCCTTTCGGGCTCAGGTGCTGCCGGTTGACGCAACATCGATGGGTGCTCGCGCAGGCTCAGGCCGCCGTCCACGGGGATGCGCACCCCGGTGATCCACCGAGCCGCCGGCGACACCAGAAACGTGACGACGTCGGCGACGTCGTCCGGTGTCCCGAGACGACCCATCGGCGTCCTCGACGTAAAGGATTCGGAGACCTCGGGCCGGTCCAGGAACGGGGCCATCAGCGGTGTCCGCACTACCCCCGGGGCGACGACGTTGCAGCGAATGCGGCGCGGCCCGAGCTCGAGCGCCGCCGATCGCATGAGGGCGTCGACGCCCGCCTTCGACGCGCAGTAGTGGGCCAGTCCCGGCACCGGTAGCGTCGAGTCGACCGAGGAGATCATCACGATCGAGCCCCCGTCGACCATTCTCGGCGCGGCGGACCGGAGCACATGAAACGAACCGGTGAGGTTCACGTCCAGCAGCAGCTGCCAACCGCGCGGCGTGATCTCGTCCAGCGGAGCGACTCGAGCCAGCCCCGCAGCGTTGACGAGGGCATCGAACGGCGCTGCCTCGGCGAGCCTCGCGATGCCGGCTTCGACGGCGTCGGGGTCGCGGACGTCGAACACTTCGGAGTCGGCGACCACTCCGCCGGGCTCGATCGCGGCCATGTCGCCGGCAACCACCTCCCAACCCGCAGCGGCCAGGGCGAGCGCGCACGCGTGCCCGATGCCCGACGCCGCCCCGAGCACGAGGGCACGGCGGCCGGAGCCGGTCATGGCCTCCACGTCATCCCTCCTTCGAGCAGGTCGGCGAGCTCAGCGAGCGCGGCGGCACCGACCGCCCCGTCGACGACTCGGTGGTCGAAGGTGAGCGTGAGCGTCAGCGTCGGGACAATGGCGATCGTCCTGCCGCGGGGAACGAGGCGCTCAACCGTCCGTCCAACAGCGACGATCGCGCTCTCCCCCGGATTGACCATCGCGGTGAAGCGGTCGACCCCGGCGCCGCCGAGGTTGGAGAGCGTGATCGCTGCCCCCGACATCTCCTCGAGGCCGATCCGGCCTGTCCTCGCCAGCGCCACCAGGCGCTCCCGCTCGGACGCGATCGCGGCCAGGCCTCGCGTGTGCGCGCTTGCGATGACCGGAACGACGAGCCCTCGGTCGGTCGCGACGGCGAGGCCGACGTCGATCTCCTCGCGGATCGCGAGATGGGCGGGCTCGGTCGCGCTCTCTTCGACGTACGCCGTCGCGAGGACGGGGTGGCGGACGGCCGTCTCGGCGATCGCCTGCACGAGCAGGTCGTTGATCCCGACCTTCGGGGGGCGAGTGCTCTCGTCCCCGCTGCTCGACGGGCCTGCGCCGCGTGAGGCATGGGCCGCCTTCTCCGCGATCAGGTGCGTCGCATCGACCTCGCGGACGAGGTGATACTGCGGAATCGACTGGCTGGTGGTCATCCGTCGCGCGATCGCGCGACGCGTCGGGGTTAGTTCCGTCCGGCCCGCCCGCGCCTCATAAGTTGGGGTTGCGGCCGGCGCCACCGGGCCGACGCTGCGGGCCGCGCTGCCCGCAGCGTCACCATTCGCCGCCACCGCGTTGATGTCGTACAGCGTGATCCGCCCGCGCGGCCCCGTGCCGGTGATCGTCGTGAGATCGATTCCGAGATCCGCGGCCGCCCTCCGCGCGACCGGCGCAACGCGCAGCCGTTCCCGACCGGCGGCCGCCGGCTCGGTCTGCCGGACCGTCGTGTCGCCGGGATCGCCGTCTAGGGGCTCGCTCGCCGAATCCGCCAGCCTGATCAGGATCGCCCCCACGGGGACCGTCTGTCCCTGCTCGGCCTCGATCGTGCGGACGATCCCGTCGCACGGCGCGACGACGTCGGTGACGGCCTTGTCGGTCTCCAGCTCGATCAGCGGCTGGTCCTGTCGCACTTCGGCGCCGAGTTTCACGAGCACGGCGGTGACGGTGCCCTCGTTGACCTCGAGCCCGAGCTGGGGCATCAGGACCGGAGTGATCATGCCTACACGTAGTTCCGCACAGCACTTGACGCCATATTGTCGGACTGTAACACTGCAAGGCGCGTATGTCACGGCAATTACTGTCTGATCGTCAGACCACAGAGACGGAGCGATTTCGGATGCTCGCGCTGATCCGCGCGTTCGAGACGCGGGTGTCCGAGCTCTATCGCGACGGGGAGATCCCCGGATTCGTCCACACCTCGCTCGGTCAGGAGGCGGTCGCCGCTGGGACGTGCGCTGCCCTCCGTTCAGACGACTATCTGACGACGACCCACCGCGGTCATGGTCACGTCCTCGCCAAGGGGGCGGACGTGAACCGGATGATGGCGGAGCTGTTCGGGAAGTCGGCCGGCCTCTGCGGCGGCAAGGGGGGATCGATGCACGTCGCGGACCCTGCCATCGGGATCCTGGGTGCGAACGCGATCGTCGGCGCCGGCATGCCGCTGGCCGTTGGGGCGGCGCTATCGAGCAAGCTGCTCGCGCAGGAGCGGGTAGCGGTCTCGTTCTTCGGCGAAGGGGCGGTCAACCAGGGGTCCTTCCACGAGTCGCTCAACCTGGCCGCGATCTGGGACCTCCCGATTGTGTTCGTATGCGAGAACAACACGTACGCCGAGTTCAGCGACAGTCGCACGATGACCCTCGTTCCATCCGTGGTCGAACGCTGCCGCGCATATGGCGTACGCGCCGAGCCCGTCGACGGAAACGACGTCGAAGCCGTCTTCGCCGTCGTCTCGAACGCGGTCGAGCGCTGCCGCACGGGGCGGGGGCCGATGCTCGTCGAGGCGAAGACCTATCGCTGGCACGGTCATTACGAGGGCGATGCCCAGCCCTACAAGCCCGAGCATGAGGCCTCGGAGTGGCGAAACCGGGACCCGCTCGTGGTCGCGGCAGCGCGACTCCTCAGCAGCGGGTCAGAGACCGAACAGCGGCTTGCGGAGATTCGAGAGGAGACGGCCGCGGCGGTCGATGCGGCGGTCGAGTTCGCGCGCGCCGCCGAGTTCCCCGCCGTCGAGGAGGCATACGAGCATGTCTACCGCGACTGAGCCCGTCCGCTACCTCGAGGCGATCAACTCCGGAATCGCGGATGCGATGGAGCGGGATGAGTCGGTGGTGCTGATCGGCATCGACGTTGGAGCCGGCGGAGGCATCTTCACGGTGACGAAGGGCCTCTACGAGCGGTTCGGGTCGGGGCGGATCATCGACACCCCGATCAGCGAGATGGGATACGTCGGGGCGGCCGTCGGCGCCGCCATGACCGGACTGCGACCGATCGTCGAGATCATGTTCATGGACTTCATCGGCGTTTGCCTGGATCCGATCCTCAATCAGGCCGCCAAGCTCCCGTACATGACGGCCGGCGCCATCCAGTGCCCGATTGTGTTCCGAACGCAGACCGGCGCCGGCCGCAGCGCCGGCGCGCAGCACTCACAGAGTCTCGAGACGATGCTCGCCCACGTCCCCGGGCTCCGCGTCGTGATGCCGGCGACGGTCACCGACGCGCATGACCTGCTCGTGGCCGCGGTGGAGGACCCGAATCCCGTCGTATTCGTCGAGAGCCGTCGTCTTTACGCGATGCGCGGCCCGACACAGCAGGATCCGCTCCCTCTCGGCAAGGCGAGGGTTGCCGTGGCCGGCAACGACGTCACGGTCGTCACCTGGGGACAGATGCTGCGCGAGTGCTTGAAGGCTGCGGATGACGCGTCGGTCTCAATCGAGGTGATCGACCTCCGGTCGCTGGTGCCGCTGGACATGGAAACCGTGCTCGAGTCCGCAGACCGCACCGGCAGGCTCCTGATCGTGCACGAGGCGGTCCAGGATTTCGGCGCCGGCGCGGAGATCGCCGCTCGCGCCGGCGAGGAGCTCTACGACGTGCTGCGGGCTCCGGTCCGCCGCATTGGCGCGCCGACCGTGCCCATGCCCTTCAGCCCACGGCTGGAGCGGGCGCTGCTGCCGTCGGCGGCCGGCGTGGTCGCGGCGGCGGAAGCGATGGTTCGCGAGGGCTGAGCGCGCCCAGCCCCGGCGTCCGGGGGAGGAGAGGAACCCGGACGCCGAGGCTCGCGCTGCTACCTCACAGAACCTATGACATGACCGGCGCTGTCGGCTGTCCGTCGGCGACATCCGCCGTCCGGAGCACTGTTGACCAGCGCCATTGCACGTGGCGCCACCGTGGGACACTGCGCCGGTGACGTCGACCGTCGCCCACGAATCACCATGATCGGCGCGCTCCTGGAGGCTGTCATCGGCGGTGCGTACATCGGCGCCGCGGCCCGCCCCTCCCCTCGCGGGCGTCGCTGGCCGCGCTCGCGAACGGCTTGCTTTTTGGCGGGGATCGCGCTGTTCGCGATCGCCGTGCAGTCTCCTCTGGCCGCGTACGACGAGGTGCCGTGGGTTCACGTCACCCAGCACCTCGTGATCATGATGGTGGTCCCGCCGCTCCTGGTGCTCGGAGCGCCGATCACGCTTCTGCTGAGGACGGTTTCTCCGCGGGCGCGGCGCGAGATCGTTGCGGTGCTCAGGGACCCGGCGATGAAGTCGATGAGCGGCCGCGCTGCGGGCATCGGCCTGACGCTCGAGTACTACGCGTCGATGTTCCTGGTCATGCTCACACCGGTCTACAAGCTGGCACTCGAGCACAACACCGTGCACGTTGCCGTCCACGCGTACATGCTCACCTGCGGCCTCCTGTTCTGGACGGGACTCGTGGGCCGCGATCCGACGGGATGGCGACCGTCGGCGCGCACGAAGTCGATCATGGTCATCCTCGGCATCCCGGTGTACCTGGCGCTCGCGGCCATCGTGAACTCACGAGACAAACCCCTCGGAGGACTTGGATCGCTCTCGGCAACGCACGCCGCGGCGTGGCCGTTGGCCCTGGGCGGTCTTACGTTGACCGTCGCGGGACTCGTGCTGCTCGCCGCTCAGCGGACGGGAGCGCGCGCCGGTTCGCGCGAGCGCTGGAACGCACGCCGGATGTTCGCGATCAGCAATGCGATTGCGACGCAGCAGGCCATGGCTCGTAAACGTTAGCGCGGGCTCAAAGCCCGAACGACTTCCCGATGATGTCGAGCATGATCTCGTCGGTGCCCCCGCCGATGCGGCTCAGGCGGACGTCTCGCCAAAGACGTTCGATGCCGTACTCCCGCATATAGCCCGCGCCGCCGTGAAGCTGGACGCATTCGTCCACGACCTCGTTCGCGATGCGGCAGGTGAACACCTTCGCCATCGAGACCTCGCGAACCGGGTATTCACCGGCCACCATCCGGCGGGCAGTCGCGTACGTGAGCTCACGGCCGGCCTCGAGCTTGACCGCCATCTCGGCGATGCGATGGCGGACGGCCTGGTGCCGTCCGATCGGACGCCCGAACGTCTCCCGGGTCGTGGCGTACTCGAGCGTCAGGTCAAAGGCGCGCTGGGCCGCAGCGATGTTGCCGGCACACCCGCTGAGCCGCTCCCCCTGGAGCTCCCACATGATCTGGTAGAAGCCCTTGCCGACGGTGCCGAGAACTGCCGAGTCCGGCACGCGAACGTCCTCGAACGTGAGCAACGCGGTGTCGGAGGCGTGCATGCCGAGCTTCTCGAGCCGCTTGCTGCGGATGACGCCAGGTGTGTCCATCGGAACCAGGAACACGGTGAAGCCGTCGTAACCGGCCTCGGGGTCGTTCTTCGTAACCAGCACGATCACGTCCGCCCGGATGCCGTTGGTGATGTAAGTCTTCGCGCCGTTGATGACCCAGTCGTCGCCATCGCGGAGGGCCCGGGTCTTGATCGCCGCGACATCCGAGCCTGCCCCGGGCTCGGTGATGCCGAGGCACAGGATCTTCTGCCCCGCGATCGCCGGGACGGCCCAGGTCCGCTTCTGCTCCTCGGTGCCGAACGCGAGGATCGGCGGCATCGCCATGTCGGTCTGGACCCCCACTCCCATCGCCAGGCCTCCGTTAGCGCCGTAGTAGAGCTCCTCGCAGAGCACGACCTCGCACAGGAAGTCGCCGCCCTGACCGCCGTACTCCTCGGGCTTGTCCAGGCCGAGGAAGCCGAGCTCTCCCATGCGCCCGAACACCGAATCCGGAAAGGTCGAGTCTTCCCAAGCGTCGATGTGGGGCGTGAGCTCCGTCGCCACGAACCTTCGAATCGACGCTCTCAGATCCTCGTGGTCGTCGGTGAACAGGTCGTACCGACGCCGTGCGGTGTGATCAGGCTTCAGCGTTGTGGCAGTCGTCATGCCGGCAGTGTGCCCCCGGGCCTGCTCTTCCGGACTGTCGGGCTTGACCAACGCCCGAGTCCGGTGCTGGCGTCGCACCACACCTGGGCGGCACGCTCGCCCCGGATGATCCTCAGCGGCGCCAGCCTGCATCGGGCGGCACCTCGGCATCTCCCTTGGAGATGTCGCCAACGACGTGCACGGGACGGATCTCCGCGATTGCCGACTCTGGTTATCACTTCCCCACAGGAGGCCTAGACCAGAGTGGTACGAGGGCCTGAGGAATGTGACCGAGGACGAGACGTGACCGAGGAAATTGCTGAGTTCGATGTCCTGCACGCAATTCGCGTAGGGGGCATGCACGCCGAGACGCCGACCAACGCCGATGAGCTCTCCGGACGAGGACTGATCTTCATCACCCCGGTCGGGTGCATGCTCACCGACGAAGGCCAGCGTGTTCACGGCGAACTGCTCGAGGCGCACCGAGCGACGATCGATCTCGACGCGGTCGCCGCGCTCTACGAGCGGTTCCTCGCGGTGAACAACCCCACCAAGAGCAAATGCGCCGAGTGGCAGCGCCTGGGCGACGACGACGAGGATGCCCGGTTCGCGATCGCTTCGGACCTCCAGGACATCCTTGAGCGAGTCTCGACGACGATCGACCGGACGTCGACGTACCTGCCGCGATTCGGCGGCTACCCGCCGCGCCTGCGGACCGCGCTCGACCGAGTGCTCGAGGGCCAGAACGAGTTCCTCACGAGTCCCAAGGTCGCGAGCTTCCACAACGTCTGGATGGAGTGTCACGAGGATTACCTCCTGACGCTCGGCATTTCTCGCGAGGAGGAGGGCAGCTACTGATGTTCGCGACCTCGACCGAGCCCCATGTGGTGGCGTTCGACGCCGCCGGAGCGGGCGAGCAGGACCGGCTCGGAGGTAAGGGCGCGAGCCTTGCCAAGATGGTGCGGCTCGGAATGCCGGTTCCGCCTGGGTTCATCCTCAGCACCGAGGTCGGCCGGGGTTTCCTCCGCGAAGGCTCGCTCCCGGAGAGCGTTCTCGCCGACGTAGAGACCGAACTCGAGTCGCTCGAGCGTCAGCTCGAGCGCCAGCTGGGAAACCCGGACGCGCCACTGCTCGTGTCGGTGCGATCTGGAGCGCCGGTGTCGATGCCCGGGATGATGGACACGATTCTCAACGTCGGCCTGAATGACGACGTCGTTGACGGCCTGGCTCGCCACACGCGCGATCCGGGGTTCGCGTGGGGGTCCTACGAGCGGCTGCTGGACTCGTTCGCCACGACCGTGCGGGGCATCTCGGCGGGCCTCGTCGAAGAGACGCTGCTGGACGCGCCGACGGCGGGCTTGGCAGCCGACGAAGCGAGCCGCCGACGGGCGCAGGCTCTGCTCGCGCTGATCGCCGAGCACGGCGACCCGTTCCCGAGCTCCCCCCGAGCGCAAGTGCAGGAATGCATCAACGCCGTGTTCGGATCCTGGAACAGCCCGCGAGCCAAGGCTTACCGCAAGTACCGCGGCATCGATGACACGATCGGGACCGCTTGCGTCGTCCAGTCGATGGTGTTCGGAAATCGGCACGGGTCGGAGCCGTCTGGAAGCGGGGTCGCCTTCTCGCGCGATCCGTCGACCGGGGCGCCTTCGTCCTACGGCGAGATCCTCTACGACGCACAGGGCGAGGACGTCGTATCTGGCGTCCGGGACGCTGAGCCGCTCGACGCGTTGGCGGACCGCCTGCCCGCGCTCGGGCAGCAGCTCGAGGAGGTCCTGGCGACCCTCGAGCGGGAGGCGCGCGACCTCATCGAGGTCGAGTTCACGATCGAGCTCGGAAAGCTGTGGGTCCTCCAGACGCGCGTCGCGCAGCGGGGCGGCCGCGCTGCGGTCCGGATTGCCGTCGACATGGTCGATGAGCAGATCATCACCGAGGCCGAGGCCGTCGAGCGCGTGACCGCGGAGCAACTGCAAGCCGCCCGCGCACCCCGGTTCGCGGCAGCGCCTCCGGATGACGCCGTGATCGCGCGGGGCCTGGCCTCGTCTCCCGGCGGCGCGGTGGGTGAAGCCGTGTTCGACGCCGCGAGAGCGCAGGCCATGTCGGAGGAGGGTCGCACCGTTGTCCTGGTCCGGCCGACGACGTCGCCCACCGACGTGCAGGGTTTCATCGCCAGCGCCGCCGTGGTCACCGGCCGCGGCGGGCGTACGAGCCACGCGGCCGTCGTCGCGCGTGGCATGGGGCGCCCGGCAGTCTGCGGGATCGGCGAGGTGACCATCCTCGAGGGTGGCCGCGCCGCCCAGATCGGTTCCCGAGAATTGACCGAGGGAACACAACTGGCCGTCGACGGCGACCGCGGGCTGGTCGCATTGAGCGCGCCGCCGTTCGCGGACGCCGAGGAGGACCCGTACGTGACCAGGTTGACCAAGTGGAAGGCCACCGCATGAAACGTCGATCGTCCCGACACCGCACCTTTCCCAGCGCTGTCGGCGACCCGGCGCAGTCACTCGTTCAAGCGGCTCAGCGAGTCGTCAACGAGCACGGCTGGGACGGGGCCACCCGCGGTTTGGCGCAGGCTGCGCGCAACGCATCACACGGTGTCCGACCCGACCACACCGCCTCCGTCCTGTCCCCGATCTTCGACGTGCTCGCCGAACTGCCGCGGAGCGCGTGGACGCCGGTGCTGGCGCCACTCGCGGTAGCGGGCCTGACCACGATCAACCAGCCGCAGATCGATAAGGCGGGGGCGGCTGGGGATCCGCTCGAGCGGTCGCTCGAGATCCCCCACCACGACCAGCCGGCCGGCCCGATGACGCGGGCCCGTCAGCGGCGGCTGGCGGCCATCTTCGCGACCGCCCAGGTCGCAGGGATCGGCGCAGTCCTCGCGGACGCCGGTCCCGCCCGTGAGGCGTGGGCGACGGGCGTGATGTTCCCTGGCGCGGGCTTCATCTTCACGCGCGATCCGGCCCACTTCGCGGTCACGATGGCCGCGTTCGCGCTCGCCGGCGTGCTCTGGTTCGGCACCGGCAACCACATCGCCCCGCCGGTCGTGTGGGCGGGGGCCGCCGCGCTGGCCGCGCGGCGCGCGGGCGGCAAGTCCAAGCACTGGCGCGGCACCCCGTACGCCGTGGCGACGGTTCTCGGCGTGCTTGCCTACGAGCAGATGCGCGAGCGGCGCAAGCGCTTCAAGTCCCAGCAGAAGCAGGCCACCGCGGCAAACGAGCTGCTGCGTACGGCCGTACCGCCACTGCGCGGCGCCGACCGGCCCGCCGTGTACGTCGCGGACGAGATGCGCGACGAGGCGCTGGCGCTGACGCGGCGCTTCGTTGACACCGCGTTCAAGCCATACGACGACTGGGAGGACTGGGACGTCATCGAACAGTTCCAGCCGGCCGCGTTGCGTTACCAGATCGACCATCTGATCTACACGATGGCGCTGCAGAAGTACGCGCGCACGCCGGCGTTCCGCGGCTACCACGACGAGGCCATGCGGCGGCTGATCGAGAAGTACCAGCAGAAGAAGGTCTGGTCGTACTGGGCCTATGAGAACCTGTGGGGCAACTTCGAGTGGAACCCGGACCCGGCCCGCAAGCAGAACATCATGCTGACGGGCTTCTTCGCGCTCTCGCTCGGGTCCTACCAGACCGTCACCGGCGACTATCGCCACCAGGAGGTCGGCTCGATCGAGTTCAAGTGGAACGAAAAGCGCCGCTACCCCTACTCGTACGACACGCTCTGCGCGTCGCTCACCTCCGACTACCTGAAGTCACCGTGGGGCCTGGTGGTCTGCGAGCCGAACTGGATCTACTCGATCTGCAACATGCGCGGTGCCGAGGGCCTCATGATCCACGACCGCCTCCACGGCACCCACTACTGGGACATGATCAAGGACGGCTACTTCCGCGGCATGGAGCAGGAATTCGTGCGGCCCGACGGGATGCTCAACTTCTACCGCTCGGCCCGCACGGGGATCGGACAGAACGGCGCGTCGTTCTCGAACGACCTCCGGCCGATCGCCCCCCATCTCGCCGACCGCGGGTGGACGCTGCTGCGCGCGGCCTTCCAGGAGCAGGACGGCAGGCTGGTCACGCCGCTGGCCAAACGCGACAAGCTGCTCGACACCGGCAACTACTCGTTCCACCCGCTCAAGTCGTACTGTTACATCATCGACGAGGCGCGCGAGGCCGGCGACGAACAGGCGGCGGAGGCCGCGTGGGACGAGGTCAAGGACCGGATCGACGTGAAGATCGACGAGCGCGGCTGGCTCGTCGTCGAGGAGGCCTCGCTGTCCTCGCACATCGCTCTCTCGCGAGCACTCACCGGCCGCAAGGCGGGCTGGCTGGACATGATCGAGAAGGGCATGCCCCAGGAGTGGCTGGACGGCCCGCAGCTCGAGTCGGTGCCTTACCCGCAGGTGCTGGTGTCGCGTGCCGTCACAGACGGCGAGGCGCTCGACGCCGTGCTGCGCAGCACCAACGGAGGCGGCCGCGTCGCGGTGGAGCTCTCGCAGCTTCGGCCGGGCGGCCAGTACACAGTCACGGGCGGAGTGCAACCGGCCCTGGTGGCTGACGATCAGGGCCGCGCATCCGTGCAGGTCGATTTGAACGGTCGCAGCGAGCTCCGCGTCGCGCCGGCCGCGTAGGGACGAGCTTCATGCCCGCACCACCCAAGTCACCGGAGAACAGCGCCGAGGCGAGCCGCGACGGCCTCGCCGGCCTGCTCGCCACCGAGCGCGACATGCTGGCCAAGCGCATCGCGGACGCGCCTGCAATCTGGATCTCGATCCCCACGTGGGGGCGAGTGTTCGTAGCCACCCGCAAGCTGCTGCGGCTCGATCGCCGCGCCGGAGGGAAACGATGACCGTCACGGAGGAGAGCGCCGTCCTGATCGGCGGCCGCTGGACGCCGAGCATCGACGGGCACAGCGTGCCCGTCATCTCGCCCGCCACCGAGGAGCCGATCGCGCACGTCACGCTCGGCGGCGTCCAGGACATCGAGCGCGCGATCCTCGCGGCACGCGACGCATTCGACAACGGCCCGTGGCCGCGGATGTCCCCGCACGAGCGCGCGCAGGTGCTCGCTCGCGCCAGCGAGCTCGTGATGGAGCGTCACGACGAGCTCGCGGAGACGATCACGCTGGAGGTCGGGACGCCCATCAAGCAGTCCATGCGCTCGCGCGTCACCAACGTGCGCGACATGTTCGATGTCCACGTCGCGTTGGCCGAGACCTACCCATGGGTCGAGATCCGCAGGGGTCTGCGCTCGGAGGTCGAGATCCGGCAGGAGCCGGTCGGCGTCGTCGGCGCGATCGTGCCGTGGAACGTCCCCTTCTCGCTGACCTCGGCGAAGCTCGCGCCCGCGCTGTTGACCGGCTGCACGGTGGTCCTCAAGCCCGCCGAGGAGACGCCGCTCAACGCGCTCGTCCTGGCGGAGATCCTCGCCGAGGCCGGCCTGCCGGAGGGCGTGCTGAGCGTCATCCCCGCCGACCGCATCGTCAGCGAGGTGCTGGTGCGCCACCCCGCGGTGGACAAGATCAGCTTCACCGGCAGCACCGTCGCCGGCAAGAAGATCGCGGCCCTCTGCGGCGAGCAGCTCAAGCGCTACAGCCTCGAGCTTGGCGGCAAGTCGGCCGCGATCATCCTCGAGGACGCCGATCTGGACGCGACGCTCGCGCGTCTGCTGCCCGCCACCATCAACAACAACGGCCAAGTCTGCGTCAACCAGACGCGCATCGTCGCGCCGCAGGCGCGGTACGACGAGATCGTCGAGGCCTTCACGGAGGGCTACCGGGCGCTCGAGATCGGCGACCCCATGGATCCGAGCACCGACGTCGGGCCGCTGATCCACGGCGCGCACCGCGACCGCGTCGAGGGCTACATCCGCTCCGGCCGCGATGACGGCGCGCGCCTGACCATCGGCGGCGGCCGCCCGAGCGGCCTGGACCGCGGGTTCTACGTCGAGCCGACGATCTTCGCCGACGTCGACAACGGCATGACGATCGCCCAGGAGGAGATCTTCGGCCCCGTGCTGACGATCATCCCCTACGGCGACGAGGACGAGGCGGTGCGGATCGCCAACGACTCGAAGTTCGGGCTGTCGGGCACCGTCTGGGGTACGGACTCCGAGCGCGCCGCGGACATTGCCCGGCGGGTGCGGACCGGCAACATCGGCGTGAACCTGTTCACGCTGGATTTCGCGGCGCCGTTCGGTGGCTTCAAGGAGTCCGGCATCGGGCGGGAATACGGGCCTGAGGGCATCGGCGCGTACACCGAGATTCAGGCGCTGCACCGGAACCTGCCGGCGCCACCCACGCCCGCAGCGTCGGCAGAGGACGCCGCCTGAGCCTGAGCGTCAGAGCCGGAGATGGTGCAGCAGCTGCCGCGTCGATTGGGAGGGCGCTGCATCGATCCGAGAGAGCGTCCGTTCGCAGCCTTTGAACTCGCGGATGACCCCGTCGGGGTCGCCGCGGACACACGCGACGCGCATCATCAGACGCCACGCCGCTTCACGGAAGGGGTCGCTGTCAAGGACAGCGCGACCGAGTTGCTGGGCTAGGTCGTAGTCGCCCGAGGCGAAGGCGAGCTCGGCTACCTCGAAGCGCGCGTCCACGACCCGCTCCAGGAGGTATGCGCGGCGCTCGTCGACCCATGTCGAGCGGGCGCCGGCCAGGTACTCCCCCTCCTCGGTCAGCTTGATCGCGTCAAGCGTCGCTGCGATCCGATCTCGGCCCTGCAGCCGCGCCGCCTCGGCGAGCCCGCTCACGAGGCGCTCGGAATCGCTGACGACCAGGACATCGTCGGCGAGCGCGACAGGGCCGCCCTGCGCCGCGACGAGGGCGCCGTCGGGCAGGCTCTCACGCAGCCCCTGAATCGCTTGCCGCAGGTAGGCGCGAGCCGAATCGTCCGTGCGCCCGTCGAACAGCGCATCGAGGAGGTCCTCGCGGCTCGCCTCGCCGTTCAGGGTCAGGTAGGCGAGCAGCTCGTAGCTCTTGCCGATCTTTGGCCGCCTCATCGTCCCGTCAACCTCGATGGAGCGCTCTCCGAAGTCGCGGAAACTGACCGCGGCTCCCGGGTCGGCAGTGAGCCGAACGCCCTGGGCGATGAGCGCGCGCCCAATTTGATGCCACGGGGAGTCCGCAGCCGGCTCGGCGTCGATGCGGCGCGACAGGACCGCCGGTAGGTCCGACAACGCCTGCATGAGGATGTGGTTCGATCCCTGCCGCTGGGCCGCACCCAGCGCGATGTCGGCGGCGCGGTCGGCCGCGTCCTCGTTGCCCGCTCGCCACTCGGCTTCCGCGAGGTAGACCGCCGCGGTTGGGAGCTCTAGGATCCGATCGCCGGCGACCATGCCCGCCACCGCCGACCGAAGTCGCGCCAGCGCAGCCTGATCATCTCCCTCAAGCAGCAGCGCGAGGCCGTACAGCGTGTCGAACACCTCCGCTGCCCACAGGATGTCCCTGGCCCGCGGCACCGCTTCGATCCGGTCGAGCACCGCCCGCGCGAGCGCCGGGTCCTTCTCGAGTCGCAGCGCGAGCTTCGCCTCGGCGAACGAGTTGAGTGCCAGCGGACTCAACGACCCGTCCTCCTGGGCAAGCCGCCGGCCCTGAGCGATCGCCGCCCGCGCCTCGTCGCGCCGCCCGGCGTCCACGAGCAGCTCGGGTCCGATGAACATCGTGAGCATCCGTGAGTGGGCAACCCCACGCGACTGGATCGCCTGCTCGTACAGTTCGATCGCACGCTGCGTCTGCCCGCGTGCGCGGAGCATTGCGATCCTCCAAGGTGTGGCTACGCCGTGCGCCCAGTCCGACCCGGCCGACTCCGGGAGGTCGCCGAGGCGTCCCATCAGGTAGTCCGTGATCAGGATCGCCGCGTCGAACGGGCCGCCCGTCCGCTGGGGCGCGATCGGCTGCTCGCCGGGCGGCACGTTGACGGTCAGCCATCCGCGATACCGCACCGCCTCAATCGCTGGGCCTTCCGGTGCCACCGCCAGCACCGCCTTGCTGTCCTGCCACTCTCGCCATGTCGAAGTAGTTCCAGGCCATCAGCGCCGCGGCGCGCTCGGACGACGCCGCGACCGCCTCCCTCTCGCCGCGCTCGAGCAAGCGGTCGCTGATGCGCAGGCTGCTCGCGTAGTCGAGCCTCGTGAACGCCAGCAGCAGCTCGGCCTCGACCCAGTCGTACGCGCCGCGGGGAGCGACGATCTCCTCGAACCAGCGCTCGGCGGTCGCGTAGTCAAGTCGTTCGATTACCGCAAAGATCGCCAGGCGAGCGCTCTCGAAGGCATCCTCCGGCGCGCCGGCCACCAGCAGCTCGTCGGTGGCCTCCTCGTAGAGGCCTTCGTCGGCGAGGAGGCCACCGTGGGCGAGCCGGAGTGCCCTGACCTCCTCCGCCGGCCGTCGCTCGAGACGGGCCACGAGATACTCGTGAAAGCGCGGGTGACAGCGCATCGACAGCTGGCCCGGGGATCCACGTGAATGGAAGGTGCGCCGTGCGTAGCGACGCGAGTCGCTCGCCGGCGTCGGCGCGTCCGATCGCCGCGGCCCGCGCCGGGCTCACTTCGTGCAGAACCGCCGTCTCGATCAGGAAGTCCCGGTCCGCAGGGCACAGCTCCGCGAGGATCTGCGCGGACAGGTAGCCGTGCAGCGGGTCGGCCTCGCCGCCCATGCCAGGAACGTGCTCGGCCGACCGCCAGGCCTCGAACAGCACTCCGGTGACCCAGCCGCCGGTCGCCTGCACGACGCTCTCGGCGTCGGCATCGCCCTTACCCACCTCGGCCAGGGCCTCGGCCGCCTCCGGCGGCGTGAAGCTCAGATCGGCGTCGCCCATCGCCGCCGTCAACCCGGGCGCCGGACGCAGCGAAGAGAGAGCGCTTGAGACCTCGCGGCGGCTGATCAGCAAGGCGTGCAGGGACGGAGGCCCCTGCCGGAGCAGCGAATCGATCAGCGCCCACGGCTCCGGGGCTTCGCCCAGCCGCTCGAGGTCGTCGAGCACCAGCAGAACGGGTTCGCTCCCGAGCGCGTCGGCGAGCAGCCCGGCGGCCTCGACATGCGCAAGGCCGTGCGCGAGTGCGCTGGTTGCCACGCCACGCACGTGCGGCGCGACGTTCGACAGCGACGCCTCGAGGTAGGTGAGGAGGCGGCCCTGAGCGGCGTCGGTGGTATCGATCGTCAGCCATGCGATCGGGAACCCGACCATGTCGGCAGCGGCCGCGGCCGCCGTGGTCTTGCCGGATCCCGCGGTCGCCGACAGAACGACGATCCGATGTCGCTCGACCAGCTCCGCGAGCCGGCGCTCGACGCGCGGTCGCGGGACGCGCGTCTCGGACAGCGGAGGCACCGTCAGCTTCCGCTGGATGACCAGCGGTGTTGCCGGCGCAGCCTCCACCGTGCGGGCTGTTCGGACGGCTGAGGCCAAGTTCGACTTCCTCTCTCCTGCGGGCCACCACGACTTGTGAAGGTCCAGTAGCCAGCTTACCGCCGATCCAGCCGAAGTTCGCTTGTAGATGCCCACAGCCGATCGAGCGCGCGGCTCGGACACGCTCGGCGAGCCCAACGAGAATCGGCGCCATGGGAATCGGAGCTGAGGCCGTCGCCCCGCGAGCCGTCGACGCCGCGACAATCGCGCAGGCATTCCGGATGACTGCGGCCGGGCGGCCGGACGAGATCGCGTTCAGGACGCGCAACGACGAGGTCTCCATCACCTGGGGCGAGGCTCGCGAGCGCGTCGACACGTTGGCCGGACGTCTTGCGAGCATCGGGGTACAGCGGGGCGACATCGTCGCGATCATGCTCGGCAATCGGCCCGAGTTCCATATCTGCGACCTCGCCGTTCTGATGACCGGAGCCACGCCCTTCTCCGTCTACCAGACGAGCCCGCCGAACCAGATCGAGTACATCGTCAGCGACGCGGGCGCGAGCGTGATGGTCACCGAACAGCAGTTCCTCCCGCGCATACTGGCGGCGCGCCCGAACCTCCCCGAACTCCGCACGGTGATCGTGATCGACGGCACCGCCGACGACGGCGTCCTGCACATCGACGACCTCCCGGAACCCGATCCCGCGTTCGACGCCGAGGCCTCGGCCGCCGCGATCCAGCCCGAGGACCTGCTGACGCTCATCTACACGTCTGGCACCACCGGGCCTCCGAAGGGCGTTGAGATCACGCACCGCAGCTTCTTCGCGTACTCCACCGGCCTGCTCGACAACGTGCCGGCGCTGCAGCCCGGATCGCACGTCGTGTCGTGGCTGCCGAACGCCCACATCGCCGAGCGCAACGCGCATCACTATCTCCCGATCGTCTGCGGAATGCACGTCACTTGCTGCCCCGACGGCCGCGAGGTGCTCGATTACGTGGCCGAGGTCCGGCCGTCCTGGTTCTTCGCGGTACCCCGCATCTGGGAGAAGCTCCGGACGCGTGCCGAGGCTCTCCTCGCGAGCGCGCCGATGTACGCGCCGGCTTCGCTCAACGACGCCGTCGAGATGGTCCGCCTCGAGCAGCGGGGCGAGCAGGTTCCGGACGCGCTCGCCGCACGGGTCGCCGAGGCGGACGAGCGAACGTTCTTCTCCGTGCGCGGCGCCCTCGGCCTCGACCGCGCCAACTGCCACATCGGCGCCGCGCCCGCCGCCCCTGATCTGATCGAGTTCTTCCAGGCGATCGGCGTCGGGCTGAGCGAGATCTACGGCATGTCCGAGACCACCGGCGCGGGCACGATGAACCCGCCGGAGAGCCCACGGATCGGCAGCGCCGGCAAGCCCGTCCGCGACCTCGAGATGAAGCTCGCCGACGACGGGGAGATCCTCGTCCGCGGCCCGGTGATGATGCGGGGATACCGTAACTTGCCGGAGGCGACCGCCGACGCCTACACCGACGATGGCTGGTTTCTGACCGGCGACGTCGGCGAGTTCGACGACGACGGGTATCTGCGGATCGTCGATCGCAAGAAGGAGTTGATCATCAACGCCGCCGGCAAGAACATGTCGCCGGCAAACATCGAGTCCACGCTCAAGAGCGCGAGTCCGCTGATCGGGCAGACGTGCGTGATCGGCGACCGCCGTCCCTACAACACCGCCTTGATCGTCCTCGACCTCGAGTACACGCCCGCCTGGGCGGCCCAGCTCGGCGTCGATGCGGCTACACCGGAGCTCCTCGCCGCCCATGAACGGGTGCGGGCCGCGGTCCAGGACGGCGTCGATCGCGCGAACGCGTCGCTGTCACGAGTGGAGCAGATCAAGCGGTTCGCGATCCTCCCCGGGGACTGGCCGCCCGCGGGCGATGAGCTGACCCCGACGATGAAGCTCAAGCGCAAGCCGATCGCTACCAAGTACGCGGACGTGATCGAGTCGTTGTACACCGCGCAGGGATGACCTTCGTCCGGCGCAGCCGGTGCCTGCGATGACGATCGATCGGATGGGTCCGATGGACGCCTGGTTCCTCTACGCGGAGGACGACGGCGTCAATCACATGCACATCCTCTCGTTCATCTTCCTCGAGGGACCGCCACCGGAGTACGAGGAGCTGCTCGAGCTGATTCGCAGCAAGCTCCCGCTTCTTCCTCGCTACCGCCAGGTGGTCCGAACGATGCCGCTCCACGCCGGGCGACCGATCTGGGTCGATGACGCGGACTTCGGCCTCGAGTACCACGTGCGCCAGACCGCGCTCCCCCACCCCGGCGACGAGCTCGCGCTGGAGCGGCTCGTCTCCCGCGTGATGTCGCAGCGACTCGACCGGTCGCGCCCGCTGTGGGAGCTGTGGTCGGTCGAAGGTCTCGCCGACGGGCGCTGGGTGCTCATCTCAAAGCTTCACCACGCGATGGTCGACGGCGTTTCCGGCGCGGACATGATCTCGATCATGCTCGACAAGGCCCCCCGGCCGCCCAAGCCCGATCCGGTTCCGTGGACACCGGCGCCCGGTCCGACTGAACTCGAGCTGATCGCCGACGCCGCGGGAGGCATCGTCCGCAGTCCCGTAAAGGTCGTGCGCGGCGCGCTCTCGGCGGCGCGCGGCCCGATCGCCGCCGCCGAGACGGCGGTCGCCGGATTCGCCCTCGGTCGACGCGCGGCCCGCGGCGGCAGCGCATCGACGCTCAACGGCCGGATCGGTCCGAGCCGGCGCTATGTATGGACCTCGTACTCGCTCGCTGACGTCAAGCGCGTACGAGCGGCGCTCGGTGGCACGCTCAACGACGTCGTGGTGGCGACCGCCACGCGAGGTTTCCGCGATCTGCTCCTCTCGCGCGGTGAGTCGTTGGACGGCCGATCCGTCCGCGTGATCATTCCGATCGCGCTGCATGCGCGTGATGCCAGGGGCACGGCCGTGGCATCCGGGCTCTACGAGAACCGGATCACGGGTGTCGTGGCCGACCTGCCGGTGGGCGTCGAGGACCCACTCGAGCGAGCGCGCCTGGTGCGCGAGCAACTGACCGCGCTGAAAGCCTCCAAGCAAGGGGCGGCGGGCGACGCCATCACCAAGCTGGCCGGATTCGCGCCGGCGACCTTCCTGGCGCTCGGCCAGCGAGCGGCAGCGCAAGCCCCGCAATCAAGGGTCAACTCTGTCGTATCCAACGTGCCCGGGCCGCAGGTCCCGCTGTACGCGCTGGGCCGGCGTGTCCTCGCCGCGCACCCCTCGCCGCCCATCTTCCCGGTTGGGGCCCGCGTCGGGGTTGCCGTTTTCTCCTATGACGGCAACCTCCACTTCGGTGTGATCGCCGACTACTCCAGCGTGCCGGACGTCCATGTGCTGCGCGACGGCATCGTCGCGGGACTCGATGAGCTGCTCGTGGCCACCGGGAACCTCGCTGCGATCAGCTGAGACCCGCTGAGCGCCGCTCCGAGTGCGTGTCGCCGGTCATTGCACGACCTGGGCGCGGCCACGGTCGCGGATCGCCGCGCGGCGCCGCTCGATCTCGCCGGCGTCGAAGTTGCTGCCCTGCCAGCCGCGGGCGGCCTCCGCCTCGGCGTCCCAGCCGCCGGCGGCGACGGCGTCGGCGATCTCGCGGTAAGTCCGCCGCAGACGGCGGAGCGCTGCGCGGTCGGCGCCGGCCATGTCGGCCGCCAGCCGCCGGCAGTAAGGCACTAACTCATCGTGCGCGACGACGTGGTTGACGAGCCCGATCCGCAACGCCTCATCGGCGCCGACGAAGTTGCCGGTGAAACTCATCTCGCGCGCTCGGCGTGCGCCGATCGCCTCGACGAGCAGGACGGCGCCGCCCCACCCCGGCTGGAGGCCTACGCGCGCGTGCGTGTCGCCGAACACGGCGCGCTCGGAGGCCACGAGGAAGTCGCAGTTGAGGGCGATCTCGAGGCCGCCGGTGATCGCCGGTCCGTTGATCGCGCCGATCAGCGGCGTGTCCATCGGCGGGATCGGCCCGCCTCTGCGGGCCGCCTGGGCTTCTGCCTGGCCGTCGCCCAAGATCCCGCCCGTCGAGCCCAGCTCCTTGAGGTCAAGGCCGGCGCAGAAAGCGGGATCGGCGCCGGTCAGGATCACGGCGTCGATCCCGTCGTCGGCGTCAAGGCTCCTCAGCGCCGCCGTGAGCGCCGCGATCGTTTCGGTGTTCAGCGCGTTGCGCGCTTCGGGACGATCGAGCGTGACGACGGCGGTGCCGGCATCGGTGGTGATCTCGATCACGCTGGTCCGCCGATTATTCTTGCGTGGGCGCGAATCCCTCGCCGGCGATGAGGACGCGGGGCAACAACTCGCCGGCGAGACCGGCATCTGTGAGCTTGTAATAGCTCCCCGAGGTAATCGGCTCGAGCTCGTACAGGCCGGCGTCGACCGCCTTGTCCCAGACGCCCGCGAGTCGGATCCACGGCAGCACGTGGTCGACGACGTAACACTGCACGCCGGCCATGATCAGATCGCGGCGCGACATCGCCATGATGCGCTTGTACAGACGCAGCGTGATGCTCTGAGCGCTGTCGGTGATGTCCCGCATCTCGGCTTCGCCGACGGGACGGATCTCAGATGCGGGCGTATCCCAGCGCTCGCGCGCGTACACGGCCATGCCGGCGAGATGCGGCATGTAGCTGGCCGGGCGAGTGAACACCGTTGAGAGGTCGTTCACTGTGACCGTCATGTCCGGCGGCGGACGGAAGTACATCGCCTGCGTGATCACGTGTGGCAATCCCTCGGCGATGTCGAACCAGTGGTAGACGTCGTCGTTCAGGAAGTGATCACGGACGATCAGGAACCCGCCGTCCTCGGTCGGGTACGGCCCGGAGTCACCCAGCCCTAGTCGACTGTCGAAGTGCAGCAGGAAGGTGAGCAACTGCGTCGTGGCGTTGAACTTCATGTAGAACTGCTTCTGGTCGGCATCGTCGAGCCACACAGCCTCTTCGCGGAAGCGCTCGAGCCAGTCCGAGCCCTCCAGCAGTGGCGCACGGTAGCCTCGCATCGAGGCGAACATCGGGCCTTCCTCGCCCCACAGCCCGCGGTACAGCCGGCGCGGGAACTGGAGCGCGCGCGCGAGCACGTCAGCACGATCCGAAGGCTCGTGGTAGTCGAGCCCGAGCGCGATGCCGCGTCCGCTGAACAGCGTCATGCAGCTCGCCCAGGCGTGGAGCATGTTCGCCTTGGTGCCGATCTCTCGGCGCGCGGTCCCGGCGAGCTCGATCAAGCCGTCGACCCCGACCTCGTCGGTGATCAGGTCGTACACGCCGGGGTAGCTCGTGGTCTGTTCGATGGCGGCGATCGACTCGTACTCCTGCCGCGGGATCAAACCCGACTCCCCCTCGGTCGCCCGGCTGCCCAGGACGTCCCACACGTTCCAACCGCCGTACGCGATCATGTCGTCCGTCTCGTCCGGCGTGAGTGACTCTCTGCGGAGGCTCTCGTCGGTGAGTGTCAGTACGTCTGTCTTCAGGCTCGAGCGGAAGATCTCGTCTCCCTCGGAGGCGCGAGGGGTCACTCCGCGGTAACGGGCGACGAGTTCCTCGATGCTGTATTGCACCTGTGCCATGTCCGCTTCCCAGCCTTAGCCGGCCTGCAGAGAGACTGCTCCGGTCCCACCGATGACGACCTGCGGCAGCAGCTCGCCCGCCCGACCTTCCTGCGCCAGTGGGTAGTAGCACTCCGAGGTCACCGGAGTCCAGTCGTACCAGCCCTGCTCCACGGCCTTGTCCCAGACTCCGGCGAGCCGCACGTACGGGAGCGCCCAGTCGATCATGTAGTTCTGGACGCCGGCGGCGATGCGGTCGCGACGCGACATCGTCGCGATCCGACCATAGAGCTTCATCATGGCGGTCTGCGCGATCGTCGTCAGCTTCTGCATCTCGTCCTCGGTGACGGGGCGGATGTCGGACATCGGCGTATCCCACTTCTCGCGCGCGTAGACAGCCATGCCCACGAGGTGCGGCAGGTAGCTCGCCGGCCGTGTGAACGTCGTCGAGAGGTCATTGACGATGACCGACATGTCCGGGGGCGGCTTGAAGTACATCGCCTGCGTGATCGCGTACGGGAGTTCCGCGGCGACGTCGAACCAGTGGTATGCGGGCTCGTTCAGGAAGTGATCACGGACGATCAGGAAGCCGCCGTCGTCGGTTGGATACGGCCCGCTGTCCCCAAGGCCCAGACGATTGTCGAAGTGCAGTAAGAACGTCAGCAGCTGTGTCGTGGCGTTGAATTTGATGTACATCGCCTGCTGCTCGGGGTCGTCAAACCGCACGGACTCGGCGTCGAAGCGCTCGAGCCACGGCGACCCCTCGAGCACGGGTACACGGTAGCCGCGGCTGGACGCGAACATCTGTCCCTCGTCGCCCCACAGCCCGCGATAGAGGCGGCGCGAAAACTGGAGCGCGCGCTGGATCTCCGCCGCGCGATAGGTCGTGTCGCACTGGCCAAGGCCAAGCAGGATGCCGCGCCCGGTCGCGAATGACACGCCGGCGCACCACGCGTGGAGTGCATTCACCTTGGTGCCGATCTCCCGGCGGGCCGTCCCTCCGATGTCGACGACGCCGTCCGCGCCGACCGCGTCGGTGATGATCTCGACGATCTCGGGATAGTTCTGGACATACTCGACCGCGGCGAGCGTCTCGTACTCCTGCCGGGGGATAAGTCCCGACTCGCCCTCGGTGACGCGTGTGCCCAGTACATCCCACAGGCTCCAGCCGAAGTACGCGAGCAGATCGTCCGCCTCGTCGGGGGACAGAGTGTCCTTGCGCAGGCTCTCATCGGTGAGCCGCAGGACATCCGTCTTCAGCTCATTGCGGAAGGCAACGTCGCCGTCCGGGCCTCGGTCACCGTTGCCCTGGTAATGCTCGAGCAGTTCCTCGAGGGTGTACTCCGCCTGTGCCATTGCTCTCCTCTCCCGACAATCGGTCTCGTCAAGCCTGGCGACTGGAGCGCAACCCGGCACGA
This sequence comes from uncultured Solirubrobacterales bacterium, assembly GCA_963794515.1. Lineage (GTDB taxonomy): Bacteria > Actinomycetota > Thermoleophilia > Solirubrobacterales > Solirubrobacteraceae > Palsa-465. The sequence goes on along the minus strand of CAWCEF010000003.1, from coordinate 38,169 downwards.
CCCGTGCGCGCAGGCGTTGTCCATCTCTCCAATCCGGCTACTGAGGACGCCGTTTCGCCTCGAACGCTCGATGCACCATCAACGCCGCGCCCAGTTCGGAGCGACGGTCGCTGATCTTGCACCCGAGAAGCTCCTCCGCTTGGGTCAGGCGGTACTTGACCGTCTTCTCGTGGATGAACAGCCTCCGGGCGGTGACGACCTGGCTCTCGCCAGCAGTCAGGTATGCCCTGACCGTCTCCCGCAGGCGAACGGCGACGTCGTCGTCGCCCGCCAGCGGACCCAGTTCGGCCCGGACAAGCTCGCGGGCTCGCGACTCATCGGCACAGAGAACAGCGAGCAGCGCGACGTCGCGGTACTTCGTGATGCCGGGCCTTTCATCGAGGACCGCCATCCGCAGGGCGTCAGCCGCCTGCTGCCGGGTGCGGCGGAAGCCGTCGACTCCTGCCGCGACGTCGCCGAGCCCGACCGGGCCTACGAGGTCGATCAGCATCCAAGTCCGATCCACGTTCGCAGCCGTCGCGGATCGTCCAAAGCCGAGCCAGATCGTCGTGACCTCCGGGCCGTCCACGACAAGCGTCGTCGCCGCACACGCCAGCCTGAGCCGCCGCGCCAAGGCTTCCACCTCGTCCTGGTCGGAGGCGAGCGGTAATGCGATCGCCAGATGAAGGTCCTCCGCGGCGTAACCGAGCTCCGTGAGAGCCGCGGTTGCGGCGGCCGGGGTGCCGCACAGCGCGCGACGGACGAGCTCCCGCACCGGCACATCGATGCCGTGGCGCCGGCGACGGCGCGTTTCGGTCCAAGCCCGGGTCAGGTGCTCACAGACGCTGTCGGTATAAGCCGCCATCTGACGGGTCGACATCGACAGCGCGGCCCGGTGCAGCGAGCGGTCTTCGATCATCTCGTCGGTGAACTCAGCCCAGGTGTGCCAGAGCTCGGAGTTGAGGAGCCGATGCGCGCGCAGGGCGATCGCCAGACCGTCATCGCGCTCGGCCAGGCGCTCGAACAGCGCCAGCGAGCCGTCGGTCGGACACGCCCGGTCGGTCGAGCTCCCGTAGGCGAGTGCAGCGAGCACGGCGCCTACCGTGCTGTGCGCGAACCCGGTGACGAGGGCAGCGATGTTCGGGTCCTCGGGATCGACGAGGCGTTTCTCGGTCGCGACCACGCGGCGCGCCAGCGTGGGCGCGACGGCGTCAATGTGCTTTGAGAGCTCACCGGCGACGGCGTAGATCAGTCCCTGAGCTCTCTCACGCCCGTCGCCGAGCTCGCCGTCGAGGTCCAGTGCCGCGAGCGAGGCCCTGTGCGACGCCGCTTCGCGGGCGGCGAGGCGCTCGCTGAAATCAACGACGGGGGGCACCGGCCATCAACGCCCCTTGGCGCTCCGGCGCTCGAAGCCGAGCAGCCGCCGCGCCTCGGAGAACAAACGTGCCCAGGCCGGAATCGACATCCACAGCGCGGGCGCGTCGGCCACACGCTTGGCGAGAATCTCTCGTTGGGTCGCGAACACTCCGGCCCGTCGCGCGGCGCTGACCGCGTCGGCGTTGCGCGATGGATCCGTTGTCGACATCGTGCGTCCTCTCCTCTACAGCACCGGGACGATCCGGAGCTCTTGCCGGCCGGCGAGCTCGAGCTCGAGCGACGCCCGGCCCTGGTCGTCGGCAACGACCGCGGGGGCGGTGGCGCCGGTCACCCGGTACTCCGCAGCCGGTCGCAGCTGAGACAGCTCGACGGTGAAGCGGCCCCCGCCGTTGGTCGGGCGCAGCACGGTCTCGAGCGCGTCGCCGTCGTTGACCGCCCGGGTCACGAACACACCCGGATACGGAACCGATTCGAGCTGCGGTCCCTTGGCCCAGGCCTCGGGCATCCCTCGCTGGATCAGGTCGAGCCAGCCGCTCTTGCGGCCGTTCAGCGATCGCGAGATCCCGAGGTGCGCGGCCATCGACGCCCCGTCCACCACGAGCCAGCCCCGCTCGTCGATCTTCATATCGATCCGCTGCTGGACCTCCTTCCAGGCCGCCCGCGCGGCCTCCTCGTCACCGGCCTCGCGTGCCTCCTCGATGATGTAGGCATAGGCCTTGAGCGGGTGGAACACGTAGTTCCCGGTGTCGAGCAACCTCTCCCGATCGGCCAGTGGTGTGACCAGCTCGCCGTCGCGCTCCTCGAACGCCGCGCGCAGCAGCGCCCAGCCCCGGTCGGCCAGGTGCGGCGTCATCGGGCGCAGATCGGTCGAGAACGACGCGCCGTTGAGCCCGATCCCGGTTCGAGCGGAGCGGTAGAAGTTGAGCGTGCCGTCCGGGCGCACGAATTCCTGCTCCAGGCCGCGGTAGTAGCCGTCCTTGATCATGTCCCAGTAGTGCGTCCCGTGCAGCCGGTCGTGGATGATCAGCCCGGCCGCCCCGCGCATGTTGCAGGGCGAGAAGATCCAGTTCGGCTCGCACACCACCAGGCCCCACGGTGATTTCAGGTAGTCCCCGGTGAGGTTCGAGCAGAGTGACTCGTAGGAGTACGGATAGCGGCGCTTCTCGCTCCACACGAACTCGATCGAACCGATCTTGCTGTGCCGGAAGTCGCCGGTGACCGTCTGGAAGGCGCCGAGCGAGAGGGCGAAGAAGCCCGTCAGCATGATGTTCTGCTTCCGGGCCGGGTCTGGGTTCCACTCGAAGTTGCCCCACAGATTCTCGTATGCCCAGTACGACCAGACCCGCTTCTGCTGGTACTTCTGCACCAGCCGGCGCATGGCTTCGTCCTGATAGCCGCGGAACGCCGGCGTGCGCGTGTACTTCTGCAACGCCAGCGTGTAGATCATGTGGTCGACCTGGTAGCGGATGGCGGCCGTCTGGAACTGGTCGAGCACGTCCCAGTCGCGCCAGTCGTCCATCGGCCGATGGGCCATGTCGACGAAACGGCGCGACAGCGCGATCGTGATGTCATCCATCTCTTCGATCGTGTGAATCTCGGGCCGGTCGGCCCCGCGCAGCGGCGGGACCACGTCCTTGAGCAGCCCGTTGGCGGCGATGCCCTGCTCGCGTTGCGCCTTGAGGCGGCGACGCCGTTCCAGGAGCTGCTCGTAGGCCATGAGCACTGTAGTCGCCGCCACCACGTAGGGAGCTGCGCGGAACCGCTTGGACCCGCGGGCGGCTCGCCTGGCGGCAATCGCGGCCGACCCGCCCCAGACGAGTGGGGGCAGGATGTGGTTGCCGGTTCCGAACCAGAGCACGCCGGCCAGCCCGAACGCCGTCGCGGTGATCGCGAAGCGGCCCGGGTCACGGGTGTAGACGAAGCCCGCGCCCGGAAACATCACGCCGGTGGCCCACGCCTCGCGTGCCGGCCCCGCCTCGAACAGGACCGAGGCCAGGCCGGCGAGCTGCGCGGTGGCGAAGCTCGCGGTCAGGCGGCGCTGGCGCGCCCGGGTCATCGGGCCGGTCAGATGCTCGGGGATCGGGATCTCCAGCGAGCGCTCGAGCGGATCGTCGGCGGCGCCGGCCGTCTCGATATGCGGCTGGTTGATCGAAGTCAGCCCCGCGGCCAGGAGCGGAGCGAGCACGGGCGTCCACGCGCTCCGCGGGAGCCGCTTGGCCACCTCGAAGTCCCATCCGTGCTCGGCGACGACACGGCGGGCGGCCTGAACGCGGTCACCAGGATTCTTGGTGCATTTCCTGGTGGCGGATTCGCGTCGCATGAATGGAGCGAATCACCTCTCCTCACCCCGCCACACCCCCGCCGCACGGGCGATTGGAGGTTTCCACATCGTTGCGCGCGCGCTCGGCGTGAGCGCATTCGCAAGCCCGCGACAGTTGCCTCATGGAGCTTCGTGGGCGTCGCGTCGTCGTGACGGGCGGCGCCAGCGGAATCGGCCGCGGCCTCGCCCAGGCATTCCTCGGCGCAGGGGCAGCGGAGGTCGTGATCGCGGACATCGACCCTGCGCACACCGAGAGGGTCGCGGGTGAGATCGGAGCCGTTCCCATCACCGTCGATGTCGGCTCGCAGCCGGAGCTCACGCGGCTGATCGGGGATGTGCAAGCGGCACGAGGGCTACCTCCTGAGCACCGCCTCTGCGGCCGGCCTGCTCACCAACCTCGGTCTGCTCCCGTATTCGGTGACCAAGCACGCCGCCGTCGCCGTCGCGGAGTGGCTCGCGATCACGTATCGGGCAGACGGCATACGCGTGTCGTGCCTGTGCCCACAGCTCGTTGACACTCCGATGGCGCAGGAGATCCAGGGCGTGCCGGTGCTCGAACGCGCGATGGCCGCGGCCGGCGAGACGCTGTCGCCGGCGGAGGTGGCGGCGAGCACCTTACGCGCGATCGAGCGCGAGGAATTCCTGATCCTGCCGCACCCGGAGGTGCGCGATCACGCGACGTTTCGAGCTGCGGAGAACGAGCGCTGGCTCAGAGGAATGCGGCGCATCCTCGGCCCTATTCCCAGCCCGGATTCGCGACCTTGAGCTTCGCGCGTATCTGAGCGCGCAGCGGGTCCACCAGCTCGTGTAGCTCACCGTCGTGCGAGCCGGCGCGCAGCGCGGAGCTGAGCTCGGCGGCGAGCTCGTGTGCGAGTGGCTGCCGTGGACTGAAGTCCGCCTCCAGCTCCCGGCTCACGACCCTGCACGCGTTCGCCGCCACCAGCAGCTTGAAGGCGTCCTCGGAGGGTGCACGGGGTCGGAGATCATCACGGAGGTACTCGGCGACCGTCGCCAGCAACTCGCGCGCATCGGGCCGGTCCTGGGGTGCCGCCGCGGGAGGCGGTGCAGGACGGCCATCCGCGAGCAACTCGAGCAGGTCCCACTCCGCCTCGCATGCTCGTCGCCCGATCATTGCTCGCTCGAGCGACCGGTCGAGGCCGCTGAGGTGGCGGTGAGCTTGAAGGACGCAGATGACGGCCCAGCGGGCGTTTCCGCACACCTCCCACCAGCGGAGCTTCTCGAGCGTCACCGGGCGGCCGCCCGCGCTCGCGTAGGCAGACAGCAGCGCTTCGCGCGATCCGCAGCCGAGCGCCGGATGGGGAGCGCCGAACCGCCACGACCTCACACACATCCAGCCGAGATCCTCTGCCCCGTCGCCGGTGTGGACCAGCTCCCAATCGATCAAGACGGCGCTGCCCTCCTCCGAGACGACGAGGTTCGATAACCGGAAGTCCCCATGGACGATCGAGACCGGGGCCGGTCCGGGCAGGTTGGCCCGCAGCCACCGCAGGCCGAGCTCGATCGCGGGATGGGGCTCTTCGGTGCGGTCCAGGCTGCGCTCCAGGGTCCTGACCGCCGTTTCGGCGGCGCTAGCCTCGGACGGCTCGGCGGTGGCGCCGTCGAGCTCCAATACGCCCGGCAGGAAGTCGGGGGGCTCGATCGCGTGCAGCCGCGCAGCGGTCTCAGCGACCCGCGCCACGAGCGACGAGAGCGCGTGCGCCCATCGTTCATCGCTCAGCAGGCGCTGCGGCCGGGATTCGCCCTCCACGCGCTCGACAAGGATTCCGGACGGCGTCAGGGCGACCGGAGTTGGAACTGGGACGCCGGCGTCGCTCGCGAGCGCAAGCACCCGCCACTCCCGCTCCCTGACCACGTCGCGATCGAACCCCTCGGGATAGCGCCGGAAGATCAACCGTCGGTCATCCGCTTGCAGCGACCACATCTGGCTCCGGCCGGCGCCGCCGGGCAGCGGCTCGATGTCGGCCGGCTCACCGCCCAAGGCCGCCGCGAGCTCTGCCCGGTCAACGCCGTTCATGGCTACGCCGGCGGTCGGGCGAAGCCGGAGATGCGGCGCCGCGGATCGACCCCGAGGCCGCTGCCACCGTTCAGAAGGCCCTTCTCGGTCAGGAGCTGTTGGCTGTACACGACGCGACCGGCCATCTGCTCGAGTGGATCGGTGACCAGCAGTCGGATCGCCTCGGGCATGTGCCGGGGATCCTCGGCCCGTGGGTCCTCCGGACCACTCACCTGCTCGTTCGCCAGGGCGCCGGGGGTCGGCACGATCAGCGACGGCGCCACCGCCGCCACGCCGACGCCGCTCGGGTAGACCTCCTGGGCGAGACCCTGGGTGAAGCGCTCGATCGCCGCCTTCTGGGCGCCGTAGGTCGTATCGCCGACGATCGGATCGTCCGAGTACGGACCCGGCCCGGGACCGATCGCGGACTCGGAGGTCACGTTGACGATCCTGCCCCACCCCCGCTGCATCATGTCGGGCAACGTCAGCTTGCTGAGCAGGTAGGTCGCGTGCACGGTCACCCGCCAGGACACGACCCAGCGCGAGACCGCGAGTTCCTGAGTCGGGCCGAAGAACGCCACGGCGGCGTTGTTGATCAGCACGTCCACCGGCCCGAACGCGTCGCGCGCCGTCCGGACGACCCGCTCGCAGTCCTCGTCCCGGGCCAGGTTGGCCTGCACCGCGACGCTCTCGCCCCCCGCCTCGCCGATGCTGGCCACGGTTCCCTCCAGGGACCCGGACAGCGGATGCTCGCCCTCGCGCTCGGTCCGGGCGCAGCACACGACCGACGCGCCCTCGCGCGCGAGCATGCGGGAGACGTCCGCGCCGATGCCACGGCTCGCGCCGGTGACAAGCGCCACCTTGCCGGTCAGGGAACCCACGACGCAACCCAATCGCGATCGGGCGCGTCCTCCAATTACGGCGGCGGATAAGCCTGCTCGTCGCCGTTGTCGGCGTCGGATAGTGCGGACCGCGCGCGGCGGCGTTAGGTTCGAGGCGTGGCCTGGGACTTCTCCACCGAGCCGGAATTCCAGGAGCACCTGGACTGGATGACCGAGTTCGTCAAGCGCGAGCTGTGGCCGCTCGAGACGATCCTGGACGACCTCACGACCGACGGGCTGGACGAGATCGTGGCGCCCCTCCAGGAGGAGGTCAAGCGCCGCGGGCTGTGGGCCGCCCACCTGCCGCCCGAGCTCGGCGGCCAGGGGTTCGGCCAGCTCAAGCTCGCGCTCATGCACGAGATCCTCGGCACCACCGCGATCGCACCGACTGTGTTCGGCAACCAGGCTCCCGATTCTGGCAACGGCGAGATCCTTGCGTTAGCGGGGACGCCCGAGCAGAAGCGCCGCTTCCTCGATCCCCTGCTCGCGGGCGAGCTCCGCTCGGCGTTCTCGATGACCGAGCCGGAGGTCGCCGGCTCGGACCCGACGCTGCTCCGGACCCGCGCCCGCCGCGAAGGCGACGAGTACGTCATCGACGGACACAAGTGGTTCAGCTCGAACGCCTCCCGGGCCGACTTCCTGATCGTCATGGCCGTCACGGATCCGGAGGCGCCCCGGCACCAGCGCGCGTCGATGTTCATCGTGCCGGTCGACACCCCCGGGGTGAACATCGTACGCGACGTACCGACGATGGAGTTCCCGGCCGGCGGTCACAACGCGTTCCACGCCGGACACGCGGAGATCTTCTACGAGGACGTCCGGGTCGGCGCCGACATGCTGCTCGGCGGCGAGGGCGAGGGCTTCCGCATCGCTCAGCAGCGGCTCGGCCCGGGTCGGATCCATCACTGCATGCGGTTCATCGGGGTCTCCCGACGCGCCTTCGACATGCTCTGCGAGCGGGCGACGTACCGCTTCAGCCACGGCAAGGTGCTCGGCGACCACGAGACGGTACAAAACTGGATCGCCGACTCAGCGGCGCAGCTCGACGCCGCGCGGCTCATGACCCTGCACGCGGCCTGGATCGCCGACAAGCACGGCTTCTCGGCCGCTCGGCGGGAGATCTCGCTGATCAAGTTCTTCGGCGCGGACGCGCTGCACGACATCGTCGACCGCGCCCTCCAGGTTCATGGCGCGCTCGGCTACTCGACCGACCTCCCGCTCGAGGCCATGTACCGGTACGCCCGCGGTACACACTTCTACGATGGAGCCGACGAACTGCACCGGTCGGTGGCCGCACGGCTGATCCTGCGCGACTACGAGCCACCGCCAAACGAGATCCCGCGCGAGCACGTCCCCACCCGCCGCGCCGCGGCGCTGGAGCGGTACGCGGAAGTGTTGCGTGTACATGCGATCACAGGAGGCGAGCATGAGTGAACGCTGGTTTGACCCTCAGGAGCTCGAGCAGCTCTCGCGCCCGACCATGGACCGGGCCATCGAAGCGATCGACGCCGGCGATCTCGAGCGGGCGCGCAAGCTCTGCGCCGACATGAAGCGCGAGTGGCTGATGCTCCACGATCTGATGGCCGAATCGGTTCTCGGCCTCGTCACCTACATCCAGGACGAGCTCGGCGACGACGGTGTCAAGGCGGCGTGGGAGATGAATACGGAGAAGGGCTGGCGCCGCCATCACGACGCGATCCAGAACCTCGACCGCAGGAAGCTCGTGTACCTGCTCGCGGCCACGTGGCGGGCCCACTCCGCCAGCGGCGTCGGTGAACACCCGGGAGCGTTCTCGATCACCGAGGACGATGAGAAGATCACCTTCAGCATGAACCCCTGCGGATCTGGGCAGCGGCTCGTGCGCAAGGGCCTATACGAGTCCCAGGGCTACGGCACCACCCGCGAAGCGCACGACTGGTCCTACGGACGTAAGCACTTCCCGCTGTACTGCACGCACTGCACCTTCATGAACGAGAAGATGCCGATCGAGTGGAGTGGCTATCCGCTCTATCCCTCGGACCCGCCCGAGGACTACGACACGGATCCGTGTGTCTGGTACTGGTACAAGGACGTCGACGCGATTCCGGAGCGCCACTGGGCCCGGTACGGCGCGGTCAAGCCTGAGCCTTCGCCGACGCCCTGAGCGGCGCGAAGAACGCGCGCACGTCGTCGACGAGCAGGTCCGGCTCCTCGAGCGCCGCGAAGTGACCTCCCCGCGGCATCTCGGTCCAGCGGGCGATCGCGTAGTGCTCCTGCGCCCACGCTCGCGGCGGCTGGAAGATGTCGTGCGGGAACGCCGCATAGCCGACGGGAACCTCGACGCGTCCGCGCTCCGCTAGCCCGGCCGGGTCGCGCGCGTTCTCGTAGTAGATCCGCGCGGCGCTCGCGATGCTCCCCGGCGCCCAGTAGAACATGAGGTTCGTCAGCAGGGCGTCGCGCCCGAACACCCGCTCGACGTCACCGTCAGAGTCGCTCCAGGTCCGGAACTTCTCGATGATCCATGCAGCCAGTCCGGCGGGCGAGTCCGACTGGGCGACCGTGAGCGAGTCCGGCTTGGTCCGCTGGACGTGGGAGTACGCCGCCTCCTGGGCTCGCCACGATCGGTTGCGCTCGACGGCGACGGCGTCCTCGGGTGCGGGCTGGGCCGGCGGCGGCGCGACGAGCATGTTGAGGTGGATGCCCGCCACGCGCTCCGGGTAGGTCGCCCCGAGCTTCGCAGCGACGATCGATCCCCAGTCGCCGCCCTGCACGCCGTAGCGCTGATATCCCAGCACCGACGACATCAGCGTGTCGAACGCCTCGGCGATACGCGAGATCCCCCACCCGCGCTGCCGGGGCTTGCCACCAAATCCGAATCCGGGCAGGGCCGGCACGACGAGGTCGAACGCATCGCCCGGCTCACCGCCGTGGGCGGCGGGATCGCTAAGTGGGCCCAGGACATGAAGAAACTCGTAGATCGAGCCCGGCCACCCGTGCACCAGCAGCAGTGGCAGTGGGCTCGGCCCCGCGCCGCGTAAGTGCCAGAAGTGCAGGTCGACGCCGTCGACCTCGCACAGAAACCCGGGGATGCGATTGAGCTCCTCCTCATGACGGCGCCAGTCGTATCCCTCGCGCCAGTACTCGCACAGCCCGCGGATCGCCTCGACCTTGGCCCCGTAGTCCCACTCGCCGCCGGGGATCGGCTCGGGCCAGCGAGTGTGGGCCAGGCGCTCGCCGAGGTCGGCCAGTACGGGGTCGGAAACGGCGATGCGGTAGGGACGAGGCGTCCCTGCGTCCATCAATTCATCACTTGTCCGCCGTCGACGTTGAGGGTCTGACCGGTGACCCAGTCGGCGGCGTCTGAGGCGAGGAACACGACGGCATTGCCGATGTCCTCCGGACGTCCCTGGCGCTCGAGCGGCAGGGCGGCGATGCGCCTCGACTTGGCGGTGCCGGGCGAAGCGCCGGCGAGCGCGTCGCGCCGGGCGAACGTCTTGTCCATCTCCTCGGTGTCGACGGTGCCGGGGCAGACGCAGTTGACGCGTACGGTCGGGGAGTACTCGAGCGCGAGCTGTTGAGTGAGTCCGATGACTGCGAACTTGGTCGCGACGTAGGCACCCATCCTGCGCTGCCCGCCCCTCCCGGCGATCGAGGAGATGTTCACGATCGCGCCACCACCCTTCGCGACCATGCCGGGCAGGAACGCCTTCACGACCAGGTACACCGCGTTCAGATTGACGTCGACCGTGCGGTACCACTGCTCGTCGTCGTAGTCCGCGAGCAGGTCACGCCCGGCGCCGCCGGCGACGCCGGCGTTGTTGACGAGCACGTCGGCCGGCCCCAGCCCCGCGGCGACCTCGTCGGCGACCCGAGCCACTGCCGCCCGATCGGTCAGGTCGCCATCGACGACGAGCACGCGGCGTCCCAGGGCGGCGATCTCCTCAAGTGGCCATGGATCCTGCTCCCAGGCGCGGGCGTGGACGGCGACGTCGGCGCCGGCATGCGCGAGTGCCATGGCGATTCCCCGGCCGATGCCGCGCCGGCGCCCGGCGCCGGTCACGAGGGCGATCCGGCCGTCGAGTGAGCCCATGGCCCGAACCTAAACGGTGCCGGCCGACCTTCTCGCCATCGCCCGTACCGAGATTCGGAGGTATCTACAGGCGCCCGGATGCCCGGCGCAGCGCGCCGAGGAAGTCGCCGCGTTAGCGTCATGCCATGGCCTGCGAGAAGCCGGTGGAAACCGTCAAACCATGAAAGCGCTCGTTACGGGCTCGGGCGGTGGTCTCGGCCGCGCGATCGTCTCTCGGCTGCGCGACGACGGCTTCGACGTCGTCACCATGGACATGACCGAGCCGGCCGATCTGCTCGTGGACCTCGAGCTCGGCGAGGTCCCTGTCGACGAGCTGGGCGACATCGACGTCTGCGTGTCCAACGCGGGCATCGTCGACATCCTCGCGCCGGCGCACTCGATGAGCCACGAGAAGTGGGACCGCGACATTGCGGTCAACCTCACGGGCGCGTTCCGGGTCATCCAGGCATGCTTGCGCGGGATGCGCGAGCGCAAGTACGGGCGGATCGTCGTGATGTCGAGCTTTGCTGCGCGCGGTGGTTCACCGGGGCAAGTGGCCTACTGTGCCTCGAAGGCCGGGCTGCTGGGCATGGCGAAGAACATCGCAGCGGAGAACGTCGCGCTCGGGATCACGGTCAACTCGATCCTGCCGGGGCTGATCGGCACCGAGAAGGTGCGCGCGCTGCCCGAGGAGATCCTCGATCGCTTCCGGGCTGGCGGCGGGCTGTTGGGGACGGGCCGACTTGGCGAGCCGCGGGAGATCGCGGCGCTGGTCGCTTTCCTGGCCTCGCCCGAAGCGGGCTACATCACCGGCCAGGAGATCGTCGTCGCCGGTGGTGGCGACCTGCTCCAGGTCTCGCTCGGCTCCTCGCGTCGTCGAGGCTGAGACTCGCGGCCAGACAGAGCCCGCGTCTGGACGCGCGCATCGGCGGGCCTTGTCCATCTCTCCAACCTCGTCGTTCGGCTATGTCGACCGGTCCCCGGCGCTCTGCAATCGTCGGCGCCGCATGCAGATCCACGCCGCCATCAGCTACGCGCCGACGGCCCCGTTCGCGATCGAGCCGATCGACCTCGACGACCCGCGTGACGACGAGATCCTCGTGCGGATGGTCGCGGCCGGGATCTGCCACACGGACCTCGGCGTCAAGGCCTCGTGGCCGGCCGACAAGGGTCCGCTCGTCCTCGGTCACGAGGGCGCCGGCATCGTCGAGGCGGTAGGCGACGACGTCACGACGGTCGCTCCGGGCGACCACGTCCTGCTGAGCTACCGCAGCTGCGGTTCCTGCGCCGCCTGCCTGGCTGGGCAAGTGCCGTACTGCGCCCGCTTCCGAGAGCTCAACGCGATCGGCACGCGGCCGGACGGCACGACGACGATGCGGAGCGACGGCACGCTCGTGTACGGGAGCTTCTTCGGGCAGTCCAGTTTCGCCAGCCACGCGCTCGCCTACGAGAGCAACGTCGTGAAGGTCGACCCCGAAGTGGATCTCACGATTGCCGCGCCGCTGGGTTGCGGGGTCCAGACCGGCGCCGGGGCCGTGCTCAACGTATTGCAGCCGCCACCGGGATCGTCGTTCGCCGTGTTCGGCGCCGGCGGCGTCGGGCTGGCCGCGCTCCTGGCGGCGGTACACCTCGGCCTGGCTCCGGTGATCGCCATCGACCCGGTGCCCATGCGCCGGGAGATCGCGCTCGAGCTCGGCGCAACCCACGCGCTCGACCCCGCCGGTGCAGACGTCGTGCAGGACATCCACGACCTGACCGGCGGCGGCGCGCACTCCGCATTCGACACCACGGGCATCCCGGTTGTGATCGCGGGCGCCGCTCGTGCGCTCGGCCGCCTCGGCACGCTCGCCCTGGTCGGAACGGGAGAGTCCGAGGTAACGCTGGACATCAGGGACCTGATCCGGGGCGGCAAGTCGGTCCGCGGCGTGATGGAGGGCGACGCGGACCCGCAGCGCTTCCTTCCCGAGCTGGTCGAGCTGTTGCGCCAGGGGAGGCTGCCCATCGACCGCCTCGTACGGACGTACCCGTTCGCGGACATCAACGAGGCCGTCGCCGACGCGCGTTCAGGCGCGACGATCAAGCCGGTCCTCACATTCTGACCGAGACCATCCAGGCTGAGCTGCTGCGGTTGGCGATCGGGCTGCCCGTAGCGCGCTCGCCGGTGCCGATGGTCGAGCGCGACCTCCGCGTGCCGATGGACGACGGCTCGGTGCTGCTCGCCGATCGCTACGCGCCTCGTGCCGCCGGGCCGATGCCGACGGTGCTGGTCCGGTCCCCGTACGGCCGTCGCGGGACCTTCGGCGTCCTCTACGGCGTGCTGTTCGCCCAGCAGGGGTTGCAGGTATTGATCCAAAGCACCCGCGGGACGTTCGGCTCAGAGGGCCGCTTCGAACCGTTTGCCGAACGCGCCGACGGCCTCGCCACGATCGCCTGGCTGCGCGGGCAACCCTGGCACGCCGGAAAGGTCGGCATGGCGGGTGCGAGCTACATGGGTCTGACGCAGTGGGCGGTGGCGGATGGCGCCGGAGACATTCTCGGCGCGATCGCGCCGGTGGTCAGCGCCTCGCAGTTTCACGGCGCGACGCACCGCGGCGGCCTCGCGCTCGAGTCGATGGCGACGTGGCACGCGATGGTCTCAGTGCAGGAGCGGCCGCTCGCCACACTGCAGGCAGCCTGGGCGCTGACCCGCCTGCGCCAGGCCTACGGGCACCTCCCGATTGGCGAGCTCGACGAGCGCTTCACCGGCCACGTGGTTCCCGAGTTCCGCAAAGCCCTGGGGAGCCCAGAGGCGGACGGGCCCTACTGGGCGCTGCGCGATCACTCCGCCCAGGTTTCGGAGGTGCAGGCGCCGGTGCTTCTCGTCGCGGGCTGGCACGACCTGTTCACGCCGTGGCAGCTTGACGACTACGTCCGGTTGCGCAGGGCCGGGCGGACGGCAAGACTCGTAGTCGGTCCCTGGACGCACGTGTCCGAGGGGATGTGGGCGACAAGCACACGCGAGTCGATCAGGTGGCTGCGCGGCCACCTAATAGCGGGGCCACCGCCCTCGGCGCGCGTGCGGATTTATGTGAGCGGCGCTCGCGAGTGGCGACAGCTACGCGACTGGCCGCCACCGGAGGCGGTCGAGCACCGGCTCTTCCTGCAGCCCGGCGGCGGCCTGTCTCCGCAGCCGGCCGGGGACTCTGAGCCCGACCGGTACCGGTACGACCCGGCGAATCCAACCCCTTCGCGCGGCGGCCCCGTGCTCCTCTCGCGCCGGCCGGTCGTCGACAACGACTCGCTCGAGCGGCGCGCCGACGTGCTGACCTATACGACGGATCCGCTCGAGGACTCGCTCGACGCCATCGGCCCGGTCCGCGTATCGATCCACATCCGCTCGACGCTCGAGCACTTCGATGTCTTCGCCCGGGTGTGCGACGTCGACCGCACACGCGTCTCTCGCAACGTTTGCGATGCGCTGGAGCGGGTGACGCCGGAGGCGTTCGCCCGCGCCGGCGACGGGACCATCGAAGCGACGTTTGACCTGTGGCCCACCGCCCACCGGTTCGCTCGAGGGCATCGCATCCGGCTGCAGGTCTCGAGCGGCGCGCACCCGCGCTATGCCCGGAATCCCGGGACCGGAGAGCCCTTGGCGACGGCGACGCGCCTCGTGGCCGCCGATCAGCAGGTATTCCACGACCCCAGGCACCCCTCCAACGTTGTGCTGTCGGTCGTGCCGGCACGCGCCTCCGTGCGCGGACTCGCCTGAAGGCCTCGGCGTCGCCGAGTCGTCCGCGCCGGCGTTCCCGCGAGTTTTGGGGATGTCTCCAAGGGGCCGGGAACGGCCGTAGTGTGCTCTTCAGGCCGCCGAGTACGTTTCTCCGCACGCCTGACGCGAGGCGTATCTGGCATCGGAGAAGAGGATCGAATCATGACGGCCGCACCGCACCCGCCTCACCTGGTGAGGACACCATGTCCATGAACGCCACCGACGTTCTGAGCGTTGAAGACCTCACCGTCAGGTACGGCGGCGTGGTCGCCGTTGACTCGGTCACCGCCTCGGTGGGACACGGAGAGTTCGTCGGACTGATCGGACCGAACGGTGCCGGGAAGACGACCTTCATCGATGCCGTGACCGGCTTGACCTCCTCCTCCGGTGCAGTCAAGTTGGACGGCGACCCAATCGATGGCTTGCCGCCTCACCGCCGAACAGAGAAGGGCATGGCACGTACGTTCCAGAGCCTTGAGCTGTTCGAGGACCTGACCGTGATGGAGAACGTTCTGGCGTCCGCAGAAGTGCATCGCTGGTGGTCGCCGATCGTCGATATCGCTCGGCCCTCCGGCCAGCGTCAGGCTCGAATCGCTGCCGAAGAGGCGCTCGACCTCCTCGGCCTGGCCGACGACGCCGGCAGCTACCCGCCCGAGCTGTCGCTCGGAAAGCGCAAGCTCGTCGGAGTCGCGCGAGCGATCGCGGGTCGCCCCAAGCTGCTGCTGCTCGACGAGCCGGCCGCCGGCCTGGACTCTTCGGAAAGCGTCGCTCTCGGTCGTGAGCTCACACAGGTCGTCGCCGCCGGCACAAGCATCCTGATGATCGAACACGACATGGGGTTGGTGATGGAGGTCTGCGAGCGGATCCATGTGATCGAGTTCGGTCGCCTCATTGCATCCGGGCCGACGCAAGACATCAGATCCGACGAGCGTGTCATTCAGGCGTACCTCGGCGTTTCAGATGACGACGACGAGATCGGAGATACAGAGTGACAACGCCGGCTATCAACTGTCAGGGGCTGGCCGCGGGCTACGCGGGGGTACCAGTTGTGCGCAACGTTGATCTCCGGATCGAGCAAGGGGAGGTGGTAGCGCTCCTCGGCGCGAACGGCGCGGGGAAGACGACCACCCTGTTGGCGATGTCAGGCGTGCTCAAACCTCTGGGTGGTCGCGTCGAGGCGCTCGGCGCCGAGATCCCCGGCGGCGAGCCACATCGCGCCGCTCGGCTCGGCGTCTGTCTCGTGCCGGACGACCGGTCGGTCTTTCACAGCCTGACGGCCCGGGAGAACCTGCGCCTCGGTACCCACGGGAAGCCCGCGACGGAGGTCGAGCGAACGGTCGTCGAGCTGTTTCCTGCGCTCGAGGGCAAATTGAACCGTCGCGCCGGCCTCCTCTCGGGCGGGGAGCAGCAGATGCTCGCGCTCGGGCGGGCCGTGAGCATGGATCCCAAGGTTCTCCTCATCGATGAGATGAGTCTTGGCCTCGCCCCGCTGATCGTGAAGAGCATGCTGGACGTGGTCAGGCGCATTGCCAAGGACAGAGGCGTCGCCCTCCTGCTCGTTGAGCAGCACGTGGACCTCGCGCTGCGGTACTCCGACCGCGCCTACGTCCTCGCGCGGGGGGAGATCGCCCTGACTGGAGTCTCTCGCGAGCTCGCCAAGGATCGCCACCTCCTCGAGAGCAGTTACCTCGGCGAAGAAGCCATTGAGGAGGCGATCGAGGAAGTGCAACCAAGTCATAACCATGACCATGCAATGACCAAGCGGGAGCCGGCCCAATGACTGACATTCTTCTGTTCGGGATACTCGGCCTGGGCACGGGCGCCGCATACGCGCTGATCTCGCTCGGCATCGTCCTCGTCTACAAGGGGTCCGGAGTAGTCAACTTCGCGGCCGGCGCGATGGCCGGCGTCGCAGCGATCTTCTACGCGACGCAGACGGGCAACGGGACCCCGGCCTGGATCGCCGCCCTGATGACGATCGCCGGCTCCGGCCTGTTCGGGCTGCTGCTTTACGCGTTCATCTTCAGGCCCCTGCGCAAGGCGCCGGCGCTCGCCCAGGTCGTGGCGACGCTCGGGATCTGGATCGCCCTCGATGGTCTGGCCTTCAAGATCTGGGGGTCGCCGTCGGTGATCGCCCCCGCGATCTTCCCGAGCGGGCCTGTTCACCTGCTCGGAGTGTCCTTCGGCCGTGACCGCCTGTACATGGTCGCGCTCGTCGCCGTCCTCGCCAGCGGTCTATGGGCGGCGTACCGCTTCACCGAGTTCGGCATCGCGACGCGCGGGGCCGCGGAGAGCGAGCGGTCCGCGTCGCTCCTGGGCTATTCGCCGGACCGTCTCGGCGCGATCAACTGGGTGCTCGGCGCGATGATGGCGGCTGTGGCGGGGATCGTGATCGCGCCAATCACCACGCTCGATATCGACTCGCTGAGCATCCTGATCCTTCCGGCCCTGGCCGCGGCCCTGGTCGGCCGCTTCTCGTCCTTCTTCGTTGCCGGCGGCGTCGCCCTCGCAATCGGGATTCTTCAATCCGAGATCCTCGACCACTGGTCACAGGTGGGCGTCTCCGATGCGCTGCCGTTCGTGATCGTGATCGTGGCGATGCTCCTCAGCGGCCGCCTGATTCCCGCGCGTGGCACATTGTCGCTGTCTCGCCTGCCTTTGGCGCTTCCGTCACGCTGGCGTCCGGTCCGCTTCGCTGTATTGAGCGTGCTGACACTGTTGGTCATCGCGGTCGTCAGTTCCACCTACCGCGCCGCGGTCACCACGTCTCTCATCACCACCGTCGTGGCGCTATCGATCGTCGTGGTCACCGGCTTCGTCGGTCAGATCTCGCTCATGCAGATGGCCTTCGCCGGCGTCTCCGGCTTCTTCACGTCGGTGTTCGCGGTTAATGCCGGTCTGCCTTTCCCCCTGCCAATAGTGCTCGCGACACTCGTCGCGTTGCCAGTCGGAGTCCTGCTCGGCCTGCCGGCCGTGAAGATACGTGGGATGGCACTCGCCGTCGTGACACTCGGCGCCGCTGTGTCCATCGATTCCGTCGTATTCCAGAACCCAAGTTGGACAGGCGGCGGCCTGGGCAAACCGGTGCCATCGCCCTCCATTTTCGGTCTGTCGCTTGACCCGGGGGCGCACCCGGTCGTATTCGGCATCTTCGTTCTCCTGGTAACGCTGGCCATGATTGCCACGGTAAGCGCCCTGAGACGCAGTCCATCCGGTCGGAGGATGCTCGCGGTCCGGAGCAATGAGCGCGCGGCATCGGCTATCGGGATCAACGTACCGATGGCGAAGCTACAGGCCTTCGCGCTGTCGGCCATGCTCGCAGGGCTCAGCGGTTCACTGCTGTCCTACCAGCTTGGCAACGTCGCTTTCGACCGGTTCGGTCCGATCGACTCGCTGACGATAGTCGCGGTCGTATACATCGGCGGCATCGCGACGGTGAGCGGGGCGGTGGTCGCGGGTATCATCGTCAACGGCGGCATCCTGTTCGTCCTGCTGCAAAACATCGGCGGCATCGCCTCCTGGTGGACGGTGCTGTCCGGGGTCCTCCTCGTGGCAACCGCCGTCACACAGCCCGACGGTGTCAGCGTCGCGATGGGCCAGCAGCTGGCCTGGGTCCGCAAGCGGCTCCCCTTCAGCTTCGGCTCTGGCTCCGATTCTCAGCTTGACAGTCGGCAACATCAACTCGCGGGTGTCCCCGTCTCCTCTGGTGAGCCGCCGGGTCCGGACCTTGCAGAACGCACGCCGACGGCTGCACGGCATGGCGATGACTGAGTAAGTCACCGTCACGCCGACCAGAAACACAAACACAACAGAGGAAGGACAAGATGAAGAAGGTAAACCGAAGGGGTAGTCCCTTCTGGGCGCTCACCGCGGCATTGACCGCGGCTGTCGCACTCGCCGCGTGCGGTAGCAGCAGCTCCTCGACTAGTTCGTCGGCGGGCTCGTCCTCGAGCTCGGGCTCAAGCGGGGCTGCCAGCGTGGCCAGCAGCTCGGGCAATCTGAAAGGTGCGCCGATCGTCATTCAGGACGACAGCGATACCAGCGGGCTGGCGTCGATCAGCGCGGTCATCGCCCAGTTCAGCGTCGGCGAGAAGGCCGCCGCGGCCTATCTCAACGCCCACGGCGGGGTCGGAGGCCGGCCGATCAAGCTGATCCTCTGCGACACGGCCTTCGATGCGGGTTCAACCACGTCGTGCGCGAACCAACTGGTCGCCAACAAGGCCATCGCAAACATCGGCCTGTCGGAGCTCTGGGGCGAAAACGGACTTCCGATCATCGCTCGAGCGGGCATCGTGAGCATGAACGCTCCCGTCAACGCTCAGGACGGCACGAACTCGGATAGCTTCCCGCTCGGAGGCGGCTCGTTCTCGGAGTTCCCCGCTCAGGTCAAGTACTTCGCCAAGTACAAGGGGCTCAAGAGCGCCGTCGTCCTCGAAGACGACGATCCCGCAGGACACCTGGCATACACCGTTTTGCAGGGTATTGCCAGCCCGCTCGGGGTAAAACTCCAAGGCGTGTTCGTCAAGCCCGGGCAGCCGGACGTGACGCCGTTCATCGCCAAGGCCACGACGGCACACCCCGACTACATCATCACCGCCGCCAGCGGCGCCGAGGGGATCTCCTGGTACGAGGCCCTCGCGCAGCAAAGCTGGCCGCCGAGCAAGGTCATCAACCAGGGTGCAGCCGTCGACCAGGAGTCGTTCCTCAGCAAGCTGCCTGCCAGCGCCATCGACGGTGCCTACTTCACCTACGAGTTCACCAGCTTCGACGACACGTCGAATCCGGAGGTCGCCACCTACCGGGCGGCGATGAAGCAATACGCGCCCAATCCAGGTCTCGCCGAGTTCTACCAATGGGGGTTCGCGAACGTGATGACGATCGCGAACATCGCCAAGAAGTCCGGCGCCTCGACCTTCGACGCTGCGAAGCTGAAGAGCTTCATGCAGACCGTGAACGGCTTCCCGGTGTACATGGGCGGGACGCTCTCCCATACGGGAACTGCGCCGGCAACGCCGCAGATCCTCAACCCCAACGTCCAGATCATTCAGTACAAGAACAGCACGTTGACGGGCGTCAGCAACGGGTTCTACAACCCGTTCGCGTCGTAGTTTCGTAGTCCCGCGGTCCGAGCTCCGCGGTCGGGCGCCCGCTCTCAGGCAGAGCGGGTGTCCGGCCGCGGAGCTCAGTTTCTGGGCCGCCCGGGGCGCATTTCGGGCGGATTTACGGTCGGTGCGAGAGGCTTCCGTCATGGCAACTCTCGCCCTCGACCCGCCAGCCCTCACCGAGCCGGAGGTCCGCTCCGCTTCCGCTGCCCCAGGGCTGCCCGAGGTGCTCGATAGCTTCGCCGAGGTCATCGAGGCGATCGACTCCGAGGCCACTGTCGAGGAGATCCTTCAGCTGGTCGCCCGGAAGGTCTGCCTGCTCGTCGGCTGCACCCGCTGCGGCGTGTACCTCAAGCACTCCGAGACGGGGCTATACCGCTGCCAGGCGATCGAGTCCTCACAGCATGACGGCGACGAACGGATCCGCCGCTTGATCTGCGGCACCACCGCGGATCGACTCACACAGGAGATCCTCGCGACCAAGGAGCCGGTGTTCGTCCGTTACGCCCAGAACGACCCCCGCACCGTTCGGTCCATCATGCGGACGTTCGGCGTGCAATCGATCCTCGGAGTCCCGATGATCGTGCGCGAGGACGTGGTCGGGATCCTGTTTCTCGACAACGAGCAGAACCCGCACCCCTTGTCCGACGAGCATCTAGCCGTCGCCTCCACGTTCGCTCAGCTGGCCGGCGTGGGGATCCTGCAGGCCCAGCGCGCAACCGAGCTCCGCTCCAACATGCAGACGATCGCCCGGCAGAACGCGCTGCTACGCCACGGCACGGCGATCGAAGAGCGCCTGACGCGGCTCGTGCTCGACGGTGGCACGCTGGCGGACATCGCCGAGGCGGTTGCGGATCTGACCGGGAAGCCCTGCACGATCCACGACGCCGCGTATCGCCGCGTGGCAGTCGGATCTCCGTCGGGGATCGAACGAACGGCCCCGACGGTGCTCGACGCCGAGTTCCGCGACCTCCCGGAGGTCGCGGAGGCGCTCGCGTCGATGAAGCCAAATCGGCCCGCGGTGCTCGGTCCGTCGCCATCCGCGGGGCTCCTGCACCGGTTTCTCGTGATGCCCGTGGTCCTGCACGGCCAAGGCTGCGGATACCTCACGTTGATGGAGTACGGCTCGCGCTTCACCGCGCTGGACACAGCCGTATCGGCTCGCGCCACCACAGCGATCGCATTTGAGCTCTCGGTCGAGCGCAGGTCGGCGGTCGCCGATCGGCACGCTCAACAGGCGTTGGTTCGCGATCTCGTCAACGGCCTCGAGGACTACGCTGCGCTCGTGCGGCGCGGGGAGCTTCTCGGGTTCCGGGCGTCAGCGCCGCACGTCATCGCGCTTGTCGCTCCGCAGGACGGCCACGAGGCGCTTTGCATCGAAGAAGTCGAGAAGGCGTGGGCCGGTATCGCACAGCCTGAGCCGTTGCGGGCTACGACGGTGCCCCAGGGCAGGGTTGCGATCCTGATTGAACTGAACGAGTCGGCGTGTCGACCTGCGGCGCTTGCCCAGGCCAAGGGCACCGTTGAGCGGCTGCTGTCGCGGTTGCGGGCGAATCAGCCCGTGTTGGCGGCCGTGTCCGGCGTGTGCTCGGCTCCGGCCGATTATGCCCAGGGGCACGGGGAGGCCAACAAGATCCTCGGGTGCTTGATGAGCCTTCGCGGCTCCGGCGACGCCGCGTTGGCCGTGCTCACCGCGGATGAGCTTGGAGCCGGACGGCTGCTGCTGAACATGGTGCAGCGCGACGAAGCCGATCGATTCACGATGAACACGCTCGGGCCGCTGCTCGCTGGTGCCAACCGCAGTCTCGACGACCTGCTCGTCACTGTGCGGGTGTTCTTCGAGAACGGACGCAGCGTGCGCAACTCCGCTCGGTACCTGTCCGTCCACGAGAACACCATCCGCTACCGCCTCGGACGCGTGCTCGACCTCACCGGCTTGGACATCGCCACGGACTCGGATGCGCAGCTGACGGTTCAGGTCGCGCTGCTCATTCTGAAGATCCAGGGTCGCCTGCCAGCGACCCCACCGGCGACGGCAGCTTCACCCGAGTGAGCCGCCAGGCGAGAAGCTCGCCGGCCCACCGCAGGTGAGCTGGCGCGACGACCCCGGCCCAAGGGCCGCGGGGTGGCCGTAGGTCGCCGCGAATCTGATCCGGTAGCGCACACCACAGCGGGAGATCGGGACGCGCCCGCACTGCGAGGTCCAATATTCCTGCGGCACGGTCGAGGTCAATCGGAAGGTCGACGACGACCGCCGTCGCCGGAGCGGTTGCGCGACAGGGCAAGCGCGACTCGTCTGCCGCCCATCCGAGCAGCCGCGCGAGCGCGACGCCCGGGGCCGCGACGTTCCCGCGGGCGAGAACTGGACGCTGCTGGTCGTGGGAGACGACCGAGAGCTGAAGATCCTCGAGGACCGGCAGCGAGATCCGATAGAGCGCGGTCTCGACGTCGATCAGTCCGGCATCGACCAGGTCGACGGCGATCTGCACTGCGGCCCGGCTGGTCCGGGGACCGGGGCGTGCGTCGTCAAGGGAGAGCTGTCCGGCCTCGAGCGTGAATTCGACCTCGCACATGTCGTGGTGGATCACCTCGACCGACGCCAGGCCGCTGCAGAGGGCAGCCGCGGCCGCGGGGGAGTGCCGCCGCAGACTGTCTATGCCAACGAGCCCCGACCGCTGTTCGGACCCGTTGAGCCGATCGGCGCCGGGCCGAAATTCCCCAAACGAACCGATCGCCCCTCCGACCGGATCGCGGCTGAAGACTCTCCCGGACCCGGACGGCTCGGTTCCGGCGCCGAAGGTCCGCGCCTGAACGACCACCGCGGTCGGCGTGGGCGCTGCTTTGAGCAGGGCGCTCACGGCCTGTGCGAGCTGATCGCGCGCGTGCTCGGGCCATGGACGTCCCGCGCCGGCAACCATGCATTTGAGTGCCTGGACCTGCGCGGCGGCACCCGCACCGGCTTTGGCCACCGTCGCGTCGACGGCGGCCTCGGTGAGCCCGTGGACACGCGTGCAGAACGC
The DNA here is from genome assembly GCA_963794515.1 of uncultured Solirubrobacterales bacterium. Taxonomy (GTDB): domain Bacteria; phylum Actinomycetota; class Thermoleophilia; order Solirubrobacterales; family Solirubrobacteraceae; genus Palsa-465. The sequence continues at coordinate 15,680 of CAWCEF010000003.1, read as the reverse complement.
GCACAGTAGCTCCACGTAGGCTCTCCACGCGAATGGCATGTCAGTCCGCGCCACGAGCCCGGGAAGCGTGACATCGGAGAGGCCCACGTCGAGCATCACTGCGTCGTCATGCGTGTCGCCGGAAGTCGACGACGCGATCAGAGACAGCAGGAGTGGATCGTCCGGATCGTCAAGGCGGCGTCCGGTCCGGCGTTCGAGCGACGACAGCTCGGCGTCGATCTGCGTCGACAGCAAACCGCCAGCCGCCACGGCGTGGGGCAAGTGCGCGCGATACCACGCGGCTGTGCTGACGACGAACCCCGGCGCGACCGGAAGGTCGAAGCTCACCAGCCGGGCCAGATCGGCGCCGCGCGCACCCAGCACGTCAACCCCGTCGACGCGTGCCCCGAGGGGATGGACGAGCCGCGCCAACGCCCTTCAGGCGGTGGACGACGACGTCGCGGCACGGATCGAACCGACGATCCGCAGAAGGTCGAGCGGCCCCTCGATCCAGTGGTCGGGTCCGGCGGCGCGGCACGCCTCAGGGTGAAAACCGTAGCCCGCGCCCACGACTCGTATTCCTGCGGAGTGCGCTGCGATCACGTCATTGGCTCCGTCTCCGACGTACAGCACGCCGGCAGGCTTGACACTCAGCATCTCCATGGCCGCGATGATCGGACCCGGGTCAGGCTTGGCGACCGGCACCTCATCGCCACACACGGTCACGTCGAGGAGATGGCCGATGTCGTTCTGCTCGAGATCACGATCGAGGCGCACCCGCGACTTGGAGGTGACCACACCGAGCGTTTCGACTTCCTCGTGCAACGCAGTGAGCATCTCTCGGACTCCCGGGAACAGCCTGAGCTCGTCTGCCCTCGCGCGGTAGCTCCTCTGAAAGCTCTCCTCGATCCGCCTCGCGGCCTCACGGTCGCCTCCCGCCAACTCCGGGAAGACGTCCTTCGAGCTCAGCTGGATGACGCGATCGGCATCCTCCCGCTCGATCGGGAACGCCGCGCCCATGACCTCCGTCGTGGCATCGCGAAAGGCTCCCAGCAGGGCCTGCTGGGAGTCCAGAAGAGTGCCGTCCATGTCGAACAGCACAACGTCAACGCCGGCAGGATCGGGCATGCCGAGGATCCTCGCGCCGATGAGACGAGCGACCGACACCGACGGCGTCCGGGCGTTGTCGAGGTCCACAACGCGTATAGCACTGTGACCGCACGCGATGGGGCCGCTAACGCTGTGATGTGGGCATGCGTGCCGCGCAATGGATAGAGCCCGAACGCCTGGAGGTCGCCGAAGTCGACGATCCCGTCCCAGGTCCCGGACAGGCCGTGGTCGAGGTCGCGTCGTGCGGGATCTGCGGTTCAGATCTTCACTCGTTTCGCGGGGGCCTCGGCACGCAGGCAGGACAGGTCCTCGGGCACGAGTTCTCAGGGAGGGTGGTGGCCGCCCCCGGCGTCGAGGGCCTGACCGAGGGCGATCGAGTCACGGTGCGCCCGCTCATTCCCTGCGGTCACTGCGATCGCTGTCTCGCCGGAGATGTGCAGCTCTGCGAGGCCGGTTACGGGCTCAACATCGGCTACGGCACTCCCGGAGCATTCGCCGAGCGTGTGCTCGTGCCGCGAGCGATCGTCGGCCAGACCATCTTCAAGCTGCCGGACTCGGTGTCCGATCGTGCGGGGTCGCTGGTCGAGCCGCTGGCGGTGTCGTTGCGCGCCGCGCGATTGGCCCGACCGGGGCCGGGCGACGTGGCGGTCGTGTTCGGCCTCGGTGTGATCGGCCTTTCCGCCACCCACTGGTTGAAGGCAATGGGGGCCTCGGTGATCGTCGCTGCGGATCTGTCCGAGCTGCGGAGGCAGCGCGCGCTCGAGCTCGGGGCCGATGTCGCGATTGACCCATCCACGGCGTCGACGGTCGACGCGGTGGCGGCTATCACCGGGCACGGTGCTTACGGGATCGGAGCACGAGCCGATGCGGTGCTCGAGTGCTCCGGATCCCCGCATGCCTTTGCCGACGCGATCAAGGTCGCCCGCGGAGGGGCACGGCTGGTGATCGCGGCGCTTTATGAGAAGAACGTAGAGTTCCGCCCCAGCCGCCTGGTGGAGAAGGAGCTCGAGGTTCGGGGATCCTTCGCCTATCGAGGCGAGTTCGGCCGGGTGATCAGGGAGTTGGAGCGCGGCTCGCTGGATGCCGAGCAGCTGATTTCCCATACGTTCGCGCTCGAGCATATCCAGGAGGCATTCACCACCCAAGCCGACGCCGGGCGCTCGATCAAGGTGGCGGTGGCGCTCGGTGACTGACCCCAGGTCGCACTTACATGTTCCAGCAACCATCGCGCTCGACACGGGCGCTGCCAAGAGGAGAGATCCATGTCCGATGTTGACTTCCAGCTGATCGGTACCGGCATCAACGTCTACGAGCACGACAAGCCCGCCGAGGGCAAGGCTCGCTGGCTTGACTCCCCGTCGGCGGTTATGGAGCTCGTGATGAGCGGCGACATCGGGTCGACCATCGGGATCTCACGTGGCGGCACGACCACGTTCATGGCCCCGGCGCTCGCGAGCGGCATCGCCGGGCTGATCACGCTTCAGGGTGCTCCGGAGAGTCACCTCGGCATCCTCTCGCGCGAATTCGGGATCCCGTGTGTGATGTCGGTGAACTTCACCGACGGAGTGCAGACCGATCGCGGAGAGACGATCCCGGCCGATGGGACGGCGCTTCGCCTCGACGTGAGCGACCCGTCGAGCGGACGCGTCCTCGCTGGGTCGAACAACGCGTGAAGCTCGCGCCCGGCTCAGGCCTGGAACGAACCGCCGTCGATGTGGATGGCCTGTCCGGTTACACCGGCGGCTTCCTCCGTGCAGAGGTACCCGACGAGCGAAGCCACCTCGCTCGGTTCCAGGAGCCGACCGATCAGCTGACCGCGAAGCAGGCGCCGCTGGGCTTCCTGTGCGGACACCCCGAGCCGAGCCGCGAAGGCGTCGATCTCGTCGCGCACCATCTGAGTGTCGACCCATCCGGGGATCACCGCGTTCGCGGTCGCGCCGTACGGGGCGAGCTCCGCCGAGATCACGCGCGTCAGACCGAGCAGTGCGTGCTTCGAGGCCGTGTAGGCAGCGGTCGTAGGCACGCCGACGCGCGCGCGCAGCGACGCGATCGTCACGACGCGGCCCCATCCGGCCTCGGCCATCGGCCCGGTGATCCTCCTCGCGACTTGGAACGCCGAGTCGACATTGATCGCGAAGGCCCGCCCCCAATCGGCCGGGTCGAGTTCCGCCAATGGCGCGATGCTTGCGATCCCGGCCGCGTGGACGAAGATCTCCACCGGTCCTCCGAGGGCATCGGCCGCATCGGCGGCAATGCGCGAGGCGGCCTTGGCATCCGAGAGGTCAGCGGCGAGCGCGACCGCCGTCGGCGCTCCGCTCTCCGTCGCCTCCGTGGTCACCGCTTCGAGTTCGCTCCGGCTGCGCGCGCTCACCGCGATCGCGTGGCCGTCCTGCGCGAGACGGAGTGCGACCGCCCGTCCGATGCCGCGGCCCCCGCCTGTGATCAGCGCCCGGCGCATGACCCGAACCGTACGTGGCCCATGCCGGATCGTGCCCGAAGCCGCCCGCTGCGGACTGTAACGTTCTCCAAGCGGACCGATCGCGATCGGCCGGCGCCTTGTGACAGTGGCCAACTCGTCGCTGTCGGCTGGCGGGCACGCCCCGTCTGGCGGTCGTACGATGACTCTGCGGACATGATGATCGCATGAGCATCGACGGCGTCGACGAGATCAGACGGGAGATGGAGCGCAACGCGCTTCGCTTCCAGAACGGCATCAAGCTCGCCATGGGCGGCCAGTTTGTGCGCGTCGGCCCCACGCCCAAGCGCACTGTGTGGTCTGACGGTAAGGTCGAGCTCTGGCGCTACGACACGGAGTCGGCGTCGGTACGGTTCGACCCCCCGATCCTCCTAGTGCCGAGCGTGGTCAGCCGCAGCTACGTGTTCGACCTCCATCGCGGCAACAGCTTCGTCGAGCGCCTTCTCGAGGCCGGGTTCGCCGTCTATCTCGTCGACTGGGGAATCGCCGGGCCGGAGGAGTCAGGCAACACGCTCGAGACTTACATCGACGAGCTTCTCCCGGAGGTCGTGGCGGCGGCGTGCGACGATGCGGGCGCGGAGTCGGTGACGATGCTCGGTTACTGCTTCGCGGGGATGCTCACGTTGCTCTACGTCGCGGGACATCCGGACGCGCTCGTGCGCAATCTCATCACCCTCGCGCCCCCGATCGACTTCTCGGTGACCTCGGGGATGACGAAGCTGTTCGCCGAGGGGCGCCTCGCACCCGAGGACATCCTCGACGCGGACGGCAACGTCCCCGGGGACGTCGTGCGCGAGGCGTTCGCGATGCGCAAGCCGACATCCGATCTCGTCACATACGCGGCGCTCTGGGACAATCTCTGGAACGACGAGTACGTCGAGGGGCATCAGGCGATGGCCCAGTTCATCCGCGAGCAGGTGCCGCTCCCGGGCGCGCTCCTGCGGCAAATCGTGGACAAGTTGATCCGAGGAAACGAGCTCGCATCCGGGGCCTTCGAGCTCGGCTCTCGGATCGTGGAGCTGCACGACGTGTCGTGTCCGCTGCTCGTCGTCATGGCCGAGCGGGACGAGCTCGTTCCCGTCGACTCCACGGTGGCGTTGCGAGACTTCATGGGCGAGAACATGGAAGAGCTCCTGCTGCCCGCCGGCCACGTCGGGCTGATCACGGGGCGCAAGGCCGCCACGGTCACGATTCCACACATCATCGGCTGGATCGCTGAGCACAGCCGGTCGACGGTCAAGCGAGGTGCGACCAGTGAATGAGAAACCGCCCTGGCGCCTGGCGATCGAGCAATTCGAGCGATCGATCGGAGCGCCCCTGGAGGAGTATGTGCAAACCGACGAGTTCGCCGACATGGCGGCCCGTATGGCGAAAGGCCAGGCGCAAATGCAACAGGAGATCGGGACGGGTACGAGCCAGTGGCTCCGCGCCATGGGCCTGCCCACGGCGACCGACATAGCCGAGTTGCGCGCCGAGATCGGAGAGCTTCGCAAGGAGGTGCGCAGCCTGGCCGAGCAGCTGGCCCCAGCCAAGACCGCCCCCGCCACGAAGGCCCCAGCCAAGACCGCCCCCGCCACGAAGGCCCCGGCTACGACAGCCCCGGCCGAGAAGCCCGCGGCCACGACGGCCCCGGCCGAGAGGCCCGCGGCCAAGAAAGCCTCGGCCAAGAAGGCCACGACCAAAAAGGCCACGACCAAAAAGGCCACGACCAAAAAGGCCACGACCAAAAAGGCCACGGCCAAGAAGTCCACGTCCTCGGCCACGCCGGCTGCGAAGCGCACGCAGACCGCCAGAGGCCGGGCGAAGTCCGAGTGACCGAGCCGATCGTCGACACGGCGCAAGGACGCGTTCGGGGACGGTTCCGGGACGGAGTCGCCTCTTTCAAGGGGATCCCATACGCGGCACCGCCTTTCGGCGCGAATCGGCTGCGCGAGCCGAGGCCGCCGGCGAGCTGGACCGGCGTCCGCAGCGGCGGAGCCTTCGGCCCAACGGTGCCGAAGGCTCCTTACCGACCACCGTTCGCCTCGATCCTCGAGGAACCGGTCATCGCCGGCGAGGACTGCCTGAATCTCAATGTGTGGACGCCCGATCCAAACGCGACCGGGCTACCCGTCCTCGTCTGGATCCACGGCGGCGCATACCGGAACGGCACGGGTGCAGTTGCGCTCTACGATGGCACCGGCTTTGCCCGGGACGGCGCGGTCTGCGTGACGCTCAACTATCGACTGGGCGTTGACGGCTTCCTCCTCCTCGACGATGCGCCGGCAAATCGGGGGCTGCTCGATGTCCTCGCCGCACTGACCTGGATCAAGGAGAACATCGCGGTGTTCGGCGGCGATCCCGCCAACGTGACGCTGTTCGGTCAATCGGCCGGTGCGATGGCCGCGACCACGCTGCTCGGGATGCCGCTCGCCCAGGGGCTGTTCCGACGAGCGGTTAGCCAGAGCGGCATCGGCCACCGGGTCATCGGTCATGAGGACGCGGCGAACGTCACCAAAGCGCTGGCCAAGCGACTCGGCGTGCCGGCGACGCGCGAGGGTATCGGAGCGGTGCCGATCCACCGGCTGTACGCCGCGCAGTACGCGCTGACTCTGGAGATCCCGCAGGCGCCGGCGCGGTGGGGTGAGATCGGCATAACGATGATGCCGTTCGGGCCGGTCGTCGACCCCGACACGCTGCCGCAGGATCCGCTGGACGCCATCGAGTCGGGCGTTGGGTCGGGGGTCGACGTGATGCTCGGCAGCAACACGGACGAGCACCGCTTCTTCCTCGTCCCGCCCGGCCTCATCGACAAACTGAGCGACTTCGTCGTCGACGCCGGCCTACGCGCGTATGGCGCGATCCCCAGCCGGATCCGGGCGGCTTATCGCAACCGGTTTTCCACCGCGGGTGAGCTGTTCGCCGCGGCGGCAACCGACTTCTTCTTCAGGCTTCCGGACATACGCCTCGCGGAAGCGCGCCGGCACTCCTCCGCGCGGACCTGGATGTACGAGTTCGCTTGGCGCTCTCCGCGGTACCGAGGCCGTCTGGGTGCCTGCCACTACCTCGAGGTCCCGTTCGTCTTCGACACCCTTTCCGCGCCCAGTGCGGCGCGCGTGACCGGATCCGAACCACCGCAGTCCGTCGCAGACGACATGCACCGCCGCTGGGTTGCGTTCGCGGCGGCCGGCGATCCGGGATGGCCGCAATACACGGCCGAACGGCGCGAGGTGATGACCTTCAATCTAGACAGCGGAGTCATCGCGGACCCGCGGGGCGACGAGCGCGAAGCCTGGCGGAATGGGAAGTGAGTCACAGCCGTAGCCGGCTGATCAGCCGAACGACGCCTGGACCTCGTCGAACAGGTCCTCAGTCGAACGCGCCGGCCAGTTGAACTGCGTGGACGCGGCGTCGGCAACGATCACGGCGCCGTTGAGCATCCGAGCCGCGGGGGAGCACATGAACAACACGATGGCCGCCATGTCCTCGGGGTCGGCATATCTGGCTCGGCTCGGCTGAGCGCGCCACTCCTCGACTGTCATGCCGTAATTGGCCGCCGCCTCCGGCGAGATCGTAGTACCCGGCGCGAGTACGTTGATCGTGACGTTGCGCTGCTCCAGGTAAGGAGCCAGGCTCCGGGTGAGATTGACGACGCCGGCACGCGCGGCACCGGAATGCGCGAACATCGGTGCGCCCCGCTCGAAGCTGAACACGTGGGCTACGTTCACGATGCTGCCGGTCTGGCGCTCCATCATGGGCCTCATGAATCGGCTGCAGACGTTCCAGGTTCCGTTGAGGTTCAGGTCGATCACGGCCCGCCATCCGTTGTCGCTGATGTTGAACGGGTGCGACTGGAACTGGCCCCCGGCGTTGTTGACGAGGTAGTCAACCGCCTGGAAGCGATCGAGCACCGCGTCGCGGAAGGCGTCGACCGACTCGACATCCCGGATGTTGACCTCGATCGGCAGGCACCCGACACCCAGCGCCTCGATTTCCGGAGCGACGTCCGCGAGCTCTTCCGGAGCATTGCTGGCGATAACGACGTCGGCACCGAGTCGCGCGAAGCCCATCGCGATCGCCCGACCGATGCCTCGGCCGCCTCCGGTCACGACGGCCGTCTTGCCCGCGAACAGGCCCGGCGCGAAAGAGGCGCGCGGGTCATTTTTGTTCTCACTCATGGTTCGTGCTCCGAGGTCGGTTCGTGGGGGCGATCAGCTGAGGTCCGCTTGAAGGCCCAAGACCTGCATCTCGGACCATTCCTTCTCCGCGTGATGAGCCAGTACGACGAGGTCGCGAACGGTTCCGGCCCGATCGCGCACGTGATCGCGAAGGAGCGCCTCGATCTCGAAGCCGATCGCCTGGAACATCCCGATCGCCGGCCGTTCGTCCGCCACGATCTCGACGACGAGCTTCGAATAGCCCCCCTTCAGCCCCCGGGTCAGTCCCTCGCGCGCGAGGCGCTTGCCGATTCCCGCGCCGCGGTTGGCCGGGTCCACGATTACGACCAGCCGCGCGACGTGGCTGGACCATCCGACGCCGCCGAACAGGGCGAGCCAGCCGATGATCGTCCCCGTTCCGTCGATCAGGATCGCGCGGTCGTCGCCGTTGCGCGGTGTCATGAACGACCCGACGACCTCCGGGTCCAGCACGTCCTCGTTGAAGAAGGTGCGGTCACCCTCCGGCACGCGCCGGAAGAACTCCTGCAGAGACTCGAGGTCCGGTGGCTCGATTACGCGTAGCTCCAAGATGACCGCCGTTACTTGACGAGGTCGCGGTTGTGCGCCGCCACCGCGGTTGCGATCTCGCGGGTGAAGTCCGCCTGAGCGTTGAGAAGGGCCGACATCCAGTCAACCTCGCTCGCGGCCGCCACCTTGCCTTGGTAATCGGCGATCGCCTTCAAGTTCGCCTCATACGCCTCCAGATACGCCCGGCCGGACTTCTTGCTCGCGGCGATGATGGCCTCGTTGAGCTCACGCAGCCGCTCGGCGACTTCCTCGAGCGTCTTGTCCTGATCCGCGTCGTTGCCCTGTCTCGCCATTGCACCTCTCCGATCGTCGACTGCGCGTGTTCTCCTTCATCACAGCCGGAAAACGCCGAAGCCGTCGGCTCCGGCGACTGGCGCGTTGTGGATAACTGAAAGCGCGAGCCCGAGCACGGTGCGCGTGTCCCGCGGATCGATGATGCCGTCGTCGAATCCCCGCCCAGAATTCGCCAGTGCCGTCTGTTCGCGCTCGATCTGGTCCTCGACGGCCGAGCGCATGCGAGCGTCCTCTTGTTCGTCAAACGGAAGCCCGCGCGACTCCGCGCTCGCCTTGGCGACGATCGAGAGCACGCCGGCGAGCTGCTGGGGGCCCATCACAGCCGTCTGCGCGCTCGGCCAGGCGAACACGAAACGAGGGTCGTATCCCCGGCCGGACATCGCGTAGTTGGCGGCGCCATATGAGCCGCCCACGATCAACGACACGTGCGGAACCTTCGAGTTCGCGACGGCATTGATCATCTGGGCCCCGTGCTTGACGATCCCGCCCTGCTCGTACTGCTTGCCGACCATGAACCCCGTCGTGTTGTGCACGAACAGCAGCGGCACGTCGCGCTGGTTGGCCAGCTGGATGAACTGTGCCGCCTTCTGCGCCTCCTCTGAGAACAGCACGCCGCGGACATTCGCGAGCACGCCAATCGGATACCCGTGCAGGGACGCCCATCCGGTCATCAGCGCGGTCCCGTAGAGCGGCTTGAACTCATCGAATCGCGACCCGTCCAAGATGCGCGCGAGAAGGTCCGCGGCGGCGACCGGCACCTTCGGATCCGCGGACATGACGCCGATGAGGTCGTCGGGGTCGTACAGCGGAGGATCCGGCGATTCGGTCGGACCCGGGCCTCGCTTACGCCAGTTGAGCCGTCGGACAATGTCGCGGCCGAGCCGCAGCGCGTCGCGCTCGTCATCGGCGAGATAGTCGGAAAGCCCGGAGGTTCGCGAGTGCATTTCTGCGCCCCCAAGCTCCTCCGCGTCGGACTCCTCGCCGGTCGCCATCTTCACGAGCGGCGGCCCTCCCAGAAAGACATGCGCACGGCCACGCACGAACACCGTGTGGTCACAGAGCCCCGGTACGTAGGCTCCTCCCGCCGTTGAGCTCCCAAATACGAGCGCGATTGTCGGAATATCCAACGCCGACAGCCTCGTCAGGTTCCGGAACATCGCTCCGCCGGGCACGAATTGCTCAGCTTGCGTGGGGAGGTCGGCCCCGCCCGACTCGACGAGGTTGATGAGCGGCAGCCGGTTTCGCTCGGCTATCTCCTGTGCCCTCAGGGCCTTGCGAAGCGTGAACGGGTTGTTCGTCCCACCCCGGATCGTGGAGTCGTTCCCCGACACCACGCACTCGACGCCCTCCACCACACCGATACCGGTGACGAGGCTGCCGCCGACGTGGTAATCGGTGCCGAAGGCGATGAACGGCTGGAGCTCGAGAAACGGACTGTCCCGGTCCAGCAACAGCTCGATGCGCTCGCGGATGAGAAGCTTCCCGCGGGAACGGTGGCGCTCGACGTACTTCGGCCCGCCTCCGGCGCGCGCCGCGGCGAGCAGCCGATCGAGCTCCTCCAGCCGCGATGACATCGCGGAACGGTTCGTCGCTGCTGCCGCGCCGCGCGCGTCGAATGTGCTCGCCAGGACCATGTCGTTACAGCGGAGCGCCCGGTGGCGCAAGCAGGGCGGCGCGGAGACGATCCAAGTCGCGTCTGCTCGCACCGTGTTCCAGCAGGTAATCGTCGAGGTTCTCGTATCCCCGGCGGACCGAGTCGAGCGCCTCGATGATCCATTCCGGCCGCGCCTCGAGCAGCTCCGGCCGCTTGCGCACGTCGACGCCGAGCGCGCGGCGCTGCTTCTCGATCGCCTCGGCCGAGTCCACGCGCAGCAGCTCCGCGCTCCGGGAATAGTCACCCGCGATCGCGCCGTCAGGCACTCCAAGCCACGCCTGAATCACTGCGATGAGAACGCCCGTGCGGTCCTTCCCCGCGGTGCAGTGCACGAGTGCCGGCAATGCGCCCGGTTGCGCCAAGGCCGACACTGCGCGGGCCACGGCTTCGCCTCTCGCATCCAGCACCCATGTGTTGAACGGTCCGAAGCCACCGTCCAGCGATGGGGCTGTGCTGGACACATCCTCGATCAGCGGGACGGCCACGGTTTCCGGGGCAATGGCGCGGGGATCGTACGGCCAGCGATCGCGTTCACGCGGCCGGCGGAGGTCCACGATCATGCGCAGCTTGAGCGAGGAGAGATGGCGACGTGCCTCACAGTCGAGATCGAAGGGCGCATCCCCTCGCCACAGGACACCTCGACGCATCCTGCCGCCCGAGTGAGTGGGGTGTCCGCCCGTATCGCGCAGGTTTAACACGCAGCCACCTAGGCGACGCGCGCAGGCAATCCGAGCAGCTGGCGCGCTTGCATCACGCTCGCCGGAACGCGGCCGCTGTCCTCAGCCATCTGCCGTGCCTTGGCGACGAGATCCCCGTTGGACCGCGCCATCGATCCGTCGGGAAGGTAGAAGTTGTCCTCGAGGCCGACGCGGATCGAGCCGCCGAGAGTCAGCGCCGCGCCGACCACCAGCCACTGGCGCCGCGAGATCCCGATTACCCCCCAGTGCGATCCCGGCGGTACGTTGTCCGCCATTGCCGCGACGTTGCGCGCGGTCGCGGGAATGCCCCCGAGGACGCCCATCACGAAGTCGACATGCAGCGGCTCTCGGATAACGCCCATGTCCACCAGCGGGGCGAGCGAGCCGACGTGGCCGATGTCGAAGCACTCATGCTCGGGCTTGATGCCGAGCTCCGTGAGGACGGCCAACAGGTCGAGGATCTCGTCGAACGGATTCGTGAACACGAGCTTGAACACGAAGTCCTTGCGGGTCCGCGAGTACTTCGCGTAGTTCATCGAGCCCATGTTCACCGCTGCGACCTCCGGCCGACACGCGCGCAGGTAATCGATCCGCTTCTCGAGTGGGACGCCGATCGTTCCGGTCGAGAAATTGATGATCGCGGCCTCGCCGACCTCGGCCCGGATGGCTACGGAGATGGCCTGGAAGTCCTCGACCTCGTAGCTCGGCGTGCCATCGGGGTGGCGCGCGTGGATATGGATGTGGACGCCACCCTCGTCGACGATCCGCCGCGCCTCGGCCGCGTACTCGGACGGCGTGTACGGGATCGCCGGGCATTGGTCGCGGTTGGCAACCGCCCCCGAGATCGAGCAGCAGATGATGACGGGGTCGTCCAGGGCCATCTTTAGAGGACAGCGCAATCGCTCGAGCGCGCACTGTCTCGGGCGCCCATTGATCGTGCGGACCGGTGTCGGTCCGGCACAGTCCGACCCGCTACTCGGCGGCGCCGAGCACCGCCGGCCCGAGTGTGGCGGCCAGGGTCAGCGCGACCAGCAGCGGAACCTGATCCTTCTCGACCTCACGGCCGAGCACTTCGCGACAGGTGCGGATTCGATTTGCGACGGTGTTGGGATGCACGCCGATGCGCTTAGCCGTGGCGACGCGGCTGCCGTTTTCCTCGAGGTAGAGGAGGAGGGTTGCTCGCAGACGGGCGCTCTCGTCGTCGTCCCGAGCGAGCTTCCCGAGATGCTCGCGCACGAATCGGCGCGTCCGGTCTGGATCGCCGGCGAGCAGCGCCGCGAGTTCAACCGCGTGGAAGGGTATGACGGTGCCGGCACGCCGCCGACTCGCGATCGCGACCCGTGCCGCATCCACGGCGTCGCGGTGGGTCCGCCGAAAGCCGGCCAGCCCCTGTCCGGGAGCACCCAACGCGATCGAGACGCCGTCGAGATTGGGACCTCCCGCCAGCGAGTCCATCAGTTGCCGGGATGGCTCGGTGTCCCGTCCCAGCCACGCCCACATCGTGCTGCCGTCGGCGGGAAGCATGAGCGGCCGACCCGCCTCCAGGTGAGTCGCGGCCGCGGCCGCCACGCGCTCGAGGCGCGGGATCACCTGCGGATCCTCGACGGTGGGCGTGGCCCACAGCACCAGGCCCAGGTGGTGCCGGCGCAACTCGTATCCGAGGATCGAGCTCGCGCCGTCCGGTTCGACGGGCGTCTCCAGCAAGATCGAGTTGATCGTCTCCCGTCGCAGCGCTTCCGCGCCGCGCACCCATCGCTCCCGCTCTCGCAGATACGCCGCGCTCAGCTCCGCCATGAGCACGTCGTGGAACTGGAAGTTGACCTCGATCGATCGCTTCGTGGCTACCAACAGCTGCTCAGGCGAGCGGGGCGACCCGAGCCGCTCCTCCCAGGCCTGCAGGAGCACTCCGAGTGCCAGCCGGTGGATCCGGAGCAGAACGCCGAGCGGCACTCCGCGGCGTGCAAGGGCTCGCGCGTACGCGTACGCCTCAGCCGGCGAGTCGACCTCCCCCGGCGCCACGCCACGCAGGAATGCCCTCGCCCACGCCAGCAGGCCGGCCCGTCCCCGCAGGAGGATGTCCTCCCGCGTCTCGGAATCCGCCGAGATCTCCGGCACCTCGCGCATCAGAAGGTCGGCGATGTCGCTGGCGATGCTGTCAGCATCACGCTCGACGGCCTGAGCGGCAGCGAGCAACATCTGGCGTACCGCCTGCTCGTTGACATCGTCAACTTGGGCTGCGGTCACCTCGCAAGGCTAATCGATGACCGCCACCACCGTGCCTGTCTCGACCTGATGCCCCTCCTCGACCCGGAGCTCGGTGACCGCTCCGCCGGTCGGCGCCACGATCTCGTGCTCCATCTTCATCGCCTCGACGATGAGCAGCGGGTCTCCGGGTTTGACGATGGCGCCAGCCTCCACGAGCACGCGGATCACGCGGCCGGGAAGTGGAGACTGGAGCGAGCCCGGATCCGGGCTCGAGTTGGGCACCGGGAACCGCGAGGACTCGAGCAGGTCGACCTGGCCGATCTCGGTGTTCACGGACGTCGCACCTCCGGCCCTGGCATGCACGCGATAGCGGCGTCGCACGCCGGCGACCTCCAGATCGACGTCACCTGCGGTCGCGCCGTGGAGCGCCGGGGACGGCAAGTCCTGGCCTTGAACGCGCAGCACGAGCAGGCCGCCATCGCGCGAGAATTGGTACTCCACCGGCAGCTCCTCGCCGTCGGGGGCCGTGAATGTCGTCACCTGCGGGGCGGACGGGTTGTTTCGCCAACCGCTCGGAAGCGAGCTCAGGACTCGCGCCTGGCCGCGGCGCCTGGCCTGTGCCGCCAGGGCGGCCGCGGCGGCAGCGTTCCGCGTCTCGCCCGTGGGCACGAGCGGCCTCGCGAGAGCCTTCGGATCGTGTCGGTCAAGGAACCCTGTGTCGGCCTCCCCCCGAAGGAACTCGTCATGACACACGACGCGGACGAGGAAATCGCGATTGGTGAGGAGCCCGTGAATCTCGGCTCGACGCAAGGCGTCCGCCAGCTTTCTGGCCGCCTCGTCGCGGGTCGACCCATGAGCGATCACCTTCGCGATCATCGGGTCGTAGTGGGAGCTGATCTGCGCCCCATCGGTGACCGCGGTGTCCACCCGCACACCGGGCGGAACCACGAACCGTTCGAGAACTCCGGTCGCCGGGAGGAAGCCGTTGGCCGCGTCCTCCGCGTACAGCCTGGCTTCGATCGCGTGTCCGCGGAGCGGCGCCCGTGACACTTCCTCGGGAAGGCGTCTGCCCTCGGCGATCAGCAACTGCAGCTCGACGAGATCGAAACCGGTCACGAGTTCGGTCACCGGATGCTCGACCTGCAGCCGCGTGTTGACTTCGAGGAAGTAGAACTCCCCCTCGCGCGTGAGCAGGAACTCGACCGTTCCCGCTCCGACGTATCCGAGCTCTTCACCCGCAGCCACCGCGGCGGCGCTCATCCTCGAGCGCAGGTCGGGGCCGACGACGGGTGACGGCGATTCCTCGATCACTTTCTGATGGCGACGCTGGACCGAGCAGTCGCGCTCGTGCAGGGAGCAAACCTGCCCGTGCTGATCGCCGATGATCTGGATCTCGACATGACGCGCACACGACGCGAAACGCTCGAGGAAGACGGCGTCGTCCCCGAACGCTGCGGCCGCCTCGCGCCGCGCGCCCTCGATCGCGCTCGCGAGCTCCTCGGCTTTGCGCACCAGCCGCATTCCCTTCCCACCCCCGCCCGCGGAAGCCTTCACGAGAAGGGGGTACCCGAGTCGATCGGCGATGGCCTGCACGTCAGCGAGTTGCCCATGCTCGAGTCGCGCTCCCGGGAGCACCGGGACGCCGGCGCGTTGCATCCGATCGCGCGCCTCGGTCTTCGAGCCCATTGCCGCGATCGCGTCGGGAGACGGCCCGATCCAGGTCAGTCCGGCATCGATGACGGCCTGCGCAAAGGCTGCATTCTCGGACAGGAAGCCGTAGCCGGGGTGAACGGCATCGGCGCCGGCCTGGAGGGCGGCCGCGACCACAGCCTCACCTCGAAGGTAGGACTCGGACGGGCTCGCCCCGCCGAGCGCGATGGCAATGTCAGCCTCGCGGACAAATGCGGCCATTGCGTCCGGCTCGGAGTAGACCGCCACCGTGGCGACACCGAGCCGGCGGCAGGTACCAAACACCCGACGCGCGATCTCGCCCCGGTTGGCCACGAGGACGCGCCCGATCGTCGATGTCTTGTCGGTGGGCATCCCGCTCGAAGGGTGTATGAAGCGGCGCGGGTCCGACTGTCGTTCGACGACAACGGCACGCGCCCGGGTGGTCGCGACCGACGAAACGGCCACGACCACCCGTGGGCGGGGAGGTGCTAGTTGACCAGCTGTCGCGCGACGGCCACGTAACCGGCGGTCAGCTCACGCGCTGCGGCGGTCTGCGGCGCAACGGCGTCCTTGAGCCAGTCGATCTTGCTATCGGCGAGCGCGTTCTCGTACGTGTCGACAAAGCTCAGCACCGACTGCTCATACGAATCGATGGCTGCGAGCACGAGCTTCTTCTGACTCGCGTTGGCCTGCTCCGCGTACTCGGCGAGCTTCTTGTTGGTGTCTTCCACAAACTCCGCAAACTTCTTGTTGGCATCCTCGACGCTCTCCGTCACTTTGGCGGTGGCGTCCTCGGAGACGTTGGTGGTCCTAGCGGCCATTGACATTCCTTTGATTGGGTATGTGGGTTTGCACGCTAGCTGATTCCA
>CAWCEF010000002.1:0-1006582 GCA_963794515.1 uncultured Solirubrobacterales bacterium | reverse complement strand
TCCCGCTGTCACGCTGTGACCGCGGGTGTCCCGTGTTTACTGGGGATCCGGGCGCTCGGAGGTGGCACTTGCGGTCCCCCAGCGGCACCTGGTGTTCCGCCATTGTTCCGCGAGGAGGTGCCACGCTTGCCTGCATTGCTGACCCGGCGTACTTCCCGGGGGTCTGACTCGATGCTGAGTACCTCCCCCCTCGCGTGGTACCCGTGGTACTCAGTACCTAGGGTGTCCCACGGGTACCACGGAGCGCTGGACTGGTGGCCGAGAGTAATCCGCTCCTGATCGTGGCCGGTCGAGGTGTTAGATGCCTGCCATGCGGCAAGAAGTCATCGAAACCGAGCCGTACAAGGAGCTCGCCGAGCATCTCCCGACCGGCGTCAGCTACCGGGAGCTCGCCCGCCAGCTTGGCCGCAGCCGCGAGTATTGGCGGGCCAGGTGCTCGAGGGACGCGGACCAGCTCGTCGAAGCGGTCGAAGGCCACCTCCGAGCAGGCCGCCGGCCGCTATTCGAGATCCCGTTCGGACCGCTCCAAAACCTCGCGGCGTCGCTGAATCTGGCGCAGTACGCGACCGATCAGCTTCGGGCCCGTGGGTGGCATGTGATCGCTCGGAGCATTCGGTACGCGGGCTTGAACGGGGTCGCGTTCGAAATCGTGTTCGTCGAGCAGGAGGAACAGCCGTGAATGTCGCCACCGTTAGCACTCGTCAGCGTCTTTCCGAGGTTCGTAAGCGGACCAGGGAGGCCCGCGAACAGCGTCAGCGGGCTCGGGCGATGCTGGAGGCAGAGCAGTCGGCCAACGACCAGCAGGGGATGGCGGTCGCGACCTTGGCACTCAATGAGGCCCAGGCCGAACTCGAAATCGCCGAGTCCCTTGAGCGGGTGTTGCTGAGCTCGATGGCTGGCGTGAGCTCGCCTACGACGTCGTCGTTCCTCGACTCGCCGGAGGCCCTGTCTGCGTTGGAGCGGTTCGCGACCAGCTCCCATCCGATCGGCCGTCAGGAGCTGGGCCAGTTCATGTCGGTGGAGGATGCGACCTTGCTGACGGGGAAGGCGCTCGCCGCGGTCCCCGGGACGGTCGCCCCGACCGGCGGGATGGAGCGCGGCCAGTTCGGCGGGATCATCCCAACCCCGACGCCGCCGACCACGTTCCTCGACCTGTGCCCCTCGGCCCCGATGAGCGCTGGCTCGATGCCATACGCGACCGAGGTCAGCACGGGCGACCGGACGGCGGGCGCTGCCCCGGTTGAGCCCGGTCAGATCAAGCCGCCGGCCACGATCGAGTACAAGGACGCGGAGGCGAAGCCGGAAACGATCGCGGCGTTCGTCAAGTGCCAGAAGCAGACGCTGGCTGATGTCGATCAGCTCACCACCCGGATCCAGACACGACTGATGGCCGGTGTGCTCGCCGAGGTCGAGAACCAGGTGCTCTCGGGCGACGGCGTGTCACCGAACCTGCTGGGTCTGCTGAACGTGGACGGGACTGTCTCGGTCCCGTATGACGCCGCGGCGGTGCCTCCGGACGCGATCCTCGATGGGATCGCCGCGTGCTTGACCAACGGCGCGCAGCCGAACGTGGTCGCGCTGTCGATCGCGGACTGGACCACAATCCTGAAGTCGAAGGCCAGCGGCACCGGGGAGTACCTCGGATCGCCGTTCCTGGCGCCGGCGAGCTCGTTGTGGTCGCTTCCGATGGTGCCCTGCGTCGGCGTCCCGCCAGGCCAGGCGCTCGTCGTCGACACGTCCATCGCATTGACGGTCCTGTGGCGAGAGGGCGTGCACGTTCTTGTCTCGGACGCGGACCAAGACGACGTGACCCGCAACCGGGCGACGCTGCTCGCGGAGACCCGCGTGGCGCTGGCTGTGTGGGTGCCTGCTGCGGTTGCGATTGTCGATTTGACCGGCACCGGCACCGGCGTCGAGTCTGCGTCGAGTCACGGCGGCGCCCCGGCGAAGAAGTCGTAATCGTGCGGAGCGGCGTTCAGGCGTTCGCCGTACCCGCAGCGAAGAAGGCTGATCGGGTCGGGGTCGTGGCAACCTCACCGACCCGATCAGCTCGTGGGTAGCCGGATGTCGCACATGGGCGACATCGGTGACCCTGGATATGCTGCCCGCCGCGGCGCCTCGATCTCACACTAGACCGTCTGGTCGAGGCGCCCATAAAGCTGCGAATGGAGCGGAATGAGTCTCGTTGACGAGCTCGCGGACGAATGTGAGTTGCGGCGCGGAACCGGCGAGGCCGTCGGCCTTCGCTGGGAGGCCGGCGACTCCGCCGACGAGCGCCGCCAGCTGATCAATACGCAGCACCAGGTGGCCGATGTTCTGGCGAAGCGCGGCTGGCGCGTTGAAGTCGGAGTCGAGAGGCCGTCACCGGACGTGGAGATCTTCGCGGTGCGGATCGCCGACGACCCGGACCTCCTGCTTTCCGACCAGCTCGAGTAAACCGCGTGTGTTCCGCTACTCGTTGCACAAGCTGGCAATAACGACACGTCGCGCGCCCGCGCACATGGAGAATTCTCCATGTTCCTTTGACTCACTTCGTCCGCCAACGGGGGCACTTCATCACGAACACACCAGTCCTTCCAGACACTAAATCGTGCACGGCGAAGAACAGCAGCGGTTACGGTGTCAATTCATTGCGATCGAGTCGCGTCGAGGAGCTTGGCGATCGTGTCCTGGCGGCGCTGAACGGCGGCGCGAGCGTCGCGCGCGCGGCCGAGCGGGTTGGTCTCTCGGAGCAGACGGTCCGGTCGTGGATCAGGCGCGGTCGGTCGGATCCGGGCGGCCGGTTCGGCCCGGTCGCGGAGGCGTTCGAGCAGCGTCGGCGCCCGCGGCTGGCTGTCGTCGGCCCGGATGCGCCGCCATCCCCGGACGCGCCGCTTGCGGGGCGTGCCGAGCTGCTGCGCCGCCTAGATGAGAAGTCTCGTGCCGGTTCGGTGCGCGCGACGGAGGTGTTGTTGCGCGAGGTTGGCGCTGTGTCGGGCGTGGATCCGTTCGCGAGCTTGGACGCGGTCGAGGTCAGGACTCCGCGCCGTCCCTGGCCGGCGGCTTGAGTCGCGGCACAGCCGACCCCTGAACGGCCGGCTTAGCGCGAAACAGGCGCCGAATACGCGCGATATGCCGCGGATATGCGGCCGATATCGGTGGGCAGGCTGTGAGACGATCCCCGATCGTGGCAAGACCGAGAATCAACGGCCGGCTCGAGCATGAGCTCGCTACGTTGATCTCGGTTGGCGTGCCTCTCAGCACGGCCGCGAGGGCGGTCGGCATTCCGGCAAGGACCGTTCGGGATTGGTTGCATCAGGGGCAGCAGCCCGGCGCCAAGCCGCACTGGCAGAAGTTCGCGCAGTCGGTTGAGGCGGCCTGGGTTGAGCATCGTCAGACGGTCGTGGCGCGCCTGGAGCAGCTGCACGGCCGGTTCGACTGAATACCGCCTCGAAGACGGGTAGCCTTGTACGCGCGGATCCGGTGAGCACAAGCCTTCCGTGACGGCCCCCGGCTAGGGGGCCGTCTTGCTGTCCGCGGCCGGTGGTAAGACTGCGGCCGTGCTCATTGGACTACGCGAATGTCCCCGGGGCTGATCGAGCAGCTCCGCGCCCGTGCCGCCGAGTCGGCCGAGCCCGTCCCTCGCGGCTACCGGCTCTCCGACCTGGAGAACGGGACCGCGGCGCCAGCGCTGCGTGAGGTATGGCACAACGCCACCCAGGGCCTCCAGCGGGTCGTTCGGCTTGCCCAGCGACACGGCGGCAAACGCGGCCCCTGCCCTCGCGCAGCTCGGCGGACGTTGCCACGCCCGCGCTGCGCGCGCCGCGAGCAGCGACATGTCGCCAGGGCGACGTCGAGCAGCAACAGCGGCGACTCCTCCTCCGAAGAACCTGGCGAACCCCCGCTAGCCCGGCCGAGCCGGGCGTTTTCGCGTGTTCCGGCGGTTTGCCCGCTGTGCGGCGACGAGGAGATCGTCCGGGCTCGCTGCTGGCTCTGCGGCGGGCTCGGCTACGTCGAGCGGGCGCTGCGTAATCGCTTCAAGCTCGGGTGGAGGCCGAGGCCGTGAGCGCCCGGCTCGACGCCGCCTACGAGGCGATCCTCAAACGGCTCGGCGATGCCGTGGTCCGCCGCAACGGCAATCAGGCCGAGGCCCGCTGCCCCATCCACGACGACCGGCGAGCCTCGCTCTCGATCGGCGTCGGAACGAAGGGCGACCCTTGCGCCGTGCTCTGCTGCCAGGCCGGATGCGAGATCGAGGCCGTGCTCGCGGCGATCGGCCTCGAAGTCGGCGCGCTGTACGACTCGTGGTGGGAGCCGAGCCGGAACAGATCGAGCTGGGATCCGGTCGCCGTCTATCGCTACGCCGACGAGAACGGCCGGGTGCTGTTCGATGTCGGCCGGTTCCCGGGCAAGAAGTTCCTGCAACGCCGTCCGGGCCGCTCAGACTGGAAGGGCGGGATCAGGGGCGTGCGCCGGGTGCTGTACCGGCTGCCGCAGGTGATCGAGGCCGTGGCGGCCGGCCGCCGGATCTGGGTCGTCGAGGGCGAGGAGGACGTGCACGCGCTCGAACGTCTCGGCGAGGTCGCGACGTGCAACCCCGGCGGTGCCGGGAAGTGGCGACGGGAGTACAGCGAGCCCCTCCGCGGCGCCAGCGTGGTGATCGTCGCCGACGCGGACAAGCCGGGACGTGAGCACGCTCGGGATGAGGCGCGCTCGTTGGCGGGCGTCGTGACGAACGTGGACGCGGTCGAGTCGCCCTACGGCAAGGACGCCCGCGATCATCTGCGCGCCGGCCACGGGCTTGACGAGTTCGTGGCGCTACAGGAGGACGCCGACGAGGACGCGCCGGGCGGCGAGGGCACGGGCGAACGGCTGCGGGTGCTGGACATCGAGAAGATGCTTTCCACGTCGCCACCGCCCGTCCCATGGGTGGTCGAGCCGATCCTCGCGCGCGGGTGCGTGACGCTGCTCGCCGGCCGCGAGGGCCGCGGCAAGTCGATGCTCGCGCTGGCGCTGGCCGCGGCGATCGGCCGGGCAACCCTCCTGCTCGACGTCGCGGGGATGCCGGTCGGGCTCAGCGGCCACGTGCTCTACATCGACGCGGAGAACGGGGAGCGCGAGGCGCATCGCCGCGTGCACGGGCTCAGCGTCAAGGCCGGGACGCTCACCTACGTGGAGGCCAACGGGTTCGATCTGAAACACCACCTCGACGAGCTGGAGCGGCTCGTACGCACGCATGAGCCGAAGGTGCTCGTGCTCGACAGTCTGCGGTCGCTCGCGCCCGCCATGGACGAGAACGACTCGATGCAGGTCGAGGCCGTGCTGCGGCCGGTCGTGCGCCTGACCCAGCAGCTCCAGATCGCCACCTTGCTGCTGCACCACGCCAGCCGCGCGAGCGGCGAGTACCGCGGCTCCACGGCGATCGGAGCCGCGGTGGAACTCGGGTTCACGCTCAGCCGGCATGAGGAGGATCCGATGATCACCCGCCGCAAGCTGGCGTGCTGGAAGTCGCGGCCGGCTGCGGAGCCCGGGCCGCGGTGGCTGACGATCAAGCCTGACTCAGACGGCGACATTCTGCTGCGCGAGGCGGCACCGTACGAGCCTGAGCGTCCCACCCCGGTCCAGGACGAGCTCGAGGACGCGCTCAGAGAGCTGGTCGAGGGGCGTGGTACTCGGGGTACCGTGGTAGGGGTAAGTACCACGGGTACCACGGGGTGGTCGCTGGTGGATTTCGGCGACGCGATCGGGCGTCGGAAGGACGACAAGACGTTGCGTCGCGGGGTGGCGCGGCTTGAGGAGGCGGGGCTGATCTGCCGCAACGGCGACGGCCGCTGGTATCGGAACCACGGTTCCGAGGAGGACCCGCGATGAGGGTGCGATGCGAGGTCGAGGAGACCACGCTCGAGGGGCGACTACACGGTGTCCGTGTCCGGGCTTGAGTGCTCGGCGGTGGTGGCGGTTCCCGCGCTACTGAGCGTCCCGCGGGTAGCGGAGCTGCTCGACTGCTCGCCGCGGACGGTCCGGCGCCGGATCGCAGACGAGACGTTGCCAGCCGTAATCGAGCACGGCCGTCTCATGGTCCGCGGCGACGAGCTGCGCGCTTACATCGAGGCGCTGGCGCGGCCAGGCGGCGAGGCACGGCGACGTCGGCTCGGTCGTCGGCCGGTCGGTTCGACTTCCTCCGGGAACAGGGCGGGACGAATTTAGAATGTTCCCGTGTTGTTCCCCCCACCCGAGAGGAGTCAGATTTGAGCGTTCACCGAAAGGACAACCGCTGGGTCGTCCGCTGGCGCGACGGCGAGCGTCATCACTCGCGCAGCTTCCCCACCAAACGCCAGGCCGTTGAGTTTGATCGCGATCGCCAGCGCGAGGCATGGCGCAGCTCGGCCGCGATGCCCGCCGGGGCGGTCTCAGCGGCGACGGCTGGCCACAAAATGACATTCATCGTCGTCGAGCATCTGCACGAGACCGGCGACGAGAAACGGACCATGCACCGGGCGATCCACGACGGCTACTTCCCGACGATCGCACTCGCAGACGCCTATCGCCAGCAGATGCCCGACGCCGACGCGCTGGCGATCCATGTGCTCTATCACCGCTACCCGACCAGGGACCTGACCGACGAGGAGATCGCCGCTCGCGAGGCTCAACTCGACATGGCCAGCGGCGATGACGACTGGATCGCTCGCGTCATGCGCCTGGTCGACGAGCACGAGGTGACGCGATGAGCGTGCATCCCGACCGCAAGGCTTGGCGAGTCCGATACCGCGACGCGAGCGGACGTCAGCGCTCACGCAGCTTCGCACGCAAAGGCGACGCGTCGACCTTCGACCGCGAGATGGCGCGCCGTCTGCAGCTCGGGCCTGCGCTCGCCGCCGAGCTTGACCGCCAGACGATGACCCTGGCCGACTACGTCGCCGGACCCTGGCGCGCGCACGCCGCCACGCTGGCGCAGCCGACCCGGCGAAGTACGCGTGGGCGCTCGACAAGCATCTAACCGAGCTGGTCGACGAGCCGCTGATCACGATCGACGCCCCGATGGTCGCAGGGCATCAGCGGTTGCTGCTCGACCGCGACGCGACGCCGACCACGGTCCGCGAGGTAATCGCCAAGCTCTCGGGCATCCTCCAGATCGCCACCGAGCACGGCCACATCCCGGCGAACCCGGCGCGAGCCGTCCGCAACGTCCCGACCGAGCACGGCGACGAGATCAGGCCGCTGTCCCCCGTCGAGCTGGAACGGCTGATTGCCGGGCTTGACGGTCGCGAGCGCGCGATCGCGCTGCTGGCCGGTCACCTCGGCTTGCGACCGCTGGAGGTGCGCGCAGCGCCGTGGGACGCCTTCGACGGATACACGCTCACGATCGGCCGGTCGCACACCAAGGCGACCGCAAGGCGCTCACGCGTGATCGCAGTTCCCCGCCTCACGGCTCACGAGCTGCGGGCGTGGCAGCTCCAGTCCGGCGGCCGTGGCTCGGATCCGATCATCGGCGCGATGACGCAAAACGCGCTCAAGTGCTGGGCTCGGCGCGCGCTGCCGGTCACGCTCTACACGCTGCGGCACTCGCACGCATCGGCGTGCCACTACGCCGGGTTCACGCTGCCGGAGGCCGCGCGGCGGCTGGGCCACTCGCAGCAGACGCACATCCTGCACTACGCCCACGTGATTGACGGGATGCAGGGCCAGCGGTTCGACGGGCTAGACGCCTTGATCGCAGGCGCACGTGCTCGGCAGGAGCGAGACGAGGGAATGCCGCTAGTGGCGCACGATTCGCAGTCTTGAGACGCCGCTGTCGCATTAGCCCGAAGCAGCATTCATGCCAGCCCAGCCGGGAGTGCCCATGGACATGGAAAGCAGCAGCCCGACACCTGGCCGGTGGCGCGGTCGGCCCGGGGCAGAAATGCATCACGCGCACAGTGTGCGAACGGCCATGGCCATGCGGGCCTGCAATGGGATCATGCAGCGCAGGCCTACCAGCGATGAACCGGTCTGATCTTCAGCAGTTGACCGACCTCCGTATCCGGGAGTCTCAAGTGCTGCTCGCCGCGGCTGAGCCCTCTGGCGCCTACTATCTCGCTGGCTATGCGGCGGAGTGCGCCCTAAAGGCCTGCATAGCCAAGAAGACTCAGCAGTACGACTTTCCTGACAAGCGGCTCGTCAACTCGAGCCACACCCATAACCTCTCGGAGCTCCTCGGGTATGCGGGTCTGCGACAGACACTTGACGTGGCGAGCTCGGCCGTTAGGGCGAACTGGGCGATCGCGAAAGACTGGAGCGAGCAGTCGCGCTACGAGACGCGAACCTCTCAGGAGGCCCAGGATCTTTTCGACGCCCTAGCCGATACGTCCGACGGAGTGCTTACATGGCTAAGACAACACTGGTAGAGAGCGATCTGGAGGCAGGGGCAGCCCTCGTTCGTGCGCTCGACGACGACGGCTGGAACCCGTCCGCAGCTTTATGGTTCTATCTGCCGGACGACGGTCTCTGGCGATTGATAGTGACGCTTCCGCAAGGCGTGGCCATGCGACAGCAGGACGCCTATCGGCGACTCGCGGAGATTCTTGAATCCGGGGGGCTTTCGAATATGCTCAGCACCGACGACATCGGGCTAGCTCGGCCGGACGATCAGATGGTGGCCCTCCTCGCGCGTGCGATCTCGACGGGACCGGGCATATCAGGAATCCGCTTTACGCACAACACGATCAACAACGTTCTTATCGAGGACGCGTATATCTATCGCTTGGACGCTCGGCCCCACAATGTCACACCGACCGCCTAGCTCTCATCCGGTTCGTGGTCGGAAAGGGCGACATGATCGGCGCCGATCCGTCGCGCCTCGGTTCGTGTCACTGCGCAGAGTCCGCTCGGTAACCTCGGCTGCTGCATCGGACGAACACGAGCAGTCATCAGCCGGAGGCCGCGACTGCTCCCTTGATCGAGAAGCAGCACTATGGGGTTGGTGCTGCGCGGTCCTCGGCATTTCGGGGCCGGTCCAATCGGGCGGATGTTCCGCCAGAGTTCCGCAACAGCGGATGACCGGGGCGACCCGGGCGTCGAGACGGTCCGTTTTCTGCCTGGAAACAATCGGAAAGCCCTCTGTCGGACTCGAACCGACGACCCCTTCCTTACCATGGAAGTGCTCTACCAGCTGAGCTAAGAGGGCGAGGAGGCCAGAGTACAGCGTCGGCAGCTACGCGCGGGTCACGTGTAGGACGCGTAGGTCCGACGGAGTGCCGTGGGCGCGCAATCGCTTGGACCGCCCGGCGCGCAGGCCGGCGCCGTCGATCTGGGCGAGCAGCACGTCGGACACCAGCACCTGGTCGGCCTTGGCCGCCGACACGACCCGAGCGGCGACGTTCACGTCCACCCCGAGGTAGTCGCCACCGAGCCTTCGCGGCCGCCCCCAGTGGACGCCGGCGCGCATCCGCGGCGAGTAGCCCTCGATCTCGATGCCGCCGACCGCCTCGTGCGCGTCGAGCGCGGCGTCGACCGCCGCCCCCGCATCGAGGAACGTGGCCATCAAACCGTCGCCGAGCCGCTTGACGACGCGGCCGTCGCGCGAGGTGATCACGTCCTCCACAGCAGCCCCGACCTCGCGCAGTAGCTCGAGCACGGCGGCGTCGCCGGCGCCGAGCGCCCAGGTCGAGAAGCCGACGAGGTCGGTGAACAGCAGCGCCATGTCGAGGTCCCCGCGGCCGCGGCCGGTCGCCTCGGACAGCGACTGCCAGACCTGGAGCGCAGACAGGCCGAGCTCCTTGGTCACGCTCTCGCGCCCGGGCTGGAGCGCCGAGACGCTGCGGGCGATCACCTCGACCGGCGCGCGGCCGGCGGTCGACAAGGGATCGCCGAACTTCTCGTCTCCGGGCAGGCGCCGGCGGAATCTGCGCGCGACCGAGATCAGCGACGGTTCGCTGTCGATCCGCGCGACAGCGCCGCGCAACCGGGCAAGCCGGTCGGCGGGCTCCTCGACATCTTCCGCGAGGTCTTGGATCACCTCGCCAGCTCGGGCCTGGTCCGAGTCCATCGGCGACTCAGGATAGTCACCGCACACGGCGGATCGAGCCGGCCGATGAGTTTGGTCGCTCGGCGTGGTCGTATCAATCCAAAGAGGTCAAAGCCTGACCGGGTTCCTGTCTAAGGTCCACCAACGATGACTTTCGAAACCACCGACTATGAGCAGCGCGACGCGACCGCCGGGAGCGCTCGATCCGCCGACCCCGCGGTCGCGGCACGCTCGCTGCGGCGGACCTTCAAGGGCGGCATCGAGGCAGTGCGCGACATCGACCTGACCGTGTCGGCCGGCGAGGTGTTCGGGTTCCTCGGCCCGAACGGCGCCGGCAAGACGACCACGGTTCGAATGCTGTGCACGCTGCTGCCGCCGACGGCCGGAAGCGCCACGGTCGCCGGGCTGGACGTCGTCGAGAGCGGCGCCGAGGTGCGCCGGCGGATCGGCGTGGCACTCCAGGAGATCGGACTCGACCCGGTACAAACCGGACGCGAGCTGCTCGAGCTCCAATGCGGGCTGTACGGGATCACCGGGCAGGCGGCGCGGTCCCGCGCCGAGGAGCTGCTCGAGCTGGTGGGCATGTCCGACGCGGCCGACCGGCGGACCAAGACGTACTCCGGCGGGATGAAGCGCCGGCTCGACCTCGCGAGCGCCCTCGTCCACTCGCCCGAGGTGCTGTTCCTCGACGAGCCGACCACCGGCCTCGATCCCGCGTCGCGGTTGACGATCTGGGAAGAGGTGCGGCGGATCAACCGGGGCGGCGCCACCGTGTTCCTCACGACCCAATACCTCGAGGAGGCCGACCAGCTGTGCGACCGCGTCGCGATCATCGACGACGGCCAGATCGTCGCCGAGGGCACGCCCGAGCAGCTCAAGGCCGAGATGGGGCACGATGTCGTTTCGGTCTCGGTCGAGGGCGCAAACGTGGCGGCAACCGAAGCGGCGCTGTCCGGTCTGCCCGGGCTCGAGCGCGTGGTCGCCGAGCGCGACGGCCTCGCGCTGTACGTCGAGGACGGCGCCGGCTCGATCGCCGAGATCGTGCGCAGGCTCGAGCGCGATCAGATCCGCGTCGGCGCGATCTCGGTCTCGCGCCCGTCCCTCGACGACGTGTTCCTGAAGGCGACCGGCCGCCGACTCGAAGGGGAGGAACGGGCACAGCAGATACGCGACTCCTCCAAGGTGAGCACATGACCGAGGTCTTTCTCCTGGGCCGCCGCGCCACCCGCGAGATCATCCGCTATCCCGAGGCGACGATCCCGACGCTGTTCATCCCGCTGTTCTTCCTCGTGGTGAACATCGGGCAGGTGTCGAAGACGTTCCCGAGCACCACCCCGTTCCTGAACGGCCAGGGCTACGTCGCGTTCCAGCTCCCGGTGTCGCTGATGTTCGCGGTCGCAACCGCGACATCGGGGCTCGCGCTCGTGACCGAGATCGATCTCGGCTATTTCGACAAGCTGCTGGTCGCGCCTATCCGGCGCTCGTCGATCATCTTTGGCCGGCTCACCGCCGACCTCGTCCGCGGGATTGCATCGTCAAGCCTGGTCCTGCTGGTGGGGATCGCGCTGGGCGCCCGCATCGAGACCGGGGTCCCGGGTGCGATCGTGATCGTCGCGCTGGCGGCGGGCTTTGGGGTGGCTTACGCGGGCTTCGGGTTGCTGGTCGCGCTGAAGACGCGGAACGTGCAGGCGACGCAGTCGAGCTTCCTGCTGTTCTTCCCGCTGCTGTTCCTGACGCCGAACTTCGTGCCGTTCGACCGCCTTTCGCCGCTGATGGAAACGCTCGCGCGGATCAACCCGGTCAGCTACGTGATCGTCGGCATGCGCGGGCTCGTGATCGACGGCTGGAACCTCGGGCAGATCGCGGTCGCCGTGCTCGTGATCGTGGGGCTGGGCGCGATCCTGACCGGACTGTCGCTCCGGGTGATCGCCACCTACGACCGCTAGCGACGCGCCGCAGCCTAACCCCCGGACACCGGCAGGACCGGCGTGCACTCCGGGTGCTGGGGATGCGCGGGGTCGAGCGCGGTCAGGACGTCGGCATCGGCGATGTGGTCATACGGCATCGATAGATGCTCGCCCTGGTCGAGCGCGCACTGGCTCTGGAGCAGGATGTTGGTGACGTTCGGCGCCGGCGCCAGGAACGCGGACGTGTAAGGCGTAACGACCTCGTCGTTGTCGGACTCGATCACCGTGTAGTTGACGCCCGGCGAAGTCTCGCCGCCGGCGTTGAGGTTCGTGATGAAGCTCGATCCAGCCTCCTGCTGCTCGCAGGCCGGACAATCGGCCCCGGCGACTGAGCTGCCGCCCGGGAAATAGCCGGCGAGCGTGAACAGTCCCTCGAGCGTTGTGCCGTGGTTCGACGGCGCGAGGCCGACGAGCGTGTTCACCTTCGACGCCCCGCCGAGGTTCTTGATGTAGTAGCGCGGCATCATGCCTCCCTGCGAGTGGCCGACCAGATCGACCTTGGTCGCGCCGGTCGCGGCCAGAACCTTGTTGACGAAGGTCGAGAGCTGCCCTGCCGATTGGGCGATGTCGCCGGTGGCGTACACGCCGAGGGCCTCGCTGCCGTCGTACGAGCCGTAGTTGAGCGCGAACACGCAATAGCCGTTGTCGTAGAGCAGTGGCGACAGCGCCTGCCAGCTGTCGGACATGTCGGCGAACGTGCCGTGAACGAGAATCACCGGTTGCGGGTGCGCCGCCGAAGGCTTGCACGACCAGTTGTTGGCGCCGGGCGGGATCGCCGTCGGGCTCGCGTGTGCGTACCCCAGGAGCCCGTTGTAGACGACCGGCAGGTTGGCCGCGGCCGCCGGCGAAGCGGTCATGGCAAGGCCGATCACGGCGACGGCGATCGCGACGGCACGATGACGCATAGCTGAATTCCTCCCGCGAGTCCGAGCTTCCTGGATGAGCCGGTTATACCCGCGGGTGCCTGCCGGTTCACATCCTGGTGAAACCGGATTCACACCAAAGCCCTATCGTTCGGTGCCATGGGCGGCTCTGGCGGGAGCACGGGCGATATCCGGGATCCCTATGCGGCCGAGCGGCTCGAGGCGATCGCCCCCGAGGCCTACCACAGCCGGCGCGAGTTCCTCCAGCGCACGGCGGTGGCGGCGGGCCTGGCAGCGGGGCTCGGCCTCGTGGTCGATCCCGAGACGGTCGTGGCCGAGGCGGCGCGCCGGCAACGCGCACACCAGATCCCCTCGCCGCGCAACCTCCCGATCGACACGTTCGTCGTGCTGATGATGGAGAACCGCTCGTTCGACCACTACCTGGGATGGCTTCCGGGAGCCGACGGGCGCCAGGCCGGACTCACGTTCACCGACGGACAGGGCCACGCGCACTCGACCTACCGGCTCCGCGACAACTACCAGGGCTGCGGGTTCCTCGATCCCGACCACTCCTGGGAGGGAGGGCGCACCGAGCTCGACGGCGGCCGCATGGACGGCTTTCTGCGCGCCCAGAGCGACGTGTTCTCGATCGGCTACTACGCCGAGCCCGACCTGCCGTTCACGCCGCACGTCGCGAAGACGTTCACCGCGTTCGACCGCTTTTTCTGCTCATTGCTCGCATCGACCTATCCGAACCGCGAGTACATGCACGCCGGCCAGTCCTACGGAATGATGGACAACTCGCTGCCGTTCACGCCGACGGGCGAGCTCGGGTTTCCCGACACGACGATCTTCCACGCGCTGTCGAAGGCAGGCGTCGCGAACCGCTACTTCTACACCGACATTCCGGTGTCAGCGTTGTGGGGCGCGCCCGGAGTGGCGCGGTCGAGCCAGGTCCAGACCTACTACGAGCAGGCGGCGACCGGGACGCTGCCGGCGCTGTCGTTCGTCGACCCCGCGTTCAACGGCGAGGACCAGGGAACCTCCGGCGACGAGCACCCGCACGGCGACGTGCGCGTCGGCCAGGCGTTCATCGCGGATGTCGTGCATGCGTTCCTCGAGTCGCCGCAGTACAAGCGCGGCGCGCTGTTCATCGTCTACGACGAGTGGGGCGGGTTCTTCGACCACGTCGTGCCGCCGCGGGTCCCGGACCTCCGCGCGAGCTCGGACCTGAACAGCGATTTCGGCCAGATGGGATTCCGCGTCCCGGCCGTCGTGGTTTCGCCGTACGCGCGCCGCGGTCACGTCGACCACACGATCTACGGGTTCGAGTCGATCCTCAAGATGATCCGATACCGCTACGGGCTCCCGCCGCTGACCCCGCGCGACCTGTTCGCGAACAACATCGCGGCCGCGTTCGACTTCGAGTCCAGGCCCGACCTGACGCCGCCGTCGCTTCCACAGCCGCCCGAGGTGATGTCGGCCGCATGCAGCGGGTCGATGCCGGTCGACTCGAGCGGCAATGTCGGGCTCGACGACGGGACGCTGCTCGGCTCTCCGATCACGGGTCTACCGACGTTGCAGCCCCCGACGCCGCTCGACCGCCCCAAGCCTCACGACCTCGACACGATGCTGACGAGCGGCTACCTCGAGCGCTTGCATTTCCGCTACCGGAAGGCGACGCCGGCGACGATGTTCCGCCACCCGTCGAAGCTCGGGCTCCGTGCGTAGGCGTCCGCGGTTCGCGATCGCCGCGGTGACCGCGGCTGCGGTGGCGGCGCTGGGGTCGGGCAGCGGCCTCGCCGGCGCCGACAGTTTCAACCCGGTGCGGCTCGCGATCACAATCGCCCCGGTCGCACGCCAGGCCAAGCCGCTCGCGATCACCGTCCACGTGTCAGCCGACGCCGACGCGCTCGACTCCGCGACCGCGCCGCTCCGGATCCGCGCCAAGCTCGCCGGCGAGTGCGGCGGCACGTTCGACACCACGCCCGGGCCGGTGCTGATCGACGTGGAGCTGAGCCCTCAGCCGGCGACCGGGCAGCCGTACCAGGCGACCGCGCGCGGTTCGGGCAAGCCTGTCGCGTACGGCCAGCGGACGGTGTGCGCGTTTCTCGAGGAGGAGGGTGACAACCGGCAGTTCGCCAACGACACCGTCGACCCGCCGATGGTTGACGTGTCCAAACCATGCACGGCCACGGCGAACCGCTACGACGCGGCGCGAAAATCGCTGGCCCGCACCCGGCGTCAGCTTCGCCACGCGAATCGCCGCGCGAATCGCCTGCGACTGAAAAAGCTCGTGGCGAAGCGCGGCAAGACCGTCGCGCGCGACCGCCGCGCCGCGCGGAAGGCTTGCGGACCGGGAGTTCCGCTGTGAGGCGCCGGCGCGTGCTGCCGGCGGTGGTCGCGCTCGCGGTATCCGTGTTGGCGAGCGCTTCGCCGGCGAGCGCAGCGCTGCCCCCGATCGGCCACGTGTTCGTGATCGTGCTCGAGAACGAGTCGGCCTCGACCACGTTCGGCCCGGCCTCGCCGGCGCCGTACCTGTCGAACACGCTGCGCTCCGAGGGCGCGTTCCTACCGAACTACTACGCGGTCGGACACGAGAGCAACGACAACTACATCGCGATGATCAGCGGCCAGGCGCCGACCGCCCAGAACCAGGCCGACTGCCAGTTCTTCGACAACCTCGAGCCCGGGACGATCGGCAGCTACGGGCAAGCGGAGGGGAGCGGATGCGTTTATCCCGCCGACGTGCCGACGATCGCCGATCAGCTGTCGGCCTCGGGGCTGACCTGGCGTGACTACAACGAGGACATGGGCGCGGATCCCAGCCGCGAGGCGTCCGAATGCGGCCACCCCGGGATCAACTCGGTCGACAACACCCAGAAGGCGACCGCGACCGACGAGTACGCGACACGCCACGACCCGTTCGTCTACTTCCACTCGATCATCGACGACACCGCGCTGTGCGACTCGCACGTCGTCAACCTCAGCCTGCTTCCGCACGACCTCGCGAGCGCCGCGAACACGCCCAACTACGTGTTCATCACGCCCGACCTGTGCGACGACGGCCATGACTCGCCATGCGCCAACGGCAACGCCGGCGGCCTCGCGCAGGCCGACCAGTTCCTGCGCCAGTGGGTTCCGCAGATCACGAGCTCGCCGGCCTTCACGCAGCAGCGTGGACTGTTGCTCGTCACCTTCGACGAGGCCGCCACGAGCGACACGACCTCGTGCTGCGGCGAGATCCCCGGTCCCGGCAGCCCCGAGCCCGGCGTCAACGGTCCCGGCGGCGGCGACGTCGGCGCGGTCATGCTTTCTCCGTGCATCGCGCCGGGCACGGTCTCGACCGTCGCCTACAACCACTACACGATGCTGCGAAGCATCGAGGATATGTTCGGCCTCCCCCACCTCGGCTACGCCCAGCTCCCCGGCGAGACGTCGTTCGGCTCGGACATCTTCACCCGTTCGTGCACGGGCGCGAGCTCAGCGCCGCCGCCGACAACGCGCGTCCGCGCGCCGGCAATAGCGTCAAGCGCCGCCGCTTCTCCGCGGTTCCCGGTTTCGTGGAGCAACCCGGGCGGTGGCGCCCGCTTCACCGTGCAGGTCCGTGACACCAGCACGCCGGCGCGGGCGTGGAGGACGCTGCTGACGTCGACGGCGAAGCGCTCCCTCCGGTTCGCGGGCAAGCTCGGCCACACCTACGAGTTCCAGGTCCGCGCGGTTGCCGCCGACGGAGACCCGGGACCGTGGGCGAGCGCGACGACCGTCGTGCCGACGGGCTTGCGCCCCGCCGGCGGGCACTACCAGGGCGAGTGGCACGTCCGCTGGGTCCGCAGTGCGTGGGACGGCCATGCGATCGTCAGCTCGACCCCAGGCGCGCGGTTCACGCTCAGCTACACCGGTGGCGAGCTCGCGATCATCGGCGACCGCTGGCCCCAGGGTGGCCGCATCCGCGTGACCCTCGACGGCCTCAGCCGCACGATCGACCTCCAATCGGCACGCCCTCACGCCCGCCAGGTGCTGTTCCTGGAGCGCGTTCGCCGCGGCCATCATCGGCTCACGGTGCGGGTGCTCAGCGGCACGGTGGCGCTCGAGGGATACGCGCTCGGGTCCGGCCCGCGCTGAGGCGCCGAGCGGCGCTCCGCTGCCGCGAACCGCACTTGCCGCGCAACGACGCGCTGCCAGGTTCGCCGCCGATACGGTTGCGCCATGCCTCAATCGTTCGTCGTGCGGTTAAAGTCACTCTCGCGGCGCGCCGCGAAGGAGGGTTTGCGCCGGAGCGGTTACGACGTCGTCGCGCACACCCATGAGTCGCCGCTCCCGGACATCGCCGCGATCCCGGAAGCGACGTGGTTGCCGTCCGAGCTGATCGGCGTCGACCTTCGGCTGTCGGACGCGTGGGCACTGCTCGAAGGCGAGCTCGCGCCGCTGATCGCCGGCTTACCCGCGGACTTCGACGTCCACAACGGCACCTACGAGAGCGTCGACGCCGAAACGCTCTACGCCATGGTTCGGTGGGCCAAGCCGCGCCTGGTGATCGAGCTGGGCTCCGGCGCGTCCAGCCACCTCATCCAGGCCGCGGGCGCGCCCGAGCACCGCATCTTTGACCCGTACCCGTGGGAAGCGACGAAGCTAGGGGCCGTCGACGGCCTCAAGGTAACGCCGCTCCGCAGCGAGGACATCCCTCTGACGGAGTTCGCCGACCTCAGCGCGGGGGACGTGCTGTTCGTCGACACCACCCATACCGTCAAGACGGGCGGTGACGTGACCCGCATCGTGCTCGAGGTCCTACCGCGCCTCGCCAGCGGCGTGCTCGTCCACGTCCACGACATCTTCCTTCCCTACGACTATCCACGGCCGTGGGTCGTCGAGCTCGGGCGGGCGTACGCAGAGCAGTACCTCTTGCACGCATTCCTCGCCTTCAACGACGCGTTCGACGTGGTGCTTCCGATGGCCGCACTCGCCGCCTCGGACCCGGACAGGCTGGCGCCACTGATCCCAGGCTTCCAACCTGGCGTCATGCCAGGCGCGTTCTGGATGCGGCGGCGCTAATCCGCTGTAGCCTGACCGCTTGTCAGACGGCGAATGGCGGGACCAGGATTCGAACCTGGGAAGGCGTAGCCATCTGGTTTACAGCCAGACCCCTTTGACCGCTCGGGAATCCCGCCGGGGGCTGTGAGTCTAACGTTGGACGGGCTCCGCGGCGGCGTGCACGGGAGGCGGCCGCGCCTGAAGAGGCTCGCCCGGCTCTATCTCGTACGGGGCATATTTCGGACCCCCGACACGGATCGACCAGCCGCCCCCAGCTCGGTTGTGGGTATGTACCAACGCCGGCCGTCGCCCACGCGGACAAACACGCGGTCGCACCGCGACGGCTCGATGCGCTTGACAACGCCATTCCAACTCTGGTTGCCGCCGCGGCCGGCGCGCCGCGAGGTCGCGGGCCCGGTGGCGCCGACGCTAGGAGCGCTAGGAGCGACGCCCCGGCGGCGCCGGCGCGAGCCGCAGAACCGCGCCGGCTACCTACGAAGCGTCACGCAGGCGCTGCGCCTCGGGCAGCGCCTCGAGCTTCTTGAGCGTGTGGTTCTCGATCTGCCGGATCCGCTCGCGGGTGACGTTGAACGCCCGCCCGACCTCTTCGAGCGTGAACGGCCGCTCGCCGGTCAACCCGAAGCGCATCTCGATCACCTCGCGCTCGCGCTCGGGCAAGGCCGCGAGGGCGCGCCGCAGGTTCTCGCGTCGCAGCCGCTCGGAAGCCAGCTCGAACGGCGACTCTGCAGTCTGGTCCTCGACGAAGTCGCCGAGCTCGGACTCCTCCTCCTCGCCGATCGGCTTCTCGAGCGACACCGGCTGCTGGGCCATCCGGAGCACGTCGCGGACCTCGCGAACGTTGGTCTCGAGCTCGGCGGCGATCTCCTCCGAGGTCGGCTCGCGCCCGAGTTGCTGGACGAGCTGGCGCTCGACGTGGACGACCTTGTTGAGCTTCTCGACCATGTGGACCGGGATCCGGATCGTGCGGCCCTTATCTGCGATCGCGCGCGTGACGGCCTGGCGGATCCACCAGGTGGCGTACGTCGAGAACTTGTACCCGCGGCGGTAGTCGAACTTCTCGACCGCGCGGATCAGGCCCATTGACCCCTCCTGGATCAGGTCCAGGAACGTCAGCCCGCGTCCGAGATACGACTTCGCGATCGACACCACCAAACGCAGATTCGCTTCGATCATCCGCTGCTTGGCGAGCATGTCGCCGCGCTCGATCCGGCGCGCCAGCGCGACCTCCTGCTCGGCGGTCAGCAGCGACACGCGACCGATCGAGCGCAGGTAGAGCCGCAGTGAGTCGAGGCTCGGCTCGACGGTGAGGTCGATCTCCACCTTCTTCGAGGACTGCTCGGGCCGCGGCTCGGTCGCCGCCGCTGCGGTGGCCTCGACGCTCGAGCCCTCGGACTTCGCCGGACGACCGTCGCGGTCGACGACGTCGATGCCCTGGTCGTCGAGGTAGGCGTGGAGCTCCTGCACCTGCTCCTTGCTGACTTCGGACTCCTCGAGCCACGTCCGGATCTCGTCGAACGTCAGGAACCCGCGCTCCTGGCCCTCGGCAATCAGTGGCCGCAACTCTTCAAGCTCCGCAATCGGAGCGTCATCGCTTAGCAGGATCGCCTTATCGCTCACTCGCCCCGGAGCCTCCCTGGACACGCTTCGAGAAAACCCCCGGCCTGGGGCTTCTGTCAGCCCTCTCTCTCGATGTCTCCCAAATGCGCCGAGCACCGAGTGATACCACAATCGCCGTCGATGTCCAGGGAATCATGGGGCCGAAAAAGGCGTCGGTTTACCCTGTACGTAACGGGATGCCCTCGAACCCCTCCCCAAGTGTTTCCATAACGGACGTTCAGGCCCGCCGGCCGGCGGTCCAGCTGAGCCTGTCGCGCGTCGGCGTGACCGGCGTGGAGAAGGTCATCCGAATCGCCCAGAACGGGTCCGAGCAGCTGTTCTGGGCGCGCTTCGAGTGCGTGGTCGAGCTCGGCCCGAACCAGAAGGGCGCGCACATGTCGCGGTTCGAGGAGGTCGTCAACGAGGCGATCGGCGAGGTCGTCCTCGGCGAGTCAACTTTCAAGACCGAGACGCTCGCCGAGCACATCGCGCAGCTCGTGCGCAGCCGCCAGCACGCCCGGCGGGCGGAGGTCAGCATCGAAGCGCGCTTCCCTGAGCACAAGCCTGCCCCAGTGTCGGGCATCAACACCCAGGAGCTGTACACGCTGCACGGGTCGGCCGCGTGCACCGACCTCGGCACCCGCCGTCTGATCGGCGTGACCGCGCAGGGCATCACCGCGTGCCCGTGCGCCCAGGAGCTTGTCGCCGGCGCCGCCCGGACCCGCCTCGAATCGCAGGGCTTCGATGACGACGACATCGACAAGATCCTCGAGGCCGTTCCGGTCGCGACTCACAACCAGCGTGGACTTGGAACGCTTCACATCGGATGCACCGAGCTGTGCGACGACGAGATCGACGCGTCCACGCTCCTGCAGATCGTCGAGCAGGCGATGTCCTCGGAGATCTACGAGCTGATGAAGCGCTCGGACGAGGGGTACGTCGTCGAGAAGGCGCACCGCCGTCCGCGCTTCGTCGAGGATTGCGTGCGGGAGATGATCCGCGGCGTCGTCGAGGCGTTCCCGGATCTGAACGACGCGGCGTTCGTGTCCGCCCGCCAGGTGAACCTCGAGACGATCCACCAGCACGACGTCGTGGCCGAGCGCTACGGAACGCTCGGCGAGGTCCGGCGCGAGCTCACCGACGGCGTGCCGACGGTGCTGCACACGACGCGCCAGGCCTGGCTCGACGCAGTCCTCAACTGACGACAAGGCATCCGGCAATCAAATGCGCGCCGTAATCCTCGAGCGCCAGGGCGATCCCGTCAGAGCCACGACGCTCCCTGACCCCGAGCCCGCCCCGGGGCAGCTGCGGCTCCAGATCAGAGCGTGCGCGGTGTGCCGCACCGACCTCCACCTGCGCGACCACGAGATCGAGGCCACGAAGCTTCCTGTGGTGCTCGGTCACCAGATCGTCGGCATCACCGACGACGGCCGGCGCGTCGGCGTTCCGTGGCTCGGGTGGACCGACGGCACCTGCCGCTACTGCCGGAGCGACAGAGAGAACCTCTGCGTGAACGCCAAGTTCACCGGCCGCGACATCGACGGCGGCTACGCCGAGCTCACGGTCGCCGACGAGCGGTATTGCCTCGCACTCTCTGAGGACCTCACGGACGAGCAGGCGGCTCCGCTCCTCTGCGGCGGGCTGATCGGATACCGCGCGCTGCGGTTCACGGGCGACGCGACCAGACTCGGCCTGTACGGGTTCGGCTCGGCCGCGCACCAGATCTGCCAGGTCGCCGTGTATCAGGGCCGCGAGGTCTACGCGTTCACGAGACCAGGAGACGAGCGCACGCAGACGTTCGCCAAGAGCCTCGGCGCCACCTGGGCCGGCGGCAGCGACGAGCAGCCGCCGGAGCAACTCGACGCCGCGATCATCTTCGCGTCCGCCGGCGAGCTCGTCCCGCAGGCGCTGAAGGCGCTCGCGCCCGGTGGCACCGTCGTGTGCGCCGGCATCCACATGACCGACATCCCGAGCTTCCCCTACGACGATCTGTGGGAGGAGCGCAGCATCCGCTCGGTCGCGAACCTCACCCGCAAGGACGGCGAGGAGTTCCTCGCGCTTGCGCCCAAGATCCCGGTCCGGACAACCGTCACCACATACCCGCTGGACCAGGCCGAGCAGGCGCTCGCCGACCTCCGAGCCGGCCGGTTCGAGGGCAGCGCCGTGATCCTGCCGTAGACCGACTGATCAGTGGGCCTCGCCGACCCACTACGCTCAAGCGATGCCCCTGATTCCGATGGTGATTGAACGAACCGCGCGCGGCGAGCGCGAATTCGACATCTACAGCCGCCTGCTCAACGAGCGGATCGTCTTCCTCGGCACCCCGATCGACGACACGATCGCGAACCTGACCGTCGCGCAGCTGCTCCACCTGGAGTCGCAGGACCCCGACAAGGACATCTCGATCTACATCAACTGTCCCGGCGGCTCGATCTACTCGGGCCTCGCGATCTACGACACGATGCAGTTCATCAAGCCCGACGTCCAGACGATCTGCATCGGGATCGCGATGTCGATGGGGTCGCTGCTGTTGACCGGCGGTGCCAAGGGCAAGCGCTTCTCGCTGCCCAACAGTCGCATCTTGATCCATCAGCCCTCGGCGGGCTTCGAAGGCCAGTCGACCGACATCGAGATCCACGCCCGTGAGATCCTCAACATCCGCCAGAAGATCGACGAGATCTATGCGCACCACACCGGGCAGTCCTTCGACCAGGTCCACACCGACATGGAGCGCGACCGGTTCTTCAAGGCCGACGAGGCCGTCGAGTACGGGCTGATCGACCGCGTGATCGACCACCACTAGGAGGAGAACGCATATGCCGATGGCTGAGCGGACGGCGACAAGCGCCTGGGACGGCGATCTCGCCCACGGGAATGGTGTCGTGACATCAGGCAGCGGGGCGCTCGGCGAGCTGCCCGTCACCTGGGCGTCGCGGACGCAGCGCTCAGACGGGAAGACGAGCCCCGAGGAGCTGATCGCGGCCGCGCACGCCTCGTGCTTCTCGATGGCGCTCGCGCACGGACTGAACGAGGCCGGGAATCCGCCCGAGCATCTAGACGTCTCCGCCAAGGTGACGCTCGACGAGCGCGACGGCGCGCCCACAGTCACCACCTCGGAGGTGACGGTCAAGGGCCGTGTGCCGGGAATCGATCAGGCGGCGTTCGAGCAAGCGGCCGACGAGGCGGGTAAGGGCTGCCCGGTCTCGCGCGCGCTCGCCGGCGTCGAGATCACGGTCAACGCCACGCTCGAGTAACCGCGCGGCAGGCGCACCCGCTAGAAGCAAGCAGCCTACGTCGCCGGCGCGCGCCGGATCCGCCCCGATCCCTGGCCACGGGTGTCGGACGGCTCGGGTACGACAGGCCGGCTCAGCGCCCAGAAGATCATCAGCGCGCCGAACACGAGCATCCCGAGGCCCGTCCACAGGTCGACGTTGATCCCGGCCGCCTTGTTCTTGACCTCGTGCGAGCCGAACAACCCGAGCGCGATCAGGATCAGGGAATAGAGAATGAACAGCCCGCCGATCAACCGGCGGATGTCGAACTTGTTGGCCGCCCGCGCCGCCTTGGCCTCGTCCGCATCGCCCTCGCCGGTCGGCTGCATCGGCTCAGTACTCGAGGACGGACGGGACGAGTGGCTGCGCTTGGAAGTTGGCGACACGAGCGACTCCTAGATGAAGATGATGTTGAGCGCGATCACGATCGCGATCGCGACGCCGCCGAGCAGCGCCGGCGAGCGCCACCACAGACGATCGCGCGGGTCGGCGTTGACCTCGCGCTCCTCCTTGCGCGTGAGACCCCAGACAAGCCCGCGCAACTCCTCCTTGGACTTGGGCTTGGTCACCAGGGACACCGCCACCAGCACGAACGCGCCGACGATGAAGGCCCAGATCGACTGCCAGAAGCTCGCGCTCAACGCCGAGCCGAAGTGGAAGATCACGTGGTAGGCCGCCAGGCGGTTGACGCCGTACGCGGTCGCCGTGCCGGCCACGAGGCTCCAGAATCCGCCCCATGCCGTCGCCCGCTTCCAGAACAGCGCGACGATGAACGTCGTGAACAGTGGCACGTTGAAGATCGAGAACAGCGTCTGGATGTAATTCATCATGTTCGAGTAGCCCTTGGCGATGAACGCCGTGGCGATCGAGATGAGAATCCCGGCGATCGTCATCAAACGGCCCCAGCGCACGTAGAACGCCGGGTCGCGGTCCTTCCAGATGTAGTCCTGGAGCAGGTCGTAGGTCACCACGGTGTTGAACGCGGTGACGTTCGCGGCCACGCCGGCCATGAACGCCGCACACAGCGCGACGATCGCGATCCCGAGCATCCCCTCGGGGAAGTACTGGGCGATCAGGTGCGGGATCGCGGTGTTGTACTGCACCGAGAGGCTCTTGCCGACGCCGAGGCCGTGCACGGTGGCGACCGCGATCAGGCCCGGGAGGATGATGATCGCCGGCAGGAAGATCTTCGGGTACGCCGCGATCAGCGGCGTCCGCCGCGCGGCTGACAGGTTCTTGGCCGACAGGGCGCGCTGCACCTCGGCGAAGTTCGTCGTCCAGTACCCGAAGCTGACGACGAAGCCGAGGCCGAACACCACCCCGATCCAGTTCGCCTTCAGCGGGTTGGTCTCATGATGGACGCCGAGGCCCTTCCAGGCGTGAAGGCCGGCGTTGCCGAGCGCGGGGAGGGCCTTGATCCGGTGCTCGAGCCCCGTCCAACCGCCCACGGAGTGCAGCGCGACCAGCGTGAGCGGTATCAGCGCGGCACAGATCACGAAGAACTGGAGCACCTCGTTGTAGATCGCCGAGGTCAGGCCGCCGAGCGTGATGTAGACGAGCACGATCGCCGCGGCGGCCAGAATCGAGCCGCCGACCGGCCAGCCAAGCAGCAGGTGGATGATCAGCGCCAGCGCGAACAGGTTGACGCCGCCGATCAGCACGGTGGCGACCGCAAACGTGAGCGCGTTGAAGATGTGCGCGGCATCGCCGAAACGGAGCCGCAGATACTCCGGCACTGAGCGGACCTTGGCCCCGTAATAGAACGGCATCAGCACCAGCCCGAGGAACACCATCGCGGGCACCGCGCCGATCCAGTAGTAGTGGACGGCCGAGACGCCGTACTGGGCGCCGTTGGCGGACTGGCCGAGGATCTCGAGCGCGCCCAGATTCGCGGAGATGAACGCCAGGCCCGTGATCCAGGCAGGCAGCGAGCGGCCGGACAGGAAGAAGTCGAGGTCGGTCTTGATCGACATCCGGGCGACGAACCCGATGCCGAGCACCATCGCGAAGTAGATCGCGATGATTACGTAATCGATCGTGGCGGGATGCAGTCGCAGCATGGCTCCTCCTCAGCCACACGTCTACCCCGGCCCCTGCGCCGCTAAATCACCGTCATCGATTTTTCGCGGCGGCGAGCTTTGAGTGCCCCGCCGAAACCGTCAGGCGGTCGCGCCG
Source organism: uncultured Solirubrobacterales bacterium (assembly GCA_963794515.1). Lineage (GTDB taxonomy): Bacteria > Actinomycetota > Thermoleophilia > Solirubrobacterales > Solirubrobacteraceae > Palsa-465. The sequence goes on along the minus strand of CAWCEF010000002.1, from coordinate 981,675 downwards.
GCCTCGACCTTGCTCGTCGCCGCCACGTGCGTGACCGGCAGGCCGAGTCCGCGGGCCTTACTGACGAGGTCGAGCTTCAACCAGCGCGAGATCCCCAGCGGCAGCGTCGAGACGATGATCTCGTCGTAGCCGCCGAGGTTGACAGCGTCCTGGATTGCCATCAGCGGCTCGGCATCGCCGATGCTGCCGGTGACCTCGCCGCCGGCGGCCTCCGATAGCTTGGGCAGCGCCAGCGCGAGCACGTCGGTGGCCTCATCCGCGCTGGCATCCTGCGGATCGACGAACTTGTGCATGCCGTGAGCCTGGCGCGGCACGACGAGATGGAACCTGGCCGGACTGCGCTGCGCGCGTTCCCTGACAGCGTCCAGCAAAGCGCTGGTTGCCGCGGTCTGATGCGCGACGACGAGGACGTTGGCCGGTTCTGACATGTGTCACCTCCAGAGAGATGGACCGGTCGTCCGAGTATTCCACTGCGGGCCTACTGGAACAAGGGGCCTCGCTGCGCTCGGCGTCCGTGGGGCCGGTGAGGCCTCATCCGGCTGCGACCGCGTGCCCCCGGGCACGGACGCCCGGCGGACCGGCGCCGCAAGCGGGTGGGCGGGGACCTAATCCAGCCGGTACTCGCCGCGCGCCACGATCACCGCCGACCCGCCCACAAACACCCGCTCGACGCGCTCGCCGCTCCCCTCGACCCGCGCTCGGAGCACCGACCGCCGCCCGATCTCGACGCCCTGCACGATCTCGATCTCGGTCCCGAACGCCACCCGGCCGTGTCGCGCCAGATGCACCGCAAGCGGCCCCGCCGCCGAACCGGTCGCGGGATCCTCCGCGACCCCGAGCGCCGGCCCGAACATGCGGGTCTTCCACCGCTCGCCGGACCCGGCGAAGGTGTTGATCCCGTACACGCCGAGGCGCTCGAGCGCGCCCAGGTCCGGTCGGACCGCCGCCACCGCATCCTCGCTCTCGAGCGCGACGTACACGAACACCGGCCCGTTCCGGTAGACCTCGATCGGCAGCCCGGACTCGCCCACGCCGAGCGCCGCGAGCAACTCTTCCTTGCGATCGAACGGCTCAGGCGTCGGGACGCGCTGCTCCATCTCGCCGTAATACGGCGCTCCGCCGTCCGCGCGCATGAGCGTGACCGGGATGACACCGAGTCCTGTCTCGAGCCGGACCACGTTCGACCCCATCGCGCGACCGACGATGAACGCGGTCCCGAGCACGGGATGGCCGGCAAACGGAAGCTCGGTCGCCGGCGTGAAGATCCGCACGCGCAGATGCGCGTTCGGATCCTCCGCCCGGAAGACGAACACGGTCTCCGACAGGTTCATCTCGCGCGCGGCCTGCTGCATGGTCTCGTCGCTCAGACCGGTCGCGTCCGTGAACACCGCGACCTGGTTGCCCTGGAGCGGCACGTCGGTGAACACGTCGGCGATCGTGTAGCGGCGCATGCTCATGACTCCTGCGCCATCTCGAGCAACGTCGTGACCGTCGTCCAGTTCCGCGCGGTGGCGCGAACGCCTAGCGTCTTGCCGGCGAGCTTGGTCCACATCTTCGAGCGCCCGACGCCGTCGGGATGCCAGGCGTAAAGCTCGCGGCCGACCGACACGAGCCGCTCATCGGGCGCCGCCGCCGCGGCTACCGCCTCGACGGCCTTCGGGTCGGGCTCGCCGTCGAGGAAGCTGACCTGGTAGCGCTTGGGGTTATCGGCCACGTCCGCGAGCGGGTTGCGCGCGACGACCTCGGCGAGTTCGTCGGCGGTGCGCACGATCACGTCGACATCGAAACCGAATCGCTCCGCGATCAGCTTCTCGCACTGACCGGCGAGCTTGTTCGCGCTAACGCCCGACGTCAGCACGACGTTGCCGCTCTGGACGTAGGTGCGGACGTCCCCGAACCCCGCGTCAGTCAGCAGCGCGCGCAGCTCCGGCATCGCGATCCGCTTGTTCGGACCGACGTTGATGCCACGTAAGAGGAGGATTCGTGAGCGGTTGGGCGCCATGTTGCGGGGAACTACTGACTGGGGTTGCGGGCCGGCGCGGATGTATACAGACGCGCATCAGCCGATGTCATTCACGCAAGCCGGAACTTGAGCCCGGCGGCCAAATTTCCCTCGAGAATACGGAGTCCGGTAAATGCGGAAGGCGAATGACAAGACGGGTCGCATGTCAGCGCAGGAGACGCTCGAACTGTGGCAGGAGTACAAGCGGAGCGGCGATGCGCGGGTTCGCGACCGTCTGGTCCTGACGTTCGCGCCGATGGTCAAGTACATCGTCTACAAGAAGGCACGCGAGATTCCGGCCCGCTGCGAGGTGGAGGACTTCATCTCGTGCGGCCTCGAGGCGCTGATCCGGTCGATCGACCGCTATGACCCGAACAAGGGCGCCACGCTCGAGCAGTTCGCCTGGACCCGGATCCACGGCGCGGTGCTCGACGAGCTCCGCCGCAACGACTGGGCTCCCCGCTCGCTGCGCCGCTGGGACCGCGACATCAACAAGGCTTCGGAGCAGTTCATCGGCCTGTACGGCCGCAAGCCGTCGCGCCAGGAGCTGAGCGAGTCCCTCGGGATCTCCGCCAACGACCTGAGGTCGCGCCAGGACGACATCGCCCGCTCCCACGTCGGCTCGCTCAACACCGTCGTCCTCGCCGACGACGACACCACGATCGAGCGGATCGACACGCTGCACTCCGACGACCGCGACTGCGATCCCGAGCACGCTGCGATGCGCGATGAGGCCAAGAGCCGGTTCCGCAAGGCGTTCGAGCGCCTGCCCGAGCGCGAGCGCAAGGTGGCCGTGCTCCTCTACGTCTACAACCTCACTCTGCGCGAGATCGGCGAGATCCTCGGCGTCACCGAGAGCCGCGTTTGCCAGATCCACGGGCAGATCACCAAGAAGCTCCGCGTCGAGCTCGAAGCCGACGAGCAGCTCTTCAGCGAAGTTGCCTAAGCCCGAGGGGCCTTGCGCCCCTCGGCCTCAGCTCTCGTCAGCCGGCTGAGGGGCCGAACCGCCCGGTCACGTCGGGCAGCTCCGCGGTCGCCGCCGCCTCGGCGGCGGCCTGGTTCTCGCGCTTGACCTCGATCCAGATCTCCTCGCGGTACACCGGGATCGCGCGCGGCGCGTCGATCCCGATCCGCACCGTCTGGCCCCGGACCTCGAGGACCTCGATGATCGTGTCGTCGCCGAGCATGATGCGCTCGCCGGCGCGGCGGCTGATTCTCAGCATGCCGGGTCGGCGTCCGGCGCGCCGTCGCCGTCGGGGGCGACGAACAGCGGCGCACGGAGATCGCAGCCGGGCGCTTGGTTGATCACCTGGTAGGCCTGACCGGCCCGCACCAGGATCGGCGCCTTGAGGTTGGCTGTGACGTCCTCCAGCGCCGGCGCGGCGCGCACGGTTACGTAGACGTCCATCGTGCCCGACCCGTCGAAGCCGAGGCGCTCGGCGTCCTCGTCGATCACCTCAACCGCGAACCCCTGGAAAAACCGGTGCGGGTTGGTCACCGGCAGCGCCAGCGATGGGTCCTCGAGCGACTGGAGCCACATGAACGGCGCATCGGGGTCGCTCCCCAGCAAGGCGTAGCGCGACCCGCCGAGGCCGATCAGGCCCTCGGGAAACTCGATGACCGTGTCCGGCTCGATCTCGACGCGCCCGAAGCGCGAACTCTCGATCGTGAGCGACAAAGCGGGGCTTACTCTAGTGGTTCGCCCGGAGACGCAAGTGGTCGTCCCCGTAAGTGCGGTCGCACCGAGAGGTGCCACTGGTGGATGCTGCGCGAGGACGCAGGATCCGATGCGTAGCAGCGCTACGTGAGGATCCGAGGACAAAGCGCAGCGCCGCCAGGGGCGCCTCGAATGCGATCGTACTTGCGGGGGCGGCCACTAGTTGTTGCCGAGGAAGTTCATCAGCGACTGCTGCACGATGCTCGCGCCCGCCTGCAGGGCCGCGGTGAGCGCCGCCTGCTGGGTCGAGTAGCTGATCTCGGTCGTCGCCATGTCGGCGTCCTGCGTGTTCGAGAGCACCTGGGTGTCGTCGCTCTGAAGCGTCTGGATCCTCGATCCGGCCATCTGCAGCCGGTCCGTGGTCGCACCGACGGTGGCCGACAGGCCGCCCAGCGAGTTGAGGCCCGAGGTGAGCCCCGAGAGGTCGGAGTTCACCGCGGAGCTGTTGCCGGACTGCATGTCGTCGGCGACGTTGCGCAGCGTGTTCAGCAGGAGGCCGTCGCCGGCCGGCTGCCCGGACACCGTCTGGCCGTTGCCTAGCGCTCCCGAAAGGTTCGCGCTCACGGTCAGTGACGTGTTCGGGCCGATCGTCCGGGTGACCTGCCCGCTGTTGCCGGCGTACGTGTCGTCCGTTCCGGACGCGTACGGCGCGGTCGAGGTCGTGGAGCCCGAGAACACGTACTGGCCGTTGTACTGGGTGTTCGCGTCCGACTTGACCTGATCGATCAGCTGGTTGACCTCCTGGGCGGAGGCCTGCATGTCGGCAGTGCTCTGGGTGCCGTTGGCCGCCTCGGTGGTGAGCTCCTGGATCCGCTGGACGCAGTTCGTGATGTCCGACAGCGCGGAGCTCTGCGCCGTGGCCCAGCCGGTTCCATCGGTGACGTTGTTCGAGTAGCTCGTCAGGTTCGACAGCTGCGTGTTGAGCTGGAGCGCGAGCGATGTGCCGGACGGGTTGTCGGACGGCTGGTTGATCGACTTGCCGCTCGATAGCTCCTGCTGGGTCGTGTCGAGCCGGTCGAGCGAGGACTCGATGCCGGCGAGCGTCATCTGCGCGGACATCTGGTTGGTGATGCGTCCGATCATCTAGATCACCCCGACGCGACCATGCTGAGGAGGTCGCCGATCGTGTCGTTGATAGTGCTCATCACGCGCGCCGAGGCCTGATAGGCCTGCTGGAACTGGATGAGGTTGGTCATCTCCTCGTCGAGCGAGACGCCGGAGACGCTCTGGCGCTGATCCGAGATCGCGCTGAGCAGTGACTGGGAGGTCGTCTGGGCGTTCTGGGCGGACTGGACGTCCGAGCCGACCTGGGTGACGAACGCGTTGTAGGACTGGCTCGCGGTGCCGGTGCTGAGCGCGCCAACCGCGTCGGCCTCGTCCTCGGTGTACGGCGGGTTCGTGCTATTCGCGGTCAGGCTCGGGTTGACGGCGATCGTGGCCGCGGTCGTGCCGGTCGGATCGTAGAACGGGGTGGCAGTGGCGCCGCTCGAGTCGGCGCCCGAGATCGCGCTGTTGACCGTCGTCACGAGGTTGTTGGCGATGCCGTCGAGCGTCGTCGAGTAGTCGGCGATCTTGCCGGTGCCGGTGGTCGAGTCGTACAGACCGAGCAGCGAGCCGACCGTGCCGCCGCCACCGCTCAGGTTCGAGTCGGTCAGGTTGTCGGTCAGATCGACGCTGGTTCCGTTGACGAGCGGTGTGGAGTCGGTCGTCCCCTGCTGGGCGGCGAGCGCGGCGTTGCCGATGCTCACGTTGACCATCCCGTTCGACTGCGTCGTGACGTTCACGTTCGAGTACTGGGACAGGTCGTCGATGGCGCTGTCGCGCTGGTCCAGCAGATCGTTGGCGTTGATGCCGGCGGATTGCGCCTGGGCGATCTGGCCGTTCAGCTGCGCGATCTGGTTAGCGTCGTTCGCGATCGCGCCGGTGCTGGGATCCGTCAGCGTGTTGTACTGCTGGCTGACCTGCGACTCGAGCGTGCTGAGCTGCCCGGACATGGTGTTGAGCTGATCCGCAACGGCCTGGCCGTCACCCATCACCGCCTGCTGGGCACCCTGGTTTCCGGGGTTGGACGCGAGCGAGTTCCAGTCCGTGAAGAACTTGTTGAGCGTCGTCGACAGGCCGTCAGAGCTCGGCTCGTTCAGCCCCGCCTGGACCTGGCTCAGGACCGTCTGGGTCGTGTTCTGGCCGTTCTCGATGCTGTTCTGCGCCCGGTACTGGCCATCGAGGAAGGTGTCGCGGATCCGGCTGATCGAGGTGATGTCGACGCCGGTGCCGAACTGCGAGCCGTCACCGGTGTAGCTCGAGAGCGCCGGGATCGTGAGCGCGCTGCGCTCGGTCAGGTTCACGGTCTGGCGCGAGTACCCGGGGGTGTTCGCGTTGGCGATGTTCTGGCCGGTGGTGTCGATCGCCGCCTGCGCGGCTTCGAGGCCGCTCAACGCGGTGTTCAGACCCATGTATGAAGGGATCGTCATCGCTCAGCACTCCAGGTCGAACACGCGGTGCCCGGTGGTCTGCGCCACGGTGCTGGCCAGCCGGCCGCCGCCGGCGTTGTAGCTCTCATCGCCGGCGATGCCGGCGAGCTTGAGCAGGTGATCGAGAAACGCGAGCTCCTGGCTCATCAGTGCGCGATTGACCTGATGCTCGCGCTGGACGACCTCGAGCAGGCCGCGGAGCTCGGCGCTACGGGCGCCGGCGAGCAGCGCCGACTCCGGGTCCATCAGCGTCTCGAGGATCGCCATCGTGACCGACCCGCCGGCGACGCCGAGCCTCGCGCCGGCACGCTCGAGCAGCGCGATCCGCTCGGTCTCGAGCTGCCGGCGATGGTGAAGCTCGACCTGGAGCGTGCCGGTCAGCGACACGACGCCCTTGACGTCGCGGTTGCGAATCGCGACCCCCTGCTCGAGGACCACCTGGAGCAGCCGCCGGGCCGCGACCAGCTGGGCCTCGAGATGGGCGATCACCTCGCCCGTCAGGGCGGCGTCGGCCTGCGCGTAAAGCTCAGCCGTCGCCATCACTGCGCCCCCGCAGTCTGGTTCGAAGTCGTCGCCGCAGCGCTGCTCGAACTCGTAGCCTCACCCTGCGGGGTCCCGATCGCGGGATCGATCGCCTGCGCGAGCTGCGACGCGATCCCGAGGCCGCCGCCCGACATGATGCTCTGGGTGAGCGTTGTCGGGATCATGCTCGCAAAGCCGCTCGTGCTCGGATCGGAGCCGAGGATGCCGCCGCTCGAGTCGCTCGAGCTGTCGTCCGAGCCGTCACCGCCGGAGCTGTCGTCGCTGGGGCTGGTCACGGTCGACGCGAGCTCCTGCGTGAGCTGCTGGACGAGGATGTCCTCGAAGCCGAGCGCCTCCTGGTAAGCGTTTTTGGCGGCGGTGTTGCCGTTGCGGATGTTCGCGGGCTCGTTCGCGGAGTCGATCGGGGGCAGGCTCGCGCTGGCCGACGACAGCGGCGAGCTGTACGAGCTGAGGCCGGACGCGGACAGGATGCTCATGGCTTGATCTCGTTCGCGATCTGGAGCATCTGGGCCTGGTACTGGATCGCCTGGCTGCCCATCGCGTACTGCTGCTGGGCGGTCATCATCTGGCTCATCTCGGTGCCCATGTTGACGTTCGAGCCCTCGAGCGCGCCCTGCTGGAGCGAGGCGCCCTTGGCGGCCTTGATCGGGCCGCTCGCGGCGGTCGCGGTATAGACGCTGTCGCCGCTGGCGACCAGGCCATTCGGCGCGGTCACGTCGACGAGCGAGATCTTGCCGAGCTTCTGGCTGCCGGCCTGAACCGTTCCGTCGGACTCGATCGTCACCTGGCTCGGGTCGACGCCGGCGGGGATCGTGATCGGCGGCTGCACCAGCATGCCGTCCTGATTGGTGAGCTGGCGCTTGTCGTTGAGCTGGAGCGCGCCGTTCCGGGTCAGGCCGATCGTGCCATTGGGCTGGCGGACCTCGATGTAGCCCTCGCCCTGGATCGCGATGTCGAGCGGCTGGCCGGTCTGCTGCATCGCCCCCTGCGTCTCGTCGCGCCCCATGTCGACCGCCTCGGCGCCGGCGCCGGTGGCGACGTTCGAGCCGTAGCCACCGTTGCTGTAGAGCAGGTCGTGGAATCCCACGATCGTCGACTGGTACCCCGGCGTGTCGACATTCGCCATGTCGTTCGAGATGGCGTTGAATTGCGTCTGCTGAGCCTCCATTCCGGAGGCGGCGGCGTAAAGACCTTCGAGCATCTATCAGCCTCCGAGCGAGCCCACGGACTGCGAGCTCTCCTGCATCGTCGAGTCGATTGTCTGGATGGCGTTCTCGCCGGCCTGGTAGGTCTGCGTCGCCGTGATCATGCTGACCATCGTGCTGATCGGGTCGACCGACGAGTTCTCGAGTTCGCCCTGCTTGACGATCCCGCTGGCCTTGCCGGCGGCCGTGCCCGTGAAGTAGTTGTAGCCCTGCTTGGTCGGGTTCGTGACGTTGAACGCTCCGACCGAGGAGGCGGGAACCGTGCCCTGCGCGCTCACCGCGATCGGGGCGCCGTTCTGCGACAGCACGTCGTTGCCCTGGCCGTCGACGAGCAGGCCCTGAGCCGACTCCTGGAACTGCCCGTCCCGCGTGTACTGCACGCCGTTCGACGTGCGGACAGCGAAGAAGCCGGTGCCGGCGATCCCGAAGTCGAGCGGCTGGCCGGTCGAGTGAAGCGACGCCGGCGTCAGGTCGGTGACCGGGGTGCCGAGCTTCACGCCCGTGTTGATCGAGCCGATCTGCTGACCGGTCGCCGTGTTGGCGAGCAGCATCGAGCCGAAGTCCGACTGGACGGAGCCATCGCTCTTGTATCCCGGGGTCGAGGCGTTCGACAAGTCGTTCGCAAGCTGATCCTCTCTGACCTGCTGGGCCAGCATCCCGGACGCCGCGATGTAAAGACCGGTATCCATCGACCTGGGTAGTCGCCCGTCCTTCATCATCCTTGAGCGATGGATCCGATCAACGTGGACATTCGTCTGATCAAGGCCGTGCTCGGCACCGAGCTGCGGATCGCTCCCGGGCGCGGGTTGATGGCGCGCGTGGTCGCCGCCGACGGCGCCGGACGCGGATCGCTCAACATCGCCGGCGCGCTCATCGACGCCGCGCTGCCGAAGGACATCCAGGCCGGGCAGGAGCTGCGCCTGACCGTGCGCCACGTGAGCGACGAGCGAGTCGAGCTGAGCCTGTCCGCAGACGGTTCGCCGACGGCGGCCGAGCTCGAGTCGCTCCCGCTGCCCGGCGGCGGGGCCGTGCACGTGACCGAGCGCGACGCCGGCGATGGCGGGTCCGGTTCCGGCTCGCGGGGCGGTCCCGCCGGGGATCGGCACGCCTTGAGCCTCCGCTACGACGCGCCCGCGCTCGGTGCCGTCGACCTGCGCTTCGAGCTCGACCCGTCATCGCTGCGGATCTCGGCGACCGTCGGCGCCGGCCGGCCCTACGACCTCGCGCTCGACCACGCCGGCAAGCTCAGTGACGCGCTCGCCGGCGCGCTCGGGCGGCCGGTGAGCGTCGACGTGTCCCCGCGCCGCGAGCCGCTCGACGTGTATGCCTGAGCCCGGGCCGCCCCCGCGCCGGCGCGCCACCGCGCTCCGCTACGAGGAGGGGCAGCACGCCCCGACGGTGACCGCCACCGGCGCCGGGCTCGTCGCCGACCGCATCATCGCGGCCGCGCGCGAGGCCGGCGTGCCCGTGCGCCACGACCCCGCGCTGGCCGAAGCGCTCGCCACGCTCGACCTCGGCGACGACGTCCCGCCGGCGCTGTGGACCGCGGTGGCGGAGACGCTCGCCTGGGCGTACCTGCTCGACGCACAGGTGTCGGGCGGGCCGCGATAACGCGGCCAACGTGGCACTCGACGCGGCCTCGGCGCCGAGAGTCACATTGCCCGCGATATACGCGGCCAACGTGGCGTTCGGGCCGGCGCCGCTGCCGAGTGTCACGTTGCCGGGGTTCGCACGTAGACGCGCCGCACCGCCCGTCGCCGACGCCACCGCCACCGCCCGCGAGCCGCCCCCGCACGTGCCTGTGAGGGGGTGCGCGACCTGGGTCATAAGTCGCCACTCGGCGAGCGCCCGCCGGCGAGATGGGCGAAACGACCCGTATACGTGCACGCGCGCGCAGTCGAGCGCGGTGGCGCGACGAGTGGCGCGAAATGACCCACCTCGCCGGGGCTGCCGAGTGGCGCGATAGTCGCGTTTGGGTGGGTGATGGGCCTCGCTGCGCTCGGCGTCCAGCCGGATGACTCCCGGGCGGCCCGGTCGTGGCGAGGCCCGGATGCCGAGCGGGCCGAGCCGGGAGGCCGGTTCTGGTCGGCATCCGTGCCGACCGGCGCCACCGCCACATCCCGGGAACCGCCACCACGTCCGGCCCCCAGCCGAAACGCGCGCCACCGACCCCCAAACCGCCGGCTCAACCTTTCGCGCCACATGCCGATGAACCCGAACGGCCTCTCTCCTCGAAAGGCGGTTCCCTCGTATGGCCCTTCGCCTCACTGGCATATCCACGCCTGCTGACGCTGCCGGCACCCCGGCTGGCGTCCCCCTGTCCGTCCCCGGCTTCACCGAGTCCGGTGCCGCCTTCGGCAACCGCCTGGGCAACCAGGCCCGCACGTATCTCGCCACCAACGACCTCAAGGCTTACCAGTCCCTGTTCGGGAATGTCAGCGATCACGACGACCCCCAGGCGCGCTACCACGCCCGCGTGCGGCTGGTCGAGGAGGGGCTGGCCGCAGCCGGCCGGTCCACCTCGGAGACGCAGGCGACGCAGCGCTACGCGGCGGTCGCTGCCGGCGCGATCAAGGCGCTCGAGGAGGAGGCGCGCGAGCCGGTCCTGCTGATCTACGCCGGCGTCGCGATGTACGAGCTGTGGAGCCTCGAGGCCGCCCACGCGCTGTTCAAGGCCGCGCACCTGCTCGACCCTGCCCTTCCCCACCTCAAGCGCAACCTCGACGAGCTCGGTCGTCGCCGGCGCGAGGCCAGCCAGACCGGCCGGTCGCTGAAGCCGCTGCACGCCACCGTCCCCGCGCTCGCAAGCAAAGCCCGCGCGATCGCCAAGCAGGCGCGTCCCGCGGCGAACCTGACGCTCAGCCTGTGCATGATCGTCAAGGACGAGGAGGAGATGCTCCCGCGCTGCCTGGCCGCGGCGAAGGCCGCCGTCGACGAGATCGTGATCGTCGACACGGGGTCAACCGACCGCACGGTCGAGATCGCCAGGAGCTTCGGCGCGAAGGTGATCGAGAAGGAGTGGACCGGGTCTTTCTCAGACGCCCGTAACGTCTCCTTCGAGGCCGCCACCGGCGACTGGATCATCTATCTCGACGCCGACGAGGTCCTCGTCGCCGACGACGTCCAACGACTGAAGAACCTCACCGGCCGCACCTGGCGCGAGGCGTTCTATCTAGTCGAGACCAGCTTCACCGGCGAGCTCGGCGACGGTGACGCGATCGTCAACAACGCGCTCCGCGTGTTCCGCAACCGCCCGAACTACCGGTTCGAGGGCCGGCTGCACGAGCAGATCGCCCACAACCTGCCGACGTACGCCGCCGGCCGGGTCGAGCAGACCTCGATCCGGATCGACCACTACGGCTACCTCGGCGCCGTTCGTGACGCCAAGGAGAAGTCGCAGCGGAACCTCGAGCTGCTCAAGGCCCAGCAGGCCGAGAGCCCGTCCGACGCGTTCCTGCACTTCAACCTCGGAACCGAGTACTCCGTGCTCGGCGACTTCCCCGCGGCGCTGACCGAGCTCGAGCGCTCCTGGAGCCTGATCGAGAGCCAGGGCCAGGAGGACCGCGACTACGTGCCGGTGCTGCTCCAGCGGCTCGTCACCGCGCTCCGCCAGACCGGCCGACCGCATGACTCGATCGCGCAGGCGACCAGGGCGCTGAAGCAGTTCCCGAGCTTCACCGACCTGGTGTACTCGCAGGCGCTCGCGGCGCTCGCGCTCGGCCGCGAGGACGAAGCGATCGCCTACTGGCAGAAGTGCATCGAGATGGGCGACGCTCCGGCGCATCTCGGCGCCTCGGTCGGCGGCGGCACCTTCCTCCCCCGGATGGCGCTCGCCGACCTGTACTCGCGTCGTGGTCAGTTCGACGCGGCGCGCGAGCTGCTCGACCGGTGCATCACCGAGCATCCGGATGTCGTCCGCGTGGTCGGTCCGTACGCGTCGGTGCTGCTCCGCACGGGCACGCCGGCCGAGGCTGTGGCCAGCGACATCGAGTCGCGCGTCCCCGAGCTCACGCCGGACAACCGCTTCGTGCTCGCCACGATCTTCTTCGGGCACGGTTCGATGGCCGCCGCCGAGACGCAGTACCGCGCGGTTCTGAAGTCCCGCCCGACGAGCTCCCAGGTTCGCGTCCAGCTCGCGGAGACGCTGCTGAACGAGCGCAACTACGACCAGGCCGCCACCGAGGCGTCGCAGATCGCCGACGATGACCCGTTCGCCGGGCTCGCCAGCCGGATCGAGCTGTGGAGCCTGACCGCATCCGGAGACCTTGCCGGCGCGAACGCGGCGAGCGAACGGGCGATGCGCGCCGGCGTCCCAGCCGCCGACCTCGAGGTGTTCGCGGGCTGGGCCCAGGTCGCGGAGGGCACGCAGCCCCAGGATCTCCGCAGCCTCCCGGTGCGGGCAACCCCGCTGCTCGGCGTGATCCTCGAGACGCTGCTCGGCGCGCACGAGTTCGACACGTTCGAGCAGCTGGTCAAGCTGCTCGAGCGCTCGGCCCTCCCCAGGCGCGAGCAGCACGAGCTGCTCGGCTCGATGTACCTGCGCCACGGGTTCCTCCAGTCGGCCGCGCGGGAGTGGATGGCCGTCTGCGAGGCCTGCCCCGACGCGCGCGCCCTGCTCGGGCTGGCGCATGTGGCGCAGGCGAACGGACAGCTCGACGACGCCGCGGTTTTCGCCGGCGAGGCGCTCAGGCACGACCCCTCGAGCGCCGGCGCGATCGAGGTTCTCGCCCGCTGCTCGGCGCCGAAAAGCTCGCAGCTCGTCGCAGCCCAGTAGCCAACCGAGGAGCACACGAGGCCGCCGACCTACGCGGCCACCAACCGGACAACTCGACAGAAAGCTAAGGAGGCGCTCAAGTTCTCAGCGATGCGCTCGATTACCCCACCTGAGCGGGACGGATTCCCGCGCTAGGTAGGAACCGACGCATCCAAGGAGGAATGCAATGAGCTTCGATATCGGTTCGGTGGGCGGGACGCCCGCCGCAGCGGCCCCGGCAGGCAGCCAGCGACCGGCTGCCGTGCCGTCGTCATCCGTGGCTTCCACGGACACAGTGACGGTGGACACGATCCCCGCGAGCCCTCCCGACGAGGTGCATGACGCGATCGGCGTCGCCAACCAGGCGTACCACAACCTGCAGGCGAGCGGTAACGAGATGCGCTTCAAGGTCAACGAGGCGACCGGCAAGCTGTCCGTCGAGGTCCACGACACCCGCGGGAATCTGTTGTTCACAGTCCCGACGAGCACTGTGCTCGACGTCGCCTCGGGCGGCTCGCTCCCGTCGAACTAGAGACCCCGTCGAACTAGAGGCCCCGCCGCCCGGCTAAGCCAAGCAATAGCGCCAGAGAGGTTCACACGCCATGTCAACCAGTTCCGTCGGCTCGAGCACGCCCTCGGCCACCAGCTCCAGCCAGTACTCGAGTGGAGACCAGCTGACCTCGCTCGGAAGCGGGTCAGCGCTCCAGGTCACCGGCCTGGCCTCCGGCCTGGACACGAACGCGATCGTGACCGCGCTGATGGCCAGCCAGCAGCAGCAGGTGACGAACCTCACCAGTCAGCAGACGGGGCTGACGGCGATGAACACGCAGCTGACGAGCATCCAGTCTGCGCTGTCGAAGGTCGCCACGGACGCCCAGGCGCTCGGGAACCCGTCGCTGTTCGCTTACACCCAGACGATCACCTCGACCAACCCGACGCTGGTCGGCGCGACCGCGACGTCCAACAACGGTGCGGTCGTCGGCGGCTATCAGCTCTCGGTCAGCCAGCTGGCGAGCGCGTCGCAGCGGACGTTTCAGTTCACGAGCCCGAGCTCGGCCGACAACATCACGATCGACGGCACGCAGATCTCGCTGAAGGCCGGCGCCTCCGCCCAGGACCTCGTCAACGCGGTCAACTCCAACCAGAACGCCAGCGTATGGGCGACCGTGACGAGCTCGCCCCAGGGCGGCCCCGCCACCGTCGTGCTGTCCGACCGCGCGACGGGCGCACCCGACGCGGCCGGCGACTACATCAACGTCAGCGACCCGAGTGGCTCCCTGACCGAGGAGACGCAGTTCGCGCAGGCCGGCGTCGACGCCGAGTACACGATCAACGGGGGTGCGACGCAGTACTCGTCCTCGAACACGATCAGCGGCGCCGCCGTGTCGGGCACCCCGAACTCGACGACGAACTCGGGCGCGACCCAGACGATCCCCGGAGTCTCGCTGAGCCTGAACGGCACCACGGGCTCAACGCCGGTGAGCGTGACCGTCGGGACGCCCGGGCCGAGCACCACGAACATCCAGGCCGCGGTGCAGCAATTCATCACCGACTACAACTCGGCGGTCTCGCAGATCCAGACGCAGCTGACCCAGGCGCCGTCGAGCAGCGACCCGACGCAGGGGACGCTGTTCGGCGATTCGGACCTTCAGCAGTTGCTCTCGAACATGCGCGAGCAAATGGACGCGACGGTCGGCGGGCTGACCGGGAGCATCACGAGCATGCTCAACGTCGGCGTCAGCACCGGCGCTGCCTCGGGCACCTCGGCCCCGTCGCAGAGCTCCATCAGTGGCGAGCTAACGCTCGACGCGTCGGCCCTGACGCAGGCGCTCACGAGCAACGGAGGCGCGGTCAAGTCGATGCTTCAGAGCTGGTCGATCAACTTTTCGTTCATGGTCGGCAACGAGGCGTCGCCCGGCGGCACGATCGACACCCGGGTCCAGGGCGACGACACCCAGATCAACTACCTCGGCGACCAGATCTCGAACCTGCAGGCGGCTAACGCGGCAAAGCAGCAGGAGCTCGTCAACGAGTTCGCGCAGATGGAAGCCACACTCTCGTCCAACCAATCGACGAGCAGCTGGCTGACCAGCCAGATCAGCGCCCTGCCGGGGTAAGAAGACCGACTCCGGCCCTAGACAAAGGGCCAGAGCGACTCAAGAGCAGGCATCCGCTGCCGAGCACTTGGAGAGTACGGACGCGCAGTTCCCACCCGCCCAGGAGACCCGCTGACGATGACGCCACCGACCGCCACGCCCAACGCCGCCTACCGCGAAAGCGCGGTGCTGAGCGCCCCCCCGGAGGCCCTCGTCGTGATGCTCTACGACGGCGCCCGGAGGTTCCTGTTTCAGGCCAGCGTTGCCATGCGCGACGGCCAGATCGAGCTCTCACATCGCAAGCTCCGTCGCGCCGAGGACATCATCCACCACCTGCGCGACTCGCTCGACATGGACCAGGGCGAGATCTCGGAGCGACTCCAGGCGATCTACCTCTTCTGCCTGCGCCATCTCGCGCAGTCACGGTTCGACCGCGATGCCAACAGGCTCGATCAGGTGAGCGCTCTGCTCGGCGAGCTTCGCGAGGCGTGGGCGACCATCGCCGGTCAATGAGCTCGGCCGAGACAGCGCCGTACGAGCAGCTGGCGCGGATGATCGAGCGCGAGCTCGAGCTCATCGGCACCCGCGATTACGACGCGCTCGCCGCGCTCAAGACCGAGCGCGAGGCGCTGATCGCGAGCCTCCCTGAAATCCCGCCCGCTTCCGCCCGCCCCGCGCTCCAGCGCGCGGCGCTGATGAACAAGCGCGCTGAGATCGAGATCCTGCGCGTGCGCGAGGCGCTCGTGATGGAGTCGGCCAACGTCGAGCGCGTGGGCCGCACCGCCCGCGGTTACTCGCCGCACCACGAGCCGTCCCGGCATGTCGTCGCCACGGCGTAGTCCGGGCTACTACAACCGCGTTCAAGGTTCGCCGGCTCCGGTCGATTTGCCCGGACATGAGGCTCGTAGCCACCGCCGATCTGCAAGAGGACACCACGCTCGCGCGTGACATCCTCACCGGACACGATGCCGCTCCGCTGCTCCGCGCGGGCGTCAAGCTCAACGCTCGGTTCATCGAACACCTGAACCGCGCGGGCGTCCAGGGCGTGTACGTCGAGGACCGGTACAGCCAGGGCATCGCGTCGGAGCCGATCGTCAGCGCCCAGACCCGCGGCCTGGCCACGCGCGCGATCGCGGCCGTGCACGACGAGACCAAGCGCTGCGTCGCCTCCGGCCGCACGCTCGACCCGGACGCCACCGACGGGCTCTCGAACGTCGTCGACGAGATTCTGCTCGAGATCGAGGAGAGCGACGGCAAGGCGCTCGTGCTGTCCGACCTGTGCGCCGCCGACGCCTACAACCTTCAGCACCCGATCGACGTGACCGCGCTCGGCCTCCTGATCGGCCGCCGGCTGATCGTCGAGCACGGCTGGCTCGACTACAAGGGCGAGCGCCAGGACGACCGCCACGAGGAGCGCCTGTTCCGGCTCGGGATGGGGCTGCTGCTGTCCGACATCGGCAAGCTCGCGATCCCCGACGCGATCCTGAACAAGCCCGGCAAGCTGTCCGAGGAGGAGTGGGAGATCGTCAAGACCCATCCCAAGGCCGGCGTCAAGCTGATTCGCGACACGGGCGCGTGGTGCCCGCTCGTCCAGGCCTGCGTGCTACGCCACCACGAGCGCTGGGACGGGGCCGGCTACCCCGAGGGCAAGGCCGGCACCGAGATCCACGAGATGGCTCGTATCGCGGCCGTCGCCGACGTGTTCGACGCGATCACCTCTGAGCGGGTGTTCGCGCCGGCCAGGCCGACCCACGTCGGCGTGCAGGCGATCGTCGCCGGCGCCGGCACTCAGTTCGACCAGACGATCACCGACGTGTTCGCGGCCCGCGTCGCGCCGTTCCCGCCTGGCGTCGAGGTCGAGCTCACCGACGGCCGACGCGCGGTCGTGGTGAGCGTCTCCGAGCTTGCGCTCGACCGCCCCGTCGTGCGCGTGATCAGCGGGCTGGACGCGCCGGTCGACATTTCCCTCACCGCGGATCCCAGCATCCAGATCGTCGGCTGGAATCCCGCCCCCGCCGGGTACGCAGCGCAGGCCGCGTAGGACCCCGTAGGCGCGTCCGCCGCGAGGCGGTGTTCGGCTCAAGCTTTACAGGGGCAAGGCCGATCAACCAGAGCGTTCCATCCCGAAAGGACCACGCCCCCGTGTCATTGCTGATCTCATCCGTCCGGCGCCAGTTGCTCGCCGCCTTCATGGCCGTCTCGTTCGTGTTCATGGTCGCGATCGCACTCGCTTGGACCGGCGGCTCCAAGGCGCTGATGCTCGCGGTCGCGCTGTCCGCGGTCCTTGTTGCCGCCGTGATCAGCCTCACGATCTCCCGCGACTTCAGCCGCCGGATCAAGCGCCTGCTCGACGGGATCACGAGCCTCGACGCGCAGTGCCTGGCTGACCTCGAGCACGGGCTCGAGGCGATCGCCCGCGGCGACCTCACTCACGAGGTCACGCCGGCGACCGAGCAGATCCCGACGAACCGCGAGGACGAGATCGGCGAGCTGACCCGCACCTTCAACGGGATGGTCGAAAAGACCCAGAGCAGCGTCGCCGCCTACAACACCACCCGCGCGAAGGTCGCCGCGATACTCCGCGAGATTTCGAGCACGTCCGAGCAGCTTTCGCTGTCCTCCCAGCAGATGGCCAACACCTCCGAGGAGGCCGGACGCGCGGTCGGCGAGATCGCGCAGGCGGTCGTGTCGGTAGCCGCCGGCGCCGAGGATCAGGTCCGCTCGATCGCCGAGGCGAAGATCCTCACCGACGAGGTCGCGATGGCCTCCCAGGCCTCCGCCGACGGCGCGCAGCAGACCGCCGAGGCGGCCGCCGCGGCCCGCACGCTCGCCGAGCAGGGCGCCCAGGCCGTGTCATCGGCGACCGAGGCGATGCAGGCGATCCGGGATTCGAGCGCCGAGGCGAGCTCCGCGATCCGGTCGCTCGACGCCAAAAGCGAGCAGATCGGCGACATCGTCGACACGATCACAGGGATCGCCGAGCAGACCAATCTGCTCGCGCTGAACGCCGCGATCGAGGCCGCTCGCGTCGGCGAGCAGGGCCGCGGGTTCGCGGTCGTCGCCGAGGAGGTCCGCAAGCTCGCCGAGGAGTCTCAATCCGCGGCTTCGTCAATCTCGGCCCTGATCGGAGAAATTCAGCTGCAGACGCGCCATGTCGTCGAGGTCGTCGAGGACGGGGCTCGACAGACCGAGGACAGCGCGGCCACCGTGGAGCAGGCCCGCGCGGCGTTCGCGCGCATCGCGGGCGCCGTCCAGGACGTCGGCGAGCGCGTCGAGCAGATCGCCGGGTCGATCCGGGAGATCGCAAGCGCCGGCAGCCGCGTCCAGGACAGCATGACCTCCGTGGCCGCAGTGGCCGAGGAGTCGAGCGCCTCATCCGAACAGGTGAGCGCCTCGACCCAGCAGACGAGCGCCTCGACCGAGGAGATCGCCGCATCCGCGAGTGAGCTCTCTCGGACCGCCGAGGAGCTCTCTCGGCTCGTGGGCCAGTTCACGCTCGCCTAGGGCCGATCACACCCCGATTGCGCGCCGGGTCCGGGCCATCGTGGTCCCGCCCGGCGCGATCCGTTTAACGGAGCGACAAGACCCCTAAAGGATCTCGCCCAGACGCCGATTCATGGAAGGACTCGATGGATCGGGTTGCAACCGAGCCCAAGGAGGGCGCGCCTTTACAGGACCTTTTCATGTCCCTCCTTGACACCACCCAGCAAGCCCTCGAGTCCGCGATGAGCGGCTCGATGCTCCGTCAGACGCTTCTGACGAACAACCTCGCGAACGCCGACACGCCCGGCTACCAGCCCGAGGACGTGAACTTCCAGTCGACGCTCTCGAACGCGATGCAGTCCGGGCAGTCGCCCAGCTCGGTCAACTACCAGCCTTATTCGGTCGCGCAGTCCACCGGCGCCGACGGCAACGGCGTCAGCCCCGAGCAGCAGGAGGCCGACCTCTCGCAGAACGGCCTGCTGTACGAGACGCTGACCCAGGTCGCGGCCCAGCGCGAGTCCATCCTCGAGAGCGCCATGGGCGTCGGGCAGTCCTGATGAGCTTCTTCGACGCGATCAGCATCGCCGCCAGCGGCCTCACCGCGGAGCGCGTGCGCATGGACGTGACGTCCGAGAACCTAGCCAACGCCGACACCACCCAGGGCGCGAATGGGCAGCCGTACCAAGAGCAGGACGTGGTCCTGCAGCAGGTCGGCGGCGGCGGCTTCAGCGCGGCCCTGTCGAGCGCGATGGGCGGCGGTTCGGCGAGCAGCGGCGCCACCCCCGGTGGCGTCCAGGTCGCGGGGATCGTCAATGACCCCACGCCCGACCAGTCGGTCTACGACCCGAGTAACCCGTCGGCCAACTCACAGGGCTACGTGAAGATGCCGAACGTCAATCCGGTCAACGAGATGGTCGACATGATCGACGAGTCGCGGTCCTACGAATCCGACGTGACCGCGATGAGCACCGCCAAAGAGATGTACGAGAAGACACTGGATCTGCTGAAGTGATTCCAGCGATCTCAGGAGCCATCGGGCCGCTGGGCTCGGGTGAATGGAGTGTGGGCGGAGTCGGCTCGCTCGGCCAGAGCGGCGCGACCGGCGCCGGCGCGGCCACCGGCTCGGACGGCAGCTTCGGCAGCGCCCTCAGCGGGGCCATCAACTCACTCGAGACGAGCCAGGCCAACGCCACCACCGCCTCGCAGCAGCTCGCCACCGGGCAGCTCACCGATCCGACGCAGGCGATCACCTCGGTCGAGAGCGCGTCGCTGGCGATGGATCTCGCCTCCCAGATCCGCACCAAGCTGGTCGACGCCGTCGATCAGGTCTTCCAGACCCAGATGTAGTTCAGGCCCACCCGCCCCCGGACACCTCAACCAGACCAGGCTCCCACCCACCCACCTATGGACATTCGTCAATTCATCTCGAAGCTCACGCCCAAGGGTTGGGCCATGGTCGGCGGCTCCGCCGCGGCCGCGATCGTCTTCCTCGTCGTCATCATGCACTTCGCCTCAGCGCCGAGCTACTCGACGCTGCTCACCGGCCTCGATCCGGCGCAGACGGGCAAGATCACGAGCACGCTCGACGCCAAGGGGGTCGGCTACCAGATCCAGAACGGCGGCACCGCGCTCGCGGTCACGTCGAGCCAGACGAGCCAGGCCCGGATCGCACTGGCCACGGCCGGCCTGCTCGGCGTCGGCAGCCAGCAGCCCGGCTTCGAGCTGCTCAACAGCTCGCAGCTCGGCGCCTCGAACTTCCAGCAGCAGGTGACCTACCAGCGGGCGCTCGAGGGCCAGCTCGACCAGACGATCGAGCAGATCCAGGGCATCGACTCCGCCACCGTGAACCTCGTGCTGCCCAATCAGCAGGACGAGCTGTTTGGCGACAACAGCCAGAGCTCGAGCGCGTCGGTGCTCCTGTCCGACTCCGGGAACCTCGACTCGAGCTCGGTCAAGGGCATCGCCGAGCTCGTCTCCTCGAGCGTGCAGGGTCTGTCCGACCAGAAGGTCACGATCACCGACTCGACCGGGGCGCTGCTGTGGCCGGCCTCAGGTGCCGACAGCGCCGGCGGCTCGGGGACCTCGCAGCAGTCCGCCGACCAGCAGTACGACGCGACCACGGCCGCCGCGGTCACCGGCATGCTCGCGCAGACGCTCGGCCCGAACAAGGCCCAGGTCATGGTCAACGCCAACGTGAACGCCAACCAGGCGACCTCGGACACGCTCGCCTACGGCAAGAAGGGCGTGCCGCTGACCTCGCAGACGACGACCGAGACGCTGAAGGGCGGGAGCCCGTCGGCCTCGGGCACTACTGGCACGATCCCGGCCTACGCCGCGGGCTCGAGCAGCAGCAACTCGAACTACTCGAACAAGTCCGACAACACCACCTACGGCGTCGACAAGACCGTCACCCACGCGGTGATCGCGCCGGGCGCGCTCAATAGCCAGACGGTGTCGGTGCTCGTCGACAAGACGGTGCCGGCCGCCTCGATCCCGGCGATCAAGAGTGCCGTGGCCGCCGCGGTCGGCCTGAACCCCAAGCGCGGCGACAGCCTCTCGGTCCAGCAGATCGCGTTCGCGAAGCCCGCGGCCACTCCCGCGCCGGCGTCGAGCACGAAGATGATCGGCTACGCCAAGTACGCGCTGATCGGCTTCGGCGCCCTCCTGTTCCTGTTCTTCATGCGCCGCAGCATCAAGAAGCGCGAGAAGGAGGGGTTCACCGGCCAGCCCACCTGGCTCCGTGAGCTCGAGACCCCGCGTCCGCTCGCCGCGCTCGTGTCCGGCGACGATCCGCAGACCGAGATCAAGCGCCTGCGGGCCCCGGTCAACGTTCCCAAGCGCCAGGTCGAAGAGTTGGTCGAACGCGACCCCGATCGCGTCGCCCAGCAGGTTCGCGCCTGGATGAGTGAGGACTAGGCGGGGACCCTCATGTCGACCGAACTGGAAAAGGCACCGACGCAGGCCCCGGCAGCCGCAGCCGCCACCCCGGCGAAGCGCAAGCTCGAGATGAAGGGCCGCCGGAAGGCCGCCGTGCTGCTCGTGGCGCTCGGTCCCGAGCGCGCCGCCGAGGTGTTCAAGCACCTGCGCGACGAGGAGATCGAGTCGCTCTCGCTGGAGATGGCCGGGCTGCATCGGGTTGATCATCGGACCACCGAGGCCGTGTTCGAAGAGATCGCGGCCACCGTCGAGGCTTACGACTCGCTGCTGTCAGGCGGCGTCGACTACGCCCGCGAGGTGCTCGAGCGCGCACTCGGTCCCGAGCGGGCGCTCGAGATCATCGGGCGCCTCTCGAGCGTGATCGAGATGCGGCCGTTCGAGTTCCTGCGCCGCACGCCGGCCGAGCAGCTTGTGACCTTCCTGCGCAACGAGTCGCCGCAGACGGTGGCGCTCGTGATCGCGAACCTCCACACGACGCTCGCGTCGCAGGTGCTGGCGAACCTGCCGGGCGTCGAGCAGGCCGAGATCGCGGTCCGGATCGCGCGCATGGGCGAGACCAGCCCGGACGTCGTCAAGCAGGTCGAGAGCGTGATGAAGAAGAAGCTCGACAGCGTCGTCCAGCAGGAGTACGTCCGTGCCGCCGGCGGGATCAAGTCGCTCGCCGAGATCCTCAACCACACCGACCGCTCGACCGAGCGCAACGTGCTCGATTCGCTCACCGAGGCCGACGAGGAGCTCGCGGCCGAGGTCCGGCGCCTGCTGTTCGTGTTCGAGGACATCGTCAAGCTCGACGACCGCTCGATCCAGCTCGTGCTCCGCGAGGCCGATCAGAAGGACCTGGCGCTGGCGCTGCGCGGCGTCAACGACGACGTCAAGGAGCGGATCCTGTCGAACATGTCCGAGCGCGGCGCGACGATGCTCGTCGAGGAGATGGCCTACCAGCCGCCGCAGCGCAAGCGCGTCGTCGAAGAGGCCCAGGGGCGGATCGTGGCGATCGTGCGCAAGCTCGAGGAGGCCGGCGCCCTGGTGCTCTCGCGCGGCGAGGAAGACGCAGTTGTCTGAGTCAGCGGTCGGGACCTACGCGTTCAGGCAGCTGGACGCGCCGCCGGCGGGGACTTCCAGCGGCATCGCCGACGTCCTGTCGGCCGTGCGCGCCGAGGCCGAGCAGATCCGCGCGCAGGCGTGGGCCGCCGGCGAGGCCGAGGGTCGTGCGGCCGGCCTGGCCGCGGCCCGTGAGGACGCCCAACCGTCGGTCGCCGCGATCCGGGCCGCGCTTGAGTCGGTCGAGCAACTGAAGGCTCAGGTCGTCGCCGAGCTCGAGCAGGACGCCGTCGAGATGGCGCTCCGCCTCGCCGAGCAGATCCTTGCCGGCGTGCTCGACGTCCAGCCCGAACGCGTCGTCGACGTCGGCCGCAACGCCCTTCGACACCTGACCGACCGCCGGCGCGTGACGCTCGTGGTGAATCCGGGCGACCTCGAGCTCGTCAGCGACTGTGTCGACCAGCTCCAGTCAGAGCTCGGAGGGATCGAGCACCTCGGCGTCCAGTCCGACCGCCGCATCAGCCGGGGCGGCGCGATTGCCCGGACCGACACTGGCGACATCGACGCCGGCATCGACACTCAGCTCGGTCGCGCCCGGGAGATAGTCGCCGCCGCCCTGGCGCGAGATCCGTCCGCGCGCGAGGGCGAATCCTCAGATGACTGAGACCCTGACGCAGGACAACGGCGTGACGCGCGCCGCGCGAACGCTGTCGGACTCCGACCTGTCCCGGCGTGTCGGTCGCGTCAGCGACCTGATCGGGTTGATCATCGAAGCCAGCGGCGTGCAGGTCGAGATCGGCGAGGTGTGCATGGTCGGCGAGACCCGCGACCGGGGCGGGCGGGGCCAGGTTCCCACCGAGGTCGTCGGCTTCCGCGGCGGCCGCACGCTGTTGATGCCGCTCGGCGAGCTTCACGGGATCGGACCCGGTACGAGCGTCTACCCGACCGGCCGCCCGTTCCGCGTGGCCGTCGGCGAGCCGCTGCTCGGTCGCGTGATCGACGGTCTCGGCAATCCGCTCGACGGCTTTGGTCCGCCCGAGGGGATCTCATGGCGAGACACGACCGGCGCGCCGCCCGATCCGATGACCAGGCCGCGGATCGTCGATCGGGTCAGCCTCGGCGTCCGCGCTTTGGACACCCTCGTTCCGTGCGGACGCGGCCAGCGGCTGGGCATCTTCGCCGGCTCGGGCGTCGGCAAGTCGTCTCTGATGGGCATGATCGCGCGATCGACCTCCGCTCAGGTCAACGTGATCGCGCTGGTCGGCGAACGAGGCCGCGAGGTCCGCGAGTTCATCGAGCGCGACCTCGGCGACGCGCTGTCTCACTCGGTCGTGGTCGTCGCGACGTCCGATCAGCCGGCGCTGGTACGGATCCGCGCGGCGTTCACCGCCACCGCGATCGCCGAGCACTTCCGCGACCAAGGCTGCGACGTGATGCTGATGATGGATTCCGTGACCCGGTTTGCGATGGCCCAACGCGAGGTCGGACTCGCGATCGGCGAGCCACCCGCCACCCGCGGCTACACGCCGTCGGTGTTCGCGCTGCTGCCGCGGCTGCTCGAGCGTGCGGGGACGAGCGATCGAGGATCGATCACCGGCCTGTACACGGTCCTGGTCGACGGTGACGACATGAACGAACCGATCGCCGACGCCGTGCGGTCGATCCTCGACGGTCACGTGGTGCTCACGCGATCGCTCGCGCACTCCGGGCATTACCCCGCGATCGACGTGCTCCAGAGCGTTTCGCGACTGATCGGCGAGATCGTCACCCCCGAGGTCCGCGAGGCCGGGACGCGACTGCGCTCCGCGCTGGCGGCATACCGGGAGAAGGAGGACTTGATCTCGATCGGCGCCTACCAGCCGGGCACCGACCCGGTGCTCGATGGCGCGATCGGCCTGCGCCCCGCGATCGACGCGTTCCTCAAGCAGCGCGTCGACGAGCCGTGCCAGGTCGACCAGGCCGACGCGATGCTGCTCGGACTCGCCGGCGAGCTCGCGCGGCGGATGCCCGTTGTCGGCGAGGTCCTCGACGGCGCGCCCGTGGCGCCAACAGCGCTCCCCGGACGCCAGGTGCCGGTCGGCGGCGCGGCCGTTGGCGCCCCGGCGATCCCGGGCCTCCAGCTGCGCGCGTAGGGCGCGGCAACTCGGACAACCGTCCACCGGCGCTTAGGCCTCGAGAGCCGCGGTCGAGTACAGGATCATGAACGGATCCTCGTTCCGGTTTCGTCTCGAACGGGTACGCGCCCTGCGCGAGCGGCGTGAAGACGCCGCCAAGCAGGAGCTCGCCGGCGCGATGATGCGCCACCGCCATTGCGAGGACGAGGTAGACGCCGCGGTAGCCCGGCTTGCCGGTGCGCGCGCGGCTCAGGTCGACGCAACCCGCGTCGTCAGCAGCGCCACCGAAATGCTCGCGCGCCAGGCTTACCTGGAGCGCGCCGAGCGCTCCCATCACGCCACCCGCCAGGACCTCCAGCGCCGCGAGCTCGAGCTCGCCCAGCGCCGCACGGCCCTGACCGAGGCGGCCCGGGAGCGCCAGGCCCTCGAGCGTCTGAAGGAGAACCGCCGGGCCGACCACGAGCGTGAGGAAGCTCGACGCGAGGGTCTGATGCTCGACGAGATCGCGATCAACGGCTTCCGAAGGAGAGCGGCTTGACCTCCAGTATCAGCGGGACGCTCCCGCCCGCGAGCACCGACTCGCAAACGCAGAGCGCGGGCCCGGGCGGGCTTCCAGATCAATCGTCCGGAACGCCCTTCACCAGCGTCCTCGACAACCACGTGGCCCGGACCGCAGTTGCGGAAGGCCAGCACAAGAGCGCCGGAGGATCCGGCTCTCACACCGGCGCCCGGCACGCGCACAAGCACGCCGGCGCGGGGGCGACGATTGCGACCGCGGTCGACGCCGCCACCCAGACTTCCGTCGATGCGACCACCGCCGTCGCGCCGGCGTCGATCGCCGGACCGCTGACCGCGGCCACCGCCGGTGCGACCGCGGCGACGTCGGCGAGCACCGCGAGCACCGCCTCCGCGGCGGCATCGGTATCCGCCGCAAGCGCCGCCGCGCTCGCGGACGCCGCATCGGCCGCGACGACCGACGCCACTGCGCCTTCCGCGACGACCGCCACCGCCGAGCCGACCGCTGCGGCGACCGCGACGCCCGTCGCCTCGGCGACCGACGCTGATCCGGCCACGACGGCGCAGGCCGACGCGGCCGCGCAGACGACGACCGCAACCGCAGCGGCGGCGCGGACGCCCGACCAGGCTCAGGCCGTGACGACCGCCACGACCGCGCCAAGCGCGCCAGCCGCGACGGCTGCCACCACCACGCCCGCCCCGGCTGCCGCGCCGCAGCAGCCGTCCGCGACCACGACCGCTACCGCATCGGCGACGAGCACCGCCGCCGCCGCGCAGGCTTCGACCTCGAATAACTCGGAGGGCGGCGCCACCGGCCAGCAGGGCAACGGCTCGAGCGGTGCCCAGCAACAGCCGACGAGCCACGCGACCGCGCAAGTGCAAGCCCAGGCGCCGGCGACTTCGACCGCTTCCCCGGCGACCGCGACGGCCACCGCGTCCGCGCTGAACATCGCGCTGGCGGCCCCGACCGCGCCAGCCGCCCAGGCCGCGCCGACGGCAGCCGCGACGGCCCTGCCGACGAGCTACGGCGTAACCCTCAGCGACGCGGTCGAGCAGGTCCGCGCGACGATCGAGATGGGCACGCGCCAGGGCGCCACCACGGCCCAGATCGAGCTCTCACCGGCATCGCTCGGAACGATCCGCATCCAGCTTCAGCACACCGAGAACGGCGTGATCGCCAACGTGGTCACCGATCACCAGGCGGCCGCGGACACGCTGTCGCAGGGCGGCGACGATCTTCGCCGGGCGTTCCAGAACGCCGGGGTGACGCTGCTCGGCCTCAACATCGAGGCGCGCGGCGACAACGCCGGCCAGGCTCAGACGCAGGATCGCAACCAGACCTCCGGATCTAACTACACGACCGGCGGCGACGACATCGACGCCGACGGCGTGCTCAGCGCCGTCGAGCCGACGAGCGCTTCGGCCCTGTCGGGCAGCGCGCTCGTGAACGTGCTCGCCTGAAACCAACTTAGACAAGGACGACACCGATGAGCATCAGCACCCCCACGACGACCACGACCGGCACCACGGGCACGACGGGGACCTCGGGGACGAGCTCGAGTTCGAGCAGCCTGCCGATCAACCAGAACCAGTTCCTGCAGATGCTCATGACCGAGCTCAAGAACCAGAACCCGATGAACCCGAACAGCTCGGACCCCATGTCGTTCGTGACCGAGCTTGCGCAGTTCACCTCGGTCGAGCAGGAGACCGACACCGCGCAGTCGACCGCGACCCTCGCGTCCGGGCAGTCCACGTCGTCGGCGGTGGCAATGATCGGTGCCAACGTCAATTACACCGACCCGACCACCGGCGCCACCGATACCGGCACGGTGCAGAGCGTCGACATCACCTCTTCCGGTCCGACCCTGACGATCAACGGTACGTCCGGGATCGATCCCGCCAGCGTCACCCAGGTGTCGTGAGTTCAATCCTTCCCAATCCCGCGCTCGTCGCGCCGGGCCTCACCGGGAGGGTGGGGCCGGTTCAGACCCCGGTCACGCCGGCGTCCGGTACCGCGGGCGCTCAGGCGCCGGTCGGACCGTCGTTCGCGGAGCTGCTGTCGAATCAGACGAGCGCGCCGCAGTTCTCGCGGCACGCGCTCGAGCGCCTCCAGCAGCGCGGGATCAACCTTGACCAACCGACTCTCGGTCGGCTCACAGACGGAGTTCAGCGCGCAGCGGGAAAGGGCTCGCGGGATTCCGTGGTCTTCGTCGACAACACCGCCTACGTGGTGTCGGTGACGAACAACACCGTCATCACGGCGGTTCCATCCGAGCACATGAATCAGCACGTGTTCACAAACATCGACAGTGCCGTGATCGCATGACTGTCACGGTCAAAATCAACAGTGGCTGGACCTCTCCGAGGATGCCGCGAAAGGTAGGGATGTCCCGATGATGTCAGGGATGTATGCCGCGATCAGCGGCCTCGATGCGCACCAGACGATGCTCGACGTGACGGCCAACAACCTGGCCAACGTCGACACGGTCGGCTACAAGGCCCAGAGCACGGAGTTCTCCGATTCGCTCTCGCAGCTGGTCCAGGCTGGCACTAGCGCCAACGGTTACAGCGCCGGCAGCAACCCGGTCCAGATCGGGCTTGGCGCGCAGGTCGGCTCGATCGACAACGTCATGACCGCCGGCGGCGTCGAGTCGACCGGCAACGCCACCGACGTCGCGGTCCAGGGCAACGGCTGGCTGCGGGTCGCCAACGGCAACGTCGCGACGACGCCCCCCACGTTCGACGCCACCCAGTACACGCAGGCCGGCGACCTCACGTTCAACGCGTCGGGCTACCTGTGCAGCCAGACCGGGCAATACGTGCTCGGCTATGGGGCAACCCAGAATGCCACCACGGGCACTTATTCGGCCAACACCGCGGGCGGCGCCAGCAACCCGATTGTCGTTCCGCCCGGATCGTCCAACGTCACGATCGGCCCGGACGGGAGCGTCAACTACCAGAACTCGAGCGGCACGACCGTGACCGCCGGGTACGTCTCACTGGCGACGTTCCCCAATCAGGCCGGCCTGCAGCGCGACGGCGGCTCGCTGTGGAGCGCCACCGCGGCCTCGGGCACGGAGACCGCCGGGCAGCCCGGCACCGCCGGCTACGGGCAGACGATCAGCGGCGAGCTCGAGCAGTCCAACGTCGACATGGGTACCGAGTTCACGAACATGATCGAGGCTGAGCGCGGCTACCAGGCCAACGCCAGCACGATCACCACGGCCGATCAGATGATGCAGACGGTCGTCCAGATGAAGCAGTAGTTGGACTGGGTACCCACCCACCCCACCCACCCTGAGCGGAGGGGCGGCAATCGAGGGATGCCGCCCGTCCGGTCAGGGAAGGTGGGCCCCAGGACCGGGCAACTTCTTTTACACCAAGGAACTGACAATGATCACCTTGCACCGACTCGGGCACAAGCTCGAGCTCTTCCATTTGAACCCCGACCTGATCGCCACCGTCGAGGGCCACCCCGACACGGTGATCACGCTCGCGACGGGCTCGAAGATCGTCGTCGCGGAGACGCCCCAGCGCGTCTGCCAGGCCGTGCGCGCGTACCGTGTCGAGATCCTCGCCGGCGCCATGAAGCGCCGCCAGGAGCAGCGCGAGGACGCCGGCGCGACCGTCTCGCCGATCCGCCCGGCGCTCGTCGACCAGTCCGAGCTCGCCTGAGCGTGATGGGCACCGGCCGTACTCAAAGCGCGCTTGCGCGCAGCCTTCCGCGTGCCCGCAATTTGCGGAGCGCCCCTGATCGAATCGCTTCGGGCGGGGTGAAGGTTTTCATAGTCCGGCCGATGACCGGGTCATGAAGGCCGCAACCGGCATAGGAATCGCTGTCGCCGTCGTCGGCGTCCTGATGAGCGCGATGATGGACGGGACCAGCCCGGCCGCGTTCATGAACCCGACGGCGCTGATCCTGATCATCGCCGGGACCGGCGGCGTGACGATGGCGAGCGTCGGCATGGACGGGATGAAGAAGATCCCGCAGCTGTACAAGCGCGTGATCAACGCCGAGCCGCTCGATGTCCAGGGCCGCGTCAACCTCCTCGTCTCGCTCGCCGAGCAGGCGCGCCGCGAGGGCCTGCTGGCGCTCGACGCCCAGATCAACGAGGTCGACGACGCGTTCACCAAGAAGGGCCTGCAGCTGGTCGTCGACGGCACCGACCCCGAGCTCGTGCGCGACATCCTCGACGCAGAGATCGACGGAATGGCGGCGCGGCACCACGCCGGCGTGCTCCCGTTCGAGAAGGCCGGCGGCTTCGCGCCGACGATCGGGATCATCGGCACCGTCATGGGGCTCGTCCACGTGCTCCAGAACCTATCCGCGCCGGCAACGCTGGGCCCCTCGATCTCCGCGGCCTTCATCGCCACCTTGATGGGTGTCGCGTCGGCCAACGTGATCTACCTTCCGGTGGCCAACCGCCTGAAGGCGCTCTCCTCTGAAGAGGTCGAGCTGCGAACGCTGACCGTCGAGGGCATCCTGTCGGTCCAGGCCGGAGACAACCCGCGCGTGGTCGCCGACAAGCTGACCTCGTACGTGCCGCCGGCCCTGCGCGACGGCGCCGCTGACGCCGACAACGTCACGGCGATGCCCGAGCGTGAGGCAGAAGCCGCGTAGTCATGGCCGGTCACGGCAAGCGCGGGCGCCGCGGAGGCGCCGTCGAGCACGAGAACGAGGAGCGCTGGCTACTGACCTACGCGGACATGCTCACGCTGCTGTTCGCGCTGTTCATGGTGCTGTTCTCGATCTCGTCGGTCAACATCTCCAAGTACCAGGTCCTCCAGCAGTCGCTGAAGGCGGCGTTCTCGGGCTCGGTCCTGCCGGGCGGCCGGTCGATCATGCAGTCGGGTTCGGAGTCGACCAGCGCCCACACGCCGGCCACCGCCGAGGTGCCGTCGATCGTGCCGCTGGTCCCGACGCCGACCTCGCGCTCGAGCAGCAGCACCGGGTCGGCCAACAGCAGCATCACCACCTCGGCCAGCACCTCGTCAAAGCCGATGTCCTCGGCGGAGCTGCAGGCTGCGCTCAACAGCATGAGCGCATCGGTCGCCGAGCAGGACGGCTTCGAGGCGCTACAGAAGAAGCTCGACGCCTACGCGAAGGCGCACGGCTTCGGCGACAGGGTGCAGGCGGTGATCGAGCGCCGCGGCCTGGTCGTGCGGGTCCTCACCGACAACCTCCTGTTCTCGTCCGGCTCGGCCACGCTCGAGCCAGGCGCCGACAAATTGCTCGCCGAGGTCGGCCAGCTGCTCAACCTTGACAAGAGTCATCCGATCACAGTGGAGGGACACACCGACAATCAGCCGATCTCGAACGCGCAGTTCCCGAGCAACTGGGAGCTGTCGACGACGAGAGCGACGAATGTCGTGCGCTTCCTGATCACCCAGGGCGTCAGCGCTTACCGGCTCGGGGCGGTCGGCTACGCCGACCTCCACCCGATCGCGAGCAACGCAACGGCCGCCGGACGCGCGGAGAACCGCCGCGTCGAGATCGTGCTGATGCGGCTGAACCCAGTACCCCCATCCTGAACCCCGCCCCCGACCTGGAACCGAGCCCATGAAGAAGAAGATCCTGATCATCCTCCCGATCCTCCTGCTCGGCGGCGGCTACGTCGCCAAGGGCAAGCTGATGCCCCCGAAGGTCGTCAAGCCGAAGATCGCGGGCACGATCTACATCCTCCCCCACCAGTTCACGCTCAACCTCAAGGACGGGCACTACGCGACGCTGACGGTCGCGCTCGAGCTCGCAACCGGGCAGAGCGACGGCGCCAGCCCCGACAACACTCCCGCGGCGGGCTCTGTGGTCGGCACCCTTCCCGAGGAGGCGGTGATCCGGGCGCTCATCACCAACGAGATCACCAACCAGACCTCGAACGCGCTGATCGACCAGTCCGGGCGCACGGCGCTCCAGAAGCAGATCCTGTCCGACATCAAGACCGAGACCGACGTGAAGGTCGACCAGGTCTTCTTCACCGACGTCGCCGTCCAGTAGGTGCAGCCATGAGCGAAAGACTCGAACTCGAACAGCTTCCGGCGAACGGTGGCGAGCACGGGCCCGCCGTCAACGGGGTCGGCGACCTGCGGCGCCTGAGCGCCGTACCGGTCGACCTCAGCGTCGAGATGGGCCGCACTCGGATGACCGTCGGCGAGACGCTCGAGCTCCGCCAGGGCTCGATCATCACGCTCAACCGGATGGCCGGCGAGCCGGTCGACCTGCTCGTGAACGGGACGGCGATCGCGCGCGGCGAGGTCGTCGTGATCGACGAGCAGTTCGGGCTCCGGGTGACCGAGGTCCTCGGGCAGTCGCCGCTCGGCGTGCAGGAGCCCGCGGCCGACCCGGCAGCCGGCGCCGACGCCTAGCGCCGGCGCCCCGCGACGCCCAGCGGGCGCGACCGGCGAGGCCGGCCCCCCCGGACGCCGCGCGACGCCCAGCGACGCCCAGCGACGCCCATCGACGCACGCTAAAGCTCGGCGCTGCAAATGACGAGTACCCGGATACCAAACCCACTGATGGGGACGGCGTCGCCACCCCGGCCCGTCTGATTCTGCAAGGAGCAAGAAAACCGTCATGCCAGATGCAACCAACTCCCGCCAGCTGGTCGTGTTCACGCTGGGCACCGAGCACTACGCGCTCCCGATCCAGCAGGTCCACGAGATCATCCGCTACTCCGAGCCGCGCTCGGTCGCCTCGCGCGCCGACTGGGTTCGTGGGGTGATCAGCCTGCGCGGCCGGATCGTGCCGGTGTACGACCTCGCGACCAGGCTCGGGGTTCCCTCCGAGCTCACCGACGAGACCAAGATCATGATCGTCGAGGCGGGGTCCGAGATCGCCGGCGTGATCGTCGACGGCGTCGAGGAGGTCCTGACGGTGCAAGACGAGCAGTTGCAGGAGGCGCCCGGCGCCGACACGACGCTGATCGACTCGATCGCCAAGATCGACACCCGCCTCGTCGTGCTGCTCAAGCCGAGCGCAATCTTCTCCGAGCCGGACGCGGCGCTCGCCGCCTGAGCTCTCGAAATCCACAGAACACCAAACATGTCCACAACCACCCCGGCGCGAGTCGTCGTCGTCGACGACAGCGCCCTGATGCGCAACATCGTCACGCGCTCGCTGACCCGGGCGGGGGTGGAGGTTGTGGGCAGCGCTCGCGACGGGGACGAGGCGCTCGCGCTGTGCGAGCGCGAGCGTCCGGACGCGATGACGCTCGATCTGACGATGCCGGGCCTCGACGGGCTCGGCGTTCTGCGAGCGCTACGCGCCCGCGCGGACAGCAACATCCCGGTGGTCGTCGTGTCCGCGTTCTCCGCGGCGCATGGCGCACGTGCGGTCGACGCGCTCGCCGAGGGAGCTTTCGACCTGGTATCCAAGCCGACGGCCAACGAGAGCCTCGAGGCGTTCGTCGAGCACCTCGGCGCGAAGGTCAAGCTCGCGGCTGCCTCGCGCCGCGCGCGGCGGCCCGCCCACAACGGGTCGACGCTGACGGGTTCTCGGGCGGGCGCCCCCATTCCCGGCGGGGCCGGCTTCACCCCGCGGCGGTCACCGATCGCCGCCCGGACCGCCAAGCTCGTCCTGATCGCCACCTCCACCGGCGGCCCGCGGGCACTCGCCACGCTCGTGCCCAAGCTCCCGGCTCCGCTCGGCGTCGGAACTCTGATCGTTCAGCACATGCCCGCCGGGTTCACCGGATCGCTCGCGGCGCGGCTCGACGCGAGCAGCGCGCTCGAGGTGCGCGAGGCCGCTGGCGGCGAGAAACTCGACGCCGGCACCGCACTGCTCGCGCCGGGTGGCCGCCATCTGCGTCTGGCCCACGACGGTCGCACGACACTCACCGACGAGCCCGCGGTCGGCGGACTGCGCCCGCGCGCGGATCTCCTGATCGAGGATGCGGCACGCGTGTACGGCGAGCGGATGCTGCTCGTGGTGCTGACCGGCATGGGCAACGACGGGCTTCGCGGCGCGCGCGAGGTGCACCGGCGCGGCGGGCGGATCCTCGTCGAGTCCGAGGACAGCTGCACGGTGTACGGGATGCCGCGCGCGATCGTCGACGCCGGACTGGCGGACGACGTGCTCGACCTCAGCCATCTGGCAGAGGCGATCTCGCACGAGGCACGCGCGTGAGCGAGCGCGACACCCGCACCTTCGGGCGCGCCCCGGTCACCCGCCAGCGCGGTCACGACGCGACGCTCGTCGCCCGCAAGAGTGACCCCGTCGCCGCCGACGACTACGTCGCGTTCTGCGAGGGGCTGCGCCGGCTGTGCGGAATCGAGCTGTCGCAGTACAAGCGGCCCCAGATGGAGCGGCGCCTGCGCTCGTTCTTCGCGCGCCAGGGCTACGAAAACCTGACCGACTCGCTCGATCGGCTGCGGGGCGACAAGCAGCTTCTCGACGACCTGCTCGACCGGATCACGATCAACGTCTCGCAGCTGTGGCGCCACCCCGACCAGTGGACGCGGCTCGAGCGCGGCCTGCTCAAGGACCTGGCCGCCAACGGCCGCGTGCGGGCCTGGAGCGCCGGCTGCTCGTACGGCGCCGAGTCCTACACGCTCGCCGCCGTCTGCAGTCAGGCGATCCCGGGCGTGCCGGTCCGGATCCTCGGAACCGACATCGATCAGCGCATGATCGCGCGCGCCAAGACGGGCGTTTTCACCCCCGACGACGCGCGCAGCGCCCCCGCCGCGGCGATGGAGCGGTGGTTCGAGCGAACCCCTACGGGCTGGGTGGCCAGGCAATCGTTGCGGGCCATGACCCAGTTCGAGGTGGGCGACCTGCTCAAGCTCCAGCCGCCGGCGTCGAGCTATGAACTGATCATGTGTCGCAACACGGTCATCTACTTCGCCGATCAGATCCGGGACGAGCTCCACTCCAGGCTCGCCCGGGCGTTGCGATCCGGGGGCGTGCTCGTGATCGGCGGCACCGAGCGCATCTCCGACGCGTCCTCGCTCGGGCTGACTGCGATCCACCCCTTCATCTACCGAAAGTCGTGATGGACACCTCCGAGTACATGCCGATGTTCGTCGCCGAGACGCGCGAGCACCTCGAACAGCTGAATCTCGCGATCGTCCGGCTCGAGGAGAACCCCAAGGACCGGCCGACGGTCGAGGAGATCTTCCGCATCGCCCACTCGCTCAAGGGCATGAGCGCGACGATGGGCTTCAACGCCGTGGCCGCGCTGACGCACGAGATGGAGGACGTGTTCGAGCTCTTGCGCCAGCGGACCAACGGACTGCCGGTCGAGGCCATCGACACCGTGTTCGCGTGCCTGGATGCGCTCTCGGCGTCGTTGGAGTCGATCGAAGCCGACGGGCAGGAGGCGCTCGATCCCACGCCGCTGGTCGGGCGGCTGCGCTCGCTCGTGCGCCCCCGGACTCCCGAGCAGGAGATGGCCCGCGTCGGCCTCGCCGACCCGCTCGATCACGCCGCCGTGCTGGCGGCCCAGGAAGCCGGCGCCCGCGTGCTCCGCGTGACGGTCACGCTCAGCGAGGCCGTGCTGATGCCCGCCGTGCGCGCACACATGGTCCTGGCCGCGCTCGGCGACCACGGCGAGGTCCTGGCGAGCGCGCCGACCCCAGACGCCGTCGAGCAGTTCCAGGGCCACCAGATCGACGCGTGGATCGCGAGCGATCACGAAGACGAGACGATCGCCGAGAACGTCCGCAGCGTGTCCGAGGTGTTCACGGTCGAGGTCACGTCGGCTGACCCGGAGGAGGCCAACACCTCCCCCGCCCCCGCTCCGAAGGCCGAGGCAGAAGTCGTGGCCCCGCCCGCGCCCGCGCCCACGCCCGCCCCGGCAGCCATGCCCGCCCCGGCACCCGTGGCCGCCCCGGCACCCGTGGCCGCTCCGGCACCCGTGGCCGCTGCGGCACCCGTGGCCGCTGCGGCGCCGGCAGCCGCTCCGGTGCCAACCCCGGCGCCCGCCCCCCAGTCCAGGCCGGCGACGCAGACCCGGACCGTGCGTGTCGACGCCGAGCGCCTCGACGCACTGATGCATTCGATGGGCGAGCTCGTGATCCACCGCACGGCGGTCGAGGCGCTGACCGCGAACCTCGAAGTCGAGGGACTCCAGCATGCTGTGCAGGAGCTGACGCGCAGCTCGCAGGCGCTCCAGGCGATGGTCATGCAGGTCCGGATGATCCCGGTCGACGTCGTGTTCCTGCGCTTCCCGCGGCTGATCCGGGACCTCTCGAGCAAGCTCGGCAAGGAAGTGAAGCTCGACCTGGTCGGAAGCGAGACCGAGCTCGACCGCACGGTTGTCGACGCGCTCGGCGATCCGCTCGTCCACCTCGTCCGCAACGCCGTCGACCACGGCCTCGAGCACCCCGAGGATCGCCTCGCGGCCGGCAAGCCCCGCCACGGCACGATCCAGATCGCGGCGCGTCACGCCGGCGGCAGCGTCGTGATCGAGGTCCGCGACGACGGCAACGGAATCGACCCGCACGTGATCGCCCGCAAGGGTCTGTCGCTGGGCATGATCGACGAGGAGGCCGCCGCCGCGATCGACATGCGCGGCGCCGTCGAGCTTCTGTTCACCTCCGGCTTCTCGACCGCGGAGAGCACGAGCGACATCTCCGGCCGCGGCGTCGGCATGGACGCGGTCCGGGAGAAGATCCGTCAGCTCGGCGGCGAGGTCGTGATCGACTCGACGCCGGGCGCCGGGACGCTCGCCCAAATCCGGCTGCCGCTGACGCTCGCGATCGTCTCGGCGCTGCAGGTCGAAGTCTCCGGCGCGCCGTTCGCGATCCCGATCGACCGGATCGAGCGCACTCACCGCCTGTCCGAGCAGACGGTTCGCTCGGTCGCGGGTAAGCCGATGCTGGTCCTCGAGGACGGCGTGCTGCCGCTGCTCGACGGCGCCCGGGTGTTCGGTGGCGAGACCGCCGCCCAGCACGGCTTCGTCGTGATCATCCGCACCCAGGACCGGCGCCTCGCGCTTGCCGTGGACGACCTGGTCGGCCAGCGTGAGCTCGTCACCCGGCCGCTCCCAGCGATCGTCTCCGACGGCGAGCCGGTTTCCGGAGGCGCAGCGCTGGCCGACGGCCGGATCGCACTGATCGTCGACTGCGACGCCCTCGCCGCCCAGAGCAGCGTCGCCGCCACCATAAGCCTCGCCGCCTAGAAGAACCACACACCGAACCAGGAGCCTGACCAGTGACCCCTCGCTACACCGAATTGCAGCTTGATGCTCTGCGGGAGCTGGCGAACATCGCCTCTGGAAACGCCGCGACCGCGCTCTCGCAGATGCTCGGGCGAGAGGTCGAGCTGAGCGTGCCACGCGTGCTGGCGCTCCCGCTGGCCGACGCCATCGAGGCGTGCGGCGCCCCCGATGAATCGGTGACCAGCGTCGTGATCCCGCTCGAGGGCGACGTCGACGGGCTAGTGCTCCTCCTGATCTCGTGCGAGGGCGCCCGCGCGCTGTGCCGGCTGCTCGGGGTCGAGCCCGGCAGCGAGATCGGCGACTCGGCCCTGCGCGAGATCGGCAACATCCTCGGGACCTCGTGCCTGAACGCGCTCGCGTCGATGACCGGGCTGAACCTCGGCCCGTGCCCCCCGCACCTGACCACCGACATGCTCGGCGCGATCGTCTCCTCACTCGCGCTGACTCAGACCGAGTCCGCGGACCTCGTGCTCGTGCTCGACTCCGAGCTCGACGTCGCCGACGAGCCCTGCTCGATCTCGTTCGTCCTGCTGCCGACCGACGGCGCTGTCACCGACCTGCTGGCGCCGCTCGGGCTCGCCGCGTAGCGATGGGATCGGTACGAATGGGAGAGATCGAAGTGTCCAAGCAAGCCGGCGACGAGCTCGTCGCGCGCGGCCTGGGGTCGTGCATCGGCCTGGCCGTGGTCGACCCGTTCGCGGGCGTCGCGGGACTGGCCCATATCGTGCTGCCACAGTCCAGCGAGTCCGATCGCCAGGTCGGCAAATTCGCCGACCTCGCAGTGCCCGCGCTGATCGATCGCGTGTGCGAGGCCGGAGCCAGCCGCCGCCGCCTGGAGGCGGTGCTCGCGGGGGGAGCGCGGATGTTCGAGATCGGCGATCTCGACATCGGCGCGCGCAACGCGCACGCGGTCCGGGCCGAGCTGACGGCGTCCGGCCTTTCGGTGCGAGCCGCCGCGACCGGCGGCAGCCGCGGGCGCACGCTCCGCGTCGACGTCGGCGACTGCACGGTCACGGTCAAGGAGGCCGGCGGCCAGTCCACAACCCTGCTCGATAGCCCCGGCAGCCGCGCCCGCCGGGCGCGGACGGCGACGAACCTTCAGGAGGCGAAGCGATGAGTGAGATGCTGGATCGCGACAAGGTCGCCGCGCTCGTAGAGGCGGCCAAGCAGGGGCAGATCCCCGATCAGGCGCCGGCGGGCCACCGGCGGGGCCAGCGCCTGCGCACGGTCGACTTCTCGCGCCCGACGAAGTTCACGAGCGACCACCAGCGCCGGATCTCCCGCGCGATCGAGACCTTCTGCCAGACGTCGGTCACGCGGCTCTCGGCCGAGCTCCGCAGCCCGGTCGAGCTCGAGGCGATCAACAGCGCGCAGGCCACCTGGTCGGGCGCGCAGTCGCAGCTGCCGACCGGTTCGCTGTTCATCACGCTCGATGTGCAGCCGCTCGGCACGAGGATGCTGTTCACCGTCGAGCAGTCGTTCGTGCTGATGTGCCTAGACCTCCTGCTCGGGGGCACACCCGACAAGCCGCCCCGCGAGCGCCGCTTCAGCGAGATCGACAACGTGCTGACCCAGCGCCTGTTCGAATCGCTCGTCCACCAGCTTTCGCTCGTGTGGCAGGACCTCGCCGGCATCACGCTGTCGATCGTCGAAATCGAGACGCACAACGACACCAGCCAGATCGCCGCAGTATCCGAGCCCACGTTCGTGGTCGTGATCGAGAGCCGGGTCAACAAGCACTCGGCCTCGATGGCGCTGCTGATCCCGTGGCTCGCGATCGACTCGGTCAGCGAGCGACTGTCCGGCAAGGAGTCCCGCGAGCCCGAGGCCGAGTCGGCCGGCGCCGCCGAGATCGGCCGTGCGATGTCAGGCGTTCCGGTCACGCTCCGGGCCGAGATCGCCGCGATCGACGTGCCGATCGAGCAGATCCTGTCGCTCGGGCCGGGCAGCCTGATCCGGCTCGGTGCCCAGGCCGATCAGGGCGTCACCGTCTACGCCGAGAACGTCAAGCTCGCGCGGGCCCAGCCCGGGTGCAACGGCCCCCGGCGCGCGATCCAGATCTCTGGTACCGAGAGGAAGTTCGGATGACCCAGCAGGACATCACCCCGCGCGAGGCGCTGATGCGGCTCGGCGCGTCGACCGCTGAGGCGATCGCCAAGGTGCTCGAGAACTTCACTCCCGGCGAGGTCGAGCGCGGCGAGGTCACGGTCCTCGAGGACGGCGCGTCGCCGTTCGCGAGCGTCGCCCCGGGCTCGATCGCGTCGAGCGTCTCGTACGTCAACGGCGTCACCGGCGCCAACATCTTCGTGCTGACGCCGGCCGGGGCCCGCAAGCTCGCGGCCGCGATGGGTGCGCCGACCGAGGAGACGCAGGCCGGTGCGGAGGCACCGGCGCTGTCCGAGCTCGAGATGTCGGCGATCGCCGAGGCCGCGAACCAGACGATGGCCGCCGCCGCCGCCGCGATCGGGGTCGTTCTCGGCCAGGACATCGAGATCTCGACGCCCGACACGCGCGTGCTCGAGCAGCCCGGCTCGGCCGCCGACGTCTTCGGCACCGCGCCCCACGCGACCTCGACGACGTTCACGATCGCCGGCGAAGCATGCCGGCTGATCCAGCTTGTGCCCCGGGCGTTCGTCGTGCGGATGGTCCGCGCGATCGACGAGGAGACCGCCGAGCGGACGGGCGACAAGGTTGCCGGCGGATCGTCGGGGGCCGGCGCCGGCTCGAACGGCGACACGAGCCCGCATAGCCTCGCGCTCGAGGAGGCCCTCAGCGGGATCAGCCTGCGCGTGTGGGCCGAGCTCGGGCGCGCGCGGTTGCCGCTCGGGACCGCCCTCGGCCTGCCGGTCGGAGCGGTCGTCGATCTCGACCGCGCCGCCGACGCACCCGTCGACCTGTACGTGAACGGGACGCGGTTTGCCCGCGGCCAGCTCGTGGTCACCGATGAGGGCGAGTGGGCCGTGTCGATCGACGGCATCGACAGCGAGGGCCTGCGAGTACTCGACCTGGCCCGGTCGGCTCAGCCCGAGGCTCGTGAAGTCGTCGAGTCCGACGGCGAATCGCTCGAAATCGAGGGAGATCTCCCGATAGAAGACCGGGACCCGGTGTCTGCCCCGGGTCCTGACACGCCAGACCCCCAAACGCCAGACCCCCAAGCCCCCGAAGTGACGGAAGGAGCCGTGAAGTAATGGCCCGTGTACTCGTAGTCGACGACGCCGCATTCATGCGCAAGGTAGTGAGCGACGCGCTCGCTTCCGGCGGCCATGAAGTCGTCGGCGAGGCCGGCAACGGAACCGAAGCCGTGGCGCAGTTCCAGGCGCTGTCCCCCGAGCTGACCACGCTCGACATCACCATGCCCGAGAAGGACGGCCTCCAGGCGCTCGCCGAGATCATCGCGCTCGATCCCGCCGCCCGCGTGCTGATGTGCTCCGCGCTTGGCCAGGAAAGCAAGGTCATCGAGTCGATCCAGAAGGGCGCGAGGGACTTCGTGGTCAAGCCGTTCCAGCCCGCCCAACTGCTGGAGGCCGTCGGCAAGGCGCTCGCGTAGCGGCTAGGACGAGCGGAAACGCCGGGTCATGTCGGCGTCGGGGCCCTCGTCCTGATCGCCGGCCCCGGGCTCGGATGGGTCCTCGTCCGTGGCCTCGTCGCCTTCGTCCTCGTCGAGTTCGTGGTCGGCGTTGGCTTGGGCCACGACCGACTCGAGGTGGTGGCGGAGCTTCTCCTCGCTCCCCGGCTCGACGTCGCTGACCCGGACCTTGTCCCGCTTGACCTGAATCTCGCCCCAACCACCACTTCCGAGCAGCCTCACCGTCGTCTCGAAGCTCCGCCTCCAGCCCTTGGGGATGTCGCCTTCGAGCGGCACCGTCAGCTTGGCGTTCTTGACCTCAGCGGTCGACCAATCCAGCGTAATTTCGGCCATACCTCCCGTTCCTACCCACTCCTGGAACGGGTGACTCAAGCCCGCATGGGTTCCGGCCGATTACCGGAAGGACTCTCCCTCGGAGTCCTTTTCCTCGATGAAGTCGCTCACGTTCATACGTGGCGTCGGACTTGCCGGCGCCCTAACGCTCACGCATGCCGCGGTTGCCTTCGGCGCCACTTCGGATGCGACGACGACCGACGCCCACAGCGCGGCAGCGTCGCACGTCGAGAGTGCCAAGGCCCTCGCCCAGTCCACGGGCGAGAACACCAAGCTGCATCTGAGCGGCAGCACGGTCGCAACCCACGCCACCAGCAGCAGCGGTGGCGGGGCGAGCATCGTCCGCACGATCGTGGGCCTGTTCATCGTGATCGCGGTGATCTACGGAATCGCGTGGATCATGAAGCAGGCAAAGAAGAGCAAGACCCGCCCGACGGGCCACGGCCTCACGCAGGTTGCCAGCCTGCCGCTGGGCGGCGGCCGCTCGGTCGCGGTCGTACGCGCTGGCCGTGAGGTGCTGGTGGTCGGAGTCGCCGAGAACGGCGTCACCCCCATCCGCAGCTACTCCGAGGCAGAGGCGATCGCACTTGGTATCGAGGTTCCGCCTGAGAAGCCCGAAGTGGCTGACCAGGCCGAGAAGGCCTCGGACCGCGTGCTCGACGTCCTGCGGCGGATCACGGCTCGCTCGTGAAGGTCGACTCGAGCAACGCGCTCCAGATCCTCCTCCTTATCGGGGGGATCTCAATCCTGCCGGCGATCCTGTTCACGGTCACCGGGTTCACGCGGATCCTGATCGTCCTCAGCTTCGTCCGCAGCGCGCTCGGCACCCAGAACACGCCGCCCAATCAGGTGCTGATCGGGATCGCGCTGTTCCTGACGCTGTTCGTGATGGCGCCGACGATCTCCGCGATCAAGACGGACGCCTGGAACCCCTACTCCAAGCACGCGATCTCGACCTCGCAGGCGATCTCCCGCGCGGAGCAGCCCCTGCGCGAATTCATGTTCAAGCAGACGCGCACCCAGGACCTGACGCTGTTCGTGAGCCTCGCGCATCTGAAGACACAGCCGCAGACGCGCGCCCAGGTCCCGACCTACGTGCTGATCCCCGCGTTCATCATGAGCGAGCTCAAGACGGCCTTCGAGATCGGGTTCCTCGTCTTCCTGCCGTTCCTGCTGATCGACCTGATCGTCTCCTCGACGCTGATGAGCATGGGGATGATCATGCTGCCACCAAGCTTCATATCCCTGCCATTCAAGATCCTGCTGTTCGTCCTGGTCGACGGCTGGGACCTGATCACGACGTCGCTCGTCAAGAGCTTCCACTGACATGACTCAGGACACAGTCGTCAGTCTCGCAACCCAGGCGATGTTGCTGTCGCTGAAGATCGCCGGCCCGATCCTCGTGCTCGGGCTGATCATCGGCCTGCTCGTGAGCATCTTCCAGGCGGTCACGTCGATCCAGGAGCAGAGCCTCTCGTTCATCCCCAAGGTCGTCGGCGTGGCGGTGCTGATCGTCGTGCTCGGCCCGTGGATGCTCGACCAGCTGGTCAGTTACGCCCAGAACCTCTACATGTCGATCCCCTCGCTGATCGGATGAACCAGCTGACGCTCAGCCACGTGCTCTCGGCACTGGGCGGTGGCCAGTCGATCACCGCGTTCTTCCTCGTGCTCGGACGGGTCAGCCCCCTGTTCCTGCTGGCGCCGCTGTTCTCGGCCAAGCAGATTCCCATGCAGGTGCGCGGGATCGTCGCGGTCGCGCTGACGTTCGGGCTGACCGGAATCGCCATGCACGGTCAGCAGCTCCCAACCCAGCCGGTCCAGGTCGCGGGGCTGATGATCGTGCAGGTGCTCGTCGGCATCCTGTTCGCGTACGCGATCGCCGCGCTCCTGGCGGCGGTGGAGTCCGCCGGCGGGTTTGCCGACATCCTCTCGGGCTTTTCGTTCGGCGCCACCGTCGACCCGATCAACGGCAACCCGGGTGGCGTGTTCACCGAGTTCTACACGCTGATCGGCGTGATGCTGTTCATCGCGATCGGCGGCGACGCGTGGGTCCTGAAGGGAATGGCGCGGACGTTCACGCTGATCCCGCTGACCAAGGCGCCCCAGATCGGGTCGCTCGCGAACGCCGCCGAGCTGGCGTTCACCTCGGTCTTCACCTCCGCGCTCGAGGTCGCCGCGCCGGTGGTCCTGACGCTGCTGATCACCGACGTCGCGTTCGGCATGGTCTCCAAGGTCGTTCCGCAGATGAACGTGTTCTCGGTCGCGTTCCCGCTCAAGGTCGGCGTCTCGCTGATCGCGGTCGCCGCCACGCTGCCGTTCCTGGGCGGCTGGATGTCGAACCAGATCTACACGTCGGTCGCGACCGCGCTCCACGCCTTCTAGATCGCCGCACCACCGCCATGGCCGATCACGACAAGACAGAAAAGGCGACACCGAAGCGCAAGAACGAGTCGCGCAAGAAGGGCCAGGTCGCCAAGAGCACCGACCTCAACGCCTCGGTCGTGCTCGCCGCCGGCCTGGTCGGCCTGCTCGCCGTCGGCCCGGCGATCGTCTCCGGCGTGGCGGGCTCGATGCGCTCGACCTTCGACCAGATCTCGCGGCCGGGCGAGGCCACGAGCGCCGCCGGCCTGCACGCGCTGTTCCAGGCCGCCCTGCACACGATGCTGACGACGGTCGCGCCCGTCGGCGCGATCTGCGTCGCGGCCGGGGTGATCGTGAACGTCGCCCAGGTCTCGTTCAAGCCGACGATGACCGCGATCAAGCCCAACTTCCAGAAGCTGAACCCGGTCATGGGCTTCAAGAACATGTTCGGAATCCGGGCCGTGACCGAGGGAATCAAGTCGCTCTCGAAGGTGGTGGCCGTCGGGATCGTCGTCGCGATGGCGTTGATCCCGCAGCTCACGAACCTGGGCGCGAGTGTCGACACCCCGCCCGCCGCGCTCGGGATCCTGGTCAGCTCGAGCATCATGGGCATCGCCGAGCGCGCCGCGATCGCATACCTGCTGATCGGGATCCTCGACTACATCTATCAGCGCCACCGCCACAACAAGCAGCTGAAGATGACCAAGCAGGAGATCAAGGAGGAGGGCCGGCAGCAGAACGGTTCCCCCGAGGTGAAGGGCGCGATTCGCCGCCGCCAGATCCAGGCCGCCCGCGCCCGCATGATGGCCGCGATCCCCCAGGCCGACGTGGTCGTCACCAACCCCACCCACTTCGCGGTCGCGCTCAGCTACGACGGCACTCACCCCGCTCCGGTCGTGGTCGCGAAGGGCCAGGACCTCGTGGCCAAGCAGATTCGGCGCATTGCCGAGGAGAACAACGTCCCCATCGTGCCCGATCCGCCGCTCGCGCGCTCGCTGCACAAGTCGGTGGAGATCGGCCAGATGATCCCGGCCGAGCTTTACGCCGCTGTGGCGCAGGTGCTCGCGTTCGTCTACCGGATGGCCGGGCGTAGAAAGGCCGCGGCATGAACGAGAACACAGTTCGCAAGCTGATGAAGCACACCGACCTGATCGCGGCCCTGGCCGTCGTCGTGGTCGTGACGATGCTGATCGTCCCGCTCCCGTCGATGATCCTCGACCTGTTCATCACGATCAACATCTCGGCCGCGCTGGCGGTCGTGGTGGCGACGATGTACTTGCAGAAGCCGCTCGAGTTCTCGGCGTTCCCGAGCCTCCTGCTGCTGACGACGATGTTCCGTCTCGCGATCAATGTGTCGGTGACGCGGCTGATCCTGACCAAGGGCGACGCCGGCAGCGTCGTCCGCGACTTCGGCCAGTTCGTCGTCGGCG
Organism: uncultured Solirubrobacterales bacterium; assembly: GCA_963794515.1. GTDB lineage: Bacteria > Actinomycetota > Thermoleophilia > Solirubrobacterales > Solirubrobacteraceae > Palsa-465. The sequence goes on along the minus strand of CAWCEF010000002.1, from coordinate 937,931 downwards.
GCGACGTCGTCATCGGCCTCGTGATCTTCCTGATCCTCGTCGTGATCCAGTTCGTGGTCGTGACCAACGGCGCCGGCCGCGTCGCCGAGGTCGCCGCCCGCTTCACCCTCGACGCGATGCCCGGCAAGCAGATGGCGATCGACGCCGACCTCAACGCCGGGCTGATCACCGACACCGAGGCGCGCCACCGGCGCGGGGAGATCGCCCGCGAGGCCGACTTCTACGGCGCGATGGACGGTGCCTCGAAGTTCGTCAAGGGCGACGCGATGGCGGCCCTGATCATCACCGGCATCAACCTGATCGGTGGCATCGTGGTCGGCGTCGTCCAGCACCACGTCGGGTTCGGCCAGGCGACCCATACCTACTCGATGCTGACCGTCGGCGACGGCCTCGCCGCTCAGATCCCCGCGCTGCTGATCTCGGTCGCCACCGGCATCCTGGTCACGCGCTCGGCGTCCGAGAAGGACCTCGGCACCGACCTCGCCAATCAGATTCTGCGTCAGAAGAAGGCGCCGCTGGTGGCCGGCTGCGTGGTCTGCGCGTTCGCCCTGGTTCCGGGCCTGCCGAAGCTGCCGTTCCTGTTCATCGGCGGGATCATGGTCGCGATCGGCTGGTCGGTCCGCAATGGCATGCCCGACGACCTCGCCGCCGCGGCCGCCGCGGCCGCGCTCCCGGCTCCGACCGAGGCCGACAAGCCCGCCGCCCCGCGCGAGGAAGTGCTCAAGGAGCTCTCGATCGATCCGCTCGAGCTCGGCATCGGCTTCGGCCTCGTGCCGCTCGTCGACCGCCGCACCGGGGGCTCGTTGGTCCGGCGCGTGTCGATGATCCGCCGCCAGATCGCCTCCGAGCTCGGCATGGTGATCCCGCCGGTCCGGATCCACGACGAGGTCGACCTCGATTCGCACGAGTACGTGGTCAAGGTCCGCGGCACGGTCGTCGCCCGCGGTTCGATCATGGCCGGCCACCACCTGGCGATGGATCCGGGCGATGCCGTCGGGACGCTCCCGGGTATCCCCACCACGGAGCCGGCGTTCGGGCTCCCGGCGATCTGGATTCCGGAGGTCCAGCACGCCGAGGCCGAAGCCCTTGGATACACCGTCGTCGACGGCGAATCGGTGATCGTGACCCACCTCACAGAAACGATCCGCAACCACGCTGCCCAACTCCTCACGCGGCAGGACGTACGCCAGCTGCTCGATCAGCTAAAGGAAATCAACGAAGCTGTCGTTACGGAGGTTGTGCCCGATGTTCTCTCGCTCGGCGAGATCCAGCGTGTGTTGCAGTCTCTCCTCTCGGAGGGCGTCTCGATCCGCGATCTCGGCGCTATCGTCGAATCCGTCGGCGACAAGGCCCGCATCACTCGGGACCCCAGCCTGCTGGCCGAATATGCGCGTCAGGCGCTCGGCCGGGCGATCACCGCACCGCATCTGGATCCGCTGCAGAAGCTTCGCGTGATCACGCTCGACCCGACGGTCGAGCAGGAGCTGGCGACATCGATCACCCAGACCAGCGACGGGGAATACCTGGCGATGGAGCCCATCCGGGCCCAGGCCGTACTCACCGCCGTCAAGAGCCAGTCCGATCAGGCTTCCGCGCGTGGCGGAATGCGCCCGGTGCTGCTCTGCTCGGCGCGCGTGCGTCGTCACGTCCGCCGCCTGGTCGAAGCATCCGTGCCCCACCTCCCCGTCTGTTCTTACAACGAAGTCGCCCCAGGCATCAGCGTCGAAACCATAGGAGTAGTTAGCGCATGAGCACCCTCACCGAGCCCCACACGAACGGCCACGACCGCGAGCTCAATGGTGTGCGCACCTACCGCGGCCGCAAGCTCGAGGACCTGATCCCCCAGATCCGCGCCGAGCTCGGCCCCGACGCGATCATCCTGCGCCAGCGCGAGGGCCTGATGGGCGGCGTCGGCGGCTTCTTCGCCCAGAAGTGCGTCGAGGTCGATGCCCAGGCCGGGGTTGGGCGGGATCAGATCGACATCTACGACGAGGACGAGCCCGTCAACGGCTGGGAGATCACCGAGGAGGAGGAGCGGCGCTCGCTGCCGGCCCTGCCCGCGCCCGCCGCCGAGGAGCCCGTGATCCCGGCTCCGGTGCCCGCGCCCGAGGCGTTTGCGCCCCAGACGTTCGCGGCCGAGACCTTCGCGGCCGAGAACTTCGCGCCCGAGACGCCCGCGCCGGCGCCCGAGGCCCGCGTCGCGCCCGCGCCCGAGACCGCCATCCCGGCCCCGCCAGCCGCCGCCCCGCCCGCTGAGGGGGCCGCGGAGTCATTCGTCAGCCGCCTCGAGCAGGCAGCCGCGCATGTCGACATCGAAGAGCTGGTCAAGCTCGTGACCACCGGTGGGCTGCCGAGCACCGATGAGCCGATTGCTCCCCCGACCCCGGCCCCGGCGCCGGCGCCCCAGGCGGCCGCTCCTGCCCCGACTCCCGAGCCGATCGTCCCGGAGGCTCCGGCGCCGGCTGCCCAGCCGGTCGCGCCGGCCCCGGAGCCCGTCGCCGAGGAGATCCACGCCCCCGCTCCGATCGTCGAGCAGTCCGCTCCGGTCGCCGCCGCGCCCGCTCCGGTCGCTCCCGCGCCCGCTCCGGTCGCTGCCGCGCCCGCTCCGGTGGCTCCCGCGCCCCACATCCCGGCGCCCGCCCCCGTGCCCCCGGCGGCCAACCCGTGGGTTGCCAAGCAGCCCGGTGGCCTCGACCCCAACGAGGCCGACTCGGTCGCCGAGGAGCTGACCGCGCAGGGCATCAGCGACGCCTGGGCGCACGAGCTGATCGTCGCCGCAGCCGCGCACCGCTCGCCGCTCGCGAAGGGCACCCTGCGCGACGGCGTCCGGGCAACGCTCGCCGCGACCATCCCCGCGGCCGCTCCGCTGTCGGCCAACGGGGCCGCGATCGCGTTCGTCGGCGCCGGCGGCGCCGGCAAGACCCGCTGCGCGGCCGCCCTCGCCTCCGCCTACGCCAAGGGCTCGACGCTCGCCGCGAGCGTCGTGTCGCTCGGCAGCGACGACTGGGGCGGCGACCTCAAGGAGCTGCTCAAGGGCCAGAACGTCTGGGTCATGGGCGCCGCCGTCGGCCCCGAAGCCGCGCCGGCCGTCCAGCATGGCCGTGACGGCGGCCTGGTCGTGATCGACACCGCCGGCGTGACCCCGCGCGATCCCGCGGGCGTCGAGGCGCTGGCCGGCGAGCTCCGCTCGCTGTCGCTCGACGCGGTCTACATTGCGGTGCCGGCGACGTTCAGTGTCCATGCCGCGCGCAAGCTGCTCGAGGGCTTCGCCGCGCTCGGCGCCGACGGGATCGCCGTCACGCACGCCGACGAGGCCGATCAGCTCGGGATCGCCGCCGAGCTCTCGCACATCAGCGGGATGCCGGTCGCGTACATCCATGAGGGTCTCGAGCTCGACGGTGCGCTGTCGGCCGCCGACCCGTCCTCGCTGGCGGCCCGCCTGCTCCCCTGAAATCCGGTCCGAGGCGCGCTGCTCCCATGACCCCCCAGCCAGAGCCCATCGACAACGTCGTCCGTCTCAACGTCGGCGGCAAGGAGGGCAAGCTGACGACCTCGGTCGGTAGCCGAATCCCCGTGCGGGTGTACGAGCGCAGCGGCGACTACCTGATGCTCGTGCTGATGCTCGACGCCGGCGATGAGCTGTCGCAGGACGTCGTCGAGCCGCTGCAGCTCGAGTACGTCTCGCCCCGGGGGCTGGTGCGCTTCCACGGCCAGGCCGTGATCCAGGAGCGCGACCTCGTGCGGTTCGACGTGTCGGCCGCGCCCGAGGTCACGCAGCGCCGCGAGTTCGTGCGCGTGCCTTCCGCCCAGGCGGTGAAGGTTGCCAAGGGCGCCGGCGCTCCCGCTGCAGCTGCGGCTGGCGGCGACGCGATCAGCGCCCACGCGATCGACATCAGCGGGGGCGGCATGCTCCTGAGCGGCGCCGACGGTCTGCCGCTCGGCACGCACGTTCGTTTCAGTGTCAACCTGGCCCCCGGCTCCGAGCCGATCGAGGGCAACGCCCAGGTCGTCCGCGCCGGCGACGAGGGTCGGCGCGCGCTCGTGTTCGAGCAGATCTCGCGCACCGACCGCCAGCGCCTGATCCATTTCGTGTTCGAGCGCCAGCGCGAGGCGCTGGCGAAGGTTGGTCGAGTCATTGATCACAGGAGCGCCGGATGAGCAAAAAAGCCGACAAGTCCGCTGACAAGGGCGACGAGAAGGGCAAGAAGAAGGGCAAGGGCAAGGACGCGTCCGGGGCGATGGCCCCGAGCGTCGCGAACCACCCCCGCGCCAGCTATCAGGTCCGCCGCGCCAAGGGCTGGGGCGGGATCGCCGGCTTCGTGATCGCCGGGTACCTCAGCTACAAGGCCGGCGTGCCGACGTTCGACGTCGGGCTCCGAGCGCTCTTGTTCGGGATCGTCGGCTACCTGCTCTCGTGGATGTGCGCGGTCACCGTCTGGCGCCACCTCGTGCTCGCCGAGCTGCGGGCTGCGATGGAGCGCATCGAGGCCCCTGATCCGGACCTGATCCCCGCCCGCACGCAGAAGCCTTCGGGCGACGGCGCTGCCGCGCAGGCCGCCGGGTCGTAACACACGCCTGAGCGCCCGCAATGGACCCGCTCCATCCGATCGTCCCGGTCTCGCCCAACATCCCGTCGGTGAGCCCGGCGCCGCGCGCCGGCCGAGTCGATCGGGACGGCGCCCACGGCGGCGCTGGCCCCGACCAGCGCCGGCGTAAGCAGCCCAACGCTCCCGCGGCCCACGCCACGGTCGACGGCTCGGATTACTACCTCGATGACCCCGGCGACGACGACGACTCGGGGCTTCACATCAACGTGACCGCCTGAGCGGCGCGTGACCGGCTGACGCGGGGGCCCCCGCTAACACCCTCGAAGGGCCGGAATCGCCTGCTCTGACGGGGTTTTACCGGATGTGTCCAGATCGCTCTGGACGGCCCTCAAGAGAAGTGCGTCGGGGGCGATAACCGGAGAGACCGGCAGCAAGGAGCAGCCGGGGGACAAATCCCAAACGACCACACCATGGAGGTGTAAAAGATGTCCCTTTCGATTCTCACCAACACGTCTGCGATGCAGACGCAGATCAGCCTGAATAACTCGAGCAATGCTGTCTCGACCGCGATGCAGCGTCTGTCCTCGGGTCTTCGGATCAACTCCGCGGCGGACGACGCCGCTGGTTACGCGATCAGCCAGGGCTTGACCTCCCAGGTCAACGGGCTTCAGCAGGCTTCTCAGAACGTCAGCGACGCGACTTCGATGGTCCAGACCGCCGATAGCGCGCTCAACAACGTCCAGAGCATGCTGCAGCGTGTCAGCGAGCTGGCCGTGCAGTACCAGAACGGCGACCTGTCCACGACCGACCAGTCGGACATCCAGGACGAGGTCAACCAGCTCACGCAGGAGATCGACCGTCAGCGCACCTCGGTGCAGTTCAACGGCATCAACCTGCTCGACGGGTCGGCCGGCGCCAACACTGGCGTCGTGACGTTCCAGGTTGGCTCGGCCTCGAGCGACACGCTTGCCGTGTCGTTCCAGGACATCGAGGGCTCAAGCAACCTGGGCACGACTGCGTTCTCGTGGACGCAGGCGTCGACCGGTGGCACGGTGTTCAGCCTCGGCCAGAGCGGCGCGGTGAGCGCCATCAGCACGGCGATCAACAACATCTCGTCGCTCGCGGCGACCCTGGGTGCGGTCCAGAACCGTCTCCAGTACACCGCGACGGCGATCTCGACGACGCAGGAGAACATGTCCTCGTCGCTGAGCAGCATCCAGGATGTCGACATGGCGTCCGAGATGACGACGTTGACCCAGCAGCAGGTGCTGCAGCAGGCCGGCACGGCGATGCTCGCGCAGGCCAACTCGCAGCCTCAGCTGGTGCTGAAGCTCCTCCAGGGCTAATCCCCTTTCGCAGGGCCGGGCGGCGCTTAGGCGTCGCCCGCGCCCGGCGAGTAAAGCTTTCGCGGAGCCGGTTGACGCAGCATGCGCAACCGATGCCCGGCGACCCAAGCTCGAGCGTGGCGGCTTTGCTGCCGGCGCCGAGGGCACAATCCGCCCGCGCCTCTCCTATATACCGCGCGGGCCACATAACCACGTCCGATTCATCGAGGGAACCGGAAAGCGGAGGCGGGCTGCCTTGGTGGCCCGCCTCCGTGTGGATTAAGGAATCGACTCGGCGGCCGATCACCCGGGAAGATGGCCCCCAAAGTCTCGATCATCGTGCCGCTCGCCGGCGGCTCGGCGCAGGCGCTGCGTTGCCTGCAGGGCATCGCCGCCCAGGCCGAGCACCCGGCCCACGAGATCGTCGTCGTCGACGATGCCTCGGTCGGCCTCGAGTCGCTCCTGTCGCAGCTCGCCGGCGACGTCGAGGTGCTCCGCAACGAGCGGCGCCTCGGGTTCGCGTCCTCAGCCCGCCGCGGCGCCGAGCACGCCCACGGCGAGCTCATCGTCTTCGTCCGCGACGCGGCCGCCCCTGCCCCGGGGTGGCTCGCGCCGCTCGCCGCCACGCTCGAGGACCCCGCCGTCGGCCTTGCCGCCAGCGCCACCGACGGCGCCGGCACCGGCGCTTCGCAAAGTCCGGTGGCGGCCTGGTCGGTCGCGGTCCGCGCCGCTGACCTGCGCGCCACCGAACTCCCGGATCTCGCCGGCCAACTCGTATTCGGGGCGCTCGCGCTCGCGCTCGCCGAGCATGGCCGGCGCGCGGTGACCGTGCCGCGCAGCCGCATCGCCGCCCCGAGCGCGCGCACCGGCGGCGCCCGGCGCCCCGCCGGCGAGGAGCCCGAACTGACGATCGTGATCCCCACGCTCGACGCCGCTTCCGAGCGCGTCCGCGCGTGCATCGCCGCCGCCCAGGCGACCACCGACGCCGCCCACGAGATCGTGATCATCGACAACGGCTGCCCTCCGCAGGGATTCGCCTCGCCGGTCAATGCCGGCGTGCGCGCCGCGCGCACCCCGTACGTGGTCGTGATGAACGACGACGTCGAGCCCCTGCCCGGCTGGTGGGCGCCGCTCCGGGCCGCCCTCGACGCCGGCGCCGCGGTCTCGTTCCCGCTCACGATCGACGGTCCGATGCGGTTCGACTTCCCGGCGTGGTGCTTCGCGATGACGCGCGAGAGCATCGACGCCTTCTCCCACGCCCCCGGCCAGTTCTTCGACCCGTCACTGGTGCTGTGGTACCAGGACACCGATCTGCTCCAGCGCCTGCGCGCGGCCGGCCGGGCGCCGGTGCACGCCGAAGCCTCCCGGATCCGCCACGGGCTGTCCGAGACCGTCGGGAGCGAAGACCCCGAGCTGAGCGCCTGGATCCGCGTCCAGGTCGCGGCCGACCGCGAACGGTTCCTGCGCAAGCACCCGGGCATCGCGATGGACGGGCACGCGCTCGCCGCCTGAGCGCGTCGAGCAACTCCCGCGCCGCGCTTCCGCCTGAGCGCCTCAAGGAACCGGCGCCGCGGTCGAACACCCGGGTATGGAGTCCCTCGATGCTCTGGTAGTCGGCGCCGGTTTCGCCGGCGCGGTCTGCGCACGCCGTATGGCCGAAGATTTCGGCCTGCGCGTGCTGGTGATCGATCGCCGACCGCACGTCGCCGGCAATGCTCATGACGCGCTCGACGACCACGGCGTCCTGATCCACACCTACGGTCCGCACATCTTTCACACCAACGCCGACAAGGTGATCGCGTTCCTGTCGCGTTTCACCGACTGGCACCCGTATGAGCACCGCGTGTGGGCCTCGGTCGACGGGCGGATCATCCCGATGCCGATCAACCGGAACACGATCCGAGCGCTCCACGGCGTCGACCTGCGTAACGACGAGGACACCGCGGCCTATCTGGCCTCGCTGGCCGAGCCGCGCGCCGAGCTCAAGAACTCCGAGGACGCCGTCGTCGCCAAGGTCGGTCGCGACCTGTACGAGCGGCTGTTCCGCGGCTACACCCGCAAGCAGTGGTCACTCGACCCGAGCGAGCTGCACGCGTCGGTGTGCGCCCGTCTGCCGGTGCGCACGAACGAAGACGATCGGTACTTCGGCGACTCCTTCCAGAACATGCCGGCCGCGGGCTTCACCGCGATGTTCGAGCGGATGCTCGACCATCCGAACATCGAGCTCGCGCTCGGGACCGAGTACAGCGACATCCGCGACGAGGTCGACGCCCGTCAGCTCGTGTGGACCGGCCCGATCGACGAATTCTTCGACTACCGGCTGGGTACGCTCCCATACCGGAGCCTGCACTTCGAGCGCGAGACCCGCGCCACCCCCGGCGGTCGGCTGGTCCAGCCGGTCGCGGTGATCAACTATCCAAACGAGCGGATCCCCTACACGCGCGTGACCGAGTTTCGCCACCTCACCGGCCAGGTCGCCGACTTCAGCACGATGACCTACGAGTACCCGACGGCCGAGGGCGACCCGTACTACCCGATTCCCCGGCCCGAGAACCGCGAGCTCTACCACCGCTACGAGGCGCTCGCCGCCGCCCGTCCCGAAGTGATGTTCGTCGGACGGCTGGCCCGCTACCAGTACCTCAACATGGACCAGGTGGTGGCCCAGGCGCTGGTTGCCGTGGATCGCTGGGCGGCCGAGCGTGACTTCGCTCAGGCCCTGCCCGAGGCCGCGTGAGCGCGCCTGACGTCATCGTCGCCTGGCTCCAGAACGATTACGGCAAGCTCGGCCGCGCCGGCGAGGCGATCGCGCACTCACTGGTGGGCTCGCCAAGCGCCGGGCGCGTCGCCTACGTCGAGCCGTTCGTGCCCGCCCCGGGGGAGCCCCAGCTCGGTGCCCGCGACGATCGCGGGCTGCTCGTGTTCAGCGGCGCCGGCACGCCCCCGACCGGCGCGCACGAGGTCGCACGCGGGGTCGTCGGGCTCGCCGAGCTGACCGACCCGGTGCTGCTCAACTTCGGCGTCTCGCAGGCGAACTGGTGGCTTCACTACGAGTTCGCGCCCGTGTGCTCGCGGACCGTGCTCGTCGCCTACGACAAGCTCGCCGACTGGGACGTGATGGCTCCCCACAAGGCCGTGCTCGAGCAGGTCCGCCGCCAGCTGATCGCCTCTAGCGACGTCGTCGTCGGCCTGTCGGAGGGATCGATCGACGACGTCCCCGACGCCACCTACGTCGGCCACGGCGTCGACCGCCACTGGCACGAGCCCGAGGTCGACGCGCTGCCCGAGCCCGCCGACCTCGCCTGGATCCCCCACCCGCGCGCGATCTATGTGGGAGCGCTGTCGATGCGCTTCGACGTGCAGGCGGTACGCGAGCTGGCCGCCGCCGGCGTGCAGGTGGTGCTCGTCGGGATGGGACCGACACAGCCCCTGCTCGACCTCGCCGCGGCCGATCCGCACGTCCACCTGCTCGGCGAGCGCGTACCCGAGCAGACCGCGGCGTACCTGCTCCACTCCGACGTCGGGATCGTTCCCCACACCGACGAGCCGTTCACGTACTCGATGGAGCCGCACAAGGCGTACAACTACGCCGCCGCCGGGCTCCCGACGGTGACGCTGAACACCGCTCACGCGCCGGCGCTCGGTGCGTTCCTGAACGCGACCCGCGACGCCGAGGCGTTCGTAGAGGGCGTCCGCGCCGCAGCCGCGGGGGGGCGGCTGTCTGCGCAGGAGGTGGCGCAGGCCCGCTCGCTGAGCTGGGACCGCGTCGCCGAGGCGATCCTCGCCGCCGCCGCCCAGGCCGGGCGGTAGCGGGCCGGCGATCAGACCGGCCGGTAGCCGATCGACGCGCCGCCAGGTCCCTGCTCGATCACTGGGCAGGTGTCGGCGCCGGGCAGGAACCCGCCGTGGAGCTCGATCTGGAGGAACGCATCAGGCCCGAGCGGCGCCGGCAGCGCCACGATCAGCGCCGAATCGGAGTCCGCGTTCAGGATGTCCTGGGCGACCCACGTGGAGTTCGCCATCAGCAGCCGCTGCGGGTCATCGCCGGCAGCCCACGACCACAGATCCGAGCGCCATCCCGACGACGTGCTGATCAGCGACACGCGCAGCGCGTCCAGGCGAAGCAGGCCGTCGATCAGCACCGGGAACACGGTGACCGAGGTCACGCCCGCGGCCTCGCCGCTCCACGAGCCGATCGCAACTCCCTCGCGGCCGAGCTTCAGCGGGACCATCCCGGTCACCGGCGCTCCGGCCGTCCGCTGGAGCTGCACGCGCATCGCGCCGGCCTGGGACAGCGGCCCGGTCCTCGACGCCGCCGCCGAGTCCTCCCACAGGGCGCTCGCGCCGGCCGGCCAGAAGATTCGCTGCAGCGGCTGCTCGCCGAGCTGCTTGCGCGTGAGACGGCGGAGGATCGGGTCGCGGTCGTGCGGCACGAGCGGGGAAGCCTCGAGGCTGTTGTAGTCGTCCTCGGCCTCCCAGTCACCGAACGTCCGGGCCTCCTCGACCGTCGGCTCGACCACGAACCGCTCGATGATCCGGCGCCCGACGAGCGTGTCGACCGCTCCGAGGCGATCGTCCTCGCCGGTCAGCCGGTAGCCGTTCATGTGGCGCTGGTAGGACCTGATGCCGTCGTGCACGGCTCGACGCTGGGCGCGCTGGCGCTCGGGCTCGGGGTTGGGCGCGAACACCGGCCGCCCGCCGTCGTCGATCTCGAGTGTGCTCCCGTCCTCGGAGATCAGCAGCAGCTCGAGCAGTAGCCGGTTGCGGTCGAGCTCGACCACCTCGAATGGCAGCGGATCGCCGGGGCTCGTCAGGAAGCCCTCGATCCGGTTTCCGCGGAGCAGACGGTCCTGCGGACACGGATCGGACATCAGGTACAGGCCGTGCAGGCGCACCCCGAGCCCTTCGGCGTCGATCAGCCGCTGGAGGTTCTCCTGGTTGCCGCCCGAGAAGCCGACGTCGACGTACGCCACATCGCCGCGGACGCCGCCGAGGGCCTCGCGCAGATGCGCGACGAAGTTCGCCCGGCGCCTGGCCGCGTTCGCTCGCACCTGGGCGAGCATCGGCGGGCTGCTGAGCACGGTGTTCAGGAATCGCTCGAGCACCGCGCGATTGCCGGCGTGCTGGGCGGCGTCGCCCACGCGCTCGGCGCCGCCGGGCAGCGCCGACGGGTCGATCCCGAGCGTCCGAGCGGCCTCGGCGACGCTCGGAACCCGGGGGCGTGAGAACAGCGCCGTCAGTTCGGCGCCGTCGACCTTGGCGATGTTGGCCCGGGCGATCGCGGCCCGCGACGCCCACAAGAGCTCGCATTGCAGCGCCGGGTTGCGCCGCGACGGGGACACGCTGTCGATCAGCTCCTTGAGCAGCCGCCCTTCGCGCATCACGCACAGCGCGCGGGTGATCCCGAGCTCGGCGGTGCGCTGCTGCACCCACTCGGCGTAACCGCTCATCACCGGCCCGAGCACCGACGCACCCGTCTGGAACGCCATCTCGTCGTCGTGGTCCGCAGCCGCCCCGCCGAACGCCGCCCGGCCGCGCAACGCGGTCAGGCCGCGATCGTCGACCGATGGGACGCGAACCTTGGCGTCGGCGCCGGGGTGGCAGGCCTCGGCGGCCACGACGCGCCCGAGATGCTCGGACAGCTCCGACCAGTAGACGGCGCGGACGCCGGCGGCGCGCGGCGCCGACACGTCGGCGACCGGATTGTTGCCCACGTGGACGATCGCCGCCGGGGACACGCCCCAGCGGTCGGGTAGGAGCTGCCAGAGCCCGTTCTCCTTGCCGACGCCGACGTCGGACGAGCTGATCACCTCGGCGCCGGCGAGGGCGGCCATGTCGGGGCGATCGATCAGGAACGCGATCTCCTCGCTCGAGAGGTACATGTCGCTGACGAACACGACGCGGAGGTCGAGCTCGCTCGCCAGGCGGCTGAGCTCCCGCGCCAGGGCGCCGTCGGCGACCGTGATCCGGCGCTCGAGCGCGAGCTCCGCGGCGCGCAGCTCGTCGACGCCGACCATTGCGATCCCGCCGCGGAACTCCGCGTAGATGTCGCCGAGGTCGATCTCGTGGGAGCCCGCCTCGCTCAGCTTCCGGTGACGCGCGATCAGCTCCGCGGTGGCGCGCATCCGTGCGAACGTGGTGGCGCTGATCCCGCCGGCGAGCGCGCCGCGCTCGCGCAGCTCCTCGCCGAGCAGCATGAAGGCGTCCGCCGGCTTCGGGACCCGCCGCCACAGCAGCGTGTCGAAGCAGTCGAGGGAAAGGACCGAGACGCCCGGCTGGCGGAGCGCGGCGTCAAGCTCGGCGAGGCGATGGTCGTCGAGCCGCGTCGCCGGCTGCTCGATCTCTCTTAGTTCCGTCATGCCGCCTCCGCGATCATTCGTCCGAGCGACGATGGGGTGAAGACCGGCTTGCGCCCGGGCTCGCCGTCCCGGCGCGAGTACCGCGCGTGCACGGCGGCGAGCAGGCGCCGGCGGTCGGCGTCGCCCTGCGGCCCGACGACCGCGACCAGATCGATGTCGTCGCGATCGGCCAGTCCGTGGCGCTCGACGAGCCCCTCCAGACCCGCCTGCGCGACCTCGGTCGGGAGCCCGCTGGCGTCGATCACGAGCGTGACCGAGTCCGCTCCGCTCATCGCACGCGTGTAGGCGAGCAGCAGCTCATCGCCGGCGAGCAGCTCCTCGGCGTCGACCAGCAGCCGGTAGGGCCGCGCGCCGGGGAACGGGTCGGGAAGGCCGGCGTCCGCGTTGGCGCGGGCGGCGCTCGCGCGCAGACGCCCGTGAGTCTCGAGCCGGAACGGGTCCCACGCGAGCGCCTTAAGCGTCAGCCGCGCCTCGGCCAGCGACTCGCCGTCGGCCGCGGCCCGGTCGGCCTCTGCGAGCAGCGCGTCCGCCTGCTCACCGTCTCCGGGCTTCCGGCCGATCAGGTCGAAGAAGAACGATCCACCGACTTCGGTGCCGATTCGGGCGTGCCGCTCGACCCCGTTCCACGCGTGTATGAGCTCATCCGCGTTGAGCGTGTCGAGGGAAAGATTTCGGAGCGCCCACAGCTGCCACGCGATCGCGCGCCGGTTTTCGCGGACCATCCCGGCGTTTTCGCCGCCGCTCATGTTCGTGCCGTGCATCCGGTACAGCACGAGCGACGCGCGGACGTAGTCGAGGCCCGCGCGCTCGGCGACGCGCATCGCGATCCACCAGTCGGCGGCGTGAACGTGCGCCGGAACCGGTGCGTAGGCGTCGCGCAAGGACGCGCGGACCATGATCGATGAGGTGGTGGCGAAGTTCTCGAACAGCAGCGCGGCGAGCCGGTTCTCGGGGATCGGCCCGTACTCGGCCAGCTTCGACGGTTTCAGCACGGCCTCGTCGCCGTCGACCACCGTCATATCGCTGAACACCAGGCCGAGCGTTGGATCGGCCTGGAACATCTCGACCTGGCGCCGGGTCTTGTCCGCTCGCCACACGTCGTCGGCGTCGAGCAGCCCGATCAGTTCACCCCGGGACTCCGCCAGCCCGCGGTTGGTCGCGGCGATGTAGCCGGCGTTGGCCTGGTGGACGATCCGCACCCGGCCGGGGTGGCGTGCCGCGATCTCCTCGACCACATGCGCGGTCCCGTCGGTCGAGCCGTCGTTGATCACCACGATCTCGACCAGCTCGAGCGGATAGTCCTGGGCCAGAGCGCTCTCGAGCGCACGCGCGACGTACTTCTCGTAGTTGTACGCGCACAGCACCACGCTGACGGTGGGGAGGCTCATGAGGCCTGGCTGACCAAGCCGAGCCACGCGGCATGGTTCTCAAGGATTTCGGGGTTCGTGGGGTCGAGCGCCAGGGCGCGCTCGAACGCCTGCGCAACGGTCGGTCGCCCGATCGCGTGCCAGGCCACGGCGAGGTTGGCCCAGGCGTTCGCGCTGGTCGGATCGATCGTGACCGCGTGCTCGAACAGGGCCACCGCGCGCTCGAGCTCACCCATCGCGAAGGCCGCCTCACCGTCGGCGCTCGCCTTCGCCGAGCGTGCCGCGGCGCCACTGCGCCGGGCGGCAACGGTCGCGGCCGACATGGCAATCGGGTCGGCGTCGCGCAGAGCCCGCTCGACGACCAGGCGTCGCAGCTGCTGGCTGCCCGGGAATCGCTCCACTGCTCCGAGCAGATCCTCAAGGGGCACTTCGAGCCAGGGCGTGTCGTTGCCCCACCGCGGCTCGTAGCGCAGATCGAGGAACTCGCAGAATCCCGTGGCGTCGATCACCCGGTGCAGGCCGTCGTCGTACTCCTCGATGACGCGACGGGTCAGGAGCGTCGCCCGCTCGGGCCGCCAGCCGTGGGCCGGACTGCCGATCACGCCGATGCGGGGCAGCACGACACACCGCTGGTGGCGGCCGGCGACGCCGAACCAGATGTGCGGAGCCCAGTCGTTGTCGGTCGGGACGAGGCGCACGGCCTCCTCGAGCGCGTTGCGCTCGACGATCGTGGCCGAGACGAACGGCAGGAAGTAGTCGGTGATCAGCAGCTCACGGCTTGAGAAGTAGAGCTCGAGCGCGTCCGGGCACGGGGAGGGGCAAACCTCGATCCCGTCCTCGACAAAGCTGGAGGGCAGGTGCACGAGCGCCGGCCGATGCTCGGCAATCGCCTCGAGCACCGCTGGCACGGTGCCCTCGGTGGGAAAGTCGTCATCCCCCAGGATCCACAGGTAGTCGCCCGCGGGCGCGTTCTCGACCAGCCATCGCATGTTCGCCAGCGCCCCAACATTCGAGGGCTGCACGTGCAGCCGCAGATCCAGCTGCGGAAGTTCCGCCGCGAGCGCACGCACCAACTCCGGCGTCCCGTCCGAGGAAGCGTTGTCGGACACCAGCACCGGGAACCGGCGCTCGACCACCTCGGCATCGGCAGCCAGGACGTGCAGCAGGCGGTCGAGTTCTCGCGCACGGCCGAATGTCGGAATCAGGATCGCCAGCGTGGATGCGGGATCCACGTGTCCATCGAGGGTGGCCACAGTCAGGTAATCGACTGTCACAGAGGCGGCTTGAGGGCCGGGCTATCCGCCGGCATCAGGCGGCGATCCGAAGCACGGTCTCCGCATAACCCGGTAGGCGATCCAGCGTGTCCGGCGTGAACACCGGCCGGTCCTCGGCTGAGGACACCGGCTCCTCGCCGGCCCACCGCCGGTATCGCGCGTGGGCCCCGCTCAGCATCTGACGGCACTGCACCTCGTCGCCTGGACCGAGCACCGCGATCAGGTCGAGGTCCGCGCGGCTGCCGAGATCGCACCGCTCGATCAGGGCCTGCAGCTTCCGCGTCACCGTCTCCGCGGGCAGGTGCGTCGAGTCGATGGCCAACGTGACCCGGTCTGAACCGGCGAGCGCCCCGGCGTAGGCCCGCATCATCACGTCCGAGGCCAGCAGCTCCTCGGCATCGACCAGGACGACGAATGGGCGGGCCCCGGCGAGCGGATGCGGGCGGGCCGCCGTTGCCTGGGCGTCCTTCACAGCCATCTTGAAGTCCTCGGCGGCACCCACCCGGTACGGATCCCACGCCAGTGCTTGCAGCGCGAGCCGGGCGGCGCCGGCCAGATCGCCGTCCGCCCGCAGCGAGTCGCCCTCGCGCATGAGCGCGTCGGCGCGCTGCTCGTCGAACTCGAGCGCGACGGGCTCGACGAAGAACGATTCGGCGGCGGCGACGGCCATGCTGGCGTGGTTCTCCACCCACGACCACACGTACAGCAGATCATCCGGGCTCAAGGACTCGAGCGGGAGATGGCGCAGGCACCAGAGCTGGAAGAACACCTCCTTGCGGTGCTCGCGGACCGCCGAGGCGCCGACCACGCCGCCGGTGAGATTGGCGCCGTGCTGGCGGTAGAGCGCCAGCGGCTCGCGGATGTAGTCGACACCGGACACCCGGGCGGCGTTCACCGCGAACCACCAGTCGGCGTACGGGATCGCGGACGGGATCGGCGCGAACAGCTGGCGCAGCGATGCGCGGATCATGATCGAGGATTGCGTCGCGACGTTGGCCGCCAGCACGCGCGCATACGGGGGCTGGGGAATAGTGCCGACACCCGAGGCGTGTGAAGGCGCCAGGATCCGCTCCTGGGCGTCGACCACGGACATGTCGCTGAACACCATGCCAAGCTCGGGGCGCTCGATAAGCATCTGGACCTGGCGTCTGGTCTTCTCGGGCAGCCAGACATCGTCGGCGTCGAGCAGGCAGATGAGGTCCCCGGTGGCTTCCGCCAGGGCGCGGTTGGTGGCGGCGGTCGCGCCCCCGTTGACCTGGCGGATCAGCCGGATGCGCCCAGGGTGGCGGTCAGCCAGCGCGGCAACGACCGCCGCGGTGCCGTCGGTCGAGCCGTCGTCCACGACCACGATCTCGAGCCGATCGGACGGATACTCCTGCTCGAGCGCGCTCTCGATCGCGCGGCCCACGTACTGCTCGTAGTTGTAGGCGCCCATCAGGACGCTGACGGTGGGCAGGCTGTCGGACATCCGACCCGGTAGATCGACGGCGCGGGCGGATGCTTGAGACATCAAGTCCGTCCTATACGCTCCCGACCGATGTCGAACCCGGCCGGCGCTGCGCTCCACGGTAGGTCGGTGTTCGTCACCGGAGCGTACGGGCTGCTCGGCAGCCAGCTCGTCAAGCGGCTGGTCGAGCTGGGGGCGCGAGTCACTGTGCTCAAACGCGACGTCGTCGTCTCCTCAGCGCTCGTACTCGAGGGGACCGAGGAGCGCGTCAACGTCGTGCACGGGGACATCTGCGACGGCTCGCTGATCGAGCGCGCGCTGGCCGAGTACGAAGTGCAGAGCGTCTTTCACCTCGCCGCCCAGACGATCGTCGGCATTGCCAACCGCAGCCCGCTCTCGACCTTCGAGACCAACGTGCGCGGCACCTGGACGGTGCTCGAGGCGTGCCGCTCGCTGGACATGGGGAGCGTCGTCGTCGCCGCCTCGGACAAGGCTTACGGGCCGCAGGAGGAACTGCCCTACCGGGAGGGCTTCGCGCTGGAGCCACGCTACCCCTACGACGCGTCCAAGGCCGCGGCCGACATGATCGCTCGCTCGTATTGGCACACCTTCGGGCTGAGAGTCGCGGTCACCCGCTTCGCCAACCTCTACGGGGGAGGCGACCTCAACCTCTCCCGTCTGGTGCCGGAGGCGGCGCTCGCGGCCATCGACGGCCGCCCGCCGGTGATTCGCTCGGACGGCACGCTGGAGCGCGACTTCCTGTATGTGGACGACGCGGTGGGCGCGTATCTCGCCATCTGGTCGCTGCTCGAGGACGGCCAGGGCGCCGGCGAGGCGTTCAACGCCGGCGGCGACCGCCCCCACACCGTCCTCGACGTGGTGCGTCTGACCTGCGCCGTCGCCGGCACGGGCGTCGAGCCGGAGGTACGCGGTAAGGGGCCGCCGGCGGGCGAGATCGTCCGCCAGTGGGTCGACTCCACCAAGCTCCGGGAGATGTCCGGCTGGGCGCCCGGGGTGTCGCTCGAGGAAGGACTCACGCGAACCGTGGACTGGTACCGCGCGTTCCTGCGCTGACCGCTGACGACTGCCTAGAGCTGCCCGAGCTCCGCCAGGCGGCAGTCGCCCTCGGCGATCGCGACCAGCGTGCTCGGGGCGATCCGGCCGTGCCACTCCCGCAGGATCTCCTCGCGATGCGAGACCGCAAACAGCACGACGGCCTCGGGGGCCGCTTGATAGAGGTCCTCGGGTGAGCGGATCGCGAGCGCCGTCCCGGCCAGATGTCTGCCGTCGAGCAGCGCGTTGCCGTCGTGCAACGCGGTCAGCCGCTCGGCCAGCGGCGGGCAGGCCCCGAGCGTGAGGGCGGTTCGCTCGGCCGCACCGTAGCCGACGGATCGGGCCGGCAGCTTCGCCGCGAGTTCTGCCAGGCGATCCTGGAACGAAGCGAATCCATGTGCGACGGGCGCCGTTCGGTGCGGGCTCGCCGGCACCACTTCCGATCCGTGCCGGTAGCGCCGCAGGAGCGACCCGCCGAACACGTCCACGACCGTGCCTCCGACGCAACGCAACCCGGCCGTCGCCGCGAGCCGGTCGAGCGTGTCGGCGGTGAAGTAGTTGCAATGCAGCTGGTAGAAGTTGCTCCAGCGACCGCCGTCCAGCGTCGCGTCGAGGTCCGGCACCTCGATCCACAGCTCGCCGTCCGCAGCCAGGTAGGCGGAGAGTTCGGCGATGAACGTGCGTGGGTTCTCGATGTGCTCGAGCACGTGGCGAGCGATCACGCGGCGGTAACGCTGCGTTCGGGCGTCCGCCGGAAGATCGTCAGGGAAGAACCCCGCGATCACGCCGGGGGTGGCCGTCGCCGCGGCCGCGCGCCCGGGATCGATACCGATCACATTGTCATGACCGCGCTCCCGCAGCAGCCCGAGCAGGGTGCCGTCACCGCATCCCACCTCGAGCACCCCGCCGCCCGGCTTCAGACCAGCGTGAAGCTCGGCCGCGAACCACTCGAGATGCGCCCGGTATGCCTCACTCGTGTCGCCGGCAAAGCCATAGTCCGAATAGACCGACGATTCGAATCGGTGCGCGAGCTGGACGAGCCCGCTGACGGGGGCCTGGACGACGCGTAGCGGGCTCCGCATCTCGAGCGAGTCGGCGGCGGAGATCGGGTATACGCCCGGGATCGGGCAATCCGGCAGATCGAGCAGCACCGGCGCCGACGCCAGCGGCTCGCCGGACAGCCGGCACGTCTCCTGGAGCGCGAGCTCAAGCATCCGCCCGGCTCCACTGCACCCATTCGCGCAGCAGCGACAGACCTTCGGCCAGCGGCGTCAACGGGGGGAGCGGCACGCGAGCGCGCGCCCGGACGCGCGAGACCTCGGGCAAGCAGCGCGCAAGGCCGCCACCGGCGCCCGGTGGCGCACACTGCACGCGTCCGGCGGGCAGACCGGCCGCCTCGGCGCACCGGTGGGCGAGCTCCAGGATCGTGAGCTCGTCGTCCGGATTGCCGATGTTCACCGGCCCCGCCGGCGCGCCCGTGGGATCGAGGCAGGCGATCAGCTGCAGCAACCCGTCCCACGCAAAGCAAACGCTCCGGCGCGGCGTGCCGTCGCTTTGCAGAGAGATCGAGTCCTGTTCGAGCGCCATGCGCATCAGGGCGATCGGGACGCGCCCATCCCCGAGTCGCTGACCAGGCCCGTACAGGTTCCAGGGCCTCACCGCGGTGAACGGTATGCCCGTCTCACGGGAGAGCGCCGCGCCGAGGACCTCGGCCATCCGCTTGGACTCTGCGTAGATCGAGCGAACGTCGCCGAGGTCGGGACCGCCAAGGTAGTCCTCGGGGGTGGGAATCGACTCTCGGGGCGGCTGACCGTACACCTCCGCGCTGCTCAGATAGACGACGTGCGCCGCACCGATCCTCCTCGCCTCCTGGAAGGTGCGAATGAGGCCGTCGGTATTTGCCCGGAACGTCTCCATGGGCTGGCCCAGGTAGTCCGCCGGCGCGCCGTAGGACGCGGTGTGGATGGCCACGCACCCCTCGAGCTCGGGAAGGGTCGTGGTCTCGGCCGGCGAGCCCTCCCACCGCACCTGCGGATCAACCCTCAGGAACCGGAACAGGCTGACCTGCTGCCGTGGACGCCGGGCGCTGGCGTGCAGACTCAGCCGCAGGTCCCCGAGCGCGCTCGCCCGGTCGAGCAGCGCGATCAGGTTCGAAGCCAGGAATCCCGAGGCGCCGTTGACGTGAATCGGGCGGCCGCGCAGCGGCTTTAGCTGCTCGGCGGCCGCTTCGGCGGCGGAGTCGAAGGCCGTCGTGACGTCGTTCATGCGTTCAGGCGGCGACCGGGAGTGCATCCGCCTGCGCGCCGGCGTCGGTGGCGCGGGAGCGAACGAGTTCGAGCGCGGCATGCTGGATTCGCTCGCCGGTGATCCCATTGGCGGACAGCAGATGCGCCTGGGAGCCAACCTCGTGAGCGAATCGGTCGGGCAACCCGATCCGGCGCAGTCGGGCACCGGTGCCCGACTCGGCGAGGGCTTCGGCTGCGGCCCCGCCGAGCCCGCCGATCACGTTGTGCTCCTCGACGGTGACCACCGCACCGGCGCGTGCCGCCGCCGCGAGCAGCGGGCCGGCGTCAAACGGCTTGATCGTCCCAAAGTGGAGGATGGTCGGCTGAACACCGTCTCTGCCCAGGCGTTCTGCCGCGTCGAGGACTTGGCGCAACACCGGGCCGGTGCTCGCCAGCACGACGTCGCCGCCGTCGGCCACGATCGTCGCTCGGCCGATCGCGAACGGCACGTCCCCCAGGAGGTCGGGCTCGCCGTTCTTGCCCAGCCGGAGGTACACCGGCCCCTCGTGATCGAGCGCGGCTTTGGTGGCGCGGCGCGCCTCACCGGGGTCGCCGGGTGCCAGCACCGTCATTCCGGGAAGCGCGCGCATCAGCGCCAGGTCCTCGGTCCCATGATGGGTGGGGCCCAGATAGCCATAGGCCACACCGCCGCCCACACCCACGAGCGTCACATTCGCGCGCGAGATGGCAACGTCCACCCGCACCTGCTCGTGCGCTCGGGCGGTGAGGAACGGCGCGATCGAGTACGCCACCGGCCGCTGACCCGCGTACGCCAATCCGGCAGCCACACCGACGAGCGTCTGCTCGGCAATGCCCACATTCAGGTAGCGCCCCGGCGCCGCGCGCTCGAAGTCGTCGAACAAGCCGATCCCCAGATCCCCGGTGAGCGCCCAGATTCGCGGGTCGCGCTCGGCGGCCTCGGTCAGCGCAGCGAAGAAGGCGTCGCGCATGTCAGCGGCTCTCCAGTTCGGCCAGCACACGCTCGCGGTCCTCGTCGCGCAGCGTCCGGTAGTGAGACATCACATCCCCCTCCATCGAGGACACGCCGTAGCCCTTGATCGTCCTGGCCACCACGGCCTTCGGCCGACCGTCGGCAGGCAGCTCGAATGCCGCCGCCAGCGCCGCGTGGTCGTGCCCGTCGACTTCCTCGACCGCAAACCCGAACGCCTCGAGCTTCGGCCGCAACGGGTGCCGCGCGAGGACTTCCGAGCACGGGCCGAGGCCCTGCAGGCCGTTGGCGTCGACGATCACGGTCAGCCCGTCGAGTCCGAGCTGCCCGGCGAGCGCGACCGCCTCCCACACAGACCCCTCGTCCATCTCGCCGTCGCCGACCAGGCAGTACGTACGGCGCCGGCCCGTGTGTCGCTCGGCAAGCGCGATCCCGACCGCGATCGCCGGGCCGTGGCCGAGCGAGCCGCCGGTCATCTCGACTCCGGGCACTCCACGCTCGGGGTGACCGGCCAGCCGCCCACCGTCCGAGCAGTATCCGACGAGCACCTCCTCGCGCGAGAGGACGCCGACCGTGGCCAGCGTCCCGTACAGCGCGGAGGCCCCGTGCCCCTTGGAGAGCAGGAACCGGTCGGCGGGCTCCTCGGACTCTCGCGCCAGCACGTCGGCGTACAACACCGCGAGGATGTCCACGATCGACAACGAGCTTCCGATGTGACAGGTGCGCGCGATGATCGCCGCCTCGACCACGAGTCGGCGCGTTTCACGCGCTACCGCTTGGCTGCGCTCACTCACGCCGGAACCGATCCCAGCAACCTCTCGAGCGCATCCGACGCGCGCCGGCTCGGGTGGGGCTCGCGCTCGTGCCGCCGGTCATCCCACACGCGCCACGGCGCCGCGCCCGAGTCCCATAGCCCGCGCAGCAGCTCGACGTCGCGCAGTGTGTCGGCGCACTGCCAGAAGCCGTCGTGGGGGTAGACGCACAGCTCGCCGTCGGAGGCGAGCTGCTCGAGCGGCTCGCGTTCGAGCACGCAGCTCGGATCGGCCGACAGGCGCTCGAGCACCTCGCGCTGGAAGACGAAGAAGCCGCCGGAGATCCGCGAGTCGCCGCTCGGCTTCTCGGCGAACTGCGTCACCTGATCGCCGTCGGACACGAGCTCGCCGAAGCGCGACGGCGGCCGCACGCCGGTCACCGTGGCCAGGCGGCCGTGCGAGCGGTGGAAATCGACCAGGCGCGACACGTCGACGTCGGCCAAGCCGTCGCCGTAGGTGCAGAGGAACAAGTCCGAGCCGCCGAGCTGGTGCTCGACGCGCTTGACCCGCGCGCCGGTCATCGAGTCCTGGCCGGTGTCGACCAGGCTGACCCGCCAGTCCTCGACCTCGCCGGTGGCGTATTCGATGCTCCCGCTGGCCAGCGACACCGTCACGTCCGAGCGGAGCGCGTGGTAATCGAGGAAGAAGCGCTTGATCACATCGCCGCGGTAGCCCAGGCAGCAGACGAACTCGTTGAACCCGTGCGCGGCGTAGCCCTTCATGATGTGCCACAGCAGCGGCCGGCCCCCGACCTCGACCATCGGCTTGGGGCGGTACTCGGTCTCCTCGCGCATACGCGTGCCGAGCCCGCCACAGAGCAGCACGACGCGAGGGGTAGCGCAGTGGCCATCGAGGGACATCTCCCCGGTTATCGGCATCTGCCCGTGCGGGTTGAGGTCAAGGATCTCTCGCGCCTGCCGACCATCGGGGTGAAGATGGAGCCCACTGCCGAGCAGATCCTCGAGCTCGTCGCGGCCTACGCCGCCAAGCGCCACCGGTCCGCGGAGTTCGACCCCGCCAACCCGGTCGTGCCCGTCTCCGGCAAGGTGTTCGGGCCCGAAGAGGTTGTCGAGCTCGTGCGCTCAAGCCTCGATTTCTGGCTGACCTCCGGGCCCGAGACGCAGCGCTTCCAGCGCGCGCTCGCCCGGCGCGCGGGCGTGAAGCACGCGCTGATGGTCAACTCCGGCTCGTCGGCCAACCTGCTGGCGATCTCAACGCTGTGCGCCGCCGGCATGCGCGAGCGCCGGCTGCGTCCGGGCGACGAGGTGATCACGGTCGCGGCCGGCTTTCCCACGACGGTCAACCCGATCGTGCAGAACGGCCTCGTCCCCGTATTCGTGGACGTCGAGTTGCCGGGCTACAACATCGACGTCAAGCAGCTGGAGGAGGCGCTCTCGCCGCGCACGCGCGCGGTCATGATCGCCCACACGCTGGGCAACCCGTTCGATCTCGAGGCCGTCGAGGCGTTCTGCCAGCGGCACGAGCTGATGCTGGTCGAGGACTGCTGCGACGCGCTCGGCGCAACCTACGACGGGCGCCCTGTCGGGACGTTCGGGGACCTGGCGACGCTCTCGTTTTATCCCGCCCACCAGATCACGACCGGAGAGGGTGGCGCGGTGCTGATGCAGCGAGCCTCGCTCCGGCGCGTGGCCGAGTCGATCCGCGACTGGGGCCGGGACTGCTGGTGCGACACCGGCTGCGACAACACCTGCGGCAAGCGGTTCTCCCAGCAACACGGCACGCTACCGCCCGGCTACGACCACAAATACGTCTACTCGGAGATCGGCTACAACCTCAAGGCGACGGACCTTCAGGCCGCCGTCGGCGCCGTCCAGCTCGACCGTCTCGACGACTTCGTCGCGCGCCGCGCCCACAACCACGGCCGGCTTCGAGAAGGCCTGGCCGGCCTGCAGGACGTGCTGGTGCTGCCCGAGGCGGCGCCCGGCGCCTGCCCGTCGTGGTTCGGCTTTACGATCTGCCTCCGCGAGGACGCGCCCATCTCTCGCAACGAGTTGCGCCACGAGCTCGAGGGACGTGGAATCGCCACTCGCCAGCTGTTCGCGGGCAACCTGCTTCGCCAGCCGGCGTATCAGAACGTCGAGCACCGTGTGGTCGGGCCGCTCTCGGTCACCAACGCCGTGACCGAGCGCGCGTTCTGGATCGGCTGCTACCCGGGGCTGACCGATGCACATATCGACTACGTGATCGAGACGTTCCACGATGCCGTCGCGCCGCAGCCCCGCCCGCAGGGTCAGCGGCGCCCGGTCGTCCGCGTCTGACGCGGTGCTGACGATCCTTCCGAGCTAGATCAGCCGCCCGAAAGCCAGACCGGGCGGCGCGGCCTGAACCGACACCTTGGTCTCACGCGGCGCGTAGAACACGTCGCTGGCGACGGCGTCATCGTGGTAGTCCGCGAGCGTCGGCGGGCGCTCGCCGCAGTAGACCGTCTCGGGCAGCATCCCGCTGCGGAAGGGCGACTCCTCGTCGGCGAAGCGGCGGACGAACGCGGGTACGGTGACAACGCCAGCCGCGATCAAGCGATACGTCCGGTGGTATCCGTCGCGCAGGATGTAGCGGCCGCGGAACTCCGCCACGGACACGAACGATGTCAGGATCTCGAGCAGGAAGCCGAACCCGACGACATCCGGCTTGACCTCGCCGGCGAACGTCCCGGTGATCCGCAGGTTGGGGTTCGGCGAGCTGATGCTCCACGTCTGGGTGTCCTCGTCGAAGTCCGCGGGCAACTGCGCCGAGGGCGGCGCCAGCGGCAGCGTCAGGCGCGCTACCGCCTCGAGATCGCCCGGCGCCACCGTTTCGACGCCGCCGTCGACGTCGTCGACGAACACCGTCGGCTGCGCCGCCACCACCCGGCGCAGATCGGTGATCAGCGCGAGCTCCCAGCCGTTGTCGAACATCGGCTTGGCGCCCTGAGTGGCTCGCAGCGCCTCGGCGTGGTGCTCGAGGGAGGCCGGCCACGGCTCGATCAGCCCCGACTGGTCGAGTGCCGCCGCCGGTCGGTCGCCGAGCGCCTCGCGGGCCCGCCGGGCGCGCGCCGGATCGCCGGCGCTTCCTTGCAACTGCTCGACGTGCGCAGGCTCAATCCACGCGACCAGCGCGCGTGAACGCCGGCGCTCGTCGGTATGGAGATGTGACGCCCGGGCAACTGACATGCAAACCACGGCAGGCGGTGCAGTCCCGTGCCCGGATCATGAGGAACCTCACATCAGGTCTCTGTCAGCCTGCGCGCCGGCGGGCAGGCTCAAGCAAATCCCATTGCCGCCGATCACTTGGTTGTCGATGAGCTATACCGATGCCGTAGGCCGGGTCTCGCAGATCCAGGCGCAGATCGCTTCCCTTCAGACCGCGTTCGATCCTTCGGTCGCGGCTGCGACGACCGCCGGGAGCACCACCGGGACCGCGTCCACGGGCACCGACTCGTCCTCGTCGTCGTCGTCGTTCGCGGGCGCCCTGGCCGCGGCGCAGGACACCGGCTCGACCTCGTCGCTTCCGAGCACCGGTGGCGCTCTGCCGTCGAGCGCGCAGTCGATGCTGACCTCAGACCAGCAGCAGTTCGCCTCGCGCCTCGCCAGCGACACCGGCATGGACCCCGGGGTCGTCTCCGCCTGGCTGCTTGCCGAGGAGTCCGGTGGCGCCGCCCAGTCGCGCCAGAGCCAGAACAACAACGACTGGCTCAACATCGGCTACACCGACAGCGCCACCTACGGCTCGAGCGACTCGATCTGGAGCGACCCGACCGCCGCCGCCGACGCCACCGCCGGCTGGCTCAAGGGCCAGAACACGATCCCGGGCTACGGGACTGCGAGTTCCGGCATCCAGGGCATCCTCAGCACCGCCGGCCAGCCCGCCTCGACGCAGATCTCCGCCCTCCAGAACTCCGGGTGGGCGTCGAGCGGGTATCCGGACCTGCCCTCGTTGTACCAGCAGGTCGCCGGCTAGCGCCGGCGCCGCGCCCCGGCGCCCCCCGACCTGCTCCAGATGCCCGCCGTTAACGACGGAACTACAGCGCGGGAGCCAGCGCCAGCACGGGCGCGACCGTCTCGCGCGACCCGAGATACCGGGTGCACTCCTGCGCCACCACCGGCCGCCCCACGTGGAAGCCCTGCGCGTAGTCGCAGCCGAGCTCGGCGAGGACGTCCTTCACGTTCTCGGTCTCGACCCCCTCGGCGGTGACTCGCAGACCCAGGTTGCGGCCGAGGTCGATGATCGAGTGGACGAGCACGGCGTCCTGACGGTCGGTCTCCATCCGCGTCACGAATGAGCGGTCGATCTTGATCTCGTCGACCGGCAGCTGCTGGAGCTGGGACAGCGACGAGTAGCCCGTTCCGAAGTCGTCGATCGCGATCATCACGCCCATCGCGCGCAGCTTCTCGAGCGCGGCCCGGGCGCGCGGCAGGTCGGCAACGATCCGGCTCTCGGTGATCTCGAGCTGGAGCGCCGAGGCGTGAAGGTCCAGCCGAGCGAGCAGCGCTCCGATGATCGTCAGCAGGTCGTGGTCGAGCAGGCTGCGCGTCGACACGTTGACGGACACGGTCACCTCGAGGCCCTCGCGCCGCCACTGCCGGCACTGCTCGAGCGCGGATTCGAGCACGCGCTCGGTCAGCGGCTTGATGATCCCGGTCTGCTCGGCGAGCGGGATGAACCCGTCCGGGCCGATGCACCCGAGCTGAGGATGGTTCCAGCGCACGAGCGCCTCCGCGGCCAGCGTCGCGCCGCCCTGGAGCGGAACCTTTGGCTGATAGTGAACGACGAGCTCGCCGCGGTCGATCCCGCGGCGGAGCTGTGCCGCGAGCGCGAGGCGGTCGATGCTGTACTCGTCGTCCTCCTCGGCGTAGGTGTGGAACGAGGCGTCCGAGTCCTTGGCCCAGTACATCGCCACGTCCGCGTGGCGAATCAGCTCGGGCGCGGTGCGGCCGTGCTGCGGGAAGCAAGCGATCCCGATGCTCGCGCAGATGTGGAGCGCCACCGAATCGACCTCGAGCGGCTGGTCGAGCGCCGCGAGCAGCCGCTCGGCCAGGATCTCGGCCTCGGCCTGGCCGCCGTCGACGAGCAGCGCGAACTCGTCGCCGCCGATCCGCGCGAGCACGGTCGCCTCGCCGACCACCTGGCGCAGCCGGCGCGCGACGCGCTGGATCGTCAGGTCCCCGAGCTCGTGGCCGAGCGTGTCGTTGATCGACTTGAAGTCGTCGAGGTCGAGCAGCATCACCGTCAGCGGACGGTGCTCGCGCTCGGCGGCGGCGAGCGCCGTTTGGAGCGTCTCGGTCAGCGCCGAGCGGTTCGGGAGGCCGGTGAGCGCGTCGTGGTGGGCCCGGTGGCTCGAAAGCGCCGCCTGCCGGCCGCCGAAGTAGACCGCGAGCATCGGCACGAAGCACACCGGCACGAGCGCCACGCTCGCGTCGGCCGACGCCACCAGCGCCGGCGCGAACGCCAGCACGCAGCCGGCGGTCCACGCCTGGAACGCGAGGTCCTCGCGCAGGTAGCCGGCGATCGGCACCCGCGCGAGCAACGCACCCGCGACGCACGCGAGCACGTGGTTGACGACAAAGAACACGGCCGCGGCGGCGAGCACGATCGGCAGCTCGGAGCCGGTGATCGGCCCCATCGGGAGCGAATGCCACAGCGTCAGCACGCCGGCGGCGGCGACGATCGCGAGCAGGTACTGGGCCGCGTTGAACAGGATCTTGAGCGGCGACACTCGCGCCGCCATATCGGCGATCACCGAGCTCGCGACGTACACGAGCGCGGCCGGGCCAGGCCCGAACCGCAGCAAGATCGCGAACGCGAACGCGGCCGAGATCGTGACCCGCGCGAGCCCTCGCCGGCGCGGGACCGGGATCGGCAGGAGCTCGCCGGCGAGCGCGAACACCGACAGCGCCACGAGCAGCACCGGATCGTCGACCTGCCAATCCCACATCCAGGGCAGCACCGTGAGCGCGCCGGCCGCGACCCCGGCGACCGCGCCCACGTACAGGGCGAACTCACTCTGGCGCAGCGTGCGCGACCTGGCCGCCGTCCGCGCGCTCATGCGATCTTGTGCCCGGCCGCATGCGCGACCGGCGCCGGCGTCAGTCGCAGCGCGGGTGAGTGCGTGACCCCGATCACGACGACCGGCCGTGCCCGTGGAACGGGCGCCTTGGCAAACGCCGTCGCCCCCGAACCCAGCACCACTGCCAGTGCGAGCGCGAGCGCCACCATCGCCGCCAGCACAGCTGAACCTGCCCGCCGCCTCCCAAGACGGTAGACATTTCCACGCATATCTACCTCGCTGTTGTGTCGGCCGTTGCGCCCCCAGGCGACACTGACCGTCGGACTTCGTATCCCGCGTATCGACTGCGGCGGCAGCCGGCCTAATAGAACATTCGTCCAGAGCGGTTTAGAGCGCTCAAGTTCAGAACAGCGCCTCTTGGCCGGGCAGGTCCGACGCGTCGCGGAGCCGGCCCGAGCCACGCCCCAGCGCCGCGGCGACGTCGCGTTCGATCGCTCCCTCCGAGCGCGAGGCGACGATCGGATCCTCGATCCCCTCGATGTACACGAGCGTCCGCCGCCCGTCGCCGCGATCCGGGCCTTCGAGCGGGACCAGCGCGAACACGCGGTCGGCGCGCACGTACTTGCCGTAGCCGAGCGGGATCAGCATTGCCGGTTGCCGAGCCATGGCGGCATCGTACGCCTGCCGGATGCCGGTAACCTCGCGCGGCGATGCCCGACAACAACACCTTCCTCCTCGGCGGCGACCTCGAGGTCGACCGCCTCGGCTTCGGCGCGATGCGGATCACCGGCGACGGGATCTGGGGCGAGCCCGCCGACGCCGCCGGCTGCCGCCAGCTGCTCCGCCGCGCCGTCCAGGACGGCGTGACCCTGATCGACACCGCCGACTCGTACGGCCCCGACGTCTCCGAGAACCTGATCGCCGAGGCGCTCTCGCCGTATCCCGAGAACCTCGTGATCGCCACCAAGGGCGGGCTCGAGCGTCCCGGCCCGAACCACTGGACCCGCAATTGCCGCCCCGACCGGCTGAAGCGATGCTGCGAGGCGTCGCTCAAGCGGCTCAAGCTCGAGCGGATCGACCTCTACCAGCTCCACGCCGTCGACCCGAACGTTCCGATCGAGGACTCGATCGGCGCTCTCGCCGAGCTCCAGGAGGAGGGCAAGATCCGCCACATCGGCGTCTCGAACGTCGAGCTCGAGGACCTAGAGCGCGCCCAGCAGATCGTCCAGGTCGTGTCGGTCCAGAACCACTACAACGTGCTGGATCGGGCGTCCGAGGACGTGCTCGGTGAATGCGAGCGCCAGCAGCTCGCGTTCCTGCCGTGGGCTCCGATCGCGAGCGGGCACGACGTCGCGAGCCGGGGCCCGGCGGTCAACGAGATCGCGCGCGGCCACGGTGCGACGCCGCGACAGGTTGCGCTCGCCTGGCTGCTTGCGCATTCGCCGGTGATCCTGCCGATCCCGGGCACGAGCTCGATCCCACACTTCGAGGAGAACTTCGAAGCCGCGCAGCTCGAGCTGGAGGACGACGAGCTCGAGGCTCTCGACGAGCTCGCGCCGCCGAACTAGCCCGCCGAGCTAGCCCGCCGAACTAGCCCGCCGCGCTAGTCCCCGAGAATCACGGCGAGCCGCCGCTCGAGCGCCTCGTTCAGGCGCTCGCGCACCGGCCCTTCCTCGAAACGCTCGACGAGCGCGGCAAGAAAGCCCTCGATCACGAGGCGCTTGGCGGTCTCTTCGGGCAGCCCGCGCGAGCGCAGATAGAACAGCTGCTCGGGATCGACCTGCGCGACCGCGGCGGCGTGCGTGCAGCGCACGTCGTTGGCCTGGATCTCGAGGCCCGGGATCGCGTCCGCATGGGCGCGCTTTGACAGCAGCAGGTTGCGCGACTCCTGGAACGCGTCGGTCTTCTGCGCGCCCGGGTCGACGATGATGTTGCCCTTCCAGACCGCGGTCGAGCGCCCGGTGAGCACGCCCCGGAAGGCGAGGTCCGAGGTCGTGTTCGGCGCCGCGTGCTCCTGGGTGGTGTCGAAGTCGATGTGCTGGCGGGCGTGGGTGGCATACGCGCCGGTGACGCGCGCCTCGGACCCCTCGCCGGCGAGCCTCGTCTCCATCCGGACGTGGCCGCGCGCCGAGCCGAACCCGAGCGCGACCCAGTCGAGCGACGCGTCCCGTCCGACCTCCGCGCGCTGGGCCCCGAAGATCCAGGTCTTCTCAGACAGCGCCTGGCCGCACACGTAGCGGAGCCGCGCGGCTTGCCCGACGACCAGCTCGGTGACGGTGTTGAACACGCCGTCGAGCTCCCCGGACCCGGACAGGAACTGCTCCCAGACCTCGGCTTGGGCGCCCTCCTCGAGGACCACGAGCGTCCGCTGGTTGAGCAGCGTCCCCGCGCGAGCGTGCACGCTGCGCAGCGAGATGGGCTGCTCCAGGACCACGTTCCGCGGCACGTACACGAACGCGCCGGCGCGCACGCCGGCGTCGTTCAGCGCGACGAACGCGTCATCGTCACCGGACACCAGCGACCCCAGGTGGCGCTCGATCAGCTCGCGGTGCTCGGCGTCGTCGAGCGTGCCGACAACCACGCCCTCAGGCCAAGCATCGGTGCCCGGGAGCGTCCACAGCGGCTCGGCGGCCCCGTCGGCGCCGTCCGGACCCACCCGCTCATAGCCGGCCAGGTCGAGGTCGGAGATGTCCGTGAACTCCCAGCCCGGGCGCCCCTTGAAGTGAGGAAGTGGCCGCCCGCCCAGGTCGAGCACGGGAGCCGCCGTGCTACCCAATCGAGCCCTCCATCTGCAGCTCGATCAGGCGGTTCATCTCGACCGCGTACTCCATCGGGAGCTCCTTGGTGATCGGCTCGATGAACCCGTTGACGATCAGCTTCGACGCCTCGTCCTCCGGGATGCCGTGCGACATCAGGTAGAACAACTGGTCGTCGCCGACCTTCGAGACGGTCGCCTCGTGGCCGACGTTGACGTCGTCCTCGCCGATCCGGATCGTCGGGTAGGTGTCCGAGCGCGAGTGCTCGTCGAGCAGCAGCGCGTCGCACACCACCTTCGACCGCGAGCCGTGCGCTCCCTTGGCGATCTCGAGCAATCCCCGGTAGGACCCCCGCCCGCCGTCCTTGGAGATCGACTTGGCGAAGATGTTCGAGGTCGTGTTCGGCGCCGCGTGGATGATCTTCCCGCCGGCGTCCTGATGCTGGCCGTTGCCCGCGAATGCGATCGACAGGATCTCGCCGTGGGCGCGCTCGCCGACCAGGTACACGCTCGGGTACTTCATCGTCAGCCGCGAGCCGAGGTTGCAGTCGACCCATTCGACGGTGGCGTCCTCGTGCGCTACCGCGCGCTTGGTGACGAGGTTGAACACGTTCGTCGACCAGTTCTGCACGGTCGTGTAGCGGATCCGCGCGCCCGGCTTGGCGATCAGCTCGACCACCGCGGAGTGCAGGCTCGAGCTCGAGTACGTCGGGGCCGTGCAGCCCTCCACGTAGTGCACGTAGGAGCCCGGCTCGGCGATGATCAGAGTGCGCTCAAACTGGCCCATGTTCTCGGTGTTGATCCGGAAGTAGGCCTGCAGCGGCATGTCGACGTGAACGCCCTCGGGCACGTACACGAACGACCCGCCCGACCACACCGCCGAGTTCAGCGCCGCCAGCTTGTTGTCGTTCGGCGGGATCACCGTCGCGAAGTACTCGCGGATGAGGTCCTCGTGCTCGCGCAGCCCCGAGTCCATGTCCTTGAAGATCACGCCCTGCTTCTCGAGGTCCTCGCGCACCTGGTGATAGACGACCTCGGACTCGTACTGGGCGCCTACACCCGAGAGGAACTTGCGCTCGGCCTCGGGGATGCCGAGCCGGTCGAACGTGCGCTTGACGTCCTCGGGCACGTCGTCCCACGAGCGGCCGGGCTTCTCTGAGGCACGCACGAAGTAGTGGATGTTGTCGTAGTCGACCTCCGCCATCAGCGGCGACCCCCAGGTCGGCTGCGGCCGCGACAGGAAGTGGTCGAGCGCCTTCAGGCGAAACTCCCGCATCCACTGCGGCTCTGACTTGAACTCAGAGATCTTCTCGACGATCTCGCGGTTGAGCCCCTTCGGCGCCTTGTACAGGTAGTTCTCCGCATCGCGGAACCCGTAGCGCTCCTCGTAGTCGGCGTTGATCGCCGCCAGCTGCTGGTTCTCCGTGAGCTCTACGGCCATTACTCCACCTCCAGCTTGATCGTCTCGTGTTCAATGATCACCGGGTACGTGTCCACCGGAACGTACGCGGGCAAACTCTTCGGCTTACCGGTCTTCAGATCGAACAGCGATCCGTGTCGCGGGCATTCGATCGTGCACGCCTCCTGGTCCAGCGTGCCCTCGACGAGCGGGCCGTCGTCGTGGGAGCACCGGTCCTCGATCGCATACACGGTGCCGGCGCAGTTGAACACGCCGATCTCGAGGTCCTCCCACTCAACCAGGCGCATCTCGCCGGGCTTCAGGTCGTCCACAGGGCACACTTCGATTACTTGCGGCACAAGACAAATCCTAGCGCGAAGATAGGATTTGCCGGGGCTGGCCGCGCGATCCGGCTACGCCGCCGATTCCCAGTCGGCCGAGTGGCCGAGCGAGGCGCCCTTCAGCACTTTGAGCGACAGCATCGCGCACTTCATCCGCGTCGCCGAGATGTCGATCCCGAGCAGGTCGAGCACAAACGACCGGTCGAGCCTCAACAGCTCCTCGACCGGCATCCCCTTCACCTCGTCGGAGGTCATCGAGGCCGCCGCCTGCGAGATCGCGCACCCGTGACCCGAGAACCGCACGTCCTCGATCCGCCCGTCGGCGTCCAGCGCCAGCTGCACGGTCAGCTCGTCGCCGCACAGCGGGTTGAGGTCGTGGAACTCCAGATCGGGGCTGTCGATTTCCGCCGCCGGAGGACTCCAGTTGTGCGGGTGCTTGTAGTGGTCGAGAATGTTCTCGCGGTACAGCTCGTCCATTTGGAACTAGCGTAGCCGTTGCGGGCGACGCGCCGCCCGCACTCCTCAGCCGCCCGCAAGCGCCCTCGGCAGCAACACCTCCACCGCCAGCCCGTAGTCCAGCCGATCTCCAGCCGAGAGCGGCCGGCAGGTGTTCTCGTCCACGACGACGCCCCGCGCTCGATGCTGCTCACCCAACGCCGGCCCACGCGCACCTCGGCACTCCGGCGCCGGCGCCACCACGCGCCCGTCTGGCCGTCTGAACCGGACCGACCCCCGCCCAGACGACTCCACCCGGAAGCCGCCCTCGTGTACCAGGCGATGGTGGTAAGAGCACAGCTGAACCAGATTTTCCAGTGTTGTGGGCCCACCCCTCGCCCAGTGCCTGATGTGATGCGCGTGCAGGAACCGCTCGTGCGTGCAGCCGGGAAACCGGCAGCCGCCGTCCCGGCTGCGCAGTGCCCGCCGCAACGCTGGCGGAATCGTCCGCGTTCGCCTCCCGACGGTCAGCGGCCTCCCGTCCCGCTCCACGATCCGCACCACCGAGGCATCGCAGCCAAGCCGCCTCACCGTCTCCGGCGCTAGCGCCGGCCCGTCGCTGAGATGGCAGCGGTCACGGACTTCGTCCGCGGCGAGCGTCGCAGCGTCAACGTGCACCACGATCTCGCACCGGTCCGCCCCGGCGGTATGCGGCGACGAGGTGCTGAGCGCGCTCCGGGCCAGCGCCACGAGCGCATCCGCACGGCACGCGGCGACGGGCGAGGGCGCGAACCCGTCCTCCTCTGCGGGCTGTTGCTCGACCGCGCTCAGCGCGTTGACGACGAGCGCGCCGTCATCGGCCGGTAGCCGCCCCTCGATGCGCAGCGTGCCGTCGTCGTTCCAGCTCCACTTCAGATAGCGAAGCTCGTGCGCCCGCTGGGCCACCGGCACCGTCGCCGAAAGTGCTTTCGAATAGCAGCGCACCAGCTTCTCAAGCTGCGCGCCCGTGGCATGACGCGCGATCTCCACCAGCCCGGCCTCGGTCTCCGCCGTCGCCACCCGAGTGACCGCACGCACCTTGCAGTAAGAGAGCTCGCCCCGCGAGAACGCCTCGCGTACCGCCGGCAGCTCCTGCAGCCGACGCGCGACACGGACCTGCTCCCGAGCCGCACCAAGCGCGATCGAGCACCTCCATGAGAGCCAGTGGGCGCAGGACTTCACCCCCCACTCGGCCCACCCTCCACGATCATCGAACTCCGCCACCAGGCATAGCCAGTGACACGTCGCGACCGCGATGTGTGCAGCCAGCTCGGAGATCTGGCGCTCGAGCTCGTCGAGTGATACCGCTTCCGGCGAGGCCTCATCCCTCATCTTCACTATCGAACACATGTTCGACATAGTAAGTCCCGCCTCGGACGGAAAATCCCTGGTAACGGCCAGATCCGGTGGAGAACCAAGCGCAACCTGTGAGTTGCGTTTCCGCGGAAACGTCGGAGTCAGCTCGGGCGCGGGCGCGGCTCACTCGGCGGCGTGGCTCACAGCCAGCGCGGCTCACAGCCAGCGCGCCTCACGGCGCCGGCGGCGCTCACTCGGCGGCGCGAGTCACTTCTGTCAGCCAGCGCGCCACGGCTTCGATGCCGGCGATCTCGTAGACCGCGCGCTGGGCGCCGGCGCCCCCACCCTTGGCGACGATCGCAGGCAACCCGGCGAGCTCGTTCTCGCAGCGAAGCTCGGACGCCCACCGGCCCGCTCGTTCCAGGGCGGAGTCGAGCAGATCGCCCACGGGTCGCCGAGTGCCGTCGGCGTCGGGCAGCTCGCCGTGAACGCCGAACCGCGCAGCTCGAAACATGCCCTCCTCGACCAGCTCTGGTGGTGGGTCGGCCGCGGGCATCGTCTTGGCTGCCGCTCCGGACCTCGCGTCGGCCGCATCACGCGCCAGGCAGTGCACGAGCGCGACGAGCGCCGCAGTGTCCGCCGGAGACGTCTGGACGTCGAGCGCGCGGATCTCGACCGTTCCGAGCCGCGGGTGGGGCCGAAGTTTCCACCAGAACCACGTGTAGTCCGGAACGTCAGCCGCGCGGGTGAGGCGGCGAGCCATGTCCCGGAAGTCGTCGAAATCGCGCATCGCGCGCGGCGCCCCCGAGCGCGGCCAGCCGCGAAGGGTCACCTCGCGCGCTGAAGCCAGGCCGGTGTCGCGGCCGTGGCGAAACGGCGAGTTGGCGGCCAGCGCCTGAAGCAGGGGAAGGTCGCTACGAAGCCCGTTGAACACGTGGATGGCCGTGTCGGGGTCGGGCACGCCGATGTGAATATGCAGTCCGCCGACGGGAGTGATCGCCGCATCTCCGAGGAGGAAATGGATCCGCTCGTACCGCTCCTTATCGGTGATCGCCGCGTCTCCCTCGCCGGCGGAGGGGTGGGTGCCCGAGCCGAGGATTCCTGCGCCGGTCGCGACCACCGCCCGGCGAAGCTCGATCAGCTGACCTACCGCGTCGGCCGCGCACGTGTGGACCTCGGTGATCAGCTCCACCTGGCAGGCATGCAACTCGCGCTCGACCTTCCCTTCGGCCTTCCGGAGCTGCAACCGGCTCTGCACCGCGTCCGACGCATTCGCTTGGCGGCCGGTGACGGGATCGACTAGAAAGAGCTCCTCTTCGACGCCGATCGAGAACGGCTCGCCGGACCCGAAGCGGTGCTCGCGCTCATCGTCGGGGGCCACGCGCCCAGTATCGCTCAGCTCTGGCCTAACCAAGCTCGCCGGCGATCGCCTCGAGCGCTTGCTCGACCTCCGCGCGCGAGACGTCGAGGTGCGTCACCGCCCGGATCTGGGTCGGCCCGGTCGCCTGAATGTCGACGCGATCCGCGACACGCTGGACGAGCCCGCGGGCGTCATCGACGTCGAAGAAGACGATGTTCGTCTCGACCGCCGCGGGATCGAGCCGGACGCCCGGCAGCGCCGCCAACCCGCGAGCGAGCAGCTGGGCGTTCGCATGGTCCTCGGCGAGCCGATCGACGTGGTGATCGAGCGCGTACAGACAGGCGGCGGCGACCATCCCCGACTGGCGCAGCGCGCCACCAAGCATCTGCTTCCACCGCCACCCTTCGTCGATCAGCTCTCGCGACCCCGCGAGCACCGCCCCCACAGGCGCCCCCAGGCCCTTGGTGAAGTCGATCCACACGGTGTCGAACCCGGTCGCATACGAAGCCGCCGGCACGCCCGAGGCGACGACCGCGTTCAGCAGCCGCGCGCCGTCCATGTGCGCGCGCAGCCGGTGCCGGCGCGCCACCGCGAGTACCCCTTCGATGGTCTCGAGCGGCCACACGCGCCCACCCCCGCGGTTGCTCGTCTGCTCTACCGACACCACCCGCGAGCGGGGCGTGTAGCGGTTGCCCGCCGGTCGCACCGCGGCCTCGAGCTGCTCGGGTGTGAACACGCCGCGTTCGCCCTCGAGCGTCAAGATCATCAGCCCGGACAGCTGGGCGGCGCCACCGGCCTCGGAGGTGATCGGATGCGAAGCGCGGTCGAGGATGACCTCGTCCCCCCCGGGCCGGGCGTGCAGCCGCAGCGCGATCTGGTTGCACATCGTCCCGCTCGGCAGGAACACCGCGGCCTCGTGGCCGAGGAGCTCCGCGACCCGCTCCTGCAGGGCGCTGGTCGTCGGATCCAGACCGCGTTGCTCGTCACCGACCTCCGCGCCGGCGATCGCCGCGCGCATGCCGTCGGTCGGGCGCGTCTGGGTGTCGCTGTAGAGGTTGATCGGGGGCACAGCGCGCAGCCGCGATCCCGGGCTCAGTCCAGTTGGAGCCGTCGCCGCACGACGCCGAGGCCGTCGATCAGCCGCCGCACGTCCTCGCCCGAGTTGTGCACTGCGAACGACGCGCGCGTCGTCGCGTGGACGCCGAGTGAGCGCATCAGGGGCTGCGCGCAGTGGTGGCCTGCGCGCACGCACACGCCGAGCCCGCCGAGGATGTCCGCGATGTCGTGCGGGTGGGCGCCCTCGATCGTGAACGACACGAGCGCACCCCGGTCGTCAGCACCCGCGGGACCCTGCACCGTCAGCCCAGGCACGTCTGACCCGAGTCGCGCGAGCGTGCCCGCGACCAGCGCCTGCTCGTGCGCGCGGATCGCCGGCATGCCGATCGCGCGGATCCAGTCGATCGCGGCGCCGAGCCCGATCGCCTCGGCGATCTGCGAGGTGCCGGCCTCGAACTTCCACGGCAGGTCGGTCCAGGTCGATTCGTTCGCGGCGACCGTGCGGATCATGTGGCCGCCGCCGATGAACGGCGGCATCTCCTCGAGCAGCGCGCGCCGCCCGTGCAGAACCCCGATCCCCGTCGGTCCGTACGCCTTGTGACCGGTCCAGGCGTAGAAGTCGGCGTCGATGTCGGGCAGCCACACCGGCAGCTGCGGCACCGCCTGGGTGCCGTCGACGAGCAGCACCGCGCCGGCGTCGTGCGCGCGCCGCGCGATCTCCGCCACCGGGTTGATCGTCCCGAGCACGTTCGAGACGTGCACGACTGCGACGAGCTTCGGTCCGCGCGCGAGCAGCGCGTCGAGCGCGTCGAGATCGAGCAAGCCGTCCGCTCCGACCGGCACGTACGCCAGCTCGGCTTCGCGGTCCTGGCACAGGAGCTGCCACGGGACGATGTTCGAGTGGTGTTCCATCTCGGTCAGCACGACGAGGTCGCCGCGCTGCACGTTCTGACGGCCCCAGGTGTAGGCCACCATGTTGATCGCGGCGGTGGCGTTGGCCGTGAAGACCGTCTCCTCGGGGCTCGAGCCGAGCCACTCCGCGATCCGGCCCCGGGCGCCCTCGTATAGGTCGGTCGCCTCGGCGGCGAGCGGATACACCCCGCGATGGATCGAAGCGCGGTGCTCGGTGTAGTACGACGTCATCGCGTCGATCACCGGATCGGGCGTCTGGGACGTCGCGGCCGAGTCGAGGTACGCGACCGTGTGACCGTCGAACTGCCGGTTGCGGAGCGTCGGGAACTGCTCGGCGATCCCGTCGACCGCGACGGTGCCGGCGCGACCCGAGACCGCGGTCATCAGACGACCGCCTCGATCTCGTCGGTGATCCACCCGTAGCCCTTGGCCTCGAGCGCGTCGACGAGCTCGGGTCCGCCCTCGCGGACGATCCGGCCCTGGTACATGACGTGCACATGGCTCGGCTGAACCAGATGGAGGATCCGCTGGTAGTGGGTGATGATCAGCACGCCCATGTCGGGGCCGGCGACCGCGTTGACGCCGTTCGCGACGACGCGCAGCGCGTCGATGTCGAGCCCCGAGTCGGTCTCGTCGAGGATCGCGAGCTCGGGCTTTTGCAGCGCAAGCTGGAGGATCTCCATCCGCTTCTTCTCGCCGCCCGAGAACCCCTCGTTGAGGTAACGGGTCGAGAACGCTCGCGGGACGTCCGTGAGCTTCATCGCCGCCTCGACGGTCTGGCGGAACTCCTTGAGCGGGATCGGCTCCTGTCCGTCGGCCTGGCGGTGCGCGTTCATCACCGTGCGTAGGTACTTGGTCACGGTCACGCCGGGCACGGCGACCGGGTACTGGAACGCCATGAACAGACCCATCCGCGCGCGCTCGTCGGGGTCAGCCTCGGTGATGTCCTCGCCCTTGAAGATGATCTGACCCTCCGTAACGTCGAGCCCAGGGTGGCCCATGACCGCGTTTGCGAGCGTCGACTTGCCGGAGCCGTTCGGGCCCATCAGCGCGTGTATCTCACCCTTGTCGACGGCGAGATCCACGCCGCGGAGGATCTGCTTCTCGCCGGCGCGTACGTGAAGGTTTCGGATTTCCAGGTCTGCCATATCCACTTTCTGTCGAAGTCTCAGACGTGCGCGGGCACGTGCGCGGGCTCGCGCTCGGTGCGGCGGGAGAAGTCGACCAACTCGGCCAGCGTGGTCGTTTGCAGCGAGCGGATGATCCCGCCCTGCACACGCGTCCACAGCAGCTTGGTCGCGCACCCACGCCCGGCGTCGGGCTCGTGTGAGCACAGCACGCGCTCGGTGTGGTCGTGGACGAAGCACTCCATCGGGGCGATCGCGCCCTCGAGCGCCTGCACCACGTCGACCATCGCGATCTCCTCCGCCGGCCGCGCCAGCCAGTAGCCGCCGTGCGCGCCGCGCGCGCTCTGCACGAGCCCGGCCTTGCGCAGCCGCGCGACCACCTGCTCGAGGTACGCCAGCGGCAACCCCTCGGCGTCGGCGATCGCCTTCAGGCTCGTCGGCTGGTCGGGCGACTGGCGCCCGAGCTCGACCATCAGGCGCACGCCGTACTCGGCCTTCGAGGAGAAGATCATCGGGGTCCATATCCTACCAGGGCGGTCGGGTTAAGCAGCGTCACTGGTCGGGGGCTCCCCTCGGTAGTCTCAACCTCGATGCGCACCGAGACGAGCCGCCGCGACAGCTCGGAGCCACTCGCAAGCTCCGAGGAGGTGGCAGCGGCCGCCGCCGCGGCACGCACGCACGGCCGGATCGGGATCGACACCGAGTTCATGTCCGAGGGCCGCTATCGGGCGCTCCTGTGCCTGGTGCAGATCGCGGTCGACGACGACGGCGACGCGCCGCAGATCTTGCTGATCGACCCGCTCGAGGACGGGGTCGACGTGACGCCGCTGGCGCTGCTCCTGGCCGACGCGGAGATCGAGGTCGTATTCCACGCCGGCCGGCAGGATGTGGCGATCCTTCGCCGGGCGTGGAATACGGAGATCACGAACATCTTCG
Organism: uncultured Solirubrobacterales bacterium; assembly: GCA_963794515.1. Lineage (GTDB taxonomy): Bacteria > Actinomycetota > Thermoleophilia > Solirubrobacterales > Solirubrobacteraceae > Palsa-465. Next base: position 898,856 of record CAWCEF010000002.1, on the reverse strand, counting down.
ACACCCAGCTCGCGGCGGGGTTCGCGGGCGCGAGCGCTCAGACCGGCTACGGCAACCTGCTCGGGACGATCCTCGGCCGCCGCGTCGGCAAGACTGCGAGCTACACGCGCTGGGACGCCCGGCCACTGACCCCCGAGCAGCTCAGCTACGCCGCCGAGGACGTCGCGCACCTGCTCGAGCTCACCGACGAGCTCCAGCGCCGGCTGCAGGAGACCGGGCGGCTGGGCTGGGCCCGCGAGGAGTGCCGCCGGCTCGAGGGCGCCACCGACGAGCGCGAGCCGTACTCCGCGTGGGAGCGGCTCCCGCGGATCGGACAGCTCGACCCGCGGGCCCGCGCCGTCGCGCGCGAGCTCGCGGCCTGGCGGGAGCGCACCGCGTCCGACGAGGACCGGCCGGTCGGATCTGTGCTCGCCGATCCCGCGCTCGTCGAGCTCGCCAAGCGCCACCCGTCGAACGTCGGCGCCCTTGAGCAGATCCGCGGTATCCACCCGTCGGGGATCCGGCGGCGCGGTCAGGCGATGCTCGCCGCGATCGCCGCCGGCATGAAGGCGCCACCGATCCCTCGCGAGGAGCCGCGCGGCCGCTCGGAGCCCGAGGACGTGCCGCTGATCGTGCTCGCCGAGGCGCTGCTGCGGGCCCGCGCGCTCGAGGCCGGGCTCGCGTACGAGCTGATCGCGTCGCGCAACGAGCTCGAGCTGATCGTCGCCGCCGCCCGCCGAGGCGAGTCCGAGCCCGACGTGCGCACGCTCGTCGGCTGGCGCTCTGAGCTCGTCGGCGCTGAGGTGCGCGACCTGCTCGCCGGTCGCCGCGCGGTCTCGGTCGGGCCGGAGCGGCGGCTCGTGCTCAGCGACGCTTGACGCGGTTCACGACGCCCCGACCTCGAGCATCATCGACATCGCCGCGGCGCGATCGAACATCGAGTTCGAGAGCGCAAGCGTGATCGGGCGCTGGCGCGTGACCTGCCCGAGGTCTATCTGCTGCAGGTCGTCAGCGGCGGTGGAGTAGGTCAGGCGGAACTTGTGGCCGGGCGAGTTGGCCGACGATTCGGTCGACGTGTCACCGTCGGCGAGCGACCACCCCGACTTGCGCAGGCGCTTGCTCTCGTCGTGGGCGAGGTTGTCAGACGACTTGTACTGGGGATCGGTCACGACTAGCTCGATCGTGCAGAACGGGTGCGAACCCGAGTCGCACTCGCGCACCTGCGAGGTGATCTTCGCGCCTGGCAAGAGCGGCACGGCACTGACGGTTGGGGTGCGATCGTCCTTACTCGTGCCGCACCCGGCCAATGCCACGGCCAGTGCCAGCGCGCCGGCGACGCCTAGTCTTCGCGCGGTCATGGGAAGCAGCGCTAGCGTAGCCGAGCTCCCCGGTTGGGCCCGGGCTCTGCTCGATGGTTCTCGGGTGGCGCGGCTCGGCATCGCCGACGACGACGGAGCGCCGCGAGTGCTCCCGGTGACGTTCGCGCTCGCCGGCACCGCGATCGTGACCGCGATCGACCACAAGCCCAAGCGAGTGCCGGCCGAGGCGCTCGCGCGCCTGCGCTGGCTGCGCGCCCGGCCGCGGGCCGCGCTGACCGTCGACCACTACGAGGACGACTGGTCGCGCCTGTGCTGGGTCCAGGCGATCGGCCCGGTGACGATCCTCGCCGCCGCCGATGCGCAGGACGCGATCGCCGCGCTGACTGAGCGCTACGCGCCGTACCGGGAGCGATCGCTCGCCGGTCCCGTCCTGTCGCTCGAGCCCGACCGCATCCTCTGGTGGCGAGCGTAAACACGAGCATCGCCCGGTTCGCGCTCGGCGGTGTGGCGCTGCTCGTCGTGGTCGGCTCGCTCGCGGTCGCGGCCGTCGCGGTTCGCCGGCGCTGGCTCGGCGACTGGGCCGGGGCGCCGGCGCGGCTGGCCGAGGTCGTAATCGGGCTCGCGCTGCTCGTCGGGATCCTCCAGGTGCTCGGCACGGTCGGGCTGTTCGAGCTCGGGCCGATCGTGATCGTGTGCCTTCTCGTGGGGGCGGCCGGCGTGCGGGGTCTCGGTGGAATGGAGATCGCCCGCCGCCACCGGCATGGGGACGCGGACGCCGAGCCGCTGGCCGCGGTCGGCGTCGTGGTCGCGCTCCTCGCCGGCGCCACCGTGGCCGCGGAGTGGGGCGCGCTCACGATCCAGTCCTACGACGTCGGCATCCGCGGATTCGATTCGCTCTGGTACCACCTGCCGTGGGCGGCGAGCTTCGCCCAGACCGGGAGCGTCGTCGGCCTCCGGTTCATCGACGTCGAGTACCTGACGCCGTTCTATCCCGCCACCGCCGAGATGGTCCACGGCCTCGGGATCGTGCTGTTCGGGCGCGACACGCTGTCGCCCGGGCTGAACCTTGTGTGGCTCGCGCTCGCGCTGCTCGCGGCGTACTGCATCGGACGCCCGCGCGGCGTCGGCGCGGCGACGACGATCGGCGCGGCGCTCGCAATGGGCACGACGATGATGGACTACTCGCAGGCGGGCGCGGCCGCCAACGACGTCGTCGCCGTCTTCTTCCTGCTGGCCGCGGTGGCGCTGCTCATGACCGACCCCGACCGGCCGGCGGTGGTGGTGCTCGCCGGGGTGGCAGCGGGGCTCGCGGTCGGCGTGAAGCTGACCGTGCTGGCGCCGGTGGTCGCGCTCACCGTCGGCGTGATCGCGATCGCGCCGCGTGGGCGCCGGCTCGAGGCGACCGGGTTGTGGCTCGCGCCGCTGATCCTCGCCGGCGGCTTCTGGTACCTGCGCAACCTGATCGCGGTCGGAAACCCGCTGCCGTGGACCAGCGCCGGCGGGATCCTGCCGGCGCCGGCGCCGGCGCTACAGCAGGACACCGGGTTTTCTGTCGCCCACTACCTCACGAGCACGCACTTCTGGAGCGCGTTCGCACAGCCGGCGCTCGCGTCCGGGCTCGGGCGGTGGTGGTGGGCCGTCGTGGCGGTGGCGATCATCGGCCCGCTGCTCTGCCTGCTCCCGGAACGTCGCTCGGGAAGAAACTCGGACTATCTCCGAGTTTCTTCCCAGGCGGTCGTGCGGATGCTGGGGTTGGTGGCGCTGTTCTCGCTCGCGGCGTACCTGATCACGCCCGAGACCGCCGCCGGCCCCGCCGGCGACCCGCTCGGGTTCGCGTTCAACCTGCGCTACCTCGCGCCGGCGCTCGCGCTGGCACTGACGGTGGCGCCGCTCGCGCCGGCGCTGTCCGCGGAACCGCCGACCCGAACCGCGGTCGTGGCGGTGCTGGCCGTCCTGCTCGCGGGCACCGTCGCGCAGCCGGCGCTGTGGCCGAATGCGCACGCCGCCGGCGCGGTCCTGATCGGCGTGGCCGCGCTGGTGGCGCTCGGCCTGCTCACGCTCGCGGTCCGCATCCGTACATCGTCCGCGCTCGCCGGCGCGGCGATCGCGCTCGTCGTCCTCGCCGGCGCGGCCGCCGGCTACCGCCTCCAGGGCCACTACCTGCGTGGCCGCTACGCCTACCAGCCGGGCGTCTCCTACCTGGCGCGGGTATGGGCGCTGTTCCGCACGGTCCACGACGCGCGCGTCGGCGTCGTCGGCACGTACGGCGGCTTCTTCTCCTATCCGCTTTACGGCCTCGACGTCTCGAACCGTGTCCAGTACGTCGCGCAGCGCGGCCCGCATGGGTCGTTCACGCCAATCACCACCTGCGCTCGATGGCGTGCACAGGTGAACTCCGACCACCTGAAATACATCATCACCACACCCGCAAGGAACCCGTGGCACCCGTCGGTACTCAGCCCGTCGCCGGAAACCCGCTGGACCGCGACCGATCCCGCCGCCACGCCGGTGTTCACCGAACGCGCGCTGGGCCAGCCGATTGTGGTCTTCCGTCTCACCGGACCGCTCGACGTTGCCGGGTGCCCCCAAAGCTGAAGGTAAGCTCCATTTACATGACTACAGCTGCCGATCCGCTAACCGACCCCGAGCTGCTCGAGACCGAGTGGGACCTCGCCCCGCTCGTCGACGGCGAGGACCGCGCCGGCGCCGAGCGCCAGCTCGACGAGGCCAACGACCGCTCGTCGCAGTTCGCGGCCACCTACGCCGGCAAGGTCTCAGCGCTCACCCCGGACGGCCTTCGCGTCGCGATGCACGAACTCGAGGAGATCAACGAGCTCGTCGGGCGCGCCGCCTCGTTTGCCGGACTCCAGTTCGCCACCGACACTGCCGACCCCGCCCGCGGGGCGCTGCTCCAGCTCGTCCAGGAGCGCGCCACCGAGATCGAGACCAAGCTGCTGTTCTTCGAGCTCGAGTGGGCGGCGGTCGACGACGGGACCGCCGCTGAGCTGCTCGCCTCGGGCGAGCTCGACCGCTACCGACATCACCTCGAGAGCGTGCGGCGCTACCGCCCGCACCTGCTGTCGGAGAGCGAGGAGAAGATCCTCGCCGAGAAGTCGATCTCGAGCCAGGCCGCGTGGGGCCGGCTGTTCGGCGAGCTGTGCGCCGCGATCCGCGTCGACCTCGACGGTGAGGAGCTAACGCTCGACGTCGCGCTCAGCCGGCTGCAGTCGCCCGACCGCGAGGGCCGGCGGGCCGCCGCGGACGCCGTGTCGGCTGCGCTCGAGCCGGGGCTCCGCACCCGCGGGTTCATCTACAACACGCTCCTCTACGACAAGTCGGTCGAGGATCGGCTGCGCCACTACCCGAACTGGCTGTCGAGCCGTAACCTCGCGAACGAGGCGTCGGACGAGTCCGTCATGGCGCTGATCGAGGCGGTCCGCAACCGCTACGACATCCCCCAGCGTTGGTACCGGCTGAAAGCCAAGCTGCTGGGCGTCGACCGGCTCGCTGACTACGACCGCTCGGCCCCGGTGATCACCGGGGACATCCGGTACTCGTACGGCGAGGCACGCGACCTCGTGCTCGACACCTACCAGTCTTTCTCGCCCGTGGCCGGCGACGTCACCCGGCGGTTCTTCGAGGAGCACTGGATCGACGCACCGACGCGCCCGCACAAGCGCGGCGGCGCGTTCTGCTCCTACACGGTCCCGAGCGTGCACCCGTACGTGCTGCTGAACTTCACCGCCACCCGCCGCGATGTGCTGACGATGGCGCACGAGCTCGGGCACGGCCTGCACGCCGCGCTCGCGCGGCCCCAGGGCGTGTTCCACCACTCGACGCCGCTGACGCTCGCCGAGACCGCGTCGGTGTTCGGCGAGGAGCTCGTGTTCGGGCGGATGCTCGCCGAGGCCACCGACGATGACCGCCGGCTCGGCCTGCTCGCCGAGCGGGTCGACGGCGCGATCGCGACCGTGTTCCGGCAGATGGCGATGAACCGCTACGAATACCTCGCGCACACCCGCCGGCGCGCCGAGGGCGAGCTGTCGGCCGACCGCCTGTCCGAGACGTGGGTCGAGACGCAGGAGGAGCTGTTCGGCGACTCGGTGCAGATCACCGGCGGCTACCGGATGTGGTGGTCCTACGTGCCGCACTTCCTGAACACCCCCGGCTACGTGTACGCCTACGCCTACGGGCTCCTGCTCGCGCTGTCGGTCTACAGCCGCTACCTCCAGGAGGGCGAGCCGTTCGTTGCGCGCTACATCGAACTGCTGTCCGCCGGGGGGTCGAGGAGCCCCGAGCAGCTCGCGGAGATCGTCGGGATCGACCTCACCGACCCGGGGTTCTGGGATTCCGGTCTCGCGCTCGTCGAGGAGCAGCTGTCAGAGGCTGAGGCGCTCGCGGCGAAGCGCTAGTGATGGGCCTTACGTAGGCGCGAGCGCTCCTCCTGGCGCTCGACCACGTTCACGATCAGCTTCATCACCTGTTCGATCCCGGTCGCTTGAGCGTCCCCGTGCTCGAACGCCTCCCGCCAGTCGCGGATGTGACCCTTGGTCGCGAGGTCGTTGAAGAGCGAGCGCGACACCGAGATGTTCACCTTGGCATCGGCGGCAAAGCCCTTGGTCACCTTAGGCCCGGGCAACTCGACCCGGTAGAGCTGCGGCTCGCCGCGGGCGCGGAACTCGAGACCCGCGACCAGCTTCAGGTTGGCGAGCGCCGGCACGTCCTCGAGGAACCGCTTGACCGCGGTCTCGATCAGGGATTTGGTGTCGGCCATGGTGGTGGGGGGTGGGTGGGCGGGTTCAAATTCTGTTGCGCTCGAGCAGCTTTCGGCCGATCACCATGCGCTGGATCTCGGAGGTCCCCTCGCCGATCAGGAGCAGCGGCGCGTCGCGATAGATGCGCTCGATCTCGTACTCCTTGGAGTAGCCGTAGCCGCCATGGATCCGTAGGCACTCCTCGGCGCAGAAGCGTCCGGCCTCGGATGCGAACAGCTTGGCCATCCCGGCCTCGATGTCAGAGCGCTCGCCGGCGTCCTTCATCCGCGCCGCGCGATGGGTGAGCAGCCGCGCGGCCTCGACCTGAGTCGCCATGTCGGCGAGCTTGAACTGGATCACCTGATGCTGGGAGATCGGCTTGCCGAACGCGCGCCGCTCCTGGCTGTACTTCAGCGCGAGCTCGAGCGCGCGCTGCGCGAGCCCGACTCCCCGGGCGGCGACGTTGACCCGGCCGAGCTCGAGCGCGTCCATCATCTGCCCGAAGCCCTTGTTGAGACCGGCCTCCTCGCCGCCGAGGATGTTCTCGGCGGGGCAGCGGTAACCGTCGAACACGAGCTCGGTCGACTCGACGCCCTTGTAGCCCATCTTCTTGATCTTGGGCGGGACGGTGAAGCCCTTGTAGTCGCCGGTGTTTTCGCTCACCCCCGGCTCCTTCTCGGCGATGAAGCACGTCAACCCGCGGTGCTTGGGCTCGGCGTTGGGGTCGGTCCGGACGAGCACGAACACCAGAGACGACCGGAGGCCGTTCGTGACCCACATCTTGGTGCCGTTGATCTCGTAGTGGTCGCCGGCCTTCTTGGCCGAGGTCTTGATCGCGGCCACGTCTGACCCGAGCTCGGGCTCAGACAGGCTGAACGCCGCGCGCATCTCGCCGGTGGCCATCTTCGGCAGGTACTTCTGCTTCTGCTCGTCGGTCCCGAACTTCATCAGCAGGTAGGACCCGATGAAGTGGGTGTTGACGATCCCGCTGATGCTGATCCACCCCCGTGAAAGCTCCTCGACGATCATCGCGTAGGTCGTCAGGTCGAGCCCCATCCCGTCGAAGTCCTCGGGGATCGTGACCCCGAACAGCCCGAGCTCCTTCATCTGCTCGACGATCGGCTCGGGGAACTCGTCCTCGTGGTCGTAGTGCTCGGCGTTGGGGATGATCTGCTCGTCGGCGAACTGGCGCACCATCTCGCAGATCGCCTTCTGTTCGTCGGTCCTGTCGGTATGGGGGGTCGCGATAGCCATGCGGCCGAGCATAACCGGCAAGCCGCCGACGAGGATCAGCTGCGACGAGGATCAGCTGGGGGCGGCGGCGGGGGCCTCTGACTTAACCCCGTGCTTCCAGGTCGTCTCGGGCCGGCCCTCGAGCTCCCCGTCGACCTCGACGTCGCAACGTTCGTTGAAGAAGCACAGCCGGCCGGCGATCCGGTCGACCGCACGGAGCGGATCGTCGTAGTACCAGATCAGGTCCTTGACGGTCTCGCCGTTCTCCCGCTTGACCGCGTAGTAGGCGGCCGTGCCCTTGTACGGGCACCGGGTGACGGTGTCGGTCGGAACGAGCTCGGCGGACACGTCCTCGCGCGGCAGGTACCACCGCGTCGGCAGGTTCGACTCGAACAGCGCCATCGCGTGGTCGCTCTCGGCGAGGACCTCGTCGTCGATCGAGATCTTGATGTGGCGCGAGGTCGGGATCACGTCGACCCGGTGATACGGGTCGCGCGGGTGGACGAAGATCTCCTCGTCCTCCTCGTACCAATGGTCCATACGGTCGAAATAGAACGCGATCATGTCCTTGAGCGGTTCCACGCCCTCGATCGGCTCGGGGTAGTACCAGGCGCCGGCTTCGACGACCTTGTCGCCGGCGCGGATCGTGTAATAGGAGGCCTCGCCCTTCTTCGGGCACCGGGTGTGCCGGTCGGAGGGCTCGAGCACGTCGGCGCGGACGTCCTCGGGTGGGACGTAGTAGACCGGCTGGTGCCCGGACTCGGACACCAGCAGCGCGTGGCGGGTGTCGGCGATCGTCTCGCCGCCAACGATCACGCGAATCCATTTGTCAGACGGCTCGATGTACACGGCGCGGCCCGGATCGGGCACGTCGAAGTTGTGAGTCCCTGCTGGATCGCGGCTCAGCGGCCCGGTTCCCGTCATCAGCCCCATGTCGCGTCGAGGTTACCAAGGCGGTTGCCCCGGAACGAGAACAGATCCTTAAAAAAATCGCCGCCGGCCGCAACCAGACCGATCGCCAGCTCCGCTGACGAGCTCCAAAGGAGCCGAACCCGCATGTAGTCGGTCTAGGCCCCCTTGCGCCGGCGGCCGAGCGGGGATTGTGACGGAATCTTCACCAAACTTCACAAATTTGGACAAATGTTTGAGCGCGGGGCCGGCGGGGATGTACGGACCCGGACGCGTGGTCAGAACACGACGGCGACCCCGGCCCACACGATCGCCAGCGAAACCACGAAGATCGCTGCGTCAAGGGCATGCCACTCGGGCTTGCGCAGGTGGGCGCCGACCAGTACCGCGACGACCGCGACCAGCGCCACGTGCACCTTGAGCGCTGAGACGCTCCAGAGGTGGTAGTGGCCGGCCATCGCGAGCCCGGTCACGATCAGGATGGCGAACGCGATCACGGTCCCGATCCCGAACCGGCGCGCGGCCGCCCGCAGCGGCGCGCGATCGTCCAACCGTCGCAGCACGGGCACGACGATCACGCCGAGCATCAGCTGCCCGCCGACGAAGAACGCCATCGCGAGCAGGTGAAGCCACAGGACACCGCGCCAGAACGTCACCGCACCCGATCCTGGCAGACTGGCCCGCGGTATGAACTTCGCTCGGGACGTCGTCGACGGCGCCGCGCCGCATCACACGGCGCTCGTCGAGCTTGCCCGGAACGGCAGCCGGCGCGAGTGGACGTTCGCCGAGGTCGCCGACCTGAGCGCGGCGCTGGCGACGACGCTCGCCGCCCGGCACGGCGTCGGGCGCGGCGACGTCGTGATGACCGTGATCGGCAACCGCCCCGAGTGGGTGCTGACGATGGTCGCGTGCTTCCGGATCGGCGCGGTCGCGCTCCCGTGCAACGAGCAGCTCCGCGCCAAGGACCTCGCCCGGCGGATCGAGGCGGCGGCACCGAAGCTGATCGTCGCCGACGAACGCAACCTGTCCGAGCTGTCGGCCGCGCGCCCGGGCTGCCCCGTGGTGACGATCCCCGACGCGTCGCTGTTCGACGCCGAGCCCGCCGCGGCGGTTGAGCTCGAGCCGGACGAGCCGTGCCTGATCACGTTCACGAGCGGCACCACGGGCGAGCCGGCCGGGATCGTCCACGGGCAGCGCTACCTGTCCGGCCAGCGGCTCCAGGCCGAGCACTGGCTCGACGCTCGCCCGCGCGACCTGGTGTGGTGCACCGCCGCCACCGGCTGGTCCAAGTCGGCGCGGAACGTATTCATCGCGCCGTGGTTGCGGGGCGCGGCCTCGCTCCTGCACGACGAGCGCTTCGACGCGGCGCAGCGGCTCGAGGTGATCGCGGCCGAGCAGGTCAACGTGCTGTGCATGGCGCCGACCGAGTACCGCGTGATCGCCAAGCGCGTGCAGCTGCGGCCACTGCCGGCGCTGCGTTCGCTGGTGGCCGCCGGCGAGGCGCTCAACCCCGAGGTGATCCGCACGTTCAACGACGAGATCGGGCTCGCGATTCGCGACGGCTACGGCCAGACCGAGACCGGGCAGCTGACCGCGAACCCGCCCGGCGAGCCCGTCCACCCTGGCTCGATGGGGCGGCCGCTGCCCGGAGTCGACCTGCGAGTTCACGATGGGGAGCTGGTGCTGGCCAACCCCGCGACCGACCCAACGTTCTTCGTCGGCTACCTCGACGGCACGCCCGCGCCGGCGCGAGAGCCGTGGCGGACGGGCGACCGGGTCCGCGCCGACGACGACGGCTACCTGTACTTCGAGGGGCGCGCTGACGACCTGATCATCTCGGCGGGCTACCGCATCGGCCCATTCGAAGTCGAGTCGGCGCTGGTCTCGCACGAGGCGGTCGCCGAGGCCGCGGTGGTCGCCGCCCCCGACGAGGAGCGTGGGGCGATCGTGCGCGCGGTGGTCGTCCTGCGCGACGGGTTCGCCCCCGGCCGGGCGCTCGCCACAGAGCTCCAGGAGCACGTCAAGCACCAGACCGCCTTCTACAAGTACCCCCGGATCGTCGATTTCGCCGACGAGCTGCCGAAGACCGCGTCGGGAAAGATCCAGCGGGCTAGCCTGAGAGGGTGATGACCGAAGACCGGCCCGTGATCGGGATCTGCACGGCTGTGGCCCACGCGAACTGGGGGGTGTGGGAGCGGCGCGAGGCCGCGCTGCTGGCCGTCAGCTACATCGACGCGATCCAGCGCGCCGGCGGACTCGCGGTGATGATCCCGCCAGACGGCGCCTTCGAGGAGGACCCGGATCAGATGCTCGACCTGCTCGACGGGCTGATCCTGGCGGGCGGCAACGACATCGACCCCGCCTGCTACGGCGCCGACCCCCACCCCGCGACCCACAATCTCGTGCCCGAGCGCGACCGCGCGGAGCTCGCGCTCGCCATCCGCGCGGTCGAGCGCGACATGCCCGTGCTCGGCATCTGCCGAGGCATGCAGCTGCTCAACGTGGCGTTCGGCGGAACGCTCCGCCAGCACCTCCCCGAGGAGCTCGGCCACGAGGAGCACCGCCGCACGCCGGGCAGCTTCGACGGCTCAGAGCACGACGTCCGGCTGGCCGCCGGCTCGCTCGCCGCGCGCGCCGCGGGCGAGGAGTTGCACAGCACGAAGTCCCATCACCACCAGGGGGTCGCCACCGTTGGCGACGGCCTCGAGGTCACCGGTCATTCGACGATCGACGATCTGCCGGAGGCGATCGAGGCGCCCGACCGGCGGTTCGTGCTCGGAGTGCAGTGGCACCCCGAAGCCGACGAGCAGAGCCGCGTCGTCGCCGCGATCGTCGAGGAGGCCAGCGCCTACCGCAACGTCCGCGGCTCGTCGTACCCGGCCGCGCGCACCGCCTCGGTGACGCGCTCGGCGTGGGCCTGACCGCGCGTCTCGAGCACGAGGTGGACCGCGGTCTCCCGCACGTGCAGGTCGAGCCCTTCGCGGATGTGCTCGACGTCGAGCAGGTTCGCGCCCTGCTCGCCGACGAGCGCGAGCAGCCGCGCGAGTGAGCCGGGGCGGTCCGGCAGGCGCGCGAGCAACACCAGCCGCCTGCCGGCCTGGCTCTCGTGCCGGCGGGCCACCTCGGCGAGCAACCCGGCGTCGACGTTGCCGCCCGAGAGCACGACGATCGTCGTCCCGTCCGGCGTCGGCGACCCCGACAGCCGGCCCGAGAGCAGCGCCGCGGCGCCGACGGCGCCGGCGCCCTCGACCACGAGCTTGGCGCGCTCGAGCAGGAAGACCATCGCCTCGGCGACCTCGTCCTCCTCGACGGTGACCATCTCGTCGACCCAGCGGTCGATCAGCGACAGCGTGAGCTCGCCCGGGCGCTTGACCGCGATTCCGTCGGCGATCGTCAGCGCCGAGCGCACCGGCACCGGCCTCCCGGCGGCGAGCGAGCCCTGCACCGGCGCGCAGGCCGCGACCTGGACGCCGATCACCTCGATCTCGGGGCGCGCCGACTTGAGCGCGATCGACACGCCGCTGACGAGCCCCCCACCGCCGACGGGCACGATCACGCGCGCCAGATCGGGCACCTGCTCGAGCAGCTCGAGCCCGAGCGTGCCCTGGCCGGCGATCACGGCGGGGTCCTCGAACGGGTGGACGAACGCCATCCGGTCATCCGCTGCGGCGCGCTCGTAGGCGGCCTCGAGCGCCTCGTCGACGGTCTCGCCGACCATTTGGACGTTCGCGCCAAGCCCGGTGGCGGCCTCGACCTTCGCGATCGGCGCGCCCTCGGGCATGAACACATAGCACGGGACGCCGCGCGCGCGGGCCGCGTAGGCGACGGCCTGGGCGTGGTTGCCGGCGCTGCCACAGACCACGCCAGCGGCACACTCGTCGCCGAGCGCGGCGAGCTTCGTGAACGCACCGCGCAACTTGAACGAGCCCGTCCGCTGGAGGTTCTCGGCCTTGAGGGCGACGGTCCCACCGCTGCGCTCGCTCAGCGTGCGCGAGCTCAGCACCGGGGTTTCGCGGACGATGCCGTCGATGACCGCGGCCGCGCGGCGTACGTCGTCGGCGCTGGGGCAGGCCGGGGCGCCGGCGTGCGGCGTGCCGGCGCGCGGCGTGCCGGCGTGCGCGGTCGTGCCCGGGGGTTCCGTCGTGTCAGTCAGGGATCGCCACCACCGCGTCGATCTCGACCAGCGCGCCGCGCGGCAGCCCCACGACCGCGATCGCGACACGTGCCGGCGGATCGGATTCGAAGAACGACTCGTACACCTCGTTGACCGAGGCGAACGCCGCCATGTCGAGCAGGTACACCGTCAGGCGAACCGCGTCGCCGAGCGTGGCGCCGGCGGCGTCGCAGACCGCGGCCAGGTTCTCCAGACAACGGCCGGCCTGGTCGGCGGCGGTCGCGCCAACGAGCTCGCCGGTCTTCGGGTCGAGTGGAATCTGCCCGGAGCAGAACAACAGGTCTCCGCTGGTGCGAACGGCGTGCACGTACGGACCTACGGCTTCGGGGGCGCCGGCCGCCCTTATCGACTCCCGGTGTGCTGGCAAGTGTTCCTCCTCAGATGGCGCGACTGGCACAGCGTATTGCCCATGTCTGCCCTGGGGTAGCCTGGGGAGGTGCCGAACCGCCTCGGGGGCGAGAGCTCGCCGTACCTGCTGCAGCACAAGGACAACCCCGTCGCCTGGGAGCCGTGGGGCGAGGAGGCGCTCGCGCGCGCCCGAGACGAGGACCGCCCCCTGCTCGTCTCGATCGGCTACTCCGCGTGCCACTGGTGCCACGTGATGGCGCACGAATCGTTCGAGGACGAGGCCATCGCCGCGGTCATGAACGAGCGGTTCGTGTGCGTGAAGGTCGACCGCGAGGAACGGCCCGACATCGACGCGATCTGCATGGAGGCCTGCCAGGCGCTTACTGGCCAGGGCGGCTGGCCACTGAATGCATTTCTCACGCCCGGCGGCGTCCCGTTCTACGCCGGCACGTACTTTCCGCCCGAGTCGCGCCACGGGCTGCCGAGTTGGAGGATGGTGCTCGACGGCGTCGCCGAGGCGTGGGCGAACCGCCGCGACCAGATCGTCGACCAGGGCGCACGGATGGTCGAGGCGCTTGCCGCGACCGCACGGCTCGAGCCATCGGCCGAACCGATCACGCAGGAGCTCTTGCGCGACTCGCTGGTCTCGCTGTGGGGCACGTACGACCGGGTCAACGGTGGCTTTGGAGGGGCGGTGGGTGGGCCCAAATTCCCCCAGGCGTCGGTGATCGAGCTGCTGCTGGCCCGCGGGGAGCGCGAGATGTCGCTCGAGACACTCGAGGCGATGGCCCGCGGCGGCATCTACGACCAGGTCGGGGGCGGGTTCGCGCGCTACTCCGTCGACGCCAGCTGGACCGTCCCGCACTTCGAGAAGATGCTGTACGACAACGCGCTGCTCGCGCGGGCGTACCTGCACGGCTGGCAGGCGGCGGGCAACGAGCGCTTCCGGCGCGTTTGCAGCGAGACGCTCGACTGGGCGCTGCGCGAGATGCGAGCTCCCGAGGGCGGCTTCTACTCGGCGCTCGACGCTGACTCCGAGGGAGTCGAAGGCAAGTTCTACGTGTGGACGATCGACGAGTTGCGAGATGCGCTCGGCGGCGGCTCGCTCGCCGAAGACGCGATCGCGTATTTCGGCGCGAGCGAGCGCGGCAACTTCGAGGGGTCGGGTCGCAATGTGCTCGAGGCGCGAGGGCCCGAGCCGTCTGAGCTGCCCGAGATCCAGAAGCTGCTGCTCGAGGCGCGGTCGGCGCGCATCCGCCCCGGGCTCGACGACAAGCGTCTGACGGCGTGGAACGCGCTGATGATCTCGGCGCTCGCCGAGGCGGGCGCGGCGCTCGGGCGCTCGGACTACGTCGAGGCGGCGGTGGCGTGCGCATCGTTCGTCCTGGCGGATCTGCGGGCTGGCGATGGGCGGCTGCTCCGGAGCTGGAAGGACGGCGTGGCGCGGCTCGACGCATACCTCGAGGATCACGCGTTCCTGCTCGAGGCGCTGATCTCGCTGTACGAGGCGACCGGCGACCCGCGCTGGTACGGCGAGGCGACGGCGCTCGCGGGAGCGATGATCGAGCGCTTCTCGGACCCCGAACGCGGGGGCTTCTTCACGACCGCGTCTGATCACGAGCCGCTCGCGGCCCGTCGCAAGGACCTCGAGGACTCACCGACCCCGTCTGGGAACTCGGCGGCGGCGTTCGGCTTGCTGCGACTGGGGATGCTGTCGGGCGACGGCCGCTACGAGCGCCACGCGCTCGGCGTGCTGCGGCTGCTGTTCCCGCTGGCGGCGCGCCACCCGGGCGCGTTCGGCCATCTGCTCGGGGCCGCCGACTTCTACCTCGCGCCGGTCAAGGAGGTCGCGATCGTGGGTCCTTCGTCTGAGACGGCCGCGTTGTTGCGCGTCGTCCGCGATGTGTACCGCCCCCATGTCGTGCTCGCTTCTGGGGAGATTGATGGCGTGCCGCTGCTAGAGGGCCGCGAGCCGGTCGACGGTCACGCCGCGGCGTACGTGTGCGAGCGGTTCATCTGCCAGGCCCCGGTCACGCGTCCCGAGGACCTCGCCGCGGCGCTGGCGTGACGGCGAGTTGAGGGAGGCAGACCCGAAGGTAGGTCCGGAGCGTGCGGCGCTCGCGTCCAGATTGTGGGTAGTCACGTGGCATGCGCCTCGCCGAGCCCGCCGCCGAACCGAAGGCCGCCGCCGAATCGACTGCGAGGGCGCGTCGGGCTGATCGCGCGCTCGTTCGTGTTCGGGATCGTCGCCTATTTCCTAGTGCAGGCCGCGATCTCGTATGACCCGCACGACGCGGTCGGGATCGACGGCGTGCTCGCGCGGGTTCACAGCGAGCCGCTCGGGGCGGTGCTGCTCGCGCTCGTGGCCGCGGGGCTGCTGGTGTTCGCCTGCTACTCGCTGTTCGAGGCGCGCTGGCGGCGGCTGTAGCAGGGCTACGGGCCGCTGTAGCCGGAGCGGCCTAAAGGACCGGCAGGTAGCGCTCGAGCTCCCACGGGGTCACCTGGACCCGGTAGTCGTCCCACTCCTGGCGCTTGATCTCGATGTAGCGGTTGAACATGTGCTCGCCGAGGCAGCGCAGCACGAGCTCGGACTGGGCGGTGAGCTCGATTGCCTCGCCGAGCGTCGCCGGCAGCTGCTCGATCCCGAGCCGGCGCCGCTCCTCGGAGGACAGGTGGTACAGGTTCGTCTCCATCGGATCGGGCAGCTCGTAGCGGTGCTCGATTCCCTCGAGGCCGGCCTGGAGCAGCACCGCGAACGTCAGGTACGGGTTACACGCCGGGTCCGGGCAGCGCAGCTCCATCCGGGTGGTGCGCTCGCGGCCAGGGTGGTACATCGGCACACGGACGAGCGCGGAGCGGTTCCGGCGCGACCACGCGATGTAGACCGGCGCCTCATACCCGGGGACGAGCCGCTTGTAGGAGTTGACCCACTGGGCGAAGATCGAGCAGATCTCGCGGGCGTGGTGGAGCTGACCGGCGATGAACGCCTTGCCGACATCCGAGAGGTAGTACGGGTCCTCAGCGTCGAAGAACGTGTTCTGCTCGCCCCGGAACAGCGACTGGTGCGTGTGCATCCCCGAGCCGTTCTTGCCGAACAGCGGCTTGGGCATGAACGTCGCGTGCAGCCCGTACTTCATCGCGTATTCCTTGACCGTGATCCGGTACGTCATGCAGTCGTCGGCCATCTTCAGCGCATCCGCGTACCGCATGTCGATCTCGTGCTGGCTCGGGCCGACCTCGTGGTGGGCGTACTCGGTGTGGATCCCGAGCTGGTCGAGCGCGAGCACGGTCTCCCGTCGCAGGTCCGAGCCGGCGTCGAGCGTGGTCAGGTCGAAGTAGCCGCCCTCGTCGAGCACCTCGGTCGAGGTCGAGCTCTTGAAGTAGAAGTACTCGAGCTCGGGGCCGACGTAGTAGTGGTCGAACCCCATCGCCTTCGCCCGCTCAACCGCCCGCCGCAGCACGTGGCGTGGGTCCCCTTCGTACGGCGTGCGCTCGGGGGTCTGGATGTCGCAGAACATCCGCGCCACGCCCTGCTCCTCCGGGCGCCAGGGAAGCATCCGGAACGTGGTCGGGTCGGGGATCGCGATCATGTCCGACTCCTCGATCGGGTTGAAGCCCGTGATCGACGAGCCGTCGAACCCCATCCCGCCCTCGAACGCGTCCGTCAGCTCGGTGGCGTTGATCGAGAACGCCTTCAGCTGGCCGAGAATGTCGGTGAACCAGAGCCGGATGAACCGGATGTTGCGCTCCTCGACGAGCGCCTTGACGTCGTCTTCGGTCCGCGGGGAAGCAGTGGTAGCCATCGCGCGGCGAACGTTACTGGCTGCCCGGGCGGGAGCCGCCTACGGAGGTCGGTGCCGCCTCGAGCGGGACCCGGCGCGCCAGCTACAGACGGCCGGAAAGCTGGCGTTCGCCGAGCCAGCGGTTGGCCCAGCGCTGTATCTCCGCCAGCGCAGGCCCGAGCTCGCGACCCATCTGGGAGAGCTCGTACTCGACCCTCAACGGCGGACCGGAGATCACGGTGCGCTCAACCATCCCACGGCGCTCGAGCTCCTTCATCCGCTCGCTGAGCAGGCGGTCTGAGAGCTCGGGTACGGCCTGGGCGATCTCGGAGAAGCGCAGCGCGCCCTCCATCAGGACGGCAAGAATCGCGCCGGTCCACCGCCGGCCGACCAGCTCCACCGCCTCGTGGTAGAGCGGACAGCAACTCGAGCGAGTGTCGCCGCGATCAGACTCGGCCGTGTCCTCGGGCGCTCCCATCTGCGTGCTTAGAGCTTACGCTGCTTGCAACGCGCGCGAGGCTTCACTCGAGCCGTCGACCGGTACATCCCCTGCGACGTTCACCATCGCGGTGAACCCTTCGAGGGAGACCGTCGCGATCGCCTCCAGGATCTGCTCGTCGTCCCAACCGGCCTCCCGCGCCTCCTCGTGGAGGTGCATCGGGGGGCGACCGTGCTCCTCGAGCAACGCGTGCAGGTAGCGCAGCAGTGCCGCCTCACGCAGATCCTTGGAGCTGAACTGCCGCGCCAGCGCGACCTCGTCGAGCGCCAGCCCCGCCGCCCGGGCGGTCCGCGAGTGCATCGCGATGCCCGGCTCGGACTGGTAGTACTCGGCGACCGCCAGCGCGATCCGTTCGAGCGTGGGCAGCGTCAGCTTGCCGTGGCGCAGCTCTGACCGGAACCGAGCGTAGGCCCGCAGCGCCGCCGGCGAGCCCGCCAGCACGCCAAGGAAGTTCGGCAGCTGACCGCCCGTCGCGAGCGCGCCCCGTAACACCGGGACCGAGCCCTCGGGTGCGGTCAGATCGTCGTGGATTTGGAATCTGCTCATCGAAGTCTTCATAGTTGACCACCACTAGGTCCGGGGGCTGGGCGAACGGCGTCGACTGCCCTTCACTTTCGAGACCTGCTTACGCTTCATAAGTCTAGTTGCGCCGTGCCGGGCGCACAAGTGGGGGACGCACCACTTTTTGTCGGCTTAGCCTGCGCCCAACGGTCGCCCACCGGCGCAAACGACCGGTTGCATTCCTTATATACGTCAGGCCATAAAGGCTGGATCAGCCCGAGACGCAATCTGCGTAAGGGTCTCGTAAGTCCGTGCCGCAGCCGGAGGCCAGGGGAGCGAGGTGCGCGTCACGCATCGGGTGCGCGTCACGCATCGGGTGCGCGAGGGCGCCCCCGGTGGCGGTGCGCCACCGTTCAGTGCGCGAGATGCGCCAGCACGGCCGCGTGGGCGCTCGTGGCGGCGACGGCAATCAGCAGTAGCCCGAGCAGCACGGCCCACATGGCCGTCCGGTCAGGCTTGAACCCCGCGCGTTCGTGGCGGCGGAGGGTGGGACGAGCGACCGGCAGGTTGCGCCCAGCGACCGGCAGGTTGCTCTCCACGCCACGGCCCGTGATGTAGACCGTGCGGCGCCCGTTGGCCGCTCGCGGCGCCCACGACACCTGGCGCTCGGGCCGGGGCTCGGCCGGCGCAACCGGCGGCTTATTTGCCTCGGCCCTCGCCCTCGTCTGGGCGCTGGCGATCTCGGCCGCGCGGAACTCACGGAAGGCCTCGCTGTCGAGTTCCTCCCACCAGGGGACAGCATTCCGACGCGGGCGCGCAGAAGCACCAGCTTGGGGCATTCGCCAACCTCTTTCTCGTACTTACGGGGTTAGCTGACGGGCTCGCGCCGAAAGATGGCGCTACGTGATGGGCACGATTCGCCCCAACAACCTGGGTCCCCCGCTCCCTCCGCCCATAACTCGAGCGGAGCGGGATTCAGCTTTCGAGCGGCGATCCTAACATCGGCCGCGGACGGAATGCGGTCTCATTCCTGACCAATTCCACGCAAGATGCGGCCTGGTCGTGCGGCCAGTCGCCGGCGCCGGCAACTGCCGGCACGCGCCGGCAGGTTGTATCCGCGCCGGCAAGGAGCGGGCGCCGGCAAGCAGCGGGCGCCGGCAAGCAGCGGGCGCCGGCGCACCACCACGCCGGCGCCGGCAGCTACTCGTTGCCGGCGACTTTGCTAACGAACTGCGCCACCTCCGTAGCGTCGATGCCCTGCACGACGTCGGCGGGCATCGTTCCTTCACCCAGGCATGCTTCCTGGCTGCCTGATGGTGGGTTCTGGAGGCATCCGTACTGGATCGTGTGCAGCACGAGCTGCTCGGTCGGCTGGATCACGTCGAGGTTCGGGCCCACCTTGCCGACCGCGTTGGCCGCGGCCAGCGTGTGGCAGAGCGAGCATTTCTCGCCGAAGATCTCGCGGCCACGCTTCTCGGCGGCGGTCAGCTTGATCCCGCCGACCTGGCCGCTGGCGTTGTTGCGGTTTCCGAGCAGGAACACGGTCGGGAGTGCGATCCCGAAGGCGACGTACGTGAGTGCGAGAACCCAGCCCATCGTGCGACGGCCGCGATACCCGGGCTCCTTCGCACGCCCGCGGCGGCCGCTGCGAGCGCCGAGGAGGAACACCCCGAGACCGAGCACGGCCCAGAAGGCGGCGAACAAAAGGACGGCGAGCACGGAGCGGCACCTTACCGCGCCGACCCGGCGAACGGATCACCGGCAGCATCCCATCCCTATCGCCGCCGTCCCGACGCAAAGCTCATGACAGGCGGCGCTACGGCCCGGAAGTCCTCGGCATCGTTCTCGCCGGAGCTTCTCTGCTCTGCCAGCCCCCGCCGCACTTGCTCGTCGAGCATCGAGAAGTCCTTGATCTCCGCAACCAGATGGTCGGGAGCCGAGATCGGCTCGAGCCGGTCGACCAGGATGTTGATCGCGCCACCGGCCGCCGGATGCCGCTCCAGCTTGCCCTCGGCGATCATCAGCGGCTCGGTCCTCACCGTCAGCCGGTGGCGCTCGTAGACCGGAGCGGGGACGATCAGGTTGATCGTCCCGAACTCGTCCTCGAGCAGCACGAACACGATCCCATTGGCCGTGCCCGGTCGTTGGCGCGCCACCACGAGTCCTCCCACCTTCAAGCGGGTGCCGTGGCGTAACTCCCCGAGCTCGCGGCTCGTGGCCGTGCCGCCGGGCAGCCGGTTACGCAGCAGCGCGAGCGGATGCGCGTGCGACGTCAGCCCGATCGTGCCGTAATCGGCGAGCATCGACTCCCAAGGCGTCAGCGCGCGCAGCTCCGGTGGCGCCGGCAAGTCCAGTGGCAGCGCCAGCTGCACCCCGCCGGGCACCTTTCTCCCCGGCGTCGCCACACCGAGCTGCCACAGGGCGATGCGTCGCGCTGAGCCCGAGGCGCCGGACACGAGTGAGTCGCACGCCCCCGACCAAGCGAGCATCTCCAGCGATGAGGCACTCGAGCTTGCCCGCGAGGCGAGGTCGGCGAGCGTTCGAAACCTCCCTCCCGCCTCCCGGACCGCGACCAGCTCGGTCACCTCGTGCTCGGCGACGCCACGGACGTAACCGAGGCCGATGCGAACTCGCCCGTCCTCCATCTCACATCCCGCAGCGCTCTCGTTGACGTCGGGAGGCAGCACCCCGATGCCCCGCCGCTGGGCCTCGTGAACGAGCGCGTCGGGCGGGTAGAAGCCCATCGGCTGCTCGTTCAGCAGCGAGCACAGGAACTCCGGTCCGTAGTGGACGCGCAGCCAAGTTGATTGGTAGGCGAGCAGGCCGAACGCAGCGCCGTGCGCCTTCGGGAAGCCGAACCCGGAGAAGCCACGGACCATCGCGAACACCCGCTCCGCCGTCTCCTCGTCGACCCCGTGCCGGCGCCGCGCGCCGGCGACGAAGCGCTGGTGGTAGGCCTCGATCGCCGCGTCCGAGCGCTTGCGGCTCATCGCCCGCCGCAGCCCCTCCGCCTCGCCCGGCGAGAACCCGGCGAACGCGATCGCCACCTCGATCACCTGGTCCTGGAAGATGATCGAGCCGAGCGTCTCGCGCAGCGCCGGCTCGAGCGAGGGATGCTCGTAGGGGACTTCGAAGTCGGGATCGACCCGCATTCGCTGACGGCGCTCGATGTACGGGTTGACCGCGCCACCCTGGATCGGCCCCGGCCGGACGATCGCGACCTGAATCGTGATGTCCTTCAGGTTCTCCGGTCGGGTCCGGTACAGCGACTGCATCTGCGCCCGGCTCTCGATCTGGAACACCCCGGTCGTGTCCGCACTCTGGATGCACTCGTAGGTGGCGGGATCGTCATACGGGATCCGGCTCAGGTCGACCTCATCGCCCCGTGTGCGCGCGATCATCTCGACCGAGCGCTCGACCGCCGAGAGCATCCCGAGCCCGAGCAGATCGATCTTCAGGAATCCCGCGTCCGAGCAGGAATCCTTGTCCCACTGAACGATCTGGCGCCCTTCCATCGCCGCGGGCACGATCGGGCAGCAGTCAAGCAACGGTCGGGTGGCGACGATCATCCCGCCCGAGTGCTGGCTCAGGTGGCGCGGCAGTCCGTGGGCCTCGGCGGCCAGGCGCGCGAGCCACGCCCAGCGGCCCGTCGCCCCCCGCCGGCTGTCGTTCTCGGCAGCCTTCTGGGGGTCGACCCCGAACGCCGACGCGATGTCCTTGTTGACCTCGCGCGCGTCCCACCCCTCGCTGCCCCGGGCCACGCGCTCGATCTCCCCCGGCGGCAGCCCCAGCGCCTTGCCGAGCTCGCGGATCGCCCCCCGGGCGCGGTAGGTCGGGAAAGCCGCCACCAACGCCGAGTGGTCATGTCCGTAGCGCTCGTGCACGCGCGGGATCAGCTTCTCCCTGATGTCGCGCGGGAAGTCGAGGTCGATGTCGGGCAGGGAGGTCAGCTCCTCGTTCAGGAACCGGCCGATCAACAGGTCGTTTTCGATCGGATCCACGTGCGAGAGGCCGGTCAGGAAGCAGACGATCGACGAAACGCTCGAGCCGCGGCCACGACCCGGCGGCAGCAGACCGCGGACGCTGCCCGGTCCGCGCACCTCGAGCGCCACCTCCCGAGCCAACTCGAGCATGTCGTGATGGAGCAGGAAGAACCCGGGCAGGCCGAGCCTCTCGATGATCCGGAGCTCCTGCTCCAGACGTGCGGCGGCGTTCGCACCCACCTCGCCGGCGTCCTCGTATCGATCGCGCAGGCGCGACTGACACAGCTCGGAGAGCTTGCGCATCGCCGCCTCGTCCTCCGCCCCCGGATACCGGTACCCGAGGTCGCTGGTCAGATCGAACCGCAGCCGCTCCGCCAGCGCCGCCGTCTCCGCCACCGCCTCGGGATGGTCTGGAAAGCGGCTCGCCATCGCCGCCGGCGAGGCGAGCACGTGGCTGAAGTTGCCGCGCCGCTCGGGCTCCGAGGCATCGAGCGTGGTGTGCAGGCGCACGGCCACCAGCGCGTCCTGAAGCGGGGCCCGGACACGCGCGTGCGCATGGACGTTCCCGGTGGCCACGCACGGCACGCCGAGCCGAGCCGCGACTCGCTCGAGGCGCCGGTTGCGGGCGCGATCGTCGCGCAGGAAGGGCCGCTGCAGCTCCACCCGGAGGTGATCTGGTCCGAACGCATCGAGCAGGCGTCTGAGCGTGAACTCGTCGTGCACCCCGCGCAGCGCGCAACCGCTCAGGCAGATCAGCCCCTCGGAGTGGCCGAGGACGTCGGCCAGCTCGACGAACGCCTGCGAAGGGGGTCCAGGCTTCTTGCGTGTATGCGCGTGCGCGAGCGTCAGGATCCGGCACAGACTCGACCAGCCGCCGGCGTTCTCCACGAGCAGCGTTAGATGACGACCGTCGGCAAGGTCGACCTCGGCGCCGTGGATCGGACGCAACCCGAGCGCCCGTGCTGCCACAGCGAACTCCATCGAGCCCGAGACCGAGTTGTGATCGGTCAAGGCAACCGCCTCGTATCCCAGCTCGAGCGCGGCGGGAACGATCTCGTCGGGGAGCGAGGCTCCATCGAGGAACGAGAAGGCCGAGTGGCAGTGGAGTTCGACGTACGACATCGAACACATGTTCCCATCCGGCGCGGATGTCATTCTGCGCCGGTGATCGCTTCCAGCCTGATAATCGCCCACCGCGCGACACGCTCGCCGCCGGCGCGCGCGGCGGCGCTCGCCGGCCTCGCGCTCGCGCTTTCGCTGCTCCCGGCGGCGTTCGGCCTCGGGGAGGTCGGGCTCGTCGGCGTGCTTCTGCTATCGAGCGCGCCGCGCGCTTTCGTGAGCACGGTCTGCTACCCGCTCGCCACCGAGTCGGCTGCCGGGCGAAGCTGGCGGACGACGTCGTGATCGGGCTGCTCAACGGCACATGGGCGGTCGGCCTCGTGCTCGCGCCGCTCATCGCCGGCACGATCGACCAAATAGCCGGCCCCGCGCCGGCGTATCTGACCGCGGTGCTGCCGGGCACGATCGGGGCGCTCTGGCTGCTCGCGCGAAAGGGCACGCGACATCGGACGCCGCGCCCGAACCAACGGCCGCGCAGACCGACCACAACGGACCGCCGACCGCCGAGCACGAGCTCGCGGCCGCCCCGGCCTGACCCGCGATCGCTCCCGCCTCACCCGACCGGTCGCGCTGCGAATCGACGACACCGGGCGCGAGGGAGCTCACGCCGTCATCGTATGGGGAGATCGCTGACCCGGAACGTTCGGAGGCCTCTGCATGACCGAGCCGGAAACCATCGACGAGCTTCGAGAGCACATCGCCATCGGCTGCCGCATCCTCGGCGCAAACGGCCACGACGACTTCGTCTGGGGGCACGTGTCCGCGCGCGACCCCGAGGGCCGGGGCGTGTGGATGAAGGCGGCCACGTTCGGGTTCGAGGAGGTCACCGCGGAGCGGATCATCCTCGTCGGCTTCGACGGCGAGGTTCTCGCCGGCGACTGCCCGCGCCACATCGAGTGGCCGATCCACACCGAGGTGATGCGGGCACGGCCTGACGCGGGAAGCGTGGTCCACTCGCATCCGCCGCACTCGATCGCGATCGGCGCAAGCGGGCAGCCCGTGCGCCCGGTATCGCACGCCGGCACGCTGTTCGTCCCGCCCGACGTGCCGCGGTACACGAAGACCGGAGAGCTGATCGTGACCACCGAGATGGGAGCCGACGTCGCCGCTGCGCTCGGCGAGCAGCACGCACTCCTGCTCGTCAACCACGGGATCGTCACGGCCGGCAAAGACGTCCGTGACGCGGTCATCCGCGCGGTCCTGCTCGAGAAGGCGTCGCACCAGCAGATGCTGACCCATGCGATGGGCGGGCCGCAACGGTGGTCATCGGACGAGGAGGCGCTCCGAAAGCGCGAGACGGTTTGGTCCGAGCGCCAGCGCGCGGCGCTGTGGGACTACCTCTGCCGACGCCTCCAGGACGGTTGGTAGGGTGGCCCCGATGAGCAGGCGGACGCAGCGACAATCGTGGCGTTTGACGCGTCGCGAGCTGCGCAAGCACCTCGCGCGCGATGCCCGCAAATGGGTCAGCGAGGTATGGAAGGCCGCCTCCGAAACCGCCGCGCGCCTGGACAACCTCAGCCCGGTGACCGCACCGCTCGGGATCCGGCTGGTGGACAGCTACGCCTCCCGCGAAGAAGCGAGCGAGGAGGCCCAGCGAGGCTTTCGGATCGCGCTCGTGGCAGGCTACGCTTCCCGAGCCGTGCTGGCCGATCCGACCGAACAGCCGACGCTTCGGCCTGCGGCGTTCGGACTCAGCGCCCGACCCGATGTCGAGCGGCTCGGCGGGGACCCGGCGGCGATCAAGCGGCTGGCCGATCCCGTCCGCAAGCTTGCGACCGAGGAGTTCGAGACGGTGATGACGCTGCCGCAGGAGGTGTGGAGCGGGTACGTCGCCACCGCGGCGCACAAGCTTCAGCGCCAGCTCCAGGACAAGGTCACGTGGCGGGACCTGGGCCGCGACGAGATCGAACGGATGCTGCGTTACGGCTACGTGCTGCGCTGCCTCGACGAGGCGATCGACGCCGAGCCGGTGATTCGCGACCTCGATGCCGAGCCGGCGGACGCAGACGGGGCCGAGTCGGCGGCGGACGCTGAGTCTGCGCCGGCGAACGGGGCAGAGCCGGCCGCCGCCGCCAAGTCTGTACCCGCGGACGAGTAGCGCAGGGCGCATCCGCGGGGCAGGCGCACGCCGCGGCTCGGCACGAGCCCGAGCAGCCCGACAAGTCCCTCACTCAACGCCGGTCTCAGCTCGAGTGCGGAGAAACGCGGGCTATACGCGACTGACCGAATTCACCGCCGGCCGGGGGTGGCGAATACGGAGTTAGTCGCGATCGAGGGCGTGAGCGGCGAGTTGCGGTCGGTGGCGTGATTCGCGGCGCCGGCCGGGCATCGGCCGAGAGCCCTCGGCCCTGCGGCCATTGCGGGAAACGGCACATTCGCGTGGCCACCTCGCTCGAGTGCCCCGATCTCCGCGCCATACCCGGGTGAACGGGCATTCACCGGACGGCCCCGGGCGAGTGAAGACGAAACTCGGGGTCTGAGGCGCGGGCGACGGCGCGCGGGCGAGGCGAGCGTGTGGCTAAACCCACTCTCGCCGCCGTCTGTCGGTCGAGAGAGGACTTGGCCACACCATAGGTGGCTGAACCCGCATTCACCGCCCGCGAGGGTGGCGAGTGCGGAGTTAGTCGGGCTGGCGCGCCACCGCCCACCGCCACCGCGCCGCGTGAACGTTGTCAGCGCATATCCGCCTTGACACTGCTTTTGTCTGAACGTAGGTTGTCGAACGATCTGAGCGCGAGAGGGACAACGACGCGCGGGCCCGGCGGTGCCGCCGACGGCGGGCCGCCGGCGCCGCTACGGCTGATGGCGCGCGAGATCCCCACGGACTGGATCGACTACAACGGCCACGTCACCGAGTTCCGCTACCTGGAGCTGTGCGGTGACGCGACCGACGCGCTCCTCCGCCTTATCGGAGTCGACGCCGGCTACCTCGCCACCGGCGCCAGTTACTACACCGTCGAGACGCACATCTGCCACGTGGGCCAGCTATACGCGGGCGACCGCGTCGAGGCGATCACCCAGGTGCTCGGGTGGGACGACAAGCGGCTGCACGTGTTCCACACGATCGTCCGCCGGGGCGAGGACCAGCCGGTCGCGACCGGCGAGCACATGCTCGTCCATGTCGACGCCGCTGCCGGACGCGTATCGCCGGTGCGCGACGGTGTGCGTGCCCGGGTGGCGGCGCTCGCCGAGGCCCACGCCGGGTTGCCGCGGCCGGCGCGAGCGGGGCGGCGCATCTCGCTCTAGCGCCGGGCGGATCTCGCCGGCGCGTCAGCCCGCTGCGAGCAGGGCGCCCAGGTCGACCGCGGCTGCCATCGCCCCGTACCCGGCGGCGTTCGGATGCAGGTGATCGCCGCTGTCGTACGCCGGGTTGAGCCGGTCGGGATCGCTCGGGTCCGCGACGGCGCGGGCGAAGTCGATGATGCCGTCGAACGCGCCGCTCGTCCGGATCCAGTTGTTGACAGCCTCGCGCTTGGCCTCGCCCTCCGGCGACCAGTACCGGGCCCCTTCGAACGGCGTCAGCGTCGCGCCGAAGATGCGAAGGCCGGCGGTGTGCGCGAGCGTGATGATCCGCTCATAGCCTTCGACTATCTGGAGCGCGGACTCGTTCGTGTGCGGCGCGTTCAGCGGGTTGCGACTCCGGCTGAAGCCGATGTCGTTGATCCCTTCGAGGAGGATCACGTCTCGCGCGCCGGGCTGATCGAGCACGTCCCGCTGGAACCGCGCGATCGCGCTCACGCCACAGCAGATCGAGCCGTTGAGAACGCGGTTGCCGCCGATCCCCTCGTCTACCACCGCCAGCCTCGACCCCGGAAGCCGGTTCAGTCGGGCGGCGAGGTCGTTCGGCCACCGCTCGTTCTTGTCGAGCGGCGAGGCGACCCCGTCGGTGATCGAGTCGCCGAGCGCGACGACCGATCCGAGCGTCCTGCGAGGAGCGAGCACGTCCACGCCCGCGAGGAAGTACCAGGAGTGCGTGCGGGTCTGGAACGCGCCGGCGCCGCCGGCGGCGTGGGCTCCGACCGCGACGAAGTTGACCTGCTCGGCGTCGGCGTGCTCGGTGGCGGGACCGGTCGCGCGCGGCAGGAAGATGCTGACCGCCAGCCGAGTCGCCGGCGGCACCGTGAGCGCGACCGGCTCGCTGGCCGCCTCGCCGCCCGGCGGGATCAGCACCGAGCGCCGGCCATCGAACCACAGCGCGCGCGAGGTGCCGGCGACGGTGTTCGGGCCGCTTTGGTCGAGCGCGATCGCCGCGGCCCCGATCCGCAGCGGTCCGCCGCCGAACGCGTTCGTGAGCCGCACCCTGACCCTGGCCCCGCCGACGCTCGAGAGCACGATCTCACGGATCGTGGCGTCGCGGAAGCCCGCGCGGGACAGGTTCCCGCGGGTGGCGGCTTGCGGGCTCGCGCCCCAGGTCGCGATCCAGTGGCTCCCCGCGGGCACCGGCCCCGGGGTCGCCGCCGCCGGGGGATCGGAGTCGAGCAGCGAGCCGCCGAGCTTGAACAGCAGGAGAAACGCTACGGGCACCCAGAGAAATCGACGCACTCTGGGAAAGTAACGGTGCGGTCAGCCGACCAGTTTTCGGACCTCGCCGAGCACGCTCGGCTCGAGCAGCTCGCTGCAGTACGCGCTGAAGTGAACGCCGTCGAACCGGCACAGCTGCCCGTTGACCTTGTTGTTGTAGTGGTTCCCCGGCGAGACCGTCTGGTCGATGTCGAGCACCGACACCTGTCCGGGATGGCGACGGGCGGCCTCCTGAAGCATCGAGTTGATCAGCGCGTGCCGCGCCGGCGAGGCGGCCGGCGCCGCCGAGCCATCCGGCTCGTTCGGCGGGTCGACGTACGGGATCGACAGGAACAGGATCTTCCTGCCCCCCGCGCCCATGGTCTGTATGAAGCGGTCGATCTGCTTCTCCAGGGACGCGTCGAACGCCGGCTCCCCGATGTGGACGACCTTGCCGTCGATCTTCCAGTCGAGCGTGTCGCGGTACCCGAGCTCGACCACGACCGCCTGAGCTTTCAGCGCGTTCGCTTCCGCGGCCCAATGCTCGGCCTCGGTCGGGCAGCCCTCGGACTGAGCCTCCCACGTGCCGTCGACGTCGAGCTCGCCGTCGGTGGTGAACGCGCACCCGAGCAACGCGCCGTTCGCGAGCTCGGTGCCGTAGCGCTCCTCGTTGCTGAGCCAGGGCACGCCCAGCGTGAAGGCCAGCGAGTCGCCGACCATCAGCACACGCTTGGGCGGACAGGTCTGGAACGTCTTCTGACCCGACCCGCTCCAGGTCAGCTGGTGATAGCCGAGCGCCGAGTAGACGAACTGCTGCTCCTTGCTCGCGGGCAAAGGCGCCATGCCGTAGTCCGGCGTGTCCTTCAGCGTGACCGTGCACGACGGGTCACTGCCGCGGAGCTGCGGCGGGGGCTGCGGCAGGGTGGCGGCGGCGGGAATCCCGACCGGGAGTTGGTCGGCCGCCGACGCGAGCAACAGCGCCGCCACCGCGCCACCGGCCGCGAGCGGCGCCAGCGCGCGCACGAGCCAGGTCGGCCGCCGGCGCTGCCGGATCGGCTGCTCGATCAAGAAGTACGAGACGGTGCTGACCGCCAGCGTTACCGCGAGCCGGATGATCAGCAGGGGCGTACCGCTGACGCCGACCGCGCTCGCGCTCAGCCACAGGAACAGCGGGAAATGCCACAGATAGAGCCCGTAGGAGATCTTGCCGAGCGCGCGCAGCGGTTGGCACGCGAGTGCCCGTGCCGCGAGCGACGCCGGCTGCCTGACTGCGGCCAGGATCAGGAGCACGACCGCGGCGTCGAGCCCGAGGAGGCCGTAGGGGTAGAGCCAGCCGTCCGAGCCGCGGGCGGTGGCGGCCGTCGCGAGCACGACGCCAAGCGCAATAAGTGCGCCGGCGGCGAGCGCTCGATCCCGGCGTGCGCCGGGGCGCGGCGCGCGGTCGGTGTGCGGGACCTCGGTGGGGTCCTCGGCGCGCTGGGCCGAACGCGCGCGCGAGATCACGAGGACGATCGCCAGCGACGCCCCGATCAGCAGGCTTGCCGCCCGCGTGTCGGTTCCGTAGTAGACGCGATCGAGGTTCTTGCCGCCTGCGAACAGCAGCGCGGTGTCGACGGCCGACGCGATCGCGCCGACGACGGTCACCCCGAGCAACACCAGGAACGGGCGCTGGGGCGAACGCTTGGCGCCGCGACTCGCGAGCCACAGCACGCCGCCGACCACGATCGGCCACACGACGTAGAACTGCTCCTCGATCGCCAGCGACCACGTGTGCTCGAGCGGCGACACCGGGCCGGTGGTGGCGAAGTAGCTCGTCCCGGCGGCGATCTGGTGCCAGTTGCTGTAGTAGGTGAGCGCCGAGATCCCGTCGCCCTTGAGGCCGGGGATCGCCTGCGCTGACCCCGCGACCGCGTAATAGAGCCCGATCACCGCGACCAGGAAGAACAGCG
The DNA here is from genome assembly GCA_963794515.1 of uncultured Solirubrobacterales bacterium. GTDB lineage: Bacteria > Actinomycetota > Thermoleophilia > Solirubrobacterales > Solirubrobacteraceae > Palsa-465. Next base: position 869,807 of record CAWCEF010000002.1, on the reverse strand, counting down.
CCGGCAGCAGCCGCCGCGCGCGCCTCGCCCAGAACGCCCCCAACGCGATCGCGGACGAGCGCCCCCACTCGGCCAGCAGCAGTGAGGTGATCAGAAACCCCGACAGGACGAAGAACACCTCGACCCCGAGGAACCCTCCTTGTGCCCACGCGACGCCGCCGTGGTAGAGCAGGACCGCTGCTACGGCGAGCCCGCGGAGTCCGTCGAGCCCGCCCCAGTGGGTCAGCTCGACGCGGCGGCGGCGGTCCGCGCCACTACCGCGCGCGCCCCCACCGGGCACGCGGCCACCGCGCGCGCCGGCACCGATCCGGCCGCGAAGCTCGAGTCCGCGCTCGCGGATCCGTTCGGTTAGTCCCCTGCTCACCAACCAGGGGATACCCACTTACCCGTAGAGCGAGCGTAAAGAGTCGAGGTCGGGTCAGCGTAAAAACCGTCCGTCGCGCGATTCGGCACGCCAGCGACCCGCGGCTCAGGCCCGTGCCAAGCCTAGAGCCGGGCCGCCAACCACCCGCGACCGCGACCCCGCCCACCAACCCCCGCCACAAAAGTCCGCGCACCCTCTTGACAAGTTATTAGTCGCTGCTAATCTTCTGCCTAGTTAGCACTCACTAAGAAGGGACGGAGGACATGCCGCAGACCATCAGCTCAAGCCGTCGGATCTGGACCCTCGTGATCGTCTCGCTCGGCCTGTTCATGACCGTGCTCGACAACCTGGTCGTCAACGTCGCGCTCCCGAGCATCCACCGCGACCTCGGCGCGTCGATCCAGACGCTCGAGTGGACGGTCAACGCTTACGTGCTCGCCTACGCGGTTCTGCTGCTGACCGGGGCTGCCCTGGGCGACCGGTTCGGGCGCAAGCGGATGTTCATGGTGGGGATATCCGTGTTCACCGCCGGGTCGGTGGCCGCGGCACTCTCGCCCTCGATTGACTTCCTGATCGCCGCCCGGGCCCTGCAGGGCGTCGGCGCCGCGATCGTCACGCCGCTGACGCTGACCCTGCTCGCCGAGGCCTACCCGCCCGAGCAGCGCGGACTCGCGCTCGGCGTGTGGTCCGCGATCAGCGGCATCGGCGTGGCTGCCGGCCCGCTGGTCGGGGGCGCGCTGACGCAGGCCGCCTCCTGGCATCTGATCTTCTGGGTCAACGTTCCGATCGGTCTGGCACTGGTTCCGCTCGCCGGCGCCCGCCTGACTGAGAGCCGCGGGACCCTCAAGCACCTCGACCTCCCCGGCCTCGCGCTCGCCTCGACCGGCCTGTTCGGGGTGGTGTTCGGCCTGGTCCGCTCGCAGTCTCTCGGCTGGGGCAGTGCCGAGGTCGTGATCTCGCTGGCCGCCGGCCTCCTGCTGGTGCTGGCGTTCATCGCGCACGAGCTGCGCACCGATGAGCCGATGCTCCCGATGGAGTTCTTCGCCAACCGCGGCTTCGCCGTCACCAACGTTGTCTCGCTCGCGATGTACTTCGGAATGTTCGGCTCGATCTTCTTCCTGAGCCAGTTCCTCCAGAACGTGCTGCAGAACACTCCGCTCCAGGCAGGCGTGAAGCTCCTGGTGTGGACCGGCGCGGTGATGGTCGTGGCGCCGATCGCAGGCTTCATGTCAGAGCGCTACGGCAGCCGCCTGTTCATGATCGCCGGTCTGGCTCTGCAGGCGATCGCGCTCGGTTGGATGGCGAGCGTCGCGAGCGTCGGCGAGTCATACGCCAGCCTGGTGATTCCGTTCGCGCTCGCCGGCAGCGGAATGGCGCTCGTGTTCGCGCCCTCGGCCAACGCGGTCCTGGCCTCGGTGCGGACCTCCCAGACCGGGCAGGCGTCGGGCGCCACCAACGCGATCCGCGAGCTCGGCGGCGTGCTCGGCATCGCCGTGCTGGCCACGGTGTTCACGAGCCACGGCAGCTACCTGTCGCCGCACGCCTACGTCAGCGGGCTCGTGCCCGCGCTCTGGGTTGGCGCAGGCGTGCTGGCCGCCGGCGCGCTGATTGCGGTGGTGTTCCCGTTCAGCACGCGGGCGTCGGCCTCGGCGCACGCGGCCGAGGAAGCGACGATGACCACTCGCGAGGCGTTCGAGCGAGAGCTCACCGGCCTGACCGCGTGATCGTCCGCACGATCGCCCCTTACTGACCGCTTGACCGTGCCCTAGGATCGAGGACCCACGAATGGCCACCACACCCGTAACCGACCAAAAGCCAACCCGTCAGCGCATCCCGGCCGCCGAGCGCCGGGATGCGCTCATCGATGCCGCGGTTCACGAGTTCGCACACGGCGGGCTGCACGGCACGCCGGTCGACCGGATCGCCCGCCAGGTGGGCGTGGCGCAGCCGTACGTCTTTAGCCTGTTCGCCAACAAGCGCGAGCTTTTCATCGCCGCGGTCGAGCGCTGCTTCGACAGGTTGGCGGCGCTGTTCACGAAGGCGGCGTCGGAGTTCGACCCGGCAACCGCCCCGCCGGATGTCGACGTGCTGAAGGCGATGGGCAACGCGTACGTCGAGCTGCTGTCGACGGATCGCGACTACCTCATGCTCCAGCACCAGGCGTACGCCGCCTGCGACGACGAGGAGATCCGCGAACGCGTGCGAGCCTGCTACGCGCGGATCGTCATCCACGTCCAGTCGCTCGCGGACGCCGAGCCCGAGCGGATCGACGAGTTCTTCCGCTACGGCATGTGGCTGAACGTCGCCGCCGCGATGGGAGTCGAGGACCTTTCGGTCGGCTGCGAGTGGGTTCGCGCCGAGCAGCCGGACGCCGAGCAGCTCGGCGCCGAGTAACGGATCAGTCCGCGACCTGGCGCTCGGGATAGCGCGGAAGGCCGTCGTCGGGGACCGGCAGCCACGCAGGCGCGTAGGCGACGAACTGATGGGCGGTCGGGCGCACTCCGGGATCATCGTCGAACGCACCGAGGCGAACCCCGACGCGGTCGCCCTCGTTGCGGCTGAACAGGGCCGAGCCGCAGTCGCCGCAGAAGAACTTCTCAGCTCCGTCCGCCGGCGCCCACGAGCGCAGCCGGTCCTCACCGCTGGTGATCTGGAACGAGCCAGGCTCGAGGCGGGCGTTCGCCGACGACGCGGTCCCGGTACGGCGCTGACAGCGCGTGCAATGGCAGTAGATCGAGGAAACCGGCGGCGCGCTGACCTCGAAGCGGACCGCTCCGCAGCCGCAGCCACCCGTCAGCCGGAAGTTGAGATCGCCCTCGTCCACGCTACCCCGCCACCTTGATGAGCTGACGATCAGGGGAGATCCCCCACCGCTCCGCGACCTCGACGAGGTGATCGTCGAGGTCCCACCGGTCGGGCCGATCTTCGCCGGAGTGCTCTGGGGTCGCGCCCTTGAGCGCCATGGAGCCGGTGTTGTCGCCGATCGACCGGATCGCGTCGACGTCCTCGGCGGTCAGCCGGACCTCGGTCGGCAGGGCCGCGAGCTCGGCGCGCTTGTGCTCGATCGGCCGGGCGCCGGCGCCCACCTCCTGGATCAGCGTCGGCGCCACGCACGCCACCGGCGCGTGCGCCAGGTTCCACTGACACGCGAGCTGGATCATCGTCAGGCCGGTGCGGTCGGCCACGGGTCGCATAAGCTCGAGCCGCTCGCGTCCGCGTTCGATCCAGCCGTCCGGCCGGAAACTGCGGTGGTCCTGGCGCGCCAGCTCCTGACCGGGCAGCAGGTCGTCGAAGAACAGGCCGCCGTAATCGACTACGCGCGTGATCACCTTCACCTCGGCGGCCGCGGCGGCGTCGAGGCACAGCTCGCCGGGCCAGGGCTCGAGCGGGTTGAGGATGATCATCGCCCAGTCGAGCAGCGCGCCGAAGCGCTCCAGGCAATCGATCAGGTCGAGCGTGAAGCCGTTGGCCGGACCCGGCGCGACGCCGATCAGACGCGTCAGACCGGCCTCGCGCAGCGCCGCCATCCCCTCCCATACCGCCTCGCTGGTGTAGCCGATGCGGTCGGGGTTGTGGAGGAGCAGCAGGTCGAAGCTGTCGATCTCGCAGCGCTCGAGGCTGCGCTCGGTCGCCATGCGCAGGTAGCCGGCGTAGTCCGAGGCATCCCGTAGCCCGGGGTCGGTGAAGCGCGGGAACCCCCTCGGGCCATCGCGCTCGCCGGTGTAGAAGTCGTGGCCCACGGCGCCGACGATGCACATGTCGCTCCGTGGGCGGCCGGCGATCGCGCGTCCGAGCATCTGATCGGCCTCGCCGGCGCCGTAGACGTCCGCGGTCATCACCGTCCGGATCGACTCGTCGGGCATGATCAGGGCGACGAAGCGCTCGTCATCAAGCGGCGCGCCGAAGTGCATGAACCGCCCGCCGCTCCAGGTGCCGACGGCCACTGGTCCCGGGTCGAGGGCGCCGGCGGATGACGACGCGCCAGCGGATGACGACGCGTGGGTGGATGGGTCGGCCATGAGGCCTGGAGTTTATGACGGGGCTCAGCGCTGCCTCCACCACCTCCCTTTCTCGAGGTCGTGGAAGACGATCTCGTCTCGGCCGCACGTCGTGACGACCTCCCAGTAGCGCCGGCGAAGCGGTCGATCGGTCCACCAGCGGTCTTCCACGAGCCATGACTCGCGCACCGAGTCGACGGTCCGGCCGTCGACCGTGACCGGGCAACCCTCCCCGCCGGCGGTGACCGCCACCCGGCGGGGAACGGATAGCCGGCGCGGCCCGGTCATCGCCGGACCCACGCTCCCGCCGAACTCTCGGAGCCGTTAGCCGGGACGTTGCCCGCCAGCATCCACGTAATCTGTGTAATAATTACACAGAAGTCGTGTAAGTCTGATACGATCCGCGCATGCGGCAAGCCAGCGGCGACCTGTTTCCCACCGACGTTCCGATCCCCGCGAGTCAGCTGATCGGTCGCGCCGACGACGTCCGGGAGGTTGCGACCGCGCTCGAGAACGGGACGAACCTGATCCTGGCGGGGCCTCGACGGACTGGCAAGACGAGCGTGTGCGACGCAGCCCTCGGCCGCGTGGAGCGAAGCGGCTGTTACACAGCCCGGCTGGACCTGTTCCGGATCTCCGACGCCGCCGAGCTGGCGGAGGCGCTGGCCGTGGCGGTGATCGCCAATCGCTCTCAGATCCGGCGCATCGTGCGCCGGGCGAGGGAACTCGGTCGCGCCGCTCTGAACGCGACGCAGGCCGCCGCGGTCCTCAAGCTCAAGGGCGAGCTCGGCGACGGAGTGGAGCTCGCGATCACGCCGGGATGGGCCGCGCAGAATCCGGTCCGCGCACTCGACCTGGCGCTCGACCTGCCCGAGCGAGCCGCTCGCGCGGACGGACGCAGATTGGTTTTGTTCTTCGATGAGTTCCAGGAGGTCGCGAGCGAGCGCCGCCCCTATGGCGATCCCGACCTCGTCACCAAGCGGATGCGAGCCGCGTTCCAGCGCAGCCCCAGCGTCAGCTTCCTGTTCGCCGGCAGCCTCGAGCACGTCATGCGCGACCTGTTCGCCCCCGGGCAGCGAGCGTTCAGCGGCTTCGGGAGCTTCCATCGGCTTCATCCGATCTCCGCCGAGGACTGGTCCAGAGGATTGCTCGAGCGCTTCTCGGCGGACGACTGCACGATCGAGTCGCCGGCGCTCGATCGGATCGTGGAGCTGGGAGCGCAGCATCCGCGCGCAACGATGCGGATCGCGCAGCAGACCCATCTCGTCTCGATTCAGCTCGATCGCCGCGACATCGATCTCGACGTTGTCCAACTGGGCTACGAGGCCGCGCTCGACAGCGACCTGCCGACTATGGAGCAGACCGTCGAGCACATCCGCCGGCTTCACAGGAATGCGCTCCAGGTCGCTCGCGCCCTGGCCAGGGGCGAGCCCGTTCCCAGGCGTCTGCCGCCGGCGATTCGGGACCGCGTGCTGAAGCTGCTGCTGCGTGCGGGCATCGTCGAGCACGTGGCGAGGGCCGACTGGCGGATCGTCGACCCGCTGTTCCAGACGTACCTTCGGAACCTGGATCCGCTCGGGTGACGGGAAGCCGGCGATCGCCCCCACGCCAAGATAATCACAGAATCTGTGTAAAACACCCACGATAAGTGTGTAAATGTTGGTGCCCACGCGATCCAGGTGGAAGCGGGACCGCGTGCCGGCGAGACCGGGTGCGGCGCGCGATTGGGGGCCAGGCGGACGGGGGCCGACGGATCCGGGGACACAGAGCGAGCGCAACCGGGTGCCGGGCAATCCGGGGCCGGCGCGATCGAACGCCGGCCGCGCTCGGTAGGCACGCGAGCTGGAAGACGGGGTCATCCTTCGAACGGGGTCAGCACCGCTCGCCGCTCGGGGACGCGCGAGTCAGGGTCGACTTCGAGCACGCGCAGGGCGGCGTCGGGGCCGGCGGCCGCTCGCGTCTGACGGATCGCCTCGCGTAGGCGCGCCTTGCGGGCGGCGACGGGATCGTCCAGCAGCCCTCGCTGATCGCTGGCGTGCGGCCCGAACCGCTCCACCGCGAGGCGCAACTCCTGCGCCGGCGCCGGCATCAGCGCGAGCCGCGGCGCGAGCGCGAGCCGCATCCTCACCGGATCGGCCAGCGCCTCGCGAAACACGACCTGCTCGCGCCAGGTACCACCCTGCTCGACGAGCACTGCGGATAGCACGACCGCCCGCAGCGTCCGGCCGCGCCGCTCCCGCCGAGCCAGCAGACGATCGATCAGGAGCCCGAGCGCGCGCTCCAACTGAATGCCGGATCCGGCGTCCGGCAGCTCGAGCGCCTCGCGCAGGTACTCGCGCGCCGGCCGCGGTCGCAGCGCGCCGTCTCCACCGCTCGCGAGCTCGTGGGCATGGAGCCCGGCCGTGCCGAACCGGTCGGCCAGCGCCGCCGGCACGAGCGCCGCCAGCTCGCCGAGCGTGCCGATCCCGAGGCGTTCGAGCGCCTCGGGCATCTCGGCCAGCGCCGGCCGGGCGCGCAACAGCGCCACGGGTAACGGCGCGAGGAACTCGCCCGCCTGCTTGCGCCCACCGGAGACGATCACCGGCCGGCGGACTCGGGCACGGGTCGCCGCCGCCACCGCACCGAACCGCGACGGCGCGACCCCGTAGCGAGCCGGCGTGCGCAGGCTCCGGCGAGCCGCCGCGAGCACGCCCTCGAGACCGCCGTGCAACCGCAACAGCCCGCGCACGTCGAAGCAGACGAGCCCCGGTCGCTCGGGCTCGACGGCGGCCCCCATCGATTCCAGGCGTACGAGCAGCCGCTCCCACGAGTCGGCGACGCCGGCGGGATCGGGGGCGACGAGCGTGAGGCGCGGGCAACGCGCCAGCGCCTCCCCGAGCCGCATCCCAGGATGGACGCCGAACGCTTCGGCCGACAGCGAGACCTCGCCGATCAGCTGTGTTCCACCGGGCTCGGGCGCGAGCGCGGTGGGTGCCTGCAGCAGCTCGGCGCGGCCCTCCAGGGCGACGGCAAGCTGAAATCGAGGCAGAAGGACGCAGGCGATCATGACCGAACGCATGTTCGCATGTGGCTCGGATGGATGTGGGGTTGGGATAGGGTCGCCGGCGCCTCGAAAAGGTCGGAGGAACAGGGAGAGGCGCAGGGACCAGTGAGCCGGACCAAGAGGGAGGACTTCATGCGAACTCGCGCAATGAGCCGCGCCGCACGGCTCGCCACGGCCAGACTCACCACCGCCAGACTCACCACCGCCAGACTCACCACCGCCAGACTCGCCACCGCCCGACTCGCCACGGCCAGACTCGCCACCGCAGGACTCGCAATAGCCGGACTGGTCACGGCCGGACTCGCCACCGCCGCGCCGGCGGCCGCCGCCGGCCCGTACGTCTCGCTGGGCGACTCCTATACCGCCGCCCCGCTCGTCCCCTCCCCGACCGGCAACCCGATCCTGTGCGGACGCTCGACGAACAACTATCCGTCCGACGTCTCCCGCGCGATCAACCCCTCGAGCTTCACCGACGCGAGCTGCTCGAGCGCCACCACCGCCGACATGACGCAGTCGCAGAATCTCTACGGCCTTCAGACAAACCCGCCGCAGTTCAACGCGCTGAGCTCGAGCGACGCGCTCGTGACCGTGGGCATCGGCGGCAACGACGCCGGCCTGATCGGCGTGGCCGAGGAGTGCGCCGAGCTCGACGCCACCCATCCAACCGGGACCGCGTGCAAGAACCACTACGACGCGAGCGGAAGCGACCCGAACGTCGCGGCGATCAACGCGACCGGACCCAAGGTGGCAAGCGTCATCCAGGGCATCCACACCCGTGCGCAGAGCGCCAGGGTCCTGATCGTCGGCTACCCCGACGGGCTGCCGGTCAACGGCACGAGCTGCTGGCCGCTCGTCCCGGTCTCCGCCGGCGACATCAAGTACTTCAACTCGCTCGAGCAGGACCTCAACAAGGTGGAGGCGCAGACCGCCGCGGCCAACGGCGCGACGTTCGTCGACACCTGGAATTCGAGCGTCGGACACGACGCATGCAAGGCGCCGGGCGTCGCGTGGGTCAACGGGATCGTTCCGACCTCGGCCGCGTTCCCGCTCCACCCGAACCAGCTGGGCGAGGCCAACATGGCAAAGCAGGTGCTCGCGACACTCGGGTGATCGCGAGCCCTACTGGAACGCAGTCCGGTAGGTCAGCGTCGCGAGCACGTGGCCGTTCGGCGCCAGCCAGGGGCCGCTGATGGCGCCCCGGCTCCGTGAGCGATGGTACGGTCACGTTCGCAATGGCGCCCCCAAATCCATTCGACATCGCCGCCGACGGCCTCCGCACGCTGCGGGCATTCGGCCAGCGCATCCCCGGCGCCGGCGACGTGCTGGCCCGCTCACTCGAGGACGCGGTCAGCGGCCGAACGGTGATGATCACCGGTGCGTCGTCGGGGATCGGCAAGGCAGCAGCGCTCGAGATCGGTGAGGCCGGTGGAACGATGTTGCTCGTCGCCCGGCGCGCCGACCAGCTACAGGAGGTGGCCGACGAGATCGAGGGCCTCGGCGGCGTCGCCTATGTGCACACGTGCGATCTGAGCGACGTCGACGACATCGACAGGATGTGTGCGGAGGTGCTCGAGCAGCACGAGGCCGTGGACGTCCTCGTCAACAACGCCGGCAAGTCGATCCGCCGCTCGGTCGACCGGGCGTACGACCGCTTCCACGACTACCAGCGGACGATGCAGCTCAACTACTTCGCCGCGGTCAAGCTGATCCTGGACCTGCTGCCGACGATGCGCGAGCGCGGGTCGGGCCACATAGTCAACATCTCGACGATCGGGCTGCAGATGAACACGCCGCGGTTCTCGGCGTATGTCGCGTCGAAGGCCGCGCTCGATGCGTTCTCGCGGTCGATCGGGCCGGAGGTCATCGACGACGGGGTCCACATCACGACCGTGTACATGCCGCTCGTGCGGACTCCGATGATCGCCCCGACCAAGATCTACGATCGGTTCCCGACCCTCAGCCCGAAAGAGGCCGGCCACATGATCGCCGAGGCGATCCGCAAGCGGCCGAAGCGAATGGCGACGATGCTCGGGAGCATCGGGCAGTTGACGTACGCGGTGGCGCCGGGCGCACAGGACCTCGTCGTCAACCGCGCCTACCACCTGATTCCCGAGGGCGACAAGAAGCAGCCCGACCACGAGCCCACGCCCGAGGAGCGCGCGTTCGTCCGCGCAACCCGCGGCGTGCACTGGTAGCAGCGACCTGCGGCGTCCATTGGTAGCGCCCCTCGGGGTTCGCTGGCAGCGGTGATTTGAATACACGTCGGTAACACGGTCGTCGCATCGCGGTAACACCAGCGACCCCGGACCGAACCTAGGATCCGGCAGCCGGTCCCAGAGTGAATCTCCCGCGTCGCAGCCCTCGCCCGTGGGTAACGAACCCGTGTCTCGACGTCCAGCCCGAAGGGGGGCTTTTTCATGCCCGATGTAACCCGTCGTCGTCTGCTCAGCTCCGCCGCCGCCGGAGCGGGCGGCCTACTCGCCTCCTCCGTCCTGCCGCCCGCGCTTGCCCGCGCCGCCGCCGAGGGTCCGCGAAGGGGCTCGCTCAGGGACGTGAAGCATGTGGTCATCCACATGCAGGAGAACCGGTCGTTCGACCACTACTTCGGCACGCTCGGCGGAGTCGCCGGGTTCGGAGATCCGAACGCGCTCGTCCAGACCGACCCGACCCCGCCGTTCAACGACGTCGAGGGCAAGTCGATCTTCTACCAGTACGACCCGTACAACCCGGACAACTACCTGCTGCCTTGGCACCTCGACACGAAGGCCACGAGCTCGCAGGCGATCCCCTCGACCTCACACGCCTGGTACTACCAGCACCTTTCGCTGAACATCACCGTGCCGACCACGAACGGGCAGCCGACCACCGCGCTCAACAACAACTGGATCCCGTCGCATTACGCGGCCGACACCTCCGCGCGCTACTGGTACGTCATGGGCTACTACGAGCGCCAGGACATCCCGTTCCACTTCGCGCTGGCCGAGACGTTCACGCTGTGCGACCACTACTTCTGCTCGCTGCTCGGCCCGACCTGGCCCAACCGCATCTACCTGATGACCGGGATGATCGATCCAGAGGGCAAGAACGGCGGCCCGGTCATCTCGAACGTCGTCCCCAGCCCCGCCACCGGAACGCCGTACACGTGGACGACCTACCCCGAGCGGCTGACCGAGGCCGGGATCAGCTGGCGCATCTATCAGGAAGAGGACGACTACGGCACCAATGTGCTGGAGTTCTTCGAGGCCTACCAGGCCGCGAAGCCGGGCTCCGCGCTATACGAGGGCGGGCTGACGATTTACCCGCCGGACCGGTTCGAGTGGGACGCCAAGCACGACAAGCTGCCGACGGTCTCGTGGATCGTGCCGACCTCGGGGCAGAGCGAGCATCCGGCCTACCTCCCGGCGTCGGGAGCCAACTACCTCGCGTCGAAACTGAACGCGGTGGCCGAGAACCGGGATCTGTGGTCCAAGACCGTGTTCGTCGTCAACTACGACGAGAACGACGGACTGTTCGACCACGTCGTCCCGCCGCTCCCGCCCGCGGGCACGCCGGGTGAGTTCGTCGATGCGGACACGAACACCACGCCGGCGTCCCCGAACTGGCCGATCGGCGGCGGCGTCCGGGTGCCGGCGTTCATCGTCTCGCCGTGGACGGTGGGCGGCTACGTCGCCACCGAGCAGTTCGACCACACCTCCGTGCTCCAGTTCCTCGAGCGGTTCACGGGCGTCCGCGAGACCAACATCACCGACTGGCGCAGGCAGACGTTCGGCGACCTGACCTCGGCGCTCGGCTTCTCGAACGGCAAGCCCTCGACCTTCCCGCGCACGCTGCCGAACACGATCGGCGAGTTCTGGCAGGCCGAGAACGAGGTCGAGACGCTGCCGCCGGCGACGATCCCGGGCGCGACCCAGACCCCGCCGGTCCAGGAGAAGCGCCGGCCGCCGCTGCCGTGGAACCCGCAGCCGCGCCCATGGGAGCGCTCGCGGTCCGAAAAAGCACTGCCCCGGACGCTGAGCCGTCTGGAAGAGAACCGTACGAGTCACCGCGCCGACTTTGGCAAGAGCGGCGACGGTGTCTACCTGGCCAAGATCCAGGCGGTGGCGGACAAGCCGCTGATCGTCGGGCAGGCGTATGCGTTCGTCCCGGCGATCGTCGGCGGCGCCGTCGGGATCTTCAACACCTCGACGTTCACGCTGGCCTCCGCGATCTCGAGCGGCACGACCAACCCGTACGGCGCCGCGGCGACGCCCGACGGGAGCGAGGTGTGGGTGACCGAGTCGGGCACGAACACCGTGTCGGTGATCTCGACCTCCACCAACAAGATCACGAGCACGATCGTCGTCGGGATCTATCCGCACGGGATCGCGATCACGCCTGACGGCAAGACGGCGTACGTGGCCAACACCGGCCCGAACACCGGCCCCGGCGGCTCCCAGACCGTGTCGGTGGTCAACGTCTCGAGCCAGGCGGTGACCGACACGATCGACGTCGGCGAGGGGCCGCAGATCGTCACCGTATCCCCCGACGGATCACTCGTGTTCGTGACCTGCGCCGACGGCGTCTACGTGATCAAGACCGCGAGTGGCCATGTGAGCAAGGTGCCCGAATCGCTGCACCAGCCGCACGGCGTGACCGTCACACCTGATGGAAAGCACGCCTGGGTCACCGACTCCGAGCGCGATCAGGTCGTCGTTCTCGCGACCTCCGGGCTGCGCACGGTCGGCCGGATCAACGTCGGCAAGACACCGTGGAACACCGCGTTCAAGTCGGACGGCTCGAGCGCGTACGTGACCAACTCGAACGACAACACCGTGTCGGTGATCAACACCGCCACCCAGCGGGTGACGAAGGCGATCACGCTCGGTTCGTTCACCTACACCGACACGGTGACGACGTTCACCCAGCCCAACCAGATCCCGACCGCGATCGGGCTCGCCCCGGACAACCGCTACATGTGGGTCGCGTGCAACGTGTCGGGATCGCTCGCGGTCATCGACACGACGACGAACGCCGTCGCCCACACGGCCCAGGCCGGCCTCGGCACCGAGCCGACCGCCATCGCCTTCGCCTGAGCCTGAGCGACCACTTGACGAAAACTCCACGGCCGGCCGCATCCGCGCATGTGCGGCCGGCCGTGGACCGCCCTGTGGCCCGATCCGGGACTGCCTGAAACCGGCTAAACAGTCGAGCCGGAGTCGCGAATGAGCTGACCGACGGGCACGGCCCGCAGGTGGAACGTCACGAGGCCGCGGTCGAGCTTGCCGACAAGCATCGTCACCTGCTTGACGCTCGTGCAGTGGAGCTCGACGACCTCGCCGGCACGCAGGTGCCCGACGCTGTCGTCGCTGTCCTGGAGCCGGACCTCGCCGGCGACGAGCCGCCCGCCGGCACCGTGGGCCATCCACCACTGCCCGACGCTCGGCCCGCTCGACGCATACAGGAAGTGATGGCCGTAGCCGAGCTGCCCCATCAGGTCGTGGAGCTCGTCGCGCGCCCCGAGCCAGCGGACGAGGCCGCTATGCGGAAGCCGCGGCACCGCCTGATCCCCGTAGGCGGCGACGACCGGCTCCTGCGGATCGGCCGACGGGCTCATCGTGAACGAGGCGCGAATTCCGTGATCGGCGAGGTAGTTGGCGATCGTCGGGATCTGGCTCGCCGGCGCGTCGACGAGCACGCCGACCTCGGGCCGGCCGGTCGTCACCGCGGTCACGGGGCGCATGTGCACGATGTGCGAGACGAGGCTGTAGGAGGCGCCGGTAGTGAGCGTCCAGCTCACGATCGCGACCGCCGCGACGCCGCCCACTAGCGCCCTCGCGGTCCGCACCCGCCAAGCCGGAAGCGGCGTCATCCGGCGCTCGTCGCCGAGGATCAGCGACGCGGTCGACGGCCGGCGGGCGAACGATCCATCCGGCTCCGGCCGGTGCTCGAGCGCGCGATCGAGTGCCGGGCCGATGTCGGAGACGTTCGGCGCCACCTGTGCGAGGCCGAAGCGCTCGAGCGCCTCGTTCGACACGCGGACGTGCCCGTAGCCGAAGCCGTAGGAGATCACCGGGCAGCCGCGGATGATCGCCTCGAGCACGGTCAGGCCGGCGCTCGAGTGCACCAGCGCGTCGCTCGCGGCCAGCACGTCGCCCATCCGGTCGGTGAAGCCCATCACCCGCAGGCGCGGCTCGAGGCCCAACTCCTTCGAGACTCGCGCCCGCAGCTTGTCGTTGCGACCGCACAGGCACAGCACGAGCGCGCCCGGCACCTCCAGGGCCGCCCGGGTCGCCCCGAGCAGATCGCCGACGCCCCACCCGCCGCCGGACACCGCGATCACCTTCGTGTCGTCGCCGGGCAGCCCGAGCGCACGCCGCGCGTCCGCGCGCGACCGAGCGGCCAGGAACGCCGGCGAGGTCGGCGGCTTGGCCCAGCGCACGCTGCCGGGCCCGGCAATGGTCTCGACCTCCTCGCTCGTCTCCGGATGGGTGACGAAGTGCAAATCGACACCGGGGTGAGCCCAGAACTGCATGCCCGCAAGGTCGGTGATCGAGGAATACACCGGCACCTTGAGCGCGCCGGTTCGTCTGAGCTCGCCGAGGACCGCCGTCACCCCCGGGTACGTCGACACGATCACGTCCGGGTTGTACGACTTGATCAGCCGCATCAGACCGCGCCGGCCGAGCAGCGTGAGCATCTTCATCGAGAACCACCGAGTCGGCGCGAACCCCATGAACAGCCGGTACTGGAGGTCGAATAGCCACGGCACCCAGCGGAACATGAACTCCGAGTTCTCGCGCAGAAGCTTGGTCAGGAACCAGCCCATCGCGGGCAGGCCGTTCACGATCGCGACGAGCGCGTCGGGGTCTTCGTCGTGGAACTCCCGCGCCACCGCGCGCGCGGGCAGGTCATGGCCCTCGCCGATGTCCGCCGAGATGATCAGCACCTTGCGTGGCCCGGACTCGGCGTCCGGCTCCCCGGCGGGGATCACCGCCGCGGCATCGCGCTCGGCGGCTCTCGCCGTCTGCTGCTGGCGCCACTCGACGTACCGCCGGACGCCCTCCGAGAACGGCGTCCGCGCGGTCCAGCCAAGCTCCCGGTCGGCGCGATCCGACAGCACGACCTTTCCGCCGAAATCGCCGGGGCGCGCCGGTGTGTAAACGATCTCGACGTCGCCGAGCAGCTTCTGGACGTTCACGGCGATCTGCTTGATCGTCACGTTCTCGTCCGACGCGAGGTTGTAGACCCGGTTTCGAGCCACCTCGTTGAGCCCGAGCGCGACTCCCTCGGCGAGGTCCTCGACGTACACGAACCGCCGCGACTGGCCGCCGTCGCCGGCGAGCGTCAGCGGCTCGCCGCGCAGCGCCTTGCCGACGAACGCCGGGATTACCGCGGCCTCGCGCGCGCGTGGTCCGTAGGGGATGCCGAAGCGCAGGATCGTGAAGTCGATCCCGTAAAGCTCCTGGTAGGCCTTGCAGTACAGCTCTCCCGCGAGCTTCGTGCTCGTGTACAGGTGCGACGGCGGCGGAAGCAGCGTGTCCTCGTCGACTACCTCCTGCTCGCAGTCGGAGTAGACCCAGATCGTGCTCGCGTAGATGATGCGCTTGACGCCGGCGCGGCGGGCGGCCTCCAAAACGGTCACGGTCCCGCGCGCGTTGACGCGCTCGGCGTCCTCGGGCTCGGCGTGGACGTCGTTGACGTCCGCCACAGCGGCCAGATGGGCGACCGCGTCGCACGAATGCAGCGCCCGCTCGAGCGCCTCACGGTCGGTGATCGAGCCGAGCACGGTGTCGACGGTGGGGTGGGCGGGATCCCCGTTATGCCACGGCGACGGGCGCAGGTCGTAGATCACCGGCTCGTGCCCCTGCGCGCGCAGCTTGTCGACCACGTGCGAGCCGATGAATCCCGAGCCGCCTGTGACCAGGACTCTCATTCGCCTTCGCTCACTGGTCGGTAATACAGCGGAACGCACGAATGGTTGCGCGCGACCCAGTCGGTGTTCGGCAGGTCCACGTGGTGGCCCATGATCCGGTGGCACGGCTCGTCGTACACCCGCCCGGTCGAGCGCTCGAGCCACTCGAACACGATGTACTTGTAGAGCCCCGAGACCATTCCGCCCGGAAGCTCGAGCCGGCTCGGGTTGACCGGGTCGAGGTGCTCTCTGGCGACCTCGTTCTTCCACGCCACGATCTCGGGCATTCGCTCGATCTCGATGAGTCCCATCGCGGCGGTGAACTCGGTCATGCGGAAGTTGAGGCCATTGATCTCGTAGGTGGGCTTGCCGTAGTTGCGGAACGCGCGTGCGTGCTCGAGGACAGCTGACCGGTTCGAGACGAGCACTCCACCCTCGCCGGTCGTGATCGTCTTAGTCGCGTACAGCGAGTAGACACCGGCATCTCCATATGTCCCCGGCTTGCGCCCATTCCACTCCGCGCCGACGGCGTGGGCGCAGTCTTCGATCAGAAAGATCCCGTTCTCCGAGCAATAGTGGGCGATCTCCTCCACTTCGAACGCGAGATGGCCGCCGATGTGGACCAGGAAAGCGGCTTTCGGCTTGTGCTTCTCGGCCTTGGCCTCGAAGTCCTTGAAGGACATGCACAGGTCCTCGCGGTTGCAGTCGACGAACTCGACGCTCGCACCCGCGTTGACGACCGCGAGTGGCGTCGCCATGAACGTATTCGAGGGGCACAGCACGGTCTCCCCCCGGACGCCGGCGAACTGGAGCGCCGCCAGCGCACCACCCGCCCAGCTCGACATCGCCACCGATTCGACCCCGTTGTGGAGCTCCCAGGCGGCCTCGAGCCGGGCCGTCATGTCGCCCTCGGACCACCGGCCGGAGTCGATCACCTCGTCGATCAACGCGTGGAAACGGGCGCGATCCCGTGGATCGAAGCCGATCGCGAACCGGCCGAAGTCGGGCGGGCGCATGTGATCGGGAACGCTGTCTTGCGAGGAAACGCTGGTCATCGTCGTTTGGCGCGCCCAAAGGGTGGAGATGGCGCGCTGCTCCGCCGGCCGGAGCGCGCAATCCCTGCGCTCAGTTCGCCAATCCTCTCAGGTCCTGGTGCGTTCCGGCAAGGCTGTCAGACAGGCAGGACGGTACCGACTTCCTGAAGTTTGAGTTCTCTCACGATCAGCGAGAGCGCCTGCACGGTGCGCTCGTGCGAGCCCTTGGACGAGTAGAAGTCCGCATCGTGCAGGAGGATCACGTCGCCCGCGCGCACATTCGCGGTCGCCCGTGAGGCGATCCGCGCCGGCGTCGTGAACTTGCGCCAATCCTTGCCCCAGCGCGACCACAGCAGCGGTCTCAGTCCCTGCGAGCGGGTGGCGGCGAGGCCGGCGGGGCTATAGACGCCGTACGGCGGCCGGTGCCAACTCAGCCGGGTCCCCGCCGCGTCCTCGACAACGCTGGCACCCCTCGCCACGTCGCTTTGCACCGCTTTATGGCTCATCGCGGGCTGGGGTCGGTGGCGATATCCGTGGAGCGCGACCAGATGGCCCTCGCCGGCGATCTCGGCCGCGAGCGCCGGCCGGCGCTCGACCTGCTCGCCGACGAGGAAGAAGGTCGCCTTGATGCCGGCGCCGGCCAGGATCTCGAGGACCGCCGGCGTGCCCTCGGGGTGGGGTCCGTCGTCGAACGTGATCGCGACGCCCCCCGACACCGTCCGCTGGAGGCCAAGCGCGTCCGCGGCCTGGGGGACGTGCGGGGCGATGAGGTGCCGGATCACGGCTGGGGATGATGATGGGTTTTTCAGTGGCCGCCTGGCGTGGCCGGGTCGCCATCGAGCGGGCTGGGACCGCGAGCGGTGCCGTCCGGAGCGAAGGCGCCGGCCCGGGAAGCGTTACCGGCGTCGCGGCGTCATCACTCGTAACGTGTTGACCCAGCGCATGCCCGACCTCGACCACTGGCTGCCGAAGCCCTCGATCCGGGTCGCCCACCGCCGCGAGAGCGATGCAACGCCCGAGCGCCTGTGGGCGGCCTCCCGCGAGCTGAAGCTGGCCGAGTCCCGCCGGCTCGGCCGGATCGTGCGCTGGCGGATCCCGGGGCTCGCGCCCGACATCACGTACGACGAGCTGTTCCGGAACCCGCCGTTCATCGTCTTGTGCGAGATCGATGGGCGCATGCTGCTGTCGGGCCTGGTCGGGCGGATCTGGACCCTGCGCCGTGATTACCCGCGTTTGGATGATCCCGAGGAGTTCCGCGAGTGGTCGGCGGGCGGCACCGCGCGCGTGCTGTTCGCGAACTGGGTGCAGGAGACGCCCTCCGGGCGCGCAGCGCTCCAGTCCGAGGTCCGCGTCGACGCGATCGGGCTTCAGGGCAGGGTGGGGGTGGCGGCAGTCCGGCCGCTGGTGGGCTCGTTCGGCAACCTGATTGGGAGCGACGGGATCGAGGCCGCGGTCCGGCTCGCCGAACGGGGGTAGGCTCGCCCCTCGTGAGAAGCGAAGATGCACTCGCAGGGCTGCGCCGCTTCTTCGTCGTGCCGCACACTCATTGGGACCGCGAGTGGTATGTCCCGTTCGAGGAGTTCCAGCTGCGGCTCGCCGCGGTCGTCGACGAGGTGATCGAGGTGCTCGAGTCCGACCCGGACTTCCCGTGCTTCACGCTCGACGGCCAGGCGATCTTGCTCGAGGACTACCTCGATGCGCGCCCGGGCAACGAATCGCGGCTCCGCGCGCTGCTCGAGTCGGGCCGGCTCGAGGTCGGCCCGAGCTACATGCTCCCCGACGAGCTGCTCGTCGGGGCCGAGCCGCTCGTCCGCAACCTGCTGATCGGCCGCGCGGTCTGTGAGCGCCACGGGGCCCGGCCAGCGCCGGTCGGCTACATGCCCGACAGCTTCGGCCACCCGCTCCAGCTGCCCCAGATCCTCGCGGGGTTCGGGATCGGCAGCTTCATTTTCTCGCGCGGCCTGGGCGACGAGCTCGACGATGTCGGCGTCGTGTTCCGGTGGCGCGCCCCCGACGGCAGCGAGGTGCGCGCGTTCCAGCAGCTGCCCGATTACGGCAACTTCGTCGTCGGCGACGCCGACGACGCGCAGGCCCGGACCGAGGAGATCGCGGCCCGCTTCGGAGCGGCGTTGCGCCGCGCCGCCGTGCACGACGTGCTGCTGTGCAACGGCGAGGACCACCGCCCGATCCGGCGCGACCTGCCGGCGCTGTGCACAGAGCTCGAGCGCCGGCTGCCCGGAACCAGCTTCACGATCGCGGGCTTCGGCGACTACGTGGCTTCCGTGGAGCCGGGCGAACTGCCGGCGTACACCGGCGAGCTGCTCGGCAGCCGGATCCAGAACGTGCTCCGCGGGGTCAACTCGGCCCGGCTGTACATCAAGCAGGCCAACGAGCGCGCCGAGCGCCGGCTGCTCGAGGTCGAGACGCTCGGTGCGCTCCGCACGCTGTCGACCCGCCAGCGATTTCCGGTCGCCGACTTCACGCACGCGTGGCGGGCGCTGCTCAAGTGCCAGCCGCACGACTCGATCTGCGGCTGCTCGTGCGACGAGGTCCACCGCGACATGCTCGTCCGCTACGAGCAGCTCGAGCGGATGATCTCGCACCTGCAGCGCCGAGCGCTTGGCGGGTTCGCGGCCGCGGGCGACGCCGAGACGGGCGTGGGCGTCGTGAACCTCCTCCCCTACCGCCGGCGCGGCCTCGTCGAACTCCCGGGCCACGAGCCGGCGGTGATCGAGCTCGATGGCTTCAGCGCGCGCTCCGTCGCGCTGCCGCTCCGCGCCGCCGCCCGGGAGCACGGCGGCGCCGCGATCGAGAGCGACCTGATCAGGGTGGAGGTGGCGCCCGACGGCACCCTGAGCGTGCTCGACAAGCTGACCGGCCGCTGGTTCGAGCGTTTGCACGCACTTGAGGACGAGCCCGACGTCGGCGACCTCTACAACTTCTGCCCGGTCGACGGCGCGGAGATCCGCCGCCCGGAGTCCGCCGAGACCCTGGTCCTCCGTGACGGTCCGACCGTCTGGGAGCTCGAAGTTCAAGCGCTCAACGTGACCACCGTCGTGCGGCTGATCGACGGCATCAGGCGGGTCGACTTCCGCACCACGATCGACAACGCGGCCGAGGACCATCGGCTCCGCGCGACGTTCCGAGTCGGCCAGGAGGCGAGCGACGTCCGCGCCGAGGGCCAGTTCGCGCTCGTCCACCGCCCGCTCGTGCCGCCCGCGCCCAGGACCGACTGGGCCGAGCCACCCGACCCGACGCAACACACGCTCGGGGCGGTCGCGATCGGGCCGCTCGCGTTAATCACAAGAGGCCTCCCGGAATACGAGGCCCGAGGCGACGAGCTGTGCCTGACGCTGCTCCGCTGCGTCGGCATGATCTCGAGACCCGGCGGCGCGATCGCTACGCGCCCGATCTGCGCCGGCCCGCCGACCCCGACCCCCGACGGCCAGTGCCTCGGCCGTCACCTCCTCGAGTACGCGCTCATACCCGGCGCCGACGAGCTCGACGACGCCGAGCTACTGCGCGCGGCGCACGACTACCGCTACGGGTTCCTCGTCGCCCCCCAGCCCGTCAGCTTCGATCCGCCGCTGAAAATTGACGGCGACGTCGTCTTCTCCTGCCTGAAGGGCGCCGACGACGGCGACGGCCTGATCTTCCGCTGCTTCAACCCCACGGCCGCGCCGGCGAGCGTCCGCATCGCCGGTGATTTCACGCCGTCACGCACGCGCTTCGACGAGACCGAAATCGAGATCGAGACCGGACTCGCGGTCGCCCCCGGCGAGGTCGCGACCTTCCGGCTCCGCCCCCACCCGGCTTGAATCCACCAACGCGAGGGCAGCGGGACCTGCCCTCGCGCGCTGGCGGGTTCGGGGGTACGACTAGGAACTCGAGGAGCTGCGCGGCGCCGCGATGAAGATCGCGCGGACGTTGCCGGTCGACGTGCTCGTCGTGGAGCTTGTCGACGTGCTCGTCCCCGAGCCGCTCGGCTTGCAATGGCCGAGACCGGCGCCGAGCACCTTGACCAGATCGCCGGCGGCGGGCGGGTTCGCTCCCTGGCCGAGGAACACCTTGGCATTGGTGAACGTGTACGTCACGTCCTGCGTCGCCTGGCTGGTCGACTGGCTGTTCGACCCCTTCCAGGCGTGGTGAGCCGTGAACGACGGCTTCGCGACCGTGATCGTCCCGCTGTACGTGTTCGTCCCGGTGTGGGTCGCGCTCCAGCTGACGAGCGTTCCGAACTCGGAGCGCCCGAACCGGCGACCGCGACGCCTGAACCGCGAGAACTGGGCGTGGTTGCTGCCGTGTGACTGGACCCCGGGCTGGGCCTGGCCCTGCTTGCCCTGGCCGTGGGTGCAAGCTTCAGCAACCGCCGGACCGGTGACGGCAAGCGCACCGACCGCGGCGACGACTCCTACTTTGGCGTTGAGCCTCATCGTGCCTCCTGGCTTATTTCGGCTTTCTCCGCGGTCAACGCGCGGAGTCGCCGAACGTCAGGAGTTATCTGTGACGCTCGTGTCCGCGGCCCGCCGAGCTGCGGCGGAAGACCGGCACGAGCGACGCGCGGTGTCCGACGACCGCCCGGCGGTCGTGCCAGCCTGCGCGGGCGTCGCCGTGGTCCCCGCGTGCGAACGTGTCGTGCCTGGAGACGGCCGCCCGATGCCACGCAACCGCGCGGCCGTGACCGTGGCCGTGCCACGACGCGAACCGGACGTGCCGTCCGTGCGCGCCGGCGCGGGTGCCGGCCCGAGCTGGCCCCAGGGTCGGAACGCTCGGGCGCGAGGCCGCCGGGGCCACCGATAGGCGGACCGTGGCCGCGTGTGCGCCGGCAGGACGAGGCGTAGCCGAGCGCGTGCCAGCAGGTTTCGGAGCCGCCTTCGCGGCGCGCACGTGCCCCGCGCGGGCGGGCACGGGAGCCAGCCGCACGACCGCCGCGACCCCGCTGACGCTGACCGCCGCTGTCGCCAGCAGCGACGCGGTCGCGAACCCCTTGGACGTGACCGCGACTCCGATCGTCTTGCCGGCCGCGCCCACGGCCGCGGCACCGCCCGCTCCGCCCGCGCCGCCGACCCCGGCTTCCATCGCCCGCGAGAGCACGACGGCCGACGCGGCGGCCGGGAGCGCGGGCACGAGCGCGCGCAGCTCCGATTGCCGGGCCTCGAGGGAGGACGCGAACGCCGCGCACGCCGCGCAGTCGCGTAGGTGCGCGCGCACCCGGCGACCGCGGAGGACCCGGCGGTCGCCGTCGGACATCTCGCGGCAGACGTCAGCGCACGCCATCTCGCGTCCTTCGGCGCACTCCGAGAGACCGCGCCGGGCTTCGAAGATCGCCTGCTTGGCGGCGCCCGGTGTGGTCTCGAGCGCGATCGCGATCTCGTCGTGGGACAACCCGCTGAGCTCGCGCATCACGAGCGCGCTCCGCGCACGCTCGGGCAGCGCCGCCAGGTCGCCCATCAGCATCGCCAGCCGCGCCCGCTCGCCCGCCTGATCCTCCGCCGAGGAGACGATCGTGGGAAGCGCATCCCTGACCGCCGCCTCCCCGCGCCGGCGCCGGCGCAGCACCGAGATCGCCTCGTTGTGGGCGATCCGGAACAACCACGGGCGGAGCGGCGCGCTCCGCTGGTCGCGCTTCAGCGCCGCCAGCGCGCGCGTGAACGTCGATTGCAGCGCGTCCTGAGCGTCGACGTCGTCGCGCAGGATCGAGCGGCAGTACCGGTACAGCGGCTGGTGGTAGCGGTCGTACACGGCCGCGAACGCGCGAGAGTTGCCGCGGGCCACCAACCGCGCCAGCCGCTCGTCTCCGAGCCTGGGCAGCCGCAGCGGCGGCCACCGGGTCGCCTCGACTCTCCATTTGCTATCGGCGACGCCCGCGGGCTCCAAGAGTCAGGACCTTAGTCCTTCGGCGGCGGTCGGGCGGCAGCCGGACCGCGCTCTTGTCACGTCTGTGCAACAAACGGTCGCTTCCGCCAGCCCCCGGTCTAATGTCACGCGCGTGAGTGCCTTCGAGTCCGACGTGACCGTTCGCCGCACCCGGTTTGCGAGCGCCGAGAGCGGCTGGGCGGTCGTCGAGGCCGCGGCCGACGACGGCACTCCGATCGTGCTCGTCGGCCCGCTCGTCCATCTCGAGGACCGCGAGCGCGCACACGTGGTCGGCACGTGGGTCGAGGACCGCCGCTACGGCCCGCAGGTGAAGGTGAGCGAAGCCAGGCCGCTCCCTCCGTCAGACGGCAAGGCGGTAGTCGCATATCTGTGCCGGGTCAAGCACGTCGGGGTCAAGCGCGCCACCTGGCTGATCGAGCGCTACGGCGCGGCGGCGGTGTTCGACGCGATCGACGAGGACCCGCACGCCGCGTTCACGGCCGCCGGGATCAGACGCGGCTCGGTCGCCCAGGCGACGCGCTCGTGGGAGCAGCTGCGGGTCACCCGCCGGCTCCACCTGCTGCTCGCGCCGCACGGTCTCGCCTACCTCGCGAGCCGGCTGCGCGAGTCCTACGGAGACTCCGCCCACCGCGTCGTGTCCGAGCGGCCCTACGAGCTCACGAGCGTGTTCGGCGTCGGCTTCCGCATCGCCGACCAGATCGCCCAGCGGCTCGGCGTGAGTCCGAACAGCCCCGACCGCACGCGCGCGGCCGTGCTCCACGTCCTGTCCGAGGCCGAGCGCGGCGGGAGCACGTGCCTGCCCGCCGACGTGTTGCTTGCGTCGGTGAACGAGCTGCTCGGCTCCGACGCGGCGGGCGAACCGACGCTCGACCAGCTCGTCGACGCCGGCGACCTCGTTCGCGACGAGCAGTGGATCTACCGTACCGAGACCGCAGAGCTCGAGGCCGAGCTCGCCGAGCGCATCGAGGAACTGATCGCCGGTGCCTCAGGCGGCCGCCTGAGCGACCCGGCCGTCGATGACGACACGACGCTGACGGCCGAGCAGCTGCACGGCGTTCGCAACGCGTTCATCCACCGCATCTCGCTGATCACGGGTGGTCCCGGGACCGGCAAGACCGCGTCGATCCGCACGATCGCGACAGCCGCCGCCGGTCAGGGCGCGCGGGTGCTGCTGGTCGCGCCGACGGGGCGCGCGGCGATCCGGATGAACGAGGCGAGCGGGATGCGCGCCACCACGGTCCACTCGGCACTCGGCTGGATTCCGGGCGAAGGCCCCACCCACGACGAGGACGACCCGCTGAGCTGCGACCTTCTGATCGTCGACGAGACATCGATGGCGAACCTCGAGCTGCTCGTCATGCTGCTCCGCGCGGTCGGCCCCAAGGCCCACGTCGTGCTCGTCGGCGACGCCGACCAGCTCGCGCCGGTCGGCGCCGGCAAGCCGTTCGCCGAGCTCGTCGCGGCGGACTCTGTGCCCGCGACACGGCTCACCCACATCTTCCGGCAGGCCGCGGGGAGCATGATCGTCCAGGGCGCCCACGCGATCCGGCGCGGCGAGCTGCCGAGCTTCGCGCCTTCGCAGGAGATGCGCCGCGACCTGTTCCTGATCGAGCGGCGCGACGCCGGCGCGGCCGTCGAGGAGATCGTCTCGCTCGTGAGCGAGCGGCTGCCGGCGCATTACGCCGTTGATCCCGTCCGCGACATCCAGGTGTTCGCGCCGGTGTACCGCGGCGAGGTCGGGATCGACGCCCTCAACGTCGCGCTCCGCAACCGCCTCAACCCCGACGGCCAGCCCGTGCGCGGCGGCCGGCTCCGGATCGGCGACAAGCTGATGATGACCGGGCGGAACCTCCACGAGCTCGGGCTGATGAACGGGACGCTGCTGCGGCTGCTCGACGAAACCGGGCACCCGACCCGGGATCGGGATGCGCGCCCAGCCGCGACCGCAGACGACATGGACGACGAGGACGACGCCGCGGACGACGCCGCGCTGATCCTCGCCGCCGACGCCGGCGCGATCTTCCGTCTCCCGCCCGAGCAGGCCGACCGGCTCCAGCTCGCGTACGCCTGCTCGGTGCATCGCGGCCAGGGCATCGAGCTGCCGGTGGCGGTGATCGTCGCCCACCCAGCGGCCGGCGCGTTCTTCCTGCGCCGCGAGATGCTCTACACCGCGATCACCCGCGCGAAGCTCGCCACGGTGATCGTCGGGACCCGCGACGTCGTCGCCCGCGCCGCGCGGACGCCCGACACCGGCCGGCGCCACAGCCGCCTGGCCGAGCGGTTGCTCCGCCCGGCGGCCTCGACCGCATAGTCTTGAGAGCACTTGGCAGCGTCCGCCCCGACCTCGCCGTCCCCGCGTAAGCAGCACGCGCTCGAGCTGTTCGCCGGCCTGCCGCGCGCCTACGACTGGATGGGCGCGCTGACGAGCTTCGGCCAGGACCCGCGCTGGCGCGCGACGCTCGTCGACGCGGTCAACCCGCTCCCCGGCCAGCGGGTGCTCGACGTCGCCACCGGCACCGGGCTCGTCGCGTTCGCGCTCGCCCGCCGCGGCTCCACGGTCGTCGGGCTGGACCAGAGCCAGGACATGCTCGAGGGCGCGCGCCGGCGGCTCGCCGACCAGCACCCGCAGCTCGCACCCCGGATCACGTTCGTGCGCGGGGAGGCCGAAAGCCTGCCGTTCGACGACGGTGAGTTCGACGCGCTCACCTTCACCTACCTGCTCCGCTACGTCGACGACCGGGCCGCCACGATGCGCGAGCTCGCCCGCGTGGTCAAGCCGCACGGTCGGGTCGGCATGGTCGAGTTCGGCGTTCCCGCATCCCCACCGCTGCGCGCGGCCTGGCGGCTATACACGCGCGTCGGGCTCCCGCTGCTCGGCCGCGCGGTGTCCCCGGCGTGGGTGGACGTTGGCCGCTTCCTCGGCCCGAACATCGAGCAGCTGTACAGACAGGAGCCCGACCTCGCGGGCCTGTGGCGGCGGTCGGGAATCGAGGACGTACACGAACGACGGCTCAGCTTCGGCGCCGGGCTGGTGATGTGGGGAGTCAGGAGCGGTCTTGGCGAGCGCGCCACGTGAGCTGGACCGCCCCGCGTTCTACGCCCTGCGGTCGGGAGGGTGGCGCGACCTGGTCACCCTGCTGCACCCGCCGTACACGGCCTGGCACCTGAGCTACGTCGCGATCGGCGCGGCGGCCGCGCCACACATCTACGCCGACCGGCTGATCGCCGCCCTCGCCGCGTTCTTCCTCGCGGTCGGGATCAGCGCGCACGCGCTCGACGAGCTCCACGGCCGGCCGCTGGCCACGAACCTCAAGCGCTCGACCCTGATCGTGCTCGCGGTCGCGTCGTTCCTCGGCGCGATCGCGATTGGCATCGCCGGGATCTTCGTCGTCTCTCCGCTGCTGATTCCGCTCGTGGTCGCCGGCGGTCTGCTCGTGCCGGCCTACAACCTCGAGCTGGCCGGCGGGCGCTTTCACAGCGACACCTGGTTCGCGATCGCCTGGGGCGGCTTCCCGGCGTTCACCGGCTACTTCGTGAACTCGCTCACGATCCGGCCGGCCGGGGTGCTCGTGGCTGCGGCCTGCTGCCTGCTGAGCGCGGCGCAGCGACAGCTGAGCACGCCGGTGCGGCGATTGCGCCGGGACACCGCCGAACTCACCGGTCAGCAGCACCTGCGCGACGGCCGCGTCATCGAGCTGACCCGAGCTGGGCTGTCCGCCCCCCTCGAAGGCGCACTCAAGTCGCTGTGGATTGCATTAGTGCTCCTCGCCGCGGCACTGGTGGCGGTGCACGCGTAGTAGTTAAATAGCGCCAGAGGCCACAACGAGATTGGGGGTGGGCGACGTGCCAGGGCGGGCGCGGCGACGCTGGAGCGGTGATCGGGCCGGCACCGGGTCGGGGTGTCGAGGACGACACCAGGGTGATCCCATGACGCATGGCAGAAAGATGAAAATCGCGCCATGTGGGTGGCAGATGAGGACGTGACGCTCGAAGGTCTCGGGACCGGGGTCGCACCGGCGGGCACCCGTCGCCGCCGGCGCGCCGGCGCGGGCGCCGTGCTGGCTT
Source organism: uncultured Solirubrobacterales bacterium (assembly GCA_963794515.1). Classification (GTDB taxonomy): domain Bacteria; phylum Actinomycetota; class Thermoleophilia; order Solirubrobacterales; family Solirubrobacteraceae; genus Palsa-465. The sequence continues at coordinate 843,535 of CAWCEF010000002.1, read as the reverse complement.
GGGTCCGCGACCGGCTGGCGACCACGCCGGGGCGGCTCGTGCTGGTCTCGATCCTGGTCGTCGTCGGCGCCGTGGTGTTCGGCGCGATCGCCACCGGCGCCGAGCAGTCGCGCGAGCGCTCGGCCAAGGCCGCCCGCTCCCAGACCGAGCCGCTCCTGGTCCAGGCCAAGAATCTGTACACGTCGCTGTCGGACGCGAACGCGACGGTGGCGACCGGGCTGTTGTCGGGCGGCCTCGAGCCGGCCGCAAAGCGAGCTCGGTACCTGAGCGACCTGGCCGACGCGTCGCGCGCGCTGTCCGCATTGACGCGCGAGGCGGGGACGGCGGCGAGCGCGCCCGTGGCGCTCGGCACGATCGCCGGCCAGCTTCCGGTCTACAGCGGGCTGGTCGAGACGGCACGGACCAACAACCGCTTGGGGTACCCGATCGGCGCCGCCTACCTGCGCCAGGCGGCGGCGCTGATGACGTCGCGGGTCCTTCCCGCGGCCGACCATCTCTACCGGATCGAGGCCGAACGCCTCAATGACGACTACCACGCGGGGTCCGCAACCTCGACACTGGTCACGTTCGTGGGCGCGAGCGCGATCGCGCTGATCCTGCTGGTGCTGGCCCAGTGGTACGTGGCACGGATCAGCCGGCGAATCCTCAACGTCCCGATGGTGCTGGCTACGGTGGCGGTCGCAGCGGTGTCGGTGTGGGGAATCGTCGGCCTGGTCAGCGAGCAGAACGCGCTCGAGGCCGCGCAGCGCAACGCCTCGGACTCGGTAGAGGCACTGTCGGCGGCCACCGTCCTGCTTTCGCGCGCGCAGGGCGATCTGAGCCTCGTCCTCGTCAGCCGCGGCACCGACACCAGCGATCCGCTCGATTTCAATATGGTCACGCGCGTGCTCGGACGCCCCGGCGGTGTCATCGCCGAGATCTCGGCGCTCGCACGTCGAACCGGGACGAGCGCCGCCGCCGCGCAGTTCGGTGCCGACTACTCCGCGTACCAGGCGAAGGCCCGCCAGATCACCAAGCTCGAGAACGGCGGCCAGCTCACCAGCGCGATCGCGGGCGTGCAGCAGGCCTCGGCGATATCCGAACAGCTGAGCCACAACCTCGCCCAGCAGATCGCCGCGGCGCAGGCCCGCTTCACGCGGTCGGCCGCCGACGCCACCTCCGCGCTCGACGGTCTCGGGTTCGCGATCCCGCTGATCACCGTGGTTGCCGCAGCGCTGGCGCTGGTCGGGCTCCGCGAGAGGATCAACGAGTACCGATGAGACCGCGGCTCCGCCATCCGCTTGCACTCGCGCTGATCGCGGTCGCGCTCACCGGTTGCGGCGCGACCTCGGATCACGCGCTGCAGCTGACCCTGAGTGCGCTGGCGACCCCGCTCGCCAAGGCCTCTTCGTCGCCGGGCTCGCCCACCGTGAAGTGCCCGCACTACACCGCGAGCCTGCGTCCGCCGGCGACGCTCCCCGCGCCGGGCCACATGCCCGCCGGCAGCTTCATGGACAAGATCCGCAAGCAGGGCTTTCTCGTCGCGGGCGTCAATGCCGGGGCCTACAAGTTCGGCTACCTGAACCCGGCGACCGGAAACATCGAGGGCTTCGAGATCGACCTCGTGAACGAGCTGGCCAAGGCGATCTTCGGGAGCGCCAAGGGCCACGTGCGGCTGGTCGCGCTGACCGTGCCGCAGCGGTTCACGGCCGTCGAGGATGGCAAGGTCGACATCGTCGTCGACGCGATCACGATCACCTGCTACCGGCGGACGCTGGTCGACTTCTCGGCGGTCTACTACGACGCAACGCAGAGGCTGCTGGTGCCGCTGCACTCGGGCGTCAAGAGCATCGGCGCACTCGCCCACAAGCGGGTCTGCGCATCGGCGGGTTCGGCTCCGATCGACGTGATGCACGCGATGGCCCCAGCCAAGCGCCCGGTCGCGGTCGGGATGCCGCAGGCGATCGACTGCCTCGTGGCTCTGCAGGAAGGGACGATCGCCGGCATCTCCACGGACTCCTCCATTCTGCTCGGCTTCAACGCGCAGGATCCCAACACCCAGATCGTCGGGGGGAGTCTCGGCGACGTGCCCTATGGGATGGCGATCGACAAGGCGCATCCCGAGTTCGTGCGGTTCGTCAACGGGGTTCTCGCCGAGATCGAGCACAACGGGACCTGGCAGCGGCTGTACGCGAAATGGCTCGGCGACTTCACTCACGGTCCGGCCCCGGCCCCGCCCAAGGCTGAGTACGACGGGTGACATGAGCCGAGACGACCCCACCCGAGAGCTGGCGCGCCTTCACGAGGCGAGCGAGCGCATCGCAGCCAACCTGCTCGAGCTCGAGATCGACTCGAGTCGCCAGCTTCTCGACGTGAGCACGCTCACCGGACGATCGGCCGACCGCTGGTCGCAGGCGAGCGCCGGGCTGACCGACCTGTGGCGGTGGCAGGGTCAGCTCGGGCAGCTGCTCGAGCGCGCGGAGAAGCTGCGGGGTCCTTGGCGGGCGAACGAGCTCAGATCCCTGCTCGACGGAGAATCGATCGAGCTGACCCGATCCGACGTCCCGCTGGCCGAGCGCGATCTCCTCGGCAGCGCCGAGGTCACGGTCCGCTGCACCGCCAAGGAGCTGCTCGGCCGCATGTCCGTGGCGTTTGACCAGGTCAAGGCGGTCGTTGCGGAGTTCGGCGACTCATGGAACGCGCTGACGCCGCGCGTGACCGCCGCTCAGACGGCCGTCGACGAGGCGCAGGCGCTCGCGGCCGGGCTCGGCGAGTACCGGCGGCGCGACCTCGACGATGCGGCCGGGGCAGTGGCGCGCCTCGCGGCCTCGGCAAGCGCCGATCCGCTCTCGACGGCGCCCGGCGATCTCGACCGGCTGATCGACTCGCTCCGCGAGATCCGCCGCGACCTCGACGCGTCGGCCGCGCTCCGGCGCGAGTTCGACGCGCGAGCCGCCGACGCCCGCGCCCTCCTCGCGACGCTCGAGAAGACGGCCGGCGAGGGCCGCGCTGCGCACGATGAGGCGCTGGTCAAGATCGCGGTCCCGACGGCGGCCGAACCCCCCGCGCTGCCCGATCGTCTCGCGGCCGAGCTCGACGAGATCGCGTCGCTGGCCCGCGCGGGGGCATGGCGAGATGCCCGGCACAGGCTCGACGGGTGGACGTCGCGCACCGAGGCGCTGCTCGACGAGTCGCGCGCCGCGCTGCGGGCCGGCCGGGCCCCGATCGAGGCGCGCAACCAGTTCAGAGCCCTGCTCGAGGCCTATCAGGTGAAGGCCCAGCGGCTCGGCGTCGTCGAGGATCCGGAGCTCGAGCAGATCTTCTCGAGCGCACACGAGGCCCTCTACACGGCACCGACCGACCTGGCGCTCGTCGCCCAGCTGATCCGCCGCTACCAGGAGCTCATCAGCTCGGCCGGCACCGTTCAGGAGGCGCCCAGATGAACTGCGCGCGCGAGGGTTGCACCGGGACGATCGTCGACGGCTACTGCGACGTCTGTGGGATGGCACCCGCCCGGCCCGCCGCGGCTACGGCGCCACCGGTGAGCAGCTCAGCCCTCACCCAGCAGCCGCCGCGGACGAGCACCCTGACCTCGACGCTCGGCGCCTCACGGCGGACGACGACGGGCCGGACGCGGACGAGCGCCCGAGCGCACCTCGGGGCCGGGCTCGTCGAGATCGAATCGGTGCCGGCCCGCGACCCGGCGGACGCGGTCCTCGGGGATTCCGCGGTCGTGCCCGAGAGCCGGCGGTTCTGCTCGCGGTGCGGCGAACCGGTGGGGCGCGGCCGCGAAGGGGCCCCCGGACGCACGTCGGGCTTCTGCCGCAAGTGCGGAACGGCGTTCTCGTTCGAGCCCCAGCTCGGCGCCGGCGACGTCGTCGCGGGCCAGTACGAGGTGGTCGGCTGCATCGCCCACGGCGGCATGGGCTGGATCTACCTCGCGCGGGACCGCAACGTGTCCGACCGCTGGGTCGTGCTCAAGGGGCTGCTCAACTCTGGCGACGACGATGCGATGGCCGCGGCCCTCGCCGAGCGCCGCTTCCTGGCCGAGGTCGAGCACCCGAACATCGTGAAGATCTTCAACTTCGTCCAGCACGAGAGCTCCGGCTACATCGTGATGGAGTACGTCGGCGGCCGCAGCCTCAAGCAGATCCTCACCGCGCGCCGTGATGCCAACGCCGGCGAGCCGGACCCGCTCTCGCCGGCGATGGCGATCGCCTACATGCTCGAAATCCTGCCCGCGCTCGGCTACCTGCACGGGCTCAGGCTGCTGTTCTGCGACTTCAAGATCGACAATGTCATCCAGACCCAGCACTCGCTGAAGCTGATCGACCTCGGCGGCGTCTACCCGATGGACGACCTGTCAGGCGCGGTGTTCGGCACCACCGGCTACCAGGCCCCGGAGATCACCTCCTCGGGCCCATCGGTCGCCTCAGACCTCTTCACCGTCGCCCGCACGCTGGCGGTGCTGTGCTTCGACTTCCGCGGATACCAGAGCACCTATCGCTTCACGCTGCCGCCGCAGGAGTCGATTCCGATCCTGGCTCGCTACGACTCTCTATATCGGCTGCTCCTAACCGGCACCGCGCCTGATCCTGACGACCGCTTCCAGTCGGCCGAGGAGATGGCCGACCAGCTCTACGGTGTCCTGCGCGAGGTCGTCAGCGCCGAGGAGGGGCGCACGGTGCCGGCCGCGAGCAAGCTGTTCACCGGCCCGGTCCGGGGCGGGAACGAGCGCCCAGAGTGGCGCGCGCTGCCCCGTCCTCAGGTCGACCGCGACGACCCCGCCGCCGGCTACCTGGCAACGATCGCCGCCGCCGATCCCCAGCAGATGATCGCGGACCTAGGGGCGGCGCCGGATCGGACTGTGGAAGTCGTGCTGCGGCTGGCGGCGGAGCTGATCGAGGTCGGCGATTGGGCGTCTGCCGAAGAAGCGCTGGCCGAGGTCGAGGCGATCGATCCCTGGGAGTGGCGGACGAGCTGGTATCGCGGCGTTATGGACCTCGCCAGGGAGCGATTCGGCGACTGCAGGACGAGCTTCACCGCGGTCTACTGCGCGCTGCCCGGCGAGCTCGCACCCAAGATCGCGCTCGGGATGGCCTGCGAGTCCGGCGACGCAGAACTCGCCGAGGCTGCCGGCTGGTACGAGATCGTGTCGCGCACCGACCCCGGGTTCACCGCGGCCGCGTTCGGCCTCGCGCGCTGCCGGCTCGCGGCGGGTGAACGGGCGGGCGCGCTCGCGGCCTACGACCGGATTCCCGACTCCTCGAGCGCTTACGTCGAAGCGCAGACCGCGAGAATCCGGTGCCTCGCCGACGCGAACGGCGCCGGACCGCCCACCGCTGACGATCTGCTCGTGGCCGGCACGATTCTCGAGTCGCTCGCGGTCAGAGGAGAACAACGCGTGCGGCTCCGGACCGAGGTGCTGGAGTCGGCGCTTGCGCTCGTCGAGCGGGGCGGGGCGTACGACGACGGGCGCGCCAGCCTGCTCGGCCACCGGTTCTCCGAGCGCGACCTGCGATTCGGGGTTGAGCGCTCCTACCGGGAGCTCGCCCGCTGGGCGGCTGACAATTCCGAGCGCATCGAGCTGGTCGATCGCGCCAACGAGGTTCGACCGAGGACATGGACATGACCATCAAGGAGTGGATGTGAGCACTGAGGACGTGGACGTGAGCACTCAGCCCGGACTTTCTTGCCCTGCGTGTGGAGCCCCTCTCCATTCCGGAGATCGGTTCTGCGAGCGATGCGGCGCCCAGATAAACGACAAGGCGCAGCCGGACGCCTCCGCGACCCGGGTCGAGCTCGATCTCTCGATCGCGGCCGCCGTCAGCGATCAGGGGCTTCACCACCACCGCAACGAAGACTCGTTCCACCTCGAGGTGACCGGCGAGCGGAACGTGGCCGTGGTCGTGTGCGACGGGATCTCGTCCGCGAGCGCCGGCAACGTCGCGGCGCGGAACGCCGCCCAGGCCGCCGGGGTCGTCCTCGGCCAGTCGGTCGCGGATCCCGACAAGGACGCCAGCAAGGCCATCCTCGACGCGATCCAGGCTGCCGTGGACGCCGTCGTACAGGTCGAATGGACGACGCGGGTCAAGCGCGTGGACCCGTCGTGCACGCTCGTCTCGGCGGTGTGCCGCGGCAGCGACATCACGGTCGGTTGGGTCGGCGACAGCCGCGCCTACTGGTTCGACCGCGATGAGTCCCGCCAGCTCACGGTCGACGACTCGTTCGCCGAGGAGGGGATCGCCAAGGGGCTGCTCACGCCCGAGCAGGCGGCGAACAGCCCGTTCCTGCACTCGATCACGAACTGGGTCGGCCCGGACGCTCCCGAACGGCCGCCGCGAACCGTATCCCTGCACCCGGAGCGCCCGGGTCGCCTCGTCCTCTGCACCGACGGACTCTGGAACTACGCGCCGAGCGCCGAGGAGCTCGGCGCGCTGATCGACGCGCTGCCCGAGGGTGCCGCGCCGGCGGCGGTGGCGCGCTCGCTCGCCGACATGGCGAACGACCGTGGGGGCCACGACAACATCACCGTCGCAGTGATCGACATCGATCCGTAATGGCTTCGAAAGGGGAGTCAGATGAGCACGTTCACAACCGAGTGCGACCAGAACGAGTACCTGCCGCTCGGCGGCTCGGAGGTGAACGCGATCGTGACTGTCACCTCCCACGGCGTCGCGGGCGAGGGCAGCCAACCCGAGGCCGCCGAGATCGTGATCGTCGACACATCGGGCTCGATGCGCGCACCCCACCGGAAGCTGATCGCGGCCCGAGACGCGACGGGCATCGCGATCGACTGCATCCGTGACGGTGTCGCCTTCGGCGTCATCGCCGGCACGGAAGTCGCACGGGCCGTATATCCGACCGACGGGACGCTTGTCCTCGCCTCCGCGCGGACGCGAGCGGACGCCAAGACGGCGCTCCGCCGGCTGAAGGCCGCGGGCGGCACCGCGATCGGATCGTGGCTGACGTTCGCCGGGAGTCTGTTCGCGACCGTGCCCGGCCGCTCGTGCCACGCGATCCTCCTGACCGACGGCGAGAACCAGCACGAGACCGACGACCATCTCGACGGGGTCCTCTCAGAGCTCGAGGGGCGGTTTCAGTGCGACTGCCGCGGTGTCGGCACCGACTGGAAGGTGAGCGAGTTGCAGCGGATCGCTTCGGCGCTGCTCGGCAGCACCGACATCATCGCCGAGCCCGAGGGCATCGCGGAGGACTTCCGCGCGCTGATGCAGACGGCGATGGGAAAGGCCACGGGCAACGTCTCGCTTCGCTTGTGGACGCCGCAGGGAGCGGCCGTCGCGTCCGTCCGCCAGGTGACGCCGACGGTCGAGGACCTGACCGGGCGAGCCGCGCGGATCGACCAGCGCACCGCCGACTACCCGACCGCGACCTGGGGCAAGGAGTTGCGGGAGTACCACATCAGCATCGAAGTGCAGCCACAAAACGCCGGTGAGGAGATGCTTGCCGGGCGCGTCAGCGTGGTCGAGGGAGACCAGACGCACGGGGAGGCGCGGATCAAAGCGATCTGGACCGACGATTGGCAGCAGTCGACCGAGATCAACGGAAAGGTCGCGCATTTCACCGGGCAGGTCGAGCTCGCGAAATCGATCCACGAGGGGCTCGCGGCGCGGAGGGAGGGCGACGTTGCGACCGCGACGTTCAAGCTCGGACGAGCCGTCAAGCTGGCCGCGGAAGGCGGCAACGGCGAGACGATGAAGCTGCTCCAGGGCGTGGTTGAGGTCGACGACGCCGCGACCGGGACGGTCCGCCTCAGGCAGAACGTCGCGGCCATCGACGAGATGTCGCTCGACACGCGCTCGACGATCACCGTGCGGGTGGGTCCAGGCGCGACATGACGGTCGTCTGCCCGCGCGGTCATCAGTCGGAGACGACCGACTACTGCGATCAGTGCGGCGCGCCAATCGTCGAGGAGGCCGACACCTCGCCGGCGGCACGCCGGGAGCCGTGCCCCGCCTGCGGCGCTCCGCGCTCGGGCGACGACCGCTACTGCGAAAGCTGCGGCCACGATTTCCTCGGGCCGGCGCCGGCTGTCGCCGGATGGGAGGCGATCGTCACCGCCGACCGTGACCAGTTCGACCGCCTCGCGGTGGCCGGCGTGTCGTTCCCGGCCGACTGCCCGGAGCGGCGGTTTGCCCTCGCCGACGGCGCGAACCGGATCGGGCGGAGCCGAGGACAGCCGGACGAGCACGCGCCGGAGATCGACCTCGCCGGCCCGCCCGTGGATCCGGGGATATCCCGGCTGCACGCCGTGCTCGAAGGCGGTGGCGAGGGCGTCTACGTGCTCCGCGATCTCGGATCGACGAACGGCACGATGGTCAACGACGACCCCGTGCCGATCGCCCCGCAGACCGAGGTCCCGCTCGCCGAGGGCGATCGCGTCCACGTCGGCGCGTGGACCACGATCACCGTGCACAAGCGGTAGTGGTCGTCCGCCTAGAAGTCGTGACGGGCGATCAGGTCGTCGCCGAGCACGATCGCGACGAGGCGCTGGCGCTTCTCGTTCTGGGGCAGGTCGCCGAGGCCGAACCGCGCGAACAGGTCGTGCATCTGAGCCTTGACGGCGTCGACGCTCAAGAACACCTCGGCGGCGATCTGAGGATTGGTCGCCGGCGTCGTCGAGTTCGAGACGACGATCGGACGGCAGAGCGCGATCAGCAGCTTCCGCTCCTTTTCGGTGAGTGGGATCGACTGCGGCGCGCCCGGCCTCCGAGCCGTGGACTCACTGCCGCCGTCGGCGCTCGGCTCGCAGAAGACGACGTAGGTGTTGCCGAAGCACATGCGGTCGCGATTGCTCAGCCGCTGGCGACCGACAACGCGGCTTCCGTTCACGAATGACCCGTTACGCGAGAGTCCGTCGTCGATCAGCGTCCATTTGTCTCCGATCGGTTCGAGCAGGGCATGCTCGCGCGACACCTCCCCGTCCCAGGTGAGCGGAACGTCCTTCTGCTCGCGACGACCGATCGTGACTCGCGTCAGGTCCGGCGGCAGCATCACGATGTGCTGCTCGCGGTCGCCATCCAGCCAGTAAAGGAAGGGGAACCCGGTCGCTTCGGCCTCGAGCCGCTCCTTCAGGTGCCGGGGCCTGACCAGCCAGGTTTCGTCCGGATCGGACACTGCGATGCGCAGCATCTCACGACGGCGGCCCGGATTCCATCGGAATCCGGGCCGCCTGATCGGGTTGTGCTGCAGCTGAAGTAGAGCTAGTGGACGTCGGTGAACCGCACCGAACCGGAGTCGCACTGGTCGGTCGTGCCGTCCTCGAATGTGTAGGACACCTGCAGCCGCCACACACCCGTGATCCGCGTTCGCTTGCCGTTCAGCTTCGCGCTCATCGAATCGGTTCCGCTGTAGGTGCCGCCGCCGACGAGCCCGGTCACGGGTACGTTGACGGTGTCGTGCGCACGCCCGTTCGCGTTGATCCGGAGGTGCGTGAAGACGTCCGGAAACGTCAGCACGGCGCCGGATACGCAGTTCATCTGAAGCGCGATTCGGCCGGTGTCGATGGTCTTGCCGTCGGGCGAGATCCTGAAGTACGACGGGAACCCCTGTGACGTCAGGCCCGTCAGGACCGTCTCCGACCCCGCCGGCGCGGCCTGCGCCGGCACGCTGTGGAGCGCAAGCGCCCCGGCCGCCAATCCGCTCGCGAGCGCGAGCCGGAGCCACCACCCGGCGTGGCCCGTGCGGGTACGTGCGTTCATGGTGACCCTCCTCTCCTTGGGCGGGGCGAGGCGCCGCGCCCGGTTCGCTTTGAGGGGCACAATCTCTCGCGCCGGCGGGCGCGTTCCCAGGCCCCCATGGGGGGTGGTTGGCGCCCACGGTGTCAGACGCGACACCTTGGTTGTGCCCGGCAGCCCGGCCTACGCGAGCCGGTCGGGGGCCCGCTTCTGGACGAACGCCGCCTCGAGCTCCGCCGGCAGCCGCTCGACGTCGGCGCCGTCGGCGAGCCACCGCGACAGCCGGCGCTGCATCGCGGCGGCGGTCTGGTCGTCGGTGGCGAGCAGGTGCGCAAGCTCGCGCGTCCGCCACCGGCCGCGCGGCGCGCACCGCCGCCACACCGACTCGTAGCGCTCGCCGAGCGCCCGCCGCCACAGGTCCTCGTCCGCGCGACGAAGGTCGGCCGTCAGCAGCGACGCCCACCGGTCCGAGGACAGCCGGAGCAGCCTCGGCCCGAGCCAGCTCACGACCTGCGCGTCGAGCGGGGCGCAGGCGCACGCCACCAGCAGCCGCGCGCGCGATCGCTCCCCCTCGTTCCAGGCCGGCGGCGAGCTCTCGAGGCCGAACCAGCTCCACAGCCGGACGCCGGCCGCACCGACAGAGCGCTCGGTCTCGCCGACCGCGACGTTGACGAGCTCCTCGTAGTCGGGGATCTCCTCGAACAGGCGCTCGATCTCGGTGACGTCGGGAGGCTCGTTCGCGCGGTCGCCCCGGCGGTCGGCGACCGCGCGCGCCGCGGCGGCGAAGGCGACGTCGAGTGCAGCCGGCGACCCCGCCCGCTGGTAGCGGTCGAGCGCGGTTCGGAGCGCGAGCACGGGATGCACCGCGCCGGCGCCCTCGGGCGGTCCAGAGTGGTCGTCGCGGGTGGCGCCGCTGTCCATGGCAGGACTCTAATCGGGCTGGTGAGTGGTCGCCTCCGTAGGTGCGGTCGCACCGAGAGGTGCCACTGGTGGATGCTGCGCGAGGACGCAGGATCCGACGTGTAGCAGCGCTACACGAGGGTCCGAGGACAAGGCGCAGCGCCGCCAGGGGCGCCTCGAATGCGATCGTACTTGCGGAGGCGGCCACTAAATCGCAACTCGAAGGGTCTGGCCGGGTTACCACGAAAAAGCAGGTCACCCTCCGCGGGGGAGATTGTCGCTGCGCCGTTCATTCGTTCTGATCGTCACGGTTGTCGTTGTGGGCCTTACTGGGGGCATCGTGGCGCTTGCGCCGATATCGAGTGGCCAATCACCGGGGACGGTGTCCCCCACCTGCAAGCCGGCCAAGCCCCAGAAGCTCCCGCTCGCCAAGGGCATGACGATCTACGCCGCCCCGAACCCGGTCACCGCCAGCCGCCAGGTGACTGTGTTCGGGCAGCTCGTCGGCGTTCGCCACGGCGTCAAGCGCTGCGGCATCGCGGTCGTCCTGTGGCGCCGCTATCCGAGCCAGCGCGGATTCACCCCGGTGGCGCGCGGGTTCACGACCTCTGCCGGGACGTATAGCTTCGCGTTCCGCGCCGGCTCGGTCTCGACCAACCGCGACTGGGCCGTGACCACCCGCGGGCTGAGGAGCCGGACCGTCGCCCAGTACGTCCGCCCCTTGGTCACGCTGGCGAGCACCGCGACGTTCGCGGTCGCCGGCGACGCCGAGACGTTCAGCGGCCAGCTCAGCCCAGGCCAAGCCGGGGAGGTGGTGTCGCTCCAGCGCCGCGTCGGCCCCCGCTGGGTCACGGTCGCGCGCCCCAAGCTGAAACGAGGCGCCGTCTTCTCGAGCTCCCACAAGTTCACGATTGGCCGCACCGAGCAGTGGCGCGCGATGGTCCCGACGACCGTCCGCAACCTCTCGGGCGCCTCGCCCACGGTCAAGATCAAGATCGCGCCGGCGACGGGGATCCACAAGATCAAGCACGTCGTGATCATCATGCAGGAGAACCGCTCGTTCGACAGCTACTTCGGCACGTACCCGGGCGCCGACGGAATCCCGCCCGGGGTGTGCGTGCCCGATCCGGTCAACGGCGGGTGCGTGGCGCCGTTCCACGACCCCTCGGACCTCAACTACGGCGGACCGCACTCGGTGAACAACGCAGTCGCCGACATCGACAACGGCCGTATGGACGGGTTCGTCGCCCAGGCCGAGTCGGGCATGAACTGCAGCTCCGACGATCCGAGCTGCAGCGCGTGCACCGACACCAGCCATTCGTCGAGCAGCCTGCCGTCGTGCGTCGACGTGATGGGCTACCACGACGCGCGGGAGATCCCGAACTACTGGAGCTACGCCGAGAACTACGTGCTCCAGGACCAGATGTTCGAGCCCAACGACTCCTGGAGCCTGCCCGCCCACCTGTACATGGTCTCCGAGTGGTCCGCGTTCTGTACGAACCCGATGGACCCGTCCTCGTGCCACGGCGACGTCCAGAACCCGAATGCCGACTCGACGCTCAACGAGCTCGGCTCCTCGCCCAACAACAGCCAGCTGCTGTACGCCTGGACCGACATCACGTACCTGCTGCACGGCCAGAACGTCCCGTGGGCGTACTACGTGTTCAAGGGCACCGAGCCCGACTGCGAGAACGATGCCTCGATGACCTGCGCGCCGGTGCAGCAGGGGCCGCAGACGCCCGGTATCTGGAACCCGCTGCCGTCGTTCACCGACGTCAGCCAGGACGACCAGCTCGGCGACATCCAGTCGCTGTCGGACTTCTTCACCGCGGCCAAGAACGGCACGCTGCCGGCGGTGTCGTGGATCGATCCGAACGGCACCGTCTCAGAGCACCCGCCGGCGCTCGTCAGCGCCGGCCAGACCTACGTCACCGGCCTGATCAACGCGATCATGAACAGCCCGGACTGGGACAGCACCGCGATCTTCCTCGCCTGGGATGACTGGGGCGGCTTCTACGACCACGTCGTGCCACCGGTCGTCGACCGCAACGGCTTCGGCCTCCGCGTCCCCGGCATCGTGATCAGCCCCTACGCCAAGCAGGGCTACATCGACCACCAGATCCTCAGCTTCGACGCCTACACGAAGTTCATCGAGGACGACTTCCTGAACGACGCGCGCCTCGACCCCGCCACCGACGGACGACCCGACCCCCGCCCCGACGTCCGCGAGGACGACCCGATCCTCGGCAACATCGCCAACGACTTCAACTTCAACCAGACGCCCCGGTCCCCGATGATCCTGCCCGTCCACCCCGCGCCCGGGCCGGCGTCGACCCCGCCCGGTTAGGCGAGCCGCCCGACGGACGGGCTTTTAACGGCGGGCACCTGGAGAGAGGCCGCAGCGGAACGGCGGGCATCACGGGGAGCGGCGGCCGCCGGCGCCCCGGGGTCGCTTACGTGCTGCAAAACGCATCATTCGGCGCCGGCGACGCAGACCGCGATGCATCCCGCATGTGGGGCATGCGTAGCGCATCGAGGCCGACCCAAACGCACTCCGTTGATGCGCTTCGCATGTCCGAAGCCCACGCACCGCCCCGCGACAACGCTGGTGGGGAGGCTGCGACGCCCGGCCCGCGGCACTCGCGCCCGGTCCAATCCGAACAACGGCGGGTTACGCCGGCGCGCGGGGCCGCGGGGCGGGCGTGCAGGTGACCTCACATGTCCTGGCCGCCGTTGACGCTCAAGACCTGCCCGGTGATGAACGAGCTGTAGTCCGAGGCGAGGAAGTGAACGACGCGGGCGACGTCGTCGGGCCGCCCGAACCGGCCCACCGGGATCTGGGCCTTGATCCGGTCGAGCACCTTCTCGGGGATCGTCTCGAGCATCTCGGTGGCGATGAACCCGGGCGCCACCGTGTTCACGGTCACCCCGATCGAGTCGTCGGAGAGCTTGTCGGCCCTCGCGAGCTGGAAGCACGCCTCGCGGGCCATCGTCTTGGTCAGCCCGAACAGCCCCGACTTCGACGCCGCGTAGTTGGCCTGACCGATGTTGCCGGTCTCGCCGATGATCGAGGAGATGTTGATGATCCGCCCCGAGCCGCGCTCGAGCATGTGCGGCAGCGCCGCCTGGCTCATGAAGAACGCGCCCGATAGGTTGACCGCGATCACCTTGTACCAATCCTCGTCGCTCATCTTCATCACGCTCTTGTCGCTCGTGATGCCGGCGTTGTTGACGAGCACGTCGAGCCGGCCGTGGCGCTCGATCACCTCGCTGACGGTCCGCCGGCAATCGTCGGCCGAGCCGATGTTGCCCTGGTGGACGCTCGCGGTGACGCCGTTCTCCTCGAGCTGCTTCAGCAGTTCCTCGGCATGCTCCTTATCGCGGCCGTACCCGGCGGCGACCACCGCGCCCTGCTCGGCGAAGCTGCGACTGATCGCAGCGCCGATGCCGCGCGTCCCACCGGTCACGAACACCACCCGTCCCGTCATCCGCGCCCGGCGATACCCGGCCGGGAACGCCTCGTCGGTCGGAACTACGCCGTCGCGCGACGTGGCCCGCTCGGTGCCAGCTTCAGTAGTCATGAATCCCTCTTCTCGTTGGGTTTCGTTGTCAGTCGGATCGCTCGGCAAGCCACCCCGAGATGGCCGGCCACAGCTCCTTGCGGGCCGCCGAGCCGGCAACCAGCCCGATGTGACCGCCGGGACGGTCGAAGTGCTCGACGTCCTCGCTCGCGATCAGATCGAAGAACGGCATCGTCCCCGGCCGCGGCGCGATGTGGTCCGCGCCGGCGGTGATCACGAGCACGTTCTGATCGATCCGGCCAAGGTCCACCAATCGGTCCCGTAGTCGCACGCTCCCGCGCAGGAGCCCGGCGTCCCGGTACATCAGGCGGATCCACTCCCTCCAGGCGCGGCCGGCGAACGGCGGGTTGTCAGCCACCCACTTGGCCATCGACTGGTATGCCTCGCGCCGGGCGGTCCCCTCCTGGACGCCTTCCCACAGGCGCCGGTACGTCGTCCAGAAGTTCGTGACCGGCTTCATCATCTTGTTGGCGAAATCGATCGCGCCGCCGGGCAGGGAGCCCCACAGCTCGCTGACCCCGTCGATATCGAAGTCCTCATCGCGCACCCACTTGGCGTAGGTCGAGTCGCGGCCGTCGATCGGCATCGTCAGCAGTGCGAGGTTCTTAACCGGTGCCCGCGCACCCTGCTCGCCGTCACGATCGAGCCCGCAGTACATCGCGCACAGCGTCGCGCCGATGCACCACCCCATCAGCGTCACCTCTTCGGCGCCGCTCGCGCGGAGCGTCTCGCGCACCGCCCAGTCGAGCTCGTCGCATACGTAATCGTCAAGCCCGAGGTCGGCATCCTCCTCGTCGGGATAGCCCCAGTCGACGAGGAACACGTCGAAACCCTCGTCGATCAGGAACTCCACGAACGATGAGCCTGGGCGCAGATCGAAGATCTCGGGCCGGTTGATCAGCGCGAACACGAGTAGCAGCGGCACGGCGTGGCGCCGGTTCGACGAGCGGTAGCGGTACAGCGTCGTCTGCCGGTGGGTCCACACGACCTCCCGCGGAGTGGCGCCGACCACAGCATCATCGGTCGTCAGCAGGATGTTCGTGTATTCGAGCGCATTGACCGGGAAGCGAATCACCCGCTCGACCGCGCCGGCGACGGGGTCGACCACGCTCACGACCGCGACCTCGCCGAGTCGCGCTCACGCGAGCCCCCGACCTCGTCGCGCAGGTGTTCGACCTCCTGGAGCACGCGCTCGAGCTTGTCCTCGGTGCGGTGCAGTTGCTTGGACAGCCTCACGATGTCGGCCCGGCCGGCAAGGCGGAGATTCCGCCACAGCAGGTCGACCGCGTCGAAGCTCATCCGCGTCAGTGCAGCCGTGTTCTCGGCACTGAGAGCGAGCAGGCGGCCGAAGCTCGGCTTGTTGACGAGCGCCTCAAACGCCTTGGACGTCTGCGACTCAGCCTCCTCGTACAGCGCGCGGACCTGCTCCTCGGGCGACTGTGCGCCGTTTCGCCGGTCTGGCATCGCCTTCCCTCCTTCGATGTCTTCGCGGGCGACCGTGACTCAAGTAGCTTCGCCACGAGCCCGGCTTGAGAGCTTCGTTATCCGCTTCGAGCCTACCCCATCAGGTTGCGAGGGAAAAAGGTCGCCCCCCTGTGTGGGGGGGTCGAGCTCACGGCTCGATAAGAGGCGGCGGCGCCCCATGCGGGTAGTAGGGAACCATGAGGGCACTAGAGACGTTGGACGAGGCGCAGAAGCGCCATAAGCGCGCGAGCATCGCCGTCGCGACATACAAGCGGTACTCCGAGGACAAATCCGCGAACCTCGCCACGATGATCGCCTTCTGGGCGTTCTTCGGGATCTTCCCGTTGCTGCTGGTCCTGGTCACCCTGCTCGGGTGGATCCTGTCGGGGAGCGACAAGGCCTCGGTCCTGGGGCACGTGGCGCAGCTGTTCCCGCTGCTGGACCCGAAGACGGTGAACGGGCTGAGCGGATCGGTGTGGGCGATCGTGCTCGGACTGGCGACCGCGTTGTGGAGCGGACTCGGCGTCGTGCGCACCGTCCAGTTCGCGTTCGACTCGACCTGGGGAGTCCCGGCCGACGAACGGCTCGGAATGGCCAAGCAGGTGCTCCGAAGCCTGTGGATCCTGGCGACCATCGGCCTCGGGCTGGTCCTGACGACGTTCCTGTCCGGGTTCATCGTGAGCGCGTCGAGCGGAGTCAACATCGGCGCGCTCGGCAAGGTCGCCGGCTACGTGGTGGCGATCCTGGCCGACGTCGGCCTGTTCATCGCCGCCTTCAAGATCCTCACGACACGCGAAGTGACCGTGCGGGAGGTCATGCCCGGAGCGGCGTTCGCGGGTCTCGTCTTCTTCATCCTCCAGGAGCTTTCGGCGTTCATCATCTCGAGCCACCTGAAGAACGCACAATCGACCTACGGTCACTTCGCCACCGTGATTACGATCCTGTGGTGGTTCTACATCCAGGCGCAGGTCACTCTCTTCGGCGCTCAGCTCAACGTGGTGCTCGAGGAGCGCCTGTACCCCCGGTCGCTGGTCAAAGCTCCCCAGACCGAAGCCGACCGACGCGCCCTGCAGACCAGCGGGTGACCCCGCGTTGAGCGCTGGCGCAGATGTCGCGGTGATCGGCGCCGGGATCGTCGGGCTCGCGACCGCGTACGCGCTGACCGAGCAGGGCACGACCGTGACCGTCTACGAGCGCGGCGTGCCGGGCAACGGCCAGTCAGGCGGCGACTCGCGGATCTTCCGCCACGCCCACGACGACCGGCGCCTGGTCGACTTCGCGTGCGAGGCGCGACGCGGCTGGCGCGAATGGGAGGAGCAGTTCGGCCGGGAGTTGCTCTCGCGTGACGGCGTGGTCGCGCTCGGCCCCGCCGGCCTGCGCCGGCTCGACGCGATGCGCCGCGCCGGTGTCCGCGCGCACGAGATCGACGGCGCCGAGGTCGCCGAGCGACTGTCGCTGCTTGCGCCGTGGGAGGAGCCGGCGGTGCTCGACGAGGACGGGGGCGTGATCCGCGCCCGCGCGGCGATTGAGGCGCTGACCGCGGCCCTCCGCGAGCGGATCGCGTTCGACGAGGTGCTGTCGGTGCGCGCCACCGCCGCCGGTACCGTCGAGGTCCGCGGCGGCGGGGTCACTGCCGAGCACGACCGCGTAGTCGTCTGCGCCGGCCGCGGAACCGCGGCGCTCGCGCGCGGGGCGGGCCTGCCGCTGCCGCTCCGCCACGCCGCGACCGTGCGCCTGACGTTCGCGGTCCGCGGCGAGGCGCCGGACCGGCTGGCGTGCCTGCTCGACTCGAGCGACGCGTTCGGCGAGGGCAGCGGCTACGGCGATCCGCTACCCGGCAACGGCTCGTTTGCCGTCGGACTCGGGGACACCCCGGTGCACGACGACGGAAGCGTGATCGACGCCGCCGGCCTCGCCGCGATCGCCGAGCGGACCACCGCGTACGTCGCCCGCGCGCTCCCCGGCGTCGAACCCGACCCGATCGACGTACGCCACTGCTGGGTGACCGAGTTGCCGTGGAGCCCGGACGGGTTTGCCGCATGGGAGGTCGGCCCGTTGCTGATCTTCGCCGGCAACCGGTTGTTCAAGCACGCGCCAGCGGTCGGGCGCGTGCTCGCTCGCGCCGCGCTCGGCGACGGCCTCGAGCCCAGCCTGCATCCCGAGGCCAGGCTCGGCGCCGAACTGTTCGAGACCAGCGGGCGATAGCCGGCGTCAGTCCTGCTCGTCCTCTGAGGGGCCGTACGCGCCGGCGTGATTCTGAGACGCGGCCGCGGTCGCCGGCCTCGGGGTTGGTGGCGGCGCCGGCGCCGGAGCGGACGACGCTGCCGGGGTGGGCGCGCGAACCGGGGTCGGGGCGGGACGAGCCGACGCCGGGGCGGCGGCGTGCGCCGACGGCGCGGGCGTCGCCGGCGCGGGCGTCGCCGGCGCGTCCACGGACGCGGCGACCACTCCAGAGCCCTTCTCCGCGTCCTCGGGGAACCGATCGGACGCGTCCTCGGCGAGCGAGAACAGCGAGGTCGCGACGTTGCGCACGTCCTCGATCAGCCGCACGCGCTCGGCCCAGACGGCATCGGTCTCGGAGTCAAGCTGGCGCAGCTTGCGCTTCGCGTCCTCGGTCATCGCGACCGCGTTGGCTGCGGCGTCGGCGACGCACCGGTCGGCCTCGACGCGCGCGCGCCGCGTGATCTCCGCCGCCTGCTCGTGAGCGACGCGGAGGATCGCGCTGGTCTCCTCGCCCACGCGCGAGATCTCGGCCTCGATCGTCGACGACGGCGAGGACCGCTGGGCGGACAGCTTCGCCGCCATCTGGCCGATCTCGTGCTCGAGCCCGTCGATGTAGTCATCGACGGCGTCGCGGTCGTAGCCGTGAAGGGCGGTCGCGAACCGCTTGCGCTGGGGCTCCGGGGGCGGAATCGTGTCGACGGCCGCGGTCGGCTGGTCGACGTCGTCGTAGGGCTCCCAGTCGGGGTCGTCGGGCTGGGGCCGGTCGAAGCTGTTGAACCCGCGAGCCAGTCGGTCGCCTAGATCGGCGAAGAACACGCCGGGCGAACGGCGCTTCATCGGCTCGTCGTAGGTCACGCCGGCGCGTTCTGGGGATCTCTCGAAGTCGCTCATCCATAACTCCTCTGCGCGTCGCATGGGTAGTCGCGGGGTTCGGCACCCCGGCGGCGAATTCCCCCTGCCGGGCGAACGCTTGCAAGTTCTGTTGTAAGGACGCCCGCGCTACACGTCGGCGGGCCACAGCGCTTGACTGATCCCCATCATCTGGACCATCCGCTGCACCGACGCGCTGACGTGTCGATCGACCTCGAGCTCGTGCCCGTGACTCCGCGCGTGCTTGAGCGCCAGCACGAGCGTCTGCACCCCGGAGCTGTCGATGAAGTCGAGTTCTGAGAGGTCGAGCCGCACCGAACGCCCGTCCTCTCGGTACTGACGCAGACGCTGTTCGACCGCGTCGGAGACGGCGATGTCGAGTTCGCCGACCAGAACGACGCGCAGTGATCCGTCGCCGTCGACGCTTTCTCGAATCTCGAACGATGGTCCGGCAAGTGCCACGCGTACAGCTCTCGAACGCAGGGGGTCGCGAGAGCGCGCATCCTAGTCGGCCTTCTCCCAACGTTCCACCCCACCTGGGAAGGAATTCGGTTCGGCGACGTCTTTAGTTCGCACAGGCGCGAAGCCCCCCTCGTGCCCGGCATTCGGCGGCGGCTCGCCACAGCCGCCGCCGGCTTGCCGGGTCGCGGCGAATGGGACGGCCGATCAGACAGCGGCCTCTTCCGGGTCTGGCCTGATGATGACGGTGTCCGCGACCTGGATGATCTCGCTGACCGGCAGGTCGGCGTTGCCGGCGTGCTTGCGGATCGCCTCGGGGCTGGTCGCCTGGTAGATGCAGACCGTCCCGACGGCGCCGCCCCCCTCCTCGAGCACGTAGCTGCGGATCCAGCGAACCTCGTCGGGCATCTCCTCGCCGGCGGCGGTCGACCGCTCGGCGGCGCGCTTCAGATCGTCGGCGCTCTTCCAGCCGTCGCGGCGAAGGATCACGTACGTGTTCATGGATGTTGCCTCCTGTCCTTGGGTTAGCTACACGGATCGGTTACGGGTTCGGGACGGCGTCGCGGAAGGAATCGTCGCGCGACCGGCACGCCGCTCTCCTTCCCCGGCATCGTCGCATCGACGTCCGCGGGTGGCGAGGGCGGGGCGCGGCGAGCATCGCGGCGAAGTTCGTCGATGCGAGCTTCGACGAGGAGCTTTGCGAGGTGAGGATTCGTGACCATGCGGCCAAGGTAGGCGCGCGGTCGCGATCCCACATCGGCACCGCCGGCCCATGTTGGCCGCGCTCGATGCCTATCTTTCGGTGACGCCAAGCCTCACCGCCTCGGCCGCCGCCTCTCGCCTGGACTGCACGCCGAGCTTGCCGAGGACCGCCGAGACGTGGTGCGCGACGGTCTTCGGCGTGATGTAGAGGCGCGCGGCGATCTCCGCGTTCGTAAGGCCGTCGACGAGCAACGAGAGGATCTCGACCTGGCGCGAGGTCAGCTGCCCCGGGTTGTCCATCGTCGAGCGCCTCGGCCCGCGGCCGATGCTCCGCACGCCGGCGCTCCGCAGACGCTGGGTCAGCTCCCGCGTGGCCGGGACCGCACCGAGGCGCTGACACGCGGCGAGCGCGTCGCGCAGCGCCGCCTCCTCGCCGGTCTCGGCGCGCGCGAGCGCGGCCTCGTACGGACACCCGAGCTCGTCCCAGGACGCGGCGGCGGCCTCCCACTCCCCGGCGAGCTCGAGCGCGAACGGGACCGCCGCCGAGCTGGCCTGCACGACGTCCACGATCCCGGCCCGCCGGCGCAGAACGCACAGCTCGCCGATCGCCCACGGATCGTCGAGCGCGACCGCCAGCGCGAGCGTCTCGTCGGTCTCCGCGGCAACCGACGCGGCGCTGCCGTCGAGGCAGTGAGCCTCCGCCCGAGCGGCCGCGACCGGAGCCAGGCGCTGCAGCTCCTCGCTCGCCCGAGCCAGCTCGAGCGCCTGGTCGAGCAGCTCCCACGGGTGGGGATCGCCGCGCCGAGCGCGCACCCGGCCGAGCGTCGCGAGCGGCGTGATCCGGCTCGCCCCGGGGACGTCTCGCTCGCGCAGGACGGTGGCCGCGTGGTCGGCGGCGTCGTCCCACCGCCCCTGCTCGAACCGCAGGCGCGCGAGCCACCCGGTCATGTACAGCCGCCATGCATCCAGGTCGTGCTCCTCGCAGTACGCGATGCCGAGCGACAGGGAGCGGTCAGCGCTCGCGTAGTCGCGCCCCCACACCTGACCCGCGCCGAGGTTCGTGTACGCGCGCGCCACGTGCTCCTCAAAATCGGCCTCGAGCGCGAGCGCCAGGCTTCGCTCGAGCTTGGCGACTCCGCCCGGCACCCGCCCGTGGACCTCGGCCGCACCGACGTTGTTCAGCGCGTGCACGAGGATCTCGGTCTCGCCGAGTCGCTCCGCGAGCTCGATCGCGAGCGCGCCGCACTCGAGCGCCTCGGTCGTGTCGCCGGCGAGCATGCCCAGCTGCGACGCGTTGCTGTAGGCCATCGCGAGCTCGCGGCCGGGAGGCTGGGACTCGAGCAGCTCGACCGCGCGCCGCCCCTCGCGGACCGCGGTGGCGTGGTCGGCGCCGAACCACGCCAGTCGCGACAGCCATCTGCGGTTGTCCCCCTCGCGGACAAGATCGCCGCTTGCGTGATGGACCTCGAGCGCCTGCCGGCGGGCCTCGATCGCGTCCGCGACCTGGGCGCTCAGGTAGCACTCGTATGACCGCCGCTCCCACAGCTCGGCCCGCCTCTCCGGTACGAGCGCCGCGCCGTACCTAAGCGCGCGTGCGAACTGCTCGGCGGCCTCGCGATGGACGCAGAGACCGGCGGCGCGCTCGCCCGCGGCCGGCGCGTGGCGCAGCACCGCCTCGACGTCGCCGGCGGCGTCGGCGTGGTGGGAAAGCCGCGCGGGATCGACCGGCCCGTGCAATGAGGCCGACAGCGCCCGCAGCACCTCGCGGTGGAGCGCGACGCGCCGGTCGGGCGCTATCGCGTCCTCGACGGTGAGCCGCGCCAGCTCGTGCCGGAACGAAACCACCCCGTCCTCGTGGATTAGCATCCCGGACCCGAGGCACGCCTCGAGCGCGGTGAAGTCCGCGCCGCCAATCGCCTCGAGCAGCCACAGCTCGGTGCGGGACGGCACCACCGCGGCGGCCTCGAGCAGCCGGCGCGGGGCCGGGTCGAGCTGCGCGGTGCGCGCGAGCACCGCGTCGCGGACGGTCTCGGGGACGTCGACGTCGGTGGCGGCCAGCACCTCGGTGACGAAGAATGGATTTCCTGCGGTTTTTTTATATAGCTTTTGGGCGTCGAGGCCGGACGCTTCCGCCATCGAGCGGACTGCATCGAAGGTCAGCGGTGGGATTTGGCGCCGCTCCGCCGCGACAGTTCCGGCGAGCTCCCCGAGCACGATCTGCAGCTGCGCGGCCGCGGTCAGCTGATCGTCCCGGAACGAGACGAGCGCGAGCACCGGCAGCGCATCGATCCGCCGCGCGAGCAGCTTGACCACGTCGAGCGTGCCCTCGTCGGCCCAGTGGACGTCTTCGACGACGAGCACCGTCGGGTGCTCGCGGCGAAGCTCGGCGACGAGCGCGCCGAGCAGCTCGTGCGGCACCCGGCGGTTCGGCGCGAACCCCGTGAGCTCGAGCTCGGCGTCGTGGGCGATGTCGAGAAACGGCCCGAGCGCGCGCGGGGTGAACAGCCGCTCGCACGCGCCCCACAGCACCCGGGCGGGGAGGCCCGGGGCGCAGAACCGCCGCAGCAGCGCGGTCTTGCCGGCGCCGGCCTCGCCCCCCAGCAGCACCATTCGCCCGCGGCCGGCGGCCGCCTGCGCGAGCGCGGTGGCGAGCTCGTTGAGCAGCTCGTCTCGCTCGAGCAGCTCGAGCAGCTCGAGGCGGCGATCGCCCGATCCCGGTTGTCGGCTCAGTGCAGTCATGTGAAGCCCCGCCCGCCGCTCCGCGGGTGGCGCCGGATCTAGTTAGGTTCCGACTGAACAGATTATGCCCGCGCCGGGAAGCGGCGTGGCTCGGTCTACGCCTGGGCGGCTACGTCGAGCTCAGGCTCGGATGCTGACTCGCCGGCGAGCTCCGCGCAGAACGCCGCCACTACCGCCGGGTCGAACTGCGATCCCGCGCCGCGCTCGAGCTGGGCCAGCGCGTCGGCCGGATCGAGCGCCGCGTGGTGCGGGCGGTCAGAGGTCATGTCACCGAACGCGCTGCAGACGAACACGATCCGAGATCCCAGCGGGATCGACCCGCCGGCGAGGCCGTGCGGGTAGCCCGAGCCGTCCCAGCGCTCGTGGCTGTAGCGCACCAGCCGGGCGACGGACTCCATCCCGAGTGGGCCGGCGAGGAGGCGCTCGCCAACGAGCGTGTGCAGAAGGATGAACTGCCACTCGGGCCCGTTGATCTTGCCCGGATAGCCGAGCACCGCGCGGGGCACCGCGACGTTGCCGACATCGCAAAGGTGAATCGCGTCCCCGATCGTCTCGATCTCGGCCTCGGGGACCCCAAGCCGGCGCGCGGTCGCGGTGGCGAGCGTGGCGACGTCGTCGCGCGAGCGGACCAGCCGCAGCGCCTCGATCGCGTCGGCGGGCGCCCGCCGGCCGGACTTCACGTGACGCTCGGAGCCGTGCTTGCTCGCGCGACGAGCCGCGAGCTCGAGCGCCGCCCCGGGCGACGGGGCCTCGGCGGGCAGCGCGGCCTGACCAACATCGCAATAGATCTGGAACCCGTCTCCGCTCTCGCCGAGCGCGCTCGCCGCCGACGCGCACAGCGAGCTCGTGAAGCGCTCGGAGCCGACCGCCAGCAGCGCGAAGCTCCCGCCGCGCATCCGGTACACGTTGCCGTAGGAGCCGACTGCGTCGCGCAGCTTGCGGGCCAGCCATTCGAGCAGCGCGTCCCCGCACGCGTCGCCGTAGGCGTCGTTGTACTCCTTGAAGCCGTCGAGCGAGAACAGGTACAGCGTGAGCACGCGCTCGTCTCCGGCGTCGACCGCCTCCTGCAGATCCGCGACCAGCCTGTCGTGAGTCGCCAGGCCGGTGACCGGATCGACCTGAATCTCGGGCGCGGACTCCACGGCGCCGCGGCTCTCAGCGGAGCCGCCGACGACGGTCAGCGTGGATACGGCGCCGAGCAGCAACCCGACGAGCATCGCGACCAGGACCGAGCCGCCGCCGATCACTGCCGCCGCCGCGATCGCCGCGATCCCGACGAGGACCACGGCGACGATCGCGGTACGGCGGCCCGACTCGGATGAGCTGGGCATGTGGGTCTACTCGGCTACGAGCCGGAGGCCGGCGCTTAGCCGCGAAGGATCGGGCGAACGGCCTCGGCGATGCGACGGCCGAGCTCGAGCACCTGCTCGTCGGACCAGTGGGCGAGGTTGACACCCGCCTGCTGGAACTCGCGCCGGATGTTCACTGTGGCCTGAGCCGTGTCGACCGCCCGGGCGAGCTTCGCCAGCGCGGAGTTGACGACCGGGGTGTCGGTGGCGGCCGCGCCGTTCAGCTCGGTCTCGAGCAGCCACGCCCGGAGCGCCTGCGCCTCGGTCAGGTCAAGGTCGAGGACGAGCCGGGGCTCGTTGTTGCTCCCGTCAAGACGGGAGTCGTTCAGCTGATCGGTGACGCTCATTGCAGCAGGCCCTCCATAGCGGCGGTGGTTGAGAGCGCAGGCCGCGCCCACGCGAAAATTGGTTGAGAGCCCTATCGGCTTCGGCGAATGAGCACTTGAGCAGCCGGGTCGACCTGCTCAACGGTTCGGATCTCGCCCCATTACTCTGCACACCGTGGCCTTTCGCGTAGTCAACCCCCCAGAGCTTGAATGGATCACCCGGCCTCACGAGCCCGACGAGCCGGCGCGTCACGTCGCCGAGCTCTCGGACCGAGTGGAGTTCGCCCACACCCGAGCGAACGTGTGGCGCTACGAGCCGGGCGCGAAGGGCCGGCGCCACCGCCACCCCTACCAGGAGGAGACATTCGTCGTGCTCTCCGGCACGCTGTCGATGTACGTGGGCGACCCGCCTGAGCGCGTCGACGTGACGACCGGCGGACTCGTGCACGTCGATCCGCAGACGCCGCTGCAGTCCGTAAACCACGGGGACGTCGACTTGCTCGTGTACGCCTACGGCACGCCGCCCGAGGACGAGCACGCGGAGATCCTCGAGTCGGCGGTGTGAGCGGGTGACCTCTCAGGCACGCGTGGTCAAGGCGGAGTTCAGCCCGGAGGAGGCCCAGGCGGTGCTGACCTGCATCCGCGGGTACTTCGCGGTGCTGCTCGAGCGCGGTGGGCTCGGCGACCCCAGCCTGTCCTCAGCGGCGTCACACCTGTACGCGGCGATGCTCGACGCCGGCATCGCGCCCGACAAGCTGGAGTAACGGCTCCTCAGTGGCGGGCGCGTCAGTGGCGGGCGCGCATCTCGGGCAGGAGATCGGGATCGAACTCGTCCGAGCGCACCCACCGCAGCAGCGCCTGCTCGGTCTCGATCACCCGGTCGGCGGCCGCCGGGAGCTCAGCTGCGATCTCGTGCGGGATCTTCAGTACGCCGTGCTGGTCGGCGTGGAGCAGGTCGCCCGGAGCGATCTCCAGGCCACCGATCTCGACCGGTTCGCCGATCGTCTCGACCCGCACGTACGCGTGCGACACCGACGGCCCCGACGCGAAGAAGTGAAAGCCCATTCCCCGCGCCTCGTCGAAGTCCCGGACCGAGCCGTCGGTGACGCAGCCGACGCAGCCGAGCGCGCCGAAGATCGTCGCGTGGACCTCGCCCCACAGCGACCCGTGCGCGGGCGGGTCGTCGAGGTCCTTGACCACCACGACGCGCGGCGCCGGGATCGTGCGCACGTACGCGTAGAGCGACTCGTTGCCCGCGCCGGCCCAGTCTGCCGGCGGAGCCCCGCGGGCGACGATCGTGGCCGTGGCGGCGTACCCGACCATCCGCCCGAGCTCGGGGAACATGCACTTGACGCGGCTGTCGGCGAACCCAAGGTCGCGCGACTGGAAGTCGAGCGTCTCGATCGCGTTGGCCAGCGTGGGCGAGTCGTAGCGTGCGAGCGCCTGGAGCAGGTCATCCATCGGGCAGCACCTTTCCCGGGTTGAAGATCCCGTCGGGGTCGAGCGCGCGCTTGATCACGCGCATCATCTCGACGGCCGCCGGCCCGTGCTCGGAGATCAGGAACCGCGACTTGCCGTAGCCGACGCCGTGCTCGCCGGTGCACGTGCCTTCGTGCGCGAGCGCGCGCTCGACCAGCCGGTTGTGGAAGGCCTCGGCGCGCGCGACGTCGTCGGGGTCGTTCGGGTCGACGAGCACGCAGGTGTGGAAGTTGCCGTCGCCGACGTGCCCGACGATCGGAGCGGTGACGCCGAGCTCGGCGATGTCGGACTGGGTCGCCTCGATGCAGTTGGCGAGCGCCGAGATCGGCACGCACACGTCGGTGGTCAGGCCGGCGGTGCCCGGGCGCAGCGCGCGCGACGCATCGTAGGCTCGGTGGCGCGCGTGCCAGATCTTGCGCCGCTCGGCCTCGTCCGCGGCCCAGGCGAAGCCGCTGCCGCCGTGCTCGCCGGCGATCTCGCCGGTCTCGCGCGCCTGCGCCGCGACGTCCTCCTCAGAGGCGCCGTGAAACTCGAGGAACAGCGTCGGCGCCACCGCGAACGACGTCTGGTCGTGACGGTTGATGGCCTCGATCTGAAGCTCGTCGGCAAGCTCGATGCGCGCCACCGGAATCCCGTATTGCGTGACCTGGGTGACGCACTCGACGGCGGCGCGCACCGTGGGGAACGTGCATACCGCGGCCGCGGTCGCCGGCGGGGTCGGATGGAGACGGAGCGTGGCCTCGCAGATCAGCGCGAGCGTGCCCTCCGAGCCGATCATCAGGCGCGTGAGGTCGTAGCCGGCGGATGACTTGCGGGCGCGAGAGCGGGTTCGCACGACCTCGCCGCGGCCGTTGACAATCGTGAGCGCGAGCACGTTCTCGCGCATCGCGCCGTAGCGGACGGTCATCGTCCCCGACGCGCCGGTCGCGACCATCCCGCCGATCGTCGCGTCCGCGCCCGGATCGACCGCAAAGAACACTCCCTCGGGGCGCAGGCGGTCCTCGAGCGCCCGTCGGGTCACGCCGGCGCCGACGACGACGTCGAGATCCTCGATCGAGGGCTTGCCGATCCTGTCCATCTCGCGCATGTCGACGGTGATCCCGCCGGCGAGCGCGCACACGTGACCCTCGAGCGAGGTGCCGGCGCCGAACGGCACAAGCGGCAGGTGATGCTCGACGGCGATCCGCACGACGCCCGCGGCCTCGTCGACGCTCCGCGGCCACACCACCATGTCGGGCCGGGCCTCGGGGTGGAACGACTCGTCGTGACCGTGCTGGGCGAGGACGTCTTCGCCGGTGCCGACCCGATCGGATCCGAGCAGGTCGCAAAGCGCGTCGCGACCCGCGGCGACGCTCGTCGCCGGCGGGCGAGTCACTGTAGGCACGTCCACCACCGCCATGCCGCAAAGGTTGACAGACTGTCCGCGGATCGAGCGAGGAAAGGTGGCCATGGCCCGACTGCAGGATAAGGTCGCCCTCATCACCGGGGGCGAGAGCGGCATCGGACTCGCGACGGCGCGGCTGTTCGTCGCCGAGGGCGCGCGGGTTCACCTCGTCGGCATCGACGAGTCGAGGTTGGCGGCCGCCGTCGAGACGCTGGGCGCGGACAGCGCTCTTTCGTCCATCGCGGACGTGACCGACGAGGAGGCGGTCGCACGGGCGGTCGCCGACGGGGTGGGTCGCTACGGGCGGTTCGACGTCGTGGTCAGCAACGCCGGCATCAGCGGAGCGGTCAGCGAGATCGTCGACTATCCGTCCGACGTGTTCTCGCGGACGCTCGCGGTGCACGTGCTCGGGGCGTTCCTCGTCCTCAAGCACACGATCCCGCACGTCAGCGACGGCGGCAGCATCATCATCACCTCGAGCGTCGTCGGCCTGATCGGGGCGCCCGGCGTGTCCGGTTACATCGCCGCCAAGCACGGCCAGGTCGGACTGATGCGCACGGCGGCCAAGGAGCTCGCGCCGCGCCGGATCCGAGTGAACACCATGCATCCCGGCCCGACCTCGACCCCGTTCCAGGACGACATCGAGATGCGCGCGACGAACCTGTCGCAAGGAGACGCCGCCAAGGCCTTCGACGCGATGATCCCGCTCGGCCGGCACACGACGACCGACGAGATCGCGTTCGGCATGCTGTATCTGGCGAGCGACGAGAGCGCGATGGTCACGTCGCACACGTTCTCGATCGACGGTGGCATGAGCGGCTGAGCGACGGTCCGGGCAGGGCGCAGGCGAGGTGTCACAAATGCCGGGGCTCGCCGCAAGAGCCAGGTACATGAGAGCTGAACGCACGGTCACGGATGCCGAGCTGCTCGCCGCCACGTCGAGCGACCCGGAAGCGTTCGGCGCGTTCTACCGCCGCCAGGAGCGCGTATTGCTGTCGTACTTCCGCCGCGTCAGCGGCTCGGTCGAGGTCGCGGCGGACCTGACCGCGGAGACGTTCGCGCAGGCGCTCGCGTCGCTCGATCGTTACGACCCCGCGCTCGGCGAGCCGGGCGCGTGGCTGTTCGGCATCGCCCGCCACGTGCTCGCGCGGAGCCTCGAGCGAGGACGGGTCGAGGACCGAGCGCGGGTGCAGCTCGGCATGACCCGCCTGGTCATCGACGAAGAGGTGTTCGAGCGGATCGACGCGCTGACCTCGTCCGACGGAGTGGCCAACGCGGCGCTCGACGAGCTGCCGGCTCCGATACGAGCGGCCGTCGCCGGTCGTGTGATCGGCGAGCAGGACTACGGCGAGCTCGCGCGAGCGCTGTCGTGCTCGGAGAGCCTCGTGCGACAGCGCGTCAGCCGAGGGCTGGCGCGGATGCGCCGGCAGTTGCTGAAGGAGGCGAAATGAGCGTGGAGACGCCCGATCGTGCGGTGTTCGGAGAGCTCGAGCGCGAGCTTGTGCATGCGGCGAGGCGGCGCAACGCGGCCGGCGCGGCCGGTCCAGTCAGGCACCGACGGCGCGCCCCGCGAGCGGCCGGCGTGCTCGTGCCGGCGCTGGGCGCAGCGATCACGATCGCGGTGGTCGTCGTCGCGGTCATGTCGTTCGGCCGCGGTCACCACGCCGGGGGGGTGGGGACGTCCGTCCCGAGCGGGCCGCCCGCGGCGGTGATCGCGGTGACCGCGCGCGAGCGCGCGAACGAGCAGGCCGCTCGCCGCGAGGCGTCCAGGCTTTCCGAGCTCAGCACGGCGAGCCTTCCGGCGGGGACGCTGCCTGTCAGTGGCGACGTCAGCACCACCAGGCAGCTCGGGTCCGCCAACGGCTCCTTCTTCCCAGCCGCCAACCAGGTCGACCTCCACGCGTTCTGGCGGGTCCCGGGCCCGCCGGCGGCGGTGCTCAAGTGGTTCGAGTCCCACCCGCCGCAGGGATGGGCGAACTCGAGCACCGGCTCCGGAGGTAGCGGAGGCAACACGCTGCACTGGAACGTCACGTTCGGGTTCCCGACGGTTCCGGGCCGCACCAGCTCCGAGTATCTGACCTTCACGACCGCCGCGGCGCGCGGCGGCGGGACCGCGGTTCGCGTCGACGTCCAGACGATCTGGGTGATCCCGCGGCCGCACGACTCGATCGTGCCGGGCACGGTGGACGAGATCGAGTGGAGCTCCGCGACGGGCTCGACGTCCGCAGTCGATCACACGTTCAGCTCCGAGGCGAACGTCCGGAAGCTGGTCGGCTGGGTCAACGCGATCCCCGCTCCTGCGGTTCCCGGCCGGCAACGCGTGCTTCTCCGGCAGCCCGGCCAGCGGATTCCGCTTCACGCTGTTCGCCGCCGGCCGCGCCCAGCCGGTCGGGACAGCGACCTGGAACGGCTGTGGCGGAGTCACGCTCGACATCGCCGACCACCGTTACTACCTGTGGCTCGACACCGACCAGACGGCCGGCAACCGGCTGGCCTCGGCGTTCATGAGCGGCAGCGTCCCCTAGCGCACGATCGATAGGGTCCCCGCATGGCGAACCCGCTGAAGCTCGGCCTCAACACCGGCTACTGGGCCGGCGGCCCCCCGCCCGGGATCGCCGAGGTGATCGTCGAGGCCGACCGGCTCGGGTTCGACTCGGTGTGGACAGCTGAGGCTTACGGCTCTGACGCGCTGATGCCGCTGGCGTGGTGGGGCGCCGCCACCGAGCGGATCCAGCTCGGGACGGCGATCGTCCAGATCTCGGCGCGGACGCCGGCGGCGACCGCGATGGCGGCGATGACCCTCGACCATCTCTCGGGCGGCCGGGTGATCCTCGGCCTCGGCGTATCCGGCCCGCAGGTCGTCGAGGGGTGGTATGGCCAGCCGTTCGCCAAGCCCCTGGCGCGCATGCGCGAGTACATCGGGATCCTGCGCGGGATCTGGGCGCGGCAGGGTCCGGTCACGAACGACGGCCCGCACTATCCGCTGCCGCTGCCGGACGGCACCGGCCTGGGCAAGCCGTTGAAGTCGAGCATCCGCCCGCTCCGCGAGGAGATCCCGATCTATCTCGCCGCCGAGGGGCCGAAGAACATCGCGATGGCCGCCGAGTTGTGCGAGGGCTGGCTCGCGCTGTTCTACTCACCCCACCACGACGACATGTACCGCGACGCACTCAGCGAGGGTTTCGGACGTGACGGCGCGCGCCACCGCCCCGAGGACTTCGAAGTCGCCGCCACCGTTCCGCTGATCGTCACCGACGACATCGAGGCGGCGGCCGACGCACTGCGACCGATGTACGCGCTCTACTTCGGGGGGATGGGCGCGAGGAACGCGAACTTCCACGCGAACGTGGCGATCCGCATGGGCTACGAGGCCGAGGTGCGCAACATCCAGGACCTGTACCTGAACGGCCACAAAGAGGAGGCCGCGGCGGCCGTCCCGACGAAGCTGATCGAGCAGCTCACGCTGATCGGACCCGCGGACAAGATCCGCCACGACCTCGAGCCCTGGCGCGAGTCGATCGTCACCACACTGCTTATCGCCGGCGACGCCGCGACGATCCGCACGGCCGCCGAGATCGTCCTCGGCTGAAGGCGCCGGCATGCTCGGGCTGCGCGCTCGTGCAGCGGCGCGGCGTGGCGTGGGCTGGACGCGCTCGCCTAGCCGATTTAGTATGAGAGTCCGTCCCGACCGGGCCGTGGTGCCAGGTCGCCGAGACCAGGGCGCGCCGTGTGGGACGTGCCCGTGGATAGAGGCTGGTGATGCAGATGGCGTCCGTCAACCGGCGCAGGTTCCTCCAACTCGCGGGTGGGAGCATCGCAGCAACGATGCTGTCCGACAGCATCGCTCGCGCGCTCGCGATCCCGGCCAACCGAGCGACTCGCTCGCTCAAGGACATCGAGCACATCGTCGTGCTGATGCAGGAGAACCGCTCGTTCGACCACTACTTCGGCGTGATGCGCGGTGTCCGCGGGTTCGGCGATCCGCACCCGGTCACGCTGCCGAGCGGCCAGTCCGTCTGGCACCAGGCCGACGGGTCGACCGTTGTGCCGCCGTTCCGCCCGCATGTGGCCGGCAACGATCTCGCGCTCACGTTCATCGAGGATCTCGACCACAGCTGGGCTGGGACGCATCAGATGTTCAACAACGGCAACTGGGACCAGTGGCTGCCGGCCAAGACCACCACGTGCATGGCGCACATGGAGCGCAAGGACCTCCCGTTCCACTACGCGCTCGCCGACGCGTTCACGGTGTGCGACGGATACCACTGCTCGATGCTCGGCCCGACCGACACCAACCGCTACTACATGTGGACAGGCTGGGATGGCAACGACGGGAAGAACGGCGGCCCCGTGATCGCCAACGACGAGATCGGGTACGGGTGGCAGACCTACCCGGAGCGGTTGGAGAAGGCCGGGATCAATTGGAAGATCTACCAGGACGCCGGCGAGGGCCTCGATAAGGCCGGCGCCTGGGGCTTCACCTCGGACGCGTACATCGGCAACTACGGCGACAACTCGCTGCTGTACTTCTTCAACTACCAGAACGCGACGCCGGGGAGCGCGCTGTACGAGCGGGCGCGCACCGGAACCGATGTGAACGCGGGCGGCAGCTTCTTCGAGATCCTCGCCGGCGACGTAAAGCACGGCCGGTTGCCTCAGATCTCCTGGATCGTCGCGCCCGAGGCCTATACCGAGCACCCCGCTTGGCCGGCGGGCTATGGCGCCTGGTACACCGCCGGCGTGCTCAATGCGCTGACCAGCGACCCGGAGGTGTGGTCGAAGACCGCCCTGCTGATCACGTTCGACGAGAACGACGGCTTCTTCGACCACGTAGTCGGGCCCTACCCGAACGTGGGCGCACTCGCCGGCGAGTCGACCGTGGCGCTCGACAACGAGCTGTTCAACGGCACCGCCGGGACACCCGGCGGGACAAACGGGGTCGTCGGACCGTACGGCCTCGGCGTGCGCGTGCCGCTGCTCGTGATCTCCCCGTGGAGCCGCGGTGGCTGGGTGTGCTCGGAGGCGTTCGATCACACGTCGCTGATCCGCTTCCTCGAGAAGCGGTTCGGCGTGCACGAGCCCAACATCACTCCCTGGCGGCGAGCGGTCTGCGGCGACCTGACCTCGGCGTTCGATTTCGCGAGCGCCTCCGATCACTTCCCCGGGCTGCCGAGCGTCTCCGCTTATAAGCCGAACCAGAACACGACCCCGCCGAGCTACCACCCGATCCCGCCCGCTGTCGGTTCGGTCCCGACCCAGGAACACGGGGTGCGGCCGTCGCGCCGGCTCGGGTACCGGATCCACGCCGGTTTCGAGGCCACCTCGAGCCGGCTCCGCCTGGCACTCAAGAACCAGGGGAGCCTCGGCGTCGGCATGCAGGCGCGATCGCTGACGGTCGCGGGCGGCCCGTACAGCTACACGATCGGCGCCGGCCACGAGATCTCGGTGGCGCTGGCCAACCCGGGCAACTATGACCTCAGCGTGCACGGCCCGAACGGCTTCTTCCGCCACTTCGCCGGCTCCCCGGCGAGCACCCTGCGGGTGGCCGAGCTGGGGAACCACGACCTCGGCAAGCTGACGCTCCGTCTCACCCACGGCAACCACGGACATCGAATCGTCGTCAAGCTGGCCGACGCGTACGGTCCCGATCGCCGAGTCACGCTCCACGGCACAAAGGAGATCACGGTCGACACCAGTGACTCGGGGGGTTGGTACGACCTCGTGCTGACCACGCCCAGCGATGCGAGCTTCAGCTACGTGCTGGCCGGCCGCCTCGAGTCGGGCGCCCACCTGACCAGCGATCCGCAGCTTGGCCGCGCCTAACGGAGCGTCACGATCTCGTCGCAGATCGAAGTCACCTCGGGATCGCTCGAGGCCACGACGACGACCGCCCCGCGGCGCGCCTCGTTCACGAGTAGCTCGAGCACCACTCCCCGCCAGTGCTCGTCGAGCGCCGAGGTCGGCTCGTCGGCGAGCACCACGTCGTGCTGGCTCGCGAGCGCCCGGGCGACCGCCACCCGCTGGCGCTGCCCACCGGACAGATCGCCGACGAGCTGAGCGGCGTGCTCGTCAAGACCGAGCGCGGCGAGCGCGGCCAGCGACCGTTCGGCGACCTCGCCACGAGGCGTTCGGCTGGCCTGAAGGGGCAGCGCGACCGTCTCCTGGGCACTCAGCAGCGGCACGAGGCACAGGTTCTGAAGGATGAGGCCGAGCGACTCGTCACGCCACGGAACGACCGAGCGGCCGTCGACGAGCAGCCGGCCAGCGGCCGTCGGGATCAGGCCTCCGAGCGCGTAGAGGACGGTCGTCTTCCCCGACCCCGACGGCCCGGTCACGCCGATCACCTGCCCGGCTCGCGCCAGCAGATCGAGGTCGCGGACGACGACGGCCTCGCCTCCGAGCAGCGTGATTCCCTCGGCTCGCATCTCCTGGACGCTCACTCGAGCCCTTCCGGTTCCTCGCCCTCGGCCTCCCGCTCTGGCCGCAGCTCGATCACCGTATCCTGCACGGCAACCCGGAACAGCGTGCCCGGCGGGAAGCGAGCCATCACCTCGGCCGGGAGCTGGACCGTCCCGTCCCGGCCGACGATCGAGAAGCGCTGCCCGCCCCGGCCCTCGGAGCCAATCACGCCGTGGGAGATCGTCAGCGTCCGGGGCAGGGCCTCGGCCACCGCGGAATCGTGGGTCACGACGATCACGGTGGCGCCGCTCAGATCGTGAGCGCGCCGGAGCGCGTCGATCACCGAATCGCGCGCGACCGCGTCTAGCTGGCAAGTCGGCTCGTCGGCCAGGAGCACGCGCGGCGACGTGGCGACGGCGCTCGCCATGGCGACTCGCTGCTGCTCCCCGCCGGACAGCTGGTGCACGGGCCGGCGCGCGGCCGATCCAAGCCCAAAACTCTCCGCCAGCTCGTCCGGAGACCACTGCAGCGGCCATCCCCGACGGCGCGCGCCGCGCTGGACGAACGCCAGGTTCTCGAGCGTGGTGGCGTACGGCAGCAGGTTCTGCATCGGGTCCTGGAGCAGCAGCGCGAGCTCGGTGGAGCGAAGCCGGCTGAGCCCCTTGTCGTCGATTCGCGACATGTCGTGGCCGGCGAGCAGCACCTTGCCGGCGGTCGGTCGCAGGAGTCCGGTCAGGACCGACAGCAACGTCGTCTTGCCGGAGCCCGACGGCCCGAGCACGGCCAGCATCTCTCCCGAGCGAGCCTCGAATTCGACGTTGCGCAAGGCGACGATCGGCCCTTCCTCCCCGGAGTAGACGTGCACCAGCCCGGCGCAGATGACGTCGCCGCGAGCGTCGTCGGCCGCCGCTTCAGCCACTGGTGTCATTGGGTGCCGTTCGGAGCAGTAGCGGTGACATGCGGCGGATCAGGATCAACGTCACGGTGGCGGTCGCCAGCAGGACCGAAACCACGGCAGCGGCCGTTACGACGGCCAGCAGGCCGCCGGGAAGCGTGTACTGAAGCGGCACGACCGACGGGACACCGAGCTCGGGCAGCGACGGGATCGCCATGACCGCCGCCAACACCCCTGCCGCCACCCCGAACAACGCCGTGGCCACGAGCACGAGCGACTCGATCGCGAGCGACCGCGTCAGCACGCGGCGGTGGATTCCTCCGACCTCGAGCGCGGTCAGCTCGGTCGCGCGCTGGCGGGTGGTCGCGCCGAGCGCGCCGAGGATGCTCGCGGCGGCCGCGATCAGCGCGACGATCGTGGCCACGAGCAGGAAGTCATCGGCGAGCGCCGGACCGCTACGGTCGAATTGCCGGATCGCCGACGACGACGTCTGCACGCCGTCGACGCGCAGGCCCGCGGCCCGCAACCGCGCGAGCGCGTCGCGTGGAGCAGCCGAACCGAGCCACACCTCCTCAGAGCTGTACGGACTGGTCGGACCCGTTTGAAAGCGGCTGAGGAGATCGAGGTCCACCATCACGGCGTCCGTTCCCACCCTCGGGAGTGCCGACGCCGTCACCACCGGCTTCACGCTGAGGGTGCCGCCGTCGAGGCCCTCGGTCGGGACCGAGGCATTCGGCGTGTCGCCGCCGTTGAGCGACTCGACCGTCGACGTGACCGCACCCGGAAGGGCCGCGGGCCGGTCGTTGGGGGAGGCGAGCGGCCCGATGTAAGAGCCGATGTCCGATGCCCGAATCGTCAGGCTCAATGCACCGCCCCGCACGCCAACCGCCCCGATGCCCGATGAGCTCGACACCCAGCCGCCCCGGAACAGATCGGCGGGCACCGTCGACCATGCGCCCGACGGCGTCCGAGACGCCACTCGGGTAACCCGCAGGTGTACGGTCCCCGACGTAGGCGCCGTGCCGCCTCGACCCGGGACAACGTTGATCCCCTCCAGCCGGCACCCGCCGGGGCATACGTTCTGAAGAGCGCCGGCGTAGGCCCACGCTCCCGCGTGCAGGGGCCCGAGGTCGACCGTCGCCGTCCCCCCCTGTGGGTTGAACACCGACAGGCTCAAATCGAGGCTCGCCAGTCCGGCGGACGCCCCCGAGGTCGCGGTGGTGCTCGCCGTCACCTGGACCGGCGCGTCAGGCAGGGTCACCACGGGCGCGGTCCGTTGATCGAGCGCGCGGCTCGTCGCAGCGATCGTCGAGCCCGAGATCCCGGTCGGCCACGACGCGACCGCGGGCAGCCGTGGCGCATCCACGGCGAGCAGCGTCGAGCTCGGCGCCGCCACCTCGACGGCAGCCATCGCGAACCGTCCGTGCGGGTCGACGCGGTCGACCGCCTGCTCGAGGCTCGGACCCTGGGGCGTCACCGTCACCACCTCGTGCGAGCCCACTCCGAACCCGGCCGCGGTCGCCCGGTTGCTCCGCGCGATCGACCACGCCGCGGACGCGAAGCAGGCCAGGCACAACGCGATGATCAACACGCGCCCGACGCGCAGCATCGCGGGCCGGCGGACGATCTGGCGAAGCGCGAGAAATGACGCCACCCGGTCGGAGTAGGCGCTCGCCGAGACCCCGAACCGGCAGACGAGGCGCACCAATTGCACGGCTACGACGGCGGTTCCCAGCGCGATCAGTCCCGGAGCCGCCGAGGCGATCGGGTTCGAACGGCCGGCCAGGCTTCCACTCGTCGCCAGGGCAAGCAGCGCCACCACCGCGAGGACGAGGAGCACGACGTCGGCGACCATGGCCCAGCGGCGTGCGCTCGCCGGCGCCGCCGACCGGTCTCCGGAAACGCCCGAGGAGCGCAGGAACCGCAGGGTCGCGACCGACAGCGCACCCGCGATCGCCAGCACCGTCAGCGCGAGCGCCGCGAAAACCCACAGGTCGGGGGAGATCACCGAGGCCGGATCGAGCAGCCGGTGTCGGGCGACGACGACCGCCGCCCATGCGATCGCGATCCCGAGAACGAACCCGAGCAGACACAAGATCAGCGGCTCGGCGGTGGTCACCGCCAGCAGGCTCAGCGGCGGGAACCCCCGCAGTCGAGCCACCCGGATCTCGGCCTGGCGCGCTTCGGTGCTCCGCACCAGCAGGTTGCCGAGGATCCACACCGCGAGCAGCACCAGCTGCACCGAGGCGATCGCCACGATCGTCGACATTCCGTGCTGCTGCTGGGCCGCGCCGGCGAGAATCTGCGGCAGCTCCGTGCTGAGGACCACGCTTCGAGCGGCCAGCGTCGCATGGGTGGACGCGAGCGCTCGCTGGAGATAGCTCTGGTTGGCGAGGCCAACTGCGGCCGCCTTGAGCGGCACCTGGCCCTCCACGGTGGGTAGATCCTGCGCCGGGACCGCGAGTGCGGTGTCGATCGATGTCACGAACGGGTCGAGCTCGGGAGCGTGGTTCTCGACGTGCCCGTAGGCGAAGTACCCCTCGCCGCCACCCCACCAGTACGGGAGCGTTTGGTTCGGCACGGCGTAAATCCCGGCGACCCTGAGTGGGAGCGGCGCCCGCTGCCCGATCACTGCGGCGTTGATCGCCGCCCCCATCGAGACACCGAGCTCCCGGGCGCTCCGCTGGCTGAGCTCGACATCGCCGGGGGCGGTGCTGCAGCCCCCCTGGACGAACCGCAGCGCGCCGCAAATCCCAGTCCGCGACAGCAGCTGGGACCGGTAGGGCGAATTGCCGGGGCCTACCAGCGCGACGCCGCTGACCACGGTCGTAATAGGCGCTCCATAGAAGCGGTTCGTGCCCCCGACGTCCTGCACCGTGCCCTCCGCCTGTTGCACCTGACCGAGCGTCGCCACCTGCCCAGGAGGCGAGGACAGCGTCGCGCCGCTGGCATCGACAACCGATGCCTTGACGATCGAGCGAACGACCGAGTCGCCGGCCGTGTGGAGATAGAGCGGGCCGAGCACGGCCGCTCCAACGGCAATCGTCGACGTCAGCACAGTCAGCAACGACGTCCCCAGACGCCATCTCATCCCGCGCAAAAGCAGAGCGGCGTTCGCTCTCATGCCTCACAGCCAATCTCCCGGAATTGCGTCCTCGATCCTACCGGCAACCGCCAGCGTGCCCGAGCGGCCGCGACACGTTCGTCGAAACGGGGGCAACCGGCGATTGTTAGGTGTCACATAACGGACGCTGCGGCGCTTGACAGCGATCCCCGCTCTGGATGAGGATTCGCTCATTGCCGGGTCAACCAGGAGGGAACCGTGAGCAAACGTCTGGCAGGTGCGGCTGTAGTCAGGATGGCGACCGTGGGGGTGGTGACCTTGGCGCTGGCGGCGGTGGCCGCCTTACCGTCGTCGGCCTTTGCCCTTGCTCCCAGGTTCGCCGCGGTACGGGGCAGCGCCGACCCCGCGACCGACGTCGACACAGGTGCCTACAACAACGCCTCGATGTCGATCGAGGTCGTCCTCGCTCCCAGCCACAGCGCGCGGCTGAAAACCGTCCTTGCCGACCTCTACAACCCGAAGAGCGCAAGTTACCGGCACTGGCTGACCGCCGGCCAGTTCGGGGCCCGGTTTGCTCCGAGCACCGCGGAGCGGTCGGGCGTCGCCCGGTACCTGAAGGCCAATGGCCTCACTTTGGCGTCCTCAGCGTCGCCGTTCCTGGTGCGCGCCACCGGGTCGAGCGCGCTCGTGACGGGAGCCTTGCGGACGAACCTGCGCACGTTCCGCGACTCGAAGGGGGTCAACTACTTCTCGAACGTGTCGGCCGTGCAACTGCCGGCGAACCTCGCCGGCGGCGTCCTCGGCATCGTCGGGCTGACGAACAGCATCCGGCCCCGGTCGCAGGTGGCGCGCTTCAGCAACGGCGTGCAGCGCGGCGCGGGCAAGCCGTCGGCTTCCTCCAACTGCGAGACGCCGTACCCGACGGAAGCGCAGCTGGCCAACGACGTGCTCAACGGCGTGAACTTCCCGTTCGGCTACGGTGGCGGACCGGGCTGCAATGGGCTCATCCCGTCGCAGGACAACTCGCTGTACGACGCGCCGAACGTCGGAGCTCGTGGCCAGGGCGCCGGCGTCAACGTGGCCGTGTTCGAGCTGTCTGGCTACCAGCAGTCGGACATCGACACCTGGGCGCACCAGTTCTACGGGCGTTTCTACACGCCGCCGCTGAAAGACATCAACATCGACGGCGGTCCGCTCAATCCGATCTGCCCCGCGGGCGACCAGTGCCCGCCGCAGTTCGAGGGCTACAGCGGTGACATCGAGGTCGACGCCGACATCGAGATGTCGCTGGCGATCTCACCGGCCGCCCGTCACCTCATCGTCTACAACGCGCCCAACGACTTCACGGGCCAGACTGAGATCGACGAGTACACC
The DNA here is from genome assembly GCA_963794515.1 of uncultured Solirubrobacterales bacterium. Taxonomy (GTDB): domain Bacteria; phylum Actinomycetota; class Thermoleophilia; order Solirubrobacterales; family Solirubrobacteraceae; genus Palsa-465. Next base: position 804,650 of record CAWCEF010000002.1, on the reverse strand, counting down.
GCGATCGCCAATCAGGACACGGCGGACACCATCAGCTCGAGCTGGGGGGTGTGTGAAAACGACGTCACCGCGGGCTACGTGCAGGCCGAGAACGAGATCTTCGAACAGATGGCCGCCCAGGGCCAGAGCATGTTCGGAGCCGCCGGGGACACCGGAGCGTTCGGGTGCATCCGCTCGGACGGGACGACGATCGCCAACGTCATCGATCCGCCGTCTCAGCCGTGGGTGACGAGCGTCGGCGGCACGTCGTTCACGCACTTCAACCCCGACCAGAATCCGTTCCCGTCTTATCCTCGCGGCGAGGAGACGATCTGGAACGTCGACGGCCTCTGCAACCAGAGCGCCAACGAGGACGGCCTCACTGGCTTCGATTGGTGCGCCGAAGGCGGGGCCGGTGGCGGTGGCGCCAGCCAGTGGTGGGGCCGCCCCTTCTACCAGCGCGGACCTGGGGTCAACAACCCGAACACGACCTACGCGAACGGCTCGACCAACTGCGCGCTGGCCGCAAAGGGAACCCCGTGCCGAGAGGTGCCTGACATCTCGGTGAACGCCGACGAGTACACGCCGTACGCCGAGTACTGCACCGGGAACGCAAACACGCCATACAGCGTGTGCGGCACGTTCAGCGGCGGCCAAACGCCGCCCGGATGGTTCGGGATCGGCGGGACCAGCCTGTCCTCGCCGTTCATGGCAGCGATCATCGCCGACCGCGACGGATTCAACGGTCGCCGTACCGGCGCTGCCAACCTGACCCTGTACTCGCTGTTCAACAGCTGGAATTCCGGCGAGTACTTCCACGACATAACCGGGATCCGTCAGTTCCCGAACAACAACGGGCTGTTCCCGACCACGCCTAACTACGACATGGCGACGGGCATCGGCTCGCCGATCATGGCGCCGATCATCACCGGCCGGCCGTAGCGATCAGTGACCACGGGGCGCCACCGAGACCCGGTGGCGCCCCGTTTGGTCGTGCGGGTCCGCCGGGCGGAGGAAGCGCCCGGGCTGCTCACAGTTGGTCGAGCGCGAGCCCAAGAGTGCCGCCGGCCGATCCGGCCGCGTTGCCGGCGCCGGCGGTGACGCTCAGCGGCAGGCCTCCGGGCTGTTTTTGCCGGGGGGCAGGCAGAGGCTCGACTGAGTTGGTGCGGCTCCGCTGTTGATCCTCACCCGCAGCACCTTGCCGACTCGGTCGGGCGCGGTGACCGCGATTTGGAAGGTCGCTCCCGGCGACAGCCTGGCGCCTGAGAACAAGTTGGCGAGGTTGACGTCCTTTCCGAGCGGTCGCGAAGTCCGGCGGCTGAACGGGCAACCCGCCCCCTCACAGCTCACGAGCACGCGAGCCTGATGCGGCAGGCCGGCAATGTCCAGCGCCTGCACCGAGGTGCCCGTCGAGTGAAACGTGACCGTATAGGTGATCAGTGATGTGATCCGCGGATACCGGAACGTCACCGTCCGCGTCGTCGCACCGACACCGGTGATCGCGAGGCTGACCGGGAGCGCGTAGAACTCGGACAGCAGCTTTCTGCCGGCCTGGTTGAGCTCGAGGGTGAGCGTAGTCCCGCTCCCGACGGGCAGGTCGAACGAGCGCTGCCCGAGCGAGACGGCGCGGGCCACGATCTTGACCGGCTTTCGCTTCGCGGCCGACACGGCGATCACCGACCGCCCGCGCGTGTGCTCGGTGCTCGTCAGCGCCAGCGCGCCCGCACACGACTGGCCGGGAGATCCCTGGCAGGCGATTGCCACCGCCAGCGTCGGGCCGGACGTCGAGATGCCCGTCACCGCTATCCCCAGCGGAGTGATCACGGTGACGCTCGCCTGGGTCTGCGTCTGCGATCCGCCCAGATGGGTGATCAGCACCGTCGGCGCGTACGAGCCGGCCTTGGCGTACGTGTGGCTCGCGATGACCGAGTAGACGCCGGAGGCGAACTCGATCACGCACGGATCCTCGCTCGAGGCCGGTCCGCACGAGGTCGCCGGCGTGCCGTCGCCCCAGTTGATCGTGGCCGACATCTCACTCGAATGATCACCGGGATTCCCATAGGCGAACGTTGCGATCGTGAAGTCGATGATCGGTTGGCCGGTCAGCACGCTGATGCTGCCACCGGTGGCGCTCCCGAGCGGCGCATCGGCGACGTTGGCGGTGCTCAAGAAGTTGTTTATGTTGTCCGTCCTCTCGTCAGTCCAGTTCCCGGTGACGGTATAGGTGCCGAGCGCGTTGTAGACGTGCCCGGGAGCGAACACCAAGAACGTGCAGCCAACCGGCGGATTGCACGTCGTCTCGGTGAGCCAGCAATCGGAGCCGGGCGTGTCCGTGTTCACGTCGCATGTGGAAGGGGACGTGGCCGCGGTCCCGTCGCCCCAGGTGATGGCGTTCACGTTCGGCTCCACCTCGGCGCAAGTCATGAAGTCGATGCAGCCGTCGACAAACGTTCCGACCATGACGGTCGGGCCGACCGGCTGCCCGGCGACCGCGGTGAACGTGGACGCCTGGGCGGTGGCCGGCGCAAGCGCGCCCAAAAGCACGACGTAGGCGAACACCACGCTGATTGCGGCTGCCGCAGCGTGCACACGCGTTGGCGCGGTCGATCCGATGAGCCGGCCCCAGCTCATGGCGCCATGCTACTCCGGGCCGGTTACGCCCGGAGAAATTTCCGAGCGCCGAGCTCACCCCTCCGGGCGGCGCGTCTCCGCCGCGTTCCTGCGTAGCATCAGGGGCATGAGAACAACCCAAGAAATCGTCGCATCGATAGACACGCGCCTGCGCGAACTGAGCGCGGAGATCAAGACGCTGGACGCGGCCCGCGCCGCACTCGAACACCGCGAGCGTCAGTCGTCGCGGGCGCCGGCCCGGCCCGCTGCGACCAAGCGGCGGGCCTCGCCCGCGGCTACGAGCTCCCCTGCTCGTGCGTCCCGGAAACCATCTCGCAGGCCACGCCGGCCTGCGTCGAACGGCATACCCGCCGACCAGCTCGAGTCGCTGCTCTCGGGGAACGGCGGGCTGACCACGTCGGCGCTCGCCGAGCAGGCGAACGCGAACCGCGACCAGGTGCTCGGATTGCTCCGGGAGCTCGAGACCGCGGGCCGGGTTCGCCGTAGCGGGCAACGCCGCGGAACGCGCTGGCACGCGATCACCGACGAGGATCGGATCCGCGCGCGCGCCGCCGAGTTGGAGGCCACGCGCAAGCACCGCGCGTAACGCTCGGGCGTCGGGCTACAGGAACAACGCTCATCAACGGACGGCCGCGCGGGGCTCCGCGCGGCCGCTACAGCGGCGTGTTCGTGCAGGGCGAGGTGCTGAAGCTGAACGACGCGATGTCGTTGCCGATCACGAGATCGTGAGACCCGCTGCCACTGTTGAAGTCGTAGTTGAACAGGTCGCTGACCTTTGTGTATGGAGGAATACACGCATGAGGGTCACCGTGGTTGGGCGCGTAAAACACGCGAAAAGTAAACACCGTATTGTTGTAGATCGAGCCATCGACGTTGCGGCAGCCGTAGTACGACCAGTTATCGCTAGGAATCCCGCTGAACGGATTCGCGGTGAAGCAGGCACCGGTGCCGTTGTCATAGACGTAGTCGCAGAACTGCTGCAGGGCGCAAGAGAACCCGCTGGCCGCGTGCGCTCGCGGGGCGTTGGCTGGGGGCCGTGCTGAAACCGGGCTGGCCACGACGAACGCGCCAAGGATGACCACGACGACCACCATCGCGGCGCGGCTGGTGACTCGCTGCCGACAGGACATTTCCCTCTCCTCCTCTACTGCTACGGACGCTGTTGAGAGCATACGCCCGGGAGAGTGGCTCGCGGGTGAAATTTTGAACCGGCACTAGACTTGCCCCACTGCAGCCGCCCCGCGCCGCGGCGCGGGCTCGAAGATCAAGGGGAGTCATGATCCTGGTCCGCAGGTGCCTCTTCGGCCTCGTCCTTGCGTGTGCGGTCGCCTTACCCGCCGGTGTCGCTCAAGCCGCCGCCGGCCACCACGCGCACGCGGCGTGCGCCCTGCTCCGCGCCCGGGGCGATGGCCAGGACCTCGGCAACGGCGTCACCGAGGCGACGATCACGACCCACGGCGTCGTCCTCGGCACGACCAACGCGATATTCACGCCGACCGGCCTCACCGGTACGGACCTGGCCTTCGATGGTCCGATCGTGTTCACCCCAAAGCTGGCCGGCCTCGGCACGCTCACCGCACAGGTCACGGGAGCTTCGGACCTCTCGACGGGCGCGTTCCAGGTCACGTCGACCAGCCTTACCGGCACTGGGCTGCTCCGTCATGTCACCGGGCACGTCTCGATCGCCGGCACCGAGAACCTGACCACGGGCGCCTTCACCGAGGTGCTCACGGGGACGCTCTGCCTGGTCTGACGCGGTGACGGTATCGCGCCGGCTCCGACCGACCCACAAGCCGGTCGCGCCCAGGGCGCGTACGCTTGTCAGGTGCCTCTGCCTCGATTCCGTAAGGCCGCGAGGGCGAAGGATCCGTTGGTCTCCATCGGTGATCCTCGTCTCGATGGCTGGGAGACCGTGAGCACGTTCGAAGACCAGGCGACCGCGGTGGCCTGGCGCGATCGCCTCCGTGAGCTGGGCGTCGACGCCAACTGCGTCGCCGACCACCCGCTGGATCGCGCCGGTCGTGGTGACGTCTATCTCGTGGTGCCGCCGGCGCAGTGGTCGCGCGCCACCGAGATCGTCGAGAACCTCGACGATTAGCCGATCCCATAGCCTTCGTCCGGTGACGTGGACAGTCGAAGTGGCGAGGACCCCGCCTCCCACGCCGCCGCTGACCGGGGTTCTGGCGGCAGCGGTGAGCGAGGCATTGGCCCGACCGGCAATGCAGCAGCCCGCGTGGCCGGACCCCGACGAGGTCGAGCGTGTCCGCTGGGTACTCGAATGCGTCCCGCCGATCGCCGTCCCTGCCGAGATCGACAGACTGCAGGAGCGGCTGGGTATGGTTGCGCGCGGCCAGGCGTTCCTGCTGCAGGGCGGAGACTGCGCGGAGACGTTCGTCGACAACACAGAGTTGCACCTGCGTGGGACGATCCGGACGCTGCTGCAAATGGCCGTGGTGTTGACGTACGGAACCGCGATGCCCGTCGTCAAGGTCGGGCGGATCGCCGGCCAGTACGCCAAGCCCCGGACCTCGGAGCTCGAAGCCACCGGCCTTCCTTCATACCGCGGCGACATGGTCAACGGCCTCGAGGCGACGCCCGAGGCGCGGCGGCCAGACCCCGGCCGGCTGATCCGCGCGTACGCCAACGCGGCGGCGGCAATGAACCTGGCGCGCGCCATCACGGGAGCCGGCCTGGCGGATCTCCATCACCTGCACGAGTGGAACATGGACTTCGTGCGCCGCTCGAGCGCCGGCGAGCGCTACGAGCGAGTCGCGAACGAGATCGACCGGAGCCTGCGGTTCATGTCGGCCTGTGGCGTCGAAGACAGCTCGCTGCGCACGGTCCAGCTGTACGGCAGTCACGAGATGCTCGTACTCGACTATGAGCGGTCGCTGCTGCGCCCTGAGGGCGATCGCCTCTACCTGCTCTCGACCCACCTGCCCTGGATAGGGGAACGTACGCGCCACCTCGACGGCGCCCACGTCGCGCTCGGCGCGATCATCGCCAACCCGATCGGGGTGAAGCTCGGCCCGACGACCACGCCCGCGGACGCGGTCGAGCTCGCCGAGCGGCTCGATCCGCAGCGAGTCGACGGCCGGGTGACGTTCGTCTCCCGAATGGGCAACGGGCTCGTCCGCGAGCTGTTACCGCCGATCGTCGAGGCCGTGGTCCAGTCGGGTCATCGCGTCGTGTGGCAATGCGACCCGATGCACGGCAACACCGAGGAATCGCCCAGCGGCCGCAAGACGCGGCACTTCGATCGCATCATGGACGAGGTCGAGGGGTTCTTCGAGGTCCACCAGCGGCTCGGCACGCATCCCGGCGGCATCCACGTCGAGCACACCGGTGAGGATGTGACCGAATGCCTGGGCGGCGCCCAGATGATCTCCCACAGCGAGCTCTCCTCGCGCTACGAGACCGCGTGCGACCCGCGCCTCAACACCCAGCAGGCGCTCGAGCTCGCGTTCCTCGTAGTTGAGATGCTGCGCCGCAACGCCTGACGGCGCGATCCTCGCTACGACACGTTTATCGCCGCGTCGTCGAGCGTGAAGTCGGTCGTCCCGCCGCCCTTGTCGGTTTCGGTACCGGTGAACTTCAACGTCACCTTCTGTCCCGCATAGGCGGCGACGCTGTAGCTGACCTGCTGGTAGCCGCTGGCCGCGTTCAGGTTGGAGAACGTGGCGAGTGTCGTCAGCACGGTGCCGCTCGAGTTCAGGAGCTGCACCTTCAGCGTGTCGACCGCCGACGAGGTGGATTCGGAGGTGTCGATGTGCTTCCAGAACGACACGGTGTAGTTGTGGCAGCCCGTCGGCAACGTGACGGTCTGCGCCACGGTATCCGTGTGCGGCGTCCCGTACCCGTCCAGCCAGGCGAACCACGAGCCGGAGTGCGAGCGCTCGTACGGCTGGGTCTCGCTGTTGCTGAGAATCACATCAGCGGTCGCCGACCACACGGTGTTACCGGATTCGAATCCGGGGTTGCCGAGTAGCTGCGCGGCGGTGCACGTGCCGGTCGAGCTGACCGTCCACGTGAACGATGCGCTGCCCGAGGCGCCGGTCGTGTCCTTCGCGGTCACCGTGACGCTGCTCGAACCGGCGGTCGTCGGAGTCCCGCTGATCAGCCCGCTCGAGCTGTTGATGGAGAGCCCCGCGGGCAGCCCCGTCGCCGAATACGTGAGCGTCTGGCCGGACGCGGAGTCGCTCGCCTTGATCTGAAGGCTGACCGCCGTCCCGACCGTGCTCGTCTGATTGCCCGGGCTCGTCACCGTCACCGTATTCCCGGTGCTACCGCCACCTCCGCACAGCGCCGCGGGCAGCGTGGCCCCGTCTGGACTGCCGAGACCCGAGGCCATGTCATAAGCGGTGCCCGCGGGGTACAGGCCGCCGCGGTAGCCGTCGGGCGTGTAGTCGTTGTTGCCCGAGGTGACGTCGGTGAAGTCGCTCGAGTAGGCGCTCGCCGCGGCGCTGTAGAGCAGTGGGTTGGCGAATCCAATCGACTTTCCGGCGCAGCTGCTCGAGGCGTCGACGAGCGCGGTGAACGCCGCCCACAGGGGCGCCGCGGCGCTCGTCCCGCCGATGCCGGTCCAGCTCCCCTCGTAGTAGATGAGGTAGCCGGTGTACGGATCGGCGTCGGCCGAGACGTCCGGGACCTCGCGGCAATAACTGCCGGACGCCGCGCCGCACTGCGATCCCGACGAGTGGCTGTTGATCACGTTCAGCGACGACGGCGCGCCCGACTGGTAGCTCGGCATCGTGTGCGAGATCGAGACGCCACCGCCGCCGGCACCGGTGTCGTTGCTCGAGTCGTCCCAGATCGACTCCGTCGGCGGGTAGCTCGTGCTCGACATGGTCAGGCCGCCGACCCCGGTCACGTACGGCTGGCTGGCCGGATCGTCGACCGCCAGCGAGCTCGTCCCGCAGTCACTGGAACCGTCGTCCCCGGCGGCCGCATAGATCGTCTGGCCCTGGGTGGCGGCCTGCTGGAAGAGGGTTCCCTCCTCGCTGATGATGCTCGAGCCGGATTCCGACTCACACTCGCCCCACGAGGTCGAGACGACCTTGTCGGTGTCGTTGTCGACGATCGCCGTGTAGTTGTCGATCAGGCCAGTGTTGCTGTTGGGCGCCTGGTAGACGTCGACGGTCGCCTGCGGCGCGAGCCCGATCACGTCCTCGATGTCGAGCGCGGCCTCGCCCTCGCCGGAGCCCGATCCGGAACCGCCGTCCTCCTTGATGTAGTTGACGGTCGCGCTGGTCCCGTAGCAGGACTGGTAGGCGGAGATGTCCGACGTGCTGTTCGGCTCGAGCTCGAACAGCGCGACCTTGATTCCCGCGCCTTCGTCGCCGGCGCCGTAGAGGCTGCTGAAGTTGTACGCACTCGCGAGCTCGTTCGCCGTGTAGGCGTCCTGCCCGGGGGCGGCGCTCGAGGCCGCCGAGCACGGCTGCGGACCGCCGGTCGCCGCCGCGGCCGCGTGCGGGACGGCCAGGCGGGAGTGCGCCCCGTGCACATGCGGCAAATCGGTCGACAATGCGTGCGGTTTGGTGAGCGTGTCGAGACCGATCACGCCCTGGATCAGGCCCGACACGGACGCGTCGAACTGGGGCGCACGCGTATTCGCGAAGGCCGAGCGGCCCGAGCTCAGCCTGACCTGGTCGAACGCGGTTCCAAAAGCGCTCGCCAGCCTGCCGGCACTCGCCGCGACCGGGATCAGCAGACCGTTGGCGGTGACGGAGCCTGGCGACAGGCCATGTGACCTCAGCGACTCCTCAACGGCGGCGATCTGGTGCGCCGTCGGGGCAAACCGGGCACGGAATTGCGCAACGGTCAGGAAGTGGTGGTAGAGACTCGAGCCTCGATCGGAGACCGCGGCCGCATAGCGCGCGAGCGCCGACGGGTCACGCGGACTGAGCGCCACGAGAACCGGGATCCTCGTCGAGGCGGGAAGCGAGCCGACCGAGTACGCGCCGGCAGGATAACGAGGCACCGCGCCCACGCGCTTCTGGGACGCCGACGCGGCCATCGCCGATGGGAGCCCGAATACCGCAAGACTAAAAAGCGCAACCGTCACCACGACGCGCGCGAGCAAGCGCGCACGCTTCGGCATTCCTGCTGACATCAGCAAGCCTCCCTCGTTATGGCCTTCCCGCTACCCGGCAGATGCGGCGCGGACCCTATCTCGGGAACCGCCGTCATGTCAACTTCACCTATGCCCAAAACCCGGCGTCCACACACACCCGCCGATATTCCATTGTGGACGACTTACGCTATTTCCTGCTCATATCTTCTCATTCGCTTTGTCACCCGTTTGCCGGCGCCGCTGAGCGGTGGGAACGAGACCTCGATAGTGAGTCCACCCTCGGGGCGCGCCCCAGCGGTGATTTCCGCACCGTGCGCGGTGACGATCGCCTCCACGATCGACAGTCCGAGTCCGTGCCCGCTGCTGCGAGAGGTCCGCGCGCCGCCCAGCCGTTCGAATGGCTGGAACAGACGCTCGATCTGCTCGGGCGGGACGGTCGGACCGGTATTCGCGATCGACACGAAGGCGTGCCGGTCGCGGATGCCGGTGGCTACCTCGGCGTGCCCGCCGCGGAGGTTGTGGCGAATCGCGTTGTCGATCAGGTTGGCCACCAGGCGCTCGAGCAGCCGCGGATCGCCGGCGATCGGCGCTCTCGCCAGGGTTGCCCGTATCTCGATACCGACGTCCCCGAGCTGTGACTCGCGCGCGAGAATCAGCCGCCCGGTGAGGTCCGCGAGGTCGAGGTGCTCGCGGCGCTCGAGACCGGCCTGGCCGCGCGTGAGCGTCAGTAACCCGTCGATGATCTGCTCCAGATCCTCCTCTGATGCGAGCACGCGCTCGTGAGCCGCGCGCAGCGCACCGACGTCGGCCCCGGGATCGGCGAGCGCGACCTGGATCAAAGCGCGCTGACGGGTCAGCGGCGCGCGCAGCTCGTGTGAGGCGTTGGCGACGAACTGGCGCTGCGCCTGGAAAGAGTCCGCGAGCGGCTCCAGGACGCGCCCGGCCATCAGCCACCCCAGGCCGAGCGACAGCAACGACATCGCCGCGAGCGCGATCCCGGACTGGATCACGAGCTCCTGCCGCACCTGCGTGCGTCGGCGGTCGTCGTGAGCGGTTTGCTCGCTGCTGTCAGACATGAACCCGCACGCGGTCGCTGCGTGCGTGAACGGCGGCGACTCCATGTTGAGCGTCGCCGGAAACACGAGGATCGCCCCGTCGCGATCGCTCACCTCGCGGAGACGGGAGAGGTTGGACGGAGCCGAGTTAGTCGGGTCGGGAAACTCGGACACGCCGTGGTCACGCATGCAGTGCGCGACGCCGCGCCAGTACGCCATCGTCGTTGCCGACGGGTGGGTCGTCGAGCCGGGCCCGGGGAAGCCGACGGGCCGCGAGCCGAACAATGGGCTACCGCCTTGCACGGTGGGAGCCGGTCCGGTGGAGGGTTGCGTCGTCGTCCCGCTCTCAAGGGTGAACACGAATCCCGCGTTGATGAGTAACGCGTAGGCGATCGCCATCAGAGCGGCGCCGGACAGCAGGAACAGCACGCCATACAGCAGAGTCAGGCGCACGCGCACGGTTCGGTAGGGGAGGTGCCGCCCGACCGCGAGCTGGGTGACCCGGGTGTTCAGCCACGTCGCGTGCCTCATATCCGGTAGCCCGCCTTGGCGACGGTCTGGATCAGGGGCGGCCTGCCGAGCTTGGCACGCAATCGGCTGACCGTGATCTTGACCGTCGCGGTGAAGGGGTCTGCGTTCTCGTCCCAGACGCGCTCGAGCAGCTCCTCGGTAGAGACGACCCGGCCCTGGGCGGCGAGCAGCAGTTCGAGCACCCCGAACTCCTTCGGACGCAGCTCGAGCGGTCTGCCGGCGCGCTGAGCGGATCGCCTGGCGGTGTCGAGCACGACGTCGCCATGCGTGAGCACCGGCGGGATGCTTGGCTGCGCACGGCGGGCCAGCGCACCGATCCGCGCGACCAGCACCGGGAAGTCGAACGGCTTGGCCAGGTAGTCGTCGGCGCCGAGCCCGAGCCCTTCCACGAGATCCTCGTTCTCGGCTGCGCCGGTCAGCATCAGTATCCGGCTGCGGCCACCGGCGGCGACGAGCTTTGCGCACACCTCGTCGCCATGCATCACCGGGAGATCTCGATCCAGCACGATCACCTCGTACTCGTGGACGAGCGCACGCGCCAAGCCAGCCTCGCCGTCGAGCGCGACGTCGACCGCCATCCGCGCCTGACGCATTCCTGCGGCGACCGTCTCGGCCAGTTCCTCATCGTCCTCGATCACAAGCACCCGCATGGGCTGCTCCCTGTGCAGATGAAAGCTTGCCACGCCGGCGTTTCACCGCGGTTACACCGGGACTCGCGGGCGTAACCGAGCGGAAACCCGTCGCTCCGTAGAACCGGTGCGGACACCCGAAGCACACCCGAAGGAGACCAGATGCGAGTCAGCATGCTTGGAGTCGCAGCGCTAGTAAGCGGGGTCCTGATTGCGGGATGCGGCGGAAACTCGGGCCGCCGGCCGCCGGCGGCACGCGCGGACGGCGCATCCACGCTGGCGTCGAGCGGGGCATCGAACCCGGCCTCGACCGCCGCCCCCTCCCCGCTCGCGTTCGCCAAGTGCGTACGCGCCAACGGCGTGCCGAACTTCCCGGACCCGACCGCCGGCCGCGGCCTGCTCTTCGACACGACCGGAGTCAACGGCGGAGCGCCGGCGGTGAGCAAAGCTCTGGCGAAGTGCAAGAGGCTCCTACCGAGCGGTGGGCTCCCCGGTCCGGGATCGACCTCGCACCCGTCCCCGCAGACGCTCGCAAAGCTGGTCAAGATCGCGCGGTGCATGCGCCAGCACGGGATCTCCCAGTTCCCCGACCCCACGACCACGGTCCCTTCCAACCCGTCATCGGCCGGCATCCGCGAGGTGACCGACTTCGACGGGGCGATCCTCCTGTTCCCGAGCACGATCGACATGCAGGCGCCGGCCTATAAGCAGGCCTTGACCGCGTGCGGCGCGCCGCCGCTTGGCCTCCCGCACTGACACACGCAACCATCGATGGAGACTGACATCTCCACCAGTGCATATGCACGGCGCGCCGCGCGTCATGGTCAGCAAGCTGACTTTCCCGCTCCGGCTTGGGTGACGATCACGCACGAACAGCGTTCGGAGTGGCCATCCGACACGATTGGGCATAACATCAGTGGCGTCAGAAAGCTAGTTCGCCGGTGAGGCGATGGCTGGGGGTCGACTGTCGGCGGCGCACCAGACAGCAAGGCTTGCTCGTCAGCTAGGCGGATCGTCGATCTCGCCCACGGACGTCGCGCGCCCGGGTGCGTTCTGGGGGTCGTGCTCGCCTGCGCCGTCGCGCTCTCGGCGTGCGGCGGGTCGAGTCGCCCTGCGCACCAGGGAGCGAGCGCAGGTACATCGATCGCGGCGGCCGTGATCGCGTTCGTGGCTCCTCGTGACGGTGCCGACGCGGTGATCGGGTCCCAGCTCGCGAGCTTCGCGCAGACGGTGCAGAGCAAGCTGCTCGATAACTGCATGACCAGCGACGGCTTTGCGGCGCCCCCCTTCTTTGCGGGTGGTGGGCCACCGTCTGATCTTGGCACCCCGCAGTTTCCCAACCTGCCGGCGATCGAGGCTAGCCACGACCTCGGGCTGTTCACCGGGGCCGGCGTCCAGTTCGTCGATCCGCAGGCCGGCATGAGCGCCCCCGAGCGCAGGGCCTGGCAGGCCCGGATCGGCCGTTGCTTCAGGACCATGCAGGGGCAGACCCCGCTGTTTGGCTCGGGGAAGTTCGAACAGTTGAGCTCCGGCTGGTTCAACGTCATAAACCAGATCGGTCGATCGCCCCAGATTCGGGCGCTGAGCAAGACGGCGGCGACGTGCAGTGCCGCCCACGGGGTGCCGGCGACATCCGTGATCAGCCTGTACGGACGGTTACAGAGCGAGCTCGGACCGATCACGCAGTCGAACGCGGACAGCACGAAGGTCCAGGAACTACAGGCGAAGGGAGCGCGCGTGCTGGCGGTGTGCTGGTCGAAGGTGATCGACGAGACGACGGCGCTCCTGAGCGGTCGCCGAGCCGCGTATCTGGCCCAGAACGCGAACGCGGTCACAGCGCTTCAGAGCCAGGTCGATGTGCAGGTGAGCTCGGTGGAGCGCAAGTATGGGGTCAAGCTGACGTTGGGCGAGTCATGACCGCCGAGCGGAAAGGGCTGTCGCAACGGCTGCGCCGGGGCCGCGGCGGCGACCGCGGCACGCCGCTTCGCGAGCGGGGTGGGCTGGTCGTCGGGGCGGTGCTGGCTTTGACAGTCGTGGTCGCCGTGGTTGCGTTCGTCATCGGGCGGGGGGTGTCGACGCCGGCCCAGCAGGCGGCACGTGCGAAGCCTCCGGCAGCCTCGGTGCTGACGGCGCCGGTGGTGTTGACCCATGCGCGCACGACCGTGGTGCTGCGCGCGACATTGACGGATGGCGGTGCGATCTCGGTCGGCGTTCCCGGGGACCTGTCGGGCGATCTGGCGGTCGTGACCGCGGTCGCGACCTCGCCCGGCGCACACGTCGCCGACGGGAGCCTGATCGCGGCCGTCGCCGGGCGGCCGGTGTTCGTGATGCGGGGCCAGATCCCGGCGTATTCGGCGATGAGCTATGGCAGCACCGGCATCGAGGTGACCGAGCTCCAGGCGGGGCTTGAGGCGGCAGGCCTCGGCGTCGGATTCGACACGGCCGGCACCTATGGCGCCGGGACGGCCGCGGCGGTCGCGGACCTGTATCAGCGGGACGGTTATGCGCCGGTGACCGCACCCGGTCCCGCGCCCGCCTCGAGCGGCAAGCACAAGGCCAAGCCGGTGCCGTATGCGACGGTCCCGTTGGGCGAGATCATGTTCACGCCGTCGCTGCCGGTGACCGTGGTGTCGGTCGCCCATCTGGGCCAGACGATCGCGAGCGGGAAGCCGCTGGCCACGCTCGGATCCGGACAGTTGACCTTTCAGACCACGACCGATGCGAACACGGCGATCCTGCTGAGGATCGGCGCGACCGGACGGGCGACGTCTGATCTGAGCAACGGGTCGTTCAAGATCAGGCTGCGCGCGAAGCGGCCGGGCACCGGGCCGGGTGGGGGCCCGGGCGCGAGGCTGACCTTGACGCCGGTGAATCCGGCCGCGGCGGCCACCTACGTCGGACAGAACATGGCGTTGCACGTCAACACAGGTCAGGGCGGCGGACTGCAATGGGTGGTGCCGGTCTCCGCGGTGGTCACCAACGCCTCCGGCGCGTCGTCGGTCACCGTGGTGCAAGGCTCACGGCAGATATCCGTTCCTGTTCACGCGGGTCTCGCGTACGCGGGAAGCGAGGTCGTCCGGCCAATCGGTGGTGGGTTAAAGGCGGGCGACCAGGTCGTGATCGGGCTCGGTGGCTAGCGATGAGCGCGGCACCCGCGCCCGGCGTGCAGGAGCTGTTGACGCTGACCGACGTCGGGCGGACCTATCCGGGATCACCGCCGGTACACGCCCTGCGCGACGTTACCTTCTCGCTCCTTGCCGGCGAGGTGCTCGGGATCATCGGGCGCTCGGGGTCGGGCAAGTCGACGCTGCTGAACGTCCTCGGATTGCTCGACCTGCCGACGAGCGGTGACTACCGAGTCGAAGGCGAGCGGGTCGGGTCGTTGACCGACCGCCAGCAGACAACGCTGAGGGCCCGGTTCTTCGGGTTCGTGTTCCAGGAGTCGTTCCTGCTGCCATCGTTGAGCGCGCAGGAGAACGTCGAACTGGGGTTGCGGCCGCGTCGGCTGACGGTCGGCGAGCGCCGGGAACGCGCGGTCGACGCGCTCGCCGTCGTCGGCCTGTCGCACCGACGGCGGTTTCTGCCGGGCAAGATGTCCGGCGGCGAGTGCCAGCGGGTAGCGATCGCGAGGGCGATCGCGCAACGACCACGCGTGCTGCTGTGTGACGAGCCGACCGGCAACCTCGACGAGCGCACCAGTAGCGAGGTCCTGCAGACGCTGATCGACAACCAGCCGTCGGACGTGGCGGTGGTGATGGTCACCCATGACATGGGGATCGCTCGGACGCTGCCGCGCCTGTTGAGCGTCCGTGACGGGGTCGTGTCCGAGGGCCCGGGAGAGTTCCTCGACGCGGAGACGCTGCCCGGCGGCGAGCGACCGTGAGCGGCCTGCGCTCGGCAATCAGCGAGGCGGTGACGTCGATCGTCCGCCAGCCGGTGCGGACGCTCCTGTGCGCGCTCGGGACGGTCGTCGCAGTCGGCGCGTTCACGACCACCAACGGCCTGACCGAGAGCGCGTCGAACGCGGTCTCGTCGTCGTTCAACGAACTGCGCGCGACGACGGTGGAGTTCCAGGGGCCATCGACGCTGTCGGAGGCCGACGTGGCCCGGCTGGCGCGGCTTCGGGGCGTCACCAGGGCGGGTCTGGTCTGGGATCTCGATCAGCAGCAGCCGCTGCCTGTTGCCGTCGGCCCGTCAACGAGCGGGGTCTCCCAGACGCAGCTGTCGATCACGGCGATGTCACCGTCGGCGCTTCCGGCGATCGGCGCCGTGCTGTCGTCGGGCCGGTTCTACGACCCGGGCGCCGACCTGCACCATCAAATGGTCGCGCTGCTTGGGTCGGGGGCGGCATCACAGCTGGGGATCAATTCGTCCCTGGGCAACCCGGCGATCGACGTGTCAGGGATCGTGCTGACGGTGGTCGGGATCGTGTCCAGCTCCCAGCAGGAGTCCCAGGCGCTACTCGGGGTGATCGTGCCGCCGTACGTGGCCGGCGTGATCGTCGGCAACCACGACCCGCGGCGAGTGATCGCTCGGACCGCCCCGGGCGCCGCGCAGCTGATCGGGCGCGAGGGTCCGATCGAGCTCGATCCCGACCAGCCCGGCCAGATCACCGCCGAGGTGCCGCCCAACCCGACGACGCTGCGCTCTCAGGTGCAGGCATCGCTGGCGACGCTGTTGCACGTACTCAGCCTGGCCGGTCTCGGGATCGGCTTCTTGGTGATCACGGCAGTCACGATCATGTCCGTGGCACAACGCCGGTCGGAGATCGGGCTCCGTCGCGCGGTCGGCTACGGCCGGCTCGAGATCGCCCGGCTGATCGTCCTCGAGGCCGCCGGGATCGGCATGCTCGGCGGGATCCTCGGCGCGTCGATCGGGGTGCTCGCGACCGCTGCGATCGCATCCAATGACCGCTGGACACCGGTGATGAACACCACGCTCGTGCTCGCCGCTCCGTTCCTCGGCGTCGCCGTCGGGGTGCTCGCCGGCTCCTACCCGGCGATCCGCGCCGCCAGGATCACGCCGATGGCAGCGCTCCGCTCGTGAACCTGAGCTCGTGCTCGCCTGCCCGATATCGTCGCGTACTCGGCCACCGGATTATTGGACAAGGGAACCCTGATGCTCACGCGCGAGACGGTCATGTTCCGGGACAGCAACGGGTGGAGCTGGGAGTTCGACCTGACGTTCATGCTGTCCAACTACCAGTGCATCTGGGGACGCGGATGCCCCGATACCAGACGGGAGCACACCGCCCGCGGCTGCTGCGTCGAGGGCGTTGAGATCTACCAGGGCGAAGGCGACACGGCCGGCGCTGAGGATCTGAAGATGATCCGCGGACGCGTGGCGCAGCTCACCGACGAGGACTGGCAGAACCGGCAGTTGGCACTGCGGCGCGGCGGCCGTGACCCGTGGGGAAAGGCGCGGTTCAAGCGCGACAGCGTCCACACCCGTCTGTACCGCGACGGGTGCATCTTCCACAACCGCGCGGACCATCCCGCCGGGGCCGGCTGCGCCTTTCACGTCGCGGCACTGCGCCACGGCGAGAGCCCGATCGACTGGAAGCCGCGGATCTGCTGGCAGGTTCCCCTGTTCTTCGATGTCGACGACGACACCAAGACGACCACGGTGCGTGCATCCCGAACCGTCGATTGGGGCGGCGAGGGGATCCTCGATTGGTGGTGCACCGAGCAGGCGGACGCGTACAGCGGCGATCGCCCGCTGTACGTGACCATGGAGGTCGAACTCAGGCGCGTGTGCGGCGCCGCCGTCTACGACGAGCTTGCCGCCTACTGCCGGGCGCGGCAGACCGCCGGCGAGCCTCGCACGCCGACGTGGCTGCCGATGGTGCAATAGCAGCCCACGTTCCGTGAGCGCCACCGGCCCACCGGCCTGGGTCGAGGGCCTCGGTACCCTCACGCAGGTGAGCACCTCCCCCGACGACGCGCCGCCCGCGGCGGGTCCCTACCTGCAGACCGTCTCCGGGCGCTGGGTGAACCCGTTTGACCCAGATCCGGCGCAACTGGATGCCGGCGACATCGCGCGTGCGCTCGCCAACCAGTGCCGGTTCGGCGGCCACAGCCGCGTCTTCTATTCGGTCGCCCAGCACTGCGTGATCGTCTCGCGCGCCGTCGAGGAGCGCGGCGGTGACGTCGAGGACGTCTACGCCGCCCTGATGCACGACGCCGGCGAGGCCTACCTGGGCGACATGCCGCATCCGATCAAGCACCGCAGCGCGCTCGGCGCAGCGTTCCGTGAGGCCGAGGCTCGGCTCGAGGAAGCGATCCGCGACCGCTTCAAGATCAAGCCGAACGTCTCGGAGGTCAAGCGCGTCGACCGCGCGCTCCTCGCCACCGAGCGCCGTGCCTTCAGCGCCGAGGCGTGGCACTGGCCCGAACTCGATGACGTCGAGCCGCTCGAGGTCGAGCTCACCGCGTGGTCACCTGACAAGGCCGCCGACGAGTTCGCCAAGCGTTACGCCGAGCTCGAAGCTAAGCGCTGAGCCCCGAGGACCCATCTTGTCCGCAATGGGTGCGATGTTGCGACCATGAGCCCAACCCGAAGCTATCCCGACGGAGTACCGAGCTGGATTGACACTGAGCAGCCGGACCCTGACGCCGCGTGCGACTTCTACCACCGCCTGTTTGGCTGGGAGTTCACCACGGTCTCATCTGAAGGCGCTCCGTTCTACGCAATCGCCAGTCTCGACGGCCGCGATATCGCCGGCCTCGGAGCCGCACAGGCCGCCCAAGCCGAGTGGAACACCTACATCGCCGTCGACGACGTCGACGGCACCGCCGCGCGGGCCGCTGCCCTGGGTGGCGCAATCCGGGCCGAGCCGTTCGATGTCGGCCAGGCGGGACGGCTCGCCATCTGCGGAGACCCCTCGGGAGCGGCGTTCCGGCTGTGGCAGGCGCGCCAACGTCGAGGCGCACAGATGGTCAACGAGCCCGGCTCCTGGAACTTCAGTGACCTTCACACCGATCGGCCGGACACCGTCGCGTTCTACACCGAGCTGTTCGGCTGGTCGGTCGAGGACCTCGGCTTTGCCACGCTGGTCCGCAGGCCCGGTTACGGCGACCATCTCGAAGCGACCGTCGATCCGGACATCCGCACCCGCCAACAGAGCGTCGCCGCGCCTCCGGGCTTCGAGGACGCCATCGCCTGGGTCGCGCCGCTCGAATCCGGCACCAGCCCCCACTGGCACGTCACGATCGCTGTCGCGGACCGAGACGCGGCCGCAGCCGCCGCAGATCGTCTAGGAGCCGAGATCATCTCGACCGAAGACACACAATGGACACGCACGGTGCTGGCCCGCGACCCGCAGGGCGCCATCTTCACCGCCAGCCAGTTCACTCCGCCCGAATAACCCCGATCAGGACGCCGGCATAGCAGGCACGCCGAGCTGAACCGCGACCCAGTCGGCGATCGTCGGCGCCACCGGGCCCTCGCCCATGTGACCGCCGTCGAACACGCGCGCGGCCTTGGGGTCGCCGTGGTCGAGGCTCAGGTAGATGTCGTCGATCGAGTTCTGGACGTCGTCGCGGCCGTTGACCAAGAGCAGCGGCGCCGACGGCTGGTCGAGCAGCCCCTGGTCGAGCAGCGACAACTCCGGGCAGCGCGCGACGTAGTCCTCGAACGTCTCGCCGCCGAAGATCCGCGCCCGCGCCGGCATCAGGTCCATCAGATACGAGGACGCGTTACGCGACTTCTGCTGCCACTCGGGCGTGAACGTGATGTGCACGCCACCGCCCCAATTGACCGCGCACGCCAGCCGGTCGCGGTGGGTGTAGGCGAGCTTCATCGCCCAGTACCCGCCGAACGAGCCGCCAACGGCCGCGCACCGGGCGCCGTCGAGGTCGTCGCGCGTCGCGAGCCAATCGAAGATCGGAGTCCACTGGCGCTCGGCTTCGGGCCCGGCGAGTACCGGCGACTCGCCGACTCCTGGCATGTCGACAAGCAGCACCGCGAACCCGCGCGAGCGCATGAGCGCGCCGAGTCTGACGTGCATCTCCTCTTTCCAGGTGTCGATCCCGGCCCAGACCATCGCCACCGGTGGCCGGGGCCCGCCGGCGGCCGGACGAGTCAGGTAGAAGCGGACCTTCGACCCCTCGAACGGAAGCTCGACGACCTCGAGCGGCGGGTCATCGAGGCTCGTCGCGTTCAGGAAGAACTCGCGGGCGCGGTCGTACTCGCGCTGCTTGAGCGGGTGGTTCGGCACCGGGTAGCGCCCCATGAACGCGGCCCGGTAGGCCTGGAACCACTCCTCGCGCTGCTCGCCTCGACCGCTCGCCGCCCGCGCCCGGTCCGCGAAGTCGTCGGCCAGAGCGCCCCATGCCGCGGTCCACGGCTCAGGGTCGAGCCCCGCCAACCCGTCGATCGTCGCGCGCGCCGCGTCATGGTCAAGGCCGTCGAGTGGATGTGCGCCGCGGTCGAGCCGCTCGAGCAGCCACGACTTGCCGTCCTGGAGGGTTTGCTCGCTCATCGGTCAGACGAACAGGCCAGTCTTTTCCTGAGCGTCCCGGTCGTCCTCGGGCGGCGCCCCCACGAGCGGGAACGACTCGAACATCGAGGGCGGCATCGCCAGGTTCTTGTAGAACACGTTCGAGCCCTGCTGAGGCTCGAACCGGACCGGCTCCCAGTCGGGCTCGTAGTTGCGGTAGCCGCCGGCGTTGATCTCGACGCGCATGCCGCTCGGGTCGCGGACGTACAGATAGTCCTGCTCCCCCATCCCGTGCCGGCCGGGGCCGAACTCAATCGCCACGTCCTGGTTGAGGAACACGTCGGCGGCGCGCAGAAGCTCCTCGCGCGAATCGACGAAGTACGCGAAGTGGTTCACCCGTCCGGGCACCGGGGTCGGGTCCCACACGATCCCGAGGTCGTGCGAGCGCTCGCACACCGTGGTCATGCAGAACACGGGAAAATCGGGCCGGTCGGGGATCACCGTGTACTCCATGAACCGGTGTCCGAGCGTGTCCCGGTACCACTCGGCGTCACCGCGCGGGTTGGCGGCGGTGATCGTCACGTGGTCGATGCAGCGCGCCGCGACGCCTCTAGGGACGTACCGCTGGGGGCGGTTAGGGAACGGGGACTCCATGCCCGGGGGCGGCGTGTAGCGCTGGACCTCCCAGAACAACTCGTGCAGATGCCCACCGGGCGCCCGGTACCGGAACGCGCGCCCGTGGCCGACCGAATTCTCAACCCACGCCTCGCCGGCGCCGGCCGCCGACAGGCGCCCGACCGCGGCCTCGAGCTCGTCCGGGCCGGCGGCTCGCCACCCGACGTGCCCGAGCCCCACCTCCGGGCCCTCGGTCAGCTGAAGGGTGTGATGGAACCGATCGCCCCAGGCGCGCAGATACACCGACTGCCCAGCGCGCGACGTCTCCTCCAGACCCACGACCTGCGTCCAGAACTCGAGCGACTTCTCCGGCGTGGGGGTGGTCAGCTCGACGTGCGCAAGCTGGGACAGCAGGGGCAGAGCCATCTCTCTTCTCCTCGGTCTTGGGTACCGCCGTTGTGCCGGTCTCAGCGATTTATAGAATCCGTATTCGGATTCGGCCATGAGCGTAACGCCTCCGGCCGCGCTCGTCAAGAGACGCGCGCGCGTCAACGCGGTGGCGAACTAGACCACCCGAGGATTCAGGAGGTACGCCGCGCAGGCGAGACCGAGCTCGTCGACCAGGCGCTTCCAGCTCACGCGTCGATCGGACTCGAACACAGGGCCGTACATGACCTGCCGCGCAAGCGTTGAATAGGCGATCCGGAACGCCACGTCGAGCGCGACGTCGGGATGGGGATGGCGAAACTCCGCGGCATAAGGCAGTAGCGATCGCTTGAACGTCTTGCTCAACGCGATACTGGCCTTCGAACCGCGCGCGGAGATCACCTCGTCGACGGCTCCGAGGTGCATGAACGCTCGCAACGCCTTGCGGTTGTCGTTCATGAGGTGAGCCATTCCGGCGACTGCCGCCGCGATCGCTTCCACCGGCCCATCATCGGCGCCGGCCGGATCGTCGATGGCCTCACCCGCCGCGGACATCGAGTCCATCAGCCGCTCGTGGACCGCGCGTAGCAGGCTCTCCTTGTTGCCGAAGCGCTCGTAGATCGCTCCGATCGACACGCCCGAGCGCGCCGCGACCTCCTGCGCGGTGAAGCCGTCGAATCCGTTCTCCTCGAGCAGCGCGTGGGCGGCGTCGAGGACGCGCTCGTAGGACTCGCGGCTTCGCCGCTGCTTGGGCGGCCGGACCGCGCTCATGCCGGCGCCGAGCGCGGCTCGCGGCGACCAGACCGCGCGGCCGGAAGCACGTGCGGCTCGGCGCCGGCGACGACCGTGTTGGTCAGGACGCCGATTCCCTCGACGTGGAGCGACACGACGTCGCCCGGCCCGAGCGGCAGATGGAAGTCACGCCCGCGCCGGCCCCACAGCTCGAGCAGGCAGCCGTTGCCGCATGTCCCCGAGCCAAGCACGTCCCCGGGCCGGACCCATGTCCCCCTCGAGGCGTAGGACACGAGCTCGGGAAAGCTCCAGGCCATATTCGCGAGCGTGTCGGTCCCGAGCGCGCTCCCGTTGACCTCGGCGCGCAGCTCGAGGTCGAGGCGGTCGCCGTCGACGTACGCCTCGAGCTCGTCGGGCGTGACGATCCACGGCCCGAGCGTGTTCGCGAAGTCCTTGCCCTTGCACATCCCAAGGCCGAGGCGCATCTCGGCCATCTGCAGGTCGCGTGCCGACCAGTCGTTGAAGATCGTGTAGCCGGCGATGTACGCACCAGCCTCGCCGGGCGTGAGGTTGCGGCCCGACCGGCCGATCACCGCCGCCACCTCGAGTTCGAGGTCGAGCCGCTTGCAGCCCGGCGGAACCGGGATGTCCTCGCCCGGACCGGTCAGCGCATTCGGGTTCGTGAAGTAGCAGAACGGCGACTCGTACCAGACAGACGGAACCGTCGCGTCCGGGCTCGCGTCCTTGATTACGCCTGAGATGTGCTGCTCGAACACCGAGAAATCACGGATCGTCGGCGGCTCCACCGGAGCCAGCAGCCTGGCTTCGTCGAGCGACACCTCAGCCTCCGCTCGTCCAGCGATCCGCTCCCGCTCGTTGGAGGCCACACTCAGCACGTCGACCACCTCGACGCCGTCATCCAAAACCCGGATCGTGTCGCCGTCGAACACCGCCGCGCGCGGGCTGCCCTCATGGTCAACTCTTCCAATCCTCATGACGGTCCTTTCAGATGGGGGCCGACGCGGTCATGATGACCGCATTGCGCGTCGCGTCCGGGTCGATCGGCAGCGAATGATCCTGCTCCCACCGGCCGACCTGCTCGGACCCCTCGACGATCGCGCGGCAGCGCTCGTAGCGCCGCTCGGTGAACGCCTCGAGCGCGGCGGTGACGGGCACGTCCTGCGCGAGCTCCTCGGCGAGCACGATGCCGTCCTCGACCGCCTGGGCGGCGCCCTGTCCGCAATGCGGCGTGGCCCCGTGCGCGGCGTCGCCGATCAGCACGATCCGCCCGCGATGCCAGGGCGCGGGCACGATGATGTTCTCGATCGGGCGCAGGACGATTGCATCGTCCTCGACGATCTGCTCGCGCGCGTCGGCCACCGGACCGGCGAACGCCGCCAGGCGCCGGCGGTACACGGCCGCGGCACCTTCGCGCTCGATCGCCTCCTTCTGGTCGGGCATCGGCGTCTCGATCGTGAGGATGTACATGAGGTCTTCGCCCAGCGGCACGAAGCCGGCGCTCCCGTCGGGGCCGAAAAACATCCAGATCTCCTCGAGCCCCTCGATCCGGGGCAGGTTGTAGCGCCAGCACACCTGGCCAGTGAAGCGAGGCTCGAGCTCGGGGCCGAAGAGCCGCTTGCGCACCTTCGAGTACAGGCCGTCGGCACCGACGACCACGTCGTAGTGCCGGCGCTCCCCGTCCGTGAACGCCACGTCGACGTGGTCGTCGGACGGCACGATCTCGGTGAACGTCACCCCCGTGCGCACGTCCGCGCCCGACTCGAGCGTGCGCGAGGTGAGGATCTCGTGGAGCTTCGGGCGGGTCAGGCCGTTGCCGGGCGGCAGGTGCCCGGCGAGCGCCGGCCACTCGTGAGCCGCGATCGGCGTCTCGCCGTCCGCGAGCCACGTGCGATCGCCGCGGATAGGCGCGCCGGCTTGCACGCACGCCTCGCCGAGCCCAAGCGAGTCGAGCGCCCGCAGCGCATTGCCGGGCTGGATGATCCCGACGCCGTACACCCCCCACTCCGGATCGCGCTCGACCACGTCGACATCCAAGCCCTGCCGCCGCAGCGCGAGCGTGGTCGACAGACCGCCGATGCCACCACCGATCACAAGAACGTTCATCCTCTCACCGTCACCTCGTGCAATATTTGTCGATTCCGAATACTGATTCGGATAAGCTAACGGCCGCGGCCGTCGCTGTCAACGTCCCCCATCACCCCGAGGCCCTGCCGATGAACCAGCGCCGCAACACCCGCGTACAGGATCGCATCATCGTCGTGACCGGCGCCGCCGGCGGGCAAGGCGCCGCCGAGGCGACCGCGCTCCACGACGAAGGCGCAGTCGTCGTCGCCACCGATGTGCAGGACTTCCCCGGCGAGCAGCCGGAGCGTATCCACCGCCGGCGCCTCGACGTGTCCTCTCCAGCGGAATGGGATGCCCTCGCCACTTGGCTGCACGACACCTTCGGCCGCGTGGACGGCCTGATCAACAACGCCGGCATACCGAGCCGGGCGCGGCTCGGGGAGATCGTGGTGCAGGAGTGGAATCGCGCGCTCGCGATCAACCTCACCGGGCCGATGCTCGGGATCCAGGCGCTTGCCCCGCTGATGAGCGCCGGCGCGTCGATCGTCAACGTGGGCTCGGTCGCCGGCCTCACCGCTCACTACGCCGCGGCGTACACGGCCAGCAAGTGGGGGCTGCGCGGCCTGACGCGCGTCGCCGCGATGGAGCTTGGGCCGCGCGGCATCCGCGTCAACGCCGTCCACCCCGGCTACATCGAGACGCCGATGACGGCTACCGCGCCGCCGGCGTTCAGAGACGCGAACAAGGCGCTGACGCCGCTCGGCCGGGTCGGATCGGCCGGCGAGGTGGCCGCGCTGATGGTGTTCCTGATGTCAGACGAGTGCCCGTTCCTGTCGGGTGCCGACATCCCCGTCGACGGCGGGTTCTCGAGCTGCGCCACCGCCAAGACGCTGTCGGACGCGGTCCGGGGATGAAGCCGAAGGTCGAGCACGTGAACACAGAGCCGCGCGTCCGGCGCGTCATCACCGGTCACAACGAGAGCGGCGAGGCCGTCATCGCCGCCGACGAGGCGGTTCCCGGGGCGACGCTCGCCGAGGACGCCGGCCGCACCACGGCGACCTTCTTTCACCTCTGGGCCACGCACGAGATGCCGGTCGACCTCTCTGATTCGGCGATGGCCGGGCAACGGGTTGGCAGCGCGAGCACGATCATCGGATCCGGGTCCGGGTCGGTACTCCGGATCGGTGTGCTCGAGCCCGGGACCCGCTCGCCGATGCATCGCACCGAGAGCCTCGACTACGGGATCTGCCTCGAGGGTGAATGCGACATGGAGCTCGACAGCGGTGAGACCGTGACCGTTCGAGCCGGTGACGTCATCGTCCAGCGCGGCACCAACCACCTGTGGCACAACCGCAGCGGGGCACCCTGCCGGTTCGCCTGGATCCTGCTCGACGCCAAGCCGGTCGAGGTCGATGGACGCCCGCTCGGCGCGAGCTGGCAGCACGAGGCCTGAGGCGTTGCGCGACGGCTCGGCCGAGAGCCGTCAAGAGGATTCGTCGGGCTTCTTCCCCGTCGGTTTCCAGCCGTGCCTGACGCCTTCCAGCAGCCGACGCTGCCGTTCGGCGTTCTCCTTGGTGGCGTGGCGTGAGTAGACCTTTCCGGTCTCCTTATCCACCACTTGGTAATCCCCGTTTGTCTCTCTAACTATGTAGGGCACTATTTCGCCTCGGGTGCTCGCCAGTTTGGTCGGCGTAAACGGTAGAGCAGGAACGGCGGAAGGACACCGACCGCCAGGACTCCCGCGAGCAGCGCGATCGCGTACGCCGGCACGCTGACCTTCCCAAGCTGGCTCGGCGGCAACAGACCGACCGCACACGCTGCGACGGACGCGACACTTCCGACGACGCAGATCGTTATCAGGGCCGGCGCTCGGTAGCCGCGCTGGTGTCCGGGTTGGCGGCGCCGCAGCCTGGCGGCCGCGACGAACATCAGGACGTACATGATCAGGTACACCTCGGTCGCGAGGGCGGCGAACACCCAATAAGCGCGCGAGACGGTCGGGACCAACGCGTACAACAGACCGATCAGCGTGATGACGACCCCCTGGGCGACGAGAATGCGAACCTGCACTTCGTTGGCGTTCACCTGCTGGAAGTAACGGGGTAGGTAACCGCGCTCGCGGCCGATGTCGAGCAGGCCGGTCGATGGACCGGTGAGCCAGTCGAGCAGGCCACTGAGCGAGGCGATCACGAGACCGAGGCCGATGATCGGCTCGACGACGCTGAGCCCGAAGTGATCCAGGAGGACTCTGAATGCCTGCATCACCCCGGCGGTGAAGCTGATCTCCGACGAGGGGACGGCCACCGAGATCGCCAGCGTCGCGAGGATGAACACGAGCAGGATCAGAATCACCGCGAGCAGGATCGCCTTGGGGAACTCGCGGGGAGCGTCTCGCAGGTCATCGACGTGAACCGCATTCACCTCGACGCCGCCGTAGGTGAAGAAGCCGTTGACGATCAGCACGATGCTCGTCAAGCCATGCCAGGGCGGTAGCACGTGGTGAGCGTTCAGCGGAGCGGCCGAGTGACTCCCCTGCAGCAAGTAGATCGCGGCGAGGACGACGAGTAGCAGGCCCGGGATCAGCGTTCCGATCAGGATCCCCCAGGAAGCGAGCTTGTCGGCCGCGACCAAGCCTCGGCTCGACACGAGCACCGCACCCCAGAACAGGACGACGATGACGATCGTCGTGTACACGCCGCTGTGCGCCAGACCGGGCGCGAACACGTAGGCCAGCGTGCTTGCCACGTAGGCGAGAACCGCGGGGTAGTAGAACGTCGTCTGGGCGAACTGGCACCACACCGCGGCGAAGCCCATGCCGGGAGAGATCCCCTCGCTGACCCAGTTGTAGATGCCGCCCTTCCAGCCCGAGGCGAGCTCGGCCGACACGAGCGCGGCGGGCACCAGGAACACGATCGCCGGAACGACATACAGCACCACCGATGCGAGACCAAAAACGGCTGACGTCGGGGCGGAACCGAGGTCCCCAACCGACCCGAGGATCAGCAGCGCCATCGCGAACCAGCTCAGCGTCGTCCTCGACCTCGCCCGGCGGGGCTGGGCGCGAGCGCCGGCGGGTGGCGGGTCAGGCTTGTCGGGCGGCTGTGTCATGTCATCTCGGCTGCGATGGTCGCTTCGTGTGTTCTCCCATGGAACCGGCGCGTCCGGTTCCGTCCGGTCGTAGACTCGCCGCATCCAGGTGACCTCAAGGGAGGACCTATGCCCGATGTCGTGGTCGGTGATGTACGCGCGCGCACGAACGGTATCTCGCGTAGACGGTTCATCGGCTATCTGATCGCGGCGCCGACGCTGGTGGCGGCCGCCGATCTGCGGGGTGCGGCGCCCGCTCGCGCGTCGGTGGCGACGGTCCAGCCGGTCGACTTCTATGACCTCACGGACCTCCTGACCGACGCGGCCAACCTGACCGCGAGCCTCATCACCGTGACCATCAACCCTGACGGCACGGCGTCGTTTGCGCTTCCGCGCGCCGAGGTCGGCCAGGGAATCACGACCGCGGTGGCGATGGTGATCGCCGACGAGCTCGAGCTTCCACTCGACAAGATCGACATCTCGCTGGCCGATGCACGGCCAGAGCTCGAGTTCAACCAGCTGACCGGCGGCTCGAACACGATGCATGCTCTCTACGACCAGGTCCGGGTCGCGGCCGCGATCGCTCGGGGCCAGCTGGCAACGACGGCGGCCCAGCAGCTGGAGACGCCGGTGCCAAAGCTGACGCTCAAGAACGGAGTGATCTCTTCACCGAACGGCGCGGCGCTCTCATACGGATCGCTGACGAGCGCCGCCGCGGCATCGCGCACGCGGGCCGTGCTCGCTCAGCTGAAGCCGGCTTCGCAGCAGACGTTGGTCGGCACCCCGCAGCCCCGGATTGACGCGCTCGAGATCGTGACCGGCACCAAGCGATTCGCGATGGATCTTGAGATCCCCGGCGCGCTGCCGACGATGGTCTGCCGTCCGCCGACCATCAACGGCGCCGCGCTCGCGGTGCTCAATGAGACACAGGTCAAGGCGATGGACGGCGTGACCGACGTCGCGATCATCCCGCACACACAGTTTGTCCCCGGTGGCGTCGCGGTCCGCGCCACAACATTCGGGCAGTGCATCGACGCGATTCAGGCGCTCCAAGTGCAGTGGGCACCCGGGGCCGCGGCCGGCAAGTCGGACCCCGATGTGCTCGCGGACCTGATCAGCGCGGAGCTGCCGATGACGCCGGCGGTTGGACAGACGCTCGACCAACGCTTCACGTTCTACTTCCGTCCTGGCGACCCGCTGGAGACCAACTGCGCGATCGCCGACGTTCGGTCCGGGAGCGCCGAGATCTGGTCGGCGATGAAGTCGCCGATCTACTTCCAGGAGGCCGTCGCCCAGATCCTGGGGCTGCCGGTATCGAGCGTGACGGCACACGTGACACAAGGCGGCGGATCGTTCGGCCGCCACCTATTCGCCGACGCGGCGTTCGAGGCGGCTGCGATCTCGCAGGCGATCGGCAAGCCGGTCAAGCTGATGTGGCACCGGACGGATAACTTCCGTCAGGGGCGCGTTCACCCGATGTGCACCTCGCGGGTGCGGGTCACCTACCTCGCCGACAACGTGCTGACGTTCGACCAGCGCCACACGAGCGTGGCCACAGATTTCACACACGGACTCGGCGAGATCCTCAGCGCGACGTTGGGCGACGTGCCTGAAGGCGACTTTCTCGGTTATTCGCAGAGCGTGTTCACGCTCACCGCGAACGTGCCCTATAACTTCGGCCCGGTCACGCAGCTACTCAACGAGGCATACCACCCGCCAGGGAGCTTGTTCAACACCTCGAGCGTGCGCAACATCTACAGCCCCGAGGTGACTGTGGCAAAGGAGCTGATGGTCGACCAGGCCGCGAAGGCGATGGGACAGGACCCGTACCAGTTCCGCCGCTCGTTCGTGCGCGATTCACGCATGCTCGCGGTGCTGGACGCTACAGCCAAGGCCGCCAACTGGGGCAAGCCCATGCCGCCCAACACGGCCCAGGGACTCGGCATCCACCACGAGTACAAGGGCTACGCCGCGTGCGTGGCCGAGATCGACTGCACGCCCCAGACGGTGAACCGGAAGGTCCAGGACGGATATACGGGACCGCGGGTAACGAAGGTGACCTACGCGGTCGACGTCGGGCTACCGATCAAC
Organism: uncultured Solirubrobacterales bacterium; assembly: GCA_963794515.1. Classification (GTDB taxonomy): domain Bacteria; phylum Actinomycetota; class Thermoleophilia; order Solirubrobacterales; family Solirubrobacteraceae; genus Palsa-465. The sequence continues at coordinate 776,276 of CAWCEF010000002.1, read as the reverse complement.
CCGCTCGGGCTCGAGGCCCAGATGATCGGCGGGATCATGGACGGTATCGCGCAGGCACTGACATACAGCCTGCATCTCCAAAACGGCTACTTCCTCGAGGGCAGCTGGGACAACGCTTACTACACGCGCGAATGGAACTGTCCTCCGAACAGCGCGCCCTCGGAGGGCATCCAGGTCATCATCATGCCCGCCAATCAGAGTGAGCCGGGCGGCGCTGGCGAGTTCGGGGTCGCCGCGTCGATGGCGGCGGTGGCGAACGCGTACGCCCGCGCGACCGGGACGGTGCCGACGAGCTTCCCGATCAATCACAACGAGCCACTGGGGTTCACACCGTTACCGACCGTGCCACCGATACCCCAATCGCCCACCGACGGACTGCACGAGACGTTCTGATGGCCACCTACACCTTCAACCTCAACGGCAAGCAGGTGAGCGTCGACTGCGCTGGCGAGCTCCGTCTGCTCTGGGTGCTGCGCGATCTCCTCGGCGTCCACGGGCCGAAGTACGGCTGCGGCCTCGACGTCTGTAAAGCCTGCACCTGCCACATCAACGGCAAGGCCTTCAACCCCTGCTCGGTACCGGTCAGCGACATCCAGCCGACCGACCAGATCACGACCATCGAGGGCCTCCCGGCGACGGTCGGCGAGCAACTCCATCCGATGCAGCAGGCGTGGCTGAAGTACGACGTCGCGCAGTGCGGCTACTGCCAACCCGGTCAGATCATGGCCGCCGTCGCCCTCGTCAACGAACTCGGCGCCGAAGGCCGCCAGATCACCGACGCTGACATCGACTCGCTGCGCAACATCTGCCGCTGTGGCACCTACCCGCGCATCCGCGAGGCGATCGTCGACGCGGCGGCCAATATGTGAGCGGCCGTCGCACCGCCGCACGGATTCTCGAGCCGATCCGGCCATCCCGCCGCTTCCGCCGAGGCCAGCCTGCTCCGGGCCGCCCCGGCGAGCTCTTCGAGAAGGTCCTCGGGTCACAATCGCGAACAGCACCAGCGGAGGGACAGGACCCGATATGCGAATCTCAGCCAAGGCGGACTATGCGGTGCGCGCCGCCGTCGAGCTGGCCGCCGTGGCGGACGACAAGCCGGTCAAGGCCGAGCGCATCGCGACCAGCCAGGGCATCCCGTTGAACTTCCTGGAGAACATCCTGGGTGAGCTACGCCATGCCGGGATCGTTCGGAGTCACCGCGGGGCGGACGGCGGCTTCCGGCTCGCCCGGGCCGCGGACGAAGTGACGGTGGCGGACGTGATCCGCGCCGTTGAAGGCCCGCTCGCGACCGTGCGGGGTGGGCCGCCCGAGGATTCCGACTACGGCGGGGCGGCGGGCGCGCTTTCGCGAGTATGGATCGCGGTGCGACAGAACGTCCGCATCGTGGTGGAGCACGTGACGCTCGCCGATGTGGCCAGCGGCGAGCTGCCGGCGAAAATCGAGCGGCTCGCGAACGACCCGGAGGCGTGGATCACGCGGTAGGTGCTCAGGCCGGGACGGCTATCTGCCGCTCGACCGGCGTGGGATTCGTGAACAGGTCGAGCACCGGGCAATGCGCGTCGACGGCGTCGGCCAGCTCCTGGTAGCGCTCGGTGGCCTCCGGGCCGGTGGGCGTGACCTTGAGCCGGATCGAGGTGAACCCGGAGCGGACGGAGTCGTCGAAGCCGAAGAAGCCGCGCACGTCGAGGTCGCCTTCCGCCGTGATCTCGAGCCCGTCGAGCTCGATCCCGAGCTTCGCGGCCCAGAACCGGTAGGTGATCGCCTGGCAGGAGGCGAGCGCGATCAGCGCGTGCTCGACCGGGTTGGCGCCATGGTCCTCGCCGCCGAGCGACGGCGGCTCGTCGACCTTCACTGCGTGACCGCGTGCGTGGAGATCGACCTCGGTCAGGCCGACGAGGTCGCCCTGAACGCTGAATACCGCCTTGGCCTTGACCGGCTCCGCCTCGATCACGCGACGGGTGTCATCGATCAGCGTCTCGAGCGACATATGTGGGTCTCCTTATGTTTGGCGGTTGCGCTCATCGCGATGCGATCCTGGTGTGCTCGGCGGTGCGTTCCAGCCCGAGGCGCGCGTGCACCGCGAATGCATCGAACAGCCGGAGCGCGGCATCCGCGGCGGCGTGGCGCCACTCGCGTTCGGTGGCGATCAGATCGCCGCCGACGCGCGCGAGCAGTTCGCGCCTGTCGGCGATCCAGCGAGAGAGCAGCCCTCCGGTCACCTCGGGATGGAACTGGACCCCGAGATGACGGCCGGTCATGAACGCCTGCGGTCCCGACCAGCTGCGGGCCAGCTCGTAAGAGAGCGGCGGCGGGACGATCGCGTCCTCGTGCAGCGCAAGCCACGGTCCCGCTCCGACGAAGTCCGGGTCCGCCGTGTCAAGCTCGATCCATGCAAGCTCGGGCGACGGAAGCTTCCTGACCGCGCCGCCGAGCGCGACCGCGAGCGCCTGCGCTCCGAAGCAGATGCCGAGCACCGGTACGCCGGCGGCGTCGGCGTGCCGGATCCACTCGACCTCCTGCGCGACCCAGTCCGCCCAGGGGACGGCGAGCGACGCATACGATCCGAGCGCGATCGCGCAGTCATAGCCGGTCGGATCGGGCAGCTCGCTCCAGCGGTCCACGCGCAGAATGTCAAGGGCCAACCCGCGCGACGCCGCCCAGTCGCCGAGCAGGCCGGGCGGACAGTTGTCCTGAGTCTGGAGCACTATCGCTGATACGGACACGGCCTAGGCCTCCTCGTACATGACTCTCGTTCCACCGACACGCTCATTGCATGACCTTCCTAAGCCGTCGTGCGGCACCAAACAGAAGTAAGTCTATCGACTTTATCGGCATTTGGCCGATGCAATCGATCGACATTGGCGACCTTCGGTTCGGTGGGCTCAAACGCTGAGACGAGCGGTGGCGTGGCGATCGTAGGCGGCACGCCATGAGTCGTTCAGCTCATCCGACTGCCGGACCATCCTGGTCTCGGGCTTCCATTCCGACGGCAAGTCGACCCCGATATGTGACAAGATCCGCGCGACGGCGCCGGCCGGGTCGGGCTTGACGTCCGTCTCGTAGTACAGCTCCAGCGGCTCGATCGCCGAGCGCCGGAAGTAGCGCCCCCACGCTTCGTCGTCGGCGCTCAGGCGACGGCGGAGGTGCTCGATCCCGCGGAAGCTGTACGACAGGTTTGGCGGTTCGCCCTCGGCGGTCGGGTTCTCCCGGCGCCAGGTGCGAGTTTGGAGCGCCCGCCACATGCTGATCGCCTGGCTCACCTTGTCGAGGCGACGCATCCATACGTAGCTCGGCCGCACGAACAACTCGTCGAGCAGCTCGGACCTGCTCAGGCCGGCCAAGTCCGGTAGGGCAGCGGCGTGCTGTTCCAGGTCAGGCAGCTGGTTCCACATCAGCTTGGTCGCAAACACGCCGTTGTCAGTCGTGCCCAGCTGGAAGGTGCGTTCGAGATGGGCCTGCCAGCCATCTACCGACCGCAGGTCCGAGTAGTCCGGGGCATCGGTCGGACGCTGGTCGTCGCGGATGCCGGCGCCGGTGCGGGGCAATCCGGCGAGGAAGTAGCCGGGATGCGGAGGTGATCCGGTCTCGGCCCGAGCCTCGAAGTATTCCTGAGGCTTCCCAGCCACCTCAGTGCTTGCCAAGAGGTGGCAGAGGTACGTGCTCCCGCTGCGCTGAGTAGAACAGACGATGTAGGCGCGGCCGGCGTGGACCATGGCGACTTCGGCCCGTTCTCTCCCCTCCGGAGTCCGGCGCTAGCGGGGTTGCGGGACGATCCGGATGTACGGCCGCGGCGACTCCCACTCGCCGAAGATCTCCTTCGCCTGTTCGTCGGACACCGACCCAGCGATGATCACGTCCTCGCCCGGTCGCCAGTTCGCCGGCGTCGAGACCTTATGCTCCGCGGTCAGCTGGAGCGAGTCGATTACCCGCAGTACCTCGTCGAAGTTGCGCCCGGCTGTCATCGGGTAGACGAGGATCAGCTTGACCTTCTTGTCGGGACCGATTACGAACACGTTCCGGACGGTCTGATTGTCTGCCGGTGTCCGCGCGCCCGGCTCTCCCGACGTGTCGGCTGGCAACATTCCGTAGAGCTTGGAGACCGCGAAGTCGGCGTCGCCGATGATGGGGTAGTTGGGTGCGTGGCCCTGCGTCTCCTCGATGTCCTGGGCCCACCGTTCGTGGTCGTCGGTGGCGTCGACCGACAGCCCGATGACCTTCACACCCCGGCGGTCGAACTCCGGCTTGATGCTCGCCAGATAGCCGAGCTCGGTAGTGCATACGGGAGTGAAGTCCTTCGGGTGCGAGAACAGCACGCCCCAGTCGTCGCCGAGCCAGTCATGCAAGCGGAGCGTGCCTTCCGTGGTTTGAGCCTCGAAGTCCGGGGCGGTATCTCCAATCTGCAGGCTCACGTGCACTCCTTCGGTTGATCGGCTAGCTCGACAGTTGGCGATCGGCCCCCGAGCGCATCAAGCTCCCGGTTCGGACCGCTCCACCCGATACTCTACTAAATCAGTAGGCTTTATGAAGAAGTCGCGGCGACAGAGTCGAAGAACGCCGAGAACATGCGGTGCGCCGCACCTGAGGCGGCTCCGAAATCGCGGCGGGTGGCTTCCATGATCCCCTGGGTGTCGAGCACCTCGTGGCTGGCGGCGATCCACTGGCTTACGATTTCCGGCGTCACTTCTGGGTGGAACTGAACGCCGAGGTGTCGGCTCACACGGAACGCCTGTGGACCGACGCGATCGTGTGCCAGTAACTCGGCCCGTCGCGGGAGGCGAATCGCCTCGTCCTGCCATGCGAGCCAGGGCCCGGACGAGATCAGCCGCGGCTCGGTCGTGGTGACGTACACCCAGCCGCGCCGCGGTTGACGCAGCCTCTCGACGGCGCCGCCGAGCGCGGTGGCGAGCATCTGCGCTCCCGACCCTAGAGCCAGCACCGCCGTTCTCGTGTCATCCACGCGTCGCAACCAATCGAGCTCGGTGTCGACCCACCGATCGGCGTGCCGAGAAAGGCCGTCCGACCCGATTACGACCGCCAACTGAACCGATCCCGGATCAGGCAGCGGCTCGCCGCGATCGACGCGAACGACGATGGGGTCGAATCCACGAGCGTTCAGCACATCGAGCAGCGGGCCCCGAGGCGCATCATCGCGATGGTGCAACACGACGGCGGTGTCGGCTGCCTGTCGCCGCCGGGAGATGACCCAGCGGCGTCGACTCCCGACCTTGGCTCGTGGTTGCTCGGCAGCCACCGTGACCGCCCCGTCAACCTTTTCACTACTCATGTGCGCGCACCTCACGTTCAGTGGATTCCGCTGCCTGTCCCTTGTACACGACCTCCAGGTTGTGACCATCCGGGTCGAGCACGAACGCCGCGTAATATCGCGGCCCGTATGGCCGCTTCCCCGGGCGACCGTTGTCGGTGCCGCCGGCCGCGAGCGCCGCAGCGTGGAACGCGTCGACCTGCTCGGGGGCACTCGCCAGGAACGCGACGTGGCAGCGGGCGATCGCCTCTGAGGTGCGCTCGAACGCGATCGGCTCGTGGTCTTCGCCACCGTCGCCCGTGCCGAAGTGCAGGACCGCAAGGGCCTCCTCGGTCACCAGGCGCCAGCCGATCGGAGCGAGCGCCGCCGCGTAGAAGTCGCGCGCCGAGTCGAGGTCGCTGACGGGCAACTTCGCGTGGTCGATCGGCATCGCCGCATAACCCTTGGGGGGACGAACTAGGCGGCCCGGCTGACGGCGCTCACGGGCCGACCGGCGTCGCCGGCGGCGTGCGCGGGTCGGGGGATCCCGTAGTGGTCGCGCAGGGTGAGACCTTCGTACTCGGTTCGGAACAGACCGCGCTGCTGGAGGAGCGGCACGACGTGCTCGACGAACTGCTCGAGCGACGCCGGCAGCACAGGTCCCATCACGTTGAAGCCATCGGCTGCGCCCTGTTCGAACCACTGCTCGAGCGCGTCCGCGACCTGTTCGGGGGCGCCGACGAACGTCCAATGGCCGCGGCCGCCGCCCAACCGCCCGAGCAGCTGGCGGACGGTCAACCGCTCCCGGCGCGCGAGTGCGACGATCAGCTGGGATCGGCTCTGCGACCCTTCGAGGCGATCGCCGGCGGGGATCTCGTCGGGCAGCTGTTGGTCAAGCGCGAGCCGCTCGATCGGGACTTCGAGGACGTCGGACAGGGCCTGGAGTCCGTACTCGGGGACGATCAGCTCGTCGAGCAGCTGTTCCAGCTCGCGGGCCTCCGCTTCCGTGCTGCCCAGGACCGGGACGATCCCCGGGAGGATCTTGACCTCATTCGGGTTGCGGCCGTGGCGGCCGACGCGCGCCTTCAGGTCGGTGTAGAACGCCTTGGCATCGGCTAGCGTTTGCTGGGCGGTGAACACCGCGTCCGCGTAGCGCGCCGCGAACTCCTTGCCGTCCTCGGATGAGCCGGCCTGGACGAGCAGCGGGTGGCCCTGGGGTGGGCGCGGCACGTTCATCGGGCCCCGCACGCTGTAGTACTCGCCGGCGTGGTCGATCGGTTCAATCGCTCCCGGCCTCGCGAACCGGCCTGTCGCCTTGTTCGCGATCGCGGCGTCGTCGTCCCAGCTGTCCCACAGCTTCAGCGAGACGTCGACGAACTCGGCCGCCCGGGTGTACCGATCACGGTGGTCGGGGCGATCGGCCAGCCCGAAGTTGAGCGCGGCGTCCCGATCTGCCGTCGTGACGATGTTCCAGCCGGCGCGCCCGCCGCTGACGTGGTCGAGGGAGGCGAAGCGGCGGGCGAGGTTGTACGGCTCGTTGTACGTCGTAGATGCCGTGGCGATCAAGCCGATCCGTTCGGTCGCGGTCGCCAGGATGCTGAGCAGCACCGTCGGCTCGAGCTGCCCGGCGGGGCGGAAATCCGCGCTGTGCCAGAGCGCCGGGCCATCGGCGAGAAACAGCGAATCGAGCTTGCCGCGCTCGGCAAGCTGCGCGAGAGCGACCCAGTGCGAGACGTCGAAGTCCGCGTGGGGATCGCTCTCGGGCAGTCGCCAGGCCGCCTCGTGATGACCCGAGCTCATCAGGAAGGCGTTGAGGTGAAGCTGTCTCTTCGCCATCGCCTTACGGCAGCGCCCCGTTGTAGCTTGCCGGGAGCAGGTTGTCGACGTAGGCCGAAACCTGGACCGGCTCCGAGATCTGCTTGGAGCTGTAGAACGTGTTCGCGAGCACCTGCACGTTCTTGACGATCTGCGGCGTGATGAACCGCACCTGTTCAAAGCCGTTGTCGACCGTGATCTTGGCCGTGGCGGCGTCGATCCCGGTCTCGTGCTCGAGGCCAGCGATCCAATTGCTCGGGTGTGCGTCACCCCACTGGTAAGCGGCGCCGAGCCGCTCGAGCAGGTTCACGAGGTCGGCTTTGCGGGTCGGATCCGCGTTGGTCAGATCGCGGGTCGACGCGATGTAGAAGCCGACGTCGGGGTCGAGCGGCGGCCGGCCGCGGCCGATGATCCGCGCGCCGTGCTCGGTGTCGACGGTCACCTGCGGGTTCCACAGCGCGAGCGCGTCGATGTTCCCGCTCTGGAATGCAGTCTGCGCGGCGGCCGGCGCAAGGTTCACGAGCTTCACCGTGCTGGGCGACAGCCCGGCGGCCTCGATCGCGTCGAGCGCATAACCGTTTGCCGAGCTCCCGAACGGCACTCCAATCGACTTGCCCTTGAGCTGGGCGATCGAGGTGACCGACGAGCCCTTGGGCACGACGATGTAGTCACTGGCCTGCTGGTATGTCGGCGGGACCTCGGCGGCCACCAGCTTGAACGGGAGGTTGTGGGAGGCGCCGGTGATCGGCGGCACGTCGCCGAGGTCGGCGATGTCGAGCTTTCCGGCCGCGGCGGCGGCCACCTCCGGTGGCCCGTACGGGAAGTAGGCGAACTTGACGTGGTAGGGCGCGCCCTTGAAGGCGTCGATGTCCTGCGACAGCGAGACGATTCCCGACTCCTGCTGCCCGACGGTGAACGTGGGCACGTTTCCGCTCGAACTCGAACTCGGGTCGCCCGCGGCGGCACTTGACGCGTTCGTGGTGCTTGACGAGCTGCTTCCGCAGGCGGCGAGCACGGCGCAGGCGCCGAGCGCCACGAGCGCCCCCCCGAGCCTGTTGATCGACGACATGCGATATCTGATGGTCATGTGATTAAGGCCCTCTGGCTTGATCGTTGGTTGAGTCGGGAACGCCCGGGAGCGTCAGGACGCGTGTGGCTGAAGGCCGATCTCGGACAGCAGCGTGCCCCGCAACGCGTCGCGATCCGATCCCCGGGCGCGGCCTCCAACGTCGAGGTCGACGCGGTGGTCGTTCGCGATGCGACCGTCGCGCATCACGAGAATCCGATCACCGAGCGCGATTGCCTCATCCACGTCGTGGGTGACGAGCAGCATCGTCGAGTCGTGGCGCTCGCGAAGGCCGCGGACGAGATCGTGCATCCGCAGGCGGGTGATCGCGTCGAGCGAGGCGAACGGCTCGTCGAGCAGGACCAGGTCCGGGTCGGCGACGAGCGCCCGCGCGAGCGAAACGCGCTGCGCTTCGCCCCCGGACAGCGTCTTCGGCCACGCGTCGACCTGCCGCTCGAGGCCCACCTCCCGCAGTACCGCGAGCGCGATCGCTCGCCGATCGCCGTCCTTGACGCCGATAGTGACGTTGTTCCAGACCCGCTGCCACGGCAGCAGCCGGTGCTCCTGGAAGACGATCGCTCGCTCGCGAGGGACCGTCACGGTCCCGCCATCGGGCAGATCGAGCCCCGCCAGCAGGCGCAGCAACGTGCTCTTGCCGCAGCCTGACTGACCGAGCAGAATGACCCACTCACCAGGCGCGATCCGGAGGTCGAGGCGGTCGAGCACGACACGCTCCCCGAAGCGGCGGACGACACCGTCGGCGATGACGCTGCTCTCGGTTGCCGCGGCTCGCTCGGGCGCGGTAGGAGCGGCTACGGCACTCACGACCGACCCCCCGATGCCGAGGGCCGCCAGCGGAGCAGGTAGCGCTCGAGCGCCCGCACGATCTGGTCGCCGGTCAGGCCCAGTATCGCGTAGATCACCAGCCCGAGGAACATCTCGTCGGTGCGGTCGAATGTCTGAGCCTGGTTGATCATGAACCCGATTCCTGAGTTCGCGTTGATCTGCTCAGCTACGACCAGCCCGAGGATGCTGTACGCGATTGCCAGCCGCAGACCGATCAGCCCCCCGGGAAGGGCGCCGGGGAGCACCACCCGCGTCAGCATGCGCCAGCGGCTGACGCCGGCCGCCCGCGCCATCTCGATCAGCCGCGGATCGACGTTCCGGATCGCCCCGAACAGGTTGATGTAGACCGGGATGCCCGCGCCGAGCGAGATCATCGCGACCTTGGAGGTCTCGCCGATCCCGAACCAGATCACGAATAGCGGCAGGAGCGCCAGGAACGGGATCGTGTTGAGGATCTGCACGGGCCCGTTGAACACGTGCTCGCCAAGGCGCGTCAGTCCGGCGAACGTTCCGGCCACCCCTCCGACGGTCACTCCGATCGCAAGACCGGTGAGTGCGCGCGCGAGGGAGATGCCGAGGTCCGCGCGCAGCGTCGACGGCTCGCCGTGGCTCCACAGATGAGCCCCTGCGCTGACTACCTGAGACGGAGACGCGGCAAGCGTCGGAGACAGGGCTCCGGTGGAGCACAGCACCTCCCATGCGATCAGCAGGATCAACGGTGATGTGTAGATCCCGAGCGGGGACCGCAGGCTCCGTCTCCTCAGGCGGCCTTGTCGTGCGACCGCTTTGGGTGCAAACACTTCTGCGCCATGTCCGGCGATGGTTGCCACGTGTCAGATGTCCTTCCCGGTGGTTCGATACCGTGGAGGCGGCAATCTAGATAAAGTGGATCGAGTTAGTCGCCAATACGCCGAACCTGTACCCATCCGGGTAACGCCGAGACCGTCCCGTTCGGCGCTCGGGGCCGTCGCCACTTTCCCCGCGGCGCGGAGGTGCCCGGTCAGGTCTGGAGCAGATCGGCGGCGCGCTGGGCCGCCTCGGTGCGGTTGCGAACGCCGAGCTTGCGATAGAGCGCCCCGGCGTGCTTCTTCACGGTCTCTGCCCCCACGTGCATGGCCGCGGCGATCTCGCGGTTGGTGGCGCCGGTGCTGATCAGGACGAGCACCTCGCGCTCGCGGTCACTCAGGCCCTCCACGTGGTCGGTCTCGCCGACCCAGGGCTGCTCGTCCCCGACCAGTACAGCGCGGACCGCTCCGGTCAGTTCTTCCACGGTGAATCCCGGTGACAGCAGCGCGCTCGCTCCGAGCGCCGACAGCGACGGCCTGACCGGCAGCCGGCAGTGCGAGCTCAGCAGTACCGGCATCGCGCCGCGGGTCGCGCGGAGCGGGTTTATGTACGAAGCAATGAACGGGCCTGCGTTGGAGATGTCGACGATCGCCGCGTCCGGCTTGAAGCGCCGCGTGAGCGCGACGGCCTCGTCGAGTTCGGACGCGAGTACACAACGAGCCACCCACGTCTGGCGGCGAAGCATGACACCGAGGCCGATCCGGGAGGCCGCGTGGGGGTCGAGCACGAGCACCGTCACCGAGCGATCGGCGAGGTCAACGGGCGAATGTCCAAGCTCCGCGGTGGCGCTCATCTCCGAAAACTATACTCAGTGGATCAATAAAGTCCTGTTTAGGCTTACGCGGAGGCCTCATGGCAATCAAGCTCCACTGGTATCTGCCCACCCATGGCGACGGTCGGACGTTGCTGTTGGCACGCGACACGCCATTTCGGCGCGTCGAGCCAGACGACGGCGACGTACGTCCAGGACATCGCCCGGCCAGCATCCACTACATGGCTCAGGTCGCGCGCGCGGCCGAGCAGGCCGGCTTCGACGCGGTGCTGACCCCGACGGGCACGTACTGTGACGACGCCTGGATCACGACCGCCGCCCTCAGCCAAGTGGTCGATCGGCTCAAGTTCCTGGTTGCCTTCCGGCCTGGGAGCGTGTCGCCGACACTCGCCGCACAACAGGCCGCGACCTATCAGCGACACACGGGCGGGCGGCTGCTGCTCAACATCGTCACTGGCGGCGACGACGCTGAGCAGCGCCGGTTCGGTGACAGGCTGAGCAAGGACGAGCGGTACGCTCGCACCGACGAGTTCCTGACGATCCTGCGGGGCGCCTGGAGCGGTGAGCCGTTCTCGTTTCACGGCCGGCACTTGTGGGTGGAGGGCGCGGAAACGCTGCCGTTTGATCACCGTCCCGAGATCTACTTCGGAGGCTCCTCGACGGCAGCGATCGGCGTCGCCGCGCGGCACGCCGACGTCTATCTCACGTGGGCCGAGCCACCCACTCACGTCGAGTCGCACCTCGACCGGGTGCGCACGCTGGCGCAGGAAAACGGACGAGAGCTGCGATTCGGGATCCGCCTGCATGTCGTGGCCAGGGACAACGCCGACGAGGCGTGGGCGGCGGCCGAGTCGCTCATCGCCGACGCTGACGATGAAACCGTCGCCGCTGCGCAGCGCGAGCTCTCCACCACGAGCGCAGTCGGCCAACGCCGGATGGTGGAGCTCCACGGCGGGCGACGCGACAGCCTCGAGGTCTACCCGAACCTGTGGGCCGGCATAGGCCTTCTGCGAGGCGGAGCCGGCACGGCATTGGTCGGAAGCCATGAGCAGGTCGCCGATCGGATCGCCGAATACCACCGGCTGGGCATCACCGAGTTCATCTTGTCGGGCTATCCGCACCTCGAGGAGGCCTACCAATTTGGCGAGGGAGTCACGCCGGTTCTGCGTGAGCGCGGCCTGCTCGAGGAGCCGGCGCTCGTGTGACGAGGTGCGGGTCGCGGACGAGCGTTCCCCAAACGGGCCATCTTGCAGCGCACTCCAGCTATCTCGAGTTAGTGGATCGATAATGTCGGCAACTGCGCCGCCTCGGGCTCGTGGCCACGAGCGGTCGCGACGGCGTGCGGCGGACGGCTCGGGGACGCCGCAACGCGCGGTCGGGCGGCGCATCCGATCCAGCAACCCCCAGGAGGACGGCGGCATGACCACCATCGACGGCATTGGCATTGACATCCAGAAAATCACTGGGCGCATCGGCGCTGTAGTGACCGGGCTCGACATCAGCGGCGAACTCGACCAAAGCACGGTCGCGGCGATACGCGCCGCCTTGAACGAGCACAAGGCGCTTGTGTTCAGCGAAATCGACCTCGATGACGCTGGGCAGGAACGGTTCGCATCGCACTTCGGTCCGCTGACGAGCGCCCACCCGACGGTCCCGGCGGTGCAAGGAGCCCCGAACGTGCTGCCGGTCGACAGCGAGCGTGGCAAGTCCAACCACTGGCACACCGACGTCACGTTCGTGGTCAGCCCGCCGCAGCTGACCACGCTGCGCAGCATCGTGATCCCGCCATACGGCGGCGAGACCCTGATCGCGAACTCGGCAACCGCCTACCTGGACCTGCCCGAGCCGCTCCAGCGGTTCGCGGACACGCTGTGGGCGGTTCACACCAACAACTACGACTACGCCGTCCCGGAAGAGTCGCTCGACGATGCCGAACGGAGCCGCCGCGAGGAGTTCGTCTCAATTCACTATCAGACCGCGCATCCCGTGGTCCGGGTCCACCCGCTGACCGGCGAGCGCGGCCTGTATATCGGGGGCTTCGCGCAGCGGATCGTCGGCCTGTCCAATGCCGACTCGCACGACATCCTGCGGCTCCTGCAGTCATACGTAAGCCGCCCGGAGAACATCGTGCGCTGGCGCTGGTCGCCGGGTCAGCTCGTGTTGTTCGACAACCGGATCACCCAGCACTATGCGATCGACAACTACGACGACCTGCCGCGCCGCCTGAACCGCGTCACCGTGGCCGGAGACGTGCCGGTCGGCGTCGACGGCTCGGCGAGCTACTCGATCGAAGGGGACGCGTCCCATTACACGCCCGTGCTGGCAACGGCCGGAGCATCCGTCTGATGGCCCAAGGCGCCGCCGTCAGGCGCCGCCGACCAATCTCAGTTGCCTGACCAGGAGAGGCCGCCGGCGCTGTCAGTCCGCGGGCTGACCAAGACCTACGCCGGCGGCTTCACCGCTGTGTCAGGCCTCGATCTGGAGATCGGACGTGGCCGGTTCTTCGGGCTCCTGGGTCCGAACGGCGCAGGTAAGACGACACTGATCGGCTCGATCTGCAACCTGGTGATCCCGAGCACGGGAGAGATCCGCGTGTTCGGCCACGACCATCGGACCCGGGAGGCGCGCCACCTGGTCGGCCTGGCCGAGCAGGACGTAAACCTCGACCGCTTCCTCAGCGTCTCCGAGACCCTTGTCTACCACGCCGGCTATCACGGGATGAAACGGCGCGAGGCGCGGCTGCGTGCCCGCGAGCTGATGGATCTGTTCCGGCTGACCGACAAGGCGCGGAGCCCGTCGACCGAGCTGTCGGGCGGCATGCAGCGCCGAGTGCTGTTCGCTCGCGCACTGATGCACCGTCCGTCACTGCTCATTCTCGACGAGCCGACCGCCGGTATCGACATCGAGCTTCGCGCCGAGTTGTGGGAATTCATCCGAGGGCTGCACGCCAGCGGGACCACGGTGCTGCTCACCACCCACTACCTCGAGGAGGCCGAGACGCTGTGCGAGGAGATTGCACTTCTGCGCGCCGGCCGAATCATCGCCCGCGACTCGGCGGCCAAGCTCCGCGCCCACTACGGCGCCGATGACCTCGCCGGCGTTTATCGGCGAGCGATGTCGGCGGCGCCTGGAAGTTTGGAGGCAGCAGCGTGAGCGCCTCTTCGTTCCGGTCTGAGCGGTCGCCGTTCAGCTGGCTGCTGGAGCGAGAGGTCGTCCGCTACCTCAAGATCTGGCACTTCACGATCGCGGGGCATATCGTCTCGGCGCTGCTGTTCGTGCTCGTGTTCGGACTGGCACTCGGCGAGCGGATCGACAGCGTGCAGGGCGTGCCCTACGACCGTTTCATCGTCGCCGGCCTGCTCGGTCAGGCGGTGCTCAATGTCGGCTACATAAACGGCACGACGAGCCTGTTCGAGGCCCGCCGTGACCGCTATCTCCACGACGTGCTGGCGAGCCCGCTCCGGTGGTGGGAGGTCAACCTGGCGCTCGTGCTGGGAGGCATCATCCGCGGCGTGCTCACGGGAGTCGGGATCCTGGCGATCGCGATACCGCTGACCGGAGAGACGGTGCAGCGCCCGCTGGTGCTGGCGCTCGGCGCCGCCGCCACACTGACGGTGGCGGGGCAGGTGGGGGTTCTGGCCGGCGCGTACGCGCGCACGCTGGACCACGTCTATTCCCTGGAGACGCTCGTGGTGCTGCCGCTCGGCTTCCTCGGCGGCATCTTCTATTCGGTCTCCCAGCTGCCACCGCTCTGGCACGCGCTCAGCGAGGTCAACCCGGTCTTCTACATCGTTCAGACGCTCCGCATCGGCTTCCTGGGCTCCGGCGACATCCCGGCCGGGTTGGCTCTCGGAGTGTTGTGGGCGTTCGCCGCCGCGCTTAGCGCATGGTCGCTGCTCGTGTTCCGCTCCGGCCGCCGACTCAAGCAGTAAGGGCCGTCGCATGACGGACGCTGTCGGCCGCCCGATCCGAGAAGATGTCAAGGTGCGAGTCTCGGCAAAAGCTGACTACGCCGTGCGGGCGGCGGTCGAGCTGGCGGCGGCGGGTGAAGAGCCGTTGACCGCGGAGGTCGTGGCCGATCGCCAGCAGATCCCGGTCCAGTTCCTGCAGAAGATCTTCCACGAGCTTCGCCGCGCGCGCCTCGTGTCGAGTCAGCGCGGCCCCGACGGCGGGCACCGCCTGGCCAGGCCGGCGGAGGAGATAACTGTGGCCGACATCATCCGGGCGGTCGATGGACCGCTGGCTACGGTCCGCGGCCAACCGCCCGAAGGGCTGGATTACGGTGGCGCCGCCGTCCCCCTGCAAGAGGTCTGGATCGCGCTGCGGACGAACGTCCGTGGCGTGCTCGAAGGCGTCACGCTCGCCGACCTCGCCACCGCGCACCTGCCGAGGCGCATCGCGACGCTGGCGCACAATCCGGAGTCCTGGATTACGCGCTGAGCAGCGTGACGGCGACGATGTCGCCCACGCGCAACTCGAGCCAATCCCACTCGAGCACGTCCAGACGGGCGACTCCGCTGGCGCCGTCGGATAGCAGCACACGCACGTCGACCTCCGCGCCGACCCGGCGCACGCGCTCGATCACGCCTTCGGTTGCGCTGCCGAGGTCACCGCCGGCAATTGCGACGGCGGCAGGCGAGTCGGAGCTCGCCCGTGGTCGAAACCGTCGCCGCAACATGGAGGGTCCAGTCTGGTCACCGATTCGATCGCTCCAGTGGTTGGCTGGTTGGCAGCGCGGCCACGACCTGGGCGGCGTGTCGCCGCGCCCAGGTCCTCGCGGCCGCCGGGAACTGCTCGAGGTCAGCCTCGATCACGAACAGCCCGCGTACAGGCACCGCCGCGCCCAGCTCGAGCAGCAACGGCGTGAAGTGGACATCGACGGCGAGCTGGTGGTTTGCCGCCCCACCGAGTAGTACGGGCACTGCGGCCCTGCCCGCGAGTGCACCCGTGCCGATCCGATCTAAGAACGACTTCAGCAGCCCCGAGTAGGTGGCCTTGTAAGTCGGACTCGCGACCACGAGCACATCTGCCTCGAGTACCTCCTCGACAGCGCTGATCGCCGCGGGGTCGACGGGATCGAGCGTTCGTGCCCCGAGCGCGGCCAGGTCGATCTCGGGGCCAGGCTCGGTCCACAGCTCCTCGCTGATCGCGTTGATGAGCGCCCGGGCGATCGCGTGCGTCCGCGACTCGGGCCGCGGATTGCCCACGATTGAGACGACCGCCAAATTGCTCACGCTGCGCTCCTCAGCTTGTGGTCGTCTGCGACCGATAGCCCCAGCGCGCGAAGCTGCGCGATCGTCGCGGCCACCTCGTCGTGGATCCGGAATGAGGACACGCCGGCCGCGCGCAGAAGGCCGGCGATGACGGCGACATCGACGGTGCGCGAACGTCCACACTCAGGCGTCGAGAAGGATGGCTTGCTGTACAGGCAGACCCCGGCGCCTTCGCGCACCATCTCGGAGACAGCCCGATCGAGCGACGCGCGGCACGGGCACAGCAGCGACGCGAACGCATCGGCGAACAGACACGCGCGGTGTATGTGCACGAGCGAGGCCGACCGCCCGGCCGGATCGCCGTGCACGAGGGCCAGCGTCGTTTCGCCGGTCGCGTCCTCGACGTGCGCCAGGACACGGAACAGCCCCGCGCGCGTGGGCAGCTCGCAGACGATGTCCGTTCGCGCGGCCTCAGCGGCTCGGCTGATCGTCCGCAGATCCTCACACCACGCGAGCGGCAGGCGGGACAGCTCACGTACGTCTCGAGCGGCGGCGAGGGAGACGAAGGCCCCGTCGCGGTCGATCACGGCGCTGAGCGCCGCGGCTGGCCGCTCGCCGCTGAGGCGAGCAAGCTCGAGCGCTGCCGAGGCGGCGTCGCCTCGCGCGAGCAGATCGTCGCTGCGGATTCGCGCCGGGTGTACGTGGCCGGGGACGGTCAGATCTGACGGGCCCGTGGACGGGTCGGCGGCGATCCGCATGGTCAGCGCTCGGTCGACGAGCGACCAGCCGGCGCCGGCGGTCCCGACCGCGTCGATCGACGACGTGAACGCGAGGTCCAGGCGCGACCGCGTCCGCTGCGCGGATACCGGCAGCTGCAGGTGGTCGACGATCGGCTCGTCGAGCCCGAGCACGACCATTCCGCCGCCCAGCTGCTCGAGCCGCTCAAGCCGATCGGCGTTGAGTCGCCGTGCGGCCGCGACCACGAACACCGGCTGGTCGCGTTCGCTCGCGACGAGCACGGGCTCGTCGGCCGCGAAATGCCCGGCGGCGGACAGCGGCGAGTTCACCGATGCAGCGATGAGTAAGCCCCGCGGTAGAAGATGAGTGGGCGCTCCACCTCATCGCCGACTTCGGCGGCCACGACCCGGCCGACGACCAACTCGTGATCCCCCAGCAGCAGCCTGTGTTCCACGGTGCACTCGAGCCCCGCCAACACGCCCTCGAGTCTCGGCGTCCCTGTGGGTCCTGGCCGATGACGAGCCGTGCGCCAGGGCTTCATCGCGCCTCGCAGGGCGAACCCACTTGCCAGATGCCCGTGTTGCGTGCCGAGCACGTTGATCGCGAAGGCCGCGCGCTCACTCACCGCGCGTAGCGTCGCGCTGGCGAGACCGAGGCAGACCAGCACCAGCGGCGGCTCGAGCGACACCGACGTGACCGCATTCACTGTCGTGCCCACCGGCTCCCCATGCTCGTCGATTGCCGTCACGACGGCCACGCCAGTCGCGAAATGGCCCATCACGTGTCGCAGACTCGTCGCGTCGACGCGGCGCTCGAGCAAGCCGACCGATCCGTGAGCAAGGTCGCTTTCTGGATCCACTGGGTCCAGAATATCAGGCAAGGGGGCAATCGTTTTGGTGGTTTGAGTCAGTGCGAGAGACACACGTCGCTGCTTCGCGCGCGGAGAGTCCGTGTCCGCGCGCTTGCGCCTCGGCTTGCCCGTGGCGACCGAGCGGCCAGACGGGCCTGCGACAAGTAGTCGAGCCGCGCCGGCGCTAGCGCTAGCCGGCTGTGCGGGCCGAGATTGAGGCGCGGCGACATCGTGTCGCCGTGCGCCGAGCGTGATCGCTCGCTTGGCAGATATCTCGCGGTATGCGCGAGATATCTGCCAAGCCCGTGCCGGGGGGCGGCTGGTCGAGGGTGCCGGACCGGCCGGCGATACGTGACCAAATCTGCATTAGTTCGATCGACTTTATCGACTTACCGAGGCCAAGTCAACAGAACGCGACACTAGGATCTGCGAAAACCCCGATGAACTTGATGAGGTTAGTTACGTATGACGGCGTTTGCGGCGACGGCGGAGTCCCAGGTAGGGCTGGTGTCAGATCGTGCCGAGTTGGAACGACTGGCTTCGGCGGCAGCTCCGCTGACACCACTGGAGTGCATGGAGCGCGCTGAGCGGGCGGCGAACGCCCTCGACCTCGGCGCGCTTGACCGGACCAACGCGGGTGATGCCCTGTTGCTCTGGCGCAGCGAGACCTCAGAAGCATGGTTGAACCTGTGGTGGCGCGCGCGTGACACCGGCTTCCACGACCACGATGGCTCGTGCGTTGGGGTTTACGTCATCGAGGGCGTGGCTCGCAACGAGCCGCTCGTGGTCGGGCAGCCGCGCCGGTTACACGAGTACAAGCCGGGCGATCGTTTTGCCAGTCCCGGCACCGGAATACATCGAATGGAGCACGAGGCCGGCGCGGTGACGATCCACGTGTATTCCCCGCCGATCCGTTCCATCGGCGAATACGAGCTCGACGATGGTGAGCTCCGGCGTCGGCCCACGCCACCCGACGAGCCGTCGGCGGCCAGCCCGCGTCTGCTCGCTGCGGTCCGGGCAACCGGTAGCCGCCGAGATGACGTCTCCCGATGACGCTTGTGCGGTAGCTCAGCCGGTGCGGAATCTGATCCGGTGGATCGCGTTGTTGCCGTAGCCGCGGAGGTTGGTCGGCGGCCGATCGGGCTGGGAGCGTCCGGCTCCGTCGATCGCGCGACATGCGACCTCGTGGGTGCCCGGCGAGAGCCTGCATTGCGTCTCCCAGGGAACGCGCGCGTAAGTGCCGCGCGCCGGCCGCAGGCGGGCTGCGGTCCACGGACCACCGTCGACGCGCACGAGCACGGCCGCTACGCCACGGGTCCCGCCCCAGGCGATCCCGCGAACCGACAGATTGCCCGAACGGAGGTCGGCCTGCGCGTTGGAAGGGGCAGTGGTCGAGCCGTTTGACGGAGTCGGTCGCGTACCAGCCGGGGACGATCGCGCGGACGGGGCCTCCGCGCGGGCCTGGGATCGGCTCACCGTTCATCTCGTACGCCAGCAGCACGTCGTGGTCGAGCGCCTTGGCGAGCGGAAGGCTCCGGGCGAAACGATGAACGCCATCGAAGCCGTCCACCAGGCCGGCGTCCGCACCCTCGAGGACGACCTCGCGCGCGTCCGTCGGGATGCCGACCAGCTCGAGCAGACCGGCGAGGCTCGTGCCAGCCCATCGCGCCTCGGCCACCGCGCCGGCCGCCCAGGGTATGCCCCGTGGGGCCGACTCGAACTCAACGCGACGGTGGCCGGCGCACTCCAGCACCACGCGGAGCGCGCGTCGTGGCAGGCTTCGCAGCGTGTCTAGATCGAGCTCAAGCGATCGGTCGCTGCCCGTCACCTCCAGCGACCATGACTCGGAATCGAGTGAAGGCGCTGAGAAATGGTCTCGCACGAAATGCAGCTCGCTCGGAATCTCCGCGAGCTCGAGTGTCGCGAGGGGAGTCGGACACCACAGGTCGTGATCCACCGAGGCACTGGTCGCCTCGATTTGGAGCGACATGGTCACGACCGCTCCCACACCTTCAAATACTCGTTTCTCGATCGGATTTCTGCATAAAGTCCATTGACTTAGTAGAGTATAGGTCGGACCGGATCGATCGTCGCGGCGCAGGGCCGAGCTCGCCGCGGCGGCGTTGTCCCTGATCCAGTCCTCCTGCTTCTGCCGTCTTGCGCCCGCGGCGCTATCCGGCTGAGAGGGCGGCCGGCGCCGGGCCGCCGAGCGCTGGTCCTAACCGACTTCGACGGGCAGCGTCTCGTCCCGGGTCCACTCGGTGAGCGAGCCGTCGTACAGCCGCGTCCCGTCGCGGCCCAAGAGCGCCAGCGCGAACAGATCGACCGTGGCCGAGATGCCCCCGCCGCAGTACGCGATCACCGGTGCGGGGCCGAGAGCTCCGGCCTGCTCGAGCGCCCGCTCGAGCTCGACGCGCGGCCGAAACCGGTTCGTGTCCGGGTCGACCAGCTCGGTCCAGGGGGCGTTCACGCTGCCGGGGATCCGTCCCGGTCGGCTGTAGGAGCTGGGGCCCTCGCCGCGGAACACCGGCGGCGTCAGCGCGTTGACGAGGCACGCGGAGCCATCGCCGGCGGCCACCACCGCCTCGACGTCAGCGCGGGTGGCGAGCCACTCCCGGCGCGGCGTCCCGCTGAACTCCGCCGGTTCGTACGCGCACGGGCCGTACTCGGTCGGAAGACCCGCAGCCCGCCAGGCCTGAAGCCCTCCGTCAAGCACGCTGACCGAGTCAAAGCCGAAGAACCGCAGCTGCCACCAGAGCCGCGTGGCCCACATCGGACTGTCCTGCGCGTACGTCACGACGTGCACGCCGGAGCCGATCCCCAGCCGGCCGGCCGCCGCCGCGAACCGCTCCGCTGCCGGCAGCGTGAACGGGAACGGCGAGTCCGGATCCGACAGCTCACCCGCGATATCCGCGAACGCCGCACCCGGGATATGCGCCTGCTCGTACTCCGGCTGGCCGCTACGCACCGTGTACGGGCCGCCCTCGGGCGGGCGGATCAGCTCCACGGTGGCATCGAACACGCGCAGATCCGGGTCGTGCAGATGCTCGGCAAGTGTCGCCACGTCTACCAGCGTCGGCAGTGAGAGCGACATGGCTATCGACTCTATCGATTTGGTCTGGATGCCCTGCCGAGAGATCGCTGTACCTCCGCGCGATGCGGGTCCCCTGAGTTACGTGGTCGGGGCGCCCAGCACGCGGCGGGCCATGACCTCCCAGCCGCTGGCCAGGCGGCTGAGCGCTATGCCCCGTCCGCGCAACTGATGGAGGACGACCTCGGCGCCGAGCTGGGCGAGCAGCGCCTCGCCGACGTATTCGGCGTCGAGGTCGGGGGCGGCATCGCGGATCAGAGCAATGATGTGCGCTCGATAGGCGCCGTGGGGGCCTGCGTCGAACCGGTGACCGGGGAGGCCTGCGGTCTGCGCGGCGAGCAGCAGGTCACCGTGGGTGGCGAGGTGTGAGAGGAGCGCTCGGCCAAACGCGATGAGTCGCTCACATGGGGGAGCTCCTGGGCCGAGCGGGGCTGGGCCGCGGATGAAGCTCTCCTGAAAGTCTCGTTCGGCGGACTCCATCAGCGCGAGCGCGAGGGAGGCGCGGTCACCGAAGCGGCGAAAGAGCGTTCCCTTGCCGACGCCCGCCTCGAGCGCGATCGCGTCCATCGACGTGGCGGCGACACCATCGCGAGTGAACAGCTTCCGCGCGGCGGCGAGGATTCGCTGACGGTTGCGCGCGGCGTCGGCTCGCTCGGCGGGGACACCGAGCATTGGAAGCTCGAAGGGTTTCATGGCGCTGGGCATACTTCAGTCGGGCCGGGACGCGGCGTCCGTGGTACCGTACATCCTATAAGCGGACTGCGGTCCGAATCCGAGATGGCGATAGGAGCTCTTGCATGGCTACTGGTACTGAAGCGCAGGGCGCCACCGAGATCCCGGCCGGCTCCTGGACCGTTGACCCGGTCCATTCGGTCGCCGGGTTCTCGGTGCGCCACATGATGGTCGGGACGTTCCGTGGCGAGTTCAGTGAGATCGACGGCACGCTGACTGACGGCAAGCTGGTCGGAAAGGTCAAGGTCGCCTCGCTGCAAATCAAGGATGAGAGGCTCAAGGGCCACCTGCTCTCACCCGACTTCTTCGACGCCGAGCGGTATCCGGAGATCGTCTACGAGTCCTCCTCGCTGACCGTCGACGACGGCGCCTTGACCAGCGAGGGCACGTTGACCTTGAAGGGCCAGAGCTCACCGGTCAGCGCGACAGGCCGCCTCGCCGGGCCGGCGGTGACGCTTGGCGACGTCGAGAAGATAGGCATCGACCTCGAGACCACAGTTGACCGCGAGGCGATCGGCCTGAAGTGGAACGCGCCGCTGCCGAAAGGTGGCTTCGTGCTAGGCGAAGACGTGACCCTGTCGGTGACTCTCGAGCTCGCGCTTGTCGACGACGAAGACTAGGACGGACGATGCGGGTCCTGGGCATCGCCGGGTCCCTTCGCGAGGCCTCGCATAACCGGAGTTTGCTCCGGGCGGCAGCGGACGAGCTGCCGCCCGGCGTCGAACTCGTCACGTTCGAGGGTCTCAAGGCGGTCGAACCGTTTGACGAGACCGATGAAGACGAGGCCGGCGGCGGAATGCCCGGGGCGGACGCGCTGATCGCCGCGATCCGGCAGGCCGACGCCGTTCTGTTTGTCACCCCCGAATACAACGGGTCGATCCCCGGCGTCCTGAAGAACGCCGTCGACTGGGCTTCTCGTCCCACCCCTGCCACCTCCGCGCTCGCCAACAAGCCCGTCGCCGTGATCGGCGCCAGCACCAGCATGTTCGGCGCCGTCTGGGCCCAAGCCGAGCTCCGTAAAGCACTAGGCCTCGCCGGCGCTCGCGTGCTCGATCAAGAGCTCGCGGTTCCGACCGCTCACGAAGCCTTCAAAGAAGACGGGCGCCTAGCCCGCGGCGCCACCCGCCGGCGCCTCCGGAGCCTCCTCGCCGACCTCATCGCTGAAGTAACGCCCACCGCCACTGACGCACCAGCACCAGCACCCGCAGGCGACGCGACTCGACAGGCAGCACCTCAGTCGTAGAACAGCGCTGTCTCGATCTCAGCCGCGACGATCTGGGCCGGGTCGTAGTCCGCGACCTCGCCGGGGATCCAGGTGGCCGCGTGCAGACGTCCGGAGTAAGGGAAGTCGCCGTGCCGCTGGTGCAGACCCCAGTGGACCGGCCCCCCGCTGCCCCGCCCGACGTCGATACCACTGAACGGCGCGAACCCGATGAGCATCCACAGGTTGTCGACACGGGCAACCTCGACGTCGTCGACGAGCACGGCGACGTCCACATGGAATTCGGGCCGCCAGGTCACGTCGAGCGAGACAACGCGGGACCCGGGGGCGAGCGGGCCGCCGTCGGCCTCCCGCAGCGAGCCGTACTCATTCCATGCGAACTGCAGCCGCTCGTCCTCGACGTACACGACGTAGCCGCCGCCCTGATCGCCGTGCGCGATCAGGATGCCCTGATCCCGGGCACCGTGGTCCAGCTCGATGCGCACGCGGAACGCTCGCAGCGACGTCAGCCGGCTCGAGCGATAGCGCTCGAGCTTCGGTGTGCCCGGCAAGATCCGGACCGGTCGTGAGAGCTCCGCCTCAGCGGGCCGCCGTCCAGGCACGAACCCGGCCTCCAGCGGGAACACCGTGTTGTGCCATGCCGCGGTCTCCCACGCCTCGGCCAGCTCCTTGACCAGCGCGGGCTCGCGAGCGGCGACATTTTGCAGCTCGTTAGGGTCGGTGCGGGTGTCATAGAGCTCCCACTCCCCGTCGTCGAATGGGGTTCCCGGCTCATGGTTGGTTAGGATCTTCCAGCCGTCCCGGTAGAAACCTCGGTTCCCGCCGAACTCGGCGTACTGCTCGTGGTGCGTGCTCGGCGCGTCTGGATCGGGCAAGACCGATGCGAAGCTGAACCCGTCGATCGACTTGGCCGGGAGGCCGTTCCGCGACCCAGGGTGTGAAAGGCCCGCGAGGTCAAGCAGGGTCGGGAGCACGTCGGTCACGTACTGGTATTGGTGCCGGATCCCGTTCGTCCCGGAAGGCGAGATTCCGCCCGGCCAGCTGATCACGAACGGCACTCGCACCCCGCCCGCGAATGTCTGCCCCTTGTAGAACCTGAACGGCGTGTTCGACGCCATCCCCCACCCGCGCGGGTAGTGCACCATCGTACGAGGCCCGCCGATCAGATCGGGATCGATCGCAACGTCAGCCTCCCAGTCCTTGGGCAGACTCGGGATGTTCACGAACCGGCTGAAGTAGCTGCGTGTCCCCTCCGGACCGCCCTCACCCGTCCCTCCGTTGTCAGAGGTGAACACGAAGATCGTGTTGTCCAGCTCTCCAAGCTCCTCGGCGGTCTCGACGATCCGGCCGATGCTGTCGTCGACGTTGTGCACCATGGCGGCATAGACCTCCATATAGCGGGCGTAGAGCTCACGGTCACGGGGGGCAAGCGAGTCCCAAGCGGGCACGTCGAACCCGGGGTCGGCGTTCCGCGGCGGCAACGGCACGTCCGGTCCGATGATGCCCAGTTCGATTTGCCGCGCGTGACGGATCCGCCGGATCTCGTCCCACCCCGCGTCGTACTGGCCACGGGCCCGCTCGATGTCCTCGCGCTTGGCGCCGAGCGGACCGTGCATCGCGGTGTGCGCGAGATACAGGAAGAACGGCTGGCGCGAGTCGTTGGCGCGCAGTCCCTTGAGAAGGGCAACGGCTTGGTCGGTGTAGTCGTCCGTCAGGTAATAGTCCGTTGGCAGCGACGACGGATCGACGGGCGAGTTGTCGCGGACCAGGCGGTTGGGAAAGAAGTAGCTGTTCAGCCCCTCCATCGACCCGTAGTAGCGATCAAAGCCGCGCTGCACCGGCCAGGTCGATTTCGGCGCCCCGTCGTGCAGCAGCGCGTCACGGGTCAGATGCCACTTGCCGACCGCGAACGTCGCGTAGCCGTGCCCACGCAGGATCTCGGGCAGCGTCGCGACGTCCTCGTCGATCTCCAGCCGCAGATTCGGAAAGCCCGGGTCGGAGTTCGCGACGCTCGCGAAGCCGGCCCGGTGGGGGTTGAGGCCGGTTAGCAAGGCCGCACGCGCCGGCGAGCAGACCGGGGTCGTGTGGTAGTTCGTGAAGCTCAGACCGTTGGCCGCGAGCCTGTCCAGGTGTGGCGTCGAGATTTCCGACCCAAACGGCCCAACGTCGCTGTACCCCAGATCGTCGAGGAGGATGATGACGATGTTCGGCGAGCCCTCCGGAGCCCGGCGCTCGCGCGGCCAGGCGCGGGTGGATTCGCTCGCCGTGCGGCCAATGGTCCCGGGGAAGTTCTCATAACCCCGGGCATCGGGCGGGATCACGTTCTGCGGCGCCATGCTCTCCGGAAAGGTGGCGGGCGACCGTCTGGACTACGACAGGGCCCGGGCCGTGCTCGGCCTGATGGAGACCGGCGGTTCGCTCGCCACGAATCCGGTGAGGTGGTCGACCACCTCACGCGCGTCATCCTCGATGCCGAGGATGAAGGTGGATTTGCGCCGCCTCAGCACGGGCAGTCCCAGGGCGTAGAGGCCGGGGCTGTCGACCACGCCGCCGTCGTGGCGGAGATGGCCCTTGGTGTCGATGACCGGCACATCGAGCCATCCGTAGTCGGGCCGAAACCCCGTTGCCCAGACGATCGCTCGGATCTCGCCGCTGAGGAGGTCAAGCTGCAGCCGCGACGAGTCGGGCACCTGAGTCGCTCGGAAGCGCTCGGGAGGGTCGGCCCCGACGTCGGGTCCGCCGGCCACCGCCCACTCGTCGAAGACGCCAAGCAGCCGGTCCATCTTCAGGTCAGCGAGCGAGCAGACGTTGCGCAGACCGCCGGAGAACAACGCGCGGCCGTCGCGGACCGCCGCCCAGCGGCCCACGAGCTCGACCCCCATCGCAGAAAGCGCGTTCAGATCGAGCGTCGTTCGCTCGGGCGTCCCGACGAGCTGCGGCGACGGCAGCCGCCGCGCTCGAGTGAGATCGTCGAGCTCGTCATAGCGCTGGTCCCACACACCCGACGCGTCCATCCACCACAGGACATCGCGGCCGCGGTACGTCCGCGGCAATCGCACGTGCTCTCCGACCGAGAGGGTCACCGGCCGGCCTGATCTCCTCAGCTCGGCTGCCAGCTGCACGCCGGTCGCCGACGCCCCGACGACGAGCACGCCGCCGTCGGGCAGCTGGCTCGGGCCGCGATAGTCGAACGGCGTCAGCTGCTCGACGCTCGCCGGCACCGCGTCCGCAAAGCTCGGCATCGTCGGCCGGTTGCAGGCTCCGCTGGCGAGCACGACCGCGCGACCGCGGATCTCACCGTGGCTCGTGATCACGTGGTAGCCGTCGTCGGTGCGCCGCACCGAGGTGACGTTCGTCCCGGTCCGCACGCGACCGCGAGCAGGCGCAGCGAAGCGCTCGATCATCGCGACCACCTCGGCCATCGTCATGTAGCCGTCCGGGTCCGGACCGTCGTAGCTGACACCCGGCAGACGGCACTGCCAGTTGGGCGTGAGCAGCCTCAGGGAGTCCCAGCGCTCGTGCCGCCAGGAGTTCGCCACCTCGCCACGCTCGAGCACCACATGGTCGACCGACCGCTCGCCCAGAAAGTGGCTCGCGGCCAGGCCGGCGTGCCCGGCGCCGATGACAACCGTGGTGAACCGCTCGATGGCGAGGTCCCTCAGCGTTCGATCGCGAGTTCCGTCAGGCGACCGTGACGGTGACTTCCGTCGGGTTCGCGAGGGCGTCGAACACCGCGGAGCGCTTCTGCGACTGGGCGACCAGCGCCTCGATCTCCTCCCTGGACGCGTCCGCATCGATCGTGAACGTCACCTTGATGTCGTTGAAGCCGTTGCGGACGTCGCTGTCGACGCCGAGGAACCCGCGGATGTCGTGGCTGCCCTCGACGATCGACTCGACCGAGCGCAGCTGAATCCCGCGATTCTGCGCGATGGCTGCCACGCCCGCGCTCAGGCACCCGGCCAGCCCCACGAGGAGATACTCGATCGGGGTGATCCCGTTGTCCTCGGCGGCGAAGATCTCCGGATGGTCGGAGTCGAACTCGAATTCGGTCCTGTGGTTCTGCTCCTCGCCAAGGCCGAAGAAGTCTTGTACCGCGATCGTGCTGTGGACGCCGCTCGTCCACTTCGACGTCGCCCGCCATGTGAACTGGGCGGCCTCCGGCGCATCCGCCAAGACTCCACGTGCATCGAGCAGCGCCTGAACGTTGACTCCGTTGTCTATCGTCGCCATCTCGCCTTATGCCCCTTTCTTCGCCTAATGTAGTTTCCTGATAAGGCTGGTCGACAATATCAGGACCTCACGCGACAGAGACATGACTGCGCGCACGGCACAAGTATCGACGCTCGCGGCCGGCTCGGTCGGAACCGTCGAAACCCAATACCTCGATCTACCGGATCCGGTGCGGCTCGACTGCGGACGGGACCTGCATCCGGTCCGCGTGGCGTACGAGACCTACGGCGCGCTCTCACCCCGGCGCGATAACGCGGTCATGGTCTGCCACGCGCTCAGCGGCGACGCTCACGCGGCCGGCTACTCGAACACGGCGACGAGCCGCAGCACCCGCGACGGATTCGGAGCCGACGATCGCGACGGCGCCGCCGGAAAGGGGCTCGGCTGGTGGGATGGGATGATCGGACCTGGCAAGGCCTTCGACACCGATCGGTACTTCGTGATCTCCACGAACCTGCTCGGCGGCTGCGGCGGGACCACGGGGCCATCATCGATCGACCCGGCCACCGGCAGGCCGTATGGCTCGGACTTCCCGGTGATCACGGTGGCGGACATGGTGAGAACGGAGCGCGCGTTCCTCGACGAGCTCGGGATCGACCGGCTCGCGGCGGTGGCCGGTGGTTCGCTCGGTGGGATGCAGGCGTTCGAGTGGGCGATCCTGTTTCCAGATCAGGTCGAGTCCGTCCTGGCGATCGCCAGCACTCATGCCCTCCACCCACAGGGGCTGGCCTGGAACGCGATCGCCCGGGATGCCATCATGCGCGACCCGGCGTGGCAGGGAGGCCACTACCACGGCACGGACGACGCACCGAACGCTGGGATGGGCATAGCGCGAATGATCGGCCACATCACCTACCTGTCGGCCCCGGGGCTGAGTGCCAAGTTCGGCCGGCGACTCCAGCACGCCGACGATGTCCGCTACACGATCACGGAGCCGGAGTTCGAGGTCGAGAGCTACCTCCGGCACCAGGCCGACTCGTTCGTCAAGCGGTTCGACGCGAACACGTATCTCTACACCTCCCGAGCCTTGACCTACTTCGATCTCGCGCGGGAGTACGGCGGCGGATCACTCGCCCGGGCGCTCCAGCGCGTCGCGGCGCGAACGCTGCTGATCGCCTTCAGCTCGGACTGGCTGTACCCGCCGTCGGGATCGCAAGAGATCGAAGCCGCGCTCGAGAGCCTCGGCAAGCCGGTCGAGCTACACGTGATCGACGCGCCATACGGCCATGACTGCTTCCTGCTCGAGGAGGCGCGGCAGACGCCGATCATTCGTCGCTTCCTGGACGGGAGCGCATGACCGGCGAGCACGAACGACCCGAGGAGGCCCGCGCGTTCGGATTCGAGACACGCCAACTCCACGCCGGGCAGCGGCCCGACCCGAACACGGGAGCTCGCGCGGTGCCGATCTTCCAGACGACGAGCTATGTGTTCGAGGACCCGGAATCGGCCGCGGCGTACTTCAACCTGCAGGAGTACGGGAACACCTACTCGCGCATCATGAACCCGACGGTCGCCGTGTTCGAAGAGCGGGTGGGCAACCTCGAGGGCGGGTCCGGCGCCGTCGCGTTCGCGAGCGGGCTCGCCGCGCAGGCGGCCGCGCTGTTCACGCTGCTCGAGCCCGGCGATCACGTCGTCTCGTCCTCGGCGCTGTACGGCGGGACCGTGAACCAGTTCAAGCACGTGCTCCGAAAGATGAGCGTCGAGGTGACGTGGGTCGATCCAGACGACCCCGACGCGTGGCGCACGGCGGTCCGCCCGAACACCAAGGCGTTCTTCGGCGAGACGATCGGCAACCCGGCGGGCAACGTGCTGGACATCGAGACCGTGGCGTCGATCGCGCACGACCACGGGCTGCCGCTGATCGTCGACAACACGTTCGCCACGCCGTACCTGTGCCGCCCGATCGAATGGGGCGCCGACATCGTGATCCACTCGGCGACCAAGTTCATCGGCGGCCACGGGACAAGCATCGGCGGCGTTGTCGTCGAGTCAGGGACGTTCGATTGGTCCAACGGACGGTTTCCGGTGATCGCGGATCCGTCGCCGGCTTACCACGGCCTGCGGTTCCACGAGACCTTCGGGACCTACGGCTACCTGATGAAGCTCCGGGCCGAGACGCTGCGCGATCTCGGCGGCGCGCTCTCACCCTTCAACGCGTTCCTGTTCCTGCAGGGGCTGGAGACACTGTCGCTGCGGATGGAACGTCACGTCGAGAACGCGCGCGCGGTCGCGGCGTTCCTCGAGTCGCACGAGCTCGCGTCGAACGTCGCGTATCCAGGCCTGCCGGGGAGCCGCTACCGGCCGCTCGTCGAGAAGTACCTGCCGCGCGGCGCGGGCGCGGTGTTCTCGTTCGATTGCGCGGGGGGCCGCATCGGCGGGCAGGAGCTCATCCGCGGCGTGACGCTCTGGTCCCACCTCGCTAACGTCGGTGACGCGAAGAGCCTGATCATCCATCCCGCGAGTACCACGCACCGCCAACTGAGCGACGACGAGTTAGAGGCGGCCGGCGTCCGGCCCGGAACGGTCCGGCTGTCGGTCGGTACCGAGTCGGTCGACGATCTGATCTGGGACCTCGAGCAGGGCTTCGCCAACTTGAAATGACCGAGCTAGAGCGCTACCAGGACCCGCTGACGATCCAGCGCGTGCTCAACACCGCGAGCACGATCGCGATTGTGGGCCTGTCAAGCAACGAGTTGCGGGCCAGCCACTTCGTCGGCTTCTACCTCAAGCGCCACGGCTACCGGGTGATCCCAGTGAATCCGCGGGAGACCGAGGTCCTCGGAGCGGCGAGCTACCCGAGCCTGCTCGACGTCCCCGAACCGGTCGACATCGTCAACGTCTTCCGCGCCCCCGATGCGCTCCCGGCGATCGCACGGGACGCCGTCGCGATCGGCGCCGGCTCTCTCTGGTGCCAGTTCGGCGTGATCAACGAGGAGGGCGCACGGATCGCCGAGGAGGGCGGCGTCACGGTCATCATGGATCGCTGTCTCAAGGTCGAGCACGCGCGCTACGTGGGTCGCATGCACTGGTTCGGCCTGAACACCGGGCGGATTACATCCGTCCGCACCGGCCTGCAATAGCCGGCGCGCTCCGTTCAGCGCGCGACCAGCACCGCCTCGTCGGCGGTCAGACCGGGCGATTCGCATCGCGCGTAGTCGCAGACGTACGGTCGGCCGGCCGAGTCGAGGTGGCAATGGACGTCGTACGGCGCCTCGGGCGGACGGCGGAAGAGTCGACCCATGGAAGTCGCGATTCGGGAAGTCATGCTTTCTCCTTGTGCTTGTTGGACGTTCGGGGCGTCGATTAGCCTCGAACGAGCTAGACTTGAACGCATCTTGCATACAAGCTGCCTCCCAAGAGTATCGACCCGTGAGCGCAGAGCTCCAATCGGACGCTGAAGTTCAGACGGGCTCAGCGGCGGCGCGGGCCTATCGGCATGTCAAGGACCGGCTCCTCGACGGCCGCTTCCCGGGCGGGGTGCTTCTCAGCGAGAACGAGCTGGCTCGCGAGCTCGGGATCTCCCGCACACCCGTCCGCCAGGCGTTCGTACAGCTCGAGACCGAGGAGCTACTCGACCTGTATCCGCGGCGGGGCGCGCTCGTCCGGCCGATCTCGATGTTGGAGGCCGAGGACGTGCTCGAGGCGCGGCTACTGATCGAGACCCACTGCGTCCGGCGCGTCGCGGCACAGGGGCACGAGCTCGCGGCGGTGCTGCTCGAGGCGATCGCAGCGCAGGAGCGCTCGCTCCAAGACCGTTACGTCGGCTTCATCGTGGCCGATCGCGAGTTTCATCACACGATCGTCGCCGCCAACCGCAACGCGATCCTGGTGCGTCAGTACGACGCAGTGCGCGACCGCCACCAGCGAATCACCGCAACGCTGGTCGCGCGAGATCCGGCTCGCGCCGCGCAGTTCATCACCGAGCATCGCGAGATTGCCGGCGCGATCGAACAGCGAAACGGCGAGCGCGCGGCAAGCCTCATCGAAGCACACCTACGTGGCGCGCACGAGCTGATGCAGCGACCGCGTCGCTGACCCGCGCGCCGATTCATGCACCGCGTCGGCTGGCGGGCGGCCAGCGCGGGTGGTGGGTCAGACGCGACGCAGAATGAGCATGGACCGAGATTCGACGTCGATGAGGTCACCGGCTGACCGCGACGTTTCGTCCTGGCTGGTGGGCTCGGCGGTGGAGATTTCGGCTCTCCAGCCGACGCCGCGCGAGGACGGAGGAAGGGTGAAGGGCGTGGGCTCGTGGTGGGCGTTGATGAGCAGCAGGAACGAGTGCCCACGGATGTCCTGGCCGTCGGGGTCTTGGTCGGGGATCTCGCCGCCGTTGAGAAACACGGCGAGCGCATGAGTGTCGTCGCGCTTCCAGTCCTCGTCGGTCATCCCCTCGCCGTCGGGCCGCAGCCAGCCGACGTCAGCGACGCCCGAGTCGGTGTCGTCGCCTTGAAGAAATACGCTGCGCCGGAACACGGGCTCGGTGCGGCGAAGCTCGATCAGGCGCTGGGTGTAGGCGCGGAGGTCCTGGTCGGCGTTGCTCCAGTCGAGCCAGGAGATCTCGTTGTCCTGGCACCAGCCGTTGTTGTTACCGCCCTGCGTGCGCGCAATCTCGTCACCGGCGGTGATCATCGGCACGCCCTGGGAGAGAAGCAGCGTTGTCAGTAGGTTCCGGCGCTGACGGGCCCGCAGGCCGAGTATCTCCTGATCGTCGGTGGGACCTTCGGCGCCGCAATTCCAGGATCGGTTCTGATCGTTGCCGTCCCGGTTGTCCTCGAGGTTGGCCTCGTTGTGCTTCTCGTCGTAGGAGACGAGGTCGCTGAGCGTGAACCCGTCGTGGGCGGTGACGAAGTTGATCGACGCCAACGGACGGCGGCCATCGTCGCCGTAAAGATCCTCGGAGCCGGTCAGCCGCGCGGCGAATTGCGAAAGGGTGGCCTCGCCGCGCCAGAAGTCGCGGATCGTGTCGCGGTACTCGGCGTTCCACTCGCGCCACAGCACCGGGAAGCTGCCGACCTGGTAGCCGCCGGGGCCGACGTCCCACGGCTCGGCGATCAGCTTGAGCCGCGAGAGCACGGGGTCCTGGTGGATGGCGTCGAGAAACGACGAGAGCCGGTCGACCTCATGAAACGTGCGAGCCAACGTCGGGGCGAGGTCGAAGCGAAATCCGTCGACATGGCATTCAGTGGCGAAGTACCGCAGCGAGTCCATGATCAAGCGCAGCACCGAGGGGTGACTGGGGTCGAGGGTATTCCCGGTGCCCGTGAAGTCCACGTAGTAGCGGCGATCCTCCGGACTCGGGCGATAGTAGGTCGCGTTATCGATGCCCTTGAACGACAGCATCGGACCCTGCTGGTTGCCCTCGGCGGTGTGGTTGTAGACGACGTCCAGGATCACCTCGAGCCCCGCCCGGTGCAACGCCTTGACCATCCCCTTGAACTCCGAGACCTGTTGACCGCGCATCCCGGACGCGCTGTACAGCGCGTGCGGCGCCAGAAATCCGATCGAGCTGTAACCCCAGTAGTTCGACAGCCCACGATCGACGAGGAAGCTCTCATCGACGAAGTGATGAACCGGGAGCAGCTCGACCGCGGTCACGCCCAGCTCGGTCAGATACGCAAGCGCTTCCTGCGAGGCCAGGCCGGCGTAGGTACCGCGCAGATGCTCGGGCACGGCAGACATGCGTTGGGTAAAGCCCTTCACATGCGCCTCGTAGATCACCGTCTCGCTCCACGAGCGTCTGAGAGGCTCGTCTCCCTCCCAGTCAAACGACGGATCGACGACTACGGACTTGGGGATCGCCGCCGCGTCATCCTCCTCGTCGCGGATCAGGTCGGCATCCTCGTCGCCGCGGAGCGGGTACGGGTGCGTATTCGCCGCCGACCAATCAACAGTCCCGTCGATCGCCTTGGCATACGGATCGATGAGCAGCTTGTCGGGATTGAAGCGATGCCCGTCCTGGGGTGCCCACAGTCCGTGTACACGGTAACCGTAGAGTTGGCCGGGGCCAACGCCGGGCAGATAACCGTGCCAATGAAAGGCGGTCGGTCCCGTCAGCGCGAGTCGCGTCTCGGCCCCATCATCATCGAACAGGCACAGCTCGACACGCTCTGCGTGCTCGGAGAACAGCGAGAAGTTCGTGCCCTTGCCATCCCAGGTCGCCCCCGGGGGAAGAGGTTCGCCCGGCAACAACTGGAGCTGGTCGGCATAGAAGGTCTCGGTCATAGGTTCCTTTTTGAGGTCGGAATCGTGCGGGTTCCGGCAGATGTCACTGGACCGTCAGCAGCCAGCGACCGCGTCATGGTCGGCATCCAACGCATGCCGCTCTTTGTCGTGTTGCTGGGGTCAGTCGGCGTCCGCGACGATCGAGCCGACCCGCTCACCGAGCGTTCGGTCGCGCCCGAAGGCGATTGCTCCCCAGATCAGCGCCACTACGACCACGCCCGCGGCAATCAGAGGGTAGCGATCAAACGGCGCCGGCTGTCCCGGCTTGACGAGCTCAACGAGCGGATAGCCGATCGCGACAGCACCCAACAGCGGCAGCAGCGCGTGCTTGACGATCGAGAACTGCTCCCGCTCATGGCGGTGGTAGTACACGGGCAGTGCGAGGTTGGCGACCAGGTAGGTGAGCGCGATCAGGATTGTGCCCATGGTCGCAATCTCGCCGAAGAACGTGACTGGGTCGGTGTTCCAGCCAAACACGTATGAGAGACCCAGAGCGAGCGCGAGATACACCGAGAACGCAACCCACGGCGTCCTTCGACGCTCGGTCAGACGAGCGGTGACCGAAGGCAGCAATCCCTCGCGCCCCGAGTTGAAGATGATCCTCGCCTGGGAGTTCGTCGCCGAGATCAGGCACGAGCAGATTGAAGTGAAGCCTGCGATGTAAGCAACGAAGACCAGTGAACTGGCGACCGTGCCTGCCGCCGTAATAAATGGGATCGACGCGTTGGTCAGCGCCGCGGCGTTGTCATCGAAGCCGACCACGGTGGCGTAGGACAGGAACACGTACAACACCCCGACCACAAGGATGCTGGAGAACACTGCCCGTGTGACACCCCTACGCGGGTCGTGATGCTCCTCGGCCAACGCGGCCGAGTTCTCCCACCCCACGAACAGGTAGACCGCCAGCGGAAACCCCAACGAGAGGCCGGAGAAACCACGGTGCAGGTTTGACGGATCAAATGGCTTGCCGTTGATGTAGCCCGAGTGCTCGATGAGGAGCGCGATCGCGACCACAAGCAACAACAGGACCTGGAACGCGAACAGGACGGCCGCGACCTTCGTCGAGGGCTTGGCGCCGGTCACGATCAGCGCCAACGCCCCGAGCGAGAGCACCGCGCTGATCGCCTGCCATGGGATTGTGATCGACAGGTACTGCTTGAGGATCGTCTCCGCCAGGCCGCCGGAGATCGCCACCACCGAGGCCACCGCGATGATGTACCCCGTGCACAGCACGACCGCCGTCACCACCGCGCTGTACCCGCCGAACGCGCTGCCGATGAAGGTCACAAACGAGCCCGTCGATGGTCGCGAGCGCGAGAACTGACTCAAAGTGTTACCCAGCAACCCAATCGCCACCGCGGCCGCGATCACCGTCAGCGGCGCGGCGATCCCGGCGGCGGTCACGATCGTCGCGAACCCGAAGAAGAAACTCATCGCCGGCGCCATGTCGGCCAGCGTCGCCGCCGCGATGTCGACATCGCTCAGGACCCCGCGCGCCAACCGGCCGTCGCCGCTAGCGCGAGATCCGCGCTGCTCCAACGAAGTGTTGGCGGTCGCCATCTAAGGCCCCCCTACCCCGTCAGCCGGCCCGAACAACAGGGTTGCTCGGCCGAATCGGTCCGCAGCCCTCCCTTCCCGTCACTCGAGCCAGATTGCTGGCCCGTTTGCCTCGGGTCCGTCGGTTGTCAGCTTCGGGGGAATGCTGCCTCGTGCAGGAGGAAGAACCGGATCATCTCGGCGGACGCGTCGGGGCCTTGCGGGTCGGTATAGGACCCGGCGGGATGGCCGCCGTACCAGGCGTGCCCGCCACCCTGGACGATCAACGACTCGGCGACGGCGAGACCGTCCAAGCTGTAATAGACGGTTCGAGCGTACGGCCGGCCGGTGTCGGCGCGTGCCGTTATCGGACCGTTCTGGCTCGTGATATCCCCGGCTGCGAGCCGGCCGCTGATGAGTTTCTCGGCATTGACGGGGGCGACGATCGCGTCTTGATCGCCGTGGATCACGATCATCGGGACCGTCCCGGTTGGAGTCGGCGTCCCGCCCGTTCTCATCGTCGCGAATGCCGAGCCGACGTCCTGCGCCGCCCGGTAGCCGATGCCCGAGTGCACGCCCGCCGCGGCGTAGAGGTCTGGGTAAGTCGCAGCCATGACCGCAGCCATCGCGCCGCCGGCGGATAGCCCGGCGATGTAGACACGGGCCGCATCGACCGCCAGGTCGCGCATGACTTGACGGGTGATGCCGGCGATGATGGCCGGCTCGCCGGAGCCGGTGCGCTGGTCGGCCGGGGAGAACCAGTTCCAGTAGCCGCCGCGGTTGGCCGCCCTGGACTGCTCCGGGTAGGCGACCAGGAACGTATGGCGTTCGGCCAGCTCGTTCATGCGGGTGCCGGCTGCGAAGTCGGCCGCGTTCTGGGTGCCGCCGTGGAGCATCACGACGAGCGGGACCGGGTCGCCGCGGTAGCCGGTGGGAACGTACAGGTCATAGCTGCGCGTCCCGGCGGGCTCGGTGTGGCGGCGGCGATGGGTCTCGCCGACGAAGCCAGCGTGCGCGGGCGTGTGTGCATCGTCGGAGTCCGCGATGACGCTCGCCGGTGCGGCTCCGGTTCGCGGTCCGCGGGCGTTGCCGGCGAGACCGTGCTGTAGCAGCGACGTGGCCTGCGCCAAGTGTCCGGCGCGGGTGAGCCGCAGCGCCTCGCCCATCGTCGTGTTCCGACCTTCGCTCATCCTTGCCCTTCCGGTTCGTGGTTCCCGAGCAATCAAATCGATCGGTTCGCGCGTGATCGGCCGGGTCGATCGCGGCGCGCACTCCGCACTGCTGCACCGGCTAGGTGGTACGGGACGCGAGCGCAGCCTTCACCGCCGCCGGCGCCCGAAACGCCCCGAGAACCTCGACCGCGTCGATCGTCGCCAGCGCGAGCTCAGGCGAGACGTCATCGGCGATGGTCGCCAAGCCGAGCACGCGCAGCTGCACCGTGGTACCCGATGCTCGGACCTGCTCAAGGTCGTGACGGCTGTAGTACGCGCTGCCGAGGGTCAGCTCGCGCCGGGCGACAGTCCGGTCCACGGCGCTCGACCGGCTCTCGAGCTGTCGCCTGATCGCCGTGCGAATGAAGTCGGTGCGGTTCGCGAAGAAGCCCTCGTCGACAAGGAGGTCGATCTCGCCGAGATCGACCAGCCCGATGTTGATCGTGATCTTCTCGCTCTTATCGCGTTCGGCCTTGCCTCTCGAAACCGTCTTGTCCGAATCCATCTGCACACCATCTTACTACCATCCATGTGGATGGTGCTAGGCTGCCAGTCGCAACCGGTGGCGGCCACGGAGCGCCTGGAACCGGTCCACCACGCGGCATCTCGCGCACCGCATCTGAGATCGCCACGAAGGCCACTGGAGACTTATGTCTGAAGAGAAGTCAATCGAGCAACCTGCACTCACGCTGCGCGAGCTCCCTGAGTGGGTGAAGGCTCTCGGGCTGCCCGCAGCAGCGAACGATGCGATCGATCGCTACTGGAAGCCAGCATGGGACGCGATCAAGGACACGCTCCCGCTGCTTCCGGTTCACCCCGGCCGAGACGCGGCCGACAACGCCTTAGGGGCCGGCGCCTCGGCCGAGCGAATCTGCTTTGAGGCATACGAGGAGCCCGCCCCAGGTGAGCGCTGGCAGGCGAACTTCCAGGAGATGTGGCCCGCCTACCGGGCCTGGTACCTACGCGACGGAAGCGATGCGCGCCCGGATCTGGCGACCTGCCGCAAACGCCTACGCCAGCACATGCCCGAGCTGGTCGAGACCTACGAGCGGCTAGTCGAGCTAGCCGCGGGCGACGAGATCGCCGCGCGGTGTCTCTCGCTATACCGACCGCCGGCGTTCATCGTCGGCTGCTCCCAGGGGGTCTGCACGCGCGGCGAGCCGATGCTGGTGCGTAACTACGACTATCCGGCCGACCGGCTCGAGGGCATCATCATCAAGACGGACTGGGCCGGACAACAGGTCATCGGGATGAGCGACTGCCTGTGGGGGCTACTGGACGGCATGAACGACGCGGGGCTCGTGGTCTCGTTGACGTTCGGTGGCCGGCGTGCGGTGGGCGACGGATTCGCGATCCCGCTGGTCGTGCGGTACCTGCTCGAAACCTGCCAGACCGTCCGACAGGCCCGCGAGAAGCTTCAGCGGCTTCCGATCCACGCGGCCCAGAACCTGTCCATCCTCGACAGCAGTGGCGAGCACCTGACGGCCTACCTCGCGCCGGATCGTGACGCACGCTTCGCGAGCACCCCGGCGACGACGAACCATCAGGGCGCCATCGACTGGCCCGAGTACGCGCACGCCGTTCGCACCGTCGAACGCGAGCAGCACATACTGGCGCTACTCGCCAACGACCAGGTCACGCCCGCGCGCTTCGCCGACGCCTTCCTGGAGCCGCCGCTCTACAACAACGGCTACGCGAGCGGAATGGGCACCCTCTACACCGCCGCATATCTCCCGACGAAGGGCCGCGTCGAGTACCGCTGGCCCGGTCACACCATGCCGCAGTCATTCGATCGGTTCACCCAGGTCCGTCATCTCCAAGCCTTCTCGGACCAGCCCCGAGCTGCCTGACCAGCTCCGTCGTCCGCGAGGACTGGTGAAGCTGTTCTCTTAGTGCTGGAGCGCATTCGCGAGGTGCACGGCGGTTGAGATTGTGTACGCAAGCCCGAGCAGCCGCCGGAATGCGTTGACCCCCTGAAAGAGCTCCAGATAGGCCCAGATCGCCAGCGCTAGGTAGGAGACGGCTCGGGCGTAGTCGTGCCCGCGGCCGTGAGTGTGGTGGGCGACCATCCCCGACACGAACGCGAGGATCAGCGGGGCGTTGGGGAACTGCACGATCGGATAGGACCGCGGGAAGCTGATCTGGGTCAGGTGTTTGAACGCGCGCCAGCATTTGACCGGGACGTTCAGAACCGGGTGACGAGGCCGGTCGGTCGGCGAGCTCACGCCGGCGTCTCGGCGGACGCCAACAGCGCGAGCTTTGCGGACCGCGGCAGGCGCTTGATGCGCGCCTCCTCGCGGCGGGCGGCCGTGCGATCGGACATCGGGATCGCCAGCGCGAGCTCGACTGGCAGCCGGCTGGCAGTGTAGTGGCTCGCGGCGCCGCAGCGGTGGCGCGCCAGCCGGCGCTCGAGATCGACCGTCCAGCCGGTGTAGAGCGACCCGTCGCGGCAGCGGAGCAGATACACCCAGGCTTCGGGCATCGCTCTAGAGGTTCGCCGCGGCGGGGGCACGCCCTGCGCTGGTGCTCGATCTCCGTGAGGCGGTCAGGAAGACGTCGGACGGGTCCGGATCACGTCGCGCTGGAGTGCCCACCAGACTTCGAGGGCGCTCCTCGGGTTGCGCAGGTTCGCGCCGGTGATCTCCTCGAACCGACCGATCCGGTAGCGAATCGTGTTGGGATGTACGAACAATTGCTCGGCAGCGCGATCGACGTGCATGTCGGATTCGAAGAGGGCACGGAGGCTCGCGGCGATCTCGGCTCGTGATGCGGCAAGCGGCTCCAGGTAGCGCCCTACGAGCGCATCGCCGACGGCCCGGTCCGCGACGATTGCCGGCAGGGCCCCGAGGGCGTCGAAGTCGCAGACGCCGATCATGTCGAAGGCCCGCATCGTCGCGACTATGCGCGAGGCGAACTCGAACGACTCCGTCAGCCGTTCGACGGGGCGCGCCGGTCCGACGCCAACCGCGAACGGGATCTCGCCCGCCGGAGGCTTGAGGAGGAACCCAGCGAGGTCGTCGTCGATCGTCGCGGCGAGACCCACCCGTGGCGTAAGGGTTCCCTGAAAGCCGAGCTGGCGTTCACGCTGGGTTCGCTCCTCGGGCACGTCATCGGCGCGAATCGCGACGTACTCCCGGCTGACGTCGATCCCGCAGGACTCGGCGTGCGCACG
Organism: uncultured Solirubrobacterales bacterium; assembly: GCA_963794515.1. Lineage (GTDB taxonomy): Bacteria > Actinomycetota > Thermoleophilia > Solirubrobacterales > Solirubrobacteraceae > Palsa-465. Next base: position 737,469 of record CAWCEF010000002.1, on the reverse strand, counting down.
CACCACGACCGGCGCGATCTTTCCGAGCAGCGCCTCCCGGACGACCGCCGCGCGCCGCTCATGCTGCCGCGTCGCGAGTTCCAGGTCGGCCGTCCGGTGCGCGCTGGCGATGATCGCCATCGCGCGATCCGAGGAGGCGATCAGCGCCCTGACGAAGCGGAGCATCTCGGCATCAGAGATGTCGAGGCCTGGGCCGATCTCCGTGGCTCTGTCGATCACGACCTGAACGCCAAGTCGCCAGGCCAGCAGGACGTCCGCGATCGGGATCCCCTGTTGGGCGCGCGCCTCCCCAACCGGCGCCAGCGCCGCGAGCTGCTCGTCGGTGACTCCCTCGAGACCCGCTCGGGCTGCCCTGAGCGTGCTGTCGAAATCGATCCAAAAGCCCCAGTCGAACTCCCTGTCCGAGACGGTCCGGTAGGCGGGAAGGCCGGCGCGGATGCTTTTGCGGATGCGCTCGGTCAACAGTTCGCGGTCCGCGACCAGCGCGTCGATGAATGCTGCCCATCTCGCTTGTGAGCGACTATCGGAGTCGGAAATCGTCACCCGGGCGCAGCCTACGAGGAATCGAACTGTGCCGTCCTCCAAGCAGGCTCGGACATTCTCCAAGGTGAACCGTCGGGCCGTCTGTAACGCTGCGTGGCCTCTCAAATGCACGTACGGGGAGGACAACAGATGGGCAATCTTGCGGGCAACCTCGCGGCCGCCGCTGGGCGCCACACCGACAACATCGCGCTCAAGCTCGACGAGACCGAGATCCCCTACGCAGCCCTCGAAGCCGCGAGTGCGAGGGTGGCGGGGCTGCTGCACCTCAGAGGGATCGGGCCCGGCGCGCGCGTCGGAATCATGCTGCCCAACGTGCCGCAGTTCGCCGTGGCGTACTACGGCGTGCTCCGAGCGGGTGCGGTGGTCGTTCCGATGAACCCGCTGCTCAAGGCGCGCGAGGTCGAGTTCTACCTCGCAGACTCCGAGGCCCGACTTGTCTTCGCCTGGCACGAGTTCGCGGCCGCAGCCGAGGCGGGCGCGACCGCGGCCGGGACGGAGGCGGTCGGCGTTACCCCTGGCGCGTTCGAGCGGCTGCTGTCCTCGGTGGAGCCGAAGCCCGACGTGATCGACCGAGAGGGTGATGACACGGCCGTGATTCTGTACACGTCCGGCACCACCGGCAAGCCGAAGGGCGCCGAGCTGACCCACGCGAACCTCGGCCTGAACGTGGGGGTCGCGGTCGACCTGCTGGGTTTCGATGCGCGCTCGGTCGTGCTCGGAGCGCTCCCGCTGTTCCACGCGTTCGGACAGGTCTGCGCAATGAACGCCGCCGTCGCTGTCGGTGCGACTCTGTCGTTGATCCCGCGCTTCAACGCGAGCAAGGCCCTGGACATCATCGAGCGCGATCGGGTGACGGCATTCGAGGGCGTTCCGACGATGTACGCCGCGATGCTCAACGCTCCCGACAGCGACACATACGACACCTCCTCGCTGCGCGTCTGCGTCTCGGGTGGGGCCGCGATGCCGGTCGAGGTGATGCGCGGCTTCGAACAGCACTTCGGCTGCACCGTGCTCGAGGGCTACGGACTGTCGGAGACCTCGCCGATAGCGTCGTTCAACCATCCCGACCGCGAACGCAAACCAGGGTCGATCGGAACCCCCGTCAAGGGGGTCGAGATGAAGGTCGTCGACGACAGCGGCGACGAGGTGCCTCCGGGCGAGGCCGGCGAGATCGTGATCCGCGGCCACAACATCATGAAGGGCTACTGGAAGCGCCCCGAGGCGACGGCCGAAGCGATCCGTGACGGCTGGTTCCATAGCGGCGACATCGGCCGCGTCGACGATGACGGCTATTTCTACATCGTGGATCGCAAGAAGGAGCTCATTATCCGCGGCGGATTCAACGTCTACCCGCGCGAGATCGAGGAGGTCATCTACGAACATCCCGCCGTGCGAGAGGCCGCCGTGATCGGGATCCCACACCCTGAACTCGGCGAGGAGGTCGCTGCCGCCATCGCGCTGAAACCGGGCAGCACCGCCACCGAGGCGGAGATCCGCGATCACGTGAAGTCGAACGTCGCCGCGTACAAGTACCCACGGCAGGTCTGGTTCGTGGACGAGCTGCCGAAGGGCGCGACCGGCAAGATCCTCAAGCGCGAGATCGTGCCTCCGTCGCCCGACGCCGACGCGAGCGCAAAGGCCGGCTCGTGACGAGCGTCGAGAACCTGACGACCAACGGACATCCGCGCACCGCGACGGATGCCGGCAACGTTGCGGCGGCCCGCGTGGCGCTCGACGTGATGTTGACCGACGCCGCGGTGAGCCAAGGCCAGGCGAGCCGGTTCCTCGACCAAGCGCCCGGAAGCTACGTCTACGCCCCAATGAGCACCGAACCCGCCCAGGCGCTCAACGATGCGTCCGAACCCGCTCGTGCGTCTGCCCCCGCCGGTGCAGGGTTGCCGACCCGGTGGTGGGGCCGACCTTTTGCCGAGACACGCTGGGTGCTCGAGCTGTCCCGGCTGTTGACCGATCCGGTGTTCGCCGGACGTGACGTCCTACGCGGCGGTGGACGTCCGGTGATCCTGATGCCGGGGTTCCTCGCCGGCGACCAGACGCTCCTGGTGATGGCCGCGTGGCTGTACCGGATCGGATATCGGCCCCACGTGTGCGGTTTCATCGGCAACGTCAGCTGTTCGGATCAGGCCGTCGAGCGTGTGGAGCGCCGGATCGAATCGGTCGCGCGGCAACACGGCTCCCGCGTGGCTCTGATCGGGCACAGCCGAGGCGGCCATTACGCGCGGGTACTCGCGGCTCGCCGCCCCGATCTCGTCTCTCATGCGATCTCGATGGGGTCCGACCTCCACGGGATGCTCGGCTGTAGCGCGCCGACCCTGAGCGCGGTCTCGGGTCTGCGGGCGATTCTTCGGAGCACGGGTCGGGCGCGATCGCCGGACTGCCTCAGCGACGTCTGCCGGTGTCCGTTCATGACGGACTTCCATGCCCCGTTCCCAAACGACCGCGTGCACTTGACGAGCATCTATTCGCGGGGCGATGGCGTCGTCAAGTGGCAGCGGCAGATCGTGCCCTACGCCAACTGCGTCGAGGTCACGGGCAGCCACGTCGGACTCGCGTTCAACCGTAAAAGCTACCGCGCGATCGCCGACGCGCTCGCTACACCTGACCTGCTGCCACCACGCCTCACGAATTTGCAACGCGCACCGTCTCACCGAGAGTGACAGGCTCCGTGTTGGCCGTATCGTCCATCGCTCTTACCGGAGGTTTCCCATGGCCGTGCTGGACCATTTCCGCCTCGATGGCAAGGTGGCCGTCGTCACTGGCGCGTCGTCCGGTTTGGGGTTTGCGTTCGCGGTGGCATTGGCGGAGGCGGGTGCCAACGTCGCGCTCGGTGCACGCCGGGTCGACCGCCTGACCAAGACCGCCATGTTGGTTGAGGCTGCCGGTCGACGCGCGCTCGCGGTCGCTACCGACGTGAGCGATCCGGACGCCTGCACCGCCCTGGTCGAAAGCGCGATGAGTGAGTTCGGCCGGGTCGATGTGCTGGTCAATAACGCCGGCGTGGGTACGGCCCATCCGGCGACCCGGGAGACGCCCGAGGAGTTCAGGGAGGTCGTCGACGTCAACCTCAACGGGTCGTACTGGATGGCCCAGGCCTGCGCCCGGGTGATGCAGCCGGGCAGCGCGATCATCAACATCGGAAGCGTCATGGGGTTCACGACCGGTGAGTTGCCGCAGGCGGCGTACTGCTCGACTAAGGCGGCAATCGTCGGCCTGACCCGCGACCTGGCCCAGCAGTGGAGCGGCCGCAAGGGTATCCGCGTCAACGCGCTGGCACCGGGCTTCTTCGCCTCCGAGATGACCGACCATTACCCCGAGGGATACATGGAGCGGATGATCGAGCAGCGGGTGCCCATGAAACGAGCCGGAGCGGCCGAGGAGCTGTGCACCGCCCTGATCTTCCTCGCCAGCGACGCTGGTAGCTACGTCAACGGGATCACCCTGCCGGTCGACGGTGGCTTACTGACCACGTGATGTAGAGAAAGCCGATCGATCGTGTCACATGAGCATCGACTTCTGGAGCCGTCGCAGCTGACGGTCGGCACGTCGCGCAAGTCGCAACCTCGCTTTACGCCGACGGGTGGGAGCGGCGCCCGATGAGCACGCGGACCGAACGCAGCACAGCCCCAGACCAGGACCGGCTGGGCATCCGCGGGGCCCTGGACGATCCCACCGCAGCCGCCGGTCAGCTCGCAGCCATCCTGCTCGCCGACGCGACGTCCAACCTCCGCGGCCGGGTCCCGGTCGACGGGATCGTCCAGCTTTTGACCGGGCTGGCCGGCCACCCGGGCCGAGTGGTCCGGCGCCTGGGCGGTTTGACCGGCGAGCTCGCCAAGATTGGCTGGGGCCGCTCACGAGTCGAGCCCGAGCCGAAGGATCGGAGGTTCCTCGATCCCGCCTGGCGGTCCAACCCGTTGCTGCACCGGATCCTGCAAGCCCATCTCGCGGCAGCTGAGACGCTTGACGGACTCGTTGACGACGCCAACCTGGACGTGCAGATGCGCGAGCGGATGACGCTGTTGGCTGACAATGTCGCCGCCGCCATGGCCCCGAGCAACGCGGCGCTGCTGAACCCCGCTGTCGTGAGAGCGGCCGTGGATAGCCAGGGAGCCAGCTTAGTCCGGGGAGCCCGGGCGCTGGCGCAGGACCTCCGTGGTGGGCCCACCCTCCCAGCGATCGTCGACAGCTCGAAGTTCAGTGTGGGCGAGGACATTGCCATGACCTCAGGCGCGGTGGTGCTGCGGACACCTCTCCTTGAGCTGATCCAGTACGAGCCGACCACCGTCGAGGTCGATCCCGTGCCGCTGTTGCTGGTCCCATCGGTGGTCAACAAGTACTACCTGGTCGACCTGTCGCCCGGGCGCAGCATGGTCGCCGACGCGCTCCGGCGGGGCCGGCAGTGCTTCGTGGTGTCGTTTGTGAACCCCGATCTCGCTCACGCCGGGCTTGGACTCGACGACTACACCTCGGCGCTACTGGAGGCGCTCGCCGCAGTCGAGGCAATCAGCGGCTCGCCCCGCACGCACGTCGCCGCGTTCTGCGCCGGTACCGTGATGCTGGCTGTGGTCGCCGGCTATCTCGCCGCTGTGGGCAAACTGGATCGGCTGGCCAGCATCACCCTTGCACTAGCTGTGCTCGATCCCGAGCAGGGCGGACTCATGAACGCGCTGCTCGACCGAGGGGCGGCCGACCGGGCGATCGCCAAGGCGGCCCGCGCCGGCTATGCGGACGGGCGGTCGACGGCGTCGTTGTTCGCATGGATACGACCCAACGAGGGCATTTGGCTACCGGCCATCAACAACTACCTGCTCGGCAACGACCCGCCGGCCTTTGACCTGCTGTTCTGGGCAGACGACGCCACCAACCTCACCGCCGCGCTGCAACGCGACATGATTCAGATCACCCTCGGCAACGGGTTCGCCCACCCCAACCAGGTCCGAGTGCTCGAGCGACCTATCGACCTCACCAAGGTCCGGGTCGACGCCTACCTGCTAGCGGGGCTAACCGATCACATCGCCCCCTGGCCCGGCTGCTATCGCAGCGCCACGCTTCTGGGCTCAAAGAGCCGGTTCGTGGTCGCCGACGCCGGCCATGCCGCCGTCATCGTCGCGCCGCCCGAACCCAAGCGCGGCCGCTACCGCACCAATCGCGCCAGGCCAGCCGACCCCCAGTCGTGGCTGGAGAAGGCGTCAGTCCACCAGGGAAGCTGGTGGGACGACTGGCACCGCTGGCTCGACCGTCGGACCGGTGCACGCCGTCCCTCGCCAGCCACGCTGGGTGATGCCGATCACCCAGCGATCGACCCAGCTCCCGGCACCTACGTCCGACGCAGGATCCGCTAGCCATGGGATCGCTCATGGTCAATGGGTGCTCGACGAACATGTCCACCGGCGGCGTCGCTCCGAGGGCGTACGGGGGACGCTGCCGTGGTCAAGCGTCCTTGACAACCTCGTAGGTGACGAACGCGAGGCCGTCGCCGATGGTGTTCACGCTGACGAGGCGCATCGACTTCTTGTCGCTGGTCTCGCCGAAGAGGCGCTCGCCGGACCCGAGCACGACCGGGAAGACAACCAGCCGCAGCTCGTCGACGAGGTCGTGCTCTAGCAGCGTGCGGGCGAGTTGATAGCTGGCAGGGACGATAATTTCTCCGTCTAGCTCCTGCTTCAGCTTCGAGACCTCGGTAACCACGTCGCCGTTCAGCACTGTTGTGTTGTTCCATTCGGGGTCTCCGAGGGTCGAGGACACCACGTACTTGGGCATGCTGTTCAACCTGTCCGCAAGCTCACCACTCCGGGGCCGCCACCGCATGCCGAAAAACTCGTAGCTTCTCCGACCCAGCAGCCATGCCTCGGCGCGCAGCGCCTCGTCGAGCGCGACCTTGTTCCACTGTTCGAGGTCTTTTCCCCCAGACTGGATGAACCAGCCGCCCAGCCTGAAGCCCTCTTGACCGTCCGGGTCCTGGACCACTCCATCGAGCGAGACGTTCTGCGGTCCACTCATCACGATCCTTCCCATCTCCGTTGTCCTTTCGTTGGTGTTATCACCGTCACGAAGGCAGACACCGCAAGACCGAGAAACTGGGCGCCGCCGAGACCGCCCAGTTCGCCCCTCGACCGGTGTCTATAGGAGGATGGGACTACGACATGGTTCGGGAAGGAGTCGCGACGGTGGGCACAGTCGACCTGATCACGAGAGCACGGGCTGGAGACGGCGACGCCTTCGAAGCGCTGACCCAGCCCTACCGCCGAGAGCTCCAGGTGCACTGCTACCGGATGCTCGGCTCGTTCCAGGATGCCGAGGACGCGCTGCAAGACACATTGGTAAGTGCCTGGCAAGGCCTGGGCGGGTTCGAAGAGCGCGCGTCGCTTCGGACCTGGCTGTATCGGATCGCCACCAACCGGTGCCTCAACGCGCTTCGATCGGCCAGCCGACGCCAGGCCAAGGAATGGGACGTGCCCGGGGTTGAGCCGCCCGAGCCGACACGGCTCGGAGAGGTTCCTTGGCTCCAGCCATATCCCGACACCCATCTCGAGGGGGCCGCCGATGCGTCTCCGGGCCCGGAAGCCCGTTACGAGCAGACCGAGTCCATCTCCTTGGCGTTCGTGACTGCCCTTCAGCTCCTTCCGCCTCGACAGTTGGCCGTGCTCGTCTTGCGCGACGTGCTCGGGTTCCGCGCCGACGAGGTTGCCGGCATGCTCGACTCGACCGTGGACTCGGTGAACAGCGCCCTCAAACGGGCCCGCGCCGGCCTGCAGACGGAGCTGCCGTCGGGTCGCCACCGCCTTCCGGCACCCGTCTCCGACTCGCCTTCGGAGGACGCGATCGTGGCCAAGTTCGTCGCCGCGTACGAGTCCTCCGATCTCGACTCGCTGATTGCGCTGCTGACCGACGACGTGTTCATCTCGATGCCGCCGCTCCCCTTCGAGTACCAGGGCCGTGAGCCGGCTTTCCGCTTCTTCGCCAGCATCTTCGGCTCAGGCCGCAAGTTCCAGCTTCTGCCGACACGGGCCAATGGTCAGCCCGCGGTCGGTGCCTATCTGCGCGGCTCAATGGGCATCAGCCACGGCGTCGGCCTCTTCGTCATCACTCTCGCTGGCGACGAGATCTGTGCGATGACTCGCTTCGAGAACACGGTGCTTCCGTGGTTCGGGCTGCCACGATCACTCCCCAGCCGATAGACCGAAGTTCCTAAGCGTTGCGCGGAACGTTGCGCGGAATCCACAGGCCGACGCGCTCCACCAACCTCACTTGCCCGGAGAGCGAGCGCTTGGCTGATCCGAAGGCCGGCGCGCCGGAGCAGCACGATCGGTGAGCACGGCCGCCGGGGCTCGCTACTGGTGCGGTCGATCAGCAAGAGGTGCCGGACTTGGGTCGGCTGTCGCGACTTGGTGTCGTTGCTGGTGGTCATTGGTCGGGGTGGAGTGGTGACTCGTCGCGTTGGGCGATGCGCCAGCCGGTGGCCGTCGCCCGGAAGGTTTGGGTGGTTTCGACGATCTGGTCGACGTGGTAGCCGTGGGTGGGCTGGTGCAGGAGTAGGACGACTCGGGCCCGAAGTTGGATTTCGTCGGTGTTGAGGTGTTCGAAGACCTCGTTGACGATGAGGTGCGCGGTGTGTCGCGCGGTGTCGGCTTGGCGTTCGGCGAGGAAGCGGCTGATCTGCTCGCGACCGTTGAGGTGCCGGCCGCGGGCGACGATCTGTGCGTCGTCGGTGAAATACGGCAGCGCGTCTGTCGCTCGGTGGTGATCGACCGCGGTCAGAAAGGCGACGAGTACGTCGTGGCAGGCGGACCGCGTGTCGTTGCCTTGGTCGGTTGTCATCGGTCCTCCTGGATCTTGGGTGTCTGTCTGCTCACCGAGGGGTGTGTGCGGATCGTTCGCGGGCGTGACGACCGCGAAGCGCGCTGGCGGTGGGCGGTCGCGTGGCTGGGGGCGGGGCGGCGAACGGGTCTTGCAGGTCTTGGAGGAACGTGTCGAACTCGGCCTGGTGGCCGTCGCCGATGGTTCGCGTCGCGAGCACCGCCACGGGGCGCCCGGAAGCCCGGCGACTCATCCTGGCCCGGGCATGGCCTCGTGCAGCAGCCTGGTGAGCCGCGCAAACGCGTCATCGGCCTGGCGAGGGCGGTATGTGTCGCGCTCGTGGCAGAAGAACCCGTGCGGCGTGTCGGGGTAGACGATCATTTCGTGGCGGACCCGCTCCTCGCGGAGTCGCCGCTTGATCTGCTGCAGCTGACCGGGGTTGTAGAGGTGGTCGTCCTCACCGATGAGCAACAGCATCGGCGTGTCGAGCGCGGCGATTTTCGGTGTCAGGTCGAGCAGCGGCTCGGGGCGGCTGAGGGCGGTCCCGGACTCGGTGAGCCAGCCTGGGTAGAACAGCGCCAGCGCGCACAGCGGGATTTCCGTCGCGACTGCGTAGGCTATGTGTCCGCCGGCGCTGAGGCCGACCATGGCGGCGGATGTGGTTGTCCGCCCTGGCTCGGCGAGCTCGTCGACCACGCCCCGGACGTCGGCGATCACCTCCGGCCGGGCGAGCTGTCCGAGCAGCTCGAGGCCGCGCGCGCGTCCCTCGGGTGTGGGGGACAGGTCGATACGGAAACCTGACCGGTGGTAGAAATCAGGCGCCACGCAGGTGAAGCCCAGGCCGGCGATGCGCTCGGTGACCGCGCGGATGTAGCGGCTGAGGCCGAACATCTCAAAGCCGACGATCACCGTCCCCGACGGTGGCGTGCCGGCCGGTCGGGCGCGGTAGACGCTCATCGACTCGTGCCCGACGGGCACGGAGGTCCAGTCGGTGAGGATCTCCCCGGTCGTCATGCCTTCCGGGCACAGGAGGTCATCGTGCCGTGCGCTGTATTTCGGGCGCGGCGAACGAGGACCGATCTCCCGCCCAGGCGCCGCGCCCGGCAGATTGCTCGATCCGCTCCAGCTCGTCGGCCGACAACGACAGCTCGGCGGCCGCGACGTTCTCCGCGAGACGTTCAGGGCGCTTCGTGCCAGGGATCGGCACGACGTCCTCGCCTTGGGCCAGAAGCCAGGCCAAGGAGAGCTGCGCCGGGGTGATCTCACGCTCGCGCGCGATCGCGGTAACCGCGTCGACGAGGCGCAGGTTGCGCTCGAGCGAGTCGCCCGCGAAGCGACCATCGCGACCGCGCATCGATGCTTGCGTGGCGATGTCTGCGGTCAGGGTGCCGGTGAGCAGCCCGCGGCCGAGCGGGCTGTAGGGGACGATTCCGACGCCGAGCGCGCGGGCCGCGGGGATGACCTGATCCTCGCACTCGCGCCAGCTCAGCGACCACTCCAGCTGAACCGCGGCGATCGGGTGGACGGCGGCCGCCTGCTCGAGCTCCGTCACCGTCGTTTCGGAAACGCCGAGATGTCTCACCTTTCCTTCGGTCACGAGCTCGGCCATCGCGCCGATCGTTTCGGCAACCGGTACCTCGGGATCGACGCGATGCAGGTAATACACGTCGACGTGCTCGACGCCGAGCCGCGACAGCGACGCCTCCAGGAAACCCCGGACGTGCTCGGGTCGGGCATCGACCCGCACGTCAGACCCGTCGCGAACGATCCCGAACTTCGTGGCGAGTACGACCTCCTCGCGCCTGCCAGACAGCACGGCCGCTAGCAGCCGCTCGTTGGCCCCGGCGCCGTAGCTCATCGCCGTGTCAAGCAACGTCACCCCGGCATCAAGCGCCGCATTCAGCGTCGCAAGCGCCTCGCGCCGGTCGACTTCGCCGTACCCCTGCGACATTCCCATGCACCCGAGACCGAGCGCCGACACCACTGGGCCATCCGTTCCGAGCTGGCGCGAATTCATTGGGAGCAAATTAGAGGATCTCCAGACTGCTATCCACACCTCGCTGTTACTAGTACTACCGTCACGAGGATGAGCCACAACCGCCCTGATCTGGCCGCCGCCACGCAGCTGGGCAAGCTGCTACGCGCCCGGCGCGAGGGTCTCACGCCCGCGGATGTAGGGCTACCACCCGGCCGGCGGCGGCGCACCCCGGGGCTGCGGCGCGAGGAGGTCGCGCACCTCGCCTCGATCTCCGCCACCTACTACGCGCTGCTCGAGCGAGGCCGCGCACGGCGCCCCTCCCCCCAAGTCATCAACGCGCTCGGCGCCGCGCTCGGCCTGCTCCCGTCAGAGCGCGCGTACCTCCAAGCCCTCGCCGCCGGCGACGGCAGCCCCGAGCCGGCTGATCAGGCTCGGGAGACGCTCGCGCCCGGCGTCGCCGAGCTCGTAGCCCGCCTCGATCCCCACCCGACCTACGTCACCGGCCGCCGCTGGGACGTCCTGACCTCAAACCGGGCCGCACGGGCGCTGTGGACCGACTGGCCGGCCCTCCCCGAGCCAGATCGCAACCTGCTGCTGTGGATGTTCGCCGCCCAACAAGCACGCGAAGTGTTCGTCGAGTGGGAGACAGAGGCCGCCGCTCAGCTCGGACGCTTCCGCGCCGCCGCCGCCCAACACCTCACCGATCCCGGCTTCGCCGAGCTGATCGACCGCCTGCACGCCACCGGACCCGAAGCACGCGCCCTATGGAAGCGCCACGACATCGTCCCGCTCGGCGGCGGGCACAAACGCCTGCGCCACCCCGAACTAGGCGAGATTACCCTGCGCCACACCGTCCTCCAAGTCGCCGAGAACCCGGACCACAAACTGGTCACCTTTGCCCCCACCCCCAGCGACGAGCCACGGATCGCGGCGCTCATCTCGCAAGCCGATCGCCCCGCGTAGACCGGCGTCAGCTGACGAAGCGCGGCGGCGAGGTGCGGCCCAAACGTTTCCGCCTCGACCGGTCAAGAGCGACATCGGTTGGGTCAGCCTCGTCGTGCATGGGCACGCGCAGCAGCGCCCGCGTACGGCGCGACTCCGAGCGCAACCGCGCGCGTAGCAAGTTCGTGGCGATCCCGAACAGCCACGGCGCAGCATCCTCACGAGAGCAATCGAACCGGCAACAGGAATCCAGAGCGACGCGGAACGTCTACGGCGGCGATGTCCTCGCCGGCGGCACCTGCCCGGCTGGCGCAGTAGCGATAAACCCTGGGCCAGTGCCGGTCGAAGATCTCCGCAAATCGCGTCGGGTTCGTCGCGACGCGGCGATGATTGCCGCGTCGGTCAGGCGGTGCGCGTTCTCGTGGGTGACATATTCCGTTCTTGTCCGGAGCGGTCCGGCCCCGCCACCCGCCCGAGAGCCGGACCGCAGGCCGCGTCATCGCCGCCGCCGGCGCCTGGCGGGCGGCGACGAAGGTCACCGGATCAACCCGGCCGTTGCCTGAGCCGGAACTACCCGAGCCGGTACCACCCAGGTCGGCGGGAACGGGCCTGGCGGTGCAGTAGACCAGGACACGGTGCCCGGAGGGACGCTCTCAGAGATCGAGTAGCCCGGGCCCGAAACCGACCCGTCGTTGCGGGTCACAGCAAACGCCGGCGGCGGCCGCTCGTACGGTCTCCTCGCCGGTGCTGTCGGCGGCGGGATCGGCCACGCCGAGATCGCGCATGGCATAGAGAAGATCCATGATGATTCTCCTTTCAAGCATTGTGTGGGATGTCGTCGCCGCTGCCGGTGGTTCGTGGGACTAGGTGTCTAGGGCGAATGAGGGTCGCTGCCGCCTTTAGACGAATTCAGCGCTTTGCGGCCAATCTGTGACCCCGGTGTTATCCAAGCGTTGGTACAAGGAGTCAGTGCAGATCGTGCCGTCGCTTCGCGCTTCAGACTCCGATCGGGAGCAGGTTGCCGACCGGCTACGTCACGCGATGGCCGAGGGGCGGCTCAGCGACGACGAGCTTGAACAACGCCTTGAATCGCTCTACGCAGCCCGCACCTACGGTGAACTCGACGCGCTCCTCGCCGACCTCCCAGCCAATCGCTCTCTGAGGCAGCCGCGCGCCCGGCGTGGACGCCTGATCGGCGCTGCCACCGCCGTGACGCTGGTTCTCATCGTGCTCGGCGTCCTCGCCATCGTGCGCGGCCACGCCGCCGCCGCGGTCCTGGGAACCGGGCATCCGCGCCACCTCAATTTCCCAGGTCCGCTCGGAGGTCCGCATCAACTTCTGATCATCGCGACGTCGCTCGGCGCCGCAATTTTGGTGTTGTTGACATCTGCAGCATTGGTGTGGGCCTTGATCGACTTGAAGTCCCTGCGGCGGCCCTGAAACGTTTGGCCGAGCGCGAGCGTTAGTCGGCTTATTGGCGACTACGATGCTCGCGTGACGTTGCCTGGCGAGGAACCCGCGGCGGCGATCGGGCGCGTGGCCGTGCGCTTGGGGCGCTGTGGTCATGCGCTCGCCCGGCGTCATATCGGGCGTGGCAGGTTGCGGGTTGGGTGCAGCGATGACTAGCGGACCGACATCGGGACGGCTGTCGCGACGGGCGTTTCTCGCCGCGGCGGTGGCCGGGGTCGGGAGCGTCGCCTTCGATGTCGCCGAGGCTCGAGCGAGCGCGGATGCTGATCGAGCCAGCTTTCGCGTGCCGCTCGACTCGACGGCGCATGAGCGCACTTGGATGGCGTGGCCGGACAGCAAGGCGATCTGGGGGTCTGCGCTCGCGGGCGCCCAGGCCAACATTGCCCTTGTCGCACGGACGATCGCGAACTATGAGCCCGTGGTCATGTGCGCGAATCCCGACAGCGTCGCCACGGCGAGGGCGGCCTGCGGCTCGGCGGTGCAGGTGATCGGCGAGATCCCGGTCGATGACTGTTGGATGCGCGACACCGGCCTGGTCTTCCGCGTCAACGGCGCGGGAAGTCTCGATGCTGTTGGCCTGAACTTCAACGGCTGGGGCCACAAGCAGACACACGCCAAGGACAGGCTGGTCGCTCGTCGCGTCGCCGCGTACGCGGGTGTGCCGTTCACGCGCGCGAGCTTTGTCAGCGAGGGTGGGGCGATTGAGACCGACGGGCACCGAACGCTCATGGCGACCCGCAGCAGCATCGTCAATCCCAACCGTAATCCGGGCAAGACCGAGCTCCAGCTCATTGCGGCGATGTGCTCTGCCTATGGCGCGTCGAAGGTGATCTGGTTTGCGGGGATCAGAGGCCAAGACATCACCGACGACCACGTCGACGGGACATCGAGGTTCATCGCGACAGCCCGCGCGCTCGTCCAATACCCCGCGCTGGCCAGCGATCACAACATCTGGTCAGAGGACGAGCGTCGGCAATACCAAATCCTCTCGACCTCGACAGACGCTCATGGCACGCCCATTGACGTCCGGAAGCTGACCGGGCCGGTGTGGCGCAAGATTCGACAGCACCGTCACCCTGGCTTCGTCGACGACTACGTGAACTACTACGTCTGCAACGGCGCGGTGATCACCGCCCAGTTCGGCGACGCACATGCCGACGCGGCCACCCGACAGACGCTCGCGGCCACTTTCCCCGGACGGGCGGTCGAGCAACTAAACATCGACAACCTTGGCAACGGCGGCGGCGGCATCCACTGCGTCACCCAGCAACAGCCAAGAGCCCGTTAGGCGCCCTCGGGGAACGGCTGCTCAGGTATCGCGCAGCGACCTGAAGCCTGCGCGAACCTCTTCTGCGAACAGTTGCGTCATCGAGCGTCCCATTGGAACCAGCGTATGCCGATGGCGGCGAACACGACGATGTACCCGCCGCATGCAAGCAGGGCGAGCGAATCGTTGGTGTCCCATGAGGAGAGGTTGAGGACTGCGGCGAAGAGCGTCATCACAACGCCGACGGGGGACCAGCGCGCGATCGATTGCCAGGCGCTCCCGAGCGCCCCGCTTTGACCCAGCGATGAGAGCAGGACGAGGCCGAGCACGAGCACTCGTCCGGCGGCGTTGATGCTGTCGGCGGATTTCACCAGGCCCACGAGCGCCTGCCCGATGCTGAGGAAGACAGCACCGCCGAGGATCGAGATCACGAGCACCAGTCCGTACGTGCCAGCCGACAGTGAGAGGTGGTGAATTCGAGTGCCGACGATCACGACGATCACCGTGATCACCAGGTTCGCGAGCACCTGCATCGCCAGCCGGCTGGTCATGATCGTCCAGGTCGGGGCGGGCGTGACCCGGAGGCGTTGGAACACGCCCTGCTCGCGGTCCCGCGCCACCGTGAGCGCGTAGCCGAGGATCGAGTTGGCTACGAGCCCGTAGGCGATGGCCAACCCGATGACGAATAGCGATCCCCCGAAGCTCTTAGTGGCTTTGCCCGAGTTCGTCGAGACGAGAATTAGGATCGGCAAGATGACGCTGATCAGGAGCGACCGCCGGCTCTTCAGGAGCACGGCGAAGTCCGCCCGTAGCAGCGAGCTCATAACCAGCTGGAGCGGCGGTCCGGAGGCGGGCCGAGAGCTAGTCACGGATCTCGCTCCCGGTCAGCCCGATGAACACGTCCTCGAGGGTCACCTCGCCGTGGGCGACCTTGCGAACCTCGGGATCGTTCTGATGCTTGGCGATCAGGTTCTGCGGCGTCTCACACGTCAGCACCGTGCCGTGGTCGATGATCGCGACCCGATCGCACACCGCTTCGGCCTCCTCCATCGAGTGGGTGGTCAGGAGAATGCTCCCGCCCTCCTGTCGAATGTGCTCGATCCGACCCCAGAGCTGACGACGGGACTGAGGATCGAGACCAGCCGTCGGCTCGTCGAGCAGCAGCAGCGCGGGATCGTGAACCACGGCGACGTACAGCGAGAGGCGCTGCTGCTGTCCACCCGACATCTGCTTGAACGGCTTGCTCGCCTCACCCTCGAGCCCGATCTCCCGGAGCCCGGCAGTGATCTCGGGGTCGGACAGCCGGAGGCCGTACAGCCCCGAGTACAACCTCACGATCTGCTTGATCGTGAGCTGCGACTGAAAGCTGGTCGCCTGCAGCTGCACGCCTAGCTTGGCCTTCGCCTGCGAAGGATGGCGTCGGACGTCGACGCCATCCAGGAACACTGCCCCGGATCGCGGCTTGATGAGTCCCTCGACCGCGCTCAGCGTGCTCGTCTTACCGGCCCCGTTGGGACCGAGAAGCCCAAAGATCTCACCACGGGTGATCTGAAGGCTGACGCCGTCGACGGCCGTCTTGGTGCCGTAGACAACCGACAGGTCCCGAACCTCGAGGATGACGCCTGCGCCGGCTGGGGCCCCTTGAGTCACGTGGTCATGGACGCGCTCCGCGGGCCGGGGTCGGATCACGAAACGATCCAGCACCGCGGCGGCGATCGGCTCCGCGACCCTGTGGGCGTCTTCGACCGTCTCCAGCCGATCTTCGTCCGATCCTCGCGCCGACAGCGCCTCAGCAATCACCTCCGCGAGCGGTTCGAAGAACTCCTCCGACTTCCGACCGGGTGGGACTGCGTCAGCGTCACGGTGTTCGCTCATGAGCCCCATTGTCGCCTCCTCGGTCCCAGCTAGCTCGACGGCTCAGGCGTCTTTGCCGCTCCACCCCCTTCGGCACCGCTTGGCGTGTTTGGTAGGTCGGATTGCGACCGTGGGCCACCGGCGGCGCTGCCGATCGTCCATGAAACCCAGCAATAGCGCGGACGCGACGCCGCCCTGAGCTCAGACGATTGCGGCGTTGAGGGCGGCGACCTGGTGGCCTTGATGCTTCAACAGGCCTGCCAGGACCTGTTCGAGGGTGCGTTGCCCGTCGCAGAACCTGAAGCTGTCCTTCGGTGGGATCGCGTCGAGCTGGCTGTCGGTCAGCTCGGCAATTCGGCCGAGGGCGGCGCGGGCGGCTGCCAGCTGCTTGGCCAGGAGGTCGAGATCGATGTTGTCCGCGGTGTACTCGTCCTGGCGCTCGCCGGCCGCGGGGCCGTGTTCGGCGTGCTCGGAGGGTCGGTGGCCGAAGGCGCGCAGGGACCGAGGGATGCGACGGCCGCCGTGTTGAGTCGGTTCGTGCGCGCCTGACATCCGATCGCTCGTTTTGACGAACTCCGCGATCCGCTGGTAGTTGTCTGCCGAGTGCCGCGCAGACGCGGCGATAGTCCCGTCGCCGAGCTTCTCCCGGCCCGGGCACGGCAGCCGCAGCGTGGCGTCGTTGACTGCCGAGATGAGCCCGATCAGCTCGGCGATCTGCCCGTCGGCGGTTGCGTAAAGCCGCGTGGCACGCTCGGTCATTGGATCCCCTCTTGTGCGGCTCAGTGATGGGCATGGGCAGCGCGCGGGTGATCCGCGGCTGCGCTCCCGCGCCGGTGTTTCTCCGGGTCGGCTTCGAACGCGTGCAGGCAGTGGGTCGAACAGAAGTAGTGGGTCGCGCCGGCGAACTCCTTGCTGATGGCCTTGGCGCGGTCGACCTTCATCCCGCACACCGGGTCGGTCGCACCGCGGCGCGCGGTCAGCCAGAACAGCGCGGCGAAGATCGCCAGCCCGAGAACGTTCAGCGCCAGCTTGTAGTTGACCGCGACCTGACTGAAGATGTCGGCGCGCGTGGGGCGCGGGCCGGTGGGGACCAGCCCGAGCCCGGTGAAGATCCCGGTGACGATCAGCGCGGCGATCACCATCGTGATGAACATCAGGCCGGTGATCCGCACGGTGAAGCGCGTGCCGTAGTACTTGCGGTAGATCAACAGGATCGGGATCACGATCAGGTCGGCGAACAGGAACGCCAGCACGCCGGCGAACGAGATCCCGCCCGACCACAGGACCGCGGCGAGCGGGACGTTCCCTACCGAGCAGACGAAGCTGAGCACGGCGATGATCGGACCGACGATCACGTTCTCGATCGTTGGCAGCGGCTGCGGCGCGTTGCGGAGGAACAGATGCTCGAAGAAGCCGTTGTCGAGCTGGGCGATGAACCCGGCCAGCACGAACCCGAGCGTGATCTCCTTCCACAGCATCTGCCAGTCACCGCGGAAGTTATGCGCCACATCCGACCAAGCCCGGACCGAGGTCAGGCGCTCACGCCATGAAAGCTGCTCGCCGGCCATGTGATGCTGGTGGCCCGTATCGGCCTCGATCGCGTGCTCGCGCGCCTGCTCCTCGAGCTGCCTGCTGACGAACAGCCGCAGGAGCAGCGTCATCAGGACGATCATCACGATCCCGCCCACGTACTCGGCTAGCGCAAACTGCCAGCCGATCAGCACCCACAGTACGAGCCCGAGCTCCCACACCAGGTTGGTCGATGCGAGCTGGAACGCCAGCGCGCTGGCCGCCGACGCGCCCTTCTGAAACAGTGACTTGGCGATCGCGATCGCGGCGTACGAGCACGACGACGAGGCAGCGCCCAGCCCGGTCGCCCAGCCGACAGACCGCGCGCCGGAGCCGCTCATCAGCCCCTCGACCCGCTCGCGCGGAACCCAAGCCTGCACGATCGCCGAGATCGCAAACCCGAGCACGAGCGCCCACCACACCTCCCACGCCATCAGGAACGAGTCCCTCAGGGCATGCCATATGACGTCGAGGACGACCACACGAGCGACTGTACCATATACCCCTAGGGGGTAGGAGTAAGTAAGTGATAGGATGTCGTCATGCCGAAGACCCAGCAGCCCACGAGGGGCTATACCGCCACAAAAGACCAACTGCTCGCGCGACTCAAGCGCATCGAGGGCCAAATCCGCGGAATCGAGGGCATGGTCGAGGACGACCGCTATTGCATCGACGTTCTTACCCAGATCAGCGCCGCCCAGGCCGCGCTCGACAAGGTCGCGCTCGGACTGCTCGACGGACACGCCCACACCTGCGTGATCGGCGCGGAACCCGACCAGCAGGACGAGCGCACCGAAGAGATGATGGCCGCCGTCGGGCGACTGCTCAGACGCGGCTGACCGTCGCTCAGCCGATCCGGCGCGGCTGGGTCCGCCGCCCAGCACCCGTCGAGCCTAGCCGCGAAGGGCCTGTCACGTCGCCGACCTGTTTCCGATCCTCCGCTGACGCGTTCGACGATTTCCCTCCGGAGTTGATGGGCGAGGGCGGCGAACGCGTCGTTAGCCATTATGCTAACTATCTATGGCGTGCCCACCCGGGTCTCACGACGACTACGAGAGCGAGGACGAGCATGAACGAGCACGCGCTACCGCCTGTGGTGGACCGCGCCGCCTACGAAGCCGAACGTGCCGAGCTGCTTGACCGCGAAAAGGCACACACGCGCGAAGGTGACGCGATCGCGGCGGCTCGTCGGCGGCTCCCGATGGTCGAGGTGGATGCCTCCATCACGCTGATCGGGGCCGACGGCCCGGTCACGCTGCTAGATGTTTTCGAGGGCCGCCACCAGCTGATCGCGTACTACCACATGTGGTTCGCCGGTGAACCCGCCGCCGACCAGTGCGAGGGCTGCACGTTCTTCAACGGACAGGTCCGCGAGTTGTCCTACCTGCACTCGCGGGACGTCACCTATGCCACGTTCTGCCAGGGTTCGTACAATGAGAGCGTCCGATACCGCGATTTCATGGGATGGGACGTGCCGTGGTACTCGGCCAAGGACTCCCTCGACGCGTTGCTTGCCGGACGTCCGTCGAAGGCGGGCCCGCTGGTGTGCTACCTGCGAGACGGCGATCGGGTGTTCGAGACCTATTGGACGCGCATCCGTGGCCTGGAGGCGATGGACAACTCCTACGGGCTCCTCGACCTGACGGTGTATGGCCGCCAGGAGAACTGGGAAGACTCGCCCCCAGGCTGGCCGCGGTCGCACACCTTCCGTACCGATGGACGTCCGATCGCCCAGTGGCCGCGCCTCGAAGCCGGACGCTCCGACAGCCTCAGACAAACCTGAGCGTATGCGCCTGCTCGCCTCTGCGGGTAGCGCGTCGCGAGAGCGTGCCGAGCACTCCTTCACCCTGTCCCCAGCGCTCTCCAGCCGCTGGCGGAGACTGGAGGACTGCAAGGGTTAGCGGCCGGCGAAGAAGTCGAGGTAGGCCTGGGCCAGGGCGGTCGGGTTCTCCAGCGCGATGTTGTGACCGGCCGCGGGGATGACGGCGCCGCGCACATCGCGGGCCACTTGCGCGAGCTGTTTGGCTACTCCGTCCCCGAGATAGGCCTGCGCGCCGACGGCCAGGACCGGGCAGCTGATCGGGTCGGCGTAATGCGGGCGGTTCTGATCGGCGTCGGTCTGGCGGGCGCGGTACATCTCCAAGATGGCCCTGTTGCCGCCCGGCTGCTCGGCCGAGTGCACTATTTCGTCGATGTCCTCCTCGGCCAGCCCGCTGGGATCCCACATCTGCCGTCTGGCGTACCACGTCCAGAACTGGCGTTCCCGCCCGGCCAGCAGCAGTTCGGGCACGTTCGGCAGGCTGAAGAAGCTGAAGTGCCAGCCGGTACGGATGTCGTCGGCCGGGAGCGAGGGGTCGGGCTCGCCGGCGGGCAATCCTGGTAGGAGCGTTTCCTGGAACACCAGCTGCTGCACCCGGGGCCGGTGGAAGGCGGCGACGGCGTAGGCGATGGCCGCGCCCCAGTCCTCGCCGGCGACTCGGAACTGCTCGAAGCCCAGGTGGGTGGCCAGCTCGGCGACGTCACCGGCCATCGTGGCGGTGTCGTAGCCGGTCAGGGGACGCTCGGAGCCGCCGGCACCTCGGTTGTCGACCGCGATGACGGTGTAGTGCGGCGTCAGCAGCGGCACGACGTGGCGCCAGTACGACATGGTCTTCGGCACGCCGTGCAGCAAGAACACCGGGTCGCCGGCGCCGCCGATCGCATAGTGGATCTCCACCCCGTTGACCCTGGGCTTGCCGTGCGTGAGCCGGACTCCGGCGTGGTCAGTGAGGTTCATCGGCCGGGCTGATTTCTGCGTCCATGGTCCTGAACCTACATCATCAATCCGAGCGCGATGCGAACACCACGAACGCCACCAGGCAGTGTCCGGCTACTGGCATTCCATGACTCCCTCGGCCGCTGGCGCCGCCTGCGCTAGCGCGCTCTGACGACGTCAGCGCCGGCGAGCAGGATGCTGCGGAGTGGATCCGACTGCCGAGCTGAGTGCGTCCGCGGTCACGTCCGCCGCTATTTCGAGGTCGCGAGCGAGCCGTTGGACGGGGTAGCCGCGGGTCTCGAGTATGCCCGCGAGCCAGCGGAGCTGAGCGTGGAAGTCGCCCCATCCGCCGGCAGCCATGATCGACCACGAGAGGATCCACTGGTTGTCGTACACGCACCACTCGAGTCCTCTGTCGCCGTAGCGATCGACCTCGTCGGGGAACTCGAGGCGGTGTCGACGGGCAATCTCCCGCGCGAGCGGTACGAGCTCGACGGACGAGCCGTCGGGCAGTGTCGCCGACTCGGGTGGTGCGCCGCCGCTGGGCGCGCGGGGTGGTCGGCTCACCCGGCCACGACCTCGCAGGTGTGGAGGTGCTCTGGCGCGGCGAGTTCCGGGACGCGCAGCCGAGACAGCGACACGTACATGGTCGCGCGAAGGATCGCACGGAAGGCTCAGGGCGTGAGCGCCGCCGCCGCGTCCAGGAGCTCGTCGCCGAGTGACTCAGCACCCAGCCGTTTCGCGAGTGCATTGGAGGCGCCCGCGCCGCCGATTCCGACTCGCACCTGAGCCGCGAGTGCCGCCAGCTCGTCTGCGCTGTCGAGGAACCGCTGCGGGGTCACCGCGACGAGCACGACGATAGCCGGGGAGAGGCCGTGGAACATCTCGGCGATGTCGCCGATCGGGGTGTCAGCACCCAGGTAGGTAATGCGCCAGCCGTACTCTCGCAGCGCGAGGCCAAAGCAGAGGAGCCCGAGGTCGTGGAGTTCGCCCGGCGGGCAGGCGAGGATGGCGCGCGGTCCGACGCCCTGTCCCCAGCCCCGAGCCAGGCCCCGAAGCCGCCCAGCGATGACGTTGCTCGCGAAGTGCTCCTCAGCGACGCTCGTCTGCCCGGCCGCCCAGCGCACGCCCAACCGGTGCAGGAAGGGAAGAATGACCTCCGAGAGGACGGCTCGCAGCCCGAAGGCCATCAGGACGCGGTCCAGCGCAGCCTGCGCGGCGGGCTCGTCGAGCGCTTCGAAGCTGCGCTCGAGGGCCTCTTCGACGTCGGCCAGGCTTGCCGTTGCACCCTCGGACTGGGGATCATCCGCGAGCTTCGCCAGGCGCGCAGCTTCTGAAGCGGAAAGCCCCATATTGATGTGGTGGCGCATAACGCGCACGCGCCGTTCGTCCTTCTCGGAATACAGACGAAGACCGCCCGTGGACCGCTCAGGTGCCACCAGCCCGTAGCGCAACTCCCAGGCGCGTAACAGCTCCGGGCTCTCACCGACTCGTCGGCTGAGCTCTCCGATTCGCAGGCGTCCGCTCTCGGACATAGCCACGATCGTAACTCATCTCGACAGCACCTGTACATTATCTATACAGATCCTGTACAGTGGGAGCTACGCATGACCCGCTTCGAGCCCACCAGCCTGATTGATCGGCGCGCTGAGCCGGCGCCGCCCGCGCCGAGCCCTCTGCTCGAGGCTGGAGGTCCGATGGCCGCGACGATCATGCAGACGCGCGAGCTTGCGCGTCGAACCGACGAAGAGCTTCTCGACGCGCACTACCGCGAAGGGGACCTCGCCGCTCGCGACGAACTCGTGGACCGCTTCATGCCCTTCGCCCGCAAGCTCGCGATTCGCTATATCCACAGTCGCGAACCGCTCGATGATCTCATACAGGTCGCCTGCATCGGCCTCCTGAACGCGATCGACAGATTCGACCCCGAGCACGGCAAAAAGTTCACGACATTCGCCGCACCGACGATCCTGGGCGAGCTCAAGCGCTACTTCCGCGACAAAGGATGGGCGATCCACGTCCCCCGCGACCTCCAAGAACGCGCCCTGGCCGTCAGCCGCCACGCCGAACGACTGTCAACCGAATTGCGTCGATCCCCGACCATCGACGAACTCGCCGAAGCGCTCGACTGCACAGTCGAGCAGACAGTCGAGGCGATCGACGCCGGCGAGAACTACCAGCTGACCTCGCTCGACACGCCCATCGCCCAAGACGACGGAGACGCGTCCACACTCACCGAGACGCTCGGGGGCGACGACAACGGCTTCGAACTCGCCGAAGACCGAGAGACACTCGCGAGCAACTGGGCCGAACTACCCGACCTGGAACGCCAAATACTCGGCCTACGCCTAACGCACGGCCTCACCCAACGCGAAATCAGCCGGCAGATCGGATACTCCCAAATGCACGTCTCCCGCCTACTACGCAGATCAATGCAGTCCCTCGACACCACCGAACTACCCGCCGGACCATGCGCGTGAATGCCGCGTACGCCCGGAGCGGCTCAGAGATCCTGTCGGATGTGCTGCCCAACTCGCAGCGCATTGGCCGCGATCGTCAGCGCCGGGTTCATCACAGGTAGGGAAGGAAAGAACGAGGCGTCCACGACGTAGAGGTTGTTGATGTCGTGCGCACGGCACATCGGGTCCAAGGCGCTAGTGGTTGGGTTCTCGCCGGCGCGCACCGTGCCGGCCTGGTGGGAGCAGACTTCGATGCCCATCCGCCTCGTGAAGGCCAATGGGTAACCGGCGGCCCGAGCCATGCGCTTGGCCTCGCGAACGAGGGCCTCGTGGGCTCGGACGTTGTTCGGCCGCCAATGCAGACTGATCGCGTTGGCGCCCGTCACTGCGACACGGTTCTCTGGATCAGGAAGATCCTCGGTGAACAGCCACCAGTCGGTGCTTCGGCTAGTTGCGTAGCGCCGGACCCATTTCGGAGCCCACGGCGCATGCGGTCTTACCATCTGCTCTTGCACCTTGCCGATCAGCTGAATGTGGCCAAGCGGGAACGGATGCTCCGAGACACCACGGTCGTAGAAGTCGTTGACGAACAGGGTCTTCTGGAAGACGGCTCGGTTCCGCGTGAGTGGACGGACCGCGAGCATAATCGTGTTGTTGTGCACCATGTAATGCCGGCCGACGACGCCCGACGAGTTGCTCAAGCCGCGCCCTTCGGGACCGTCCGACCGCAGTAGCAGTGCGGCCGAGTTGACGGCCCCGCACGCCACAGCGACAAGTCCCGCACGCACCGCAACCACCTCTCCCCCGATCTCGAGCTCAACTCCCGTAGCCACCCGTCCCGACGGGTCGGTCAGTACGCGACGGGCATAGGCGCGAGTCACTATGTCGACGTTGTCGCGCTCGAGGGCCGGCCGTACGCACCTGACCTCCGCGTCGGCTTTCGCGTTGACTCGGCAGACGAAGCCATCACACGTCGCGCAGCGAATGCATCGACCGCTCGGGCGAAGATCAATACCGAGAGGAAGGTGGGTCGGCGTGTAGCCGTGGGTGCGCAGGCGTTCGGCCAGCGCCTGCATCGGCTGCTCGTGCGGCACCGGCGGGAATGGGAAAGCCTCCGCCCGCGCACTCTCCTGGCCGGTCTCCGGCTGCCCATGTACGCCGAATAGCTCTTCCGCGGTCGCGTAGTGCGGCGCAAGCTCCTCGTACGTGAATGGCCACGCCGGGGAAACACCGTCAGCGTGCTCGACCGCGGTGAAGTCGCTCGGCCGAAACCGCGGCAGCGATGCCCCGTACACCTTGGTGTTGCCGCCGACTGCGTAGGTCAGTCCGGGTTCGTACCACTCGCCATCGCTCGATTGCCACCGATCGCCCGCCTTATACCGCCCCTCCGAGAACACAGCGTCAACGCTCCAGTTCTCGGGCTCGGACGGTATGAAATCGCCCCGCTCGACGATCAGGATCCGTGCTCCCGAGTCGCACAGCGCGAAGGCCAGCGTTCCGCCTCCCATCCCACTTCCGACGATGACGATGTCATAGGCCCGAGTCGTCAGGTCGCTCGCTCCGAGACTCTGGCTGCTCATCTGGATCCACCCTGGTGCGTGATTAGCCAATTGTGGCGGTCCGCGCGGACTTCGTGTGGCACGCATCCCGCTCGGGTCCGGCGCTTAAGACTGCGCAGATTGGCGTGGCAGCTTCTGCCGGCACGCCAATCCGCGATTTCGTCATGCCGAGGTCGGGAAGTTATGGCTCGCCGCGGCCTCCTGCGGCCACCGGGTGGTGATCGCTTTGCCACGGGTGTAGAAGCGAACACCCTCGGGACCATGGATGTGGTGGTCGCCGAACAGCGAGCTTTTCCAACCCCCAAATGAGTAATAGGCCATCGGCACCGGGATCGGCACGTTGACGCCGATCATTCCGACTTCCACCTCGCGCTGGAAGGTGCGGGCTGCCTGGCCGCTTGAGGTAAAGATGGCCGTGCCGTTGGCGAACGAGTTCTTATTGATGAGCTCGATCGCCTGGTCAAGCGTGTCGACGCGGATGACCACGAGCACTGGGCCAAAGATCTCATCACGGTAGATCGACATGTCCGTCTCGACGCGGTCGAAGAGCGTCGGCCCCACAAAGAACCCATCGCCATCGATCTCGAGGTCGCGACCGTCGACGACCGCAACCGCGCCAGCCTCGACTCCTTGCGCGATGTAGTCGACGACGCGGTCACGTGCTTCGGGGCTCACGAGGGGCCCCATCTCGGACGCGGCGTCAAGGCCGGGGCCCACGCGAATCGCGCGCGCCTTCTGCTCGAGGCGCTCGACCAACGGTCCAGCCGCGTCACCGACCGCGACCGCGACAGAGATGGCCATGCAGCGTTGCCCGGCGGAGCCAAAGCCCGCCGCCGTGAGGTGGTTCGCCGCGAACTCGAGATCGGCATCTGGGAGCACTACCGCATGATTCTTGGCACCGCCGAGAGCCTGGACGCGTTTCCCATGCTCGGTGGCGCGGGCGTAAACGTACTTCGCGATCGGAGTCGATCCGACGAACGAAACGCCGGCGATGTCGGGGTGGTCGAGCAGGGCGTCGACAGCGACTTTGTCGCCCTGCACGACGTTGAACACACCATCTGGAAGCCCAGCTTCCGCGTAAAGCTCAGCGATCAGGTTGGAGGCAGACGGATCGCGCTCGGAGGGCTTGAGAACGAAGGTATTTCCGGTCGCGATGGCTACCGGGTGCATCCACATCGGGACCATCGCCGGGAAATTGAACGGCGTGATACCGGCACACACGCCGAGCGGCTGGCGAAAGGAGAAGGAGTCGACATCGGTTGAGACTTGGTCCGAGTACTCGCCTTTCAGGAGCTGAGCGATGCCGCAGACGAACTCAACGACCTCAAGTCCGCGAATCACCTCGCCCCTCGCGTCTTCGACGACCTTACCGTGCTCGGACGCAATGATTCGCGCCAGGTCATCAGTGTGCTGATTGACGAGGTCTCGGAAGGCGAACATCACGCGGGTGCGACGCGCGAGCGAGGATTCGCCCCAGGCGGCGAACGCTGTTTTCGCGGCGCGTACGGCCCGGTCGACGTCAGTAGCTTCGGCGAGCAGCACCTCGGCTTGCGGCTCGCCGGTCGCCGGGTTCCAGATGTTGGCGCGCCGGGTGCTATCGCCATCGGTCAACCTACCGCCGATGCGGTGCTGGATCGTCTTCTGAGTTATCTGCGTGCTCACAGCAAATCTCCGTTGGTCATGTTTGTGATCGTTTCCCGTCGGATAAGTCGGCCCGCCTCGATGCTTGCTGGTGGATCTCGGCCCGATTTGACCGAGGCCTCAGTCGCCGTTCCTGAAGACGTGTCGGTGACTGTCTCGCATCCGGCGATCAAGCAGATTCCGGGGGATCCTCGATCATTTCGACGACGTTCCCGTCTGGGTCACGGAAGTAGACCCAGTGCACTCCAAACTCATCCCGGTGCGGGGCCGAGAGAAACTCGATCCCATCGGCATCGAGTCGCTCATAGGCGCCCCAGACGTCCTCGACCGCAAAGCAGAGATGGGCTGCGCCCACTTTCGAGTTCCGAACGGACCGGTCGATCGGATAGTTCAGATAGCGAATCAACTCCAGCATCGGACCGTTCCCCGATTCCGAGCCGAGCCACACGATCTCCATCGCGGCATCCGATGTCGCGGTACCTTCATCGGTGTCGGAGCCCTCGGCTGAGTAGCTCTTGACCGGCTGCAACCCGAAACGCTGATAGAAGGCCACCGATCGGTTGAGATCGCCGACCGTGAACGAAACGTGGTCGAGCCTTTTGACGGCTACCGTGGACATTCAAGACCTTCTGTTAGCCCTGGGCACGGTATGAAGTGTCGGAGAACCGGTGCGGTGGCACAAGACACGTTTTGCGAAATCGACTCGATCTTCGTGCACGTTGTGGCGGCTTCGATGAGGCACACGCTCACAGTCGCAGCAGCAACGGTTGCGCCTGGCTTACCGCACCGCCGCTGGGGCCACCGGCCGGCGCCGCTCCGCCGATTCCAGTGCTGCCCGAGCAATAGCCAGCGACGCCACACCGTCCTCGCCGGAGGTCAACGGCTGCCCCTCGCCGCGCACTGCCTCCATGAACCGCGCCACGACATGCTCATAGAGCGGCCAGCGCCGCTCGATCTCGATGGGGGTGATCTCGTCACCGCGCCTGAGGTACACCTCGCCGACGGGTTCGGCCATGAGGACGTCGCGCGCGATCAGCGAGCCGGCGGTCCCGTGGACTTCGACCCCGTTTCCTGCGTGCGGAACCGTGAACGAGTCGTGGAAGCAGACGAGCGGACCGCGACTCGTTCGCATCACGCCCATGATCGAGTCCTCGACGACCCCCTTTCCGAGCCCATCGCTGGCGGTGAGCGCCGTGACCTCGACGATCTCATCATCGAGCAGATATCGAATCGTGTCGGCGCCGTGGACGGTGAGGTCCAAGGCGACGCCCCCGCCCGCCTCGGGCCTGGTGAGGCGCCACGTCCTCATATCCTCTGGAAGTGAGGACGAGAAGAAGATCCTGGCTGCGACGACCTCTCCGATCGCGCCCTGTTCGATCAGTCGGCGCATCGCGGTGATCGTGGGCGCGCCGCGCAAGTGATGATCGATGGCGAGCACCACTCCGGCCTCGGCGCACTCGGCCTGCATCCTCCGAGCGTCCTCGACCGTGACCGCCATCGGCTTCTCACACAGAACGTGTTTCCCAGCCCGGGCGGCGGCGATCGCTTGCGCAGCGTGCAGGTCGTTCGTCGTCGAGATATAGACGGCACCAAGATCGGCGTCCTCAAGAAGCGCGCCGAGCGAGTCGTACGAACGCGACAGCCCACACGTCCGCGCGAACTCCTCACCCCGCTCTGTGGATGTCGAGAACACACCGACCGGATACGCCCCGGGGGTGGCGCGCACGGCTGGAATTAGGTAACGCCGAGCCCAGATGCTCGCGCCGATGAACCCCCATCCGAGCTCGGTCACGAGACCAGGCTATCGCTCAACAGCGGCAGGACCTCGGCGGCAAACGTCTCGTATTGTTCATCGAAGTCCGAGCCAATCGCGGCGAGGATGAGGCTGTCCGCACCCGCCTCGCCGAACCGTACGACCCCTTCGGCGCAGTCTGATGGGGTACCCGCGATGGCCAGCTCGGTGGCCAGCTCCCGTGTGATCGGCCCGGAGTCGGGCAACCCATCGACACCCGCTGCCTCCATCGGGCCTGGGTAGAGCCCGGACCCCACCCAACCGACCACAGCCTCGTGAAGCGCAAGGCGCGCATACTCGTCATCGTCATCGATGCGTAGCCACGCATACGCAACGATCTTTGGCGAGGGAGCCGGTGACCGTACTATCGCGCTCATAGTGTCCTTCGCGCGCGCGATGAATCGCGGTCCGCAGCCCTCGGGAACAAGCAGCCCGTCGGCCTTCCGACCAGCTAGCGCGATGCCCTTGGCGCCAGTAGTGCCAATCAGGATCGTCGGCGGGACCTCGGGCGGATTTTCGAGTTTGACATGGGCCAGATTGACGTGGGCGCCAGCAACGTTGACGGCTTCGCCGGCCAGGAGGCAGCGGACGCTAAACGTGACTTCACCGAGCGCGGCCAGGCGATTTGGCGGTCGTGCTCCGATCTGCTGCATCCATGACTCGACGCCGTGTCCGAAGGCCGTGGTGACGCGTCCGGGATGCAGACGGGCCAAGGTGGCCAGCTCCATGGCCACGATCGCCGGGTTCCGCACTGCCGCCGGCAGCAGGCCGATGCCGACCCGGATTCGGCTGCTTGCCGCGAGCGCGGTGGCGGCGAGCGTCAAGCCTCCCGAGAGGAAGCAATCCTCGACGACCCAAAGCTCGTCGAAGCCGAGCGCTTCGACTCGGCCCGCGAAATCGGGCAGCCGCTCGGGCGCCGCCCGAGCCGGGAACACGACGCCCACCGACATCACTGGCTCCTCTCCTCGGCAACACCAAGCCTGAACCAGCCACGACTCGCAACGCGCCCCATGGCTGCTCTACAGCGATCGCAGGTCAACGGCCTCGTTCGGCTCCTCAGGGAGGACGTACCACTGCACCCGATCGCCGACGCGGCTGCGCATCTTCCATTTGCGCGACTTTGGCGCGGCATCCATCTCGGCCAGCAGCCGCTCTACGCGACCGATTACGACCGCGCGTCCCTGCTCAGACGTGTTGATGTGCCCAACCGCCTCCTCGAGCTGGCGCAACGTCCCCGTGACGGTCCGCCACAGGCCCCAATCACGCCCACACAGCTCGCCGATCCGGACGTAGTTGATGCCCGTGTCGTCAATAGTCAGATCATGATCCTGGAAGACGACGAATAGATCGCCAGCGTCCTTGTCGGTCAGCTCGACAATCTGTGCCTTCGTCAACACCAGCTCGGCGAGCGGAACGGTCCGATCATCGAGGCTGAGACGGTCAGCGCTGAAGGGAACGTCGTGGCACATCGAGAACGTCTCCACGAACACGTCGAGCTTCAGGCCGTCGGACCGGTGATAGCACCGGCGCTCGTTTCCCCGCTGGGCATTGAAGGCGCGGTCGGCCTCGAGTCCGATCTCGGCGGCGACCGTGTCGACGCTGTTTCGGTCCCGCTGCGAGACAACTGCGTCGAGGTCGCTGTACTGACGTGCGAAGGTTGGCGTGCGAGCGGTCGGACACCGCATCGCGATCGCTATGCCGCCGAGCATGCGAACCACGGTCCCCTTCTCAGCACCCGCTTGTACTAGGTGCTCGGCCTCCGCGACTAAATCCATCTGGCCGTCTCCTCCTCGCTCTCTCGTCTTACCCTCGTAGGTGGCGATCAACTGATTCACGGTGGCTCCTAACCGGTCGTGCGCTGGACGCCGCGGACGGTGTTCCCGCGGAGGGCAATGACGGCACCGCGGAGCGTCCCGTCGGTGTAGTCGCTGCCCGGGTTCACGCAAGTCGTGCGGCCGATCTTCTTCACTCCGGCGGACTCGTGGATGTGACCGTGCAGGCCCAACAGCGGCTGACGCTCACGGATGATCGCGTCGACTGCGCTGCTGCCGGCGCCGAATGTCTGCGGCTCGCCACCGACGAACACTGGTTCTGGTGGCCATTTCGTCGTGTCGAGCACAGCGCACGTATCGAGCGACGAGTCCTTTGGGGGCACATGCAGGTTGAAGATCGCCCGGTCATAGTCGTCGACTCGGCCGACCACCTGCTTGAGCATCTCCGCCAGTGTCTCCTCGTCGGTCTCCCGCGGTGTGTCCCAAGGCGTGTGGTTGCTCCACCCCAGGCTGACCATCGGGTATCCGCAGACGTCGACCATGCGATCCTCAGACGCGATTATCACGTCGGAGTTCGCCTCAATCAGCGGCGCAAGCATCTCCTGGCTGTCATCGTTCCCACCGGTGAGGTAGAGCTTGACGTCAGACCCGCCAAGGCGTTCCTCGGCGAGCTCCACCCATTCCGTGAGGCGTTTCTGTACTAGTCGGGTGAATAGCTCATCGCGGCCGACCTCGTCCTTGGCGAGCCGTTCGGCCTCTTCTCGGCTGAGTTCCACGTCGTAGCCACCCCGGCTGCCGATCGCGGCCTTGGCTTCCGCGAGCGCGTCCGCCGAATCCAGGATATGCACTCGTCCGTCCAGTTCCGCTGTCTGCACACCGTCGCTAGCGGAAACGATCGGATACATCTGCTTGCCGGCCACGTCTCCGCCGCAGATCAGAGCCTGAACACCGTACGCTTGGGCGGCGTTCAGAAACTTTCGATATGCGACCTGCGAGCCGTGTAGATCGGTGACGTAGAAGACGGTCACCGGCGACTCCTTAGGGCCCTTCTTGAACATCTCTACTCGCTCTCTCTCCTCAGTGCCTTCGCATGATCTTGGGCATCCGTGCCCCGTGCTGGCCTTACTGCCGTCCGAGTATCAACTCCTCGCTAATCTGGCGGGAGCTGCGCGTAGGTCCTGCTCAGGTCCATTCCCTCTCGCTTTCGGTAGACCCAGACGATGCCGAAGTAGATGATCCCGGCGCCAATCACTCCCAGAGACAATTCGATGTTGCTCGTCGTATTCGCTCCAAGGAGGTCGACGGTCATGCCGCGGTAGAGGACGTAGATCCAGTAGAAGAGCGACACGACGCCTAGGATCGTGATTACTGGGACCGGCCCGAGTTTGTAGTTGTTGCCGGACCGCTCCCAGAACGTCTTCGTCTTCTTCACGTAGGGAATCACGATCGCGGTGATCGAGACCAGGATGTAGTCGATCCCAAAGATGATGATCGGGGCGAAGTACGTCAAGTTCCCGTTTACATATAGGTAAAGGACCACCTCGCCGCAGATCACGGTGATGATGATTGCGATCACCGGACTCGCCGTGCGCTCCCAAACCCACGCGATCGGTGCCGGCACGATTCGGTCGAGGCTCCAGGCGAAGAGGATCCGGCTTCCCCAGATGATCTGCTGCGGGCCGTTCGAGAGACCCATCGTCGCCAGGCCGATGCCTATGAGGAGCAGCAGGAGCGGGCTTGACGTCAGGACGAACGCGTACCACGTGTAGATCGGCGACTGGTCGAACCCGTAGCTCGACGGATGCTGAGTAGACAGGAACGCGGCCGACGTGTTGAAGTCGAACGACACGGTCTTGCCGATCAGCACCGCAATGATGATCAGGATGATGTAGAAGAACGTCGAGCCACCGAGCGTCGTGAAGAGCTGGGTCTTACGCGGTGTTCTCAGTTCTCCGCCCATGTAGCCGGCCAGAACGAAGGTCGTCAGGCAGATTGGCAGCATGCCTAAGGTATCGCTCAGGCTGTGGCCGTGAGGAAGCCCATTGGCGGCCGCCGCCGCAATCGTCTTCGCGTAGCCGTTCTTGAAGCCCGTGACATTGCCGTAGTGGTTGACACCGTTGACGAAGTCGGCATGCGAGCTGAAGAGCATGACCCCGATCACGAGCAGCATCGCAAGCCCGCCGAGAACGATCACCACGCGCTGGACCTTCCAGTACGCGTTCAGCCCGAAGCTCATGAGGACCGTGAAGCCGATCATGAACGCTGTGGTGACCCAGAAGGAGTGCCAGGGCGCGGCGATCCAGTTCCCCATGCTCAGAGCCCAATGCGCTCCGGTCTGCGCGGCGTAGGCCTTGAGCGCAGGGGCGATCGCCTGCTGGAAGGCAAGGTAGGGCACAAACGAGGTGAAGAAGATGCCGAGCCAGAAGCTCGCGGTCCCGGCGATGAACCCGAGCAGCGGGTTTAGCGTCCGGCTGCAGTAGAGGTATTCGCCGCCCGAGCGAGCGTACGCGCCGGCGAGCATGCCGTAGGCGGTGTTGAAGCTCGTGGCCAGAACCCCAGCGATGATGAACGCGAGAACCAGATTCGTCCTCGGGAACACGCCTGGATTCGTGAGGTAGAAGAACGCCATGAACACGCCGAGGCCGTTGTTGAAAATGACCATGGCGGCGGTCCGGAACGGCGTCCCAGTCTTGACCAGTCCCGAGGACTGGCGCACGAATGCGGAGGTGGCCGACGGGGCTGCCGATGGTGCTTCTGCGATGCTCATGCAAACCGCCTCGTGGTTGTTTCGGGGGCTCTCATGCGGCAGCCCTGATCGTCTCTAGCCGGACTCTGGAGTCCGAGAACCGTGGAGACAAGCCGTGCTCTCCTCTCTCACCCTAGGGATCGCGATCGACCGCGACCCCTGGAACTGCCCCGGTAGTCTCATCGCCGCGCCGATTCGCCTCAAGTTGCACGATGAGAGAAAGTTCGGGGGCCTCTTGCACAGTATTTACGAGGCTGCCCGACCCAGCCGCTGAGAACAGGGGTTCGGTGCCGGTGCATGCGCCAGAGCGTCCGTCGCCTCGGGCGGCGACAGCCTGCCCGCCGACCCCGAGCCGGCGCGGACCGGCCCGCAAGCCGGTTTCCCGGCCGAGCCGGGGGCTCATCGAGCTCGGGAACGTGGCTCCGGCGATCGCCGCCGCCTGGCGACGGTGTCGCTGGCGGACGCATGCGATGGGCGTCAGATCGCGGCCCCGACCGTCGCGCCCTCAAGCAACGCATCCTGAAGCTTTCGGGGCTGGACGCAGTCGCCGATCGCATGCACCTCGACCGAGTCGCCGCAGCGCTCGGCGACCATATCCGCAAGCTCGAGGTCTGGCTGTCTGGGCTCGACAACCACGATCGCATCGGCGGCCAGCCGCGCTGACTCGTTGAGATCCGATCGCCAGATCGACACATGGCCCGTGGTGATCTCTTCGGCGGTGCTGCGCAGATAGATTCCCGAGTTGCGCAGATCGTTCGTGACCCGGTTCCTGAGGACGGCACCCTGCTGATCTCCCATGTCGTAGCCGAGCGCCGCTCGAGTCTCGACGATCGTGACGGCGAGATCGCGCGCCATCAGCAGGCTCGCGACATGGCAACCAATCCAGCATCCACCGACGACCACGATCGAAGTTGCGTTCGCCAGGCCCGCGGGAGCTGCTTCGGTGTCCGCACCGGCGAGCCGTCGTTCTTCCCAATCGAGGTACTCCGATGCGGTGACTACGTGGCCGAGTTCGCGGCCGCTGATCTGGCGGCGTCCCGCGCCTGCTCCGGTCGCGATAACCGCAACGTCCGGACTGATCATTTTGATCGTTTCGGCATCCAGTCCCACGCCACGATGGATCCGTACTCCGAGTCGCTCGAGCTCGCGCTCGAGAAACTGGGTCGGCTCCGCGAAGGCGGATCGGCCGACAACGAGAGCGCCGTACCGGGCCTCGCCACCGAGTCGCTCGTGGCGCTCGAACAACCTGACGCTATGGCCCTTGAGCACGGCGGCACGTGCGGCCTCGAGGCCGGCTGGGCCGCCACCCACAACCACAACCCGTCTCCGAATGGCCGCGACGCCCACGCGTGATGCGCGTTCGCGGACGGTGCTCGGGTTGACCGCGCAATACGCGGGCCGATCCTCACCGAGAAACGCGACACATTCAGCGCAGGCGATGCAGCGCCGCACCTGATCGGTCCGGCCGGACCGACTCTTGGCGAGCAACTCGGGATCGGCGTGCAGGCCTCGTCCGATCGTCGCGAAGTCGATGTCACCGGCCGCGACTGCTCGCTCGGCGATGTCGAGATCGCCCAGCTTGCCCCCGCTTGCGACCGGAATCTGAACATAGCGCTTGATCGCCGCGGCAATGCCTAGAAGCGTCCCTGGTTCCGACTCCATCGGCGGCTGGGTGGCCAAGATCGATTCATACGTGCCTGCGCTGACGTCGATCAGATCTACTCCCGCCCGCTCGAGATGGGCCGCCAGCGGCCCTGTCTCCGAAACGGTCAAGCCGCCCGTAACGAACTCGTCCGCGCACATCCGGTACAGGATCGGCATCTCGGACCCGACGGCGGACTTCACGGCGGCGACGACCTCGAGGGGGAGCCGCATACGGTTCTCATCGGAGCCGCCGTACTCGTCATCTCGCAGGTTCGTGTACGGGGACGTGAAAGCGTTGATCAGATAACCGCTCGCGCCATGGATCTCGATTGCATCGACCCCAGCCTTCTGAGCGCGTAGGGCAGCCTCGGCAAACCGCTCGATGATCTCGCCGATCTCAGCCAGCGTAAGCGCACGAGGCAGATACCCTCCACTGAGCTCGCACGGCACCGCGCTTGGTGCGACCGGCTGGCGACCAGTTACCAGCGAGTTAGTCTGCCGCCCGCAATGCGCGAGCTCCAACGAGATCCTTCCGCCCGCGGAACGGACTTCTGAGACCATGCGGGTCAAAGCCGGAATCACGTGGTCTGAGTGTGCGCCCAACTGGTAGGGACGGCCTTTTCCAACAGGATCGACATAGGTTGCCTCGACCCGCAGGAGCCCCACGTCGGCCTGAGCTCGTGCGACGAGATAGTCGACGTATCGCCGCGTCACGACGCCGTCCGCGGTGCACAGGTTCTTTTCCATCGGGGCCATCAGGACCCGGTTCTTGAGCTCGAGGCCGCCGATCAGGCCGGGACGGAACAGCGCCTCGAACCGGGCCTCCTGGTCTGAAACCTGCGACTTGTCGATCAGCTGCATCCCAGCGTCGTCCCGTCGCTCAAAGCCCGCCTAGAAGCGGTTGGGATCGCGGCGATGACCTGGTCGGACAAAACGAGCGCCGCCGCCGCCCATCACTCCGCCTCCTCAGCTCCGACTGTTGGAGCGCGCGGGGAATAACGAGTCGTGCGTGCATCGACCTTCGGCGGGCGTAGGAACGGCGCAGGTCCCGTGTCACTCGACTCGGTCCTCAGCCACTCCAGTGTCAGGTGGTGCCTGGCGAATGCCTGGTTGGCCTTGTCCGGCGAGCTCATCGCTACCTCCGCTGTGTGTGTCAACGCCAAGCATCGTCCATCAGCCGCCCTCGCATTTCACGAATCAGACTGCGAAACGCCCCAGGTCACATTTCACGCACTGGGCATGAGCAGTGGGGCGCACCAGCAGGGTGGGACGAGGCCGGCTCACGCCTCTGAGCGGCATGTGCAATCGACACGGCAGCGCTGCGCGATGTGCCTCTTGCGTCGGTGGCTCGGGCCGGTCCAGACTCGCCGAGATGCCTACACCGCCCGCAGACTGCCAGCGGATGGCATTCCTCTCCTCCGCTCCGGGGGCGACAGTTTGTTGGATGCCATCAGCTGCTGCCCCCGAGCGAAGGGGGGATGGTCGGCTGCACCGGGGGCCCGAAGCACCCCCGATGTCCTATAGGGACCCGTGATGCGGGCCATGGACGATCACATCGCTCGCCTCGGTCATCTCGTGGCCGAGTTGAGCGATGCCCATCTCGACACCATCGAGATCGCCAGCGGCTACCGTCGCGAACAATGTCGCGAGCTCGACTGGGAATCGCACATCGAATATCTACAGCGCCTTCGCCGAGTGGCAGAGGAGGCACTTGCCCATACGACCGTCATATTCGCTATGGCGGCCATTCCATCGGTCCCTGCTCTGGGCCCGCCCAAGCCAAAGTGGTCGGTACCAGTCTCTTCGCTCAAAACCGCTAGGCGGGGCCTGCAGCGTCGCGAGCAGTGAGCCGCTGCCCTAACGCTTGGGTGGGGTTTGACGGCCGGGGACCTGCGGAGAGCGTCTCACGTGTCGCGGATTTGGTGCACACTACGAGCAACAACGACCGCAAGGAGTCACAGGGCTCGCGTTGACTCAGTCGGCGACGGTGACCTACAGTCGCGCCGTGGTGTCAGGCCGGGCGGTTCGACCTTACCGGGCGAGTGGCACTTGTCACGGGCGAGTGCGGGACGAGTCCGCGCTTGACGGTGTCGCGACCTCGCGGCGGACATGGGTCGGCTGAATCGTGGACAAGCCGGCGCCTCAGGGGTGATCGCGCGGGCAGCCAAACGCCGGTCGTTATTCGCAGTAGTGGCCCTGACCGGTGCCGTGTCCGGACGTCGTCGGACGAGAGGCACTGACGCGGTGCATCGCCTCGACGGTGGTCGGTGGGCAGCTGCGGCTCGCCGCATCAGTCGACGGCCGCGAGGAACTCGGCGGGGTGATCTCCCACTTGGAGACTCAGATTCACAAGCTCGGCGTCGATCTTCGGCTTGATTGGGCTCCCACGGCTGCCGAGTTGCACGCGCTGGGACTCGGCCACGTAGTCATAGCGACGGGGTCGGCCCCGGGCCGCGACATCATCGGCAATATCGCCAGAGGGGTCCACACGACCCCAGGGCTCGAGCAAGAGCACGTCCTCGATGTCTGGGATGTCCTTGAGCACCGCGCCGAGGTTGGCGACAAAGTGTTAATCGCGGACGACGGCGAGGGTGGCTGGAAGGCAATCAGCCTCGCCCTGCATCTCGCCACGCGAGGGCACGACGTCCACCTGAGCTCCCCCCTGCCGCATGTCGCCGCGAAGATCGGCCCGTTCAGCCAGAACCGACTGATCCCGCGGATCTTCGCCTCGACGATCACAACTCACGAATTCGCTTCGATCGACGCCGTCTCGCCGACGGCAGTCACGCTGACAGAGCGCGGGGACCACCTGACCCTCAATGGGGTTGACACCGTCATCTTGGCCGGACGGCATCGGCCCGTGAACGAGCTGTATTTCGCCATAAAGGCCCTCGGCATCCCGGTCGAACGTGTTGGCGACGCGATCGCCTGCCGAACGACGTTCGAGGCCGTACACGAGGGCGAGCGAGCGGCGCGTCGCATCTGAGCGGGACCCGAGGACGTTCCACCGATCGAGTTGTCCGGCCACGAGTCGGGATGCCGCTATCGCGCTGGCATCAGCGCATCGGGGCGGTCCAGCCTCGCTTCGAGCATCTCGTGGGCCCGCAGCGCGATGTAGAGACGCACCCTCTGTTCCGGGTCCTCCAGTGAGCGGCCAAGGAGCGCCTCGATGCGCTCCAAGCGGTAGTACACCGAGCGTCGCTGGAGGTGCAGCTTCTGCGCCGTGGCGATCTTGTTTCCATTCGCTTGCAGGTAGGCATCTAACGTGTGGAGCAGGTCGACCGACGGCTGGTCCCCGGGAGACAACAGAGCGCCGAGCTCGTCTTCCACGAAGTTCGCGAGGCTTGGGCCGCCCGCCAGATGTGACAGCAAGCGGTATAGGACGAGCGCATCGTAGAAGTGCACCGAACCGCTGCCTGAGAGGGGACCTAAGCGCTGTGCCGCTGACGCCTCGGCGTATGCCTGCGGGAGCCGGGCGGCATGGCATGGCCTGCTCACACCGATTTGCAGATGCTCGCCCTTCCGCGGTGGTAGGGCGCGCGCGAGCGCACCCGCCGCCTCATGCAACCCGTCCGGGGGTTCAGCCGTAGCAACCACCGCGACATTGCCGCCAAGTACACCGACAACGCCGGCCCACCGACCCGCCTGCAGCGCGACCCGCGTTTCAGCGACCACACCCGCGAGCTCGTCGCCCGCAAGCGCCGCGGCGCTCTCCTCGCCGGAGCCGATGATCAGCATCGCGAGGTCCCCGGTGAGCTCGACCCCGAGGCCGCTGGCGCGAGCGAGGAAGTCCCGCCCACTGAATCGATCCGCGGCGACGAGCCCCCCTACAAGCGAGTGCTCCGCGGCATCGCTGAGCGCCGCCTCGCGCTCACTCATCAGGTACAGAGCAATGCTTGCGCTGGCACGTCCGAGCGTGAGGCGCGCTAGGTCGCCCAAGGGCGAGTCGACCTCGACCACGTGCAGCCGTCCCCAGTCCTCGCCACGCACGCTTATGGCGCTCCATGCACACCCGCTCGGCTCACGTAGATGCTGGACCGATGTAGAGCGGTCGAGGCGATGCCCCTGTCGGGAGTGCGCTTGCCAACGCTGGAGCAGCGGCGCGACGCTCGCGGGGGCCCCGCCGTGCGCGATTGCCCGTCGCGAGCCGTCCTCAAGGATCACTGGGTTGTCGAGCCGCTCGGCGAGCAGTTCGAGGACGGACCCCAGCGGCGCGCCGTCGCGCATCAGCGCATTCAAGGCATCGTCGATCTCGATCGCGCGTTCGAGCGTGGCGTGTGCCGAGCTCACGAGCATCGTGTGGGCGAGCTTCGTAACCTGCACGAACGGCACCTCTCGGTCTAGCGTTACGAGCACCAAGCTCCCCTTCGACGCCTGTTCGAGCATCTCTGGCGGAATCGTCCGGAACCGGCGAACAAGCTCCAGGATCACGCATGAGACTCCCACGTCCTGAAGTTCACGGATGTAGCGTCGGGAGTCGGAGCGTGAGCTGAGCAGCGTGCCGGCGGTCAACAGTGCCTCGCCGCCGGATAGGTATTGCGCCACGTCGCCGAGTTCGCTCGAGTGGACCCAGCGGACATCCTGGTCGAGCGAGTCCTCGCCCGAAACGACCCGAAGGCCGGCCTCTTGCAGAACGCTCATCTCTAGCAAGTCACGAACTCGCACGTGCCGAGTCTAGACGCGACCGGCCGGACTGTGCAACTCCGACGGCATCGCTTCGCACGTTCTGCACCTGGGCACCGAGAGCGTTTCCGTATCGGCGCCGATGCCGGAACGCGCTCGATGGCCTGCCCGACGGAGGCTCGGATCCCCAGATGACGTCTGTGCAAGTTGCGGCGCCAAGATTGCACGGCATGCGGCTTGCCCGGCCACGGACCGAGGGGCACACTCCCGCTACAACACGCCGTGAAAGCCGTCGCGCGAGCGGCCGGACGGGTATGTGACTTCGAGGAGAGATGCAGATGCAGCGCACGGGCGGGCAGATGGTCGTTGAATACCTCATCTCCGAGGGCGTCAAGTACGTATTCGCCGTGCCGGGGCACGGAAACACGGCGCTCCTTGATGCTTTCGTGGATCACAAGCATGAGATCTCGGTGCTGCCCGCAATGCACGAGCAGGGCGCGGCCCACATGGCCGACGGCTACTACCGCGCGACCGGCGAGGTCGCGGTCGTCATCAGCTCCCTCGGCCCAGGCGCCACCAACACACTGACGGGGCTCGCGACCGCCTACGGGGACTCGATCCCGTTCCTACTGATTGCCGGCGGGGTGCACACCTACATGGAGAACCGCGGGGTCTTGCAGGAGATCGATCGCCCCCACAGCAACAACTTCCCGGCGATGGCCGCGCCGGTCGTCAAGCGCTGGTGGCAACCGGGCCGGCTCGAGCAGCTGCCGACGATCCTGCACCAGGCATTCAACACGATGCTCGAGGGCCGCCGCGGCCCGGTTCTGATCGACCTCGCGCAGGACCTTCAGGCGGAGCTGGGCGAGTGGGACCCGCCCGAGCCACTCAAGCGCCGTGCCTCGGGCCGGCCGTCGGGGAGTCGCGCGGAGATCGCCCGAGCCGCCGCCGTCCTCGCCGCGGCCGAGCGCCCCGTCCTGCTTGGCGGGGGCGGCGTGATCCAGGCAGGCGCGACGGACGCGTTCGTGCAGATCGCCGAGCATCTCGGCGCGCCGGTGACGACCACGTTCAACGGCAAGGGTGTTATCCGCGAGGACCATGAGCTGTTTGCCTGGCCGTGTGGCGACATGGGCTCGATCTCGGGCAACGCGATGACGAGGCAGGCCGATGTGATCCTGGCCGTCGGCTGTCGCTTCAGCGACCGCATCACCTCCTCATATCGCCCAGGGGTCACGTTCAACATCGGTACGACGACGAAGCTCGTCCAGATCGATATCGACGGGTTCGAGATCGGGAAGAACTATCCGGTGGAGGTGGGCATCGTTGGTGACGCGAAGCCCGCGCTCGAGGACCTACTCGCCGAGCTCCAGCAGGCGAGCTCGCCGGCCGATTATCGCTCGACCGGGTACTTCGCCGAGCTTCAGGATCTCAAACGACAGTGGGAGGAACGGCTACGGCCGATGCAGACGACGGATCACGTGCCAATGACGCTTTCCCGCGCGATGGTTGAGGTGCGCAAGGTGCTTCCCCATGACGGCATCGTCGTGACGGACTCGAGCAGCCCTCAGGCGCACGTCTACAACGAGTTCCAAGTGTTCGAACCGAAGACGCACATCACCGACGGATGCATGCAAGGCATCGGTTTCGGCGTGCCGGCCGCGTTCGGCGTGCAGCTCGGGGCACCGGACCGGAGGGTGCTCTCGATCGTCGGCGACGGCAGCTTCCTGATGACAGGGACCGAGCTCGCCGCGGCGGTAATGATGGGGCTGCCGACCGTAGTGCTTGTCTTCAACAACGGCGGATGGGGCGCGATCGCGAACCTGCAGGAGAACCTGTTCGGGCCGGACCGGGAGCTCAACACCAAGTTCCGGCTCCGCTCCGGTGAGCGGTATTTCGCGAACATCGCCGAGATGGCCAGAGCGCTCGGCTGCCATGCCGAGCGGGTGGACCATCCATCCGACCTCGGCGCCGCGCTCGAGCGGGCGTTTGCCGCCGGCCGACCCGCGGTCGTCGAGGCGATGTCGGAACCCGAGCTGCCGTGGAGCGGCGTGCACGTTACCGGCGAATGGGACATCACCGTGCCGGCTTACCTCCAGGGGCGCGAGCAGTACGTGAGCTCACGCGGATTCTAGGAATCACCCTGATGACCGACGTCGCTACTTTTCAGGTTCCCGCCACGATCGTGACCGGGGCAGAAGCCAGCAGCACGGTAGGCGAGCACGCTCGCCGCCTCGGCGCCGAGCGGGCCCTCCTCGTCACCGACCCGTTCATGCGGTCCTCGGGCGTCGCCGAGATCGTTGCGAGATATCTGGAGTCCGCCGGCGTGACGACCTCCGTATTCGATGGGGTACAGCCCGACCCGACGGACGCAAACGTCACCGACGGGTTGGAGGCACTCGAGGCGAGCGAGGCCGAGGTGGTCGTGGGCGTCGGAGGTGGCAGCGCGCTCGATGCCGCCAAGATGATCGCGATCGCCAAATCCAACCCGGGCCCACTCAGCGCATTCATGGGCTACCACAAGATCCCGAACCCCGGATTGCCGCTGATCGCGGTGCCTACGACTGCCGGCACCGGGAGCGAGGCGACGCGGGTGACCGTCATCACCGACTCGGTTCAGCACACGAAGATGATGATCCTCGATGGCAAGCTCGTCCCGGCCGTGGCCCTCGTTGACTACGAGTTGACGATGACGATGCCACCGGCCCTCACGGCGCACGTCGGGGTCGACACCTTGACGCACGGCATCGAGGCATATGTCTCCGCTCTTGCCGGGCCGATGACCGATCCGTATGCGCTCTCATGCGTCCGGCTTGTAGGACGCAGCCTCGCCGCTGCATGGCGCGACCCCAACGACCGAGCCGCACGCGGCGCGATGGCGATCGCCGCGTGCCACGGCGGGATCGCGTTCGCGAACAGCAGCGTGTGCCTCGTGCACGGGATGAGCCGGCCACTTGGAGCCGTGTTCGGGGTCCCGCACGGCCTGTCGAACGCCGTCCTGCTACCGACCGTGACCGAGTACTCCCTCAAGGGGAGGCCCGCGCGCTACGCCACGGTCAGTCGCGCGCTCGGTGCAGCAAGTACCGACGACTCCGACGCCGCCGCTGGCGTCAAGCTGCTCGACCGGCTCCACGAGCTCAACGAGGAGCTCAAGATCCCGCGCCTACGTGATCTCCCGAACGTCGACGCGGAGCGTTTCGAGGCGAGCCTGAGCAAGATGGCCGGCGATGCAATCGCGTCAGGCAGCCCCGCACGGAACCCGGTGATCCCCGAGGCGTCTGACATCATCGAGCTCTACCGACGCGCCTGGTGATGGCCGGTCCGGGGACCGGGCCGTAGGCGGTCGCGGCCAACGCTGAATGGTGGAGAAGCCAACGTGGGAACAGTGAAGGTTGGCATCAACCTTGAGTACGTGCGCTCGAGCGACAAGTCGTTCGAGTGGGCGATGGACAAGGCCGCAGACATGGGCTATGAGTACGTCGAGCCGATGGTGCACTGGGGCCGCGAGTTGCTCAGCGGGGCCGGCTACTTCCACACGGTCTCGATGCTCGATGACCCATTCCGTGTCCGCGACGCCGCTGAGAAGAACCGACTCAGGCTCTCGGGCTTGTCCGCGCACAGCCCGCTGTGCCGTCCGGACATCAGCGGCAACTACCTCAAGCAGGCGGTTCGCTTCGCCCACGAATGCGGCTCGCCGATCGTCATTACTGATTCGGGCCCCGCCCGGCCGGCGTGGACGAACGACGAGCAGAACCATACGTTGATGCGCTACGTACTCGAGGAGGCGACCGCCGTCGCGGCGCGCCGTGGCGTGATCGTCGCGCTCGAGACCCATGCCGAGTACACCGACACGCCGGCGGCACTCAAGCGCACCTTCGAGCTTGTCGACAGCCCAGCGCTCGCGATCAACTTCGACACGGGCAATTCATTCCTCAGCGGCAACGATCCGCACGCGTGGCTGGCCGAGATCATCGACGACGTCGTCTGCGTGCACGCGAAAGACATCTCGAAGCCTGACGCCGAGCGCTACCGCGGCAAGGTGAAGGGGATGCTCGGCTGCGCCTGCGGCGAGGGAGTGATCGACTGGCCGCGGATCATCGATATCTGCCGTGCGGCTCCCCGCGACATAGTGATGTCGGTCGAGTGCGCGACGATCAACGATGCCGAGCGCAGCCTCGGGTATTTCCGTTCGCTCGGAATCTGACGATGCTCGCACTGCGTTTTCACGGCGCGGGTGATCTCCGCGTCGAGGACATCGATGAGCCCGGGACGCCGGGCCCCCGGCAGGTGCTGCTGCGGAACCTGCGCGCCGGGATCTGTGGGACCGACCTACACGAATACCGGCATGGCCCGCTGCTGGCCAGTCCGACTCCCCATTTGCTGACCGGCGCGTCGATGCCCCAGGTCCTCGGCCACGAGTTCTCCGCCGAGGTGCTCTCGGTCGGGGAAGGAGTCGCAGCTGTCGAGCCCGGCGATCGAGTAGCGGTAATGCCCTTGTTTTTCTGTGGCGCGTGCAGCGCATGCCGCGCCGGGCGCCCGCAGGCCTGCGATAGGCTCGGCGCCGTCGGGCTCAACTGGCCGTGGGGAGGCATGGGCGAGCTGTCGATCGTTGCCGAGCACCAGGTGGCGCGCCTGCCGAACGGCGTCAGCGACGTCCAGGGGGCGATGGTCGAGCCGACGGCGGTCGCGATCCACGCAATTACTACCGCGGGCGTGAAGCTCGGGGACACCGTGCTGGTCACAGGAGGAGGACCAATCGGACAGCTCGTCGC
This sequence comes from uncultured Solirubrobacterales bacterium, assembly GCA_963794515.1. Lineage (GTDB taxonomy): Bacteria > Actinomycetota > Thermoleophilia > Solirubrobacterales > Solirubrobacteraceae > Palsa-465. Next base: position 694,274 of record CAWCEF010000002.1, on the reverse strand, counting down.
GCTCGCGGCCATGGCGGCCGGCGCAGTTGCGGTGTTCCTCTCCGAGCCGAACGCTCGCCGCCGGGCGCGGGCGGGGATATTGGAGCTCACGGACCTCCTCGATCCCACGGACATGGACGTTCCGGCGCACCTGCGCAGGACGACAGAAGGAGGGATCGACATCGCGATCGAATGCGTCGGCAATCCAGGCGCCGTAGGAACGTGCCTCGCGTCGCTCCGGCCGGGAGGCGTGATGGTGCAGATCGGGTTGCACACCCGGCCGGCCGAGATCGACCTGCGCACCGTGACGCTGAGAGATCTCAACGTCCGCGGCTCGAACTGCTTTCCCGTAGACAGTTGGCCCCGCGTGATCAGCCTCATCGCCTCGGGCAACCTGCCGGTCGAACGCGTCGTGACCGCTGAGGTCTCGCTCGCCGATGGCGTAACGAACGGATTCGACGCGCTGGTCGACGAACACAGCGACCACATCAAGATCATGCTGGACACGACCGTGGTGAGCGCGTGACGCGACCCGACACGATGGTCCTCCTCGCGGGCAGCGTGCGATGGGCGGTGTGATCGCCTCGCTGCCGCCCCCAGAGGCGTTGCTGATCGACCTCAACGACACGCTGGTCGATGCGCGAGGGACCTACGCCGAGGCAATCGCCGCGCTCGATTCACTTGCTGCCGAGTGGTACGGCACGGAACCCGGCGCGGTCGCGAGACAAGTCGATCCGGTGCTAGACGAGCTCTGGCCGACGCAGCCATTCGGCGATGATTTTCGTCGCCTTGGGTGCGCAAGGTCCGACGCGCTCTGGGTCGAGTTCGCGGGGCCGGGCGACCTGCTGCGCGCAATCCGTGAGTGGATGCCGTGGTTTCGAGAACAGTTCTGGTCTTCGGTTTGCGCGCGCGCAGGGGCACGAAGACACGTCGACCACGAGCCGCTCGGCGCCGCGCTCCAAGCCGAGCGGCTGAAAACTATCCGCACCTTCCCGGGCGTAACTCACGCGCTTGGAAGCCTTCAGCAGAGGTTTCGGCTTGCGCTGCTCACAAATGGCCCTGGCGACCTTCAGCGACGGAAGCTCAGCTGCACGCACTTGGACCGATACTTCGACGCAGTCATCATCTCGGCGGAGGTTGGAGTCGCCAAGCCCAGACCCGAGATCTTCGAGCTGGCAGTAGATGCCCTTCGCAGCACGCCTGCGCGCACGCTGATGGTCGGCGACGATTGGCAGCAGGACGTGCTCGGAGCCCGGGCGGTGGGCGTCGGTGCGGTCTGGGTGGCCCCGCGGCCGGAGCCTGACGAACGGACGGTCGTCGACGGCACGCCCGTGATCGACCGTTTCGCCGATCTGCCCAGCGCGCTGGGAGTCGAGCGTTGATTTGGGCTGATGCCCCAGGTCGGGTCTCGACGCCGTAACCGTCCGGGGTCCTCGCCTCTTCGATTGGATGGGTGGGCGGAATGTGCAGCGGGCGGCACAGATTGGGCCACTCCGTGTATTGCCGCCCAGCCTCGCGGACGCCACGCTTAGTCGGTGAGCGGCTCACGTCCATACCGTCGAGAGCGAGACCTCATCGGCGAGCGGGAGGTCCCCGCGGACGCGTATTTCGGAATTCATACGCTCCGCGCGGTCGAGAACTTCCAGATCAGCGGAATTCCGATCTCGCGGCATACCGGGCTCATCAGGGCAATGGCCGCTGTCAAGCAGGCGGCGGCGCACGCGAATGCTGATCTTGGCTTGCTCGACAGCGCTAAGGCGGAGGCGATCGTGGCCGCGTGCGAGGAGGTCCGCGCCGGCGCGCTTCACGACGAATTCCCGGTCGATGCCATCCAAGGAGGAGCGGGGACATCGACAAACATGAATGCCAACGAGGTGATCGCGAATCGCGCTCTTGAGCATCTCGGGCACGTGCGCGGCGCTTACGAGTTCCTCCATCCCATAGACGACGTCAACTTGAGCCAAAGCACCAACGACGTCTACGCGACCGCGCTACGGATCGCCTTGGATGACGCCGCTCACGGGCTGCTCGGCGCCATCGCGACTCTGATCAATGCCTTCGAGGGGAAGGCGACGGAGCTCGCCGACGTCGTGACCATCGGCCACACGCAGCTTCAGGATGCGGTCCCCATCACACTCGGTCAGGTATTCGGTGCGTTCGCCGTCACGCTCAGCGAGGAGGTGAGTCGGCTCGGCGAGGCGAGACAGTTACTACGCGAGATAAACCTGGGTGGAACGGCAATCGGGACGGGGATAAACAGTCACCCGCAGTACCGGGAGCGAGTAAGGATCCATCTCGAGGCGATCACGGGCATCGAACTGACAACGTCGGTCGACCTGGTCGAGGCGACTCAGGACGCAGGTGTGTTCGTGCTGCTCTCCGGCGTGCTCAAGCGCTTCGCGCTCAAGTTGTCGAAGATTTGTAACGATCTGCGCCTGTTGTCCTCGGGGCCACGCGCAGGGTTCGGGGAGATCCGGCTGCCTGCCGTGCAGGCAGGTTCGAGCATCATGCCGGGTAAGGTCAACCCAGTCATCCCCGAAGTGGTGAATCAGGTCGCGTTCGAGGTGATCGGCAACGACGTAACGATCAGCTTTGCCGCGGAAGGCGGCCAACTCCAACTCAATGCCTTTGAGCCCATCATTGGGCACCGGCTGTTCGAGGGCATCGAGCATCTCCGTGCGGCCGTTCTCACCCTCGCGGCCCGCTGCGTGAGTGGGATCACCGCCGATCCGGCCCGTTTGCGGCGGATCGTGCAGCGATCGGCCGGCCTTGCCACGGTGCTTACGCCTTACATTGGTTACGGGCGGGCAAGCCAAATCGCGCAAGAGGCGCTTGCGACGGACCGCGGAATCTCTGAGCTTGTCGGCGAGAAGGGTTGGCTGAGCCGCGAGCAGCTGGACGAGCTGCTGCGGCCTGAGGTTCTCACGGGTCGGTCATCCGTTGTTGAAGACCGTGCGCTCGCACCAAACGGGAGCGCGGCGAGAACCATCGAGGACCTTCGTTGCTCGAGTATCTGAAGCGAGCCAGGCCAGTGCCTGATGGTGCCGACGGCCGCGTCCGCAAGACGGTGCGCGAGATCCTCAAAGCTGTCCGCGAGGAGGGCGGCGAGGGGTTGAGGCGCTATTCGGAACAGCTGGACGGGTGGCGTCCGGAGAGTTTTCGCGTTTCCCCGGACGACATTGCGAAAGCCACGGCCGAAATCGACGACGGGCTGCGAAGGCACATCGATTTCTCGATCGCGCAGGTGCGTGGATTCGCCGAGCGCCAGCTCGCCTCGATGTCCGAGTTCGAGGCCGAAACACTTCCTGGTGTCTGGCTCGGACAGAAGCACATACCGGTAGGCGCAGTAGGGGCATACTCGCCCGGTGGGCGCTACCCGCTGATCGCATCGTCGATTATGACGGTGGCGGTTCCCAAGGTCGCTGGTGTGCCACGCGTCGTAGCCGCATCGCCACCGACCCCCAGCGGCGGCGTGCACCCACCCCAGCTGTACGCGATGGCAGCCGCTGGAGCCGACGAGATACTGTGCGTCGGTGGCGCCCAGGCGCTCGCCGCGTTGGCGTTCGGCTTCGATGACTTCGAGCCCGTCGACTTCGTGGTCGGCGCGGGCAATCAGTACGTCACCGAGGCAAAGCGACAGCTGTTCGGAACCGTCGGAATAGACTTGCTCGCCGGCCCGTCGGAGGTCCTCATCATCGCGGATGACTCAGCCAACCCCGAGCTCGTGGCAATCGATCTGCTCGCACAGGCCGAGCACGGTCCTAACTCTCCGTGCTGGTTCATCACAACTTCCAAAGACATGGCCGTGGCAGTCGTCGAGGAGATCGAACGCTGGCTGGAAAGATGGCCGACGGCGGAGATCGCCAGTCGTGCCTGGGCCGAGTGCGGCGAGGTTGTAGTGTGCTCCGACGAGGACGAAATGCTCCGTTTGGCCGAGCAATTCGCCGCCGAACATGTGGAGGTACACACGCGCGAGCCGGACTGGTATCTGGAACGTCTCAAGAACTTCGGCTCTCTGTTCCTAAGCGCAGACACGACCGTCGCGTATGGCGACAAAGCGATCGGAACAAACCACGTTCTCCCGACGTTGAAGACCAGCCGTTATACCGGAGGGCTTTGGGTCGGGAAATTCCTGAAGACGGTCACTTACCAGCGAGCTACGCCGGAGGGGAGCAGGACGGTCGCCCCCGCCGTACGAGCGATCTGCGAAGCCGAGGGGATGGCCGGACACGCCGTGTCAGCCAGCTACAGGCTCGATCCGGACGCTACTCGCGCGGATGTGCTCGGGTCGGAGGCCGAACCAAGAACATCTATCCGGAGCCCAGTTGCCCCCTGAGGATCGCCTGAAGGACGAGCGTGACCGCCGGCGCAAGCGGGCGGCCCGGCGTGCCTGACTCGATCTTCGCGCCCGATGCTCCCGGTGTCGTTGGCTTCAATTACCGCGGCGACATCGAATGTGATGTCGCGATAGTCGGCGCCGGCGTCGGCGGCGCCACCCTCGCGTGGGCGCTGCGCGACGCGGGCGTTCGGGTGCTAGTAGTCGAGCAAGGAGACTTCCTACCACGCGAGCGGGAGAACTGGTCGGCGCATGCGGTTCACGGCCACGGCCGCTACAAGAACTCTGCCGAGTGGATCGACGGCTTGACGGGGGAAGGGTTCATACCCGGTACGTACCACTACGTCGGCGGGTCGAGCAAGCTCTATGGCGCGACCCTGCCCCGTTTCCGCGCCGAGGATTTTGGCGAAGTGGAAACCAGTGACGGGGTCTCGCCGGCGTGGCCAGTTGACTATGCCAAGATGGAGCCGTGGTACGCCGAGGCTGAACGCCTGTACTGGGTCCACGGCGGCGACGGCGATCCGACGGAGCCGCCACGCTCGAGTGGTTACCCCTTTCCGGCTCTGCCCCATGAGCCGCCCATCGCAAAGGTCGCCGCGAGCTTCGCCCGCCAGGGGCTGCATCCGTTCCCTCTGCCCCAGGCAGTCGACTGGCGCAGGGGCGGGCGCTGCGTACTGTGTCGCACCTGCGATTCGTACCCTTGCATGGTCGATGCGAAAGGCGATGCGGACGTCTGCGCCATGCGACCTGCGCTCGAGTCGCCTAACGTGAAGCTCCTCACGCGCGCCGAGGTGCGACGCGCGCGAACCGACGATGCCGGAACCCGAGTGATCCGCCTGGAGGTCGTGCGGGACGGCCGCCCGGTCACGGTCACCGCGGGACGCTACGTCCTATCCGCGGGAGCGGTCAACACGGCGGCACTGTTGCTGCGGTCACGTACGGACGGAACGCCGGCAGGTCTTGCCAACCGGTCCGGGCAAGTCGGCCGCAACTACATGGCGCACGTCAGCACCTTCGTCGTCGGCGCCCGACCGGGTCGGCAGCACCATATGCAGTTTGAGAAGACTCTCGGCGTCAACGACTGGTACTTCGCCGGCCCAGGGCGTGCTTATCCCCTCGGAAACGTCCAGAGCCTCGGCAAGTTGCAAGGCGAGACGATCAAGTCCGCCCGCCGATGGGTCCCGCTCGGCGTCCTCGAATGGATCACGCAACACAGCGTCGAGTTCTTCGTTGAGACCGAAGATCTCCCTCGCCCGGAAAACCGCGTTGAGATCGACCCGTCTGATCGAGTACGGCTGTACCGGCGAGCGACCAACCTGGAACCGCACCAGGAGCTGGTGCGCCGAACGACCCGTGCCTTGCGACGTGCGGGCTACCCGTTCATTTTCAAGCAGCACCTCGGGATCGCAGCGACGTCGCACCAATGTGGAACTGCCCGTATGGGCGAGGACCCGCGCACAAGTGTCGTGGATCCAGCGTGTCGAAGCCACGACGTCGAGAACCTCTGGATCGTTGACGCATCTGTGTTCCGGTCCTCGGCGGCTGTCAACCCCGCGCTGACCGTGGCCGCCACCGCGCTCCGAGTCGCCGCCGAGGGCGGGCTGGTCGCAACCGCCGCGACCCGTAATGCGACCGTGTGAAGACGTCTTACAGCGCCGAGCCCTCGGCATAGCCGATCTTTACGCTCCCGCCCGGGCGGCCACAGTCGCGGCGTTGTGAGCTCTGAGTCGCGTTCGGGGATGTCACGTGGAGCGGGTCGAGGCGCGGAGCCGATGGTTGTCGGTTACAAAAAGCGTCCGCACGCCAGTGAGGTCGACGTCGCCGCCCGTGCCACGTACATAGCCTTCGGCGGCAGCGGCTTCGCTTTCGCCAGCTGGGCGTCCCGGATTCCACAAGTGAAAGAGCAACTCGGCCTTGACCCGGGAAGTCTCGGGCTGGTCCTGCTCGCCGCTGCCGTTGGAGCAGTCATCGCGCTCCCTCTGTCGGGCCCGATCGTAAATCGCTTCGGCTCCCGGCGGACGGTCGCGGCGGGAGCGGTTCTCGCCGGTGCCGGCTTGGCCACGGTCGCGGTCGGCGACGCAATCGGGGTCGCGCCCGTCGTCGTTGGACTATTTGCGTACGGCATCGGGACGAGCACATGGGAGATGGCTATGAACGTCCAAGGCGCGCTCGTCGAACAGCAGCTTGGGCGCGCGGTAATGCCCCGCTTCCATGCCTGCTGGAGCCTCGGCACTGTCGTCGGCGCGCTTGGGGGCGCGGCGATCATCGCGCTGAACGTCTCCGTGGCCGCCCATATCTCGGCCGTGGCCATCGCCGTCGCGACAGTTGTACCTCTCGCTGCGCAGCGTTTCCTCCCGGATCAGCGCGAATCAGGCGCGCGGCGAGCGCGCTCGGCTCGCAGGTCCTTGACCGCTTGGCGCGAGCGGCGGACGTTGCTTATAGGCATGTTCGGCCTGGCTTTCGCATTCGCGGAGGGATCCGGCTACGACTGGATCAACGTCGCCACCGTCGACGGTCACGGCGGGCGGGCTCTGGAGGGCACGCTCGCCCTCACCGGCTTCCTCGCGGCGATGACCACCTGCCGATGGTTCGGGCCGCCGCTGTTGGACTCCTACGGGCGCGTCCGGATCGTTCGGGGACTGACCGTGGTCGCAATCGGCGGACTCGTGCTATTCGTCTTCGGCGCAAGCACGTCGACGACGATCGGTGGTGCCGTGCTCTGGGGAGCCGGCGTGTCCTTCGGGTTTCCGGTGGGAATCACGGCCGGAGCGGACGATCCGAGGATGGCGGCGTCCCGAGTCGGCGTCATCACCTCTATCAGCTACTGCGGGTTTCTTGTCGGCCCGCCGCTGATCGGCGCGCTCGGGCAACGGTATACGGTGCCGCACGCCCTCATCGTCGTCATCGTTGGACTCGTCGGCGCCAGTGCCATCGCGGGAGTCATCGCTCCCCTACGAGACGGGAAGCGATAGCGTCCTCACCGCGGGGGTGAGCCGTTCCCCGCGGGACTCGGCTCGGCCGGGACGAGCAGCGATCTCCCCTCGTACTCGTCGAGCGTCAGGTTGAAGCTCCGGAGGTCATCGACCCTCGCGATCGGCTCATCGGAGAACATGTCGAAGACCACCGCACCGGGCTCCAAACACTCCGATTGCACGCTACCGGTCAGCGCTTCTCCGGAAAAGTTCAGCACCGTCAGCTGAAGCGCGTCGTCATCGAGTCGGTGCACCATCACCAGCATTGGCTTGTGCGACACGGGCGGTACATCGACCTGTGCGCTGACAGGGATTCGATACCGCTTGCGGACTTCGATGATCCGCTGCAGTCGTCGGACGAACGACGCAGGCTGGGCGAGTTGCTCAGGTAGCGTGCCGTACAGACTTCTGCCGACCGGCAGGCCGCCTTCGGACCGCGTCGCATTTCGATTGACCCCCATGAGATCGTGAGCGCCCCGATTGATCCAGCGAGTGTCGCCTTGAACGATCAGGTCGGCGACCTCGGCGGCGTCTAGCGTCAGCATCCCGGTCAGATCCCATCCCGACAGCGCGAAGACGCCGGGCTGCAACGCGTTGAACATCGCCAGCATCAGATGGACCCGGATTACCTTCTCAACCTCCTCGCTGCCAAGCGTCGCGTGATCGCGAATTCCAAGCGCCGCGGTGATCACGCTCGCGGTCGTGCAGGCGATACCGTTGGTGGTGAACGTCCGGTTGTACGGCGCGGCCGGTCCTGTCAGGTGGACACACAGCTCGCCACGGATCCGTTCGGCAAGGGCGAAGCCCGTGTAGTCCTCGCCGTCGAACATGTAGATGTCGTCTCGGTGAGCGGTGGCAAAGTGCACGAGCTCGTGCGTCAACTCATCGTGGTTTTGGAGCGCGTGTACCAGGGCAGCCGCATCGATCCCCAGGGAGCGCGCCAGGTTCAGCGTCAGACGCAGGAACTCCGTATCGCCCGTGACCAGCGCGTGATGGTAGGCCGGTCGATTGACGAAATCGTAGGAGAGATCGGCGCCCGAGTCCCCCATCGTTTTGATGTCGTCCAGTGCGAGGTTCAGTTCCTGAAACGAGAAACCGCCCATCTTGCGAACCATGCTCGCTATTAGATGGTTGGCCGCCTCTGAAAGTGGGTGGCCCTCAGACCACGCAGGCCGGTCCTCGGCGCTCTTCTCTACCCCCAGGAAACCGTTCGCATCCAGGCGCACGCCCGTGGCTCCGAGGTCGGCGAGTGCGTGCAGAGCATCCCCGATCACGAGGCGCATTCCAGCGAAGGACGGGTCGAGCCAGTTAATCGATGGCTGCCCTGCCTTGAAGTAATGCAGGTACACCCACCGGCGATCGACCTTGTCGACCCCGCGGACAACTCGGGTCGCGCTCCAGTTGGTCTCCTTCACACCAGCCTCGTAGAAGATCACGCGCTGGAGGCGGCCGATGATGTATCCGGCCCGCTCAAGGTCCCCCTCGGCCTTCGCATCGAGGTTTACCGAGTCTTCTCCATCCGGGACGTCGGGAAGGAGGTGCCAGTCTTTTGGGTCGATCCCGACCATGTGGTAGATCCCGGAGTAATCGCCGTAGGCAAGCTCCGCAAGCCGGAAGTCCGCCCCCTTTCCAGTGTGTCCGGGAACGATGTCGTCGATGACCGCGCCTCCGAACTCGGCGGCTGTCGCGCACAGGGTTCGGAATTGCTCTTCGGTTCCGAACGCGGGATCGACCTGCATGCTGATGCGATCGAAGTGCCCGTCGACCGACGGCGTTTGGCGCCATCCCGAGATGCCGCCGGCCTGCTTGACCGGGCCGGTATGGACAGCGTCGATTCCAATCTCATTGAGCGCCTGCCACAGTTCGGAGTCCGACAGGCCGGCGAGGAAGGACTCCCCGGGACGAGTCACAAATGACAATGGATACGCGGTGAACCAGACCCCGGCGCGGTCCAGTGCGGCCCGGGGATTGGGATCCGCGTACGGGTTCTGCCACATACTTCCCTGACCCGATAGCTGCATCGCCAGCTGCTTGGCGTCCCAAAGCATGGATTGCTCGACGAGCCATTTGACGTACGACTCGTTCTCGCCGGTCGGATCGCCTGACAACGCCTCCCGTATTCGAGCGCCCAGGGGCCGGCGGGCTGACGGCCGCAGTCGGCGCGGAATCGCCGGGTAGAACTGCTCGTCGTAGGTGATGTCGCTCGGCTTGTGCGCGATCCCCTCCTCATCTGAGAGGTTCCCGAGCTGCTCTTCACCGGCTGTGCGCGCTGTCCTTGTCAAGGCTGCATCCCTGGCCGCGGTCGTCTTAGTCTGCTGACGCGATCGCCTGCTGCCACACCGAGGTTTTGTCGCCCATTTCCGCGACGAGATCCCAAGTAGAAATCAATCCCAAAGGTCCGCGCCCGCTTGCGTCGACGACAACCAACCGATGGATCTCGCGCGTCAGCATCAGATCGGCCGCTTCCGCGAGCGCCATGTCAGGACTCGCCGTTATCACGGGAGAAGTCATCAAGTCCGCAACCGTCCCGAGGTCGCGCGCACCGGGGAGCACACCATGCAGACCGAGCACGTCGTAACCGGTCAAGATGCCGAGAACGAAATCGGACTCCGTGACTACAATCGATCTCGACTTCCGCTCCGTCATCGCGCGAAGCGCGGCGTGCACCGGTGTTTGTGGCCGGCAGGTCACAATCGCGTGAGACATGACGTCTCGGACGCAAGCACGGCCCGTGCTCGGCCGCTCGACAGCGGCGACTAGATCGCTGATCGAGAGAACACCGACGGCGATCGAGCTGTCATTGCAGACGAGAAGCCGGCCGACATGAAGCTCCCTCATCTTCTGCACCGCAGCCTGAATCGCTCCGGTGGCACCAATCGTCGCGACAGGCGCACTCATCAACTCACGGGCGGTCATCGTCTTTAGGGCCTGGAGGCGTGCGCCATCCGTACCAAGCCACTCTCCGGCGAGCAGATCCGTGTCACTGACTATGCCGACTGGCCTCCTGTGGGCGTCAACGACGAAGACCGCATGAATCTGCTGGCTGATCATCGCGTTGGCGATCGCCGGCATCGGGGTGTCCTCCGCGCAGGCCACCACCTCCGGCGACATCACGTCGGAAACTCGCGTCATTACTACTCCTCCTCAGTGAAACTCCGCGATATCGGGCCGCACCGGCACCCGCGACGAGCCAGTCTCGACACCGCTGCGGGGCGTGGCAAGGCCCAGACCGCGAAACCCTCAACGATCCGGCTTCACGCTCTGCTCAGAAGCCGCGTCCGCAGCCTGACGCCGGCGAGCGCCCGCCGCTAGGAACCGAGCTCGGCGGAGCTCGAAGACGTTCCTCGCGAAATGTCGGCCGCCCGTGCCAGCTCGCTGAGCTGAGCCCCGGAGGCGCTGCCTTCCTCCCGCGCATTGCCAGCGTCTCGGCAGAGTTCGCACTCGCTCGCATGCATCGCCTCGAGAATCTGCAGTACGACCAGCATCCAGCTCCCTTTCTTCGCTAGTGAGCCACGTGGCGCCGACGAACTGTCTCGGGTCCGTCGAGCAAGAGCAATACACAGTCCGCGCAGTCGTCCGGCGTCTAATGTCACGCCGTGTACAGCGCCGCGCCGAGACGCGCTCGGTTAAGCGTGCTGTTCCTCGCTCCGCTCTGACCAATAGTCGTCCTGGCGCGCATCTGTGATGTATGCCGGGACCGGGAAGTCCCACCAGCCTGGAACCCACGGACCGGCCGCGTCGCGGGAGGTTGGAACCTCGACGACCACCGGCTCGTCGCTCTCGATCGCTCTGCGCAGGGTGTCCTCCAGCGAGGCCGGATCGTCGACCCGGTAGCTCTGGATCCCGAACCCTGTGGCAATCGCCTTGAAGTCCGGCGAGTACGGGCTTCCGTCTGGTCTGCTGAATTCGCTGCCGATGTGACGGTCGAAGATCTTCCGCTGGCCACCTCGGATCGACATGTATCCCTCGTTGTTCTGCACGACTATCACGACCGGGATGTCGTTGGTCGCACACACGGCGATCTCCTGCATGGTCATCAGGAAGTCGCCGTCGCCGAGAACGCAGGCGACCTTGCGGTCGGGCTGGGCCAGCTTTGCTCCGATTGACGCAGGCACCGCCCAGCCCATCGAGGAGTAGCTGCCTGACCCGAGATGCGTCCGTGGCTCGTAGACGGGGAAGCTCTGCTTCACAGCCCCCTGCGGGTTTCCGGAGCCGACCACGATGATTCCATCCCGCGGGAGGACGCGTCGGAGGTCACGAAGCGGCCGCTGAGAGGTGAATGGGAACTGATCGCTGTTGAGGCGGTCCGCCTCTTTCGCCTTCCAGTCGGTCTTTAGACGCTCGAGTTCGGCCAGGAACCCCTCACGTGCGAAGGGTACCTTCGGTTTGGGCCCGACCGCGTCTCGCAAAGCGGCGCAGGCCGCGGCGGCGTCGGCCACGATCCCGACGTCAGTCGGGTAGTTCTTGCCGATCTCGTACGGATCCACGTCGATGTGAATCAGCTTGGCCGGAGGGATCGAGAACGAGACTCCGCGCCGGTAGCTGGACGCCGACCAGTCGGTGAACTTGCAGCCGACGGAGAGAACGACATCCGCCGACGCAGCGATCGCGTTGCCGGGGATCGTGCCCGTCTGACCGACCGCGCCGGCGAACAGACGGTGGTCCTCCGGAAATGCGCCCTTGCCGTTCCACGACGTAACCACGGGGATCGAAAGCGCCTCGGCGAGCGCCTTGATCGGCCCGGCCGCCTCCGACGTGACCGCCCCGCCCCCAACCACGATCACCGGGCGCTCGGCGGCGGTGAGAAGACGGACGGCAGCCTCGATGGCATCGGGATCAGGGTGGGCGATTCCGATGGGCAGCCGGCGCGCCAGATCGTGTATGACCACCTCGGCCGACAGCGCCTGAACGTCCATAGGCACCTCGATGTGCACGGGGCCCGGCCGGCCGGTGAGCATGACGTTAAACGCTCGATGAATCGTGTGCGGAAGCTGCTCAACTCGGTCTACGGTGAACTGCCGCTTAGTCACCGGACGGGTGAGCTGGGCGAAGTCGTTTGCGTGGTGGCGATCGAGTTCCTGCATCGTGCCGTGCCCGATCATGTGTGTCGGTGGCGCACCGCTGAAATAGATCAGACTCGTAGAGTCGGCGAACGCGGTGGCGAGGCCCATCACGGTGTTCGCGGCCCCGGGGCCGACGGAGGTGAACGCAGCCATCGGGCGTCCGCTGGCCCGAAAGTAACCGTCGGCGAGGTGAACTGCAGCTTGTTCGTGGAATACCTGGATGAACGGTAGCTCGGCACCCGGCTGCATCAGCCCGTCTAGCATGCCCCACGCGCCGTGTCCGGGGATCCCGGCGGCGTAGCTGACGCCGTAGGCGCTGAGTGCGCGCCCAATTACTTCGCCTCCGGTCAGCCTGAGGCGATCGACTTCTGCCGTCGCGGAACCGACGGGCTCGGTGTGTAGGTGCGACATCACTGATCCTCGCTTGCTGTTTTGTCAGTATTGGATCCGGGACACTGAGGAGCGCGCGTCGGCACCAGACGTGACCGTTGGATTGGCGGTCTCGATGAAGTCGCCCACCCTCTCGCCGATCATGATCGCGGTGGCGTTCAGATTGCCTGTTAGGCCTGTGGGAATGACCGACGCGTCGGCCACGCGCACATTGGCGAGACCCAGTACACGTAGGTCGGCATCGACGACCTTACCCATCGCGCAGGAGCCCATTGGGTGATAGAAAGAGAACGCGTTGGCCCGCATGAACTCATCGATTGCCTCGTCGGTGTCCCTAACGGGCGCCAGGCCTGCGCTGGCCGCGGAGTCGAGATCCTCGACCAGGTGACGCAGAGCGGGTTGGCGGGCGATCTGCATCGCCATCCTCACGCCGGTCCGAAGCAGATCGTGATCGGACGGCTCCGTCAGATAGTTGTGTCGGATCCGCGGCTTCGCGTACGGGACCGCCGAGCGCAGTTGCACGCTCCCAGTGGCGACCGTTCGGCAGACGTAAGGCCCGAACCCCAGCCCAGCGTCGAGGCCGGCGGACAGGCCTTCCTCTTTGACCAGCCCCAGCGCAGCATGGAACTGCAGGTCGGGTATCGCACAATCGGGCGTGGACTTCAGGAATGCTCCAACCTCCGCCCAGGTCATCGGGCCGTGACCCTCGCGACGCAACAACTCCTCGTCGGCGGCTGTGTCGACGTTCATCGGCTCGCCGCCGCGGCTGGTGAGGCTGATGAAGCAACCCGGATGGTCTCTGAGATTGCGTCCGACATCCGGCAGGTCGAGCACCGGCACGATGCCGACCGCGCGTAGCTCGTCCGCTGGCCCTACCCCTGAGAGCAGGAGCAAGTGCGGCGAGAGGTACGCACCGGCACAGATGATCAACTCGCGTTCGATCTCGATCATGCTGACCGTGTTCCCGCAGTCGACGTCGAGTCCCACGGCCCGCTCGCCATCCCAACGGATGCCAAGGGCCTGAGTGAGCGGATGGATCGCGAGATTCGGCCGTTCCGACGCGGGCTCCAGGAACGCCATAGCGCTGCTCCAGCGCAGCCCGTCGCGCTGTGTCAGCTGATACGTACTGACGCCATCCTGTCGGGCACCGTTGAAATCCGTGGTCGCCGGGTGCCCGGCCTCCAGCGCCGCCTCGATCCAGGCAAGGAGCATCGGATCGACCGAGCGGGCATTGCTGACTCGGAGCGGGCCGCCGACGCCGTGGAACTCGTCCTCGCCGCGCTCGTTGTCTTCCTGGCGGCGGAACACCGGCAGAACGTCGTCGTAGCCCCAGCCGGTGAGGCCGAGATCGTCCCGCCAAGAATCGTAGTCGGCACGGTTGCCGCGCACGTATAGCTGCGTGTTCATCGAGCTCGTGCCGCCCAGAACCCGGCCGCGCGGCAGGTAGCACCGGCGCCCGCCGAGGGCCGCCTCGGGTTCGGTTTGGAAGTCCCAGTCGAATGTGGTCTTGAGCTGCAGGCCGAACAGCCGAGGGATCTCGAAGAGCCGACCGCGCCCCCACGGCCCAGCCTCGATGACCGCGACGGACACGTCTGGGTCCTGGCTGAGTGCCGCGGCGGCGGCGCAGCCGGCCGAGCCGGCACCCACGATCACGAAGTCATAGCGCGCGCCCACGTCAGTCCCTCGACGCCCAGTTGAGGCCCTGCCCGATTAGCCGCTGCACGTCGCGGATCCGAAGCTCGGAGGGATCGTGACCCGGCGACGCATAGAAGATCCTGCCCTCGCCCCACTGACGCACGTACACAGCTGGCATCACGCTGCCCTCGGCCCACGGCCAGTGCTCGCCGCTGAAGGTGGTAGTCGCGAGCACATGCGCTGAGGGATCGACGTGCATGTAGTACTGCTCTGAGGCGATCTCGATGTCGCTCACACCTCGGGTGACCGGATGGGCGTGATCGACCACGTTGATCGTGTACCGAACCGGGACACCCTCGCCGCCTGGGTGGTCGAGGAACGACGCCCCGGCGAGCAGTGAGAACTGAAGACTTGCCCGAAACGACGCAGCCATGCCGTGCCAGCCGGCCAGGCCTGTGCCGGCGCGGACCGCCTCGTGCAATCTGCCTTCTGCTGCGTCGGTGAGGTCCTCGGTGGTCATCGCCTGCGTCCAGCCGATCACGATCAGGTCATACGGACGGAGGTCCTGGTCGAGCAGATGCGGGTCGTGGATCGTGTCGACTTCAAACGCGAGCTCCGACATCACGCCGGCGGCCCAATCGGCGACCTCGCCAGGACGGTGTCCGGGCCATCCCCCGGTGAGGAATAGAACGCGTCTCATGTCGGGACACTCCTCCGACCTCGATAGTGCAGGGCTTGTAGGCGGCGGCGCTCGGCAATTTGCGCCAGGCCCGGGAGGACAGTGC
Source organism: uncultured Solirubrobacterales bacterium (assembly GCA_963794515.1). GTDB lineage: Bacteria > Actinomycetota > Thermoleophilia > Solirubrobacterales > Solirubrobacteraceae > Palsa-465. The sequence goes on along the minus strand of CAWCEF010000002.1, from coordinate 679,114 downwards.
CAAGACGCCAGATGACGATCGAGGCGATCCTCACCCGCGTGATCACCGGCGCGCCGAGCACCCGGACCATGATGCGACTGATCCTGAAACACCCGTGGCCGGGACGAGCGTCTGAGTAGCCATCCGAGCGACCTCCGATCTCCCTCAGCACACCATTCGGGTCAGTCAGCACTGATTAGTGACAATCTCAGTGTCTGCCAGTCCTGTATCGCGCGCAACTGGCGATGCGAGAAGATCAGCGGGGAACATTGCACGCAGTGCGCAATCCCGCCCGCTCTCCCCGATCTCGATGCCCGCGCGGCGCACCGGAATCACGCAGCCTCGAGGCTCGCACAGCCAGGTACCGGCGCTTCGAACGCTCGGCGGTAGCCGACGCGTGCTCAGTTCCCGCCAATCACGCGCATGACCATCGTCCCGAAATCTGGCCATCCCCGCGGGGCCTTCTGAGAGCCGACGCCCGGACTCGAACCGGGGACCCCTTCATTACGAGTGAAAGACAACGGTCTCACGAGAGTTCACGGCCGCCAACGAGAGGGCATAAAAGTCCTGCAAACAGCTACACTTGAGGTGCACTTCCGTGATGTTCGGTTAGCGGACGTAACGAACCTAGTGGACGCTCACTGGACGTCGCCTGGGAGAACGCATCGGTCTCGAAAACCGGTTCGGGTCTTTCGGTCCGACGAGGGTTCGAATCCCTCCCTCTCCGTTCAGCTAGCCCGTTTCCCGGCATCAGCTGGGGAAACGGGCCGCCTCCGAGCCGGGACGCAGGGCTCGCACGTGGGTCAACTCAGGCCAACTTGGGCCCCATCTTGCGGCACGCCGTTCCCCCGCCGTTCCCCCCAAATGGCCCCTCGGGGGACCAGCGGCTCTACGTCGAACTGCGCTTCGAGGTTGCGAAGCTCGTGAGTGATCGAGCCCTGTGGCTCGAGGAGTGGTGCCCGACTTGTCGGGTAATGCCTGGCGCGGTGTCGGATCTCATGGATGCGGAAGACTCGGGAGGCGACAGCGTTGCACGTCGCACGCGGTTGGCGGGCGCGGCCGTGTCCGACGTGCAAGGCCCTTCCCGGCGATCCGTGCCGCACTCCTTCAGGACGCGAGGCCTCGCATACGCATCAGGCGAGTCTCCGGCCCGGACGGCACGACCTGGTGTCGGACGAGTCGGTCTGGCAGGAACTCGAGGCGCGGGGCGCGACGATGGCCTCGGTTCAATTCAGCGGCCGCGCCGGCCGGGGTGGTCGCGTCGACAGGATCGTGCTCTATCGGCTCGACGGCGCCAAGCTGGTCGATGTCGAGGGGTGGACGAGCCGTGACGAGCTCTCCTACGCGCTCGAAGCCCCGGTTTGGGATCGTTTCGGTTCCTTCGCGGGGCAGCCCCGGATGGCAGGGACCGTTGTGTGGACGACAGCAGATCGGCGTGTGGTGATCGAGGGTCGACGAGGAGATGAGCGCTTCGAAGAGGTGGTGTGACCGAGCCGGGAGGTGTTCGACCATGCTGCGGTAAACCTGCATCGCCTCGCATCTTCACCGCGGGCGGCGATCAGGATTGCGTCGCGTTGGCGTCGGGACCGCGAAGAACCCGCCCGAGCTCGAAGCCGCGCCCTGGAGCCCCGACGAACGAAGGATGGGCGCCGAGCATCCGCCGCGTTGCTGACAGCGAGATGTCGTGACCGCGCTCGACGAGCTCGGCGTGGATTTGCTCGCTCGGCACGGGTTCGCCGCGCTCAGCCAGAAGACGCGCCGCCACCGACTCGGCGCCAGGCGCCAGGACGGGAAGCACAAGACGAGCGGTCCGGCCGCCGTCTCGGCCGCCCGGCGTGTCGTCATCGATGCAATTCGTCATGGAGAGGAGTCCGCTCAGAGACTCTCGGCCGCACTCCTCGATGAGTTACTCGCGAGCGACCACGCCCACCGTCGTCTCGACGCGTTCGCCCATCAACCGCACAGCGATACCGCCTGAGCACTCGCCGTGTCGCGTTAGCCCGCCGGCTGACCAGCAGGCCGCTCGAGCCAGCGCCGGACTTCGCCGGTCAGCTGCTCGAGGTCATTGCCGGCGCCCAGGACGTACCGATCCGGGCGGACCACGACGACCTCCGCCCGGCGCTGGTCCAGCCAGCGCAGCAGCGTGCCGCTGTCGTCACCGAGCTCGTCGACCGTCGCCACGAACGCGTCGTGCCGGCGCCACCACGGCCCCATCGCCGCCAGCTGGGCTCGCTCACGCGCGAGCACGAGGAATCGGTGGCCGACGAGATCGTCCAGCCGCATGCTGCCGCCCTGGACCATCGGTTGAGGAAAGAGCATCCCGCCGCTCGGCATGACGAGCGGGCCCTCGGTCAGCCGCGGCAGGGTGAAGGCGGACATCTCGGCGGTCGTGTCGACGCCATCTTGCAGGTAGTGACGGTCTCGGGCGGCCGCCTCAGCCTCGTCCAGCGTGCAGATGATCCGGCCGAAGTCGACGGCGGCTTGGACGACCGCGCGGACGTGGGGGGCTCGTTCGACCTGGTAGGTATTCAGCAGTGACTCGGGAGCCTGTTCGCGGATCACCGCATCCAGCTTCCAGCTCAGGTTGACCGCGTCGCGCAGCCCCGAGCACATCCCCTGGCCGAGGAACGGCGGCATCTGATGAGCGGCGTCGCCGGCGAGCAGTACGCGGTGATCACGCCACACCTCGCCCACCAGCCCGTGAAACGTGTAGACCGCTCCGCGCTCGAGCCGCGCGGCGTCCTTCGGTAGGTACCCGGCTAACAGCCTGGCGATCGATTCGGGGCGCTGTATCGTCTCGATGTCGTCGCCGGGAACGAGCATCAGCTCGAAGCGGTACCGCCCGTTGGGCATCGGGATCGCCGTATGCGGCCGAGCCGGATCGCAGACGTGAACGGCGTGATCGGGGAGGCTGGGCACCGGCCGGTCCAGCAGCAGGTCGACCACCAACCAGCGCTCATCGAAACCAAGGCTCTCAAGCCCGAGGCCGAGCAGTTCACGGGTCGGGCTGACCGCGCCGTCGCAGGCGACGACCCAGCCGGCCGTCAGCTCGGATCGGCCGCTAGGCCCGTCCAACTCCATCGTCACGTGGTCGTCGGACTGCTCCAAGTCCGCCAGGGCCGTGCCCAGGCGGACGTCGACCGACGGCTGCGCCATCGCCACGCGACGGATCGTGCGGTCGAAGCCGGGCTGATGAAAGTACATGCTCGCGGGCAGGCCCGAGACGCTGCCCTGGTTGCCCTTGATCTGCATCAGAAGCCGGCGATCCCGGTTGACGAAGTCCAGTCCCGGGTTGGGGATCATGTCGCCCATCAGCTCGTCGACGGCCCCGAGCTCCTCCAGTGTCCGCAAGCCGGTGTGGTCGATGTGGGCGGCTCGGGGAAGCGCGAACACGTCCTGCTCACGCTCGACGACGATGACCTGGCGCCCGCGCTGGCCGAGCAGACCGGCAAGCACCCCACCCACGGGCCCCATCCCGATGATGGCCACCTCACAATCGGTCGTCGATGCGGAATTCGGCACGGGCTCTGGCTCCCGGACTAGACGTAGCTGACGCCGCCATCGACGATCAGCGACTGGCCCGTGACCCAATCGGAGTCAGGACCGGCCAGGAACACGACGGGTCCCACGATGTCGGCGGCGGTCCCGCAGCGACGCAGCGCGGTCTGCCGGGCGATCTCCTGCAGGCCCTCCTCGGTGATCGTCTCCCGTGGGACCCCGGTGATCGTTGCACCGGGCGCGACGGCGTTGACGCGGATGCCGTCAGGGCCGAGTTCGGACGCGAGCGCTCGGGTCAATCCGACGACCCCGGCCTTGCTCGCCACGTAGTGCGGATAGCCGGCCCGTCCGAACCAGACGGTGCTGGAGGACATGTTGATGATTTTTCCGTAGCCGGCGCGCCGCATGCCCGGGACCACGGCCCGCGAGCACAGGAAGGTGCCTCTCAGATTGACGGCGAACACGGCGTCCCACGCCTCCACCGAGGTTTCCGTGACCGATGCCGGCGAGAGATTCGCGAACATGGCGGCGTTGTTGACAAGCACGGCCGGATCGCCGCGCCACGCCGCTACATCGGAGATCAGAGTCGCGACCGACGCCTCGTCTGAGATATCGGCGCCAAACCCCTTTGCTCTGTCACCGCCGGCCTCGCGGGCCACCCGCTCGGCGCTCTCGCCGTCGAGGTCAACCACCGCCACCTCCGCGCCGCGCTCGGCGAACGCCAGCGCGAACGCTCGTCCCAAGCCGCGTCCGCCCCCGGTGACGATCGCCAGCCGCCCGCTGAGCTCCGTCGCGCTCATGTCACGACCCGGGTTGCTGGCCAAGGATGGTGATCGCCACCGCTGCCGTGTCGTCCTTGGCGAACCCGCCCGCGTTCTCCGCGATTCCGGCGCGCGCGTCGGCCACCTGGCGGTCGCCAGCCTCGCCTCGAAGCTGGGCCGTCAGCTCGACGAGTTGCGCGACGCCCGTAGCGGCGACCGGATGTCCGCGTGATTCCAGGCCGCCGCTGACGTTCACCGGGATCCGCCCACCCAGCGACGTGGCCTCCTCGTCGATCAGCGCCGCCCCGCCTCCGGGCTCGGCCAAACCAAGCTCCTCGTAGGCCAGCAGCTCGTTGAAGGCGACTGAGTCGTGGACCTCGGCCAGATCGATGTCGGCCGGCCGCAAACCCGCCTCGGCATACGCCTTGCGCGCGACGCGAAAGATGCTCGCCTCTCCGTTCTGCGAACGGCCCATTCCGATCGACGAACTGCGAATCCAAACCGGGCGCCGTCCGGCGCCCGGCGCCAGATTCGCCCGGGTCACCACCAGTGCGGAGGCGCCGTCACCGATCGGGGCGCACATCAGGGCGGTGAGCGGTTCCACGATCACCCGCGAGGCCAGGACCTCCTCAATGGTCAACGGGTCTCGATACTGGGCGACCGGGTTGGTGGCGGCGTGGCGGCGGTTCTTGACCGCGATCTTGGCCAAAGTCTCCGCGCGGAGGCCGTGCCGCGCCTTGTAGGCGCCCAACCGCTCGGGGTACACGGCGGCGACGAACACGCTCTGGCGCCGCGGGTCGATGCCACTCTCGATGACGAAGTCGACGTCGGCCGCCCCGTTGAGCGCGATGTAGGCCTTCTGCCGATCTTCGGCGTACAGCTTCTCGACGCCGACCACGAGCGCCGTGTCTACCGAGCCCGCCGCGATCGCGTGGACCGCGAGCGTCAGGGCGCTCGAGGATCCGGCGCAGGCGTTGTCGATGTTGAACACGGGTATGTCCTCGTAGCCGAGCTCGCGCAGGATCGTCTGTCCGACGACGCTCACCTGGCCCGTGACGATCGACGCCATCGCGTTGGCCACGAACGCCATCTCGACGTCGTCCGGCCCGATGTCGGCGTCCGTCAGTGCGAGCCCGATGGCTTCACCGGCCAGGTCAGCCAGCGACCGGTCCATGTGCTTGCCGAATGTAGTCATGCCCGCGCCGACGATGGCGGTCGGTTGCACGTCAGCCTCCGCCGCCGAAACGCGACACGAAAGCGTCGACCCCGGGCAGGAAGTTACCCCGGCGCATCGAGTCCCAGTGCAGGGATCGGTCGAGCTCCAGAGCGTCGTACAGGGGCAGCTCGGCACCGCCGAGAATCGATTTCTTGCTCGCCGAGAGCCCGATCCGTCCGGCGCGACGCGACGCGGTGGACGCGAACTCCTGCACACGCTCGAGAAACCCTTCCTGGGCCAGCACCGTCTCGACGATGCCGAGCTCCAGCGCGGCCTGCGGGGAGACAGGCGCGGCGTCAAGGATGAACTTCAGCGCGCGGGCGGGTCCCATTAGTCGAGCCAGGAATTGAGCGCCGCCACCACCCGTCGGCATCGCACCGAACAGCTCCATCTCCGGCGCGCCGATCTTGAGTCGCTCGGCGTCGGCGACGAAGCGCAGGTCGCAGGCGGCCGCCAGTTCCAGCCCTCCCGCCAGGGTGTGACCGTTGAGTGCCGCGATCACGAGCACCGGGGCGCGCCGGAGACGTATGCAGAGCTCGCGGAAGGTGTCCATGGTCGCGTTAAACTCCTCCAGCAGCTGCCCACTGCCGCGTTGCTTGACGACATCGGCCATCCAGGCGGCGTCGGCGCCGGCTGAGAAGACCCGGAGTCCACTGGTCAGCACGACCGCCGAGACCGAGGGGTCAGCGACTGCCCCATCCAGGGCGTCGCTCAGCGCGCCCAGAAACCCGGGGCTGATCGCGTTCACCGGCGCAGCCTGCATCACCCACGTCTGGATGCCGGCGCCCGAGCGTACCTCGACGATGGGAGTGTCGGTCATTTTGGGCTTCTCCTAGAGTTCGGCTAGCGCCGGCCTCAGGAACACGATCAGGTGCTCCTGTAGGCGCTGCGGCTGATCGATCAGAACCAGGTGACCTGAGTCCTCGATGACGCGGACCTGGCCCTGCGGTGCGAGGTCCGCACAGGTGGCAGAAATCTCGAGCGGCACCACATCGTCGAGCTCGCCGTGGAGGAACAGGGCGGGCACGGCGACATCCCCGGCGATCGAAGCGGGTTCGAACCGACCGAGCAGACCGACGGTCTCGATCGCCACCGGGAGGGGGGTGGCACCGAACATCCGCTCGAGCCAGCCATAGGTGGCCTCGCTGTGCTCGCCCTTGCAGATGGCGCGTCCGGACCGCCGGGCGAACTCGGGCCAGTCGCGGCGCATCGCCTTCGGCATCCGGTCGTACGGGGAGTGCGCTGCGCTCGGCACGCCGATCGACACGATCGCGCCGATGCGGCTGCTGTTGGACGCCGCCGCCGCCATGGCGACGGCGGCACCGAACGCAAATCCCACCAGCACGGCGTTCTGGCACTCGAGCTCGTCGAGCAGGCCCAACACGTCGTCGGCGTATCCGGCGAGGTCATACGGACCGCCGAGGTCGCTGGAGCGGCCGAACCCGGCCTGGTCGGGCACGATCACGTCGAAGTCGGGCTCAAGCGCTTCCGCCAGGTAGGTCCACAGCCGACCGTTCAGGCACCAGCCGTGCAGCAGCACGATCGGCCTGCCGTCACCCCGTCGCTCGTAGGACAAGCCGCGGTCACTGATGTGGCGGATTGTTTGGCGGCGGCTCACGGGCGTACCTCGATCGTTGCGGTGGGGGCATCGGATGGCCGCGTCGCCCAGTCCATGAGGATCTTCTGCGTAACCTTTCCGACGTGGTCACGTGGCAGGGCCTCGACGAATTCCAGGCGCCGCGGATACTTGTACGGCGACAGCCGGTCTCGCACCAGCTGCTGAAGCTCGCGCCGCAGGGCGTCGTCCCCGGTCACTCCCGACGTGAGGGCGATGAAGGCCATCACGACCTGCTGGCGGATCGGGTCGGGCGCACCGATCACGGAGACCTCGCGGACCGCCGGATGAGACGCCAGCACTTGCTCGACCTCGACCGGAGCGACCTTGTAGCCGGCGGTGCTGACCAGGAAATCGGTTCGCCCGAGATATTCGGCGGTACCGGTCTGATCGAATCGGATCAGATCATCGGAGAGCGTCCAGCCGTCGACAACGTCGCGGCGCTGGAGCTCCGGCCGGTTCCAGTACGTGAGCCCGCTCGGACCCCGTACCGCCATCTGGCCCGGAGCGCCAACCGGCACCGATCTCAGCTCGCCGTCGTCGGAGCGCTCCACCGCGCGCACGACATACCCCGGCAGCGCGCGGCCGAGCGATCCGGCGCCAACCGCCTCGCCCGGACGGGGAGCGAGCACCCAGGTGGCGAACGCGGTGCTGCCGAAGTTGTTGAGTAGCTCGACGCCCCGGGCCTTCCACCCGTCGTAGACGTCGGTCGACGACGCCGATTGCCACATCGCGAACGCCGTGCGCAGAGAGGACAGGTCATAGACCGTCTCGTTCTCGTTGACGACGTCGAGCGCTCGGGCCCAGCTCGCCGCGATCGCGGCGAACGTGTCAACCCGACAGTCCGAGATGGCGCGCAGGATCGCCCGCGGATCGTGGAAGTCCTCGATGAACACGGCGGTGGCACCATTCAGCACCGTGTAGATGGTGTTGTAGATGAACCCGAGTGCGTGGCCGACCGGGGCGGCGCACGCCCACCGCGCGCCGCGGGTGACCTGCAGCCCCTCACCCAGGGCCAAACCAGCCGAGAGGAAGCGACGGTGAGTGTGATAGCACGCCTTGGGCTTGCCGGTTGTGCCGCCCGTATGCCACAAGACGGCGACGGAGTCCGCGTCCACCGCGGGCAGCGCGACGTTTCCGGCTTCAGGGCCGGGCGGCCATCCGACCTGCTTATCGAGCTCCATCACGTGCCCCACGGGTGTGTCGGACACCGCCTCGTCCACCACATCGGTGAGCCCGCCGCCGGTCCAGACCAGCAGGAATTGCGCCCGGGCGTCCTGGAGGACGTAGCGCAGCTCCTCGGCCCGGGCCTGGGGTGAGGTTGGCACCACGACGCCCCCGGCCTTCCACGTGGCCAGCGCGACGATCAGAACCTCCGGAACGTTGCTGAAGCGAAACGCCACGCGATCCCCGGGAACCAGGCCCTGGCCGATCAGCGCTCGGGCCAGCGCGTCGCTGCGCGCCACCAGGTCGGCGTATGTCAGGCAGCGGCGGCCGGCGGCGTCCAGCGCGGCGATGTCATCACCGTGCCGGAGGGCCACGTGGCGGTCGGCCATCCACGTCGCCACGTTCTCGATCAATCCGAGTTCGTGGCCGGGCAGATCGTTGTACCGTGGCTGGTCCGCCGGCGCAACCAGGCACTCCGGCGGCACAGTGGTGGTCTGCGGATACGTGTCGTGTGCGCTGCCGAGACTCATATCTTGGAGCTCAGCAAGGTCCCGGTGGCGAACAGCATCTCCGGCTTGACCGGGCTTCTGATCAAACCCTGTTCGTGGCTATAGCGAAGAAACGTCTCCAGCGTCACACGGTTGGCGTCCAGCCCGTAGGGCCAGAAGTCATCCTTACCGAAGATCTCGCGCGTGTGCTCAGCCTCGGCGGTCAGCCACGGGAGCATGTATTTCAGCGCCGTCGTCTCATACAGTTGTTGGTAGGCAGCCTGCTTTGACTCCTCGAACGCCTTCGTGAGCGACTGGGCCGCCCACGGATGCGCGTCCAGGATGTCCTGGCGGACCACCACGGTGTGCATGATCGGAAAGATCCCGGTCCGGGCCAGGTACTCGCGCTCGACGGTCGGATAGTCCTCAAACAGCCGGCGCACATTGGGCGAGCCCTGAGCGAACGGCGATGGCATGTGCGCGGTGTAGAGGGCGTCGATTTCGCCTCGGTCGAGCATCGCCGACAGCGTCTCCGTCCGGCTGATCGGCGTGACGACGATGTCGTCCGGCAGGCTCATCGGCCGCTCCTCCCGCCCGGGCTGCTCGAGGCCTCCGGTGAAGTAGGTGACCGAGTTGACCGGGACATCGTGATCGTCGGCGAGGATGCCCTTGATCCACACCGCCGCGGTCATCTGATACTCGGGACACCCGACACGCCGACCGACCAGATCGGACGGCTCGCGAATCCCGCTCTTGGAGCTCACATAGATCGACGAGTGGCGGAACATCCGCGACGGGAACACGGGGATCGCCACGAACGGACGCGGATCGAGCGACAGCGTACGGGCGTACCACGACAGTGACATCTCCGACGCCGCGAACTCTCCAAAGTTGAGCATCCGGAAGAAGCTCTCGGGCATCATGATCGGCAGGTAGGTGAGGTCGATCCCCTCCGGCCTCACTGAACCATCCATCAGCGCTCGGGTTCGGTCGTAATCCCAGCACGCGAGAGTCAAGGGCAGACGAGTCACGGACGGCTCCCGGGATCGAAACGAATATGGACATGGTCAGCCTGCGGGTACGAGCCGAGCGCGCCGGGGCACCGGCGTCGGCGAGCAGTGTGTGTGCTCATACGGCGCCCCCAGCACGCTTGCGCCGGCGAGCCAGAAACGCGTCCATCCGCGCCCGCTTCTCGCCGTCCTCGAACAGGACCGCCTGCGCGGTCAGTTCGATCGCTGGATGGGCGGCCGGTCCCGCGTTGAGCGCCAACTTGGTGAGCCTCAGCGCCAGCGGCGAGGACCGGTGAATGTGGTCGACGATCTCGTGTGCTGACTCCATCAGCGCCTCCGGCTCGACGAGCCGGGTGACCAGGCCGCTGGACAGCGCCTCCGCGGCGGAGAGTTGGCGGCCCGTGAACAGGATGTCACGCGCCAACCCCTCGCCCACGAGCTCAGCGAGCCGGAAGCAGCCGCCGGCCGCCGCCATGATGCCGAGACTCGACTCGGGCTGACCGAACACCGCCCGGTGCGTGGCGACGCGGATATCGGCCGCATAGGCGAGCTCGGCACCGCCGCCGAGGGCATAGCCGTCCACGGCGGCAACCGTCGGCATCGGCGTCGCGCGCAACCGCTCGAACAGCCGCAGGTTGATCCCGGCCAGGGCATCGTCGCGGTCACGCTCACGCAGCTGCCGAATGTCGGCGCCGGCGGCGAAGAGGCCCCCAGCTCCGGTGATGACGAGGACGCGGCCTCGGCCCGGCTCACGCTCCAGCCCGTCGAAAACCAGGTGCAGCTCGTCGATCATCTGCTGCCCGAGCGCGTTACCCCGTTCCGGGTCATCGAGGGTCACGACGACCCGATCGTCTCTCTCGGCCAACATCAGGGTCCGCCACTCGGTCACGTTGCCTGCCCTGTCCACTCGTAGAAGCCGACCCCCGACTTCCGACCGAGACGGCCCTCACGCACCATCTCGCGCATCAGCTCGGGCGCGGCGTACCGCGCGCCGTAGACCTGGGCGAGCGAATCAGCGATGTCAAGTCGGACGTCGAGACCGACGATGTCGGTGAGGCGAAGCGGACCGACGGGATGACGGTACCCGAGCACCATCGCCCGATCGATGTCGCCGGGGCTCGCGACCCCGTCCTCGACCATCCGGATCGCTTCCAGACCGAGGGCGACGCCGAGGCGTGTCGTGGCAAATCCCGGGCTGTCGTTGACGACGATCGACTCCTTCTCCAACCGCGCGACGAGCGCGGTCGCGGCGTCGACGGTCGCGGGACTGGTGCGCGAGCCGACGACGACCTCGACGAGGCCCATCGCGGGCACGGGATTGAAGAAATGCAGGCCGAGGAAATGCTCGACCCGAGTGAGACCAGCCGCCAGGTCATCAATTGACAGCGCGCTGGTGTTTGTCGCCAGGATGGCCGGGAGGCACGCATCGGCCTGCGCGAGCAGATCGCGCTTGAGCTCCAAGCGCTCCGGGACGGCCTCGACGATGAGCTCGAGCCCGTGCGGGAGCTCCGCCAGTCCTCCGGCGAACCCGACGATTCGCGCGCTCGCGTCCCGAGCGTGCGCATCGCCCAACTTACCCCGCGCGAGCAGATCGGACAGGACGGCACGGGCCCCGTCGGCCGCCCGCCGGGTCGACGGGGCGTCGATGTCTACGACGCTGACGTCGTAGCCGGCGCGGGCCAGCACGGCGGCGATGCCCGCGCCCATCGTCCCGCCACCGATCACGGCCGCGGAGATCGTGTGCTGGGCGGTCATCCGTGCCCGTTCATTTCGCCGAGATGGGTGGCTCGGTCTTGATCAGGATGACGTCGAGCAGCTCGCCGGTGTGCGCGGCCAGGATGTGCCGCAGCGCGTAGAGACCAGTGGGACGCCCAACCCCATCAGGCTGGCCGACGGTCGTCGGGCAGTCGAGGATGCGGATTTCCGGCGACCCATCGGGGCTCAGCGTGGATTGCGCCAGACGCTGCTCACGAATCGCGTCGCGTCGCGTTTTGGTTGCGCTCACGTCGACCTCGGGACCGGGTCCTGCGAAGACGACGCCGTACACTGCGTCCGCCAACTCTGCCGATACGGCGTTCTCCGCGACGTCCGCCAAGACCGACTGAGGCTCCCGCAGAAGCGGATCGCCGAACCCTCCGCCGCCGCTTCCGACGACCGCGTAGAGCACGTCGTCGGGCCCGAGAAAGGACACGCCCTTGGGTACGCCCGGGTCGTCCGCCCCGGCGAGGGCAGCGAGCGTCACGGGCATCTCACCGGCGGCAAAGCCGGCACGTACTCCCGTGCCGCGCACGATCCCGACCGGCGCGTTCGACGCCGGATAGCCGCCGGAGAGGCCGAGGCAGGTGCGTGGATCCTGGCCTACCCCGAGGTTCACGTGAACGATCTGCTGCGTGTCCCATGGAAGCAGGGCGCTCTCCAGACCCAGCCCGCCGCGATAGCGCCCGGCGCCACCCGAGTCGGGCACCTCGCGCCGCCACAGGTACATGACTGGGTACATCATCTCGATCGTCTCGACGTTGGAGATCATCGTCTTGACCGCCCAGTGATTCTGAGCCGAGCTCTCGCCGTCGCTGGCCTGCGAAGCGCCGACTCCGCCGGCGAGGCCATCCAAAATCAGCGTCGCGAAGTAGTTGCCATCGCGGCTCGGACCCGCCAGGACGAAGTTGTTGAAGCTGGCGCCGATGTTGCCGCAGGCCTCGTCGGCGAAGTCCTCGGACTCCAGCAGCATCTTCGATAGCGCATTGTGGGCCGCCGTCATCACGAGGATGTTGGCCCCGGCCGGGGTGTTCGCCGACACCGCCGCCGGCCGGCTTGGGTTGACGATCGTCTTCTCCGGCAAGACGAACGTGATCGGCTTGAACAGACCCTCGTTCCACGGAAGATCGTGGCAGAGCATTGTCAGCAGCGGATTCATCGCCGAGCTCACCGCGCCGAGCCGGCCGATGTTCTCCGACCCGGCGGTCTGCGGCGAACTGCCGGTGAAGTCCATCGTGAGTTCGTCGCCCTGCTTCGTGATCGTGACCGCCACGCTCAACGATGGCTCCTGAATGCCCTCGATGTGATTCTGCGCGGACCATGAGCCGTCAGGAATCGCGTCCAGCTTGCGTCGCAGTCGCTGCTCGGAATACTCAAACAGCTGATCGAAGAGGGCCAGAACGACATCGCGGCCGTAGCGCTTGAGTGTCTCGATGACGCGCTGCTTGACGACATTGTTGGCGGCGATCTTGGCCCGCAGATCCAAGACCCCGAGGTCAGGGTCGCGCACCATGTTTCGGAAGGTCGCCTCGATGTCGCGGCGGACCACGCCGCGCTCGACGAGCTTGATGCCCGGACTCTGGAAGCCCTCTTGGAAGACGTCGGTTGCCGACACGCACAGGCTGCCCGGATCAACCCCGCCGACATCGGTGTGGTGCGAAGCACACCCGGCCCAGGCGATCAGCTCGCCCTTCCAGAAGATCGGCGCCAGCAACTGGACGTCGTTGGCATGGACGGCCGCCACGTAGGTGTCGTTGAGGAGGAACTGATCATCCTCCTCAAAGCCGGGGTTTTCCGCGTACTCGGCCAGCACATGCTTGACGCCCGCTGACAGCGACCGCACCCAGTGCAGGACGCCCGCGCCGAATTCCACGACATCGCCACCGGCGGTGATCAGTGCTTCCTGGTGGTCGCCGATCTCGTACACGACGGGACTGCCCGACACGCGACCAATCGTGTGGTACGCCTCGGCGATGATCTCGTCGAGCTTGTGCCGTAGCACCTCGAAGGTGATCGGGTCCAGGCGCTCAAACGACGGTGGCGCGGTGTCGAACTGCGGCAACTGGCTATTCGCCATGGCGATCGAACCCTCCGATGCGGATGTTGAGGTATTCGTCGACTCGGGCCTCGAGGCCCGGAGGGACAACGACGGTGGTCTGCGGAGCCTCGACGATGGCCGGGCTGACAAGCTTCGCTCCGGACCTGAGCTTGTCGTAGCGGTAGAGGTTCGTCGGGACGAAGTCGCCATCGAAGTACGCGTCCCGGACGCCCGACATCGCGATGTCGGCGCTGGTGTCCTCGCTCGCCCGGGCCGTCCGGAGCGGGACCGGCAGTCGCCCGTAGCCCTCGACCGTGAATCCGGTCAGAAAACGGCCGGCGTCGGCGAACGCTGACCCCTTGCCGAACAACCGCTCGTAGGTCTCGTCGAATCGGTCGCACACGTCGGCCAAGCTCGCATCGTCGTACATGGCCACTGGTAGCTCGAGGCGCACCGTGTGCACCTGGGAGCCATAGCGCATGTCGACGCTGTAGACGATCGAGCGGTCAGCCTCATCCACGCCGTCGGCCTCCAGCCGCGCCAACACCTGATCGCGGAGCTCGCTCAACGCGTGATTGAACTCTGACGCCGCCATCGGCATCGCCGCGAACTCGGTTCGCAACGCGCTGTGCAGGAGGGGTGCGGTGGCCACCCCGAGCGCCGAGAACGTGCCCGCGAGCGCCGGCACGACGACCTCCGCCACCCCGGAGGCGGCGCCGTAGAAGGAGCAGTGGATCGCGCCGGCGCCTCCGTAGGAGAAAACGGTGAAGTCCCGCGGGTCATAGCCGCGGGCGAGAACCCGCCGTCTGAGAAGACCGGCCATGTGATGGTTGGCGATCTCGAAGATTCCGGCCGCGGTCCCCACGGCATCGAGCCCGATGCGCTCGCCCAGGGTGGCGAGTGCCTGTTCGGCCTTGTCCGGGAAGAGATCCATCTTGCCGTCGAGGAAGTAATCGGGATTCAAGTACCCCAGCACGACGTCCGCGTCGGTGAGCGTCGGCTCGGTCCCGCCTCGGCCATACGCGGCAGGCCCCGGGTAGGCCCCCGCGCTCTTTGGTCCGACGTGCAGCACCCCGAGCTCATCGGCCCATGCCAGCGAGCCGCCTCCGGCACCAATCGACTCGACCTCGATCATCGGGAGACTGAGCCGCAGCCGGCCGATCACCGGATCGCGCGCTCTGATCCAGCTGCCCTCTGCGACCAGCCCGACATCGAAACTCGTACCGCCGACGTCGGTGGTGATCACGTTCGCGAGCCCCAGCTGCTGACCCTCGCCCGCCGCCGCGATCACGCCGCCGGCCGGTCCGGACTGCAATGTGTAGACGGGGCGTGTTTCCCGCGGGTACAGCGCACCGCCGTCCGCTTGGGCGATCAGCAACTGACCGGCGAAGCCCCTGTCCTTCAACCGACCGTCCAGCTTGCCAATGAAGCTCGTCAGCACAGGCCCGACGTACGCATCCGCCACCGCGGTCATGAATCGTTCGAACTCGCCCACCGCGGGGGCGACCTCGTAGGAGCAATGGACCGCCAGGTCGGCGCACTCGTCGAGGATCAGCTCACGCGCGGCCTTCTCGTGGCCGGCGTTGCGGACCGACCACATGAAACAGACAGCGATTGATCCGACACCCGCGCCGACCAGCTCACGAGCGGCTTGGCGGACCCCGTCGGCGTCAAGCGCCACCACTTCGCGGCCGGAGTAGTCGATCCGCTCGGCTACGCCGCGCACCAAGCTCTTGCTGACCAGCGGTTTCGGCTTACGCTGCTGGTAGGCCCGCCGGATCTCCTCCTCGGTCAGCCCGGCCCATGCGGACATGGCCCGGCCGACATGCAGCGTGTCCTCAAACCCTTTGGTGGTGAGGACGCCGGTGCTGACGCCGCCGTAGGTCAAGAGAGCGTTGGTGGCCGTGGTGCCGCTGTACCGGAACACCCGGGTTCGGGACAGCAGCTCCTCCAGTGACAGCGTCATGTGCTCGGCGGCATCGATCAATGACGCGATCAATCCCTCGGTCAGGTCCGGAGGGGTCGTGGGCGCCTTGCCCGACGACGCCGACCCATCGTCGCCGATGACGACGACGTCGGTGAACGTCCCTCCCGTATCAACCCCTATCAGAAACTCCACTGCTTCTCCTCCGCTCTCATCTCGCCGCATTGACCGAGCCCACGACGAGGTATATATCGAACTCCAACGGTCCGCAGTGATCGATGTCGCACTCAATAGCGACCACTGTCGGTTATCCGCCGCGTGACCGATGACAACGCCCGTAACGCCTAGATCGCCCGACCGGCCTTGTTGCCCTCGTAGATCGCATCGTCCACCTCACGCGGCGCCACACAGTCGCCAATCCGCTCGACGGTCAGGCCGTCACTCGTCAGCTCGTGGTAGAGCTCGTCGTTGCTCGAGCGAGTCATGCACAGCACGACTGTGTCGGCGTCCAGCGTGCGTTGTCCGTCACCCCAGATACCGGCGACGTCTATGGTCGAGGCGCCAATCTCTGCGGCATAGGTTCCCGAGTTGATTGTCACACCCGCCTCGACGAGCTTGGGATACACCCAAGCGAGATCGTTGGTGACAACCAGCCCCGCGCCCGCGAACAACTGGCTGCTGACGATCTGCACCTTGCGGCCGCTCTGCGCCAGCATCAGGGCCAGTCCGTGGGGCAGGTGATCGCCGTTGTCGTCGACGACGACGACCGATGCTCCGCACCGCTCGGGGGCGGCAATAGCGTCGGGGCCTGTGATCACGTGATCCTGTTCGGCTCCCGGGATCCCGGATCGGCCGGGCATCGACATCGACCACCCCTGCCGGTCGTGGCGCGCGCCGGTGGCGACCACGGTCACGTCGGCGGCCAGCCGGCGTACGGTGGCCGCGGAGACCTCCTGGCCCAGCCGAACCTCGACCCCCAGCCGCTCGATCGAACTCGTCAGATCCTCGGCGAGGTCAAGCCAGCGGGCTCGGTCAGGCAGCTTGCCCATCAGCAGCAGCGAGCCGCCGAGCTGTTCCTGGCGATCGATCAGCGTGACCTTGTGACCCCGGAGTGCGGCGCTCTCGGCCGCCTTCAGGCCGGCCGGACCACCGCCGATCACCAGGACCGTGCGCGCCTCGCTTGCCAGGCTGTCCTGCGCTGCACCCCACTCGCGCTCGCGCCCGACCGTGGGGTTGACCGTGCAGGTGATCCCGACTCGCGCGATGTAGCGGCGAATACAGCCCTGGTTGGCCCCGACACACCGCCGGATCTCATGCTGGCGGCCCTCCTGGGCCTTGCGCACCAGATCGGGATCCGCGATGTGCGCACGGACCATGCCGACCATGTCTGCCTCGCCGTCGCCGACGATCTGTGCGGCGCGATCGATGTCCTTGACCACCGAAGCGACCATGACGGGAATTTCGCCGTCGACGACCTGCTTGGCCCGCACCGCATTGGGAACGAAATGGGCGTCCTTTTGTGCGGTCATCGGCGCGGCCAGGAAATGGAAGGTGTGATACGTGATGCCACTGACGTTGACGAAGTCGAACAGGCCGGAGCCGTGCAGGATCCGCAGAGCCGCATCGGAGTCGTCCGGCTGTACCCCGATCTCGCCCATGAACTCGTCATAGCTGATGCGGATGCCCACGGGATAGTCGCGCCCGCACTCGCGGCGAATCGCCTCGGCGATCTCCAACACGATCCGACAGCGATTCTCGATCGAGCCGCCGTATTCGTCCTCTCGGTGGTTGTAGAGCGGGGACAGGAACTGCCCGAGGAGATAGCCGTGGCCACCGCCTATCTCGATCCCGTCGATCCCCGCCCGCTGCATGCGGTGAGCAGCCGTTCCGAACGCCAACACCGCCGTGGAGATATCGGAGGTCTCCATCGCCTTGGCCTTGCGCATGTACAGCGGTGAGGGGACGGCAGAGGGACCGATCGGCGCGTGCCAGGTATCGAGCCGATCGGTACCCAAGTCCTGTACCCCGCAGTGAAACAGCTGCACCATGACCTTTGTCCCGTGAGCATGCACCGCGTCGCTCAACGCCTGGTAGCGCGGAACGCACCGATCCTCGTAGATCGGCATATGACTGAAATGCTCGCCCGCGGGATGGACCGATGCACCACCGGTCATGACCAACCCGGCACCCCCCCGGGCGCGCTCCTCGAGGTAGGCGATGTAACGATCCCCAAGCAGGCCACCGGCGTCTCCGGACACTGCCAGCACCGGCTCGTGCGCCGGCACGAACACGCGGTTGCGGATCGTCAGGTTACCGATGTCGATCGGCTCCCACAGCACATCGAGATTCGTCATGAGCGCTCTCCCTCAGGATTGGTGTTGACCAACACGAGCTGCGGCCAGAACAGCTTCACCATCAGTTCTCGTCGACCGACAGTTGGCCGCGCTGCCCCGACAGGCCGGGGCGACCGCGATGGTAACCGTGAACCCACTTGCCTCTCTCTCCTTGCTTAGGCGCAAATCACGTTTTGAACGTGCTAAGACCGTAGACGCGGGCGGCCTGCATCGCAGTGACTGATGTCGCGCGCGGACGCGACAACAGTCATGAGGCGCCGCGCTGCCCCACGGTCCGTGGCGCTGCTCCGCGTGAGCCAGAGGGGTTTTCAGCCCAGACGGGTCTGGAAGTCCGAGTACGACGTATGCGACCAGGCCAGCATGGCTTCGTCGCTGGCGATCTCCATCAGCCGCTCGGGGTCGAGTAAGACGACCGCGCTGCTTCGCCGTTCAACCAGTCCCTCGTCGCGAAACGCGCCCATGATGCGCCCAACGACCTCCCTTACCGACCCCAGGGCGTCGGCGAGTTCCTGATGGCTGGCGTTGACCACGAGATTCCCTCCCACCGGTTCAGCCACGTCCACCAACTCGCGGGCGACCCGTCCCCGCATCGACGCGAAGACGTTGTGCACCATTCGCTCCTGGATCCCGAACAACGAGCGCGACATCTCCTGGGCCATGGCCCAGGCCATGTCGGGCTCACGGTGGCCGTAGTGCCGAAACACGTCGATCGGGAGATGCAGGACGTGGCAACGGGAGACGGCTTGCACCCCGGCCGGCGAGATATTGGCCACCACTGAGGGCACGCCGACGACGTCGCCGGTTCGCGCATGGCGCAGTGTGACCTGTCGCCCCTCCGGCGACGTCCTGTACACCCTCACCAGCCCGGCCAGCACGAGCATCAGGTGTGCCGGCCCGGGCCTGTACAGCTCGCGATGGATCGTCTCGCCGGCGCTGACCTGAGACTCCCATGCGCCTTCCAGCAGAGCCTTGGCGGGGGCATCCGGAATCGAGGCGAGAAAGCTCTGAGACCATGCCGCGCTCAGGCGCGGTGGCACCTCGATGGTCATCCCCGCTCACGACTGGGAATACGTTCCGCCCTCGATGCCTGCATCGCCCCCCAACCTTATCGCGTGAGCAGAGCGCCCGGGCGAGGTCGGGGTACCCGCATGGAGTCAGGTTCGGCGGCGGCGGGTCGCCGAGTCGATTCCCACGGCGAGCAGGATGATCGCGCCCTTGACGAGCATCTGGGCGTCGGCTTGGAGGCCGAGCGACTCGAACAGATTGTTGATCGTCCCCAGGATCAGCAGCCCCACAAACGTGCGCCACATCGCGCCCTCGCCACCGAGGAGCGACGTCCCGCCGATGATCACGACCGCGATCGAGTCAAGGGTCACGTTCGCGCCCAGGTCGCCCTGTCCGACGCCGGTTTGCGAAGCCAGCATCATCCCGGCGATCGCGGCGCAGATGCCCGTGATGCAGAAGGTGCTGGCGCGGATCCAGTCGACCCGGATGCCGGCGAGTCGCGACGCGTCAGCGTTGCCACCGATCGCGTAGATCGAGCGCCCGAACACCGTCCGGGCCAGTACGAATCCCCCGACGATGACCCCGAAGGCAAGTACCCACACGACGATCGGGATCCCCACGAAGTCGTTGGTTCCGAAGGCCATGAAGCCGGACTTCGTCGCCTCGACCGGCCCATTGTGCGAATACAACAGGGCAAAGCCGGCGAACAGCGAAGCGGTGGCGAGCGTCGCGATGAACGCGTTCACGCGCATTTTCGTCACGATCAACCCGTTGATCGCCCCGCATAGGATGCCCGCCACCGCCGCCCCGGCAAACGCGAGTCCAATCGGGACGTGGCTGGAGAAGCTAGCGAACAGGACGCTGCCGAGCGCGAAGATCGCTGCCACGGAGAGATCGAAGCCGCCGGCGATAATGACGAACGTCATGCCCACCGCGACCAGGCCGACCGGCGCGTTCTGGCTGAGGATGTCCTTGATGTTGCCCCATTGGAAGAAGCCCGGATAAAGGATGTCGGAACCCACCGCGAGGATGATCAGGACCCAGACCATCACGAACCGAATCCCGAATTGCTTTGCCCTGTCCCCCGTCGTCGCCGGAACGGGACTTCCCGCCTGCGCCGCGCTGGCACCGGCCGAGGGCGGATCGGCTGCGGCCGTGGTCGAGGCCGGCGAGGGATGATCGCCGGAGACGGTCACTCGCTCTGACTTACGTGGAATGCTGCGTGCAGGATCTCAGACACGGTTATGTTGCCTTCGGTTCGGTCCAGGCGCCCGACGGCCCGTCCTTCGGACAGCACGATCACGCGGTCGCTCACGGCCGCGACCTCCTCCAGTTCGGAGGAGACCATCACGATGCCCAGGCCATCGGCAGCCATCGCTTCCAGCGAGCGCACGATCTCCTCCTTGGCGCCGACGTCGACACCGCGGGTTGGTTCGTCTGCCAACAGGATCGTCGGCGCCCAGTGCTTCCAGCGCGCAAGCAACAGCTTCTGCTGATTGCCACCGGAGAGCTGCCCGGTCAGCGAACGCAGCCGAGCCGGCGAGAACCCGAAATCCCCGCAGACCTCAGCCGCCGAGGCTCGGACGGCCTTGGGCGAGATCACCCCGAACCGCGATAGTGACCCAAGGTCGCTCAGTACGACGTTCTCCATGGCCATCATCGACAGCACCAGGCCCTGGCCCTTGCGGTCCTCCGGCACAAGCGCGATACCGAGCGCACGGGCACGTCTAACGGAGTGCGGCCAGGGGACCTCGGTGCCGTCCACCCACAGCCGACCTTCGGCTCGCGGCTCGAGCCCGGCCAGAGCGCGCAGGAGCGTGGTGCGACCAGCGCCGACGAGGCCCCCGACCCCGAGGATCTGCCCGGCGCAGATCTCGATGTCGATGCCGCTGATCGCTCCCGGGACAGTGATCCCGGTGGCCCCCAGCAGAACCTTGCCCCGCGCCCGGGTCGATCTCGTCTGGTCGGCCGGCCGGACCTCCGCCGACGGATCGATCATCTCGGCCAGCACGCGCTGGTCGGAGTGAGTGCCCAGCATGGTGCGCACGAGCCGCGGCTTGTCCCAGACCGATCGGTCGGCGGTCTCCTGAAGCGATCCGTCGCGGAAGACGGTTATCCGGTCGGAAATCTCCAGAACCTCGTCGAGGTTGTGGCTGACGAAGATGATCGTCATGCCGTCCTCGCGGAGGCTACGCATCAGCGAGAGCAGGGCCTCACGCTCGGGCTGTCCGAGCGACGCCGTCGGCTCGTCGAACAGCATGATGCGCGCGTCGAAGATCAGCGCCCGCATGATCTCGAGCAGCTGCTGATCGGCCACCGAAAGCCGGCCGGCGGCGGTTCCGGCAGGCTGTGCGGCGACTCCGACGCGATCGCACAGCTCCACATAGCGACGGCGCATCACGCCTTCGCTGAGTATTCCGCTGTGACTCAGCGGCTGGCCCAGGAAGACGTTGGCCTCGACGCTCAGCGCCGGTACGATCGTCAGCTCCTGATAGATGGCGACGATCCCGGCGCGGCGCGAAGCGCGCGGGTCGGCGTACTTGATCTTCTCGCCAAAGACCTCGACCCTGCCTGCCGTGGGGCCGATTCGACCGGCCAGGATGCCGAGGGCGGTGGATTTTCCGGCGCCATTCTCGCCGACCAGCGCGTGGATGGTCTGCCGCTCGATCGTCAGGTCGATGCCCTTGAGCGCCCGCGTGGCGCCGAACTCCTTGGTCACGCCGGCGAAGCTGGCGGCGACCTGCTGGCCGACGTCCACCTCTGCTGCCAGTCCGGTCATCCGGCACTGCCTCGGCCCGCGGTGCACCGGGCTGAACTACCAGAATTCATGCTCTCTCTCCTTCGCAAATGACTGATCCCCGACGGCCGCGGCTGCGTCCTGAGACGCTGGGACGCAACTTGGCCCTAGCGTAGATGCGAGCTGGCCTGACCCACAATGACTAAGGTCGGCCCGAGCTGTGACGAAAGTCGCGACCAGCGTTCGTAGTAATTCGGTAGGAGCTGAGTGACGTTGGCCTTCGTGTCCGAGGACGGCTCCAACGTGTCACTGCGTGCGCTTCCTCGAAGGTCCGCTGCGGCGACTCAAGCCCGATGAAGGATCTCGGAGCGCCCGAGGAAGCGGATCGTCTTCTCGCGATCCACAAATCCGTCTTCGGCGGCCTCATGGTCGGACCCAGCCGTGCGGCTCATGTAGTCGTTCACGTCTTCGATCGTGCGAAAGCCAAGCTCGAAGATGCCGTCGTAGGCCGCCTCCACCGCAACCACATTTTGCCGATAACGGCACGCCAAGTTCGAGAAGCGCTCAAGTTCGACAAGGCGTCGGCCCGCGGCCTTCCACGCGATCGCGAACTGTTCCGCGGTGAGGTCAGGCCGCCGGTGCACTGTGCCGAGCACGATCAGGGCGGGCGGTTCACGATCGAGCACGACGTGCTCGGTGACCGGGAACAGATCGTGGTCGAGGCGACGACCGAAGGCCACGAGCTCATCCTCGTAGAGCATCTCTGCGAAGGCTGGGTCGGCCAGCCGGCGGCCGAGCGAGTCGGCATCCCTGAACTTCACGGCACAGATGCCGCCGAGCTCCTCAGGGGCGCGTAGCGCGACAGCCGCAGCGCGCTGGAGCGGCTCACCTTCGACGGATGCCGGATGCCAAAACTCGTACCAGCTCGCGGCGGCGCGCCAGGCGTCGTCGGCGATCGCGAGCCTCGCGTGGGCCCGCCAACGAGCCGCGAAGACGACCGACGAGACGCCAGCCGGCCGCGGTGCCACGTACATGATCTTCGCTTCGGCCACAGGGCAGCGACGGGTTCAGTGCACGCGCTCACGGACGGCGAACTCTGCCTCCGCTGTCGGGTCCGGTAAGGAATCCTGATCGCGCGCCGGCGGCGTGAACGCCTTGATCATTAGTCTTCCGTCGCCGTATAGTTCCAGCACACGGTCTTGGTTCCGTCCATCGCCTCTGACAGCGGGACGCTTCCATCTTCGATGCCGGCGGCGAGCGCTCCGAAGGCATCAGCAGCGTCACCCTCGATGAAGTAGATCGCCAGGTACTTATGCGTGGCGTCATCTCCGTACCCTTCGAGCTGAGCTGGACTCAGGGTGTAGCGGTGCGCGGACTTGAACCCCGGAACCGCGGTGACGTCTGCCAGGTGGGTGTTCGTATACCAATCGTTGAACTCGTCTTCGCGACCGGCGACAGGCTCGGTCAGGACGACGAAGGCGTGCTTTTCCGACATGCGACACTCTCCCTCTCGGTTGCCAAAAACGGTAGCGTTGCTCGCGCGGCCCGTGCAGTGACTGTTGTCGCCCTGAGCCGGACTTCGGTCCTGAGCATCCGTTCGCCCGCGCGCCCGCGGAAGGGCGGTCGAACCTGCCGGACCATAATCCCGGGACGCGCGACTTCGGTCACTGACCCTCCTACGCCCAAGCCATACGCTCCCGCGCGGCACGCGGCCACAGCGGCATCCGACAGCGATGAGCATCTGGAGGACCGCGACACTGTCACTGAGCGTGATCGATTACACCGATCCGGCATGCCCCGTACTGCTGGTCGGAAGAGCCGATGCTCTGGCGACTGCGCTGGTTCTACGGCGAGCACCTGTGCTGGCGGACCTGCATTGTCGTGCTGTCTCGCGACCGCGCCGAGGTCGAACGCGAGGGGTTTCACCTCACACGTTCGCGCCGCCTTCCACGCCGATCTGGCGACTCGGTACGAAACGCCGTTCGACGTCACGCCGCGCCCGGAGGCAGGGTCAACCGCGCCGAGTTTCCTGGCGGTGATCGCCGCCAGAATGCATGCACCCGAGCGCGAGGCCGGCTCCTGCGCCAGTTGCGCCTGGCGATCATGACCGATCCTACGACGGTGATCGACCACCCCGAGACAGTCGCGGTCGCCGCTCACAGTGCTGGCCGTGACGTCGAGGAGCTCGCGCGATGGACCGCGGCCCCGGCCGCTGCCGCTGGGCTCGAGGCCGATGCTGCGGAAGCCAGGGCCCCAACCGTGGCGGCCTGGCTAAGCGGCACAAGCTCAGCCGGACGCCCGAGGATGGCTGGCGGAATTAGGCGCCTTCGCTCGCCCTGATGGGCAACGACGGCGCCCGCATCGAGGCCCCGGGCTTTCAGCCCTACCTCGCCTACGAGGTGGCGATCGCGAACCTCAACCCGGAGCTGCCCCGGCGTGAGCCGCCCGCTTCGGCGGAGGAGGTTCTGGCGTGGGCCGCCGGGCCGCCGGCCACCGCGGAGGTGGCCGAGGTCCTCGGCGTCCCCCTGGCCGACGCGCGCGCCCAACTGGGGCGTAAACGGCGGGTGATCTGCCAGGCGCTGGGGAGCGACGCGCTCTGGAGCCTCTCGGAGACGCCGGCCGTCACGGCACCATAAATGGCAGAGCGGGCGGCCGACATCGCCGCCCGCCCGTTCCTCCGGCGATCGAGCCCGCGCGGACCATTCGTCCGCGCGGGTCGGATCCTAGGTTCAATACGTCGGCGTCCAGGCCGACAAGTTGTTCTTGGTGATCACTATCGGGTTCGTGTTGGTCCCGACCACCGCTTCATCGATGAACCGCTGAGGCGTCGTGCCCGAGGCCGCAGTCTGGATCGCCTTGACCGCGCGCTGCCCCTGGCTGTAGGGGAAGTAGGGAATAGTCATCACCAGGTTGCCGTTCTCGAGCTGCTGGTAGCTGTACTTCGAGCCGCCCGCGTCGGTCACCTTGATCGTCTTGTTCTTGCCGAGTGCCGTCAACGCATCGATAACGCCACGGGTCATGTCTGGCGAGTACACCGACATGACCGCGGTGACATCCGGATGGGCCTTCAGTGCCGCCGTTGTCTTGTTCAAGGTGTCCGGCGTCGTGTAGTCGGTGTTGATGATGTATTTGATGTTGAAGTCCGGATGGGTCTTCTCGAACGTCGGGAAGAGGGCGTTCAGCGTCTTCGCCTGACCCTCGAGCGCGGGCCCCTCGACCAGCAGGACGGTCTGCTTGCCCGGCACTTCCTTCGCCGAATCGTCGAGGAAGGCCTTGACGTTCCCGATCGTGTTATTGCCCCCGACATAGCTGAGCGAGCCCGGCACCCAGGAGCCCGGCCCCGTGGACGTCTCGTGACCGCAGAACGGAATCGCCAGCGCAATGCTGGGGATGCCCGCCGCTGGCAAGGCCTTCGTGGCCTCGTTACAGATCAGCTCGCTGTCGTCGGGCAGGATCAGGGCCGCGTCGATGCTCTTCTGCTGGATCGCGGTTTGGATGTCGTTGAGCTGCGTGGACGGATCGAAGTTGGAATCGAAGAGCTTGACCGTGTCGCCGGCCGCGGCTGCTTGGGCCTTCACGCCGTCGACGATCTGGTTTTGATACGCGTTCGTGGTCGCGTTCATGAACAAGCCAATCCGCGCGCCGTGGCTGGGAAGAGTGACCTTGGCGTCGGTTCCGACGTTGACACTGACGGTCTTGGCGGTCCCCGTCGAACTACCGCTCGAGTTCGTCGCGCTGGCGGCGGCGCTGGTCGAACTGGCACTGCTACTGCTACTGCTACTGCTACTGCTACTGCTGCTAGTACTACCGCAGCCTGCCACAACCGCGGCTGTCACCAACAGCGCCACGAAACCTCCAGTCAATCGCACCATCAAATGCTCTCCTCTCGCGAGTCAATCCGTCGATCGGCGACCGACGGAGGCGACGCTCATCGCATCGGGGTACCCGAGCTACCTTGCGAGACTAGGGTGAGGTTACGGTCCCTGACAACGACTAAGGTCCCCTTCCGGTGTGACGAAAGTCGCGAGGTGGGAATGGTCACCGGGGGTCCAGCGCCTGGCCCGCCTCGCGCAGCCAGGCGGGCAGGCTCGCCGGTGCCGCCGGGGGGCCGCAGGTGATCCACACATGAGTCACCTGACCCTCTGCCACCAACTCGCCCCGGTTGTGGAACCGGTGGCCGACCACGTAGCTCGTCCGGGCCGCCCGGGCGATCCACGATTCGGTCTCGACGCAATCGTCGAGACCCACTGGTCGCACGTACCGACACCGTGCGTCTACCGCCGGCGTGGCGAAGCCGGCGCCCAGGATTCCCGACAGTGGATGGCCGATCTGTCGGAGCAGCGCGTCGTAACCAAGATCCATCCAGCGGAAGTAAGCGGTGAAGTTAATCTGCACGAGATCGACGTCGACCATCGCGACGACGTGCGTGAGGCGTGCTATCGGAGCGCCCGCGGGTTCCGTGCCGGTCCGCTGCACGTGGTCTGACATCACGCTCTAGGCCCGATCGCCGGGGACGGATTCGCCTGTCATCGCGGCTGACGCTACGCAACGCGCCGAACGCACGCAGCAACCATGGTCGCCCCAGGGAGCGACATCGGTCGCTGCGCAGGGTGCCGTACCGGCTTACCTTGAACCCGGTAACCACCAGGAGAGGACGTTATGCGATTCGAAGGCAAGGTCGCGTTCGTGACCGGCGCTGCCCGAGGCCAGGGGCGGTCGCACGCGGTTCGGCTGGCTCAGGAGGGTGCAGACATCATCGCGGTGGACATCTGTGAGCAGGTCAGCAGCGTCAATTACCCGATGAGCAGGCCCGAGGATCTGGACGAGACGGTGCGTCAAGTCGAGGCCCTGGACCGCAGGGTCGTGTCCCAGATCGCCGACGTACGTGACCAGGCGGCGCTCGAAGCCGCCGCCGCGCGAGGCGTGGCCGACCTGGGCCACATCGACATCGTCCTGGCGAACGCGGGTATCAGCACCGTAGCTCCGGTCCTCGAGCTGGGACCGGGGGCGATCCACGAGATGCTGGACATCAACCTGGGCGGCGTGTTGAACACGGTCAAGGCCGCGGCGCGTCCGATGGTCGACGCCGGCAACGGTGGCGCGATTGTGCTCACAAGCTCGTTCTGCGGCCTGCGCGGCAACCCCAACGTCGGCCATTACACGGCCGCCAAGCACGGCGTGATCGGCGCGATGAAGACGATGGCCAACGAGCTCGGCCCCCACAAGATCCGGGTCAACGCGGTCTGCCCCGGAATCGTCTGGACGCCGATGGTCGACAATCAGGAGTTCTTCGACCTCTTCTGTCCCGACATCGACCGCCCGACGAAGGACAATGTCGCGCTGGTCAGCCGCGCCCTGACCGCGCTCGACGTTCCCTGGGTGGAGGCGTCCGACATCACCAACGCTGTGGCCTGGCTCGTGTCCGACGAGGCGCGCTACGTGACCGGGGTGGCGCTGGCGGTCGACTCGGGCTGGGCCAACAAATAGCGATCTGCGCCGGCGAGCGCGGAAACGAGCGGCACGTTGGGAATCCTCGACAACAAGGTTGCGCTGATCACCGGGGCAGCGCGTGGCCAAGGCCGCTCACATGCCGTCCGCTTCGCCGGCGAGGGCGCGGACATCATCGCCGTTGACATCTGCCAGGACGTCGAGGCCGTGCCGTACTCGATGGCGACGCCTGAGGACCTGTCCGAGACCATCCGCCTGGTGGAGTCCCTGGATCGACGGATCGTCGCCGGCGTCGCCGACGTGCGGGACTTTGCCGCTCTCGATGCAGCGGTGTCGGTGGGGGTCGCCGAGTTGGGCCGGCTCGACATCGTCGTGGCGAACGCGGGCGTCGTTGTCCAAGAACTGGACGTACCCGGGTGGGAGATGTCCGAGCAGCGCTGGAGCACCCTGATCGACATCAACCTGACCGGCGTGTGGCACACACTCAAGGCCGCGATCCCGGCGATGATCGCTGGGCAGCGCGGCGGGTCTATCGTCATCACCTCTTCCACGGCAGGGATCAAGGGCATGGTCAACATCTCCGACTACGCGGCGAGCAAGCACGGCGTCGTCGGCCTGATGCGCACGTTCGCTCAGGAATTGGCGCCGCACAACATCCGGGTTAATACGGTGCATCCCACCGGGGTTGCCACACCGATGGTTCAGAACGAGATGATGGAGAGCGTGATCGCCGCCAGTCCGGAGCTGGCGACGAACTTCGCGAACCTGCTCGACGTCGACTCACCCCAGGCGTCCGACATCAGCGATGCGATGCTGTGGCTGGTGTCCGACGCGGCGCGCTATGTCACCGCTGTGGCGCTGCCGATCGACGCCGGCTTCACGCAGAAGTGACGCCGGCGCGACCCGGCGGGGCACGCTCGGACGCAGTGGCATCAGCGTTACACCCTCATCGGTCAGCGTTTCGATGTCCGGGTCACTGTAACCCAGCTCGCGCAGGACCTCGTGTCGTCCTCACTGTCAGAGATCTACTGGAGCTTCGGCGAGATGGTCGCCTACGCCTCGCGTGGCAGCCAGGTCGGCCCGGGTGACGTGTTCGGCAGCGGCAGGTGTCCGACCGGATGCATCCTTGGGCTCTCCGGGGGGCCAGGACCCTGCGTTCCCATGGCTGGTCGCGGGCGACGTCGTCGAGCTCCAGGTCGAGGCCCTCGGCGTGCCCCGGAACGTGATCACGCCCGGTGACCCGCTGATCGCCCTCAAGTGAGCCGGAGCGCACGAGTCCGAGCCGCTCAGGGCTCGAGCAGGACGTTCACGCTCTTGATTTGGGTGTAGCTGAGAAGCTCGGAGACGCCCTCCTCCCTTCCGACGCCCGAATCCTTCATGCCGCCGAAGGGCACGCCGGCGAAGTGGCGCGAGGAGGTGTTCACCCACACGAAGCCCGCGGCGACCTGGCTGGCGAGACGGAGCGCCCGGCTCACATCTCGGGTCCAGATGCTGGCGGTGAGGCCATATGAGACGCCGTTGGCGATGCGCAGCAGCTGATCCTCGTCCTTCCACGTCAGTACCGACAGCACCGGTCCGAAGATCTCGTTCTGGGCCACCGACATCTCGGGTTCAACGCCACCGAGCACCGTCGGTGAGATGAAGTTCCCTTGCGCCAGCTCGGCCCCGGGGGGCGCAGTGCCACCGGTCAGAACGCGGGCGCCCTCGGCCCGGGCCTGCGCGACGTGCTGAAGGACCCGGTCCCGGTGAGCGGCGGTGACCATCGCGCCCATCTCGGTGGACCGGTCCAGCGGCAGCCCCACCCGAACCTGCGCGGCGAGCTCCACGACGCGTGGCAGGACGTCGGCGGCGATCGACTCGTGCAGCAGCAGACGTGAGGTCGACCCACACGACTGCCCGCCGGTCCAGTGGAAGTTCATTCCATGCACCGCGCCGGCGACGGCACGCTCCAGATCGGCATCGGGGAACACGATCATCGGATTCTTGCCGCCGAGCTCGAGCGTCACATCCTTGACGCCGCTTTCGGCCGCGGCGCGCTGAATCGCCTGCCCGGTTGGGACACTGCCGATGAACGCGATCCGCCGGATGGCCGGGTGACGCACGAGCGCATCACCGGCGACCGCGCCCCGCCCGCTGATGACCGAGAACACGCCGGGCGGAAAGCAGGACCGGGCGAGCTCGCCGAGACGCAGCGCCGACAGCGGCGTCTGGTCCGGCGCCTTGACGATCACCGCGTTGCCGGCCACCACCGGGGCCACCGAACGGGCGGCAGCGAACATCGTGGGATGGTTGTAGGGGACGATCCGGGCGACGACGCCGTACGGCTCTCGAACCGTGTAGTGCAGATGGTCGGAGGTGGCGGGGATCGTCTCGCCCTTGAGCTCCAGCGCCCAATCCGCATACATGCTGATCAGCTGGAAGGTCATCTCCAGATCGGACTCCATCGCGGTTAGCGGATTGCCGCTGTCGAGTGTGTCGAGCAGGGCCAATTCGGCCGCGTGCCGGCGAACCAGCTCGGCGAACGCGCGGACCCGTTGCGCACGCTCGTTCGGCGCGACGCCGCACCAGACGGCAGCTGCCTGCTCCGCGGCGCGGACGACCGAGTCGACGTCGGCAGCTGTGGCGTCGGGCACGTCGCCGAGCTGGTCGCCGGTGGCCGGATCGCCCGTCGGGTAGCGGCCGTTCCGCGCGGCGTCCATCAGCTCGCCCCCGATCAACATCCGCCAATGGTGGGCGCGGGCGTCAGCGGCCGAGCCGATGGCGCCGACGTGAGAGGGATCGCTGGACACACTTCTCCTGAGCTTTCGGTTCGGATTGGGCCCGAGGCGCTCAGGTCCCATGCGGAAGGATCACAGGCTGGGTCTCGAGGCCGGCTCGCATCGATACGAGTGCCTGGTTGACCTGATCAAAGCCCGTAGTGGCTGGCAGAGTAGCTTTGGCCACCGGAGCGCACGCCGATCTTCATCCCTTTGGCCCGAGCCAACGCGACCGCCTCGCGCACATCGTCCAGCTCCCTGCTTGCACGATGAGCTCTGGGAAGCGTTTCGGCATCAGCCCGTTCCACACGGTCTGATCCCTCGAATCCTCGTGATCGGGGTCGCGGCGCTGGAACCTGCCCCCGGCTGTGGCCATCGCCGTCACTCGCGTTGTCTCCCTCAGATTTTCTCCGCGGCGCCGAAGCCCGCCGCCCGGGTACATGCCGAGCCGCCAACCTATCCAGCGTCCCGGCCTGCCGCAGTGACACATGTCGCTCACCCCGCGACCTTGGTCGCGAATCCTGGCGGGCTCGGTCCGGTGACGCCGCGGAACCCTCAGCGAGCCGACGTTGCGCTCGTCCCGATCGTCGACGGGCGGCCTGCCTTACGATCATCACCCGAGATGGCCGCGCAGCGCGAGGAGGACAACCAGCCCCAGGGGATCAAGTCGATCGAGGTCGGCGCTCGCGTCCTGCTCGCTCTCGAGCGGGGGCGGGGCCCGATGCCGCTGACCGAGGTGGCCCGCCAAGCGGGAATGCACCCGGCCAAGGTCCACCGGTACCTCGCCAGCCTCTTGCGCAGCGGCCTGGCGTCCCAAACTCCCGCCACCGGTCTGTATGACCTCGGTCCCGCGGCCTGACACCTGGGGGTCGAGGCACTGCGACGGACCGACGCGGTCAGTGCGGTATCCGCGCACGCGGTCGAGCTTCGCGATCAGACCGGTCACACCGTGAACGTGGACGTGTGGATCGACGTCGGCCCGACGCTGGTGGGATGGGACACGGGCGCGCACGCTCTACCGATCGTCGTTCGCGTCTGGTCGGTCCTGCCGCTCCTGGATTCGGCGGTGGGGTTGGTGTTCCTCGCCCACATGCCGGCCACGACGGGATCGGTGGGGATCGGCGCGACGGCGACGATCTGGAGCGCGGTCGCACACCGCTATATCGCGGGTCATTTCGACGTGCCGCGGGGCGGTCGTCACGTCGCACTGTTGGGCGACGCGGAGCTGGACGAGGGGGCGATCTGGGAGACGCTCGTGGACCCGGTGGTTTCGATGCTGGTCGAGGTGCTGTGGTTGTCGATCTGAACCGGCAGTCGCTGGACCGGATCGTGCCCGACATCGCGGCGGGGCGGATCGCGGCGATGTTCGAGGCGGCCGGTTGGCAAACGATCGTGGGCAAGTACGGCCGCTGGCTGCGGGAGCTATTCGAGCGGCCCGGAGGTGCGGCTCTGCGCCAGCGGATCGACGGGATGCCCAACGAGGAGTTTCAGCGCCTGCTGCGGTCTGCGCCTCGAGAGCTGCGCGAACGCCTTCCCGGCGACGGTCGCGGCAGCCGTAAGCTGGCCAAGCTGATCGCGCAGCTCAACGATGACGAGCTGCTGCGGGCGATCCGCGATCTCGGCGGCCACGACCTGGGCGATCTGCTGGACGCGCTGGCCCAGGCGGATGCGGTCGCCGATCGGCCCTCGGTCATCTTCGCGTTCACGATCAAGGCCTGGCGGCTCTCGACGCAGGGGCATCCGGCCAACCATTCGGCGCTGCTGTCGACCGCGCAGATGGAGGAGCTGGCGGGCGCGACCGGGGCCGACCCGTCCGACCCGTGGGCGCGCTTTGCCGACGGCTCGTCCGAGGCTGAGCTGTGCCGGGCCGCCGCCGCCCGGTTGGCGCGCGAGGCGGTCGAGTTGTCGCCCGCGCCGGCGCCACCGTCCGATCTACGCCGCGCCCATGGCGGGCGCGCGTCGACCCAGCAGGCGATCGGACGATTCTTCGTCGACCTCACGCACAATGCGCCGGAGACGGCGGCCCGAGTGGTGACCGTGAGCCCTGACGTCGCGTCCTCGACGAACCTGGGCGGGTGGATCAATCACGCCGGTATCTGGCACCTCGGTGACCGGATCGACTGGTTCGCCGACGACACCGACACGCTCGTGCGCTGGCGCGAGTCCGAGCACGGGCAGCACATCGAGCTGGGAATTGCCGAGGGCAACCTGGTGGGTCTGCTCGGGGAATTGGGCGCGACCTGGTCGCGCGATGGGCAGGCGCTGTTGCCGATCGGCACGATGTACGACCCGTTCGTCGGCCGCGCGCTCCAGCCGTGGTCCTTCGGCATGTACGCCGGCGGGCAGTCGATTCTTGTCGGCACGCCGTCGGGGGTCACGCTGGCGCCGGAGGGCGGCGCCCACCAATCGATCATCACCCCGTCGATTGGGCTCGAGCAGCCGCGGTGCATCGCTTGGGAGCCGGCGTTCGGGCAGGACCTAGAGTGGACGCTGCTTTACGCGGTTTCGCGACTCGGGCGGCCCGATGGAACCTCGTCATACTTTCGCCTGACGACCCGTCCGATCGATCAGGCCCTCGCCGCCGTGCCCGAGGCTCCGCGGGAGCGCGAGGCGCGCTGGCAGCAGGTGCTGGCGGGCGGGTACCGGCTGCGCACCGCGGCCTTGGGACCCGCGCTCACGCTCGTGGGCGTGGGCGCGATGATGCCCGAAGTTATCGCCGCCGCCGACGCGCTCGCGGCTGGTGGCGTCGAGTGCGATGTCGTGTGCCTGACCTCGCCTGATCTTGTGTTCCGGGCGCTCCAGGCGCGGCAGGGGCTCGCGCTGGGCGATGACCGAATCCTCCACGAGCTGTTCGGGGCCGATCGGGTCGCGCCGATCGTCAGTGTGCTCGATGGTCACCCCCACACCCTGAGCTTCCTGTCCGCGATCCGCGGGGCGCCGATCGCGTGTCTCGGCGTCGCCGACTTCGGCCAGTCCGGTGACGTCGAGCATCTATACCGTTACTTCGGAATCGACATGGACACGATCATCGGGGCCGCGATCGACCTCCTCGAGGCGCGCCAGTAATGACCGAGCTGACCATGCCGAAGCTGTCTGACTCAATGGAGCAGGGCACGATCCTTACGTGGCTCAAAGCCGACGGCGAGCAGGTTCAGGCCGGGGAGGACGTGCTCGAGATGGAGACCGACAAGGCGACGGTCTCGCATCCCGCGGAGGCAAGCGGGGTCCTGCAGATCCTCGCGGCGGAGGGCACGACGCTCCCGGTCGGCGCACCGATCGCTCACATAGGAGCTGCGGAGGGCGTACCCACCGCGTCTTCGCCTGAAGCCGGCAGCAGCTCGAACGAGCTCCCCGCGACAGTCGAGACCAACGGAGGGGGCGCCCCCGCCTCGTCGCCCCGGGCGCTCGCCGCGGACGACGCGAGGGGCAACGCCGTGCGGGCGACGCCACTCGCGCGGCGGGTCGCGGAGGCGCACGGCGTCACGCTCGAGGACGTCGACGGATCGGGCCCGCTCGGCCGCGTCACCCGCGGCGACGTGCTGACCAAGGCCGGCATCGCGGCCAACCGAGCGCCCGTCGAGCGCCGGCCGCCGTCGTCGACCGCACCGCCGGTGCCCGCACCGGCGGGAGAGCCGGCCGCGGCGTCCTCGGGCAAGGGAACGGTCGAGGTGGTCGAACCGACCCGTCTGCAGTCCGTGATCGCCCACAGGATGGCCGAGGCGAAGGCGACCGTCCCGCACTTCCAGGTGCAGACCGAGGTCGTGATGGACGCGGCGGTCGCCTTCAGAGCCCAAATCAAAGACGCCGGTGCGAGGGCTCCGTCGTTCAACGACCTGATCGTCAAAGCCGCGGCGCTCGCACTCAGCGACCATCCGCTCGCGAACGGCGCCTATCGCGATGGCCGCTTCGAGCTCCACTCACGGGTCAACGTCGGAATCGCCGTCGCCGCCGACCATGCGCTGGTCGTGCCCACGATCTTCGACGCAGATCAGAAGTCGCTCGGGGCGATCGCCGCCGAGTCACGGCGCCTCGCCGAGCGCGTCCGCACCGGCGACGTGACTCCATCCGAGCTATCCGGCGCCACGTTCACCGTCTCCAACCTGGGCATGTACGGCATGACCGCGATCACCCCCGTGGTCAACCCGCCCCAGGCCGCGATCCTCGGAGTCGGCGCGATGCGCGACGTGCTGGCGCGGGTGGACGGCGAGGTCGTCGATCGCCGGCTGATGACGCTCACGCTCAGCTGCGATCACCGGATCCTGTATGGGGCGGACGCCGCGGCGTTCCTCTCAACGATCAGCGGGCTCCTAGAACAGCCGCTGCGCCTAGCCTTATGAAGGTGCTGTCTGCGACCGGCCCGGGACGGACTGCCCGGCGAGTGGCGCTGCTGCACGAGCGCTACAACTTCTCGCCGCATCTGGGTCAGGCTGTGACGTACGACGCGGACTGTTTCGAGACCTTTCCATCTCCGCGGAAGGCGGAAATTCGAGCCGGTGGAGCTGATCGCCCAGGGCCGCGCCGCGATCGCCCGCGAGATGGTGGTCACGCTCACCGGGCTCGGCCGTCTCGATCGAGATCACGGGTGCGGCCAGCGCCGCCAGCCGCGCGACGGCGACCGCCAGCGCGGTCCGCGATCGGTTGAGGCCTACCCGCTGTGTCGCCTCGTTGCTGCCACAGACGGCGCGAGCTCATCCGCCCAACGACTCATCCGCAGCTTAAGTTGACTGCAGCGACCGCTGTGAGACAAGGCATCGGCGATTACTTGCACACCAGCGGGCAGCATGAGCGACGGCGAGCACTCGAGCTTGGGCCGGGGGCTTTCTCGGCCAGGCCGGGGGTGGGTGTGCGGTCGCCTGCACGCCGAGCATGCGTTCAGGTACGCACCTGTGCGATATAGGAAGGAGCCATTGGCTCCCGTGACCCCCGTCGTTGATCGTGCCTGTAGTCGCCTGCGTCGCTCGTGCTTGTCGGTTCCTGGTCACGCGGTGCGGATGCACGAGAAGGCGCTTGGCGTGCCGGCGGATGAGGTGGTGTTTGATCTCGAGGATGCGGTCGCGCCGGCCGCCAAGCAGGAGGCTCGGGAGGCGATCGCGCGGACGCTTGGAAGGTCGGAGTGGGTGGAGCGGTCGGTCGCGGTGCGGGTCAACGCTCCGGGCTCGTCTGAGTTGCCGGCCGATCTGGAGCTGGTTAGCGGGCTTCGCGCGCTGCAGTGGCTGACGGTGGTTGTCCCGAAGGTCGATGGTCCGGATGTGCTGGTGGGGATCGCCGCGTTGCTCGGGGAGGGGGTTGGGTTGCAGGCGTTGATCGAGACGCCGGAGGGGATCGAGGCGGTGGCGGCGATCGCGGGGTCGACGCCGCAGTTGGCGGCGTTGATCCTCGGCTACGCGGATCTGGCGACGGCGCTTGGGCGGCGTGGGGCCGAGCGAGATGTCGAGCGCTGGTCGTATTACCAAGAAGCGGTGTTGTCCGCGGCGCGGGCGGCGGGGCTTCAAGCGATCGACGGGCCGTTTCTGCGGTTGGGGGAGCCGTTGTGGCTGGCGCGCGCGGCGCGGGCTGCTCGGGAGCTGGGGTTTGACGGTAAGTGGGCGATCCATCCGGAGCAGGTAGAGACGCTGAACCGTGCGTTCGCCGCGACCGAGCGCGAGTTGCGCTGGGCGGGCTCGGTCACCGACGCGCTCGCGGCGGGTGCCGGGAGTGGCGACGCTGCGGGGCGGTTCGACGGCGCGATGGTGGACGAGGCGATGCGCGCGCAGGCCGAGCGGCTGCTGGCGCTGCCGCGCCGGCCGGAGTTGCCGGTGAGGCCGCTCGATGGTCCTCCGTACTATGAGGATCTCGGGGTTGGCGACGTGTTCCACGCACCAGGGTTGACGCTCACGGCTGCGCACGCCGCGTTTCATCAGGCGATCGTGGGGGATCGGCTGCGGCTGTCGCTGGACGAGCCGCTGTGCCGCGAGGTGACGGGCGCGCAGTCGATGCTGGCGCATCCGATGTTGGTGTGCGATGTGGCGATTGGGCAGTCGACCGGGCCGAGCGGTCGCGTGTTGGGGAATCTGTTCTACCGGGGGCTGGCCGCCCGGGCGGTGCATCTCGGGTTGACGTTGCGGACGACCACGACGGTGGTGGCCAAGCGGCGCGCGAGCTCCGGCAGGCAGCCGCGCGGGATGGTGCTGCTGCACGTCACGGCGGTGGACGCTGACGGTCAGATCGTGCTTGACTATTACCGCTGCCCGCTGTTGCCCGCACGCTCGGACGATCCAGGCGAGGCCGGCGATGATGTGCAAGGGGTGGCCGATCGCTCCGCGCAGCGCGACGTTCACGACCTGATCCCCTCCGGATGGCGGCTGGACGGGCTGCGGCGCGAGCCTCTGGGGCTGCTGTTCCGGGATCTGCGAGCGGAGCAGTCCTGGTCGCTGGAGGCCGGCGAGACGGTGACGTCGGCGCCGGAGTTGGCTCGGCTGAGCCTCAACGTCGCGATGACGCATACCGACGCCACCGCGGGCGCGCACGGCCAGCGGTTGACGTACGGCGGGCACGTGATCGGGATCGCCGCTTCGCATCTGACCCGGGCGCTGCCCGACCTGGCCACGATCTTGGCGTGGCGTTCGTGCGACCACCTCGGCCCGACGTTCGAGGGCGACCTACTCCGGAGCGAGATCACGCTCGAG
Source organism: uncultured Solirubrobacterales bacterium (assembly GCA_963794515.1). GTDB lineage: Bacteria > Actinomycetota > Thermoleophilia > Solirubrobacterales > Solirubrobacteraceae > Palsa-465. The sequence continues at coordinate 642,698 of CAWCEF010000002.1, read as the reverse complement.
GAGCTCGAGTCCGTGGATGACGGCGGGCTCGTGCACGCGCGGATCGTCGTCTCCGCGCAGGCGCAGGACGACGATGACCCGCGGCCCGTGCTCGACTGGCGACTCACCGGCCTGATGCCATGAACGAGCAGGGAATACTTTCGGGGTTGACGGTCGTAGAGGGATCGGCGTTCGTCGCCGCTCTGCTGGGGGGCATGACGCTGGCCCAGCTCGGCGCCGATGTGATCCGTTTTGACCAGCTCGGCGGCGGCCTCGACTACGGTCGGTGGCCGCTCGCGTCGGGCGGGGCGACAGCCTGTTCTGGGCGGGCTTGAACAAGGGCAAGCGCTCGCTCGAGGTCGATATTCACTCCGATCGGGGACGCGAGCTGGTCGAGGCGTGCATCGCCGCCGCGGGGACATTCTTGACGAACTTTCCCGCGCGCGGTTGGTTGTCGTACGAGTCATTGTCGAGCCGCCGGGCGGACCTGGTGATCGTCGCGCTGGCCGGCAATCGCGACGGCACCTCCGAGGTCGACTACACGGTCAACCCAGCCACCGGGTTCCCCTGGGCCACCGGTCCGCGGGACTACTCAGAGCCGCTGAACAGCGTGCTGCCGGCGTGGGACGCGATCATGGGAGGACTCGCGGTGACCGGGCTGCTGGCCGCCGATCGGCATCGCGTGCGAACCGGGGAAGGTCAGCTCGTCCGCATCGCCCTCTCGGACGTTGCGTTCGCGATGGTCGGCCATCTCGGGCGCGTCGCCGAAGCTCAGCTCAAGAGCCATGACCCGCCCAGGGACGGCAACTATCTATACGGCGCGTTCGGGCACGACTTCCCGACCAGCGAGGCCGCCGGGTGATGGTGGTGGCGCTCACGACCCGTCAATGGAACGCGCTGGTCGAGGTCACCGGCGTCGCTCGAGCAGTCAGCGCACTGGAGCAGGCGATGGACGTCGATCTGCAATCGGTATCCGACCGGTTCCAAGCCCGCGACCTGCTGGCGGCGGTCCTGAAACCATGGTTCGAAGCGCGCAACCTGAACGACATCCGGGCCGCGTTCGCGGGGACCGGCGTGTCGTGGGGCGCATACCAGACGTTCTCGCAGCTCGTGCACGAGGACCCGCGCTGCTCGGCCGGCAACGAGATGTGGGAGGAGATAGAGCACCCCGGCGTCGGCCGCTACCTGATGCCCGGGACCCCGCTGGATTTCTCAGCCATCCCCCGGACAGCCGTCCGGCGCGCGCCCCAACTTGGCGAGAACAGCGAAGCCGTGCTCGCGGATCTACTCGGAATGACGACCGCCGAAATAGGCCGTCTCGAACGCGACGGAATCGTCCGCTGCGCGCACAGCCCCGTAACCCCGTAGTCGGTCGTTCCGTCCCGCGCCGCCGCCCCGCCATGTCGCCGGCATCCGTGGGCGAGTGAACCGCAGCGCGTTCGCCGCACGCGAGCAGGTTGAGGACTCGCTCGTCGACCCGCACCCGCGACAGCGACGGCAAGACGGCTCGGCCGAGCTCGAAGTTGAACCCGGTCGCCTCCTGCCGTGCCTGGCGCTCCGGCTCCCGATCTGCACGACGAGCCTCTCTCGGGATCCACTGCCGCTGTTCGAGGCGACGACCCGGGTCGAGTCGTCGACGGCGGTCGGTGCGCACGCAGTCATCGAGAATCCGTTTAGCAACCGCGCCAAAAGGCGGGAGTTTCGCCGCACTGGCCAGCTCATCGGCACAGATGAGACCGCGGACTTTCTCAGTGCCACCAACTCGTGTGCGCATACATGCCGACGGTCCTTCGGCCGTTCTCCAACCCAAGCGTGCCGCCCGGGCTTCGGGGGTGCCATCCGCCGAGCCCTGCTCGTCGCAACGGTCATCGCAGACAAGACTCCCTACATCCTTCCTGGCGAGAACGCCAAGCTGCAAGACTGGCTCGAGAATAATTCACTGCTACCGGGTGAACCCCACCGTCGTCGAATAACGACACGCGTTCCTCCGGCCAGGTCTGGCGAGCAGCCACGAACGCGAATTCGCGACCGAGCCACGGGGAAACGGGCGCGTCACACGAACGGTTCGCCGCGCAACCAACGGATCAAGCGCCGTTGACGGCGCAATCGAAGGGCCCGGTCGAGCGCCGGCCACTGTTTATGCGCTCGAATTTGGAGCCCGGCGTGTGTTCGCGAACCACCTCGACTTCTAGAACCGTCTCGACGCCTGGACCGAGAAGGCCAACCAGCGGGTTCACCGCACGATCCGGGCTGGCCCCGGCGGGGCGCACGGCCGAGTAGTAGCACACGATGCGGGCGCTCCCGGCGCGGATGCCCAAAACGGATCGCCGCCAGGTGGCCCGGAATAGAGGGTTGAAGTCGCCCCATCTCGCGCCTGTGTTGTTGTGGATGTGGCCTGATGAGGCGTTTGGAGGGGAGTCCTCGTCGTCGACGGTGACGTTGACGACGCTTGGTCGGACCCGAGTTTGCCGATCGTCACGGACATGTCTGAGTATCATGTTGGCGTGCCTCGCGAGCCCAAGACCCGTTCCGCCAGTGTGATCGCCCAGCGGCGCAAGGCCGCGAAGGCCGAGCCGAGCAAGAGCTACATCGTGCGCAAGCAGGAGGTGCTGAGGGCCGCTGCCGAGGTGCTGCGAGCCAAGGGTCTGGACGCGCTGCGGATGGACGACGTCGCGCGTGAGATCAACGTCGATCGGGCAACGCTGTACTACTACTTCGGCAACAAGCAGCAACTGTTCCGCGAAGTGATCATCGACTCCGTTGCCGCGCACGTGGCACTCGCGCGGTCGATTGTCGCCGAGGACCGGCCAGCGCGGGAGAAGCTGCGCAGCCTGTTGACCTCGCTGATGGACTCCTACGATCGCTGGTACCCGCTGATGTTCGTCTATATCCAAGAGGACATGCGGCGGCTGGCAACAGACACCTCGCCGGAGCTCGCGCTGCTGGCCAAGCTTGGTAACGAGTACGACGACATCGTCGTGGGCGTGATCGAGCAGGGGATCGCCGAGGGCGAGTTCAATCCGGACACGCCGCCCAGGGTGGTCGCGTACGCGATTATCGGCGCGGCCAGCTGGAGCCATCGCTGGTACAAGCCGGGCGGGCAGTTTACGGGGCGTGAGATCGGAGAGGCGTACTCCAGCCTCTTCGTCGATGGGCTGCTGGTCGGGCCGGCCAGTCGTCGCCGCCGCAAGTCCGACGACTGATAGCGGCTCGCGGCGCCCACGCGCCCGCGAATGGGGTGCGGAGCCGTTGTCCTCGGCCGTAGCGCCGTCGTCCTCGGCTAGCGGTCTGCATTGCGCCCCGCCGGTCGACGACTGCCCGATCCGACCGGCGTCAACACAGTAGTTGACGAGCGCGCGTGCGGTTGTTAGGCTGGTTGACCCTTCATACGAGGTGTTACGTCTGATGCAACTTGCGCCAACCAGCGCCGCAGCGCAACTCCAGTGGCTCGTTGACCGTGCGGCCATCACCGATGTGCTCACCGCCATGCCCAACCGCGCCAACGCCAAGGCGTTTGACTCGATTCCGGAGCTGTTCACCGAGGACGGCGTGATCGAGGTGCCGTACGCCACGATTCCTGCTGCCGAGATCCCCGAGCGCGTCGGTCGGATCATCGGCGCGTTCGATGCAACCCATCACATGGTCAGCAACATTGAGATCGATATCAACGGCGACGAGGCTCGATCGCACCATTATCTGCGCGCGGTGCATGTCCCGGATGCGCAGCGTCCCGATCTGCACGCCGACTACGGAGCGATCTACGACAACGATTACCGACGCACTTCGGCTGGTTGGAAGCTGTCGAAAGTCCGCTTGCGCTTCGTGTTCACCGACGGCCTGCCCTTCGAGCCCGAGCACTGATCGGCGGGGCGCGGAGGAGAGACGATGCGAATGGCAAACGTGAACGGCCGTCTGGCGCTCGTGATCGGCGACGGCTTTGCCGACGTCGCCACGGCCAGCAGGGGCGCTTTTGGCCCCTCGGTGCAGGCTGTCTTCGACAGGTGGGAGCCGTTCTCGGAGTGGGCGAAGGGTGTCGATTCCGGCGCCGTGCAGCCGCTCGGCGAGGCGCGGCTGGGTGCGCCGGTACCACGCCCGCCGCAGGTGTTCGCGATCGGCCTCAACTATCGAGCGCATGCAGAGGAAGGCGGTGCTGAGATCCCCCCGGTCCCGATGGTGTTCACGAAGTTCCCGGCGTCGGTCGCGGGTCCACGTGACGTCATTGAGCTTCCGCGTGGGGCGGTCGACTTCGAGGCCGAACTCGTGGTCGTGATCGGCCGCCTGGCGGATCGGGTGACTGCCGATGCGGCGTGGACTCACGTCGCGGGCCTGACGAGCGGGCAGGACCTCTCCGAGCGGCAGCTGCAGACCGCCCCGCCGCGGCCCCCGCAGTACAGCCTGGCCAAATCGTTCCGCGGCTTCTCCCCGCTAGGCCCGGTGCTCGTGACGGTGGACGAGTTCACCGATCCGACCGACCTGGAGATCGGATGCCGTCTCAACGGCGAGCAGATGCAGTTGGCGCGCACCAGCGAGCTCATCCACCCGGTCGCAGACATCATCGCGTACCTGTCGATGATCCTCCCGCTGCTGCCAGGCGACGCGATCTTCACCGGCACGCCGGCTGGGATCGGATACACGCGGGATCCGAAGATCCTGTTGGCACCGGGCGATGTGCTGGAGACGCACATCGAGGGGATCGGAACGATGAGACACACGTTTGCCGCCACACCCTGAGACGACGGGTCGGCGGGGCGCCTCAGGAAGTGGTGCGCGGCAGCGACCGTGAGCTCGTGGGACGGGACCGCAGATGCTGGAGACCGCAGAGAGGAGAGCATATGACTGACACGCCCACGGCAGGCTTCCATCAGCGGCCGCTCAACCATCTCGGCTACCGGGTCGACGACCTGGAGGCCGCGATCGACGGGTGGACGAGAAGCTACGGCGCAGGGCCGTTCTATGTCCTCTCCGACATGACCTTCGACGAGCTCGAGTTCATGGGCGAACCGGTCCACTGGGAGCACGTCGCCGCCTATGGTGCGTGCGGGCAGCTGGGCATCGAGCTACAGACGTTCGGCTTTCGCGAGCCGGTGCCTGAGCTGGACGAGCGCCTGGGGGGCAGCGGGTACCGACTGAACCACGTCGGGTACTACACCGAGGACACCCCCGCCGCGAGCGCACGCCTGCAGGCGCTTGGCTACCCGATGTTCCTGTACGGACGCAGCGGCGAGGATCGGTTCTACTGGCATGACGTGCCCTATCTCGGACATGCCATCGAGCTGCATTCGGAGATCGACGCGATCACCGACTTCACGAGCGCGGCCCACCGGGCGGCATCGGGTTGGGACGGCACCGAGCCCATTCGGACGACGCTCCCCGAGGGGCTCTCCGAGGTCTCGCTCGCGTACCTCCTGGGGCGGCGGTGACTGGTGGACCGGGCCGTCTCGCGAGCGTCAACACATGCGGTGACGTGGCCGCGACCAGCTGCGAACATCGATAGCCACTTCACCGTATGAGGTGAGCACGGCATGACTGGAGGAGAGGAAATGAACAAGACCTCGGTCACGCGGGCCTGGAGACAGATCGCGTGAACGACTACCTGCCTTTCATCTTCAGTGGGCTGGTCTCGGGTGCGATCTACGGCCTGGCCGGCACCGGGCTGGTGCTCACCTATAAGACTTCCGGAGTCTTCAATTTCGCCTACGGTGCGCTGGCGACGGTCTCGGCGTTCTTGTTCTACACCCTGCACGTCCAGCACAACGTGCCGTGGCCGGTCGCGGCGGCGATCTGCCTGGTGCTCATCGGTCCGGCGATGGGCCTGTTGCTGGAGCCGCTGGCGCGCGCGGTGGCCGGCGCCAGTCTGGCTGTTCAGGTCGGTGCGATGGTCGGCGTGCTGCTCGCCATTCAGGCGGCCGTCGTGCTCATCTACGGGCAGACGGTGACGCGGACTGTGAACGTGTTCCTCGGCAGCAGCGGGACGAAAATCGGGGGCACGGTCGTCCAGTACGCCCAGATCATCACCTTCGCGGTGGCGATCGCCTGCACCTTCGGGCTCTACCTGTTCTTCCGGCTAACGCGCCGGGGTACCGCGATGCGCGCCGTCGTCGACGACCCCGACTTGCTCGGGCTCGCCGGGACCTCACCGGTGGCGGTGCGCCGCTACGCGTGGGTCATCGGCAGTACGTTCGCCGCCCTGTCTGGGATCCTGTTCGCTCCGCTGCTGCCACTGGATTCGACGGTCCTGACCCTCCTCGTGGTCCAGGCGTTCGGCGCGGCGGCGATCGGCGGCTTCCGAAACCTGCCGCTCACCCTGCTCGGCGGGCTTCTGATCGGCGTGCTCGCCTCGCTGTCGACCAAGTGGTTCAGCTCGGGCCTCTTGCTCGGCGTCCCGTCGGCGCTCCCGTTCATCGTCCTGTTCATCGTGCTGTTTGTGTTTCCGCGCCGGTACATGGCCGCGCGCGTGCGGGAGGTGCCGCTGCATCGGGCCTCGTGGACGATCCCCGCGCCAATCCAGGTGACCTCCGCGGTCCTCCTCATCGTGTTCCTGGCCTTTGTGCCGAGCTTCGCCGGAATCCATCTCAGCGACTGGAGCAACGCTCTGGCCATCACGATCGTATTCCTCTCGCTCGGCCTGCTCGTGCGCACATCCGGTCAGGTGTCGCTCGGCCAGGTAGCGTTCGCCGCGATCGGCGGCGCCGCGTTCTCGCATCTCGTCGTCGGCGGAGCCCACCTCCCGTGGATCGTGGGGCTGCTTTGCGCCGGACTGATCTGTGTCCCAATCGGCATGGTCCTGGCGATCCCGGCGATCCGGCTCACGGGCCTCTACCTGGCTCTCGCGACACTCGGCTTCTCGCTGCTCGTGGCGTACATGTTCTTTACGTCGTCGCTGATGTTTGGCAACGCCGGCGGGGCGCTGATGATGCCCTCACCGGGATTCGCGACCAGCGAGACCGCGTTCTACTTCTTCGTCCTCGCCTTGGTCGTCGTCGTCGCGCTGGCCGTGATGTGGCTGGAGCGCAGTCGACTGGGCCGCCTGCTGCGCGGCATGGGGGAGTCGCCGACCGCCCTGTCGACGAATGGCACCGGCGTCAACGTCACGCGCGTGCTCGTGTTTTGCCTGTCCGCCTTTCTGGCCGGCGTCGGCGGGGCTCTCTCCGGCGTCAGCCAAGGAGCGATCTCGGCCGACTCCTATCCGGTGCTGCTCTCGCTCACCTACCTTGCGCTGATCGTCATCGTCCCCGGCGGCGCCCCGTGGTACGCGCTCATCGCAGGCTTCAGCATCACGCTGGTTCCTGCGTACTTCACCGGCAACTCGACTCAGTATGTGCTCCAGCTGCTATTCGGCGTCTCCGCGATCGGCTACGCCTTGACGCCGGACTCGATGCGAGGCGCGCCGTCGTTCCTCCGTCGCCGGGTCGATGGCATCTTCCGCCGGAACGCGATCGGAACGTCCGGACCGAGTAAACGCGCGCGGTGGCTCGATCCGGTGCCGCTCGCCGAGGCGGCCGGCGCTTTCGGCCCAGAGGCTCGGCTCGACGTCGAAGGCGTTACGGTCCGCTTCGGCGGCCTCGTCGCCGTCGACGGCGTCACCATCACCGCGCCGAGCGGTCAGATAACGGGACTGATCGGTCCCAACGGGGCCGGGAAGACAACCGTGTTCAACGTCTGCTCCGGGCTCAACCAGCCCGACGAGGGCTCGGTGACGCTGAGTGGGCACAGGCTGAACCGTCGCGGGCCGTCGCGTCGGGCACGGCTGGGTCTCGGACGGACCTTCCAGCAGATGGAGCTGTTCGAGTCGCTGTCGGTGTGGGATAACGTCGCTGTCGGCCGCGAGGGCGAAATGGCCGGCGCCAATCCCCTGCGCAACGTGTTCGCCCGCCGAGGGGATGCCGCCGACGTTCGTCGCGCGACGCGTGAGGCGCTGGCGGTCTGCGGGCTGGCCGAGCTCGCCGACATTCCGGTCAAGGATCTCCCCACCGGGCACCGCAGGCTCGTTGAGCTGGCACGGTGCCTGGCCGGGGAGTCCCGGATCCTGCTCCTCGACGAGCCGTCATCGGGCCTCGACGTACATGAGACCGAGGAGTTCCGTGTGATCCTCGAACGGGTCGTGCGTCAGCGGCAGGTCGGGATCCTGCTCGTCGAGCACGACATGTCCCTGGTCATGCGGATCAGCGCCAAGCTGTATGTGCTCGATTTTGGGAAGCTCGTCTTCCATGGCACCCCGGAGGAGGCGCGCGTCTCGCCGATCGTCAAGGCAGCGTATCTCGGCGACGACGATCTCGGTGAGCTGATCGACCAACCCCACGGGCTGCGAACACCGACGGAGGCGACCTCATGAGCGTCATAGAGAGCACCGTCCCCCGCGACCCTGACCGAGCCGATCGCGCCCCGCTTCTAGAGTTGCGGGGCGTGACCGCCGGTTTCGGCGAGCTGACCGTGCTCAGAGACGTGAACGTCGCCGTCGCTCAGGGTCAAGCCGTCGCGCTGCTCGGCCCCAACGGCGCGGGCAAGACGACGATGCTGAGGCTGGCTGCGGGTCTCATGCGTCCGCGCGCCGGCGCAGTGCTAATCAATGGCGAGGACGTCACCCGGCGCTCCTCCGATCAGCGGGCGCAGCGCGGTCTGTGCCTGATCCCGGAGGGCCGGGGAATCTTCCGCAACCTCTCGGTGCGCGACAACCTCAGGCTGGGCGTCCCGCCCTGGCGCTCGTCCGGTATCGACGATGCACTCGAGGCGTTTCCGATCCTGCGCGATCGACTGGGCCAGGCCGCGGGCACGCTGTCCGGCGGCGAGCAGCAGATGCTGGCTCTGGCTCGCTCCTATCTCGCCAAGCCTTCGGTCGTGCTGCTCGACGAGATCTCGATGGGTCTCGCTCCGAAGATCGTCGACCAGATCTTCGCCTCGCTGACGACCCTGGCCGCCACCGGGATCGGCCTGCTGCTCGTCGAGCAATATGTCGAGCGCGCCCTCGAGATGGTCGATCAGGTCTACCTGCTCAACCGGGGACGGATCACGCATCACGGGCCGGCCGCCGAGCTGACCCGAGACACGATTCTCAGCCACTACATGGGAGAATCCGCGCCGTGAGCGTCTCCGGCGCCTGATGCGTACCGGCCCTCGGCCGATGATGTGATGCGTCGCGCCCCGTCGCGCTCGTCACTCCAGTGCACGCGCGGGGACCAAAGTTTCAGAGGCGCGTACGGCGTGATCCTGCGTCTGCCTTGATCACCGTACGGTTGGGAAAGAGTCTCTGCGCTTGCGTGTGGGAGCCCGCACGAGACCTTTCTCCCGGCCGTAAGGTGCCAACGGAAAAGTGACCTATCTCGCGCAGCGGGCCGGCTGTCCGAAGCGTCCCGCCGTGGCGGTGGTGTGCCGCCGCCGGGTGTGCTTCGCCGCTCCAGCTGGAGGGGCTGGCCGGAAGGCGGTCCGATGGAGCACGCAAACGGGCGCATGCCCGGCCCTGTTCGGGCCGGGCATGCAATCGGGGACCGGCGGCTCGGCCGCCTCGGCGCTCGGCCGGGCTCGGGGGGTCAGCCGCCCGCGGCGCTGAGCTTCAGCAGCGACGGGTACTCCTGCGCGGGCACGCAGATCGTCTGTGAGTTGTTGCCGGGCACGACCTTCTGGTTCTGGATCTCGTCGACGAACGCACACGGGACCGGCTGGACCCGGCCCTCCCGGTAGGTCAAGGGCGGTGCCACGCCGTCCGCGGTAGCGTTGTTGATCATGTATAGGCCGCGCTCGAGATCCTGCGAGGTCGAGCTGGGGCCTAGATCGGCCTCGGTGGCAGCCTGCTTGAAGATCTGCGCCGCCGCCCACGCCTGGGTCACGTTGCCGTTGTACATCGAGCTTGATGGCGTCAGCGACGGGGCGTAGCGAGCGAGCGCCGCGGCCATCTCCTGAATCCCGGGGTTCTGCGTTGCACCTGCGGTCAGCGCAGCGCTGGACTCGATCGCCCCCTGCATCAGAGGGTTGCGGGCAAGGCTCGGATCGAGGTTGCCTCCGAGGCCCATCAGCAGCGGCTTGTATCCCTGTTGGGTGCAGTCCGCGGCGACGCGGGCCATTACCGTCGAGGCGAGTGGCATCAGCAACGCCTGCACACCGGCGGAGCGTGCCGCCAGGCAGTTACTCGTGTAGCTCGGGGCGGTCGCCGAAAGGGCCGCCTTATAGACCCCCTGCGTCCCGGGCACGTACTTCCCGGCGACGGTTTTGACCAGGTTTCCGGTGACGGCACAGAGCGGGCTCTCCGCGCAGTACATGATGCCGACCTTGGTCTTCCCCTGCTGTTGGGCGAGCTTGACGTCGACGTACACGTCTGTACCGGTTTGGCTCCCGGTGGCGAAGTACAGCGGGTTCGTCACCGCGGGTCCGCTACCGTTCAGCGCGCCGACGATCGGAACCCCAGCCTTGGTCGCGATCGGCACCCACAGCCCGTCGCCGACCGAGTATTCCCCAACGATCGCCACGACCTTGTCGGCCAGAAGCTGCTTGACGTCGGTGACCCCGGTGGTTGGGGAGGCGGCGTCATCCAAAGCGTAGACCTTGACCGGGTGGCCGTTGATGCCCCCGTGGGCGTTGACCCACTCGCCCCAGGCCGTCATCGTCTGGCACACGCCGCCGATCGTCGAGGCGAGCACGCCGCTGCAGGAGCCAATCGAGCCGATCCTGATCGGGGCTCCCGTGGGGCCCTGGATGGTGCTGGCGGCCGCCGAGGCGGTGGAGACACTGCTGGTCGCCGCGGTCCCGCTCCCGCTGGCCGTCGTGCTGGAGCTGGTGCTCCCGCAGGCCGCCAGTAGGCCGGCCGCAGCAAGGGCCGCGGCCGTCGCGCGCACGTTGGAGGCTCCCCGCCCGCGAGCGCGGGTTGCGTTGATCCACATTGCTGACCTTTCGTTCCGGAGTGCAAGCGCGTCCTTGCCCCCGGATCGCAAGGGATCCCACGGCGCACACACTCTCGCTCTCTCTCCTCACACAGCCGGAATGGCCGCTTCCTCTGTTGTGCGGCCGGCTGAGGCCCCCAAGTGAAGTCAGGGGGAGGTCAGCATACGACCACGCCAGAGCTTTGTCAACACACATGTTGAAAAGCTTTTGGGGCACCTGGCAACACGTACGTTGACAAACATCGAGTGGCTCGGATAGCGTCGACCCCGTGATTCGAATTCGCCGACCCGGAGGAGAAAGACAGATGCAGCTAGCCCCGACGGTTCTCGAACAACAGGTGCGCTGGCTGGTGGACCGCACCGAGATCACTGACCTGCTCATTGCGGTCGCACGCCGGGCGGACTACCGTGAGTTCGATCGCATAGCGGAGCTGTTCACGAACGACGGCTACATCGTGTTGCCCTACGGGGACGGGCATCTGCCCGCGTCCCGTATCGGCGATATGTGTCGCAAGATCTTCGCCGGATACGCCCGAACGCATCACCTGCTGGGCAATTTCGCGATCGAGATCGATGGTGACACCGCGGTGTCGCATCACTATGTGCTCGCCACGCACGTCCCCGACGCGGACAACCCCTCCGCTCACGCCGACATCGGCGGCTGGTATGACATGGACCAGCGACGGACCGAGAACGGATGGCGGTTGCACACGCTCGACCTGAAGTTCATCTTCGCCGACAACCTGCACTTCCAGCCCGGCGCCCCCGGCGTGCCGGCAGACGCGTGAGGTGCCGAGTCCAGACCCCTCGGGCCGGTCGGCGCTTGAAATGCGGGACCGCAGGGAGGCGCGGATGAGCGGCGGAGTCGTACGCTCTCACCGGGACCTCGCCCTCGCGGGCGAGGCGGCCTCGCTGCAGTCGTTCAAGCGGCTTTGGCGACACTACGAGGCGGAGCTCAGCAATGACCTGGCTGCCGTGATGGAGACCGTGGTCGCCGACGATAACGTGCTCGGGGTCCCGATCTTTTGGGCGGTGAACGCCGACCCGGAGGCGTTGGGCGCCGAGGCCGACCGCACCAAGGCGACGATCATCACCGGGTACGCGGGCGCCTACGGCAACTACGAGTCACTCTTCCGAGACACCCACGTCGCGGACATCAAAATCGTGCTGCAGATGTGCGGCGGGTGGTGGGTGTTCCACCACGTGGTGATGGAGATCACCGACGGCGACGGGCGGCCGGCCGCGATCGAGTGTGTCGTGATCGTTCGCGCCGACGCTGAGGAAGACGGTGTGTCGGGCGAGCTCGGCTGGGTGCTCGACGGAGTAAGCCCTCCCGCGGGTCAGGACGCCGCGGATCGTTTCGGATTGATCCGTCGCTACGCCGGCCACCTCGGCGCCGGCGATCTCGACGCGGTGATGGCAATGATGACCGATGGCGTGCAGGGCGTCGTTCGCGACTATTCAGACTCCGCGGGCCGCCCGGTTCTCGCCGAAGGTGCGGCCTCGATGCGAGTCGCGTACGAGAACCTGATGGCACTCGGAACGGTGCGGGCTGCTCGCCCGGTGGCATGGTCGGTCATCGACCCTCGCTACGTGTTCGTCGATCTGCACCTGGAGGTGGACAGGGGCGACGGCAGCACGGTCGCCACGCGACTGGTCGAGTACCTCGTCCTGTCCGAGGACGGGCGCTTCGCCGCGCGCTTCGGATGGTCAACGCCCGCCTGAGTCGCCGAGGCAGCTGACAATGCTCCGAACAGGAAGGCAGACAAGATGGTCAAGATGTTCGTGATGATCCCGCGTGACCGAAAGGTCTCGCGTCAGGAGTTCCATGACCACTGGCGGCATCCGCACGCCACCCTAGGACTTGGTCTCTCGGGTGTCAGCGGTCGCGTGCAGAGCCATCAGATTGACTGCGATCACCTGGCCCCTGACCAGGCGCGATTCGAGGCCGTCGGCGAGGCATGGTTCGACTCGGTCGATGAAGCCCTCGGCATGGCCGAGGACGAGCACTACATCACCCAGCTGCAGCCCGACGAGCGTAACTTCATCGACCTGGAGAAGCTCGACTTCCTCTTCTGCACCGAGGAGGTCGTGGTCGAGCGCGCCACCGAGCGGGACGGCGTCAACCCGGTGGACGCACAATGGTGCGAGCGGGATCGGCCGACTTCGATCAAGCTCCTGCAGTTTGTGCCCCGCGGGCCTGAACCGTGGACGAGCGACGAGGACCGCGCGCTGGGTTTGCGCGTCGGGGCTCTCCGGCACGTCCGCGCCCACGGCTGCGAGGCGAACCGCGGCGGGCAGTCGCAGTGGCGCGGGGTCCGCGAGCTCTGGTGGCCGACCCGCTCGGACTTCGAGGTCGGGATCGCCCGGGACCGCGAGGCGTGGCTCCGTCTGCGGGGGACCGCCGGTGGGACCGCCCTGAGCCTGCTGACCTTCTCGGAGCGCTGGCGTGCACGACGGCCGGCCCCGCCCGAGGGGTCCGTGTCCGAGCTGACGACCGAGCCATGAGCGGCAGGCTTACGGGCAAGGTGGCGATCGTCACGGGGGCGGCTGGGCTGCTGGGCTTCGCGGGTGCTCGTCTGCTTGCCGAGCACGGCGCGCAGGTGGTGTTTAACGACATCCGTCCGAAGCGTGCGCGATGTCGTCGCCCAGGTGCGCGCGGACGGGCTCGATGTACTGGCGCACGTTGGCAGCAATGTCCAGGAGGACGACGTCGCGGCCATGGTCGCGCTGGCCCGCAGCAGGTACGGCAGGCTCGACATCCTGTGGAACAACGGTGGCCCCGTGGCCAGAGAGTTTGTGGCCTGCGACACCCACGCTCTAGACATGACCCTCGAGTTCTTCGTCGAGACCTTCCGCGGTCACGCCGGGTCCGTGTTCCTGTGCTGGAAGCACGCGATTCCGGTGATGATCGAGTCCGGTGGTGGCTCGATCATCAACGCATCCTCCGAGCAGGCCTCCGGCGGCGACGTCATGCTGCACGCCTACGGGGTGGCGAAGTCGGCGATCGTGACCCTCAGCAAGAACATCGCCGCTGCCTACGGGCCGTACGGTATCCGCTGCAACGCGCTCGGTCCCGGTCTGATCCCCGGCCCCGGGCAGGTGGCCGGGGCAACGCAGCGCCAGATGTACCTCGACTCTCAGATGCTGCCTCGGCCCGGAGTGCCCGCCGATGTCGCCGGCGCGGTGCTGTTCCTGGCCTCCGACGAATCGTCGTGGCTGACCGGCCAGATGATCTACGTCGATGGGGGCCTGACCGGTCACCAGCCGTTTCTCGCGGCGCGCCGGGCGCTCGGCGGAGTGCCGGCGCGCCGTGATCACGGAGCCGGCACCGTCAGGCGCCGCGGTCGAGCGCCGCCTCGGGCTCAGTCCCAGAGCGTCGAGATGTCCGCGTAGATCCGGTAGCGGTCGATCAGATTATCGGCATCGAAATGAGCGAAGACCGCCGCGGGATAGCTGAGCTGCCGTCCGTCCGGACGGGTGTAGTGGACGATGAGTTCGATGCCCACGCTGTTCTGCGCGTCGTCAGCGATGCAGCCACGGAACTCATGGCGCATCGTCTTCACTTGTGTCTGCGCGGACTGGGCCTTGACCTGCTCCCGGCCCACGGTCGGTTCGGCGTTACCGAACCGGAGCACGACGGTCGGCGACAGGAACCGGTCGTACTCATCGAGGCGCCGGCAGTCGGCTGCCGCCAAGAACTCCTGGACGCGGGCGTAGTGGTCGGTCTCGGTGGTAGACATGGTGTGTCTCCTTCCTACGGTTCTGTTGACTGCGTGGGGTGGTGTTGACGGCGCGTCGGGCGCCTGCGCGGCGCGCGACGGGACCTCGGACCGGTCCGTCGCGTGGAGGGCGCGGCGTCAGCTCAGCGAAGTCGCGTGCAGCGCGGGGATCCGCATGATCGTGAGCAGCGCCCGCTCGAGCTCCCGCTCGGAATCCTCGGCCGCCCGCGCACAGCGATATCCGACGTGGTTGTCCGGACGGACGAGGACGGCTCCGCCAGAATCGATCCCGCTGTGCTGCTCCCACGCGCCGGTGACATCCGCGTAGCCGTTCGGACCCCGGTCGACCACCACCACATCGATCTCGTACCCCAGGCGGGGTGCCACCGCCCGCGCGGCGGCCTGCCAGGGCTCGCCGTCCGCTCCGGTGATCAGGCAGAAGTCACCCGTAGCACCGACCAGGTCGTGTGTGGAGATCTGATGCCCGTCACGTGCCAGCCATGCGTGTGGCAGGAGATGGCCCGGCCGAGCCGCCGCCGTGTAGATCGCGCCCATCGGATCCCGCGGCGGCGGCGTGGAGCCGTCGTCGAGGACAGCTGCGCTCGCGTACGCATAGCCGATCTCCCGGTCGAGCGCCTCGTACTCAACGCGCTGGCTTCTCATCACCGACTCCCCGCGGGCTCGCAGGGTCGCCCCCATCGGCGTGTCCGCCAGATACGCCTCGAGCGCGCTCGCGTTGGCCTCGATCGATGCCGTCGGCGAGACGCCGAGCGCGGCATCCATGAAGCGGCCGTTTCCGAAGGTGAACAGAGCCCAGTCTGCGTTCTGGACATCGACCGGGCGCCGCTCGGCCTCGTAGCTGTCCAGCAGTTCGTCGCTGGCGCGTCCGCTCACGACGGCGGACAGCTTCCAGGCGAGATTGTGGACGTCATGCACGGCGGAGTTGATACCGAATCCGTTGGTGGGCACATGCCGGTGCGCCGCGTCGCCGGCCAGAAAGACCCGTCCATGGCGAAACCGCGCGGCGACGACCCGCTCGACGCTCCAGTCATAGGCGCGGTGGACGGTGACGGCGAGATCCGGGAGGTTGAGCGCGTCCCGGATGGCCTGCGGAACCTCGTCCGTGCTTAGACCTGGGTCATCCGGTCGGAAGGCGAACGCCATCCCCCAGTCCTCGCAGCGCCGGCCCCAGCTGGGACCGTGCGGGCGCAGCGTGGCGAAGCGGAACCGGGATCCGGGACGCACGACGTAGGTGATCAGCGCGTCCCCGGGAACATGATCGCTGAGATCGGCCGTGATGTGCAGCGACTTCAGATTGGCCAGCTGCGTCGGGCCCTCCATGCTCACGCCAAGCGCGGGCGCAATCGTCCGTCCACCGTCGGCGGCGATCATGTACTCGGCGCGCACCGAGACGATCTCGCCGCTCTCCGCCACGCGGACGCGGCCGCTGACGCCGCTCTCGTCCTGTGAGAACTCGACTAGCTCGTGACCGAAGCGCACGCAGGCCGGGGCCCGCGCCTCGGCGTGCCGCTGCAGGATCGGCTCCAGCCGCGTCTGCGGGAGGTTCGTCGCCGGTCCTGGCGCGGCGGCGGCGTAGCGTTCCCTGAGGCTCCCACCGCCGAAGGCGTCGAAGGTCATCAGGTCACGGCGGTCCAACGGACCCTCCCCGCCGAGGGTGGTGACCCAGCGAACCTTGGTGTCGTGCATCGGCATGCCCGCCGCGTAGACGTCCTGCGCCAGGCCGTGCTGGCGAAAGACATCCATCGTTCTGAGGTTGATGTAGTGCGCCTTGGGCAGCGGCGAGGTGGCCGGATAGCGCTCGAGGACCAAGTGCTCGACACCAAGGTCGGAGAGCAGAATCGAGGCGGACAGACCACAGGCGCCGCCTCCCACGACCAGGACTTGCACGTCGAAATCAGACAACTGCTCTCCTCTCGCTGCGGTAGGCACGACGCCGGCCCGAAGAGCATACGGCGGAGCGCCAACCGCGTCAACGAATCTGTTGACAACGCTCGGAGGCTCGTCTACTGTGGCTTTGGACAACGAATCAGCAAGCTCCGTCGTTGGTGTTGGTCGAACACTCGGACAACACCACCCCGTGGGGCTGACGGACCAGTGAGGAGAGAAGCCGTTGAGTCAGCACGCCAACACCGCGGTCGTTGAGACCGGCGAGATGAAGGAGCACAAGGAGACGGCGGTTCTCCATCACTTCGGCATCACGGTCACCACCGACGATCTCGATCCGATGATCGAGTGGTACATCAAGGTGCTCGACCTACACATCAACTTTCGCGGGACGTGGGGTGAGACGACCGTCTGCTTCATGTCGAACGACGCCGCGAACCATCGCGTGGTGTTCATCACGAACCCAGCACTGGACAGCGACCCGACCCATCCTCACGCGCGTCTCGGTCACACCGCGTACGAGTACCCCACGCTCGACGGCCTGCTGGCCAAGTACGTCGAGCTGCGCGACGAGGGAATCCTCCCCTACCTGACGATCGATCACGGCCTGACGATCTCGTTCTACTACATGGATCCCAACAGGTACGGGATAGAGCTCCAGGTAGATGCCATGGGCGACTGGGCCAAGTCGACCGCCTGGATGCGCGACTCACCGGCATTCGCCGAGAACATCATGGGCGTCCTGGTCGACCCGGAGGCGTTGATCGCGGCGCGTCGCTCGGGCTTGTCGCTGGACGAGATCCACACCAAGGGCTACGACGACGGCGCCTACCCGCCAACCGCGGAGCAGCGCGAGCGGGTCTCGGTGATGGGAGTCCCCCTGAGAAACATCTTCGATCACTCCAGCTGGCCCCCAGATCACCCCACGTTCGCAGGGCTGCCTGCCTAGCGGCGAGCGGCTGTTCGCGGCACGCGGGTGCGGTCAGCTGTGCCGACACAGCCGGTGGACCGCGGGAAGGAGCCGGTCAATGCTCGCAGCAGCGGCGGCGCAGACGGAGAGTACCGACGGCGCATCATCGCCTCTCACCTTGTGCTGATCGTCGGTTGTCAGTGCGACATTCGATCGGCCGTCACCAACACGAAATGACCACAGGCTCAGAAGAGACACGTTGCTCCCCGGCGGCGGCCTTCGGAGCGCTCGAGAAGAGGGAGTGAAATGACAGACGTCGCGTGGGATCGCGTTGAGCAGGCACTCGACCGCGACGGGCACCGAATGGTGTGGCGCCCGTACGGCCTGCCCGAGGTGGCGAACCTAGAGCAGTCAGCGTTTTTCGACGGACCGATCTCCTCGCCCTGGGATATGCCGGAGAAGGTGTTCGTCAGTGTTGCCATCACCGGTGCGCTGATCAGCACTCGGGGCAATCCTGCCCAGCCCGTCCGACAGGCCGACATCATCGAGCAGGCGCTAGCCTGCGCCGGCGCCGGCGCGAGCGCCATCCACATCCACGTGCGCGACGACGCCGGTTACAACACCCTCTCCTACGACCGGTTCGCCGAGGCGGCGGCCGCGCTCCGAGCCGAGCACCCGTACGTGGCGATCGACGGCTGCCTGGTGGCGGCGCTGCCCGGCGAGTGGGACGCAATGCGCCGGGTGCTCGCGGACGGAATCCTCGACGGGGCGCCGATCAACACCACGGCCGTTCATCTGGGCGATGCCCTGTTCGCCAAGCCACTCCCCTATGTGCTGAAGAAGACCCAACTCATCATCGAGTCCGGGGCCAAGCCGATCATCGCCTGCTACACCGACGGCGACGTCAGCAACGCCGATCGCATGCTCTACCGCAGCGGTCTGCTCCAACACGGCCAGAACTGGCTGATCCTGCCCGCGCTGCCGGGATGCAGCCCTATGGACTCGCCCCGCCAGATGATGGAGGGCCTGCTGCGGATGGTGACCGTGATCAAGGACGTCGATCCCGAGGCCGTCGTCGCGGTGTGCGCGGCCGGTCGGGCATCGCTGTACGTGGCGACCGCGGCGCTGCTGCTTGGCCTCAATATCCGCGTTGGCATGGAGGACACGGTGTGGCGCTGGCCGCATCGACCCGACAAGCTCGCCTCGAACATGGCCGCGCTACAGAGCGCGCTGACCCTGTGCGAGACGCTTGGTCTTGATGTCGCCGATCATCAGGAGTACCGGCGCATCGTGGGGATGCGGCCGGCGGCGACGATGGCCTCCCCGATCCCCCTCTCGGACTCCGTGTCGGCTGCCGATGCCCGATGAGCGATCGGCGCAGATCTTGCCTCTGAGCGACGAAGAGCTCCGCGAGTCGCTCACCGTCGGGAACGTCCCGACGCTGCTGCTCGTCCTCGCTCAGCTCACGGGTGAGGCCCGTTGGCTGCAGCCGCCGTACCTGCCGAGCCGGATCCGCGGGATCGACGACAACGACAGTGGTGGGCTGGCGGAGGCCAGGCAAGCCGAGATCCGATCCGCCGCTTTCGACGCGATCCGCGCCTGGCGGGACGGTGAACCCGTGGCAAATCCCGAGCCGACCGGGCACGAGCTGGTGCGGATGCTCCAGGCCTCGGTCGGGGAGCCCGTCGCCGACGAGTATGCGCCGCTCATCGCCGCCGCGCTGGGATTGGCGCGCGTGGTCTCGAGCGAGCGGATCGGGCCCCCCGCGCGGGACTGGCTGGACGTCGCCATCGTCGGCGCCGGCCTCTCTGGAATCTGTGCCGCCGTCGCCCTGCAGGCGGCCGGGGTCCGTTTCACGGTGTTCGATCGGGCGCCGGGCATCGGTGGCACGTGGTTGGTTAACCGCTATCCCGGGGTGGGCGTCGACACGCCCAGCCACCTGTACAGCTTCTCGTTCGCCAAGCACGACTGGAGCCGGTACTTCGCCACCGGCGAGGAGGTCCGGGCCTACTTGGAGAAGGTCGTCGCCGACCACAGGCTCGAACCGGCAATAGAGCTCGGCGTCGAGGTCGTGCGGGCCATGTACGACGAGACGGCGTTGGCATGGGAGCTGACCTTGCGGTCGGGTGGGGAGACGCGGCGGCTTCGAGCGCGGATTCTGATCAGCGCCGCAGGCATCTTCAATCCGCCGAAGCGTCCGGTGATCGAGGGCCTGCAGGCGTTCGGCGGACCGTGCTTCCACACCGCGGAGTGGCCGGACTCGGTGGACCTCGCGGGCCGGCGGGTCGGCGTCATCGGCAACGGCGCGACCGCGATGCAGATCGTGCCGGCGGTCGCCGAGTCCGTGGCATCGTTGACGGTGTTCCAACGCTCGCCGCATTGGATTGTCCCGTTCGGCAAGTTCCAGCAAACGATTCCGGAGCCAGTTCGCCGGCTTCTGCGTGTGGTCCCGCTGTACGAGAGCTGGTACCGGGCGCGCCTTGGTTGGACGTTCAACGACCGCACGCATTCCGCGCTGCAGAAGGATCCCGACTGGCCGCACCCGGAACGCTCGCTCAACGCGATCAACGAGGGGTACCGCAATTCGTTCATCCGCTACATCACCGAGGAGTTGGGCGAGCGCACCGACCTGCTGGAGAAGGTCGTCCCCACCTACCCACCGTTCGGCAAGCGGCTGCTGCTCGACAACGGCTGGTAC
Source organism: uncultured Solirubrobacterales bacterium (assembly GCA_963794515.1). Taxonomy (GTDB): domain Bacteria; phylum Actinomycetota; class Thermoleophilia; order Solirubrobacterales; family Solirubrobacteraceae; genus Palsa-465. The sequence goes on along the minus strand of CAWCEF010000002.1, from coordinate 622,616 downwards.
CGGGCCCTGGCACAACCCAACGTCGAGCTCGTGACCGATCCGGTTTGGCGCGTCGAGCGCGGCGCGGTCCTGACGACCGAACGGCGCTTCGATCTCGACGTGCTCGTGCTCGCCACCGGCTTCGACGTTGTTCACTTCCTCTCCACCTACGAGATCGTCGGGCGCGGCGGACGGATCCTCAGCGAAGTGTGGGGCGACGACGCACGTGCGTACCTAGGGTCGACCACGGCCGGCTTCCCCAACCTATTCACTCTGTACGGACCGAATCTGCAGCCGGGGCACGGCGGAAGCATCATGTTCACGATCGAGCGACAGATGAACCTTGTGCTGAGCGTCCTCGCGCTGATGTCGGAGAAAGGATACGGATCGTTTGAGTGCCGGACCGATGTGCTGGAGCGGTATAACGCAGCCGTTGACGAAGCGCACGCCCGCATGGTTTGGACCCATCCCGGCATGGACACCTACTACCGCAACTCGCGCGGCCGAGTCGTCGTCAACACTCCGTTTCGCAACATCGACTTCTTCTACGCGACAGCTCGGGCGGACCCGGACGACTACCACTTCGAGCCGCTCCCGCAGCTTGCCGGAGTAGCCGCATGACATCCGTCGTCGCCCACTGGCACTGGATGGGTCCCGCGTACATCCGATACGTGCGCCACCAGCCCCGCCAGGCGGCGGCCGAGCTGCTGGAACGTGCTGCCGCCGCGGTCACGGTCGCAGCCCTGGTGCTGCGTGGCGAGCGCTCCGACGTAGCCGGGGGGCGCGAGGTGGAGTCGTTCCTCGCCCGGATCCCCGGCGCGATCGTGGTCGAGTGTGCCGGAGGCGGGCACGCGGTCGGCGGCGACGAGAATTCGGCCTTCGTCGACGCATTGGCGGGATTCCTCGATGGAACCTTGTCTGATCGCGATGGAGCGATCAGAACGGACCGATAGGAGAGACCATGGCGCACACCCAGACAGAGCGAGTGGAGTGGTGGGAGCGCGTGGGGCTGCGCGTGCAGGCCCGATCGGTCACCGACGTGCTCGACGGCATAGCGCGGCGTCATCCCGACAGGCCGTACCTCGCCGACCACACTGGCGCCCGCCACACTTACGCCGAGATGGCGAGTGCTGCCCGGCGCCTCGCCTCCGGGCTGGCCGAGCTCGGGGTGCAGCGGGGCGACATCGTCCCGCTCTACATGGAGAACTCCGCCGACGTGGTCGTCAGCATGTTCGCGCTCGCCTACCTCGGCGCGGCCGGCACGCCGGTCAACACGGCCTACCAGGGCGAGCTGCTGGTCTATGTGCTCAGCGACACGGGTGGCTCCGTGGCGATCGTCGACGACAGCCTCCTCGATCCGTTTCTCGCGGCCGCGGCCACCTGCGAGCGGCTGTCCTGCGACGCTGGCGTGGCCGTGGTCCGCGGAGCGGGGGAGGGCGCGCGGGTTCCTGGCATGAAGACGATCGCGTTCTCGGAGGTGGCCGCCCGCCCCGCGCTCACGGACGCCGTCGCGGCCCGGCAGGGAGATGTCTTCATGGTCAACTACACGAGCGGCACCACCGGACCCTCCAAGGGGGTTCTGTTCCCCAACGGGCACGTGCTCGTGTTCGCCGAAGACTGGGTGCGCTGCATGGCCTTCACCGAGGATGATGTCCTGTATACGCCGATGCCCCTGTTCCATACGTTGGGAATGATTCTCGGCATGATCGCCACGCTCATCGCCGGCGGCTCGGCGTACCTCGATCGCCGCTTCAGCGCCAGCCGGTACTTCGCCAACGCGAAGGAGTGCGGCGCCACCGTCGGGCACGCCGTCTTCTCAATGATCCCGTTCCTGCTCAATCGCGAGCCCTCGCCTGAGGACCGCAACCATGCGATGGATCGCATCTGGACCGGACCGAGCGTGTACGCGGCCGAGTTCAAGGAGCGGTTCGGCGTCGACATCTACGAGGTTTACGGGATCTCCGAGGCCGGCGTGGTCTCCTACCCGACCGACGTCACCCAGGTGCCTCCGGGCTCGTGCGGACGCCCCAACACAGCTCGCTTCGAGATCGCCCTAGTCGACGAGGAGGACGACCCGGTCCCGCCCGGAGTCGTCGGAGAGGTGATCGTTCGGCCGCGCGTGCCGGCCACTTCGATGGTGGGATATCTCGGCAAGCCGGACAAGACCGCCGATGCCTTCCGCAACCTGTGGTTCCACACCGGCGACCGTCTCTACGCCGACGAGGACGGCTGGTTGTTCTTCGTGGACCGCGCCAAGGACATGATCCGTCGCCGGAGCGAGAACATCTCCGCCTACGACATCGAGCTCGTTCTCAACCGCTACCCGCCGATCGCGGAGGCAGCGGTCATCGCCGTCCCGTCGGCGTTCGAGGACGACGAAGTGAAGGCGTGCCTGGTGATGCGCGACGGCGTCGAGTTCGAGCTCGCTCACTTCGTCGAGTTCTGCCGGTCGAACCTGCCCAAGATCATGGTGCCGAAGTACGTCGAGACCCTCACCGAGCTGCCGAAGACGCCGAACGAGAAGATCGCAAAGTACAAGCTCAAGGAGTATGGAATCGCAGGCCTGACCGGACGGACCCTCGACACCGACACCGACACCGAGGCGATCGTCGAGGCCTGATGCGGACGCGGACGGACATCGCCGCCGCCTACACCGGCGCCAGTGGCGCGGCGTACGATCGGATGCCGGCGATCGCCGGGGTCGGATGCACGCCTTTTTACCGACGGGGCGGGACCGTGGGTCGCACGGCGGTCGAACTCGCCTGCGCGGCGATTCTCGACGGCCTGCGCGACGCTGGCCTGACCGCCGACGACGTCGATGGGTTCGCGCTTTTCTCAGGCGGCCTCGACGTCGGACTGCTCGTCGAGACGCTGGGCATTCCCGAGATCCGGTTCGCCGCCACGGTCGCCGGAAGCGGCGGCGGCTCGGCCGGGAGTGTCGGGCTGGCTTCAGCGGCGATCGCGTCCGGCATGGCGAGCGTGGTCGTGAGCGTCGTCGCGGTCCAGCAGCTGACGCGCATGGGCGCGGCACTCGCCCCCGGCGACGGGAGCGGCCAGTACGCGGCCCGGCCGACGGCTCAGTCGGATTTCACGATCCCAGCCGGACTGCTCGCGCCTGGGCAGGCGTTCGCGATGATCGCCGCTCGCCACATGCACGAGTTCGGCACCCGCCGGGAGGACTTCGCCGAGGTGGCGATCTCCACCCGTGCCAACGCAGTCCGGCGTGAGACGGCACTGATGCGTACGCCGCTGACCCTGGAGCAGTACCTCGACAGCCGCATAATCGCCGATCCGCTGTGCCTATATGACCACTGCCTGGAATCCGAGGGTGCCGTGGCGATCGTGACCACCTCGCTGGCGCGAGCACGTGGCTGTCGCAAGGCACCCGTGCGGGTGCTCGCCAGCGCCCACGGCGGTTCAGGCGACTGGGGGCGAGCGATCGGTGCGTTCAACATGCCCGACTCCGTTTTCGCCAGCAGCGGGCACACCGCCGTGGCCCGGACGCTGTACGGCCGAGCGGGACTCTCACCCTCCGACGTCGACGTGGCCCTCCTGTACGACCATTTCTCACCGATGGTGATCATGCAGCTGGAGGACTACGGCTTCTGCCTGCGCGGCGAGGGCGGCCCATTCGTCCGCGACGGCAATATCCGGTGGCCGGGCGGCGCACTGCCCGTCAACACGCATGGCGGGAATCTCTCGGAGGCGTACATCCTGGGGATGACTCACATCCTCGAGGCGGTCGATCAGATCCGAGGGACCGCCGTGAACCAGGTGCCGGACGCCGAGGTGGCGCTCGTGACCGGGGGGCCGGCACCCGTTCCGGTGAGCGGCCTGCTGCTGGGGAGGGAGTGACGTGTCCGACGCGATCATCAACTTCAGCTCCGCCGAGCTGGCCGAGCTCCACGCCGACAGCTGGACCGCCCCGTTCTGGAACGCGGCCCGCGAGCACCGGCTCGTCGTGGCACGCTGCGGCGCCTGTGGACACCTCCGCATGCCCCCGGGCCCCTACTGTCCCCGCTGCCGCGCCGCTCTGCTCGACTGGGCTGCCGTGTCCGGACGCGGAGTGATCTACGCCTACACGATCGTCCGCCACGCGGTCATCGAAGCCGTTTCTGAGCAGGTTCCCTACGCGCTCGCCGTCGTCGAACTGCGCGACGCACCCGGAGTGCGACTGGTGGCCAGTCTATGGGATGTCGAGGAGTCCGAGATCGTGATCGGACGGGAGGTCGAGGTCGTGTGGGACGACGTCTCCCAGCGGATCACGATTCCGAGGTTCACGCCGGTACGCGGAGGCGACGCATGAGCGAGGCGATGTGGCCTGAGTTCCAGGCGATCGTCGAGAAGGATCGCGCGAGCGGTCGCCCTGGTCTGGAGGAGCTTTCGATCGCCGACGCACGGGAGGTGATGGCGGCGGCGCTCGTCCGCTGGGGCGGCGCGGGACCCGAGATGGGCTCGGTCACCGAGCGGGCGGCGGTGACCTCGGAGGGCGAGATTCCGATCACGCTCTACGTCCCCGAGGGGCCGACGGAGCCCCTGCCTGTTCTCGCGTACGTGCACGGCGGAGGCTTCATCCTCGGCAGCGTCCGCACGCACGACGCACTCGTCCGGAGGCTGGCGGCCGCGGGGTGCATGATCGTGGCGAGCATCGAGTACGAGCGCGCGCCGGAGAGCCGCTTTCCCGGGCCGCCCGCGCAGTGCGTGGCCGCGGTCGGGTGGATTCGTGATCACGCACGCGAGCTCGGCGGCGATCCGGGGCGTGTCGCGATCGCGGGAGACAGCTCGGGAGCCACGATCGCGGCGACCGTATGCCTGTTGATGCGTGACCTGGGGGTGCCGCCCCTGGTCGCACAGTGCCTGCTGTACCCGCCGCTGACACGGGCCTGCGATACGCCGTCGTGGGATCGCTGCGGCACCGGACACTTTCTCAACCGCACGACAATGCGCTGGTTCTGGGACCTCTACCTGGAGGGGGGACCCGACGCCGCGCTGGCCGAGCCGCTGCAGGCCGCCGACCTCGGGGGCCTGCCATCGACGCTGCTGGTTCTTCCGGGACTCGATCCGCTCGTGGACGAAGGCAAGGCATACGCTGCACGACTCCGGGAGTCGGGGGTCGAGGTTCAGACGATCCACCGGCCAGGGGCGATCCACGGCTACCTCGGAATGGGCGGGATCTCGCGGCGGGCACGGGAGGACCTCGGAGCGGTCGGCGCGCGCGTTCAAGCCCTCATCAGCGCCTCGCCGGTGGCACCGCACCCATCGATCTGACGCCGGCCCGGTGTAGAACCTCGGTCGAATGACCCAAGTCAGCGACGCCCTCGGGCCATGCACTCGAAGCCCGAACATCCCGGGCGCTCGCTGGCCACGCGGACGCTCAGATGCTTGTCAGTGAGATTCTCGTGTGGTGTCACAGATCATCCCGACGTGTGCGGGAGAACCGCATGCGCGGCTGGATGTCGGCGGCGGGAGCAAAACCAGGCCAGTCGGCAAGCCCGCGCGGCCCGGCGCCTCCGGCCGACCCTACTGCCCACCCGACCGGGCCTCGAACCGTCGCTGCGATCGAGTTTCGGCAGCGTTCGGTGATGGCGTGGCCCGCGACCGCCAGTGTGGGCGCGTTCAGCTCGCGATTCCTCGGTGACACCGGACCCGGCCGCCTCGCTGCCGTGCCAGCAGCCCGGCACCGACAAGTGCTTGCATGCACCAGGCATGTGACGGTTGGGCGGCATCAGTCTAGGAAGAGGCGCGACAGTAGCGCCCGCCCCAGCCGGCGGCTCCGACGCCAACTTTGAGAACCGATCACGGGCGCGTCGGCCGTCAGAGGTAATGACGAGGCGGACACTGCGCCACGAGTTCGCGTGAAAGTGGGGGAGTCGCGCAGTCCCCGGTGACTGAGCCGATGAGCTTGGCGTCGAGCGTGCGGTGCCGCCAACTCCGCGACCGGGTTCGAGTCAACGACAGCGTTGACGGCTCGGTACTTATCAGCTAAAGTTCGACGCGTCGCAGTCTGAGGTCGGGAATCGGAGCGGGTTGCCGGAGTGATGGTCGACATAAGAGCGATATCGATTAAGCGGCCCGCGAAGGGGCCAAGGCGACGCCGACCCTGTCCGCAGTCCGCCGCGGTTGAGGCGCCTAGCAACAACCCGCGGCTTCGTGCGACGTCCCTGGAGTCAAGGCGATCTGAGTCGATCTTTCCACGCCGACAGCTCGGCCGCGCTTCGGGCACCGCGCGTGGGGGCAAAGCCTCACCTCTACTGGAGTCACCGCGAGCCGACTCCAATGTGTGGACACCGGACGCGGCGCTCAGCATCACCTCGACAGGCCTTCGGCGCCCCCGGCACCCTTACCGCTCCGGTCGACTATCTGCATAGGAGCGTGCTCATCGGTATGCCAGTAAAGGACGTACAGGTTTTGATAATCGGCGGCGGCGGCTGTGGGTTGGCCGCGTCTATCTTTTTGGCGGATCTTGACGTCGACCATCTCCTGGTCGAACGGCATCCTTCGACTTCACACTGGCCGAAGGCTCATTATCTGAACCCTCGGACGATGGAGATCTTCCGCCAACACGGTGTGGCTGAGGACGTTTATCAGCAGGGCATGCCAATGGAACATGCGAAGGTCAGGTACATCACGAGTTGTGGCGGAGACGGACCGCTCGATCGCCGGGAGCTCTTTGCGTTTGACGCGTTCGGCGGGGGCGCTTTACGCGAACGCTACGAACAGGCGGCGCCTGGTCCACCTACGAACCTGCCCCAGATCCGGCTGGAGCCACTGCTCAGGTCCCACGCGGAACGGCGATCGCCTGGCCGCGTACGGTACCACCACGAGGTTACGTCATTTATCCAGGACGAAGACGGGGTCATCGCGGAAGTCGTCGACCGTGGGACTGGCAAAACTTATCGTGTCCGTGCGTTGTACGTAATTGCTGCGGATGGTGGTAAGACGGTCGGGCCGGCGCTGGGAGCGACGATGGTGGGCCCCGGCCCGCTGGCTACCCTGAAGACCTTTCACGTCACGGCAGATCTGTCGAGGTTCCTCCCGGGAGACGCTTTGATTACTCATGTAATGCGTCCTGGCACGCGCTTTCGGCGTGTCACTATTCGTCCGCAGGGGCCGACTTGGGGTAAGGAGTGCGAAGAATGGGGCATTGGCTTTGCGTTCAGACCCGACGACACAGAAAGCTTACCTGATGACAAAGTTGAGGCCGCGGTTCGAGAGTCACTGAACCTTCCGGACCTCAAGATGAAGATTCATCTGGGGTATGATTGGCACGTCGAGCGAGTTGTTGCCGACAGGTTTGCGTTTGGAAGGGTGTTTCTAGCGGGCGATGCCGCTCATCGGCACGTTCCGACCGGCGGGCTCGGGCTCAATTCCGCGATCCACGACGCTCACAATTTGACCTGGAAGCTAGCGAGCGTGTGCCGGAGATGGGCCGACGAAGGTCTCTTGCGAACCTATGAGGACGAGCGGCGACCGGTCGACACCCAGAACGCTGATTGGGCGCTGTTTACCTTCCAAAACCACCAGATGGTTGATGCCGGGTTGGGGGTCAGCGGGCCGGGCGCGGAGGAGTACATCAGGACATATCTGTCGGACACTGCGATGGGCGCCACCCTCCGGGCCAGGAGTAGAGAGGTCATAAACACGCAACGGGTCGAGTTTCAGTCGCTCGATATCGAGTTAGGTTTCGCGTACGAAAGTAGGGCGGTGGTCGCTGATGGATCCGCTTCTCCGCCGAGGGACCCGATGGGCTGCGAATATACGCCCGAAGCTCGCCCAGGTCACCGATTGCCGCATGCGTGGCTGGGCGGACAGAAGGAGATCATCTCTACCCACGATGTAGTCGGCCCAAGGGGGGGCTTTGCGATGATTACGGGGTCGGAGGGCGCGAGGTGGCATGCCGCCGCGGCAAACGTGAGTTCCGGGATGGGTGTACCTATAAGAGCTATCAGTGTTGGGGAAGGGTCGGATCACACGGATCCGACCGGGGTGTGGGAAAGGGTAAGCAAGGTAGGCCCGCACGGTGCGGTGCTCGTGCGCCCAGACAATCACGTCGCGTACCGAGCGAGGGGGCAGGTCGACGACCATGGAGGAGAACTGCGTAGGGCGGTGGGCGCCGTGCTTGGGGCCGCCGTGCCGCTCGCGTTGTTATGAGGGCCGCGTGACGCCGACTGGCGGGTTTGCCGCACCGGATAGATCGGGCGGGCGCGCAGGGCAGCGTTCCCAATCCTCAGCCGCGCGAGCTGTCTCGTAGCGACGCCGTCTCATCCACTCCGGGCGGGGGCTGGTGGAACACCTCCGCCCCGAGTGGCGGGACCTTGCCGGAGAGGCCGACAGGAAATCAAACGCGACCACGATCCGTCACGGCGACTCCCGCTCTTCGACCGTCTCGGATTCTCAGCAGCGACATTGAGGTGAACAACATGCGAGCGAAATCAGCTTTAGCAGTCGACCGATCGGGCGCCTTGACGACGAAGACGGGCGCCCAGACGCGCTATCGCGCCACGTTCGCAGTGATCTTGGTCGCCGTACTGGCGTCCGCACTGCTCAAGTCCTTCGTCCTACCGGTGCTGCCAACGATCCAGGCGAGCCCGCATACCAGCCAGGCCGCTGTCACTTGGGTGTTGACCGCCTATCTGCTCTCGGCTTCGGTCGCGACGCCGATCCTCGGCCGCCTCGGCGACATGATGGGGAAGCGAAAGGTCGTCGTGGTAGTCCTCGTGAGCCTCGGCGCCGGCGCCTTGCTGGCAGCGGTGGCCTCGTCGATCGCTGTCCTTATAGTCGCGCGGGTCATCCAGGGCGCTGGCGGAGCTGTCGTCCCATTGGCGTTCGGCATCGTCCGCGACGTGTTCCCCGCGGACAGGGTCGCGAGTGCCGTCAGCAAGGTCGCCCGCTCTACTTGGCGTCGCAGCCGGCCTCGGGATCGTCCTTGCCGGCCCGATCGTGGACACCTTCAACTACCACTTTCTGTTCTGGATTCCGCTGATCGTCGTCGTCGCGACTGCGACCGGCGCGTACTTCTTAGTCCCGGAATCCTGGAACCGGACGCCGCGGGTGGAGGCGGCCGAGCAGGCGATCGACTCGCTGCGGCAAGGACGCGCGGTCGCGTAGCGCATCAGCTCAGAGACAGCTAGCGAACAGGAGCCCAGCCGTGCAAGACCTCTCAATCGGCATCGCTGTCGAAGTCTCGGATTCCGGGGATTCGCGCCTTGCTTTTGCGCTCTCGATGGAAGCTGAGACTGACGGTCTCGACCTAGTGGTGCTGATGAGCACGGATCGCGACAGCGACGCGCTCTTAGGTTTCGATGCCTGGACCGCGGCCAACTGGGTATTGGCCAGCACGCATCGGATCGGCGTCGGCATCCGAGCCACTGCGGCGATCATCGGGGACTCTCCGATCGTCCTCCCAGCGATGGCCGCGAAGGCCGAGGCCACGACGGACCTGCTGGCCAACGGTCGCCTGATCACCAGCGAATCAGCATGGGTGATCGCCTCGCCAGGGGCCGATGTACGCGAGGTGACCGATCTCGCTCAATCTGGCCGGGCGGTCGTCGTGCCCATCAATGACTTCGACGACTTGCACCGAGTCGCTGCGCTTCGGGAGTCGTTGAGCGATTCTTCGGTGCGCACGCGCCGTCGGAGCGTAGCGGCGAAGTCACGGCGGCGACCAGGAATCGATTACGACGCCATCCCGCCAGGTCTTCAAGACGTCACGATCGAGCCCGGTGACAGCGACTACCGAAGCGTCGCCTCCACCTACCTGCGGGGCGGGTTGCCGGGAGTCGTGATCCAACCCCGAACAGCATCGGAGGTCTCGGACGCACTCGCTTTCGCGCGTGCTCATACCCACCTTCCCCTGGGGATTAGAAGTGCCGGTCACGGCATCAGCGGCCGGTCGACCAATGACGGCGGACTGGTGATCGATCTCCGCAAGCTTGACGAGATCGAGATCCTTGACGAGCGGCGGCACCTAGTCCGGATAGGTCCGGGTGCGACCTGGAAGAAGGTTGCGTACGCGCTCGACCCGTACGGATGGGCGCTGGGCTCGGGCGACTACGGCGGGGTTGGTGTGGGAGGTCTGGCGACCGCTGGCGGGATCGGATTTCTGTCCCGCGAGCACGGCCTCACCATCGACCGGCTGCGCGCGGCTGAGATGGTCCTCGCTGATGGGAGCATCGTTCGTGCTAGTCCGGCAGAAAACTCTGACCTCTTCTGGGGAGTGCGCGGTGCCGGAGCGAACCTTGGTGTCGTGACGTCGTTCGACTTCGAGGCCTACGACGTCGGCGACGTCGGATGGGCCCAGCTGCGACTCGCCACATCGGACCTGGAGCAATCACTTCTCAGTTTCGGCGAGGTCGTCAACGGCACCCCACGCGACACGACAGTCTTTCTCGTCACGGGACGGCCGCACGGGGCATTCTCGGCCGTCCAGCTCTATGGCCTCGTTGATGCGTCGGATCCCGACATCATCAAAGAGCGCCTCATTCCATACCTTCAAGTCGGCCGCTTGGTCGACCAACACGTAGTGGTCACCCGCTACGCAGAGGTCATGGGACGTGCCGCCGACGTCGGCCCTGAGGGCCAGCACGGGTTCGGCGAGCCTATCTCGCGGTCTGCCTTCCTGCCTCACATGACTATCGAGTTCGCACGTGACGCTGCTGAGCTTCTTCAAACCGGACACGTGTACTTCTTTCAGCTCCGGAGCATGGGCGGAGCGATTGCCGATGTCGCTTCTGACGCGACGGCCTTCGCCCACCGCAACCCCGCGTTTCAAGTGACCGCGATGGGAGCTGATCAACAAGCCCTCGAGGTTGCATGGACCAAGATCGTCCATCACTTCGATGGTCTCTATCTCAGCTTCGAGACCGACCTACGCGCCGAACGGCTCGAGCGCGCGTTCCCATGGCCGGTGCTTGCCCGTCTCCGCCAACTCAAGCGACGAGTCGATCCCGGAAACCTTTTTCGGGACAACTTCAACATTGATCCCGCTGAGCGGACGGCAGTCGAGCCGCCGCTCGCGACCACTCTAAGGAGAACAGCATGACCGACTATGGCCAGGAGCTCCTATTCGGGACGTTCGTCACGCCAACTGCCGGGTCGCCGAAGCACGTGCTTGACCTCGCCATCACCGCCGACCGAGCGGGACTGGACCTTGTCACGTTTCAGGATCATCCGTATCAGGCAAGCTTCCTTGATACGTGGACGCTCCTGACGTTTGTCGCGGCGCGTACCGATCGGATTCACCTCAGCGGCAACGTACTCAATCTGCCTCTTCGCCCGCCGGCGATGCTTGCGCGGGCAGCAGCCACGTTGGACATACTCAGCGATGGCCGCTTCGAACTGGGGATCGGTGCCGGCGGGGTTTGGGACGGCATCGCAGCGATGGGCGGCCGTCGCCTCACTCGTGGCCAAGGCGTTGAAGCCCTACGCGAGGCCATAGCGCTGATCAGAGACCTCTGGAACACCGATGCCGCCGGCGTCGTTCGACACAGTGGTGACTATTACCCCACGATCGGCGCGAAGCGTGGTCCAACGCCAGCTCATGACATCGGAATCTGGGTCGGCGCCTACAAACCCAAAATGCTTGCGTTGACGGGCGCAACTGCAGACGGCTGGCTGCCCTCGATCGAATACCTTCGTGGTGGTGTCGCTTCGCTTCCCGAGCTGAACAGCCGCATCGATGACGCCGCCGTCAACGCAGGTCGCGCTCCATCAGAGGTACGACGGCTAATGAACTTCATGAACGTCGACTTCTCATCGAGCGGTGACGGATCACTTACCGGGTCCTCGGAGGACTGGGTCAGTCAGCTGACGACGCTTGTACTCGAACACGGGATCACTGCCTTTGTTATCGGGGGCGATGACCTCGGCATCACTGAAAGGTTCGCCGCGGAGGTCGCCCCGGCCGTTCGCGAGATCGTCGCCAGCGAACGAGGGATCGACGGCGAACGGCGGATCGACACCGCGGCTCCTGGCTCATGAGCAATATCGAGGGGAGGCTGCGGGTACTTGGTGTCATTGGCTTCGGCAAGCTCGGCACTGTCGTCGCTCGGCTCGGCTTGGCCGCGGGCTACACGGTCCGCGCGGCAGGATCCGGCCAACCTGAACTGGTGCAGTTCATGGCCGATGTTGTCGCGCCGGGCGTGGAAGCCGGACTGGCAGGTGAGGTCCCGGCTCGATCCGACATCGTCGTTCTCGCAATGCCATTCCACCGGTACGGGGAGCTGCCCGCGACCGAGCTTGCCGGCAAGCTCGTTGTCGATGCCATGAACTACTGGCGCGACGTCGATGGCCCTCGTGAGTCATGGGCAGTTGCGAGCTTGTCGAACAGCGAGGTCGTTCAGCGACATTTGCCCGCTACCAGTGTTGTCAAAGGACTAAGCCACATCGGGTACAACGAGCTCGAGGCGCTGGCGCGACCTCCGGGTAATCGAACCCGTAAGGCGATGGCTCTCGCTGGCGATCACGCCGCCGATGTGGCCCGGGTCGCGGTGCTGGTCAACGACCTCGAGTTCGACCCGTGGCCTATCGGCGCGTTGGCCGACGGCGGCCGGCTGGAGCCAGGAAGACCGGGTTCGGCGCTGTAGCGCCTCTCCTGGAGCTCGCGTCGCTGCTCGGCCCGGCGACCGTACCCGCAGCGTCAGGCAGCAGACGGCTTCGAAGTGGTCCGGCGGCCATCGGGGGGCGGCCTCATTCGCCCCACCTTGCAATGAGCGGATAGGTCGTGGAACTCGGTGTCGGAGTCTTCGGAGACGCCGGCGTCGATCCCAAGACGGGACGGCGCATCACCGAGGCGCAGGCAATCCGCAACATCGTCGAGGCGATCGTGCTCGCAGACCAGGTGGGTCTAGGTTTCTTCGGCGTTGGGGAGCATCACACCCCGGAGGTCCCTGCGTCTGCGGCAGCGCCAATTTGGCCGCAGCAGCTCCCTGACGACAAGTATCAGGCTGGCCAGTGCTGTAACGGTTCTGGGCGCTGATGACCCCGTGCGTGTTTATCAGCAATTCTCGCCAGTCGGCGCAATATCGCACGGACGTGCGGAGATCATCGCCGGCCGCGGGTCGTCGACTGAGTCGTTGCCACTATTCGGGTACTCCTCGAGTGACTACGACCGACTCTTCTACGAGAAACTCGAACTGCTTATGACGGTTAACAGTCTCACGGCGTAGGCCTCCTTCATCGTCTTGCCGGACTTGAGGGAACCTACGCTGTCGCTACGACAGCACCCGCCGCCTAAGTTACAGCAGTTCTGAGACGCGACCCGCACCTCGGCCAGAGCCCTGCATCGTTGTTGAGACGAGCATCCATAGCTTGTGAGGTCGCAAGCAGTGAGGCGAGTCCGGAGGATCGAGGGGTCGCTGCGCGCGATTAGGACTTCCTCGGAGCAGTGATGTCCGAAATGATCAACTGATCGTCCGGTGATCATTCACGCAGCGGCGTGCGCCGGCGCGCCTGCCGCGCGGTGCTTTGCCGATGATGGCGGCCGGCATTTTCAGAGCAGCTTGTCGATCGTGATGGGGAGATCGGTGACGCGTTTGCCGGTTGCGTGATGAATCGCGTTGGCGACGGCCGCGGCGGCGCCGGTGATCCCTACCTCGCCGCAGCCGAGAACGCCGAGCGGCATCGTCGGGTCGGGATCGTCGAGGATGTGGACCTCGATCGGCGGTACGTCGGCGTGGACCGGCACGTGATATTCGGCCAGGCTCGGGTTCATGATCCGCCCGTTGCTGGGATCGACGAGGGTCGCCTCGGTGAGAGCTAGGCCGATGCCCCACACGATGCCTCCGCGCAGCTGGCTGCTTGCGGTCTTGAGGTTCAGGACGGTGCCGATGTCGAACACACCGACCCAGCGGGCGATCCGGACCTCCATCGTGTCCGGGTCGACGCGCACCTCGCAGAACTGGGCGCCAGCTGCGGCCTTGACCCAGGTCCCCGTGTCCCCCCCGAGTTGGCTGTCCGAGCCGACGCGCACGTCGATCTCGGGCATGCCGGCACGCTCGAGGATGGCCTCGTAGCGGCCGCCGATGCTGCCGCGAAACAACCCGCCGTCCCGCGCCTGGACCGCGTCGTAATCGGTGCCTCGCAGTGGCGACGCCGGGTCTCGCTGGGCGGTGGCGTGGACGGAGCGTTTCAGCTCGTCGCAGGCGTTGATCAGGCTCGCCATCACCGACGCGGTCTGTCCGGAGCCGCCGGCGCCCGGGCCGGGCGGTAGCTCCGTGTCGCCGTACTCGACGGTGACCGCGTCGTACGCCACACCGAGCAGGTCGGCCGCCGCCTGGGCGTATGCGGTGGCGCCGCCCATGCCCATCTCGTGGAAGCCGCACCGGACCAGCACGCTGCCGTCCGCTGCGATCCGGACGGTCAGGTCGGCCGGGAACTGCCACGCGGGGTGAAATGCGGTGGCCACCCCCATCCCGACGAGGTGGTGACCGTCGCGCATCGAGCCTGGCTCGGGTGTCCGGTCGGCCCAGCCGAACCGCTCGGCGCCAAGCGCGTAGGTCTCGCGGATCCGCCGATGCGAGAAGGGCTTCCCGTCGGCCGGGTTGACCTTCGGCTCGTTGCGCATCCGCAACTCGATCGGGTCGTGCCGGAGACGGTGGGCGAGCTCGTCGATCGCCGACTCGATCGAGAACGTGCCGATCGCCTCGCCGGGCGCCCGCATGATCGTGTTCGTCAGGCCGTCGAGCTGAACGATGTCTTGGCGGAGCAGCAGGTTCGGCGATGCGTATAGGCTGCGGGAGCACGAGCAGACCTGCTCGGGGAAGCCGCCGATGCTGCCCTTGACGGTGATGCTCGTGTGGATGAGCGACGTAAGGGTGCCGTCCGCTTCGGCCCCCAGCGCCAGCCGTTGCGAGCTGACCGTCCGCCCGCCCACCGTCCGGTACACGTCCTCGCGCGTGAGCACGAGCTTGACTGGCCGTTGCGTCACGCGCGCGGCCAGGACGGTGAGGACCGTCCCGGGCCAGGCCAGGGTCTTGCCGCCGAAGGCGCCGCCGACGAACTTCGAAATCACGCGGACGCCGTTCGGGTCGACGTCGAACTTCTCGGCGAGGTGCGAGCGGAGAAGGCCCATGTTCTGCGTGCCCTCATAGACCGTGAGCCGGTCTTCCGACCACACCGCTGTCGTAGCGTGCAGCTCGATCGCGTTGTGATGCAGCGGTGAGGTGGTGAAACGGAGGTCGACGGCCATGGGCGCCGCCGCCAGTGCCGCCTCGGCGTCGCCCTTGTTCGCGTTCTGCGACAGGAGAGAGTTTCCCGGCTGCTGCCTGGCGTTGCCGAGCTCGGCGACGAAATCCACGGCCGCCGGCCATTCGTCGTAGGTCACCCGTACGAGCGATGCGGCATCGCGAGCGATGTCGACCGTCTCGGCCACGACCACGACCACGGGCTGGCCATTCCAGTGGATCTCGTCGACGTTGAGGTAAGTCACGCTCGTCGCCGATGCGGTGAAGACGCCGTGGTCCACATCCTGCGCCCCGGTCTCCTTCATCTTCGGGGCGTTCTGGTGCGTGATCACCGCGACGACTCCGGGCAGCGCCGACGCGGCCGCCGTGTCGATCGAGGTGATACGGCCGCGGGTGATCGTTGCACACACGAGCGCCGCGTAGGTCAGATCGTCGAATGGGTACTCGGCGGAGTAGCGGGCCGTGCCGGTCGTCTTGGCGGGCCCGTCGCGGCGGTCGAGCGGCTGCCCGATCCATCGCTCGGTGCCCGTGACCGGCGACGCTTCGAAGGCGGTCATGCCGTCTCTGCCTCGGCGGCTAGGCGGCCGAGCACCGCGACGATCGTGCGTCTGGCCAGCTCGACCTTGAATCCGTTCTGGGACGGAGGGACGACCTGGGCCAGCTCGGCGTCGGCGGCTCGGCGGAACGACGCCTCGGTTGCCGGGGCACCGGTCAGGGTGCGTTCGGCCTCGGTGGCCCGCCACGGCTTAGGGGCGACGCCCCCTAATGCGACGCGAGCCTCGGCGACCATTCCCGCACGCACGTCGAGCGCGGCGGCGACGGATACAAGGGCGAAGGCATAGGACGCCCGGTCGCGCACCTTGCGGTAGTGGGAGGTGCGGGCGATCGGCGTAGGCGACAGCTCGACAGCGGTGATCAGCTCGCCCGGCGCGATGGTCGTCTCCACGTCGGGGGTCGCTCCTGGAAGGCGGTGGAAATCAACGATCGGTACGCGGCGCTCGCGGTCCGGCCCCTCGAGAATCACGGTCGCGTCGAGCGCTGCGAACGCCACGCACACGTCCGAGGGATGGGTGGCGATGCAGTGTTCGCTTGTGCCGAGGATGGCCAGCGACCGGTTGAATCCACCCATCGCGTCGCATCCGGCGCCGGGCTCACGCTTGTTGCACGCCGCGGCCCCGTCGTAGAAGTAGGAGCAACGGGTTCGCTGGAGCAGATTGCCGCCGATCGTCGCCATATTCCGCAGCTGCGGCGAGGCGCCGGCCAACAGCGCCTCGGCCACCACTGGGTAGCGCTCGCGGATGCCGCGGTGGGCGGCGAGGTGGCTGTTGCGCACCAGGGCGCCGATGCGCACACCGCCGTCCGGGCGGTCCTCGACCTCGCCCAGTGGGAGGCCAGTGACATCGACCAGCAGGTCGGGCGTCTCGATGCCCTCGCGCATCAGGTCGACGAGGTTGGTCCCGCCGCCGAGGAACCGCGATCCCGGATGCTCGGAGGCGATCCTCACCGCCGCGGCAACGTCGGCCGGCTTGACGTACTCGAACGCACGCATCAGCCGTTTGCCACCTGGTCGATGGCCGCCACGATCCCGTTGTAGGCGCCGCAGCGGCAGATGTTGCCGCTCATCCGCTCGCGGATCTCAAGGTTCGAGAGCGGGATATCGCTCGCCGCGACGTCAACACTCACGTGGCTGGCGGCGCCGGCGGCGTGCTCGGCCAGCATCCCGACCGCCGAGCAGATCTGCCCGGCGGTGCAGTACCCGCATTGGAACCCGTCGTGCGTCACGAACGCCTCCTGTAGCGGATGCAGCGTCTCGACGTCGCCCAGGCCCTCGACGGTGGTAACCGACCGGCCGTCGTACTGGACGGCCAGGGCCAGACACGAGTTGATCCGCTCCCCGTCGACCAGCACGGTGCACGCGCCACAGGCGCCCTGATCGCACCCCTTCTTCGTCCCCGTGAAGCCGAGGTGCTCGCGCAGCGCGTCGAGCAGGCTGACCCGAGCTTCAAGCTCGACCTCGAGCTCGACGCCGTTCACCACAAGCTTTACCGGCGGCAACCTATCCCTCCTCGTAATCCGTCCGTCTGCGCGCACCAGCGACATCACCAAATAAGGAACCAACTAGATGGTGCGAAACATTCGCGTTGTCTCCCTCAGACTCTCTCCGCGGCGCCGAAGCCCGCCGCCGGGTACATGCCGAGCCGCCAACCTATCCGGCGTCCCGGCCTGCCGCAGTGACACATGTCGCTCACCCCGCGACCTTGGTCGCGAATCCTCCCGGCGGGTAAGCGGCTCGGCGAACGTCGTGCAGGGTGAGACAGACGTCATTGACGAGACCGACCGCCCGGGGTTAGCCTCGGCGCGATCATCGAGGCCACGCTCCCGATCGATCCGGACGACGTCGTCGCCTACGCCGGGCGGGTGTTCGACTACACCTTTGAGCACCCAGAGCTCAGCCGCCTGGTGCAATGGGCCCGACTGGAGGGGCGCGTCACCCCCGCGTCATACGACAAGCGCCTCGACTCGTACAAGCGCCGAACCGCCGCCATCGAAGCGGCTCAACAGCAGGGAGGCATCAACAGCCGGCTCACGCCGGAACAGGTGCTCACGCTGACCGAGAGCCGCTCCGTGGGGTGGACAATCACGATCGCCTGAGTTCCTTGCGGACGCCGATCGCGAGCCGCGAAACCGCCAGGCGCAGCGAACGCTGATCATCGACAGCGTCCGCCGGCTTTTGACATAGGGTGTGACCCATGTCCCGAGACATCAGGGACATATCACCTGGGACACATGTCCTCCGGCCAGGCACCCCCCTTCCCCCCTCTCCGTTAGACGACGCAAGCGACAGCTGCAGGCGAGGCGTCCGACAGCTTGCCCCCGCTGCAGCGCGCCACGATCGTGGAAGCCGTGCGGCAGCTCGTGGCTGACTAGCTGGCAGCTCCGCCGGAAACGACTGTCGGAGCTCCGGTTCCTCAGCGGAATCGGCATTACCGCCCGCCGGCGTAGCAGCTGCGCCGTGGGTCTGCCGCCGCCTGGAGGACGGGACGCGGACGCGACTGGCGGGAGCGGAAGCCACCGATGACCATGGTCACACCGCCGGCGTCGAACTCGAAGTCAGGCCAAGGTTCGATGCGGTGGCCGCGGGCTGCGAGGTCGTCGAAGACCGCGGCGGGAATACGCGTTTCGATGCGGACGCGGCCCGGGTCATGGCGGTGGGGGAAGAAGGTGTCCGGGAAGGAATACGCCCCGAAGCGAGGCGCTTCAACGGCTTGCTGTGGTGTCATGCCGAACTGCACGACGTTGAGCAAGGCCTGCAGCATCGCCTGCGGGATCGTGTCGCCCCCGGGGCAGCTCATCGGCCAGACATCACGCTCATCCTCGGCGTTCTTGATCGCGATCGCCGGTGCGGGGGTGATGCGTGGACGGACGCCGGGCCCAAGGGCGGCCGGATGCGTCGGGTCAAGCCGGCTCTGCGCTCCGCGCGGCGAGGCCATGATGCCGAGCCCGGGAACGATCGGAGAGTCATCGAGGGTGTCGCTCATCGCTGCACTGAACGCATTGCCATGTGCGTCCAGTGTGCAGATCGAGGTGGTGTCGAGTCGTCGTCTCCCTGTAGCGTTGGACTTCGCATGGGGTGCGTGCATCGGTACCGTAGGCAAGTCCTCCATGGCAAGGCTCATGCGGATCCGGGACGCGTGGTGGGCGGCGCGTTCCTTGCCGAGCAGGTACTCGAGTGGAACGTCTGTGTGGAGCGGGTCGCCGTACCACGCCTCACGATCTGAGTAGGCCAGTTTGACCGCCTCGATGAGAACGTGCAGATAATCGGCGGTGTTGTGGCCGAGGGCGGCGAGATCGAAGTGCGCCATGATGCCCAGCATCTGAGGTAGAACGGGGCCCTGCGACCACGTGTCTGGCACGTGAATCGACCAGTTGCCGAACTGGCCGCAGACCGCACGCTCAACCGTGGGGCTGTATGTGGCGAGATCGGCCGGGCGCATCCATCCACCGCCGGCCTCGACGAAATTCGCGATCGTGACGGCGACGTCGGAGTCATAGAAGGCTCGCTGTGCGGCGTCCAGCGCGGCCTCGCGCGTCGCGCCGGTCCTGGATGCTGCGCGCTCAGCTGAAGCCATCCGACCGAGCAGTCGACCGAGGTCGTCCTGGAGTAGGACCTCGCCGGGGCGCGGCGGGCGGCCCTGAGGCCAATAGATGGCGCTGCTGCTCGTCCATCCCGCGAACGTCCTACC
Source organism: uncultured Solirubrobacterales bacterium (assembly GCA_963794515.1). Classification (GTDB taxonomy): domain Bacteria; phylum Actinomycetota; class Thermoleophilia; order Solirubrobacterales; family Solirubrobacteraceae; genus Palsa-465. The sequence goes on along the minus strand of CAWCEF010000002.1, from coordinate 603,211 downwards.
GCAGATGGCGAGGCTCTGGGCGAGGCGACGGTCGATGACGAAGCCACCACAGGCGAGTTCGATCGCGAACGATGCAGCGTCGGAAAACGTCCACGTTCCGAACCGCCTCAGGGCGGTGATCCACGCAGCGGGAGCAGCAGGTACCACACTGCACGCAGCCCCGGCGGGCATGTCCCCGCCATACCGAGCGAGATGCGCGTTGATGCTCACTTCGCTCGACCATGTCCCCGTGCCGGCGACCGTCCAGACCTCGCCTGAGCGGCCGTCGCGGATCACGCTCGGCGCGGTACCACCGAAGTTGCACATGTCCGCCTGCACCACGTTCGCGGCCATTCCGGCGGCGACGCCTGCATCGATCGCGTTGCCGCCCCGCTCAAAGGCGCGGCTTGCGACTTCGGCAACGAGGGGATGCCCCGCGCTCACCATGTGTCGGTCGCCCACGAGTGTCGGACGCATCGACTCCGGCGGCGGCCAGTAGCCTGGCGCGGTCCCCGACCCATGCACGTCACCGGCCATCAGCCTGGGCTCTCGCCTGCAGGTGAATTCTCACTTAAGCGAACGAGAGGTCGGCGTGCACGCGCTTGTGAGATCGAGCGCGGTCGCGGGGACGCCGGGTTGCGCCCCTTCATGCGTCCGTGAGACCGAACCGTTGGGCGGCCCCGCTGAGGACGGTGTGGAGGATCTCGCCCATCGTGTCGAGCTGCTCGCGTGTGGTGATCAGCGGCGGGGCCAGCTGAATGACGGGGTCCCCCCTGTCATCGGCCCGGCAGATCAGTCCGTGGGCCAGGAGTTCGTGCGAAACGTACCCGCGGAGGATGTCCTCGGACTCCTCGGCGCTGAACGACTCCTTGGTCTCGGCGTTCTTGACGAGCTCGATGCCGTAAAAGTAGCCCGCTCCGCGCACCTCGCCGACGATCGGGAGAGCGAGCAGCGCCTCGAGCACGCTACGGAAGTGAGCCTCGTTAGCGCGGACGTTTTCGAGCATCCCTTCGTCGGCCATCACATCGAGATTCGCCATCGCCACCGCGCACGCAACCGGGTGACCTCCCCAAGTGAATCCGTGGGTGAACATGTTCCGACCCTGCATGAACGGATCAGCGACGCGATCGGACGCGATCACCGCGCCGAGCTGAGCGTAAGAACTGGTGATGCCCTTGGCGGTGGTGATGACGTCCGGCACATACTCGTATCGCTCTGAGCCGAAGTATTCGCCGAGCCGGCCCCACGCGCAGATGACCTCGTCGGAGATCATGAGCACGTTGTGCCGGTCGCAGATCTCGCGGACACGCTGGAAGTATCCGTCTGGCGGCGGCAGGCATCCGCCGGCGTTCTGCACTGGCTCAAGGATGACCGCAGCGACCGTGTCGGGACCCTCGAACAGGATGCGGTGTTCGATGGCCTCGGCGAAGACACCCAGGTCCGTTCCCTCCGGAAGCCGGTATGAGCCCGTGTTCGGGACATGGCACCCGCCGCCGACGAGCGGCTCGAATGGCGCCCGCAGGTCGGTCACCCCTGTCGCGGTCAGCGCACCCAGCGTTGTCCCGTGGTAGGCGACCTCGCGGGCGATGATCTTGACCTTCGTCGGGCTGCCCGTGAGCTTGTGGAACTGCCTGCTCAGCTTGATCGCGGACTCGACTGATTCGCTGCCCCCACTCGTGAAGAACACCCGGTTGAGGTCACCCGGACACATCGCGGCGACACGGGCCGCGAGCTCGATGCTACGGGGGTGGGAGTACGACCAGTTCGACGCGTAAGCGAGTTCGGCCGCCTGCTTGGCGCCAGCCTCCCCGACATCGGCACGGCCGTGGCCGATGTTCACACAGAAGAGCTGGGATAGGCCATCAAGATAGCGCTTCCCCTCGGTGTCCCAGACATGCACACCTTCGCCCCGGGTGAGGATAGGAAATTGTTCGCCCCCTCCCATTCGCGTGAAATGCAGCCAAAGGTGCTGGCGGCCGAGGCGGGCAAGCTCGTCAGCTTCGGCCTGCGGTAGTCCTTGGTAAGTGAGAGAATTCATCATATTAGTATATCAGTGTACGACCTACTCAAGATAGGCTCGCCATGACGTGCTTGACCAGCACGTACTCATCCAGGGCGCGGACAGACATGTCCTTCCCGTGGCCCGAATCCCGCATCCCGCCGTGGGGCATCTCGGACGCCATCGTCAGGTGGTTGTTGATCCACACCGTCCCGAAACGCAGCGCCCGAGAAACGCGCAGCGCGCGTCCGAGGTCGCGCGTCCACACTGATGCGGCGAGGCCGTAGCGCGTGCCATTGGCGAGCTCGATTGCGTGGGCCTCGTCAGAGAAGCGCTGAACCGTCATGACCGGTCCGAAGATCTCGCTTTGCACAAGCTCGTCGTCTTGGCGAAGGTCTGCGATCACCGTCGGCTCGTAGTAGAACCCCGCACGGTTGGCGTGCCGCCCGCCGGTGACCAGCTGGGCGTGCGCGGGACGGTGTTGGACGAAGCGATCGACTCCCGTGCGCTGCCTTTCGGAGATCAACGGGCCCAGGCGCGTCGCCGCGTCATCAAGATCACCGATCGTGAACTCTTTAGCCTGCTCCGCCAGAGCGACGACGAAGTCGTCATAGGCGCGGTCGGCGACAAGGATGCGAGTCGCGGCCGTACAGTCCTGCCCAGCGTTGAAGAGGCCTGCTCCAGCAATCGCATCGACGGCAACCTCGGGGTCGTGATCGTCGAAGACAATCACCGGCGCCTTGCCACCGAGTTCGAGGTGCAGACGCTTAAGGCTCTTCCCGGCGTGCTCAGCAATCCAGCGGCCTGTGCTCACAGAGCCTGTGACCGCGACGATGTCAACGTCCGGATGCGTGACGAGCGCCGCTCCGGCGACGTCGCCGTGGCCACCGATCACGTTCAGCACGCCGGCAGGCAAGACCTCGGCAGCGAGCTCCGCCAGCTTGAACGTCGAAAGTGGGGTGTTCTCGGCCGGCTTCAACACGCTCGTGCACCCCGCGGCAAGAGCCGGGCCGATCTTCCAGATCGCCATCATCAGCGGGTAGTTCCACGGCGTGATCTGGCCAGCGACGCCTAATCCCTCGCGGCGCGTGAACGACGTCGTATCGGCGACGTATTCGTTCGCCGCCGAGCCTTCCTGAATCCGCGCGGCAGCCGCGAAGAACCGGAGGTTGTCTGCGCACAGCTCAAGCTCGTCCTCGACGAATGCGTGTCGTGGCTTGCCGGCGTCGGCAGACTCGATGTCGGCGAACTCTTGCCCGTGCTCGAGGATGAGATCTGCGAGACGCAGCAATGCCGCGGATCGCTCGCGCGGGGTGGTGAATCGCCACGTCTCCCACGCACGCTGCGCGGCACGAACGGCACGATCGACGTCCTCGGCGGTGGACACCGGCGCCTGCGCGATCAGCTCCCCGGTGGACGGGTTGAGCACTGCTTCCGTCGTCGGCGCGTCTACGAACTCGCCACCGATGAAGTTCTTGTACGAAACCTGCTGGCTGAGAGTCATCTGCGTCCCTCCGTCATTGGTGTCCGGGCTAGCTCGATCCGAGCGGTTAGCGCACGGGCGGGGTCGTCGACGCGCTCCGCCGCGAGCGCACTCGGGCTCGCTGGGCTCGAGGTGGGGCTGGCATTCGCGATCGCGCGCCGGGAACTAGGCAAGTGCCGGCCACGCGTCAAAACTGCGCGTCAATGCCGCCGCCGCCGAGACGGGATCGGTGATCCGCTCGGTCACAAGGAGGAGCACTTCTGCCTCGGCGTTGAGGCCGCAGGCGGCACGCAGCGCCTCGAGCTCGGGGTCGAACGACGCCACGCCCAAGCCGGCGAGACCGGCAGCGCCACTCTCCCCGGCTTCGATACCGAGGCCTGCGAGCGCTTGCATCGCCCAGGCACTTGTTGCGTCCGGGACGGCGACCGCGCCGGTGACCGCGCCGCACAGCTCGTCGAAGGCGAGGGCCGACGGCGCATCGCAGTTGAGACCGGCCATTGTCGATCGGAACGGGCCCTGGAGCTCGATGACCTGACCAGCAGCCAGCGAGGTAAGCAGACACGCTGCATCATCCGGCTCAACCGTCAGCAGCGGCGTGTGGTAGCGCGGCGCGGTGGCACACCATCGCGCGACCGCACACGCCAGGGCCCCCGCCCCGACTTGTGCCACCGTGAGTGACGGTCGGCCCGCGCCCGCAGACGCGAGTTGGGCATCGACCTCGTGGAAGATCGTGGAGTAGCCGTCGATCACGCACGCGGGCGTCGGCCCGGTGGCCTTACCGGCAAAGTCGGTGACCAGAATGAAACTGGGGTCGGATTGGGCGATCTCAACGGCTTGCCTCACGGTCCCCAGGTAGGAGTGGTCAACGACATCGGAGCGGGCGCCCCGCTCCGCGTTGATTGCGTCAACGCGCGACCGCGCCGTCTCAGCCGGCAGCAGGATCCAGGACCTGATCCCCACCATGGCCGCGTAGCGCGCCACGGCGCGTCCATGATTCCCATCAGTCGGCGCGATCAGAGTCGGGCCGCACGATCTCGCCAGCCGGCTGATCTGACCTAGTGAGTAATCGAGTGGACGGTCGAGGCCAAGCCAGTGGCCCACCGCCATGTGGGCCGCCATTGAGGCGCCGAGCATCTTGTACGCGGGCAGCCCAAAGCGGGAGGACTCGTTCTTGATCCATACACGTCGCACCCCGAGCGCCGCAGCGATCTGCGGCGCGTCGATCAGGGGGCTCCTCTCGTAGCCCGGCAGTGACCTATGAAAGGGCAGGGCACGGTCGTCCAGCCGTCCACTCGAGGCGCGTGGCGCGGACTCAACGTAGACGGCGGTGGCCGTCGGCGCCCGCAGCTCCGCGGTGGCTGCACGGCCGTTGAACCCGCCGCTGTGGCCGTCGACTTTGGTCGCATCCGTGGGTGAGATACCGGCGCCATCGTCGACCCGGTCGCGGCCGTGGCTGAGAACCGGTTCTTCGAACGTCACCCGACCAGTATATCAATATTTCAGAAGCCCAGAACGGATCTCTGCCGCCGCGAGTCGTCGGTCCACTGTCGGGGACCGCGTGGCCCGCTGGGCTTCAGGCGTCGAGCACGGCGAGCGCGTCGACGCCGGACCCGTGGATAGTGAAATAGCAATATACTGGCGTCCGTGGGCCGAGACCGCTCTGACATTCGCGACTCTCAGCGGCGGACGCTTGATGTGCTCGTTCTGCGTCACGACGAAGCCGACGGCCCCGCATTGATCTCCGGCTGGCTGCACGCCGGCGGCTTTCGCGAACACATTCTCGACGTGCGCGCGCTACGAGGGTTTCCCGACCCGGATCGGTTCGCGTTGGTCGTTGCTATGGGCTCCGACGACTGTGCTTTGGACACATCTCTTGAGTGGCTCGAGTCCGAACGGGGGTTTCTGCTGGCCGCTCATGCGGCCGGTGTGCCAGTGATCGGCGTGTGCTTCGGTGCACAGTTGCTCGCCCGGGCCCTGGGCGGCAGCATCGTGCGGGACGCCGTCGTCGAGATCGGGTGGAGCCGTGTCGATACGCGGGCCCCGCTCCTGATTCCGCCTGGCCCGTGGTTCCAGTGGCACTACGACTCGATCATCGCCCCGCCAGAAGCGGACGTCCTCGCTGGCACGCCGGAGCGAGCGCAGGCGTTCGCTCTGGGACCCTCGCTCGGCCTTCAGTTCCACCCCGAGGTCGACGTCACCACGGTCCGCCGGTGGATCGAGTTGAGCTCGGCCGAGCTCGTGCAAGCCGGGATCGATGAGCGCTCACTGCTGACGGCGACCGAGGCGCATTCCCCGGCTGCCGAGCCGAACTGCCATTACTTGCTCACGAAGATCTGGGAACGAGTGGCTGCGCGACCCTGAAGATCCGCCGCGGGGGCACGACCGCTACACGCCCACACGGCCGACTGCCCGAGCACAGGAGGCGGCCTCGGACAAACTGAAATTCTGATATATTGTCTGCGTTGCGTTTGGCTAAAGCGGCCCGGCAAAAGCGAGGAATGACGACATGGACGGGCCGAGCGAGATCATCGACTTGAGTCACGATCTCTACGACGGGATGCCGAACTTCGACGGGTACCCGGTCAGCTTCGGCACGATCGTGAGCTTCGGCTTTACGGCGCAGATCACCCAAGGCCGCCTCGAGATGGAGGATCGCCAGATCCTGATGCCCGAGCACTGCGGGACGCACCTCGACGCACCACGGCATTTCGATCCGAGCGGGCTGACAACCGCGGAACTTCCCCTGTCACGGTGCGTGCTGCCTGGCCACCTCTTGGACTTCTCCGACAAGGGCCCTGGTGACGCGCTCTCGATCGCCGACTTCGAGGCCGCCGAGGAGGCGAGTGGTCAACGGATCTCCCCGGGCTCGGCAGTCGTCGCGTGGACGGGTGCCGATCGCGATTGGGGAACCGAGGGCTTCCAGATGAATCGGGCGTACGTGCCGACCGACGCCGCACAATGGCTCCTTGACCGGAAGATCGACCTGTTTGCCACGGATCTCGTCGGCATCGACGATCCCTCGGAATGGTGGTGGCCGACGCACAAGCTGTGGCTCGGAAGCGGGCTCGCGATGGTGCAGCAACTCCGCAACCTCGACCAGCTTGTCGGCAAGGACTTCCTGTTCGTCGCGCTGCCGCTGAAGATGCGAGAGGGAACCGGTTCTCCCCTTAGGGCCATCGCCCTCGTCTTCTGATGCGACACGGGGGCTGGTCTGCGACCGCAGGCATGCGACCGTGCCCTGCGAGGGCGTCAAGTTGCGCGGTGTGTGCCCGCATGGCGCCGGCGACGCTCTGGCCATGACGCGCTACGACAACATCCTCGTGCGCGTTCGTGAGCTGCTCAGTGAGCTGTCCGATGCAGAGTGGGCAGCGATCTCCGCGGACACCGAGCTCGCCTCTCTGGGCGTTGACTCATTGGACATCAGTGAGGTGTTGCAGGCCGTCGCCGATGAATTCGGGGCAGAAGCGCCGGCGGAGGCGGTCGGTCACGCCGTGCGGGTCGGAGACCTTGTCGCAACGCTCGACGCGTCCTGAGACTCTGCTCACTAGCTCCGAGCATCGCCCTCGCGCGATTGACCCTAAGGCGAGCTCGGCGCTCAGTGGCGACGTGGGCGATCGGTTTGAGTCGCCCTGAGTCTCACCAATGCGTGAGCCAAGCGAAGATTCGGCGTCCGCACATCCGCACGTTCACCTAGCTCAATGACGGCTCCCACGAGCGCGTCGCTTTCGAGCGGCTTGCCCGCCTCGAGGTCTTGCAACATCGACGTCTTGTGTGGACCCACCGCCTCCGCCCCAGCGACACGCTGGGCAACGGACACGGGCAGCGTCACACCGTACGCACGCGCGACCGCCACCACCTCCTCCATCATGACCTCAACGCCCCGCCGTGTCATCGGATCGCGGCAGATCTCCTCGAGCGTCGCGCCCGTCAGGGCGCTCACTGGGTTCAGCACCGCATTCCCCATCAACTTGATCCAGATCTGCTCCCGGATGTCTCTCACCATCGGAGCGCGGAATCCCGCCGCCCGCATCAGTTCGCTGAACGCCTGCAGCCGTTCGCTTCGGCCGCCGCAAGGCTCGCCGATCGGAAACTTCGAGCCGTCGAGGTGCGTCACCACACCGAGATCGGTGAGTTCCGTCGAGCAATACACCACGCATCCGATGGCCCGCTCGGGCGGGAACACCCTCGACACCTGGCCACCGGGATCCACTGACTCGACGCGTTCACCGTGATGCTTGCCGCCGGAGCCGTGGAAGTACCACCATGGCACACCGTTCTGGGCGGCCACGATCGCCGTGCCCCTCCCGAGCAGCGGCGCCGATGCCTCTCCGATGGATACGTTCTGATGCGCCTTGACTCCGAGGAACACAAAGTCGACCGGTCCAATGTCTGCGGGATCGTCGGTCGCGGGAATCCGAAGCGTGATGTCGTCGCCCGCCGTGATGATCCGCACCCCATTCTTCTGGATCGCCCGCAGATGCTCGCCCCGTGCGACGAGGCTCACGTCCGCGCCGGTTCTGTAGAGCATCCCACCGACGTACGCCCCGATCGCGCCCGCGCCGAGAACTGCGATCCTCACTGTACGAGCAGTCGAGAGAGTTGGCTGCGCTGGACCTTGCCCGTTGGGCCCTTCGGAATCGCGTCGAGCACGGTGATCCTGGATGGCACCTTGAAGGCCGCGAGGTGGTTGCGGCAGTGTGCGACGAGCTCGGGCACTGGAACCTCCGTGCTGCAGACGACGGCGGCGTGCACGACCTCCCCGTACTTGACGTCCGCTGTCCCGTAAGCGACCGCCTCCGCCACGGCGGGATGCCGAAGCAGGACGTCATCGATCTCACGTGGGGCGATCTTCTCACCGCCTCGGTTGATCATCTCTTTGATCCGTCCGACCAGGGTCAGGTACCCGTCCGTCGAGAGCATCCCGAGATCACCTGTCCGGAACCAGCCGTCCCTGAACCCGGCGTCGTTAGCGGCGGGACTGTCGAGGTACCCATCGACAACGCCGGGCCCACGCACGACGATCTCGCCGGTTGAGCCCTCGCTGACGGGTCGCCAGGCTGCATCAAAGATGCTGATCTCGGTTCCAGTCGGAATTCCGACGCTGCCGTCGCGACGTTCAGCCGGGGGCAGCGGGTTTGACGCCATTTGGTGTGAAGCCTCCGTCATGCCGTATGCCTCGAGCAATGGCACACCGGCCTTATCCTCGAACCTCCGGCGCATCTCGATGGGTAGCGCCGAGGAGGAGGTGCGTCCAAACCTCAGCGCCGACAAAGGGCTCGCCGGGAGCGCGTCAACGAGTCGTGCCAGCAAGGTGGGAACCGCTGAAACCCATGTGATCTCGTGTGAAGCCAAGTCCGGCCCGAAGCGCCTTGGTGTCACCCGGCGCGGGACCACCACCGTGCCTCCCGACACGAGGGTGGCGAGCGCGGACGCGACGATGCCGTGGATGTGAAACAGCGGCATCACGCAGTAGGTTCGGTCAGCCGTGGAGAGCCGGTAGAAGGCGGCTATGTTGCGGCTGGACGCAACCAGGTTGCGCTGCCGCAGTGGGACCGTCTTGGGCTTGCCGGTCGTCCCGCTGGTCTGGAGCAACAGGGCCACGCCGTTCTCATCCTGCGCACCCAAGGATGCGTGGGTGCGCGGCAGAGACGGAATGTCGAGCGCCGGAAAGCGCGTCAGCTCGTGGCAGGACAAGCCTTGTCGAACGCACATCGCAGCGACATCGGCACGCGTCTCCAGCGGATCGATTATCAGGGCCGACACACCGGTCGCCTGGCATGCCCTCTCGATTTCCTCAACAGTCAGGCTTGGGTTGATCGGGAATGTGGCGGCGCCCGCCGCCCACACGGCGAGGAGCATCGCGATTGCTTCGGGTCCGTTCGGAATGATGAGTCCGACGTGAGCTTGGTCCGAAAGGCCGGCCGCCCGAAATGACGCGGCGAGCCGTTCTACATGGGCGAGGAGTTCGGGATACGTGATGCGGAGCCCCTCGATGGGCTCGATGATCGCTGCGTGCTCGGCACGGCTGTGCCTGGCGATCTCACTCCAGAGACTCATTTCACTCGCCCGTTCGACGATGTTGGGCGTCCGCGCCCTATCGCTTGTCCCCGGCGGCAACCGGGCCGACTGCTGCTCGCTCGACCAGCTCGTTGCCCAGCGCATCCTCGGGCGTCCGGGCGCGGATCCTCTGGAGGCAGAGATAGGCCACGCCTCCGGCGACGACCCCCACAATCCACGAGAGATCGGTGCCGTCGAGATGCTTCGGGACCGGACCGGTGTACAGGCTCGTGTCCATGAAGGGCACCATCGCGGCGAACCCGATGATCAATGCGGTCAGCGGCCTCCAGTCATTGGTCAGCAAGTGCCACTCGGTGACCCGGTCGATCGCCAGCTTCCCCCGCTTCTGCACCCAGTCGATCACGACGATCGCGAGGAAGGGCGCCATCCAGTACGCCGTCAAGAGAATGACGTCTTCGGCCTTACTCGCGAACGATCCACCGGCATGTAGCCAGAGGGCAGTGAGCAAGCAGAGCACACCGACGAAGGCCGCCACGATGTGCCTCGGCACCTTGACGTTGACCGCCTGCAGCGCCAACGAGCCGGTGTAGTCGTCCATTGCGTTGACCGCGATCGATCCCAGGTAGATGGCCAAGAGAGCGCCGCCTCCGAGGACCCCCCCGCCCATGAGGGCGCGGACACCCGCGCTCGTCTGGTTGCTCCCGATGGATGTGGCGGCCAGTCCGAGGATCATCACCCAGAACGAGCCGAGGAACAGTCCGGCGAATGCGGTCCAGGAGACCTTTCGAGCCGAGGTTTCTGGCGGTAGGTACCGGGTGTAGTCAGACGCGTACACCAGCCAGGTGAAGTTGTACGCCAACGCCAGGGCCACCATCGCGAAGAACGTGCCGACCATGTGACCCCCGTGGAGCGTCGATCCACCACCCCATGTGCCGACGTCGATCACGCGGATCGTCAAGACGACAAACATCGCGCCGAGGACAAACGACATCCATCGCTCGTACTGGTGGATCGCCTCGTAGCCCACCACGCCGAGCACCAGCTGGGGGACGATGATCAGCACGATGCCCACCCAAAACGGGACGTGGATCAAGAGGTGCACGGCCTCTCCGCCAAAGACCGTGTTCAGAGCGTCGTACAGCACTGTCGTGAGCCACGTCAGCACGCCCGGGGCGATTACACCCTTGCCGAAGGAGAGCCGGGCGAGGGGGATCTGCGCCACGCCCGTCTTCGGCCCCCAGCCCGCGAGATACGCCGCCGGAGCGTTGCCGATCACAAGTCCGATGACGAGCGCCAACAGGCCCCACCAGAAGCCCAGCCCGGAGCTGCCCACAACGACACCGGTGAACAGCGCGGACATGATCAGGTTCGGCGCGAACCACAGCGTGAAGATCCGTGGAAGCGTCCCGTATCGCCGGTCGATCGGGATGGGTGCCAAACCGCGCGTCTCGATATGTCGAACATCACCGTCGCCGCGCGGCATCTCCCCCCCACGCAGAGCGTCGGCACGACTCACATCTTCAGTGATGGTTTGGCTCATGCGGCCTCCTGTCGATCCGCCCTCGTATGGCAGGGCATTGTGTGTCCCACTGGTTCCATTCATGGGCGGCGCACCGACGAGAAAGCCGTTCCGCCTCGAGCCTGTCTCGGTCCAGTGCGTGTCTGGCTAATTGATGGCCGACAAGCGGCACATCTGCCCTGACATCCGGGTCCATTACGGCCAACACGAGCGCCAAGGAGCCGTTCCGATCGGGCGCCGTTCCTGCTCGGCGAGCAGATCTCCTGCTCGCGGGTAACACGCGGTGCCGTGACCGCACGGCTTTCTTGGTCGTCCCCGTCGTTCGTGACCCCGTCGAGCCGGTGGCATGCCCTCGACGCATCACGTGGGCGTCGCAATGTGTGCGCAGGTAGACAGGTTCGGTCGTGCGGGGCACCTCAGAGGAGGGCCCATGTACACGCCCAGCACAACGCTTTGTGGCATCTGAATACCAGAATATCAGGATTCGGGCTTCTCAGTCAATGCCTATGTCGCGGTGAGCGACGCCCAGCGACAGCGCTTCAACAACCGCTCGTGTCGGCAGCGCAGCCCCCATAGCCGGAACCGAGTGCGTCCGGACCGTCCGCGGGCTGACCGGCCGGCGGAGCGGGTGCCGGAGAGGCCTTGAGAATTACGAGCGCGACCGAAGCCCCCTCTCGAACCTCCGGTTTGCGGCTGGGATCAGACGGCCTCGATGCGCGCGTTCAGCGGGCCGCAGCGGGGGATCACGCTTCCCGGAGTTGCGGGGCCTGTGGGTCGCCGATTACAGTGACAGTGCTCGGTCTGCGTTCGTCTGCCGAGGCCGGTGTTGGATACTGATGTTCTTGTATCCTGACCGGTGGGGACTCAGCCTTGGATCTGAACTCAAATCTGCCCGACGGCCAGGCCGAGGCGTTTGGGCGCGCGACGATCCCGAACCGCCACCTCCTCCGCGACGAGGTCTACGGCTGGGTACGCGATGCGATCATCGCCGGGCGATTTGCTCCCGGCGAACGACTGCGGGACATCGAGCTCGCTGAGCAGTTGCAAGTGAGCCGAACCCCGGTACGCGAAGCGTTGCGACGGTTGGAGGATGAGCGACTCGTCCAGACCGAAGCGAACCGGTGGACGCGGGTTGCGCCCCTCGACGAGTCCGAGGCCGATCGGATCTATCCGATCATCTGGACGCTTGAGTCACTCGCACTGCAACTCGCAGCTCCAAACTTCACCGACGAGGTCCTTGACAGCATGATGGCGGCCAACGCGGAGCTCGTGGCCGCTCTGGAGGCAGGAGATCCAGTCGGAGCGTCGGCCAGCGATTATCGCTTTCACCAAGTGATGATCCAAGCGTCCGGCAACGACGATCTGATCCGGCTGCTGCGCGACCTCAAGGTCCGATTGAGGCGCTTCGAGGTCGCCTACTTCCAGGGAAGCGCGACGGTCGCAGCGTCCGTGGAAGAACACGAGAAGATCATCAGCGACCTTGAGCGTCGCGACTTCGAGGGGGCGACAGCCAGGACTCGATCGAATTGGGCCGAGAGCCTCGAACGTGTCAAGGCGACGGTCCGTCGAGCGGCAGAGCCGGACAGCCGCATCGAACCCGAAGACGCGCCTTAGACGGCGGACGTCGCCCATCCACATCATGCCCCGGCTCGGCGACTACGGCGTCCGCGAGCTGACGCCAAAACGGCTGGCACGGTTCCGGGAGGAGCTCGAGCACGCCGGCACGGGCACAGCGACCGTGCGGAAAGCAATGGCAATCCTGCAGTCAGTCCTGTCGTTCGCTGTAGCGGAGGAGCTCATCGAGTTCAACCCCGCCGGCTCGGTGCGCAAGCCCCGCTACGAACGGAGCCGTGAACCTCGGATCTTTCTTCCTGCAGAGGTTGAGCAGATCCGCGCCAAGCTCGACAAGCTGCGAGACCGGACGCTCGTCTCAGTGCTCGCATATTCGGGCCCCCGACCGGAGGAGGTCGTCTTCCGCCTAGCGTGGGAGGACATCGGCGAACGGGCGATTCGCTACCGCGACCAGAAGCGCCATCGCCTGCGGTTCACACCGCTCCTGGTGCCGCTCGCCGAGGATCTCCGCGAGTGGTTCCTCGCCTCTGGACGCCCGAGCGGAAAGACGCCCGTGTTCCCAGCCCACGACGACGACTTCTGGGACCCAGACGATTGGCGAAACTGGCGCAACCGCGTGTGGAAGGGCGAGCAGGTGCGCCCAGCAAACGACCGTCGACGCAATCCCCGGCCCCCCGGTGCCGCGCCCGCGGGCACCCGACCGGCGGACCTGCGCTCGAGCTACATCACGCTGCGCGTCTACGAAGGCGTCCCGCTCACGACGATCTCCAAGGAGGTCGGAACGAGCGTCCAGATGATCGAGCGGCACTACGCCGGAGTGATCGAGAACTGGGACGGCCAGCGGATCCCCGCCGAGGACCAGATCAGAACGGCGCGCGAGCAGCGGATCCTGCGGGGCACGGGATGACCCCGATCTCCGACACTGAGACCAGACGCCGTTACCAGCGCCAATGGATCGCCAAGCGGCGCGCCGAGTTCTTGGCCGACAAGACCTGCATCGACTGCGCCACAACGAAGCATCTCGAGCTCGACGGTCACGGCAGCTCCGAGCAGGTGAACCAGAGCAGGTGAACCACCGCGTCTGGTCGTGGTCGACCGGCCCGGCGCGAAGCCGAGCTCGCGAAGTACGACATCCGGCTCGTTGTGCCGGCGAACCCGGTTTGGCGACCATCAGATGCGCCACGGCACCCGCGGCCGCGACGAGCAGGGCTGCCGCTGCAACGCGTGTCGCGAGGCCAAGTCGTGCCGCAACGCGCAGTACCGCGAGCAGTACCGAGACGAGATTGCGGCCAAACGGCACGCACGTCCGAGCAAGTCCCGGACGGCGCGTACCGCGTCCGGGATCGTCGGCGTCTACTACTCCCCCGACGTCTCCAGAGCGAGACCGTGGCGTGCCCAGATCGGCGTGAACAAGCGGCTGATCCACCTCGGCATGTTCGCCACCAAGGCCGAAGCTGCGGCCGCTCGAGCGGCGGCCGAACGAGAACTCCGCGAACCTAGTGGACGCTAAATGGACGTCGCGGCTCGAAACGAGGCGTCAGAAAGCGGCTGCAAGAACGTCTTGGTTACCAGGCAAACCTTGCCTCAAAGCCGACGCCCGGACTCGAACCGGGGACCCCTTCATTACGAGTGAAGTGCTCTACCAGCTGAGCTACGTCGGCCTAGTTGGCGCCAGTCTACCCGCGGCGCCTGTTCCGATTCGGCAGGTCAAGGACCGGTGGCGACCCCGTCGCCGGCGCGTCGCTCCCGCCAGTCCTCGGCCAGGATCGCCCAACGCTCGTGATCGCGCCAGCGACCACCGATCTTGAGGTACCTCGGCGAGAACCCCTCGCGAGCGAAGCCGGCGCCGCGCGCGAGCGCGATCGACGCCTGGTTGCCGGGCTGGATGTTGGCCTCGATCCGGTGCAGGCGAAGCGTCGCGAACGCCTCCCGGACGACCAGCTCGATCCCTTCGCGCATGTAGCCCTGGTTGGCGAACTCGCTGGCGACGGCGTAGCCGAGATAGGCGCTCTGGAGCGAGCCGCGCGTGATGTGGGAGAGGTTGAAGAACCCGAGGATTGCCCGGTCCGCGCGCCGGCAGACGAGCATCGCCTCGAAGTCCGCCCGGCGCGCGTCGACGAGATACGCGTCGAACGCCTCGTCGTCGGTCGGCGCGGTCGCCCACGGGCGGTGGAACGCGCGACTCGCCCGCATCAGGCTGATGAACTCGGTGCGGTCGGCGTGCACGGGCGTCCGCAGGAAGACGCGGCCGGTCGACTCGCCCCCGCCTTCGCCGTCGGCTTGCGCCGATTGCGGGGACGCCACTTCGTCCCGCTGCGTCATGCCGCGAGCAGCCGCTCCAAGCGATACGCGAGCGATTCGCATGCAAGCTCCTCGGATACGTTTAGCTGAAAGCGCAACCGCGTGTCTTCCACGGCTTCGACCGCGGCGCGCAACCGTTGCGGGTCGACCCCCGAGTCGGACTCGAGCTCCGTCATGCGGTCGACATTCCTTATCAGGTCTCGGGCGCCCCACGCAAGGCGCGCGAGGTCGGCGTACCACAGCGCGACTACCTGCAGACCGAGGTCGAGTGCCGCGGTCTCGACCCGCCGGCGCGCGCGCTTGATTCGCTCAGTCCATTCCGTTTCGACTCGCTTTTGCTCCTTGCGCGGGTATAGCTCGAGGTCCTCGCGCTTGCGGGCGTCGAGTTGCGCGTGGACGACCTGCCCGCGCGCGCGAACCGCCGCGAGCAGCTCCGACCACGGCTCGGTGCGTGCCATCTCTCGCGATATCGCCGCGCGCGCGAAACGCTCTGCGGTCGCGCGTAGCGCCTGCCCCTCAGCGCCGGCCAGCTCGCGCGCCTGCTCCCCGTCACCGAGCGCGAGGTTCGCGCACGCGAGCGCCGCGTCGCCCGATTCGCCGAGCGCCTCGAGCGCCGCCGCCGTCTCGCGCACCGTCGGGGCGTCGAACCGGACCAGCTGGCAACGGGATCGAATCGTCGGCAGCACCTCGGCGAGTCGGTCGGACAGCAGGATCAGGTGTACGAACGAGGCCGGCTCCTCGAGCGTCTTCAGCATCCGGTTGCCCGCCTCGTCGCCGAGCTCGTCCACGCGCTCGATCACGAACACGCGGCAGGCCGCCTCGAACGGTGTCTTGCTCGCCGCCGACACGACCGGGCCGTCGATGTCGCCCACGAGGATCTCGTGCGCGCCGCTCGGCGCGACCCAGGTCAGGTCGGGATGGGCGCCCGACGCGACCCTCGCGCGCGCGCTGGCGGGATCCGATGACCCGGCGGCGAGCAACTCGGCGGCGATCGCGCGGGCGGCTGCGCGCTTGCCGGCGCCTCCTGGCCCATAGAACAGATATGCATGTGAGGCCTGGCCGTCAGCCTCGAGCGCCGGCGCGAGGACGGCGCGGGCGTGGGGGTGGCGCTCCAGCTCTGCGAGCATCCCCCGATCCTAGTGGTCGTCTAGGGTCGCGAGCCACGCGCATGAACCGCGGCCGGCTGATCACGATCGAAGGCATCGACGGGGCGGGCAAGACAACCCTCGCCGCGTCGCTGCTCGACGCCCTCGCGGCCCAGGGCCTCGACGTGCTCCTGCTTCGCGAGCCCGGCGGCGTGCCGGCGGCGGAGCGAATCCGCGAGCTGGTCATCGACCCCGACCTGCACGTCACCGCGCGCACCGAGGCGCTGCTCTACGCCGCGGCCCGGGCGCAGCTCGTCGAGGAGGCGATCGAGCCGCTTCTACGCGAAGGACGCTGGGTCCTGCTCGACCGGTTCATCGACTCCTCGCTCGCCTACCAGGGAGGCGGCCGCGAGCTCGGGATCGACCAGGTCCGCGCGATCAACGAGTTCGCGATCCGCACCGCACGCCCCGACCGGACGCTGCTGCTGACGATCGACTCCGAGCTCGGGCGCTCGCGCTCGCGCTCGCGGGCCGCGGCCCCCGACCGACTCGAACGCGAGCAGGCCGATTTCTTCGACCGAACCGCCGCCGCGTACCTCGAGTTGGCCGTTGCGGACCCTGACCGGATCCGGAAGATCGACGCGTCCGGGCCACCTGAAGAGGTACTTGCCGCCGCGCTCGCAGAGCTCGCCGACCTGCTCTGAGCGCGGTCGTTGCGGACTACTTGGGATAGCCGTCGGGATTCGCCTGCGCGAACGCCCACGCGTCGGCGACCATGTCCTCGAGCGCGGGCTTGCGCGGCTCCCAGCCGAGCTCGGAGCGGATCCGGTCGCTGGCGGCGACGAGCATCGGCGGGTCACCGGGACGGCGCGGCGCCTCGTTCGTGCCGATCTCCTGGCCGGTGACGGATTGTGCGGCGGCGATCACCTCGCGAACCGAGAAGCCGCTGCCGTTGCCGAGATTGAACACGCGGTGCTCGGACGCCCGCGCGCCCTCGAGCGCGAGCAGGTGCGCCGCGGCCAGGTCTTCGACGTGGATGTAGTCGCGGACCGCGGTACCGTCGGGCGTCGGATAGTCGGTTCCGTAGATGTTGACTGCGGCGGCCGAGCCGAGCGCGGCGCGCAGGATGTTCGGGATCAGGTGCGTCTCGGGGTCGTGATCCTCGCCGAGCCGGCCGCTCGCGCCCGCGACGTTGAAATACCTCAGGCTGACCGCGCCGAGATCCGTGGCCGAGCAGAAGTCGCGGATCATCAGGTCGACCGCCAGCTTCGAGGCGCCGTAGGCGTTGAGCGGCATCGGGACGGCGGTCTCCGCGATCGGCACCTCGTCGGGCTGTCCGTACACGGCGCAGGTCGAAGAGAACACCAGACGCGGCACGGCGGCGGCGGTCAGCGCCTCGAGCAGATTCAGGGTCCCGCCGACGTTCGTCCGGTAGTAGCGCTCGGGGTGGCTGACCGACTCGGAGACCAGCGCCAGCGCGGCGAAGTGCATCGCGCCGTCGAACCCGTCGCTGACGGTGGCGGTGACCGCCTCGAGATCGAGCAGATCCGCGACGACCAGCCGAGCGCCTTCGGGGACCGCGGCGCGATGGCCCCGCTCGAGGTTGTCAAGCACGGTCACCTCGTGGCCGGCGGCGAGAAGCTGCTGCGCAACGATCGAGCCGATGTAGCCGGCGGCGCCGGTGACGAGCAGCTTCACGCGGGCTCCGCGCCTCGTCCGTAGACCGAGCTCATGTGGGCCGGATCTAACCAGACGGGCGGTCCTCGCGGGGCGACCCGAACGCGTTTGCGGATTGTCTCCCGGAACCCGTGCACAGCCCGGGAACGGACCCCCGACCTAGTAAAATTGGGACTCCGGAGCGAACTCCTCGACCAGGTCTTTCCGTCCGGGGCCTCCGCTTTCATTCACTGCCCGCTCGGCTATCCAAAAGCCGCTCAAAAGCAGGGGAAATCGCGGAAAAAACGAGAGGAGCAGTACCGCATGGAGCACACCCCGCAGTCTCAACTCGAAGCCGACGTACGAACGGGCGAGGGCCTGTCGATCAGGCGCTTCTTCACCGTGCCTGGTGAGCATCCGTTCGACGCGGTCGAGTGGGAGCGGCGGGATGCGCGGATCGGCCAGGGTGACAAGGTCTCGTTCGAGCAGCTGGGAGTCGAGTTCCCGAAGTCCTGGTCTCAGAACGCGACGAACATCGTCGCCCAGAAGTACTTCCGCGGGCAGCTCGGCTCGCCCGCTCGCGAGCACTCGGTTCAGCAGATGATCGGCCGCGTCGCCGGCACGATCGCCGATTGGGGACGCGACCGCGGCTACTTCGCGACCGGCGAGGACGCGGACACGTTCGAGGCGGAGCTGACCCACATCCTGCTCCACCAGATGGCGGCCTTCAACTCCCCGGTGTGGTTCAACGTCGGCTTCGAGGAGACCCCGCAGTGCTCGGCCTGTTTCATCCTGAGCGTCGACGACACGATGGAGTCGATCCTCGAATGGAACACCAAGGAGGGGATGATCTTCCGCGGCGGATCGGGGTCGGGCATCAACCTGTCGAAGATCCGCGGGTCGATGGAGCCGCTGGCCAAGGGCGGCACCGCGTCGGGCCCGGTGAGCTTCATGCGCGGAGCCGACGCCTGGGCCGGCACGATCAAGTCCGGCGGCAAGACGCGCCGGGCGGCCAAGATGGTTGTCCTCGACGTCGATCACCCCGACATCGTCGAGTTCATTCAGTGCAAGGCCAAGGAGGAGGAAAAGGCAGCGGCCCTGCGCGACGCCGGCTTCGACATGTCGATTGACGGCGAGGGCTTCTTCTCGATCCAGTACCAGAACGCCAACAACTCGGTCCGGGTGACCGAGCGGTTCATGCAAGCGGTCGAGAACGACGAGGACTGGCAGCTGATCGCCCGCGTCACCGGGGAGCCGATCGGGGAGCCGATCCCGGCGCGCGAGCTGATGCGTGAGATCGCCGAGGCGGCGTGGCGCTGCGCCGACCCGGGCATCCAGTACGACACGACGATCAACCAGTGGCACACGTCCCCGAACTCGGGGCGGATCAACGCGTCCAACCCGTGCTCGGAGTACATGCACGTCGACGACTCGGCCTGCAACCTGGCGTCGCTGAACCTCATGAAGTTCCGGCGGGCCGACGGCACGTTCGACGTTGACTCGTTCGAGCATGCGGTCGACGTGATGTTCCTCGCGCAGGAGATCATCGTCTCGCCGTCGAGCTATCCGACCGAGCAGATCGGCGAGAACGCGCGCGCGTTCCGGCAGCTGGGTATGGGCTACGCCAACCTCGGCGCCTACCTGATGGCTGACGGCGTGCCGTACGACTCCGACGCCGGGCGCGGGACGGCGGCCGCGATCACGGCGCTGATGACCGGACGCGCGTACCTCGGCTCCGCCCGCACCGCCGCGGCGATGGGCCCGTACGAGCGCTACGCCGAGAATCGGGAGCCCCACAACGCGGTCATGCGGATGCACCGCGATGCCTCGTACGCGATCCCAGACTCCGCCTGCATCGATACGGCGCTGCTCGCTCGGGCGCGCGTGAGCTGGGAGCAGGCGGTTTCGGCCGGCGAGGAGCACGGCTACCGCAACGCGCAGGCGACAGTGCTCGCCCCCACGGGCACGATCTCGTTCCTGATGGACTGCGACACGACGGGGATCGAGCCCGACTTCTCACTGGTCAAGTTCAAGGAGCTCGTCGGTGGCGGTCAGATGACGATCGTCAACCGCACGGTCCCGCTCGCTCTCCAGACGCTCGGCTACAACGACGAGCAGATCGAGCAGATCGTCGCGTACGTCAATGAGCACGGGACGATCGTCGGCGCACCGGATCTCACCGCCGAGCACCTGCCGGTGTTCGACGTCGCGGTCGGCGAGCGGGCGATCTCGCACAACGGCCACCTGAAGATGATGGGCGCCACGCAGCCGTTCTTGAGCGGTGCCATCTCGAAGACCGTGAACATGCCTCAGACGGCCACGGTCGAGGACATCGCCGAGGCCTACATCGAGGCGTGGCGGCTCGGCGTCAAGGCGCTCGCGATCTATCGCGACGGTTCGAAGACTGCGCAGGCACTCCGGACCGAGGCGCACAAGGACGCGCCGGCGACGAGGGAGGCCGAGATCCAGAAGGCGGTCGCCGACGCGCTCGCCAAGGCCCCTGTCCGCCGCCGTATGCCGCGCGAGCGCCATTCGATCACCCACAAGTTCTCGATCGGCGGGCACGAGGGATACATCACCGCGGGCATGTACGACGACGGCACCGTCGGCGAGATCTTCCTCACCGACATCGGCAAGGAAGGGTCGACGCTCCGCGGGATGATGAACTCGTTCGCTACGGCGATCTCGATCGCGCTGCAGACCGGGGTGCCGCTCGAGACGCTCGTGCGCAAGTTCAGCTACATGCGGTTCGAGCCCGAGGGCATGACCACCAACCCGGAGATCCCGTTCGCGAAGTCGATGCCCGACTACATCATGCGCTGGCTCGCCTCGCGGTTCCTCGACGTCGACCTCCAGGAGGAGCTCGGGATCCTGACGCCGGCGGTCCGCGCCCGGCAGGCGGCACAGGAGGCGGCGACCTCCCACATCGGCGATGTCGCGGTCCCGCCGGCCACCGAGGCCAAGCCCGGCAACGGCAACGGCCACGGCGGCCACGCCGCCCCGCCGGCGCTACCCGCCGCCTCAGCGCTCACGGACTCGCCACCGGTGATCCCCGCGATGCGCAAGGGCCTCGACCTCGGGCCGGCCTGCCAGCAGTGCGGCGGGATGATGCAGCGCACCGGCAGCTGCTACACGTGCTCGAGCTGCGGGTTCAACACCGGCTGCGGCTGATCCGTTCCGCTTCCGCTCCCAGGAGCGGTCCGCGATTGACCAGAAGCCCCGCCACCTGGCGGGGCTTCGTCGTTCACGGGGACGTTCTCGACGCAGGGCGAGGCGATCTCCATCGCGCGTGCCCGCGTGCGCGAGCCCTCGCATAGCAGGGCTGTCGCACAGCCCCTGACCGTCGAACACTCCCCGGCCCTCGCCACAGCCCTGGCCATCGAACCCCCCGCCCCCCCACAGCCCCCGCCCACACGGCATGCCCGAGCCCGCGCCACACCCCCCGAGGCGGCACGAAGCTCAGCGCGGTGAGGTGCGACGCCCTGAGGTCCCGCGGGCGCTCACGCTTTGAGTCCGGACTAGTGCGAGGTCGACGGCGAGGCGCCCCGCCGTTTGTTGTGTTCGGATCACAACCCACGGAGCCCGAGATGGAGCCTGGTCGAGAAAAGTACCGCCCAACGTCGGTTTCTCGACCAGGCTGACCCAGATCGGGCTCGGCACCGGCGCAACGTGACGGCGGGTTGTGTGCTGCTCACAACACCGAGCAGTTACGCAACGCCCTCCCCCACATGCGCCACCGGCGTCGGCGCGGGCGCCACGCGCTCGTCGGGGTGCTCGCGCGCGAACAGCACCTCGAGCTCACGGCTTTCCGCCCGAGCCTGCGCCCGCTCTCCTTCCGGGGTCGCAGGGATGCCCGTCCTGACCTCGAACAGTCGCCGCTGCGCGTAGTCGAGCTCGTTCCACGTCTGCTTGATGCGGCGGATCGTATGGCTGGCGCGTGACCACATCGTGTCCTCTTTCGTCTCGCTTTGGTAATAGCGAAGTGATATCACATCGATGATGGCCTGTCAATATTGAAGCTGATATCACTCGACAGCGATTGCGGGGGAACGACGTTCGCGGGAAACTTCAGCGGTCACCTCAATCGAGTCCACGGGAGGACGCCGATGTTCAAGCGCAAGCCGGTGATCGCGCAGGTCGACGGCCGGCAGGTTGCGTGTTTGATCTGTGGCGCCGGCGAGTTCGTCGACCGGCCGATCAAGCTCAACTCGACGGCCGCCGAGCTGTTCGACCTGGCGTGGGCGAACCAGACGGCGACCGGGCTGATCTGCACGAACTGCGGTTACGTGCACGAGTTCCTCGGCGACCGGATCGAGCTGTACGAGGCGTGACCTCGGGCTGAGCGCCGGCGGGCGCTGGGGGCCGGGCGGCGGGGCAGGCGCTGGCGGGCGCGGAGGGGCGCCGGCGGCGCGGAGCGACTACAGGTTGGTCTGCTGGACGGTCGGGCTGGCGTGGACGCTGACCAACCGGAGCGTTTCGTCGCCCGGGTTCTTGAAGCCGTGAGGCGTATCCGCAGGGACGATGACGATGTGGTCGCCGGCGACGGTGAGCTCCTCGTCGCCGGCGGTGAACACCGCCGTCCCGGTCTCGACGACGAACACCTCGGGATACGGATGCAGGTGCAGAGCGGGCCCCTGCCCGCGCTCGTACTTGGTCACGAAGATCGAGATCGGCGAGTGCTCGCCTCCCTCGAAGAGCGCGGCCGTCGGGCTGCGCCGGAGGTCCTCGATCGGGATGACGGTTGCCATGAGGCGCAGGCTACCTTTGCAGCGGCTGGTTGGGCACGACCGAGCCCTGGGAAGACGCGAGCTTCCGCCCGAGACTGATAGACAACCGGGGTCGCGGGTAGGCTCAACGCCGCCGCGACCGATGCTCGGGCCCCCGCTGAGCGCCGACTGACGCCGGCGGTTAGCTCAGGCCCTGCGCCGTCATCCGGCCGTTCGGCGGCTGCGTGTAGCCGACATGGACGTCGGTGCCGAGCTCGAGGCCGTGGGTCACGCTCGCGTGCGGACCGGTCTGAAACGTGAGGATGCGCATGAACGTGGTCTGCTGATCGAGCTCCGGCAGCAGCAGGTGGTACTTCTTGTAGAAGTGGCTGTGGGCATCGGGGGCGCCGTCATCGAGCCAGCCGGCGCCGCCGGCGGGATTGCCGCCGCCACCGCCGTCCGAGGTGCCGAAGAAGTGCCCGTCGATGTCCATGAAGATGTGGACGCCGGGGTCGTCGTACAGCGTGACCTCGGTGGCGCCGTGGCCGGCCCCGCGCGCGATCAGATGCTGCTGGAGCAACTCCGCGATGATGCCGGCGTCGTTGGGCACGCCGCTTGTCGGCTGCCACACGCCGGCGCCGGACAGAACCGCCGCCACCGAGCCCGAGCAATCGAACCCGATCCGCCGGCCGTTGTAGCCGGGTCCCTTGATGCCGATGCTGGCGATGGCCGCCTGGGCATGGCCGCCACCGTAGACATAGGGGAAGTCACCGGCGGTCACGAGGTTCGCGGCGGACGTCAGAGCGTTCACCACCGACATGCGTCCCGCGGCGGCCTCAATCGCGAACGAGCCGCGCGCGACTCCGATCAGCGTGCCGGACGCGTGGCCCTGGACGGGCTGGGTCGTGGTCGAAGGAGTGGCCGGCTGAGTGGCGAGGGCGCCGGCGGGAAGGGCAAGCGCGCCGAACACGGCGCAGAAAATGGCTGTTAGTCGCTTCATCGAGAGCCTTCATCGGCGCGGACGGCGGCAAAGCTTGAGGTCTGCACTCAGACGTCCGGACGGCGCGGCCGCGGTTCGGCGGCGGAACTCGCCGGCCCCGCGGCGCCGGTGCGGTGCCCATCGCTGCGCCGGCAAGCCGCGGTTCGGTGGCGCGATCAGCCCGCGATGCCTTCGGCGACGCGAGCGGTTCGGACGTCCCGAGCCGGCCGCTACAGCCCCGGCGGGTGCCGGACCACGAACCCTGAAAACTCGCCGCCACCGCGGGACCAGCGCGTCCCGCCCTCGGCCAGCGCGACCGTGTCGAACCGCCAGCCTGCGACGTCCATCCACACGTGGCCGGCGTTCGCGTAGATCGTGATCCAGCGGCCCGGGCCGGGGTCGCCCCAGTCCTCGAACTGCCCCGAGACCATCGGCGAGCTGACGAGGCCGGCAGCGGCGAGTGCGTAGCTCACCGAGCCCGAGCAGTCGTAGCCGTCGGCGTGGAACGAGGCGTGGCCGCCGCCGTAGATGTACGGGAGCGTGGCGATCGCGTTGCCGGCGGCGATCACCTGCGCCACCGCGGCCGGCGCGCCCGGAGGCGCCTGGACCATGCCGCCCGTGTCGACCGCTATTCCGCCAACGCTGACGTTGTTTGTGGCGGCCGCTCGGGCTGCTGCGGCAGCCGCCTTCGCCTCGATTGCGGCCTCCTTCGCCTCGAGCGATGCGACGCGCGCGCTTACGGCGTGCAGCTTCGACGAATCCCGGCTGCGCGAGGCGACCTCGGAGATCTGCCGGCGGGCCAGAGCAGCCTGGAGCGCGGCCACGCTGTTGCGTTGAGCGAGGATCTCGGCCGCGAGCTTCTGGTCGCGGGTCTCGAGCGTCCCGAGCCAGCGCGCCTGGCGAGCCACGGCCGCCCGCGTCGCGCGGGTCCACGCGACGGTGTTCGCGTTCTGCTGGGCGATCCGGTGCATGAAGTTGACCCGATCCATCAGCTGCGTGAACCCGTGCGCCTCCAGGATCACCGTCACCAGGTCGGGCGGCGACTGCTCATAGCCGGCGACGAGGTTCGCCGCCAGCGCGTTCGTCGCCCTCTCGAGTTGGTTCTCGAGATCGACCAGGTGGTTGCGCGCCTGCAGCAGCTGGCCCTGAACCGTTCGGAGCTGAGCCTCGCGCGCGGTCAGCGTCTTCTGCAGCGTGGCGAGGCGCGCGTTGGCGTCGGCGAGCCCGTGCGAGGTCCGACCGATCTGAGCGCTGTCGGCGGCGATCTGCGCGCGCAGCGAGGCGGCCGCCGACTTGCCGGCGTCGATCTGGCTGTGCAGGTCTCCCGAGCTGCTGCCGGTAAGCCCGGTCCCGAGCAGGAGCGCGGCGACGAGGAAAGCAACGACCCCGGCGGCCCGGAGGCGTTCGTGGGCGAAAGGCATGCGAATGCGTATGGGCACGGTAAAAACAGGCGCGCGCCCAACACGTCAGGCACCGCTCCAACTCGGTCAGCCCCCTGGATGGAAGCCGGCTCAACCTACCAAGGCGCACCGCCATCGCGTTACCAGATCCTGCCTATGCAACGAATCCTGCAAACGCGCGTGGCGGTGGCGAGGGAAGCCCCCCGAGAGTGCGCGACGCGGTGCTGACGGCGCGGCTATGTTGCGTTGTGCACCCCGAACGGACGCGCACGAGCGACCGGCGGCCTGCCTCGCGACCCTAGGCCTCCATCCGCAGCACCGGCTTCACGACCCGCCCCTCCTCGGCGTCACGCGCCGCCTCGTCGATCTGATCGAACGAGTAGTAGGTCATGATCCGGTCGACCGGGAAGCGTCCCTGGCGCCACAGCTCGATCAGCCGCGGCAGAAACACGTCGGGAACGCTCTCACCTTCGACGATCCCGCGCAGGGTGCGCCCCATCGCGAGCATCAGGTTGACGTCGAGCGACACCTCGGTCCCGAACGGCGGGGCGCCGATCAGGCCGCAGACGCCGCCCGGACCGGTGCAATAGACCGCCTGCTGGAGCACCGCCGGGATGCCGGTGGCGTCGATGCTGAAGTCGGCCCCCACCCCGCCCGTGGCCGCGCGAACGGCCTCGACCGGATCCACCGAACCCGCATCGACGACAGTCGTCGCGCCCAATTCCAGCGCGAGCTCGAGCCGCGCCGGCCGCACGTCGACGCCGATGATCGTCGTGCACCCGACGACGCGCGCCGCCATCACCGCGGACAGCCCGACAGTGCCCGTCCCGAAGACGGCGATGCTCGAACCGGCCTCGGGCCGGAACGCCCGCAGGACCGCGCCGGCGCCGGTCTGGATCCCGCACCCGAACGGCGCCACGATCTCGAGCGGCACGTCGGGATCGAGCCGCACGACGTTCCGCTCGGTGGCGACGGCGTGGCTGGCGAAGCTCGACTGACCGAAGAAGTGCGAGTGGATCGAGCGCCCGTCGGCGGCGAGCGCGGTCGAGCCGTCCGGCCGGGAGGCACCGAAGTTCCGGGCGAAGAAGTCATGGCACACCCACGGCTCGCCGCCCTGGCACTTGACGCACGACCCGCACGACCCGTAGCTCATCGCGACGTGATCGCCGACGGCGACCTTTGTCACGGCGGCGCCGACCGCCTCGACAACGCCGGCTCCCTCGTGCCCGAGCACCGCGGGTAGCGGCACCGGATACCACTGGTCGCGGATGATCAGGTCGGTGTGGCAGATCCCGCACGCCACGACCCGGACCAGCACCTCGTCCGCGTGCAACTCCCCCAGCTCGAGCCGCTTGATCTCGAACGGGGCGCCCTTCGACTCGGTAACCGCGGCTTGAATCTCCATGGCCGCGGAGCCTATGCCACGCGCGCGGGTGGCGGGTGGCGGGTGGCGGGTGGCGGGTGGCGGGTGGCGGCTGACGGCTGACGCGTGACGGATGACGGCGGCGCGCGACCGCCCGAGGGCGCCGGCACCGAACCCCACGCGCCACCGCGCCACCGCCCCGCCCCCCCGACTGCGAGGATCTGTAAAGGCATGCTGCCCGACACCGACACCGCACAGATCCGGGAGATGTGCGAGCGCACGCTCCTCCAGAACTGGCGCGAGGGTGTCCGTTCCACCGACCGCGTGCCGTTCGCGTACACCTGCCCGAGTCCCGGCCACTATCCGTGGCAGTGGTACTGGGACTCGTGCTTCGCTGCGATCAGCTGGCGCCACTTCGACCCGACGCGGTCGCGGCGCGAGCTCGAGTCGCTGCTGGCCGCGCAGCGCGATGACGGGTTCATCGGTCACACGATCTTCTGGAACACGCCGCTCACGGGCCGTCGCCGGTTCACGTACAACGTGACCTCGTCGAACGCGTCGATGACCGCGAGCATCCAGCCGCCGCTGCTGGCGTGGGCATGGCGGATCGCGGTCGGCGACCCCTCGGCGGAACCAGGGATCCTCCGTCACTACGACTGGCTGGCGCGCCACCGCGACCTCGACGGCGACGGGCTGATCTGGATCGTCCAACCCGACGAGTCGGGCCTCGATGCGTCGCCGCAGTTCGACCCGGTCTGGCGACGCCGCGCCCACGACCGCGTCGGGTTCATCCTGCTCGTTCGCCGCAACCGCAGGTACATGTATGACCTGAAGGGGATCGCGCAGGCCGGTGGCCCCGTGTGTTGCGAGGTCTCGATGAACGTGCTCCACGGGCTGTCGATGCTCGCGCTCGGGCGGCCGTCGCTGACCCCGACGATCGTCGAGCGGATGTACGACGAGGCGACGGGCCTGTTCGAGCCGCTCGTACGGCCGCAACCGAAGCGCACGCCGCCACTCACGTGGGCGGCCCTCGCGCCGCTCGCGCTCCCGGACCTGCCCGAAGCGATCGGCCACCGGCTGGTTCGGGACTATCTCCTCGACAAGCGGCGATTCTGGCTGCCGGTACCTCCGCCGTCGGTGTCCGCGACCGAGCCGAGCTTCTCGACCCGGGAGGACAGCTGGCTGTGGATCCGCCGTTACTGGCGCGGCCCCACGTGGATCAACTCGGCCTGGCTCGTGTGGCTCGGACTGGTCCGGCTGGGCTACGACGACGAGGCGCAGACGCTCAGCGACCGAATCATGTCCACCGTCCTCGCCCAGGGCCTACGCGAGTACTACGAGCCGTTCACCGGGCGCGGGATGGGCGCGGTCGACTTCGCGTGGTCCTCGCTCGTGATGGAGATGCTCGCGGCCGACCCCCAGACGGCAGCTACCAGCTACCTCAGCAACGGCAGCTAGCCCGCGCGCCGGAACTGCTCGATCGCTCCGACATACCGGTCGAAGCCCTCGAGGACCGCGCCGGCGCTCCCCTGCGGCAGCCAGAACACGATCCGCGACACGCCGGCGCGAGCAAGACGCTCGAACCCGGCCGGGTCGGGCGAATAACCGACGACCGTCACCGGAATCGGATCTCGGCCGGCGTCGGCAGCACGCGAACCAAGCTCCGCCACACGCGCCGCGAGGTCCTCGTCGGCCATGCGGTTCGGCATCCACTCGTCTCCGAACGCGAGCACGCGATCGAGCACGCGCGGGCCATTGCCGCCGACGAGCACCGGCGGGTGGGGCTGCTGCGCCGGCTTGGGCCAGGACCAGATCCGCTCGAACTCGACGTACTTGCCCGAGTAGCTCGCCTCGTCCTCGGTCCAGATCGCCTTCATCGCCTCGATCCGCTCGCGCATCACGCCGAACCGCCGCGACGCGTCCGTGCCGTGGTTGGCCATCTCCTCGACGTTCCAGCCGGCGCCGACGCCGAACAGGAACCGCCCGCCGGACAGGACGTCGACGGACGCGACCTCCTTGGCGGTGACGATCGGGTCGCGCTCGATCACCAGACAGATCCCCGTGCCGATCAGCAGCCGCTCGGTCGCGGCGGCGGCGGCGGTGCACGCCACGAACGGGTCGAACGTCTCGGCGTACCACGCCGGCAACTCTTCGCCCCCCGGATACGGCGACTCGCGCGACGCCGGAATGTGGGTGTGCTCGGGGAACAGCAGGCACTCGAACCCGCGCTCCTCGGCCAACCGGGCGATCTCCCCCGGCGGCTGAACCTTGCGCGTGGGGAAGATCGCGACGCCGAACTTCATCGGTTGCTCACCCTAGCGGGTACGACGTCCAGTCCGTAGCTCCCGAACGGCGCCCCGTTGACCGCCCGGGCGACCTCGTAGCGAGTCAGCACCACGGGTACGCGAGCGCGCAGCCGATAGATCGAGAACTGCCCGATGTGCAGCACGGACCCGTAGGGGCGAAAGCCCGCCAAACGAATCGAGGTGTCGAGCGGCGCGAGCGCGAGGAAGCACGATGCCCCCCACCAGCACAGCGCCTCGGAGCGTCCCTTCACCGGCGCGACAACGTCGAGTTCCTGCACCGACGCGCCCGAGGTGGGGGTCAGGCTGATCAGCACGTGCAGGCCGGGGATGTAGTCGTCGAGAGGCTGAAAGGCGTCGTTGTTCTCAACGAGCACCGCGCTGGCCGTGCCTGCCGGCCGACTCGATTCGAGCACCTGCGCGACCCCTCTCCAGTCCGGGCGTTGAAGCTCCCAGTCCACCGACACCGCAACCGTCGCGATCACCCCGATCGCGCACAGCACCGCGGTGCCCGCGATCCCGAGCACGCCGGCGCGGCGGGCTCCGAAACCGACCGCGACGAGCACGATCAGCGCGATCAGGAGCACGATCAGGTTGCGCGTGATGACCTCGTCGTAGCCGGCGACGATCAGCACCAGGCTCAGAACGAACCCGGCCCCAACCAGCCCGCCCGCAAGCATCGCGGCAGTCAATTCGCGCGCATCGGCCCGCCGCGCGAGCAACACCACGGCCAGGAGCAGCGACGCGGCGCCGGCGAGCTTCAGCCACGTCCGCGCCGGCGCGCCGGTGCCGAGCACGAACTGGGGCGCTACCTGCCCGAGCCGCCCTCCGAGCGGATCGTGCGCGATCCAGGCCGTGTTGCCGGTCTGACTGAGGGCGAGCGGGACCAGCGCGCAACCGACGACGACTACTGCGCCGACAGCCACCCACACCCTTCGATCGACCACGTGCACCCACAGCAACCACGCGGCCTGTGGCGCCACCGCGAGCACACCGTAGTAGTGAGTAGCGAGCGTCAGCGCGGCCGCCAGCCCCCAGGCCACGATCCAGCGCCCCGAAGGTTGCGGCGAGAGCAGGTGAACCCACGCGAGCAGTGACAGCGTCGCGAACAGCACCAGCAATGAGTAGGACCTGGCCTCCTGCGAGTACCAGATCAGGAACGGGTTGAACGCCGCGAGCGCGGCGGCGATCAGCCCCGCGCGCCGGGAGACGAGCTTCGTGCCGATGGCGTACATCGCCGGGATCACGAGCACTCCGGCGACCGCGGACAGCGACCGAACCCCGGCCTCCGCGAAGCCGAAGATCCGTGCCCACACCCAGCCGATCACGTAGTACACGGGCGGCGTGCCCTCGGAGTGCGGCAGCGACCCGAGCATGTGTCCGAACGAGTCGTGCAGCAGTGAGACGGTGACGCCCTCGTCGTACCAATAGCCCTGATGCCCGATCCGCCAGAACCGAAGTGCGGCGCCGACCACGATCAGGGCGCCGAGGACGAGCAGCGTCGCCGTCGATGCGCCGGCGTCCGCCGCGGCGGTGCAAGGCGCAGGACGCGAGGTTTCCGCCACCTCCGCCACGTTCACGGCGGACAGGCTAACAACACGGGTCGCGGGTTTATCGCCCGTTCACCTTGCGCCGGCAATGACCGCGCTACCGTAGTCCGCATGGCTACCGAAGAGACAGCACGGGATGTTCAGCTCTCCGACGAGGAGTGGCGCGAGCGCCTGACGCCCGAGCAGTACAAGATCCTCCGCCAGCACGGGACCGAGCGCCCGTTCACCGGCGAATACGTCCACGTCAAGGACGACGGCATCTACCGGTGCGCCGGCTGCGGTGCCGAACTGTTCCGCTCGGATACGAAGTTCGATTCTGGCACCGGCTGGCCGAGCTTCTACGAGCCGATGATGGCCGAGAACGTCGAACTGCACGAGGACCGCAGCCTGTTCATGCGGCGGACCGAGGTCCTGTGCAAGAACTGCGGGGGCCACCTCGGCCACGTGTTCAACGACGGCCCCGCGCCGACCGGGCAGCGCTACTGCATCAACTCGTGCGCCCTCGACCTCGACGCGGACAAGTCGTAACCAGGAGCTAATCCGACCGTTCGGTCATCCGGCGCTCGCGCCGCTTGACGAACAGGTAGATCGCCACCGGCGCGATCAGGAGCAGCACGAGTCCGGCGATACCGGCCTCGGCGAGCACGTTTGCGGCCGCCTGGCCGCCGTAGTAGCCGACGAGACCGTACGTGACGCCCCAGGTGATCCCGCCGAGCGCGTTCCAGAAGAAGAACTGCTTGAACGGCATCCGGTTGATTCCGGCGAGCCAGGCAGTGGCGAACCGGACGAGTGCGATCCACCGCCCGATGAACACCGCCTTCGGACCGTGGCGCTCGAAGAACCCGTCGCCGTATCGGATCGCACGGATCCGGTTGTGCATGAACGGTCCGGGGGCCGTGAACACGCTCCGGCCGTACCGGCGCCCGAGCAGATACCCGATGTTGTCCCCGACGATCGCCGAGCACACCCCGATCAGGATCACCAGCCCGATCTCGAGCTTGCCCTGGCTGGCCAGCACCGCCGCCGCCACCAGCGCGGTCTCCCCGGGCGACGGAATCCCCAACGACTCGAGCCCAATGATCGCCGGCAACAGGTAGCCGAGGCTGTTGGACGCGCCGAGGATCGCGGCAAGAGAACCGACGACGATCGCCGCAAGACCCCCCATCAGAGCACGCCAGCCGTCAGGCGACCTCGCCTGGATTCTCGAACACCGCCAGTAGCGACAGCCCGGCGGGCATCGTCCGCCCCGCGGCCAGCCAGCGCGCCTCGAGCCGCAAGGGCTGCTCGAGCAGCGAGTTGAGCCAGTCGGGCCCGAGCGTCAGCTCGGGCTTGTAGTCCGAGTCGAGCTCGCGCAGCCGGCGGCGCTCGGCCAGCCGCACCGCTGCGGCCGGCGCGAGCAGCAGGCCGTTGAACGACGTCATCCGCACGACCCGCCAGCCGGCGTCGCTCGCGGCCGAGCGCAGGCGCGCGCGCGAGTAGCGGCGGTAGTGGTGGTTGGCCACATCATGCATCGACCACAGGCCCTGGTAGGCCGGGACCGTGACCAGCAGGAAGGCCCCGGGCCGGGAGACGCGCCGCAGCTCGCGTAGGGTGACGCGGTCATCGGGCGTGTGCTCGACCACGTCCAGACAGGTGATCAGGTCAAACCAGCCGTCCTCCCATGGCAGCTCCTCGAGCCGGCCGATCTGCACCTCGCCGCGTCCCCGCGCCCGCGCCACCTCGGCGGCTCCGGGGTCGAGCTCGACGCCGTGGACCTCGCCGTAGGGACCGAGCTCCTCGAGCGTTCGTCCCGAGCCGCAGCCGGCGTCGAGCACGCGCCCGCCGGCCGGAAGCGGCAGCCGGTCGAGCTCGGCGCGGATGATGCGGCGTCGCCCGCGGTACCACCAGTGGCGGTCGTCGAGCTGCAGCATCGCGTTCATCAAGCGTTCGTCCATTGATCCAATCCTGTCAAGCCGCGGCCCGGGCCCCGTCCGGACCGGAGCTCCTCAGACGACCGCGAGCGGTTCTTCCTCCTGCGCCTGCGCCACCGGCAACCGCAAAGTGAACTTAGCGCCCGGCGAATCGGTTTGCTCGAGCACGAGCTCACCGCCCATCCGGTCGGCCAGCTCCCGCCCGATCGCGAGCCCGAGTCCGAACCCGGCGCTGCCGCCGGCCCCGCGCCCACGCTGGAAGCGTTCGAAGATCAGCTCCCGCTCGTCGACGGGCACGCCGGGGCCCTCGTCGCGCACGGTGAGCGACGCGTGCGAGCCGTTGCGGAGCTCGATGGTGATCTCGCCGCCCTGCGGGCTGATCCGCACGGCGTTGTCCAGCAGGATCCGGACGATCCGGGCGATCCCGCCGGGATCGCCGCGCGCCCACACCTGACCGGCCGAGTCGTCGAGCGTCGAGACGAGCCCGCGCTCCTCGGTACCGAGCTCGAACTCGGCCATCACCGCACGGCTCAGCTCGCCGAGCTCGACGGGCTCGGAGCGGAGCTGCACCTGGGCGTCGAGCCGGCTCAGGTCGAGCAGGTCGGCCGCGAGGCGCGACAGCCGGCGCGTCTGGGTCCGCGCTCGGTCGAGTAGCGACCGCGCGTCGTCGAGGTCGGGGTCGCCGCTGCCGAGATCGTCGTCGAGGAGTTCGAGCATGCCGTCGAGCGACGCCAGGGGGGTACGCAGCTCGTGCGAGGCGGTGGAGACGAACGCGCGCCGAGCCTCCTCCTGGAGTTGGAGGCGCTGCTGCATCTGCGCGAACGCGCGCGCCAGGTCCCCGACCTCGTCGCGTGCGCGGACGGCCGGGACGTCTACCGGGGGTCCGTGGTGCGCAAGCTCGGTGGCCGCCTCGCGGAGCCGGCGCAGGCGCCGGACGATCGTCGCCGACAGCGGGATCCCAAGGATCAGCGTCAGCGCCAGGCCGGCGAGCGCCGCGTACAGGAACGCGCGACGGACGGTGGCCACGGCGTCGCTCAGGGTGTCGAGCGACTTGCGCACGACCAGCACCCAGTGATCCGGGTGCGCCTTGTCGACGCCGCGCGTCTGGAACGGAATCGCGACGCGCACGTACTCGGTGCCGCTGATCGAGCCGAAGCTGAAGTTCCGGCGCTGGGTGCGGAATGCCTGCGGGGCATCGTCGTAGGGGTCCAACCTGGCACTGCTCGCGTCACCCGAGACCACGAGCGCGCGGCCGTGGCCGGTGCTGTCGGGATAGCCGAGCAAGGCGACCTCGGCGGCGCCGGTGGCGAACTGGAGTGAGTTCACCGCCTTGTGGGAGTTCACGAGCGCCTTCTGACCGTCCTTGGCGAGCCTCGTCTCCTCGGCGGCGGCCTTGCCGGGGTTCGGGCCAACGGCCGCTCCGCCGGTCGCCTGCCCCGTTCCGGTTCCCGACGCGGCCGCCGGCTTGATCGTGGCGTCGCCCAATAGCCCGAGATCGATGTTCGTGAACGGGGAGATCGTCCTGGCGATCTGCGTCTTGGTAGTCCCGACCTCGCTCTCGAGGGTCTTCTTCTCGGCGTTACGAAGCGAGTTCTCGAGCGGCCCGAGCAGCGCCAGCGCCGCCACCGCCAGCGTGGCCACGGTCGTCAACAGCACCGCACCGACGATCCGGCCCTGCAGACCGAAGGCGCCCCGTCGCGATCGCGCCCGCCTCGGCATCAGTCGCTCCTGAGCGACACCTACGGCCCCCGGAGTCGGTACCCGGCGCCCCGCACGGTGAGGATGTAGCGTGGCTTGTCGGCCTCGGGCTCGAGCTTCTCGCGCAGGTGCCGGATGTGGACGTCGATCGCCCGCGGGTCGCGGTAGGCGCTGTCGCCCCAGATCGCGCGCAGGAGCTCCTGGCGGTTGAGCAGCCGTCCGGGATCGGCCATCAGCGCGTCGAGCAGCTCGAACTCGGAGAACGTCAGCCGCACCGGGCGCGCCGTCCATCACCACCTCGCGCTGAGCGCGGTCGAGCATGATCGGGCCGACCACGAGCACCTCGTCGCCCATCGCGCGCGTGCCTGCGCGTCGGAGCACCGCCCGGATGCGGCTGCGCAGCTCGGCCAGGCCGAACGGCTTGGTCACGTAGTCGTCGGCTCCGGCCTCCAGGCCGAGCACGGCGTCGGCCTCGGAGTCGAGCGCGGTCAGCATGATGATCGGGACGACGTTGCGCCGTGCCCGCAGTGTTCGGCACACCTCGTAGCCGTCGGGGCCGGGACCGAGCGCGACGTCGAGCAGGATGATGTCGAAGTGGTCAGTGCTCGCCCGGTCGATCGCCGAGCGCCCGTCGCCGACCGCCATCACGCGATGACCCTCCCGCGAGAACGACCGCGTGAGCATCTCGCGGAGATCCGATTCGTCGTCGACCACGAGGATGATCAGCGAGGCGTCCGCGCTCCGCCCCCCGGACGTGTGGTTCTCCGTCGTGCCGTGTTGCGTTGACATCAAGTTGACGCCGATCGTAGCGCCGCGTGCGGCTCAGTCGATACGGCCCACGAGCTCCAACTCGCGGGCGCCGGCGGTGCGCTCGCCGGCGGGCACCTCGATTGCGCGCGGCGCGAGTCGTCCCGCCGCCGCCACCACCCACAGGAGCGCGAGCCACGTCACCGTCGCGAGGCCCACGTGGACCCACACCATCTCGCTCGGGAGCTTGAGCTCGTACTGGACGCTTCCGACCAGGCCCTGAGCGGCGAGCAACACGCCGAGTACGGTCAGCGGCTCAAGATCGGCGGCCGAGGCGCCGCGCCGGCGCGCCAAGAACCAGACCCCGATCACCGCCACGCCGAAGATCGCGGCAATCGTCGCGTGCTGGTGAATCGCCCAGGTGAGCGTGTCGTCGCCCTTGAAGTGCAGGCGGTGGACCACCTGACCGGTGAAGCCCCCGGAGTGCGGACCGGCGGCGGTGGCGACCGTGCCGGCGAAGATCGTCAGCGCCCCGATCGGAACCAGTCCCCGGACCGACCACACGACGACGCGATCCGTCGCCCACGGGCGCGCCCCGGGCTCGTACGTGCTCCGCCAGGCGAGCACGAACGCGACGACGATGATCAACAGAGACAGGCTGAAGTGCGCCATCACGAACCCAGGCGCCAGGTGGTTGAGCACCGTGAACCCGCCGAGCACCGCCTGCGCGACGACGCCGAGCGGCAGCAGCACGGCCAGGAAGGCGAGATCGCGCCGGTACGGCCGGCGCGTGAACGCGAGCACAGCGGCGATGACGGTCAGCAATCCGACAATCGCGGACACCGCACGGTTGCCGAACTCGATCAGCGCGTGCGAGCTGAGCGGCGGGAGCGGCGTGCCCCCGCATTTCGGCCAGTTCGCGCAGCCGAGCCCGGAGTCGGTCAGCCGTACCGCCGCGCCCGTCAACACGATCAGCGTCAGTGACGCGAGCGTGACGTAGGCGACACGGCGGTACTGGATCGGGGTGACGGCGAGACGGGCCAGCATGAAACCGTTGGGACAATGCTAAGCGGTCGCGGGCGGATAGGGCCGCCGCGCCTAATCCGAGGTTGCTGGCAGACTTGGGCGCCGCCGAACCCGGTCATGTCCAAACGGGCCCCGCGACCGGGGCGGGAGAGCATTGGTCTTTTCGTCGATTGAGTTTCTCTGGTTCTTCATGCCGGTGGTGCTCGCGCTGTACTGGCTGGTGCCGCCGCGCGCGCGCAACCCCACGCTCGCGGTGGCGAGCATCGTCTTCTACGCCTGGGGTGCCCACGCGGTCGTGTTCGTGTTTCTGGCGAGCATCGGGTTCAACTACCTCGCGGGGCTGGCGATCGGTCGCCTGCGCACCCAGCAACGTCAGCGCGCCGCCCGCAACGTCATGTGGGCGGCGGTCGCGGTCGATCTCGCGACCCTGTTCGTCTGGAAGTACGCCGTGTTCGCGACATCCCAGCTCGATCACGCGGTCGGGTGGTTCGGCGAAAAGGATCTGATTCCGCTTCCGCAGATCGTGCTGCCGATCGGCATCTCGTTCTTCACCTTCCACGCGATCAGCTACGTCGTCGACACGACGCGCGGCGAGGCCCCGCCGATGCGCCGGCTCGACGACTTCGCGCAGTACATGGCGTTCTTCCCCCAGCTGATCGCCGGGCCGATCATCCGCTACCACCAGATCGACGACCAGATCCGTGAGCCACCGCCTCGGACCGCCCGGGCCGGCGATCTCGCCGATGGCTTTCCGCGATTCGCGCTCGGCCTCGCGAAGAAGGTGCTGATCGCCGACACGGTGAGTCAAATCGCGGATGCCGCGTTCGCCCACAGCCACTCGCTGACGACTCCCGCGGCATGGCTTGGTGCACTCGCTTACACCGTGCAGATCTATTTCGACTTCTCGGGTTACAGCGACATGGCGATCGGGATGGGGCGCATGTTCGGGTTCCGGTTTCCGGAGAACTTCAACCGCCCCTACTCCTCGGTGTCGGTGACCGATTTCTGGCGCCGCTGGCACATGACGCTTTCGCGCTGGTTTCGCGACTACGTCTACATCCCGCTGGGTGGAAACCGCGGCACCCGAGCGCGGACGTCGTTCAACCTGCTGTTCGTTTTCCTGCTCACCGGGATCTGGCACGGGGCCGCGTGGACGTTCGTCCTGTGGGGCATGTACTACGGGGTGATCCTGGTCATAGAGCGCCTGAGCGGCGTCGCCCGCTGGCCGGACGAGCGCCTCGCGGTCGTCCGCCGGGCGGTCACGTTCCTGATCGTGGTCCTCAGCTGGGTGCTGTTCCGCGCCACCTCGCTCGCTGAGGCCATGCGCGTCTACAACGCAATGATCCCGGTGCATTTCGGCACGCTGACACCAAGCGTCAACGCCGCGATCACGCGCGAGTCCGCGGCCGCGCTGGTGATCGGGTTGCTGTCGGTTCTCCTCCCGCGAGACTTCGTCCTCGGACGCGTCGTATTGGACGGCCGGTGGGCCGGACCAGCGCTGGTAGCGCGAGTCGCCACCATCGTCATCCTGCCGGTCGCGGCAATCGCCGTCGCGGCGGGCAGCTTCAGCCCCTTCCTGTATTTCCGATTCTGATGTCGAGGAGACACTGGATTCGCCTGTCGTTCGCCGCGCTCGCTGTCGTGTTCTTCGCGACGCCGCTGGTGCTGAGCGCATTCGGGTACAAGGCGCGTGCCTTCGAAAACCGCAAGCTCGCTTCCGCTCCCAGGCTGTCCGAGGGATGGGGCTTCTTCGACGACGCGACGCGTTATCTGATCGACCACCTGCCGCTCCGCTATCAGGCGGTGCATGCGAACACATGGATCGATCTGCACCTGTTCGCCTTCACTCCCCAGTACGGCCTCAATGGCCTCGGTGGAGTGCAGAGCGATCAGGCGCTTCCGTTCACCGGCCAGCCCGACCAGGACAAGGCGGCGCTCGGGACAACGACGACGACCGGCAAGGGCGCGAAAGGGCCTGTGCAGCCGCCGCCGACCGCCGATCAGGTCGCGGTGGGCCTCCATGGTTGGTACTACCTGCAGGGAGTATGGGACCGAGCGTGTTCGCCGTTCATACCGTTCATGCAGGCCGTATCGCGCTGGGAGACTCTGATCAGGATCATCAGAGCAAGCGGTAGGCGCGTCGAGTTGATCGTCGCGCCCGACAAGCAGACGATTTACCCCGAGTACGCCGCCCCCAGCACGCCGAATCTCGCTTGTGGCAAGCAGGGGACCGCGCAGCTGTGGCGCTTGCTCGAGGCACCCGCCGCGGTCCGGGCCGGCATCGTCGGGCTGCGCAAACTGCTGCTGGCCGAGAAGCGCACATCGAGTCAGCCGCTGTATTTCCGCACCGACTCGCATTGGAACAATCTCGGTTCGCTCAGCTTCCCGGAGGCCGCGCTTCCGCCGCTGAGCAAGACCGTGCGATTGAAGCCCGACGAAATAGTCAACGGGCCTAAGGAGAAGTACACCGGGGACCTACTCGGGCTCCTCGGCCAGTCCGGGAGCGAGATCGCGCCGACCGCAGCCATCGACCGTGCTCCCGGTGCGCCCGTCGTCGCTGGCCGGTCGGTCGTCGTCGGCGACTCGTACGCCGACACCGCCTTGGGCGACCTCACCCCGTACTTCGCGTCGCTGAGCCTGCTGTATTGGGTGAACAACACGCCTCAGCAGATCGCCAACGGCATCGCGAACTCGCGCAACGTCGTGCTCGAAACCGTGGAGCGGGAGTTCGACTATCGCGCGAGTGACAACGTGTACATCACGCCGGGGTTCATCGCCTACGTGAGGAAGACGCTGGCCGCCCACCCCCTCCGTCCGCGCTGAGGGCGCGAAGGTCGGCATCGACCATCCGCCCGATCAACTCCTCGAAGCTGACGCGTGGCTCCCACCCGAGCTCGCGCCTGGCCTTCGAGGCGTCACCGACCGGCGGCGTGATCTCGGGCGCCCGCACGAGCCCAGCGTCGACCTGGATGTGATCCCGGGGGTTCAGACCGACGCGGGCGAAGGCGACCTCGGCGAGGTCCGCGACCGTGTGGGCGATCCCGCTCGCGAGCACGTAGTCATCCGGCCGCTCCTGCTGGAGCATCAGCCAGGCGCCGTGCATGACGTCGCCCGCAAACGACCAGTCGCGCACCGCGCTCAGATCGCCGAGCACGACGTGATCGCTCAGGCCGAGCTTGATCGAGGCGGCGGCGAGCGTGATCTTCCGCGAGACGAAGCTCTCAGGTCGCCGCTCGGACTCGTGGTTGTAGAGGATTCCCGAGCACGCGAACACCCCGTCGTGGGCGCGGATCTGGCCGACGAGTTGGTGCGCGGCGAGCTTCGCGGTCGCGTAGGGCGTCTGCGGCCGGCAGCAGGTGTCCTCGCGCTGGGGGCTCTCGGGCGCGGCGCCGAACATCGCCCCCGAGGCGGCGACGAACACCCGCGTCCGCGGGCTCCGTCGCGCGCACGGCCTCGAGCAGCGCCGCCGTCGCTCCCGCGATCGCCGCGAACGTGTCGCGCCGGCGCGAGCCACGAGTCCGGCATGAACGACGGCGCCGCCGAGGTGATAGAGCTCGTCGGGCCGGACCTCGCTCGACCGCGGCCGTCAGCGTCTCGGGACTCGAGCAGGTCTCCGTGGACGACCGACCGCGGTCGCGCAGATGCTCGGAGGAGCCGAGCCGCTCGCCCCCGCGGCGCGCCCCGGACCAGCCCGGTTACCCGGTAGCCCCGCTCAAGCAGCAGCTCGGCCAGAAACGAGCCGTCCTGGCCCGTGAGGCCCGGTGATGAGCGCGGAACGCCGGGTCTGAGCCTCGTCCGGCACGCCTGGCGTTACGACAGCAGCTCGAGATCCGCGTCGACCATCATCCGGATCAGCTCCTCGAAGCTCGTCCGCGGCTCCCATCCGAGCTCTCGCCTGGCCTTGGATGCGTCGCCGATCAGATGGTCGACCTCGGCCGGGCGCTTCAGCGACTCGTCGATCACGACATGATCGTCGATCTCGATGCCGGCCTGGTCGAACGCGATCTCCAGGCACTCGCGGACCGAGTGGGCGACCCCGGTGGCGATCACGTAGTCCTCGGGCTCGTCCTGCTGGAGCATCAGCCACATCGCCTCGACGTAGTCCTTGGCGTAGCCCCAGTCGCGCTCGGCGTCGAGATTGCCGAGCGACAGCTCGTCGACCAGCCCGAGCTTGATCGCGGCCGCGTGCCAGGTGATCTTGCGGGTCACGAACTCCAGGCCCCGACGCGGCTATTCGTGGTTGAAGAGGATCCCGCTGGTCGCGTGCAGGTCGTACGACTCGCGGTAGTTGACCGTGATGAAGTGCCCGTAGACCTTGGCCACGCCGTACGGCGAGCGCGGATAGAACGGCGTCAGCTCGTTCTGCGGCACCTGGCGGACCTTGCCGAACATCTCGCTCGAGGACGCCTGATAGAAGCGCGCCTCCGGGCACACCTCGCGCATCGCCTCGAGCATCCGCGTGACGCCGACGCCGGTGAACTCGGCGGTCAGCGTCGGTTGGATCCACGAGACCGCGACGAACGACATCGCGGCGAGGTTGTAGATCTCGGTCGGCCTCGCGGCGCGCAGCGCGTCGACGAGCGAGCGCTGGTCGAGCAGATCGGCCTGGTGGAGCGTGACCCGGTCGCGCAGGTGCTCGATCCGCTCGAACCGCTCGGTCGAGGATCGGCGGACCATGCCGTGGACCTCGTAGCCCTTCTCGAGCAGCAGCTCGGCGAGATACGAGCCGTCCTGGCCGGTGATCCCGGTGATCAGTGCAGACGGACGCCCGGACACGCTCGCGCAGGCTACACGGTGGAATGTGCCACCCGTTTGAGTCATGACGGGCGACCACAGGATCCCCGGGCGGTGAGCGCACGGGTCCTGCACGTCCTCCCCCACCGGGGCGGCGGCGGGGAGACGTACATCGACATGCTCGAGCGGCTCCCGGATTGTCCACGAGCGCTCGTACCTCTCCGCCGGACGCTCGCCGGCCAGCGCGCTCGCGTCGATCCCGGTCGCTGGCCGCGTGCCGCCGCCCGCGCACGTCGCGCCGACCTCGTCCACGTCCACGGCGACGTCGCCGGCGCACTGGCCTGGCCGCTGCTTCGCGCCCGACCCGGAGTCCTGACCACGCACGGCCTGCACATGCTGCGCCGCGTCGAGGGACCGAGGCGCGTCGCCGCCGAGCAGGCCGCGAGGACCGTCACCAGAGCCTGCCGCGCGGTGATCTGCACGTCGATGGCCGAGCGCGACGAGCTCGCCACGGTCCTGCCGGCCCCGCAGCGCCACAAGCTGAGGGTGATACAGAACGGCATCGACCTGCCGGCGGCGATCGGCGACCCCGAGCGCTCGTCGGTGCGCTCGTCGGTGCGCGCGGCGTCGGCATCGACCCGGACGTCGTGCTCGGCCTGTTCGCCGGACAGCTCGAGGCGCGCAAGGCACCGCTGCTGGCGGCAAGAGCGGCCGAGCGCGTAAACGCCGCGGGAGTGCCGTTCGTGCTCACCTCGCCGGCGCCGGCCCGCCGGCGCCGGCGCTCGAAGCGCTCGCCGGCGCGGCGGTAAGGCCGCTCGGTATCGCTCGGACCTGCCTCGCCTGCTCGGCGCGTCCGACGTGTTCGTTCTGCGGTCCGAGCGCGAGGGGATCTCGTTCGCACTGCTCGAGGCGATGGGACACGGCCTCGCGGTCGTCGCCGCGGACAGTCCAGGAACCCCGAGGTCATCGGCGACGCCGGTCTGCTCGCGCCCGCAGGCGACGAGGACGCGCTGGTG
This sequence comes from uncultured Solirubrobacterales bacterium, assembly GCA_963794515.1. Lineage (GTDB taxonomy): Bacteria > Actinomycetota > Thermoleophilia > Solirubrobacterales > Solirubrobacteraceae > Palsa-465. The sequence continues at coordinate 562,167 of CAWCEF010000002.1, read as the reverse complement.
ACGGCGTTCACACGCCTCACCGCCGAACCGGATTTCCGCGCCGCGCTCCAAGACCGGGGCCCGCCGGAGGATCGAGGAGGGGTTCACGGCCGAGGGGATCCTCGCCGCCCTGGGCGAGGTCTACGCGCAGGTGCTCCGAGACGTTAGGGCGACTGGCCGATCCTTCGCCGGATCGCCCGCTTGAGCGGCAGCGGCGTCGCGTACGAGACCGCATACGGGATCAGGCCGGTGGCGCCGCCCAGGCTGCGCCGGCGGCGCATCGCGCGCAGCCGCATCTCTATCGCCTCGGCGATCTGCGCCGCTCGCGGCGGGCCGCGACGTTCCGCGAGGACATCTGCAGGGTCGCGAGGATCTCGTCGATCGCAGAGATGCGGTGGCGGTCGGCGAGCCGCAGCCACAGGTCGTACTCGGTCGCCCATCGGTAACGAGGGTCGTAGCCGCCGACCGCCAGCGCGACGTCGCGCCGGAACGCCGACGACGTGTTCGGGATCGCGTTGAAGCGCATCAGCACTTCGTTGACCTCGCCGGCGGCGAACGAGGTCCGCGGCGCGAGCTCGCGGCCGTGCTCGTCGACCTCGCGCATCCGGCAGCCGACCACGGCGATCGACGGATCCCCGTTGAGGACGTCGAGCTGGCGCTGTAGCCGGCGCGGCTCGGACCAGTCGTCGGCGTCGAGCACGGCCACGACCGGAGCGGCGGCCGCCTCGACGCCGGCGTTGAGGTTGCGCGCGATACCGACGTTGCCCGGCATCGTGAGCACCGTGGCACGGGCGTCGCCGGCGGCAACCCGCGCCGCGACCTCGCCCGTGGCGTCGCTCGAGCCGTCATCGACGATCACAAGCTCGAGCTCGGAGACCGTTTGGTCGAGCATCGAGCGCGCCGCCCGCTCGAGTGTCGACGCGTTGTTGTAGGCGCCGATCAGCGCTGTGATGCGCGGGGTCATCGGCTCGTCCCCGGGGTCCTGATCCGGAGCACGATCTCGGTCACATCCTCGCCGGCGGCGCTCCGCCGGCGCCCGCGGACGAACGGCACCGCCACTCGGACGCCGTACGAGGGCGAGACCCACCCGGGTTCGATCGCGAACTCGACCCCCGCTGCCTCGAACTCGAGCGCGACCCCGCTCGCGAACCGCGCGACCGCGCGCCCCGGGTCGCCGCCCGCATCCACCTCAGCGTCCGCGCCGGCGGCCACCGGAAACGTCCACACGAGCTCGTGCGGTCCCGACGAGGCGACAGCGTCGATGATCAGGAGCGAGCGCCCGGCGGCGTCGAGCTCGATCCGCCGAGTGTGCACGGCCGGCTGCGGGAGAGACTCGTAACCGTGGTGGCGGCCGCTGAACGCCGGCCGGCCGGGATCCGGCTCCCACGCGAGCGCCTGGGCCCGGCGCCGGTCGTCCATCGCGAACAGCGCCGCCGGCGAGATCGGGTTCTGCTCCGCGCCGTCGATCTGCAGCGTGCTGTGGAAGGCGGTCGACCGGAACCGGTTGCGCTCTATCGGATCGGCCGTGTACAGGTAGCTCCCGGGATCGACGACCAGCGGCTGCTCGCCAAGCGCCAACTCGAACGAAAGCGCGTCGTTGTGGGCGTGTGACCCGATCCCGCCGACGCCGACGTCGCCGCAGCGCACCAGGACGTAGAGCTCCCCCGCGCGCATGGCCCAGTAGCCGCCGTCCGGATAGGCGCAATGGCCGGTGGCCGGCGCGTATGGCCGTCCGGCCTGCGCGAACAGATGAAGGTGGCTGCGCGGGTCGGCGCGGCCGTAGTCGCCGAGCGGCAGGTAGCGGCCGTCGTCGGCGTCGCCGACCTGCGGCGCCAGGCCGTCGGGGCGCGTGTATCCGGCCACGAACGCGAGCATCGCGTCAAGACGCTCACGATCCGCGCCCGCCGCCGTGTCAGGCGCGAGCACCGACGCCGCCTGGATGCCGCAGACGAACAACTCAGTCACGAGCCGGTGATACGGGATCGAGGCCTCGTGGTCGCAGCCGTCCTGGCCGGATCTGGTGGCCGAGCTCTCCGGCGACCTCGGCGGCGGCGAACCGCGCCCAGCTCCGCCCCTCGCGCCCGCCGCTGAACAGCGCCGCGACCGCGAGCAGCCCGACCACGTCGGACAGGTAGTGATTTCCCCGAACGGGCGCCCACTCGAGATGGCTTCGGATGAACCGCCCATGCAGCAGCAGGCTCGCGATGACCGGCTCGAACCAGCTCTCGCGCGCCGCCGCGTCCGGCACCAGCGCGAGCGCTGCGACCCAGTTCGCGGCCCTGATCGCGACGTCCATCGTGCACGCCCAGTTGGGCCCGAACTCGACCGGGTTCGGAACGATCCAACTCCGCAGCTGAGCGCCGACCTCCTCGAGCCAACGCCGCTCGCCGGTGACTCGGTAGGCGGCCGCGAGCACCGGCAGGTGCTGGAAGCGGGACAGCTCCCAGGGCACCTTGATGTCCGAGTGGTCGTCGTAGGTGATCGGAAGCGCGGAGATGTGGTCGAGCGGCCAGCGCCCGGCCGCTCTTGAAGTCGCGCAGCCAGTCGATCTGCCGGCCCGAGCGCGGTCGGCCCTGACCCGAGCAGGTCGAACCGGTGTGACCGGCCACCCGGTCGGCCACCGCGAGCAGCTCGGCCGCGCCGCGGGCTCGAGCAACTCGAGCCGAGGCGCCGAACGCCGAAACGACCGGCATCGCCTCGAGCACCGCCACCGAGCACCGCCGCGGATCCGCCCGCCGAGCGCGGCGCGGAGCTCGCGCGGGCCTACTCGCAGCGGTCGCGCGCGCAGCCAGCGGCGACGCACGCGCCGGCGCACCGGCGCCACCGCGAGCGCGAGCGGCGCCTGGTGCCCCGCCGCAGGCCCAGCCGCCGCCAGGTCGCGTACCCGCGCCGCAGCCAGGCGAGCGACCCGCCGGAAGTCACTAGGCGATGTCGCGCCGACCGGCGACCCAGTAGTCGAACCAGGCGCTCACGTTGTAGAGGTTCCACAGGTGGAACGCCCAGTTCACCGGGCCACGCCGGTGCGCCTGCCACATCCGGTCGATCTCCTCGTAGTCGAGCAGTCCGCGCTCGCGAAGCGCGGAGGCATCGATCTGGGCCTGGGCGCGGCGGCCGAGCTCCCCCTTGAACCACTCGGCGACCGGAGCCCCGAACCCCTGCTTCTTCCGGTAGACGATGTGCTCGGGGAGGATCGAGCCCGCCACCGCCTTCTTGAGCAGGTATTTGCCCACGCCGTCTCGCACCTTCATCTCGGGCGGCAGCGCGAGCGCGAACTCGACGAGCTCGTGGTCGAGGAACGGCACCCGCGCCTCGACCGAAGTCGCCATCGTCATCTTGTCGACGCGCATCAGCAGCAGCTCCGCGAGGCGCTGCTTGAGCTCCAGGTAGGTCATCTTCTGCGAGCAGGTCGGCGCCCGGCCGCTCCCGCTCGGCCTCGCTCCCAGAACCGCTCGACGATCTCGTAGGCGTCGGGCGCGACGCGCCCGTTGCGTCGCGAGCACGCGCTCCTTGATCGCGCCCTGGTAGCAGATCGCCCCGCCCCAGAACGGAAGCCGTCCCGCCGCCGCCTCGGCGACCGAGGTCGCGATGGACCTCCCCCCGGCCGACGCGCCGCGCGAGTTCGGTCACCGCCCGGCCGGTCCCGCGACGCGAGCGGCGCCGGCACGCGCTGGAACGGCTCCCAGAACCGCCGCCGGAACCGGGCCGCGTCGATGTAAGCCGTCGTAGCCGTGGAACAGCTCGTCGGAGCCCTCGCCGACCTGGACGACGATCGTGCCGTTGTCGCGGGCGAGCTTCGCGAACGTAGTGGAGCGGCACGCACACCCAGTCGGCGATCGGCTCGTCCTGGTGGAAGATCATCTCGGGCATGAACGACTCGAGGTCATCCCAGTCGATCATCGACCTCGTGGTGGTCCGCGCCGAACCGGCGCGCGATCTCACGCGCGTACTGAGCTCGTTGTAGCGGTCGTGATCCTTGAACCGACCGAGAACGTCCGCACGGGCTCGGTCATCAGCTCGGACATCAGCGCGACGTTCGTCGACGAGTCGACGCCGCCGGACAGGAACACCCCGAACGGGACGTCGGCCATCATCCGCTTCTCGATCGACGCCGCGCAGCAGCGTCAGCAGCCGCTCCTCCATGCTCGGCCTCGGACATCTCGGCGACCTCATGCTCGGCGCCGGCCGACATCGGACGTCCAGTAGATCTCGCTCGTGATCGAGCCGTCTGCCCTGACGGTCATCCGCTCTCCCGGCGACGAGCTTCGAGATCCCCTTGAACATGGTCAGCGGCGCGGGCGTGCAGACGAACGTGAGGTAGTGGTAGAAGGCCTCCTCGTCGAGGTCTGGAGAGATCGCTGGATGCGCGAGCAGCGCCTTGATCTCCGAGCCGAACACGAACCCGCCGGGCGGGCGGGCGTAGTAGAGCGGCTTGATCCCGAGCCGGTCGCGCGCGAGGAAGAGCTCCTGCCGGCGTGCGTCCCAGATCGCGATCGCGAACATGCCCTGGAGCCGCTCGACGCACCGCGGCCCCTCCTCCTCGTAGAGGTGGATGATCGTCTCGGTGTCGGTACTGAGAGCGGTACCGGTGGCCCTTGGCCTCGAGCTCGGCCCGCAGCGCCCGGTGGTTATAGATCTCGCCGTTGAACGTGATCCAGACGGTCTCGTCCTCGTTGGGCATCGGGTTGTGCCCGGCCGGGGAGAGGTCGACGATCGACAGCCGCCGGTGACCGAACGCGACGCGCCCGTCGCCGGCGGCCCAGGCAGCGGCGCCGGCGTCGTCGGGTCCGCGGTGGACCATCGTGTCCCGCATCGCGACCACGGTCCGTTCGCTCGCGTCGAAGCTCGGAGAGGTCGAGAGGATGCCGCAGATCCCGCACATCGCCGCAGCGAGGGTAACGGGCTCGTCAGCTGACTGCGGTCGGCGTCGACGACGGAGGCGCCGACGCCGCCCGGTCCACGCCGGACTCGCGAGCGGCGCCGCGTCGCAATCGTTCGGTCAGCAGGTCGATTCCGAGCGCCGTCCAGATCAGATACGCGAACGAGGCCGGGAGTATGTACCGCGGCTCGACGTGGAGGAACAGGTACGGAAACAAGGTCGCGACCACAACGGAGATCAGGAGCAGGTGTGAACGACCGAATCGGCGTCTCGTCGCGATGACCGTCGCAATCGCGGCCGCGAACAGCAGGGGCTCGAGCAGGAACGCCAGGAAGTTCGTGGGCCGGTGCCGGATGTAGCTGATGAGGCCCAGCCCGGACTGTGCGGGCGATAGGACCGTTCCCGCCCATTCGGTGTTCCGCAGCAGCGCAGTCGAATCGATGAACCGCTTCGCCATCAGCTTGATGTAGAAGCCGGGATGATTCCGGATCGCCCGAATCGCCCATGACTCGAGGAACGAGTCGTAGGCGGGGGTCCCGTACACGAGATCCGGGCGGACCGCGTGAACCTGTTGGAACGTCCCCGCGTCATCGAGACGCGCCCCAAAGGTGTTTGGCACTTCCCCAAGCCCTTCCCAAAGGTTCTGACCAATCCCAATCCGGGTCGGGATGAACCGGTGATACACGTTCTCATTGCGAATCGTCCACGGTACGAGCAACAAAGCCGCGACGACTGTCGGTATCGCGCCGAACCGCAAGGCGCGGCGCCAGCTCGCCGCGGGCAGCAGGGCGAGCGCGACAAATGGCGCGATCAGGAGCACGCCCGGACGGAAATAGGTGCCGAGCCCGACGGCTAGGCCCGTGCCGACCAGCCAGGGCATCGGCTTTTCTACCTCCCGAGCTCGCACCAACAGCGCAGTTATGACGAGCGTGAGGTCAACCGACCAGGCATCGAGATGAGGAATCGTCGAGAGCCATGCGAGGGGCGGAAAAACCGCATACAGCAGTGCCGCAAGGTATGCGGCCCGGCGGCGTCCGAACAGGCTGAGCGTCATGTAGAAGACGAGCATGGTCATCAGCGCAGCGAGCACGACCATCAGCACCTGGTACGGAAGCCAGCGTTCGCTTCCCGTCACTTTCCACAGACCGGCCAACACGACCGCCTCGCCGATCGGCTGGAGAACATCGGCTTGGAGCTGGGGATGGGCGTCGGCGGCGCGGAAGCTGATTGAGGCCGGATCCAGCAAGCGCTGTTCGTCGTTCTGGAGTGTCCCGATCAGGGCGTCGGCAGTCAGATTGGACTCAAACCATCGGCCGTGGTCGTCGATCTCTCGCGCCATCTCGGCGCTGGCGGCCGCCAGCCCGGAATCCTCGTAAGGGTGGGGATCGGCTACCAGGAATCCAATCCGCACCGCGAGGGCGAGGAGCACGACCACGACAAGCGGCCAGCGGAGCCGGGCGACCATTGCAAGCAGTCTGCCAGCATGTCCGCGATGCCCGCCTCGCCCGGACGGCACGACGTGCTCGATCCTGAAGTGAACGCAGCGCCCGGCTCGCCCGACACCGGTAGCCGCCCTGACCGCCTCGGCTTCGACGTCCTGTTGACGCTCGGCAACAAGGCCGGCGTGCTGGCCCTGAATGTCGCCGGCACGATCGTCGTGGCCCGGACGCTCGGCCCGGCCGGCCGAGGCGCAGTCGCGGTCGCATTCGCATTCACGCTCCTGATCATCCAGTTCGGAACTTTCGGCCTGCAGTCAGCCAACCCGTACTTCGCCGCCCGTGATCCGAAACGCCTCGGCGACATCTTCGGCAACACGCTCTGGCTCGCTGTCGGCCTTGGAACCTTGCTGGCCGCCGCCGGGCTCGTCATATCACAGCTGTTCCCAGCGCTACTGCGGGGCCTGGACATACTCGAGATCGTCGTCGTGCTTGTCGGCGTTCCGGCCGCGCTGGCCAACCAGTTGCTCCAGAGCATTCTGCTCGCAGAGGGACGGATGGTCGTCTACAACGCCGTCGAACTGACGATGGCCGTCGTCGTGTTCGTCGGGCTCGTCGTCGGCTTGGGCATCCTGTCGTTCGGCGTGCTCGGTGCGATCACGCTGATGGTCTCGGTGAACGTCGCTGGCAGCCTCGCGTTCGCCTGGTCCCTGCGCCATCATCGCCCCACGCGGCGAGGACCCGACCTCCAGCTGATGCGCGTGATGCTGCGTTATGGGACGCGCATCTATCTAGCGGGCCTGTTCGCCTACCTCGTCGGCCGAGTGAACCTGCTGGTGGTCAACTCGTATCTGGGTGGCGTGGCCGCAGGCGAGTATTCGATCTCGCTCGCGATCGCCGACGGATTGCATCTGCTTCCGACGGTGGTGGCGCTGAACCTGTTTCCGCGTGTGGCCAAGGGCGAGCCATCGGGCGACACCGCGAGGGCCTTCCGATCGCTGTGTCTCGTCTACGGACTGCTGTGTCTCATAACCATCCCGCTGGCGTCTCCCGCAATCCACCTGCTCTACGGCCCCGCATTCTCGGATGCCATCCCGATCTACTACTGGATGGTTCCCGGGATCTTCTCCTACGGGATGATCTCCGTGCTGGCGTATCACTTCGCCGGTCGCGGGTTCCCACGGGAGGCGCTACTAGTTTGGATCCCGGGCTTGCTACTCAACTTCGCACTGGTGTTCCCGTTACTCGCAGAACACGACAGCGTGAACGTAGCGGCGATCGCGGCGAGCGTGTCGTACACGCTGATCCTGATCCTCCACATGCGGATGTTCGCGCGCGAGTCCGGGAGTTACCGTGTCCTGATTCCCCGGCCGCGCGAGGCGATCGAGCTGGTGGGCCAGGTCGCCAGAGTACTCAGACCGAGCCGCGCGGCCTGACCACGGTGACGCCGGCGCTCAGCGTTTGGCGACAGCGACGAAGAAGCTCGCGGCCAGCTTCGGGAACCGGCTCCCGAGTCGGCAGTTCATCCGCATGAACGGCACGACCCCGGTGAAGAACAGGTTGCTGACCGGTCCCGAGCAGCTCACCGAGCCGGTCGAGTCCAGGATGCGGAAGCCGGCACGGTCGAGCGTGGCCTGAATCGAGGCCAGCGAGAACCGCTGCAGATGCGGCGAGCTTTCGAGCGTCGACAGGTACGGCGTGTCCTCATACGGCCCGACTAGACGGCGCTTGAGCGACCACACCGCCGCGTCGATTCGACATGCCTCGATGATCCGCCCGAGCGGCGTTTTGAACCACAGCCAGCTCTCGAGCTCGAACCAGCCACGTCCGTTTGGAACCGTGACCAGGAGGCGCCCGGTCGCTGACAGCCGCGAGTGAATAAGTGACAGCAACTCCTCGACACCCTCGTCGGACTGGTGCTCGAGGACCTCGGACAGGATGATCACGTCCCACTCGCCCGGGAAATCGTGTAGGTCACGACATGCGAGCGCATCGGGGTCGATACCTCTCTCGCTCGCGACCCTCCGTCCGTACTCGACGCTCGCCGAGTCGAGGTCCAACCCGGTGATTCGCACGCCCCGCTCGTGCAGCGGCAGCGTGAGCATCACGCCCGTTCCACACCCGACCTCGAGCACCGCGTCCTGCGGCCTCAGGTGCCGCTCGATCCATTCCAGGCGCTTGAGCGAGCCGTAGACGTTCTCGCGAGGACGGATAGTCGGAGCGATCACGGTCATGCTCGTGGGCGCGCCGTGGCCATGAGCACCTCTCGGCAGCCACGGAACAGCACCGTCGGCCACATGTACACCAGCAGAACGTATAGGCGCTCGCGCCAGCCGCCTGCGCGCAAGGTCAGCGAGTAGTTGAACCCATCGATCGCTTGGACGGTGAATCCGCTCCAACCGAGCAGATCTTGTAACTCGGACGCGGTGTACTCACGATGGTGTCCCATGAACGGGGGCTCGCTCTGGTAGTAGAAGTCGTAGGCCTGATGGATGCTCTGGCCGCGTAGCGCGCGCAGACGCGTGGGCCAGTAGGCGATGTTCGGCACTTCCACGATCGCGATGCCGCGGTCCGTCAAGCATGCGCGCAGGTTCTCCATCAGCTGCCTCGGCGAACTCGGCAGGTGCTCGAGCATCGCCATGTTGGTTACGAACGAAAACCGCCGCGGGGATGGGCCGGCCAGCGGCTTGGTGAAATCGGCCGCCCAGACTTCCACACCCTGGTGCTCCAGGTACTCCTTGAGGTCGTCGAACGCGCCGTAGTAATAGTCGTATTCCTCGACGAGTGTCACGCTCACCCCAACGCGAGAGAGGGCCAGCGGAAAGGCGCCAAGAAAGCCGCCTACGTCGAGCGCGCTCGGTTGTACCGAAGCGTCGCCGTACTGGTTGAACCGGTCGACTGCCCGCACGTAGCGGCGCTCGGATGCGCGCAGATAGCTGCGGATATCGAACCGGTCGGGGTGCAGCCCAAGGTTGTGCCGCGCGATCACCGCGAGGCGATCCGGGGTCAGAAAGGGCTCTATCTCGCGTGTCGCCTGCCGATAGGCCGCGCGAAACGCTTCGCGATCGATGATCGACACGGTCACTCGTTCGGCAGCGGCCGCGCGTCTCGGTTGGGGTGGATCACCTGCTGCGGCTCACCGCTGGCGATCGACTCGAGCGCAGCCAGCGCGACGCTCTGCGCCACATACGCCGCCCACGCCCCGGGCTCGAATCGCTGCTCGCCACGGCAGGCTGCGAGCACGCGTGCCATCAGCGCCGCGTGCCCCTTGTCGCGACGCTTATCCGATTCGGTCCGGACGCCGGCGCCGTCGTAAGACGCCAGCGAATGGAAGTCGTCGAGCACCCACGACCGGCCCCCCGCGAGCACCTCGACTCGTTCCTTGGGCATCGACCCCGAACCGACGCCGCTGTAATGGACGGTCCCGAGCGACCCGTTCGCGTACTCGACCGTCACGGTCACGCTCTCGACGGTGCGCAACGCGGCCGGGGCCGGCAGTCCGGCGGCCCACACACGGACAGGCACGCCGCAAAGCCAGTTGACGAAGTCGAACATGTGGCACGCCTCGCCCTGAACCCGCCCGCCACCCGTGGCCGGGTCGTTCAGCCAATGGTCGGCCGGCAGCGGCGCGCTCACGCGGTAGATGACGTGCAAAGGCGCCGGCAGCACGCGCGTGACCTCGTCCACAAGCAGTTGGGCGAGCGGAGCGTAGGGCCGGTTGAAGCCGATCGCCAGCCGCGGCCATTCCTGCGCCGCGGCCCACACCGTGTCGATCTCTTCCCGGCTCAGCCCCAGCGGCTTCTCGACGAACACGGCCTTTCCGGCCCGGAGCGCCGCGGCGGCGATCTCGGCGTGACTGTCGTGACGGGTGCCGATCACGACGAGGTCGACGTCGTCACGGCCGATCGCCTCGCGCCAGTCGGTCGTCGTATCGCCGCCGCCGGCCAAGCGCGCCGCGTCGCTCGCCGAGGTCCCTGTCCGGTTCGCCACCACCTGGACGCGCGCGTTCGGATCGGACTTGATGTTCGGAAGATGGACGTTGCTCACGAACCCGCCCGCGCCGATCAGCGCGATCCGCACCAACCCGTCCGGCGATGCAGACGGGTGCAAACCGCCGGACGGCGCCACTGAGACCGAGACCGTCTCGGCCCGCTCGGCGGCGCGCGAGATCGTCGCGCCGCTGTCGTACGTCAGGACCGCCGCGAGGGGCGGATCTGCGCCGTTGACCGCGGCATAGGCCTCGGCGGCACGCGCGATCGGGCGGTCGAATTCGATCAGCGGCTCGACGTCGAGCTGTCCGGTGCCGAGCAGGCGGAGGACCTCGCCCATGTTGCGGTTCTCGGTCCAACGGACGTACGCGATCGGGTAGTCGACTCCCGCCTCCTCGTAGGTCGGGTCGTAGCGGCCCGGCCCGTACGAGGTCGAAATAAGGACGTCGGCCTCACGCTGGTACAGCGGCGCCCGCTCGAGCTCGAGACCTACCTCGCCGACCGGCACGACCCGGCCCTTGCGGCGGACCATCGAGATCGCCTCGTTGACGATCGCGCTGCTGGCGGACGCCGCCGTGATCACGACGGTGTCGGCGCCGACCCGCCCGCTCCAGCGAAGTACCGCCTCGACGGCGTCCTCCGGAGCGAACGCGAGCTCGGCGCCGAACGTCAGCGCCGCCGCGCGCCGCTGCTCCCGCGGCTCGACCCCGAGCACCTGGCACCCGGCGGCCCGGAGCAGCTGCACCGAGATCAGACCAAGAAGCCCGAGGCCGACGACCACCACGCGGTCCCCGAGCGAGGGCTCGGCCCGTCTTACGCCCTGGAGGGCGATCGCACCGAGCGTGGCAAATGCCGCCGCGCGCGCCGGCACACCCGGCGGCACGGCCGCGACCAGGTTCCCGGGGACCGAGACGAGCTCGGCGTGGCTCGCGCTGCCTGCACCGGCGCAGGCGACGAGCTGGCCGACGCGAAACTCGGCCACGCCGCCGGTGTCGATCACCACGCCCGCGCTCGAATAGCCGAGTGCCGCGTCCGGCGCGGTAGCACCCCGAGCTAGGTCGAGCGTCTCGCGCAGGCCATGCTCGCGCATGTGCGCCAGTGCCTTCGACGACGAGGTCCGGATTGCGCACCGCCCGGACCGGCAGCGGCCCCCCGCCGCCGCCGGAGGCGACGGCGCTCCGCTCGGTCCCGCTCGAGATAACCGAGGCCGAATTGGCGACAAGAACGCGCCCCGGCGCCGGTGACGGCGCGGGCACGTCGACGACCTGGGGGACTCCGGCTCTGACCACGGCCTGCTTCATGGGCCGCAGGCTACGCGGTCCCCCGGGTCGACGGGCACCAGGGGCGGTCCGGGTACCATTGCCCGGCGTGAGGACCGCGCTGGAGGCCCCGCTCCCCCTGAAACTCAAGGTGTCCCGGCCGGCACGGTGGCGGCTGGATACCGGCCTGAGCGCGGAGGCCGGCTGGCTATGGCTGGCCGTGTTCGCGTTCGTCGTGGTGACGTTCTGGTGGTTGACCCAGGACAACCGCATCCCGATCTGGGACGCCGGCAACCACATGCAGATCGCATACCTCGACAGCTTGGCCATCAGGCACGGCCATCTGTCCGAGCCCTTCACGGTGTACTACTCATATCCGCCGCTGCTGCACCTGATCGGCGCCGTCGCGATCCTGCTCGTCGGCATCCACCCGATGGCGCTGGTGATCACCTCGAACCTCGTGTTCGTTCCGCTGCTGGCGTTCGGGTGTTACGGCGTGGGGAAGCTGGTTGCCGGACCGCGCGCCGGGCTGCTGGCAGGGCTGTTCGGGCTCGCGACTCCGATGTTCGTGTCGATGATTCACGACTTCTTCATCGACACCCCGCAGGCGTCGATGGTCGCCGTCAGCCTGTGGGCGACGCTCGCGTCAAACCGATTCGAGCGGCGCGGCGTCTCGATCCTTGCCGGCGCCCTGTGCGGGCTGGCGCTGTTGACCAAGGAAACCTCGCTCGTGTTCCTCAGCGGCGCCGTGCTCGCCGTGATCATCCGCGGCGGTTGGCGACGCCCCGTCGGCCTGCTCGGTTTCTTCGCCGCCTTCGGCGTCGTAGCCGGCCCCTGGTACATCTACCACGCGCACGACCTGATCCAGACGTTCACCTCGATTGCACAGCTGTACGTCAACCCCGTGCAATCGCCGTCACGCTGGTCGCTGGCGAGCTTCGGCTGGTACTTCTGGAATCTCGTCAACGAGCAGGCGATGCTGCCGTTCACCGTGCTGTTCGTGATCGGCGTGGTGATGGCGATCCGTCGCTGCATCAAGGACCGACTGAGCTCGGCCAGCGTGCTTCCGGAGATTCTCGCCGGGTTGCTTGTCTCCTACCTCGGGATGACGTACCTGACGCACAAGGACCCCCGGTACTCGCTGCCCGGGCTCGTGTACGTGGCGGTGCTCGGCACGTTCTGGATCCCGCAGATCGCGCGACCGCGGGTCCGGGCGGCGGTCACCATCGCGTTTGTCGCAGTTGCCGCAATCAACTTCGTCGGCATGTCCACAGGGCTCGGCGGTATGCGCCGGATCATGGTCTCGCTGCCGAACGCCGAGAACACGATGATCTACCAGCGACAGTTCACGCTGTATGAGAACCAGGGATGGCTGCGGGGAGGACCGGCGACCGACGGTAATGCTCGGGGGCTGCTCGAAGGGTTGCACCAGATGGGTGTCACCAATGTCGCTCTCGACCCCGCCAACGATCTGCCCGATTTCAGCACGCTCGGTTACATCGTCCTCACCGACCAGCTGGACATGACAACAGACGCCACACCAACCCAGACGAGTCACTCGGCATACCTGTTTCTCAAGTCGCCGCGCCCTGGAGATCCACCGGCCTGCCAGCACCTGACAGGCGGTTGGGCGATGTACATCGTCCGCGGCACGATCGCCGGGCTCGACACGGACACATTGAACGACCCCGCGGCGCCCAGTAAACAGTACGCGTTCGTCTGCCCCGGTCGCCCGCTGCTCATGTGGCCGGCCGGATAGCCGTGCCTCGGGTCCGGACAGTCCTCTCGGTCGTCGGCGCGCGCCCGAACTTCATGAAGATCGCGCCGATCGTGGCCGAGCTCGAGCGGCGCGACGAAGCGTTCGCCTCGGTCCTGGTCCACACCGGCCAGCACTACGACGACGTCATGTCGAAGGTCTTCCTCGACGAGCTGGGTGTCGGCGCTCCCGACTACATGCTCGGTGTGGGATCCGGTTCGCACGCGCAGCAGACGGCGCGCGTGATGGAGGGTCTCGAGCCCGTGCTGCTCGAGGTCTCGCCCGACGTCGTGCTGGTGCCGGGCGACGTGAACTCAACGCTGGCTGCCAGCCTGACCGCTTGCAAACTCGGCTTTCCGGTGGCGCACGTGGAGGCCGGCCTGAGGAGCTTCGACCGGTCGATGCCGGAGGAGATCAACCGGATGCTCGCGGATGCCGTGTCCGATCTGCTGTTCATCCACTCGCCCGAAGCCGTCGACAACCTGCGACGGGAGGGGATCGCGACCGAGAAGGTCCACATGGTCGGTAACACGATGATCGACACGCTGGTGGCCATGCGCCCCCGCATCGACGCGCTCCACACCGCCCGTGACCTCGGGCTGAGCGAGCAGGGCTACCTGCTCGTGACGCTCCACCGCCCTGCGCTCGTCGATGGCCCGCTGCTGGCCTAGGCCATCGATGCGCTCGCCACCGTGTCGCGAGAGCTGCCGGTGGTGTTCCCCGTACACCCCCGGACCAGGGCGGCGCTGACCGAGCGAGCGATCCAGTTCCCGGATCCCGATCGGTTCCGGCTGCTCGACCCGATCGGCTATCTCGACTTCCTCAGTCTTGTCAAGGACGCCGCGGCCGTGCTCACGGACTCGGGTGGAATTCAGGAGGAGACGACGTTCCTCGGCATCCCGTGCTTCACGCTCCGAGACAACACCGAGCGGCCGGTCACCTGCACGGTCGGAACGAACACGCTGCTCGGGCTCGACCCGTCGCGAATCGTCGAGATCCCGAGCCTGCTGTCCTCGCGCGACGGACGTCGTCACGGAATCCCGGAGGGATGGGACGGCGAAGCGGCTATTCGCATCGTCGACGTCCTGGCCAAGACGCCGCTGCCCGCGCCCCAAGCCGCGCTGCTGTAAAGGCATTCCCGATGCGTCTTGACGTCGACCTCGGCTTCGATGCGGTTCCCGGACGAGACCTAGGGCCAGGCGCGGCACAAGCACTCGATCTGCACCAGATCGCGGGGTCGTTGCGTGCGCCGAGCGCCCTGTGGAAGCGGCTGCGCGACGGCCGCTACGACGAGGTACGGATCCGCGAAGGGACACTGCCGCTGTCCGCCGTCCAGGCAGCGGCGCTGCTGTCGCTCGTGGCCGTTCGTACCGGCCGCTTCGTCGTCGATGATCGCGCGCTCAGCAGACGGGCATTCATCCGGTATGCCCTGACGCGTGCCGCCCGCGCCGCTCCCGAAGAGCTCCTGCGCACCTGCATGCTCGTCACGCGGGTGGCCCGTTACGCGCGGCGGCGGTATCGGCTGGCTTCGAGCGTCGCTACCCCTGGCAAGGCTCTTTACATGCGCGTCGATCCGACGCTCAACTGGCTGGGGCTACAGGTGGGTGGGTCCGTCACGCATACCACCGGGGTCATCAATGGGTTTGCCGACAACGGCATCGACGTCGAAGTGCTGGCGGCGGAGCGACCGATCGGGACCGAGCGGGCGGGGTTCATCCAGGTACCGCCTCGCCGCGTCCTGCAACTGGTTCGCGGTCTGACGTACACCGACTACACCGAGCCATTGCTCCAAGCCGCAGCGGGCAGGGCCGCGGACTTCGTCTATCAGCGCTACCAGCTCGGGTCGTATGCCGGACTGGAGCTCGCTCGCCGGCTGGACGTGCCGCTCGTACTGGAGTTCAACGGTCCCGAGGCGTGGGTTGAGCGACATTGGGGCTCGGGCCGGATGCGGTTTGCCCGGCAGTTCGAGGCGCTCGAGCACCGCAATATCGCCGACGCCTCCCTGGTGGTCGTCGTGTCCAAGCCGCTGCGCGATTACGTGGTCAACCAGGGAGTCGAGCCCGACCGGGTGTTGGTGAATCCCAACGGGGTGGACGTCGATTCGCTGGCGCCGTACCGCATCGGCGCGCCGGCTGAGTGGCGGCGCCGGCTCGGGGTCCCCGAGGCGCCGACCGTGGGCTTCATCGGCACGTTCGGGCTGTGGCACGGCGTGAAGCTCCTCCCGTCCCTGATCGCGGCGGTTCCCGAGGCACGCTGGATCCTGATCGGCGATGGCGGCCTGATGCCCGAGGTCCGCAATGAGATCCAGGCGCGCGGCCTCGGCGGACGGGCGTTGCTGACGGGCGTCGTCGAGCACGACCGCGCCCTCGAGATGCTCGCCTGCTGCGACGTTTGCGTCTCGCCCCACGTTCCCAACCCGGACGGGACCCCGTTCTTCGGCTCCCCCACGAAGCTGTTCGAGTACATGGGGCTGCGGCGCGCCACCGTCGCTGCGGATCTCGACCAGATCGGGGAGGTCATCGAGGATGGGCGCAGCGGCCTGCTGTTCACGCCCGGAGACATCGACGAGGGGGCGGCCGCCGTGCAAGAGGCTCCTCGGCGACGACGCGTTGCGCGAGCGCCTGGCGGCGGGAGCGCTCGAGCGGGTCGCGACGGATTTCACGTGGAGCGCCCACGTCCGCCGCATCCTGGTCGCACTCGCATCCCGGGCAACGGCGGCCGACGATCACCCCCCTGCTGTTAGCCTGGCGCCATGACTGCACTCCACGACTCCACCGCGGCCAAGCAGGCGGCCATACGTCAGTGGACCGCGGATCCGTGCGGACCGGATGTGACCGCCGAGCCCGGCACCGCGGCATACATCGAGCAGCTGATCGTGTCCCGACACGATTACTGTCCGTGGTTCGACGAGGCACTCGAGTATCGCTCGACGGCCGGTCTCGACGTGCTCGATGTCGGCTCGGGCCAGGGGATCGACCTCGTTCTATACGCTCGCGGCGGCGCACACGTCACCGGTGTCGACCTGACTCCGCGGCACGTGGAGCTGGCCGGGCAACATGTCCGCGCGCTGGGGCTTGACGCTGAGATCGTCGAGGGCGACGCCGAGAACCTTCCGTTCGCCGATGCGAGCTTCGACCGCGTGGCGAGCAACGGCGTCCTGCACCACACGCCGGACATGCCCGCGGCGCTGCGCGAGGTCAGACGGGTTCTCCGGCCCGGCGGCGAGGCGCGAATCATCGTCTACAACCGCCGCTCGTATCACTACTGGCTGAGCCAGGTTCTGTGGAACGGCATCGTAAACCGACAACTGCTGGAGGAGCGCTCGATGGAGGGCGTTCTGTCCCGCGGGGTCGAGCGCTCGTCGATCGGCGCCAGGCCGCTCGTTCGGGTCTATAGCCCGCCGCAGCTCCGGAGGATGCTCGCCGACGCGGGCTTCGAGAAGATCCGCACGAGCATCGGCGGTTTCAACGCGGTGGACACCCCGGTGACTGACGTTCTCGCGCGCCGTACGAAGCTGCTCGACGACCCGCGGGTCCTCGCGTTCCTGAGTCGGACCGGCGGCTGGTACGTGATGGGCACCGCGCGACGCGCGGGATGACCCCCGCCGCGCGACCCGGATGAGCGCCGCCACCAAGGACCAGGTCCGCAGTTTCTGGAGCCGGACTCCGTGCGGCTCGTGGGACGCCACGGCCCCCGAGGGGACCCCGGAGTACTTCGCTCAGATCGAAGCGCGTCGCTACGAGCTCGAGCCGTTCATCGGGCGGTTCGCGCAATTTCGCACCACCTCCGGCCAGTCGGTACTCGAGATCGGGGTCGGGCTCGGAACCGACCACGTTCAGTTCGCGCGCGCCGGCGCAAGCCTGCACGGGATCGACCTGACCGACAAGGGCGTCGAACTGGTCCGCCGCCGCCTCGAGCTCGAGGGTCTGTCCTCCGAGCTTCGGGTCGCGGACGCCGAGCAAGTGCCGTTCGAGACCGACAGCTTCGATTACGTCTATTCGTGGGGCGTGCTCCACCACACTCCGGACACGCCGAGGGCGGTCGCCGAGGCGATCCGGGTGCTCAAGCCCGGCGGGCGGCTATGCGTGATGCTGTACTCGAGGCACGCCTGGGTGTCCTACGGGCTGTGGCTTCGGCACGGTCCGCTGAGCCGGCGTCCTCTGCGCTCCATCGCCGACGTACTCCACCACCATATGGAGAGCATCGGGACCCAGGGTTTCACCAAGCGTGAGGTCCGGCGGATGTTCCGCGGCGTCGACCACCTCCGCATCGAGAAGGTCGCGACGCCGTATGACATCGAGTACGCGGGTGGCCTCGCCCGCGCCACCGGCCCGTGGCTCGGCTTCTTCATGGTCATACGCGGCGTCAAGCGCGGCCGGTGAGCACCGCCGCCGGGAGGGTCCAGGCCACACGCCGCCGGATTCTGGTCGTCAGCTACGCGTACCCGCCGATGCCGTCGGTCGGCGGCAACCGGTGGCTGGCGATGACGAAGTACCTGCGGCGCCGGGGCCACCACGTGGACGTCCTGACCACGTCGGCCTACGGGGGCCTGCCCGACGACCCCGCGCAGGGGATCTACCGCTCCCAGGACCTGGTCGGAGCACGATGGCTCCGGACCGCCCTTCGCCGCCCACCCTTGCCCGCCCCGGGCGAGGCCGCGGTCGTCGACACGCCGCCGCAGGCGTACGTCACCGGGGTGCTGGTACCCGACCACAACGTCGCCACCTGGGTGCCGTATGCCGTGTGGACGGCCCGCCGGCTGATCGCCGAGAACGGCTACGACGTGATCGTCACGACGTCCGCTTACGAGTCGGCACACCTCGTCGGCCTGGGCCTCGGCCGCAGGCGCCGCCCCGCTTGGATCGCCGATTTCCGTGACGGCTGGACGTTCCATCCGTGGCGGCCGCCGTTCCCCACCGAGGCGCAGCGCCGGCTCGACGTCGCGCTCGAGCGTTCCGTGGTCCGCAGCGCCGATCGCACGATCGTGGTCGAGCGCCCGGTCGCGGAGGACTTCCGTGACCGGCTCGGGGTGGACGCCGGGTACGTGCCGAACGGATGGGACCCCGACCTTGCCCGCGACGCCGATGCGGCACAGGCGCCGGCGCTCGACGAGCGGGCACTCACGCTCGTCCACACCGGCAAGCTGTCGGGCGGGTGGGGGCGCCACCCCGGGAGCCTGTTCGAAGCGCTCCGCCGCATGTCGGTAGCCGATCCCGAGATCCCCGACCGCCTTCAGCTGGTGCTCGCCGGCCGGCTGGATCGCGAGGAACAACGGCTGATCGAGCAGGCCGGACTCCAGCGGGTGGTCCGCCACGTCGGGATGCTCTCCCGGGCGCAGTCGCTCGCGCTCCAGCGTCGCGCGGATGTCCTCGTGCTGCTGACCTCGCCCACGCTCGTGTGGGAGCTGCCCGGCAAGGTGTTCGAGTACTTCGGGGCCCGCCGTCCGATCCTCGCGCTGGCGGACGGCAACGAGACCGCTCGCCTGATCCAGGAGACCGGAACCGGCTGGACGGTGCCGCCGGACGACGTCGACGCGATCGTGGCGCGGATCCGGGCGCTGCTCGCGGACGGCGCGCGGCTCGAGTACGACGACGCCCGGCTGGCCCCCTACGTCTATCCGGCCCCGGCCGAGGCGTTCGAGGCCGAGGTCGAGCGGGCGCTCGTCGCCCGTGGCGAGCGCCGGCTCGCCGCGCGCGGTCGGTAGCCGCGGTCCGCCGGCGGCCTAACCCGGCCGTACCGCAACAGCGTGGAGGAGGTCGCCGAGGCCCGCGAGCCGGTCGAGCGCCGCCGTCACCGGCACGGTCAGCGCGCACAGCCCCGAGGCGACCCGGAGCCCGAGCCCGCCGGGGAACAGGCATCGTCCGAACAGCCGGTACTGGAGCGAGGCCGGCAACCCGACCGCGCTCGACGAGGTCGAGATTGACGTGACCCGCAAGTTCGCGCTTACCAGCGCACGCTCCAGCGCGGCGGGGGTGAAGTGGATCCGGTGCCGAGGCACGTCGAGGTGGTACCAACGGCCGGCGAAGCGGCGAGCCTGCCAGCCCCCGAAGTTCGGCACCGTGATCACCACGACCCCTCCCGGGCGCAGCGCATCGGCCACGGCGCGGAGCGCCTGCATCGGGTCGCTGGTGTGTTCGAGCGAGTGCCGGAACACCGCGGCGTCGTACTCGCCCGCCTCGAGCGGAACGGTCGCGAGCGTGCCGCAACGGACGTCAATGCCCCGCGCGGCCGCCGTCGCGCACGCCGCCGGCGACGGCTCGACGCCGGTCATCGCCCACCCGCGGGTCGCCAGCAACGCGACGAGGTCACCGCGGCCGCATCCGACATCGAGTCCCCTTCCCGCGGGCCGTGCTCGCAGCGCCCCCAGCGGCTCGCTGCGTAGCGCGTTCCACCCCTGAAAGGCGCGGATCGCACGAGACGCCGCCCGCTGGAGCGCGCTCATCCGCTCGTCGTACGGGCCGTACTCGTCGGGGTAGAACGCGCCCAACTGCTCGTCGTCGACGCGCGGAAGCGTTGCACCGGCCCCGCAGGCGCTGCACACGGCCACGGGGAACGCTCCGCCGGTGCCGTGCAGGCGATCCGGCGCCCGGATCGCCGGCCCGGGCAACGGCGCCCCGCAGATCTGACACGAGTTTGGCTCCATCGCTGCGAGGCCCCGCTAGCCGGGTTGCGCGAGCCGGCACGTCTCGCACGCGAACTGCACCGAGAATCGGTCCGGCCACGGGTTGTGGCAAGCCCGCGCCTCGAAGTAGATGGTTCGGATTCGGCTGAGCTGCTCGCCGGAAATGGCGTACAGGGTCTCCAGCTCGAGTCCCTCGGTGTCCAGCTTGAGCACGTCGATCGTGCCCTCCCGCGCGAGGACTTCGTCCAGCAGATCGCCCACCGCCCGAGCCTTGACGCTGATCTGCTCCGACCCGGGCACGCCGATTCCCCCGTATCTCCCGGTCGGCTCGATCGTGAAGTTGACGTCACCACCGCGCGCAGCCACTGCCACCTCCTGCAACGCGTATCGCTCCTCGTACCCGGCGAGGTTCGCCCGCAGGCGCGTCGCGTTGCTCGGCACGGGCTCGAACGCGTAACAGCGCGAGGTGTGGTTCCGGGTCAGGAAGTAGAGGACGCTGATTCCGATGTTCGAGCCGATGTCGACCACGACCCCCACCTCTGCGTCCGCTCGATAGTCCTCGCGGCCGAAGATCTCGTGGACCGTGACGACATCGTGCTGCGAGTAGAGAACGGGCGCAACCGTCCCGGTGGGCGTCCTGATCCTGCATTCGTAGGGATAGCTCCCACCACCCACGAAGTACCGCCGGGCTACCCCGGCGAAGTCGGGATAGCGCTGAGCCATGCGTAGGAACGCCGCGTAGTGCTGAGGCTCGAATATCGACTGGGCGATCAGGCGAGGCGGCCGGCCGGCTAGCATCGGACGGAGCATAGGCTCGTCGACGAAGGTCCGACGGCCACGCCCTATCCTCCGCGCGATGGACGAGCAGGCAGCCCCGGCGTGTAACCCTCGCGGGCACGACGTGGGCCTCCGCTCGGCGCCGCAGATGCGCGAGTACGACCTGATCGTGCGCCGGATCCGCGCGGACGGGCCCTCTCGGATCCTCGACTGGGGTTGCGGCTTCGGCCAGGTGTCGGATCTGCTCTCGCGAGCCGGGCTCGACGTAACCTCCTTCGACTACGCGCCGGATAGCAGCGAGCCCGTTGTCCGGCCGCTCGAGCGCTACCCGCACCTTCGAGTCCACCTGACGAATGACCCCCGCCGGCTACCTTTCGACGACCGAGCGTTCGACGCGGTCCTGAGCTGCGGCGTCCTCGAACACGTGGAGGATCCCGACGCCAGCCTCGACGAGATCCGCCGGGTGCTGCAGCCCGGCGGCACGTTCTACGTCTACAAGCTCCCGAACCGCGCCTCGTACCTTGAGGCCATTGCCCGCCGTGCCGGGCTCTACTACCACGGGCTGCTCGAGCACGACCGCCTGTATGACCGGCGCTCGGCTCGTGAGCTGCTCGTCCGCCATGGCTTTGTCGTCGAAGAGGTCCGGCTGACGAACATGCTCCCGCTGACCCTCACGAGGCCGCTTGCCGCCCGCGCGGCGACGCCGATCTGGGTCGCGAATCGGGCGCTCAGCGCGGTCCCGGGTCTGAACCTGGTGGCGACGAATATCGAGGTGGTCGCGACTCAGCCGCGGTAGCTGTCGATGACGACCTCGAGCGAGCTCTGCAGCGAGAGCCGCTTTGCGTTCGCGGCAAACCACGCGGCGGTCGAGTGCCGCAGCGACGAGCCGCCCTGATAGACGCGCATGATCGCAGCGGCGAGATCCTCCGGGGACGCCGATGGCGCGATCACCCCGTTGACGCCGTCCTCGATCAGCTCAACCGCCGCGTTGTCGGCGGCCGCGACGACCAGCTCGGCGTGCCGCGCGCCGCCGCCTCGATCACCACGAGGCCATAGCCCTCCCTTCTAGAGGGCAGCAGCATGCACAGGCACGCCCCAGCAGCTCGTCGACCCGCTCGCTAGTGACGAAGCCGGGCGCCTCAAGCACCCGTCGACGCCGAGCTCGCGTATCAACTCCAACACCTTCGCCCGATCAGGCCCGTCGCCGAGGATCACGGCCCCGACCGCCGGAGTCGGCCCGTGCGCGGGCGATCGCGGGAACGATCGCCGGCACGCGTTTCTCCGGGATGTGGCGGCCAGCGAACACGACGAGGGGCTCGGCCGAGTCTCGGCCGCGTTCCAGCGGCCCGTCGTACTCGCCCGCAAGAATCGTGACTCGCCCTGCAGGCCCTCCTCCGAGGCGCGCCGCGTACAGCCGGGAGAAGCAGAACGCGTGCTGGCGCACCCGGACACACAGCCGCTGGACGAGCCAGCCGACGGCTCCGGCGAACCGCCCCAGGTACTCGCGCCAGTATTCCCGCGTCCATACCTCGAACCAGTCCACGACCGCGTAGCCACCCCTCCGGCGAGCGACCGCGGCCAGCAGCGAGAAATACGGGAACGAACCGGTGTGGACGATGTCGTAGCGGTGGCCGTGGCGGAGCAGGTGCCACAACACTCCGGCCCCAAACACGATCGGGGGGGTCCCGGCGCCGTCCGGCCCGCGGTACAGCCCCATCCTCGGGCCCACCGCCCGCACGTCGACCCCCGGCACCCCGGGTCGGCGCCCCGGGGCCACTGGCGAAGCGTCAGATAGCTGACCTGTGCCCATCGGCCGCCAGGCGCTCTGCGAGGTTTCGGTACCACCGCTCGGCCCCGCCCACCGTGTATGGGAACAGACAGTCATAGACCAGGCAGATACGCATTGGGAGGCAAACATTCTCAGACTCGCGCTAGGATCGCAGCGCTAATAGCGCGACCTTTTCAGCGCGCGGGCGTTTAGTTGTATGGGGCCGATATCCTCGGGGCCGCATATGAGCACGGTCGAGCGAGAGAAACTGTCCGACTCGCGCCTCCGTGACGCTGACGGAGGATTCTCGTCTCCGTGGTGATCCCTTGCCTCAACGAGGCGGGCACGATCGAGGAATGCGTGCGCCGGGCTCGGGCTGTGCTCGATGCAAGCCACCTCGACGGCGAGGTCATCGTCGTCGACAACGGCTCTGAGGACGGCAGCGGGGGCATCGCGGCGACGCGGGGGCATTCGTGGTCCGCGAGCCCGAACGTGGCTACGGAAGCGCCTATCTCGCGGGGTTCGGCTAAGCCCGCGGACGCTATATCGTGATGGCTGACGCCGACCTGACCTACGACTTCGGCGAGATACCCATTTCGTCTCAGAGCTCGAGGCCGGAGGCGACATCGTGATCGGCAACCGGATGAAGAACATCCACCCGGGCGCGATGCCATGGCATCACCGCTACATCGGAAATCCGGCTCTTTCTGGCTTCCTCAACATCCTGTTCCGGACCGGCGTCGACGACGTGCATTGTGGGATGCGCGCGCTCCGCCGAGACGTGCTGCCAAGGCTGGACCTCCGCACGACCGGCATGGAGTTCGCCTCCGAGATGGTGATCCGGGCGGCGAAGGAGCACCTCGTGGTCACCCAGTTCGCGATCGAGTACCACCCCCGGGAGGGCGAGTCGAAGCTCTCGAGCTTCCGCGACGGATGGCGCCACCTGCGCTTCCTTCTCGTGCACTCGCCGAACTACCTGTTCATCCTCCCGGGGGCCTTGATGGCCGGCCTCGGGATGATCGTCGAGCTGATCGTGATCACGCGCCTGGCGGTGTTGGGCCGCGAGTGGGACATCCACGCCCTGATCGGAGGAGCACTGCTGGCGATCGTCGGCACGCAGGTCGTCGCGCTCGGAATCTGCGCCCACGCCTACGGCACGTACTTCATGGGGGAGCAGGACCGCTGGTTCGACCGGATGCGCGCCCGCTTCAAGCTCGAGCACGGCCTGGTTCTCGGCGGCGGCGTCGCGTTCGCCGGCTTTGTGGTCGGGACCGTGATCGTGATCGATTGGATCAATCGCGGGTTCGGGGCACTCGCCGAGGAGAGGATGGCGGTGCTCGCCGCCACGCTCATCATCATCGGCATTCAGATCTTCTTCTCGTCGTTCCTGCTGTCGATCCTTGGCTTGCGCCGCCGGCGCTAGTCCTCGGCGTTTCTGACTTGAGATAAAGCCGTGGTCGTTGCCTGGGCACTGTTCCCGCTAGCGCTGCTTGCGGTCTGCACCGGGTGCGGTCTCACTGTCGAACGCGTGGGCGGCTGGGCGCTTCCGGGCGCGATCCTGCCCTCCGTCGGGCTCGCGCTCGTGATCGTCGTCGCGACGCTGTCGACCGACTCCGCCACGACCGCCCCGCTGACCACGGCATTCGTCATCGTGCTCGCCCTAGCCGGGTACGCCACGTCCATCGGTCGTGTGCGCCGGCTCCGACCCGACCCGTGGGCGCTCGGGGTCGGGGTGGCCGTGTTCGCCGTCTGCGCGGCTCCGATGGTCCTGTCGGGGAACGCGACGTTCCTGGGCTATTTCACGCTCAACGATCCGGCCTTCCACCTTGCGCTGATCGATCAGCTGCTAGCCCACGGGCACGACGTGTCCGGCCTGCCGCCTCGTCCTATTCCTCGATAGTCAGCGGCTACCTGGCGACGTCGTATCCGATCGGAGCCGACGTGGCCCTCGGCGCGATCCGACCCCTGGTCGGCCAGGATCTCGCCTGGATCTTCCAGCCCTACCTCGCGGTGATCCTGGCGCTCGGCGCGGTCGGAATCGATGAGCTGCTCCGGGACGTCGTGCGGCCGCGACTCCTGCGCGCGACGTGCGCGTTCATCGCAGCGCAGGCGGGCCTCGTGTACGCGTTCTACCTCGAAGGAAGCATCAAGGAGCTCGCGACAACGTGGCTGATCACGCTGACCGTCGTGCTCGTGTTCTCGACCTTGCGAGCGAGGACGGGGGTCCGGGGCGTGATCGCGTTGGTCGTCGTCACGGTCGCGGGTCTCGACGTCCTGCAGGTCGCGATCGCCCCCTGGCTCGCCCTGCCACTTGCCGTGTTCCTCGTCGTCGCCGCCTGGCGAACGCTGCCGTACGTGCGACGCGCCTCACCGCGTCGGCTGGCGGCGGTCAGCGCAGCCGTGGTGCTGGTGCTCGCCGTTCTGGCCGGTCCGATCCTCAGCCGGGCATCCACGTTCCTCGACGTCGCCAATAACGTGCTGACACGGGAGGGCGATCTTGGGAACCTATTCGCGCCGCTCCAGGGATGGCAGATCCTCGGCATCTGGCCCGCCGGGGACTTCAGGTTGCCGGTCACCACCCACTACCGAATCACCTACGTACTGATCGGGCTCGCGCTGGCCAGCGCCGTCTTGGGCGCAATCTGGCTCGTCCGGCGACGCGCCTGGCCACCGCTCGTGCTACTCGTCGGCAACGGAATCGCCGCCGCGTATCTGATTCACCGAGGCTCGCCCTACGCGTCAGCGAAGGTGATGATGATCTTCTCGCTGACCGCGGTGCTCACGGCGATGTTGGGGACCGCGGCGTTGTATGACGGCAGGCGCCGCGTCGAGGCCTTCATGCTGGCCGTGGTCATCGGCGGGGGGGTCTTGTGGACGAACGCGCTCGGCTACCACTACGCCGCGATCGCGCCGCGGGGGCCGTTTACGGAGTTGGCAGCGATCGGCAGCCGTTTCAACGGGATTGGCCCCACGTTCTACAACCTGTCCGACGAGTACGCGATCCATTTCCTGCGCGACGAAGCGCCATGGGATCCCGCGCTCGGGCCACCGGTGGCGAGAGCTGGCGAGCCGCCCCGGGTCGGGAGCGCGGTCCGTCTGCCGTGGGATCCTGACGACCTCTCGCTCGCCTACCTGGAGAGCTTCCGGCTGTTGGTGCTGGGCCGGTCCCCGCGCGTCTCGAGGCCGCCGGCGAATTACCGCCTGGTCTATCAGGGTCGCTACTACGACGCGTGGGAACGGACCGCGACCCCGCGGGTTTTGGTGCACATCCCGCTAGGCACCGGGCTCGAGCCGGCGTCGGTGCCGAAGTGTTCGGCGGTGATCGCCACGGCCGCCCAAGCCTCGCGCGAGCATGCGACCCTCGCGTACGCCGCGCTCGGGTCCGATCCGGCGTTCGTGCCGACGAAGGCGGCATATCCGCCGAACTGGGGGCTGATTGACGGCGATCCGTACACACTCGTCCCGCGGCAGGAGGGCGGCGCCGTTACCGGCTACGTCAACGTCAATCAACCGGGCCGCTACGGGGTCTGGCTCCAGGCCTCGTTCACTCAGCCATTCCAGGTCTGGGTGGGCCGGAACCTCATCGGCTCGGTCTCAAATGCCCTCGGCCCGGCCGGCCAGTTCGTTCGCGTCGGCACGGTCACCTTGGCTCGGGGGCGCCAGCCGATTCTGATCTGGCGCCCGGGCAACAACCTCATGCCTGGAGATGCCGGCACCGGCTGGCAGCTCGGGCCGCTCATCCTGGTCCCGCAGGGAACCCACGAGACCGTCAAGGAGATCTCGCCGCAGGACGCCCGGTCGCTCTGCGGTCAATCGCTCGACTGGCTCGAGATCGTCCGCTGATCCTCGTCGAGGTCGATGTAGGGACCGCCGGAGGTATCGGGCGGATGGCTGTACCCCGACTGAAAGTAGTTGGGCACTCCCCGCACGGCAACGTCCGGCGGCTCCGGGAATGCGGGTTCCCGGCGAGGTCCGCGCGCACGAAGAAGGCGTTGACGCCCGAGAGCTCGGCGTGGACGAGCCGATAGCCCTTGCGCTCGGCCAGCGACCGCATCGCGCCGAGCGAGGCGCCGAAGTAGTCGCTCCCGTCCCAGCCGTCGTCAGGTCGGCGGGCTGCACGAGCCGTCGCCGGGGTCCAGCGCGCTGTTGTACTCGACGATCACGACCCGCGGGCGGTAGCTCGAATCGCCTCCCAGATCCAGTAGTCCTGGCCGTCGACGTCGATCGAGAGCACATCGGGCTCGGCCGGGACGCCCGCCTGTCGAAACAGCCGCTCGATGTTCTCCGGCGTGACCATCGCCGAGCGTCCGCACCGCGGGCTGGCCCGCATACTTGGCTCGAGCGCCCCGTAGAATCGTCGTCGGCCTCCATGAACAGCCCGCGCCAGCCGGCCACGTCGGCGAGATACACGCAGTTGCCCTCACGCCCCGATTCGACGCCGAACTCGACGAAGAACCGCTCCGACACCCCGGTCCGGCGCAGGATCTCCGCCAGCACGCCGTCCTCGCCGTTCTGCGAGAACACGCGCAGCTCGTACGGCGTCAGCTGGAGGCTGTCGGGCCGGTCGCCCGCTTGCGCCGAGACGGCGGCGTGCCGGCGGCCCAGCTCCGACAAGCTCAGGTAAAGCCCGCGGTCGGTCTGCAGTCTGATCATCCGCTTGATCTCGTCGAGTCGCCCCCGTGGCCCTCGACCGGCCAGGCCTCGCTCCCGCGCAGCTCGCCGACCAGCGCGCTCAGGCCTCGAGCTCGCCGTCGCGCAGCGGCCATCCCCTCGTGACCTCTTCGAGCCCAGCCAGCACCTGACCATTCACGGTCTCCTGGTAGGCGGTGAACGGGCGCATCACACGAAGCACGGTCTGGCGCATCAGCTCGCGCGCCGCCTGCGCCCGTTCCCCGCGCGCGGGACCGGGCCCTGGCGGAGTTCCAGCGACAGCGCCGCGAGACTGCGCGGCCGGCGACGCACCGGATCGAACGCCCGCCGCACCCGCCCGGTCGCCCGGATCGACTCCAGGCGCCGCAGCATCAGCGCGCCGGCCGCGTCCGGCGAGTGCGTACGGCGAATCTCGCTTGCCGCAGTTCGCCCGAGCGCGGCGGCGCGCCGGCGATCGTCGAACACGCCCCGCATCAGCGTCGCGGCGTGCTCGACGTCCGGCTCGGCCCACTCGCCCTCCGGCGGGTACGGCGCGGCGCCCGGGCCGATCGGCACCAGCCGGTGGTCGACCAGCAGGCTGTTCGACGGCGTCATGAAGTCGAGGTTGCCGGAGTAGCCGGTGGCGATCACGGGCTTGCCGTGCCACATCGCCTCCGCCATCCCCAGGCCGAACCCCTCGGAGCGGTGCAGCGAGACGTAACAGTCGCACGCGGCGGTGAGGCTGCCGTTGTCGTTCGGGGTCAGGTAGCGGTCGATCACCTCGATGTCGGGATGCCGCCGGCGGCCGCCAGCAGCCGCTCGTGGATTGCCGGATCGCGCTCGCCGTTGATGCACTTGAGCACGAGCGCGGCCCCGTCCCCGGGCGCGAACGCGCGGGTGAACGCGTCGACGAGCGCCAGTGGGTTCTTGCGCTCGAACACGCTGAGATAGTCGAAGGAGAACAGGAACATGAACGTCCTCCGGCACGCCGAGCTCGGCCCGCGAGCGCGGCTCGATTCTGGCATCTGCACCGGGATGCGCACCGTGCTGACGGGGACCGGCGCGACCGGCGCGAGCGCCGCCGCGACGTGGGCGGTGGGCGCCCACACCTCGTCGAGCAGCTCGAACGAGCCCTGCCACCGCGTCCGGAAAGCGGCGCGACCTCCCAGAACCACAGCCCGATCGAGTAGCGCCCGGCGAAGAAGCGCTGCGCCGGCCTGACCGGCGAACTCCGGCAGCATGTCGGCGTTGATGCAGATCAGGTTGACCGGGAAGCGCGCATCGCGGTGGTCGCAGCGGTGAATATGCATGGCCCTGGCGGCTGAGGGGAATCGTCTGTCCGTGCATCGGCAGTGCCGGGATCGCCTGCGCGTCGAGCGCGCCGATCACCTGCCGCGCCGCCTCGCCGACGCCCAGCTCCGAGCGGAAGTAGCCGACGACGTTGACGCCCCATCGCGCGTCGCGCAGCGGCGCCGGCGCCGGCGCGGCGGCTGCCGACGGCGACCTCGGGCCGTGCGGCCCGACGATCCGCCAGAGCCGGGACGTAGGCCCGGCGCCCGCACCGTTTCCGGTCACGACGGCGCGGCCAGCACGGGTCTCGTAGGCACCGTTTCGTGCGCCCACAGTAGCAGTCCGTCGCGGTCGGCTCCGGTCAGGTCGGGGAACGCGCCGCGCAGGTCCCCGCGCTCGCCGTACAGCTGCGCGAGCAGCCGGCTGACCCCCGGCGGCGCAGCCGGCGCCTGCGCGCTCATGCCAGCTCTCGAAGGCCGTCGCGCCCGACGGCGTGAACGGCGAGGCGCGTCGAGCTCGCCGATCCGATCCTGAGCGCATCGCTGTACAGCTTGCGCGTGACAACGCGTGAGTGCCAAGCGCGTACCGTCGGCGAGCGCGTCGTACGTGTACGGCCAGTCGCGGCTGTCAGCGTGACCCTCGCCGCATGACCGCCGCCGCGTACTCGTCGAGGATCCGCGCCAGCACGGGGTCGCCCGCCACGTCGATTCGGTCCTGGTGGCGGCTCAGCACCAGCGGCTCGGTCGGGGTCGAAGCCGCTGAAGTGAAAGAACGCCAGCGGCTGCCCGTCGACGATGTAGCGCCCGCCGTCGTAGCTCCAGCTCGCGGCTGTGGAGGTTCCAGTAGGCGACGTTGTACTCGGGGTCGCGCACGATCGCGTAGTCGCTGACAGAACCCGGGCGCGAGGTCGAACCAGCGCTGGTCGACGAAGTAGCCGCACACCGGATCGACGCGGCAGTCGCGGCGCAGCCGGTCCGACCACCAGTCGAGCAGCTGGTCGATCTCCGGCGCCGGCGGCGAGCGACACGTAGCCGAGGTTGTAGACGCCGGCGATCATGATGTCGACCTGGCTCGGGTGCTGCGCCCGTCCGGCGGGATCGGCTCGGCTGTTGTGCGGGGTCAGGACGAGCCCGTGCGCGAGCCGCCAGCTCGTCGAGCCGCTCGAGCGAGCCGTACACCTGGATGTCGGGATCGAGGTAGGTGACCGGCCCGCCGGTCTCGCGCCATCAGATGGCGCAGCAGCCACGGCTTGACCGCGGTCGAGAGCTCGAGCACGTTGTAGCGGATCGCCATCTCCGTGAACGGCTCGCAGCCGATGTCGGCCGGCGTGAGCAGCTCGAACGGCTCCTGCGCCGGGTTCGATGTGCTCCGCGAAGTCGTCGATGACCAGCGTCCAGAACCGGCCGTCGGGGTGGTGCTCGGCGAACGAGCGCGCGAGCACCCGCGCCTGGGCGACGTAGTTCTTGGCGATGATCGTGCAGACGTTCAAGGCCGGCGCAAGCTACCACCTGCTCCCGGCCGTTCCCGTTGCTACCTTCCCGGCCGTGAGCGTGACCCTGCAGGAGAAAGCTCACGACGACGGGCCCATCGATCTCCAGCTCGGCCAAGCCGGCCGTCTCGATCCAGCACGGTCAGCAAGACCTTCCGCCTGCCCCACGAGCAGTACCACACGCTCAAGGAGCGGGCGCTCCACCCGTTCCGCGACGCGCACCTTCGACGTGCTCCAGCGCGGTCGAGGACGTCAGCGTCGAGATCGCCGCCGGGCGAGTTCTTCGGGATCGTCGGGCGCAACGGCAGCGGCAAGAGCACGCTGCTGAAGTGCCTCGCCGGCATCTACGGCATCGACAGCGGCGAGCTCGCCGTGCAGCGGGCGGCTGTCGCCGTTCATCGAGCTCGGCGTCGGGTTCAACCCGGAGCTCACCGCTCGCGACAACGTGATCATCAACGCGATCATGCTCGGGCTCTCGCGCAAGGAGGCGCGCGAGCGGTTCGACGACATCATCGCGTTCGCCGAGCTCGAGGAGTTCGTCGACCTGAAGCTCAAGAACTACTCCTCGGGCATGCACGTCCGGCTCGCGTTCGCCACCGCGGTCCAGGTCGACGCCGACATCCTGCTGATCGACGAGGTGCTCGCGGTCGGCGACGCCGCGTTCCAGCAGAAGTGCTTCGACGAGTTCGACCGGCTGCAGCAGGCCGGGCGGACGATGCTGTTCGTCACCCACGACATGGGCGCGGTCGAGCGCTTCTGCGATCGCGCGATGCTGCTCGATCGCGGCCGCGTGGTCGACATCGGCGAGCCGGCGTCGATCGCGCGGCGAGTACAACCAGCTCAACTTCCGCCGATCGGTGCCGAACGAGACAGCGGCGCGCACGACGAGGCTGTGGACCGCAGGTGCCGCGTCGCCGAGGTGGTCGAGCGCGTGGTTCGAGTCCGCCGACGGGGAGGTCATCGTCTCGGCGCGAGCGCAGGGCGAGCCGTGCGCGCGTCCGGATCGACGTCGCAGTTCCTGGCGGCCGTCGACGATCCGATCTTCGCGATCCGCTCCAGAACGAGCGGGTCATGCCGTGTTCGCCGCCAGCACCGACAGCGCAGCACATCGCCACCGGGCGCTTCGAGCGCCGGCACGACGGCGCGGGTCGCGCTCGCGTTCGAGAACTGGCTCGCGCCCGGCCGCTACCGGCTGATCGCGACCGTCGGTCGCGCGCCCGGCTCGGCGCCGACGTGTTCGACGCGCACATGACAGCTCGATCATCGTGCATCCCGGATCGCACCGGCGGCGGGATGGCCGACCTCCCGCACGCGTTCGAGATCGAGCGCCGCTGAGCGCCGATGCAGCACGCCGACCGTCGATCCGGTCCACGGGCCCGTCCGCGCTCGGCGGCGACGTCCGCCGCTTCGTCGAGCTCACCACGACGCTCGCCCGCACCGAGTTCAAGCTCCGCTACTA
Organism: uncultured Solirubrobacterales bacterium; assembly: GCA_963794515.1. Taxonomy (GTDB): domain Bacteria; phylum Actinomycetota; class Thermoleophilia; order Solirubrobacterales; family Solirubrobacteraceae; genus Palsa-465. The sequence continues at coordinate 530,838 of CAWCEF010000002.1, read as the reverse complement.
CGGCTCGGTCCTCGGCTACTTGTGGTCGCTGATGCGGCCGCTGCTGTTCTTCGGCGTCCTGTACGTGTTCTTCGTCAAGATCGTCGACATCGCGCGCGGGCCGTACTACGGCGCCTATCTGCTGACCGCAGTGGTGCTCTGGACCTACCTCGCCGAGGCGACCGGGAACTCCGTCACCTGCCTCGTCTCGCGCGAGGCGATGCTGCGCAAGATCCGCTTCCCGCGGATGGTCGTGCCGCTGTCGGTGTCGCTCACAGCGACGTTCAACCTGGGCATGAACTTCGTCGTGGTGTTCGTCTTCGCGTTCGTCACCGGGGTCACGCCGACGATCCGGTGGCTCGAGATGATCCCGATCGTGTTCGCGCTTCATCGTGCTCGCCACCGGGATCGCGATGCTGCTGTCAGCGCTGTATGTGCGCTTCCGTGACGTGCAGCCGATCTGGGACGTGTTCATGCAGATCTGGTTCTACGGCTCGCCGATCATGTATCCCGCCACGGCGTACGTAACGCCCAAGCTCCCCTCGGGCTTCGAGAAGATCGCGATGATCAACCCGGTGGCCACGCTCATGGCCCAGATGGGCCACGCGTTATCGATCCGAGCGGCTACCCGACCGCGTTCGGCGCCGCGCACGCGATCTGGCCCGTGGTCCTGGCGCTCGCGATTATCCCGGGCGTGTTCGCGCTCGGGTTGTGGGTGTTCGCGCGCGAGGCACCGCGGATCGCCGAGAATCTGTAGCTGGACTGGGTCCCGCGCTCGTCACGCGCCAGCGAGCGTGCACGCTTGCACGATCTGCGGCGAGACGATGCGGATCTGCCACGGCTCCGCGTCGGCGTCCGTGACCGGCTTGAGGAGGATCGCACCGGTGCCCTTCAGCGTCGCGGCCGCCGGGGGGGCGTACACGCTCGCAAATCGCTTGAGCATCACCATGGTCGGGCCTGTACGGCTCCGACCGCCTGCGGACACGACCATGAGCTCGACCCCGGAAGCCGGAACCACGAGATCGGACACCATCCCGGAGCTCCCGGCGGCCATCTGCACACATCCGCCGCGGCGAGAGACGGCGGCGCCGAACGCCGAGCTCACGACCGGCGGAACGCTCGAGAGCGCCTCGCGCGCCGCCGCCGGCGTGACGGCGATGTCCCCGGCACGCCGCAGCAGGTTGTCGACGGACACCCGGATCGTGCCCGGCTGCCCGGCCAATCGCGTGATGGGGACCGCGGGCGTGGAGCCGAGATCCTCAACCGCCGCGAAGTACGAGCCGGCGATGATCTGCGGGGCCCACTGCGGGTCGAGGACGAGCGCGGCGGGCGCGGTCGCGCGGGCCAGTTGCAGCGCGCCCAGCTCCGCCGCGGCGGTACGAGAGCCGGTGTTCAGCCACGATCGCCCGGAGCTGAACGCTCGCACGTTCCCGACCAGCGAGACCGCGGCCAGGACCGCTACCACGAGCACGGTGGTCCGCCCGGCGGGTAGGCCACGGAGGCTCTCGATCAACAGCAGCAGGAGCAGCACCGCACCCGTGTAGACGTACTTCGACGCGCTCGGGTCGCCGAGCTCCGCCCGGCCGAAAGCCACCAGGGCCCAGAACAGCAACGCGGTCACGGCGAGCCCGGCGAGCCGAGGGGTCAGCGCCTGCCGGCGCGCGATCCGGATCGCCAGCGTCGCCACCACGGCGGCGAGCACCGCCCACCCAATGGTCGTGCCGGCGCCGAACATCCCGCCGGCGGCGCCGGCCGCGAGTTGGGCGGTGAACCCGGGGATTGCACCGAAGTCGTGCTCACTCAGATACGGCTGGTAGTACGCCAGCCACCACACCGCGTACACCACCGCGGGGATCGCCCACACCCACATGCGCCGGAGGCTCCGATCCCGCCAGGTCAGCTCGATCGCGACACCCGCGGCGAACAGCAGGGCCGTCTCGGAGAACAGGAGCCCGACCGTGAGCAGCCCGCAGGCCACGCCGGCGCCGCGGGAATCCCCCCGCTCGAGCCAGATCAGCGCCGCGATGCTGAACGCGATCGAGGCCGTGAAGCCGAAATTGACGCCCCACAGGATGAACTCCCAGCCGGCACCGAAGAACGCCACGGGGATGACGATCAGGAGCGCGAGGTTCCCGATTCGCCTGAGCGCGAACGCGAATATCGCCGCGGCTACCGCGAGGTGGGCGATCGCCGCAAGCAGCCGGTACGGCCAATAGCTCGAGATGCCGACCGTGTGAAACAGCAGCTGGTAGGTCCCGAGCGGGACGACCTCCAGGTGCTGGTTGTATGACCCCAGAATCGAGTGCAGACCGCTGCGCAGAGCCTGTATCCAGCTCCACTCGTCGTAGAAGAACGTGTCGCCCCGGCCTTCCCAGAGCAGGAACACGAGCGCCACCGCCGCGATCACGCAGAAGCCGGCCCACGCGGCACGCGTATTCGAGCCCGGCGCCAGGCCGCCAGGGCCCGGCCGCGACGCGCGTGGTTCGCCGAGCGAGCCCGGCGACTGCGCGCGAGACGAGATGGTCGTCACGGGGTTAGCGACTTCCGAGAGTCGCGCCTTAGTCCAGCCCGGCCAGGATCCGCGCCAGCCCGTCGCCCAGCTGAACCTCGGCGCTCCACCCGAGCTCGGCCCGCGCCCGGGTCACGTCGAGGCAACTGCGCAAGACTTCGCCCGGGCGCTCGGGCGCGAACTCGGGCTCGGGGAGCCGGCCGCGCTCGCTCGCGCCGTTGAGCGCGGCGATGAGGTCGAGCACGGACGTTTCCTGCCCGTGCCCGATATTGAACGGCCCGGTCACGTCCGCTGAGGCGGCCATCAGGTTCGCGCGGGCCACGTCGCTCACGTCGACCCAATCGCGCGTCTGCCGGCCGTCGCCGAACACCGTCGGGCGGCGGCCATCGATCAACGCACCGCAGAAGATCGCGACCACGCCCGCCTCGCCGTGGACGTCCTGGCGCGGGCCGTAGACGTTGCCGTAACGGAGCGAGACCGTCGACAGCCCGTTCAGCCGGGTATACAGCTCGCAGTAGCCCTCGGCGGCGTATTTGCCCTGCCCGTAGGGAGCGAGCGGCCGGATCGGATTGTCCTCGGGGGTGGGCAGGACGTCGGCGTTGCCGTACAGCCCGCCGCCCGTGGAGGTGTTGACGACGCGACGCGCGCCCGCGGCCAGGGCCGCCTCGAGCACCCCGATCGTCCCGAGCACGTTCGTGGTCGCATCGTCCGCGGGCTTCTCCACCGAATGGCGCACGTCGATCTGGGCGGCCAGATGGAAGACGACCTCGGGCCGCGCCGCGAGGAATATCTCGGCCACGGCGCCGGCGCCGCGCACGTCGGCGACGTCGAGCCTCGCGCCGTTCTCGAGCGCCGCCGCAATGTTTGACCGCTTTCCGGTAGAAAGATCGTCGATGACCGTCACCGAGTCGCCCCGGGCAACCAGCGCGTCCACGATGTGCGACCCGATGAAGCCGGCACCGCCGGTCACGACGCAGTTCATACGGTCGGGCAGCTTAGAGGCCATCTCCGTCGGCGCGTCTGGACGCAGCGTGGCGGCCCCGAATCGCGCAGAGTGGCGGCCCCGAACGGCGCAGAGTGGCGGCCCCGAATCGCGCAGAGTGGCGGGCCCGCACCGCGGAATGCGGTACGGGCCCGACCGAAGGACGACCCTGGTAGGGCTGGGGGCCGTCCGATGACCCGCGAGAAAGGGGGCGATGCTCGCGGGCCCGTGTGACCTCCCTGTCAAGGCCAAGCATAGCGCTGCCGGGGCGTGCAGGGTCAAGCTTCCTGGACGAAAATGGACACCTCGGGTCCCCCTCCTGGAGGACAAGGGCGCAACCCCCGGGGCCCGATCTCGTTACAAATGTGGTGGTTGGTAGCGGGTACGGCGGCTTGCATTCGGCGCCCGCGGCAAGGCAGGCACTCAGATTGCGTCCCGACACCCCCGTTCAATCCCGTCCCGATCCGATCGCACCGCCGGCGACGGTCGACGTAGTGGGCGTCGCGCTCGGGGTGATCGACTACGCGCGCACGCTCGAGTGGATCGACGCGATGGTGGCCGAGCGCCAGCGGGGATACGTGTGCGTCTGCAACGTGCACACCGTGATGGCGTCCCGGGAAGACGCGGAGCTCCGCGCAGCGCTGCTCGCGTCCTCGCTCAACGTCCCTGACGGCCAGCCGCTCGTTTGGGCGATGAACGCGCTCGGGCAGTCGCTGACCGATCGCGTCTATGGCCCCGAGCTGATGGCACGAGCCTGCGCGCGGGCGGCCTCGACAGGCCGTCGCTTCTATCTCTACGGCGGGCGCGATCAGGACGCGCTCGTACAACTCGCGCAGAACCTGCGCCGGCGCTTTCCGGGCGTCCGCATCGTCGGCGGCTACTCACCCCCGTTCCGGCCGCTGACGGACGAGGAGCAGGCCGCAATCAGCGCCGAGATCAACCAGGCGGAACCCGACGTGGTATGGGTGGGCATCGGCGTGCCCAAGCAGGAGAAATGGATGGCGGCGGTCCGTTCAGACCTCGAGGCGCCCGTGCTGATCGGCGTCGGCGCCGCCTTCGACTTCCACGCCGGCATCGTGCCGCAGGCTCCACCGTGGATGCAGCACGCGGGCCTCGAGTGGTCCTACCGGCTCGCTCGCGAGCCTCGCCGGCTCTGGCGCCGCTACCTGCGCTACAACCCCCGTTTTGTAGGCGCATTCGCGCGCCAACTAGCCGAGCACCGTGCCGGCGGGAAATCCTGATCGCCCCTGAACAGCCCCGGGCCGCCCCCCGCGACCCCGACAATCTGCTCGACAGGCTCAGCCGTCCCGACACGCTCGAGATCCACTACCGCCAGATCATGCGGCGAGAGCAGCGACTGCTCGCCGACCGGCTCGGAATCACGGGTGGCGACGTGCTGTCGGTCGGGGCCGGATGGCATCCCGGCCGCCACCTGTTTCCGGCGCCCGCGTTCCGGCTGGTCGCCGTCGATGCGAATCCCGAGCGGGTGGCGGGGGTGGCAACCAACGGCCGGGCGGACGAGGCCCATGTCGGCCATGCCGGCATCCTCGGGTTGGCGCCGGCGTCCTTCGACGTCGTGCTGTACCGCCTGGTGCTCCACCACATCGCCTATCAGGGCGCGCTCGCGCCGTGTTTCGCCGAGGCCGCGGAGCTGTTACGCCCCGGCGGGGCGATGGTCGCGGTCGAGCCGGGGCGCTGGCATCCAGTCGGCCTGGGGCTCGCGCTCGCCAACCGCACCGGCGCCGCCACCGCGATCCACGGCACTCCCGACGACATTCCGCTGTCGCCTCGTCGGCTGCTCTCGGAGGCGAGGGCAGCGGGCCTTGCCCCCGAGCTGTACGCAGTCACGTTCACGTGGCGGCGAATGTCGCCCGGAGTGCAACGCGCGCTAGCGCCGCTCGACGCGCTCGGCTCGCGGCCGCGGGCCGCGCCGTTCGGCCACACGCTGATGCTGATCGCGCGTAAGGAGCGATGACGCATGCCCCCGCCGGCGGTTTCCGAGCTCGGCGGCGTGACGGTGTGGATCGCCGGCGGCGGCGACACCGAGCTGCTGCGCGCGACGCTCGACAGCGTCAGGGCCCACACGCCCGACGGCGTACCGGTCGTCGTGCTCGAATCCGAAGCCACACACCCCTCGGGGGATCTGGTCCTAGTCGAACCCGGGTGCGTGGTCGCGGCCGGCTGGCTCGACGGGCTCGAGGCCGCGGCGAGGTCGTCCGGCGTGGTGGCGACGGCGTCCGCGCTCACTGAGCGGGATGTCAGCGTCCCGGGGGGCCTCGGCTACGACGAGGCCGCGGCGCTGGCCCGCACCGGCGCGCTCCGGCTGCATCCTCGTCTTCCGGCCGCCCGCGGGCCCTGCGTCTACGTGCGCCGCAGCGCGCTCGAGCTGATCGGCGAGCCCGACCCGCGCCGGCTCACTCGCGCCGAGCTGTCGCGGCGGTGCACCGAGACGGGCCTCGTCCACGTGCTCGCCGACGACGTGCTCGTGCTCGACCGGCGTCGGGGGGCGGATCCGCCCGTCGCGGGGACGCCTGACCGCGGCGATCCGGCGGTGCGCGCCGTGGGCAGGGTCCGCCGTGCGATCGCCGGGCCTTCAGCGGTGATCGACGCCCGCATCCTGTACGGACCGACGATCGGGACGCACGTGCATGTCCTCGAGGTCATCGCCGGGCTCGCGCGAACCGGTCAGATCCGCGTCACCGCGATCGTTCCCGATCGCCCCAGCGAGCACGCGATCAAGCGGCTCGAATCAGCTCGCTCCGTGTCGCTCGTGACCTATCGCGAGGCATCGAGCGCCGGCGCGCCGCTCGCCGACGTCGTGCACCGGCCGTTCCAGCTGAGCAACGCCGGGGATCTGACGTTCCTGAGCACGCTCGGGGACCGGCTGATCCTGACCCAGCAGGACCTGATCGGCTACCACAATCCGTCGTACTTCCCCGACGTCGGCGCCTGGCGCGAGTACCGGCGGCTCACCGTGCTCGCGCTCGCGGCCGCCGACCACGTGGCGTTCTTCTCCGCCCATGCGCGCGACGATGCGCTCGGCGAGGATCTCGTCGACCCGGCCCGGGCGACCGTGGTCCGGCTCGGCGTCGACCACCCGCCGGCGCCGGCACTGGCCGCGGGCGAGTCGGCGCCGGCTGGGGCGGAGCCTCTGGTCGCGCGGCATCGAGGCGATTCTGTGCCTCGGTACGGACTTTCACCACAAGAACCGGGTGTTCGCGCTGAGGATTCTCGAGCGGTTGAAGGCGCACCATTCCTGGGAGGGGATGCTCGTGCTCGCCGGCCCCCGGGTCGCGCATGGGTCCTCGCGTGAGGACGAGCGGGTCCTGCTTGCGGCGAACCCGGACCTGGCGTCCTCCGTGCTCGATCTCGGTCCGGTCAGCGAGGCCGAGAAGGAGTGGCTGTTCGGGCGCTCAGCGCTTGTCGTCTACCCGAGCGTGATCGAGGGGTTCGGGCTCGTGCCGTTCGAGGCCGGCGCTCACGGCGTGCCTTGCCTGTGGGCGCCGGGAAGCTCCCTCAGCGAACTGCTGCCCGACAGCGCGGCCGGGATCGTTCCGTGGGACGCAGAGCGGAGCGCCGAGCACGCGCTCGCGCTGATGCGCGAGGAGGGCGCTCGATCCCGCAACCTCGAGGCGATCCGTGCGGCCGCCGAACCGCTTCGGTGGGACACGACCGCCGCCGAGCTACTCCGTCTGTACGAGACGACGGCCGACGCGCCGGCGCGGAGCGCGAGCGCGCCCGAGTCTCCCGGGGCGGCGACCACGGCGGGCTCGCTCGGCGAGGACGCGATGCGGCTCGTCGGGCCCGGCGGTGAGCTCCCGAACGACGTCCACCGGCCGCTGCTCGCGCTCGCCACCCACCCCCGGCTGGCCGCTCCGCTGTTCGGCGCGCTCAAGCTCGGCTATCGGGCGTCCCGCCGGCTCGAGCGTCACAGGCGCAGGTAGGCCAGGCACCGGTGCGCGGCCGCGAACGCGCGGCGCGATCGCCGGTTCTCGTAGTGCTTGGCGAAGAAGTAGCTCGATGACAGCGCGAGCTCGCGACGCTGGTCGGCTACGACCGACCCGAGATGGCGAACGGCCGCGGCGGGCTCGTAGACCACCTGCCATCCGGCTCCACGCAGCCGCATGCACAGGTCCTCGTCCTCCTTGTAGAGGAACAGCTCCTCGTCGAACCCTCCCACGGTCAAGTACGCGGCCCGCTCCACCGCCATGACGGCGCCCGACACCCACGCCACCTCCTGGCAGGTGTCGGTCTCCCGCCAGTAGCTGTGGCCACCGTGCAGCGCGACCTCCGCCCTCAGCCCGCGCAGACGCCCGTGATCGTAGGCCTGCGCCCGCCCGTCGGCGGTGAGCAGCTTCGGTCCGGCCGCTTTGACGCGCTCGACGCTCATCACCGGTCCCAGCAGGCGCGCCACCGTCTCTCCGAACAGGAATTCGACGTCCGGGTTGAGGATCAGGAGATAGGGGGCCTCGGTCTTGCCGGCCAGGAAGTTATGTCCACCGCCGAAGCCGAGGTTCGTCGAAGCGGTGAACGCGCGGCAGTTCGGAACGCGAGCGGCCAGATCTTCGAGGTCCTCGCCCGAAGCGTTGTCAAGCAGGTTGATCTCAAACGCCATCGAACTGCGCTCCAGGTCCGAAACCACGGTGTCCACGCACCGTTCTAGGTACTGACGCGTTTGGTAGTTCACGACCTGTACCGCAACCAGTGGGCGATCTGACATCGAGTCGACGATATCCGAGGGTTGGCCGCTGCTCGCGCCCGCCGGCGACGCGCGGCTCGCCCGCGCCGGCGACGGTTAGGAGTCGGTGATGCCAGGCCGCCGCGCGTCAGCCGGAAGGGTGGTGTATTGCTACTCTCGCCCCGTGTCGTCTCTCGCCACGGCGCGTACGCGCGCCAAGCCCGAGCCGGCCGGAGCGGCGCCCGAGAGCCGAGCTAGCCGCGCGGGTTTGATCGCCGATTTGGTCCTGGGGGTCGCTCTCGCCACCGGCTTCGGGGTGATCGTATTCGCCGCCACGGGTGGCAGTGATCTGACCCCTAACACGTGGGTCGAGATCGGGCTGACCGCGATCGGCGCCGGCTGCGCGGTCGCGGTGATCCTGCTCGGCGCCCGCGGGCCGGCGTGGGGCGGCGCGACGCTGCTCCTGTTCGCCGCGCTGGCGGCGCTTACCTACGCGTCGATCGCGTGGGCCGTGCAGCCCGCCAATGCGTGGGTGGAGGCGAACCGAACGCTGTCGTATCTGGCCGCGTTCGGCGCAGCCGCCGCGCTGGCCAGGCTCGCGCCGGAGCGCTGGCCGGCGCTCGTATGGGCGGTCGGGACGGTGGCGGTCGTGACCTGCTGCTACGCGCTGCTCGCCGAAGTGTTCCCCGCGACGCTCAACGCATCCGACACGTTCGGGCGCCTGTGGGTGCCGTTCTCCTACTGGAACGCGACCGGGTTGATCGCCGCGCTCGGCCTGCCGGCGTGCCTGTGGGCCGGCGCGCGCCGCGAGGCCGGCCGCGCGGTGCGGGCGCTCGCCGTTCCGGCGATCTCGGTGCTGCTCACGGTCCTGATCCTGTCCTATTCGCGCGGCGCGCTGATCGCCGGCGTCGTCGGCCTCGGCTGCTGGTTCGCGCTCGTCCCGCTGCGGTTGCGGGCGACGCTGCTGCTCGCGCTGGGCGCGATCGGCGCCGCGGTCGCGACGGGATGGGCGCTCGCCCACCACGCGATCACCCACGCCGGCGCCACGCTCGCCGCGCGCACCACCGCCGGCCATGAGTTCGGGGTGGTGCTGCTCGCGGTGGTGGCGGTGATGGCGATCGTCGGGCTGGCGGCCGTTTACGCGCAAGATCGGGTCGCGCCAGCCGACGCCGTCCGCCGGCGGATCGGCACCACGCTGATCGTGCTCGTGGCGATGGTCCCGGTCGTGGCGATCGCCGGCGTCGCCGCTTCGTCGCGCGGGCTCACCGGCGAGATCTCGCACGTGTGGAACGAGGTGACGAGCCCCAACAGCCATGTCGGGAACAACCCCGGTCGAATCGCCGACCTCGGCAACAGTCGGCCGCTGTACTGGGGCGAGGGCCTCAAGGTCGGCGAGCACGCGCTGCTCGCCGGCGTCGGCGCCGGCGGCTTTGACACCGCGCGCACCCGCTACAGCTCGAGCACGCTCGACGTAGCCCACGCCCACAGCTACGTGATCGAGACGTTCGCGGACTTCGGGCTGATCGGGATCGCGGTCAGCCTCGGGCTACTCGTGGCGTGGGCACTGGCGGTGGCGCGGACGCTCGGGTTCAGGGCACGGCGGCGGGCGCCGGCGCCCGCGCCCGAGACCGGCGCTCACCCCGCGAACGGGACCGTCGCCGTCGCGAACGGCGCTCACGCCGCGAACGGGACCGTGGCAAACGGCGCTCACCCCGCGAACGGGACCGTCGCCGTCGCGAACGGCGCCCTCCAGGCGTCCCTTCCTTCCGCGTATGAGGCCGAGCGCGCAGGCCTTGTCACCCTGCTCGCGGTGGCCGTGATCTTCGGCGTCTCGTCGCTAATCGACTGGACCTGGTTCGTCCCCGGCGTGGCCGTCCCGGCGCTCGTGTGCGCCGGGTGGCTCGCGGGTCGCGGGCCGCTGGATCAGCGCGTCGGGCGAGTCCGGGACCGCCTGCGCGTCACGAGCTCGCACGGTGCCGCCGCGGCCGGACTCGGCGTCGTCGCGGCGACGATCGTCGCCGCCTGGTTCGTGTGGCAGCCGCTGCACTCGACGGACGCGTTCGACGCCGCGATCGGCGCGATGTCGAACGGCAACTCGGCCGTCGCGCTCGCCGACGCCCAACGCGCCGCTGCGAGCGATCCGGTGTCGGCCGAGCCGCTGTGGGAGCTGTCGGAGATCTACTCCGCCCGCCGCGATCCGACGGCCGCGCGCGCGGAGCTCGTCATGGCCGCCGATGTCCAGCCCGCCAACCCCGAGACCTGGCAGCAGCTCGGCGAGTTCGACCTCGCGCAGCACCAGGTGATCCCGGCGGTCCTCGAGCTCCAGACCGCTCAGCTGCTCGATCGCTCGTCGGGCTCGGTGGCTCAGGATCTGGCCGCCGCCGAGAACGCGCTGTCGCAGTACGGGTTCACCGCACCGCCCTCGCCAACAGCATCCGGCTGAGCAGCGGCGGTCCCTCGACCGCGCGCACCCACACCTCGCCGAAGCCGAACTCGCGCAGCAGCGTCCGCAGCGAGCCCCGCGTGTACAGATGCAGGTGATCCCCGAGCGGCTCCGAGAACCGCTCGACGCCCCCGAGCGCCACCCGCAGGCGGCCGTGCGACGGCGTCGTCACGAGCAGCCGGCCACCGGGCGCGAGCACCCGCCTGACCTCGGACAGCCACTGGCCGGTGTCGGCGACGTGCTCGATCACCTCGCTCGACCACACGAGGTCGAATGACCCGTCCTCGAGCGGCAGCGGGCCATCGAACGGGACCAAGCGGAACTCGAGCTCGGGATGCTGAGCACGCGCCCGCGCGAGGGCTGCCTCGGCCACGTCGATCCCGATCGCATCAGCCCCGGCCTGCGCGAGCGCCTCCGTGAACTCTCCGGTCCCGCAGCCGAGATCGAGCGCGCGGTCGCCGGCGCGAACCTCACCCCGCAGGAACTTCAGTCGGCGCTCGAACGACGGCGGATCGAGCTCGGCCGGGAGACGCTCCCACAGGTCCTCGTAGTAGTCCTTGATCGGCCGACCGTATCGCGGCCGGGGCCGGTGCCTGACGTCCGGGTTCGAGATACCCGGATACCTCGCATGCAGGAGTCGACATTCGCCGGCGTTCGCGGTTAGAGTCCGCAGGCCGGACTAACGTGCGTAATCCGGACGAGTCGTGAAAGTCGCCTTCGACAGCCGTCCCACCAAGAGCACCCATGGTGTGGGCCGTTACGCGCGCTGCCTGCTCGACGCACTGCGCGACGCCGGCCATTGCGAGGTCGTCGAGACCCACGAGCCGCGCCGCTGCGAGCTCTACCACTCGCCCTGGATCGACGGGGCCCTGCTGCGCTGCCAGATCCCCCAGGTTGTGACCGTGCACGACCTCGCCCCGCTCAACCGCCACGGCCAGTACCTGCGCTCGCGACTGCGTTTCAAGCTCCGCTACCTCGCGGTCCAGCGCGCGACCCGCGTGATCGTCCCGACCTACGCGGTCGCCGAGGAGGTCGGGCACGTGCTCGAGATCCCGCGCGACCGGATCGCGGTGATCCCCGAGGCGCCGGCGGCGGCGCTCCACGCTCGTTCCGACGAGGAGGTCTCGGCGGTCCGCCGCCAGTTCTCGCTCCCCGACCGCTATCTGGTCTGGGTCGGCACGATGCGGAGCCCCAACCCCCGAAAGCGGATCGCGCAGCTCACCCGCGCGAACCGGTCGATGCCACTTGTGCTGGTCGGGCCGACCGCGCAATGGGCGCGCGAGCTACCGGGCGTCACACTGACCGGTGCGGTCAGCGACGACGAGCTCGCCGCTATCTACACCGGCGCCCACGCGCTCGTTTTCCCGAGCGACGACGAGGGCTTCGGGCTGCCGCCGGTCGAGGCGCTCGCGTGCGGGACACCAGTCGCCGCCTGCGACGTCCCCGCCCTGCGCGAGGTTCTCGAAGGCCGCGCAACCCTGACCGCGGTCGACGATCTCGACGGCCTGATCGCCGCCGCCGAGTCCGCCGAGCGCCCCGCACCACCGCCGCCGGCCTGGACTTGGGGGGACGCGGCGGACGCGACATGGCAGGTTTACCGCGAGGCAATCAGCGAAACCGGTTGTGCACAGATCGAGCGGCCGCAACATCGGGCCGCCGCGCTGGTTAAAGACGCGTGACGTTCGTCCACCGTCGCAGGGTGCGCGCAGCCTGCGCGCCGCTTCTCGGCGCGCTCGCAACCGCAGTCGCGCTGGCTTTTCCGGCCGGCGCCCAGGCCGCCGCACGAGTGCTGGTGATGAGCCCGGGCGGCCACGTGACCGCGCGCCAGGACCCGTTCGTCCCCGCCGGCGAGCCCACGCCGGCGCCCGCACCGGCGGGCCATCAAGCCCGCGCCGCGCGCGCATCGGCCGCCACGGCGCACCCGGCCAAGGGCAAGCCGAAGAAGCCGCCTCAGAAGACCGTCGCGAGCGAGCTGAAGCGCCTGCGGACCTCGGGCGCGATCACCGCCGCCCAGTACTCCACCTACAACTCGCAATGGGGTGCGGCGCTCGCCTCCGAGCGCAAGCTGCGAGGCACGCGCGCCACCGAACTGGAGGCGGTGATCGAGAATATGCACAGCATCGCCGTCGCCGGCAAGCTCACGCCCGGCCGGCTGCCGGCGCTGTTCGAGACACTCGACGTCAACCGCGAGTGGTGGACGACCGGTCCGCTGCTGAGCTCCGGCCAGTACGTCGAGTTCAGCGACTCCCAGCTCGTGTGGGAGTACTACGCCGGCCAGGGGATCGAGCTCCAGGTGCTCGCGACGTTCGGCAAGGCCGACGGGCTGTACACCGGCGGGCCGTCGGACTACGCCGAGATGAAGGAGGTGCTCAGCCAGATCATCCCGCTCGCGGTCAACCGCGCCGGCGGCCTCGTGTGGGAGTACTACTTCCGATTCGACGGCGGCGTCCCGCCGTGGACGAGCGCGATGTCGCAGGGGACCGGGATCGAGGCGCTCACCCGCGCGTCGGAGGCGTTCGACGACCCCAACTACTTGACGCTCGCCCACGAGGCGCTGCCGGTGTTCACCGCACCGCCGCCGGTCGGGGTCCGCGTGCCCACGTCGCTCGGCGCCCGCTACGTCCAGTACACGTTCGCGCCGAACGCGCTGATCCTCAACGCCTTCCTGCAGTCGCTGATCGGGCTCTACGACTACGCCCAGGTCAGCCACGACGCGCTGGCGCAGCAACTGTTCGCCGCCGGCAACGCCGAGGCTGAGGCCGAGGTCCCGAAGTTCGACACCGGCGCCTGGTCGCTGTACCAGCCCGGGGTCGAGGACACGCTCAGCTATCACGAGCTCGTGACCGGCTTCCTCCAGCAGCTGTGCACGCGCACCAAGGCGCCGGTCTACTGCGTCACCGCGCAGCACTTCACCGCGTACCTGACGACGCCGCCGACGCTGGCGCTGGTGACGACACACGTGCGCAAGGGCAAGACCTCGTCGATCTCCTTCAACCTGTCGAAGATCTCGCGTGTCGGGATCGTCGTGGTCGGCCCCGGCGGCAACACACTGTTCTCGACCAGCGCCACGTTCGGCTACGGCACACGCTCGTTCACCGTGCCGGCGCTCAAGCACAAGGGCACCTACACGATCCGCATGTCCGCCACCGATCTCGCCGGCAATTTCAACCACATCGTCGGCACGATCCAGGTGTCCTGAGCGCTACTGGCCGCCGGCACTCTCGATCAGCAGCGTCACCGGCCCGTCGCCCGTGAGTTCGACGGCCATCATCGCCCCGAACACTCCCCGCTTGGCCGACAGGCGCTCGCAGAATCGCTTGTACAGCGGCTCCGCGTGCTCCGAGGGCGCGGCCGCGACGTAACTCGGACGGTTCCCGCGGCGGGTGTCGCCGTACAGCGTGAACTGGCTCACGCACAGCACCTCACGGTCGCCGAGCGGCTCGTTCATGCGGCCGTCGGCGTCCGGGAAGATCCGCAGCGCGCGCACCTTGTCGGCCAACCGGTCGGCGTCGTGTTCTGAGTCCTCGTGGGTGACGCCGAGCAGCACGAGCAGCCCCGGGCCGATGTCGGACACGATCCGGCCCTCGACCGAGACCGAGGCACGGCTGACGCGCTGGACGAGCGCCCTCATGCGAGGGCCCTCACCCGTCCCGCAACTCGGCAGCCACCTGCTCGGGCGGGACGATGTTGAGGCCCACGCCGGCGCCGAGTTCGAGCCCGGCCAGGTGCACGAGCCGCGGGAGGATGTCGATCCGCCAGCAGAAGTGCTCGGCGCCACGCGGCGCCGTCCGCACCCACAGGTTGAGCGGCGGGCTCGCGCCCAGCCGCCGCGCGAGACGGCACAGCGCGTTGTGGAGCATCCGCGCCCCGGTCGGCCCATCGTCCTCGAACCGCCCCCGCGGTGTCCGGGGCGCGATCAGCAGCTGGAACGGCACCCGGGCGCCGTACGGCGCCATCAGCACGGTCTCGTCGTCGATCGCCACGATCCGCTCGCGCCGGCGAACCTCCTCCTGCACGAGGTCCGCGAGCAGGTTGCCGCCCATCGTCCGCGTCGCGTACGCGCCGAACCGCTCGCGCTCGCGGGCGATCGCCGCCGGCACGAAGTCGAGCGCGTACAGCTGGGCGTGCGTGTGCGGGAGCGACGCGCCGGCCTCGCGCCGCTCGTTAACGATCAGGTGCACGTAGTGGGCCTCGTCGTGGCTCCGCATCCGCTCGCGCCAGACCTCCATCGCCCCGGCGACCTGATCCGGGGTCAGGTCCGACAGCGACGTCACGGTGTCCGGCGCGTTGACGATCACCTCGTGCGCCCCGCGCGCCGGCCCGGCCCAGAACAGATCGGGCTTGGCGTCGCGCTCGGGCGCCCACGAGTTCTGGGTCAGCGCCGGGTACAGGTTGGGGACGACCCGGACCGTCCAGCCCGGCGTGTCAGGGGCGCCGCCGCCCGGCCGCACCGCGTACAGCTCGGGCGGCGTCTGGTCCTCGTGTCCCTCGGCGAACGGGTCGCCCTCGCGCTCGAGCGCCGGCGGCGGCGTCGCGCTCAGCCCCCCTCCCGGACGGTGTGCCCGATAGCCGGCGACGATCGCCCGGAAGCCCGTCAGCGGGTCGATCCGGACTTCCGGCATCTCGTCCTCGGTGGCGCCCCCGGCGCCGTCAATCAAGCAGCTTCTCCATCGCGACGTGCTCGATTCCCGCCTCCCAGAACAGGCGCCCGCGGGCCCGGTAGCCCGCGGTCTCGTACAGCTCGCGGGCGTAGGTCTGGGCGTGGAGCACGAGCCGGCGGGCGCCACCGGCACGCGCCTCGAGGTCGGCCGCCTCGAGCAGCGCTGTCGCGATGCCCTGCCGGCGCGCCGACATCCTGACCGCGAGGCGGCTGAACTGGGCCGTGGTCCCGACGAGCACGATCCGGCACGTGGCGAGCAGCTCCCCGTCGCGCACCGCGACGAGGTGGATCCCCTCGTGGTCGCGGCCGTCAAGCTCGTCGTGCTCGGGCACACCCTGCTCTATGCAGAACACCGCATGGCGAAGCTCGAGCGCGGCCGCCAGCTCTTCCCTGCTCTGCGCGCGCCGAATCTCGATCACGGCAGTACCCGTCGACCGGAGCGGAGTCATCGCCCCCAAAGGTTGCCACACAGCCCCGCCGGTCTCGCCACCGTGGCCCCTCGACCAGCTGGGAGCGAGGCCGAGAGGTCCAAACCGCAGCCCTCGCGTCCGATTCCTTGACCCCGCGGCAAGATCCCGAAAGAGCGCGGGCTGCGGGTGGACCTTCGGCTGAAGCGACCTGCTTATAATGGGTGGGCCATTCCTCCTAGCCGGGTGGCGGCGAGGGGGCTCCGCTTCTGAGGGTTTATCCTCGCCGTGCCGGCCTCTAGCGAGACCGCCTGAGTCGCTTAGCAGTACCTCCGCGGCTCGCATTTCCGAACGCAACCTTTCGATTTGTATGGGTGATTCCACCCCCTTTCCCAGTCCTGCCGCGATCGCGCGAGCCGAGCTGTTCACCCGTGAGCGCTTCGTCTACGAGAGCGAGTCGCTCGAGGACGCGCTCGCCCCCGGATCCGCGCGCCGCCGTGCGCTCGATGCCGCGCTGGCGGAGCTGGACGCGGGCGCCGACAAGCCCTTGATCGATTGGCGGCGCCAGTTTTCGCTGCTGCTCGGGCTCGAGCGGCTGCTGTCCGAGGAGGAGCCGCATCTGGCCGACGGCGCCGTGCTCTCGGCCCACCAGGTCGACGCGCTGTCGGGCACCTTGACGGCACTGCTCGCCGAGGCCCAGCTCGGCGGCAACGGCGTGGCGCCGCCACCGCCGCCGCCCGCCCCGGTTGAGCTCGCGCCGGTGACGATCCCCGGCGAGGAGGATTCCGAGCTAGACGACGCTAACGGCGACGACGAGGAACCCCAGGACTGGCAGGACGACGGCGACGAGCTCGACGAGGACGTTGAGATCGGCGAGGCCGCGGACGACCCGAACGCCGACCGCCGCTTCTGGTTCGAGCACGCGACCGGCGCCGGCAAGACCGTCGCGGCGCTCGGGTTCGTCGAGGCCTCGCGCACCGGCGGCGTGCTGATCCTCACCCACCGCCGCAACCTCGTCGACCAGTTCAACGGCGAACTCCGCGACCGCGGCTACGGCGGCCGCATCTGCCCGCCACTGCTCAAGGGCAAGGACAACGGCAACGGACCCGTGACCGTCGAGACGTATCAGTGGTTCGTACGCAATGCCGGCCGGATCTCCGACGCCTACACGATCGTGATCTGCGACGAGGCCCACACCGCCCTTGGCGAGAAGACCTCGGCCGCGATCCGCGCCTGGTCGGGCCCGATCTTCATCGGCATGACCGCCACCGGCGCGCTGATCGCGCGCCACGTCACCGACCTGTTCCCGACCCAGACCTCGCGGTTCGATCTGGCCCAGGCCGCGCGACGCGGCGTCATCGCGCCGCTGCGGTGCATCCGCATCCCGCCAGGGCCGGGCGTCCGCACGATCGCCAAGGTGCCGCTGCGGCGGGGCGAGGTCGACACCGAGTTCGACCAGGAGATGCTGGCCGAGCTGCTCGACCAGACGCCGTTCAACATGGCGATCGCCGACCTCTACAAGACCCGGTTTAACAACGTCCCAGGGGTCGTGTACGCCGCCGGCGTGCGCCACGCCTACAACGTCGCCAAGGCGTTCCAGGACATGGGGATGAAGGCCAAGGGTGTGTCCGGCGAGACGCCCAAGCGCCAGCTCGCTCGTATCCTCGCCGATTACGAGTCGGGCAAGATCGACGTGCTCGTCAATGCCCAGCTGCTCGCCGAGGGCTGGAACAGCCCGCGCGCGACGATCTGCATGCACCTCGCGCCGACCGCGTCGAAGCGCATCTACCAGCAGCGCGTCGGCCGCGTAACGCGCCGGCACCCGGGCAAGGAGGCGGGGATCGTCATCGATTTCGTCCATCCGGCGACCAAGCACGACGACCCGGTCGTGACGCTCCATTCCCTGCTCGACCGCGACGTATATCGCGGTGGCGCGATCGTGGTCGGTCCGGTGCGCCGCGGCCGGGGACGCCGGGTCCGGGTCGAGCGCCGGGTCCTGCCGGTGACCCCCGATCCCGAGCGGCGCGCGCAGGTATTCGAGCGCGAGCTGTGGCGAATCGCGGTCGAGCACCTCGACTACGGCGAGCAGCACGTGTGGGCAGCTCTCGCCGGCGCCCGCGTCGCGCCCAACGGCTGGCGCCGCGCCAAGGCGATGCTCCACTTCGACCGCGGCGGGGAATTGAAGCGGCGCTTCCTGCTGACCGCCGTTCAGCGCAACCGCAACGCCCAGCTCCGGCTGCGAGCGCTGCAGGAGATCTCCGCCTCGCGGGACGCCGAGGCGTTCGACACCGCGATCGACATCATGGCCGGCTGGCCACGCGACGAGCGCCGCGAGGGCGTGAAGATCATGCTTCAGGCGCTCGCCGAGCGCCGCATCGGCCGCCGCGACCAGGCCAACGCGTGGATCTGGCGGATGGCCGAGTACACCCGCGAGGTCCACGAGGAGTACGCCGTCCAGCGCTGGCCCGAGACCAAGCGGCTGCTGGGGCTGCTTGTGAACTCGTCGGGCGCGGCGCATGCGCGGAACGCGCGCCGGCTCGTCCACGCCGCGCGCAAGGAGGACCGCCGGCTGTCGGCGGCGCTTCTCGCGGCCGCGCTCGCGCACACCCCGGAGGCCGAGGAGGCGCTGCGCGGCGCGCGGACACGAATGGCCCGCAAGCCGGCGGCGCTCGCGCGCGAGCTGCTCCGCAACTTCCCGAAGGGCCGGCGCGGCAAGAGCCGGCGCAAGCGCAAGACGGCCGGGACCGGCGGTGCCGCCGCGGTGAACGAGCGGCGCGTGGTGGCGACCGCCGCGCAGAATGGCGACGAGACGGCAATCGACCCAGACGTCGTCGAGATCGATGTCGAGGTGGAGGTCGACGACGACGATGATGAGCTCGACGTCGACGTCGACAGCGGCGGCCGCGACGAGGACGATGTCGACGATGACGACGATTCCGTGGACGACGATGACGACGATGACGACGACATCGACGATTCCGTGGAAGACGACGACGACGATGACGACGACATCGACGATTCGGCCGATGACGATGACAACGACATCGACGATTCGGCCGACGACGACTCCGCGCACGAGGACGACGACTCCCAAGCCGCGGCGTAGCGCGTCCCTAACTCGCCAAAGTCCGCCGGAGCCACCTGCCTCGGCAACATAAGCGCCCGGGCGGCGCTTATATGCCCTGTGCCCCCGGTGGAGGGGCCGCTTTGTTGCGTCATGCACCCCCTGAGGCGCCACCGAGGTGGACCTCGCCGGCGTCGAGCCGCACCTCCCCATCCTCAGTCGCGACCACGAGGCGCCCGTCGCCGTCGATGCCGGCGCCGGTGCCGGTCCGCCCGGCCCAGCGGATCTCGCGGCCGCGCAGCGCGTCACGCGCCCGGACCGCGTCGAGCACCGCATCTGCGCCAGCGTTGATCCAGCGTGAGACCTCGCCCAGCAGGGCCGAGAGCACCGCCTCGATCTCGCTTGGATCGCGCCCGAGCGTGCCCGCCCGGTCGCGGAGCTCGGGCGGGAAGTCCTCGGGACCTAGCGCCACGTTGAGGCCGATGCCTACGACCGCCCAGCGATCAGCCGGGCGGGCCTCGACGAGGATGCCGGCGACCTTGCGCCGGGCGACCAGCACGTCGTTCGGCCACTTGATCTGAGCGTCCGCGCCGACGACCTCCGCCACCGCCACCCCCGCCGCGAGCGGCAGCAGCCGCGGCGGCTCGCGAATCAGGATCGAGCACAGCAGGGCACGCCCCGCCGGCGCGGTCCAGGTCCGGCCCTGACGCCCGCGCCCCGCCGACTGCTCGGACGCCGTCACGACCGTGCCGTGCGGCGCTCCGCGACCGGCGAGCTCGCGCGCCCTCGCGTTGGTCGAGTCGGTCAGCCGGAAATGGACTCTGGGATTGCCGAGCCCGCGCACGTCCGCCCGGAGCTCAGACACGGATCTCCGACAGGTTCGTTTGATCGGCCTGGCGGTCCCGTTCGGCGCACGCGAGGCTGTCGACGCGCTCGTTGAGCTCGACTCCGGCGTGGCCGGCCACCTTCACCCACTCGACCGTGTGGCGCGAGACCTCCTCCATCAGCTCCAGCCACAGCTCCCGGTTCTTGACCGGCTGCTTGCCGGAGGTCATCCAGCCGTTCAGCTGCCAGCGGGCGAGCCAGCCGTTCGTGAACGCGTTCTTGACGTAGCTCGAGTCCAGATGCAACCGCACCCGGCACGGCCGCCTCAGCGCTCTCAGCCCCTCGACAACGCTCCGGAGCTCCATGCGGTTGTTGGTCGTCAGAGGCTCGCCGCCTGACACCACGCGTTCGTGCTCGCCCATCCGCAGCAGCGCGGCCCAGCCTCCCGGTCCGGGGTTGCCCGAGCAGGCGCCGTCCGTCCACACCTCGACCTCGGTCAGCCGCACACCGTCCGTCGCGTTCACGTCGGCCGGATGCGAAGCTCGTCGTCGACCGCCAGCTCCAGGCGCGACGCGGCGTCGCCCCGGTTGACCGCGACGGCCAGCCGTCGGTAGGAGTCTTCGTAGAGCATGAGCTCGCCGGCGGCCGCATCCGCGAACGCCCGCACGTACCGAACGCTCTCAAAACGACCGGACGCGCAAGCGATCTCGAACACAGCGCCGATCTCAAGGTCCGGCCCCTCCACGTCGAGCTGGGCGTTCCCGAAGCGGTCGACGTAGAGCACGTGCGCAACCAGCACCCCGTCGATCACCCGAGGCCGCGGCAGGTCCAGCCCGACCAGGCCGGACGGGTCGCACGGAGTGCCGGCGTCCGCCAGCGACGCGCCCGCGGCCAGCCGCGCCGCCACCGGAGCGAACACGTCGCGCCCGTGGAACGTCGCGGACACGGGCCGCAGCGCGAACGGTGAGTCACCGATGTCGACCGCCTCGACCACCCCACCGGCGCGATCGGCCGCCAAAGACAGCAGCCCGTTGTCCGGTCCGACGAGCAGCCGGCCGTCGGCGATGCGCATCGCCACGGCGCGCCGGTCGGTGCCGACGCCGGGATCGACGACCGCGAAGTGCACGCCGGCCGGCAGGTACGGGAGCGCTCCCCGCAGGATCACCGCCCCTGTCCGGACATCGCCCCGCGGAACCCAGTGCACAAGGTCGATCACGCGCGCCTCGGGGCAGATGCCGGCGATCACGGCATGGCAGACGCCGACGAAGTCGTCCTCGAGCCCGTAGTCGGACATGAACGTGATGACGGGGATGGCCACGCTCCCGGGAGCGTATTCCGAGCGCCGGAGCGTCAGAGAGGGAGTCCGAGATACCTCTGCAAGAGCGGGCCGAGGATCTCCGGACGGTTGATGTGCTTGGGATCCTTCGGGACGTCGAGCCTGCCGGTCTCGTCGTCGAAGAACGCGTCCCACGTCGTCGCCCAGAACTCCTTCTCGCGGCGTACCGCCCCCGGCGGACCTGTCGTGCGCGCGACCAACTGGCGCAGCTTCCGTCCTTCTCCCGGTCCGTGGACGAAGTCGATCAACCCCTCCTGGAACATGTGCGTGAATCGTCCGTGCGGGTCCCCCGTGCTGAAACCTAGATCGACGAACGGCTGATCCCTCAGCAGGTCGCTTCGCTCGAGACTCGTGATCGTGCGCGGCGAGGTCCCGCCGCCGACGTACTCCAGGAGCGCGCGACGAACCGTCGTTCGCCGCTCGGCGGCCCTCTGGTACAGGAAGACCGCGAACTCGGCGATCTTGTCGGGGTCGCGAACGGTCGCGTAATCGCGGTTCAAGACCTTCAGCAACTGCCAATTCGTCGACGTGTCCGGAGCCTCGGCGAGCATCTCGATCACCCAGGCCATGTCGGGATTCTTGTCGACGGTGCCGTGCACGTACTGCTTCAGCCCTGCGGCGAGGTCGCCCTGAAGCTTCTTGGCCTCGGTGTATGACACGCCGGCGAAGTCGTGCGGGAGCTCGGGATCGCGGGGCGGCGGCCGCAACGCGGATGGCTCGGCGGCAGGCTCAACCGGCTTGAGGGGTTTCGGCACGGGGTCGTGCGGGTGTGTCCGGGCAGCTTCACGGTTGGCCGCTGCGGCCTCCTCTTCTGCTTCCTTCCCCAGGTTCTTCACCTTGGCCGGCGAGGTCTCGCCGATACGGTTGAGCTCGTTCACGAGCGCCTCGACGTCCTTGCCCTCGTTCATGAGGGCCTTGATCCGGCGAGCCGTGTTGAACGCATGGACCAGCGGGATGGCCTCGAGCCCGAGCGACACGAGACTCACGGCGAAGCCGGTCATCGACGGCTCCTCGGTCGAGAGCGACCGTGCCAGGTCGAGGTCCGTGTTCGCCAGCGTCTTGTGGACGTCGTATTCCTGCCATGCCGCGCCGGCGGAGTACGCGGCCAACGCCGCGCCGGTGGCCCCTATGAGGACCGCCGAGCTGCCGCCCGACGGGATCAGCGTGACGATGGCCAGCGCGACCGCCAGCACCTTCACCCAGGTCGGATCGCTGTCCGCGGCCTCGTCGACGAGGTCCTTGACGACCCCGTCTCGCAGCGAGCGATCCGGGACGAACATGTTCGTCTTGGTGAGCGCCACCACGGGTGCGAGCGCGAGTGGCGAGATCCCATGGTGCTCGGAACCGAGCCCGATCAGGTACTGCGCCTTGTAGATGTCCGCGATCTTCGGGAGGATCTGGACGACGACGGTCTTCATCTCGTCGCGCACGGGATCCGTCCCGAGCGTGCCGAGATCGACCTTCTCGACGTCCTCGCCGCGGCGGAAGGCCGCGATGATCGGGTGCTCGCGCTCGGCCTCGATCCAGTAGCGCGTCAACTCGGCCCGCTCGCGCGCCAGCTCCTGCTGCGTCTCCTTGACCCGATCCCACGCCGGTCCCTGGCCGCTCACGGGGGCGTTGTTGACAGCAATGTTTGCCTGCTTCTGGGCGTGGGCGACGAGCAACTGCTGGTTCTTGAGGTTCTTGACCTCGTTCGCAAGGTCTCGCCGCTTGTCCTCGTGCTCGGGCGTGTTTATGTCCTTGTCCGCGGTGGCCATGCGGACGACGCCGTCGGCCTCCTTGTCGAGCGACGCGCCGTGGTACACCCGCTCCGCGGCAAGCATCGCCGAGGTGGCGGGGAGCCCGTAGGAGCTCAGAACCTTGGTCATCGACTTGAGGCTGTCGGACAGCAGGTGGTTGGCCGTCTGCCTCGCCTGGCTCTTGAACTCCTTGCCGAACTCCTCGGCCTGCTTCTCGAAGAACGCGATGTCCGCCGCGATCGCGCCGGTGTGGGTGAATGAGGCAAGCGCCTTCTTGAAGGACCCCCCGGTCTGCTTCCTGAGCGTCGGATCGGTAAGTCCCTCTTGGATCAGCGACCGCACGTAGAGTCGCCGCTCGGTCGCGCTGGCGTCGGAGCTCGAGCTGAGCGGCCTGAGCCGGCGGCGGGAGGTCAGAAACTCGGCCGCTTCAAGCTTGAGCTCCGCCCCCGCCTGGTCCTTGCTGCTGCCGACTGCGACGGCCGCCGCCTGTTCGCGCACGTTCTTCAGCGCGGCATCGTCGAGCTGGTCGAGCGTGTCGATCAGCTCAGCCAGCCGCCGGTTCTCCGGCGTGGCGCGTTTCATCGCCTCCGGCGGCGGGGGCGGCGGCGGGGGCGGAGGCGGCTTGCCGATGTAGACGGTTATCGGCTTCGTCGGGTCACGAGGGTCCCGACTGAGCGTTCGCGCCCACCGGCCCAGCTGGCGGTTGCCCACTCCGGGCGGCACGCCCATCAGATCGAGACGGGGGTCGGATCGCGGCCGGTGTCCGTCCCCCGGCCGCGCTCGGTCAGGAGGTCGTTCAGTCGCCCGATCGACACGCTCTCGCGTCATTCGCGTCATTCGCGTCAGGTAGCGATCCTAACTATCGCGTCGCCTGGCCGGCCACATCTTCGACCAGCGCCTCGACGAGGCCGTCGATGTCGTGCCGGGTCGCCTCGACGTCGGGCTCGAGGCCGTGGTCGCGGAGCGTCGCGCTCGTGACGGGGCCGATGCTGACGAGCCTGGCCCGCAGCCGCGACTCCAAACGGAGCTCACCGGCCGACTCGAGGAAGAACCGGACAGTCGAGGACGACGTGAACGTCACATAGTCGGCGCCGGCGACCGCGTCGAGCTGGACGTCCGAGAGCGGCTCGGCAACTGTTTCGTACAGCGCGATCACGTCGACCTCGGCGCCGCGTTCCCGGAGCGCGTCGACGAGCACGTCCCGCGCCTCGGCCGCCCGCGCCACCAGCGCGCGCTCGACCGGCACGCCGGCGAGCGCCTCGATGAGCCCCTCGGCGACGAACCGCTCGGGGACGACGTCCGCGATCACCCCATGCGACCGCAGCGCCGAAGCCGTGCCCGGCCCGATCGCCGCGACCCGCGCGCCTGCCAACGCGCGCGCATCCAGCCCAGCGGCGGCCAGCCGTTCAAAGAACAGCCGCGCGCCGTTCGGGCTCGTCAGACACACGAGGTCGTACCCGGCGACGGACAGCGGCGGCCCGTCGAGCGGCACGATCCGGATCGCCGGCGCCTCGACGACGGCCGCGCCGAGGCCGGCCAGCCGCGCGGCGAGCCCACTCGCCTGGGCGCGCGCCCGCGTCACGGCGACGGTCACCCCGGCGAGCGGCCGCGACTCGAACCACTGCAACGCCTCCCTCAGACCCGCGACCGCACCGACCACGATGAGCGCCGGCGCCTGGATCCCCGCGTCGGCCGCAACCTCGGCGATCGAAGCGAGCGTCCCGGTCACCACCCGCTGATCGGGCAGCGTCCCGCGCTCGACCACCGCCGCCGGCTCGGCACCCTCGCGCCCGCCGGCGATCAGCGCGGACGAGATCGCCGGCAGCTGACGGACGCCCATGTAGAAAACCAGCGTCCCCGGGAACGCCGCCAGCGCATCCCAATCGAGTGCCGACCCCGAGGCCTTCGTCGGGTCCTCGTGCCCGGTGACGAACGCGACCGCGCTCGCGGCGTCGCGGTGGGTGACGGGAATCCCCGCGTACGCCGGCCCGGCGACGCCGGCGGTGACCCCCGGCACGACCTCGAACGCAATTCCCGCCGACACGAGCGCCTCGGCCTCCTCGCCGCCGCGCCCGAACACGAACGGGTCGCCGCCCTTCAAACGCACGACGACCCCCGCAGAAGCGCCATGCGAGATCAACAGCTCCGTGATCTCCGACTGCGGCATAGACGGCCCACCGCCCTCCTTGCCGGCGTAGACCAGGGTCGCGTCGGGCCGCGCGCCGTCCAGGGCGCAAGACGGGATCAGCCGGTCGTACACGATCACGTCGGCGGCAGCGATCAACTCGAGAGCGCGCACGGTGAGCAGCCCGGGGTCGCCGGGGCCGGCGCCGACGAGGTACACGGTCACGGCGCGGCTCCGCGCTCGACCTCGCGGAGCAGCTCGCCCGCGCCGACGGTCAGCAGCCGATCGGCGACGCGCCCACCGAGTCCGTCCGGCACGCCGCACAGCCGGTCGCTCAGCCACGCCGAGCCATCGGGGCGCCCCACCCAGGCCTTGAGCTCAAGCTCGCCGCCGTCGCGCAGGCGCGCGTTCGCTCCGATCGGCGTGTTGCACGAGGCGCCGAGCGCGCGGGTGAGCTCGCGCTCGGCGGTCACGCACGCCGTGGACTCGTCGTCGATGAGCCCTGAAACCGGCACGCGGCCGGGGCGGGCCTCGAGCGCGAGCGCGCCCTGGCCGGCGGCCGGGACGAACTCGTCGAGGATGCCGTCGGCGGCGTCGAGACGCCCGAGGCGCGCGAGTCCGGCGACGGCGAGCACGAGCGCGTCGCACTCACCCGCGGCGAGCTTGCGTAACCGCGTGTCGACGTTGCCGCGCACCTCCACGACCTCGAGGTCCTGGCGCGCCGCGCGGATCTGCGCCGCCCTGCGCAGGCTGCTCGTTCCGACGCGCGCGCCCGAAGGCAGGCCCGACAGCGACGGAGCGCCGCAGATCGCGTCGCGCGGATCCTCGCGCGCCGGGATCGCGACCAGCTCCAGCCCATCCGCGAGCTCCGCGGGGACGTCCTTGGCGGAATGCACCGCCACGTCGACCTCGTCCGCGATCAGGGCACGCTCGAGCTCGGAGACCCAGCGGGACTTGTCACCCACGGGGCCGGCCGCTTCGACCTTCACCAGTTCGTACTCGACGCCCAGACGCGCACCCACCCACGCTGCCTGCGCGAGCGCCAGTGCGCTCCCACGCGTCCCGATCCGGATCAAAGGCCTTGCTGGCGGAGCTTTCGCCTCTCGGCGAGGTCTCCGACGTCGGCCGCCGAAGCCGGCGCGCCGCTCTCGACCTCCAGCCCGAACAGGTCGCGAATCAGCGCCATCCGGGCGTGCACGCGGTCGTCGCTGAGCTCTTTGAGCCGCGCTGTGGGCGCATGCAACAGCCGATTCACAATCGCGCGGGCAAGAGCGTCCACGCGTTCAGCGTCGCGCGACGACAGCGCCTCCCACTTGCCGGCGTTCTCGGCCACGACCTGCTCGGCGATCGCGGTGGCGTGGGTGCGGAGCGCCGCCAGGGTCGGGCGCACCTCGAGCGACCCCAGCCATACCGCGAACCGCTGGATCTCCTCCTCGATGATCCCCTCGGCCTTGCGCGCCTCGGCCTGGCGGACCTTACGGTTACGGGCGATCACGGCCTGCAAGTCGTCGATGTCGTACAGCGAGACGCCGTCGATCTCGCCGCAGGCGGCGTCGATGTCACGCGGGACCGCGAGGTCGATGAGCAGCAGCGGACGACGGCTTCGCGCCGCCATCACCTCGCCTAGCTCCTCGGCCTCGAGCAGCAGATGCGGCGATGCGGTCGCGGCGACAAGCATGTCGGCGCGCTCGAGCGCCTGAGGCAGCTCGTCGAAGCTCACGCTCTCGCCGCCGTAGCGTCGCGCGAGCGAGATCGCGCGGTCGCGCCGACGGCTCGCGACGAACACGGTCCGCCCGCCGCTGTCGGCGAGCGCGCGGGCGGCAAGCTCTCCTGTCTCGCCGGTGCCGACGATCACGACCACGCACCCGACGAGCTCTCCGAGCTGCTCGCGGGCGAGCGCCACCGCCACCGCCGGCAGGCTCAGCTGCCGCTCGCCGATCGCCGTCTCAGTGCGGACGCGCTTGCCGGTCTCGAGCGCCGCCTTGAACAGGTGGTTGGTGAGCGGGCCGACGCTGTCGCCGGCGATCGCGGCGTCGTAGGCGCGCTTGATCTGGCCCTGGATCTCGGCCTCGCCGACGATCATCGAATCGAGACCCGAGGTGACGCGGTACAGATGGCGGGCGGCGTCGCAGTTGCGCAGCGAGTAGATCGCCGGAGCGAGCTCGGTGGGGCGGATGCCGGCCTGGCTCGCGAGCATCCCGAGCGCGCGGCTCTCGGCCTCGACCGGGTTGCCGACGACGACGTACAGCTCGGTGCGGTTGCAGGTCGAGATCGTAACCGCCTCGTGCACCTCCCCGGTCCCACGCAGGTCGCGCACGAACTCCGCGCCGCGCGCGTCGGTCAGAGATACGCGCTCTCGCACCTCGACCGGCGCGGTCTTGTGCGAGACGCCGATCGCAAGCAGCTCGCTCACGCCACCGGCTCTCGCTCGCGAGCCTGCTCGCCGGCGGACCGCTGTGCCTCGACGTCGCGTCGGAGCTCGATCAGCTCACGTTCGGTCCGGGACAGGCGCGTCGCCATGATCGCGACGTAGATGAGCACGAGCGCCAGGAACACGATGTACGCGCCGGCGACGTACTTGCCCGCCGAATGGAGCGGAAGCGCCGGGGCGACGGCGAACAGGCTCATGATGGCGCCGCGCTCCGCTTCAGGGGTGCCATCGCGTCCTCGCCGAGCAGCGCGCGCCGCAGCGCGCGCACCTGCATGCGGGTGCTCTTGGCCGCCATCTCGTACTTCCACAGCGTCGCATACAGCAGCGCGATCCCGATTAGCGACACCAGGAACGTCAGCCGCATCGACCCCGGCAGGTTCCCGCCCGTGAGCGTCAGCACGCGCGGGTGGACGTACTGCTGGGCCGCCCGGACGGCGATGAAGTTGAGCGGCACGAACGCGCCGGCAACGACCGCGAACACGCTCGCGTAGCGGGACTGGCGCTCGGGGTCCTCGATCGAGAAGCGCAGCGGCTGATAGGTCGCGAACAGCAGCATCACGATCAGGAACGAGGTCAGCGTCGGGTCGCTCCACACCCACCAGTGGCCCCATGACGCCTTCGCCCAGATCGTGCCCGTGAACAGCGTCCCGATCCCGAAGATCAGCGCCATGTGGATCGCGACGTACGAGCGGATGTCCCACTTGCGATCGCCCGTGCGCAGGTACATCGCGCCGAGCACGCCGCCGAACACGAACCCGCACAGCGCCGTGATCGCCAGCGGCACGTGGATGTAGAAGATCTTCTGGATGAAGCCCTGGTTGGCGTCCAGCGGCGCGTAGAAGAAGGTCAGCGCAAGCGCCACCGTGATGGTCGCGGCGGCGGCGAGGGAAAGGCCGCGAAGGCCGCGTCCGTAAGTCGTCAAAGCCTTAGTCCTCCAGGAGAAAGTCGAAGACAGCGTAAGACAGGAGGGCGAACACCAGATCATAGAGAGCGAGGATCGCCACCCACCTCCCGGGAGGCGACCCAGACGTGTGGGCGACGAGCAGCGGGCCCGCCCCTCGAGCCATCCCGATCAGGGCCGGGAGCAGCAGCGGCAGGCCGATGATCGGGCCGATCAGGTCTCGCGCCCGTGTCTGGACGGCGATCGCCGAGACCAGCGTCCCGATCACCGCCAGCGCCACGTCTCCGAGCGCCAGCACCGCGATCAGTCCGAGCAGCGGCGGTCCGAGCGACGGTCCGAGCAGCAGCAGCCCGAACGCCGGGACCGCGATCACCTCGAGCACGACCAGGAACAGGAACAGCGCCAGCGCCTTGGCCACGAGCAGCGCCGAGCGGTCGACCGGCGCCAGCAGGAACGCGTCGAAGCCACCCTGCTCGCGCTCGGCGACGAACAATCGGTTGATCCCGAGCATCGCCGCGAACAGCAGCGTGACCGTGAGAACGCCGGCGGCAAGCTGTCCGTCGATCGTGTCGCGGTTCAGCCCGAAGTGGAAGATCACGAACGTCACGATCGCGAACAGGACCATCGCCGGCAGCGTCTCGAACCCGCGGAGCTCGAGCAGCAGGTCCTTGCGCAGGACGGTCAGAACGGTCCTCATCCCCGGCCGCTCACACGTACAGCCGCTTCACCGCAGCCGGATCGACCTTGTCCGGGGTGGTCAGGAACGCGGTCCGCCCGTCCTCGAGCCCGAGCACGAGGTCGGCCTCGGCGAGCGCGGCCTGGGGGTCGTGGCTCGTCAGCACGCGCGTGGGCCCCGCGGCCCGTCCGATCAGCGGCGCGACGAGCTCGGTCGCGGCCGGGTCGAGATTGGCCAGCGGCTCGTCCAGGAGCAGCAGCGAGGGCGCGTGGAGCACAGTGCGGCAAACCGCGAGTCGCTGCACCATCCCCCGCGAGAGCAGGCGCACCGGCTCGTCGGCCCGTCTCCCCATCCCGACCGCTTCGAGCAACTCGTCGATGCGCTCTGGCCTCACGCCGTGCAGCCGGGCGTGGTAGGCGAGATTCTCGCGACCGCTCAGATCTCGGTATAGGAGTGGGTCGTGGGACAGCAGCCCGAGCCGCCCGCGCACGGCGAACCCCCGGCGGGGCAGCGCCTCGCCGAACACGAGCACGTCGCCGGCGTGCGGCCTGAGCAGCGTTGCGAGGATCCGCAGCAGCGTCGACTTGCCGGCGCCGTTGCGTCCCAGCACGGCGAGCGTCGATCCCGCGGGCACCTGCACCGACACGTCCCGGAGCACCGTCCGTTCGCCGAAGTGGCGACGCAGGCCTCGCAGCTCAATGGCCGGGGGTTGGTCCACCCTCGTGCTGGAGCGTCGTCACCACGTGCCCGAGCGTGGGGCCGATGACCGGGAACAGCTCGCCGATCGCCTTGGGGTTGCCCGGGAAGTTGACGATCAGCGTGCGCCCCGCGATCCCCGACACGCCGCGCGACAGAATCCCCATCGGGGTGTGCTTGAGCGCCTCCGCGCGCATCGCCTCGGCGAACCCGGGAGCGTCGCGCTCGATCACCGCCTTGGTCGCCTCCGGCGTCACGTCATCGTGGGTGAAGCCGGTGCCGCCGGTCGTGAAGATCAGCGCGATCCCGTCGCGCGTGTGGCGTCGCAGGACTTTCTCGATCGCTTTGCGGTCATCGGCCACGACGTCGCGAGCGACGATCTCGGCGCCGGCCGCCTCCGCCAGCTTGGCCAGCGCCTGCCCCGAACGGTCCTCTACCGTGCCGGCGGCGACGGAGGTAGAGATCGTGATGATCGCCGTCTTCATTGCCGACAGGGTAGGGATCTCCCGTCCCGGAACACCCACCGGCCGCTAACCCAACGGCAACAGCGCCGCCGGTAGCGTCGCGCCCGGTCTATCGCTCTGGCCGGGAGCAGAAAGGGAGTGTGCGATGAAGAGGATCTTCGCCGCGGCGGTCGTGGTGGCCGCATTGGCGCTGTGCTCCGTGGCGGTTGCGGCCGCCGCAAGCCTCAGCGGAACGTGGAACGAAACGATCCACTCGAGCGGCGTGCTCGGCGGCACCTGGACGTTCAAGGCCACGAGCAGCAAGTACACCGTGTCCGACGACGGGCACTTCGTGGATCGCGGTAAGTACTCGATCAAGGGCAACAAGGTGAGCCTCAAGGACACCGGCGGCCCGGCGAAGTGCCCGGGGACGGGCGTCTACAAGTTCAAGGTGAAGGGCAACAAGCTCAAGTTCACGCTGGTGAGCGACAAGAACGCGGCCTGTGCCGGCCGGCGGGGCGTGCTGACCGCCGGGACGTTCAAGAAGGCCGGCTGATCGCGGCGCGGCGGTGGCGTAGCCGTTTGATCGCGTCGAGTTCCTCGATGTCGACAAGATCCTTGGCTCGCCCCGCCGCCTGCTTCATCGCGATGAGATCGTCGATCGATGCGACGGACACGTTGAAGCCCCCGAGGTCATAGCGATCCGCGTTTCGGCGGAGGTCTTCGTAGGCCGGCGCTCCCGGGGGACGAGCGAGCACATCGAGCTCGCCCAGCGAAGTGACGAGCGTCAAGAGCTCGACCTGTCGCAGCGTGCGCGCATCGGGCACGAACGGGACGTTCTCGTCCACCCCCTTGAGGCGGGCGCCGAGTGCGGTCAGGACATCGCCGAGCGCGGCCAGATTGGCGTCGTCGGTGGCGAAGCAGATGTCGAGGTCGAACGTGTTGCGCGCTGAGCCGTGCAGGACCGCGGCGATGCCGCCGATCACGACGAAGTCAACGCCGCGCTGAACGAGCCTACGGAGGATCTCGTCGGCGCTGAGCGGCGGCCGGTCAGTCACGGGCGCGTCGCGCGCTCCACCATCGCCCCCAGGTTGCGGCTCGACGCGGTGAAGTTGGCCAGGCGCTGGGCGGGAGTCATCGCGAGCCGCTCGAGCAGCTGCCGCTCATCGAAAGATGGCCGGGTCGGTTCGGCGGTGAGGAGAAGCCGGTGCCCGGTGGCGGCGATCACGTTGGCGAGCGTCGTCACCGTGGGATTGGAGCCTCCTCGCTCGAGCCGGGCGACCGCCGACTGCGTCAACCCGGCGCGTCTCGCGAGCTGCACCTGGGTCATCGCGGCGTTAGAGCGGGCTTCGCGGATCAGGAATGCCGCCGTCGATAACATAAAAGTAATATAACACTCCAGTACTAGGAGCGCCGACCCCCCATTCGGCGGGTCTCTTTCGGAGGCCGGCCTGAGCGTGTGAAGGCGCCGTTATCCTGCCGCCGGTGCGCCTGCTGGTAGCCAAAGCCCAGGCCCCGCTCGTGGGGGAGCTGGCGATCCCGCCGTCGAAGTACCACGCGCATCGCGCGCTGATGCTCGCGGCGCTGGCCCCTGGGCAGAGCACAATCGTCGAGCGCACGAACGCCCGGCACGTCGCGTTCACGGTCGGGGCGCTTCGCGGCCTCGGGACGCAGATCGAGAACGCCGGCACGGGCTGGCGGGTGACCGGCGGGGGGTTCTCCCCGGTCAGCGACGAGGTGTCGGTCGGCAGCTCGGGCACGACGCTGTACTTCCTGCTCGGGCTCGCCGCGCTCGGCGACCGCCCGGTGAAGTTCGTCGGCCAGCGCTATTTCCGCCGGCGCCCGATCGGACCGCTGCTGCGCGCGCTCAAGCGCATGGGTGTGCGCCTGGATTACGACGGCCAGCACCTGCCGGTGACCGTGTACCCGGGCGTCCCGCGCGGAGGCCGCATCCGGATCGACGGGACGCTGTCGCAGTGGATCTCGGGGCTGCTGATGCTCGCGCCGTACGCACTCGAGCCGACGACCATCGAGATTCGCGGCGAGCTCAACGAGCGGCCCTATCTCGAGCTGACGCTCGACATGATGCGCGAGTTCGGCCTCGAGGTCACCGCGCGCGAGGACTGGCGCGAGTTCTACGTCGAACCGGGTCAGCGCCCGAAGCCGACCGACGTCGTGCTGCCGCCCGACCTCGGGTCGGCGGTGTTCGGGCTCGCCGCGTGCACGCTCAACCCTTCGAACGTGACGTTCCGAAGCTCGACGCCGATCGCCGGGCATCCCGAGGCCTCGGTGCTCGATTCGCTGATGGCCGCCGGCGTTCCATTCCGCTTCGCGCCAGACGGTCTTTCGATCTCGATGGATCACGACGGCACGCCGCCCGAGGGCGGCCCGCTCGACTGCCGGGACACGCCGGACATGGTCCCGATCCTGTCGGTGCTCGCGAGCCGGGCGCGCGGCAAGAGCGCTCTCGGGCACGTGGCCCACGTGCGCCTCAAGGAGTCGGACCGTGTCGCCTCGATGCTCCAGCTCCGCAAGATGGGCGCGAAGGTCGAGTTCGACGGGAACGACATGAGCTTCGAGGGGGTCGAGCGCCTGCACGGGGCGGCGCTGTCCTCGTTCAACGACCACCGGGTGCTGATGTCGCTCGCCGTGGCGGGATCGATCGCCACCGGCGTGACCGAGCTGTCATACCCGCACGCCTACCGGATCTCGTATCCCGAGTTCCTCGATCACATGAACGCCCTCGGCGTGCCCGCTGCCGTGTCGAGTGCCGCTCGCGTGCCGTCCGTCGGGTAAAGCCATGATTCTGGACGACCTGCAGCGGCACGCCCGTGAGCGGCCGGACGCGCTCGCGACCGTCGAGGTCGGCGCTGGCGGCGTGGTGCGCGAGCGGTCGTGGCGCGAACTCGTCGAGGAGACCGACCGGGTCGCAGGCCTGCTCGAGTCGCTCGGGGTGCGGGCCGGCGACACCGTCGCCTTGCAGCTCCCTAACCGGATCGAGTTCGTGACGGTCGCGCTGGCGACGCTCCGACTCGGCGCGGTGTGCGAGCCGCTGATGCCGATCTTCCGCGAGCGCGAGCTCGAGTTCATGCTCCGCGAGAGTGGCGCTCGGGTTCTGTTCGTCCCTCGCGAGTTCCGCGGCCGCGACCACGCTGCCATGGCGGAGGCCCTGCAGCCGCGGTTGCCGGCGCTCGAGCACGTGATCGTGCTCGACGGGGGCGGGTCGCTCGGAGCCCGGCCGCGCGCCGGCGTCGTCGCCGCTCCGCAGCCGCGCCCCGATCAGATCGCGCAGCTCCTGTTCACGTCAGGCACCTCGGGTGAGCCGAAAGGGGCGCTGCACCGCCACGACGTGCTGATGCGCGCCGCCGATCATCACATCTCTCATTTCGGGCTCGGGGCCGACGACGTCGTCTACATCCCGTCGCCGCTCGCGCACCAGACCGGTTTCCTGTACGGGATGTGGGTCGCGATCCGCCTCGGCGTGCCGCAGGTGCTGCAGGAGGTCTGGGACCCGGAGGTCGGGCTCGACGCGATGCAGCGGTTCGGCGTGACGTTCGTGCAGGCCGCGACCCCGTTCCTCGCGGACCTGACCCAGGTGGCGGCCGAGCGCGGCGAGGGTCCGGGTCGGCTGCGGACGTTCGTCGCGACCGGCGCCGCGATCCCGCGCGAGCTGGCGCGCCGGTCGCGCGAGGTGCTCGAGGCCGAAGTCGGCGGGGCGTGGGGCACGACCGAGAGCTGCCTCGGCGCCGCGTTCGCCCCCGGCGATCCGGCCGAGCGCGCCTGGGGCACCGACGGGCGGGCGCTCGCCGGCGTGCGGCTGCGCGTCGTCGACGATGGCGGCCGCGTGCTGTCGGCCGGCGAGGAGGGCAACTTCGAGGTCCACACCGATTGCCTGTTCGAGGGGTACCTGAACCGATCGGAGCTGACGGCCGAGGCGGTCACCGCGGAGGGCTGGTACCGCACCGGCGACCTCGCGCGGATCGACGCCGAGGGCTACCTGCAGATCACCGGCCGCGTCAAGGACGTGATCAACCGCGGCGGCGAGAAGGTGCCGGTAGCGGAGATCGAGCAGCTCCTGCACGCCCACCCGGCGGTCCACGACGTCGCGATCGTTGCGATGCCCGACGAACGCCTGGGCGAACGTGCGTGTGCCTTCGTCGTCGGCGAGCTGGACTTCGAAGCGATGCTCGAGTACCTAGACTCACACCGCGTCTCGAAGACGTACTGGCCCGAGCGTCTGGAGCTTGTTGACACGCTCCCCCGGACCCCATCGGGCAAGATCCAGAAGTTCATCCTGCGCGCGCAGGCTCGCGAGCTCGTGACCATATGACCACCGTCCCGACAACAGATTTCGAAGCGCTCCGCGACGAGGTCCGCGGGTACGTCGAGGACGAGGGCGAGCGCTGGGCGGAGCTGATCGAGCGCGAGCATCGCGTGCCCCTCGATCTTTGGGACGAGCTCCGCGACCGCGGCTACCTACGTCTCGCGTCGCCGGTGGCTTACGGAGGCGGTGGGATCCCATTCACGCGCTACCTCGAGCTGCTCGAGCTGTTCTCGATGTCGCACGGGTCGCTGCGGATGATCGTCCACGTCTCCAACGGAATCTGGCGGCCGATGGACTCCCACGCCAACGACGACCAGCGCGAGCGGTTCATCAAGCCGGTGGTCGCGGGCGACATCAAGGTCGCGTTCACGCTGACCGAGCCCGGCGCGGGCAGCGGCGCCGACATCCGCTGCAGTGTCGTCCGCGAGGGCGACACCTACTACTTGAGCGGCGAGAAGCACCTGATCACGTTCGGGACGATCGCGGACTACCTGATGACGTTCGCGCGCGTCGAGGGCACGCGCGGCACCGACGGGACGGTTGCGCTGATGGTGCCAACTCGAGGCGAGGGCGTCGACGCTCGTGAGATGGCCGAGACGATGGGGGTACGCGGCACCGACCACGGCCACATCGTGTTCGACCGCGCCCCGGTCCCGGTCGCCGACCGCTTCGGTGAGGAGGGCCAGGGCGTGGAGATCGCTTTGAGCGGGTTCCTCGGTCCGAGCCGGATCTCGCTCGCCACGACTTGCGTTGGGCTGGCCCAGCGGGCGCTCGACCTCGCGCTCGAGTACGCCCAGCAACGTGAGACGTTCGGCAAGAAGATCGCCGAGCGGCAGGCAATCGCGTTCAAGCTCGCCGAGATGGCCACCGACATCGAGGCCGGCCGGCGGCTGGTCTGGCACGCGGCGGCCAAGTGGGAGCAGACCGGGCAGGCCCCGATGGAGGCGGCGATGGCGAAGCTATTCGCGAGCGAGATGCTCCAGCGCGTGACCGACGGCGCGCTCCAGGTGCACGGCGGGCTCGGTTACTGGTCGACGAGCCCGATCGAGCGCGTGTATCGCGACGCCCGCGCGCAGCGGTTCGAGGAGGGCACCGCCGAGATCCAGAAGACCACGATCGCGCGGGACCTGATGCGCAAATGACCGATTCCGCCTCTTCGATGGATTCGCTGCTCCCCGATCCTCGTCGCGGGTTCGAGGGCAAGATCGCGCTGATCACCGGCGGCTCACGCGGGATCGGGCGGGCACTGGCGCTGCGGCTCGCCGCGCGCGGTGCGACCCCGATCATCAACTACAAGGCCAACGAGGAGGCGGCCGCCGGCACCGTCGCCGAGATCCAGCGCCTCGGCGCCACCGGCATTGCGATCCGCGCCGACCTCGAGAGCCTCGAGGAGATACAGGCGATGTTCGACCAGGTGCAGGAGCGATTCGGCCGCTTGGACTTCTTCGTCTCGAACGCGTCGGCGAGCAACTTCCATCACTTCATGGACCTGAAGCCGCATCACCTCGAGCGGACGTTCAACCTGAACGTTCGCGCGTTCGTGGTCGGCACCCAGCGCGCGGTCCGGATGATGCCCGACGGCGGCCGGATCGTCGTGCTGTCGAGCTACGGCAGCATCCGCTCGTTCCCGACGTACGCGAACCTCGGGTCGGCCAAGGCCGCGATCGAGACGTGGGCCAGGTACATGGGGGTCGAGCTCGCGCCGCTCGGCGTCAACGTCAACGCGGTCAACGGCGGCATCATCGAGACCGACTCCTCGAGCTACTTCTACGCCACCGGCCGGGTCCCGT
This sequence comes from uncultured Solirubrobacterales bacterium, assembly GCA_963794515.1. Classification (GTDB taxonomy): domain Bacteria; phylum Actinomycetota; class Thermoleophilia; order Solirubrobacterales; family Solirubrobacteraceae; genus Palsa-465. The sequence goes on along the minus strand of CAWCEF010000002.1, from coordinate 494,830 downwards.
CGCTCGAGACCGTGCTCCCGAAGATCCCCAAGAGGCGACTGGGCACCGCCGGCGAGGTCGCCGATAGCGTGCTGTTCCTCCTGTCCCCCGAAGCGGAGTACATCACCGGGACGACGCTGCTCGTCGACGGCGGGCTGACCGCGGTCGCGCCCCCGTTCCACGCGGACATGGCGGGCGACGCCGGCGTCGGGACGCTCGACGCGCTGTCCGAGGCGCTCCGCTAGCGGTTCTCCGTGCTCGACCACGTTTGGCGGGGCGGCGCGATCGGCCCGCTGGCGCTGCCCCACCGGATCGTGATGGGGTCGATGCACCTCGGGCTCGAGGGCCTTGCCGACGACGGCGAAGCGCTTGCCGCCTTCTACAGCGAGCGGGCCTTGGGTGGGGCAGGACTGATCGTCACCGGCGGGTCGGCGGTCAGCCGGGTCGGCGCCGGCGGGCGCAACTACAGCTTCGTCAACGAGAGTTCTGACGACGTGAAGCTGGCGCGGGTCGCGGGAGCGGTCCACGACGCCGGCGGCCTTGTGTTGCTTCAGCTGTTCCACGCCGGTCGGTATGCGTACGAGGCGTCGTTCGGGTTGACCCCGGTGGCGCCGTCGGCGGTGTACTCGCGCTACAGCCGGTGCGAGCCGCGGGCGCTGTCGGCCGAGGAGGTCCTGGAAACCATCGAGGACTTCACCCGGGGCGCCCGCCGCGCCCGCGAGCTCGGCTTTGACGGCGTCGAGATCATGGGCTCGGAGGGGTATCTCATCGACCAGTTCCTGGCGCCGGCGACGAACCTGCGTGACGACGAGTGGGGTGGGGATGTGGAGCGGCGCATGCGGTTCGCGCTGGCGGTGGCGGCGGCGGCGCGGGCGGCCGGCGGTCCGGGGCAGGCGGTCGTGTTCCGGATGTCCGGCGCTTCGTTCGTCGACGGTGGCGCCGGCACGGGGGACGCGCTGGCGCTCGCGCGCCGGCTCGCGCTCAGCGGTGATGTCGATGCTTTGAACGTCGGCATCGGCTGGCACGAGTCGCGGGTCCCGACCGTCCAGGCGCTCGTCCCTCACGGCGCGTGGCGGCCGTGGGCGCGGGCGGTCAGGGAGGTCGTCGCGGGCGCCGTCCCGGTGATCGCGTCGAACCGGATCAACACGGTCGAGCTCGCGGACGCGGTGATCGGCGCCGGCGACGCCGACTTCGTGTCGATGGCCCGGCCATTCCTGGCCGACCCGGAGATCGTGTCGAAGGCACGCCCGGGCTCAGGGCGCCCGATCAACGTGTGCATCGCGTGCAACCAGGCGTGCATCGACCGGTCGATCTTCGACGAGCGCGTGTCGTGCGTGGTCAACCCGCGCGCCGGCTACGAGCTCGAGCTCGGGGCTTCTCGGGCCGCGCCGGGGTCGCGTGCGCGGGTAGCGGTGGTCGGGGGCGGCCCCGCAGGCATGGAGGCGGCGCGCGCGCTCGCCGGCGCCGGTCACGAGGTGACGCTGTTCGAGGCCTCACAGCGCCTCGGCGGGCAGTTCCGGATGGCGTGCCGGATCCCGGGCAAGGAGGACTTCGCCTCGACGGTCGACTACTTCGAGCACGAGCTGGGGCGTCTGGGGGTGACGGTGCGGTTGGCGACGCCGGTGCGCGACGCAGGAGCGCTCGAGGCGTTCGACATCGTGGTCGTCGCCACCGGCGTGGTTCCGCGGCCGATCGATCTCCCGGGGGTCGACCTCCCGCACGTCGTCAGCTACGCCGAGCTGTTACTCGGCGACGGCGTTGCGGCCGGCGACGCCGTCGCGATCATCGGCGCCGGCGGAATCGGCGTCGACGTCGCGCATCTCGTCAGCCACCGCGATGTCGACTTCTACGCGACGTACGGGCTGCAGCCGCCGGGCTCGCGAGTCGTCCCCGCCCCGGCGCCGGGCCGCCGACGCGTGACCCTGATGCGCCGGGGGACGCGCGTCGGCGAACACATCGGCCCATCGACGCGCTGGGCGGTCATCCAGGAGCTCCGGACCGCCGGCGTCGAGATCCTGACCGGCGTCGCGTACGAGCGGATCGAGCCGGGCGCGGTCGTGATCCGCGGCGCCGACGGCGCCGACGGCGCCGAGCGACGCATAGCCGCGGACACCGTCGTGATCGCCGCCGGCCAGGAACCCGAGACCGCGCTTGCGCGCTCGCTCGCCGGCGCGGCGCGGCCGCACGTCGTCATCGGTGGCGCCGGCGGCGCCGCCGAACTGGACGCGGAACGAGCGTTCAGAGAAGGAGCGCGGACACCGCTGGCGGTCGCCAAACTGCTCGGATAGATCGCCGTCCGCTCACTTCTTCCCTTTCGGCTTGAAAGTCAGCGTCAGAGTCTTCGTGACCTTCGTCGTGTGATGCTCGATCTGCGTGGAGATCAACGCGGAGACTCTGACGTGACCCTTCTTGCCCTCCAGCAGCCGGCGTGCGGCGCCCGAAAGCTTGAACGTGAGCTTCTTGCCGCCCTTGGTCTTGATCGTGATCGTGCCCTTGCCGAGCGTGAGCGTCTTGCTCTTGCGCTTCTTGTGAGACACGCTGGCCGCATGGATCACGACGCTCTCGGGCGCGGTAAGCGTGATCGTCACCGTGCACGGGAACGAGGCGCAGGTCACGTTGACGGTCACCGTCGACCCGTTGCTCGTCGCGCCGCCGCTCGTCTTCGCGGGGGAGATTGCATCGACGGCCTGGAACGAACTGGCGAACACCGAGCCGTTGTTGGTCCAGGTCGCCCAGCCCTGTCCGGCGGCATTGACCGCGCTGGAGAGGTTGTCTGCGCCCCCATCCGAGTTGGCGTTCAGGGCCGCCGTGGAGAAGCTGTGACCGCCGTCGGCGCTGTATGACAGGTCGACCGCGCCGCCGGCGCCCGCGAGATAGGTGGCGTAGATCCCGCCGCCGCCATCCTGTGACAGCGCCCCGTCAAGCTCGCCGTGGCCGGAGGCGACGGTCACCAGCGGCGAGTCGAAACTCAGGGTTCCCTGGTCGAAACGGTGGTAGACGACACTACCCGTGCCGAGGTCGTCCTCCAGGATTCCGAACCCGCTCGGCCCGCCGCCGACGGTGGAGTATTCCGCGTTGCAGTCGGCCTGCGCCAGTGCGACCCTCCAGGCGCTGTTCGGCTGGCCCGGAGAGACGTTGTAGTTGTTCGTCGCACTTTGGGCGCCCGAACCGTAGACGTAGGCCGTGCCGAAGCTCTGACTGCATCCCAGCGGTCCGTTCGTGAACAGGCTGTCGAAGACTCCCATCACCCCTGGGTTGGCGCCCAGCTGGGAGGCGAAGTGCCCAGCCTCGTTGCCGAGCGTGTCCGGATTGGTGTCCGGCTCGAGCGTGGCATAGCCTGCGGGGCACGACGCCGCGGAGCACTCCGGAGGCGAGCTCAGCGGGAACGCGTTGAACGTCGGCGCGTCAGATGCGGTGTCCCAGCCGTAGCCGAGCACGCCGGTCCCCGGAACCGTCACGGCGCCCAGCGGCCCGGTATCGGCGTCGATGATGCCGCTCGTCACCGACAGGCCGCTGTTGACGTCGAGCCAGGTCGCTCCGCCGTCCGTCGACTGCCACTCCTGCTCGGGTTCGTAGTCGGTGGCGTTGTTGCCGGCCGTGCCGTACACGTCGGCCAGGATGACGATCGTCGACCCCTCATCGAGCACCTGGACGCCGTCGATGTACTGGCCCGAGTCGGCAGGGATGAGGTTCCCGCTTCGCGAGCACGCCGTGGCGCCGACGGGCAGCACGCAGTACTGCACGAAATTGTTGGCGCCGGCGAGGTCCTTGGTGTTGGCCCAGGCGACGACGGCGTCGCCCGCGTTGTCGACCGCGACCGACGGCTGACCGCTCTCAAACGGTGTCCCGATGTTGACCGGCTTGCCGGCGGCCAGAGCGCTCGTCGTGAATATGAGCGCCGTCGCGGTGGCGAGCGCGCCCGTCAGCAGTGCGCGGTGAAGCCACGACGAACCGACGATCGTAGCCGCTCTGCGCGTGCGTTCGCACCACATGGCGCTCCCCCTCTATAGATGAGACCCGATAGGCCGGCGGCGGCATCGTATCGCGCGTGGTGTATTGGTCGCGTTAGCGACCGTGTAACCCCGGGACGGTCGCGTTAGCGACCGTGTAACCCCGGGACGAACCGTCAGCTGACCACGTCGCGGGTCCAGTGACCCGACCGGCCGCCCGACTTCTCGAGCAGCACGACCTCGGCGATCTCGGCGCCACGCTCGATCCCCTTGACCATGTCGTACACGGTCAGCGCCGCCACCGAGGCCGCGGTCATCGCCTCCATCTCGACGCCGGTCTGGCCGGTCGTCCGTGCCTCGGCGGTGAGTGTGATCGCTCCGGCGTCGACGTCGACCGATCCCTCGACGCCGACGAACGTGAGCGGGAGCGGGTGGCACAACGGGATCAGCTCGGCCGTCCGCTTGGCGGCCTGGATGCCGGCGATCCGCGCCACCCCGAGCACGTCGCCCTTGGGGGCGTCGCCGGCGGCCACCTTGCGCGCGGTCTCGGGCGAGACGCGCACGACCGACCGCGCCACCGCGCGTCGGTCGCTCACCGGCTTGGCTCCGACGTCGACCATTCGGGCGCGGCCGGCGGAGTCCAGATGCGTGAGCTCGCTCACCTCACCGCGGGTGCGACCGCGCGCTGCGCGTCGGCGATCAGCGCCCGCACGGCGTCAATATCCCCGGCTCGTAGTAGCTCGATCGGGTCGGGGTCGCCGTTGACGATCGACTCGAAGAACACCTTGCGGTCCTGATAGGTCGGGAGCGTTGCCTTCGCCCAGCCACGCGCGTCGTTGAGCAGGATCGCGAGCAGCGCGTAAGGCTCTCCGAACAGCTCTCCGATCTCGCGCTTCATCCGCTTGGCCAGCGCCGGCGAGGCGCCGGCGGTCGAGATCGCCACCGCGAGCGGCCCGGTGCGCACGATCGCCGGCAGGATGAAGTTGCACAGCGGCGGTACGTCGACGACGTTGACGAGCATCGCGCGCGCCTCGGCGTCCTCGAACACGCGGATGTTGAGGTCCGTGTCGTCGGTGGCGGCGATCGCGATCAGCGCGCCGTCGAGATCACCGGCGGCGTACTTGCGCCGTTCCCACTCGAGCGAGCCCTCGAGCGCGAGCTGGACCAGTTCGGGATGGGCCTCGGGGGCGATCAGGGTCACATCCGCGTCGCACGCGAGCAGCCCCTCGACCTTCTCGAGCCCGACGTCGCCGCCTCCGACGACCACGCAGCGGCGGCCGGTCAGGCGCAGACACGCGATGTAGAAAGGCGTCTCGAGCATCCCCTGCACGCACGACTGGTCGCACGTGCCCTTGCGGAGCTGGCAGACGCACTCTTTGCCGGCATAGGCCTGGGCAGGCATGTCTACGAGGGTACCGCGCCCGAACTTTGGCGCTGAGGGTACGTATCTGTTACCTGGATCGCCAAAGTCCGCGGCGCTGCCGGCGGAACCGCCGCGATTACCGGCGAAACGCGTCCTTTGCCAGCCGCGCGCCGAGCTTCGTCAGCGGGACGGCCCCGTCACGTAACGCGCGTCCGCGCACGGACGCCGGGCCATACAGCAAATTCGCGGTCTGGCGGAGCGCCTTTCCGAGCGTCTCGTCGTACGGATGCCACCAGGGGTCGCGAACAGTTGACCCCTCCCACACGCGGAGCTTGACGTTCACGCACTCGTACAGACCGAACTTCGAGTGGGTCCGGCCGAGGCCCGAGTCCTTGACGCCGCCCCATGCGCACTGGCAGGCGCCGTGGCTGAACATGTGGTCGTTGATCCACACCATCCCGGACTCGAGATCCGCGGAGATCCGCTCTCCGCGCGCGCGATCGGAGGTCCACACCGACGCGCCGAGCCCGAACTCCGAGTCGTTGGCGAGCGCGATCGCCTCGGCCTCGGAGTCGACGACGATGATCGGGAGCACCGGTCCGAAGATCTCCTCGCGCATGATCCGCATGTCGTGGGTCACGCCGGTCAGCACCGCCGGCGAGTAGAACGCGCCGTCGAGCCCGGCGGGCGCATCGACAGGCCCGCCGCAGTGCAGGTGAGCGCCGGCGGCCACCGCATCGTCGACCAGGCCGCGGACGATCTCGAGCTGCTCGCTCGACACCATCGGGCCGATCTCGGTGTCCCAGCTCGTCGGGTCGCCGACGCGCAGGCGCTTTGCCCCTTCGACGACGCCGTCGATGAAGCGATCGGCCACCGACCGCACGACGTACACCCGCTCGATCCCCGAGCACGTCTGGCCGGCGTTAGCGAATCCGCCCCACACGGCGCCGGCGATCGCGTGGTCGAGGTGGGCGTCCTCGAGCACGATCATCGGGTCCTTGCCGCCGAGCTCGAGCACGCAGCCCTTCAGCCGCCGCGCGCACGCCTCGGCGACGCTCCGGCCGGTCTCGACCGACCCCGTGAAGAACACCTTGCCGACGCTCGACTCGGCGAGCGCAGCGCCCGTGCCGGGACCGTGGACGACGCGCACGAGCCCGGCGGGCACGCCGGCGAGCTCGAACACGCGCACGATCCGCTCGCCGAGGAGCGGCGTCAACGAAGCCGGTTTCAGCACGACGCCGTTGCCGGCCATCAGCGCGAGCCCGACCTCGCCGAACGGGATGCTCCACGGGTAGTTCCACGGCGAGATGATCCCGATCACGCCGAGCGGCTCGTACGCGAACGCCGAGTGTTTGGTCTTGAGGAACAGCTGCGGCATCGGAACCTGCTCCTCGGACAGGATCTCGGCACCGGCTTTCGCGATCCAGTTGAGCGCGTCGATCGTCGGCAGGAGCTCCATCGAGAACGCCTCGTTGCGCGGCTTGCCCTGTTCGCGGACGATCAGGTCGCGGATCTCGTCGGACTCGTACAGCAGCACCTCCGCGGCGCGCTCCAGGTGGCGGCCGCGCTCCTCGAGCGTCAGCTTCGCCCACGCCGGCTGCACCTCGGCGACGGCGTCGACGACGGCCTGTACGTCCTCGGGAGCGGTGATCTTGACCGCGCCGACCGGCTCGCCGGTGGCGGGATTGAACGACTGGAGTTGAGCAGCTGCGGTGGCGGTGTCCATGCCGCCGAGACTAGCGGTCAACCCCTGCCGCGGCTCCGCCTGATCGCTGCCAGCCGTTCCCGCAGCGCGGCCTCGGCATCATCGGGCTCATAGAAGCGGGCGCCGATCGCCGAGTCCGGCAACAGCTCCTGCGGTGAGAAGTGCCCGGGCCGACGGTGCGGGTTGTCATACCCGCCGTCGCTCCGCGTCGACGAGCGCAGCCATGGCGGCGGCGCCTGAGCTCCGCGCTCGCGGATGTACTCGCGGGAGGCGATCACGGCGCGCTTGGCGGCGTCTGACTTCGGCGCCAGCGACAGGTAGATCGCCGCCTGCGCGAGCGCGAACTGAGCCTCCGGCATACCGACGTGCTCGACCGCCGCCGCCGCCGCCGCCGCGACCGACAGCGCCATCGGATCGGCGTTGCCAATGTCCTCGGAGGCGAGCACCACCATCCTGCGGACGATGAACCGCGGGTCCTCGCCACCCTCGAGCATCACCGCCAGGTAGTAGAGCGACGCATCCGGATCGGACCCCCGGGTCGCCTTGATCCAGGCCGAGATCGTGTCGTAGTGACGGTCGGCCTGACGGTCGTACAGGAGCGCGCGGCGCTGGAGGGCGTCCTGCGCGTGCTCGAGCGTCACCGGAGCTTCGGCGCCCGCGGTCTGGCACGCGAGCTCGAGTGCGTTCAGCGCGGTGCGCGCATCGCCCCCGGACCGCTCGGCGAGGAACTCAAGCGCGTCGGGCTGGACGCGGTCTCCCAAGCCGCATTCACCTCGAGCCGCCGCCCGGTCGAGCAGCGTCCGCACGTGCGCGGGCGTGAGCGACTCGAGCTCGTATATGCGCGACCGCGACAGCAGCGCCGAGTTGACCTCAAAGTAGGGGTTCTCGGTCGTCGCCCCGATCAGCGTCACCAGCCCCTCTTCGACCGCCGGCAGCAGCGCGTCCTGCTGGGCCTTGTTGAAGCGGTGGATCTCGTCAAGGAAGAAGATCGTCTTGCGCCCGCCGCTGCCGAGCCGCTCGCGCGCGCGCTCGATCACCGCCCGCACCTCGGCCCGGCCCGCCTGCACCGCGCTTTCCTCCTCGAACGCGGCGTCCGAGGCGTCGGCGATCAGCCGGGCGAGCGTGGTCTTGCCGCTGCCCGGCGGCCCGTGCAGAATCATCGAGTGAGGATGGCCCTCCTCGATCGCCCGGCGCAAGGACGATCCCGCCGCGAGCAGCCGATCCTGGCCGACGAACTCGTCGAGCGTCCGCGGCCGCATCCGGGTGGCGAGCGGAGCCCCGGGCAGCGTCCCGGCACCGGGCCGCGCCGGCGAGTCGCTCTCTCCAAACAAGCGATCCATGTCACAAGTATGCGACGCTGGCCGTTCTACGCTCGACCGATGCCCCGCCAGAACCGTGTAACGCCGCTCGGCGAGGTGATTGCGACTCCCGAGCGCGGCCTCGTCTACGCCAACCGAGGGTGCATCCACGACGGCAGCGGCCGGATACGAGATCGCTACCCGACGCGGCGTTGGATCGCGTGCCAACTGGATTTCAACGGCCGCCGCCGAACGCCGTTGATGTCCCCCGGCAAGTTCACCGAACTGTTCTTCCTCGACGAGGCAACCGCGCTCGCGGCCGGCCACCGACCGTGCGGGGAGTGCCGGTACAGGGACTACGAGCGCCTGACCGCGATGTGGGCCGAGCTCCACCCCGGCCAGCGCGGCGCCGACGCGATCGACGAGCAGCTCGACTCCGAGCGCCGCGACCCGTTGACGAAGCAGCGCCGATTCCACCAAGCCACGTTCCGGGAGCTCCCGGACGGTGCGTTCGTGAGGCTCGACGACGGCCACCCCCACCTCGTACTCGGCTCGGAGCTGCTGCGCTGGTCGCCGGCGGGCTATACGGCGCGGCGACCCAGACCGGCCGGCTCGGCGGCCGCGACGGTGATCACGCCACCGTCGCTGGTCGCGCTGCTCGCCACCGACCGGACCCCGCTCGTCCCGCTCCTGCACCCGTCAGCGGTAGTCTGAGCGCCATGGGCGACGACTGGCGACTGCAGATCGGGCTGTTCGAGCAGGGCCGCGCGCACACGCTGACCGAGCATCTGTCCGCCGGCAAGCTCGGCGACGATCTCGAGGAGGAGTTCGGGGAGCGCCTGGTCGTCTCCGCCGACCCTCCGAACGTGTTCGTATACGCCGGGAGCCGCGCACAGGCCGAGACCGCCGAGGCGACGATCCGTAAGGTCGCGGCCGAGCACGACTGGGACATCGAGATCCAGCTCAAGCACTGGCACCCGACCGCGGAGGACTGGGAGGACCCGGACAAGCCCCTCCCGACCACCGACGCCGAGCGGCTTGCCGAGCACCAGGCGCTGCTCGCCCAGGAGCGCGAGGACTCCGACATCCGCGGCTATCCGGAGTACGAGGTGCGGATCGAGTGCCGCTCGCACCACGACACGGTCAAGCTCGACAAGCAACTCCACGACGAAGGTTTCCCGACCGTCCGCCGGTGGAAATACCTCCTGGTCGGCGCCGACGACGAGGACAGCGCCAACGCGCTCGCCGAGCGCCTGCGCGGCGAGGCGCCACAGGGCAGCACGGTCACCGCTGAGGCGAGCCTGCGCCAGACCTACGACGACGAGCCAACCCGCGGCTCGTTCGCGATCTTCGGCGGCCTAGGGGGCTGAGCCCGCCGACCCCCGGGCCGCCCCGTCGGCCACAGCCCCACCGCTACGTTCTCCGCCCTGCTGCGACGCGCCCGCCGTCGCCACGTCCTCCGCGTAGGTGAAACGCGCCCGCGCCAGGAACAGTCCCGCCGCAAACAGCGTCACGAGCAAGATGAGGAAGCTGATCTCCAGCCCCCGGGCTTCGCTCGGGGATACGCCACTGGCATGTGTGCCGATCGGCGTCTGCAGGGGCACGATCCCCGCGATCAGCTGCGACAGGCCGCCGAACACCAACGGCGCGAGGGCCTGGGCGAGCGAGCGCAGGAACGTCCGGACGCTCTCGGCACGGCCCCACAACCCCGCCGGCATGATGTCGAGCCGCGCGGCGTCGAGCGGCGGGTTCGCCGCCGAAAGCAGCGCGGCGCCGGCAACGTCGAACCACAGCGCCGGCGTCAGGTGGCTCCCCAGTACGCCCGGGATGAGCAACGCCCCGGCGCCGAGATAGCACAGCGCCGGAACCCAGACGCGCGCCTCGACAAACCCCCGGCGCACCATGTTGTCCGTGATCTTGCCGCTGACCAGCGTTCCGACCATCGCTCCCCCGACGAGCGCCGCCAGCACAACCTCGGCTGTCGCCTGGTTGGTGTGGTAGTGACCACGCACGAACAGGAGCGCGAACGTCGAGAGTCCTGAGAAGTAGAAGTACCCGAGCGATGAGCTGACGATCAGGTGCACGTTGGTCGGGACCGAAAGGATGTACCTGACCGCGCGGCCCAGCGGCATCTCGCGCGGATCCTCGGTCAGAACCCGGTCGGGGTTGGGCTTGACACCTCTCTTCTCGGCCGCCTGGCGGGCCAGGTCGTCCTCGGCCGGAGCGCCCCCGCCCGCCTGCTCCCACTCCCAGTCCTGGTTCGAGGCGGCCTGCGCGGCCGCTTCGTGGAGATCGAGCACTCCCGGCTCGAGGCGACTCTGGCCACCCCGGAGGGGCTCGGGGACGGTCCGCCACAGCTCCCGGGCAAGGAAGAAGCCCGGAATGGCCAGCAGAACGAACGCCGCCCGCCAATCGATCAGGCTCGCCACGCTGCTCGAGACGATGAAGCCCACCGCGGTCCCGGCGATCTCGCCGCCGAGGATGTACGCGTAGATCTGCCCGCGCTCGCGCGCCGGGAAGTAGTCGCCCGTGAGGGAGGCGATGGCGGGGCCGGCGGTGGCCGCCACCGCGCCGAGCGCCAAACGAGTCAGGAGGAGAGTCCCGTAGCTGCCGGCAAACGCGCTGAACAGTGAGGCGACGCTCCAGAGGAGGATGCTGGCGCACAGCATCGGCATCCGCTTGTACCTGTCCACGAGCAGTCCCACCGGAATCGTGAACACCGCCCCGACGAGCAGGGAAACCGACACGAGCAACCCGATCTTGGTGTTGCCGATGTGCAGGGCAGTCTCGAGTTGCGGCGCCACCGCGCCCACGGTCGCGGTGTCCGCGCCGTTCAAAGCCAGCACCGCACCGAACAGGACGATCACGCGCGCCCGCGCCGGCCCCCCGACGCGTTTGACCACCTCGCCGCGCGCCAGCCGGCCCGTCCACCTCGTCCCCCTCCCCAGCGCGAACGCGGCCCGCGCGAGCAAGCCCCGCTCCCGCCCGCCCGAGCTCACGACCTCAGCCCCCGCTCAGGCCGCCGGGCGCCTCGCTGTCCGCGACCGCCGCCGGTGCTTTGCCGTCCCCGTCCGCCTCGCTTGTCTCCAAATCGGCGTCTCGCCACCCTCGAACCGTAGATCGCAGCGTGACGTAGCCCCCGATCCCCGGCAGCGTCGGCAGCCAGAACGAGATCGCGCGGTAGGCGAGCACGGCGATCACGGCGCGACCGGCGGGCTCGCCGAACGCCGCGAACGCTCCGATCATCCCGCCCTCGACGCCGCCGATCCCGCCCGGCAGCGGCAGCAGACTCCCCAGCGTGCCGAGGAAATAGCCCATCACGAGCACGGCGACGGGCACGGTCGTCCCGAATGCCCGGAACGAGGCCCCGAGGCACGCGATGTCGAAGGCCCAGTAGGCGACCGCGCCGAGCAGTCCCCAATGGCGGTTCCGGATCAGCGAAAGCGCCGTGCGGACCCCGGAGCCGAGCGTCGCCGGAAGCGTGGCGAATCGCGCGGCCAGCCGGCCGATCCGACCCGATCGCCGCGACAGATTCTCGAGTCGGCGCTCGAAGTCGCCTGGCACGAGTCCCATTGCCGCACCGAGGATCAGAGCGACCGCGCTCAGGATCGCCGGGAGCAGCGTCAGCGCGGTCGGTCCGCCACCGGAGAAGGCGCCGCTCCATAGGCCGAACCCGCACACGACCAGTGCGAGCAGGTAGAGCGAATACTGAATCGAATAGTTGGCGGCCATCCGACAGGCGATGACCCGCGTCGACATGCCGGCGCGGCGCAGCGCCCAGACGGTCACGGCGACGCCCCCCGCCCCGGCCGCGGCCAGCAGCCGGATCGCCGCGATCCCGGCAAGCGGGATCTCGATGCTCGCGCGCCAGCTGAGCCGGGACACCCCACGCGCGAACACGGTCCGGAACAGGACCGCGTACCCGACTATCGAGAGCAGTTCGAAGCCAGCCCCGACGGCCAGCCACAAGGGGTTACCGCGCTCGAGCTGGCCCCACGTCTGGTTGAGCCCGGCGAACTTCGGGACCAGGAAGTACAGACCGACCAGGGCGGCCGTGATGAACAGCGCGCCAACCACGATCTTGCGCTGCGTGATCGGGCCGGTCGGGCCGCCGCTCGGCAGGGGCGGGAGCTCGGAGTCCCGCTCCCCGAAGCCCGGCTCGACGTGCGAATCGGTCGGCGGCTCCCACGCCGTCGTCGGCTCGTCACGATCGCGGGTGGGGTGAAGTTCGCCGGCCATACAACACTCTTCTCCACCATTGAAGTTACCCCCCGCCTTGGCCCGGCACGCGATCCCGACCCCGACGGCGAGCGCCTACCCTGTGCGCGGATGTCCAGGCTCGAGCTCCGCACGGTCTCTCTCGCACAGACCCGGCCGCTCCGGCGCGACGTGCTCCGGCCCTTCATGACGGTCGAGGAGCTCGCCGAGCACGAGCCAGACGACGCGGTCGCATACGGGGTTTTCGACGACGATGAGCTGATTGCGGTCGGGCTCGTCGGCCCCGAGGGCGAGCCCGGCGACTGGCGGGTGCGCGGGATGGCGACGACCCCCGAGGCGCGCGGGCGCGGGGCCGGAACCAGGGTCCTGCAAGCGCTCGTGCAACACGCCACAGCCCACGGGGGGACCCGCATCTGGTGCAACGCGCGGACGCGAGCGTTGCCCCTGTACGAGCGGGCCGGCTTCAGCGCGACCTCGGAGGAGTTCGAGACGCCGCGAATCGGCCCCCACTACAGGATGGAGCTGCGCGCGGACCGCGATCCGGCACCGCAGTCCGAGGCGTAGGCTTCGGGCCCGTGGCGGCCACATCTCGACTCGAGCGGGTGCCCACCCCCGACGGGGAGCTTGACGCGTACGTCGCGTTGCCCGAGTCGGGCTCGGGTCCCGGGATCGTGGTGCTCCAGGAGATCTTCGGCGTCGGCGGCTACATCAAGGAGGCGGCCGAGCGCCTCGCCGGCATCGGCTACGTCGCGCTCGCCCCGGACCTGTACTGGCGGATCGAGCCTGGCATCGCGCACGATCACACCGAGGAAGGCATCGGCGAGGCCTTCCAGACGGCGCAGAAGCTCGATCACGCCCTCGCGGTCAGCGACTCGATCGACGCGCTCAAGGCGCTCCGCGAGCTCCCCGAGGTGGCCGGCGGCAAGGCCGGGGTGCTCGGGTTCTGTCTCGGCGGGACGCTCGCGTTCGGTGTCGCGGTCCAGGGCGACCCCGACGTTGCGGTCTGCTACTACGGCGCCGGGATCGCGGGCATGCTCGACCAGAGCGACAAGATCCACTGCCCGGTGCTGTTCCACTACGGCGGGCAGGACCCGTACATCCCGCTCGAGCAGGTGGAGCAGGTCGCGGCCTGCGCGGCCTCCAACGACGCCATGGAGTGCCACATCCACCGCGACGCCGGCCACGCCTTCGACAACCACGAGGCGCCGATGTTCCACCAGCCCGAGCCCGCGGCCCAGGCGTGGGCGATCACCAAGGACTTCCTCGCCCGCACGCTCCCCGCCTGACCGGGCAGCCGACGCTCAGCGCCCGACCACCGCCAGCGCCTCCTCGTGCAGGAGCCCGTTGGTCGCGAGCGCGTCGCCGCCGTCGGCCGTCCGCACTCCTGCGAGATCGGTGAACGTGCCTCCGGCCTCCTCGACGATCACCTGCGGCGCCGCGAGATCCCACAGCGACACGGCCGGCTCGCACCCGACCTCTGCCACGCCTTCCGCGATCAACATGTACGTCCAGAAGTCGCCGAACCCCCGGGTCCGCCAGCACCGCCGCGCCAGCGCCAGCAGCGCCTCGAGCCGGCCGCGCTCCTCCCAGCCGTCGAATCCCGACACCACGAGCTGCGCGTCCTCGAGCGCGCGCACCGCGGAGACCTGAAGACGGCGGGGTCCGGACGACAGCCCGTCGGTCCCGAATGCTCCGGCGCCTCGAGCCGCCCACCACCGCCGCCCGAGCGCCGGCGCGGACACCACGCCGACCGCCGCCTGACCGCCCTCGTGCAGGGCCAGCAACGTCGCCCACACCGGGATCCCGCGGACGTAGTTCTTGGTGCCGTCGATCGGGTCGATGATCCAGCGCCGGCCGCCACCATCGGCATCCCCGGAGGTCCCGTACTCCTCGCCGAGGATCGCATCGCGAGCGCGCACCTCCGCGAGCCGCTCGCGCAGCGCCCGCTCGACGGCCGTGTCGGCCTCGGTCACCGGCGTCAGGTCGGGCTTGGTGTCGACGACGAGGTCAGCGGCGCGGAAGCGCGCGAGCGTGATCGAGTCGGCCACGTCGGCGAGCTCGAGCGCGAGCTCCAGGTCGTCCGTGGCGGGACACATCACGTCCGGATGCTACGCATGATGCCGGTAGGCTCACGCCCTGCATGGCGAACGACGAGCTGGAACGCGAGACGACCGAGCTGCTGGCGGAGCTGATCCGCTTCAACACGGTCAACCCTCCGGGCAACGAGCGCGCCGCGATCGAGTTCCTGGCCGGGTACCTGAAGGACGCCGGGCTGAAGACCGAACTGCTCGCCGACGATGAGGACCGCCCGAACCTCGTCGCCGACCTCGGAGCGGACCGCTCTGGCAGCGACAACAGCGGTCCCACGATGGTGTACCTCGGCCACGTCGACACCGTCCTCGCCGACCCGTCCGAGTGGACCCACGATCCGTGGTCGGGCGACGTCGTCGACGGCTTCCTGTGGGGGCGGGGCGCGCTTGACATGAAGTCCCAGGTGGCCGCGGAGGCGGTCGCGGCGGCGACGCTCGCTCGCGGTGGGTGGCGACCGCAGAGCGGGTGCCTGAAGCTCGTGTTCGTCGCCGATGAGGAGACCGGCGGTGACGTCGGCGCGCACTGGCTGACGAACACCCACCCCGACCGCGTCCGCTGCGACATGCTCCTCAACGAGGGTGCAGGCGACGTGTTCGAGTTCGCGGGCAGCCGCCGCTACGGGGTGTGCTGCGCCGAGAAGGGGATCTTCCGCTTCAAGCTGACCGCTCGCGGCGTCGCCGGCCATGCCTCGCTCCCCCGGACCGGAGAGAACGCCCTGCTGAAGCTCGCCCCCGCGCTCCAGCGGATCGCCGAGGCCAAGCCGACGTTCGAGGTGACCGAGGCGCCCGCGGCGCTCCTCCAGCACCTCGGCGCTGACCCGAACGACCCGGCGCAGGCGCTCGAGAAGATCGCCGCGGTCGACCCGAGGCTGCTGGTGCTGGTTGAGCCGATGCTCGGCGTGACGCTCGCTCCGACGATGGCGCACGCCTCCGACAAGATCAACGTGATTCCCTCGCGGGCGTATCTGAAGATCGACTGCCGCGTGCCTCCGGGCCTCGGCGAGGACGCCGCTCGCCGGCGCATCGACAGTGTCCTCGGCGATGTGGCCGACAACCTCGAGATCGAGTTCACCGAGACGGTCACCGGCAACTCCTCGCCGATCGCGTCGCCGCTGATGGACGCGATCGACCGCTGGGTCAGGGCCAACGACCCCGGCTCCGAGACCGTTCCGGTGATCCTGCCTGGCTTCTCGGACTCGCGCTGGTTCCGCGAGGAGTTCCCCGAGTGCACGGCCTACGGCTTCTTCCCCCAACGCCACATGACCTTGCTCGAGACCGCGCCGCTCGTCCACAGCGCGAACGAGCGGATCGACGTCCGCGACCTCGGGTTCGCGGCGGCGTGCTACAGCGATCTGGCGCGCGACCTGCTCAGCTGAGGCGCGTTCGAGTTTTCAGGCAACTATTGCCGGTTTTCTGGAACGCCTCATTCACGGCAACTTAGACTTCCCGCATGGCGACGCAGATCTCGACGCGGCTTGACCCGTCGATCTTCCGCCTGCCGGTCGACCGGATCCGGCAGGGGTACTACTCCGACCAGTACTTCGTCTACACGAAGTCGCTGCTCGAGGCCGAGGACCACCATCCCCACGTCCTCATGCAGGTCTTCCAGAAGAAGGACTCGGTCGTCGGCGGCATCGACGAGGCGATCGCGGTGCTCAAGCTGTGCTCGGGCCACGAGCAGGACGGCGAGTGGCTGCTCGGGTGGGACAACCTCGAGGTGCACGCGCTGCGCGAGGGCGACCAGGTCGCTCCGCGCGAGACCGTGATGACGATCGAGGGGGACTACAGCCTGTTCGCCCACCTCGAGACGGTCTACCTCGGCTCGCTCGCCCGGCGGTCGCTGATCATGAGCAACGTCCTCCAGGTCGTCGAGGCGGCCCGCGGCAAGCAGATCTTCTACTTCCCGGCGCGTCACGACCACTGGCTGGTGCAGACCGGCGACGGCTGGAGCGCGCACGTCGCCGGCGCGATCGGCGTGTCCACCGACGCGCAGGCGTCGTGGTGGGGCGGGCGCGGGATCGGGACCGTCCCGCACGGGCTGATCGCCGCCTACGGCGGCGACACGGTCAAGGCGGCGTCGGTGTTCGCCGACCGCTACCAAGGCGTGATGAACATCACCGTGCTCGTCGACTTCGAGAACGACTCGGTGCGGACCGCGCTCGAGGTCGCCGATGCGCTCGGGCCAAAGCTGTGGGGCGTGCGACTCGACACCAGCGAGGACCTCGTCGACCGTTCGCTGTTCGACGAGATGGGCGGGTTCAAGCCGACCGGCGTCAATCCGCGGCTGGTCGAGAAGGTCCGCAGCGGGCTCGACGAGGGTGGGTACCCGGACGTGCGGATCGTCGCCAGCGGCGGCTTCACGGCCGAGCGCATCCGCGAGTTCGAGGCCGCCGGCGTCCCCGTCGACGCCTACGGGGTCGGCTCATCGCTGATCCGGGGCGACAACGACTTCACCGCGGACGTTGTCGTGGTCGATGGACAGCCGTGCGCGAAGGTGGGCAGACGCTATTCGCCGAATCCCCGGCTGGAGAGAGTTGAGTAACGCCCGACCCGTGCCGATGAGCCTTATTGCCCCATGATCCAGGTTGCGAGCATGATCAGCGGCGCCCAGCCCGACTCAAGGCTCGCCCACAACACCACCCAGCACCTGATCTTGCCGATATTCCACGCGCCCAGCACATTCATGGGCTACCCGGACGTGAGCTCGTTCCTCCAGGCGTGGCTCCCGATCATCTTCATGGGCCTGCTGGTCGTGGCGGTGTTCGCGCTGATGCGGTTCATGCCGCGCACGCGCCCGTCCGAGATCAAGCCCGACTCGGCGCCGTCGATCGCATGGGCGGACATCGCCGGCGCGGAGGAGGCCAAGGAGGAGCTTCGGGAGGTCGTCGACTACCTGCGCGACCCCAAGCGCTTCCGCGACCTCGGCGCGAAGGTGCCCAAGGGCATCCTCCTCCACGGCCCGCCCGGGACCGGCAAGACGCTGCTGGCGAAGGCGGTCGCACACGAGTCCGGGGCGACGTTCTTCTCGCAGTCCGCGGCTTCGTTCGTCGAGATGTTCGTCGGCGTCGGCGCCGCCCGCATCCGCCACCTGTTCAAGGCCGCGCGCAAGAAGGCGCCGGCGATCGTGTTCATCGACGAGCTCGACGCCGTCGGCGGCCACCGCGGTCACGACGTCTCGGGCGAGCGCGACCAGACGCTGAACCAGCTGCTGGTCGAGATGGACGGGTTCACGACGCGCAAGGACGTGGTCGTGATCGCCGCCTCGAACCTGCTCGAAAAGCTCGACCAGGCGCTGCTCCGGCCCGGCCGGTTCGACCGCCAGATCTTCGTCTCGCCGCCCGACGTGGTCGGGCGCGAGCGCATCTTCCTCGTCCATTCCCGCAACAAGCCGCTCGCCGACGGCGTCGACCTGAAGCTGCTGGCGCGCCAAACCTCCGGGCTGACCGGCGCCGACCTCGCGAACCTCTGCAACGAGGCCGCGATCTTCGCCGGCCGTCGCGGCGCCGACCGGCTCGAGATGCGCGACTTCGACGCCGCGCTCGAGCGCGTAATTGCGGGAATGCAGTCGCGCCGGACGCTGACCGACCACGAGAAGCGCGTGGTCGCCTACCACGAGGCCGGCCACGCGCTGTGCGGCGAGCTCCTTCCAAGCGTCGACCGCGTCCACCGGATCTCGATCGTGCCTCGCGGCCGCGCGCTCGGCTACACGCTGAACCTCCCCGAGGAGGATCGCTACCTGAAGACGCGCGAGGAGCTGATCGACTTCATGACGATGCTGCTGGGCGGCCGCGCCGCCGAGCAGCTCGTGTTCGGCTCGATCACCACCGGCGCATCGGACGATCTCAAGCGCGTCGCCACGATCGCCCGCTCGATGGTCCACGAGTACGCGATGGGCACCGGCTCGAGCTCGCTGCGGGCGATCGACGAGGGCGCCGCCGAGTCCACGCGCCGCATCCGCGACGCCGAGGTCCAGGAGCTCGCCGACGAGGCCTACCGCGCGGCCCAGGCGATCCTCGATCGCCACCGGGTCCAGCTCGACGAGCTCGCGGCCACGCTGCTCGCCAACGAGGTGCTCGAGCGCCCCGACATCGACCGGATCATGGGGCACGTCCCGCGCGCCGCGCCGTCCCGGATCGGCGAGCTGTCGGTGGCGGCCGCGACGGCGGCCAATCCGGCCGAGCACTCCGCCCGGCGGGGCCCGTTGCACGAAGCCTGACTATCCTCCGGCGCTCGATGCTGTCCGCCGTCGACCACGTCGGCGTCGCCGTCGAGTCGATCGACGCCGCGCTGGCGGTCTACCGGGATGCCCTCGGCATGCCGCTCGTCCACCGCGAGACGGTGCACGAGCAGGGAGTCGAGGCGGCCCTGCTCGACGTCGGCGACGGCCACGTCGAGCTGCTCGAGCCGCTCAGTCCGGACACCGCCGTCGGAAAGTTCCTCGCCCGCCGCGGGCCGGGTCTGCACCACGTCGCATACCGCGTCGAGTCGGTGGAGGAGACCCTCCAGGCCCTGAGCGCCGCGGGCGTCCGGCTGATCGACGAGCGACCGCGGACCGGCATTCGCGGCTCCCAGGTAGCCTTTCTCCATCCCTCATCGACCGGCGGCGTTCTCACCGAGATCGTCCAGCCGGTCCACTGAAACATGGCAGACGACAAGCCCCAGAAGATAAGCATCGGTTTCGACGGCGGCCAGGTCCTCGTCGCGCGGGTCCAACCGGACGCGCTCGCCGAGCTCCGCAAGGTGCTCGGGTCGATGGGCTGGCACGAGCTGACCGCGGAGGACGGCACGGTGGCACTCGACCTAAGCCGAGTGCTGTACGTGCTTGTCGACCACGAAGAGCACCGCGTCGGCTTCGGTACGCGATAACCTCGCGCCCCTTGGCCTTCGAGACGCTGCTGTACGACACCGACGGCCCGATCGCGACGATCACGCTGAACCGGCCCGACCGGCTCAATACGATCGTGCCGCCGATGCCCGACGAGTTCGAGGCCGCGGTGCGCGACGCGACGCTCGACCCCGCCGTCAAGGTGATCGTCCTCCGCGGCGCCGGCCGGTCGTTCTGCGCCGGCTACGACTTCGGCGGCGGCTTTCACCACTGGGACGATCTTTTGAGCACCGATGGGCAGTGGGATCCGGGAAAGGACTTCGCGTGGGCCGCATCGCCGTACGGGCCGACCCAGAAGTTCATGAGCATCTGGCGGACGCCGAAGCCCGTGATCGCCCAAGTCCACGGCTGGTGCGTGGGCGGCGGCAGCGACATGGCGCTTTGCGCCGACCTCGTCATCGCCTCCGAGGATGCCCAGATCGGGACGCCCTACTCCCGCATGTGGGGGTGCTATCTGTCGGCGATGTGGCTGTACCGGCTCGGGCTGACCAAGGCCAAGGAGCACGCGCTGACCGGCAAGCCGCTGTCCGGGCGCGAGGCCGCCGACGTCGAGTTGATCAACGCCGCGGTCCCGTTCGAGCAGCTCGAGGCGGCGGTCGCCGCGCAGGCCGAGCAGCTCGCGAGCATCCCGTCATCGCAGCTCGCGGCGATGAAGCTCGTCGTCAACCAGGCCTACGAGAACATGGGGCTGCGCGCCTCCCAGACGCTCGGGCCGATCCTCGACGGGCTGATGCGGAACACGCCCGAGGGGCTCGCATTCGTGGAGCAGGCCACCACCGCCGGCGTCCGCGCCGCCACCGAGGAGCGCGACGCGCTATTTGGTGATTACAGCGCGGCAGACGCCGGGGGCCGGCCAGACCCGAGTCACGTGATCACCCCGGGCTGAGAGCAGGATCGCCAGCAGCATCGCGACGTCGGCGTCGTCGTGGGTGTAGCCGTGCACGGAGGCGAAGTACGTGATCCCCGAGGTTGTTGCCAGCGCGACGTCGTGGCCCTCGAGCTGGCCATCGTTCTCCGGGAAGCGGTAGATCGCGATCAGGTAGCCGGCGCAGCGCTCGCCGCCGATGACGCGAGGCGGCTGCTTGGGCGCCGGCGCGTCCCAGTCCCGCTCGTCGAACTCGGCCGTGGCGATGCCGGCGAGTGTGCCGGCGCCGACCTCCCAGTGGATGTGCCCCGGGACCTGGCCGTTGTTGAACGACATCGTGTACGCGTCCTTTGTGAGCACCTGCGGGCCGTAGCCGTCGGCCGGACCGCCGCCGACGCCGTCGGCGGGGACGAGCGGCGGGCATACGACGCGGATGCGCGTCGCCGGCGCCGCCTGGGCACACGCTGTGCGGACGCGCGGCGAGACGTCGTAGGTGAGCCGCAGGGTGACGGGCGCCCGGCGGGTGAGGTGATTCGCACCGCACCCGCCAAGCACAACCGCGAGGAGCGTCGCCGCCACGATCTGCTTCACGCGGCGTATACGGCCGCCGCGCGGGGCCAGGTCCTCAGCTAACTGGCACCTGTGCGCCCTGCGTGATCGGGACGATCGCGTCGGCGAGCACCGGCGCGATGAACCTCGACCACACCGGCTGCATGTGCGCGATGTCCCGGTAGACGAGCATGCGGCCAACGATCGCCGGGCACGTCGTGGACGTGCAGAACCACGACGTTGGGTCGATCCAGTCGATGTGCTCGCGCCCGGCGAGCCGACGCTCTGCTGCCTTCACGTCCGGCAGCCGAATCGCCGCGGTCAGACTCGTGTCGCATGCGCGCACGTTCGACATGTGCTTCTCGAGGCAAGTCGCAGGAGATCTCGCGGGAGTCGGCACATCCGAGATGAACACGACGTGCGCCGCTGACCGATCCAGGAAGCGGAACGTCGCAGCCAGCCCGTCCAGCCACGGCCTGCCGTATCCCGTGGGCACGCCGGCGAGCGGCCTCGCCTCGGGGACCTCGAGGTACCGCGCCTCGGACACGATCACCAGCGCAGGGTGAAGCGCGGCGATCTGTGCCATCGCGCTGCTGCGCCAATCCGTGCATTCCGGGTACGGCCCCCCGCGACGGAACCACGCGGCGATGTTGACCTCGGCCGCCGGACAACCGTCCTTGGTCAGGTCGACGAGCCGCCAATGCTGCTCGCGGCTGATCAGATTCACGGCCGGGAACCAGTATGCGGCGTGCGAGTCGCCGAACAGCACCACGGTCGTGCTCGACGTCATGTCCCCGTAGACGCAGGGCCTGCTCCGCAGGCCGGTACGAGACAGATGGCAGCCGTTGTGGACGATGATCGGCTCCGCGCCCGCGGCCACGTCGAGAGGGGGGTCGAGGCCTGCGGGCACGTGCCTGACCAGCCCTCCGGCGGCGAGGTCGGTCGCGAGCTGGGTCGTGGACAGCTTCGCGTCGGCGAGGGCCACCCCGAGAAACAGGGTGGCCCCGGCCGTTACTGCGCCCCACAGCCCGATCCGCCGGCGCCGCGCGTGGTGCCACCGCATGCGCGTCATCGGCGGCTCGACGGGGTCGGCGACGGGATCATTCCGCGCACGGCGCTGAGCACGTCCGGCGCGACCAGCTCGCTGCAGTAGATCGCGAAGTGGATGCCGTCGAACCGGCACAGCTTGCCGTTCACCTCGCGCTGGTACTTATGCCCAGGGGACACCACGCGGTCGATGTTCAACACCCGCACGTCCGTCGGGTCACCGGCGGTGGCCGTCCGCAACAGCGAGTTGATCAGCGCGTGCCTCGCCGGAGTGGCGGCCGGGGCGGGCGATCCGTCGGGCAACGGGCGCGGATCGGCGAACGGGATCGACAGGAACAGGATCGGGGTGTTGCCGGCCCCCAGGACCTGTATGTAGCGCCTGATCCCCGCCACGACCGCGGCGTCGAATTTGGGCTGACCAAGGTGGACCACGTTGCCGTTCACGCGCCAGTCGAACGTGTCCCGGTAACCGAGCTCGACGATCACGGCCTGCGGTCTGAACGCCCGCTCGTCCCGCCGCCACTGGTCGAGCGCGCCTGGGCACCCGGCGGGTAACGCCTCCCACGTCCCGGACACGTTGAGCTCGCCCGCGGTGTGGAATGCGCAACCGAGGATCGCGGCGTTGGCGATCTCGACCCCGTAGCTGTGCTCCTCGATCATCTGCCCGAGGCCGAGGGAGAACGCGAGCGAGTCGCCGATCAGCATCACCTTCTTCGGCGGGCACGTGTGGAACACGGCGCGGGTGTGCGAGTCCCAACTCGGGGCGCCGGCCACGAGCCAGTTCGGCTGCGTCACGGCCGCGACCGAGGGCGACAGCGGTGACAGACCGTACTGCTTGGTGTCGGTCAGGCTCACGCGGCAAACCTGCTTTCCGTTGAGCGCCGCCGGCGGCTTCGGCTGCGGAGGCACGGCGACCGGTGGCGCCGCCGCTGCCGCCGCCGCGAACAACGCGGCGCATGCGGTTCCCATGGCGGCCGGCGCCAACGCCGCGACGAGCCAGGTCGGTAGCTTGCGCCGCCGTACCGGCTGCTCGATCAGAACGAACGAGACGACGCTTACCAGCAACGTGACCGATAGCCGGAGGCCCAGCAAGGGAGCGCCGCTGAGCCCCGTCGAGGCGGCCGTTAGCCACAGGAACAACGGGAAGTGCCAGAGGTACACGCCGTAGGAGATCTGGCCTAAACGGCGCGCCGGCGCAACTGAGAAGATCCGGCCGGCGGCAGAGCGGGGACGGAGCACGACCGCGGCGATGATCACCGCGACCGCGAGGTCGAGCGCCAGCATCCCGAACGGGTACAGCCACGGCGACGGGCCGTCGGCGTAGTGCATCATCACGAGTACCACGGAGAGCGCGAGCAGCGCGCTCCACCCGAGCGCTCCCGAGCCGCGTGTCCCCGACGCTGTGGGCTCGCTCGAGTCGGGACGGCGGAGGAGCGCGAGCGCGAACGCGAGCGAGGCGCCCGTGAGCAGCCCGCCGGCTCTCGTGTCGGTCCCGTAGTAGACGCGGTTCGCTCCCGCGCCCCCGTGGAACAGGATCATCGCCTCCGCCGACGACGCGAGCGCCAGGGTCACGCTGGTCGCGAGCAGCGTCACGATCACGCGCCGGTCGGTGGACCCGCTCCGGCGAACGATGCGACTCATGAGCCAGATCGCAACCAGCAGCGACAGCGGCCAGAGGACGTAGAACTGCTCCTCAATCGCCAGCGACCAGGTGTGCTGGAGCGGCGACACCGGGCCAGTCGCAGCGAAGTAATTGGACCCGGTCGCGATCTCGTGCCAGTTCCCGAAGTAGAAGAGAGTCGCGAGTCCGTCGCCCTTGATGCCGGGCACCGCCCCGTCAGAGGACGCGAGCGCCTGGTAGACCCCGACGACCGCGACCAGGCAGAACAAAGCGGGGAGAAGTCGTCGCGCGCGCCTGGCCCAGAACGCACGGAGCCCGATCGTTCCGGATCGGCGCCACTCGGCGACGAGCAGCGAGGTGATCAGGAATCCCGACAGAACGAAGAAGGCCTCGACCCCGAGGAAGCCCCCGGCCGCCCACACGACGCCGCCGTGGTATAGGAGAACCGCGACGATCGCGAGGGCCCGGATGCCGTCCAGCCCGGCGTAGTAGCCGATGCCGGAGCGGTCGCCGGAAGAACGAGTGATGTGCGTTTGCGCGGTCATCGTCATCGCCCCATCGCCTCGATCAGCAAGAAGTCCCGGCCCGCACGGGTCTCGTCGTCGCCGACGGCGACGCAGGACTCCGGTGACGTGCAGGACACGCCGTAGAGCTCGGCGGTCGTACGGGCTGGGCTCGAGATCGGCTGGCTCGACCAATCGTTCCCGTTCCAGGTGTAACTGCGGGCCCCAACCGCCGTGCAGGCGCTACGTGACGCGCACGACACTCCGAAGAGCTCGTCGCCGCCGTTTGGTGCCGACTGAGTCGACCAATCGTGGCCGTCCCATCGGTACACCACGCTGCCGACCGCGGTGCACGACGTCGTCGATGTGCACGACACCGCGTCGAGGTCATTGTCGCCGCGAGGAGTGTCGGAGCAGCCGAGATTCGGACGGCGCCGCAGCGACCACCGCCCGGATTTCCAAAATCCGAGCACGGGCACGAGGTAGTCGCTGTAGTCGTATCCGCACAGCCCGATGTCGTCGGTCCCGACCGCGGCGCAGGTGCCTTGCGAGGTGCAGGACACGCCCGTCAGCGCGTTCGCCCTTTCTTGCGGATCGCCGAAATGAATGTCCTCGAGCGACCAGCGCGTGCCATCCCAACGCTCGGCCCGTGACTGTTGGCCGTTGCCGACGGCGATGCACGCGGTGCTCGACTCGCACGACACGTCGTTGAACTGGTAGGAGTCGAACGATTGGGGCGTTCGCTGGATCGACCACGATGAGCCGTCCCATCGCTCGGCAAGCGGACCGTCTGAGCTGTCGGTTTCGAAGGTGCCAACGGCGATGCACGCGGTGCTCTCGGTGCACGACACGGCGGAGAGCACGCCGCCCCAGCCAGAGGCCGTTGGTATTGGCGTCCGCTGGATCGACCAGGTCGCGCCGTTCCAGTGCTCGACGACCGGGATCGGGTTACCGGTCGACGGCACGATCGACCGGCCCACGGCGACGCAGTCGCTCCTCGATGTGCATGACACTCCCAGGAGTTCGCTGTCGTCGGAGCGCGCCGGCTGCGGGGCGCGCTCGATCGACCACCCGGCGGCGGCGGCCGACTGAGCGACCGCCACCGCCACTGCCCCAGCCCCGATCAGCAGCACCACCTGAGTCACGAACCTCGGTCTGAGCTCGGGACGATTCGTGTTGGCCCTACTACTCGGCCCACCCTCGGCGGGCGTCGATGCGCGTAGACGCGCTTGGTCCCGGCTGTACACAGGGATCCACCTCCCCGGCTGTTGCAGTGCCCCGGATGTTTCTCCTGGAGGAGTGATAAACCATCGTGCTTTACACCCAGGTTTATCCGATTTCGGGAGGAAACCTACACCGGCGCTTCTTCCGTGTCAAGGATGAACCCGAGAAGGTGCGTGGCAGGTAGCTCCGGACTCTTGATATAGTCCCGCTCGATGGCAAGGGAGGCACCTGGTTCTCTGGGATCGCTGCGCGCGCGCAACCGCGCGCGCGCGCTGGCGGTGTTGGCGCGGCGAGGCGCGGCGAGCCAAGCGGACATCGTCCGAGAGACCGGCCTGTCCCGGACGACGGTTTCAAGCCTGGTATCTGAGCTGCTCACGGACGGTCTCGTCATCGAGCGAGCGGACTTCGAGCGTCAGGCTCCCTCGCCCAGCGGGGGGCGCCCGGCGACGCTGTTGAGTCTCGAGCCCTCGTCTGGTGGTTTTGTCGGGATCGACTTCGGGCGCGAGGTCGTGCGGGTCGCGGTTGCCGATCGCGCTGGCGAGCTCCTGGTCGACGCACGCAGCGACCGCCTCGAGGTCGCCAACGAGGCCGACGAGGCGCTGGCGATCGCCGAGGCGATGGTGTCGCGCTCGCTTAGCGAGGCCGACGTTCGACCCGAGCGGGTGCTTGGCGCCGGGGTCGCGGTGTCGGCGCCCGTCCGCTCGGACTCCCCGGGGTTCGCGTCCGGGGTGATCTTCCCGGGCTGGGCCGAGATCAACGTGGCCGAGTTGCTCAGGGACCGTTTGGACGTGCCCGTCCACCTCGGTAACGACGCCAACCTCGGCGCGCTCGCCGAGGCGACGTTCGGCGCCGGGCGCGGCAAGCGGAACCTGTTCTACGTGATGCTGTCCGAGGGGATCGGCGGCGGGGTGATCGTCGACGGCCGGATCTATCTCGGCCGCGCGGGCGCGGCCGGCGAGCTCGGGCACATCGTCGTGGACCCCGAGGGTCAGGTATGCCGTTGCGGTAACCGGGGCTGCCTGGCCACCGTCGCGGGCGGAGCGGCGCTGACCGCCGCGCTTCGGCAGATCCACGGCCCGCACATGACCGTGGATGAGCTGATCGGTCTCTCCAACGATGGCGATCCCGGCGCCGCAAGACTGATCGCTGACGCCGGCCAGGCGGTCGGACGCGTCCTGGCGGGAACGTGCGGGGTGCTCGACCCCGAGCTCGTGATCATCGGAGGGGAGCTCGCACCGGCCGGCCGGCCGCTGCTCGAGAGCGTGACCGCCTCGCTCGAGCGATGGATCTCGCCCGCCTCAGGCCACTACCCGGTGGCGCTCGGCGAGCTCGGCGCCAAAGCCGAGGTACTCGGGGCGATCGCGCTGGCCATGAGCCGCGTCGCCGACGAAACGCTCGCCGCGCCGGTCTAAGAGCTGACGACCACCCCGCCGGTCACACCCGCGTCGGGAGGCCCGGCGATCGGGCCCGCGAGGAGCTTATCGCCGCTGGCGACCTCCAGCGATTTCCTCGAGGGCTCGAAGTGCCGGCCCCA
Source organism: uncultured Solirubrobacterales bacterium (assembly GCA_963794515.1). Lineage (GTDB taxonomy): Bacteria > Actinomycetota > Thermoleophilia > Solirubrobacterales > Solirubrobacteraceae > Palsa-465. The sequence goes on along the minus strand of CAWCEF010000002.1, from coordinate 467,999 downwards.
CAGCGCGAGCGGGACGAACACCACCGAGATCCCCGCCGCCAGGAGAACCGTGGCGCGGAACCCGATCCACACCAGCATGTGCGGAAACAGGAGCGTGTTGACCCCGATGCAGAACCGCTGCAGCCCGGTTCCTAGCCCCTGCGCCCGCCCGCGCACCTCCGTGGGCGCCAACTCGGACGGCAGCGGCCAGCACGCCGACGCGCCCCACCATGTGACAACCCCGAGCATGCAGTACAGCGGTATCAGCCACGCGGTGCCGAACGCAACCGTGACCATCAACACGTACACGACGACAAACCCGATCAGCGCGCCGACGATCGACGCGGCCCTCCCGATCCGATCGAGCGTCCGCCACGCCAGATAGGACCCGGCCAGCGCGCCGATCCAAAGCACCACCCCAGCCAGCATCGACTCCACCGTGCTCAAGTGGCCGCCGAACTGCTTCAGAACATAGGGCGCCAGCACGCTCTGCCCGATCCCGTTCAACGGGATCAGCCCGATCATCAAGATCGCGAACACCACCGCCGACCGTCGCGTCCCGGTGAACAACCTCGCGTACGGCTCGAGCCAGCCTCGAGCCCGCCTCCGGAGGCCGACCGCCGCCACCGGGGGCGCCGGCGCCGGCGCCAAGTGTGAGTGATCCACCACCCGGACGCCGAACTGCTCGAACGCCGCCACCGCTTCCGCGACTCGCCCCCGCGCCAACAACCACCGCGGTGAGTCCGGCAGCGACCTCCGCAACAGCAGGACGGCAACCGCCGGGACCGCGCCCGCCGCGAACGCCAGCCGCCATGACCCCGTCCCGATCAACGCGTACAACCCGGCGTCGACCAAGACGGCGAAAATCGCCCCGAGCGACCAGGTGATCTGCGGCATCGCCCCTGCCCACCCGCCCCGAGAGCCCCGCGGGGACAGCTCGGCCAGGAACGAGATGCTCGCCGCGATGTCCGCACCGATCGCCAACCCGATCAAGACCCGAATCACGAACAGCATCCAGACCTCGGTGACTACGGCCGATAGGAGCGCCAATCCAACGAACGCGACCAGGTTCAACACGAACACACGCCGGCGGCCCACCCGGTCCGCAACATCGCCGAAGAACAGCGCGCCCACCGCAGAGCCGAAAAAGGCCGCCGCGCCCAGCCACCCGACTGCCCCGGCACTCAGGTGGAAATGCGGCTTGAGCAGCAGCAGCGCGCCGCTGATCACGATCAGGTCGTACGCGTCGACAAACTCGCCCAGCCCGATCGCGACCAACGCGCGCCGGCGCGGTGCCGTCATCTTCACCTCGTCGTCGAACGCGCCCAACCACGATCCGGCCGCGTCCCCCAACGCCAACTCCCGGTCCATCAGAGCACGAGACTAAACCGCCGGGAGCAGCAACGGGGATATGTGAGTTCCCTTACCAACCGGCCGGCCGCCCTTTGACGGCCCGGGCCGACTCACTTCAGCAGCGCGTCAACCTCGGCGGCCGTCGGCAGCGACGGCTGCGCGCCGGCGCGCGAGGCCGCCAGCGCCCCCGCCGCGCAGGCCCGCGTCAGCGCGGCCCCGCGCTCGCGGCCCTCGAGCAGCGACACCAGCAGCGCGGCACAGAACGCGTCGCCCGCCGCGGTGCCGTCGACCGCCTCGACTTTCGGCGGGGTCGCGCGCGCGACCTCCTCGCCGCCCTCGAGCAGCACCGCGCCGTCGGCTCCGAGCGTGAGCGCGGCGAGGCCGTCGTACGGGGTCACCTGCTCGTACTCGTAGCGGTTGACGATCAGCAGGTCGGGTTGCGTTGCGAGCTCGATCCGGCCGCGCGCCGGCGCGGCGTTCAGGCAGAAGAATCGCGCCTGCGCCGCGGCGGCCACGACCACTTCGTACGGGATCTCGAGCTGGCATATGACCGCGTCGGCCTCGGCCACGTCGACGTCGTCGGCCGTGAGGCGGCGGTTGGCCCCGGGCGCGACCACGATCACGTTCTCGCCGGTGGCGTCGACGAGGATCAGTGCGACGCCGGTCTCGCCGTCGTCGCGCGCGACCGCGGACGTGTCGACGCCCTCGCGCTCGAGCGACTTGAGCACGAGATCGTCGCGGCCGATCCGGCCGACGAACTTGACGTGCGCGCCGAGCCGCGCCGCCGCGACCGCCTGGTTCGCGCCCTTGCCGCCCGGGACGCGCTCGAACGTCGCGTCGGTGACGGTCTCGCCCGGGCGCGGGAGCCGCTCGCAGCGGGCGACGTGATCGACGTTGGCCGAGCCGACGACCGTGATTCGAGGAGCCATGTCCGGGACACTAACTGCGGTGAGCGAGACATCACAGATTCCCTATGGTGGCGCCGGCGACGCTCAGGCCGGGACCCTCGATCTGTCCGCGCGCTTCCGCGGACATGCCGACGCACTCGTACGGTCGGACCGCTCGCCGCTGTACATCCGGCTGATGCGCGCAGCCGCCGACGACATCGACGCCGGCGGCGTCGTGGCGCGGCTGTTCGCCGGCATCCCCACCCCACCGGGCTCGGTGCCGCAGCTACGCCTGATGGGCGCGCTGCACTACATGGTCCTCGCCGGGCACGCTCCCGCGCTGGCCGCGTTCTACCCGAGCGCCGGCGGCGACCGGCCGCCCGATGGGGTCTGGCCGGTCGCCGAGGCGGTCATGGAAGAGCAGTTCGATCGTGTCCGGGAGCGCCTGCACCGCACCGTCCAGACCAACGAGCCCGGTCGCTCGGCGGTCCTGTTCGCGGGTCTGTTGTGGCTGACCGACCGGCACCGGCGCCCGATCCGCCTGCTCGAGATCGGCGCGAGCGCCGGCCTGAACCTCCTCCCCGACCGCTACTCGTACACCGTCGACGGCCGCGAGCTCGGCGACCGCGACTCGCCGCTGCGGTTCGTCGACCCGTGGACGGCACCGCCGCCCATCGACCTTCCGGGCACCGCGTCGTCGCTTCGGATCGTCGCGCGGGCGGGGTGTGATCTGTCGCCGCTCGATCCCGCCCGGGCCGAGGACCGGCTGACGCTGCTCTCCTACATCTGGCCCGACGAGCTTCACCGGATCGATCGCATGCGCGCCGCCCTGTCGGTGGCCGAGCGCCATCCCGTCGCGGTCGTGGCGCGCCCGGCATCCGAGTGGCTCGTTGAGGCGCTCGCCGACGGCCGCGACGACGAGGTCGTCGTCGTCTGGCACTCGGTGATGCGTCAGTACGTCGAGCCAGACGAGTGGGCGGCGATCGAGCGCGCGCTGAGCATGCACCCGCGAGCGGTGCGCCTGAGCATGGAGCCGATCCGCGACCGGCCGGCGCCGATGCAGCTGACCGTCCACGATCCGGTCGGTGCGCCGGCGACCCCGCTCGCCGCGTGCGACGACCATGGGCTCCCGATCCGCTGGGAGACGTAGGGTGCGCCGGCGTTGACGCTCGGCGACCTCGACACGGCCGCGCTCGTGTTCGCGCGCACTCGTGGCCACGGGCCGGGGTCCGAGCGGCTGGTGGCGGCGTACTCGCGCGCCGGCGAGCACGCGGCGTGCTGGCTCGCGCTCGGGGTCGCGGGGGCGGTTGCGTCGGGCGCGTCTGGGGACATCGATCGCCGAGGGCGCTGGCTACGCGGCGTTCGTGTCGTCGCGGGGTCCTACGGCGTCAACCAGGCGATCAAGTTCGCGTTCCGCCGGCGCCGGCCCGAACTCGACGGCTTGCCGCCGCTCACCCCGGTGGTGACGCGCCTCTCGTTCCCGAGCGCGCACGCCACGACCTCGTTCGCCGGCGCGCGCGCCTACCGGCACCTGGCGCCGGCGTGGGCGCTGTACCTCGCCGCCGGCGCGTTCGCGCTCAGCCGCCCGTACCTCGGGGTGCATTACCCGAGCGACGTGGTCGCCGGCGCCGTGCTCGGAAGCGCGGTGGCCGAGCTCTGGCCCGGTTGAGGACGGCCGGGTGGCGCGCGGTGGGGCGGGCCTGTCCGTGCCCGCCCCAGCCCGAGCTTGTCGCCCCCTGATCGGCCCCCAGCAAGTCTGCGGTCACGCAGTGCCATGTGGCGCTCGCGCAGCCCCCTTCCGTGACAGGACGAGTGTGACGGGCTGCACGCGCCCCGACTGAGGAGATGTCTAAGACCGGACTGGGGAGTTTTCTACCCATCTCGGGCGTGACTAACTGGGGTGCTGCGTCAGGGCCTCCTCTCGGCGCAGCCGCTCCGCTGCGATGACCGCGTCCCGTCGTGAGTTCACGCCGAGCTTGCGTAGGACGCTCTTGGTATGGCTGTACACCGTCATCGGCGAGAGCACCAGTCGGTCGGCGATCCGCTGCGTCGTCGCGCCCTCCCCGAGCAACTCGACGATCTCCCACTCCCGCGTCGTCAGTCGGCTTCGCAGCGGCCGCCAACCTGAGTCGGGAACCTCTCGCAACGCCGCGAGCAACGCCGGCATCAGCCATTGGGCCACGACCACCTCCCCGTCGGCAGCCCGGACCACCAACTCCGTGAGTTCCTCGGGATCGACGTCCCGTCCGATGTGGCCAACCGCCCCGGCGCGCAGAGCCCTGATCGCGGTTCGGTGATCGTTGACCGCCGACAGCGTCAGCACTCGCGTGTCGGGGATCTCGCGAAGGAGAGCTCGAACGAGCTCGAGCCCACCTCTCGGCGGCACGACCGTGTCGACGATCGCGACTCCGGGGTGGAAGTAGCTCGCGAGCTCGAGAGCTTCACGAGCGTTCCCCGCCCCGTGTACCGCGGCGATCCGTTCGCTGTTGCTCAGCGCGAACCGCATCATGCTCCGAGCGAGCCCGTCGGCGTCCACGATCAGCACGCGAACGCCGCCATCGGCATCGGTCCGCTGCGGCGCCAGCGCCGCCGCCAATCGGTTCATCGCCCACCACCCCCCGCGTCCAGGCTCAAGCCGAGCGCCAGCGCTTGGGCCCGCGACCTCGCGACCTCCACGACGTCCGGCTGATCTGAATGCTCGGCCCGCTGATATGCCGCGAGCGCCGGGTGATAATCGGCACGGCGCTCGAGCAGTATCCCGAGGTTCAACGCCGCCGCCCGATCCCCGCGCGCGTCGGCGCGCTGGTAGGCCACGAGAGCGTTCGCCAGGTCGCCTCGCTGTTCGAGCAGCGCGCCCAGGTTGAACGCGCCGTCGGCGCTGCCCTGCGCATCCGCCTTGCGGTACGCCGTCTCGGCGCCCGCCGCGTCGCCCCGGCGCTCGAGCAGCACACCGAGATTGACCATCGAGCCAGCGTCTCCCCGTTCCCCGGCGCGAGCCAGCGCAGCCTCCGCCGCGTCGTCGTCGCCCCGCTCGAACAGCAGCAATCCGACGGTCGCTGCCGCCCTCGTATCCCCTCTGGCGTCGGCGCGGCGATAGGCGTCGATCGCCTCATCCGCGTCACCCCGTTCGAGGAGCATTGCAGCCAGGTTGAATGCTCCGTCGGCACTCCCCCTCGCGTCCGCCCGCCGGTATGCGGCCTCGGCGCCGGCGAGGTCGCCTCGGTTCTCGAGCAGCACGCCGAGGTTGGACGCGGCTACCGCGTCACCGCGCTCGTCCGCGGCTTGGTAGGCGCGCTCCGCTCCCGCCGCGTCCCCCCGCTCGAGCAGGCGCCCTGCCAGCTCCAGCGAAGGCTTCGCGTCCTCGGGCGGCTTGACCTCGGCGGGCGTTTCTTCGAGGGAAGGCTCGGCTGCCGTCAATCCGCGTCGGCGTCGATCGATGAGCCAGACGCCACCCGCAAGTGCCGCGAGGATGATCAGACCCGCGAGCACAAGCACCACCGGCCACGAGCTCGTCTTGGGGCGGGCGGCTTGGCGCGTGCTCGGCTGCGACGGCTTCGGATGGATCGCCTGCCGGGGCTTCGGATGGATCCTCTGCCGGGGCTTCGGTTGGATCGTCTGCCGGGGCTTCGGAGGCGACACCGTCTTGCGCCGTTTGGGTGCCGTGGGGTGCGTGCCGGGCCGCGTCGGGGCCGACACGATCTTCAGCTCGCGGAACGTCCGCGGGCCAGCGACCCCGTCGACATGCAGGCCGTGGGCCGCCTGAAAGCGGCGGACCGCGTCACTGGTCCGCGGTCCGTAGCGACCATCGATCGCTCCGGGTGAGTACCCGTCCGCCCGAAGTTGCCGCTGGAGGCCGCGGACACCGTTTGACCCGGGTCCTGCGTAGCCCGCCCCGGGGAAGAACACGCCGGCCGGCGTGCGCAACGTTGCTTGCGTGATCGGGCCCGCGATCCCGTCCACGCGCAGTCCGTGAGCGCTCTGGAACCGCTCGACGGCCCGCTCCGTTCTCGGACCGTAACGCCCGTCGATTGGCCCGGGAGAGTCGCCGATGCTGTTCAGACGGCCCTGCAGGCGTCGGACGGCGACCGCGGTCGAACCACCGCTGTAACCGCTCCCGACCGTCAGCACCGTCGTGTCGGCTGAGCGCACGGGCACCGCGGACCGATGCGCCGGGTCCGCGTGCCGGGTCGCGGCCACGGCTAGGGCTGGCTCGGCGGCCATCACGAGAATGCCCGCTGCCAGCAATATCACTGTGTATTTCGTGGCCGAGACTGCACTGGGCAGGAGCCGTCGCTCGAGGGGCAACTGCCCGGCGAACCGACGTCGCTCCCAAGCGCCGCGGACCGATTCGCCACGCCGCCTGGTCTCAGCCAACGCCCGAAGTGAGCGTGACATGAGTCGTTTTCCTCCTTGCTGGAGACCAATGCACCCGGGCGCGACGCCCGGCTGCACCTACCTGGGGACCGACTCGGTCTCAGCCAGGCCGCTCTAGCAGGAGCACAAACGGCTCCGGCGCGCGATCGCGCGCAAACGTCCGCAGCGCGAGCATCACGCCGGGGACGTACACAACGGTCTCTCGATGGCTCTCCGCCGCGCCCGAGAACCCACCGGTGGCGCCACCGGTGGCACCCTCGCCACCGTTACCGGGCGCTGCGCCGGTCGGGATGGGCGTCGTGGGACGGGCCGGCTCACGGTCGCCGGCGCCCGTCGATGCGGCGTGTCCGCGTGGGGCCCGGGAGCGGGCCGCTTGCCCTGTCGCGACCGGGGAGAAATGCTGTGCTCCTCGGCTCCGCGTACGTTCGGCTGCGTGCGACCGTCCCGCGCCGGCGCTGAAGCGTGTCGCCCGATGCCGGGTCGGCATCGCGGTGTGAATCTTGGGTGTCGCGGTCGGCCGTGCGGCGACGGCGGGATGTTGGACCGGGGCCGCGACGCCCTGATCGGGGGTCGCGACTGCCCGGTCCGTGGTCGCGACGGCGTGAGGCGACGCCGCGACGTGCTGGGCGACGCTCGCCGCCGGCGCCTGTGTCCGCGAGGCGGTGCCCGTTCGCCGCGGCGCCACCGTGCTACGGGCCGGCGCGGGCGCCTCGCCGGTCGAAGGCTCGGCGGGCGTCGGTGCCGGCGCGGTCGTGGACGGGGCCGCCGGAGCAACCGGGGCACCCTCGATCGAGCGGGTCAGCGGGGCGAGTGCGTTCGTTGCCGGCGCTACCGCGTTCGCCACCGTCTGCGCCACCGGGGCTGCCGCGTTCGCCACCGTCTGCGTAATCGGGGCCGCCGCGCTCGCCACCGTCTGCGTAATCGGGGCCGCCGCGCTCGCCACCGTCTGCGTAATCGGGGCCGCCGCCTTCGCCACCGTCTGCGTGATCGGGGCCGCGGCGTTCGCCACCGTCTGCACCACCGGAGCCACAGCCTTCGCCACCGGAGCCACAGCCTTCGCCACCGGAGCCGCGCTTCGCCACCGGAGCCGCCGCGTTCGCCACCGTCTGCGCCACCGGCGCCCACAGCGTTCGCCACCGGAGCCGCGGTCGCCGCCACCGTCTGCGTGATCGGGGCCGCCGTCTTCGCCACCGTCTGCGTGATCGGGGCCGCCGCGTTCGCCACCGTCTGCACCACCGGGGCCGCCGCGTTCGCCACCGTCTGCGTGACCGGGGCCGCCGCGTTCGCCACCGTCTGCGTCACCGGGGCCGCCGCCTTCGCCACCGTCTGCACCACCGGAGCCGCCGCGCTTTCGCCACCGTCTGCGCCACCGGAGCCGCCGCGCCGCACCGTCTGCGCGACCGGAGCCGCCGCGCTCGCCACCGTCTGCGCGACCGGAGCCGCGGCTCGCCACCGTCTGCGTGACCGGAGCCGCGGCTTTCGCCACCGTCTGGCCACCGGCGCGACAGTCTTCGCGACCGTCTGCGCCACCGGAGCCGCGGTCCGGGTCACCGTCTGGGCCACCGGCGCGACAGCCTTCGCGACCGGCGCCGCGACCTTCGCCACCGTCTGGGCCACCGGCGCGACTCTCCGACCGTCTGGGCCACCGGCGCGACAGTCTGCGCCACCGGCGCCGCCACCGCCTGCGTCGTCGACTTGGCCACACCCGCCACCGGCGAAGCGGCGGGTGTGGCCTGGATCCCCGGCGCCTCGGCGGGGGCGACACTCGCCACCGCGCTCGACGCGACGCTCTGAACCGTGCTTGAACCAGAGGATGGAACGACGCCGGCGCACGCGGCCCAGACCGGACCCAAGACCATCGCGGTCGCGGCCGCGAGCAGCACCGCACACGCCTTCACGAAAAGCCGTGCCATGGTCCTACTGGGCTCCGCGTTCGCGGGGGTCGACTGTCTCCATCCAATCCTCTCCTCGGGGCACGAGTGGAGTTACCAAAGGTGCCCAAGCGATCACGAAGATCGCCAATAGTTGGCTATCCCTCTTGACGTCTCTTGAAACGCCACCTATTTGGGTAGTTCTGGCTACCTCGGGACCGGGACGCGCGGTCGCGCCGCCGACGCGTACATTCCGACCGGTGTCAGCGCACCATCACGCCGCCGAGCATGGGCGAACTCTTGCGGGGGTCCGCGCATGAAGGTCGGGATCGTCGGCATGCCGAACGCCGGCAAGTCGTCGCTGTTCAGCGCGCTGACCGGCGTGGCCGCTGAGGCTGCGAATTACCCGTTCACGACGATCGAGCCGAACATCGCCGTGGTCCCGGTCGCCGATCCGCGACTCGACGCGGTGGCGGAGACGGTCAAGGCATCCAAGATCGTCCCGGACACGATCGCGTTCCACGACATCGCCGGATTAGTCGCCGGCGCCCACCGCGGCGAGGGTCTCGGCAACAAGTTCCTCGCGAACATCCGCGAGACCGATGCGATCGTCCACGTCGTCCGCGTGCACAACGACCCGAACGTCGTCCATCCCGAGGGCCGGGTCGACCCGATGGCGGACATAGAGACGATCGAGACGGAGCTGATCTACGCCGACCTCGAGCAGGCCGAGCGCCGCTTCGACCGCGTCTCGAAGACGGCCAAGTCCGGCGACCGCCGCGCAATCGCCGAGGCCGCCTGGCTGGCGCAGTTGATCGAGGCGCTGCAAGCCGGCCGGCCGGCGCGAACCGTGCCGCCGCCGGCCGACGCGCCCGACGCGATGACGCTCCTCTCGCCGCTCACCGCGAAGCCCGTGCTGTTCGTCGCCAACGTCGACGAGGGCGCGAGCGAGGTCCCGCCGGCGATCCTCGAGCATGCTCGCGCGCAGGGCGCCGAGGCGGTCGCGATCTCAGCCCGCCTAGACGCCGAGCTCGCCGAGCTCGACCCCGACGAGGCGGCGGCGATGCGCGAGGAGCTCGGCGTCGCCCACTCGGGACTCGAGACGGTGATCCAGGGCGCGTTCTCGCTGCTGCACCTGATCGCGTTCTTCACCGCCGGCGAGGACAAGCCGGCGCAGTCCTGGCATCTGCGCCAGGGGCTGTCGGTGTGGCACGCCGCCGGCATGATCCACTCCGACATCCAGCGCGGCTTCGTCCGCGCCGAGGTCGTGGGCTGGCAGCAGCTCGTCGACGCCGGCGGGTACGCCGGCGCCCGCGACCGCGGAACCCTCCGCCTGGAAGGTCGCGACTACGTGATGCGGGACGGCGACGTGATCACCGTCCGGTTCACGCCGTAGAAGTGGGTCATTTGGGCGCACTCGACGCCGCGGCGCCGCCGAGTGGCGCCAAGTGACCCGTACACGCGCATCTGCGCGCACTCGCGGCCAACTCCGGGCCGAGTGGCGCGAAATGACCCACCGCACACACCAGAGACCCGCCACCGCTGGCGGTCAACGTGACGCTCGGCGCACTCCCACGGGCGAGTGTCACGTTCGCCGCGCTCATGACGGCCAACGTGGCGTTCGCCACCGCGGGCGCGCCGAATGTCACGTTCGCCGCGAGCGCGAGCTAGAGCTCGCTGACGTCGCCGGCGCTCTCGAGCCGTTCCGCCAGCCGGCGCAGCCCGAGCGCCCGGGCCGCCGACGCCCCTCCCGAGAGGTCCGTCGCCCGGTCCGCCGGCGGATCCACGGCCACGCTCCGTAGCGTCGCGATGTCCCGGAACGCCCGCAACGACGACGCGCCCTCGGTCAACGCGGCCGCCACGCGCGGCCGCTCAGCGGAAGCGCCGGCAATCGCCCCATCGAGCGACCCGTACCGCTCCAACAGAGAAGCCGCGGTCTTCGGCCCGATCCCCGGCGCGCCCGGCAGTCCGTCCGACGGATCGCCCCGCAGCGCGATGAAGTCGGGGACGAGCTCGGGCCCGACCCCGTACCGGCGACGAACCTCGGCAGGATCGACCTCCGCAAACCCGGTCACGCCGGACTTCAAAAACAACACCGAGACCGATGGAGAGACGCACTGGTACATGTCGCGGTCGCCGGTCACGATCAGCGCCCGCCCGCCGGCATCCTCCTCGACCGTCGCCAGCGACCCGAGCAGGTCGTCAGCCTCGACGTCCGAACCGGTCGACGCCTCCCACCCGAACGCGGAGAACAGATCGCCCGCGGCGGAGAACTGCCACGCCAGTGCGTCGGGCACCGGCGGCCGATCCGCGTGATAAGCAGGGAAAAGCTCGACGCGGTACGGGGCCGCCTCGGCGCCGAAGCACGTCACGATTGCCCGCGGCCCGAAGTCCGCGGCCGCCCGCAACAAAAGGTTGACCGCCCCGAGCAGCGCGTTCACCGGCCGCCCGTCGAGCCCCAGGATCGTGTCCGGGAGCGCGAAGAACGAGCGGTAGAGGACGTACGGCGCGTCGACGGCAATCAGCGGTCCGGGCATCAGGACGCCCGAGCCTACCGAGACGACCGTCGAGCGAGCCGGCCCGCCCTATCGAACCACGACCGACGGCCCAGAAAGGCCGCGATACACCACGCGGTAGACGCCCGCGATCGTGACACGCAGCGCATACGACCCGCCCCGAGAAACCCGCGCCACCGCGGCCTTGCGCCAATGCGCGCCTTCGCGGACCTGAACGGTCACGTGTGTGCCCTTGCCGGCCGGGAAGATCGTGCCAGTCAGCGTCTGCCCAGAATCAGCCAGCTGGCCGAACAGGGTCTTCATCTGGGCGATGATCGCGAGGTCGCCGCTCGCGGCGGTCGGCTTGGCGACCGGCGCCGGCGCGGCGGTCGAGGAAATCGTCGTGAACTGGGCCCATGTGCTGAGCAGGCCGAACGCGCCCTCGAGCTCGCTGCCGGTGACGGTCGTGCTGCCGCCGGTCCCGAGCACGTCGGCGGTCATGATCCGCGGCGACGCGCCGGTCCTAACCACCTTGATCCCGACGAGCTTGCCCTTGACGAGCTTGCCGAGGTCCTTGCCCGCCGCGGCAAGGCTCAGCTGGCGTGTCCAGTGGTGATAGGGGTCGCCGCCGGCGCCGTCGTAGGGATCCGCCACGCCGCGCAGCCACGGATCGGCGGTCGCGCCCGGCCAGGCGTCCTCGACGTTCTCGGTGTAGCCGCCAGAGCTCGCAAAGAAGTAAGTCACGGCCGGCGCTCCGTCAAACGTCACGATCTGGCCCGACGTGGCCGCAACCGCGGCGTCCGTCGCCGGCGTCTCGGCGGACACGCCCTTATACATCTGCGAACGGGTGTCGTCGTACAGGTTGTAGAACCCGCCGGCGACATCGGTGGTGATCGCGTACGTCCGCGCCGCAACAGCCTGCGCGTCCAAAGCCTGAGACGACCACGTCGAGGGCATTTCGGCCGCGATCACGCCCCGGACGTAGTCGTCGAGACCGAGCGCGTTGACCGTGTACACGCCGCCCGAGCCGTTCGGGCGGAACTCGAGCGAGCCGCGATAAGAGCCCAGGCCGGCAACGCTCAGAAAACCGGGTCCGGTCGCCGTCAACGGCGCCGAGAACTTCCCGATCGCCTTCCCAGAAGACTGGTTGACGAGCTTCAACTGACCGTTGGCCAGCGGAATCACATCGTAGGTCAGGCTGGGGTTCAGCTTCTTGTTGCCCACCTGATCAGCGCCGGCAAACGCCGCCGAGCCGCTCCCGAGCAGGACGCGGACGGTCTGGTTCGGGTTGGTCGCGCCGAGCGTGGTGCCGGTGTAGTAGTGGCCGAGGATCTGCTGGTAGGTCCACCCGTGCAGCGCGTAGCCGTACGCGCCGTACTGGCTCATCCCGATCCCGTGGCCGAAGCCGCCGCCGGTGATGTAGAGGGTGGTCGCCGGCGTGGTGGCGTGCGGCTTCCCAGCGGCGTGCGGCTTCCCAGCGGCGTGCGGCTTCCCGGCGGCGTGGGGCTTCGCAGCCGCATGGGGCTTCGCCCCGGCGTGGGGCTTCTCATTGGGCGCCTTCGCGGCGGCCGCCGCAGGACCGACAAGGGCCAGCGTCGCCACCGCCACCAGGCCCACTACCAGGGCGCGCATCTTCAGGGCAAGACACATAACACGGAGCCGCGTTGCGGCCAGCGTCCATGTTGATTTCGTTATGTAGGGTGTCGATATGAGCGAGCGCAAAGCTTCTGAAGTTTTTGTCGAGTGCCTGGAGGCTGAGGGCGTTCGGTACGTCTTCGGGATTCCGGGCGAGGAGACGCTCGATCTGAACGAGTCCCTGTCCGATTCGTCGGTTCAGTTCATCCCCGTCCGCCACGAGCAGGGCGGGGCGTACATGGCCGACGCCTATGGCCGTCTAACCGGCCGGGCGGGGGTATGTCTGGGGACTCTCGGCCCAGGAGCGACGAACCTGGTCACAGCCGTGGCCGACGCTTTCCTGGATCGCGCTCCTCTAGTCGCTCTGACCGGTCAGTCCGACATCGAGCGCATGCACAAGGAATCACACCAGTACATAGATCTCATCGGCATCATGCGCCCGATCGTTAAGTGGAACGCTCGCGTCTCGAGCCCCGAGATCATCCCGGAGGTCGTGCGCAAGGCATTCGCGGTGGCCGAGTCCGAGAAGCCGGGCGCGACTCATCTCGAGCTTCCCGAGGACGTCATGCAGCGCCCGCTCGACGCCTCGCCGCTCCCCCGCCACACCCCGGTGCAGCCCGAGCCCGGCGGCCGCGACCTCCAGCGCGCGGCCGAGATGATCGACAACGCCCGCAACCCGCTCGCGCTCGCCGGCAACGGCGCGATCCGCGGCCACGCCGCCCGGGCGCTCCGCTCGTTCGTCCACAACACCGGGATCCCCGTCGCCGAGACGTTCATGGCCAAGGGCCTCGTCGACTACGAGGACCCGAAGGCGCTCGGCACGATCGGGCTCCAGGCGCGCGACTATGAGATGGCCGGGTTCGACGACGCCGACCTCGTGATCGCGATCGGGTACGACCTCGTGGAGCACTCCCCCAAGCACTGGAACCCGAAGCGCGACAAGCAGATCATCATGATCGACTCGGTCGCCGCCGAGATCGACCAGAACTTCGTCCCGGACGTCGAGTTGATCGGGGACATCGCGCACGTGCTCGCGCGGCTCGCGGCCGACTGCTCGCGGAGCCAGACCACCGCCGGAACGAGCCGCCTGCACGAGGTCGTGATGGCCGCGCTCAACGAAGCCCGCGACGACGACCACTTCCCGGTGCGGCCGCCGCGCGCGCTGTGGGACCTCCGCCAGGCGCTCGGGCGCGACGACATCCTGGTCTCGGATGTCGGCCTGCACAAGCTGTGGATCGGGCGGATGTTCCCCGCCCACGAGCCCGGCACGGTGCTGATCGCGAACGGCCTCGCCGGCATGGGTTTCGCCCTCCCCACGGCGATCGGCGCGAAGCTCGTCCACCCCGATCGCAAGGTGGTCGCGGTCAGCGGCGACGGCGGCTTCCTGATGAACGTGCAGGAGCTCGAGACCGCCTCGCGCCTGGGCACTGCGGTCGTGAACGTGATCTGGGAGAACGCCCAGTTCGGCTCGATCGTGTGGAAGCAGGACAAGAAGTTCGGCCGCCACTTCGGCGTCGACTTCGGCAACCCGGACTTCGTCAAGCTCGCCGAGTCGTTCGGGCTGCCGGCCTGGCGATGCTCGAGCGCTGAGGACTTCCCCCGCGTGCTCGGGGACGCGCTGGCCAAGGACGTCCCGTCGGTGATCGTGCTGCCGATCGACTACTCGATCGACGTCGCGATCTCCGAGACGCTCGGCGCCGAGACCGTCGCCACCTGATATCCGCTAGGCAGCCCGCCGAACCACACTGCGGTAACACCCTCACGGCGGCCTCGAGATCGGCGGCTCGACGATCGAGAAGACGGTCCTCGGCGAGAACACCGCAGCCGTGACCACGACGCTCGCCGCGAACCGCATCACGCCGGTGAGGGAGACGCAGTACCTCGCAATCGACACCGACCGGGTCGACCCGGCGACGAGCGCGGCGCAGACGAGTACCGCCACGGTGACGATCAACGTGACGGGTAGTTAGGGGCCGCCTCCGGCGGCGTCCATGGGGCCAGTTCCGCCGGGCATCCATGCCCGGCGGCGCTGGTCGCGTACCCGACTACGCGGCGATCTCCGAGACCGCCGGCACCCTCGCGACCCGACGAACAGGCAGTCCGACGCTCGCGACCGCCCCGAGCAATGACAGCCCCGCTGAGACGCCGATCGCCGCCGTGAACCCGTCGCTGAACAGCGCCGGCGAGGCGTAGCTTCCGGCGCCCGTGAACACCGCCACCAGCGTCGCGAGCCCGAACACCCCGCCGAGCTGGCGCAACGTGTTGAACGTGCCCGAGGCCTTGCCGAGGCTCGCGGGCGCCACCGCGCCCAAGACCGCGTTCTGGAGCGCGGGCATCGCCATCGACACCCCGCACCCGGCGATCATCAGCGGCGCCACCAGCCGCCAGTAGGCGACGTCGGGGCTCGCGATCAGCGCGATCCAGCCCATGCCCGCCGCCTGGAGCAGGAGCCCGGCCACCGCGAACGGGCGCTCGCCGACGCGTGAGATCCGGGCGCCCGTGATCGGGGCGACGACAAACAGCGTCGCCGTCCACGGCAGCAGCCGGACGCCGGCGTCGAGCGGGCCGTGGTGCTGGGCGATCTGGAGGAACTGCGCCATGAAGAACACCGCGCCGAACAGCGCCGCGAACAGGAAGAAGGATGCCGCGTTGCCCGACGAGAACGGGCGCGAGGCGAACAGCTCCATCGGCAGCATCGGCTCGGACGCCCGCCGCTCCCACAGGACGAACGCCACCGCAAGCACCACGCCGGCGGCAAGCGTGGCGATCACCTCGACGCTGCCCCAGCCGGCCGCGTTGCCGCGCACGAGCCCCCACACGAGCCCGAGCGCGGCGCCGGTGACGAGCGCCAGTCCCGCGACGTCCGGGGTGCGGCGCGGGCCGTAGCTCTCGGGCACGCGACGAAGCACGACGGGGATCGTCAGCAGCCCGATCGGGAAGTTGATCCAGAAGATCCACTGCCACGCGATGCCCTGCGTGATCGCGCCGCCGAGGACCGGCCCGCCGAGCACGGCGAGCCCGGTGATCCCGCTGAAGATCCCGAGCGCGCGCGCCCGTCGCTCGCCCGGGTAGGCCGCGCTCAGCAGCGTTAGGCCGAGCGGCATCACGAGCGCTGCGCCGGCGCCCTGGACCGCACGGGCGGCGATCAGGAGCCCGACGTTCGGCGCGAGCGCGCACGCCGCCGATGCGAGCGAGAACAGCCCGAGGCCGGTCGCGAACATCCGCCGGCGCCCGAACCGGTCCCCGAGCGCGGCGCCCGTCATCAGCAGCACCGCGAAGCTCAGCGTGTACGCGTTCACGGTCCACTCGAGCTGCTCGATCGAGGCGCCCAGGTCCACCCGGATCGTCGGCAGCGCGGTCGTCACCACAAGCGCGTCGAGCGCCACCATCAACGACGCCACCGACGCGACTATCAACACCCAAACCGGTCCTCTGCGCATGTCTGCCTCCTCACGATTGCTTTCTGTCGTGAGCTGTGACCCGGCCCCAGGCGCAAATTGACCGATGAATTTCGGGCCGGCGCGGTGTCTGCATCAGTGATGCCCCGTGACACGATCCGGCCATGACCACGACCGCGCTGGCCAGAGCCCGCGCCGGCGACGAGCAGGCGTTCCGCGAGCTCACCGAGTCCCACCGCCGGGAGCTCCAGGTCCACTGCTACCGGATTCTCGGATCGGTTCAGGACGCCGAGGACGCGCTTCAGGAGACGTTCTTGTCGGCGTGGCGCGGGCTTGACGGCTTCGAGGAGCGATCGTCGCTCCGCGCGTGGCTGTACACGATCGCGACCAACCGCTGCCTGAACGTGCTCCGCGACGGCGCGCGACGCCCGCTGGAGCCGCGCGGGCTCACATTCGCGGCGCCCGAGCCGACCCACCACGGCGAGACGCCGTGGCTCGAGCCCTACCCGGACGTGCTGCTCGAGGGGATTCCTGACGCCGCTCCCGGCCCCGACGCCCGCTACGAGGAGCGCGAGACGATCGCGCTCGCGTTCGTGACCGCGCTCCAGCGCCTCCCGCCCCGCCAGCGGGCCGTCCTCGTGCTCCGGGACGTGCTCGGCTTCCGCGCGGGCGAGGTTGCGTCGATGCTCGAAACGACCGAGACGTCGGTCAACAGCGCGCTCCAGCGCGCCCGCGCCACGCTCGACGCCCAGGCCCCGCCCACCCGCGAGCGCGCGCCGCTACCGCGCTCGGCAGCCGAGCGGGAGCTCGTCGGGCGGTTCGCGGACGCGTTCGTCAACGGCAGCGTGGACGAGATCCTCGCGCTGCTGAGAGAGGACGCGTGGGTCACGATGCCGCCCGAGTCGTTCGAGTACCAGGGCCTCGACGCGATCGCCGATTTCTTTGCGCAGGCGTTCACGGCCCGCGGCAACCGCACCGACCGGCTCGTCGCGACGCGCGCGAACCGACAGCCCGCGTTCGGGCACTACATCGGCGACGCGTACGCGCCGATCGTCCGCGGCGTCGGCGTGATCGTGCTGACGCTCGAGGGCGACCGGATCGTGCAGCTCACCCGGTTTGGCGGCGCCGCGCTGCTCGCGCGCTTCGGCCTGCCGCGAACGCTGCCGCTGTGAGAGCTACAGGTTGCCCTGCGCCATCTTGCGCAGGTCCATCGCCTTCTCGTAGGTCTCCTCGTCGACGCCAAGCTCGAGCGCTACCTCGCGCAGCGACCGTCCCGATTGCGACGCGGTCTTGACGATCTCGGCGCCCTTGTCGTAGCCGATGTAGGGGTTGAGCGCGGTCGCCGCGGCGAGCGTCATCTCGGCCGACCGGAGGCAGCCCTCCCGGTTCGCCTGGATCCCGTCGACGCACTTCCCGGCCAGGATGCGCGAGGCGTTCGTCAGGAGCTTGATCGAGTCGAGCAGGTTGCGCGCGATCAGCGGCACGCGGACGTTCAGTTCGAAGTTGCCCTGCGAGCCGGCGATCGTGATCGCGGTGTCGTTGCCGATCACCTGCGCGGACACCTGGAGCACGACCTCGGGGATCACCGGGTTGACCTTGCCCGGCATGATCGAGGAGCCCTTCTGGAGCTCGGGGAGGAAGATCTCGCCGATCCCGGCGCGCGGGCCAGACCCGAGCCAGGCGAGATCGTTCGCGATCTTCGTGAGGGACACCGCCACCACCTTGAGCGCGCCTGAGAGCTCGACGAGCGCGTCCCGGTTGCCCTGGGCCTCGAACGGGTCCTCCGGCGCGCGGATCTCGAGCCCGGTGGCGTCGATCAGCCGAGCGCGCACGCGGGCGGCAAACTCAGGGTGGGTGTTCAGCCCGGTCCCCGTCGCGGTCCCGCCCAGCGGGATCTGCCCGACCTGTGGCAGCGCGTTCGAAATCCTCCGCGCGCCGAGGCGGACCTGCGCCGCGTACCCCGAGAACTCCTGGCCGAGCGTGACCGGCACCGCGTCCATCAGGTGGGTGCGCCCGGACTTGACGATGTCCTTGAACTCGTCGGCCTTGGCCGTGAACGACGCCTCGAGCTGCTCGAGCACGGGCAGCAGGTCATTGGTGGCGGTGTCGAGCGCGGCGAGGTGGACGGCGGACGGGAACACGTCGTTGGACGACTGCCCCATGTTGACGTCATCGTTCGCGTGGACACCTTCGCCCGCGATCGTCGCGATCACCTCGTTCGCGTTCATGTTCGAAGAGGTCCCCGAGCCGGTCTGGAACACGTCGATCGGGAACTGGTCGTCGAACTCACCCTCGGCGATCCGGTCGCCGGCGGCCGCGATCCGCGACGCCTTGTCCTCGTCGAGCAGGCCGAGCTCGGCGTTGACGCGCGCGGCCGCGCCCTTGATCCGCCCGAGCCAGCGAATCACGGGCACCGGGATGTGCTCGCCCGAGACCGGGAAGTTCGCCACGGCCTTGGTGGTCTCCCCTCCCCACAGCTGCTGCTGTTCCTGAACGCCCATGTCTGTCCTTTCGAAGTTTCCGTCTAGGCGCCTCAGGCTACCGCGGCACAAGTTCACGGCACCGCCGGTCGCGCCGGCGACGCTCGGGTACGGCCCGTCGGTCACCACGCCCATGACCGGTAGAAGCCGGGTCGCTTCGGCGAGTGTGTTTCCGGCGCATCCGGCTCCGGCGCTCGGATCCGGCGAAGGGGCGAATCGGCTGCACGCCGGGGACGATCGGGTGTGCGCTCCGCCGCCGCGCCTCGATCTGAAACAGCTCGGCGCGTTGCCGCCAGGCAGCGGCCACCTCCGCCGCCTTTCGCCGTGCCTCGGGTCGCGACGTTGGATCGTCGGCCACAACCTGGTTAGCGCGGGCCATCTCGAGGCTGTGTTCGGCGACTAAGGCCAGCTCAATCGCGTTCAGGAAAATCGAAGCCTCGGCGGGCGACGCGTTCGGTCGCGACTCGGCGGCGGGGGCCGATCGCGCGGAACTGACGAACCCGCGGACCTGCCACCGGAGCGGTCGCAACAGCCCGGACAGGGCCAACAAGATGACTGCTCCTAGCGCGTGACCATGCATTGGCGTGCGGACTCGGGCAGTTGCCGCGTCGCTGGCGGACCGAGATAGAAGCCTTGGCCGAAGTCGCAGCCAAGCTCGCGCAGCGATTCGAGCTGCCCGGCGGTCTCGATTTCCTCCGCCACCACACCCAGCTTCAGATTGGCCGCGAGGTCCAGGACCATCCTCAGGAAGGCGCGATCAGCTCCGCCCTGCTCGAGGCTGTCCATGAACGGCATCCCGATCTTCAGCCAATCGATTGGGAGCGAGCGGAGATGGGAGAGCGACGAGTAGCCGGTGCCGAAGTCGTCGAGCGCCAGTTGCACGCCCAGGGAGCGAAGCTCGCGCAGGGTGGCGATGCTGCCGTCGGGGTCCCGCAGCATCACCCCCTCGGTGATCTCCAGAACGAGCCGGTCGGGTTCGAGCCCGCTTTCCTGGAGCGCGTCGGCGACTCCGGAGGTGAACTCGGGTTGGCGCAGCTCGACCGGTGAGACGTTCACGTGGATCAGCGCGGGAGCCCCCTCCATCGTGCTCCATCCCCGGGCATCGCGGCACGCTTGCCGCAGCACGGAGCGTCCGATCAAGACGACCGCTCCGGTCTCCTCGGCGAGCGGGATGAACGACGAAGGCGTCGTGCAGCCGCTAGGCCCGTCCGGCCACCGGACGAGCGCCTCGCAGGCCGTCACCCGTCCAGTATCCAGCTCGACAATCGGCTGATAACGGACTGCGAACGCGTCATCCCGGACGGCGTCCCTCAGCCGCACTTTGAGCCGGTGGCGGTTCTTCACCGGGAGCTCCATCCCGGATTCGAACAGCTCGTATCGGAGCTTGCCCTCGTGCTTGGCGCGATACATCGCCAGGTCGGCGTTCCGGATCAGCTCCTCCGGGGTCACGTCTTCTCCGTCGCCCGTCGCGATGCCGGCGCTCGCGTGCACCGAGATGCTCTGGCCGGCGATCGAGAACCGCTCGGCGAGATGCCGATTGAGCCGCTCGGTCACCTCGATCGCCTCCTCTTGCGAGTCCGGCCGGTCGAGCATGATCGCGAATTCGTCGCCGCCCTGCCGCGCGACGAGGTCGGACGGGCGGACGCAGTCGTGCAGCCGCCGGGCTATCGCGATCAGCAACTCGTCGCCGGCTCCGTGACCGAGGCTGTCGTTGACGGTCTTGAAGTCGTCGATGTCGATGAAGATCACCGACACCGCGCCGCGACCGCTCCGGAGCGACTCGCCCACCCGCTGCACGAACAACGACCGATTGGCGAGGTCGGTGAGCGGGTCGTGCGATGCCCGGTGCTCGAGCTCGCGCTGCAACTCCTTCAGTCGCCACACAGTCTGGCCGAGGCGATCGTTCTCGAGGACGACGCTCGTGTTATTGGCGAGGGTTTCGAGCAGCTTGACGTCGTCCGGGCAGAAGCGGTCGACGACCCCGGATGGATTGCCGATCATGATCGCTCCGATCAGGCTGCGCTCTCCCTTCAACACCGCGAGCATCCCGTCGCCCAGCTCACGCGCGCTCAAGTACTCGGCGAGCAGCTCGTCCGTTATGTCCCCCACCGCGCACGCTCCGCTCTCGAAGCCCTCGATCAGCGAGCGGAAATGCGCCACGACCGTTGGTTCGACCACTCCCATAGCGTCGGTCGTGCCGTTCGCTCGCACCGTCGTGCGCATTGCATCGCGACCGTCGGGGGAGAAAAAGACGATCTCCGCTACCTCCGCCCGAAACGCATCGAGCGCCTCAACCAGCAACCCCTCGAGTGCGGGCCCGATCTCGGGTGAGCGGGACAGCGCTCGCCCAGCCTGGTACAGGAACTCCACCCGTTCGTGACGCTGGCGCTCGGCGACGTAAGCCCGGAAGCTGATGAACGTTCCGGCGACCGGGATCGCGATCAGGATCGCGGTCTTCCAATCGTCGTAGACGATGGTCGCCGCGCACAGGCCGACGCTCGTGTTCGCCACGACGACCGTGAGGTCGGTGCGAAGCGAGCGCGCCACCTGACGGATGCCGAGCTGACCTTCGGACACCGAGACCGCGACGCTGATCAGCAGGACTGCGGTCAACGAGTTGGCGATGGTGGCGAGGATCGCGGCTGCCCAGACGAGCCGGGTGATCTCGGTGGAGCTACCGGCAACCCCGTGGAACACGAGCACCGCGATGCAATTGCCAAGGAGGAACACTCCAAAGTTGAACGCGAGCCGGATCACCGGCAGCTTCCTGTGCACCGCGAGCACGAGGATCCGCCCGATCGCGCCGGCCAGGATCGCCGGCAGTCCGCCGGCGAACACGAGCGCGAACACGAACGGGATCTCCGCGAGCGACATCGAGTGCGCGCTGCGACGGAAATGAACATGGACCGCCAGCCGCTCGGCGGCGGCGAACGCGATCACCACCACCCAGAACGGCACGGCGATCGAGGAGATGATCGGTGGCACGTCCCCGGCGCCGGCGCTGAGCAGGACGACCGCGGTCGAGATCATGGCGGCGCTCAGCGCCCAGATCGCCGCCTGCCCGGAGGACATTCGGTAAGGACGGGACCGCACGACGCGCGCCGGCAGCGAGCGCAATCTGGCGCCTCGACCTGGGTTCGCGATACCTCCGGTCACGCTCACGCCTACCCCCAGGTGCTCGCCCAGCCGACGTCGCTCCAGCTCGCAGCCGTCGGGTTGATGTCGTCTCCGTCCCCGGGCGCACAGCCGACGCAGCTCCAGCTCGCCGCGCTCCAGCTGGCCGCGAGTGGATTGACTGCGGTGCTCCAGCTGGCCGCGCTCCAGCTGGCGGCGTCGTAGTCGATCGAGTTCGTGTCGGGATCGATCAGGCGGTTGCGCGTCAGGCCCTGGTCGGAGGAGAGCTGCGAGCCGCCCGCCCAATAGGCCGCGATCGCGTTCACCTCGCCCGCCCCGCCCTGCACGGGCGTGGCGGTGTTGACGATCGCGCCCTTGACCATCGCCGGTGTCCATCTCGGATGCGCGGCCAGCAAGTCGGCGGCGATGCCGGCGACGATCGGGGCAGCCAGCGACGTGCCGCTGAGCTGGAAGTAAGAGCCCCCGATCACGCATGTCGGACAAGCGCCCGCGAATGAGCTTCCGGGCGCCAGAGTCGTGACGATGTGGGCGCCCGGCGCGAGCACGTCTGGCTTGGAGATCCCATCCTGCGTCACGCCGTTGCTCGACCAGCTGGCCTGGACGTCGTCCGCCGGCGATGCGGTTCCCTGGCTGTCGGTCGCGCCTACGGTGATCGCGTACGGATCATTGGCGGGGGCGTACGAAACCGCGTCGGCCGCAGAGCCGAGGTTCCCGGCCGCGACCACGACGGTGATCCCGTGAAGCCAGGCCTGTTCGACGGCGGCGTCGAGCGGGTCGGTTGCGGCGGACTGTGCCGACATCGACCGGAAGGACAGGTTGACGACGCGGATGTTGTAGGCGGACTTGTGGTCGACCGCGAACTGGAGCCCGTAGATGGCGTCGAGCGTCGTCGCGTTACCCGAGTCGTCGGAGACCTTGATGGAGATCAGGTTGGCGTCAGGCGCGGTCCCGGCGTACTCGCCATACAACGGATCATCGGAGTCGCGGTACCAGCCGTTGCCCGCCACCAGCCCGGCGACCGCTGTCCCGTGACCGTACATGTCGGCAGCCGTCGTCGCGTTCGGGTCCACCACCGCCGAGGCGATGACTCGCGAGCTCGAGCTCCCCTGCGAGCTCTGGAAGTCCGGCAGGTCGCCGTCGACGCCAGTATCGATCACGGCGACGCCCACGCCCGCGCCGGTGCTCCGGCTCCATAGCCTGGAGGCGCCGGTCGTCCGGTCAAACGACGTGGCGAGCGTCCACGGGGTCGGGTTGGTAAGTGTGGTGTCGCGAATCGGCGCGTTCGGCGTCACGCCGCGCACCAGCGGACTCGCGGCGAGCCGCGAGGCGCTGGCCGCCGGGAGGCGAGCGGACAGGCCGTTGATGATCGGGAGCTCGACGCCCGGCCGGCCGCCCAGCGAGCGCACCAGCGCGCGGCTCTGCGCCTTGTCCACACCCCGCCTGAGCTGGATGATCACCTCGAGGCTGTTGTGCGCCCCGGCGGGCGCCGCGTGCGCTGGACCGGCACCCAGGCTGAGCACGAAGAGCCAGGCGAATGCCGCTGAAACGAGCGCGAGCGCCGCCATCGCCCCGTTGGTCAGGGGTCGGGTATGCGCGCGCCGCCTGAACGGGGAACAGGAAACGGCGGCGCCGAGGATCGCAGCCACAAGGAGACAACGGTGGCGTCAGTCACGCGCTTTCACGCCGTCGAAATTCGGAGCAGGCTGCGGGCGGCCTCGACGTCCTGCCCGAACGCGCGGTCCTCGGGGCTCGCCGGGAGCACCCGCGCGGCGTCGTCGAACAGGTCGCGGACGCCGGCGCCCGTGGGCACGCGGCCCCCTTCGCGGAGCGCGCGGACGGCGACGACGAGCTCGGTGGCGACGAGCACGCCCATCGACTGCAGAAGCTGCGCGGTCCGAGTGGCGGCGGTCGCGGCGAGGCTGGCGTGCGACTCGACGCCGAGCGATGCCCAGACGCTCTGGACCGCCATCGGCGTCGCCAGCGAGCGCGCGTCCGCGGCGGCGGCGTGGGCGGTGTACTCGAGCATCATGTGGCCCGAGTCCGGCCCGGGGTCGTGCGCCAGGAACGGGTTCAGCCCGCTCATCCGCGGGTCGAGGATCGCGCTCACGCGGCCGGCGATCAGCGACGCCGAATGCGCGAACGCCGCCCGCAGGCCGTCGAGCGCGGCCCCAAGCTCGGCGGCGTGGAAGTTGCCGGTCGGGAGCGCCCGGCCTTCGTGGATCAGGGCGTTCTCGGTGCGGGCGTTGAGCTCCCGTTCGAGTGCGTCGGTGAGCGTGTTGATGGCGTCGTGAGCGACGCCGTCGACCTGCGGCAGCACTCGGAACGGGTACGGGTCCTGGACGAGGCGGTCGGGAGCCTTCGGATCAAAGGGTGCGCCGGCGAGCAGCTCGCGCATCCGCGCGGCGACCGCCGTCTGACCGCGGGCGCCGCGGCCCGCCTGGACCCGGGGGTCGAGCACGACGGGATCGGCGTGGAGCGCCTCGAACGACAGCGCTGCCACCTCGAGCCAGCGATCGTGGAGCGCCCGCGCGTCGATGCTGACGAGCGCGGCGTGGCCGGCGGTGAGCGCGTTCGAGCTGATGAAGCCGAGCGCGTCGCGGAGGCCGAGCTTGATCTCGTGCGCGGGCGCGGGCGCGTCGACGAGCGCGCCGTCGCGCCACACCTTCCCCTCCCCGAGGAGGGCGAGCGCGATCTCCGACAGGCCCGGCAGGTCGCCCGTCCCGAGCGACCCGAGCTCGCGCGTGAGCGGGGTGACGTTCGCATTGAGCGCGCCGACGAGGCCGTCGAGCAGCGCCGGCGACGTACCTGCGCCGCCGGCGCCGAGCTGGTTCGCGCGCACGACCATGCCGGCGCGGACGAGTTCGGGGGCGAGCGGGCGGCCCGCGCTGACGGCGTGGCTGCGGAGCAGGTTCCACTGGAAGCGCTCGCGGTCGCCATCGCCGATCGTCCGGTCGCGAAGGGCGCCGACGCCGGTGGTGGCGCCGTAAAGGGCCTCGCCGCGCTCGAGCAGCGCCGCGATCGCGCGGCGGGCATCGTCATTGCGCGCGCGGGCCTCGAGGGCGAGCTCGACGCGGTCGCCCAGCCGGGCGACCGCCGTGACTTTCTCCGGCGTGAGCGTGGCGCCATCGAGCACGATCGCGGGCATGGTTAGCATCGCCCCCGATGGCTGCGAGCAACCCAGCGACAACGGGGCCGGCGTCCGGCCCCCCGCGCGTCGGAGCGCTGAGCCGCGCGCCGTCGGCCGGGCTCGTGCTCGGCGCGATCGCCTCGGTCCAGTTCGGGTCGGCGACCGCGACCAAGCTGTTCGCGACGATCGGACCGGGCGGCGCGGTGTGGTTGCGCCTGGTGTTCGGGACGATCATCCTGCTGGCTCTCTCGCGTCCCAACCTGCGGCTGCGGTCGTACACGCGCCGCCAGTTGCTGCTGGCGGGCGTGTTCGGTCTGGTGCTCGGGTTCATGAACCTGAGCTTCTACAACGCGATTCACCGGATCCCGCTCGGAATCGCGGTCACGCTCGAGTTCGTCGGGCCGCTGACCGTCGCCGTCGCGGGGTCGCGCCGGCGGATCGACCTGCTGTGGGTGACGATCGCCGCGGCCGGGATCATCGCGCTGACCCAGGGCGACACGAACAGTCTGAACGCGCTCGGGGTCGCCTTCGCGCTCCTCGCCGGCGCGCTGTGGGGTACGTACATCATCGTCAACGCGCGCCTGGGACAGGCGTTCGAAGGCGGGAGCGGGCTCGCGCTCGCGATGTGCGTCGGGTCGGTCGTGATCCTCCCGTTCGGGATCGCGCAGGGCGGGTCGCACCTGCTCGAGCCGCGGTCGCTCGCGCTCGGCGCCGCCGTCGGGCTGCTGTCCTCGGCGATTCCGTACTCGTTCGAGGTCGAGGCGCTCCGGCGCATCCGGCCGTCGGTGTTCGGCGTGCTGATGAGCATCGAGCCGGCGATGGCGGCGCTCGCGGGCTTCATCGTGCTCGGTCAGGGGCTGGGGGTCCGAACGCTGCTCGGAATGGGTCTGGTGGTAATCGCCTCGGTGGGGTCGGCGCGTCGGGCTCGCGAGGCGACGGTTGCCGTCTAGTGACAAGGCCTTCCATTCTACGGTAGACTTCATGTCGATGCCAGAGACCGGGACTCGCACTGTCGAACGTGCCCTGACGCTGTTGGCGGCGGTGACCGAGGACGGCGGCACGCTCAGCCAGCTCGCGCGCTCGGCCGAGCTGTCGCCAAGCACGGCCTCTCGGCTGCTGGCGACGCTCGTTCAGCATGAGCTGGTGCGCCGGGACGAGTCCGGGCGGTACGGCCCCGGGACGCGCTTGCGCCAGCTTGCCGCCGTGGCGCTGCGGTCGGATCCGATCTATGAGCTGGCGGGACCGCACCTGGCGGTGCTCGCGCGCGAGACCGGCGAGACCGCCAACCTCGCGGTCGCCGCCGACGGCCAGCGGGTCGTCTATCTGCGCCAGGTCGCGAGCCCGAAGCTCGTCCAGACCGCGAGCTGGGCGGGACGGACTATCCCCGGGCGCGGGACCGCGCTCGGCTTCGCGCTCCGTGGCAAGGTCGGCCCCGAGGGTTTTGTCGCACGCACCGGATCCGTCGAGCCCGACGTGACCTCGATTGCCGCCCCGGTCTACGGCCCGGATGGTCTGATCGCCGCCGCACTCAGCGTGCTCGCGCCGAGCTATCGGATCTCCGGGGAGGGGATCGACGTGTGCGGGCGGGCGGTGGCGCGTCACGCCGGCGAGCTCTCGCGGAGCCTCGGCGCTCCGGTGGGGGTGGCGGCATGACCGCATCAGGACTTCGTTGTAAGGGCTGGCAGCAGGAGGCGGCGCTGCGGATGCTCGAGAACAACCTTCACCCCGACGTCGCCGAGAATCCGTCTGAGCTGGTCGTGTACGGCGGGATCGGCAAGGCCGCGCGCAACTGGCCGAGCTACCACGCGATCGTGCGCGAGCTCCAGCGACTCGGCGACGAGGAGACGCTGCTCGTTCAGTCGGGCAAGCCGGTGGCGGTGTTCGAAACGCACGAGGCCGCACCTCGCGTACTGCTCGCGAACTCGAACCTGGTCCCGGACTGGGCGAACTGGGACGAGTTCCGAAGGCTCGACGCGGCGGGGCTGATGATGTACGGGCAGATGACCGCCGGCTCCTGGATCTACATCGGGAGTCAGGGGATCCTGCAGGGCACGTATGAGACGTTCGCGGCGGCGGCCCGCAAGCGGTTCGACGGTTCTTTGGTCGGGCGGTTGGTCGTGACCGCTGGGCTCGGTGGGATGGGCGGCGCGCAACCGCTGTCGATCACGATGCTCGGCGGGACGGCGCTGTGCGTCGAGGTCGATCTCCAGAAGATCGAGCGCCGGATCCAGTCCGGCTATCTCGACGAGCGCGCTGGCGACCTGGACGACGCGCTGTCTCGCCTCGACGTCGCCCGGCGCGAGGGGCGCGCACTGTCGATCGGCCTCGCCGGCAACGCTGCCGAGGTCGTGCCCGAACTCGTGCGCCGTGGCGTCGACATCGACGTGGTCACCGACCAGACGTCGGCCCACGATCCGCTGAACGGCTACATCCCGGCCGGCCTGACGCTCGAACAAGCCGACGCGCTGCGGCGGAGTGAGCCTGAGGAGTACTTGCGCCGCGTCGGCGAGAGCGCGGTCACACACGTGGCAGCGATCCGAGACTTGGCAGCCGCCGGCGCGGAGGCGTTCGACTACGGCAACGCATTGCGCGGGCTCGCGTTCGAGCACGGGGACAAGGACGCGTTCTCCTACCCCGGGTTCGTCCCGGCGTACATCCGGCCGCTGTTCTGCGAGGGCAAGGGCCCGTTCCGGTGGGTCGCGCTGTCGGGCGATCCCGCCGACATCCACGCCACCGATCGCGCGATCCTCGACCTGTTCGGCGACCAGGAGCACATCGCGCGATGGATCAAGCTCGCCTCCGAGCGCGTGCAGTTCCAGGGCCTGCCGGCGCGGATCTGCTGGCTCGGCTACGGCGAGCGACACCTCGCCGGGTTGCGCTTCAACGAGATGGTCGCCTCGGGTGAGGTCAAGGCGCCGATCGTGATCGGCCGCGACCACCTCGACGCCGGTTCGGTGGCCTCGCCCCAGCGCGAGACCGAGGCGATGGCCGACACTTCGGACGCCGTCGCCGACTGGCCGCTCTTGAACGCGCTGGTCAACACCGCGTGCGGGGCTAGCTGGGTCTCGATCCATCACGGCGGCGGCGTCGGCATGGGCAAGTCGATCCACGCCGGCCAGGTGTGCGTCGCCGACGGCACCGACCTCGCCGCGCGCCGGCTCGAGCGGACGCTCAAGGCCGATCCCGGGATGGGCATCGTCCGCCACGTCGACGCCGGCTACGACCTCGCGGTGTCGGCGGCGCGCGAGCACGGGCTGCGGATCCCGATGCTGGATCCAGCGCCTGAATGATCTCGTTCGACAACGCCGCTCAGATACTGCTGCCGCCGGAGCCCGGCCTGCGCTACCTGCGCACCGACCGCGCCGGCGAGCTCACTCTCGAGCCCGGTGGCGTCACCGTCGAGCACGGCCGCATCGCCGCGCTCGAGCCCACCGCGGACGCGAACATCCACGTCGACGCGACCGGGTGCTCGCTGCTTCCCGGCTTCGTCGACTGTCACACCCACCTCCCGTTCGCGGGCTGGCGAGCCGGCGAGTACGAGCAGAAGGTCACGGGCGTCCCGTACGAGCAGATCGCGCGCTCCGGCGGCGGGATCGCGTCGTCCGCCCGAGCCCTGCGCGAGACGCCGGATTCCGCCGTTCTCGCCCAGGCCCAGGAGATCGCCGGCGAGATGCTGCGCGCCGGCACGACCACATTCGAGTGCAAGTCCGGCTACGGGCTGTCGACCGCCGGCGAGCTCCGCTCGCTGCAGCTCGCGACCGAGCTGAGCGGGATCGTTTCGCAGGTGACGACGCGGACGGCGCTGCTCGCCCACGCCGTTCCGGACGGCTACACGACCACGACCTGGATGGACGAGGTGGAGGAGATGCTGCCCGAGGCGCTCGAGCACGCGAGCGCGCTCGACATCTTCGTCGAGTCGATCGCGTTCGGACTCGACGACCTCGACCGGATGGGTAGGCTGGCGACCGCCAATGGCGTCAGCCTCCGCGCGCATGTCGAGCAGTTCACGACGATGCGCTCAGTGCCCGTGGCCCTGGAGCACAACGCCCGCTCCGTCGACCACCTGGCGACGATCCACCCCGACGACATCGGGCCGCTGGCGGCGTCCGAGTGTGCCGCAGTGCTCCTTCCCGGCGCAGAGGTCATGGGCGCCGAGGCATGCGCGCCGGCCCGCGAGCTGATCGAGGCGGGCGCGATCGTGGTGCTCGCGACCGACGGCAACCCCGGCACGTCGCCGATCTTCTCCCTGCCGCTGATCGTCGGCCTCGGCGTGCGCCGCTACGGCCTGAGCACGCGCGAGGCGCTGCTCGGGGTCACGCTCAACGCCGCCTGGGTCTTGGATCTGTCCGACGAGCTCGGATCGATCGAGCTCGACAGACGCGCCGACCTGGTGCTGCTCGACACGCCGGCCGAGCACATCGCGTACCGGCTCGGCCGCAACCCCGTCGCGGCGACGTTCGTCGGCGGCGAGCCCGCATACGTGCGGCCGGACGCGGCGTGGCGGATCGCCGAGCGGTGAGTGACCCCAAGGACGTCTTTCCGCGGGGCGCGGCGGTAACGCTCGAGCAGCTCGACCAGGACCCCCATCCGTTGTTCGCGCGCCTCCGTGAGCACGAGCCGGTGTCCTGGCTGCCGGCGCTCGACGGCTGGCTCGTGACTCGCCACGACCTCGCGACCGCGGTGATGCGCGACTCGGCCACGTACACCGTCGACGACCCTCGCTTCTCCACGCGTAAGGTCGTCGGGCCGAGCATGCTGAGCCTCGACGGCGACGCCCACGCGTTGAATCGCGCGCCGTTCGCGCCGCCGTTCCGGCCGCTGGCCGTGCGCGAGCGGTTCGCCGGCGAGGCCCGCGCCACGGCGGACTCGCTGATCGACTCGTTCGCCCCGCAAGCTTCGGCCGAGCTCCGGCGCGCCTTCGCCGGCCCGCTCGCGGCGTCGATCATGGCGCACGCGCTCGGGCTCGAGCAGTCCGAGGTGCAGACGATGCTCGGGTGGTACGACGCGATCGTCGGCGCGGTCACCGAGGTGACCGCTGGCGCGGAGGTGCCCGCGCGCGGGCGCGAGGCGTTCGGCGCGCTCAGAGGCCGGCTCGAGGCGGTGATCGCCGCGGGCGGCGAGCCCGAGTCCTCGCTGCTGGCGACGGCGGCGGATCAATCCGGACTGAGCACCGAGCAGGTGGTCTCGAACGCCGCTGTGCTCCTGTTCGGCGGAATCGAGACGACCGAGGGGATGATCGCGAACGCGCTGCTCCACCTGCTCGAGCGCCCCGATGCGCTCGCGGCCGTGCGCGAGGACCCGAGCCGGCTCGACGCCGCGATCGAGGAGTCGCTCCGGCTCGAGCCCGCCGCGGCCGTCGTCGACCGCTACGCCACCGCCGATGCGTGGCTAGGTGGGGCGCGGATTTCCGCCGGCGAGCTCGTCCGCGTGTCGATCGCCGCGGCCAACCGCGATCCGGCGGTGTTCGCCGACCCCGACCGCCTCGACCTCGACCGCTCGCCTGCCCGCGGCCATCTCGCGTTTGCCCACGGCCCGCACGTGTGCCTCGGCGTCCATCTCGCGCGTCTGGAGGCACGCACCGGCATCGACGCCGTCCTGCGCCGGCTGCCGTCGTTGCACCTCGATCCGGCGCGACCGTCCCGCATCGAGGGGCTCGTGTTCCGCAAGCCGCCGACGCTGTGGACGCGCTGGGAGGAGCGGCACCCGGCGCCGCGTACCGTGAGATAGTTCCCGCCCGGGTGCGCGTCTTGCGGAGAGCCCTCCTTGTGCTGGTGACGGGCGGGGTGCTCGCGCTGCTGCCTGCCGTGCCGGCCGGCGCGGCCGCGCCGGCGGCGCCCACACCGCCAGCGCCGACACCAGCGCCCACGACACCCGCGCCGACGACACCGGCGCCGCCCCCCAACCCGACCCGGGTCACGGTACGGGTGAGCGCCGGCAGGGTGACCGGGCCGCTCCCCTCGGGGTTCGTCGGCTTCTCGTTCGAGTTCGATGCCGTGCGGGACTACACCGGCTCGGACCCCCGCGCGATCAACCCGGTGCTCGTCCAGCTGATCCGCGACGTCGCGCCCGGCCAGACGCCGGTCCTGCGGATCGGCGGGAACAGCACCGACGACACGTGGTGGCCGCTTGCGGACGTAACCCCCTCCCCGGGCATCACGTACACGCTGACCAAGAGCTGGCTCGCGACCACGCGGGCGCTGGCGGTCGCGACCGGAGCGAAGCTGATCCTCGGCGTGAACATGAAGTTCGACAGCCCGGCCGAGGCGGCCGCCGAGGCGCGCGCCTATCACGTCGGCATCGGCGCCAAGCGGATCGAGGCGCTCGAGATCGGGAACGAGCCCGAGCTGTACAAGGTGTTTCCCTGGTACGAGATCAACGGCGCGCCGTTCTACGCGCGACCGTCGACGTACGACTTCGCCACCTACATGGAGGACGTCGCCGACCTGGCCAAGCGCGTGCGGAACGTCGCCCTCGCCGGTCCGGCCACCGGCACCCCATCCTGGTTCGCGCGGGCGCCACAGCTGATGGCGGCCGATCGTCGCCTGAAGGTCATCACCTACCACCGCTATCCGCTGCTCGGCTGCTTCTCGCAGCCGGGCGACGCGCGGTACCCGTCGATCCCGAACCTGCTCGACCCCGACTCGGCGCGCGGACTGCTGGGGAACGCCGCGAGAACGATCGCGTACGCGCACCGTCATGGCGCCACCGTTCGGATCGACGAGCTGAACTCGGTCGCGTGCGCGGGCGAGTCCGGAGTCAGCGACACGTTCGCCTCGACGCTGTGGATGCTCGACACGCTGTTCGCGATGGACCGCGCCGGCGTCGACGGGGTCAACATCCACAGCCTTCCCGGGGCCTCGTACAAGCCGTTCGAGTTCCGCCGGCTCCACAGGCACTGGTTCGCCACCGTCCGCCCGGAGTACTACGCACTGCTGATGTTCGCCGAGGCGGCTCCGCCGGGATCGCGGATGCTGAGCGTCGCCCAGACCGCCAGCGCCGACGTCCGCTCACGCGCGACGGTCACCCGCTCCGGCGAGGTCCACGTGGTGCTGATCAACGACGGCCTGACTTCCGGTCACACGGTGCTCATCCGTCCGCCCCTCGCCGCGCGCGAAGCCGTCCTCGAGCGTCTACGGGCGCCGAGCGCGGCGGCCACCGACGACGTGACGCTCGCCGGGCAGACGTTCGGGAGCGAGACCGGGACGGGTACATTGAAGGGGAAGGTCCGGAGCGTGCGCCTGAAGCCCGACCGTCACGGCCGGTATCTGGTCAGGCTGCCGGCCTCGACCGCCGCGATGGTCACGTTCCTCCCAGCCGCAGGCTGATCCCAGCAAGGTCTTCGTACAGGCGAACCGCGCTGATCTCGCCGGCGTCGTCCCCGTACTGCGCGCGAGCGCGGCGGTGAATCTGCTCGACGATCGCGGTCAGCTCGACTGGCACGCCGACGTCGCGGGCGAGATCGACGGCCAAACCCAGGTCCTTCGTGACCAGGCGCATCGGAAACGCCTCGTCGTAGTCGCCGTCGTCGAGGACCATCCGCACGTCGCGCTCGAGGAACACGGAGTTGGCCGGCGAGCCGACGAGCGCCGCGTGGAGCTTGTCGAGCGATACCCCGGCGCGGACGCCCACGCTCAGCACCTCGCCAACCGCGACCGACTCTATGAACCACAGCAGGTTGAGGAGCAGTTTGACCGTGTAGCCGGCGCCGTTGCCGCCGAGGTGGAAGATCCGCGCGGGATCGCCCATCGCCTCAAACAGCGGGCGCGCCCGCTCGAACGCGGGCTCTGACCCCCCGACGTAGATCGCGAGCGTGCCGGCCTTGGCGCCGATTGACTGGCCCGCGACCGGAGCATCGAGCACTTCGACGCCGCGCGCACCCGCCGCCGACACGACTCGCGCCCCCACAGCCGTCGAGCTCGTGCTCATGTCGATCGCGATCGAGCCGGGCTCGAGTGCAGCCACCGCACCTCCCTCCCCGAGCCACACCGCCTCGACCTGCGGCGGCGCCGGCAGCATCGTGATCAGCGCCTCGGCGTCGCGCGCGCAGTCCTGCACCGAGCCCGCGGCCCGTGCCCCCGCCTCGACAAGCCGCCCGAGCGCGGCATCCGAAAGATCGAATGCGGTCACGTCGAAGCCGGCCAACACCAGGTGCCCGCACATCGGGCCGCCCATGTTGCCGAGCCCGATGAAGCCGACCCGCATCAGAGCGCCACCCAGGTCGTCTTCAGATGCGTGTACGCGTCGAGCGCGTGCAGCGAGCGGTCGCGCCCGTGACCGGAGTCCTTGACGCCACCGAACGGAGTCGTCAGCGACGAGACGTCGAACGTGTTGATCCAGACCGTGCCGGCTCGCAGCCGGCGCGCTACCCGGTGCGCGGTGGTGATGTTCGAGCTCCACACGGCCGCCGCGAGCCCGTAACCGGTTCCGTTGGCGAGCGCGATCGCGTGCTCGGCGTCGTCGGCCTGCTGGATCGCGAGCACCGGTCCGAATACCTCCTCCTGCACGATCGGGTCAGCGGGATCGAGCGCCTCGAGCACGGTTGGCTGCATGTACGCGCCGCCCGGAACCGGCTCGGCGCGTCCTCCGCCCACCAATAGCCGAGCCCCGTTTCCGGCCGCGCGCTCCACCCGCGAGAGCACCCCGGCCAGATGATCCTCGCTCACCAATGCGCCAAGCTGGGTGTCCGAGTCAAACGGGTCAGCCGGGACCATCTCGCGCGCGAAGTCGACCAGCCGCTCGACCAGCGGTTCCACCAGAGCCCGTTCGACGACCACGCGCGAGCCCGCGTGGCATGTCTGGCCCGCGTTGTAGAAGATCCCCCACCCGATCGCCTGCGCGGCGCCTTCGAGGTCGCCGGCGTCCGCCAGGACCACATGCGGGCTCTTGCCTCCGAGCTCCAGCGACACCGCCTTGCCGTTCGACTCACCGGCGTAGCTGAGGAAGCGCCGGCCGATCTCGACAGATCCGGTGAACGCGACTTTGTCGACGAGCGGGTGGCGCCCGAGCGGCTCGCCCGCCTCCTCGCCGAATCCGGGCACGACGTTCAGCACGCCGTCGGGCAGGCCCGCCTCGGCCGCTAATTCGGCGAGCGCCAGGGCGGTCAGCGGCGACTGCTCGGCCGGCTTCAAGACCACCGAGTTCCCCGTCGCCAGCGCGGGCCCCAGCTTCCAGGCGGTGATGATCAGCGGGTAGTTCCACGGGACGACCGCGCCGACCACCCCCACAGGCTCGCGACCGATCAACGCGAGCGCGTCCGGCCCGGTCGGCGCGATCTCTCCGTAGACCTTGTCGATGGCCTCGGCGTACCACGCGATGCAGTTGCGCGCGCCCGGCACGTCCACGTTCCGCGCGTCGGTGATCGGATGGCCGACGTCGGCCGACTCGAGCTGCGCGAGCTCCTCGGCGTGCTCGTCGATCAGCGCGGCCCAACGCAGCAGGACGCGCTTGCGCTCGCGCGGGTCGGCCGACGCCCAGGTGCCGTCGTCGAATGCACGCCGCGCGGCCCTGACCGCCAGGTCGACGTCCTCGCCCGAGCCGCGCGCGACCTCGGCGATCACAGTCCCATCCCGAGGAGACACGTCCTCGAACGTTCGCCCGTCGGCGGCCGCGACGAACCGTCCGTCGATGAACGCGTCGCGCCTCAGATCCTCACCGCTTCCCGGTCCGCGGCGTAGAACGCCACCGCCTCCTCGTCGAGCCGCACGCCGAGCCCGGCCGACTCGGGAACTCGGACCATCCCGCGCGGGTCGATTACCACGGGTTCGGCGAGCATGAAGTCGCGCCGCGCCGGCGTCCAGCCCGGCGGGTCGTAGGGGAACTCGAGGTAAGGCCCACCGCCGACGCCCGCGCACACGTGCAGGTTCACGAGCACGCCGATGCCATTGGTCCAGGTGTGCGGCGTGAACCATCGGTTGCGACGCAGCGCCACCTCAGCGAGCGTCCGCGCGCCCGAAATCCCGAGCGCCAGCACCACGTCGGGCTGAAACACATCGAGCGCGTCGGCGTCGAGCGCGAGGCGCAGCTCCTCGAATGTGCGGGCCATCTCGCCGCCGCCGATGCGCACGCCCGTCTGCTCCCGCAGCAACCGCATCCCGGTCAGGTCCTCGCCGGGCAGCGGCTCCTCGACCCAGAGGACGCCGAACGAGCGCAGCCGCTCGACGATCTCGCGCGCGCCCGCCGGCCCGAGCCTCGGGCAAATGTCGCCGGCCATCCGCCACCACTGGTTGAGGTCGACCATGATGTCGAGGCGGTCGCCGACGGCGTCGCGAACCGCGGCGACGACGCCGATCCCCTCATCGGCCCGCCCGGGCACGATCCGAATCTTGACCGCCCGAAAGCCCTCCTCCAACAACGCCTGAGCGTCCTCGGCGCGCCGTTCGGGCGTCCGCAACTCGCCCCAGGAGGCGTAGGCCGGGATCTCGGTCAGCGCGCCCCCAAGCAGGGTCGCCACCGGCACGCCGCAGGCCTGGCCGAACAGGTCCCACAGCGCGGCCTCGAACGGCCAGTAGCGGCCGGCGTGGAACGAGATCGTCTCGAGCGCCCGTGCATGTCGCCCGATGGCGACCGGGTCCCGGCCCACGAACAGTGAAACAAAATCATCAAAGCCGTTCATCGTGTCGCCGCTCCCGATCCCCACGAGTCCTTCGTCGGTCTCCACGCGCACGATCGTGGCGTCGAACGACCGGCGCGGATCAGGGTCCCAGGCGGCGTAGAACGGGGGGTCCAGCGGCAGACGGAGTCGCTGCGTCCGGATCGCGGTGATCCGCAACTACGAGCCCCCGTAGAACGGGCTCGTCACCTCGTCGCGGCGCTCCACGAGTGCGCGGGCGGCGTCCGGATCGCGACCCTCAACCGCCACGCCGAGCGCGCGGCGCGTGGCAGTGCGGGCCGCCGCCCGCACGGCCGTCTCGTCCGAGGCGCCGGGGTCGATCCACACACACACGAACACCAGCAGGTCCCCGCTCGGTTCGAGCAGGCCGTCCGCCACCGCGTCGAGCACCCCCTGCGCGATCCCCAGCTGCCCGGCGCCCCACGTGATCGTCTGATGCCGGTCCTCGAGCGCGGTCGCCTTGTTGATCATGATCGTCGGCGGCCACACCACCTCGTAGCGGTCCTGAGCTTCACCGACCACGACCAGGATCGGCGTGTGGCCCGGGGACGGCGTAGTGAAGGTTCCGAGCAGCGCCGCGGCCGTCGGAGTGCCCCGCGCGCCGAGCACCACGTTGATGTGACAACCGTTCGGGCCGGGGTCGCCGCCCCAGCCCTCTCCGACCCGCCCGTCGAGATGTTCGTAGCTCACGCCGAGACCCCCGCCAGCTCCTCGTCGATCACCACAACCGAACGCGCCCCCTGACCCCGGCGCAACCGCTCGAGCGCCGCCTCGACGTCGTCGAGCCCGATCAGATACGAGACGACATCGCCCAGGTCGAGCCGGCCGTCGAGCACGAGCTGGACGAGCTGACCGAGCGCGGCGTGGACGTCGGCCGAGCCGTAGTAGCTCCCGGTGATCGTCTTCTCTGAGAGGAAGTCGATCGCCGGCAGTTGGACCTCGATGCCCCTGGGGGCCAGGCCGACCACGGTGGCGGTGCCGCCGGGCCGCAGCACGTCCCAGGCCTGCCGGATCGTGGCCGCGGTTCCGACGACCTCGAACGCGTGCTCGACGCCGCCGCCGGACAGCGCCAGCACCTCCTCGACCACGCCGCCGCCGCGCGCCAGCACCGTGTGGGTGGCGCCGCGTCGAAGCGCGAGCTCGAGCTTGCTTTCGTCGGTGTCGACGGCGACGATCATCCCGGCCCCGGCGAGCTGGGCGCCCGCGATCACCTGGAGTCCGACTCCGCCGCAGCCGATCACGCACACACTCGCCCCCACGCGCAGGCCGGCCCGATTCACCGCTCCGATCCCGGTAACGACGCCGCAGCCGAGCAGGGCGGCCTGCCACAACGGGATCGACGCCGGCAGCGGAACCGCACCCGCCGCCGGAACCACCGCGAACTCCGCGAAGCAGGCGACCATCAGGCCGTGCTGGAGCACCGTCCCGTCGAGCGCGCGCAGGCGCGACGTGCCGTCCATGAGCATGCCGGCGACGCCGTGGCGGGCCGCCGTCTCGCACAGCGTCCGGCGCCCGGCGCGGCACGCCCGGCACGCGCCGCACGACGGGACGAAGCAGAACGCGACGTGGTCGCCGACGGCAACGTCGACCACGTCCTCGCCGACCGCTGCGACGACGCCCGCACCCTCGTGGCCCAGCACCATCGGCCACCGTCCGGCGCCGAGCAGCCCGTCGGCAAGGTGCACGTCGGAGTGACACACGCCCGCCGCCGCGACGCGGACCAGTACCTCGCCGCGGCGTGGTCGCCCGAGCAGCACGGTCTCGACCGATACCGGCCGGTCCGGCTCGCGCAGCACGGCCGCCCGCATCTGGACGGGCTCGGACGATGACATCGCGTCGCGTGGCTCGCTCATCGACGCGAGCCCGCGACGGTCAGCCGTCTCTGTCGACATGGACCACCGGCAAGGGCTCCGCGGATGGCGGCTCAACCTGGATGCGCCGCAGCTCCTCAATCGGGATGTGACAGCGAATCGCGTGACCGGGCTCGGCGGCGAGCAGTTCCGGTTCGGTCGTCTCGCAGATCTCGCCGATCTTGCGCGGACAGCGCGTGTGGAACACGCAGCCGCTCGGAGGGTCGGCGGCACTGGGGATCTCACCGTCGAGGCGAATCCGCTGGCGCTCGATCGCGTCGATGCTCGGCACGGCCGAAAGCAGCGCCTCGGTGTAGGGGTGGTGCGGGAACGAGAAGACCTTGTCAGCCGGCCCCAGCTCCATCAGTCGACCCAGGTACAGCACCGCGATGCGATCCGACAGGTAGCGGACCACCGCGAGGTCGTGACTGATGAACAGGTAAGCGACGTCCTCTCGGGTCTGGAGATCGTTCAGAAGGTTCAGGATTGCGGCCTGCACCGACACGTCGAGCGCCGAGGTCGGCTCGTCGCAAACGACGATCCGGGGATCGCCGGCGAACGCTCGAGCGATCGCGACGCGCTGCTTCAGCCCCCCCGACAGCTGGCTGGGCCGCATCGGCAGGTAGCGATCGGTCAGCCTCACCGCGTGGATCAGCGCCTCGAGCCGGGTCTGAAGGGCCTGGCCGGTGTAATGGCCGAGCTTCGACAGCGAGCGGCCGATCAGGCGGCGCACCGAGTGGCGGCGGTTGAGCGCCGAGTCCGGGTTCTGGAACACGATCTGCAGGGCCTTCTGCTCCTCGGCAGTCCGCTTCTTGGTCAGGTAGGCAAGCGCATGCCCGTCGAGCTCGACCGACGACCCCGCGTCAGGAGCGGTCAGCCCCATCAACACGCGCGCCAGCGTCGTCTTGCCGCTGCCCGACTCGCCCACCAGGCCAAGCGTCTCGCCGGCCATGATGTCGAGGCTGACGTCGGTGAGCCCGTGGATCTCCTGGCCGGACAGCCGGAAGGTCTTGCCGACGTCGCGGGCACTGATCAGCGGCTTGGCGACATTCGACTTGGGCTTGGCCGCCTGGGTCTGAGCAGGTTCGGCACGCGGCAGCGTCTGTGCGCGCTCGTGGAAGTGGCAGCGCGAGCGCCGCTCGGGGCCGATCTCGTACAGCGGCGGCGCCTCGGTGCGGCAGCGGTCCTGGACGAGCCCGCAGCGGCTGGCGAAGATGCAGCCGCTGACGGTCTCACCCGGCCGGGGGAGGAAACCGGGGATGGTGTCCAACGCGTGGCGATGCTTGTCGGCGTCGCGCCGCGGGATGCACCGCAGCAGGCCTACGGTGTACGGATGGCGCGCGTCGTGCAGGACCTCCAGCGCCGGTCCCTCCTCGACTAGCTCGCCGGCGTAGAGAACCCCGACGCGGTCGCACATCCTGGCGATCACGCCGAGGTTGTGGCTGATGAACAGCAGCGAGGTGCCGAACTCCTGGCGCAGCGCCTTGACGAGATCGAGCACCTCGGCCTCGACGGTGGCGTCGAGCGCGGTCGTCGGCTCGTCGAGGATCAACAGCGACGGCTCGGAGGCCAGCGCCATCGCGATCACGGTGCGCTGGAGCATGCCGCCGGACAGCTGGTGCGGATACCGGCCCATCACGCTCGCCGGATCCGAGATGCGGACCGTGCGCAGCATCTCCTCGCTGAGCTCGAGCGCTTCCTTGTCGGACTTACCGGCGATCTGGAACACCTCGGCCACCTGCTGCCCGACGCGGATCGAAGGATTCAGCGCGCGGCCCGGCTCCTGGTAGACCATCGACACCGTGCTCGCTCGCAGGCGGCGCAGCGCGGCCTCGTTCATCCCGAGTACGTCCTGTCCGTCGATCGCGATCGAGCCGGCGCTCACGCGGCCGTTGCGGGCCAGGTAGCGGACGATCGCCAGCGCCATCGTCGACTTGCCGCAGCCCGACTCCCCGACCAGGCCAAAGGACTCCCCGCGTCCGACGCGAAACGACACGTCGCGCAGGACCGCCTGGTCGCGGTGGCGCACCGTATAGGCGACGTCGACGTGCTCGACGGTCAGCGCGTCGGTCGAAACGGCGCTGGTGGCGGGCGCGACCTCGGCGGCGTCGGTGCTCATTGATCGATCGCCCCCTCGACGGCATCGGCGATCAGGTTGACGCCGATCACCAGCGACGCGAGCGCGATGGCGTCGAACAGCACCTCCCACCAGTAGCCTGCGCTTACCTGCACGTAGTTGGTCGCTATGTCCACGGCCCAGTCCGGCGACGGTGGCTGCACACCGAAGCCCAGGAACGACAGCGTGGCGATCGCGAACACGGCGTAGCCGATCCGCACGGTGAACTCCACGATGATCGGCGACATCACATTCGGCAGGATCTCGACGAACATGATGTACGGCGACTTCTCGCCGCGCAGACGGGCGGCGGCCACGTAGTCGAGCTCGCGCTCGAGCAGCACCGACGTCCGGACCGTGCGCGCGATCAGCGGCGTGAACACGAGCGCGATCACGAGGATGACCACGAGGTTGCTGGCCCCGACCGCGGTGATGATGGTCAGGGCGAGGACGACCAGCGGCAGGGCCAGGAAGGCCTCGAGCACGCGCGCGATCGACTCGTCGATGAACCCGCGGAAGTACCCCATGACGAGGCCCAGCGCCGACCCGAGCACGGTGCTGAGGATCACCGCCAGCGGCGCGATGATGAGGATGTTGCGCGCGCCCGTGATCACCCGAGAGAACATGTCGCGCCCCAGCTGATCGGTGCCGAACCAGTGTGCGCTCGACGGCGCCTTGTTGATCGCCTCGAGGTTCTGGGCGGTCGGACTGTGCGGGGCGATCTGGTAGCCGAAGATCGCGCACACGATCCAGAAGCCGACGATGATCGCTCCGACGATGAACGTCTTGGAGCGCACGATGTCGCGCAGGAGCTCGCGGCGGGGGCTCGGGCCGGTGCGGTCGGCCGCAACGGCGCCCGCGGACTCGACGGGGATGACGTCGATGCTCATTCGAGGCCCTGGTAGCGGATTCGCGGATTCAAGTACGAGTAGAGCAGGTCGGCGACAAGCGTCGCCACCATGTACACGACGCCGATCGTGAGAATTCCGGCCTCGAGCATCGGGTAATCCTTCTGCGTGGCCGCCTGGAGCAGGAGCGTGCCGACCCCGTTGTAGTGGAACAGCGTCTCTACCACGAACAGGCCTCCGATCAGGTAACCGGTCTGGCTCGCGATCACGGTGATCGTCGGCAACAGCGAGTTGCGCAAGACGTGGCGCCGGATCACCGTGCGGCGCGGCAATCCCTTGAGCACCGCCGTGCGCACGTAGTCCGAGCCGAGCGCCTCCACGGTCCCCGCTCGGGCCATACGCGCGATGTAACCGAATAGCACGAGCACGAGCGGAATCGCGGGCAGGATCAGGTGATAGATCTGCTGGAAGAAGCCCGCGCCCTCCGGCGGCGTCGCCGAGATCGGGAGCACGTTCAGCCAGATCCCGAACACGACGATCAGGAAGATCCCCGAGACTATCTCGGGGGTCACGGTCGCCGACGTTCCCGCCACGACGATCAGTCGGTCAGAGCTCTTGCCCGCGTGCAGCGCGGCGTACACGCCAGCGGAGATGCCGAGCGGCACCACGATCACAAATGCCAGCAGTGCGAGCTTCAGCGAGTGCCCGATCGCGGTGAACAGCAGCGGCCTCACCGCCGCGTGATAGGTGTTGGAGGTCCCCATGTCACCCCGTACGAAATGGCTGATGAACAGCCAGTACTGGGTGAGCAGAGGCTTGTCAGTGCCGTACTGATGATCCAGCGCCTTGACCGCGCTCTCGGGGGCGAGCGGCCCAAGCGTCGAGCGTCCCGGGTCGCCCGGAAGCAGGCTGCCGAGGATGAACACGATCGCGCTCAGAATCAGCAGCGTGATCAATGCGAGCCCGACGCGCTTGGAGATGAACCTGGCCATGTTCCGGAGGGTTTCGCGGGGCGGCGGGGCGACGCTGGCCGCCCCGCCGATCAGGTCAGCTTATGTACGCCTTGTCGAGGTAGATCTGCGAGATCGCCGTCGGATTGAGCCCCTGGATGTTGGACTTGCTGGCGGTGAGCCCGTCGATGAAGTAGGGGATCACGAGCGGAGTCTCTTGCAGGAGCAGCCTCTGGATCTTGCCGGCGATCTGCTTCTGCGTCTGCAGATCGACGGCGGCCACGTATTGCTTGACGAGGTTGTCGTAGGTCGGGTTCTTGAACCGCGCGGCGTTCCACGTGCCGGTCGAGGTGAGCGTGCTGGTCAGGAACACGTTCGGCACGCCGCGGCTGCCGTAGTCGACGAGGCTCATCGTGCCGTCCAACCAGTCCGAGTTGCCGACCGTCGCCTTGCCGTAGTACTGGGTCTGGGTCTCGACCTTCAGGCTGGCGTTGATTCCCGCCTTGGCCATGTTGGCCTTCATCACCTGCGCGAGCTGAGGGATCTCCTGGTAGATCTCGGTGACGAGCGAGGTGTTGAAGCCGTTCGGATGCCCGGCGGCCGACAGCAGTTGCTTGGCCATCGCGATGTTCTGCGTGCGCTGCGGCACCGACGTGTCGGTGGAGGGGAACACCGGCGAGAACGCGCTGTCGTTCCCGAGGATGCCCTTCCCAGCCAGCAGCGCCGCCACCATTCCCGGGCGGTCCATGGTCAGCGCGACGGCCTGGCGCACACGGGCATCGGTGAACGGCGCCTGGTCATTGCGCATCGACAGCTCGCGGTGGTTGGAGGACTTCAGCGTGATGATCGTGAAGCTGGAGTTGTTGAGCAGACCTTGCGCGCCCTGCACGACGAACTGGGTGATGACGTCGACCTGGCCGCCCTGGAGCGCCAGGATCTGCGGCGGCTGACTCGTGTAGAAGGTGAAGTTGGTGCCGTCCAGGTACGGCCCGCCGCCCCAGTGGTTCGGGTTGGCGACGAACTCAGCGCCGACGTTCTGGGTGTAGCTCTTGAGTTTGAACGCGCCCGTGCCGACGAACGTGCTCTGCCACTTGCTGAAGTCGGTGCCGTTGGGCACGATGATCGCGTTGTAGTTGTCGGACGACACGAGGTAGGGGAAGTTGCCGTTGGCAGCCGCGAGGTGGAAGGCGACCGTCATGTCGTCCACCTTCTGCACGCCGCTCGGAGTGACGACCCCCCCGAGGGCCGACAGCGCGTTGGACGCGTTCTTGGGATCCGACAGCTGCTTGAACGTGTAGACGACGTCGTCGGCCGTCATCGCCTGGCCGTTGTGGAATGTGACGCCCGGGCGCAGCTTGAACGTCCAGACGGTGCCGTCGCTGTTCGGGCTCCAGCTCAGGGCGAGCATCGGCTCGAGCATCAACTTCAGGTTGTTGTCGAAGGCGAGGAACTCGCCGGTCTGGTTGAGCATCGCCAGGCCGCCGGAGTCGGACACGGTCAGCGGGTTGACGGCCGCAGACGGCGCCTGGGTCGCCACCCTCAGCGTCCCGCCCTTCTTCGGGGTACCCGCCGCAGGTGCCGCGCCCGTCCCCGTGCCGGACGAGGTCGCCGAGGACGCGTTGTTGGCGCCACCGCACGCGGCCAGAATCGCTCCGAGCAACGGCGCCGACATGCCGAGCACGGCGCCGCGCCGCACGAAGTCTCGCCGGCTCAGGCCCCCCGAGACGAGCTCGTCGATGTAGTGGTTCTCGAGCTCGCTGCGCCCGCTGCGGAGCCGATCCAGCTCACTGTTGCTGCGACTCATGGAGCCACCTTTCTGTTCGTGTCGAGCCGGCGCCGTCGCGATCTCTCGGGATCGACGCGCCGATAGTTGCTAACTTACCTGATTGATTTAGTGAAGTATTCGTAGCCAAGGTGCTTTCGCCATCGCCCCACTGCGGCAGTATCTCCCGCGCGGCGCTCAGCAGGTCGGCCAGCATCTCGCGTTTACGGGCGGTGGTCATCCGGCCGGTCGGCACGCACAGCGTCACGGCGGCGGCCACCCGTCCGGGCGGCCCGACCGGAACGGCCAGGCAGTGCAGCCCGAGCGCGGTCTCGTCGAGGTTCTCGGCGTATCCCCGGCGGCGGG
The DNA here is from genome assembly GCA_963794515.1 of uncultured Solirubrobacterales bacterium. Lineage (GTDB taxonomy): Bacteria > Actinomycetota > Thermoleophilia > Solirubrobacterales > Solirubrobacteraceae > Palsa-465. Next base: position 424,764 of record CAWCEF010000002.1, on the reverse strand, counting down.
CCCCGCGCAGGATCGGCAGCAGCTCGTCGAGTCCGGCGAGGCGCCGGCCGGTCGGCGTCACGAGCTCGCAACCGGAGTACAGAGCCGCGACCTCCTCCTCGGGACGGTCCGCGAGCAGCACTCGGCCAGACGCCGACGCGAACGCCGGAAGCCGGCTTCCGACCGCGGTCACGAGGCGGACCGGGTGCGTCGTCTCCTCCTTGGCGATGAACACGCTGTCGCGCCCGTCGAGCACCGTCAGGCAGGTGGTCTCGTTGTGGCTCGCCACGAGCCGGCGGGCAACGCCGTGGAAGCCAGCGGTCAGCGGCGAGACCGGCGCCGCATGCGCCAGCCACGCGACCCGGGGCCCAAGCTCGATGTGCCCACTGCGGGGGTCGCGAGCGGCCCAGCCGCGCGCGAACATGATCGAGCAGACCCGGTGCAGCGTGCTCTTCGCGATCCCGGTCTCGCGTGCGAGTTCGGCGAGTGTCGTCGGACCATTGCGGTCGAGGACCTCGAGAACGTCGAGGACCGCGGCGATCCCCGGCGATCCTGCACCCCGGCGGTTGGCCGGCTGATAACCGATGGCGGCTTCCATGTCCTGTTGGTCCGCTGGTAGAACAGCGTTCAGCCGGTGGACCAGCCGCGTTTCTTTCACATCGGCCCCGACCGTGTCAAGTTAACGAAGCTTTAGGCATCGTGATGGTTGCCTTTAGGTGGCGTCGCGCGGCGGACGGCGAACCGGGGCGCCGGTCGCGGTGTACGGTCCCGAGCACATGCTGCTGACGAACGCCCGCGTGATCGACGGCACCGGCCGCGCCCCGTACGAGCGGGCATCGGTCCGCATCGACGGCGGCCGGATCGTCGAGGTCGGGGATCTCGACGGCGCCGCCCCCGAGGGCGCAATCGACCTCGGCGGACGCACGCTGATGCCCGGCCTGATCGACGCGCACGCGCACCTGTCGAGCGACGTCTTCCGCAGCCCGGGGTTCGGCCCGCCGCCCGCGCTGCATGGCGAGTTGCCCCGGCCCCGAGAGCTCGGGTACTTCATCCTCGCCAAGACCGCGCGGGTCCTGTTGGCCGCCGGCATCACCACCGTCCGTGATGTCGGCAGCTACGACGACGAGGCCATCGCGTTGCGCGAGGCGGTCCGGCTGGGCATAGTCGAGGGGCCGAGGATCCTGTCATGCGGGCGGATCATCTCGGCCACCGCCCCCGGCGGCGCGATCTTCACCACGATGTACCGCGAGGCGGACGGCGCGGACGACATGCGCAAGGCGGTGCGCGAGCAGCTCCGCCGTGGCGCCGACTACGTCAAGCTGATGGCCACCGGTGCACGCTCGGTGCTCGTAGAAGATCCCGAGCCGGCCCAGATGACGCGTCCTGAGCTGGCCGCGATCGTGGACGAAGCCCATCGGCTGGGCGTGCGCGTGGCGGCACACGCCGAGGGGCTCGAGGGCGCCCGGCTCGCGGTCGGCGAGGGCGTCGACACCATCGAGCACGGCCTGTCGCTCCACCGGGAGCCGGCGCTGCTCGACGCGATGGCGGCACGCGGGATCGTGCTCGTGCCGACGCTCAGCACCTTCCACGACCTCGCCGAGCGATTCACCGACGACTTCCCGCCGGCGCTGGTCGAGCAGGCCAAGCGCCAGCGCGAGGAGGCTTACGCGACGCTGGTGGCCGCGCGGGCGGCCGGCGTCACGCTCGCGATGGGACACGACAGCGGGCCGCCGGGCGATAACGCCATCGAGCTCGTGCGGATGGTCGACGGCGGGTTGTCGGCGCTCGAGGGTGTCTGCGCAGCCACCTCGGGGTCGGCGACGGCGCTCGGCCTGTCCTCCGAGGTCGGCACGGTCACTGCCGGCGCGGTCGCCGACCTGCTCGTGGTCGACGGCGACCCGCTCGCGGACGTCCGCGTCCTGCGTGCGCCGGAGCGGCTGTGGATGGTCGTGCAGGGCGGGAACGTTGTGGCGAGCCGCGGCTCGGTTGCGGCGCCGGGGCCGGTGTGAGCGCGCTCACCGCCGCGCCGGAATTTGTGCTGCCGTCGGTGGCGGGTGGCGCCGTCTCGTTGTCGGACCTCCATGAGTCGGGCCCGGCGCTGTTGCTGTTCGTCTCCGAGGAATGCCCTACGTGCGCGCTGACTCTGCGCCGGCTGGCCCCTCTGGTGTCGGAGATCGCGGGCGCCGGCGTTGCTGTGGCTGCGGTGTTCGAGGACTCGCTCGAGGTCGCCGCGCGGGTGGCACGGCGGAGCGGGTTCGAGGGTGTCGTTCTGTCCGAGCGGGCGCCCTACGAGGTCTCGCGCGCCTATTCGCTGCAGAGCCTGCCCACGGCGGTGCTCGTCGATCGATCGGGACGGGAGACCGGGCGGGTGGTCGGCTGGGACGCCGAGGGGCTCCAGACGCTGCTGTCTGTGTCGGTCACGGATGAGCCGCCGCTTCGTAAGCCCGGATGTGCGGCCAAGAGCACCTACGACGCGGACGCGCTCCGGCTGGTCGACGGCGCCGGCTACGACGAGCTCGAGGAAATGTTCGAGCGGGGCTGGACGGACGGGCTGCCGGTGATCCCGCCCACGCCCGAGCGGGTGCAGGCGATGCTGAGCGGCCGCGATCCTTCTCGGCTGCTCGGGGAGATCGCGCCTTCGGTCGCCCGCGTCACGCTTGAGCGCGTCGCGGCATGTGCGGTCCTGGCGGGATGCCGACCCGAGTACTTCCCCGTAGTTGTGGCGGCGGTCGAGGCCGTGTTGGAGCCGGCGTTCAACGTCGGCGGGCAGGCGGTGACCACGCAGCCGTGCGGCCAGGTGATCGTTGTCAACGGACCGGTCCGCGACGTGATCGGGCTGAACGGCGCGGTCGGCGCGCTCGGACCGGGCTGGCGGGCGAACATGACGATCGGCCGGGCGCTCCGGCTCGTGGTCAGCCTGACCGGCGGCGGGTACCCAGGCCGTCTCGACCGCTCGACGCTCGGCAACCCGGGCAAGATCGGGCTGTGCTTCGCTGAGGACGAGGAGGTGAGCCCGTGGGAGCCGCTTCACGTTTCGCGGGGTTTCTCTGAATCGTCCTCGGTCGTCACGGTTTTCGGGGCCGACGCGCCCTTGTCGATCTCCGACCACCGGAGCACCGGCCCGCTCGAGTTGACGCGGGTGCTGGGCGAAGCGGCGGCCGCCACATGGAGTCCGAACTGGTGGCCGCTCGGCGGGCTCTCGCTGTTCGTGATCTGCCCCGAGCACGCTCGGTCTTTCGAGCAGTGGGGATGGAGCAAGCAGCGCGTGCGCGAGGAGATGTTCTCGGCGGTGTCGCGGTCGGCCGGTTCGCTTCGCTGGGGAGAGACGACGCCGCTCGTCAATGCGGCCGACGACGATGAGCTGGTCCGCAAGTGGTCGAGCCCCGACGACATCATGCTCGTCGTTGCCGGCGGCGAGGCCGGCCGCTACTCAGCGGTGTTCGGCCCGTGCCTCGGGATGAACACCGAGCCGATCTCAAAGGAGGTTCTGTGGACTACGTGAGCCCATTCGACGAGCGCCGGCGCGTGACCGAGCCGCTCGCCCCCCGACCGGCCGACTTGTCCGGCGCGCGGGTGGCGCTGCTCGACATCACCAAGCGCCGCGGCGATGAGTTCCTGGACCGTGTGGAGGAGCTGCTCCACGCTCGAGGCGCGCAGACGTTCCGCGTCGTCAAGGAGATCTTCTCCAAGCCCGCGAGCGCCGAGATCGTTCGGCGGATCGCCGACCGCGGCGATCTCGCGGTCGAAGGCCTCGCCGATTGAGGGTCTTGCACGTCGTGCAGTGTGCGCGACATGGTTGAGCTCGAACGGCGTGGAATCGCCACCGCGGCGGTGGCGACCGAACCGTTCGTCGATGAGGCGCTCGAGCAGGCTCGGCTGCTCGGCATGCCCGACTACCGGATGGTGTTCATCCCGCATCCGGTCCAGCTGCTGACGGCCTCAGAATTGCGCACGCTGGCGGATCAGGCGTTCGAGGAGATCGTCGTCCGGCTCACGCAGCCACGCTCCCCTCGAGCGGACGCAGCTCATCCGCATAGCTGACCGACGCGCGCCGCATCACTCCGTCGTCGTCGATCGAGTACTGCCCGAGCCGCCAAAGCGGCGGCGAGTAGGCGTGGATCGAGATCGCCAGCTCGTCCTCGCCGGCGAGGCGATGGATGTGCTCCGGTCCGAACGAGAACGACCCGCCCTCGGCGACGATTCGGACCGCTGGGTCGCCACCGATCCTCGGGTTCGCCTCGCGTACCGCGCCCCGCACAACCCGGACCGCTCCCGAGGAGATGTCGTGGTCGTGCCAGCCGGTGTCGTCGCCCGGCACCCAGCACAGCAGCCACACGTCCACGTACTCGTCCCGGTGCAGCGAGACGTAATGGCGCTGTCCGCCTTCGAACGCGACGTGCTCGCGCCACCGATCGGGGTCGTCCGCGAGCTCGTCGACCAGCGCCCGTAGCTCGGCGCGGTCGAGATTACGCGGGGGAAGCGATTGCCACATCATCGAACACCTCCTGTGGGTACAGCAAACGCACTGCGTTGACGCTGCGGATCGCGTGCATCGCCGCAGGCCCGAGCTCGAGCGACACGGGCTCGGCGTACGGCCGGTCCGAGCCGTTCACGAGCGCGTCGATGCCGAGCACGCGCACGGTCGCGTCGACCGCGCGCGTCCCGTACGAGGAAATCTCGAGGAACACGTCCTGGTCGACGACGCCGCGGTCGCCGGCGCGGGCGGCAAACCGCTCGCTGTGGAGCGGCGCCAGCCCCGCCAACATCGCAAAGCAAACCCGGAGCCGCGGGTGGCGCGGGCGCCCGTGCACGCGGAAGGCAAACCATGCCGCGTGCATCTGCTGGACGTACGAGACCATTGCGGGCCACCAGGGTGGGGCGCCTTGGCCGGCGCGGTCGCCGGAGTCGCCCGCGCCGGCGCCCTCACCCGCCACCGGCCCGGGGTGGATCATCAGCGGCAGACCCCCCTCCTCGAGCACGTCGAGCAGCGGGCCCGCGCGGTCGTAGCCGGCGCCGTCGAGCAGCGCAGTCGCCGGCAGCTGGAGTCCCACGAACCCCCTCTCGAGCTCTCGGACGAGCGCGTCGGCGTCGATGTCGGTCAGGCACGCCGCGGCCCACGCCCCGAACGGCGCCGGCAGGGCGAGGGCCCCCTCGTGGTAGGCCGCGAGCAACTCCGCCGCCTGCTCGGGCGCGAGCGACTCGATCCCGAGCGGGCTCGAGAGCGACACGAGCGCCAGATCGAGGCCGTCGCTTCTCGCCAGCTCGGCCCGCTCGCCCGGATCGTGGACCCGCGGGTCGACCTCGTAGTCCGGCTCGCCGGCGAGCTCGAGAGTCCAGCCGCGCAGTCGGGGCGGCGACCGGCGAGCGCGCAGAGCTTCGATCAGCGACTCCGGCCACACGTGCTGGTGGACGTCGATGACGCCTGAGCGTTCGTTGGGATCGTCGCTGAACCGGTTCATGAACCGCTTCAGTGAAGCGGTTAAGGGCGCGCTTGTCAACTGCTCTGCCGCCGCAAGGCACAGGCCGGCCGCAACGGATGAACCGGCCGGGAGCAGTCATTGCCAGGGCAGGGCCGAACCCGACTAGGCTTGCGGTGTGACCCCGTCGGCCAAGCGCGTGACAATCCGGGAGGTTGCCGACGCCGCCGGGGTCTCGCCCGCCGCGGTGTCCTACGCCCTGCGCGGCATCCAGGTCTCCGAGGACACCCAGGAGCGCGTGCGCAAAGTCGCCGACGAGCTCGGCTACGAGGCCAACCCGATCGCCCGTGCGCTGGCCAGCGGCCGCACCGGAATGGTCGGGATCCTCGGCCCTTCGCTCGAGGATCTGTGGCAGCAGCGCCTCGTCGCCGAGGCGGGTCGCGCGCTGCTCGCGAACGATCGATACGCGCTGATCCTCGACGCCGGCGGGGACCCCGTCCGCCAGCGCGCGCTCGCCACCCAGCTGCGCGACCAGCACGTGGATGGCCTGATCCTCTCGCCGGTCGACCCCTCAGACGAGTTCTGGTCCGAGCTCGCGGAATCGCTGGCGATCGTGTCGATTGGCGACGCGCTCCCGGGCCGCGGCGCCGCCGGCGAGGTGCTGTTCGACAACCGGTCCGGGGTGCGCTGTGCGCTCGAGCACCTGCACGCGCTCGGCCACCGCCGGGTCGCCGTGCTCCGCCCGCCCGGCTCCCCGACGAACGACCGCCCCGCCGAGGTGTACGTGGTCTCCGAGGCCGACCGCCTCGGACTCGACGTCAGCGTGGTCAGCGCCGAGTACGGGCTCCGGGAGGCGATCGACGTCGCCCGCACCGTGCTGACCGAGTCGCGCCGGCCGAGCGCCGTGTTCTGCTTCTCGGATTCGATCGCCTACGGCGTCTACGCCGCCGCCCGCGAGCTCGGCCTGGATATCCCGAACGACCTGTCGGTGATCGGCTACGACGACCATCCGGTGTCGATCCTGCTCACGCCACCGTTGACGAGCTTCTCCTGGAACTCCGAGCACCTGGTCGAGGTCGCCGTCGGGATGGTGCTGGCGGCGATCGAGGGCCATCCCCGCCGGCGCCGGCGGGTCGTGATCGAGCCCGAACTTCGCGAGCGGGCGTCGACGGCGCGGCGCCGGCGCTGACCGGTTGCCGGCGGGTGGCGGTGGCGGGTGGCGGTGACCGGGGGGTGGCGCCGACCGGGGGGGTGGCGCCGACCGGGGGGTGGCGCCGACCGGGGGGTGGCGCCGCCGAGGGGTGGCACCGGCCCTGCGCCGGGGGGTGGCGCCGGCCGACGCGCCGGCCGCCACGCCGGCCGCCACGCGAGCTTCGCGGTGCACAACCCGCCGAACCTCCATCCCCTGCACAACTTTGGCTGCATAAGCGCCGTGGTGGCGCTTATGCAGCCACGGTGGCGCGGGAGGCGAGGGTTTGGCGACTTGCGCACGCCGCCCGGCCATGTATTACGCCCGAAACCGCGCCCTCCGACCGACTCCATCGGGAAATAAGCATCTGGGGAGTGCTTATGTCCCGAAAGCGGCCGCGCCGGCGGAACTTTCGGGCCTTCAGCAGGTGGCGCGGGCGCGGTGGCAACGGCGCGCCGGGGCGAGGGGCGAGGTGGCGAGGGGGCGCGGGAGCGGGCCTCGCCGGCGCCGGCAGACCGCACCCCCAGCCACCGCCACCCTCACCCAAAGAACGAGATCAGCTCCCGCGCCACCCCGACCGGATCGTCGTACGCCATCAGGAACCCCGTTCCCGGGAGGGTGCGCAGCTGGCAGTTCGGGAGCAGGTCGAGGGCCTGGTAGGCGCCGATCAGGGGATGCGCCGGGTCTTCGTCGGCCCACAGCAGCAGGACCGGCGTGTCGATCCGTGGGTAGGCGTCGAGTAGCTGGCGCTGGGCCTCGGTCGGCCAGCGCCGCGCGAACTTCGCCCACGAGCGCGCGCGATTGCCGTTGCCGGCGACGTCGGCGAACGCGTGCCGCACGAGGTCGCGGGCGGCGGGATTGCGCTGCGCGGACAGGCGCTCGCCGATCGAGGGCCGGAATACGAGCGTGGCGCCGCGCGCGAGCGTGCGATCCAGCCCGGGGAGCGCGGCGGCGCGGCAGACGACGCGCCAGGTCGCGCGCTTGCCGGCGAACTCGTCGCGACGGTGCAGGCGGTTTGGCAGCAGCGCCAGCCGGGCCGGGTGCAGACGGCCGGTGGCGACGGCCTGGAGCGCGAGCTCGGCGCCGATGTCGTGCCCGGCGAGCAGCGGACGGGGGCCGCCGACCTCGCGGCAGAAGCCGGCGATCACGTCCGCTAGCCAGTCGGCGGTGTAGGGGTGGCGCGGGCGGTCCTCGGAGTCGCCGTGGAGCGGAAGGTCGGGCAGCACGACGCGGAAGCGCGTGGACAGCTCGCGCACGACCGGCTCCCATTCCCGGTGCGAGAGCCCCAGCGAATGAAGCAATGCAAGTGGCGGACCCGTGCCGGTTTCGCGGTACGCTATCCGTGCCCCATCGTGGTGGTGGTAGAGCCTGAGTCGCATGTGCCTGGCAGGGTCACATCGTCGCAGCAGCGAGTTCCCGGCGGAACAGGCTGCTTTGTCCTCCCGCTTCAGAGCCAAGGTTGTGCAATTGCTGCACAACCCGCCGCAATGTTCTTAAATGCATCTGAAATGCAGGTATGGATCAAATGAGGAACAGTCCGCTCGGATTGTCCACTTCGCAAGCCGCCAACGCGCTCGGGGTTTCCCTGGGCACGATCCGGCGGTGGGCCGACATGGGCTACCTCGAGTCGTATCGGACGCCCGGAGGACAGCGCCGGTTCAGCGTTGAGCAGATCGAGCAGTTCCTGGAGACGCTCCAGCAGCGTCGCGCTGGCCAGAGCCAGCAACAACCCCAGGAACGGCTGGTCGGCTGACCGACTGACCTGACGTCCAGTCGCGCGCCGGCCGGGCTGCACCGGCGTGGCGACTGCGGACTTTCGTGCCCTGACTGAGTTGGGGCGCGCGATGATGGATGGCCGGCGCGTTAGCCGGCGCGTGCCTGCTTGATCCGCCGCTCCATGTCGAGCTCGGAGTCGAAGTTCGCGGCGTCCGCGTGGCGGTACTCGACGCCCTCGCCGCTCAGCAACCCCGCGAGCACCTCGACGTAGCCGGAATCGAGCTGGGTGCCGGCGACACGCCGCAGCTCGCGCAGCGCCTCGAATGAGCTCATCCGCGTCCGGTACGTGTCGGCCGCGGTGAGCGTGTCGTAGACCTCGGCGACCGAAATGATCTTGGCGATCTCGGGGATCTCCTCGCCGAGTAGGCCGTTCGGATATCCGCGCCCGTCGATCCGTTCGTGATGCGCGAGCACGATCTCGCGGATCGGCCCGTACATGCCGAGGTCGCGGAGCATGTCGGCCCCGAGCTCCGGGTGCTGCTGGATTGCGACCCAGTCCTCCTCGGTCAGCGTGCGGCCCCGCTCGGCCACGCGATCCGACAGCGCGAAGTGGCCGATGTCGTGGAGCAGCCCAGCGGTGTGGGCGAGCTCCTGGTCGTGCTCGCCCATGCCGACCGACTCGGCCATGTCGCTCGCGAACCGGGCGACGGCGGCGGCGTGGCGGGCGGCGCGCTGATCGCGGATGTCGAGCGCGCGCAGCAACCCCGCGAGCACGCCCCATGAGAGGGACACATACTGCTCGGCCCGCTGCCGGGAGTCGTCGAGCAGGTGCGCCATGTACGCGAACGCGAGCACGGCGGCGAGCGCGAACGCGATCCCCCCCAATCCGACCTCGACGTAGATGGCCGCGCCGGCGACTGCCAGCACCACGTTAATCAGCGCACTCGGCAGATGCTCGACCAGCGTTCGCGGGTGCCACGCCGCGCTGTAGCCGTCGTACGCGATCGTGAAGGGCGCGAGGATCAGCCACGTCAGCTCGAGCATCGCCAGCGCCAGCCCGCCGAGCACGAGGTAGAAGCCGGCGGAATGGTCCTGCGGGGCGAGGTCGCGGATCAGCGTCCCGGCGAGCAGCGCCGCGAACCCGGCGGCAACCAGGTTGAACAGGAACGCCTGGCGCCGGGTGCGGATCACTCGGGTCGCTGCGACTTCGGATATCACCGCGGCGACGAACGCCGACGCGGGGCCGAGAAAGGCCCCGGCCAGGATGTAGACGATGAACGAGGCCGAGACCTCGACGCGAGTACGCACATGCGCGACGCCTAGACCGGCGGCGACGGCACCTACCGCGAGTACCGCGGATAATCCGTTCAGGTGATCGTTCGGCGCAACGAGCACCGCCCAGACGATGCATCCGACTAACGCAGCCCACGCGACGCTCAGCGCCACTACCTGGCGTAGAGCAAGCGACCGCGTGCGACGCTCATCGCCCACGCACGCAAAGTACCGCGTTAGGCTGCGGATCGCCAGTTTCGCGGCGGATTCCTAGCCGAATGATCGTGAACCCTAGATCACGAAGTGCGGTAGGACATTCTTTCCTCCCAATTCCGCAGGCCGGCAACGCCCACCGCGCTTCTCCCGACCCCCTAGAAAGTGGAGGTTTAGATGACACTTTGGACGAAAACTTGTGCAATTCTATGCTGGGGCTCTCGAGAGGGCAATGGCTAGGTCGAAATAGCAACGTCTACGTCCGTTTAACTGCGCATGCGCTATCTCAAGACGAGTGAAGCCGCCGCGCTCCTGAACGTGAGCCCGAACACTTTGCGGGCTTGGGAGCGGCGTTTTGGCTTTCCCAAGCCGCAGCGGTCGCCGGGTAAGCACCGGCTGTTCACCCACGGCGAAGTCGCGGCGCTGAGAGACGCTCTTCAGGAGGGCCTGTCGATCTCCTCGGCCATCTCCCGCGCCCGCGAGGGGCTTGCCGCGGACGCCAACTCGCTGGTCGGCGCGCTCGCTTCATACGACCGCGAGCGTGCGGACTCCGCGATCGAGGCGGCGCTCGCACTCCGCTCGGTCGAGCGCTCCGTCGAAGAGGTCCTGCTCCCGACGCTCGACGAGATCTCGCGGCGTTATTCGGTCGAGTCCGCCGCATGGGCGTTCGCCGCCCAGTGGGCCACCGACTGGCTGAGGCGCGCGATCCGGCTGACGCCGCCCCCCGTCCGGCAGGTGTCGATCGTGGTCGGCGACGCCTCGCGCGACGAGCTCGACCGCGACGCGCCGTACATTCGCGCGCTCGAGCTGTTCTGCGTCCGGGCCGGCATCAAGGTCCTGAGCCTGTCCGCCCGGGGCGTCGCCGGGATCGGAGATGCCGCCAACGTGTACCGGCCGAACCTCGTGGTCGTCGCCGGCGGCCACCTCGACGACGACACCGTGGCCAGATGGGCGTACGCCATCCGGCTGGCGGTCGGCGCGATGCCGCTCGCGATCTACCGGCGCGGCGCCGATCGGCCCCGAACTCGTGGCACCGGTACCACCGTCCTGCCGGCGGCCGCCGGCGAAGCCCAGCGCCTGCTGCTCGACATGCTCGAATCCGATTCGATGGCCGCCACGCCGTCCGCTTCCGCCGCAGCCGCCGCAGCGCGGGCTCAGATGCGCAGCGCGCGTTTTCAGTAAACGATGAGCGATCCGAGTGCCAGGAACGGCCGGCCCGCCCTTCGGCTGGTGGCCGCACCCGAGCTCGAGCCCGCCGCTCCGACCGTCGCGTTCTGCAGCCATTGCGGAACGCGTCCGTTCGTCCCAGCCAGACCGGGGAAGTCGGGAAAGCCGACCAACGCGGGCACGACGGGAACGGCGCCCGGCTCGCGCGTGTGTGGCGCGTGCGGCCTGGGCCTGATCCTCGAGGCGGCCGAGGACATCGCCCCGCACGCCGGCGACGCCTTCCTGGTGCTCGACCGTGCGCTGTCGGTGTGCGCGGTGTCGCGCGGTGCCGAGCGCCTGCTCGCCACCTGCGAGCCCGACACCGTCAACCGGCACGTCACCAGCCTCCTGATCCCGGCCGATGCCGAGGAAGACGGCGGGGACAGTCTGTCCGTCGCGGTCGCGTGGGCCGCGCGCGGTGACGGCGGCACCCGTACCACGATCGTCCGGCCTGCCAACACATTCGGGATTCGGCTCGCGGCCCGCATCGCCTCGTGCGGACCGCCGCGAGCGGCGCTGCTCGTACTCGAGTAGGCCTCGGGCGCTCGCGCGGGAGCAACCCACAAGCCCGCCGGCGTTATGAAAACTCCGAAGGCGTCCGTCAGTTTTTGCGCAATTTTGCAGGTCTTCGTGCGGCACTTGCAGTGCGCGACGCAGACCTAGATAACTCAAGGTAATGGACGGAATTCGCACAAATGCCGCAGCCGTGATGCTCGGCGTCAGTCCCAACACGCTCCGCAGCTGGGAGCGCCGCTACGGGTTCCCGCGCCCGCGCCGGACGCCGGGAGGCCACCGCCAGTACTCGCTGACCGAGATCGAGTCGTTGCGCGCGACGCTCGCCGAGACCCACAACGTCTCCTCCGCGATCGCACTCGCCCGGCAGCGCGGCGAGGGACCGTCGTCCGGCTCACGCCTCGCCGCCGCCTTCGCCACGTTCGACGAGGACAAGGCCAACGGGCTGCTCGAGGAGAGCCTCGCGCTGCGATCGGTCGAGCGGACGATCGAGGAGGTGCTGCTCGAAGGAGTCGCGGCTCACGCCGACGAGGCGGCCACGAGCAGTACGCCCGAGTACGAGTTCGGCTGGCGCTACGCCACCGCGTGGCTGTCCGCTCTCAAGCGGCTGGCCCCGCCGGCGACGCGCGCCGCGGGCGTGCTGGTGCTCGACGCCTCCGCGCCGCTCGAGCTCGACGCGCTCTACGCCCAGTCACTCGAGCTGATGCTCCGGCGCGCCGGCGTCCGCACGCTGTCGCTTTCGACTGCGATCACCCCGAGCCGCCTGGCCCGGGCGCTGCCCGCACTCGACCCGCGAGCGGTGGTGCTCGCGGGGCACGGGATCTCGCTCGACACGCTCGGGCGACTGGTGTACTCGGTCCGTTCGGTCGCGCAGCGGGCCAAGATCTTCGACTTCCGCGGCGCGGTGCCCGACACCGGGGCGAGCACCGTCCGCCGTCTCGGCCAGACGCCGCTGGCGGCCCGCGATGTGCTGCTCGGCCAGCTCGAGGAGACCGCGCACAAGCGCTCGTCGACTTCCGCCGGGGCGCTCCCGGCGATCACGGCTCGATAGCCGCAGCCACGCGGACGGGCACCGGCTTCCTAGAATCGAGCGCCCATGCCCGCGGCGCACCGCCCAGTAGATCCTCGCGTCTCCTTCCCCGAGCTCGAAGAGCGCGTGCTCGAGCGTTGGCGCGAGCGCGACGTGTTCCACGAGTCGGTGCGGCGTCGCCGGGACGCTCCGCGCTGGGGCTTCTACGAGGGCCCGCCGACCGCGAACGGCCCGCCCGGCTTCCACCACGCGCTGTCGCGCGTGTTCAAGGACATCTTCCCCCGCTACCGCACGATGTGCGGGTACTTCGTCGAGCGCAAGGGCGGCTGGGACTGCCACGGGCTGCCCGTCGAGCTCGCGCTCGAGGCCGAGCTCGGCTTCACCTCCAAGGACGACATCGAGCGGTTCGGCATCGCCGAGTTCAACGCCCGCTGCCGCGAGAAGGTCCTCAGCCACGTCGAGGACTGGAACGCGATGACCGAGAGGATCGGGTTCTGGATCGACCTCGACGACGCCTACCGGACGCTCGACCCCAAGTACGTCGAGTCGGTGTGGTGGGCGCTCAAGACGATCCACGACAAGGGTCTCCTGTACGAGAAGCTCAAGGTCGTTCCGTACTGCCCGCGCGACCAGGTGACGCTGTCGAGCCACGAGCTCGGGCAGCCGGGCGTGTATCAGGACGTCATCGATCCGTCGGTGTACGTGCGGCTGCCGGTCACCGACGGGAACGAGGTCGCGCAGCGCGGCGATCAGCTGCTGGTCTGGACCACGACGCCGTGGACGCTCGTCTCGAATGCTGCGGTCGCGGTCGATCCGGAGCTGACCTACGTCCGCGCCAAGCACGGCGACGACGTCTTCATCCTCGCCGAGGCGCTGATCGAGCGCGTGCTCGGCGAGGGCGAGCGCGCGCACGTGCTCAACCGCTTCCCGGGCAAAGCGCTCGAGGGCGTCGCCTACGAGCCGCCGTTCACGTTCATCTCCGGGTCCGCATACGGGCCGCGCGGCCACACCGTGCTGCTCGGCGACTTCGTCACCGCGGATGACGGCACCGGTCTCGTCCACACGGCGATCGCGTTCGGCGAGGACGACTTCCGCCTCGGCGAGCAGTACGGCCTCAACGTGATCAACCCGGTGCGGCTCGACGGCACCTACGACGAGCGCATCGGTCCCTACGCCGGCCGCAAGGTCAAGGACGCCGACCCGGACCTGATCGAGGACCTTCGCGAGCGCGGGCGCCTGCTGCGAGCCGAGTCCTACGAGCACTCCTATCCGCACTGCTGGCGGTGCAACACGCCGCTGCTGTACTACGCCAAGCCGTCTTGGTACATCGCCACCAGCCAGGTCAAGGACCGCCTGCTTGCCGCGAACGAGACGGTCAACTGGGCGCCCGAGCACGTCAAGCACGGCCGGTTCGGGAACTGGCTCGAGCACAACGTCGACTGGGCGCTCTCGCGCGAGCGCTACTGGGGTACGCCGCTGCCGGTGTGGCGGTGCAAGTCCGGCCACGCTCGGGCGATCGGCTCGCTCGCCGAGATCAACGAGCTCGCCGGCACAGAGCTCACCGACCCCCATCGCCCGTACGTCGACGCCGCGACGTTCCCGTGCGCCGAATGCCGGGAGCCGATGCAGCGAGTCCCCGAGGTGATCGATGTGTGGTTCGACTCGGGTTCGATGCCGTTCGCCCAGTACCACTCCCCGCACGACGGCACGGCGCTGTTCGAAGAGCACTTCCCGGCGGACTTCATCTGCGAGGCGCTCGACCAGACGCGAGGCTGGTTCTACTCGCTGATGGCGGTCTCGACGCTGCTGTTCGACCAGTCTCCGTACCGGAACGTGGTGTGCCTCGGCTTGATCCTCGACGACCAGGGCCGCAAGATGTCGAAGTCGCTCGGAAACACGATCGCGCCGCAGGAGGTGATCGACCGGTTCGGGGCCGACGCGCTCCGCTGGTACCTGTTCACGTCGAAGTACCCGTGGGACGGCTACCGGGCATCGCTCGAGACGATCGGCGAAGCCGTCCGCCAGTTCCTGCTCCAGCTGTGGAACACGTACGGGTTCTACGTGCTGTACGCGAACGCCAACGGCATCGACCGCGACGCGACGTTCGCAGAAGACGACGCGCCCACGGACCTCGACCGCTGGGCACTGTCGCGGCTGCAGGCGACGATCGAGGTCGTCCGCGACCGCATGGACAACTTCGACGCGACGACCGCCGGCCGCGCGATCCAGGCGTTCGTCGACGAGATCTCGAACTGGTACGTGCGACGGTCGCGCCGGCGCTTCTGGGACGGCGACCCCGCCGCGTTTGCGACGCTCCGGACCTGCCTCCTCACAACCGCCCGGCTGCTCGCGCCGTTCTGCCCGTTCGTCGCGGACGAGATCTACGACAACCTCGACGGGTCCGAGCTGAGCGTGCATCTGTGCGACTTCCCGACGGTCAGCGAACGCGACCTCGAGCTCGAGCACGCGATGGCAGTGGCGCGCGAGACCGTCCGGCTTGGGCTCGCTGCTCGCGCGCAGGCCAAGCTCGCGGTCCGGCGGCCGCTGCGCGCGGCGGTCGTGGTGGCGACCGGCTCCGAGCGCGAGGCGATCGGGCGCTTGTCCGGCATCGTCCGCGAGGAGCTCAACGTACGCGAGCTGCGGTTCGTGTCCGAGGCCGACGAGCTGGGGGAGGTCGAGCTCAAGCCGAACTACCGCACACTCGGTCCCCGCTTCGGGAAGCACATGCCGATCGTGGCGGCGGCGGTGGCCGGGCTCGACGCGTCACACGCCGCCGCGACCCTGCGCAACGGCGGGCACGTCGCGATCAGCATCGACGGCAAGGACCACGAGCTCAGGCTCGAGGACCTCCAGGTCTCGATGAAGCCACTCGAGGGGTACCAGGTCGAGCGCGAGGGCTCGCACGCGGTCGCGCTCGAGCTCGAGATCGACGATGAGCTGCGGGCCGAGGGCTGGGCGCGCGAGATCGTCCGAGCCGTCCAGCTGGCCCGCCAGGACGCCGGCCTCGACGTCACCGACCGGATCGTGCTGACGCTCGACGGCGACGCGTCGCTTCTCGACGCCGCGCGCGCCCACCAGGACTACGTCGCCGGCGAGACGCTGGCGCTGCAGGTCGGCTACGAGTCGTTGGACGGATCGGTCGCGCCCGTCACGATCGACGGGCGCGAGCTGCGCGTCGGGGTGGCGCTCGCTTCTTAGGCGGTGGCGGTGAGCGCCGGCTCGAGCTCGGCGACGAGCTTCTTCTTGGGATACGCTCCGATGACGGTCTTCGCCGGCTGCCCGTTGCGGAACAGGATCAGCGTCGGGATCGACATCACGTTGAACTGGATCGCCGTGTTCTGGTTGTCGTCGATGTTGAGCTTGACGACCTTGAGCTCGTCGGCGCGCTCCTGCGCGATCTCCTCCACGACCGGCGCGACCATGCGGCACGGACCGCACCACGGGGCCCAGAAGTCCACCAGGACGGGGAGCTCGGACTCGATGACCTCGGCCTGGAAATTGTTGTCTGTGACTTCTGTGACGGTGCCTGCCATTGCGGCTCCTTGGTATCCGTGGCGGTGGTTTACTTCAAAAAGTATAGCGGCTTAATGGGTCTCGCTGCGCTCGACATCCATGGGTCCAACTAGTCCGAGTGATCGCGGGTAACTAGCCTACGAGGTAGCGATGTCGGATCCCACCAACACCGAGATTGCCGCCGCCCTCGACGAGCTCGGCGACCTGTATGAGCTCGACGGCGCCGTCATCCACCGGATCGTCGCGTACCGGAACGCCGCCAAGGCGATCCGAGAGGCACCGATGTCGGTCACCGCGCTCGCGCGCGAGGGCCGCGCCACCGAGCTCGCTGGCGTCGGGCAGATCATCCAGGAGAAGGTGCTCGCGCTCGCTGACGTGGGCGAGATCCCCACGCTGGTCAAGATGCGGGCCAAGTTCCCGCCGGGGCTGATCGCGATCACCCGGCTCCCAGGCATCGGCCCCAAGCGCGCCCGCCGGCTCTACGACGAGCTCGGGATCGACTCGCTCGAGGCGCTGCGGGCCGCCGCGGAGAACGAGCAGATCCGCGCCCTCAAAGGCTTCGGCCCGAAGGCCGAGGAGGCGATCCTCGCCTCGCTCCGATTAGCCGGCGCCGGCGAAAAGCCCGCGCGGGTGGTCCTGAACAAGGCGCTCGCGGTCGGCGAGCCGCTGGTGGCGGCGCTCCGCGAGCACCCGGCGTCTGAGCACGTCGAGCTCGCGGGATCGGCGCGGCGGATGACCGACACCGTCAAGGACCTCGACGTGATCGCCACCGCCACTGACCCGCTGGCACTCGCGCGGGCAGCCGCCGCACTCGACCTCGTGCAGGACGCGGGCACGCCAGCCGCGGCCGGCGTGCGGTTCCGTACGCACACCGGGATCGCCGTCGACCTGCGGATCGTCGAGCCCGGCCAGTTTGGGAACCTGCTCCAGCACCTGACCGGCTCCAAGCAGCACAACATGGCGCTGCGCGACGCCGCCGTGCGCAAGGGCCTCCACGTGTCCGAGTACGGGGTCCTCGACGACGCCACCGGCGAGACCCACCGGTGTGCGACAGAGCACGAGGTGTACGCACTGCTCGGACTCGAGTACATCGAGCCCGAGCTCCGCGAGAACCGCGGCGAGCTCGAGGCGGCCGCCGCCGGAACGCTCCCCAAGCTGATCGAAGCCGGCGACCTCAAGGGCGACCTGCACTCGCACACGACCGCGTCGGACGGGACCGCCTCGATCGAGGAGATGGGAGCGGCCGCGCGCGACTTCGGCTACGAGTACCTGGCGATCACCGACCATTCGGCGAGCTTTGGGTTCGGCGACGAGGTCTCGCCCGATCGGCTGCGCGAGCAGATCGCGCGGATCCGCGCCACCGAAATCGACGGGATCGAGCTGCTCGCCGGCTCGGAGGTCAACATCCTCCCGGACGGGTCGCTCGACTACCCCGACGAGCTGCTGGCCGAGCTCGACTGGGTGATCGCGTCGGTGCACTCGTCGTTCCGGATGCCGGCCGAGGCGATGACCGACCGGATCGTGCGCGCGATCGAGCACCCGCTGGTCGACGCGATCGGACATCTGTCAGGGCGCAAGCTCGAGCGTCGCCCGCCGTACTCGTTCGACCTCGAGCGGGTGATCGCGGCCGCGGCCGGCACCGGCACGATGCTCGAGATCAACTCGAATCCCGACCGCCGCGACCTGAGCGAACTGCACGCGCGCGCCGCGGCAGCCGCCGGCGTGCCGATCGTGGTCAACTCCGACTCCCATCGCGTCGGCGGATTCGAGGTTGCGCGCTACGGAATCGCCACCGCCCGCCGGGCCTGGCTGACGGCGGCGCAGGTCCTCAACACCGGGCCGTGGCACGCGATCGAAGCGGTTCGGCCGCGGAACCGGCTAGGGGTCGGCGCCGCGCCGCCGGCCGCCCGAGCGCGACGTCGGTCGCGCGCCTGACGCGGACTTCTTCCCGTAGGTGGGCGCCGGCGGCTTGCGGTAGGGCGCGTTTGGCTTCCTGCGGGCGAAAACCCGCGCGTCAGCCTGCGGCCCATCCAGCGGAAGCGGATCGTACTTACCCCGCTTCTGGATCCACACGAACCAGGCGAAGCCCGCCAGGCACACCAGTGTCGCGATCCAGAAGTTGAGCCGCATCCCGAGGATGTGCACCGAGTAGTCGATCCGGATCGTCTCCTCGAAGATCCGGTAGCCCGCGTAGCCGGCGACGTACAGCGCCATCAGCCCCGGCGGCTTGATCTTGCGGCGATTGCCGAGCCAGATCAGAAACCCGGCCAGCAAAAGGTTCCAGACGATCTCGTACAGGAACGAGGGCTGGAACGTCGCGAACTGCGTGTAGCCGGTCGGCCGGTGCGCCGGCGAGATCTTCAGCGCCCAGGGCAGCGTCGAGGGCTTGCCGAACAGCTCCTGGTTGAAGTAGTTGCCAATCCGCCCGATCGACTGCGCCACCAGCAGCCCGGGCGCCGCCGCGTCCATGAACCGCAGGACGTCGCCGTGGGTGAGCCGCTTGCGCACGATGTAGAGCCCGCCGAGGACGCCGCCCAAGATCCCGCCCCAGATCCCGAGCCCGCCGTTCCAGATCGCAAAGATGCCCCAGAAGTTGTGCGGCTCGATCTGGCTCGGCGTGGTGATCAGGAAGTAGATCCGGCCGCCGATCAGGCCCGCGGGGAATCCCCAGGCCGCCGCCTCGTAGGCGATGTCCGGATCGCCGCCCGCCTTCCGCCACCGCCACCGGGTCACAAAGATCGCCGCCGCGACTGCGAACACGTACGCGAGCCCGTACGCGTGCACGAACAGCGGCCCGACGTAGAAGCCGTTGTGGCTGGGGCTGGGGATGAAGGCCGAGGGGATCAAGCGCGAGGCCGAGCGCGCCGGGAGTTCCCGGACGCACCGTTCAGCTCGAACAGATTAGAGCGGAAGCCCGGCGTCCGGATCAGCCGGATCGGCTTCAGCGGCGAGGTCTTCTCGACGTAGAAGCGCGCGCCGTCGCGCTCCTCGATCGCGGTCACCGCCGACGCCTGCCGGCGCCACGCCAGCGACCAGATGATCGCGAAGCCGGTCGCCACCGCCGGCACCTGCGGCACCACGAACGCGAGCGCACCGGCGCCGAGAGTCGAGAACAGCAGCGGCCACAGGCGGTTGAGCATCGTCCGGGTCGGATTGAGCTCGGGGAGCGAGGCCTGGGTGCGCGCGCTCGACAGCAGCGAGGCAATCGGCGAGGAGGTCTCAGCGCGCCGCCCCAGCCAAATGCCGATCAAGCCCGCCACGACCCACCAGCCGGCGGCGAACGGCACGAGCAGGTTGTCGCTGGTGCCGGCCGCGGCCGCCACCGTGACCGCTGCCAGCGCGCTCGCCGCGCCGGCGCTGATCAGGACCGTGGTCCGCAGGAAGTCCGAGAACCTCACGCCCGATTACCTGTTTCGAGCCTCACTCGGCGGCCAGAACCGCGAGCAGCTCGGCGACGCCCTCGGGCCCGTCGAGCACGACGTCGGCTTCTTCGGTGATCTCCGAGGGTCCCTCGTCCGAGCGCACGCCCACCCGGATCGCCTTCGAGAGGCGGCCCTCTTCGGCCAGCGTGACCAGCGCGTGGAACGCGTCGAGGTCGGTTACGTCGTCACCGACGTACATAGCGACGTCGACGTCGGTGTCCGCCAGGAATGACGAGATGCCGGCGCCCTTGTCGATCCGCACCGGCGGGCGGACCTCGAGCACCTTGCGTCCCCAGTGAGTACGCAGGCCGGCCGCCTCGGCCTTGGACGCGATCGAGTCGATCGCCGCGCGGGCCGCCTCCTCATCGGGGGCGCCGCGCCAATGGAACGCGACGATCGCGCCCTTGTCCTCGATCCGCACGCGGCGGCGGCGAAGGTCCGCGGTGTCGGCCTCTCTCGCGAACTCGTGGATCCGCTCGGTCCAGTCGAGGATGCCGGGATCGACGACGGGCTCCGTCCACCCGGCGCGCAGCACCTCGGCGCCGTGCGAGCCGAGATAGGAGATCGCGCCGATCGCGACCATTGCGCGCGCCTCGGACGCGCGCCGGCCGCTGACGCACGCCACGACGCCGTACTTACGGGCGATCTGGGCCAGCAACTGGCGGGTGCTTTCGGGCACGCGAGCGTCGGCGGCATGCTCGACGATCGGGGCAAGCGTGCCGTCGATGTCGAACAGGATCGCCGCGCGGGCCGGATCTGCGCGGAGCGGCCCGAGCGCGTCGGACAGGAGCGCTGACGTCACGGCTCTAGTATGCCCATTCGGAGGTGTCCGCCGTGTCCAACGATCCAGTCTTGCTGATCCATGGACAACCGGGTGCCGCGGTGGAGTGGGAGCACGTCAGGGCATCGATAGGGGATCGGCTGCAGACGATTGCGTTCGATCGCCCAGGGTGGGATCGCCGGTCGTCGGTGCGCGATCTCGCCGGAAACGCCGGCGCCGCGCGTGCGGTCCTCGATGCCCTAGGCGTCGCGCGCGCGACCGTGGTCGGGCACAGCCTGGGCGCGGCCGTCGCGGCGTGGCTCGCGTGGTCGAGTCCGGAGCGCGTCGGGCGGCTGGTGCTGGTCGCGCCGGCGGCCAACTTCGCGTCACTCAGCGCCGGCGATTACGTGCTGGCCGCGCCGGCGGTCGGCTGGGTCGCGAGCATCGGCGTGATGACGGGCGCCGGCCTCGCGCTCGGTGCCGGCCCGGTGCGGCGATGGATCTCACAGCTGACCGCGCTCGACGATCGCTACCTGCGAGGCGCCGGCCGGACGCTCCTGTCCCCGTACACGTGGCGGTCGTTCGTGCACGAGCAGCGGCTACTCGTTCGGGACCTGCCCGAGCTCGAGCGCCGGCTGGGTCAGATCTCGGCCCCGACGACCGTGCTCGCGGGGACCGTCGACAACGTCGTGCCGATCGCGGCGGCGCGGCGGCTCGCCGGCCAGATTCCGGGGGCCGAGTTGGTCGAGATCGAGCACGCCGGCCACCTGCTGCACCAGCACCACGCCGGCGACGTCGCGCGGGTGATCGCCGGCGAGGGTTAATACTCGCCGGGCTGGGTGTCCGGGGTCCGGTCGGGCTCCGGGCCGGGCTGGGGTGCGCGCTCGGGCTCCGGCGCCTCGTCGGGGCCCGGATCGGGCGCGATCGGCGCGGCCGGCTCGTCGGGCGCGGGCACGGTCGCGGGCTCCTCGGGCGCGGCAGGGGTCCCGGGATCGGGCACCACCGGCGTCACCGGCGCGCTCGGCACGACCGGCGTCGGGAGCTCGCTCGGTTGCGGGACCTCGGCAACGATTGCTCGTGAGACGGTCATGTTCAAGGCCTACCCGGTCAAGTGGCGCTGGAACCCGGGGTGTAGGCTCGCTTGTGCGCGACGGCCCTCGGAGCCGGGCATCAGCGCGCTCATCGACGCAACAGGAGGGACCAGCATGGCCAATCTGAGACTCGCGCCTAGAGTCACAGCGACGAAGGCGCGACTACCGCGCCGGCGCGCGAGCCGCAAGGGCTCGAAGATTCACACGTGGGCGGTTGCGATCAAGGTCGCGTGGCTGTTGGAGCGGTTTCGCCGGCGGCGTGACGAACCTAGCCAGCCGTCGAAACGGCAGATAGCGCTTGCCGTCGTGAGTGCCGGACTCGCGATCTTGGCGATCCGCGCGCTGACGCGTCGGGTCAAAACGACCCCCGATGCCGACACGCCGACGGGAACGCAGGACGGCGAGACTCGAGAGGACACGTCGACCGAGCCGGCTACCGGCAACGACACCGTAGCCGGCGAGGACGCTCTGACCGACAGGGTCCAGAACGAGATGTTCGGGCAATCCGAGGCCTCGACCACCGGGTCGGGCTAGCCGGCCCGACCTCCGGTCGTGCGGTTCGTACTGACCCGTGACCCGGCGGAGTTCGCCGCGCACACGGAGCGCCTGCTGTCGGCGCGGCTCGAATGCAACGTGCTCGCGACGATCTCGAGGGACGTGCTCGACGGCCTCTACGCGGACCCCGGGCCGCTGTTCGCCTACGGCGTCGCGGACGACGGCGAGGTGCGGTTTGCGGCGATGCGCACGCACCCGCATCCGTTGCTGGCAAGCCCGCTCGAGGCGGACCCTGCGCCACTGGTCGAGCTCTGGTTGCAGGAGGACCCGGAGGTCGAGGGCGTGACGAGCGTCCCGTCGACCGCACGAGCGATCGCCGCGGCGTGGGCCGAGCGGACCGGCGGTACCTTCCGC
Source organism: uncultured Solirubrobacterales bacterium (assembly GCA_963794515.1). Lineage (GTDB taxonomy): Bacteria > Actinomycetota > Thermoleophilia > Solirubrobacterales > Solirubrobacteraceae > Palsa-465. Next base: position 402,534 of record CAWCEF010000002.1, on the reverse strand, counting down.
CGCGCGCTCCGTGAGGCGATGCATGTCCTCGAGGAGGTCCGCGACCCGCCTCGTCCGGCTGCGGGTGAGCTTCGCGTCGCGGGCCCGGCCGACCGGTCGCTTCTCGTCGGCTGGATGCGGGACTTCGTGCTCGAGGCCGGGGTCAGCGGCGCCGCGCAGGTCGATGCAATCGTCGACGCGCGGATGCGACGCGACGGCCTGCTCGTGTGGGAGGACGGGGAACCGGTGTCGTTGGTCGGCGTCAGCCGGGAGGTCGCCGGCGTCGTCCGGATCGGGCCGGTCTACACCCCGCCGGCGCTGCGCCGCCGGGGCTACGCCGGCAGCGCGGTGGCGGCGGTGAGCCGGCGCGCACTCGCCGACGGAGCGCGGCGGTGCATGCTTTACACCGACCTCGACAACCCGACCTCGAACAAGATCTATGCCGAAGTCGGATACGAGCGGACGGCTGACTGGGAGGAGATCGCGCTCGAGCGCGTCGCCGGGTGAGGCCCGTCGTCCCGGGCCGGGGCCCGCAAGGGGGTCAGGACCCCAGAGGCGGCAGGCGGTCGAGCGTCCGCAGAGCGTCCTCGACGACCTCGGCGACCTCCCCCGGTCGCTCGACCCCGGCGAGGCGCAGCGAGTCGTGCACCGGCGAGCTTGCCGGGATCACGAGGATCAGCGCCTGGCCGCGGGCCTGGAGGCTCGCGCGCATCCCGTAGATGACGTAGATACCGGCGCTGTCGAGGTAGTCCACGCCCGAGAGGTCGAGGATCACGCCCTGAGCCTCGTTCGGCGTGGCCCCGATCACGGTCGCTCCGACCTCCTCGGCGTTGGACATGTCGACCTCGCCGGTCACGTTTGCGATCAGCGCGCCTGCGGCCAGCGTGATCTGAACATCGGCGAGGCTCATTTCGGTCCGATCCGTCGTCGCATCACCACTTCGGTCCCTTCCGAGGTGCGATCGATCTGCACATCATCCATGGCAGCGACGATGATCGACAGGCCGCGGCCGCGGTTCTGGCCCCGCGGAGGTCGCCAATGCCCCCTGTCCCGCACCGTGAGCGTGAGCTCCCCATCGTCCGCGCGGCCGTGCAAATCGAACGTGGCCGGGGACGGCGAGTACGCGTGCTCGATCGCGTTCGCGCACGCCTCGCTGACGGCGATCGTCACCTCCGCCACTTCGCCCTCGTCCGCGCCGCGTTCGTTCAGCCACCGGCGCAGGATCCGCCGTACCTGAGCGAGGGTCTTCGGCTCGGCCGGCAGCGTCACGTGGAGCTCGGCCGGGACCGCCGCGTTCTGGAGCGACACCATCGCAACGTCATCCCGCAGACCCTCGGGCGGAACCAGCCGCGCGACCGCCAACGCGCACGCGTCGTCTGGCGTCCCCGCGCCCCTGACCGCGTCGGCGAGCGTCTCGATGCCGGTGGTCAGCGCGACCCCACGGCGCTCGACGAGGCCGTCCGTGTACAGCAGCAGCATCTCGCCGCTCCCGAGTGACAGCTCGTGCTCGGGACACCGGCCGTACGGGAAGGCCCCCAGGGGCGGCGCGGGGGTCACCTCGAGCACCCTCGTGTCCGAGCCCGAGATCACGAGCGGCGGGAGGTGACCCGCGGTCGCGTACTGGAGCTCGGAGGTATAGGTGTCGAACACCGCGTAGGCCGCGGTCGCCATCGCGGACTCGTTGAGCGACTGGACGAAGCGGTCGACAAGCTCGAGCGTCCGGCCCGGACCGTGGCCCTCGATCGCGTACGAGTGCAGTGCCGTGCGCAGGCGGCCCATCAGCGCGGCGGCGGCGATCCCGTGCCCGACCACATCTCCGATCGCGACGCCGACGCGACCGCGGGGAAGCTCGATCACGTCGTACCAGTCGCCGCCCACTTCCTCGCGCGCGGGCAGGTAGCGCGCCGCGACCCTCACGCCGACGACTTCGGCAAGGCGCTTGGGCAAGAGGCTTCGCTGCAGCACCATCGAGACCGCATGCTCGTGCTCGAGCTCGGCGAACAGCCTCGCGCGCTCGATCGCCGGCGCCGCCCGTGCGGCAGCAATCTGCAGTACCGCGACGTCGTCCTGGCCGAACGTCCGCGGCGCCAACGATCCGATGTGGAGCACGCCCAGCAACTCGCCCTCGACGATCATCGGCACCCCGAGCAGCGACGCGATGCCCTTCTCGCGCAGGATCGGGTTCAGCACGTCGGCGTGGTCGACGTCGGCGATGTAGATCGGGACCCGCTCGGCGGCGATTCGGCCGGCGAAGCCCTGGCCGAGCGGAATTCGCACGCCCTGCTCGACCTCCTCCTCGATCCCCTTGGCGGCCCGCGCGACGAGCTGCTGCGTGGCGGGGTCGAGCAGCAGGATCGCGACCGTGTCCACCCCAAGCGCCTCCTGGACGCGGATCAGCAGCTCGTCGAGCAGCGCGTCGAGGGGTAGCTCGGACAGGGTCGGGTCGGCGAGGCGGTACGAGCTCCGACGCTCGCCGGGGTATGCGCCGGTCGGCTCCGACGGCACGAGCATGACCTGCCCCGTCCCCAGGTTTGGGTGTTTGGGTGTCTCCGCGCTGACCTTGGCCACGCGGACAGTGTGCCTGACCTAGCCGCCGCCCGGCGCACGCCGACCGTTCGCGCGGACACGGCGACGGGGCCGATCAGAGACTGACCGGGTCGCCCGAAGGCACCACCAGCACCGAGCCCCGCGCGGTGTTCAGCATCGTCCGCGACGAGCCGCTCAGCGTGATCCGCCGCGACGACGAGCTCGGCTGCGAGCCGACCACGATCAGGTCGGTCTCGGGCGCTCCGAACTGAACGATCGACGCGCCGAGCTTCGCCGCCAGCGCGTCCGCAGTCCGCGCCGCCGCGGTGTCGCCATTGACCGAGGACACTGCAATCGATCTGATCTGGGCATCGCCGAGGCTCCGCAGTCCGGCCGCGGCGATCGCGATCGCGACCGACCCGCCCTCGAGCAGCCGCTGCGCGGTCGTTCCGGGCTCGGCGTGGCCGGGCGGGGTGCGGTAGTCGGACCCGAAAACGATCACCGAGGCCTGCTCCGCCGCGGCCAGCTGTTCGAGCCCCTCTCCGGTGGAGCCGCTGAAGACGACGTGCTTGGGAATCGCCGAATCCCCCAGCCAGGCCACCCCCTGCTCGAGCCGGCGATCGGCGTCGTGTTGGGCCAGCTCCTCGCGGCGCGGGTCGAACTCGCGCGCGTGCCGGATGTACGCGAGCGAGAGGGCGGCGCCGGTCAGCGCCAGCAGCCTGCCCAGCGCCAGCGCGTCGTCGTCATTGGGCGTGCCGTCGTAGGAGACGATCAGGTCGGAGCTCACGGTTCGACATCCTGTTCGACCGCGCGCCCGCTTGCATTGGCCATTGGGACAAGGATCTGGGGTTCGGAATGTCCAAATGCCCCGTGGGCGCGACCCCGAACGCACGACGGGCCCGACCCGGAGGTCGAGCCCGTCAGGTTCACAGCCTGAGTGCCGCCTCGCTAGCGGCGGCGGAGCCGGGACAGTCCAGGCCGGCGGCGGTAGCTGACGCCCGTCGGCGATCCGGTCGTGGTCTCGGGGGCCGCGGCCGGTCCCTCGGCGGCGGTCGTCGACGCGACCCCGTCGCCGCGTGCGGCGATCGGCTCGTCGTCACGTGCGGCGATCGGTTCGTCGTCACGTGCGGCGATCGGTTCATCGCGGGCGTCTACCGGCTCGTCGCGGTCGGCGAGCGGTTCATCGCGGAGACCGAGCGGTTCCCGTGCGGCGATTGGCTCGTCGCGCTCGGCAATCGGCTCGTCCCGCGCGCTGACCGGCTCGTGGCGCGCCGCCACGGGCTCATCGCGAGCCGCCACGGGCTCGCCGGCGCGGGTTTCCGCCACCCGGTGCTGGTGGTGCGCCTCCTCGGCCAGGACTGCGTCCTCGGCCAGCGCGGCGTCTTCAACGACAACGCGCGGCCGCGAGTAGTAGCGCCCCATCGCGAACGCCGCGAGCGCTGCGATCAGGACGCCGAGGCCGTAGAAGTAACCCAGAAGCTCGAGCGACTGGCGCGTGTAGCCGCCCATCGGCGCGCCGATCGGGTTGCCGGCGTGGTGCCACAGCAGGCTGATCGGTAGCCCGACCGCGAACCAGGCGCCGGCCGCCACGGCCAGCCACCCGCCGATCAGGCCGCTCATGCGGTGCGTGCTGCGCACCAGCATCAGCCCACCGATCACGGCAATCGCGCCGGGAACGATGTCGAGCCACAAGCGCTCGGAGGTGTAGTGCCAGGTCTGGTAGCTGCCGAACGCGTAGTGGAAATACGGACCAACGAACGGGATCAGCGCGCCCCACAGGCCGAGCAGGATCACGAGTAGGCCGCTCAACACGCCGGTCGTCCGGGGGAGCCGCCTGATCTCGGTATGGGTGATGGGAGTGGTGCCGGTGACAGTAGCCATGACTCTCAGCTACCCACGGCCCCGAGCGGCGAACCCAGCGCGGTACGCGGAGATACCGGCCTTGCACCCGGGCGCAAGGGCGCGCGCCGGCGCGGAGCCCCGCGCGGGTTATGATCGGCCCATGCCCGACCGCCTCTATTTCACCGACTCCGACGAAGCCAACGCGCTGATCGCCACCGACCCGATGGCGCTTCTGGTCGGCTTCGTCCTCGACCAGCAGATAACCGTTCAGAAGGCGTTCGCCGGACCGCTTGTGATCCGCGAACGGCTCGGCACTCTCGACGCGGCCGCGCTCGCATCCGCGGATCTCGAGCCGATCTTCCGCGAGCGGCCCGCGATCCATCGCTTCCCGGCCTCGATGGCGCGTCGCGTCCATGACCTCGCCGCGTACGTCCGCGACCACTACGACGGCGACGGCGGCCGTGTCTGGACCGACGCCCCCGATACGGCCACGCTCCGCTCCAACCTCGCCGACCTGCCCGGCTTCGGCGAGATGAAGATCAAGTCGCTCGGCGCGGTCCTCGCCAAGCGGTTCGGCGTCGAGGCGGCTCGGGACCTCGTTCCCCCCACCCCACGCTCGGAGATGTCGACTCGCCCCAGGCGCTGCTCGACTACCAGTCCGCCAAGCGCGTCCACAAGGCGGAGTGGTCGAAGATGAGGGCCGGCGCGGGCTCGGGAATCGGCAGCTAGACGGGCAACCGAGCGATGACGCGCCTCGTCGGCATCAACCACATCGCGCTCGAGGTCGACAACGTCGACGCCGCGCTCGACTGGTACGGGCGCTTCTTTGAGTTCGAACTGCGCGGCCGCGCCGGCCGCCGGATGGCGTTCATCGACATGGGCGACCAGTTCATCGCGCTGGCCGCCGGGCGCTCGCAGCCGCCGGACGGCGGGCGCCACTTCGGGTTGGTCGTCGACGGCAAGGAAGCGGTCCGCGCCGCGCTCAAGGACGCCGGCGTCGCCGTGCAGGGCTCTGGATCGCTCGACTTCGACGATCCCTGGGGCAACCATGTGCAGGTCGTCGACTACCGGGACATCCAGTTCACCAAAACGCCCGAGGTACTCCACGCCATGAGCCTCGACGGGCTCGGCAAGACCGAAGCCGCCCAGCGCGAGATCCGCGAGCGCGGGCTCGGCACGTAGGGCTCCGGCGCGCTATTGCGGCCCGAACGCGAGGTTGACGGCGAGCGCCGATACACCGCACACGCCGATCAGGATCGCCATCGGCAGCGCGTCCGCCGGACCGGCGACCCCGACGAGCGGCGCCAGCACCGCACCCGTCCCGAACTGACCGACGCCGAGGAGCGCCGACGCGCTGCCGAGCGCGCCCTCCTGGTGCGCTAGCGCGTTGGCGGTGGCGTTCGGGAAGACGAGGCCGTTGAACGACAGGATCACGAACAGCGCGATCAGCAGCGGCGCGAGGCCGGCGTCGGTGACGGTCGCCACCACCACGCCGATCGACCCGAGCGCCACGCCGATCACTCCGTAGCGGAGCAGCGCCGGCGCTCCCACGCGCCCGACGACCCTGCCGCCGAGCTGGGACATCGCGATCAGCCCGGCGGAGTTGACCGCGAACACGACGCTGAACGCCTGGGGCGAGACGCCGTAGACGTCCTCGAGCACGAACGATGCGCCGGCAATGTACGCGAACATGGCGGCACAGGCCAGCGAGAACGAGGTCGCCGGCGGCATGAAGCTGCGGTCGCCGAGCAGCCGCCGGAACGTGCGGAGCGTGACCAGGAGGCCGCCGCCATGCCGGCGGTCGGGTGGCAGCGTCTCGGGCAGCCACAGGACCGTCGCGAGCAGCAGCGGGATCCCGATCGCGGCGAGCACGATGAAGATCCCGCGCCACGAGGTGATGGCGAGCGCCTGTCCGCCGACCAGCGGCGCGAACACCGGCGCGACTCCCATCACCGCCATCAGCAGCGCGAAAACTCGAGCGGCGGCGGCGCCGCGGAACAGGTCGCGCACGATCGCGCGCGCGATCACGACGCCGGCGCCGCCGAGCGTTCCCTGGATGAATCGGAGCACGATCAGGGTCCATATCGACGGCGCGCCGGCGCAGGCCAGCGACGCCACCACGTACCCGGTGAGCCCGACCAGCAGTGGCCGGCGCCGTCCGAGCGAATCGCTCACCGGCCCGGTCAGCAGCTGGCCCACCGCGATCCCGAGCATGCATCCGGTCAGGGTCAGCTGGCCGGTCGAAGCCGATGCTCCCAGGTCGCGCGTGAGCGACGGCAGCCCCGGGAGGTACATGTCCATCGACAGCGGGCCAAACGCCGACAGCGCGCCCAGGATCAGCGTCAGTCGCAGCCCGGGACCGCGCGAGCGCGACTGAGCGTCCGGCGCGGTGGCGACAGCGCTCAGTCGCCCTCCTCGACGTCCTGATCGTCGTGCGCAACGTCCGCGGCCGTGACCTTCCGCGTCTCCGAGCTACCGGGGTCGCCCAGCCGCTTCATCGTCTCCTCGCTGCGCTTGTCGGCGTCGGGCGTCTCGAGCCCCGAAGGGTCGTCGACTCGCTCGGCGCCACCGGCCTCGTCGGCCACGACCGTCGCGTAGGAATCGTTGTCGTCGCGCATCTCCTGATCGCCGGCGTCGATCGCGTAGAAGTCGCGCAGCTCGCGGTCGCGTTCGGGTGAGATCTTGGCGTTGTCTCCGACCTCGGGGGCCTCGAGCAACCGTCCCTTGCTGTACGGGACGCGGAGCTCACCGCCCTCCTCCTTGAGCCGGGCCAGCGGAACAAACACCGTCCGTCGGCCGGCGATCCCGATCGACACATCGACGACCACCCACATCGGGAAGCCGTCGTCGGTCGCGTAGATCTCCTTGACCTTCCCGATCGGATTGTCTGCCTGATCGGTGAGCTTCCGCCCGGGCAGGCTGCTGACGTCTTCGATCGCCGCAGTCATCTCTCTCCTTCAGTCGTTGCCGCCGACCTCGGCCTACCCCTCGCTCCGGCCTGTGCAATCACCAGTGCGGTTCCCCGCACGGCCGGTCAGCCACGCGCCGCGCGCGTGGCCGATGGCCGGGTTCGCTGGGTGGTCGGATGATGCGCCTCGATCGCGGCGTCGAGGTGCGGGCCTTCGCCCGCATCGATCGCCTCGACGAGATCCCGGTGCACGGCGACCATCGCCGGCCCGTCGAAGTCCGAGACCTCTGCACGGTCCATGCTGATCTCCAGGAAGTCGATCAGCGCCAGGTACATGCTGCGCAGCGGCCCGTTGCGACACAGCCGGGCGATCCGCCGGTGGAGCGCCCAGTTGCACTTGAAGAACGCCGCCGGGTCGTCGGCCGCCGCCTGCATGCCCTTGACGATCCGGTTCAGGTCGCGGATGTCGCTGGCCCGGTGGTAGCGGGCAGCGTGGCTCTCGATCAGCGGCTCGAGGGCGTCCCGGACCTCGAGGCATTCCTCGTAGCTCGTGCTCTCCGATCTGAACCCGAGCACGGCGTGGCTCATCGCGATCCGGGTCGCGGGACGCGCGACGAACACGCCGCCTCCGGGTCCCGGCCGCGCCTCGATCATGCCGCGCGTCTCGAGCAGCCGCACGGCCTCGTTCACGGTCGCGACGGCGACCCCGAACCGCTTGCGGAGGTCATCCTTGGTGCCGAGCCGCTCGCCCGGCTGCCGGCCGTCGACGATCTCGCGCTCGAGCTCGCGCGCCACGAGCTCGGCGCGCGACACGCGCGGGCCGAGCGGGGTCTCGGTGCCGGCGCTCATTCCGCCGGGCCTACCTGAATCGTGCTGGTCTCCGCGGCCGCGTCGTGATAGGCGCGCGCGGCGTCTTGCGCCGAGTCGTACCGGCGGTCTTCCAGCCAGCGAGCGGACAGCTCAAGCGCGAAGCTCGGCTCGGAGAACGGATAGGGGTCGAGGGCCACGGCCCCGGGCGCACTCACGGACAGAGCAAGCTCGACGTACGGGCCGCCGGGCGCGACCGGAACCGCCGGGATCGACCGAGCTCCGGATGGCTGGTCGACGCGCGCCAGCGTGGTCAGCACCGAGCGCGGATCCGCCCCCGGCGGCGTCGGCTGCGATACGTCCAGCAGTCCGAGCGCCAGCGATATCAGATCGAAAGCCTGGAGCAGCTCGTACGCGTACCACGTCTGTCGATCGAATTCGCTGCGCCGCCCGCGCCCTCCCCACGCCTCGCGCAGGGCCGCAATCCGTCGGTGGTCCTGCTCGGCGACGACCTCGACGGCGAGCGGATGCCCGACCGGATCGCCCCCGTGCAGGCCAAACCGCGTGTGATAGAGGCCGGCCCAGTGCATGCTCACGAGCGCGCCGGCGTGGCGATCGCGCGCGTACACGCTGTCGACCCCGCGACCGTACGGAGGGACTGTGACCTCGAGTGGCAGCTCGAGGAAATGGGCGGGGCGCGCCTGCTCGGCGTTGAACGACGGTCGGCCGTCGAGCTCGTACCACCCGTCGTCGTGGTGGGTCGCGGCGGTGCACAGCGCGTCGACGTGCGCCGGCGCCTCGAACTGATCGTTTCCCCAGCGCCGGCAAAGCTCGCCGGCCACGCGCCCATGCTCGGGGTGGGTGATCAAGCACAGCCGCTCGCGCCGGCGCGTAAGGAGCATCGTCCGCTACTTCGGCGGGAGCGTATGCGCGTAGCTCACGCCCACATCGACCCACCGCCGCAGAGCGGCGTCGCTGTCGAGACCCTCGGGCTCAACCCGAAGCCATCCGCTCATCACGTTGCCCCGCATCTCGAACGGCCCGGCGTGCGGCTCGCGCATCAGCGCCTTGGTGTCCTCGGGGTCGCACCGGAGCAGCATGCCGCCCTGCCCGCTGGCGCTGACCGACATGTTCCCGCCGATCAGAAACGCGAGGCCGCCGAACATCTTCTTCTCGACGACGTCGTGATCGGTCGCGAGCAGCGCGCGGATACGATCAGCGAGGTCTTTGTCGTACGCCACGACCACGAATTATTGCGACCACGGAGGTGAGCCGATGGCGACGGGACGATGCCTGTGCGGCGCGGTCCGATACGAGGTCAGGGGCGAGCTGCGCGACGTGCTGATCTGTCACTGCGAGGAGTGCCGGCGCTGGAACGGTCACGTCGCGGCGTGCACGGCGGCGCGGCGCGAGGATCTCGTGCTGCTCGAGCAGCGCGGCCTGCGCTGGATCGACAGCCCGAACAGCGACGCGGCCGCGCGACGCGGCTTCTGCGCCGAGTGCGGCTCGAGCCTGTTCTGGGACGCGCCCGATCGGCCGACGGTCAGCATCGCGGCCGGGACCCTGGACGGCCACACGGGTCTGCGTGTGGCCGCCCACTGGTACGTGTCCCAGGCCGGCGAGTACTACGAGCTGCCCTCGGACGGGCTCCCCCGGCACGAGCTGAGCGCTCAGGCGACCGGCGACCCTTGCTCCGCGTAGAGCAGTGAGCCGGGCGTCGTCAGCAACTCGCCTGTCTCGAGCAGGGTCTTCAGGCCCGAGAGGATCATCGGCCAGCCGCCGTACAGCTCGCCGCTGGCGCCCTCGCGCAGCTGGTCGTGGATCACGGTCAGCCGGCACGAGTCGGCCACCGGCTCGATCTCCCAGGTGACCCGCGAGGTGCCCTCCGCCTTGACGTCGTCGCTCCAGCATGCGTCGAAGCTCTGCACGAGCCGGCGCGGCGGGTCGACCTCGACGTTCTCGCCCTCGAGTATCGGCCTGGGCGCTCCGGGCGCGGTCCCGGTGTAGCGCGAGCCGTTCGTCCAGTCGGACTCCACGCCGACTCCGAAGTTGTACTTGCGCCGCATGCCGGGGTCGGTGATCGCCTCCCACAGCCGCTCGGGGGTGGTCTTGATGTAGATCTCGAACACCTTCTCCATCGTTCTGTCCTCCAGTGTGCTCTTGAGGCCGGTGAGCGTGGCTGCCCACGGTTCGGCGTATTTGCTCACCCACCGGTCGTGGACGAGCCGAATCGGGACGGTGTTCAGGAAGTGCAGCTTCTCGCGTCCGCGGCGCCGCGTGACGACGAGCCCAGCCTCCTCGAGCACCTTGAGGTGCTTCATCACGCCGAAGCGCGTCATCGGCAACCGCTGCTCGAGCGCACTCAGCGTCTGCCCGTCCTCCTTGAACAGCTCGTCGAGCAGGGTCCGGCGTGTCGGGTCGGCCAGGGCTCTGAACACCTCATCCACGAGGCGGATGATAGGTGACCATATGGTCACATGTCAAGGGCGGGGTGGCGGTGACATTGGGCATCGCGGCCCTAGGGCAAGTCAACGGCGGGCATCTGGAAAGGGACGGACCGGACCGAGCGTGCATAGCGCGACATTTGGCGCTCTGGCCGCAGGCCTTGATGCGTTGTGCATGTGGGGCATGCATAACGCATCAAGGCCGACAGATCTCGGCTCGTTTGACGCGTTATGCATGCTCCGGTCGCGGCCGCGATCCGCGCCGGCCGCCGGCGCCCGACGCCACCCTCAGCCCGGACGCGCCTGCCCGCTGTACTCCACGTTCGGCAGCATGTTCGTGGCCATCGCCATGCGGTTCGTGAGGTTGTACATCGCGCTGATCTCGGCCACGTCCCAGGCCTCCTCGAGCGTCAGGCCGGCGTCGAGGAGGGTCTGGAGATCGTCGCGCGTCACCTCGCGCGGGCGCAGCGTCAGCTTCTCGGCGTAGGCGCAGATAGCGGTTCGGCGCGGATCGAGGTCGGCGCGGCGCCAGTCGTACGAGATGCGCTCGCCGAGCACGGGATCGCCGAGCTCCTCGCGCAGCGCGGCGCCGTGCGCGACCAGGCAGTACAGGCAGCCGTTGGCCGAGCTGACCACGACGGCGATCATCTCCCGGTCGGCCGCGCTCAGATGCTCGCTGGGCACGTGGAGCTCGCGGAAGTGGGCAAACCACGCGCTGAGTCGCTCGGGCCGGAACGAGTAGACGCGAAACACGTTCGGGACGAAGCCGAGCCGTTCGCGCGCCTTGGCGAACAGACCTTGCAGACCCGAAGGCAGGTCCGCCTCGTCGGGGACCGGGAACCACGAGCCGGTGTCGGTGTTCTGCGTGGTGTCCGTGTTCTGCGCGGTGTCGGACATGCGGGGCGCCGTTCATTGTCGCTCCTGCGCTCCGCCACCGCGTCGTCCACATCGCACGGACCGGCCTTGCGTGCGGGCTCGGCTTAGCTCATGGTTGTCAGCTGCCTGCCGAGCGAACGGAGGAGTTGAGGTGATCGTCGACTGTGCGCTTTACCGCGATGGGCAGCGGCAGAACCAGGGCCCGATGGCGTTGGAGCAAGCCGCCGAGCTGTGCTTGAAGGACCAGGGGTTCGTGTGGGTCGGCTTGTTCGAGCCCGACGAGGACGAGCTGACCGACGTGCAGGACAAGTTTGGCCTGCACGATCTGGCGGTGGAGGACGCTCAGAACTTCCACCTGCGGCCGAAGATCGAGCGCTACGACCAGGGCAGTGTGCTGTTCGTCGTGCTCCGCACGGCACGCTACGTCGAGGACCGCGAGGAGGTGGACGTCGGCGAGGTGTCGGTGTTCCTCTCGCACCGGTTTGTGATCACCGTCCGGCAGGGCGAGGCGAGCAACCTGCACGGCGCGCGGCTGCGGCTCGAGGAGCGCCCCGAGTTGCTCAAGGAAGGGAGCGCCGCCGTGTTGTGGGCGATCCTCGACACGATCGTCGACGACTATGCGCCGGTGATCGAGGGCCTCGAGAAGGACGTCGAGGAGGTCGAGCGGACCGTGTTCGCCGGCGCGGCCGCACCGACCGAGCGGATCTACCTGCTGCGCCGCGAGGCGACCGATTTCTATCGCGCTGTTCACCCGCTACTGGCGCCGCTCGAGGCGCTCGAGCGCGGGGCGTATATCTCGGTGGGCAAGGAGCTGTCCCAGTTCTTCCGCGACGTCAACGATCACCTGAAGCTCGTCAACGAGGAGGTGATCGCACTGCGCGATGTGCTCGCCACGATCCTGCAGGCGAACATGGCGGTGATCTCAAATCAGCAGAACGAGATCAGCGTCCGCCAGAACGAGACGATGAAACAGCTGACGGTGGTCGCCACGATCTTTCTGCCGCTGACGTTCATCACGGGCTTCTTCGGGATGAACTTCGGCTGGCTGACCGGAGACATCAACTCGTTCTGGATCTTCCTCGTGTACGGCGTCGGCAGCATCGCGGCCTCGACCTTCGCGATCTACTACTGGTTCCGGCGCAGCGGCGACATATAGGCGCCTGCGGCTCCTCAGGCCACCGGGCGCTCGTAGATGTCGAACCGGAAGCGGACCGTCATCCCGGCCCGCTCGTACACCCGCAGCGCCAGGGGGTTGTCCGACGCGACGCCGAGCTGCGCCTCTCTGAGCCCGACGCCGGCGAACGCCCCGAACGCGCTTGCCAGCAGCGCGGTCCCGACGCCAACACCCTGGTGGCGCGGGTCGACCGCGAGGATGTCGACATATCCGACCGCGTCCTCCACGAACCGGCGAGCGAGCAGGAAGCCGACGATCGCTCCGTCGCGCTCCGCCACGCGGCTGAGCGCGGCGACGAAGTCGTGGGCGTCAAGATGCTCCTCGCGGAACTCGCGCAACGTCTCGGCGACGTAGTCGGGGCGGCCGCCGAAGCTCACGGCGTCCACAGCATGCAGCGCCACCGCGTCGCGGGCGACATCGACCGCGCGTAGCTCGTAGCCCGCCGGCGCCGGCACGGCCAGGGCCCCTCCGCCGAGCGAGCACACCATGCGCCAGTAGCTGCGGGCCACCGAATAGCCGGCGCCGGTCAGCAGCGTGCGCGCGCGCTCGTTGCTCGCCGCGGTCCACTGACGGTAGAGCTGGCGACCCCGCTCGCGATCGTGACCCTCCGCCCATTCGAGCAGGCGCGTGCCAATCCCCTGGTCCTCGTGGTCGGGGTGAACGACGGCCAGCGTTCCCGGCCGGCGGACGACGACGTAGCCGACGATGTGACCGTCGCCGGCGTCGGCGACGCGCACGTCCGCGGCGAGGTCGAGGTCGCTGCCGCTCCATTCATCGACTAGGTCCTCGAGCGTCACATCGGGCACGCCCAGATCGGCCACATCGCGTGCGATCAGCACGGCCAGCACCGCCGCTGCGTCGTCGAACACCGGTGCACGCAACCGCATCGGCGCAGGTCTAGCACGCCGCCTGGCGGGGCGGCGGGAGCCCGAGCCGCGAACGCGCTAGCCCGGGCCGCGGGAAGGTGTCAGCCCCCTAGAAGCTTCAGTCCGGCCAGGTACTTCTTGCGGCCCTTCTTGTCGGTCTTCACCGCGGCGTTCACCTGGGAGGCCGGAACCGGCCCGCCGTTGGCGGCCTGGACGTCCTTGCGCAGCGCCCCGTACGCGGTCGCGATCAGGCCGAGTCCCTTGACGATGTCGGTCTTGGCCTTACGACCGGAGGCGGAGGAGCCTGACTCGTGCGAGAGCTTTCGCTTCAGCGCATGCAGGTCTCCGACCTCGTGATTCAGTGCGTGCACGAGCGGCTTGACCTTGCCGTGCGGATATCCGGCCAGGCCCTTCTTGACCGCGTTCTCGTCCTTGACGATCTTCGGGGCGAAGCCGTTGATCGTCGAGCGGAGCGTGTTATCGCTCGCCGAGGCGACCGCGATTGGCCCGCCGAGAACCGCACACAGTGCTAACCCCGACAGCAGCGAGAACCGGCGAACTGAGCGTGGCACGTGACTCCTCCTGATGATGACGCTTGTCCTTGCGATGGTGGCATTACCCTGGCCCGTCTTGGTCGTAACCGGCGATAACGAACTAAGTTGCGCCACAGATGTATGAAACGCCGAAGATCCGGGACGCCGCGCGGCGCGAGCTCATCGCGGCTTGAAACGGGGAGGCGCGGACCGGTAGCTCGGAGGTGTCGCCGACATCCGGATCGGGCTGCGCGCCAGCGAGATCGTCGTGCCGTCGTCGCGGTCGATGTCGACGACCGGGTCGAGCCCGAGGCTGCGGGCGAGCTCGAACGCACCGGCGATGTCGTTGACGACGCCGGCGGGTACGCGCGCGGCCGTCAGTTCCTGCGCCCACTCGAGGGCCGGACGCGCGGCGAGCCGCTCCTCGAGCGCCGCGCGCATCGCCGGTCGATTCGCGACCCGCGCCTTGTTGTTCTCGAAGCGTGGATCGCGCGCCAGCTCGGGTGCCCCGAGCACCTCGCACAGCGCGCCGAACTGGCGATCGTTGCCGACTGCGAGGACGAGGTCGCGGTCGGCGCACCGCAGTGGCTCGTACGGTGTGATGCTCGGATGCGCGTTACCCATCCGCTCGGGAACCACCCCCGCGACGGTGTATGCCGACGCCTGGTTGACGAGCCCGGCGAGCAGCGCTGACAGCAGATCGACCTCGACCAGCTGACCCTCGCCGCTCTGGTGTCGGTGCTCGAGCGCGGCGAGGATCCCGATCGTCGAGAACAGGCCGGCCAGCACGTCGACCAGGGCGACCCCGACCTTCTGGGGCTCGCCGTCGGCGGGCCCGGTGATGCTCATCAGCCCGCCAAGTGCCTGCACCAGCAGGTCGTAGCCCGGGAGCACGGCGCCCTTATCGGCGCCGAAGCCGGTGATCGAGCAATAGATCAGCCGCGGGTTGCGCTCGCGCAGCGTGTCGTAATCGAGGCCGAAGCGCGCCGTCACGCCGGGGCGGAAGTTCTCGACGAGCACGTCGGCTTCGCCCGCGAGCCGCTGGGCGTGCTCGAGATCAGCCGCGTCGGTGAGGTCGAGGACGAGGCTGTCCTTGTTGCGGTTGACCGACTGGAAGTAGGTCGCGTCCCCGGCCTCGTCGTACGGCGGCCCCCACTGGCGGGTGTCATCGCCCGCGGGAGACTCGACCTTCGTCACCACCGCTCCGAGATCTCCCAGGACCATCGTCGCGAGCGGGCCTGCGAGCACGCGCGAGAAGTCGAGGACCTCGAGTCCGCCGAGCGCGGACGCCATCAGCCCTCCCTCGCGCTGACGGCCTCGAGTCCGGCGATCAGCACGTCGAGGCCGAACTCGAAGCGCTCCTCGCCGTCCGGACCGGTGATGTCGTCGACGACCGAAGCCAGCACCGGGAAGCGATCGGCCGGGAGTCTCATGTAGAAGGCGTGGACGTCCTCGTAGTAGCGCTGGACATCCTCGGGTTTCCCGCCGTACTCCATCAGCCCGGTCTCGAACGCCTCCGCTGTCACGTACAGCGTGAGCTGATCGAGGCCGAGCGCGATCACGCGATCGGACAGGCCTCCCGCGCGTAGCGTTGCCGCAAGCCTCTCGGCGGCGACCAGCGCCTTCGGAGTCGTGGGGATGCGGCCAAGTCCCGCGAGCGCCGCGTCGCGGTGGGAGATCAGAACGCCCCGGAGGTCTCGCAGCATCTGACGCACCTGATCGCGCCAGATCTTCGGGTCGGGCTCGGGCAACGGCACCTGCCCGACGAGCTCGTCGAACACGAGCTCGAGCAGCTCTTCCTTACCGGTCACGTGCGCGTACAGCGAGGCGGCTCCGGTTCCCAGGCGATCCGCCACGCGCCGCATCGACAGCCCGACCACGCCCTCCTCGTCGAGCACATCGATCGCCGCGGCCACGATCGCTTCGACCGTCAGCGCAGTGCGGCGCGTCGGGCGCTTGCTCGGCCGTGGGAAGCGCGGTGGCGGGGGCAACGCCGCGCTGGCGGCGCTCGCGACCTCCGCCGGCGAACGGGATTTCGAACTGGCCCTTGACTCGCTCACGGGCATAGCGTATAACACCGTTCGTTGAACGAACAGCGTTCCGAACATTATTCGCTAAAGAGGAGCTTCAGATGTCCACCCAAGTCAGCAGCGACCGCCGCAAGTGGGTGATCCTCGCGCTCGTGCTCGTGGCCGAGTGCATGGATCTGCTCGACGGCACGATCGTCAACGTCGCCGCCCCCACGATCCGCGCCGACCTCCACAGCTCGAGCTCGGCGCTTCAGTGGGTGATCGGCGGATACGCCCTCGCGTTCGCGGTCGGCCTGATCACCGGCGGGCGCCTCGGCGACATCTACGGCCGCAGGCGCCTGTTCGTGATCGGCGCGCTCGGCTTCGTGGCCGCCTCGGTCGCCTGCGCGTTCTCGGCCAGCCCGACGATGCTGATCGCCTGCCGGCTCGCCCAGGGCGGCGCCGCGGCGCTCCTGATCCCGCAGGGTCTCGGGATCATTCGCGACGCGTTCCCGCCCGCAGAGCAGGGGTCAGCGTTCGCGGTGTTCGGCCCGGTCATCGGGCTGTCCGCGGTGCTCGGCCCGATCATCGGCGGCGCGCTCATCGCTGCGAACCTGTTCGGGACCGGATGGCGGCTGATCTTCTTCGTCAACCTGCCGCTCGGCCTGATCGCGGCGATCGGCGCCGCCAGGCTGATTCCGGAGTCGAAGGCGGCGGTCACCCCGCGCCTGGACCTCGTCGGAACCGCGCTGGCGGCCGCCGGCATGGGCCTGCTCATCTATCCGCTGATCCAGGGCCGCGAGGCGGGCTGGCCGGCGTGGACCTACCTGATGGTCGTGGGCAGCGCGGTCTCGTTCGCGGCGCTGGTCGGCTGGACCCGGCGCGTGCGCCGGCGCGGCGGCGATCCGCTGGTCGAGGCGAGCATCTTCAGCCACCGCGCCTACACCGCCGGTCTCTCGATGATCGTCGTGTTCTTCGCCGGGATGCTCGGCACGATGCTGGTCCTGACGCTGTTCCTCCAGTTCGGCGAGCACTTCTCGGCGATCCACGCCGGCATCACGCTCGCGCCGTTCGCGGCCGGCTCGGCGATCGGCGCCGTGCTCGCCGCCACCGTGCTCGTGCCGCGGCTGGGACGCACCACTCTGCAGATCGCCGCCGTGATCGGCGCCGCCGGGGTGCTGTGGCTCCGCCAGGTGATCCTCGCCCATGGTCTGGACACGGGCTCGCTCGAGCTGATCGGACCGCAGCTCGCGGTCGGGATCGGCATCGGGATGATCGTCTCTCCGCTGTTCGGCTTCATCCTGGCGTCGGTCCGCGACCACGAGGTCGGCTCCGCGTCGGGCGTGCTCACCGCAACGCAGCAGCTAGCGGGAGCGGTCGGGGTCGCCGTCATCGGCACGATCTTCTTCAGCACGCTCGCCCACGACGGGTTCGTAACCGCGATCAGCCACTGCCTGCTCGTGGAGTTGGCGACGATGCCGGTGCTCGCGCTGCTCAGCTTCGCGCTGCCGCTGCACGCCCGTGCAGACGAGTTCGACGCCGCCCCCGCGGACATCGAGCGGCCCTCGGCGATGGCGCCCTCGACGGTTGGCGCCGGCGAAACGATGTAACGCTCCACCTCACCGGATAGCCTGCGCGCACCATGAGGTGGCGCACGGGGAGGACGCGGCGTTC
This sequence comes from uncultured Solirubrobacterales bacterium, assembly GCA_963794515.1. GTDB lineage: Bacteria > Actinomycetota > Thermoleophilia > Solirubrobacterales > Solirubrobacteraceae > Palsa-465. The sequence continues at coordinate 384,896 of CAWCEF010000002.1, read as the reverse complement.
GGAGCATGGGGCCTGGCGCCGACGCCGGGCCCCTGTCGCGTTGGTGGCGACCGTGCTCGCGCTGGCCGGATCGAGCGGCGGACAGGCCGCGGGGGACCGTGGGCTTGCCGGTAGCGGCCAGTCGCACACCGACGTTGTGACGATCTCCGCGACGCCCGTCGGCAACGCGGTCCCGGGCGCTTTCGTTGGGCTCTCGCTCGAGTACGGGACCGTGTTCAGCAGCGAGCGCCCGGGACGTGGAGGCGTCGATCCCGTGCTCGCGCAGCTGATCCGGAACCTGTCGCCGGGCTACGCGCCGCTCATCCGCGTCGGGGGCGAGAGCGGCGACAAGACCTGGTGGCCGGTCCCCGGCGTGCAACGACCACGCGGAATCGACTACGCGCTGACGCCGGCGTGGCTCGCCGACGCGCGCGAGCTCGCGCAGTCGGCAGGGGCGCGGTTGATCCTCGGTATCAACCTCGAGGCCGACAGCACCGCGATCGCGGCGACCGAGGCGCGCCACCTGCTTGCGGGCGTCGGCCGCCGCAACATCGAGGCGCTCGAAATCGGCAACGAGCCCGAGCTGTACGCGGGGATCCCCTGGTACCGGACGGCCGCGGGGCAGAAGGGGTTCGGCCGGCCGCCGACGTACAACCTGGTCGACTACATGAAGGAGTTCGCGAAGATCGCGGGCGCACTGCCTCCGGTCCCGCTCGCCGGCCCGGCCACGGGTGCCGACGCATGGATCGCTGGCCTCGGCCAGCTGCTCGCGGCGAACCCCAGGATCCGCCTGGCGACGTTTCACGCCTACGCGCTCGATCCGCGGGGCGAAGCGTTTCGCGGCCACGACTGCTCAACGGCGATCGGCGAGCCGGCTCATCCGAGCGTTCCCGCGCTCCTCAACTCATACGCGACCCAGACGCTCGTCCACGGCGCGCTCCCCTACATCGCGATCGCCCACAGCCACGGCATCCCGTTCCGAATCGACGAGATGAACGCGATCACCTGCGCCGGAGCCCGCGGCGTCAGCAATACGTCGGCCGCCGCGCTGTGGGTGCTCGACGAGCTGTTCCAGCTGGTGCGCGCCGGCGTCAACGGCGTGAATATCCACACCTGGAGGGGCTCGGCCGGCAAGTTGTTCGACATGCACTACCGGCACGGACGCTGGGTAGGGACCGTCCAGCCCGAGTACTACGGCATGCTGATGTTCGTCAAAGCCGCTCCTCCGGGCTCCCGGCTGTTGTCGACCGGACGCCCGGATACCGGCCCGCTGCGCTCCTGGGCGGTGCTCGCCCCCGATCACAGCATCCGGGTGGTGCTCGTCAACGACAGCCTCCACCACGCGCGCTGGGTGCTCGTGAGGCCGCCGCGCGGCGGCACACACGCGCAGATCGAGCGGCTCACCGCGCCGAGCGCGTACGCCCACAAAGGGGTCACGCTCGGCGGGCAAAGCTTCGGCGCGCAGACCGCCACCGGCCGGCTGACCGGCCCCCGGACCGTCGCGATACTGCGGCCGGCGAGAGACGGTTACACGGTGTGGGTGCCGCCGGCGAGCGCAGTGATGCTCACGATCCGCCGCTGAGCACCGCCGGCGCTCAGTCACTTGTGGCTGGGGGGCGCCGTCGCCAGGTAGCTCTGCCCGGCGTGCAGCACGATCGTCTTGTGGCGGACGAAGTCGGTGACGCTGACGCTGTCGGTGATGTCGTGCGTGAACGTTCCGTCGCAGCGGTCCGCGACCGTCCAGATCGTGCCACGCACCGTCGCCGCGCTGTAGCGCCCGCGCGTGCGGAACTTGCCATGAGCGCTGGCTTTGAGGAGTTGCAGAACCTTGCTACTGACCGCCGCCGCCGACGCGTCGGTGGCCTTGGCCGTGCGCGTGCACTTCCCGTATGTGGGCGCACCCTTGAACGCGCTCTCCACCAGCGCCAGCGTCGCGAGGCCCTTGGTCGAGCCACGCGTGGCCTGGGTCAGCGTGAAGATCGCCCCGCGGAACGTGCCGCTCTGGGTCGTGCCCTTCGTCGCGGTGGCGGTGACCAGCTTCAACGACCCGCGCAGCGAGTTGACCTCCGACCCGACGGGGATCTGGGTGGCGGCGGTCAAGCGAACAAACCCGGAACCTCCGCCGGCGGCCGCGCCGGCGAGCACGTCGCCGGCGACGTCGAGCGATTTGCCGAGCGGAGGCTTGACGAACACGACACCCGCCACCGGCGTGGCATTTGCGGTCTTGCCGAGGACGGGCGCGGGCAGTGCGGCCGGCGGCGGTGGCGGTGGAGCCGTCGCGGCGCCGAACAGGAACGCGTCACCGACGCCGTCCACGGCGGCGCAGAACGAAGGCGACGCGCACGACACCCCGGGATGCGCCACCGCGCTCGCGAGGTTCTGCGGGGCGCTCCAGGTGCTGCCGTCGAACGTCAGCACGTTCTCGCGCCCGTCGATCGCGACGCAGAACGAGGCTGACGGACACGACACCGCGGTGAACTCGCCGCCGTCGATCTGGGCGGTGGCGGTGTCGATCGGGGTGCCGGCGCTCCAGACGCTTCCGTTGTACGCGTACGCATTGCCCGCGTTGTCGACGGCGATGCAGAACCCCGTCGACGGGCAGGAGACGGCCTGCAGATTGACGCCCGACTTGATCGTCTGCGGCGCCGTCCATGTCGCGCCGCCGTTGATCGACGCCTCGAACGTCCCGTTCTCGCCCACGGAGATGCAGAACGAGGATGACGGACACGACATGCCCCCGATGTCCTCGGAGTTGGACACGTGGTTCACGACGACCGGCCCGGACCATGTACCGCCGTTATAACTGAACCCGTTGCCGCCGCCGTCGCCGGCCACACAGAACGACGCCGAGGTACATGACACTGCGGTGAGCGCGTTGCGCGTGGTGTCGACGGCGGCCGGCGCACTCCAAGAGGTGCCGTCGAACGTGACCGCGTTGCCCGCCTGGTCGACCGCGGCGCAGAACGACGCCGACGGACACGAGATTGCGGTGAGCGTGTGACCGCTCGGATTGCTGCTCGGATCGATGTTCACCGGCGCGCCCCACGAGGTGCCGTTGTACGTCTGCCCCCAACCGCCGCTGCCGACCACGGCGCAGAACGTCGACGTCGGGCACGACACGTTCTGCGGCGGGTTCGAGCTGTCGATCGACGCCGGCCCGGACCAGCCGGCGGCGGCCAACCCCGACGACGGCACGGAAAACACGACGGCGGTCACCACCGCCACCGCCACCACCCGACCCCGATGCGCAGCGCCGCGCCGGCGCCCAAACCGCAACGCGCTCATTTTGACTCCCCGATGTCCCGACGTTTCCCACGGCCCGCCCGGCCCTGCCGAACCATGGGCGTGTGAACTCGGGACCGTACTCAGTCGGTCACTTCAAGTCAACATCGCGCCCGCGACGGTGACTCGTGGTGGCGCCCTCCCGAAACGAAGCCACCTTTCGGGGTGGGTCGTCACCACCCCCCGGGTGCGGGCTAGAGGTCTTCGCGCTCGAATCCGGTGGCCGCCAGTACGCCGACGACGGCCAGGTAGAAGGCGGCCCAGATGTCGAAGCCGGCGCTGTTCGGATGCGAGCTGCCGAACGGCCCGAGGTTGACCAGGACCCGCGTGAGGCCGGCCTCGTTCGATCCGAGCGCATGGAGCGCCGCCTGGTAGAGGCCCTCGAACGGCAGCGCGAGCGAGATGTCGTGCGCGATCGTCAACAGTGTCTGCGCGTTCAGCGCGGCGCCGATGCTCGCCAGCAGCCCGGACACCAGGCCGGCGCCGTACAGCATGAACATCGCGATGCCATTCGCGGTCGCCGACAGGTACACCGAGCCGAGCAGTGACATCGCCACCAGGATCGTGATCGCGGCCGCGAGCGCCAGTCCGGGGCCGGTCGCGTGGTCGGGCCAGCGTCCCCCGGCCTGGTGAACGATCAACACCACCACGACGTAGAGCAGCACGATGTACGCGATGCACACCGCGCCCGCCCCGACGAAACGCCCGAGGAGAAACTCCCGGCGGCCGAGCGGACGGACGACCAGAGGCTGCAGAAGACCACGTTCGGCGTCACCTCGGACCGCGCCTAGCGTCAGGAACACGGCGAGGACCGTCGCCAGGAACAGCGACGCGAACACACCGAGGCCGTTCATCGTGACGGCCGTGATCGCGCGAGGGTCGAACGAACCGCCGCCGCCGAACGGCGCATGAGCTTTGAACGCCTCAACGGTCGCGACCGTGAACAGGCCCAGGAACAAAAGTGTCAGTATCAGCACGACGAGGAACACCCGGCGGCGGACACTCTCCTGCAGCGCATAGCGCGCGATGATCAGCGTCGGTGTCACCCCGGGTCCACCACCTCGAGATACGCGTCCTCGAGCGTCGAGCGGATGATCGTGACCTCGTAGATGTCGACACCCTCGGCAACAAGCTCGGCGACGATTCGCGGGATGTCCGCTCGGCGCGCATCGGGAAAGGTCCGCGGTCCATTCCCGGTTTGGATCTCGACGCCGCCGGCGTGCGTGAGCTCGTGCGGCCGTCCGTCGGCCGCGACCTTCCCACGCGCGAGAATCACGACGCGATCGCACACCCGCTCTACCTCGCCGAGCAGGTGAGAGTTGAGTAACACCGCGATGCCGCGGTCGCGCAGTTCGAGCAGCAGCGCTCGGATCGCGCGCCGGCCCGCGGGGTCGAGTGCGCTCGTAGGCTCGTCGAGCAGTAACAGTCTCGGCTCGCCGACGAGCGCCTGGGCGATGCCGAGCCGCTGCTGCATCCCCTTCGACATGTCCTCGACCCGCCGGTCGGCCGCGTCGCTCAGATCGACGAGCTCGAGCAACTCGTTCCTCTCCGTCCGACCACCCGCCGATCCCGCCAGGCGCTGGTGGAGCGCGAGCACCTCCGACGCGGTGCACCACCCCGGGAATCGGAACAGCTCGGCTAGGTAGCCGAGCTGCTGTCGGGCCGCGCGGCTGCCGGCAGGATTGCCATAGACGCTCGCCGTCCCCGTCGTCGGCCGCACCAATCCGCACGCGATCTTGACGAGCGTCGACTTCCCGGCGCCGTTCGCCCCCACCAGGCCGACCAGCTCTCCGGCTGACACCGCCAGTCCAACCTGGTCGAGTGCCACCACCGACCCGTAGCGCTTACCGAGCCCGGATGCGAGCAGCGCCTCCGGCCGAGCCGTGTCAGGCGTCACCCGGGACTCGCGTCGGACAGGTCCACATCCCACCAGTGTGTGTGGGCCATCGAGTGATCCGCGGCGAACCCGAGCGCCTGGGCGGCCTCCGCCCAGCGCCGCTGAACCAGCTCACAGACCGGCGCGGCCACGCCGGCGCCCTCCGCGATCCCGGCCGCGATCGTCACGTCCTTGGCCAACAATCCGAGCGCGAAGCCGGTGGCATACCGGCCCGTGACGACCTCCTCGGTGAACACCACCTCGCTGCTGAAGCTTCGCCCGGTCGAGTTGTTCACGATGTCGACCATCGTCGATGGAGCGAGGCCGAACTCGCGACCGAGGACGAGCGCCTCGGCTAGCGCCGCGTGACTCGCGGCGGCACAGAAGTTGTTGAGCGCCTTCATCGCGTGCCCGGAGGCGAGTGGACCGGTGCGGAACACCTGGCGTCCGAGCACTCCGAGGATCGGCAGGACGCGCTCGAGCGCCGCCTCTTCGTCTGCTCCGGGCATGATCGCGAGCGTCCCGTCGGTGGCGCGCGGGACGCCGCCCGACACCGGCGCGTCGACCAATGCGATCGACCGCCGGCGGAGCTCGCGACCGAGTTCGCGCGTATCGTGCGGGCTCGAGGAGCTCATGTCGACGACGACCGTCCCGCCGGCAAGAACATCGGCGATCCCTTCGTTGAGCACCGCGTCTTGCACGACTCGACCGTCTGGAAGCATCGTTATCACCACCCCCACCGCCGCGAAGGCGGCCGCGTCTTGACCCGACGCGGCGCCGCCCTGCTCCGCGAACCGCAGCTCGACGTCGTGATCCGCGTCGCGAACGACGAGCTCGTAGCCCGCCCGCAGCAGGTTGGTCGCCATCGGCCAGCCCATCCGCCCGAGCCCGACGAAGCCGAGCGTCCCGCGGCGAGTTCCGTGTCGGTTCGCGTCCATCGATCTCCTTTTGGTTGACCTTTCAGCTGACCGCTGCTCGGCTCATCTTGCCTGGTTGACGAGGGGTTTATGTCCCCACCGCTAGGAATGGTGGGCGTTGTGAACGCGCAACTCGTCGATCGCTTCCGTGCCTGAGCTCGCATCCCGGCCTGGGCTCACCAGGCGTCAGCTTTTGCAGGGGGCGGGCGGCGCGGCGGTGCTCGCGGCGGCCGGGCTTGGCGTCGGCGAGATCCTTCACCACAAGCGGCCGGGGCCGCTGCCCGAGATCGACTCGTTCGCGGGTAGCGCTCACAGGTTCCACTCCCGACCGGATCTACGACCCCCGACGGTCACGGCAAATCCCGACCCGGGAGCCGACCCCTTGAACGGCCGCGGCTTGCTGTTCCTCGGCCCGGGGCCGGTGTCCCTATCCGGCTCTCAGCAGTACGGCCCGCTGATCGTCAACCGCGCCGGCACGCCGGTGTGGTTCAGCCCGCTGGCTTCCGGGCTCCAGGCGACCAACTTCACCGCCACCGAATACCGGGGTAAGCCCGCACTCGTGTGGTGGGAGGGGAAGATCGAGCAGTCGGGCTACGGGCAGGGCGAAGCGGTGTTGCTCGATCACGACTATCGCGAGATCGCGCGGGTGCGGGCCGCAAACGGCCGCTCGATGGACCTCCACGCTCTGACCGTCACCCCCCAGGGCACGGCGCTGTTCACGTGCTATCCGGAGATCGTGGAGATGGATCTCTCCACGATGGGCGGACCCGTGAGCAATCCCGTCCTCGAGTCGATCATCCAGGAGGTGGACATCGCGACCGGCCGGCTGCTGCTGGAGTGGCGAGGCCTCGACCACATCCCGGTGACCGCGTCGAACGAGCCGATGTCGGCCCCCTACGACTATCTGCACGTGAACTCGATCGAGCCGCTCCCGGATGGGAACCTGCTCGTGTCGGCGCGCCACACCTGGGCGGTCTACAAGCTCGAGCGCCGGACCGGCGCCGTGATGTGGACGCTGGGCAGCAAGCGGAGCCAGTTCACGATGGGGTCAGGCGCCCAGTTCGCGTGGCAGCACGACGCTCGCCAGGTCTCCGACAGCCTGCTGACCGTGTTCGACAACGGCACGAACGGTCCGACGAAGACCGAGAGCCAATCGCGCGGACTGGTCCTCAACGTCGACGAGACCCATCGGCGTGTAACCGTACGCCAGGCGTACACGAGCCCGGAGAAGCTGTCGGCGGGGGCGATGGGCTCGGTCCAGATCCTCTCCCCCGAGCGGGTCCTCGTGGGCTGGGGCGTCCAATCGCACACGATCGAGTTCGCCACCGATGGCTCGCTGCTCGTCGACATCGCTCTCCCCGCGGGCATCTACTCCTACCGGGGGCTGTGGCTCCCGTGGGCCGGCACCCCACACCATCAGCCCGACCTCGCTGCGAAGCGGGACCGGAACAGCGGCGTCACGACCGTTTACGCCAGCTGGAACGGCGCCACCGACGTCGCGAGCTGGCAAGTCGCCGCCGGGACCAAGCACGACCACTTGCGACCCCTTGGGATCGCCCGACGCCAGGGCTTTGAGACGGTCATCCCGCTGCATCGCGAGATTCGGTACGCATCGGTGACCGCGCTCGATCGCCGCGGTCACCGGCTGCGGCGCAGCCCCGTCATCAAGCTCTAACCGACGCCGCGGGCGAAGGGTGCCGTGGAGCGACTTTCCCCTGCTCGTCCCGATCATCTGGCCGCAGACAATCGGAAGCAGCCTTAGCGTCGACGGCGCCTCGCGGCGCCTTCGCGCGTGAGCGCTAGAGTATTCGTGAGGGTCGAACGTTCAGATCGACCAAAGCAGTGCCCGCGTTTTCGCAGTTGTTGCCTCGTTGCACCCTCCGCGTTGCCGCAGCGCACATACCCAGGAGGGACTTAAGATGGCAACAGGAACCGTGAAGTGGTTCAGCGACGACAAGGGCTTTGGGTTCATCACGCCCGATGACGCCGGGAAGGATCTGTTCGTGCATCACAGCGCGATTCAGGGCAACGGCTACAAGTCGCTGGCCGAGGGCGCCAAGGTGAGCTACGACGCGGAGCAGGGCCCCAAGGGCCCAGCGGCCGCGAACGTCCACGCGCTCTAGAGCTTGCTGGTCTAGCCGAGCGGCGGGAGGGCGCGGTTGCGCTCTCCCGTTGTCTCACCCTCGCGCCGCGCGAGCCCGACAACGCGGGTGATCCGCAGCGCGGGACCCAACGGCGCGGCACCGCTGCGCGCTTTCAGCACTCGCAGGGATTCCCCCGAGTTCGGTTGACACGAATGGGCTTCTAATCGCTCACAGGCTGGTTCGCTCATCATCGCCGCGCTCGAGATCGCGACAAAAGGACTGACACATGGCCTCGACCGGCAAGAAAAAGACGACGATGGCAAAGCTCGCTCGCGAGAGCAGACTCCGTGAGCGTCGCGTGGAGAAAGCGGCCAGGAAGGATGCGAGGAAGCGAGCCGCAGCACATCCGCCCCTCCAAGCTGATGATCCTGCAAACGGCGGCGAGCGATGGGACGACTCAGACCCCACCGCCGATTCCGCGGACGACGCGCTGATCGGTCCGGCGGCTACGCACCGAGAGCTCGGAGCATCACCACAGACTCGGGATTGATCGCGAGCGGTTCGCCGGTCACGGCGTCAGTCAGCCACGCGAATTGCATGATCGACCCACGCGCGGCGTCCAGCAGGAGCCGCTCGACATCCTTGGCTTCGCCCTCGACGCGACAGCGCTCGCCAGTAACCACCGTGATCTCGGTCATTGCGGACATGATGTCCAAATCAAGCCGGCGACGTCATTGTCGCCGCACAGCGCAAGCATCGGTTCGCGGCCGTCGGTTCCGCGTCGGCGCCACCTGAACCGAAGTCCTGCAGTCCAACCGGACGTGCCAGCGTTGCTCGTGAGCGTGCTCCCTCGCACGCGGGCTTGCGCAACGCTCGCCCTGCAAACCGGCTTGCACCGGGTGCCACGAGTGCTACCGTCTCACGGGCGGGTGGCGTCGTCGCTCGCGAGGTTTTCTCGGCCGACGCAGCGAATCTCCCCCCTAGAAGCCTGACCGCGCCGGCCCAGGAAGGAGACCGATGTCAATCCACCACCGCGCCGAGCGGTTGGCGCGTCGAGATCGTGCCTGCGACCGACGCCGCCTCAGCACCGCTCGTTACTTTGCTCGGTCATCCGCCGGAAGCGAGCCGCTGTCGTGAAGACGACGCGCGAGAGGGCCGAAGAGAAGCGCCAGGCCAAGCTGGAGCAGGTTCGGGAGCAGGTCCAGAACGGCGAGCTCGTGATTCGCCAGATGACCGACGAGGAGAGGCAGAAATACCCGCCCCGGACCGAGCAGCCGAAGCGGCCCGGAAAACGATTCTGATGACCGAGCGTGAGGGGCTGATCGCGCGAATCCGTCAGGTTCGCCGCACGTCGACGCGTGCCGACGCACCGGCCACGAGCGGTACACGGGACGAATGGGCTGACGCGCTCGAAGTGCGCATCAAACACCTCGAGCAGCAGGTCGAGGGGCTCCAGGACTCGGTACACCGCGAATCGGAGCGGCACTCCAAGCTGATCGCCGATCTCCAAGCCCAGACCCAGCCGGGGGCCATGGGCGCAGCCCTCGCCGAGGATGCTCGCAGCCGCGGGCTCTGATCCGACGTGACCACGTTCTTCATACCCGGTGTCGGCCTCGAACCGGGTATCGCCGAGGGCACGTATCGCGACATGAGCGGCGTGGTCGAGCTCGAGATGGGCCGTCGACCCAACGCCCGTCGCATCCTGCGACTCTGGTCGAGACGGGGAAGCTTGGATTGCATCACCGAGGTGGGCATCTCGGACCCGCTCCGCGGCGGCACCGTGATGGCGATCTTCGACATGGGACCCCATCAGCCATTCGTCGTCTGGTGGCAGCCCGAGATCGGAAGAGCCACCGGCGTGCGCGAGGTCCTCGGCTGCAGCGCATATGCGGTGTTGGAGTTCGATTCGTGACCCTGACTCGCGACATTGAGCTGGCGGAGGTCAATGTCTGCGACTGCCACGACCGCGTAGCGCTGCTCCGCGCCAGCCTTTACAGGTGGGGTCTACGACCCGACGCCCGCATGCGCGAGCTCGAACGAGAGCTTCAGCTCGCCGAGCAACACCTGCGCGAAGTGCGTTCGCCCCCGCCGCGTTGACACCGGATCGCGCCCCCCGCTCGCACCCTCTGCGTCACGGACAACGCGAGCGGCGACCTGTCGCTGTATTCGCTGCAATCGCCCTGCCTACCGGTCGTCGGCGCCACGAGCGACCTGTTCGCCCGCGCGAAACTCACTCAGACGCGTTTCGTACCGGTCGACCGCGACATCGTAGGCGACGGTTCCGAGGAGGAGGCGGAACGGCGGATCGTCACGGCTGAGCGTGTCGAGCAGCGCCTGTGCGGCGAGCTCGGGGTTGCCCGGCTGCGACCCGTTGTTCTCCTCCTGCTGGGAGGCGCGCCGCTCGGCGATCAGCTCGACGTCCTGGTACGCGTCGATCGGCTCGGCCCGGTCCATCGAAGAGCCCGCCCAGTCCGTACGAAACCCGCTCGGCTCGACCATCAGCACCTTGATTCCAAACGGCGCGACCTCCTGGCGCAGGCTCTCCGAGAGACCCTCGAGAGCCCACTTGCTCGCGTGGTAGATGCCCGTGAGCGGAAACGCCGCCAGCCCACCGATCGACGAGACTTGAACGATCCAACCTGAGCCCTGCTCGCGCAGGATCGGCAGCGCGGCCTGCGTGACCCAGAGCGCTCCGAACAGGTTGACCTCGATCTGCCGGCGAGCCTGCTCCTCCGAAACCTCCTCGACCGCGCCCGAGACGCCGTACCCCGCGTTGTTGACGACGACGTCCAAGCGGCCGAAGTGGTCGCGGGCCGTCTGCACCGCGGCGAAGGCGGTGTCGTGGTCGGTGACGTCGAGCTCGATGGGCAATACGGCGTCGCCGTACTCCGCGGTTAGGTCGTCAAGCGAGGAGGTGTCGCGCGCCGTGGCGGCCACGCGGTCGCCCGACGCGAGCGCGGCTCGCGCGAACGAACGACCGAAGCCGCGCGACGCGCCCGTGATGAACCAGGTGCGATTTGACATTCCGCCCCGCTACCCGAAACCGGGCCGCCTACCCCGCCACCCCGCCACCCCGCCGAGCCCCGCCTGTCAGACCGGCAGCTCCGGCCACGACGCGGCGAAGGAATCGAACCTTCCAAGCCGGGGCTCCCCGGCCCTGCCGGTTTTGAAGACGTCCCCTGAGCTGAGATTGCCCTGTATATCAGATGTTTCCTGAGTTTCGGTCAGGCTGCCTCGGGACATATTTGCTCGTCTTGGGACACGGTTAGGGACACGACTTGTGGCCCCTCCGGAGGTGCTGCCCTAGCGTGCGTCTAGCCATCTGACGTAGTCCTTCATAACGGTTGCGCACCGCTCGACGTTCGCTGGCTGCAGCTTCAACACATCTCTGGCTAACGAAATGCCTGCCTGAGCGAGACGCGCCGAGACCTTGCTCCGCTTTTGCAGTTGCTTTCGCGTCAAGCTCCCGAGGCCGTGAGCGATCGCATTGCGGGCGTCGACGAAGCCAAGAAGGGCAGTGTGCCCCCCGGGGCTACGCCGCTGCGGATCTTGATCGCCGACTGGCTCTAAGCAAATCCAAAACGGCATTTAGATCGTCGGCTTGCGTCCCATCGTGGCCCGCGGCCGACCGCGGCTTGGACGCTGGCTGGGGTCGAACGGATGGATCCTGCGCAGATAGGCGGCGAATTGCGGGACCGTGAAGTCGAGCTGGGCGCCGACCGGGTTGTAGATGAGACCCTTGTCGATAAGGCCGGCTCGGCGAACTGAGAGTTGCTTCTGGGCCATTCCCATATGGGCAGCGATCTCGCTAGAGGCGTGGCGGCCATCTCCCAGATCGGCGATCGCGGCCATGTAGATCGCCTCGGCCTCGGTCGCCTTCTCGTAGCGGTCGCGGAAGAAGCGCCGGTCGAGCTCATCGTTGACGAGCTCCTCCGCCACACGCGCGTCGGCCAGCGTGATATTCGGCCCTTCGGACTCTCGCCAGATGGTCTCGCCCCATTGCTGAAGGAAGTGGGGATATCCCTGGGTTTGGTTGAGGATCAGATCGAGGGCATTCCGTCGGTACCGCGCTCCTAGCCGCTCGGCAGGCACCGTTAGCGCGGCGGCTGCAGTCGCACGAGGAAGGCCACCGATCGTCCGGAAGTCGAACAGCCGCTCCGTGTACGGCTTCGCGTTCTTCAGCATCAGCGGCAGCTGAGGTAGGCCGGCACCGAGTAGCAGGACCGGCGCATTCTGCTGACTGATGCCGTGCATCGCCGCCGCCAGTAGAGCCATGCTGTCCTTGCCCAGGAACTGCAGCTCATCGAGAAAGAAGGCTGCGCCCGAGCCGTGCTGGGACGCAGCGGCTCCGACCTCCGAGAGAAGCTCGACGATGTCCGTCTCGGGGTCGCCTGAGTCGGCCACTCCCTTCACTGCCTCCGCATCGATCTTGAACTTCCACACTCCGCGCTCGTCCATCACAAACGTGAAGGCACGCAGCACCCCGAGAGCCCGCACCACTTGGCTGCTTGCCCGCTTGCCAAAGCTGAGCCGGCGGAGGGCTCGGTGGCACAGCCGCGCCATCAGTAGCGGCAGGTCGTCGTCCTCGTTGCATTCCACGACGCCCGAGCTGATCCATCCCTGTTCCCGCGCCATGACATCGGCTTCGTTCAAGAGCACGGTCTTGCCAACGCCACGTAACCCGTCAAGGATGAAGCTGCGGGCAAACTGTCCGGCTCCGAGGCGCTCGAAGGCCACCCGGAAGTCATCCAGCTCCGCATCTCGGCCGGCGAGAAGCGGCGGTCTGGCTCCGGCTCCGGGTGTGTACGGGTTCGCGTGTCGATCCATCTCTAAGTCTTTCTAAAACGGTTTTTAGATCGTCTCAGACACGGCGGCGGCAGCCCGGCTGGCAACAGCTCACCCAGAAACCCCAGATTTCCAGCCACGACGCGGCGAAGGAATCGAACCTTCCAAGCCGGGGGCTGCCCGGCCCTGCCAGTTTTGAAGTGACCGCCCTAAACTGCGATTATTGCGATTTGCAGGCATTTTCTGCAGATGATTCTAGTTAGCGCAGGTTAGCCCCGACCGCGTGGTCGCCCAGCATCAGCGACATACACTCCACGCACTCGCGTGCTGGCCCAAGATGCGGCAAGTTGTCCGAAGGCCGGGCCGAGAGGTGGATGCGTCTGGAATCCCTGGTCGGGCGAGGTTTTCGGGCCATGTCGGCGGCGTTTGCCTGGAACCGATGCGTGGTGCGTCTCCCGCCCCGCGGACATCTTGCGACAACTTGGGGACGTCTTGGGACGAGTGGCTGCAAACGGAAGGTTTAGCCACCGCGCTCGACCTTCAGCTCGGACACCGACGGATTCGCCACCGCGAACGCCTGCGCCAGCAGCTTCGCCTCGTCGCCACGGTCGCGATGGTGGACGTAGCGCATCGTCGTTTGGATGTCGGCATGGCCCATCCACGACTGGACCGCCGGCACCTCGGCCTTGCGCACCGCCAGCGTCCCGAACGTGTGCCGGAGATCGTGGAAGCGGAGCGGACGGAGTCTCGCGCGCGCGCGAGCGGCCTTGTAGCGGTCCCTCAGCGCGCTGGCGTCCATGAAGCGGCCGAACTCGTTCGGGAACACGAGCTCGTCGTCGGCGACGAACTCGGCCCGTTGCCCGAGGCCAGCGAGCGCCTGCGCGACGTCGGGGACGAGCGGGACCGAGCGCACCTTGCCGCTCTTCGGCGTCCCAAGCCCACCGTGAATGTTGTAGCTGTGGCGCACGCGGATCGCCTCGCCGGCGAAGTCGATGTCGCGCCACTGGAGCGCCAGCAGCTCCCCCATCCGCAAGCCGGTGAACGCGGCGGCGAGGAACAGCGCAGCGTCCTGCTCGGACCCGGCCGCGCGCACGAGCGCCCACACCTCCTCTGGCGAGAACGCATCCAGGTCGTCCGACACGCGGTAGCGGGGCCGCTCGACGTCGACGACCGGATTGCGCGGCAGGCCCCACACCTTCATCGCCCGCTTGAAGATCCCGTGCAGGATCACTAGGTACTTCGCGACGCTCCGGTTCGAGAGTCCGAGCGACCCCTTCCACCGCTCGAGCATCTCGGGCGTCACGTCCTCGATCGGGACGTCGCCGAGTTCGCGCACGATCCGGCCTGCGGTGTGCCGGTACTCCGTCAGAGTCGATTGCTTGACCGCCCGGTCGTGCTCGGAGTAGCGCAGCCACTCGGCCGCGGCGTCGGCGAGCGTCGCCCCCGTGCGAACCATGCCGGCCAGCGTCCCCCGCCGAGCCTCTTCCAGCACTCCGCGGAGCCAGTCCTCAGCCGTGCGCTTGGTGAAGTAGCCGGCCGGTGGACGCCCTCGCCCGGACCACGCCGGCCCGATCAGCTTCTGAACCTGTCGGCCGGACGGCGGGCGGTACTTGGCGTACCAGACCGGACCGCGCTGCCGCTCAACCCGAAAGACGTGTCCCGTGACCCGCTGCATCCCATCAAATCGTACGCCGATCTGGGGACATATTGGGGACACGCTCGCCCACCGAGTCGAAGCTGATGACGCAGGCAAGTCCGCAAACCCCCGGATTTCCAGCCACGACGCGGCGAAGGAATCGAACCTTCCAAGCCGGGGGCTGCCCGGCCCTGCCAGTTTTGAAGACTGGATGGGCCACCAGGCCCGTGCCGCGCCGGCGCCGATCCTAGTGGACTAATCCGTGTCCGACCGCACGGTAGGCCCGACCCCGAGGCCGTGTTCGAACGCGCCCTTGACGCCGGCGTCGAGCGCGTTCAGCCGGTACAGCGTGAGCGCCTCGACCGAGCCGAACCGCCCGCCCGGCGCCGCCGCCGCGCCGTGGTGACACAGGATGCAGTGCAACAGCGCGAGCCGGCGCTGATCGTCGAGTCGTCCCGCCCGCGCGGACACGATCTGCTCGCCGAGCACGAGGTGCCCTAAGAGCCGGCCCTCGTCGGTCAGCGCGATCTCGGCGCCGTAGGCGAACTCGCGCGTCCGCCCCAGATCGTGGGTGATCGCGGCCGTCAGCAGCAGGTCCGGGTTGAGGCGAGGATGAAGCTGGCAGACCTCGAGCGCGAGCGTCGCCACCGCCACCGTGTGCTCGAGCAGGCCACCGAGATAAGCGTGGTGCCCGCCGCGCGTGCACGGCGCCCGCCGCCACTCCGCGCGCAACTCGGCGTCGCCCAGCAACACCTCCAGCAGCGATCGGTACGACCGGTCGTGCACCTCGCCGGCGAGATGCTCGAGGAAGCCGTCGAGCTCGTCGAGGTCCCGGTATGCGGTGGGCAGGAACCGCGTCGGATCGCCCTCCGAGCCCGACCCCTCGGCGTCGGCCTCGACGCGGACGATGTTGATCACCTCGAGCACCGGCTGGTCGCGGAAGCGCTCGACCCGCCCGGACACGCGCACGATCTCTCCGCGCTCGAACCGGCCGGCGAGGGCATCGGCGTCCTGGAACGCCCGGGCTTGGATCGTCCCGCTGCGATCGCGCAACTCCAGGGCGAGGTACGGGGCGCCCGTGCGCGTGCGCAGACGGTCCTTGCGCGAACATGCGAACACCCCGACGACCTCCTGTCCGGGCCGGAGAGCGCTGATCAGCACGGCGGTGCAATCGCCAGGATCCATGTGTCCATGATGTACGGTGAGGCGGATGCAGCCGCTGCAATGGGAATATCGCCCCGACGGTCTGCGGGCCCCGGCGCTGATCTGCGCGTTCAAGGGCTGGAACGACGCCGCCGACGCGGCCTCGAGCGCGATCACGTTCGTCGCCGGCGCGCTCGGCGGACAGCGGTTCGCGTCGATCGACCCCGAGGAGTTCTACGACTTCCAGAACACTCGCCCCCAGGTCAAGCTGGTCGACGGCCATGCCCGCAAGATCGTGTGGCCGGAGGTCGAGCTCTACGAGGCGCGCGTGCCGCGCGCGACCCGCGACCTTGTCCTCATGGTCGGCCACGAGCCGTCGCTCAAGTGGCGCACGTTCAGCAAGGTGATCGTCGACCTCGCCGAGGCGCTCGGGACGCAGCTCGTGGTCACGCTCGGGGCGCTGCTCGCCGACGTCCCCCACACCCGCCCGATCTCGGTCACGGGGATGGCCACCGACTCGGATCTCGTTCAGCGGCTCGGGCTGACGCGCTCCTCATACGAGGGGCCGACGGGCATCGTAGGCGTGCTCCACGCCGCCTGCCAGGAGAGCGGGATGCCGTCGGCGAGCCTATGGGCGGCGGTGCCGCACTACATCGCGGCCGCGCCCAACCCGAAGGCGGCGCTCGCGCTCGTGCGCAAGCTCGAGGGCCTCGTTCAGGTCGCGGTCGATGCCTCCGACCTCGAGAGCGCCACCGCCGACTACGACCGGCAGGTCAACCTCGCGGTGCAGAGCGATCCCGACGTTCAGGCGTTCGTCGAGCGGCTCGAGCAGGCGTCGGCCGACGAGGACTCAGAGCACGGCCCGCTTCCCTCGGGCGACACGATCGCCCGCGAGCTCCAGCGGTTCCTGCGCCAGCGCGGCGACGAAGACCCCGGCACCCAGGGTTGAGTGCCCCAGGCTGAGGACCGCTACCCCTCGGCCGCCGGGCACACCAGGCGGTAGTCGCACATCGAGCAGGCGGCGAACGACGGCGTCGGCTCGAATCCCTGGGACATGATCCCGTCGGCGACCTCCATCGCCACCTCCTGGATCCACTCGAACCGGTCCTTGCGGTCCGCGGGCACCGCGACCTTCTGGTCGTCGAGCACGTAGTAGTACGCCTGCTGGGAGGCGTCGAGGCTCCACGCCTCGCGCGCCCCGACGGCGTACAGCGACAGCTGGACGTCGTCGACCAGCTGACCCGGGCTCTTCGGGCGGCCGGTCTTGTAGTCGATCAGCTCATACTCGCCATCCGGGAGCCGATCGACCCGGTCGACGCGGCCGCGCAGCAGGTGCGGCCCGAGCTTGAAGGAGAACGCGCGCTCGAACCACAGCGGTTCGGACTCCGAGGATTGGAAGCGCGTGTGGTACTGGGTCAGCGCCGCCGCGGCCTTTCCTCGGAGCTGGCGTTCCTCCTCGGACTCGCCGAACCCGCCCCTCCGCCAGCTCGTGTCGAGCAGCCCGAGCAGCTCGGGCAGCGATCCGGAGTCGCCGTCCCCGGGTCTCCCGTGGAACCGCTCGAGCACCTGGTGGACCACGATCCCGAAGCGCTGATGGATCGTTGGCTCCTGGGGGATCCGGAACACCCGCGCAAACTTGTACTTGAGCGGGCACGTGCGGTACGTGTCGATGTCGGTCGCCGACAGCACGACCCCGTCGCCGCGCGTCGGCAGGAACGACTCGACCGACGGGTCGTCGCGTGCCACCACCGCCTGGGCGCGCCGGCGCGCATCGCGCTCGGCATCGAGCAGATAGTCGTCCAGCGCTGACGACGTGTAGATCTCGCGCTGCTCGGCGGTCACCGCCTGGAGGATGCGCGAGTTGACGTCGCGCACCGCCTCGGCGAGCGACTGACCCTCAGGGCGTTCGATCAGCGCGGCCAGCTTCAGCAGCTCGAGGTAGCGCACGACCGCGTGCAAGACGTCGAGGTCGGTGTCGAGCCGCAACTCGCCGAGCCGTCCGCCGGCGCGCATCGTGCCCTCGAGCACCTCGTCGCGGAGCAGCCGGTAGGTCGAGTGGAGCGTCTCGGCGGGGCCGAACATCTCCTCCTCGCGGTCCTCCCACGCGCCGCCGACCGCGCGGCGCATCGCGTCAACGACGGGCGCCGGGGCGAGCGCGGCGCTGCGATCGTTCGCGCACGGATACGCGAGCACCACGCGCCGGCGCGTCCTGGTCACCGCCACGTACAGCGCTTGGCGCACGACCGGCGCGCGGCCGGCGTCGCCGTCGACCACCAACCCTCCGTCCTCCTCGGAGACGGCGACGGCGTCCTCCGCGGCGGCCACGGGGATCGGCTCGGGCGCCGGCGACGTGGACAGCCCGGTATGCAGCCCGAGCACATACACGTGCTCGGCCTCGAGCGCGCCGGCGCTGTCGAGCGCGACGATCTGCACCACCTCCGGCCCAAGCAGATCGGGCTCCTCATGCTCGCGCAGACCGAAGTCGGCGACCGCCGCAATGTGGCGGGCGAACTCGCGCGGGGTCGCCTGGGGGGCGCGCCGCGCATACGCGCCGGCTAGCTCGCCGAAGCGCGCGAGCGCCCGCAGGCGCTGCACCACGTCGGCCTGGGCGGCGAACAGCTGCTGGCGGCGGAGCCCGAGCCGGTCAATCAGCCGGTGGACGTAGAGGTCTGGCCGCATCGAGTCGATCGTCGACATGCTCACGCGATACAGCTTGAGGAACCCGCGGATCCGCTCGCGCGCCTCGGGCGGCACCTGCGGGGCCTCCATCGCGGCCACGAGCGCCGCCACCATGTCGAGCTTGCGCCGGCGCGCGATCTGGGTGCAGCGCGCGATGTCGACCGAGCGCAGCTCGACCGGTGGGCGCGCCAGAGCACGAACCACGGCGGCAGCGTCGGTCGGGTCGGCCAGGAGCCGGAGCCACGCGAGCACGTCGCGGATCTCGGCCCGCCGGAAGAACGCCGTCTCGCCGACGACGCGGTGAGGCACCGCGCGTTCCTCGAGCGCGACCGAGACCGCCTGGCCTTCGCGCGAGATCCCCGGCACGAGCACGGCGATCTGCCCCGCCGGCACCCCTTCGCCGGCGATCAGCCGCTCGATGTCGGCGGCCACCGACTGCGCCTGGGCGCGCTCGTTCGCGCATCGCCAGAACGCGATCTCGCCCTCGGCCGCCGTCGGCTCGCACGCGCATGCCACCGCGGCCGTGGCGGCGCGCAGCACCCGGCGCGGGACGCGCAGACTCTGCTCGAGCGTGATCACGTCCGCGAACCCGTCTCGATTCAGTCCGTGCACACCGCGTGCAGGATCGGCGGCCGCGGTCAGCCGCGACCCGGCGACCTCGCGGCTGAGCGTCGCCGACGCCGGGTCGAGATCGTGGGCGTCGTCGACCAGCACGTGCTCGAAGCGCCGTACCGCGCCAGGACGGTCGCGAACCACGCGCCGCGCGTCCCGGATCAGGTCGCCGGCATCGCGAGCGCCGACCTCGGCGAGCATCTCCTCGTGCACGCGGTAGACCTCGGCGAACTCGCGCTCGATGTCGGCCTCTGACTCCGCGAGCCGCGCCGCCCACCGCGCATAGTCCTCGGCGCCCACGAGGTGCGCCTTGAGCCGGTCGATCCGGCGGATGAACCCGGCCAGCAGCGCATTCGCGCTGCCTCCGAAATCGTGTCGTTCGATCGACAGCCGGTCGATCCGCTCGAGCAGCATCGCGAACCGCTCCGCGGGACCGAGCACCGGCTCCAACGGGTCGACGCCCGGGCCGGCCGCGCTCAGGATCAGCGCCGCGAGTTCGACCGGCGTGATCACGAACAGCTCGTCGTAGCCGCCCTCGAGGCGGCGCTCGAGCCGCGTCCGGGTGGCGTCCGCGCGCGCCGCCGAGGGAGTGAGCAGGAGCAGCTGCTCGGGGCGGCAGCCCTGCTCCACGAGCGCCAGGAACCGGCCCTCGAGTGTGCGGGTCTTGCCCGTCCCGGCGGCGCCGAGTACGAGCAGCGGCTCGCGGTCGCAGGTGACGGCCTGGCGCTGAACGGGAAGCAAGGGGTCTAGGGTGAGACCTATGTCTGACAGCATAAGTCGGAGATGACCTCCACACGCTCGGCTCTGGACGCGGACTGGCTTGGTGTCTGCCGACGCGCGGTTACCGGGCTCGAGCGGATGCTGGCCGACGTCCCGAGCACCGCCGAGCGCGCGCTCGAGACCGGCACGCGCGGGCGGGGTGGCGACCGCACACTCGAGATCGACCACGACGCGGAGCAGCTCGTGCTCGCCGAGCTTGACGGGCTCCGCGACGAGGGGTACCAGTTCACGGTCTGCTCCGAGGAGCGCGGTGAGATCGACTACGGCGACCACGGCGTGCGCGTGATCATCGATCCGATCGACGGCTCGCTGAACGCCAAACGCGGGATCTCTCATTACGCGCTGTCGATCGCTGTCGCTGACGGCCAGACGATGGCCGACGTGGCGTTCGGGTTCGTCCACGACTTCGGTCCGTCCGAGACATGGTGGGCGTGGCGCGGCCGCGGCGCGTGGCTCGACGGCGTTCAGCTCGACCCGACGCTGCCCGAGCGCCGCGGGTACGACGGCCGCCTCGAGGTGCTCGGGATCGAGTCGGCCGACCCGCGCTGGGTCGCCAAGTCGATCGAGGGGCTCGAACAGACCGCATACCGCCTGCGCGTGCTTGGCACGATCGCCGCCTCGCTGTGCCAGGTCGCCGCGGCGCGGTTCGACGGGCTGGTGTCGCTGCGGCGGTCGCGCGGCGTCGACGCCGCCGCCGGGCAGCTGATCGTGCGCGAAGCCGGCGGCCTGGTCAGCTTTCCGAGCTGCGACCACCCCCTCGGCGCGCCGCTGACCGCCGAGCCGAGCTCGCCGGTGATCGCCGCCCGCTCGCCCGAGACGCTTCGCGAGCTCGAGAGGATCCCGGCGTGATCGACTGGATCATCGCCCAGCGAATCGCGACGTTCGTGGCCAGAATGGGGCCCCACCCGCCCACGGCGAGCGATCCGACCGCCGACCTGGCCGCGCTCACGGCCGAGTCCGAGGCGCGCGTGGTCGCCTACACCGGACTCGAGCCGACCCGTCCGCTGCCGCCGCCCGAGGGCATCGGCCGCCGCGAATGGGTGTCGAGCAACATCGACTCGATGCGGCTCCTGCTCGACCCGGTGCTCCAGCGCGCGACCGAGAACCTCGGGACGCTCAAGCCGGCGGCCGAGATCGGGATGGGGATCGTGCTGAGCACCGAGGTCGGCGTCGTGCTCGGCTACCTGGCCCAGCGCGTGCTCGGGCAATACGAGCTCGTGCTGCTCGACGAGGCGGTCGAGGATCGCCCGCCGCGCCTGCTGTTCGTGCTGCCGAACCTCGGCCACGCGGTCGAGGCGTTCGGCGCCGACGAAGACGAGTTCATGACGTGGGTCGCGCTCCACGAGGTCACGCACGCGGTCCAGTTCGCCGGGGTGCCATGGCTGCATGCCCACGTCGCCGGCCTCGTCCGCGAACTCTTGAAGAGCGCCGAGGTGCGCCTCGACGCGCCGCGCAAGCTCCAGGTGCCGAGCCTCGACGAGGTCAAGCGCGTGCTCACCCACCTGCGCCGCGGCGATCTGATCTCGATCGTCACGACCACCCCCGAGCGCGCGATGCTCGACCGCGTGCAGGCGGTGATGGCGGTGATCGAGGGTCACGCCGAGCACGTGATGGACGCGGTGGCGCCCGATCTGCTGCCCTCGCTCCCGAAGCTGCGCGCCGCGCTCGATCGCCGTCGCAAGTCGCAATCGGGGCTGTCGCGGCTGGTCGCCCGGCTGCTCGGGCTCGAGCTCAAGCTGCGCCAATACGAGCAGGGCAAGTACTTCTGCGACGAGATAGTCCGTGCGCGCGGCCCGGCCGCGCTGCGCCACATGTGGTCGAGCCCAGAGGCTCTGCCGACGCTCGCCGAGATCCAGGATCCGCCGGCATGGCTGGCGCGCGAGATGCCGCGCGAGCTCGAGGAACGGCCCCGGTCGGACTCCTCGGACGCCGCCGCCTGACCGGCGCAGTCTCCCTCCGTCGAGGTCAACCCAGGTCGCCCTCAGACTCGCCAATTCACAAACTTTTCATGAGCCTGGCTGTAACGGGCACTAGGCTATGGTTTACAAACACGTGTTCGATAAATTCGGTAGGGAGAACTAATGGCAACGAGCACACCGGGCACACAGAAGCCCGCGCCCACGACGCGGCGAACGACCAAACACAAGCCGGCGACGGCCGGGGCGCGCACCTCCACGCGGACGGCCGCGAGCACGCAGCGCACGTCGCGGACGGCGGCCAGCACGCGACGCACGTCGCGGACGACCTCAACGCAGCCCAAGACCCGCGTCGAGCATGCGCAGGTCCTGGCCGAGCGCGCCGTGCTGGTCCCGGTTGGCGCGAGCCTGCTCGCCCGCGACAACCTCGTCTCGACGGTCAAGGGGTTTGCCACCAGGTACGGCACCCGCACCAACTTCGAGCGCGAGCTCAAGCGCTACGAGCGCCGCGGCGCCACCGCGCGCAACCGGTTCGAGCGACGGGTTCGCCGGGCGCGCACTCGTATGGAGCGCGAAATGCGTCAGCGTCGTAGTCTTGTCGAGCGGACCATGCGCCAGAACCGGCGTCGGCTGAATCGTGAGATATCCTCAGTACGTAGGGATCTCGAGAAGCAGTCGGGAGCGGTGAGTGCGCGGGTCGAGAGACTCGTCTCCGACGCACAGGGCCTGCTCGGGTCCTAACAAAAAAGCTTCCCCCGCGCGGCGCCCCGGAGAGCGTCGATGCGGGAAGGGTTCGCCGGCCTCATAACCTCGCCGGCGAATGCAGCACCCTCTCCTCCCTCAACCGCCGGGGCGTCACGAAAGTGGCGCCCCGTCGGTCCTTAAACGGGCGCACCCCGCCACCATGCATAACGCACCTCCGGACACTCCGCCGGGGAGCCGCGATGCGCTAAGCACCTGTGACATGCGTCACGCATCGAGGCCCGGCGATCGTCGGCCGAGTGATGCGGTTTGCATGTCCGGGGACGGACGCAGGGACCGCCGGCGGGCGCGCCGCCGGCCAGCCGGGCACTCCCGCCCGCCTACAATCAACTCCATGCCTACACGAGACCAAGTGATCGACTCCCTGCGCTCCGTGATCGACCCGGAGCTTCGCCGCGACATCGTCGAGCTCGAGATGGTCCGCTCGGTCGAGATCCACGAGAACGGCGTAATCGATGTGATGGTCTCGCTGACCACGCCCGGCTGCCCGATCCGGTCGCATTTCCAGAACGGCGTGGCCGAGGCCGTGCGCAAGCTCGAGGGCGTCGCCGGCGTCAACATCACCTTCGACGTCCTGTCCGACAACGAGAAGCAGGCGCTCGGTCGCAAGCTCGGCCGCGGCACGCTCCCCGAGGGCGCGCTCGCCCAGGTAAAGAATGTGATCTGCGTCGGCTCCGGCAAGGGCGGCGTCGGCAAGTCGAGCGTGACCGCGAACCTGGCGGCGGCGCTCGTTGCCCAGGGCAAGCAGGTCGGCGTGCTCGACGCCGATGTGTGGGGATACTCACAGCCGCGCATGCTCGGGCTCGGCGCGGAGCGCCCGCGCGTCAACGGCGAGCGCAAGATCGTGCCGCTGCGCGCGCTCGACGGCATCAAAGTGATGTCGATCGGGTTCTTCGTCGAGCAGGATTCCGCGGTCGTGTGGCGCGGCCCGATGCTCCACAAGGCGCTCCAGCAGTTCCTCGAGGACGTCGAATGGGGCGAGCTTGACTACCTGCTGATCGACCTTCCGCCCGGCACCGGCGACGTGTCGATGACGCTCGCGCAGCTGCTGCCGCAGGCCAAGTTCGTGATCGTGACCACGCCCCAGCCGGTGGCGCAGAAGGTTGCGCGCCGGTCGGCCGAGATGGCGACCAAGCTGAAGCTCGAGATCGCCGGCGTGATCGAGAACATGTCCGGCTTCGTCACCCCGACCGGGGAGCGCTACCAGCTGTTCGGCGAGGGCGGCGGCCAGCTGCTCGCTGAGGAGCTCGAGGTGCCGCTGCTCGGCAAGGTGCCGCTGACGATGGGCCTGCGCGAGCAGTCCGACGCCGGCGTGCCGATCGTGGCCTCGAACCCCGACGACCCGGCGGCGCAGGCGCTCGCCCACGCGGCACGCGGACTGATCGCGCTGTCGCCGGTCGAGCTGCCGGTGATGCAGATGCCAGCGCCCGCCGCGGCTCCGAAGCCCGTCGGCATGTCGCTGCCGATGGCCTGATCTCAGGGCCGCCCGGAGGCGGCCCTAACCCGCCTCAGCCCTTGTTCGCGTAGTAATCCGAGTTGAGCTTCGTGTAGTGCTGCCACTCCTCGGGCAGCTGGTCCTCCGCGAAGCACGCGTCCACCGGGCAGGCCTCGACGCAGGCATCGCAGTCGATGCACTCTTCCGGGTCGATGTAGAGCATCGGGACGTCGTCGTAGTCGGGCTCGTCGGGGGTCGGATGGATGCAGTCGACCGGGCAGACCTCCACGCACGAGTTGTCCTTCGTGCCGATGCAGGGCTCCGCGATGACGTAGGCCATAAGGTTTCGTATTCCTTGGGGTCGGGGGTAGTGCAAACGCGATTCTACGGGCGCAGGGCTTTGCCTGTTTCGCGGGAATAGGGTAGACGTGCCTCCGTCACACGGCGGCGGCGTTGCGCAATAGACGGGCGAATGGACGAACGGCCCCGCAACCGACGGCAATGGTCCGACACCGCGCTGCTCGCGGCGATCGCGGCGCGGGACGGGGCCGCGTTCGCGGTTTTCTACCGGCGCCACCTGCCGGCGGTGCTGGCGTTCCTGATCCGTGAGAGCCGCGACCGAGACGTGGCGGCCGACCTCGCGGCCGAGGTGTTCGCAGCGGTGCTGCTGGGCGCGCCCAGGTACAGCGAGCAGGGCGATTCGGCGACGCCGTGGGTGATCGGGATCGCGCGCAACAAGCTGCTGATGAGCTTCCGCCGCGGGCGGGTCGAGGCGCGCGCGCGTCATCGCCTCGGATACCAGGCGGTCGCGCTCGACGAAGGCGACCTCGACCGGGTCGAGGAGGTCGCCCGCGGTGAGGGCGGCCGGCTGGCGGCGCTCGTCGAGGACCTGCCCGAGGACGAGCGCCACGCGGTCCGGTCGCGCGTGCTCGAGGAACGCCCCTATCGCGAGATCGCCACCGAGCTGCAGTGCTCGGAGTTGGTGATCCGCAAGCGCGTGAGCCGCGGGCTGGCGCGGGTGCGAGATCAGCTGAAAAATTCGAACCCACCCGCCCCCTCGACGTGAACGACTATCTGGATCGAGTCGAGGCGCAGCTCACCGAGCTGACCGAGCGCGGCGCCCATCAGCGCCTGCGCGCCCGGCGCCCCGCGCTGACCCGTGGCCGCGGTGCCAGGAGACCCCGGCCTCCCCGCGGCCCCCGGCGGTTCTCGGAGGCGCTCGCGTTCCTGGCGGCGGCCGCGGTCGTCGGCGCCGTCGTCGCGATCGTCCTCGTCAACGCGCACACCTCAAAGCCGCACTCCGCCTCGAGCGGCGCGCCGACGAGCGCGCGGTCGAAGACCACCACGACCGCCAAGCACGCCGCGACCGCGACGACCACCCGAGCGACGACAACGACCACGGCGGTGGCGCCGACCAACGCGGGCCAGTTCTACCCGCAGTCGTTCACCGCGATCAGCGAGCTGACCTGGTGGGTGCTCGGCCAAGCGCAGTGCCCGACTTCCGGTGCGCAGGCGCCGTGCGGGAAAATCCTGCTCACGACCGATGGCGGGCAACACTTCACGACCGTCGCGCCCCCGCACGCGGCGCTCTCGAGCCAGCCGAACCAGCCCGGCTACTCCCAGATCCGGTTCGCCGACAGCGAGAACGGATTCGCGTACGGACCCGATCTGTACGTCACCCACGACGGCGGCCAGAGCTGGCATCAGGTGAGCGTCGACGGCTCGGTCGAGGATCTCGCGATCTCCGACGGCGAGGCGTACGCGATCGTCGACGTATCGGGCAGCGGCGCCGCCGGCGCGCGACTGATGCACTCGCCGGTCAGCGCGGACGAGTGGACCGTGCTCGGCGCCGCCGGCGACGTGTCCGTCGGACTGTGGGCGCAGGGCTCGATCGTGCTCGTCCAGTCCGGCGTGGGCAACGGAATCGGCTCGGACCTGCTCGTCTCCTACGACAGCGGCGCGAGCTTCACGAGCTATCCATCGCCGAGCCCCGGCCTCGGCTGCCAGTACGCCGAGCCCGAGCCGCCGGTCGTGTGGGCGCACTGCGCGACCGGGACCGAGAGCGGCGTCTGGCGCTCGACCGACAACGGCGCGGACTTCACCTCGGCCGAGCCCAGCGGCACGCTCAGCCTGGCGAACTCGGCGGCGTTCGCGGCCGCGTCCTCGGACACCGCGGTCGCCGGCTATCAGCAGCTGTACCGGACTGAGGACGACGGCCAGGCGTACGCGAAAGTCGGTCCGTCCGAAGTCACCGCGTGGGCGTACCTCGGCTTCACCGACGACACCCATGGGATCGGGCTTGGGTACGTCGGCCAGGTTTCGGCGTCCAACGAGCGGCTGTATTACACGACCGACGGCGGCCAGAGCTACCACCTCGTCCCGCTCCCGTGAGGTGCAGTTCGCGGCCGTGCTCGCGACCGGCCTGTAGCACCGTCAGCCCGCAGCGAGCGCGGGCAAGCGGCCTGCCCACGGCAGCGCGCGCTCGAGCTGCGTGGCGAGCGCGAGCAGCACCTCCTCGCGCGCCGGGCGACCGATCAGCTGGACCGCGGTTGGGAGGCCGTCGTCGCCGTGGTACAGCGGCAGCGAGAGCGCTGGCTGCCCGGTGACGTTGACGATCGCGGTGAACGGGGTGAACGCCGCGGACTTGCGGTACTTGATCATCGGATCCGCTCCGAGCCCGTCGATCTCGCCGATCGGCACCGGCCGGCCGCCGAGCGCCGGCGTCAGCACGGCGTCGTACGGCTCGAAGAACGTGACGAGCGAGCGCGCCACCGACTCGAGCCGGCCCTGCGCGGCCAGGTAGGAGATCGTGTCCTGGGCGCGGGACCGCTCCCACAGCGCCCAGGTGAGCGGCTCGACGTCGTCCGGGGTCGGCTCGCGCCCCGCGATCCGCCCGCCCAGCCAGGTCGACAGCGAGATCAGCGGTCCGAACGCGCGGGTGAAGTCGCGGAGCAGGTCGAGACCAGTCCACGGGGGCGTGATCTCCTCGACGGCGTGGCCGAGCGACTGAAGCAGCGCCGCGGCGTCATGGGCGGCCTGCGAGCAGACCGGATCGATCGCGGCGTCCTCGTAGGGTGGCGCGTTCGCGAGCCCGATTCGGAGGCGTCCAGGGTCGCCCTGAGCGAGCGCGGCGAATCCAGCCGCCGGCGGGGGCGGCGCCCAGGTGGCGTCCCCGAGTTCGGCGCCCGCGAGCACGTCGAGCACGCCGGCGGTGTCGGCGACCGACCGCGTCAGCACGCCGTCCGCCACGAGGAAGCTCTGGCCGCCGTCGGGACCAACGGACACGCGGCCGCGCGCCGGCTTCAGGCCGACGAGCCCGCAGCACGACGCCGGGATCCGGATCGACCCGCCACCGTCGTTGCCGTGCGCCACCGGCACCATCCCCACAGCCACCGCCGCGGCCGCACCTCCGCTCGAACCGCCCGGGGTGCGGTCTATGTTCCACGGATTGCGGGTCGGGCCGAACCGGCGCGGCTCGGTCGTCGGCAGGATGCCCATCTCCGGCATCGAGGTCTTGCCGACGATCACGAACCCGGCGTCCCGGAGCCGGCGCACGAGGAATGCGTCGTGGCGAGGCACGAACTCGCCGAATAGCCCGCTGCCCATGCTCAGCGGCATCCCGTCGACCGGCCGGTTGTCCTTGATCGCGATCGGAACACCCGCGTACGGGCGGGGATCGCCGGACTCGATTGCGTCCGCCGCGGCAAGCGCCGACTCGTAGGCGACGTGCGTGAACGCGTTGACCATCGGCTGCAGCTCGTCGATCCGCCGGAGCGAGGCCTCGACGAGCTCGCGCGCGGACAACTCGCCTCCGCGGACGAGCCCGGCCAGATCGCCGGCCGGGCGCAGCATCAGCTCAGACACGGGCGGCCTCTGGCACGGCTGCGAAGGCTATCCGGCTACGCTGTCGAGGCACTTCGCGCCCCGGCGCCGATCCTGTGCCCCGCGCCTACAACTCTGCGCGCGCCGATCCGCCCCCGCCGATCCAGGAGAACTCGTCAATGACCGCAACCGCGGAAGTTCAGTCCGGCCTCGAGGGCGTTGTTGCCTTCGCCACCGAGATCGCCGAACCCGATCGCGCCGGCGGCGCACTGCGCTACCGCGGCGTCGACATCGAGGAACTCGTCGGGGCCGTCCCGTTCGAACAGGTTTGGGGGCTCCTGGTCGATGGATCGCTGCTGCCGGGGCTGCCGCCGGCCGCGCCCTTCCCGCTGGGCGTTCGCTCGGGCGATCCCCGCGTCGACGTGCAGTCGGCGCTGGCGATGCTCGCGCCGCAGTGGGGGTTCGAGCAGCTGATCGACATCTCCGACGAGGACGCCCGCGACAACCTCGCCCGCGCGTCGGTGATGGCGCTCTCGTTCGTCGCACAGTCGGCACGGGGGATCGGCAAGCCGCCCGTATCCCAAGCCGAGGTCGACAAGGCGACATCGATCCCCGAGCGGTTCCTGATCCGCTGGCGCGGCGAAGCCGACCCGCGCCACGTGAAGGCGATCGACGCCTACTGGATCTCGGCCGCCGAGCACGGGATGAACGCGTCGACGTTCACCGCGCGGGTGGTCGCGTCGACGGGCGCGGACGTCGCGGCGGCTCTGTCGGCCGCGGTCGGCGCGCTGTCTGGCCCGCTGCACGGTGGCGCTCCGCTGCGTGTCCTCAAGATGCTCGACGACGTCGCCGAGATGGGCGACGCCGAGCGCTACGTCAAGGACCTGCTCGACCGCGGCGAACGGCTGATGGGGTTCGGGCATCGCGTCTACCGCGCCGAGGACCCGCGGGCGCGGGTGCTCCGCCGCACCGCCAAACAGATCAACGCGCCGCGAGTGGAGGTCGCCGAGGCGCTCGAGCAGGCCGCGCTCGCCGAGCTTCAGGCGCGGCGCCCCGACCGCGTGCTCGCGACCAACGTCGAGTTCTGGTCGGCGGTCGTACTCGACTTCGCCGACGTCCCGCCCGAGCTGTTCACGCCGATGTTTACGTGCGCCCGGACCGCGGGATGGTCGGCGCACATCCTTGAGCAGAAGCGCGAGGGACGGCTGGTGCGCCCGACGGCGAAGTATGTCGGACCCGGCCCGCGCCCATTGTCTGATTTGAAGACAACGTAACGCGGCCCCGCACCGGCGCCCCGTATGCTGGGGCCGCGTCGGTATGAACGTCGAACGTCAGCTCGATCCGGACGCGCTGGGCGATCACATCGATCGCCTCTACCGCGCCGCGTGGAGCCTCTGTGGATCGCGCGAGGAGGCCGAGGATCTCGTGCAGTCGACGTTCGAGCACATCCTGCGCCGCCCCCGCTTCCTGCACTCCGATGACGACATCGGCTACTTGCTGCGCGTGCTGCGCAACACGTTCTTCAGCCAGCGCCGGGCGGCGGCGCGGCGCCCCCAGACGACGCCGTTACCGGACAACCTCGACCTGATCGAGGACCGGACCGCGCCGGCGGCCGAGTCCCGGCTCGAGTCGGCGGAATTGTACGCCGCGATCTCGCGTCTGCCCGACGGCTTCCGCGACGCGCTCGTCGCGATCGACGTCGTCGGCCTCTCCTACCGCGAGGCGGCGAAGGCGCTGAAGGTTCGCGAGGCGACGATCACGACGCGGCTCCACCGCGCCCGTCAGCGCGTCGCCGCAGACCTGGCTAGTCAGAGTCCGGCTGGACCTTCCACGCCGCCAGCTTCTGCAAGTCCGCGACGCTGACCCCGGTTCCGGACAGCACGCAGGTATCGCCGGCGCGCCGCCAGGTCACGACGTGCCGACCGTCCAGCACGAACGTGTGAAGCTCGGTCCCGTTCCGGGTGATCGTCGTCGCGGGCGGCACCGATAGCGGCGGCGCCTCGACGATCGTGTAGGCGATCGTGGCCTTCTTCCACCTGTAGTAGACGGTCACGGCGGTCCGCCCGCCGAGCGTATCGGTGCGCGCCCCGATCGCGTCCCAGCCGAAGTGGGTGGCCCAGTTCGGGAAGTAGACGTCGCCAAGGCCCTCGTACTGCGCTCCTCCCGGGCTCGACGGATCGGGCACCGGGGCGGCTTGAGTCGGGCCGCGAACGGCCAGCGCGGCCGCGGCGGACACCGACGGGCCGCCGGGCGTGCCCGACGGCAGCGCGAGCACGAGCGCGAGCACGATCGCGGCAAGCACGCCGGCGACGCCGCCCGCGTACACGAACCGCCGGCGCGCCGCGGTCGTGCGGCTCGGGCGCGCGGCGTCGATGCTCTCCCGCAGCCGCGCGGGGGCGCGCTCGGTCGCCCGAGCCTGGTGCAGCGCATCGACCACGAGGCGCTCTCGCTCGTACAGCGCGGTCAGTTCAGGCGACGCCTGGATGCGCGCCTGCACCCCGGCGCGGCGCGCCGGATCGAGCGTGCCGTCGGCGAGCGCCGACAGCTCGGCCAGCTCAGTCGCCGTCGGCTGCGGATGTTCGGCGCGGGAACCCATCTTCCCCTGCAATTCGGTTTACAAAGACCATCAGCTTAACGACGCCGAAGTGCAGCAATACCTTCCCGGGGGATCAGGCTCCCCGGTACGGCCCCGAGAGATACTCCGACAGCATCCGTGTCGCGCTGAAGCGCGGCCCGAGCGTCCTCAGTGACGCCCGGATCCGGGCGATCCAGGCCGTCGGCAGCCCGTCCGCGTCGCGATCGTAGAACTCGGGCACGACCTCGTCGTCGAGCAGGCGATGAAGCTCGGCGACATCGCGCTCATCCTGGGCCTCGTGGTCCTCGTCGACCTCCCCGGAGATCCCCCAGCCGTTGTCGCCGTCGAAGCCCTCGGCCCACCAGCCGTCGAGCACGCTCAGCTGCAGGCCACCGTTGATCACCGACTTCATCCCGCTCGTGCCACTCGCCTCGAGCGGCGGGCGCGGCACGTTCAGCCACACGTCGCAGCCGCGGACGAGCCAGGCCGCGCTCGCGAGGTCGTAGTCGTCGAGGAACACGACGTGCTCGCCGATGATCTCCGCGGCCTTCATCCCGAACAGGCGCTTGAGCACGCGCTTGGCTTCCTCGTCGCGAGGGTGAGCCTTGCCGGCGAGCACGACCTGTACGGGCTGCTCGCCGCCGAGCAGCTCGAGCGTCCACTCCGGGTCCCGGGTCAGCAGGTCGAGGCGTTTGTAGGTGGCGACGCGCCGCGCGAAGCCGATCGTGAGCGTGCGGGGATCGAACGCGGTCGCGGCCGCGTCGACGTAGTCGCGGGCGTCGCCGCGGAGGAGCCGCTCGTTGGCGCTGCGAATACGGACCTGCTCGACCAGGTGGGCGCGCTGGGCCTCGCGCGCGGCCCACAGGTCCTCATCGGAGATCTGGTCGACGGCGGCCCAGGTCTCGGGCTGGGCCGCGCGCGTGATCCACCCCTCACCGAGGTGGTGGTCGAGCAGCTCGCGGATCGGCGGGCCGATCCACGTCGGCACGTGAACGCCGTTGGTGACGTAGCCGATCGGGACCTGGTCGACGGGAAGCTCGGGCCACAGCGGCTGCCACATCTCGCGGGCCACCTCTCCGTGGCGGCGGCTGACGCCGTTCGCGGCGCGGCTCATACGGAGCGCGGCCTGAGTGACCCCAAAGTCCTCGTCGATCTGCTCGGGATCCGTGCGGCCGAGCGCGAGCACTTCCTCGATCGGTAGCCCGAGCTGCGCGAGCAACCGCCCGATCGCGTCCGTGACCTGCTCGGGCGGGTACGTGTCGTTGCCGGCGGGAACCGGGGTGTGGGTCGTGAAGACCGTGCGTTCGCGCGCGGCGGCGAGCCCGACCGCGAGGTCCTCACCGGAGTGGAGCTCCTGGCCGGCGAGTTGCACGGGCGCGAGCATCGCGTGGCCCTCGTTCAGGTGGATCACGCCGGGCTCGAACCCGAGCGCAGTCAGCGCGCGTACGCCGCCGGAGCCGAGCAGCACGTACTGCGCCAGGCGGATGTGCTCGTCCGATTCGTACAGCCGCGCGGTGATCCACCGTTGTACCGCGGTGTTTTCGGGGAGATCGGTGTCGAGCAGGAACAGCGGGACGCGGCCGACGTCGACGCGCCAGATCTGGGCGGTGACCTCGGCGTCGTAGATCGGGACCTCGATCTTCAGCGGGGCGTCGCCGGCGCCCGAGACGAGCGCGGCGGGGAGCCTCTGCGGGTCGGTGTCGATCCAGTACTCGTGCTGCCACCCGACGGCGTCGATCCGCTGGCGGAAGTAGCCCTTGCGGTACATCAAACCGACCGCGACCATCGGGACCGCGCAGTCAGAGGCCTCTTTCAGGAGGTCGCCGGCGAGCGCGCCGAGGCCGCCGGAGTAGACCGGCAGCGAGACGTGTAGCCCGTACTCGGCGCACAGGAACGCCACCGGCCGGGCGGGGTCGATCGACGGATACGGCGGGCGGTCCAGATCGGCCTTCACCTGGGCCTCCATCATCGCCGCGCGCCCGACCAGCTCCCCGTTGGCGGCCGCACGCCGGAGCGCGCCGGTCGAAGCCTCCTGGAGTAGCCGCACCGGGTTCTGGTTGGTCAGCGCAAATCGGTCGGGGTCGATCGAAGCGAACAGCTCCGGCCCGCCGGGCAGCCAGGACCAGCGGTAGTTGTACGCGAGGCGCGCCAAGGGCGCGAGGACGCCCGGAAGGCGCTCGGCGAGCTCTTCCGCCGCGCGACGCATGTCCTCGCGGCCGTCGTTCATCGTCACCCGGCCGTAGCTCACGGCCGGGGATTATGGGACAACCGCTACTCTCGCGCTTCTTGACCGGCCCCGCTCGCGCTTCTTGACCGCCCCCGCCGGCGCCGAAAGCAGCCTCCGCCTTGGCGTGCTCGCGTTCGGCGACTCGATCACCAATGGCGGCGGCGAGCTGCAATGGGGCGTGGCGCTGCAGTCGTGGGCGTTGTGGGTGGCCCGCGGGCTGGCGCTGCCGTTCACGGGCTACGCGGTCGACGGCGCGCACCTGTTCGACGTGGTCGAGCAGCAGATCCCGGCGTTCGAGCGGCTCGCCGGTCCGCGGGCGGGCGCTGGGTATGAGCTCGGCTGTCTGTACATCGGGATCAACGACGTCCGGTCCCCCGACTGGGATCCCGCGGTCTTCGAGGTGAGGTTCCGCAGCGCTTTGCAGTTCTTGTGTGGTCGGTGCGACCGGGTCCTGGCGCTCACTGCACCGCTCGACCTGGGGCGTCCCCGCGCCGGCGCCAAGGTCGAGGATTTGAATGATGTTGTTGCTCGTGCCGCCGGCGAGCACGGGGCGCTGCTGCTCGATCTGCGGTCGTGGGGCGCCCGTAACCTCGTGATGACCGACCACGTCCATCCGACCGCGTTCGGCCAGATCGACATCGCCGAGCGAGCGCTGAGCGTTCTCGAGCGCGACGGGATGCGGGTCGCGGTCCGGCCTTCCTCGCTGATCTCGTACTCGGTCGGCCGGCGCCAGCGGCTCCAGGGCGACTGGACGTACGTGTACCGCCACGCGAAGGTGAGCGCGTGGTCGGCGGTGCTGCGGGCGCGGTTCGCGGTCCGCGCCAGTCGCTGACCCGCCGGCGGAGCTCTAGAGCCCGGCCGGGTGGAGCACGGTCGGGAACGTCGCCAGGTACGCCGCTGACGGCGTCCCGATCTTCTCGACGCCGCCGCCACCGCCCCACGAGCCGTGCGATCCGCCCGACTCGTAGAACTGGCCGTTGATGTCGATGATCACGTGGCCGTTCTCGCCCGAGAGCGCCCGGTCGTAGACCGTCACGTACTGACCGGGTCCCGACTCCATCCCGGCCTGCTGGGGCAGCGTGACCGTGTCGACGGGCTGGCTCAGGTAGCCGCCGGCGTGGAGCACCGCGGACACGAACCCGGAGCAGTCGTAGCCGGACTGCGGGCCCCAGCCGCTGTGGCCGCCGCCGTACACGTAGGGCTTGCCGACGAGCGAGTTCGCCATGTTCGTCATCGACTGGACCTGCGCCGCCGCGGAGCCCGTGGTGCCGGTGGCGCCCGCGGTGCCGGTGAGGCTCGAGCCGGCGGTGAGGCCAAGTGAGTTCGTCGCCCCGAGCAGCGTCGACAGATCAGGCGTCAGCGCCGAGGTCGCGTCCGAGCTGCCGTCGCCGTCGTCGGAGTCGTCGCCGATCGCCGAGGCCATCAGCGAGTCCGGAGACAGCGCCGAGGTCAGCGCGGAAGACGTCGAGTCGGTTCCGAGCGCCGAAGACAGGGCGTCGCTGAAGCTCGTCCCGCCGGTGCTCGCGGTGCCCGCGGTGGCGCCGAGCGACGATCCGGCCGACGGGGTCGAGGTGGTGGAGGAAGACGAGGCGGCCGCGCTGGGGTCCAGGATCTGCTGCTGCATCGCCAGGATCTGGTCGATGCGGCTCGTCACGGCGTCGATACTCATCGTCCACTGCGATCGGCGCCGGCGCAGGGAACTTGAGCGCGATCAGTGGTCGCGGAACACCGAGCGCATGCCCTCGTCGGCGACCCGCTGCTCGACCTCGTCGGCCACCGACGGCGGCTCTACCGAGTATTCGACTCCCCTCAGCCCGTAGTCCTCGGCGAAGCCGCCGAGCGTCCGCAGCTGCGCCACGATCTCTTGCACCTTCGACTGCTCGATCTTGATCTCCTGGATCCAGCCGTCCGAGGTGATGTTGTCGAACTGCACGACGGGCTTGCCGTCACTGCTGTACGCGGCGAGCGAGTAGCGCCCCTGGGTGGTCTGCATACGCTCCTCGAACGCCCATTCATCGCCGATTCGAGGGCGTCCGTACGGTCTGAGCTTCGCCTGCTTGAGCTTCGGGAACCGATTCTCAAGCTGCTCGATCCGGGCCCACTCCGACGGCGGGTAGCTGACCGTCGCGCGGTCCTGGTACTTCTCGAGCAGACGCTTGTCGTTTTCGCTCTGCGCGCTCTTATCGCCCTTCCGCGAGCCCCCGCCACCCGATCCGCCTCCGCCTCCGCCACCGCTCCCCCCCGCCTTCATCAGCGCGTTGACGGCGGCGGCCGCACGGACGGCATCCTGAGGCGTGGCGAGCGGCTTCGTCGCAGCGGCTGGCAGTGAATCGACCGGGACGCGGACGACGACGCCCTCGTTGGTGACCAGGTCGGCGAACTTCGCCGGGGTCGGGCCCTTGAGCGGTGCGGTCCCCTCCGGGCCGCCGCCAGCCTTGTGCGTCGCCAGCAGGATGATCGTCTGGATGCCGATCTCGACGATCGCGGCTGCGAACGCGTCGCCGGCAGCCTGCAACTCCTTATCAGAGGTGGCGTTGACGGCGTCCGCGAACGCGAGCAGATGCTTGATCGCGTCGAACAGGACCGATCCGATGAAGACCGCAGTGACCAGGACGCCGAGGTCCGCGGCCCAACCGACGGGCGTCGCCTGGGAGATGAGGTACACCGTCGCGAAGGACACCAGCGCCACGAACAGTGCCTCCGGCTTGACCAGATCGGCGATCTGCTTGCGAACCTCGTCTTTGATGTGCGCCTTGTCGTAGGCGGCGGAAAGTTTCTCGGTGCCGGTCATGTCCGCGATCGCCTTCCCGGACCCCGCCACCGGACCGGGCGCCGGCGTGTCCGCCGGCGCGGGCGTGACGTTGGGCGCCGGCGCCGGCGCCGGCGAGGCGGACGCGTGCTTGGCGTCGTATTCACCCTTCGCGAAGCCCTCCTCGTAGTCGATCAGGGCATCCCCGTCGCGCGGGGCCGGCCGTGTGCCCTGGCCGCCAAGGCCGTCGTCGTAGCCGGCCTTGTAGTCGTCGGAGCCGACGTCGCGCTGAAGCGCTCGGCGCCCGGTCCGACTGACCGCAGCCCGCGCGAGCATGACGTTCGCCGGCGCGACGGCGCGCGCGCCCGGAGGCAGCGTGTCCCGGAGGCCCCGCACCGCCCTCGCGGTGGCGCGATTCCCCATGATCGACGCCAGACCCGTGCCTCCCGGGACAGATGAACCGGGAGCGAATGCGGTGTCACGGCCGGCTTGGTCGGGCGCGCGGTCTGCCTCTACCTCCGCGCCGCTCTCACTCGACGGCGCCATCGACCGATTCTCGGGACTCGCCGGCGCCAAGTCAAGGCGGCCGAGGCCGCCGCGCGCAGCTGCCGGCGCCAGGCAGCTCGTCCTCGCGGGTCATAACGCAACGCTCGACCGCCGCGCTTGGGCGAACGGCGATTCAGGCACGCATACGGGTCGTTACGCGCATCTCGGCCCCGGGAAGTCGCCGAGTGGCGACTTATGACCCACTCGCCCCCCGCGCCAAGGCGGCGGCGCCACCGGGCGCCACCGCGAGTCGCCCCTCCTCCTCCGTCGCCTCGCGCAGCCGCCGCGCCAGCGCCGGCGTCAGCGCGCCGGCTGCCATCCGCCACCGCCAGCTGCCACCCGCCCGTCCCGGGTCGTTCATCCGCGCCTCGGACCCGAGCCCGAGCACATCCTGGGCCTGGAGCATCGCGACCCGCGCCGGCGATCGCAGCGCCAACCGGATCAGACTCCACCAGGGCTGAGACTCGACGACGCCGAACCGCGAGAACTCCGAGTCCACAAACGACCGCCCAACCGAGGACAGCGACGAGTACCACCCCCGGGCCGTGTCGTGATCGTGCGTGCCCGTGTACACGACCCGGTCCTCGAGGTGGTTCTCGAACACGTGCGGACTCCCCACAACTCCAGGGTCGAACCCGAACTGCAGGACGACCATTCCCGGGAACCCGAGCGACTCGCGCAGCGCGGTCACCGCCGGCGTGATCACTCCCAGATCCTCGGCCACCAGCGGCAACGACCCCAAAGAACGAGAAGCGGTGTCAAACACGGCGCCCCCCGGCCCCCGCTTCCATGACCCGCCGCGCGCCGTCCGCGCGCCCGCAGGCACCGCCCAATAAGCAACGAACCCCCGGAAGTGATCGATCCGGGCGAGGTCGAACAGCGACAACGTCCGCCGCAGCCGCTCGACCCACCAGCGGTACCGCCGCCGGCGCAGCGCCGGCCAGTCGTACACCGGATTGCCCCACAGCTGGCCGTCGTCCGAGAACGCGTCCGGTGGCGCGCCCGCCACGAACCCGGGCCGGAACAGCTCCGGATGGGCGCGGTGGTCGGCGCTGTCAGGCGCGACGTAGATCGCCACGTCGCCGAACAGCCGAACCCCCCGTTCCGCCCCGTAGGCGCGCAAGGCGCTCCATTCCCGCTCAAACCGGACCTGGTCGGCCAGGGCGCCACGAGATGAGAAACGCTCCCAGTCCGCCGCCCAGAAGCCGTGACGGTCGCGAAACGACGACACCTCGACAGAAGAAACGGCAGCCCGACGATCCCCCAAGAACCCCGGCCACGCCGCGAACGCCGACCGGGCCTTGTACGGCGAGCCGTAGCGGTCGGGCGGCCCGAGCGGCAGCACCTGCCACCACGTCTGCCCCGCCGCCGCCAGCCAATCGACGAAGCGGTAGGCCTCGGGACCGAGCCGGCCACCCGGGAGCGAGGTTAGATGGAGTTGAACGCCGCTTGAGCGCGGCAGGTCGATCATGTATCACCCAGTCGATTCACCGATCGTTGTTTACCCATCGCGCAGGCGGATATTTTCGACGTGACGCACCTGCCGTACGGGACCGCCGCTAGTCCCACCGCCGTCCGCCCGCGCAAACCCCCCCCGCGCAAACCCGCGCAAACCCGCGCAAACACGGGCAACCTGTATACCGCGCCAACCCGCAAACCCGCGACCTGCGACCCTCGACCCGTCCGTCCACCGGGACCGCCATGAGCACAACACCTACAGAAGCCAAGCCGAGCGCCGCGCCGCGGCGTACGAACCGCAAGCCGGCTCCCCCACCGCGGATCGTCATCCAATACCCGACCCCGGCCGTCGATGACGGCCGCTATGCCGCCAAGCGCTGCGTCGGAGACACCGTCAACGTCAGAGCCGACATCTTCCGCGACGGGCATGACCTGCTCCGCGCGGTCATCAGGTACAAGCACGCCGAAGACGACGACTACCAAGAAACGGACATGGAGCGGATCGACGCCCATCTCGGCGGCGTCCGCTGGGCGGGAAGCTTCGACGTCGACCGCCCGGGCCGCTGGGAGTACACGATCCAGGCGTGGACCGACGCGTTCGGGACCTGGCGCGACGAGCTCGGGCGCAAGGTCGCGGCGCAGCAGCACGACCTCGCCGGCGAGATCTCCGAGGGCGTCCTGCTGCTCAAGGGCGCGAAGAAGGCGGCCAAAGACGACGCCGACAAGGCGCTGATCGGGCACGCCGCCACCGCCCTGGCCGACGACAAGATCCCCGAGTCGGCCAAACACGACGTCGCGCTCGGGCCCGAGCTGTTCGCCACCCTCGAGCGGATCCAGCCCCGCCACGGCAGCGTCACCCTTCCCGAGCCGATAACGATCGAGGTCGACCGGCTCAGGGCGCGGTTCAGCAGCTGGTACGAGCTGTTCCCTCGTTCCTGGGGCGGTCTCAAGGGCGTCCAGCGCGAGCTTCCGCGGCTGGCCGACCTCGGCTTCGACATCCTGTACCTGCCGCCGATCCACCCGATCGGCCTGACCAACCGCAAGGGTGCTAACAACTCGCTCACGGCCGGCCCGAACGACCCTGGCTCCCCGTGGGCGATCGGCGACGAGACGGGAGGCCACGAGGCCGTCCACAAGGACCTCGGGACGATCGAGGACGTCAGGAACCTCACGGCGGCAGCCAAGCGCCAGGGCATCGATATCGCGATCGACCTCGCGGTCCAGGCATCGGCCAACCATCCGTGGCTCCACGAACACCCGGAGTGGTTCCACCGCCGTCCCGACGGCACGCTCAAGTACGCCGAGAACCCGCCCAAGCGCTACCAGGACATCTACAACGTCAACTGGGACTCGCCGGACTGGAAGGGCCTGTGGGATGCGCTTCTCGAGATCACGCTCCAATGGGTCGACGCCGGCATAACCGTCTTCCGCGTCGACAACCCGCACACGAAGCCGTTCGCGTTCTGGGAATGGCTGATCCGCAACGTCCACGAAAGAAACCGGGACGTGATCTTCCTCGCGGAGGCCTTCACGAGGAGATCGGTCATGCGCCAGCTCGCGAAGATCGGCTTCACCCAGTCCTACACGTACTTCACCTGGAAGAACTCGCGCTGGGAGCTGATCGAGTACGTGTCCGAGCTCGCGCTCACCGACGAGAGCGACTACTTCCGCCCGAACTTCTTCGCGAACACCCCCGACATCCTCCACGAGTATCTCCAGCACGGCGGCCGGCCGGCGTTCGAGGCCCGCCTGATACTCGCCGCCACGCTCAGCCCGACGTACGGGATCTACTCCGGGTACGAGCATTACGAGAACATCCCCGTGCGCGAGGGCTCCGAGGAATACCTCAACTCCGAGAAGTACGAGATCAAGGAGCGCGCGCTCGACGGGCCAATGCTTCCTCTGATCCAGCGGGTCAACGCGATACGCAAAGACAACGCCGCGCTCCAGGAGTTCACGAACATCACCTTCCTCGACACGGCCAACGACGCGCTGATCGCGTACGCGAAGCAGTCGCGCGGCAACGCCGTGATCATCGTTGTGAGCATCGACCCGAACCAAACACAGGAGGGCCTCGCGATCGTGCCCGCAAACCTCGGCCTGCCTCCGAGCTTCACCGCCCACGACCTGCTCACCGACGAGCGCTACCAGTGGCGCATCGGCCCGAACTTCGTCCGGCTCGAACCGGGCGTCCGTCAAGCCCACGTCGTCCGGGTAGAGATGTGATGCCCGCCCCCGTGAGTACGACCACATTCGAGGACGGACATCGCCCATGAGCGTCGGCCCCCCCACCCTCACGCACCTGATCGCACGCGAGCGCAGCACCATGGCGACGGCCGCACCTACGGCGATCCACGACCCGACGACAGCGACCGAGTCACAGGCCCGGCAATGGTTCGAGGCCGAGCCGCTGTGGTTCAAGCGCGCGGTGTTCTACGAAATCCACATCCGCGGGTTCTTCGATGCCAACGGCGACGGCCTGGGCGACTTCCGGGGCCTGACCGAGAAGCTCGACTACCTGCAGTGGCTCGGCATCGATTGCATCTGGCTGCTCCCGTACTTCAGGAGCCCCCTACGCGACGGCGGCTACGACATCGCCGACTTCACCTCGGTCCATCCCGATTACGGCAACGTCGACGATGTGCACGAGTTGATCGACGCCGCCCACGCGCGCCGCATCCGGGTGATCGCCGACCTCGTGATGAACCACACCTCGAGCGAACACCCATGGTTCCAGGAGTCGCGCTCGAGCCCGGACAACCCCAAGCGCGATTGGTACGTGTGGTCGGACACGGTCCATCGCTACGAGGACGCGCGGATCATCTTCACCGACACCGAAACCTCGAACTGGACCTGGGACGACAAGGCCGGCGCCTACTACTGGCACCGGTTCTTTTCCCACCAGCCCGACCTCAACTACGACAACCCAGAGGTCGGGGACGCGATGATCGAGGTGCTGCATTTCTGGCTCGACCTCGGGCTCGACGGGTTCCGGCTCGACGCGGTCCCGTACCTGTACGAGCGCGACGGCACGATCTGCGAGAACCTGCCCGAGACGCACGCCTATCTGAAGCGCGTCCGGAAGGAGATCGACGCCAAATACCCCGATCGCGTGCTGCTCGCCGAGGCCAACCAGTGGCCGGCGGACGTCGTGCCGTACTTCGGCGACGGCGACGAGTGCCAGATGGCCTTCCACTTCCCGGTCATGCCACGGATGTTCATGGCGATCCGCCGCGAGGAGGCCGTGCCGATCTACGAGATCCTCGAGCAGACGCCCACGATCCCCGAGAGCTGTCAGTGGGGCCTGTTCCTGCGCAACCACGACGAGCTCACGCTCGAGATGGTCACCGACGAAGAGCGCGACTACATGTACGCCGAGTACGCCAAGGACCCAAGGATGAAGATCAACGTCGGCATCCGCCGGCGCCTCGCGCCGCTGCTCGACAACGGCCGGGACGAGATCGAGTTGATGCACGCGATCATGTTCTCGCTGCCCGGCTCGCCGGTCCTCTACTACGGCGACGAGATCGCGATGGGCGACAACGTGTTCCTCGGCGATCGCGACGGGGTAAGGACGCCCATGCAGTGGACCGGGGATCGCAACGGAGGCTTCAGCCGCGCTGACTTCGCGCAGCTGTACGCGCCGCCGCTGATGGATCCGGTTTACGGATTCCAGGCGGTCAATGTCGAGGCCCAACTGCGCACGGCCACCTCGCAGCTGCGCTGGCTGCATCGCTTCATCGCGCTGCGCAAGGAGCACCCCGTGTTCGGCTTTGGCACGTACGAGCCGATCGAGCCCTCGAACCCGCGCATCTTCGCCCACCTGCGCTCTTTCGAGGATGATCTGGTCCTGTGCGTCCACAACGTCGCTCGTTCCGCCCAGGCCGTCGAGCTCGATCTCAGCGCGTTCGAGGGACGGTATCCCGTGGAGCTGTTCGGCCGCTCGCGGTTCCCGCGAATCGGCGAGCTGCCGTACCTGCTGACGCTGGGTCCGCGCGGCTTCTTCTGGTTCCAACTCGTCGAGGAGGAGCGGTCCGACGATGAGTGAAGGCGTCCAGGTCACGGTTGATGAGATCCGCCGCGCGCTCGACGAGGAGGAGCTGCGCGAGTGGGTGCAAGGCCAGCGCTGGTATGCCTCGAAGGCGCGCAACGTGGCCGGGATCGAGATCGTCGAGAGCATCCCGCTGCGCGACGATCCGCCGTTGCTGCTGGCGCTCGTCCAGACCCGGTTTGCGACCGGCACACACGAGACCTACCAGCTGCCGATCGCGCTCCGCTCGCCCGACGGCGACGGGGTTCCGCGCGGAGACTCGATCGCGCACACGGCCGATTGGACCGTGTACGACGCGCTCGCCGAACCCACCCAAGCGGTCGAGCTGCTGCGACGGATCGAGGCCGGCGACGAGATCACGACCGCCGACGGCCAGTTCAGCTTCCACCAGTTTGAAGCCGCCGAGCCGCAGCTGTCGCCGGACACCGCCGTCCGCCTGATGGGCGTCGAGCAGTCGAACTCGTCGATCGTGTTCGACGACACCGTCGTGCTCAAGGTGTTCCGCAAGCTCGAGCCGGGCGTCAACCCCGAGCTCGAGGTGCTCCGTTTCCTGACCTGGCGCGGGTTCCCAAACATTGCACCGCTGCACGGCTGGTACGACTACGAGGGGACCGCGTTCGCTTCGACGCTGGGCGTGGCCCAGGAGTTCCTACCCGACGCCGTCGGCGGCTGGGAGCTCGCGCTCGATGAGCTCTGGTCCGCGCCCGAGATGTTCCTCGAGCGGCTCGGCAGCCTCGGCACCGTCACCGCGCAGCTCCACACGTGCCTGGCATCGGATGCGAGCGATCCCGCGTTCTCGCCCGAGGAGCCGAGCCAGGAGGCGCTGTCGCTACTGACCGCGACGATCGACGAGGACATCGAGCGGATCTTCCTGCGCCTCCCCGATGACGAGCGACTCGCGCCGATCGCCGGCCGCGGCCAGGACGTGCGCGAGCGTCTCGCGACCCGCGCCCAGATCGGCGTCAGCGGCCGCGTGATCCGCACCCACGGCGACTATCACCTCGGACAGACGCTGCTCACGCCGCGCGGCTGGGTGATCATCGACTTCGAGGGCGAGCCCGCGCGCCCGCTCCCCGAGCGCCGGCAGAAGCGCTCGCCGCTGCGCGACGTCGCGAGCATGCTGCGCTCGTTCGCGTACGTGACCTCGGCGCTTGTGCTGCTGCGTAGCCGCCGCGCCCCGGCGGACTTCGAGCAGCGGGCGCGCGAGCGGTTCCTCGAGCACTACTTCGCCGCCGTCGATCCGGCGCTGATGCCGGGCGGAGAGGCCGTGATCGCCAATCTGCTTTCGATCTACGAGCTCGAGAAGGCGATCTACGAGCTTCGCTACGAACTCAACAACCGCCCTGACTGGATCTCGATTCCGGTCGCCGCGATCGGGCGGATCTTGGAGGACGCATGACCGTCGCCACCAGCGAGCTCGAGGCGCTAGTCCGCCGCGAGCACTCCAACCCCCATTCGGTCCTCGGCGCCCATCCGGCCGACGGCGGCGTGGTCATCCGCGTCCTGCGCCCCGGGGCGAACGGGGTGACAGCGGTGATCGACGGCCAGCCTCCGGTCGAGCTCAAGCAGATCCACCCCGGCGGGATTTTCGAGGGCATGGTCGAGGATGCCGAGCTGCCGCTGCGGTACCGCCTCGAGATCGACTACGGCGACGCCGGCAAGTTCACGATCGACGATCCGTACGCGTTCCTGCCGACGATCGGCGAGCTCGACCAGCACCTGATCGGCGAGGGCCGTCACGAGGAGCTGTACGAACGGCTCGGAGCGCACGTCCGCGAGCACCAAAACGTGACCGGCACCGCGTTCGCGGTGTGGGCGCCGTCGGCGCGAGCGGTCAGCGTCGTTGGCGAATTCAACTCGTGGGACGGCCGGCTGCACGCGATGCGCTCGCTCGGGTCGACCGGGATCTGGGAGCTGTTCCTCCCCGGAGTCGGCGCCGGCGCGCGCTACAAGTACGAGATCCTCGGCCCCGACGGCCAGCTGCTGCTGAAGGCCGACCCGTACGCGCTCGAGACCGAGGTGCCGCCGAAGACGGCGTCGGTCGTGTTCGAGCCGCACCACAGCTGGAGCGCGGATGACGTCGCGTGGCTGCGAGCGCGCGAGGAGCAGCAGCAGGTCCAGCGGCCGATCTCGATCTACGAGGTCCACCTGGGGTCGTGGCGGCTGAACCCGCTCGAGGGCAACCGGTCGCTCACCTACCTCGAGCTCGCCGACGAGCTGTGCGCGTACGTCAAGGACATGGGCTTCACCCACGTCGAGCTGATGCCGGTGATGGCGCACCCGTTCGCGGGCTCTTGGGGCTATCAGGTCACGGGCTACTACGCGCCCACGCCGGTGTTTGGCTCCCCGGACGACTTCCGCCAGTTCGTCGACCGGATGCACGAGCACGGGATCGGCGTGATCCTCGACTGGGTGCCGGCGCACTTCCCGCGCGACGAGTTCGCGCTCGCGCGGTTCGACGGCACCGCGCTGTACGAGCACGCCGACCCGCGCCGCGGCGAGCACCCCGACTGGGGCACGCTCGTGTTCAACTACGGGCGCCACGAGGTCCGCAACTTCCTGATCTCGAACGCGCTGTTCTGGCTGCGCGAGTACCACGCCGACGGCATCCGGGTCGACGCGGTGGCGTCGATGCTGTACCTCGACTACTCGCGGCGCGCGGGCGAGTGGGTGCCCAACCAGTTCGGCGGGCGCGAGGATCTCGACGCGGTCGCATTCCTCAAGGAGATGAACGAGGTCATCTACGGCCGGGAGCCCGGCGTGATCTCCGCCGCCGAGGAGTCGACGGCGTGGCCAGGCGTCTCGCGACCCACCTACCTCGGCGGTCTCGGGTTCGGCTTCAAGTGGAACATGGGCTGGATGCACGACACGCTCGGCTACTTCCAGCAGGACGCGATCTACCGCCGCTACCACCACCACGAGCTGACGTTCAGCCTGATGTACGCCTTCAGCGAGAATTTCATCCTTCCTCTGTCACACGACGAGGTCGTGCACGGCAAGGGATCCCTCTACTCGAAGATGGCCGGCATCGACAAGTGGCAGAAGCTCGCGAACCTGCGCGCGCTGTATGCCTACATGTGGGCGCATCCCGGTAAGAAGCTGCTGTTCATGGGCTCGGAGCTCGCGCAGGAGGTGGAGTGGAGCTACGAGCGCTCGCTCGACTGGCATCT
This sequence comes from uncultured Solirubrobacterales bacterium, assembly GCA_963794515.1. GTDB lineage: Bacteria > Actinomycetota > Thermoleophilia > Solirubrobacterales > Solirubrobacteraceae > Palsa-465. The sequence continues at coordinate 340,412 of CAWCEF010000002.1, read as the reverse complement.
GCTCGAGCAGCCCGACCACGCCGGGATCCAGGCGCTCGTCCGTGACCTGAACCGGCTCTACAAGGACGAGCCCGCGCTGTGGGAGGTCGATTCCGACCCGGCCGGGTTCTGGTGGCTCGAGCCCAACGATGCCGACAGGAACGTGCTCGCGTTCGCACGCGCCTCCAAGGACGGCGAGCGAGTGGTCGTGTTCGCGGCCAACCTCTCGCCGGTGCCCCGCGAGGGCTACCGGCTCGGCCTGCCTAGGGCGACGCGGTGGAAGGAAGCGATCAACACGGACTCCAGGTACTACGGCGGCAGCGACGTCGGGAACCTTGGCGGCATCGAGCCCGAGCCGATCCCGTGGCATAACCAATCGGTGTCGGCGCTCGTTACGCTGCCGCCCTTGGCTGCTGTTTGGCTCGTGCCCGAATCCCAGTGAGTTCGACCATGTCCGCGCCGGCCGGGGACGGCGTCGCAGCGTACCCGTGGGAGCGCCCGCTCGGCGCCCACCCGATGCCTGGTGGCGGGGTCGAGTTCCGGGTGTGGGCGCCGCACGCAAACTCGATAGCCCTCCGCGTCGGCGAGCGGGACGTCGACCTACACGACGCCGGCTACGGGGTCTACGAGGGCGTCGTGGACGCGGGCGCCGGCGACGACTACTGGTTCGTCCTCGACGGCCGGGCGCTGCCGGACCCATGCTCGCGCTGGCAGCCCGAAGGGATCCGGGGCCCGTCGCGAGTGGCCGAGGTGAGCGCGCCGGCGTCGTTCACCCCGCCCGCGATGCGCGACAACGTGATCTACGAATTACATATTGGAACATTCAGTGACCAAGGGACCTTCGATGCCGCCATCGAGCATCTGCCCCGGCTAGCGGAGCTCGGCATCACGGCGATCGAGGTCATGCCGGTGGCGGAGTTCCCCGGCCACCACGGCTGGGGGTACGACGGCGTGTACATCTCGGCGCCGCAGTCGTCCTACGGCGGCCCCGCGGGACTCGGGCGTCTCGTCGCCGCCGCTCACGACATCGGCCTCGCCGTGATCCTCGACGTCGTCTACAACCACGTCGGCGCCTCGGGCACTCCCGCGATCGAGGCGTTCGGCCCGTACTTCACCGGCAGGTACGCGACGCCGTGGGGGAAGGCGATCAACTACGACGACACCGACTGCGACCCTGTCCGCGAATGGGTGGCGCAGAGCGCGGTCGGGTGGATCCGCGACTACGGGATCGACGGCCTGCGGCTCGACGCAATCCACGCGATCTTCGATCAGAGCGCCGAGCACATCGTGGCCGAGGTGGCGCGGCGCGTCCACGACGAGCGCGGCGGTGCGGTGGTGATCGCCGAGAGCGGCCTGAACGATCCGAAGGTGATGCGCGACCGCGCCGCCGGCGGCTGGGCGTGCGACGCCGCGTGGGCCGACGACTTCCATCACGCGGTCAGGACGCTCGTCGCCGGCGGGCGCGACGGGTACTACGCCGACTTCGGATCGGTCGCGCAGCTCGCGAAGGCGTGGCACCGGCCGTACGTGTATGACGGCAACTACTCGCGGTTCCGGCGCCAGCGCTATGGCGCGCCGGCCGACGACGTGCCGGCGGACCGGTTCGTGGTCTTTGACCAGAACCACGACCAGGTCGGCAACCGCGCATTCGGCGATCGCCTGCCGCCGGAGGCCCGTCCGCTGGCCGCGTTCTGCATGCTGCTCTCGCCGTACGTCCCGATGCTGTTCATGGGCGAGGAGTACGGCGAGGACGCACCGTTCCAGTTCTTCTCGGACCACATCGACGAATCGATCGCGCAGGCCACGCGCGAAGGACGGCGCGCCGAGTTCGCATCGTTCGGCGAGTTCTCGAACGAGGAGATCCCCGACCCGCAGGACCAGGCGACGTTCGAGCGCTCGAAGCTGACGCGCCGGGGGGACCCGTCGCTGTCGCAGCTGTACGCCGACTTGCTCGATGTGCGCCGGCGCCTGCCCCCGGGCGACGTCGACGGGGTCGAGTTCGACGACGACGCGCGCTGGCTGCGGGTGCGCCGGGGCGCGTTCGAACTGGTCATGAGCTTCGCCGCAGAACCGCGCCGCGTACCCTGTGCCGGCGAGACGGTTGTGCTCGCGACCGCGCCACCGACCCTGGCTGACGGACACGTGGAGCTCGAGCCGATGTCGGGAGCGCTGATCGCTTGAACGACGGTGTCTGGCCGGGCCGCCCGTTCCCGATGGGGGCGACATGGGACGGGGGCGGCACGAACTTCGCGATCTTCTCCGAGCACGCCACCGGTGTCGAGTTGTGCCTGTTCGACGACGAGGGCAACGAGACGCGGATCGAGACGACCCAGCGGACCGCGCTCAACTGGCACTGCTACATCCCCGGGGTCCAGCCCGGACAGCGCTACGGCTTCCGCGTGTACGGCCCGTACGCGCCGCTCGATGGTCACCGCTTCAACCCGGCGAAGCTGCTGCTCGATCCGTACGCGAAGGCGATCGACGGCGTCGTCGACTGGGAGCACGACGCGAACGTGCTGCCGTACGTGCCGACCGGCGAGGAGGACGCCGACCTCGAGCCCGACGACGAGGACGACGCCGCGGCGATGCCGAAATCGGTGGTCATCGACGACGCGTTCATCTGGGAGGGCGACCGCCCGCCGCGCGTCCCGTTCACCGACACCGTGATCTACGAGACCCACGTCAAGGGCTTCACGATGCTCCACCCCGACGTACGCGAGGACCTGCGCGGGACGTATGCCGGGCTCGCCTCGGAGGCCGCGATCTCCTACCTGCACCACCTCGGCGTCACCGCGGTCGAGCTGCTGCCCGTGCACCACATCTCCGACGAGTCGTTCCTGGCCGAGAAGGGGCTCCGCAACTACTGGGGCTACAGCACGATCGGATACCTCGCGCCCCATTGCGAGTACGCCGCCACCGGCTGCCGCGGCGAGCAGGTGCGCGAGTTTAAGGGGATGGTCAAGGCGCTGCACCGCGCCGGCATCGAGGTGATCCTCGACGTCGTCTACAACCACACCGCCGAGGGCAACCACCTCGGCCCGATGCTGTCGTTCAAGGGCGTCGACAACCTCGCCTACTACCGGGTCATGCCCGACGATCACCGTTACTACATGGACTTCACCGGGACCGGCAACTCGCTGAATCCGGTCCATCCGAACGTGCTCCGGCTGATCATGGACTCGCTCCGATACTGGGTGATCGAGTGCCATGTCGACGGCTTCCGCTTCGACCTCGCGTCGGCGCTCGCGCGCGAGTTCTTCGACGTCGACCGCCTGTCCGCGTTCTTCGACGTGATCCATCAGGACCCCGTGCTGTCCCAGGTCAAGCTGATCGCCGAGCCGTGGGACGTCGGGCCCGGCGGCTACCAGGTCGGGAACTTCCCGATCCTGTGGTCGGAGTGGAACGGCGTCTACCGCGACACGATGCGCGACTACTGGCGTGGCTTCGCGAACAACGGGTCGTTCGCCGAACGCTTATCGGGGTCGGCCGACCTGTACGAAGCTGACGGCCGCGACCCGTTCGCGTCGATCAACTTCATCACCGCGCACGACGGCTTCACGCTTCGCGACCTCGTCTCCTACGACCACAAGCACAACGAGGCGAACCTCGAGGACAACCACGACGGGACCGACGACAACCGCTCCTGGAACTACGGGGTCGAGGGCGAGACCGACGACCCGGAGATCACGGCTCTGCGCTTTCGCCAGCAGCGCAACTACCTGGTGACGATGTTCCTCTCCCAGGGCACGCCGATGCTGCTCGGCGGCGACGAGATCGGACGGACCCAGCGCGGGAACAACAACGGCTGGTGCCAGGACAACGAGATCTCCTGGTACGACTGGAGCGAGAACCCGGAGAAGACCAAGCTCCGCGAATTCACGCGCCGGCTGATCCGGCTGCGCCGGGAGCACCGGGTGTTTCGGCGCAACGACTTCCTCCGGGGCCGGGAGCTCAAGGGCTCGGGGCTTCCCGACGTGTGGTGGTTCCGCGCCGACGGGAACAAGATGACCCGGCGCGACTGGCAGGGCGGCGAGCACGTGCTCGGGATGTTCCTCAACGGCCGCGAGATCCCGACGCCCGGCCCGCAGGGGCAGGACATCGAGGACGACTCGTTCGTCCTGCTGTTCAACGCCGAGCCCGAGGATCGCATGTTCACGCTTCCGCGCCGGCGCTTCGGCGCCCAGTGGCTGCTCGAGCTCTCGACCGCCGACCCGACCGCCGAGCCGGGAAGCGAGCGCTACGGCGCCCGCACTGAGGTCAAGGTGATCGCCCGCTCGGTCGTGGTGCTGAAACGGGCCACGTGAGCTCTGGAAAGACGATCGAGCTACGGGCGACCTACCGCCTGCAGCTGTCATCCGAGTTCGGGTTCGCGGATGCCCGCGGCCTCGTCCCGTATCTCCGCGACCTCGGGATCTCGCATCTGTACCTGTCGCCGTCGCTGCAGGCCCGCCGGGGGTCGTCCCACGGCTACGACGTCGTCGACCCGCGCCATTTCTCCCGCGAGTTGGGAGGCCCCGAGGAGCTGCGCGCGCTGTCGGACTGCGCAGGGGACGCCGGCATGGGGATCGTGCTCGACGTCGTCCCGAACCACATGGCCGCCGATGACCAGAATCGCTACTGGGCGGACCCGGAGCTGCGCGCGAAGTTCTTCGACATCGAGCCCGAGACCGGCGTGTACCGGCGCTTCTTCGACGTCGGCGAGCTCGCGGGCGTGCGCCAGGAGGATCCGGCCGTGTTCGAGGAGACGCACGACTTCGTGATCTCGATGGTGCGCGACGGACTGATCGATGGCCTTCGCGTCGATCACCCCGACGGCCTCGCCGACCCCGCCGGCTACCTCGCCCGCCTGCGCGACCACGGCGTCGAGCGCGTGTGGATCGAGAAGATCCTCGATCCCGGCGAGCGCCTGCGCGACTGGCCGGTGTGCGGGACCGTCGGCTACGAGTTCCTCGACGACGTCTGCGCGCTGTTCGTCGACCCGGACGGCAAGCCCACGCTGACCACGCTCTGGGAGCAGGTGTCTGGCGATCGACGCTCGTTTGCCGAGATCGCGCACGCGGCCAAGCTCGAGCAAGTGCGCGGTCCGTTCCGCCAGGACGTCGAGCGCCTGGCGCGCGAGCTGGGCGACATCGAGCTTCCCGGCGGGCTCGAGTCGCTGGGCCATGCGCTCGCCTCGGTGCCGGTGTACCGGACGTACGTCGAGCCGTGGAGCGGCCGAGTCGACGACGCGGATCGGCGCGTGATCGAGGCATCGAACATGCACCCGGACATCGCGGCGATGCTGCTGCTGGAGCGCGACGCCCCGGCGGCGTTCGTGACGCGCTTTCAGCAGACCACGCCGGCGATCACGGCCAAGGGCGTCGAGGACACCGCGTTCTACCGCTACTGCCGGCTGATCTCGCTCAACGACGTCGGCGGCGACCCGTCGCGGTTCGGGATCGACGTCGGGTGGTTCCACGCGTCGTGCGTCGAGCGCCTCGAGCGGTTCCCGCTGAACCTGCTGACCACCCAGACCCACGACGCCAAGCGCTCGGCCGACGTCCGCGCGCGGATCGACGCGCTGTCGTCGATGCCCGACGAATGGGCCGAGCACGTCGGACGCTGGTTCGAGATCACCGACGGCGAGCGCAGCGACGGCGGCGCGCCCGACGACGTCGAGCGCTACTTCCTGCTCCAGACGCTCGTAGGCGCGTGGCCGATCGCCGAGGACCGGATCGAGGCCTACATGGAGAAGGCGCTCCGCGAGGCCAAGCGGAACACGAATTGGATCGAGCCCAACGCCGACTGGGAGGCGGCGGTCAAGCACTTCTGCCGCGCGCTCTACCGAGACGAGGCGTTCCTGGCCGATTTCGAGCCGTTCGCGCGGCGCGTCGCGGCGGTCGGCGAGCGCGCGTCGCTCGGGCAGCTCGTGCTCAAGCTGACCGCCCCCGGGATCCCCGACATGTACGAGGGCGACGAGCTGGCCTTCCGCGCGCTCGTCGATCCCGACAACCGCCGGCCGGTCGACTTCGACTGGCGCCAGGCGATGCTGCGCCGGCTGATGGGCGGCGCCGAGCCGGACGCCGAGACTCGGAAGCTGTTCGTGACGATGCGCCTGCTCGGGCTCCGCACGCGCCGGCCCGACCCGTTCTCAGGCACCTATGAGCCGCTCGACGCCGGCCCCGCGACGTGCGCGTTCGTGCGCGGCGGCGATGTGCTCGTGGCCGTCACCGTCCGGAACGGCCCCATCGAGGGGACGCTGGAGGCGCCGCGCGGACAGTGGCGCGACGTGCTGCGCGGCGAGGAGCGCTCGTTCGACTCCCGGACGCCCGTCCGGGACATCGTCGGCGAGCACGGGATCGCCGTGCTCGAGCGGCTGTAGCTATCCGATGTAGTGGACCTCGACCCGGCGGTTGAGCGCCCGCCCCCGAGGGTTGTCGCTCCCGTTCGGGTTGGTGTTCGACGCCACCGGGTCAGCCTCTCCATAGCCGACGGCGGTCATCGGAGGCGCGCCGGCGCCGAGCGCCTGCTGGAGTGCTTTGAGTACCGCCTGCGCCCGGCGCTGCGACAGGCCCAGGTTGTACGCCGGCGTGCCGATCGAGTCTGTGTAGCCCTGGATCCGTAGCGCCCGCGGGTGCCGCTTGCGGATGTTTGCGACCGCCTGTCCGATCCGCGAGTTCGCTTTGCCGGACAGCCGCGACGAGTTGAACGCGAACAGCACGTCTGCCTGGAGGACGACACCGAGGCTCTGAACCGAGACGCTGTTGTCGAGCGAGTTGACCGGGAAGTCGATCGCCAGCGGCTGATCGCTGATCGGGAGCGGCGCGGCGTAGATCGGCGACGGCCCATCGCTTGCTGGGGTCTGCTGCCCCGCCGCCGGCGACGCGAGCGCGACTGCCGTTAGCCCCAGCGCAGCGGCGCCCAGCCGCCTAGCTGATCGGGACATTGACGAACGTGCCATACGTCGGAATGAACACGTTCACCGCGTGCACGTAGGACGGCGGCGCGCCGAACGTGGCCGACAGCACCATCGGTGCGGCGCTCGTCAGGTACGCGCTGTCGAGGGCGGTATCGCACAGGCACTGGCCGTAGGAGTCGCGCGCGACTGGATACTTTCGGCCGTCGGCGGTGTCGATCAGATACACGCCGTCGAGCGTGTTGGCAGCGCTGAGGATGGTCGCGCCCGGGGCCGTGACCTTCTCGTCCACACCGTCGTCGAAAGTGCTCCCGATCTGGACGTTGTCGGTCGCGGTCGTGGTCAGGCTGAACGTGAGCTCGGACGTGGTGCCGGATCGCTCCAGGCTGTCGATCGACAGCCTCACGGGGTCGTGGGCGACCGTGCCGAGGCGCGTCGCCAGGGGCGCAGAAGTCGCGCCCACGGTCGTCTTCGTGCCCGATGCCGCCGTGCCGGCGGCGCGCGTCGCGACCGGCTTGGCCGTGACGGTGACGGTCTTGGTCTTCGTGCTCCCGCCGCAGCCCGCGAGTGCCGCCACCGACAGAACCGCCACCACCGCACACGCCCGCACGCGCATTGGGGCAGCGTAGACCCGGCGCCGCGGGCGCGCGTCAGTTCAATTCGCGCAGCAGGTCTTCGAGGTCGAGGTCGGGCCCGAACTGGCCGTCGATATGGCCCTCGGCGTCGCGCGGCCACCGCTCGGGCGGGCGGTCCCACATCAGCTCGAGCGTGTTGCCGTCGGGATCGACGATGTAGATGGCCTCGTGCGTCCCGTGGTCGGTCGCCTGGCGGATCGGCCAGTCGACGTCCTTGAGCCGCCGGTAGGCGTCGGCCAGCGACCTTCGCGTCGGGTAGGCAAGCGCCACGTGGTGAAGGCCGGCGACGCCATCGGGCGTTGGCCCGCCGCCCTTGGACTTCCAGGTGTTGAAGCCGAGATGGTGGTGGTAGCCGCCGGCCGAGACGAACAGGATGTCGCCGGTCGTGCCCCAGCCGGGGACGTCGCGCGCCTCGGAGACCACGTCGAACCCGAGCACGCCGACGTAGAAGTCGCGGATCCGGTCGATGTCGGCGGTCCGCAGGTGTGTGTGCCCGATCCGGACTCCCGGGTCGATCGGGTCGGGCGCCGTCGCGATCGGAGTGATGCTGCCTTGAGGGCCGGTCATGACACGTAATGGTGTCATGGTCTCGCGCCAACCGATAGGGTCCCGGGCCGCCCGATGCGCGTTCTGCTGATCTCGTGGGAGTACCCGCCCGTGATCGAGGGCGGACTCGGCCGCCACGTCCGCAAGCTGTCCGAGCAGCTGGTCCGCGACGGCGTCGAGGTGCACGTGCTCACGCGCGGCGGCGGCCGCCTGCCCGCCGAGGCCGACCAGCACGGCGTGATCGTCCACCGGGTGCAGGTGGGTGGGTGGGGATCCAAATTCCCGACGGACGCGAGCGCGTTCGTGCGCTGGGTCGACGCGATGAACCGCCACATGCACGCGCGCGCCGCGGAGTTGTGCGTCCGGTTCGAGTTCGATCTCGTGCACTCGCACGACTGGCTCGTCGCCGGCGCCGCCCACCGCGCCGCGCGCGAGATCGGCCGGCCGTGGCTGGTCACCGTGCACGCCACCGAGTACGGCCGCCACCAGGGCTGGGTCCAGAACCACCCGCAGTCTCACATCCACGCCGCCGAGCGCGCGATGGTCCGCCGCGCCGACCACGTGATCACGTGCTCGCGCTACATGCGCGTCCACGTCGCGAACGTGTTCGGGGTCCGGCCGTCGAAGGTCACCGCGATTCCGAACGGCATCGACCCGCGGGATCTGGAGCCGGTGGACCCTGACCTGGCGACCCTGCGAGCGCGGTATGCCGGCCCCGACGAGCTGCTCGTACTGCTCGTCGGCCGGCTCGTGTACGAGAAGGGCTTCCACCTCGCGCTCGACGCGCTCGCCCCGATCCTGCGCCGGCGAGGCGGCGTCCGCTTCGTGATCGCCGGCACCGGCACCGCCGAGGCCGAGCTCAAGCGCCAGGCCAGGGAGCTCGGGCTCGCCGGCCACGGCGTGTTCCTCGGCTGGATCGGCGACGACATGCTCCACTCGCTGTACCGCGTCTCGGACCTCTGCATCGTCCCTTCGATCTACGAGCCGTTCGGGCTGGTCGCGCTCGAGGCGATGGCTTCGGGGTGCCTGTGCGTGGTCGCCGACACCGGCGGCCTGCGCGAGGTCGTCCCGGTCGAGGGCACGGTCGGGCTGCGCTTCCCCTCGCGCGACGCCGGCGCGCTCCGCGGCGTGCTGGAGCGCGTGCTCACGGACGACGCTTCGCGCCGGCAACTCGTGGCCGAGGCCCGCGAGCACGTCCTGCGGTTCGACTGGGCCGAGGTCGCCCGGCGGACCGCAGAGGTCTATCGGGTGCTCGTCGAGCGGACCGCAGCGCCCGCCGGGTAGGCCGGTTAAGTGCGCACTCGACGACGCGCGCGGCGCGAAAAGCGCGGCCGCGCGGTCCGACCGATCTCGTTTAGGATGCCGACAGGATCATGCGCTCCGTTCCGTCAGCGAACGTCGTGGGGATGAGTTCGGTCCGACGGTCCCTCACCGTCCTGATCGTCGCGGCGATCGCCACGTTGTCGATGTCGGCTTCCTCGGCGGCGGTGTCCCAGCCGACGGCGCTCACCCCGGTGGTGCTGTTCCCGGCGTTTCACTTCACCAAGCTCGAGGTGACGGTGCACAACCAGACGGCCGCGCCGGGCTGTCCGCATTCAGGCTCGTTCCAGGACTGGTACCAGAACCCGCAGCCGAGCAACGGCTTCTCGCAGGTGTGCCGCGACGAACTCCTGACGCTCCGCTACGACGCCGACCCGCGCGTGCCGATGCCCAAGCGGTTCTCAGATCAGCGTGGCGTGACCGTGTCGTTCATCGATTACGGCAAGACCTCCAGCGCGCCGTACTACAGCGTCCTGTACGACACGCTCGAGAAGGCAGGCTACACCGCGGACAAGAACATCCGCGTCGCCGGGTACGACGCCCGACTCACCCCCGACATGGGCGGTTTCCTGGCCCGCACCAAGGCGCTGATCGAGGCCACATACCGCGACAACGGCGACCTGCCGGTGCAGCTCGTGGGTCACTCGAATGGCCCGCTCTACGCGCAGTACCTGCTCACCCACACCACGCGGGCGTGGCGCCACAAGTACATCCACGGGTTCACTCCGATCGCCGGCAATTTCCCTGGACAGGGCAGCGTTTACTCGATCATGTTCACCGGGCTGAACACCGAGGACTTCAGCTACCCGACGACCCACGCAGGCGCGGTCGCCAGCGCACGGATGTTCCGCAGCTCGCCCGCCAGCTACATGAGCTCGGCCGACCCAGCCGTGTTCGGCCGCAGCGAAGTAGTGCTCGTCGACAAGGCGACCGGCGTCAAGTACACGCCGGCTGACTACCGGCGCCTCTTCACCGATGCGCATCTGCCCACCGCGCTGCAGATCGCCAACTACTACATCGGATTCGTCAAGTTCACGGACCCGGCTGATTTCCCCGACGTCGACGTGTCCGCCGAGCGCGGCTCCGGGATCAAGACGGTCGTCGGGGCCGTGCTGCCCAATCTGGACGTGGGCCACGTGGTGACGTCAAAGACCCCTCTGCTCCTGCGCGACGGCGACATCAATCAGGAGGACACCACGAACACGGCGATCCACGTGTGGAAGTCCATGCGGTGTTTCCGCTTCAGCCTGACCGACCACCCAGGGGTCAACCACTTCGCGCTTCCCACCGACCCCAGCGTCCTCGCCCAGGTGATCGCGGCCGCCGAACGACCGCGGTCACGCTGCCCCTAAACCCGCCCCGCGACCGCCGCCCGTCCGCGCCGCGCGAGTCCTCACGCGGTTAGCGCCCGTTTCCCGCAACGCCGGCGGCATTCCGTGTAACGACCGAGGGCCCGGCGCATTCGCGCCGGGCCCTCAGCAAAACAGCGTCTGCTTGTCAGCAGCGGATTACATCATCCCCGACATGTCGGGCATGCCACCGCCGCCACCGCCGTGGCCATCCTTCTCCGGCACCTCGGCGACGATCGCCTCGGTCGTGAGGATGTTCTTGGCGATCGACGCGGCGTTCTGGAGCGCTGAGCGCGTGACCATCGCAGGGTCGATGATGCCCTCCTTGACCAGGTCGACGATCTGGCCGTTGGCGGCGTTCAAGCCCTGGCCCTTCTTGGCCTTGCGAACGTCGTTGACCACGACCGAGCCCTCGAGCCCGGCGTTCTCGGCGATCTGACGCATCGGCTCCTCGAGCGCGCGGCGCACGATCTTCGCGCCGGTCTGCTCGTCGGAGTCCTCGAACCCTTCGAGGTTGATCGCGCCCTGCGCGGTCAGGAGCGCGACTCCGCCGCCGGGGACGATGCCCTCCTCGAGCGCCGCCCGAGTGGCCTGCAGCGCGTCCTCGACGCGATGCTTCTTCTCCTTCATCTCGGTCTCGGTGGCAGCGCCAACCTTGACCACCGCGACACCGCCGGACAGCTTCGCGAGACGCTCCTGGAGCTTCTCCTTGTCGAAGTCCGAATCGGTGTTCTCGATCTCGGTCTTGATCTGGTTGATCCGGCCCTTGATCGCGTCAGTCTCGCCGGCGCCGTCGACGATCGTCGTGGTGTCCTTGGCGATGACCACGCGACGGGCGCGGCCTAGCTGCGAGATCTGCGTGTTCTCGAGCTTGAGGCCCATCTCCTCGGTGATCACCTCGCCGCCTGAGAGGATCGCGATGTCCTCGAGCATGCGCTTACGGCGATCGCCGAAGCCCGGGGCCTTGACCGCGACGCCGGTGAAGGTGCCGCGGAGCTTGTTGACCACGAGCGTCGCGAGCGACTCGCCCTCGACGTCCTCGGCGATGATCAGCAGCGGCTTGCCCGACTGGATCGTCTGCTCGAGCACCGGCAGCAGATCGCGGACGGAGCCGATCTTCTGGTTGGCGATGAGGATGTAAGGATCCTCGAGGGTCGCCTCCATGCGGTCCTGGTCGGTGACCATGTAGGGCGAGATGTAGCCCTTGTCGAACTGCATGCCCTCGGTGAACTCGAGGTCCATGCCGAACGTCTGGCCCTCCTCGACGTTGACCACGCCGTCCTTGCCGACCTTCTCGATCGCATCGGCGATCACATCGCCGATCTCCTCATCGCCAGCCGAGATCGTCGCCACGCGGGCGATTTGATCCTTGCCGGAGATCTCGGTCGACTGCTTCTCGATGTTCTTGACGACGTCCTCGACGGCCTTCTCGATGCCGCGCTTGAGGCCAAGCGGGTTCGCGCCGGCGGCGACGTTCTTGAGGCCCTCGCGGACGATCGACTGCGCCAGAACGGTCGCGGTCGTCGTGCCGTCGCCGGCCACGTCATTGGTCGCCGTGGCGACCTCGCGCACGAGCTGTGCGCCCTGATTCTGGAAGACGTCCTCGACCTCGATCTCACGCGCGATCGTCACACCGTCGTTGGTGATCGTCGGCGCGCCGAACTTCTTGTCGAGGACCACGTACCGGCCCTTCGGGCCGAGCGTGACCTTGACCGCGTTCGCGACCGCGTCGACGCCCTGCTCGAGGGCCTTGCGGGCCTCCGAGTTGTACTTCAGTTCCTTGTGTGCCATATCTGTTTCAGTTCTCCTGGGGGCGGGGTTACGACTGGACCTTGGCCAGCACGTCAGACTCGCGGAGGACGAGGAGCTCCTCGCCGTCCACCTTGATCTCGGTTCCGCCGTACTTGCTGTAGAGGACCTCGTCGCCTTCGGCGACGTCGAGCGGAGTGCGCTTGCCGGTGTCCTCGTTGACCTTGCCGTCGCCGACCGCAAGAACCTTGCCCTTCTGGGGCTTCTCCTTCGCGGTGTCGGGCAGGACGATGCCACTGGCGGTCGTCTCTTCCTCCTCGATCGCCCGCACGATCAACCGATCGCCAAGGGGCTTGAGCTTCATGTGATGCAACCTCCGATTGAAGGGAATGAGTCGGTGTTTAGCGTTGGCACTCCTCCCACGAGAGTGCCAACGCGGAATATAGCCGCTTCCCGGAGCGTTTCAAGGGTTTTCTTGGCACTCTCGCCCCCCGAGTGCCAAGACGGCGGCCCTTAGGAGGGCTCGCAAGCCGCGATCCGCGCGACCGCTCCCGTCAGCCGTGGAGGTGAAGATACGCCCGGATGATCGAGTCGCCCACCAGCGCGGCCAGGACGCCGCCAAAGGCCAGATAGGGGCCGAACGGGAGCGCCGTCTTGCGCGCGGCGTATACCCCGCGCCGCGTGGCGATCATTACTCCGGTGAGGACGTTCGCGATCAGCGCCGCGAACAGCGCCACCGCGACCGCGTTTCCGAGGTACAGACCCATCATTCCGGTCAGCTTGACGTCGCCCATCCCCATCCCGGACGGGCGGACCAGCGACGCGACCAACAGGAACCCGCCGGCAGCCAGGCATGAGAGCACGCGCGTGAGCTCCCCGCCCGGGTCAAGCGCCAGCCCGACCGCCAGCGCCACGACGGCCCCCGGACCGGTGATCTTGTTGGGGATGATCCGCCGTTCGAGGTCGATCGCGGCACACGGGATCAGAGCCAGCACCATGAGCCCTCTCAGCACGCTCGTCGCGACCGTCGACTGCGCGATCGCGACCACCGCCGCGAGCGCCACCGTGAGGAGCGCCACCACGACGACCCGGCGCGATGGCCGGCCCTCAGTGCGCCAGCGAGTAGCCTGCCGCCGCATACCGAGCATCGATCACACCGAGCGGTTCGCCGGGCTGCCCCGCCGAACCCTGCCCGGCGACGTGACCGTCGTGGAGGCACGCACCGGGAAGGCGCGCCGCCGCGGCCTGTCGCATCTGGACTCGCTCCCGGACGACCAGGCGCTGCGGATCCGAACCGTGTCGGTCCACACGTTCGGGATGCGCTTCGCGCTCGATCTCATCTGGCTGGACAAGCAAGGCGCCGTGCTCCGCGTCGACCGCGGCGTGCCACCAAGGCGCGTGCGCGCCTGCTTTCGGGCGCGCTGGGTGGTGGAGACGCTCGCAGGCCGAGCCGACACGTTCCTCTCGGCGGGCGTGGGCACCCCTGCGTCAGACGAAGTTGAACGCGATCGCGGCGCCTAGCTCCTTGACCGGTACCCGGGTCGAGAGCTTGAGATCGTTCAGCGAGTAGGTCCCCGTGTCGAGCATCACCCGCAGGCGCTCGTCGTAGGGGATCGTCGCGCTGGTCTCGACCGCGTGCCGGCGGAAGTTGGCCTCGATCACCTCGCGGTTGCCCGCATGGCGACCGCCCGGCGCCTGGTTCAGGACGAGCGTGCCCTGCTCGAGCTGGAGGTAGCGAAGGGCGCCGAGCACCCCGGCCGCGGTCACCCATTCAGGCGTGGTGATCACCACAGTCTGGTCGGCCCGGTCGACCGCGAACTGTGCGAGCGGATCGGTGATCCCCGTGCCGAGGTCCAGGATCACGACCTCGTAGAACTTCTCGAGGAAGTCGAGCAGCCGGTTGTACAGCCCGGGCGTCATCTGCCCCATGACCTCGGCGTGAGCCGGCGCACCGAGCAAGTGCAGCCCGGTCGACAACCGCGCGACGTATGGATGCAGCTCCGCCGGTGAATTGATCTGGCCTGAATCGGCGAGCAGATCGGCGAGCGACCGCCGTGAGCGAAACTCGTCCGGAGCCAGCGACGCGAGCGTGCCGAAGTCGGGGTTGGCATCGAGCGCCACCACGCGCATGCGCAGCTCGGACGCGAGCATGTTTCCGAGGACGAACGAGATCGTGGTCTTGCCCACGCCGCCCTTCGGCGAGATCACCGCCAGCGTGTTCGGCCGCGTCATCGGTGGCACATTCGCGAGCTGCTCGTCGACTCCCCATTCACGCCGCTGGAGCTCGGAGCTCACTGCGTACTTGAGCCACGTCGCCATGCGCGCCATCGGGCCGGTGGAGACCGGCTTGCCGGCGTGCATCGGTCGCACGTAGACGTCCTCGCGCGACATCGTGGCGCGCGGCGCGGCGCTGCGCATGCCATCGTCTTTCGGTGTCGGCGCTCCGGACGCCGCGGACGCGTGGGAGCCCTCTCTGGCTTGCTCGGGCGGCGGCGCTGCCGCCCCGTTCAGGGGCGCCGGGGCGTCAGTCACCGGCGGAGAGGTCGTCTGGCCCGCCTGTACTTCCCCCTGCGCCCGTTCGATGTCCCCCATCGATCTAGTCTCCACCGTCGTCCTCCTTAGCCGCTGAGGCGAGAGTACCAGTGGCAACCTGCTGCGAGCGCTGCATCCGGGCCGAGCTCGCCTCGCCCGCGGCGTCGCCGCAGAATGGGCATGGGCGAGCTGCGATCGGCTCACCGCACCACACGCAGGGTGACACAGAGCGGGGTAGCGTCGCCGCGGCCAGCGCCTCGATGCTGGTGGGCACCCCCACCATCTCCGCCAGCCTCGTGGTGCCCCACCACTGGGAGCCGTGGACCGTCGGCGGGATCTGCCTGATCCTCACCCCGCCCAGCGCGGGCGCCACCACGTCGACGATCCAATCCAGATCGGCCTCCTCCTCGGGCGCCACCAGCAGCTCGATGGGCAGCTCGGGTGGCACCAGCGGCAGCTCGCCGGCGCCTGCCGAGGTCGGCTGGACGAACGACTGCGGCTGGAGGCCCACCGCGAACGAGCTCCACGGAAGCGCCGAGCGCGCGTGGTCGAGCAGCGATACCCCGGGATGGCGCAGGCCGGCCACGCTCCCAGCCCAGGCCAGCACCACGAGCTGATCAGCGATCTGATCGACCGCGCCGGCCAGCGCGCCGGCCGAGACCGCGAGCGGGGCCAGCGCCGCGGTGAGCGCGGCCAGCACGCTGGCAGCCAGCGGCGGCAGGTCGGTGACATGGATGGCCACCCGGTCGGTCTGGAGCAGCGACCGGATCGTCCGCAACCGGTCGAGCGTGTCGGGCGGCAGCCAGTCCGCCACGATCACGATCTCCGACGCGCCGGCCCGGATCGGCCCCCCGATCGTGTCGAACAGGTCCCGCATGTCCTCGCGCCCCGGCGGCCCGGGAATCGGGACAGCAGGAGGCTGCCCTGCGAACAGGCGGTCGAGCTCGCAACCCAGCCCAATGACGGTCACTGCATCCGACACGCGCGCCAGACAGTCTGGCACCGGTGGCGCTCCGGTGAGCCGCATCTCTGCTCCCGGCCCGATAGGCCTATGTCAGGTTGGGCCTTCCCGACCGTTCAGATCAGGACCCCAGACTCTTTCGGACGCGGGCCCTGGCGCTTTTACTGGTCGATGTGTCCAAAGCACGGGAGCACTCGAGGCAGTGGCGGGGCGAGAGCGGCCAGGACGTCATCGAGTGGAGCGGCCTGCTCATCCTCGTCGCCGCCATCTTCACGGTGCTGCTCTCGCTCGGCATGGTCGGCCAGTTTTCGCAGGCGGTCGAGTGCGCCGTGGACAAGATCTTCCAGATCGGGCCTTGCGCGGCCCCTCCGGCCTATCCGGTCAATGTCACAACAAAGACGGTCGGGTATGACGGTCGGGTCATCGTCGTCGACGGCGGCCACTCCTACGTGGTCACGCTGACACACCTGAGCAACGGCACCGCGCAGATCTCGCTCGTGAACACCGGCTCGGTCGGGGTCTCGGCGCGCGTCGGCGCCGAGGTCGAGCTCGGGCCGTTGGGCGGCGCGGAGGCCCAGGCTCAGGCCGGCGGCGGCGTCTATGTGAACGGCTCGACCACGTGGACGTTCCCGAACTGGCCCACTGCCGACAAGTACTGGAAGCAGGTATCGGGCGGGAACAGCGCCGGCCTTGCCGTCAACGATGCGGCCAACTCATTGCCGCTCTTCGGCCATGCCTTGGGCGGATTTATCGATAGCGTGACCGGAGCCCAGGGCGCGCCCACCGTGCACTCGATCAACGGCCGATACCTGACCGCGACCGCAATCGGCGGAGGCGTACAGGGATCGGCGAGCGCCGGCGCCGGCGCAAACCTCGGCTCGCTGGGCGCCGACATCAAGGCTTCGGTCAGCGCGCAGGCCGGTCTCGAGCACATCAACTCGGGCGCGCTGAAGGGGGACTGGCAGGGAACCATCCAGCTGTCCGTCGAAGGCGACGGAAGCCTGGGCGACGCGCTGTTCGGGCCTCACGCCAGCGGCATCGGCTCACTGGACGGCGATGTGACGGTCACCTTCGGGCCCGGATTCACGCCCCGCGAGCTCGAGGTCACCGCGTCGGGCGACGGCGTGTGGGCGGCCGGCGGAGATGGCGGCGACGTGCCCGACGGCTCGGCGCACGGCGGCACCAGCGAGGAATCCGGTGGCGGCGAAGGGGAGAAAGGCGGCGAGGGAGAGAAGGGTGGCGAGGGTGGCGAGTCCGAGCCGTTGCTCAGCCTCAGCCACGATGGGGCCGGGGGCGACGGTGTGGGTTCCAAGTTCGTGGGAACGCTCGACCTGAGCGACGACCCAGCTGCCCAGGCCGCGCTCGAGCAGGTCCTCGAGGGAAACACCGCTGACATCCCGGTCCTGATCGCCGACGTGAACGCTCATGGGACCGAATACACACAGAGCTACCGGCTGAGCAAGTCCAACTCGACGTGGGGCGGTCAGGTCAACGTGGGCGGCGGCGGCGGCGCCGAGCTCAACGACGGGAGCTCCTCCGCCTGCTACGGGCCGCCTCGAGTCCGCCAGAACGGCGGCCCCTGGACCACTGCCACCTGGAACGCCAACCCGACATGCTGAGCTTGCGCGCCCACAGGCTGA
The DNA here is from genome assembly GCA_963794515.1 of uncultured Solirubrobacterales bacterium. Taxonomy (GTDB): domain Bacteria; phylum Actinomycetota; class Thermoleophilia; order Solirubrobacterales; family Solirubrobacteraceae; genus Palsa-465. The sequence goes on along the minus strand of CAWCEF010000002.1, from coordinate 322,806 downwards.
TGCGAGCCCCGCGGAGGATTCGGGGCCTGCGGAGGATTCAGGGCCCGCGAACGATTCGGCGCCAGCGGAGAGCCCCGGCCGTGCTGGCCGGCGCGCTGGTCGCGGCGGGCATCGTGGCCGCCGGCTGCGGCGGTGGCGGGTCGGCATCGCCGTTCGCGGGTGCGTTCGACGCGCCCGCCGGCTACATCACTTATCACGGGAGCGGCTATGTCGTGGCCATCCCCGCGCACTTCGTCGCCAAACCGGGCACGGTGGACAATCAGCCGCGGGGGTCGACCGTGATCGAGGTGACCAAGGGCGGCAGCCCCGCGGCGGCTGAGCAATCCGAGATCCTGCTGCTCGAGAACCCTCACCTGACCTTCTCGCTCGACCAGGTGATCGGCAACCTCGCCGAGGAAGACCGCAGCAATGCGTCGGTCTCGAACACGCGGATCAGCGCCGCCAAGACCACCGTGCCGGGCGCGAGCGCCGCGCGGATCGTCACCGAGAGCTATGTCGCGCCCGACTCGCCGTCGAACCCCACCGCGACCACGTTTCACCGGAAGTGGTTGATGGTGCTGATCAAGCCTGGCCTGCTGGTCGACGTGGTGGTGGCCAACGCTCCCAAGCTCGGCGGCGACATCGACGCGGATGCCGTGATCGACTCCTTCCGCGTGAAGCAGTAAGCGCTCCGAGCAGTTGAGCGCTCCGGGTCGGCGTTCCGGCACAGGGTCCCTGGCTACCCTGCGATCATGGCCATCGGGATGCGCGCCCTTTGTCTCACCGCCGTCTGCCTGCTTTCCGTCGGTCTCACCGCGTGTGGCGGTTCCTCTGGTTCTTCGTCCTCGTCGACCAAGCAGCAGATCCAGCACATGTTCGCCTCGATGCAGTCGGACATGGCGCATGGGGATTTTGCCGGCGCCTGCCATTGGTTCTCTGGCCGCGAGCAGGCCACCATCGTTTCGGGGCTCAACAAAGCTGGCCTGGACGCCTCCGACTGCGCCGGCGCATTCTCGGCGCTGATCAAGAAGGCCGGCGTCACAAAGGCTCAGGTGGCCCAGGCGTTCGGCGGCGGTCACGCCCCCAACATCCATTCGGTCTCCGTCCACGGCAACCAGGCGACGGTCACCTACACGGCGACCGACAACGGCAAGACGTTCACCGAGACCGACGGCCTGGTCAGAGAAGACGGGACCTGGAAGGCCGACCACACGATCAGCCGCCACAACGGCAGCTGAGCCTGCGCCGGCGGCCCAGGTCGAGGCGGTCGTGCTGTCCGGCCGGCGACGAGCCCGATCCGGGCAAGCCTGGTCGAGAAACCCACGTATATCGTGCGTTTCTCGACCAGGCTCCGTTTCGCACCCGGCCCGTTGTGATGCGTTCACAAGTCTTCGATCGCGCGGTGCCGACGCCCGCGATCAGCTCGATGCGCGAAGCACGACCACCATCCCGTCGCGGTCGAACAGGACCCGAGCGCCAGGCGCGCGCGCGAGCTGCGAGGTCGCCGCCGAGCCTCGCTGGAGCACCAGCAGCCGGTAGCCCGACGCGATCGTCTGCCAGCTGGGGCCCACGTGTGACTTGAAGTCCGCGATCGCCGCCAGCTGGGCGCCGCTCAGCAGCTCGAAGCGCGCGTCGAAGGCGACCCTCCCCCGGAGCGCCGGCAGTCGCCACAGCAACCAGTCGGCGTAGCGCTCGTCCGCGAACACGCGCAGCGAGGCGTCGGCTCTGACCGCGCGGCCGACGGCCGCGAGGCCGCCGGCCGGGTAGTAGCGCCCGGTTGGAGAGCGACCGGCCGAAGACGCCGCGGCGATAACCAGCGCCACCGTCGCCACAGCCACGAGCGCCACGTTCAGCCGCGGGTGCGAGCGCCGGCGACTCCCACGGGCCCGGACCGCGCCGTCGATCGACAGCGGCAGCACGACCGCCGTCGCGAGGGTGAACCAGACCGCGTTGCGTACCGCGACGATCGCGCCGACGGCTAGCAGCAGCATCGCGGCGCGCTCCCAAAGGGTCGTCTGCGAGCGATAGCGACCGAACGACCACACGACGATCGCGGCCGTGAGAAAGAACAGCGCGGCGATCACCGGCGAGTTCGTAACCGGTCCCCATTCCGTTACGAGCCTGCGGAACGCCGGGTTGAACAGCGTCGTGCGGTAGTAATCGACGATCCCGAGGCCGCAGGGGTTGGCCAGCAGGCACAGGGGCCCGGCCGCGATCAGCGCGATCGGGCGGGCCCACGCCCGCGGCGTCCGCCGCAGCCGGGCGCGCCGTTCCCACAGGACCGTCAGTCCACGAAGCACGACCAGCCCCGCGCCGAGGATCGCGGAACCGTGCACGTTCCCCCACAGCACTAGAAGCGGCAGACACCACCAGATCCGCTCCGACGGCTGCCGGGCGTCGCTCGCCAGGAGCCATACGAGACCGGAGAACAGGGGATAGGCCCATGGCTGGGTCCGCACGCTCGCGGTGACCGCGAGCGTCCACACGACCAGCGGGAGCACACGGACGATGCTGTTGGCGCTCGCCCCGAGCCGGCGGCTGGCGAGGATCGCGCCGAGCAGGCCGAGCGTCACCAGCGCCGCGTTCACGACCCCGACCAGTGCGACCCCGCCGGCGCGGTCAAGCTCGTACATCGCGAGCTGGGCGAGCCACTGTTCATCGATCCAGCGCCGTCCATGCGCCAGCACGGTCAGCGACTCGCGGTGCGGAATACCGTGCTCGGCGATATCCCGTCCGGCGAGCAGCCCCAGCCAGGTGTCCTGCACGATGTCCTGCCCGAGGAGCCCGACCAGCGCCGCGGCGAGCGCCACCAGCGCGATCGCGATCAGCAGCTCAGCGTCCCGACCGCCGAGCCGCGCCCGCCGCGCGCCGACCGCGGACGCGCGAAAGCGAGGCGCGTCGTCGGCCGCGCCTCGCTGTCGCTGCGGATCTTGAGAAAGAGTGCTTATGAGGCGTTGCCAGTGAAGATGCTGTCGACCGCGGGCTTGACGTACTTGGTGAAGTCGCCGACGATGCCGGCCGCGAACAGCGCGGCAATGATCGCCGCGACCAGGATCAGCAGGCCGCCGTACTCGACCAGGTCCTGCCCGTCCTCGCGACGAACGTGCTCGACGGCGCCCGCCAACGCGTCAGCCATCGCGCGGGAGAAGTTCTGAAGCTCGATCTGAGTGCGGATGATGAAGTTGGACATTCTGTGCTCCTCGGTGGTGGTGTGGGGCCGATTCGATGGGTGGAAGGCTATGGTCGCGTCGAGGCTGCCGCCAGAGTCCAGAGGCTCAAATGAAACCCGGCGACGGACTCCACTTTGCCGGTCCCGGAGGGCCTGGTCCGCGGGTCTCTCAAGGCCCATGGAGGACTGGGTCGATCGGGCAATTGGCTCCGCTACGATCTGCCGGATCCACACGAATTCGCCAAGCGACGGATCGATCGTGATCCGCAGGAGTTTGTGGTGATGTGCAGGAGATTCAGGTGATCCGCAACCGCTTCGCCGTGGTTGCGCTGGCAGTACTGGCGTCGGTCGCGCTCGGGGCCTGCGGCGGCTCGTCCAAGCACTCTCACAGCTCAGATCACCCCGCGCAGAAGCAGACCACGAGCACGACCACAAGCACCGCCACGACGCCGGCCGCGAGTCGGCCGATCGTGACCGTCGATGCCGTCCAGCAGGGGGAGCACCTCGCGCGCTATCGCCTTTCGATCTACGACCTACGGCGCGAGGGCCCGTACGTGGTGCTGGATTTCGGGATCAGGTGCGAGGAGCCGAGCAGCATCGGCTGCGATACGCGCTTCGACTTCTCGCTGCCCCTCTCGTCGGCGGTGAAGAGCGCAGGTGTCAACGAGCCGACCGGGGTCACCCTCGTGGACCCGGCAGCCGACAAGGAGTACGGGGTGGTCTATGACGCTCAGCTTCACCCGCAGGCGTCAGAGCTGCCGTTCCAGTCGATCAATGACAACTCGCTCCACCTCGCGTGGGCGAAGTTCCCCGCGCCGGCCGCGACGACGCGCACGCTCGACGTGCTGTTCCCGTCCGACGGCCCGCAGATCCCGAACGTCCCGGTGTCAGAAACCCCGGCGCAACTGCCCACAAGCCTCGGGGCTGGCGGAACGGCCGCTAGCCCGGGTGGCTCCGCCCAGCCGGCTGACAGCACCAGCACCGCGGGGATGACGCTCCCGATCACCAACCTGATCACGACCGCCGGCAACGCCGCCGGCAGCGATGCCGAATCCGCCCACCAGGCGACGATCACGCTGCGGACGGACGTGCTGTTCCAGTTCGACAAGTCCAACCTCACCCCCCGCGCCAGGGCGATCCTCGGGCCGCTCGCCGCGAAGATCAAGAGCCGCGCGGTCGGTCCGGTGCAGGTCACCGGCTACACCGACTCGATCGGCACCAACCAGGTCAACATCCCCCTCTCCCACGCCCGCGCTGTCGCCGTGGTAGCCGCGCTACAGCCTGCCCTACCGGGCGTCACCTTGCGCGCCAACGGGCTCGGGGCCGCCGACCCCGTGGCACCCAACACCAAGCCCGACGGGACCGACAACCCCGCCGGCCGCGCGCTCAACCGCCGGGTCACGATCACGTTCGCGGTCAAGGCCCCGGCCACGGCGACACCCCCCGTTTCCGCGCCCGCCGCATCAGCCGCGCAGGGCGCCGCCACGCGCACCGTGAGCTACCACGTGGCCGGCAGCCCGAATCGCTGGCAGGTCACCATCAACGGCCTCTACCGCGAGGGCAACCTCGCGGTGATGAAGCTGTCGATCACATGCGGGCTCGAAGCCGGCCAGACCTGCGACGGCCCCACCGACTTCATCGGCAGCCAGAGCGTCCCGCCGATCACGTTCACGCAGAACTTCCTCGCGCAGGGCTTCACCGCGTTCTGGTCGCTCGGCGGCTTCTATCTCACCGACCCCACCACCGGCACCGAGTACATCCCCGTCTACCAGGGCACCGCCGACCCGCTGACCTCGCTCATCACCAACAACATGGCGGCGGGCGAGGCATATCCGGTCTGGGTCTACCTGACCGCGCCGCCGCCGTCGACGACCAGCGCCACGGTCTCACTCCCCGGCGGCTCACCAGGCATCACGAACGTGCCGATCACAGCCGCACCCTCGCCGGCCGGCGGTTAGGCCGGGCCGGCGCCGGCGCCGAGACCGCCGGCGGCCAGCCCGAGCCGAGATCGCCGGTCAGCCGGTGCTGCTGGCCTTGGAGGCCGCGCCCGAGCCGATGATGTTGTTGACCGCGGTCTTCACGAAGGTTGAGATGTCGCCGGGAATCCCGATCGCGAAGAGCGCAGCGATGATCGCTGCTATCAGGATCAGGATCCCGCCGTATTCGATCAGGTCCTGACCGCGCTCCTCAGAGGACAGTCGCTCCGCCGCCCGGCGTGCACCGGACGCGAATCTGGTCGCGGCAAACCGATAGCCGATGCGAGCCGACACGAGTACTTCGAACATGCCTGCAACGTAGATCAGCGGGGGCCGCCCGACCAGAGTCGGGAGGCCCATCCTCGACGGCCCAAAGGGCCCAACCCGCGCCTGGGCCCCCGTCAGTCCGGTTGCTCGCGGACCGCCGCAGACGGACGGCGCTGGCCCCTAACGCCGCGCGGTGCCGAGCCACAACGCTGTGGCCTGCGCGCGGTTGGTGGCACCGAGCTTTGAGTAGATGCGATTGACGTGGTTCTTGACGGTCTTCTCGCTGAGCACGAACTGCGCCGCGATCTCGCGGTTGGTCAGCCCCTTGGAGATCAGGTTCATGATCTCCCGCTCGCGCGCGGTCAGCGATGCCGGCCCGTCGGCCTCGTCCGGGGAGCCGGGCGTCCTTCGCAGCGCCTCGAACACCGTCCCGACGATCGCCGGCGACAGCACGGTCTCCCCCGCCGCGAGCTCGCGTATCCGGGTGGCGAGTTCGTCGGCATCGAACTGCCCGTGGACGAGGTAACCGGCGGCGCCTGCCCGGATCGCGGCGACGACCCGGTCCTGCTCTTCGGTGTACGTGAGCATCATCACGCGTGCGTGCTCCGCCAGCGGACCAGCGGCCTCTACGCCGTCCATCACCGGCATCCGCACATCGAGCAGCACGACGTCGGGCTTCGCCTCGCCGGCCACGCGGATCGCCTCGCGACCATCGCCCGCCTCGCCGACCAGCCGGATGTCATCCGCGTCCTCGAGCAGCGCGGCCACCCCGCGGCGGATCACCGCGTTGTCGTCCACGATCATCACTCGGATCATGCGCGCATCCTGGCAGACCCGGCCCCCCGCCCGCCCCCCCGCCCCCGCCATGACAGCCGACCTGCCGGCCGACGCGAACTGGGTGGTCCGGCGGCGTCCTCGGGCGCGGCACCGGCCCCCACTGGAACGCGCGCGGTGACGATTGCGCCCCCGCCGGCGCTGGGGGTCAGCTCGAGCGTCCCACCGATCGACCGCGCCCGCTCGTCCATCCCGGCGAGCCCGTAGTGCCCCGCGGCCTTGAGACGGTCGAAGTCGACCCCATCAGGCAGGCCACCGCCGTCGTCCGCGACCCGCAGCACCAACCCGTCTCCCTCGTGTCCCAGCGACACCGCGACGTGCGTCGCGCCGCCGTGGCGGACCGCATTCGCGAGCGCCTCGCCGAGGATCCGCACGAGCTCGTGGGCGCCGGCGGCCGCTGGCTCCCGGATGCCGTCCATGTCGCAGCGCACATCGACCTCGATCCCGGCCCTCTGCGCGAATCCCTCGGCCCGCTCGCGGACGGCCTGCGCGAGCGGCAGCTCCGAGGCCCCGGGGCGAAGATCGGACATCAGCGCCCGCGCCTCGACGGCCGCCTGCCGGGCATCCTCGGCCAGGCTGCGCGCGAGCTCGGCCGCCGCGCTCGGGTCGCGCTCGCACCGAGAGGGGAGCACCGAGGCGGTCATCGCCAGCCCCTCGACGGTCTTTGCCAGCGAGTCGTGGAGCTCCCGGGCGACCCGCAGCCGCTCCCGCTCAGCACCGAGCGCCTCGGTCTGGTCGCGCAGCTCGACCTCGGCCCGCACTCCGCGCTCGACCAGCTCCCGCGCGGCGATCCCGGCGACCAGCGCCATCGGGTACAGCAGCGGTGCGAACACGACACTCTGCGCGTCGTGCAGCGGGTGCCCGCTCGGCCATCCCTCGCGTGCCACCAGCTCGTAGGCGGCCATCAGCAGCAGCGAGAACGGAATCGCACCTCGGCGCCCGTACACCACCCCAGCCAGGGCGGCGGTGCCGAGCGTGAAGAAGAAGAACGGGCTGCGGGCGCCGGCCGCCGCGAGGATCAGCGTTGCGATCAGCACCTCCACCGCCAGATAGACGGGGTGTCGCGAGACCGAAGGGCCGATCCGTTCCCAGTAGCGGAGCGGGATGAAGCTGAGCGCCGCGGCGAGGATCGTCAGCACTCCGACGGCGGGCGTGCGCTGAGCCGCGGGCAGCAGCAGCAACGTGATCAGCAGGATCAGCGCGCGGAACACCAACAGCACGCGCACCAGGCGGCCGATCCAGTCGGACTCTGCGGCGATGATCTCCCTTTCGGCCACTATTAGACCCGCTACGGCGAGCCTCCGAGGAGGCTGCCGATGTGGATGCCCGAGCCGATGTAGATCCCGACCCCGATCAGGATCATCGTCGCCGGCAAGAGCAGCGCGATCGCGGTCAACGTGATCCTGGGCGCAGCCCGCTGGGCGCGACGGCGGGCGGTCTGCGCGGCCATGCGACGGGTGTCGGCGGCGATGCTCGCGAGCGCGTCGGCAAGCGGCGTGCCTAGCTCCTCGGCCTGCAACTGCGCTGCGACGAAGTTGTCGAGCGTCTTTGAGTCGTTGCGCTCACGCAGCTTCTGGAATGCCTCCCGGCGAGTCGCGCCGAGGTCCATCTGGCGCAGCGTCGCGAGGATCTCCTCGGCGGCCGGCCCGCTCAACGACGTCGCCACGCGGTGCAACGCCGCGCGGTACCCGGTTCCGGCGCGGACGGTGATCGCGAGGATGTCGATGAAGTCCGGGACGTCACGCTCAAGCCGGTCCTGGCGCAGGCGCCCGGACCGGCTGAGCCACACCTCCGGGCCGAGCCAGGCGCACACGAGCCACAGCAGAGCGGCAGGCAATGACCCCGCGATCGCGAGCAGGAGCGCGATCGCGACCCCGAGCGCGAGCAGCGCGGCCTTCAGCTCCACATAGCTTTCGAGGTTCATCCCGCCCGGACGGCCCGCGAGGTCCAGACGGCGGGCAATCGCGTTCCGGCGACGCTCGCCCATCGCCATCTGCAGCCGCGAACCGAAGCGGGCCCCGAGCAAGTCGATCAGCTGCCTCATGGGGCCGCGCCGGCGCTCGGGCTCCTGGACGTCGGCGATGAGCTCGCGTCGCTCGATCGCCGACGGCGAGCGCATCATCGCCATCCCGCGCACGGCCGCCGCGCAGCAACACACCGCGGCCAAGCCCGTCAGTGCCGGGTCGATCACACCTCGACCCTTGTGATCCGCCTGATGGCCAGCGTTCCGAGCGCGTACAGGGCGCCGGCGACGATCAGGGCCGCGATCCCGAGCGGGCTGCTGGTCATCCGGGGCAGCGTGTTGGAGTTGATCGAGTTGAGCATCAGCAGGGCGGCGACCCCGAGCAGCGGAACGACGTAGGAGGTGAACACGGCCCCGGCCATCAGCGTGCGCACCTCGCGCAGCGTCTCCCGGCGCATGTCGAGAGTGCTCGAGAGGTCCTGGAGCGCGCGCACGAGGTCGCCGCCGGCGCGTTGCTGGATGATCAGGGTGCTCATCAGCACGGCGATCTCGCGCGAGGGAAGCCGTCGAGCCAGGCTGTCGAGCGCCTCGTCGAGCGAACGGCCGAAGTGCACCTCGTCGAGCACCCCCTGAAGCTCCTCCCGCGCGGGCGCGTCGATCTCGCGCGCCGCCAGCTCGATCGCGGCGGGCATCGACAAGCCGGCCGAAGCTCCGTTCGAGAGGAGCCGAGCGACCTCGGGCAGCTGGTTGATGAAGTCCTCGTTGCGCCGAGCGAGTCGTCGCCCGAGCCATGACGACCCGCCCCACGGCACCAACATGGCAGCAACGATGGCCAGCAGGGGCGGGAACACCAGGCTCGCGATCACAAACACGCCCAGCATCCCGCCCGCCAGTGCGCCCACATACCGGCTGGGGGTGAGCTGCGTCCCGGCCGAGCGGAGCTTGGCGGCGAGGTCGACGCCCCGCTGCGTCCGCGTCAGCCGCGCGTCGAGCGCGTCGGCAAGTCCCCGGCGGCGGCGAAGCTCGACGCCGCCGCGCTCAGCCAGCAGGCTGCGCCGCGCGGAGCTCGAGGCGAGCAGCCAGACGCCGTACAGCCCGATCAGCGCGGCCACGCCGAGGAGGATCTCGGCGACGGCGGCGCCATGAACCGCGATCGCCGCGCTCATCCCGCGTCTCGCGTCGGCGGCGCGTCGGCCGCCGCCAGTTGGAACGCGGCGGGGATGTCCACGCCGACGAGGCTCAGGTGCGCGGCGATTCGCTCAGGCAGCGCATAGTGGCGCGGCCGACCGGTCAGCCGCCGATCAGCGCCGAGCGGCTCGCTCTCGAGCCGCATCGCGGTCTGGAGACGGAACGGCTCTCCACGGCTGGAGGCGACGACCGCGACCTCGATCACCCGCCGCAGTCCGTCCGGCCCGCGGTCGATCTGCACCACGACATGGATTGCGTTGTTGATGTACTCGCGCAGCGCCGCGTGCGGGATATGGAGGTCGCTCATCGTCGCCAGCGTCTCGAGCCGGTAGAGGGCGTCGTCGGCCGTATTGGCGTGCACGGTCACCAGCGAGCCCTCATGACCGGTATTGAGCGCCTGGAGCATGTCGAGCGTCTCGACACCGCGGACCTCGCCGACGATGATCCGGTCAGGGCGCATGCGCAGGCTGTTGCGCACGAGATCGCGGATCGTGATCTCGCCCTTGCCTTCGACGTTCGCGGGGCGCGCCTCGAGCGGGATCACATGCGGCTGCTGGAGCTGGAGCTCGGCCGCCTCCTCGATCGTCACGATCCGCTCGCGCTCGAGGATCGCGGACGACAGCGCGTTGAGCAGCGTGGTCTTGCCGGCGCCGGTCCCGCCGGAGATCACGATGTTGAGCCGCGCCCGCACGAATGCCGACAGGACCCGGCGCGTCGCCTCGTCCAACGTGCCCCTCTCGACCAGCTCGGAGAGCGTGAACCGCCGCGGGAAGCGCCGGATCGTGATCACCGGACCGATCAGCGACAGCGGAGGGATGATCACATTCACCCGCTCACCCGTCGGGGAGACGGGCATCGACCATCGGGCTCGACTCGTCGACCCGCCGGTTGACCTGCGAGACGATTCGATCGATCGTCTGGTAGAGCTGAGACTCGCTGGTGAACCGGACGTTGGCCGGCTCGATCCGGCCATCGCGCTCGATCCACACATCGCCTGGACCGTTGACCATGATCTCGGTGACCGACTCGTCGGCCAGCAGCGGCTCGAGCACGCCCAGCCCGATGGCCTCGTCGATGACCTGCCGGATCAGGGCGCTGCGCTGCGAGGTGGTCATCACCGGCCCCTCCCGGGTGACCATCCGGCCGACGATCCGCTCGAGCCGTACCCGGCGCTGAGAGTCGTTCAGTTCGGCCAGTTCGGCGAAGTCGACCTCCTCAAGCAGGCGCCGGCGGTAATGCTCGGTGCCGTCGAGCGCGGCGCGCGAGCTCTGCTCACGCTCGCTGGCGATGCGGTCTCGCAGTCCCATCGGCTACCCGGTGTGCGGCATCTCGGCGTCGCCCTTGGCCACCAGTCCTGAGTGAACAAGCGGGAAAAACAATGGGATCTTCACCCGCACCTCCGCGGTGTCGCCGTTGAAGTCGACCTGGGCGCCGCTGCTCAGTATGCCGCTGAGTGACTTCCTGGCGTCGTCGCTGGCCTGCTGTGTATCGCCTGTGCGGCTGTACAGACGGGCTGCCGTCCGGGCCGCGTTCGTGGCCGAGACGAACGACCAGGCCACTATTCCCGCCTGCAGCGCGAAGACCGCCGCCAGTAGCAGCCAGAACGTCATCGCGGCGAACTCGACCGTCGCCTGGCCCGACTCGGAGCGCACCCGGCCGCGCATCACCCGGACTCCGGGAAACCCCAGGCCTGCCAGCCGGTGGAGGCTCGCCTCATGTCGAAGTCGAACTGCACTTTTTGGCCGTGGTCGGTCAGCGTTGCGCTCGCCGCCGCCGTGCCGTCGACGACCGGGCCGAGCGCGACCGACTCGAGCCGTGGCGGCACATGGCTGGCCTTCGTGCTCGCCAGCGGATCGCGGCCCGCGGTGATCTGCTGCGCGATCGTCGACGCGCCCGCGGGCGGCGACGGGCGCGCTCCCTCCCGGTAGGCCGCGTAGCCGAGCGCGAATGCGTCCGCGGCCCGGCTGAGCGCCGGCGGTGCCGCGGGCTGACGGTAGAGCGTCGCGGTTACCGTGTCGATGTCCGGTGGGATCAAGTAGGCGACCTGCCAGCGGCCGCTCAGGTAGCGCAACGCGAGCGTGAAGCCGTATCGGTGTGCCCGGTCCCGGCCCAGCACGGCGGCGCCCCCGGTCAGCGCCCCGCGAACGTAGTTCAGCCGCATCCCGGCCAGCTCCAGCGTTCCCTTTCGTGCGGCGGCGGGGATCGGCGGTGCGCCTCCGGCGATCGCCCGCACCCGATCGCTCGCATCCGGCAGCGAGCGCGCCGGCAGCCGGCCGTCCAGGTAAGCGAGATAGGCCCTCGCGAACCCCGACGCCGCGGGGGCGGGCGAGCTCGGCGCGACGCGCTGCGGGCTGGTCGCGCCGCGGACCAGGAACGCGGCCCCCACGACGACGACGACCAGCGCCCCGAGGACCAGATCGAGGCGGACCCGCCTTCGCCGGGTCAACGCCGAAGCGACCCCGCCCGGCATCAGTACCCGGACGGATGGCTGACGATGAAGTCCGAACCATAGTCATCCGTTGCGCTGTCGCTCGCGGGCACCCAGCGCGGGCCGCCGAAGCCGAGATTCGGAGCCGCGCCCTCGCCTCCGGCCACCGTGTCGAAGTTGTAACCGTCGACAACGATGTGGACGTGGTCGGCGTCGGCGTAGATCGTGATCCACTTGCCCGCGCCCGACGCGGTGTAGCCCTCTAGCCCGCTCGAGTCGGTGGCGATCTCGCCGCGAAGCCCGGCGGCGTACAGCACGAACGAGGTGGAGCCGGAGCAGTCGTAGGCCGGCCACAGCCACTTGAGTTGCTGGCCGAAGTAGTGCACTGGTGCCCCGCTACCGAAGTTCGGATAGGGGAAGCTGTTGATCTCGTTCGCGGCAGCGATCAACTCGAGCACGGCCTTCGGCGCCCCATGCGGCGCCTCGAGAAAGCCATTGGGCTCCAGCTCGGGCACGTTGCCCGGCGCGTACTTGAAGAACGGGCTGTTGAGCAAGGCATCGAGGATGATCGGCGGCTGCCCGCCCAGAGGCGACACCGGCCCGGCGCCGCTGAGCGTGAACGCCGGAGTCTCGCCCGCCAGCAGCTGATCCTCGATGACCGTGCCGGCCGAGGAGCCGATCGAGACCGGCAGCGTCACCCCGGGGAAGAACAGCGGCACCTTCACGTCGACGTTCACCTGCCCGTAGCCGGCGTTGTCGGCGCTGGGGGCGATCTTGTCGGCCTGCCAGCCGCCCGGTAGGTCCTTGAGCACGGCATTCGCGACGTTGTCCCCGACGGCGAGCGCGCGGGCGCCGGCCCGGGCGGCATGACCCGCGAACACGAACGTCATCCCGACCAGCGCGATCTGCCAGAGCAGGATCACCGTGATGGCGAGGAGCGGCAGCAGACCGGCGAACGCGATCGTCGTCTGCCCGCTCTCGCCGGCGAACCGGGCCACGATGCTCTTCGCCCGCTCGCCGCGCGACTCGGGCTCGGAGCGTGCTCCCAGCGCCGAGATCTCGCCAAGCACGGCCGCCATCGGCCGCAGCATGGCGTCACTCGCACCCGCGGCAGCCGGGATGCCGGTGTTTACGGCGGACTCGAGCGCGAAGAAGTCGGCGGGCACCGTCGTCTGCAGCACGGGGACGGGCACCACGCGCCGGGCCAGATCGGACTGCACCTCGAGCTTGCGCGAGGTGCGGTTCAGCAGCACGACAACCTCGGCAGGCTCGATCTTCAGCCGGTCCCAGAGCGAGCAGATTCTCACGACGCCACGTAGCGAGACCACATCGGGCGTAGTGACGATCACCACCGTGTCAGCCATCTCGACCGCGATCGCGCTTGCCTCGCTCAGCGTCGAGCCCGCGTCGACGATCGTCAGGTCCTCTCGCGTGCGGACCGCGGTGAGTATGTTCCGAGCGGTGGCCGCGGTCACGGCTTCGGCCTGCTCGCCCTGCTGCGGCCCGAGCAGCACCCGGATGCCCGACGCGTGCGTGTATAGCGCCTCAGTGAGGTGACGCGTGGTCAGCTCGTCGGCTACCGGCGCGAGATCGGCCACGCTACGACGGTAGGGAAGGTCCAGGAACGCGCGCACGTCGCCCGCCTGGAGGTCGTACTCCACGAGGCACACCCCAGGCTCGCCCAGCTCCCGCGCGGCCAGTGCGAGATGGACCGCGGCGGTGGTGGTCCCGACACCGCCCTTGGCCCCGACCACCGTGACCACCCGGCCGACGCCGATCAGCTCCCCGCCGGCGTCACGCTCGGCGCGGCGGCGGAGCGCGTGGGTCCACGACGCCGCCGCGAGCACGCTCATCTCGAGCTGCTCGAGGCCGACCGGTTCAGCGATCACATCGCGGGCCCCCGCCTGCATCCCGCTGCGAAGCAGCTCCGGAGAGTCCTCGGAGACGACCAGCACGAGCCCGACATCGGGGTGGGTCGTGGTCAGCTCCCGCGTCACCTCGATCAGCGGGACCGAGCCGCGCCGGTCGTGGAGGACGATCGCGTCGACGTCGTGGCGAGGTAGCGCCCCGCGCAGCTCCGCCGGGTCGCGCAGGGTGGTGACGACCTGGAGGTCATCGGCCTCGGCAAACAACCCAGAGAGCTGGTCGGCGAGCCGGGGATCGTTGACCGCGAGCAGGACCCGGATCATGGCGTGGGCGACGGCGAGTAAGGAGGCACGGGCGCGGGCGTGGTGCTCGACCCCTGGGCGTCCAGCACAAAGCGCATCTTGGACGCCGTGGACTCCGCGTAGCTGATCGCGAGCGATTCCTGGGGACTGAGCGACAGGATGATCGGCGCTGAGCCGCTGCCGGCGAGCTGGCCCACGTTCACCACCCGGACGTCGCGCGCGACGAACTCGGCGTAGCCCTTTCCGGCGCTCCCACCCGACCCGTAGACGGCGACGACATCCACCAGGCTGCCGGGCTGGAGCTGCCCCGCCACGCCAGTCTCGGCGTCGATCGTGAACGCGGCCTCCTGGTCACCCGGCTGGACCGTGGGGAGCTCGGAGAGCATCCCCCCCTGGAGGTCGGTTCCGGCTTGGAGCTGGGTCGTGCTGACCAGCCCGAGGGCTTCGCTCGGCTCGGTCAGCGCGTTGGCCGGAGCCCACTTCACCGGCACGGTGATCTCGCCCAGGTCGGACGTGCTCACCGCGTGGTAGGGAGGCAGCGGCCTGATCAGCACGAGGATCTGGGTCTTTGGACCGACCTGCTTGGAAACGTTGGCCACGTAGCTGGCGATCAGCAGGAAGACTCCGAGCAACCCGGCCGCGGCGATCATGACCAGCAGCAGACCCTGCCGCTGGCGCGGGTTCAGCTGTCGTCGCCTCATTGCTGATCGCCGATCATCTACTCACCGCCCGGGGGTGGGCTCCTCCGTGATCCCAGATGACCTGCTCCAACGCCCGCCTTGTGGCTGCCGAGGTGCGCATCTTCTCCCTGCCGACATGTGCCCGGTCCGAGCCATCCGTAGCGGCTCGCAAGTAGAGCAAAACGGCGATCCTATGCTACCCAACCACAACAATTCCGGGTCGCAGTTGTTTCGCCCTAAGGTGCCATCCGTGCAGGGTTCTGGTCGATCGCTCGGTCGCGCGTTCGTGCGCGACGAACGCGGTCAGGTTCTGCCGCTGCTGGTAGTGATGATGATCCTGCTGATCGGCGGCGGCGCGCTCGTGCTCTGGCTCGGATTCTCGACTGCGATCGCCAGCAAGGCCCAGACGGCCGCCGACGCCGCCGCACTTGCCGGCGAGCAGGAGCTCGTCAGCGAGCTGCGGATCGTTCGTTACGGGGCGGACGGCCAGCCGCTTCCGCCTACCTACGATCCCAGCACGGTGTGTGCCAAGGCCGCGCAGTACGCCACCAACAATCAGGGCTACATGTCCTGCCCGGACGACATCAAGTTCATCCCGGTCTCCGGGCTGTTCGGCACCGACGTGGAGGTGACCGTCCACTCGCAGCAGACGCTCCCCAACCGAAGCGTCGAGGCCGGCCAGGGGGCCTCTGCGATGGCCCGGGCCAGCACCGATCCGTTCTCGCAGGACAGTCCGGCGATCACCAGCACCACGACCTCCTGTGACGCCAGCGTCGTCGACGGCACGCCGTTCAACCCGCCCACGCACGGCACCGGTCCCGGCTTTTTCGCTGACCCGAAGGCCGACTACACACATGGCTGCGAGCCCAAGCTGGCGGGCAAGCTTCAGGCGCTCACGGTCGCCGAAAAGCTGCATCTGGTCGGCGTGCGCGGGTACGACACCTCCGCGCCGGCTACCGGGTTGACCGGCGGTACCGGCAGCAGCGACGGGCAGTCCGATCAGATCGACGAGGCGCATTCCTGCGGCGCTGCATCGACGGTCACCGGGCTACCCAAGCACGGCGCCGCGAACGAGATCACCGACGCGACGCTCAAGACATTCGGGTTGAGCGCGCCATTCGTGAGCAAGCCCGACGAGATCGAGCTCGCCGACAGCGGCGGCTGCACCCAGCAGGTCTCGTCCGCGCCCGGCACCAGTCAGCCGGTCGGCTTCGGCAACTCCGATGTTCACCTCGTGCCGCTGAACGGCGGCCCCGTCGGCTCGCTGAGCCTCCCGACCATCGGGGGGATCACCCAGTCCGACCCGGGCCAGCTGGCCCTCGGCTGCCTGATCTGGTCGATCGGCAACAGCCTGCACGTCGACCAGAACGTGATGCTCTCGGCCTTCCTCGCCGGCTGGGCCGAGTCGACGATGCGGAACATCACCACGTACACCCCGGGCGAGGCCCAGTCGCTCGGCATGTACCAGCAGCAGGCAGACATGGGGTGGGGAACGGTGACTCAGGAGACAAACCCGCCCGATGCGATCAGGATGTACTTGATCGGCGACGAGATCGGCAGCCCCTACTACACGAGCGGAGGGTCGAGCGCGGGTGCAATCGCTTACGACGCCCAGCACCCGGGACTTCAGCCGTGGGAGCTCGCCCAGATGACGCAGAGCTCGGGTGCCGGGCAATTCAACGACGGCGCGAACTACATGGCGCAGCTGGGCAACGCGAATACGATGATCGACAGGATCAAGTCGGGCGGATGCAAAAGTCAGTAACCAGATTCGCCGCCGCCGCGGCACTCGCCGCCGCCATGGTGGTGGCCGGCTGCGGGGCGAGCGCGGCCCCTCCCGATCCCAAACCGGTCAGCTCCGTGCCCACCGAGCACGAGCCGGCCCCGCCGCACCTGCCCGCCCAGCACCCGGCGCAGGCGATCTTCGTCCTCGACCTCACCGATCGCGCCACCGTCCAGCCGACCACGGTCTATTTCGCCCAACATGCGACGCTCGAGCGCATGCAATGGAGCCACTGGGGAGCCGCGGTCGCCAACGGCCGTGGGACGGCGGTCGTGCGCATCTGCACTCCCAGCTGCGTGAGCGGCCACACCGCGGACTATCCGGCGACCGTGACCCTGAGCCATCGCACATCCTGCTTCGGGGCGAATTTCTACGGGGACTCGTCGATCGTCGCCGAGACCCGGCGCGGCCCCTGGCGACTCGCCTCGTTCATCCGTAATCCGTGCTGACGGTCAAGGACCGGGCGAGAATCAGCGCTCGCGGTCATTCTTCGCCGTGCCCCAAGTGCGTCCCGGCGGCCCCGCCGGGGTTATGATCCGGCCATGGCAACGGAGCGGAAGAGGCGCCGCTCGACCGCCCCACAGCGGTCTCCCGGGGAACTGGCGGACACACTCGCCAAGATGGCCGCCGCCACCGAGGATCCACCTCCGCGCCGGCGCCCCCCGAGGATCCAGCCGCTCGTCCCCGAGCCAGATTTCGTCCAGGCCAAGCCCCGTCCACGCAGGCGGGGAGCGCAACCAGCAGAAGCCGTCGAGCTTCCCGCCGCCAAGCGCCCGCCCCAGGCGCCCATGGTCGACGAGGTGGCGCCATTGCAACCCCAGCCGGCGCGGCCCGAGCCCGAACCCGAACCGGCGCCGCGCCCTCAGAGCCACGCGACGCTGATCACAAACGGCGGAGCGCGGGAGTTCACCGCGCGGGCGATCTCGACGACGCCGGTCCGCCCATCCCCGCCCGTCGAAGCGGCGCCCGTCGCTCCCACTCCCGAGCCGCCAGCCGCTCGCACTCCGGAACCGCCCGCGCCACCGGCGGGACAGCGGCCGACCGCCCTCGCGCCGGAGGCAAGCGGTGGCCTCGTCATCGGAAGCGTGCTAGGCGCGGCCGCCGCGACTCCGTCGCCACCGGCCCCTGCGGCGACCGGTTCCCGACCGGAGCCGACCGTCTCGCCACGGCCATCGCCCCGCCGGCCGGCGAGGTCACCCGCCCGCGGGCGCGCGAAGGCAGCCGGCGCACGCACCAAGGCGAGCGCGGCGATTGCCGGCGAGCGCTTTCAGAGTCGTGCGTCCGGGCGCGTCGGGCAACCGGGACCGAGGTCGAGGAAGCTGGCGCCCGCCCGCCGGAGGACGCCGCTCGGCATAACGAGGCGCGTGTTGATCGTCGTCCTCGCAGTCCTGCTGATCATCTTGCTCGCGGTGAAGCTGCTCGGTGGCTCGAGCAACCACGGGACGGCGTCCGTACCCATCACGCCCGCAGCCGTGCCCGTGTCCGCGGGCTCCACCCCGGCGCCGCCGGTGCCGCAGACGGCAACGACACCTCCGGCAGCCACGACCACGACACCGGCGAACACGACGACCGCGACGACGACGGGCAAGGCCGCCGCCGCGACCACCAAGCACAAGGCGCCGGCCAAGCACGCCGCGCACAACTCGGCTAAGCGCACGGCATCGGCCGGGTCGGCCTCAAGCTCATCGTCGAGCGCGAGCGCCTCCGCGCCGCCCTCGGCGCCCTCGACCCATTCGTCGGCGCCCGTCTACTCGCCTCCGCCGGCGCGACCGCAACCGCCGCCGGCCAGCTTCGCCGGATCGGGTCTGCGGACGACGCCAACGCTGCACCGCGCGCCCACTCGCAAGCACAAGAAGCACTGATCCGCGCTCGGGGCCGCGGGGCCCAGGACGGGCTTACGGCAGCGAGGCGTCCTGGCCCGCCAGGCGCAACCGGCGGATGGCTGTCAGTTGCGCGCGGCGCCGAGGCCGTGCATCCGGTCGCGCAGCTCGGGCGGGTTCTCGATGATCTGCGAGAAGCGGACGACGGTCACCGTGTCGTCCATCGATACCTTGCGGGCGTAGATCTGCTCCAGGAAGTGGATCATCTCGTCCACGCGCCGGAATTCCGGGTTGTCGTGCTCGATGTCCCGTGGGGACAGGTCGCGAACCCGCTTGACCTCGACCTGATCGATGACTGCGTTGAAGATCTTCTCGCGCGGAGAGTGCTGGTAGCCGATGGTCACGAGCACACAATCGTTCTTGCGGTACTTGTGTGACTTGTCGCCCAGGCGGATGGTGGCGGTCTTGCGGCCACGACGCAGCTGGTCGGCGAAGACCGACGAGTAGAAGTTAAGGACGCGCACGGGCGCCAGCCTACCGATCCGGGGACAAGCGCGACAACGCGCGTCGCACGATCTCGCGTTCGCCGGGGTACGTCAGCTCCTCGGCGGCCTGCTCGAGCGGCATCCACCGCGCGTCCTCGATCTCCTGATCGTGGTCCTCGAGGCGCCCTGACCGGTATTCGAACAGGTAGAAGGCCACACGCTTGGCGCGGCGCCGGCCGCGGCGCTCGTAGCTGTACTCGACGTCACCGAGCTTGTCGATCAGCTCCGCCGTGACGCCCGTCTCCTCGGTGACCTCGCGCCTGGCGGCCGCCTCGGCGGTCTCACCCTCGTCGAGGTGGCCCTTCGGCAGACCCAGCACCCGCCGGCGATTTGCGTCACGCTTGACCGGGACGATCACGATCACCTCGCGATCGCGCACGACCGCTCCCCCGGCCGACAGTTCGATTTCAGCTTCCGGGCTAGTAGACGTATCGCCCGAGCGCTTCTGCGTCATGAACGGTGAGCTTTCCCCGTCCCTGACTAATTATTCCTGCGCGCTCGAGTACGGCCAGGAATCGGCTGGCGGATTCGCGTGAGGAACCGGCCAGTTGGGCGAGCTCCGCCTGCGTAGCGGTGATCACCACATCGCCGTCGTCATCGGCTCCCGCGCGCGCCGTCGCCACCAGCTCAGCGAGCACCGTGGCGACCCGGCTCTGCACGGTCTGGAACGACTGCCGCGCGAGGCGCTCGTTGGTCTCGCGCAACCTCCGGCCGAGCGCGGCGATCAGCTTCACCGAGATGTCCGGATACTCGCGCAGCAGCCGGTGCATGTCCCCGCTGAGGATCGCGATCGCCTCGGTCCGTTCGATTGACTCCACCGTCGCCGAGCGCCGCTCCCCGTCGAGCATCGCCATCTCGCCGAAGATGTCGCCCGGCTCGAAGTGGGCAAGCGTGATCGAGCGACCGTCCGGATGCTCGCGGACCGCGCGCGCCCGGCCCGATCGGACGACGTAGCACGTGCTGCCCTCGTCGCCCTCCTTGAACACGACCTCACCCGCCTCGAACCGGCGCGGCACCGCCACCTGCGCGACCTTGGCGAGCTCCTCGGGCGACAGCGCCGAGAAGACCGGGACATGGTGCAGCAGCGCGATCGTGTCCTCGCCGCTCTGAGGCATTGTCAGCATGGATACCACACGCGCCCGCTGGTCAGACGGAGTCGAGCGCCTGATCGCGCCGCCGGCGCCGGAGCGCCGCCCCCACCCACCACGCGAGCGCGACGACAAGCGCGATCGGCGCGAGCGCGGCAACCGCGATCAGGGCGACGCCGGCGACGACCGTCACAACACGCCCCGCGTCGTGCGCGGCCTTGCGCAGGGTGAACCCGCCGCTGCTGTGATGCGCGACCGGCGGAGGCGACTGAGCATTGATCATGACCGTCAGCTGGCTGTAGTTGACCTGGCGATTGAGCCGGTTGAGCGTCGCCTGGTCACTCGAGATCGACGCCTCGGCGTCGTTGATCTGAGCCTTGAGGCTGTCGATCTGCTCGGTCGTTACGGCGTCCGCGAGTTGCTTGAGCAGCGAGGTCCGGAGCGCCCGGGCGTCGCCCAGGGCGCGCGTCGCCGCCCCGTACTGATCGGTGATGTCCTGGGTGTTGTCGGTGCGCGAGACGACCTGCGCGTAGGTCAGCGACGACAGCGCGCTGAGGGTCCGCCCCAGCGCTCCGCTCGGCACGCTCAGCTGGAAGTTCGCAGTGCCCGCGAGTCCGCCCTGCGTGACGTTCGAGCTCTCGACGATCCCGTTGACCTGACCGATCTCGTCGTAGATCTCCTGCGCGACGTCGCCGATCCGGTTCGGGGCCGCGGTCAGGTTGAGCTGCGCGCCCTGGACGACCTTGCGGCCGGTCGTGGGCGGCTGCAGCGGTGGCGCAGGCGCGCCGGCGGCCGATGATGCGGACGACGCGGACGAGCCGAACGCCGACGAATTCGAGGGAGTCGGGGCGGCGGCCGCGGACTTCCTCGCCGGCGCGCTCGACGCTGCACCGCTCGCGGCCGAGGTCGTCGTGGCGGGCGCGACGGCCGACAACGCGGCCGACGAAGACGATGCCGACGACGCGCCGTGCTCGCCACCGAGCACGACCACGATCGCGACGAGGAGCGCGGCCACGGCACCGAGCGCGCCCGTCGCCTGCCACATGCGTTGCCAGTTCCTGCGTTGGCGCGTCGCCTTCGTCCCGAACCACCGCTTCTGCGCGTCCACGCCCACGAACCGCCGCTCGACCTTCGAATCCAGCGACTGCGCGAACGCCGGCGGAATCTGCGGCTTGTCCGATGCGAGCAGCAACGCGATCTCGGCGATGTCGGCGTAGCGGCCGTCGACCGGCTCGCCCGCGAGCGTGGCGTCGATCGCGTCCAGCGTGGCGGCGATCTCGGGATCGATCGGATCCTGGTCAAGCAGTGGCATTACAAGCCTTCCGGAGCTTTTCCATCGTGCGGTAGAGCAGGGTGCCTGCGTTCGACTCGCTGATCCCGAGCACGCGGGCCAGCTCGGCGTTGGACATCCCGGCGTGGAACTTGAGGGCGACGATCTCCCGCTCGCGGGCGGGTAGCTTGGCGAGTGCCGACTGGACCGTGGTGCGGCGAAGCGCCACCTCGGCGCCGTCGCCGGCGTCCTGCTCGGTGACGTCCTCGGGATCGGTGACGAGCGCGGCGACCCGTCGGCGCCGGCGAAGCTCGTCGAGCGCCGCGTTGCGAGCGATACCGAACAGCCACGCTCGCTCCTCACCACGGCGTCGATCGAACGTCCGCCGGCGCCGATAGGCGCGCTCGAACGCGAGCGCGGTCACGTCCTCGGCGGCGGCCGGATCACGCAGCAGTGTCGCCACGTATGCATACACGTCGTCGCGGCTCGAGCGGTACAACGACTCGAACCGCTCCCACGAGGTGTCCCTGCCCGGAGCCGTCAAGGTCTCGCTCACACCGTCACTACGCGCAGGCGAGGCATCCATCACACGGCTAGCTCACGCCAGCGCCCCGAACAGCCGCGGGTCGTTCGTGATCACTCCGGTGACCCCAAGCGCGTGGAGCGCCCGCAGTCGTGGGAGCTCGTCGACCGTCCACACGTAAACCTCGCCGCCCTCCCGCTGAACGCTGTGCACGAGCCGGCGGGTCACGAGCCGCCAGTGCACCATCAGCGCGTCGCACCGCCGCTCCCTGACCGCCCGGGCGGCCTGAGCCGGTAGCACCAGACGCAGTCCCTGCACCGCGACCAGGGCGACCAGCGAGCTCCAGCGCGAGCGGAACGGGTCCTTGGTCACCTTCGGTACCGACCAGCCGAGTCTGACGGTCGGGTCGGCGGCGCGCAGCAGCTCGAGGCTCGAGCGGTACTGGCTCGAGATCAGCGCCCGGTCGAGCACGCCGGCATTCATCAGCGCGTCGAGCACGCGCAGCTCGTAGCCGGGCAGCTTCAGGTCGACGTCGAGCTCGACTCCCGCGAACCGATCGCCGGCGAGATACGCGAGCACCTCGTCGAGCGTGGCGGGCAAGCGGTCGGCCGCGTCCCGGTAGTCGTGGGCGACGATCAGCCCTTCACCGTGCTCCTCCCGGAGCACGTCGAACTCGATCATGTCGACGCCCGCCGCGAGCGCCGCGTCGAAGCTCGCGTACGTGTTGCCGGGCGCGATCAGGTCGGCGCCCTTGTGGCCGACGCGACGGAGGGTTCCTACTTCTGGCATCTCGGACACCAGTATGTCGTCCGGTTCGCGTCGCCTTGCCCCTTCGCGGCGATCCGTCCCCCGCAGCGTGGGCACGGACGACCCGTGTGCTTGTACACCCGCGGCCCGATCGCGCGCGGGCCCTCGGTCGCCGATCGCAGCATCCTCGGCCTGACCGCCTCGATGATCGCCACGACCTCGGGATCGCCGACCGTCCCGAGCGCGCGCCACGGATCGACGCCGGCCTCCCAGCATCCCTCGGCCTTCCAGATGTTCCCGATCCCGGCGACGTTTCGCTGATCGAGCAGCGCGTCGCCGAGCGGACGTGTCGGGTCGTCCGAGCGCAGGCGCCGGAAGAAGCCGTCGAAGTCGAACTCGTCCGCGAGCACGTCCGGGCCGAGCGCGGCGAGGCGCTGGTCGAACCGCGTCCGCCCTTCGGTGATCAGCTCGAGCAGCGGGCCGTCGAACTCGACGACCTCGTGATCGCCGGCTCGGAACACGATCCACGCCCGCCGCGCCGAACGGGTGGGGCGGGATCCAGATCGCCCGGGCGCGTACACGCCCCACGCTCCGACCATCCCCAGATGCGAGTGCAGCACGAGATCCCCTTCGAACCGGATGAACAGGTGCTTCCCATGGGTGTCGACGCTGCGGACCGCGCGGCCCTCCAGGCGCGATGGCCAGCGGTCGAGCGTGTGCCGCGGATGCGGGGTCAGGATCTCGTCGGGGACGCGGCCCTCGAGCACCGGGCGGATACGGTTGGCCGCGTAGGCGATCGTGTCGCCCTCGGGCATCTAGTGGACCATCCTCTACGCGCTGAGGGTTAGCCGGCGCGGCCCTTCCTGGAAGCCAAGCCTGATCAGCGCCTCGCCCAGAGGCGTGTCGAGCGCCGATTCGCCGTCGACCTTCTCGAGCGCGATGCGCTTGATCCGACCGGTGCGGACCTGCTCGACGAGCGCTGCCAGCGCGGGCTCGAGCCGCTGGTCGTCGGGTCCGACGAGCGTCTGCAGTGCGCGCCCACCGCGTTCGACGTAGACGATCGGCTCGCCCGCGGCCAGGACGACGTATGCCCCCGGAACGCGCGTGGGGCGCCGCGACTGCGCTGTCGCCGGCCACGCCAGCGCCGCGCCGTACGGCTGGGCGGGATCGACGGCCGCCAGGACGACCGGGGCCTCGTCGCCGGCCTTCGCGCCGCGCAGACGCTCGACCGCACCGGGCAGCGCGAACTGAGCCCCGCCGAGGCCCTCGACGAAGTAGCCGCGGCGCGCGATCCCGAGCGTCTCGAGCTGCGACAACTCGGGATAGATCGCCGAGAACCCTCCCGGTACGCCCTCGGCCCGCACCTGTTCGCGGGTCAGGATCCCGTAGCGCTCGAGCAGCAACTCCGCCTGCGCCCGGCGCCGCGCGGCGGGATCGAACGAGGCCCGGAACAGCGATTCGGTCAGCGACCAGCGGCCCTGGACCTGGGCCGAGGCGCCCGCGCCGCGCCGGCGCGACGCGAACCGTCCGGGGCGCGCGCCACCCCGGCCCCGCTCGCGCTGGGCCCGGGCCAGCGTCAGCCGCGGCGCCCGCAACGGCGCGAACGCATCGTTGGTCGCCTCGCCCGCCCAGGCCAGATCCCACAACGCCTCCTGGATCTCCTCGGGCGGGAGATCTACGTCGACAAGCAGGTCGGTGAAGAAGCACGCGCCGGCTGCCAGCCGCGCGCGGACCGCCTCGTGCGCCGGCGACTGGAGAGCCGCACCCGCTCCGGCCCCCGCACCCCGTTGCACCGGCGGGCCAAGCAAAGGCAGATCCTCGCGGAAGTACAGGACGACCCGGCCGGAATTGCGGCCGAGCGCGCCCGCCCCGATCCACACAAGCTCGCCGCTCGCGCACAGCTGATCGATCCACGCCGGCGAGTACGCGCCCGCACGCCGCGGCAGCACGTCGCGCTCCCACACCTCGGCCGGGACCGCCAGGCCCTGGAGCGGTACGAGCACCTCGCGCAGCCGGTCCACGCCGGCGCCGGTCGCCGGGTGACGGTCGACTCCCTGCCACGCCGGAAGGAAGCGCGCGAGCGCGCTCGGGTCGACCGGCTCGACCTCCTTGCGCAGGACCGCGAGCGAGGCCCGGCGCAACCGCCTGAGCACCTCGGGGTCGCACCATTCGCGCTCGCTCCCGCCGGGGCGGAGCTCGCCCCGCACGAGTTCGCCGGAGCGCTCGAGCCCGGTGAGGACCGCGGTGCAGTCGACGCCGTAACGCGCCGGGAGGTCGTTGGCGGTGAACGGACCGTGCGTGGCCCCGTAGCGGCGGACCAGCCGCGACAGCGAGTCGGGCACGTCCTCGAGGAACGCCGCGGGCAACCCGCCCGGGGGCGCCGCGCCGAGCGCGTCGCGGTACATGCCGGCGTCCGCGGCGTCGATCCAGCGCTCCTCGCCGGCGAGTCGCACGGTGATCGCCCGGCGCTCGCCGCGCAGGTCCTCGAGCATCGTCGCCGCGTCGAGCCCCTCGACCACGCGGAGCCGCGCCTCGGCGACCGTCAGGTCACCGACTCCCCTGAGCACGTCGTGGAGGCCGTCGCGGCTTGTCGCCCGCCTCATCTCGGATCGGAACTGGAGGTCGTCCTCGACCTGCTCGAGCGCCCCCGGGTCGATCAGGTCGCGAAGCTCCTCCTGCCCCAGCAGCTCGCGGAGCAGGTCGCGGTCGAGCGACAGCGCCGCCGCTCGGCGCTCGGCGTTCGGCGTGTCGCCCTCGTACATGTACGTCGCGACGTAGTCGAACAGCAGACTCGACGCGAACGGAGAGGCGGTCGCGGTTTCGACCTCGATCAGCGACAGCTCGCGGCGGTGCAGCGCGGTCAGCAGCTCGACCAGGCCGGGGACGTCGAGCACGTCGCGCAGGCACTCACGGTAGGTCTCGAGGATGATCGGGAATTCCCCGTACTTCTTCGCGACCTCGAGCAGCGATTGGGACTTCAGCCGCTGCTGCCACAGCGGCGTCCGCCGGCCGGGTCGCGCCCGCGGGATCAGCAGCGCGCGGGCGGCGTTCTCGCGGAAGCGCGCGCCGAACAGGGCGCTCGCGGCGAGCTCGCCGACGACGGCCTCCTCGACCTCGTCGGGCTCGAGCATGACCAGGTCGGCGCCTGGAGGCTCCTCGGCCTCGGGGAGGTGGACGATGATCCCGTCGTCGGACCAGATCGCGTCGGACTCGAGCCCGAGCTGATCGCGGATCCGCGCGCTCAGCGCGAGCCCCCAGGCCGCGTGGACGCGCCCGCCGAACGGGCTGAGGACGCACAGCCGCCAGTCGCCGATCTCGTCGCGGAAGCGCTCGACCACGATCGCGCGGTCCGACGGGATCACGCGCGTGGCCTGCTGCTGCTCGCGCAGGAACTCGACCAGGTTGTTCGCGGCACGGCGATCCAGGTCGTACTTGGACTCGAGGACCTCGGCCGGCTGGTCGACCGCCCAGCGCGAGAACGCGCCGATCGCCTCGCCGAGCTCCTTCGGCCGCCCGATCCCGTCGCCCTTCCAGAACGGAACCGCGCCCGGGAGGCCGGGCGCCGGCGTGACGATCACGCGGTCGCGCCCGATCTCCTCGATCCGCCACGTGCTCGCCCCGAGCAGGAACGTCTGGCCCGGGCGGGCCTCGTAGACCATCTCCTCGTCGAGCTCACCCACGCGCCGGCCGTCGGGGAGCGTGACGCTGTAGAGGCCGCGGTCCGGGATCGTGCCGGCGTTCGTGACCGCGAGCTGCCGGGCCCCCTTGCGCGCGCGGATGGTGCCCTTCACGCGGTCCCACACGATCCGCGCGCGGAGCTCGGAGAACTCGCTGGACGGATAGCGACCGTCGAGCATGTCGAGCACGTTCTCGAGCTGCGTGCGGCTGAGCTCGGCGTACGAGTGGGTCCGGGTGACCATCTGATGCAGGGCGTCGACCGCGACCGGCTGGTCCTCAGGCGCGGCGGCGGCGATCGCCACGATCTGCTGGGCGAGCACGTCGAGCGCGTTCCGGGGCACGACCGTCGTCTCGATCAGGCCCTCCCGCATCCGGTTTGCGACCACGGCGCACTCGAGCAGATCGGCACGGAACTTCGGGAAGATGCGGCCGCGGCTGACGTCGCCGACGGAGTGGCCGGCGCGGCCGATCCGCTGGAGCCCGCGCGCCACCGACTTCGGCGACTCGACCTGGATCACGAGGTCGACCGCGCCCATGTCGATGCCGAGCTCGAGCGATGAGGTCGCCACCAGGCACGGCAGCTCGCCGGCCTTGAGCATCTCCTCGACCACGAGCCGCTCCTCGCGCGCGAGCGAGCCGTGGTGGGCGCGCGCGATCTCGTGCTCGGCGAGCTCGTTCAGCCTGAGCGCGAGCCGCTCGGCCGCGCGGCGGTTGTTGACGAACAGGATCGTCGAACGGTGCGCGTTGACCAGCTTGACAAGCTCGGGATAGATCGCCGGCCAGATCGACCGGCGCGTCGCCTCGTTGCCGCCGGCGAGCGGGTCAAGGTCCGGCGTCGGGGTGGCGTCTGGCTCAACCATCGAGTCGACCGGGACCATGATCTGGAGGTCGAGCTCCTTGCGGATCCCGGTGTCGACGATCCGGCACGTTCTCGTCGGCCCGACGAGGAACCGGCCGATCTCCTCGAGCGGCTTCTGCGTGGCCGACAGTCCGATCCGCTGGACCTCCCGCCCGGCGGCTTGCGTCAGTCGCTCGAGGGTGAGCGCCAGGTGCGCGCCGCGCTTGGTCGCCGCCACCGCGTGGATCTCGTCGACAATGCACGACTCGTTGCCGGCGAACAGCTCCTGGGCACGCCCGGTCAGCATCAGGTACAGCGACTCGGGGGTGGTGATGAGGATGTCGGGCGGCTCGCGGAGCATCGCCTGGCGCTCGCGCTGTGGGGTGTCGCCCGTGCGCACCGCGACCTTCAGATCCGCACCGATCCCGCGCAGCGGCACCCGGAGGTTGCGGTCGATGTCGTAGGACAGCGCCTTGAGCGGGGAGACGTAGACGAGCCCGATCCGCCGCGCGCCTCGCTCCTCCCGGCTTGGCTGGCTGGCCAACCGGTCTATCGCCCATAGGAATGCCGCCAGCGTCTTCCCCGACCCGGTCGGCGCCGAGATCAGGACGTGGTCACCCGACGCGATCGCCGGCCACGCCTGGGCCTGCGCCGGCGTCGGCTCGGTGAATGCGGCGGCGAACCAGTCGCGCGTGCGAGGACTGAATTGCTCGAGTGACACCCTGAGCCGAGCGTAGCGAGCCGGGACCCTGGATTTCCGCGATCGAGGACCGTTCCTGACCGCAGCCGCCGGCTAACCCGCGAGCGCCTTCGCCCGTTCGAACACCCCGTCGATCATCGGCTCGGTCAGCTTCCCGGTGAACGTGTTCTGCTGGCTCGGGTGAAAGCAGCCGAGCAACGTGAAGCGGCCGACCTCTACCGAAGCGCCGTGCCCGAATTTCGGCCGGGGCCGCGGGATCGCGACCTCTAGCGCGGTCAGGACGCGGAGCGTCGCGTCCCACGCGAACGACCCGAGCGTCACGATCACCCGGATCGACTCGAGTAACCGAACTTCGCGCACGAGATACGGCAGGCAGTTGTCGCGCTCGCCCGGCGTCGGCTTGTTGGCCGGCGGCGCACACCGAACGGCGGCGGCGATGTAGCACCCGCGCAGGCGCAGCCCGTCGTCGCGCGCCACCGATGTCGGCTGGTTCGCGAACCCGGTCCGGTACAGCGACCCGAACAGCCAGTCGCCCGAGCGGTCGCCGGTGAAGATCCGCCCGGTCCGGTTGCCCCCATGGGCCGCCGGCGCGAGCCCGATCACAAGCACGCCGGCGTCCGCGTCGCCGAAACCGGTGAGCGGCTTGCCCCAGTACTCCTCGCCGGCGAACGACGCGCGCTTCACCCGCGCGACCTCCTCGCGCCAGGCCACGAGGCGCGGGCAGCGACGGCAGGCGATGACCTCGCGATCCAGCTCGCCGAGCCCGTCCGCGGTGTTCAAGCCCTCAGCGCTCGTCCGTAGTGGCGCTCGTAGTACTCGCGGTAGGCGCCCGAGCGAATCGGCTCCCACCACCCCGGGTTGTCGCGGTACCACTCGACGGTCCGCGCTAGCCCCTCCTCGAACCGCACCTGCGACCGCCACCCGAGCGCGGTGAGCTTGTCCGACGAAAGCGAGTAGCGCCGGTCGTGCCCGGGGCGGTCGGTCACGAACTCGATCAGCGACTCATCCCGGCCGGTCAGCTCGAGGATCTTCCGGACCACGGTCAGGTTGTCGCACTCGTCCGGGCCGCCGCAGTTGTAGACCTCGCCCGGTGCGCCGTGCTCGAGCGCGTGCCCGATCCCACGGGCGAAGTCCTCGACGAACAGCCAGTTGCGCACGTTCTTGCCGTCGCCGTACACGGGCAGGTGATCTCCCGCGAGCGCGTTCAGGATCATCAGCGGAATCAGCTTCTCCGGGTACTGATGAGGGCCGTAGTTGTTCGAGCCGCGACAGATCACGGTCTCCAACCCGTACGTGTGGAAGTAGCTCGAGACGAGAAGGTCGGCGCCGGTCTTGGTCGCGCTGTACGGGCTCGACGGCTGAAGCGGCGACTCCTCGGTGAACGAGCCCGTCTCGATCGACCCGTACACCTCGTCGGTCGACACCTGCAGGTAGCGCAACCCCCGCTCGCGTGCCGCCTCGAGCAGCACGTGCGTCCCCTGCATGTTGGTCATGATGAATTCCTCGGGCCCGGTGATCGACCGGTCCACGTGCGTCTCGGCGGCGAAGTTCACGATCGCCTCGCAGGGTGGGTGGGACCCAATCGCCTCGGTCGCGGCGGTGGGATCCTCGATCGCGCCCTGGAGGAAGCGAATCTCCGACGCCACGTCCTGCAGGTTCTCGCGCCGGCCGGCGTACGTCAGCTTGTCGAGCACGGTGACCTCGTCGCCGTGCTCGCGGACGCGCTCGCGTACGAATGTCGAGCCGATGAAGCCGGCGCCCCCGCAGACGAGCAGCTTCATCGCGCGCTCACCGCCGGCACCGCCGAAAGGTATTCGGCCAGCCCCTCGCGCCAATCGGCGAGCGACGGGACCTCATCGCGTCGCTCGGAGCCGAGCACGCTGTAGGCGGGGCGGGTCGCCGGTCGCGGCATGTCCGCGGTCGTGCACGGCGTCACTTCGGACCGCAATCCCGATCCCGCGACGATCTCGCGCGCGAACTCGTACCACGAGCACAACCCGCCGCCGGCCACGTGGACGCTCCCGAGCGGACGGCGGGCGGCCAACTCCACGAGCGCGTTGGCCAGGTGACCCGTGAACGTCGGGCACCCGACCTGGTCGTCGACCACCTTCAGCTCGTCGCGCTCTCCGGCAAGCCGCAGGATCGTCGCGGGGAAGCACGGACCGCCGGCGCCGAACAGCCACGACGAGCGCACGATCGTGTGCCGGCCGGGCGCACCCGCGGCCACCTCGCGCTCGCCGGCGAGCTTCGAGCGGCCGTACGACGACGCCGGAGCGACCGCGTCGGACTCCACGTACGGCGTGCGCTTGGTCCCGTCGAACACGTAGTCGCTCGAGACGTGGATCGTCCACGCGCTGATCGCGGCGGCGGCGCGCGCGACGTTGCCGGCGCCGGCGCCGTTGACCGCGAGCGCCTGGTCGGGCGAGCTCTCGGCGCCGTCGACGTCGGTCCATGCGGCGCAGTTGACGACCACGTCGGGTCGCGCCGCGGCTACCGCGTTCGTAGTCGCGTCGGCGTCGGTGATATCCAGCCCCGCCCGCGCCAGCCCCACGACGTCGTGGCCGTCGGCTCTGGCGGCGGCGACCAGGTCTTGCCCGAGCATCCCGGCGGCGCCGGTGATCACGAACCGCATCGGCTGCAAGGGTAGAAGGATGCGCCATGATCCCGCCGTGATGTCAGGCGATTCCGGATCTGCCCCACCGGCCCGAGCGGTCCGCGTCCTGGCCGCCGGCGGGACGATCGCGATGCGTGGCGAGCGCGCCGTGCCCGCGCTCGACGCCACCGAGCTAGTCGAGCAGCTTCCGCAGGTGGCCGGCTTCCGGCTCGAAGCCGAGACTGTCTTGTCGCTGCCGAGCACGTACCTGACGCTGACCGACGCGTTCGGCCTCGCGTCGCGCGCGTGCGCCGCCGCCGGCGGCGGCGAGGGAGTCGTGCTGACGACCGGCACCGACACGATGGAGGAGGTCGCGGTCGTTTGCGGGCTTATGTACGGCGGTGAGGCCCCGATCGTGATCACCGGGGCGAACCGGCCGGGGAGCGCCCCCGGCGCCGATGGGCCCGCCAACCTGCTTGACGCGATCGTGCTCGCCCGGGCGCCGGCCGCCGCGGGGCTCGGCGTGGTGGTGGCCTTCGGCGGCGAGATCCACGCCGCGATGACCGTCCGCAAGATCGACAGCACCGGCCCGGTGGCGTTCGGCTCACCGACGGTCGGTCCGGTCGGACGGATCGTCGAGGGCCGGGTGTGGCTCCACGCGACGCCCCGGCGTCCGGCGCCGCTGCCCGTCAAGCGCCTCGAGCACCGCGTCACCACGGTCACCACCGGCCTCGGCGACGATGGCGCGCTGCTCCGGCACGCGGCCGAGATCTCCGACGGGGTCGTGCTGATCGCGCTCGGCGCGGGACACCTGTCCGAGGTGGTGCTGGCCGACCTTCGCGAGGCGGCCGAGCGCGTGCCGGTCGTGATCACCTGCCGCCCCGACCGCTCGTCGATGCTGTTCACGACCTACGGCTTCACCGGCGCCGAGCGGGACCTCCGCGCGACCGGCGCGATCTGCGCGCCGTTCCTGTCACCGGCGGCGGCGCGGATGGCGCTGCTCTGCGCGCTCGGGGCCGACCTCGACCACGCGGGCATCGCGCAGGCGCTCGCGCCCTTCGACGCCGCGTAGGCAGCGGGCGCCCCGCCCAGCGCTCCGGCCGCGCCCTTGCGGTCAGCTTCGGTCCGCTGATCGCAGTTCCCTCACACGCATCCGGACCGCACCGGTTAGGGTCGTCTCCATGGCTGAACGAACCCAATACACACCCGGCACGTTCTCGTGGACCGACCTCTCGACCACGGACCAGGACGGAGCCAAGCAGTACTACGGCGAGCTGTTCGGATGGGATGCCGACGACCAACCCGTCGGTGACGGCATGACGTACTCGATGATGAACATCGGCGGCAAGCCCGTCGCCGGGATCTCTCTGCAGAACGAGATGCAGCGCCAGTCCGGCGCGCCACCGGCGTGGAACTCATACATCACGGTGGAAAGCGCGGAAGACGCCACGGACCGGGCCTCGAAGCTCGGCGCCAACGTGCTCGCGCCGCCGTTCGACGTGATGGACGTCGGGCGCATGGCCGTGATCCAGGACCCGCAGGGAGGGTTCTTCATGGTCTGGGAGCCCAAGCTGCACATCGGCGCATCGATCGTCAATGCTGCCGGAGCGCTGTCCTGGAACGAGCTCGCGACCATGGATCTCGACGCCTCGGCCGACTTCTATCGCGAGCTCTTCGGTTGGCAGGCCGATCCGTTCGAGGGCATGGCGTTCCCTTACCGGATCATCCAGAACGACGGCGCCAGCAACGGCGGCATGCGCCCCTCGCAACCGAACGAGCCGACGTACTGGCTCGTCTACTTCGGCACCGACGACCTCGACGCGACGCTCGCGAAGTCGACCGGGCTCGGCGGCACCACACTCGTGGGCGCGATGGACATCGGGATCGGCAAGATCGCGGTCCTGCAGGACCCGCAGGGCGCCGTGTTCGCGCTGTTCGCCGGCGACTTCGACGGCTGAGCCGCGGGCGCGCCGGCGCCTATGTAGAACGCCCGGAAGCGCCGCCCGTCAAGCCGCCATCGGGATATAAGCGTCCACTACATGCTTATGTCCCGGAAGCGGCTGGCGGCGCGGAGGTTTCGGGCGTTGTGCAGGTGCTGACGCCCGTAGCCGCTAGGCCCGGCCGTACACCGGAATCGCGGCACCGCTCGTCGGCGTGCTGTCATCGGACAGCAGCCACGCGATCACGCCGGCGATCTCGGCCGGCTTGACCCACCGCTCGTGCTTGGCGTCCGGCATCGACTCTCGATTCGCCGGCGTGTCGATCACGCTCGGCATGATCGCGTTGCAGCGGATGCCGTCCTGCTTGTACTCGGCCGCCACCGCCTGCGCGAACGCAACCACCGCGGCCTTCGAGGAGATGTAGCCGGCGGCGCCGCTGAACGGCTGGACCGCGGCCCGACTCCCTGCGCACACGATCGAGCCGCCACCGCCCGAGAGCAGGTGCGGCAGGGCCGCCGCCGTGACCAGGTACGTCGGGCGGAGGTTCAATCGGAACTGCTGGTCGAAGTCCTCGATCGGCGTCTCGTGCACGCGGGCGCCCATCGCGAACCCGCCGACGAGGTTGACGACGCCGCGGAGCGGGGCCTCGCCGGCGCCGGCCGCCTCCTGCACCACCGACGCCACCGCGGCGGCGTCGGACAGATCTGCCTGCACCAGCTCGAGCCCGTCGCGCTCAGACACCCGCTCGAGCTCGCGCTCGACGATCCACGGCACGACCACCCGCCAGCCGTCGTCGAGCAGGCGGCCGACGACCGCGGAGCCGAGCCCGCCGGTACCTCCGGTGACGATTGCCGAGCGTTCCATTTTCGTGCTGTCCGCAGGCCACTTTATCTTCGAACACGATGAGGGTTCGGGAATTTGTGGAAGGAACGGACGTCTCTCAGGCGCTGCTGGTGCGCGAGGTCGAGCGCCACCCCGATCATCTGAAGCTGGTCCTCGGAGACCGGAGTGGAAGCGTGGGCGCGGTCGCCGCCCCCGCCGCCGCCGCGCTCCGTCGCGCCGGCAAGCTCTGCCGAGCCGGCGAGGTCGTGTTCGTGACCGGCACATTTGCCGGTGGGCAACTCGCCGTCCGCGCCGTCCGCGCGCCCCGCGATGGCGAATACGCGCGCGCGGACCTCCACGACGGCCCCGCACACGAGGTCGACCAGATGGAGCGCGATCTACGCGAGCTGCTCGCGACGATCCAGGACCCACACCTGCGCCAGCTGCTGAGCGCCGTGTTCGCCGAGTCGTGGGCCGGCTACCGGGACGCGCCGGCGGGCAAGCGCTTCCACCACGCCTACCGCCACGGCCTGCTCGAGCACTCGCTGAGCGTCGCCCAGTCGGTCAGCGCGATCTCGGCGATGTTTCCGGGGATCGACCGCGATGTTGCGGTCGCCGGCGCGCTGCTCCACGACATCGGCAAGCTCGAGGCCTACGAGCTCGGCGCCGGCGGGATCTCGATGTCGGACTCAGGCCGGCTGCACGGCGAGATCCCGCTCGGCTATTACCGTGTGCGCCGCACGATCGAGCGGCTCGACGGCTTTCCGCCGGATGTGGCCCAGGCCCTGCTCCACATCATCCTCAGCCACCACGGCTCGCTCGAGCACGGCAGCCCCGTCGTCCCGTGCACGCGCGAGGCGACGCTCGTGCACATGATCGACAACCTCGGCGGCAAGCTCGGGAGCTTCGACCGCCTCGAGAAGGAGCTCCGCGCCGGCGAGCAATGGTCGGCGTGGGACAAGGCGCTCGGTGGCGGGGCGTATTTCGCATCTCGCGACGACGCCGAGCGCGAGGCCGCATAGGCCGTCACAGCTTCGCGACGACGCGCCACAACTTCGCCGCAAATTGCGCGCGGCCACCCCTAGGCGGGGACGCCTTCGGCCAAGCCCAACTACAGTTGGAGTGGGCATGGCCAAGGACACCGAAAAGCTGATCCGTCAGCTGTCGCTCATCTCATACCTGATGGCGGAACGGCGTCCGGTCACCGCTCAGGAGATCCGGCGCGACGTCGAGGGGTACAGCGCGATGAACGAGGACGCGTTCGCGCGCCGGTTCTACGCGGATCGCTCCGAGCTCGAGGCGCTGCGGATCTTCCTGTCGGTCGAGAAGCCGGTCGACGGACTGGTCGAGCAGGAGACCTACTCGCTCGCGCCCGAGAACTTCCACCTGCCGGCGATCGAGTTCACCGATCAGGAGCTCGCCGGGCTGAACACCGCGCTCCACCTGCTCGACGGCGAGTTCGCCTACGCCGAGCCGCTGCGGCTCGCGCTCCAGCAGATCTCCTGGGGCCGCCCGAGCCCGCTGACCTCACCCGAGCAACACACGGTCGCGCTCGGGATCACCGGCTCCGCCGGCGGACACGAGCTCAGCCAGCGCCTGGCCAAGGTCGAGACTGCGATCTTCCGCCGCAAGACGATCGTGTTCGACTACTTCACGATGGAGCGCGGCGTGCTCGGCACGCGCAAGGTCGACCCCTACCAGCTGCTGTTCCAGGGTGGCCAGTTCTACCTCGTCGGCCACTCGCACGAGCGGGACGCGATCCGAGTGTTCCGACTGTCGAGGATCCGCGGCAAGGTCGGGTATGCGACCAAGGCCGAGCACGACTTCCAGCGCCCCGCCGGGTTCGACCCGCGCGGGTACGCGAACCGAATCGACTGGCAGTTCGGCGATCCCGTGGGGACCGCCGAGGTGTGGATCGGGCGCCGGATCGCGTGGCAGATCGAGCGCCACTTCGACCGCTACGGCGATATGCGCCCCGATGGGGACGATGGCGACCGCGTGTTCCTCACCCCGTACGCGAACGCGCGCCAACTGATCGCGTGGGTGCTAGGGCTCGGCGAGAACGCCCGAATCGCCGGTCCGCCGGAGCTCGCCAGCGAGCTCCGCGAGCGGCTGGATCTGCTGGTCGAGCGCCACACCGGCGAGCCGCAGATCGCGCCGACCGCGGACGCCTCGGACGCACCCGCCCCGGCCGCGGCAGCCGATACCGGCAACGGCCACCACCCTGACGGCGCGATTCGCCCCGAGCGCTTCGCGCGTCTGGTGACACTCGCGAGCATCCTGATCGAGGCCGGCCGCGCCGGCCGGCGCCTCGACGCCGACGAGCTTTGCACATCGCTCAAGGTCTCAGAGCAGGAGCTGCGCGAGGACATCTCGGTGCTCAACCTCGTCAACTTCGGCGCGGGCACGTACGTCCTGTACGCCGAGCTGCTCCCCGACGGGACGATCGAGGTCGAGCCCGAGCCGTATGGAGATTCGTTCGCGCGCCCGGCGCGGCTGCTGCCGGTCGAGGCGAAGGCGCTCGTGGCCGCGATCGACCTGATCGGCGAGCACATCCCCGAGGGGTCGCTGAGCTCGGTGCGCGAGAAGGTTGTCGCGGCGCTCGGCGAGGATCCGGTCCACGAGGGCCTCCAGATCGCCACCCCGGGCGCGGACGACGTCGAAATAGCCGCGGTCGTCTCGAGCGCGATCGCCCGGCGCCGGCTGCTGGCGTTCGAGTACTACAAGGAGAACGAGGACGAGTTCTCCACGCGCCAGGTTGAGCCGTACGCGCTGATCAACGGCCGCGAGGGCTGGTACGTCGCGACCTTCGACCCCTCGCGCGACGACGTTCGGCACTTCCGCCTGGACCGCTTCAAGTCCGCCATCGTGACCGACGAGACGTTCGAGCCGCGCCCCGACGTCGACCCGGCAGCCGACGTCGACGGCTGGCCGCGGACCGGCGAGGTGCCCGCCTCACAGCGCGCTCGCGTGTGGATCTCCCCCGAGCGCGCGCGCTGGGCCCGGGAGGAGCGGCGGATCACCGCCGAGCTCGAGGACGGCGCGGTCGTGGTCGAGCGCGGGTTCGCGAGCATGCGCTACCTCGTCCGCGACGTTCTGAAGGAGGCGGGCGACGCCGTCGTGCTTGAGCCCGAAGACGCCCGGAGCGCGGTCCGCGAGGCCGCCGAGGCGCTGCGCGCGGGCGCATCGCCGGTCGCCGCACGCTAAGCCCGAGGGCCACGCCTGACGCGCCGAGCTGGACCGGGCCGCTACGCTGCGCGCGATGCAGGCCCTCAAGGGACTGATCCTGTCCGGAGGCAAGGGCACGCGCCTGCGCCCGATCACCCACACGAGCGCCAAGCAACTCGTTCCGGTCGCGAACAAGCCGGTCCTGTTCTACGGAATCGAGGCTATGGCGCAGGCGGGGATCGAGGACGTCGGGATCATCATCGCGCCCGAGACCGGCGACGAGATCCGGGTTGCCGCCGGCGACGGCTCGCGGTTCGGCGTGCGGATCACGTACATCCCGCAGTCGGCGCCGCTCGGGCTGGCCCACGCCGTGCTGACCGCCGAGCCGTTCCTGGGCGACTCACCGTTCGTGATGTACCTCGGCGACAACCTCCTCCAGGGCGGGATCGGAGATCTCGTCGCGGCGTTCCGGGATGACCGCCCCGACGCGATGATCCTGCTCACCCAGGTGCCCGATCCCGAGAACTACGGCGTCGCCGAGCTCATCGATGGCAGGGTTACGCGACTGGTCGAGAAGCCCGCGGAGCCACGGACCGACCTCGCGCTGGTAGGGGTCTACATGTTCACCTCGGCCGTGCACGCGGCGGCCCGCGCGATCGAGCCCTCGGGACGCGGCGAGCTCGAGATCACCGACGCGATCCAGCGGCTCGTCGACGACGGCCTGCGGGTAGAGCCGCATGTCGTCAAGGGCTGGTGGAAGGACACGGGCCGCCTCGACGACATGCTCGCCGCCAACCGACTTGTGCTCGACACGATCCAGACCCGGCTCGAGGGCGAGCTGATCGACTCACGCGTCGACGGCCGCGTCGTGATCGAGCCCGGGGCCCGGCTCGAGCGCTCGGCCGTGCGGGGTCCGGCGATCATCGGCGCCGGCGCGATCCTGTGCGACTGCTACGTCGGGCCGTACACGGCGATCGGCGAGGGCTGCGAGATCCGTAACGCCGAGGTCGAGCACTCGATCCTGCTCGCCGGGTCGGTCGTCCATGACCTCGACGGCCGGATCGAGTCCTCGCTGCTCGGACGCAACGTCAAGATCGGCCGCGACGCCCGCCAGCCGCGGGCCTACCGATTCCTCGTCGGCGACAACTCCGAGCTGTCGATTCTGTAGCGGCAGCTACCGGGTGACGGTCAGCTCCTCGAGCTGCGGGAGGTTCGTGGCGCTCTGCGCGGTCAGTGCGACCCGCACGAAGCGCGCCCTGACGCCGCGCAGATGCAGCGTGTCGAGCACCTGACCATCCTGGCCGCTGACGGCCGCGACCTGTCGCCAGTTCCGCCCGTCGTTCGAGACCAGCACCGAATAGCTCGCGGGCCGCAGCACGGTTACCGGACCCGGGGGCGGCGGTACGTTCGGCGCCGGCGCGGGCGGCCACTGCTGTCCCCATCGCAGCGTGACCGTCCGGATGGCAGCGCTGGGGCCCGCGAGCGGCGCGGTCAGGGTCGAGTCGGCCGACGCCGGCTCCCAGTCGGTCGCCGGGCTGCCATCGACTGCAGCGAGCGCCGGCGCGCCCGGCTGGGCGCTGCTGGCGGTGGCGCCGCCGCAGCGGGCCAGGTCGCTCGAGGCGTCCAGGTCAGGCCGACGAGTCGCGAGCGTCAGCGTCTGGCCGGCGGAGACCCGGCGGATGCCCGCGAGCGTGTGGATCGGGAGTGGCGCGCCGCTCTGGAGCGTCACGGTCGTCCGCCGCCGGCCTATCGAGACCGTGAACGTGCGGCCCTGCCATTGCAGGTTGTGGAGCACGATCCCGCCGATCTCGCCGTTCAGGCTCGGATTCAGCTGGACGCTGTCCCCGCCCCAGCGCATTCCGGAGTAGCCGTACAGGAACTCCTGCAGGAAGCCGCCGATCCCGGTCATGAACGTGAACGCGCCACCGGTCTTCGTCTCCGAGAACTGGTCGAACACGTCGCGGATGAACGGCTCGTAGCTCCGCTCGGTGTACACGTAGCTCGCGCATCCCGGCGTGCCGAGCGAGGCGTTGTCGATCAGGTTGACCGCGTCGCTCATCGACGGGCCGCCCGGATCGGTGCGGGGCACGTAGTAGTTGATGTCGCTGAGCGCGAGCTTGGGCGACATCGCGTATCCCCACGGATACTGGAGCAGGGTGACGTCGGCCTGCTTGACCAGCTGGCCGCCGTATCCCGAGAACTCGGGGTGGATGTCCTGGTCGGTGTCGACCGGCACGACCAGGTTCGCGGCGATCTGCGACCAGCTCGCGGGCGGCGTGATCCCGAGCACCTGGGCGGCCTGCACGGCGTCCTGGAGCGTGCGCATCGCGCCGACGTTCGTGTAGACCTCGTCGTTGACGTCCGGGTTCTCCTCGTCAGGCCCGGTGACGCCGTCGATGTGGTACTTGCCGTCGCTGCCTTGCGTCGCTCGCGACGCCCAGAACGCCGCCGCCCCGGACAGCACGGGCCAGCCCTGGTGCTCGAGCCAGTTCTTGTCCGCGGTCACGAGGTAGTACTGCCACTGCGCGAGCGCGATGTCGGCGGTGATGTGCTGCTCGTACAGCCCCTCGCTGTTGACCGAGGTCGGCGGCGGGATCTGCTCGGTGCCGTCGAGCGCGCTCTCCCACGGGAAGCGGGCGCCGGCGTATCCGGTAGCGGCAGCGTGCTGGTCGGCCTCGGAGAGGCGCTGGAAGCGGTATGCGTTCATTCCGGCGGCGAGGTCGGGGTGCTGCGCGAGCAGCGTCGGGTACATCCACGTCTCGGCGTCCCAGAAGATGTGGCCGTCGTAGCCGTTGGACGACAGGCCCGCCGGCGACACGCTCCAGTCGACGCCGTCGCGCGTGCTCGACCACAGGTAGAACTCGCTGGCGTTGACGTCGGTCGCGAGCGTCGGGTTGCCCTGGACCTCGATCCATCCGCGCCACAGCTGCGCCCACGCCGCATCGCTGGCACCGATCAGCGAGTCCCAGCCGGCGCGGGCCGCGGCGGCGGCATCGCTCTGGGCGGCGGTGGTGGTGTTGGCGGCATTCTGGGAGCTCTCGACGCCGACGTACTTGGAGACCGTGTAGGTGTGGCCCGCTTGCACCGGGATGCCGAGCTGCTGGCCAACGCTCTGGTCGGTGCTCTGGTCGGTCTGGGTGGGCGTTGCCTGGACGCTCGGACTGACCTGGAGCTCGCTCGCGAGCGTCGCCTGGATGTCGGTGCCCTTGGTCTCGATCGTCAACCAGTCCTGACGCGCGGCCGCGTTCCAGCCCTTCGTCACCTGCGTGGTGAGCTCGGGAACGGCGGTGGTATCAGCGGTACCGTCGATCGCGTCGGTGACCGTCGCGACCCCGGACCACTGCGGCGTGAACTGGAGACGGACGAGCCCGAGCGCCGGGTTTGCGCGGTCGGTCAGGACCTCGTAGGTGAGGTCGGTGACGTGCCCGTCGGGGGCGGTCCAGCGCGCCGTGGTGGTGACGACCCCGGTGTGGAGGTCGATCGACTGCCTCCAGTTGCTGACGCCCGCTCCGGGGACCGTGAACTGCTGGCCGCCGTCGGAGAAGGTGAGCGTCGACCAGGTCGGGATGTTCGCCCGCTGCTGCACGTCGTTGGCCGGCTTCGGGTCGTTCGTGACCTGCCCATAGAAGCCGGCGAGCTCTGACTGCGCGGGCACCGTGCCGCTGGCGTAGCCCTGGCCGGACGGTGGTACACGGACGCCGAGCATCCCGTTGCCGGTGAACGTCGGTGCGTACGTCCCGCCGGTGCTGTTGGCGGTCAGCACGAACGAGCCCCCGGCCGCCGGGGCCGCCGCTGCCGCCTGGGCCGTCGACGCCAACACGAGGGCGCCGGCGACCGCGGCGACCCGGATAAGACTGCGCATGCTCTCTACCTCCTCGAAGACTGCGCTCCCCCTTCCCGCTGAGGAAGGGCTGAAACCGCTAGGTCGCCGAGAGGCGTCCGCCGGACTAGGGACCGCTCGCGAGCGTGAGCGTCCAGGTGGAGTTGTAGGTCCCGATCCGGGCGTTGGCCGGGAGGTTGAGAGCCGCGGTCAGCGCCACGTTGACCGGGCCCGCGCCGCTGGAGGCGCTGGCGTCGTAGACCTTGACGGGCGCGGGTGCGGTCGCGGCCGCCGGAACCGTCACCGGGTAGGAGATCGCGTTCGCCGGGAGCGAGCAGTTGCCGGTTCCCGCCGTCGCCGACGCCGCGGTGATCTGGGAAGCGGTCGTCGGCAGCTTGTGAGTACCCGAGGCGAACGTCGTGGAGGTCGCGGTCAGGTTCCAGCCGGCCTGCGAGCCGGTCTCGTCATCGGGGGACACGTTCAGCGTCGTCGTGATCGATTGGTCGCGCCCGGTCAGCGCCGTGCTCGGCCAGGAGAAGCTGGTCGGCGGCGTGAAGTTCAGCGATCCCGAGCTGTTGCAGCCCAGCGAGTAGCCGAGGATGGTGCCCGAGGCGCCGACGGCCGTGCCGGAGGTGTCGTTGCTGACGTCGACGCTGTACAGCGTGTTGCTGGTTGGAGAGTTCAGCCAGCTCCAGCCCGTGCCGTTCGATGTCAACGCGATCCGGCCCGTTGCGCCAACCGCAACGCAGTCGGTGGCATCCCAGCACGACACGCCGTACAGGCTCAGTTGGCTGCCGTCGGACTGATAGGACCAGTTGGCGCCGCCGTTGGTGGTCGCTGCGATCTCGCCCGTCCCGGTGACGGCGTTCCCGACCGCGAAGCACACGGTCGTGCTCGTGCACGTGACCGCGTTCAGTGCCTGGTTGTCTCCGCTCGGCGCCGTCTGGGCGGTCCACGTCGAGCCGCCGTTGATCGTGGCGAGAAGCGTGGCGGCGCTCGTGCTGCCCCCGACGGCGTAGCAGACCGTCGTGGTGGGACAGTTGACGTCGTTCAGCGGGGTGCTCGTCGCCGGCGCAGTCTGCGCGGTCCACGTGGAGCCGCCGTTGGTCGTGGCGATGATGACGGGCGAGCTCCCGACGTCGTTTCCGACCGCGATGCAATGCGTGCTGGTCGCACACGAAACACCTCCAAGCGCCACGGTCGTAGACGTCGGCGGGGTCTGCTTGGACCAGGTCGAGCCGCCGTTGGCGGTGGCCACGATCAGCGGAGCCCCGCTGGACGTGTTCCCCACTGCAATGCAATCGTTGTCGTCCGCGCAGCTGATCGCGTTGTACTGCCCGGTGGCGGCGGTCGGCGGCGTCTGCGCGGTCCACGTCGGACTCGCCACCCCGGCGTTCGCGGTGTGGATGATCTTGCCCGCGGAGGTGGTGCCGCCGACCGCGAAGCAGTGGCCGGCATCCGGACACGACACGCCGTAGAGCGTGCTCGTGGTCGGCGATGTCTCCGGGCCTGCCCAGGTCATCGCCAGCGCGGCCGGCGCGGCGATCAGCACACACGCGCCGATCGCCGCCGCCACCAGAACCTTCATCGCTGTCGCTCGACGTCGCGTCACTGCGCGGCGAACCGTTCTCAGCTCGAGGCGGGACCCCGCCGCCGGCGCCCGAACAGCGTGCCGATGACGATCCCACCGAAGCCAACGAGCGCGATCGGCCACCACGGGATGGTGCTGCCTCCCGCGGGCGCGCGGGTGTCAGCCGTGGGGACGGTGCTGTTGACGAGCTTTGCCCCCAGCGACGCGCTGCCGTGCAGGACCTGTCGCGTCCCGCAACCCGTCGCCGTGATGTTCGCGGTGTAGCTGCCGGCTGCCAGTGAATGGGGCCACACGAACGGATACGGGATCGCGTCGCCCGGCAACACGGTGTCGAGTCGTCGGGTCGCGCGCTGAACGCCGCCCGGACCCTGAAGTGACACCGCCAGCTGAGGCTTACATAGGTTTTGACCGGTATTGGCAAGATTCACCACTACCGACGGATACGTCGTGCCCTGGATGGGCGCGATCGAGAAACTCTGAAGCGCGAGTCGTGACTGCGAGGGGCCCGGCACATTCACCTCGATGCCGACAACCGTGCGCAGCACCTCGGTCACCGAGAAGCGGCCGCTTGACTTACCCGCGCTGACATCCTCGAGGGCCAGTCCGGCGAGATGCTGACCGATGGCCGCGCCGGCGGGCGCCTTGAGGGTGAAGCCGACACTCGTCTGCGAGTTGGCGGGCACGGTCACGATCGACACGTCGGGGGTGACCCACAGGCCGGCGCCATGGAGGGCTACCCCGCGGTTGCCGTAGACGACGCCCGAGGTCGCGCCGGTGAGACCGTCGACTGGGTAGACGCGGAGCGTCACCGGCTTGGCCGCGGTGTTCGTGACGACCACCTGGTCCGTGAAAGATCCGTTGCGCGGGACCTTGCGGATGAAGTACGCGCGCGTGGCGGGAACGTTGGGGTTGAAATGCGCGGGCCGGGCGCCGAAGCCGCCGATCGTGGCGGCCTGGGCGCCCGACGCGAACACGCCGCCGGCCACCGCAAACGCGGTGACCAGCAGCGAGAG
The DNA here is from genome assembly GCA_963794515.1 of uncultured Solirubrobacterales bacterium. Taxonomy (GTDB): domain Bacteria; phylum Actinomycetota; class Thermoleophilia; order Solirubrobacterales; family Solirubrobacteraceae; genus Palsa-465. Next base: position 280,215 of record CAWCEF010000002.1, on the reverse strand, counting down.
GGCCTTTAGCTTCACGTTTATTACGGAGCGCTGACGAGCGACACGGTCCACGTGGACGTGTAGCTACCCGCATATGCATTGCCGGGAATCGCGAGCGTCCAAGTCGGCGTCACCGTCTGGTCACCCATGCCGGTGCCGGCGGGGGCGTTGAACATCTTGGTCGCGGTCGGAGCGGTGGCCGCCGCGGGCAGGGTGTAGGGGAAGGCTACGGTCGTCGAACCGCCCGGCGTGCAGGTCACGGTCGAGTCACAGGTAGGAGTGGCCGGAGCCGTGCCGATCGTCGTCGAGCCGGCGGGCAGCGAGTAGCTACCGGACTTGAACAGCGTCGAGGTCGCGGTGATGTTCCAACCCGCACCCGAGCCGGTGGCGTCGGCGATGTCAAGCGGCTGCTGAGCCGTCACGGTCTTGTCCTGGCCATTCAGTGTCGTAGCCGGGAAGGTAACGTTACCCGGCGTCGAGGCAAATCCAAGCGAGCCTGCAGTCAACGTCTCCGAGGCGGTTGTGGCGTAAGCGGGTGCGGCGGCGAGCATTAGACTGCCGATCGTCACGGCAGCTGCGGGCAGCATGGTGCGAAGCTTCATTCAGGCCCCTTTTCGGTCCACGGGTTTTGAGCCCCTAACGTGATCTCCACGTCAGGTTCATCGAGGTTCAATCCCGTTGTCGGCAGAATGACAAGTAACTTGAGGAACCGGTTCCAACGGCGTTCCAGATGGATCGGCATAGGTAGCTTTTGCTGTAATTGACCGCTATGCAGGCCGCCGTCTTCTCGATCGTTCCCCACCACGGGCCCCGGAGCATGGGGCTGTTCGGCGGCTCCGTGCTGCCGCGGCTGTGGGAGCTCGGATGACCGCGTTCGCCGGCTTCGCCGAGCGCTGCGTTCGGGCCGACGGGTTCGAGATTCGCTACGTCGAGGCGGGCGAGGGACCGGCGCTCGTGTGCTTCCACGGCGCCGGCGGGCTGCGGTTGAGCCGCAGCCACGAGCTACTTGCCGAGCGGTTCCGCGTGATCGCGTTCGAGACGCCGGGGTTCGGCGAGTCCCCGGTCAACGAGCGGTCGCGGTCGTTGACCGAGCTCGCCGCGACGATGCGCTCGGCGGTATCCGCGGTGCTCGCGACTGACCGCTTCAGCGTGTGGGGAACGTCATTCGGCGGGAAGCTCGCGCTGTGGTTCGCGATCCAGGACCCCGAGCGGCTGGACGCGCTGGTGCTCGCATCCCCGGCGGCGATCATCGTCAACCCGGGCCCGCTCCCGCCACCCGAGGAGATGGCGTCGATCCTGTACGCGCACCCGGAGCGCCACCCCGCGGTCACGGTCGTGCCCGAGATCGAAGCCAAGCAGCGGGCGCTGGTCGGCCGCCTGATCGGACGCCCCCGGGACCCCGAGCTAGAGGACGCGATGCGCGGGCTCGATGTCCCGACCCTCGTGCTGTTCGGCACCGAGGACCGGCTGACCCCGCCCGAGCTCGGCCGCTACTACCGCGAGCGGCTGCCGCGCTGTCAGCTCGTGATCGTCTACGACGCCGCCCACGCGATCTACGTCGACCGCCCCGAGGCGTTCGCCGCGATCGTCGGAGACTTCGTGGAGCATCACGAGGAGTTCGTGGTCCGGCGCGAGTCCGGGCTGATCTGCCCATAGCTCGGTCACACGCGCCCGCAGTGTGCAATGGGGTTGGTGTGAGACGGCTCGCGGGGTTGATGGTGGCGGTGGCGATCATGGTGAGCGCGCCGGGTGTGGTGAGCGCGTCGGGCGCGGTAACGCCTCGGGCGCGGTGAGCGGGCACGCTGCCGGCTCGGGCGCCGCCCCCAACCCGCCCACCTTCGTCGCGGTGTCGACCAATCCGAACGAGCCGGGACTGACCGTCTACTCGTCCGCCACCGGTAAGGCGGTTCGCCGGCTGACCCGTGGCGACCGTGCGGCCGAGCCGATGCTCTCGCCAGATCGCCGCTGGGTCTACTTCGCGGGGCCCGAGCGGGGGAACGACTGCACGTGGGAGTTGTGGCGGGTGCCGCTCGCAGGAGGCCGGCTCGAGCCCGTCGCGTCCGCGGGCGACATCGGCGACACGCTCGCGATCAGCCCGGATGGGCGTCGTCTGGCCTACACGGTTGCGCCGGGCGGCCCGTGCGAGGGACGCGCGGGCGATGTCGCGGTCGAGGTAGTCGACCTGACGACCGGGCGGCGCCACCGGATCGACGGCGAGACGACCGCGCTCGCGTGGGCGCCGAGCGGAACGCTCGCGGTGGTGACGCCGGTGGCCCCCACCGCCGCCGGCCGGATCCGGCTGATCTCCCACCCGTTCCGCGCGGGGCGCGTGACCGCCGCCGCGCCGCTCGCGTGTCCGACGCGGTTCGTCTGCGACGAGGAATCGCCGAGCTTCGACCGTCGCGGCGACCTGGTCTACGTGGCGGAGATCAGCCCACGCCCCGGCAACTACTGCTTCTACGGCGTGTGCTCAGCGTGGACGTACGCGCTCGTATCAGTGGCGCCGAGGGCGGGGTCGAGCGTGCTGGCGTCGGTCGTGCGTCGCGATGCCGAGACCACCAATGCGACCGTCGACGACTCGGGAGGAGCGGTGATCTTCACGCTCCCGATGGCGAACGGCTATCCCCGGGTGTGGCGCTGGTCGGCGGGCGGACGGCCGGTGACGATGCCCGCGCCGGGCGCGTTCAGTTCGCAGCCGGCGTGGTGAGCAGGTCGCGCAGCTCGTCGATCTCGGCGCGAAGCGACGCGACCTCGGACTCGAGCGTGGCGATGCGCTCGGCGAGGGCGCCGTCGCCGTCGCGCGCCTGTGGAACGTGGGCCGGCGGCTTCGCGACCGCCGGCGTCGTCGCTGCAGGCCCATGAAGCTCGACCGGCGGGCCGGGCGCGGGAGGGGCGACGGCCATCTCTCCCGCTCCCCGGGAACCGAGCAGGTGCTCGAAGCGATCCTCCTTCTGACCCGGCCGGCGCTCGATCCGGCGCGCGTAGTCGTGCTCGCCGAGCGTGGCCAGAACCCGGTCGACCTCGGTGAGCGACTCCACATGCGCGATCCGATCGGTCCGCGCCTTGAGCTCGCCTGGCGTCTGCGGGCCGCGGAGCAGAAGGACCGCTAGGACGCCAAGCTCCTCGCGATCGAGCCCCAGCGCCTCCTCGGCCAGGTGGCGGTACTTGACCGCGCGGCTGCCGGCACCGCTCGCCAGGCGCGCCAGCCCGTACAGGCACAACCGCTGGGCGGCCTCCCTGACCGTGGACTCGTCGTAGGTCGTGACCGGGTCGCGGTTGGTCGACTGGTTGCACGCCAGCCGGAGGGCGTTCAGCGACAGCGGATACTGGTCCGGCGTCGTCCAGCGCTTCTCGATCAGACACCCCAACACCCGCTGCTCCGGCGGGGTAAGCTCGGCGAGATGCATGGGGCCGAGCATAACGACGACCCGCTCGGCTGAGATGGCGCAAATGGATCTCGCCGGCAAGCTCCAATTGAAGCCCGGGCAGTCGGTGGCGATCGTCAACGAGCCGGCGGACGTCGTGCTCGATCTCGGCGGCGAGCATCCGGCCGCCGGCGATCCCCGCGAGGCCGACGCCGTGATCGTGTTCGCCATCGATCGCGCCGAACTCGACGGGCTCCGCGACCAGTTCGTACCGCCGGCGGCGCGCGACGCGCTGACCTGGGTCGCGTATCCGAAGGCGGGCAAGCTCGGCACCGATCTCAACCGCGACGTGCTCGCCGAGCTGATCACGCGGGAGGACGTCCGACCGGTCCGGCAGATCGCGCTCGACGACGTGTGGTCGGCGTTGCGGCTGCGCCCGGCCTGAGCCCGGTTCCCGGGGCACGATGCCGACCGCCGCCGACGCCCGCCGGATCGCGCTGTCGCTCCCCGAGGCGGTCGAGCAGGATCACCACGGCCGTCCGTCGTTCCGCGTCGCCGGCAAGATCTTCGCGACGCTCTGGGACGAGGAGCACATGAACGTGATGCTCGACCAGCCCGGCATCCTGACCGCGGTGCTGGCACACCCCGGGATCTGCGCCGAGGTGTGGTGGGGGAAGCGCCTGTCGGCGGTGCGGGTCGACCTGGGCGCCGCCGGGGAGAACCTGCTCGGCGACCTGCTCTCCGACGCGTGGGAGCGTAGGGCGCCCGCGCGGCTGGCGCGCGGGTAGGCGCCCGCAGCCCGCAGCCCGCAGCCCGCAGCCCGCAGCCCGCGACCGTCCGGCCCGGCCCCGCCCGCCCCCGGCCCATGGTTAACGCGCCAAAGCGGGTACCGCCTGGCCGGCCGGACGCACATAAGCATCGTGGGCATGCTTATGTGCGCGGGGCGGGGCCGCGGCGAGGGACTTTGCTGCGAAATACATGGGAGCGCGATCGGAAGCCACATCCGTGCGCATAGGTCGCTCGCGACCCTCGGGTAATCCCCCTCCCGGGCGCAGAGTTCGCTCGCCCCTCCCGGAGCAACCCTCTTCGCGCAGAGTTCGCTCGCGCCACCCAGCAACCCCTTGACAGATATCGCGGCCAGATATATCGTGCCGTCATATGCCGGGCCGATATATTCCGTCTCTGAATGCCGTCGCCACCACTGACACCGACCGGCCGGGTGATCCTCGGAATGATCGCGTTCGGTAGGCAGACCGGCTACGACATCAAGCAGTTCGTCGACAAGTCGACGCGCCACTTCTGGGCCGCGAGCTACGGGCAGATCTACCCCGAGCTCCGCCGGCTCGAGGAGCAGGGTTTGATCACCGGAACGCCCGAGCCGACCGGCGGGCGCGCCCGGACGGTGTACGAGCTCACCGACACCGGCCGCACGGCGCTGGGCGAGTGGCTCGAGCCCGAGGCCGACCCGATGTTCGAGGTCCGCGACGAGGGGATGCTGAAACTGTTCTTCTCGGACATCGGTACGCCGGATCAGCGCCTGCGCAACATCCGGGCGATGCGCGAGGCCCACGAGCGCACGCTCGCGCAGCTTTCCGCGCTCGAGCATCCGCCGGAAGAGGGCCCCATGCCGACCGGACCGCGGCTGACGCTCGAGCTCGGGATCGGGCTGCACCGCGGGATCGTCGCCTGGTGCGGGCAGACCGAGCGCCGGCTGGCCGAAGAAGCCGGCCAGGCCCCGCTCACCGCGGACGATGCTGACTAGGCTCGCCGACTTCCTCTATGCCCGCCGGCGCGCGGTGCTGTACGTCGCGGTCGCCGGCGCCGTCATCGCCGGCGTATTCGGCAGCTCGGTCGCGAACCACCTCAGCCCGTACGGCGCCAACGACCCCGCGACCCAGAGCGTCCAGGCAACCAACCGCTTCCAGGCCGCGACCGACCGCGGGATCGACCCCGGCGTCGTCGCGCTCATCCACGTCGGAGACGTCCACACCAGGGCAGCGCGGAACCGCGTCGACCAGGTCGCAAACCATCTCCGCCGCGGCCCGGACGTGTCGAGCGTCGTCAGCTACTACGAGACCCGCAGCCCCGCGATGATGTCGAAGGACGGCGCCTCGACGTACGTCCTCGCGTACTTCAGACCGAAGTCCGACACCACGCTGAAGAACGACGCGCAGACGATCGAGAACGGCTTCGCCGGCCAGCACGACGTCACGCTCGGCGGCCAGCTGGTGGCGAACGCGCAGGTCAACACTCAGGTCAGCCACGACCTCGAGCACGCCGAGCTGCTCGCGTTCCCGCTCGTGTTCCTGCTCTCGCTGCTGTTCTTCCGCTCGCTCGTCGCCGCGCTGCTGCCGCCGCTGCTCGGCGGGCTCGCGATCGTCACGACGTTCTTCGCGCTGCGGATCATCGCCGGGTTCGTCGATCTGTCTGTGTTCGCGCTGAACCTGACGACCGGGCTCGGGCTTGGACTCGCGATCGACTACAGCCTGTTCATGGTGTCCCGTTACCGGGAGGAGTCCACCAAGTCCGGCTTCGGGGTGCAGGCGCTGCGACGCACGGTCGGAACCGCCGGACGCACGATCGTGTTCAGCTCGCTCACGGTCGCCGCCGCGGTCGCGTCGCTGACGATCTTCCCGCAGCGCTTCCTGTACTCGATGGGCATCGCCGGCGCGCTCGTCGCGCTGCTCGCCGCGAGCCTCGCGCTCACCGTGCTGCCGGCGCTGCTGAGCGTGCTCGGGCCGCGTGTCAACGCGCTCGCGCCGGCACGCCTGGCTCGCGCCGCCGAGCGCGACGCCCGACCGATGGAGAGCGGCTTCTGGTACCGGCTGTCGCGGCTCGTGATGCGCCGGCCGGCGGCGATCGCGATCGTCAGCACCGCGTGCCTGATCGCGCTCGGGATCCCGTTCTTCACGCAGGTCAAGTTCACGACGGTCGACGCGAGCGTGCTGCCGGCGACCGCGTCGGCGCGGCACGTGAACGACGTCCTCAACACCCGGTTCCCGCCCAACCGCGGCGCGCCGCTCGACGTGGTCATCGGGGTCCCAGCGAACTCGTCCGCGGCCAGAGCGCTCGAAACGCACCTGAGCACCCTGTCCGACGTGTCGGCGGTCGAGCCCGCCCAACCCGCGGGACCGCACATGTCGCTGATCGTGGTCGCGCCTGTCCAGCCACCTCTGTCGGACGCCACCCAGCACCTGGTCCGTCAGGTCCGCGGGATACGCAGCCCGTTCTACCTTGGCGTCGCCGGCGAGACCGCGGCGTACCTCGACCTCGAGCACAGCCTCGCGGTCCACTTGCCGGCGGTGCTGGCGGTAGTCGTCGCCACGACGATGATCATCCTGTTCCTGATGACGGGGTCGGTCGTGCTCCCGATCAAGGCCGTGATCATGAACGCGCTGGGGCTGTGCGCGATGTTCGGGATCCTCGTGCTGGTGTTCCAGGACGGGAACCTCGAGGGCCTGCTGTCCTACCGGAGCCTCGGCGCGCTCGACGCCACCCAGCCGATCCTGCTGTTCGCGGTCGGCTTCGGGCTCGCCACCGACTACGGCGTGTTCCTGCTGTCACGGATCAAGGAGGCGCGCGACGCCGGCGCGTCCGATCACGACGCGGTGGCGATCGGCCTGGAGCGGACCGGCCGCGTCGTCACCGCCGCCGCGCTGCTGTTCGCGGTGGCGCTCGGCGCCTTCTCGACCTCGGAGATCGTGTTCGTCAAGGAGCTCGGACTGGGCGCGGTGCTGGCCGTCCTGATTGACGCGTCGATCATCCGCGCGCTGCTCGTCCCGTCGCTGATGATGCTGCTCGGTCCGCTCAACTGGTGGGCGCCGCCGCCGCTACGGCGGTTCCACGACCGGTTCGGGTTGCGCGAGGGCGCGCCGCCGGTCGCCGCTGCGAGCCGGTAGCGGGCTGCTTCACTAGCGGGAATGACGTCCCCGGACACGACCGGGCATATCCGGGCGATCGTGTTCGACCTCGGCGGTGTCCTGCTCGACTGGAACCCGCGGTACCTGTACCGCCGGCTGTTCGACGGCGACGACGCCGCGATGGAGCGTTTCCTGGCGGAGGTGTGCACGATGGAGTGGCACCACGCCCACGACCTCGGCGTGCCCCCCGAGCGGACGTGCACGGAGCTCGCGCGGGCCCATCCCGATCAGGCCGAGCTGATCTGGGGGTGGTCACGGAACAGCGAGGAGATGGTTGCCGGGCCGATCGAGGGAACGGTCGAGCTGCTCTCCGAGCTCAAGGACGCCGGCGTTCCCTGCTACGCGCTCACGAACATGGAGCGCGAGACCTACCCGCTCCGGCGAGAGCGGTACGAGTTCATGCGGTGGTTCGACGGGACGGTCGTGTCCGCGTTCGAGGGCATCGCGAAGCCCGACGCCGCGATCTTCGAGCTGCTGCTTGCCCGGTTCGACCTCGACCGCGAAACGACCGTGCTGATCGACGACTCCCCGGCAAACGTGCAAGCCGCACGAAGCGTCGGCATGCAGGCGATCGAGTTCGAATCCCACGAGCGGTTGGGGCGCTGGCTCGCGCACGCCGGCCTGCTCGACGGCGCCGGCCGTCCGGGTTCCTAGTCCTCCGGCTCCCAGTTCCTCGAGCGCGGATCCTTGCCGGTCACGAGGTCGACGAAGTGCTGCCAGCGACCCGGCTTGACCCCGGGCTCGCGCTCGCGCCACGCCGGCGCGCCACCGTGCGGCGGCTCGAGCGTGGCAACCGCGGCGGCGTCGATGCGCAGGTCCACGCCACGCTCGTGCAGGGACGCGACGTCGTCGGCGGGGACGAACAGCGGACCGCGCCCGGAGCGGAATACGATGCCGTGGAAGATGTCCTCCTCAGGCGCCGCGACGACGTGGTCGACGGTTCCGACCTGCTCGCCATCGGACGCGTACACGAGCACCCCGCGCTCGAGCACCTCGTAGGCGATCGGCAACCCCTCGTCCACAACAGATCACACTACAGGCATGACAACGATCGGGGTAGTCGGTCACGTCGAATGGGTCGACTTCGCGGTGGTGCCGCATCTCCCGGTGCGCGGCAAGATCCTCCACGCCGAGACCGCGTTCGCGCGCGCCGGAGGGGGTGGCGGGGTCGCCGCGTCGGTCCTGGCCGAGCTCGGCGCCGAGGTCGACTTCTACTGCGCGCTCGGCCGTGACACCGAAGGCGAGGCGGCCGTGGCGCAGTTCGAGGCGCGCGGCGTCCGCGTGCACGTCGCCTGGCGCGACGAGCCGACCCGCCGGGCGGTGACGTTCCTCGAGCCCGGCGGGGAGCGGACGATCATCACGCTCGGCGACCGGCTCGAGCCGCGCGGCTCGGACGAGCTCGATTGGGAGCGTCTGCGCGATGCCGGCGGCGTGTACTTCACCGCCGGCGACAACGGCGCCCTCGAGCGAGCGCACGCCTCGCCGTTCGTCGTCGCCTCGCCGCGGGCCAGGTCGGTGCTCGAGGCCGCCGGCGCGCGGATGTACGCGCTGGTGTTCAGCGAGGGCGACGAGGACGAGCGCGCGTGGGCGAATCGCGTCGCGTCACATGCCCGGCTGCTGGTCGCTACCGAGGGTGACCGGGGTGGGCGATGGTGGGGCGAGTCCGAAGGCCGCTGGGACGCTGCGCCGCTCCCGGGCCCTCCGCGCGACGCCTACGGCTGCGGCGACTCGTTCGCGGCCGCGTTCACGTTCGGGGTGGGACGTGGTGACTCGATCGCGGACGCGGCGCACCTGGGTGCCGAGGCCGGCGCGCTCGCGTTGACCCGGACCGGCGCTCCCTGAGGACTGCTCTAAGCGTCGATCCTGGTGAGCAGCAGCCATGCGCTCGCGACACCGCCGGCGAGCGCGGCGACGATCGGCAGCACGAGGACGTCGAGCCCGGCGTGCAGGCCGGCCGCGATCAGGATTCCCGAGATCAGCAGCAAGACCGATGTGAGCCCGTTCGGGAGAACTACATCGAGTACGTGCCCGATCGACTGCGGGCCGCCTTCGTCGGCCGCGGCCCGCGCGCGTCGATCGAGCGCGATCATGCCGGCGCCGGCGATCACACCGAGCGCGATCACCTCCGCCCCGAGTGCCCCATGGTCCTGGTCCGGGATCGCGAGCGCGATCGAGACGAACAGCGCGGTGGCGAACAGCAGCAACGTCTGCGCGGCGCGGTTGCGGAGCTCAGGCGACCGGGCGATCACGTCGACCCTGATCGAGACCGCGACGAACAGCAGCCCGGTCAGGCTGGCGGCGGCCGCGCCGATGACCGTGGCAAAGGTGGCCCAGTCCTCCACGACTCCATCGTGCACGTCACCGCAGACGGACCCGCGTCAGGGGCCGACCTCGCGGAAGCTGACCTCCCGCTCGGGACCGGATCCGGACGCGGACACGACCGACCACTGGCCACGCCTCCACGCGATCCGCGTCCCGTCGGCGAGCCGAACCGCCGTGCGCCCGAGGCGCGGCGCACCCCATAGCGTCGCGATCAGCGGGCGAGACGCCTCGGGGACGTCGCCCAACCCACGGGCCACGTGCTCCGCCGGATAGGTGACGACGATCGAGCCGGCGCGGACCCAGACCGGGATCCGCTCGAGCGGAGCGTCGACGACGACCTCGCCGCCTCCGTGCACCAACGACCCTGACCACGTCTCGATCCAGTCTCCCCGCGGCAGCGCCACCTCGCGCTCGCGCGCCTCGTCGTCGAGCACCGGCGCCACCCATAACGCCGGCCCGTAGCCGTACGCGTCGCCGATCGTCCAGCCCCGTGGGTCGCGCGGATCGGTCAAGCACAGCGGCCTGATGATCGGAAGTCCCGTCCGGGATGCGGTCGCCGCGGCCGCCCGCACGTACGGCACCAGCTGCTCGTGGAGCAGCACGTACTCGCGGTACAGGTCGAGCACGTGCTCGGAGTAGTGCCACGGCTCCTGCTCCATCCGGGCGTGGGCCTGCATCAGCGGCGTGAAGCAGCCGAACTGCAGCCAGCGCACGAGCAGCTCGGGCGGGCAGCGCTCGACCAGGCGGCGTCCGAGATAGCCACCTACGTCGTGCGACCAGTTAGAGAAGCCGCTACTCGCCCCCGACAGCGTCGCGACCACGAGCACGCGCAGCGACCAGAAGTCCGACGCCTGATCCCCGCCCCACGTCATGCCCACCGCGTGCTGGCCGGTCCACCCGCTGCGACCGAACACGACGCCCTGCCCCGGATGGACCTCGTCGAGCGCGCGCTGCACACACTCTCGATGTAGCCCGCCGAGCGCCCATGCCGCCTGCGCCCCAGTGCGACCGTCCGCGAACCGGACCCCGTCGGGCATGTAGTAGCCCTCCCCGTCGTCGGCCTTGACACCCTCGACCCCGAGCGCGAGCACTCGCTTGACCTGCTCGCCCCACCACTCCTGCGCATCCTCGCTCGTGAAGTCGAGCGGCGAGCCGGTCCCCATCCACCACTGGGTCACGAACGGCTCGGCTCCCGATTCCGCACCCACGAAGTGCCCGCCGGCCGCGCCCGGCGCATAGTTCGGCGCAGGCTCGCGGTGAAGCCGGTCGGACTCGGGCTGGGGCGGGATCTGCCCGTCACGCGAGTCGGTGTTGACCCACGGCGTCACCCACACCACGGTCCGGACACCGTCGTCGCGCATCCGCCGGATCAACCCCGGCGCGTCGGGGAACTGGTACGGGTTGAACTCCCAGGTGTTGTATTGAGTCGCCCACGGCGAGTCGAGCACGATCGCGTCCAGGGGGATGTGGTGCCGGCGGAATCCCTCGTAGTCGTCGACCACGTCGTCCTGGTGGCCGTAGAGGTCGCGGCTCTTCCAGAAGCCGTAGCCCCACTCGGGCTCGACCGCCGGGAAGCCGGTCAACCGGCAGAACGCCCGGAGTTGCGACGCCGGCGTCGGGTCGCAGAGGATGTGCATCCGCAGTGGACCCGCACTCGAGCGAGTCGAGCACGAGACGCGCTCGCCCGCAAAGTCGAACTGGGTGCCGTTCGCCTCGGACTCGAGCCAGACCGCGTAGCCGCGGCTCGAGACGAACCATGGCACCGGGGCGTAGTCACCCTGCGGTATCCCGCCGCCGGCGAGCAGCTCGGCCGGGCAGTCGGGCCCGGTGTAGCGCCGGTCGGCGCCCAGCTGGACCATCCTCCCCGCCTGGTCGAACTGCGTGCCGTGCCGAGCGCCGAGCCCCACGAACCGCTCGTCCGAGCGCCGGCGCCAGTCGAGCGCGACGCGCAGCGGGTCACCGTCGGGCTCGAGCTGAAAGTAGACGCGATCGCCCTCGAACATCCGCACCACCAGCAAGGCGCGACGGCCGCCTCCCAAATCGAGTGTCAGCGCCGCCCGCTCGGCCGAGCAGCGCCGCACGACCGCCGTCCATGCGCGCTCCACCGGAGCGAGCTCCTCACGCGGGACGACGCCCTCGGTGAACTGGATGAAGTGGTCGTGGACGGTGCCTTCGGCCACCCACGCGCCGAGCGATCTGACCAACCGCCGGCCGGCGCGGCGGATCGTCACCTCGAACGGCGAGAGGGTGATCTCGACCCGGACACGACCGCGCTCGAGCACCACAGCGTCGGCATTGGAGGACGGAACCGCACCCGGAGCAGGCATAGAGCACAGGTTCTCCCAAACCCCTGCGATCCCATGCCACCGGTAACAGAAACGTCACAGGGACATACCTCGTTCTTCACTGACCCGCCCGTTTGCAGGGTGATCCTCAATCACATGAACGAAACCAGTCGCGCCGACCTGCACGTCCACTCCTCGGCTTCGCAGATCTCCAAGCTCGGCGTCCAGCGCTCGCTGCACATTCCCGAGTGCGCCACCGAGCCTCTCGAGGTCTACGAGCTCGCCAAGAGCCGCGGGATGGACTTCGTGACGATCACCGACCACGACACGATCGACGGAGTGCTGTCGCTCGGTCGCCTGCCCGACACGTTCATCTCGGAGGAGCTCACCGCCTCCTTCAAGGGCGAGCCCCAGGCCGTGCACGTGCTCTGCTACGGGATCGCGCCCGACGATCACGAGTGGCTTCAGGCCAATCGCGACGACGTCGAGGCGTGCGCAGCGTACCTGCGCGACCACGAGATCACCGCAGCGCTCGCCCATCCCTTCTACGCCGTCGCCGCGCCCCTCACGGCGCGTCACCGGCGGCGCCTGGCCGAGCTGTTCCCGATCTGGGAGACGCGCAACGGCTCGCGGGCCAAGGAGCTGAATCTGCCGGCGTTCGTGTACATCGAGACCCACGGGGGAACCGCCATCGGAGGGTCCGATGACCACGCCGGAATCGATGTCGGCCGGACGTTCACCGAGACCCCGCGCGCCCGCACCGCGCAGGAGTTCCTGGCGAACATCCGCGCCGGAGACGCATCCGCACACGGTCAGCAGGGCAGCGCCGCCAAGTGGGCGCACGCCGCGATGGCGCTGACGATCCGGTCGCTCGGCGACGGCGACGCGCCGGCACGCCCGGATCCCGCCTCGGTGCTGAAGATCGTCGAGCGGGTGATGCGGGAGGGCGACGCCCGTCACGGCAGCGGCAGCGCGGACCTCGAGGCCAAGGACGCGCTCGCGCTGCTGCGGGCCTGGCTGCTGGCGATGGACCTCGACGTCGACGAGCACAAGCTGTTGACCCAGCTCCAGGACGGCGAGCTCGGGCACGGCGACCTCGACCGGCGCGCCCGGCGCGTGCACGAGCGAAAGCTCGCCGCGGTCGTGCACGACACCGTCGCCGGCATCGAGCGGGGCGCGATCGCCGACGGCACCGCGCTTGCGCTGTTCGACGCATGCATCCCGGCGATCCCGTACGCGGCGGCGGCGGCCTTCCTCGGGCGCGAGAAGGCGAGGCTGGCCCGGAGCGACGGCGACCGGCCCCGCGTGGCGCTCGTGGCCGATGGCATCGGCTCGATGCACGGCGTCACGCATACGCTTCAGCAGATCCGGGCCCACGGCGTCCGCGGATTCGACGTCGAGGTGATCGGCACCGACGCCGACGTCGACCGCCGGCTGAGCGCGGTCGCGGAGATCGACGTCCCGTTCTACCCCGGGCTCGAGATTGGGGTCCCCGCGGTTCCAGCGATCGTCGACGCGCTCGCCGAGGGGCGCTACGACATCGTCCACGTGTGCTCGCCGGGCCCGGCCGGGATCGGCGCCTGGCTGATCGCGCGGGTACTCGAGCTCCCGCGGGTCGGCAGCTATCACACCGAGCTCGCCGCCTACGCCGCGCTCCGGAGCGGGCACGCCGAGATCGAGCCGCTTGCCAATTGGGGGCTGAGCATGTTCTACGGGGCGTGCGACGTCGTGCTGTCGCCGAGCCGGGCCAGCGATGAACGCCTGGGCGAGCTGGGGATCCCACCCGAGCGGATCCACCGCTGGGATCGCGGAGTCGACCTGAACCGATTCGACCCCGCACATCGCGACGAGCAGCTGCTGCCCGGCGAGATCAACCTGCTGTACGCCGGACGATTGAGTAGCGAGAAGGGAGTCGACCTCCTCGCGGACGCGTTCCTCGAAGCTCATCGCCGCGATCCGCGCCTGCACCTGGCGCTCGCGGGGGGCGGCCCTGAGGAGGAGCTGCTCCGAGCCCGGCTCGGCGAGCACGCGACGTTCCTCGGGTGGCTGTCCGGAGACGCGCTCGCGTGCGCCTACGCCAGCGCCGACGCATTCCTGTTTGCGAGCTCCACCGAGACGTTCGGTCAGGTGGTGCTCGAAGCGCAGGCAAGCGGGCTGCCGGTGGTCGCAGTCGACCGCGGCGGGCCCGCATGCCTGATCGAGCATGGTGAGACGGGGCTGCTCGCTGCCCCCGAGGTCAATGCCCTCGCGGACGCCGTGGTGTCAGTGACCGGTACTCCACTTCTAGCTGAGCGCATAAGTCGCGGCGCGCTGGCGGCGGTCCGGGGGCGCAGCTGGGAAGCTGCGCTTGACCGTCTCGCCGCCGCCTATCGCACCGCGCTTTCCGCGCACGACGATCAGCGGCTCGCGCGTGGCGTCGCATAGCGGTCCGGCCGCGGATCAGAAGGAGCCGTAGACATATCCGTAACCGCCATAGCCGCCGTAGCCGCCGTAGCCGCCCTGGCCGTAGCCGCCCTGGCCGTAGCCATAGCCGCCATCACCGTAGCCGCCGGGGTAGCCGCCGTAGCCGCCGTCGCCGCCCGGGTAGCCGCCGTCGCCATAGCCGCCGTCGCCGTAGCCGCCATTGCCGTAGCCACCGGACGATCCACTCGTCTGTGAGGACGAGGACCCGGCGCCGTTCTGCTGCCACGTCACCGAGAACGACGAACCGTCGGAGGACAGTGACGAGGGCGACGCGCCGGCCGTGTTCTGGCCGCCGCCGTAGCTGACGTCATACGCGCCGCCGGAAGCGAGCGCGATCGGCTGAGCGCTCCAGCTCGAGTCCGAGATCGTGCCGGTGTGGCCGTTCGCGGTCGCGCTGGCGCCCGTGAAGTCGACCGTGCCGAAGTCAGACAGCGCCAGTGGCGTGCAGCTACCCGAGCTGTCGCACTGCGAAGGCGCCTCGGCGATCCACTCGGCACTCGAGGTGTCCGGGTTGGGCGACGAGACGGTCTTGGAGAACGACTGTCCGGTGGTCGTGTCGCTCAGCTTGAACGAGGTGCTCGAGCCGCTCACGTTGACGCTGGCCGTGATGTGGTCGCCGGGATGGATCGCGAGGTTCAGCTGAACCGGCCCGGCGGGCACGAGTTCGTACCACGCGTAGTACTGGGTCCCGTTGCCGGTGCATTCCCCCTGGGTCCCGATCTGCTCGAGCGAGGTGGACTGCCCGTCGCCGCCGCCGAGGCCTGACTGGCCGAACGACGACGACGGTGAATTCTCGGAGCCTCCGATGCCGACCCAGAAGGCGGCATAGTCCTGCCCCGAGCTGCATTTCGACGTGGGCTGAACCCAGCTGCCGGAGACGTTCGAAAACTGCGCATTCGAGTCCGAGCCTCCGGCGACGTAGCCAGCCCAGTTTTGACTCACCTCTGCATCCGCGGCGCTCGTCGCGGCGCTAGCGGAGCCGGCCGAAAGGCCAATGATGGCCCCGGCCGTGGTGAGAGTTGCCAACAGGGTGCGATATTTCATTCGCCCACTGTCGACCGCGGATCTAAGAGCGGCTGACGAGGTCCCGAAGAGGCGCTTATGGACTCCAGAAGAGCTCGATATGAGCCCGCCTAGCTCCGTTCGGGAGAAGCCGGCGATCCCGTAGCCGGCGAGCCCGCGTACACCACGCCGAGGGTCTCCTCGCTCGCGCGCCGGGTGTGCCGGCGCGGTGGCCAGCGAACATCGGGCACCTGGGAGTGCGGCATTCAGCGGCCGGCGTCCGCGTCCTGCATAACGCGTCACCGGACCCGTCTCGACCGGGCCGTGCCGTGTGGTGCACGCCCCACATGCACCGTGCGGCAAGGCCGCCGCCCAGCGGTCCAATTGCCGTGTTGTGCAGGTCGCGGACCGGCCTCGTCAGCGGTTTATTAGGTCCGTCCGTCGGCGTCATGCCTAACGCATCGATCGAGCCCTCCATTCGAGACCGCGATGCGTCGCGCATGCTCCACATGCGTGGCGCATCGCAGTTCCCGGCTCACGCGCCAATTGATGCGATTGGCAGGTCGGCGCCCGCGACCCCCGCACGTCCCTTTCCAGATGCCGCCGTTTACGACGCGACCCGCCGGCGCCGGCCGTCAGCTCGCCCGGACCCGAACCTCCGGCGCGCCCTCGTCCTCGCCGGCGCTGGCAGACGCCACCGGCTCGAGCTGCGGCGGCGCCACCGCGGTGCAGCCGCCACCCTGGTCCTTGGCCGCGTACAGCGCGAGATCGGAACGGCGCAGCAACTCGGGCAGCTCCTCGCGACGATCCCACACCGCGACGCCGGCCGAGAACCCCTCCCGCTCGGGCGTGGCGTCGCGGAGCCGGTCGACCGCGGTCAGCGCCCCGGTCAGCGTGGAGTTCGTCAGCAGCGCCACGAACTCGTCGCCACCGAGCCGCGCGACGACGTCGCCGGCGCGGAGGGTGGCGCGGATCCGCTCGGCGGTGTCGCGCAGCGCGCGGTCGCCCTGGGAGTGGCCGAGCTCGTCGTTGAGCTCCTTGAAGTTGTCGAGGTCGAGCGTGACGAGCGTGATCGGGTTGCCGTTGCGCGCCGCCCGCGCGAGCTCGCGCGGCGCGTTGTAGCGCCAACCGCGGCGGTTGAGCAGGCCGGTGAGGTCGTCGACGACGGCTTCATGCGCGAACCGCTGGGCGAGCGTCGCCAGCTCACGGGTGACCGCGCGGAGCGAGCCCGCCACAGCGATCCCGATCAGCGTCAGCAGCGAGGCGTGGCCCCAGCTGCGTGGATACGCCGGCGCGCCGATCAGGAGCATCGGAAGCGCGCAGCACGCCGCGAGCACGAGCATGCCCGCCACCAGTTCGACGTCGGTCGCCTCGAGGCCGAACCAAACCATCGCCATGATCACGAGCACCGAGTAGCCGGACGCGGCGCCACCGCTGTAGGCCTGCATCAGCGTCAGCGCCGGGATCAGCCCGAACGCCGCCGCCCAGAACGCGAGCCGCCGCCGGCGCGGCACGAGCGCGACCACCAGCGAGGCGATGCACGCGGCGACCGCCCCGGCGAAGAAGACTGGACGATGCGTCGATGTTTCGGTGCCAGCGGCTATCGCCACCGGCAGCACGGTGCCGATGACGGCGAACACGACCAGGCGAAGCCTGCCGTGGGGGCGCAATGACCTGGATCCCATTCAATTCTCGCATCGGCGTCCCGCGGAGAAACTTGAGAAGGAAAAGGTAAGTTTGCGCCGCTCCGTGCGGCCTTTCGGTCCGCCGCCCGCCGCACGACAGGAGCGGCTCCGTCTGCGGCGAACCCTGTCGGGGTGACCACGGGCCGGCTCGAGGCGTTCTCCGACGGGGTGATCGCGGTGGCGATCACACTGCTCGTGCTGGATATCGGCGTGCCGTCGGTGGCCGAGACCCAGAAGTACGGCCTGGCGAGCGCGCTGTGGCGTCATTGGCCCGTGTACGCGGCGTTCGTGACGTCGTTCCTCACGATCGGAATCATCTGGATTAACCACCACGTGATGATTCGGCGCCTGCGCGAGCCCGACCACACGATCCTGTTCCTCAACCTGCTGCTGCTGATGAGTATCGCGGTGCTGCCGTTCGCAACGAGCCTGATGGCGGCTTACCTCAGGGAGAGTCGTGGCCAGCATCTGGCCGCGGCGATCTACAGCGGATCGTTCCTGGTGATGGCCGTGTTCTTCGCGACGCTGAACCGGCACATCCTGCTGGTCAAGCCCCACCGGCTCCGGGAGCCGCTGCCGATCGAGCGCCGTCGTCAGATTCTCAACCGCAGCATCAGCGGCGTGATCCCGTACGCGGTCGCGACCGCACTGGCTCCGCTCTCGCCGTACGTGACGGTCGCGATCTGCGCCGCGCTTGGCGTGTTCTATGCGCTTCCAATCGCCAGCGGCGGCGCGGACCCCGCCGGCTAGCCGCGCCGCCTCAGTCCCGCCACCACGCGCCGAGCACGCGCCGCCAGTTGTCCCACCCGATCGCCGCCACCTCAGCGTCTTCGAACCCGGCATCACCGAGCGCGTCGAGCAGCTTTGGCGTCCCCGCCACGTCGCCGAGCGGCGCCGGGATCGTGGCGCCGTCGTAATCGGATCCGAGCGCGACGTGAGCGACCCCGATCCGGTCCGCGACGTAGCGCGCGTGCTCCGCGATCAGCGAGATCGGCGTGTCGGGGTCGTCCTCGAAGTCCGGACGCAGAAACGGGACGGCAAATACGATCCCGACTAGTCCACCGGAATCCCGGATTGCGTCGAGTTGCGAATCCAACAGATTCCGCGACGTCGGGCACAGCGCGTGCACGCCCGAATGCGAAGCCACGATCGGGCCGGCGTCGATCCGCGCCACGTCCCAGAAGCCCTTCTCGTTCAGATGGCTGACGTCGATCAGGATCCCGAGCTCGCCGCAGCGCCGGACGAGCGCGTGCCCGGCGTCGGTCAGCCCCGGGCCGGTGTCCGGCGTGGACGGCGAGATGAACGGCACCCCGTGGGCGAACGCGTTCGAGCGGCTCCACACCGGCCCGATCGAGCGCAGTCCCGCCCCGTACCACAGGTCGAGCGCCTCGAGCCCCGGGTCGATCGCCTCGGCTCCCTCGAGGTGGAGCACCGCCGCCGGGGGACCATCGTCGGCGTAAGCGAGATCGAGATCGCCGGCGCTCCGGGCAATCCGCAGGTGTCCGGCGCGCTCGAGCGCGAGCAGCCGCCCCGCCGCCGCGGTCGCGCCCGCGGCCGCCGCCGAATGCTCCAACGGCGGCGCGGGCTCGAACTCGATCACACCGTCGTCGCGCGGGACGCGCTCCTCGCGCGCGCCACCGCCCACCGACTCGATGAACACCGCGAAGATCGCCCCGCGCACCCCGCCGGCGCGCATCCGGGGGAGGTCGAGGTGGCCGCCGGAACGTCCGTCGGCCAGCAGCGCGTGATCATCGTTGGTGAGGGCATCGTTGTGCCCATCGAGCACGGCGATCACCGCGCCTACTCCGGCACCCGAATCGGCAGGTCGACCGCCGGTAAGCCGTCGATGCTGCGGATGTTCTTCTCGCGCTGGTACTCGACCAGCGCCTCGGACCCGCCGACGCGCAACTTCTTCGTGGCCCACAGTTCCATATGCGGCCGGTCGCCCTCGTGCTTCATCAGCGGCACCCCGTACCCGCAGGCATCGGCGACCCGCAAGACCTCGACCAGGACGATCGCGCGCCGAGCCTCTGGGATGGCCGGCTCGATGAACCCGCACAGCTCCATCAGCTCTGAGAACCGTTCATCGGAGGCCGCGACCACTTCGCCTCGACCGTGAAGCCGCAGGATCCGGGGCGGCCCCTCGAACGCGCAGAACATGACCACGATGCGCCCGTTCTCGCGGACGTGGGCGATGGTCTCGGCGCCGCTCCCCACCATGTCGAGATAGGCCACGCTCGTCGGCGTGAGCACCCGCAGGCTGTCGATCGGGCCCTTGGGCGAGACGTTCACGTGCCCGTCCGCGTCGAGCGGAGCGCTGCCCACGAAAAACATCGACTGCCGGAGGATCCACCCCTCTAGCTGCTCGTCGATGACGTCGAAGATCTTGGCCATGGACCCATAGCTTAAAGGGGCCACGCGTCTAGGATCAGTCCGTGGCCGCGACCACCTCCGCCTCACTCGAGCGTGAGCTGACCGCACTGATCGGCGCCGACGCGGTCCTGCCTGGGACTACGCGCGCGTATCTCAGCGACGCCACCGAGAGCCGAAACCTTCGCGGCAAGGCCGACGCGGTCGCCCTACCGAAAGACGCCGAAGCAGTCGCAAGAACCGTCGCCTGGTGCTACGACCACGATGTCGCGATCGTCCCCCGCGGCGGCGGCACCGGCTTCACCGGCGGAGCCGTCCCGCTCGATGGCGGCGTGGTCCTGAGCCTCGAGCGCCTGAAAAAAATCAGACATCTGGATCCCGGCCTGTGGCGCGGCGCGGTCGAGGCGGGCGTGATCACCGCTGATCTGCGGCGTCGCGCGCGCGAGAACGGGCTGTTCTTCCCGCCCGATCCCGGATCGGCCGAGCAGTCGCAGATCGGCGGCAACATCGCCACCAACGCCGGCGGTCCGCACGCGTTCAAATACGGGGTCACGGGCGCCTGGGTCACCGGCCTCGAGTTCGTGCTCGCGCCGGGCGAGCTCGTCCGGGTCGGCGGCCCGCTCCGCAAGGACGTCGCCGGCTACGACCTCAAGTCGCTGATGATCGGCTCCGAGGGAACGCTCGGGATCGTCACCGCCGCCTGGGTCAGGATGATCCCCGCGCCCGAGGCGGCGCTGCCGCTGGCCGCGCTGTTCCCGGACAGCGCCGCCGGCTGTGCGGCAATCGAGGCGGTGCTCGGCAACGGCATCGTCGCCGCGGCAATCGAATACCTCGACGAGGGCGCGATCGCCGCGACGCGAGGCGCTTTCCCGGTCGAGCTCCCCGCCGACGCGAGGTTCATGGTGCTCGCCGACGCCGACGGGACGCAGGCGGAGGCGGCCCACGTACACGAGGAGCTGAACGAGGTCCTCGGCGAGGACGCCGTGCTCGTCCACGCCCCAACCGACCTCAGAGAGATCAACGCGCTGTGGCGCTGGCGCGATGGCGCCTCGATTGCCGTGACCGCCCAGCGCGGCGGCAAGGTCTCCGAGGACATCGTCGTACCACTCGATCACCTCCAGGAGGCGATCGAAGGCACGATCGAGATCGGCCGCCGGCACGACCTCGAGACCTGCAGCTGGGGCCACGCCGGCGACGGCAACCTCCACTCGACGTTCATGATCGACCTCGACCAGCCTGCCGAGCTCGAGCGCGCTGAGCACGCCGCCGAGGACCTGTTCGCGCTCGCCGTCGAGCTGGGTGGGTCGGTGTCGGGCGAGCACGGGATCGGCGTGGTCAAGAACGGTCAGATCGCGCGCCAATGGCAGCCGGCGGCGGTCGCGATGCACGAAGCCATCAAGCGCACGTTCGACCCCAAGGGCCTCCTGAACCCGGGCAAGAAGCTGGCCCGCGTCTAGTACGCACATCCGTCCGAGAGACGGCCCGCCCGCGGCTAATGCAGATGCAGCCGGTGTGCCACAGCCGCGGCCTGGGTACGGCTACGCACCCCAAGCTTGCTGAGGATCCGGGAGACGTGCACGCTCGCGGTCTTCTCGGCCATGTACAGCGACGCGCCGATCTGGCGGTTGGTCGCGCCCTCGGCGACGAGCGCGAGTACCTGGCGCTCGCGCGCGGTCAGGCCGAACGGATCCTCGCCGGCGTCGCCTGACCCGGCCGGATCGCCAGCCGCCGCGCCGTTTTCACCGCCCCCGTCCTCGCCAGGCCCGAGTTCGAGCCCGAGCCGGGCTCGCTGCCCGAGCGTCACGAGCTCGTCCTCGAGCCACCGGGCCCCGAGCTGCCGCGCCACCGCCAGAGCCGAGCCGGCCGCGTCGCACGCCTCGTCGCGCTTGCCGGCCTCGCTGTAGGCCTCGGCCGCCCGCCATAGCGCGTACACGCGCACGTACGGCCTTGACAGCGACTCCCATTCTCGCGCCGCCTTGATCCACAGCGCGGGATCGCTCTTTCCGCGGGCCCGCGCGAGCTCGGCGGTGCCGACTGCTCGCCACGCGATCTCGACCGCGCCGCCCTCCTGCGCTGACGCGCGCAGCCGCTGCATGTGGATCCGCGCGCGCGCCACCGCGTCGCGCTCGTCGCCGCGCTCGCGCAGGTCGCGCGCCCGCTCGGCGATGTCGGCCTCGATCCGCATTCCCGCGGCGGTCACGCGCGCGATCCGCATCACGTCGTCCGTGCACAGCTCCATCCGGTCGAGCGCATGGGTCACGGAGGCGCGGGCGCCCGCGAGGTCCCGCTGGCGCCGGCGGAGCTCGGCCTGGAGCGAGCCGAACGCGCCGATCCACTGCGGCTCCGATGACCGCGCCACGAGCGGCTCGAGCTCGTCGAGGCGATCGGACGCGGTGTCGTCGTCGCCCGCCCCGAGGGCCTGGTCGGCCTCGCGCAGGTAGCGGAACATCAGCTGCCGGCCGACGAGCCGGGGCCCCGGTGAGGCCTGAGCGAGGTACTCGCCCGCGGCCTTCCAGTCGCCGGCCTCGAACGACAGATCCGACACCGACAGCGTCATCCAGTCCTGAGGGCGGCCGGGGCGGCCCGACACCGCCCGGAGCCCTTCCTTGGCGGTCTCGAGCGCCTGCGGCGTACGCCCGGCAAGGCTGAGCGTGTCGGCCAGGTTCGAATACGCGGTTCCGAGCCCGTCGACGTCGTCGTCCTCGCGCGCGATCTCGATCGCGCGCCGCAGCGACGTGCTGCCCTCATCGACGAAGCCGGTCACGATCCCGGCCATCCCGAGCGTGTTCAGGACCTCGCTCTCGGAGCGCCGGTCGCCCGCCGCGACCGCGGCATTGAGCGCGTCGCGGCCTTCGGTCAGAGCCTCTCGATAGCGGCCGCGCAGGTAGCGGATGCGCGCTGTCCAAGCGAGCAGCGACGCCCGCTCGGCGCTGACCTCGTCCGGCGGGACCATCGACAGCGCGCGCTCGGCCGTTTCCATCGCCTCGGCCCCGCGATTGAGCGACCACTGCGAGCGCGACAGCCGTTGGAGCAGCTCGGAGTACCGCTTCGGATCGACGTCCGGATCGAGCTCCTTGAGCGCGCCCTCGAGTAGCACCGAGGCGCGCGCGCGATCGCCGGCGACCCCGTGCGCGGCCGCCGCGATCACGAGCAGCTCGACGTGGTCGAGCGGGATCATCTGGTCGGCGTCGGGGACGCGCGGCCACAGGTCGAGCGCGCGCTCGGCGAGGTCGGCGGCATCGCCGTACGCGTGTACCTCGCGCGCGGCGAGCGCGGCCTGCACGGTGGCGCGGAGCGCGGCCGGCTGATCGCCGGCGGTCGCGTAGTGGCGGGCGATCGCCGAGGCGAGCTCGACGCCGTGATCGTTCTCGTAATCCGCGCGGTCTTCGAACGCTCGGGCCAGCGCCAAATGCAGCTCGCTGCGCTCGCCGGGTAGCAGGTCGTCGTACATCGCCTCGCGCAGCAGCGCGTGACGGAATCCCAGGCGGGGCGCCTCGCAGGCCACGAGCACCTGCTCGGCCACGGCCTCGCGGAGCGCCACGTGGAGCGCCTCGGGCTCAATCCCGCTGACCTCGGCGATCATCGGCTCGTCGAGGGCGCGGCCGGCGGCGATCACCCGAGCCGCCGCCTGCGCATCCGCCGAGAGGCGCTCGATCCGCAGCATGAACGCGTCACGGAGCGATTGCGGTGGGGCGCCGCGGCCGTCGAGCCCGGCGGCCAGCAGCTCCTCGGTATAGAGCGGGTTGCCCTCGCTCCGTTCGTACAGCCGCTCGAGCAGCTTCTCGCTCGCCGGTTCCCCCAGGATGTCCGCAAGCGCCTCGGCGAGCTCCTCGCGGTCGAATGGGTCGAGCTCGATCCGGTGCGCGCGGTCGAGGCGGTCGAGCTCTGACAGCAGCGTCCGCAGCGGGTGCCGGCGGTGGAGCTCATCGGTCCGGTAGCTGAGCATGAGCACGACGCGCTCGCGGCGGAGGCTGCGCGCGAGGAAGTCGATGAAGGTGCGCGTCGAGCGGTCGGCCCAGTGCAGGTCCTCGAGCACGAGCACGACGGGCCGCTCCTCGCCGAGCAGGTCGAGCAGCTCGAGCAGCGCCTCGAACAACCGCACCTGCGCCGACGGGTCGTTGGCGTCCGAGGAGCCGGTCTCCTCGTCGAGCCCGGGGAGCATTGCCGCGAGTTGCGCGCGGCTGCCCCGTCCGAGCGCGTCAATCGCCGGGTGCCGCGATCGGACCAGCGGCCGCAGCGCCCCGATCAGCGGCGCGTACGGGAGCTCGCCGTCGGCCTCCTCGACCGCCTCGCCCCGGAGCACGAGCGCGTCGCTCTCGGCGGAGCGCCGCTCGAACTCCCGGACAAGGCGGGTCTTGCCAACGCCGGACTCACCGCTCAGCAGAACCACGGCCGGGCACCCGCCTTGCGCTTCACGCAGGGCGAGGTCCAGCTCCCCGAGTTCCCCGGTGCGCCCGACGAAGTGATTTGACGTGACCCTCGCGCGCATGTGAGAAGTATCGCGAGAAGCCTCGACGGGCATCGGGACGGGCCTCGGCGGCGCGCTGGCGCTCGCGGGCGGTCCGCTGGGTCTCTTCGATTCGCTGCTGTCCGACGGCCTGTGAGATGGTGGGATGCATTCCTCGCTCCTGTCGTCCGAGTTCACCCTGGAATTCACAGTCATCAGGGTGATCTAAGACCGGCTCGGCGACATCGGGCGAACGCAGTCGATCGCCGCGCGCCACCCCTTAGTTGTCGCGCCTTACCCCTTAGTCGCGCGCGAGCCACGCCAGCCAGGCCAGACCCCGCCCCTCGGCGCTTTCGAGGTCGATGCCGGTGAGCTCGGAGATGCGCACGATCCGGTCCCGAAGGGTGTTGCGATGGACGTGCAGCACGGCGGCGACGCGGCCCTTCTCGAAGTTGTTTTTTATTAAGGCATCTAGGGTGCCGACGAGCGCGGGGTTACCGCCATCGAGCGGGCTGTAGACGCGGGCCCGGAGCTGACTGGCGATGCGGGGCGAGCGCCGGAGCAGGAGCGCCGGCAGGTAGTCGCCGACCTCGATCTCGCCCGACTCCCCGTGCGCGGCCGCGAGCGCCACCGCATCCCGAAGCTCCTCGAGCGCGTGGCCGCGTTCGGCGCCGATCGCCGGAGGCCCGTGGGCAATCACCACGCGACCGTCGAGCTCGAGCCCGCGCCACGGTCGCGGAACACTCGACAGGCCGATCACCCGGCGCCCCTCCGAGGCCGCGAGCGCGCTCCGGCGGCGTAGGCGAGCAGCAAGCTCGGCGTGGCGCTGGGCCGAGCCGTCCGGCATCGCGATCACGAACGGCCTCGCCGCCCGCTCGAGCGAGAAGCCGATCCGTTCGGCCAGCTGCTGGTCCTCGGTGAGCGTCTCCTCCTCGGCCGCGATCCGGCGGAGCAGTTGTTGGGCCGCCTCCTCCTCCGCGCTGGGGGCGCGGCGCTTCGCCGCCGCGCCGTAGGCCTCTGAATAGATGCGCGACACGCGGTCTACGTACTCGAACAGCAGGTCCGCGATCTCGACCAGCGCCGGCCGCTCGGCGTCGGTCGCGGCCTCGAGCATCGCCCGCCACGCGAACCTGGCTCCGCGCCTGAAGCTCGCGGCGATCATGTCGGCCGGGAACCCCTCGTCCGCCCGCGCCCGGGCGTGCTCGCGAAACACGGCGATCTCGTCCGCGCCGGGCGGTGCGCCGTCCACGAGCCAGCGGATCCCGAGGTCGAGGTTCCAGCGCACCCAGGCCCGGACCTCATCCCGTCGGTGGTGAAGCTCCTGGAGCGCCGGCTGCTCCCAGAAGCTGTCGAGCACCCGATCGGTGAACAGTTCGAGATCTGCCCGCTCGACGATCCGGCGGAGAACCTCGCCGCGCGTGAGCGCCTCCATCTTGCGAAGTATGGACCCTGACTGTGCATTTGCACAGTCCTGCTGCACCAGAAACGTGCGTGCTGACGGAGTGCGGCGTTGGCGGGGCGGGAACCATTGCCGTAGAGGCTTCCGATTCCAGGTTCGAGGGCTTCACGGATCGAAATGACAGGGAGATTGCTGGTAGGGCTGGTGGCCGCGGTTGGCGTGCTCTGCGGGGGGCACGTCATGTCCGCGGTCGCGAAGCCGCCGACTACGTTCAACCCGGTGGTCGAGGCGCAGAACTTCTCGATCACCCAGCAGCGGCAGACGATCTACGACACGCCGCAGTACCAGACCCAGCTCGCCGCCGACAGCGCCGCCAGCACCGCGCAGGCGCTCGCCACCGAGGCCGCCGACCCGGGGCGATTCTTCACCGACGACCTGTGCTGGAACCTCTCGAACGGGTGCGCCGGCGACATCCGCCTGAACAACTGGGCGGCAAACGGCTACGGGCTCGTGCGCCCGGTGCTGTTCACCGCACGCGATGGCGCGACGATCTCGGGCCACGTGTGGGCGACCGTCGCCGGGCCGGCGAAGCGCCCGGGGATCGTGATCACCGACGGCTCGGTACAGGCCGACGAGAACATGTACTGGTACGCCGCCCAGGCGCTGGCCAAGGCCGGCTACGTCGTGCTGACCTTCGACCCCCAGGGCCAGGGCCAGTCGGACACCTTCGGCCAGTCGCCCGACCAGGACGAGGGCGTGCCGGCGCAGACCGCGGGGACCCCGTTCTACGACGGGACCGAGGACGCGATCGACTTCCTGCTCTCGACGCCCCAGCACCCGTACGAGCCCGTGCCGAGTTGCACCACCGGCACGAGCCACGCCGCGAAGCAGAAGTCCCGGGTGGCCGCCGGGCTCGACGCCGCCTACAACCCGTTCTGGAGCCTTTTGGATCCGTCCGAGATCGGACTCGCCGGCCATTCCTACGGCGCCGCCGGCGTGTCCTATATCGGCCAGTGGGATCCGCGCGTGAAGGCGATCGTCGCGTGGGACAACCTCGGCGGCCCCGGCCCGGACGATTCGCCGGTGCCCGGCGCCGCGCCGGGCGCTCCCTCGCAGACGATCGGGGAAAACGGATGTCCCGCCGATCCGGCCGACCGCACCACGGTTCCGATCACCAAGCCGGCGCTCGGCATGTCGGCCGACTATGGCCTCCCGCCGGCGCCGAACACGTCGCTGCCGGATCCCGAGGGCAAGTCGACGTGGTCGCTCAACTACTCGAAGGCCGGCGTCGACACCGGCGAGATCATCATTCGCGGCGGTTCGCACCTCGACTTCAGCTTCATCCCCAACCAGGCGTTCGGCGCGTCGCTGCGCGGGCCCGACCTGATCGCGTGGTACACGACCGCGTGGTTCGACAAGTACCTGAAGCACGCTCCCGGCGCCGACGCGATGCTGCTGACCCAGCGCTGGCGGGACGACTCGATCGAGGCGTCGATCGACCCCAATGAGGACGGGAACGCGTTCTCGTTCTACTACTACTCGCGGCTCGACTTCCACCTGGCGGACGGGCAGGTGTGGGACTGCGAGGACCTCCGCGACGGCTGCTCTGGAATGGTCCCCGAAAGCGCCGACGGGTTCCCGGGGACGTACTCGTACCTGAAGGTCGATACGAGCCCCGACGGCAGCTAGTCGACCCTGAGCACGGCCTTCCCGTTGACCCGCCGGCCGAGCAGCGCGTCGATCGCCTCGCCGGCATCGTTCCACGACAGCGTCAAGTCGATCTGGGGGTCGAGCTTGCCGGCCGCGATCAGGTCGGCGAGGCGCCGCAGGTCGGCGGCACCGGTGCCCGTGTGCGCGAGCTCGGCGAAGATGAATAAGCCGTAGATACGCGCGCGGGGGGCGCGCGCGAACAGCTCCCTCGCCCCGTAGGAGACCGGCTCGGGGATCGTCGACGCGAAGCTCACGACCGTGCCGGCGGGCGCGATTCGGGCGATAGCCTGGCCGAGCACCGGGCCGCCGACGGCGTCGAGGATCACGTCGTACGTCGGGCCGTCGGGATCGATCTCCGCGATCACGTCGTCGGCCCCTAGCTCGGCCAGCCCCTCGCTCCGGCGCGCGAGGCCGGTGACGTGGGCGCCGGCAAGCCGTGCCAGCTGAATCCCGAACCGCCCGACGCCGCCGCTCGCGCCGGTGATGAGCACGCGCTTGCCGAGGACGAAGCCGCCGACCTCGAGCGCGCGCAGCGCGGTCAGCGCCGCCACCGGCAGCGCGGCCGCCTGCTCGAACGACACCGCGTCGGGAAGCTCCGCCAGGACGTCGGTCCGGACCGCAGCGAGCTCCGCCCATGCGCCGGCCCCGACGACGCCGACGACGCGGGCGCCCTCGCCCGGGCCGCTCCCGTCGTCGGCTCGGCGCTTGACGACGCCGGCGAGGTCCCAGCCGGTCACCGTGCCCGGTTCCATCGTCTCGAGCCGGCGCGTCTCGCCGCGGTTCAGGCTGAACGCCTTGACCTCGACGACCGCCTCGTTGTGCACCGGCTCCGGATCGGGGACGTCCGTTATCTCCGCGAACGGCGCGGACTGCATCGATACCAGGGCGCGCATCGCGGCGACAGCCTACTCGCCCACCGCCTACGTGGGCGTGCTGGATTTGGGTTCACTGTGGACCCAAATCCAGCACGCCAGATGTGACGGCCCGCACGACCCGGGAGGCCGGTCGCTATCTGGTAGGGCTTGCCTTACCCTGCGCCGCGGATCTCGTCGAGCGGCACCCAGCGACCGTCGGCCGCCGCCCGCTCGATCGCCTCGCACCCCGCCTGGACCTCGAGGCCGGTGGCGAAGTCCGGCGTCCACGTCCCGTCGGGCCACTGCTCGAGCAGGTCGGCCGCCTGGTTGACGAAGCTCGCGCCGTAGCCGACGCCCTGACCGATCCCCCACCAGCCCTCGGTCTCGGGCTGGAGCGGATGCTCGGCGCGAATCCGCCGCATCCCATACAGCTCGGGCTCGTCGCCGCCGTCGCCGTACCAGAGCTCGTTCAGCCGGGCGTAGTCGAACCGGAGCGTCCCGCGCTCGCCGTTGACTTCGACCGTGAAGTCGCACGGCCGGCGCACGCACGTCTTGGCCACCTCGAACACGCCGAGCGCGCCCGACCGGAAGCGCAGCAGCGCCGAGGACGCCTCGTCGACGTCGACCTGGCGAGCGCTGCCGTCGGGGTCGCGCCGCTCGGGGGTGAACGTCCGCGACTGGGCGCTGACCGCCTCGATCTCGCCGACCAGCCAGCCGGCGACGTCGAGCAGGTGCGCGCCGAGGTCCGCGATAGTGCTCGCGCCCTGGCTTCGCTCGAAGCGCCAGTCGAACGGAATCTCGGGGTCGACGAACTCGTCCGAGAGCCAGCTCCCGCGCCACAGCCGCACCGCTCCGATCCTCCCCGAGTCCACCAGCTGCTTCATCAGCGACAGCGCCGGCAGCCGTCGGTAGTTGAACCCGATCGCGTTCATCACGGGGGCGCGGCGAACCGCGGCCACCGCTCGGCACGCGTCGTCCCAGCCCGCCGCCAGCGGCTTCTCGCAGATGATCGCCTTCCCGCACGCGGCGGCCGCCTCGACGATCTCGGCGTGCGTGCCCGGAGGCGTGCAGATGTCGACGATCTCGACGTCGGGCGACTCCACGAGCTCGCGCCAGTCCGTGGTGACGCGTTCGGCGCCGAAGTCGCGCGCGGCCCGCTCGACGGCGGACCGGTTGCGGCCGCTGATGACGCGCAGCCGCGGGCGCCGGCGCAGCGACCGAATCTGCGGCGCCGCGGCGTAGCCGTAGCTGTGCGCCTTGCCCATCGTCCCGTAGCCCACGATTCCGATCCCGACCTCGCCCGAAGCACTCACGCCCGCGGCACCTCGCGCCGAGTGCCGTCGCCGAGCGCGTCCTTGGCGAGCTCGGCCGCGGTCAGCGCCGCGACCGCGTCGCCTGCGCCGGCGCCGGCCGCCCCGCCGCCCCGGACGGAGGCGGCAAATGCCTCCGCCTGGGCGACAAGCGCGGCGTGGAAGATCGCGTCGCCGGCAGCGCCCCACATGAACAGGACCCGCTCGTAGCCGTGGGTGCCGAACACCTCGACCCAGCAGCAGTCGCCGTCGGGGAAGATCCGCCCGACCGAGACGTTCAGCAGGGTCCCGGCGTCGAGTCGGCCCACGATCATGGCGGCGTCGGGGTCGCTGGAATGATCATCGCCACCACCCGGCATCGCGGTCACCGACGAGATCTCCTGTCCGGTCAGCCATCGCGCCTGGTCGAGCTCGTGCACCGCCATGTCGACCGCGATCCCCCCGCTGTGGGCCCGGAACTGAGCCGACGGAGGCTCGGCGTCCCACTGCAGGCACGTGATCTGGAGGATCTCGCCGAGCTCGCCGTCGACGATGCATTCGCGCAGCGCGCGCAGCTCAGGCACGAACCGGCGCCAGTACCCGACCTGGAAGGCGATCCCGGCCCGCTCCACCGCCGCGGCCGCCGCGACCGCGTCCGCGGCGCGCGTGCCGACCGGCTTCTCGCACAGCACGGGGACGCCCGCGCCGGCGAGCATCTCAACAAGCTCGACGTGCTGATCGGTCGGGGCGGCGATCAGCACGCCGTCGATCTCGCCGTCGGTGAGCAGGTCGGCGGCGGTGGTGAACGTGCGCAATCCACGGCGGGCGAGCTCCCCGCGCGTAGCCTCGACCGGCTCGACCACGGCGGTGACCTCGACCTCGCTCGAGCGCTCGAGCGCGGCGATGTGCACGCGGCCCATGCGCCCGGCGCCGATCACGGCCAACCGGAACGTCTCTTCGCTCACAACCCGTGCGCGCTCAGGTACTCCCGGTTGCGCCGCTGCTCGGCCACGGGGCGCTCCGGATCGGCGGGGTCGGGGAGAACGTCCTGCTCGACCACGAGCCATCCGCCGTAGCCGATGTCCGCGATCGCGTCGAGCACTTCAGCGACCGGGATGTCGCCGTCACCGAGCGGGCAGAACGCCCGCCGGCGCCAGATCTCCTGCACCGGCGCGGCCTCGGCGACGATCTGCTCGAGGATCTCAATGCGCGCGTCCTTGAGGTGCAGCTGGTTGATCCGATCGGCCCAGGCGCGGATCGCCCGAACCGGCTCGCCGCGGCCCAGCAGCAGATGACCGGTGTCGAGACACAGCCCCACGTCGGAGACCTCGAGCAGGCGCTCGATCTCCCATTGCGCCTCGACGTACGTCGCCGTGTGGTGGTGGAAGGTCGGCTCGTAGCCGCGGTCGCGGCAGCGCGCCACCGCTATCGCCAGCCCGGCCGCGAACCGCTCCCAGCCGGCGTCGTCGAGACCGACCGACGGGTCGAGCGCCGCGCGCCCGGGCAGCGCGGCCCGCTCGGGCGAGCCCGCGTCGGCCAGCGTCGGCTTCGGCGGCCGCTCCTGGCTGGCGGCAAGGTCGAACACGTCAAGCAGTTCGTCGAGCTCAGCGAGCGCGGATTCGAGCCTCGCGGGCTCGCTGAACGGGAGCTCGAGGTAGCCGCCGGCGAGCCCGAGGCCGCGTTCTGAGAGCCGATCGGCGAGCAGCTCGCCGGTGCCGAGGTATCCCGCCGGGCCGAGGTCGATGCCGATGTACCCGGCGGAGGAGACGGCGTCGAGCAGCGTTACCGGGTCGGGGACGTTCGGGTCGATGCCAACGGTGATCTCGAACGCGCCGAAGCTGACCGGCGCGTTCGCGACCCACACGCCGGCGGGCTGTGACCGCTCGTCTTCGGCGACCGGCACGGCCGGCGGCTCCTGGTGGGTGCTCACGACACGCCCGCCTCGATGCGCGCCCTGCCGTCGCGCCTGGCCGGCCCCGCCGCGGCGTCGGCGTGCGTGCGCGCCACCGCCTCGGCGACCCGCATGTCGCGCAGGCCGTCCTCGCCCGAGGTCCGTGGCTCGCGCCCGGTGCGGATGCAGTCCGAGAACTCGACGAGCTCGCGCTTGAACGCCTCCTCGTAGGAGACGATCTCCTCGCGCTGCCAGCTGCTCGCGCTGTCGATCTCGCCCTCTTCGATGAACAGGCGGGTCGGCATGCTGCGCAAGAACGGCGACGGGAGCTCGAGCGTAAGCCGCTCCGCCGCCGCGTAGAAGCACAGCTCCTGGCGGTAGCGCGCGATCCCCGGCAGGTCGACCCACGACAGGTGGCAATCGGTCGCGCCGAACCGCATGTCGATGCTCACGCTGCGCGGCGAGAGGTGGGCGAAGCGGATCTCGTCGGGCGCTCCGAGCAGTCCGCCGAGCATGTTCAGCTCGTGCATGAGGTTGTCGAGCATGATCCAGCGATAGCACCAGCGCGTCATGTCGTCGACGTCGCCGAGCGCCGCGTCGATCGCCGCCCGTTCCTCGGCCCTGATCACGAGTGGCGGCGCCGGTGCGGTGAAGTCCATGCCGATCAGCGGATAGTGGGCGACGTACGGCACGAACGGCGACTCGAGCGTCGTCACCCTGATCAGCCGTACGTCCGAGACCGCCGGCAGCAGCTCGGCCAGCCGCTCGTACGCAGGGTCGTAGCGCTTCATCGTCCCGATCATCAGCCGGACGCCGGCCTGCCGCGCCGCCTCCACCATCCGCTCGCCGCCGGCGCTCGAGAGCGCCATCGGCTTCTCGACGAACACGTGCCGTCCGGCGCCGGCCGCCGCGACCGCGATCGGCGCGTGGTCGCCAGAGGTCGCGACCAGGACCGCATCGAGCGGATCCTCGAGCAGGTCCTCCCAGCGGTTGAACACGCCCGGAACGCCGTAGCGGTCCGCGCAAGCCTGCGCGACGTTGCCGCGCAGATCGCACACCGCCGCGATCTCGAACCGATCAGACAGCTCGGCGAGGTACGGGAGATGCATGACCTGGGCGATCAGCCCGCAACCAACTACTCCCACCCGTGTGCGATCAGCCACAGCTCTCCTCCGCGCCCAACTCAAGCTCTGGAACGTTCCACATCATAGTCGGACGCGGGTACCGGAATCAAGGCGCAGGCCGTATCATCGCGTCCAATGACCGCAACGCGCCCGCGGCGGCGAGAGCGCAAGGCCCCGACGATCTTCGACGTCGCCGCCGCGGCAGGGGTATCGAAGTCAACCGTTTCCAACGTCGTGCGCGGCGTCGAGGTGTCCGAGGCGACCAAGGCGCGCGTGCTGCGAGCCATCGAGCGGCTGAACTACAAGCCGAACGCGATCGCTCGCCAGTTCGTCAACCAGCGCACGACGATGCTCGGCGTGCTCGTCGGCGACCTGCGCAACCCGTACTACGCGCAGATGGCGCAGGTGGCGGAGCGCGCCGCGTTCGGCTGCGGCTACACGACGATGTTCTGCAACATCGAGGGCGAGGAGAACATCGCGGTCGCCGGCGTCGAGGCGCTGCTCGAGCATCGCGTCGCCGGCGTCGTGTTCCTGGCGTTCGTGTCCGGGACCTTGTCGCTCGAGGACGCGCTCAGGCGAGCCGCGGTGCCGATCGTGTTCCTCGGTCTCAGCGAGCAGTGGGGCGACTCGGTCGGCCCGCAGGACACCCAGGGCGGTCGGCTGGCTACCGAGCATCTGCTCTCGCTCGGGCACGAGCGAATCGCCTACGTCCGCACCCCCCTGGTCGAGCGCAGCGGCGACCGCGCGCGCTACGCGGGCTACCGCGCCGCGATGCGCAAGGCTGGCAGGACGCCAACCACGCCGCTGCAGTGGGAGCCCGGGACCGACACGGTTCGGGCCGGCCGAGCGAGGCTTGAGCTTGCCGACACGTTCGGGCGGCGCAACGGGCCGACCGCGCTGTTCGTCTCCAATGACATCGGCGCGATCGCGATGATCGAGGCGTGCGAGACGCTCGGCTTCGACGTTCCCGGCAAGATCTCGATCGTCGGCTTCGACGACATCGCGCTCGCCGGTCTGCACCGCATCTCGCTCACGACGGTCGCGCAAGCGCTCGACTTCCAGGCCGGGCGCGCGGTGGCGCTGCTGATGGAGCGGATCGAGAATCCGCGGATCCCGCCTCGTCACGAGAGCGTGCCGGTCGCGCTCAAGGTCAGAGACTCGACCGCGCCGCCGCCGGCGCGCTGACCGCGACTGCCGGTCACCTCACGGCGTGAACACCGACGTGTGGCACGGCGCCCCGCCGCACACATCGACCACGTCCCCGTTCGGCTCGAGGAAGTCCGATATCTGCTGCTGGGCCGCGGGCGTGTTGCGCGGATCCTGGTGGGGGTCGATGTTGGTCGGGCTCGCGGCCGGCGGGACGTTGCCGACCGGCGGCTCCTGCACGCGACCCGGGCCACTGTCCCAGATCTCGATCGCCGACCCGTGGAACGGATACTGATGGATCGCGGGGATGCCGTAGAACAGGTTCCGGTCGCGCGCCCGGTCGGGGTCGAGCGCCGGCTCGTACGCGGACACGCCGACGGTCCGCGCCTCGGCCGCGCCGGCGTACATGCTCACCTGGAAGTCGCCGTAGGCGATCTGCATCAGCACCTGATGCGACGGCGTGTCGGGAAGCGGATGGGTGGTCATGTACGGCGCGTAGCCGTCGGGGTCGCCCCGATCCCAAAGCTGGTCGAGCAGGTCGAGGATCACCGGGTACATCGACGGGTCCGTGTAATAGAGCGCGAGGAACTCGCTGAACGTCGTGAAGTCGGTGCTCCGCGCGAGCAGCAGGTTGCCGTAGTCCATCCCCGTCACCCCGACTACCGCCCGCCGGACGTCGGGTGACACGGCGAGGGCGACTCCGCCCATGATGCCGCCCTGGGAGTTGCCGTCGTAGTACAGGTGCGAGGTGTCGATCACCGAGTGCGCTGCGGACCGGAAGTCCGAGTTCGACTCAAGGCCCGCCGGACTGATCATCAGCCGACCGAGGAACAACGTGTTCAGCACGGCCTGCTGGAGGCGGTCGACGATCACCGGAAACAGGTTGAGGTTCGAGACGACGTTCGCGGCAAACGACTCGTCCTGGTCGGTCAGGCCCCACCAGTCGGTCCCACAGAACACCATGTTGTGCTCGGTCGCGAGCGCCTCCACCCAGGGGTCCTCGACCTCTGTGTAGTCGCCGAACAGCCCGTGCCCGTACAGCGACACGCGCGCCGGCGAGGGATTGCCGGCGCTGCTCGGGATGATGCATTCGAACGGTGCGACGGCGACGTTGCCCGGACGCTGGGTCGGGACCGCGTCGGGCTTGTGCGAGCTGTAGTGAAAGCCGGTCGTCGCGGTCGTCCCGCACCGGATCAGGTAGCACGGAACGTCGACCGTGCCGAGTACCGCCCTCAGCTCCGGCGAGATCGTCTTCGTCGAGGTGATCGTGTACTTCGGCGCTCGCCCCGCGACCTTGCCGTCGGCGAGCTTGCGGTCGCCGAGCCCGGCGAACGCGGCGTTGCGGATCGACAGCAGGCGACCGGTCACGTTCTGCCTCGAGGCGACCGTGAAGTCCCATGCCTCGTATAGGTTCGACCGGCGCACGCCGGCACGGGCGAGTGCCGCGAAGATCCGCGCGTAGCGAGCGCGCTGTGGGCGCTCGTTCGCGGGCAGCGTGCGGTTGTCGCGGAGCCCCTCGAACCACTTCGGCGCGCGGATCACCTGACCCGTCGCGGTCCGCAGGTTCCGGAGCGCCACGACGTACGTGTGGCTGTCGACGAACGCTTTGGCGCCGTGGATCAGCAGATCGGTGGTCTGCGATGTCTTGGCGTTCCCGTCCAATTCCGACCAGATCAGCTGGCGGCGACCGGTCTGCTCGTCGATGATCACGATCGGCTGGTTGAGCTGCCTGGAGCGGCCGATGTCGACCAGCCCGGCCGCGCCGGTCCTCGTGAACGCCGCAGCGTTGTCGAGCCCCGGAACGTGGACGATCGCCGCCGATCCGGGGCTGAACCCGTCGGCGCGGTCGTACGGCGCGACGCTGACGCGCTGCCCGCTCGTGTTCTTCGGCATCGCGCCGGCCGGCAGGTTCACCCGCAGCCCGGTCCGACTCGAGGCATCGGGGCGCGTGAACAGGTTGTTCGGGAATGGCAGCAGACAGGCCCGGCCGGCGAACGGCTGGCAGTCCGCGGCGGGCGCAGTTGCGGCGGCGGTCGCGCGGACCGAGCCGGCACGACTGGCCGCGGCCGTCGACCCGGCCAGGGCCGATCCGAGGAACAAGCAGCCGACCAGCACGACCCAGCTAATGCGATTCACCACAACCTCTCCTCCTCGAGCCGGCGGTCACAGTACTACCTTGAAAGGGCCCCGCCGTCGTCTGCGGGTAGCCCCTAGGCATGCCCGACCGCAACGGACAAACAGCGAAGCTCGGCGCCGGCATCAGCCGGCCGCTGGTTCTGCTGCTCGCGTTCACGTGCGGCGCGACGGTCGCGAACCTCTACTACGCCCAGCCGCTGTTACACACGATTGCGCACGCGTTCTCGGTGTCGAACAGCTCCGCGGGCTTGCTCGTCACGGTCACCCAGGCCGGCTACGTGGTCGGGCTGGCGCTGCTGGTCCCGCTCGGCGACCTGCTCGAGCGCCGGCGGCTGATCGCGGCGATGCTGCTCGTCGCCGCCGTCGGCCTCGGGCTGGCCGCCGCTTCGCCGAGCTTCGCGGTGTTCGCGCTCGCGCTCGCCGTGCTCGGCGTGACCGCGGTCCTCGCGCAGATCATCGTCGCGATGTCCTCGTCGCTCGCCGCCGAGCACGAGCGCGGCAGCGTCGTCGGGACCGTGATGAGCGGCTTATTGATCGGCATCCTCGCCGCCCGTACGATCAGCGGCCTCGTCGCTCAGCTGCTCGGCTGGCGCGTGATTTTCGTGCTCGCCGCGGTTGCGATGGTGGCGCTGTCCGGGGTCTTGCGATTCGCGCTCCCGAGCGTCCCGTCGACCGAGCGGCTGCGCTACCCGGCGCTGCTGCGATCGGTGCTCGAGCTGGTTCGCGGCGAGCCGCTGCTCCGCCAGCGGATGCTCATCGGCGCCACCGCGTTCGGCTGCTTCAGCATTCTGTGGACCTCGGTCGCGTTCCTGCTCTCGGGCGCGCCCTACCACTACGGCAACGCGGTGATCGGCCTCTTCGGGCTCGCGGGCCTCGCCGGCGCGCTCGCGGCGCCGGTCGCCGGCCGGCTGTCTGACCGTGGCCACGGGCGCCTCGCGATGAGCGGGGCGATCGTCGTGTTGCTGCTGAGCTGGGGCCTGCTCGCGTTCGGCCGCACCTCGGTGGTCGCGCTGATCGTCGGAATCGTCGTGCTCGACCTCGGAGCGCAGGCGATGCACATCTCGAACCAGAGCGCGGTCTACTCGCTCCACGGCCAGGCCCGCAGCCGGCTCACGACCGCGTACATGGTCGCCTACTTCAGCGGCGGCGTCGCGCTGTCGGCCGCGACGTCGGCGCTCTACTCGAGCGGCGGATGGGAGGCGGTGTGCGCGCTCGGGGCGGGCACGGCCGGCGTCGGGCTGATCGCCTGGCTGGTGACCGAGCGCATGATGACGGGGCGCCTGCCGATCGGCGCCGACAGCGCGGCGTGAGAGGTCACAATCGATCGATGCGCCCGCGACTCGTCGCCACCGATCTCGACGGCACGCTGCTCAAGGAGGACGGGACCGTCGATGACCGCACGCGATCGGCGATCGCGGGCGCCGAGGCCGCCGGGGCTCTCGTCGTGTTCTGCACTGCACGGCCGCACCGATGGATTGGGCCGCTGGCAGAGGCCACCGGCCATCACGGCGTCGCGATCTGTGCGAACGGCGCCGTGGTCTACGACCTGCACACCGAATCGGTCGTCGAGGCCACGCCGCTGGAACCGCTGGTGGCCCAGGAGTTGGTCGCGCTGCTACGGGCCCGGGTGCCCGGAGGCGCGTGGGCGGTCGAGCACACCGGCGGCTTCGGGCACGAGCCGGCGTATGTTCCCCGCTGGCCGGTACCCGACGACACGACGATCGACGTCGTCGAGGTACTCGTCGAGCGGCCCGTGGTCAAGCTGATGCTGCGCCACGACCGGCTGTCGGCGGACGCGCTGCTGTCGGTCGCGCGCGAGGTCGGAGGCCATCTCGCGGAGTTCAGCCACTCGAACGCGGCCGACGGCCTGCTCGAGATCAGCGCCGCCGGCGTGAGCAAGGCCACCGCGCTCGCGCGGTTCTGCGACGAGCGCGGCATCGACGGCGAGGACGTGATCGCGTTCGGCGACATGCCGAACGACCTCCCGATGCTGACATGGGCCGGCTACGCGGTCGCGGTCGCCAACGCCCACCCCGATGTGATCGCCGCCGCCGACGAGGTCACCACCTCGAACGAGGAAGCGGGCGTCGCGCGCGTGCTCGAGCGGCTGTTCAGCTCGCCGTCCGGTTGACCAGCGGCTGGTAGCGCCGGCACGGCTCGCCGCGGAGGCCTGGGCACGGCGGGTAGCCGGTTGGCACGGCCACGCCCGGCACCACCGGCAGGATGACCCGCGACGGCATCGATCGCGAGTGGCCCAGCATCACGGTCGCGTGGCCGCTCGGCGTGATCTTCGAAAACGCCCATGACGGCTGGTCGCCACCCGGGGCTGAGATCGTGATCCGGATCCGCGAGCCCGCCCGGTACACGTGACCCTCGTAGTAGAGCGGCACGACCACCTCGGTGAACCTTCCGTGCGGCAGCGGCCGCGCGTCGGCCTTGCGCTCGCTGAGCACCGGCTCGAGCAAAGTGCTCTGCCCGGCGTCGAGCTTTCGCTCGCTCGCATCGAGCCAGCCGCTCTGTACGAGGGTCTCGTTGCCGTCGGGGCGAACCTCGGAGACCGTGACCTGGAGGTCGACGTCGGGTATCGAGGCCTGGATCCAGAGGTGGAGCGCGCCGGCGCCGACGACGACCGTGTTGCTCTGTAGCGGCGCGGTTATGTACGACAGTGCGGTGCCGGCGGGATTCTGGATCCAGTGGTAGTTCGGCGAGGTTCCCCACAGTCCGCCGACTCCGGTGTTGCCGGTGAAATCGGTCGCCGGCCTCGCCTTGGGAGACCAGTTGAACTTGTCGACACCACCCGAGCCGGGCGCGGATCCGGTCAGCGTCCCGCCGCGCCCGAGGTACCACGACACCGCCTGCGTGCCCGGCAGCGGGAAGCTCGAGAACGATTGCTCGAACCCAGGGATCGGCGCGCCCGTCGTCGAGCTACCGGCGCCGTTGTCGAACAGGATGCGGATCGGCGGCTGGTCCTCGAACGCCGCGAGCGCCGAGGCGTAGTCGGGTTCTTCCTCGACCGGATCCGCCGGGAACTGGACCCCGGGGATCCCCATCGCGACCTGATACAGCTCCGGCGCGAGCGCGCGCAACCCCGGTGTCAGATCCGGTAACTGCTGGGCGACGAACAGTGACAGGAAGTCGTACCAGCGCACCGCGGTGGCCGGATCGAGTGAGTCGATGTGGGCTCCGTTGGTGAATGTGAACCACTTCAGACGCGTACCGGTGAAGTGCTCGGCGAGCTCCGGGCAGTGACCCCCGGTCTGCTCGTCGGTCCACTGACACGCCAGGAATACGGGCACGTGAATCTTGTGCACGAACAGGTCGGGGTTCAGCGGGTTCGCCACCGACGGCACGTAGTAACGGTTTGCGTTTGTCTCGGCGACCTCGTTGACGGCGGCGGTGTGGAGGACCTGGTTGGCCCGGCAGGTGCGATCGCCGGCGCGAATCCGCTGCAGAGCCCACGCCTCACCATGGCCCGGCGACGCCGGCTCGGCGTCGAAGTCGCGCGCCTGCGCGAACGGCAGCGCGAAGCCGCTGTTCAGGATCCCGCCCGGATATAGCGTCGTCGCGGTGTTGTCGATCACCGACAGCGGCGCGATCGCCGCCAGGTCGGGCGGATCGGTGGCGGCCACGAACAGCTGGCTGATGCCGCCGTAGGAGATGCCGATCATCCCCACTTTGTGGTGCAGCACCCACGGCTGGTGGGCCACGGTCTCGATCACGTCGTAACCGTCGAGGTTCTGGAGCGGCTCGAAGAAGCTGAACGCTCCGCCCGAGCAGCCCGTCCCCCGCATGTTGACGTCGACGACAGCGAACCCGAGCAGCGTCGCGATCGGGCTGATCCCGTTCTCCGCGCCCGCCGGGTCGGCGTAGCCGTAGCCCGAGTACTCGATCAGCGTTGGGTAGGGCCCCGGGCCGGCGGGGAGACGCACGTCGATCGCAAGCTTGATCCCGTCTCGCGTGGTCAGGTAGCCGTATCCCTGGCTCGGAATCCGCTGGTCGTAGAGCTTGGGGTTCGGCGGCGCGGAGCGGTAGGGGAGAACGGTCACCGCGCGCGAGGCCGCGCCGCCCGCCGCCGGTCGCACGCGATAGCCCGAGCCGGGCTTCACGCCTCGGAAGATCAGCCCCCCGAGCGACCCGGCGGGCAGAACCGAGACGGTGGCGCCGCGGCGGTTGACGAGCGCGACGCGCTCGCCGGGTCGCGCGCCGGTCACGTACAGCTGCTGCACGCTGCCGCCGGCGGCGAGTTGTTCGGCCGCGGTGGCGCTTGCCGGCGGGGACGCGGAGGCGACCGCCGGAACACCCGCAAACGCCGCGATCAGCATCGCCCCAACCAGCGCGGCCCTCAGGTGTTCGCGCATTCTGAACATGCGTCCGCGAGCACCCTACAGCCACCGTGCCGCCTGTACCCGTGCGCTAGCCTCGATACCGAAAGGCACGGCAAGAGACAGGATCTCTTTGGGATTGGGGCAATCCCCCGAAACGGACTTCAGCGAGCGCCTTCGGCTGCTCGTAGTGGATACGACGGCACACCGGGCCGCTGCGCTCGCAGACAAGTTGCGCGCGGCGGTCGGCGAACGAGCCGACGTGCTCGCCGTTGACACCGTCACGAGCGCGCGCCGCGCGCTGCTCGAGCACACGACCGATTGCGTCGTGCTCGCCCTGCGCGCGTCCGACGCCGGCGCGCTCGAGACGCTCGAGGTCGTCCTGTCGAGCGCATCCGAGGTCCCGGTGTTGGTGCTCGCCGAGCGAGGCGACCCGGCGTCCGCGCTGCGCGCGATCCACGCGGGCGCCCAGGACTACCTGATCGATCCGTCGGCCGACACGGACGTGATCGCCCGCTCGATCAGTTACGCGATCGAGCGCAAGCGGACGGCGGCCCGTCTCGCCCATCAGGCGCTGCACGACTCGCTCACCGGTCTGCCCAACCGCGTGCTGCTGCTCGATCGCCTGAACGTCGCCGTCGGGCGATCGCGCCGGCGACCGACCTCGCTCGCGCTCCTGCTCCTCGACCTCGACGGCTTCAAGAGCGTGAACGACTGCCTCGGCCACGACGCCGGCGACGATCTGCTGGTCGAGGTCGCCCGCCGCCTGCAACGGACGCTGCGACCAGGCGACACCGTGGTCCGCTACGGCGGAGACGAGTTCGTGATCCTGTGCGAGGACCTCCGCGGACGGCGCGAGGGGCTGCGCGTCGCCGAGCGCGCGCGAGCGGCGATCGCCGAGCCGTTCCTGGTTCGCGGCCACGAACTATTGGTCCGCGCGAGCGTCGGGCTCGCCCACGCCCGCCGTGGGCAGCACCACGCCCATGACCTGATCCGGGAGGCCGACGCCGCGATGTACCGCGCCAAACAGCGCGGCACGGGAGTCGAGCTGTTCGACGCCGCGATGAGCTTCGACGCGATCAGCGAGCTCGAGACCGACCGTCAGCTCCGCGGCGCGCTCGAACGCGGCGAGTTGCGCCTCCACTACCAGCCGGTGCTCACGCTCGGCGCGGCCCCACGACCGGCCGCGGTCGAGGCGCTGGTCCGGTGGCAGCACCACGAACGGGGGCTGCTCGTGCCGGGGGAGTTCCTGCCGCTCGCCGAGGAGACCGGACTGATTGCGCAGATCGACCAGTGGGTGCTGTCCGAGGCGTGCCTCCAACTCGCGCGCTGGCGCCAGGCCGGGGTGGCGCCCGAGGACCTGTGGGTGTCGGTCAACGTCTCTCCCCACTCGCTCGGATCCCCGTCGCTGATCGACGCGGTCGACCGCGCGGTCGCCGTCACCCGCCTGCCGCCGGGGTGCCTGTCACTCGAGGTCGCCGAGACGACGGTCGACCACGAGCCGGTTCGGGCCGAGGCCGTGCTCGAAGCGATCAAACGGCTCGGGGTGAGGCTCTGTCTCGACGACTTCGGCGCCGGGCGCTCGTCGCTGAGCGCGCTGTCGCGTTATCCGTTCGACGTGGTCAAGCTCGATCGCGCAGTCATCCGATCCGCGGCGACCGACCCCAGAGCGGCGCGGATGTTCGAAGCCGTCCTCGGGGTCGCGCGCGCCGCGGATCTGAAGGCCGTCGCCGAGGGCGTCGAGACCCCGTCCGAGCTCGAGGCGGCACGCGCGCTCGGCTGCGACGGCGCCCAGGGCTTCCTGCTCGCCGCGCCCGCGCCCGCCGACGAGGTCGGCGGGTGGCTCGCTTCCAGTCAGGGCTGACGGAGAGGTAGCGTTCGCCGGATGACCGAGACGGCCTCGCCCGGCGACGTTTCCCAACATGCCGACCCGGCCGACCTCGGGGTGCTCGAGGCGGCCGACCTGCTGCGGTCCGGCCGCCTGTCGGCGGTCGAGCTGACCGACGCCTGCCTGCGCCGCATCGACGAGCGCAACGGCGGACCGCCGACGAGCGACGGCGCTCCGGACGCGATCAACGCCTGGGCCCGTCTGTATCCAGAGGTTGCGCGCGAGCACGCGGCGCTCGCCGACCGCCGCCGTGCCGCCGAGGGCGATGCGACGCCGCTCTTGTGCGGCATCCCGATTGGCGTCAAGGACCTCTACGGCGTCGCTGACCTGCCGCTGACAGCGTCGAGCCGGGTGCTCGAGGTCAACGTCGCCGTGCAGGACAGCACCGCCTGGGCGCGGCTCCACGACGAGGGGATGGTCCTGCTCGGCCACACGCAGACGCACGAGTTCGCGGCCGGCGGGACGACCGACCAGGTCGGCAACCCATGGGCGCTTCACCTGATCGCCGGCGGCTCGAGCGCGGGGAGCGCGGCCGCGCTAGCCGCCCGGATGACGCCGGCGGCGCTTGGAAGCGACACGTGCGGCTCGCTCCGGATCCCGTCGGCGTGCTGCGGCACCTCCGCCGTCAAGCCGACCCACGGCCGGGTCCCGATCGAGGGGATCATTCCGTTGGCGCCATCGCTCGACCATGCCGGACCGATGGCGCGGACGATCGCCGACTGTGCGGCGTTGCTCGCGGGGCTGGCCGCCGGTGGGGCCGCGGTGACGCCGGTGATGCCGCCGCCGGACGCGCTCGTCGGACTACCCCTCGCCGCGCGTACCGGCGGGCGCCCGCTTGCAGGCCTGACGATCGCGCTCACCGACCGCACGCACGGGATCACGATGGCGCCGGCCGTCGGACGCGGGCTCGAGGAGGCCGCGCACACCTGCGAGCGGCTCGGGGCGCGGATCGTGGAGTTGCCGGCGCCATGGGCGGTCGACTGGGACGACCTGACGACCGTGCTGATGACCGAGGCGTGGGCGTATCACCGCGACCTCGCCGACCGCCGCGATGCCTACCGCCCCGCGATCGGCGAGTTCATCGACGTCGCTAGCGGCTTCACCGACGCCCAGGCCTATCTCGCCGCCCAGGAGCGCCGGGCCAGGGGCACCGCGGCGTGGGAGGGATGGTTCCGCGTCCAGGAGGTCGACCACGTGCTCGAGCCGACGCTGCCGATCCTGCCCTACGAGCGCGGCCCCGGCTACGACCCCGGGCACGCCGGCGGCGTCGGCGACCCGCTGATCGAGCTGACCGCGCTGTGGGACATGACCGGAATGCCGGTCGCGGCGTTCCCGATGAGCTGGAACGTCGGGATGTCGCTGATCGCGCCGCGCGGCCACGAGGCGCCGCTGATCCAGACGGCGATCGACCTCCAGGAGCACGCCCTCGGGATTCCGGGCGACCCGGCCAGACGGACCGGCTCGTGAGCCTGGTGGTGACGGGCGCGCTGCTCGGGGGGCGGCGGGTCGGGCTCCGGACTGCGGACGGGGTCTTCATCGAAATCGGACCAGATGTCGAGGCGCAACCGGGCGACGACGTTCTCGACGCGGCCGGCGGGATGCTCGTCCCGCCGCTGATCAACGGCCACACGCACGCGGCGATGACGCTGTTCCGGGGCTATGGCGACGACCTGCCGCTGATGCGCTGGCTCGAGGAGAAGATCTGGCCGATCGAGCGCAAGCTCGAACCCGAGGATGTGTACTGGGGGACGCGGCTCGCGTGTCTGGAGATGATCCGGACCGGGACCGTCCGCTTCTGGGACATGTACTGGCATCCGGCCGCCGCCGCGCGCGCGGTGCACGACGCGGGGATGCGCGCCACGGTGGCCGCGCCGCTGATCGACGTCGACGGCCGGACCGACGCGATGCGCGCGGCCGCGATCGAAAGCCTCGACGAGCTCGCCAGCGCCGGCGAGCGAATCGTCGGGGGCCTCGCACCGCACGCGATCTACAC
Organism: uncultured Solirubrobacterales bacterium; assembly: GCA_963794515.1. Taxonomy (GTDB): domain Bacteria; phylum Actinomycetota; class Thermoleophilia; order Solirubrobacterales; family Solirubrobacteraceae; genus Palsa-465. The sequence continues at coordinate 236,625 of CAWCEF010000002.1, read as the reverse complement.
CGTCAGCGAGGACAGCCTGCGCTGGATCGCCGAGCTCGCCGCCGACCGCGGGATCCCTGTCCAGATCCATCTGTCCGAGACCGAGCCCGAGGTGATCGACTGTCTCTCCGCGCACGGCGAGCGGCCGGCGCGCTACCTCGATCGAGTCGGGCTGCTGTCGCCACGCACCGTGCTCGCCCACGGCGTGTGGGTCGACGACGATGAGCTCGAGCTGATCGCCGAGCGGGGCGCGGTCGTGGTGACGAACCCGGTCGCGAACCTGAAGCTCGCGGTCGGCGGCGTATTCCCGTATCCGCGGGCCCGCGCTGCAGGCGTCCAGGTCGGGCTCGGCACCGACGGGCCCGGCTCGAACAACTCGCTCGACCTGTTCGCCGACATGAAGATGTTGGCGCTGATCCAGAAGCACACCGCGAACGACCCCGCCGCGATCGGCGCCGTCGAGACGTGGGAGCTCGCCACCGGGCGCCGGGCCCCGCTGCTCGGTGCCGCGTCCGGCCTTGAGGTGGGTCAGCCGGCCGACTTCCTGCTGCTTCGCGCCGGCGCGTCCGAGCTCAGCTTCGGCGAGCTCCCGGCCGCGCTCGTGTACGCCGCGTCGGGCGCGGTCGTGCAGACGACGGTGGTCGCGGGGCAGGTGCTGATGCGCGACGGCGAGATCGAGGGCTCGGACGAGGTGCTGGCTCGCGCGCTCGAGCGCGCGCGGCGGCTCGGGCTCGCGCCGCCACGAGCTAGCCTCAACCCCAATCCGGCATGAGCGCCAGCGTCCCAGCGACAGCCGCCGACCGCATCGTCCGCGCCTCGATCCCCGCTCGCGGCGTCCCGTGCGCGCTGCTGATGTTCGGCGAGCTCGCGCTCAAGGGGCGCCGGCGCTCGACGTTCGCCGCGGCGCTCGAGCGCAACCTGCGCCGGGCGCTCAGACGGGTCGGCGAGGTCGAGTTCCACCGCCGCGGATCTTCGTTCCTTGTGATCCCTTCCCCGGATGGGCTCGCGGACGCGCTCGAGGTCGCCACCGAGCTTCCGGGCTTCAGCGTGGTCCAGCCGGCGCTCCGGATCGAGCCGGCGGTAGACCGGGCGGCGCAGGCCGCGGTCGAGCTGCTGCGCGAGCTCGAGCCGGGCTCGTTCGCAGTCCGCGCCCGCCGGCGCGACAAGAGCTTCCCGATCCACTCGATGGAGATAGCGCGGGACGTCGGCGCGGCCGTCGGGCACCAGCTCGGCCGCCGGGTCGACCTCTCGCACCCCGACATCACCGTCCATGTCGATGCCTACGCGCACGAGCTGTTCGTGTCGGTCGACCGCCTGCGCGGAGCGGGCGGCCTCCCCGTCGGCACCAGCGGACGGGCGATGGTGTTGCTGTCAGGCGGTATCGACTCGCCGGTCGCCGCCTACCGGATGATGCGGCGCGGGCTGCGCTGCGACTTCGTCCACTTCAGCGGCCAGCCGCTGACCGGCCCCGAATCCGCGTACAAGGCCTACGCGCTCGTCGCCCGGCTGAACCGCTTCCAGGGTCGGTCGCGCCTGTTCGTGGTGCCGTTCGGGATCACCCAGCGGCTGCTCGCGAGCTCCGGCGCCGGCCGGCTCCAGGTGCTCGCCGGACGCCGGCTGATGGTGCGCGTCGCCGATGCCCTCGCCCGCCGCGAGCAGTGCGAGGCGCTCGTCACCGGCGACTCGCTCGGCCAGGTCGCGAGTCAGACGCTCCGCAACCTCGAGGTCGTCGAGGGCGCCGCCACGCTCCCGCTGCTCCGCCCGCTGCTCGACCGCGACAAGTCCGAGATCATCGCCGAGGCCGAACGGCTCGGCACGTTCGAGACGTCGATCCTTCCCGACGAGGATTGCTGCACGCTGCTCGCGCCGGAACGGGCGGTGATCTGGGCCGACCCCGAGCCGCTGATCGAGCTCGAGCGCCGCGTCGACGTCGAGACGGTCGTCGAGGGGCTCGTCGAGCAGGCGCTCGAGATGTGGCCGAGGCTCGAGGTACCCCGGCCTTCGGTCGACCTCGCGACGGCCGCCGGCTAGCCGGGCTCAGAATTTTGCATGTGCCCCCGGACTCGACCGGCGACGACGAACCTACCGAGCCTCCCGTTGCGCCCGAGCTGAAACAGGAAGACCAAGCCGCGGGCATCTCGCAGCGGCTCAGCCGACGCGTCAGCGCAGTGCGGTCCTGGTTCTACGCGCGACCCGGAGGTGCGCAGATCTGGCGTGTCGGGATCGCTCTGGTTGGACTCGTCGTGCTCATCGTCGGGATCGTCTTGCTGGCGGCGCCAGGCCCCGGCTGGCTGGTCATCTTCCTGGGCTTAGGGATCTGGGCGACGGAGTTCGCATGGGCCAGGTCGCTGCTCAGAGCCGTCCGACGGACAGTCGGCAGGTGGACGGCGTGGTTGGGGCGGCAACCACGCTGGCTCGCCGTGCTCGTGGGCGGCGTGGGGATCATCATCATCGCGGCAGTTGCGGTGGGCGCGTGGGTGCTGATCGGTAAGCACTGACTGACAGTGCAGCCCGGCCACTGCGTCACGGCGGCCGGCGGGGTCAGGCCGCGAGCGAGTTCGAGCCCACGGCCAGGCCATGCTCGAGCAGCCCGCGCGGAACCGCGTTCAGCAGCCGCTCCGGATCCGGGAGGCGCGCGGCGGCGAGCGCGTCGAGCGCGAGCCCGAGCGCCGGCATCCTCGCGCCGCCGTGCGCGTCGGAGGCGATGACCGCCTGTGGCGCGGTCCGGAGCAACCACAGCGCCGTGGCGCGGACCATCTCGCCGTACAGGCCGGCCACCGACCACGCATTGATCTGGACGACGCTGCCGAGGTCCAGCTCGTGCTCGAGCGTCTCCCATCCCACGTCCGACCATCTGAGCGCGCGCTCGGGATGAGCGACCACGACCGCGAACCCGCGCTCGCGCAGCTCGTCGGCGGCAGCGGTGTAGGCGCGATCGATGCCGTCGAGCGGCGCCTCGAGCAGCAGCCACTTGCGACCGGCGGGGCCGTGACTAATCGTTTCGAGCTCGCGCTGCGTCAGCCGAGGGACCATCTCCTGGGCAAGCTCACCGCCGCACCGGATGTCGATCCGGATCCGCCTGGCGAGCAGCTTCGCAGCGACCTCGCGCACGCGCTCGGGCAGCGTGCTCGGATCGGTCACGAACTGCGGGTGCACATGCGGTGTGGTGACGATCGTCTCGGTTCCCTCGGCCGCAGCGGCAGCCGCGAGCTCGATGCTCTCCTCCATCGACTTCGGTCCGTCGTCGATCCCCGGGAGCAGATGAAAGTGAAGCTCTGCGTAACTCATCGGTCTCCGATGATCGGTGACCGGGAGACGGATGCTGTGATGAATTGGTTAAGGATCAGATCGGCGCAGCAGCCGTTCGGTGGCCTCGGCCCACAGGTCGCGGAACGCCTCGGCCCCACGCCCGCGCGGCGCGAACTCCTCGAGCGGCGCCCGCGTCGCTCCCATCCGCTCTACATCCGCCGCGAGCGGCACGACCGTGTGCAGGATCTCGGGACGCTCGGCGGTGAACGCCTCCATCACGTCGCGGTGCATCCGCTTGCGCGTGTCGACCATCGAGAAGAAGGGGAGGCGCTTGACGCCGTCGCCGGCGATCTGCTCGATGTACTCGAGCGTGCGGGCCGACAGCGTCGCGGGAAGCAGCGGTATGAGCAGCGCGTCGGCGGCCTCGAACACGCTCTCGGACACGAGCGAGATGCTCGGCGGACAGTCGAGGAACACGTAGTCGTAGTCGGGCTCGAGTGGCTCGAGCACCCGCCCGAGCCGGCGCGTCGGGCGCTTGGTGGCGTCGAGGTGAAGATCCATGTGGCGGTAGGAGAAGTCAGCCGGCAGCAGATCGAGGCGTTCGTAATCGGTGCCCTTGATCCGCGCCGACGCGTCGCTCTTGCCCTGCACGAGCTTCTCCCCGCCGCCCTTCACCTTCGGCTTGACGCGCAGCAGGTAGGTGCTCGCGCCCTGCGGGTCCAGGTCCCACAGCAGCGTGGTCGCGCCGCCGCGCGCCGCGAGGTAGGCGAGGTTGACCGCCGCCGAGGTCTTACCCACCCCTCCTTTGATGTTGTAGGTGGCGAGGACCATGGCGGTACAGAGTCTTCCACGCACAGGGGATGAGCACAGCACGGCTGCACTCGATCACGTTTCGCCGGCGGTCGAGCTGGTCGCGCTCGAGACGTTCGGCCCGGTGGCCCCGATCATCCGCGTGTGCGACCTCGACGAGGCGATTCGCGCGAGGGCGGCGTCGGTGGCCTCCGCAACCTCCGGTTAGCGGCTCCCGTCCCCTAGATCGGGTAGTGGCGAGGCAGCGACTGGACGGTGATCCAGCGCAGCTCCGTGAACTCCTCGAGCGCCGCCCGGCCGCCGAACCGCCCGAACCCGCTCGCCTTCACGCCGCCGAACGGCATCTGCGGCTCGTCGTGCACGGTCGTGTCGTTGACGTGGCAGATGCCGCTCTCGATTCGCTGCGCGAGCTCGAGCGCCGCCGGCACGTCCTCGGAGAACACCGACGCCGACAGCCCGTAGTCCGTGTCGTTCGCCACCTCGACCGCGGCGTCGGGACCGTCGACCGGCACCACCGTGACCACCGGTCCGAACGACTCCTCGGCGTACACGCGCATCTCCGGCGTGACCCCGGTAAGGACGGTTGGCAGGTAGCACGGCCCGTCGGACTCGCCACCGCTCAGAGCCTTGGCTCCCTTCCTGACCGCGTCCTGGACGAGCCCGGACACGCGCTCGACCGCGGCCTGGTTGATCAGCGGGCCGATCGCCGTCGAGGCGTCACGAGGATCCCCGACCGGCAACGCGCGCGCCCGCTCGGCGATGCGCTCGGCCAGGTCGTCCGCCACCGACCGCTCGACCACGATCCGCTCGGTCGACATGCAGATCTGTCCCTGGTGGAAGAACGCGCCGAAGCTCGCCGCCGCGGCGGCCTGATCGAGATTGGCGTCGTGGAGCACGACCATCGGCGCCTTGCCGCCGAGCTCGAGCAGCACGCGCTTCAGGTGCCGGCCGGCCTTCTCGGCAATGATCCGGCCGACCTTGGTCGAGCCGGTGAAGTTGATCCTGCGCGTCGCCGGATGCGCGATCAGCTCGTCGACTACATCCGCCGCGTCCTCGGGGGCGTTCGTGACGAGGTTGATCACGCCGGGCGGCAGGCCCGCGTCGACCAATGCGTTGACGACCGCGGCGTGCGTCCGGGGGGACAGCTCCGAGGCCTTCAGCACGACCGTGTTCGCGTACGCCAGCGGGGTCGCCACCGCGCGCGTGGACAGGATCACGGGCGCATTCCACGGCGCGATCCCGACGACCACGCCGGCAGGGGCGCGCACGCCCATCGCGAGCTTGCCGGGGACGTCTGAGGGGATGACCTCGCCGACGAGGCCGTACGCCTGCGCCGCCGCCTCGCGCAACATCCCGGCCGCGAGCTCGACGTTGAACATGCCCCAGCCGAACACCCCGCCGGTCTCTTCGGTCACGATCCCGGCGATCTGGTGCTGGCGCTCCATCATCAGGTCGGCCGCCTTGGACAGGATCGCCCGCCTCACAGCCGGCGCGCTGCGGGACCACTCGGCGAAGGCACCGGCAGCCGCGTCGACCGCCGCCTGGGCGTCCTCACGGCCAGCCGCCGCCGCCCACCCAACCTGCTCGCCCGTGAACGGGAAGCTCTGCTCGTACTCGCGCCCGGACTTCGCGCCGGTCCAGTCCCCTCCGATCAGCAGCTGCTGGTGCGCAAGGTCCACGGTCGTCATCTGGCTCTCCTTCGTGGCTGGTGCTGGTCTTGGCCCTCCCGGAGAACGATACGGGTTCCGTGCGCGATCCGGACTTCTGTGCGCTCAGCGATCCAACTGCGGACCGTGCAACGCGTCGTCGCTTAGAACGAGACCGCGTCTGCGTAGCACCACGACCACGACTCGCCCGGCATCGCCGAGCTCATGATCACGTGGCCAGTCTCCTGATAGTGCTTGGTCGCGTGCGTACCGGGCGATGAATCGCAGCACCCCACGTGGCCGCACACGCGGCACGCCCTGAGCGCCACCCATGTCTCGCCGGTCGCCAGGCACTCCTCACACCCCTCGACGCCCTCAGGTACGTCGACCTTGATCTGGTCGACGTGCGCGCATTCGGCCATGAGTCACTCCTCTCGGATCGGGTCCCAACTTCGCCGTTGCAAACCATCTCAGAGTGGGGTCGCCGGCGCCAGCCCGCGACTCGCGCCGCCCCGACGCGCTCCCGCCACCATCGACGCGCCAGCCCACGGCAGCGGCCGCCTCGGCCACTCAAGCCCTGACCCCTGGTTGCCGATAGATGGTTCGACACTAAAATATTTTCCTGCTAAACTTTCGGTACGAAATGAACTCGACTACTACTTCCTCCTCCTCCTCTTCCTCTTCGGCGGTTCTCCCGGCCCGCGCGGCTCAGCCGCTCGCGGCGCCGCGGATCGAGCCGCACGTGATGCGGGTCGCGATCGTGGTGATCCTCGGCGCGATCATGTCCGTCCTCGACACGACGATCGTCAACGTCGCCCTTCACGACCTATCGATCGACCTCCATGCCTCGCTCAGCGGGATCCAGTGGGTCATCACCGGATACCTGCTCTCGCTCGCCGCCGTGATCCCGGTCACCGGCTGGGCTGTACGCCGCTACAGCGCTCGCCGCCTCTACATGATCGCGCTGGTGGTGTTCACCGCTGGCTCCGCCCTGTGCGCGTTCGCCACCAGCAGCGGTGAGCTGATCGCCTTCCGCGTCCTCCAGGGCATCGGCGGCGGGATGCTGACGCCGATCGGTCAGATGATCCTCGTCAAGGCCGCCGGCCCGCGCAACCTGCCCAAGGTCATGAGCCTGATCGGCGTGCCGATCGTCCTTGCGCCGGTGTTCGGCCCAACGCTCGGCGGACTCTTGCTGCAGTCGGTCGGCTGGCAGTGGATCTTCATGATCAATGTCCCGGTCGGCGTGCTCGCGCTGACGATGGCGTGGCGGCTGCTACCCCACGACGCCGCCGGCACGGACCAGGCGGGTCGGCTCGACCTGATCGGGCTCGTCCTCGCCGCCCTCGGCGTCGTCGGCCTCACCTACGGCCTGTCAGAGAGCGAGACCGCGGGTACGCTGACCTCCCCGTCGGTGCTGATCCCGGCGCTCGCCGGTATCGCCCTCCTGGCGCTGTTCGTAACCCGCTCGCGCCGCATCGAGCGTCCCCTCCTCGACCTTAAGCTGTTCGCCAACCCGGCCTTCCGGGCGGCTTCGATCGTGACCTTCTGTCTCGGCGCCGCGCTCTTCGGCGCGATGATCCTGATGCCGCTGTACTTCCAGACGGTGCGCGGCGAGGACGCGATCATGACCGGCCTGCTGCTGATCCCCCAGGGCATCGGCGGAGGCCTCGGCATGTTCCTGTCTGGCCGCCTCACCGAGCGTCTCGGCGCCGGCCGGACCTCTTTCCTCGGCGCGGCGATCCTCGCGGTGGCCACGATCCCGTTCGTGCTCGTGACCGCGACCACGCCTTACGCGACGATCGGCGTGGCGATGCTCTTCCGCGGCATCGGTGTCGGCCTGTCGATCATGCCGGCCATGACCGCCGCCTTCTCGGTGCTACCGCGTGAGAAAGTCAACGACGCCAGCCCTCAGCTGACGGTGCTCCAGCGGGTCGGCGGATCGCTCGGAACCGCGATCATCGCGGTCGTGCTCGAGGGACAGCTCAACACGGCCCACACCGCAGCAGCGGCCGCCGCCGGGTTCGGGCAGACCTACTGGTGGGTGATGGGCGTGACACTGCTCGCCCTGATCCCGACGCTAATGTTGGCGCGGATCGAGCGCCGGGCCAAGGCCAATGCGACCGAGATGCCCGTCGCGATCGCCGCCAACGAGCCCCTGCTGGAGGCAGCGTGAGCACACAGACCGGTACCGCTTCGCCCGCGGCCGAGCCGACGACCAGCGTCGAGGGTTTCCGCACGGCGCTGAACCAGTTGCTCGCCGCTGATCGCCGGCTGCGCGGGCGCGACCACAGCCGCCCCGGGGAACTGACCTTCGCGCAGATCCGCACGATCGCGGCGCTCGGCCGCGATAAGGAGATGACGGCGGGTCAGCTGGCCAAGAGCGCCGAAATGACGCCAGCGGCGATCACCTCGATCCTCGACCAACTCGAGGCCGCGAACATCGTCGAACGCCGGCGCAGCACAGAGGATCGCCGCGTGTGCAATGTCGCGCTGACCCCGGACGGTTGGCAACTCCTGCAGCGCAGGCTTGCGGTCTGGCATGGCCTCTGGGCCGATCGGTTGTCCCGATTCAGCGACAAGGAGATCGAGACGGCTGCCGCGATCATGCACGAGGTCACCGGCATCCTCGACACGGTCGCCGGTTCGCTCGATTCGGCCGAGAATCCGTCCGACTGAAACGTCCGCTGAGGTCCGGCGCCGGGGATTCGGGTCCCAGCGCCTCGGTCCGATATCTCGGCGGTGGTCTCATCAGTAGAAGACATCCGTTCGAACCGGCGGTTGATGGCGTATACGGCGTCGGCGATGGCCGGCGCCGCCGCTCTCGACGGCTTGATCGAGGGATTCCTGCCGGGCGATCCCAAGTTCGCGGTGATCCCGGTCGCGTTCGTGCTGGTGCTGTTCGTCGCGCTGCTGGCCGTCGGTCCGCGCCTCCCGCGCCGGGGCCTCGCGCTGGTCGGGCCGTTCGGCGTCGCGCTGATCGCGTACGCGCTGGCCACATCTCCGGGGCCCGGCGACGGGGCCATCCTCTACGCACTGCCGGTTCTCTGGACGACGATCTTCTTCGGCCGCCGCGGCGCGGTCGCGATCGTGGGCTGCGTCGGCGTGGGCGAAGCCATTGCCTTGCTGCTGCTTCCTGCCGCGAGCACCTACCCCGGGCGCTGGGTGGACGTGATGGTCACGACCACCGCGATCGCCGTCGTCGCGCACGTTCTCGAGACCCGCAACGAGCTGTTGCTCGAGCGGCTGCGTGGCGAGGCACGAACGGACCCGTTGACGGGGCTCCTCAACCGACGCGGCTTCGATGAGCACGCCGCGCGCGAACTCGCCCACGCCGGGCGGGACGGTCGGCCAATCGCCCTCGCGACCTTCGACATCGACCACTTCAAGCAGATCAACGACGAGCACGGCCACGTCGTCGGCGACCGCGCGCTCGTCCACATCGCCCGGCTGCTCGCGCGCGAGTCGCGAGGAATCGACGTCGCCGCCCGCCTCGGCGGCGAGGAGTTCGCGGTGCTGATGCCGGGCTGCGACCGCGCCGGCGCGGAGGTGTTCGCCGAGCGCATCCGCTACGCCCTCGCGATGGCCGACGACGCCAGCCTGCCAGACGTGCGCGTGAGCGCCGGCATCACGGCCACCGCCGTCCCGATCGAGGTCGAGACCATGCTCGAGCGGGTCGACTCCGCCCTGTACGCCGCCAAGCGCGGCGGTCGCGACCGGACGGTCGCGTTCGACGGGCACGAGATGTCGGTCCCCGTCTGATCGCGGACCTCGCAGCGCGGCGGATACCGAAGCGCATGGGCGCGCGGTAGCCCAGGTGTTAACCCGCCCCCGCCGCGACCGCGGTGCAGCGGGAGCCGGCAGGGTCTGGCGCAGCGCGTCGCGATCGCATTCAACCCAAGGATCAGGGGTTCAGATGAGTGGGAGTTGGCTTGGCACTCGCCAGCGCGGCGGCCTCTGTCGCGGGGTCACCGTCTTCTTGGCCTGCGCGGGTTGGCTTGCGCTGGTGGCACCGGTGGCGAGCGCGGCTCCGTGTCAGACCGGCTCGGTCACGTTCGCATCCACAGGCGGGGAGCAGTGCTGCATCGTGCCGACCGGGGTGACAACCGTTCACGTCATCGCGATTGGCGCCCCCGGCGCACATGGCGCCGTACAGAATTTCGGGCTAGGCGGCGAGGGCGCAAGGCAACCGGCAACCTGACGGTGACCCCGGGCGAGATGCTGTTCGTGGAAGTCGGCGGATCATTCGTCGGCGGTGGCGGAGGCGGGGGTCTGTTCGGTGGCGGCGGCGGGGGTTCAGCCTCGAACAACGAGGCCCGCAGCGCCGCCGGAGGTGGTGGTGGTTCGAGCTCCGGGCCTTCCGGGACGACGGTCGCCCTCGACACCACCGGCACCCCGTCGGTGACGATCACGCCTCCCGAGCCGAGCGCGTCGATCCCCTCGCCGGCATCGGGGGGGCGCTACAACGAGGGCCAGTCCGTCCCGACGACGTTCTCCTGCGCCGAAGCCACAGGGGGGCCAGGGCTCTCATCGTGCGACGAATCGACAGGCGCGAGCACGGTCAACGGCGGGTCAGGTCATCTCGACACCTCGACCCCCGGGGCACACACCTACACGGTGACAGCGACCTCGAGCGACGGGCAGGCCGGGACGTCGAGCATCACCTACACGGTCGTGCGACCCCTGCGGGTCACGATCGGCACCTCGCGCGCGCGAGTGATGAATGGGAAGGCGACGGTCAAGCTCGCGTGTCACCGCCGCAGCTTCGGCGATGTGTGCCGCGGGGTCTGACGCCGACGCTCCGTACGGCCACTCACCACGGCAACAAGCTCACCTTCGCCACGATCGTGCTCGCCCGGCGCAGCTACGCGGTGGCGGCAGGACACACCCGGCTGGTCACGCTGAAGCTGACACCCGCCGCCGTACAGCGCGTCTCGAACGCTGCGCACCAACGCCTGATCGGGCGAGCGACCGCGACCGTGCATGGCGGCGCCAGCGCTGCCCTTCGCAAGATCACGCTCCAGCTGTAGCCCCGCCCCGACACGGGGCAAAGGGAGATCCGAGGCACCGCCGCGGCGGGCGACGGTACTGCGTTCGAGGGAGAGGCCGGTCCCGCGGCCTCAAGTCGGCCAGACGGTAGGCCGATGCCAGACTGTGCGTTGGCGGCGGGATCCTCTCCCACGCCGCGGACGCAGGGGATCCTCGATGACCCGCTTTTCTGTGTACATAGTCGCAGTCGCGATGCTGGTGATCGCGGTCGCCAGCTGCGGTTCGCAGGTCGATACGACCGACGGATCCGCGACCACGAACGCGACGACGGCACCCGTGCCGTCGGCACACCCGCAGGCGGTCGAGCCCGCGGCCGGGGTTCAGGCCGCTGCCGCCGCGGATCCGAGCACGCCGGCAGTCGGCGACCCCACGGCCCACGCCCGTTCCCTCGCCGAGGTAAAGCGCGAGATCAAGGAGCTCAACCTCTGTGGCGGCGTGACCGACGTCGCCGACGCACAGCCGGTCACGACCTCGTCCGGACCGGGCTTCGTCGCCGACCCGGGGACGAGTCAAACCGAAGGCCAGCTTCCGGTCCTCACGGCGCGACTCAATGCACTCGCGCTGGCGCTCCACGTGACGATCTACGGGATCAGCGGCTACCGCACGCCGGCGCACAGCGTCGCGGTCGGCGGATATGCCGACGATCCACACACCAAGGGCGAGGCCGAGGACATCGGCGTCAACAGTCTGCTGCGATCGAGTGCCGCTCGGATCAGCGAGGCCCAACTCGCGCAATACGGCCTCTACCGTCCGTTCGACCCGACGGACAACCCTCTCAATACCGAGGTCAACCACATCCAGCTGATTCCGACCGGAGGCCCGCTCTCCGCCGCCACCGCGGACGCCGACTTCGCCCCGGATCCGATCTGCGCTGCCTGAATCGCTTCGATTTGATGGCGAGACCCGGACTTGAACCGGGGACACCACGATTTCAGTCGTGCGGCCCTGCATCTGAACCACTTCAAATTTGCAGGTATTTCTCGTCGTTCTGCGACTGATAGCGCGTCCGACTTTCCCCGGACTTTGCGTCCGTTTCCCTGGCGAAGAGGCCAACGGCGGGGGTCGTCGGCCTTTTCGCCACGTGCCGTGGTAGGCCATCGCGAAGGGAGAACGCAAACTGCGACTTGTTCCTCGTCTGAGCGCCCCGATCGCTTGATCTGCGGAGTAACGTGACAGTCGGAGGGCATCCATGGTGAGGTCGGTCGGTTCGGCCAACGGCACGAAGCGTGACTTTCGAGGGTTCCATCAACCCCGCAGGTTGGCATGTCCACGCGCTGATTCTCTGCGATTCGCTCGCAGGCCGCGTGGCCTAGGCACCCTGCCCGTCGTTGCTCGTGCTGGCCAGGAGAGAGGAAGCCCGGATGCTGACCGATGAGCATCACGCCGTAAACACGATGATCGACCAAGGCGCGGCGTTTGATCAGATCGAGGATTACATCAATACGCTGGCGCTCCCCGGCGAACAGCTGAGCGCCCTGTGGCTGCTCGCGTGGGCAGAGGCCACCGACCCTGCCACGCGCCGACAGGTGGTGGAGGCGACACTCGCCTCTGCCCACCAGCCTCCGTTCTGAGGGCGTGCTCGAGCCGACCGCGGCTTCGTGACCGTGCGAGCCTCTTTCGGATCCCGACTGGCTCAGTCTGAGCGACCGAGTGAGCGCTCGTGCGGCTCGGGTCGCGCCGCCCGCGCCGCGCTGTAGCCGTGTAATGCCTTGTCATCTCGGTGGCCTTGCGAGCTTGGTCAAATGGAGTAACTCAAGACCTCTCCGGGATCAAGGGTCAGGCCCTTAGCGACGACACCAGCTTCCGCCGCTGCGACGAGGTCCGCGAGCGCCGGTCGGGGTCCGGCTGCTGATCGGCGTTCAAGCATGGTGCGGTCTCTGGGCATCATCCTTCGCCTGACGCTGCGTGTAAACGCGAGCGTCCCATTCGGCCTTGGCTTCATCGGCGCGCAGTGAACCTTCCCCTAGATTCGCGGACCTGTTCGCAGATCCGGGCGTACTCAGGATCGCTTCGTTCCCATCGCGCTTGTTCTTCGGCAAAGTTTTCGTGCTCCCATGCCTCGGTGTAACGCACAGCTTGATCGCCGTGGCCGAACCTGCGCCAGCCCCTTGCGGCGTGCCAGTCGCCGCTCTGTCGGAGCTTTCCCAGGATCGTCATGACTGGTCTCCTACCAGGACCCCCGCACATTAGGGCGGGTCCTGCCTGTGTTCGGCGTTTCTGTCGCCTTGGACGAAACGGCCCGTGAGGTCAGCGAGAGGCAGGTTTTGCCCGCCGGGGCCTGCGCGAGAGAATCGAGCAGTAGCGGCCGATAGCGGCCCTGTTTTGACATTACTCCTATTGCGGGCGTTTATGTGAACCGGAACTCAAGAGTTTGCGTGGGCGCAGGCAATCCTCGTCGCCGACAGCCGAGCCCGCCTCCCACGGAGCTTGCCTGCCGCGGAATCGTTGACCGAGACCGCGACCCCAGAAGACGGCATCGAGAATTGGGCCATCCGCTGATGACACTGAGCCGCATCGCCCCCAGTTCTGCGCTCGAACGACGGTATGCCGCTAGTTGTCGCCGTCTCCTCGGCTGCCGGATGGTGGGTCGACGAGCTCAAGTGCGCCGAATCCGGCTATTGGGCCGTCCATCAGGAAGATCTCGATCGTGAGGTCGGGTTCGACCTGTGCTTGGCTGAGGAACGCGAGCATTTGCCGCGGCTAGCTGTTCGATCATTTCGCTGTGGCGCTCATTCATCATCCGTTGAAAGGCGCGGCGCATCTCGAGCACTCGGTCTGGTCCGCCGCCTTGCATCATCGTGCGCTCGATCGCGGTGAACCCGTCTGTGAGTACGCAGACGATCAGGTTGGTGATTTCGGCGAGTAGTCCGTCGCTTATGCCTGTGCCTGAAGCGGGGGCCAGGCTCAACGTCAACGCCATCTGGGCGTATTCGAATCGGGGTCTCTTGAACGGCCGTGTATTCGGTCGGGATCGGAGTAGTGCCGGACGGGTTGAGGTTTGGCTGCGCCGCCCGCGGGCGGGACAGCCAGGCATCAGCACATATTTAGCGGACGAGCTTGGCAGCGGGGGCTGGTTCAAGCGCGCTCGGCGGCACGGAGGATTTGAGCGCCAGCACGTCGGTCGCGAGCACACGCCCTGCGCTCGTGGTCAGCAGCTCGCGGACCCGAAACCGCGAGCAGTCGAGGACGTCGCTTGCCTCCTGCACCGTGATCGTTCCGGCGGCGTCAGCGACGATCGGGCCGAACTTGCTCTCTAGGGGCATGGTTGTAGCGGCGGTCATACCTTGCCTTTCCCTCCTGATGTCCTCCGACTATAGGCGCGCAGCGCCACACCAGCGGCTAGCAGGGGTGCGGCGCGGCGGGCTTGCTTACTTCTGGTGCTTTTTGCGCGGTCCGGAGGAGACCGCAAACGTGATTTTCGCGCCGTTGGCGTACATGCCCGGTCCCGGGTTCGTGCGGATCACCAAGCCCTTATGAATGGACTTGCTGTGCACCCTGCGCACGGTTCCCGCAGCGCAGCCCAGAAAGGTGCACAACCTGCTTGGGGAGCGAGAGCTTGATCCCGACCGCGAGCGCGTCCAACGCCTGATGCGCCGAACGACCCGGCCGAAACCCATGGAGAACCCGTGGAAGTCCTGATCGTAGATCGCGTTCAACACCCCGACCAGCGCCCGCTGGACGATCTTGTCCTCCAACGAGGCGACCCCGAGCGGCCCTAAGCTGGCCCATCGGCCTTCGCGATTTGCCCGACAGCCACCGCCAAAAGCGGTCGCGGGGGCGCGATAACCGCCTCAGGCATAATTCACCAGCGCGGTCGTCGTGCTGACAGCCTCGCGAGAGCCCTGCTCTGCTTCGGCCACGGGCATCTCGGGCGTGGCGCCAACCTCCCTCCTCAGCGCGGAAACCGCGCATCTCGCGGACGACTGCTTCCACAATCTGAGGTCCGCAGGTGCGACGACTCCTTCGGCGACGAGGAGTCGCCACCCACGCCAGCGAGCCGACGACCGCCCTGGCCTGCCTCGCGATCTCGATGTTGGCGGCGATCACAACGTCGCCACAGGACTCGCCGGGGGGAGCAGGCTCCAGGCCGGGAGGCGATCGCACCAAGTGACCGGACAGGTCTGCCGAGCGACCTTTGGGCCCTAGTCGGCGTCCCGCGGATCCATCGGGCGCGTGTTCAACGGCCGAACCGAAGCCTCAGCTGAGTAGACAGTCGACTCGCTTGGCCTCGCAAGGAGGCCCTCGAGGCTAAGCTGAAACTCGGCGAACGCTTCAGAGCGATAGTGGGCGTCCAGCGCCTCCTCGGTTTCCCACTCACTGACCAGAACGAACCGGCTGGGATCCGTCAGGGTCGCGGCGAAGATGTAGCGCCGGCAACCCGGCTCGCCGCCAGCCCAACCACCAAAGCGCTCCAGCAGCGCTGCGAGCTCAGCCCGCCGTCCGCTGATCCCGAACATCTCGGCGATAGCAATCACACCCATGACGCGCAGCTTCGCACAAGGCTGTCGGTGACCGCTGGCCCACCCGGTCGGCCATCAAGGCAGCGCGACGCCCCGCCATCGCTCTTACCTTGCGCGTAGCCGGCATCCAGCAAGTGCATCGGCGACTGAGCAGGTGTGCAGAGACGTGCTGCTCACGGGCGGCCCGCAGGGCCGAGCGCGCAGCGCTTGAGGGCAAGCCGCAATCCGCTACCACGACCCGCCCACGGGAGCATCGGCAGCGAGTCCTTGCCGAGGTACGCCGTCGGGCGGACGATCAGCTTGCGATCCGCAGGACGACCGCCGGCTGGTGCTCTGCCTCGCCAAGGAGCAACGCATACCGCCCACGCACCGGTCGCTGCCGAAGATCGTCCCTTGCGAGCGCGGGGGGCTGGGTTCGGCTTGCCCGGGCAGCCGGGGTTTGCGGCAGTCTGGCCGCTTCCCCGTGGGCTGCACCGCTAGCCCGTGATGAGCACTGGCGTACCTTGTGGCACGTGGCCCGCAAGCCATGCCACGGAGCTGTTGTCGGTCCGGATGCAGCCGTGTGAGCGTGCGCTGCCGAGGGGATCATTGAGGCTGGCGCCGCCGCGGCCGTGGATGGCGATGCGGCCCGGCCCGCCGCCGAAGTTGTAGAGGACGTTGGAGAGGATGGTCAGTGGGAGCGCCCAGCTACCGATGAAGCCGCTGGGATCGGGCTGCGGGTCGCGCTCATAGATAGCGGCGATGCCATCGGGCGTTGGCGTGGCCGGCTTGCCGATGACCGCCGCGAAGCGGCGCACGAGCACACCTTTGCGATAGACGCTGATCAGCCGGGCGTGCTTGTCGACTTCGATCCAGTAGCGCGTGGACTTCAGTACGACGTTGTTGCGCGGGATCCACCCGGAGGTTCCATCTGGGCGGATCGGCAAGAGCACGCGCAGCCAGAGCTGCCCGGCGTGCCGCGCCGAGCCGAGCACGAGCAGAACCTGCGGCTCGCCCGACCAGACGGTCTGGGTGGACACCCACCACACGCGCCGACCCCCGCCTGGGCGAGAGAGGGCGGGGGTTGGCGCGACAACGCCGGCGAGCGTGGCTCCGTGAGTGCGCGAAGGCTTCGCGATCGCGATCGCGGCCGTGGCCGTGGCCGTGCTCGCGCCGGTAGTTGGAGGCCCGCCTGCGGCCGCGGCCGCACTGGGGCACGCGAGTAGGACGAGAGTCACCAGGGGCACCGTGGTGCGCGGACGGATCGCTGAGATCATGCGGGTGAGATGCAGCATCACAAGTGGGTGGCTGAGCAGCCGAGGCACGTCCTCGGCGGCCCTCGCTCGGCCGATGACGTTAGCCCGTCACCTCGGCTTCGCCGGGAAGCGCGGCCGGGACAACGCGCAGGAGCTGGGCCGCCCGCACGGTACGAACACCCGTCCCGTTAGCGGCAGCCCGAGTCTTCACCGTCCGTTGTGGGCCGCTGAGGCCGCGCACTCCCACAACGATCGTGCGACTGCCGTGCCCCGCGAGGGTGCCGAGGTTCCAGCAGAACCGACCGTCGCGAAGATGCATATGAAGGCTCGAGCGCACGTACGCGAGTCCGAGCGGCAGCCGCTCGCACACGCCGACGTTGTGGATGCGGGCCGAGGTGGGATTTACGACCTTGAGCTTGAGCAGGGCCTCTTCGCCAGCCGCGATGCTCTCGCGGTCGACCGTCTGAACAAGCTTTAGATAGGCGCGCGCCCACGTCGTCACCGTCGACGCGTCGTCGTTCGAGTTCGTGTCCTGGGGGCAGGACCCCGTGCTGTCGCAGCGGACGCTCGCGCTGGCGTCGAGGGTCTGGCCGCCCGGCGCCGTCGCGATCGCGCGAATGGTGATGGTGACGGTGCCTCCGGGGGCGAGGCTGCCCAGCCCACAGGCCACCGAGGCACCGCGCGTGCACCGTCCGTGCGTGGGCTTGGCCGAGACCACTTGGAGCCCGTTCCCGATCGCGTTGGCGATGTCGACACCAGGCGCGGTGCCGGGCCCGTCGTTCGTGACCGTGACCGTATAGGTAACCATCTGTCCCAGTCGCGCACTCCGATGGTCGGTCTGCGTCGAGATCTCGATGTCGACCGGCGCAGGCTGTGATGCCGGCGTCGGGGACGTCACCACAACTGGCGACGGTCCTGAGGTAACCGGCGGCGCCGGCGAGATCGTCACCGGTGCGAGGGTGATCTGGATGGTGGCGCCGGCGGTGTTGTTGGCGGTGACGGGGTCGGTCTCGTTCGCCGTCACGCTTGCGGCGTCACTGACCGAGCCGGCCGACGCGCCCGCGGATACGTTGGCAACGATCACGACCTGGGCGGTCGCGCCATTCGCGATGCCCCCAAGCGCGCAGTTGACGCCGCCGGTCGTGTCACAGGATCCCTGGCTGGCCGTGGCGCTGACCACAGTCAGCCCCGCCGGCAGCGAGTCAGTCAGCTCAACGCCCGTCGCGCCATCAGGACCATCGTTCGCGACCTGCTCGGCGAACGTGACTTGCCCGCCGGCAGCGACGCTCGGCGCCGACGCCGTGTCGGTCAGCGCCAAGTCAGCCTTCGGCGAGGTGGCGAACGTGCAGACAACGCTCGGACTGGAGGTTGTGGGATAGGTGAGCTGGAGCGAGGGGCCGGTGCCCGATGTCACGAGCGCGTTGCCGTTGGCAGTGTCAACGCACGAGTAGCTCACGGCATAGTCGGACATGCTTCCGCTGGCCGCGGTCTCCGAGATCGTGTACGTGGTGCCGGCGGTGGCGATCACCGGACCCGCCGACTGGGACTGCACCCCTGTAGAGCTGCCCGAGGTGGTGGCCGTGTTCCCCTGGGTGATCGTCCCGCCGGTGACCGACAGCGTGAATTGATCGCCTGTCGAGCTCCGGCCCGTCACGTCGGTCGCGGCGCTGAGAGTCGGGATGTGCGGGCAGGACGCCAGGTCGACGTCGGCGGCGCTGGCGGACTGCTCGCTGGCCGAGATCGGAGTCGGCCCGGAGACGATCGCGCCGTTGTTGGGATCCACGCCGGTGATCTGCCACGTACCGCCGCTGGTTGAGGACTCCAGGTAGAGCCTGCCCGTGGCGTCGAAGGCGATGCCGTTGTATGTGCTGGTGTCGCTCACAGACGAGAGCGTGGTATCCGTCATTGTCGTCCCGGAGCCCGTGGTCGGGAGCGGAGCCTTGACGACACCGAGCGCGCGAGTGGCGCCGGTCGATGCCAGGACGTAGAGGTTTCCGCTCTGATCGAAGGCGAAGTCACCGTTCTGGCTCGCCGTGCCGTTGCCGTCGGGCAGAGGGAAGGTCGCGATCACGCCGGGGATCGGGGTGTTGGTGGTGGTGTTGAACCCATACAGCGTCGCCGTGCCGGGCGTGCTCGCGGTGCCCGCCGTGTAGTCGGCGTAGTAGTAGATGCCAGTTACCGGGTCGATCGCGCCGGCCACGAAGCCCGACGGTGTGCCGCCGGTGCCCGAGTACGACGTCCACGTGGCTGTCGAAGTGTCGTATGCCCAGACAGTGGCACTCCCTGCGCTGCCGGACTGCTGCACGCCGTACATTTGGCTGCCGTCGCCAGTGACACCGAGTGCGTTGGCGTAGCTGTTGCCTGGTAGCGCGGTCACCTGCGTCGCGGTCACGGAGCTGCCGCCGACCGTGCTCGTCTGCAACCCGAAGACGACTCCGCTCGTCGAGGAGGATTGCGAGTTAGGGCGCTGTAGTGAGTAGATCGTGCCGCCCGAGCAGTCGAAGGCCGACGCCGACGCGGACGCCGGCACCGCCATCGCCACGATCAGCACGATCCCAACCAACCCGACAGCCATCCAGCGGCCAAGACCAAGTGCGCGGCCATCGCCGAGCATCCACGCGCTACCTCGAGCCATATCGTTCCCTTGCCGGGGGCGACAACTCCCGCGATCGCCCAATCGTCTAGAAAGCCAGGGGCCAGCAGCCCGAGGCGACACACTCCCGTTATTCGACTCACCGAGAGCGAGCTTGAGGCCCCCGTCCCGCACCGCGAGGTTGCCCCCGGCGCGCGGACTGGAAATTCCCGCTCGCCTTGACGAAAGCAACGCCTGGGCCGCTTCGAGGCTTAACGCCTGAGGGCGCCCAACTGGGCGCCCTCAGGTCCTGAGTCGTCGTGGGTGCGCGGCGCTCAGCGGCCGTGCTGATGAGCGGCGACCCGGGCGTTCATGTCCGGCCCGGGCACGTTCACCCAGCGCTTGGTCACGGCGCCGTGAGAGCTGGCGGGCTCGGCGTACACGCCGAGCAGGATGCTGCCGGCGTAGGACAGAGCCTTCTCGACGGCCGGGGTGAGCTTGACGTACACGGTCCGGTATCCGGCCTTGCTCATCGTCACGACAGTGTGGGCGACCATGACCCGCGTCCACGGCTGACGGGCCATCGCCGCGTGCAGCAGCTTGCGGTAGTGCTGGCCGCGCGTGACCGCCCGGTCATACACCATCAGCTGCACGTTGACTGAGCACGCCTGGTTGCAGTACACGCGCATTGGCTCACCGCGCGTGAACAGCTGTTTGGCGGTCGGAGCGCCGATAGCGCTCAGGTGCTCGACGAGCTTCGGCGCCGTCGGGACCGGGTTGGGCGTCGGAGGCGTCGGCTGCGAGGTCGGGGCCGGCGGGGTCGCCGGCGCCTGGCCGGTGCCCGACAGCGCGACCGTGGCCGTGCCGCTGGTCGCGTTCGACGGGATGGATAGGCTGCCGGACTTCGCTCCGCCGCCGGTCGGCGCGAACGCGACCTCGACGGTACACGTGCCGCCGGCGCTCACGGTCTGCCCCGAGCAGGCGTCCTGCCCGGAGACAATCGTGAACTGGTCGGCGTCAGCGCCGGTGAGCGTCGCCTGCCCGATATTGAGCGGCTGCTCGCCGGTGTTGGTCACCCGGAACGGCTCGGTCACAGAACCCGGGTTGTTTACCGTGCCGAAATCGTGAGAGCTCGGACTGACCGAGACGTCGGCCGCGACCGTGTAGGTGATGGACACCGCGCCGTCGCCCGCGTTGGCCGAGTCGATAGCACTGACCAGCGCGGCGCCGTTCTGGACGCCGCCCTGGCCGCCGCCGCCACCGCCGCCACCGCCGCCGAAGCTGCTGCTGCTGTGGCCGTAGCCACCGCCACCGCCACCGACGAGGCCGCCGCCACCGCCACCGCCGGCGCCGCCCTCGTTCGAGTCATAGGAGCCGCCGTTGCCGCCCTGGCCGGCTGAGCCGTCCAGGCCGAGGCCGTTGGTGCACGAGCATCCGGTGGCGCCACCGGCACCACCGGCGTTGCCGCTGGCGCCGCCTGAGCCGCCGAGGCCGGGAGCGATGGGGTCGGTGTCCGCGCCGCCGTCTGAGCCGTTCTGCTCGGCGTTGCCGCCAGCGCCGCCAGCGCCGTTGTCGGAGCTGGATACGTCGCCGCCGGTGGGGCCGGCGGCGCCGCCGCCGCCGGCGATGGCGTACAGGGTGCTAAACGCGCCGCCGTGGGGCAGGATGTAGGAGGCGCCGCCGCCGCCCGCGCCGCGCAGGCCGCTGGTGTCGCCCATGCCGCCACCACCGCCGCCGCCGTAGCCGCCAGCGCCATATTTGGGAGCGCCGTTGGCGCCGCCCTGGCAGCCGACGATGACATCCAGGCTCGAGCCGGCAGTAACCGGAACGTCGGCCATCAGTCGCTCGCCGTTGCCGCCGGGGGTGGTTACGGAGTTGTTGGTGGCGTTCCCACCATCGGCGCCCCAGAGAGTGACGATGGCCTCGTTGTACCCGGCGGGGACCGGTGAGGTCTGCACGCTGCCGGTGCAGCCGTAGAAGACGGGTGTGGTGTCGGCCAGCGCCGGGGAGGCGGACAGCGCCACCGCGCACGTGATCGCGGCCAAGCCGGCTACGGGAACGGTCAGACGGGTGAGAAGACGACGGTGGGTCATGTATCGGCAGGTCCTTTGCGTAGTGGGGGCACGGCTGTGGCAAGCCCATGGAGACTGCAAGTAGGGCGCGCACGGGACCGAACCGGACGAGGGCCGCAGCGCTCAGCTACGTCCGCCCCACGAAATCGGCAAGCCGCGCGACGGCTTTAGGCCGCGACACCGAGCTGGGTGTGGTAGTCGCAGGCGCAGAGCACCACCTACAGGCCCGGTTTCGCCTGCGGGTACTCCATGTCCCACAGCAGCGCGGTCTTGCGGTGCTTGCCGCGCTCATACATGAGCAGCAGCAGCGCGTCACCGACGGGATGATCATGTGGTGGGATACCTACGCGCTGTCTCCTCCACCGTGCCCGCCTGGCCAACCTGTAGCGGCCGACGGCCCGGCGGAGGCACAGGATCCCGAGTTCGGGGTCGACACCGGTCTCCACGATGATCGCGCCGAACGTGCTATCGCGCACGGGCTGTCGTGCGGTGTGAACGAGCCGACCCCGATCAGCTCCTCGATCCCGGCCGAGCTCATCGTCGTCTTGCCCGGGGAAAGCTTCTCCTATCGGAGTATCCGCGGCAGCCCGAAGTGCGGGAACGTGCTGTTGCCGCCGAACCAGGTCATCGCGGAGATCTGCCGGCCTTCCAGGGTTAGGACGAGGATTCCGTACAGTCGGGCGATCTCGGTCTCGAGGGTTGGGAAGTAAGCGCCGAATGCTGGCTGAGTGTTGGCGCGGGTGGGCACCAGCAGCGGCGCGCCTCGCGTGATCATGCGGTCGCGTAGGAACGAGCCGATCCTGGCGGGACCCTGGTATTCGTAGGGCTCGGGCGGCATCGTCAGCCACGCCTCGTCGGTCAGTAGGGCGACCACGCCCTCGATGTCGCCTGTTTGGATCGCGTTGGCGAAGCGGCCGACGGTGTCGCGCTCGCGTTTGGAGTTGGGGAGCGGCGCCCGTTCGCGTTCGGCGGCCGGTAGCCGCGATTCGAATGCCGCGCGGGCGCGGCGCAGCAGGCTGTTGACCGATGGTGCTGTGGTGTCGAGCATTTCGGCGACCTCTTCGGCGTGGTAGCCGAGCACGTCGCGGAGCACCAGCACCGCACGCTGCTGCGAAGGCAGGTGCTGCAGGCCGACGATGAACCCCAGCTCGATCGCCTCTTTGGTCTCGTAGCGCGCCTCCGGCCCGGGAGTCTGGTCCGGGATTCCCTCAAGCAGGACGTCGGGGAAGGGCTCCAGCCAGATCGCCTCGCCGTAGCGGGTGGGCTCGGGCATCTCGGTGATCCGCTGCAGGTCCTCAGGGCGGCGGCGGGCCGCCCGGAGCGCATCGAGGGCGCGGTTGGTCGCGATCTGGTAGAGCCAGGCACGGACCGACGCGCGGCCTTCGAAGCCCTCAAGGCCACGCCAGGCGGCGAGGACGGTCTCTTGGAGCAGGTCTTCCGCGTCGTGGACCGACCCGACGATCCGGTAGATATGTATCTGGAGCTCACGCCGGTACGGGTCGGTCAGCTCGCGGAACGCATCCTCTTCGCCAGCGCGCGCACGCGCGAGCGCCTGGTTGGTCACTCTCGCATCCTCGCACCGATTGTTCCTTTCACCCGCATCACTGTAATGACGTCGGCGCGCCCCGAAATTCGCCGCTCAATTTCCGTCGCCGCGAGCGCCTCAACACATGCAACACCCACAAGTCCAAGCAAGGAGATTCAAGATGGGAAAGATTGTGGTCAGCGAGAACGTCTCGCTCGACGGCGTCGTCGAGGACCCGAGCGGCGAGCAAGGGTTCAGGCACGGCGGCTGGTTTGTACAGTTCATTGGTCAGGACTGGGAGGCGTGGACTGAGGTCGAGCTCGCCGAGGCACAAGGCGCCGAGGCGCTGCTGTTGGGTCGCCGGAGCGACGAGTACTTCGGCACACGGTCGCCATCCCAGAGCGGCGAGTGGGTGGACAGGTTGAACAGCCTGCCGAAGTACGTCGTGTCCTCGACCCTCGAAGAGCCCAAATGGACCAATGCGACCGTCCTGAGGGGCGAGGTAGTCAGCGAGGTGTCGAAGCTGAAGCAGCAGATCGACGGGGAGATCGTCGTGTACGCCAGCCGCCCGCTCGTGCACACGCTGATGGAGCACGACCTCGTCGACGAGCTACGGCTGACCGTCTTCCCGGTTGCGATCGGCGCGGGTGAGCGTCTGTTCGGCGAGACCAGCGACAAGCGACCCCTGCGTCTGATTGACACGAAGACCATCGGGAGCGGACTCGCCCACCTAACCTACGAGCGCGCCCGGCAGGCCTAGACGAAGCTGTCGGGACGCACTTCGCCTCGCCTACACGCCCGCATGCCCGCCCGCGCCCGGGCGGGCGTCGGGCATGCGCCGCAATGTCAGTTCTGGACCTCACACCGACCGTTGATGCGGCCGAGACCATCTGGACATCCTGGCGGTATCTCTGCGACGTGGAGTCGACGGTCATGATGATGCCGGCCGTCACCGAGAGTCACGAAAACGGCAACCACGTCGGCGACGGTGGTGCGTGTCACCGACGTCCCGTCGAATCCCGCGGCCGTGCGTACCTCGCTGAGCGCGGACTCGAGGAGGACGGTTACACCGCGCACGCTGCGGTACACCTGGATCGCCTCGCTCTTCGCCGCGGGCGCCGATCAGGAGCACGTCGCCGCCCAGGTCGGCACGAAGACTTCCCACGACCAACCGCATCTACCGCTATGTGCCGCAGCGACGCCAGCGTGGCGAGATCGGCCGGCGCCGTCAACTCGCAATGCACGAGTCTGCCGCGGAGGTCGGGGCGGGGAAGGCGCGGCCACTCGTGCGCGAGCGCGTTGACCCTCGCCAGGCACTGCGAGCGCGGAGCGGCTCATGACACGCTGAAAAGGCCGGAAATGGCCAACGAGCCCGCTGAAGCCGTCCGGCGCTTCGGTCACCGAAACCGGAAGTGAATCGATTTGTAGGCCCTTCCGCAGTGGCGAGACCCGGACTTGAACCGGGGACACCACGATTTTCAGTCGTGTGCTCTACCAACTGAGCTATCTCGCCGTGGCGGTGCGATCGTAGCGAGTCGAGGCCTTGCTGCAGCGTTGACGCCGCCGCGCGAGGGAGAATGCGATTCAGATGCCCGCGACCACGCAGTTGTTCGTCCTCCGCCATGCCAAGTCGAGCTGGGACAACCCCGGCCTCGACGACCGCGAGCGGCCGCTCGCCCCTCGCGGTCAGCACGCGTGCGCGGTCATGGCCGAGCACCTGCGCGTGAACGCGATCGAGCCTGAGCTCGTCTTATGCTCGAGCGCGAGGCGGACGCGCGAGACGCTCGCGGGCGTGGCCCCGGCGGGCCAGCACGTGATCGAGTCAGAGCTCTACTCGGCGAGTGCCGGCGACCTCGTGGAACGCCTCCGCCGGGTACCTGACGACGTCGCCTCGGTGATGCTGATCGGGCACAACACGGCGGTGCAGATGCTCGTCCTGCGACTCGCTCGCCGCGAAGCCGACGCTGCCGATGACCGCGCCGCAGTGGAGCGGAAGTTTCCGACCGCAGCGCTGGCGACGTTGACCTTCGACTGCAGTTGGAGCGAGCTCGGGCCCGGGAGCGGGCGCCTGACGGCGTTCATGACGCCGAAGGAGCTCAACGGGAAGCCCGCAGCCGGCGCAGGAGCTCCAGGGCACCGCGCTTAGACAGCGGCTCGTTGAGGTTCCCGCACTTCGGCGACTGCACGCACGAGGGGCAACCCGACCGGCACGGGCACTCGCCGATCAGCCGGTTCGCATCGCCGACAAGCCGCTCGAACTCGTCGTAGCCCCGACGCGTGATCCCGACGCCGCCGGGATGGCCGTCGTAGATGAAAATCGTCGGTCCGCCCGTCTGGGGATGGGCGTTGGTCGAGAGCCCGCCGATGTCCCATCGGTCGCACATCGCGATCAGCGGGAGCACTGCGATCTGTCCGTGCTCGAGCGCATGCAGGGCCCCGAGCAGCTGGTCGGGCGGAAACGGCTCGCCGGCGATCAGCTCGTCGAGCTCGTACCACAGCGCCCGCGTCGAGAACTCGACGGTGGGCAATTCGAGCGTCTGGAAGTCGATCACCTGGTGGTCCTGGAGCCTCTTGCGCTGATAGCCGAGCACGGTCTCGGCGTAGACGATCTCGCCAAACGACAGCGTCACTCCGCAGAGCGCGCGCTGGGCTTGCATGCGGGTGATGTAGGTCATGATTTCGCGCTTGGCCTGTGTGAAGTAGTCGCCGTTGAACGGCTCGAGTAGCGCCCGCCGGCCGGCCAGGTCGAGCTCGAGCACGTTGTAGGAGCGCCCCATGTGCAGGTACACCGCGCCCTCGTGGATCGTCGAGTACGCGCGCGCGAGCTCGACCGTTCCGAACAGCTCGCCCGAGCTCCCGTCGATGAGCGCGAAGCTGTCCGGCGATGCCGACCGGAGCGCCGTCCGAGCGGCCGGGTAGTCGTCGGCGCGGCGCGGCACAAACCCGGTGGCGCGCTCGCGCAGGAACCCGGCCTCGGTGAGCTCGTTCGCGTACGAGCGCCATTCGGGGCCGAGGATGCCGGCGTCCTCGTCGGTGAGTGGCGCCTCATGCGCGGCGCACAACAGGTGCTCGGCGAAGATCTCGGGGCTGTGTGGGTCGAGGATCGCCGCCTCGACGGCACGACCCAGAAACTCGTCGGGGTGGCGGCAGAAGAACTGATCGAGCGCGTCCTCGCCGGCGATGTACACCGCGAGCCCCCGGCCCCGACGGCCGGCACGGCCCCACATCTGC
Source organism: uncultured Solirubrobacterales bacterium (assembly GCA_963794515.1). Classification (GTDB taxonomy): domain Bacteria; phylum Actinomycetota; class Thermoleophilia; order Solirubrobacterales; family Solirubrobacteraceae; genus Palsa-465. Next base: position 210,800 of record CAWCEF010000002.1, on the reverse strand, counting down.
CTGAGGCTCGCGACCGTACCTGGGAACGTGACGCAGATCGCGGCGTCCAGCTCGCCGATATCGATCCCGAGCTCGAGCGCGTCGGTCGCCACCACGCCGAGCAGCTCGCCGGCGCTCAGCCGGCGCTGGATGTCCTGGCGCTGCTGCGGCGTATAGCCGCCCCGGTAGGGCGCGATCCGCTCGGCTAGCTCGGGGTCGAGCCGGTCGAGCGAGTGGCGGAGGATCAGCTCGATGCCCTTTCGCGATTTCATGAAGCAGATCGTCCGGGCGCCGTTTGACACGAGCTCCGTGAACACCTCGGCCGCTTCGTACAGCGCCGACCCCCGGGTCCCGAGCTCCTCGTCGAGCAGCGGCGGGTTCCACATCGCGACGCGCCGGCTCGCGCGGGGCGCGCCGTCGTGGTCGACGAGCTTGAATCCGCTGAGGCCGGTCAGCCGCTCGGCCAGCTCAACCGGGTTGGCGATCGTCGCGCTAGCCAGCAGGAAGCGAGGCTCGGTCCCGTGGATCGCCGCGATGCGCCGCAGGCGCCGCAGCACGTTGGCAACGTGCGAGCCGAACACGCCGCGGTACACGTGCGCCTCGTCGACGACGACGAACGCCAGGTTCGCGAACAGGTCGCCCCACGCAGGATGGTGGGGCAGGATCCCGACGTGGAGCATGTCGGGGTTGGTGAGGATCAGGTTCGACCGCTTGCGGATCGCGGACCGCTCCGCTCGGGGCGTGTCGCCGTCATAGATCGCGGGCCGGATCTGCTTGTGGAGGCCAAACGCATGCAGCGCGCGCGCCTGGTCCTGCGCCAGGGCCTTGGTCGGATAGAGGTAGAGCGCACGCGCCGTGCGGTCGGAGGTCAGCACCTCGAGCGTCGGCAGCTGGAAGCACAGCGACTTGCCCGACGCCGTGCCGGTGGTGACGATCGTCGGCGCCTCGAACGCGTCGTAAAGCGCGTCGCTCTGGTGTGAATAGAGCTGGTCGATCCCGACGGTCGCGAGCGCGTTCCTGACCGCCGGCCCGAGCTCGCTCGGGACCAACACCGGGCGTGCAGAGCGGGCGTCAGAAAAGTCCTCGTGGACCAGACGTTTATCGGTGCGGCCCTGTTCGAGCAGGGCCGTCCAAGGCTCCGTGTCGTGCGCGATCGCCACCAGAGCCAGTATGGCGGTGGCTGGCGCGGCCCCTCGTCGCGGCACGCCGGACCGTGGCGGTGGCTACCGCGGCTGCTACGGTCGCGCCCGCTATGCGGTGCCTCTACGTCGATCTCGACGGAACTCTGCTCGGCCCGAACGGCTCGCTGCTCCACGGCGCCGACGGCGGGTTTGCTCTCGACGCGGTGCGAGCGCTCCAGGCCTGCTGGCGGGCCGAAGCCGAGGTCGTGCTGTTTTCGGGCCGCCGGCAGTCGAGCGTGTTCGAGGACAGCCGCCTGATCGGGTCGGGCTCGTACATCTTCGAGCTCGGGTGCGGCCTCGTGGTCGACGGCGAGCTCGAGTGGCTCGCCGATGGGCTCGTCCCCTCTGAGGAGGAAGGAACGATCTACGAGCAGATCGAGCGTTCAGGCGCGCCCGCGATGCTGCTCGATCGGTTCGCGGGCCGGCTCGAGTATCACACGCCATGGTCGGGCAACCGGGACGTCTCGCATCTCTTCCGAGGCTCGATCGACCTCGAAGAGGCCCGAATGGCGCTCGACGACGCTGGCCTGGAGTGGTTGCGTCTGGTGGACAACGGCGTCATCCGCGTCCGCTCCGAGCAGCTGGCGGGATTCCCCGTCGTCCATGCCTACCACTTGATCCCGACGGGCGCGTCGAAGGTGCGCGCGGTCGCCCGCCACATGCAGGCACGCGGTTACACGCGCGAGGACTGCATTGCGGTCGGCGACTCGCGCGAGGACATGGACGCCGCGCTGGCCGTCGGCGCCTTCTGGCTGGTGGCCAACGCCATCGAGCGCGATCCCGAGCTCGCTTCTGAGATCGCCGGCCGCCCCCGAGTCCGCGTCGCCTCGGAGCCCTATGGCGCAGGTGTCTACGAGGCGGTCGTGACTACGCTGGCGACGGAGCGCTGACCCGCTCCTGGGTCGGGGCGCTGATCGAGTCGGCGGGCCCGTCGCGCTCCGCGTCGTGGGCATCGCCCACAGCCCATCCGAGGCGCTCCACGAGCTGCATCGCAAAATGCTCGCTCTCGAAATCGGCCGTGCTCACGCGCTCGCGAAAGGTCACTGAACCTTCCCCAAAAGCAGCCCCGTGATCGGCGGTCACGATGATCTGAGGCATGTCTCTCTCCTTCGTCGTGTCCGGCCCAATTCTGGGAGGCCTACCTTGGGCCCGCGTAAACATTCTGTATTGACCTTGTAGACGAGCCGAGGCCCGCCCGCAAAAGGCTGCATAAGGCGACTAAGAGCGCGGACGCCGGTTGGCTACGCGGCGGCGTGGGCGGCCGGCCGGGGCTGCGTTTCGTCCTCCGCTGCGATGGCGGTGGCGAGCGCATCGGCGGCCTCCGACAGTTCGCCGAACGCGTCGGCCACGTCGGCGGCGTCGGAGCCGGTGATCGCGCGGTTGAGCGCGGCCACCGTCTGATCGAACCGCGCCCACAGGTCCGCCGGCCCGCGCCGCCCGGTGCCCGGGCGAAGCTCGTACGGCGGTTCGGCGCTCTCGGCTCCCGGGATCGGGCGCCACAACAGGCCCGCGGCGTGCGCATGCTCCCACGCCACCTGCTCACGGCCGGCGGCGTCAGCGAGCGCTCGCAGCCTCGCGGCGAACCCGGCATCCGGCGGCGCGAGCTTGTGCGCCCGCATGGCCTCGGCCCAGTCCGTGCCGGCCTGCCGCACCGCGCGCATGATCTGCGCCCGCTGACGGTCGAGGTCGTCCCGGAAGCTCATGCGCTCTCTGGCGCAAGGCCAGGGTCGACGACTCCAATCGGTTCGCCTCCCCAGAAGTCCTCCGCGCTCGGGCCGGCGTCCTGCCCGCCGGCGCCGGCACCCGCCGTCGAGGACTGGGCGAGCAACCGCTCGAAGTCTGAGCGCCTGATCCGCACCCGCCGGCCGACCCGCAGCGCCGGCAGCGATCCCTGATCGATCCAGTTGCGGACCGTCTGCTGATTCAGCTTGAGCATCCCCGCCACTTCGGCGACGGTCAGGAACGACTCTTCTGGCTCGAGTAGATTCATCCAAAACTTTGCTAATTGAGACCAATTGGAACTAAATCAGGGTTATACTACCGCGCGGCTAGGACAGCATTGCCGCTGTCGGCGCAGAAACCGCTGGAAAAGGGCGTCACGGGGTGAAGGAAGGTCGGCAAACCGAGGCAGACGAGCATGACGCTCAGCGGCGGAGCAACGTCGTGCGCCTCCCACGGGACTGGCTCGGGCCGCGGGAGGAGCTAGTCCCGTTCGGCCCGCGCGCCGAATCCGAGGCCCCCGATCCGCCGGCGACTGCAACCAGTTCTGACGCGCCACCGAGCGCCGACGACTTCTGGGGCGAGCGGTCGGCAGCGATTCACGGCGCACTTCAGGCGCCGGAGTCCTGGGCGGGCGTGGATTCTGCGCCGAGCGGTTCGACGCGGTCCGATGGGCACGTCACGGAGCGCAGATCAGTTCGCGCGCGAGCGGTCCCCCTACCTCGCGCCGATCGCCGGGCGGTGGCGCTCGCCTTGGCCGCCCTGGCCGCCGCGGCCGTCGCGTTCGTCGTGGTCGTGCCGGCCTTTCGGGCGGGCGGAGCACGGCACGCCGGCGAATCGAGGGCCGGCGTGGCGGCCGTGTTCAGCGGTGGGATCTCCGAGATCTTGCAGCGCGGGCTCGCTCGGTTCGAAGCGGGTCTTAGCCACGACGGCGCGACGTTAGCGGCGCGATCCGCCGCCTCGGCAGCCCGGCGCGCGCAGCATCGTGTGCCGGCGCCGAAGCCGCATCACAAGGCACCGCACAGTTCTTCAACCGGCTCGTCCCGCCCGCACTCGGTCGAGGTGGCAGCGGCGAGCACGGACTCCTCGAGTGCGTACCGCCCGGCCGGGGCCGGTACATACGACGCAACCAGCGAGGACCACACAAGCACCTCGATTAACACGACTCCGGCTCGCTCAGCCCCACCACAAGCTCCGGGCCGGTCAGTCCCAACTCGCGCGACCGTCAGTTCGACCGGGGAATCCGGCGCGCTCGGCCCCATCCATTCTCCGAACGGCTAAGGAGCACCGATGACCGACATCCTCGCTCACCTGCGACGCCGCGCGATCCCCTATGCGGCGTTGCTGATCGTGCTGGTGGCAGGCCTGGGCGGCGGATACGCCCTCGCCGCGAGCAAGACGAAAACGATCACCGTCTGCGCGGACAAGAAAACCGGGATCCTTCATCTCAAGACCCGCGGGAAGTGCAAGCGCGGCCAGACGCGAGTGACCTGGAATCAGAAGGGGCAGCAAGGGCCGCAAGGTGCTCCCGGCGTTGCCGGGCCTCAGGGGGCGTCGGCGGTGAGTGTGTGGGCGAACGTGACCAACGCTGGATCCGTCGCGTTCGGTCAAGGCATCTCGGTGCAGCACGTCGGCTCGGGGGAGTACGAGGTAACGATCACCGCGCCGGCGTGCGCTCAGGGATCGAACGCTCCGGTGGTGAGTGTGTCGGATGGCGAGCCCCCAAACGGACAGTCGTCATCGATGGTGTTCCCGGTGGCGTGGTATGAGGCGACCGGCGCGAACCAGCAGTTCACGGTGTTCACCGGAGACGTCACCCCCGGCAGCGGGTTCAGTCCGTCCGACCATACGTTCGACGTGCATGGACGCCTGCATGTAGGCCTGATGCGGGGCGGGGCGCTAAGGACATATGGGGCGGCGGTTGCGCTGTGTCTGTTGGCGCTGGCCGGCGCGCCGATGGCAGAGGCAGGGACGATCTGGGTGACCGACGGGACGATGAGCCCCGGGGGTAGCGGGAGTTGCGGCGCGTTTGGCTTCGAGGAAAGCGCGTCACTGTTCGCCGCCAACAACGCGTGCCCGGCGGGCGGGATGTGGATCAGCGCCGTCTCGTCTGTCCCGGCCGGAGGCAACGCATTCTGGATGACGACCGCTCCGGCGGGGATCACGATCAACGGGGCGTGGACGGAGAGCAACGGCGTCTCGAGCAACGGCCTCGTCGACGGCTGGGCGGTGGGCGACTTCTGGCAGAACGTCGGCAGCGGCCAGTACGGCGGATCGACCCTGGCGCCCGGGCAGCAATGGTTCAACACCGGTCTCGAGGGCTCCTCGGATATCAACAGCCAGTTCTATGGCATCCAACTGCTCTGCACTCACTCGGCCAGCCAGGGACCTTGCTCGGCCAGTTCGAGCCCAGTATTCACTGTCGGCGGCGTCGAGCTCGAGGGAACCGAGACCACAGGACCGTCCGTGACCGGGCTCGAACTCGCTGTGGAGCGAACCGGCGGGACAGTACGTCTGGAATCCGCCCGGTGATTCATGGACGGTGTCGATGTCCGCGACCGACGTGTCGGGGATCTGCAGCATGTTGGCGAACGTCGACGGAGTCGAGGTGCAGGGTCCCACCGAGCCGCGGTATCCCGCGTTCTGGCAGCAGTGCCCGACCCCGGCGGACTGGCACTTCGACGTTGACACTCGCACTTACGTGCCTACCAGCGGGTCGCTGCCGATCCAGCTCAACGCGACGAACGCCGCCGGAGTTGTCGGCGCGACATCGAAAACCATCCAGGTCGACAACGACCCCGTCACCGTGTCCTTCAGCACCCCGAACGATCCCAACCCGACCGTGTGGGTCGGCCACGCGGTGACCGTCGACGCCACCGCCACCGCCGGCCCCTCCCACGTCGGCGGCATGACATGCAGTCCCGATGGCGGCCAAGCAAAGCAGTACACCACAGCAGGAGTGACCGTCAATGGCGATGGCACGCACACGGTGTCCTGCATCGCGTCGAACAACGCGGTGGACCCGCAAGGGCGGCCGAACACAGGCACGAACACGATCGCGATCCACATCGACGAGGCGCCACCGACACTGACGTTCGAGCCGCGGAATCCCGGCGACCCAACGGGCCTCGTCGTAACTGCCAGCGACAGCGAGTCGGGGGTGGCGAGCGGATCGATCGAGATGGCGCCAGCGGGCACCAGCAACTGGACCAGCCTGCCGACGACGTTCGACGGGTCGCATCTGCTCGCCCACTTCGACGACGCCGACCGCAACGGGACGTACACCTTCCGCGCGTCCGCGTGCGACAACGTCGGCAATTGCACGTCCTCCAGCGAGGCGATGGCGCTCCCGGTCCGAGCCGCGTCCGATGCGGCGGTCAGCCTGACGAAGATCGTCAATCCGCTCCAGCGCCGGACCGTGCAGGAGCAGGTCCGGGTCGACTGGCACTGGGCGACGGTACGCCGCGATGGCAAGACCGTGAAAGTGAAGCGCGGCGGGCACCTCAAGACGATCAAGGTTGTCAAGTACGTCGAGCGATGCACGACCAGGCGCGGCAGGACCGGGCATGCCAAGCGCGTGTGCACGAAGCCGACCGTCCACACCACGAAGACGCTCGACGTGCCTTATGGCAAGCCGGTCACGGTGCACGGTCTGTACACGACGAGCACCGGCGTTCCGATCGGAGGGCAGCCCGTCCACATCCTCGCCGCGGCGAACAACGGCCTTGCCCCGTTCAGCCCGGTCGCGGTGGTTACCACGGCCGCTGACGGAGGCTGGACCGCCACGCTACCCGCCGGGCCGTCACGGCTGATCCGGGCGGTCACCGACGGGACCGCGACGATCCTGCCGTCGAGCGGGCAGGTAACCACGATCGTTCCCGCCAGGATCCGGCTGGTCAAGGTCTGGCCCAGGCGAGTCGCATGGGGCGGCACCGTGCACCTCGTCGGCCAGCTTCTCGGCGGCTACCTACCGCCCGACGGCGCGCTCGTGCGCCTGCGCATCGGCTACGGCTCGACGTACAACACCTACGGCGTCGAAGAACATGTCACGGGGAAGGGGCGATTCTCAACCGTCGCGTCGTTCGGTCCCGGCGACCCGTCCGTTTATCGAACGTATTGGTTCCAGATAGCCTCGCTGCCGATGGGCAACTACCCATATGCGCCCGCCGCGAGCCAGCGAGTGACGGTTATCGTCGGCGGCCGCCCACGCGCCGGCTAGTACGGACTAACTTGCATCTGCACCGACCAGCGCCTCACGTAGCAGGGGCCGAAGTCGGCGGTGATCGTGGCGTCGATCGCCCGAGCCTCCGTGCTCTGCCGGACCCTGAACGTCACGCTCCGGTAATGCCCGAACGGCAGCGCCAGCACTCCCGCGCGCGAAAACTGTTCCGCGAGGAGCGGCTTGCCGTGGATCCGGCCCACGACCTTGTACGTGAAGTTGCGCCTCGCGATCGCGCCCGCGCGGACCGTGACGCCTTCGGTCGCAACCGATAGTCGCATGTCGAAGAATGGCTCGACCGACCAGCGCCGGCCGCAGCGGAAGCCGGCGGACCCGAGCTGCGGCAGTGCGAACGCGGCGGGCGTCGAGCTCGTGCCCTCGGCCGCGAGCTGGGCCGAGGCACCGAGCTGGGCCAAGGCACCGGGCGGGGCCGAGGCCCCGGGCGGGAAGCGAGCCATCGGCCGGGCCGGCGCAAAGCGCGAGCCCGGTCCGGCCGCGGCCCCAGCCGCCACCAGCAGCACCGCGATCGCGCCGAGGAATGCCTTGATCATCTGGCTTCATGGGGCCATACGGGTCAGGAATAACCAAAAGTCCCCTAGCCCGGCGCGCTCGAGGGGGTAAGCTTGTCGCGATGCCATTCGTCGACAACATCTTCCAGCCCACGCATCTGCTCCTGATCCTCGTTGTCGCCCTGCTCGTGCTCGGGCCGAAGCGACTGCCTGAGGCCGGCCGGGCGCTCGGCAACGGAATCCGCGATTTCCGTAGCGCCATCAGCGGCGACCAGCAGCAGCGCGAGCCTCACGACGAGATCGTGAGCCAGGCGAGCAGCGTCGAGGCGACGCAGCCGAAGGAAACCGCCGCACCGCCGGCGGAGCCGTTTCAGCCGGTCGGCTGAGAACAGGCTAAACGCATCTGTCGAGCACGGTACGCTCGACCGGTGACCCCTGCCGACGAGCGCGCTGCCATGGTGGCCCTGCTCAGGACGGGCCGGCGGCCGTGGGTCGAATACTCGGAGCGGGTTGAGGAGCTGGGGTCGGCCGCGGCCGTGCTCGACGAAGAGCTCGCGGGGTCGACAACGCCCACCGGGCAAACGAGCATGCTGGACCCGCCGCCGCAAGCTGCCTCCCAAGCAGACGAGCTCCTCGCCGAGGCCGGCGCGGATCTCGATCGCTGGGCCGCGGCGGGCATGCACCTCGTGACCGTGCTCGAGCCCGGCTATCCGCCGAACCTCCGCGCGGTCCACGACCGCCCACCGATGGTGTTCGTGGCCGGCAGCCTGACACCGGCGGACGCGCACGCGGTGGCGGTCGTCGGCGCGCGGAAGGCGACCCCGACAGGCATCGCGCGCGCCGGCGTGATCGCCGAGCACCTCGTCGATCGCGGCTACACGGTCGCATCCGGTCTCGCCGCCGGGATCGACACGGCGGCGCATACCGCGGCGCTGGCCCGGCAAGGCCGGACGGTGGCGGTGATCGGCACGGGTCTCGCCCGCTCTTACCCGCCCCAGAACGCACCGCTCCAGCGGCGCATCGCCTCCGAATGCGCGGTCGTCTCCCAGTTCTGGCCCGACGCCCCACCCAGCCGGCGGAGCTTTCCGATGCGCAACGCCGTGATGTCGGGGATCACGCTGGCGACGGTCGTGGTCGAGGCGTCCGACACGAGCGGCGCGAGGATGCAGGCACGCCTCGCCCTCGCGCAGGGGCGGCCCGTGTTCCTGCTCGCGTCGCTGGTCGACCGCCAGCAATGGGCGCGGGAGTACGCGGCACGGCCCGGCACACATGTCGTGCGCTCGCCGGAGGAGATCACGACCGTCGTCGAGCGGCTGATCTCGCCCGGATCGCTCGTCGCGTAGCCCGGAGGCCGCCGTGCCCTCGGTCCGTGAGCTGAGCGCGCTGTACGAGAACGTGATGCTCGGGCCGCGGGCGGGCCCCGGGGTGTGCAGCACGTGTTTCAACTTCACCGACGGGTATGCGCGCTGCTACGCCTGCGACCACGGCCGGCTCGTGCTCGACGCCGTCGCCCCGATCTCATACAGCGTCGCCCGCGAGCAGCTCCATCACGCGCTCGCCAGCTACAAGCGCCTCCACGGCGACGTGGCGCGCCGGCTGGGCGCGAGCCTCGCGGCGATCCTGTGGCGGTTCCTCGCCGAGCACGAGCGCTGCATCGCGCACGCGGCCGTCGCGGCCGGCGCTGGCGGACACGGGTTCGAGCTCGTCACGACCGTGCCCTCCGGAGACCGCCTGCGCGACGAGCGCCACCCGCTCACGTGGATCGTCGGCGAGCTCGTCGGACCCACCCGCGATCGCTACGAGCGCGTGCTGGAGCGATCGAACGCCGACGTGCAGCCGCGCGTCTTCAGCACCGAGAAGTTCACCGCAACGCGACAGGTCGAGGGCCACTCGGTGCTGCTGATCGACGACACGTGGACAACCGGGTCGAGCGCCCAGAGCGCCGCGGCCGCGCTCAAGGCCGCAGGCGCCACGAAGGTCGCGGCAGTCGTGATCGGCCGCCACCTCAACCGCGAATGGCACGAGAACGACCGGCGCATCCGCGGTATCGCGCGACCGTTCGACTGGGCCAGGTGTGCGCTCTGCGCCGAGCCGACCACACCCAGACCCGCGCGACCGTAACGATCCAAGACGAAGCCGGACTGGCCCGTCCGGCACACCCGTCACCGCCCGCTAGGACACCGGGTACCAACTTCGAGTTAGCCGGGTGCCAAAGCTGGGTACTGGGGTGACGTTGCAAGCAGAAGGGACGGGATAGATGGGAAGAGAGAGAGTCTGGTGAGGAGACGCTCTCGCAGGAGAGGTCGGAGTACGAGGCGAGTCGCAGCAGTGCTGGCCGCCGCCGGCGCCACCGCGGTTCTGGCCGCGTGCGGATCCTCGGGCAAGGGACCGGTGACGCTCAACTGGTACGTGTTTCCCGAGCCGTCGGGCTCGTTCCAGGCGGCCGCGACCGAGTGCAGCCAGGGCTCGCACGGCGCCTACAACATCAAGATCAGCTTCCTCTCGACGTCGTCGGACCAGCAACGAGTCTCGCTCGTAAGACGCCTCGCCGCCAACGACTCCTCGATCGACATCCTCGCAATGGACGTCGACTGGACGGCCGAGTTCGCAACCGCGAAATGGCTGAAGCCTGTCCCGGCGAGCCTCGCGGCCCAGATCAAATCTGAAGACCTCGCCGGGCCGGTCCAGACCGCGACCTGGCAAAACAAACTCTGGGCGATCCCGATCAACTCGAACACCGAGCTGCTCTGGTACCGGAAGGACCTCGTGCCGACCCCGCCCAAGACCTGGACGCAGATGATCGCCGAGGCCAACCAGCTGGCCGCGAAGGGCAAGCCGCACTACATCGAGGAGCAGGGCGCCCAGTACGAGGGGCTCACGGTCTGGTTCAACTCGATGGTCAACTCCGCCGGCGGCCAGATCCTCACAGCCAGCAACAAGGTCGTCCTCGGCGCCCCCGCCCTCAAAGCGGCCGAGATCATGAAGGAGCTCGCCACCTCCAAGGGCGCCGACCCGTCGCTGAACGTGTCGATGGAAGGCCCTGGGCAGGTGGCGTTCCAGAGCGGCACGGCCGCGTTCATGATCAATTACCCGTTCGTCTGGTCGGCGACCCAGGCGGGCAACCCCAAGGTCTTCAAGGACATGGGGTACGCCTACTTCCCGGAGGTCACCCCGGGAATCCCGCCAAAGGTCTCGATCGGCGGCTACAACCTCGGGATCTCCGCCTATTCCAAGCACCCGAATCTGGCCTTCCAGGCGGTGCAGTGCCTGACGCAGGACAAGAACCAGAGCCGGGACGCGATCAAGGGCGGACTCGCCCCGGTCGCCGCGAGCATCTACGACCAGCCGGCGTTCGAGAAGGCCTATCCGTTCCACCAGCTGATCAAGCAGCAGCTCCAGACGTACGGGATCCGGCCTCAGACGCCGGCCTACGCGGACGTCACGCTCGCGATCCAGAAGACCCTCTCGCCCACGTCGAACATCAACCCGAAAACGGTGGTCAGCACATTGCGTAACGAGATCAAGCTGTCGCTGTCCTCATCGGCCCTGCTGTGAGCGCCGTCACCGCCCCTCCGAGCGCCGGTAGCGCGCAATCCACGAGCCGCCGCAAGCATCTCAGCGACCGTGCCCGAGCCGAGCGCCGCCTCGCGTACTGGCTAGTCGCGCCGGCGGCGATCGTGATGGTCGCGGTCACGGCGTACCCGATCATCGACGCGGTCGCGCTGTCGCTGCAGCGCGCCGACCTACGCTTCCCGAACGCCACGAAGTTCATCGGCCTGTCGAACTACGGCCACGTCCTGACCGCGCCCGTCTGGTGGCAGGACGTGTTCCACACGGTGATCCTCACGGTGATCAGCGTCTCGATCCAGCTCGTGCTCGGCATGTGCCTGGCACTGGTGATGCACCGGATCATCTTCGCCCGCGGCCTCGTGCGCGCGATCGCGCTCGTGCCCTACGCGATCGTCGCGGTGGTGGCGGCCGAGTCGTGGCAGCTCGCGTTTTCGCTTCAGAGCGGGTGGATCCCGAAGCTGCTCGGGCTGAGCGGCGATCCGCTCAGCCACACGTTCGGGACATATGTCGCGATCATCGTCACTGAGGTCTGGAAGAACACGCCGTTCATGGCGCTTCTCCTCCTCGCCGGGCTCGCGCTCGTCCCAGACGAGCTTCAGGAGGCGGCCAAGGTAGATGGGGCGACCACCTGGGAGCGCTTCACCAAGATCACGCTACCGCTGATGAAGCCCGCGATCGTCGTCGCGCTTCTGTTCCGTACGCTCGACGCGTTCCGGATCTTCGACACGATCTACATCTTCAACCAGGGCGCGCAGGGCACCGAGTCGATCTCGATCCTCAACTACAACACCCTGCTCGACCGGCTCAACCTCGGGCTCGGATCCGCAGTGTCGGTGTTGCTGTTCCTGCTCGTCGCGGTGATCGCGCTCGTGTTCATCGTGGGCTTGCGTGCCGGCCGGGCGCCCAGTACCGAGGCGGCGTGATGAACCATCGTACGAAACAGATCGGGGGCTGGTCGACGGCGATCATCGTCATCTGCGTCGTCTCGCTGATCCCGGTCCTGTGGATCCTGTTCCTGTCGCTGAAGACGCCCGCGACCGCCACCGACGGGAGCTTCATCCCCCACCAGTGGACGCTGTCGAACTACTCGGACATCTTCAAGCAGGGCATCTTCACCGACGCGCTTCGCAACTCGATCGGGATCGGGCTGATCTCGACGGTCCTGGCCGTGGCGCTCGCCTCCTCGGCGGCATATGCGATCGCGCGCCTGGACTTCCCCGGCAAGCAGGTGATCCTGCTGGCCGCGCTCGGCGTCGCGATGTTCCCGCAGATCTCGCTCGTCGGCCCGCTCTACAACCTGTGGCGGCGGATCGGCCTGTACGACACCTGGCCGGGGCTGATCATCCCTTACATGACGTTCGCGCTGCCGCTGTCGATCTACGTGCTGTCGGCGTTCTTCAGAGAGATACCGTGGGAGCTCGAGGAGGCAGCCCAGGTCGACGGGGCGACGCCGTTCCAGGCGTTCCGCAAGATAATCGTGCCGCTCGCCACCCCGGGGATCGTGACCACGTTCCTCATCGTGTTCATCATCTGCTGGAACGACTTCGTGTTCGCGATCTCGCTGACCTCGACGTCGGCCGCGCAGACCGTGCCTGCCGCGATCTCCTCGTTCCCCGGCGTGTCACAGTTCAGCGTGCCCTACGGGGACATCGCTGCCGCCGCCGTAATCGTGACGATCCCGGTGATGCTGCTTGTCCTGATCTTCCAGAGGCGGATCGTGGCCGGGCTGACCGCGGGCGCAGTCAAGGGATAAAGCGAAAAGGAGCCTCACCGAATGGCCGAGATCCAGTTCCAAGACGTGACCAAGCGGTATCCGGACGGCTTCGAGGCCGTCAAGCACCTGAATCTCGACGTCCCCGACGGCGAACTGATGATCCTCGTCGGTCCGTCCGGATGCGGGAAGTCGACCGCGCTGCGGATGGTCGCCGGACTGGAGGACATCTCCGACGGCGAGCTCAAGATCGGCGGGCAGGTCGTCAACCAGAAGGCGCCCAAGGACCGCGACATCGCGATGGTGTTCCAGAACTACGCGCTATATCCGCACATGACCGTCCGGGAGAACATGGGGTTCGCGCTGAAGCTCGCCAAGACGCCGCAAAGCGAGATCGACCAGAAGGTCAACGACGCCGCGAAGATCCTCGACCTCGAGCAACACCTCGACCGCAAGCCGGCAAACCTGTCCGGCGGTCAGCGCCAGCGCGTCGCGATGGGACGCGCAATCGTCCGCAACCCGAGCGTGTTCCTGATGGACGAACCGCTATCAAACCTCGACGCCAAGCTGCGCGTGCAGATGCGGACCGAGATCTCGAGGATCCAGCAGCAGCTCGAGACGACGACGATCTACGTCACCCACGACCAGACCGAGGCGATGACGCTCGGCGACCGGATCGCCGTGATGCGCGCCGGAATCCTCCAGCAGGTCGGGCCGCCGTCCGAGCTCTACGGCTATCCGACCAACCTGTTCGTGGCCGGGTTCATCGGGTCGCCGTCGATGAACTTCCTCGCCGGCGAGATCCATGGCGACACCATCCACCTACCGATCGGCGACGTCCGAATCCCGGATGAGCTCCGCCACCGGCTCGAGTCCGGCGCCGGCGGCGGGCGCCAAGGGATCGTGGCGGGCCTGCGACCCGAGCACTTCGAGGACGCGGCGCTGGTCCCGGATCGGTCGAAGGGAACGGTGTTCAAGACCAAGATCGACGTGCTCGAGTCGATGGGCTCTGAGTTCTACGCGTACTTCGTGGTCGCGTCTGAGCAGGTGTCCTCGACTGAGCTCGCCGAGTTGGCGCAGGACATCGGCGGCGCGGACCTCCCGCGCGCCCAGGGGGGCGTCCAGGTGACGGCGCGGCTCTCGGCCGAGAGCCAGGTCCAGCAGGGCCAGGAGGCCGAGCTCTGGTTCGACTCCAAGCACCTTCAGCTGTTCGACGCCGATTCCGGCCGCAGTTTGCTCGCCCGAGATCGCGCCGGAGCGGGAGCCGCCGCAGCCACACAGGTTCCCGCGGCTAACCCGCCGCAAGGCTCCAGCTGACCTGAAAATAACCACCTGCGCCGCTCGCGGGCCCGCGCCGGGGCTAACCTGGGCGTCGCATGCCGCCGCCACGCTCCACAGGGCTCCCGGGGATGGACGCGCAGCACGACTTCCAGCGTGCCCGCCGGCGAGCGACGATTGCCCATCTGATCGCGCGCCTGCGCGGCGAGCCCAACGACGTTGGCGTTGTCCTGCCCTATGAAGAGGTGGTCGCCGCCCTCGGATTCGTCAGCGAGCACTCAACCGGCCTCCACGTCGTGCCCCTCGATTCGATCGTTGGGTCGGTCGATCGCAGCCGCGACTACGACCGCCGCTTCCGCCCCACCTCGCGCCGGACGCGGGGTCGGTGGGAGCAGATCGCGGCCGCCGCTCGCCGCGGCGAGTCGTTTCCGCCCGTCGATCTGCTCCGCGTCGGCGAGCTGTACTTCGTACGAGACGGCCACCACCGGGTATCGGTGGCGCGGGCGCTCGGCCGCACCGACATCGATGCGTACGTCACCGAGGTGGTCACGCGAGTCGGGGTCGACCAGACGACCAGGCTCGCCGACCTGCCGCTCAAGAGCCACGAGCGGGTGTTCTTCGAGCGCGTGCCGCTCCCCGCCGAGGCCCGCGGCGAGATCCAGCTGTCCGATCTCGAGGACTACGCGCTCCTGGCCGAGATGATCGAGGCCTGGGGCTTCCGCGCGATGCAGAGCCGCGGCGACGCGCTCGACCGCAGGGAGAACGCCGTGCTGTGGCTCGAGACCGAGTTCCGTCCCGTCGTCGCGATGCTGCGAGAGGCGGGCCTGGTCGGCGACCGGACGGATGCCGAGGCGTACATGCGAATCGCCGGCGAGCGCTACTGGCTCTTGCGAACGCACGAATGGAGCGACGAGGTCCTCCAGCAGGTCATCGAAGGTAAGGGGCGCTGGCGCCACCCTGACCGCTGACCCGGCTCGGACCGGGCCTTCCGGTAGGGTGGGCGTGGCCGATGTCGTCGGGTCCACGCTCCACCGATGTGCCCAGCAAGCGACGGCGCCGTTACGCGCCTCGGATGGCTCCTGAGCAGCGCCGCGAGCACTTGATCGACGCGGCGCTCGAAGTGATCCTCGAGCGCGGCTACGCGGGCATCTCGATCGAGGCGATCGCCCGCGAGGCCGGCATCACCCGGCCCGTCGTCTACGACCACTTCCCGAACCTCAACCGTCTGCTCCACGCGGTGATCGAGCGCGAGGAGCAGATAGCGGTCGCGCAGCTGGCGGAGGTGGTCCCCGAGGACCCGGGCGACGACGAGCCTGGCGAGCTGCTCGCCGCGGGGATCGCACGCTTCCTCGACGCGGTCACGAGCCGGCCGGCGACGTGGCGGATCATCCTGCTGCCGCTCGAGGGCACACCGGAGCTCGTGCGCGAGCATGTCGAGGACAATCGCCTGCGGGTACTGGCTCGGATCGAGGCGCTGGTGCGGTGGGCGATCGAGCGCAGCGACATCGACCACGACCTGGACGCGGAGCTGACCGCGCGGGCGATCCGCGACTGGAGCGAGCAGGCCGGGCGGATGGTCCTGACCGATTCCGTGCATTACCCGCGTGAGCGCTACGAGGAGTTCGTGCAGAGCTTCCTGGGCTTGCTCGCGCCGGCGCCGAGCCGCGCAGGCAGCTGACGAGTCGAGCCAGCGCCGAGCCGCGCCCGTAGCGGCCTTGTGAATACGACGGGGACCCCGTGAGGGGTCCCCGTCGCTGATCCCAACAACGCACCCACGGCCGGGTTGGGTGCGTCCTCCGGAGATCGATTCCGACGCTCAAACTCGCGGGCGAGTCGAAAGTTGCGCTAGCGCCGACTAACCTTGACTCGGTCGCTCCTGCGATACTTTGGGGTCCCCTCCGGGGGCGTAGCTCAGTTGGTTAGAGCGCCGGCCTGTCACGCCGGAGGTCGCGGGTTCGAGTCCCGTCGCTCCCGCTTCGAGAATGCCTCTGTTTACAGGCATTTCCAATCGCCCGGCACGAGGGGCCTCTCCGATCGGGCAATGGAGGGTTTTCGAGGACTTCGTGCTGACGACCGTGCTGGCGACGTCGGGGGCGTCTGGCGCGACAACGGCTACCCGGGTGCTGCCGTGGATGTTGGGAGTCACCCCTACTCGCTCTCCTTCGCGCTGAACCCCGACTAGCACAACGTCTTCGCCAAGCAGGCCGAGCTGCGCGACTACCTCTGTGGCGTGACCGACCAGTTCGATCTCCGGCGCCGGCTCGTGCTGGGTTGCGAAGTGCAGGACTTGCGATGGGCGCAGTGGAGCAGCGCTGGCGCTGGAGACCTCCGGCGGGCAGCTGACCGCGCAACACGTCGTGGTGGCGACCGGGGTTGGCGAGGTTCAAGGGAGCGATGTTCCACTCGAGAGTCCCGTGCGGTTGACGGGGCGTAGCCACGGTCAGATTTGACACGAACCGCACAAGGTGATTAGGATCGGGCTCGGAAATCGATTGCGCAACCGATTGCGGGGCGATGAGGAGAGCCAAGCTCAACGATGTGGCGCGACGAGCGGGAGTGTCTCGCTCGACGGCGTCGCGCGCGCTGAACGGGATCGGGGAGCTGTCCGACGAGACCCGCGATGCGGTCACGCGGGCCGCGGAGGCCCTGCAATATCGTCCGTCGCCACTGGCCCGCACGCTGCGCACGCGCCGGTCCCGGACCGTCGGGCTGGTCGTTCCGACGGTCGCACACAGCTTCTACGCCGCATTGACCAACGGTGCGCAGCGGACGCTTGAGGAGCACGGCTACCGGCTGATCCTGATCGACTCGGGCGAGGACCCCAAGACCCTGACCACCGCGGTGCAGACGCTGCTTGACCACGAGGTCGACGGCATCCTGATGTCGACCGCCCCGGTCGGCGCCGAGCAATTCAACGTTCTGCTCGACGGGACGCCGTGCGTGTTCATCGATGAGCTGGCGCCGGGGGCGGGCGTGGGCAACGTGGCGCTGGAGAACGCGCGCGGCATGGGGCTGCTCGTCGACCACATCGCAGGCCATGGTCACGAGGTGATCGGGTGCCTCGGCGGTCCGAGCGACCGGACCAGCGGGGCGGAACGTCTTCTTGGCTTCCTGGAGGCCATGAGCCACAACAAGCTTGAGGTCTTTCCCGAGCTGATCTGCGACTGCGAGTGGACGATCGCGAGCGGATTTGCACACGCTGAAGCGCTGCTGGCCGAGGACCGCCGGCCGACCGCACTGATAACCGCCAGCGGCGAGCTGGCGCTGGGCGCTCTCGTGGCGGCACGGCGCGCCGACCTCTCGATACCGGGGGACCTTGCACTCGCGTCTTTCGACGATCTTTACTTCGCGCCGTTGCTCGAGCCCTCGCTGACGGCGATCGCGTACGACACTCCATCCGTCGGCCAAGCCGGCGCCCGCCTGCTCCTCGCCGCGATCCGCGGCGAGCCCGCGCCGCAGAGTGAGATGCGGATCGACGTCAAGCTGGTCCCACGCCGATCGTGCGGCTGCGAGCGCGATTCTGTCGCGGCGATGATTGAGGTGCTCGAATGAGGACGTCGGCTGAGTGGCGCCCGGGGCCGCGCCCCGCGCGAGGAGTGCCACGTTGGTAACCGCCCAAGAAACGGCCGCCGACCACGACAGCATGTCTCCATCGCCGGCAATCACTTTTGGTGCCGTATCCAAGACGTATGGTGACCACACAGCCGTTCAGTCACTTGACCTTCAGATCCACGAGGGAGAGTTCTTCTGCCTTCTCGGCCCCTCCGGCTGCGGAAAGACAACAACGTTGAATCTCATCGGCGGATTCGTCGAAGCATCCACGGGTGAGATCCGCATCCGCGGCGAGCTGGTCAATAAGACCCCTCCCCACAAAAGGAAGGTCAATACCGTCTTCCAGTCCTATGCCCTGTTCCCCCATCTGAACGTCCGAGATAACGTCGCATTCGGTCTCCGCATGGCCAAAGTGCCGCGTAGCGAGGCCGATTCGCGCGTTCTCGAGGCGCTACAGTTGGTAGCGCTCGAGACATTCACTGACCGCTATCCATCTCAGCTGTCCGGGGGCCAGCAGCAGCGCGTCGCCGTGGCTCGTGCCTTGGTCAACCGTCCGGCGGTGTTGCTGCTCGACGAGCCGCTGGGGTCGTTGGATCTCAAGCTTCGAAAGCGGCTTCAGGTCGAGCTCTCGCAGATTCAACGTGAGATCGGGACGACCTTCGTCTTTGTTACCCACGATCAGGGCGAGGCGATGGCGATGGCGGATCGCATCGCAGTCATGAGTGAAGGGCGCGTCGAGCAGATAGGGACAGCGAGCGAGATATACAAGCAGCCGGCGTCGCGATTCGTCGCCGACTTCATCGGCGAGTCGAACCTCATTCCCGTCGAGTGGCAGGCCGGCGCGGTCGTGACGTCACGCGACAGAATCGCGCTGGCATCACCACACACGACGGATTCAGGAAGCGGAAGCCTGATGGTCCGGCCGGAATCGGTCCATCTCGCGTCGGCATCCCCTGGCGATCCAGGTCTTCTGGGCACGGTGGTCAAGGTGTCGTTTCTCGGAAGCTTCACCCGGGCCAGCGTCACCTGCCCGGCTGCCGACGATCCGATCATCGTCGACATGCCGGCCGAGCTCGCTGAGCAGGTACGAGAGGGCGCATTAGTCCAGCTCCGGTGGGAGCCCGAAGCTGCGGTGTTGTTTCACGGCGCAGGGAACGACTGAGGAGAGGAAGCACGATGACTTACAACAGCAGGATCACCCGCCGCGACGCTTTTCGAACTGGGGCGCTGGGGCTTGGCGCACTCTCGCTCGCCGCGTGCGGTAGCACTAGCTCGGCTAGCTCGAGCGGGACCGCGGCCGCGAACACCGTCGCGAAGACCACGACTCCTGTTACGTTGAACATGCTTACCTGGAACGACCACTACGATCCGCAAAACCAGCTCCCCGCAATCAAGAAGGAGACTGGGATCAGCGTCGACGTCACGCTCGGCTCGGACGACGCGGGGATGTTCATCAAGTCCCAGCAGAGCGGGCAGTTCGACATCGTCTCAGCAGATGCGCTGTGGGTTCCTTACTACTACCAGCACGGGCTGACGGAGGGCTTTGACATCGATTCCATCCCGGTGTCTCAGCAGCTGTACTCCGTCTCGCGCGATTTCTCCATCTGGCAGAACAACGCAGGCTATCTAGGTTATCCGCGTGCGTGGTCGGCGCTGCGCCTATATTACAACCCGAAGTACGTCTCGCCGGCACCCACGTCCTGGGACGTGCTGCTCGATCCTAAGTATCACGGCAAGTTTGTTCGCGAGAACCAGCCGACCGACATTATGGCCGAGTCGGGCCTGGCCACCGGCGCCAAGGATCCCTACAACATGACGCCGGCCGAACTCAGCCGGGCGACCGAGTTTCTCAAGGCTGCCAAGCCGGCGTTCTTGACCCTCGTCTCGCAGAACACCGGTGTGGTCCAGGCCCTCACGAACGAGTCGGCGTGGTTTACCTCCGAGAATCTCGGCACCGACTTCCGGGTGAAGCAGGCAGGTGGCCCCCTGATCAAAGCTGCCGTGCCCAAGGAAGGCGTCGTCGGATGGCTGGACGCCGAGATGAAGATGAAGACAGCCAATGCCGACCGTTTCAGCCAGTTCATCAACGCCTGGGGTCAAGCGGAATTCATCCCTCCGCTTTTCAAGGAGTTCAGGGAGGCGTGGTTCAACGAGAAGGCGTACAAGTTGCTGTTGAACCAAGGCCAAGGCGAGTTTGCTGACGCACTCTTGTACAACCAGCCCGAGGAGGCACTCAAGTCTCACCTGAAGGGCCCGCAGAAGGACCCCAACGCGTACATCACCGCCTTCAACTCGGTGTTCGGCGCCTAGCCTGGTGCAATTGCCGCCAAGCATGACGCTGATGCGCTTTGCGCGGAGACGACGGCTGGCTGTCTGATGAGTTCCTCGAGCACAAAGATCCCGAGCGACTCGACGACGGCCGGCCGCGCGGCACCCTCCCGCCGGCTAAGTCCCCGTCGGGGTGTGTCGGCGCTCTCGCAGTACACGGGCTTCGCCCCCGCGATGGTGCTCTTCGGCCTGTTCTTTCTCGCGCCAATGGCGCTGATCGTGGCGTACAGCTTCTGGACGCAAGATGGCTACCAGGTGGTGGCGCATTGGACGCTCGCGAACTACCGCGAGGTATTCAACACGCCGGTCTACGTCAATACCTTCTTTGTGACCCTGTGGATGACGGCTGCAGCCACTGCGCTGACTCTTGCCGTCGCGTTCCCGTTCTCCTACTGGCTGGCGCGATACGTCAGCCGGCGCTGGCGGCGACCACTCCTGTTTCTCGTGATATTGCCGTTCTGGGTGAGCTACCTCCTCCGCGTCACGGCATGGACGATCATTCTGGGTAACAACGGCGCCCTAGCTCGCCTGCTGGGGGTGGTCGGGCTGAGCACGCCGTCGTGGCTCCTCTACGACCGGCCGGCGGTGATATTCGTTCTGGTCTACCTCTATTTCCCGTTTGCTGCCTTGACGCTGTTCGCCGCCTTGGAAAGGTTCGACTGGAGGCAGCTACATGCAGCAATGGATCTCGGCGCAACTCAGGTGCAAGCCGTTCGACGTGTGATGCTGCCTCAGATAAAGCCAGGCATTACCACGGCTGTAATCTTCGTCTTCATTCCGATCCTGGGCGAATATCTCACGCCGGAGTTAGTCGGAGGGACGCGAGGCGTGATGATCGGCAATCTCATCGATAACTTCTTCCAGGAAGCGCAGTACGCGATAGGCGCGGCCATCTCGATCCTGATCGCGGTCGTTGTGATCATCCTGCTCGTGATCTTCCGCCGCTCGCTTGAGGTAGGTGAAATGTATGGCAATTGAGGAGGGAGCACTCGAGATGGTCGCGCGCCACGGTCGGCTCGTGCGACGCGCGCTCGCCGGATGGGCGTGCCTGATCTACATATTCCTGTTCAGTCCGATTCTTCTGCTCATACTTCTGAGCTTCAACAAGAACCGGTACGGGTCATTCCCGATCACCGGCTGGACGTTCCACTGGTACTCGACCATCGCGAGCAGCCCAGACCTGCAATCTGCGATCAAGACGTCGCTACGAGTGGCCCTGGAGGTCACCGTGATCAGCACCGTCGTCGGAACGGCTGCGGCGTTCTCGCTTGTCCGGAGCCGCCTAAGGTTCCGGACGGGATTCCGGATCGGATTCACGTTGCCGATCATGATCCCGGGCGTGCTGATCGGGGTCAGCCTGCTTACGTTCTTGCGGCAGGGCCTGGGGGTTCCGCTGTCGACGAACACGGTTGTGATAGGCCAGTCCGTCTATACCACACCATTCGTTTTACTAATCGTAGCTGCCCGCCTGGAGGGCTTCGATCGCTCACTCGAGTTAGCGGCTAGCGACCTCGGCGCGAACGCGGTGCGCCGGTTCCGGTACGTGGTCTTGCCGCTCATTGGTTCAGCGGTATTCGCCGGCGCGCTGTTCGTTTTCACGCTTTCGTTGGATGAATTCGTCATCACGTACTTCATCATCGGCGCGCAGGTGACGCTACCCATCTATATCTATACGCAGATCAAGTTTGGCATCACGCCCGCGATCAATGCGGTGGCGACGCTGCTGATCGTCACCTCGCTGGGGATAACCGCCCTCGGGTTGTTGATCCCGCGTTTGGTTCGAGTGCCGGTCCGTCGCGTACGCAACAGGCGTGCTCAGAAGATTCAACGCGCCACGCCAGCTGCGGGGAGCCCAGCGTGAGGCCTGACCGAGCTGAGATCGCCAGACAGTTCAACACGAGCGCAAGGGGGAGATCCTGAAAATGGGACGACGTCTCAGAGTCGGTGTGGTCGGGTGCGGGGTGATAGCACAGGTGATGCATCTTCCGCACCTGAGACAGCTCCACGATGAGTATGAGCTGGCCGCGGTCTGTGATCTCTCCACGACCGCCGCGGAGGCGTGTATGCGGGAGTTCGGCGCCGGGCGGGCGGTGAGTCAGTGGCAGGAACTGCTTGGTATGGACTTGGACGCGGTACTTGTATTGACGTCGGGTAGCCATGCTCCAGTTGCGATCGCCGCCGCTGAGTCCGGCGCTCACGTCTTCGTGGAGAAGCCCATGTGTCTCAGCCCTGCTGAGGGCGCGGCCATGATTGACGCCGCCACGCGGGCCGGAGTGCTTCTGATGGTCGGGACGATGAAGCGGTACGACCCTGCCTATGAGCGCCTGCTGGATCTGCTCCCACAGGTGGACGATCTGCGGCTCGTGCGCGTAACGACCCTCGAGTCGCCGTTCGAACCCTACGTGCGCCACTATCCGCTGGTGGGAGCGAATGGAGTGGCTCCCTCGGTGCTGGAAGCGCTTCGTGAGGATGACGACAGGCGGCTGGAGGCTGCGCTTCCCGGAGCGGACGAGGAAACGCGCTATTGCTACCGGTGGATGCTCCTTGACAATCTGGTCCATGAGCTCAACGCGCTACGCGGGGCGCTTGGTGAGCCTGACCGCGTGGCCTTCGCCGAGCTCTCCCGCCGAGTCGTGGCGATCAACATGACGTTCGCCGGCGTGGAGTGCCACCTGTCGTGGGTTGATCTTCCGGGCATCGCGCGCTACCGGCAGGAGTTCATGTTTCTAGCTCCCGATCGGCGTCTTACGCTGACCCTCCCTTCGCCGTACCTACGCAACATGCCGAGCGAATTGACGATCGAGGGAGGCGAGCCTGGAACCGCCCATTCGTCCTCGCAAGTAGAGATCGTCTCGTACGAGGAAGCCTTCAAACGCGAACTGGTCGAGTTTCACGCGGCGATCTGCGAAGAGCGCGCGCCGCGCACCGACGGGATCGACGGACTTCATGACGTCGCTCTCTGCCACTCGATCGCTCGGGTGCACTTGACGGGCGAGGCGGCGGTTGCTCCGAGCCAGCTCGCGAGCGCGGTCGAGATATGACCGGCGTGGACATCGCGGTGGCCAACGCGCCGTGCAGTTATGGTGCGTTTGAGATCACGGTCGGGGTCGACCCGAACGTGCCTCCGGCGTTGACGCTGTTGGACGAGGTATCAGAGGCCGGGTACAGGGGGATCGACCTCGGTCCGCTCGGTTATCTCGGGGCTGTGGGCGAGCTGCCCGCGCGTCTGCGCGACCGTGGACTCGCGCTTGCCGGCGGCTACTTCCAAATCGAGTTCAACGATCCGACTCGGCTTCGCGACGAGCTCGTGCAGCTCGATCTGCTGCTCGACGTCTTCGATGCCGCAGCCAACGGAGGGCCGCCCGCGCGGCCGACGCTGGCCGATGCCGGATCGGAAAGTCGGCTTGCCCAACCTGGCCGTGCCCAAGACGACCGTAGCCTGGGTTGGGACGACTCGGGCTGGGCTCGGTTTGCCGATTCGATGGCGCAGGTGCTAGGGCGCTGTCGGGAGAGGGGATACGAACCGACGTTCCACCCACACACCGCCACGTACGTGGAAGCGCCGTGGGAGATCGAACGACTGCTTTCCCTCACCGACGTTGGTATATGCCTCGACACAGGGCACTTGCTGATCGGTGGCGGCAACGCTGTACAGGCGATCCGCGATTGGGGTGACCGGATCAATCACGTCCATCTCAAGGACGCGAAGCTCGATGTGATCCACGGGATCGTGAAGGATCGGGCTCCAGTGCAGGCGATCTGGGAGCGCCGAGCGTTCTGCCGGCTCGGCACCGGAGACATCCCGCTCGGCGATGTGCTCGAGAACCTGCGCACGCGGAACTACCGCGGCTGGCTGGTCGTTGAGCAGGACATCTTCCCTGACCCCGACGCCCCTGATCAGCCGGCGGTCGACCAGCAGTACAACCGCGAGTACCTGCGGGCGCGCGGCCTGTGAGCGACCGCGTCCGTATCGCGCTCGTAGGAGCAGGGCGGATGGGTCGCGTGCACCTCGCCGCGCTCAAAGCCTCTGATCAGATCTCATTGGCCGCGATCGTCGAGCCTGCCGACGCCGTGCGCGCGAAGCTCGAGCGCGAGGGGGTGCCGCTGTTTGCATCGCCTCAAGAGCTGATCGACGCCGGGACAGCAGAGGGGGTGCTGATCGCGGCCCCATCCCCCGTGCACGCCGAACTGGTCAGCCAGTTCGCGGCGGCCGGCATCCCGGTGCTGTGCGAGAAGCCGGTCGGGGTCTCGCCCAAGGAGGCCGCCAGAGCACGCGACGCGGCCTCGCAGGCCGACGTGGTGCTCCAGGTCGGCTATTGGCGGCGGTTCGTGCCGCGGCTGCGCGAGCTCCGGGCGCGAATCGAAGCCGGTGATCTCGGCGAGATCTACCAGCTGTCGTGCATGCAGTGGGACCAGGAGCCGCCGTCGGCTTCGTTTCGGGCCGACTCCGGTGGAATCGCAATCGACATGGGCGTACATGAGATCGACCAGATCCGCTGGCTGCTAGCGCAGCAAATTGAACGGGTCACAGCGCTTGCCGCGGGCGCGCTCCCACCCGAGGCGACGTCCGCCGCCGATCCGGATGCGGCGGTAGTGCTCGCAAAGCTCTCCGGCGCCGCGGTCGCAACGATCTCGCTCGGCCGCCGATTCCCGCACGCGGATTCGTGCTGGCTTGAGCTTTGGGGCACACGAGGGTACGAACGAGTGCCGTTCATGTGGGACGCCGATGTGTGGAGCGAGGCGAGCGATGAGGTGTTCGTGGGCGCGATGCAGGCCCAGGCCGAGGCGTTCGCCCGCGCGGTCCGGGGCGGTCCGTGCGAGGGAGCGGGGGGCGATGACGCAGTCGCCGCCCTCACCGTTGCCGCACAGGTGGCTGAGTCGCTCACCGATAGCGCTGCTCGCGCTCCGTCGGCGGTGGGATCGTGAAACCGGAGCTCGAGTGTCGGCACCGCTGCTCGGAGCCCGGGCTCACCCGCTCGACTCGACGATCCGTCGAAGGGTGGTTTCGATCTCCGGATAGGCCGGGCTCGAGGCAAGTTTGACAGCGCGATCGACGCGGTTGTAATCGATGCGGTAGCGGTACACCGATGGCCAGGGGTGCAGCGATATTCCGCGGTAGATTCGTCCCGTCCGATAGCTGAAGATCAGGTGGCTGCCCATCTCTCCTCCACTCGGAAATGAGGGGGCAAGAATCAGCTCCCCGGGATGCCCGGCCCACTGCACGCGGCTGATCAGGACCGCACGCCGACTGTTGGTGCGCTGTAGAAGCGCGTCGGTCAGTGGCGTGGGTCGTCCGCGTGGCAGCGCGAACCCGAGCGCAGACACATCGGTCGTGCCGTAGACCAATACGTGAACGAAATACGGGGGCGGTGGTGTCAACTCCGAGGCCTCAACCACGATTCCGTTTTGCGCCCCGGGAATCGGACGCCCATAGATCAAGTAGCTCCACTGCGCAAATCGGCACCGCTTACTAGCCAACGGAACCTCGGTCATAGTGGGCCCGCCACTGCACCCAGCGACGACGGTCGGGCGCGTTGTGCTCGGGCCTGAGGCCGGCACCGATCGCGGGCACGCCGGCCGCAGCAGCCAGCCCCGCACGCATACGGACCAAGCCGACCGTGGCACCGCTTGCATCGAAACAGTCGTATCGACACGCTGAACCTCGTGGTCACCTTTGGTTGGCGATCGCCCGGCGCCACAGGCCGAGAGCGCAAGGGTGCCCACCAAGCACAGCAGGGTCGCAGCACGTGGGGCACACACAGCACTGATCTTCGCCCATCCGACCGCCCGGTTCACGCAGCACCGGCAGCCCCGATCGGTGTCGAGCGACCGATTCAGAGCGATGGTTCGAGCTAGCAGCACCGGCGCAGACGCGGATCCCGTCGTTCCCGCTGTGGAAGTGCCCGCAAATCGAGCGCTTCTGTTGCTTAAAAAGCGGGACGCCGGCGCGGTGGCGACAGTCTGGGCATGATGCGGTCTGTATGCACCCGAGCGACGACGCTGGCGCGGACGCGCTGCACTGGTGGACGGCGCGGCGGCTGGCTGCTGCGCTCCGCAGACGTGAGCTGTCGGCGCGGGAGGTCATGACGTGGCATCTCGAGCGGATCGAGATGGTGAACCCGCAGGTGAACGCGATCGTCAGCCTTCGGCCGGAGGCTGCGCTCGCCGAGGCGGCGCGGGCGGACAAGCTAGCGGCGAGCGCAGGTGCGCGGCTCGGGCCGCTGCACGGGCTGCCGATCGCGATCAAGGACCTCCAGGACACGGCCGGGATACGCACGACATACGGGTCGGTCGCGTTTGCTGACAACGTGCCGGCGGTCGACAGCCTCGTCGTCCAGCGACTGAGGGCCGCCGGGGCGATCATCGTCGGTAAGACGAATACGCCCGAGTTCGGTGCCGGCTCGCATACGTTCAACGAGGTGTTCGGCGCGACCCGCAATCCGTGGGCGCAGGATCGTTCGGCGGGCGGCTCGAGCGGCGGTGCCGGCGCGGCGCTGGCCACGGGGCTGGTGCCGATCGCCGACGGGTCAGACCACGGAGGCAGCATCCGCAACCCGGCCTCGTTTAACAACGTCGTGGGGCTGCGTCCGACGCCGGGGCTGGTACCGGACGGCGGTCAGAGCGACGTGTGGGACGTCGCGTCGGTCGTCGGACCGATGGCCCGCACCGTCGGCGACCTGGCGCTGATGCTCACCGCGATCAGCGGACCGGATCCGCGCTCCCCGCTCTCGCACGGCGACCCGGCCACGTTCGCCGCCGAACTGCGCGGTGACCTGACCGGCTTGCGGATCGCGTGGTGCCCGGATCTCGGCGGGCTGCCGATCGAGCCCGAGGTGCTGGCAGTCCTCGACGGCGCCCGCGCCCGACTCGACGCGCTCGGCTGTGAAGTCCACGACGTGCTTCTGGATCTCCGCGCCGCCGACGAGGCGTTCGAGACGTTGCGAGCGGTCGCGTTCCTGCGGGCGTTTGCGCCGATCCTGCCGACGCTGCGGGGGACGGCGAAAGCGACCCTGTTATGGAACGTCGAGCAGGGAATGGCCGTCGACGGACCAGCCCTAGCCCGGGCAATCGAGGTCCGGTCAGCGGTATTCGCAGCCGTCTCGGAACTACTCGAGCGATTCGACGTGCTGGTCGCGCCCGCGGCGCAGGTGGTGCCGTTCGCGGTCGATCTGGAGTACCCGGCCGAGGTCGCCGGCGTCGCGATGCCGCACTACCTCGGATGGATGCGGGTGTGCTCGCGCATCACCGTCTCTGCTCACCCCGTCGCGGCGGTCCCCGCAGGATTCACGGACTCGGGACTGCCGGTCGGGATGCAATTCGTGGGTCGCTACCGCGACGACCACCGCCTCCTCGAACACGCCGTGGCCTGGGAGACCGCGACTCGGCTGACCGAACGACACCCTCCGCTCAACTGGAGCCCGCTACCGTCCTTCCGCCTGGGGCGAGCCGACTGATCAAACCCTGCTTGACCGCGGGCCACTCGGAGGCGAGGACCGAATAGAACGCGGAGTCTCGAACCGCATCGTCGGCGCCGATCCGCTCAGCGCGCCGGACACCCTCGAACTTCGCTCCGAGACGCTCGACCGCCGCGCGCGAGCGATCGTTGCGCGCGTCGATTCGGAAGGCGACCCGGTGCACCTTCCAGGTCTCGAAAGCGTGCGCGAGCATCAGCAGCTTGGCCTCGGTGTTGCACGCGGTTCGTTGCGCGGACGCCCCCAACCACGTATAGCCGATCAGGCAGGCGTCGGGACCCCGATCGCGGTGCTGATGCCCGGCTGGTGAGCGCCACCGTTCGAGCTCGTAAAAGCGCGTCGAGCCGACGATCCGCCGCTGAGCGCACGAGTACGTTGCGAAAGGGAGCGCGCGCCCGGCTTCGGTTGCGGCCAGCGCGTCCTGCACCCACGCCGACATCTCAGCTTCGGTGTCGGGTGCGGTGCTGAAGCGGAACAAGGCCGGATCCTCGTTGACGGCGGCGACGAGCGCCGGTACGTGCTCGAGCTTCAACGGCTCCAGGCGAACGTGCTTCCCGGCAAGGGTCAGGCCGTCAGGGCGCTCCATCGCCACCAGCGTAGATGCGGGGCGGGGTCGCGCCCGGGCTTACAATCCGTCGACTGTGGGGGAGCAGCTGTCAATGACGGCGCCGCGGGCCCATGGCCTGTGGTCGCTTGTCGGCCGAGCCTCGGAAATGGCACAGGTGGCCGCGGCACGCGCCGACCCCGCTTGTCCGGGAGCGGTGATCATCGCGCCGGCTGGCGTCGGCAAATCGCGCCTGGCGCGCGAGGCCTGCACGGCCGCGCGAGCCGACGGGGCGGTGACGCTTTGGGCTCAGGCGACGGTCTGCTCAGCGGTGATCCCACTTGGCGCTTTGGCGGGCTTGATCCCGGGCGAGGTCCGCTCGGACGACACCCTCGAGCTGTTGCGGCGCAGCACCGCGGCCCTGCGCGCGCAGGCCGGCGACCACGAGATCGTGCTCGCCGTCGACGATGCGCACCTGCTCGACGCCACGTCGGCGACGCTCGTCCTGCATCTCGCGTCCGGCTCAGACGTGTTCGTGCTGGCGACCGTTCGCTCCGGAGAGTCCGTGCCCGACGCCGTCGAATCGCTTTGGAAGGACGCCGGAGCGCGCAGGATCGACCTCGCGGAGTTCACCGACGACGCGATCTTGCGGCTCGTCGAGGTCGGCATCGGTGGTCCGGTCGACCACGCGACCGGGCAACGGGTGGTCTCCATGAGCGCCGGCAATCCGTTGTACGCCCGTGAGCTCGTGCTCGGCGCGCTCGACCAGGAAGCGCTGGCGCTCGACCGGGGACTATGGCGGCTGCGTGGCCGGCCGTCGGTGCCGCCGACCCTGACCGACCTGATCAGGCGACGGATGGGATCGATCAGCGATGGCGAGCGCCGCCCGCTCGAGTTGCTCGCCCTGGGTGAGCCATTGTCGCTCGACGAGGTGAGTGCGTTGACGTCCTACGAGGGGCTCGCAGCGGCCGAGGAACGCGGCATGATCGTCGTATCCCAGCCCGCCGGCGAGACCGAGGTGCGCCTCGCTCACCCGCTCTACGGCGAGGTCCTGCGGGAGGGGCTGCCGGTGCTTCGCGGCCGAGAGCTTCGCCTGCGTCTCGCCGAGACGATTCAGCGGCGTGACCCGGTTTCGCCGGACGACGCGCTGCGGGCGGCTCGGTGGCTGATCGACGCCGGCGCGCCGGTACCTTCGGTCCTGCTGGTCGACGCCGCGGCCGCAGCGAATCTGGCCGGCGACCCGGCGCTGGGCGCCGAGCTAGCCACACTGGCCCTCGATGCCGGGGCCGGGCTCGACGCGACGCTGCTGCTTGCGCGCGCACAGACGATCCGCAACCGGTTCGAGGACGCCGAGTCGATCCTGGCCGCCGCCGAGGGCGAGGTACCGGGTCATCCGGCGGCACGAAAGTACCTCGCTCAGCGGGTACACGTGCTCTTCTGGGGACTGCGGCGGAGCGCCGACACGCGCGCGCTCCTGGACCGTGCGCAGGGTTGGTGGTCCGATCCGGCGAGCGCGCTGCACCTGGAGTCCTGGCGGGTCGGGTTGGCGGGGCTGACCGACGGCTTCGCGGGCAGGGTCGAGTCCCTCGAGAAGATGCTCGCCGACCCTCAGATGAAGCCCAGCCGACGCCGCTCGCTCGAGGCCGTATACGCGTACGCGCTCATGAGCAGCGGACGGGCCAAGGAGGCCGACGCCGTCGCAAGGCGCGTCCGACCCGCCGTTCCCCTGCGCGACAACTGGGACTCCTACGGGCTGTTCGCGATGCGTTTCGTGGGGCTCGAGAGCGGCGAGGATTGGGAGGACCTCGAGGCCTACATGTCGGCGGTGCTCCATGAGGGCGTACGCGTCGGCGACCACGAGGCGGCCGGCCTGGCCGCGTTCACGCTCGGATCGCTGGCGATGGAGCGGGGGCGCTACCGGGATGCCGAGCAGTGGCTCGTGGAGGCCGAAGCCCAGCTCGAGCACCACGACACGTTCGCGACGGTCTCCTGCATCCTGGCGCTCGGAGTCGGGATCGCGTACTTCACGGGCGACGCCGGTCGAGCCCGCGAGATGCTCGGCATCCTCCGGGCACAGATCGCCGGGCGTGACCTGCTTCCGGCGCAGCGCGCCCACGTCCTCCGCGCCGAAGGTTGGGGGGCCCGCATCCTCAGCGAGGCGGCCGGGGCCCAGCGCTTTCGCGACGACGCCGAGAGCGCCGAGGATCCAAGCGTGCGATCGCGCCTGCTCTACGAGGCGATGCGTTCCGGCGCGCGGCCGGCCGACGTCGCGCCCGAGCTGGTCGAGCTGACGGGACGGTGTGACTCACGGCTGGTCGCCGCGAGGGCCGCACACGCGGCGGCCCGGGCCGACCGAGATGGCGAGGCGCTGCTCGACGCCGGCGCGCTGATGGCCACGATCGGCGCCGAGGTCTACGCGCTCGAGGCGGCCGCGGACGCCGCACGCGAGTTCATCGCCGAAGGGCGCATGGACTCCGCCAGGCGCGCCGCGACCATCGCCCGCGACCGCCACCACGCTGACGGCGGCGGCGCGTTCCCCGTGATCGACGGCCTCGACGGCGTCGCGATCGAGCTCACGCGTCGCGAGGCACAGATCGCGACGCTCGCCGCTCGCGGCTTGACCAACCAGGAGATCGCCGACCAGCTCGTCCTGTCGGTCCGCACCGTCGAAACGTACGTGTATCGCGCGATGACCAAGCGCGGCGTTGCCAACCGCCACGAGCTGTGAGGCGCTTGGCGGAATATCCGGATCGGCTTATTGCCCAGGCGGCGTAACCGGCTCGGGAATCGGCTCGGCCAGCGCGGCGCGACTGGGAGACGCCGGGAAAGGGTCGGCGAAGTACTGAGTTTCGTGTGTCACGAAACCATCAGCGATCTCCATCACGCTGACCGAGTACGTGGGCACGCCGTCATAGGTGATCACGCATTCGCTCACCCAAAGGTCGCCGGCGCCGAGAATCCGGCGGACGGCGAAGTGGCGTTCGGCCGGGTGCCCGCCACGTTGCGCTTGGATCTTCGACCGGCCTCTGAATCGCTCACCGGACTGCGGATAGTCGAGGATCGCGTCCTCGGCGTAGATCGCGTGCTCGGTATCCCCGTCGCCGCGCTCGGAGGCGTCCCAGTGCTCCTGGATCCGAGCCCGGATCTCGACTTCACGATCGGTTGCGCTGTTCACCCGTCATCCCCCTCGTAAGAACGCCTTGCGGTCGCGTGGAACGTTAGCTACGCAGTGACACGGTAGGGATCTTCCGTATTCTTGGCCCGTGGAACTCGTCTCGCGCTCCGAACAGCAAGACGTGCGTAAGGAGCAGCCGCCGATCCATCTGACCGGCCCATCCACCACCGGTCCCGATGCGACCGCGTCGCCACGAGGGATGAGCTCAGCTCCGTCGGTGCCGCTCCTGCGCCAGGTGCCGGTCAACGAAGCCTCAGGTACATCGCCGGCGAGCGGTGGCGTCGCGCCACCGGCCAAGCGCCCGCCGATCGCGGCCGACACGGTGGCGAAGCTGATGCAGCACGCGGCGGTCGCCGCATACAAGACGTTCGCGTACCACGCGACCAGGACGGGCGCGGTTGAAGGGCCAACCGGCGTAGCGGCCACCGGCCTGCAGCCGAGGTACGGCGGGACCGGAGCCTCGGGCACATCCCAGGAGATGATCGAACAGAGCCGCGGGAAGGTGCACTATGCCCGCGGGTATGACCATGTCGACAAGTACCGGGAGTTCGCGGAGGGAAGCAAGACCGCGTTCCCCGGGAAGGTGCACCCGAGCCCCGGCCCGAGCGAGGTCCTACAGGTCAGCCTCCATGCCGCCGACCTCCAGCACGAGCAGCGAGATCGTGACGACAACGCGGCCCGGGTGACACCGCAGGCGATCGCGCCGGAGAGCATCAAGCGCCTGAAGCCGTCCTCGATTCCGGCCAGTCGAGCCGAGGGCGAGATGATGTGGCGCGAGCATCAGCTGCGAGGGCTCACCTCACTGCAGGCGCTGAAGAGCAACATGCCACCCGAGGGGCAACAGATGGTCGACGACCTGGTCATTGGCGGCGTGCAGGAGTCGGCGCTGCTCCAGATGGTCAAACAGGGGCTGATGGCCAACAACACCGAGAAGTTCCTCCCGTTTGACCAGATCCGCCACAACCCGCGCGTCGCGCAGTCCCACCTGAGTGGGACCGGCACACCTCTTCCCGAGAAGACGTAGCGGGCCTGCCCACGCGCGTGACGAAGCGCCGGAGCAGACGTAGAGTTCGAAGTGGTGTCTGCTCATCGCGCATTACGGGCCATCGTGCCGTTGGCGTTTGCCGGGTGCGTATCGCTGGCCACGGTCGCCGAGGCCATCGTCGCGAGCCCGGGGCCGCACGACCGAGCGACCGCGCTCGCCGCCAAACCCGGGGCTCATCGACCGGCGCCGAGCACCGCGTCGAACCGGCGAGCCGCGGTGATCGACGCAAAGAGGCTCCTGGCCGGCGTGGCGCCGCCGTCCGGCGCCGCTCTCCGGTCGAGCGGTTCGGGCACCGGGCCCCATGCCCGTCTACTCACCGCCGCGACCGCGAGTGCCGTTGCCTACAGCATGTGGTCGGTCCCAGCCGATCCCGCGTCGGTGCTGTCGTACGCCGAGGGGCATCTGCCGCCTGGATCGACGCTGGTCAGCACGGGGTCCGGCGGTGGCTCGCAGTCGGTCATCCGCTCGTGGCCGGCCGTCAAGGGGGTGCTCGACGTCCGGTGGGTTGAGCTCGAGGTCACGGCGCACGCCGGGGGCACGCTGCTGTATGCCGAGTCGCAGTCGCAGTGGGTCATCGCCCGGTCGGTGGGTGAGCGAATTCCCGCCGGCGTGCGCGAGGTCGACGTCAGCACCGGCTGGCCGGGCAAGGCCCCGCTTGTCACCCGCCGCGTGACCGGTCGGCCGAAGGTCCGCGCGCTGGTCGCGCTGTTCGACTCGCTCGAAATCATCCAGCCGGTGGCAATCAACTGCCCCGCCCTGATGCCCGGGCCGGTCGTCGCGGTCGTATTCCGTGCCGGCGCCGGCGGGCAACCGGTGGCCCGCGCGAGCGTCGCTGCCGACGCGCACTTCTCATGGCCGGCCGATACCCCCGGGTGGGCGTGCTTACCGATCGACTTCGCTGCGTCCGGCCGGGCCTGGAGCCCGCTCGCCGGCAACGTGGTCACGCCGATCGAACGGCTGCTGCACGTGAAGCTCGATCCGCACGGGGCGATCGGCACGGTCACTCAGGTGTCACCGGGTCAAGCCGGCTGACTGCGATGCTTTCCGGATGACCAATCGCACCGCAGACGATCAATCGGCTCGGGGTGAAGCGCAACTCGGCATCCAACTCGTCGGCGGACCGACCGCGATCCTCGAGTACGGCGGACTTCGCTGGCTCACCGATCCGGCGCTATCGCCCCCGGGCGAGTACGGCGGGCTCACGAAGCTCACCGGCCCCGCGTTCGACATCACCACGCACGACCCGATCGATGTCGTGCTGCTTTCACACCACCATCACAGCGACAATCTCGATCCGGCCGGAAGAGCGTTCCTTTCCTCCGCGCAGCGAGTCCTGTCCACGACCCGGGCCGCCGACGAGCTGGGCGGCAACGTCGTCGCCATGGAGCCGTGGTCAGAGATCGAGCTCGAGACCCCGAGTGGAGAGTCGGTGAACGTGGTCGCAGTGCACGCGCAACACGGCCCCGACGGCAGCGACGAGATTCAGGGACCGGTCCTCGGGTTCGTGCTGTCGGCGCCGGGCGCCGACCCGGTCTACTTCTCG
This sequence comes from uncultured Solirubrobacterales bacterium, assembly GCA_963794515.1. Lineage (GTDB taxonomy): Bacteria > Actinomycetota > Thermoleophilia > Solirubrobacterales > Solirubrobacteraceae > Palsa-465. Next base: position 176,975 of record CAWCEF010000002.1, on the reverse strand, counting down.
GGCGACAACGCGTCCCGGGATGTGGTGCGCGCGATCGTCGAGAAGATCGGCGCAGTTGAGATCGCGATCCTCAACGCCGGTGCCGTACAGCTGTCGAAGTTCGACGGCGCCTATCTGACGCTGTCGGCCGACCACGCCGCGGATGTCACCCAGATCCTTGGAGCGCGGGCGGTGATCCCGTTGCACTTCGAAGGCTGGGGACACTTCACCCAGGGTGCCGGCGAACTCGAAGCGGCGTTCTCCGGGAACGGGATCCGCGACCGCCTGATCATGCTCGAGCGCGGTCAGCGCCGCTTGATCGCCTGAAGGGTGTAGCTGTGAGGTAGGCGGTAGGGGCGGTCGGTCAGACGCCACTCGCCGAGCTCGATCTGCGTCATCTGCCCGGGCAGGGCCTCCCAGGGAACGCTGTCGTGCTCGACGAGCATCGTGAGCTCCATCCCGGACTCGAGCAGCGCGGTCACGATCTCGCCGAGCCCGTGGTTCCATTCGTGGGTGACGTTCTGAGTAAACGTCACATCGGTCTCAACGTACGTGCCGGGACAGTCGATCACGGTCGGCTCGTCGCGCTCGAAGTACGGGTACTCGACGACGAGCAGGCCGTCAGCCTCGTCCTCGAGCGCCCACAGCATCGGGTGGCCCTCGCGTATGAACAGCCGCCCTCCGGGCTCGAGCAGATCGGACACGACGTTGGCCCATCGGCTGACCGACGGCAGCCAGCAGAGCGCTCCGATGCCGGTGAACACGAACTCGAACGCGCCCTTGCCCAGCGCCTTCACCGCGTCGTACAACTCCGCCTCGACGAACTCCACACGCGGTCCGGCGCGCTCGGACAGCGAGCGGGCCTGGGCGAGCGACGCCGGAGAGAGATCGAGGCCCGTCATGCTGGCTCCGAGACGCGCGAGCGACAGCGTGTCGGTGCCGATGTGGCATTGCAGGTGCACGCCGCGACGGCCGCGGACGTCCCCGAGCCGTGGCAGGTCGAAGCGGACGACCGCGCTCAGGAACTCCGGATCGTCGATGAACTGCTGGACGGCATAGTCGACCGACGCCGCGTGCGCGGGCGCCCGCTCGTCCCAGCTGGTTCGATTGACCTCCGCGTATTGGTCCACGAGGCCAACCATACTCACGCCGGACGCCCGCGCAAGCGACCCTTACACGGTCGCGGCCGCGAAGTAGTGTCCCTGCTCGAGGTCCGCGATCAGTCCCGGCCGGCTCGGTTCCCATCCCAGCTGCTCGCGGGTTAGCGTGCTTGACGCCGGGACGTCGAGCGCGAAGAACCCGCCCAGCCAGGAAAAGTGATCGTCAACGGCGCCGGCGTCGATCGAGACCACCTCGACGTCGAGATGCCGGCCGATCACCTCGGCGATCGCACGCGTCGGCACGCCCTCCTCGCCCACTCCGTGGAGGACCGCGCCCGCGAGCGCGCCCTCAACAGCGAGGCAGAACAGGTGGGCGGCGTCGAGGCAGTGCACCGCGGGCCACCGGTTCGCGCCGTCGCCGATGTACGCGGACACGACCCGGGACCGCGCGATCTCGATCAAGGCGGGCACGAAGCCGTAGTCGCCCGCGCCGTGGACCGACGGTGGGAGGCGGACGACCGCCGGGCGCACGCCGCGAACTGAGCGCGGAGCCACGAGCGCGAACGCTCGTGGCTCCATCGCTCTCAGGCCAGTGCGTGCACGTCAGGAAGCGGCGAGTCCCGAGACGCCGTTCGGCAGGTCGTTATTCGTCGCCTGCACGAGCGTCAGGCTCCCACCGGGTCCGATGCGATACGCGTCGATGTGGCTCGGGCCGCCCTCAATGAACGGAACGAGGACGTACAGGTAGCGCCCGTCGCCGCTGAGCGCCTCCTCACCCGGGAAGCCGCTCGGCTCCATCGGCTGGCTCGCCGGAACGTCGGTCTGGCCGAGCAGCGTCAACCGTCCATGCGGCGACACCGCGTACCGGGAGACGCCACCGTCGCCGGTCAGGGCTCCGCTGGCCGAGCCCGCAGGGGCCGACAACGTATTCGTCACGAATGCGTAGCGGCCGTCCGGAGTGACGACCACCCAGCACGCCGCGCGGCCGCCGCTCGGGAACTCACCCTTGAACGTGAGGCCTCCCGGGCCGGACAGGCTGTAGGACGACGTCGACCCGAAGAACTGCGACGGATCCAGCGGATTCGGCGGCGAGCCGCCCGGATTCGCCGCGGTGCCCGATGCCGTCGCGACGAAGCCCGCGTCGGTGACCAGCAGGTGACGAGAGTCGACGAATGCGAACCCGAACGGATTCGGAGTCGGCGCGACGTGCTGCTGGGCCGAGCCGGCCGTACCGTTCCAGTTGACTCCGAACGTGTCGATCACGCCGTTCGGCGCCGGAAGACCTCGCTCGGTGACGACCAACTCGCGGCCGTTCGGCGAGAACCCGATCTGCGCCGCCACGGTCGTCGGGAACGTGGTCGACAGCGATTGCGTCGAGATCTGAGTCAGGTGACCGCTCGATGTGAACCGGAAGCCGACGATGTTGCTGCTCTCCTCGTTGACGACATACAGCAGGTTGCCGTTAATCGTCAGGCTGATCGGCAGCCACCCGCCGGAGCTGATCGGTGTGCCGGCAAGCTGCAGCCCGGTGCTGGTCACGCGGAACGCACTGATGGTCCCGTCGGCGAGGTTCGGTCCGGCGTTGACGACAAACAGCAGCCGCCCGTCGCGAGTCAGGCTCATCGAGCCGGCCGAGTCGACGATCGGGAACCCGAACGGTGGCTCGGATGCGATGCCCACCCCGCCGGTGGGGAAGCTCGCTCGTTTTGTCAGCGTGCCATTCGCACTGCGCGTGTACATAACGACCGCATTACCCGTCGGGTCATTCGTCGCGGTGTAGACAGCGCCGGCGACGACCTGGCCTGCCGAGTGGCGCTTGGTGTGATGTCGTTTGCCTTTGTGCTGCGCCAGCGCCGTGGCCGGTAACGCTGCCACCAGGATGGCCACCACGATTGGCACGGCCAGCCGCACGGCGCGCGTTAGGCGCGCGGATTGCCCCGGTCCCGTCATGAAACTACCCCCTAGGAGTTTGTTTCTGCTCGGACGCGAAGCGTCGCCCACGCCCTCGCCGTTAGTCGCACGTGACCGTACAGGCAATGCGACGGTATTGGGAGAAATTTGAATTAACGGTGGATAAAAGAGCGCCGCCACTCACAGGTCGCGAAGCACGCGGTCGACGTCGTCGCGGTTGAACCGCGTCGTACTCGCGGTGGCGGGTTCCGTGCTCGGTGGCGCGGCGATGTCCTCGGGCACCCACCAGCGTCGCCGGTCGATCCCCTCGACGAGCCGGCCGATCTCGAGGGCGCCGTGCGCTTGCCCGGCGAGGTCGGGGGCCACGCGCTCGATCTGAGCGAGCACGCTCTCGGCGAGCGGACGCAGATCCTCGTCGGACGCAATACCGGCGAGCGTGACGATCAGGCGCTCGAGCAGCTCTCGGTCTGGACCGAAGAAGCCGAACTCTTCGAGCGCCACCAGGTCGTAGCGGCCGAGCATCTCGGCGAGGGCGAGCCATTCCTCGGTCCGGGCCAACTCGTCCCGGTCAGGGTGCTCGAGCAGCAGACCGCCGGGATGCAGCTCGGCCCACGTCATCGCGAGCTGCGGGTGCACGACCGGCTCGACGACGCTCGCGTTCAGCCGGTGCCACGCCTCGAGCAGGAATACGGGCATAGCCGCGTGCTGCTCGTCCCAGGCCCGGCGGGTCGCGCCGAGCACGTCCACCGCCAGGCAGTCCAGCTCTCGGGCCTGGTGCCGGTTGTTCGCGGCGGCGAGCGCGCCGTCCAGCGCGAGCAGGACGCGGGCGAGCTCGCGGTCCTCGAGCTCTCGCCGCAGCTCGTGGAGCCGGTCGCCCAACGCGTCCCAGTCGGCGTCGGCGATCATCAGCGGCATCGTCCGCTCGCCCGCCACTCCGCCCGCATGCGAGAGCGCGAGCGTGACGCCGTCGACGCCGGACACGAAGAGAAAGCGATGCCTGGCGTCGGGATCGGCTCGGAGCTCCTCGATCACGAGGTCGCGCCAGCTCGGGTGCACCCACCCGATGCCGAGCGGGGTGACCCGCAGGAAGTGATCGGTGAGCCGGTCGATCAGCTCGGCCACGGGATGGCTGAGACCACCCGCGTGATGACGGCGCACGACCGCGGCGAGCTCGCGTTCGTCGATCAAACCGGCGGGGGCGTCGAGTAGCGAGATCAGCAGCTCACGGTGCTCGGGTTCGAGCGCCCGGAACGAGGTGCGCATCGCATCCGTCGGTGACGCGAGCTCCTGCTCGATCATCGATACCAGCCGCCGGTCGTCGGTTGCGGGCAGTCGCGACAGCTCGCCCAGCCGCTCGGTCGCGAACCGGCGGATCCGCTCGGGCGTGAAGTGGGGGTGCTCGACAATCGGCAACGCGGCCGAGCGCACCAGCCTCCGCGCCGTGCGGCCGACGCCGGCGCCCTTGGCGTGACGGAAAAGGATCAGCGTCTTGTCGGCAAGATCGAGATCCGAGGCGTCGACGAGCACCTCGCCGGGCGCGGGGAACCGCTCGGAACCGCTCTCGCGCTGCACCCGGCGCAGCCCCGCCTTCAACGGCGCGGGACGCGAGGTCCAGATCAGCCAGTGCTGCGCATCGAGCATCTCGAGCAACCGGCCGAGGCCCCGGCCCCACCGTTCGGCGGCGTCCGGGCGGTACTCGGTGGACCCGAACGCGTCGTCGGCTACGAACACCTGGCGCCGGCCGGGGTCGAACGCGCGCCACACCTGATCGGGGTTGTTGCATTGGTGCGCCTCCCAGCCTTCGGTCAGGTGCGCGAGCGCCAGCATCTCCGCGATCGCGGTCTTCCCCATCTCCGGCGGACCAGTGAGCACGACGAATCGATGCCTTTCGAGCACTTCGCGTGCGCGCTCGTAGGCGTGCGTCGGCCAGAACACCCGCGCCAGCTGCTGCGCTCGCTCGACGTCGAGCGACGACCGTTCCCGGACGTCCGGGTCGATCAGCGCGCCGAGATCACGCAACCCGAGCACGGACGGCATCACGGCTCGGAGCCAAGGATGGCGATCGAGGCTCGCCGAAATCTCCTCGGCTCCCAGCACGACCCCGGTCCGACCGTCAGCGGCCGGGTACGTGCGCAGCGCCGCCTCCGCGTCCTGCGCCTCGAGGTTCGTCAGGACCAGCCGCTCCTCCGCCTCGCCCGCGCGCAATCCCACGACGCGATCCCGGAACTCCTCCATCCGCAGCTCTCGCGTCGGACTCGCCCTGATCCAGACGACCGCGACGGCGACGGGACCCCCGAGCGCTATCCCGCGCTCGCGCAGGGACAGCCGCTCATCGACGAACGTAACCCGTCCGAGGTCGCCGCGGCCGCTCCAGCGCAGATCGGTCAGCCCGGCCTCCGCCTCCAGCACCAGCGAGCCGAGTCGGTCGAACTGCAGCCAACCGAGCTCATCCAGGCGGTACGCCGGCGACCCCGTCATCGAGAAGATGGTCCCACGACGGGCAAGCCCTACGACTGCAGCGGCTGGGTCAGGTCGTAGACGGTCTGGGCACCGATGGTCTCGGAGCGATAGTGAGCCTTGACCCAGGTGGTGATCGCGCTCGTGCTCGAGCCGCCGCCGGGGCCGCCCGCGAAGCCGCCACCGCCACCGCCGCCGGAGGCGATGTAGTAGTGGATGTCGCCGGCCTTGACGTAGGCCTCGAACTGGGCCAGCGAGAGGTTCCCGCCCTGGCCGCTGAAGCCGCCGATCGCCATCACCGGGACGCCGCCCGTGGCTAGCTCGAGCGAGGCAGCGCTCTGCGAGCCTGACGTCGCGGCCGCCCAACGGTATCCGGACGCGCCCGACTTGAGCGCCGTGACGAGCGCGCTGCTGACGGTCTCGTTCCCCGGGCCGCCAGTCGCTCGCGCTGTCCCCGAGGGACCACCGGCGCCGGCGCCCGGGAACCCGCCGGCTCCGCCGCGAGTGAACCCGGACCGGCCGGCGCCGCGCGCGAACCCGCCACCGCCCCCGAACCTTCCGCCAGCGGCTTCTGGTCCCGCCGACGGAGTCGAGCCGGTGTGTGAGGTCCCGATCGTCTGCGCCGAGTATGCGACCGGCCCGGCGAGGCACGCGACGAGCGCGACCACCGCCGTGGCCGCGGTCAACCGCCGCGCCGCGCGCGGCGGCATCAGCAGGCCGGCCGCCGCCAACCCGCCGGCGACCGCGGTCACCGGCACGAGCCACGGCTCCCACGACGGCGTGCGACCGAGCAGGACGATCGACCACACGGCGGTCGCGACGACGCCGAGCGCGAGCAGCGCCCGAGCGCCGAACATGTCGCGCCGGCGCCAGGCGACGACCGCGCCGATCGCCACGAGGGCGGCGATCGCGGGCGCGAGCGCCACTGTGTAGTAGGTGTGGATGATGCCGCCGCTGAGGCTGAACACGAGGCCGCTGACGACGAGCCAGCCGCCCCACAACAGCAGCGCGGTCCGCGTACGGTCGGTGCGCGGCGCGCGCCACCGCCACGCCAGCCCGCCGGCGAGCGCGAGCAGCGCGGCTGGGAGCAGCCACGACGCCTGGCCGCCCATCAGGTCGTTGAATAGGCGCAGCACGCCGGTTGAGCCGCTGAAGTTCGCGCCACCGCCGCCACCGCCGCCACCGCCGGGGCCGCCACTGCCGGTGAGACGGCCGAAGCCGTTGTATCCGAAGATCAGGTTGATGATGCTGTTGTCAGACGAACCGTCGATCATCGGCCGCGACGACGCCGGCCACAGCGCGACGATCGCCACCCACCAGCCGGCGCTCACGATCATCGCGACGCCACCGACGAGCAGGTCGGTGATCCGCCGGCGCACGGTGGTCGGCGCCGCGACGAGGTAGACGAGCGCGAAGCCCGGGACGACCAGGAACGCCTGCATCATCTTCGCGAGGAACGCGAAGCCGATCAGGGTGCCGACGGCGATCATCCAGCGCCTTGACCCGTTCTCGAGCGCGCGCACGAGGGCATACGCCGACGCGACGAGCAGGCACACGAGCAGCGCGTCGGGGTTGTTGAAGCGGAACATCAACGCCGCGACCGGCGTCGCCGCGAGCAGCGCGCCCGCGAGCAGACCGGCGCCGGCGCCGAACCAGCGCTTGACCGACGCCGCGAGCAGGCCGACGGCGAGCACGCCCTCGAGCACCTGCGGTACGAGCATGCTCGCGCTCGAGAACCCGAAGATCCGCCCCGACAGGGCCATCACCCACAGCGACGCCGGCGGCTTGTCGACCGTGATGAAGTTCGACGAGTCGAGCGAGCCGAAGAAGAACGCCTTCCAGCTCTTCGTTCCCGCCTGCACCGCCGCGGCATAGAAGCTGTTGGCATCGCCCGAGGCGGTGAGGTTCCACAGATACGCCACCGCGGTCGCGGCGAGCAGCCCGACGAGCGCGACGCGCGCCCACGCCGGATCCTCGGCGCGCCCGCGCACGAGCGAGCGCACGCGGCCGCGGGACGAAGACCCGGCCGGCCAGGTCCGCCGGGGGATGGTTGTCGTGCTCATTTTCAGGTTCCTTGTGTGTCGAGGGGCAGGACGGGATCGCGTCGACCGCTCCCGGAACGGGAACGCCCGCGAAACACCCAGGACGAGAGCGCGACGTACCGCATGACCGTCGCCACCAACGTGGCCAGCACCAGGACCGCCGCTTCGAGCAGCCTCGGGGCGTGCCCGTCGAGTTCATGCAGAACGCCGAGCGCGCCGTTAGTGAGGACGAGCGCGAGCAGGAACACGAGGAACCCCGCGGCCTGCTGCCGGGCCATGCCCTCGCGCCCGCGGATCCCGAACGTGAAGCGCCGGTTCGCCGCGGTGTTGCCTACGGCGGTCAGCGCGAGCGCGACCCCGCTCGCCGCCGCCGAGCCGACCGCCCCCGCGAGAAGTAGGAACAGCAACGCATAGGCGAGCGTCGACACGACGCCGATTGCGGCAAAGCGAGCCGCTGTCTGCATGTGGGAAGCGTCTGGTCGTAACACTGGGATGCAGAAGCTTCGGCACGCGGAGTGAGAACCGCATGTGGGATGTGTAAGTCGAACGAAAGCGTTTGCCCTCGCTGGACCATGAGCCCGGCTCGCTAGCCTCAAGCGCGATGAGCGGACGCGCGGAGGACCCGCCGCCGGAAGCGGGGAAGTTGCCGACGAGCCGGCTCGGGCGGACCGCCCGGGTCGGCGGGTTGGTCACCGGCCAGGGCGTCCGCTGGGCCGGGATGCGCGCCGCCAACCGTCTCCGCACCCCGGAGCGCGCCGAGGCGGCCCAGCAGGAACGAACGGCGGCGCTCGTCAACGAGCTCGTCGACCAGCTCAGCCGCATGCGCGGGGCGGCGATGAAGGTCGGACAGATGATCTCCATGATCGAGTTCGACGGGCTCCCCGAGGACCAGCGCCAGGCGCTACAGGCAAAGCTGGCGTCGCTTCGCGACAGCGTCCCGCCAGTGCCGTTCCCAAAGCTCGAGCGGATGATGCGCGACGAGCTCGGCGGACCGCTCACGAGCGTCTTCTTGGAGTTTGACCAGCAGGCGTTCGCCGCGGCGTCGATCGGTCAGGTCCATCGCGCGGTCACGGTCGGCGGCGAACAGGTGGCGGTGAAGGTCCAGTACCCGGGCGTCGCCGAGGCGGTCGAGACCGACATGCGGAACGCGCTGCTGCTGCTGCCCCTGGTCAAGCGGCTCGCGCCCGGTCTCGACGCGAGGTCGTTGTTCTCGGAGCTTCGCGAACGGATCGGCGAGGAGCTCGACTACGAGCTCGAGGCCCAGCACCAGCGCCGCGTCGAGCGGGCGATGCGGGGCCACCCGTTCATCTTCGTGCCGCGAGTCGACACCGCGCTGTCAACGCGGCGAATCCTGGTGTCGGAGTACGTCGACGGCGACGGCTTCGAGGCCGTGCGCGAGCGCACGGAGGCGGAGCGCGACCATTACGCCGAGATCGTGTTCCGCTTCTACTTCGGGCTGACCTACCGGGATCGGATCGCGCTCGGCGATCCCCATCCAGGCAACTACCTGCTGCGCCCGGACGGCCGCGTCGCGTTCCTTGATTACGGCCTGCTCAGCGATGTGAGCGCCGAGCGGGTGTATGCCGAACGAGCGATCGCGAGCGCGGTGCGCGACGAGGACGCGCCCGCGCTCAAATCTGCGCTGATCGCCGGCGGCTACCTGCCGGCCGACCGTGCCGAGATCGTCGACGCCGAGCTCGCGCTGCGGATGATGCGGCATGCCACCCGCTGGTACGCGGTCCCCGGTCACCACCGGATGGGATCTGGGGACCGGCGTCGCGGCCGCGACCGTGACCGTCCTGAAGAGCAGCGCAGCGCAAACGCCCGCGATCAGGTCAACCAGTTCACGCTGCCGGCCGACACCGTCCTGATCCGCCGGATGCACGGGATCGTCGCTGTCGTCCTGTGGCAGCTCCGCGCCGGCGCGGACTGGGGAGCGATCGCCGGCGAATACCTGCACGGCGCGCCCGCGGCGACTGCGCTCGGCGAGGCCGAGGCCTCCTTCTTCGGTTACGGCGCGGCGGCGTCGGAAAACGCGGGCATAACCTCGGCCGCGAACAGCTCCGCGGTCCGGCACACGTCGTCGTAGCTGATGTTGCCGAACGCCATGTGGAAGTTCATCGTGTCGAGCCCGGCGACCTCGATGGTCTCGGCGATGAACTCCCGGGCGCCCTCGGGCGTGCCGGCGAACGCTCCGCCCGCTTGCTGCCACAGCTCGAACGTCGGCGGGAAGTTCGTCGGCGGGGAGATACCGGCGCGCTCCCACAGAAGCATCAGCGAGTGGTGGAACCCGGCGTGGGCCTCGGCCGCGATCCGCCTCGCCTCCGCACCGTCCTCGGCGATCACCAGCGGGCGGTCGACGCCGCGGAGCGGGCGCTCCTGCACCGGGCGCCCGGTCTCCTCCCACGCCTCGCAGAACGCGTCGGTGAACGGGCGGACGACCTTCGCGGGCCGCAACGCCATGATGTTGACGCCGTTGCGCGCGGCCCACTGAGCGCGCTCGACCGAGCCGACGCCGTACCACAGCGGCGGCCGAGGCTGCTGAAGCGGCGGCACCACAATCGACACGTTCGAGATCGAGTAGAAGCGGCCGTCGTGCGACAAAACCTCGGAGGTCAGGCCTTCGATCAGGATCTCGTACGCCTCGTCGAACATCGCCGGGGTGTCGCTCGGGTCGATCCCGTAGGTCTCGATCTCGGGTGCCGATACGCCACGCCCCATCCCGAGCTCGAGCCGGCCGCGGCTGAGCAGGTCGAGGACGCCGACTTCCTCGATCAGCCGGACCGGGTTGTACAGCGGGAGCAGGGTCACGAGCGTGCCCAGCCGGATCCGGGTCGTCCGCTGCGACGCCGCGGCGAGGAACAGGTGCGGCGACGGGACCAGGCACAACGGCGTGCCGTGGTGCTCGGTGAGCATGTAGCGGTCGAACCCGAGCCGGTCGTACAGCTCCACGAGTCGGAGCCTCTGCTCGAGCTGGTCGGCCGGCGCGATCCCGGACGCGTCGATGTGGTCGGTGATGCCGAACTGCATGCGGCCATCCCTCGTTGACGTCGAGGTCCAGCCTAAACGGCCCGGCGGATCAGCGACGGAGCGCCATCTCCCGCATGTGCGTGTCGCCGCGCCGTGCCGCGAGGCACAGAGACAGAACCCACGCCATGACGACGACCCAGAGCCCCGCGACTACCAAGAGAATCAGTTCGAGCTGCACGTGCACCTCCCCGCGACGACTTCTTGTCGCGGGAGGGATACCCGGGCGGCCGGGCGCTCAATCCGAAATCGCGTCGGTCACACGTACGTGCCGCCGCGGGATGCGCAGCCGCCGTGGCCCCAGCCGTACCGCCGGCCGCTCGCGCGCCACGTCATCGGGCGGACGAAGAAGAACAACACGAGCGGGATCGCGAGCCAGAACAGGTGCCCGTGGCTGACCGCGACGATCGCGATCAGCGCCAACGGCACAAACGCGAACCTCGGCCACGGCGACAGGCTGCGTATCCGGCTCGAATCCGGTTCCTCGTGCGGGAGATCGGCGACGATCGCGTCGAGGTCGGCGTAGCTCTTCGCCGTGTAGCAGCGCTCGATCCGCTCCTGGAGCTCGTCAGTGTCGAGCCGGCCTGCGACGTGCTGCTCGCGCAGGGTCTCCGCGACCGCCTCGCGGTCGCTGTCGGCGGCGCGCAGGCTGCGGTCGTAGGGCCCGTAGCGGGTGAATGGTTGGTGGTCCTGAGCCATCTCAACTCCTTCGGTTTGACGCACGCGTACACTCTACTCAACTTCACTAGATAGTCAAGGAAACTTGAATAACCTACTCGTGCCTACACGGGACCTCAGACGGCACATCGCGCGGCTTGCCCCGCTGCTACCGCAGCTCGGGATCGCGCTGAGACGTCGCCGGGGTGAGATGCCGGACGCCCTCAAGCAGGCCGGCGGCCTCGGCGAACGCCATGTCGGCGCGCTCGTCTCGCTCGCGATCGCCGGCCCGGCAACGGTGTCGGAGCTGGCGGAGCGGATGGACATGAGCCTCGCCCATGCCAGCCTGGTCGTCGGCGACCTCGCCGGCGCGGGACTCGTCGACCGCGACCACGACGAGCGCGATCGCCGGCGCATCATCGTGTCGCTGTCCGATGCGGCCAAGCCCGCGGTGGCGCAGATGCGCAACCGCCACGGTCCCGCCCTCGCTCGGTTTCTGTCCGAGCTCGACGACGACGAGGCCGAGCACTTCATCGACCATCTGAGTAGGCTCGTCGCATGCCTGCGCGAGGAGTGAACGGCACGGGTCCGAATCTGCTCGTTCTCCAGCACATCGCGTGCGAGCCGCCCGGCGCCTACGAGGATGAGCTGCTCGACCGCGGCGGCGAGCTTCAGCGGGTGATGGTCGACCGCCGCGAGCCGCTACCCGACTGGCAGGGATTCGACGGGATCATCGCGATGGGCGGGCCGATGGGCGCCTACGAGCACGACCGGCTGCCATGGCTGCGGGACGAGAAGCGGTTGATCGCCGAGGCGGTGGCCGCCGGGACCCCGGTGTGGGGCGTGTGCCTCGGGGCGCAACTGCTCGCGGCGAGCCTCGGCGCGCGCGTCGCTCCGGGCGCGAGTCCCGAGGTGGGCGTGCTCCCGGTCTACCGAACCGCCGACGCCGAGCGCGATCCGGTGTTCGCGTCGATGCCCGACCGATTCCTGGCGCTTCAGTGGCACGCCGACACGTTCGCGCTCCCCGACGGCGCCGTCCGGCTCGCGCGGTCCGACGCCTACGAGCAGCAGGCGTTCGTCGTGAACCGCGCCTACGGGGTGCAATTCCATATCGAGGTCGGGACGAGGCTTGCCGCCGAGTGGGGCGAGGTGCCCGCGTACGCCGAGAGCCTCGAGGCGCTGATGGGCGAGGGCGCGATGCCGCGGCTGCTCGACCAGGTCGCGGCGGCGCAGGACGAGATGACGAGCCTGGCCCGCACGCTGTTCGGGGCGTGGCTCGAGCGCGTCGTCGGCGTACCGGCCCGAACCGCGCCGGCGCGCACGCCGGCCTGAACCGCGGGGCCGCCTCGGCCCCGCCGGCGGTGCACAACCCGCCAAAGCCCCCCTTCCTCCAAGACTTTGGCGAGATAAGCGCCGGGGAGGCGCTTATGTCGCCACGGCGGGGCAGAAGGCAGGGGTTTGGCGACTCGCGGACGCCGCCCGGCCATGTATTAGGCCCGAAACCGCGCCCTCCGACCGACTCCACCGGGACATAAGCACGCGGGGGACGCTTATGCCCCGAAAGCGGCCGCCGGCGCGGGGCTTTCGGGCCTTGACCAGGTGGACGCCGGCGCGAGACGACGACCGGGCACGCGGCTAAACCGCGCCGGCCTGAATCGCCCCCGGCGCGCGTCGGCCTAAACGGCGCCCGCGCCGAGCGCCACCGCCGCCGCCACGAGCTCGGCATTGCCGTCCGCCGGCCGCCCGTCCGAGAGCACAAGCACGTCCTCGAGGCCGACGCGGACAGCGTGCCCGGCCGCGATCCCCGCGGCGAGCACCTCCCACGTCCGCTCGCCGTCGCCGTGCCACAGCTGCCGGATCTCGTCCGGGATCCGCTCGGCGATCGCGCGCGCCTCGTCCGCCCCGCCCGTCACCTCGACCAGCGCACGCAGAACCTGGTGAGCAAACGGGCTGCGCGCGAGCTCGTCGGCCTCGCCGGGTGTGGTGAGACCTGCCTCGACCGCAATCCCCGCGTGCCCCGCGGCACGGACGATGCCCGCCCAGCCGAGCTCGGACAGGTTGACTGAGACGAAGTCGGGCGCCTGCCGCCACGCACGCACCGCCGCCGCGCGGGCGAAGGGATCCGGATCGATCGCCGCCGACGTCGACAGGCCGACCGGCAACCCCGGGGCGGCCGCACGAATCGCAGCGACTACGGCATCGCACGCGGCCGCCGCCATCGTCTCGCGGCCCCGATTGTCGCGCGCATGGACGTGCACCGCGAACGCGCCGGCCCGCCGAACCGCTACCGCGTCGACCGCGAGCTCGGCCGGCGTGTGCGGAACAGCCGCGTGCTCGGAGCGCGTGCGCCCGCCGTTCAGGCAGGCCTGGACCGCTATCTGATTGCCGGTCACGGGATCGCGTAGACGGTATCTGACAAGCTCCCCACGCCGTGGCCATCGATCTGAGCGTTCCCGGCGTCGAGGAGATGCACCAGCGCGCCGGCGCAAAGTGGGCGGCTTACGACGCCGACGTGCTGAGCGCGACGATCGCCGAGATGGACTTCCCGCTCGCGCCGCCGGTCGCCGACGCGCTCCGGGACGCGATCGGTCGCGGCGATCTCGGCTATCCCGCGCCGGCAACGCCGACCCTGCGGCGCTCGTTTGCCCGGTTTGCCGCGCGGCGCCTCGACTGGACGGTCGACGAGGAGCAGGTCACGCTCGTTCCTGACGTGATGATCGGGCTCGTCGAGCTGTGCCGGGTGATCGCCGCGCCCGGGGAGACGATCGCGTTCGCCACCCCCGCGTACCCGCCGTTCTTCAGCATGCTGCCCACCGCCGGCGTGAGGCTGACCGAGATCGACCTGCTCCCCGACGGTTCGCTCGACCTCGACGGCCTCGACGCGGCGCTCGCGGCCGGCGCCCGCGCGCTCGTGCTTGCGAACCCGCACAACCCGACCGGGCGCGCGCTCGCGCGAGCCGAGCTCGCGGCGATCGCCGACCGCTGTGCCGAGCGCGAGGCGTGGGTGCTCGCCGACGAGATCCATGCGCCGCTGACGCTGCCCGGAGCGACCCACATCCCGTGGCTTGAGGTCTCGGACGCCGCGCGGCGCTGGGGCGTGTCGGTGACCTCGGCGTCCAAGGCGTTCAACCTGGCGGCGCTCAAGACCGCGCTCGTGGTCACCGCCGACCCGGCCGCCCGCGACCTCGTCGACCGGATGCCGCGGCTGCACGAGCACGCCGGGCTGCTCGGAGTGATCGCGGCCGAGGCCGCATTCGACGACGGTGACGCGTGGCTCGACGCCGTGATCGAGCAGCTCGCGGCCAATCGGGAGCAGCTCGAACAGGACCTCGCCGAGCGTCTCCGAGCGATCGCCTGGCGGCCACCGCAGGCGACCTATCTCGCCTGGCTCGACTGCAGCGGGCTCGGGCTCGGCGACGAGCCGGCCGCGGCCTTCCTGAAAGACGGCCGCATCGCCCTCGGTCGCGGCCTCGACTACGGCGCCCCCGGGGCGGGCTTCGTTCGCCTCAACTTCGCCACGAGCCCGGGGCACCTGTCGGACGCGGTCGCGCGTATGGCCCGTACGGTCGCGCGCGCGTAACCGGCCAACGAGTAGTCAGGGCGTGAGCGCGTACGGAAAGCCGGTCAACCGCTCGCTGCCGTCATCGGTGATCACCAGCAGGTCCTCGACGCCGACGCCGCCGGCGGATCGCACCACTAGCCCGGGCTCGACCGCGATCACGTCGCCGGCGATCAGCGGCGCGACCCCGGATCGACCGAGCCCCGGCGGCTCGTGGATGTCGAGCCCGACCCCGTGGCCGAGGCCATGGTAGAAGCCTTCGCGCAACGTCTCGCCCGGCTTCTTCGTCCGACCCGTCGCGTGCCCGGCGGCCTCGAAGACGTCGCAGACGATGTCGAACATCACGAAGCCCTTGACGCCCGCTCGAGCCGCCGCGCAACTCTGCTCATGGGCGCTGATCACGAGCGCGTGAAGCTCGGCGATCGGATCGGAGATCTCGCCCCGCACAAACGTGCGCGTCATGTCCGCCCAGCAGCCGGATTCCTCGTCCCGGGGCCACAGGTCGATCAGGATCGGCGTGTGCGCGGGCAGCGGTCCCGACCCCGGCTCATGACCGATGCTCGGATTCGGGCCCATCGGCCTGACGACGATGTCCGCGGGAGCCGCCGCGCCGGCGCGGGCGCACACGTCGCGGATGCGCACGCGCACGGTCTCGGCGGTCAGCCGGTCGCCGGCGTGCCGCAGCTCCTGTCCTCGGACGTCGGCCTCGCGCAGCAGCGTCGCGGCCGCTCCCATCGCGTCCACGGCGGCCACAGCCGCCCGCCGTATTCCCGCCATCTCCGCGTCGGACTTGTGCCGGCGGCGCTCGGTGAACAGCTCCCAGTCGACGTTGAGCTCGACGCCGTCGGCCCGCAGCCGGTCGGCCAGCGCCATCGGGAAGTCGAGCGGAACCACCGCCTCGCGGATCCCGGACGCGGCGACCGCTCGCGCGCAGACCTCGAGCCCAATCTTCCACAGCGGCATCCCCGCGGCGATCAGCTCGTCCCTCCCGAACTCGTTGATCAGCAGTCGCTCGATGTCGGGAATCGCGCGCGCGATCCGCGTCTCCTCGAGCGCGTTCGTCAGAACCGCCCGCCGGCCGTCGGACTCGAGGTAGAGGAACGCATCCCCGATCGTCACCGGCACCTCGTGCCGGAGCGTCTGTGAGGTTTCGGTATCTCCGTAGATCAGCACGTTCATGGTGGGTAGCGTCCCACGTCCCCGAACTCAGTGAGGTCTGATGCTTGCCCTGCGCCCCAACTGCGAGCTGTGCGACGTCGATCTTCCTCCGTCCGCGGCGAACGCGCGGATCTGCAGCTACGAGTGCACGTTTTGCGCCGACTGCGTCGAGGACACGCTCCACAACGTGTGCCCGAACTGCGGCGGCGGATTCGCGCCGCGGCCGATCCGACCGCAGCGCGCGTGGCGCGAGGGGACGGGGCTGGCGAGCGACCCTCCCGACTCGAGGCGGCGCAGCGTCGGATACCCGATGGATCAGATACTCGAGCTCGTCCGGACGCTCCGCGACACACCACCGGCGCAGCGGTGACTCATTGTTGCGGGCGGGCGCGGGGCGAGTCGGCGGGATCAATCCCGGCGAATGTGGCGGACGAGGTGGCCGTAGCGCCCGAGGAACATCGTGTGCGCCCGGCGCGAAGACGCCCTCATGCCGTGAATCGATCTGATTACAGGGGGACGCACCAGACCTCCGAGGACCGCCAGGACGATCAGCGTACCCACGAGCGGCGTGTCACGGGAGGCGGGTCCGGCGACCCCGTAGATCGATTCCCTGAGCGCGCCGGCGCCGATCGCGTAGTCGGCAACCGACACGCGTCGCTGAGGCTTCATCCGCTCGGCCCGGCGGCGAAGCTGCTCGGCCGCCACCAGCAGCGCGACCAGCGTCGTGAGGTTGACCTGATCCCTCCGCACTCCGAAGATGCGCTCGACCGACCGGCACCGCGCCTCGTTGAGCAGCAGCAGACCACCGCGGAGGTCGACGAGGAGCATCCTCGTGCCGCCGGCGGCCGGCGCACCGGACGGGTTGACTGTCTTCGTGCCGCTGGCCACTGCCGAGACAGGATCCCCGCCCGGCCGAGGCCGAACAACCGTGCCTGCACGTGGACTCGGGGGGCCGCACACCACGCCCGAAAAGATGGGGGCTCGACCCCATTAACCCCGCCGCGCCCAACCCATAGGTTGCCCATGTGTCCCGATGAGGGGCCACGCTCGAGCCCGAGACCGGGGGCAGGTGCTCCGAACAGCGGGCACGCTCGAGCCTCAGACCGGGGGCAGAGGATCCTCCACCGCGCGGAAGGTTGATCGCGCGGTGGAGGACCAATGCGCACCGCGCCCACTGCAAGACGCCGTGCCGGTCCCGACGCGCCCGATTGGTGTGACCCCCGACGCGTCCCCCGCTCGCTGCGAGGCGCCCGCGGTGGCGCTTGACGTCGGCGCCACCGCGTTGACGGCACCTCTCGCAGTCGCTCGAGGATGGTAGGTATTTACCCTACCAGACCGGTGGAACCGCCGTCAATGCAGGGCTTGCGCGCACCGATGAGTTCCCGCCACACTCGGGGTCATAGCGGGTGAGTCCACTTCAAGGAGGCATCGCAGTGAGCACCACAACCAGCCGGATCGGGGCGATCAGCCTCATCAGCGTGATGTCGACCGATCAGGATCGCTCGATCGAGTTCTACGAGTCGCTCGGGTTCGAGAAGCGAAGCGACATCCCGTTCGGCGACAAGTACCGCTGGGTCGAGGTCTACCCGCCCAGCGGGTCGACCGGGATCGCGCTCGCGCCACCGCGGCCGGGGATCGACCAGACCGGCGTCGAGACCGGGATCATCCTGACCACCGACGACATCGATGCCACCCACGCCGAGTTGCGGTCGAGCGGCGTGGACGTCGACGACGAGGTCTCGCGCATGGGCGGTCCGGTCCCGCCGATGGTCTGGTTCCGCGACCCAGACGGCAACACGCTCCTGATCGTCGAGCAGCGCTGAGCGACTACCACTTACGGCTCTTGAACCGCGGCGACGGGCCGATCCGGTCGTTTGCGCGCGACGCGTAGCCGATCGCGATGCCTTCGTCGAAGATCCCCGATGCGGCGTAGTGCGCCGAGCGGCCGGGACACGTCGGCGCGGCGCTCTCGCCCGGGGTCGTGACCCACACGAACCCGTCGAGGTTCGGCGAGAACATCCCGTAGGACTGTCCGTTGCTAGCACCGGGCTTCGGACCGAGCGCACGGCCGGGTGGGTTACACAGCTGCTCATTCCCCTGCGTCACCGGGTGCGGGTTCTTCAGCGGGCCGTTGCCGTCGCCGCGGGTGTCGATCACGAAATGCAGGCCGTGGGTCAGCTTCGAGACCTTGTTGGCGTACTGGATCTCCTTGTAGGCCCAGTTGAAGTGCGTGTCGTTCGTGAAGAAGCCGCGGATCTTGGACGCGTCGCTCGCGTTGAGCACGCGCGCCGCCTGGGCAGGCGAGTTCGCGTCCGAGGTGCCGCCCTCGACGTACAGCAGCGCGTGCGGCAGCTGGGACAGCTGGTCGATCTCGTCCTTGAGCAGCGCCTCGCGGTTGGTGATCGCCGCCGGGTTCTTCCAGCAGATCGTGTCGATCGCGTCCTCCTCGACGAAGATCAGCGCGGGGAAGTTCCCGACCGCTTCCTTCAACGCGCTGACCTCGGCGTCGAAGTTCGGGTTGACCGCGGGGTTGCAGCCGCCGCCGTGCTTGACGAAGTACGTCGTGATCTCGGCCGCCGACCCGGGGGCGGTGCGCTGCATGCGGCACAGATAGTTCTGGACCTGGGTGAAAATCGCGGGCCCCGAGCCGCCGGCGGTGTACAGGCTGAACTGGTGGGCCTGCGGATAGTTGCCGATCTTCTCGAGCTGGTGGACGCGATAGGAGACCGCACGCGAGAGGTGCATCTTGTTGACGCGGGCCTCGAACTGCGCCCACGGGATCGGCGTCCCGCTCTGCTCCTTGCTCAGGTACCCGAGGCCGACCTCGTTGGCGATCGCGTCGGCGGCGTCGCCGCCGTACTGCCACGGGCTCTCGACGAACAGGTTCGCGCCCGCAAGCGGGTCGGTGCCGCTGAAGCCGGGGGTGTCGAGCGGGTTGGCCGCGTTCTGCGGGCCGTTGTCGCTCGATGAGCACTGTGCCGCCTGGTGCGAGACCGCGCGTGCCGGGCGTGCCGCGCCAGACGCGCTGGTCCATGCTGCCAGCGCGACGACGGCGACCAGACCGAACGTGATCAGAAACCTGCTCCTACCGCGCGAATTCATACCTCGCTCCTACCTAGTGGACGATCCGGCGCCCAGCTCACAGCCGAGCACCGCGCGCCTCCCCCAGCGCCACGGGCAGGGTAGGACATCGGACCCCGGCCCATGACGGACCGCGCGAGGTATGTCAAGTGATTGACAGGAATACGGAAGGAATTCGACACGCGAAGGGGAGGCGCACTGAGGATGCGCCTCCCCGGGATCTCTCCGCAGCCCTCTGACGGCTCTACGCCAGCAGGCTCGCCCTCGCACGCGCGAGAGCGTTGGCCTCGCTCACGCCAGCGCCGCCTGAGGGGCCCCCGCAGGATCACCCGCGTCTCGTTGACGAGGCAGCGCCTTGACGTCGGCGATTAGCTCGTCCCAGGCCACGCCCGATGGTCCCACGCCGCTCTTGGACAGCATCTCCTTGGTGACGACGACGTGGGCCTCCTGCGCGTAGTCCTGGTGGAACGGAACGGTGAGCAGCAGTTCCGCGCCCCAGGTGACGCACTTGAACGTCTCGGCGTCGTATTCCCGATAGGGGATGCCGTGGCCGCCCCATGAACCCGGGGCGCTCTTGCCGGTCTTGCCGTCGCCGACGACGGTCCACTCCGTCTGCCCCTGCGCCGTGATCGGCAACCCGATCCCGATCTGCAGGTCGACGAACTCGTCGATCGCGATCCGGCACTCGTTGAGACTGCTCGGGTTGACCGCGACCGTCGCGACGATCGTGTGCTTACCGGCGTCGGTCGTCTTCAGCCCCGGATGCTCCCACTGGCGCATCGCCGCACCCTCATCGGTCCCGCGATCGGTCGACGGATCGCCCGGCACATACCCGGTGATCGCCGAGTAGATGCTGATCGCGTCGGCATCCGTGAACGCCGGCACCGGCGTGCCCGCGTCGAGATGAAAGTCCTCGATCGAGTGGAGCATCATCGCGATCACGCAGTCGCCGATGGTGTCGTTGGCAAGCATTCCCCACGTGAATCCGGGATGCGGGCGCGACACCGCGGCTGGCGGATTGGCGACCTCGGCGTGGATGTAGTCCGACAGCCTCAGCTCGGGCTTGTGGAGCGTCTCGAGGTTCAGCCCCGTCTTCGGCGACGGCGGCAGCGTAGGCGGCGTGTACAGGTCGCGCAGGCGAAAGTCCGGGTCGGTGATGCGAGTCATGCTCGGTGCTCCTCGTGTGGACGGTGAACGATGAGAAACGTACGTCGCCGCGATCGCGCCCGATACCCACCCTTGGTGACGACCCGCACACCTCCCATGACCGGCCCGGGTCGATCGGTTACGGTCGGCGTTGCACATGCCAAACGGCCTCCGCAGGCGCCGTGCGCACCGGCCCCGACCGGGGTCATCTGTCAAGCCGCATCGCTCGTTCGACCCCCGCCAGGTTGGGGGCCTCGAGGCCGCGGTCTGGGTCGCCTACTACCGGCATGAATGGTTCTCGTTTCTGCGAGGCGCGGTCAGGCTCACGCGCCACACGTTCGGGCTCTCGTGGCCGTCGACGATCTACGGGGCCTGGCTCGTACTCCGCGCCAATCAGCTGTGGGCTCCGTTCCCCGACAACGACCCCGCCGGTGCGCGCCGCGCGATGGAACGTTTCTACCGGCTCGTCGCCGAGCGCCACGACGACAAGTTCGACCCCCGCCGCGCGTCGGAGCTCGAGGTCGAGTGGTGGCGCGTGCACCGCGAGCACCAGCACGACGGGTCAGCGGTCGGCGCCGACGGCGAGGGACCGCTGATCGCCGCGCTGTCGGCCCTGTACGCGTACGTGTACGGGGTCGGCGAGACCGACGTGGCGGTCGCCGCTGAGCAGCGGGCGCTCGCGATGCGCTATTCGGACCAGTGGGTGCGCGACGGCAAGGACCTCGCGAGCCCGCTGATCGAGGAGGAGCGGGCCGCGCTCGTCCGCTCCTACGCCGGGCTGCTCGCCGCCGTGCACCGCGCCTGAGCGTCACCGCGCTGCGCCCCCACCCGGCCAGCTCCATGTGGATTTCCACAAGTTTTCGGGCGATCGACCGAAGACAACGACAAGAGCCTCACGGCTCGAGGACCACTCATGGGCACCGCCACGCGAGAACCGCAGTCCACAACTACCGGCGACGAAACGGGCGCCTCGCTCCGCGCTGCCCTGCATGCGCCGCGCCGGCGCGCGTCCGATCGCGGGCACAACCTCGTATGGGCCGCGTTCGCCGTCCTCGCCGTCCTCGTCGTCGCCTACGTCGTGCTCGACGCGATCGGCGTGGACTGGTCCTGGCTCGACGGCTGGGGGGTCGACGGATTCGAGGTCGCCACCGGCCTCCTCTGCATCCTCAAGGCGGGTGACCTGAAGCGCGCCCGCGCCGTACCGGCGCTGCTCGGGATCGGCCTGCTGTGCTGGGCCGCCGGCGACCTCGCCAATACGATCCTTTACCCCGGCAACCCTGCGCCGCCCTCGCCCTCGCTCGCCGACGGGTTCTACGTGACCTTCTATCCGATCACGTACTGCGCGCTGATGCTGCTGCTCAGCCGCAGCGTTCGCCGCGTCAGCCTGTCGGGCTGGCTCGACGGGGCGGTGGCGGGCTTCGGCGCCGCCGCGGTCTGCGCCACGTTCGCGTTCAAGGACGTGCTCCACCACGCCGGCGGAAGTGCCGCCGGGGTCGCCGTCAACCTCGCCTACCCGGTCGGCGACGTGCTCCTGCTCGGGCTCGTCGTGGGTGGCGCGGCGATCGTACCCGGCCGGCGGAAGCTCCCGTGGCTGCTGCTCGCCGGCGGCTACGCGCTCAACACCGCCGGCGACGTCTTCAACGTCCTCGGCACGACGTCGCACCTCGGCGACGTGCTCAACGACATCGCCTGGCCGATTGCGATCCTGCTGGTCGCGCTCGCGATGTGGGTCAGGACCCCGGCGGGCAAGCCGCTCGTCTCCGAGGAGCCTCCCGGCTTCACGCTCCCCGCGCTCGCCGCCGCGTCGGCGCTGCTGATCCTGTTCGTGGGCTCGATGCACCACGTCGGCGGCGTCTCCATCGGCCTCGCGGCGGCCACCCTCCTGATCGCCGGCGTCCGCTCCGGCCTGTCGCTCATCGGCCTGCGAAACCTCACCGAGCAGCGCCGCGTCGAGTCGATCACCGACCAGCTGACCGGCCTCGGGAACCGCCGCTCGCTGTTCGAGCTGCTCGACGTGGTCGCCGCCGAGCACGCGGCGGGCGAGCCCGACGCGCGCGCCATCGCGTTCCTGTTCCTCGACCTCAACCGCTTCAAGGAGATCAACGACTCGTTCGGGCACGCCACCGGGGACGAGTTGCTGCGCCAGCTCGGGGCCCGCCTGCAGAGCTCTCTGCGTGCCGAGGATCTGGTCGTCCGCCTCGGCGGCGACGAGTTCGCGGTGGCGCTGCTCGACGCCGACGCCGACTACGCCGCGACGATCGCCGGGCGACTGACCGCCGAGATCGAGCAACCGTTCGCGCTCGACGCGGTGAGGGCTCAGATCGGCGCCGCGATCGGGATCGCGGTCCTCCCCGACAACGCCACCGACTCCGCCGACCTCGTGCGCTGCGCGGACCTCGCGATGTACCGGGCCAAGCTCGCCGGCAAGACGTTCGCGATCTATCAGGAGGATCTCGACGGCGCCGCGAACCGCGTGCAGCTGGTCGAGGAGCTGCGGACGGCGATCGAGGAGCGCAGTCTCGCCCTTCACTACCAGCCGCAGGTTGACCTCTCGACCGGCGAGATCGGTTCGGTCGAGGCGCTCGCCCGCTGGACCCACCCGCGCCTCGGGTTCGTCCCGCCGCTCGAGTTCATCGCGCTCGCCGAGGACGCCGGCCTGATGGGAGCGCTCACCACGTTCGTGCTCGACGAGGCCCTGTCGCAGTGCGCGGCGTGGCGGGCCGTCGGCAAGGACCTGGCCGTGTCGGTCAACATCTCGGCCTCGGACCTGCTCGACCCGAACTTCCCCGCTCTCGTCGAACAGCTCCTCGCCAAGCACGAGTTGAAGGCGCAAGCGCTCGTGCTCGAGATGACCGAGACCACCGCGATCGCCGATTTCGAGCGATCGCAGCTCGCGATCCAGAATCTATACGACCTCGGGCTGGTCGTCTCGGTCGACGACTTCGGCGCTGGGTTCACCTCACTGGCGTACCTCGGCAGCCTCGCCGTCGGCGAGCTCAAGCTCGACCGCAGCTTCATCACGCGCCTGGCCGAGGGCGGCGACGGCCGCGACCTCGCGCTCGTGCGCGCGACGGTCGAGCTCGCGCACGCGCTCGGGCTGCGGGTCGTCGCCGAGGGCGTCGAGGACAACCACTGCCTCGGCCTGCTGACCGGGCTCCGCTGCGACCTCGTGCAGGGCTACGTGATCTCGAAGCCGAAGCCGGCCGACGAGCTCGAGCTCGCGACGCGGGCGCTCCCGGCGGCCAGAACGCCCGCTCGCCGCGCCGCGTAACACCCGGCCGACGTTCGAGGACCTTCGACCCGGCCGGCCGGCTCGGGTCGTCATCATTGGCCGCGATGATCGTCACCGCGTCCGTGAACTCGCGCGAGCACACCCGCGACGTGGAGCCCCGCATGCTGCTCGTCCACTTCCTCCGAGATCAGCTCGGCCTGACCGGAACGCACTGGGGCTGCGACACGTCGAACTGCGGCACCTGCGTGGTGCTGATGGACGGCGAGCCCGTCAAGTCGTGCACGGTGCTCGCGGCGACGGCGGCCGGCCACGAGATCCGAACGGTCGAGGGGCTCGCGCGCAGCAGCGGGGCGCTCGACCCCGTTCAGCAGGGCTTCACCGAGATGCACGGACTCCAATGCGGGTTCTGCACGTCCGGGATGATGCTCACCGCCCGCGCTCTACTCGACCGCAAACCGCACCCGACCGACATCGAGATCCGCGAGGCGATCTCTGGCCAGATCTGCCGCTGCACCGGCTACGCGACGATCGTCCGCTCGATCCGCTGGGCCGCCGACCACCCGGACCCCCCAAACGCGCCGTGAGCGCCAACAGCGACCGTCCGATCGGCTTCGGCCGACTGCGGCGCAAGGAAGACCCCCGCTTCATCCGCGGCCAGGGCCACTACGTCGATGACGTGCAGCTTTCGGGGATGCTCCATGGCGCCGTCCTGCGAAGCCCGGTGGCGCACGCCCGGATCGTCTCGATCGACGCGTCCGCCGCGCTGCAGCACCCGAAGGTCCACGCCGTGATCACCGGGCGGGATCTCGAGGCCCGCGGGCTCGCATGGATGCAGACGATCTCAGCCGACACGCAGGCGGTGCTCGCCACCGACAAGGTGCGCTTCCAGGGTCAGGAGGTCGCGTTCGTGATCGCCGAGGACCACTACTCGGCGCGTGACGCGCTCGAACTGATCGACGTCGAATACGAGCTGCTCCCCGCGGTCGTCGACCCGCGCCGCGCGCTCGAGCCGGACGCCCCGTTGATCCGCGACGACAAGCTGGGCCAGGCCGACAACCGGATCTTCGACTGGGAGTCGGGCGACCAGGCGGCGACCGAGCGGGTGTTCGCGCGAGCCGACGTCGTCGTCGAGCAGGACCTCATATTCCCGCGGTCGCATCCGGCGCCGATGGAGACGTGCGGCGCGGTGGCCCAGTTCGACCCGATCTCGGAAAAGCTGACCGTGTGGTGCACGACGCAGGCGCCGCACGCCCATCGAACCGTGTACGCGCTGCTCACCGGACTCCCCGAGCACAAGATTCGCGTCGTCTCACCGGACGTGGGCGGCGGGTTCGGCAACAAGGTCCCGGTGTACCCGGGCTACCTGTGCGCGATCGTCGGCGCGATCGACACCGGCCGCCCGGTCAAGTGGATGGAGGACCGCTCGGAGAACCTGATGTCGACGGCATTCGCACGCGACTACGCGATGCGGGGCGCGATCGCCGCCACCGCCGAGGGCAAGATCCTCGCCGTCCGCGTCGACGTGGTCGCCGACCACGGAGCGTTCAACGCGACCGCCCAGCCGACCAACTACCCGGCCGGGTTCTTCCACGTGTTCACCGGCTCGTACGACATCGAGGCGGCGCACTGCCACGTCACCGGCGTGTACACGACGAAGGCGCCCGGAGGCGTGGCCTACGCCTGCTCGTTCCGGATCGCCGAGGCCGTGTACCTGGTGGAGCGACTCGTCGATTGCCTCGCCTACGAGCTCGGAATCGACGCCGCCGAGTTGCGGCTCGCGAACCTGATCAGCCCCGACCAGTTCCCGTACGAGTGCAAGACCGGCTGGGTCTACGACTCCGGGGACTACGAGCGGACGCTCCGCAAGGCGCTCGCGATCGCCGATTACGACCAGCTCCGCAAGGAGCAGGCCACCGCGCGCGCACGCGGCGAGCTGATCGGCATCGGCGTCGGCTTCTTCACCGAGGCGGTCGGCGCCGGCCCGCGCAAGCACATGAACATCCTCGGGCTCGGAATGAACGACGGCGCGGTCCTGCGTGTGCACCCTACGGGCAAGGCGCAGCTCAGCATCAGCGTGCAGACCCAGGGACAGGGCCACGAGACCACGTTCGCCCAGATCGTCGCCGAGGAGCTCGGGATACCGCCCGAGGACATCGACGTCGTGCACGGCGACACCGACGTCACGCCCTACGGGCTCGGAACGTACGGGTCGCGCTCGACGCCGGTGAGCGGCGCCGCCACCGCGATCGTCGCCCGCAAGGTCCGCGACCGGGCGCGGATCGTCGCGGCCGCGATGCTCGAGGCCGCGCCTGAGGACCTCGAGTGGGAGAAGGGCCGCTGGTCGGTCAAGGGCGACCCCGAGAAGAGCGCGACGATCCAGGAGATCGCGATGGCGGCGCGCGGATCGGTCGAGCTGCCGGCGGGAGTCGAGGCCGGACTGGACGCCGAGACCGTGTATGACCCGCCGAACCTGACGTTCCCCTACGGCGCGTACATCTGCGTCGTCGAGATCGATCCGGCCACGGCCAAGGTACGGATCAAGCGGTTCGTCGCCGTCGACGATTGCGGCACCCGGATCAACCCGATGATCATCGAGGGCCAGGTCCACGGGGGCCTCACCGACGGCGTCGGGATCGCGCTCATGGAGCAGATCGCGTTCGACGAGGACGGCAACTGCCTCGGCGGCTCGCTGATGGACTACCTGATCCCAACATCGCTCGAGGTTCCCGACTGGGAGACCGACTTCACGGTCACGCCGTCGCCGCACCATCCGATCGGTGCCAAGGGGATCGGCGAGTCCGCGACCGTGGGCTCGCCGCCGACGATCGTCAACGCGATCTGCGACGCGCTCCGCCCGTTCGGCGTACGGCACGTGGACATGCCGTGCACGCCATCGCGGGTGTGGCACGCGATGCAGGAAGGTCGGAAGTGAGGAGCGGGTTCGCCACCGGCCTCGTGCTCGCCGCGGGCGGCTCGAAGCGCCTCGGCCGGCCCAAGCAGTTGCTCGCGTACGGATCGGCGACGCTGCTCGACCACGTCCTCGACACCGCGCGGGCATGCGCGTTCGACCAGCTGATCTGCGTCGTCGGCGGTAGTGCAGACGAGATCAGGACGCGAGTCGACCTCGCCGGCGCGCAGGTGGTCGAGAACGACTACTTCGGCGACGGCTGCTCGTCGTCGATCGCCGTCGCGCTGGCCGCGATAGATCCGCGCGCCGAGGTCCTTGTGCTGATGCTCGGCGACCAGCCCGGCGTCACCCCCGCGACCGTCGCGGCGCTGCTCGCCGGGCGCGGTGACAGCGAACTCGCGGCGTGCGCGTACGACGACCGCCGCGGTCATCCGCTCGCATTCGCGCGCAGCACGTTCGATCAGCTCGCGTCGCTGCACGGCGACAAAGGAGTCTGGAAGCTGCTGGACCGCGCGGGGGACGAGGTGGTCGACGTGCCGGTCGCCGGCCCGGTTCCGCGCGACGTCGACACCTGGGAGGACTACGAAGCCGTCGTCCGCGACGCGCGCAACCACGCGACGAGCGCGCCCGGCTGATCAGCGCTTAGCGGCGGCGTCGATCTCGGCGGCCACCGATCGCCACAGCGTCACGTGCACCTTCGGGCGCACTCGCGTCGACACCGTGCCGGCCCGGCCGGTCGAGATCGCCTGGGTCGCGTCCGAGGTCGTCGCGAACCGCTGCAGCGCGAGCGCTGCGGGCACCGCGCG
The DNA here is from genome assembly GCA_963794515.1 of uncultured Solirubrobacterales bacterium. GTDB lineage: Bacteria > Actinomycetota > Thermoleophilia > Solirubrobacterales > Solirubrobacteraceae > Palsa-465. Next base: position 149,912 of record CAWCEF010000002.1, on the reverse strand, counting down.
CTCGAGACCGAGCGTGCTCGCGTACCACATCTCGACGATCGGGGTGCCGCGCACGTCGATCCGTGTCAGCGCCCGCCGGCGGACCTCGTCGAGCACCGAGTGCGCGAGCGTGAGCAGGATCCCCTCGCCCGCGGCCGCCGCCGAGATCGCCGCGGCGTGGCTCGCGTACGCCGTGATGTCCGACGGGCTCAGGCCGTTGCGATCGAAGAACAGGCCAGTCGCCGTGGTCGGGTCGATGTCGGGCGGTCCCACCAGCCAGCGCTCGCCGGCAAGCTCGGCCGGTGCGACGTCCGCTTGGCCCGACAGCCGATGGCCCGGCGCCGCGACGATGATCAGCCGGCAGCGCAGGAACGGCACGGTCGCGATCGTGTTCGCGCGGTCAGGCCCCGGATGCGGGCCGAGCGCGATGTCCGCCTGCCGGTGCTCGAGGAGGTCGGCGAACGATGCGCCGGGGACCGACTCGATCGCGATCTCGAGACCGTCGTCGCGCGCGGTGAACGCCTCGATCAGCGGCCCGATGTGCTCGGCGACGAAGTTCGCGGCGACGACCTGCAGGCGGCGCGGCTGGCCGGCCGAGTCGTGGACAGAGCGGCGCGCCTGCTCGGCGAGGCCGAGGATCTCGGTGGCGAGCGCCGCAAGGCGCCGCCCGCCGGCCGTCAGGGCGATCCCCCTCCCCTCGCGGACGAACAGCTCGTCTCCGAGTTCCCTGCGGAGCGCCGCCACTGCGACCGACACCGCGGGCTCGGTGACCTCGAGTTGGGCCGCCGCTGCCTTGACCGAACCGAGCCGCGCGACGAGCACGAACGACTGCAGCTGGGCGAGGGTCAAAGCATGGCTCCTAAGCGATCACTTAACTCAAGTTGACGGGCCACGATAACAACGTCAAAGTGTCGGCCAGGAAAGAAGGCTCGGACCGAACGGGCAATTCGATCCGTTGTTGGTACGCGAGGGAGCGCATTGCAAGTTCCGGCCCCATTTGAGTACGAGCGAGCGACGAGCGTCGAGGAGGCGCTCGAATTGTTGACGCAGTTGGGACCCGACGCGCGCCTGTTGGCGGGCGGGCACTCGCTGCTCCCGATGATGAAGCTCCGGCTCGCCACGCCCGCCTACCTGATCGACATCGACCCGCTCGCGCACGAGCTCGGCTACATCTCAGAGCACGATGGCGAGGTGCGGATCGGCGCGATGACGCGCCATCGTGCGCTGCTCGAGTCCGAGCTCCTCGCCAGCCGGCTGGCGATCTTCACCGACGCCGAGCGGGTGATCGCCGACCCGGTCGTACGGAACCGTGGAACGATCGGGGGTGCGCTGTGCCAGGCGGACCCCTCGGAGGACCTGAGCGCGGTGTGCGCGGCGATCGGCGCCCAGATGGTGATCCGCGGGCTCGGCGGTGAGCGAGTGCTCGGCATGGACGAGTTCCACCGCGGTCCCTACCAGACGGCAGTCGGACCGGCCGAGATGCTTATCGAGATCAGAGCCCCGCTGCGCCAGGCTTCGGGCAGCGCGTACGAGAAGGTCGATCGCCGGGTCGGCGACTGGGCTGTGGCCGCCGCCGGAGCCTCGCTGACCCTGAGCGACGGAGTGATTTCAACCGCGGGGATTGCACTGGCCGCGGTCGGCTCGAACGTCACCTCGCGTGACGCGGAGCAGAAGCTTGTCGGCAGGCCTCCGTCGGAGGACCTGTTCGCCAGCGCCGCTGCCGCCGCGGCCGCGGCGTGCCGTCCGGTCACCGACCAGCGGGGGTCGGCGGAATACAAGCGGCATGTCGCCGGCGTCTTGACCGAGCGGGCGCTGCTGCGCGCGGGAACCCGGGCGTTACTGGGCCAGACGCCATTTCGAAAGCCACAGGAGGTGTGAGTTGGATTTGGTGATCGGTGCTTCCACCGGTTGGTACATCGGGCTCGTGCTCGGGATCGTCGTCGCGGTTGTCGCGGCCGCGATCGTGATCACGATCGTGATGCTGGCGAGGAAGATCGCCGCGCAGGCGCGGACCGCCGTCGGCGGTGTCGAGAAGGTCCGCGCGCAGACCGACGGGCTCGCCGGGATCGGACAGATCAACGACTCGGGCGTCAGGATCCTGCACTCGGCGCGGGCGCTCCGCAAGGTGGCGGTGGGCAAATGATCACGTTCGCCAGCCTCACCAACCATGACGCCTGGGCGATCTCGCTCGTGATCGGCCTCGTCGTGGCGCTTGCCGTCGCGGGCCTGTTGATCGTCCTCGTCAGGACCGTGGGCGACATCAGGAAATCCGTCGGCGCCCTGCTCGAGGTGGCCGGCAAGGTCGCCGGCAACACCCAGAACATCCCCCAGCTAAACGCGACGGCGCCCGTGCTCGGGCTGATCGTGGAGGAGGCCGTGATCCAGGACGGCTACATGAACGCGCTCACCGACGGATTCGGCAACGGGAACGGTGACCGATGACCACTCTCATCATCCTCAGCATCGTTCTCGCGCTGATCATCATCGCGGCGGTGGCCGCGGCGTTGATCAAGGTCCGCATGGACCTCGAAGCGACGTCGGCGGACCTGGCCACGCTCGCCGGCGCGCTCGAGATGGTGGAGTCGGAGCACCTGCAGCCACTCGAGCCGGCGGTCAAGGCGATCAACGGCCAGTTCGACATCATCCTGGGCGCTAAGGCGCCGCCGTCAGGCGCCGCCGTCAGTCCTCTATTCCCGGGGATCGCGCGAAAGGCCAAGATCGTCGCCGAGAGGAGGCCGCGATGACCCTCGAGTGGATCGGTGACGCGGTGCTGCTGCTCGCCATCCTGCCGGTCGTCGTGTACCTGCTGCGCGGCGTGCTGAACGCCGCGAACAGCATCGTCCCGAGCGCCCAGAAGATCGCGATGGCCGCGACCGCGGGCTCCAAGGACCTCGACGCGACGGCGCTCCTGCTGACCACGCAGGACCAAGTACAGAAGACGATCGAGGTCGCCGCCGACTACGGCGGATCGCTCGACGTGATCCTCGATGACGCCTGATAGGGAGGCAAGATGCCAGCAGCTGGTGTAGTCATGATCATCGCGGTCCTACTGATCGTGTTAGCGGTCGTCTTTTATCTGGTCTCGACGATCGTGGCCCTGCAGAGGATCACCAACGCCCTCGACGAGGCGATCACGGGCGTCGTCGGAATCATCGAGAAGAGCGCGCCCGTCGACGAAGTTGTCACCTCGATCAACACGAACCTCGACGCCGGGGTGGACCTGCTCGAAGGGCTGCTCGTCAAGAAGGCGGGCATGGAGGACGCGGTCGGGCTGGTCGAGGGGCTCTATCCCGGCGCGGCCGGCGAGGGATTCCGGAACTTCCCCGAAAGCAAGCGGACGAAGGCCCCGCGGATCAGCGAGGTCTACACGAAGGGGACGCTGACGCTGGCCCGGCTCGGCCGGGAGGCCCCGATCGCGGCCGCGAGCCCGAACGGCCCGGCGCTCCGCAACCCGGCCTACGGCAGCCTCGCCGCCCGGGGCCTGTACCCGGAGGTCAGGCAGACAAGACCGCCGTCGCTGGCCCGCTCGCCGATCATCGGCACCGACTCCCCGGTCCAGTACGAGCCGAGCGAGTCGCCCGGCGTCCGCAAGCGGATGCCGGTCGCGGCCGGCGCGGCTGTGACCTCGGCGCCCGAGGAGACCGAGGGCGGCGTTGTGAAGTCGGGGCTGGCGTTCCTGCGCCGTCTCAAGAGTGCCGACGCGCCGCCGCCAGGCGCCTCCGACCAAGATCAATGATCCAAAGGAGATCTGGTGCAGACACCAGCGCCGTTTGAGTACGAGCGAGCGACCAGCGTAGAAGGCGCGATCGCGACGCTCCAGAGGATCGGCCCCGAAGCGCGGCTGATCGCCGGCGGGCACAGCCTCCTCCCGATGATGAAGCTGCGGCTCGCGAACCCCGAGTACCTGATCGACATCAACGACCTCGACGAGCTGTCGTACATCGATGAGCGCATCACCGAGATCCGGATCGGGGCGCTGACCCGCCACGCCGAGCTGCTCGAATCGGAGCTGCTCGCCCGGCGCGCGCCGGTGTTCCGCGACGCCGAGGTGATGATCGCCGATCCGGTCGTTCGCAACCGCGGCACGATCGGCGGGTCGCTGTGCCAGGCCGACGCCGCCGAGGACCTGTCCGCGGTGTGCGCCGCGCTGAAGGCGAACGTCGTACTCCGCGGGCCGGAGGACGAGCGCGTCGTCAGCATGGACGGCTTCTACATCGGACCGTTCACGACCGCCGTCGGCGCCGACGAGATGCTGACCGAGATCCGGATCCCTCTCCGCGGCGGCGCCGGCAGCGCGCACGAGAAGGTCGAACGCCGCGCCGGCGACTTCGCGATCGCGGCCGTGTCGGCCGCGGTGTGGCTCGAGGGCGGCATGATCGCCGACGCCGGGATCGCGCTCGGCGCGCTCGGTCCGACCACGATCATCGCCACCCGCGCCGAGGAGGCGCTGAAGGGCAAGCCGCCCTCAGAAGCGCTGTTCTCGCAGGCCGGCGAGATCACCAAGGAGGACTGCATGCCGGTCCCCGACGGACGCGGTCCGGTCGACTACAAGCGCCACCTCGCGAGTGTCCTCACCGTCCGCGCGCTGCGGCGCGCCACTGCCCGCGCCCTGCAACAGGAGGCTTAGGGACATGGAAGTGCAGATCACGATTAACGGGCAGCAGGTCTCACGCGACGTCGAGCCGCGCATGCTGCTCGTCCATTTCATCCGAGACACGCCGGGGTTGACCGGCACGCACTGGGGTTGCGACACGTCGAACTGCGGCGCCTGCGTGGTGCTGATGGACGGCAAGCCGATCAAGTCCTGCACGACGCTCGCGGCGATGTGCGTCGGCCACGAGATCCGCACCGTAGAGTCGCTCGAGCGGGACGGACAGCTCGACCCGATCCAAATGGGCTTCCACGAGATGCACGGGCTGCACTGCGGGTTCTGCACGCCGGGGATGCTGATGACGACCCGGGCGTTGCTGGACTCGAATCCGAACCCGACCGAGGCAGAGATCCGGACTGCGATCTCGGGCGCGATCTGCCGCTGTACGGGCTACAAGAACATCGTCAGCGCTGTGCGCTGGGCGGCCGAGCACGAGGCCGCGACGAAACAGGAGGCGTGAGCATGGCCACGATGCAGACCACGACCGAACGCCCCATCGGCTTCGGCCGGCTGCGGCGCAAGGAGGACGCGCGGTTCATCCGCGGCAAGGGGACCTACCTCGACGACATCCGCCTACCGGGGATGGTGCACGGCGTGATACTCCGCAGCCCCTACGCCCACGCCAGGATCGTCTCGATCGACACCTCCGCGGCGCTCGCCCATCCCGGCGTGGCCGCGGTCGTCACCGCCAAGGACCTCGAGACGCTCGGGCTCGCGTGGATGCCGACGATCTCGTACGACACCCAGGCTGTGCTCGCCGGCGACAAGGTCCGCTTCCAGGGCCAGGAAGTCGCGTTCGTGATCGCCGTCGACGAGTACACCGCCAGGGATGCGCTCGCGTTGATCGATGTCGAGTACGAGCCGCTGCCCGCAGTCGTAAACGCCCGCAAAGCGCTCGACCCCGACTCCCCGCTGATTCGCGACGACAAGGACGGTCAGGTCGACAACCTGGCGAGCCCGCTGTGGGAGGCCGGCGACGAGGAGGCCACCGATCGCGCGTTCGCCGAGGCCGACACGATCGTCACACGCGACATCATCTACCCGCGCTGCCATCCGGCGCCCCTCGAGACGTGCGGGATGATCGCCGACTTCAATCCGAACACCGGCCAACTCGACATCTACAACGGCAACCAGGCGCCAAACGCCCACCGCACGGTGTACGCGCACGTGGCCGGGCTCGCCGAGCACATGATCCGGATCCGCTGCAACGACATTGGCGGCGGCTTCGGCAACAAGGTCCCGGTGTATCCGGGCTACGTGTGCGCGATCGCCGGCTCGATCGTCGCCGGCGTCCCGGTCAAGTGGATCGAGGATCGCTCGGAGAACCTGATGTCGACCGGGTTCGCGCGCGACTACATCATGCACTCGGAGATGTGCTCCAAGGACGGCAAGATCACCGGCCTGCGCGTCGACGTGATCGCCGACCATGGCGCGTTCGACTCGACCGCCCAGCCGACGAAGTTCCCGGCGGGCTTCTTCCACATCGTTTGCGGCTCCTACGACCTGCAGGCCGCACACGTCCAGGTCAAGGCCGTCTATACGAACAAGGCGCCGGGGGGCGTCGCGTACCGCTGCTCGTTCCGGATCACCGAGGCCGTGTACCTCGTCGAGCGGATGGTCGACGCGCTCGCGCTCGAGATGGGCGTCGATCCGATCGACCTGCGCATGAACAGCTTCATCGCGCCCGAACAGTTCCCGTACGAGACGACTACAGGCTGGACTTATGACTCGGGCGAGTACGCGAAGACGATGCTCGAGGCGATGCGGATCGCCGGCTACGAGGATCTGCGAAAGGAACAGGCCGAGAAGCGAGCCCGCGGCGAGCTCATGGGCATCGGCGTGTCGTTCTTCACCGAGGGCGTCGGCGCCGGCCCGCGCAAGCACATGGACATCCTCGGGCTCGCGATGAACGACGGCGCCGACCTGCGGGTGCATCCCTCGGGCCAGGCGATGGTCAGCATCTCCGCTCAGACGCAGGGCCAGGGCCACGAGACGACGTTCGCCCAGATCGTCGCCGAGGAGCTCGGGATCCCGCCCGAGGACGTGCAGGTCCGCCACGGCGACACCGACCGCACGCCGTACGGTCTCGGAACATATGGGTCCAGATCGACGCCGGTGAGCGGGGCCGCCGTCGCGGTCGTGTCGCGCAAGGTGCGCGACAAGGCCCGCCTGATCGCGGCGACGATGCTCGAGACCAGGGCCGAGGACCTCGCCTGGGAGAAGGGCCGCTGGTACGTCAAGGGCGACCCCGAGAAGGGGGCGACGATCGAGGACATCGCCGCCTACGCCTACAGCGGCGAGGCGATGCCAGAGGGGCTGGAGGGCGGGCTCGACGCCCAGGTGATCTACGACCCGCCGAACCTGACCTATCCGTGCGGCGCCTACATCTGCGTGGTTGACATCGACCCCGACACCGCCGCGGTCACGGTCCGCCGGTTCATCGCTGTCGACGACTGCGGGGTGCGGATCAACCCGATGATCGTCGAGGGCCAGATCCACGGCGGCCTCGCCGAGGGGGTCGGGATCGCGCTGATGGAGGTGATCACGTTCGACGAGGAGGGCAACTGCCTGAACGGATCGTTCATGGACTACCTGATCCCGACCGCGCTCGAGTGCCCGGACTTCGAGCTCGGCGAGACGGTCACGCCGTGTCCGCATCATCCGCTCGGGGCCAAGGGCGTCGGCGAGTCGCCGAACGTCGGCTCCCCGCCGGCGATCGTCAACGCGGTGATCGACGCCCTCCACGAGTCCCACGGCGTCGACCACATCGACATGCCGTGTACGCCGGCGCGGGTGTGGGCCGCGATGCAGGGACGAGCCGAGCCGCCGCAATGATCCTCGGACCCCTCTCGAGCCGCGCCCAGGAGTTGACCGCGCAAGGCTGCGCGTTCGTCACCGCGACGGTGGTGCGGGTCGAGCACCCTACGAGCGCGCAGCCGGGCAACGTCGCGCTCGTTCACGAGAACGGTGAGATCGAGGGGTTCGTCGGCGGCGTGTGCGCGCAGAACAGCGTCCGGCTCTACTCGCTGAAGGCGATCGAGCGGGGCGAGCCGCTGCTGCTGCGGATCCTGCCCGAGGGCCCCGTCGCCGTCAAGAACGCCTCGAACGTCGAGCTCGCTCACGAGATCGCTCGCGACGATGGATCGGTGACGGTTCAGAACCCGTGTCTGTCCGGCGGAGCGATCGAGGTGTTCCTCGAGCCGTTCCTTCCCGCCCCGCGGATGATCGTCGCGGGTGACACGCCGATCGGCGCAGCGTTGCTCCGGCTGGCGCCGGAGGTCGGCCTCGAGGCAGTCAGCTCCGGAGACTCCGACAGCGGTGCCCCGATGCCGAGCGCCCAGGACCTCGCCCTCGTCGTCGCCGCCCACGGGCGCGACGAGCTCGCGGTCCTGCGCGCGGCGCTCGAGGCGGGCGTCCGTTATATCGGGCTGGTGGCGAGCCGCAAGCGCGGCGAGGCCGTGCTCGATTTGCTCCGCGTGGACGGCGTGCCCGAGGAGTTGCTCGCGCGCATCGACACGCCGGCCGGGCTCGACATCGGAGCGCGCTCGCCGGCCGAGATCGCGCTGTCGATCCTGGCTTCGATCATCGAGGCGCGCCGGCGCTCGACCCTCTCCGTCCGACCGGAGGCGGCCACCCCGCTCACGGCGCTCGACCCGATCTGCGGTATGACCGTGGTGATCGGGACCGACGCCCTGTCGCTGGAGCGCGGCGGCGACACCCACTACTTCTGTGGCGAGGGCTGCCGGCGCGCGTTCGAGCACCAGCATCCGGCATGACCGGGGTCACCGGCGAGGCGGCCGACGAGATCCGCCACCTGGTGCCGGACGTCGAGATGCTGGCGCAACGCTTGGCCGCCGTCGACTACCTGGTCGACGAGGGGCTCGCGACATCGATGTTCCTGAGCCTTCGACTGCCCCAGCCGCTGTTGCTCGAGGGCGAGGCCGGGGTCGGCAAGACCGAGGCCGGCAAAGCCCTGGCGGCGATCCTCGACACGCCGCTGATCCGGCTGCAGTGCTACGACGGGATCGACTCGGCCGAGGCGCTGTACGAGTGGAACTATCCGCGCCAGCTGCTGAGCATCCGGCTTGCCGACGCCCGCGGCACCGAGCTCTCCGAGCAGGACCTGTTCGGCCGCGATTACCTGATCCGCCGCCCGCTGCTGCGCGCACTCGAGCACCCCGGGCCGCGGCCGGCGGTGCTGCTGATCGATGAGATAGACCGCGCCGACGACGACTTCGAGGCGTTCCTGCTCGAGCTGCTTGCCGAGGCCGCGGTGACGATCCCGGAGATCGGGACGATCCGCGCCACCCACCCCCCGATCATCGTCCTGACCTCGAACCGCACCCGCGACCTCCACGACGCGGTCAAGCGGCGCTGCCTGTACCAGTGGATCGAATACCCCACGCCCGAGCGCGAGGTCGAGATCGTGCGTCGGCGCGTGCGCGGCGTCTCGCAAACGCTCGCGGTGCAGGTCGCCGACGCGGTGGCGCGGATGCGCGACAGCGACATCCAGAAGCCGCCCGGCGTGGCCGAGGCGATCGACTGGGTGGCGGCACTCACGGTACTCGGCGTCTCGGAGTTGGACGTGGCCGCGATCGACCGCACGCTCGGGTCGGTGCTCAAGTACGCCGAAGACCAGGAGGTCGTCAGGGCGGCGGGGCTCGACGAGTTGGTGATCCCCCGATGACCGTGCCGTTCCGGGTTCGGACGCTCGGGCTCGACCTCCCGGCGGTCGCCGGCGCTTTCGGCCGCCGGCTCCACGACGCGGGCGTGCCGGTCACCGCCGAGCGCGACGCCTGGTTCGCCCAGGCGCTGGCGGCGGTCGAGCCGATCTCGCGCCGGCGGCTGTATTGGACCGCCCGGGCCGCGTTCCTTTCCGACCGCGCACAGGTGCGCGCGTTCGACGACGTTTTCTTCGAGGTGTTCGGCGCGGGCCCAGTTGAGGACCCGGCAGGTCCAGTTCCCGCCGTCCCCGAGGCCGAGCCGGCGCCGGCGAACGAGCGGCGGCGAGGTGCCGAGGGCCTCGACTCGCCACCGTCGGCCGCGACACGATCCGACACATCGACCGGCGCCTCAACTGAGGCCGCCCACGACGAGCCGGTGCCCGTGCTGGCCAGCGACGAGGAGCTGCTCCGCTCCAAGCGGTTCGACGCGCTCGAGCCTGACGAGCTCGCACGGCTCTACCGGCTGATGACGCGCCTGCGCGTCGCGACCCCTTCGCGGCGAACCCGACGAGCGGAGCGGGCCCGCCGCGGCGAGCGGATCGACATGCGCCGGACGCTCCGCGGCAGCCTAAGGACCGGCGGCGACCCGATCCGGCTGGCCCACCGGCGGCGGCGCGTCGTCCCCCGGCGGCTCGTGATGCTGTGCGACATCTCGGGCTCGATGGAGCCGTACGCGCGCGCGTATTTGCAGTTCCTGACGTCCGCGACCGGGGCCGGTGGGGGGCGCGTGGGCGGACCTCAATCAGAGGCGTTCGTGTTCGCCACGCGGCTGACGCGTTTGACGCGGGCGCTGTCCTCGCGCAACCCCGAGCGCGCGATCCAGCGCGCCGCCGCCGCGGCACCCGACTGGTCGAGCGGCACCCGAATCGGCGACGCGCTCAAGGCGTTCAACGATCGCCACGGCCGGCGCGGCATGGCCCGCGGCGCGGTGGTGGTGATCCTGTCCGACGGCTGGGAGCGCGGCGACCCCGCGCTCGTCGGGCGCGAGATGGAGCGGCTGCGCCGGCTGGCATACCGGATCGTGTGGGTGAACCCTCGGATAAGCGCGCGCGGCTTCGAGGCCCGCGCGGGCGGCCTCGTCGCGGCGCTGCCGCACTGCGACGCGTTCGTGAGCGGCCATAGCCTCGAGGCCTTAGAGGAGGTCGCGGACGCGATCGGCGCCGCCCGGTCGGGCGAGCGCGGCAGTGTGCCCGGGGTGGAGATCCCGGACGCCGAGCCCGAGGACGAGCCGTGGCCGAGTGCGACGCCCGTCCCCGGCAGCTCGGTTGCGATGCCGAGCGGCTACGGGCCGAGCCGCGGGAGGACCACGCCGGGATGGTCGATCGGAGCGACATGAGCTCGCCGAAGGTCTGCATCTACCCGGGGTGCGAGCGCCCCGCGGTGCCGCCGCATCCTCTCGGGGGCCCGCAGCCGAGCTTCTGCGAGCTTGAGGAGCACAACGCCCTGACCGCGCACCAGGAGCGCGAGCGCCTCGCGCGCGGGCCGGGGGCTGAGAAAAACGATAGCGAGGAGGTTCAGTAATGGCCGATCAGGCGTACCGGGCGGTGTTCCTGCGGGTGCACCCGACCGGGAAGATGGTGCTCAGCCTGACCACCGAGTCAGACGGCGAGGAGACGCGCTACGCGCAGCTCGTCGCGAGCGAGCTCGGCGTGCCGCCGCTCGACGTCAAGGTCGTCCCCGCCGACAGCGATCGGTTTGGCGAGGCCCACGGATTCAACACGAGCCCCTCGCCGCGGACGGCCGACGCGATCGTCAGCGCCGCCGGCAAGATCCTGGCCAAGGGACAGCTGCTCGCCGGCGCCGCGCTCGAGGCGTCCCCGGACTCTTTGACGTGGGAGGACGGCGCGTTTGTGTCGAGCGCCGATCCGTCGCAGGCCAAGACGATCGCGGACCTCGCGCTGTACGCGCACGGCACCGGCGCGCTGCCGCCCGGGGTCGAGGGCGGACTCGACGCTCAGACCGTATACAAGGACGCCTAGTTAATCGAGCTTGGCGTCGATCGCGATCGTGACCTCGTCGGCGACCTTCAGCGCCCCGAACAGCGCCGAGTACGGCTTCATCCCGAAAGCGGTCTGCTTGACCACGGTGCTGCCGCTGACGCGGCCGTCATCTCCGAGCGTGAGGTCGAACGTGACCGGGGCCCGCTTGCCTTTGAGATCGAGCTCGCCCTGCACGCTCAGTCCCGAGCCGCCCGCCGCCGCGTGGACGCCGCTCGAGCGGAACTCGATCGCGCAGCCCTTCAGCACCTCGTCGTTGATCGTCTTCTGGATGTTCTCCTTGTCGTCGCCCGTGAGCGACTTGATGCCCCCGCTGCCCTCGATCACGCGCAGCGAGCGCGAGTCGGCCGCGAGCGTCATCGCCGACTGCTCGGGCGAGTCGCCCAGCCTGAGCTCGGCCTCCCACGCCCCGACCTCCATCCGGAGGTCGTGTCCGGCCTTCGACGCCGCGCCTTGCCTGGTGGTCCGGATCGACAGGACGCCGTTCCCGGGACCAAGGTTGTATGTGCCTGGTTCTACGGTCATGGCCGGCAACTCTTTCACATCGCCTCGAACCCCTGACTCAAGGAGACATCGACATGGTTGAACTGGATCACTCATACGAAAACGGCAAGCCGATCGAGCACAACTGGGCGACGATCCTCGATCTCGGGAAGCTGGTCTCGTGCGTCGAGGGCGGCAGCGTGACCGAGGCCACCAGCCCGGAGAGCGTCAAGGCGCAGATCAAGGTGAAGATGGGCGCGATGTCGATGACGTTCAACGGAACTGTCGCGCTGATCGATCAGGACACGGACGCTCACCGCGCGGTGCTTCAGGTCAAGTCGCGCGAGGCCGGCGGTCAGGGTCACGCGAACGCCGACGTGACGTTCACGCTCGCCGACGGCGGCGGCACGATTCACACCGCGGCGCAGATCACCGGCAAGGCCGCGTCGATGGGCGAGGGCGTCGTCCAGAACGTGCTCGACGCGCTTGTCAAGGACTTCACGTCGAAGCTGGCGGCGCTGTAGGCAGGCCTTCATGTCGGTGATCGCGATGAGACACGTGCGAGCGGGCGAGGTCCCGCGCGACGGCGGCACCGCGGTGCAGGAGCGCACCGACCGGCCGGTGTTCCACGGCAACGGGCCTGACGACTACGTCTGCGTGGAGTGCGGCAACGTGCTCGCGTCGGCGATGCCGCCCGAGTACATGAACCGCAAGCTCCGGATCAAGTGCGCGCGGTGCAAGACCGTGAACGTCGCGGTCGAGGTCGAGGGCGTCGACTACGGGTCGGCGTTCAAGCGGCCGGCGGGCTGAACCCCGGCCGCCTCACGCTCATAGTCGAGTTCGGTGCCGACGCCGAGTGCGTGCAGCGCGTCGTTGGCCTCGTCGAGGCTGCCGGCGTCGGCGACCGCTTGGGCGAGCCGTCCGGCGACGCTGATCGTGATGTCGACGTCGAGGTAGAACGTCAGCGCCGCGGCCGGGTTCAGCTCGACTGTCCGCGTCCCGCCGCGGATCGTCGCGGGTCCCGACGCGCCGCGGAACGCGCGAACCGCCTGGGCGCTGGCCTCGGTGCTGACCAGCTCGATCGCAGCCTCCATCCGCTCGGCGACCGGGCCGGTGAGGCCGCGGGCGCCGCACAGCCCGCCGCCGGCCGCCACCGCGGACACGCGCGCGAGCACCTCGTCGGGCGTGAGCTCGGCGTCGCACCCGATCCCGAAGATCCCGAGGAGCACCGGCTGGCCGCGGCGCGAAAGCCGCCCGCCGGCGGCGAGCATCACCGCATCGCACAGGGGGCTCCGAAGGCCGGGTTCGTCGCCGCGCGCGACCACGTCGCCACCGACGTCGACGAGCACGAGCAGGTCGCACTTCAAGGCCGCGATCGCCTGCGCGAGCCCGTCGGCGACCGGGCCAGGACCGTCGTTGATGTCGATCAGCAGCGTGCGCTGCCCGAGGAACTCGGCCATCCGCGACTCGGCAAAGAACACGTCCCGGTCGCGCAGGCGCGTCTCGGGGCCGGCCAGCAGGATGCCCGGCGCAAGCTCCTCGGCATCGATGATCTCGGCGGCCGCGCGCGGTCCCGGCACCGGGTCGAACGGCCGCCGCTCCCAGGTCAAGCCGCCGAGCACGGGATCGCCGCCATCGTAGATCCGGACCATCTCGGCGGTGGCCAGAGCGCCTACGACGTCGCCCCCGCCGCCCATCCCGATCACCAGCGGTCGCCGGGCACGGCGGAGCAAAAGCTCGGAGTCGCGCATCCCGTAGTTGTACCGGGCCGTACCGCGCCAGACGTTTACGCCCTGTCACAGCGGGAAGCCCAAAGTCAGTACACGGGAGCTGGGCAGTCGCCGAAGCCACCGGAGGAAGGGTCGGGGAGAAAAGCGCTCAGTTCGCGCCGCGGGATTCGGCGACGCGGCGCATCGCGTACCGGAACCAGCGGTCGCCGTAGGGGACGTACACACGGACCGGGATTTTGCGAGCCGCCAGGGCTTTCTGGTCGTCGGGGCGGACGCCGAGCAGCATCTCGATCGTGACGCCCTCGAGCGCCGGCAACAGCGCCTCGCGGATCACCGGGTCGTGCGTGCCGAGCGACAGCGTCGCGCCGGCGCCGTGGAGCGCGTACGCGAGGTCGATGAACGCGATGTCGGTCGGGTCACCCCACGCGTGCGCGAGCGCCGGCGTCTCGACGTACGCGCCCTTGACGAGTCGGATCGGGACGCCGGCGTCGGCCAGCCGCTGCGCATCCGCGACGCTTCGCCGGAGGTTGGCCTGGATCGTCGCCGCCACCCGCCCGCCGGCCCGCGCCACCGCGAGCACCGTGTCGAGGATCGGGTCGGTCCGCGCGATCTGCTCGGCGCCGACCTGGATCCAGACGCCGGCCGGGAGCGCCTCCGCGATCCGCTCAAGCCGCCGGCGCGCGCCGTCGCCAGGGTCGTCGATGGCGATATGGGAGAGGTCGATCGAGAGGTACGTGGGGGCGGTGACGCGGTCGGCCAGCGCGACGTACGCGTCCGCCACCGCATCGGCCTCGCCGGCGTCGGTCACGTTCTCGCCGAAGAAGTCGATCGACGCGTCGATGCCGTCGCCGGCGAGCCGGCGCGCGGCGGCGAGCGCGTCGTCGGCGGTGGCGCCGGCGACGTAGCGGGACGCCCGGCGGTATGCCGTCCGGTCGCCGGCGGGTGCCGCGCGGATCACGCGCTCAAAACGTTCGCTCGTGGCCAGGCCGAACAGAATCTTGCGCGGTACGCCGATCATTGCCCTCGGGATTCTGAGGGGTTGCTAGAAAAACCCCCAATAGCGGGGCATTTCTAGCACGCATCGCCTGGCGACCTTGCCGCGCCGGTGCCACGCGCCCGCCCCCGGCACCCCTTCCCGTCGGGCCCGAGCCCGCCCTCGGAGAGTAAGTCAATCGACTTAGTGCTATATTGCCGGCGTGAGCTTTAGCCCTGTCGAGCTCGAGCAGTTCGTCGCCGATCTCGCCGCCACCCCCGATCGCTGGCGCCACCTCGTCCGCCACGCCACGGACGCCCGCGTCTACGAGCAGATCGTCGATGCCGATGACGTCAACGCGTGGGTGATCTGCTGGAGCGAGGACCAGGACACCGGCTTCCACGACCACGACGAGTCCTCGGCCGCCATCGCGGTGATCTCGGGCCAGGTCCGCGAGGATCGGCTGCGGCTCGGCGATGAGCCCCGCTCGCGCGTGCTCGGCGCCGGCGACGTCTTCACGGTGCCGGCGGTGGCGATCCACCGCGTGCTCCACGCCGGCGACGCGCCGGCCGTCACGATCCACGCGTACTCGCCGCCCCTGACCCGGACGGGCGCCTACCGGATCGGACCCGACGGCGAGCTCGAGCGCGAGCTGCTCTCGAACGAGGACGAGCTGCGCGCGGAACCCGCGCTCGCCTGACCCAGCCGAGCGCGCAACCGGGCGCACGGCCCGGCGCTCTGCCCGGCGAACCCCCACACTAGGATTACATCCAGTGTCGGGAGTCGGACGGTACGTCAAGTTCACCGCGCAGCCGGGCCGCGGCGACGAGGTGGCTGAGCTGCTGCTGGCCGCCGCCGAGTCGCTCCGCGACACGGCCGGGTGCGAGCTGTACGTGATCAACCGCTCGGCGTCCGATCCCGACGTCGTGTGGGTGACCGAGCTGTGGATGAGCCAGGAGGCCCTCGACGGCTCGCTCGAGCAGCTGGGCACTGACGAGGGCAAGGCCCGGATCGCCGAGATCATCGCGCTCCTCGCCGACCCGCCCGAGCTGACCGAGATCGAGCCGCTCGGCGGCGTCGGCTACCTCCCCGGCGGCACCGGCTACACACACCTCAACCTCGAGAACGACGTCGAGGACATGGCGAAGCGGTTCGGGTTCAGCGAGCAGGGAGAGGCGCGGTTCGCCAACCGCCCGCTCGGCGCGGTTTGCACCGGCGTCAGCCACCAGCGCGTGCGCCCGGGGATGCGCCAGGCGTTCGGTCATCGCCACCAGCACGCCGAGGAGGTCGTCGTGGTGTTGAGCGGCGCCGGCCGCATCAAGATCGATGACGAGATCAGGGACGTGGGCCCGCTCGACGCGATCCGGATCGCCCCGGGGTCGGCCCGAGCGTTCGAGGCCGGATCCGACGGCCTCGAGTTCGTCGTGTTCGGGCCTCACCACACTGGCGACGCGATCATGGACTCGAACTTCTGGCCCACGGAGGCGACATGAGCACGACTCAGATCAACCAGAACCTGATCCAGATCAACCGCTGGCGGTTCGTCAACGCGTTCCTCGTACGCGAGGACGACGGCTTCACGCTCGTCGACACGACGGTCGGCGGCGGCGCCGACGAGCTCGTCGCGGCCGCCCGCGACGCCGGCGGCGAGATCAAGCGGATCGCGCTGACCCACGGACACGGCGACCACGTCGGCTCGCTCGACGCGCTCAAGCAGAAGCTCGGCAACACGGTGCAGGTACTGATGCCCGATCTCGACGCCCGCATCCACGACGGCGAACAGATCGACGGCAAGAAGCCGCCCGGGTCCTGGCCGAAGATCACCACCAAGCCCGACGTCCGCCTAACCGGCGGCGAGCGGATCGGCAGCCTCGAGGTCGTCCTGACGCCGGGGCACACCCCCGGTCACGTGTCGTTCCTCGACACCCGCGACCGCACCGTCATCGTCGGCGACACCCTCACCTCGATCGGCGGCCTGGCCGTCTCGAACCACCTCTACTGGCGCTTCCCGCTCGCGGCCTTCGCCACCTGGGACAAAGCCAAGGATCTCGAGTCGGCCAAGAAGATCCGCTCGCTCGACCCGGCGCTGCTCGTGGTCGGCCACGGCGGTCCCGTCCGCGCGCCGGCCTCCGCGCTCGACGAGGCGATCGTGCGCGCCGGAGAGTGAGCGCCCTGACCGCGTTCGCCTTCACGAAGGTCCATCACGACGGCCGCGACGACGTGGTCGCGGTCGAGGAGCCGCTCGAGATCCGCGTCGACGGCGTGCCGCTTGTCGTCACGATGCGAACGCCGGGCAACGACGAGGAGCTCGCGCTCGGGTTCTTGTACGGCGAGGGCCTGATCGACGGTCCGCACGCCGCCGGGCCGACCGACGACTTCGCGAACAACACGGTCGAGGTCGCGGGCCCGCTGACCCGAGACCCCGGCGAGCGGCGCTTCTACACGACCTCGTCGTGCGGCGTGTGCGGCAAGGGCGCGCTCGAGGAGGTCGCGGTCCACAGCGCCCCGCTGCCGCGCGGGCCGGCGGTCACGCGGTCGTTTCTCGCCGGCCTGCCGGACCGGCTCGAGCAGCCGGCGTTCGAGCGCACCGGCGGCGTCCACGCCACCGGCCTGTTCGACCCGACCGGCGAGCTCGTGCTGACCCGCGAGGACGTCGGGCGCCACAACGCGATGGACAAGGTCATCGGGCGGATGCTGCTCGACGGGCAGGTCCCGCTCGGCGAGCGGATCCTCTGCGTCAGCGGCCGGCTGTCGTTCGAGCTCGTGCAGAAGGCCGCGGTCGCCGGCGCGCCGATCCTCGTCGGCGTCGGCGCCCCGAGCTCGCTCGCGGTGTCGCTCGCCGAGGACCGCGGGATGACGCTGTGCGGGTTCACCCGGCGCGGGAGCACCAACGTCTACACGCACCCGGAGCGCGTGTCGGACGGCTGAGCCGTTCGATCAGGCCGCCGCCAGCGACACCAGCCGCTCGATCTCCTCCTCCGAGGTCCACGCGCCGACCGACGCGCGCACGAGCCCGAATGCCGGGATGCTGCGGACGATCACGCCCTCGCCGGCGAGTCGTGCGACTTCGGCGTCCACGTCCTGCGCCTTCCACGAGACGAGCGTCGATTGCCCTCGCGGCCACACCGACAGGCCGCGCCCTGCCAGACGCTCGGCGAGCAGCGCCGCCATCGACGCCGCGCGCTCGTGCACCCAGTCCCAGCCGGCGTCCTCGAACACCCCTAGCGACGCCGCCGCCCACGCGCTTCGCATCCCGGCAGGAAAGCCGTGGTCGAGGCGCTTGACGCCCTCGGCGGGCTCGAACTCGAGCGCTTTTGCCGCATCCGCCACCGACCCGTAGCCCGGCCACGGCACGAGCAGATCGTCGAGGCGGTCGGCGCGCACGAACAACGCGCCGCTGCCCTCAGGACCACACAGCCACTTCTGGCCCGAGCCGGCGTAGAAGTCGCATCCGAGGTCGCGGACATTGATCCGTACCGCACCGAGCGCCTGCGCGGCGTCGAGCAGCAGCGGGACGCCGGTGGCGACGAGCGCGGCGACGTCGGCGAGCTCGCCCCCCACCCACGAAACGTGCGAGCACGCGACCAGCCGCGTCGAGCTCGTGACCTCGCCGGCGATCTCCGCGAACGGGACGACGCGAATCTTGACGCCGTGCCGCTTGCGCGCCCGCCCGAGCGGCGCGAGCAGCCCGGGGTGCTCCTGGTCGGAGGTCACGATCTCGTCGCCGGCGCGGAGGTCGAGGCCGGCGATCACGGTGTTGACGCCGTCGGTCGTCGAGCCGGTAAGCGCGACGTCGGTGGGCTCGCAACCGAGCGCGGTCGCGTAGCCGGCGCGGGCCCGGCCGGCGAGTGCCATAAGCGCCTCGAAGTACGGGCGCCCGCAGCGGCCGTCGTCGGCTTCGGCGTCGATTCGAGCGCGGACGGCCTCGGCGGCGGCTCGCGGAACCGGTCCCTCGGTCCCCGCGTTGAGGTACGAGAGGCGCTCGAGGACCGGGAACTGGGCCCTGAAGGTGGCCAGGTCGGTGGCGGAGGTCGTAGCTTTATTCATACCCGTATTCTGTCGGGCGGCATGTGCTTTGACTTCGACGCGCGACCGCCGGCGCCGCCCGAGGACCTGCTGCTCGCCCCGATCGCCGGTGGCGCGGGCGCCGAGGTGGTCGAGCTCACTTCGGCCGACGGCACCCATTTCTCGGCCGCGCTCGCCGAGAGCGCGTCGGACCGCGGCGCCGGGATCATGATCTTCCCCGACGTCCGCGGCCTGTATCCGTTCTACTCCGAGCTCGCCGAGCGGTTCGCGCAGGCCGGCTACCACGCGATTGTCATGGACTACTTCGGACGGACCGCCGGCCTCGGCCCGCGCGACGAGGAGTTCGAGTACATGCCCCACGTCCAGCAGCTGACGGTCCCGGGCGTGCAGCAGGACGCGGCCGCCGCGATCGCAGCGCTGCGCGAGCGAACCGGCGCGACCAAGATCGCGACCGTCGGCTTCTGCCTCGGCGGCTTCGAGTCGTTCCTCGCCGGGGCGGACATGCCCGGGCTCGCCGCCGTGATCGGCTTCTACGGCGTGCTCACCGGATCGCGGTTCGGCGTCGACGGGCCACTCGAGCGCGCCGGCAAGATCCGCACGCCGCTACTCGGCCTGTTCGGCGGAGCGGATCAGGGGATCCCGGTCGAGCAGGTCGAGGAGTTCGACGCGAAGCTGACCGAGGCCGGGCTCGATCACGAGATCCACGTCTACCCCGGGGCGCCGCACTCGTTCTTCGACCGGCGCTTCGAGGACTACGCGGACGCGTGCGAGGACGCCTGGCGCAGGATGCTGGGCTTCCTCGAGAGCCATACCGGCTAGGTCTTCGCCTTCTCCTTCTCGCCCTCGTCCGCGGAATTCTTGTCCTCGGACCCGGAGTCCTCGTCGACAGCGTTCTCCTGAAGCTCGCGCTTGAGCACCTTGCCGGTCGGGTTGCGCGGGAGCTCGTCGAGGAACACGACCTCGCGGGGCACCTTGTAGTTCGCGAGGTTGTCCTTGACGTAGTCCTTGATCTCGTCCTCTGAGAGCTCCCTGCCCTTCTGGACGACGACGAACGCCTTCAGCCGCTGCCCGAACTTCTCGTCGTCGACGCCGATGGCCGCCGCCTCCTGGACCGACCCGTGCGACCCGAGCAGCTCCTCGATCTCGGCCGGGAACACGTTCTCGCCGCCCGAGACGATCATCTCGTCGTCGCGCCCGTCGATGTAGAGGCGTCTCTCGGAGTCGAAGTGGCCAACGTCGCCGGAGGCCATCAGGCCCTGGATGACGTCCTTGTTGCCGCCGCCCGTGTATCCCTCGAACTGCGAGAGGTTCCCGACGAAGATCCGGCCGCTCTCGCCCTGGTCGACCTCCTTGCCGTCGTCGTCGAACAGCTTGATGATCGAGCCGCGCACGACCTTGCCGACGCTGCTCGGCTCCACGCGGAGATCCTCGGGCGTGGCGATCGTCGCGTACGCGATCTCGGTCGACCCGTACAGGTTGTAGATCACCGGTCCGAACAGATCGGTCGCCCGCTTCGCCAGACCCGCGCCGAGCGCGGAGCCGCTGACGAAGATGATCCGCAGCGCGGACATGTCGCGCTCGGAGACCTTCTCCTCGCCGAGGTCGGCGAGCCGCGAGAGCATCACGGGCACGACGACCATCGCGGTCGCCCGGTGCTCCTCGAGGCTGTCGAGCGTCACCTCGGGGTCGAACCGCCGGCGCACCACGAGCGTCGACCCGAGCCCGACGCCGACGATCGCCTGCATGAACCCGAGCGCGTGGAACATCGGCACGCACATCTCGGTCACCTCCCGCGCCCGGAACGGCACCTTGCTGAGCAAGCCGCCGATCAGCGCGAGCGAGCGCGGCTCCGAGCGCGGGGCGCCCTTCGGCGTGCCGGTCGTGCCGCTGGTCAGGATGGTGATTCGGGGCCACTCGGCCGGCTTCGGGGGGGCGCTCCGGTCGGCTCCGTCGATCAGCGCGTCGAGCGTGTCGTCGCCGGGCTCGTCCGCCCAGGCGCGGAAGCGCCCGTGCGGGGGATCGTCGATTCCTTTCAGCGTGTCGGAGTACTCATCGTCGTAGACGAGCAGATCGGTCCCCTCGCGCTGCGCGACCTCGCGGATCTGGGGGCCGGCGAACGATGTGTTGAGCAGCACGATCCGGGCGCCGCACTTGGCCGCGGCGAATACCGCTTCGAGGAATCCGCGATGGTTGCGAGCGAGGATCGCGACGCCATCGCCGGCCTCGAGCCCGTGCTTGCGCCATGCGTTGGCGAGCGCGTTCGTGCGCTCGTCGAGGCCCTTGTAGCTGAGCTCGCCGCGCTCGTCGATCATCACGGCCCGGTCGCCATGGCGAAGGCCGCCGGCCACGACCGCCCCTCCGAGCAGGCCGTAGCGCTGGAATCCGATCAGCAGCTGAGCGATGCGCTGCGGTGGCTCGGGGCCAAGTAGCCCGCTGCGGATGCACAGCGTGGCGAAGTACGCCTCGTCGCCGGCGCGCTCGGCGAGCTTGGCGGCGCCTCCGATCAGGCCCTTGGGGTCGAGCGCCGCATTGATGATGGCCTTGGGGTCCAGGTTGACGATGGGTCTCTCCTCCTCTTAGCGCCGTGTGACCGCTTCATCGAATTTTGCTCGCTCGGGAAGAATCTGGGCGCAGTGGCGTCAGGTGGGGTGGGGCTAGAGACCTTGCATACCGCGAGCAGGCCCAGATTATTCGTGCTTGTGGCGATCGCAGCGACTTCGCCACAGTCTCTGTGGCGATGACACGGCGCCGCCGCCGACCCCACGCGGCGGCGGCGTCCGCATCGCTCGGGGAAGACCCATGAATCGTTTGCGTACTCATGGGTAGTAGAAACAGCGATGTCCGGCAAACTCATCACGCTGCCGTTGCGCGTGCCGCTGCGATCCGCACAGCTCCTAGCCCGTGCCGCGGGCGAGGTTGGGGAACGCGCGATGTCGATCACCGGGCTTGCGATCCAGATCGTCTCGCCCGGCCGGTCGGGTGATTTCGAGCGCGACGCCGCGCCGGTCGCGGAGCCCGCCGCGCCCCGCGCCGAGCCCGCAGCGCCCCGCGCCGAGCCCGCAGCGCCCCGCGCCGAGCCCGCAGCGCCCCGCGCTACGCCCGCAGCCCCGCCGGCAACCCCACTTGCAGCCCCGCCGGCAGTGCCGCTGGACGCCCTCATCCAAGCCCCGGCTCACGTCTCCGAGGAGCCGGAGCTTGTGGCCGAGTCCGCCGAGCCCGGGGCCGAGGAAGGCGCCGGCGCCGGCATCACCGTGGTCGAGCCGTGGGCCGGGTACGGCCGGCTGACCGCCAAGGATGTGATCGACCGGGCCAGAACCGCCAGCGTCGCGGAACTCGCATCCATGCGGCTGTACGAGGCCCGGCACCGCGCCCGCCAGACCGTGCTCGCCGCGGTCGACCGCCAGCTCAGGCTGGCGAACGGCGGACGCCCCGCCTGACCTGACCTGACCTGCACCGCAGAGCGAAAGGAGCGAGCACATGCCCGCAGCGAAGACCCTGAACGAACGCGACACGAAGCTGGTGAGTTGGCTGGGCGAGGCCCACGCCAAGGAAGCCGAGCTCGAGGTCGACCTGACCGCCCACATCGCGCTGACCCAGAAGGCGGCGTACAAGAAGCGCCTCCAGGCGCACCTCAAGGAGACGCGCGATCACAAGCGCCGCGTGGCCGCGCAGATCAAGAAGCTTGGCGGCCCGAGCGGCCAGGGGCTGCTCGCCCTGACGGGTGCCGTCGGCGAGGTCGCCGGTAAGACCGTCGCGGCCGTGAAGGGCCAGGTCGGGGTGGCGCGCGCGCTCGTGAGCGAGCAGTCCGAGACCCATCTGCGCAACGCTCAGGACGAGCTCCGCGAGGAGCACACCGAGATCGCTATCTATACCCGGATCGAGGCTTTCGCCACCGAGGTCGGCGATCGCGAGACCGCGAAGCTCGCGCGCGACATCCGCCGCGACGAGGAGCGCATGGCGAAGTATCTGATCGCCGAGGTCGGACGGCTCGTCAAGGATGTCGTTCGCGCCGAGATCCCGCGGGATCAGCGGGTTACATCGTCGCGGGCACGCTCCGCGCGGCCCTCGAGTCCGCCCCGCTCACGATCGACCGCCGGCCGCTCGCGCTCGACCACGCGCACCACGCCCGCGCGGTCGACCCGCAAGGCCTCGACCCGCAAGGCCTCGACCCGTAGCTCGCGCAGCCGCGCCGGCGCCCGGAGCTGACCCGTCCACAGAAGAAGCGGCGGCCCGGCCGGGCTCGAGTCCGGCCGGACCGCCCTGGCTCAACGTGAGAGGTCGGTCACGCGAGCCGGTCTGGTTGCGCTGTCGCGCTTGCCCCCTTGCGGCCTCGGCGGCTCGCCAGCCTCCGAGGCTCGCTCTTGTAGGCAACGAGCGTAGGCGCGCATGGTGGCGACCATGTTGTCGACCGGTGAAATCCGGCCCGGCAATCCGCACATTGGTCGTTGGAGATCCGGTGCGACGGGGTAGACCCACGATGTCTTCGTCGAGGAGAGAACGATGCTGACGGATATCCACAACGGCGCCACCGACCGGCGCGACCACGAACAGCACTCCGGCTTGATCTGGTTCGCGGAGCAGTGCATGGCCAACGGCGCTCCGCTCGAGAGCTACATCATCCACGCCGAGAGCATCGGCGACCGCGAGCTGGCGACGTTCTTCCGTAGCGCGCTCGCCGAGAGCCGTCGCGTGAAGCCGGACGAACGGCGCCGGACGACGCGCCGAAGCCACAGCGATCGCCGGCGTCGCTAGCCGCTCAGCGGTCCCGTACGGCCAGCCTCAGCCCGGCGCCGACCGGGACCACGGCCTGGGTCAACGCCGCCTCGGCCTCGATCAGCGCGGTGAACTCGATCAGCTGGTGCTCGTGCGAGCGGACGTTGTCGACGGCCAAGAGCCCTCCCGGCGCGAGTGTCCGCACGAGCTCGGGCAGATACCCGGGATAGGCCGGCCGCTCGGCGTCGAGGAACACGAACTCCCACGCCGCGTCCTCAGATTCGGCGAGCGTTTGCGCGGCGTCCTCGGTCCGTAGCTCGACCCGTCCCTCGAGCCCCGCGCTCCGCAGGTTCTCCCGCGCGAGCTCGCCTCGACGCGCGTCGACGTCGACGGTGACGACGCGCCCCCCGTTGACCTCGGCTGCGTCGGCCAGCCAGATCGTCGAGTAGCCGTTGGAAGTTCCGAGCTCGAGAATGCGCCGCGCCCCGGTGGCGCGGATCAGCACGGCGAGCAACTCCGCGGTCGGCGGCTCGACGTTCCGGAAGCGATCGAGCCGGTCTGCCTGGGCCTGGTCGTGCTCGTGGCTGCGGGCGTACAGCTCCTCGGCGAGCCGGCGTCGAGGCTCTCTCATCGACGCGACACGTTACGCGACGAGCTCGACCTCACTCGGCACCGGCACCGGCGGGCGCACGTCCTCGAGCCGGTCCACATCGGCGAGCGCCGGGAAGATCCGGCCCCAGCTGACCGCGAGCAGGATCGTCATCACGCCGCCGCCGACGACCGCCGGCACCGTCCCGACCAGATACGCGGCGACTCCGGACTCGAACGCGCCGAGCTGGTTCGACGCGCTGATGAACACCATCTCGACCGCGTTGACGCGCCCGCGCAGGCGGTCTGGCGAGGCGAGCGCGACCGTGGTCGAGCGGATGTTCATGCTGTACAGGTCGACGAACCCGCTGACTGCGAGCGCGAGCAGCGAGATCACGAACACGCGCGAGAGGCCGAACACGATGATGCTCGCGCCGTACAGCCCGACCACGAGCAGCAGCGTCCGTCCGGCCCTCCGCCTGATCGGGTGCCGGGTGATCCAGGCCGCGGCCAGCAGCGCGCCGATCGCCGGCGCCGCGCGTAGAACTCCGAGGCCTGCGGCTCCGACGTGGAGGATCGAGCGCGCGAACACCGGCAGCAGGGCGACCGCGCCGCCGAACAGCACCGCGAGCAGGTCGAGCAGGATCGCCCCGAGCAGGACCGGAGTGCGGCGCACGAAACGGAGTCCCTCGAGCACGCTCTCGACGTTCGGCGGCCGCGCGTCGCCCTGGTCGTCGAGGTCGGCCGCGGGCTGCGGATGTATCGCCAGGACGAAACCCGACGACACGACGCACGATCCGGCCGCAAGCAGATAGACGAGCGACGGGGACACGCCATACAGCAGGCCGCCGAACGCGGGGCCGATGACCTGCCCGGCCTGGCTCGCGATCGACCGCAGGGTCATCGCGTTCTGAAGCAGGTCGATGCTGACGAGCGTCGGCGGCATCGCCCGCGCCGCCGGCCACCCAAGCGCCATCGCCACGCCCGCCGCGACCGCGAGCGCCAGGTACGGCCGCACCTGCGTGGTCCCCGACGAGCTGACGAGCGCGAGCCCGACGCCGACCCCCGCGCTCAGCCACAGCGCCCCGGCGAAGATCAGCCGGCGAGGGAGCCGGTCCGCGAGTTGCCCCGCCGGGAGCGCGAGCACGAACAGCGGCACGAACTCGGCCAGCCCGATCCAGCCGAGGTCGAGCGGGCTCCGATGCAGCGCATAGACCTCCCACCCGATCGCCACTTCGAGCGCCTGCAGGCTGATCCCCATCCCGAGCAGCGCCAGCCACCACAGCCGGAAATCGCGCTCCTCGAGCGCGGGACCGAGTCGTCTCAAGACGTCGCTGTGACCAGTGACATCTGACTCAGCCTACCCACGCCGATCCGGTCGGCCCCATCAGGCCGCTGCGAAATGGATCTATAAGGCCCCGGTGGAGCCGCGCCGGCGAACGAGCGAGTCGATCGCCGCGGCTGCCAGGAGCACGAGGGCGGTCGCGATGAACTGGCCGGCCGCGCTGACTCCCATCAACGCCAGACCGTTGTAGACGGTTCCGATCACGAGCCCGCCCAGCAGCGCGTGGATCGGCTTGCCCCGGCCGCCAAACAGGCTGGCCCCGCCGATCACGGCCGCCGCCACCGAGTACAACGTGTACGTGCCCCCGTCGACGCCGGTCGACACCGACCCCAGGGTGGACGCGTAGACCAGTCCGGCGAGCCCTGCGGTCATCGCGCTGAACACGAACGCCAGTCTGCGCACGCGCTGAACGTTGATGCCGGCGCGACGGGCGGCCTCGGGATTTCCGCCGATGGCATACATGTACCGCCCGAGACGCATCCGCCCCAGGAAGATGGAGTACACGAGCAGCACAAGCCCGACGAACGGAACGACGTACGGGACCCCTTTCAGCGGGGTCAGCAGGCCGCGGTTCTGGTTGCACACGTAGACGAGCAGGATCCCGCCGACCGCGGCAGCGCCGATCTGGAACAGGGTGATGCCGAGCGGAGGCGCAGTCAGCCCTTGTTCACGGCGACGCGCCGCGCGGCGTATCGATACGCCCGCGTAGATAGCGATCACCACGACCAGGCCGATCCAGCCGGCCGCAACGCTGAGGTTGGCGTTCACGAGCTTGAAGACGGGGCTCGAGGTCGAGACCGAGATCACGCCGCCGACCGCCTGCTTGTCGATCGTGGCGAGCTCGATCAGGACCCCCTCGAAGAACAGCAGGCCGGCGAGCGTGACGACGAACGATGGAATGTGAAGCCTCGTGATCAGGCTCCCCTGGAGGTATCCGATTCCCGCGGTCACGCCGACGCCGCAGATGATCCCGAGCCACCACGGGAAATTCACCGGGGGAGCGATCAACTCGGCGATCACCATCCCGCCGACGGCGAGCACGAAGCCGACCGAGAGGTCGATCTCGGACAGGATCAGGGCGAATATCTGGGCGGCCCCGAGCAGGATGTAGATCGACGCCTGGTCGAACAGGTTGACCAGATTCCCGTCGGACCCGAACCTGGATCGCTCGGCCTGGAAGAAGATGACGATGATGATGATTCCGGCGACGACGGGCAGTGCGCCGCTCTCCCCGCTCTTGACGCGCCGCCACTGCGCGCGCAGGTAGTCGGGGAGCGAGTCCGCCAGCACCTCGGGCGCGGCCGTTACGAGGTCGGCGTCGGTCTCCGGAGCGGCCTCGTCCTCCTCCAGCTCGGTCGAGAGCGGCGGTTCCTCTGTCTCGGACGGCACGCCGGGGCTCGAGAACTCGTCAGGCATCAGATGCCCTCCTGTCCGGCCGAGCGTGGGACCGCCGCGTGGTCCACCGTTCGCGACGAACGCCCGGTGGTCATGTAGTCGACGACCGTGGTGGGGTCGAAGTCCGTCACCGGACCCTGAGCGACCATGTTTCCCAGATACAGGATCACGACGTGGTCCGCGACCGCGAACACATCGTTGAGGTTGTGGGAGACGACGAGCACGGCGACACCCTGCGAGGCAAGCCGCTTGATCAGGGCCAACACCGTCCTTGTTTGCGATACGCCGAGCGCCGCCGTCGGCTCGTCCATGATCACGAGCTTCGCCTTCGCCATCACCGCCTTGGCAACCGCGACCGACTGGCGCTGGCCGCCTGACAGCGACGCTACCGGCTGGCGGATCGACCTGATCGTCTTGACCGAGAGCTCCTGAAGCGTCTGCTTGGCGCTCGTCTCCATCTTCGCTTCGTCGAGCAACCCGCGCTCGCTCGGCTCGTGGCCGAGGAACATATTCTGGACGATGTCGAGGTTGTCGGCAAGCGCCAGATCCTGATAGATCGTCGTGATGCCGGCGGCCTCGGCGTCGCGCGGCCCATGGAAGTGAACGGGCTTTCCGTCCCATACGAGCTCGCCCTCGTCGGGCGGCCACAACCCGGCGATCGTCTTGATCGTGACCGACTTGCCCGCGCCGTTGTCCCCGGCCAGCGCCGTCACTTTCCCCGCTGGGACCTCGAAATTGATCCTCGTCAGAGCCTGCACGGGGCCGAACCGCTTGGTCACCCCGCGAAGCTCCAGCAACGCGCCGTTGGAGCTGCTCTGGGTCGAGACCGGCTCGGTGGCGGGGCTGTCCGAAGTGCTCATCGTCCTCCCTATGTGCGACGGGCCCCTCCGATGCGCCGGAAGGGCCCGCACACACTATCGCTTCGACAAGGATCCCTCGATCAGCCCGTTATCCCCGCCGCCTTACAGTCCGACGCGTACTTCCCAGAGCAGAGCTGCGCCGCGGGCACGAAGTTGTCCTTGATGACCGTGTCGTTCATGTTCGTCGGCGTGACCCACTCGGGAACCAAGAGCGATGAGGGCACCGACACGTGCGTAGTCGGGTCCACGGTCTTGGCGTTCAGCAGGGAGTCCGGCGCCGTCTTGCCGGCCCGGAGGTACATCGCGAGCGCGATCGCCGCCTGCGCCTCGAGGTAGATCGGCTTGTAGACCGTTCCGCACTGGTAGCCGGAGAGGATGTTCTGGAGACCGGTCAGAGTCGCGTCCTGGCCCGTCGTCGGGAACGTCTTCGGCTTGACACCGTGGGCCTGGAGGAAGGAGATGATCGGCGCCCCGTTCTCATCGTTCGGGATCACCGCCGAGTTGATGCCGTGATGCGCGGTGTAGGCGCCCTCGAACTCGGTCAGAGCGACAGGCGGCATCCACGTCCCCGCGGGGCGGGCGGCGAGCACCCACTTTCCGGACTGGAAGTAGGACGCGAGGACCCCGTTGTAGCCCTGGGCAAACAGCGTGGCGTTGTTGTCGGTCACCGCGCCGGCCATCACGACGACGTTCGGCTTGGCCACGTGCCACTGATTGACGCACTGCACGAAACCCGAGCCGATCAGCTGACCGACGTGCACGTTGTTGAAGCTGACGTAGTCAGCCGTGCCCGCCGGCGCGCCTAGGGTGAGCCGGTCATAGTCGACGACCGCGACGCCGTGCGCCTTGGCATAGCGTTGCACTGTCACGCCCGTGCCCGAATCCTCGGGGTCGATCAGCAGCACCGTCGCGCCGTTCGTGATGGCGCTCTCCGCATCGGTCACGAAGGTCGAATCGCTGCCCAGCGCGTTCTCGACGGTCATGTCTCCACTCGGCAGACCTGCGGCCGCCGCCGCCTTCTTTAGGTAAGGCGCGTCGAACTCGACGTACCGGGTTGAGCTCGTCGTATCCGGCAGAATCGCCGCGACCTTACCCTTGCCCTGCGCGGTCAGCGGCTTCAACGCATTCATTGCCGAGAAATCGTTGGTGAACGATGTCACCGAAATGCCCGGCGTCGCTGTTCCACCCGATGACGTGCTCGTGGCACTCGTGGAACTCGCCGCAGCTGCGCTGCTGGTACTGCTGCTGCTGCTTTTCGAGCTGCCACATCCGACAGCTACCGTCGCCAGGGCAACGGTTAACAAACACACTCGCAATAAACGACTACTCATACCGGCGCGCTCCTCTCAACTTGGCGCGAAACGTCGACGTTGGTAACAGTTCCGGCCGGGTCCTCCACCCCGGCTGGAACACACTGGCAAACCACGAGGCCGCCGTCCACTGTGGTTAACAGACCATAAACATCGGCTGGTCAGCCCCGGCCGACCCTTGCACCATCCGCGCGGCCCGTGCTGCGAACGCGGACGCGCGCCCGCCCCTGGCGGGGGCGCTGCGTGCGGTATCGATCGGTGACATCACCTCCCTCTGCGTGGCGATGGACGCATCGGCTGTGGCGACTGGCGCTGTTTCGAAGGATCCGTTGCAAGGTATGGCCTCTGCGAGGCGGATTTGGCCGTGTGAGAGCCAAAAGCTGGCAAAGCGAGGCGGCGGGGACGCTAACACCCCGGGCATTGCCGCGTCAAGCCGAACAATCGGGAGCTATTTCGGCTCCCACGAAGCCGAATTGGCCCAATCTCGGGTACTCTGCGCGCCGTGACCCAGACCTCGGACCCCGAGGTGGCCCCGGGGAAGGCGCACACGCTGCTCCGAGCCCATCTAATCGCGATGATCCGCGACGACGGGCCGATCAGCCGCTCCCAGCTTTCGCGCGCGATCGGGTTGCCGCGGAGCACGACCACCGCGCTCGTCGCCGAGCTTCTCAGCGACGGCGTGATCGACGAGGCGCCGGCGCGAAGCGGCGGCGCCGGATCCGGCAGCGGCCGGCCGGCCACGCTCCTGTCGCTGCACCGGCCGGACGGCATCGTCGCCGGCTTCGACTTCGGTCACCGTCACATCCGGGTCGCCGTCGCCACGAGCGACGGGCGGATCCTCGCCGAGGAGAGCACCCCGCTCGACGTCGACGGGCACGCCGAGAGCGCGCTCGACTTGGCGAGCGAGCTTATGACCCTGGTGCTCGACCGTGCCGGCCTCACCCACACCGCCATTCGCGCGGCCGCCGCCGGCATCCCCGCCCCGCTCAGCAACCGGACCAACCGCGTCGGGTCACCGACGATCCTCGCGAGCTGGGCCGACCTCGACCCCACCGAGGAGCTGCGCCGACGGACCGGGCTGACGTTCACGCTCGGCAACGACGCCGCGTTCGGGGCGCTCGGCGAGATGACGTACGGGGCAGCCCGCAACCTCAAGGACTTCATCTACGTCAAGGCCTCGAACGGCATCGGCGCCGCACTCGTCCTCAACGGTCAGCTGTACCGCGGATCCCACGGCATGGCCGGCGAGATCGGGCACACCCAGATCGACCCCACCGGAGCCTGGTGCCGCTGCGGGAACCGCGGCTGCCTGGAGGCGACGGTGTCGATCGACGTCGTGCGCCGGCACCTCGAGCCGCTCGGGCTCGATCCGCTCAACCCCGCGGACATGGACCACCCGGTCGCAACTAAAATCCTGGCCGAATCGGGGCGCACGATTGGCGTCGTCATCGCGAACCTGTGCAACACGCTCAACCCCGAGGCGGTGGTCCTCGGCGGGGACCTCGCGTCGACCGGCGCCGATTTCACGGGCGGAGTACGCGACTCGGTGAGACACCTTGCACAGCCCGGACCGGCCCACACGGCCGTGATCACGACGAGCCTCCAGGGGCGGGCCGAGCTGCTCGGGGCCGTGGCGTGCGCCGCGGCGACACCGATCCCGGCCCAGCCGACCTAGCCGCTCTAGATGGTCTCGCGGGTTTCGCGACCGCCCGTGACGGTGGCGGCGTTCAGACGTAGTCACGGTGGAGGACAGTTGGCCCGCTTGCATCGATCCCGTTTCCGCCAGCCGGTTGCAATCGCGGCGGCTACGCTGGGCGCCGTCGCCGTCGCGGGGTGCGGCTCCGCCACACAGCCGATCCGCGTACGCGCCTCGGCCGCCAGGGATCAGGTCCCGGTCACTCAGCTACGGAAGATCGAGATTCGTCCGGCGCCGCCCGTGATCGGGCCAGCGCCGCCGATCGCGCTCACGCCCGCTCACCGGGCGCTCCCGCGGGTGCCGGAGCCCAAGCCCCCCGTCGCGCCAGTGGACTTCGGCCCCCATTCGCCGACGCCGGTCCGCATACCCTCGCCGGCGCACTTCGGGCCCCATCCGCCGACGCCGGTCCGCATACCCTCGCCGGCGCGCACATCCTCACCGGCCGGCTAGGCGGCGCGGCGCGGCGTCAGATCCATGTCGCCGCTCTCGAACACGACCCCGATCCCCTCGAGCACGACGCGGCGCGGTCCCTGCTCGACGGCGCCGGCGACGGCGGCCCGCAGTCCCAGCCCGGATGCGATCCGGACCACCTCGTCGCCCGCCCCGCCGGCGCAGTACACGGCGAAGCCGCACCCCATGTTGAACGTCGAGTACGCGGCGGCCGGCGACATCTCGGTCTGCGCCACCAGGAACGCGAGCACCTCCGGAACCTCGGGGAGCTTCGTCACCGTGTAGGTCAGCTCGCGGCGCGGGCGCATCAGCTTCAGCAGCCCGTGGCCGGTGATGTGGCTGAGGTAGTGGACCTCGAGGTCGGTGGCGAGCAGGGCCCGGACGAGTGCCGCATACATCGGGGTCCGGTCGAGCAGCGCCTCGCCGAACGCCCGCCCGCTCGGGAGGGGCGTCCGGTACCCGTCTTGCAGTCCTTCGGCCACCCGCCGCGCCAGCGACGAGCCGTTCGCGTGGAGACCGTTGCTCTCGACGATCACGATCTCGTCTCCCGGCGCGAGCTCGGACCCCAGGATCGGTTGACGCCCAAGTGGGACCAGGCCGACGGCGCTGCCGGCGAGCTCGATGTCTTCGGTCGCGACGAGCCCGGGGAGGGAGGGCGACTCGCCGCCTCCCCAGGTCGCGCCGGCGTCCACGCACGCCTCGCGCCAGCCGTTGACGAGTATGCCGTTCCGGTCCTCGTCGGCATACCAGTCCGATGATCCGGTCGCGAAATAGGCGTTCACGACGAGCGGGACCGCCCCGACGCAGCAGAGATCGTTGACGATCGCCGCCACCGTGTCGTAGGCGACGTTGTCGAACGCGCTCACGCCAAGCTGCTCGTGCACCTGGCGGGCGATGATCGACTTCGTCCCGAGCCCTTCGACGACGAACGCGAGCGTCTGTCCCCCGGCCTCGAACACGAACGCCGGCTCGCCGCGCGACTCGTCCACCGCCCGGCCGCCGGACGCGGCCAGCAGCCCCGACGTCACGAGCGCCTCGGTCAGAGCGTTGCGCTTGCCGGCGTCGAGCGCGTGGTAATCGACGCCGGCCGCACGGTACGCGGAGCTGCCTGGCGTTCCCGGGTCGGCCACGCCGCGAAGGCTAATCGCCCGGGCCGCGGATCGTGTTGCTCAGTCGATCGGCCAGTCGTGGACGGGCTCGTTGCTGTGCATGTGGTCGCGGTATCGCCTGGTCATCTGCCGCAGCGCCTCGGCGCGGTCCATCCCCCTGTCGTCGTAGAGGCGATGGAAGACCTGGCTCTGCCACGACGCTCCGTTGCGCAGCTGCACGCATCGGCGCTCGATGATCTCGAGCAGGCGCGCGGCGTCCGTCGACGCGACCCCCCACCGCTCGAGGCCCTGATGGGCGAGCGGCAGCAGCCGCCTGAGGACAAGCTCGGCCGCCGGCACCTCTCCGCCCAACCCGGGCCAGTACAGCCGAGCATCGATCCCGTCGCGAGCGCCGGCGTGGAAGTTCTCCTCCGCGGCCGAGAACGACATCTGCGACCACACCGGCCGCTCCTCGTCGGCGATCACGCGCAGCAGCCCGTAGTAGAAGGCGGCGTTGGCGAGAATGTCGACTACCGTCGGCCCGGCGGGCAGCACGCGGTTCTCGACGCGCAGATGCGGCTGGTCGCGCACGACGTCGTAGATCGGGCGGTTCCAGCGGTAGATCGTGCCGTTGTGGAGGCGCAGCTCTGCGAGCTGCGGGACGTCGCCGCGCTCCAGCGTCGCGAGCGGATCCTCCTCCTCACACACCGGCAGCAGCGACGGGAAGTAGCGGACGTTCTCCTCGAACAGATCGAAGATCGAGGTGATCCAACGCTCGCCGAACCACACGCGCGGTCGCACACCCTGGATCTTCAGCTCCTCGGGTCGCGTGTCGGTCGCCTGCTCGAACAGCGCAATCCGGGTCTCGCGCCACAGCTCCTTGCCGCAGAAGAACGGCGAGTTCGCCGCCACCGCGACCTGCACGCCGGCGATCGCCTGCGCCGCGTTCCAGTACCGCGCGAACGCCTCAGGCCCGACCTGCTGGTGGAGCTGGACGCTCGTGCACGCGGCCTCCGGCGCGATCGTGTCGGCGTGGGTCGACAGGCGCTCGACGCCGGCGATCGATATCTCGAGGTCCTCCCCTCGCGCCGCGAACACCTGCTCGTTCAGCAGCGCGTACCGCGGGTTCGCGCTGAACGATTCGGCGCGTAGATGGGCGGCGTCGATTGTCGGGAGGATCCCGATGATCATCATGTGCGCGCCCACCGTCCGCGCCTTGTCCTCCGCGTCGTTGAGGCTGGCTCGCGCGGTCGACTCGAGCTCCGAGAACACCTCGCCCTCGAGCAGCCGCGGCGGCACGTTGATCTCGACGTTGAACTGCCCCAGCTCGGTCTGGAACGCCGGATCCGCGATCGCCTCGAGCGCGGCCGCGTTGATCAGCGCGGGGGCGCCGGCATCGTCGGTGAGGTTGAGCTCGATCTCGAGCCCGAACGAGCGCATCTCGGGATGGAACCGCGCCTCGGACAGCATGCGGGCGAACACGTCGAGGTTCGCCCGCACCTTCATGCGGTAGCGCAGCCGGTCCTCGCGGCTGAAGGTTCTGGCAGCGACCTCCTGGCCCACGGGTCGATTATCCGTGCAGAGCGGGGTCGGTTACAACTCGCCGGATGCGATCTCGGCGCCGTCGACCATCGCGCCGAGCTTCAACCACATCACACCCGGATCGACGAGAGACCACCGGATGAAGGTGCCAAAACCGCAGTCGGTGCCGGCCATCAACCGGTCCTTGCCGACGAAGGTTCCGACCTGCACGAGGCGATCGGCGACGAGTCGCGGATGCTCGACGTAGTTGGACTTGACGTCGATCACGCCCAGGATCACCGACTTGTCATCTGGGAGCTCGACATCGCGGAACACGCGCCACTCGTGGGCGTGGCGAGGGTTGGCGCCCTCGACATAGATCGCGCCGGCGTTCACCTTGAGCACGTGATCGATGATGTCCGCCAGCGGGACGTCGAGGTGGTGGGGCGTGCCGGTATTGCCCCAGCACACGTGGAAGCGCAGCCGCTCCGACGGAATTCCCTCGAGCGCCCCGTTGAGCGCCTCGACCGCGAGCGGGAGGTGGTGGTGCCAGTCGCCGACGCTGCTCCCGACCGAGCGCGCGTGTGCCGCCATCGCCATGTCCGGCGAATCGATCTGCAGGTTGAACCCCGCATCGATGATCGCGTTGTACTCGTAGGAGAGTGCGTCCGCGCAGGCCGCCAGATACTTCTCGTGCGATCCGTAGTGCTGGTCGGGATAGTTGAACGCGATCTGTCCCGGACTGATCGCGCCCATGAACGCTGTGGACAGATCCGCATCGCCGAGGGCGCTCTTGAAACGGGCGATATCCCGATGCACCGCGTCCTTGTCCTTGAGCTCGACCGATCCAACGCAGTTGGAGAAGCCCAGGTGAGCCGTCTGCGGATTCGCGAACAGCTTCATCGCGAGCTCTGGGAACGGGGCCACGTCATCGGACTGGAACTCAGAGGTGCCGCCGAACCCCGAGAAGCGGTCGGCCACGTAGGAGCTGAAGCCGGGCTTGCTCATCTCGCCGTCGCTGATCACGTCGAGGCCGACCTCGCGCTGCTTGGCGACCAGCTCGGCCACCGCTTCGGCGGTCTTCGCCTCGAGCTCGCCGTCGTCGACCTGCTCCCCATCCATCCGCGCCCAAATCATGTCCGCCAACTCATCCGGCCGCGGCAGGCTCCCCGCATGCGTCGTCAAAACCCGATCCGCCATCTCTCCACCTCTCTCGTCTTCGGCTACGGCGTGTGCGACTTCTACAGCACCCGGCGCCGGCGACGTGAGCCTTCGCGCTCGGATCGGCCGATCCGTGCGCGCATCGGCAAATCGGCGGGCGCGGTGGCGCGAGGGCGCGGTGGCGCGGGGTGGCGGTGGCGCGGGGTGGCGCGGGGTGGCGGTGGCGGGGTCGTGCGGGCGAGGGCGAGGGCGAGGGCGAGGGCGAGCGGTCTGAGATCGCCGGCAAGGTGCTTAACGCGCCAAAGCGGGCATCCCCGCGAGCGCCGGGGCGGCCGCGGCAGGTTAAGCACCCCGCCCGGCCACGGGCCTCCCCATCGCGACCGCGGCCCGCCACCCGCGGGCCTGTACAAGGCCCGAAATCGGCCGCCCCTTGCCCGCTGTCGGGCCATAAGCAGCTGGGGGATGCTCATGTCCCGGGAGCGGTCGGGCCGGCGGAGGTTTCGGGCCTCGTACAGGTGACAGTGGCGCGGTCGCGCGGGCGAGCCGCTCCGCCACCGCGCGCCACCGTCCCGCACGCCGCCGTCACCGCCCCCGCGCGCCACCCTCCCCGCCACCGCCCCGCGCGCCAGCGCCACCGATCCGCGATCCTTCCGGTATGCCCGACGATTCCAACAACGTCTTCGAAACCACCACCTGGGAGCGCGACATCGGCGCGGCCCGGGGCACGCGGGTCGGCGCGGCCGCCGGCGCCCGCGAGCTCGGCTGCACGCTGTACGAGGTCGATCCCGGCGGCCAGGCCGCGCCGTACCACCTGCACCACGCGAACGAGGAGCTGCTGCTGGTGCTCGACGGCGTGCTCGAGCTGCGCACGCCCGACGGGACCCGGGAGGTTGGCAAGGGCGCGGTCGTCGCGTTCCCGGCGGGCGCCGATGGTGCGCACCGGCTGCGTAACGTGTCCGCGTCGCCGGCGCGGTACCTGCTGTTCTCGACGATGCGGTTCCCCGAGGTCGCGGAGCAGCTCGACACCGGAACGGTGCTGGCGCTGAAGGGACCGGCGGATGGCTGGGCGTTTCCGCAGGGGAGCGCCGGCGACTACATGGCGCTCACCGTGCAGGCGCTCGAGGCCGACTCGGCCGACTGAACAGCCCGTCCGCTGGAGCGTTTGCGCAGCTTTTGGCCGCGTTCTCCACGGCCGAAGCCAACCCTTTGTAAAAGTTTAGTGTTGTGTTAGCTTCGTGTTAGCCAAACTGGGTACAACCCCCTGGTGCCCACTGAATTACCCGGTCGTCAGCAGCTTCAACGCTGGGCAGGATGACCGCTTCCGGATACGCAGCAGTGATCGCGCTGGCGAGCCTCGAGGGGGCGCTGGTCGCACTTCCGCGCGCTGACGCACTCGAGCCGCTGCGCACGTTGCGCTCGCCGGCGTGGGCGCTGCTGCTGCCGGGCTCGATCCTCGTCGGCACGTTCGTCCCGCTCCTGATGCCATCGATGGCGCTCGGTCTCGTGGTGATGGCGGGCGTGATGACGCCGCTGCTCGCCACCGTCGCCGTACTGGAGGTGGTGCGAGGACCGCGGCTGGCGCTACTCGCGATGGCGGCCGCGTTCGCGGTGATCGCGGCGCTCATCAGCGGCTGGGCGGGCGAGCTCTCGGCCACCGCGCTGACAGCGCTCGGATGCCTTGCGATCGGCACGGCGATCGCGCGCCTGATCCCGAGCCGCTGGTTCGTCGCGGGCGTGGTCGGCATGTGTCTGGCCGACGTCGCACTGCTCGCCTCAGGGGTAGGCCGCTCGGCGGCGGTGCTGATGGCGACGGCCACCGCCGACGTGCACGGACCCGTGTTCACCCAGGCGATGATCGGCCGGGTGTCGACCGACTACCCCGACCTCGTGCTCGCAGCCGTGCTCGGCGGGTTCCTCGCCGGCCGACACCGGCAGCTGATCGCGGCGGTGCTCGTGACCACGATCGGCGCCGCGTACGGACTGCTGCTGCTGCCGATCGAGCATCTGTTGCCGGCGACGGTGCCGATCGCGCTCACGCTGATCCTGCTCGAGGGCTCTGACGCGAAGCGGGTGCCAAATCCGACGCCGGCCGACGGCTCGGCAGCTGCGCTCCCAGTGCCCGAAACCTAGAGCCGGCACGTCCGAGTTAGTCTGCACGCCGTGCGCGGGCGTGAGGTGTTCAAGGTCGCCGTCCCCGGCGGCCTGCTAGGAGGCTGGCTCGCCGGCGGCGGATCGCCGGCGCTGCTTCTGCACGGCGGGCCTGGCCTGAGCTTCGAGGACATGGACGAGCTCGGGGACGAGCTGGCGCCCGACTTCCGCGTCGCCGCCTACCAGCAGCGCGGCCTCGCGCCTTCGACGCTGAGTGGCCCGTTCACGATCGCGCAAGGGGTGGAGGACGCGATCGCCGTGCTCGACGCGCTCGAGTGGGAGCGCGCGCTCGTCGTCGGCCATTCGTGGGGAGGGCAGCTCGCGCTCCGTCTCCTGGCCGCCCATCCGGAACGGCTGCTCGGCGCGCTCGGCGTCGATCCGCTCGGGGTGGTGGGCGACGGCGGCATGGCCGCGTGCGCGGCAGAGCTGCTGGCGCGCACGCCGGCAAAGGATCGCGAGCGCCTGCGCGAGCTCGACGAGAGCACGATGGCCGGGGGCGGGACGGCGGAGAACTTCCTCGAGTCGCTGAGGCTCGTGTGGCCCGCGTACTTCGCCGATCCCGAGAACGCGCCGCCGATGCCGCCGACGCGGACCTCGGTCGAGGCCTACTCGGGCATCATGAGCGAGATCGCCGCGGGCACCGAGGACGTCGCAGCCGCGCTGGCCGCGACCGACGTCCCCTATGGCGTGGTCGCCGGCGGCGCGAGCCCGATGCCGTGGGGTCAGGCGGCGCACGCCACGGTCGAGCTGTCGCCGCGCGCGTTCCTGAAGGTCGTGCCCGCCGCCGGCCACTTTCCGTGGTTGGACGAACCCGGCTGCGTCCGGGCAGCGCTCAACCGCCTCGCGGGTCTCAGCGCAGCGGCATCCGCACCCGCTGGAGCTTGACCGGATCGACCAGCAGATCGAGCTCGGTGACGCGGTCGCCGACGATCGTGAACGCGACGAGCGAGACCACGCGGTCAGGGAAGGCCACGAACGCGCCCGGTCGGCCGTTGACGATCGCCGGCCGACCGAGATGCGCGAACGGCCTCCCACGTGTGAGCACCGCGTTCGCGACCTCGTCGGCGCCGCGCACCAGCGCCGGGACGGACGGCCCGGCGGGGCCGGCCTCGGCGCGGAACACGACATCGGGATCGAGCACCTTGAGCAGCGCGTCGAAGTCGCCGTCGCGCGAGGCCGCGAGAAACGCTTCGACGACCGTTCGCTGGTGAGCGACGGTCGCCGCGTCGGGCTCGTGCGCGCCCCTGACCCGCCGGCGCGCGCGGCTGGCTAGCTGGCGTGTCGCGGCGGCGTTGCGGTCGACGATCGGCCCGATCTCCTCGAACGAGACGCCGAACATGTCGTGGAGCACGAACGCGAGCCGCTCGGCGGGCGACAGCGTGTCGAGCACAACCATCAGCGCGAGGCCCACGCTATCGGCGATAACGGCCTCGTGCTCGGGATCGCCCTCGCCCCCGGCATACAGAGCAACGACCGGGTCGCCAGACCACTCGTCGACGAGGTCCTCGCGCCGGCTCTGGCGAGCCCGGAGCATGTCGAGGCAGATCCGGCTGACCACCGTCGTCAGCCAGCCGCGCATGTTTTCGACCCCGGCCGTGTCGGCTCTGCTCAGCCGGAACCACGCCTCCTGGACCGCATCGTCGGCCTCCGCCGCCGAGCCCAGCATCCGCTGCGCCACGGCGCGCAGATGCCGCCGGTTCCGTTCGAACTGCTCCGCTTGCCACTGGGCTCCGTCCATCGGTCACATCCTCTCGTCGCGCCACGTCAACCGGGTGACGAACCGGACACGACAGAAGTGACACATCAGGAGGAATTGAACATGCATGCAATCGAGGCGCAAGGGCTCCGCAAGACCTATCCGGGCGGCGTCGAGGCCGTCAAGGGCATCGACTTCGAGGTTGCCGAAGGCGAGGTGTTCGGGCTGCTAGGCCCGAACGGCGCCGGCAAATCGACGACCGTTGGAATGCTAACCACGACGATCGTCCCGACCGCCGGCACCGCGCGGCTCGTCGGTCACGACGTCGCTCGGTCGCCGCTGCTGGCGAGGAGCGTGTCGAGCGTTGTCTTCCAGGAGGCGGTCGTCGACCGCCGCCTGACCGGGCGGGCGAACCTCGACCTCCATGCTCGGCTTTGGGGCGTCCCGCAGCCAAGGGCCAAGCACCGAACCGCGGAGTTGGTCGAGTCTCTCGGGCTGAGCGATCTCATCGACCGGCCCGTACACACCTACAGCGGAGGCGAGCGCCGGCGCCTCGAGATCGCGCGCGCACTCTGCTCCGAGCCGCAGGTGCTGTTCCTCGACGAGCCGACCGTGGGACTCGACCCCCGGATCCGCCACGAACTGCTCGACGTGATGGCCGGCCTGCGCGAGCGCGACGAGCTCACGATCCTGGTCACGACCCACTACCTCGACGAGGCCCAGCGGCTGTGCGATCGCGTGGGGATCATCCACGAGGGCGCGCTGGTCGCGCTCGACTCTCCCCGGGCGCTGCTCGCCGCACTCGGCCGGGAGATCCTCGAGTTCCGCGTCGACGGAAGCGCAAGCGCGGAGCGGGCGCTGGCGAGCCTCCGCGAACGCCGGATCGCCGGACGCGACGCGTTCGCGATCGGGGCCCGGGTCACGGTCCCGCTCCATTCCCACGCCGCCACCGAGGCGCTCGCGGCGATCGAGTCAGAGCGCCTGCGCGCGTCGGAGATCGCGACCCGATCCCCGAACCTCGACGACGTCTACCTGCAACTCACGGGCGGCGCGCTCCGCGAGGCCGCGTGAGCAACCCACGGAAACCCACAGAGGAGTGACACACACATGTCAGCCATTGCCGAACCAGTTCCAGTCACATTGCGCGCACCGCGGCGCGCTCGCACGGCGGGCGCGGTCGTGACGCTCGCCCGGCGCCGGGCGGCGCTCACCGCCAGCAATCCCAGGCAGATCCTGGTACCGCTGATCGGCCCAGCGCTGCTCGCGCTGATCGTCGCCCCCGCGCTGAAGGTCGCGACCGGCGGCCTGCATTCGGGTATCGACTACGAGTCGTTCGTCGGGGTCGGTGCGGTGGGCCTCGTCGTCCCGCTGAGCTGCATCTTCGCCGGGCTCAGCGTGATCGTCGATCGCCACAGCGGCGCCCAGCGCGAGTTGCTCGCCGCCCCCGTCCCCCGCGCCTACCTGGTGATCGGGAATCTCCTGGTCGCGCTCGTGCTCGCGACCTTTCAGGTGATCGTCCTGATCGGCCTCGCGGCGCTGCGCGGCGGCGAGTTCCACATCACCGCGGACGGCGTCGTGTGGTTCGCCGGCGCGGCGTTGCTGTTCACGGTGTTCATGTACGGGGTCGCCGAAACGCTCGCGAGCCGGATCGCTAACCAGGAGGAGTACGTCGGCGCGGTCCCCGCGGTCGCGATCTTGCCGTTCTTCCTCGCCGGTGCGCTGTTCCCGATCGGCGCGATGCCGGGCGCGCTGAGCACGATCGCGAAGTTCCTGCCGCTGACCCATGCGCTCGCGCTGATGCGCTACGCGCTCGTCGACCCGAGCGGCAAGGGGCTGCACGATATCTGGGGGATGAGCAACGTCACGGTCGAGGCGTGGCTCAGCCTGGCCGTGGTCGCTCTGTTCGCGGTCGCGCTGACGGCGGTCTCGATCCGGATGTTCTCGCGCTCCGCGGTGCACTGACCAGGTGACGCGGCGCGGGCGCTCGGCAGATAGCATCGCCGAGTGCCCCGCGCCACCGTGCCGCCAACGCTGAGCCTGCGCGCCCAGCAATGGGCAGCGCAACTGCTCGGAGCGCTCCCGCCGTCGATCCAGGTCCGGCTATCGCGCAAGCCGCCCGTGGAGATCGACGGTCAGACGCTCGCGCCCGAGGTCCAGCTGGTGCTCGCGGTCCTCGCGCTGCAGCGCGAGCCGCCGCTCGAGACGCTGTCGGTCGCCGATGCCAGGGAAGCGCGGCGTCGCCTGACCGCCGTGTATGCCGGCAAACCGGTTCCGGTCGAGTCGGTCCGCGACCTCGAGATCGACGGCGGCCACGAGACGGTCCCGCTGCGCGCCCGCCACTACGTCCCGCCCGAGCCCGGCGGCCCACATCCGCTGCTCGTCTTCTACCACGGTGGCGGGTTCACGTACGGGGACCTCGACACGCACGATGGCGTGTGCCGCGTGCTCTGCCGCCACGCCGGCGCGCACGTGCTCGCGATCGACTACCGGCTCGCGCCCGAGCATCCGTTTCCGGCCGCGGTCGACGACGCGCGCGCCGCGCTCCGGTGGGCGTACGCGAACGCCCACCGGCTCGGCGCCGATCCGGCACGGGTCGGCGTCGGCGGCGACAGCGCGGGCGGGAATCTGGCCGCGGTCGTCTCCCAGCTCGCGGCCCGCGACGGCGGGCCCGCGCCCGCGATCCAGCTCCTGATCTATCCCGTAACCGACGTCACGACTCGGCGCCGGTCGCGCGAGCTGTTCGCCGAGGGGTTCCTGCTCACCGATTCCGAGATGGACTGGTTCGAGGACAACTACCTCGGCCCCGCGAGAACCCACGCGAGCGATCCGCGGGCCTCGCCGCTGCTCGCCGGCGATCTGTCCGGGCTCGCGCCGGCGTACGTCGTCACCGCCGGGTTCGACCCGCTCCGCGACGAGGGTGAGGCCTACGCCTGGGCGCTTAGGGAGGCGGGCACGCCGGCGACGGTGCGCCGGTTCCCCGGCTTCATCCACGGCTTCGTCAACGGCGCCGGCATCAGCCGCACGGCGCGTGACGCGCTGGTCGAGATCGCGGGCGCGACCCGCGGCATGTTCGCGTGGTGCGGCTCGCACTAGCGGTCGCGCTGACGACTGTGGCCTGGTGGCTGGCGATCGCAGCCCCGGCCGACGCATCCGTTGCGGTGTTCCCGCTGCCGGGGTCGCACTACAACACGCGACAGGAGCAGATCGCGTTTCGGGGTGTCGCGCCGTCAGCGATCGGGCCCGTGACCGTAGCCGGCTCCGTCACGGGCGTGCACACCGGTCACGTCGCCGCCGATTCGGACGGCCAGGGTGGGAGCTTCCTGTCCGACACGCCGTTCGCGCCCGGCGAAACGGTCACGGTGACCACCGACCTGAACATACTCGGTGCCACGAACGGCACGTTCAGCTTCGCAATCGCCAACCCGTCGGGGCTGATCCCCTACGGCAAGCTGTCTGTCGTATCGGCCGGACCGAACGGCGTCCAGCGTTTTCAGTCGCGTCCGGACCTCGAGCCGCCCTCGATCGCGGTGACCAAGGACACGGCGCCGGCGTCAGACGGCGACATCTTCGTGGCGCCTCGCGATGGCCCGCTTCAGAACGGACCCTTGATCCTCGACCCTCACGGCAAGGTCGTGTGGTTCCTCCCCTATCCGGTGTCCGAGAAGCTCTCGATCACCAACTTCCGCGTGCAGAACGTGTTCGGTGAGCCCGTGCTCACATGGTGGGTCGGTAACACCGACGCGGGCTACGGCCGTGGTGAGGGAGTCATCTACAACAGCAACTACCAGCAGATCGCGACCGTGCACGCCGCCAACGGGCTCGACGAGGACTCGCACGAGTTCCTGCTCACTCCCCAGGGTGACGCTTACATCACCGCCGCGTGGCCGGTGCACCTCCCCGGGGTCAAGCGGGGCACGGTCGACTCGGTCGTGCAGGAGATCGACATCAACACCGGCCTCGTGCTGTTCGAGTGGCATTC
Source organism: uncultured Solirubrobacterales bacterium (assembly GCA_963794515.1). Lineage (GTDB taxonomy): Bacteria > Actinomycetota > Thermoleophilia > Solirubrobacterales > Solirubrobacteraceae > Palsa-465. The sequence goes on along the minus strand of CAWCEF010000002.1, from coordinate 107,399 downwards.
GCTCGACCACATCCCGCTCAGTGCGACGTACACGAAGGTCCCGCCCAAGGGGTTGTACGACCCCTTCCACCTGAACTCGATCGCGATCGACGGCAACGGGAACCTGGTCCTGTCGATGCGCAACACCTCGGCGCTGTATGACATCGACCATCAGACCGGGGACGTCCTGTGGTCGCTGGGAGGGAAGAGCTCGACGTTCAAGATGGGTAAGGGCACCTCCACCTGGGGTCAGCACGACGCCGTCGTCCAACCCGACGGGTCATTGACGATCTTCGACGACGGCGCCGGCCCGCCGAAGGTGCATCCGTACTCGCGCGGGATCTGGGAGCGGGTCGACATCGCGCACGAGACGGCGACGCTGGTCAAGGAGTACGACCACTCACCCGAGATCTCGACCGATTTCGAGGGCAGCATGCAGACACTGCCGGGCGGAGACGTGTTCCTCGGCTGGGGCGAGCTGCCGAATTTCTCGCAGGACACCGCTAGCGGCAAGCAGGACTTCGACGCGCACTTCACGGTGCCCACCGCCAGCTACCGTGCGTATCGCTTTCAGTGGACCGGGCAACCGCTCGGCGTACCCTCGCTCGCCGACGAGCCGGGCTCGACCGGCGTGGCCAATCTCTATGCGAGCTGGAACGGCGCCACCGGCGTGACGGCGTGGCGAGTTCTCGGCGGCGCCAGCCCGGGCGCGCTCAAGCCGCTCGGCACGGCGCCCAAGGGTGGGTTCGAGACGCGCATACCCGTGCACAGCAACGAGCCCTATTTCATGGTGCAGGCGCTCAGTCCCTCGGGTCGCGTCCTCGCCACCTCCGCCTCTTCAGCCACGGCGCCGCACCTTTCGATCTACGGCGGGTCGGCATGGGTGCCGTCGAGCGGCTTCGGCGCGGTACCGGTCACCTGCCCGACGCCGAGTCCGTGCCTGGTGACCGCCACGGTCACCGCCGGCCGGACGGTCATCGCCCACACCCACAGCGAGTACATCCCGGGAGCGGGCGCCGGCAATGTCTACTTCCAGCTCAGCGACCAGGGGCGCTCGATGCTCGCGCACGCCTCCGGCCGGAGACTGCCCGTGCGAGTCACGGTACGCGGCAGCTCGGGTAAGACCGCCGGCGCCACGCTCGACCTGGTGCCGTTCACGGCCAGCGGCGCAGGACCGCCGCGCAGGCTCGCGGAGTCCACGCGGCTGCGGATCATCGGCACCAGCGGCTACGTCTCAGACGACGGAGTCGGCTCGATCCTCGCTCACTGTGTGGGCCTGATCCCCTGTCATGTGACGACCACGCTGTCGGTCGGATCGACGGTGATCGCGCACACCGGCAGCGAGTTCGTCGGCGCCAACGAGCTGGATTACCTCAGCTTCACGCTCAGCGCCGCCGGCCGCGCGGCGATCACAAACAGCGCCAGGCACGGCAACCAGCTCGGCGTACACCTCTCGCTCAGTGACGCCACGGCCAAGGCCAGTGGCGACATCGCACTTATCGAGGTCAAGTAACAGATGCGACAGGGCGCCGCCGCAAAACGCGCGGCGACGCCCCGTCCGCGGTTACTGATCGGCGCCGAGGTCCACGAGCGGCGCGATCAACTGGCTGACGTCGGGCGCAACCGTGACCCGGTCGTCGCCGGCGAGCGTGTTGATCTGGAGCGTGTCGCTCGCGGGCTCTGAGCCGACGATGCTGAGCCGGGGCACTAGCCCGGTGGACTGCAACTGCGACCCCGAGCGCACCACACGAACGTGATCCGCGCCCGCCGTGCCGTTCTCGATCACGGTGTCGGCGGCGCCGTCGCCGGTGCCGGATCCCGGGGTCCCGCTGAGATCGATGCTCGCGGTCTTCAGGTCCGTGCCGGTCAGGTCGTTGACCGTGACCGCGTCCGCGCTTCCGAGCGTGTTCAGGTTCAGGTTCTCGATCCCGTTCACGTCCATCGTCACGGCCGCAACGTCACGGAACAAGCGCACGCGTGAGCCGTTCGCGGACACATCGATCTTCTCCGCCGCGTTCGAGCCGTTGAAGTCGAGGTCGTCGCTTCCGCCCTGACCCTCGACGGTGTCGCTGCCGTCGCCGGGATTCCACGTGAACGTGTCATCTCCGCCTCCCAGCAGTGCCACGTCGCTGCCGCGACCGCCGTCGACCGAGTCACTTCCGGGGCCGCCGACGATCGTGTCGTCACCGTCGCCACCGCGGATCGTGTCGTCGCCGCCACCACCGTCAATCGTCAGGTGGGTGAGCCCGGCGATCCCGTTCTGGCCGGTGATCGTGTCGTCGCCGCCGAGGCCCTGCACGTCGAGGTTCTCGACCGCGGTCGCCACCGCCGGTGTTCCGGTGGTGCCGAACGCGGCGACACCGGTCCCGTCCGGGGCGATCCCGATCGTGTCCGCGAACGGTGTCCCGGAGTAGGTCTCGGTGTCGGTCCCGGCGCCGCCGTCGATGTTGACCGCCGCCGGGCCGGACAGCCCGAGCCCGGTGTTGATCGTGTCGTCGCCGTCGAGCGTGTTGACGTCGACCGCGTCGCCGGTCGCCTCGGCGGCGGTCACCTGCACGTCGGTGGACAGCCCGGACACGAGAACGTCGCCGGCGGTAGAGCCGAGCTTGACGTTGTCCGCGCCGTCGGTCCCGTCGACGATGACGGTGTCGGCCGCGCCGTCGCCGACGCCCGATCCGGGCGTGGCGCTGAGATCGACGTCGGCATTTTTCAGATCGGTCCCGGTGAGGTCGCCGATCGTGACGTTGTCCGCGCTTCCGAGCGTGTTCAGGTCCAGAGCCTCGATCCCGTTCAGGTCCATGGTTATGTTGGCGACGTCACGGAACAGGCGCACGCGCGAGCCGTTCGCCGAGACGTCGAAGTGCTCGGCCGCATTCGAGCCGTTGAAGTCGACGACGTCCTTGCCGCCCTGGCCCTCGACGGTGTCGCTGCCATCGCCTGGGTTCCAGACGAACGTGTCCTTGCCGGCGCCGAGAAGGGCGGTGTCGCTGCCGCGCCCGCCGTCGACGAAGTCCTTCCCGGGTCCGCCGATCAACGTGTCGTCGCCGTCCCCGCCGATCAGCGTGTCGTCGCCGGCGCCGCCGTCGATCGTAAGGTTGCTGAGCGGACTCGCGGTGGGGCCCACCCGAACCTCGTCGTTACCGCCCGCGGCCTGAACATTGACTGCCGAGAACGTGCTCCGGTCGAAGGCGAAGTCGATGGTCCCGTCCTCACCTACGTCGAGTTCGAGGGTGGTCGGTGTCGGGATCAGCCCGAGCTTGTCGCTCGCGCCGTCGCCGACGATCTGGAGCGTTCCCGCCTGCACCTTCGCCTTGTACGCCGCGGCCGCCGGATCAGCGGCGACGCCGAGCATCGCGGTCACGCAGGCGCCGCTTACGACCATCGCTGCGAGCGCTCTCCTTCGGCGCTCATCACCATGAGTCCACATCGTGTTCCTTTCGGTGTCGCTAAGGGAGCGGCGAAGCTAGATCGCGCCCCTCGCCCCGGCAATCGGGACCGTCCCCTGATCTTTGGCGGCCATCACCCCGAGGTCACCGAGACCGACACCGCCGGAGCGACCTGGAAGGAAGCGCCGATTGTCAGCGTCCTTACCTGCCAACCATGACCCTAGACAAGCCGAAGCTGATCGAACGCGCCGCCGAGCTAGAGGTGATCGATCGCGCCGTGGCGCGCGTCGCCGGCGGGACCGGCGGGATCGTGGTGCTCGAGGCTCCGGCGGGGCTGGGGAAGACCGTCCTGCTCGAGCACGCGGCCCGGATCGCGGCGGACGCCGGCTGCCTCGTGCGCCGCGCCGCGCCGACCCCGTACGAGCGCCACTTCCCGTTCGGCGTCGTCCGAGCCCTGCTCGAGACGCCGCTGCGCGACCGCACGGAGAGTGAGCGCGCGGCACTCGGCGAGGGCGCCGCGGCGCCCGCCGCCGCGCTGCTGCTCGACGCCGCGACGCGGGAGGCCGACAGTGTCACCCAGATCGCGCACAGCATCGCGTGGCTGTGCGCCGGCCTCGCGCGCGCCCGGCCGCTCGTGCTGACCGTCGACGGTGCGCAATGGTGCGACCGCGCTTCGCTCGAGGTCCTCGCCTACCTCGCCAGCAGAATCGACGACCTGCCGGTGCTGATCGTGCTGGCCGCGCGGGTCGGAGACCCTCGCGCGGCCACCGACCTGCTGGCGCTACTCGGTAGCGCTCGATCGGCAACGGTCCTGCACCCGCAGCCGCTGACGGTAATGGGCGCGGCGCGACTGATCCGGGGGCTCGCGCCCGGCACCTCGATCCGCATGTGCTGCGACTGCCATCGGACCGCGTCCGGCAACCCCTGGCTGCTGCGCGCGCTAGCCCGCTGGATCAACCTCCACGGCGCGATCGACCACGCGGATTGGTTCACGCGCCCGGTCACCCGCGACGTCCGCGCGGTCGTGCGCCGTCGGCTGGCCGAGCTCGAGCCGCGCGACCAGGCGGTGGCTGCGGCGCGGGCGGTGATCGGCGACGACGCGCCGCCGCAGGCGCTCGCGAAGGTCGCGCGCGTCGCGCTCGGCGAGCTCGGCTCGGCTCGCGATGCGCTGACCGCCGCGGGGCTCATGAGCCCCGAACGCGACGGCATCGCCCACGACCTCGTCGCCGCCGCGATCCGGGACGAGCTCGCGCCGGCCGAGCGCGAGCGGCTGCACCGTTCCTCAGCGCAGGCGCTGATCGGAATCGGAGCCCCGAGCGACGTCGTCGCCGGGCACCTGCTGCACTGCCGCCCCCACGGCGACCCCGACGTGAGCGACTGGCTCGAGCGCGCGGGTGCGGACGCCGCCGACCGCACCGACGCGACGACCGCGATCACCTATCTCGAGCGAGGCCTCGATGAGCGCGCTCCCGGAGACGGCCGCGGCCGACTACTCGCCAGGCTGGCGGCGGCCGCCTTCGACGACGGGCGGCCAGACCCGCGCGCCGCCCTCCGCGAGGCACTAGCCCTCACCGAGTCGCCCGCCCGGCGGGTGGACGTGCTTACGCGGCTCGCCGCCTACTCGGTGTTTTTCGGAGGCAACCCCGACGACGCGCAACTGCTCACGCGCGAGCTCGACGCCGGGATGCCGATCGACGCCGCGCTGCTCGACGCGCTGCTCGCGCTCCCCGACCGCCACGCCGACCGCGCCCAGCGCGCGGCCGCGACCGACGGTACGACCGCACACGACCCGGTCCTTCGCCGGGCCGTCCTCGCCCATCGCGCATGGCTCGCCACCGAGACCGGCGACGGCGACGCCGCGGTGTGCGCGGCGATGGCGCTCGAGGCGCTCGACGGCGGGCTCCTGCTCCGCGAGTCTCGCCGGCGCGCCGGCTACCACCTCGGTATCGCCGTGCTCACGCTGACCGACCGCGTTGGCCACGCCGGCCGCGCGATCGACGCGCTGCGCGACGAGGCCGACGCCCGCGGATCCACGCCGTTGCGCGCCGCGGCGGCCGCGCACGCGGCCGCGCTTTCGCTGCGCATGGGCCACGTCGGCGAGGCCGAGGCGCACTCGCGCGAAGCGCTCGCGCTCGCCGGCGGAACCCCGGGCAGCGTGTTCGCTGTCGCTGCGACCCGCGTGCTCGTCGCCGCGCTCGCCGAGCGACACGCATTCGACGAGGCGCGCGCTCTCGTGAAGACGCTCCCGGGCGGCTCGAGCCAGACCCGCGCACGTCTGGCGCTGGCCGAGGGAGATTTCGAGCGCGCCCACGCCGACGCGTGCGACGCGGGCGCGCGCCACGACGGACTCGGTCGGCGAAACCCGGCGCCGGCGGGCGGCTGGCGCTCGACTGCCGCACTCGCGCTCGCCCACCTCGGCCGCCGGCAAGAGGCGGTGACGCTGGCCGAGACCGAGCTCGCGCTCACCGAGCGCTTCGGCGCGCCGGTTGCGATCGCCCGGGCGATGGTGGCGCGCGCGGTGTCCGAGCCGAGCGACGTGGCGCGGATCGAGATCTGCCGCCGGGGGCTGGCGTTGCTGACCGGAGCCCGCGCGGTCGCCGAGGTCGAGTCCGCGCGGTTGCGGCTCGAGCTCGGAAGCACGCTGGCGCGGCTCGGCCGGAGGATCGAAGCGCGCGAGATCCTCCGACCGGCGCTCGCCGACGCCGACGCGATCGGCGCCACGCTGCTCGCCGAGCGCGCTCGCCGAGAGCTGGTCGCGACCGGCCTTCGGCCGCGCCGCGCCGCGCTCGAAGGCGCATCGGCTCTGACCCCGCGCCAGCGCCAGATCGTCGAGCTCGCAGCCGCCGGCAAGGGCAACCGTGCAATCGCACAGCAGCTGTTCCTGAGCATCAAGACGGTCGAGACCCATCTCGCCGCCGGGTACCGCAAGCTCGGCGTGAGCACGCGTGTGGACCTGAGCGCCGCGGTCGCCGGCCGCCCCCGGCGTTAGACGAGTGCGGTCGCCGGCCGCGGCGATAGACGGACCTCGCCCGGGCGGGCGGCACCCCCACGTTCAGGGATCCCCTAACGCAGAACCAGGGATTCTCCCGATACCGCAATTGCGCTAGCTCCGCGAAGCTGACGAGGTGCCGAAGTACATCCTCACGCACCGCCACCAGCCCGACGAGTGCGCGATCGCGATCGCCGCCTGGAAGGGCTTCGTGAGCCCGCTCCGCCACGGACGGCCGTTCGGCTCGTGCGCGCAGGGCGGTCACCAGATCTGGTGGACGGTCGAGTCCGAGGACGAGCAGTCCGCGCTGTCGCTGCTGCCGCATTACGTCGCGCAACGGACCGTTGCCGACGAGGTCCGCGAGGTACCGCTGCCGTGATCCTCGATCCCGATCGCCTGGGTCAGTACATCGATCGGCTGTACCGCGCCGCGTGGGCGCTGTGCGGCTCGCGCCACGACGCCGAGGACCTCGTCCAGGAGACTCTTCTGAACGTGCTCAAGCGGCCACGGCTGCTCCGCGACGGGAACGAGCTCGGGTACCTGTTGCGCGCGCTGCGGAACACGTACTCGAGTCGCTACCGGATCGCCGCGCGCCGCCCGGCCGAGCGGCAGCTGTTCGACGACGACGACCCCGCGGCCGCGTTCACCGACGACGCCATCAGCGCGCGCGAGCTGATGGAAGCGGTTGCCGGTGCGCCGCCGCTCTATCGCGACGCCGTGATCGCGGTCGATCTCGTGGGGCTGTCCTATCGCGAGGCCGCTCGCGTGCTGGGGACGCGCGAGGAAACGATCACGAGCCGAGTGCATCGCGGGCGCCAGCACATCGCCAGCGCGCTGACCGAAGCCGCGGTAACCGCGGCTTAGCGGAGCACGGGCTCGGAGGCCTCGCCGGCGACGATCGTGGCGAGCGCCGCGCGCGACCGCACTCCGAGCTTGTCGTAGATCCGCGCGAGGTGGCTCTCGACGGTCTTCTCGCTCACGAACAGCGCCGCCGCGACGTCCCGGTTGCGCATACCCGAAGCGACGAGCGTCGCGACCTCGCGCTCGCGAGCGCTGAGCGCCGCGATCCCGGCGGCTCCGGCCCCGGCCCCGCCGGCGGCGCGCGCATCGCGGATACGCCGAGCGGGCCCGCGCCGCCCGAGTCGCCGCAGCTCCTGCGCCGCGGCGTCGGCCTCGCGGAGCGCCCCCGCGGAGTACAGCGTGCGCTCGGCCTCCTCGAGCTCGGCGATCGCCGCATCGCCCGAGCCGGCGCGCGCGAGCGCCGTCCCGATCAGCGCCTGCGCGCGAGCGCCGAGCACGGGATTGCCGGCGGACTCGGCCAACGGAAGGGCCTCTCGCGCGGTCTCGATCGCTGCAGCCAGATCGCCGCGCGCGAGCAGCACCGCGGCCCGCGCGCACACGGCGGTAGCGGTGCGCTGCGGCAGCAGGCTCGTCCGGGCGCGGGCGTCGGCGGTCGCCGCCGCCTCGGCTGCGGCGTCGAGCTCTCCGAGCGCGAGCAGCGTGCGAGTGAGCAGCTCCCAGCCGTTGCCGCCGCGAAGGTCGAGCAGCCACTGGCCGGGGCCGGCCTCGAACGCGGCGAGCTCGGCGCGGGCGCCGGCCGGATCGCCGGCGGCGTTCAGCGCCGACGCCAGATGCAGCCGTGAAAGGCTCGAGAAGAATGTCTCGGTCACCCGCTCCGAGCGCGCCACCGCCTCGCGCGCGCTCGCCAGCGCGCGCGCCGTCTCCCCCGCGAGCGAGCACACCATCGCATCCGCCCACAGCGCCCACACCGCGACCTGATCGTTGCCGGTCAGCACGGCCGCGTCGGTGGCGCTCTCGGCGACCGCCATCGCATCGGCGATCCGCCCCTTCATCACGAGCGCGTTCGTCTCGAGCACGAGCAGCCCCGGAATCAGCGGGCTCTGGCCCGTCTGTCGGGCGAGCCGCAGGGCCCGCCGCACGTACGCGAGCGCGTTGTCGGCGCGCTCGAGCGCCGCGGCCGCCTGCGCGATGTAACCGCCGACGTCGATGTGCTCAGCGAGCTGGGCGTCGGGAAGCGCGTCGTAGGCGACCTCGGCCTCCCGGAGCTCGATGAGCGCCATGCCAGGCCGACTCAGCGAGCTGCTGGCGAGGCTGCACAGCGCCGCGCCCCAGGCCCAGCCGAGCGCCTCGTCGCCGAAGCGGGCGCGGTCGGCGACGTCCCGCGCCACGTCGTACATCGCCCCGAACTCGCCCTTCCAGTAGTGGTCGAGGGCGAGCTCGAGCGTCAGCCCGAGCTCGCCGGCGCTGTCAGGCACGAGCGTCTTGAGCGTGGTCTCGACGAGCGCCCGGGACCGGAACGGATCGCCGTTCATCCGCCGGGCGAACGCGATCCGCGCCACCAGCCTGGCGCGCTCGTCGAGGCGCTCGGGCGGGAGCAGCCCGTTGACCGTGTCGAGCACCTCGAGCGCCTGGTCGTACGCGCCGGCATACGTCAGAGCGCTCGCGGCCTCTCCGAGCAGCTCCAGCCGTCGCTCGTCGCCGTCCGCCATCGGGAGCAGCCGCCCGGCCGCGAGCAGCCACCGTCCGGCGGCCTCGGGCGCACGGGGCGCGGCGTCGCGACCCGCCTGCACGAGCAGCGAGATCGCCTGCTCGTCCCCGACGGTCGCCGAGGCATCGACGTGGTGCGCCCGGGCACCGGCCGGCGCGTGCGCTGCCTCGAGCGCCACCGCCGCGCGCGCATGGGCACCGATCTGCCAGCCCTGTGGGATCCCGTCATAGACGGCCCGGCGCACGATCGGATGCCGGAAGCGAAATCGCCGCGGCGTCTCGGTCGGCCGGATGAAGTCGGCCACCAGCAGCTCGTCGAGCGCCTCGAGCACCGACGGTACGGTCTGCTTGGCGATGGCAGCAACGAGCTCGGGGTCGAACGACTCGCCGGCGACCGCGGCCGCCTCGAGCGCGGACCGCGAGCCGTCCGAGATCGCGACGACCTCCTCGTGGATCGCGGCGAGCACCGCGCGCGGGACGGCCTCGCGCGAGCCCGCGACGCGCCGAGGCGCGCGCCTGCGGCGCGGACGGCCGGCCCTGACGAGCTGCTCGATGTAGAACGGGTTGCCGCCGCTCTCGCGGTAGAGCATCGCCCGGGTCGTGTCGTCGAGGTCCGCTCCAAGCATACGCTCGGCCTCCCCGGGCGTGAGCAGGGCGGGTTCGAGCCGACTCCCGCGGCCCGCGCGCGCGGCCCCCTCGAGCGCGGCGATCAATCGCGACGGCGCCTGGCGGTAGGCGACCGCCATCAGCCCGGGCCCGCGGAACCGCCGCAGTAGGTGCGCCAGCATCTCAACCGACGCGGCGTCCGCCCAGTGGACGTCGTCGAGCGCGAGCAACACCGGCTGGCGCCGCGCGAGGCGTTCGAGCACGCTCCGGACCGCGTAGTGCAGCCGGTAGCGCTCGGCGCCCTCACCCCGGCTGGCCGTGCTGTCGGGATCGCGCGGCAGCGCCGGGAAGATCGCGGCGAGCTCTTGGGGCACATAGTCGTCGAGCGCGCGCAGCAGCGCCGGCTCGAGCGAGCCGAAGTAGTCGTTGAGCGCATCGACCATCAGCCCGAACGGGATGTCCCGCTCGAACTCGGCCGCGCGCCCGTTGAGGACCAGATAGCCGCGATCCTCGCCGCGCCGGCAAAGCTCCGAGAGCAGACGCGACTTGCCGATCCCCGGCTCGCCGACTATTTGCACGCACCAGGGCGCGCCGGCGGCCAGCTGATCGAGCGCTTCCTCGAGTGCAGCAAGCTCGCGGGCACGACCAACAAGCGCACGCACATGCTCTGACTCCACTTAGACCCCCCGGGGATCATGCTCAGCGTAACGGCGCACCCCGCGCACCACAACCCACCCGCCGATTCAGCGCGCCGGCGCCATCGGCTGGGCTAAGGGTTTCCTTAAGTGTGACTTGACGGTTCGGCCGGCGCGACGCGAAAGTACGTCAGATGGTTGATTCGGGCGTCGTCGACGCGACACAGGACGTGCTGGTCGATTGGCTACAGGACGGCCGGCGGTTCGTCCAGGCGCTGCTGGTCGCGGTGGAGGGGTCGGCTCCGCTGCCGGTCGGGGCGATGCTCGTCGTCGGCGAGGATGGCGCGATCGAGGGCTCGATTACCGGGGGCTGCGTGGAGAGCTCCGTGGTGCAGGAGTCGGAGGCGATTCTCGCCGGGGAGCGCGGTTCGGGAGTGCTGACCTATGGGATCTCCGACGAGCTGGCGGGAACGGTGGGGCTCATGTGTGGCGGGATCGTGCACATCTTCGTCGACGAGCTCGATCCCGACGCCGCGCGAATCGAGCAGGCCGCGCTGCGGGCGCACGCCCAGGGGAGGCCGGTGGCGATCGCGACCGCGCTCGATGGGGACGCCGCGGGAGCCCGGCTTGCGATCATCGACGATCAGGTCCTGGGGACGCTGCGGGGTCCGGAGCTCCTCGATCGCAACGTCGCCCGCGAGGCACGAGGGCTGCTCGAGGAAGGCAGGACGACGGTGAGGCGCTTCGGCGCCGACGGGGCGACCCTCGGCGACGAGCGCCCGGTTCACATCCGGGCTTACGCCCGACCGCCGAAAATGATGATCGTCGGGGCGATCGACTTCTCGGCCGCGATCGCCCCGTTCGCGGCGCAGATCGGCTTTGAGGTGACGATCTGCGACGCCCGCGACCGCTTCGTCCGGTCGAGCCGGTTCTCGTCGGTCGCACACGTGAGGATCGGCTGGCCTCAGGAGATCATCGGCGAGGTCAGCCTCGGTCCCCGGGACGTGGTGCTCGTGTTCACCCACGATCCGAAGTTCGACGAGCCGGCTCTGCTGGCGGCGTTGGCGACGGGCGCGGGCTACATCGGCGCGCTCGGGAGCCGCAAGACGACCGCCGACCGCGAGCGGCGATTGCGTCTGGCCGGCGCCAGCGACGATGACCTCTCTCGGATCCACGCGCCGTGCGGCCTCGACATCGGGAGCCGAACGGCGGAGGAGACGGCGATCTCGGTGCTGGCGGAGATCATCTCGATGCGCGCGCGACGCGCCGCGGCGCCGCTGCGAGAGACGAGCGGCCCGATTCACGCCCGCGAGTCGGCGGCATGAACGTGCGGGACCGTCAGGTCCCGCAGAACCGCAACCGATCCTCGGTGACCGCGACGATCCCGACAAGCGTGCCGCTGTCGTCGACCACGGCTACCCGACGGGTCGGATCCTCGAGCGCCAGTTCACGCGCCCGGACCGCCGGGGCGTGCGGACGTACCGTCGGTCCGACCACCGCATGGACGGCAGCCGGGCCGGCGGGGTCGACGTAAGCGGGCAGCTCCGTCGCCGGGATCGAGCCGACGTAACGCTCGCCGTCGACGAGCAACGCGACGCGTCGCGAGCCGCTCGCGGCAAAGTACTCCCGAACCTCGTGCACCGTCGCCGCCGCAGGCACGGTCGAGACGTGTCGATGCATCACCTCGGCAACGGTGAGGCCCTCCGCCTCGCGCAATTCGGTCATGCCCAGATGGTGGCAAATCCGGGCACGCGGGCGGGAGGCTGACCTCCGGCCCGGCCGTCTCTGCTCAATCTGCTCGACCAGGCCGGTCGAGGACAAGCTCGAACTCGATCTCACCGCCGTGGCTCGCGCGCGCGTGGAACCGAATGCGTCGCAGCAGCGCGCGCGCCGGCCGGTTCTCCCAGAGGGTCGTCGCGGTGAGCAGCCCGAACCCGTTCTCGCGAGCGCGCTCGAGCAGCGCGGTAGCGAGCGCGGTGCCGATACCCCGGTTCTGGAGCTCGTCGACGACCTCGATCGCGACGTCTGCGACCCCGGGGCGACCGGGCTCCTGGACGTAGCGAGCGGTGCCGACGATCGACCCGTCGCGGGGGTCGACGGCGGCGAGAGCCTCGTGCCGGCGGTGATCGACGTCGGTCAGGAACGTGAGCTCGCGAGCCGTCAGCCGCGGCTTCGCCGTGAAGAACCTCCGCACGCGAGACTCGAGGCTCAGCCGGGCGTGCATCGCCGCCACGCGCTCGCGGTCGCCGGGACCGATCGCTCGAAGCACGAGTCCGGGCAATGGCGGGCCGCCCTGGCCCTCGGCCACCTGAATACCATTAATCATCTTCATCTTGCAAAGGCAAGACGAGACCATCAGGGTGATCCTTCCAGCGTGACCAACCGCGGCTCGGCGCCCGCTGGGCGCTCGCTAACCGCAGGGACGGGCGGTCAGCTCAGGCGGCGTAGCGCTGCGCGGAGCGGGCGCGCGCCTTGGCCGCCTCGACCTCGCGATTCTTCGCCGGCGCGGTCGTCGACAGGTCGTACAGCAGGTGCATGGACGCGTGCGCGACGGCGTCGATCGCGCGCTCAAATGCCTCCTCGTTAGCGCGCGAGGGCTTCGTGAAGCCGCTGATCTTCCGCACGTACTGAACCGCGGCGGCGCGAATCTCGTCCTCGGAGGCGGGCGGATCGAAGTTGTAGAGAGTTCTGATGTTTCGGCACATGCCTGAAGCCTAGACGTACGATGCCGCGTTCATCTGTCCACCTGGCCCCACCGTCCACACAGAGGAGAGGATGCAATGTCCAGGGTCAAGCAAATCGCGGCAGCAGTGCTCGTCGCCGCGGCATCGATCGGCGCCTACGCGGCCATCGCGGCCGCCACCGCAACCGCCCGCCCAGGCCACGCCGCCAAGACCGGCGGTCCGAGCGTCAAGCGGTTCAACCTCAACGGCTACGTGATCAACGCCGATTACAGCCTCGGCCGGAACACCGGCAACACGTTCCAGCAGACGTACAAGAGCAAGACGGTCCACGGCGTCCCGGTCGCGGGCCCGAACGTCGGTGTGAAGTTCCCGGTCGAGGACTACGTCGCGATGCCGATCGGCAATCACGAAATCTACGTCGCGTGGCTCGACACCAAGACCAAGGATCTGCTCGACGTGTTCGTCATGAACTTCGCGACCCACGTCGTGTTCGACTATGCCCCCGGCAGTCTGCATCCGGAGAGCTCGGGCACGATCACGGTCGTGAAGAAGGGCTCGAGCCCGCTCCCGTAGCGAGCGCGCGGCGTATCGTTGGTGCCCACCGCGACATGACGTCGCGGCGGGCACCGGGCGGGCTCGCCAATCCGTGCACGCGGACCGGGTTATCCGCGCTGAAGTCGCGGCGGCTGCCTATGCGGTGCTTGAGCACGAAGTGCTTGAGCCGTAAACTGTGTTCCGAACAATTGGGGGCTCAGGGTTCACTCCACCGGGGTGAAATCGGGGCGCCGTGAGGGAGGTTCTCAATGGCGGTTGTGCCCATCCGGCGGATCCTCGACACCGCGTTTGCCGAGCGTTACGGGGTGGCCGCGATCAACGTCGTCGATGATCTCTCGCTCGAGGCGGTGCTCGCAGCCGCGACCGAGCTCGACTCGCCGCTGATCGTGCAGACCTCGGTCAAGACCGTCAAGTCGATCGGCGCCAAGGCGCTGTACAGCATGTGGCGCCAGCGCGCCGACGAGGTGCCGGTGCCAGTCTCGCTGCATCTGGACCATTGCCCCGACCGCGAGTGGATCAGCATCTGCCTCGAGGCCGGATGGAACTCGGTCCTGTTTGACGGCTCTCACCTCGACGTCGCGGAGAACACCCGCCAGACGATCGAGGTCGTCGCGGAGGCCGAGCGCTACGGCGCACAGGTCGAGGGCGAGATCGAGAGCGTGCTCGGCGTCGAGGACGGTGTCGGCTCCGACGACGCCGGCGAGGTGCACCCGGTCGAGGTGTCGGCGCGGTTTATCGAGGAGACCGGCGTGTACTCGTTCGCGCCGGCGATCGGCACCGCTCACGGCCTGTACAAAAGCGCGCCGGAGCTCAAGCCCGAGCGCGTCACCGAGCTGGTCGAGCTGCACCCGATCCCGATGGTCCTCCACGGCGGCACCGGCCTCACCGAGGCCCAGTTCACGGATCTCATCTCTCGCGGGTGCGCCAAGGTCAACATCTCGACAGCGCTCAAGATCGCGTTCGTTGACGCCCACCGGGAGTACCTCGAGGCGAATCCCGGCAAGCACGATCCGCCGTCGATGCTGAGCCACGTGAGGACGACGGTCAAGCAGATGGCCGAATACCACATCGGCATGTTCGGTTCCGCGGGACGCGCGCGGGCGCTGTCCGCGTCGGTCGGCTGACGGCCGTGCCGGCGCTGATCTTCGATTGCGACGGCGTGCTCGCCGACACCGAGCGCGACGGTCATCGCCCGGCCTTCAACGCCACCTTCGCCGAAGTCGGACTTCCGGTGAACTGGTCCGAGGAGGAGTACGGCGAGAAGCTCAAGATCGGCGGCGGCAAGGAGCGGATGGCCGCGCTGCTGACCGACGAGTTCGTGCGCGCGAACGGACTCCCGACTGACGCCGAAGGACAAAAGGAGCTGCTCGCGGACTGGCACAAGCGCAAGACCGCGCGCTACAAGGCGATGGTCCTCGCCGGTCAACTCCCCGCGCGCCCGGGCATCGCCCGGATCGTGGAGGAGGCGATCGGCGCGGGCTGGACGCTCGCGGTGGCGTCGACCTCGGCGGAGGAGTCGGTCAGGGCCGTGCTCGAGCACGCGGTCGGCGCCGACAACGCGGCGCGCTTCGCGGTGTTCGCCGGCGACATCGTTCCGGCCAAGAAGCCCGACCCCGCGATCTACACACTCGCGCTCGAGCGGCTGTCGCTCGATCCCGGCGACGCGCTCGTGATCGAGGATTCGCGCAACGGGCTGCTCGCCGCGGTCGGCGCCGGCCTGCGCTGCGTCGTGACCGTCTCGAGCTACACGACCGAGGAGGACATGAGCGAGGCCGTGCTCGTCGTCTCGAGCCTCGGCGATCCCGGGGAGCCGGCGGCGGTCCTGGCGAATCGCGGCGCCGCCGAGCCCGGCGAGGTGGTCACGCTCGCCGATCTCGATGCGTGCCGAACCCAACCCCTACGCGACAAGGAGGCTGTATGAGCGGGACCGCGCTGAACCGCGGGGAGATGGTGGTGCGGGTGATCGCGCAGACCGCGGTCGACAACGAGACGTACTTCTGCGAGCTCGACGCGGTGGTCGGCGACGGCGATTTCGGCTACTCGCTGGCGCGCGGCTTCGAGATCGTGCTCGGCGACTGGGACGCGATGGAGTACAGCGACATCGGCGGCCTGCTGAAGAAGACCGCGCTCGTGCTGACCAAGCGTATCGGCGGTACGTCAGGACCGATCTGGGGGACGGCGTTCCTGCGCGCCGGCGCGGCGTTGACGAACGTTCCCGAGCCGAGCGGCGAGGAGGTCGTCGCTGCGATGAGGGCCGCGATCGAGGGCATCAAGCAGCGGGGCAACACGGATCTCGGCGACAAGACGCTCGTCGACGCGCTCGTCCCCGCCGTGGATGAGCTCGAGGCGGCGCTGCCCGAAGGCGCCGGGGTGGCGATCGAACGGGCGGCCGCGACCGCGCGAGAGAAGGCGGAGGCGACGAAGGGGATGGTCGCGAAGCGAGGACGAGCCTCGTACACCGGTGAGCGCAGCATGGACTCGGTCGACGCGGGCGCGATCGGCGTGGCGGTGATCTTTGAAGCGGTGAGCAAGGCCTGGCAGGAGGCCGAGCTGGAGCTGGCCTGACGGTCAGTGCGGCAAGCGGTAAGGGGGCGCGGGGTTGGACGCTGGCGGGGATCCGTCCAGCGACGCTAAGAGGCAGGACACTCGAGAGGAGAAGTGGTGAAGAAGTTCGTCAATGACCCGCAGCAGTTCGTGCCGGAAATGTTGAAGGGGATCGAGCTCGCAAACCCGGGGACGCTCCGTTACGTCCCGGAGTACAACCTGATCATGCGGGCCGACGCGCCGCAGGAGAACAAGGTCTCGATCGTCCAGGGATCCGGATCCGGCCACGAGCCGGCCCACGTGATGGTCGTCGGCAAGGGCATGCTCGACGCCGCCTGTCCGGGCGACGTGTTCGCCGCGCCGCCCTCGGATTACGTGTACGAGACGACGAAGCTGCTGGCGAGCCCGAAGGGCGTTCTCCACATCATCAACAACTACACGGGCGATCGCATGGCGTTCGACATGGGTCGCGAGCTCGCCGAGGCCGAGGACATCAAGATCGCGACGATCGTCGTCGACGACGACGTGGCGGTGAAGGACTCCACCTACACCGTCGGTCGCCGGGGCGTAGCCGGCAATTTCTTCGTGATCAAGGCCGTCGGCGCAGCGGCCGAGCGCGGCGCCGAGCTCGACGATCTCGTCAAGCTCGGAGAGCGCGTGAACTCGGTCACGCGGACGATGGGCATGGCGCTGACGTCGTGCACACCACCCGCCAAGGGGTCGCCGCTGTTCGAGCTCGGCGACGACGAGATGGAGATGGGCGTCGGCATCCACGGCGAGCCGGGCCGCCGGCGCGAGAAGCTCGCCGACGCGAACGCGATCGTCGACGAGCTGCTCGAGGCGGTCGCGTCCGACCTGCCGTACTCCTCGGGCGACGACGTCGCGCTGATGATCAACGGACTCGGCGGGACGCCGATCTCCGAGCTGTACATCTGCTACGGCCGCGCACACCAGCAGCTCGCCGACCGCGGAATCAACGTCACCCGCAGCTACGTCGGCGAGTACTGCACCTCGCTCGACATGGCCGGCGCTTCGTTGACGCTGGTGAAGCTCGACGACGAGCTCAACGACCTGTTCGACGCGCCGGCCGAAGTGGCGGTGCGGATCTTCTAGTCGCCGGGTAGCGCCCCGGCGCCGGCGGCTTCCGCCGCCGGCGCCGGCCAGCGCAGCGGGATCGCCTCGCCGTGGTGGAGCGCGCGCTCCGGCGGCGGCTTGCGACCGGTCGCGATCAGCGCCGCGCGGATCGTCCCGGCGTGGGCGACCACGAGTGCGGGAGTCCGGCCGCCGGCGACGACCGTCAGCGCTCTGCGCGTGCGCTGCACCTGCTGAGCGATCGACTCTCCTCCGGGGAACACGAAACCCTCATCGCCGGCCTCGAACGCCGCGAACAGCTCGGGCGAGACCACGGCGAGCTCGGCGACCGGCCGGCCCTCCCAGCCCCCCCGATCTGACTCGATCAGGTCTTCGAGCACGGTCGGCGCAAGGCCGATCGCCTCGGCGACGACGGCCGCGGTCTGCCGCGCCCGGAGCAGCGGCGAGCACCAGATCGCGGCCACCGGCTCGCTCGCCACGCGCGCCGCGAGCCGCGCGGCCTGTTCCCGGCCGGCGGTCGACAGCGGCGGATCGCGCCGGCCGAGGATCAGGCCTTGCGCGTTGTCCCGGGTCTCGCCGTGCCGGGCGAGGAGCATCGACACGACCACGTTCGACATTGTCGAGCACGTGCAGACGGCGTGCTTGCGAACGGCGCTAAATCCGGCTTGCCATGCTTGAAAATCGCCGTGAGCGGGCAGAAAGCGTGTTGCCTTCCTCTCCTGCCGTTCAGATCGATGAGTGACAGACAAATCCGCGCCATGCTCCGTGGCGCCACCGCCGCGAAGCTGCTCGACGGCTGGCAGGGACCCCATCTGAACGAGCGCACGTACTGCATTGCGCCCCGGCACGCCGCGGCGATGGAGCGTCCGCTCGACTACGTGATCGGGTACTGCGAGCTGCTTGCCGCGGCCGGCGTCGAGCCGCTGTACCGCGAGTCCGAGCCGCTGTTCTAGTCGGCGGTGACGGCCAGCACCTCGCCGGCGTGGCCGTGCACGTCGACGTACACGCGCGCGCCAAGCGGCTCCAGCAAGTGCACCGTCACCTTGTGAGCGTGACCAGGCAAGATCCGGGCCACGCCTGGGGGCGGCCCGACGTCGACACCGATCGGCACGACCGCGACCGCGTGCGGCGACTCGATCACCTCGGCTCGCGGGTACTGCTCGTGCTCGGGGAGGGCCCCAGTGAAATGCACCGTGAATCTGAGGCCGTCGGGATCGAGGTCACCGTAGCCGCCCGGGTCGTGACGCGGCGATTGCAACTCTCGAGCCCCGCGCTCACGCCTTTCGCGTCGCGATCAGCCGCGCCCCGACCGCCGGCAGCAGCCCGGCTGCGATCACGTCGACCTCGGCGTCTTGCAGGCTGGCGCGCAGCTCCCAGCGATGCAGGTACGGGCCCCGAATCGGCTCGCCGAGGTCGAAATGCGGCCGGAGCGCGGCGCACACGGTCTCGAGCGGATGAATGTGCTCGCGCATGTGCGCGAGGATCCCGCCCGGGTGGTGCTTGTCGTGGTCATCGTCAACGAAGCCGAGCGCCCGGCGTTGCGAAACCCACCACCCGATTGCCCGGTCGTCGTACCGGTCTATGTCGAGTTCGTCGATCACCAGCGGTCCGCCGGCTCCGAGCAGGCTCGCAAGGTGGGCGCACGACTCCTCCAGCGGCTCGACGTGATGGAGCGCGACGATCGACACCGCGGCGTCAAACGAGCCCTCCGCGTCGATCAGCGAGCGTGGCTCCACGATGCCACCGGGTTCCGCGGCCGGGTCGATCGCCGTCACCTCGTAGCCGGCGTCGCGGAGCGCGCCGGCGAGCTCACCCTTGCCGGCGCCGACCTCGAGCACGCGGGCCGGTGGCGCCGGCAACGCCGCCCTCACGAAAGCCACCACGTCCCGGGTCAGCACGGGTCCACCACGACTAATGGGTAGCGCATTCCGCGTACCACGTGACGGGCTGGGCCGAGCTGGTCGCGTTGTTGACGATCGTGAACCAGCCGGTCGGCGATGTTCCGCTGGCCGGGTCCGGACGGCTCGACTCGATCCAGACGCTGCGTGGCGCGCGTCCTCACCGAACCTCCGGCGAGCGCAGGCGCATAGCCGACCAGGCGCGGGCGATCTCGGCGCCGAGCCTGCAGTTGCCGCGGACGATCTCGAGGTTGACGTCGACGCTCGAGCGGCCGGTGTGCGCGTGGATGTAGTCGAGTAGGAACGGAGTGATGTCCTTCCCGCGGACCGACGCGCGCGCGGCCGCGTCGAGCGCCTGGGCAAGCAGGCGATCGTGGAGAGCGGGGTCGAGCTGCGCGGCCTCCGGCAGCGGGTTCGCCACCAGGATCCCGCCCGGGAGGCCGAGCGCATCGGCCGCCTGCATCACCGCGGCGATCTCCTCGGGGGTGGTGACCGAGGTGTCGACCGTATAGCCGCTGTCGGTGAGCCAGAACGCCGGGAACCGATTCGTGCCGTACACGAGCACGGTGACGCTCAACGTCTCGAGGCGCTCGAGCGTCGCGCCGATGTCGAGGATTGACTTCGCCCCCCCGGCGACGACCGTGATCGGGCAGCTCGCGAGGATCCCCAGATCGGCCGACTCGTCGAAGGTGGCGCCGGCGTTGCGGTGGACGCCGCCGATCCCGCCGGTGGCGAACACGCGAATGCCGGCCCGCGAGGCGAGCAGCGCGGTCGCGGCGACGGTCGTGCCGCCGGTCGCGCCCTGCGCGATCGCCACCGGTAGGTCCCTCGCGCTCAGCTTGAGCGCGCCCTCGCTGCCGGCCAGACGCTCGAGCTGATCGGCCTCGACGCCGATGTGCGCGACGCCGTCAAGGATCGCGATCGTCGCCGGCACCGCGCCGCTGTCGGCGACCATCCGCTCGAACTCGAGCGCGGCGCGGATGTTGTCGGGCCGTGGCAGGCCGTGGGTGATGATCGTCGACTCGAGCGCGACGACCGGATCCCCGTCAGCGAGCGCGCCGGCGACCTTGTCCGAGACGGCGAGATTGCGCGCTGCGGACCTCACCGGCGCACCGTACCGTGATCATGTCGGCATGGCACCCGAGAAGGCCACGGCCGACGGAGACAAGCCGCCGTCGATCTGCACGATCGGCGATCTGATCCTCGACGTCGTCGTCCTGCCCGACGCCCCGCTCGCGCCCGACGGCGACACTCCGGCGACGATCCGGCTCGGCGCCGGCGGGCAGGCCGCGAATGTGGCCGCATGGGCCGCCGCGCTCGGCGCCACCAGCCGCCTGATCTGCAAGCGGGGCAGCGATCCCGCGAGCGAGCTCGCGGCGGCCGAGCTTGCGCGCCACGGCGTCCAGATCTGCGGGCCGGTGGTCGAGGGTCGCGGGGGTGTGGTCGTCTCGATTCGCGACGCCGCGGGCCGGCGGACGATGGCCTCGGATCGCGGCGTGGCCTCGCTGCTCGAAGCCTCCGAGCTCGATCCATCCTGGGTCCGCTCGTGCGACGTGCTGCACGTCTCGGGCTACTGCCTGCTCGTCGAACCGATGGCGCAGGCGGCGATCGAGGCCGCGCGGTTCGCCCGCCGGGTGAGCGTCGACCTGGCATCCGCGCACGACATCGAGATCGTCGGCGCCCGGCGGTTCGCCGCGCGTCTGCAGGAGCTCCGTCCCGATCTCGCGTTCGCGACCGAGGCCGAGCGCGCCGCGGTGCCGGGCTTCGACGCTTCCTGGGTGATCAAGCACGGCGCCCACGGGGCGAGCTTCCCCGAGGGCGTGTATCCGGCTCCGAGAGTCGTCGCGGTCGACACCACGGGCGCCGGCGACGCCCTTGCGGCGGGATACCTCGTCGGCGGGCCGGGGCTTGCGATCGAGGCCGCCGCGCGGAGCGTTGGCGCGATCGGCGCGATGCCGTATGTTGAGCGCGACCGTGCCCGCCCCGGAGCCCCAGCCGATCCTGAGCCATCCAACTGAAGCGGCGATCTTCCTAGTGCTGACCGTTGCGGCTGGCTCCGAGGCGGACGTCGCGGATCTGCTCGCGGACGCGTCCGGGATCAAGCGCTCCGTGGGGTTCCGGATACCTGAGGCGGAGCTGACGTTGGTGGTCGGGATCGGCGCCGGCCTGTGGGACCGCCTGACCGGCGCCCCCCGACCGGCCGGGCTTCACCCGTTCCGCGAGCTCGCCGGCACGCGGCACACCGCAGTCGCCACTCCGGGCGATCTCCTGTTTCACATCCGGGCCCACCGGTTCGACCTGTGCTTCGAGCTGGCCCAGCGACTGACTGACCGTCTGCGCGTGATCGCCGAGGTCGTCGACGAGGTGCACGGGTTCCGATCGTTCGACGAACGCGATGTGCTCGGGTTCGTCGACGGCACCGAGAACCCGGAAGGTATGGCCGCCGGCGAAGCGGTGCTGATCGGCGACGAGGATTCCGCGCACGCCGGGGGCAGCTACGTGATCGTGCAGAAGTATGTCCACGATCTCACGGCATGGGACGCGCTCTCGACCGAGGAGCAGGAGCTGGCCATCGGCCGCACCAAGCTGAGCGACATCGAGCTGCCCGACGAGGACAAGCCCCCGAACTCCCACCTCGCGCTCAACGTGATCACCGGCCCCGACGGCGAGGAGCGACAGATCATGCGCTTCAACATGCCGTTCGGCCGCGTCGGCGCGGCCGAGTTCGGGACGTACTACATCGCGTACGCGCGTACCTCGGAGCTGATCGAGGTGATGCTCACGAACATGTTCATCGGGAATCCGCCCGGGACCACCGATCGCATCCTCGACTTCTCGACGGCCCTCACCGGCGGCCTCTTCTTCGTCCCGGCCGCGGAGTTGCTCGAGAGCCTCGCGCCCGAGGACCCCAGCGACGATGCCGCGCCGGCGGATTCGCCGGGTGACTCGCCGGCGGAGCAGCCAGGCGGAGGGCCACCGGGCGACCCGAGCGACGGATCGCTAGGGATAGGCAGTCTTCGCCAGCCCCGGTAGGTACGAACCCTGACAAGGAGCCACGCTCGCGAGCCCCGAGGCTATAGTCGCCCCCCTGATGCGGACAAAGACTTTCATGCGAATCGGACTGGCGGTGCTGGTGCTGGCGCCGTTGCTGGCGGTGATGTCCTCAGCCGGTTCGGCGAGCGCATACACGACCGATTACTGCGCCGGGGTCCCGATCTTTTACGGAACCCCGCCGTGGGGCTTCAACACCGGGTCGCCGATCACCGGGGCGACCGGCAGCTACGCTCGCGGCCATGGCAACATCAACCTCGACGCCAACACCGTCGATGGGATCCTCTGCCAGGTTTTCCGCGTCCGCAATAAGCCCGACCGCCTGATCGTAATGACGGTCGAGCACCACCTCGTTTACCACTCTCACTACGCGCAAATGTGGGGCTTTCCCGGGAACATCATGAAGATCATCGTGCGGGTGAAGAGCAGCACCGACCCGGGGTGCAAGGTTGGCACCGTCGGCGATGTGACCCTGTTCGCGAGTTACAACGGCGTGCGCAGCGACAGCGTGCAGTTCTTCTTCCCGGCGGCCTGCAAGGACCACAATCACCTGTACCACGGGCCGCAGGTGAACAACCAGGTCCCGCCGCTGTAACTGCTGCTGGGCGACGGCTGCGGGGATGGGGCGGGATCAGCGTCCCGACCGCCACGGGGAGCGGACGCTAAGCCCGATTCGGGGCGACACCTTCCCCATCTAGCCCACGAGCTCCTTGAACGCGCTCTCCTCGCGAATCGGATCGAAGTCGGAGTCGCCGCCGGCCATCGCGCGAAACGACTCGGACCGCTCGATCGCGAGCCGGAGGTGCTCAATCGCGTCGCCGGGTCGCCCGGCGAGACTCTCGCAGCACGCCAGGTTGTAGAGCAGCCCGGTGTACTCGGGGTGAGCTTCGGACAGCTCGCGCGCACGATCGGCGGCCTCGCCGTACTCGCCGGCCTCGTACAGGGGCACGAGCGGCGCCCACAGCTCGAAGCCGCTGGGTTCGTACGCCTTCCCCGGCGAGCCGCCGAGGGCGACGATCGTCGTCCCCGGCTCCTCGGCGAACGCCGTGCGCTTGACGCCCGGCGCAGCGAACACGAACGTGCCGGCGGGCGCGTCGAACCTCTCGCCGTCGAGCTCGAAGCTCGCGCGGCCGCTCTGCACGAGGTAGAGCTCCTCCTGTCCGTCGTATGCCTCGGCCTCGTCGTGCTCGTTGACGATCCGGTCGCCGGCCTCGCGAGCTGTCCAGGCGTTGATGCCAAACGACGTGATCCCGAAGTGCATCCGGATCGGCCGCTGCGGACACCGACCGTCTGTCATCTCGTCTATTTCATCGAGGTGTGCGACTGCGTAACGACTCATGGGGACCTCCGACGTCGCCGGTTTGCGGGCTCGGGCAAGGGAGCCCGAGGCTAGCGATCGGCGCCGGCCTGCACGGTGGCGAGCTGGTCGCCGAGCCGGGAGCGGCGGTACAGGACCTGCCGGCGGTCGCGGGCGCGGATGACGAGCCCGCCGCCATGGAGAACCTGGAGGTGCTGCGAGACCGCGCTCGGCGTGACCCCGAGCCGTCGGGCGATCTCAACGGTCGGGAGCGGCTCGACGAGCATCTGGAGCAGAAGCGCCCGCGTGCGCCCGAGCAGATCGACGAGCGCGCCTGCGTCGGGCTCCGGCGCTGGGGCCCAAAGCGTGCCGATGCCGCGACTCGGATACGCCAGGGCCGGCGGCTCACCGGGATCGAGCGGGGGAACGGGCTTGCTCGCGAATATCGAGGGCGTGAGCAGAAGTCCCCGGCCCGCCGCCGCGACCGTGTGGTCGCCGACCATCTCGGCGATGCTCAGCACCCCGTCGCGCCACCGCACGTTCGGATGGATATCGGCGAACAGCAGGTGCGCGCCGCCGGTCGCCAGCTGGCGAGCGCGGTAGGTCGTGTCGCCCTCGAGGACGAGGCGCAACTGCGACCAGATCGGAGCTACGGCGGTCTGCCAGTACCGGCCGAGCGCGTCGCAGATCGCGTTCAGCAGGCTGCGCCGCACGCGGGCGTCCGAGCGCTTCGCCGGTTCCAGCGCCTCCGGCACCGGATCCGGTGCGTGGGTGGCGAGCAGATCGCGCGCCACGATCCTCGGTGGAGTCGCGCGCACGCTCGCGAGCTCATCCTCGAACGAGACGATGAACCGCCGGGGACGCGGCGTCAGGAAGTCCGGCAACGCTCGGCTCGGACTCCCGCGGAAGTCAGGCGGGATGCGGCTCGGGCCGACCAGCGACTGCAGTAGCTTGCTGTCGCCGGCATCGAGGCGACCGCGGATCTCGCGTAGCCAAGGGAGGTGCAGCGTGTGCTCGGAGGGGTCGGACAGCGCCCGCAGGCTGTGCACGGTCTCCGCCAGCGGCGAGATCCCGAAGCGAGTGTTCGCGAGGTCCTCAACGCCGAGCTCGATTCTGATCATTTAGCTATACGCTACATCCATTGGCCGATTCATCGGCTTCGGTTGGACTGTCCGAGCAATGTTCAACCACACCAGGAGGGCGCGATGAATCAGGTCCCGTTTCAGCTCGCTTCGGCCCATCGGGATGAGCTGCGTCGGCTCGCGGCCGAGCGACAGCGCGTGTCGCGGGCCGAAGCCTCGCCGGAGCTCAAGCCATGGGTCACGTCCGTTCGCCGCCGCCACCGGCTCCGGCGCGTCCGGCGACTGCGCGCTGCAGTCCGAGGTTGATCGCCGTGGACGGCTTCGATCCCAAGACGAGCTTCGGTTACGAGACCTCGATGCGATATGTCGCCCGCGAGGCACGCGGCGATGAGGCCGAGACCGTGGCCTTTCTCGCCGGGATCGCCAGCGGGCGGGACGCGCTCGAGTTCGCCGTCGGCAGCGGCCGGATCGCGTTGCCGCTCACGCACGCCGGAGTCCGCGTCGAAGGCATCGAGCAATCGCAGGACATGGTCGACCGGTTGCGCGAGAAACCGGGTGGCGAGACCATGCACGCGGTCATCGGTGACATGGCTCGCGTCGACATGGGCCGGGAATACGCGCTCGTGTACCTGGTCTACAACACGATCGGCAACCTGCTCACGCAGGACGACCAGGTGCGCTGCTTCGAGAACGCCGCGCGGCACCTCGCCGACGACGGCGTGTTCGTCCTCGAATGCCGCGTGCCGACCGCTCCGGCGCGATCCGAGCGCGAGTTCGTCGAAGCCGAGCACATCGCGGTAGACCAGGTGACTCTCCACGTCGCCCGGTATGACCCGGTCACCCAGGTCCTGGACGCAAGCCACGTGTACATCACCGAGCACGGGGTCGCGCTCGGGCCGATCAGACTGCGCCTCGCCCACCCGCCCGAGTTCGACCTGATGGCACGGATCGCCGGACTCCGGCTGCGCGCGCGAACGGGCGGCTGGGAAGGCGAGCCATTCACCGCGACGAGCTGGCGCCACGTCAGCGTGTACGAACCGGCAACGGGTGCGGCGTGAACGGCGTCAGTCGTCGTCGAGGACCGCTCGTAGCTTGAGCGCGAACGCCTCGGGCTTGCCGGGGTACCCAGAGTCGCCGCCGAGGAAGCCGCCGTGGTGGCTCGGGAACACAGTCGCCCGCTGGCCCAGCAGGTCCGCGGTGGCCGCCGACGTTCGCCCGGTCATCGTGCTGCCCGACTCCTCGCCGACGGCGATCACGATCCGAGTCGGCGCCTCGACTAGCGCGTCGACGTCGGGGCAATAGCTGCTGATCGCCCAGGACCGGTCGGACAGCAGCGGGTCGTCGCGCGAGCCGTCATCGTGGGCCGGCATCCCGAACGCGCCGGGATCCGGCGCGGGCCGCGTGAAGTACTCGTCGGTGAACTCGCCCGGCCACGAGGCCATCGCGATGAACGCCGCCATGCCGGCGCTCGAGCCGTCGGATTCGTACGCCTCGCGAACCGCGGCCCGGGCGCGCTCGGCCGCCACCACGTCGGGGAGCACCGGGATCAGCGGCGGCTCGTGTGCCACGAGCGTGAGGATGTCGTCGGGATAGGCCGCGACAAGCGCGAGCGCGGTCACCGCGCCCCCACTGCTCGCGAACATCTCGACCGGGCCGGCGCCGACCGCTCCGATCACCGCGTGGATGTCGTCCGCCTGGAGGGTCGGCGTATTGTCGATCCGTCCGTCTCTGCGGGTGCTGCGGCCGAGGCCCCGCGGGTCATACGTGACAACGGTGCGGTCGGCGAAGTGCGACGCCAAGGTGCTGAAGCCGCCGGCGGTCATCGGCTGACCAATCATCACCAGCGGCGGGCGTCCGTCGGGCGGGGGAAGCGGGCCGTGGACGTCATAGGCGATGTAGGCGTCGGGAGTTTCGAGTACGTACGTGGTCGTCATGGCCCTAGCGACCCCCGGCGCCTTGAAAAATCATCGGTCATGCGCCGGAACCGGGCGAATGCTTGTCCCCGCGTTCGGAGACGGTCCTGCTCTATGCCTGCTCGATCCGAAGCCGGTTGCCGGCGGGGTCGCGCACGGCGGCATCGCGGATCCCCCAGGGCTGGCTGATGGGCTCCTGCAGAACCTCTACGCCGGGGGCCATGGCGATCTGGTCGAAGGTCGCGTCGAGGTCGTCGCAGCGGAAGTGCGCGGGGTATAGCTCGCCCTTGGCGAGCATCGCGGCGAGGGCGTCCCCGTCCTCCTTGGAACGGCCCGCATGCGGTTCCGACAAAACGATCCGGACCTCGGGTTGGCTGTCACTCGACAGCGTGATCCAGCGGAAGCCGTCGTTGGCGACCTCCTGCTGCACGGTCATGCCGAGAGTGTCGCGATAGAACGCGAGCGCGGCGTCGACGTCGTCGACGAGGATGTGAACTACGCTGAGTGAAACGGTCATGGCGCCGACTCTAGGCGGGCGCGCTGACCGGCGCTTCTCCGAAACTGATCTGTTTTGCGCCCCTGCCCGTCGCCCTTGCGCGGCCGGGTCAGCAGCATCGTCTGGCACGTGCTCATCGCACGAAGCTCGTCGTGGTTGCGCGCGCGATACATCGACGGCGTCTCCCCGACGAGCTCGGTGAACCGAGTCGAGAACGACCCGAGGCTCTGCCAGCCAACCTCGAAGCAGACCTCGGTCACGCTGAGGTCGCCGTAGCGCAGGAGCGTCTTGGCGCGCTCGATGCGCCGGGTCATCAAATACGAATACGGCGTCTCCGAATACACCTCGCGGAAGCGGCGGCTGAAGTGCCCCGGCGACATCAGCGCCGCGCGGGCGAGCGCCGCGACGTCGAGCGGCCGCGCGTACTCGCGGTCCATGCGGTCGCGGGCCCGGCGGAGACGACGCAGCTCGTCCAGATCGACGCTCATGGCTTCATTTTGCACACCTCGGCCGCGGACGCCGTGCCCCTATGAGACGGCGTCGACCAGGATCCCCGCGAAGAAGCCGGCGAGCGCCTCGTGGCCGTCCAGTGGCAGCACATGTGAGACGTACTGGTCCGGGCGGACGACGACGACGCATCCGCTTTCGCGGTTCACGCCGCGCAGATCGAAGATGTCGTCCCCGTCGGGGTCCGGACAGAACGTCTTCTCGTAGTCGATCAGGCCGAACGGGCCCTTCGTCGGCAGCAGCACCGACGGCATCCGGTCGACGGCCAGGTCGCGATGGTGCTGCTGGAAGATCGCGCGGACGTCGATCACGGCATCCGGCTCGGCGCCGGCGGGCGTGAAGCGCCTGAGCGGCGACGCCTCGGACTCGAGGAACTGGCACAGCTGCCTCGCGCGGGAGCGCTCACTCGTCGGGTCGGCCGGGTCGGCGAAGACATAGACGTGCCAGGCGCCATCGGCACGCGCGACGTGGCCGAGGTGAACCGGTTTGGCGTCGGCCAGCCGGATCACCGGGGCGGAGTGGAAGCGCATCCCGACCGGAAATCCTTCCGCGAGATGCTGGAACGCCGCGTCGGCGGTGATCATCGACGGGACGTAGCGGGTCGCGACCCCCGCGGTGAACCGGCCCTGAGCGACGAAATACTGCTGGAACTCCTCTCGGCCGGTATCGCCCCCCGGCTGAGCGCCGGCGCGGAACATCTCCGAGAACTCGTGGTCGAAGTCGATCAGCTGCTTGGCGATCATCTGACGTTCGTCGGAATAGGTGTGCAGGAGCACGGGCTTGGCTTGCCCCCGGAGCACCGTGGCCAGCTTCCATCCGAGGTTCCACGCGTCGGCCATCGACACGTTCATGCCCTGACCCGCCTTGGCGCTGTGCGTGTGACAGGCGTCGCCGGCTATGAACACCCGCGGAAGCCGAGTCGCCATCTGTTCCGCCGGCACGTCGTCGAACTTGTCGCACAGACGCTGTCCGATCCGGTACACCGACCACCAGCCGACGTCTCTCACCTCGATCGTGTACGGGTGCAGGATCCGATTGGCGACCTCGGCCAGCTTCTCCGGGGTGACACTCCGGCCGTCGAGCATTTTCCTGTCAGTGACCTCGTCGAGCTCGATATACACCCGGACCAGATATCCACCCTCGCGCGGGATGATCAGGATGTTGCCCTCCTCTGCAGAGGTGATCGCACACTTCACCCTGATGTCCGGAAAATCGGTGACGGCCAGCACGTCCATCACGCCCCACGATTGGCTCGTCGCGTCGCCGGTCAACTCGCGGCCGATCGCGGCTCGGATTGCGCTGCGCGCCCCGTCGCAGCCGACGACGTACTTGGCGCGGATCGTTGACGCGCCGGCGTCCTTTGCCGCGTGCTCGAGGGTGAGCGTCACGGGGTACTCCGAGGAGCCGTCGGTGTCGACTTCGACGCCGGTGGCGCGGAGGCCGTAGAACGGCTCCAACCTCGCCGCCGAGCGCTCCATATGATCCCGGAGATAGGCGAGCATCCGCGCCTGGTTGACGATCACGTGCGGGAACTCCGACAGCCCCTCTACGGTGTCCCGGATCCGTCCCGCCCGCGTGATCTTGGTCCGGTCGTCAGGGTCGGGGCGCCAGAAGCAGACCTCGTTGACCCAGTAGGCCTCGTTCACCAGACGGTCAGCGAGACCGAACGCCTCGAACATCTCGACCGTCCGGCACGCCACCCCGTCGGCCTGGCCCACCTCGAGCGGACCGTCCCGGCGATCGATGACCGCCGTCCTGATGTCGGGAAAGTTCGCCATCTGCGCGGCCAGGACCAGGCCCGCCGGACCGCAACCGACGATCAGCACGTCGACGTCATCAGGCACAGCCCCAGTCCGCTCGTCGACCGACGGATGCGGGTCCTCGATGAACGGGTCGCCAGGCCTGTAACCGTTCAGATAGAACTGCATCGTCGTGCAGACTAGAGATCTGTGAACGACCGAAACGGGCGGCGTTGATATACCGGCGACGCTGGTCACGACCTCGAGCGGGCGAGATCGCGACGGAGTCGCCGAACGGCCTCGGGTCGGGGTGGCCGGACCCCGGCAACGTCGACCTCGGCGAGTTGCCGACGCCGGGGCCGGGGGCCGGGGGTCGTGGCCGATCTCGCCGCTGTCACCGAGCGGTTTGACCCCGGGTACGCCGCGCGTCCCAGGTCGCCTTACCCATCCGCCAGCGCCACTGCATCCCTGTCTCGGCGGGGGCGACCGGCGCCCGCGCTTCCTCCCCCAGGTATTGGAACCCGAGCCCACGCGGGATGCCGGCGCTGGCCTGGTTGGCCTGGTCGTGGCGGATCTCCACCCGCGTGATCCCCGGCACCTCGAACGCCGCCTCGGTCAGCATCTCCGCCAAGCGCGTCGCCAGACCGCGCCGGACGAACGCGGGGTGGATCCAGTACCCGATTTCGAGCCCGTCAGGACCAAGTCGGTGGTGAAGACCGCAGCCGCCGGCAATCCGCTCGTCGAGGAACACGCCGAGCACCACGTCGCCGCCCTTGGCCCAGTCGCGCTCCCACCCCTCGATCATCGCCTTCCGGCGCTCGAGCGGAAGCGGCTCGCCGGCCACCCACGGCATCCACGGCCGAAGGTGGTCGGCGCTCTCGTCGATCGCTCGACTCAGCTCCGCGGCGTCCGCCGGCACCCATCGCCGCAACACGAACCCGTCCGGCCCCTCGAGGCGCTCGGGCAGCACGGCGCGGCTGGTCGTCACCGTCCCAGCATACGAGTGCATCGTCCGGCCCGAGCGTACGTTCGGGCCGTGGAACGAATCGCGGTGATCGGTTGCGGTGGAGCCGGCAAGACCACGCTGTCGCGTCGCCTCGGGGAGCTGCTCGACATGCCGGTGGTGCACATCGACGCTCACTACTGGCGCGACGTCGACGGGCGCCGGGTCGAGTCGACCCCCGAGCAGTGGGCCGAGCGGCATCGTGAGCTGGTGGCAGGCAAGCGCTGGGTGATCGATGGGATGAAGCTCGGTGTGCTCCCCGATCGACTGGCAAACGCGGACACGGTCGTCTACATGGACCTCTCCACCGGGGCCTGCCTTGCGGGGATCGTGCGCCGGCGGCTTCGGTTCCGCGGAACCCTTCGTCTGGAGTTGGGCGTGTACGACCGCATCACCTGGGAGTTCGTCCGCTGGGTCTGTTCGTTCCGCCGCCGCCAGCGGCCAAAGATCCTCCGGCTCCTCGCGGGGTACGACGGAACAGTCGTCATCGTGCGCCACCGGCGCGACGCGGAGCGACTGCTCGAAGACCTCGCCCCCCGTTCAGCCTGCGCGGCCGAGTCAGCCGACCGTCGCCCCTCGCCGCGGGAACTTCTTCGGGACCGTTAACAGCGCTCACCCAACTCGTCACCGTCGGCGTCCTGCTTACCCGTTTGAACGAGCCGCTCGGCAACCGCGTGTTCGTCGACCTCCACGGGCACGCCATGCAAGTGACGTCTCCGACCGAACTCGCGCCGACAGGCCCAGAGCGATGACGGCCGACAAGGCAATGTCTGCCCGTTGCCGCTCCGTCGCCGACGCGGCAGCAAGCCACACACTGCGGCTCCGATCGACATTGCGGCAGAAAAGGCGTTTCCGCGGAAACGCAACCGCGATGTTGCGCGTCTCACCGCTGTGCCTGGGCAGCGGGCCTCTCCCGGCCGGATGGAAGGTCTGGCCTTCCCTGTCGCCCCAAACCAGGAGCGACATACGGTTCGCCGGCTGAGGACGCCGATCGCCGCCGTGGTCGCGGACGCGTAGGGCCGGGTACAGTCGGGCCGTGGCTGTCAAGCGCGGCATCTTCGTGGCGCCGTTCGATGAGCTGATGGAGCCGCGGTTGCTTGCTGAGCTCGCTCATCGCGCGGAGCGCAACGGCTGGGACGGATTCTTCCTGTGGGATCACCTGTCGTATCGCCCGCCGGTGCGCGCTGTGGCCGATCCTTGGGTGGCGCTGGCCGCGATCGCTTACGCCACCGAGCGGATCCGGCTCGGACCGCTCGTGACGCCACTGTCGCGACGACGGACCCACAAGCTGGCTCGGGAGACGGTCACGCTTGACCATCTGAGCGCGGGCCGACTCACCCTGGGCGTGGGGCTCGGGAGTAGCCGGAGCGGTGAGATCGAGCGGTTCGGCGAGGTGGCCGACCCGCGCGAGCGAGCACGTCTGCTCGACGGAGGGCTCAAGGACTTGAGCGAATATTGGGGCGGTGCGCTTGAGCCGCCTCCCATTCAGAGTCCACGGATTCCCATCTGGGTCGCGGCTCGCTGGCCGAACCGGCGGCCCGTGCGTCGCGCCGCGCGCTGGGACGGCCTGTTCCCGATCGAGTTGCCCGGCCCGGATGCCTTGGCGACGCTGGCCAGTGAGCTGCGCGAGCTGCGCCCGAAGAGCGCCGGCCACTTCGATCTGGTCGCCGAAGTACCGCCCGGCGCGGATCCGTCCCCGTGGGAGGATGCTGGGGCGACCTGGGTGCTCACGTCTTTCGACTCCCAGCCACGCGAAGCCGAGGTGCGCTCAGTGATTCTCGCCGGGCCTGACACGTAGGTCACGCCCGCGTTTGAGGTAAACGGGCTCGCTGGTCCCTGCGGGCTTCCGATCGTTGGCCAGAGCAATCAGCTGCTGTCCTTCGCGCTGACAGCGCTCGCGACGCTGTCCGAAGCCTTGCCGAGCGCGTCCGCCGGCGCGGCCAGCGCAGTCACGGCGACACCCAGGAGGGTGACCTGGAGAGCACCGCGGGCGGCGTCCGAGCTCGCGAACAGCAGGTCGGGTAGCACGAACGCCACCGCCGCGAGAACACCCGCGAATAGTGCCCTGGGCACGAACTTCCGAACTTGCTGCTCAAACGGGCTGGGTGTCGGCGTGCGGATCGTGCCCTCCAGCGCCGCCCAGTTGCACTGGCAGGCGTCGACCAGTCCGACCGCGAGGCTTTCGCGGGCGGGATGCTCGGGCGCATGCTGGCCGCTGGCACCCCTGTTGCCGGTGTCCGTGTCGTTGGGCTCCGGGTGCTTGTAAGTGGGTGCTGGCCACAGCAGCTCGGCCTGCCTTTGCTCCAGCCACGCCGTCAACAGCTTCACACGGTCTTGCACCGAACCGACGGTGTCGTCGACAAACTGGCCGCCGACCGGGGAGGTCAGCGCCGCGCCGGGGGCATAGCGAATCGCCCTGCCGAGCGGTTCGGCGACCCAGCGGCGCTGCTCGACGGTGAGCGTCCCGTACGTTTCCGGGCTGACCCTGCTGAGCTCTCGGGCCAGCAGCCCGTTGGCGTGGACCAGGGCGACGAGCAGAATCGCGTAGGGGTCGTTCGGGTTGCGCAGGTTCGCCCAGACGATGTTCGTGCCGAGCGTCACCGCGTACATGGTCACCGCGGCCAGCAGACCGAGCGTGCCGCCGAGGAGCACTCTCCACACCCCCGGCCCGTAGTCAGGGCTCCCGCCCGCCGCCGGCGACGGCTTGGCGGTCACCATCGTGGTGATGGTCGTAGCTGTGGAGCTCGTCCTCGTCGGCGTCGTGACCGAGGCCGCCGTGGTCCGGGTCGTAGTCGTGCTGCTCGAGGATCCCTGGGGGCTGCCGGCGACGCGGGCGTGATGGCCGACGGCGACCACCCCGGCCGCGCCCGCAACACCGAGCACCGCGACGACCACCGCCCACGCCAGCAGACGGCCGCCGGGCGAGAATCGGCCGTACTCGCGAACGGCCCGCTTCCCCGTCGGTGCCTCGGCCGCATTGCCGCCCTGGCTCACGTTCGGCACACCACCCAGGATGGCGCCGCCTCCGAGCAGCACCTCGACCCCCAGCATCAGCAAGGCGGATCCGACGCCGAGGCCCAGCCAGACGATCCCAAACGCGGTCGTGGCCGCCAGCGCCACCACGCCGCCAGCGGTTGCGCGTCGATAGATGCTGCGATGGCGTCTGAGCAACTCGAGGCGCTCCCGCTCGGCAGCAAGCCTGAGGTACGCCGCATACGCGTGGTTCGGGTCGCGCTTGACGCGAGGAAACGGACCGATGCCTCGGCCTTGCCTGGCGTCGTGTGACGTCGACGAGTGACGAGCGGGCGTCACACGATGGGAGCCCGTCCGCTTGCGGGACGCGTGCGCG
Source organism: uncultured Solirubrobacterales bacterium (assembly GCA_963794515.1). Classification (GTDB taxonomy): domain Bacteria; phylum Actinomycetota; class Thermoleophilia; order Solirubrobacterales; family Solirubrobacteraceae; genus Palsa-465. The sequence continues at coordinate 74,086 of CAWCEF010000002.1, read as the reverse complement.
AATGGCCCTTCGAACACCGCTCGGTACCCATCCCACAGTCGGTCGGGGTAGCGACCCGGGATCCAGTACTCCGGGTCGTTCGGGTCTTCGCAGGTGGTTTCTCTCGCTTCGGGCTCGCGCCACAGCCCCTGGAGGCCCCTCACGGTCGCGCGCCACCATCTGCTCATGGCAGGCACGTTCGCGCGCTATCGCTTCCTGTTACCACCATCGGGTCGGGGCAGCTGCGGCTGCGCCAGGCTTCGGGGTTAGCTCGGTAACACTGGCGCGCAGTTCGGGCGCTCGCCCCTCGTTGTCGAACACCACCAGCCGCGCCCCACGGATGACGGACATGTGCGGATCCTAACCTCCCCTGACGCCCCGAGCACGGCCAGGTTTCGCGCCAGGCAAAGCACAGGCACACCGTTCCGCTGTACCCACGGTGTAGCCTCGGCGCCTGATGGGACGACCCAGAGCCGGCCGAGCGGCAAGGCATCGCACGGTTGCGTGGTTAGCGGTGGCGGTAACCGCGCTGAGTGTCGCCGCGGTCAGTCAAGCGGCATCCATTGCCCGACGATGCCGGGTACCTCACCTCACGGGGCTCACGTTCGAGAGAGCCACCGTCCGCGCCAAGCGGGCCGGCTGCCGCCTCCACAAGACCGGCGCAACGGTCACGCACGCGGCCGTCCAGACAATTGCGCGCCAATCGCCTGCGGCGGGCAGCCGCGCAGCGACCGTGACCGTGCGGCTCAACCCATTTTGTTCAGGCACGGGGGCGTACCCGCCGGCGATCAAAGAGCCGCTAGTGACCGCGGGTCCGACGGAACTCGTCTCTGGCTTCTTCATCGTCGGTGGCCCGCTGACCCTGTTCTCTCGCCCACACTGCTCGCGACCCCCACCCGTGACCGGAGCAGGAAGCGTCGTCGTCACCGACGAAAGCGGCGTCGTCGTGGCTAGACAGACCTCGGCGCGAGGCCACCTCGTGAAGATCCCGCTCCCTCCCGGCACCTACACCGTCTCCGGGACATTCCGAGACGCGAGCTTCAACGGGGTGCACCCTGAAAAGACCCAGCAAGTCACGATCCCGCCCGACGACACCGTCCGGCAGGACTTCTTCCTCGACGTTCCGTAGCCAGCGGGCAAAGTGACTTCGCTGGCTTCGGCTCGTGTGCTATCTGCGCTCGCACTGACTCAGGGGTCACTGCGGGGACGTAATCGCGACTCAGAGATCGAGAGTCAGCTCGGTGCTGGGCCGGGTGCTGCACACCAGCACCCGCCCGGCCGGCGGCGGCTCGAGCGGCTCGATGTAGTAGGTGACCTCACCGGCGAGCAGGCCGCTTTCGCAGTTGTGACACGTGCCGTTGCGGCACCCGAAGCTGACCGGCACGTCGCAGGCCTCGGCGAAATCGAGGAGGCTCGGGTATCGGTCGTCCCACGGCGCCGCGAGGTCGCTCCGCGAGAAGGTAACGACCGGTCCGCTGCCCGGTGGGCCGTCCGGAACGTGGGGTGCGCGGTCGTCGCCGTTGACGATGCCGGATCTGTGGACAGCGACCGCACCGAACACCTCGGTGGCGATCCGTTCCGGGGCCACGCCGCGAGCGGCAAGCGCGGCGCCGATCGCGCGCATGAAGCCGTCCGGCCCGCACAGGTAGTAGTCGGCGTCCTTCGGCACGCCCGCGTTTTCGAGGACCGTCAGGTCGAGCCGGCCCGACACGTCGTAGTCGGCGCCGGGCGCGTCCGTACCGGCAGGCTTGCTGTAGGCGACGAGACGATGACCTTCGGGCAACGCCGCCAGCAGCGCGTCGACCTCGGCCCCGAACGCATGCTCGGCGCGGTTGCGTGCGCCGTGCACCCACCACACCGACCGCGTGCTATGGCCGCCGGCGAGCGCGTGCAGCATCGCGAGGACCGGAGTGGCCCCCACCCCGGCACTGAGCAGCACGGTCGGCCGGGTCCCATCGCGCAGGACGAAGTCCCCGCGTGGAGCGGCGACGTCCAACAGGTCGCCGACCCTCACGCGCTCGTCGAGGTAGCGACTGCCCGCGCCGTCGCACTTGACGCTGATCCGGTACCCGCGCTCGTCCGCGAGGTCGGACAACGAGTAGCTGCGAGTCAGCGGCTGGCCGTCGGCGCCCGCTCGCACCCGCAGCGTGAGGTACTGGCCGGGCGCCGCGGCCGGCGTCGGTCCGGCGTTGTCAGACGGCACGAGCAGGAACGAACTGATCGTCGAGCTCTCGCGACGGATGTCGGCGACGCGCAGCGACTTGAACCCGCTCCAGGCTGGTGGCGCCGAGGTGGCGCGGTCGGCCTTCGCGAGCAGCTCGCGGAAGCTTCCCTGCCAGCCTTGGCTCAGCGCCGGCACGCGCAGTGCTCGTTCGAGCAATGGGCGCGACTTGTTCGGGAGATAGAGCAGCGCGTCGACGTCTGCGACCGTGAGGTGTTCCGGTCCGTCGGCGACCTGTTCGATCCTGTCGCCGGCCTGGACGATGCCCTCCTCGAGGACGCGGAAGTAGAACCCAGGGCGGTGGTGAGCCACGAGCAGCGTCGGCATCGCCGGCTCGTCCATGCGGATACCGACGCGGTAGCACGTGACGCGCGGCTGGGTCACCTCGAACAGCGCATCGCCCACGCGGTAGCGGTCGCCGATGCAGACCCGGTCGTCCGCCAGCCCCTCGACCGTGAAGTTCTCGCCGAACTGGCCGTAGCTGAAGTCATCGCGTCCGAGCTCGCGCTCCCAGTACCGGTAGGACTCGATCTGGTAGACGAACACCGCGCGATGCTCGCCGCCGTGAGCCAGCCGGTCTGCCTGGTCGTCGCCGTCGATGTTGATCTGGCGCACCATCCGCGGGCCCTGCACCGGGTTCTTCCAGATCGCCGTCCGGACCGTCTTGCCGTTCCATTCGATCTCTCGCGCTCCGCCGACGTTGACCGATAGCAGACGACCTTTCGTCATGTTGGGTGAGTTCCTCGCCGCCGCTGCGTCTTACCGAGCTATTCCGGGCCGACGTCCCCGAATTGCCGGGCAGCCTCGAGCACCCCGTCGTGATCGGCGTGGCAGCCCGGGCAGACCCGGAGGTGGATCGCCGTCCCGGGGAAGCGCTCGCTCGGATCCTCACCGCGCAGCTCGATCTCGACGTACTGGTCCATGATCGGGACGCCGGCGTCGCAGCCGGCGTCACCATCCTGCGCGCGCAGAAGCTCGTCGAGCGAGTCGAGATCGGTCACGTTCGCTTCTCCTCGTCGGTGAGCGGGTAGCCGGCGGCGGCAAGGCTGCCGCGCAGCTTGCGCCGGGCGTCGAACAGGTTCTTGTAAAGCGCGTTGCGGTTAGAGCCGAGCTCGAGGGCCAGCACGTCGATCGGCACGTCGTTCAGAGCGACCGCGGCGAACACCTCGCGCTGGCGCGGCGTCAGGTCCGCTTCGATCGCGTGCTTCAGCGCGACGAACTGCTCACGACGCTCGGCCTGCTCGCTCGGACGGGGCACGAGGCTGTCGGGAAGCTCCGCGAGTTCGAGCTCCTCGCGGCTCGGCGGGTGGCGCTGCCACGCGTGGCGCGCGAGCTTGCTCGACACCTCGAAGATCGCAAACTTGTACGCCCACGTCGTGAACCGGCTGAGGCCCTTGAAGTCGTCGATCCGCGCCAGGATGTTCACGAGCGCGTCGTCGGCGCACTGCTGTGCCACGTCCTCGAACTCCGGACCGGACAGACCGGGCAGCTGAGCGCTCCGCCGCCGGAGCTCGTGCAGCGCCGCGCGTCGAAGAAGATCATGGAGGCTCGCGACCGCTCGCTCGTGACGGGTGTGGCCTGCATGGAGCTGCTCAACCCATCGGCGAGAGGCCGAGTCCGCCGCCACCAACTGTTGGTCGGCCGCTTCAGCCACCGGGCGCTCGACGGTCACCGCCAGATCGTAGACCGGCCGCTGGCGTCTCGCTAAACGGACGCGGGTAAGAGCTCTGCCCCCGGCGCCACGAACGAACGTGACGGTCCCCCGATGACGACGACTGGAGCTCAAGATGGGTCTCTCATGGCAGCAAGGGCCACTCGGCCGTAACCCGAACGGACAGTTCCTCGTTCCCGGCGTGCCCGAGCGCGTGCTGTACGCCGAGCCGCTGCGGCGCCGCATGCGCGCCGAGTTGGGCGGCCGGACCGTGGTGCAGAGCGACGACGCCATCCTGCTGTTCGAGCCCGGCCGCTACCCGGTCGCATACTTCCCGATCGGCGATTTCGCCGACGGCGCGCTCCGGCCCACCGGCCACCGAACCACGCACCCAGAGCTCGGCGAGACCGCCTGGTTCGAGGTTGTCGGTCGGACCCGCGATGCTGGACGCGGTGCCTGGCAGCACGTCGCGCTCCCCGGCCACGCGGCCATCCTCGAGGGACACGTCGCACTCGCGTGGCGGGCGATGGACGCGTTCTACGAGGAGGACGACCGCATCCTCGGGCACTCCGCGGACCCTTACCACCGCATCGACATCCGCCACGGCTCCCGGCACCTCGTCGTCCGCGGCAGCGAGCGCGTCGTCGCCAACACCACCAGCCCGATCGTGCTGTACGAATCCGGCTTCGCGCCGCGCTGGTACGTGCCGCGAGACGACGTCGTCGGCGAAGCGCTCACGCTGACCGACCTGCAGACGTTCTGCCCGTACAAGGGCATCGCCTCCTACTACGACATCGACGGCTCACAGAACGCAGCGTGGTCGTACCGCGCACCGTTCGACGACACGGCCGCGATCGGCGACCTCGTCTCGTTCGAGCCCGACCGGGTCGAGGTCACGCTCGACGGCGAGCGCCTCCGGCTCGAGCCGGGGCAGGCCGTGGTCTCCCACGGCATCGATCGCAACCTCGACATCGGCGAGGCCGGCGCACTCACCGGCCTCGCCCAACGAGCCTCCTGACGATCAGTCGCGCACGAACGCCATCCGCGCCTCGGTCGCGAGGTCGACGAATGCGTCGCCGCTGACGTCGATCACGGCTTTGTGGATCCTCCCGCCGACGAAGGCCCACGGGTACTCGCCGGGGTAGTCGTCGGTGACGGGCTCCGCTCCCTCCTTACCGATGTTGAGTCCCTCGCCGGCGATCGAGAACTTTCCCGGCTGGGTCTTGATCCGGCCTTCTCCTGCGGCCTGGTCGCGCATGTGCAGGGTCAGTGTTCCTTGCGCCGGCATTGAGTCGCCTTCCCGCTCGAACGACGCCGACAGCACGACGTGGCCGGTCGGCACGGGCTCGGTCGACTCGATGATCTGCTCCTTGAGGCCGACCCAGTCGTAGACGTACTTCAGCTTTCGGTCCTTGATGTAGAGCGCGTGGCCACCGAACCGCGATCCATGCGAGAACAGCACGCCGCCCGCCTCCTCGGTGTCGATCGTGACCTCGACCGCGATCGTGTACGAGCGATTGCGAGTGTTGGGAGCGACCGACTCCGGGATCTCAGAGCCGCCCGGGTAGTACACGTAGCGGCTGCGGTCCTTGGACAGCTGCGGCCGTTCGGTGGTGAGGATCTCGAGCGCGTTGCGATTCTCGAGCGGTAGCGCCTGGTAGCGGCCCGCTTCCATCCACCACAGTCCGATCAGCTCCTGGAGCTTGTCCGGGTGCTCGGCAGCGACGTCGTGGCACTCGCTCGGGTCGCTGGTGGTATCGAACAGCTCCCAGCGCTGCGTCGCGTACCCGGCCCACATGTCGGGCGCGGCCGGCGAGACCGCGGCAGCCTTCCAGCCCTGATGCCAGATCGCCCGCGTACCGCCCATCGAGTAGAACTGCGTCTGCTTGTCGGTCGTGGCGCCGGCATCGTCGAGCGTTGCGCCGAAGCTGATGCCCTCGATCGGGTGTTGGGTGAACCCCTTGACGACTTCGGGCGGATCGACGCCGAGGAGCTCGTAGATCGTCGGCACGATGTCAACGGCGTGTGTGAATTGGCGACGCACCCCGGTCTCCTTGATGCGCGCCGGCCACGACACGATCATCGGGTCGGCCGTCCCGCCCTCCCAGTTGCCGTAGCGCTTCCACAACTTGAACGGGGTGTTGAACGCGCACGCCCACCCGGTCGGGTAGTGGTTGTAGGTTTGCGGGCTGCCGAGGACGTCCAGGTACTTGAGGTTGTTCTCGATCTGGTCCGGGACGCCGTTGAAGTACGCGTTCTCGTTGACCGACCCATTCGGGCCGCCCTCGCCGGAAGCTCCGTTGTCGGATACGAGCACGATCAGCGTGTTGTCGAGCTGGCCGCTCTCCTCCAGGTAGTCGAGCAGTCGGCCGATCTCGTGGTCGGCGTGGCCGAGGAACCCGGCGTAGACCTCGGCCATGCGCGCGAACAGGCGCCGCTCGTCATCGGTCAGCGAGTCCCATGGGCGAACGGTGTCGGCCTCGGGCCATCCCTTTGTCCCGTCCGCGCTGGTGTCGTCGATGTACGGGTTGATCGGCGACAGCTCCGCCTTGTCCGTGACGATGCCGAGCTTCTTCTGGCGCTCAAATACGAGCTCCCGGTACGCCTCGTAGCCCATGTCGAATTTGCCGTTGTACCTGTCGGCCCACTCCTTCGGCGCGTGGTGCGGCGCGTGACAGGCGCCCGGGCAGAAGTAGAGGAAGAACGGCTTGTCGGGCGCGATCGCCTTCGAATCCCGGATGAACGACAGCGCCCGGTCCGTCAGATCGGTCGTCAGGTGGTAGCCATCCTCGGGCAGCGCGGGCTGCTCTACCGGGTGGTTGTCGTAGACGAGATCGGGATACCACTGGTTAGTCTCGGCACCGAGGAACCCGTAGAAGCGCTCGAACCCGCGTCCGATCGGCCACTGGTCCTTGACCGATGCGAGATTCATCTCGTCCTCAGGCGTGAGATGCCACTTGCCGGTCATGTAGGTGTTCCACCCCTGCTGGCCGAGGACCTCAGCGATCGTCCCGCACTCGAACGGAATGTGGCCGTTGGAGCTCGGAAAGCCCGAAGCCGCCTCGGTGATCGTGGCCATCCCGTTGGTCGTGTGGTTGCGGCCGGTCATCAGGCACGACCGGGTGGGCGAGCACAGCGCCGTCGTGTGGAAGTTCGTATACACGAGCCCGCGCTCGGCGATCCGGTTGATGTTCGGCGTTGCGATCATCCCGCCGAACGGCTCCATCGCGGAGAAACCGACGTCGTCGAGCACGATGTAGAGCACACTCGGCGTGCCCTCTGGGGCGATCGGCTGGGTGTAGGGGCCCTAGTCCGGCACAGACTGCGTCACGTCTACGTTGATCACGCCCCTGAACGGCTTGGGCATCAGCTTAACCTCCGTTTTCGCGATCGGCTGGACTGCCGCCGATCATCAGCGAGGGCGCCTCCCGGGGCATCACCCGAACGAGATGATTCGTGCCACTCGCCGGCTGGCACCCGACGGCACGTACGCGGGCTTACCGGGCGAGCGTACGCTCGTACGCCGTCGCCGCCCGACCCCCGACTTCGGTCGAGCCCACGACGACGAACCCGGCCTTCTCGAGAACCCGCTGCGACGCGAAGTTTTCGTTGCTCGCGGCGGCGGTCAGCGTGCGAAGGCCGTATTCGCTCGACGCCAGCGCGCACAGTTCTCGGACGGTCGATGAGGCCACGCCTCGGCCCGCGATCCGCTCTGCGACGCGATAGCCGACCTCGGCCGTTTCGTCGTCGAGGTCGTAGAGGTTGAAGCGGCCCACGACCGAGTGGCCGTCGTCGACGAGCACGTGGAATGCGCAGATGCCGGCCTCCTGTTCGTCCAGGAGCGCGCGGTGGTGGTCATAGAACCGCTCGAAGAAGTCGTCGCCACGATCCGCGATCGACGCGGCGAAATACGCCCGGTTGTCGAGCTCGAACTCGAGCACCGCCTCGGCGTGATCGCTTCGCAGACGCTGCAGTTCAAGCACCCCGTGAACGTACCGCTTACCGCTCGCGGCGATGAGGAACGAAGGCGGGCGCGGTCTATGTCGTGATGCGGCTGACCATAGACTGGAGCTGATCGGATGAGCATGGCGAAGGCAGTGATTGAGGGGCTGGGCTTTCCAGAGTCGACGCGGTGGCGCGACGGGCGTGTCTGGTTGTGCAACTGGGGTGCCGGCGAGGTGCTGGCGGTTACCCCTGCGGGCGATCGCGAGGTGGTCGCTCGGGTTGCGCCGCGCACGCTTCCGTTCAGCATCGATTGGCTTGCGGACGGCCGGCTGCTCGTCATCGACGGTCCGGAGCGACGGCTGCTCCGACAGGAATCGGATGGTTCGCTCGAACTCGTCGCGGATTTGTCCGGACTCAGTGCCGCGCCGTTCAACGAGCTGGTCGTGAGCGCGGCCGGCATCGCCTACGTCAACGGGGGCAAGGGACGCGTCGTCTGCGTGGGACCGGACGGCACCATCCGCGAGGCCGCGGACGGGCTGACTTGGCCCAACGGGATGGCCTTGCTTGACGCTGATCGGACACTGGTCGTGGCTGACTCACACGCCGCGCAGCTGGTCGCGTTCGATGTCGGCGACGATGGGATGCTGTCGGGCCGCCGCGTCTGGGCGGATGTCGAGTACGCCCCTGACGGCATCTGCGCCGACGCCGACGGCGCGATCTGGTTCGCCACCGTGCCCGGCAAGAGCTGCGTGCGCGTGCGGGAGGGCGGTGAGGTGCTCGACACGGTCGCCGTGGATCGGGGCTGCTTCGCGTGCATGCTCGGGGGCGAAGACGGCCGCACGCTGTTCATCGCGGCCGCCGAGTGGCGCGGGATGGAGGCCGCGATGAAGGAAGGGCCGGGACTGACGGGCCGGCTGCTCGCGGCACCAGATCAGCCCGCGCCGCACGCCGGCCGCCCATAGGGCATGAGAAGATCAAGCGCGCGACATCAGCCGACCGACCACGGGGAGCGCTAGCAGTGGACCTTGAAGAGACGCTAGAGAAAATCGCCGAGCTGGCCCGCGAGGAGCTTCACATCGTCCGCAAGCGCGCGGAGCAGAAGACGCCGGCTCGCGACCACGGCAAGGACTATCACGAGGCTCAGGCGGCCGCCGACCGCCTGGATCACTACGCCCACCAGCTCTACCGGCTCCACGACGCCGAGTATGCGGATGGGTGGCGGCACCACAGCGCCGGCGATCGCAACTGAGGCGCCCGAGCGACTTCGAACGCATGGATTGACCATGCTGTCGGGACGATGCGATGGATGGGAGTCGACGTCGGCGGGAAGCGCAAAGGCTTCGACGCCGCCGTGCTCGACGAGAGGAACCTCGTCCGGCTCGGGTCTCGCTTGAAATGCGGTGAAGTCGTCCAGATCGTCGACGAGGCGCAACCGTCGGTTGTCGCGATCGACAGCCCATGCTCCTGCGCGGCACCGGGGGAGACGACTCGCGACGGGGAGCGCGAGCTGGCCAGGGCGGTCTGTGGCATCCGCTGGACGCCGGCCGACGCGGTCGTGCGTGCGAATCCCTACTACGCCTGGATCGTCGAAGGTCTCGCCCTGTACCGCGCGCTTGAGGGTCGCGAGTTCGTCGTGATCGAGGTCTTTCCGACCGCGTCATGGACGAGATGGCTTGGGTTCCGAGGATCGCGGGCCCGGGCGGCCTGGACTCGCGATGGCCTCACCAGGCTGGGTCTACACGGAGTCCGGAAAATACGAATCAGGATCAGCGCGATGCGATCGCCGCCGCCGTGACCGCTCAACAGCACACGGCAGGCTACACGCAGATGTTTGGTGAGATCGCGGTGCCCAGGAGGTGAATCGATGGCGTTCAACCGGCAAGACATTCGAGAGTCAATCGAACGTGCAGGTGACGAGCACTGGGACGCGCTCGTCCGGCATCACACAGACGTCTATCCCGAGAGCAATCCCACCCCCGGTGACGTGTGCAGAGCCGAGGCTGAACGACTGAATGAGCTCGGCCTGGGTGACAACGCCAACCTGAGCCTGACAGAGAGCCGGGTCGAGCGCGTGCCTCCCGCCGTGCGAATCACCCACCTTTTCGAGGACCGAGAGAAAGGCACCCGGTTCGAGACCGAGCCGTTCACCAATTACGAATGAGCGTTGCCCAGAGCGGACGCGAGCGCCGTCCACTCCGAGCGCGGGATTCCGGCAACGCCCGCCGTCTGTAGGCAGACATGATCAGCGCCCGCGGCGATGTGCTCACGCGCTGCCGCGGCGATGTCGTCCGCGGTGCCGTGCGGAACGATCGCGTCGATCAGCCGGTCTGACCCTCCATCGGAGATGTCGGACGCGGTGAAGCCGTGGCCCCGCAGATTGTTCGTGTAATTACGCAGTCCTAGGTACAACGACGCGTAGGCTCGTGCCGTCACCCGGGCGGACTCGACGTCGGCGTCGAGCACGCACGCGAGCTCGGGCGCGAGCAGCGCCGCCTCCCCGATGAGCTCGCGCGCGGCTCGAGTGTGCTCCACGGGGACGAAGTAGCTGTGCGTGCCCAGCGAGCGGCGGGCGCTTAGCTCGAGCATCTTCGGACCGAGCGCGGCCAGGCACCGTCGCATTTGCGGGACCGGCGTGGTCGCGGAGTCGAGGCCGTCGAGGAAGGCCTGCATCGCGGCCAAGGGTCGCTCGTAGTGGCTGGTGGCCTCGGGATGCCCGATGCCGATGCCCAGCAGCACGCGTCCCGGAAACAGGTCTTCTAGCTCGGCGAAGTCGCGCGCGACCCGTTCGGGCTCGCTCGCCCAGACATTGAGGATCCCGGTCGCGACGACGATCCGTTCCGTCGCCTCGAGCAGCGGCCGGAGCGCCGGCAGCTGCGGTGACCCGCCCAGCCAGAACGTGCCGAAACCCAGCTCCTCGACAAGGATCGCCGCGGCGCCGGCGTTCTCCTCGCCGATCGCGCGATAGGACGTCCACACACCGAACTCGCCGAGCTCCATCTGGTGGAGCTTTGCAGACGGCGTCGCCCGGCGCCCCCGCGATCATCCGCGGGCCACCACCGTCACACTCTCGAACCGGGCCGCTGGCTTGCGTGCGGCCAGGGTTTTAACGGCGGGCAACTGGGGTGCGGTGAGGGTGGGTGGCCGGCGCGGGCGGTCGGTGTGGCTCCCGAACCTGCATGACACGACAATGGGCGCCACCGGGGACGGCCTTGCCGTGTCCGGCACGCCCCACGTGCACTGTGCGGCAAGGCCCGGCCCGCCGGCGCCGAGTGTCGCGTCGGGCATGGTCCGGCCGGCGCCATGGCGGTCCCGCGCCCGCGGCCGGCGACCAAGTAGTGCCTGCGTACGGCATCAATGGACGCCGGCAAGGGAGACCGCGATGCATCTGGCATGCGCCACATGCGAGACGCATCCCGGCCGGCGCCACCAACGCCAACTGATGCGTCACGCATGGCCCGGCCGGCGCCACCAACGCCAACTGATGCGTCATGCATGGCCAGCCGGCGCCACCAACGCCATGCGCCGGCAACCCGCCCCCAGCCCTCACTCAGATGGCAGCCGTTAAAGCCGTCCGCACCGGCTCATGCGAACTTCGCCGCCTTGTAGGCCTCGTCACCTTGAGCGACGATCTTTGCCGCGGCGGCGGGGTCCGTTTCCTTCTCCTGGTGCAGCACCCACTCGCGGTACTGACGCTGATCCGACATCAGTTGCTCGGCCTCGTCGGGCTCAACGCCCGCACCGAGCATCCGCAGGTACCTCGTGCGCATCCGGTGCCTACCAAGGTCTTCTGGCGTCGCACCCATGGCGGCGAATTGGCCCTTCCAGCCCTGTCCGCGCTCGAGCAGCCTGCCCATCGCTCTTGTCCCGCTTCCCACGACGTTGTCGACGAACTTCTTTCTGTGCTGCTCCGCTGCCACGGCGGCCTCGCGAAAACGTTGGTGCTCCGCAGTGTCGGCTTTGCCCACGGGGGCCGTTCCAAGGGTGTTCAGCTGCTTGATCATCCGCGTGAACACGAGGTCGGCGTGCTCCTTCAGGATCTTTGGGCTACCGGCGGTGGCGCCCGCAATCTGAGCGCCTCGCGCGTTCACGCCGTACGGTGACACGCCTTCGGCCATGCCGGGCTTGAACGCGTTGTCGATAGCTACGGCCTTTGCCTTCTTGCCAGCCCCGTGAATGAACATGTTCTCCTCGTGGTACCAACCTGTCGGCGTGCCCTGTGAGAGGACCGCCATCGCGCGATCGGGATTACCACTGAAGGTGTCACCCGCGAGGATACGTCCGAACGACCTCTGGAACCTCGTGTGCTTCAAGGCGCGGACGAAGCCCGCTGGGTCCGTCTCCATCATCTTCTTGATCGTCTGGCCCTTGGCAAAGTCCATCATCAGCGCGTGCTTATGGTCTCCCTGCCGTTGAGCGAGCTGGAGGAAATGCTCCCGTGCCGCCGGCAGGTCCTGCTCTGGCTGCTTGTGTGCCCCTTTGTCCCGCATCGCCGCGAGCATGGCCCTCTTTCCCGCGGTCGGGCCGGCCGACGTCGTCGCCGTCGGTGGTGACGTCGGGAGAAGCTGCGGCGTCGTCGGTAGCGCGGTCGCGGGTTTCGATGAAGGAACCTGCGTCGTGGCGGAAGAGACGGAGACGGACCGGCCGACCTCGGCCTGCGCTCCTGGCAGCTCGCCAACACCCTCGGCCAAAGTCGACAGTTCGTCGTGGCTCGCCGAGGTGACCCGTGGTGTCTTACCCCTTGCACGGCGCATCACGTGGGTGCCGATCATCGCTTCCGCCGGGTGCTCGGCCTGGAACTTGACGACCTGCTTTCCGCCCTCCTTGTTCTTGAGCAGAAAGACGTAACCCTTGTTGCCGCCGCCGAACCTACTGACCGATTTCAGGTTCTTCCCACCGAAAGGATGAGGCCGGTCCGCCCCGGAGGGGGCGGCAGCTCGCACGGTGGGTAGCAGCGGGCCGTGCATCGGAGCCGGAACGCTCGCGTCCTGACGCGCGACTCGCTCGACCCGCTCGACCCGCTCGACGGACACCCGCGGAGGAGGGGAAGTGACGGTCGAGGTAGCGCGCGTCGTGTCCATGGGCCCTCGCGAAGCTGACCGGCGGCGAGCGTACACGATGGACTTGCCGCGCTGGGAGTCTTTTCGACGGTGCCTGGGACGTCTAGGCTGGCGAGGTGAGCGAGACGGTGACCCTCCAGGCGTGGGGCAGCGGCGACCTACCGCTGCTCGAGCGGCTGATGGGCGACCCGGGGATGACCGAGCATCTCGGCGGCCCCGAGAGCCCGGAGCGGCTGCGCAATCGCCAGCGTCGCTACGAGCGCCTGGACGGCGCCGACCGCATGTTCAAGATCGTCGACGTGGCGAGCGGCGCCGGCGTCGGCTCGGTCGGGTTCTGGACGAAGGAGTGGGACGAGGAGCAGGTATTTGAGATCGGCTGGATGGTCGTGCCGGAGTCCCAGAGCCGGGGCATCGCTCTGACGGCGACTACTCAGGCGATCGCCGCAGGCGCGAGACCACGGCGGGCTTTGTCTGCCGGCCCCTTCCGGCCCGGGCAGGGAAGACGGTCAAGTTCCTGGCCCACCCGGCCGATTCCAGAAGAGATGAGCCTCGAGGCCGTCCTTGGACGCGTCGATCAGATACTCGCGTATCAGCAAACCCTGCTAGATCCTGGGTCGCTTGCGGCTGCGACGTCGAGTTCGACGTCGTCGGGGTTCGCCGGCCAACTGGCGTCGGCGCAAGACGCACAATCGTCCGGATCGACGTCTCTCGGAACCGATGGGACGTCATCGGGTGCGCTTTCGTCAACTTTGCCCTCGTCCTTCGACGTGTCGAGCGTCGGCGGGAACACGGGGTTGTCTAGTGCGGCCAGGATGCTGTCCGCTGCGCAGGCGGCGGTCGGTGGCGCCTACAACCAGGGAAATCACGATGCGGTTTCCGACACCGCGAGCCAGATCCAGCAGCAGGGGACCGACTGCTCGGGATTCGTCTCCTACCTGATGGGACCGAACGGCACCGGCGATTGGTCGCAGAGCTACGCCACTCCGAGCATCCCGACGGCGCCGGGCATCGAGCCCGGCAAGGGCTCCTACGTCACGATCTGGAACAACCCGAACCCGGGCAACGCCGGTCACGTCTGGATCGAGATCATGGGTCAATACTTCGAATCGTCGGGCAGCGGCGGGGTCCATCAAATGGACCCGAGCGAAGTCAACCAGTACCTGAACAGCGGCCAGTACCAGCCGTTCCACCCGGCGGGTATGTGAACGCTGCGCGGCGGCGGACCGCAGAGGATGCGGTGACGGGCTTACGCCGAGTCATCAACGCTGTTGTCCCTGCGATCACTGTTGTCGGCCGGCGTCATACCGGCGTCGATCGCGCTTCGTCGGACGGCCGCCGAGATTGGTCGGCCCCGCGAGCCGCCGTTGTTCGGCTTGGCGCAGGCGCTCGGCGATGCTCTCTTCGGTCTCCTCGTACAACGCCGCCGCCGCTGCGGCGGAGACACGACGCTCGGCGGCGTCGCGCAGGACCACCGTCCGCCGCACCGACCCGGTCGAGATCTCGAGCCGGTCCCCCGGTCCGACGTCGCGGCTGGGTTTGGCCGCGACGCCGTTGACGTGCACACGGCCTCCGGACACCGCATCCGCCGCCAGCCCGCGCGTCTTGAAAAACCGCGCCGTCCACAGCCACCTGTCGACGCGCATCAGCGCACCTTATCCGCTCGGCCGTGCGATCTCGACCCGTTTCACCGAGAATGACGCTATGCCCGACCGCTCCGTCTCGGAACTTATTCGCGACTTGCTGCGGACGCGGAGGACGCTGCTCGCGGATGTCGACCTCAGCCCCGGTGCGTCCGATCGCGTGCTCGTGCGGAGCGATCTGCGGGGCACGTTTCAGCTGTACGAGCTCGCGTCGGGTGAGTTGACCGAGCTGACCTCGTTGCCCGAGCCGGTGGCTACGGCAGAGTATGTGCCGGGCACTCGTCAGGCGGTGCTGGCGATTGACGCGGGTGGAAACGAGCGCCACCAGCTCTACGTGCTCGACCTCGACGGTGCCACAGCCTCGATCGTGGTCGGCTTCGATCGCCTGCGCGCGCTGACGAGCGACCCGCGGTACGGCCATCAGAGCGGGGGTGTCTCGCCGGATGGGCGGTCGCTCGCCTACGTCTCCAACCGGGCGAACGGTGTCGACTTCGATCTGTGGGTATGCGACATCGCGAGCGGCGAGCACCGGCTCCTGTATGCGGGCGGATCGTGGCTTCAGCCCGCCTCCGGGTTCTCTCCCGACGGGCGCCTCGTGGCAGTGCTCCGCCCCGGCGAACGCCCGCTTGACTTCGATCTGATGCTGGTCGACGTCGCGACTGGCGAGACACGGACACCTTTGGCGCATCCCGAGGAAGCCGCGATCGTCGGCGCCCCAGCGTGGGCCGGGCCTTCGAGCTTCTACGTGTCCTCAAACGTCGGCAGCGACTTCGCCGCGATCGTCCACCACGACCTCGCGACCGCGACGACGACGACGCTCCCGGGGACCGGCGAGCGGTTCGACGCCGAGGT
Source organism: uncultured Solirubrobacterales bacterium (assembly GCA_963794515.1). GTDB lineage: Bacteria > Actinomycetota > Thermoleophilia > Solirubrobacterales > Solirubrobacteraceae > Palsa-465. The sequence goes on along the minus strand of CAWCEF010000002.1, from coordinate 58,741 downwards.
AGTCACGGGCGAGGATGGTGGCACCGTCATGCTGATCGAGAACCGCGACGGCGCAGACGTGCTGCAAGCGATCGACCCGGTCACCGGCGATCGGGGAACGCCCATTACGCTCCCCGAGCCCGGAGTGACCCAGTTCTTCTTCCTGGTAGCACCGACGCTTTCGGCCGATGGGTCACGCGTCTTCTATACCGTGACCACGCCGCGCCAGGCAGGCGATGTCTACACCTGCGAGCTGGCGACGGGGGAAACAAGCCGACTCACGCACAGCGCCGCAGAGCTGGCACCCGGTGATCTGGTGAGCCCCGAGCTCGGTGAGGTGACGAGTTTCGATGGAGAGCAGATACCTCTGTTCATCTACCGCCCACAGTCGAACGAGCCACGGCCGCCGGTGGTGATCATGGTGCACGGCGGTCCGGAATCGCAGTCGATGCGGCTGTTCGACCCTGAGATCCAAGCGCTGGTCGCTGCCGGCTACGGCGTGGTCGTGCCCAACGTTCGCGGCTCTACCGGCTATGGCAAGCGGTATGCCTCGCTCGACGACACGACCAAGCGACTCGACTCGGTTCGCGATCTGGCAGCCGTGCATGCCGGGCTCGAGGATGCTGGGTTCGACGCCGGCCGCGCCGCGGTCTGGGGCGGTTCGTATGGCGGCTACATGGTGCTCGCCGGGCTCGCCTTCCAGCCCGAGCTATGGGCGGCGGGGGTCGAGATCGTCGGGATCTCCAACCTAGTCACGTTCCTCCAGAACACCTCCGACTACCGGCGGGCGCACCGCGAGCTCGAATACGGCTCGCTTGCGCACGATCGCGAGTTCCTCGTCGAGGCGTCGCCCATGACCCACGTCGACGCGATCCGCGCGCCGTTATTCGTGATCCACGGGCGCAACGACCCCCGCGTCCCTGTAAGCGAGGCCGAGCAGCTGACCGAGCGCCTGAGGAGACGTGGCTTGCGATGCGAGCTACTCATCTACGACGACGAGGGGCACGGGCTCGCTCGGCTCGAGAACCAGCTCGACGCCTACCCACGCGCGATCGAGTTCCTCGATCAGGCCCTCGGCCGGACGTAGAGCGCTCGAGGCCGCGCTCGCGCGCGGCGGTCAGCGCCAGCCGAGCGCCGGAGCGACGTAGGTGAGGATGTTCTCGATCACGTGAGCGTTGTATTCGACGCCGAGCTGGTTGGGCACGGTCAGCAGCAGCGTGTCCGCCGCCTGGATCGCCTCGTCGGTGCGAAGCTCCTCTACGAGCGCGTCGGGTTCGGCGGCATAGGAGCGACCGAAGATCGCGCGCGTGTTCTCGTCGATCATGCCGATCTGGTCCTGCGAGTCGCGGTCGCCGCCGAAATAGGCGCGGTCGGTGTCGGTGGTGAGCGCGAAGATGCTCCGGCTGACCGATACCCGCGGCTCGCGTTCATGCCCGGCCTCGCGCCACGCCTCGCGGTAGGCCTCGATCTGCTTGCGCTGCTGAACGTGCAACGGTTCGCCTGATTCGTCGTCCTTCAGCGTCGAGCTTTGCAGGTTGAGCCCCAGCCGGGCCGCCCAGACGCTGGTCGCGTTCGATCCCGACCCCCACCAGATCCGCTCCCGCAGACCAGCTGAGTACGGCTCGATCCGGAGCAGGCCCGGTGGGTTGGCGAACATTGGCCGCGGGTTAGGCTCCGCGAACCCGTTGCCTCGCAGAACCTCGAGCGCGACCTCGGTGTGCCTGCGCGCCATGTCGGCGTCGCTGTCGCCGTCGACCGGCGCGTAGCCAAAATACCGCCAGCCGTCGATCACCTGCTCGGGCGACCCCCGGCTGATTCCGAGCTGAAGGCGGCCACCGGCGATCAGATCGGCCGCGCCGGCGTCCTCGGCGAAGTACAGCGGGTTCTCATAGCGCATGTCGATCACGGCGGTGCCGATCTCGATCCGCGAAGTCCTCGCGCCGACGGCCGCCAACAGCGGGAACGGCGAGGCGAGCTGACGCGCGTAATGGTGAACACGGAAGTACGCACCGTCAGCGCCTAGTTCCTCCGCCGCTTCCGCAAGCTCGATCGACTGCACCAGCGCATCCGCGGCCGAGCGCGTCTGCGAGTAGGGGCCAGGGCTCCAGTGACCGAAGGACAAAAAGCCGATCTTCTTCATATGCGTTCTCAACCAGCGCAATCCACAAGAAGGCCCGCGAGCCGTCCCATTCCCAGGCTAGCGAGGCCGTCGTCGGCGCAGTAGGGCACGGACCTGAACCCGCTTGTCGCTGCTCGGTTGAGTCAGAACGAGAGCCATCCTTCGAGCCGATCCGCCCGAGGGAGGCGCCTGATGAATCGGCCTGCCGAGTGACGACGAACAGATAACTGCCTGTTGCCTGCCGCTGCGCGAGCGTGGGTATCGACCCCCTGGGCGCGCAGGCGGCCGGTAGCGCCGACGGGAGGGGTGACGATCCCTATGAGCTTGGGACGCGCACCGCGGACCAGGCCGTAGATGCCCGCTGCGTTCTGGCCCCCCGGCAGGAGCCAGACCGCGTAATCGCCATCCAGGGGGCTGCGCGGCAGGCCCGAGACATCGAGCGAAAACACCAGGCCTCCCAGTTCGCCGACGTTGATCGTCGCGATTCCCCGCGGCCCTGAACCGTGCCCCCGACTCGGCCGTCCGTTCACGTGGGTGATGTAGCAGTCGTAGGGAGTCGAGGCCGGTCGGTCGACCCGCGGTGGCAGCAGGTCGGTGCCGCAGGAGAACTCGCCGGCGAGCGGAGGGAGGGCCCGGTTCGGGTAGTTGCGGACGATCGCGAGTCGCTGTTGCGGCTGGGGGTGCTGGACCGGCCGCGCCGACGGGCGCAGGCCGATGAATATCGCCGCGACGCCAGCCGCCACAGCCAGCGCTGATGCAAGGGCAAACCAGGTCCCGACGGACGCGCGCAAGGCCCCGGCTCACTCGCTTACGAACAACCATCTCCGAGCAGTGCAACGTTGCCGCGATCTCGCCGTAGGACCTTTCCTCGACCACGCGCGCCTTGACGGCGTCCCGCTCGCCGTCTGGCAGCGCCTCGACCGGCTCGACTACGACGCCCTGCCCTTCATTTGCGAGCCTCTCGGTCCGCTCGAGGTCGCCGTCATCCAGTTCGAGCGGCTCGATCGCGAGCCGCCGACGTACCCGATCCTGCACGCGACCGCTCCGCCGGCTGTTGGCCATAACGTTGTGGGCAATCGCGATCACCCACGCCGCCGCCGTCTCCGCTTGCGGCTTGTAGCGACGTGCGCCCCGGCGCGCGCGCGTCAGTTTTCCGTCCAGGTCCTGGCCTCCGCTAGGGCCAGCGGCGGTGGATCAGCCCAGGCCGAAGTGAGCGGCAACAGGCAATCCTCGGCGCGGATAGCCGCCTCCGCCTGTGGCAATGGCGGTGGGTCGGCCCAGGTGGTCACTGCATTCAAGGTGAATGCAGTCACGAGTGCCATGGAGAACAGCGCGCAGCCGTAGCTACCCCGCATGTGCACTTCCCCTTTCAACGGGTCACTCGACGCGCTCGCATCGGTGACAGCTCCGCGATTACCCGGTCACGCCCCCGGGCGACAATACGTCACTAGATAACCGACCCGCGAAATTTGTGACCGCGTCGCCGAGCTGTCTGATCCGACAAGAGGGCTACAAGCGCGAGACGAGTTCGGCAACGATTTCGGCCGCGGGCTGGCTCCGGTTGGCGAGCGCGACGCTCTGTCCCGCCCACAGCGACAGCGGCTCGACCTCACCGGTCGTGCCAACCATTGGGGGCGCGGGTTCGTAGCGAACGATCGCTTCGCCCGAAGCGAAGTGCGCGATCACTTCGCCCTCTCGCGGTCGACTACCTAGTGCCGGCCGGCCAGCGGCCTCCCACATCTCGGCCGTCGAGTTGTGGATGGCGCGGTGCGAAGCGTCCACCGGCCATCCCACCGCATATAGGTTGGGGTACCACTCGGCATCGGTCTCGGTAGCGGCTATCAGGCGGCGGCGATACTCCTCGTGGATCGGCATCTCATCGGCTAGCAGGAACCGCGTGCCGAGCATCGCGCCCTGCGCGCCGAGGGCGAACACGGCCGCGACTCCTCGAGCGTCGCCGATCCCACCGGCCGCGATGACCGGTACCGGCGCCACCGCGTCGACTACCGCCGGCACCAGCGGGAGCGTTGCCACCCCACTCCAGACGTGGCCCCCGGCTTCCCACCCCTGCGCAATGACGATGTCCACTCCACATCCGGCCGCGCGCTGCGCTTCCTCGACGCTGCCGACGGTGTGCATGACAAGCCCGCCGGCGTCATGCACCGAGTCGACGTAGCCGCTCGGATCGCCCCAGAAGAACGACACGATCCGCAGACCCGCCGACAGTGCCTGATCGACTCGATGGTGCTGATCCCAGGCGAGAACGAAGTTGCCGGCAAACGGCCGGTCGGTGAGGGCTGCCGTTTCCCGGACCACGTCTCCGGCATCATCAGCCCACCCCAGCCCCAGGGTGCCGAGGCCGCCGGCGTTCGAGACCGCGGCGGGCAGGCGGGGATCCGCAGCCACCGGCGCCTCGACGATCGGGTGGTCGATCCCCAGCAACTCGCACACCGTCGTGTGGGCACTCATTGCGATCGCCCCCTTTCTGACGCCCGCGGCGCCGGTTGATTAGGCTCAGGATGAACCCAAACGGCGCCCAACGGCGCCCGGGTTACCGACGATAGACAGGAGCAGGTCAATGCGCAGCGACATCGCCCCCGGCGGCACCTTCCCCGACTACGAATTGCCCGATCACGAGAACGTTTCTCGAAAGCTCAGCGAGATCCAGGGCGACGATCCCCTGATCCTCACGCTCGCGCGCGGTAACTACTGCCCGAAGGAGCACCAGCAGCACCTCGAGCTGGCCGCGAACTATCCCAAGATTGCGGTGGCCTACACGCAGGTCGCCACGATCTCGACCGACACCCATCACTCGAGCCAGGAGTTCCGCGCGTCGACCGGCGCCCAGTGGCCGTTCCTATCCGACCCCGAGCGGACCGTCCAGAAGGACCTCGACATCCAGGAGTACACCGACCCCGAGCACGATCCGATGATTCCCCACACGCTCGTGCTCAAGCCGGGGCTGGTCGTCCACACGATCTACAACGGCTACTGGTTCTGGGGACGTCCCTCGTTCGTCGACCTCTGGCACGACCTACGAACCGTGACCAGCGAGATCCGACCCGACTGGGATCTGAGCAAGGCCGGGCTGCGCGAAGCGTGGGACGCGGGCGACTTCTCGCCGTTTCACGGGTGGAACCGGCATTCCCCTCAATCGATGCCGTCGTCGTACAACTCCTAGCGCGTTCAGGACGGTGGACGCCACCCTCGGGGCAGGGTGGTCTGACCGACCTCGATCAGGTAGCCGTCGGGATCGCGGACGTAGCAGCGCAGCTCGGTCGCGTGCTGCTTCGGCGCCGTCAGGAATTCCGCGCCCCGCGCACTCCACTCGGCGTAGACCGCCTGGATGTCCGCAACCCGGATGTTGAGGAAGCTGCTGACCCGATCCGGGTCGGGCGGCGTCTCGAGCGTGACGCTCGGCTTGTCGTCGGTCGGACCTCCTCCGACGTTGATGATGATCCAGCTGTTGGCCAGAGCGACGTACGTCACCAAGTCATCCGGCTCGCCGGAGACGACCGTCCTGCCGCCCAGCACCTCGGTGTAGAAGCGGCGGGAACGCTCGACATCAGCCGCAACGATGAAGTGGGCCACGACCATCTGCTCGTCGACGGTGCTCATGCATACCTCCGTTGTTCGGACCTGCTCAGCGACCCTGTTCGGCTTGGAGTAAGTCGACGAGCTTGGTGAGCAACTCGTTGAGCTGGCGCTTGTCGCTGCGGCTGAGCCCTTCGAGCAGCTGGCGCTCGCGTCGGGCGCCCTGGTCAATGTAAGCGTCGAGGCGCTCGGCGCCGGGATCCGTGATTGTGAGGACGACGCCGCGGCGGTCGCGCGGGTCCTGGGCGCGGCTGACCAGGCCGGCCCGTTCGAGCTTGTCCAGGCGGTTGGTCATCGCGCCGGTGGAAACCTCGAGGTCGCGGCACAGCGCGCCGTGGGTCTGCGGACCCGCGTGCAGCTGGATGAGGACCTTGAACTCCTCCTTGGTCAGCCCCACGTAGGCCAGACTGCTCCGCATCTCGGCGTCGAGCCGGTGGCTGGCCTTGGCTATGCCGGTGACGATTCCTTCCACTGCTGGATCGATCTGCGGCCAAGTCGCGAGCGCGAGCCGAACGGTTGGGTCCAGCCGCGCCTGGTCCTTTGGCGTCAGCCCGCGTTGGTCGCCCGCAGCTTTCTGGGCCTTGGCCATCGGTGCCGAGTTTAGCTTTGGCGCCGAGCGGCTGCGTATAAAGCTGTGCAGAAAGCTTTTGGTAAAGTAACTGTAGATACAGCCAAAGGAGCTTTGATGCATCCCGCGTTCTTCATCCAGCTAGCCAAGATCCGCACGCGCGAACTCGAGCGCCAGGCCGGGCGCCAGCGCATCCATCAGCGACGCCGCCGGTGGCTGGCCAGGACCGGCCGCTGATGGACTACCTGACGATCGGCGCCGCGACGCCCTCGCCTCGCCGCGTGAGCGCGCTCGCGCTCGGCGCGATGCGTTTCGGTTCCGCGACCGACGAGCCGACCGCCTTCGCGATCCTCGACCACTTCCTCGCGGCCGGCGGCAACTTCATCGACACCGCCAACAACTACGCCTGGTGGCACGACGGGAGCCGCGGCGGCCAGAGCGAAGCGCTGCTCGGGCGCTGGCGAGCCAGCCGCGGCCTCACCGACGAGGTCGTGATCGCCACCAAGCTCGGCGCACGACCAACCCGCCCCGGCGTTACCTTCACCGACCGCATCACCGCGGACGAAGGCCTCTCGCCGAAGGCGATCTCCGCGGCGGTACGCGAAAGCCGCGAGCTCCTGCGGGTCGACCGGCTCGACCTGCTCTACACCCACGTCGAGGACCCACGTGTCCCGACGGCCGCGACCGTTGCCGCCCTCGGCGCACTCGCCTCCGCAGGCGAGGTCGCGCTACTCGGCGTCTCCAACCACCGCGCCTGGCGGGTCGAGCGTGCCAGGGCGATCGCCCGCGCCACCGGCGTCGCGGGTTACGAAGTCCTCCAGTACCACCGCAGCTACCTCCAACACCGAACCGATCTGCCGAGCCCACGATCCCCGTTCGGTGACCCGGGACTGCTCACCGCCGACCTCCTCGACTACATCACGGCCGAGCCGGGTCTCGTGACCGTCGCGTACTCCCCTCTGCTCGCCGGGGGGTACACCCGTCCCGACAAGACGCCCGGCCACGAATATGAGGCCGCGGGTAACCCTGCCCGCCTCGAAGCGCTCGCGGCGGTCGCACGAGAGACCGGCGCCACTCGCAACCAGGTCGTGCTCGCCTGGCTGATGGGCGATCCGCTGCCGACGATCCCGCTCGTCGGCGCGTCATCGCTCGACCAGATCCAGGAGAGCCTCGACGCGGTCGACCTCGAGCTCAGCCCCGACCAACGCGCCCGGCTCGACGACGCTCGCTGAGCTCCGGCGCCCGGAGTCCCACCGGCGCTACCGACGGGCGAGCGCGAACGCCGGCCGGCCGTTGGCGGCTGTCAAATGAGCGCGGCGGAGCTCCGCGCTGCCCATGCGGTGGGTCTGAAGGATGGCGTGCCACTGCCCGGCAGGATCACCGCCGCCCGCGCGCTCGCACCGCACCCACTCGCCGAGCAGCAGCAGGTCGGTGCCGCGGCATTCGGCCAGCTTGCGGTTCCCGTGAACCACCACGCGAGGCGCGTACACGGTAGGACTCACCGGAGCGGGCAGGCCCGCCCCGGAGCCGACCTGCAGGATGAGCTGGCAGGACGCATCCTGGTCGGCCGAGTCGCGGTCGCCCGGGAAGCCGTAGGCCGGCGAATCCGCGGTCCACGCCTGGTAGGGCATCTGCGGCCCGTACATCGCACACTGCCGGTAGGACTCGGCAAACCACTCTCCGGCGCTGGCGTGGTCACTGCCGAACTGCGTCCACCAGGCGTCGGCGCCACCGGCCAGTCCCCAGATGGCCATGAATTCCGCACGGAACGGATCCTGCATCTCGGTGGCGTCGAACACGTGCCCGAGCTCATGCATCAGGTACTCGTGCGTCAGCGAGGGCCCGAAACCGGTGTCGACCTCCACCTGCGGCGGTGTAGCTCCGGCCGCGGCCGGCGGAAGTGGCCAATCCGAATAGTTGGTACAGCCGACGGCCCCCGTGACGCCGCCGCACGAGAACTGCCCGGGCGAGAGCGCGAATTCCACCGCGCCGGGGTAGGTGGGCGCGTAGCTGTCCTCGACCCACTGCTGGTAGGGAGAGAGGCTCGACGAGCCGAGCGCACTCCCGACGAGCACGAGCTGAGCGGCACGGGCGGCGGCGGAGGTTGCCAGAAGCGCGATCAGGGTCAGCGCGACGGTCAGAAGCGGGAGCGGCAAACGGCGGGGCATGGCGAGTCTCTTCGGTCCGAACGGGACCCAAGGCTCGATCATCGTCAGCCCGCGGAGCTTCCACGAACCGTTTCCGCTCCTGCTGGACGGATTCATTACCGCCTGGCCGGGCGGATGGGTTGTCCGTCGGGGGTCGTCAGCTGATCTGGACGGGTGTACCGGGCAGCCGGGTTGGCCCGATCGTGTGCACGAGCCAGTCGATCGCGTCGTTGGACAGACGGATGCATCCGTGGCTGAGAGCGGTGCCGAGCGGATCCGCGAGGCTCGCGCCTCCGCGGCCATGGATCGCGACCGTTCCGTCACCGCCGTCGAACTGACGCAGCACATCGCTGTGCGCCGTGAGGTCGAGGACCCAGCTTCCGAGGAAGTCGTCGGGATGCCACGGTATCGCCCACCAGACAGCGAACAGGCCGTGGGGCGTCGGCGTGCTCGGTTTGCCGACCACGACCGAGATCGTCCGGACGATTCCCCCGTCCCGGAAGAGCGTCAGCGTGTGCCGGGTGGTCGAGACCGCGATGCGCCACGGTGTCCGTGCGAGGAGGACCTTGTCAGCGTTGATCCAGCCGGCCGAGCCGTCGGGGCGCCATGGAAGCCGCACCTGCAGCCAGCATCTGCTGTCGGCAACTCGGGGGCGGGCGGTCACGAGCAGCCATGCGGCGTCGTTGGGCGTGACCCACCGCGTGATCCGCATGCGCTTGCCGGGCAGGGCGGAGAAGACCGCTGTCGGTGCGTCGATGCCCACGCGCCAGGCGGCGTCGCTCGTCGGTCCGCCGACGACCGCGCTCCGCAGCACGCTGGAGCAAGCGGTGGCGCTCGCGCTCGCGGACGGGACGGCGACCATGGACAGGCATACGCACAGAAGACCCACGCCGAGCGAGAGTCGCCCCGGAAACCTCATCCGAGCGAACGTTACCTGAGGGGGTGTGCGTCACCTCCAACAGGGGTGCGCACGCCCTCACGCTGACAGGCGGTGGTGGATATGCTCGCCCCAAGAGAGATCGGCGGCCCGCAGCGACAGCGCGGGGCCGAGAGGGAGGTGGGTTTCCCATGTTGCGGCGTCTCGACGGCACGTGTCGTGTTATCGGCACCAGTGTGTGGCGCGCGGGCCTGGCATTGCTGACGCCCCGGCGCTTGCCGGTGCTCGTCGCGCTCGTGACAGCAGCGCTTCTGCTGGACGTCGCTCCCGCCGGCGCGGTAGTCGTCGTGGGCAAGTCGCCCGGGCGGCTGCCGAGCAGGGTCAACACCAACACCCAGCTGGTGTTGACCCGGCTCGGCTCGGGCACGTCGGTCACAGGGTTCATCGCGAATGCCGATAACCCATTCGATCCAGTCAAGAATGGCTATCCCACGAGCGACCCCAGCACGGGCTTCAGCCCCAAGGACGAGGGGTTCGCCGGCGTCATCCATGCCGAGCCGCCAGGTGGTGGCAACGAGCTCAGTCTCTACTGCATCGACATCCTCACCAATACGTACATCGGCTACGGCTACTTCCTGGGCACCTGGGACGCGGCCAACGTGCCCAACGTGGGCTACGTGGCTCGCCTGCTGAACGAGTACTACCCCAACACCGGCGAGCCCGCGACGCTGACCAATCTGGATCAGAGGGCGGCCGCCGTGCAAGCCGCGATCTGGTTCTTCAGCGATCGTTACGTGCTCAGCACGTCCGATCCGCTGCACGCCGTCGTGGCCAACATCGCCGATCACGTGATCTCCGAAGGACCGCTCGTCGAGCCGCCACCGCCCAGCCTCACGCTCACCCCGTCCCAGGTAAGCGGCCCGGCCGGCAGTGTGCTCGGACCATTCACCCTCAACACGAACGCTGGGGCGCGCCGTCACCGTAGCCGCCACCGGGCGGCTTTGGAGGCCACAGTCACCGCGACGGGCGGGGCCATGTTCTCCGACGCGGCGGCCACGATGCCGATACCCGACGGCGCCACGCTCCCGTCAGGGCAGAAGATCTGGGTGAGATCCACGGGTCCATCGACGGCAGTCATTCAGGCGACCGCGAAAGCCACCGTACCGTCGGGCAACGTCTACCTCTACGACGGCAACGGAGGAGCCAACGGCGCACAGAAGTTGATCCTTGCCCAGACGGGGACCTTGACCACGACGGTCCAGGCGACAGCCGAGTTTCTGGCCCCCGGATCGCTGGAGGTGACCAAGACGATCGCCGGCCCGGCGGCCGGATCGCAGGGGCGCGTGGCCCTCGATGTCGACTGCAACGACGGTGTGTCCCGGCAGCCGTTCGTCATAAGCGCGGGCGCGCCTGCCGGCCATCGGTCGCGTACCTACGACAACATCCCCGTCGGAACGGTGTGTACCGTCACCGAGACTTCGAACGGGAGCGTCGTCGGTGTTGACGTCGTGGTCACTGGGGACGGCAAGCAGGTGACGATCGAATCCGGCAAGACCGCGACGGTTTCAATAACCGATACCTACAGCTTCGTCGGTTCGCTGCTCGTCCGCAAGACGATCGCGGGTCCCGCCGCGGGTCAGCAAGGCCCGATCACGATCCACACAGAATGCGACGGCACCGCCCTCGCCCCCGACTTCGCGATTCCGGCAGGGGCACCGGCCGGCGATCAAACCATGCAATACGACCACATCCCTGCCCCGGCCACCTGCACGGTGACCGAGACCGCGGACGGCCACACCAGCACAGTGTCGGTCGTCGTCACCGGGAGCGGGCAGACGGTGAGCGTCGCGCCCGGGGAGATCGCCGAAGCCGACATCGGCGACACCTACGGCCTCGCGCCCGGGCAGCTGGAGGTGACCAAGACCATTGCGGGTCCGCTCGCCGGGCAACAGGGACAGGTCGTCATCCACACGGTGTGCGACGGCACGGCGCTCGCGCCTGACTTCGTCATCCCGGCCGAAGCGACCGGCGATCAGTCCCAGACCTACTCTGGCATTCCCACGCCGGCGAGCTGCGTCGTGACCGAAACGGCGGACGGCTCTACCAGTACCGTCTCCGCGGTCGTCACCGGCAGCCCGCAGACCGCAACCATCGCGCCGGGCGGTTCCGGGGCCGCACACATCACCGACACATACGGCCCGGCGCCAGGCTCGCTGCTCGTCACCAAGACGATCGCCGGTAATCGCGCCGGTCACCAGGGACCGGTCACGCTCCACGTCGTCTGCAACGGCACGGCGCTGTCGCCGGACTTCGTGATCCCCGCGGGAACCCCGGCGGGCAGCGTTTCCCAAAGCTATGACGGCATCCCGGCCGGCTCGGCATGCACCGTCTCCGAGACGGACGACGGCGCCACCGGGACGATCACCGCGATCGTGTCAGGCAGCGGCCAGACCGTGACGGTCCCGGCTGGCAAGGTGGTACCGGTGAACCTCGCCGACGTGTACGAGCTCATCCCCGCGCCGGCCCCAGACGTGCCCACGATCACGGACGGGTTCCTGAGAGTGACCAAGACCATCACCGGTCCGGCTGCCGGGAAGCAAGGGCGGATCGACATCCTCGTCGACTGCACCGGCGCAGGCCACGACTACGCTTTCCTGATCCCCGCCCACCACCGCGCCGGCTCCGTGTCGCGCGTTTTTGCGGGCCTTCCGGCCGGGACCCGTTGCACCGTCACCGAGACCCAGAACGGCAAGACGAGCGCAGTAACTGCGACCTCGAACCGAAAGAGCACGAAGGTGACGATCCTTCCCAACCGCGGAGTCACTGTCAATCGAACCGATACCTTCTTCGGTGTGCAGGCAGTGTCTGTCACCGGATAACGAGCACCGTCACTCGAACGTCGCCCGACGTGCGTCATGCCCTACGCCGTGGATTTCAGCGACGTTTCTACAGTCGGCCTCGAGTCTTCGCCGGTTGCGGCCGCGCTCGCTGGTCTACGGGCGCACGAGGCCCGCTACTTCAAGAACAAGTACGACCACGTCTTTGCCGTGGAGCCTGCGAGCGACGCCGAGACGGCCATCGACTGGGTGCGCCGGATCCTCAAGGACCTGTCGATCAATGTGATGTACAGCATCGACGACCCCAAGAAGCGCGCTGTCGGGTTCAAGCTCTCCGAGGGTATGGAAGTGCCCGCCGAGCTCGCCTCGCGGTTCAAATTCGCGAGGCAGAAGTCGAAGCTGGCCGGAACCATTCGCGGTTCCTACTTCGCCTTCGCAAACGAGTACTGACCGCGAAGCCTCGTTTGCCCCCTACGACTCAGCGCCTGAGGAGTGTCACCGTCGCGCCCTGCGCCGGGGCAGTGACTAAGTTGCCGCGCCGTGAGGGCTCGCCGCGGCGGGCGATCGGCGCGAGCGTCAACTGCTGAAGGATGGTGGCGAGGATCAGCCGGGCTTCGGTGAGCGCGAAGCCGGCGCCGATGCAGCGGTGCACGCCGCCGCCGAACGGGATCCATGTGTATGTGCCGGGGCTTTGCTCGAGGAACCGCTCGGGACGGAAGGACCCTGGGTCGGGGTAGATCTCGGGGCGGTGGTGGATCCGCTCGATGTCGACCGCGACCGCCGTACCCTGCGGGATTCGCAACGTCCCGAGTTCGATATCGCGGACCGCGTAGCGGACGGTGACTGGGACCGGCGGGCGCATCCGAAGCGTCTCCTGGACGGTTGCGGTGAGGTAGCGGTGTGTCCCGGCGTCTGCGTCCTCGAGGCAGCGCGCGAGTGCCGTCGGCGCGCGGCTGAGGCGCTCGGCGAGCCATGCGAGCGTGTTTGCCGTCGTCGCCCAGCCGGCGATCACGAGCACCCGCATTGCGGTGACGATCAGCTCGTGCTCGAGTGAGTCCTCGCCGCTGAACGCGAGGAACCTGGCGAGGCAGTCGGCGCGGCCGGCGCCTTCGCCCGTGTGGCCTCGCACGCGGCGGTCTGCGATCTCCTCGCGGGTGACGTCGGCGATGTCGGCGTGGACCGCCTCGATCCTGGGGTAGGGTGCCCATCGGCCGCGTCTGAGCACAGCCGCGGCAAACCGGCCGGTGAGCTCGAGCGATTCGAGGATGTCGTCGAGCCGGTCAAGCGCGTCCGCCAGGCGCGCGGCACGGCGTAGCTCGCGCACGCCGAACACTGTCTCGGCGATCACGTCGCGGGCGAGCGTCCGGCAGAGCGCTCGAAAAGAGACGGGCACCCCGGTTGAGAAGTCGCGGAGGTGGCGCTCGGTGACCGCGACGATCCCGCGTTCGTAGCCGCGGAGCGCGTCGCCGTGGAACGCCGCGGTGAGCACGCGGCGGAAGTTCGTGTGGTCGGAGCCGTCAAGCGCATCGAGCGCGTCGTGGCCGAACATCGGCTCGTGTGGCGCGAGGCGGCGCAGCCCCTCGCCGAATCGGAGCGCGCCGTCGCGTTCAGTGAACACCGCGCGCGCATCCTGAGGGTCACCGAGTAGAAGGATTCGGGGCAACAGCGGCACGGCGAGCGTGAGCCGGTCAGGGACCCGGCCATCCCAGTCGAGCACCTGCTCGGGGCGAAGGAGACGCTCGGCGTGGCGAAGACCGGCGGGGAGGAAGGGCATGCGGCGCGAGGCGATGTTGACCGTCATGAGAACCGAAGCGTACAAAAGTACGGTCGAGTACGCTTGAGTTCGGAATGGGATCGCTCGCTCAGGTTCAGATCGATCGAGGTCTGCCGCGGGGGCGGGCGCGAATGCCCGCCGAGGCGGTCGGCGCCGCGCAACGCGCGCGGCTGCTGCGTGCCGTCGTCGGCGCGGTCGCCGACCGGGGCTACGCGTACGTCCGGATCGCCGACATCGTCGACCGGGCCCGCGTCTCCCGCCAGGCGTTCTACACCCAGTTCGACAGCAAGGAGGCGTGCTTCCTCGCTGCCCACACCGACGGCATCGCCGTGATCCTCGCCGAATTGGCCGCCCAGATCGCGGTTGCCGAGCTGCCTCTCGCCCAGCTCGCCGGGGGCATAGATGCGTACTTCGCCCTAGCCGACCGCGAGCCCGAGTTCGCGCGCTGCATGCTGATCGAGCTCCCCGCGATCGGCCCCGCCGGCCTCGCCGCCCGCCTCGACGCCCACCGCCGGGTCGCTGCCCTCCTCGCCGCCTGGCACGCCGGCGCCCGGACGACCGCCGGCCCCACCGAACGGTGGCCGCCCGTCCCAACGAGTCGCTACGCGGCCGTGGTCGGCGCGGTCCACGACCTCATCTTCGAGCTGGTCGCCGAGCCGGATCGTTCGCATGAGCGTCCCCCGGCGCCGGAAGCGCTCGACGCGGTACTCGCCCTGCTCGAGATCCCGCGCTAGCCACGTGATTGTGGTCTACTCCTGCTTGACCGGGGCGGTACTACGAGGCTCGGAGATAGGAAGGAGCGGACGATGGCGCTGCGGACCACGGTGGTCGGATCCTGGTGGAAGCTCGACGAATATGAGGATCAGCTCGCTCGCTACCACCGCGGTGAGCTCGATCCGGAGCAGGGCGATGATTTGCTGAATCGCGCCGCCGCTGCGGCGATCGATGAGCAGCGAGCCCTCGGGCTTGACGAGTGGACCGGCGGCGAGTACTTCACCGACAACTTCATCGATCACATGCAGCGCGTCCTCCATGGGTTCGAGATCGACAAGCCGGATGAGCCCGACCCGTTCGACTACGACGACCTGGCGCACGCGGTGATCGTGGGCGAGCTCTCGGCACCCCAGGGGCTGGGGTACGCCGCCGCCTACCGGCGCGAGTCGAAGCTGCCAGGCGGAGTACGGAAGGCGACCGTGGTAGGCCCGCTCGAGATCACCGTGCACGCACAGGACCAGCGCGACGAGCTCGCCCGTCAGATGCCGAACTTGGTCGGCATCGTCAACCGCGAGATCCGCGAGTTAGCCGACGCCGGCTGCCCGCACATTCAGCTCGACGTGCCGTTCTTCGGGATGATCCTCAACGAGGGTCTTATGAGCCCCAAAGACCTGTCCGCGCTTGTCGCCGGGTGCTTTGAAGGCGTCGACGGCGTGACCCGTGGACTGCATATCTGCAACGGGAACTTCAAGGGCAGGCCGATCTCGCCGATCGTCCGCAATGCCTCGTGGGTGCCTATGCTCCAGGAGCTGGATGGGCTGATCGACATCGCGAGTCTCGAGTGCAGCTACTTCGCGGAGTACCTGGAGCGCGAGGCGTTCGCCGACATGCCGCAAAACATGGAGCTGGCGGCCGGCATCGTGGACGAGGCCAGCTATGGGATCGAGACGGTCAAGAAGATCCGCGACCGGGCTGCGGACTGGGCGCGGGTGGTGGGCGAGGAGCGGCTGTGGATCTCGCCGTCGTGCGGCTTCGGACGGCACCCCGCACGCAGCCGGCCAGTGTTGAACGCGAAGATGGAGCACATGGTCGAGGCGGCCGCGTCGTTCTGAACGGGACGTGTGCGTGGTTCAGATGATGCGCAGCGTGATTACGGCGGCGTCGTCTTCGGGGCCGTCGGGTGATGCGGTGGCGATGGCGTCGAGGATGCGGCGCACGGTCGCGGCCGCGGATGCGTATCGGGTGGCCATGATCGCCTGTTCGATCTCGGTAAGTGATGCGGTGCTGTCATCCCGAGCGCCCGCCCTGATCGAGGCGCCGTCCGAGCACAGGATCAGCCGTTGCCCAGGGTGCAGACGTCGCTCGTGGCGTTGGCGCTCTGTCGTGCTGTCCGAGGATCCCAACGCGCCCTCCGTCCGGCTCTCCAGCCGCTGGGCCTGCCCGTCGGATGTGGTGATCATCAGCGGCGGTCCGTCGCAGTCGATCCAGGCGACACGCGAGGCCGGCGCGTTCCAGCGGGCAATCAGCGCATTGACGGTGAACTCAGGGCCGCCGACTTCGCGCACGATCTGGTCCATGGACATCGCTGCCTGCTCGAGGGTGGCGTCACTGCGCCGAGCACTGCGGAGCGCCGACAGCGCGAGGGCGCCGAGCGCGGTCGAAACCGGGCCGTGGCCCTTGGGGTCCGCGATCGCGAACCACGCGCCGTCGTGGTTGTCGGCAAAGTCAAACCAGTCGCCGCCGCTCTCGTAGGCGGGCACCAAGTCTCCCGCGAGCTCCGCGCCGGTCACGCTCATGATCCGTGGGGGCAGCAAGCCGAGTTGCAGCTCGGCGGCCGGCGACGGCTGACGGGTCCGCCGGCCGCCCTCAAAGACGTCGGTGTAGGCGCTCGTCAACTCGATGGCTGCCGCGCCCTGACGGGCGAGCTCTCGTAGTGAGGCGCCGGGTCGGCGGACCGCGACGAGCACCCCGATCGCGCGGCCGCGGACCATCATCGGGTAAGGCGCCGAGCCGGGGAACTGCTCCGCCATCCTGCTTTCGAGCGCAGCAAAGCCATCGGGAGGAATCTCGCCCCCGAGCGCGACGACGTCGTTGAAATGCGCCGGGAACTCTCGCGAGCCGGCCAGCCGCACCAGACGAGAACCATCAACGTCGACCAGGTACAGCGCAACCGGAACTCCGGCGATGCGTTGGGCTTCAGCCACGAGCTGCTCGGCGACCAGATGAGGCGGGACCGAGTCGAGCACCTCGATCGCATCGAGTGAAAGCGGCCCCTCACGCCCAAGCTGTCCGGGAGGTCGGACGCCGTCGAATTGAGCCGGGTCGGCGCCCGCCGCGCCACCGAGCGGCGTCGCGGAGCGTCCATCGAGGAGCTGGCCCTCAGATCTCGCCTCACTGCCGATGACGGCGCGGGCAGCGGACTGTTGGGCGCGCGTGGATAACGCCCGCTCGAGGTCGCCGCGAGTCGGGAAATAGCGGTAAATCGTCGAGCGGCCCACTCCGGCCGCGTCGGCGATCTCCTGCATCGTGGTCCGGCGATCACGCAGCAACGCAGCGGTCGCCGCGTCGAGGATCGCCTCGCGGCTGCGCCAGCCGTCGCTCCTCAGGCGCGGGGCTGAATCAGCACCAGCGCCAGAACTCGCACCACCGTCAGAACCCGCGGCCGGTCCCGGACCGGTCGAAGTGATTGATTCGCTCACGACGCCGCTCCTCGCACCGAAACCACCTCGTGAGCCGCATCAGCGATTGCCGCGGAACACACCTGTGCAACCTAGCACACGAACTCGCACAGACATCGTCCGAGCTGGCCCAGCCTCTCTTCGATCTCGCGACCCGCGGCCGAGTATGACACGCGTCCGCTGCGAGCTTCGCGGGTCAATCGGACGATAGCTCAACTTGTACGAACTGAGACAAGAATGCACACGCGTTTGTCCTACTTATCTGTGTCGTATGACCTCTTGCCAGTAACATCGAGGACATGTGGACATCAAATCGAGACGAACATGAACGTTAGGCTGATAACCTGGTATGATCTGGCACAGCAGACGCCCATCCTGGATATGAACCGAGACGCCTGACCGGCGGACGCTGCAGAGGGCGATCCTCGCTTAGCGCGCCCACCGTGTTCCAAGACCGCCGGTTCCTCGCCCCGGAGGTCCGGGGCATTTGCATGACGTCCAGGCGATCGCTCGACTCGCGCGAGACGGCCCACGCGCATGTGCGCCGGGGCGGGACAGATCTGACGCAACGACGTCGCCCACGATCGTCGACCTCTGTCGCGCGGATCGGGCGGCAGACCAACACCGACCGGAAGCAGGGACCAACGAATGACCACCAGACACAGGACCAAGGGAACGTCGCTGGCCAAGGGCCCAATCGGGTTGATCGGGCTGGCGCTCCTGGCGTACGGCATCACCGCGCTGATCTTCGGCGGCCACGGGTTTGCGCAGCACGCGCCCACAGGGGCCGTTCACGGGAAGACGTGGCTCGGCTTGGAGGTCAATGGCTGGACCAGCCTTCTGTTCGTGGCCGGCGGACTGCTGCTGCTATTCGGCGCGCCGATGCATTGGGCTGCAAAGAGCATGTCGCTGATCGTCGGAATCTCGCTCGTGGCGCTTTGTCTGATCGCGCTCGCCAACGGTCACGGCGCACTCGGCATCTTCGCGACCAACGGCCTGACCGAGCTCGTTTGGGGCGCGGCCGGTGCGTTGCTGATCGTCCTCTCCCTGCTGCCGCGGGTCGGCCGCAAGACCACGCGCGGTTACGAGCGGAGCGAAGCCACGGGCGACACGCGGCGAGTCGAGCCCGGGCCGCGCACCGCCGGCAGTGGCGACCGCTATGGCACCACCGTTCAACCCCACTGATCAACCGAGTTCCCAGTTACACAACTCATCGACTCGAACCAAGGAGCAATCTCATGGCTGACAAGCACGTAGACGAGGGTAAGGGCCGCGTCAAGGAGGCCGCCGGCAGCCTTACCGGCGATCGCGATCTCAAGAACGAGGGTAAGGTCGACCAAGCCAAGGCGACGGTCAAGGACAAGGTTGACAAGGTCGCGGACACGCTCAGCGGACGCAACAAGAAGTAACCATGCCGCGTGTGCGCCCGAGCCGACCCAACCGAAGACATGGGAGGTGACATACCCACAATCCTCATCATCGTTCTCCTAGTTCTGCTGCTTACGGGCGGAATCGGCTTCGGCCGCCGCGGTCGGCGTCGCGCCTGACGCACTCAACATCCACACCCCAACGAAAGACGCCCCCATGGCTGACAATCCACTCGATGTGTATTTGAACGACCATCTGGCAGGCGCGATGCTAGGTAGCGATCTCGCCGAGCAGATCCGCTCACAGAACGAGGGAACGGCGCTCGGCCAGCTGATGGAATCGCTCGCGCCTCAGATCGATCAGGATCGACAGACCCTGATCGAACTCATGCAGCAGCTCGACAGCTCGAAAAATCCGGTCAAACAGGCCACGGCCTGGATCGCTGAGAAGGCCAGCAGAGTCAAGTTCAGTGGCATGACCTCAGGTGAACCCGAGCTCGGCAGGTTCATGGCGCTCGAAACCCTCACGCTCGGAGTGCGAGGCAAAGCCTGCATGTGGACCGCGCTGAGGCAGGTAGCAGATCAGCACCCCGCGGTCGCGTCATTGGATCTCGACGAGCTCGTCAACCGCGCCCGCACCCAGGAAGACGCGCTGGAACGTGAGCGCCTCGTGGCAGGCACCAGGGCCCTGGGAGACCGAGTCGCGCAGCGGCCGCGTGATCGAGTAAGCGCGTCGTAACGATTTTCGAAAGAGAGAACGATTTGACTGATCAGGAGAATTCTGAGCGAACGGCCGGCGGTCTGGCTGGCAGGATCGCCGGCAAGGCGAAGGAGGTCGCCGGCTCGCTCACCGGAAATGGTGATCTAGCCCGGGAGGGTCGCCTGCAGCAGGCGCAGGTCGACGCTGAAGCCGACGCGCAGCGCGGTGAGGCCGAAGCACGGCAGCGAGATGCCGAAGCGAAGCTGCAAGCGGAGAAGACCGAGACGGAGCTCGAGCGCCAGCGCCTCCAGAACGAAGTCGCGGCCCAGGAGCGCGAGCAACAGATCGAGCGAGACCGGCAGGAAGCGGAGCGCGCGGCGCGGTCCGAGGCACATCAACAGAAGACCGCGGCCGAGCGTCAGCGCGAAGCGGAGGAGTCTGCCGCGGCGAACGCCGAGCAGCGCGCCGAGCGGGAGCGGCTCACAGCGGCCGCGGAAGCGATCCGGCTCGAGCAGCAAGCACGCCGCGCCGAAGCGACCGCCACGATCGTCGACCCCGAGGAGAAGCGATGAACGTCCGAAGGATTCCCGGAACCGCGGTCGAGAGCAGCCTGAGGCTGGCCCGCCTACCACTTGATGCGGCGGTCGACCGACTGCCCGGAAACGGAACCGGCGCCCGGCCTACCGCGAGGCTCGCCCTCGATCGTGCCGACGCGGCCGTGCGCGCGTTTGCGGGCACGATCCTCGGCGATTCGGTGCTGCGCGAGGACGCTCAAATGCGTCGCGTCGCTCTTAAGGCGCGTGAGCGGGGGCAGGCACTGCGTGGCGAAGCTGAGAAGAAAACCGAACAGGCGGATGCCCGGCTGGAGGAGCGTCAGGATCAAGTTGCGCGCCAGCGCGCACAGACCGAGTTGCGCGCGAAAAGCCGGCGCGACGAAGCTGATCGCGCACGTACGGAGAAGACACGCCGCGCCGAACAAATCGAGCGCACGCGCCTGGCAGCCAGCAGCAAGGCGGCCAATCGTGCTGAGCAGGCAGTCAGCGAGCGAGCGCCGCGGGCACGGTTGGAAACCTTCGACGCCAAGACCGACGCGCTTCGTAAGAAGGAAGAAACACTGGCAGCCAACGACGAGGCCCGCCGGTTGCGCGAAGCCGTCAGCCGCACAAAGGCCGAGCGCAAAGCTAACTAAGACGCAGATATTTGATACCCGGGAGTCGAATTCTGGCCCCCGCGGGTTTCACTCGTAATCACAGTGAATTGAAAGGACGACTATGAGTAGTAAGGCAGAGCAGAAGGTTGTGCAGTATTTGGCCGAGGCCCACGCGTCAGAGCTAGGCCTGGTGCAGGTGATCCAGGCGCAGAGCGCGATGACCCCGCATGGGAGCTATCGGGACGCACTCGACAAGCATCTCGACGAGACCCGCGATCACGCGCGTCGGATCGAGCTACGGTTGGCCGATCTCGGCCCGAGTGCCAACCCGTTCCAGACCGCGATGGGCTGGGCCGAAGATGCTCTTGCGCAAACGTTCGCGTTGGCCAAGACGCCGTTCGATCTGATACGGGGCAGCGGCGGCGAGGAGAAGGTGCTCAAGAATGCCAAGGATGCGTGCGCGAGCGAGGCACTCGAGATCGCGACCTATACCGCGCTCGAGCGCCTAGCTCGTTCGGTGAGCGATGACACGACTGCGGAGCTCGCGGCTTCGATCCGCTCCGACGAGGAGAAGATGCTGGCCCGCGTGATGCGCGAGATCCCGAAGCTGACCGACGCGGTCGTTGGCGCCGATGTGCACGGCGATCCGTCCTATGACGTGAGCGAGACCGGCGCTGCGGATGCCGTGCGTGAAGCCGGCGAGCAGGTCAAGAAGACCGCCCGTCGGGCCAACACACGCGCGCGAAGCACTGCCCGGCAGGCGCGCAAGGTTCCTGGCGTTGCCCAGGCGGAGGGCCAGATCAAGGGCGCGGTGGCCTCCGAGCAGGACCTGCCCATCGCACGCTACGACAGCCTCACCGCCGCCGACGTGCTCGAGAAGCTGAGTGGGCTATCGCAGATCGACCTGGCGAAGGTCGACGCCTACGAGCGCAAGAATCAGAACCGCTCGACGGTGCTCGGGCGCACCAGCGCGCTGCGCGCCGACGAGCCGTGGCCCGGCTATGACGAGCTGAACGCGAGCGAGGTCAACGCCGTGCTCGGCGAGGGAGACGAGGACCGCGCCAAGCAGGCCCGTGCCTACGAGCGCTCGCACAAGAACCGCAACTCCGTCATCCAGATGACCGAGCGCGAGACGTCAAACGCCTAACGATCGGGCGGATCGAACACCCCCGTCCCTTGCTCGTCGTCCCGCGGAGCGGGGCGGATGATCACCGCCGTTGCGGGACGATGCACTCGCTAAGCAGATCTACAGCGCCCCCGCCCTGACTCAGGGTGGGGGCGCTTCTGTGTAGGCGCTCGCTATCACTACTCGCGATGAGCGATAACGCAAACGCGCTCGCCCGGGCCGAGGCGCAGGTCGTGTCGGTCCGTGACGATCCGGCGGCGCGGGTTGCGCTGATGGCGCGGGTATTCCACGGGCCGACAGGTCACGCCCCGCGCCACTTGCCGTTCCGACGTGCGGCGTTGTCGTTCATGCGCTGGCAGGAGCGTCGCGGAGTGCTCGACCCGCTCGAAGCATCGCCACCCGGCAGCGTGTGGTGGCGCGCAGTCAACGAGCGACTGCTCCGGGACGGATGCGAAACGGTCGCGCTTCTCGGTGGGTTGGTCGGCGAACCGTCATCGCGGGCCGTGCGGTTCTGGTTGGAGTTCGGCGCCCGGCCGACGGGGCGTAACTGGTACCGGGCGCACAACGCGAGCATCGTGGCCGCCTATCTGGAGCACCGAGGCCTCGCCGAAGCCGAGGGCGCGCCGGAGCGCTTCTTCATGAACGTCGTCTTGGTGCGAGTGCTTTACGCGCACGCGCTTTCAGCGGCGCCGCGTCTAGCGCTCGGACCGTTCGCTGCACTCGGCCGCGTACTCGGTGATCCCCGGCTCGGGATGGCCGGCGCCTTCCTCTCTCTCAGCCGCGTGCTGCCAGACCGCTATCCGCTCGCGGACGACGTTCAGCGCTATATCGCTGACGAGCAGCGCCTCGGCCGGATGCTCGATTACGCGGTGATCGTGCCCCGGATTCAATCCCTGTACGAGTGGTCCGCCGAGGATCTCGACGAACCACGGGTGCTCGAACTCGTGCGCGAGGGCAACCCGATCTACGCCTGGCCGTTCGAGCAGCGACCCGTGTGGCGCAGCCAGGACATGCCACTGCCCGCACGGATACTCGAGCGCGCGACGAGAGCACGCTGAAGGTCGCCTACGTTTCAGCGTGGGTTGTTCATGCGCTGGTCGAGTGGTTCGGTGCTTGCCTGGGCGCGCAGGGCTCTGCCGATCACGAGTCGTTGGATTTCGCTGGTGCCTTCGAAGATCGTGTAGAGCTTGGCGTCGCGGTACCACTTCTCGACGGGGAAGTCTTTGATGTAGCCCCAGCCGCCCATGGTCTGGATGGCTTGCTCGCAGGCGCGTACGGCGGTCTCGGAGGCTTTCAGCTTTGACATCGATCCTTCGGCGTTCTCGAATGGGCGGCGTTGGGCGGCCATCCAGGCGGCGCGCCAAGTCAGCAGCCGGGCAGCGTCGATGTCGGTGGCGAGGTCGGCGAGGGGAAAGGCGATGCCTTGGTTCTCGATGATCGGCTGCCCGAACGCCTCGCGCCCGACGGCGTAGTCGCGCGCGAACTCGAGCGCCGCGCGAGCGATGCCGATCGCCTGTGCGGCGACCATCGGGCGGGTGCGCTCGAACGCTCCCAGCGCGGCGGACGTGCGCCGCTGGACGGCCGCCGCCGGGCCGCCTTCTTCGGCCGGGGTGACGGGCTTCTGGCCCTGCTCGGCTTCTCGGCCGCGGGCGATCCGCTCGTGAAGGCGCTCGGTGCCGCCGAGCAGGTACTCGCCGGGCACACGGCAGTTTTCGAGGAGGATCTCTGCAGTGTGCGACGCGCGGCATCCGAGCTTGTCGAGCTTGCGGAGCATCGAGAGGCCTGGGGTTCCCTTGGGGACGATGAACACGCCTTGTCCGCGGTGCCCCGCGTCGGGATCGACGGTGGCCACCACCACGTGAACGTCGGCGATGCCGCCGTTCCCGATGAACACTTTGTGCCCGTCGATCACCCAGTCGTTGTCGTCCTGGCGCGCGTGGGTCTGGATCGAGCGCACGTCGCTGCCGCCGCTCGGTTCGGTCACCGCGAGGGCGGCGAGCTTGATGTCGTCGGGCGCGCCGAAGCACTGCGGGGCCCACAGGGCAAGCTGCTCGTTGGTGGCGGCCTGGCGGATCGCCGCCAGCGCGAGCGCCGGCAGGACGATCGTCAGCCCGATGCCGGCGCATCCCCAGAACAGCTCCTCCATCAGGATCGGTAGCGACAGACCGGTCGGATCCATCGACAGCTGGGCGTAGAGCTCCCACTGATAGAGGCCTTGGCGCGCGGCCTCCTGCAGCACGGGCCAGGGGAGCTCCTGGGCACGGTCGTATTCCGCGGCAACGGGCCGGATCACCTCGCGTGCGAAGGTATGCGCCTTGTCCTTCAGCGCAATCTGCTCGTCGCTGAGATCAAGCGTGAAGCTCATCGGCCAGGCCCCTTTCCGCTCGCGGGCGCGTGTAGATCTTCCAGGGCGCGGATCATCGTGGCCAGCGCATTCCACGCGGTGGGGAAGCCGGCGTAGACGGCGACCTGGCGCAGGACCTCTCGGATCTCCTCCTCGCTCGCCCCCTGCCGGCGGGCGACGCGTACGTACACCCCGAGCTGTAACTGCTCACCGAGGCAGCCGAGCATGGCTACCGTGCACAGCGCCCTCGTCTTCGGGTCCAGGACGTCCCCTGCATAGACCTCGCCGTAGACGAAGTCCATGATCCAGCGGTGCAGCTCCGGGTCGAGCTGCTCGAGATAGTCGCGGGCTCGCTCGACGTTCTCAGCGCCGAGGAAGCGAGCAGCGACTTCGGCTCCTGGCTCGCCCATCACTCCGCCTCCTGCGCGCCGACGTAACTCGCGGCATCGAACGTGACGCGGATTCCGGTCGCGGCGAACTTCCCGACCATCTCGCCATCGGCGAGCACGTCGGCCTCGGCCCACACGAGCCGACCACCCGCCCGGACCACGCGCGCCTCCGCCCGGAGCGTGTCGACCTTCTTGACGTTCACCGGACGGATGAATCGCGCGAACATGTCAACCGTCGTGATCGCGCTCTTCTCGATCTCGTCATCCTCGAGCACGGACGTCGTGGCCGCCGCCATCGCCGCGTCGGCCAGGGCGGTGACGACCCCGCCCTGGATCACCCCGAGCGGGTTCCCGAGCTCCGCGCGCGCAGCCATCTCGTAAGTCGCCTCGCCCCGGCCAAAGGCGACCAGGCTCATTCCGAACGTGCTCGACACCGGCGAGCGGAGCTCCCCGGATCTGGTCTTCTCCAACATCGCATCGACAAAGCCGTGGCTCATGATCGCTCCCGTTCGGATTTAGGTTACGGATCGGAGGTTACTTGCGAGTAACGTTACCCTGGAGTAATGTCGCTGAAACGGATGAGCAAGCGCCCCGGCACGGCCACCTCCGGCGAACGCCTCGCGCGCGCCGAACGCGAGCGCCTGATGCTCCGAGCCGCCGGCGAAGCCTTCGCCACCCACGGCTTTCACGGCAGCTCGATGGATGACATCGCCCGCGCTGCCGGGATCACCAAGCCGATGCTCTACCGCTACTTCGGCTCAAAAGAAGGCCTCTACGCCGCGTACCTGCAGATGACCGGCCACGAACTCGTAGACAAGGTCCGTGCCCCCGATACCCGCGACGAGGCACCACAAGTGCGTCTACGCGCCGGACTGCAAGCCTTCCTCACCTACGTCAAAGAGCATCGCGCCGGCTGGACCGTCTTACACGGAGAGAGCACCTCCCCGACCGACGCTCAAATCGCCCGCGAAGTTGCCGAACTCCGCAGACGAATCATCCGCATGCTCACCACGCTGTTCGGCGACGAAGCCTTCGCGCACGCCTTCACCGGTGCCGCCGAATCCCTCGCCACGTGGTGGGTGAACCAGCCCCAGCCGTCCATCGACGACGGGACCGAGATCCTCATGCGTATCGCCGAAGCGGCAACGAGCTTCGATCGCGCATCCCGAACCTGAGCTTCTCGACAGGCCCGGCGCGTTACCTCCGGCCAGCGCCTCCGAGCGCGAGACCGCGGACTACCAGGAACAACGTCGCCAGCAGCAGCGCTGGGGCGAGGGTCAGGCTGGGGATCACGTCGCCATGTCCGATGCCCGAGGAGATAATCGCGACGATCATGGTGACGCCGAGCAGACTGGCGGCAGGCACGACGGCCCGGCGTCGCGCCAGCAGGATTCCCCCAACCACCTCGAGCACTCCGGCGAAGATCTCCAACGCGGACGGCCAGGGAAGGCCGAAGCTGCGAAACGCGTGCAGCTCCCAATGGTGAAAGACGAACTTCACCAAGCCAGCGACGACGAACGTGATCCCGGTGACAAGCGCCACCCACGTCGTCACGCGCTGCCGACTGACCCTCTCATCCGGCACTGAGATGAGGTCGTGAACGAGCCGCGCGCACCCGAGTGGCGAAGCGAGCAGCCGCTCGGGCTCAGGCGTGGGCATCTCACCGATCGTGGCACACGCGCGTCGACGTGATCAGTGCCCCTAGCGCCGCAACCCGGCGGCGGTATACGGTGGTCGGGTGGAGCGAGTATGGGACTATCCGCGTCCGCCCGCGGTCAGACGGTGTGACCATCGCGTCCGGGTTGAGTGGGCGGGCGAGGTCCTGGCTGACTCGACCCATGCGCTTCGGGTGCTCGAGACCAGCCACCCGCCGACGGTCTACATCCCTCCCGCCGACGTGCGCCTCAGCCTGCTGACCGCGAGCGATGCCGGTCCGTCGTGGTGTGAGTTCAAGGGCGAAGCCCGATACCTCGATGCGATCGTCGCCGGACAACGAGCGTATGCGGTCGCCTGGAGCTACGCAGCCCCGACCACGAGCTACGAGGCGTTGCGCGACCACGTCGCGTTCTATCCCGGGCGCGTGCAGGCCGCATGGCTCGACGACGAACGCGTGCAAGCCCAACCGGGCGACTTCTACGGAGGGTGGATCACCAGCGACCTGGTCGGCCCGTTCAAAGGGCCGCCCGGCACCCGGGGCTGGTAGCGATCCGGCTAGTGCCCAACTCGCCGTTTTCAACCGCCTAACGGAACAGCTGATTCTCAGCCGACGACCCGGCAAGCGCGACGCTCGCGACACCACCATGGCGATGGGTGCGTCCTACGAAGAAGCAAGTGATCCTCCAGTCGGGCAGCTCGTGCAGCCCGTCGCGGTAAGCCTTCTGGTGCTTGATTCGCGGTAGCTCCTCAGCCGATCCGACCTGGCACCACCCGACACACTGCGCGCCATCGAACACGAGCGCGGCGTGCGCGCGCCCGTCCCGCACCCGCGCCTCCTTCAGGGCGCGCCGCTGCTCAGGTGTGTGGACGTGCGGGCGGCCCTCCGCGTGGAAGCCCAGGCACCAGCAGAGGGTACGAGTCGCGAGATTGCTCTCGGCGAGGATCAGTCGTCGCGTGGCGGGGGCTGAAAGACGATTCGTTTGAGCTCGGTGAGTGCGTGGCCGCCCAGACGAAGGGCGGTCTGGAACCCCTCGAGTCCGAGTTCGCCGGCGTCGAGCGATCGCCTGAGTTCGTCGAGCGCCGGCCGCTCGTCGTCGAGTACCTTGTCGCGCGAAGCGTCCAAGAGGATCAAGTGTCGCGGGCGCCGGAGGCCATGCGCGAGGCGCACGTACCGCTCGCGCTCCTCAACGTCGAAGCCCTCGAGCGGTAGGACCACGCTCTGCTCGGATTGCAGCCGCTTCAGAACGGCGCCGGCGAGTAGTTCGGCGGCACGTTCGTCGATCTCGCTCTCGGCGACCCGACCGGCGAGCAGTGCCCGCACCCGGGCGGGTGTGAGCGTCGCGCCTCGCTCCTCGAAGACGCGCTCGGCGAACCCTGCGGGGTCCGACGCCTCGGCCCCGACGATGACTACGAGGCTCCCGGGGGAGTAGCGCATCCGGTGCGAGGGGGTCAGGACGCGGGACCGGACCGAGATGTCGACCGGGCGGGGCGGGGCGCCATTTGCGCGTGGGCGCTCCGATGACCAGCCAGTGCGCTCGTCGGCGGAGATCTTGACGCTTCGGGCGGCGGGTTTTTCGGACACGTGGACAATCATCGCCGACCCGGCCCGTTCGTGCGCCGCGGGCCGCATCTGGGATCCACATCTCTCGTCTGAACGTCTCCAGTGTTGCCCACCGTCGCCTGGAACCGTTGCCTGCCTTTGTCAGGCGCTAGGAGCCCCTCGGTGACTCGATATTAGGCGGATTTGCAGGTATATCTCAGGTGGCGGTATTGGGCTCGAACCCTCGCCCCCGCCTCCTCGTCGCTTAGCCGTCTTCAGGGCGACGGTCGATTCAGGAGGGCCGGGATGATTCGGTAGTCGCCGCCGGTCTGGAAGACGAGGTTGTGGATCTCTGCGGCGGCGATCGTGCGTAGCGTGTCCAGCTCGGCGGCGGCCTGGTGCTCGTCGAATACGTTGAGTGGCCAGTCGCCGACGGTGCCGCCGTGTAGGTGCGGGTGTGGGGATTCGATGCCGAAGTAGCTGAGAGCAGGAGCAAGACGCGGCGGACTCGGAGCAACGAGAGTTCTGCCTGTTCGTGATTGGCAGCAGTGAGGGGCGGCGAAGTATCGGCGTCGCCAGTCGCCCTCAGGAGCAGCACGCTGGCCGGGGCGAGTGCGCCGGCTGGGACTACGCACACCCGACTTTGCGAAGGCCTCGAGCGCGACCATCCCGCGCTCGCGGTCGCCGCGGGCCGGGGCTTACCGTGCCCGAAGGGTGTCGATCCCAAGCTCCAGGTGCCGGTGCCAATCAAAGCCGGGACGGCTCTGGGTCATCGTGGCGCACAGGCCGCACATCAGCATCCCGATGTCGGTAGCGCGCACGTCTAGGCGCATCGTCCCGGCCTGCTGGGCCCGGGCGATCAGCTCGGCGGTGAGCGCGTTCAGTTCGTCCACCTCGGTTTGCGCCTGGGCCCAGATGTGTTCTCCGACACCAACGAGCACCTGCTGCATCCCGGCGTCGCGTGCGAGCTCGTCCGCGCTGCGGCGCAGCATGTCGGCGAATACGGCGAACGGCTCTGTGTCGCGCTGTAGCGCTTCGCGGGCGCCGGCGGCGAAGACCCGGAACTTCTGGCGCACGAGCTCTGCCAGCAGCGCCTCTTTGGTGGGGAAATGGCGGTAGACGGTGCCGACGCCCACGCTGGCGCGGCTGGCGACGTCGTCGATCTGGGCATCAATGCCGTGTTTGGCGAACACCTCGCGAGCAGCTTGCAGAATGCGCTCGCGGTTGCGGCGCGCGTCGGCCCGGAGAGGACGCTCGGTCTCGCTGGCGTGCTCGGTCTCGCTGATCAGCTCAGTCACAGTCTTTCACCCCGGGTCGCTTGACAACCGGAATCGTAGTTCACTATAGTCGGTGAGGCTAAACGGAACCGGAGGTCAGCTTCCAATGACATCGCGCAGCCAACCCCAGACGCCGCCGCTGTACACGCCCCGCGCCAAGAATCTCGCGCTCGTGCTGCTGGCGATGACGCAGTTCGTGATCGTGATCGACGCGTCGATCGTCAACGTCGCGTTGCCGTCGATCGGCGCCCACCTGCACTTCGCGCGTGATGACCTGTCGTGGGTCGTCAACGCGTACGTTCTGACCTTCGGCGGGTTTCTGCTGCTTGGGGGACGGATGGCCGACCTGCTCGGACGCCGGCGGATGTTCATGCTCGGCCTGGTGGTCTTCTCGCTCGCCTCGTTCGCGGGCGGGATCGCTCAGTCTGAGGGCTGGTTGATCGCCGCCCGCGCAGTCCAGGGCCTGGGCGCGGCGATCGTCTCGCCGGCGGCGCTGTCGATCATCACGGTCACGTTTGCCGAGGGCGCCGAGCGCAACCGCGCGCTGGGGATCTGGGGCGCGGTCGCCGGCGCCGGCGGCGCGGCCGGCGTGCTGCTCGGCGGGATCCTGACCAGCGGTCTGAGCTGGCGCTGGGTGCTGTTCGTCAACGTCCCGATCGGCCTCGCAGCGGCGCTGCTCGCGCCGCGGACGTTGCACGAGAGCCGCGCCGACGACGGGACCACGACGTTTGATCTGCCCGGCGCGGTGACCGTCACCGCCGGGCTGTCGCTGCTCGTCTACGCCGTCGTCGACACCGTCAATTCCGGCTGGGGATCGACCGCGACGCTGCTGCGTCTCGCC
Organism: uncultured Solirubrobacterales bacterium; assembly: GCA_963794515.1. Classification (GTDB taxonomy): domain Bacteria; phylum Actinomycetota; class Thermoleophilia; order Solirubrobacterales; family Solirubrobacteraceae; genus Palsa-465. The sequence goes on along the minus strand of CAWCEF010000002.1, from coordinate 29,064 downwards.
GGCGCAGCGGTCCTGCTGATCGCGTTTTTGGTGATCGAGCTGCGCTCCCGCCATCCGCTGATGCCGTTCTCGATCTTCCGCCTGCGGACGCTGAGGGGTGCGAATATCGTCGGGCTGCTGGTCGGCATGTCGCTGTTCTCGATGTTCTTCTTCATCTCGCTCTACCTCCAGGACGTTCTGCACTACTCGCCGATCAAGACGGGGATCTCCTACCTGCCGCTCGCGGTCGGGATCATCATCTCCGCCGGCGCCGCCTCTCAGCTCGTCACCCGCGTCGGCTTCAAGCCTCCCCTGATCGCGGGCATGCTGCTGATCGCCGGCGGCCTTCTGTGGTTCTCACAAGTGCCCGCAACCGGCGGCTCCTACGCCGCTGACGTCCTTGGCCCGTCGCTGCTCGCCGCCGTCGGGCTCGGGTTTTCGTTTGTGCCCGTGACAATCGCCGCCGTGACCGGAACCAAGCCGCACGAGGCCGGCCTCGCCTCCGGGCTGATCAACACCTCCGAGCAGGTCGGCGGCGCGCTCGGGCTCGCGATCCTCGCCACGATCGCCAACAGCCGCACCCAAAGCCTGTTCCACGCCGGCGTCCACAGCACCTCGATCGCGCTCACCAAGGGCTTTGACCGTGCGTTCCTCGTCGGCGCCGGTTTCGCCATCGCCGGAGCGATCCTCGCGGCCGTGCTGATCTCCTCACGCGACAGCCACGAACACTCAAAGGCGGCCCGCAACGGCGAGGCCGCGGTCGCCGACGCCGATACCCCATCCCTTCCCGTCGTCGCGGGCTGAGCGCTTCAGTCGACACCGTCTAGTCGAGGAGCGTGCTGGACACGCGTCGCTCCCTGGTTGCCGGTCGGGCTCGATCACGGGTGCGCGGCGAAGACGTGGGCGACGGCTCCGCCGCTGAAGACGGTGGTGCTCACCGATTCGATGGTGAGCGGTGTGGTGAAGATCCGCTCGCCCGCGCCCAGTACGACTGGGTGGATGACAAGGCGGTACTCGTCGATCAAGCCGGTCTCGACAAGCGATCGGGCGAAGCGTGTCCCGCCCTGAGCGAGCAGGTATCCATCCGAGGAGCGCTGCTGCTTGAGTCGCCGAATGGCCTCGCCGAGGTCTCCGGTGGCGATCTCCGTCTCACCCCAGTCGGCGGATGTGAGCGAGTTCGAGAACACGACCTTGGGGATCTCGTTCATCGCCTCGGCGAATGGGCCGGAGGCGGTGGGCCAGTAGCCGGCCCAGTCCGCATACGTGGCGGCACCGATGAGGTGCGCGCCGGCGTTGCTCACGGTCTCGACCACCCAACTCGTGGAGTCATCGGAGCGTCCCGCCGCGAGCCAGCCGGCGCTCCCGTCGAGTGATGCGACGTACCCGTCGAGCGAGACGGACATCTTCAGGACCAGTGAGGCCATGCGCTGCTTCCTTTCCGAGATGGATGACACGAGCTGCTCTAGTCGGTAGTCAACATCCAGACTCCAGACCACAGCGAAACTAATCGCCTACTGGATCAATCGCCGTGCTGCCGGTTTCACGAAGACGGAGCAGCCTCACTTGGCAGCTCAGGCCGAGCCCGGAGTGCTGCTCTGGTCGAACCGGAGAAGCCCGTCGTCGGGCTCGGCGGTCTTCTGCTCGGCCAGCAAGCAGCCATCAGCGAGCGGTGACCTCGCCTCGTGGTAGATACGATGGTGGCCATGTACCGCCTCGGTGTTGCTCCGGCCCTGCTGTTCGGCTTGGGCTGGCGAGTACCTCGGATCTGACGCTCCCCAGCGTCAGATAGCCCTCCCTCCGACGGCCCTCAGCGGCCGCCGACTTGCGTCCATCTGCTGCGGCTATTGCCGCGGCTTCCCGAGGAGACCGACCACCGTGAGCTCATCCGCCCCGCTTGACCCTATCCACGATCCGACTGCGATCGCAGTCGGGCGCGAGAGTTGTCCGAGAGGGGGAGGCATGCGGTTTGGTCTGTTCGGCGGCGCCCAGGCGCGACGCGGGGACGGCGATCCGGCGCGAGGCTGCCGGGACTACGTCGACACGTGCGTCGAGGCCGAGGCGCTCGGGTTCGATTCGAGCTTCCTGGTCGAGCACCACTTCAGCGGCCTCGGGCAGGTGTCGGCCTCGCTCGACTTGCTTGCATGGGTTGCCGCGCGCACGACAACGATGCGGCTGGGTACAGCGGTCATCGTCCTGCCCTGGCACGATCCCGTGCTGCTCGCCGAGCGGGCCGCGACCCTCGATCTGATGTCGGGCGGCCGTTTGGAGTTCGGTGTCGGCAAGGGCTATCGCCACTCCGAGTTCGCCGGCTTCTGCATCCCGTACGAGCAGGCGCAGGCGCGCTTCGAGGAGGCCTTGCAGGTCATCATTACGGCCTGGACATCCAACGTGCGGTTCTCGCATAACGGCAGGTTCTGGCAGTACGAGGACATCATCGTTGAGCCTCCTACTTCGCAAAAGCCGCATCCGCCAGTTTGGATCGCCGCTGGCAACCCGGATTCGATACGCAGCGTCGCGGCGCGCGGCTGCAAACTGCTGCTCGACCAGTTCGCATCAACTGAAACCATTGGCGAGCGGCTCGCGGTGTTCAGAGCGGAGTGCGAGGCGCGCGGCCGCACGTTCGATTCTATGGACGTCGCGGTCGCACGTAATTTCTACGTCGCCCGCGACGCCGTCGATGCGCACACGGCGCTGGCGCGGCTAGCGCAGGCGCATGCTGGCATGCTCGCTCTATCGCAGCATCCGGACGGGCGCACTCAATCGCACATCACGGCCTATGCCGGCGCACCGGGTGCGACTGAGGCGAGCGCCCTCTACGGTACGCCCGACCGAATCGCTGCAGCACTCGAAGCCTTGCGCGCGGTCGGTGTCCAGCACGTCCTGCTTCACGGCGGAGAGCCCACCAGGCAGAGCATCCGGCGGTTCTCCACCGAGATCATGCCAGCGTTCACTCGCCCTCCGGCGTTGGCGAGCTAGCGGGCGCGCATCGGGGACCCGAGCACGTAGGGCTTCTCGTCCGCAGCGGCACTGAGATCGCAGCCCCCGGGTGCTTCTGCAGCTCCTGGCCGAGCAGCCGTGCGCCACACGCCGGGCCTGACATTTACCGCGGCGGCCGGCTCTGCTCCGGCCGCGCGGCCGACTACCGCCAGCGGAAAGGTTCCCGTGGCGTCGGCGCGGATGCTCGGACGCCGACGACGACCTCTATCTTTCCCGCTCCCGGAGCGCAAAGCCGCTGAATGTGACTTCGAACCCGCCGCCTTGCGGGCTTGCGGCCATTATCCCTGCTTGGGTGGCGCCGGTTTTGAATGGGGCCATTCGCAGCATCGTCGGATCGTTTGGGGGTCCGTATGAGATGGTGATGACGTCGACCTTCCGTTCAAGTGCGAGCCGCAGGGGAGTACCGCGAGCTTCTTCAGTCCGGGGCGCTACCGCCCAGTCGGATAGCCTGTTTGTGACCACGGCACTTACCAGCTCGCGGTCGTCGACTAATTCGATGCCGCATTTGATCCAGTGTTCGTCGTCGACTCGCACCATGAGGCCGGCCTGGTCGTACTGGTCTCGATAGTCACCGGCGATTGTTACCTCAAGTTCGAAGTCACGGTGTACGGTGTCGAACCGGAAGTGGCCGTTGTCCCGAACGAATCCGTAGTGGGTGTGGCGCCAGAAGTCGGTGCCTGCGTCCGTCGTCAGCTGGATCCCGTCCGAGAGCGCTTGCCACTGCCGCGGCTCCGATCTCCACTCCATCACTTACCGCTCATAGGGACTCGGGACCGGGAACGCTAGCCGACTCTGACAAGCTCATGCCGCCCGCTGAAACCTGCGCGGCCGCGACCATCTCGCGCACCTTTCGTTGGAGAGCGCGCAAGTATTCCAGATGGTCGGTCCAAGCCAGTTGCCGAGCCGGCTCGGTCGCGAGACGAGAGGTGTCATCGTCGGCGTCGAGCAGCTCGTACACGAGCAGAACGAGCTCGTCACCGAGCTGAGTGTGCTCTCTCATGGGACGCGATCACCGATGGTCATGTTCGTGGGGATGGTGGCTCGTCGTCGCCTGAGCACGCTCACCCATCCCGACTGAGCGAGCATCACTGTGCACACCGCGACCTCGTCGAAGAGGTCAACGCGCTCAAGGTCGCCGGGAGCTCGGCGCTACCGCCGGCCTGGGGAGGGCGGCCACTCCGGCGTCAGGCGATGGTGCGGCTCAGGCTGTCCGACATCGGCAGCGTGTCGCCGCTGCCGATGTGCGAACGAGGCTCGTGCATATATATGCAGAGGCCGACGTGCAGTCCTGCCGCGTGTTTTCAGTTCGATGCGGCTGGCTCGGGAGCTCTGAGATCGGGGCCCGGGGCGACCGGTACTGCGGAGTCTGTTGAGGCGCCGACTCCTCGTCGAAGCTCGACCTGGGGGATGAGCCAGGAGGCAATGAACGCGATGAGGCCGATCGGCGCGGCGATGATGAAGACCGTCTGGATCGACTCGGCGTAAGCGGCGGCGATGCCGTGATGGACGGCCTGCGGGAGCTTGTCCAGTATGGCGGGGGTGACGCTGGAGCTCGAGAGGCCTCGGGGCAGCTTGGCGATCCCGAGATGCCTAACGAGATTGCCGATCAGAACGTTGCTGAAGATCGCGCCGAAGATCGCCGTACCGAAGGAACCTCCGATGGATCGAAAGAAGGTCTGGCCGGAGGTGGCGACTCCGAGCTCGGAGTAGGGGACGGCGTTTTGCACGATCAGGACAAGTACCTGCATCACGCAGCCCAGCCCGACGCCGAGCACGAACATGTACAGGGCGGACACGATCAGACTCGTTGCGATTCCGACCTGGGCCAGCAACACGAGCCCGATAGTGATCAGAGCGGTACCGGCAATCGGGAAGATCCGGTAGCGGCCGGTCTTGCTGATCACGATCCCCGATCCGGTCGAGCAGATGATGAGACCAGCCAGGAGCGGCAGCAGTTGCAGACCGGACTCCGTCGGCGACTGGCCGTGCACGATCTGAAAGAACAGGGGCAGGTAGGTGATCGCGCCGAACATCGCAAACCCGACGATGAACCCCACAACGCTCGTGACCGAGAAGCCCCGGTTGGAGAACAGGTGCAGCGGCAGCACCGGCTCGGTCGCTCTGCGCTCGACGAACACGAACACGACCAGCAGGACGGCGCCGGCGACCCCGAGACCGACACTGGCTGACGATCCCCAGGCCAAAGTCGTGCCACCAAGGCTGGTGAATAACACCAGACAGCTCGCTGACAAGGTGAGCACGAGCGCGCCGAGATAGTCGATTACATGGTGCACCCGACTCAGGTTGCCCGGCACCTGAATCGCCACAACCACCAGCGCGACCGCGCCGATCGGGAGGTTGATGTAGAAGATCCAATGCCAGGAGAGCTGCTCGACGAAGAAGCCGCCGAGCAGCGGCCCGATGATGCTCGCGACACCGAACACCGCTCCGAAGAGTCCCTGGTAGCGACCGCGCTCACGGGGGGAGACGATGTCTCCGACGATCGCCTGGGCGCCGACCATCAGCCCACCCCCTCCGAGACCCTGAACGGCTCGGAAGGCGATCAGCTCGGTCATGGTGCGGCTCAGCCCCGAGAGAGCCGAGCCACACAAGAAGATCACGATCGCCGCCTGAAAGAACACCTTGCGGCCGTACTGGTCGCCGAGTTTGCCCCACAGCGGTGTCGAGACCGTCACCGCCAGCAGATACGCAACGACGATCCAGGCGAGGTGCGACGCGCCGTGCAAATCGGCGACGATCGTCGGCAACGCCGTCGAGACGATCGTCTGATCGAGCGCCGCCAGGAACATCCCCAGCATCAACGCGCCGATGATGATCAGCACCCGCCGGTGGCTGAGGTCGAGGACCGGTCCCTGTTCCGGCGATGCGGTCGTCCGCTCGGTCGACGTCTGCGGCGGTATCGCACTCATATCCGTGTCCCTATCGTCCGATCAGTCTTTCGGCGCAACTACGCAGGGCTACGCCGCGAGCTCCATATGGCTGGTCCAGGTCGCGTACATGTCGGCGTAGCGGCCGCCCTCGGCGACCAGTTCGTCGTGCGAGCCGGACTCGAGCACCCGCCCGTCGTCGATCACGACGATCCGGTTGGCCTTCATCGCCGTGGTCAGGCGATGAGCGATCAGGACCGCGGTGCGCTGGGCCAGGAGCACGTCGAGGGCGGCCTCGATCTTGGTCTCCGACAGCAGGTCCAGGTTGGACGTGGCTTCGTCCAGCACGAGCACCCGCGGGTGGGCCAGGAACGCCCGCGCCAGGGCGATCAGCTGGCGCTCGCCCGAGGACAGCGACTGCCCGCGCTCGTGCACGACCGTGTCGAGGCCGTCGGGCATCCGCTCGACCACCTCGGCGAGCCCGACGGCGTTGACGGCTTCCCAGACCTCGTCGTCGGTGGAGTCGGGGCGGGCGAAAGCGATGTTGTAGCGCAGGCTGCCGGCGAACAGGAACGGCTCCTGGGGCACCACGCCGAGCTGGCGGCGCAGCGAATCGAGCGTCACCTCGGCGATGTCGTGGCCATCGATCAGGACTCGTCCTTCGGTCGGGTCGTAAAAGCGCGTGATCAGCTTGGCCAGCGTCGACTTGCCGGCACCGGTCTGACCGACGAAGGCGACCGTCTCCCCGGCGCGGATCCGCAGGTCGATGTCGCGCACGACGGGCCTGGCGGGGTCGTAACCGAAGGTGACGTGGTCAAACACGATCTCACCGTCGATCGGAGGCAGCTCCTGGGCGGCGGGCGCCTCGGGCGTGCTCGGGTTGATGGCGAACAGCCCGCGGAGCTTGAACACCGCGGCCTGTCCCTGCTGGAAGCTGTTGTACTGCTGGACGAGCAGCTGGATCGGTGAGAGGAAGCGGTTCAGGTACAGGAAGAAGGCGACAAGCGCACCGATCGACAGCTGGTGGTGGATGACCATGTTCCCGCCGATGGCCAGCAGCCCGGCCTGGCTGAGGTAGCCGAGCATCTGGGTGCCCGGACCGTAGATCGCGTTGATCTGCGCCGTGTAGTTGTTGGCGTCGCGGTAGTCGCCGACGATGTTGCGGTGCTGAACGATGTTCCAGCGCTGGCGGCTATACGCGGCGACCGTGCGAACGCCGTGGAGGCTTTCGGACAGGTCGCCCAGCACGTTGGCGATGCCGTCACGCACGCGGTTGTAGGCGACCTGGGAGGACTTACGGAACCACACCGACGCGCTGGTCAGCACTGGGATCACGAGCGCGATCGTGATCAGCGCCAGCTTCACGTTCAGCGCGAACAGAATCACGGTGATCACGACCATCGTCAGGCCCTGAACGACGAGCTGGGCGAGCCCGTCCTGCAGCAACTGCTGGAGTTGCTCGATGTCGCTGGTCATCCGGGTCATGATCACGCCGGCCCGCTCGGCGGTGTAGTAGTCGAGGCCGAGGCGCTGAAGGTGGGTGAACACGCGAACGCGCAGGTCATCCATCACGCCCGCGGCGAGCCGGCCGGTGACCTTCGTCTGCGAACGCTGAGCTGCCGCGGTGATCGCGATCGCAAGCAGGAAGAGCCCGCCGACGGCGAGGATCACCGTGACGCTGTGGTGGCCGGGCAGCATCCCGTGATCGATCCCGTACTGGATCAGGAGCGGCCCGGCCTGATTGGTGACGCTGACGATCGTGACCAGCACGAGCGCGAGCACGCCGAGGTGCCAGTGGCGGAAGATCAAGGCCCGCAGGGTCAGGTGTTTGCCGCTGTCGTCGTCGGTCCGGTAGCTGAACCGGGCCTTCGGCTCGCCGTGATCGGGTTCCTCGGAGAGCAGCTTGTCGACGCCTGCCTGGAGCTCGGAAGGGATCCCGGCGAAGGGCAGGCCGCCGCCGGGTGCGGCGGCCGAGCGCGACCCGCCGGCCGGACCGAACATCGGGGCGCCCCCACCCGGCATGCCACCGAAGCTCATCGCTCGCCCCCGGCCGAATCAGCGTCTACCTGAGCGAGTACCTCGACGTACTGCGGCGAGCTCTGCATCAGCTCGTTGTGCGTCCCGTCGGCGACGATCTTCCCCCCGTCGACCAGTACGACCCGATCGGCCAGGCCGATGGTGGACAACCGGTGGGCGACGATCAGCGTCGTCCGGCCCTCCATCAGCACCCGCAGGCCCTCGTGGATCGCCTGTTCGACCTGGACGTCGACCGCGCTGGTGGCGTCGTCGAGGACGAGGATCGGCGGATTGACCAGAAGCGTGCGGGCGATCGCCACGCGCTGGCGCTGGCCGCCTGACAACGTGTAGCCCCGCTCGCCCACGATCGTGTCGTAGCCGTCCGGCAGCTGGAGGATGAACTCCTCGGCGCCAGCCGACCGGGCGGCCTCGCGAACCTCCTCGAGCGAGGCATCGGGACGGCCGTAGGCGATGTTGTCCCGGATCGAGATCGAGAACAGGAACGGCTCATCGAGGACGACGCCGATCTTGGACCGCAGCGACGCGATCGACAGCTCGCGCACGTCGTGCCCGTCGATCCGGACAGCGCCGGCGTCGACATCGTAGAAGCGCGGCAGCAGGCGCGACACCGTCGTCTTGCCGCTCGCCGTGCGCCCGACCATCGCGACTGTCTCCCCAGGCCGGAGGTGGAGGCTGAAGTCATCGAGCACGGGCGGACCGTCGGCGTAGGCGAAGTCGACCGCCTCGAACTCGACGTCGCCTTCGCAGCGGACCAAATCCAGCGCCTCGGGCGAGTCAAGGATCGTCGGCTGCTCGTCGAGCACCTCGTAGATCCGCTTCGCCGAAGCCGACGCCCGCTGGCCCAGCATGACCAGCATCCCCAGCAGTTGGAACGGTGCCTGGAGGATCACCAGGTAGGCGCTGAAGGCGAGGATCGCGCCGACGCCGAGCCGTCCGTGGATCACGAGCAAGCCCCCGACGATCAGGATCAGGGCGAGGCCGATCTGCGGCAGGTTCTGGACCGCCGGGGTGAAGCGCGCCCGCAGGTCGGCGTCCTTGATGTAAGACCACTTGAGGCGGTCGGCCGCCTCGGCCAGGGTCTTCAGCTCCCGCGGCTCGGCCACGAACGACTTGACGACGCGGACGCCGTTGATGTTCTCATCGACGATCGTGGCGACCTCGGCCAGCCGCGACTGGATCAGCCAGGAGACCGGGAACATCGCCTTCCGCATCCGCACGCTAAGCACGAACACGAATGGGAGCGTCGACATCGCGACGAGGGCGAGGGGCACGTTGATGGCCAGCATGTAGATGAACGCAACGACCGCGATCGCGCACTGCACGAGGATTGCCGGACCGAACGTGAGGTACATCTGCACCGAGCGGATATCGGAGTTGGCCCGCGAGATCAGCTGGCCGGTCTGGACCCGGTCGTAGAAGCCGAACTCCATACGCGTCAGGTGCACGTAGAGCATGTTCCGCAGGTCGAACTCGATCGAATAGGCGGTCCGCATCAGGAACAGGCGCGAGACGTAGGCCGAGATCCCGGCCGCGAGCGCGAGACAGAAGATCAGCCACGTGTAGTGCGAGAGAGGCACCGTGTGGCGCTCGAGCGAGTTGGTGACCGCCTTGTTGAGCAGGTTCGGGATCTGCACCTGGAGCAGCAGGGCGACGAACGAGAGGCCCAACGCGGTCACGAGTGTGCGCTTGTGCGAAAGCAAGATCGGCCGAGCACGACCAAGCCACGACTTGCTCTTATCCGGGTCGATCCAGGCTCGCGGCGGGCGGTAGCGAGATTCGATCCCGCTCGGGACGAACTCCTCCTGTCGCTCCTGCAGGGCCGGCGGCGGCGCGGTCGTGACGGCGCTCACCCGGCCACCCCCGGCCTCTCGGCGGCCGGAGCGGCAACGCGCGCGCTGTGCCGCGCGCTCCGATACGCGTCGAGCGCCGCGAGCCACGGCCCGAGGCCGGCGAACGCTGGGCTGGCGTCCTCGAGGTGGGCGGCGATCTCGTGGAGGCGCCGCTCGACCTCAGTGTCGGCCTGCGCCAGCAGACGCCGGCCGTCGCTCGTCAACTCGATCCCGATCCGGCGACGATCGGCCGCGTCATGGTCGCGCCGGGCGAGGCCGCGGACGACGAGCCCGTCGACGACGCCGGTCACGCTGGGGCGGCTGACGGCGAGCTTCTCGGCTAACACCGACGACGCCTCAGGGCCGCCGTCGAGGATCCCCAGGACGCGGTACTGGGGCAAGGTCAGATCTACCGTGGTGAGGGCGAGCTCGACCTGCCGGGCGAGCCTCGCCACCACCCGCCCTGGAGTCGCCGGTGCTTCGTGGTCCATATCATTAGGGTATCGAACCACTTCGGCGAGGCGAGTTGGACCCTGTCCACCAGCGACCGGCTGGGGTTCCGAATCCCAGTTTCACGGACCGGGTCTAACGCACGGCTGCTCGTCAGGGCTGCTCGGCGAACGCCACGGCCGGGTCAAGCGCCAGGAGCTACCTGCATCGGTGCGATCGTGGTCCTCAGGGCGAAAACAGTCGACGGGCTTGACTACGGTTCAGGGGCGTTCGTGCGACCGTTCAGCGAGAACCTGGAAGACCGACGTGAAGCCGCGCTCGAAACCGCGACAGGCCGCCCGGACATATAGACGCCAGATCCGCATGCGCTCCGCCCCGATCAGCGCCTCGGCCCGTTCGCAGTGCTCGTCGAGATTGCGCGCCCACTCGCGCAGGGTGCGCACATAGTCGAGTCGGAAGCCCTCGACGTGGGTCGGTTCGAGACCCGCGGCCTCGATCGCGGTGAGCACGCGGGAGAGGTGGATGGGTGCGGCGTCGGGAAACACGAAGCGCTCCGAGAACGGTCCCGCTTCCGGGTCGCCGTGGCGCAAGCGCGCGATGCCGTGATTGAGGAGCCGCCCCCCGGGGCGCAGCACGGCGGCGAGCCGCCTCGCGTAGGCGTCGATGTTGGCGCTCCCGACGTGCTCAACCATGCCGATCGAGGCGACCGCATCGAACTGCTCACCAGCGAGGTCACGGTAGTCGGCGACACGGATCTCGACCTGTTCCGCGAGCCCCGCCGCCGCCGCCCGCTCGCGCGCGAGGACAGCCTGCGGCTCGGACAGCGTGATCCCGGTGACATGGACGCCGTGCTCACGGGCGGCATGCAGCGCGAAGCTTCCCCACCCGCACCCGACATCGAGCACTCGCTCGCCGGGCGTGAGGCCAAGCTTGGCGCAAACGAGCTCAAGCTTGGTGCGCTGCGCCTCCTCAAGCGTTGGCGCGCCCCGTGAGAAGATCGCGCACGAGTACGTCATGGACTCGCCGAGTACCAGGGCGAAGAACTCGTTGGATACGTCGTAGTGGTGCCTGACCGCGCGCCGGTCACGCTCGCGGCTATGGCGTCGCCCACGTGGGCGAAGCTCGGCCGTCGGCGTGCGCGGCAGCGAGCGCAGCGCGCCGGCCCGTACGGCAGCTGCCGCTAGGCGCGCCTTGCCGCGCGCGTCCAACGGCGGAACCTTGTAGGTGTCGAGCAGCTCGAGCACCGCGTCCATGTCGCTCACCTCGATCTCGCCGCTCACGTACGCGCGGCCGAGACCTAGCTGACCCGGGGCACGCAGCACGAGGGCGAGCGCGCGCGGCGAGCGTACGCTGAACGTTGGGCCGCCCCCGCCGTTCGTGGGCGGCAAGCTGCTGCCGTCCCACAGCTCAACGCCGAACGGCCGCTCCGGAAACGCCTGCGCGAGGGTCTCGCGCAGCGACAGGGTGGCCCTGGGCGCGCTCACGTTGCCTGCATCGTCGGGAGTTTGGACGCCTGGCGCTCTGGGCTCACCCGCACCACGTCCCAGACCAATCCGACCCGTTCCAGTCCGCGGATCACCAGCGCCGACGGATCGAGCTCCAACCGGCGAAGGCCGTGCTCGGCGGAGGTCGGGAACGCGTGGTGGTTGTTATGCCAGGCCTCGCCGAGCGAAAGCGGTGCCAGCCAGGCGAGGTTGCGCGACTCATCGCCCGTGTCAAACCGCCGGCGGCCGAAGAAGTGGCAAAGCGAATTGACGCTGTAGGTCACGTGATGGAGCAGGAGCATCCGCACCGCCCCTCCCCACAGAAGACCGGTCACTCCATCGCCCAGCCTTCCGCCGAACAGCCACCCCAGCCCGAACGCGGCGGCAAGACCGCCGAGCGCCCAAACCAGGAACGTCCGGTCCACCCAGCTCACCACCGGGTCGGCGAGCAGATCCGGCGCGTAGCGCGTGCGCTTCCCTCGATCGGCGTGAAGGAACAACCACCCGACATGCGCATGGAGCAGCCCGCGCACGCTACCGCTCCAGCCGTGGCCATGATCGACGTGCGGGCTGTGCGGGTCGCCCGCCCGATCGGAGAAGCGGTGGTGCTTGCGATGGTCGGCCACCCAAGAGATCACCGGGCCCTCGATCGCCGCCGACCCGAGGATCGCCAGCACCGCACGAATCACGCGCCCAGACTTGAAGGCCCGGTGCGTGAGCAGGCGGTGGAATCCGACCGTCACGCCGAGACCCGTCAGCACGTACAGGAGCAGCAAGTCGAAGATGTCGTTCCAGCCCAGCAGGCTTTCCCACAGCTGCCAGGCGACTAAGAACAGGCTGAGAAGCGGGACCGCGGTCACGATCCCAGTGATCATCCGGTCGCGACGCTCGTTCACAACCGGCTCAACGTCGTCACGACCGATCTGGGCATCTGGCTTCGGGCGGCGCATCGTTGGGGTCGGGTTATCGGTCGTGGTGTCGGGCGTCAGGTTAGAGCGGCCATCGTGCCGAACAAGCCGACCCGACGACCGGCAGCGAGTACGTCCCCGCCATGTAACGGCGCACCGGCAACTGCAGCAACAACGCCACAACGAAGCCGCAGAGCCCCAACATCACGGCAATCACGGATTGATCGCGTGGACGCCGCGGTCGGACGTCGCCTCGCCCATCGCCGTGGTCAGCGCCTTGATCACCCAGAAGTCGACTGTGATCCCAGGGACCCCGAGGGCGCCATGACCGATCACCCGAGCCAGCAGCGTGCGATCTTTCACCGCAACAGTTTCCCACGCAGCCCAACGACCTGCTCAGCCGAACACGGCAAGCAGCGCCAACCGTCACGGCTGCCCGTCCGCCCCGGCGATGCAGCACTTGTGACGGCGGCGACCATGGCCGGCCTCCACCCCTAGCCACGAACTCCTCAACAGGAAGCACAACAGCAGCAGCTTCCCCGACATCGGTGGACTGCTGGATCAGGCGTCAGAGGCTACGAGCGTCGACCGAGCGGCCGCAGCCCTGCTTGCGGCGAAAAGCGCCACCTGGCGACGACTGTTTTCGCCATCCAGACGGCCGATGGGCGGTACTGGGCTCGAACCAGAGTGACTTCTGCTTGTAAGGAGTCGGCGAGGCCTGTCGAGTCATGATCGGGGCATGATTTGCCAGCAAACATGGGCTTTCATCATCAGCCGCAACGACCTGATGATGCGGCAGTGACCTCGGAGGCGTCCACGACGCTTCCATGTCGGCGGCTAGCCGCCAGGGGCGGCTATGCCGTGACGTGCAGCGAGGATCCGTACACGGTCTCGCCGACGTGGCCCTCGTCGTCCTGCGCGACGAGGAAGACCTCATCCGCAGACTCAGGCTCGGCGCGGACGATGCCGGTCAACGCCGCCACGGCCGCGTCCCGGTCGTCGAATGCGTCTACCAAATTGCCTGTGCTGTCGAAAATCGAGTACGTCATCGTCTACTGGAGAGTATCGGCAGGGTCTACCTGTCTACGTACCCGCTAATGGCGGCTTGCAGCACAGCTGGATCTCCCCACACCGACCAATGGAGCGGCCCGCCTGTCTTGGCGGCACAGACACCGCGGCCGGGAACTAACCGCAACTCGGCGACGCGATCACCGATGCGGCCCCTGGTCCGGTCGATCAACGCCCAGCAGGGCTCGGCCGTCTCGAACATCGAGACCACCATATGGATGACCGCCGCCCGGACCTCCGGTCCCCTTGGCGGACGCTGCAGCTCGTAGTGCGACCGAAAGCTTTCGATCTGAGCCGGATCGCCGTCTTTCCAGGTCGCCCGGTACAGCCGCATCTCGTCTTCCAGAACGCCGACGCTGACTTCTCGGATGATCGACATGCGAGCCATTCGCCAGCCGAACCATAGGCACCGGTCCCGGCCGCTTCGAACCCGGCCGGTGGTTGCGGAGCTGGCTGGACCGCAGCCGCAGCCAGCCCGGACCTCCTGCTTCAGCAGGTCGGCGTACTCCGCGAGCATCCGCGACCGGCGCATGCTGCGACGACGCGTATCCGCGAGCTCCCGGACATACACCGCCCGGGTCACGTTGGCGTCACGATGACCGAGGAGGAACGCGATCTCGTCAACGCTTTCGCCAGCCAGGAGGGCCCTGCTTGCGACCGTGTGCCGGAAGCTATGCATCGAAGGGAGCTCACCGTGCTGCACCGGTACCGGCCGTCCTTGATCGTCCTGCTGATGGAGCACAGAGAAAGTCGGGTTGCCGCTCTCGTCTTTCGCCTTATGCTGGGCCGCACGAAGGGCTCGCGTCACATTCGGCTGCCCGAACGGACGCCCGGTGCATGTGCAGAACACAAAGTCGCTCGACTGCGAGAAGGGCGATGCCATCTTGTGCTGCGCGAGCATGAGGGCCAGCTCGTTGGGGATCGGCACGGTCCGTGCCGATCCGTCGGTCTTCGTCGCCCGTCGGTGGCCGTGACGGTCGACCCGGTGGCCCGAACTCCAGCTCGGCGTCATCGAGATCGTCAAGACGCGCGTCCGCCCAGGTCAATGCGAGGAGCTCAGACAGACGGGCGCCGGTAAGAGCCGCAACGGTGAACAGGGTCCGGTAGGGCTCTCCCGCCGCCCGGATCGTTTGCTCCAGCCCGCAGCCCTCGAAGATCCGCCGGCGCTTGCCTCGGGACGGCTTCGGCCGCTCGGACGGCAGCATCAGAGAACCGGGGTTCGTCCCCGTCCAACCGAGACGGCGAGCCGAGTATCGGTACACGCCGTTCGTCACGCCGAGGACGATCACGATCGTGGATTCGGAGAATCCCCGGCTCCTCAGTTCCCGCACCAGGAGCGCGAGGGTGTCCGGCGAGACCGCATCAAGGCGCTGGGTGCCGAACGCGGGAAGCAGATGCTGCTCGATCGCGTTGCGGTAGCACTCCTGCGTCCGAGGTCGAAGATCCAGGATCGGCCCGTCCAGCCACTTCGCTGCGGCTTCGGCGAACCGCAGGAGCCGGGCGCACGCGCCCCGCTCGTCGCGTCACCAGCTGACTCAGACGTTCCGCTCCGCGGCGCGACGTCGGACAAGCGAGCTCCCGACGGGGAAATGACGTTTGAGCGAGCGATCCCCCTCCGCCGACCCGTCGTACAAGCCCGATCCGGGTGACGACCTGGATGGCCGTCGCCGGATCGGGCTTAATCCCGCGGAAGGCGACGTTGGAACCGTCGATCCTCCCCGCGGACTGCCGAAGCCGCCGCCGACCCACTGGCCGGACGAGGGCCAAGACATACACGTCGGAGGACGCGTGGCTGAAAGAAGAAGGCCCGGCTAGGAGGACGTCGACCATCGGGGGTGTCGCCAGAGCGATGAATAGAGCGTCGAGCCCGCGAAACGCGAATGCGATCGTGCCGTCGACTTCGTCCGCGCGATCGGAAGCGTGGCAAACCAGAAGTCCGATGCCCTATAGGAGCAATAGTGCGGCGCCCGACGTCGACCTCCCGTGCTTCGACGTGCGCATGATCCGCGCGATGCGGTCGCCCGTCCGCCCTCGGCCCGACGGCTGAGTGCGTGGCTAAGCAATATCGATGCCCGGTCGGCGCAGGCCAACCGCTAACAGGTGAAAACGGCTCTTCGCGGTTGACGGTGTAGCGGGGTCGCGCGTCGGTCCCCGGGATAGGCGTCGAGGTATTCCGATGATGGCGGTTCCTAGGCCAGCCATCTGAAAGACCTCGACATGCGTGACGCTACCTTCGCCTGCCCTGAACGATGACTGCATAGACCAGGCGATCGAAGCCTCAATCGAAGGTTCTCCCCGCTGCCTCTGCCTCAAGATCAGCAGGATCGCGGATAGCGAACTGCACCGCAACGACCCAGACCTCGTCGTCGTCACCTCGAACACGATCCTGTAGCAAATGGTGTCACGAACGCCCCGCGGTAGCCACTCGTCAATGCGCTATGGACGCGGCCCACTCTTCGGCGGAGAGCACCGTCGCCATCGCCGGTAAGACATCCTCCATGAGCAGATCATGGGCGTCCGTCCGGGCGTCGAAGCAGGCGTCGCTGAGAACGTGAAGCCCGAAGTCCATGTCGGCGGCAGCCATCGCCGTCCCGAGGACCGCCGTGCTCGTCGAGACTCCGGCAAGGACCAGATAAGTGACGCCGAGCGACGACAACACCACGTCGAGCCCGCTTCCCGCGAACGAGCTCACACGGTGCTTGGTCAAGACGATGTCTCGCTCCTCGGGCGCGAGCGATGGATGGATCTCGAGCCCAGGCGCACCCTGCTGCAGGACGGGCTGGAGCCGGGTTAGGCGCTTGTTGCGACGGGAGACCCCCACGTGACCCTGTCGAAGCTCGACGCGGATGTAGATCACTTGGATCCCGACCTCGTGCGCCGCGTCCACGGCACGGCGCATCGCCACGAAGAACGACTCCGGGGCGGGCTCGACGATCGCGGTCTGCACGTCCAACACGAGCAACGCGGTCCGGTTAACCTCGGTGTTCACGGCGTCATTCTGACCCTTCTGCGGCCTGCACGGAGACCATGCCGTGACGATCGCCTAGCCACGCCAGGGCGAGTGGCGGCTGGCTGCTGCTTACGCGCGAAGCGATCGTCGGCCCTGGGCGGGCGGTTGGCGGGGTCGCGGGAGCGCGTCATGCGCTCCCGCGTGGGGCTCTAAAGGGCAAGTCCGGCGCTGGCATGCATCATCGGCGCGCGGCGGGCGTGGACGGTGGAGATGATCTCCTCTGAGGAGATTCCTTGCAGGTAGGTGCCGGTCGTGGACAGGTGCGAGTGTCCCAGCTGGCGTTGGGTCAGCGGCAGCGGGATCCCCTCACGCAACAGCTCGACTGCATGCGCGTGGCGGAGCTGGTGGGGCGCGAAGCGCCGTCTGACGCCCGCCTCAACGGCCACCTGGTGTAGCTGGAGCCTGGCGGCGCTGGCTGACCAGGCGTGCCCGGCAGTGGGTCCGGCGATCACGCAGAACAACGGGCCGACCGGCAACGCGGCGCGCTCGGCCCGCCACGGTCCGAGCGCCGTCCACCCCCACGCGTCCATCCCGACCTGGCGACGGCGATCGTTCTTGCCATGCCTGACCAAACCGATCCGCGCTGTTCCTCCAGATCGGTCTCGGTGAGCGACAGCGCCTCGTTGATCCGTAGCCCGGCCCGCCACAGCACAACGATCAACCCGTTGAGGCGATTGCCGTACCGGGCGTGGCCAGCGTGGCGCATGACCGCGATGATCTCATCGACCGTACGCGGGTCAGCCGCGTAGCGCTGACCCTTGTTCCCGGGCGCCCTCCCGGCGTGAAAGTCCGGCATCGTCGCCGGCGAGCGACGACGGCCGGCAGCATCGAGCAACTGTGCAGCAGAGGACATGGCTCCCTCCCTTGGAGAGCTGGACGTTGACCAACCAGCTCTACCGCCCGACAGCCGATCCATCGAGCACGCGATCAACGTCGAGCGCCGTCGCCAGGACCGCGGTCCCGCTCACGCACTACCGCATCCTGCGTAAGCAGCAACCAGCCGCGACTCCTCGGCTCGTGGCAAAGGCATAGCGAGGCCAGAACGGCCGCGAGAGCCGAAGCAGTCGTGGCGCGCCCAGACCGCGCACGCCTGGATGTGAGCCATCCCGCAGGACATCAAGTTCGCTGGATCGCCAATCCCGAGCAAGCACGGTCACGTTCGTGCGTAGGCATGGACCGCACCGACGATCGCCGCGACTCTGATCAGCGGGCTGTCGCTTCGCCAGGCGGAGCAGTCATCTCATCGTCCCCGGCACACCCGCTGCTCCGTCTCCTCCAAGGCGGCAGCTGACGTTAGCTCGAATCCGGCTAGCACTGGCTCCTCGTTGTTCGTGTTCCACGAGTGTCCGAACGCTGAGCGGGCGGCCGAGCGATCGTCGGAGGTCAGGATCACGAGGCGTCGCCACCGTCGCGATCAAGGACGATGAGCCGGGCTCGCCGGTGGCCACCGCCGCAGCACCCGTCCCGCCGCAAACTCGCAGCGACAAACAGGCCGTCGCGCGGCGGCCCGCGGCTGCCGGACTCAGAAAGCGCGTCTCAGTAATACGCGGCCAAGAGCGACAGCACACCCGCAGTGGCGAGGAATGGCAGCAGCAACCCCTCGAGCGCGGCTGCGGTCTCCATTCTGGACTGGCCGACCCGCCGCGCGGTGTCGGGCGGGTCCTCGATCAGCGTCCGCGCCGCCACCGCGCCGAAAACGCCGGCGGCGCACGCGAGCCCAACCGCGATGTAGGCCCACGCCGATGCGCCGCCAGAGACACGATCATTACGCCGAGACCGGCCAACACGAGGATCGCTTGGCCCGCGAGCGACACCTGCTGCGTCCTGGCGGCTCCAAGCGCCAGGCCGGCTACGAACACCCAATTGGTCAATGCAAGCCAGTTCACGGTTCGCCCTAGCCGTCGCTCATCCGGTTATCTCCGCCAGTCGGTCGGCAAGGATGATCCGACCCGCCGCCTCGACCGCGGCGAGGTGGGAAAACGCCTGCGGGAAGTTGCCGAGGTGGCGGCCGGTCTCGACGTCGAACTCCTCGGCGTAGAGGCCGAGCGAAGAAGCGACGTTCGCGAGGCGCACCATCAGGTCCCGCACCCGCTGCATCTCGCCGACGATGGCCAGCGCCGAGACCAGCCAGAAGGAACAGATCACGAACGTCCCCTCCTTGCCGGACAGGCCGTCGTCGGTCTCGTCGGTGCGGTCCGGCGCCCGTCACCTCGGCGCGGTGGCGATCGCTCGAGAGCGACCATTTGCCGGGCGCCCGGCCGTAGTCGTAGGCGGGCTCGCACACGACCTCGATCTCGACGGTGCCCTCGACGCACGTGATCGCGCGCACCAGCGTGTGCTCGGCGTCCTCGTCGGCCGGCGGCCGGGTGTGGGGTGTAACCGTGTCCTCGCTGCGGCGTGGCCCCATCGTGAGCGCTTCGCGCGTCGTGGCCCAACCGGAAGGCGTCTTCCACGATGTGATCAGCGTGTTCGTGCCCGGCTCATAGGTTCGCCCGCTCGGCACGTTGATCCCGAACGGGCCGAGGCGAAAGGCGCCGGCGCCGCGATCGAGCAGCGCCCCGACCACGCTCGGCGAGTCAAACCGCGGGACGCACAGCCAATCGATCGTCCCGTCGGGCGTGATCAGCGCACCGGTATGGCGATCCGACAGAAAGCCGTACTCCGCGATCGGGGTGAACGGCGACGGCGCCGCAGCGCTCTGCGGCATCGTCGCGGTCTTCCCGTTTGGCTTTGCGTCTGGCTTTTGGGCCGCCCGGCGACCGTTGGTTGTCCTACCCGCTGTGCGCTTGTTTTGACCGTGGTACTCATGTCACCACCCAGGGTTGATCCCAACGTCCGTAACGGGAATGACCTTCTTTCCACGTACAAAATCGCGAGCAGAATCCAGAGAACTGTCATGAGTTCCCGGTCCCTTCGAATCGATGCCAGGTCGTCGTCGTCGACTCTGGCTGGTTGCGTGTCTCGATGGCGAGGCGGTGACGTTCGAGCCCAGCATGCCGGACTGTCGCCGCGATTTGGGTGGGTTTCGCCCAACATCACCCGGGTGATTCGTGAGCTCGAGGCGCGCACCTACGCGAGTACGAGCAGCGCGTGAGCGTGACCAACGGTGGGTCGCGGCGAGCGTCCCAGCCGCTCGCCTTACAGCGCTTCTCGCTCGGCGTCGTCGAGGCGCCGGTCAGTGGCTAACGCCGGCGCCAGTCCGAGGGGCGCCGGCGAGGTAACCCAACCGCTAGGAATCGCCGCCGTGCGAAGCTGGTTGCCTCACGAGCCCACGATACGCGCTTTCGCGCAGAGCCTGTTCGGCCTCCACCACGGTGAGTAACCCACCGACGTCGCCGTCGGGAACGTCGGCAGCATCCGGTCTTTCGACAGCGTCGCCCGCGATCGGACGAGACGCGTCGAGGTCACCGGGGAGGAAGACCGCCTGCGACGGACTCCCAAGATGCCGACGCTCAGATCGTCCGCCCCGCCCGAGCGGCCGCGGCCGCGCGGCGAGCGTGCTCGACCGCAGCGGCGTCGCCGCGCTCGAGCATTTCCGCGCCGATGACTTCCACGACCGCCTCGAACCGACGTGAGCACACGCTACTTACCACCCGCGCTTCTGGGGTGACTACCAGCGTTGCGGTCACTTACTGCCGGGGACGGGTTAGGAGCTGACAGGGGTGGCTGCCTCCGGCGGGCTCCCGTGCTGGCTTGTTTGCACGTCCTCGCACGGTCTGCCACGGTCAGCCCAACATGGGTGACAGAGAGGCGCGGATCGGAATTGCATTGCGGCAGAATGGCCGAGGACCTGGTGGCAGCGCGACGTCGCGTGGCTGATCTGGAACGCGAGAACCGGCGATTAAGAGCACGTCTCGCGACTGTCGAGCGCCCCGAGGATGTGATGGAGTCGTCGCGCTCCCCGAGGCAGGAGTCGAGTCGAACCTGAGTGTTGTGCGAAAGCGAACCGCCAGCGTGGCTAGGGCGACAAGCTGCTCGGCGTCATCACCGCTCATACCCGGACCGCTGCGTGGCGGGAGGCGGCACGCTGCTGAAGACGCTGCGATCCTCGGAGCCGGAGTGGGCGGTGGGACCAACTCGCTGCGCCGCGGCGTCCGCGACAGGGATGTTCGCCCGGACTGTCGTACCCCGTCCCGGTGTCGACTCGAGCACCAGGTTCCCTCCGTGCGCGGCGATCCGCTCTGACACGTTCGCTAGCCCGTGACCGGCGTGGCGGGCCGATTCGACGTCGAAGCCGGCGCCGTCGTCGACGATCTCGAAGAACAGTCGGCCATCGCGCTCCCAAAGCCGAATCACAACGGTCGCACCCAACCCGGCGTGTTTGTGGACGTTCTGGAGACTTTCCGCGCAGCAAAAGTACACGGCCGCCTCGACCTCTTCGGAGTAGCGGCCGACCGCGCCTGCCTCGACCTTTACCCGTGAAACCGACCGCCGCATGAGGCTGACGAGAGCCGCCTCGAGTCCCAAGTCGCGGAGCACGAGTGGGTAGAGGCCATGGGCGAGGTCGCGCAGCTCCTCCAGAATCTCGTCCAGCTCTTTGCTCACCTCGTCGAGTCGCGCTACGCCCTCTGGATCCGCGACTTCGCGGGCCATGCCAACTTTGATGATGAGCGCGACCAGATGTTGCTGCGCCCCGTCATGCAGGTTGCGCTCAACCTTTCGGCGCTCAGCCTCGCCCGCGGTCGCGATGCGTGAATGCATCTCGTGGAGCTCCGCGGTCGTTGAGCGGAGCTCGGCCGTCAAGCGACCGTTCTCAATCGCCAGCAGCATCGCCTGACCCGCAGCTGCGACGAGCTCTGGGTCAGTGTCCAAAGCGGCGTCGTGCAAGATCACGGCCACGGTCTCGCCGTTCCTTGTGATCGGAGACGACGACTGGCCGGGCGGAGGCGTGGAAGCAAGAGGCATGCCGCTCGGGTCGACAAAACCGCCTCCCCGCTCGAGACGGAACCCGAGCTCGAGCGACGGATCATCGAGTGGATCGGCCAGCGTCGCGCGCAGCTGAGCGGCGCTCGGGCTCTCGACCAGGCGGGAGACGATCATTTTCAACGCCGCCGCGGCGAAGAGCGTGCTCGCCACGACCGAAAGCAGAAATCCGTATGGCAGTGCGCCGATACCGATGGTGCCCAGCCAGTTCAGCTTCGAGAGCGCGCCCGCATCCACGTGCACGAGCCCGAGACGGGCGACGTAGGAGACCAGGATCGGAGCGATCGCGATCAGAACCGGGACGTATACGGGTACGAGTGCCCGCCTCCGCGGCTTCGTCGCCGTCGCCAGCCGGTAGATCAGGTAGACGCAGATTGCGGACCGGACCGCTAACCGGATGTAGATCGAGGTCTCGCTGCTGAACAGACCGTCGGCGAGCGTGGGCCGATCGGCGATCATGAAGCCGTTCGCGGGACACGCAGCGTTGCAGGCGGCCTGCGGAAAATTGCCAGAGACAATCGGCGAGAAGAGGAGCGCGGGGACGTACGACGCCAGTCGTTCGAGCGCCGTCGCGCCGAGCAGCGCCCATCCGACGCGACTCTCGATGCGACCCTCCGGGAACGCGAAGACGACGTAAAACACGACAACGACGAACAGCCAATCGGCGAACACACCGATGTCGTGGAGCTGCGGCTGGTTCGCTCCCTGCAGCGACATCACGACCGTGCAGACCGCGACCGCGAGAAGGACGAGACCGAGTCGATTGCCGGGGCGTCGGACCAGCCAATACAGCGCCGCGCCGAACCATCCGGCGACCGTCACCGCCAGCCACAGGCCGAACCCGGTCGGATCGACGAGATGGTCGCTCGTCGCGACGAGCAGACCCGCTCCGATCGCTAGGAGAAGCCCTCCGAGCGCAAACGCGATCAGGAACCCGGGTCGAGCCGGCCTCGCCGAAACGTACCCGCCCAAAGCGAGCCGATGCTCTTCGACGGCCGTTGGCACATCCACCCTCCGCGTTGTCAGGGCGAACGCGTATTTTGCCATGGAGGACCGCAGCGGTGGGGTTATCTTCCTTGGTTGACCGGCACCGTTTCCTTTGGTCCATTTCTATTGAGCGATCGGCACGTCGGTAACGCCTTGCTCGGCAAGCCACTCGCCGAGGCTGGCGGCAATGAATTCCCGGCCATTGTCGGAGCGCAGCACCTCCGGCTTCCCGTGCTGCTCGAATAGCAGCTCGAGCTGTTTGAGGAGCTCCCCGGCGCCGATCGAGCGCGCGTGGCTAGCTTCCATCTTCGGCGGTTTGCGACACGGCGTTCGGTGCTCCCTTGAGCAGGCTGCGCCAGCCCGTGAGGAGAGCGTGTACGCCGGCTGCACCGACGATGGGCTCTTGGGGAACAGGAAACTCGGCCGGGTAGAGGATGAACGGCCTGGTCTGCGGGCCGCCGAGCCCGCCGTGGAACGAGATCAGCTCTTCGAATGCGCAGCCCTGTTCGAGGTCGGGGTCGTAGAAGCTGTTGACCATGATGTCGGCGACATGGTCGAATCCGTCGGTGCGCAGCAGGTGCGCGGCGGCATTGGCAGAGAAGGGCTTCAGCGGGTCCTGCCCCTCGATTTGGCCGGTCGCCAGGTAGTGGGTGCCGCCAGAGCCGACGGCGATCGCGCCGGCCTGGGCCGAGCGCATCAGCAGGAATCCGATGTGGGGGTGAGCAATGAGCGCTCCGATCAGGTTGGGGTGGCGCTCGTGAATCTCCTCGGCGCTCAGCCTGCGTTTCTCCTCCATGAGGTAGATGAGACCGAGGTTGCCGGAGCCCAGCACGACGGCGTGCTCGTCGCTCGTACCGTGCTTTCATGGTCGCCGGTCCGGCTGGTCGCTTCGTTGAACGCCTGTCCGACCGCGGTGTCGTGCTCGTCGCCGCCGCTCATGCCCCTCACGTCGCCCCGCGAGAGTGAGCGCTGGACAAGCTCGTCGAGCCCGTAGCCGTTGCGCTGCTTGAACGTCATTCCCTGCGTCTGACCGTGATCGGAGAGCACCACGAGCTTGTACGGCCGGGGGGCGTAGCGCGCCGCCTTCTCGATTCGTCCGAACTGCTTGTCGAGCTTTCGCAGCGCCTCCAGCGTGTCGGCCCGCTCGAGCCCCGAGTGGTGAGCGACCTCGTCGTAGCTGGAGAAGGTCGCGTACACGGCGGGGCGGCCGCGCATCATGTCGGTGAGGACGCCGAACGCGATCAGGTCGCGGACCACGACGCACAGCGCAGCGCGCAGGAACGGGTAGCGACCGCCCCGGTGACCGCGCGGGATCACTTCGCGGCGCCGCTGCCGTGCCGTCGCCGACCATTCGAGCCCCACCTCCCAGCAGAACAGGACGAGTTCGCGCGTGACGTTGAAGCCGTTGGCGAGGAACGCGCGGTACCCGGGGTTCGCCTTCTTGTCGGCTTCCATCCGGCTGACGGTCAAGATCACTTCGTCGGCTTCCCCGGAGAGCAGGTTGCCCCGGCTGGCGCCGCCGTCGATGAGCAGGCCCGCGCCGCTGGCGTGACGACGCTCGATCTCGGCACAGTCATCCGGCGCCGAGCACGTCATCAACCTGCCCGTTTCCTTCTCGACCCAGCGAAACGCCGGGATGTACTCGTTTGAGCCGAGCAGGATGCCGGCCTGGCTGGCTCCCGTCTGCGACGAGAGGTCAGGCTCCCACTCGATCAGATCGTGGCTGCCGTCCGCGAGCCACCGAGCCATCAGCGGCGTGTTGCCGTCGCGCATCGCGCGGCGCAGCACCGGGCCGGCGAGCCCGTCGATTTCCAGGAAGATGATGCCCGGCATGTCGGTGCGTCGCCGCTGCTCCCTGCCGTTTGGCCACCCGCTGGATCACCCGCAGCGAGTAGATGTCATCGTCATCGACGCCCAGGAACACCTGCAGCACCATGCTCGCAGCCGCCATCACCAGCGCCGCCAGCAACGCCCACCCGAACGAATCGACCTTGAAGTCGTTCGGCGCCAGCTGTGAGACGAGCAGCAGGATCAGAGCATCGATGATCAGCACCGCGAAGAACCCGATGATCAACATCAGCGGCAGTCGCAGCGCCGCCACCATCGGCGGCACCACCGCGTTCAGCACGGCAATCAACGCCGCCGCTTCAAACGCGCCGAGTAACGTCTTGATGTGAACCCCCGGGAGGATCAGCCCCGACACGCCGACCGCGACGGCGCCGACGACCAGCGCCAGCACGAGACGGAGCGGACCGAAGCGCGGTCGAGCCGCCTTCCATCTCACCGGCTCGGCGTGTGTTGCTTTGGAAACCTCGGCCATCACGCGACCCCGGTCGGCCCGTCCGCAACGGGCACCGCGCTGTCCCCCGGCGCCGTCCACCGCCGACGGCGGTGACGCCTGATCGGCCCCGGATCGCGCCGCGGGAGTGGCCGCTGCGGCAGCTGCAGGGCTCGTTGCAGCCCCGCCGGGCGTCTTCCGCGGTTTACATCTGCTCCGTCAGAGCTGGACCACGCTGCTTCGACTTCCATACCGGTCAACTTGCTCGGGCAAATTCCGTTGTCAGGCGTTGGTATTCATGACTCGCGCGGCACCGATTATTTCGCGAGCTCCCTGACTAGTGCAGCGCCGCTCGAGGCCGCCCGCATCACCCGGATGGCGGTTCCCAAGGTGAAGGTTGTGAACCAGCGGCGCGAGTTCCTCGCCCACGCTCTCGCCAGGGTCGTGGTCGACGACCCGGGCTGGTTGGGCATGCGGCGGCGCATCAGTCCGCGCGTCCTCGGTATCAAGGGGGTGAGGCTGTGCAAGGTCAGTCCCAGGCCCGCGATCCGCTCCGCGCGCCCATGGAGGTTTGACGAGGCGCCGGGCGGCCCGGTGATCTCCGTCCTATCGTCGTGGGCAGAGACCGTCATCCCGTACAAGGCGGACGCATAACGCGGCCCGAGCTCTTCCTCGACGACGCGGTAGCAGCGTGCTGACATTCGAGTTCCAGCATGCACGACTGCTGCCGCGCTTTGGGTGGTTGCGGTCGAGGATCACCCGGGTGATTCGGTTCAATCGAGCAGGCCAAACCGGATCGCCGTCGACCATATCGGCCGGAGTGCCCCCGGCAGCACCCGAGTCGCACCCAAGCGGCCGACAGGTTTGGGCGACCGGCTCGGCTTCGCGCGGTGTGCCCGCGCGATCGGAGCTCCCCATGTCACTACACGCTCAGATCACCTGGGTCAGCATGAATCACCCGGGTGAACGTTAATCCGGACCGACGACATGCCGAGTGTTTGCTGTGAAGATCTCGCGATCGAAGGATCAGGGCCTCGGCGGAGTCCCAGCATTGGACGTCCGCAATCCCTACGTGGAGCGAAAGTGGCCAAACGCGAAATTGCGGAGCGAATCGATGGTGAGCTGACCGTCGAGGCAAGTCCACCCTGTCCCAAGGCCGCTGACGTGCGCCGAGACGTTGACGCGGCCTACGACCGCTGCGCCGTGCGATCGCTGGTGCTGTCGATCAGCGACCTCCCAGCGAGGAACGCGCCGCCGGCACGAGCGCCCGCTGCGGTCCCCTTGGCCGACGAATGGCGACCGATGGAGCGTGATCTGCACGAAGGGGTCCAGAACGAGCTCGTGGCGCTGGTCGTCAAGCTCGCACTCGCACGGGAAGATGCCGGAATCCCACCCCCGGTCGCGAAAACGCTCGCCGGGTTGAAAGTTCGTGCACGGGCGGCACTCGACATGGTGCGCGAAATCGTCCGCGGGACCTATCCTCCGCAGCTCGCCGACTTCGACCTCGCGAGAGCGTTGCGCGCGCGGGCGGCGCGCGGCCCGGTCGACACGAGCCTCGAAGGGCCGCGCCTCGGCACAGTCACGACCATCTCGCTGCCCTGGTCCTCCGGGTCGGATGCATACCAACGATGATGACACGCCCGACGTCCTCCGAGAGATGTGCGGCCGCTTCCTGTGTGGATTATGCGATCGCTCGAAGCCGGGACGGCTGATGTGAGCGAGGGCGACAATCGCCAGGCTGACGGTGTCGAGCACCCGTCGGCGGATAGTCTTGGAAAGGTTCCGCTGACAGTGCGCCTGATGCTCGGTGACTCGCTGACCGCGCGCAGGGCGGCGGCGATCATCGCGGCGTTTACCGTAGTGGTCACGGTTGCCGGCGGGGTTCTCGAGTGGCTGCTCGACCATCAGGAGTATCCGACGATCGGCAAGGGCCTATGGCTCGCGCTGCAGACTGTCACCACGGTGGGGTATGGGGACGTCACGCCGATGCAGGCCAGCGGTCGCTTCATCGCTACTGTCGTGATGCTCGCCGGGATCGGCCTCCTTGCCGTGATCACCGCCTCGGTCACCGCGTCGCTGGTCGAGAGCGGCCGGCGACGCTTCACCGCCCAGTCAGAAGCGGACGATACGCGCCAGTTCGACGAGATCATTGACCGATTGGCAAGGATCGAAGCGGCACTCGAGCAGCAGGCGTCCGGGAGGTCACCCGATGCCGGCCACTGACGAACCCGGTCCGATCACACCCGGGATGAGCGACGGGCCGCCCGACTCGGCGCCGGCGAACCAGCCGGCCCGACGAAGCCGTATCAGACGAATGTTCTCCGGGTCGCGTGACCTCTGGCGGGTCGTCTATCGCGACCCCGAGCACGTCCCGGAGCGACTGACGCTGTACACTGCCAATCGGCTCGGCGATGCGTCGCGAGAGTGGGCTCGGTCGGTGCGGAGTTCTCACCCCGATACCCCCGTTGCCAGGATCGCTGAAGAGTTGCGTACGCAGTCGGCGCATGTCGCGCGGATCGATGGTGCGATTTCCGGAACGCCCTTCTTCATTGCACTCGTGCCCGGTTACCTCACGTATCTGCAGCAGGAGATGCGCGCGACGCTGCGCACCGCCGCGCTCTACGGACGCGACCCGCGGGACTTGCGCACCTCGGCCGAGATGCTCGCGCTGCGCGGCGTGCACACGGACGTCGAGGCCGCGGAGGCCGCGCTGATTTCGGTCCGCGACAAGGGACTCCCCGATCGTCCGGAACGCCGGCGATCGTGGCGCACATGGGTTCATAGCGTCTACCTGCTGCTGATCTTCGGCGGCTTCATGTCACCGTCGGTCGCCAAAGAAGACACCGGCGCGCGTGGCAGGGTCAGGGCGGTGTTCGGTGTCCTGCTGGGCGTGGGGATCTGGGTGACTACCTGGGTGCTCCCCCTCACGTTCATGATCGTGATGGCCTGGGGCTGTGAGACGCACGCGCGCCAGCTCGGCCGCAGGACGCTCCTGTACTACGACGGCGAGGCCGATACCGTTCTCGCGGCGATCAAGGCTGCCGATGCGCGAAGCGACCGCGGCCATGACAAGCGGGCGATCGCGCGGGGAGTCGCCCTGTTCCTGTCCGTCGCGATCCCGCTCGGCTTCGTTGGCTACGCCCAGCACGTTCGCCACACCGCGGGGATCAACTGGCTCAGTGCGCTAGGCGTGCTGGTAGCGCTGTCGCTGGTGATCGCAACTGCCGTAATCTCGAGCCGGAGGTAGGCAGACCGTGGTCATGGCACGCTCGCAGACCAACGGCGACCCGGTGAATCACGCTGCTGTGGGTGAACCTCCCCGCCGCCCACCGAGGATCGCCGTTCGGCTGCTTTCTCCGCCCGCGTCCGTTCGCTCGTACGGGCGATCGAGGAGAATGACGAGGCCAAGGTGGAGGAGGCGATTCTCCGGCTGAGCCGCTCGCGCCGCGTGTTCGCCCCGCTCGCGTTCGCGATCAGCGCGTTCGTGATGCTGTACGACGGGCTCAGGCTGCTCGTGTCCAACTGGCGGCTCACGCTCGTGCAGATTCTTCCTGCAATGTGGATCTGGCTGGCGATGTTCGACCTCAAGGCCCACACCCTGCACGGCAAGTCGTTCAACGTGCTACGCGGCCCGGTCCTCGTCCCGATCGGGCTGGCCATCGTCGCGCTCACCGTGGCGAGCTACTTCCTCAACGCTGTGTTCGCGTTCGCGATCTCGCAACCGGGCCGCGCTGAGATCCGGCCGGCCGTGTCAAGAGCGGGCCGGCATTGGGTGCCGATCGTGGTTTCCGGAGCCATCACGGGTGTGCTGCTTGCATTCTGACCATCGTCGTGACTCGCTGGGGTCGGCCCTGGTTCACGCTTTCGCTCGGGATCATCGTCGGCGTGATGATGGTCAGCTACGTGGCGGTGCCCGCGCGGCTGATCGGCGCAACGAAGCGTAAGCAGTCAAGGCGCGACAAGCTGTCAACCACCGTGGTCGGGGGAGCTCTGAGCGCAACCGTATGCACGCCGCCGTACGTCCTCGGAAGGCTGGGGATCCTGATGCTCGGATCCAGCCTTCTGTTAATCCCCGGGATCTTCGTCCTCGCCCTGGGGGTCACGCTGCAAGCCGGCGCGACCGGGGCGGTCAGGGCGATCAAGATGAGCGCGACCCTCACGAGAGCCGGTCATCCGAGTCCCCGGGCCACCGAGCAATCCTGAACGGGCTGGAGAAACGCGCGATG
>CAWCEF010000001.1:0-227374 GCA_963794515.1 uncultured Solirubrobacterales bacterium | reverse complement strand
TCAGAGCTGACGCTGCGGCGCGATCGCCCACGCCGCACTCCCGCCGATGCTCCTGCGTTCCGCGGCGGCTTTGCGCAAAGCCTTCGCCGATCGCGACCGTTCACATCGCCCGCTCATCGCCTGCAGCGTCAGGTCGGGTCCCAGCGCATCCGCCACCCGCCGCCAGACCGTGAGCACGAACACCCCCCAGCAGCAGGTCCCTACAAATACGTCGTCCCAATGGGCACACTTGCCGACGCTCAGGCGTCGGTTGAGGTGCGTAGGGCACCGATCGAACCCCGAGCACCCGGAAACCGTCTCCGCCTGCTTCGACGGACTGCTGGCGAGGGGGCGGAAACCCCCTGCAAACGAGGATGCCGGAGGAGGGACTCGAACCCCCGACACGCGGATTATGATTACGGCCTTGTCAGTCCAAGTCAACGCAGAAAAGCCTTTGTTTATAGGCTTTTCAGCGGCTCAGTCTGGGCTCTTTTTTGCGAAACCCGGGACACATCGGGGACACAAACGCCGTTTGGGGGAGTACCGTGCGGCCCCGTGAAGCGGATCTCCGTCTCCCAGCCCCCGTCCGTCAGCGGGCACGTCTTCCTACGCCACCGCGCTTCGGGTGATCGCTGGATGGTCAAGTGGCGGGACGCCGCCGGCCAGCATCAGCGCGTGTTGGGGAAGGTCTGGACGGGCCGCGGCAAGCCGGCCGGTGGTTATCTGACCAAGCGCACGGCGCAGCACGCGTTGGACGAGATCCTCGCCGATGCGCGGAGAGGGCAGCTGCTTCCGCCCCTGCGACCGTCGGGCGGCGTGTCCTTTGCCGATGCCGCCGCCGAGTGGCTGCGGTACGTGGAGCACGACCGCCGGCGGCGGCCGTCGACGGTTCGTGACTACCGCATCGTGGTCGACCGCGTCTTGATCCCCGCGCTTGGCGAGGCGCCGCTCGAGGCGATCACGAGCGGGCACATCGACGCCTTCCGCGTCGCCCTGGTCGCGGAGGGGAGGCTCTCACCGAGGACGATCAACAAGTACCTCGCGCTCATACACGGCATCCTCAAGCGCGCGCAACGTGTCTACGGGCTTTCGGCGAACGCGGCCGCGGGTGTCGAGCGCCAGCCAGCGCGTCGCTCAGGGGACTTCGACGTGCTCTCGGCCGCAGAGGTCGAGGCCCTGGTGCGCGCCGCGAGCTCTGTGCAGGACGCCGCCCTGTTCGCCACTGCGGCCTACGCCGGGCTGCGACTCGGCGAACTGCGGGCTCTGCGGTGGCGCGACGTCGACTTCGAGAAGCGCCTCATCCATGTGCGCCGTTCCTACGTGGAGCGCGCCGAGGGCGTGCCCAAATCGGGCCGGGTGCGGAGCGTGCCGATGATCGACCAGGTCGCCACGGTGCTCGACCAGCTCAGTCGCCGCGAGTGGTTCACGGGCGAGAACGATCTCGTCTTCTGCAATGACGTCGGCGACCACTTCGACGATTCGGCGCTTCGGCGCCGGTTCTACTCGGCACGCTCAGCCGCGGGCCTCAAGCGCATCCGGTTCCACGAACTGAGGCATACCTTCGGCACGCTCGCCGTCCAGGTCTTTCCGCTCTCCGACGTCAAGGCGTTCATGGGCCATGCCGACATCGCGACGACGATGATCTACGTGCACTACGTGCCGCAGTTGGACGCGGCGGACCGGCTATCGCGGGCGCTGCGCGCCGCGGCCGGCATCGAGTCGGACGTCGACGCGCGAGTTGAGAGCGTCTCTCGCGCTTGAAAGTCCGTGACGTGATCCGAGTTCTGGAGTCTCACGGCTGGCGCCTCGAGCGCCAGCGCGGCAGTCATCGCATCTTCCGCCACGAGATCAGGCCGGGTACGGTGACGGTGGCCGGTAAGCCGAGCACCGACATACCGCCGGGTACCCTGGGATCCATCCGCCGTCAGTCGGGATTAGAGGACGAGTTGCGATGAGTGAGTACGTGGTGATTTACGAACAGGGGCCGACGAGCTGGGGCGCCTGGGTGCCCGACCTTCCCGGGTGCGTGGCAGCCGGCGAAACGCGCGCCGAGGCCGAGCAGCTGATCCGAGAGGCCATCGACGCCCACATCGAGAGCTTGCGCGAGCACGGCGAAACCGTGCCCGAGCCGTCCTCGACGGTGGGGACGGTCGAGGCGCGCGCCGTCTGAGCCTCCGCCGGCTCGGACATCTTCGGGCATCTCGTGCCTGAGCAGGCATTTCTCGGCCGGTCCGCCCGCGTACCAGCCCCTTTTTCGGCTCAGACGGACATCTTGGGGCATCTTGCCCTCAGCACTCAGTGCGTGGAGTGTGTCGCTGCTAATCGGACAACTGCACGGCTTGTGGTTCCCAAGACGTTGGGGCGCGCCAGCGCCCAACCTAGGTGCCAATCAGCGCGGACGGGCGTCGCTGTCAAGCAGCGCCGATACCGGTGGCGCATCGAGACGACTCGCGTACCGCGGATGCGCTCGAGGCGCTGCTTGACGGCGACGATCGGACGCGCTACCAAAGCGGTGGAGGATCGACTCGACCGGGGATCCACCCGGCGCGGTGGCGCGCGATCGCCTGGTCGCCGAAGCGACGGCTCGGGTGCCGATCCCGCCAGACTCGAATGCGATCGGCCGTCGACTTCGAACCGCGCGATCGGAAACGTGGCAAACCAGCAGCCCGCTGCCCTACGAGAGCAGCAGCGCGGCGCCTGACGTCAGCCTCGCGCCGTTCGGCTTGCGCATCACCCGGGCGATGCAGCCATCCGCCGCGCGCGGCGAGACCGCTGAGTGCGTGGCGAACCAATCGCCCCGTTGGCGGACGCCCGTAAGGCCAAAGCGATCGTGCCGGCGATCGAGCCCCACGATCGGTATCCGTCGCGTTGGGCGCCCAGAGGCACAGACGTCGCGGCATCGACATGTCGCCGAACCGAAAGTCGAATCTGTGGCGGCCAGACCAGGATGCGATCGTGCGAGCGGGGGGCGCTGCACTCCCGACTGACGAAGCGCATCGCGGCGCTCGCGGCGCCTTGATCACCAACAAGGTTGTCACCAGGACCGCGTATACACCGCTTGAAGTCGTCGTCTCGGGTGCCGGCGCACGTAGTCAGTGCTGCCGACTAGAGTCCGCGATAGCGTGACGATCTTCGGCGCTTCGTGGCACGATCTCGACCTTGAGGCTATCCGTCGTTTTCTGCGGTATGCGGGGTCCGAGCCGCTTTTCTGGGAGGCCAAGGCACCGACCTGGATCGCGGTGAGATCCGAGAGCGCTCGCGCTCGAGCCCGACCAGGTCAACCGGTCGGGTCCTTCTTACCCTTCTTCTGTGTGCCTCGCCAGCGGTCACTCCTAAAGCGCCATGCGGAATACGCTTGACTGAAGGGGGGCTCTGGTGCCTTCAAGCGCCTTTTCTTTCCGGACTCCCAGATTAGGCGACCGCCCTTCTTCGGAACACAGAAGTATCGATACTCAACGGGCTTCGTCCGATCGGCGTCGTAAGCAGCTATGCGACATTCCCACAGGTCCGTTTTGTCGACGCGCTCCAAGGGCACGGCAAGCTCCACATTCCACGCTCCGAGTTCCGCGCTGCTCCCGCTCACGAACACGTTCGGCGATTTCCCAGGCGGCGCACTCAAAACAAAGGTCCAATCGGCGATTTTGTGTAAGAGTTCGACAGGTCGCATCGGCGTCGGTGCGTTGGAGAGAATCGTCAGGCGCTGCGAGCCGGCGTACATGCTGATTCCGTTCTGGGTCCCAAGCCGCGGGTGGCGAAACACTGAGATGTCCGCCCCATTTGGAGTCGTCCACGGTCTGGGCATCTGCGCGACGGCGCATGAGAACTGCAGCTCGACGAGTGCGACTCTTGCTTCAGCTAGCGCTTTCAGCCCGGTAATTAACGGCTCCGCCCGTAGCCAGCCGCTGAATGCTCCTACTTCGTAGCGTCGGGGATCTCGCAGTAGCCCGGCGCTCAGCGCGACATCCAACGATCCGGCGCGCGCCAAGTCCTCCTTCTCACTGAGATATACCGAGACCAGCTCGGCGCCCGACCCACCAGCTTTGCGACGCGCTTTGACGCGAGGCATATGGTCGATCGAGTCCCAGGTTTCACTAATGGAGTCGACCAGCGCTTCGCTCGCCTCCGAATAGGACCTGAATAGCCACTCGCGACTGTCATCAGGCTCGCCCAGCAGTCCGTAGACGACGCTGAGCTCTTGGCTGATCTGCGCCCGCTTTGCATTGGTGTTAGCTCCACCCCACGCGTCGAACAGTCGACGTCTTGCGACGTGCAATTCCCCTTGTGCTCGTTCGGGATGCTTCGCCGCGTCGGCGATGCTCAGTAGAGCGGCCTGCCAGTCGCGGTCGATCATCGCTTCTATGTTGGAGTGGACGGCGCCGAGAAGGCTCTCAATGCCACGAGTCCGTTCAACGAGCGTGTCGAGCGCCTCCTTTTGAGCGGGCAGGAACTCGGCGAGCAGTTCCTCCGTGCTCTTACTAGCGGCCGCGGCGGCCGCCGCGCCCAATACGGGATTCGCAGTGACCGCAGTGGCAGCCCCGCCCGCCGCCGCGGTCGCGGTAGCCGTCAGAGTCCTCTGAAGAAACGCATGCCACCTCATGACCTCGAGATTACAAGCATGTCACCGACACGCCTCCCCACCAGTGCTCGCAGCTCGATCGTGACGGCATGATCAGACGATCCCCCACACACTGCGACGTCGGTGCCGGCGGCGCGTTCGAGGAATTCCTCGAGGGTGTCGCTGTTGGGATCGGGTGTGTGCCCGCTCGGAGCTGCGCGCGCTGGGACGGTCACCGATCATCGAGCGTCGCATCGCCTTTGCCGTCGGTGGCCCTGGCCAATGTCGGCCGGCGTTTGCGCTTCGACGGCGTCGTCGGGCACGCCGGCCGGTCGCAGGCCTTCGCCGACGACGCGCTGTTGCTCTCGTAGGGCAGCGGGCTGCTGGTTCGCCACGCCAGGGCCCGTGGTGGCTGGTTGCTGCTTATGCGCGGGAGCGATCGTCTGACGGGGCGGGCGGCGTTTGGCGGGCTCGCGGGAGCGCGTCATGCGCTGCCGCGTGGTGTCCTACAGGGAAGGCTGGCGCTGGCGTCCATCATCGGCGCGCGCCGGGCGGGCTTTGCGAGCCCGCGGGCCCAAGATCCTCGCGACGATCGTCCGTGCGTACGGCCGGACTTCGGCTTCGGCCCTCATGGTTATCCGGCCACAGGTTGCATCAAAGCGCACATCTGTGATAAATGTGTGCAGCTATAGGAGGTGTGGGCACTCGGTGGGCCTCCGCACTAGGTCATCGACAGGAGGAGTAGCAGCGCATGTCCATGAGTTCTGCAGGAAGACGCGTGCGAAGCGCGGTTGGCTCACGATTGGTGCGTGCGGCGTTGCTCGTAGGGTGCGTGGTGCCTGTCCTGCTCTCGTGGGGCGTTGCGACGGCCTCCGCGACCACGAACCCGTGTACCTCTGCCCCGACGCCGGTCGCGAGCATCCCGACGAATCCGTTCGGCGCGAACGTCACGATTTTCGACCCGTCGATGTCGGTCGCTTCGATCAACGCGGCGCTCAACGCGACACCGCCGGCCGGTGGCGGCAAGCGGGAGTTCTTCTTCTTGCCGGGCACATACGGCGACCCCTCGGTCACGCCCGCGACGGCGACGACAAGCGACGTCATTCAGGCGGAAGTCGCCCCCGGCACGGTCGTCGCGGGCCTTGGCAAGAGCCCATGTGACGTCGTGATCAACGGTGCTCTGAGCATCAACAACGGCTTCCTGGCGATCCGGGATAGCCAGATGTCCAACCTGACGATCAACCCGATCCAAGCCAACGTCCCGGCCGACGGAATGCTCTGGTACACGTCGCAGACCGCGACGCTACGCCGCGTCAACATCCTGGGAGACCTGTACGTCTCGCCCGTGACCCAAACTCCGGGCGCGTGCGAGAACCCGTGCAACCCGGTGACCCAGGGCTTCCAGATCAACGTGATACCTGGCGTCGCCAACGGCTTCGCGATCACGAACTCAGTCATCACCGGCAAGGTCATCAATGGCGACGGGTTGAACCGCCCGGGCACTGAAGGCAACGGCGGGAACTCCGACATCTACTTTCAGCAGGACGACATCGGCGGATACTCGGGCTTCGGGTCCGACATGGTGTTCAGCGGCACCCTTGGCGCTCCGTCTGACAACTTCGGCCCGGGCTCGATTTCGCCGTATGCTGCGCCTGGCGACATCACCGACGTGACCTTTACACCGGTGATCCGCGAGGCACCCTTTGTCTACTACGACGGGCGCCAGTTCCGGGTGTTCCGCCCGTCGGCGCAGTTCAACGTGCGTGGCCCGAACTGGAGCACCGCCGCGCGCCAGGGTGACTCACTGCCGCTGAGCAGCTTCTACATCGCGACTGTTGCAGCGGGAGCCAACGCGGAGACGATGAACGCGGCGCTGGCGAGCGACAAGAACCTGCTCCTCGCCCCGGGCACGTACGTTCTGGACGCGCCACTGACCATCGTCAAGCCCGACAAGGTGGTCATGGGTCTCGGCGACCCGATCCTGAGGGCCGACAACACCGCGACCCTCGTGGTCAAAAACTCGGCTCCGGGTACCGTGCTCTCCAAGTTCAACGCAGATGGCCGCGCGTTCGACCCGGCCGACACGGGACCGTTCGCCGACAATCAGGTCGTGATCGGCGACACGCCTCACGGCGCCGGCTCGCGGAACGATCCGACGGCGCTGACCGACGTGAGCTCAGTCAGCGGGTCCACCAACGGGTTCTTGCTCAATCAGAACTACACGATCCTGAACCAGGGCGAGATCCAGACCAACAACAACTCCGGCGACGGCTACACCACCACCAACTGGGCGGCGTCCAGCGGGAACACCGGCGCCATCGTCAACGGGGACCACAACACCTGGCAGGGCATCTGGCTCGAGCACTTCAAGAAGACCGAGATCACATGGAACGGTGAGTGGGGGAACGTCGAATTTCTCGAGAATGAGCGGCCGCTGACTGTGCCGTACGACAATCCTGGTGAGATCGGCGTCCAGCCCCACGTGTGGAAGATGAGCGCCGACTTCGACGGGTACCCGGCCCTGGCGATCGCGCCGACCGTCCATCACTTCAGGCTGGACGGCTTTCAGTCCTGGAGTCGGCTCGGGAACGGCTGCTACTGCAACGTGACGAGCGTGATCACGACCCCGGTGAAGCCGGGCGTGACCTTCCACGCGCTGTTCACCGGCGAAATCCTCGGCTCAACGCCCCCCGGCACGACACCGACCGGAGCTACGGTCGGCGGCGCGTTCAACCTCGTCAACCTGGACGGGGTTTCGGCCTCTGTCCCGTTCTCCACGGGGCCGTGGGGCGCGACCTCAGCCTGGCCGTACTCGGACCTCGCTGGCCATGGCGCCACGGCGCGGATCACGAACTTCCCCACCGCGGCCGATTACCCGCCCCCCCGACACCACCGCCCAGGAGGACGACATTGGTTCGGCCGGTCACGCCGCAGCGAAGACGGCCGCTCCACGTCGCACACCCTCTACTACGTCACCAAGTAAGAAGCCGTCGGTGGGAAGGGGCCCGCGCGCTCGCCTCCCGGCGTTGGCGTTACCCGCGGTCGGCCGTTGCACTACCTCTTGGTGCGGCGGCCGACTGTCGGCTCTACGACGGTCTGATAGCGCACTCGAGCGGGCGCCCCAAGAGAGAGTTCTGCTGCCAACCGGGCACTCTGATGGCGTGACCGAGCCGTGCTGATTGTCTCGGCAGAGCCGGCCGAGGCGCGCTCTCTGAGGACATCGCAATACGCGAGGAGGACTCGCCGCAGCCCGTTGCCGGCATACAGCTGCTCCGCCACGCACTCAGCTGTCTCGCCGCGCGCGGCGGACGGCTGCGTACCACGGATGCGCGGACCGATCCGCGTGAGGCTGAGCTCGGGGGCCGCGCTATTGCTCATAGGTCATCCTGGTAGTTGCCTCGACCGCCGCCGGGGGAGGGCCTGCTTATTGCTTGCCCTTGTCGGAGGGCCTACAAAAGACCAGCCCCTCCCGGCGGTGGTGAGGTGCCGCGAAGCGGCGACAGGACGTAGCCCCGGTTGAGGGCCTTGTCTATGAGCATCCGCAACGGTACCTCTCGGTCGGGGCGCTGTCGAGTTGTCCCGAACAAGAGGTGTAGTTACAGATGGAAGGAATTTACGCCGGCGTGGATTGGGCGTCGGAGAAGCATGATGTGCTCGTCGCGGATGCGGCGGGCGAGAAGCTGCTCGCGGCTACGTTCGCGCATGACGAGCGGGGGCTGCGGTCGTTGTGCCGAGCGCTGGTGCGGTTGAGGGTGCAGCTGGTCGCCGTCGAGCGGCCGGACGGGCTGATGGTCGAGCGGCTCTTGGATGCGGGCCTGCGGGTGCTGGCGCTGCATCCCAACCAGGTGGCGGCGGCCCGTGACCGGTTCCGCGTGTCGGGCGGCAAGTCCGATGGGTTTGACGCGTTCGTTTTGTGCGAGCTCGCGCGGACCGATCATCATCGCTTCCGGGTGTTGGAGCCCGATTCGGATGCCACGAAGGCGATCAGGGCGCTGACCCGCGGGCGGGAAGATCTGGTCGGTGCCAGGACGGCGCTGGTCAACCAGCTGCGGGCCGAGCTCGAGCGGTTCTGGCCCGGGCCGCTCGGCCTGTTCAGCGATCTGCACAGTCAGATCTCGCTCGCGTTCCTCGAGCGGTATCCCAGCCCCGCGGACGCGGACGCGGACGCGGACGGGCTCGGCGAGGCGCGCGTTCGGGCGTTCCTGGCGCGGGAGCGCTATTCCGGGCGGCAGAAGCCGGCGCAGCTGCTCGCAAAGCTCAAGGCAGCGCCCACAGGCAGGGTCGGTGAGCGTGAGCTGGCCATCCGCCGGCAGCTAGTGTGCGGCCTCGTCGCGATGATCAAGACGCTCAATGCGCAGATCACCGAGCTCGAGCGCCAGATCGCTACCGCCATCCGCGAGCATCCCGACGGCGCCGTCTTCACCTCGTTGTTCAAGGGCGCCGTGATCACCGCCGCCGAGCTGCTGGCTGAGATGGGCGACTGCCGCGGCCGCTACCCCACCCGCGACACGCTCGCCGGCGACGCCGGCCAGGCGGCGGTGGCGATCGAGTCGGGCAAGCGCAAAGCCGCCTGCTTTCGCTGGGGCTGCAACAAACGCCTGCGCCAGGCGTTCCACACGCTCGCTGACAGCAGCCGCCACCACAACCCCTGGGCGCAAGACCTCTACGCCCAAGCCCTCGCCCGTGGCCACGACCACCCCCGCGCGCTACGCACCGTCGGTCGCGCCTGGTCTCGCATCGTGTGGCGCTGCTGGCAAGATCGAGTGCCATATGACCCCGCTCGTCACCGCGCGCTGCAGCGACACGTCACTGTCACCATACCCACCGCGTCGGGCCCCGTGCCCGACATAGCCGCCAGCCAGCGGATGGCCGGCGCCGCTGTCACCCGAAGGGCGGGCCGCAGGACCGAGCGCCCAGCGCTTGACGGCAAGCCGACGTCCGCTAAACCGGCCGCTGGACGCGCCAAACGCCAAAGGGGTTGATGTCATGAAGGGCCGGGGCCGCGGCGGCCCGGGCGGCAGGCGCCACCCGGGCGGCAGGAAGTCGGCCCTCCGTCCCGAACCGCGAAGTTGAAGACCGCGCGGATTACGGCCGCGCGGCCGGACAATTCGAGAGGAGGACCGACCATGTCCAACCCTACGCGGTGGGTCGGCATCGACCTGCACCGCCGGCGGTCGCAGATCGCGATCATCGACGAGCACGGGGAGCTTGCGCTCTCGCGGAGGATCGTCAACGATCGTGACACGTTCGGTGAGCTGCTGGGCGACCCGGACGGGACGCACGTGGCGCTCGAGGCGACCTACGGCTGGGAGTGGCTGGCGGAGCTGCTCGAGGAGGCCGGCTATGACGTGCACCTCGCGCACCCGTTGCGTACCCACGCGATCGCTTCCGCGCGGGTGAAGACCGACGCGGTCGACGCCAAGACGCTCGCGCACCTGCTCCGCACCGGGCTTCTGCCCGAGGCGTATATCGCCCCGCCCGAGCTGCGCGATCTGCGCGAGTTGCTTCGCCACCGCGCGGTGCTGACCCGGATGCGGACCGCGATCAAGAACCGCGTGCACGCGCTCCTGGCCCGCCAGGGCATCCTGCCCGAGCACACCGACCTGTTCGGCAAGGCCGGCCGCGAGTTCCTCGCGAGCCTCGAGCTGCCCGAAGGAACGCGCCGGCGGCTGGACAGCCTGATGTCGCTGATCGGCGACTTCGATCGCGAGATCACCGCCACCACCCGCGAGATCGACGCGCGCGCCAAAGCCGACGAGCGTGTGCCCGTGCTCTGCCAGCTCCCCGGTATCGGCCGCTACACCGCGATGCTGATCATCGCCGAGGTCGGCGACGTCACCCGCTTCCCCACCGCCCGGCATCTGTGCGCCTGGGCCGGGCTCGCGCCGACCGTCCGCAGCTCCGACGGCAAAGCACGCCTCGGGCATATCTCCCGCCAGGGATCGCCGGCGCTGCGCTGGGCGCTGACCGAAGCCGCGCAGAAGATCCCCACCGGCGGCGGCCCGCTGCGCGCGATGTTCGAGCGGATCGCCAAACGCCGCGGACGCAACATCGCCAAGGTCGCGGTCGCCCGCCAGATCCTCACCCTCTGCTACTACGGGCTCAGGGACGGCGAAATCCGCTGCCTCAAACACCAGCCCATCGACGACCACGACAACCAGGAACTGGCCGAGGCCGCATGACCCACGCCAGCTCACACCACACTCGCGCGCACGAGGGCGCGAGGTGCAAGCTCGGGCGAGCTCGCTCCTGTGTCTGGCCTCCTTCTCGAGATCGATAAGGACGGCCGTGAGGTTGATTGAGCCCCCGAGCACCGCACGACACTCTGGTCCGCCCCGCGCGACCGGATGGATGACTGGAGCCTCCTCCCAAGCCGGAACGCAGTCAGCGACCCGGCGCCCAACCCCCAGAGCCCCATGACCACCACCACGCTCCCTGCCAGACTCACCCGCCCGCGTCAAGCGCCACCAGCCAGCGCCGATCACCCACGCCCGCACCACACCGCGCTTGACCCAGCCGGGCTCGCCTGGCAACTGATCAACCAATCCGGGGCGAAGCCCCGAAACCCCAACCATCCCGGCCTCATCCGACACCCGGGCCTCCCGAACACGCACTCGCACTTCAACCCGCACACCGCGGGGTCTTGACAACACCCGGCCCTTCATGGATGACACAGGACGTCTTCTGTAGGGCATCGGGCTGCTGGTTCGCCACGAAAGGGATCGTCAGCTGCTCGCCGGGGGCGTAGCGCGTCCACGCCTTGAACGCGTACGTTTAGACAGCGCCGATGTGGCCGATGTAGGGAGGACGACCTGACGCGGTCGCTCATCTCGCCGCCGTTTGAGAACCGCTACCACGAAGACCATTCCGTGAACCCCGAAACACAGTCGTCGGGCCCTGTGCCTGATGGAGTCGGTGCGCGTGATTTCCGCGTCGCCTCGATGCGCCGCCGAATTGCGATCAGCGTCGGTGGAGCTCTTGTGGTCGGTGCTCTCCTGGCGTACGTCCTTGCCGGGCGGGGCGCGCAGTTCAGTAAGGCTCTGGGGACGGCTCCGATCACACTCCTCGCCTTCTCGGTACTGCTGCAGATCGGCGCGTTGCTGGCCCGAACGGAGGCGTGGACGATCTGCGTGCAGGCCGCTGGCGGCACGGTCAAGCGGCGCGTGCTGTTCCGCTCCGCCGCGGCGGGGTGCATTGCGAGCATCGTCAACGGATCGGTCGGAATGGCGGTGCGCGTCGCGTCCGTGCGACGGGCGGCCCCGCACGCGGCGCCGCGTGCGTCGGCCCTCGTGGCCGCTGAGGTGCCGATCATCACCGTTGAGCTGGCCCTCGTGGCGATCTTCTCGTTCACGCTTGTGGCGCCGCTCGGCGTTCCGCTATGGGTGCCGGCGCTCATCATCGCGCTGATGGCCGGGCTCGTCGCCGGGCTGTGTCGTGTCTCGGACCGTCACCGTACCGGCCTCGGAGCGGGCCTCGCCGTCCTGCGCATGAAGAGCCGCGGCCGCTTGATCACCTTCGCGCTCCTGGCCATATGCGCGCAAGTGCTGCGCAACTGGCTGATGCTCCACGCGATCGGCGTGCACGTCTCTATCTTTGACTCGATGGCGCTGCTGATCGTGATGTTCACGGTCGGCCAGCTGCCGATCGGCCCGAGCACCGGTCCCGCTGCCACGGTTCTGATCCTCGGCGGCCACGGCATCGCTGTCGCGGCTGCCGCTGGCGTGCTGGTGACGCTGACCGGCATCATCGGCTCGCTCATCTTCGCTGCATGGGCGATCTTGGACCGCATCATCCGTGGCCGTCACACCCCAATCGCATTGTCCGCCGCCGCGCCCCTCCCCGCCTCGCCGGTCGCTCTGCCGCAGGCGTAGCGAGGCCGGGTGGTCTGCTCGCGTCGCGCCGGCGTGGGCATGTAGGCGGCCTCCCCAGCACGCAGTCACCCGCGCGCTGCGGCAGTTCGACCGTCGGGCTCATCGAGGCTGACGACTGCTTCACGCGAGGCGCCGCTGCTCGACTCACAGGCGCGTCGGCGACATCTCGATGCCGGGCACCCGCTAGCGGCGCGATTGGCTGGCCACGCATCCGATCACGCGGACAGCGTCGAACGCACGATCGCATCCGTGTCGCGCCGGCGCGACGCCTGGTCACCCCGTTCGGACACGTTCCATTCGCGCCCCCTCCTGCTGCCGGCGGCACTCCCGTCCTGTGCGGGACAGGCGCCGGCAAGCCGGGAAAGCGGAAGGGGCCATAGATATGGCCCCCCATGTTGGGCCACATCGGGGGCACATTGGGTCTGCGCCCTCTCAACCCGTAAGGCGGAAAATGCCGAAATTCCAGGCGCTTCCCGATGCCGGAGGAGGGACTCGAACCCCCGACACGCGGATTATGATTCCGCTGCTCTAACCGACTGAGCTACTCCGGCGCGCCCGCGAGTGTAGCCCGCTGTGGCGCGAGGGCGCGCGAGCCTGGCGCGCGCCTATGATCCGCCGGCGATGACCGACCTGACCGCTGCAGTTCAGACCGTGGTGCGCAGGTGTCTCGCGGTGCAGCCGGACGAGAACGTCGCGGTCGTGGTCGATCCGGCCACGGCGTCGATCGGCGAGGCGCTCCGGGAGGAGGCGAGGGCGGCCGGCGCGGACGCGTTGCTGATCCTGATGGACGAGCGCGCCACCGACGGCACCGAGCCCCCGCCGGCGGTGGCGGTGGCGCTGGCGGCGAGCGACGTGTTCATCGCGGCGACAAGCCGGTCGCTCAGTCACACGAGCGCACGCAAGCGCGCGAGCGAGGCCGGCGCGCGCGGGGCGACGATGCCGGGCGTCACCGAGCCGATGCTCGCGCGCGCGATGGCGATCGACTTCGACGCGATGGCGGCGCGGTCGAAGGCGGTCGCGGACGTGCTCGACCGCGGCACGCGGGCACACGTCACGTGCCCGCGCGGCACCGATCTCAAGCTGGCCCTCGACGGGCGGGCGGGGATCTCCGACGACGGCGACCTCGGCGCACCGGGCGCGTTCGGGAACCTGCCGTGCGGCGAGGGGTTCATCGCGCCGGCGTTCGGGGAGGGGACCGTCGTGGCGTCGAGCCTCGCGCCCCTCGGCATCACGTCGGAGCCTGCCACGCTGACCCTGGCAGAGGGCCGGATCGTCGCGGCCGACGGCGGCCTCGGCCCCCGGTTCATCGAGCTGCTGCTCGCGCACGGCGAGCTCGGGACGAACCTGGCCGAGCTTGGCGTGGGCACCAACGACAAGGCGGAGCTGACCGGCAACGTGCTCGAGGACGAGAAGATCCTCGGGACCGTCCACGTCGCGTTCGGCGCGAGCGCGGGGATCGGCGGAACGGTGTCGGTCCCGATCCACCTCGACGTGGTCATCCTCGAGGCGAGCCTCGAGGTCGACGGGCAACCCGTGCTCGACCGCGGACGCTATGTGCTCGCCTAAACGACGCGCGTGACGCTGCTCGCGATCCCGAACGTCTCCGAGGGCCGGGACGAAGCCGCCATCAGACACATCGCCGGCGCGCTCGACGGGCGCCTGCTCGATGTCCACT
This sequence comes from uncultured Solirubrobacterales bacterium, assembly GCA_963794515.1. Taxonomy (GTDB): domain Bacteria; phylum Actinomycetota; class Thermoleophilia; order Solirubrobacterales; family Solirubrobacteraceae; genus Palsa-465. The sequence continues at coordinate 213,294 of CAWCEF010000001.1, read as the reverse complement.
CCGACACCGACCACCACCGCAGCGTGTTCACGCTCGCCGGCGAGCCCGGGAGCTTGGCGCAAGCCGTCGCCAACGGCGCCGCCGAAGCGATCAGACAGGTCGATCTCAACAACCACAAGGGCATCCACCCTCGCGTGGGCGCGATCGACGTCGCGCCGATCGTCTACCTGACTCCCGAGGATCGGGGGGCCGCGTGCGCCGAGGCGCTCGTGCTCGGTGACCTGCTCGGCGAGGAGCTCGAGCTGCCCGTGTTCCTGTACGGCGAGCTCGCGCAGGGGCGCACGCGGGCTGAGCTCCGCAAAGGCGGCCCGGAAGTCCTCGCGAAACGGATTCAAAACGGAGAGCTACGCCCGGACTTCGGCCCCCACAGGCTCCATCCGACCGCGGGCGCGGTACTCGTCGCTGCCCGGCCGCCGCTCGTCGCTTTCAACGTCGAGCTGGCGCCGCCGGCGACGCTCGACGACGCAAGGGCGATTGCCGCACGGATCCGGGAGACCGGCCCGGAAGGGCTCGAGTCGGTCCGAGCGATCGGCCTGTGGCTGGCGGCGAGCGGCGTAGCCCAGGTCTCGACCAACGTCGAGGACCACCGGGCGACGCCGCTCGCTCGGGTCGTCGAGGCGATCGCCCGCCACGCCACCCCGAGCCGGGCCGAGCTCGTCGGCCTGGCGCCGCGGGCGGCGTTCGACGGCTTCCCCGCCGACCTTACGGTCGCGAACCGCCGGATCGTCGAGGACGCGCTCGCCGAGGACGCGCTCCAGGAGTAGCGCGACCCTGCCTCCGCGCACTAAGCTGCATTGACCATGGCTCAGACCAAGCGCAAGCGCCGCACGAAGCACCGCGGGACGGCCGCAGGAACGATCCAGACGCGGGGTCGGACCGGTCGGCCGCTATCGGCCGACGAGAAGAAGAAGCAGTCCCGGATGGACGCGCGCCAGAAGCGGCAGAACACGCCGCCGACGTGGAAGGGCTCGATCACCCGGGCAGGGCTCGCTGCGGTACTGATGTTCATCTTCCTGGCGCTGGTCGGGCCCAAGCAGCATCGGATCGAGAGCGCGCTCTTCTTCGCGGTGTTCGCGATGTTGATCTACATCCCCGGCGGCTACTACATCGAGTCGATGATGTTCCGCCGGCGCATGCAGAAGAAGCAAGCAGGCGACGCCCGCAAATGATCGACGCCCGCATGTTCACGGTCGGGCCGGTGCAGGAGAACTCCTTCATCGTGCGCCACAAGGACGCGGCCAACGCGGTTATCGTCGACCCGGGCGACGAGGCGCCGAAGCTGCTCGCCGCTCTCGAGAACCTCGGGATCGAGACCGTCGAGGCGATCCTGATCACGCACACCCACTTCGATCACATCGGCGCCGTCGCACCGGTGGCGCGCGCGACCGGCGCCCCCGTCTACGTCCCAGAGCTCGAAAAAGAGGTGCTGGCGAACGTCATGGACTACGTGCCGTGGCCCGGGTTCGGCCCGTTCGAGAGCTACGAGGCCGACCACACCGTCGGCGGGGGAGAGACGCTCGAGTTCGCTGGTCTGACGTTCGACGTGATCTTCACCCCGGGTCACAGCCCCGGACACGTCACGTATGCGGTCGCCGACGAGGGCGCGCTGTTCTCGGGCGACGTGCTGTTCCAGGGCTCGGTCGGCCGGGTCGACCTGCCGGGCGGGGACTGGCCGACGCTGCTGTCCTCGATCGAGCAGCTGACGAGCACGTACTCGCCCGACACCACGGTCTACCCCGGCCACATGGGGATCACGACGCTCGGGCGCGAGCGCGCCACCAACCCGTTCCTGCGCGAGCTCGCGGAGCGGTGAGCACTCTGTGATTCAGGCCCCTCGCGGCACCTTCGACATCCTTCCGGAGTCAGCGCAGCAGCGCAAGCTGGTCGAGGCCGAGGCCGGCCGGATCCTCGGCGCGGCGGGCTACCGCCGGATCGAGACGCCGATATTTGAGGCGACCGATCTGTTCGCACGTGGGGTGGGGGAGACCACCGACATCGTGCAGAAGGAGATGTACACGTTCGACGACGGCGGTGGGCGATCGTTGACACTCCGCCCCGAAGGGACGGCGCCGGTGTGCCGCGCCTACCTCGAGCACGGGATGCGCAAGCTCGCCCAGCCGGTGAAGCTCTGGTACCTCGGGCCGTTCTTCCGCGCCGAGGCCCCGCAGCGGGGCCGCTACCGGGAGTTCTGGCAGGTCGGCGCCGAGGCGATCGGCTCAGAAGCGCCCGAGACCGACGCCGAGCTGATCGTGCTGCTGGCCGACCTGCTCGAAGCCCTCGGCGTCAAGGGCACACGGCTGCGCCTGTCGAGCCTTGGCACGCCTGACACCCGCGCCGAACATCGCGAGGAGCTCCAGGCATTCCTGCGCGCGCACGAGGGCGAACTGGCCGAAGAGGTGCGCAACCGGATCGACCTGAACCCGATGAGGGCGTTCGATTCGAGCGACCCGGGTACCAGAGCGGTCATGCGCCACGCGCCGAAGCTTCTGGACCGGCTCGACCCCGCCGACGCCGAGCACTTCGCGCGCGTCTGTGGCCTGCTCGACGACGCCGGGCTGAGCTACGAGCTCGACCCGACGCTCGTGCGCGGCATGGATTACTACACGCGTACGGTGTTCGAGTTCACCAGCGACGAGCTCGGTGCTCAGTCGGGCGTCGGCGGCGGCGGCCGCTACGACGGCCTGATCGAGCTGCTCGACGGGCCTCCGACCCCCGCGTCAGGCTGGGCCGCCGGAGTCGAGCGAATGCTTCTGGCCGCGCGCGAGACGCCCCAGGCGCCCGATCTCGTCGACCTGTTCGTCGCGTTCGCAAGCGACGGTACGGACGCGTCGGAACGCGGTTTCGAACTCGCCCGCAACGCGCGCCGCGCCGGGCTGCAGGCGCAACTCGAGCTCGCCGGCCGCTCGCTCAAGGGACAGCTCCGGCACGGCGACCGGATCGGCGCACGCTACGTCGCGATCATCGGCGACAACGGCTCGGCGAGGCTTAAGAACATGGAGTCGGGCGATGAACACGACACCAACCTCGGGGACGTGATCCCGGAGATCCTCCGCTCGGGAACGCTGTCGTGAAGCACGCACCTCGCCCCAACGGGTACCGCGACGTGTGGTGCGGCCAGCTGACCGCCGATCGCGCTGACACAGAGGCGCGCGTCGCCGGCTGGGTACACCGCCGCCGCGACCACGGCGGCCTCATCTTCATCGACGTGCGCGACAGGTCGGGAATCGTGCAGCTCGTGTTTCATCCCGAGCACGCGCCGGCCGCGCACCAGGAGGCGCACAAGCTCCGCTCGGAGGACGTCATCAGCGCACGCGGAACGGTCACCCGGCGCGACCCCCAGAACGTCAACCCGAACCTCGCGACCGGCGAGATAGAGCTCGCGGTGTCCGAGCTCGAGATCCTCGCCGACGCCGACACGCCGCCGTTCCCGGTCGACAACGGTGGCGACACCGACGAGATCATCAGGCTGCGCCACCGCTCTCTCGACCTCCGCCGCACGCCGCTGCAGCACGCGCTCGCTGTCCGACACCGCGCGGTCTCGACGATGCGCGAGGTCCTGAACGCTCGCGATTTCATCGAGATCGAGACGCCTTACCTCACCCGCTCGACGCCCGAGGGCGCGCGCGACTATCTCGTGCCGGCGCGGATCCAACCGGGCTCCTTCTACGCACTGCCCCAATCCCCGCAGCTGTTCAAACAGCTGCTGATGATCGGCGGGTTCGAGCGCTACTACCAGATCGCGCGCTGCTTCCGCGACGAGGACACGCGCGCCGACCGGCAGCCCGAGTTCACCCAGCTCGACGTCGAGATGGCGTTCGTCGACGAGGACGACGTGATCGAGACTACGGAGGCCGTGATGGGCGCCGTGTTCGAGCGCGAGGGATTCGACGTCCCGTCCCCGCCGTGGCCGCGGATGACGTTCGCCGAGGCGGTCTCGCGCTACGGCATCGACCGGCCCGACACCCGCTTCGGCCTCGAGCTTCACGACCTCGGTGAGGCGTTGGCCGGGACCGAGTTCAAGGTGTTCGCCGGCGCGATCGGCTCCGGGGGAGTCGTGCGTGGCATCAACGCCGGGCCGCGCGAGCTGCCCCGATCGGACCTCGACATCCTGACCGAGCTCGCCAAGCAGCATGGGGCGAAGGGGCTCGTGTGGGCGTTCGTGCAGGACGAGGGGTGGCGCTCGCCGATCGCGAAGTTCCTCACGCCCGCGGAAATCGCGGCGGTGAACGCGCGCTTCGACGCTAAGCCTGGAGACCTGCTGCTGATCGTCGCCGACGAGGTGAGGACCGCCGGCCAAGCGCTCAGCGCGCTGAGGATGGAGATCGCGCGGCGCTTCGATCTGATCCCCGCGGGCCGTCACGACATCCTGTGGGTGGTCGAGTTCCCCGCGTTCTTCTGGGATGCCGAGGCGCAGCGCTGGGACGCCGCGCACCACCCGTTCACCTCGCCGTCGGGCGACCTCGACGACCCCGCGAACCTGACCTCACGCGCGTATGACGTCGTGCTCGACGGCAGCGAAATCGGCGGCGGCTCGATTCGTATCAACCGCATCGAGGTTCAGCAGAAGGTGTTCGAGCTGCTCGGGATCGGGCCGGAGGAGGCGCAGTCGCGCTTCGGGTTCCTGCTCGATGCGCTCCGCTACGGCGCGCCGCCGCACGGCGGGATTGCGATGGGCATCGACCGGATCATCACCGCGCTCGCCGGCGTCGAGTCGATCCGCGACGTGATCGCGTTCCCGAAGGCCGCCAGCGGGACCGATCCGCTGACGGGCGCACCCGCCCCGGTCGACCCCGCGCAGCTGCGCGAGCTCGGCCTTCGGCTTACGTAGACCCAGCCGGTTTGTCCGTTCCCGTCCAGCGGGACTCAAAAGCATGCCGTCATCTGCCGAACAAGGGCATGAGATGGCAAGTCTCCCCAGACCACTGATTGCGCTGCTCGTCGCGACCCTGGCCGGCTTCGGCCTGTGGTACGTCGAGCTCAAGGGGGGCTCGTCCGCCTCGGGCGGAAGCTCGCAGGGCCTCGGCGCCTACCAGTCGGCGATCAACAAGGCGCATCAGGCCGTCAAGATCTCGGGTGCCGCGAACGCGCGCCTCGGCGACCCGACGTCCACCACCCCCGCACCGAACTCGTCCACGACCGCGAAGTCGACCTCAAAGTCGACCTCAACGTCGACCTCGAAGTCGACGGCCAAGTCGACCGCCCCGGCCAAGACCGCGAGCGCGACCGTCCCGTCGAAGGCCACCCCGCCCGCGAAGACCGAGTCCACGGCCCAGCAGGTCACCCTGATCAGGAACGCGCTCATCGCGCACCAGGTCGTGGCGGTGCTCTTCTACAACCCCGCCGCATCCGACGACGTGGCGGTGGATCACGAGCTCGCCGCGGTGCCGACCCACGGCGGGCAGGTCGTCAAACTCGCGGTGCCGGTCAGCGAGCTCACGAACTTCGCGATCATCACTCAGCAGATCCCGGTCGTCACCGCTCCGACCCTGGTCCTGGTCAACAGCAGCCGGCAGGCGACCACCATCACCGGGTTCGTCGACACGCTCGAGATCAGCCAGCGAGTCGACGACGCACTCGCCGCCAAGTAGCGGCCTTCTATCCTCGCGGGCGATGGATGCCATCGCCTTCGAGCATCACCTGACCTCACCCCAGGGCCACCACCGTCGCCCGGATGACTCGTTCACCGCGGCCGTCGACGGCGGCGCGTGCTGCGACCAGGTCGCACTGTCGCTGAGCGTCGACGGCGAGCGGGTCACCGACGCCGGCTTCGAGGCCCACGGCTGCGGCGCCGTGACCGCCGCGGGAAGCGCCGCGGTCACGCTCGTCCGCGGGAGCTCGGTGTTCGACGCGGCCCGGATCGGGGCGGCCGAGATCGCCGCCGAGCTGGGCGGACTCAGCCCCGGCAAGCTGCACGCCGCCGAGGTCGCGGCCGACGCGCTGGCGCGCGCGCTCGGCGCTGCGGCGCGTGGCCGCGCCCGGGTGCCCGCGCCGGGCGCCACATCGCAGCCGCCGGCGGCCCGACGCACGCTCGTCGCGATGAGCGGCGGCGTCGACAGCTCGGTAGTCGCATTGCTCTGCGCTCGCGAGGGCGAGACGGTCGCGGTCACGCTCGAGCTGTGGTCCGACGCCGAGAACGACGCCGAGCGCAGCTGCTGTTCGTCCTCGGCGGTCGCGCAGGCGCGGTCGCTCGCGCACTCGATGGGCCTTCCGCACTTCACGATCGATCTGCGCGACGAGTTCCGCGTCGGGGTGGTCGAGCCGTTCATCGCGTCGTTCGCCGCCGGTGAGACTCCGAACCCGTGCGTCGGGTGCAACGGCCATGTCCGCCTCGACGCGATGCTCGACCTCGCCGAAAGCCTCGGCTGCGACCGCCTGGCCACGGGCCACTACGCACGCGTCGCCGAAAGCGATCATCACGCCGGCCCGCTGCTGCGCGTCGCGGCCGATCCCGCCAAGGACCAAACGTACATGCTCGCCGCGCTGTCGCCGGCGTCGCTCGCCCGCATGCGGTTCCCGCTCGGCGATCTGACCAAGCCCGAGGTCAGGCGGATCGCCGCGGCCGCCGGGCTGCCGGTCGCGAGCAAGGCCGACTCCCAGGATCTGTGCTTCCTCGCCGGCACCACCCGGGCGCGGTTCCTGGCCCGCCACGGCGGGCTCGGCGATGCCGGCGGTCAGGTCGTCGACGCCGACGGCGACGTCGTCGGCCGCCACGACGGCCAGCACCGGTTCACCGTCGGGCAGAGGCGCGGGCTCGGGATCGCGGCCGGCGAGCCGCTGTATGTGCTCGACAAGGACGCGATCCACAACCAGGTGATCGTCGGTCCGCGATCGTCACTACGCGCGACGCGCGTCAAGGTCCGCGCCGCGACCCTTCACCGCGCCGGCGCGCGCGTCGACAGGGTCAAGCTCCGCTACCGCTCGCGGCCGCTCGAGTGCCGCCTCGCCAGCGACCCGCAGCCGGGCCGGCATGCCGCGCTCGAGATCGAGCTCGCCGATGCGGTCGACGGCGCCGCGCCGGGTCAGCTCGCCTGCCTGATGGACGGCGACCTCGTCGTCGGGTGGGGGACGATCGCCCGCGCTAGTTCGAATTGAAGTTCGCGTTGTGAACGAGCATCAGGCCGTAGGCGGGCCAGAACACGCCGGTCTTCGGCGCGCCCGGACGGCAGGGGCCGCCCGACTCGCCGGGGTTGGTCGTCCACGCGAACATGTCCACATTCGCGAAGCCGGTGTCGGCGGTCGGCAGCGGTCCGAGGCCCCGTCCCTGCGGGTTGCACAGGACCTCGTTGCCCTGGTGGACGATGTCCTTCGGGCGCAGCGGACCCCGGCCGTTCGTTCCGGTGTTGACCACGAAGTGCTTGCCCCCGGTTAGGGCCGAGATCTTCTCGCCGAACTTGATCTCGTTCGAGGTCCAGTCGAAATGGGTGGCGTTCAAGAAGAAGCCCTGGATCTTGGCGACGCCCGAGCGCCGCAGGTATTTCGCCGCCTGCTTCGGGGAGAGCGCGTCGGCGGCGCCGGCGTCGAGGTAGATCACGAGGTGCGGGCAATGCGCGATCAGCGTGTTGATCGCGTACTGGAGCTCCTGCTCACGGACCGCCTGACCGTGATGGGACAGGCACGGCATCGTGATGAGCGAGTCCATCTCGAGGAACAGCACGGCGCGATAGGAGCCGATGCCCTGCGCAAAGCCGTCGATGAAGCCCTTGTAGCTCGCGATGTCCGCCCGGCTATCGGACGCGTGCCCGCACAGCCCGTGGACGATCCGGTAGGTGGCGAGCAGCGGCACGGTGCCCGGCGACTCGACCTGCGCGCGGGCAAGGTAGCGGGAGACCGCCGTGGAGATGTCAGGCACACCGTTGTGGCCAAAGCTGAAAGATCCAAAGCGCGCCGTGCCCGGCTGGCTGGAGATCGTCGTCAGCCCCGGGTAGCGCTTCGCCGCGTTGGCCACCACGCTCTCGGGGTCGACGAAGAAGGTCGCGCCGGTGAGAGGGTCGCCGGTCGTCGGTGTCGTCGCGAGGTCAAGGGGGTTGGCCGGGTCACGGGGGGTAACCGGATCGTCGTCCTGGATCGTGAGCACGGCCTTGCTCGGGGACGCCAGGCCGATCGGCGACGGACCGAATAGCGAGACCTGGATCGTCTTCGAGACGTTCTGCGCGCCGTGGTCGACGATCGGCACCGCGAACGACTCGCTGGGGACGCCGGCGGGGAAGTCGAGCTCACCCTTGACCGAGTGGAAATCGTCGGGATCGACGGCGGTGCACTCCTGCTTGCCGCCGCACTTGACGCCGTCGCCGAGCGTGATGTAGCGGATCTGGGCGGCCTGGCTGGTGTTGCCGCGCTCGATCGTGATCACGGCCTGACCGGCGTTTTCGTTGACCGACAGGCTCGAGGACTGCAGGTGGAACCCGCCCGGGTCGTGCGCCGCGGCGCGGGCGGCCGTGGTCGGCCAGGCAAACGCGATCGCGCAAGCGCAGGCCGCTCCCAGCGCAAGAACCACTATCAGTGCATGACGGCGCACCGCAGACATCGTGCCGGTGGGCTACCCCGCGTCCTCGATCCCGCGGCGACGTACAAGAACTGTGCACGTTCGGCGCGCGGAAGCTGCGCGCTAGGTGTAGGACCCGAGGAGGTTGTTCAGTTGGTTGAGGCGAGCGATGGGTGGCTTGTGGCTGAGGGCGCCGTGTGGTCGGCGGCGATTGTAGAAGTCAAGCCAGCCGGCGAGGGCGGCGTTGCGTTCGGCGCTTGAGCGGTAGATCGCGCTGTAGGCCCAGCCGCCCAGGAGGGTGCGGATGAACCGCTCGGCCTTCCCGTTGGTCTGGGGTCGATAGGGACGGGTGCGGAGGTGACGGATCCCGAGTGTGCGGCAGGCGATCGCGTGCACGGTTGAGCGGTAGGCCGATCCGTTGTCGGTGATCAGTCGCTCGGTGGTGATGCCGTAGCTGGCGAAGTGCGCGACCGCGCGGCGGAGAAATCCGATGGCAGTGATCGCCTTCTCGTCGCCCAGGACCTCGACGTAGGCCAGGCGGGTGGCGTCATCGATGCAGACGTGCACGTATTCCCAGCCGACTGTCTTTGAGCGCTTGGTGTGGGTGCCGACGGTCGGGTTGTAGTGCCTGACGCCGGTCATGTGATGACCCGCGCCCCGCTGGATCCGTCCCAGCTTCTTGACGTCGATGTGGATCAGTTCGCCAGGACGAGCTCGTTCATAGCGCTCGGCCGGTTCCAGACCGAGCCGACCGAGCCGGCCCAGCCCGATGCGCGTCAGGATGCCCGACACGGTCGAGAGCGCCATATCGAGCGTCTCGGCGATCTCTGCACCGGTCATCCGCAACCGCCTCAGCGCCGCGATCACCTCAACCCGCCGCTCGTCCACCCGATTGGCCACAAAGTTCGGGGCCGAAGAGCGATCGAACAGGCCGGCCGGCCCCTCCGCCCGGTGACGGGCCAGCCACTTGCGCGCGGTGCGGTCACTGACTCCGGCCGCCTCGGCGGCCTCTGCGTCAGCGACCACCCCGCGTCCTCAACACGATCAACGAGTAGCTCCCGACCTTTGACGCTGAGCTTGGCGTTACGGTGCAGCTTCATCCGGTGTCCTCCTTGGGACTGACTGGCTTGAGCACCTGTCAGCCTCCAAGGAGCGCCGGATGGCTCTACCTCACCGGCGGAACAACGTGATCAGGATCTACAGCTGATATGGCGGGGCGTTTGTCAAGCGGCCGTGCGTGATCGCGGCCGCTGACTTTCGTTCTGCGGGTGGGACTGGGTTGTTCAGGAGGGCGGGGCGTCGGGCTCGGTGTCGGCGGTGCCAGTCTGAGATGCGGGGGTTGGCTACCCCAGGAACCGGTTTCGCTGCCGGCGGTGCGCTGCTCTAGGAGCGAGCGTGACACCCAAGGGTGTTGCTCATAGCTGTATCGCGCGTGCCGGCCGCTGAGCGGCCCGGCGCCCCGGCCTCGTGAACCGTGGGTTGTGTGTTAGCGGGTTAGGGGGCGGTCGCGGCGGCCCAGAGGAAGCAGGCCAGCTCGCGGGCGCATGCCACGACGATGACGTGGTGGGGTTTCCCGCGGGCTTTCATTCGGTGGTAGACGCGATGGATCCGTTGCTGTGCGGTGTTGGCGATCGCAAGGACATGGTCGGGCTGTCCGTGTTGTCGGTTCTGCACGGTCGCTCCGATCCGTGGGTCACGGCCGTAGTGCCAGGCGGACTCGACCAGCAGCCGGCGCGCGAGCCCCGACCCGGTCTTGGTGATCGCACCCTGCCGGGAGGACTCGCCGGACTGGTTCAGCGAGGGCGTCAGTCCGAGCCACGCCCCCAACCGGGTCGGTTTCTCGAACCGCTCCCAGTCCGCGCCGAGCTCCAGGTGGATCGAGAGAGCGGTCAGGGTGTCCACCCCGCGGAACGCGCGCAAGCGGGCGACTGTCGGCCAGAACTCCGGGTCGGTCGCGAGCCGGGAGATCCGCTCGGCGAGCGCCGTCTTGCGGGCGCTAAGCCCATCGACACGAGCGACGAGGTCGGCGAACACGAACGCGCTCATCTCCTGCTCGAACCGTTGACGCGACAGCCACCGGCGGTGCTCCTGGCTCCACGTGTTGTCCTTCGGATACACCCGGCCGTGACGGAGCAGCATCTTCGACACCCTGTGCCGGGCGTTCATCAAATCCCGCCGGCACGCGTCATGCGTCCGCGTCAGTTCCCTGGCGGCTTCCACCCCGGCGGGCGGGACCGTGACCGGGTGCAGCGACCCGGCCAGCAGACACCGCGCGAGCAACTCCGCGTCGCGGCGGTCGGTCTTCACTCGATCCGACGGCCCACGCGGCGTCTTGCCCGGCGCGACCACCTCGATCCGGATCCCCGCCGCGACCGCCGCGCGATACAAGCCATAGCCCGTCGGCCCAGCTTCGTAACACGCCCGCACCGGCCCCGGCAGCGAGCCGAGCCAATCGACCGGTGCCTCCAGCCCCGGCCCGAACCGCATCCGCGACAGCTCCCCGGTCATCACGTTCACCGCCGCCCCGTGCGTCGACCGGGCATGGACATCCAACCCAACCCACGTCATCGTTCCGGACATGGCCGGACCTCCTCACAGTCCTGGGGTCAGCCGGAGCCACTCTCCGGCCAGACAAATCCCCGCGAGGAGCGTCCGGCCACTCAGCCCGGCAGGTCAACCCTGCAACGAGCGACCCACGCCATAGGGTCTAGGGCTCAGCGTCTGTGTGCTAACGGACGTTGAAGTCGGCGTTCTGCACCAGCGCCGCCGCGTACGCCGGCCAGTAGGCGCCGGTCGGCGGTGCGCCGGCGACGCAGCTACCGCCGGACTCCCCGGGGTTGCTCGTCCAGGCGAACATGTCGACGTTCGGGTAGCCGGTGCTGGCAGTCGGCAGCGGTCCGAGGCCGCGTCCGGGCGGGTTGCAGAGGACCTCGTTCCCCGCATGCACGATGTTGCGCGGCCGGAGCGGGCCCTGGCCGTTCTCGCCGGTGTTCACGACGAAGTGCTTGCCTGCCGTACGGGCCGAGATCTGGTTCCCGTAGTGGATCTCGTGCGAGGTCCAGTCGAAGTGGGTGGCGTTGAGGAAGAAGCCCTGGGTCTTGGCGACGCCGGACGCGCGCAGGAACTTGGCGGTGGCGCGCGCGGACAGCGCGTCGGCGGCGCCGGCGTCGAGGTAGATGACCAGATGCGGGCAGTTCGCGCTCAGCACGTTGATCGCGTCGCGAAGCTCGTGCTCGCGGACAGCCTGGCCGTGATGCGTCAGGCACGGCATCGTGATGATCGAGTCCATCTCGAGGAACAGCACGGCGCGGTAGGAGCCGATGCCCTGAGCGAAGCCCGCGATGAAATTGTGGTAGGCGGCCTGGTCGGCCGGTGGATCGGACCAGTGGCGGCAGTGCCCGTCGACGATCCGGTAGGTGGCGAGCAGCGGGACCGTGCCTGGCGACTCGACCTGCGCGCGGGCGAGGTAACGCGAGACCGCGGTCTGGATGTCCGGGACGCCGTTGCCGCCGAAGCTGAACGAACCGAAGCGCGCGGTGCCGGGTTGACGGGCGATCACGTCGAGCGCCGGGTTCGTCAGCGCCGCATGCGCGGCCTCGCTCTCGGGGTCGACGAAGAAGCTCGCGCCGGACAGTGGATTGCCGGCGCCCGGAGCGGCCGGGAGGGCGAGCGGGTTCTGGGGGTCGCGCGGCGTGACCGGATCGTCGTTCAGGATCGTGAGCACGGCCTTGCTGGGCGAGCCCATCCCGATCGGCGAGGGGCCGAACAGCGACACCTGGATCGTCTTCGGGACGGTCTGGACGCCGTGGTCGACGATCGGCACCGTGACCGTCTCGCTGGCGACGCCGGCCGGGAAGTCGAGCTCACCCTTGACCGAGTGGAAATCGTCGGGATCGACGGCGGTGCACTCCTGCTTGCCGCCGCACTTGACGCCGTCGCCGAGCGTGATGTAGCGGATCTGGGCCTCCTCGCTCGTGTCGGTGCGCTCGACCGTGATCACCGCCTGACCGGCGTTCTCGTTGACGGTCAGCGCCGATGACTGAAGGCGGAACCCGGTGGGGTCGGGGGAGGCGTCGGCGTGCGCGGCCGCGGGCGCGAGCAGCGCGCCGGCGAGGCCGAGCGAAAGGATCATCAGGCGACGCAAACGGTCCATCGCCATCAAGGGTCGGCGGACCGCCCGCGGAGCTTGATGTCAGCGCTCCGACCTCGACGCCCATCCGCCTACACTCACTTACTCGATGCCCTTCAAGGCGATGAGCTCCGACGAGATCAGGCGGACGTACCTCGAGTTCTTCGAGGCGCGCGACCACCTGCGGCTGCCGTCGGCGTCGCTGATCCCGACCGGACACGACCCGTCCGCGCTGTTCACGGTCGCCGGCATGCATCCGCTGAAGCCGTACTTCATGGGTCTCGAAACGCCACCGCGTCGGCGCGTCACGACCTGCCAGAAGACGTTCCGCACGGTCGACATCGACATCATCGGCACCACGTCGCGCCATCTCACGTTCTTCGAGATGCTCGGCAACTTCTCGTTCGGCGACTACTTCAAGCGCGACGCGGTGCGGTTCGCGTGGGAGCTGTCGACCGACGGCTTCGGCTTCCCCGAGGACAAGATCTGGATCACCGTGTTCTCCGGCGATGACGAGCTGGGCATCGGTCCCGACGACGAGGCGATCGAGGCGTGGCTCGACATCGGCGTCCCGCGCGAGCGAATCGTCGAGTGCCCGCGCTCGGAGAACTGGTGGGAGCTGCCGCCGCCCGGCCCGTGCGGTCCGTGCTCGGAGCTGTACCTCGATCGCGGGCTCGAGTTCGGCAAGGCCGACGACCTTCCCGGCGGCGACAACGAGCGCTTCCTCGAGTACTGGAACCTCGTGTTCATGCAGTTCGACCAGAACCCCGTGAACACACTGACGCCGCTGCCCGCGAAGAACATCGACACCGGCCTCGGGCTCAACCGCCTGGCGTCGATCGTCCAGGGCAAGCCGTCGGTGTTCGAGACCGACCAGTTCTGGCCGCTGATCGAGCTCGGGCAGGAGCTGAGCGGCAGAGGCTACGGCCAGGACTACGCGACCGACCGCGCGCTGCGGCTGCTGGCCGACCATTCGCGCGCGATGAGCTTCCTGATCGCAGACGGCGTCGTGCCGTCGAACGAGGACCGCGGCTACGTGCTTCGCCGGATCATGCGCCGCGCGATCCAGCAGGGGCGCTCGCTCGAGCTCGATCCCGGCTTCCTGTGCGTGTACGCCGACCGCGTGACCGAGATCATGGGATCGGAGTACGGCGAGCTTCACCAGCAGCGCGACTCGATCCAGAAGTGGCTCGAGTCCGAGGAGGAGAGCTTCGGGCGGACGCTCGAGCAGGGGCTCAAGCGGCTCGACGAGCTGATCGAGCGCGCGCGGCTGACCGGCGCCGAAGGGATCGCTGCCTCGGACGCGTTCCTGCTGCACGACACGTACGGGTTCCCGGTCGACCTGACTATCGAGCTCGTCGCCGAGCACGACCTCGGGGTCGACGAGGCCGGCTTCGAGGTCCTGATGGACGAGCAGCGCGAGCGGGCTCGCGGGGCAGGCCGGACCGTCGTTGGCGACGAGCTCCGCAAACGGGCCGTCGCCCTCGCCGGCGACGCCGGGTTCGCCACCGATTTCGTCGGCTACGAGACCACCGACTCCGAGACGACGATCGGCGCCGCCGAGCGCGACAACGGACGTGTGCTGGTCAAGCTCGTGGAATCTCCCTTCTACGCCACCGGCGGTGGCCAGATCGCCGACTCGGGCTACGTCGAGTGCCTGCACGGCGACTGCCGCGCCCGGGTGGATGACGTGCTGCGGCTCGGCGACGACCAGGTGCTCGCGGTTGTCCCGGAGCGGGGCACGATCGAGGTGGGCGAGCGCGTCCACGCGTACGTCGACCGCGCCACCCGGCACGCGACCGAGTGCAACCACACCGCCACCCATCTGCTGCACGCCGCGCTGCGGCAGCGGCTCGGCACCCACGTCCGGCAGGCCGGCTCGTACGTCGGTCCTGACAAGCTCCGCTTCGACTTCACGCATGGCAAGGCGCTGACCGGAGAGGAGCTCCACGACATCGAGGATCAGGTGAACGAGTGGATCCTTCAGAGTCACCCGGTCCGCGCGCTTACGACGACGCTCGATGAGGCCAAGCGACTCGGCGCGATGGCGCTGTTCGGCGAGAAGTACGGCGACGTCGTGCGGATGGTGGAGGTCGGCGACGGCTCATTCTCGCGGGAGCTGTGCGGCGGCACCCACGTCCACAACTCGGCCGAGATCGGCTTGTTCAGGGTCGTGAGCGAGGGCTCGAGCGCCGCCAACATGCGGCGTATCGAGGCGGTAACCGGCCCGGCCGGCGTCGAGCTGCTCCGCCACCACGACCGGACGCTGACCGAAGCCACGAGGATCTTGCGCGTCCCGCCCGAGCGGGCCGTCGAGGCGGTCACCGAGCTGCGCTCGCGCGTGCGGGAGCTCGAGCGCGCGTCCCGCCGCGACGGCGGCGACCACACCGTTGATTTCGAGCAGCTGGCCGCAGCCGCGGTCGACCGTGATGGCGCCCGGGTGCTGGTCACGGAGGTGCAGGCAACCGACGGCAAGGCGCTGCTCGACATCGCCGACCGGCTCAAGAACCAGCTCGGCGATTCGGCGATCGTGCTCGGGAGCACTGGCGAGAACCGCGTCGACCTGGTCGCGAGCGTCTCCCCGTCACTGGTGCAGCGCGGCGTCCGCGCCGGTGAGATAGTCAAGCTTGCCGCGGCCGAGGTCGGTGGTGGCGGCGGCGGACGGGACACGCTCGCGCGCGCGGGCGGGCGGGACCCCGACGGGCTCCCGAAGGCGTTCGAAGTCGCGCTCGGTGCGATCGACGCGGCGCTCGGGGTCTGAGCCGGGTCGTCCGGAGTCAACGGCCGTGACGACGCCCACGAGGAACCGCCTCCGGCACAACGGGTAAGGTCATGCGCGTGCTTGCGCTCGATTACGGCCGGGCGCGGTGCGGTTGTGCGGTCAGCGACCCCACCGGAGTGCTCGCATCGCCGGTCGAATCCGTACGAGCCCCGACGACGCGCCGGGGGCTCGCGCGCCTGCGCACGCTCGTCCGCGACCTCGAGGTGGAGCGCGTGGTGGTGGGTTTGCCCGTGTCTTTGTCGGGTCAGGACTCGGCCCAGACGATCGAGACGAGGGCGTTCGCCGCGCGGCTCGAACAGGAGGTTCCGGTTCCGGTCGAGCTCTACGACGAGCGTTTCACGACGCGCCTGGCCGAGCGGATGGGGGGCCGGGCGGATGAGGACTCGCGCGCCGCGGCGCACCTCTTGGAAAGCTGGCTGGCTAGCCAGCCAGCCTACAGGAGTTCGGAGGGCGAGGGTCCCGGTGCCTGAAGGATCCGAGCGCACCGCCGAGGAGCGCGACGAGGCGCGACGCGAGCGCGAGCGAGGCGCCCAGACGCGGGATGATCCGCGCCGCCCGCCCGATCGGACCCGCCGTCCCAACGGCACGGCCGGACGCCGCCCGGCACCGCAGCGCCGCCGAAGCCACCCGTCGCGCGTGCGCAAGTGGGGGGGCCGGTTGATCGCCGTGCTCGCGCTCGCCCTCGCCCTCGGCGCGATCTGGTTCCTCGTCCAGCTGTATCAGCCGTTTCACGGCTCGCCCCAGGGAGCCGTCACGGTGGCGATCCAGCCGCATTCGACCTCGAGACAGGTTGGCGACGAGCTCGCGCGGGCCGGCGTGGTTTCGTCGGGCTTCTTTTTCGACGTGCGCGCGACGCTCGCTGGAGAACGCGGCGACCTGCGCGCCGGCACCTACCACCTCCAGCGGGACATGACCTACAGCAAGGCGCTCAAGGTGCTGACGACGGCGCCCGTCGGCCCGCCGACGACCAACATCACGATCATCGAAGGCAGGACGCGCGCCCAGGTCAACGACCTGCTGAAGTCCCAGGGCGTCAAGGGCAGCTACTTCGTGGCGACCCGTCACTCGCCGCTCATCAACTTCGCGGCCTACGGTGCGCCGCGCGACACGCCGGACCTCGAGGGGTTCCTATTCCCCGACACCTACCAGCTGGTCGAGCCGATCAGCATTCCGAAGCTCGTCGAGGATCAGCTGAAGACGTTCAAGACGGAGTGGGGCCAGGTCAACCTCGGCTACGCGCGCAGCAAGCACCTGTCCCCCTATGACGTGCTGACCATCGCCTCGATGGTGCAGGCCGAGGCGGCGACCGCCCACGACCGCCCGCTGATCGCGTCGGTGATCTACAACCGGCTCCGGCTAGGCATGCCGCTCCAGATCGACGCCACCACGCGCTACGCGACCGGCAACTACACGCAGCCGCTGACCGCGGCGCAGCTGAACTCGAAGTCGCCCTACAACACGCGGATCCACAAGGGCCTCACGCCGACTCCGATCGACAACCCCGGCCTGGCCTCGATGCAGGCCGCGGCGCACCCGGCGAACACGAACTATCTGTACTTCGTGGTCAAGCCGTGCGGCAACGGCGAGCAGGTGTTCACCTCGAACTACAACCAGTTCCTGGCCGACGCGCAGAAGTACCAGTCGGCGCGAACCGCGAACGGCGGGAAGTCGCCCGAGCGCTGCAAGTAGCGGGTCGTGCACGGAAGTCCCGTGGACCGTCCCTGGACCCGCCTTGGCGTCGTTGGCTGGCCGGTCGCGCACAGCCTGTCGCCGGCGATGCAGAACGCGGCGCTCGAGTCGGTCGGCCTCGCCGGCTGGCGCTACCAGCGACTGCCGATTCCTCCGGAGCTGTTCGCGGAGACCGTCGGGGCGCTCGCGGGGGCGGGCTTTCGCGGCGTCAACGTGACGATCCCGCACAAACACGCGGCGTTGGCGATCGCCACCGACCCGACGCCGCGGGCCTGTGCGATCGGCGCGGCCAACACGCTGATCTTCGAGGGCGGCCAGATTCGCGCCGACAACACCGACGCGCCAGGCTTGGTCGCGGCGCTGCCGTTCTCCCCGGCGGGTAAGACGGCGCTCGTGCTCGGCGCCGGGGGCAGCGCCCGCGCGGCCGTGTGGGCGCTGCTCGACGCCGGAGCGCGCGAGGTTCGGGTCTGGAATCGCACGCGCGACCGCGCGCGCGCAATGTCCGCCGAGCTCGGCGGCACCCCGGCCGACCGGGCCGATCCCGCCGATCTTCTCGTCAACTGCACCGCGGTCGGTCTCGATCCGGCGCAGGACGGGTTCAAGCCGCTGCCCCTCGATGCCGATGACGTGACGAGTTACGAATGCGTGGTTGATCTCGTGTACAGCGCTACTGAGACCCCGCTCGTGCAAGCGGCACGAGCACGCAGCGTCCGGATAGTCGACGGGCGCGAATTGCTCGTGCGCCAAGGCGCCCTCAGCTTCGAGATGTTCACTGGTCACGCGGCGCCGATCGAGGTCATGCGGCGCGCGGCCGGGGCACGATGAGCGAGCAAGACGCACCACTGCGCCTCGTCCCGTCCGAGCTGAGGTCCGAGGGTCCTCCGGCTCCGGCGCAGACGACGATCGGCGTCACCCCGCCGCGGCGGCGCGGCGGCTCGAACCGCTTCCTGACCGACGTCGTCGTCGATCTCGGGTTCGCCGACGCCGAGACCGTCAACCGCGCGGTGGAGGCCTCCAGGGGGACAAGCGTCCCGCCCGAGCGGATGCTGCTCGACCAGCAGGCGATCACCTCCGAGGAGCTGTCGCGCGCGATCGCCGAGCGCTACGGCCTCGATCACCTCGATCTCGGCGTGTTCAAGGTCGACATGAGCGCCGCCAACCTGCTGAGCGCCGCGGCCGCCAAGCGGTACAACGCCGTCCCGGTGTCCTACGTCGACGAGCACACGCTCCTGCTGGCGATGTCGGACCCGGCGAACGTGCTCGCCGTCGACGACATCGCGCTGCTCACCCACCTCGACGTCCGGCCGGCGGTCGCATCCGCGGAGGACATCATCGCGCTGATCATGCGCATGAACCGCTTCGAGGACGCGGTCGCCGAGGCGGTCGAGGAGAGCGAGGCGGGTGCGGCGTACGAGGAGGTCGTCGACCTGCGCGAGACGGCCGACGACGCCCCGGTTATCAAGCTCGTGCACTCGATCATCGCGCAGGCCACCGAGCGCGGTGCCTCCGACATTCACTACGAGCCCCAGCCCGACACGAGCGGGCGGTCAGCTCGCGAGATGCGGGTCCGGATGCGCGTCGATGGCGTGCTCACCGAGGCCACCACCGTCCCGAAGAAGATGGTGCCCGGCGTCGTCTCTCGCATCAAGATCATGGCCGACCTCGACATCGCCGAGCGCCGGATCCCGCAGGACGGGCGCGTCGGCATGACGATCGACGGCCGCCATGTCGACGTCCGCGTGGTCACGATTCCGAGCGTCCACGGCGAGGGCGTCGTCATGCGAATCCTCGACAAGGAGAGCATCCGCCTCGAGCTCGACAAGCTCGGCTTCCAGGAGCACGAGCTCACCCGTTTCCGCCGTGCCTTCACCCAGTCTTACGGCTGCGTGCTGGCCACCGGCCCGACGGGCTCGGGCAAGTCGACCTCGCTGTACGGCGCGCTGGCGGAGCTCAACACGCCCGAGAAGAACATCATCACGATCGAGGATCCGGTCGAGTATCAGATCGGCGGCATCACGCAGGTTCAGGTCAACAACAAGGCCGGACTGACATTCGCGGCCGGGCTGCGCTCGATGATGCGCGCCGACCCGGACATCCTGATGGTGGGCGAGATCCGCGACCCCGAGACGGCGCAGATCGCGATCGAGGGCGCGCTCACCGGCCACATGGTGCTCTCGACGCTGCACACCAACGACGCCCCGTCGGCGATCACGCGGCTCGTCGAGATGGGGATCGAGCCCTTCCTGGTTGCCTCCGCGATCGACTGTGTCGTCGCCCAGCGACTTGCGCGCACCCTGTGCGCTCACTGCAAGCAGCGGACAATGATTCCGGCCGAGGTGCTCCGCGACCACGGCTTCCCGGCCGAGTTCCCGATCGAGGCCTACGAGCCGGGCGGCTGCGTCCGCTGCGGCGGGATGGGCTACCGCGGCCGGATCGGCCTGTACGAGGTGATGATCATGACCGAGGAGATCCGCTCGCTCGCGCTTCAGCGCGCGTCCTCGGATCAGCTCGGCGCCGCCGCAGTCCGCGGCGGAATGCGCCGGCTGCGCGAGGACGGTCTGGAGAAGGTCAAGCACGGCCTGACCTCGGTAGCCGAAATCGCCCGCGTCACGGGCACGGGCGGCGGCTGAGGCGTCCATCCGCGTCCAACTCGACGGATAGACGGTAACGGGATCGGCCCGCCTGCCGATAGATCAACCAAGTAAGCGACGCAGCAAGAGGACGGATACGAATGCAGCTCGATTTCGCCGACGTGTTGCTCGAGGTCATCGACCGACGGGCTTCGGACCTGCACCTCGCGGCAGGTGCGCCGCCGACCGTGCGCATTCGCGGACGCCTCGTGCCGATGGACGGCTTCCCGGTCCTGACGGCTAACGACACGCGCGAGATCGTCTACTCGATCCTGTCCGAGGGCCAGCGCCAGAAGTTCGAGAACAACTGGCAGCTCGACTTCGCCTACCAGATCCCGGGCCGGGGCCGCTTCCGCGTCAACGCCTACTTCCAGCGCTCGGCGGTCGGCGCCGCGTTCCGTCTGATCCCGTTCGATGTAGTCCCCCTCGAGACGCTCGGCCTGCCGCCGGTCGTCGCCGACTTCGCGAACAAGCCGCGTGGGCTGGTGCTCGTGACCGGCCCGACCGGCTCGGGCAAGTCGACCACGCTCGCCTCGCTGATTGACGTGATCAACGAGAGCCGCGAGGAACACATCATGACCGTCGAGGATCCGATCGAGTTCCTCCACCATCACAAGAAGTGCATCGTCAACCAGCGGGAGGTCGGCTCTGACGCGGTCAGCTTCGGGGAGGCGCTCAAGGCCGCGCTCCGCCAGGACCCCGACGTGATCCTCGTCGGCGAGATGCGCGACCTCGAGACGATCGGCACCGCGCTGACCGCGGCCGAGACCGGTCACCTCGTATTCGCCACGCTGCACACGCAGGACACCCCGCAGACGATCGACCGCATCATCGACGTATTTCCGCCCGAGCAGCAGGGCCAGGTGCGGGCCCAGCTGTCGGTCGCGCTCCAGGGCATCATGACCCAGACGCTCCTGCCGACCGCCGACGGCGCCGGCCGCGTCGTCGCGGCCGAGGTGCTGGTCCCGACGCCGGCGGTCCGGAACCTGATCCGCGAGGCCAAGACCCACCAGATCTACTCCGTGATCCAGACCGGGGCGTCTCACGGGATGCAGACGATGGACTCAGCGCTCGCTCAGCTCGTCCGCGCCGGCAAGGTCAACCGCCAGCTCGCCGAGTCCCGTGCCCACGCCCCCGAGGAGCTCCGCCGGCTGCTGGCCGGCATGGGCACCGGCGGCGGTTATCAGGCGGCCGCATAAGCCATGGCCACGTACGTCTTCAAGGCGATGGACCTCGCCGGGGTCCAGGCAAAGGGCGAGGTTGATGCCGACTCCAAGCAGGCCGTCGCCGAGCAGCTCAAGGAGCGCGGCCTCGTCGTCGTCGACATCGCCCACAAGTACCGCTCCAAGGAGATCAATATCGACTTCTTGTCGCGGGTCAACGCCAAGGACCTGGCGGTGGCGTCCCGGCAGCTGGCGACGATGGTCACCTCCGGCATGTCGATCATGCGTGCGCTGCACGTGCTCGAGACGCAGACCGGCTCGAAGATCCTGCGTGAGACGATCGCGGCCGTGCGCCACGACGTCGAGGCCGGCTTGCTGCTGTCTGACGCGATGGCGCGGCATCCCAAGGTGTTCGGCCCGCTCTACGTCGCGATGGTGCGCGCTGGTGAGACCGGTGGTGTGCTCGAGGAATGCCTCTTGCGCGTCGCCGACCAGCTCGAGAAGGACGCCGCGCTGCGCCGCCAGGTGCGCGCCGCGATGATCTATCCGGCCGTGGTCATCACGTTCGCGGTCTGCGTGCTGATGGCACTGGTCGCCTTCCTGATCCCGGTGTTCGTGGGCGTGTTCAAGCAGTTCCCGGGCAAGCTGCCGGCGCTGACACAATTCATGGTGAATTTCTCCCACCTGGTGACTCACCAGTGGTACGTGCTGATAGTCGTGGTCGGCGCCGCCATCGGCGGGTTCATATCGATCAAGCGCTCCCAGCGCGGGCGCGACAAGTGGGATGCGTTCAAGCTGCGCGTGCCGATGAAGATCGGCGAGGTCGTCCAGAAGGTGGCGATCGCGCGGTGGTCGCGTACGTTGTCGGCACTCACCTCCGCCGGCGTGCCGATCATGCAGGCGATCGAGATCACCGGTAAGACCGCCGGCAATGCCGTGATCGAAAAGTCGATGGGCGACGTGATCACGTCGGTCAAGGGTGGCGGCACGATCTCGGCGCCGCTGCGCCAGTGCTCCGCGTTCCCGGCGATGGTGGCGCAGATGGTCGGAGTCGGCGAGGAAACCGGCGCTCTCGACACCATGCTCTCGAAGATCGCGGACTTCTACGACTCCGAGGTCGAGGCCGCCGTCAGGGCGCTGACCTCGATCATGGAGCCGGTCATGATCATCTTCGTCGGCGGCATCGTCGGCGTGATCGTGATCTCGATGTACCTGCCGCTCTTCTCGATCTACAACTCGATTCAGTAAGCGCTTCGGCCGCTCGTCCCATCAGCGGCCCGCGCGCTTCCGGGGCGTTGATGCGGTTCGTCACGTGGTCTGGCGCGATTGGCCGCTGATCGGACGCCGCGGCCTCCGCTCGCAGCGCTTGCCGCTCGGCAGCGCTCGGCACCTCCGAGTATCGTGGGAAGCGTGGGCGCTACGTCTGATAACTCGCGGGCAACATGCACGCCGTGCCGCGGCACGGGGAAGCTGACGTCTGGGCTTGGTGGGACGCCGCACGAGGTGACGTGTCCCTGGTGCGGGGGGGGCGGGACCTTCCAGCCGGGGCGCGATGCGCAGAAGGCCGGGCCAGAGGATCCTGGCGCGTCCGTTACCCCTGCGGGCGGATCCTAAACGCCGCGCGTCGCACAAACGTCCAAACGCGTCAGGCACCAGGTTTATCTTGTCGATACCTGGGGTGCCAGAGTCACTGCGGTGCCAAGGGCAAACCACCCGCGAGGGTGGGACGCAAAGCCACGGTCCTCTCGAATGGATCGAGAGGAAGCCGGGCTGCCACCAATACGGAGATTTGACTTAGTCATGGATGACTCCCGATTGGGGCCTTGGATCTGGCTTGACAGACCCAATCAAAATCCCAGGAGGGCTCCATGCTTCATAAGTTGCGCCGTCGCGCCGAGGATGAGAAGGGTTTCACCCTGATCGAGCTCCTCGTCGTGATTCTGATCATCGGCATTCTGGCCGCGATCGCTATCCCGACGTTCCTCAACCAGAAGAGCAAGGCCAATGACGCGTCGGCCGAGTCTCTGTCCCGGAACGCCGCCACCGCCGCCGAGACGTACGCTACCGACAACAACGGCAGCTACTCCGGCATCGGCACCTCGGTGCTGAACTCGATCACGCCCGCGCTGAACACCAACACGGGCAACGGCCAGGCGTACCTGCAGTCGGCCAGTGGTACCACGAGCGGCTACACGGTCGTTGGAGAGTCGCCGACCGACACCGCGCTGTTCACGCTGACCAACAACAACGGTACGGAGACGTTCAGCTGCTCTCCGGCGGGCACCGGCGCCTGCTCGAGCAGCAGCACCTGGTAATCACAATCCACCAACGTTGTAGTGACCGAGGCGGCCTCCGGGCCGCCTCGGCGCATTTAAGCCCAGCGGGGGGCCGGCCGATTACAGGCACATGCGGCGGTTGATCCTCGGGCTCCTCTCGGTGACGTTCCTGGCGTGCGCCGTCGCGCCGGCGGCGGCCAGCGCCGCGGTGCCGGCACCGCCGCCCGACGTGGCGGCGCCAATTTTCATCGACACGCACTGGAATGCGACTCCGCCCGGGTTCACGATCGACCCGACACGGGCGATTGCGATCGCGAAGACCGACCCCAAGATGGAGGCGATCCACCGTGCCCATCACCCGCTTGACATCAACGTGTACGAGTGGGTCCACAGTCATTACGAGATCTACTTCTTCTCACACGGTAAGCTGATCGCCGACCAGGTCGTCGGCTCCCACGGCCAGCTCGGACCGACGTATACCGGACCGCTGATGCTGGGGTACTACGCCCGCGGCCACTACGGGCAGATCTTCGACAACCCGTGGGTGCTCGCGTCGTTCACGGCGATGTTCCTGCTGCCGTTGCTCCTGCTGCGCACGCGCTCCTGGTTCGACCGCCTCGACGTCGCGATGCTGCTCGGCTTTGGCGTGTCGTACGCACTGTTCGATACCGCCCACCTCGAGCCGAGCGTGTGGGCGTTCTACCCGGTGCTCATCTACCTGATGGTTAGGATGCTGATCCGCGGGTTCCGGGCCAAGCGCGCGACCGGTCGGATCGACTGCCGTCTTCCGACCGCGGTCCTCGCGATCGGGCTGCTGGCCCTGGTGGTCGCGCGGATCGTGATCACGCTGCACCCGGCGGGGGTCCTCGACGTCGGCACCGCCTCGGTGCTCGGCGCGTACAAGATCCTGCACGGCCAGAGCATCTATTACTTCTCCCTCGGCCACGGTGACACCTACGGCCCGATCAACTACCTCGTTTACGTTCCGTTCGAGTGGCTGTGGCCCGGCTCGTGGAGTTACCTGCCGGCGGCCCGCGCGGCGACGATCTCGTTCGACCTGCTCACGATCGCCGGCCTGATCGTGGTCGGGATGCGGCTGCGCGCCGGCCGCGACGGACGCCGCCTCGGGCTGCTGCTGGCATGGCTGTTCGCCGCCTGCCCCTGGAGCCTGCTCGACATGGAGAAGAGCACCAACGACGAGTTGGTCGCGCTGCTCGTGGTCTTGACCATGCTGGTGTTGTCCAAGCCGATCAAGCGCGGCGTGCTCGTGGGACTCGGAGCCGCGGCGAAGTTCTTTCCGGCGGTCCTGCTCCCGCTCGTCGCGGTCGGACGCGGCGACGCCGATCAGCAGACGATTCGCAAGGTGCTCGCCGGGTTCGTGATCGCGGCTGGGGCCTCGATCGCGCTGTTCCTGCCACCGGGTGGCCTCAAGGAGATGTGGAACCACACGATCGGCTACCAGCTGACCCGCACCGACATCTTCTCGATCTGGGCGCTCCACCCTGCGTTGTCGCCGATCAAGGACGCGGTCACGGCTTTCGCCGTGATCCTCGCGGTCCTGGTCGCCTTCCGTCCGCGCGGCGCGCGGACGCCGGCCCAGGTGGCGGCGCTCGGCGCGGCGGTGATCATCGCGATTCAGTTGCCGGCGCTCCACTGGTTCTACCTGTACATCGTCTGGTTCCTCCCGCTGATCCTGATCGCGGTGCTCGGTGCCGAGGGCCCGGCCGCCGGCGCCCCCGTGGAGTCTGAGCAAGCCGCCGCGCTCGAGGCGGGCGAGCCGGCCACCGTGCTCGCCGGGACGGCGTGAGCGCGCGATGCCGATCGCATTTGCAGCCGCAGTCGCGGGCGCGTTCGGCGCCACGATCGGCTCGTTCCTGAACGTAGTCGCCTACCGGCTGCCGCGCCGCGAGTCGCTCGTACACCCCGGCTCGCGCTGCCCGGGATGCGAGACCGCGATCAAGGCCTACGACAACGTGCCCGTGCTCGGCTGGCTGTGGCTGCGCGGCCGGTGCCGTAACTGCCGGATCCCGATCTCGCCGCGCTATCCGATCATCGAGGCGCTGACCGCTGCCCTCGCCGCCGCCGTCGTGCTGACCAAGCACTCCGCGCCCGACGTGGTTCTCGGGCTGGTGCTCGTCGCCGTGCTCGTCCCGGTGGCGCTGATCGATCTCGAGCACCGGATCATCCCGAACAAGATCACGCTCCCGGCCGCGATCGCCGCGGTCGCGATCGGCGTCGCGCTCGATCTCAAGGGTGTCCCTGAGCAGCTGATCGCCGGCGCCGCCGCGGGAGGGTTCCTGCTCGCGTTCCTGCTCGCCTATCCCCGTGGGATGGGCATGGGCGACGTCAAGCTCGCGGCGGTTCTCGGTCTGTTCCTCGGCCGCTCGGTCGCCGTGGCGATCCTCGTCGGCGTCCTCACCGCGACGATCGTCGGCGCGGTCGTAATGGCTCGCCTCGGCGTCGAGAAGGGTCGGAAGACTGCCTTGCCGTTCGGACCGTTCCTCGCGTTCGGCGGCGTCGTCGGCCTGCTCGCCGGTCCGGCGATCATGCACTGGTACCTGCACGCCGGGCTCTGATGCCGGCGCTCGGCCGCCACGGTGACCGCCTACGGCGGGTCCTGCCGCTCGCGGTCGGCGTGCTCGTCGCGTTGTTCTGCGGAGTCGCGCTGACGGTCACCCACCACAAGACGCCGATGGCGGTGGCGCCGCGCGTGGCGATCCGTGCCGTCCTTCGGAACCCGGGGGCCGTCCAGGCGCGCGCGGGATCGCACTGGAACCGGATCACGGTCACCGCGATCGATAACACGCTCGTTCACGTCAGCTTCCTCGCTCACGGCCAGCTGGTCGCCGATGCCGCGGTCAACCGCGCCGGCAAGGTGCTGTCGCCGACCAACGACCGTCTCATCCGCGTGCCGTACGGCAACTGGATCGCGTACGAGCCGGCGCTGCTCGTCGCGCTGTGCGCGCTGTTCGTGCTGATGACGGCGGTCGCTCCGTGGCGGCGGCTTCGCAACCTCGACGTGGTGGCGGCGCTGTCGCTCGTCACCGCGGTCGTGCTGTTTGAATATCGCTATCTGACTGCGAGCGTCCTGGCCGCGGCGCCCGGGATGCTGTACCTGCTGGCGCGCTGCGCGTTCATCGCGCTCGGCCGGACGGGCCGTCCCGCGCCGTCGACGCCATTGCTGGTGGCGCTCACTCCGGGGGTCGACCCTGAGCGCCGCGTGCGATGGCTCCGCGGGTTGCTGATCCTGCTGATGATCGTGTTCGTGATGGTCGGCGTCGGCTCGACCAACGCCGTCGACGTGATCTACGCGGTCATGGAGGGCGCGACGCGGCTGATCCACGGCGTGCTGCCCTACGGGCATATGCCGACCGGGGTGATCCACGGCGACACCTATCCGATCCTGACGTACGCGCTGTACACGCCGCTCGCACTGTTCGAGCCGGTGAACTCGACCTGGAACTCCGTCTACGCCGGGCTGGCTGCGGCGGTGTTCGCCGCGTTCCTCAGCGCCTGGGCGGTGTTCCGGATCGCCGCCGGCCGCTCGACGGGTGCTCGCGGGCCTCGGCCGATCGAGGCCGAGCAGACCGGTCTGCGCGCCGCGCTCGCGTGGCTGACGTTTCCATCGCTGCTGATCACCGCGTCCACCGGGACGACGGACGTCGCGCTTGCCGCGATGCTCGCGATCGCCGTCCTCGTCTGGCGCCGTCCCGCGCTGTGCGCCGGTATGGTCGCGGTCGCGGGGTGGTTCAAGCTCGCGCCGTTCGCGCTCGTGCCGGTGGCGCTGGCGCCGCACCGCGGGCGCTCGCTGGTCCGCGCGCTCGCCGCGATCGCGCTCGTGTCGCTGCCGATGGTCGCGCTGCTGCTCGCGCTCGGCGGGATACACGGCCCCGCGGACATGCTCCACTCGATGTCCTACCAGTTCACGCGCGGCTCCGAGCAGTCCGTATGGAGCCCGCTCGGGATCGAGGGCCTCCAGCCGTTCGCGCAGGGGTGCGTGCTCGGCCTGGTCGCCGGCGCGGCGGTCAAGCTCAGGCTCGAGCCGGCGCTCGCGCAGGACCGCGCCCGAATGGCAGCGCTGGTCGCGGCGATCCTGATCGGCCTGCAGCTGAGCGCCGACTATTGGGCGTTCCTGTATCTCGCCTGGATCATGCCGCTGGTCGGGGTCTCGCTGCTCGCCGACCGGAGCGTGGCCGAGACCGTCGAGTCTCGCGTGCCGCTCGGCCGCGCGACCGAGCCCGCCGCGGCAATCGCGGCATGAGTGCGACCAGCCCGGAGGTCGCGTACCGCCGGGCGAGTCTGCCGGGCCGGCTCGGCCGGTTGGCGGTCGCCTGCCCGGTCGCGATCCGCGCGTTCGTCATCTCGCGGCTGATCGTGATTGGGGCCGGCATCGCCGGCGCGCTCTCGGTGCCGCGCCAGGACGGCTGGACGATGTTCGACCCGCTCAGCGTCAGCGCGCGGCTCGGATCGCTCGGGAATGTGCTGGGCGCGCCGGCGGTCAGGTGGGACTCGATTCACTACCTCGCGATCGCCGAGCACGGCTACGCGCGGGGGTCCGACACCGCATTTTTCCCGCTCTATCCGCTGCTGATCCGGGCGCTGGGGTTCATCCTCGGGTCCGGCCCGCTCGCCGGCGTCGCGATCTCTGTGTCGTCGTTCGCGGTCGCGCTCGGGCTGCTGCACCGCCTGACCGAGCTCGAGCTCGGACGGCGAGCGGCCGACGCGACGGTGCTGCTGGTGGCGCTCGCGCCGCTGTCGTTCTTCTTCACCGCGGTCTACACGGAGTCGCTGTTCCTCGCGCTGACGCTCGGCGCGGTGTACTTCGCGCGCCGCGAGCGATGGCCGCTGGCGGCCGCTCTTGCCGCTCTGGCGGCCGTCACGCGCGTCCCGGGGGTGCTGCTCGTGATTCCGCTCGCGGTCATGTACCTGGGGGCCCATCGACGCCCAGGGCGCCGGCTGGGGTGGCTCCTGCTCGTGCCCGGGGCCCTTGGCGGCTATCTCGGCTATCTGGCCGCGAGAGGCTTCGGGGCGCTCGCTCCGCTCACCGAGCAGACCAGCGCCGAGCACCAGCACCGGTTGACGGGACCGATCGAGACGGTCCTTGCCGCGGCGCGGGCGGCGGCCTCCGGGCTGCATTCGCTCGACGCCGGCTATCAGCCGACGCTCGGAGGCCCGTTCGCGGCGGGAACCGAGAGCATCCTGCTGCTGGCCGTGCTCGGGATCTCGGTGCTCGCGCTTGTCGTCGCCTTCCGGCGCCTGCCGCTCGCCTACGGGTTGTATGCCGCGGCGGCGTTGGTCGTGTGCATCTACAGCCCCGTTGTCGGCCAGCCGCTCAAATCGCTCGATCGCTACACGCTGACGATCTTTCCGTTATGGATGGCCGCCGGCGCGTGGATATCCGAGCGCCGGGCGGTGCGCGTGACGCTGTTCGTCGGCGCCGGGTTGCTTGCGTTCTGGACGTTCCAGTTCGCGACGTGGGCGTGGGTGGCGTGAATCCGCTCGTCCGCTAGGCCCGGAAACGGCCTGGACCAGTGGGTCAGAACGACGAGACCGTCCAACCTGGCATGGACGGCCTCAACTCGGAGGGGGTAGCGGCCGATCACTTGGCCTGAGCACGATGGGTTACTCCAAAGGAAAATCAATCGTAGGCCTCGACATCGAGCCCGGCTACGTGGCCGCCGTCGAGGCGCGCCCGGGCCAGGTCAAGGTCGAGCGCGCCGCCACGGCGCCGCTTCCCGCCGGCATCGTCCGCGACGGCGAGGTCGTCGACGTCGACACGCTCGCCTCCTCGCTCCGTGACCTTTTCGCCGAGCACAAGCTCGGCAAGCGCGTCCGCCTCGGCGTCGCCAACCAGCGCATCGTCATGCGCACCCTCGACCTTCCGCCGCTGAAGGGCGCCAAGGAGATCAACTCCGCGATCCGCTTCCAGGCTGCCGACCACATCCCGATGCCGCTTGAGCAGGCCGTGCTCGAGCATCACTCGCTCGGAATCGTCGAGACGCCGGACGGCCCGCGGACGCGCGTCGTCGTCGTCGCCGCGCGGCGCGACATGATCGAGCGGCTGCTCGACGCCACCCGCAAGGCCGGGCTCCGGCCGGCGGGCGTCGACCTCTCGGCGTTCGCGATGATCCGCGCGCTGTACCGCCCCGAGCTGACCGGCGCCACGCTCTACACCAGCGTCGGCGGCCTCACCAACCTTGCCGTGGCGATCGGACCGACCTGCGCGTTCACGCGCGTCGCCGGCCAGGGCATCGAGTCGATCGCCGGCGAGCTCGCCGAGCGGCGCGCGCTCACGCTCGAGCATGCACACGGCTGGCTCCGGCACGTCGGCCTGCTGACGCCGGTCGACGAGGTGGAGGGCGATGCCGACATTGTCGCCGAGGCCCGCGAGGTGCTCAGCGACGGCGTCCGCAGGATCGCGGACGAGGTCCGCAACTCACTCGACTTCCTCGCCATGCAGGACGCCTCGGCCGTGGTCGAGCGCGTCGTGCTCACCGGCCCGGCCGTGGCGATCCCCGGCTTCCCCGAGCAGCTCGGCGAAGAGGTCGGGCTCCCGCTCGAGGTCGGCGTGGTCCAGGAGGGCCAGCCCGGCGGCTTCGGTGGCGTCGACGCCGGCCGGCTCGCGGTCGCCGCGGGCCTGACCGTCGAGGAGATCCCGTCATGAGAGCCGTCAATCTGATCCCGGCGGATTCGCGCGGACGCAGCAAGGGTCCGTCGACCGGCATGCAGGTGCCGGTATACGTCCTGCTCGGGTTCCTCGCGGCCGCAGTCGCGCTCGTGACCGTGTTCGTGCTCACGAACAACTCGATCTCCTCGAAGACCGCCCAGCTTTCAAGCCTCAAGACGCAGGTCGCCCAGGAGCAGGCCGCGGCCAGCCGTCTCGGCGAGTTCTCGAAGTTTTCCTCGCTCGCCCAGACTCGCATCACCACCGTCAACTCGATCGCCTCGGCGCGGTTCGACTGGCATTCGGCCCTCGTGAACCTCGCGCAGGTGGTTCCGGCCGACACCACGCTTCAGTCGATCGTGGGCACGGTCGTGCCCGGCGCCAGCTCTGGTGGCGGCGGCGCGAGCAGCCCGCTGCGCGCGGACGTCATCGCGCCCGCGTTCGACCTGACCGGCTGCACCGCCAACCAGGACGACGTCGCGCGCCTGATGTCGCGTCTGCGTCTGATCAACGGCGTCACCCGCGTCTCGTTCAGCAACTCTCAGATCACGAGCACCGCGTCCTCGTCGGCCTCCTCCCTGCAGGGCTGCGCCGCGAACGCCCCCACGTTCGCTCTGACCGTGTTCTTCACCCCGATCGCAAACGCCGGCGCGCAGGGAGTCACTTCCATCAGCGGAGTTTCTACGTCGACTACCGGAGGCACCCAGTGACCGCCCGCGACCGCATCGTCATCATGGTCGTCCTCGCCCTCGGCGCCGTCGTGGCCGGCTGGTTCCTCGTGGTGTCGCCCAAGCGCTCGCAGGTGTCGAGCCTCAGCACCCAGATCACGAGCGAGCAGTCCCAGCTGACCGCCGCCGAAGGCCAGGTGAACGCCGGCATGACCGCCCGCCGCCAGTTCGCCGGCCAGTACGCCCAGCTCGCCAAGCTCGGTGAGGCCGTCCCGCCGGACGACGACGTCGCCTCGCTGATCTACCAGGTGCAGAGCGCGGCCCAGGCCACGCACGTGAGCTTCCGCGGCCTGCAACTGACGGGCGGCGGCGGCAGCTCGGCTCCGAGCACCAGCTCTAGCTCGAGCTCGAGCGGCACGTCAACGACCCCAACGACGCAGCTTCCGCCCGGCGCGAGCATCGGCACCGCCGGTCTCCCGACCGAGCAGTTCACCGTGACTCTCAGCGGCAACTATTTCAGCCTGTCGAGCTTCTTCAACAAGCTCGAGGAGTTCGTGACCAGTGACAAGGACTCGCTGACGATCCGCGGCCGGCTGCTGTCGATCAACGCGATCAGCCTCGTCCCCGGCCCGACCGGCTTCCCGCAGATCACCGCGACCGTCTCGGCGACGACCTACATCGTCCCGCCGACCCAGGGCACATTCGCCGGTGCGACCCCCGCCGGCCCTGCGCCGAGCACCCAGTCCCAGACCTCGACCTCCGGATCCTCCTCTTCGTCCTCGACCCCGCCCGCTGCGGCGATCACCTCCTCACTGCGATGACCGTCCCCCGAAACATTCTCAAAGAACTGCTCGAGCGCAAGCTCTGGCCGATCGCGCTGGTCCTGATCATCGCCCTGGTGGCGGTGCCGGTCCTGCTGACCAAGAAGGCGCCGACGGACATCGTCACCCCGCCGACCGGTCCGCTCCCCTACTCGTCGGGGACCACGCTTCCCGCGATCTCGGTGCAGACCACGCCGGGCAACTCGAAGCTCAGCGGGAAGGGCCGCAATCCGTTCACGCCGCAGAAGGTCGCCGCCACGACGACCACCACCGCTGTTGTGCCCACGACCACCACGACCGCGTCCGCGGGTGCGGGCACGGGCACGGGAGCGGGCACCGTGGACACCGGCAGCGGCGGCAGCTCGAGCACGGGTAGCGGCGACGGCAGCGCGCCTGTCACGACGGCCCCCGTCACCTCGACGACCCCGAGCACGACCAAGCCGGCCGCGCCGAACACGCCTGCGCCCACCGGGCTGACCGCGACTCAGTCCTACCACGTGTCGCTCGCGATCACGACCTCGGGCGGCGGCGTCGACACGATCGATCCGCTCGAGCGGCTCAGCATCCTGCCGAGTAAGCAGCAGCCGATGCTCGTCGAGCTTGGCGTCCTGCAGGGTGGCAAGAGCGTTCTGTTCGCGGTCGAGCCAGGCACCGTCGTCAGCGGCGCCGGCACCTGCACCCCGGGTCCGATCGACTGCGAGATCCTCGCACTTCACCCCGGCCAGACCGAGGGCCTCTCCACGCAGACCGGCTCCGGCTCGACCCCGGTGGCGCTCTTCTCGGTGAACTCGATCACGGCCGATCAGCACCCGTCAGTGGCCGACGCCAACAAGGCTCGCCAGACGGCGTCCGATGTCGGCCGCGAGCTGCTCAACCACTCGCCGCTGAGCGCCCTGTCCCTGTTCCAGTACGACCCGAGCGTCGGCGCCATCGTCGACCTGCGCAATCTCACCGTCGGAGGTAGCTGACATGCGCCGTTTCTCGCTCACCGCCCGTCGGATCCTGCTGGCGCTGTCCTGCACCGTCGTCGGCTCGCTCGTCGTGGCCGCCGGCGCCCAGGCGGTCGTCGCCAATGACGGAGGCAACCACTACGGCGTCGCGCTCGTCCCGAACAGCAGCCTGCCGAGCAGCCTCGAGGACAACTGGAACAGCACATGCACCGATCCATCGCTGGCGCCCGAGCTGACCTGGCAGACGACCGGACTGGTCTCGCCGCTCTGCTACCACGGCGGCTCGGTTCTCCCGGGCAACGAGACATACGTTCTCACTTGGGATCCGCACCGCCGCTACTGGGCCACAACTCGGCAGTACGTCGAGCAGTTCCTGAGCGACGTCGCCGCTGGCAGCGGCAGCTTCAGCTCGCCGTTCGCGGTCACGCCGCAGTACACGATGAATAACGGGACCGTTCATGCCGGGAATGTCTCGACCTTCGCCGGCGGCTGCATCGACTACGGAAACAACCCCGGCGATCCGAGCGACGACGGCTACACGTGTCAGTTCGGCGCCAACCATCCGAGCGGGGCGGGCAACGACTATCCGAAGGATCTAACCGGTGTCAACGACTGCCCGCAGTCGGGCAGCAACGTGTGGACGGGACAGCCGAACGGCCCGATCAGCACCTCGCCGAACGACTACTGCCTGACGGACGCCGATATCCAGAACGAGCTTCAGGCCATGCTGCCGCAAATGGGGTTGCCTGGGGAGAACGCTGTCAAGTCTGGAATTCAGCTGCAGCCGCTGGTCGACGTGCTGCTCCCGCCGGGCGTCGAGGTGTGCCTCGACTCCGCGGGCCACCTGTGCTCGGCGAACAGCAATCCGGCCAGCACCGAAGCCCAGTTCTGCAGCTACCACTCGCAGGTCGATCTGAACGGAACCGAGATCACGTATGTGGTCCAGCCGTGGACGGCGCAATGGGGACAGGGCGTCGGGTGCGACGATCCCGCCGCGCCGGACCTCACCCTACCCGTCGACCAAGCAACCCTTGCTCAGGATGTCGGTGCCAAGCTGGCGAGTCCGCTGAGCCAGGCGAACATCTCCGCGATCGTCGATCCCGACGTCGTGGACGGGTGGTACGGAGTCGGTGGCACCGAGATCGACGACAACGGTTGCGGGCCGCTCGCCGGCACCCTTGACAATGTGACAATCAACGGCGACACCTACGCGCTCCAGCGCGAGTTCAACAACGCCGGCGCGATCGAGACCGACCCGAACGCGCTTCCTTGTACGGGCACGGTCCTGCTAAATCCGACGTTCGTCGTGCCCGGGCCGGTTGAGCCGGGTGACAACATCCTGCTCGACGGGTCGGTGACTGCCTCGACGCTCATGGTCCACAACGCGGCGTACCAGTGGAACTTTGGCGACGGCACCAGTGGCAGCGGTCCGAGCGTCTATCACCAGTACAGCAATCCCGGTGACTATCAGGTCAAGCTGACTGTGACCGACCGCGGCGGGAACACCGCCAGCATCACCCAGACGGTCGAAGTGCTCGGGTCCAACGGGCAGGCGCCACCTGCCCAGGGTTCGACCTCCGGTTCAGGTTCGGGCTCGGCGCCGAGTCTCCAGGTGCGACTGCAGCTGCTGCCCCAGAGCCTCAAGGTGGTGCTCCGGAGAGGCATCTCGGTCCGGGTTACGTCGAACGCCCCGGCCAACGGGATCGCCACCGTGTCGATCACTCGTGCTTCGGCCAAGAAGGCGCACATCCAGGTCGGAGGCGGTCCCTCTGTCAGGATCGGCATCGGCACGGTGTCCTCGGTCAAGAACGGCACCGTGACGTTGCGTCTGTACCTCTCGAAGGGCATGGCGAAGAAGCTGAGCCGCCTCCATCAGGTCGCGATGACGGTTCGACTCGCGCTCGTCGCCCCCGGCGGGCGGCACACCACGATCGTTGCCGCCGGCCGGTACTAGACCTCCTCTCTCGAAGCAAGTCTCTCGGCGGCCGCCCCCTCGGGGCGGCCGTTCGCGTTTCCGGGTGGCGGTGGCGGGGGTTGCCGGCGCGGGTGGCGGGGGTTGCCGGCGCGGGCGGCAGGGTTGCGGGCGTGCGGGTGGGTCATATCTCGCCACTCGGCGCGTGTCGCCGTTCGACTGGCGCCGAATGACCCACATACGTGCCTGAATCACCGTTCACCGCCGGCCTGGCGCCGAGTGTTGCGATATGACCCAGGCCTCGCGGGCGGCTCTGGTCCGAGTTTCTCGCCACTGGAGCTGAGGCCGCGTGTCGAGTGTCGCTTTAGGCGGGATCGCGTGGCGACCCGCCGGCGATGGCGGTCAAAGTGACACTCGACGCCGGCCGCCGGCCGAGCGTCACGTTCGCCGCACGTATCGCGGACAACGTGACATTGGGCTGGCGGGGCGCGCCGAGCGCCACGTTGACCGCCGGCTTAGACGGTCGGCTGGACGGCCCGGGCGGCGCGGAGCTGGCGCTCGAAGGCCGTGGGGGGCGACAGCCGCTTGGGGGCGCCGAAGTGGAACCCCTGGGCGTAGTCGGCGCCGATCGCCTTGAGGACGCCGAGCGTGTCGGCGTCCTGGACGCCTTCGGCGATCGTGCGCTTGTCGAGGCAGCGGGCGATGCCGACGATCGACTTGACGACCTGGTGGTCGAGCTTGCTGCTCGCCAGCTCGCGGACGAAGCCCATGTCGATCTTGAGGTACCGCGCCGGGATGTGCTTGAGGAAGGTGAAGGAGGAGAAGCCGGTGCCGAAGTCGTCGAGCGCGAGGCTGCAGCCGAGGCCGTAGAGGGTGCCGGCGAACTGCCGGGTCGCCTCGAGCTTTGTCATCGCGGCCGCCTCGGTGACGTCGAAGATCACCTTGCCGGGGTCGACGCCGTCGGCGATTGCGCTGCGGATCTCGCTGACGATCGCCTGATCGCCGATCGAGTAGCCCGACAGGTTGATCGCGACGCCCTCGCCGTCGATCGCCAGCCGCAGGCCAGCGTTCGTGACCCAGCGATCGATCTCGCCGATGACGCCGAAGCGCTCGGCCATCGGCAGGAAGGCGGCGGGCGGGATGATGTCCCCGTCCTCGGAAAGCATGCGCACGAGCAGCTCGTGGTGGGTGATCCGGCCGGTGCGCAGGTCCGCGATCGGCTGGCCGTAGAGGACGAAGCGGTCCTCGCTGAGCGCGGTCCGGATCCGCTGGACCCAGGTCAGCGCGCCGGTTGCCTCACCGGTGAAGAGTCTTGCCTGGTCGCCGCCGAGCTCCTTGGCCTCGTACAGCGCGATCTGCGCCCGGGCGAGGATGTCGTCGGCCGCGACCTCCTCCTCGCCGGTCAGCAGCGCGATGCCCATCGAGACCATGATCGGGGGCCCGATCTGGCGCTCGCACAGGACGGCGCGGATGTCGCGGGCGACGATCATCGCCTCGTCCTCGTTGACCTCGGGGAGGATCACGGCGAACTCATCGCCGCCGAGCCGGGCGACCACGTCGGTGTTGCGGGCCCGGGCCCGGAGGCTCTCGGAGACCGCTTTCAGCATCACGTCGCCGGCGGCGCGGCCATAGCTGTCGTTGGCCAGCTTGAAGTTGTCGATGTCGAGCGTGAGCAGCGCGCCGGCGCGGGCGTAACGCGCCGAGAACGAGAGCTGGCGGTCCAGCTCGTTGACGAGCCGGGACCGGTTGAACACGCCGGTCAGCAGATCGTGCTCAGAAAGATGCTCGAGGGGATCCGACATCGGGGCAATCGTCAGCGGACGCGCGAGGGGCTCATCGACACCACAGTCAACGCATCGGCTCCGGGGCGGAGAACCTCTATCCGTAGAAATTACGGATTGGCTCCCAGCCGGCGCTGACGATTGCGCACGAGGTAACCCGGAACCAGGCCGGGACAGTCCCGGGCAGGCCGGAACAGCCGGAACGGGGCGCAACCCGGTCCGCCCGTAACCTACATCGGCGATGTCGCTGCGCTTGACGACCGCCGGTGAGTCCCACGGGCCCGGCCTGACCTGCATCCTCGAGGGGATGCCGGCCGGCCTCGAGCTCGATCGCGACGCGGTCAACCGCGATCTCGCGCGCCGCCAGCTCGGGCATGGGCGGGGCGGCCGGATGAAGATCGAGCGCGACCAGGTCGAGGTCACCGGTGGCGTCCGCCACGGCCGCACGCTCGGCGGTCCGATCGCGCTGAACGTCACGAACCGCGACTACGCGAACTGGGAGGAGCGGATGAACCCGTGGCCAGTCGAGGCCGCGGTCGCCGAGGTGCACCTGCCGCGCCCCGGCCACGCCGACCTCGTCGGCACGCAGAAGTACGGCCTCACCGACGTCCGGAACATCCTCGAGCGGGCGAGCGCGCGCGAGACCGCGGCACGGGTTGCGGGCGGGGCCGTGGCGAAGGCGTTCCTCAAGCCGCTCGGGGTCGAGATCTTCAGCCACGTCATCCAGATCACGAGCGTCAAGGCGCCGACGAGACACGGCCTCACCCCGGACGACTTCCAGAATGTCGACGAGTCGCCGGTCCGGTGCCTGGACCCGGACGCCACCAAGGAGATGGTGGCGGAGATCGACCGCCTCCGGAAGGCGAACGAGTCGCTCGGCGGCGTGTTCGAGGTGATCGCGTTCGGGCTCGTGCCCGGGCTGGGATCGCATGTCTCATGGGAGGAACGGCTCGACGGTCGGCTCGGCCAGGCGATCCTGTCGATCCAGGCGATCAAGGCGGTGTCGATCGGCGACGGCACCGAGGTCGCGGGCCTGCCGGGGTCCCAAGCGCACGACGAGATCTTCTACGACGACGCCCGCGGCTACTACCGCGAGACCAACCGCGCCGGCGGCGTCGAGGGCGGGATGACGACCGGCGCGCCGCTCGTCGTGCGCGCGTCGATGAAGCCGCTGCCGACGCTGACCAAGCCGCTCCGCTCGGTGGACATCGCGACCCACGAGCCCGCCGAGGCGCTGCGCGAGCGGACCGACTCGTGCACGGTGCCCGCGGCCGGCGTGGTGGGGGAGGCAATGGTGGCGTTCGTGCTCGCCGACGCTTACCGGCGCAAGTTCGGGGGCGATCACATCGACGACGTCCGCGCGGCGCTGGACGCGTACGAGGAGCGGATCGCGTGGCGGCCCCGGTAGCCGGCGCAACCCCAGTCGCTCACCGCAAGGTCGTCTGCATCGGGTTCATGGGCGCGGGCAAGACGACCGCCGCCCGAAGCGCCGCGCACGAGCTCGGTGCGATCGCGGTCGACGTTGACAGCGTGATCGAGGAGCGGCTCGGCAAGCCGATCGAGCGCGTGTTCGCCGAGGACGGCGAGGCGGCGTTCCGCGGCACCGAGGAGGACGTCACCCTGGAGCTCCTGAATGCGCCGCAGGCGGGCGTGCTCGCGCTCGGCGGTGGCGCGATCGGTCACGAACGAGTCCGTGCTGCGCTGTCCGAGCATCTCGTGATCTGGCTCGACGTCGGGCTCGAGCTGGCGTGGGCGCGCTGCCAAAGCAGCGACCGCCCGCTCGCGCGCGTGCGCGAAGACTTCGAGCACCTCTACCACGTGCGCCAGCCGATCTACGCGGGGCTCGCCGACGTGACCGTTCCGGCCGAGCGCTCGCACCGCATGGGCCCGATCCTCGACGCCTACGACGACGTCCCGCCAGGCACGAAGCTCCTGTGGGCGGCGACGGCCGGCAACCCGGGCGCCGACTACCCGGTCTACGTCAAGAGCGGGCTGCTCGGCCAGGATGGCTTCTGGCCGCCGGCGGTGACCGGCCGGCGGTTCCTCGTCACCGACGGCGCCGTGGGCAGGCTGTACGGCGACCACGTCGGGCCGCTCAGCGGGCGGGTCGCGATCATGCCCGGCGAGCAGTCGAAGACCGTCGCGCACGCCGAGATCGTGTGGACAGAGCTCGCGCGCGCCGGGATGACCCGCCAGGACGTGGTCGTCGCCCTCGGTGGCGGCGTGGTCGGGGACCTCGCCGGGTTCTGCGCCGCGACCTACCAGCGCGGCGTTCGCTACCTGCAGGTGCCGACGACGCTCGTGTCCCAGGTCGACTCGGCTTACGGGGGGAAGACCGCGGTCGACCTCGCCGAGGCCAAGAACTATGTCGGCGCGTTCCACCAGCCGTCGGCCGTGATCACCGACACCGCGACGCTTAAGAGCCTCCCGCCGGCCGAGCTCGCGGCCGGTTACGCGGAGGTCCTGAAGACCGCGCTGGTCGCCGGCGGTGATCTGTGGGAGCGCGTCCGCCAGGACGAGGATCCGACCGATCCCGCCCTGATCGCCGCCTGCGCGCTGGCGAAGCTCCGGATCGTCGCGCGCGACGAGCGGGACGCCGGCATCAGGCAGGTCCTGAACCTCGGTCACACCGTCGGGCACGCGATCGAGACCGTGACCGGGTACGCCTCCTACCGCCACGGCGAGGCGGTCGCACTCGGGCTGCTGGCGGCGCTTCGCCTTTCGGCCCAGCCGGACCTTCGCGACGAGGTCGCTCAGCTCCTGACGGAACACGGCCTCCCAACCCGTCTGGAGCACGCCGACCCCGACGCCGTCGTGATGGCGACCGCGCGCGACAAGAAGCGGCTCGGCGAGGGGTCGGTCCCGTTCGTGCTGCTCGACGCCCCCGGTGCCGCGCAGACCGGATGTGCCGTCGCGCCCAGGGACCTGATCGCCGCGGTCCGCGAGCTGGCGGGCTGAACCCTGGTGCGCAACCGGGTCGAAGTCATGCACGGCGTCAACCTCGACCAGCTCGGTCGCCGCGATCCCGCCCACTACGGCCGCCTCACGTTCGAGGAGCTCGAACGGCAGATCAAGGGGGCCGCCGACGAGCTTGGCCTCGAGGTCCGGTTCTTCCAGACCAACCACGAGGGCGAGTTCGTCGAGCACCTGCACCGGCTCGAGGGCCTCGCGGACGCGATCGTGCTCAACCCCGGCGCGTGGACGCACTACTCGTACGCGATCCGGGATGCGCTCGAGCTCACCGGGCTCCCGGCGGTCGAGGTCCACCTATCCGACGTCGACTCGCGGGAAGAGTGGCGGCGCCGGTCGGTGATAACCGAGCTGTGCATCGCGCGCGTCGCCGGCAAGGGCCCGGCCGGCTACCGGGACGCGCTCGAGCGCGTCCGCGACGAGCTCGCGTCGTGAGCACCGTGAGCGTTCGGTCGGACCGCCTGGTCGCGCTCCTGCCGGGCGCCGGCGTCGACGTGCTGCTCGTGACCGATCTCACGAACGTTCGATACCTCACCGGCTACACCGGCAGCAACGGGATCGCGCTGGTCGGGCCGGACACGCGGACATTCGTGACCGACTTTCGCTACCTCGAGCAGGCGGCGGCGGAGGTCGATCCGGCGTTCGATCGCCGCCGATCCGCGCAGCAGCTGACCGAGGGCGTCGAGGACGCCCTCCCGCAAACGGAGCTGCGCCTCGGGTTCGAGGCCGCGCATATGACCGTGAGCGAGCACTTGCAGCTCCGCCAGCGGCTCCCGGCCCGGGTCGAGCTCGTCGGCACGAGCGGGCTCGTCGAGGAGCTGCGGGCGGTCAAGCAGTTCGAGGAGGTGGCCGCGATCCGGGCGGCGACGGCGCTCGCCGACGAGGCGTTCCTCGAGCTCGTCGCCGGCGGGCTCGCCGGGCGCAACGAGCGCGAGCTCGCGACCGCGCTCGAGTTCGCGATCCGCCGGCGGGGCGCGCAGGGGCCGAGCTTCGAGCCGATCGTCGCCGGCGGCGCAAACGGCGCGCTGCCGCACGGCCGGCCGAGGGACGAGGCGCTCCGCAAGAACCAGCTCGTGGTGATCGACTGGGGCGCGAAGCTCGACGGCTACTGCTCGGATTGCACGAGGACGCTCGCCACCGGGCGGGTGGACACCGAGGCCGTCGACGTTTACGAGCTGGTGCTCGATGCGCAGCTGGCCGCCGTCGACGACGTGCGGCCCGGGGCGGTCGGCCGCGACGTTGACGGTGTCGCCCGGGCGGCGATCGAGGCCGCCGGGTACGGCGAGCAGTTCGGCCACGGGCTCGGGCACGGCGTCGGGCTCGATGTCCACGAGGCGCCGCGCCTGGCGCAGCCGTCCGAGGCCGTTCTGGCGGCGGGCAACGTGGTGACGGTCGAGCCCGGGGTCTACATCCCGGGCCGGTTCGGGGTCCGGATCGAGGACCTCGTCGTGGTCACCGGCGACGGACGCGACATCCTCACCGCTGTCTCCAAGGACCTCACGGTCGTCGACTGAGCCCGCGACTACACTCGGTCGCCGTGCGAAGGTCCGAGCAGCGCCGCGCTGCGATCTGGGCGCTGTATCAGAGCGATCTGCTCGGTCGGCCCCTGGACGACACGTGGCCCCGAGATACCCATGCGTTCACGCGCGCGGTCGCGTACCTCGTACGCGACCACCAACCCGAGCTCGACGAGCTGATTCGCGCACATGCGACCGGGTGGACGCTCGAGCGAATCGCTCCGCTGGAGCGCTCGATCCTGCGGGTCGGCCTCGCCGAGTTGCTGTATGGCAGCGAGCTTCCCGGAGAGCACGCGATCCCGCCCGAGGGGGCGATCGACGAAGCGGTCGAGACCGCCAAGCGGTTCTGCGGGGCCGAGGCGCCGGCGTTCGTGAACGGGATCCTCGGCACGGTCCTCCGTGAGATGACCGTGCCGCCGGGTAAGACCTAGCGATCCGCCGGGTAAGACCTAAGTAGGAAATCGCGGCGCCCGCGCGCGCACGCGACACAATCAGAAGTATGCGATTGCTGGTGGTCGACGACGACCGGGCCCTTCGCGACGTGCTGCGCCGCGCGCTGTCGCTGTCCGGCTACGAGGTGAAGCTGACCGACTCCGGAGCGGGGGCGCTGTCGGAAGTTAACGCCAGCTTGCCCGACGCGGTCGTGCTCGACATCGGCCTGCCGGACATCGACGGACTCGAGGTGTGCCGGCTGCTCCGGCGCGAGGGCAACCGGGTTCCCGTGCTGATGCTGACCGCGCGTGACGCCGTCAGCGACCGGATCGACGGGCTCGACGCCGGTGCCGACGATTACCTGGTCAAGCCGTTCGACATCGACGAGCTGAAAGCGCGCCTGCGCGCGCTGCTGCGCCGCGCGGGTGGCGAGACCACGGTCGACGGCGCGCTGTCGTTCGTCGACCTGCGGCTCGATTCGGCACGGCACGGGGTGATGGTGGGGGAGACGTTCGTCGAGCTGACCCGGACCGAGTACCAGCTGCTCGAGCTGCTGATGCTGAACCCGCGCCGGGTGCTGCCGCACACGCTGATCTACGACCGCGTGTGGGGATACGACTTCGGTCCGACGTCGAACGCGCTGCGGGTGTACGTCGGCTACCTGCGCCGGAAGCTCGAGGATGCCGGCGCGCAGGCGCAGATCCACACGGTCAGGGGCGTCGGCTACTCGCTCCGGGAGCCTCAGGAATGAGCCTGCGAGCAAGGATGGCGCTGTTCGCGGGCGCGGCGGTGGCGATCGCGGTGATCGCGGTCGTGGTCGCCGGGTACGGGGGCACCCGGAACGAGCTCCAGCACCAGGTCGACCAGTCGCTGCAGAGCCTGTCCAAGCGCCCGCTTCAGAACATCGGTCTCGGGCCGGGCGGAGGCCCGCCGGGCGGCCAATTCCAGTTCGGACCGCACGTCCCGAGCGGGAACGCCGACCACGACCCCGACGAAGGCCTCGGCTTCGACCACCTGCCGCCGCAGGCATTCGGCGGGGCGTCGGGTACGTTCACGCTGTTCAAGCCGGGCGGCGGCACATACGTGCCGAAGGGCCAGAGCTACGAGATCCCTTCAACCCCGGCGATCCGAGCGCTCGCCGCCGCCGGCCACGGCCAGATCTACACCGACATGCGCGTCGACGGTACCCACATCCGTGTGCTGGTGACCGGGATCGGAGACAAGGGCGCACTCGCGGTCGCGCTGCCGCTCACCAGCGTGGACAGCGCGCTCTCTAACCAGCTCGTGCTGCTGATCGTGATCGGCGGCGCGGGAATCCTTCTCGCAGTGCTGTTCGGGCTGCTCGTGGCGCGGACCGCGCTCGCGCCGATCACGCGGTTCACCCGGCAGACCGAGTCGATCGCGGAGAACCCCGAGCGGATCGAGCACGAGCGACTCGACGTGAGCGGCTCGGACGAGCTCGCGCGGCTGGCCCGCACGTTCAACCAGACGCTCGACGCGCTCGAGCTATCGGTCCAGTCCCAGCGCAACCTGGTCGCGGACGCCTCGCACGAGCTGCGCACGCCGATCGCCACGATTCGCGCGAACCTGCAGCTGATGCGCGAGGAGGAGCTGCTGTCCCCCGAGGACCGGGCCGGGCTCCGCGAGGACGTGATCGAGGAGCTCGACGAGCTCACCGCGCTTGTCGCCGACGTCGTCGAGCTCGCGCGGGGGAGCAAGCCGACGAGCGAGCCGGGCGATGTCCGGCTGGACTCGATCGTTCACGACGCGCTCGAACGCGCGCGCCGGCGGGCCCCGACGCTCGACTTCCACCAGGTCGTCGAGCCGACTCTGATCAGAGGCGAGCCCGACCGAATCTCGCGCGCGGTCACGAACCTGCTCGACAACGCGTCGAAGTGGAGTCCGGAGGGCGGCACGGTCGAGGTGACGCTGCACGACGGCGTGGTGACCGTCCGCGACCACGGCCCTGGGTTCAAAGGCGAGGACCTGCCGTTCGTGTTCGACCGCTTCCACCGCGCCACCGACGCGCGCTCGAAGCCGGGCTCGGGCCTCGGGCTCGCGATCGTCCGCCAGGCGGCCGAGGCGCACGACGGCTTCGTCGAGGCGGCGAACGCGCCCGACGGCGGCGCGATCCTCCGCGTCGGGTTCGGGGCGCCGCTCGAGCTCGACGAGCTCCCGGAGGAGGAGCCGACCGTCAGCGCGACGTAGGCGCGCGGTCAGCCGGCCGCGGCCGGAGCGGCGGTCTCGGT
This sequence comes from uncultured Solirubrobacterales bacterium, assembly GCA_963794515.1. Classification (GTDB taxonomy): domain Bacteria; phylum Actinomycetota; class Thermoleophilia; order Solirubrobacterales; family Solirubrobacteraceae; genus Palsa-465. The sequence continues at coordinate 170,179 of CAWCEF010000001.1, read as the reverse complement.
CACCGCCGATGCCAGTCGTGGTAGCCGGCAAGCGTGAACCCGAGGCGCTCGATCCGCGCCGGCAAGTCCGGCTCGGTCAGGGTGGCGAGCTCGACCTCGCGCTCTGACGAGTAGCTCGAGACGAGCTCAGCGGTGACCCTCGCGGGGTGACAGCCGATCTCGGTGAACTCGCCGGCGGCCTCGGTGGAGAGCAGCTCGAGCAGGAATGGCGCGCGCACCCGGTCGAGCTCGACGACCCCGCGGCGGGGTTGGGCGTAGAACGTGCCGACGAACGTGACGCGCCCGTCGCCGCGCAACGGCACCCCGAGTGGCGCTACCAGCGGTTCGAACGTCGCCAACCGCGTGAGGTGGACGTGGTGATGGGAGTCGACGTGCGTCGGATCGACTCCGGTGAGCTCGCGGAACCGCTCGAGCTGGGCAGCGAACGTGCGCGCGACGTGACCGGGGTCGTCGATCTCGGGGCCGTCCTCGACGTAGTGAAGGCCGACCGACAGCGACGGGTACTCGCGCGCCAGCCGGGCGGCGTCGGCGGCACTGGGACGGCCGACCATCAGGCTCGTGCTGGTGACGATCCCGCCGACGTGGGCCTCGACGATCCCGGCGTTCACCCCGGCCGTCAGCCCGAAGTCGTCGGCGTTGACGATCAGCCGGCGCGTGGTCGTCTCCGTGGTCATTCTCCGGATTCTGTCGGGTTGACCGTGGGTAGCTCTTTTATATGGCCGATTGCTGCCCTCCAGGGCATGGATGCAACGCTCCGGGCGGCGAGGAGCCGTGTGCGCTGACGCTGTGCCGCGCCACCGCCGAGCACGAGGACGACGCCGCGCTGGCGCTCGCGCGGTGGCAGTCGCTCGAGGCGTCATCGGAGGGTGACGGCGAGCGACGGTTCCGCCGTCGCGCGTTCGAGCGAGCGCGCGACCAGGCCCTGATCGCGCTGGCGATGAAGCCCGGCCTGTGGTCGGCGGTGCGGCGCGTGCCGCTCAAGGCGGTCAACTCGGCGCGGTCTCGTACCCGCCGGCGCGACCGGGCCGCCCACCGCTGACGGCATCGACGGCGCCGGCGCGAAGGTCGAGCTCGTAGGTCTGGCCGACAAGGTCGACCCCGAAGCTGTGGTGAGGCTCCTCGCCCACGAGCGCGAAGCCCCGTGCGAGGTAAAGGTGACGGGCCGCGGCGAGCGGGTGGTTGGTCCACAGACGCATCGACTCGTAGCCGGCCCTGCGCGCAAACTCGAGGCAGGTGTTGATCAGCCGGCGGCCGAGGTCGTGGCCGCGGCCGTCGGGATGCACGAGCAGGATCCGCAGCTTGGCGGTGTTCTCGCGCTCGGGGTCGGCGACGCAGAAGATGCACCCGACGCGCCGCCCGTCGATCTCGGCGATCCACGCGGCCTCGCGGGCCGCGTCGGCAGATGCGGCGTAGTCGGCGACGATCTGGGCGACGAGCGCCTCGAAGCTCGTGTCCCAGCCGAACTCGTCCGAGTAGACCTCGCCGTGGGCCATCACGACCCAGCCGAGATCGCCGGGTTGATCGAGCGGGCGGATCACTACTGAAACAGTCGTTTCAGTAGCCTACACTAGGACCGGCGATGTCCGCAAGCGCGCCCACGGAGTCCCCGCGACGCCACGAGCTGCTCGAGCTGGCGTACGAGTACGCGCTCGAGCACGGCGTCGCGGACCTGTCGCTTCGGCCGCTGGCGGCGGCGATCAACTCGAGTCCCCGCGTGTTGCTGTTCCTGTTCGGGAGCAAGGCCGAGCTTGTGCAGGCTCTGCTCGCCCGGGCCCGCGCGGACGAGCTCGAGCTGCTCCACCGCGCGCGGTCGGCGGGCGACGGCGGCGATCTGATCGCGGTGGCCTCCGAGCTCTGGGGGTGGCTCGCCGCCGAGGAACACCGGGCGTTGCTGACGCTGTGGGTCGAGGGCTACGCGCGCTCGCTGATCGACCCCGACGGGCCGTGGGCAGGGTTCGCCGCGGCCACCGTCGCCGACTGGCTCGAAGTGCTCTCCGACTCCGGTGCGGGCGACGAGGATGCGACGCTCGTGCTCGCCGTCCTGCGCGGCGCGTTGCTCGACCTGCTCGCCACCGGCGACCTGGCGCGCACCACCGACGCCGTGGAGCATCAGCTCGCGCTGATGCGGGGCGAGCGATGAACGCGCGAGACGGTCGGTCGAGTCCCGCCGTGCGCCGGGGCACCGCGGCCGACGCCGCCGCGATCGGGCGGCTGCTCCACGACTTCAACACCGAGTACGACGACCCGACCCCCGGCGCCGACAAGCTCGCGGCGCGGATCGAGCAGCTGATCGCCGGCGGCGACACCGTGGTGATGCTCGCCGGCGACGGGCCAGATGGTCTGGCGGTGCTCCGGTTCCGGCCGGCGATCTGGAGTGAGGCGCTCGAGTGCTACCTGGCGGAGCTGTACGTCGCGCCGTCCGCACGCGGGCGAGGGCTCGGGCGGGCGCTGATGAACGCCGCGATCGAGCTTGCCCGCGCGCAGGGCGCCGACTACATGGACCTCGGAACCGGGGAGACCGACGTCGCCGCCCGCTCGCTTTACGAGAGTCTCGGGTTCTCTAACCGCGAGGGCAGGCCCGACGGGCCCCTGAACTACTTCTACGAGCGCGACCTGTAGTCAGTCCCGGTTGCGCGGGTCGTTGTACAGGTTGTAGACCTGAAACTCCTTCGGCCCGTTCGCGGTCAGCGTGATCTGCATCAGCTGCCAGCCGGGAGCGCTGCTCGGGTCGAGGTTCGCGGGGTCCGACAGGCTCCAGCCGCCGGTCGCGCCCTGGTTGCCGGTGGTCTTGAACGTGCCGGTTTGGAGCGGCGCATTCTCCGTGCTCGTCCCGGCATAGGACACCGAGAAGCCGACGCTGCCGCCGTTTGAGCCGGAGGCGTTGCGGATCATCATCCGCGCCGTCGGGTACGCGGACGTCAGGCAGATCGTCGGGCTGGTCGCCTGCGATCCGCGGGGGAGATCGAGCACCTCGCCCGTAGCGCCGTCCGCGAGCCTCGTGGTGAGGATCTGCGCGCCGCCGGTCAGGGCCCAGCCCGTGCCGTCGAAGTCGTCGGCGGCCTCTCCGGGCGCGAGCGCGTACCAGTTGCTGTCGCCCCAGGCGAGGAACGGCTGGGACAGCGCCGGATCGGTGCAGCTCGAAGTGTCGATCGACGTCGTCATGGCCATGTCGGTGCTCGCCGGCGCCGACTTGGCCGCGGCCGCCGCTGGAGTGCCGCCGAAGGTCAGGGCGGCGACGCCCAGCCCGATGCAGCGGAACAGATGTTGCCTCATTGCCTACCTTCCGTGGTTGCTTGCCGGCGGGCGCGCGGCCCACTTCCCTGTGGACCTCCGGCTCGGGGGCGGTGCCCGTCGGCCGATTCTCGACACTGATCGACGCGCCGAAGGGTATGTTCGAGACGGCGCCGCGAGGTTCGACGCTTGTTCGGGATCCGGATGATCGTCCGGCGCGCGGCGATCCGCTAAGCGTCGTCCGTTTTTTGACCGATATCGCGCGGGATGTCCATCTCGCCGACGCTGGACGAGCAGAACCTCCTAGCTGACACGTTCAGGCGGCGCCAAGCTCGCATGACCAGTCGGGAGCGCCTGGCCAGCGCGATCACCGGAGCGGCGCTCGCCGCGGCAACCGCGGGCGTATGGGCGATGCACCCGCCGGAGGCTTTCCCGGTGATCCCGGCCATCATGTGCGTGCTCGTGCTCGCGCTCGCGACGCGCGTCGAGTTCCGGACCCCGATCGGCTACACCGTGCCGAGCCAGATGGCGTTCGTGCCGCTGCTGTTCGTGATCCCGCTCGCGCTCGTGCCGCCAGCGGTCGTCGTGGCGTACGCGATCGCTCGAATCGACCGGATGATCCGGGGTGAGCTGTCGCCGGGCCGGTTGTTGGTCGTGATTCCTAACGCGTGGTTCGCGGTCGGGCCGGTCGCGGTGTTCACGATCGCCGGCGTCGAGCCGCGGGACGCCGGCGCGGTGCTCCTGATCACGGCGCTCGTCGCGGAGTTCGCCGTCGATTTTCTGGTGTCGGCGCTCCGGGACGTGATCACCCGCACGGTGAACCTGCGCGCCGCGCTTCGCGAGAGCGGGGTCGTGTACGCGGTCGACGCGACGCTGTCGGGCGTCGGACTCGTGATCGCTCAGGACCTCCATCACGCCCCTGCCGAGATCCTGTACCTCGTGCCGGTGCTCGGCCTGTTCGCGGTCTTCGCCCACGAACGCAGTCACCGCCTGCGTGGATTGCTCGAGCTCAACAGCGCCTACCGGGGGACCGCGCTCGTGCTCAGCGACGTCGTCGAGTGCGACGATCACTACACCGGCAAGCACTCCAGAAACGTGGTCGAGCTTGCGCTTGCCGTCGCTGAGCAACTCGGGCTGAGCGACGAGCGCCGGCGCAACCTGGAGTTCGCCGCGCTCCTCCATGACGTCGGCAAGATCGCGATTGCGAAGGAGATCGTGAACAAGCCCGGGAAGCTCGATCCCGAGGAGTGGACGATCATCAAGACGCACACGCTCGAGGGCGAGAAGATGCTGTCTCAGGTCGGCGGATTCATGCGGGACGTCGGGCTGCTCGTCCGCTCGCACCACGAGCGGTGGGACGGCCGCGGCTATCCCGACGGGCTCGCCGGCGAGGACATCCCGCTCGAGGCTCGGGTCATCGCCTGCTGCGACAGCTGGAACGCAATGCGGACCGACCGCGTCTACCGCAACGCGCTGCCGCTCGAGGTCGCGCTCGAAGAGTTGAACTCGGGCGCGGGATCGCAGTTTGACCCGCAGCTGGTGCAGGCGCTTCTTCCGATCATCGAGCGGACCGAGGGCAAACCGGTGCTTGCCGACGCGGAGCCCCGCGCGCAGTTGCGCCCGCAGCCGTCGCCGCTGCCGCGCCCGGCCACGTCCTGACCACGCAATCTCGGCCGGGCCGCCGGGCGGTGAGGTGGACTACACGCGGAGCGCTTCGGTTGGGCTGAGCCGCGCCGCCTTCATCGCCGGGTACACGCCGGCAAGCACGCCGATCACGAGGCCGGAGGCGGGGGCGGCGACGAGCGCGTATAGCGGGACGACGAACGGCTCCTTCTGCGCCACCGCGTACACCTCGGTCGCGCCGGCGCCGAGCGCCAGGCCGGCGAGGCCGCCGAGTGCCGCCAGCACCGCCGACTCGGCGAGGAACTGCGTCGAGATGTGCCGGCGGGTGGCACCGAGCGCGCGGCGCAGGCCGATCTCGCCGCGGCGCTCGAGCACCGAGATCACCATGATGTTCGCGATCCCGATCGCGCCGACGAGCAGCGCTACCCCGCCGAGCCCGAGCAGTAGCGTCGTGAACTGGCCCTTGGCCGCGGCGCGCGCCTCGAGCGCGTCCGAGGGCCGGCTCACGTCGACGCCGCTGGCGTCCTGGGGGTCGGCGGTCGGCGCGAGCAGGTTCGAGACCTGCGCGACGTCGTTGACGTTCGCGCGCAGGTAGATCTCGGACGGGTTCGGCTGCTGCCCGAACAGGCGCTCGGCCACCGGCAGCGACATGAACACGGTCGTGTCGATCGAGGAGTCGAGCAACGCCGGCTTGAGGATCCCGATCACGGTGAACCACTTATCGCCGAGATACACCATCAGGTGGCCACCGACCTGGTTGATCTCGAGGATGCTCGCGGCCTGAGCGCCGAGCACGACCTCCGGGTATCGGTCGGCGACCGAGCCGAGGAAGTGGCCCGACGCCATCGAGGTGCCGACGACCTGCGGCAGGTTGTCTCCGGCCGCGTCCACGCCAATCCCGCCGGTCTCCTGCGAGGGCACGAACGGGGTGCGGAGCACGGTGGCGCCCGAGACCTGGTAGACGGCGACGTCGTCGTTGACGTTCTGCATGTGCCCGATCATCGGGACCGACGTGTCGGGCAGGACCTCCTGGTTGCCCTCGAAGTTCTGACCGGGCGTGACCGTCAGCAGATTCGTCCCGAGCTTGTCGATGATCGAGAGCAGGTTCGCCTGGCTAGAGGCCGACACGCCGACGACCGCGACCATCGCGCCGATGCCGATCGCGATCCCGAGCGCCGACAGCGCCGCTCGGAGCCGCCGGGTTCGCAGGCCCTGAAACGCGACGCCGAGCAACTCGCGCGCCGGTAGCCGCGCCGCGTCGAAGCGATCGCGTCCCGGAAGCGAGGCGGCGGCCGTGCTCATCCGCCGTCGTCTCCGACGACCTCGCCGTCGCGCATCTGGATGCGGCGGGGGAACGACGCGGCGATGCTCTGGTCGTGGGTGATCAGCACGAGCGTGGCGCCTTCGGACGCGAGCTGGTGCAGCAGCGCCACGACCTCGGCGCCTGACTTCGAGTCGAGGTTCCCGGTCGGCTCGTCGGCGAGGATGATCGCCGGCCGCTTAGCGAGCGCGCGTGCGATCGCGACCCGCTGGCGCTCGCCGCCGGAGAGTTGCGGCGGACGGTGGGTGAGGCGGTGGCCGAGGCCGACGCGCTCGAGCGCCGCCCGCGCCAGCTCCCGCCGCTCGCGGCCGCGAATACCCGTGTACAGCAGTCCGGTGGCGACGTTGTCGACCGCGGTCAGCGTGTCCTGGAGGTGGAAGGTCTGGAACACGAAGCCGATCTGGTGGGCGCGAAGCCCCGCGAGCTCGCGGTCAGACGCCCTGGCGACGTCGCGACCAGCGATCCGGACCTCGCCGCTCGTGGGACGCTCGAGCGTGCCGAGGACCGTCAGCATCGTGGTCTTGCCCGATCCCGACGGACCAATCACCGCGACCTGATCCCCGGTTGGGATATCGACGGTGACGCTTCGCAGCGCCGCGACGCCGCCGGGGTACTCCTTCTCCACATGGTCGAGCGCGAGCACGGCTATCCCTGGGAGTCCGTCACCTGAAGGCCCTGGTAGATCCCGGGTCCCGAGATCTGCACGTCGCCGGTGGCGAACAGTCCGGTTGTGACCGGGATCAGCTGGTGCGGCGCGGCGGCCTCCTGGACCGAATAGTCGCCGCCGCCGGTCGCAAGCAGCGCGGTCACCGGGACCGACAGCACGTTGCTCTGCTTTTCCTCGACGAAGTTCACGCTGACCGCGGCCTGGTCGAGGCCGGCGCCGCTGATGTGGCCGGTGAGCGTGATCGTCACGGGGATCGTCGACGACGAGCCGCTGCCATTGCCATTCCCGTTGCCGCCGCCGTTGCCACCGCCGCCGCCGCCGCCGTTGCCGTTGCCGTTGTCGCCGCTACTCGAACTCTGGGCGACCGAGCTGACCGCAGTCACCTTGCCGGGGACGTAGCTGCCGGACGGCATCTCGACCGTCACGTGCTCGCCGACGACCGCCTCGCTCTGGACGCTCGCGGACAGGTCGACGGTCACGACGAGCTGGGGCGACGTGGTCTGGAGGATCGCGGTGGCGCTTGCGCCACCCGAGCCCGACCCGGATCCGGATCCGCTGCCCGATCCCGATCCACTGCCGGACCCGCTCCCGGACCCGGATCCGCTGCCCGTTCCCGATCCGCTGCCCGATCCCGATCCGCTGCCCGAACCGTTCCCCGTGCCGGAGTTCGAGCTGCTCGGCTGACCGCCGCTGCTCCCGCCGGGCGAATTGCCGTGCTGCTGGGCCTTCAGCTGCGCGGTTTCGGCCTTGAGCAGCGCGATCAGCGCCGCCAGCTGCTCCTGCTTGGTCGTCTTCTTCGGCTTGCACCTCTTCGAGCTCTTGGCCGGGGTCTGGCCGGTCGTGCCGGGGCTCGTCGTGCCGGTGCTCGTCGTGCCCGGGTTGGTCAACGCGGGGCACTTCGGGGACTTCGCGACCTTGTGCGCGGAGGACTTGTGCGGGATCTCGTAACTCGCGAACTCGGGCGCCGGCGGGTCGACGCTCGCGCTCGCGTTCGCGCCGCTCGATCCCCCCGTCGAGCCGAGCGTGCCGTCGATGGTCGTGACCAGCTGATCGCCAGGGAGGAACACGATCTGCCCGAGCGTCAGGGTGCTGGTCTCGGTCTCGCCGAGCGATTCCTGGAGCAGGTCGACGCCCTCGGTGGTCGCCGCCTGCCAAACGTCATCGACGGTGATGTTGGCCGCGTTGAACCCGAGCTTGACGAGGTTGCGGTTGAGCTCCTTGATGTCGGCGCCGTCGCCGTCGTCCGGGGCGAGGTCGCGGTAGGCGGGCGTCGTTCCATCCATCAGCAGCACCGGGTCGCCGTCGACCTTGTACAGCGTCTGTCCCGGCTTGATCAGCTGTCCGACCTGGGGGAGCCAGGTGATCGTGCCGCTGAGGCGGTTGTAGACGGTCTGCGGGTTGTTGTAGCTGAGCGTGCCCGACTCGGTATCGGTCTCGACCAGGTTCCGCCGCTGGATCGTGGTCGCGCCGGTCGGCGTGCCTGAGCTGCTGGCCGCGCTCGGCGACGACGAGCCCGCGCTCAAGACGACCACGACGACGACCGCGCCGGCGACGATCAGCGCCGCCCCGGCGAGCAACCGCCGGCGCCATCGGCCGCCTGAGATTCGTTTGAAACCCGGTACCCGCATGCTTCACACCCCTCCGCACACGGCCAGCGCGTGCTTGAACGCCGGCGACTGAGCATTGGCCGCGGGTCCCACGCTCTCGGCGATCCCGCCGCCGGCGGGGAACGTCGGATCCGGGAAGTCCGGCACGCCGTGCTTGCGCATGCACTCGGCTGACTGGATCAGCTTTAGCTTGGTGGCCGAGACCGGCTTGGGCGTGAATCCGACCACGAGCTTCCGGCAGGTCGTGAGCGCCGACCGGAACGCCGGCGCGTGCACGTTCAGGGCCGCCGAGAGGACGATGCCGAGGACCGTCCGGATCGCGCCGCCGGACGACGTGGCGTTCGGGGTCGGGTCGGGGAAGCCGGGGACGTCGTGCGAGCGCATGCACTCCGACAATTTGAGTTGGGTCGCGTAGAGCGCGAGCGCGCAGCCGAGCGCGACCACCGCGATGACGACAACCTGAGTGCTGTGCATGTCCTGGCTCCCTCTGCTCTGGATCGGTCAGCCGTAGGTTTTGTACGGCGCAGGCAGTAACAGGGTCGTAACGCTGTTATGCCGCTGTTATCCCGATTCGGGCATCCTGGGCCGGCAGACGCCGGTGCGGGCCGCGGTCCGCCCGGCTCTGCCCAAACATCAAATGGACAGTCGAGGAGCGAGCGATGAGGGTTCTGGTGGTCGAGGATCATCCCCGGCTCGCTGAGACCATCGCGACCGTCCTGCGCCGCGAGGGGATGGCCGTCGACGTCGCATTCGACGGGCGCGAGGCGCTCGGGCGGGTAGCGCTCGCCGACTACGACGTGGTGGTGCTCGACCGGGACCTGCCCGGAGTCCACGGCGACGAGGTCTGCCGGGCAATCGTCGCCGACGGCCGGCCCAGCCGGGTCCTGATGTTGACCGCGGCCGGATCGCTCGAGGCTCGTGTCGAGGGTCTCGGGATCGGCGCCGACGACTACCTGGCGAAGCCGTTCCACCTGGTCGAGCTCGTCGCGCGGGTCCGCGCGCTGTCACGCCGCTCCCGCCCGGCGCTCGCGCCGACGCTCGTCCACGGCGACCTCAAGCTCGACTCGGCGCGCCGCCGGGTCATGCGCGCCGGCAAGCCGGTGGCGCTGAGTCCGAAGGAGTTCGCGGTGCTCGAGTTGCTGCTCGGGGCGGACGGCGCGGTCGTCTCGAGCGAGCAGATGCTCGAGCGAGCCTGGGACGACGCGGTCGACCCGTTCACGAACACGGTCCGCATGACCGTGAGCCGCCTGCGGGCCAAGCTCGGCGATCCGCCGGTGATCGAGACCGTCACACCGGTGGGCTACCGGATAGGCGGATCGCCGTGACCCTTGGCCGTCGTGGCGCCGGAATGCTCGAGCGGATGCGCCACCCGCAGACGACGGTGCGCTGGCGGCTGACGCTGCTTTACGGCGGGCTGTTCCTGGTGTGCGGCGCGGCGCTGCTCGCGATCACTTACACGCTCGTCGACCACGCGACGATCACGAACGAGCCGTTCCGGTCGATCGGCATCGAAGGCCCCGCCGGGTCCCGGCGCCAGCTGTCCGGGAGTTTTCGCCCGGTCCAGCCCAGCACAACTCGCGGCACGACTCGCGGCGCGGCAGCCACGCTGCCGCCGCCGCTACAGCGGCTGTTGAAGTCACCATCGGGCCAGCGGGTGATCCTGAACGTTCAGTCGGGGCAGCGGATCTCGGACTTACACCAGCTCGTGATCGAGTCGAGCATCGCGCTGGCGATCATGGCGATCATTGCCGGCGCGCTCGGCTGGGTCGTGGCCGGACGCGCGCTGGCGCCGCTGCGGACGATGACCGCCGCCACCCAGCAGATGTCCGAGGTCAACCTCCACGAGCGACTGGCGATCCAGGGCCCGCCCGACGAGCTCAGACAACTCGCGGACACGATCGACGGCCTGCTCGAACGTCTCGAAGGCGCGTTCGACGCCCAGCGGCGGTTCGTAGCGAACGCCTCGCACGAACTTCGCACGCCGCTGACAACGGTCAGAGCGCTCCTTGAGATGGTCCTCAGCGACCCCAGGGCGACGGTCGGGACGTTCCGGACGACCTGCCGGCAGGTGCTCGAGGAGAGCGCCCAGCAGGAGCAGCTAATCGACGCCATGCTGGCCCTGGCACAGGGGCAGCGCGGGATCGACGCGCGCGAGCCGGTCGACCTGGGCGAGCTCGTCGGAGACGTACTCGTGGCGCACGAGGGCGAGGCGGCGGGTCGCGGCGTGCACGTCGACGTCTCGCTCGAGCCCGCGCTGATCACCGGCGACCGGCGCCTGATCGAGCGGCTGATATCGAACCTCGTCGACAACGCGCTCCGTCACAACTATGCGGGCGGGACCGCGAAGGTTGCGGTGCGGGCCACGGCGGGCAACGTCGAGCTTACGCTCGCCAACACCGGGCCCGCTGTCCCCGCCGAGGAGGTCGACCGGCTGCTCCAGCCGTTCCAGCGCCTCGCCGGCGACCGGTTTGGCCACGGCGAGGGCCTCGGCCTCGGGCTGTCGATCGTCGCCGCAATTGCGAACACGCACGGCGCGGCGCTAGAGGTCGTTCCCGGTCCCGGCGGAGGGCTCGAGATCAGCCTGCGCTTCGCGCGGGCCTGCGAGCGCGACCGGAAGGTCGTTCCGTACCTGGAGCCGCAGTCATCCGGACGGGGCCTGGTCGAAACCTAGGTAACCGGCGGGCCAAAGATGGGTCGGTTCGCCCGATGTGCGGCCAGCGCCGCTTGCGTACGGTTGCGCCATGGTCCCGCGCCTGCGCCACCCCCGCAACCCGCGTCACCGAACCGCCGCTGCGGGATCGCTTCCGGATGTGGCGATCGTGATCCGTCCGAGCCGGCCAGAGGACGAGCATGCGTTGGCGCGGCTGGCGGCGCTCGACTCGGCGGCTGTGCCCGCCGCGCCGATGCTGGTCGCGGAAGCCGACGGTGAGCTGCGCGCCGCGCTATCGCTGAGCGACGGCGTGCTGATCGCGGACCCGTTTCGCCGGACCGCGGCACTCGCGACGTTGCTGGCCGCGCGGGCCCAGCAGCTTTGCGGCGAGCCCTCCCGCCGGCGGCGTCTTGCGGTTAGGCTCCGCCAACCCGCCGCAAACCCCACGTCTTGGTTCTGAAGCAGTACTACCTCGGCTGCCTCGCGCACGCCTCCTACCTGATCGCCGACGAAGCGAGCGGCGTCGCTGCCGTCGTCGACCCCCAGCGCGACGTCGAGCAGTACATCGAGGATGCCGGTCGGCTCGGGTGCCGGATCGGGCACGTGTTCCTGACGCATTTCCATGCCGACTTCGTGGCCGGCCACCTCGAGCTTCGCGAGCGCGAGGGCGCGTCGATCCACCTCGGCGCGAGGGCCGAGGCCGAGTATCCGTTCTCGGCGATGGCCGACGGCGATGCGGTCGCGCTCGGCGACGTGCGCCTGATCGTGCTCGAGACCCCGGGCCACTCGCCCGAGTCGATCTCGATCCTCGTGTCCGACCCGGGTCAAGACGTCGACCCATTCGCGGTGCTGACCGGTGACACCCTGTTCATCGGCGACGTTGGCCGTCCGGATCTCCGCGCCGCGCTCGGGTGGAGTGGAGAGGAACTCGCGGGCATGCTGTACGACTCGCTGCACGGCAAGCTCGCCCGGCTGCCCGGCGAGACGCTCGTCTATCCCGCGCACGGCGCCGGCTCGCTGTGTGGCAAGAGCCTCAGCACCGACACGGTCTCGACGATCGGAATCCAGCGCGACTACAACTACGCGCTCGCGCCGATGAGCCGCGAGCAGTTCATCGAGACGGTGATGGCCGACCTTCCCGACGCGCCCGCGTACTTCACCTACGACGCCGTGCTCAACACGCGCGAGCGGCCGACGCTCGATCAGACGCTCGAACGCGAGCTGCGGCCGTTGACGCTCGAGCAGACGCTCGCGCTCGCCACGGACGGCGCTCAGGTGCTCGACACGCGCGACGGTGCGAAGTTCGAGGGCGGCCATTTGAAAGGGAGCGTGAACGTCGGCCTCGGCGGCAGCTACGCGACATGGTGCGGGACGATCCTCGACCCGCAGCGCCCGATCGTCCTGATCTCGGAGCCCGGGCGCGAGGTCGAGGCCGCTGTGCGCCTGGGCCGGATCGCGTTCGACACGATCGCCGGATACCTCGCCGGCGGGATGCAGTCGTTGGCCGGCGAGCCCGAGCTGATCGACCGGATCGAGCGGATCACAGCCGGCTCGCTGGCGGAGCAGTTGGCGGCGCCGTCGCCGCCGCTGCTGATCGACGTTCGGGCCCCGGGCGAGTGGGAGCAGGAGCGGATCGACGCCTCGGTCAACGTTCCGCTGTCGCGACTGCCGGAACGGCTCGAAACGCTCCCGCGCGACCGCGAAATCGTCGTCCACTGCGCGAGCGGTTACCGGTCCGCGATCGCCGCCGGCCTCCTCCAGGGAGCCGGCTTTGCCCGCGTCGCCGACCTCGTCGGGGGACTCGCGGCGTGGGCCTCAGCCTCGCAGGTCGAGCCGGCTGAGCCGTAACGCCTCGAGCACCCGCAGACGCTGTCGGCTGCCCGAGCCGCCCCTCACGACCAGCCACGCGTTGCCGACCCTGCGGGCGCTGAGGCTCGCGGTCGCGAAGTCGACTACTCCCGGCACACCGGGTAGCGGGCGGGCACCCGGAAGTGAGCCGAGTACCTGACCGGGCCGGCGGGCGTCGAGCAGGGCGCCGGCCGCGAGCGGCCACCCGTGCAGGTAGTACTCGGTGTCGACGCACGACAGGAACAGCTCGCCAAGCGAGTCCTTGGTCGGCTGGATCCGCGCGATCGTGTGTCCCCACACGGGGGTCAGGCCGGGCAGGCCGTGCTGCCCGAGCTCACACACCCCGCTCGCGCGCGGGTGGGTGGGCCCGTGGTACGGCGGCTCCTTGATGTTCGGGGTGATCGCCTTCGGCGCCTGCCAGAACGACGGGAACGGGGTGTCGGGGTAGCTGAAGCTCGTGGGTAGGACGCGTCCGCTCGCGTCGAGCGGAAGCAGCGCGACCGTCGGGAACTTCGTCCAATTGCTCGGGTCCGACCCAGGGTGCGGTCCGGACGGCAGCCGGAGGAAGGAGCGAACCGGCTGGCCCGGGCGCCAGCCGACGGTCGGCTGTGGGGAGCCGGCGGGGAGGAAGAACACGGCCGCGCGGTCTCCGGCCGGCAGCTCGGTCGAGGCGAACGTGCGGATCGTGCGGTTGCCGAGCCGGACCGCCGCGACCTGCGGACCGGTGATGACGTCGCCGACGCTGTCACCGCGCTGCGGTTGACCGGTCCAGACGAATCCTCCACCGGTCCCGCCGAAGATCGGGTTCGACGCCGTCGCGTAGGTGCCACCACTCGCCTCGCCCGTGCCGGCTTGGGGGCCGCGCCCGATGTACTGGATTCCCGTGTTCCATGCGGCCTGGCCCGCGGCGAGGCTTGGGGTGACGACGATCCGGTAGCGATAGCCGGCGACCGAATACGTGCCGCCCGGACGCGCAGCGACGATAGTGCCGGGCACCTTCCCGGCGAGCGGCTGCGACGAGCTCGCGGTCAGCGACAGGACGGCGGCGGTCGCGGAGCCGCAGATCACGAGCGCCGCGATCACCACCGACAGCGGTCGCGAGCGCCCGCGCAGCCACTCCCACCGTCGCTGCGGCGAGGACACCTCGGTGCGCTTGGCAGCGGTCACCAGCTCTGAACGCAACACCACGAACGGATCGGTCATCGCTCTCCTCCCAGGCTCGTGCGGAGTGCGGCCAGGCCGCGCGAAACGCGCTTTCGCACCACCTGCTCGGAGCAGCGCAGGTCCGCGGCCAGGTGCGTGTAGGGCTCGTGGAGGACGACGCGGCGAAACACCATGTCCCGCTGCTCGGCGGGCAGAGACGCGAGCGCGGTCGCGAGATCGACCGCGCCGCGCTCGGCGATCAGGCGAAGCTGCTCGTCCTCGAGCTCCACGGGTGCCATGCCGAGCCTGACCCGGCTGGCCGCCTCGACCTGCCCCCGCCGGCCGGCATCCATGATCAGGTTGCGCGCGATCCCGATCAGCCATCCGATCGCCGGACCGCGCTCCGGGTCGTACTGAGTCCGGTGCTCGAGCGCTCGCGCGAATGTCTCGGCCACGAGGTCGAAGATCACCTCGGGCTGGCGCACGCGCCGTCCGACGAACGCGGTCACCGCGCCGAGGTGCCGGTCGTAAAAGACGCCGAAGTCGCTTGGCTTGCCACTGGCAAGCAGGACTGCGTCTGACGGCTTACCGGATCTCATAACCCCTACTACGGGTGAGCATCTGGATTGTGACGCGTCGGCTGCCGCGGCCTGAGGCGGGGCAACCGGTAGGCTGAGTGCCGATGCCAACCGAGCCGCGGCCGATCTCTCTGTTCGACGTCGCCAGGCGCGCGGTCGAGATCAGCGATCCCGCCGATGTCGATTCCCGGCTCGGCGACCTGCTCGCCCAGTTCGAGGACGCGGACGAGCCCGTGGCCGCGATTCAGAACCTCGAGGAGCGAGTCGCGATCGCGGTCGAAGGCGTCGACGTCGAGATCGACGATCCGGCCGTGTCGATGGCCGCCGCCACGATCCTGTACCTGGCCCACCGCCGCGACGAGCTGCACGACGACCCAAGCAAGATCCTCCGTCTCGCCGCGCGGGCGGAGTGGAAAGGCGATCCGCCCGAGGCCGTGCTCGACTGGCTGGCGGATCGCGGTGTCGAGATCTGAGCGGCGGTGACCCCAGTGGCGAACGACCCAAAGCTGATCGTCCAGGTCCCGCGTGGGAGCTCCGTGCACCGCCAGCTTCGCGAGGCGCCGCCGGCGAGCGTCGCCGGCGGCGAGGTCGTCGTCGAAGCAGGCCCGACCGATGACGAGGGCAACCTGGAAGCGATCTCGGCGGGGGAGGTCGTGCTATCGGTGCCGTCGCCGGAGGGGCTCGCGCGCGACGCCGACGCGGTCCGGCAGGTGATCGCCCGCGCGGGCACCGGGGTCGAGCCGCTCGTGGTCGTGGTCGAGGCCGCCGAGGAGCTGCGCGACGAGGAGCTCGCGCCGGTGCTCTCCGCCACGGCCCACACCTCACGGGCCGTGATCCTGCGCGTCATCCGCGACGGGTAACGATCGCGGCCCGGCGCGCACTCGGGTGCGCCCGAGGCCGTGCGGTCCCGCGTCAGGCGGGGTCTTCGGAGCTGTACGGATCGCCCTCGCCGCGCACGTCGCGGTAGCGCCGATCGAACAGCGCAAGCACGGCGGTCACGTCAGAAGGCCCTCGCAGTGAGTGACTGACCCCGTAGGACTCGGGGGTGGTCTCGGCCGGCTCGGCGTCGCCGTGCTCGACGAGCTCGTCGTGCTCGGGCCCGAGGAACGGGAGCTCGGCCACGCCGCGATCCGGATACAGGACGCCGAGCTCGTCGTGCTCGTAGCGGACGAGCGCCGCCCCGTCCGGGCGACGCTCAATACGAACGCCGGGCCAGGTGGTCAGCTCATTGGCTATCTCATCGACGAATGCGGACACGTCGGCCACGAGCGCGATCCTACCGGCCTGGTGGCGCCGGCACACCTGACGTCGCCTATCGTCCCGCGCCGATGCGAATGAGACTGTTCGGCGCCCGCACCGTGCCCGCGCTCAGGCTCGACGGCGAGAAGGTCTCGGGATCACGGGCGATCGCGCCCGCGATGCACGCCGGATCGCTGCCGAGCACCTGATCAGGAGTAGATCGGGTAGTGGGTCGTGAGCTGGGGGTTCGCGCCTGGCTTGTAGAACCCCTCGATCTCGATCGTCCGGCTCTTGTCGAGTCCGGGCACGCTGACCTTCTCCCGGAACTTGTTGAGGTTCTGGCTCTTGGCGTCCAGTGGCTTGGAGGTGTCGTTCGCCGCCGCGTGCTGCCGGAACGCCTTCTGGGCGAGGAAATGGGCCTGATCGAGCAGATCCGTCGGGTAGTACGTCTTGGGGTCGACGGCGCCTCCCTTGCCGGAGGGCTTGAGCCCGACCGGCTTCTGGGTGTAGTAGTCGGGCGTCTTCAGCCCCGTGACGCGCGTGACCCCCGATGCACTCGTCTCGGCCACCGCGCGGTCGGGCGCCTTTCCTCCCGGATTGACCGCCGAGCCGCCGGCCAGGGATGTCATCAGGGCCGGGAAGCTGTGCATTCCGCCGCCGTCCCAGGAGATTGGCCTGCCCGTCGCATCCTTGAAGCCGCCCTTGGGTGGGGCCTTGCGGGCGTCACCCTGCATAACGTGCGCCCTGGCCGCGGCCGGGATGTTCGGGGTCTTGACCTTCGACAGGAACCTTCCCGCGGCCTTGTTGACCAGTGCGTCGACGTGGTCCTGGCGGATCGGCTTCTTGAGCAGCGTCTGCGCCGGTGCTGACGACGAGGCGGCCGCCGCTGCGGTGGCCGCCGGCGCAGAGCTGGACTGGGGCGCGACCGTGGGCTGGACAGCCGGCGCGAGGAGTTTCTGGGCCTCCATTCCGCGCGGATCCTAGCTCAGAGGGAAGCCGCCCCGGGGACGAGTGACTGTCCCGCCCCGGAGGCTTATGCTCGCGTCGTGACTGGGGATACTCGGGGCGACTGCACTTTCGAGCTGATCGGGCGCGAGGCCGAGCGCCAACGCGTCGAGACGGTCCTGGATCGCCTGCATCAGTCGGGCGGCGTGCTGGTCGTGCGGGGGGAGTCGGGCATCGGAAAGTCGTCGCTGCTGCGACACGTACGCGAGCGTGCGAGCGCGTTGGAGCTCCGGACGCTCGGGACGGTGGGCGTGGAGTCGGAGGCGGAGCTCGCATTTGCCGGGCTGCACCAGCTGCTTGAACCGATTTCTGAGTTGGTGGAACGGCTTCCGGACCCGCGGCGGCGTGCCCTTCACGCGGCGTTCGGGATCGCGGGCGATTTCGAGCCCGACCCGTTTCTGGTCGCGCTTGCCGCAAATCAGGTCATCCGCCTGTCCGCCAACTCGAGGCCACTGGTTCTGCTCGTGGACGATGCCCAATGGCTCGATCGCTCTTCGCTGGATGCTTTGACGTTCATCGCGCGGCGCCTGGAGAGTGAGCCGGTTGCGCTCGTGGCGAGC
Source organism: uncultured Solirubrobacterales bacterium (assembly GCA_963794515.1). Taxonomy (GTDB): domain Bacteria; phylum Actinomycetota; class Thermoleophilia; order Solirubrobacterales; family Solirubrobacteraceae; genus Palsa-465. The sequence goes on along the minus strand of CAWCEF010000001.1, from coordinate 152,707 downwards.
GTGCGGGTCGGGTACCCGACCTCGTTGGAGGAGGCTCGCCTCCCGGTGCTCGAGTTACAGCGGCTGAGTGCGGCCGCGGCGGCTGAACTGCTCGACCGAGATGCGCCGGATCTGCACCCGGTGCTGCGGGCTCGGGTGCTGGCGGAGGCCGCCGGCAACCCGCTGGCATTGGTCGAGCTCGCGCGCAGTCTCCCGATCGCGCCGGACTGGCGTGAGCGGCTGTCACCAACGCCGCCGACGCTCACGGCGCGGCTGGAGCGCGCGTTCGCGGCCAGATTGCACGATGTTCCGGAAGCGACGCAGTTGTGCTTGCTGGCCGCGGGGCTCGACCCTCGCGCTTCGCTCGGCGAAGTTGTCGAGGCGGCCTCGGTGCTCCATGGATCGAGGGTCGAGATCGCCGCGCTGGATCCGGCCGTCGAGGCCGAGCTCGCCGAAGTCGTGGGGACGGAGGTGCGTTTTCGACACCCGTTGATCCGGTCCGCCGTGCGGCAGGCGGCACCGCCCGGACAGCTACATGCCATGTATGGGGCGCTCGGCGAGGTAGTGGCAGACCCGGAGCGCAGGCTGTGGCATCGGGCGATGGCGGTCGTGGGGCCCGACGAGGGGATTGCCGGGGCGCTCGAGGAGCATGCGGCATCGGCGCGGCGACGCGGAGCGGTGACGGTCGCAGCGGCGGCTCTCGAGCGTGCAGCGGCGCTGACCGCCGACCCGCACCGCAAGGGTGGGCGGCTCGTGCGGGCCGCCGAGATCGCGTACGAGCTTGGCCTCGTCGAGGCGACGGGCCGCCTGCTTGCCGATGCCGAAGCGCTCGACGTCGCCGCGCTTGAGGCGGCGCGTGTGGCGTGGCTTCGACAGATGATCAGCGGGGATGTCTGGTCTGAGCCGGGCGCGGCGAAGAGGTTCGTGACGATCGCTGGTCAGATGCGCGACGAGGGGGACCCCGACATGGCGCTCAGCTCGCTGTTGCCGATCGCACATAGAAGCTGGTGGACGCGGACCCGTCCGGGGACACGGCAGTACATCGTCGACGCGGCTCGGAGCATGGGCGTTGGCGATGACGATCCGCGTCTGCTTGCGGTCATCGCCATGGCGGATCCGGAGCTGACCGGGCCCTCGGTCCGGGGATGCCTCTCACGCATCCGGCGGCACGATGTTGCCGATCCGATCGACGCCGTGTACCTCGGCATCGCGGCGGAGAAGGCTGGCGACTTCGCGGCGGGCGCCGCGTTTCTCGCCCGGGGCATCGGGCGTCTCCGGGAGCAGGGGAGGCTATGGATGTTGACCCAGGCGCTGGTCCACTACGCCTGGGCGGCCGTCCACTCGGGTGACTGGGCAGCGGCAGCGGCCGCCGCCGCGGAGGCGGTGTCGTTGGCGCGCGACACCAACCAGCCCCAATACGGACTCACGGCGAAGCTCGTGCTCGGGCTCGCCGCGGCGCTCGGCGGGACCGAGCCGGACCTCGGCGCGAGGCTCGCCGGGCCTGAAAGGACACTGCGGGCGATGAAGGCCGGCCCCTTGCTCGCGTCGGCGCAGCTTGCGCGGGGTGCCGACGCGCTCGGCCACGGACGGCACGAAGACGCATTTCGCCACCTGTGGCCGGTGTTCGACGAGACCGCGCCGGAGTTCCACCGCTTCATGCGCTGGCCGGCGGTGCTCGATCTGGTCGAGGCCAGCGTCGGGAGCGGACAGGCGGAGCGGCTGACGCACGTGCTGGCCGAGCTCGAGGCGATCGCCGCCCGGAGCGAGGCACCCGTGCTGTGCGTCGGATTGACGTGCGCGAGGGCGCTGGTGGCCTCCGACGAGGACGCCGAGGCTCGTTTCGGGGACGCGCTCGGACAGGATCTCACCGACTATCCGTTCCAGCGGGCGAGGACCCTGTTCTCGTTCGGGCGCTGGCTGCGCCGACGGCGACGCAACGCGGAGTCGCGCGAACCGTTGCGCTCCGCACTCGAGTCGTTCGACGTGCTCGGTGCGGCACGCTGGAGCGAACGAGCTCGGTGGGAGCTACGCGCGACGGGCCAGACGATCGGACGCCACGCCGACGCGCGTGACCGCCTGACGGCGCAGGAACTCCGGATCGCCCAGCTCGCCGCCGCCGGCCTGTCCAACCGCGAGATCGGAGAGCGCCTGTTCCTGTCGCATCGAACGATCGGGTCACACCTCTACCGCATCTTCCCGAAGCTCGAGGTCACCGCGCGGTCGCAGCTACGTGACGCGCTCGCAGCGGGCACCGGCGAGCGAGAACCAGTCGGTTGACTCAAGAGGATCCGGACGCCAGGAGTCACGCTCGCGTGCGACTCCAGCGGTTCAACCGGAAGGAAGACTATGTCCTCGCAGGCCAAGCCGAACATCGTTCTCGTCCACGGCGCGTGGGCCGACGGCTCGTCCTGGAGCGCGGTCATCGAGTCACTCCAGGCCGACGGTTACAGCGTCACCGCCCCACAGTTCCCCGAGACGTCACTCGCCGACGACGTGGCTCGCCTGCGCCAAGTGCTTGCCCGCCAGAACGGGCCCACGGTTGTCGCCGGGCACTCGTACGGCGGCCAGATCATGACCGCGCTCGGCGACGACGCGCCCAACGTGGTCGCGCTTGTCTATATCGCGGCATTCGGCATCGACGAGGGAGAGTCGCTCGGTGCCCTGCTCGGCAGCGGGCCGCCGACGCCATCGCTCGCTCATCTCGTCGTCGACGAGCAAGCCTTCGGCTGGCTGCCCGAAGACGACTTCGTGGGCCATTTCGCGGGTGACCTCGCTCCGGCCAAGGCCCGCGTCCTGTACGCGGTCCAGCAGCCCCTCGCGATGAGCACCTTTGAGAACGTGATGGGGGTGCCGGCGTGGAAGTCACACCCCACGTGGTATCTCGTCGCCGCCAACGACGAGGCGATCCCGCCTGACGCCGAGCGCATGTTCGCCCAGCGAATGGAGGCCACCACGGTCGAGGTCCGCTCGGGCCACCTGGCCATGGTCTCGCACCCCGACGAGGTGGTGAGGTTGATCGAGGCCGCGGCGAACGTCACCCGTAATGCGACGGTCGGCTAGGGGATCCGGCGATGCCGATGATCGACGTTTACGCCGCGGAGGGAACCTTCACGGACAAGCACACGCTCGCCCAGAACCTCGCCGCGGCCGTGATGCGGTGGGAGCAGGTGCCAGACCTCGCGCTGTTTCGGAACAACACGGCCGCATTCGTCCATGAACTCCCGGCGAACTCGATCGCAAACGTAGTCGGCGAGAGCAATTACGTCCGGGTGCAGGTTCTCACCCCGATCGGCGTTCTCGACCGGGAAAAGCAACTCGGGGTCGTCAAGGAACTGACCGAGATTGTCGCGACCGCGGCCGGAGACCCGGCAGTCGGCGAGCGGACTTGGGTGCTGCTGACCGAATCACCGGAGGGCGGTTGGGGAGTGGCGGGACATGCCAACACCGGTGGCGACCTCGCCCAGGCGGCACGCGCGGAGCTCGCGTCGCAAGCTCAGGGTCCCGGGCGAGCGGCGACATGATCTCCGGGTCTGGGTCCGGCGAGGCGTCGGGCCAGGCGCGCGCTGAGCTCGTGACCTAGCGGCAGTCCGGGCAGCTGCCGCGGAGGGTGACTTCGTGATCGGTCGTCGCGAACCCGAGTCGGTGCGACAGCCGGTCGATCGATTGCTCCAGGCCGGGGTCCCTGAACGCGACGAGCTTGCCGCATTCGTCGCACACGAGGTGGTGGTGATGATGCTCGCCGGCGGGGTCGGTCGGCTCGTACCGGGCGACCCCATCGCCGAGGTCGAGCCGGTTGACCAGGTCGTGGCTGTGGAGCAGCTCGAGCACCCGGTAAATGCTCGCCCGACCGACCGGCCGCTGACCGCGCCGTCCGCGGCGTAACGCGTCTTCGATCTCGAGCGCACTGAGTGCGCAGTCCTGACCGGCCAGCAGGTCGATCAGCCGGTCGCGCGCCGCGCCGCGGTGATGACCGGCGCGCCCGAGCATCTCTCGGGCATGCTCGGCCCAGTCGGCGCCGGCGCCGGCGCCGGCGCCGGCGTCGGTGGAGGGGCGGGTGGCCAAGGCATCAAGCATAGCTGTCGAACGGGACGGATTAGATTGAGAGTAGGACTCGGACTCACAAGATTGAGACTTGCTCTCATTCTATGTTAAGCTCTCGGACGTGTTCGTTCGTCAGTCCGATTCTCGATCATTCCGAGGCAGTGAGGCGCGATGATCCCTGCCGGTCGCCGGCTCGACGTCGGCCGCTGGCTCGCCCTGTGGGTTGCGGTCGCGGTGGCTGTGGCCGGCTGCGGTTCGGCCGCGGCGTCGGCGGGGAAGGGGCAGATCGTGGCCGTGGGCGCCGAGAACGAGTACGCCAACGTGATCTCGCAGATCGGAGGCAACTACGTCGCGGCGACCGCGATCGAGAGCAACCCGAACACCGACCCGCACACGTTCGAGGCGAGCCCGAGCGTCGCGCATACGGTCGGGTCGGCGCGGCTGATCGTCCAGAACGGGGTGGGGTACGACACGTTCATGAACAAGATCGAGGCGGCGACGTCGAGTTCGTCGGGCAAGGTGATCGATGTCCAGACGCTGCTGGGGTTGCCGGACTCAACCGCGAATCCGCACCTCTGGTATCTGCCGCGGACGATGCCGGCGGTCGCGAGCGCGCTGGTCAAGGACCTGTCGGCGCTCGAGCCGTCCCACGCGAGCTATTTCGCCGCCAACGCGCGGCGATTCGACGCTTCGCTCAAGCCCTGGTATCAGGCGCTCAATCAATTCGCAGCGCGTTATCCACACACACCGGTGGCGAGCACCGAACCGGTCGGCGATTACATGCTGCAAGCCGCCGGGACGGTGAACCTGACGCCGTTTCAGTTCCAGGCGGACATCATGAACGGCGTGGACCCGGCGCCGCAGGACGTGACTTTTCAGAACGGGCTGTTCTCGGGACACCGGGTAAAGGCGTTTCTCTACAACCAGCAGGTCACCGATTCACTGACCGAGTCGTTCCTCGCCAAGGCCAGGCAATCCGGAATCCCGGTCGTCGGGGTGTATGAGACGATGCCGACCCCTGGCTATGACTACCAATCGTGGATGCTGGCCGAGGTCAACGCGCTGCAGCGGGCCGTCGCCGACCACGTCTCGACCGAGAAGCTGAAGTGAGCACCGGGGCGCCGGCCGCCACCGAGCTGCAGGAGGCGCTGCGCGTCGAGGGGGTGACGGTTCGCCTGGGCGGCCGGACCGTGCTCGACGATGTCAGCTTCTCGATTCGGGCCGGCGAGTTCACCGGGCTGATCGGCTCAAACGGCGCCGGCAAGACGACGCTGTTTCGGGTGATCCTCGGTCTGCAGTCACCCTCGCGAGGGACAGTGCGAGTGGGTGGCGGCAGTCGGTCGGGACACGATCTCGGATACGTCCCCCAGAAGTTTCTGCTCGACCCGGACATGCCGCTGCGCGGCCGGGACCTGATCTCGCTCGGGCTCGACGGGCAACGACTCGGGGTCCCGCTGCCCTCGCGGGGACGCCGCTCCCGCGTGCAGGAGATGATCGACGCCGTCGACGCGAGATCGTTCGCTGACGAGCGAGTGGGCCGGCTGTCGGGCGGCGAACAGCAACGGATCCTGATCGCGCACGCTCTGATCAGCCGCCCACGATTGCTCCTGCTCGACGAGCCGCTGGCGAACCTCGACCTCCGCAGCGCTCAGGAGGTCGTCCGGCTGCTCTCCCGGATAGCCATCGAGCAACGAATCGCGGTCCTCATCTCCGCGCACGAGATGAACCCGTTGCTGCCGGTCATGGATCGGATCGTGTACCTCGCGGCCGGTCGAGCCGCCAGCGGCACCGCGGAGGAGGTCGTCCGCTCGGACGTGCTCAGCGCCCTCTACGGGCACCACGTCGACGTGCTTCGTGTCCACGGACGCGTGCTGGTCGTCGCCGGCGCCGGTCACGACGAGCACACCGACATCGACCCGGGCGACGGTCGGTCGGCGCCGGTCGAGATCGTCTGAAGGTCGTCTTGCCCGTGCGGTTGGCGGCGATCATCGAGCCCGGGTTCTTCTCCTCGAGCTCGGTCGAGCTCGCGCTCGTCGTCGGCGCGCTGGTCGCGATCGTCGCCGGAACGGTCGGTGTGTTCACCGTAATCCGTGGCCAGTCGTTCGCCGGCGAGGCGCTCGGCGACATCGGCGCCACTGGCGGATCGAGCGCGTACCTCGCTGGGATCGCGCCGCTCTGGGGGTTCGTCGCGATCTCGGTGGCCGCGGCCGCGATCATGGAGCTGATCGGGATCCAGCGCGCCCGCGGACGCGACCTCGCAACCGGCATCGTGCTAGGCGCCGGGTTCGGAATCGCGGCGCTGTTCCTGTATCTCGCGACCACGTCACAGAGCACCACCGGCGCGACCGTCACGATCCTGTTCGGATCGATCTTCGCGCTCGACACCTCGATCCTTCCACTCGTGGCGGTGTTCGGAGCGGTCGCGTTCGCGCTGATCCTCGTGCTGTACCGCCCGCTGCTGCTGGTCTCGGTCAGCCCCGAGCTCGCCGCTGCGCGCCGGCTCTCGGTCCGGACGATCGGCAGTCTCTACCTGTTCGCGATGGCTCTCGCGGTCGCACTGTCGGCGGTCACGATCGGAGCGATCCTGTCGACCGCGCTGCTCGTCGGTCCCGCGGCCACGGCGCTGCACCTCACCCGCCGGCCGGGGCGAGCGATCCTGACCGCCGCGCTCCTCGGGATCGGCACGATGTGGCTCGGGATCCTCCTCGCGTACGACAGCTACGCGTGGCCGCCGCTCCATCACGGCTGGCCCGTGAGCTTCTTCGTGGTGACGCTGGTCCTGATCGTCTACCTCGTCTCACGGCTCATCCCGGCCCGCGGTCCCGCCCGCTGAGGACGCATGTTCTCAGGGTTCATGGTCAACGCGTGGGTGGTCGCGACGATCGTCGCGGTCGTCGGCGGCGCGGTCGGATTCTTCGTCGTGCTGCGAGGCTCGGCGTTCGTCGCGCATGCCATCCCCAACGGCTCGTTCGCGGGCGCCGCCGCCGCCAGCCTGATCGGCATCAACACGATCATCGGGCTTGGAGCTTTCGCGGTCGGATCGGCGCTCGGGATCGGACTCCTCGGCCGCCGCGGGCGCTACGACGTCGCGACCGCGCTCACGCTCGTGTTCATGCTGGGCCTCGGCGCCCTGTTTCTCAGCTTCAGTGTCGAGTACGCCCCCGAGATCTACTCGCTGTTGTTCGGCGAGGTGCTCGGGATCAGCAGCAACCAGGTCGCGCCGACAATCGCGCTCGCCGCGGTCTGCCTCGCGGCGCTCGCCCTCCTATACCGGCCGCTGCTGCTCGCCTCGGTTCTGCCGGACTCGGCTCAGGCGCGCGGCGTGGCGCCGCACGTGACCAATCTCGCGTTCCTGCTGCTGGTCGCGCTCGCGACCACGATGACCGTACCGGTCGTCGGGACCGCGCTGATCTTCAGCCTGATGATCGGCCCTCCGGCGGCCGCCCGTGCGTTCACCACCAGGCCGCTGACCGCGATTGCGCTGTCAATCGCGATCGCGCTGGTCGTGACCTGGGTCGCGATCGCGCTCTCCTACCAGACGAACTGGCCGGTCGGGTTCTACGTCGGCGTGATCAGCGCCTTCAGCTACGGCGCCGGCCGGGTGGGCAGCAGCGTCAGTGCGCGGCGGCAGTCAGCTTCTTGACCGTCTTACCGAGTTTCCTGGTGCACGCCCGCCCACACGTCCGGGAAGCGCTCGCGGGTCGCGGTGATCAGGCGATCGCGTGAGGTCGGAGCGCCGTAGCGGTCGCGATCGGATTCCGTGAAGTCTCGCTCGAGCGCGTCGAGCGCGTCGACGGCGCCTCGGATCGATCCGCGCCACCACGGGTGCCTGGGCGCGGGCCTGGCAAGCAGCGCTTCGATCGCGCCGATCAGGGCCGCTTTCGCGACGATCGCCTCGGGCGTCGTCGAGTACAGGCAGGCGCCGTACTCGCCTGACAGCCACGCTTCGTATTCGCGGTCGACCTCCTCGGGGTGGCCGCCGGCGAACACGAAGCGCACGCGGAAGTCGTCGGCCACCGCGGCGCAGTCACCCTCGACCTCTTCGAGCACCTGGGCATGGTCGTGAGGGACCATCGCGGTGCCATCCGGCAACACGTACGTCGCCTGCGGAAGGATGCCGCGCTCGACCAACGGCCGGGCCGACTCGTCCAAGGCGACGAACGACTCCTTCACGTAAGCGACGTCCTGTTCTGCGGATTTCGCCAGCCGGGTGGTCACGTCAGCGTTCTTGGAGGCGGACGTCGAAGGCGTCTTGGAGGGCGTCGCCGATGAAGTTGAACGCGACGACGGTGATCACGATCATGATCAGGGCGGGGTAGACCTGCCACCAGTATCCGTCTTGGAGGTAGGTGGTCCCGTCGGACAGCATCGAGCCCCAGGTCGGGGTGGTTGCTGGGAGCCCGAATCCGAGGTATTGCAGGACGGCGAGGGTGAGGATCGCGTTGGCGATCTGGAAGGTGACGGTGACCATGATCACCCCGATGGTGTTCGGGATGATGTGTTTGAGGATGATCCGTCCGGATCGGCCGCCCATTACCTGGACGGCCTGAACGTACTCGCGCGTTCGTAAGCTCAACGTTTCCCCGCGGACGAGGCGGGCCGGGATCAGCCAGGACACGAACGTCAGCAGCACGATCAGGAGCGTCAGGCTGGGCTTGTAGATCTGGGCGACGAAGATGAACAGGAACACGATCGGGATCGCGAGGCCGATGTCGACGATGCGCATCAGGACGCTGTCGAGCCCGCCGCCGAAGTAGCCGGCGATCGCGCCGTAGATCAACCCCGCGATGGTCGAGACCAGCCCGACGGCGATCCCGACCTCGATCGAGCTCTGCCCGCCCTTCATCAGCCGGCCGAGGATGTCGAACCCCGAGGAGTCCGTCCCGAGGGGATGCCCGCCGCCGGGTCCGAGGTTCACTTCGATCAGGTTCGGGTTGATCTGATCGGTGTGATCCAGGAGCGGCCCCAGGAAGCTGAACAGGATGATGATCACGACGACCGCGACGCCGATCAGCGCGAGCTTGTTCTGCGCGAACGTCCGCGCGACCAGCACCCACGGACTACCGCTGGAGGCGACCTCCCCACCCTCAGGCGTCCCCAGAACATCGACCTCTTGCGCGGTCGCGTCCGTGCTCGGAACGCCGCCGTCCGCGGGCGCACCGTTGGTCTCGGCCTCAGTACCGGATCCGCGGGTCGAAAGCCGCATCATCGATCACGAACCCGGTACTGAGACAATCCGCGTGAGTCCCGGAGACTGTGCCTACTTCGTGAAATACCAGTCTTCGGGGTTCATCAGTCCCAACGCGTTGGCCGCATATCCGCCGAGGTTCTTGGCCACCATCGTGCCCGCGTCGCCGGCGTAGGTCCCGATCGACGTGGGTCCGAACACGACCGGATCCTGCTGTGACACGTTCTGGGCATATGCCGTCAGCGTCTGTGTCTCGTTGGACGCCACCGTCACCGCGTGAATCAACTGGGTCGTGCTGGCGGCGTCGAAGCTCCCATAGTTCGCGACCGCCCCCGGGGCGAACAGCTGCTCACCGGTTGGGAGGTAGGACGGACCGTAGATCCACCCGGCACCCCAGTTCTCGGCCTGCCAGTTGCACGTCGCCTGACCGGGCTGACACGCAACCGCCGTCTGGATCACCGTCGCGAACGGGTGCGTCGTCAGGTCGATGTTGATCCCGACCTTCTTGGCCTGCGCCGCGAGGTCGTTCATCTCGTCCTGGACGGCAACCACGCCCGACTCGTAGTCGACGGTGAACGAGATCCCCTCGCCCTGCCTGATGCCCGCGCCGCACTCGCCGGCGCCGGACCCCGGTTTGATGCACGTGGTCGTCCCGCCAGACTTGACACTCCAGCCATTCTGGGTGAGCAGCTGCGACGCCATCGACGGGTCGAAGGCGCACGGGCTGAACGAGAGCGCCGCGGCGCTGACGAGTGGGCTCGGCGGTGACGAGGGCACGGGGCCGCACGTCGGGATCGCGGTGCTGAACAGGTATGCCTTGATCCAGCCCGGCTGATCGATCAGGTGCTGGAGCGCCTGGCGGAAATACAGCTGGCTGAAGATCGGTCCCGCCTTCGGGTTGTGGAGGTTCAGCGGGAAGTAGTTGAACGAGTAGCTCGCCGCCTTGCTGTAGGCGTAGCCCTGCGCCTCAAGCGTCGATGCCTGCGGGGCATACTGCGACGGAAGCTCCCCGACCGTGATCGCGCTCGGACCACCCGAGCGTTCCTCGTTGTAGATCGCGGCCTCGCTCGTGAACGGCAGCAAAACCAGCTTCGAGATCGTCGCCTTCGGTGAGCCCGAGTAATCCGGGTTGGGCACGAGCGTCGCCTGGCCCGCGCTCGTGAAGCTCTGCAGCTTGAACGGGCCGTCAACCACGCTCCATAGCGGTGATGACGACCAGCTGCCGGGCTTCTTCGCCTGGGCATCGAGGAACTTGTACACGGCGGCCGCTCCCGCCTTTGTCGTGTCCGGGAGATGTCCGTTGTCAGATGTCGGCGCCGGCGCAGACAACGAAGTCCGGTCCCACGACAGCGGGAGTGGCGCCAGCTGCGAGAGCTCGTCATATATGACCCACGTAGGGTTGTATGACTTCGTGAAGTGCAATACGAACGTCGTCGGATTTGGCGCCGAATAGCCGCTCACGTTGTCCGGGAAGTACCCCGGTACGTATCCGCACCACTCGGTCGCCGGACTCGCCTTCATCACGTTCATCCAGAACACCAGGTCGCGGGACGTCACCGGCTCGCCGTCCGACCACTTCCACGAGTTCAGCTTGATCGTAACGGTCTTGCCGCCGTCGGAGAATTGCGGCGTCTGACCGATCGAGTAGTCGTAGTCGATCGTCGGGCGGTAATTGTTACCGTACCAGTAGAGCGGCCTGTACATCATGTACTCGAACTGATTGTTGTTGGCCGTGCTGCAGACCTGGGGGCTGTACATCGAGAAGATGTAGTTCGGCGCCGCATCCGAACCTTCCGTGAAGTACGCCGTGCCACCGGCGATCTTCGCGCCGGCCGGTGCCGTCGGCTGCGTCAAGCCCGCGCCGGAGGTGGGGATCGCCAGCGACGAACCCGTACTGTTAGACGAACTCTTACCACTGCTGCTAGACGATCCACATGCCGCGGCCACAACGACAACCGCGGCGGCAGCCAGCACGGCAGCGACCATCCGGATGAATCGCTTCATCACCAACCTCCCCGTATTCTCTTGTCGCGCTACGTAACCTCAGTGAATGCGGTCACCACCACCACGAAGCCACGCACTGGTCTGAGCGGGCCCTCACGTCACGAACCTGCCGTCCGACCACGCTCGCCGGCGGCTTCCTGTCCGCAGCGGTCGTGTAGGAGGAGTCGGGAGAACAGGTTCGTGAGGTGGGGGTCCGGTTCGCCCGTGGCGAAGCGTCGCGGTGGACCCAGCGGTGATCGCTCCACGATTGCAACATGCCACCGGTATCGGCCCGAGCGCAAGGCATTAACCGTCACCTTAATATTGGCTAAAGACCGGGCTCGGCACCAGACGCGCGGATTAACCGTGACCTTAATCGTCGCTTACTTGCGAGCGGCGAGAACGCTCGTCCGGTCGGGGTCAGCGCCCAGCAGGAGGGCGTCACCCGACGGGGTCCGCGAGTACAGCACCAGGCGGCCAACGCGGTGGGCCCGCACGACCGCGGCCTGACGCAATATCGACAGATGCTGGGAGACACTGGGCGGCGACAGCCCGAGCCTGCGTGCCAGCTCGGTGGTCGATCGCGGCACATCCAGCTCCGCCAGCACGGCGGCGCGCCGCCGGCCGATCAGTTCCTCCAGCGCGCCCGGCGTGGTGCTTGCCTGGCCTTCCCAGATCAGTCCCACTCCGCGCGCCGGGTACACGAGCGTCGGCTGGCACGGCGGGTCGATACGTGCGCCGAGGTGGGGCCACGTGAACACGCTCGGAACGAGCAACAGACCACGACCACCGAGGTCGCACGTGACGTCGGCCAACTTGTCGATGACCAGGACGTCGTCCTCGATTCGGACCTGCTCGTGAAGGTCCGCGAGGGGCGGCCCGAGCCCGCTGTCGGCCATCTGGCGCGCGCGGAACAGGATGTCTCCCTCCAGGACCGAGTGGATCCGGTCCCAGTGCGGCTCCAAGACCCGCTGCCAGTATTCGCGGATCACCTCGACCAGGAGCGCGAGCGCCTGTGGCGTTCGGTCCATTAGCGGGTTCAGGATGGGCGGCACGGGGGAGGGGAGATAGGCCCTTCGAAGCTCGGCGCGGACCCGCTCCGGGGGTGTTGCGAGCATCTCCTCGAGCTCGTCCTCGAGCGTAGTCACCGGCGAGCGGGGCGGAGGATGGACGAAGTCCGGAGCGTTGGTGCCAGGGGGCTGCACCGCTTTGAGGAGATCGAGATCAAGAGACTCGAGGCGGCCTCGAGCCGTCGCGATCCATGGGAGATGCAGTTCGGCGCGAGCCGGCTCGTCGAGCGCAGCGAGACTCGCGTAGACCTCGATCAACGGCGAGATCGCAAACCGGACGCGGGTGAAGTCCGCGCCTCCAAAGCGAAGCACGATCAACTTACGAACCTCATGGCAGATACCTGATCCATGTCGTTGAAACCGACGCATCACGCCGTCCGCGAGGCTGCACGCGGGCAGCCCCACCCCAGGGACGGCAGGCCATCGGCCGGGGGGGTCACGTCCAGAATGGACGCCGGCACCCCAACGCCGCTGCCGGGCGGGCGGAGGTCGGCGAAACGTTCCGAATTGCGATTCGTTCATCGACGTGATGGGTCGGCGGGGATCCCCGGCAGGACGTCGTCAAGTCCCATGAACGCGATCAGGTCGCGAAGCTCGGCGGACGCGTGCTCGAGCCGCATCTGGCAACGGTACCGCCCCGCGAGCACCTGGAGCCGCGCGAGCGCGTCAACGGCCACGGCATCCGCGACAACCCCGGCGACATCGCAGACGGCGACCTGAGCGCCTGCCTCTCGAAGCAGCGTGCCGACTCGCTCGCACAACGTCGGCAGGTCTTCGGCGTCGATAGATCCGCCGATCGCGAACGTCGTCGTGCGAGACGGCGTGGCTGTCATCCCGGGTTAGACCGGAACCGGGTCAAGAACTCATCGCATTGATCAGGTCGTCGTTGCGCGAAGTGGTGGCCGATCAGGCCTGCTGATCCCGATCCGCGCACCGATTCGGGTGCTATGTTGCCTCGGCAGACGGTGAACTGGTGCGGGAGACGGTGGGCACCCAGTGGCGAACGTCCGACGTTCTCGAGGTGCCGACGATGTCCGAGCAACGCGTCAAGCAGGCCGAGCCGAGCGTGGAGGCCGTTGTGCCTGCTCGAGCCGGGGCTGTGACCCAGGCGGCGAGCGGAGTTGTCGGCTCGACCGGCGAGGCCGCGTTGGTGGTCGAGCATCTGACCAAGCGGTTCGGGAGCCGAGTGGCCTTCGACGACGTCTCGTTCGAGGTCGGCCACGGCGAGGTGTTCGGCTTCCTAGGGCCGAACGGGGCGGGGAAGACGACGACCGTGCGGACCCTGGGCACGCTGATCGCGCCGACGTCGGGCTCGGCTGCCGTGGCGGGAATCCCGTTGAGCGCGGACAACGGGCCCGCGATCCGAGCGCGGATCTCGACCATGCCCGAGTCGCCTGGCCTCTACCTCCGCCTCACCGTCGCGGAGAACCTTGAGTGCTTCGCGGGGCTCTACGAGCTCGATGACACTCGCGGGCGCATCGAGCGTGCCCTCCGTGCCGTCAATCTGCTCGATCGAGTCGATGACCTGTGCGGGTCGCTGTCGAAGGGCCTGCGTCAGCGGGTCGCGCTCGCCCGCGCGATCCTCAACGATCCGGTGGTGCTGTTCCTCGACGAGCCCACGTCCGGGCTTGACCCCGTCGCGACGCGCGAGGTGCACGAACTGATCGCATCGCTTCGCGCTCGCGGGGTAACGATCTTCCTCACGACCCATCGGCTGGCGGAGGCCGAGCGGCTGTGCGATCGCGTGGCGATCCTGAACACCACGTTGCGGCTTATCGGCCGTCCCGACGAACTGCGGGAGCGGCTGTTCCGGCGCTCGCTGGAGGTCCGGCTAGCCCACCCCCTCGACGACCCAGAGGCGGTGCTCGGCAAGTTGCCCGAGGTGCAGGGGTGGGAGCAATCCAAATCCGGCTATACGCTCGCCGTGTCGGATCCTGACAATGCCGCCCCGAAGCTTGCGCGGGCACTCGTGAACGCCGGTGCCGACATCCTTTCGCTCGCCGAGGCAAGCCACTCGCTCGAGGACGTCTACCTGGAGCTGATCGACGAGGACGTGGAGGCCCGCAGCCGGTGAGGTTCAGCTGGACCAGGGTGGGCGCGATCGTGCGCAAGGAGCTGCGCGACTATCGTCGCAACCGCTTTGTCGTGGTCTTCACGATGTCGATCCTGCCGCTGATCTTCATCGTCGTGCCGATGATCCAGGTGTTCGCGATTCGGGCCAACGTGTCCAGCTCGAGGCTCGACACGCGGATTGGGCTCTCGCTGCTCTACATGCTCTTGATCCCCGCCATCGTGCCCTCCGCGCTGTCTGCGTATTCGGTGGTTGGCGAGCGTGAGCAGGGCACCCTCGAGCCGATCCTGACCACGCCGATTCTCAGCGAGGAGTTCCTCGTCGGCAAGGCACTCGCGGCGTTTACGCCGACGCTGGCGGTTTCGTACGCGATCTTCGGGATCTTCCTTGCCGGGACAGCGCTGTTCGCCCACGCGGCGATCGTCTCGGCGGTGTTCACAAGCTCGCACATCCTGGTTCAGCTCCTGTTCACACCGCTGATAGCCGGCTGGTCGATCTGGGTGGGCATCGCGATCTCGGCCCGCATGTCGGACATCCGCGCCGCTCAACAGCTCAGTGTGTTCGCAAGCCTGCCGCCGTTGGCGGTGGCGGCGCTGATATCGCTGAACGTGATCAAGCCATCCACCGGTCTGGCGGTCGCCCTCGCCGCCGCGCTGCTCGCCATCGACTGTCTCGCCTGGCGGGTTGTCGCGGCGATGTTCAACCGCGAACGGCTAGTGACCGGCGCGCGATCGTGAGGCGAATCCCGGCGTCGCTCGTGCCGCCAGCCTCGCGAGCACGAGAACGCTCGTAAGAAAGGAGATCAGCGATGTCAGCCACGCTCAACTTGAAACGGGACGGCGCAGGGTTCGAACTGCGACGGGGACGATTCGAGATTGATCTCGACGGTACAGGCGTCGGCTCGATCGACTGGCGTCAGACGGTCGAGGTGCCCGTCGAGCCGGGGCGTCACACCCTCGAGGTCAAAGCCGGCAGATACTCGAGCCGCGCCGAGGCGTTCGAAGTGAGGGACGGCGACATGGCCAACTTCCGCTGCTATGGCGCGATGCCGTGGCCCCGGTATGTCGCCTCGATCTTCGCGCCTAACCTGGGGATCGCGCTCAAGCGCGGATGAGCAACTCGAACGCGGACGCGCCGCCCCTCAGCGGCCGAGGAAGTTGACCATGGCTGCGTTGACTTCGTCGGGGAAGGTCCAGCCGATGTTGTGCAGGCCGTTCTCGATTTCGACGACGGTCAGGTCGGCGATCAGCTTCTCGTCCCGTAGCCTCGCAGCGGTGGCGTCGAACGGGAGGACTCGGTCCGCGCTCCCATGGACCACCAGAGTTGGGACGTCGATCGCGGGAAGATCCCCGCGGAAGTCGCGTCCCCGATGCGGTCCGGCGCCAGCCCATCGTCGCCGACCGATACGCCTACGTCGACGACCGGGCCGCAAGCAGCCGGACCAACAGCGGCGACTCTGGGGTTTTCCGTCTCGGCGCGTCACGGGCGATCAGATCTTGTAATCGCTCGCTCGCTCGCTCGCGAGCACCAGCGACCGGAATACGGACGGCCCGTGACTGGTCGAGACCCCTGCGTTCGGTCGGCGCCGGGTTAGGCTTTCGGGGTGTCCGCTACCGCTGCGAACTCCCGGGCGTCGGTGGGGGTGTCGCCGGTGGATCGCCGCGCCATCAACCTCGTGTTCGCGACGGTCGCTCTCGGGATGCTCCTGGCGGCGCTCGATCAGACGATCGTCTCGACAGCGCTGCCGACGATCGTCGGCGACCTCGGTGGCGCAGGGCATCAGTCGTGGGTGGTGACCTCGTATCTGCTGGCCGACACGATCGCCGTCGTCGTCGTCGGGCGGTTCGGGGACCTGTTCGGTCGAAAGCGGGTGTTCCAGGTCGGCGTGGTGGTGTTCGTCGCCGGCTCGGCGCTCAGCGGCGCGGCGCAGAGCATGGAGTGGCTGATCGGCGCGCGCGCGATTCAGGGCTTCGGCGCCGGCGCGATCACGGTCACGTCGACCGCGCTGATCGGGGACGTGATCCCGTTGGCCGAGCGGGGCCCGTACCAGGGGGCGCTCGGTGCGGTGTTCGGTGTCATGACCGTGGCCGGTCCATTGCTCGGCGGGCTGTTCACCGATCACTTGTCGTGGCGGTGGGCGTTCTACGTCAACGTGCCGATCGCGGTCATCGTGGTCGCGATGGCCGCGGTGACGATTCCGGCGGTTCGTTCGACCGCTCGCCCGATCATCGACTGGGCGGGAATCCTGTTCGTCGCGATCGGTGCGGGCGCGTTGACGCTCGCGACGAGCTGGGGTGGCACGACCTACCCGTGGATCTCGGTGGAGATCCTGGGGCTGTTCGCAGTCGGAGCCGTAGCGCTCGTCATCTTCGTCGTGGTCGAGCGGCGCGCCGCGCAGCCGATTCTGCCGATGCGCCTGTTCCGCAGTTCGGTGTTCTCGGTGTGCAGCACGCTGGCCTTCATCGTCGGGTTCGCGATGCTCGGCGCGTTGACGTTCCTGCCAACGTTCTTGCAGTTCGTCGACGGCGTGTCGGCCACGAGCTCGGGGATCAGGATGCTCCCGTTGGTGCTCGGGTTGCTGGTGACCTCGATCCTCGCTGGAACGATCGTCGGGAAGACCGGGCGCTACAAGATCTTCCCCGTCGCCGGGTGCGCGCTCATGGCCGTGGGGCTGTTCCTGCTATCCCGCGCCGGCGAGCACACTTCGGCCCTGGTTTCCAGCCTGTACATGGTGGTGCTCGGAGCCGGGATCGGGTTCTCCATGCAGACGCTCACGCTGATCGTCCAGAACACGTCCAGCTACGAGGACCTCGGGGTCGCGACGTCCGGCGTGACGTTTCTGCGCACGCTCGGGTCGTCGTTCGGCGCCGCGGTCTTCGGGTCGCTGTTCGCGAACTTCCTGGCTGGTCCGCTCATCCAAGCGTTGCGTCAGAGCCATGGAGTCAACCCGGCCGTCACCCACACACCAAAGGCGCTCCACGCGCTTCCCGCCGAGCAGATCGCACCGATCGTGCACGCCTACGCCCAGGCGCTCGACAAGGTGTTCCTGTGGGCGGTGCCGGTGGCGGTCGTCGGGTTCGTGTTGGCGCTCACGCTCAAGGAGGTCCCGCTCCGCGGCACCTCCCGCGCCAGCGCACCGGACATTGGAGACGGGTTCGGGATGGCCACCGACCAGAGCGCCGACGAGCGTCTGCAACGGGCGATCGCGGCGATCATTCGCACTCGCGCCCGGGACCAGCTTCCGCGGCTTCTCGACGCGTCCGGCACCACGCTCGGCACGGCCGGGAGGTGGGGGGTGCTCCAGGTTGCCCGCTACCAGTCGGTCATCGGGTATGCCGAGATCGATCGGATCGCGGACTACCACCGGCTCCCCGGCGCCGTGCTCGACCCAACCTTCGACCGGCTCGCCGCCGACGGCATGATCACCCGTACCAACGGCACCTTGGCGCTCACCGCCGCGGGACAGGCCGAGGCCGAAGGACTCGCGGCGACGCTGCGCGCCTGGCTGCACGAGCAGCTGGCGGACTGGGATCAGGACCCAGACGAGCAACAGCTGACCGAAGCGCTGCGACGCATCGCCCGGCGCATCCTCACCGACGAAAGCGACCAGCCCAGCCCCGACCGTCGGCCTCTCCTCGCCGCAGGCAGCACCGCCTGACCGCCGGCGCCGCCTCGATCGCGCGCATCGGGCCGCCGGCTGAGTTGCCGTAACGTGCGTCCGATGCTGACCTTTTCGGGGATGGCGCTCGATCGCGCCGTGGCCGAGCGGATGGATCCCGCACAGGTCGCAGCACGCCTCGAGGATCCCGCGAGCCGGGCGCTCGTCGCCAGCGCCGATGGCGTGCTGGTCAGCACGGACCCACCCGGCTCGTTGCTGCGGTTGCCGGTGCCGGCTCACGCAAGCCGCCCGCCAAAGGAGACTGGGCCGGTCATGCTCGGACTCGAGGACGACGTCGCGCTGTTTGCCGTGGACCTCGACGCGCAGGCCCCGGAGGAGCGAGCACGCCTGAGCGAGCGCGGCCGGATCGCGTCGTTACGCGAGGCCGGAAGGATGCTCGCGCCGGCCGAGTCGGGTCTCGCGGCCTACCTCGTCGCCCTGCTCAATTGGCATCGTCGCCACCGCTTCTGCCCTGCGTGCTCGGCGGCCTTGCTGGTCGCCGATGCCGGCTTCTCGCGTACCTGTCCGGCCTGTGGCGGGCAACACTTTCCGCGCACAGATCCGGCCGTGATCGTGCTCGTCGAGCACGATGGTCGCGCGCTCCTGGGGCGTCAGGCCGGCTGGCCTCAGGGGCAGTACTCGGTGCTCGCCGGATTTGTCGGGCCTGGGGAGTCGCTCGAGGAGGCAGTCATCCGCGAGGTCAAGGAGGAGTCCGGCATCACCGTCCACGACCCGCGTTTCGTCGGCTCCCAACCGTGGCCGTTCCCGTTCTCGGTGATGCTCGGCTTCGAGGCGGGCTCTGACGGCGGCGAGCCCAGTCCACGCGACGGCGAGTTAGAAGACGTGCGCTGGTTTACCCGCGAGGAAGTCGGCGAGGCGCTCGAAGGCCGCAGCACGCGGCTCGTGGTCCCGCCGGGGATTTCGATCTCGCACTTCCTGATTGAGCGGTGGTTCTCTGGCGGTGGCTCCTCGGCGAGGCCGCGACCGAACACCCGCCCGAATAAGGGCGGTTAGATCAGGCGGGCTGCGCGGCGCAGGCGCGGACGGCGGTCATGACGACCTCCGCGACCTCCTTGGGGTGGGAGATCATGGAGACGTGCGAGGCCCCTTCGATCTCGGTCACCGTCGCTCCCGCGCGCTCGTAGCTGAAGTGGTGGACGCCGGGGTCGATAGCCCTGTCGGCGGTCGGAAGCACGGCCCAGACCGGACGGTTGCGCCACGCCGGGGTCGGCGCCGCCTCGGTGAGCGCAACGCCGGCGAGGGGGCGCTGAGTGATCGCGAGGAACGCAGCGTCATCGGCCGGGATGTCCGCGCAGAATGACTCGTGAAAGCCCTGAAGCGCGAGCGTGAACTCGCTGCCGCCGTCGGGCAACTGGTGCTGCACGATGTAGGGGACGATCCCCGGCGCGGGGAACTTGGACTGCAGGTCGGTCAGGTTCTCGCCCTCGTCCGGAGCGAACCCGGATATGTAGACGAGGCCGACCACGTTGTCGGCCGTGCCGGCCGCGGTGATGACCGAACCCCCGTAGGAATGACCGACAAGCAGGACCGGTCCGTCGATCTCGCCGATTACGCTCCCCAGGTACTCGCCGTCGCCGCCCGTCAGACCTCGCAGCGGATTCGGCGGAGCGATGATCGTGAGGTCTTCGCCGAGAAGCTCGTCGTACAGGCCGCGAAAGCCGGACGCGTCAGCAAACGCGCCGTGGACGAGAACAATGGTCGGCTTAGCCATGGCGGATTACCTCTTTCCCATTGGTGGACGGTGCCCGCGCATCGGTGACGCGGGAGACCGAGAGCACCGGCAGGTTGCGAGGCGCGCACGTGAACTGCACGTCGCCTGACTCGGCGGGCGATCACAATCACCGATCGCGAGATGGTTGTCAAGGCCGGCTACGAGAACGACACGATCTCCTGGAGGGCGTGACGACATCGCCGACGCCGCCGGACGTTCGCCCCGCCCTTGACCTGTCTGATCGCCTCGTCATCGGGAAGGTTGCGTAGCTCGGCCTCGGATAGCCGCCCGGTTCTGAAGCGCTCTGCGAGGTCGAGCACGGTATTTGCCCTCTGACGGGACAGCCCGAGTCCGCGGAGCGTCTCTGGATCGAGGGCGGCAAGATCGTCGGGGTCCGGTGCGCGACCGCCGAAGCGTTCGACCACGCGGGCGAAGATCGCGGTCGCGGCGACCACCGAGATCTGCTGGCCGATGACCTGGAAGACGAGCGCGCCGAGCCCATGGACGGCGAAAGGGGCTCTCCTCATCTGCCCACCCCAATGAGGTCGCAGCTCTTGCCCGCCGGTGGGGCCCATACGGGAGCCTGGCTTCCACGCTGTTGTTGGCTGCCGCTCGCTCCACGCGGGAATCACCGGAATCGGGCGATTGACGTCTCATCAGCTCCACCGCGAGTCTCGCGAAACGACATGAGCCTTGAGCAGAGCTCCCAGCTCACGGAGGTCGACGCTTCGAAGGCGCGTCGCAGCCTGCGCAACGGGTTGATCACGCTGGTCCTGGCGGTGGCGCTGGGTGTCGGGCTGCTGCTGGCGGTCCCAGGTCTAAAGGGAGTGGCGACCACGGTCTCCAGCATGAAGCCGCGGTGGGTTGTCGTCGCGATTGCGTTCGAGGCTCTTTCCTGCGTCTGCTATGTGCTGGCGTTTCTCCAGGTGTTCGACCGCGCGCCCCTGCGGCTCGGTGCCCGGGTCGCGCTCACCGAGGAGGCGTTCGGCGCGGCCGTGTCTCTAGGAGGCGTGGGCAGCCTTGCCGTTGGCGCGTGGCTGATGGTCGAGCGTGGCGCCCCCGCGCTGCGGATCGCGGAGCGCTCGGCAGTGCTGTTTCTGTACACGAGCGCGATCAACGTGATCACGCTGATTCTGGCGGGCGCCGGGCTGTTCCTCGGACTCCCCGGTCCTGACAACCCGCTCCTCGGTCTGCTGCCGGCGGCAGTCGGCGTGGTCGTATTGGTGCTCTTTTTATTGTTGCCGCGCTACGTCGATCGCCTCGTCCGGCGCGTGCGACCCGGGCGTTTGCACACGTTCCTCACCGAGACGGCGGTCAGCGTCCGCGACACCGAGCGGCTGGTGTTCCGTCCCGACTGGAGGATCGTCGGCGCGATCGGGTACTTGTGGTTCGACATCGCGGTGCTGTTCGCGTGCTTTGCCGCCGCCGGCCACATTCCACCGCTGGCCCCGGTGGTGCTGGCGTACCAGATCGGCTACCTGTCGAACTTCATCCCGGTGCCGGGTGGGATCGGCGTACTCGACGGCAGCATGATCGGCATGCTCGTCCTCTACGGCGTCGGCGGAACGGTTGCCACGGCGGCGACTCTGGTCTACCACGCGATCTCGCTCTGGGTCCCCGCGCTCTGGGGCACGATCGCCTTCATCGCGCTGCAGAGGACCAAGCGCCAGCCGATCGTCCTGCGCAACCCGCCCGAGAAACTGCGGCCGCGCTCCGCCCGAGATCGACTAGCCGATGAACGGCCGGCCATCCCCGACGGGGACGGCTAGCTGAAGCGCTGTTGGTACGCGCCGCCTCGACGTGGGGTCAGACGGCGCTGGCTGGGGTGCTCTGCGTCGCGCCGCTGTTCGCGAGCGCCTCGGCGGCGCGTCGCAGATAGCGCGTCGCGCGCCACTTCGCGGCGGGCCCCAAGAACCGTGCCAGCTCCCGGCCGTCGGTCAGCTGAACGGACCAGCCATAGTGGATTTGTCTGATCGTCATTCGTAGGGCGTTCATGAGGGTGTCTCCGATGCCTTTATGTCTCGTGTCGAACTTCCTTGAGTAATCAATGGTAGAACTCGCGAGTCCCGGGCTGGACGAGTTCCCGGACGACGTACGCGAGGCGCTCCTGGAGGCGCAGGATCAGGCGCGTGCGCTCAGCGATCTCTTCGGGCGCGGCGTCCTCTCCCTCCAGGCGCCGCAGCTCCGTGACCTGCCCTCGCAGGTGGGCGATCAGCCGGTCGAGCGTCCGCTGGTCGGTCATGAGCCCGTCTCGAACGCCGGCTCGAGCGACGGCCTCGGCTTGGGCGCCGGCTCGGCCTCGATTGCGACTCGGGGGAGTCGCCGGTCAAGCCAGCGCGGCAGCGCCCAGGTCGTCCGACCGAGGAGTTGAAGCACGGCGGGCAGCAGAAGCATCCTGACCACGAGCGCGTCCAGGAGGACCGCGCTTGCCATTGCGAGCCCGAACATCTCAAGCACGCGGTTGCCGCTGATCGCGAACGCGCCGAACACCGCGACCATCACCGCCGCGGCAGCCGATATCACTCGGCCCGTGCGGGCAAGCCCCTCCCTGATGGCGGCGCTGGGATCGCGCCGCGCCAGCCATTCCTCGTGCACACGCGAGACGAGGAACACCTCGTAGTCCATCGAGAGCCCGAAGACGATCGCGAACGCGAGGACGGGGATGAACGCGTCGATCGGGCCGACCTGGGCGCCGAACAGGCCACCAAGCCAGCCGCGCTCGAAGACCGCCTGGATGATCCCGAGCGATGCGCCGATCGACAGCAGGTTCATCAGCGCGGCCTGCACGGGGATCACCAGCGACCGGAAGACGACCAGCAGCAGAAGCGCCGCCACCGCGACCACGACGCCGATGAACAGCGGGAGCTTGCTCGACAGCACGTGCGAGAAGTCGACCTGCGACGCTGTGGCTCCACCGACGTAGACGCGGGCGCCGGTGCTGCGCTCGATCGGCGGGATCACCGTTTCGCGCAGCCTCGTGACGAGGCTCGACGTCTGGGCGCTCTGGGGCGACGTCGCCGGGTAGGCGACGACCGCGGCTGTCGTCGCCGTGGCGTTAAGTCGCGGCGGCGCGACGGACACGATGCCGGGAGTGTTGCGCAGGGCGTGCGTGAGTTCGGTGAGCGCAGCGGAGTTGTGGCCTTGCGGGAGCGCCACCGCCATCTGGAGCGGGCCGTTGAAGCCCGGGCCGAACCCCTTGGCGAGCAGATCAAACGCCTGGCGCGTCGTCTGGTTGGCGGGGTCGTTGCCGGCGTCGCTGGACGCGAGTCGGAGTCCGAGCGCGGGCGCGGCCAGCGCGAGCATCACCGCGGTCGCCGCCACCGCGGTCACGACGGGGCGGCGCTGCACCCGCTGCACCCAGCGAAGCCAGAACTCGGGCCGGGCCGTGTCCGCATCACGCGTGGCCTTTCGCCTGCTGACGTCTCCGACCCGTCGCCCGATCAGGCTCAGGAAGGCTGGAAGCAGCGTGAGCGACGCCGCGAGCACGAGCACGACTCCCATCGCCGCGGCGACCGCGGCGCCGTTGAGCAGGCTCACGCCGAGCGCGAACATCCCGAGCAGGGCGATCACGACCGTGGCGCCGGCGAACAGGACGGCGCGGCCGGAGGTGTTCAGCGCCGCCTCGACGGCCTGTTCGACGTCGCCGCCGTTCGTGCGGTAGTTTTCGCGGAATCGCGTGACGATGAACAGCGCGTAGTCGACGCCGACGCCGAGTCCGATCATCAGCGCGAGCTCGGTGGCGAAGTTCGGCATGTCGATGACGTGGCTCGCGAGATTGATCACGCCGATCCCCGCGCCGAGGCCGAATAGCGCGGTCGCGATCGGCAGGCCCATCGCGCTGAATGATCCGAAGCTGACCAGCAGGATCAGGATCGCGGCGGCGATGCCCACGACCGTCGCGAAGCCCAGGGAGGCCTGCTGCGCCTGCTCGATCGCCTGGCCCCCGAGCTGGACGTCGAGGGTCGCCAACCGCGCCGATTGTGCGGTCGTGATCACCTTGTCGACGGCCGCCCTCGGGAGCACGTCGGCACGCTCGTCGAAGTTCACGGTCGCGA
This sequence comes from uncultured Solirubrobacterales bacterium, assembly GCA_963794515.1. Lineage (GTDB taxonomy): Bacteria > Actinomycetota > Thermoleophilia > Solirubrobacterales > Solirubrobacteraceae > Palsa-465. The sequence goes on along the minus strand of CAWCEF010000001.1, from coordinate 128,930 downwards.
ACCCGATCGTTCCGTCACGAGAGATCGTGTGCTGGTCCGGGGCGTATGGGCTGACGACGTTCGTGACGTGCGGGAGGCCGGCGACGCGGTTCAGCGTCGCCCCGATTGCCGCCCGGTCGGTCGCGTCCGTCAGCTTGCCGGACTTCGCGTGGAACACGATCTGATCGGCGTCGCCGGCTTCGGCGGGGAAGTGGCTCTGCAGCAGGTCGACGGCCTGCTGCGAGTCGGTGCCCGGCAGCGTGAAGCTGCTCGCGGTCTTCTTTCCGACCGAGGCCGAGATCCCGAAGATCCCGACCACGGCGACGATCCAGGCGATCACGACCGTACGTCGGTGCGCCATTGTCCATCGAGCGATTCTGACCATATACGTCCCAGCCTTCATGGGTAGCAATTTTGCAGGCGCTGCATTTATATACGGCCTGCAATGAGAAGTCAACACTCATTGCAAAATTTCCACGTGTGAACGTTTGGTGATAAGCTCGATTCCGATGAGCTCGCTCGACACACCTGTCGCGAAGCTCGGCCTGCGCGAGCGCAAGAAGCAGCAGACGCGCGACACCATCGCCGCCGCCGCGCTGCGCTTATTCGCCGAGCGCGGCTATGACGAGACCACGCTCGCCGAGATCGCCGAGGCGGCGGACGTCGCTCCCAGGACGATCTTCGCCTACTTCGAGAGCAAGGAGGACATCCTGTTCTCCGACCAGGGCGGCTATCTCAACGAGCTGAAGCTCATGCTCGATGAGCGGCCGGCGGGCACGACTACGGTCGACGCGCTCCGTCAGTTCGTGGGGTGCATGAAGTCTCCCGACGAAGACGACAAGCTCCGCAAGAGGGTCATCATGACCAATCCCGCCCTCCAGATGAAGATGCGCGCGCGCCACGTACAGCTCGAGCCAATGCTCGCCGAATCGATCGCGCGGGACCTCGGCACGCGCCCCGACGACATCCGCGCCTTACTGATCGCGGCGTCGATGACCGCAGCCTTCGAATCCGTCAGCGACCGGTTCTTCCAGGCGGAGTCTGGTGGCGAGCCGGTCACGCACGAGGAGAGCATGGCGATCCTCGACGAGGTGCTCGAGTTCCTCCGCGGCGGGCTCGAGGCGATCCGGCGCGACTGACCCGCCGCGCGGAGCTGAGCACCGCGCTCGCGCCTCGTTCCGCCGTTGGCGGCAGTCGCGCTTAGCAATCTCGGCGCGGACGGTCTGCGGCCGGCTCGACGTACGACGTGCGACGCCGAGTACGTAGGGACGTACGAGAAGCATCGTCATTTGACGGACGCGCCGCTATCCGCCACGGCCCTAGCGTGGCGGATGACTGCGCCGCCCTCATTCCGAGGTCGGTTGACAGAAAGGAAGGTCATCCATGAGCCAAGTGCGCAACATAGTTCTCGTCCACGGTGGGTTCGTCGATGGATCGGGCTGGCGAGGTGTCTACGACCGGCTGACGGCGGACGGCTTCAACGTGAGCGTCGTGCAGAACCAGACGCTCTCACTCGAGAGCGACGTCGAGACCACGACGAACGTCCTCAACCTCCAAGACGGGCCTGCGATTCTCGTCGGCCATTCGTACGGGGGAGCGGTGATCACCGAGTCGGGCACGCACGACACGGTCGCTGCGCTCGTGTACATCACCGCGTTCGCGCCCGACCAGGGCGAGTCGGTCAGCACGCTGCTGGCCACGCTGCCCCCCGACGGGCCGACGCCGCCGATTCTGCCGCCCGTCGACGGCTTCCTCTTCCTCGACCACGAGAAGTTCGCGGAGGCGTTTGCCGGCGACGTCCCGGCGGCCGACGCGGCGTTCATGGCCGACTCGCAGGTGCCATGGGAGTGGAGGCGCTAAACGGGACGATCACTGACCCTGCATGGCGGAGCAAGCCGACCTCGTACCTGATCGTGACCGACGACCGGATGATCCCCCCGCCGTTGCAGCGGACGATGGCCGAGCGTGCCGGCGCGACTACGGCTGAGGTGCCGGGAAGTCACGCCATCTACATCTCGCAGCCCGACTCGGTCGCCAAGCTCATCACCGAGGCCGCCCGGTCGGTCAGCGAGACCGCCGGGGCCATTTCGTGATCACCGTCGCCGCGACGGTAGCCGGCTGATCGCCCAACGCTCGTGGACCGGCAGGGGCCCACCAGCTCCTGCCGGCACGGTCAGCGCGTGCGGGGGCGCTTCTCCCGCACCTACTGCGGTGGCGGATCGCTCAAGCGCTGCCGCGCGCTGCTGCCCAGCACCCTGCTGCAGGCGGCCGATGCATTGGTGTCCAAGTACGGCCCGACAATGTCGGGCTGGACGCTCCCGACCACCTGCCCGGTGACCACCCCCGCCACCTGCGACCAGATCGTCCCGACGAGCGCCGGTGCGATCACGATCCCGCCCCAACCGTTCGACAACCGCGGGACGTTCTACCAGGCGGTGGCGATCCGGGGTCACCGCTAGCCGCTACCTCGACCGAACCTGCGTTCCCGCGGTGACTTGGGACATGGGGCGGCAGGACGGAAGCTCGAAGGTTGCACCAACAGTGAACTGGAAGATGCGCTCCGAACTCCGCATCGAATGACTTACGGGCGACGTCACTGTCCCGTCAGGAACTTCGTGCAATTGGTCGAGATCACTGTCGGGTTGTTGATATAGGCGTCGGTGAGGAACGTGTCCGTCGTACCGTCTCCGAGCAGCAGAGAGCCCGTGTCGGTATTGACACCTAGCGTGTCGACCTCTTGATCAAGTCCGGGCAGGCAGATGTGTAGCGTGCTGAGATCGCGCCGGGGTGCGAGGTCTCAGACTGCACGGTGCTCGCGGACGTAGTAAGTGGAGTGCACCGTTGTACAGCCTGCCCCGACCCTCAGCGGTCGGCCGCGTCGTGCCCCGCGGGAGTGCGGCGCCGCCTCGCGCGCCGCATGCAGATCGGCGCGATGGCGACGACGGTGAGGGTGAGCACGCTCAGCGCGAGCAACTCCGCGTACTCGCCGTAGCCGTGGAAGCGGAACACCACGTGGTCCGTACCGGCGGGGACGTCGACCGCGACGAGCGCCGGCGCGATCACCCGGGTCGGGATTCGCCGGCCGTTGACCGTGGCCGTCCACCCGGGGTCATAGGAGGCGCTGAGCACGGCGACTCCGGCACGGCTCATCTGCACCGTCGCCGAGGCCTCGCCGTGGTCGAGGTCGGCGCTTTGCGCGCGGACCGCACCGGTGGAGGACTGGCTTGGCACCGTCGGCAGGCGGCCATCCGCGCCACCGTCGGACCCCCACCGGACGCTGAGATATGCCTGGGCGTCGGCGAGCCCGGAGCTAAGGAGCGGGACGCTTTGAGCGCCGACATTCGTCCGGTTCGCCGAGATCTCAGCGACGATCCGGCCGGCCTGGACGTAGCCGTCGCCGTCGAGCGTCCACAGCGAGTAGGGGCCGGAGCGCTTCGCCAGCCGCGCGCGCACCGGCGGCTTGCCTCCGGCGGGAAGAATGAGGTACCGGATCCCGAACAGCCGGTAGTCGGAGGGCTCGCTGTCGTCGAGGAAGGACTCCGGGTCGGTCATGAGCGATGCCGTCCGCAGCGTGTAGCCGACCTCGTCGACATCTCGGCTCTCCAAATACTTGAACACGGGCACGGCCCCGACAGTGAAGTTCTGGCCCCAGTTCGACGGCATCCCGGCGTAGGTCCGGCCGCCGGCCTGGCGTTTGACTGCGGCAATGAGTCGATCGAGTTCGGCCCCCTGGGTGTCGTCGGCGCGGCGCTGGGCCGCGATCGCCGCGCTGTCGTGGCGGTCAAAGGTGCCGAGCTGAAGCCATGCGGGTGCGAGCACCGCGATCGCCCCCACGAGCACGATGGCGGGGGACAGGCCGCGTGGCCAGCGCGGGACCCGGGCTTCGAGCAGCCGCAAGCAGCAGGCGGCCAGCCATGCCGCTCCGCGACCGGCGAGGAGCAGCGCGGCGAGCTGCACGCCCATCATGAAGCGGCGGAAGAAGAGGTCGGCGTGGCCTGGGATCAGATCGACGAGCGACCCGAACGTCGTGCGACCGAACGCGAGCAGCAGGCACACCGCGAGAGCGACCAGCAGCGCGCGCCCGTCGGTGTCCGCGGACCAGGCCAGCCACGCCAAGCCGAGCCCGACCGCCGCGAACACGGTCACGACCGGCAGCCGGCCGTCGTCGAGCAGCCCGCCGGAGATCAGCCACTTGATCACCTGATGCGCGCCGTAGCCGTTGACGAGCGGCGTGCCCTGAAACGCCTCGTTGACGGCCGCCCAGTCCCGTTGCGCGAGCAGCGGGACGATCACCCACGCTGACGCGAGCAGCGAACCGCCGAGAAGGCCAGCCGCCCGACGCAACCGGGGAACGAGTGGGCGGCCGGCGACGAGTGGCCAGACGAGCAGCACCGACAGCGCCAGGTAGCCGGTCTCGAAGTGCAGCGCGATCGTCAGAGCCGTGAAGAGGACGGCTCCGAGGTAGCCGCGCCCGTCGCGGATCGCTCGCCAGCTCAAGCCCCATGCGAGCGGCAGCGTCCACGACGCCCACAGTTGCGTCCAGACGCCGTACCCGGTCCACACGTAGGCGTGCTGCTCATACCCGACCCCGCTGGCGCTGACCAGAAACGGGGACATCGCGGCCGCGGCGGCCGCCGCCGGGCGGCCAGCCCCGAACAGCCGGGCCGACAGGTAGACGCTGATCGGCCACAGCGACAACAGCAGGTACAGCGACCAGCGAAAGGCGACGTCGGGGCCGGTCAGCAGCCCGAGCGCGCCGGTGAGGATCGCGGGCAGGCTCTGGTAGTGGAGGAACTGCGGCGATCCCTCACCTAGGAACGGGAACCAGCTCGTGAGCGGCAGGTGTCCGGCGCGCAGCTGCGCGGTCGCGAACCGCACCATCTGCTCGTGCAGCGAGCTGTCGTTCAGGTACGTGACCCCGCGTGTGAGCGCTCGGAGGCTCGCGAGGTTCCAGGCGACCGCGGCCGCGACGAGCAGCCACGGCCACCACGCAGCGGTCCGGCCCCCGCCATCACCCGGGGGCCGGACCGCCAACTGCGCCACCGCCGGCGCCCGCGCTGGGCGGGCGCCGACGGCAGTCATCGGATCAACTGTTGCCCGAATATCCGCGGAGCGTAGACAGACCCGTGTGAGCGGGGTACACGCCGCATGAGGCCAGGTGGAAGGTGCCCTCGGCCGTGTTGCCAGCTGACTCGCCCTGGCTGACGACCTCAGTGCCGTTCGTGCCCACGAGAACCTTCACCGTCGGCCCCGATGTGCTCGACGCGCTCGGCGCCGGCGTACACGTCACGGCGCCGGCGGTGAGTGCCGGGCCGGTCGCCATTGCGATCCCGATCTGCTCGTGGGTCCCCAAGGCGGCGAGCCTCTGGTTGACCTGGGGAAGGTTCTGATCGGCGCCGTAGTTGAGCTTCACGAGCACCGAGCCATCGCTTGCCTTGGTCACTGCAAACGCAGGCGGAGCCGTCGACCCGCTCAGGGCGATCACGAGTGCCGCGGCGACGCCCGCCAGGCCGAGCGTGCCGCCCGCGAGCAGTCGAGGCCGCGGAACGCGCGCGCGCGCCGATTCGGAATGGGTGGACAGTTCGCGGTGCGCCGCGCGGTTGAGCTCGTCGCCGAAGCGTTCGAGGCTGGGCGGGATCGGGGTGGTCATGCTTCCTCCTGAGGGACGATGTGGGCGAGGCGCCGGAGCGCGCGGGAGACCCGCAGACGTGCGGCCGCGGGTTGAATGTCGAGTCGGGCGGCGAGTTCCTGGTAGGGCAACTCGTCGATGACTCGCAGCTCGAGCGCTTCACGCTCGCCCGGCGGGAGAGCGTCGAGCTGACGCTCCAGCGCGAGACGGGGGGAGAGGCGCTCCTCGACCTCGGTGAATCCATCTTCGGCGGCGAGGTCGAGCGGCAGGCCGAGTCGCTCGCGAGCGCGCGTCTCGATCTGATCCCGCCGGACGGTGTCCGCTAGAACGTTGCGCGCGATCCCGAGCAGCCACGGCAGTGCCGATCCGTCGTGGTCGTCACGGAACCGGTCGGTGCTCAAGAGAGCCCGCGCGAATGTCTCGGCCGTGAGGTCGCTGGCCGCCCACGTAATCCGTCGGGACAGCCACGCGTGCAGGTCGCCGACGTGCCGGGTGTACAGCTCTGAGAAAGCCGACGGATCACGTCGCGTGCGCTGAAGCAGCTCAGCGTCGCTCGGTGTCCCGCTCTGGCGTTGTAGTGATTTCACACCCCGATATCGCATAACCCCGCGTATTTGTATCTCGGGTCGGGATCTCACCACCACCGGCGCCGCGCAACTGCGGTCCGAGGGGCGGGCGACCGGCTTCGCCCGCCGTCGCCGTTCAGGGTCTCTGGGGACCGCTAGAACGGACCGGCTATTTGGCCGGATGAGCCGACTTGGCGAGGTAGCTCTGCCCAGCGTGCAGGATGAAAGTCTTGTGGCGGACCAAGTCGGTGACTGCCACCGAGTCGGTGATGTCGCGGGTGAGTGTTCCGTCGCAGCGGTCCGCGATCGTCCATTTGGTGCCGCGCACGGTAGCGGCGGCGTAGCGGCCGCTGGTCTTGAACTTGCCCTTCGCGCTGGCGTGCAGCAACTGGAGGACCTTCTTCGACACCGCGGCGGCCGAGGCATCCCCGGCCTTGTGCGCCTTGCAGGTCGCGTACGAGGGAGCGCCCTTGAACGCGTGGTTGACCAGAGTCAGTGTGGTCAGGCCCTTGTTCGGTCCGGCTTTCGCCTGCATCACCTTGAACACGGCGCCGCCGAACGTCCCGCTCTGCGTCTTCTTGCCCTTCCCGGTCGCGCTGGTCAGCGAGATCGTCCCGTGAAGCGCATCGACCACGGCGCCGGACCGAATCTGTTTCGCCGCGGGCAGGGACACCAACCGGCCGTTGACGAGCAGGAACACCTTGCCGCTGACCGGCGCTGCGTTGACTTTCCTGCCCAGCAGCGGCGGCGGCAGCGGTATGGTCACGGGAGCGCTCGTCTGCGTCGTCGAGCCGGCGGCGTTGGTGGCGATTTCCTCGCACCGATACTCGCCGGGCGTGCTCGTGAGCACGGAGCTCGTCGTGGCGCCGGCGATCGGCGCACCATTGAAAGTCCATTGATACAAGAGGTTCTGCGGCGACCGGTACAGGAAACCGCTCAGCAGATCCGCCGCCCAGGTCCCCGGGCTGCACGTCAGCGTCTGGCCGACCGCTCTGCTCCCCGACACCTGCGGCGCGCCGGTGCCCAGGGGGGCGCGCAGGAGGGCAACCATCCAGGGGTCAGTCTGACCCGTGTAGAGGCTCTGCGCGGGCGCGCTGCCGTCCAGACTCCCGACCCGGACTGTCCCGAGATTCCAGTTGGTCCAGTAGATCTTTCCGGCCGCCGGATCGATGGCAACGCCGCCGACATCACCCTCGCCCGTGTACAGACTCGTCGCGCCGGTTCCGTTGAGGTTCCCAACCCGGACGTTGCCGCCGAACTCGTTGGTCCAGTAGATCTTTCCGGCAGCGGGATCAACGGCCAACTGGGTGGGATAGTTCTCGCCCGTGAACAGGTCCGTGGCGCCGGTGCCGTTGAGGTTCCCGACGCGGATCTTGAACGTGTCGTAGCTGCCCCAGTAGATCTTCCCGCCCGCCGGATCGATCGCCACCCCAACCGGATAGGACTCGCCCGCGAACAGCGTCCTGGCGGCGCCACTGCCGTCGAGGTTCCCGACCCGGATCGTGCCGGTACGCGACACCGAGTCCGCCCAATAGATCAGGTTGGCAGACGGATCGATCGCGACGCCCGATGGTTGGGTCTCACCCGTGTACAGGGTCTGTGCGCTCGTTCCATCCAGGTTGGCGACGCGGATCGCCCCCGACGTCGTATCGGCCCAGTAAATCTTGCCCGCCGCGGCGTCGATCGCGACACCCTCAGGACTGTTCTCGCCCGTGAACAGATCCCGGGCGCCCGAGCCATCCAGGTTTCCAAGCTGCACCGCACCCGCGCTCGTGTAGCTCGTCCAATAAATCGCATCCGAGGCAGACGCCGCGGACGCAGCCCACGCCACTGCGCACGCCGACAGCGCCAATGCCACGCCGAATACTCTGCCCCGATTGAGAATGCGCCTCATATCCGTCCCGGATCCGCCCGGTAAGAAGCCTAACAAAGCCTCTTCCGCACCATAGCCGCCGCGATCCCGAAGCGCAACCCGCGTCGGGAGTGACGGGTGCGAGCCCTCAGGATCGCGGAGCTGAGTGGGCTGCGTCGCGCTCGTACTGCTCGGTCGCGGTCGCGGTGGCGAGCAGTATCAGCGACTGAGCGCTCCGGCTGCCCGGCACGGCGTGATAGATGCACAGGGTCTGTCGGTCGGCGTCCGGGATCGGCATCTTCTCGTAGTTGAGCTCCAGCCTGCCGAGCTGTGGGTGCTCGATCTGCGTCGTGCCGCTGCGCTTGGGGCGTGCGTCGTGCCGCGCCCATAGCTGGCGGAACCGTTCGCTGCGCACCGACAGCTCGCCGACGAGCTCGTTCAGCTCGGGATCGTTGGCGTCGGGGCCGGCGAGCGCGCGCAGTGCCGCAACGGCGGCGGCCGCGGCTCGGTCCCAGTCCTCGTATCGGTCGCGGAGCCGCGGGTCAAGAAACGCGGTTCGCACGAGGTTCTCGCCCGCGGCGTAGTAAGGAGCGAGCGCGGTGGCGAGCGGATTGGCCACCAGCACGTCCATGTAGCGGCCGTAAACGTAAGCGGGCGTCTCGTTCCAGGTCGAGATCAACTGGATGATGCCGGCGGGCACTCGCTCCGGACGTGGGCTCGGGCGTCGCCGACGACGGGCGGCGGGACTGGCAAGCGTATGGAGGTGCGAGATTGCGTCGTCGTCCAGCTGCAGCGCTCGCGCGAGTGCCTCGATCACCTGCGGGGATGGGTGCTGGTCGCGCCCTTGCTCGAGCCGCACGTAGTAATCGGCGCTGACGCCGGCGAGCATGGCGACCTCCTCCCGACGGAGGCCTGGCACACGCCGCCGGCCCGCCAGCTGCGGCAGCCCGACGTCGGCGGGCCGCACGAGCTCGCGCCGAGCGCGCAGGTACTCGCCGATCACGTTCTCGCGGGGCACTCCAGGACAACGATACGCGCAGCGCGAGCGCCGATGCTGGTCCTGTCACTACCAGGATCAACGGATCTCTTGTGAGCTCCGGTCCGGTGCTCAAGACTCTCGGTCATGACATCGACCACTCACATTCAGACTCCGTTTGGGTTCGAATCGACCGCCGCTGAGGTGATCGACGGCATCGACCTCTCCGGCCGGCACGCAATCGTCACCGGCGCCTCGTCCGGGATCGGCGTCGAGACTGCGCGCGCGCTCGCAAGCGCCGGCGCCGAGGTCACGCTCGCGGTTCGCAACACCGACGCCGGCGAGCGCACAGCGATCGAAATCCGCGAGGCCACCGGCAACGACCGGATCCAGGTCAGACCTCTCGATCTTGCCGATCCGGCCTCGGTCACCGCGTTCGCCCAGACCTGGACCGACCCGCTCCAAATCCTCGTCAATAACGCCGGCGTGATGGCGTTACCCCGGCTCGAGCTGACGCCGGCCGGCTGGGACGTCCAGTTCGCGACTAACCATCTGGGTCACTTCGCGCTCGCGATCGGCCTCCACGACGCACTTGCCGCTGGCGGCGACGCGCGGATCGTGTCGCTGAGCTCACGCGGCCATCTCCGCTCGCCGGTCATGTTCGACGACATCAACTTCACCTCGCGCGAGTACGACCCATGGCTCGCCTACGGACAGTCGAAGACCGCCAACGTGCTGTTTGCGGTCGGAGCGACCCACCACTGGTCGGCCGACGGAATCACCGCGAACGCCGTCCATCCCGGGGGAATCATCGAGACCAACCTGTCACGCCACATGGACCAACAGATGGTCGCGGACTTGCGTGCCGAGGCGGCGAGCGGCGGGACGACGACCCAGACGGTCAACGGCGCGCCGATGCGGTTCAAGACGATCGCCCAGGGTGCCGCCACCAGCGTGCTGGTCGCGACATCTCCGGAGCTCGAGGGCATCGGCGGACGCTACTTCGAGGATTGCAACGAGGCCGAGACGCTACCACCCGAGGACACCAGCGCTGCCGCCTCCGGCGTTGCTCCGTACGCGCTCGATCCAGACGCCGCCGAGCGCCTCTGGGCCTTGTCGCTAAACGCGGTGCGCGCATGAGAGCGCGCGAAGCTATTGACGGCACACTCGCGGCGGTGCGCCTTACTCGTACACCGCTCCGTCGATCACTTCTCTGTGCCCGACGGGCTGCGAGAGGGCCACTCGGACCGGCGTTTCCGGGTTTGGTCTTTGGATCTGAAGCCCTGGCGCAGGCTGGACGTACAGCGTCAGGATGAGTTCGTGCTCGCTCTCATAGAGGTCCGGCGCGAGCACGCGGCCGTCGGCCCGGCGGCCGCCCGCGAGAGTCTGCTCTGTCACGCATATCCGCAGAACAGTGTCCTCAGGCTTGAGCTCGACCGCTTCGTCCAAATGCCAAGAGGACGCCCGAATCCCATCGCGGGTTGCGCGCAGCGGCCGGCCGCTGCGCTTCGCTACGCACGACCACGTGCCGCGCTTGGGGTCGTGTTTGACGACGACCGTCAGCAGTTCCGGCGGCAGTCCGCGTCCGAACTGCGCCTGAGTGTCGGTCCGTGCGAGCAGCCGCCAGCCCACGAGCTTTCCATCAAGTTGTGCGGCAAGGGCGCTCACGGCTGGATCGGAGAGGTCAAGGTGCTCGGGCGGGCGCTCTAGTAAGAGGGGCGAGAAAGGTAGGCAGGCTCCATCGCTGACGAACTCAGGTATCCGTGGTGCGCGGAGCGGCTCGAGGACGGCGCAACGCTGCCAGTCGCGCGCGGAAGGAACGCCCCGCCCGCGCGCCACGAGCCGGGACAGAAGACCATCGCCGCGGTTCGCCATCGCAATCAGACTACCGCCGACCGTCTTGCCGCCCCCAGTGACCGGCCGTCAGGAGCCGGTCGGATTGGCGTTGCGGAGCGACCGGGGCGGGTCCGTCGAGGTCTCCTGCGTGGCCGACCGACCGAGCAGCCGGGCGGCCGGACCGGTCACGTTGTCCTGAACGGTCTATCGTGAGGTGGGTGAAGGCAATAAGTGCCGAGGACCTGACCGAGATCGAGCGCGGCGGGCGGCGCTGCGCAGTTTGTCGAACCGGGCGCCACTGGCGAAAGCTGGAGGTTGTCCCGCGAGACGGTGCGGAGCCGTTGGTGATGTGCACCGCGTGTCGAACCCGCTATGGAAGCGCCCCTCCGGTGCGTGAACGGCCGGTTGCCGCGCCCACCGCTCCGGCGCCCGTGGCCACGGCTCCGGCGGCCTCGCCCACCGCTCAGGCGGCCTCACCCACCGCTCAGGCGGCCTCACCCACCGCTCAGGCGGCCTCGTCCGCAAGCGACCGGCGGCCTGAGGAGCACGAAGATCGGGTGAAGAAGGCGCTGCGTGAGTTGCCGCGCGGCGAGCATTCCACCGGAAGGATCGCCAAGGCGGCCGGGCTTAACCACGCGAAGACGCTACGGCGACTGCGCGAGCTGGAAGCGTCGGGCGGGGTCCGCGAAGTCGGCAAGCGTTGGTCGACGGAGCCGCCCTCGAGCGATCTGGAGGGAGCGTTTGACCGTTTGCAGGCTCGCACGAGCAACATCAGGATCGTTCGTGACCGATCGCTGATCGGCTGACCAGCCGGCCGTGAACCTCGAACCCAGCCTGGCGGCCGGAGCCTCGGAGTCGCGAGACGAAGCCCGACAATGTGGGCGTTTTGAGCGGTCTGGCGCCGGCGAGCCAGCGACGCTCTCCCCATAGCCAGCATCTCTACCCGATTCTCCTCCCGGGCGCCGGCGCGCCAGCCCTCGGCGGGGAGTACAGTCGGAAGCAGTCCCCACCGCCTGAGTGTCCGCTCTCGCATTCTTCCAGTGGCCTGGCCTTCCATACGGAGCGACGAGGGGTACAGATATGCCGAAGCAGAATCAGAAGCCCGATCGGGCCCGTGAAGAGCCTGGCCCGGGAAGATCAACCTCTGAAGCCGCCTTCAACGATCTCCGGCGACAGATCGCCCAGCGTAACGAGGAAGCATCTCAAGAGGCGCGCAAGCGTCGAGCAGCTCGCGAACAGGAGCAGATGCTCCGGCGCCGCGAACGCGACTACTAGAGCGCTGCTCGATTAGCCAACCTTCGGTCGAGCGGGTCTAGGCGGCTGAAGTAGGAGCCTCGCGCTGAGCGGTGCGCTCGGCGTCTGTCGCCTTTGTGGCGTCTATCTGGCTTGGATCCTCGCCTCCCACCGCTGCGCGAGACGTTGAGCGGCACCCCAGGTTCGTCGCGGGCTTCCATCTGCGCGATCCCCGGACCGGCAAGGCCTTCTCGCTAACCGTCTACGAGGACCCTGACGCCGCCAAGATGGCCGGTCAGCGGACGCAAGCCCGACAGGCGGACAGGCGCGTAGGCGTGGAGCCGGACACCATCGAGTGGCTCGAGGCTCATCGGTTCTGAGCAGCCAGGCCGTACCCGCCCGGGCACCCGCGTTCAGAACGGCTGGCGCGGAGCCGGCTCGGGCTTTGGTGCGTGTGCTCGGCGGTGGTCCGATCAGCCCCTACGGGCCGCGATTGGGTCGCGGTCGGCGTCGGAGGCGTCGTCGCGGTCGGTGGAGATGGTGAGTTCGCGCCAGCGTTCATCTGCCTCGGCCTGAGCGCGGGCGGCCGCGGTCGCGTAGGTGTAGGCCTCGCTGCCGAGAATCAGACGGCTTGGAGGGTCGTCCATCGCCGCCACCTGGAGCACGACTTGCGCGACCTTGGCGGGGTCGCCGAGACTGAGGTTGGTGGTGTTGTGCATCGCGGCGCTGGCGCCGACGGTCGGCTGGTAGGGAGCTGAGACCGGCGGGATCTGCATCGATGAGCCCGCCCAGTCGGTCTGCATTCCGCCGGGTTCGAGGACGGTGACGTGGATCCCGAGTGGCGCGACTTCGGCCGCGAGCACTCCCGAGAATCCTCCGAGCGCCCATTTCGCGGATTGGTACGCCGCCAGTCCGGGGGTGGCCAGTCGACCGCCGATCGACGACACCTGGATGATGTGACCGGCTCCCTGGCGGCGCAGGACCGGGAGCGCTGCCTTGGTGACGTTGACGACACCAAAGAAATTCGTCTCGAGCTGGGCGCGGAAGTCGGAGAGCGAGATGTCTTCGACGGCGGCAAGGTTGGCGTACCCGGCGTTGTTGACCACCACGTCGATCCGACCGAACCGTTCGGTGGCGCGGGCGACCGCATCCTGGGCGCCGCCGGCGTCGGTGACATCGAGCTCGAGCGGCAGGATCTGATCTCCGTATCTGGCGGAGAGATCGTCGAGCGAAGACACCCGCCGCGCGGTGGCAACGAGCTGATCGCCGGCGTCGAGGACGGCCTGGGCGATTGCGCGGCCGAGCCCGCGGCTGGAGCCGGTGAGGAAGAAGACGGTCGACATTGGGTTCCTCCACGATAAGAGAACAGTGTTGCGCTAATAATACACCGCCGTTGCCTTAGCTACGCTTGCGGCGTGGCATCTCCGACCTTTCAGCGCGCGCGCAGCCCCGAGCACAAGGCTCAGCGTCGCGAAGCGATCCTCGCCGCGGCCGCGAGGCTGGCCGAGCGCGACGGCGTCCGCCAGGTCACGCTCGCCGACATCGCGGACGACGTGGGCGTCCACAAGTCAGCGCTCCTGCGCTACTTCCAGACCCGCGAGGAGATCTTCCTCGAGCTCACCGCGTGTGCCTGGCGGGGGTGGGCGCTACACACCACCGAGGCGCTCGCTCAGGTCGACCCGGGAGACGCCGACGCGACGGCGGCCGTGCTCGCTGCCGGATTCGCTGCCCGGCCACTCCTGTGCGACCTCATCCCGCACACGGCGCTCAACCTCGAGCGCCACGCCTCGTTGGAGGCCGTGCGGGCCTACAAGCACACCTCCCTTGGAGCCGTCGAGGCCGTGGCCACCGCACTCGAGGCTCCGCTCCCGGACCTGAGCGCGGACGAGCGCCGCGAGCTGGTATCCGCCGTCGCGCTGCTCGCCGGCGCGATCTACCAGATTGCAACACCACCTCCGCCGCTCGCCCAGCTTTACGAGGCAGAGCCGAGACTGGGCCATGCATTGCTGGACCTTCCGGGACGTCTCATCCGGGCGACGCGGGTCCTGATCGCGGGCCTCGAGGCGCTCCGGAGCCACGTTCCCGACTGATCTATCCAGTCCCGGTACGTGGCGGCTCGAGGGTGGAAAGGGCAGAATGGGCGTCATGGAAGCAACTGGAGTGCCGCCGGGCCACACTCCTGAAGGGGGTGTGCTCGTGGGCAGTGAAGCTGCCCGACGCCGCCTGGTGGTCTTTGAGGATCCGCAATGCCCTTACTGCCGCGAGTTTGAGGAGCGGTCTGGAGACCTGCTGCGTCGCGAGGTCGCGGCCGGCGCGGTCGCGGTGGAGTATCGAATCCGATCCTTCCTCGGAAACGAATCGGTCCGGGCGGCAAACGCTCTGGCGGTTGCTGCTGGGGCCGGTCGGTTCGATGAGCTGCGTCGCGAGATGTTCGCCAACCAGCCCCCGGAACACAGCGGCGGCTTCACGATTGTGGATCTGTTGGACCTCGGTAGCCGTGCCGGCATCACCAGCGCGGATTATGTGGCCGGGGTGCGGGAGGGCCGTTATGAACGATGGGTCCGTGAGATCGACGAGGTCTTCGAAGAGCAAGATCCCAACGGCACGCCCTTCGGGGTCCTTGACGGCCGGCCGATCGACTCTGAGAGCCTGTACGACCCGGACGCTCTCGGGGCATTGATCCGCGCCTGATGCGCGCATCACCGGGGTTTCGGGCGCGCGTCGTCGCGTTGCGCGTGGCTCTTGGTTGGGATACTCAAGCTCGGATGGTCCAGCACTCACAGCCCTCCGCTGTATCGACGGATGAGCCGGCGCCGGGGGAGATGCAGATTGAGGACGTGCGCCGCGTCGCGATCGTGGGCGCCGGGACGATGGGTCAGCAGATCGGGTTTCAGTGCGCAGGCCACGGCTACGACGTCGTGGTCTATGACATCGACCCGGCGGCGCTGGAAGCTGCGAAGAAGCGCATCGAAGCCTATGCGGAGGGCCTCGAAGCCGGCGGGGCGATCACCTCAGAGCTGCGGGAGGCGGCGCAGGCGCGGATTACCCTGACGACAGATCTACGCGCCGCCGCGCAGGACGCTGACTTGTTGAGCGAGGCGGTGCCCGAGGATCCCGATCTAAAAGGGCGCGTGCTCGCTGAGTTCAATTCCGAGTGCCCGCCGCGAACGATATTCATGACCAACACGTCGACGCTGCTGCCGTCTCAGTACGCGGCGAGATCGGGACGTGGCAGCCGGCTGCTGGCGCTTCACTTTCACATTCCCGTGTGGATCAACAACCTTGCAGATGTGATGCCGCACCCCGGCACGGCGCCGGCGGTGACGCAACTCGTGCTCGCCTTTGCACGGCGCATCGGTCAGGTGCCCATCGAGCTGCGCCAAGAGCACAACGGGTACGTGTTTAACTCGATGTACAGCGCGCTGAACAGCGCCGCGATCTCGCTCGCGCAGCAGGGAGTCGCGTCGATCGAGGACATCGATCGGTCATGGATGCACATCACCAAGGCGCCCGTCGGGCCACTGGGCGCGCTGGACGCGGTCGGCCTGGACACGGTGTGGACGATTACCGACTACTGGGCGCGTCAACTCGGCGACGCGCAACTGCGCGCGAACGCGGCGTTCCTCAAGGAGTACATCGACCGCGGGGATCTCGGCGTCAAGGCCGGCCGGGGCTTCTACACCTACCCGGACCCGGCATACGCGCAGCCCGGCTTCATCAAGTCGCCCGACTCGTGACGTCAAACACCGGATGCTTTCGAGCCGCCATCGGAGATGGCTGCTTTCGGGTTAGGCGCCGAGGCTCTCTCGGAGGGCGGTGATTCGTTGGACGGAGGCCGCGAAGGCGGTCTTGTTGAGCTTGCCGCTGTTCAGGGCGTTCGCGAGGGCATTGACTGCGGTGGTCCCTTGGCCGACGTTCTGGCCGGCGCAGAGCAGGAGGTCCATGCCCGCGCCGGCGGCGAGCACGGCGCGGTTGGAGGTCGTGCCGAACGCGTTCAGTGCGTCGGCTTCGAGCGCGTCGGTGATCGTGACGCCGGTGAACTTGAGCCGGTTGCGGAGCTCTCCCTGGACCACGGCGGAGGAGAGCCCAGCCGGATGGTGCGGATCGAACGCCGGGTAGGTCGCCCAGGAGACCATCACCAGCCGTACTCCAGCGGCGATCGCGGATGTGTAGGGCAGCTCGTCGGTCGATCGCAGCGCCGCCAGCCGCACATTTAACGTAACCGGTTCGGTGTCGGTGTCCTGGGTTGTGGTCGCCGCGCCGAGTCCCGGGAAGTGCTTGGCCGTGGCAGCGACGCCGACGTGCTGCTGGGCTTTGATGAAGTCGGCGCCGAGCTGAGCGACCGTGTGCGCGTTGTTGCTGTACGAGCGCTCGAACTGGTCGATGAAGTTCCCGCGTGTGCGGTACACGTCAAGGACAGGGGCAAGGTTGACGTTCATTCCGGCGCCCTTGAGGTTGAGGGCGGCAAGGTGGCCGGCCCGGCCCGCCGCGGCTACGGGGTTAGATGACTCGCCGATCTGCTTCTCGGACAGCACGGGGGCGCCCGGGAGACGGCGGACCTGGCCGCCCTCTTGGTCGGTCATCATCAACAGCGGTTCTTTGACCGGGCTCTGCGCGGCCGCGTGCTGCAGCTGGCTGATGACAGCCTTGATCTGTGCGTCGCTCGAGATGTTCCCTTTGAAGAAGATGACGCCGGCGGCCTCGCCAGCCCTGATCTTCGCCAGCAAGGCGGGCGGAGGTGTGAGCCCGGCGTAGCTGAAGATCACCCGCTGTCCGGCAAGCTGCTGCGCCGAAAGCGCGCCGGCCTTCGCCGGCGCTCGACTCGCTGCCGACGCGGTCGCCGCGCTGCCAACTCCGCGCGCGTGCACAGTCTGAATGAGGATCGCAGTGCACGCAAACGCCACGAGTCCGATCCGGACCCAGCGGGGCGTGGGCCGACGATTTCTAGGGCGCATCCCCGGTGACCTTATACATCCGCTCCGATCCGGTCCGCCACGGTGCGCATCGCCGCGGAGCCGCGACTACGACCCGACAGCGCGTGCCGCCTGACCGTAGTCGGCTCAACCGTTGGGGAGGAGAACGACCTTGCCGGGCAGGGCTCCGGCGTCGGAGCGAGCATGAACGGCGGGCAGCTCACTGAGGGCGAGGCGCTCGGCGACATCGACGTGCAGCTCGCCGGCGTCGATCATCCGCACGAGCTCGGCGAGCTGTCGGGCGTCGCTGCGCGCGAAGACGGGCACGGCGCGAACGCTGGCCGTCTCGTCGGGCATTGCGGTGGGGACGGTGCTGAGCACGATCCCGCCGGCGCGGACCAGGCCTGCTAATGCGCCAAGCTCCGCCGGCTCGATCGGCGCGAGGTTCAGGACGACGTCGATCGGCGGCCTGACCGCTTCGACAACCGTGGTCGTGGTGCGGTCGATGATCTCGTCCGCGCCCGCCCTGCGGACGCGCTCGGTGCTGCGCGGGCTGGCCGTGGCGATCACGTGCGCCTCCGCGCGCTTGGCAAGCTGGACGGCATAGCCGCCGACCGCTCCGCCGGCGCCGTTGATGAGCAGGCGCTGCCCGGCCCGAACATCGCCGTGCTCGAACAGCGACTGCCAGGCCGTCAGTCCCACCGACGGGAGAGCCGCCGCATCGGCCAGCGGGATGCTCGCGGGCGCTTCGGCGAGGATCTCTGCCGGCGCGAGGACGTACTCGGCAGCCGAGCCGTCGGCGACCATCGGCAGGAACCCGATGACCCGATCGCCAACCCGGCGGATGGTGACATTCGCGCCGACCGCGTCGACCGTGCCCGCGACGTCGATCCCCGGTACGTGCGGTAGCGCTACCGGGAAGGGCTCCTGGAGATACCCACCGCGGATGCCGGCGTCGACCGGATTGAACGCCGTGGCCGCGACGTGGATCCGCACCTCTTCGGGCCCGGGGACAGGCACTTCGACGTCCTCGTAGCGCAGGACGTCGGGATCGCCGTACTCGTGAAACCGCACCGCTTTCATGAGAGCCTCGTTTCCTTGATCGTGAGTTGCTTCGAATTTGAAGCATGGGGAACGCTAGCACTAGTTCAAATTCGAAGCAAGTACAATGTCCGCGTGCCCAAACCCGCGCGCTCCCTCGACCCGCAGCAACTCAATGCCTACTTCGCGTTGATGGACGTGAGCAGCATCTTGCGGCACGCCGTCGAGCAGCACCTGCGGGCCGACGGAGACCTCAGCTACGTCCAGTTCCAGATCCTCGCGCGCCTGAACGACTCACCCGCCGGCAGCCATCGCATGACCGACCTCGCCGACAGCGTCGTCTACAGCCGTAGCGGCCTGACCTACCAGGCGGGCCTGCTGGAGCGGCGAGGCCTCATCAGGCGCTCAGCGTCGCCGGATGACGAGCGCAGCATCGACGTCACCATCACCGACGCTGGCCGCGCGCTCGTCGAGCGGGTCCTTCCCGGCCACATTGAGGTCGTCAGCAGCCTGCTCCTCGAGCCTCTTTCACGCAAGGAACTCGAAGCACTGACCGGCCTGCTCGCCCCGGTACGCGATCACATGCGCGCGACACCGCCGCGGTCGGCAGTGCCGCGGCGACGCAAAAACATGACAGCCGGCAGCAGACACGGCTGATCACGCGCGCGGGAAGTCGCCCCGGCTTGTGGTCCCTCCCGCGAAGTTGGGGTGGGAAGCGTGACAGGGAGTTGCGCGAAGGTAAGTGAGCACGGCCAGCACTCGGCGATGGCCGTTGTGGCTGTCGGGGATGTTGAGCTTGGTCAGCACGTTGCGAACGTGCGTCTCTACGGTGCGCTCGCTGACGACCAGGCGTTCCGCGATACCGGCGTTGGTCAGGCCCTCGGCCATCAACTCGAGCACCTCGCGCTCACGGTCTGAGAGCTCGGCCAGCGTGGCGGCCTGGCGGCCGTGGCCGAGGAGGCGCCCGACGACCTGCGGGTCCAGCGCGGAGCCGCCACGTGCGACGCGCTCGGCGGCATCGAGGAACTCGTCGACAGCGGGCACGCGGTCCTTGAGCAGGTAGCCGAACCCGCCGAGAGTCACCAGCTCGATGGCGTGGCTGGTCTCGATGTGCTGGGAGAGGACCAGCACCCCGACCTGTGGATGGCTGTGTTTGATCTCGTAGGCGGCGGAGCGCCCTCGTCGGTGAAGGTCGGCGGCATCCTGATGTCGACCACGACGAGGTCAGGGCGATGCCCCGCCACCGCCGCCACCAAGCCCCGCGCATCTCCGTGAGACGCCGCCACCTCGTGCCCGCCATCGGCGGACAGCCGCGCTAGTCCCTCGCGCAGCAGTACCTGGTCTTTGGCGATCACGACCCGCACGGCAGCTCCGCGGTCAGGATCGTGCCTTTGTCCGGCACGCTGTCGACGTGCAGGCTGCCGCCGTAGGCCGCGACCCGGTCGTGCAGCCCGCTCAGTCCGCCGCCCCGTTTCCCGATCACACCGCCGACGCCGTCATCGGTGACGCTGATGACCAGGTGGCGGTCGGCGCCGCAACCCTGCGCCAACCGAGCTTGGGCTCATGGCGCCAATACGCGCCGCTCATCTGCGGGCTGCTCTCGCTGCTCGTGATCCCGATCCCGTTCACATCGATCCTGCGGCTCGGGATCACCGTCTTCTGTGTTGGCTACCTGGGTGCGTCCAGGCGACGATGGGGCACGCCGACTCGCGCATCTACGCCGCCAGCGGGTCGACGCGCCAGCCGCTCGGGCGCGATTCGTATGCAGGTGAGGGATGTGTACACCTAGGGTTGCTTGTCGGCGCTCGGAGTCGGCCGTACCTTGGCCTCAAGCAGGACTCTCTAATGGAAGGAGCCGAAGTGATGAAAAGGTTCATGAGGTTCGCCGGGTTGATCGCGGTCGTCGGAGGGTCACTCGGGATGGCGGCGACGCCGGCGCTGGCGCTCAACCCGCAGCCGCTGCCACCGATCGTCCAGAGCGGCTTGGTGAGTCCGCAGCAGTTGCCCGTGCTTGGGCAGAAGGGCTTCCTCAATCCGCAGCCGCTGCCGCCGATTGTGGACTGAGCGCGGGCGGTCCGGCTCCGCCCGGGCCGCCGATGCGAAGCGCGACTAGAGCGAGAATGAGCAAGTAGAGATCGGCGGCGAAGGACGAAACCGGGCCTAGCGCCCAGGCGCGACGTGATCGTCACTCGTCCCTAGCCGCGGTCTCGCACGACACGGTCTCGCTCGGTCGCTATTGCGCTCGTGTGCGCCGAGTCCGGCGAGGTGAGCAAAGCGCTGCTCCGCGCCGACCGAGGTTGCGTCAGCGGCTACGGCGCTCAGCTTTTCGCTATCACTTCGTGTGATGAGCGACGGCAGGCGTCTTATCGAGCCAGTGCGCCGGTTCCTCTCCGCGCCGCGGTGTGCGATCTTGTCTACGCTCGGGCCGGACGGGGCGCCCCGCCAGATTGTCATCCATTACACGCTCGCCGACGACCACATCAGACTCAACGGGCACCGGGATCGCCGCTGGGTGGCCAACGTTCGCCGCGATCCTCGGGTCGCCCTGATCGTCCACGACGAACGCGACTACCTGCATTACGTCTCGATCCGGGGCCGTGCTGAGCTCATCGATGAGGGCGAGGCCGCACTCGCCGGGGCGATGAGACAGGCCCAGCGCTACGGCGAGGACCCTGTCGACTTCGCTGGCCAGCCTCGGATCAGTTTCCGCATCGATCCCGAGCACATCCACGAATACCGCTGAGTCGGCCCGCACTGGAGCGCACGGTGCGGGGCAGCGCGAGGGGGTGACGTTAGGAGCCGCGCCTCATCACACGATGGACGCGACGTAGCAGCCGTCGAACACCGCGAGCGGGATCAACGCAGCCTCGCCGACTGCTGGTTGTTGAATCACGCCTCCCAACACCGGGCTCTCGGCGACCTCCACCAACCCCGACGCCGGCGCGGATCGAACGGGTTCTTGACCCGTGCCGTGGAAGCAGATGGAATGCGCGTTCGATAGAAGACCCGCTCCAGACCCCGTCGCGAGAGGGGTGTGAGGCCCAACCAGTGGAGGTGCCAGATGGTCGAGCTCCCACCGCCCCCCGAGGGGATTGTGCTGACCCACTTCATCGTCTCGGACGATGTCGAGCGCTCTCGGCGCTTCTACACCGAAGTACTCGGCGGCAGGGTGGCCTTCTCCGGTCCCGGAGGGCTGACCTACGTCGCGCTATCCGAAAGCTGGATCATCACCAACGTCGGGGGCGGCCCGACGGATGACAAGCCTACGGTGACCCTGGAGACGCCACGCGATCCCGACCGCGTCAGCAGCTTTCTGAATATCCGGGTCAAAGACATCGCGGCCGTGCACGCCGAATGGAGCGCCCGTGGCGCTGAATTCCTGACGCCGCCCAAACAGCACCAGTACGAGATCCGCTGCTACATCCGCGATCCCGACGGACACATCATCGAAGTCGGACAGACAACGGACCCAGAAGGGGACTGGACGCCCGCTCACTGGCCATCGAGTACGCTCCCAGAGGGGCTTGTGCTGACCCGCTTCATCGTCTCGGACGATGTCGAGCGCTCTCGGCGCTTCTACACCGAAGTACTCGGCGGCAGGGTCGTCTTCTCCGGAAAGCCGTCCGGAGAGCCGACCAATGTCGCACTATCCAACAGCTGGATCGTTATCAGCGTTGGCGGTGGCCCGACGGATGACAAGCCTACGGTGACCCTGGAGACGCCACGCGATCCCGACCGCGTCAGCAGCTTTCTGAATATCCGGGTCAAAGACATCGCGGCCGTGCACGCCGAATGGAGCGCCCGTGGCGCTGAATTCCTGACGCCGCCCAAACAGCACCAGTACGAGATCCGCTGCTACATCCGCGATCCCGACGGACACATCATCGAAGTCGGACAGACAACGGACCCAGAAGGGGACTGGACGCCCGCTCGCTGGCCATCCGAGCAGACTACTTGAGAGACGGGTTCGGGTCATGAGCACCGCGATCATCGGCACTGGAGGGCTCGGGTCGGTCATCGCCCGCCGGCTCGCGTCGGGCGGCGAGACCCTACGTCTCGCGAGCGCCGACACAGAGTCGGCACGAACGCTGGCTGCGGCGATCGGGCGAGGTGCGGCCGCTGCCAGCGACAACCGCGATGCGTTGCAGGGCGCCGATGCCGTCATCCTCGCGCTGCGGTTTGGCGTGCTGAAGGGCGTCATAGAAGAGATCGCCGACTCGCTAACAGACAAGCTTGTGGTCGTTCCGAGCAACCCGGTCGGCCTCGATGCACAAGGCAAAATCGTGCGTCTGCTGCCGCAACAGCAATCCTCTGGCAAGGTTGTAGCCGGGTGGCTGCCGGAGGGGGAGCGCCTGGCCATGGCGTTTGGCAGCATGTCGGGCGATCTCCTCGAGTCCTCTAGCAACCGGTCACCGGAGCTGGCCGTTCTCTTTTACGCGACGGACGACAAGCGTGCCGGCCGGCAAGTCGAACGGTTGATCCGAACGGCCGGCTTCGAGCCCGTGAAGGTCGGCGGCGTCGAACAGTCCGGTCGGCTCGAGGTGGGCGGCGACCTTCACGATCTCGTAGTCGGCCCCGCGGAGGCGCGGTCATTGATCGCCGGCACCTGATCGCCTTGCCGCCATGGCCGGTCGGCTTCGCGGGAAGGCGGCGGGACGATCGCTTGCCCTTCTTCACCCCAGGTTCATCGAGACGGGCGCTTCGGCGACACTCCAACGGTCCCGACGTGACTCGCGCCAGAGCCCGCTCATATCGCCGCACGGATTGAGCGAGGTGGCGCGCATGCTCTCGGAAGGCACGATCACCACGCGCGTCCGCTCAACGGTCGAGCTGGACGTCGCCGGGCAGATGCTCACACAACTTCGCAGCGGCGGCCTCCACGGCAAGGCCGTCATCCGCCTCTGGACAGGCGCCCGGTCCCGATCAGCCACAGCCCGTCTCGCGGTCGGCTAAGCCCGGGTCCGCGATGACGTCGCCGATAGCAGGCTGTGGTCGAGGGATTCAGGACCGTGGCGATGCCTAGACCCAGCCTTTGCGGCGAAAGAAGACCAGCAGGCCGGCGCAGGTAGCGAGCATGCTGCCGACCCCGATCACCCAGAACGTCCACTGGGGGCTGATTAGGTGGGTGACGAGGTAGCTGAAGTTCTGGCCGAAGAAGCCGGTGATGAAGCCCAGGGGCAGAAAGATGGTCGCGATCACGGTGAGTTGCTTCATAACGTCGTTCTGGCGGTTGCTGACGGTCGACAGGTAGAGATCGGTTGCGCCGGAGAGGAGGTCGCGATATGAGTCGATCAGGTCGCTGATCCGGATCAGGTGGTCGTAGATATCGCGGAAGTAGTCGCGCTCGTCGAGCTCGAGGCCGGGGAGCTGAGCGATCTGGTCGACCGAGCTGGCGAACAGGTCGCGCTGCGGGGTTATGACCTTGCGCATGGCAATGAGCTGGCGCTTGAGGGAGAAAAGTCGCTCGAGTTGATGTTGGGTGGGGTTGGCGAGGACGGCGGATTCGAGGTCGTCGATCTCGTCATCCATCTCGCCGAGTACCGGGAAGAAGCTGTCGACGAGGGCATCGAAGACGCGATAGAGCAGGAACTGCTCGCTGTGGAGCGCTCGGCCGGCCAGCTGCGCGCGCTGCTGGTCGAGCGGTGGGAGCGGTTCGCGGTGGATGGTCACGAGGTAGCCGCCTGCGATGAACATGTGCACCTCGTTCAGCGGATGGGGGTCGCTTTCGTCATGGCGCGAAGCGCCGTAGAAGACGAGAAAGATGTAATCGCCGTAGTTGTCGAGTTTGGGGCGCTGGCCGAAATGCTCGGTGTCCTCGAGCGCGAGGGGGTGAAAGCCGAAGATCTTGCCTAGCTGGTCGATTTCGTCGGATCCGGGATTGGTGAGATCGAGCCAAAAGAATTCGTCGCGGCGCAGATGCTCACGGATCGGCGGTTCGTCGATGTGAGTGAGGCTCGGCACGACGAACCGAAATCCGTCGCCTCCGCTCTTCGGGGTTACTGCTTTGGCCTTGCCGACGGGCATCGTCTTCTCCTTAGTCGCTGCGGGCGAGAACATTGTCCCCTCGAGGCTCGTTCGCGAACGCGCCAAAACGCGATCTCGCGGACGCGACGCCGCACGGGCGGCAAGGCCAGGGCTCGCCACGAGCGCTAGTCAGTTCCGTTGGACCACCCCGGTACTACGCCCTCGCGTCGTGAGCTCAGTAGCGGGCCGAACTTTCGAGCAGTGCGGGCCACGTCGGGAGCTCGACGCCGTCCACTGTGGTGCCGCCGAAGCCGAGCATCGGCCCGAGCCCAGCGTGGTAGGGGGCTGGGAAGTCGAGGGATGGCGTGGATCGCTCTTCGAGAACGGCGAGTTGGTCGTGCAAGAGGGTCACTTCGAGCGATGCCATGTTGGATCGCAGTTGCTCGAGCGTGCGCGCGCCGATCAGCGTCGAGGAGATCGCGGGCCGGCCGCGCACCCAGGCCAGCGCGACCTCGGCCGAGCTGACGCCGAGCTCGTCCGCGACTTGGGCGACCGCCTCGATCACGTCCCAGTCGTGTTCCGTCGGTCCCTCGATCAGCTCGCCGCGCCTGGTGTCGGCCGGCGTGCCGTTGTCGCGGACGTACCTGCCCGAGAGCTGACCGCTGCGTAGCGGGCTCCACGGCAGCACACCGATGCCGAGCTCGTGTGCCATCGGCAGCAGCTCGCCTTCGGCTGTGCGCTCGAGTAGCGAGTACTCGAGTTGCAGCGCGGTGATTGGCGTCCAGCCGCGGAAGTGGGCGATCGTGTGGGCCTGCGCGGAGACCCAGGCCGGCAGGTCGGAGAGGCCGATGTAGCGGACCTTGCCGGCGGTGACGAGATCGTCGAGCGCGCGAAGTGTCTCCTCGATCGGGGCGCGGCGGTCCCAGTTGTGCAGCCAGTAGAGGTCGACGTAGTCGGTCCGCAGGCGCCGCAACGACTGCTCGAGTTGTGCGATCAGCGCCTTGCGGCCGCCGCCACCGCCGTTGGGGTCACCGGGAAACAGATTGGCGAAGAACTTCGTGCTCAGCACGACGCGCTCGCGTAGTCCGGGCCGGGCGGCGAAGAAGTCGCCGACGATCTTCTCGGAGTGACCGTTGGTATAGAGGTTGGCGGTGTCGACGACGTTGCCGCCGCGGTCGAGGTATTCGGCGAGGATCGCCTCGGAGGTCTCGGGGCTCGCACCCCAGCCCCAGTCCTCGCCAAAGGTCATCGTGCCGAGCGTGAGCGGGCTGACGCGCAGACCCGAGCGGCCGAGCGTGATGTAAGAGTCGAGAGATGTCATGGACTCCATGACACCACCGCGAGCCTCTTGACCGTTAGATCGATGCTGCTCGACTCTTGCACGATCCTGCCAACCGTGGCAGTCGGCGTGCGCCGATGTGGTTCACTTCAGGCGTGGACGAGCTGGCTCGCCTGAAGGAATCGATCACCCGCCACGCCGGCGAGGGCCTCAGGCCAACCGCGCTGCCTGGGGTCTCGGTTGTGTGTTCGCCGACGACGAGCGAGCCGCTGTGCGGGATCGCGGAGCCGACCCTCGCAGTCGTTGCGCAGGGCGCGAAGGCGACGACGCTGAATGGGCGAACCTTCACCTACGGCGCTGGCCAGTTCCTAGTCGTGTCGGTCGACCTCCCGGTAACGGGGCACGTCACAGAGGCCAGCGCTGAGCAGCCATTCGTCGCCTGCGCGCTCGAGCTACGCCCGTCGATGATCGCCGCGCTGCTGCTTGAGGCGGGGCCGCCCGCAAGCGGCGAACCGGAGGCCGGCGGGGGTGTGCCTGCCGGCATCGCCGTCAGCGACGCATCACCGGCGCTGCTGGACGCGATCGCCCGGCTGCTCGCGCTGCTCGACGCGCCTCACGACGCCGCCGCGCTATCGGCCGGCGTTGAGCGGGAGATCCTGTGGCGGCTCATCACCGGACCGCAAGGCGCGACCGTACGGCAGATCGGACTGGCCGACAGCCGGCTCGCGCACCTGGCCCGCGCGATCCGCTGGATCCGCGGCCACTACAACGAGACGCTGCGCGTCGAGCAACTCGCATCCCTGGCAACGATGAGCGTCTCCTCGTTTCATCGCCACTTCCGCGCGGTGACCTCGATGACCCCAATCCAGTTCCAGAAAGAGATCCGGCTGCACGAAGCGCGAGCACGACTCCTCGCCGAGCCCGGGGACGTCACCGGCGTCGGCTTCGCGGTCGGGTACGACAGCCCCTCCCAGTTCAGCCGCGAGTACCGCCGCATGTTCGGCGTGCCACCAAGCCGCGACGCGAGAGCGCTCCGCGACGCTGCCGCACTGACGCCGATATAGGCGCCAAGAGTCCCTCGGGCGAAGCTCTCCGCCGCGCCAAAACCTGGGACGGGCCTGGCGCGACCGGGATTGTCCGGGAACGATGGAGGACCGCCGGTCACATCGGCGCTGCCGGAGCTGCATCGCCGGAGCGGACGGGCAGGGTGGCTGTGCGAGGTCGGCGTGGCTGGTGGCGTTCGGGCTCGAAAGCCATGAGGTCGGCGTGCCCGACGCCTGCTGCTGTGGGCGTGAGCGGCGAGGGAGCGATGAAGGCCTCCGGGCTGCCGGCTATGTCCCGCGCCAGAGTTAGGGAGCAGCCGAGCTCGCCGGCTGTGTTCTCAGGCGCCGCACATCTTCGCCGCCAAGTTGCGACTGGCGGCGTGGATGGCCGAGAGGACGTCCGCGTCAGACGGGATCGGCGTATCCCGGTCCGGGCTTCCCCAATGTCCACTGACGACGTCAAAGATATTGGGGGAACCGATCCTGCTGACAAACAGGCCCATCTTCACGTAGCCGTCTGCCAGGTACTGGTCGTGCGTGTACACGCCGTACTCCGGCTTAATCGGCCGGTAGACAAACGGCGTCGCGAGTCGACCTGAGGCCGAGAGATTCGACTCCTGCGCAGCGAATTTCTTGAACGCGGTGGAGGTATCAACGAGCTCGATGCCGTGAGATGCACACAGCCGGTACAGATCGTTCTCGACTACGGGAGCGAAGTCGAAGCTGTTGCCGGGAATCATGTCGGAACGCTCGTCCGCGAGACCGATCGTTGTAACCGTGACGACCGAGTGCGGCGGGAGCAAGCCTGCCCGGGCGGTGGTTGCGCTGCCGCCTAGCGGAAGCGGCTTTTCCATGACATGGCGACCGGCCCGCACCCGCAGGACGGTGAACGCGGTCGGTGCCGGTTTGGCACCGGCCTCGACCTCGGCGCCCGCAGCAGCGCCGATCAGCCAGGTGCCGGGGGGGAGCTTGACCGAGTAGCGCCCGGCCGCGTTGGCCGTCGCGACCCCACCGATGGCCCCGTGCTCGTTCACGGCGGTGACGGCCCCGAACGCCGACCCGGTTGGCAAGCCGGTGATCGTGCCCGTGACCGTGCCGTCAGCCGCGAGCGCCGCGCTGGAACACGCCAGCACCATCGCGCACGCAACCGCGATCAGCCCAAATCGCCTCACGAAAAGCCAACCTACCATCGAACAACTGCACGTGCATCCCTGGCGGCCACCCCCAAGACCAGCAGACTGATCACCGCTCATGTGTTCGCGCTGCGTTGAGCGAGCCGCCCGTCGACGTGGCCTCTCGCCGATCCCCGACCGGCAACATCGTCGCAACGGTCAAACAGAACTTCTCGTGGCCTGCCAACGATGACCTTCGCCTCGAGCCAGGACGGACCGGCGTCGTGCCCACTCACCCCGCGCTGACCAGCATTCGGACGATTGCTTGCAGGTTCGACAGACGCTTCTGCCGACGAGTGCATCGGCGTCGGTCCGATCGGCGCGGTCCGGCTCAACACGGGCTACGCCTCGGCGAGTCCGATCATCGTCGTGAGGATGGTCGCCACGTGGCGTTCCTCCTCGCCCGTCTCGGCGTAAGCGTCGCCCCGGCAGACCGTGAGCGTGCGACCGGGCCGGATGACCTGCCCGCGCGCGAGTAGCCGATCCCCGCTCGCGGCCGAGAGCAGATTGACCTTGAGCTCAACAGTCAGGATGCGGACGGCCGGCTCCATCAGAGTGAAGGCGGCGTAGCCGCAGGCGCTGTCCATCGCCGCGATCACTACTCCGGCGTGCAAAACCCGTCCTGCTGGGTCAGCCCGTCCGCGAACGGCACGACGATTTCCACGAGCCCCGGCTCGACTCGGTCGAGCTCCGCGGCGAAGGTCGACATCAGGCCTTGGCGCGCGAAGCTCGCTCGGACGCGCTCCTCGAACTGGGGATCGCGCGCCTGCCACTCGGAACTCATCGCCGCGAGTATGCCGGGCCGAGCTCTGGTGCGTCGCACGTCGCGACCCGGCGATCCACTGGCCAACCGCGCGCTGAGACCGTGCCGGACGGCTGCGCCTGCTATGGCGCCGGAACCGACACATGCTCGCTCGCAACGGCGAGCATCCTCATGCAAACCGATCGGACGTGGTCTGAGCGGGACCGCGAGTCTCGCACGACCACGTGGACGCCGGGTGCCGCTGCCCATCCGGTCGGACGGTTGAAATGTCGGTGCGGTGCTCGCGTCAGTCATCGCGCCGTTGATCATGTGAGTGCTAGCGCTGCGGAGATCCCGGCCGCGATGATGCTGCGGATGCGTTTGAGCTGACCGAGTCGAGCTGGGGGATGACATCGGCGACATGAGTCGACGCCGCGCAGACGAGGGCGGGCGTGGGGCCGCTCTCACACTTCCAAGGTGGGCCTGCGAGACAGCGCGCGAGCAGAGCCCGCAGGCACGTCTAGTCGTGCCCTTACGGCCGGCCGCCTCACTTCCACTCGTCGTCGGCCGCACCCGTGTTGTCGTCCTTGGCCTCACGCTTCGGGATGTACATGCGGTCGAGCGCGTCGGACATTCCCTTCATCAGCTTGAGACGTTGGTTCTCCTGCCACCGCTTCGTCCATGAGTGTGGCTCGTAGAGCCCGTTGAGTTCCTGGACCATTGACTGCATCATGAATGCGTGCTCATTTGAGATAGGCTTTTCCTTCAAGCCTTGGACGGGTATTGCTGGCGGCCTCTCCGGAAGCGGGATCTTGGGTTTCTCACCTTTTCCGACGCCCTCAGGCCTGGCGGCTCTTGCGACTCGGAATGCGGCTGCGGTCAACGCGGATCTGAGGAGCGCCTGGGTTTCGTCCTGTAACACGCCTGGAGTGAATCCGGGCGGCTTCAACTGCTCCGTCAACCTGTCTGTCTGTTGCTTCGAGCTGCCGACGAAGATCGACGAGTACGCCGGCCTGCTGTCCTCGGTCAGCGCGATCGGCTTACCCATCGCGCGGAACTGATGCCGCTGATCCTTGGTTCGTTCTGACGACACCTCCCATTGATTGTCCTCGCTTTCGGACAACGGGAGTTGGTGCAGGTCACGCGGGTCAAATGTCACGCCGTGAGGTCCGTAGAAGTTGTCGCTGTCGGTCGAGACATATGCCCCGGGGCCGCGATCCGCGGGGGTCACGCGGATGTTCGCCCCTCCCTCATCAAGTGAGCCGAGGACCGCGCTCATGTTCTTGGCGGCATCCTCGTCTGGGTTAGCCGACTTGTGCATCATCGGCCCGAAGCGGTGTGTATAGCCAGGCATCCGGACTTGCTCGCCCGCATGCAGTCCGATGAGTCTCGCGAGCGCATCGATCTGAACCGATCGTGCCGTCGAGGCTGTCATCACCGACTTGGCTTCGGTGCCGATCGGCTGCTGATACCCGGGTTGACTCGCCAGACCGCGGGCGGTCCCAGTTCGAGCGAGGATGTAATGGAGCTGTTCGTAGGTTGAGTGGATCTGCTGTTTCTTGGCGGCGATGTCCGGACTTGTCTTGGCAACGAGGGCGCGGTCCGGCTCCTTGACGCGGTGATACATCTTCGCGAACAGCGACGGATCGGCCGCGACGCGTGCGTAGTACTTCTCGTCGAGCATGATCTCGTTCAATGCGCCGATGGCTCGGTCACGCGGTTCCGGGTGGTCAAGGAGGGAAATGTTCGCCCGAAACTCAAGCTCCCTGCTTCTCCGAGGCGGCACGCTCAGCGCTCGGGCGCGCGTCCGAGCGACTCCGCTGCTCGCGCCCCCGGGTGTCATCGGTGTCGAGTGCAACAGAGGCATCGCCTCGTGAAGCGGCGTCACGGGCGTTGATGGCGACCTTGACTCAGTAGCAGCTTTACGCGGTGGCACCTCAGGAGCGATCCGTTGCTCTTCAACGGACGTCCGGTGCAACGAAACGGCTGGCGGAGCGCTCGCGGATCTTTGACGCGATGGGTGTTCCGTGGTTTCGAAAGCGTAGTCCCATCTGGTCGTGCTCGTCAACAAGTCGCGGTCGACGTTCGATCCAGCAGCAGCAGCAGCAGCAGCAGCACGGCGACGCCATGCACCCCGCCGAGTAGCGCTGCGCATTCGTCGAGCTTCACAACCGCCTTTCGCAGCGAACGGTGGCGGCGGTTGTCGATGCACTGATCGGGCTGCCTGGGGCGTCGAGGGCTGCGTGCCGAGCGGCCCGTCGAGCGCGGGGGGAGCGGGGGGTAGACCGCGTGGGTCGGACGCGAGGAACGCGAGGCGGCTCCATACGCGCAGGACAGCGGATACAGTGGCGGGCGCATGCCATTTGCCGATATCAACGGACAGCGGATTCGTTTCGATGACACCGGGGGCGACGGGATGCCCGTTGTGCTCGCGCACGGTTTCCTGATGGACCGCGAGATGTTCGCGCCGCAGGTCGAGGCGCTGTCGCCTGAGTTCCGCGTGATCACGTGGGATGAGCGCGGGTTCGGGGAGACGGAGTTCGACGGTAAGCCATTCACCTACTGGGATTCCGCTGAGGACTGTCTCGGGCTCCTCGATCATCTGGATCTGGATTGGGCGGTCATCGGCGGGATGTCGCAGGGCGGATTTTTGTCGCTCCGTGCGGCGCTGCTGTCGCCCGATCGCGTCCGGGCGCTGGTCTTGATCGACACCCAGTCCGGACCCGAGGATCCGGAGGTGCTTCCCGCATACAGGCACATGGCGCAGACCTGGCTCGCGGTCGGCCCGGTGGACCAGCTTGCCCAGGCGATCGCAAACCTGATCATCGGCGATCCGGTCCTGAACAGAGAGTGGATCGCGAAGTGGCGCCAGCTCCCGCGCGAGAACATGGGTCCCGTCTCGGACTGCTTGTTCGACCGTGACGACGTCACTGATCGCCTCCACGAGATCACCTGCCCCGCGATCGTCTTCCATGGCACGGCCGACGAGTCGATCGACATCGAGAAAGGCGAGCGGTTGTGCGCGGCCCTGGCGGGCTGTGCAGGCTTCATCCGCATCCAAGGCGGGCCGCACGCCTCCAACCTGACCGACCCTGATCAGGTCAATGGCCCGCTGATCGAATTCCTGCAGTCGCTCTGAGCGAACCACGCCACGCTCGCAGCGATCGCACGGACGATCGCTCTTGCGCTCGGCAGCGAGGTAACGGCGGCGCGACCACGATGACGACGCTTGGATTCAAGGCGCTTTTCGCCGGCGTGAGCTTGCCGACCGATTCTCCGGGCAGTGTGCGCTCCGCCATCGCCATCATCGATGAGTGACTGGTCATGCCCTATCGAGGTTCTGTGTGTAACGGACACGCCGGCGGTCCAGCGTCTCGACCAGGTCGCAGAGGAGATGGTGCGCATCTCGCAGACGCTCATTCACCCCCGGATCGCCAATCTCTCTCTGAAGCCGCTCACGGTGCGCGAGGAACGTGTCGGCGCACCGCTCCCGAAACGTCGCATATCCCATGCAGAGTACGTCTCCTTGCTCCTCGACGATCATCCGCTCTCCGATCGCTCGCTGCTCGTCGCTCCAAATCATGAGCGTCAGGCCGTAACTGTCGGTGAGAAAGCAGTGCGCAATATCCGACTGCAGGCGGGCTACCTTCCGGGTCTCCTCGTCCTCCGGGAAGCTCAGGAATTGGATCTTACGCCGGAGGATCTCGGTCCAGCCGAAGTACTGCGCCAGCCGGAACAGCGTCGATGTGATCGCGTCCTCGGAATGCTCGTTCGCGTTCCCCCACTTGGCGAAAAAATCCATGCGGAGGATGTTGTAGATCCGGCTCTGCAGGTCATACGCAGCCGCCGCGAGCGGCTCGCGGTACGTCGCGAGTACGTCGGCGGCCTGAAGGCCTCGGTCGAACAGAGCCTCGCGCTCGTGCCGCTCGGTGTCGAGGTCGTTCTGCAGGCGGGCGAGCCGCTCCGACAGCCCGCTCTGGCGCAGGGCAACCGCTGCACTGATGCACGCGGCGACCAGGGCGCCCGCAAACCCAATCCACGCGACGGCCACGCTCCCACCCCCTCGTCTACGACTTGTGAGGAAGCTATACACCCGGAGCAGAGGCCAAGTCAACCCGTCACGCGACCGCCACGAAGCGACAGACCCGACGTGCCTCTCGCAAATCGAAATTGGGGAGCGTCGGAAGCTCAGGGATCGCGCCGCGGCAAGGCCGCACCGGGCATCGTCAGCGGAGCCGTTCGCGGAGGGCCGGCGACCGGTTCAGTGAAAGCGGCGGGAACGGCTCATTAGCTCGGTCCGGCGTTCGCGCCTAGGCCATTGAGCCAGTTGCGCATGTTCACCCCGGCGGGCGTGATCTCGCCTTCCTCATAACCGCTCGTCGCCACGGCGAGCGTGACACCGTCGGGTGTCGACCAGCCGTACTCGATGCCAGTGCCGCTTGCGGCGTAGCGAGCGATGACCTGCCCCTGTTGCAAGATGCTGCCGGGCGGGGCAATGTCGGTGATCTCCTCGGCCACGTACTGCTCCGTGCCGGCATCGGGTCCGGCCAGCAGCTCCCAGTACACCAGCGGCTGGCCGAGATACCAGTCCGGTTCGATCGCGAGAATCTTGACCCGCGTAGGCGCCAGAATCGGCGCTCCCACCGGCATAGTGGCGTCGACGCCCTGATCTGTGCGCTCCCAGAGATTGACGAACTGCAGCGGGTCGATGTACGAGCCGGACGTCGTCTTGATCGGGAGGCGCTCGGACCCGAAGGCGGCAGCCGCTGCGATTCTGGCTTGGCGCTGAAGCGCGGACTCCTCATGTGAGAGTGTCCTTTGGAGCGCAGACAGTCGGCGCTGCTTGCTGGCGCGGTCGTGTGCCGACGCCAGTTCGCGGTCAACGATCGAGAGCCGGAGCTGGACGATCTGGTTGCGCTCGGCGAGTACGGCTGCCGCCGACCGGTCTCGCCGCACCTCGATCACGGCCAGTTGCCGAGCTTCGGCGGCGACCGCGATCCGCGCCTCATCCACCAGTCGGGTGACGCGAGCATTGGCGCGCGCGATCGTCTTAAGCGTGCTGACTTTATCCAGCAGATTCTGAAAACCGCTGGACGTGAGGACCACGTCCATCAGGCTCGGCGGCGGCGTCTCGTAATTGGCCACGAGCTGCTGGGCCAGCAGCCGACGGTCGCGCGCGTACTGCACTTTGAGCTCAGCCACACGGTCACGAGCGCGCGTCAGCTCCATGCGAACCTGGGCGAGCAGACCTTCGTCGACGTCCAACCTGCGCTGCACGATCGCAAGCCGCGCCTGCAGGGCTGAGATCGATCCCTCGTAGCTCTGGATGGCGGTGGTGTCGGCGTGGATCGCCGATCGCAGCTGGCGGGCCTGGTGCTGATGCCCGGCGTAGCGGCTCGCCAGGTCGCCTAGGCTCACCGACGCGCCGAATACCGCAACGGCCACCGCCGCGACCAGCGCGGCCGCGATCCTCCGGCGTCCACGCGCGGACGCCACCCGCTCGAGCGTGCATGACCCAATCACAGGTTCGCGAGGCTAACCTGCCCGGCACGTCGTTCGCGACCGCTGCAACCGACGTTGCGAGACGCCCATGCCACCGCTCCCGGCTGACGATTGCAATTCCGGCCCGAGCCACATCCAGCTGACGAGCGCTTCGGCGATGTGGTGATCGCCACGGCCGGCCGCACCGGCCTGATGGCAATTCGCGGTAAAGCGCCACCCTCGGCAGCTGCTCCCGCGCGGTTGCTTCCGCATCCTCGAGCTCGAGTTTCCGTGCTGACCGGCAGTTGTGACGGGGGAGCCGGCTGCGCTGCGCGCGCGGGCTTGTCGGACGCGACCGTGTTGCTTTGCTGGCCTACCCGGACGTCCGTCCCGCTGCCGCCGGACACGCTGAGCTGTCGCCCTGCGCCGGCGCTCGATCGGTACCAAGCGGCTTCACCGACGGCACGGCGCGCCTCGGTGTCGCTCGCGACCCACGTGCGGGTCAGTGCCTGGGCGCGAGGGCCGCATACATGGCGCTGAACTGGCCGAAGGCGATCGCGAACGCCTGGTCGGTGCCGGTCAAGTCCGCCAGCCGCCTGATTCGCGCTGATGAGTCCTCGCCCCAGTTGTGCTGGAGCGCTGCGTTCGCGACATCGAGTTCCCGGGGGCCGGCGATCCCAACTGGGTCGATCACCACGATCGCGCCGCGGTGCTCAAGGATGTTCGCCGGCTGGAGGTCGCCGTGCAGGGCGACGACCGGACGGCCCTCTCCTCGTTTGAGCAGCGCCTGGCCGAGTGCTTGCAAGGAAGGTACGTGCGTGACCGCGGCGTCTATGCTCGTACGCCAGTCTCCGAGTCCTCGCCGGCTGGCGCTCGTGGGTCGGTGAAGTGCGTCGAGGAGGAGCGCTAACCGCGTGGGCGCGAGCCGCGACGGTCGTCCCGGACGGGCGCGTTCCAGGAGCAGCGCGCCTGGTCGATGTGCGAGGACGCGGACCGCCGGATGCCCGCCCCAGCCGAGCATCGCGTTCGTCTCGGCAGACAGGCGCTGCTCGTTGGCGCACAGCTTCAGCGCCGCCTCGACGCCGCTCTCGGTGTGACACCACGCCACGACCCCCCACGCGCCAGCAGCCATACGCTCATCATCGAGTGACAGGTGCCACTCCTCGCACACAGCGTCGATGAGCTTGGGCAGATCCGAGACCCAATCCTCGCCGGCGCACGCGGGGCGGCGCTCAAGCTGTACCGAGACGCGAGACTGCAACCGTCGTGGCCGAGCGAGCCCTAGCATCAGGCAGACCAGAACGCCCCTGCGAAGGTCCCGTCAAGCGGCCCTGAACCGTCCGAGCGAGACCGTACGGCTCCTGTGCCGGAGACAGTCAGCGGCACCTGCCAATCCGACGCGGCGCAGCCTAGGACCGGAGGCTGCGGCCAGCACAGCCCGGGCAACAACGCACTCCGCTGCATGAGACCAATTCTGCCGCCGCGCGCGGCGTGTGTCGTTGGCCACCGGGCCAAAGACGAACTGACCACAGCGGGCGGGAGCCGCCAGGCGAGAGCAACGGCTTCGCTTGCCACCCCCCCGTCGCAGTGCGGCCAGTCCAGACCGTCGTTCTCACCAGGACCGCGGCCGAACGGATCAATGATGAGCCGCAGGCCGCTGCAGGAGGGAGCGTAAGTCGTGCTGCCGGAAGGACGAAAACCCCCACGATTAGCAGGGCTTTCATGTCAGGCGGCTGAAGGGACTCGAACCCTCGCTGCTCCCGGGTATTGTCGGACCGGGATGGAGGTCGGCGTCGACGACGGTGGCGTCTCGCCAACAGCGAGCCAACACCTCCGTTCGTGCTCGCGCAGGTACTGGCGCTGGCGCGAGGAGGCCGCTCATCCGGCGGTTTTGGCCCCCGACGCGCCGGGTTGCTCGTGTGGCATTGACGTAGCTGGAGGTGTTGGCCGACGTTGGGTGAGGTTGTCGACGATCAGGCCGAGGGTGAAGTCGAATCGTTCGTGTCCTGTGCCGGAGGCCAACTCGGCCGCGTAGCGTCTGGTCTGAGGGAACTGGTCGGCGGGGAGTGCCGTGAATCGGCGCATCAACTCGTCGCGGCTGACAACCCAGTCGTCATCTTGATGGGCCTGCCGGAGCGCGACTAGGGAGATCTCCAGTGCGTAGGCGCTGACGTACAGCAGTAGCGTGTCGATCGCCCAGGCCGCTGTCTGTGGGTCCACACCGCCGGCGAGAACGATGCCCAGCATGCGTTCGTTGACGCGCAGCACGTCGAGGTTGGTGGGAGCCATGGCCAGCGCGGCGCGGGAGATGCCGGGGTACTTCAGGTACTGGTCCCGGATCTGGGTGCAGACGTCGACGATTTGCTCGCGCCAGGTTGCCGGATCGGGTTCGGGGAGTACGAGCTGGGCGCAGAGTCGGCCAATGATCAGCTCGTCGATGTCGGCCTTGTTGACCACGTGCGAGTACAGCGAGGCTGGTCCCGTGTTCAGTACGCCCGCGACGCTGCGCATCGTCAGGGCGTCGTAGCCCTGGGTAGCGACGACGTCGAGCGCCGCGTCGGTGATCCTGTCGACGGTGATCGGCGGCTTGCGGTGCGTCTGCGGCGCTGGAGACGTAGGCGGCTGAGCGTGCCGGGCGGCGCGGCGGTGTTTCGGATCAACGGACATGCAGCTGAAGCTTACCGTGGAACGAATGGTGTTCCATCTGCTAGAACTTAGTTCGTAGCCATCGAACTAAGTACGACACGCCCATCCGAATCGGACTCGACCTCCGGTCCGGAGGAGCTCATGGACACCGCCACCAGCACGCCTTCTTCACCGGCCGCGGCCGGCACCATGAGCACGCAGGCCTATCGCCTGCGGTGGGTCGTGGCAGGCGTCGTGCTCGCAGCCAACCTCATGGATGTGCTCGATGCCACGATCGTCAACGTCGCCGGCCCCTCGGTCCATCGCGACCTCGGCGGCAGCGCCGGCACGCTGCAGTGGCTGAGCGCCGCCTACACCCTGGCGTTCGCCGTCCTGCTGATCGCCGGCGCTCGGCTCGGCGACATCTACGGCCGCCGCCGGCTCTTCCTTATCGGCTCGGCAGGCTTCACCCTGTTCTCGGCCGCGTCGGCAGCCGCGCCGACCATCGAAGTGCTCATCGCCTTCCGCGCCCTGCAGGGCGCGTTCGGGGCGCTGATGATCCCCCAGGGGTTTGGCCTGATGAAGGAGGTCTTCGCCGACGACGCCGAACTCGGTAAGGCGTTCGGTCTGTTCGGTCCGGCAACGGGTGTGCCGATGCTCGCCGCCCCGATCCTCGCCGGCGCGCTTATCGACGCCAACCTCTGGGGTATCGGATGGCGCCTGGTGTTTCTCATCAACGTCCCGATCGGCGCGGTGACGCTGCCTCTCGCGATCCTCTCGCTGCCGCGCGGTGCCACTCGACCCAGTGTCAAGCTTGACATCGGTGGCGTCGTGCTCATCGGCCTGGCGCTGGTCGCGATCATCTACCCCCTCATCCAGGGTCGGACCGACGGCTGGCCCGCCTGGTCGTTCGCGATGCTCGCGGCCGGCGCGGTCCTGCTGTTCGTCTTCCTGCGCTACGAGCGACGCCGCGGCAGCGACGCACTGATCGAACCCACGCTGCTCACCAACCGGACCTATCTGAGCGGGACCGCCGTCGCGCTGGCTTTTTTCGGCGCCTTCAGTGGGCTGCTGCTCTGCATTTCGCTCTTTGGCCAACTCGGAGAGGGCTGGTCACCGATTCACGCCGGTCTGACGCTCACGCCGATGGTCGTCGGGATGATCCTCGGCATGGTTGGCTCCAACGCGGCGGTCAGCCGGCTCGGGCGTCATTTGTTCCAAATCGGCATCCTGCTCATCGCTGCCGGCACGGCCGGACTTGCCCTGACCGTCACCGGTGCGCACAGCGCTTCAACCTGGGATCTCGTCCCCAGCCTCTTCTTCATCGGCGTCGGCGTGGGTGGCAGCATCGGGCAGCTTTTCCGATTCATCCTGACCAGTGTGAGCATGGACGAGGTCGGATCCGCCTCAGGTGTCTTGGAAGCTGTACAGCAACTCTCAAGCGCTCTCGGAGTCGCCGTCCTCGGCACCATCTTCTTCTCCGCCTTCGGCGACCACCTCCCACCCGACGCACTCCAGATCACCGCCTGGGCCTGCCTGGCGCCACTGGCAGCCGCCTTCCTTCTCGTGTTCCGGCTACCGATGCACGCGCGAGAAGAGCAGGCTCACTAGAGCATCGAGGTCGCCCCGTTTGGAACCCAGGAGAGGCTGGTACAAGCCGCGTGATCCATTCCTCGCCAGCCGGCTTCTTCGCGACCGCGAGAACTTCGGCAGCGCGCTCGAGTGGGCCGCTGACAGTGGCGAGAGCGAGACGATGGCGTGGCTTGCGGTGTTGGTGTCCGCGTGGGTGTGGCATCGAACGGGACAGCTGAACGAGGCTGAGCGGTGGCTGGGCCTCGCGCACGAGCATCGGGCGGAGTACGCGCCGTTGCTACAGGCGAAACTACTGAGCGAGGCAAGCCGGGTTGCCCGGGGACGAGGAGACCACGAGGAAGGTGCGGACCTCTGCGAGCAAGCCCTGGCGATCTGTCGCGAGCTTGGAGATCCGGAGGGCATCTGCAGTGGACTCAGCGGCCGCAACATGTTCGCGGCCGACCGCGGAGACGTGGCCGGAGCACGTGCGGCCCTCGAGGAGGCGATCCGTTATGCCCGCGCCCACGACGTGCCGGGTTTCCTGCCAACCGCCTTGAACAATCTCGGAGATGTCGCGATCGAGGAAGGCAACCTAGACGAGGCATGGGCGCTCTGCGAGGAAGGTCTCAGCGTTGCGAAATCGTTGGCCGCGACGGCGGACACCTCGATCCTCCTCATCAACCTGACCCACATCGCCAATCTGCAAGGCCGCCACGGCGACGCTGTGAAGCTTGGTCGCAAGACCCTAAAGGCCGCCCTCGATGACGAGGACCTGCGCACCGTGGCGGGAGCGCTGATGGAAATCGCGTGGTCGCTCGCTCGGCAGGGCCAACTCGAACGAGCCGGGCGGCTCCTCGGGTCCGCGATGGCATTTTACGAAAACTCCGGCGTGAGCCTCGAACGGACCGAGAAGGCGTGCGAACGGCGCACACGCGGGATCTTGCGTCGCCAATTCGAGGCACATGCGGTGCGGGCGCTGCTCGCCGAGGGGCGCATGATGGCCCTGGAGGACGCCGTCCGCGACGCGCTCGCCGAAGGACACGACCGTGACAGCTCGCACGCGGGCAGCACCAGCGAACCACCGACCGCGATGCGTCCAAGCGAGCTCATCCGCAACGGCGGACCGGATCGCTAGCCGGTCGATTCGCCTGCGAGCACGCCAGAGCAAGGAATAGTCCGCTGCACATCGGCCCCGTCGCCTTTCCGACTCGCGGCCTCACCCAATCCCCAGCGTGCGTCTGCCGGGGTCTGAGGAGCGTCCGACGTGGCGCTCTGCTGTGGCTCGTAACGCGTCGGTCCCGCGTCAGCCCATCGAGTGGATTTTGTGCGGCTCGATCGTGAGGATCAGACGCGTCTGGCCACGCCCGCCATACCACGGATACGGCGTTCCGAGGTAGCGCTGGGCTAGCTGTTCGATGTGCTCGGCGGCGCCCGCGCTGGTGACGCTTACGACCTCGCCCCGAATCGAGTAATACCGGGACGGGTTGTCCGGGTCGGCCACGGCCACGGCCACGCGAGGGTCTCGCCTGACGTTCCTGACCTTCAGAAAGCCATCCACGGTGTTGATCAGAATGCACGCACCGTCTGTGTCAACCCAGGTTTGGGTCAACTGCGGTGAGCCGTCACGCATCGTCGTCGAGATGAAGCACAGACTCGCGTCGCGAAGCAGAGCGACTAGATCTTCAGGGAGGGTTTCGGACACTCGCGTCTCCTCTCTCGTTGGAGTCTCAAGCCTATCCAGCGACTGCGAGGGCACTGCGGACACGGTCGACCTAACGGTCCACGCTTGCTGTGGTCACGGTGCTCCCGGCCGGACGTTCGCCTTGCGCAAGCCCCACCTCGGCCGACGCGGGGGTCGCTGCTTGCGCCCTCGCCAAGTGGCAGCCACAAGCCGGCGCCGCAGCCGCGGAGTGGCGCGGCGTCACCTCTTCCGGCGAGGAGGTCGGGAGCCATCGGGCGTGGCTCTCCGTGCACTGCCGTACCTCGTATGGTGCTAGCCCTATGGCGGAGCCTGGTCGCGGGCGGGAGATGGGAGACGAGCGTTGCCGATCGCGGTCGTGAACTGGGCCGCGGTAACGGCGATCGCCACGTCCATCCTGGCCATCGGACTGCTCGGGGGTTTCGCCGCAGCGGTGTTTGCAGCTCAGCAGGCGCGGGAGACGCGCAGAAGCCGCGAGGCGCAGATGGCGGCCGAGTTCTTCCGGCGTTGGAACGAAGACGCGCTCGTCGAGACGCGGCGGTTGGTGGCGCGGTTCAAGTCCGCCGACGAGCTGCGGGACGCCTTCGCTGCATACGTTGACGCGGATGCTCCTGAAGCGTGGGTGCTTTACCGCGAACTCGACTACTTCGAGCAGCTGGCCGCGCTCGAGCGCTGGGGTGCCTTCGACCTGGAGCTGATCAAACTGTTGCTGGGGCGCACCCTGGTCGAGCGGTGGGAGATGTGGAGGCCCGCGATTCACCAGGCGCACGGCCCGGGGGCGTACCCGCTGTTCGAGGGTCTCGTCGAGAAGCTCCGCCGCGAGTTCGACGGTCCGGCCGGTAGCGCAGGCGCCTAGGGGCGACAGTCCGTCCGCTCGAGGGCTTCTGCTTGCGGCTTGGAGCTGACTGCCCGAAGGCTCGCGCGGCGCAGAGACGCCCAGAGCCTAGTTCGGTGCTGCCGGTGCGCGAGCGGGGGGGAGTCTCGAGACCGCTGTTAGATCGGCGGCGACGCCGGTGGTTGGCCACGGTGAGGGTTGACGTGGTCGGAACCGCTGAGAATCGATCTACCTGAAGGTCCGAGGCTGACCAGGTGTTTTGCCGGCGCCTTCATAAGCTCGGTGGTGTGACCAAGGCGCCCGGATATGACGAGCTGACGCTGCTTGACGAGCATCGGCTGAAGGGCCGGAAGTTTGACGGGGCTGCGTTCGAGCGCGCGCGGAAGCGGTTGGAACGGCGTCAGGCGGCGGTTCCGTCCTCGATCGCGTATCCCGATGAGCTACCGATCACCGCTCGCCGCGACGAGCTGCTCGCCGGGATCCGCGACAACCAGGTGGTGATCGTCGCCGGTGAAACGGGGTCCGGGAAGTCGACGCAGCTGCCTAAGATGTGCCTCGAGCTGGGGCGGGGCGTACGTGGGACGATCGCGCATACGCAGCCGCGGCGGCTGGCGGCCCGGACGATCGCCGAGCGGATCGCGGACGAGCTCGATGTTCCGTTGGGTGCGGCGGTTGGGTATGCGGTGCGTTTCAACGATCGCTCGAGCGCGCACACGCTGCTCCGAGTGATGACTGACGGGCTGCTGCTGGCCGAGATCGCTCGCGACCGGCTGCTGCGCCGTTACGACACGGTGATCGTCGACGAGGCGCATGAGCGGAGCCTGAACATCGACTTCCTGCTCGGTTATCTGAAGTCGATCCTCCCGAAACGGCCTGACCTGAAGGTCATCATCACCAGCGCGACGATCGACGTCGAGCGCGTCTCGGAGCACTTTGGCGGCGCGCCGGTCGTCGAGGTGAGCGGACGGACCTATCCGGTCGAGGTCCGCTATCGACCGCTTGGCGAGGACGCCGACGAGATCGACGCGATCGGCGACGCGGTGCAGGAGCTGCAGACGGCCGGCCGTGGCGACGTGCTGGTGTTCCTCTCGGGGGAGCGCGAGATTCGCGACGCCGCCGAGGCGCTCCGCGGGCGGCTGGGCGCCGAGGCCGAGATCCTGCCGTTGTTCGCCCGCCTGAGTAGCGGCGAGCAACAGCGCGTGTTTCGGCCGGGAAACGGCAACCGCGTCGTGCTTGCGACCAACGTCGCCGAAACGTCGCTGACCGTCCCGGGCGTCCGCTCGGTCGTCGATGTCGGGACCGCGCGCGTCTCCCGCTACAGCGCGCGGTTGAAGGTCCAGCGGCTGCCGATCGAGCCGGTGTCGCAAGCGAGCGCGGATCAGCGGAAAGGCCGCTGCGGCCGGACCGCGGACGGCACCTGCATCCGGCTCTACTCCGAGGAGGACTACGCCGAGCGCCCGCGCTTCACCGACCCTGAGATCCGGCGCACGAACCTCGGCTCGGTCATCCTTCAGATGGCCGCGCTGGGGCTCGGGGACATTGAGGCGTTTCCGTTTCTCGAGCCGCCCGACCGCCGCCAGATCGGCGACGGCGTCAACCTGCTGATCGAGCTCGGCGCGCTGACCGCGGACCGCCGGCTGACCCCTCTGGGGCGCCGGCTGGCCCGGCTGCCCGTCGATCCCCGCATGGGGCGGATGGTGCTCGAGGCCGACCGTCTGGGCTGCGCCGAGGAGGTGGTCGTGATCGCTGCCGCGCTGTCGATCCAGGACCCGCGCGAGCGGCCGTTCGAGGAGCGGGCCCAGGCCGACGCCTCCCACGCCCGGTTCGCCGACGAGGAGTCCGACTTCCTCGCCTACCTGAACCTCTGGCGCTACCTCCAGCGCCAAGCGGACGCCCTGTCGCGCAGCCAGTTCCGCAAGCGGCTCAAGGGCGAGTACATCCACTACCTGCGCGTCCGTGAATGGCAGGACCTCGTTGAGCGGCTGCGCGCGGCGGCGCGCGAAGTCGACGTCCACTTCCAACCCGGTCGGACCGCCGAGCGGCGCGATATCGGCATCGCGCTGTTGAGCGGCCTCCTCTCTCACATCGGCCTGCGCGACAAGGGCCGTAGCGACTACACCGGCGCCCGCGGTGCACGCTTCGCGATCTTCCCAGCGAGCGGTCTGGCGAAAAAGTCGCCCGACTGGATCGTGGCCGCCGAGCTGCTCGAGACGTCGCGGCTGTGGGGGGTGACGGTGGCTCGCATCGACCGCCGCTGGATCGAGCCGCTGGCCGGCAGCCTCGTTCGCCGTGAGATCTCCGAGCCACGCTGGGACGAGCACCGCGCCGGCGTCGTCGCGACCGAGCGCGTGACGCTCTACGGTCTGCCGATCGTCACCGGCCGTCGCGTCGACTACGGTCGCGTCGATCCCGTGTTGTCTCGCGAGCTGTTCATCCGCCGCGCGCTGGTCGACGGCGAGTGGGACGCGGGCCACGAGTTCCTCGCCGAAAACCGGCGCCGCGTGTCCGAGGTCGAGGCGCTCGAGGAGCGCTCGCGTCAGCGCGGACTGCTTGCCTCCGATGAGATGCTTCACGACTTCTTCGCGGCTCGCATCCCCGAGGACGTCGTTTCCGGGCGCCACTTCGACCGCTGGTGGCGCGACACCCGCCGTGAGGACCCCGACCGCCTCACGTATCCGCGCGCCCTACTGCAGGCGGGCGCCGCGGACGACGACGGCCGACCATCGACCTGGAAGCAGGGCGATCTCGAGCTACGGCTCACGTATCGTTTCGAGCCGGGCGCGCCCGACGACGGCGTGACCGTCCACGTCCCGCTCGTGGTGCTCGGCACGGTGCGCGAGGTCGGCTTCGATTGGCTCGTGCCGGCGCTGCGCGAGGAGCTCGTGACGACGCTGATCCGCGGGTTGCCAAAGGAGCAACGGCGGCTGCTCGTCCCGGCGCCGGAGGTAGCGAAGTCGGTCGTCGCCGCCCTGCGGCCACGCCAAGGCCGGATCGTCGACCAGGTCGCCGAGCAGCTGGGACGTCTGCGCGGCGTGCGCGTGACGGGGGAGGGCATCGACACGTCCAAGCTGCCGCCGCACCTGCGCCTGACCTTCAGCATCGAGGATGAGCGCGGCGCGGTACTCGCCCGCGGGGACGACCTCACCGAGGTGCGTGAGCGGCTGCGACCGCAGCTGCGCGCCGAGCTGACCGCGGCCACGGCCGGCCTCGAGCGGACGGGCCTGACCGACTGGCCTGGGGAAGACACGCTGCCGGAGGTCGTGACGCTGCCCGGCACCGGTGGCGCCGTACGCGGCTATCCAGCGCTCGTCGACGAGGGCGAGACCGCGGGCGTGCGGGTCATGGAGACGCCCGCAGTGGCCGCCATCTCGATGAGGGCCGGGACGCTGCGGCTTCTCGCCCTGACGGTCTCGACGCGGGCCCGATCAGCGGCCGACCGGCTCGAGAACCCCGCCAAGCTGACGCTCGCCGCGTCGGGCAACCTCGACGTGCTGCTCGGGGACGTCACCCGCGCGGCACTCGCCGCCGTGCTCGACGAGGCCGGCGGTCCGGTGCGCGAGGACGCCGCCTGGACCCGGCTGCGGTCCCGCGTCGTGACCGAGATCGATGACTCGGTTCGCCGGGCCTTGACCGCCACCGTGGATGTTCTGGCAGCGGCTTCCGACGCGCGGCAAGCGCTCGCGGGGCCGCCCAGCGAGGCGCTGCGCCCGGCCCGGCTCGACGTCGCCGCGCAAATCGGCCGGCTCACCCACGAGGGGTTCGTCTCCGCATCAGGACTCGAACGGCTTCCGGACCTCGCGCGCTACCTGCGGGCGGCGACGTACCGGGTACGACGGATCGCCGATAACGTCTCGGTCGACCGCGAGCGCATGGCGACGATCCACCAGCTCGAGGCCGAGATCGGGGCGGCGCCTCCCGGCCCGGCCCGCGAGAAGGCACGCTGGCTGCTGGAGGAGCTGCGCGTGTCGTACTTCGCCCAACCGCTCGGCGTCCGCGGCCCAGTGTCCGCGAAGCGGGTCAGAACGACCCTCAAGCAATCGGCGTAAATCCGGGCCCTAAAGGACGAGCTCGTTCACCTTTCGGCACCGCTCACATCGTTACGCGGCTCTCGGATTATCTGTGGACCTCCGCCAAGGGGGCTTGACTTCGCTATTGGCGTGCCGTAGCCATACCT
Source organism: uncultured Solirubrobacterales bacterium (assembly GCA_963794515.1). Lineage (GTDB taxonomy): Bacteria > Actinomycetota > Thermoleophilia > Solirubrobacterales > Solirubrobacteraceae > Palsa-465. Next base: position 84,319 of record CAWCEF010000001.1, on the reverse strand, counting down.
ACGGCGCCAGCGACTTCAATGAAATGCGAGGAGCGCATGACCAGTCCTACCGGCCACGAGACGGCGCGGATCGGGCCGCTCGAGATCCGCAGCCTGATCGACTCAGGTGCGAGCAACGGCACGCACACAGTGATCGAGGTGATCGTTCCACCGAATGCTCAGATGCCCGTGCCGCACAGCCACGACGCCTTCGAGGAGACGTTCCTGGGTCTGGAGGGGCAGGTCACCCTGATCGTCGAAGGGCATGAGCATCGGTTGCAAGCAGGTGACGCACTCTGCGTGCAGCGCGGCGAGATCCACGGCTTCCGCAACGACACCGAGGAAACGATTCGCTTCATCGCAGTTGCGGCGCCTGGCGTGTTTGGCTGGCCGTACTTCAAGGAGATGGCGGACGCGTTCGCTGCGTTCGGTGAGGGTCCGCCCGATAAGGCCGTGCTGGGCGAGATCATGCGCCGCCATGGCCTGACGCCCGCTTCGATGTCGGCCGCTCGGCACTCCGGAGCCGGCGGGCACCGGCGTCGCGACCGCAGGGCAGGCTGTGCGCGGGCGTGGAGAGCCTGCCGGGCGGCGCGGGGGCCTCTCAGCGAGCCCCAGCTTTCGCTCCTGACGAATACCCAACACGCGCGGACGGTTCTCGCGCCGCGGCTACGGGTAAATCAGGGGACGTGAGTCGCGTGGTTCTGTCAGCCGACCAGTCGCGGTAATAGGCGACGGCGTCCTATTCGGTCAATGAGGCGGGTGTCGCTCACGCGCGGCGGTTGATCGCCGGCCGCCAATATGTGCTGCGCAGCCAATGGGGCGACGTCCAGCCCACGGCCGCCGCGGAGAACGCCTACCTGGACAACCACGACTGGGAGGCGTATGGGCGCTGGTTTCTCGGGCTCACCGACGGCGCGAACGAGGACACCAAGGCGCGCTACGCGTTCGCGTTCGGAGATTTCCGCCGCCTGCATCGCTCGGGGCTGATTGCCTGCCACTACCGCGCCGCCGAGTGGCGGCATAAGGCGATCGAGCTCGCCGCCCACGAGCTTCTGCAGGAGCTCGACCAAGCCACCGCGTAGCTTGGTCCGCGGCGGAGCTCCTCCCGGAGGTCGTCCGACCAACCGGGCGGGCGCCCGGCGGCGCTTCGTCTCTCCGCCGCGGACACGGAGAGCAACAGACGTCGTCGCCGACCCCGCTACGAAACACCAAATCGAGACCGCCGGTCTTACGAAGAAGGAGAGGCCATTGCTGGCTCGATTCTCGCTAACGCCGGCCGCTCGTCTGGACGACGTCCAACCATCTCGCGACGAACTCCGGGGCAGACCCCGAGACTTGTGGAGATCGTCGAGTCGCGCAGAGATCGGAGGGTTTGACCTGGCGTCTGCTCGATCACTAGAGCGATAGCGCCGGGGAGGTTGCTGGTCGTCACGAATCAGGCGATCGGCAAGTACCTCCGCGGCCCCATCGTCGCAACGAGTTCGTGGCAAGCCAGTCGTCCGGCAGCGGCTCCCTGACAACTGCGACGTCGAGCGCGCGCTCGCTTTGACCGACGACGAGTTGACACGGATTGGGACACTCGGGGCTTTCTACGCCTTTTCAGAACAGGCGATGGCGTTCGGCGGCAGCATGGGTGGTACGCGAGCGCTGTCCCTGGCCGCAATTGATGTGCTTGAGAGCACAGGGCGCGATCTGCGCTGGAGCCGTACCGAGCGCGAACTTGAGTTCGGCTCGGCGGACGACTGGACGGAAGTCGACGTTGCCAGGGACCGCGCGCTGCGAGTCCACGCGATCCCGGAGCAGCAGCCTCCGTCAGACGCCTGACCCGGCGGCGGGATTACTCGACCGGGCCTGCGAACGGGAGCAGGCGTCGGCACACCGGGTTTCGTGGCGGGGTCTCGGGATTGTTCGAGCTGAGCTGGGCGGCAGTCAGAGCCAGAGCGCGCTCGGTAGCCTGGATACGTGGCGACGACGCAGGTGGTTCGAAGCGAGCGGTTCCCCGACCTGGCTGACGAGGTTCTGTTCCCGCGGCTCTCGGACGCCAAGCTCGAGTGGTTGGCCAAGCGAGGGACGCGGCGCCGGTTCGAGCCGGGGGAGGTGCTCTATGAGCATGCCGAGCGGGATGCGCCGTTCTATGTAATCGAGCACGGGCTGGTCGAGTTCATCGATCGAAAGCCCGGCAAGGATGTGTACGTTGCGCAGGCGGATAGCCGAACGTATATCGGCGACATCGCGGCATTTACCGGAGAGCCAACGATCAGCGCGTGCGTGGCGGTCGAGCCCACCGATGTGATCGTGTTCGATCGGGGAGGCTTGCGAGCGATGGTTGCCCGCTGGCCGGAGTTCGGCGAGCAGGTGTTCGCGACGCTGTTGGCCCGGCGGGCGTGGCACGAGGCCGAGGGGCACGGGATCATGCGGTTGATCGCGCCTGGCAACTCTCGGCGGGCGTTCGAGGTTCGGGACCTCCTGGAGCGCAATCTTCTGCCGGTGCGCTGGTACGACGCCGATACCGACAGCGAGAGCGCCCGGATGCTCGAGTGGCTCGATATCCCGCGGTCCGAGACTCCGGTGCTGATCTACGCCACCGAGGTGATGCGCAACCCGTCGGCGGCCCAGGTTGCCCGCTCGCTTCGGCTGCGCGCGGATGTCGACGGGGAGCGTTTCGACCTGGTCGTTCTCGGGGCCGGTCCCGCCGGTCTCGCTGCGTCCGTATACGGTGGCTCGGAGGGTTTGCGGACGCTGGTGGCCGAGGCTTGGGCGCCCGGGGGTCAGGCCGGAACGAGCACGCGTATCGAAAACTATCTCGGCTTCCCGACGGGGATCCGTGGGACGGATCTGACACGAGCGGCGACGCTCCAGGCCCGCCGTTTCGGCGCGGTCCTGTCGAGCTTTCACCGGGCTGTCGAACTGGCCGACGGGCCGGACGGGCTCGTGCGAGTGGATCTCGACGATGGCCAGTACGTACTCGCTCGGTCGGTGGTCATCGCGACCGGCGCCCGGTGGCGGGAGCTGCAGGCTGAGGGTGTCGATCGTTTCCGCGGCGCCGGGGTGTACCACTGGGCGATGGCGGGCGATGCCGAGCGTGCCCGCGATCAGGACGTGATCGTCGTCGGCGGGGGGAACTCCGCCGGACAGGCGGCGGTCCACCTCGCCACGAGGGCCCGCAGCGTGCGCGTCGTGGTGCGTGGCCCGACGCTGAGATCGACCATGTCCAACTACCTCGTCGACCGCCTCAAGCGCTCGCCGCGAATCGACCTCATGACCGATACAGAGGTCGTGGCCGTTCACGGGTCGGCCACGGTTGAATCGGTGACAGTTGCCGACCGGCGCGACGGAAGCAGGCGGGAAGTCCCGGCAACGGCCGTGTTCGTCATGATCGGCGCCGATCCGTGCACGGAAGCGATCACGGGGATCCTGCCGGTTGACAGCGCGGGGTACATCCTGTGCGGGCCCGGCGCAGCGAGCTACGACGGACACATGCGTTGGCCCGTGTCGGACCGCGAACCCCACCTGCTTGAGACGACCAGGCCCGGCGTGTTCGCGGCGGGCGACGTCCGCGCCGGCGCCACCAACCGCGTGGCAGGCGCGGTCGGCGACGGAACGATGGTCGTCCGGTTCGTACACGACGTACTGGCCGCCTGACTCTCAGGGCTGGCGCCACGCGGCCACGCTCAAGAGTTCGATCGCAGCTGAGCACGTGGAGTGGGCAGCGCCGTACGGCCCCGCCAACGGATCGCTCGCCGCCTCGATCAAGGCGGTCGAGACCTACCGACTCGAGCGCGAGCTGTCCGGCATCACAACGCCGCTGTTAGTCACCCAGTCGGCTCCCAACAGCCACTGGTCAGGCAAGCCCCAGCGATTGTTCGACCGCTTGGCAGGGCCAAAGCGCTGATCCTCGAGCCACGCAACCCATGCTCCGGAAGACCAAGATCTTTGACTGGCTCGACCCCTGGCTCGCCCCAACCTGACAAATGAGCTCGTCAGAGCTCGTGGCGCCCGGTGACACCGCGCTTCTGCATCGCCCGGTACACGTACGTCTCGACCGTGCGCACGGACAGAACTAGTTGCGCGGCGATCTCGGCATTGCTCAGCCCCCTAGCCGCGAGCGCGGCGATCTGCGCCTCGCGGCGAGTCAACCCCGTCGCCGTTTCGTCGAGACCGTCGACCTCAGGAAACTCAGCGCCCTGCCCTGGCACGTGAAGCTCGCGCGCCATGGCGACCGCTCGTCGCGCCGAATCCTGCCGGCCCTCGGCCAGGAACGTCTCGGCGGCCTGAACGGCGGCCTCCATCCCGTACCGCCGCGCCCCGATCGCCGCCATCGTCTCAGCTGCGCGGCGCAACCCGGGAGCGTCCCGCGCGGCGAGCGCGGCCGCGTGCTCCGCATACGCGGCGAGGAGCCGTGCGTCGCAGAGTCTCGCCAGATCCCGCAGTCTCGCCGCTGTCGCCGCTGGCGGCGCCCCGGCGCGCATCGCCTCGTACGTCAGCGCTGCGGCATGGATCGCGACATCTATCTCCGCCGCCTCGCGCATCAGCACCTCGGCGCCGGCCGCATCGCTACGCGCGCGCGCCGCCCAGCCTCGTGCGCGCGCGACCCATGGCCGCTGGTTCCGTAACGGCTCACGGCCGCCGAGCGCCTCGTGCACCGCGTCCAACGCCGGCGCGACGGCGCCGAGTTCGCCGGTGAAGTAGCGAATCCCCAGCTCGAAGACGCGGACGTGAAGCACACTGCCGAACGTGTCCTGATGGTCGAAATGCAACTCGGCCTCAGCAAACCACCGGGCCGAGTCCTGGAACCGGCCCTCCAGAAACCTGAGGTTGGCGAGGCTGAACGCGCCGATGCCGGCCGCCTCGTGATCTCCCGCTCGCACGCCGGCGCGCAGCACCTCGCTCATATAGGCCTCGAAATCGGTCCAGTCCTCGCCGGACTCGATCCCGATCATCCAACACATCCCGAGCGCGATCGCGTCATTCGGATCCTCGAGCGGCACCGACGGGCGCAGGCGACGCACCAGCGCCCACGCCTCCCTAGCGTGGCCTGTGAAAAACAGCCCCATGGCCTTCGCCTGCTCGGCACGTCGTCGGCTTCCTTCGTCGAGCTCGGGATCGGCCAGGATCTCCGAGGCGACCGCGACGCTGCCCCGAAAACCTTCAATCAGGCCGGCCAGGCCCAGACGCAGCGGACCCAGCCGCCGCTGCCATCCCGGCTCATCGGACCACGTCTGCGCCCGCTCCATCAGGTCGCGGGCCTCGTCGTTGCGCTGTAGCCCCCAGTACAAACCCGATAGCCGCTGTTCGAGATAATTCACCGCGAGCGCATCGCCCTGCGCGCTCGGCTCCGCCGCTGCCAGCACCGCCTCGGCCTCCTGAGGCTGCTGGCGCACCGTATAGGCCCGGGCGAGAAGCAGAGTTGCCCGCAGACCGGCACCGCCGGCCAGAGCCAACTCGGCCAGCCGAGCCCCCAGGTCGGCATCACCAGCCCGATTAGCTGCCTGCGCCGCATCGAGAACGAGATCGGGCGGGATCGACGCGCCGCCGTCGAGCAACAATCGCGCGACCCGCAGCGCATCGTCAGACGTGAACGGATCACGACGCTGCAAGGTCTCCGCCAGCCGCAGCCGCAAACCACGCGCGTGGAGCACCGGCAGTTCTGCTCGCACGACCTCCCCGTAAAGCGGGTGAGCCAGCCGCACCTCCGCCAGCGCGCCCGGACCGGTGACCGTCACAACGCCGAGCGCCTCCGCCTCGGTCACACCCTCCTGCCCGGCCAAACCCACGATCTCGTCCGGGCGCAACGGCTCCGCCAAGGCGAGCAGCTCGATCGACGCCCGCTGCTCGCGTGTCAGCGCCAACATTCGCTGCCCGATCAACTCCACCAACGTGCGCCCGACCTTCGGCCGGTGCGACAACCTCCAAAGCCGACGCTCGAGCGCCAACGTCCCACTCTCGATCGCGCCGACCACCAGCTCGCGGACATACAGCGCATTCCCCTGACTGCTCTCGATGACCCACCCCAGCGCCGCCTGCTCCAGCGGACCCCGCAAAGCGGATTCGACCAGCGCGCCGACCGCGTCATCACCAAGCCGCTCCAGCTCCATCCGCCGGGCACCGGCGTCCTTCCACAACGACACGATCGCATCGGGGCACGGCTCCCCAAACCGGACCGTCACCAACACGAACGCGCTGCCCGTAACCGTCAAATGCAGCACCAACGCCGCCGACACCGGATCCAGCAGCTGCGCATCATCAACGCCGACAACCACCATCCGCCCGTCCGAGCGCCGTCCGAGCGCCTCCGCGCTTCGCCGCATCAGCTCAAGCGGCTCGTCCGAGCGCACGTCGTCCGGGACCATGCCGGCAAACGCCCCGAGCGGAACCGCTGCCGCACTGGTCGTCGCTTGCGCCCAATGAGTCACCGCCCCCTCGCGCTGCGCCGCCGCGAGCGCCTCGCGCGCGAGCCGAGACTTACCGACGCCGGCCACAGCGCTGACCACCACACCCGGGCACCCGCTGTCCGCCCGCGCCTGAGCGATGCGCTCCAACTCCGCCTCGCGCCCCACCAGCGGCCATGCATCTACAGTCGGTGACGGCACCGGTGTCGGCGGAGCAGACACGCTGCCGGAAGTGTACGGCGGCCACCCGGAACCCACACGACCACAACAAACGACCCCGATCCGCGGCAACAATCAGCAGCCCGACCCAATCCGCACGAACACCCACGCCAACACGCCCGTCCGGCTCGCCGCGGACGCCTTCCCCCAGCGCAGCGTCTTAGTAGGCGCGGCTCATCGCGCTTGTGATAGGGCAAAGCGGAAACAGCACTGGGCTCGAACTTGCTCGTCGTCCCGCTCGAGGCGCTTACACGCTGTGCTCTAACCCGTGGGCGCGGATGGCGGCGGCGCGAGGTCCTCGGGGTCGTCGACCATGACAAGGATCTCCTCTAGGCCGGTCAACTCCAACAGTCGCTGGATGGCCTTGCGCCCTCGTACGACGGCGAGGTTGTGCCGGTTCTGGCGCGCAAAGTCGTTCTGGCGGATCAGCTCGTGGAGTCCACTGGCGTCCATGAACGTCAGGCCGCGCAGGTCCAGGACGACGTGACGCACGCCGTCTGCGTCGGGTGCGAGGCCGTCAACCGCCTCGGCGACCTCCGAGACCGAGGCGATGTCCAGCTCGCCCCGCAGTTCGACCAATGCAGTCCGCCGGTGAGTTCGAGCCTCAACTTCAAGGATGTCAGACGCGACTGTGCGTCCATCGGGTTCTGGCTGGGACATAGCGCCCCTTCTCTCGTTCCTCTGTAGTGCTGCGCGCGGGGCAGAAGAAACGGAGAACCCAGAGCGATACGTCAAGCTTACTCCCTTGAGGTGAGCCTGACCGGGTTTTGCGGCGACTTGGCTTGAGGTTTTGATCGTCGTTCAGCGACTTGGACGCAACGGTGACCTTTGGCGGTCGTTTAGCCGGCCAATTTGTGTGTCCGCCTCATTAGCCTGCTGCGTAGATCGGATATGAACGGGGCGCGGAAAGTCCGACGAGTCAGCCGATACGCTCCCGGCGATCTATTAGGACAAATTTGAGCGCTTGTGCCCATATCGCCTGCAATCGGAGTACAGTCGTAGGTGAGCTGGCCCTGCGGCCAGGATTCTCACACCCAAAGCCCGAATGCCACCGACGGCGCAATCTGCGCCACAAGGCGAGAGGCGTGGGCCACTGATTTTGACTGCGGGGCCGGTGTCGTACTTCCAGGCGTTTACCCCACCGGTTCGGTGGATGCGTCCCGGTTTGGTTCAGCGCGCGGCGGTTCTAGCCCTCTCCGTCCGCGGACCCGAGAGAGGGACGAGAAGGCTTTGAAGCTCATGGCGAGGACAGAACAAGATCGGGCAGCGCGTAGGCGAGGCGGGTTGACTTGCGATCGCGGATCGCTGCGGTTCTCGTCGTCAATTGACGCCAGACGACGACTGAACACTCGGCGTCCGGATGGCCCCCGGACCAAAGCACATCGATACGATCCGAGGTACGGTCGGTACACCTACTTGATGCGCTCGCACGACTAGGCGAGCCGGAGCGAGTAACCCGGGGCAGACGATCGAGGAGATCAACGGTTTGTCTTCCGAGCGGAATCGGCCGGCGACCTGGACCGCGACGCTGACAGATGCGCGAACCGCGGATGCCGTGATCAGCAGAGATTAGTGAGATCGAACAAGGGAGACAGCGATGGCAGCCAAGCAAAAGGTGACCGTATCGACGCAACCGATGGCGCGCCGGCCAAGTTCCGCCGAGCGTCGCGCAGCGCACATCGCGACGGTTTCGACGCAGCAAGCGGAGCTCAAGTACGAAGCGGCGGAGCGCCGCGCCAAACGCGCTATGAACAGCAACGCCACAGCGGCATCCACGCCGCGCAAATCCACCACCGCAAGGCACCGCAACGCTCGCTGATCCGCGAGAACCCCGCGCGGAAAAGATCAAACCCAGTTCGCGAGGCCGCGGGCGATCCTCGCGCCGGCTGCCGATCGCATGGCTCGCGGACAAGCAAGTCTCTGATGGCGCCCACGCAGCTCGCCGCCAAGCTGGGCTAGGCAGACCTCCGCAACGCCCTTGCCCTCGATGTCGGCGTCAGTGTCCCGGCGGTCGGAGCAGCGGAAAGTAAGTGCGTGCGCCCTTTGAAAGCAACCCGAGCGGTCCCACTCGACTTTGGTTTTGTCGGCGCTCAGTGAAGCCTCCCCCTTGTCCTTGGCTTGTTCGGGCCGCTTCGCATTCTCGGCGTACTCTTCGATCGTGATGAGTAGCCGCCGCTCGGAACGGAACGGCGGCTACTTGATCTCAGGCCGTCGCGGGGACGCCTGCAGCAAGCGAGCGCACGGCCTCGGTCGTGAGGCATTGTCCGCCGATCGCCCAGTCCCCGCTGTTGACCTCGTCGATCACACACCAGGTGACCTGGCGCATGTTCTCGCCTTCTATGGAGACCATCGCGTCGGTGAGGCGCTCGATGATCTGTTCCTTCTGCTCGGACGTGAAGACGCCCTCGATGACCTTGACGTTGATGAGCGGCATTGCGCTCCTCCTTTTCCTGATCGGTTGTCTCTAACGATCGGTCGTGGGTGAGAGGTCCTCGGCCAGGACCGTGTACCAGCAGCCGGCCGAGCAGCGGACCTTGACCAGCTCGACCGGACCATGGGTCGACTCGAGGATCCAGCGATCCTCGATGTGGGCTAGGCCCGCACATTGCGGGTCCGGGCACGCAACGGCCTGCACGTCGAGCAGGGTGGGGCGCTCGAGAAGTGGTGTGCTCATGTCGACTCCTTTGAACTTCGCGTGACCACGAGGCTATGTCGACGGGTGCCTGGTTCGCGTCCGGTGGGGCACCTAGTACGACCCAGGGGTGGACGCGCTTGTATCAGGGGACAGGGGACGGGGGGCACGCGTGGCCGGGGACGCGCCTCACGCTCGGGGCCCGCCTGCCCAGGCCCGGCGCGGGCGTGGCATGCTGCGGACCGTGAGTGGCCTCGACAGCGTTCGGCTCCGGCTTGATCGGGTCCGCGCTGCGGTCGGTGAGATCGATCCGGCGTTCCTCGACACGCCGGCCCTGCCGTGCGCGCCGCTCGGCCTAGCGCTCGGGTGCCAGGTGACGTTGAAGGTCGAGACGCTCAACCCGGTCCCCATCGGTCGGCGATCACATCTTCGTCCGATTGCCGCTCGCTGTTAGCTCGGAGACCTGGTAGGAGAACCGGAAACCGTCGCCTCCGGGCAACGCGGCGCCGGATTGACCCGACGCGCGGAAGCGCCTGCGCGGACCGTTTGCGCAGTTCGGAGACTGCCCCAAAGATCGACGAGCGGCATTGCTGTCCCTAGCCCATCATGCCAACGCGCTTTGAGCCCTGGCGGTCCAAGAACGTGCGGGCGGTGATTCCGAGGGGTCCGAAAACCTCCTCGCGCTTGGGTGAGCTCAGCCAGTGGTCGACGTCGTCAACCTCGTGGAACGCCAGGTCGGTGGCCATCGTGCCTTCTCTTTCTCACAGCGAGAAGCTGTGCGCTGCTGATATCCGTGCGATTGCGGTCGGGCGCGCAGACCCGACCTGTCGGACGTTGAGGTGGAGCACCGCTGTCGCGGCCAGAGCCACCGCACACCAGGCCGCATCAAGCTGGCGCTTGTTTGAGCCCGACCAGCCGTGCAGATCCGAGTCCTCGCGCGTGAACCGGGCGCTCTGGTCGGTGTGGGCCGGTGGCTTCCGGATCGATCGACGTCCGGCGCCCCCCGCTAGTAGCCCGAACCGGCAGTCTGCGGCTTGCTGCCGGATTGGCGTCAAAGCAGCGCTCTCCGGCACCGCTTGATGGTGTGCGTGTTCGATGGCGGTGTGTGGTTCTTAGCCGGGGAAGGGCAGGGCACCGTTGGCGGCGCGGACGTAGTCGGTGCGGTTCCGGTCGATGCGCGCGTTTGGGTGTCGGGCGACCAGGCTGACGAGCCGCTCGTTGACCGGGGTGATCGGGAGGGTCTCGTACTCGATCCACGTCAGGGTTGTTTCGAAGAGCGGGAGGCGATCGTTGACTTCTTTGATGGGGACGTAGGTCTTCGGGTCGACCCAGACCTCGACGCCGGCGTCGGCGCCTCCGTCTGATGGGAGGCGCCGATCGAACTTTGGGCCGGCGAGCTTGATCGCAGCGCGGCCGTCAATGGTCGTGAGACCGACGACTCTGATGTCGTGAGACTTGAGCAGTGACCGGAATACTTGGTCAGCGGTGGGGTAATGGGCGACTGGAGCCAGGCTCAGCACCCATCTAGGCTGCGCCAGATTCGGCACGTGGTTCGGGTAGCTGACGTTTGGGATCACCCTGTCGGCACCGTCAAGCAACGCGTGCGCCTGTCGCGCGGTGAGCACCAGCGGCTTTGCCGGCACAACTGTCGCGGGTGGTCCAGGGGGCGGTCCCTGGCGCGCCTTAGTGGGCGTGAAGATGAACGTGCCGGGCTTCTTGCCCTTTGTGATGAAGGGCCCCCAGATGCTGGAGATGTAGATCGTGTTGGTGCTGCTGAGGTAGACCTCCTCATCGCCGTCGCTGACCGCCTGCTCGCTGGGCACGCCGGACAGGTGCTCGCTGCTGAAACCGAGCGAGTTCTGCGGGCCGGGACCCGCCGGCGTTTCATACACGTTCTCGACCGTTAAGCCCCCGGGAGGCGCGCCTTCCCAGGATCCCGTCTCGCGGTACTTCGAGACGACGATCGTTCCCGGCTTGGGAGCGATCGCGTTCTCGACGCCCCGGATCACGGCCGCGGCCGCTGGTTGGGTGCCGGTGCTCGCGGGTCCGGAGAACACGCCCGCGATGAGCAGCACAAGAGTGACGACCCCCAGGGCCGGGAGCGCCACTCCGAGAAGCGCGCGTGATGACATCGCGCGGTGCCGGCGAGCCGCGGGCGCATGGCGAAACTGGCGTTCGTCGCTGGCGTCCGACAGGATTCGCGCCAGCAGCGCCTCGCTCGTCTCAGACGCGGGAACGGCTTCGCGCGCCGGATCCGCCTCGCTCAGCCTTCTCATCACCGACTCAGTGCGCATCGCTAGTGGCCATCCCTCCGGACTCGTTGATCGCAGCCGCACGCGCATCGGCTCCATCAAGCGCCTGCGCCAAACGAACTCGCGCGCGATGCAGGCGAACCGCAAACCCGGCCGTGGTGCACCCGAGGACCTTGGCGGCGTCGCTGTTGCTCAACCCATCCCACGCGACCAGCAACAACGCCTCCCGGTCGCGCTCCCCGAGCTGGCCAAGTGCCTGCCTGAGACGACCATCCGCGATCACCACGTCCTCGCTAAATGACAGCGACTCTGCAGCCAAACGCCGTCCGAGTGAAGCCTGCCGCACGCTCGCCCGAAGCTCGTTGGCGCAAACTCGCCGCGCCACCCCTAGCAGCCACGGCAGAGGATCCCCCGCGATCTCCTCCTGCCGCCGCCAGGCAACCAGAAATGTCTCGGCCACCACGTCGTCCACAGCCTTCTCCCCAACGCGACGCAACGCGTAGCGATACACCGCGAGCTGATGCCCACGAAACAGCCGCTCGAACGCAGTTCGCTCCTCGCGCATTCGCATCTACATTGTCCGGCAGCCGCCCAAAATTACAGCCGCCCGAGCGCGATATAGCCGAACCACCCCACAGTTGCACGGCAGCGAACGCGGCGCATGGCATCAGCACCCGCCCCGCCGGAACAAAACGCGGACCGCCGCTCGCAGCCGGAAACCAAGCCGCGCGCCGCGCGCGACTGACGCTGCTGCGCTTCGATCGGCGTCCGCGGCCAGCGCTCCGGAGGCGAACGTCCGGCTGTGGCCGGGACGCCATGCGCCTATGTTGGATGTAGCCCGAAGGAGTAGCCCTCGGCGCGCTGCTAGTAGGCGACGGAATGGTCGCCAAGACGAACGATGGCGTTGTCGTCGTGGGAGTCTGGGACGATCGGGCGCGTGCCGCTGAACCTCACGTGGGAAGACGACGAACACGTCCACGGCGGGTGTGTCCAGCGGGCTTTCTCGGTCGGGACCGCTCGCAGTTCGGTCCCCGCGCTGTTCTGGCGGCCTGAAGTAACCGGGCCACTGAGACCCGCACTGATGTTGCTGGGACATGGGGGGAGCGGGCACAAGCGAAGCGATCAGATCGTTCGCCTGGGTCGTTGGTTTGCTGGGACGGCCGGCGTGGCTGCGGTCGCGATCGATGGCCCGTACCACGGTGATCGCGTGCCGGCTCCGGTCCCTGCTCCTGTCTATCAGGCGCTGATAGCGCAGGAGGGCATCGAGGCAGTCATCAATCGCATGGTCGCGGACTGGCGATCGGTTGTGGACATGCTTGACGGGGAGGGGTTCGTCGACGGGGGGCGGCTTGGCTATCACGGAATGTCGATGGGCGCGCGGTTTGGGCTGCCGTTGGCGGCTGACCTGGGTGGGCGCCTGCGTTGCCTTGTGATTGGCAAGTTTGGTCTCGAACAGAACGCTGCGATGGATCGTCGCCTCATGCAGCCACAGCTGTTCAAGGAGGCAGCGCGGTCGGTCTTCGCGCCGTCGCTGTTCCATTTGCAATGGGACGACGCCGTCTTCCCCAGGAGCGGGCAGCTTGAGTTGTTTGGCCTGCTTGCGTCCAGAACCAAGCGGCTCCTTAGCTGTAGTGGGCCGCACACTGAGAGCCCACCTGATGCGGTGGAGATCTGGCAAGCCTTCGCCGCCCGCCACCTCGGCTGACAGCGCCATTACGGATCCACGAAAAGGAGCAGCGTTGACTGGGCGAGGACGGCTAGCGGAGACTTCTCCTTTGATCGACCAACGACATCGCTCCATCTAACCCGAAGGAGCAGCGAGGACCGTGTCGAGGAACCCGGGACGTCACAGTGGCCCTTGGTGAGAGTCCAGAACCTGTTTCGGTCATCGACGACACGCTGCACCGGGCGGAGCTTGGGATTCCGGATTCCGGCCATCGGGGCGGGGTCAGCCGCACAGCGGCGTGCGAAAAACCGGATGCGACGTCAGTGGTCATGCCGCGATAATGGCCGACGTGGAAGAGGTCGAGGTGGTCGTCGCCCATACCGAGCGCGCGACTTTGCGCGTCGGGGATGTGTTCCTGAAGATCGACGCTGATCAGACGCACACCGACGTCGAGGTCGAGGCGATGGCTATAGCGCCGATCCCGACTCCGCGGGTCCTGTGGCGGAAGCCGCCAGTGCTCGCGCTCGCCGCCCTCCCCGGGACGGCACTCGGCCGTCTCGGCGAGCCGTCGACGGCGTCGCCGGCGGCGTGGGCCGCGGTGGGTGCCGCCGCACGGCTGCTGCACGATGCGCCGCTGCCGCCATGGCCCGGTCGAAGCCTCGAGGAGATCGCATCGCGCCTCGACGGCGAATGCGAGTGGCTCGTCACGAACGGCGTCCTTCCCGCCGACTTGGTGACGCGCAACCGCCGGGTTGCCGGGGCTGCGCTCAGGCCGTGGACACCGGTGTTCACACACGGCGACCTGCAGATCACCCACGTGTTCGTCGAAGGTGACGAGATCACCGGCGTGATCGACTGGTCCGAGGCGGCCCAGGGCGATGCCTTGTGGGACCTCGCCACCTTGACGCTCGGACACGAGGAGCACCTCGGCGACATCGTGGCCGGCTACGGCGCTGACATCGACCTCGACGTGATCCGCGCGTGGTGGTCGTTACGAAGCCTGTGGGCCGCCCGCTGGCTAATCGAGCACGGCTTCGATCCGTCCGGCCCAGGCTGCGAGTTCGCCGTGCTGAGATCCCAGCTTTGACGCTGCACGAGACCGGCCGCTACAAGTGCCGTTCCGCCGCATCGAGCCTGGAACGTCCTGGGTGGTGCGTGGACCCGCGATCGGCTTCCGCTTAGATCGATTAGGAGCACTCTCGGCGCTCTTGGCCGCGTGGGCGGAACGAGTCGGACGCACTGCGGGATCTCGATCCAAGCAGGAGCCACCTGGCAGCATCATGGACAAGCCTCGGCCTCAGCCCTGTGGGTTCCACTCCTTGCCGCGTTCGTCGCTGGCGGGTAGCTCACGCCGTGACTGCTCGCCTGCTGCAGCGTCGGAGAGCATGCCTTCGAGTGCTCGCTGCGCGGCCTCTTGCGCTTCCGCTTCGGTCGCTTCAATCCCGGAGTTCAGCGGGCCCCCGTTCACCGAGACCCATGCCCTCCATGCCCACTCGCCGTGCTCAAGGGGCCAGACGTTCCATCCGCTGGCATGCGGGACGTTCACGAACTCACGGTAACGCGCCGCGCATCTTCAGACCGCGTTTAGACCCCCTGCGTCAACCCCCAGGGGGTCTAACGCGGAAGCGATCGCTTCGTGCCGGAGCCGGCTCGGGGGCGAGCGCCAGAATGCTGTTTCTCGACCGAAACGGCAGTCTGCGGCTTCCTGCAGGTTCGGCGACTAGGCAGAACCGACGCCCGGCTAGTTGACACCGATTCTCGTGCTCGGATTCGGGCGAATCCGATTGCGCGGCGCCGGACCGAGCCGCGTCTGTTCGGATGATTCCTCCATCGTGGCCCAATGGATCGACTTGTCCTGGCTGGCGTTGGCCTGGGTACGGGAGGCATGAGAGGCCTCGGACACCCAATCCTCGATCGCGAACACTTGACCCGCGTCGGCTGCGGACGGGGGCGACCTCATCAAGATCGGTGCGAGAAGACCGACGCCGAAGCTCATCAGGGCCTCGGCTTCCCTCGCGCTTGCCATCGTTGACGTCGAGCGGTCCGCCGCGCACGGCGCTGAGCCCTGAGGTCGTGCTCCTTTCCCTCGGCCTCCGCGTAAGACTCCTTGACGAGCTGCTTGCCGCCTGACCAGCCAAACACCCACGAGACCAGCACAATCGCGAACACGACGTCCCACGCCGAGATGATCAGCTGCTGCGCCAGGGAATAGGCCGCGGCGTTGGCGCTGCTCGTGGTGCTGTCCAGGACCGCTACGTTGAAGGCCTGATTGATGCCCGCGCCGCCCGGTGTCACCGACACGACGTTGGAGATCGAATTTGACGCGCTGACAGCGAGCACCGAGTGGAAACTGACGGGGATCGAGTACGCGGCCATGAACACGGCGACGATCCCGAGCCGCGCCAGATAACTTCCGAACTCGGGAAGGGCGACGCCGATCAGGAACCGTCGTGGATGACCGAGGATCGCGCCGCCAGTCTTAACCTGCTCGCGGAGTTTGGTCGCCCGAACCCAGAAGAAGCGCGCCAGAACAACCAGCAGCACGATCCCGCCGAGTGCGATGAGGGCACTGGCAACTGGATGCTCGGCCAGGAAGCCCAGCTTGATCGAGAGCGAGCCGGCGACGGTCGAGAACAGATACAGGTAGGCGGCAACGTTCAAGACCGAGAACGGGATCTTCTGCACGATGAATCCCGACAACACGGCCGCGAACGTCGCGCTCGCGATCAACGTCGTGAACATCACGAGCATCACCACCGAGCCAATGTTCGCCGGGAGGAAGCTATTGAGCGCGACCGCGACCGCGTACGAGGCCAGGACTGGGCGGAACGGGACGTGCGTGTCTGGGAACGCGGCGCGAAGAATCGTCAACCAGGCCACCGCCACCAACACGGTCTGAACGGTGCTCAGCCCGATTCCCCCGGCGATCGCGTAAGCGGGAACTGCTCGGAGCTGATCGAAGAAGTCACGGATCCAGTCAGACACGGGGACCCCAAGGTGATCAAGGACGAACAAAACAAGCGCGATCGCCGCAAGCCACCCGACGATCCGCAGAACGCGGGCCAGCACTGGCCTGCTCACGTCGGTATGAGCCGGGGTCGCGTCCACGGGCACATCATCCCGGCCAACGAGGCCAAGATGGCGGTAGCCACCGAAGTCTTCCGTCCCCTACGACTGGTCACGCACGCATGCCAACCCCGGAGCGCGACCGCGCTAAAGGGGCTCAACGACCAGGACCAGCACCGCTGCTCGCCGCGGTCGGCGTGGGCAAGGTGTGCGGCTACGGGCTCGCGGCTTCGGGGCCATCCGCCCGCGGGCTGCCAGGACGGCGAGGAGGACGTGCCCTGGGACCCGGCTGATGATCTCGCCACGAGCACTCAGTACGTCAGCGTGGTCGTACTCGGTCTCGTGACCATCACGGTGCTCATCCTCGGAATTTACGGGCGCCAGAGTCGCTCCGGACGATGGCTACGCACCGGGGGGCTGGCCCTCACCGTCGCGAGCACAACGCTACCGATCGTGCTGTGGTGGAGCTCTCGCTGCCACGGGCCAGGGTCCGCTGATCGGTGCGACAGCCTGACCGCTCCGAGCCGGCTGGGCCTTTTTAGTCCATAGCGGAAGCGGGAGGGGCCCCTCGTTCATAGAGGCGAGAAGCGCGTCGCTGCTCCAGTGCGAGGGCCGAGCGTCTGCTGGCCGCTTGACCTTCGAAGCGGCGGTGTCTGCCGTCGATGAATAACGCTCGCGAGCGAGTCGTCTCCGTGTCGGGGCCGGAGCAATCGCCCAAGTGGTGCTGCTGCCGTAAGCTTCGGCTGGGATTGATGCCTGGAAGCGTGTTGAGGGATCGACTTGCGCTGGCGGTGGTGCGGGCCGGGTTGTTTGTGGCTGTTCTGGGCGGGATAGCCGCGATCGCGGTTGCGTTCGCGGGCCGGTCTGATGCGCAGATGGGTTCGGGTCCGTCGGCGGCGCTGACCGCGCGGCTGGCCGTGCTGGAGCGTCCCCAGACACCGGCCGACATGCTGCCAGCCGGGCTAGCGCTGCCGGCCGTGGGGCAGGGGACGATGATTCCTGCTTTGACTCGGCTGGTTGCGGCGCCCGCCGGCATCAGTGTTTATCTGGCTGTGTTTACTCCTGCCCGTGGATCGCTGCCGTTGTGGCGCCCGAGTCTCGGCGATCAGGTCTCGCTCGTGTCCGTGACTGCTGGGGGTGCGGAGCTCACGGAACCTGTGCCTGCTGTCGACCTGAGCTATGGCCGCGGCGTGGGGATCTTTGGGCCGGGTTCTCAGCCCGGCCCCGATTACTACGTTGGGATTGTGCCCGACGGAGTAGCTCGAGTGGCGTGGACGTTCGCGAACGTGAATGGCAAGCACCCATACGTCGTAAATGCGCAGGCAGCGAACAATGTGGTCGTTATGCCGTCTCATGCCGGCACCCCGTTCTTGCTGCGTGCCGTGTGGCACGCGGCTGACGGTGCAGTTGCCCCGACATCCGACAGCGCGTTGCTTCACGCGATCGCGGCGAGAGAGAACATTAAGCGCGGGCGGATCATCCGCCGGGACGCCCGTATCCGCTATCGGCCTGCCGGTGCGCTATTGGCAGCGTTTGCTGTGTTCAATGTCACGAGCCGGACCGGTGTGAAGGTCGGAGGGCTCACGATCTCGCACCCTGCGCTGTCGTCACTCCCGCTGGCGATCCTGTCGATCACGGGGCACGCCGGCGATCCCCGGTTCGATCCCGAACTCGATCCCAAGGACATCCGCCAAGCAACAACACGCTCCGGAGTCAGCGCTTGGATCATCCCGGGCGCGCGAAGCCTCTGCGTCGCAGTAGTCGATAAGCCCCGCTTCCCGCGGCCGTTTGCTGGAACTGGCGCCTTCATGGCGTGCAGCCGAGATGTCGCCTCAGCCGTGTCAGACGGCGCGGGGACCAGCGGCGACGGCTGGCACTACGGCGTGCTCCCAAACACCAAGCCCACCCTCACGATCCGCACCGCACAGCACGGCGACAAGACCCTTCACCCGCCAGACGGCGTTTACATCTACCGGACCGGCGGCTAACAGCACAGCCGCGTCGTCGCCCGCTTGCCGCTGAAGCGGCCACGCGCGGCACTCACGTCGGGCTGCTGCAATCGACCCGCGCGGCAAATCCCCCCGCTTCTGACGGGCACGAGAGATCGCCGCCGCATCGCGAACAGGTGCGATCCCGAGATCGCCTCCGGCCCTGCTGATGCGGACAGGGCGGGCGCTCAGCCCCACAGCGGTTGCGTCCCTGCTCCTCGCCCGCCGCCGCGGGAACCACGACCGTCGGCCGGACGGGCGCGTTATGCGCCCGCCCGGCCCCGGCCCGAGCGACGTCAGATTCTCTCTGGGGCTATGAGCGGTGTTCCCGGCGGTCGCTGCTCCACGGCGACCCGCCGCCGACCGGCTGGTAGAAGAGGTCGTTGCCGATCCAGTTGGAGTAGTCGTTGGCGTGCGTTGAGACGACCGGGTGGAAGCTTGACGCCACGTTGGTCGGCTCGTTGTTGCCGTTGTACTGGGGCACCTCCGGGTAGGGGTACACCGGGCGGGTGAGCGTCGCGCTGTTGACCGTGTCGGTCGCCGTGATCTGGCTCGGAGCGGTCTTGTTCTCCACCCACTGGACCATCGGGTACACGAGGTCGAAGCTGCTGGATGCGTACCCGCCGCCGCAATGGGCGACCGTCGGGAACAGGAACATCCGCGCGAAGTGCTGCGTCGATGTGTAGCCGCCGTTGCGACCGGCCAGGTCCTCGTAGTAGTCGACGGTTCCGTAGGTCGGGATCGCCTGGTCGGCCCAGCCTTGCCAGATGATCAGCTTCCCGCCATGGCGGCGGAAGGCGCTGAGGTCGGTGCTCATCGCGTCCTGGACGTTGGCGGCCGGGAACATGGAGCGGAATCCCTGGTCGCTGAACTGCCACTGGCTCGGATCCGGTCCCAGCTTTCCCGGGGCGTTGAGCATGAACCGCAGGTACGGCAGCGACAGCCCGCCGTAGACGAGCGCGTTGGTAGCCGGGACGGGCGCGGTGGAGGGCTGGACGGGGATCTGGAACCCGGCCCATGAGGATTCGGAGCCGAGCGTGAGCCCGCCGGGATACAGGTGGCGTCCCTGCGGGTCGACCGGTCCCTGGTAGATCTCCTCGGCGACCCTCGCCTGCTCGGGGGTCAGGCAGCCGGTCGTCGCGCCGTTCTGGCAGACGAGGCTCTGCGGATTGAACTTGCAGTCCCGGGGATCGGTGATGATGCCGTCGCCGGGAACGCCGTCATCTCCCTGGCACGCAGTGATCACCGCGTTGTGCAGCAGCGTCATCTGCGCGCTGGTGAGGATCGCGTTGCCGTTCGGCCCGACGTTGACCTTGTAGTCCCACGTCTGGAGCTCGGCGTTGAGCGGGCCCGCGATGATCTCCGGCGCGCCGGCGATGATCCCGTTGAAGTCGGTGGGATAGCGCTCGGCCACCTCCATCGCCTCACGTCCGCCGTCCGAGCACCCGTCGAAGTAGGAGTAGTTCGGGCCGACGCCGTAGAAGTCCTTGATGATCGCCTTGGCGACCACCGCCAGCGAGTGCTCGGACTCGTAGCCGTACTCCTGGCGCAGGTCCTGGCTGTTGAAGGCGAACAGTCCGGCCCCCCCAATTCCGCTGTCCGAGGTGTGACCCTCGTCGTCGGTGGCCATCGCGAAGTCCCCGCCGAGCTCGGTGTCACACGGCTGGGGGAAGCTCTGGTTCTCGACCGCGCCGCAGTAGCCGCCGCAGCCGTTCTGCAGATAGCGGCCCTGCCACGTCTTGTCCGGGAGCTTCATCTCGAAGTGCGTCTGCGGGGCGATCATTCCCTTGATGTCGCAGTACTCGGGGTTGGTCCCCGACGCGGCCACGTCGGTCGCGGTGTCGACGCTCGTCGGGTTGCCGGGGATCGTGACCAGGCTCGGCAGCGTGGCAAGCGCTGAGCAGGTCATGGTCGCCGGGATCGTCGGGCTGGCCGCGGCCAGCTTCGCCGACACGGTGACGAGTGCCGGGCGCGTCTTGGCGCTGGCGACGCCGCCCCCTGAGGTGGTCACGGCGATAGCCGCCGCCGCAAGCAGCGCGGCTCCGGCGACCATAAGGCAAGTACGCAGGCGAAGCGCATGCATCTGAACCCTTCTCCTCTCTCTCGGCAGCAGAAATGCGCTAGGCGCCGGCCCGAAGGGAGCTGTGTTCGCGCAGCGCACATCCGAACGGTCTCCGAAGATACCCCGGACGCAACGCTTGTCAAATGATCTAAGCCAAGTCCGCGAGACCGCCGGGGATGAGCAGGTCCGTTGGAGCCCGTCGAAGTGCAGCAACTCGGCCACCTCGCCCGGTGGTCATTTCCTCATCGCGACTCAACCCGTGCCGCCGCCAGCGAGCACCACACATGCTTGATCTGCGGTCCGTCTGCGCCATCGCGAGCACCACGCGCCACGAGCCCGGACAGGTCAACCGCGTCTCGGGACGTCTTGCAAGACGTCCTCGGACCACTTCGGCCAGGGTGTAGTTCCCCAGCTCGTCCTGTGGGAGAGCGCGACCAATCTGCTCCAGGATCCTCGGATCGCCAAGGGTTGCGGAAGTCTTGACCCGCGTCGCCGCTGGCTGCCGGTATAGCGTGCGTTGGAGGACAAGGGGGTCAGTCGTCCCCGCTGCGCTGCCGGCGCGCGAGGACAACACGACATTGACTGCCGCTGGCAGCGGGTGATCAAAACCTCTCTTAGTCGCTGCGCACGCGTTGTTGCAAACCCGCCGCAGGCCACCATCCACGCATCTTCGGGGCCCGGGCTCGGCTGTTTGTGAGAGCAACCGGAATGATCAAAGCTGCAAATCGCGGTGCGTTGTGGTCGCGGGGCTATGGGAGCACGAACGTCCGGTGAATTCGCGTTCCTCCGGCGAGTGTCAGGGTCAGCGTGTAGCGCCCGGCGTGGATCCGCCGCCGTGCTCGGAGCGCCAGGACCGGCTGTCGGTGGTGTCTATGGGCGACCACGACGGTGGCGTACATCACGCCGTCTCGCGTGAGCGCGCCACCGGTGATCGCTTGGTGCCGGGATGCGTGGACGCTCGTGCTGGTGGCGGTGCCGGATCCCTGGACGATGAACGGCGTGGTCGCGCTCGACGCGAGGTGGTTGGCGTCGCCCGCGAAGCGCGCGTCGTAGCTGCCGGCGTAGAGAACCTCGTTCTCCTGGACGGTGGTGAGCTTGCAGCTCGCCGTGCCCTGCGCGTTCGTCGTCGCAGTGCAGAGCGTCTGCGCCGGGGAGGTGCTCGTCGCGGGCACGCTGAAGGTGATCGATTCGCTGGCCAGGTTCGTGCCGTTGCTCGTGAGCACGGCGCTCACCTTGCCCAGGCCGATGCCGGTGGGCGGTGGGTACAGGACCTCCTGCGGCGCGGCGGTGAGGCTCGTTGACGCCTGCGACACCGCGTAGCCGATCGTGGCAGCGGCCGACTGCCCGTCCTTGCTCACCGCGGTCACGATCATCGTGTGCGCTCCCACCGCGTCCGCCGCCGTCCCCGTGAGGCGCGCGCCGTTGGTGACGGCGTTACCGTCGATCGTCGCCGTGCACGACTTGATGCCCGGCCCTCCGGTCGCCTCGGTGCACTTAAAGGACGCGTTCGGAACGGTCCCGAATGCATACGACGCACCGCCCGACGGGGCCGTGATCGTCATGGTCGGCGGCCCGGCCACCGTGTAGGTGATGCTCGCGGTGCCCGCCTGGCCGTCCCTGCTCGTCGCCGTCACCGTGTAGATGAAAGTCCCGGCCGTCGAGGTGTTGAGCTGCCCCGTGCCGGTCGTAGCGCCGTTCGAGTCGACGCAGGTCGCGATCCCGGGACCGTGCGCCGCCTCGGTGCACCCGAACGTCGTTGCCACCACCTGGCTGAGGTTGTAGGTCTGATGGTTCGCCGGCGCGGTGACCTTCGCGGTTGGCGGCCCGGCCACGGTGTAGGTGATGCTCGCGGTGCCCGTCTGGCCGTCCTGGCTCGTCGCCGTCACCTTGTAGGTGAACGTCCCCGCCTTGGACGTGCCGAGCTCCCCGGCGCCCGCGCTCGCGCCGTTCGAGTCGACGCAGGTCGCGATCCCCGGCCCGTTCGGGTCCGCGCAGCTGAAACTCGTCGGCACGATCTGACCGAGGTTGTCGGTCTGGGTGGTGGCCGGCGAGGTGATCGTCGCGGTCGGCGGGCTCGACACCGTGTACGTGATGCTCGCCGTGCCCGTCTGGCCGTCCTTGCTCGTCGCCGTCACCGTGTAGGTAAACGTCCCCGCACCGGAGGTCCTCAGCTGGCCGGTGGTACCGCTCGCGCCATTGGAATCCGTGCACGACGCGATCCCCGAAGCCCCCGCGGCGTCCGCGCAGGAGAACTTGGTCGCCACCGTCTGATTGAGCTTGTAGGTCTTGTTGTTCGCGGGCGAGGTGATCGACGCCGTCGGCGGCCCGAGCACGGTGAAGGTGATGCTCGCCGTCGCGGTCTGCCCGTCCTGGCTCGTCGCCGTCACCTTGTAGGTGAACGTTCCCGCCGTCGAGGTGTTGAGCTGCCCCGCGCCGGTCGTAGCGCCGTTCGAGTCGACGCAGGTCGCGATCCCGGGGCCGTGCGCTGCCTCGGTGCACGCGAACGTCGTTGCTACCACCTGGTTGAGGTTGTAGGTCTGGTTGCTCGCCGGCCGGCTGATCGTCGCCGTCGGCGGCCCCACCACCGTGTAGGAGATGCTCGCCGTCCCGGTCTGACCGTCCTTGCTCGTCGCGGTCACCGTGTAGGTGAACGTCCCGGCGGTCGACGTCCCGAGCGCGCCGCTGCCACCCGAGGCACCGTTTGAATCGATGCACGACTGGATCCCCGGAGCGCCTGAAGCATCCGAGCACGAGAAGCTCGTCGCGACGACCTGGTTCAGGTTGTAAGTCTGCCCGCCGGCCGGTTTGCTGATCGAGGCCGATGGCGGCCCGATCACGGCGGGAATCACCGTGTAGGAGATGCTCGCGGTGCCGGTCTGCCCGTCGCTGCTGGTTGCCGTCACCGTGTAGGAGTGCGGTCCGACGGTCGAGGTGTCCAACGCTCCGGGGCTCGACTCACCGTTCGAATCAAGACACGAGCTGAGATCCGGACCACCCGCGGCTTCCGAACAGCTAAAGCTCGTGGGCACCGCCTGACCCACGTTGTAGGTCCCGCCGCCGGCCGGCGAGGCGATCGACGCCGAGGGCGGACCAACCACCGTGTAATGGATCGTCGCGGTCCCCGTCTGCCCATCTTTGCTCGTTGCCGTGACCGTGTCGCTGAAGGTCCCAGCCGTCAACGTGTCCAGCGTCCCCGGGCTTGGGCTCCCGTTCGAATCGGTGCACGACTGGATCCCCGGCCCACCACTCGCCTCTGAGCACGAGAAGCTGATCGCCACCGACTGGTTCACGTTGTAGGTCTGATTGTCGACCGGCGAGCTGATCGACGCCGACGGCGGCCCGAGCACGGTGTAGGAGATGCTCGCCGTCCCGGTCTGCCCGTCCTCGCTGGTCGCGGTCACCGTGTAGGTGAACGTTCCAGCTGTCGACGTGTCAAGGGCGCCGCTGCCACCCGTCGCGCCATTGGAATCGACGCACGACGCGATCCCCGGGCCACCACTCGCCTCCGAACACGAGAAATTCGAAGGCGCCGACTGATTCAGGTTGTAGGTCTGCCCGTGCGCCGGGGAGCTGATCGACGCCGACGGCGGCCCGACCGACAACGCGGGGGAGGCCTCGACAACTGTGTGCTCGAGCGTCGGGGTGCCATCGATCAGGGTCGAGACGGCGTAGTACCTGTCGCTTCCATTGGAGGCGGGTAGGTAGGCGTCGGTTGCGCTGGCAGGAAGCGGGGACGTGCTCGGATTACCGCCTGGAGTCGCGGCCGCTGCGTCGGGCGTTGGAGCGAATGGTGTGTCGAGGTTGGGTGTCGAGAAGATCTCGTAGCCGGTGGCGCCGGGGACGGATTTCCAGTGCAGGTGCACGTATCCGGGGGTGTCTGTGGGTGCGGAGATCGAGTAGAGGGGAGGCGGCGTGACCTGGGTTATGCCCTGCCCTGCCGGCTCCTGTTGGCCGGCAAACGTTATGAAGGAGGTCGAGGGGTCGAATGGCCCTGCGCTGGCTGCGTCGGGGGCGAGAATGTAGGTGTGGGAGTACAGCGTCTGGCCGGGATCGAGTTCGGAGATCGTGTCGCTGAACGTCTCGTCTGGCTGGAAGATGTAGTTCTTGTGGACGGAGGAGTCGATCGAGAGTCCGACGTTGTAGAACGGGACGTCGGCTACGTTCGTGAGCGCGAGCGTGACGTGGTAGGGCTGCCCGGCCGCGAGCGTCCCGGAGTCGCCTTGGACACTTAGGGAAAGACCGTTCGCGCCCCAGACCTCGATCGGGTTCTGCAGGGAGGCCTGCAAGTTGATTGGGACGTTGAACGGCTGGAGGGTCCCGTCGTAGCTGGCGCTGAGGTAGTAGTTGCCGGGTGTGTCGCCACGGACGACCCAGTCGACGTTTGCACTGCTGTTCCCCTGGATCGTCGGCACGCTCTGCGTCGCGGTCTGCGGCGTTGCGGTCGGCGCGAGGCTGAGGCCAGCGGGGAGGTTGACTGTCGCGCTGCCGTCGGCGAGATTGACCGCGCTCGACGCGAGGTTGTTGACGACCATGTCGACGGAGAAGAACTGCTTCAGCACGGACGCGTCTCCACTGAGCACCAGCCATTCGATGAGCGGCGCACCGTCGACGATCGTCGGAACGGCGACAAACCCCGGACCCTCACACTCGGTCGCGGTGCATGTGTCGCCGCCGCCGCCGCCGCCACTACCGCCGCCACCACCGCCGCCACCACCGCCACCGCCGCCACCGCCCGACACGAACGTGTCGCCGACGTACTGACCGGCGCCGTTCACGTAGCCGCTGATCACCGGGGGATTGCTTGCTGCGCCTTCGTACTGTGGCGGGAAGTTCAGCGCGACGGTGAACTGGTAGACGTTCTGGTTGGCCGGGTCACTGGTGTTGATCCCGGCCGCCTCGATCTGTTGAAGCGTGAGCTGGGTCGAGCTCATCGAGGCGGTCGCTACCTCGCCAGACTGAAGTGTGATCGTGGTCGACCCGTCACCGTTCGCAATCGTGATCTGGCCAGTGCCGACCTGGTAGCCGCTGGCCCACGCGTCGACGGCGTCTGTGCCGTCGGGTAGACCCGGGAGGTTCGCGACCCCGGTGCCGTCGGTCGCAACGTTCGTATCGGTGCCGCCAGGGGCGATGTAGACGACGCTCGCTCCCGGGATCGGATTGCCGTTGCTGTCCTTGACCGTGACGGCAGCTCCGGCAGCGGCCGCGGACGTGACGGTCACCGCGACGGTCGCGGTCGCGGTCGTCGCGTCTTCAGATACGGTCAGGGTCGCTGTGTAGCTGCCCGGCGATGTGTATGTGTGCTGGACCGTCTGGCCTTTGGCGGAGGTGCCGTCGCCGAAGTCCCACTGGTAGTTGGTGATCAGCCCTGCTGGGCTGCTGCCGCTCGCATCAAACGTCGCGGCGGCATTGACCGCGGTGGTGATGGGATCGCCGGCGTCGGCGCTCAGCGGCACCGCGCTCACGACTGATGTGGGGTTCGATTGTGCGGGTGTCCCAGCGCCGTTGGCGTTGCTGGCGGTCTCGCTCACGGCGATCGTTGAGCCGATGTCGGCGGGGGTGATCGTGTATCGCTGGCCGCCCGCTCCGGGAATCGGCTGGCAGTTCGCACCGGCGGCGTTGCACAGCTCCCACTGCTCCGCGTACGAGGTGGGATTATTCGTCCACGAGCCTTGATGCTGGGTCAGCGTATCGCCGGCATCATCGGTGCCGGTGATCGTGGGGAGCTGGGTGTTAGTCGGCGTCGGCGCGGTCGCGTCGACGGATACTGCCGCGGTTGAGGCCGCGCCGCCGGCGTTCGTGACCGTCGCGATCGCTCCGTAGCTCCCCACGGTTGCGTACGTGTGGGCGACATCGACCGTGGAGTACGGCGGGTTGATCTGGCCGCTCGTGCTGGTGCCGTCGCCGAACGCGATCGTGTAGTCGACCGTGCCAGCGTTCGGGTCCGACGAGGTGAGATGGAACGTCGTCGCGAGCGGCGCGGGCCCATTGGCGCCATCGGCGGTGAAGGTGAGCGGCGGGCTTGAGACGTTGATCGTGACCCAGCCGGACCAGGGTGTCTGCCACGTATCGCCGGCGCCGATGTCGGCCCGGATCTGGTAGGAGCACGTGGTGTTCTGCCCACAGACGCTGGGGCCAACCGGGTCGGTGTACGGACTTGCCGTGGCGCTCGTGTTGCCGTAGGACCCGACCCATTCGCTGGTGTTGTACGGGCCGTCGGTGATGGTGGTGCCACCGTCGGTAGAGATCTCGTAGTCATACGAGGTGATCGTCGCACCCGTGGGCACGGACGGGGCGGTAAAGGACAGCGACACGCCATCGTCGACGGAGAGGGCGCTGTTTAGCGTCGGAGCCGTCAACGAAGGAGCGACGGTCACCCACCCGGACCAGGGCGTCTGCCACGTATCGCCGGCGCCGATGTCGGCCCGTATGCGGTAGGAGCACGTGGTGTTCTGCCCACAGACGCTGGGGCCAACCGGGTCGGTGTACGGACTTGCCGTGGCGCTCGTGTTGCCGTAGGACCCGACCCATTCGCTGGTGTTGTACGGGCCGTCGGTGATGGTGGTGCCACCGTCGGTAGAGATCTCGTAGTCATACGAGGTGATCGTCGCACCCGTGCCCACAGACGGGGCGGTAAACGACAGCGACACGCCATCGTCCACGTAGCCGGCGCTGTTTAGCGTCGGAGCCGTCAACGAAGGAGCGACGGTCACCCACCCGGACCAGGGCGTCTGCCACGTATCGCCGGCGCCGATGTCGGCCCGTATGCGGTAGGAGCACGTGGTGTTCTGCCCACAGACGCTGGGGCCAACCGGGTCGGTGTACGGACTTGCCGTGGCGCTCGTGTTGCCGTAGGACCCGACCCAGTCGACGGTGTTGTACGGGCCGTCGGCGATGGTGGTGCCACCGTCGGTAGAGATCTCGTAGTCATACGAGGTGATCGGTCGCACCCGTGCCCACAGACGGGGCGGTAAACGACAGCGACACGCCATCGTCCACGTAGCCGGCGCTGTTTAGCGTCGGAGCCGTCAACGAAGGAGCGACGGTCACCCAGCCAGACCAGGGCGTCTGCGTGCCGTCGCTGAGGTCGGCCCGGATCTGGTATGAGCACGTGGTGTTCTGCCCACAGACGCTGGGGCCAACCGGGTCGGTGTACGGACTTGCCGTGGCGCTCGTGTTGCCGTAGGACCCGACCCAGTCGACGGTGTTGTACGAGGCGGCGATGGTGAAGCCACCGTCGGTAGAGATCTCGTAGTCGTACGAGGTGACGGTCGCACCCGTGGGCGCGGACGGGGCGGTAAAGGACAGCGACACCCCATCCGTCGACGTAGCCGGCGCTGTCCAGGGTCGGGGCCCCATCAGTGTTCCGTCAACTGGGCGAAGCTCCCATAGAGGGCCGCGCTGGTGAGGGTGGGCGGTGCCGACTGCGGGCCGGAGCCGAGGGCTGCCGCTCCAGCGGGACTCGTCGCGATCGACAGACCAACGATGAACACCGCGAGAAGCGCTGCGACGCGGGACGGAGCCTTGCCATGTGGCGTCCGCCTTACGTGATCGCAGGACGCCGTCGAACGATGTTGGGAATTGCTCACCAAGATCGCTTCTTCTGGTGGACGCTTCGCGCGTCCAGAAGCCGCATCAATGCCCCCGCTCGCTGCGGGGCAGCCAGGTCTGCTGCTGAAGCCATCCCGGTGACATCCGGCACTCGATCCTTGAGAGGGGGCCGCCTCACACCAGGCAGGCCGTGGGGCCGAACATAGTGCGGATCCGCGCTAGATGTAAATAGTTCGATCGAGCCTCTGCGGGGGGTTCGAACGAATCAGGCCCAGTCCGTTCGGACTATCCGCAATCTGTGGCGGCCGTCGAGCGTTGATCATGAGATTGGGTCTCGACGGAGCCAACCGCGGGACCAAGCCAGATGCCATTCCAGTCGCACCCCTCCGCCGGCCGCCGCCGGCCAATCACGGTCGCGCTCGTCGACGACGAGCGGCTCATCCGCGCGGCGCTGAGCCAAATACTGATCGCTGCCGGGCTCGATCTCGTCGGCGAGGCCGCCAACGCCAAGGACGCGATCGAGCTCGTGCTCGCTCTGCGCCCCGACGTCGTGCTGATCGACATCCGCCTCCCCGGGATCTCGGGCGTGCGGGCGATCGAGCAGCTCGTGCTGCTCGCCCCCGCCTCACGCATACTCGTGCTCACTCGCTCAGAAGAGAACCGCGTTGTCGAAGTGATCCTCGCCGGCGCCAGCGGCTACATCCTCAAAACCTCGCCACCCAAAGCGATCGTCGCTGCCGTGGGGGCCACCGCCGCCGGCGAGTCCGTGCTCTCCCCGCAGATCGCCGGAAAACTCCTGGAGCGGATCCGCGAGCGGGAGCTCCCGATGACCGCCAACGGCCAAGACGCCGCCAACGCGATCCGGGCTGCCCTCACCGAACGCGAATTAGAAATCTTCACCAAGCTCGCGAGCGGCCAGAACAACCAGGCGATCGCCCGCGAGCTCTCGCTCAGCACCAACACCATCGCCAACCACATCGCCAGCATCCTCGCCAAACTCCACCTCGACAACCGCATCCAAGCAGCCGTCCAAGCAGTCCGCGCCGGCATCTCCTAACCGAGTTCTCGACGCTCCCGCATTCATGGCGGCAGGCGTACTTGCAGCGCGTCGGTCCGGGATGAACCTGCGCCGTGCGGAAGGCAGGGACCCGGGTCCTCGCTTTGCCTGCGTGAGGCGCAGCGACCTCGTCGCTTATCTGGTGCCGCTATGGACAAGCTCCGGAACTGCGGCGAGGCGCACTATGAGCTTTTCCTCCTCGCGGTTCCGGAAGCCCTCCGGGCCAGGGCGCCCTCCGCCGCGACCTACGTCCCGGTGTGTGTATTTCGTGCACCCGAGCCGTCGGGGCCGGCGCTTCCGGATCGGACGACTTGGGGCAGCCTCGGGCCGAGCGTCGACGCCGACGTCGAACAGTTCTGAAAGTCGTCCGGAGGGCAGCCAGGTGAGCGACCGCGGGTCTAGCGCAGCCACAGGTGAAGCAGGCATGGCGCGGCGCCGATCCGGGGCAAAGGAGCACCGCGTAGTCCGGCACCACAAAGCGGCTGATGTCTGGATCCTGGTGCCATGTGCGCCTGTAGTTACACCTTGTGCGTCTCGACCGGACAGCGGCGGCAAACCTCGCGCCTTCGGTCTGATGCCCTTAGTCGAGCCGGGCGCGCCTCATGGCTCGTCGGGCTCCGGGCCGAGGAGGCGGGCAACCGGATCCGCGATCGGCTCGATGATCAGCGATGCCGCGTCGATCTCGCGCGCCGCGATCGTGATCGTGACGTCGTGGTGGCTACGCACCGCAACCCAGCGAGCGTTCGGAGTACCGACAGTCAGAAACGCCTCGCGGGCACCGTCGATTGTAATTTCGGTTTCACCGACCGTGGCTTTGTGAGATTCGGCAACGCGCTGGCGGCGCGCGGCGCGGAACCAGAGGGTGAGGGCGGCATCGGAGAGACCGTCGGTGGGTCGCCGGTTACCGTCGGCCTCCATCGCCGACGCAAACGCATCCCGAGCGACGGCGAGCTCGCCGACCTGGTACGGGTCGATCGAGTACTTCTACGGCCCGTCGGGGGAGAAAGCTCGCGCGGTGAAGGCTCGCTGTGTGGGCGTGTGCCGCGGGCGCGGTGCCTAAACCCAGCCGCGCAACCGCAACGGCGACGCGTACGCCTACGGCAGGCGCGCCATCCGGGTGCCATTCGGCGAAAGTGGACGCTCGAGCGATTGCTAGCCGCGATGCGTGGGTGGCGCGACCGCTACGGGCGGCTCCGTCGTCGGGTGACTGGTCGCGGACGGGTGCGCGGCAGCGTGGGGGAGAGGCGCTCGAGTCCCGGAACGTCGCCGGAGAAGTCGCTCGTCGCCGTGTCGGGGAGCAGATGCGATCGCCCGCAGAACCGTGCTCCCCGACGTAGCAGGGCGCACGTCGGGCGAGACCGCGATGCTCGCGCGGTATCGCGAAGCGGTGCGCGGCGATGTCCCAGCGTCGGCAGCTTCAAGGCCAAAAGGCGAGAACGGCCGTGGCGAGGCGTCTTACGGCACAGCCGGTCCGGCGACGGCGGCCATCCGGCTCCGGGCGCTAGACCGGGCTCGTCGAGGGCTATAGGGTCACGCCTGCACGCAAGTGCGCGAGCCGTTCGCCTGATTCGCGGGCTCGCGCTAACAGCTACGGGAGGAAATACATGATCGGCGTGAGCGTTACCTTCCAATACGACGGAAACTTCGATCGCGGCCGTGTGGCTTCCATCGCAGCAAACGCCCGCGCAACGTTTGAGGGCATGCCCGGGCTGAGATCCAAGGTCTTCACTATCGACGACACGCGACAGCGCGCGATGAATTTCTATGTCTGGGAATCGGTCGACGCTGCCAGAAGCTTCTTCTCAGAGGAGATGCGCGAGCGAGTGACCGGCCTGTACGGCGTCGAGCCCACGATCGACTTCGTGGAGATCGCTCAGCTCGTCGACAATTCCGGCGCGTCGGACCAGAATGACCGGACGCACGCGTCCTAACCCGGTCGCAGTCTGCGCGGGCGGCGCTTCGAGCGGCCATCGTCGTTTCCTCTATGCGAGCCCGACGCGCGTCGAACGGTCCGAAATCCCCGCCCGCCATCGGTGCCCGGACGGATGCATCGTTGAAGTCCTGGTCGCGCCGCTCTCGGCCCAGGCGGATCTCCACCGCCATGCTCAGGGTCCATCTCGACAAGCACTCGTCCCACTTTTGAGATTCTGGCGAGAAGCACGTCGCTTGCCTCTCGCTGAAAAGGCGGCGATCTCGGCCTCATTGCTGCGCCGGCCTCGACATGGCGAGCACCCCCTGCTTGCTGGCGTGCGTCTCGTCCGCGCAAGCGAACCAAAGCGCGATCATAGGATCGGATGTGACGTCGAGAAGCCGGGCGACGGAGTGCGCCAGCCGGCCGAAATACTCATCCTGGCGACGGCGACGGCGACGGCGACGGCGACGGCGACGGCGACGGCGACGGCGACGGCGTCGGCTCGGGAGACACTCGGCGGTGTAGTCCGGCGCATCCATCGGCGTCGCATGACGCGGCTGCCGCCCTCAGTTGCGACCTGTCGGCCGGCGACGGCGCGGTCTGCCTCTCTCGTCAGGTCCGCACACCCGCGCTCGACGCGCTTGTGCTCTTGGTGAATCGGATCCACGTGCGCGCTTGCGCTCCCGGGTGGAGGCAGCGGCGCCGATCAGGCGGTGGCGTCGGGTTCGCCGCTTGTGCCTGCGCCCAATCGCGCTGCTGGTTCGCCACGATCTGGATCGTCAGGGCCATCCCAGTCGCGCGATCGCCGTCGCCGCGATCCGAGCCCGCACTGGCGGTATGTCGGCCGGCACTCGCCGAGAGCCTGCATAGGCGCGGGCCCCCGTCGCACGCGCTCTCGTGAGCCACGCTGTCGGCGAACTTCGCGCACCTCGCGACGGCTGTTCTCCGGATTGAGACGGGGCGGGAGCAGACGAGTCCTCATAGGCGAGGTCGGAGTGCGCTGGGAGGTAGCGGGCGGTCTGGCCAGCGGCGCCGCTGCTGCTGGTTGTGGCTGGACGGGCCGGTTGCAGACCGTCACTCAGGCGGCGGTCGATCAGGTGCCGGTCACGCGGAAGACTGGATGATCGGGTGCGATGCGGCGCAACTCCTCGTCTGAAGAGTCGGGTCCAACACCGGCGAAAAAGACGCCGACCTCGAACTTCCACTTCTTCAAGTAGGCCCGGAGCAGCGGTGGCTTTTCGTCGTCGGCGAGCTCGACTGCGTGGAACGACTGAGTGCGGCTGCCGACACGTAGCCTCCCTTGACCGCTGGCGCGAAGGTTCTTGACCCATTGCGTGTGACCACGCGGCGAGACCAGATATTCGGCGCCCTCGTAGCGCAGGAGATTGACCGGGGTCTGTCGCCACTCCCCGGACTTGCGCCCCCGGACCTCAAGCACGCGCGACCCGTATACGCTCACGCCCAGTCGCGTTAGTACGGCAACGACCCGATTGAAGACGTTCGTCGTGAACCAGCCCGGACGCTGGTAGTGCTCGGCCACGTGAGCCATTCTCCCACCGTGCCATAGGGCCGCGGGCCTGCCACCAACTCCCCGCTCGTTCTTGTTGCCCGGGGCGAGTGCTTTCAACACTGCAGCGGAGCCGACGGCACGATCGGAGCGGCGACATTTCGCATCCGTAGCCTTGGCGGGCACGGCGCTACCGCCGGCCTGAGAGAGCAGCCACGCCGGCGTTAGGCGACGGCGTAGCTCGGGCTGTCCGACAACAGCAGCCAGCGGCGGCGCCGACCGCGTCGAATCGTGGCTGCTTGCATGAGAACGCGGTAGCGCCCGATCGATCGGCGGTGTCCCTGCTTCACCTGGCGGAGCAGGCGCCCGCGGAGTCGTGGGACCGCTCCCAACTCGTCCCTAAAGCGATGGCCCGTCGTTTCGGTCGCCACCCGGATGTACGGGTCGCACACATCCCGGGGGGTCGAGCCGCCTTACGACCGGGATTTCCGCAAACGTGGCAAGGAGAAGCACGCTTGGGCGTAGTTCCCCAGTTTGTCCGCAACGGCAGCCAGCCTCGGGAGCCGGCGTCGTTCCTGTTCGGGTGGCCCTCGGCGGCTGGCTCGGCCAAGCGCGAGCTCTGACGCGGTGAGACCATCGCGGCCTGGGGCGTGTTCCCCCGGGCGCGAGCCGGTCAGCGCATGCAGCTCGACTGGCGCTCGTGCGGCGGTCGGGATCGCGTCGCGCGCGGGCCGGCGGCGCTCACGGCTTGGCAGGCAACGGAACCATAACTGGTCTTGCGTTGCAAATGTAGTGACATTACGATAAAACTGCCGCCGTCGGTGGAGGAGCCTCGGCCAGAGGGCCTCGCGACAGGCTCCGCGTAACCCGATGGGAGGCTCGATCTCCAGGACGTCCAAACGGCCCCGCGTGCGGTTATCGTCGACTTTGAAGCGGTCGCTGTCGCCGCTGAGGGGCGCCGGCGAGGGGGCCCGTAGTCTGAGCGCCGTAGCCGTCGGCGACAGCGCGGTGGTGCCCGATCCGGTTGCGGAGGGCGATCGTTCTGTAGCGGGGATCGAGCGCGGGTACTGGCGGACCGCGTGGTACGAGTTTCGCCACGACCGGCTCGCGATGACCGGGCTCGTGTTCGTCGTGATCCTGGTGCTTGCCGCCCTGCTGGCGCCGCTGATCGCTCCGTACGGGGTCAACCAGCAGCTCGCCAGCGGGTTGACGGCCGCGGGCAACCCCAAGCCTCCCGGAGGCCAGTTTCTGCTCGGCACCGACTCACTTGGCCGAGATGAGTTGACACGGTTGATGTTCGGAGCACGCGTGTCCCTCGTGGTCGGTCTAGGCTCGGCGCTGATCGGAGGCCTGCTCGGCCTGGCGATCGGCGGCGTGGCCGGACTCTTCGGCGGCTGGGCGGAGAAGCTGTTGATGCGGCTGGCCGACGTGATCCTGAGCTTCCCGATCCTGCTGCTCGCGACCGCGGTGCTTGCGGTGTCCGAGCCGAGCGTGATCTCGATCAGCATCATCGTCGGCGTCGGGTTCGCGGCCTACCTAGCGCGCGTCGTCTACTCCCAGGTGGTGACGCTGCGCGAGCGCGACTTCGTGCTCGCCGCGCGGACGGCGGGCGTCAGGCGCGGCTGGATATTGGTGCGTCACATCGTGCCTCATGTGATGCCAAGCGTGATCGTGTTCAGCACGCTCGGCGTTGCGACGGCGATCCAACTCGAGGCGGCGCTCAGCTACGTCGGGCTCGGGATCCACCCGCCGACGCCGTCTTGGGGGAACATGATCGCCGACGGCCAGACCTACCTGACCACCGACGTGTGGCTGGTGCTGCTCCCCGGCCTGGCGATCATGTTCGCGATGCTCGGCTTTTCGCTGGTCGGGGACGGGATGCGCGACGCGCTGGATCCGACGCTCGAGCGTTCGGTCCACGTCCACCTGGGAGGGATCGGGTGATCCGCTACATCGGGGGCCGGCTCGGCTGGGCGCTGCTGGTCGTGTTCGCGATCACGATCATCACCTTCGGGGTCACGTTCCTGTCGCCGGTGGACCCGGCCCGGCTGTACGCCGGCCTGCGCGCGACGCACGCGCAGTACGAGATCGCCCGGCAGCAGCTCGGGCTCAACCACCCGATCGTCGTTCAGTACTGGTTCTACCTCGAGCGGCTCGTGCACGGCAACCTCGGGACGTCGTACTCGACTGGGGAGCCCGTCCTTCATCTGGTGCTGAGCCGCCTACCGGCGACGCTCGAGCTGGCGGCCGCCGGGCTCCTGGTGGAGGTCGTGATCGGGCTGCCGCTCGGCGTCCTCGCCGCGTTCAAGTGGCAGGGACCCGCCGACCGGATCGTGCTGACCGGCTCGTTGCTGGGGGTTGTAGTGCCGCAGTTCGTGCTCGGGTTCGTGCTCCTGTACCTGTTCGCGTACAAGATTCCTGTGTTCCCGCTCGGCGCGACCGACTCACTGCCGGCGCTCGTGCTGCCCGCGCTGGCCCTCGGCTTGCCCGGCGCTGCATGGTATGCGCGGATGGTCCGGTCTTCAGTGCTGAACGTGCTCGGCGAGGACTTCATTCGCAACAGCCGGGCGAAGGGGCTGTCGGAGTGGTCGGTGGTGACCCGGCATGTGATGCGTAACTCGGTCGGACCGGCCGTGACCATGATCGGGCTCGACTTCGGGATCTTCCTCGGCGGCGTCCTGGTCGTCGAGCAGGTATTCGGCTGGCCGGGGATCGGGCAACAGGCATGGAACGCGATCAGCGCCAACGACATTCCGGTCGTGCTCGGGACCGTGATCGTCGCCGCGACGGCGGTCGTGATCTTCAACCTGGCCGCCGACATCGTCAACGCGCTGCTCGATCCGAGGATCAAGTACTCATGACCTCGTCCGCACTCGACCCGCCCCCGACCGCGCTCGAGGTCCGTGGGCTAAGCACGGTGTACGGGACCGCGCGCGGCCAGATCGTGGCTGTCCGCGACGTCTCGTTTCAGATCGAGACGGGCGAGGCGGTCGGGATCGTCGGCGAGTCGGGCTGCGGCAAGACCGCGATCGCGCTCGCGCTGCTGGGACTGCTGCCCCGCAACGGCCGGATCGCGTCGGGCCAGATCCTCCTGAGAGGCACCGAGCTCGTCGGCGCCAGACCGAAGGTGCTCCGCGACGTGCGCGGCCGGACGATCGCGATGGTGTTTCAGGACTCGATGACCTCGCTTGACCCGGTGATGCCGATTGGGCGTCAGATCGCCGAGGGGATCGTCACTCACCTCGGGGTCAGCAAGGAGGAAGCGCGAGGGCGCGCGACCAGACTGCTGGAGGAGGTCGGCGTGCCCGACCCCGTCAAGCGCCTGGCCAACTACCCGCACCAGCTCAGCGGTGGGCTTCGTCAGCGGGTGGCGATCGCGGTAGCGCTGGCGGCCGACCCGGACGTGCTGGTCGCCGACGAGCCGACCACGGCGCTCGACGTGACGATCCAGGCGCAGATCCTCGACCTGCTCGAGCGTGAGCGCAAGCGCCGCGGGATGGCGCTGATCTTGATCACGCACGATCTCGGCGTCGTCGCCAGCGTCACCGACCGGGTGCTGGTGATGTACGCCGGCCGCGTGGTCGAGTCCGGTACGACCACGGAGATCTTCGCCGACCCGCGCCATCCCTACACCCTTGGGCTGCTGAACTCGATGCCGCGGGTCGACACGCCGCTCGAGCGGGAGCTGCCGACGATTCCCGGGTCGCCGCCGAGCGGGTACCACGAGCGGCAAGGCTGCCCGTTCATGCCCCGGTGCGGCTTTGCGATCGACGCGTGCCGCGCCGTGGATCCGCCGCTGGAGCCAGTGGCCGACGGCGACCGAGCCCACCAGGCTGCTTGCCTGGTCGACACTCGCACGGGGACGGGCACGGCGTGAGCTCCGATCAATCCGACCAGGCACCGCTGGTCCAGGTCGACGATCTAGCCGTCACGTTCGACGTCTCGGCGCGCAACTGGGGACTGCGGTCGCGCGTCCTTCGTGCCGTGGACGGCGTCAGCTTCGAGGTCAGGAAGGGTGAGTCGCTCGCGCTCGTCGGCGAGTCGGGATCCGGGAAGACGACAACCGGCCGCGCGATTCTCGGGCTCTACCGGCCGGCGCATGGATCGGTTCGTTTCGACGGCGAAGAGGTGAGCAAGCTGAGCGGCTCGGCCCTCCAGCGCTTTCGCGGGCGCGCGCAGATGATCTTCCAGGACCCATATGCCTCGCTGAACCCACGGATGAAGGTCGGTGCGATCATCGCCGAGCCGCTTCGGGCGCACCGCGTCGGCTCCGCGCACGCCCGCCGGGAGCGCGTGACGGAGATGCTGGGGCTCGTGGGTTTGCCGGCGGACGCGGCCAACCGCTTCCCGTACGCATTCTCCGGCGGCCAGCGTCAACGGATCGGGATTGCGCGTGCGCTCGCGCTCCGTCCCGAGTTCGTCGTCGCGGACGAGCCGGTCAGCGCACTCGACGTCTCGGTCCAGGCGCAGATCCTGAACCTGCTTGCCCAGTTGCGCGACGAGCTGTCGGTGACCATGGTGTTCATCGCCCACAACCTGGCGGTCGTGCGTCACGTGGCCAGCCGCGTGGCGGTCATGTACCTGGGACAGCTGGTAGAGGTCGGCACCCGCGACGAGGTGTTCTCGCGTCCGGCGCACCCGTATACGCGGGCGCTGTTACGTGCGGTGCCCCCGCCGGACCCGGCGGCGGGCTGGAGCGGAGCCGAGGTGTCGCTGCGGGGAGACATTCCGAGCCCGGTGGATCCGCCGAGTGGATGCCGCTTTCACACCCGGTGCCCGGAGGCGATCGACATATGCAAGACCCTCGTGCCGGAGGTGCAGACGTTCCCCTCCGGTCGCAAGGTCGCCTGCCACCTCGCGTCGCCGGACGAGTACGACGCCGGCCCCGCTGGCGCCGAGGCGCCGCGACAGACATGAGCCGGCGACCGACCGTAACGCGCCCGCCGGCCGAAGCTGCGCACCCCCAGGTCCAAGCGTTCCTCGACGAAGCCTCGCAGCAGGTGTGGCCGCCGCTCCACAGCCTGACCCCGGTGCAGGCCCGGGCCCAGGTTGACGTCGAGGTCGAGTCGATCGCTCCGGGCCCGAGCGTCGCGCGCGTGACTGAGGTAACGATCGATGTCGGCGACGCGGCGATTGCCGCGCGCGTGTATGCGTCCGCTTCTGCGGTGGGCGAGATCGTCTGGTTTCACGGCGGTGGGTGGGTGGTGGGAGGACTCGACAGCCACGATGCGATGTGCCGGGCGCTGGCCAACGAGGCGCACTGCACTGTCACGAGCGTCGAGTACCGACTGGCGCCCGAACACCGCTTCCCGATCCCCCTGGACGACTGCTGGGAGGCCCTGCAATGGGTGGCCCACCGCGCCCCGTCGGAACCGCTCATTGTCGGTGGCGACAGCGCGGGCGGGAATCTCGCCGCTGTGTGTGCGGCGCGCGCCCGCGATCGCGGCGGGCCGGACCTGTCGGCGCAGCTCCTGATCTATCCGGTCACCGACTGCGACATGACGACCGCGTCCTACGAGGAGTTCGGCGGCGACGATCAGTTTCTGACCAAGAAGGACATGGCCTGGTTCTTCGATCACTATGTTCCGGACGCGGCGAATCGCGGATCTCCCGAGGTCTCGCCGTTACGAGCGCCGGACATGAGCGGCTTGCCGCCGGCGATTGTCGTGACCGCCGGGCACGATCCGCTGCTCGACGAGGGCCTGGCCTATATCGCGCAGCTCGACGCCGCGGGCGTGCCGGTAACCCATCGTCACTACGGCGACATGACGCATGCCTTCTTCTCGTTCGTGGGCGTGTTCGAGCGTGCCGGCGAGGCCGTCGCGCGGGTCGCGCGCGACGTGGTGGAGATCCGGACGGGCGAAACCGGCGATGGTCCCGTGACGGGCAATGCGCCTGCGACTTGACCACAGCGTGTCTTTGTCATAACGTTCCGACATTAGGAGTGTTGGGCGAAGGCGCTGATCTGCCCTGGCGACCGGCGAGCCACAGACGCCATTTGAAGTGGAGGAGCTCGGATGAGTCAACAATCGCGACGCCGGTTCCCTACGGAGTCGGACGGTGCCGGGCTGGGCCGCCGGGAGTTCTTGGCAGGAGCAGCGGCGCTCGGTCTGGGCGCGGCGCTGAGCGCATGCGGCGGCAGCTCGAGCGCCTCGTCGAGCCAGGCCGCGACGCACCTGGACCCCGATGCCGTGCTCAAGTTCTCGATGAGCACGACGATCCCGGGACTCGATCCGCAGAAGTGGTGGAACGGCGCTGCCGCCTGTGGTCAGTGCGTGATCTACGAGGGTCTGCTGACGATCGATCCCTACTCGTCAAAGCTCGTACCGCTGGTCGCAACGGGCATGCCGGCCGTCACGAACAATGGTCACACCTACACGTTCAAGATCCGCCCCGGGCTGAAGTTCACCAATGGGACCCCCCTCACCAGTGAGGACGTGAAGTACTCGTTCGAGCGTCTGGTGATCCCGGCGTTCGATGCCGAGGCGGGCAGTCTGTACACACCGCTGCCGATCACCGGCATGTCCGATGTGGTCAACGAGAAGTCGAAGACCCTGAAGGGGATCACCACACCCGACCCGCAGACGGTGGTGTTTGATTTCGATTACCCGGACAGCGCCTTCATCTACCTAATCGGACTGAACATGGCGGGAGTGGTCTCCAAGCAGGCCGCTGAGTCGCTCGGTTTCAACAAATACAACTGGGCCCCGATCGGCACCGGCCCGTTCACAGCGAACGTCGTCAACCGGGAGAGCTACATCGTCCTGAGCCGTAACAAGTCCTACTGGAACCCGGGAATCCCGCGTTATGCTGGTGTCCAGTGGCGAATGGGCATCGATGACACGCTGGCGATGCTCCGAATCCAGGGCGGGGAGGACGACATGATGTACGACCCGGTTCCGGCCGGTTCGGTGCAGACCGTGCTAGGCAATCCCACCTACGTCGACAAAGGCCAAGCCGTCAAGACGCCCCAGGACAACTGCTACTGGATGTCCCTGAGTCTCAAGGACCCGCTGCTCAAGGATGTCAACGTTCGCAAGGCGATTGCGATGGCGATCAACAAACCGAGGGTGCTCCAGGCCATGCATGCGCTCGGTCAGGTGGCCGACGGCGGTTTCTTCTCGCCGCTGAGCCCGTACTACCA
Organism: uncultured Solirubrobacterales bacterium; assembly: GCA_963794515.1. Taxonomy (GTDB): domain Bacteria; phylum Actinomycetota; class Thermoleophilia; order Solirubrobacterales; family Solirubrobacteraceae; genus Palsa-465. Next base: position 44,898 of record CAWCEF010000001.1, on the reverse strand, counting down.
GGCCGGTCTGTCTTATCCGTACAACCCATCGGAGGCCAAGAGCCTGCTCCGGCAGGCCGGAGTCACGAGCGGCGCGACCGTGAAGATGTGGAGCTCGAACCGCTTCCCATACGAGGCGATCGCTCAGGTGATCCAGGCCGACCTCGATGAGATAGGGATCAACGCTCAGTACATCCCGATGGAATATGACGCGTTCACGACCTTCACCGGTAACAGCCCGGGCGGCATCCTGTTATGGGCGTGGGAGCTGGCCTACCCGAGCGGCTCCTACATTGTCGACTCGGCGTTCACAGCCGCTGCGATGAAGGCGGGCTGTTGCAACTACCCGTGGTACTCCTCTCCGTCGTTCGACCAGCTGACGGTGGAGGCGCACCGCAGCACGAGCAGTTCACAAATCGACACGCTGTACCGGCAGATGGACCAGATCATCGTTCAAGAGGAGGCGGTGTGGGTCCCGCTCGTGTATCCGGTGCGGCTCGACTTCGTCAGCGCCCGGGTGCGGGACTTCCAGGCCTCGGTCGGCGGTGGTGAGGATCAGCAACGGTACTTCTACAAGTATGCGCTCGCATGAGCCCAAGGAACCTATCGCGATGAACGCCGGAAAGAGCCGAAGGCTGCGTCGCCTGATTGACGGCGCGGGCCGGATCGTGATCCTCCCGCTGGATATCGTCGTCCCGGTCGGGCCGTTTCAAGGCGCGAATGACACCGGAGCGCTTATCGACATGGGGTGCGAGGTCGGGGTGGACGCGCTGATTCTCCGATGGGGCGAGGCGAAGCGCTACGCCGGCCGTATCGCGCCGGCCGTCGGCCTGATCGTGCGACTGAGCGGCGCGACCGGGTTGACCGGCGCGACTGGGCTGCCCGAATCGGGCCGGCCCCAGGCGACCGTCAACACGGTGCTCGCGAGTGTCAAGGTTGGTGCCGATGCGGTCTGTGTCGATCTAGAGCTTGGGGTCGATGGCGAGACCGAGTCGACGCTTGCGTTCGCCCGGATCTGCGAGGAGGCCGAGGCGCTCGGAGTGGTCGTGCTCGCTGAGGTACACGTGCCGCGTCCGGACCTAGACGCCGAGATCACCCACGCCGAGGCGCTCGCTTGGGGGGCCCGCACGGCGCGCGAGCTCGGCGCCGATCTGATCAAGGTCGTCTATCCGGGCTCGTCGGATACGGTGGCGAGGGTCTGCGAGCTGGCCGAGATCCCGGTTGTGGTCGCCGGCGGCGCGTTGCGCGACCCCCACGAGGCGCTCCAGGCCGCCGAGGCGGCGGTGCGGGGCGGAGCGGCCGGCACTGCGTACGCGCGTAACGTGATCGGGCACGACGCGCCGGCCGACATGCAACGAGCGGTGATCGATCTCGTGCGAGGGCGTGAGACGCTCGGGGACATCTACGCACGACTAGAGACAGGACGCGCTCAGTCTCGTGCTTGAAGCGTCCGAGGCGAGCCGCGCCGGCGCCGTCGACCGCTCATCCATGGGGCCGCTGGTCGCCTGCGCCGCGAACCCGCGCTACTTCGCGGACGCCTTCGGGCGCGCGGTGTATCTGTCGGGGTCGCACACCTGGGCGGTCGTGCAGGACGCCGGGCCGGAGTCGCCGCCGGTGCCGATGGACTGGCCTTCGTTTCTGGGCTCGATCGTCGACTACGGTCACACCTTCACGCGGCTGTGGACCTGGGAGCACCCGCGGTGGGCGTCGTGGTGGAAGGGCGACTACCACTTCGCCCCGGTCCCGTGGGTGCGCAGCGGTCCGGGGCGCGCACGTGATGGAGGACCGAAGTTCGATTTGGAACGCGCCGACGATCAGTGGGTGGTCCGACTTCGCGACCGGGTGAGCACGGCCCTCGAGGCGGGCGTCTACGTGTCCGTGATGCTGTTTCAGGGGTGGAGCGCCGGGCCTAAGCCCGAACCGTGGACGGACTGCGACAACCCCTGGGTCTCACATCCGTTCCATCGCGACAACAACGTGAACGGGATCGACGGCTCGCCCGATGACGAGCAAGGTCATGACCGCGTTCATACGCTCGCCGACCCGCGGGTGGTGGCGCTACAGGAGCGCCACGTGAGGACGGTCATCGACGCGGTCAACGACTTTCCCAACGTCCTGTATGAGATCGGCAACGAACACGACGGCACGCCGGAGAACACCCGCTGGCAGTACCACATGACCGATCTGGTGCACGACTACGAACGCAGCACGAAGCCGTTCCAGCACCCGGTGTGCATGTCCGCCCAATGGCCCGACCCCCGCAACCAGGACCTGCTTGCGTGTGCGGCGGACGCGATCGTGCCGTTCGCGTGGCGAGGGCCCGGCGACGAGCGCTGGGAATACGAGCCCCCGTCAGACAACGTCGGCAAGGTCGTATTCCTCGATACCGACCACCTGTGGGGCGTCGGCGGTAACGTCGACTGGGTGTGGCGCTCATTCATGCGCGGCTACCAGCCGGTGTATATGGACCCCTGGGGATACGACCACATGGATCCGCTGGCGCCGGCCGGGCGCGAGGACGTGCGCCGGGCGCTCGGCGCCGCGTGCCGGCTGGCGGCGGAGCTCGATCTGGGCCGGATGCTCCCGCGGCCCGACATCGTGAGCACTGGCTTTGCGCTGTATGACGGCGGCGACACGGCGGTCGTCTATCAGCCTTATGAGGACCGCCTGTGTCTGAACGTGGGCCAGCCCCTGGAGGGCGCGACCGTCGAGTGGCGCGACCTCGTGGACGACGGCAAGCGTGAGCCCGGGTCGATCCGGCGCCGGGGCGACGCCGGGCTTATCGACCCTCCCTGGCCGGGTCCGGCGATCGCGATCGTCGGACTCGACGCGAGACGATGACGGGCACGTCCGAAGAGGACGCGGTCGCCGGTGCGTTCGAGTCGGTCCGCTCGCGTTGGGGCGGGCTCGACGCACTTGTCGCCGCCGCCGGGATCTCGATGAGCGTCACCGGCGACGCCCGTGTGGACCTGCTCGAGCTGGCGAACTGGAACCGGCTGATCGCGACCAACCTGACCGGCATGTTCCTCACATGCAAGCATGCGATTCGTCTGATCGAGGCCTCGGGCGGTGGCTCGATCGTCGTGATCGGATCGCCCACGGGGCTGTACGGATTTGCCTTCGGGGAGCACGGCTATAGCGCTTCCAAGGGCGGCGTGCACGCATTCGCCCGGGTAATGGCCGGCGAGCTGGCCGGGATCGGGATCAGCGTCAACATCGTCGTGCCCGGCTTCATCGACACGCCGATGAACGCGCACGTGGTCGCGGACCAGCAGGTGATGGCGGAGGCCGAGCGGTTGATCCCGCTGCGCCGCATCGGGCAGCCGTCCGAAGTCGCGGGCATGATCTCCTGGCTGACCTCTTCCGATTCAAGCTACGCGACGGGCGGCTACTTCGCGGTCGACGGAGGACAGATGTGTCTGTAGGTGAGCGCCGCACGGGAGCCGGTGCACCGCCCGGCGATGGCACGTCGACCTGGACGGACGCGGCGCTGAGCGACGAAACCGGCGTCCCGCTCTACATCCAGATCCGAAATCTGCTTCGGGAGAGAATCCGCCTGGGCGAGTGGGCCGCGGACGAGCCGATGCCGACCGAAGAGGAGCTGGTCGGCCACTTCGGCGTGAGCCGGACCACCGTGCGGCAAGCGATGAGCGACCTCGCCAACGAGGGACTCGTGGTCCGCCACGCCGGCCGGGGCACATTTGCCCGCCAGCCGCTGATGGTCGTCCGCATGGAGCAGTGGCACAGCCTGACGACCGACATCGCGCGCCGAGGGCTCCAACCATCGAAGAAGACCCTCCGGGTGGAGAAGCTCGACGCGCGTGCCGAGATTGCTCACCGTGCATCGGAGCTGGCCGAGGGAGACATCCTCCACATCCAGTCGGTCCGATACGCGGATGGGATCCCGATCGTCGTGCTCGACAACTATTTCCCGTTCGAGCTGTGCGGTTTCTTGACCGAGGTCGAGCTCGACGCGCCCGACAACTCGATCGAGCACGCGCTCGCCGAGCATGGGATCGAGCTGGCACGCGCCAACGGGGAGATCTCGGCGGCGGCCGCGACCAAGGCTGAAGCCAGGCATCTCGACATCAAGCCGGGGGCACCGGTCGTCGAGATCGCGATGAAGACATACAACGCCGAGGGCCGAGTGGTCGAGTACTCGCGCGCCGTCGTCGTCAGCGAGCGTTACCCCCTGGCCATGTACAGCGACTGGAGTGTCGGGACCAAGGCGATCGCCAAGCCACAGTCAACACCGCAATGAGGGGTTCAGACGATGCACGCCCAGGCCCAGGCCGACCCCGACACCGCTGATCGATCGCCGCGGGCGTTCATCGGCCGGGCGCGGACCGAGCTACCCACCCCAGCGCTGGTCCTCGATGCCGGCGCGATGCGGGAGAACATTGCGGTGATGGCGGCGTGGAGTCGGGAGCACGCCGCTGTTCGACCGCACTTCAAGGTCCACAAGTCACTGCACATCGCCCGGGAGCAGATCGCCGCCGGCGCGATCGGTATGACGGCGGCGACGACCTGGGAGGCGCGGGCGCTGGTCGCCGGTGGCATCGACGACATCCTGATTGCCAACGAGGTTGTGGCGACGGACAAGCTGGCGCTGCTCGTGGAACTCACGCGCACCGCGCGGATAACGATCGCGGTCGACAACCCGGATGTCCTATCGGCGCTCGCGCGCGCTGCCAGAAGCCAGGGCTCGTCGATCGAGGTGTTGATCGAGGTCGACGTCGGCATGCACCGCGGCGGCGTACGGTCGATCGAACAGGCGCGGTCGCTCGCCCGTGTCGTGGCTGCGAGCCAGGGCGTCGAGCTCCGGGGCGTCATGGGCTACGAGGGGCACGTCGTGCTCGAGGCCGACCACGAGCGACGGGCGGACCGCGCGCGAGACGCGATGGACCTCCTGTCTCGGTACGTACTGGCACTGGAGAAAGACGGGCACCGGCTCGAGGTCGTCTCGGCCGGCGGAACCAACACGTACGACATGACCGGCGTGCACCCGTGCGTGACCGAGCTGCAGGCGGGCACCTATGCCGTCGTGGATCACGCCTACGCGCGCCTAGCGCCGGTCTTCCGTCCTGCCCTGAGCGTGGTCGCGACGGTGGTGAGCCGCAACGGCACGACGGCGATTCTCGACTGCGGCACCAAGGCCATCGCGGTCGACGTGGCGCCGCCACTGTCGCCAATCGGCCGCGTCCGCGAAGTGCACGAGGAGCACACGCTGCTCGACGTAGAGGGGGGCGGACCGCCCGGCGTCGGCGAGGTGCTCGAGCTGGTGGTTGGATACAGCGGCGGCACGGTGAACCTCCACGATGTCTACTTCGTGGCTGCCGGTGATGAGATCGTCGACGTGTGGCCGATCAGCGCTCGCGGCCCGGGGTGGACGAACCCCCACCCTTCCGACGGAGCCGGCCGGTGAGCAGCGTGGCGCCGGCAGCGCGGCTGTCCAGATACGAGCTTTGGTACGGCCGCGCGCAGGAGCCCGTCGCGCGCGAGCGGTTGGCGGCCGGAGACTTGACGGTCGAGCTCGAAGGGGCGGAGATCCGGTCGGTCCGGCTCGGCGATCTCGAGTTGCTTCGAAACGTCTACATGGCGCTCCGCGACGAGGAATGGGGCACCGTCGAAGGCATCCTGTCGGGCTACGAGATCAGCCGCGGCGACGACGAGTTCTCGGTCTCGTTCGAGATGACCCACCGGCAGCCGCCGGTGTCCTTCACCTGGACCGGCAGGATCGAGGGGGACCGGTCCGGCGTGCTCAGCTATGAGCTTGACGGGCTGGCCGAGGCCGCGTTCAGGTACTGCCGGCTCGGCTTCTGCCTGCTGCATCCGCCGGGGTGCGCGGGCCACCGGTACCGCGGACGCTCGCCCTCGGGTCTCGTCGAAGGAACGCTGCCGCTCGAGATCGGACCGCAGGTGTTCGAGCGCGGCGTCTACTGGCCGCTGTTTCGCTCCGTCGACGAGCTCGAGCTGTCGATCGAGGACGACGTCGAACTCGAGCTGCTGTTCGAGGGCGATCTATTCGAGACCGAGGACCAGCGCAACTGGACCGACGCCTCGTTCAAGACGTACTGCACGCCGCAGGAGCTCGGCTACCCCTTCGATGCCCGCGCCGGGAAGCGGTTTCGCCAGAAGGTCACGATTCAGGTCGCCAGCGCGCCGTCGGCCAGGGTGGTGGCCGCGCCCGCGCCGCGACCCAAGCGGCAGTGCATCGACCTGGACCTCGGTAAGCGGCGCGCGCTCGCGCCGATCGGGTTCGCGCTACCGCGCGCGCTCGATCGCCACTCCGACGGCGAGCTCGCGCTGCTGCGAGCGGCCAATCCCGCTCACCTGCGCGCGGAGCTGGTTCTGGCCGCCGATGGCTGGTCGGCTCGATTGGCCGGAGCGGCAACGATGGCCGAGTCGCTCGGTTGCCCGCTCGAGATCGCCGCCTTTGCCGAGGAGGTCGCGCAACTCGACGAGCTGCTCGAGCAGCTCGTGTCGCTGCCCGTCTCACGGCTGTTGCTGTTCGCCTACGAACGGGAGATGTCCGACCCGGCGATGTCCCGCCACGCGCGTGCGCGCATTGCCGAGCGCGGAGCGCGTTTCCCTGTGATCGGTGGTACCGATCTGTGGTTCGCCGAGCTCAATCGCGCCCGGCCCGATATAAGCGCGATAGACGGTCTGGTCTACACGATCACCCCGCAGGTTCACACCTTCGACGAGGAGTCGATCGCGCAGTCGCTGGAGGCACAGGCGGAAACCGTCCGCACGGCCGCCACTTTCGCCGGCGGTCTGCCGGTTGTGGTCAGCCCGATCACGCTTCGGCCGCGGGACGTGGTTCACGTGGACCACTTCGACCCCTCCGCCGCCGGGCAGGAAATGCCATTTTCGGTCGATCCCCGCCAGTCGTCCCTGTTTGCCGCGGCCTGGACCGTGGGGAGCATCGCGGCGCTCGCCGGGGCCGGCGTCGCGAGTCTGACCTATTACGAGACCGTCGGCTGGCGCGGAATCATCCCGGGCGACCGACCGCTCCCGCAGCCGTTCGTCGGGGCGCCCCCGGGCGGTGCGTTCCCGATCTTTCATGTGTTGGCCGACGTGCTCGGGGCCGGGCGGGAAACGCTGCTCGTCGGTGCTCGCTCGGCACGGCCGACCGAGGCCTGTGCCTTGGCGCTGAGTTCCGGTGAGCGGCTCCGGGTCCTGGTCTCCAACCTGACGCCCAACGCGATGACGGTTGAGTTGCAGGGGCTCCCGGCGGGCACGGCGTCGGCCCGGGTGCTCGACGAGCACACGGGCAACCAGGCAATTTCGGACCCGTTCATCTACAGATCGCGAGCCGGGGAACAAGTCGCCGTCCGAGGCGGCCACGCGTCGATCGACCTGGCGCCGTTCGCGGTCGCGTGCGTCGACGCCCCCCAGCCCCGCTGAGTGGTGGTCCTCTGAGATGACGCGCTTGCTTGCTCTCGATCTGGGGACGACCTCCTTCAAGGCGATCGTCTACGACGAGAGCGGCGCAAAGCTGGCCGAGCAGCGTGCCGACCCGCCCGACAAACGATTCGAGATCACGGGCGTGCCCGTGGACGTGTGGGAGACCGAAGCTCTCTGGGAGACCGTCGCCGACCTCCTGAGGCGCACGGTCCAGCCGTTCGCGGGTCGGGTGGATGGGCTCGCGATCGCTCAACTGGGGTTGATCGGGGTCCCGCTCGACGCGTCGGGCGAGCCTCTGTTCGCCTTCGTGACCTGGATCGATCCGTCAGCTGGGACGCCCGCTGTCCTCGCGCGCAGCGGGTTGACCGACGCCGAACTGTTCGCGGTCGCCGGCAACCGGCTTAACTCGATCTACCCTCCGGCCTGGATCGGTTGGATGTCGGAGCACGAGCCGGGGTTCGCCGACGGCATGAAGCGGTGGGTTTTCGTCGGCGACTGGCTGGCTTATCGGTTGTCGGGCGTTCTGGCTAGTGATTACTCGATCACCTCCCAGACGCTGACGCTCGACCAGACGGGGCTGACCCTGCGTGAGGACCTGCTACATGCGTTCGGGCTCGCGGAGGACCTGTTTCCGTCGCCCGAGCAGGCGGGCCGGAGGATCGGCGAGGTGACCGCGCAGGCCGCGGCGGCGACGGGGCTGCGCGCCGGGGTCCCGGTCGTATTGGGCGGCGCGGACTGGCTCGTCGGCGTGTTCGGCTCCGGCCTGACCGAGCCGGGCGACTTCGGCATCCTCACCGGTACCTGGGAGCTGACATTCACCTGCGCCCGGGAACCGTGCCTGACCGAGATCGCCTGCGAAAGCGGTGCGATCTGCGACCCGCACGTCGCCCCGGGCCGGTGGGCGCTACGGATCGAGGCGCTGTCGGGCGAGGTGACCGAATGGTGCCGCCGCCAGTTGCACGGCAGCGACGCCGGGAATGGCGAGCTCAGCACGTGGGCCGAAATGGTCGCCGCCTGCGGGCGCGTCGCGCCGGGCTCGGGCGGGCTGGTGTTCGTCCCACATCTGTTCGGCTCGTACGGACCTCGGCATGACGAGCTCGCGCGCGGAGCGTTTGTGGGCCTTACGGGGGCGAGCACGCGGACGGCGATGGCGCGCGCCGTGTTCGAGGGTCTGAGCTTCCAAACGCGGGCATCGGTCGAGGCCCTGACGCGCGCGACCGGAGTGCGGGCCGGGCGGATTCTCGTGATGGGCGGCGGGGTTAAGAACGACTTATGGCTGCGAACCCGGGCCGAGGCTTTGGGGCGGAGCGTCGAGGTCGTGGAGGATCCCGACGTGACGCCACGCGGCGCCGCCATGCTGGCGGGCATCGGCATCGGGCTCTTCAGCGATGCCGGCGATGCCGTGACTCGGTTCGCTCCCCCGACCAAGATCATCGAGCCTGACTCAAGCAACGCGCGCCTGTACCAGGAAATCTACGACGACGTATACGTGCCGCTGCAGCAGTCACTCGCGTCAGTCAATCACCGCCTCGCGCACCTGGCCGAGATAGGAGAATCAACTTGACACGCGCACAGTCACTCGCCGGATCGGAACTCGCCAACGAGGTGGCCAAACCGGCCATCCACCAGGTCGCGTCGATCGTCAAAGATCTGGACACAAGCGTGGCGCAACTGCAGGAGAGAATGGGCTGGGGACCGTGGGACGTGTACGAGTACGCGCCCGGGCGACTGCGCGAGCTAACGGTTCGCGGGCGGCCGGCGGAATTCACGTGGATCGGCGCCGAGGCCGAGATCGCCCCCGGGAGTTACGTCGAGCTGCTTCAGCCGACTTCGACTAACGGGATCCTCTACGAATGGCTGACCACTCACGGTGAGGGCATGCACCACGTCGGTTACTGGGCCTCGAGCATCGATGCGGCTCATCGGCTGCGGCACGAGATGACGGCCGACGGGACCGAGGTACTGCTGAGCGCTTGGGTCGATGACGTCTACTTCTATTACCTGGACACGCACCCGATGATCTACGAGGTGTGGGCAGGCGATCTCGATTCGCTCTCGCCCGTGCGCCGGATCGGGACGCCGGGGGAGGCTTGAGCCCACCGCTGGGCCTGATCACCGGCGGCCTGTCCGGGATCGGTGCCGCCACGGCCGTCGAGTTCGGCAAGCTCGGTGCGCGCCTGGCGCTTCTCGACATCTCCGGCGACAAGGCTCGGGTCGAGCATCTCGTGCACGCCGCCGGTGGTCAAGCCACCACGATCGCCTGCGATGTGTCAAGGCCACAGGAGGTCCAGGACGCGGTCAGCTCGGCGATAGCGGAGATCGGCGGTCTCGATTTCGTGGTGGCCAACGCCGGAATCGCCGAGCAGAGCCTGATGGCCACCGGCGACCCGGAGCGCTGGGCCGAGGTCGTGTCGACGAACCTGCTTGGTTCGATGAACACGATTCGCGCCGCGCTGCCGTTCTTGCGCCGGCAGCGTCATGGGCACGTCCTGATCGTCGCGTCGGTCTCGGGCCGAGAGCCGTACGTGGGAGAGCCGGCCTACATCGCGAGCAAGTTCGGGCTGGTCGGGGTGGCACACGCGCTTCGGATGGAGGCGGCCGACTACGGGGTGCGGGTGACGGTCGTCGAACCGGGCACGGTCGCCACCCCGTTGACGCTCGACAACCCGCTGGTCAGGCCGCTGATCGACAGGATCGAACCCCTGACGCCGGACGACATCGCCCGGTGCCTGGTGTTCGCCTACCAACAACCACCGCATGCGGTTATCAGCGAGCTCGTGATCCGTCCACTGAACGAGCCAACGAACGAGCTTCCCGGACTCGCTGACGCCGAGCCGTGATCGTGGGCACCTTCCCGCGGAGTTCACGGGCGCATGCTGCACGTCAAATTTCGCCGCCCCACCTAGGGCGCGCCCCGTGGCGCCTAGGTCCGCCGCCCGCGCTGATACTCGCGCCGGCGCTCACACCTCGGCCGACCCAGCCACGCGTCGAACTCGTTGTCCACAGCTGCTAGATGATCGACCTTAGCCGTCGCTTTACAGGCACCGGGCTATCTACGGCGCTCTGAGACGCGACCGATTGTGTGCCACCCCACGGCCCAATGTCTCGCTCGTCGTCGGAGGCAGGCCCGCGGCGCGTGCTCTGCCTCGGTCGGCGGGAGCCCGGCTGGACGGCACATGAGACGCCCGCAATGGAGGAGCTGGGGATCGGACACCGCGGCGTCAGGCAAGCTTCTGCTTGCCACGTTTGCGGAAGCCCCGGTCGATAACGCCGCCTCCGCCAGAATCGACATCGCCGATGTGTGCGATCCGTACGTCCGGTCGGCGCCCGAACGACAGGGCCGGTCGCTGCCCCTAGGGACGACTTGGAAGAGCGACCCCCGACCGCTGCGGCCACCCGCTTCGCCAGGTGAAGGAGCAATGTCCGCCGACCGAGACGACGCTACTGCTCGCCATCGAGAGGAGCCACGCTCTCAGGGCGACTGCTTGAGGCGTCATTCACCAGCCCGTGGTCGAGGATCGGCGTGGCTGCATTGAGGCTCCAATAGTCGTTGGAGCTGACGATCGCTTCGGCCCAACCGCCGGTTTCCGCACGGCGGCTTCTTCGGCGACATCTCGATGCCGCGACGTCTGTGGCCTCGCGGCGGACGATGCCCGGGTAGCGATCGTCGGGCTTGATCGTATCGGCCTTCTGAGCGCCCGCTGGCGCCGCGATTGGTTCGCTTAGAAGTTTGGTGGGGATGGTCAGCTCGTGCGGAGCGCGCAGGTGATCGCGGACGCTCCGCGTCGCCAGAAGCACTCGACCTCATCGAAGCCCGCTTCGCGGAGCGCGCCCAGCTCTACCTCGAGCGGGAAGTAGCGATCCTCGTCTGACCACGCGGCGAAGTGACCGCGTGCCTGCGCGTCGGTGATTCCGTGCTCGCTCATCCGATGCGCCCAGCGGTCGAACACCAGGGCGTTGAGCCGCATGTCCTCGCTCACCGCGGCATCCAGGTTGAGCAATACCCCGTCTGGCGAGAGCGCGTCGTGAATGGAGCGGTAAAGCTCAGTCTTGGTCTGGAGATCGTGGACATGGTGCAGCGCCAACGACGCGACAACCGCGTCCGCGCTGGGCAGCGGGTCGAGAAAGCTGCCCTCCTTGAACGCGACTCGCTCACCGTAGCCAGACAGCCGCTGGCGGGCCACGTTGAGCATGTCCCGATCGACATCCAGCACCGTCACGAGGACTCCGGGAAGCCCGTCGAGCACGGCGGCCGATAACGCGCCGGTGCCGCCACCGAGATCGAGGACATGCCGGCTGGCCGGGGCGAGCGCCGCGAGCAGCTCGACGCCGGTCGCGAGCATGTCGTCGTAGTACGGGATGAACCGACGGATCTGGACGTCGTAGCCGTGCGCATCGACGTCGAGATGCCGCTTGACCGAGTGCCTCTGACCACCGGACACTGCACGATCCTAGCTGCCCCGGAATTGAACCGAGCGCTGCCCTGATGCTCGCTTTTTGTGAAGACGCTGCCCCGACGCGCGGGCGCTATCGCGACGAGGAAATCGCGCAGACGGGCGATCGCGCGCCATCGGAAACGTGGCGAACACGATTGCCAACTGCGCAACGACCGGCACCACGGCTAACAACGGTGGCTCGTAGGCCGACCCGGCGCTCGCGCTCCTCACGCAGATCTGGAGCGCTTTCGTCGCGGCACCCACTCGGCCGTCCGCGATCGCTTCGGCGAGATTGGGGGCTCTGCTCAGCGAGGGTTCCGCTGTCCCTGTTCTCGGGAGCAGAGCCGGTCGGCTGCCGGTGGGACCGGCCAGGCACGACCGCGGTCGTGACGTGCCGGGTGCGCTTGGGCGGGTCTTGCTGGTATGGGGGTTCGGTGCGTCGGAGTCGTCATCCTTTGTGCCTGCCGGCGGGGTCGCGGGCATACTGGGCTGATGGATGGCGTTGTGACGGGTCGGCTTGGTGAGCTTGTTGGTCGTGGCGGTGTGTGCGTGCTGTCGGGCGCGGGTTTGTCGACTGAGTCGGGAATTCCGGACTATCGCGGTCCGAGCGGCGCGCTGCGCGGCCGGCTGCCGATGACGATCGCTGAGTTCCGCGGCTCGCCGGAGGCTCGTCAGCGCTACTGGGCCCGCGCTCACATCGGCTGGCGGCGGATCGTCGCCGCGCGACCCAACGCCGGGCACCGGGCGGTCGCCGCGCTTCAGCACGCGGGCGTGCTGCACGGGATCATCACGCAGAACGTCGACGGGCTGCATCAGGCCGCCGGCGCCCGAGACGTCGTGGAGTTGCATGGAGCGCTTGACCGTGTCGTGTGCCTGGAGTGCGGCGCGCGCAGCACCCGGGAGGCGCTTGATCAGCGGCTGCGCGCCGCCAACCCCGATCTGGACTGGGACAAGGGCGCCGCGAGCAACCCTGACGGAGATGCTGAGCTCCCCGAAGAGCAGGTCGCGCGGTTCCGGCTGGTTGGCTGCGAGTGCTGCGGGGCCGACGTGCTCAAGCCCGATGTTGTGTTCTTCGGCGAGAACGTCCCGCGGTCCCGGGTCAAGGGATGCTTTGAGCTCCTCGACGGCTCGGCCTCTCTGCTCGTCCTCGGATCCTCGCTAACGGTGATGTCAGGGCTGCGGTTCGTGCACCGGGCCCGGAAGGCGCGGATCCCGGTGGCGATCGTCAACCGGGGCGCGACCCGTGGCGACCCGCTCGCCGACGTCAAAGTCGACGCCGCGCTCGGCGAGGTACTGCCGACGCTGGCCCACGGCCCCGATTAGGCCCGGCCAGACCGGCGAGGTGTCGGCCGGGGCCGTCGGTCACCAGCGCGACGGCGAGCGACGCCAGCCGCGCGACCGCTTTCACCTCAGACCACACCGGCTGAGGCCACCGCTTCGGCGACCGAGCAGGCGTACCTCGACCGGCTTCTGGCGATTCTCAGGTGCGTCGGTCGGTGGTTGTCTGAGACACCCGCTTTGACACGCTCGCGGCACTCGGTTCCGATGGCAGGGAGACGCTCGGGATCTGCCCCACCCGCGCTGATCTACGCTGGGGTTGCGGGTTCAGCTTTAGTCACGCTGCCGAGCCTTGGGAGAGGACCACTTCGCGGCGACGTTGCCCGTGGTGCCGCTCGCCTGCGACTTCTGGTGCGCGTAGTGCGGCAGGAGTTGGTAGCAGCGCCGGCGGGGGCGGCCGTGCGCAGTGCGAGGACGACCGCTGCGACCATGGCGAGGAACCGCGCGCGCGAAAGGGACAACTGAGGTGCGCGCGTCGGCTGCATGAGCGTTGTGCTGCTTCCTCGTTTTGTTTACCGACCCGCTGGGTTGCGTCATCTGCATGTCGCTGAGCTCAACGCGATTGGGAGTGGGCGGTACGACGTTCGGTGATGCCCGTAGGGTGCACTGATTCGGCCGCTGGTGCATCGGGAGGACTCGCTACGTTGGTGCCGCCGGTATCCGTCTTGTCCTCGCCACTATTACGCCCCGCCGCCGCCTGACGTGCATGCGCTTGGGACGGCCACACGCAGAAATCGGCTTCGCCGACGACGAGCTGCACGCGGCCTCGGCAAGTTTCTCACCCACCCGCGCGTAGACATCGTCGGGCAACGCCTCGTGCGGTTACATCGTGCGAGCGGCAACGTTGAGGGTCGCGATCGCTGAGCACGGCCGTCTCGGATGTGTGGACGCCTGACCGGTCCAAGTGAGCTATGGCGGCGCCGGATGGGGAAGAGTATGCCTCTTCGAGCACCGCCGGAGTTAATCCCGTGAAGTTGACTCCAACACCGGCCTGCACCCCGACCTCGAGGGCGCCCTGCTTCCCCTACGCTCGGACGGGAAAGCAGGCCTATCGCCGAATCTGGCTGCTCGTCGAGGGCAAGCGGGAGTGTCGACGGCGCTGGTCGCGAGCCCGAACCCTTGCGTCCAGATCGGCAGAGTCGCCCGCGACACTCGCAATGCCGATGGGGCAGAACGCTCGGAGACGAAGCTTCGCCGCCCAAGGCCTGGCCGAGCAGAAGTCTCGGTTCGCCGGCCGGCGTTAACGCTCCTGATCGTCCGGCACTCGCCATGGCCCGCATTCGCTGTTGATCTTGGCGATCGCGGGACTATCGCGCGTCAGGCCACACCTGATCGCTGTGAAGCGGAGCCGGCCTGCAGCTCGAGTTGGGATGGGAGGCTAGGTTGGCAGGTGGAGCCCGTAGTAGCCGATGCTGCGGGGCTTACCGTTCGCGGGCGTGTAGGTGATCCATAGCCTGAGCGTGACCCGGTAGGTGTGGTGGTTGACCAGGCGCCTGCCCTGGGCGTTGGGGTACACCGGGATGCGCAGCGTCATCGTCTTGGTCGCTGTGGCCATGGCGCGGGCGAAGGCGAGCCTGCGCGGCGCCGGATTGAGCAGCTTTGCCGCGTGCGCGAGGTTGTCGTCCCAGGCGGTGACCAGGATGTCAACGCGGCCCGGCCCTGGGACCTTGACGATCACGAGGAACCGGCCGTCGTGGTGGCGCTTGATGCGCGGCCTGCCCCGGAGACGGTTCGAGGGCAGTTTGACCTGAAACGTGACCGATTTGGTCGTGGTCTGCCCGTCGGCGCTGGTCGCGGTGACCGCGAACACCTGCTTCCCCGGCGAGGAGGTGTAAAGCGAGCCGCCGTTGGGGATCGGACCCGAGCAGGAGGTGATCCCAGGCCCGGAAGGTCCGTCGGCGCAGCTGTATTTCACGGGCACCTTCTGGCCCACGATATAAGTAGCGCCGTTGGTCGGGCTTGACATCGTGACCGATGGCACCCCGGCCACTGTGTAAGCGATCGACCGCGTGGCGGTCACCCCATCGCCCGAGCTCGCGGTCACCGTATAGGTGCGCGAGCCCAGCGTCGAGGTATCCAACTGGCCGGGGCTGGTCGACCCATTCGAGTCCTTGCAGCTTGAGATCCCTGGGCCGCCCGACCCCTCAGAACACGAGAAGCTCGTCGGCACCACCTGCCCCACCGCATATGTGCCACCCGACGCGGGCGAGGCGATCTCCGCCGATGGCGCAGCGATCGGCGTGATCGTGACCTCTGGTACCCCGGTCGAATCCTCAGTCATGGAGCTACCCGTCGCGCCCACCTCCCAGAAGCTCGATCCAGCTCCGCCACCTCCGCCGGCAGAATCGTTGCCCCCGGCGCCACCCCCGAAGTAGCCACCGCCACCGCCACCGCCTTCTGCGGCCGACCCGCTGTTTCCACCCGCGCCTAGCGTGCCGGAGGTTGGACCGGAACCCCCCGAACCGGCCGTTCCGGCGGGTGGTCCGAGGCCACCGTTGCCACCCTGTCCGCCGGGCGACGCGCACGAGGGACTGGCGTTGCCGCCGTTACCGGCAGCGGTCACCGTCGTGTCGCCGCCGCGGCCCCCTGTGCCGCCCACGCAGCCGCGGACGGCGCCTCCTCCGCCTCCGCCTCCGCCCGCCACCACCAGGCGGGTGTCATCAGTGGACAGGCTGCACGTGGACATCGAACAAGTTCGCACGTCGGACGCACCGCCTCCTGCACCGCCGCAGCCGTTGCCTCCCCCGCCATTGAAAGCAGGGGCCACCGGAGGATTGGAAAAGCAGTCGGTTGAACCACCGGGTCCGCCCACTTCTACATAAAGCGTGTGGTTCGGGGTCACGGGTACGGTAGCTGTGACGGCCGCTCCGTTGCCCCCCGGATAGACGCCAGGTAAAACGGGAGTGTGATTCGTGCTCGCAGGCCCGGCCCCACCAGGTGCGCCGACGGCCGTAACGGCGACCGCGGCCACGCCGGCCGGGACGGTATACGACTGCTCCCCGCCGGTGTATGAGTACATCACCGTCGCGGCGCTCGCCGTCGGCACCCCGGACCAAAGGAACGCAGCCGCAACGGCCGCCAGCAACAGCAATCGATTGCGAGCCACTCTCAAACCCTTTCTGAGGCAACCCAGCGCCTCGGTCCGTTGGTCTCCGAACTCCCTACCTCAGTACCCAGGCTCGCTTTCCGGCTAACGCTCCAATCCTCCCACGAAGCGCCCGCCGCTGTCAATCGGGCATACCACGGGTATGCCCTCACCAACGTCACCCCGGCGCGTCGACGAACTGCAGCTGTGTGCGGGGCACTCCGCCTCGCCACTGGATCGCCAGGCGAAGCATCGCTTCGGCTGCGTCGGCACAGCCCGTGGCGTTGTTCGCTTAGGGTTCCCCGGGTTCTCGCGGTGATCGCAACAGGGGGTCGCTCCCGGGTCAGGCGTTGGGGGTTCGTTGAGCGGTTTGCCCGGGCGCGATCGGAGCCGAAGGCGCGTAGCGCCGAGGCGGAGATCGCGTCCGGGGCGCCTTCCAGGATGCCCCCTCCATCTCGAGGATCGGAGCGTCGATGGTTGTGTTCAGTGATCGGATGCGCCCGGAGGTGACGCAGCCGTTCTGGGCGGCGATCCAGCGCGGTGAGTTCATCAGCGCCGCCGCGGAGAGCGTCGGGACCTATGGGGTGAAGGGCCGCCGGTGGATCCTCGCCGAGCACGGGATCCGGCCCCGTCGCGGCCGTGATCTCAAAGGCCGGTGTCTGACGTTCTCAGAGCGCGAGGAGATCGCGTTGGGTCGCGCTCGCGGGGAGTCGGTGCGGTGTATCGCCCGACAGCTGGGGCGCTCACCGTCAACCGTCTCGCGCGAGCTCTCACGCAACACCGACCGGCGCGGCGAGTACCGGGCGACCAGCGCGCACGCGCTGGCGTGGCAGCGAGCCAGTCGTCCCAAGCCGGCCAAGCTCTGGGCCAACCAGCGGTTACGAGAGATCGTCGAGCAGCTGCTTGAGCGCCGGTACTCTCCCGAGCGGATCGCCGGGCGCTTGCGCGTGCAATTCCCTGCTGACCCGGAGATGTGGGTGTCAACCGAGACGATCTACCAGTCACTCTATGTGACCTCCCGAGGCGCGCTGCGTCGCGAGCTGACCAAGCATCTACGGACCGGGCGCAAGCTCCGTCACCCCGGCCGCAAGGCCAGCGCGCACAACGGCCCTCGCGACATGATCAACATCGCACAGCGTCCCCAGGAGGCCGATGACCGCGCCGTCCCCGGCCACTGGGAAGGCGACCTGATGATCGGCAACGCCAACCAGACCGCGATCGGGACGCTCGTTGAGCGCAGCACCGGCTACGCGCTGCTGGTCCACCTCCCCGACGGCTACAAGCCCGAGCAGGTCGCGCCCGCGCTCGCCGCCAAGATCCAAACGCTGCCCGACACGCTGCGCCGTTCGCTGACCTGGGACCAAGGCGCCGAGATGCGCGACTGGAAACAAGTCCGCATCGACACCGGCATCGAGATCTACTTCTGTGACCCCAACTCACCCTGGCAGCGCGGGACCAACGAGAACACCAACGGGCTGCTACGCCAGTACTTCCCCAAAGGCACAGACCTCGGCAAACTCACCGCGCTCGAGCTCGACCAGGTCGCCGACGAACTCAACGACCGACCCCGCAAACGCCTCGGCTTCTACAAGCCCACCGAACGCCTCGCTGAGCTACTGTTGCGCTGACCGCAAGGACCCGCCGTTCCCTATCGAGACGCGTGCGACGGCTCCCGTCGAGTTCTGCTGTCGTACCGCGCCAGGTCGTGGCGGGCGCTGCAGCTCAGCGCACTCGTATGCGCGGAAGCCGCGCAACTCGCTGACGACGCTTTCGCCTGTCGAACGCGCGCGAGCCTGCTTGCGCTTGGGCGGCATTTCGCATCCGCAGCCTTGGCGGGCTCGGCGCTGCCGCCGGTCTGGGAGAGCAGCCACGCCGGCGTTAGGCGATGGCGTGGCTCGGGCTGTCCGATTTCGGTCGTCCTCGAAGGGCGGTGAGCGCTTTCGGGATGGCTGCTTTGGTCACCGAGCAGGAGCGCGGTCGACGACCTTCCTCGCGATCAACGCCGCGGCCAAAGTCCGGTCGCGCTTGCGCAGCTTTCGGGGTTCGTACGTCGTTTCCGGTGGGGGTCAGCGGCCCGGTTCGGACGCGTGGGGTGATCGTGTCAGCGATTGTGTGATGACGGCGGCCGACGAGCTGTGGAAGATCATTGCCTTCGTATTGGATCCGTAGAGTTCGCGGATGCTCGACAGGGTCGTGGCCGCGATGGTCTTCGCCGCGTTGTTGGCCGTGCCGACGGGTGCGCTCGCGGCCTCGTACCAATCTCCGGGGACGTCGGCGACCAGCTTGACGGTACGCCCCGCAACGGTCGCGAGCGGGCAGCCGGCGACGCTGTCGGGTAGCGCACCGTCCGGGGCGCTGGCCGGCTCGTCGGTGGAGCTGTACGCAAGCCCGTATCCCTTCACTGCGGTCACGGCGGTGGCGGGCACGACGACGGCCGCGGACGGGTCGTTCTCTTTCACGGTCATGCCCGACCGGAACACGCGATACAGCGCGACCGTTAGCGGGATCTCGTCGCCGCCGGTGACGGTGCTGGTGACGGGGAAAACGATTGCCAAGGTCAAGGCGTTGACGCTCGGGCGGGCGAAGGTGACGTTGGTGATCTTTCACCCGGGCGGCTTGTATTGGGGGCATGCGCGCGTGTCGTGGTCGTTCGCTTCCGGCTTGGGCGGCCGATTCTCGCCGGCCCCGGTCACACGATCGGTGAGGCTGAGCCGGCATGTGGTGGTGCTGTCCACCACGGTGTCGCTCCCTGCCGGCCGCTTCCGATGGCGGGCGTGCCTTCATGCGCCTGGAGCACACGCGCTGGCCGACCCGAGCGTGGCGCCTGGCTGCAGCGCTCGCGGCTACCAAGGGGAGGGGTACCTGCCGGTCGGGTTCCCGGGTACGGTCGCGATCGCACGCGCTGAGCGGTACCTGCGCACCCGGATGGGGCGCACCGCGGTGGCGATCGTCGACAGCGAGGGTCGGCTGTCCGGGGTCAACCTGAACCAGCAGTTCATCACGGGCAGCGTCGTAAAGGCGATGCTGCTGGTCGCGTACCTGCGCCACCTGTCCGCGATCGGTCAGCACTACGTCGACTCCTACAGCAACTCGTTCCTATACCCGATGATCAACACATCCGACAACGCCGCCGCCACCGAGTGCTGGTCGATCGTCGGAAACGCCGGCCTGTACGCGGTCGCCCAGGTGGCCGGGATGACCCATTTCTCGGTGGACACCACCGCTTCGTGGGGCGGCTCGTGGGGCGCCGCGCTGATCACCGCCGCTGACCAGGCGAGGTTCTTCTTCGAGATGGACTCGTTGATCCCGCGGGAGTTCGTCGGCTACGCCAACTTCCTGCTCTCGACGATCGCCGGCTATGAGAGCTGGGGGATTCCAGCGATCGCCCGCCCGCTCGGCTACACCGTGTACTTCAAAGCGGGATGGCGCCCCAGCCCCGATGTCTTCCTGGTCCACCAGATCGCGCGCCTGGTCGCGCACCACCACACCTTCTCAATTGCGGTGATGACCGACGGCGATCCCGACATGAGCTACGGGATCGACACCATCCAGGGCGTCACCGCGGCGCTGCTCCGGTGAACGCGCTGTGCGGCTGCCCCTCGAACGCTCGGCTGTTCCGGCCAAGCCAACCGCCTTGCGGCAGGACGAACTCTTTGACGGCGAGGCGAGGCGCTCCAGTCCCAACGCTCGCCGAGACATTGGAGCAGCCACGCCCCCATGAGTGACAGCGCGACTCGATCTGTCCGATACCGGCAGCCAGAGCGCCGTCGGCGCCGCTGCTGCTCTGCTGCTTGCGGGCTTTCGTCGCCTTGGTAGCACCAGGCGCTCCGAGCTCCGCGGTGGAGTGCTGGCGGTCGCCGTGCGCGCTTACCGCGCATCCGAGACGGCCGGCCTCGGTGCCGACAGGCGCGTGTGGACATCGAGGCGGGTTCGGGTGCGGCGCTCTCTTGGTACGCGTTCTCGCTGGACGACGGTGCTGATCGCGTGGCCCGCCCCGGGAGACGCCACCGCGGTCCGATGGGTGTCTTCGCGTTAGCTGCGGGCGCCGAGTCTGGCGATTAGGTCGAGTATCGCGTCGAGCGCGGCCTCGAGCGGTTCGGCGTCGCGTTGGATCTGAGTGAGGAGCAGCCCGCCCTGTAATGCGGCCAGCAGCGCGAGCGCGAGGGTGTCGGGATTGGTATCGGGAGTGAGCCGGCCGCGGGCGTGCATCTCTCGAAGGCCGGTCTGGATGGCCGCTTCCCAACGCCTGAAACCCTGGGCGACCTGGGCTCTAGCTTCGGGGTCGGTCTCGGCGAGCTCACTTCCGAGCGAGCCGATCGGGCAGCCGCCGCTGCAGTTGAGCTGTCGCTGGTGCTCGATCACCCAATCACGCCAGGCGCGCAGGCCATCCAAGCTGCTCAGATCAAACGTCTCCTGCCCGGCGACGATCGTGTCGGCCTGGTGCTCGATGACGGCCCGGACCAAGGCGGGCTTGTCATCGAAGTAGTGGTAGAGCTGCGAGCTCGAGACATCCGCAGCCGCGCGCACATCCTCGATTGTCGTGTGGGCGACGCCCTGCTCGAAGATCAGATCGGCCGCCGCGTCGACGATGCGTCGGCGGGTCTCCTGGCCCTTGCGCGTCAACCGGCGCGGAGAGGGATCGGCGGAAGCACTCATGGTCTCAGTCTAGCAACAGACTGGATCGTGCAATCCATTATATGCTAGAGTGGAACACGCAATCCACTTTGCGTGGATTCGTCACCACTACCCGACGGGAGAACACAAACACATGGGACTTCACGGCAAGACAGCCCTCATTACCGGCGGCACATCAGGCATCGGCCGGGCAGTCGCAGAGCGCCTGGCAGCCGATGGCGCTGAAGTGATCATCAGCGGCCGCGATGAGAACCGCGGTCGCGAGGTCGTAGAGACGGTCAAGGCCGCTGGGGGCAAAGCCCGGTTC
The DNA here is from genome assembly GCA_963794515.1 of uncultured Solirubrobacterales bacterium. GTDB lineage: Bacteria > Actinomycetota > Thermoleophilia > Solirubrobacterales > Solirubrobacteraceae > Palsa-465. The sequence goes on along the minus strand of CAWCEF010000001.1, from coordinate 23,708 downwards.
ATCGCCGCTGACCTCGCGAGCTTCGACGATGTCAAACGCCTCGCCCAGGCGACGAGCGACGTCGACGTGCTGGTGAACAACGCCGGCGTCTTTCCCGGCGGCCCGACCGACCAGACGACAGAAGAGGCGTTCGACCTCACCTTCGACGTCAACGTCAAAGCGCCGTTCTTCCTGACGGCAGCGATTGCGCCCCGAATGGCCGCCAAGGGCGGCGGCTCGATCATCAACATCTCGACGATGGCCGCCACTATTGGCATGAACGGCTTGGCTACCTACGGCGCGTCCAAGGCCGCTGTCGAGTCGCTGACCAAGGCCTGGACCGCGGAGTACGCCGCCCAGGGCGTCCGGGTCAACACTGTCGCGCCGGGGCCGACGCGCACCCCCGCGAGCGCCGCGATGGGCGAGAGGTTCGATGTCCTGGCTTCGAGCACACCGGCCGGTCACGGTGCAACCCCCGAAGAGATCGCCGGTGCAGTGAGCTTCCTCGCTTCGGACGACGCAAGTTTCGTCTACGGAGCAATCCTGCCCGCCGACGGCGGCCGCGTCGCCGTCTGAGTTCGCGCCGAAATCGACATCTCGACCGCAAGGAGGCCTCAACATGATTCTGATCACGACCGCCGGCAAGGTTGGAGCGGAGGCGGCACGCCTCCTCGCGGCCCAAAACGAACCCGTCCGACTCCTCGCGCGCCACCCGGAGAAAGCCTCAGCACTGTCGCAGACAGGCGTCGAAATCGTTGCGGGTGACCTAGAGGTCCCGGCGAGTATCGACGCGGCCATGCGAGACGTCTCATCCGTGATCCTCGTGAGCCTGGCGATGCCGACCCAAGAGCTAAACGTGGTCGACAGCGCGGGCCGCGCGGGTGTTGACCACGTCGTGAAGATCACCAGCAAGGCCTCGGCGGACTCGCCGATCGCCCGCAGGCGCGCTCAGACCGAGATCGAGGAAGGACTCATCGCATCCGGGCTCGGATACACGCTGCTGCGAAACAACGTCTACATGCAGAATTTCCTCATGCTCGCGCCAGCCATCGCCAAAACCAGCAGCTTCGGTGCCAACACCGGGGACGGCCGCGCCGGGCTGATCGACTCCCGGGACGTCGCCGCCGTCGCGGCACAGATCGCCACCAACCCCGCCCCGCACAAGAACAAGACCTACTGGCTCACCGGCCCCGAGTCGCTCTCCTACGCAGACGCAGCAGCGATCCTGACAAAGGCGCTCGGCCGTCCAATCGGGTTTCACCCGCTCACCGAAGAACAGCAGAAGCAGGCAATGATCAGAGCCGGCCTTCCCGAGCACATCGCCGAGATGAACGCCCAAGCACTCGCCCTCCTCGCTCAAGGCGACTCCGACTGGGTCACCGACGACGTACCCACCATCCTCGGGCGGCCAGCACGGAGCTTCGAGCAGTTCTCCACTGACCACGCCGACGCGTTCTCATGAGGCTCACCTGACCGTGGCGGCCCAATCCGTTCGCAGCCCGCCGCCAAATCGGCCCAGCTGCTTCCCAGAATAGGCTGCTACGGACACTCGATCCAGCCCGGGTGCACAGTCGGCTCTACCCGACGCTTCACCACGCGCGCGGTCGCCAGCAGGGCCAGCAGAGTAACGCCGAAAAACAGAAGCACGACTGCCGACAACAACAGTAGCTGTCCTAAGATTCGCCACAAGCGCGCACGCTACGCATCGCCGAGAGATCGGTCCGGCCGATGCTGCCCACGCTAGCGGAAGCTCGGGGAGCTGCAAGCACCAAAGCGGTCACGACTGGACCGCGCGACAGCTCATATCTGTGTCCCTCTGACAGAGGATGGGAGGGATCCGCGCCGAGGCCACGGCGTCGGGCTGAGCGGTGCCTGACGCTCGCTGAGCGTGAGGAGATCTCGCGCGGGATAGCTCGAGGTGCATCGGCCCGCACGATCGGGCGTACGCTCGGCCGTTCGCACACCACGATCTCCCGCGAGATCAACCGTTGCGGCGGTCGTGGACGCTATCGCGCGCATGCGGCTGAGCAGTCGGCCTGGAGTCGGGCGCGACGCCCGCGAGCGACGAAGCTCGAGCTCTGTGGCGAGCTGCGTGAGCTTGTGATCGAGCGGCTGGAGCAGAATCACTCCCCGCAGCAGATCGCGGGCTGGCTGCGACTCTCATACCCCGACAATGATGAGATGCATGTCTCGCATGAGACGATCTACCGCGCGTTGTACGTCCAGGCGCGTGGTTCGCTGCGGCTCGAGCTCACCCGGCATCTCAGGACCAGGCGTCAGAAGCGCTTCGCGCGGGCACACTCGAACCGCGGGCAGGGTCCCGGTTGCATCGCCGGGATGGTGATGAATCTCCGAGCGTCCACCAGAGGTTTCTGACCGTGCTGTCCCCGGACACTGGGAGGGCGACCTGCTGATGGGTACCCGTGACTCGGCGATCGCGACCCTGGTCGAGCGCCAGACCCGCTATTGCCAGCTCGTCGCGCTGCCCGATGGAACGAACGCCGAGCCGGTCTGCGAAGCGCTCAAGGCGAGCATCGTCACGCTGCCCGTCCAGCTGCGCCGCTCGCTCACCTGGGACCAGGGAAAGGAGATGGCGGAGCACCGGCGGTTCAGCGTTGAGACCGGCGTCGAGGTCTACTTCTGCGATCCGAGAAGCCCCTGGCAGCGCGGGTCCAACGAGAACACCAACGGCCTCCTACGCCAGTACTTCCCGAAAGGCAAGAGCCTCGCCGGGGTGACCCAGGCAGAACTCGACGAGGTCGCCCGCAAGCTCAACGATCGGCCCCGCCAGACGCTCGGCTTCCGAACCCCCGCCGAGAAACTCACCGATCTGATCGACACCCTCCACACGGGCGCGTCCGAGCGCTGATCTCGCTTCGGCCTACGGCCTTCGCTCGACAGCGCCCGGGATGGGATGAGACGATTAGAACGTAACGGGTGGTGCACCGACCGGTTGAGGTCAAGCGTCAAAGCGGGTCCAGACGGGCAGCTCGCGGAGTGCGTTTAGGTGACATGACGGTTGGAGCGAAGCGGCAGCGTGGTCACCCCGAGCTGGTACGAGAGCAACACGCGACGCACGGGACTGGATACCAACGTCCCGAGATCAGGCGGCGTCAGTTTGGGTTGACAAAGGCCTATTGTCAGTCTAGACTGACAGCCATGAACGCTGAAGACATCGCCTCCGCGATCGCGTCCAACGACCCGTCGCTGGGGCTCCGCGCCTCGTTGGCGCTCCATCGCCTGGCTGAGAGGGTCGAGGCGCACCACGTCGCGGCGGCCAGGGAAAAGGGCTGGTCGTGGCAGCAGATCGGAGACGCCTTGGGCGTCACCCGCCAATCCGTGCACACCAAATACAACAAGGAGCCGTCATGACCACCGAGCCCGTAGCGCCGGAGATGCTTCACGGCTGGGCCATCTATCTGCGGGCCAGTGAGGAGGCTCGTCGCCGAGGTGATCGCCGGACCGGCACCGATCACGTCCTGCTCGCCTTGTTCGAGGATCCCTCGGTCGAAGCCGTGCTGGGCGTGAGCCTCCAGCAAGCCCGCGAGGCCCTTGAGTCGCTCGATCGCGAAGCCCTGGGAGCCCTGGGCCTGGGGCCAGGGGCCGACGCTCCGGAGCTGCCGATGCGTGCCGTGCCGAAGAAGCCGAGGATCAGAGACGTCGCGAAAAGAGATCGCTTCCGCATGACGCCGGCGGCAAAGAAAGTGCTCGAGGAAGCGTACAAGCCCAAGGGCCATCGGAAGCTCCAGGTCACCGGCCCCGAGGTGCTGGCCCAGATCCTCGCTCTCGAACCACCAGATCCTGCGGCGGTGCTGCTGGGCGCTCTCGGCGTGAACACGTCAGAGGTTCTGCACGAGCTCGCATCCGCGCCCGCTCAACCTGACCACACAGGAGGCCGCGGGTGACCGCGGTCGTCAAAGCCGAGTCGCTGACCAAGCGCTTTGGCGAGGTCTCGGCGGTCACGGATCTGTCGTTCGTGCTGGAAGCGGGGACGATCACGGGCTTCCTTGGACCGAATGGCGCCGGCAAGACGACAACGCTTCGGATGGTCCTGGGCCTGGCGACGCCGACAAGCGGGCGGGCGCTCGTGTTCGACGGCCCCTACGCCGAGCTTGAGCGTCCTGCACTGCGGATCGGCGCTGTGTTGGAGGCGACCGATTTTCACCCCGGTCGCTCAGGCCGCGACCACCTGCGAATGCTCGGACGCGCCGTCGATGTTCCGGACTCGCGCGTCGATGAGGTGCTGCGCTTGGTGGAGCTCAGTGACGCGGCGCGGCGCCGTGTGAAGGGGTATTCGTTGGGGATGCGCCAGCGGCTCGGGCTTGCGGCGGCGCTGCTCGGCGACCCGGAGCTTTTGATTCTCGACGAGCCCGCCAACGGCCTTGACCCGGAGGGAGTGCGCTGGCTACGTGACTTCCTGCGTCGACTGGCGTCGGAGGGTCGCACAGTGCTCGTGTCAAGCCACGTGCTGGCCGAGGTCGCGCAAACCGTCGATCAGGTGCTGATCATCAGTCATGGGCGGCTCGTGGTCGAGTCGCCGCTGGCAGAGCTGACCGCACGGGGCGGCGGCGCGGTCCGCGTTCGCAGCGCCGACCCGCACCGGCTCGCGGCCGCGCTGCACAGCAACGATCTTCAGGTCACGACCGGTGCCGACCATTTGCTGCTCGTGCAAGGAGCATCGAGCGAGCGGGTTGGTGAGATCGCATTCGCCGCCGGCGTCCCGGTTCACGAACTCGTGACTGACGGCGGCTCCCTCGAGGAGATATTCCTGCAACTCACGACGGACGCGCCGGCATGATCGCGCAGACCAGAGCCGAGCTGCTGAAGATTCGCTCCACCCGCACCACGATCGGGCTGATTCTCGGGATGATCGCGCTGATCCTGCTGTTCACGCTGCTGACCGGGTTGCTCAGCCACCCAAGCGGACTGGCGACCAAGGAGGACCAACGCTCGTTCCTGAGCCTCGGCAGCATCGCAGGCGTGTTCTCGGCGCTCGCGGGCGCACTGCTTGTGACCAGCGAGTACCGCTACGGCACGATCCGCCCAACGGTCCTGTTCAACCCGGCGCGCTCACGCGTCCTCAGCGCCAAGGTGATCGCCGGCGCGCTGGCGGGAATCGCGTTCGGGGTCATCGGCGAGGCGATCGGCTGGGCGATCGGTTACGCCATCCTCGACGGACGTGGCATCACCGTCGCACTCAATACCAGCGACATCGTGCTGCTCACACTTGGAGGGCTCGCCGGCGTGGCGCTATGGGGCGCGATCGGCGCCGGCCTCGGAGCGATCATCCACAACCAAGTCGGCGCAGTCATCACCCTCCTCGCCTGGGGGTTCGTCGTCGACAACCTTCTATTCGGTCTCGCGCCTTCGGTCGGACGCTTCGTGCCGACACGCGCGTCGGACGCGATGATGGGCCTCAAAGCCCATCACCTACTATCGCCAGGCGCCGGGGCCGTCATCCTGATCGCCTGGGCCGCCGCGCTCGCCGCCGTCGGCATCGCCCTAACCGCCCGGCGCGACATCAACTAACGCCCAGACCGGCTGATCTCAGAATTGGCGAACAGGCCGATGCCGTTGGCGACCCGCCGGTCGCTGCCGTCAGCAGCGAACACCCGCGCGAACACAAACGCAGGTGTCGGCCCGCACTTCGCAAGAGTCGCGCTTTGTCGCCAAATGCGCGTCTGCGCACGAGACGCTCGAGCCGGGCTTGACCCGGGGCGGGTGGTCCCAGTCGAGCCGGGGCGTGACGATCGAAGCGTCGCGTGGAGAACTCGTCGCGACGGGGGCGACGGGAGGCGATCGGGATCGTGCGCGTTGCGCCGGTTTCAAGTCTTGGGCTCGGGCGATAGGAGACGCGCGGATTGCTTGTCTTCGGCTGCCCGACTGAGCGGGACGCCCGCCGGCCTTGATCCAAGCGGGGTACGAGCGGACGCTAGCCCGACCCGACGCGCTCCTCGAACATCCGCGTTACCACGATTGCCTCGATGGGCTCGATCAGCGAGGCGTTGACCGAGTCCGCCAGGGCCGCGCAGGTATCGCGCATGCGCCGGCCGGCGTCGGCTGCGTCGTAGGCGGTGCGCCGCAGCTCGGGGACGCCGTCCTCGATCCACAGCCACCGCGCATCGCTGTCGCCCTCGTAGGGCAGGCCCACGCTCCCGGCGTTGACGAAGCGCACGCCGCTCACCATGCGGTCGTCCTGCTGGTGGGTGTGCCCGGCGACGACCAGTGCGGCGTCCACGTCGGCGAGCACTTCGGACCAGCGCTCGGGCGGCGAGATCCGGGTGACCAGCTCCTCGTCGCTGCGCGGGGTGGCGTGGCAGAAGAGCACGCCGTCGACGATGACGCTCAAGGGCAGCTCGCCCAGCGCGCGGGCGCGCTCGGGGCCGAGCTGCTGCGCGGTGAACGCCGACATCTCGGCGGCGTTGTCGCCCTCCGCGGGCCGCGGTCCGTTGACGGCCGCCGCCGTCTCGCGCTCGCCGTTACCGCGCACCCAGTGCACGTCTCCGCTCAACGCCTGCAGGCGGTCAAGGACGGCGCCGGCGAACGCGCCCGGCACGGCATCGCCGCCGACGACGATCGCGTCGGGGCCCGCCGCCCGCGGATCGGCAAGCACCGCCTCCAGGGCGTCGGGGTTGCCGTGGATGTCATACAGGGCGAGGATCCGCACGAACCCCAAAGACTAGTGCAACCTTCATGGGTTCTTCTCTGGTTTGAGTGGCTCATCGGTGTGGCGGGGTGATGGTGATTCCGGCGCAGCAGAGGTAGATGAGTGCGATCAGGGCTTGGGGTGTGTGGAAGCCGTAGCTGCGGTGGCATAGGAGCCGGATCTTGTTGTGTAGTCCTTCGAGGCGGGCGTTGGTCAGCCCGAGTTGGATGGCGGCGAGGATCCCGTTGCGGTAGCGGCGGAGGGTGCGGGCAAGTTTGATGAAGGGTTTGAGTTTTGAGCGTGAGGCCCAAGCGAGCCAGGCGGTGAGGTGCGTGGGCGCGTCGGCGGGGTTCTCGAGCTGGTAGAGGGCGCGGAGTTGTTTCCTTGAGTAGGTAGGCGCGGTAGAGCTTGGCGTTGGTCTGTTGGATGGCGGCGAGCGTCCAGTGCTGGGCGTGGTTGAGCTTCTCGGCGGCTTTGAGCAGCGCCCAGCGGGCGTGCTTGATCCATACCTTTCCGACCTTCACGTAGGCGCCCATGGCGTGGGTCTGCTCGCGGCGGACCTGGTCGACCGCGGCGCCGGCCAGCGCGATGACGTGGAAAGGGTCAAACGCGATCTCGGCGTCGGGCAGCCAGCGGCGGATCGCGCCGGGTAGGGCTCTGACATGTCGATCGAGACCGCGCGGATCGGGTTCTTCCCATCGCCGAGCAGCTCGAAGAACTCCTCAAGCGTGCGGGCGGTGCGCCCCGGCGCGCTCCAGATGATCCCGCCGGTCCGATGGTCGGCCACGTTGGTCAAGTACCGATGTCCGCGCCGGTAGGAGATCTCATCCACCCCGATCTCGATGAGTCCCTGAAGCCGGCGCTCATCGAGCCGGTCGGCGACGACGCGAGTGATGATCCGCCCGACCGTGTCCCACGCGACCCGCAGCAGCGCCTGGACTTGGTTCTTGGCCATCCGCTGCGCGCAGAACGCGACCAGATCCTCGAACTCGCGGGTGTGCCGGGCGCCGCGCCCACGGGACGGCCTCGACCCGCACCCCGCAATCACGGCAGTTCACCCGTCTGAGCTCGTACTCCAGAAAACAGCGATGACCGGCCAGGTCCAGATGCCGCCAGCGGCGCAGCTGTCGATCGTGCATGCCCGCATACACCTGGCCGCACACCGAGCAGGCGAGCCGGCGCCGACGCAACGGACCCTGACCATCACCCCTCGGCGGTCAACCTCACCCCGATCACGCTGGCACCCCGGAGCGCCAACAGCCTGTTCAATGCCGTGGTGACGCGCACGCCGTCCCTCCTCTGAAGAGCCGCTGTTCTCTACAACCAGCAGCCTTCACCAAGGGCCGGCGGCGCGTCGACGCACTCCGCGCAACCAGCGAGAAGAACCTCCACGACCGCGAACCCCCGCCTCAGCAGGAAAAAACCCGCGCTCACCGTCAGCGAACCCTCCCACTCAAACGCAAGAAGACCCCCTTAAGGTTGCGTCTAGGTCAGCGCATCACAACTGAAGATGACGCGTGATCGACTCGACGATCCGCACGACCCCTTCCGTCAGCTCGGCGCCGCACGACGCTTGATCGCGTTGGGCGCATTGGCGACCTCCCGCTTCAGACTGGTCTTGTGCGGATCACGGGCTCGGATCCAGTTCTTGCGGTTCATGATCCTGAGCGTTGTGGTTCGTGGTGTCGGGACGTGGTCGGCTGCGACATCGACGACGTCGGCCCGGGCAACTGGCGGTTCTGTCGTGCGGGGCGAGGTCACCCTCATGCTCCGTCGGTGCCCGGACATGCCCAGCGCGGGAGCGCTCGTGCGCCTGAGGTGCTATTCGCACAGGCAAAGCAGCGACGGCGTCTTGTGTATATCGCGACCAGCGAGACTGGGACGGTCACGAGAGCGTCGTTGCACTCCGCTTGCTCAGATGCTGGCATCAGGCTAGATGCAAGCACTTGCCCACGTGCCGCTCTGCGCGGTTGGGCCACAGTCAAGGTCCGCGACGTCCAGGCCGCTGGTCGTCGTTCCAAAGCGCCATTGTGAAACGACCCGTCACGCTTCCCTGGGCGGTCGCATCGATCCCAAGGAAAACGGCAACCGTGCGTTTCGCAATCCCTCGTAAATCGGCATGATCGTGTGAGGCATTACGTCCCGGCCAGCCACCGTCTGGTCCTCGTGGGAGTCCGGGACCGTCGTCCCGCGGGGCGAAGCGGCGGGACTCATCGTGAATCGCACGCAAAGCCTCGGACTCAGGTCTGGCGAGATGCGCTCGGGCCAGGCGGACCTTCTAAGACGGTCAATGGTCGTGCTATGACTCTGGTCGAACGTACCCCCTGTCAAAGCTGAACCGAACGGGGGCTCGGGTTGCCTGCTTTAGGCGGATTCGCGCGCAACGTGTGGGACTCGAATTTGGCGTTTGCTCGACCGGTGGCACGCGACACATCGCGACGGATATTTAGACGTCGGTCTTGGTCGGCGTTTGCTTGACAGATCGTCAGTTGGTACGTTAGTCGCGAAAGCTGTTTAGACCTGCCATTTGCTACGGATGGTGGGGGCACAAGAGAACTGAGGGATTGTCGTGGGGGCAGGGCGGCGCGGCAGACGCATGTCAGCTGGCACCATGGCCACGCCAAGTGCGCTCGACGGGTGTCGGAGGCGCACGTCGGTTGGTTTGATGGTGCTCGTCCTGCTGATAGCCGTGGGGGCGACGGTTGCCTGGGCCGCAAGCCCCGCGGCTGGCGCGACCGCGCAAACCCGGGGGTGGTTCGGGTTCGCGTGGAGCGCCGGCTGGGCGAACGCTCCGCCAGTAGTCCCGTTCGGTCGGATCGCTGAGCGCCGCGACGCCACCGCCATCGCTGCAGAAAGCCGTAAGTCAAAACCGATCTCGCCGGCGGCCGCGTTCATCCTCCCGTCGCAAAACCAGTGCGTGAGTGGGCACACCCTGACAATCCAGGTGCGCAAGCTGGCGGGCGTGAGGTGGCTGTTGGCGAACGTGTCCGTCAACGGACGGCATGTCAAGACGATAACCCTGTCTCAGATCACGAAACCGTTGAGACTGACCGGCCTACCGCCTGGGACGTTCGTTCTGTCGATTAGCGCCAGGGCGAGGGACGGGGGTGGCGTGAGCACGAAGCGGACCTACCGCACGTGCGGACGGAAGGCAGCGCTGTCATCGTACAAGCTGTCAGTGGGGTTGGGGGGGACCGGTTCGGGGACTGTCACGGGCTCGGGAATCAGCTGCCCGGGCAGCTGCTCGCACACGTACGCTGCCGGGACCAAGGTAACGTTGTCGGCGGCGGCTAAGTCGGGGGCGAGCTTCGCGGGCTGGTCGGGAGCTGGCTGCTCCGGGACTGGTATGTGCACGGTGACGATGAGCTCCGTCCGGGCGGTAACCGCGACGTTTACGACTAACCCGGCGCCGTCGTACACGCTGACGGACGGGTTGGCCGGGACCGGATCGGGCAGCGTGACGGGCTCGGGGATCAGCTGCCCGGGGACCTGCTCGGATAGCTATCCGGCGGGCACGGTGGTGACGTTAACTGGGGCAGCCGCGTCGGGGTCGAGCTTCGCGGGCTGGTCAGGCGCAGGGTGCTCCGGGACCGGGACATGCACGGTGACGATGAGCTCTGCCCAGGCGGTCACGGCGACGTTCACGACCAACCCGCCGCCGTCGTACACGCTGACGGTGACGGTGACGGTTCGGGGTCGGGGTCGGGGAGCGTGACGGGCTCGGGGATCAGCTGCCCGGGGACCTGCTCGGATAGCTATCCGGCGGGCACGGCGGTGACGTTAACTGCGGCGGCCGCGTCGGGGTCGAGCTTCGCGGGCTGGTCAGGCGCGGGGTGCTCCGGCGACGGCACGTGCACGGTGACGATGAGCTCTGCCCAGGCGGTCACGGCGACGTTCACGACGAACGCGCCGCCGTCGTCCACGCTGACGGTGGTGCCGGAGGGGACCGGGTCGGGAAGCGTCACCGACAATGACGCCCAGATCGTCTGCCCGAGCACCTGTTCGGCTAGCTACGCACCTGGCTCCACCGTGATCTTGTACGCCGCCGCCACAGCTGGCTCGAGCTTCACCGGCTGGTCGGGCGCGGGCTGTACGGGCACGGCGTTCTGTGTCGTCAACATGGGCAACACGCAGAACGTGACCGCCACGTTCACGCCCATCCCTCCCTCGACGCTGACCGTGAATACCTGGGGGTCGGGATCCGGATCGGTGACCAGCGCCGACGGCGGCATCGACTGTCCCGGCGTGTGCTCGGCGAGCTACGCCTACGGCACGCAGGTCACCCTGACGGCGGCGACGGAGTCCGGCTCGACTTTCGTCGGCTGGTCCGGCGGCGGCTGCAGCGGGACGGGGACGTGCGTCGTGACGACCTACTCCGTGCAGGACGTGACGGCGACCTTCGAGGCGGTGCCGGTCGCGTCCGAGACGCCCGGGAGCTACTACGGCCAGACCGGATCCATCCCTATCTACTTTTACGTCGCGCCGGACGGGGGTTCGATCGAGGACGTCAACATTCCCGGCGGCGTCGCACCTTCCTGCACGCCCAGCGGCAGCGTCAGCCCCGCGCCGATCGGGATCGCGTCGATCCCGATCAACAGCGACGGATCGTTCTCCTCCACAACGACGCAGACCGGACTCGTTGATAACCAACCAGCGACCTTCACCTACACATTCAGTGGGCAGTTCTCGGACAGCGGTACCGTCGCGGCAACGTGGAGTGAGGACGTTGCCTACAGCGACAACGGGACGAGCTATAGCTGCACCACCGGCGATGAGTCCGTCGCCGCAATGCTCGACGCCAATCAGACCGGCCAGAACACCGCAACGGCCTCCCCCGGCAGCTACTACGCCCAGACCGGATCCATCCCTATCTACTTTTACGTCGCGCCGGATCGGGGTTCGATCGAGGACGTCAACATTCCCGGCGGCGTCGCACCTTCCTGCACGCCCAGCGGCAGCGTCAGCCCCGCGCCGATCGGGATCGCGTCGATCCCGATCAACAGCGACGGATCGTTCTCCTCCAGAACCACGCAGACCGGACTCGTTGACAACCAACCCGCGACCTTCACCTACACGTTCAACGGCCACGTCCACGGCCCCCTAGGAGGCGTCGCCCGGATCGACGGCATCTGGCGCGAAGACGTCACCTACACCAACAACGGCACCAGCTACGACTGCACCACCAACAACCAATCGTTCGCCGCAACGCTCGACGCCAATCAGACCGGCCAGAACACCGCAACGGCCTCCCCCGGCAGCTACTACGCCCAGACCGGATCCATCCCTATCTACTTTTACGTCGCGCCGGATCGGGGTTCGATCGAGGACGTCAACATTCCCGGCGGCGTCGCACCTTCCTGCACGCCCAGCGGCAGCGTCAGCCCCGCGCCGATCGGGATCGCGTCGATCCCGATCAACAGCGACGGATCGTTCTCCTCCAGAACCACGCAGACCGGACTCGTTGACAACCAACCCGCGACCTTCACCTACACGTTCAACGGCCACGTCCACGGCCCCCTAGGAGGCGTCGCCCGGATCGACGGCATCTGGCGCGAAGACGTCACCTACACCAACAACGGCACCAGCTACGACTGCACCACCAACAACCAATCGTTCGCCGCAACGCTCGACGCCAATCAGACCGGCCAGAACACCGCAACCGCCACTCCCGGTAGCTACACCGGCAACACCAACCAAACCGGAAACCCCGTTGTTGACTTCTCGGTCTCGTCCGACAGCACGACGATCGAGAACGTGTCGATCTCGGCCTCGCTCGAGTGCTCTCCGAGCGGCAGCGTAAACACGGATATCAAGATCGCCTCGATCCCGATCGACGCCGACGGGTCATTCACGTACGACGAGACCCAGAGCGGCACGATCGACGGCGAGCCGGCGACGATCACCTACATCTTCGACGGCCACGTCCACGGACCGAACACGTCGGGCGACACCCGGATCGACGGGATCTGGCGCGAAGACATCACGTTCGCCGACAACGGCACGAGCTACTACTGCACCAGCAACAACGAGTCGTACGCCGCCGTGTTCCAGCCGTCCGGCTGAGTCGGGCACGAACGGCGCGATCGGCCAGCTCACGCAGTCCGGCCATGTCGTCTGGAATGCGAGCGCGCCGCAAGAGTTCGGCAGTTCGTCGACGAGAACGGCACTGACGGGAACGTCGTCCAGCGTGGCCAGCCGGTCGCTCGCGGCAGGAAGCTATCTCCTGTTCGACGAGACCCACGCGAACAACACCGGCGTCAGCGATTCGACGCTCACCTGCACCCTGTCCGTGCCGAGCGGGTCGAGCCAGGCCCGGACGGAGACCGTGCCTGCTGGGATCAAGTCGTCTTGCCGATCAATCTCGCCTCGACGGTTCCGGGCGCCGGCGCGACTTCGACGCTCGCGTGCACGCAAACGGGCGGCACTGTCACTGTTGACGGGCAGATCAACGCGATCGGAACCGCGAGCACAGCTAACTCCAGTCCGTGGTGTGACCCGGCCTCGCGCTGCTGGGGCTGGGCCACACTCACAGCTGTGCGTCGCCCTCCCAGAGCCGAGGGATGAACCTTCCCAGCTCTGCGTGGAGTTGGCGTCCGCCGCAGCTCCTTCAATGCGAGCGAGGTGGCAGCACGCTGGTCGGCGAACAAGCGCAATGCCGCGAACGTCGGCGCGCCATCTTCTTTCGTCTTCTAGCCGCGACAGCGAATCCGGCTCGGGAACGTCGATGTGACTCTCGAAGGCGCGCCGATCATCTCGCTCATGCCTGGTGCCGCTTCCCGTAGCGAGTCTGCACGATGTCGGGAGTCGCTTCGATCGCGGTCGCAACCTCGTGCCACGGCGTCCGCAGGCCGACTGCTCGCCGCGCGAGTTGATCCATCCGCTGGTGGGCGCGATGGACGTCAGCGAACGCCTTCCGGAGTTCAGCGAGGACCGCCTGCTGCTCAGGAGTCAGGGGGTAGGGCGCGGGCATTGATCGCTGGTCCTTCCTGTCGGCCTCGTGTCGGTGGTCATCTGTCAGATTCTCCCGAGGTCCGGCACCGGCTTGCCTTCGGCCCGACGGACGAAAACGATCGGGAACGGTCGAGCGGCCGAGGCCTACCTGTGGCGATCGGACGACCGGCCGCGCGCCATTCAACAATGACCGCACCCGGAGCCAGGCAGGCCGCGCCGGTGCCGCCGGGCCGATCGTGAGGCGGTCGCTGCGAATCGGACGTGGAACCGGTTGTCGCCGAAACGAGGAGCGGAACGCTGTGTCGGACCGGCGCGTGCTAGCCGCCGACGAAGAGGTAGAGGCTCGCACGAGCAGCCATCTGTAGCTCTACTTCACTGGCGACCACAGCCGCCGGGCATGTTCAATGGGGCGGCGCCGATACCGCCCGACCTCGGCTGCGACGGTGCGAGCGTTGACAGTAGAGCTCTGGTTGGTGCTGGCGGGGCTTCCGTAGAGCGGCCCACGCTGACCTTCCGTCGTGGGACTACGAGAGCGTCGCCGAGGTGGCTGCGGCCATTGCGGTGAGCCGCCCGAGAAGTTCGAAACTCAGGACTAGCATCGGTTTGGCTCCTGCTCCATGGTGAAGCGACAACCGATGCGGTGCCCGAGAGCATCTGCTTGCTCGTGTCCGGCTAACGCAGCGTCGCGGTGAGTCGCGTTTGGTCGCCGAAGCGCTCGTGCGGTCGGAGCCTGTTGTTGAGCCAAAGCGATCGTCCGTGATCTGCACGTTAGGTCTAATGAGGATGATGAGTCGGTGAGCGTGTTCGGTAGCCAGGCGATAAGCGCGATCGCGTTGTCTGAGGATGAGGCCAGGATGCTGGGACGCTCGGTGGTCGAGCCTGAGCCTCTCTTGCTCGCGATCCTCCGACGCGGAAGGGTCAGAGATGCCCTGCGCGATCGTTTCTCTGCCGGCGATGTCTACGCATCGATCATCGAGCGCGATGGGCTCGGGGACGAGTTGGCCTTGGACCGGATTCCCCGATCCCGTCGTCTGGACGGGGTTCTTGCGGCTGCAATCGATCTTGCGAGTGCACGTGGCGATCGTCAGGTCGAGGAGGTGCACCTCTTGCTCGCACTCGCCGCTCAGCCAGACATCGCCCAACTGCTGGACCACCTGGGCCTGAGTGACGTATCGGTGGTGGTGGATGAGCATTTCCCGCCGCGCGGCGGGCCGGTCAAAGACGAGATGTCTCGGCTTCAGCGCGTGAGGACCGAGCTCGGCGAGAGTCATCACCAGATCCACCGGATCGTTCCTGTCTTTGAGCGGTTTACCGGTGATGCGCGCCGGGCGGTCCGAGCGGCTCTGGAGAGCGCGAGCTTGATGGAGAACCGTGAGGTCGATCCATTCCATTTGGTTATCGGCTGCGCCCAGGTCGCCGACAGCTTCGCCGGCCGGGCGCTGCGCTCAACCTTTGGGGACGGTGAACTCGGACCGGTGGATGAGCTGATTGAACGCGCGATGCGAATGGGGCCTCCTCCCTTCTATCAGGCTACGGGCATCTTCAGCGACACCGCCCGGCGCGTGGTTGCCGAAGATGTCGTGAAGTGGGCATACCGCGCCGGTGACCGGCAGATCAGCACCGGGCATCTACTGCTCGCGGCGCTCGATAGCCAGGACCGGACAACCGCAGCAATAGCCGCGCCACACACCCAACGACTGGCGCGCACCTTGTTTCGTGGGCTGCCGGGGATCGAGGAGGGGCCCGACGAGGGTGAGCTGGCCTGGATCCAGTTCGACTTCCTTCTCCGGATTCTTACTCTCGACTTCCGGCGAGTTCTTCCGCCAGGCTGGACAGTCTTCGGGTCAGCTCGTGGCAGCATCCATCTTGCAGCGCCGGGGGCTCCTGTGGAGCCCGGCTTCGCGATCAGGCCAGGATGGATCATCGCGGAACTCGGGCCTGGCCCCCACCGCCTCATCAAAGTCACGCGCTGGATGCTTGAACGCCTCCAAGCCGCAGTCATGGAGGCCACCGGCGCACCGTGGCCTTCGGGCCCGGAGCAGGATCTGGTGACCCCATATGCCGAGATCGTCCCGGATCGCTTCAACCCGACCCTGCGCTTGGGCTATGGCGATCCGCAGGCACCAACCCTCCAAGTGCTCCAGCGCGACCAACTCGTCAACATGATCGTCTGGCGCTACTAACCCGCCACAGGTTCAGAAGAGGGGCGGCTTTCACGTTGTCGCGACGGTGCAGACGTGCGACTGGTCGATCAGGAAGGACCGCTTGACGCGCACGCAGTTCAGAGCCGGTGGGTGTCGCGCGCCCCAGCTTCGCTGCCGCGTCCTCCGCGGCGGCAGCCTCGCGTGTGCGTGTCGTGAGAGCTACCGGGTGTCGATCGTGAGCTGACTGAGGTTGCCGAGTTCCGGGTCGAGCGTGTCCAAGGTCCAACTCGACCCATCCGTCGTGTGGGCGGCGATACAGAGCCGGCCGAGGGTGACTGCCAGTCCTCGCATCCAGACGTCGGATAGCCAGTCGAACGGCAGCGAGACCTCGACCCCGTCTGCGGTGCGGACGATCCTGCGCGGCTCCTCGGGTCCGATCATGCTGAGCTCGATCAGGAGCTGCGGCTCGCCGAGCCACGCACGCAGCGTTCTGAGTACCCGTCCATACAGAGCAGCCTCAAGCTGATGCCGGGCGGTCCCAAGCAGGGCGTGTCCGGTTCGCAAGCGCTTGGTCCAGATCGCGGCGGTGGTGGCCTGCAGTCTGTCCGGCAGTCGACCACCGGCCGCGAGCAGCCGCAGGGTCTGCTTCTCGGTCTCCCGGCGCGGCGCGCCGGATTCGAACCTGAGGCCGTCGATGTCGACGTCGAGGGGATCGGTCGGACCGCGGGAGGCGAGCGTGAGCACGTGGGGATCCTCGGCCTGTCGAGACCATGTGCGCAGCAGCTCAAGGCAGGGGACGCTGTCGCCGGCCGGCGCGGCAAGCTTGACCTCGCCCTCGGGATCGCTGTGGTCCACGGCAATCAGCTCGCCAGCGTTCCAGCGCACGGTGTGGTCATCCCCGCCGCAAAGGACCGTGACTTCGGTTGCCGGGATCCCGTCCCACCAATTGCTCATTGGTTGTCCTTGTGGCTCCCCGGGAGTGAGACCGAGACGACAGCTTGGTGAGAATCGACGCACATCAGCAGGTCAAGGCGCGTGGCGCGTGGATCCAGCGCCGGCCAGTAGCGCATCGTCCCCTGCGCGCTGTCGCCGCGGACGCCCCCGCCGGTCGGGATCCCGAGGTAGTGATTTTCACGATCATCCCGGGCCCACCAGGCGACCGGCAGCTCGTCGAGGGCGCTGACGCCCCCCACGTTTGGGACGACATCGAACTCGACCTCGAAACCGTCCAGGTCTGAGGAGATCGAGTTCGCGGCGAACTGGACCCCATCGCACCAAGGCGCCACGGCGCCGAGGACCAGCGTCCACTCCGGACCATCATCTGATCCGAGACGGTCCAGCAGCGATCCCCACGGCTCGACCAAACCGGGAGCGGACTCGCGCTTTATTCGGCGCTGATGGAGCGGACGACGCGGCATCCGGGCTGTGACCGCCCGCAAGTCCTGCACCAGCGGAGACCCCTCCTGAAGTGCGCCCGCGGCAACGAGCGCCTGGATCATGGGCTCCAGATCGGTGGTCACCCCGGACCGTGGGACGGCTACGGCGAGGTGTCGCCAGAGAAACCGCGCCAGCGGATGCTGGTCCTTAAGCGCCTCGATGCTGACCTCCCAGCGCGCGGTCCGACCGTGAAGATCGACCCGGGTGCCGTCGATCGCAAGCCACGTCGCCTGCCGGGCGATCGTCCCGCGCAACTCCAACTCCCCGTCCACGTAACCCTCGCCGTCTCGACCACCGTCGCCGAACCGGACCGCGGGCTGGTTACCGGCGGAATCAATGATTTCGGGGGCGGTAACTGCGGCGTTCCACGGGAAGCTCTGGCGTTTGAGCACGCGTGGTACTTGGCCCAGGCCCGGAGGGGCCAGGTAGCGGCGATACCGCAACGTTCCCCCGTCATCGGTGATGGCAAGGTCACGCACCAGCACCCGATCCTCACCGACCAGGATCTCCTGGTCGATCACCCTAAACTGTCGCGGGGGAAGGCTGTCGGCCTGGCGGCGACGTAGCGGAGCGTCCAAATGCACAAAGCCGGGCTTGCCAGACCGGATACGGGTCACGGTCGCGTAGTCATCGATCACCCCCCACGCCGCGTCGACGCCAATCGCGTCTGCGACGACCAACGCGGCAGCGGCACCCCGAAGCGCTGACCAGTGACCGGGCTGCTGCTGATCAGGATGATCAAGCAGCCGCTCGCCCGACTGGCGCAGGTAGACCTCGGCATCAAAAGCAACCATCCATGCCCAGCCTGACAGACCCGCTCAAGACCGCACTATTGCTTTCTCGAATTGGTACGGCTCTTCCGAACGACGTCTTGGGCGATCGAGCGCAACTTCACAAGGATGCGCTGCGAGCCGGCATCGAGCAAGCAGGCGCTCCCAGCCATGTCAGCATCACTCTTGTCGTCACCGAGGAGCAAGACCTGGCCGGCCGCCGCGGGAGGCGTGCTCACGACGGACGAAACGGAGCGCTCTGGACACATGGCTGTCGGCACCGTGGGACCGCGCAAGAACCCGATTGCGCGACGAGCGTTGGCCCTGATTAACGCCGTGCCCCGATATTCGTCGCACTCGCTCTGGACGCTCCGAGCCGAGCCACCAAAAACCAAAAAACCCAAAAACCCGGCTTTAGCGGGGCTTTCTGAGAGCGGCTGAAGGGACTCGAAGTGGTGGTGTCTTGCAGGCTAAAAGCCGGTGTTCAGCATGCCGCTCGCCACGCTCTCAGTCTGGGCGGCCGACAGTCCCATGCACGAGAACATGAGGAGATTGTGGTGTTTGCTGAGAACGATGACGGCGTAATAGAACTCGGGGAAGCCGCCGGGGTCGTCAGTCGCACTGTAACCGTAGCGAACCCACTGGTCGAAGGTCAGAAGGAAGCTCTTGCTGCCGTGGCCGAGCTTCAGCGGACTGTAGGTCGAGCTGTAATCCTCGTGGCCGTCGAACCAAGCCAAGCCGGAGCGATAGAACGCTGCGAACTTACCCCACAGGGACGGCTTGGCGCTATAGCCGAACCCAACGACAGCGTCGTGCCCGGCAGGCCAGTCCACCGGATCGGTTCCGGAGTTGTTGTATATGCAAACGGTGCCGATCTTGGTCAGCTGAGCGGGGCTACCGTCCCTGTACTCCCACGGCGACGTGGCGCTGTCCTTGATGGGCTTGCCGATGAGCATCATCGGGACTGCGCTGTAACCGCTCATCCTGGTGGTCGAAAAGCGCTGCAGGCAGGTCTGCTGCTTGAGCTTGTGAGCACCGGCGACACCCGTGGGGATCGCTAGGAGAACGAAGCTTACGACAAGGCCGACGGCGGCCGCGCGGCGGTGCGGCCAGCTGAATGAACTCACGAGAATGCCCCCTGTATCCGATTGTCGGTTGCAGCTTACTGATCACCACCGCGGCTGGCGAGCACACCGCTGTCCCCTTCAGCGGCAGATCGCAACAAAGTCGCGGGCGCGATCGAGCGCGGCGGGGCAGCGCGAAGTCGCCAAGGGAAGTGTCAGCGACGCTCTGGACTTCTACACTCCGCTGACTGGCGTGAAGAGCGACAGTATTCAGCGGGTGAAGCGGCCCGCCCTCGGCGGCCGCATGCCGGCTCCTGCATTCGTGTCGCGACGAGCGTCTCGCCGCGGCCGGTCGCGTCCCCGCTTGGCGCGGAAAGCTCGCATCTTGGACGAGCGCTTTCGCCCTCCGGGCCCCCTGGAGCGCGCTGTTGCTTTGGCGACAT
The DNA here is from genome assembly GCA_963794515.1 of uncultured Solirubrobacterales bacterium. Lineage (GTDB taxonomy): Bacteria > Actinomycetota > Thermoleophilia > Solirubrobacterales > Solirubrobacteraceae > Palsa-465. Next base: position 4,274 of record CAWCEF010000001.1, on the reverse strand, counting down.
CTCACTCGCGGATCGTCGCCGCGGCCGGACGCCGGGCGCACGGATCGCATGCGCGCCACCGGGCCGCCGGACGTGCCGGTCAGCGCGCTCTCGCATTTCCACTCAGTGAGCGCGAGAATAGTCCCCGGGGCCGTGAGCTTCGCTAGTGGAATGGCGGCCAAGCGCCGGCTCGGCAGAAGGCGCGACGCGGGTCAGGCCGAACCCCCTCAGTCGGCGGCGATGGCCTCCAGATGCGCGAGAAACCATCGGGCGAGTTGTGGTCCGAGTACCGTCGTGACGGGAATCGCCAGCCCTCGCCGAGATCGTCTCGTGCTCTGGCGAAGTCGCGGCTCTCGTCTTGGGCAGTTGTAAGGATGACGGCTGCGGACACGGGCGCGTACGCTGCCGAAGCTTCGCGGATCTGGTTGAGAGCAGTCATTCCGCTGAGCTGTTCGGCGTAATCCTTGAGCTGCACGACGGTTCGGTGCTCGTGCCCGAAAGCGTCGGTCTCGACGATCAAGAAGTCAGCGCCTTGCTCGTGAGGCCCGGCGCGCTTTTCGACGACGGCGGTCGGGAACAGATGCGTCAGGAGCCTGAAGACTGGCTCCTCCAATTGATTCGATCGGAAATCGTCGCGCAAGCGCGGCAGGAGCCTCTCGAGCGTGTCGTTGAGCACATTGTTGAGGCGGTCGGTGGGTGCATCCCCTCGCGCGACCGTATCGCCAGCGGCGAGAAGACGATCGATGTTTTTGCTTAGCGCGTCGACGTTCCACATCGGACCCTGATTCCTCATCGTCCGCTGGAGCCGAGCGCTTACGGCCGAGTTGCTAGATGCGATGTCGGGGACGATCGTGCGGACCGGCAGGATGTGTCCGTGGTCCCCAGTTAACGGGTGGCGCTCGAAGCGGTAGCTGCCCACGACCTCGACGAGCCGCCAGCGACCCCACCCAGGGACCTTCGGAAGAAGGATCCGATCGCCCGGCTGCACCGGGTCCCAATGCTCGGGCCAGAAACCTCTGCACACGCCGCCAGGTTGCCTTCTGGTCGTCGCTAAGCGCACCGCGGCCCTGCTCGTAGACGACCGGTCCGATGACGTCCAGGTTCTGATCGTCCTGATAGCCCCATCCCTGGCGCACCATGCCCTCGTCAAGGGAGGGCAGGATCACCTCGTGCAGGTTATGCCAGTCCGTTCGTACGACCCAGTCGCGTGCCATCGATCGTCTCGTTTACGACTCGCAGACGCCGGAAAGCCTACCCACCGTTCCAGGATCTCAAGCGAGTCAGAACGGATGCACGAGACCGATGACAAAACGTCACGCTGTACGCGGGAACCTGCCGCTTGGCGAGCGCGCACTCGGACAGCTCTTGGGCGACCAGGTCGAGGCCGCAGGCTACGCGTCAACGAGCTATCCCACTCACGTCGACAAGCAGGAATTCTGTGTGACTGGCGCGTCATTCAGCCCCGTTCATGACGATTAGACCTGCAACCGGGAGCAGTATGGCTCCGGGCGACAACGACTCGTGCGGCTATATCCGCCGGGCGACCTCGAGCCAGACAATCGGACAATTCCGCAAGTCCGACGGGGTCGTCGACGATCGCGGCGCGACGGTCGGGAGAATTGATCGCGACGGGATCGTTCACAGAGGCACTGGAAGGAACCGCATCGGCTCGGTTCAGAATGGATCGGTATTGGATAACACTGGGCGACGCATAGCCTCTGTCGATTCACCCGGCGAAGGCGCGGCACTCCTTCTTCTCCTATAGCTGAGCCCGCCGACATCCGCGTCGAGCCGCTCGTGCGGCGATGTCGTCACGCCCGAGATCGACGGTTCCGGGGACGCGCCCGCACCGCTGGCGCGATCGCTTTTATCCTGCTGTCGAACTTCGTAGCGGCGAGCAGCTTCGCCAACCCAGTAAGGCCCGGTGGGCGGCACCTGCGCCCTCGCAATGCCACGCACTCAGCTGTCTCGCCGCGCGCGGCGGACGGCTGCATCGCCCGGATGATGCGCAAGCCGAACCGCGCGAGGCCCACGTCAGACGCCGCATTGCTGCTTTCTTAGGTGACGCGGCTTTTGCTTCGCCACGCCACGGCCAGTGGCGGCTGGCTGCTGCTTAGGGGCGAAGCGATCGTCGGCCCCGGACCGGCGGTTGGCGGGTCGCGGGAGCGCGTCATGCGCTCCCGCGTGGGGCTCTAAAGGGCAAGTCCGGCGCTGGCATGCATCATCGGCGCGCGGCGGGCGTGGACGGTGGAGATGATCTCCTCTGAGGAGATTCCTTGCAGGTAGGTGCCGGTCGTGGACAGGTGCGAGTGTCCCAGCTGGCGTTGGGTCAGCGGCAGCGGGATCCCCTCACGCAACAGCTCGACTGCATGCGCGTGGCGGAGCTGGTGGGGCGCGAAGCGCCGTCTGACGCCCGCCTCAACGGCCACCTGGTGTAGCTGGAGCCTGGCGGCGCTGGCTGACCAGGCGTGCCCGGCAGTGGGTCCGGCGATCACGCAGAACAACGGGCCGACCGGCAACGCGGCGCGCTCGGCCCGCCACGGTCCGAGCGCCGTCCACCCCCACGCGTCCATCCCGACCTGGCGACGGCGATCGTTCTTGCCATGCCTGACCAAACCGATCCGCGCTGTTCCTCCAGATCGGTCTCGGTGAGCGACAGCGCCTCGTTGATCCGTAGCCCGGCACGCCACAGCACAACGATCAACCCGTTGAGGCGATTGCCGTACCGGGCGTGACGGGCGTGGCGCATGACCGCGATGATCTCATCGACCGTCGGCGGGTCAGCCGCGTAGCGCTGCCCCTTGTTCCCGGGCGCCCTCCCGGCGTGAAAGTCCGACATCGTCGCCGGCGAGCGACGACGGCCGGCAGCATCGAGCAACTGTGCAGCAGAGGACATGGCTCCCTCCCTTGGAGAGCTGGACGTTGACCAACCAGCTCTACCGCCCGACAGCCGATCCATCGAGCACGCGATCAACGTCGAGCGCCGTCGCCAGGACCGCGATCCCGATCACGCACTACCCCATCCTGAGTAAGCAGCAGCCGGCCCCAACTCCTCGCCTCGTGGCATTGCGCAAGCGCGCTCGGGGGGTCCGACGCTCCGGCGCCGCGAAAGATGTCATGTCCCGGTCGGTGTGATGTGGCGGTGAAGGTGGCCGGTCCTCCGCGTCGAACGGCGTTGTGGGCGCGCGCGGATTGCGGCCGCGCGGCCGGCCAATCGAGGAGGAGGTACCGACCGTGGTTCACGGTATGCGACGGGCTGCCCGGAGGGCCGTCGGTGTCGTGGTGCTCGCCGGCGTTCGAGGCGTCGAGGGGGTGGCGACGTGCCGATCGTGATGGGTTTGGATCAGCATCGAGCGCAGATCGCGGCGGAGTGGATCGACACGGTCACCGGCGAGGTCTCACGCGCCCGGATCGTGCCCGGGGACCGCGCTGCGGTCCGCGCGTTCTTCGAGCCGTTTCGCGGGGCGGGTCTGGAGGTCGCGCTGGAGGCGACGACCGGCTGGAGGTTCGTGGTCGAGGAGCTCCAGCGGGCCAATGTCGAGGTGCATCTCGCCGAAGCGGCCGAGGCGAGCGCGTTGAAAGGCAAGAAGAGACGTGCGAAGACCGACTTCGCCGACGCCCGGCATCTGCGAGAGCTGCTGTTGATCGGTCGGATCCCGGAGTCGTGGATCCCACCCGCGCACATCCTCGATCTCCGAGCCCGAGTCCGGACCCGGCATCTGCTCTCCCACCAGCGGACCGAGTGGCAGCAGCGGATGCACGCCGTGCTCTATCACCACGGCGTTCCCCAACGCCGTGACCTGCTCAACCACGCAAGCCGCGAGTGGCTGGCCGAGGTGGAGCTTCCTGGGGCAGCGCGTGAGCAGATCGAGATCGCGTTGCACGTGATCAACGCGATCGAGCAGCGACTGGTCCCGTTCGACCGTGAGCTGAACCAGATCGCGAAATCACAGCCCGGGTGCCGCACGCTGATGCACGAGATCTATGGCATCGGCGCGCTGACATCGGTCACGATCCTCGCCGAGCTCGGCGACGTCCGCCGTTTTCAGAACTCGCGGGACGTCGTCCGCTACGGCGGGATGGACATCACCGTCTACCAATCCGACACACACCGCGCCCCGGGGCACCTCTCGCGCCAAGGCCCGCCCGCGTTGCGGTGGGCGCTCTATGAAGCCGCGCAACGCGCCCGGTTCCCCGCCAGCCCCACCCGCGCGTATTACGAACAGCTCGCCGCCAGGATCGGCGGCAACCGCGCGTGCCTTGCGCTCGCGCGCAAGCTGCTCAAACGCTGCTAC